>NZ_JFZG01000038.1 GCF_000607165.1 Ralstonia pickettii | reverse complement strand
GCCGCGCCTTCCTCTTCTTCCAGCTCCTTGAGATAGCGATGGATCGTCGTTTTCGAGCCGGTGTTGCCCAGCGCGATACGTATTGCATCGATGGACGGGTGGTGTCCCTGCGCCAGAAGTGAATCGCGGGCGCGTTTAACATCGAGGCGACTCAGTCCGGCCCGGGCCATGGTGCTCCTACAATTTGATACCGTATTACGTACTATGTATATACGTACCAAATTGCGGCGTCAACGTGGATCGCTGGTTCTTGAATCTAATACGTGATAATGGCGGATTATCACGTGTGAGAGGTGTCATGGCGCCCTGGTGGTCCCCAATCCGGTACGAAACGCGCCGGATGTAGTGATGAAGGCCGCGTATTCTCGGTGCTGCCCAATTGCGGGACGGGGCAGTTGGCCTACCGCGATTGCCGGTGCCTTCTGAAGCCACCCGGGGGTATTTGCATGCGCGAGCCGTATACAGGGCAACCACCAAGGAGATCAGCAATGGCCGACCTCGACCAATGGCTCGCCGACGCAGCCAGGATCACCCATGAAGCACCGTCTGCGGTAAGTACCGCGCGCATCCAGCAACGGCTCGCAGCCGAGCCCGCGCCCGACGTGCTGGTCGCCCGCTATGATGCGCGGCGTGCCATGCTGTGCGCCGCCATCGCTGCGCTGGTGGCCTTCACGGTGATCGACCGCGTGGCGACCGCCGTCTTGAACAAGCCGGGCCCAACCTGGGTTGCCACACCGTCTGCCGCTTCTCCGTTTGGCCTGCTGATCGGTGAATGATGACGCCACGCACCCGACGTCTTTCCCTCTCAACGCTAGCCGGCGCTCTGGTGGGGGTGGCCATTGCCGGCGCCGTCGTCTTCCTGTCGCACCCATCGCAGGAGCACCGGACCGACCTGCACGAGATGCTCCACGAGGCGGTGCCGCTGGACGCCAACGAGCGTGAAATTCTCGACATGAAGGAACAGGCCTTCGCCCAACGCCGCCGGGAGATCGAAACCCGGCTGCGCACGGCCAACGGTCAACTCGCTGACGCGATTGCCAAGAATCCCACGTGGTCGCCAGAGGTCGAGGCGGCCACCCAGGAAGTGGAACGCGCGGCTGCCGATTTGCAGCGGGCCACGCTGGTCCACGTTTTCGAGATGCGCGCGGGCCTGAAGCCCGAGCACCGGCCTGCTTATGACCGCGTGCTGGTTGATGCGCTTCGCCGTGGTTCGCAGTGACCAGTACGGAAGCGGACGGCGTGCTCGCCCGGCGCGCCGCTCGGGGAGATCACCATGCGTTTGGCATCCTGGTGCGGCGGCATAGCCCCGCCCTGGCGCAGGCTGGCCGCAGCTTTGGCATTCCGGAAACCGATATCGACGATGTCGTGCAGGACACCTTTGTTGCAGCTTGGCGCGCGCTGGGGGACTACGACGAGGCTCGACCGTTCCGTGCCTGGCTGTTCCACATCGGGCTCAACAAGATGCGTGACCTGCGCCGTTTCCGGCGCGTGCGGCACTTCCTGTTCGGCGCGGAGGATCTGACGGACCCCGAACGCCCTGCCTTGGCCGATCCAGACCCGGGCCCGGAGCGCCGTGCTTCTGCCCGGCGCGAATTGGCACGCGTCGTGGCTGTCCTGGACGGGCTCGATGCGAACTCGCGGGAAGCCATTGTTTTGACCGCCATCGTCGGCATGTCGCAGCCGGAGGCGGCTGCCGCACTTGGCATGACGCCGAAGGCCATTGAGGGGCGCATTGGCCGCGCCCGTGCCAAGCTGGCTGCCTTGATCGACGCCCGCAGCACCGAATAATTTCGACGGGCGCGAGGGGGTGCCGCGCTGGGCGCCGTATTGACCAATCTGTGCCGTCTTCGGCTTCTGCTTCCCTCAAGAAATCCGGCGATGACCCGCGTGTCCTCTTTCCATACCCTCAGCGTGCTTGCCGCATCGCTGGCCTTGTCCGCCGCATCTGGTTGGGCGGCCGAGGCACCGCCCTTTACAGAATTGCTGCAGCAGTCGCTCGCCCACGCGCCCGCGATGCGCGTGCAGGCCGCCAACGTCTTGGCCGCTGGCGCCGATGCCGCCCAGGCGCGCGCGTGGCCCAACCCTCGTGCGGAGTCGGTGTTCGAGAATCTGGGGGCTCCGCAGAGCGATGGCGTGAGCCAGCGCCAGAACACCTTTTCCATCACACAGCCGATTGAGATCGGCGGCAAGCGTGGCGCACGCATCGAAGCCGGGCAGCGCGGCTTCGCCGCCGCACAAGCGCGCGAGCATCAAACGCAGATCGCGTACGCGGCTGAATTGGCGACCGCCTATGCGACGGCAGAGGCCATGCTGGCGCGAAAGTCCTTGGCTGCGGAAGACCTCGGGCGCGCGCGCGAGGAGCTTCGCGTGGCCCGCGCGCTAGTCCAATCCGGCAAGGAAGCTGCGTTGCGCGTGTCCCAGGCGCAAGCCAGCGTCGCCGCCGCCACTGCGGCTGAACATGCGGCTGGCGCGGACGCGACGCAAGCGCTGGAGCAGTTGGCTGCCTTGGCCGGCTCTGACGAGCCCTACACCCGTCTGGCTGGCTCGCTTCTGTCCACATCGGCGGCACCTCCCGCCTCGTCGGGCGCGGCGGACGAAGCCCCCGCTGTCGTCACGGCGCAAGCCGAGCGAGACGTGATAAGCGCCCAGGTCGAGGTCGAGCGCAAGAAGTGGGTTCCCGAGGTTGGCGTCAGCGCAGGCGTGCGCCGCTACGGCTGGACGAATGCCAGTGGCTACGTCGTGGGCCTGTCGGCCACGATTCCACTGTTTGACCAGAACACGCACGCGGTGACCGCTGCGGTCGAGCGTGCCGCCGCCGCAGAAGCCAGGCTGGACACCGTGCGCCTGGAAGCATCTGCGGCAAAACGATCCGCCCAGGCTCAGGCTGCGGCTTCGGAAAAACGCCTCGCCGCAGCGGCGGAAGGCGAACGCGCAGCCGCCGAAGCCTATCGCCTGGGCCGTCTCGGCTACGACGCCGGCAAGACCCCGTTGATTGAACTGCTCGCCGTCCGGCGCGCGTTGTTTGAAGCAAGGCAACTCACGATTGACGCGCGCCTCGCGCGCGTACGCGCGTTGGCCGCACTGGCACAGGCTGACGGCCGCCTGGCTTTTGAGGAAGCTCGATGATGAAAGACAACCTCCGCTCGGCCAACTGGCCGCTGATCGCCGGGATTGCCGGGGTGGCCGCCCTGGTGGGGTTCGGTGTGGCGCGCGGGCTTGTGCCCAGTCATTCTGCGGCGCCAGCGGCCAAGACAGCCGCCGCGCCCGAAAAAGCCGCCCCCACTGAGGTCAAGGTTCCCCTCGAATACCTGGCCACCGCCAACATCGCGGTCGAGCCGGTGGCCACGGCTGGCGTGGGCGCGGAGATCCTTGCGCCCGCCACGGTGGTCGCCGCGCCGGGCAGCGAGGCCGTGATCATTGCCCGCGCGTCGGGTGCTGTCCAGCGGATCAACCGCCGGCTTGGTGAGGTCGTGCGTGCGGGCGACGTGCTGGCCCTGGTGGACAGCCCGGAGGCGGCCGCGATGGCTGCAGAGCGCCGGGTGGCCGCCGCCAGGGCCGATTTGGCGCGCAAGACCTACGCACGAGAAGCCGCACTGTACGAGCAAGGCGTCACGCCGCGTCAGGAGATGGAAGCGGCCAAGGCCGCGCTCGAAGTCGCCAATGCCGAGGCGCAGCGCGCAGCGACCGTGGCGCAATCCGCGCATCTTGCCAGCGACGGTCGCTCGGTCGCGGTGACCAGCCCCATTGCCGGCAGGGTGACGGCGCAATCCGTCACGCTGGGCGCCTTCGTGCAGCCTCAGGCCGAACTGTTCCGGGTCGCAGGCAGCGGCACGGCACAGGTGGAGGCTTCGGTCACGGCCGCTGATACCGCCCGCGTGGCGGCCGGCGACACTGCGGTGATCTTGCTGGGCAGCGGCTCGCCCGTGCCCGCCGTGGTGCACTCGGTGACGCCGACGGTGAACAGCAGCGCCCGCACCGCGACTGTGGTCCTGACGCCCACGCAAGCGCTGGACAAGCTGGTGATCGGCGAAGGCGTGCAGGTGCGCCTGCAAACGCGCACGAGCGGCCCCGCTGCCCTGTCGGTGCCGGAGGATGCCGTGCAGAACCTGGACGGGCGCGACGTGTTGTTCGTTCGCACGCCGCAGGGGTTCCGGCCCCAGCCAGTGCTGGTGGGCATCCGCAGTGGCGGGTCCGCCCAGATTCTCTCGGGTGCGCGCGCCGGTGAACAGGTGGCGACGCGCAACGCCTTCCTGCTCAAGGCCGAGATGAACAAAGGCGCCGGGGACGACGAATGATCGGCAGCATTCTGAACGGCGCGGTCCGGCTGCGCTGGCTCGTGTTGTTCCTGACGGCGGTGGTGGCGACAGTCGGCGCCTGGCAGCTCAACCTGCTGCCGATCGACGTCACGCCCGACATCACCAACAAGCAGGTCCAGATCAATACCGTGGTGCCGACGCTCAGCCCGGTGGAGGTTGAGAAACGTGTGACCTATCCGATCGAGACCGCGTTGTCCGGCTTGAACGGTGTGGAGAGCACGCGTTCGTTCTCGCGCAACGGCTTCAGCCAGGTCACGGTGATCTTCAAGGAGAGTGCCAACCTCTACTTCATGCGCCAGCAGGTGTCGGAGCGGCTGGCGCAGGCGCGCCCGAGCCTGCCCGAAGGGGCCGAGCCGCAAATGGGACCGGTATCGACCGGCCTGGGTGAGGTGTTCCACTACAGCGTGGAATATGCCCACCCTGATGGCAAAGGCGCAACGATCAAGGATGGGCTGCCCGGCTGGCAGAGCGACGGCAGCTTTCTGACGGACCGGGGAGAACGGCTGACCGATCAGGTCTCCAAGCTCGCCTATCTGCGCACGGTGCAGGACTGGATCGTCCGGCCGCAACTGCGCACCACGCCCGGTGTGGCCGACGTGGATTCCCTGGGCGGCTACGTCAAGCAGTATGTGGTCGAGCCCGACGCGGCCAAGCTGGCGGCCTACGGCATCTCGTATGCTGAACTGGCGCGGGGGCTGGAAGACGCCAACCTCTCGGTCGGCGCCAACTACATCCGGCGCTCGGGCGAGTCGTATCTCGTGCGCGCGGACGCCCGCATCCGCTCGGTGGACGAGATTTCACGCGCGGTCATTGCGCAACGGCAGAACGTGCCGATCACGGTCGGCCAGGTTGCTGTCGTCAAGGTCGGGGGCGAACTGCGCTCCGGGGCAGCCAGCCGCAACGGCTATGAAACTGTGGTCGGCAGTGCGTTGATGCTGGTGGGCGCCAACAGCCGCACGGTGGCGCAAGCGGTGGGCGACAAGCTCAAGCAGATCGAAAAGACGATGCCGCCGGGCGTGGTGATCGTGCCGACGCTGGACCGCTCGCAACTGGTTGTGGCCACCATCGAAACCGTGGCGAAAAATCTGACCGAAGGCGCGTTGCTGGTGGTGGTGATCCTGTTCCTGCTGCTGGGCAACGTGCGGGCGGCGACCATCGCGGCGCTGGTCATTCCGCTGTCGCTGCTGATCAGCGCAATCGGTATGAACGCGCTGGGCATTTCCGGCAACCTGATGAGCCTGGGCGCACTGGACTTTGGCCTCATCATCGACGGTGCCGTCATCATCGTCGAGAACACACTGCGCCGGCTGGCCGAACGCCAGCACCGGGAGGGCCGCCTGCTGACGCTGCGCGAACGGCTGGACGAAGTGGTGCTGTCGTCGCGCGAGATGGTCCGCCCCACGGTCTATGGCCAGCTCGTCATCTTCCTGGTTTTCCTGCCGTGCCTGACCTTCCAGGGCGTCGAGGGCAAGATGTTCTCGCCGATGGTCATCACACTGATGCTGGCGCTGGCGTCAGCCTTCGTGCTGTCGCTGACCTTCGTGCCGGCCATGATCGCGGTGCTGATGCGCAAACAGGTCGCAGAGAAGGAAGTGCGGGTGATCGCGGCCACCAAGCAGCGGTATCGCCCGTGGCTGCAAGCAGCGGTAAGGCGTCCGCTGCCTTTTCTTGGGGCGGGTGCGCTTACGCTCGCGCTGGCCGCCGTGGCCTTTGCCTTCGTCGGCCGCGAGTTCATGCCGACGTTGGACGAACAGAACCTGAACCTCTCGTCCGTGCGCATTCCGTCGACGTCGATCGACCAGTCGGTGGCCATCGACTTGCCGCTGGAGCGGGCGGTGATGACGCTGCCGGAAGTGAAGACGGTCTACTCGAAGGCCGGTACCGCCAGCCTGGCGGCAGACCCGATGCCGCCCAACGCGTCCGACAACTACATCATCCTGAAGCCTAAGGACGAATGGCCGGCGGGGGTGACCACCAAGGAACAGGTGATCGAGCGCATCCGCCAGAAGACCGCCGCGATGGTCGGCAACAACTACGACGTGACACAGCCGATCGAGATGCGCTTCAACGAGCTGATCGGTGGCGTGCGCAGCGACGTGGCTGTGAAGATCTACGGTGAGGATCTGGATGAGCTCGCGGCCACGGCCCAGCGCGTTGCGGCGGTGCTGCGCAAGACGCCGGGTGCGGCCGACGTACGTGTGCCGCTTACCGGCGGCTTCCCGACCTTCGACATCGTGTTCGACCGGGCCGCGATTGCCCGCTACGGCCTGACCGTCAAGGAAGTGGCCGACACGCTGTCGACCGCACTGGCCGGCAAGGCGGCCGGTCAGGTGTTCGATGGCGACCGGCGCTTCGATATCGTGGTCCGCTTGGCCCGCGAGCAACGCGACAACCTCGATGTGCTTGGCGCGCTGCCGGTCATGCTGCCACAGGCTGATGGCCAACCACGCGCATCGGTACCGCTGCGTCAGTTGGTGCAATTCCGCTTCACCCAAGGTCTGAACGAAGTGAGCCGCGACAACGGCAAGCGGCGCATCTACGTGGAGGCCAACGTGGGCGAGCGCGACCTGGGCAGCTTCGTCGACGATGCTGCCAAGCGCATCGCCAACGAGGTCAAGCTGCCGACCGGCTCGTGGATCGAATGGGGCGGGCAGTTCCAGAATCTCCAGGCGGCGACGAAGCGCCTGGCGATCATCGTGCCGGCGTGCTTCATCCTGATCGCGGCCACGCTCTATCTGGCGATCGGCAGCGCCATGCTGACGGCGACGGTATTGACCGCCGTGCCGCTCGCGCTCGCCGGCGGCGTGTTTGCGCTGCTGCTGCGCGGCATGCCGTTCTCGATCTCCGCTGCCGTCGGGTTCATTGCCGTGTCGGGGGTGGCGGTGCTCAACGGGCTCGTGCTCATCTCGGCCATCCGCAAGCGCCTGAAAGATGGCATGGCGCCCGATGCGGCAGTCGTCGAAGGGGCCATGGAACGGGTGCGGCCTGTGCTGATGACGGCGCTGGTTGCCTCGCTCGGCTTCGTGCCGATGGCGATTGCGACGGGTACCGGCGCCGAGGTGCAGAAGCCGCTGGCGACGGTGGTGATCGGCGGCCTGGTCACCGCCACCGTCCTGACACTGTTCGTGCTACCCGCGCTCTGCGGGCTGGTGTTGCGGCGGCAGGCCCGCCGCGAGTCGGGTGACCAGGGGGTACTCGAAGCGCAGCCATAACGGGGGGCAGCCGTATTGATGTAGCGATCTCTACATCATTGCAGCGTCGCATACGGCAATCTAAGCTGCCGTCATGACTGCCCCTCTCGATTCCTGGCTCCTGCTGATCGTCAGCCTGCCAACCGCGAGCGCAACCGCGCGCATGCGCGTCTGGCGCGCGCTCAAGGCGCTGGGCTGTGCCGCCCTGCGCGACGGCGCCTACTTATTGCCTGCCCACGCGGAACAAGCCCCCCAGTTGCGCGAGTTGGCCGACGAAGTCGTACGGGAAAACGGCCAAGCCTGGCTGCTGCACGTCCAGGCCCCAGGGCCGGATGAGGCGGCGATCTATCAGGCCCTATTCGACCGCACCCCTGATTACACGGACTGGTTGGCCGAGCTGTCGGATGCCCGCAAGACGCTCCCCGGCCTGGCCGCGGCGGAACTCAACCGCCTGCACCGTCGGCACGCCCGCACCTATGAGGCCATCCGCAAGATCGACTTCTTCCCCAACGAGGCGTCGATCCGTGCGCAGGCGCAGTGGCGGGACTTTGCGGGCGCCGTCACTGCCGTTCAATCGCCGGGTGAGCCGCATGCGGCCGCCGGCAGCATCCCGCGCCGCGACCCTGCGCAGTATCAGGGCCGTATGTGGGCCACACGCCAGCATCTGTGGGTCGATCGCGTTGCCAGCGCCTGGCTGATCCAGCGCTTCATCGATCCGCACGCGCGCTTTCTCTGGCTGGAGAGCCCCGCCGATTGCCCGGCAGATGCGCTGGGCTTCGACTTTGACGGTGCGACCTTCACGCACGTCGGCGACCGGGTGTCGTTCGAGGTGCTGCTCGCCAGCTTCGGCCTGGACGGCAATCACGGGCTCGCCCGGCTCGGCGCGGTCGTGCACGCGCTGGACGTGGGCGGCACCACCGTGCCGGAAGCTGGCGGCTTCGAAGCCATCCTGGCCGGCGCTCGCAAACGACTGGCCGATGACGACGCGCTGCTGACAGAGATCGGCAGTGTGCTCGATTCCCTCTATGCCCACTTCTCCGGCAGCCGCAAACCAAGCTGACTTCACTGCACAACCATGATGAACACGACCCCATCCACCGCGCCCACGCCACCGCAGCCTCACCACGAACGCCCGTCCTACACGCTCTGGCAACTGGTGCTGTATTTTGTGCGGCTCGGCACCCTGGGCTTCGGCGGCCCCGTGGCGCTGGCCGGCTATATGCGCCGCGACTTGGTGGACGCGAAGCAATGGATCACCGAGGCTGACTACAAGGAAGGCCTCGCGCTTGCACAGTTGGCACCCGGCCCATTGGCCGCGCAATTGGCGATTTACCTCGGCTATGTGCATTACCGCATCCTCGGGGCAACGCTGATCGGCATCGCCTTCGTGCTGCCGTCGTTCCTGATGGTGGTGGCGCTGGGGTGGGCTTATGTGCGCTTCGGCGGCCTGACCTGGATGCAGTCGGTGTTCTACGGGGTCGGTGCGGCCGTGATCGGCATCATCGCCATCAGCGCTTACAAGCTGACGACCAAGAGCGTTGGCAAGGACAAGCTGCTGTGGGCGGTCTACCTGGTGCTGGCGGCCGTCACCGTCATCACGGAATCGGAAGTGGCCTGGCTGTTCCTGGCCGGCGGTGTGCTCGTCTGGTTCTGGCGCGCACCGCCCAAGTGGGTACGTCAGGGCAAGGTGAATGCGCTGGCCGCGACACCGCTGCCGGCGGCCAGCGGCATCTTCAGCTCAATCGACTGGCCGCTGCTGTCGCAGATCGGCGTGTTCTTTGCCAAAGCGGGCGCCTTCGTGTTTGGCTCGGGCCTGGCCATCGTGCCATTCCTCTATGGCGGCGTGGTCACCGAACACCACTGGCTCAACGATAAACAGTTCGTCGATGCGGTGGCCGTGGCAATGATCACGCCGGGGCCGGTGGTCATCACGGTGGGCTTCATCGGCTACCTGATCGCGGGCCTGCCCGGCGCTTGCGTAGCAGCGGCTGGCACGTTCTTGCCGTGCTACCTGTTCACCATCCTGCCGGCGCCGTACTTCAAGAAGTACGGCAAGCTGCCCGCCATCCTGGCGTTTGTCGACGGTGTCACAGCCGCCGCCGTGGGTGCCATTACCGGCGCGGTGATCGTGCTGGCCAAGCGCTCCATCGTCGATGTGCCGACGGTGTTGCTGGCGCTGGTGACGGTCGCGCTGCTGCTCAAGTTCAAGAAGCTGACGGAGCCGGTGATCGTGGCCGGCGCCGCGTTGATCGGCCTGGCGGTGTATCCACTGCTCCACCACTGAATCGGGCGAGACGACCATGACTACCCAAATGAAGCCGCTGGCATGCGATCCGACCAAGCTGTCCGGCTTGTCGGAGAAGCTGATCGCCAGCCACTACGAGAACAACTACGGCGGCGCCGTGAAGCGCCTGAATGCCATCGCGGCGGCGTTTGCGGCGCTCGATGTGACCACGGCTGCGGGGTTCGTGCTCAACGGCCTCAAGCGTGAAGAGCTGATCGCCACGAACTCCATGATCCTGCACGAGGTGTACTTCGACAGCCTTGGGGATGGCGGGCCGTTGGGGGGCAACCTGAAGGTTGCCATCGAACGCGATTTCGGCTCGGTCGAGCGCTGGCAGGCCGAATTCACAGCGATGGGCAAGGCGCTTGGCGGCGGCTCCGGCTGGGTGTTGCTGACCTACTCGCCGCGTGATGGGCGGCTCGTCAACCAGTGGGCAGCGGACCACACCCATACGCTGGCCGGCGGCACGCCAATCCTGGCGCTCGACATGTACGAGCACGCGTACCACATGGACTACGGCGCCAAGGCCGCGGCCTATGTCGACGCGTTCATGCAGAACGTGCACTGGGCGCGCGTCGCCGAGCGTCTGGCCACCGTGCAGCGGTAGTGCCTTTCCATCAACTAATCGCAGCGGAGGTTGTCATGCAGTGGATTACGCGCGAGCGCCCCAAGATCGATCGCATTGCCTGTCCCTGGCTGATCGCCCGCTTCATCGATGAGACGCCGGAGTTCCTCTATGTACCGTCGGGCGATGTGGTGCGCATCGCCAACGAACGTGGTGCGATTCCGTACGACATCCCTGGTGTGGAGCTTACGCATGTCGGCGAGCTGTGCAGCTTCGACGCCTTCCTCAACAAGTACCGCCTCGGCCAGGACGCCGCGCTGCAGCAGTTGGCCCGCATCGTGCGCGGCGCGGATACGTCGCGGCTGGACCTGACGCCGCAGTCCAGCGGGCTGTATGCCATCTCGCTCGGACTCTCGCAGGTGTATGCCGACGACCACGAGATGCTGGAGCACGGGCTGGTGATGTACGACGCCCTCTATGCGTGGTGCCAACGCTGCCAGGCCGAGACGCACAAGTGGCCTCCCAAGATGCCGGCCTGAACCGGCCAAGGAGACGAGCGATGAAGCGGACCCTGCTGATGCCTTGGCTGCTGTTGTTGGCCATGCCGGCGACAGGAGAAACGATCCTGTTCACCCAGGACAAGCCTGGCGCATTGCCTGCGGGATGGGTGGCTGGCGTCACCGGCCACGGCACGCCCAGATGGACCGTTGAGGCGGACGCTGCCGGCACCAACGTGCTCAAGCAGTCTGGCTCCGGCGATTTCCCGTGGTGCGTGAAACAGGGTACCGCCGTCGCCGACGGGTTCGTCGAGGTGAAGTTCAAGCCTGTCGCTGGTCATGAAGATCAGGCCGGGGGCGTCGTCTGGCGCTGGAAGGACGGCAACGATTACTACGTCGCGCGCGCGAACGCGCTGGAGAACAACGTCTCGCTGTACTACACGACGGGTGGTCACCGGCACACGCTTCGCTACCAGGATGCGCCGGTTGCCGCGCAGGCCTGGCATACGTTGCGGGTGGAATTCGCGGGCGATCGCATTCAGGTATCGCTGGATGGCAAGCGCTACATCGACGTGACGGACGATCACATCCGCGGTACCGGCGCGGTTGGGGTCTGGACCAAGGCCGACAGCGTGACCCTGTTCGACGCGTTCTCGTACGGCACCACCGCGAAGTAATACAGAGAGGAGAAAGAAGTGAATTTCAAGTCGGAAGTGGGCGGGACCAAAGGCCGGTTGCCATGCGCAATTGTCTGGGCTGGAATCGCGATGCTATGTACCACCACTTCGGTGCTGGCCGATGAAGGTTTCAAGCACCTGAGCGGTGCTGAACTCAAGAAGGCGATCGTTGGCAAGACCATCACTGATGGCACCCACTGGTCGGACAAGTTCAAGCCCGACGGCACGGTCGAATCCGTCATGCACGGACAGGTCCTAGGCGGCCGCTGGCGCGTGCGGGGCGGCGAGTTGTGCATTGCCGATTCCAACGGCAAGGGCAAGCCCCAGGCCGAGGATTGCTTCGAAGTCTGGCGCCATGGCCACGCAATCGAATATCGGCGCAATGGAAACGGCTTTGCGCAGGGGGATTTGGTCAACAGATGACGTATCGGAGCCCACCATGTCGAATGACGCCCAGCAGCTCGCTGCAATCGTTCTCGCCTGTTCATTAGCCTTCGCGATCGCCGGCTGCAAGAAGAACCCGTTTGGCGAGCGCAGCAGCGAGGTCGTCGGTATTGCGCAAGTCCCGGCGCCAGTCAAAGCGACGATTGATCGGCAGGCGGGCGGGCGGGCGATCGGCGAAATCGAGAAGCAGACGCAGAACGGCCGGGTCCGCTACGAGGTCACGCTCGGCAGTGGAAGCGACAAGTCCACCGTGCTCATCGGCCAAGACGGTCAGCAAATCGCCGACGAAGACGATGACTGAGGCTGTACATCACGGCCTGGCATCTGCCGTGGCCGCCACCCGGGGCCGGCTCACACGCTGGCTTCTGCCGTCGGGCGTTGATGCAGGTGCCTGGTTCATCCTTGTCGGCCGGGCACTGCGCGGTTTTTGCGACGGCTACATCGCCGTGCTGTTGCCGGCATACCTGCTGGCGCTCGGGCTCACCCAGTGGGCCGTCGGGCTCGTTAGCAGCGCCACGCTGATCGGCTCGGCGCTGGCAACGATTCTGGTCGGCATGCTCGGCAGTCGCTTTGCGCCGCGCCGCCTCCTGATGCTGGCGGCCGCCTTGATGGCGGCGACCGGCGTGGGCTTTGCCGGGCTCTCCGATCTCTGGCCGCTGCTGGCCATCGCCTTTGTCGGCACGCTCAACCCCAGTTCAGGCGATGTCAGTGTGTTCCTCCCGCTGGAGCAGGCGCGTCTGGCGGAATCGGCTTTGCCCGATGCCCGTACCGCGCTCTTCGCCCGCTACAGCCTGATCGGGGCGTTTTCCGCCGCCATCGGTGCCTTGGCCGCAGCCCTGCCTGGCTGGCTCGCTACGCATAGCGGCCTGTCTTTCCTGGCGGCGATGCGAGCGATGTTCTTCGTCTACGCATTGATCGGTGTCGCACTCTGGGTGCTCTATGCGCGTCTGCCTCTGCATCAGCCGCAATCAGGCGGGGCTGCAACTCCACTGGGGCCTTCGCGCGGCATCGTGATCCGGCTGGCGCTGCTTTTCAGCGTGGATGCGTTTGCGGGCGGCCTGGTGGTCAACGCACTGCTATCGCTGTGGCTGATGCAGCGTTTTGGCCTTTCGCCCGGGGCCGCAGGCCAGTTCTTCTTCTTTGCGGGGCTGCTGACGACGGCGTCCCAGCTCGTCGCCGTGCCCCTCGCGCGCAAGATCGGCTTGCTCAACACGATGGTGTTCACGCATATCCCGTCCAGCCTCTGCCTGATCGCGGCGGCGTTCGCGCCGTCGCTGGCCTTGACCCTGGGGCTGCTGCTCGTGCGCAGCGCGCTCTCCCAAATGGATGTGCCGACCCGAACGGCCTACGTGATGGCGGTGGTGACGCCGCCCGAGCGCACCGCCGCGGCAAGCCTGACCTCGGTTCCCAGAAGCCTGGCCGCTGCCATCAGCCCGACACTGGCCAGCGCGATGCTCGCCGCCGGCTGGATTGGCGCACCGTTGGTGGCCTGCGGCGTCCTGAAAATTGTCTACGACCTCGCCATCCTGCGCGGATTTCGGCGCGTCGAACCGCTCAACTGACCGAGGCGTTTCCCCGTCCCCCCCCAACCCTTGGAGTATGAAATGGCTTTGCGAACACCGATTGCTCTTGCCCTGGCTGCAACCGTCAGCGTCTGTGCCATCGCCCACGCGGCGTCGCCCGCGCAGCGAGCCGCCCTGGATACCGCTCGCATCGAACAGGTCACCGGCCTGAAGGGCAGCTTCTCCGAGCGGGAGAACGTCTTCAAGGTGTCGAAGCCGCGCAACGATGTCCCCATCCAAGTGGACGGCGTGGCCATGCCGCCCTTCATGGGACTGACCTCCTGGGCGGCGTTCACGCCAGCCCATGACGGCCACGCCATGCTGATGGGCGACACCGTGCTCTTCGAGGATGAGGTGAACCCGGCCATGAGCGCGGCACTCGACGCCGGGCTGGAGGTCACGGCACTGCACAACCACTTCTTCTTCGACCGGCCTCGGGTGTATTTCATGCATATCGGCGGCATGGGCGACCCGGCCGAACTCGCCGCTGGCGTAAAGAAGGTCTACGACAAAATCGCCGAGATTCGTGCGGCGAACCCAGCTCCCGGGACGGCGTTTCCCGGCAAGATCGCCAGCGAGAACAAGATCACGCCGGCGCCCTTGGACGCCATTTTTGGGACGAAGGGGCAAGCCAGCAATGGCATGTTCAAGGTCGTGATCGGTGCCAAGGGCACCATGCACGGTGTGTCCTTCGGCAATGAAATGGGGCTGAACACCTGGGCCGCGTTTGCCGGCACCGATGACGAGGCCGTGGTGGATGGTGACTTCGCGATGCGCGAAGACGAGCTGCAGCCCGTGCTGAAGTCGATGCGGGCCGATGGCATCAACATCGTGGCCATTCACCAGCACATGACGCACGAGCAGCCGCGCTACATGTTCCTGCACTACTGGGGCAAGGGCAAAGCGGTCGACCTGGCAAAGGGCGTGAAGAAAGCCCTGGACGCGCAGGCCAGCGTGCACAAATCAGTGATGCGGTGAGCGCGGGCCAGCATGTCCGGTCCCCGCGCTTGTCTGCGGTCCTCAAAACTTTGAGAGCCATGCACACCCGATCGCCGATACTCGAAGGCTGCACGTCATTCAGGTGCGTACTCGCACTTGCCACCCTCGCACTCGGTTTGGCACTTACCGTCAGTGCGGCAACGCAAAGGCCGGCCGGGACACTGCCGTTGCGACATGTGGGCGACTATCCGTTACCTGGCGCCACGACGCGCTGGGACTACCTCAGCTTGGACCCGACCAGGTCGCGGCTGTTTGTCGCCCACCTCGGGGATAGCGCGGTGGTTGTCGTGGACACCAAAACCAAAGGGGTGCTGGCCACGATCAGCAACATCCGTCATGTCCATGGCACGTTGGCCGTTCCGGAGCTCGACCGTGTGTATGCCTCCGCGACGGGGACCGACGAAATCGTGGCAATCGACGCCGCGACGCTGAGAATCGTCGCCCGTATTCCGGGAGGCATCTATCCTGACGGCGTCGCCTACGCCCCGGAACTCGGCAAGCTGTATGTTTCCGATGAGACCGGTAACACGGAAACGGTAATTGATGCCCGCACCAGCCAGCGAATAACGACGATCGCGCTGGGCGGCGCCGTTGGGAACACGCAGTATGACCCGGTTTCGAAGCACATCCTCGTCAACGTCCAGGGACGGGGGATCTTGGCCGAGATCGACCCGCGCACCGATCAAGTCGTGGATCGCATCCCATTGCCCGGTGCCGAAGGAAACCATGGGCTGCTGATCGTGCCCAAGCTGCGACTGGCGTTTATCGCGTGCGAGGGCGACAGTCGCTTGCTGGTGTTGAGCCTGAACACCAGACAGGTGGTTGCAAGCTTCGGGGTTGGACAGACGCCCGACGTCGTGGCCTACGACGCGGCGCTCGGATGGTTGTATGTCGCTAGCGAATCCGGCGTCTTGACGATCTTTAAGGTTGAGGCAGCCGGAGTGGCCAAGATCGGCGAAGGTTGGGTGGGGCCGAATGCGCACAGCTTGGCGATCGATCCCGCCACGCATGAGATTTATCTTCCCCTGCCGGACATCGACCATCATCCGGTGATGCGTGTCTTGAAGCCCGACACCTGACGCACGCCGAACGCGCGACAATAGTCGAGCCCGCGCTCAACCACGATTGTCGACATGTCCCTCCGCTCCGCAACCCCAGCCCTGGCAGCCGCACTGCTGTTCGGCGCAAGCACGCCCTTGGCTAAGACCCTGACTGGCGCGGTTTCACCGATCCTGCTGGCGGGACTGCTCTATCTGGGAAGTGGCCTTGGCTTGGCGGGTGTTCTGCTATTCAGGCGGCTGACCAGGACAGCCAGCGAGGCGGCACAGCCTGGGCCTGCCATTCCTCGGGGTGAGATTCCCTGGCTGCTGGGCGCGATTGTCGCCGGCGGCGTGGCGGGGCCAGCACTCCTGATGACGGGGTTGACTCACACGGGCGCCGCGCCCGCGTCGCTATTGCTGAACGTCGAAGGGGTTTTCACCGCGCTGGTGGCGTGGATCATATTCAAGGAAAACGCCGACCGGCAAATCGTTCTCGGGATGGTCGCCATCGTCGCGGGCGGCGTGCTGCTGTCGTGGCAACCCGATGCGGCGAGCCTGTCACCGGGCGCCTTGTTGATCGTTGCCGCCTGTGCCTGCTGGGCGATCGACAACAATCTGACGCGTAACGTCTCGTCCAACGATGCGGTGTTGATCGCCTGCCTGAAAGGCTTGGTGGCCGGCACCTGCAATACTGGCTTCGCACTGGTGGCCGGCAATGCGCTGCCGGCTGCGTTGCCTCTTGTCGCGGCCATGGTGGTCGGCTTTGCTGGCTATGGGATTAGCCTGGCGCTATTCGTGGTCGCGCTGCGACATCTGGGCACCGCGCGCACCGGAGCGTACTTCTCGGTCGCGCCGCTGTTCGGCGTCGTGATTTCATTCCTCATCTGGCCTGAGGTTCCCGGCATTCTGTTCTGGATCGCTGCGGCGCTGATGGCGCTAGGGGTCTGGCTGCATCTGCGCGAGCGGCACGAGCATGAGCACGTGCACGAGCCCATGGAGCACATGCATGCGCATCGACACGACGAGCACCACCAGCATGAGCACGATTTCCCGTGGGATGGCAAGGAGCCACACGTGCATGCGCACAAGCATGAGGTGCTGGTCCACAAACACCCGCATTATCCGGACATCCACCATCGTCATACGCACTAGGGCGCGATGCCGGATATTGACCGCTATCTCGAAGCCGCGACCCGCGATAACACGCGGCGCAGCTACCAATCGGCCATTCGGCATTTCGAGGTCGAGTGGGGAGGCTTCCTGCCGGCGAGCGCCGACAGCATTGCGCGCTACCTGGCCGACCACGCGCAGACGCTTGCCATCAACACGCTGCGTCAGCGCCTTGCTGCGATCGGGCAGTGGCACGTTTCACAGGGTTTCCCCGACCCGACCCGGGCGCCACACGTGCGGAAGGTGCTCAAGGGCATCCAGGCACTGCACCCTGCCCAGGAGCGGCGCGCCAAACCGCTGCAACTCATGCAACTGGAGCGATTGGTCGCGTGGCTCGATGCCCAGATCGCCACAGCTACGGTGGCAAATGCGGGCCGTCAACTCCAGGTCCACACCCGTAACAAGGCGCTGGTGCTGATCGGCTTCTGGCGGGGTTTCCGATCGGACGAACTGAGCCGGCTGCAGATCGAGCACATCACCGTCGAACCTGGGCGCGGCATGACCATCTTCCTGCCGCGCACCAAGACAGACCACGTTGGTACGACGCACCGGGCACCGGCCTTGTCGCGTCTGTGCCCGGTGGCGGCCTACGAGGCATGGCTGGCCGCATCCGGCTTGACGCGGGGTCCGGTTTTTCGGCGCATCGATCGCTGGGGGAAGATCGCCGACGCCGGGCTGCAGGCCGCCAGCGTCGTGCCCTTGTTGCGAACGTTGTTCCAGGAAGCCGGCCTGCCCGAGGCGGCTCGCTATAGCAGTCACTCGCTGCGGCGCGGCTTTGCCTCCTGGGCCAACGCGAACCAGTGGGATCTCAAGATGCTGATGGAGTACGTCGGCTGGAAGGATGTCCGCTCCGCCATGCGCTACATTGACGCGGCAGACCCATTCGCACAACACCGTATCGAATCGGCGCTGGCGCCGCCTGCAGCACCTATGCCACCGCGGGCCATCCCACCCGCATCGACGGAGCAGCGCCCCATGGCTGTGCCCAAGCCCGTGGCTCAGACGCGCTTGATCGTGCGCCTCTATATCGAGCGCAACAGCAAGTTCGTGCGCGGCAAGTCCAAGGCGCGTCGCTGGATTGAGCAGTGCTGCTTGGCCCAGTACCAAATGCGGCCGCTGGAGGGCCCCCGCACCGAATACGAGATCGTGATGCCGTTTGCCGCTGGCCCCGAACTGGAACAGGCCATCGCGGAACTGATTGCGGAGATGCACGACCAGGCGGACCTGTGCAACTGCTTTGTCGAGGTGACGCTGCACGATCCGGTGACCGATACCCACTGGAGCTAATCAGCCTGGGACTTGCGAATTGCCATTATCCCGCACGCCGGCGAGGCGCTGCCTCCAGCAGGGTGTCCTGGTACTGGTGGATCGGGAAACTCAGGATGCCCCGGAAATTCACATGCGCGAAGTGGGCCGGGCCCATGCGGCGCAGCCAGTCGTCTTCGACGCGCAGCCCCTTGCGGCGCCACGCATCGACCGTGGCCTGCATACGCTGCGTGTTCCAGGCAATCACCAGGTTCGTCAGTAGGGTCAGCGATCCGGAAATCGCGATCATTTCGTCCTGACGGCGCCCGCGGTCATGTGCCACCTTGCTGGAATAGATGGCCCGCTGAAGCTGGTGGACCGACTCACCCCGATTGAGCAGGGTGCGCAACTCGCGGCGAAACTCCGCATTGCTGAAGAAGTCGCACAGGAACAGCGTGCGCAGCAGTTTGCCCAGGTGATCCGCAGCTTTGTGGATGGGGTCGCCTTGGGCGGCGCTGCCGAAGCGCTGCAGCGCGACAATCGCACTCACGCGTCCCGAATAGATTGACGCCACCAAGCGCAGCAACCCATCCCAGCCCTCACGAATAGTCTTGAGCGAGATCTCGTGAGACGCTGCGGCCGACAAGCCGTCGCTCACTAGCAGCCCACGCGGCACGTACAGCTTGCGCTCGGACAGGTTGCGAAGCCATGGGCACAGGTCAAAGCCGAGCAATTTGGCCACCGCCATCCCCACGTTCGTATAGCCGTGCGTATCGACCGCGAGCCGGAGGAGCCCGCCGCCGGTACGGGTCTCGTTGTGGCGCAGCACGCCTTCGATCGCTACGCCGGTCTGCCGCTCGTTGAGCACCATGGGCTGGTTGTACGCGATACCGTGCTGGTCCAGCACGTGGGTGTAGATGCCAACCGCATGGGTGCGCCGGCGCGGATCGGCGCGTGCGTAAAACAAGTGGGGTGAGGTATCCAGGCTCATCGAGTCGCTCGACGCCTGCTGACCGGTTCCCCACAGCTCGGTGATCGCGTGCGTGCGTTGGAACTCCACCACGCGCTCATTCGCGCGGCGCAGCCGCCCCGGCATCTCCAACGCGCGCATCGCAGTAGAGACGTGCGCCGTGTCCAATTGCGGGATCATGGCCGCCACACCCTTGGCATCCAGTTCGGTACCGTGGGCGATCAATGCAGCGTAGAGCGAGATCAACTCGTGCGCATCGCGCGCCTTGCGTGCGAGCAGCACCTCGCTGAAATTCGTACGGGCATCCATCTCCAGGATCATGTCGGCAAACTGCGCGCTGCCAATGTCCTTGAAGAGCAGATCACGTGTACGCGTGGGTACACCGTCGGTTGGGGCCGCGTCCAGCGGCGACAGATGCAACACACCGTTCGCATCCATCGTGAAGTGACCCGCCTCGCGGGCCTCGTCCAGCGCCGCAAGACCTGCCTTCAGATGATCCGTGAGGCGGTTGAGGTAGGTGTCAGCCTGGTTCGGCAAACCGATCGAGGACAGATACCGGTCCCGCTCCGATTCCCACTGTGTCGGCGGGATCAGCAACTGATCGCGCTCCCGGAACGACAGGCTGTGGCTGATCCAGACCGTGCCGCGGCGCAGAGCTTTGCGCAAGCCCGTGATCGCGCAGGCTTCCATCGCGCGCAGCGCGCGCTTACGATCTTCGCCATCGACCAAATCACGCCAGCTTGCGCTCACCGGCACATTGCAATCGGGCGGCAGTTCCGTCGCACCATGTTCGTACAGCTTGCCGATGACCTCAAGCTGCCGCATGACCGGCTCGTTGCCGTTTCCGGCCAGCTCCAATTCCCGCAGGGGCGCCAGCAGGTTGCGGATGCGGTGGTGATCTTCTGTGAGTGTTTCGCGCACGCTCGCGGCATGGCTTGCGGTGGGCTTGGCAGACAGGCCTTCGAGCAGCTGGCCGATGTCTGCCAGGCGCGCTTCGGCCGAGCGACTGTCGTCGTCAACCAGCCCCTTGATCTCGACCAGTTGCTGCCGGTATTGGAGCGCCGAGCGCGCTTGCTTCGTAGTGGTCTTGTTGTAGGCCTGCCTGATGAGATCGGAGACGCGGCGTCCGGCCTGGTAGGCCATCGCGTCCGTCAACTCCAGCAGGGTCACACGCAGGAAGAACAACAGTTCGATGGTGCGCGTGGACGTTTTCAGTTCGCGGATCTTGGCAGGACGGCGGGCCTGGACGCGCTGGCCATAGGCGCGTTGTTTCTCGATCGGGATGCCATCCAACGCCCAGGTATGCGCGCCCAGTCCTTTGAGAAAGCGGATTTTGTCCAGCGTCTCGCTCATGGTGGACGGGCTGTGGCGTGCGGGCGGCGTCTTGAGCCATTCCAGCACGGTCGAACTGGAGGCCGCATGCTGGGCAAATACAGCGGCCTCAGCCCGCGCAACCTGCTCCATGGGCACGACCGCTTCAATCGTGGCCAGCAGGTCACGCTCGATGCTCGCCCAAATGGAACGCGCCAAGTCCTGCAACGCGCGCGTGGAAGGGATCAGAATCCGCCGTTCGTACAGCCAGTAGTTGGCGTGCTGGACCAGCTCGTCCAGCGACAGCGATTCGGTGGCGTCCTGCCGCATCCAGGCTTCGAGGCCCGTCCACTGGTCTTCATCCAGCCGCCTCAGGCCGAGGTAATCGCAAGCCCAGACCTGATGCTCGTAAAGCGTCTTGTAGCGTTGGTAGATTGTGCGTAGTGACGCAATGGTCGGGGTTGGCAAGCCGAGCTTGTCGCCGACGTAGCGCAGCAACTGCCGGGGTAGGGTATTGAGCTGGTCGAGGGTGCGGCCGCTAGCACGCAGGAAAACCAGCTGAATGGCGGCGCCGGCTCGCCCGTCCCGTCGGAACTTGTTGTTAATCGCGGCGATATCGCTGCCGGTCAAGGCAAAGTAATGATCGATATCGAACTCGGATAAGCGGGCCGGTAAGCAGTCCTTTCCCACATAGCGAAATTGCAAGTCCGACATCTTCCGCCCCCGTTCAGGTGACGCGATCCGAAATCGCGGGGCGGACATCGTACTCCCGAAGACGCCGGAAGGCAGCAGACAATAGTCGGAATCACCTGGAAAGCCTTATGAAAAAAGGCTTTGCCGGGAAACCGCCAGATTTTGCACGAGAAGTACGATTACCCCTGCTCGGGGCAGCGCTCGTAGTCGCGGCCGGCATTGCGCATGATGCAGCCCCTGGGCCTCTACGCGCGCCAAGGAATGTCGTCACTGCACCGCGCGAGTTATGGCCGGAGCTGGAAGCGGCTGCGCTTCGGTACGCGGCCATGAGCCCTAGTGAGTTCCACGGCGATACGCTGCATGTTGCTGTAACAAAACTTCGCGATCTAGGGATGGTGACAACGACGACATGGGCGCGCGTACCAGCGCACGTCGACGTGCGAGTCTTGCGCGCCGGAACATCCATCGCCGCGCGAGTGCTACCGCCAACGCTGCCAGGCGCATGAGACGACGGCGCAGCGGCCGCCACTCACTCATCGCGGCCGGCATCGGGCGCATAAAAAAAGGCCCCGTCATGGGGCCTTGTTCGTTTGGTACGACACGCAACTATTTGATGCGCGGTGAGATGTGGAGCTTTGCCGGCGTCAGGATCAGACATTCCTTGTTCTCATCGATGTGGTCCCTGGCTTCAGGGTAGTACAACAGCACCTCCTTGAGCCGCGTCTTGAACTTAGACCGGAAATTACTCATGCCCTTTTCACTGTCTTCGTAGCCCGAACCGAACTGCGCCTTGATGCCAGCCCACGGCACATGGACGTAGGGCCGGCCGGATTTGCGCAGCACGAACATGCGATAGGTGAGCCAGGTGTAAATGTCCATCGCCAGAGGCGATTTGCTGAGCGAGTGGAACACCCGGAGGTCAATCGGCACTGGTGCCGAGACAATCTCCTTGTAGAAGCCCTCCGACAGTTCTAGCGAGCTTTCCCACAAGGCTCGCTGATCGTCCTGCTTCGGGTGCCAGAAGACGTGCGACTTGTCGGAAATCATCAGCCGCGCCGAAAGGTCTCCCTCGCGATCGTCCGAGTATTCCACCGAGATAACGGACTTGAACAGCCTCAACACCTGTTCACGGAAGCGCTTAATCTCCGCTCCGTTGTTGTTCATCTTGATCTTCTCCAGAAACTCCTTTTGAGAGTGTCCAAGAGACAGAACACGGTCCTTCTTCAGCCATGCCTCGGTACAAATCCAAGCCATTACGACGCGCGGAATTGTGCCGTAGGGAATCCCATGCTTCTTGCTGGTGGGGGCCACAGTCAGCGTAAGCCGCCCTGTATCGCGCGTGTAGAGGCTTCCAGGCGGCAATTTCGGGTCGGTGTGGGGCAGGGTGGCTTGCGCCAATGCACGGGCCATGTAGCCCAGCGCTCCCGCCTCGCGGGCGTCTTCCGCTTCAATTTCTAGCGCATCCTCGATCAACCGCCTCTGACGATGCGTCACCGAGCTAGCCGCGTCGACAACGATCAGGTGGTCTTGCATGGCGTCGTTCATTGTTCTGCTCCTTCTCCAAGGGGCGTGGCTTCGCTTTTCTGCAAGCCGTAGTGATTCTTCGTGTCTACCGCGACAAGCTTGTGCACGTATCGGTAGTAAGTGGCCTTGGCAATGCCAAACTCGCTGCACATGTCTTGCACGCTTGCGCCCTCCGTGCGCCGTCGCACAAGTAGGGCCTGCTCCTGCTCGGACAGACTTTCTTTCTTCCCGCCATTGCGTCCACGTGCACGCGCGCCGTTAAGACCCTCCAAGGCCCGCTCACGCGCAAGATCACGCTCCATGCACCCCAAGGTAGCCAGCGTCGATAAGATCGAGCGCCCCGGCCCCTTGGCGGTGTCGATACCCTCGTCCAGACTGCACAAATGGGCACCGCGCTTTTCCAGCTCGGTTGCCAGCTCCATCAGATGCTTGATGGACTTCGCCGGCCGGCTCAATGCGCACACAACGAGCGTATCGCCGGCACGCAATTTCGACAAAGCCTCATCGAGCGACGGCCTGGCCGCGCCAGGCCCACAATCGGTGTCCTTGAAGACTTCACTACATCCGGCATCAGCAAGCCGCTGGGCTTCTGTGTTGGTGCCTTTGTCGAATGACCCGACACGGGCGTATCCGATCTTTCTCATGGCTTGAGAGAATGGGAGCGATGGTTGCTCGCCACCGTCTGCATGGCGGCCGGGATGGCTGTTTGCGCCCACGGTGGCAACTGTTTGGTGAAGTGCTTGACGCGACCGTTCTCCACGGAGAGAAGAAGCTGACGCCGAAGGCCACTGTTATCGAGCACGAAAGCACGATCGGCCATAGGCAAGGCGGCAGACAAGTTCGCCAAGCTGCGATCGAAACGACGGAAAATATCGTCCAAAGGGACAGGGTGGCCACCGCTCCGAACACGCTGCGCGACGCGGCCGGCCGAAAGCTGCGCGCTGTCCAACCCGACAAAGAAGAGGTTGACTTTGTACCCCTGCGCCGAGGCACGGCGCATCAGGTCCAGCTCGCCCTTGCCAGTTAGCGTTGTCTCAACCGCGAAGCTAGCCTTCTGTGAAAGAAGCGACTCACGCTGCTTGATGGCTTCACGGCCGGCCTGCACCATGACTGCCGGAGATCCGTTGTGGTGGGGATTGATGCGAAGCGCGATATCGTCAGGGTTGACGACAACGACACGCCCTGCGAAATGCTGTCCAGTGAGAGTTGTTTTGCCCGCCCCATTGGGGCCTGCGACAACCCATAGCTGCGGCTTGTGCGGCTGTTCCTGGCTCACGACAAGGCCAGCTCGGACACAACGTGCTCGCCCGAGCTGTCCCACGTCACCAACTGGCGACGGCCGTTCGGAAACCGCTTCTCGATCATGCCCGCTGGGGTCTCCGCCGTATGCACATACACCGGGTTGCCAGCCTCCAGATGCCGGCGCGCAACTGCCCCATCATCACGCGCGATATCGCTCGCGAAGAACGTCCAAAAATCTCGTTCCTGTTGCGGCGTCATCGCCTCGATGTTGTCAACGGCAAGCCTCATACCGACCTCCAAAACAGGTAGTGACGTGAATCAGTGCATGAAGCGGCTGGCGTTTGCGATCCAGTGCAGCAGCACAACGAACGCGGGGATGCCGTACACGACCAGCATGAAAAAGCGGAAAGCATTCATTTTTTTCTCCTGTAGCCCCGCCCATCTGACGGGGTGTTAAACGACCGACTCAGCCAGCCGAGTCGAGCTATGAAATGCAACCTCAAATGCGATCAAGTTTTGATTACTGTACGCGTTTTGAGACTGCACATCAAGCCATTTACGACACGGTTACAACGCCTGCGAATTGCCCCGATCGGAGCCCTCACGTAGCCGAGAATCGGGCAAGGCCGGTAGTTCAAAATCGAACGCGATATAGGCCCCCAACGCTGCCAGCCCTGTGCCGATAGTGGCACCGCAGAGGGCCAGCCATCCATCCGCCCCGGCCAGGCCGATTCGCATGGTGATGACGAGGGAGCAGACGAAAATCGTGATGCCAAGCGCAAACGCGGCCATGCCCAAAGCCTTGCTCGTCATACCGCGTCATGCTCCGAAATGCCGGCGTCTTCCATGCGGCAGCGAAGCCGCCACAGGCGTGTCTCTGCGTCTTTCAGTTCGGCACGAAGACGATCAGCATCCTTGGCCGTCCGTGAGTAGTTGTTGCGTGCAATCTTCAGCTCGCGGTGCAGGGCATCAACATCCCCCACACGCGCGAGCAGGCGCACCAACAACGAACGCTCACGATCGCGGTTGTGAGGGTGCTCCCACGCGGTTACATCTTTCTTCCATCCCAGGCGGGGTTGCCTCGGTTCAAGTACGTGCCCAGCACGGACCTTCAGAGTATTGCCTGCCGCCTCGATGAGCCCCCATCTTGCGGGCAGCTCATCAGTTGCGATCAGGCCAGCAGGGGCCAGGAAATAGCGGAACCTGCCAAGCCCTAGCGCCGGCTCTATGCGGTGAGGCTTGCGTGCGTCTGCAAGGAAATCGGATCGAGAGGTCTTTGCCTCCACCAATACCGAGCTGTCTTCCCAGGAGACGTTTCTGAAGCCCAAGGCGTCCGGAATTTCACCGTTGTCGAACGGCGTGCATTCGCTCACTGCCACGAGGCAACCGGGGCCTTTCTGACTATCTGAGCGCTTCAGCCACTTCACGGCCAGGGCGCATAGTTGGGCGTGGGTGTGCGACATAGGCGGATTCGAAAGCGCGGTAAGCACGCGTCAGTGCGCGTGAGCCAACAGGGAAAATGCCAGGACAGGGGCCACGGCCAGGGCCAGGGCCGCAAGAATGTGACTCATAGTTAACATAATACAGATTATGTGATTCATCAGACACATGTAAGAGGATGCCTTAGTTCTACTCCGAGCCCGCAGCGGCATCAAAAAACGACGGGCCGTTGACAGCCCCCGCAAGGCGCGTGGCAACGCGCCATCCCGACTAGCTCTTACTGCTTTGACCAGCTTGCAGCATTCGCCCGCCGCTGCGCCTCCCATGCCCTCGTTGCCTCAGACTCGCCGGCCGCACCCAGTACGGCATCCGTATTCGCCATCGGCTCGGCCCCAAGCTTCGTCAGCACATACTTGATCGCAGTCGCTGCCTCTTGTGTGCTGACCGTGCTCTTGTCGTCAACACGTGCCAGCACCTTGAGTGCACCGCTTTCGCTACGGCTGGCGGAGAATGCGAGCCCTGCCCAGGCCGCGCGAAGAAACGGCATGGCACTCGCGCCGTCCATGGTTTGCCCCTCGCCAGCGTACGTTGCCCATGGCATCGCCAGCTTTTGCCCCGCCAACATCACCGTGCAAGTGAAACCGTTGGGCAGGTTGTCTGGCTGTTTCCCGACAACTTGCTTCACGGCTTCTTTGAGGGAAGGCGCACACATCAGGCTCACCACTCCCTTCGGGAGCGAAACTTGTTGTGCTCCCAACTGAGCATCAAGCACAGGATCAGCCTCCAGCTTGGGCTTGGACAACACCCGGTCGGCTCCAAACGTAAAGCCGAGAACCGTGGCTGCGGCAACGGCCACAGCCCCAATCGTGAACTTGCTGAGAGAAGACAAATTTTTCATAAACCCCCCGTAGTAATCGCAAAAATCAAATCATCCTTCATGGCGGTTGATCCCGCCAACAGCCTCAGTGTCGCTGTCATCTGAGAAAACGAAACGACGGCTGGCACGCGCCCCGCCCTTCCGGTCTACCGCCTCGCGGGCACGCTGCACTGCGAACCAAATACGTTCCTCACTCAAGGCAGCCGCGCGTTCGTCCGTTGTCGCGCGCTCGTGGCCAATCAGCACTTCGAACAGTCGAGCCACCACCCTCTTCAATGATTGCATTGCAGCTCCCTTGCTTGCATTGCTCGGACTATTCGTACAGCCGGCACCCGCGCCGGTTCCTAATTTCCTCGTCACTCGGCCTGGTCGACGCATCGAACACAAAGCTTCCATCCGAGTACGTTTCGAGCCATCCCCACGTGCATTCCAACTCGTCCTGCCCCTTCTTGGGCGGCTGCGCCCACCACGGCTCACGATCGACCAACGTGCGCATAACTCTCTCCTTTAGACTGTCCGTTCCCCATGGAACTGAGCCACTTGGCTTCGTCCCGAAACCGTTCTAGGTCGGAGCGGAGCTGCATCAAGGCGGCGTCTGCGAGGGCGTCACGACTTGATGCAATTGCCAGGGCCTGACGATCGATGCTGAGAACAAAATTCACGTCATCAATCAGACCGGATACCTGAAACTCGGTGGCTGTCCTTTCGAGCGCATAGCTCGATGCGTGTGCAGACCGCACAGAACACGCGCTCAGACAAGCCGCGCCCATCGGGCTTGGCACCAGCATCGCAGCCTCTCCAAGCATTGAGAGCGCCTGTATTACCCGAAGCGTCAGCTCGTTCGCCAGATGCTGGCAGCGATCGTCTTTCATCGTTATCCCCGCTGCTCAGTGGCCTGCGCGATAGGCAGTGCAGTATGAGATTCGCTCACGGAAATGTGCCTCGTACTGCTGAGCCACTGCCGGGGCATTCCACAGAACCAGAGCGGTTTCTGAGTTCTTTCGTGCGGCTTGGGTGCTGTAGTTGAAAGAGCCGAGCTGAACGTGCCGTCCATCGATCACCATCGTCTTCTCATGCATGGCAGGGAAAGCGCTGATCGTGCAAAGAACCGCACCAGACCGGGACAGCTCATCGAGACGATTGCGGATGAATCCGCGATCGTCTTCCTCGATGTTCTCCTTGTAGTCGAGCTGAACGTATACCTCGATGCCGCCCCTGGAAGCCCGCGCCAAAGCAGATGCAATCTCAGGGCTGGACATGACATAGGCCATCACGTGGATCGATTTTCTGGCACTGCCGATAGCCTTCAACACAAGTTGAACAGCCGAGCCCTCGGGAGAAAACCCCACTTCGACCTGCTGGCCCTGCGGAACAGGACTTGTCGCCCCGCGCAGCACATCGGTGATTGCGCCGCGCATAGCGCCTTCCGCTCCTGCGGCCCCCGCAGCGAGCGCCAGCACAACAGAAACAGTGACCCGAGCAATAGACATTTCTTCTCCGAAAAAAAACTTAAACTTCGTCGGCCAGGTAGATCGTCAGAACGGGCTCCCGTTTATCCCCAGGCCCAACAATCACCTTCAACCTGACCGGCGACGCCGACGCCTCCGCAGACGCGACCCGTTGCACTTCAAAGTCCGCGCTGTCGGTCTTACGGTCCATACCTCGAATTGCGCCGAGCGCAGCAAACAGAACGCCCCAAAGCGCCTCTTGCGTGGTGGCTTCCGCCCACTCAACACACTCTTCCCAAGCAGCGCTAGACAGAGCCACCGGAACCTTGAAAGCACATTCTCGCGATAGCGCCTCGGATACAGGGACCAACACTCGGTCAGCAATCTGCTTCGCACGGCTTTCGCCAACACACAACGTGGTTTCGACCGACTGCCGAAATTCTTTAGGGAAGAGATCGCCTTGCATTTTTCGCCCGCACTCACATCCTCGTGAACATGGTTCAAATATACACTCCGTATCTCGTTATGTCTATACATAGAGAGATATTATTTATCAATCGCACAGAATTCACGATAGACGATAAGAGATACACGCAGGCAAAAAAAATGGCGATGGCCAACACCACCGCCCACAACAGAAATGGATGACGAATCGTCCTACGCTAGCTCTATCAGTAGTCAACGCGCCACAGCGGGCGCATCACCTGAATCTATGCCATTGGTACGCATCGCCCCGAGTCGTTTGGCGTTGCATGCTTGACACCAAAACGGGCTCCAGTAGGTGCCTGCTGGCCTGCCGCACTCTTCCAAGCACATGAAACCACTAAGGAAATCGGGACCATTCAAAGGGTCATTTGCGTCTTGGTATCGTTCCATGTGCATGCTCGCCAGAGATAGGGTCAACTCTTCTTCTTCCTGAACTTGCTATATGCGTCGGCCAGCGCGCGCCGAAGCACTGCGCTATCGTCCTTTCCATATCCACCGTCACGCAGCGTATTGAGCTTGGCAACGTCGTCACCATCAAGGTCAAGAACCTTGCGCTTGCCCTTTGTCGCTGCCAGGCGCTCAAGGTGCGCCGCTTGTCGGCGGGAGCTGGTCGTGTCGTACGGGTCTTTCTTGTCAGTCATCAAACTATCCACTGGATCATTTGGGGGTTAGGTGTAGCGGTGGCAATTCCCTTGTCTCGTCTGTCTCCACCTTGAAGCGAAGGACGCGACGCAGATAGCGGAACCCATGACCGTTCACGCGGTACTCCTGAACGATATCACCAGCAGCATCCAGCACGTCCACCACAGCGTATTCGCGCTCACTGTCGCCAACCATGCCCCCAAAAGCTGCGCACCTCCGCAACACCAGCTCGCAGCCTTGGTAGGGTCCGGCCGGGAACGTCGTGCCCTCGTAGGTTCTTGAAACCTCTTTATTCCCTCGTTGGAAAACGCGGTACGGCCGTAGCGCAACAGCTTCCCTGGCTAAGCTCGGTCTGAGTGACATGTTTTGCCTCACGCCCAGGTGTCGATAATCGCGCGCCCCTTCCCCGTCACAATCAAATCGACCCCCGTTTCTTCGCACCCTCGGGTTTCGAAATGGCTGATAAGCTCCGGCTTCGGTACGTGCAGAAAAACGGCCGTTCCCGCAAAGTCCGCACGCACTTTAATTTTCCCGCGATGCGACTTGATAGCCTGCACCATCTGATCTGCCGTCATCTCGCACTCCTACTCGCCAGGCTCACTGAGGCTTGCCAAAAAAATATCGAATATGGGCGGCCACGAGCCGTTGTAGCTGCCCGCTGTCATCTCGAACACACACGTATGGCGGATAGAAGATTGGATGCATGGTCTCCACCTCATACGTGCGCCCCTTCTTGAAGGTCGGCGTATCGCCGGCACGAGTGCCAGCCACCCCGCAGAGCGCACCTCCCACAGCAGATGGCGCAGCGCCCTCGCTAGGCAAGCGCAAATCGCGGTGCGCGCAAAGTGGCGTCCCGGCCGGCATGCTCCAAATCAGCCTGTAGTCGGCAATCGCCTCGAACGTCATGCCTGCACCCAGCTCAACCGTTTCCATTGCTCATTCCCTAGCGGACTAGATTTCCGTGGGCCGGCACACCACAGGAATTGGATCGACAATCGTGTCGACCAACGCATATGCCGGATACTTCTCCGCCACGTTGCGTGTGAACGCGACAATCGCAGCGTCGGCATTCGCCGCAGTTACCACGTTGTGAACGACTCGAAAGGTCGCTTCGCCCGGTGGCGCGTTGAACAGGCGCATGATCCCGGAAACGATGAATCGCGGTGCCGCAGGATTTCCCGCCACACATCGGGGCGGCCCTACCACCAAGAGTGCACCTTGCGCGTTCGCTGTCGTCGCACAGGCCAGCAAAATCGCCGCAATCAACTTCTTCATCGACCCCTCGTTTTCTTGTCTCGATGCCATGTCGCATCGCATGTTCAAAGTCTACCGTTTATATAAACGGTGTCAAGTGCAAGGACAAAAAAAAGCTGCGGCCAGAATGACCACAGCTCGCGCCCCATCGTTCACAAATGTGCAGCCGCCCTACCCCGTCACATAGATCAGCGGGACATGCCCCGCTTTGCCTTCGGCTTCTGCTGCTGCGCGGCTGCGCCAGCCATCTGCTGCGGCTTGATGGAGTACATCGGCGGGAGCGCCTTCGCCTGGCTCAGCACGTCAGCCGAGTTGGCAGGCTTTGCCTTCGCATCTTGGGCACGCACATTTGCCGCAAATGCTTGCTCGCTCGCGTACGCCCGTCGTAGCTGCTCGTTCTGGAAAGGATTCGGTGTGCCAGATGCATCGTAGTTGGCGATCGAGCGCGCCAGGCTCATGGCTGCCATCTGATGCGGCTCAAGCGTCCGATTCAGCTCTTTCGCCAGATGGCCAGTCGCCATCTGGTGACGCAACCCCATTGCCGCCTCTGTGAGTTCAACTGCATTGGTGCGCTGATCTGGCGTCAGAGGCGGCGTCCATTGGTTCGTCTTGATCGAGATGAGCTTTTCTATCCGCCCCATCTCAGCGGTCAATGCCTGGGCGTTCATCTTCCCTAGATCGTGCCCAATACCATCGGTGCTCATGATCCCTCCCAAAAGAGACGTGCGTCAGCGCGACATGCCGCGCTTGGGCTTAATTACCTGCTGCTTAGGTTGCTTGTGCGTCCCGTCTCGACTTTGCTTAGGCCCGTACAGAGGCTGCAATGTATGCGACTGGTGAACAAGGTCTTGCGCCGCACGAACACGCGCCTCCACTGACGTTTTGATGTGCGGAGGTACGGAGAAGCCACGGCGCTCTTGCTCCCGCCCACCATGGCCATCCGTAGCTGTTTTCTCGCCGCCCTTCCCCGTCAGCGTCTTGGCCTGATCGAGACGTTCTGCGACTTCAACTGCGCGGGTCAACTTCTCTTTGGCGTCGACCACTGCCTTGGTCTCGGGCGTGGCCAGCTTTTCATAGAGGTCAGGCGACAGCTTCTTCAGCTCGCCCGCATAGTCGCCGCTCGCATTGAGACGCGATGATATGCCGTCGAAATGCCCCCCCGCCTGAGCCGACTTCTGCGTCATGTCGGCGGCAGTAGGCACCTTGTCGATCGCGCGAGGATCGACTTTGAATAACGCCTCAAGGTCTCTGGTGACTTGCTCGCGCGGAACAAGACCGGCGTGGTCGTTGACGGTGGGCGCAGGCTGCGGCGTCGCAGCCAACTGTTCTGCGGCGTGACTGGTTGCAACCATACTTTGCGCAACTTGCGGTACACCACCGGCATAGGCAACCGCAAACTTTGCGCCGATTTCCGGCACGGTATGCTTCGCAACCTCGAACATGCTGTGCTTGACCACCTCTTCACCAACGAGGTGATAGACGCTTTCCTTGTCGGTGTGCAGCACCTGGCCATCGTAGGAACGATCCGCTTGCGCCCGCGCCTCAATCGCTTTGGAAAGGTCGTATCGACCATCAGGAAGGCCGTTGCTGTCCGTGGTTTCCACGGCCATCAAGTAGCCTTCGCCATCGGGCACTTCAACGCGGCGGGAGCCATTCGATACCGTCACGAACTTGTCGCTCGCGCTCACACCACTATCCTGATAGCTCGGAACAAAATCGTCGTCCATTGGTACGTCCTATTTCGATGGGTTAGGCGGAATGGCCCTCTACGGTGTCGCGAATGTCGTAGTCTGGCCAATCAGGTTGATCGTCACCGGCATGCTCTTCTTGAGGCGGTGGCTCAGCTTCTTGCTCTGTAGGGCGTTGCACGTCAATCAAGCAGAGTGAGGCGATAAATCGGATCAAAGTAGATCGCTGGGATGTAGCGGCGGCCCTTGTCGTGATCGAACGTGAGCTGCACGACCACGTTAACAGTTTGGCGCAGCAACATCAAAATATCCTTCAGGTCGATGCCGCCGCCAGGCCCCGATTGCTTGATAAGCATCGCGAGGCGGAAAAACGCATCTTTGGGCGAGTTGGCGTGCGTCGTCGTCATACCGCCAGGATGGCCGGAGGCGAGAACGCCGGATAGGTAGAACATCGCCTCGTCGCCACGCAGCTCGGCCATAAACACACGGTCTGGTGTCTTACGCATTGCGGAGTGCAGCACATCCTTTGCTGTAGCGCCCTCCCCGTCTTCCGTCTTCTTGTAGAGAAGACGGTTGTTGTTGGGGTGATTCGGCAACGGCATTTCCGGCGTGTCTTCGACAGTGATGAGCCGTTCCGAGTGCGGCACAAACTCCACCAGGGACCGGATATAGGATGTTTTGCCGCTACCAGTAGCGCCAGACACGACGATGTTCTGTTTGTACTCAACGGCCTTGCGCATGAATGTCGGCCAGTCGCGCGCTTGGGCCAGCTCCCACAGTTCGCGTTCTTCGTTGGTCAAAGCGGCCTTCAACCGCTCGCGCTGATCGTCAGAAACGGAGAACGCGAATTCGTGACGGGTGTCCTTGTAGTACTCCCATTCGACAAACTGCTCGTGCGCAAACGCCGTAGCAGTGTGGAGGCGAATGTTGAGGTAGTGGGTGTTCTCGGGACATGTCGGCGGATGCGTCATCTCGATCCGTTCACCCGTGATCGGCATGTGCCCCGATAGCGAAGTGTTGTGCCGGTTGAACGGCTTTTTCGAGAAAGACGATAGGTTGCGCCCGACCGTTTTCAGATAGTCGAACGTCAGCTCAGGAACTTCCACCCTTATCCAAGCCCCGCCCTTCCACAGCCAGACAGCGCCAGGCTCGTTGACAGTAATTTCCTGCACACCCTTCTCTTTCATGAAGGGGGCGAACAGGCGCAATCTGTCCCGCAGAGCTTCAAGCTTCTCCTGCTCAAATTCCTGTTGTTCTCGCTGAGCGGCGTCCAGTCCGTCGCCCTCCGCTCCCGACAGAACCTCCGCCGATGCTCGTTGGTTCATTGCTGAACTTCCTCAAGATGATAGGCAGTCGAAAAATCAAGGTCGCGGGCCACTGTGATCGTGATTTCGTCACCCTGATTCTTGGTGAAAGTCGGTTGCACATCGCGGCCCTGCATCAGAATCTCGCCGGCCGCGTTTTGCCCGCTGTTCAAAGTGTTTTGCGGCAACACAACTGTCGTGTTCCCGCTGCTCTTGTTGCTCATTGCTTGAAGGCCACCTTGCAAAATGTCTTGGAGCCCAGAGAAGAGGAAAGCGCCACAGAACCGCTCGCAATAGTGGTTGTCGATGCTGCCATCGAGACCGGCCGCGCCAAGGGTGTCGGTGCCAGGCGAATTGACCTGAATCGCGATATTCAGAGGCGTCACGATGCGGCCCCAAAGCACTTGCGCCCGCTTCTTGCCGCGCTCCGGACCCTTTGCCATTTCGCCATCGATGGTGCTGCCCCGATCGACAAGAACGACCTTGCCGTCCATGCCGTACACAGGCTTCGAAACGGTGCAGCTCACGAACCCAGGCGCATCGCTGTTCATCGCGGTATCAAGCGTGCAGCGGATGGGCGTGCCCTTCTTGATCGTGAGGCTCGGATTGGGGATGTAGGAGGCAGCCACCTTCGGGGTCGATGTGGGAATGAGCCGCCCCGAAAAGTCATTGGCCCCTGTGGCGTTGCCGCTCAGAAGGGTTGCGCCTGCCGGCGTTGCCGGCGCGGCCGGTGCACCAGATTGCGTCGCGGCAGCCGCCACGGGCATCACGCGAGCACCGCCCTGGTTTGGCATGCCGCCCATGTCGCTATTGAGCTTGCGCTTCAGAATCTCGCGTTCCTGTTGCTCTTTCTGTTGCTGCTGAGCGCTGGGTTGCTGGCTAGCGCTTTCAGCCGGCATCGGCATCGTGCCGGCCGCCTGCGGTTGTGCAGATGCCGGCATGCCACCCATCAACCCGGGGGGCAGCGGAGGTTGCCCACCAATCGGCTGAGCATCAGCGGCTTGCGCCGTACCCAGCGGGTTCAGATGAAGCGATGGCGAAGACGGCGGGGCTTGCTCTTGAGACGACTGTTTGGCTTGAGCAGGCGAACCCTGAGCCTTCTGGTGTGGCAGATACCAAAAGTTGTATGCCAAGCCGCCGAATATCACGCCGACCGCGCCCACCGCTGCCACTGCGCCGACCAGCTTTTGCCCAGGCGACGCACCGACAATCACCTTCTCTTTCAGCTCAGCGCGATCCTCTGTCGCCGGCTTTTCCGTTTTGTCACGCAGTCTCATTCCTTCACCGATGCGCCAGGTTGATTAAGCTCGCGTTGCACTTCAGGCGAGATGGTGTTCGTGTTTGTGTTTGATCCGGTCGGGTTGTACTGGCCGTCAATGAGGCAACCAGCAAGGCGACCGCGGCGAATGATGAGCTTCCGCGCTACGGTATGAATCACCATCATGTCGCCTTCCATGTGAAACGCTGAGCGGACCTCTGTTCCGTCTGGCTCCTTCTCATACACCTGGGGCAACGCGATCGTGTTGGGGAACAAGATGAAAGTCATCTCCCCGTTGTTGTATGCGGCCGTTGGAAGTAGCTCGTCATCACCGATATAGCCGTAATCGGCATCCAAGCGACCCTCCCGCTTGGCACGTTCGAACGCCGTGTCGATCTTGGCCTTCGCCTTGGCGGCCACGGTTGCGGGGTCTTTGGCCGCAAGGGCTTGCAGCTCCGAAGCCGGATACTGAATTTCCAGTTCCCAGGTGGTCGGCAGATACTGCTTTTGCCCACGCTTCTTCTTGGGTGCATCGTCGTCTGCGGCATCGACAGCGAAACTGTTTTCGCTCATCGCAACAGAGAACCAATACTTGTGGCGATTGGTTACGACCAAGAGGTTGGTATCGCCCTGCTGAGCACGCGGGACAAAGGCGATCTGGTTGCCGGAATACTTCACCGTCCATGCCTCCTTGTCGCCCATCCCGTAGTCAACGACTGTCTCGCCCTTACCGAATCGGATGAGCGACATCATTCCGATCTTGCCTTGCACCGCAATTACGTCCGTCGTGAAAGGAACCACCTGCAAGTGCTTGTCTTGTGTGCTGGGTGAGGGAACGGTTATTGCGTGTGCTGCGCCACACGCGAGCATCGCCGCAGCAATTGCGACACGCAGCGTGTGAGTCTTCATTTGGCAGCTCCATTGGCAATGAGATTCTTGAGCCCTTCTCGCGTCGCTGCACTAGCCGGTGCTGCGGCAACGGCTTGAGCCGGTTGCGGGTACTGAGGTGCCGGCGCAGGCTGCTGCGGATATGTTGTCTGCGCCTGCGTGTAACCCTGCTGCGCTGCCCCGACCGTCGTTAGCGGGCGGATCGGACCATCTTCGTCACGACGGTAGTTCGTCACTACGAACCCGAAGGCATTGATCGTGAAGTCATCCATGTTCTCGGGAACATTCGCCTTGTCGTATTTGAACGTCACCGTCGACACCATCCGTTGGCTTGTTGTCGGTAGTTGTCCCTGACGCTTAATCAAGTCATAGCGAACCTGCGCGACACGCACGTCACGTTCGCTAGACGGAATGAACGAGTAGGACAGGTTTTCCAGAGACCAACCATCCGCCGCCTGCATGAAGTTGAGCGGCGACTGTTTGTTCAAATCGGGCTTGTAGTAAGCGTCCCACTGACCACGCAGCTCAGGAGCGCTCATCAGCCAAACCGTCTTGTAGTTGTTATCGGCCTCACCACGAGTAAAGCCCTCTCGCGCCTTCACGTATTTGCCGAGGTCAGAGGTTGCCCGACGATTGAAATCAGGATCGTTGAACGACACAAGTGACTGGCCCTCACGCTCAACGCGATAGTCGCCGGATGCCCTGTCGACAACGATGACGGTTGCGATGATGTGTTGGAGGTGGAGCAAAGGGGCTACGGAAACGCAAACGAGAACTGCAATGCTCCATCCGCTGATCGCGCCCAGCTTGAGCAGCTTCTTCTTGCGAGCTTCTTCCTCAGCGTATCCCTGCTCCTTATCGATGTTCTCGGCATAGACCTGAACGGCTGGCTTCATACGAGGGGATTTCATGCTTGTGCCTCCGTGCAAGTCAGCGCTGCGCGAGTGGTAGGAAGATGGTTCACAGCGCGCGGCGTGCCCTTGCATTCAGGCGGCGGAGCCTGAGTTGTCCCGCACGCAGACAAAACAAGGGCCAGCCCCGTCATCGCGGCGATCGAAAAAATCTTCATCTTGTACTCCGGAAACTGGTTGTCTTATTTCTTCATTGCAGAGAGTGCGGCTGTCCGAACGGCTTGCATCACCATCAAGCCGCCGCTACCAACACTGCCGCCCTGCCCACTCGTCATGCTGGCGACGATCGTCGGCAGTTGGATTTCGATGAAGAAGAGCGGGATGCATATGAATACAAGCTGGAACGCGATGCTCAGGATGTTGAGCGTGCTCATCGCTGTCGAAGCATCGGGCGGCATCGTGGCCTGGGTCAGCAAGCCTGCGAGCTTTTCCGCCAGGCTAGCGCTCGGCGCGGCGGGAGCTAGCGCGGTTACAGCCGCCGTCAGCTTTGTCATGTAGTTGTCCGTAATCTGGACAAACATGATGATGAAAAGTGATGCAACGACGATGAGGAAGACGAAGTACAGCGCAGTGTTCAACCACGAGTAGAACAGTGCTTGCGTTTGCTTCCAGATCAACCAGATAACGAAGAACGGGCCGACAGCAAGCACGAACGCGAGGCCAAATTTGGCATACAAGATGTTGTAGGCCGCCGCAACGAGAAGCAGGATGCAAGCGACGGACACAAGCAGCAGTGCAACCAAGAGGATCACGCCACCGCCCACGTTCAGGTTCTGGAAGGAGTCAACCATGGCTGAGCCGATGCCCATACAAAGGCCCTGCATCTTGTCGCTCAGCGAGTCGAGAATCTGGCTAGGGCTTCCGCTGGTTCCGATGGCATTGGAAAGCTCGCTGGGCAACTTGAACAGCGGCGCAGAAATCCAGCTTGAGTAGTAGTTTCCAGCAGCGTAGAGAATCAGGCAGATGGTGATTCCCTTCATTACCCAGTCGTTCATTGGCGAGTCGATCTTGCCCTGCATAACAAGGAGCGACCACACCAGCGCCGACACGCCGAACATCACCCAGCCAATAGGCAGGACATACCCCGACATGCCGTTCGCGGCCTGCGTGAAGACCGACTGCAATACGCCGTCGACGTTCTGGAAGAAATCAGCAAACGTGCTGGAAGCCATGATGTACTGCCTTTACTTGAGGTTCACGCGCACACCGACAAAGCCGGCCGGATTGGCCCGGATCATCTTGTTAGCTTCGGTGTTGGCAGTCTCGAAAGCGGAGCAATTCACGCCGCGCTTGCCGCCCGCAATCTCGTCCTTGCATGCCTTGTTCAGCGCCAGCCATGGCGCGGTGTCGCTTCCGTCGTAGTAACCCTTGGCAGCCACCAAGGGTTCCGCCACGGCCTTGGGTTGATCGGGCGTGGTTGCGGCCGACTTAGGTGCCTCCTGGTCGCAGGCAGCCAGCAGAACGGCGATCAACAGAACGGTGAAATAGCGCATGTCAAATTCCTCTGAAATTGGCAATCAGAAGCGGATGCCAGAACCGGTCGTGAGCATCTTGTTGGTGGCTGCCCCGGCGTTCATGCGATCCATCCTGTCTTGCGCGTCCTGCATGACCTTGAACATCGCCAGCTTGGAAGCCTCGTTCTGCTGCTTCACTTGCTCCAGTGCAATGCGCGCTTGCAGGTCTTGCAGCGACTTGGGGTCGGGCGAGTTTTGGATGGACGAGAGGAACTGCGACAGGTTGTCGATGTTTGCTGCGGCTTGCGCATAGCCTTGCGAGCCGGTGTATTGCGCAAGCGACGCCTGTTGCCAGCGCTTGTTGCAGAGCGCCTGGGCGGCCTGGTTGCTGGAAACATTCGCGCACTGGACAACGGCGTTCTGCTGCTGCGTGTTCTGGAGGATGCCGCTAATACCAGACAGGGAACCAGAGACGTTCCCGTTCTTCAACGCGCCAAGAAGCGCTTGTTGGTCTGGCGTAAGGAACTGCGAGAGAAGCTGGTTATTCAACAGCTTCGACACGTCGCGCAAACCATTCAGCGCATCGAACTGCGACTTCATCTGATCCAACTGAGACTTCAACTGCTCCAACTGCTGCGCGGCAGTAACGAGCTGCTGAACCATCTGCAAGTTCGCAGCGTTGTCGTACGTGGAGATGCCTTGAGCCTGGACACCAGTGAAAGCGACAAACGCGCTGACTGCGAGAATAATTTTGCGGATCATGATTAGTGCCTCTTACGGAAGAATTGGGGGAGCCAAATTTCGGGCTTTTCGCCGTACTGCTCGATCAGGTCACGAACGACCATCACGTTTTCGATGCTTGCTGAGAGGACGGAAATCATGTCGTCCATGCCACTCAAGTCGTTCTTCACAACAACCGACTCATTGCCCTGCTTCAGAAGGAACTTGCCTGGCTCATCAAGCATCTCCCGTTTGACGAAGTTGAACTCACGTCGGGTGAGCTTGAGGCCGTCAACATAGTCGCTCTCGTGCGCCCGATCGTTCGGTAGCACGATCAGCGTCGGGAACTGTTGCATCAGCGTCCCCCTGATTGGGGAATTGCTGAGGTCAGTCGGGTCTTGTGTATCCAGACCGATAATGCCCTGCTGCTTGCGTACGGTTTTCGCCTTGTTCTCGATGGTGTTCAACAGGAAAGGGTCTTTCAGGGCCTTCCACGCTTCAGCGATATCAAGAACAAACGGGCTTCCATCGATACCGCTTTCGATCTTGTGGTTGATGAGCAATTGAATCGGCGTACGCGCGTACTCGTTGTCTAGGAACGAGGTCATGTCGAACCCGAAGTCGTTTGCGTTTGACATATCGAAACGATCGACCTTGTTGTCGAGCACCCAGCCGTATGGGCTATCCGGGCCAATCCATCGCTTCAGTGCAGCACGCAAACCTGTTACCAGCACACCATTCGGTAGACGCTTTGCATCCTCATCGCCCGGCAACGTGTCCATAATCCGGGCCAAACGCCGATTTGCCGCGAGTTTGTACACATCGTCAATCACGCTCAAAAGAATGTCGTCGTCTGCGCCCGAGCGCGTGTATGTCTCATCGGTCTGAGCGCACCACAACAGCAGTTCCATAATGAACAGCCGCGATTGGGGCGTATCAGGAAGCGAGAACGGATTCAGGCCGGTCGGCTTGCCAGGTTCGAAGGTGAAGTAGCGCCCCCCCATCGCCCGAATCAGAATTTCCTCGCCATAGTCCTTGTCCCAGGCGTAGGTCTTGAAGGGCCGCACACCAAGACCCTTCCGCTTTTTACGCAGCAATGCGCGAAGCTGCATTTTCGTAAGCGTCTTGCCGGAACCAGACGGGCCGATGATGATGTAGTTGCCCAGCTCCTTTTTGTGCTCTCGCGCAGCGCGCCCTTCCCGTTCACCTTCGGCGGATGCACCAGCCAGCTTGGCCGGATCGCTCACATCGTCACCACGCGAGCTAATAATGGCCGGCGCTGATACAACATCCTGCATGCTTTGCTGGTCTTCATCCTCGTCTTCAGCGTCGTCACCCTCTTCCCTCTCTTCTGTGTATTCGAGCCTGATGCCCTGGTTCTTCAGACTTTTCCGGGTGACGTGATAGTTGAAGAAATACGGTGCTCCGCTCGTGGTCTCAAATACCGTGATAGGCATCCCCCACTGGCTGCCATCTGCGCGGCCTGTGAGGAAGTTATGCATCGGGAAGAACGCAGCAAAGTTGTCCGTGCTGATCGGCATCGCATCGAGCCGTTCAGTGATGAAGTTGCCGGGCAGCATGCCGAAATACTGCGTGATGAGCTTGCCACGGCGCTTGCGGATTGCCGTCAGGTTCTTTTCTTCCAACGCGGCGACAGCAAAGCCGATACCCTCGTTGACCTCTTGGATGGAATCACCGTAGATGGTCAAGATGAATTCGTGCTCGCCCATCCCAAACTTGCCGGATGAGAGGTTGTTCCGAGCGGCCTTCAGTTCGTCCAGTTGCGTTTTGTTCGATTCTTGGTCGGTGCTTGAGAAGTTCGAAATTTGCTGGTCGAGAAACTTGTCGGCCTTGTTAATCGGCAGGAAGGTGAGCGACTGGCTAAGGATGAACTCGCACGGCAACCGCAGCAGACTGTGGAACACAGACGCGTCGATTTCCGTTGCACCATAGGGCGCTTTGAGGCCGATGATTCCTGCAAACCGGGAACGGGTCGGCCCCATGATTTCAATAATTTCCGTCCCGAAGTTCAGTTCGCTACGCTGAATGGCATATCGAACCGAATAGCTTTCGAGAGGAACCGGAGCCCATTCCCCATTGAGAATGAGCCCATAGAAGGATTGCAGCTCGGACAGGGCGGGCTTGTCTTCAAACTCTTGCACCCCAAGCACGGTCGGGTGGAAGCGGCGAAGACTGCGGCGGAGCTGATTGGTGATGCGGTCGATCTGCTCAACGCCAGCCTCAAGTAGCGCGCGGCTTCCTGTCTTGTCGAGCTTGGAGCCAAGTCGCTCAGCTCGGCCTGGTGCTGTCCGGTACACCGTCGAAAGATACAGCTCGTTCAGATAGAACGTCTTCTTGTCGACGCGCTTGGCATACTGGTCGCCAAGCATTTGAGAAAAGTGGTTGTCGTACTCGATATCGCTCAGGTCATATTGCAGCTTGCGACGAACCATGTGGCTCCACAATGCCACGCGGGTGTTGTTTGCCCCGAGGGTGTTGACGGCGGCAAATAACTGAGCCGTATAGCCATTCAACTCGTCCTTCCCCATCGTCTCAAAGGGAATGCCGTTGAATTGAATGGTGCGCGTCAAATCGCGATCAATCGTGACGCAAGTGTGGGCGTCAACCTGCGACGAATACGGAATGTATTTCGTCGCAGGTTCTTCTTTGGTAATCAGGGATTCAACGAAGGCCGTCATAGTCGTTCTTTCTTGCGTTCGGCGGTGTTGCGCAGAAGGTCACGACATTTTTCCCATGAAGCCCTTTGTTCTTGATGAAGAGCCACCAGTGGTAAAAATCCGCCTTCAAAGTCGTCAACCAATGAAAGTCTTCGGCCGTCTTCACGACAAAGTAGAAATGGATCGGGATAAGGGTCAAAACCCAAAAACCAATCAGGCGGAACAGCGCCAGGCCGACCATTGCTTCAGTGAGGAAAACAGCGAGGGGCACGTAGAGCATCAGGGCGGGGCGTTGCCCCGCCCGGATGACGACACTCTTCGCCAGCTTGTCGTCGTCCATGCTGCTCAGACGCCGCTAATGCCGCTGTTGGTGCCGACAGCGCCCTTGATGAATTGGATGATGCCCACGGTGCCAAACGCGAGGCCGGTGCCGATGAGCGAGTTGATGAAGGTCTGCTTAGGGTCTCGGGCACCGAGGAAGTTGCCGGCCTTCCAGTTCATGGCGGAACCCAAGGAAGCGATGCCGCCGACCACGCCGACGATGCCGTAGAGGGTGTTGAAGATGCTCTCGCCCGTGGAGCGCAGCGATTGGGCCATCGCTGGGTCGCTTACCACGAGAAGCGCATAGCCGCCGATGAGAGCGACAGATTGAATGCGGCCGATGCGCTCGATGGTGATGGATTTGCGTGCGGAGTTCAGCTTGCTAAGTGCTGCCTTGGTTTGCTGGATCATGACCTACCCTCTCAAAAGGGATGTTTATTTCTTCGAACCGTCGCTCGAAGATGGCTTCGAGCGTCCTAACCGCCTTGTCGAGACTCTTCCAAGTGCGGGGTTCGGACCTGTTGTGGAACTTGGTGACTTTGTGCTCTTCCGATACAGCCCCTCCCAAAAGGACGCCTACTTCCCACAGCCCCTGGTCGTTCTGCCGGAGCTTGATTTGCGCGATGTCGCCGGCCAGTGCCGCAATGTCTTGAAGTCTCATGGTTTCCCCGATGTGGTGTCAGTGTGTCAGGCGCCGGAATTACACCACATCGCGCATTAGCACCGTTCTGAGACACCAAACATGGGCAGTTGGTAAACTGTTTGTGCTCATATAGTACACTAAAAGATCATAAAAAGGAACTCCCTCCCATAGTTAAACGGGGTTGCAAAACGACTTCTCTACCTGGCGAACGTTGCCCGAAGCACCACCGGGCCAGCCTCATCCGTATTGGGTCGGCGGGCCTCCACGCGTACAGCGCTAGGGGCGACGACGGGGAACGACCTAGGCACCTCCCCGGCATCCCCAAACAGCGATTGGGATGGCGCGGAAAACATGCTGGGGCTGCTGGCATCCTCTTTTGCGACCTGTGTGACTGGCTCAGCACCCGCCACGTCGCGAGACGCATCGGTTGCCGGCATTGCCGGAAACGCTGCTGAGGGGATACCGACCCGCCCAAGAATGTCGCGGGCGTAGCCATTGCTGACGGGGTTGTGGACACTCCCCGAGTTGAAGCCACGGAGCGCGGCAAATGTCGCCCCGTCCGCGCGATAACCTGCCTTGATCGCCTGCGCGTAGAAGTTGCGATAGATCGCACTTCCAACGCGGAGATTCATGCAGGGATCAAATGCTTGCTCCCATGTCATGCCATAGCGCACAACATTCGAGATATGCACTTGCGCCAAGCCCACCGAAAATCCCTTCCCTTCTCGCGCGAGGTTAACGGCAGTTTTGACAGCTTCTTCATAACTCTTTGGTTGGGTCTTCAGAACGGCCTTGCCATCCAACCCAATCGCGTAGGGATTGAAATTCGACTCCTGGCGAACCAGCGACGTGAACAGCCGGCTATCAACGCCGGCTGCGCACACGTCAATTGCCTGAGCCTGCGCTGGCATTGCTGCTGTTATTGGCATTGCCGTTCTTGTAGAGAATCGACGCGCTCTGATAACCGCTGGATGAGCCGCCAAGGTTGAAGTAGTAGCTGTTGTCCATCGAGCCGTTGTAGACGCGCATGGCGTAGCTCGTGACCCCATTTGGAGGAATCGTGTATTCGAAGTATTGAGTGCTTGGCGTCCCGAAATCGTTTGTGGTGACGTACGTGTAGCAAGCGGCACCCGCGACACTTGGCGAATATGCCGCGCACGTCTGAATGGGGCGCAGGCATACGCCCGTGAGCACGACGGACCCGTTATCGGTTGTTGCCTGTTCGGCCGTGAAGCCAGAGGGGCACTGCACGTGGGGTTGGGAGTAGTAGGCGACCTGCGTGTTGTCCTTGTCATTGAACAAACAGGTGGGCCACGGCTTGAACTTCTTGATGAAGTTATTGATGAGCCAGTTCACGGGCGGCTGGCATTTGCTCTCCGCAGTCGGCCCTTTCGGGTTGGCAAAGCACAAGACGATCGCGCAGGGGAAGTCCTGCTCTTGAACATCCCCGTTGAAATTGGGGGATGGGGCTTGGGCTGACGCCGTGCCGCAGTAGGCGGCCAACGCCAGCGTCAGCAGTGAAACTAGTTTTTTGGCAAATCGCATAGTGACTCCTGAAAGTGCATAAACAGTACACCAAATATGTATTTATAGTAAGAGCGAGCGTGGCGCAAGCAAACGTACGTTTGTAACGGCGGATGGAGTCGTTCTCTGCATTCCCCATGAGAGGGGTTGTGCGAAGCACCATATGAAAAAAGGGCCACTTTGTTCCCAAAGTGACCCCTCAAAAGTTCCCAACAAGTTCCTAGCAAGTTCCTATTGTGCTCCCAATTCGAGCTACCTACCGCGTTCGAGACCTGCGCTGACCAGGCTTGCGCGTGCGCGATGGCGCACCTGAAATTTCCCGTGCAAGCGTTTGGCGCGCTGTTGTCGCCGCTCCCTTCTCTTGCTGCCGAATCGAGACCGCTGCCCGGAGAATATCGGCCTCACGGCGATCGTCACGCAGCTCCAGCGCGGCGTACTTTCGCGGCTCGCGGGACATGGATTCGGCCAAGCGGGAGTGGTTGTCGGTGTAGATCGTGAGGTTGTGCCTGGCCCGCGAAATCGCCACGTAGTACACAGCACGGTTGCTGGTCAGGCTCCGAGTATCGGCGTCCATGAGAACGCGATCCGTGGTCAACCCTTGCGCGCTGTGTACGGTCTGCGCGTAGCCATGCTGAGCGTGAATGGCCGCCGACCTCGACAAACGCGCGCCGTTCTCCAGAACAATCGCATCGTGGTAGACCGCCTTCACTTGGTGGCGCTCCCCGTTGTAGACGTGCTGCTTGTTGTCATTGCGGGTAATGCGCAGCCAGTCGCCCTGCACCACCTCGATCTCGGCGCGTTGATATGTCGACACACCGGCCAGCTTGCCGGCGTCCACGGTAATCGGGCTGCCGTCGCCGCCCTTCAGAATCAAGGTGTTTGCCCGCGAATCGATGGCCGTAACCTCGTAGTGCTCGCCCCGCTTCAACCCATGCAGCCCATCACGCTCGGCCAGCAACACAACACCCTCCTTGTAACTGGCAGCCTGGCGATGCTCAGCACGGGTCATGTCGAACGATTCGAGCGCCTGTACGCGCTCGCCGGCCGGAAGGTTTAGTCGTTCCCGAACGAGCTGGTTCACCTCCCGCCGCGCATCGTTGGTTCCGACAACAATGATGGTCCGATCACGCTCTTCCGCAGTTTGAGAGGTGTAATCGACAGCGATGGCCTTATGACGGTCTTCGGGCTTCTCAATTTGCTGCACGCGCTCTTTCAGCAGGAGAACGGAGCCGCCAATGTTGTCGTTCGCTGCCTTTTCAACGGCCGCTTTCAGCTCCGCGTCCTTTTGCCGTTGAATCTCGGTGATGTGCGCAGTTTGCATGCCGGCATCTTGAAGCTGCTCGAACGGCTTGCCGGCCTCCACCGCCTGTGTCTGCTTTCTGTCGCCCAGCAGGACGAGACGAGCCCCATGCTGTTCAATGCGCTGCATCAGGTCTTCCATCTGGTGTGCAGGAACGACGCTGGCCTCATCCAGAAACACGATCGTTTTGGGACTAAGCAAACCGGGCTCTGGCTCCTTCGCCAGAAAGGACGCCAAGGTGTTCGATTCCATCCCCAGCTCTTTGAGGGCCTTGTTCTGCGATCCATACGGAGCCAAGCCGATGACCTTGTACCCCTCCCCGGCTGCCTGCTTTTGAGACTCTTCCTTGATCGCATTCACTTGCTTGCTGAGTGCGTGACTCTTCCCCACGCCCGCGAAACCCTGAATTCCAACAACCCTGTTCGTTGTGGTCAACACAAGCTTTGCAGCGTCACGTTGCCCGGCGTTGAGGTCGCTGCTAGCCAGCATCGCGTCAACCTCAGCCGCTGACTTAATCGGAGCAACAGTCTCCCGCCCCAACCGTTCCATCCAAAGAATCCGCAGTTCGCGATTGCGCATGTCGGTCGTGGTGTACCGCTCTTCCGTCTCCACAAGGCGGCCACTCGCAATAGCTCCGTCGACGGTCTTCTCTGCCCTAGCCTGGTCATAACCTTCGACGTGAACAAGCATCGAGACCCATGAAGCGCGCGTCAGCTTCTGAAGGTCGTTGTCGTGCCGGAATTTCTCAAACTGCTTGTCGACGGCCTTTGTCTGAGACTCGCGAGAAAACGACTTCGCGGTCTGATACAACGGCAGTTCAGGAAGAAGCCGGCCATCAGCCTTGGCGCGTTCCAGCTCGCGATCAATTTCTGCCACACCGCCCAGAGCCTTCAGGTATGCCCGCTCAAGCAGCTCCCCACGGGTAAAGATGCCCTGCCGCTCGGTCAAGTGTTCAATCGCAAACTCAAGCGCCGCCTTCGCCTTACCTGATCGATCAATGCCATGCTCAGGGGTCTTTGCGTCATGCTCAGGGGTCCGCGCGGGTGCGCCGGCTTGCGGCTTAGCTTCTTGAGGTAATGAGGATGCCGGTTCGTCCCGAACAACGGCCGCTGGCACCTTCTCGTCCGCTGGAGCGGCCGGACCACCGCCGCCACCACCAGGACGAGAACCAGAATCGCCAGGCGCTTGCGCGCCCTGCCCTTGGTCAACCTTTTTGCCGCTCTGCGGTTCCCCTGCGCCCTGCGGCGATTGCGTGCCAGGCTTTTCGCTGGCGGAACCACTGGGCGGTGGCTCCTTTGGCATCGATGAGCCGCTATTCGCCTGATCGGGCGTGACTGGCTTTCCTCCACGGTCATCGATCGTCGGCACTCGTAGTGGCGCAACGCGATTTTCTGGAGCCGCCTCGGGGATCTCTATGCCAGCCTGCTTCAAAGCATCGCGCCACTCCTGGCGCAGCGCGGCGCGATCGCCCTCGTCCTTCCGCTTCCGCGTGTTCTTCGTGATCGCTTGCTTCATGCCTCCTGATGCTGTGTCCCTGGTGAGACCTTGCGCATCAAGTTCTTGCTCAATCATGCGGCTGCGCTGGCTGAATAGCTTGATAGCCGCATCCGGCACAGAGGCCATCTCGAAGCCATCTCGTGTCGCACGGATTTCGTAACCCATATCCTCAAGCCGCTGGGCAAGCTGCGCTCGGTAATAGGCTCCGACCACCTTGACGCTCTTCAACATCTCTTCGTTTGCGATGGCAGTCCAGCGGCCATCTTCACGCTGCGTGAGATTCATCGTCACCGCATGCGTGTGCAACTGTGGGTCTTGATCGCGCGATAGATCATGCTGAAATTTCGCGACAACAAGCTTGTTGGTGTGCTCACGAAACGAGATACGCTTGACCTTCTTTCTCGCGACAACTTTGCTCTGCATGAGCTTGAGCGCATCTTTGACTGCTTCATCGTGCGCAGCGATGACGCGGCGATCGCCGCTCACCAGCGCAACGATACTCACGCTTTTCGGTGCACTGAAGGTGAAGTCGATACCCAACCGAGGGTTGACGCGCTTGCCGTCTTTATCCGTCTTCGGCGCGGGCTTCCGAACAACACGGCCATCGGGCAACTTGCCGTCAAGAAGCTCTTTGAATGTTTCGCGATCGACGCCCCCCTCAAGGCCAAGCGCAGTCGCGCCATCTCCATCCCATTCGCCTCGATGGCCTTCCTTGGTGTAGTAGTCGTCGGTTTCTTCGTAGTAGCTCGCGGCCTGACGAGACTCTTTGACAAACGAGAAGGTCAGCATTACTCGTCGCTCGCAAAATTGAGAGTAGACACCGAGTTGAAGTCAGGGGCGGTTGTCCAACGGTTCTCCGCCATAACAAGGGGCTCGATAACGCTCTTGCGGTTCTTGTAGAGCATCGTCACGCGCGAAATAGGGAAGTTGCCCGAATACTTGAGGTAGCCGGTGAGGTCGGGCAGGGTGTGGAGCTGCGATGCCATCACCACCCGTTCCTTTTCCTTGTCAAAGGACGTGCTGGCACTCCTGCCGCTGGTCTCGCGTTTGCGGATAACCTCGTGCTCGCCCAGGCCCCTCGAAATTTCTTCAGACGTGTAGGTATCCATTTCCGCCACACCCAAGCTGAGCGTGCTGCGCAGACTGTTCCGCAGGGTCAGGGCATCGTCCTTGCCGTTGGTTGAGTTGAGCTGCGCGTACGATTGGAACCCGGCAAGGATGTACAGCTTGTGCTTACGACCCTTGGTCGCGGCAGGAATGAGGTAATTCAGCTTCTCCAACGAGTCCAGTTCGTCAACGACCAGATGAAGGGCAGGGCGGTGCTTGTCGATTGGCGTCGACAAGGCAGCGGCGCAAGCCACATCAAACATGCACGAGATGAGCGGTTTCAACGCGTGGAGCTGATCTTCCCGCCATGTAATCCAAAGGTTGCCGGTGCCGGTATCAATCCAATCCCGCAGAACAAAGTCGTTGGCAGCCTTCTCCATGGCTGACAGATACTTGTGTGGAGTGATGTAGCGCGTCAGCACAGTCCGTACGCTGCCAAGGGTTTCCTCCGCGCCGTGGAACATCCCGGCCGCCGCCGTGTCCGCGAGCATTTCCTGTAGCTGTTCGTTCGGCGCGATGGCCAGCCAGTAGACCAACTCGTCCGTGGTGCCCCGTTGCAACCGCCACAGCTTCAACATAACCTCGGCGGTAATCGTCCGTGCCATAGCGTTCCACTGCTCCTGCTCCGTCGACGGACTTTTTGGAATAACGCTGACTGAAAATTGCTCCACGTCGAATGGAACGCGAATTTCGTTGAAAATACCCCAAGAAACCGAACGCTTGTCAAACGGGTTGAGGATTTTGTCGCCCGGCCTGTAGAATTTCTCCATAAACTGACCGTTAGGGTCAACACAGATAATTCGATCCGGCTTTGAATTTGGTCTCCACCATTTGGGTAGATTCCTCGCCAGGGCAGATTCAATATAATCTGCGATTGCCTGCGATTTACCGGAACCGGTGGAACCGATCGCGCTAGCATGCTGCCCTTCCACCTTCGTTGGCATCGGAATGCCACCCAAGCGAAGCTGTTCAGTAAACCAACTACGCGTCATATCCGCCAACTGCGCAGCACTAACCATGCGAGTGCCGCGCAAAAACATCATAAAATCCGCGCCATCAAAACCGCTGCGGGTGTAGAAGGCGATTACCGCGAAAATAACGAACCCGTACAGAAAGGCAATAAGTGCCGGAACCCAAAGTAGGGGAGTGTGCGGCGTCGAGAGCAGCGCATAATAAAGTGCTTTCGCATATTGACCTCGGGGGAGGGTGTACGTCCGATTGGCCGCCCAAAACCACGCCCCCACCGTCATCCCCAGCACCATCAGGAACAGCCACCCCTTGTGTCGGTCGTCATACCGCCGCGAACCTGCGCTCATAGTCCACCCCCAGCCTTCAAAAAGTCTTCCACCGCCTTCGAGCTGACGTAGCGGTCAATGACCAGGCGAGCGTCCTTCCCGAGCGACATGTGAAGCATCAAAAAGATAGCGGCAAGCAGCCGCAGTTCTGTATCCCGGTCGTGCTCTTTTTGTTCCTCGGCGTCGCCGGAGCTGGAACCATTTCGCCTCATATCTGAAAGCATCGATAGAACCATTTCTGAGTTGCGCCGCAGCTCAGATAGCAAGCCTTCACCGGGGTTCAGGTTGCCGAAATAGACCCGCTTGATGTGAGGGCCAAGGTCGGCTTCCCCTGCAATTTCCATCTGCCGGCGCATAAACGCCTCTTCCTCGTCCTTCAGTCTGACGCTGACCACCCTCATAGAACACCTTGTATGACAAACAAATGTTGAAATTACGCGCATCCTACACCCTCGTGTATGACAAAGTAAGCCCGCGCATACCACTGGTTTTGTCGTGAAGCCAAGTGGAGCTTGGCTTCACAGCACCTCGCAAGAGGTGCGTATGGTGTGTGACCCCTAGGACCGTAGGTCGACCAGCCGCTTTTGGACCGTGCCGGGGCCGTTTTTGGACCGGTCGGGCCATCAAAGGGCGTATTTAACCCGTCTTTTGTGGTGTTTGGATCACTTATGAAGATGCGGCAGGGATAGCATCTGTAGTAAGATGTTCCCTAGATGTTCCCTACACGTTCCTACAACGTTCCTTTTCTGTTTCTTTTCAGCAAAATCGCTACGCAAAGTGTTCCCTTTTAGTTGCCTTTAAGTACCCATCAAGTTACTATCAAGCCCATGGAATCCACAGACGAACTCGCCAACATAGAAGCCATGGCCCGCACGCTGGTCGCTCAACAGTTGCGATCTAAAGCGGTCCTGCTGGAGCGCTTGTTGCCGCTCATCGACGAAGCCAACGCACTCGGCCACACGCACGCGAAGATTCAAGAGACTCTGCAAGCGGCCGGCCTAGAGATGACGCTGCCGGTCTACATGCAGACCCTGAAGCGGGCGCGCAAGCGCGCTAGGGAACGGGCTGCGACCGTCACGGCTGGATCGATCAAACCGCAGCAGCTTGGCGGGCCAGGCGGGTTGAAGAGTGGTTCACCTGATCCAATTAGTAGTGGTTCACATGAACCAAACCGAAGTGGTTCACATGAACCAAAGCAAGCCGAGGTAACGCCGTCACAGGGAAGTGAGGGGGACGCCTTAGAAGTTCGTACCGCCTTGAGGGAAGCACAAAAGGCTTATCAAACTGATTATCGAAACATCGCCCGTCAGAATAGGAAACCGACATGACCACCAAAGACCTGAAAATCGCCGTCATCAACCTGAGCGGGAACGTTGGCAAAACCACGCTCTCCGTCAACTGGCTTGCGGCAAGTCGCCCGAAGGCGAAATTCATTTCGGTCGAAATGCATAACGCCTCTGTCGCCAACGAGGTCGAAAGTGTTCAGGCTGAAGAATTCTCGGCGTCCGAGTTTCGCGAGATTTTCAAACAGCTCATGCTGCACGATGACGTGATTATTGATGTTGGCGCATCGAACGTTGTCGGCTTCATGTCGGAACTGACGCGCTATAAGAGCGCTATCGGTGAGCTTGACCTGATTATCGTGCCAACCGTTCCGGCCGATAAGCAGCAGAAAGACACCATCGCGACTATCGAATGGCTTTCCAAGCTGGGGATTCCGGCCAGCAAAATCCGCGTTGTCTACAACATGTATGACGGCGGAGAAAGCGGTTTGCTGGCGGTCGAACAGGTTTATGCGCAGATTAGCGGCTACGCCATGACGGACGGCAAGAGTAAGGCCACTTATGAACCGCACATCGTTATCAGGCAAAACGAGGTGTTTGATTTGGTCCGCCGCAAGAACATTCGCGAGCTGGCGGAAGATCAGACGGACTGGAAGGCCAAGCGAGCAGAGGCTAAGGCTGCGGGCGACTTCGAAATGGTTGAACAGGCCATCGAGCACCAAGCGGACCACGACTTGGCCGTTCACGCGTACGCCAACCTTTCGACCGCAACCGAACAGCTCTTCGGCAAGGCCAAGAAATGAGCGAAGCGGCCAAGCAGCAGGAGGGCGGCCCCAACACGCGGCGCGATGCCGCTATGCGGATTCTCCTGGGCGAGTTGCATGAGACTTTCGATAGGGCGGAAGCCCTCATGAACGACGTGCAATCGGTAGAAAAGCAATTGAAGGAGACCGCGCGCACGGTTCAAGATAGCGCGCGGATGGCCCAGGACGCTGCCCGGATCGCAAAGGCAGCAACCGCAGCACCTGAACCTGTTGCCTTGGCCGCTCCCGCCCCACAAATCCCCCGTGCAACACTCGCCATCGTCGGTGTCTTAGCCGGCTTGGCGGCCAGTCTCGTTGTGGTCGCGGGAATGTACGTACTCAACAGGGATCGCGATGATGCGAAAGTGGGCCGCGCGGTAAAGGCTGCGTTCGCGACACTCGACGCAGCCACCCAAGCCAAGCTGCAAACGGCCATCAACAAAGCCCCTGAGCAGTGATTGCGGGGGAAAATCCCCAACATCATGCGAATAATGTCCGGGTATTACAGTTAATGACACTGTAATGCCCCTTTTTTTACCCTCCGTTACTGCAACTAGCGTCAGGAGTGTCCGCGCCTATGCAGGATCGGTAGGAGTAGGGCGGCCGGCAGAACTCCGGGCGGTTGCCGCGCGACTCAGCGCGACTCGCGGGACCGAGTAGCGGGTATCACCATCAACGCCAGACCCAGGCCGGCACGCGAAGGAACCCCCCCTCTCTGCAAGCCAGCTTTTCACAGCGCTCGCCGGCCGGCCGCGTCGGTACGGGCTTCGGCGTTGGCCGACCTGGCGCATTCCCAGCGCGCGAAAAATGGGGGAGCGACCGGCCCGTAAGTGGCAGGGGCGCGGTGCGGTTGTCCACGGGCCGCCAACGGCGGACGGTGGGCAACCGCACCCCCATTTCCATGCCAGAGCTGCTGCGCCGGCACGCGGGAATGCGCGGCGCTTGCACGCAAGCGCCTGGCGCGGTGCCGGCCGCCGCGCCAGGTTCGCGGCGCGCGAAAAATGGGGAAGCGACCGGCCCGCAAGAGGCAGGGGCGCGGTGCGGTTGTCCACGGGCCGCCAGCGGCGGACGGTGGGCAACCGCATCCCCATTTCCACACCAGAGCTGCCGCGCCTGCACGCCGCGAATTGCTCCCACTCTGCGGCGGAAGCCGCCACTTGTCGGTGCGGCCGCCAGCTCGCGCTAGCGCGAGCTGGCGTAGAATTGGCTCACATGAACCAATTGGATCATGTGAACCAACTGGTTCACATGATCCAAAATCGTCCACTACAGGGTTAAATGCAAACGCCCCACGGCAAGCCGTGGGGCGCTCATACTTTTGCGAGCCTGGCCGCTATCACCAGCCTGAGTAGGGCAGCCGCTCAGCGCGCCCTCGTTCTCCAAACGCGCGGCAGAAAGCCCGCGCGCCAGATTCCCAGCAAACTAGTCGCAGTGAATCCGACCTGTTGCACCAACAGACCATATCGACCGATCCCAACAGCAAGACCAGCCATCGCTAGGTTTGCAGCGAGAAACCACAACCAGCCATAACGGGAAATGCGACTGTGCGTCGCCAACAGAAACGCACCAGTCAACCCCATGGCAGCCCCCGCCCATTCAAGAACCGTGAGCAAGTTCATGACTTCAACCCCTCCTGTTCGAATGCGGCCAGCACGGTGGAAGCCCTCGACAACCAAGCCGCCCGCGCTTTTGAGCCAAGCGGCATCAACCGCAACCCTTCGCGCAGCACATGTGCAACGCCATGAAACGCGGGGCTAGGTGCCATCTTCACGTAAGCAATCGAATCGCATTCCGGGCAACGACCAACGGGGGAGGGGTCGCCAGGAGTCAAGGCACATTCCTCAATTTCTGCGGTATCAGCCGCAACGCCGACCCAACCGCAGTTACCGCAGCAGGAGGGTTGGCAGTCATCAACATGATCGACGGTTGCACGGTATCGAGAGGTAGTCATTGCACAAGCCCCTCAATCGAGAAGAACGCGAGTAGCCACAAGATCATCAAGGCGCAGCTTGTCGCTCGAATCCCTAGAAATGAGACAGTGGAAGACGGGCACACCCAGGCGGGTTGCTTGCATCCATTCGCCGGGCACACCGCGCTCCGGTGCCGTGCCGGCAACGGGGCGAATGTTCAGCTCCTTCAGCTTCGCCCGCGCTTCGGTGTCCTTGGCTTCCAGCCAACAGAGGCTGTACGTGCTGCGGAAGTTATGCTCCATGTAGAACAGGCGCTCGGCCGGCTCTTCACCGAGTTCAGGGTGATAAATCATTGCGTTCCCCACATCGATCGACATGTGGAAATTATACCTTTCGTATCTCGTTTTGTCTATCTTTAATGCGATAGATTTTCCTTAACTTTGCGCGGCTTTGATAGCCGTTCCTACCCCGAGACGGGAAGGTTTGCCGGCATCAGGCGAATAGATCGAGCTGGTCTGCCTTCTCGATCCGCTTCGCTACAATCGCCGCACGTTGTGCGTCGATTGAAGTTGGTTCAGCAGCAAGCTTCGGCGCGTCCCCAGCCACCGGAGCAGCGGCCTCGGCCGGCTTGCGCTCGCCTTCGGCGCGTTCGCGCCGGTTGAGCCGAACATCCCACATGCCCAGGACATGCGCGGGCGTCACCCAGTGGCCCCAGGTCTTCTCTGGCCACAACGCGTTGCCATGAATCACGATTGCAGGAATGTGCAGCAATGAGAGCTGGATATAGGCCATGTGTACGGCGGTCAGGTCAATATCCGTCGTGGTGACATGCATGGCCTGCTGGTAGTTGATTCCCTGATCTTGGATCGCGTGAGCCGTTGCGATCACCATCGCACCGGCCCCGGCTGTCGGCTCATTGAGCGTGAAGAATCCCTCTTTCTCGATCACGGCCGCAACGTTGGATGTGACGATCTTCGCCATCAGGTAGGACACCTCATAGGGTGTGAAGAATTGGCCCTTCCAATGATCGCCAAGCTCCATCGCCATGAAGACTTGCCCGAGACAATCGCACATGCCCGCGCTCAGTGCCTCGACAATGCACCTCAGCATGGCGGGGAAGCGCTCAACTTCTTCACGCTCATAGCGAGCAACGATTTCCAGATAGCGCGCTTCACGTTCCTCGTATTGGCTCCGGTCAACCGAGTTGCTGATGCTGAGGGCAGCCATCTCGCAAAAGTCGCGGAAAACCTCGTGCCGGCGATAACGTCGCGAGTTCATCTCGACCAGCTTCACAAACTCTTTCTGTGCGGCGTCCAGTCCGGCCGACTGTGTTCTCTTAGCCATGTCTTCGCTCCCTCAAAGGTGAGAGAACTATACCCAAGGTATCTCGTTTTGTCTATCTCTTGATGGTAAAAAAAACCCTGGCAGAATTTCGCCAGGGCAAAGTTGCGCCTCCGGGGGTGGGTCGCGCATTCAGTGAGGGTTGGATTCCTGCACAAATCGGATGATTGCGCCTTCCAGCGAGGCCGCCACGTCGGACATGTCGGCTTTCAGGCCAGCGCCACGTACTGCATCCGTCGCGGCTTGAAACGCCGCTTCAACGGCTTGCTTTTGTGCGGGTGGCAGCTTGTCGCGCAGCTCGAACCACTGCAAATCTTGTTTGGTCATTGGCATGGTGCATTTACCTCGTGTTTTTGATCGTTAGGCAATGAACAGGGCAGGGGAGTCAGCGGCCAGGTGGGCGCTCGCCGGGTTCTGCTGAACGTAGAACCACGCATTGCCCCGGAGCCTGGGAGATGTTTCCAGACTCGTCCAGATCGAAACAGGTGCCGCCAGCATCCCGTACGCCGCCATCGACAATGCGGATCGGCGGCTTTGCGTCAGCCTTTCCTTGATCGCGAAGCGGATCAGTAGACCGCTGTTCGCTGTAGACCGTAATAACGGTGATCGGGCGAGCCGCAGCCAGCGTGAACGCCTGTGCGCTCGTTCCGAAAGCTGCCAGGAGAATGACGCATGCGGAGAGAGTCGATTTCATGATGGTTTCCGTATTCGGTTGGTTAGGCGTTCGGATCAAAGTGCGGCACGACGTTGCCAATGCGCACCGCAATGTGCTTAATCTCGGTTGCGCGCGGTACATCAGGAATTGCGCACAACTCGGCCGCATCGCCGGGCGCATAGTCGATGCGCGATCCAACAATATTTTTTGGATCGACTACCTCCACGTGCGCCCAGTACGATCCGTCTGAGCATCGCGAAACCTCGATGTGACCGCCTGGAAACTGAACCACGGCGGTGCTCGGTTCCGGGTTGCGCTTATCGCCTTTGAACGTGATTTGCACTGCGTCTTCGGAGTGCGTCACTCTTGCTCTTGCCATTTCGTCGCCCCTTTCAGCTTTGCTCGTCGTCGTCTGTCTCGGACGGCTTGCCATCGCCCAAGAGGCTTTGCTGGCGCGGATCGCCCTCGGCATCCGCTCCACCCTCCGGGCCGCGAAGCTTCTCAGCTTCGGCGTGCAGCTCCATCAGCTCTTTGAGATACCGGGCAGAAACGGGGATCGTCTCGTCGTCGCCAGCGAGAGCAACCTTGCCGCGCAACTCGTCAGGCATCGCAGAAAACATGTCTCCGACGTTCTTGGCATAACGGTTTGCGAACTTCGCTGGCAACCGGCGCGCGGACTCAGGATTGCGGGCGGCATTCGTCACTCGTCGCGTGACTTTCTTCGGCTGGCCGTCGCTTGTCTCGTCGCCCACGCCACGCGCCGAGTCGGATAGCTCTTGAAGAAGCTTGCCCGCGTCATCGCCATATTCGCGGATTGCTTGGAGAGCAGCCCCTACCGAGACCCGCTCAAGCGCAAGAAGGTCTTGTACATCGGCGTTTGCGTTGGCGAGTGTCAGCGCCTGCTCAACGTGCGTGATCGAAACATGCCGACCCGCACAGATATCCTGCTTAGACCAGCCGAATTTCAGGAGCCGCTTGTAGCCAAGCCCCTTTTCCAAAGTCGAAAGCGGGCGGCTACCATCGCCGGAACCGAGCATGTGCAATACGCGATCAACGTTATTTCCGTCGACCTCGCGAACGTCCACCTTGCGAACTTCGTGCCCCTCCGCAATCGCCAGCATGATTGCCGCGTGGCGACGATGGCCGTCGTCAATGACTTGCGTGCCCTTGTGTACATCGATCGGCGGAAATACCGCGCCCGCGATGTACATCTCCTTCAGAAGATTGATGGACTCCTTCAGCGCTGGCGTCTCAATGCGCAGGTTGAACCCAGGCTCAACCTTGAGAATTCGCGGATCGACCTGATAGATGGTCTTCTTGGAGACAGCATCGTTGCCTTTGTCCTCCGCCATTTGCTTCAGCGACTGCGACTTGGTGCTCATTGTGTAACCCCCTGTCAGTGCTTGTTCGTTCACCATGGGAATAATTCTAACCTGCGTATCTCGTTTTGTCTATCTCTATTTAGATTGAATTTTCCGATCAGCTTGATTACCTGATAGCCACCGATCTGCCCGCCAAATAAAAGGCCCGTTCTCGGGCCTACGTCTTTACGCTGCCGGGCCGGTGCCCACCTAAGCGGCAGCAACAATGTCGTTCACAGTGAGACAACCAGCGAAGATGCGCCCGCTCTTATGCCAGCCCTCGCGAGTCCCGCACGGGTATGCGCCAACACACCGGAAATCGTGTTTCTGCGAGGCCGATTCAACCGTCACAACCGCGCCGCTCCGTGTGAGATATTTCCCCGGCGCGGTAATAATGGTTGGGAGCAAAACAAGGGGAGCGAAGTAAGCAGAGGCCATAGCCACGCCCTCAGAGCAGCGATGCCGGGATTGCCTCGCACCCGATTTCATAGTTGTCGATAAGGTGCTGGTAGCTCTCGCATGCTTCTGCGCCCCTTTTCCGCAGGAATGCCAGATGGGATTCCTGGGTCATGTGGTCAGGCGTGACGCGACCCGTATAGAACAGCGCCAGGGATCGCACGTGTTCGCCTACGTCGGCAGTTTTCACGGAGCCGTGATACAGGTCGTAGCGCCCCTTGTAGATGAATCCGTCGTCAAACTCGATCATGAAATCGCACTTGTCGTAGCCGCCGTTGGCTGGTGCCGTCGCGCTCCATGCCCTCAGAACACCATTTGCTTGCTCAAACGTGCTGCACTTTTCCGACCGACCGCAAGCACCAAACGGGCCTTCTGCACGAGTAACAACAATGGTCTTCATTCCGATCTTGGTTGCTGCGGTCATGACGCGATTCCTCTTTCCGTTTGCAGTGTCTGTCTCGATCGCCATGTAAACAATTATACGTTTCGTATCTCGTTTTGTCTATCCCTCGATTGATTGATTGTTTTAATGCCGCTCACTGTTCGATAGGGTGCGCCGATTGGCATGAGCGTCTGATAGACCCCCCTTATTGCAAGCCAGCTCTGCCGTTGATGACCGGCCAGGCGTATTCCGCTGGTGCTGTCCCTTGCCCGACAGTCCGGGGGACTGTCGGGTGTGCCGGTAGGGGCTGGGGCCGTAGCCCTCGGGGCCGCACAAGCGGCCACGACCCCGTATCCCGGCACAGGACACCAGCGGCCACCAACCTTCGCGAACCATCGCCCAAACGCAAAACGCCCCTCGGCATTCACCAAGGGGCGTCATGGTTATCCCTTTCCAGAGTTGTGCTAGGCACCCCCCCAGGTCAGAAGCGCTTTCAGGTTTTCGGCGTCCAAATATCCGCAGCCCTCATCAGTGCGGACCGCTTCACGCCCATCCACATCGACAGTTATAACGTCTCCATAGACGCCATGCGTATCGCTGCACGGGTCGCAGGACCACGAAATCGACGCGTTGTATTCGGTCAGCAACGTTTGAAGCTTTTGGAGAAATTCGGCACGACGCTTCGCAGCCTGTTCGGTTGTCAGCACGGGTTGCCTCTCTGCTCAGTTGCCAGCGGTGGCACAAGCGGATTCAATGAAATCGCTTGCCAAGCAACGGGGTACATCCCATCCCCAATCGGTGCGCAGCACTTCTTGCAAATCCTCCACTGCGTTGCTGTTGCTCGCGTTGCGAGCCTTCACCTCTGCGATCAGCTCGCGCAACTCACTCGGAATCGTCATCGGCGTTTTCATCGCCATCCCCTTTCATCCAGTAGCGTTAAATGGCGATGCCCTTGTCGGCTTTGTCAGCGAGTATCACGCGACCGCCGATCACTTCCAGCACAGCCGCGCCGGGGTGTTCTTCCATGAAGGCATTGGCTTCGCGCGTGCCGTCCTCACTGTCGGGAAACTCAGCCACGATGGCGAACGACCGGTCGAAAAGGGTGTGGCGCTTTTGACGTGGCTGCGTAGCTTCCGTCAGCTCACGCGTGTTCTTGATTTCCGGCTTCATGGTTTCATCTCCCTCGATCACTATGGGACTAGTATAATTCACGTATCTCGTTTTGTCTATCTCATTGCAATTGCATTATTTGATGGCTGTCGATTGGCGATAGCTATTGCCGCAAAGAGAAACGCCCCTAGGCGTTCGCCAAGGGGCGTTCTCTGTCCATTCCTCGGGTGTCAGTCGATCACGACTACCGTGCCGCCTTGGCGCTCGGCTGCGGCCTTGGCGAGCTGTTCGTCGGTGTATTCGGTGGCCTCCATCCAGTCAGCGGTCCATGTGTTCCACGCGGTCAGGTACTTGCCATCGCGGCGAATGATGAAGACGGGCATTGCTGTCTCTCGTGTGTTCAGTGGCGGGGGTTAGGCAATCGCGGTCCTGCTAATCCGGATCATCTCTGCCCGCAGCTCGTTGTAGTCCATCGACATGATTTTTGCCTTTGCTTCGATTTTCGATTCCAGGCTGTCAAGCGGGTTGATGTTTGCCATCAAATCCTTGCGCGCCGTTTGGCAAAACTTCAGCATGTCAGCGCCGCCTTGGTTCGGGCTGTATTGGTTGTCGCGTGCCATCGTCGTTCCCTTGTTGGTCGGCAGCGCGGGTTAGGCGAAATGCAGAACGCCGCCAATGTCGCTGTACGGCTTGGCGGTCGCCCACCCGCGATGGAAGTGGTTGTAGTAGCTCTTGCCGCTCACTAACTTCGATTGATTGTCGTACCGGATAGCAAGGCCAGCGGCGACCAACGCACGTGCGGCAGCCGATTCACGTGCACCGGACACGGCGATACAGACTTGGCCATCGCGGCGGTCCAGCAGCTTCTGCATCGTCTTGGTCATCGCCGCTTCCTCCTATCATCCGTAGACGATGTGGCCGAACATGGCGGCCTGCAAGATGAGGTCAGCCAGCTCGCCGTCCACCTGACCGGCGTCGTCCTCGACTACTGCGACGAGTAGCGCCCCACTGTGCGAGCTGTGCACGTTCGCATGGTCTTCGGGCTTGTCCATGGTGCGCGTCATGATGCGGCGCATGCCTTCCGCCAGATCAGTCAAGCCAATTTCCTTGCGGCTAACCGCGCTATCCGCGTCCCCATACTCGGTCACGCGCACGCGTGCATGCTCCGGGCCGTGCTCGCCTTCGTAGCGTTCCAGCGTCTTGAACTGTGCCCAATAGTTGGACCCACCTTCTACGGCCGTGCACAACACGTCCCAAAGGAATTGGTCGGAAACTTCCAGCTTCAGATTGATATCCATCATCACCCCCTTGTTTCAGTTTGGCAGGCCAAGCGCTTCACGGCGATCTGCCGTGGTCAGAACCTTGTTGACCTCGTTCAACTTCTCGTAAGCCACCGCAGGAACGCTCGCATTCCATTGCAAGCCGTACTGACGTACCAGCTCACGAAATGCACTCATTGCTTCTTCTCGCGTCACGCTTCACCCCCTCGTTAACCATGCAACCATTATAGTTAATGTATCTCGTTTTGTCTATCTCAAAATTGATTGATTGTTTTAATGCGGCTCACTGTTCGATAGGGCATACCGATTGGCATAAGCGCCTGATAGCCCCCCCTTATTGCAAGCCAGCTCTGCCGTTGATGACCGGCCAGGCGTATTCCGCTGGTGCTGTCCCTTGCCCGACAGTCCGGGGGACTGTCGGGTGTGCCGGTAGGGGCCGGGGCGGTAGCCCTCGGGGCCGCACAAGCGGCCACGACCCCGTATCCCGGCACAGGACACCAGCGGGCACCGTGGCATGCCGGCCGACAGTCGGTAGAATCCACGGGCCGCCAGCGCTTGCGCCCAGCGGTAACGCCACATAACCAGACAGAAGAGGGGATGCGCCAATGAGCAAATCCAAGCGCCCTCTATACGGCGAGGACGCTGCGGCCCTGCGGAAGAAAGCTGGGCTCACTCAAGTGGAATTAGCCCAACGGTGGGGGTTAAGTCGCTCGCAAATTGGCCGCTATGAGAGGGTGGGAGAAATCGTGCCGCAGCGGATAGCCGACGCCTATTACGGCTTGGCCTTCAGCCAGCAGAACGCCTAAAATATGCCGCATGCATGCGGCATTTGGCGCTTCCGTGCGCTACAATCCGTGCAGCCTCTCGGCTAGGGTGGGCGCGCTTAGCGCGCAGCTCGTTTGAACAGGGGGGAGTCGCGTCAACGACCGCGATTCCAAAATCGAACGCATACCTCGTTCGCCGCGTTCGCGCGGCGTTTGGTAACAGATGACGAACTCAATGGACCGCCTTGCCCTGCGCAGCATGTCTGCGGGGCGATTAATGCGTGTGGCTGTTGCGCGATCCTCGCTGGGAATCGCGCTCGCTGTCTCACCTTGGATGGCTCACAGCCAGGAAGCCGCCCAGCCAGTAGCCGCCTTGGGTGCGGCGCAGCCGTTGCAGGCTGTGAATACAGACGCTGGCGATACGCCGGGCCAGACCGGCTACCGCAGGTATTCCAGCAACAGAAAGACGAACGACAGGCTGAACGCGGTTTTTTCGCTGATCCGCACGGAAGGCAACGGCCTGACGTGGGAAAAGGCGCAACCGGAGGATGAGGCCGAAGACCCGGTTCGAGTGGCAGCAAAACCGGTTTCGGGGAAGGGCGCGAAAGATGCCACAACCGCCACGGCCAGCAAGGATGCTGCCAAGCCGGTTGCGCCTGAACCGCCTAAGCCTGAACCGCTGCCCGTGCTGACTTGGACATTCAAGCCAAACGCGACGGCACGCGAAACGCTCTCGACATGGGCAAAAGCGGCCGGCTGGAATGAACCGAAGTGGAACGCAACGAATCCCTTCCAAGGACAAGGCGAGGTGCGCGGCACGTTCATCGACGCACTTCAAGCAATGGCCTCTGCCGCACCGCAGTTGGATTTTCGCGCCGAAATCGATAAGCGCGAAATCATCGTCACCGACGCTAGCTCACACTAACGTATCCCACATTGTCTATCGCACACTGCGGAATGATTTAAAAATTCAATCGGTGTTGCGATAGACATATCGAATTACATTGATTATGATGGCATCGTAGTCATCGATCAGGACATTTCGCAAGAAGCTCATCAACCGGAGAAGAACATGAAGCACGAGGGAGTTTTCAACCATTCCGCCAAACTGATTGCCGTGGCATCGTTTGCGCTCGTCCTGGCGGCCTGCGGGGGTGGCGGCGACGGCACCACGGCCACGAACGGCGGCGGCACGGGTGGTAGCACTGGTGGGACGACAACGCCGGCAGGAACGCCGATCGACCCGTATACCGGCCAGGCTGCAAGCGGCACGCCCACGGCGAGCGTCAGCGGTTCCGTGGTCAACGGCCCCACGGCCGGCGCAACGGTCACGGCATACGTGGTGAACAGCGACGGCACGAATGGCACGCAGCTCGGCGCGACGACGACGGACGCCGCTGGCGCATTCAGCATGACGCTGAGCCAAGCTCCGGCCGGCATGGTGCGCTTTGTCGCCACGGGCGGCACGTTTGCGTCGGAGGCCGATAGCTCGCAGCAGAAGAACGTTGCCCTCCAGCTCGTCGCGCCCTATGTCACGACTTCGCTGTCGAACTTCGTGATTACGCCCGTGACGCACCTGGCGTCCACGCGGATCGCCTATCTGGCATCGACTGGAGGTAAGAGCCTGGCGACGGCATACACGACGGCATCCTCGGCCGTGCTGCAACTCCTGACGGGCAACAACGTCATCGCCTCGGGGAACCGCAGCCATGGCGGCGTGGACTACTTGGCCATCATGCCTGGCACGGCACAGGACACGAACAACACGTACGCTGACGCGTTGACGGGGGTGGAGTACTACGGCGTCGCACATGACCTGCCGTCGCACGTCGCACTGCGCGTCCTGACGCTGAGCAGCGTGACCGGCACGCCGTCTGTCAACGACAGCAATGGCCAGGCAATCAACGTGGGCACGTGGACGGGCAGCACGTTCGATGAGAGCCAGCCCTACACTCTCGCGCAGCTCTCGTCCACGGTTGGCGGCGGCTTGCCGGCCAACGATGTGCTCGCGCTGGTGCAAACCATGAATGCTGTGACGGCCTGCACGACCGGCGACCATGCAAGCTACTACCTGCGCTACCCGCTGGCACAAGGTCAATCTGACTATCTGGACACGGCTGCATGCGGCGCGTACACCAACAACCTGAACGCGGTGAAAGCGAAGACGGCAACGAACAACCGCAGCAAGTACGTGAGCTAACGCGACTCCCGCAGGCACAAAAAAGCCCGGCATGCCGGGCTTTTTCTTTCTTTCACCGCCAATCAGCCACCGCCCGAGTTGGGAGAACCATCCGTCTGATCTGACCGCACCCACCGCGCATTGCTGCCACACAAGCCATCCCAGTTTCCATTCGCCACAACGCAGATGCCGCCATGTGTCCAGCCGTCGATCCATCCGGTAGGAGCTTGCATGTAACCAATCACCGAGCCATTCGAACTACCCACTGCTGGCCGCCATACCCCCCCCTGACAGGAGAGAACCTGACCATTAGGATCAGTCGTGATTGCGTTGCCAGAACAGCCATAGCCAGCCCAAGCCAGTGCCGGCAGGTACACCACGTTGTTTGCGACCAGCGCGCCGTTCACGGTGTGGGTTCCATACACCGTTTGATTGCCATAGACCGTGCTGTAGCTGGCCGTCGTTTGATACGCGGACATGGTGCCCGAGACGTTGGCATTGCCGTTGGCGTTGACGTTGCCGGCGTTCACTGCCACATAGTTGCCGTTCACGTCTTGGATGTAAGCGGACCCGCCAGGCGCAGCACGCACCGCGATATTGGTGGCATCCCCATACAGCGCCGTGCCCGCAATCTTCAGGCTGTTGCCGGCCGGAAGAGTCATGGTGCTTGCGGTGGCCGGCCCCGTGTTCAAAGACGCTGACGAGATATTGCCGGCCCCGGTAATGTTCTGCCCGTTGGCCTGCATGGTGCCAGTCAGCTTCCGGCTGCCATCCAGTTTGTAGAAGGGCAGGGTATCGACGTAGCCGGTCGTGAGAGACCCCGCGCGCATAGCAATCGCGCCTGACCCGCCACCCGCGTTAGGCAGGCTCCACGAACCGGATACCCCAGTGAAGTTGGACGGGTTGCCGGGCAGAGCCTGGCCACCATCGAGGCCAGCCGCATTCATGACATACGCCGCCAGGTCATTGCGTACGTTGCCCTGCAAATCGCGGTACTGGCTCGTGGTGATGGTCGCCGGCAGGGTACAGCCAACACCGGGGCAATTCGACGGCTGGATGGATACCGCGAGCGTCAGCTTGCCTGGATTGTTGGTAGTGAAGCCCAAGGGCAAAAACCCGTTCTGCTGCAACTCTGCGACGGTCGGAGCGAGCGGGTTGGCAATCGTAATGGTGCCGCCCGAAGGATTGGTAATCGGGCCTGCTGAGCGGCCGGCGAGTACATCGCCGTTCGTAGCGATGTACTTATTCACGCCGCCTTGCAGGCCGTTCAGATACTGGCCCGTGGTGATGGCAATGGTCCGCTCAGCCGCACGCAGCGTCTGCATGTCCATCTGGACAAGGCTACTGGCTGTCAATGCAGCCGCGAGTGTAATGTCCAACATCAACGACATACGACCCCCTACATTCTTGTTAACGAAGAATGGGCCTGCTGCTTATGCGCGCAGGCCCATATAGGCATCTTACTGCCTTTGAACGACGATGGTGTTGTTCGTCGAGTTGCAAGAAGCAGTCGGGTCAAATTTGCCGCCAAACGCCTTCACGCTCGTGCCGTTCAAGGACATGGTGGCCGCACTGCCGGCTACGCCCTGAATGACCTTCTTGCACCCTTCCTGGGCAAAACCAACAATCGTGTACTGGCCGGCATCGTTGGCCGATTGCACCGTGCCAGGGGCCACGGTCAACGTGCCGCCGCCCTTGATGTTCACAACACCACCGCCTGCGTCTTGGATGGTGGAGAACCCGTTGAACAAGCCGGACTTCTCGGCGTTGGCCGTGGTGAACTGCGCCCACTGGCCGGTATAGGCATTGCTGGAGTTGGCGGCCAGCTCGTTGAATTCCTTCACGAAGTCGGAACCGACCTGACCACCCGAGCCCCGGTTGAACGCCAGGATGTAGACGAGAGCGATGCCGGCAGCAATGATTGCCCACAGCATGAAGTTCTCGATGGTTGCGCCTGCTTGGCGGCCAAGGCCCCGCTTGAGGCCACGGCGGATGCCGCGCGAGGTGACAGCAACGCTCCCGTTCATTTGCTTCTTCATAGTTGCACTCCTTGTGAAAACACTGACGTGGTAAATAAAAGTGGTTTGCCGCCTTAACGGGTCGGCATATAGGTGCTCATGCTCACTGCATCTTGGAACTGCCATCCCATCGAGTAGAACCCGGCTTGAATGCCGATCACAATGGCAACCAGCAGGATTCGGGACCAGAGCTGAATGCGCAACGCGCGCCGCTCCATTTCCTTCGGGGATTTTGCAAGCGAGTTCTTTGCGACGGTGCGCAGCATCCGCGACACGTCGGCATAGTCGGCAATGTCCTGCATGCGGAATTCAACATCGCGATCCACCATGCCGACCTTGAAGTTCTCGCCCTTTGCGTGCGGGTTTTCCTCGTAGTTGGCGAGGATGCGGCGAATGTGGTGAGACAGCCAGACCGTCGAACTCGACTGAATGAGCCGCAATGCGTTGGGCACCGATATCACGCGGTTGTTGATGCGTTCAGTAACGGCAGCCAGGGTCACAAAGAACGAAACCGCTTGAAACTCGGCGTACAGCTTGTAATGCAGGATATGCCGGTCCATCCACTCGCGATATTTCCCGATGTAGTTCGGAACGGACCAGATCACAAGGCCAATGAAGGCCACGATGAATGCGATCCAGAGCGGCCAGAAATGCCGCACCAGAAAGCTCATCCAGTGCATGACGATGGCCGCCGTGCCCAGGGTCTCAACAGGTACGTTCGCCGGCAAGCCGCGCTCAATCTCAGGGATGATCGAGAAAGAGTAGAAGCCCACAAAAATCTGTGCCGCGATGAACGCGAAGATCAAGGTGAACCAAATCACCGCGATCGCTTCCTTCGTTGCATCGAGTGCTGCCGTCACCTCCGACAGCTCCTTGAGACCCTTCGCCAAGTTGCCGTGCTTCTCGGCAACCATCAGGGGGGCATAGTCTTCAGAAGGAACGCTTTCCCGAATGGCATCCGCAAACGAGGCGTCCAGCCGATAGTTCTCCAGCCATCGAGCCGCCAACCGCCCCTTTGGCTCGCCTGGATAGCGCTCGGCAATGCGTTCGATGTGAACGGAGATGTTGATGCTGGGCATAGCCTCCATCGTCTCCGCCAGGTCGTTGTAGAACGCGGCGCGCTCGCCGGCAAACTTCCTTCGGTCCTTAGTGAAGCGATCCCCGACGAAAGGGAGGACTTTAGCCAGGTCGCCCAACGGGCGGCCGATCTTTTCAGCCAATTGCATCATTGCGCGCTCGCGAGGTGGAGGTGATTGGTTGCCTTGAAGAGCCGGGCTTGTTCGTGCTCGTACTGTTCGATGGTCTGGAAGCGCTTTTCCGCCATCGAGAGGCAGATTTCGCCACGCGACACCTTGTACATCGCAATCTCCAACGGGGATTTGCCATCGGAGTTGTCGCTATCGAACCCTGCGGTGCGCAGCGAGCGGTAGTAGTGCTGCAACTCGATGTTCTTGGATTCTCGGATCAGCAAGAGCATGTCGGTTGTCGGCTCGATGATCTGAGCGACGAGGGTTCGCCCACGAATGCCGTTGAGTTCGGGCACACCCTCGCGGGAGCAGGCGGGGCAACCATGAGGGTTGCGAACCTTCATGCCGCCAACGTCGAAAGAGAAGAGGCGGTTCACACGCGTGAGCGATTCCACAGCCGATACCGCGATCGATGTTTCAGCAATCTCCACAATCGCCGGCTCGGGACTGCGCAGCGCGGCCCTCAATACTTCCAGCGTGTTCGGATCATTGACAGGCAGCGCGCACGACTGGCAGTTCTTGGGAACAAGCGCCAGGTGAATCAGCATCTTCAGGAAGTCTGGCATCGTCACTACGTCGAGCGACAGCCCAAACTCTTCGCTGACGAGACGCTGAGGAATAGCCAAGGCGCTTGGGGCGTGGATGGTGGTAAAGCTCGGTTGCCCAGCAAGCACGGCGTCACGAAACGCACTCGTCGTGTTCACGTCCCGCAGCTCGGAGATGACCGTTACATCCGGGTCAGTCCGTTTGTTGGCCATGCTGAACGGCGTGAACGCGTCTTTTCCCTCGTCGTCGCCAATGCCGCGCGACGTTGAGTGTTGGTTCGCGCCCTCATGGCTGTGCAGATACTCAATCGGGTCTTCTGCGGTGTTAATTTCGAAGTGAGAGGGCAACAAGCCGACAATGGTCTGGAGCAGCTTCGACTTGCCTGAGTTCACGCGGCCCGAGATGACCCAGCCGCCGCCATCCGCACGCAACGCGCGCAGCAGCGTTTTCTCTTGATACGCTGGAAGGCCGGCACCGTTTTCCTGCATGCCGAGCGAGGTGAAAATGTCGCTCGCGTCGAGCTGCATCACCCGATGAGTGACCTTGAGCCCCTTGTGGATCGGAAACTGGGACCAACGGAAACCAAGGCGTTGGCCGCCGATGGTTTCCTCGATCTGACACTGCAATACCTCGCGCTCGGAATACGAGCTGGTTGAGGTGGAGTTGCCCCGGAACGAATACCAGAAGCTCAGCATGCGGAGCATTTGGCCCGAATTCATGCGGAACTTCTTCGGTCGGATCACGTTGCCATCCATGCGAAAACCGACTGGGGAATACTCCTGTTCGGCGCGATACCGAAAGTGGATGTCTGAAACGCCGTTCGCCACGGCGAATTCCGCGATGTCCACGAACATTTTGTAGAAGGGGCTGTCGCGATCGGCGGCCAGCCGCGACGCTACGTCGGCACGACTATCGGCGCGGGCAAGCTCGGACACCACTGATTGCGTCGCCACATAGACTGCCGGCGCATCAGGGCGATACCCCTTCTTTTGCAGGTCCGAGTAGATTTGGTCGACCACATCGTTGCCCACCATGTCCCGAATGAGCACGATCGCGAATACACGCTTTTGCTCATCAGAAACCGGGCGGAGTTGGATGGGGCAAATCGAGTGCTTCAGCTCGTCGCGAATTGACACGTCCGCCTGCAGCGACTTGATGAACTGCGGCAGCTCAGCCGTAGCAAACACCTCGCGCTCTGCGACTTGATATTCACCATGCCGCGCCGACTCCCCCGATTCGCCATCAGCATCGAGTACAACGCGATTGAATGCCCTGGCGGGCATGGCTTCAGGCACAGCTAGCCGTTCAGACTGCTGGGGCTTCGCTGTCGCTTTCAGGCGGCCAGCGATACGCAGAAATGGGTTCGGCAGGTTCTTGAGCATGATTAGCGGTAGGCGGGTTGGGACGGCATTCCGGGGAACAAGCCGGGAGCCATTTGTTGCGCGGCAGGCTTCGTGCTTGAGAGTTGGTCGGGGTCCGCCTGATAGCCGGTTGTCGAATACAGCGGCCAGACGTGTTTCTTGCCGCGCTTATCAACTGCCGTCAGCGCTGAATCCGAGATAGCGGTGACGGTGTAGCCCTCGAACTTCTTGCCCTTGTAGACGCCGCCAGGCACCAAGCGGCCATTGATGGCGAACTGCCCGTGGTAGTTGTTCGTGCCGTCTTCGGTGCTCAACCCATAGACGGAGAAGAAACACGGCTTGTTGGCGTCCTCGGGGCATGCCTCGCTGAAGCGCGGGCGCGGTGGCTTTTCAGCGGGCGGAAGGGCGGCCGTTGGTGCTGGGAGCTGCGGCATCGTGGGCATCTGGCCAAGCTGCGGCGTCGCAGGCGCCTCGGCGGCCTTGAGTTTGTCGAGCTGGGCCTTGTAGGCGCGGCGCTGACCCAAGTCCTCCCAGTCTCCCAGCGTGGGGGTGCGATCAACGCCGGGAATGCCGCCATTGGGCTTCGCCTGCGCGGGAGATTGCGCGGCATTCGCCGTTGCTGCCGGCACGGGCGACGCGGTGGGTTGTTGCACGGGAGCAGGCGCGGGGGCCGGTGCAGGCTGCGCGCTTGCGCCGGGCAAGCCAGGTGTGGCGGCCACGGATGGTGCGCGCTGAACTGCGGGGGCGGGAGCAACCGGTGCAGGCGTGGGTTGCGCGGCAGGAACCAGAGGTGCATTCAGCGATGGCGAGGTCGGCCCCGCGTTGGCCGCAGCCGGCAGGAGTGCGAAACACAGTGCCGCAAGCGGCGCGGTCGTCTTGATTGCTTTCATGTTGTCCTCAGTTGCGCGTAATAAGTTCGCCTTCAAGCGCCACGTGGAAGGGCGTCTCGGCGGTGTCGGTGGTCTCTTCCACGCTCAGCTCAGCCTTGCTCAAGGTCGAGTAGGCGGGGAAAGAGCCGAGCAGCTTCACGTATTGGGAAGACCCGTTGTATGACCAATGTGTTGCCCGATAGACCGGCCCCTTGATCCCGGTCACGGGCACGCCAACGGGCACGAGAAATGGCACAGCTTCGGGCAGCGTGTCAGCCTTCACCAACCGCTGAGCTGCCTGCATCTGCGAAACGAATCGCACGTCACGGTCGTCGCTCATCCCCGCCTTGGCGAGCAGCTTTCCAAGCGTGGTCTTCTGCATCACTGGCGGCTTGACACTGACGACCATCTGATCGGGCTGTGCCAGGTAGACGGACTGCGACTGGTATTCCTTCGGAGCGGCAGCGAAGAAGGTTTCGTTCGTCGCAAAGTCCTTGTTCGCGCGAAAGAACGTTAGCTGGCACTGCGGCGTACCAGACCACGGCACGTAAGCCTGCGCCTGCGTGTTCGGGGCATGGAAGTCGCATGCGGCTTTTTTGAGTTCCCACCCACCGTAGGTCGTGCGCAACGTCGTGCGCATCCACTGATACCACTCGGTGTAGTCGGGGGCGAGAACAACAGCATCGTCGGCGTGGGCCTGGATGTTCTCTTGATACAGCTCCGTGGGCGTCTTCTGCTCGTTCGGATTCGGGGGGAAATAGGCTTGCTTCGCGACGTAGATTGCAGCACCAACCATGCCAATCGCCACGATAAACAGGGCAATGCGCTTGTAGAACGCTGCGCGGGTGGGCGGCTTCAGCAAACAGGTTGCGTCAGCGTGCTTTGCAACGTCTTCAAGCGACAAGGTGTCGGGCTTGCTGGGCAGCGGGGCATCTGCATCGCCCACCAGCGTGAAGCCTTCTCCGCCGCACTGGCGGCCGAAGTCCAGATACACGCGATTCAGCAAATCGCCGGTCAGCCCCGTCAGGTCAAAGCGCGTCGCCGGCCGGCCTTTCATGAGGCCAATGGCCGCGAAATTCCGATCGGGAGTACGGAAGACCAGCAGGGCATTCGCCGGCAAGCCAGGGATGCGGCCGAACGCCTGCGCAGCCGCGTAGAGCTGCCCCGAGGTTGCCGGCAGCGTCGTTTCCTTCGTGCGCAGGAACCCGGCATACCCAGCTTCGCCGTGGTGCCAGAGAAGCGGAGACTTGAGACTGAATGCTTTCCTCGCAGCGACAGCGCCATACGCCCCTTGCTCAACAAGGGTAGGCCAGTCCATCCCGAAGACGAGCTTCTTGCCGCCGATTTCGAGAATCATAGGGACGACCCCTGCTGTCCAGCCTCGGTGTCCTTGATCGATGCGCTCACGACAACCAGCGTAGCCGTGCGCGTGCGATTCGCGTTGATCGATCCGCCCGCGATCACTGGGATGTTGTGGCCGAGGGTCCGCTTGTCGTACTGCGCGGTGTTCGAGTCAAAGACCGTGAGCACAGTGGTCGCGCCGTTGCGAATGATGGCGTCCGTGGTGTTGCCCTGGCCGGCAATATCCACGTTCTGCACGGTTTGTTGGGTGGACCCACTGCCAGACGTGAACGGTGTAATCGCGCGCAGAACAGACGAGTCGAAAGCCAGCGACACAGCGATCGAGTTGCTGTTCGTCACGCTTGCGTAGACCAGCATCTTGAGACCGACTTGATCTTGTGCGGTCGTCAGACCAGGCGTGCCGCCCGTGCCGCCTGCGGTTGCCGTGGCCGGTGTCGTGCTGGCGACGTAGCTGAAGCGAATGCGGTTGTTGTAGTAGGACGTATGGCGGTTCTGGACTTCCAGCGGAATGTCATCGGTGCTGGCCGTGTTACCGATCGAGGCAAGCGCCTGCACAGCAGCTTGCGTGCCGCTGAACTGCCCGGACGTGATCTGCGCACCGATGGTTCCCACGTTCTGCGACACAAGCGAAATGGGGGACGTGCTTGTGATAACGAAGCCTGGGACGCGATTAAGCGCCTTGGTGAGAACGGCTTGCCAATCAACGCCCAGCTCCCCCCCGTTGTTGATCGTGACTTGCACAAGGCGAACATGGAGCGCAACCATCTTGGAGAGCTGCGCGCGATGGAAGTTGACGATCGATTCGGCGCGTTCGACGGCCTCTTTCGTATCGGTGAGGGTGATCGTGCCTTGCGTGATGTTCCCGCTGACCGAGCCAGAGCGAGTCATGACCGTCTGCACGTCATTGAGGATCGAATTAACTTCGTTGAGGTTCTGAGCCTCGCTCTTCACAGCAGCCTTGTCCTGCTGTTGATTGTTCTGAAGCGAGTTCTGGTTGTTCGATTGTGCGGTGTTGTTGATGTTCTCGGTGCTGAAGCTCAGGTTCTGCGGCCGGATGGGGAGCAACCACGTTTTTGTCACCATCCGATAGACGTTGATAACGCCTTTCTTCTGGTCGTAGTTCCAGTTGACACCGAGTCGGGTTGCCAACAAGTCGAGCACTTGATTCAGCGGCAAGTCATCAGCGACTTCCACCTCTTGCGGGCTGTCCTGGCCGGTGTAGCCGGCCGAGACAAGGCCACCGCTCGTAGCCCCACCTGTGACGCTGGAGAGCGCAGGGAGCGGGCCGGCAGCAACGCGGCCGGGGCCGGCAGGCGCAGCGGCCGGCAGAGGTGCCGTGGTGCCGTCATCGAGCTTTTGGGCGCGCGGGAGCAGTGCGGACTTGGGCAGGTACACATCGGTCGAAACCACAACTGGGATCTTCGTCGCCAGTGTGATTTGCTCGGCCGCGACGGCGAGGTTCACACGCTTGTTGGGAAACACCAGTTTGGTCTTGACACCCTTTTGCAAGGCGAGCGGTAGATTGGCCGTGGGCGACAGCGCGACGCTCTTGCCCGCGAGATAGGGCCGATCAACGAAGGCGCGCTTCCGACGCTCTTCCTTGCCGCGCGTTGTCTGGTTGATGAGCGCTTGCGCCGCCGACGCGGTATCCGTAGCAGCTTGCGAAATCAGGTCTTTGCTGTCCTGGGTAAGCTGGGGGGAAACGCAGCCCGAGAGCATCAGCGCGGCCAGCAAGGGGTAGACGACAAACTGGTTTTTATTCATGGCAGCCCTTGTTACTTCGGATCGCAATCCGTGCTGGTCGGCAGCACGCGCAGAACGTTGTTGGTGTAGAAGCACGGATGTGCCGGCAGATCGGTGCTCAGCGTGGTATCGAGAACGTCTTGAACCGCGTCAGTAAACGAGCCGGTGAAGTTGGACGAGGCCACCACGGGAATGTCTTGCCCGACCTCCCAAAAGGTTTTCCAGCCGGCTTGCCGACCCCAGCGCACGAACAGCTTCTGGAACGTCTCGTCGGTAGGCGTGGCCGCCCAAAGCGGGGCGATCACAAGCCCTGTTGCTTGCGCGGGCTCGGCCGCTGCGGGGGCAGCGGCTGACGCAACGTTTTGCGCGGGTGGCGTGGCGGCGGGCGGCCGTGGGCCACCCTCGATAACGAGCGCGGCCTGACTCAATGCAGGGACCAGCGCGAGCACAACCAATAGCTTCCTCATTGCTTTCCTTGTTCGTAAAAGGACACGTTGGCCCGACCCCATGCCGGACAGCGCACTTGCGCGCCGGACCCCACTAAATGCTATCATATAGTACACCAAACGATAGCACTTAGGCGACGGTTTGCATACGTATACGGGTGCGTGTATGACGCCGGGGGCACATCTTTGGGTGAGGTGAGACCTCGGGGAGCCGGCGCGTGAGGGTGGTGACGTTCAAGCAACGACGCACCACGCCGAAGAGCGGTAACGGCATTTCGTTGTCGTTTCTGAACATCTGCCCCCTATCAGTAGGGGTTGGCGCGCATCACGTCGGCCGACACCATCTCGGCGCAAAGGCAATGAGGCAACACATGCAATTCAACGGAAGGGAACTGGAGAGCACGCACGGCCAGGCGGCACAGCACGCAAAGTCGCGGAGAAGAGGGGGTGCGTTCGCCGCGTTGCTCTTACTGGCAGCGGCACTGGTCACGCGCACCGCGTGGGCTGACTGCTTGGACGATGCTGCGAACTACTGGGGCGTCCCCCCTATTCTTGCGCGTGCCGTCGCACAGCAGGAGTCGCAGATGCGCGCCAACGCGATCGGAAAGAACACGAACGGTTCGCGCGACATTGGCCTCATGCAAATCAACTCGTCGTGGCTTCCTACGCTGCGGCGCTATGGCATCACAGAGGCAGACCTGTTCGATGGATGCAAGAACGCGTACATCGGCAACTGGATCATCGCGCAGAACATTGCGCACCACGGCTACAACTGGACCGCGATCGGGGCATACAACGCCGTCAGCCCTGAGAAGCGGGATGCCTACGCGCGCAAGATATACAAACAGCTCATGCGGCTTCAGGGCAACGTTGCGCCATCCGCACCAAGTCCGCTCGCAGCCGAGTGAACAGCGCACAGCAGGCCCCATCGGGGCCTTTTTCACATCCATCGCTTTCTTGACACCGTTTATATAAACGGTAGAATCAAGCCACCATCAAACCTTCCTGTGCCACATGATGCGAGCATTCAACTTCACCACGTGCGCGATTGCCTTGCTGGCGCTTACTGCGTGCGGAAACAACACGGCTGATACCCAACAAGCTCCAGCTCGGCAGAGTGCCAGTGCGCAAAACGCGACCGGCCCCGAGTTCGCCGCCTATGTCTCGACACTCCAGCTTGCGCAAGATCGTCACGATCAGGAGTTGGTCGACGTGGCGCGCAAGCACCTCATCAACGCGGTGGCGGCTGGCGATGTAGACGCCGGACGCCGCCTACTCGATGAGAGCGACCCGGTATCGCACCTTGTGTGGGAAGGCACTGCGCCTGGCGTGATCGCGCTCGCGGACAAGCTCATCGGCCAGAAGACGCCACAAGCGCGGGTCTATCTGCGCTTGGCTGGCAATCTCGTCAGCGCAGGCCTCTACGTGCCACGCAACTACGATCGTGCGACGCTGTATTACGCGGGCTCCTGGGCGGCAGGAGAGGGCGCTTCCGCAGCGCTGACGGCCAGCACCTACTACGCTGCGCACGACCTCGTGAACGCCTACCTGTGGACGTTACGATGCACCCAAGGATGCGGGAGGCTTCCGGCATCCACCAACGAGCTGGAAGACAGCCTCGATGCACCGACGATGAAGCTGATTCAGAGCAAGGCGAATGATCCGACTGTGATGGGGCTCTGACATGAAGCGAACGATCCTGGCAGCGGTCTGTGCGGTGATGCTGGCCTCCACGTCAACGGCTGAGGCTGGCCGCAGCTCCGGTGGCTTCAGTGGTGGCAGTGGCCGATCCAGCGCGATTGCAGGCGGCTCTTCGCGATCAAGCGGGGCATCCGGCTATTCGTCCTCTGGCGGCTATCGTGGGTCAGCCGCCACTGGCCTGCGTTCATCCAACGGTGCGCGCCGCGTCGAAGGCACAGCGCGCGGTGGGTATCGAGTATCTGAAGATGGGGCCAAGGAACGGGTAACGGTTGGCCAGACAACTGCGAACCGGCTGTACGCGTCCCGTGTTGCCGGCACGGCCGTGCCGCCAGTAACAGGCGCGGCTCCCAACACACTGCGACCCTCCCCGCAGCTTCAAGCGCGTATCGAACGAGAGCAGCAGAGAAACGGGCCTGGCTGGCTGGGGACGGCGGCCCTTGTATGGCTCTTCAGTCAGCACGACATATCGCCAAGCGACCGGACGTGGATTTCGTCGCAGCTTGAGCAGCAAGCGGCTGTAACCGACAACACGAGCGCCTATCGCACGGCCAAGAAGCTGACGTTTGCTTACGAGGGGTTGCCCAGCCAGGCTGTCGTTGGTGAACAGATCGAGATGGCAGTAACTGCCGTCGACGCGAGCAAGCACAAACAGGCGCTATCGTGCTCAATCATCGGGCCTGGCTCGGACACCTCCGCCACAAGCACACCGATGGACAGCGGCACGTTGGTGGCCTGGCAGCCGCGCGCTGAAGGCACTGCCTTCCTTCAATGCGACGGGCTGTACGAAGGCGAGCGCAAAGCGATTCAGGTCGTACAGCGAAAGGACAAGACACTGTGACGGAAGCCACAAAGGCCCTGGTGGTCTGCACCACAAGCTACGATCGCCGCAAAGGGGGGAGCACAACCCACGCTTGCCCGGAGGATTCGATGGTCGCGCTGTGCGGAACGCACACGCGGGAATGCACGTGGCAGACCCTGGCGGAGAAAGGGCAGGTGTCCTGCAAACGGTGCACGGCCATCATCGCGCGGCGCGACGCCGAAACGAAGCCACACAGCCAGTAAGCGGAAGGCCCGCCACAAAAAGGAAACGCCGGCAATTGCCGGCGTTTTTACTTCTGCGTCCCCGTTGCTCTTATTCCTTGTCGATCAAGAAGCGATTCAGTTGTTTGCCGACGAGCCAGGCCGGCGTGCGGCCACGGCCGGACCACGTTGCCCCAGTTTTCGGATCACGGTACTTCGGCGGCACAACGTTGCCCTTGGTGGATTTGCCGCCACGACGACGGCCAACAATGTCCTCCACCGTCAGGCCCGCGTCATCCATGATGCGGCGAATCTGCGCCAGCGCGCTATCCCGCTCCTTCGCCTGGGCCTCCGCAATCTGCGCGTCCAGATTTTCCCTCTGTGCTACCAGTTCTTTGTAGGTCGCCATTGCCTCATGTCCTTGTTTGCGACGTTGGTGGAAAGCTCAATCAACCCTTCGCCTTCTTGAGAAAAGCGTCAATCTCTTCAAACATCGCGGTCGTACCCTTGTAGACGCGTGTGGTGGCCACCGATGTATCGAAGTACCGCATGAATCGTTGTGCGGCCTGCCATGGCAGATGCCGTGCGATATCGTACTTCTTCGCCAGCTCGATATTTTCAACGCCGTCGACCAGTACGCTCCGTGCCAGCTCGATCGAATGTTCCTCCTGCTCGGTGAGCTTGGCGGTGGCATTGAACTGCTTTTTCGTGAGCATGCGCCGACCCTTGTGACGGTCCACGATTGCGTCAATCGCGGCAAACATCTCGGGCGAGCCCTCGTAGGTGTACATCTCGTCCGAATCGGCCTCCAACAGCCGCTTGACGGACTGGTAAGCAAACTGCCGGGGCTTCGCCACCTCCTGGGCGGCCTCCGCATAGCCTTTTCCGTCGACCAGCACGGCGCGTGCAATCGCCGCCGCCTGTTCCTTCAGGCGCGATTTCGCCAACAGGGCCTCAAACGCCTCGGGCTTCAGCTTCGGCAGAGTAGTGGGCATGGTAAGTGTCAACATGGTTTCCGTTCCCGCAATTATCCCTCATTGGCGAAACACCGGAGTTAACCCTAAGTCACAATCGAATATCAAAAGCCGATAGTGAAATACCATCCCAGCGGGGACGCTGAGACGGCCGGGGCATTCGCAACTCCTGAGCAAATTATTAGATGAATTCAAAACGTCTATCACATGGGAATTATGCCGCAGGCACTATCCCATGTAAATAGACGAAATGAATTACATACGAGAAAGGAAACCGCTCACTTTGCGGCGCGCGTAAACGTGACCTCGGCAGAGCGGATCACGTCAGGCAATTGGAGCTGCATCTTGGCAAGCACGGCCTGCATAGGCGACCAGTTTCCGCCTTGCTTGCGCGCATTCCATTCGACTTCCAGCGCGGAGCCATCAACGGTGTAGTGCCCGCGATAGCTGTATTCCTGCTTGTTCTTGTCGGTGAAATGCATCTCCGCGCCCTTGCCATCGAGCGTGAGAACGTAGCGGCCGTCCGCTGTCGACGCGACATACTGGCCGAATAGCTTGGACAACTCGCGAGGCCCATCGCCACCAGCCGGCGCAGCGGCCTGCGCAGCAGCTTGTTGGCGCAATGCTGGCTCCAGCCACCATGTGTAGCCGAAGAAGAGGGCGACACCCAGGAGGGCAACAAAGAACAGGCGAATAACGAGTGTCATTGGGCACCAACAGCCGGCTTGGCTACGGCCTGGTCATCACCCTTAGCGCCTTGGCCAAGAAGCTGTGCTTTTGCCTCACGCATGAGCGGCCGGAAAAGGAAGTAGCCGACCATGATAGACAGCGCGCCCAGGCCCGTGATTACGACGGTTGCAACGCCAGGGACCGAAGACGCGCCAAAGCCGATGCCGAAGCCGAACAAAATGCCGCCGACGAGATACATGAAGACGCCAAACGGCAGGCGACGAAGAGACATAGAACCTCCTGAGTTAAGTGTTGGTGGGATCGGGCTCGGAAGCATCGCGCATCACCATGATTTGCTGGCAGGGCAGATGCATCAATTCGCCTTCGAGCTTCTTGGTGCCCCACAGCTTGCGATTGCAAAGCGGGCACACAAAGCGGTATTGGCCCGATGCGGGCTCGGTCTTTTCCACCACCTCGATTTCGAGCGTGGCTACCTCTTCTTCGGTCAAGGCGATTTGCGTCTCTTCCGGCAACTGGTGCATCGTCCGCGACAGCTCCTTGACCGTCACAGGGAAGCGGTCGAGCCATGACAGCGCGAAGGAGTTGGTCAACAGCTTGCGGCAGGCTTCTTCGAACGGCCCGCCCTCGATAACGTACGCGTCGATCTTCTCGCCGGTCATCTTCCCGCCAGGCTTGCCGGTCTTGCTGGGCATGAGGCCGATGCTCTGAAGCTTGTCCCCGTAGTCTTTGTTGGCGTAGCGTCGCCGCCCAGGCTTGCCGTAGTGCGTCTGCCAGGCAAACGCCATCTGCATCACCAGCACCTTCATGCTCTCCTGCAAAGTCTGGACGGCGAAATACTTGGGGTTGAGCGCGATTTCATCGACTTTCTGTGCGCCTTGGCGGTGAACCCATCCTTTTGCCGTGAAATAGCCGGCTGTCATCTTCTGCCGCTGGATCGTCAAAAGCGGAGGGGGCACCTCATCGTCAAACAGCTCGCGGTTGAAGTGGTCGAAAGCCGCTTGAAGTTCGGCGGACATTTCGGCCGTGGGCGTGGTGGATGAGCTAGTCATGATCGCGGGTGGTCTTAGCCTCTCTATTCTAAAACACAGCTTTTAGAACACCAAATATATATTTTTAGTGCTCGAAAATGCTGTGCTTCCGATTGCACGTTACCGGTTATCGGGTGCGCGAGCTGATTGTTTAGGCTGTGGCCGTTTATTCCCCCAATCAGAAGGGGGATGCTTCGGCCGCGCACCCCCGGCACCCCTGCCATGAGGCAATCAATTGCGCTACGGAGCGGCTAGCAGGGTCTACGGGCGTGTTTGAGCCCTATGGACCCCCTTCCTTGCAAGCTATTGGGCGGTGATGATGCGGAAAGCGGTTTGGGCTGGATCGCACGCGAGCCCGGCTGAGCACCTGGCCGGGGTTTTGGCCAGGTGCGATTTGTCCGGGTCTTGCGCCCGATAGGGGCACGGCGGTTACGCCGTGCGGTCGGCCGGCTTGCCGGTCGAGCCGCTTAGACCAGACCTTGCACTGGCTGTGTGGAAGCGCGGTGTCTTCGTGTGAAGGGGGTTAGCCCGAAGGGCTCTCGATAGAGCGGGCAAAGCCCGCGACAGGCCGACGCGAAGCGGCGGGGCGAAGCGACGAAGGAGCGCAGGGTAGGCGGTCTTTTGGTCGGAAAAGGGAGCGCGCGTTGAGTTATCCACAGGCGGCGGCCCTCTTGTTACCTGTAGATCACTTGAAAGACTACTTGGAAAATCCTACTTGCTCTGACAAGCACAGGGCGGAAACCCGCATGGGGTAAGGCTCGCTACCGATTGCACGTCAGATTTGCGCTACCGATTGCACGTTAACCGGCTACCGATTGCACGTTTTCACGCTGCCGATTGCACGCGCACAGGAAGTCACATTTCCGCCGGATCGCCGTAGGGGCTTGGCCTGGCCGTTTTCTACCGATTGCACGTTGATAAGTCGGCTTATCCACAGGGATGCCCACTGGCAGTGGCCATAGCGTCGGCCTGGCCTGGCAACCCGCCACCAAGGCCGCCGAAGACGCGGGCCGCTCAGCCGGCAGAAGAAAAAACGGGCCGCATCTGCCGGCAATTCCTGAAATCTAAACCGCAGCTCTATACGGAATATCCAACTGCAATCCCGCAGGGGGTATCACTACCGGAGCTGCCATGCTTTTCATTGCATTCATCCTGGCCGTTGTTCTGACGGCTATTGCCTACTACAAGCGCCACAACCTCATTCTTTGGGTCGGCGTCGCTATCGCCTGGGGCTCGCTTGCGCGGGAATGGGCGGGCGAGCTGCTGCGCCAGGCCAGCCTCTGGCTGTTCGGCGCATAACTCGCGGCGAGTCTGGCGGCACGCCTGCCTGTCGGCGTGCCGCCAGAATTGCGGTGCAAAATAAAGAGCGTCGCGTCAATGCCGTTACTGCACCAGAACTAACAAAATACCTTGACACCGTTTATATAAACGGTATTATGCTGTTATGCCCTTCACAAGCTGCAACAGGAAATGAGAAGACGCCATGACTGAAAAAGAACAGAAGGAAATGACCCGCCTGGGCCGCTTGTGGGCCACCGGGAAAGCAACCACGCGGCAGATGCTGCGCCACACCGAGTTGGCCAGGAGGAGTGCGGCGAAGCATGTTGGCGCGGTCGACCATGCAGGAAAGCGCCATGCGGACGTGTGACTGTTGCAACAATGACTTCGTGGGCGAGCCCGGCCGTACCACGTGCGGGCGCTGCGAAAGTTTCAACGCGCGCCTGGAAGAAGAACGCCAGGCCGAAGAGGCGTGTGAGCGCCGCCGCCGCGAGCTGTCGCCGGAATACGCGCGCAGGCAGTCTCTTTGCGAAGAGGGCATAGCCGTGTACCAAGTCGGCAACATCTACGACACGGATGCGGAAGGCAAACCGATTCCAGAAGGCGACCGCGACAAATGGTTTGTGGCCGCGCCAGCGAATTCTCCCTACGGGCCGTTGGTGCCTGCGATCCCGCTGGCCGCGACGGAGGAAGAGGCATGGGAACTTGCCCACCAGCACCTGTCCACCGGCACATCCGCTGGCGATCATTAGAAGAGGAACCTCGTCCATGCGAAGGAAAACTTGCGTACTGCTGCTGGCCGCCCTGTCATCGTTCCCTTGCTTCGCACAGGTTGCGCCCGGTGTTGTTGGCATGGTCCCGCCGATGACGGACGCAGAGGCGGCCTCTGCACCGAAAGCCCGCGTCTTGCTTATCCACCAATTCAGGTGGGCCACCTTGTGGGACTACGGTACGCATGCGGTCCCCCAAGATGCTTTTGCTGACCCGGACGCTTGCGAGCAGGCGGCGCAGCGCCTTGAGAGCTGGAACAAGAATAGGCCACCGGAAAATTCTCGTTATTTCTGTCGCGCCGCCGAAACGACAAGCGAACAGTCTTGGGGCGATGCAATGGTGGCCACGCGCACCGTCATGGCCGCACGTGTGGCCGCAGCCGCGAAAACCGCCACTCAGAACTAGGATCATGTCATCTCGAAAACTCACGATCGCGGCCGTCGTCATTGCACTACTGGCCGGCGTCTATGGTGCCGGCCTGATGGTTGGCCGCATCTCCGGGACGAGGGCCGCCAGCAAAGCCCTCGACCGCCTGCAACTTATTTGGCCGTCGTTCATGACCATGCCGATGAATGACCGGGCGTTGATCGTTGTGCTCGCGATGAGCTGCCGTCTTGAAGACCGCCAGGCCAAGGCCAGTGAAGTCATTGCCTGCTTGCGCGAGGCCGCGTCCGATCCGCATACATTGCTGCCGAACGGCGAGCGTAGGGCAGACGTTCCCGCGCGACTAGAGCAACTGCTTCCTCCCACGATCTAGCGCGCGAGCCGCGTACCGCGCCGGCCGGTCGCCGGCATCACAGATAGGTGCAACATGGAATCGCAACAACCGAGCATCGCAGCCGTGCAAGCACTGGACGGCAGGAACTTCGCCATGCTGAGCGATGCAGAGCGCCAGGTTCTGAATTTCTTCCTCGACCAAGGGCGCAAGCACAACGTCAAGGTGGAGATTGTCAGCGACGTTGACCCGGCCATACTCGAACGGGCCAGCCGCGAACAGGCGGCCGAGATTCTGGCACGTGCCAACAGCCACGTGAAAGTCACGACTCACGCCTGACGCTGTGTACACACACCCATCCAAGGAACGCCATGCCGCATCCCTGGCAACGTAAAGAAATCGGCCGCCGCCTGTATGCCGGCTCCCTCATTGAGAAGCGCAACACTGCGCTTCAGCTCGCCAAGCGAGTCAGTGCCGTGCGCGTGGAAGACAGCCGTGCAGCGCACCTCGTAGGCCACGCCCGCGTAACGACGGTTCAGCAGTACTGCGAAGACGACCAACGCGCCACCAGTCAGATCGACGGCGGACGTGAACCGTACTTGCTCGTGGAAGACCCGTATAACCCCGGCGAGCTGCGCCCTGTCGAGATTTACGATCGGCGCGTTGATGCCGTGGAGCCGAGAACCGGGCTGTGTTGGATTCATCTGTCGCGCGGTGACGCCCTGGTGAAGCCGGACACGTTGGTCTACTGGAAGTAGGGGGCGCGCGTGAACAGCGACCTGAAGATGCTGGCGGATTGGCCCCTTGGAACACTGTTGGCCATCGTGCTTGTGCTGGCGGCCAGCTTGATCGGCGTCATGATCCTCCGGGGCGTGTACATCGTTGGCGATTCGTGGTGGCTGCCTGCTCACAGCGCGCAAGCGCGCGTTGTGAGCAAACGATATACGCCACCGGAACTCAAGACGCTGCTGATCTATAACGCGTCGCTCAAGGCATCGCTGCCACAGCCTTATGTTGAGTCGGCGGCCTGGTCGCTGACCCTGGAGGTCGACAAGGAACAGGCTATCGCGCGTGTCGATGAGCCCGTATTCAACGCATCGCCCGTGGGCAGCATCAAGCAGATCATTTACGTGCGCGGCCGTTTCTCGCGCCGCGTCTACATTCGAAGCGTTGTCTAAACGCAGACCAAAGGAAAACGCAATGAGCACGTGGGTCAAGGGGCACGATGGAAAGGGCACTCAAAGCACGGTTCTGCTTACCGACTTGATTGGCCCTCTGGCGGGAATGATGTGCGTGGTCATCTTGCTCAAAAGCAAAACGCCCGCCGAGCTATGTTTTGGCATTGCTTTCGCCGTTTGCTTGGGCATCGCTGGATTCGGCCGATGGGCATTCCTGCGTGCGGAGAAGGAGCGCGGTCGCACCGAAGCCATGCAGCAACAGTTGGCTGACAGGGATCGTCTCATTGCGAAGTGGAAAGTACGTGCTGAGACGGCGGAGCGCGCAGCGCATGAACTGGTTGAAGAGACTCGCTACACCCTCGGGGCTGCCGCCGAAGTTCTGTCAAAAAGCGACAAGGCAGCAGGCGATGCGCTGGCAAAGATTGCACATGTTCTTCCCTATGTCCTCTCAGGCCGCCGACATTGGGATGACTACCTTTCCGAGACGGACGCGGCGAGCGTAAGGGCGACAGCGCAAGCGATTTCACGCGCGCATGGATTTGAGCTGCCGAGTCACCCGACTGAGGCCGTCAAAAGCCTGCTTGAGCTGGCGATGATGTTGCTTGTCCCGTCCTACTCGCTCCCTGTCGAGGGCTTAAGAATCCGCTATCCCTTGAAAGGGGACGAGAGTTAGCCGGACGGAAAGCGCTTGATCCTTGCCGCTGCACTGCGGCGGCAACCGTCAAGGGCTCTCAATGGGAAAACGATGATGAACACGATGAAAGTAGTGGTTGCGCTCGCGTTGGCGGCTGCGACCGTGCATGTGCTCGCTGACACAACTGGCACCGCAACCGAGGTGCCGGCGCAGGCCAAAACCGTGTATGGGTGGACGTGCAAAACGGCATCCGGGGAGGTCGTTCGCGAAGGCATGCACTCGGTTCCATTCCACGTCGGCCAGGTCGTGGAATCGACGGTCGAGCCGCATGGGAAGGGCATTGGGATCAAGGAGGCGGGCGCATGCAGCCAAATTCGGTTTGATCTGGACGACGGCAGACAAGCGATGTGCGAGCCGATCGGTATTCCGGTCGCACATGCCCTGGTCGGTGGGTGGAAGTACGCGCCCGTCGACAAATCGAAGTGCAAGGCGTGAGGCCAGGGAAGAACGATGCGTGATGTGAAACCTCTGCGCGCGGGGCAGTACATCGCGAAGTGCCGACAGAAGACGTTGCTCGCCGCCGTGGTGGCCGGCCACTCGCGGGTCTGGCCGCAGGCCGATGTAACGGTCCAAGAAGGATGGGCACGGTTCTACAAAGACGGCAAAGAGGTGTGGTCATGCAATCCGCTGTATGCAGCGGCCCACTTCGATATCGAGAAGGTCAAGAAGTAGCAGGCACAGCGGTGCTACGGGTGCCGCGAACGCGGCCATCACCCACATCAACGAGGAAACCATGACCACCCAGGAAGCCAACACACAACCGGTTGCCGACGCCACGACGATGCGCATCATGAATTGCACCGTGACGTGCCCGCATTGCGAGGAAGAGGAAGGCGGCTGGCTGATAGACCCGCGCGGCGGTGAGCACAAGTGCGAATCCTGCGGCGGCGTGTACCGCGTGCCGGAGAACGTAAGTCTGCGGTTCTAACGCGCCATGCCCTCCATCGTCTCGGCGCACTTTAAGCTGCACAAGCCCTGCAAGAATTGCCCTTTCCGCAAGGTGGGCGCGATCGAGCTGGCCCCTGGTCGCTTTGAGGGCATCGTCAAGCAGCTCGTGGAAGACGATCACAGCACGTTCCTGTGCCACGAGACCGTGCACAACGAACGCAGCGGCGGGGACTGGAGCGACGAGGGCGAGTATTCCGCGACCGGGCGCGAGAGCATGTGTGCCGGCGCGATGATCCTGCTGGAAAAGCTGGGCCGGCCGACCGTCGCCATGCGCCTCGGGCGCGTGCTCGGTGAGTACGACCCCGCGCGCCTCGAAGCCTCGTTTGAGGCCGTCATCGAGCCGCCAACCCCCGATAATCAATCGCCGCAGCGCGGCAGCAAGTAGGTAGAGCATGGGCATCCGGTTTGAAGCCAGTTTTCTGGATGAGATTCGCAGCAAGGTCGATCTGGTCGACCTGATCGGACGTGAAGTGCAGCTCAAGCGCGCCGGCCAGACCTTCGCGGCGTGCTGCCCGTTCCACGAAGAAAAAACGCCGTCCTTCAACGTGTCGCCCACGCGGAACACCTACCGCTGCTGGGGTTGCGGTGCCAGCGGCAACGCGATCGACTGGATGCGCAAGCGGCATCACATGACGTTTCCGGAAGCGGTCGAGCACCTGGCCAGCGTGTGCGGCCTGCCGCTGCCCAAGGCCCCGCAGGACACCCCGGAGGACGCCGCACGGCGCAAGCACCTGGCCGAGCTGTATCAGGCACTCAGGACGGCAGCGCGGGCCTTCTCGCGCGGGCTCGATCGGAGCACGGCGGGCCGCGCCTATCTGGAAACCACGCGGGGCCTCAGCGCCGAGACCATTGCGCGCTACGACCTGGGCGTGGTGGAAAAGGGCGTAGTGGGCTTCATGGAAAGCACGGTCGGCCGCGCCGCGCTGATCGCTAGCGGCCTGGCCGCCGAGCGTGCGGACGGCAGCCTCTATGACCGCTTCCGGTATCGCGTCATGTTCCCCATCCACAACGAGGCGGGCACGCTGATCGGCTTCGCCGGCCGCTCGATGCTGGAGAAGCCCGACAAGACGCCCAAGTACCTCAATAGCCCGGAAACCGAGCTGTTTCACAAGGGCCGCGAACTGTACGGCCTGCACCTGGCCAAGCAAGCCATCCGTGCCAGCGGCGTCGGCGTCGTGGTGGAGGGCTATTTCGACGTGATTGGCCTGGGCCAAGCCGGGGAGGATCGCGCCGTGGCCCCGATGGGGACGGCCATGACGGGCACGCAGATTCGCCGGCTGCTCGCGCACGCGGACACCATCGTCTTCGCCTTTGACGGCGATGCGGCCGGCACCAAGGCCGCGCTGAGTGCGGCCACCGTCCTGCTGGAAGAGATGCGCGACGGCAAGGCCGCCAAGTTCCTCTTCCTGCCCGAAGGCAAAGACCCGGATGAGTTCGTGCGCGCCTACGGCATCGACGCCTGGCGCGATGCGCTCAACACGGGCATGCCGCTGAGCACTTTTCTGGTTGGCCACGTTACGCAGGGCATGGACCGCAGCCTGGTAGAGAGCCAGGTGGCGGCCGTCGCACGGGCGCGCGAGCTGCTGGCGCGCATCCAGCACGCCGAGACGTTCCGCCGCGCGCTGGAGCTGAAGCTGTCGGAAGCGATCGGCCTGGCTGTTTGACGGTGGGAACGGCACTGCCTGTGCCGCAACGGGCACACGAGTCGGCCAAGCATTGACCGCTCGATATGCGGAATGGATACTGTACAAATATACAGGCATCCAGCAATGCAGAATCCCGAGCGGAAGCGCTACCCGCCACTCACCCAGGCCGAAATCCGGGCCATCTACGCCGAGAACCCAACGCGGGGCGTCCGCCGTCTCGTGTGGGAAATTTATTGCCTCCACGTCGTGATGAAGACCGCTGGCGCGGTGATCCGTGCGCGCCGCCTCAAAGACCAGCTCATTCCTGGCGGCTTTGACTACGTGCTGGACGAGCTGGCCCGTGTGTTGGAGGGGGAGGTGGCGTTGCAGGAGAACCTACCTTCACTGCACATCATTCACGAGAAACGCCGGTTCCGTTACAGCACCAAGAAGCGCAACCAGCGGGTGTTCCGCCGCGATTAGCGCGCCGGCACCATCAGCGAAACGCGTCACGCCCCCGCAACTGGTTGGCGCTATGCTGTGCCGGCTTTTGGCATCCGCCAGAGAGACGCCGCACCCCTTCGCCAAAAACGGGAGCATGCGCAATGTGCAACAACTACAAGCCGTCAGAAATCGACCGCATCCACAGCGTCTATCGCATAGACGTTGCTGGCGTGGGCGACTATCCCCGCGAGACCTGGCCGGACTATGCTGCGCCGATTGTTCGCCAACGCGCCGATGGCGTGCGCGAATGCGTAGTTGCAAACTTCGGCTTTGTGCCGAAGCGCCGGTTGCCACCCGGCAAGAGCTTCGACACGACCAACGCCCGTTCAGAGACAGTCGGGCAGAAGCCGACGTTTGCCAAATATTGGCGCGCGGCGCAACTTTGCCTCGTTCCAGCCCAGGCACTGTTCGAGCCCAACTATGAGGCCGACCCGAAGAAAAGCACGCGCTACCGAATCTGGCTCAAGGACGAGCCTGACTTTGCGATCGCAGGACTATGGCGCTCATGGGATGCACGCGTGGCCGACAGCCTGGCTCCGACCGAGAGCTTCACCATGCTCACGGTGAACGCGGACGAACATCCGCTCATGCGCCGTATGCACGCACCCGGCAAGGAAAAGCGAAGCGTGGTTGTCGTGCCGCGCGACCATTGGGAAGCGTGGTTGTCGTGCCGCGATCCCGAGGTGGCGCGAACGTTTTTGACGCTCTATCCCGCTGAGAGGATGGCCACAGAGCCAGCGCCACGCACACCGCGTCCCACGAAGCAAGCGCCCAAAGAATCGGCAAGCGGAGGGCTTTTCTAGGCTTTGTAGAGGGTCGTGCGCTGCGGCGTCCGGTGCGCATCGAAGCCACGTGGCGTCAGGTCAAGCATCAGGTCACTGAAGACCTCGATCATGGCGTCGTTCACCTGTACGTGCACGATCGGGAAGTGCACTTCGCCATCCTCGATCGCCTGGCGGTAAGCCGCCGCCGCATCGCGGCAACCTGATGCATCGAACATCGTCACGGTGAGGTAGGGAGCCGTGACGCCGGCAGGCGTCGCGGTGGCCCGTAGGAATATCTGCACATTCACGATGACGTGGCCAGGTGGGAGGATTCCATTCGCCTGTAGATGGGCAGCCAAGGTGTCGCCACCACGGGTGTTCTGCGCGTACGCCGCGCCGCTCCAATCGTCGTCCATTGTCGTCATGCCGCCTCCTGCTTCTCGATACCAGCATGCCACAGTGGCAAACCAGAGCCGCCTAACCGCTTTCCCCACCAGCTTGCGATGCCCAGCTTCGTTCGAGTACCGTAAATGCTCAGCCGCGTGGAGTGTTTATGGACTACTACCTCAACAATTGCCGATTCTGTGAAAGCTCCGACATTGGTGTAGAGCTTCGCTCCGATGGACTGCTCGTGAACGATGCAGAACAACGCCATCCAGGCCGCTATCTGGCCTTCTCCGCGATCTGCAATCGCTGCGGGGCGCGAGGCCCTATCGTGAAGGTCGAAGAAGGCTATACCCCCGTCAGCAGACACTTTGCTGTGGAGACGGCGGCAACCCTGTGGAACGGGGAGTCACTTGACTAGCGGGCGAGCTTTTCCGAGGACAGCCCAAACCATGCGGACGTAGGGTGGCATCCGCCTAATGCCTCATGCATACTTCCTCGTAATGCGTTCAATAGAGAGTGCGTTACAGGAATATGCCAAAGCCCCCAGTCATTGAGGAAAACCAAGTACGGCATGCAGTGAAGGTCGCAGCCGTTACAGGGCAAAACAGTGTGCGCGATGTTGCGCTTCTGCTTGTGGCCTACGGTACGGGACTGACCCCAAACGAGATTGCCAAACTACTGGTATCTGACTTCCTGAAGCCCAACGGCGACGTTCTGATTGAGTCGACCGTAAGGGCTGAGATTGCCTTCAATGGCAAGGCGCGCTCGCTGTTGTGGGCGAGCCCAAAGGTGCGGGCCGCCGTCGAGCAGTACATGGCACATCGCCTATCTGCTGGGCACGGAATCACAACAAGCCCTGCGGCCTATCGCGGGTTGGACCCTGACAGCCCCATTTTCCTGACCGGCGAGGGCGAACCGTTCAAGTTCACACGCCGCCATACGCCGGCAGGGGCCGTCAGCTACTCGTGCGAGTCGTTGACAGAAATCTTCCGCCGTCTGCATCAGCAAGCCGGCATCACGAATGGCAACGCCAGCGCGGCACGTCGGACATTCGCGGTGATGCTGCACCGGCAGGGGGGCAACCTCAAGATCATCCAAGAGCTGATTGGAGTTTCGAGCCTTTCTGCCGTTAAGAGACTGGTCGAAGGCGACCCGGTGCGCCTAGCGTCCATTGTGAGCGGAGTTATTTGAGTGGTTCGACTTGACACCGTTTATATAAACGGTATGATTGCATCATCTCGTGCTACTCGCGTGAAGCTGATGCCCCTCCTGAACATTGACCTCCCCAGCCTGGCCACAAGCGTCCTACCGGAAGAGGACCGCCAGGCGTTCGACGCGCTTTCCGTGAGCGAACGCCTGGCCAGGATTGCAACGCGCGCCCGCGCCGTTGGAAATACCACCGCCCACGCTTCAGCGATGAATGCACTCGCTGTCATGGCTGATCCCGCGTATCTCGGCCTTTCCGCCGTACGACTGGCCGTGCAGACGTGCAGCACGCTCGTCAGAATCCCCGCTGACCGGTGCGATTTCTTGATGGCGGCCGTTGCCACACCGAAACCGCAGAACGATGGCTTCACGCAGGTTGCAAAATGGCCTCGGGAAGCGGCCGGGCGGTGGGCTCTTACCGTCACCACACAAGACGTGGCACGTGCGCTGGCCGCAAGGTCGGATCGAAGCAAATAGGGGAACCCGATGAACAGCAAAGCGATGTATGGCGGCATTGACGAGGAAATCAAAGCGGTCCTCGACTCGCCCGAAACAAGCTTCTGGCTGAAGGCAGCGCTCAGCCAGGCGTTGCAGCGTGATTGCGTCGACGCAGCGGCGGATGCAACGCTGCTCTCGAATCTACTGGAACGCCGCTGCGACAAGATGCTCGGGAGGAAGGGATGATGCTCAAGCCTGGCTCGGCCGCGATCTTGACAGCGGCAATCCTTGGGGCGGCGTGCCTGGCCTTCGGGCTATTGGATGCTCACGAACCGGTCAATCCCCTCAGCACCTCCGGCGACTGGCACGCGAATATCGCGTTGCTCGGGGTAGTCGTCCTTTCCGTGCAAAATCTGGCGGTTTAGGTGGGATTTCCCTTTCAGATCAACGGCTTGGGAATTCAGCATTTTCCTGGGCGCTGTCCTTTTCGTGCGAAATCTGGCGGTTTCCCTGCGTCGTGGCGACACGGCTCGGCGCTGCAGGTGCCATATTCACTGCGCAGTAAATAAGCCGGTTTCAGCGAAAGTTGGGCCACCGTCTCACTTCGGAGCGCCGGGCGGAGGCGGACATCATCAGTTTGCCGCATCGGCCAGGCCGAGCCTCGCCCGATATTCAGTCAACAACACCTGCTGGGCTTCGAGTCGGGCGTTGCCCTTGGCCAACTCGCCGGCCAGGCGTTCGCGTTCGGCGCGTTCGGTGGCTAGTTCATCCGCCTGCTGTTGCGCCGCAGATCGCAGCGCATCTCGTTCCGCTTCGGTGCGCGCTTGATCGACGCGCGCTTGGTTCAGGTTGACGCGAGCCTGTTCTGCCTGCGTTTCCAATTCTCGGATGCGTTTGCCCGAGGCGGCAAGTTCCGCGACCAGCCGAGCGCTGTCCTTGTTCAGTTGCGTGATCTCCCCCTGCTTGATGATCAGCGTCTGATTGGCCTGTCGGGCTTCCGCCTGCAGTTGCTGGACCTGCTGCTCATGCCGGCGCGCATCCTGATCGCGCTGTTCCCTGCTGGCATTGCGGAAGTGCTCCAGTGATTGATGAGCGTGCTGTAGCTTGTCCTCCAGCGAGCGCCGAAAACTTTCATGTTCTGCCAACCGGGTGCCGAGGTCCTGGACCTGCTGTGCCGAGCGTTCAGCCTCAATCGCGCGCTGCTGCAGCGCTGTCTGCGTGTCAGCGTGCGCGGCCCGCACGCTGGCGAGTGTGCTCTGCGCCTGTTCCAGTTCGGCGCGAAGTGCGACCACATCCGTGGCCAGCTTGTCGACTTCGGCACGAACGAGCTGGCGCTGGGCCGTGGCGGCCGCCGCCTGCTGATCGACCACCGCCTGCGCTTCTTCATGCAACCGCGCCGCCAATCTGCCCACCAGATCCAGGATGGCGTCGGAGGTCGAGCCAGCGCGGTTCAGC
>NZ_JFZG01000037.1 GCF_000607165.1 Ralstonia pickettii | reverse complement strand
ACCATGGCGCCATGGTCATGGACCACAGCCAGCATGGAACGATGCAGGGCAACGTCGCAAACTCCTTGAAGGTGCCGAGCAAGAAGGCCCGTCATGCGCGAACAGAGTACGGTCCAAGCACCGACATGCATGTCGATATGGCGCGGACAAACCTCGACGATCCCGGCATTGGGCTGCGCAACAATGGGCGACGCGTGCTGGTCCTGCAGGACATGCATACGATCGGCGGCCCCATGGACGCCCGCAGCCCGCAGCGCGAGGTGGAGTTGCATTTGACCGGCAACATGGAGCGCTACGCATGGTCGCTCGACGGCGTTGAGTTCGGCAAATCAACCCCCGTCCATTTCCGCTATGGGGAGCGTCTTCGCGTCATCCTTCACAACGATACGATGATGACGCACCCGATGCACATGCATGGGATGTGGAGCGAACTCGAGGCGCCGGACGGTACATTCTTGGCGCGCAGGCACACGATTCCGGTGCAGCCCGCGCAGCGCGTTAGCTTCCTTGTCACGGCTGACGCTCTGGGACGATGGGCTTGGCATTGCCATCTCATGCTGCATATGGATGCAGGTATGTTCCGTGAAGTGATCGTCGCCTAAGCCCGGATCGACAAGTCAAATGACCACGCATAAGCACGTTAAGACAGCATTGGCAGTTGCCTTGGCCGTTGTCGGCATCAACGCCGCGTCGGCACAGGAATCTACAGCTACCTACGACGCCATGGCGCCAAGCTCGGGCGCCAGCACTCGGCCGACTGCCCATGGCTCGATGCAGGGC
>NZ_JFZG01000036.1 GCF_000607165.1 Ralstonia pickettii | reverse complement strand
GCTTACACCGCGCGACGCACCATCAATTCCTTGATCTTGCCGATGGCCTTGGTCGGGTTCAGACCCTTCGGGCACACATCGACGCAATTCATGATGGTGTGGCAACGGAACAGGCGGTACGGATCTTCCAGATTGTCCAGACGTTCGCTGGTGGCCTGGTCGCGGCTGTCGGCGATGAAGCGATACGCCTGCAGCAGACCGGCCGGGCCGACGAACTTGTCCGGGTTCCACCAGAACGACGGGCACGACGTCGAGCAGCTCGCGCACAGAATGCACTCGTACAGACCGTCGAGCTCTTCGCGCTCTTCCGGCGATTGCAGGCGCTCCTTCTCGGGCGGCGGCTCGTCGTTGATCAGGTACGGCTTGATCGAGTGGTACTGGTTGAAGAACTGCGTCATGTCGACGATCAGATCGCGGACCACGGGCAGCCCCGGCAGCGGGCGCAGCACGATCTTCTCGGGCAGCTCACGCATGTTGGTCAGGCAGGCCAGACCATTCTTGCCGTTGATGTTCATGGCGTCGGAGCCGCACACGCCTTCACGGCACGAGCGACGGAACGCGATCGACTCGTCGAGCTTCTTCAGCTTGACCAGCGCGTCGAGCAGCATGCGCTCGTGACCGTCGAGCTCAACCTCGTAGGTCTGCATGCGGGGCGCTGCGTCCTTGTCCGGATCGTAGCGATAGACTTCAAAAATACGCTTCATTTTTGTGGGCCCTTCTTATCCGTTAGAACGTACGCGCCTTGGGCGGCACCGATTCCACCGACAGCGGCTTCAACTGCACGGGCTTGTAGTCGAGGCGGTTGCCTTCGCTGTACCACAGCGAGTGCTTCATCCAGTTTTCGTCGTCGCGGTTCGGGAAGTCGCTGTGTGCGTGTGCGCCGCGCGATTCCTTGCGGGCGGCGGCCGACACCATCGTCGCCTTTGCCACTTCCACCAGGTTGGCCACTTCCAGCGCTTCGACGCGCGCGGTGTTGAACACCTTGGACTTGTCCTTCAGGTGGATGCTGCCAGCGCGCTCGGCCACTTCCAGGATGCGCTCGACGCCTTCATCCATCAGCTTCTGCGTACGGAACACGCCCGCGTGCGACTGCATGTTGCGGCGGATGTCGTTGGCGACGTCCTGCGCGTACTCGCCCGAGCTGGACGAATCGAGCTTGGCCAGGCGCGACAGTGCGCGGTCCGCTGCATCGGCCGGCAACGGCTTGTGCTCGCGGTTCTTCAGGTTCTGCGCAACGATGTGGTTGCCCGCCGAACGGCCGAACACCACCAGGTCGAGCAGCGAGTTCGTGCCCAGGCGGTTGGCGCCGTGCACCGACACGCACGAGCATTCGCCGATCGCGTAGAAGCCGTTGATGACCTCGTTCGGGTTGCCGTTCTTCGGCACCACGACCTGGCCGTGATAGTTCGTCGGAATGCCACCCATCTGGTAGTGGATGGTCGGCACCACAGGAATCGGTTCCTTGATGGCGTCGACGTTGGCGAACTTCAGGCCGATCTCGCGGATCGACGGCAGGCGCTTCATGATGGTCTCGGCGCCGACGTGGGTCAGGTCGAGCAGCACGTAGTCGCCGTTCGGGCCGCAGCCACGGCCTTCCTTGATTTCCTGATCCATCGAGCGCGACACGAAGTCACGCGGTGCCAGATCCTTCAGCGTCGGGGCATAGCGCTCCATGAAGCGCTCGCCATCCTTGTTACGCAGGATGCCGCCCTCGCCACGCACACCTTCCGTGATCAGCACGCCCGCGCCGGCCACGCCGGTCGGGTGGAACTGCCAGAACTCCATGTCTTCCAGCGGAACACCCGCGCGCGCTGCCATGCCCAGGCCGTCACCGGTGTTGATGAAGGCGTTGGTGGACGCTGCGTAGATGCGGCCTGCACCGCCCGTGGCGAACAGCGTCGTCTTCGCTTCGAGGATGTAGACCTCGCCGGTTTCCATTTCCAGCGCGGTCACGCCCAGCACGTCGCCGTCCTGGTCGCGAATCAGGTCCAGCGCCATCCATTCGACGAAGAAGTGGGTCTTGGCCTTGACGTTACGCTGATACAGCGTATGCAGCAGCGCGTGGCCGGTACGGTCAGCCGCGGCGCAGGCACGCTGCACGGGCTTCTCGCCGTAGTTCGACGTGTGACCGCCGAACGGACGCTGGTAGATGGTGCCGTCGGCGTTGCGGTCGAACGGCATGCCGAAGTGTTCCAGCTCATAGACCACGTTCGGTGCCTGGCGGCACATGAACTCGATCGCGTCCTGGTCGCCGAGCCAGTCGGAGCCCTTGACGGTGTCGTAGAAGTGATAGTGCCAGTTGTCTTCGCTCATGTTGCCCAGCGAAGCACCGATACCACCCTGCGCCGCAACGGTGTGCGAGCGGGTGGGGAAAACCTTGGACAGCACGGCCACGGAGAGGCCGGCTTCTGCCAGCTGCAGCGATGCGCGCATGCCCGAACCGCCCGCACCGACGATCACGACGTCGAATTTGCGGCGCGGCAGCCCAGTCTTGACTGCGACCATGTCTTAAACCCTCCAGAGAATCTGAGCTGCGTAGCCCGCACAACCAACGAGCCACAGAATCGTCAACACTTGCAGCGTCAAACGCACTGCCACGGGCTTCACGTAGTCCATCCAGATGTCACGCACACCGATCCAGGCGTGATACGTGAGCGACACGAACGCCAGGAACGTCAGCATCTTCATCCACTGGTTGGAGAACAGCCCCGCCCAGCTTTGGTAAGACGTGTCCTTGGAGAGCAGGAACGCAGCCAGCAGCACGACGGTGTAGACCGCCATGATCACGGCGGTGACGCGCTGTGCGAGGAAGTCCTTCAGGCCGTAGTGCGCGCCGACAACGAGGCGCTTGGGACCGATATTGTTATTTGCCATCATTCGACTCCTCAGAACAGGCCGAACAGCTTGGCGCCGAACACGACGGTCAGCAGCAGGCTGACGATCAGCACGCTCACAGCCGACTTGGAGGCCGAAGCCTTGTCGATGCCGATATGCAGATCGAGGATCAGGTAACGGACACCTGCGCAGAAGTGGTGCAGGTATGCCCAGATGAGGGCAAGGACGACAACCTTGGCAAAGCTGTTGGACAGAAGCGCCGTGAACTTGGCGAAACTGATTTCCGACGTGAGACTTTGCTCGAACAAGTACAGCACGAACGGAAGAAGAAGGAACATCAGCGCACCGCTGGCACGGTGCAAGATGGACACCTTACCGGCCCAGGGCAAGCGGTAACGGGCAATGTCGCCCAAACCGATGTTCCTGTA
>NZ_JFZG01000035.1 GCF_000607165.1 Ralstonia pickettii | reverse complement strand
TGTCGGCATAGCGAAGAAAATTAGAAAAAGCGCCGACCTGACTGGCGAGAATAGCGAAGTAAGTTAGAAAAAATAGCGAAGTAGGCTGGAGCATGAAAGAGGCGCGCGCGAGTGTCCCGTCCCCGGGGCGCCAGCCTGCCCAGCCATGCAACCAGTGCGGTGCGAGAGTCAAGCATTGTCGTCTTGCCACCGGATGTCCATCGCCGACCGCCTCAGATGCCCGGCTGAGTGTCGGCAGTATGAACCCATGCAAGGCGTCCTGTTAGCGGGTCACTGGAAACCCGATCGCGAGAACAAACGCAAAAAGCGCGTACAAAGAGCTGACTGCTACCAGGGTTCGCCCATGCACGACTCCGCGCCGGAACATCATCCACAAGAACAAGATGGCGACCGCAGTAATGATGCCGGACGCAAGCAGCGGCCCGTCAAATCGCCATGGAGTGTAGAAGATCCCCAGTGCACTCGGGATGGTGGCCTGAATCATCATGGCCCCCGAGATGTTTGCCAGGGCGAGGCGTTCCTTGCCCCGGCGGACCCAAATCAGAGCGTTCATCGTCTCGGGCAACTCCGTCGCAACGGGGCTGAGCAATAGCGCGACAAGGTGTGCTGGCCAGTGCAGCGCTGTGCCAATCGCTTCAAGCTGTGCCACAAAGACGTGTGAAGCGCCGCCAATCACGACCAGCGCGAGCAGCACTTGCAGCACGGCCCACCCCAGTGGAGGTTCCGCCAACTTCGGGCGAATCGAGAGGGGCTCCAGTTCCTCTTCTTCAGGTGCCGTGTCACTGTCCTTGATCTCGCGCCAGACATAGATCGCATAGGCGACCAGGAAAAGAATGCCCAGCCAAGGCTTGTATGCAAAGGCAACAAGCCCCAGGGCAACCTTGACAACAAAGGCGCCCAGGAAAGCGGCCTGGTCCCGGCTCATGCGTGCATGGTCGACTTTGACTTCCGCGGTGGGACGGCCAAGCTCGCGTCGATTCATCATCAACGCCAAACCAACTACCGCATATGCGAGTGTGGCCAGAACAAGCGGGCCGCCCATCGCAGCACCGACGCCGAGATCTTTCTGCTCAGGCGTCGAACCGAAGACCACGGCAACGAACGTGACGGCACTTTCAGGCAGTGCTGTGCCAAAGGCGGCCAACACCGAGCCGACGGCTGTGGCGCCGAGATTCAGTCGCTTGCCGCACCATTCAATGCCGTTGACGAAGTACTCGCAGGCCAAATAGATGGCGCCTGCCGATATCAGGAAAAGACCGATTGTGAGGAGCATGAAATGAGGTAGCCAGGCGAACGAGATAAACCAATGGCGCAACGACGCGCGTCGCCCGGCCTGGGTGTGCACGTCGCGGCCAAAGGTCTCGCCTAGCGGCTCTGCTTGCAGCAGAGGCTGTCCACACCATGAGACGGCAAGGTCTCAAGTTTGTTGACGTGGACTTCCGAGCATTGCGCCCGGAATGGCTACTCCCCAATGACAACGGGCCGGAGTGTATCAGCATCCCCCCTGGCACGCAAAAGTACAAAGACGCCTCAATGTCGCTCACTCGCTGCGATAGATCCCGTGTGCGAGATAGTCGGCTTGAATCGATCCGTCAGGTCCGGCTTAGCTCAGCTACCTATGTAGTCTGTCCAGAGGGCCCGCCGAAATTTGAGGTGCGCAGACACTTGCCCAATTCCGCCGCATTCCCTTTTTTGTAGGCGCTCCTATTCGCCACTTGATTCTCTTCCCTCTTGGCGTTCAGCGTTCTCCCGTTCCATGGTCGGCATTCCACGTTGTTTGACGGCTGCGACGCGTTGCTCAAAGCCAACGGAAAAACTGCTTGCAGGCTTACGTATGACTTTGTTACCCTTCGCCCCGTCAGAACTCGGAGTGATCTCCATGGACAGTTGTTCTAGTCGACCTTGGGTCGCACGTTGAACGGCTAGACAGTTTGGGCGCATCGCTGCGCTTCACCACTGCCTAGCCGCATTGCACGGCGGGTAGTGGATCTTGAGCGGGTTCTCCGCACAAGCCTCTCCCATCATTCGATCGTTTTATCGACACGGCCATGTGGCCGCGTACGCGTTTGCGTGCGTGGTTCCTGGGAGGCTCGTGGTCGGCCCATGCCTACGTCTGTCATAGAAGCAGACGAGGGAGGTCTCATGCTGTTTTTCTCGATGCTGCAGTACGCTTGGGTTGCAGTGCGTCCGCTCGTTCTGGTGCGCGCTGCTGCTCTGCGTCCCCTCCGTCGTCCGGCCTTGCTGGCTGCGATGGCTTTGTTCTCTGCTTTCACGCATGCTGCCCAAGCGCAAGAAGCTCCGGCTTCTGCTCCGGCTGCAGATGCGCTGCCTGCCGGTGGTGAGTTGGGCGACCGCTTCGGCTTCCATGGCCAATCGACGTGGGTCTGGCAAGCCAAGCCCGCCTTCAAGTCGCCGTACAGCGGCGACAACAGCCTGACGGCGGGCCGCGCCACGAGTTATTCCTTCAGCACGACGCTGGACCTGGGCATGCGGCTGTGGAAGGGCGCGGAATTCCACTTCAACCCGGAAGTGGTGATGGGCAAGGCGTTCTCCGATCTGCATGGCCTGGGTGGCCCCACCAACGGCGAGTTGGCCAAGGTCACGGGCACTGACCCGACGCTGTACCGCGCCCGCGTTTTCATGCGTCAGACCTGGGGCCTGGGCGGTGACACAGAAAAGGTCGACGCCGACTTCAACCAGTTCGCTGACGTGGTCGACAAGCGTCGCGTGGTGCTGACCGCGGGCAATCTGCCGGTGCTCGATGTCTTTGATGCCGTGGAGTACGCGCACGACCCGCGCACGCAGTTCCTGAACTGGTCGTTCATGACGCACCCGTCGTTCGACTATGCGGCCGATGCGCGCGGCTACAGCTGGGGCGTTGCGCTGGAGTACATCGACAGCGAGCTGGGCTGGGCCGTCCGCGCGGGCCGATTCCTGCAACCGCTTGAGTCCAACGGCTTGCCGCTCGACACGCGTTTTCTGAAGCACTACGGCGACATGCTGGAGCTTGAAAAGCGCTACACGCTGTTCGGCCAGGAGGGCAAGGTGCGCTTGCTGGGCTGGCGCAACTTCGCGCGCATGGGCCGCTTTGATGATGCGATTGCGCTCGGGCAGGCCACCGGTGCCGCGCCAGACCTGAGCCAGGTGCGGCGCGAGCACGCCAAGGTGGGCGTCGGCCTGTCGTTCGAGCAGAAAGTGGGCGAAAACCTGGGCCTGTTCACCCGCCTGAACTGGTCGGATGACAAGACCGAGACCTATGCTTTTACCGAGGTGGGCCGCAACGTGTCGTTCGGCGGTCTGCTCAAGGGCACGTCCTGGGGGCGGCCGAATGATGTGTTGGGGGCGGCCTTTTCGCTCAACATGCTGGGCCCGGATCATCGTGCCTATCTGGCGGCGGGCGGCAGCGGCGCCTTCCTGGGTGACGGCGCACTGAACTATGGCCACGAGCGCATACTCGAAGTGTTCTACAGCTTTCAACCGGTCAAGGGCATCACGCTCAGCCCCGATTTTCAGTTGATCCAGAACCCCGGTTACAACCGGGACCGCGGGCCTGCCAAGTTCTTTGGCATTCGTGCCCACGCGGAGTTCTAACGCCTACGGAGGACCCATATGGACAGTCCGAGTCGACCTTATCCGACAACCACATCAGTTTCCCACTAGGCCAGTCCGCCGCACGGTTTTCCCTGCTGCTGACTTGCCGCCCAGGCAAGGCAGCGGTGTCTGCATCGCTCCTTGATTGTTTGAATCTGCCGCCAGGGTAAGACGACCCCTGTGCGGCGATTGCCGCATGCCATGCACCCGTCGTGCGCATGTGGCGAGGAGTACCTATGCGCAAATTCAACATCCCCGCCCGTCGTTTCTCGGCAATCGCGCTGCCGTTCAGCTCGCCGTTCGTGCAGGCCCGGGCCGGTGCGCCCGAGCGTGCCAACGCCGTGCCCGCCACCTCCAACCGGCGTGCTGACGACGGTGGGCAGCCGCTCTCCAACCACGGCTACGCTGCCGCTGCCGTCCGGCTGTCGCGCACCTATTGGTAACCGGTGGGTCATCCAATCACCCAATAACAAATCGGAGGTCGCTATGACCCAACTGACTTCGGGCATCGACACACCACCACGTCATGCCGCTCTCGACGACGCCCATGTGGGCGACATCCGTGGGGCGCTCGGCACCATCGCCCACCATGACACCGGCGCGCGTGATAGCTGGCGTGCGCGCTTGCGTACATTGCTCGCCATCCTCGGGCCCGGCCTGATCGTGATGGTCGGCGACAACGATGCCGGCGCCTTCGGCACCTACACGCAGGCCGGGCAGAACTACGGCACCACGCTGCTCTGGACGTTGCTGCTGCTGATCCCTGTGCTGTACGTGAACCAGGAGATGGTGCTGCGCCTGGGCGCCGTCACGCGCGTCGGCCATGCGCGGCTGATCTTTGCGCGCTTCGGCAAGTTCTGGGGCAGCTTCTCCGTCATCGACCTGTTTCTGGTGAACGCGCTGACCTTGGTGACGGAATTCATCGGCATCAGCCTGGCGCTGGAGTATCTCGGCATCCCGCGTCATTGGGGCGTGTGTGCAGCGGCCGCGCTGGTGATGCTGGCCGCCTCCACGGGCGACTTCCGCCGCTTCGAGCGCTTTGCGCTGCTGCTGGTGGCGGGCAGCCTCACGCTTATTCCCATCTTTGTGATGGTGCACCCGCCGATGGGGCAGGTGGCGCGCGACTTCTTCGTGCCTGCTCTACCGGCCGGTGCACCGCTGGCGGAGGTAATGCTGCTGATCATCGCCATCGTGGGGACGACGGTGGCGCCGTGGCAGTTGTTCTTCCAGCAGAGCTACGTGATCGACAAGCGGATCACCGCGCGCTTCATCCGCTATGAGCGAGCGGACCTGTGGCTGGGCATCGTGCTCGTGATTGCCGGTGCCGTGGCGATGATCGCCTTCAGCGCGCAGGCCTTCCACGGTACGCCAGAGTTTGGCAACTACACCGATGCACTGGGCACGGCGAAAGGGTTGGAAGCGCACTCGGGCCGCTGGGCCGGTGTGCTGTTTGCGATCGCGCTGTTGGACGCCAGCATCATCGGCGCATGCGCGGTGTCGCTGTCCACGGCCTATGCTATCGGCGATGTGTTCGCTGTACGGCATTCGCTGCATCGCAAGCCGACGGAGGCCAAGGGTTTCTATGCGATTTACTTCGGGCTGACGCTGCTGGCCGCAGGGTTGGTGCTGACGCCGGGTGTGCCGCTCGGGCTGTTGACCAACGCGGTGCAATCACTGGCCGGCGTGCTGCTGCCGAGCGCGACGGTGTTCCTGCTGCTGTTGTGCAATGACAAGGCTGTGCTGGGCCCCTGGACGAACGGCCGCGCGATGAACATCTTCACCGGCGGTGTGGTGGCGGTGCTGGTGATGCTCTCCGTCATCCTGACGGCGGCGGTGCTGTTTCCCGGCATCGGCGAATTCGAGATCGGCGCGATCCTGATCGGCGGTTCGCTCATCGCCATTGTCATGTCGCTGGTGTTGTGGCACATCGAGCGGCGCAGTCATCGACCCCAGCATCCACTGCGCGTGAGCGTGCTCGATCGCGACCACTGGACCATGCCGCCGCTGGAGCAGCTCACGCCAGCACGTTGGACACCGCTCAAGCGCACGTGGATGTTTGTGCTGCGGGCTTATCTCGTGGTGGCCGCTGGACTGGTGCTGGTGCGGATCGCTGGGCTGGTGACGGGATGAGGCTAGGCCAACAGCCTACATACATCTTGCCTCACGCGCCGGGTAGCTGAAGCGGTTTTGAGTCCAGTTTGCCAACGGGGACAAGGGGTTGCTCGCAATCCCGGATGTTCACGTATACGTGCGCGTCCTTTTTCAACGGGCTGTCGAGAGGCAGTTGCACCACCACGTGTTGCAGTTTATGGCTGCTATGCATATATCTGCCGGCCGTGGTTCCGAAGTCGAACCTTACGACAGCAACCGGAGGATACGCTGCAGACAGGTCTCGCCTTTGGCGGCACAGCGCTCCGAACCGCCCCAGATCCGCTGGTGCACCAATCTTTTCGATTTCTCCGAGTCTCCATCCCTCGTCGTAGGCATATTTGCCTTCATAGATAGTCGAGCAACCGGCGAGGGACATGACCAGCATTGTGCTCATGGTGCGCATCTGCAGTGCGGAAGGAAGAGAGCGCATTCTGAGAACTCCTACCATCATCTGCCTCTTGATACTCCATTTGGACCTATGGCCACGAACCTGTTCGATAGGCATAGCGCATACTTGAAAAGTCCTGCCCTCCATTCAGTGTAGGTCACGTCTCCCACACAGTGATACCGTACAAATCACAGTGCGCTATTTGTCGAACGCGGTAAAAGAGGAAGACCGACAGAGTGAAAACGAAAACGCATCTCATGCAGGTTTTCGTTTGCGTCACCGGGTTATTCGGAAAAACGCATGCACGACGTCTATGCTTCGGCTGCCAGAAATTGGAGCCCCCCATGCAACACACTCGCTTATCCAGCCTTGTTGGAGTCATCGCAACGGTACTGGGTCTAACTGCGCTTCCGGCGTATGCCGTCCTTCCTGATGAGATTCAGGTCTACACCGGTGACATCAACGCGCCCGGCGAGTTTGGACTGGAGTTGCATCTGAACACGACGCCAAGCGGCATTGGAGAACCGTCTTATCCGCGCGAGGTCACGACACCGCATGGCTGGCGGGGCACTGCTGAATTCTCTTACGGCTTGACGCCTTCGGTGGAACTCGGTGTGTACGTCCCAACCGCGCTCACGCGCGAAAATACCTACTACGTCACCGGGCCAAAGGTGCGCGTCAAATGGATGCCCGTCCGACCCGAAGACGGTGTCGGTTACTTCGCTGGTCTCAACGTCGAGCTTGCTCATGTTGCAAGTCGCTTTGAGCAATCACAACAAGCGGTAGAGCTCCGGCCGATTTATGGCTATCAGAATGAGCAATGGCTATGGGCGCTCAACCCGGTGCTCGACTGGAATCTCTCCGGCCAGGATCGCAGTGGCGTGCCTGAATTCGCCCCGGCCCTCAAGATCGCCCGTACGGTGTCCACAGGCATTCGTGCCGGATTGGAGTACTACGCCGGTCTGGGTCGCGTCGACCATGTCTTGCCATTATACGAACAGCAGCACACGGCCTTTCTCGCGTTTGACGTGGATCGCAAGCCGTTCGTTTTCAACTTTGGCGTGGGCAGAGGCTTAACGCGCGCCACCGACCGGTGGACGTTCAAATGGATCTTTGAAGTCCCATTGAGTTAACCGTCAGCCCTCAGCGAGAAGGCTGGCGCCTCATCGGTTTTAGCGCCGTGCGACGTCAGCGTTGGGCCGGTTCCACCACCCGCCACCTAGGGCTTGAAACAGCGCTGCCGTATCGGCGAATCGGTTTGCACGCGCCCCAATCGTGGCTTGCACAGCAGTCTGGTAGGCCTGTTCTGCATTCAGCACAGCGAGGATGTTGACCTGGCCGATCGCGCGCTGCCTATCCGTGATGTTTAGAGTTCGGTGTGCTGCCTGTTCGGATCTGAGCGCGGCTTTCAGCACGTCGGCATCGGCATCTAGCGCGTGCAGGGTATCGGCGACGTTCTGGAATGCAGTGATGACGGTGCCACGGTACTGCGCCTCCGCTTGATCGACCCCCGCATCGGCTGCCCGTTTTTTCGCCAGCATCGCACCACCATCGAAGAAGGTCTGCGCCACATTGCCGACCAGGCTCCAGAAGACGTTGCCGTCCCGGAACATCTGGCTGAAGATTTCTGCGGTGCCGCCCTTGGTGCCGGTGATCGTCAGTTGGGGCAGCATATTGGCGATCGCCACGCCCACCTGCGCTGTTGCGGCGTGCAGCTGTTCTTCGGCTGCGCGCACGTCAGGGCGCTGCCGGACGAGATCCGATGGCAGCGACACGGGCAAGTCCTGCGGCAGCGTGAAGTCTGCAAAGGTGAACGTCTCGGCGATGCCTTCGCTAGGCAGCTTGCCGGCCAGTGCAGCCAACAGATCGCGCTGAACCGCCAGTTGCTTTTGCAGGTTGGGTAGCGCCTGCTCGGCCTGCGCAAGCGCCGTTTCGGCAGCTGCAATATCCAGCCCCGTTACCGCGCCCAGCGCGAACTGCTTGTGCAGGTTGTCGAGCAACTGCGTATTGATGCCGACAATGCGTTGTTGCGCTTCAATCTGCGCGCGCAGCGAGGCTTCCTGCACTGCCGCCACCACGATGTTGGACGCAAGGGTGAGGTGAGCCGCCTCCATCTGGAAGTACTGTGCCTCTTCGGTGGCCTTCAGTGATTCCACCTGCCGGCGGTTCAGGCCGAAGACGTCTGGGGCATAGCTCACCGTGAGCTGCGCGGTGTGCAGGGTGTAGATCGGTGCGCCAGAGGTGAGCGTGGGCGAAATCGTGCCGACGGCGTTTTGCTGTCGGCTCGGTTGATACGAGCCTTGCAGCATTGGGAAGAACGCTCCTTGTTGCGCGCGCGTTTGCTGCTGCGCCACGCGCAGTGCAGCCTGGGCGGCGGCCAGCGTGGGGCTGGCGGAAATCGCATCGGCAATCGTCTTGTTCAGCTTTTCTGACTGGAACGCCTTCCACCATTGATCGGAAACTGGCATCCCCGAGACAAAGCGCTGTGCTTCGCCGCCCTGCGTGGCTGCAGCCGATGTCTGCTGCGGCAGCGGCTTGGGCGTATAGCCAGTCACTTTCGGAGCATCCGGAGTCTTGAAATCCGGTCCGACCGCGCAGGCGGCGGTCAACAGGCATGCCGCCGCCACGATGGTCAGGCGCAGAAGAACAGTGGCGGACGATGGCATGCCGTGGGCAGTGTTGGCGGGCATGGAAGCACCCAGTTTGGTCGAATGGCGCCGATTCTATGGGGGCGTCGAATCGTTGCGAACTGTGATTCATCACAGTAGACCGCTCCACGTGCGGGCAGCATCATGCGGGCAAAATTTCTATCAACTGGGGTACTGCTGTGCAGGTTGATTACAAGTCCGCAGCCATTGGGGGCGTTGTCGCCGGGTTGGTCGTTGGCGGCCTGATGTGGGGAATCTGGGGGCAAAAGCGCTCGGAAGCTGCGCCCACACCATCGTATGCAGCCGCGCCGGTCACCGTGCCAGCGCCACCCTCACGCGATGGGCAGGCCGTGACCTTGAGCCAGGGCCAATTGCAGTACATCAAGGTTGCGCCCGTAGAGTTGCGCGAATTCGCCAACCGGCGCGAGGCGGTGGGCAATATCGACTTCAACGAGGACCGCGCTGTGCAGGTCTTCACGTCGTACCAAGGCAAGATCCGCAACACCTACGCCAAGGTGGGCGACATCGTTGCCAAGGGCAAGCCGCTGTTCGATATCGACAGCCCTGATCTGGTGCAAGCGGAATCCACGCTGATTTCCACTGCTGGTACGCGCAAGTTGACGACTGATGCGCTCGCTCGTGCGCGCCAGTTGTATGAGATCCAGGGCCTGGCACAGAAGGATCTGGACCAGGCTATCTCCGACCAGCAAGCCGCCGAGGCGGCCTACAAGGCCGCGCGTGAAGCCCTGGCTGTGTTCGGCAAGACGCCCGCACAGATGGACCAGATCGTGCAGACGCGCAAGACTGATTCGCTGCTGACGGTGGTGAGCCCGATCTCGGGCCAGGTGACCGCGCGCAGCGCGCAGCCAGGCTTGCTCTTGCAGCCCGGCAACGGTACGGCGCCATTCACGGTGGCTGATGTGTCCACCATGTGGATGCAGGCGTTCGTGCCGGAAGCCGATGCACCGCTGCTGCACGTCGGCCAGCCGGTCAAGATTCACGTCATGGCGTTCCCAAGCCGGGTCTTCAACGGCAAGATCACCACCGTGGGTGCATCGGTCGACGCCAACACGCACCGCATCCTGGTGCGTTCGGAAATCGACGACCCGAAGCACGAACTGCGCCCCGGCATGTTCACTTCATTCGACATCACCACCGGCGCGCCCATCCAATCCCCAGCGTTGGCGATGGACGGCGTGGTCCGCGAAGGCGACGGCACCATGACCGCGTGGGTTACGACCGACCGCAAGCGCTTTGCGCGGCGCGTGATCAAGCTTGGCCTGGAGCAGGATGGCTTTGTGCAGGTGCTCGAAGGCCTGAACGCAGGCGAGCTGGCCGCCAACGAAGGGGCACTGTATCTGAGCACGGCTGCCTCCGGCAGCGTCAATAGCGCTAATTGAGGGGAGTTCACCGTGCTCAAAGCGATTCTGAAGCTGTCGCTGCTGCGACGGCCGCTGATCCTGTTGTTCCTGCTGGCGTTCGTGACGGCAGGGCTGTTCGCGTATTCCAAGCTCAACATCGAGGCGTACCCCAACCCCGCTCCCGTCATTCTCGAAATCACGGCGCAAACGCCCGGTCTGTCGGCCGAAGAAATGGAGCGGTACTACACCGTGCCGATGGAGATCGGCCTCGCGGCGACGCCCGGTGTGGAGAACATCCGCTCCACGTCGTTCTATGGGTTGTCGTTCGTGCGCGTGACCTTTAAGTACGGGATCGACTACTACTTTGCTTACACGCAGGCGGCACTTGCCCTCCAGCAGAACGTCAGCCTGCCCAACAATGTGCAGCCGCAAATTCAGGCGTCCAGCCTGGTCGGGGAAGTGGTGCGCTATCAGTTGAAGGGCCCGCCCCACTTTGGCCTGACCAACCTGCGCACCTTGCAGGATTGGGTGTTGCAGCGCCGCCTGAAGACCGTACCGGGCGTGGCGCAGGTCGTCAGTTGGGGAGGCACGACCAAGGAGTACGACGTCGAGGTCGACCCGAAGAAGCTGGAAGCCTATGGCGTCACCCTGCCGCAGATGATGACGGCGCTCGGTAACGCCAATATCAACGTCGGCGGGCGCACGATCAACTTTGGCCAGCAGTCAGTCAACATCCGCGGCGTGGGTCTGATCCAAGACGTGAAGGACATCGACAAGATCGTCCTTACGCAGACCAATGGCGTGCCCGTGCAGGTCAAGGATGTCGCGAAGACGAAGATTGGTTTCGCGCCCCGTCTGGGCATTGCCGGCCGTGACAACGAAAGCGACGTCGTCACCGCCATCGTGGTGATGAACCGCACCATGCAGACCAACGACGTGGTGGCGCGCGTCAAGGCCGAGCTGGACAAGATCAACACCGATGGCACGCTGCCGGCAGGCGTGAAGGTCGAGCGTTACTACGACCGCTCGGAGCTCGTCTCGGTCACCACGCACACGGTCATGCATGCGCTGCTGTTTGGCTGCCTGCTGGTGTTCTTCATCCAATGGATCTTCCTGGGCGATTTGCGCAGCGCCATCATCGTTAGCGCCAACATTCCGTTTGCGCTGTTCTTCAGCATCCTGATCCTCTTGCTGACCGGCGAATCCGCCAACCTGCTATCGGTGGGCGCGGTGGACTTCGGGATCATCGTGGATTCGTCGGTCATCCTGGTCGAAAACATCTTCCGCAACTTCCAGATGCCGGCGGCGGAGCAGACGCGCCTGCTGATGAGCCGTGACGCGAAGATGCTGGGCTTCCGCGTGCCGGAGCGCTTGCGCATGATTTTCGTCAGTGCGCTGCAGGTCGATCGCGCGGTGTTCTTCTCCGCACTGATCACTGTGGCCGCATTTGTTCCACTGTTCACCATGCAGGGGGTGGAAGGCCAGATCTTCGGCCCGATGGCGCGTACCTATGGCTACGCGTTGGCGGGCGCGCTTATCGCCACCTTCACGGTCACGCCGGCGCTGTGCTCGTACCTGCTGCCCAAGAAGATCGAAGAGAAGGAAACCTGGCTCGTTCGCGCGTTGCACAAGGTCTACCAGCCTGCGCTGACGTGGTCCTTGTCCAACCGGCGCATTGCCGTGACGATCGGCGCGGTCGTGCTGGCGGTAACGGCGGCGCTCATGCCGCTGCTGGGTACGGAGTTCCTGCCGGCGCTTGAAGAAGGCAACCTGTGGATTCGGCTGACGATGCCGCAAACGGCGTCGCTGGAATCGGGCGTGGTACCGGTCGCGCGCATGCGCCAGATTTTGCTCAAGCACCCCGAGGTGCGCACGGTGGTGTCGGCCCACGGTCGCCCCGACGACGGCAGTGATGCCGCGGGCTTCTACAACGCTGAATTCTTCGTGCCCCTCAAGCCGTTCGACCAATGGTCGGCGGGGATGACCAAGGAGAAGCTGATCGCGCAGATCCAGAAAGAATTCACCAGTGAGTTCACCGGGGTCGGCCTGAACTTCTCGCAGTACATCCAGGACAACGTGGAAGAAGGGTTGTCGGGCGTGAAGGGGGCCAACTCGGTCAAGATCATCGGCCCGGACCTGCAGGTGCTGGAGCGGCTTGCCGATCAGGTACAGGGCGAGATGAGCGAGGTCAAAGGCATCACAGACCTGGGCATCTTCCGCGTGCTCGGTCAACCGAACCTGAACGTGCGCATCAACCGTGAGGCGGCCGCGCGCTATGGGCTCAACACTGGGGATGTGAACACCGTGGTGCAAGCGGCCCTGTCGGGCTCTCAGGCGACCACCATCCTGGAAGGCGATCGGCAGTTTGCACTGACGGTGCGGCTGGCCCCGGAGTACCGTGCCACAATCGATGCGGTGCGCAACATCCGCGTCGCCTACTCGAACGCGAATGGCGGCAACGCCTACATTCCGCTCTCGGCGCTGGCTGACATCACGCTGGATACGGGGGCGTCGTACATCTATCACGAGAAGAACGCCCGCTATATTCCGGTCAAGTTCAGTGTACGCGGGCGCGACCTGGGCGGCACGGTGGAAGAAGCGCAGCAGCGCATCGCCCAGCACGTCAAGTTGCCGCAAGGCTACCGCATCGAGTGGGCGGGTGAGTTTGAAGAACTCGAACAGGCCAAGCAGCGGCTCGCGGTCATGGTGCCGATCAGCATTCTGTTGATTCTGGTCCTGCTCTATGGACTGTTCAATTCGCTGCGCGATAGCCTGATGGCGCTGGCCGGTATTCCGTTTGCGATCACCGGTGGGGTAGCGGCACTGTTCCTGACGGGGCTGGACTTCAGCGTCTCGGCGGCCATTGGGTTCGTCTCGTTGTTTGGTGTATCGGTCATGGACGGCATCCTGATGATCACCTACTACAACGACTTGCGCCGGGAGCGCGGCCTCCAGCCAACTGAAGCGATGTTCCATGCGGCGCAACAGCGCATGCGGCCAATGCTGATGACGGCCCTGTCGGCGTGTATCGGCCTGTTCCCGGCGGCGATTTCCACGGGCATCGGCAGCCAGGTGCAGCGGCCCCTAGCCACCGTGGTTGTGGGCGGCATGTTGGTGGGCCCGTTGATGCTGCTGGTGATCGTGCCTGCGTTGCGGATGGTATTCCTCGGCAAGGAGCCGCCTGAAGACTCGCCCCTTGAGGAAGCGCCGGTCTGAGCGATGGCCGCCGCTTCGTGCGGCGGCCCCTATGGTTTGATAATGCCCGAGCTGGAAGCCCTGACCACGGCTTCGATGCGCGTGGCGACGCCCAGCTTTTCGCGCGCATTGTCCATATGGAAATCGACCGTGCGCTTGGAGAGCCCAAGAATCGTGGCGATCTCACCCGATGTCTTGCCGCGCGCAGACCATGCTAGCACCTCGACCTCACGCTCGCTCAGTTGTACGGGCGGATGTGCGGTATGCGTGCGCGGCCGTCTGGCGAGCCGGGTCTGCACAATGCTCATCAGGATTTCGAAGTCGACCGGTTTGGTCACATAGTCATCAGCACCCAGGCGACGCCCACGCAGTTCAGAGTCGCGTTGCGCCATCGCCGTCAAAAAGACGAACGGAATTTCAGCATAACGTGGCGCGAGCGTGCGCAATTGCTCCAGCAACTCGAACCCGGTCATGCCCGGCATGCCTACGTCGCACAGCACCAGATCGGGGGCTTCGCGCAGGAGCATCGCCAGCCCGGACTCACCATCGTTCGCCGTGATCACGGTGTAGCCGTGTTCGGCCAGTTCTTCGGTGATCAACTCGGCGGTTTCAACGTCGTCTTCAATGCAGAGGATCTTGGGGTTGGCTGGCTTCATGGGGATTTCAGCTGGTGGTATGGTGACTGATGCTCCGCTCATGACGTCGTCAAGAAAAACTGCGCAGGACATTACCTATGCAATCGCCAAAAACGGTCACAGCCGCGCCAGACGGGCGGCGCTTTGGAATCGCATCGCCGTTGATCCTGCGTCCCATCCGGGTCCGGCTGACGCTGGTGTTCGTGATCTTTTTACTGCTGGTGGTCGGCGTCGGCGCTTTCAGTATCGACCAACTGGCGAGCTTCCACAGCGTATCTGCGCAGATCAGCGGGCGCTGGCTACAGAACAGCCGGATTCTGGGCGACCTCAACAACTACATCTCGGATTATCGCGCGGCCGAAGGCGATTTTCTGATCGCCTCATCACGCGCTGACCTGCGAGCCGCCGACGAACAGGTCGCCATGCTCGACAAAGCGATTGCCACGTCCCAGGCCCGCTACGACAAGATCGAACACGACAGCGCCGAGCACGAGCTTTACAGCCAGTTTGTCACCCAATGGAACACGTATCGCGAGCTTGCGCGACGGCTGATGATTTCTGCCAAGGCAGGCGACGTAGCGGGTGCTGCGCGGCTCTATCACGCGGATTCCAAACACGCATTCGACTTGGCCAACGACACCTTGGGCGTGATGACCGAACGCAGTGTCGCTGGCGCCACGGCAGAAACCGAGCGAGAGGCGCAGGCCTACCACGATGCGCGGCAACTCATCGTTGGGGCGATCGTTGTGGCGGCATGTCTGGTCGTGCTGGCCGTGATCTACCTTGTCTTTGCCGTGTCGCGCCCGATTGCCGTGCTAGTGGATCGCATGCACCGCGTTGCCAACAACGATACCCAGATCGACATCCCAGGCTTGGACCGCCACGACGAGATTGGCGACATCGCGCAAGCCGTGGCGCGTTTTCGAGAAAACACAATCGAACTGGGGCGCAGCAAAGATGTACTGACCGCCCAGGCGGCCGTATTGCAGGAGACGCTTGACAAAGAGCGCCGCATGGCCGAACTCCAACGCAATTTCATCTCAATGGCGTCGCATGAATTCCGTACGCCACTGGGCGTGATTGACGGCCAGGCCCAGCGGTTGATACGCACGCGTGATGCGTTGCAGCCCGAGGCGCTCGAAGAACGCTGCGGGAAAATCCGGGCGGCCGTGCAGCGCATGACGCACCTGATGGATCACTTGCTCGACTCTTCGCAGTGGCTGGATTCCACGACGCCAGCAGCGATGCGGCGCACCGATTTCCCGCTTGCAGCGCTTCTGCACGAGGTTTGCGAAATGCACTTGGAAGGCACGCCGAGCGCTCGGATCGAGGTGTGCATAGAGACGGATGAGCCGAACACATTCTTCGGCGATGCCCGGCTCTTATTCCAGGCCTTCAGCAATCTTGTCGGCAACGCCGTTAAGTATTCGCCGCCAGGCGCACCGGTCAGTGTGCGTATGCGCAGCGATGCCGACGGTGTGTCGGTAACTGTGGAAGACCGGGGCCTGGGCATACCAGAGCGCGATATCGAGCGCTTGTTCGAGCGCTACGTGCGCGGCGGCAACGTTGCAGGGACGGTTGGAGCAGGTGTCGGGCTTTACTTGGTGAAGCTGGTCGTGGAACTGCACCGAGGAACGATCACTGTGACCAGCGAAGAAGGCAAAGGCTCAAGATTCAACGTGTTCTTACCGCGACTGAACGGCTAGCTTGTACCGGCTGTGAGCCTGTCTACGGGATCGACGTGGGTCATGACATTGAGAACATCATGTCTTTCCATGACGCGTCGCCTTGCTTCCAGCGCGATGTCGTGACCGACCTTCACGGTTGCGGTGCTTTCGATCTCCAAGTGCGCGTCCACCAGGATCATGTCGCCCATCTTGCGTGTCCGAACGTCATGAACGCCAAGCACGCCTGGCGTGCCGAGCATTACTTGCCGAATTTCGGTCGCTGTCTCTTCATCGACGGCTCTGTCCATGAGATCGTGCAGAGCATTCGAGCCAAACTGCCACCCCATTCTGGATACCATCAGCCCCACAATGAGTGCGGCTACCGGGTCGAGCAGGTGAAATCCAAGCAAATTGCCGATGATGCCGAGTGCGACCACCAACGAGGAGGCTGCGTCGGAGCGAGCATGCCAGGCGTTCGCTATCAGCATGCTGGAGCGCACGCGCTCGGCGACGGCCAGCATGTACCGGAACAACAGCTCTTTGCTCACCAGTGCGCCAAGTGCGACCCACAAGCCAATCAACTTCACATGTGAAATTGATTCCGGATGCTCCAGCTTTGTCACCGCACTCCAAAGCATCCCGATGCCTACGCCAAGTAGCAGCAAGCCCAAAACCAGGGATGCCGCTGTCTCGAACCGAAGGTGACCATAGTGATGTTCTGCGTCCGGTTCCTTCTGGCTATGGTGTCCGGCAAAGAGGACGACGAAATCCGAAACCAGGTCGGAAAGCGAGTGAATTGCGTCGGCTATCAACGCTTGTGAATGGGCAAGAACGCCAGCAACCAGTTGCGCGGCCGTTAGGGCCAAATTGACACCCACGCTCACGAGAGTGCTGCGTTTCGCCGCGCGCTTGATGGCCGGTGTCTCGCTGTCGAAATCGATCTCGGTTGGCTGTTGCATGGTCTGGTTTGTCTGATGGTCGAGGACCGGTCACCTTGAGGGCGAGCGCCTGGATTTGTCCGCGATCATAGGTTGAGAATTGACCGTTTGGGGAATAACCGGCAGCCGCAGAAAAGAATCCGCATGAGAGGCGTTCGCATTCGCTGGTGCACTGGTGGGCACAAGTGCAATACCGGGATCCCTGATCTAGGAAAGCGGCGTTTTCAGCCACAAGCCGGATCAGATTGCCTCGGGGTCAGAAAGCCATTTGCATCGAACCGAGTGCTTCATGCCAGATGCAATTGGCAAGGGGCGAATCTAAGTCCCTATCGACCATTTTGAACATGCACGCTAAGACAATTCGTTAGTGAGTCAGCATCGGCCTTCCGAACAGCGCCGGCAGGAAATCGTCCAGAAAGAACAACACCTGAACGTTCGCGCCGACACCGCGCGTTGATCCGTGGGTCAAGGGGAGGACCAGTTCCGCTGCCACCTGCCACGTATCCTTGACATAAGCGAAGCCTGGGTTGACGGTGCCACGCGTACGCTGGCCCCGTGGTGAGTCGAATGCGAATTCGACCAACGGGACCCATTGATGGAGCGGCTCCTCTTTGGGGAGCACGCCTGGTACAAACCGATCCGTCAAATAGAGCGTGCTGTACTCCAATGCGAACCCCCAATGCACCGTGGTGACGTTGGCTGTCCTCACAGGGTTGAACTGTCGCGTCATCGGGTCGTAGCTCAAGTTGTCCGATGTTTTGCTGGTCGGCACGGCCACGCTGACGCCAGCGGTGATGCCCAACGGCCGAAGCCAAGACCACGCCTCAGGCAAGGCACCCAACCCCTGACCTACATACAGGCTGGGGGCAATGGTCGCTGACGTGCTGGCGCCGAGTCGTCTGGCGCCGGTCTGGGGCAGCCCATAGATCAGCGAGGCGGCAACAAGCGTCTCGTTCAGATCGTCTTCGTAGAGCCGGGATTTGAGAATCAGGTCGGAACCGGTTGCGCCTGGCTGGCGTGCACTGTCCCAGTCGCGCCGGATGAAGCCGCTGTCAAAGCCGATCGAGACCTCAGGTGTCAGCAACCGCGCGAATGAGACTGTCGCGCCGCGATCCGTGACGTTGCGGCTGTTGTCAGGGTGCTGCACAGCGCCGGCGGTGATGGAAAATTCGTCAGCAACAGCGGGGTCGTCGAAATTCAGCGTTCCCGGAAAGAAGCGGTTGCCAGCAATGCCATGCGCATGTGATGGGCTGGAGACGAGCGCAGCAAGAGCGAACGCTGCCGCGCAAATGCGGGCAAATCTAGATGGGTGGTACATGGCCGGGAGAGCGTCCGCGGTCAGGCCGCGACAATGTTTTCTTGTTTTGGTTGGGCGAATGCGGCACCCACATGGCGGGGTACCGCCCCCGTTCTAATCGTCCGGAGGATATGTCCAGGTCGGACGTCAGGTTATTTGGTCGGTAACGAATGAACCTCGATCGTAACGTGTGACAGCGCTTGGAATCGCCGCAGCCGTTCGTGATAAAACTGCGGCCCGCGATGCGCCTGGCGTGTGCCGACCGAGACCACCACGCCCAGGTGCCCAGGGCCGATGCGCCAGACGTGCAGATCGAGCAGCGCGTCGCCATCGGTTTCCAGTGCAGTCTTGATGCGGCCGCCGATTTGCTTGTCTGGTGTCATGTCGACCAGGATGCCACCCGTGTCGCGCATCAGTCCGTACGCCCAGTTGGCGATGACCAGCGCACCGACGATACCTGCAAGCGGGTCCATCCAGAGCCAGCCGAAGGTTTTGGCCAGCAACAGCCCGATGATGGCCAGGACAGAGATGGCGGCGTCGGCCAAGACGTGCACATAGGCCGCGCGCATGTTGTGGTCGCGATGGTGCGCCCCGTGTCCATCGGCGTGATCGTGCTCATGCTCTTCGAAGGCCACGCTGTATTCCTGGCCGCCGATGCCGAGCACGGCAGTAAAGGCATGCGGCTCCGGAATCTCTGTGGTGGATTCTAGGTAGTTCGCCTTGCGGACCATCAGGAATTCCTGGCGGCTGCCGTCCGGCCGGATGGTGGTCACCGTCGCCACGTCGCTGGGCAGCGGGATGGTTTCTCCAGCCAAGCGGAAAACTGGCGGTACGTCGTCTTCAAAGATCGACAGCGCGAACACCCCTGCTGGCGCGTTGATGTGCTGCACTTCCTTGCCGTGTGCATGTTTGTCGCCAAGTCCGGCTGGGCCGTGATCGTGTCCGTGGGCATGACCATGGTGATGACTGTGGCCATGGCTGTGGCCATCGTGGTCGCCACCGCTCAGCAGCCAGGCACTGGCGATGTTCACCAGCAGGCCGACCACCGCAATCGGGATCGCCTCACTAAAGTGGATCGGCACCGGCGAGAGGAATCGCACCACAGCCTCGTAGCCGATCAGCAGCGCGATCATCGCCAGGATGATGGCGCTGGTGAAGCCGGCCAGGTCGCCGAGCTTGCCTGTACCGAACACGAAGCGTGAGTCGTTCGCGTGGCGCCGCGCATATGTGTAGGCCAGCGCCGCGATCAGCATGGCGCCTGCGTGCGTCGACATATGCAGCCCATCGGCCACCAGGGCCAGCGAGCCAAACATGCTGCCGCCGATGATCTCAGCGGCCATCATCAGCGTGCACAGCACGATCACGGCCCATGTCTTGCGCTCGTTTTTCTCGTGCCCTGCGCCCAGGAACACGTGGTCATGACCGATACCGAACGGCGTGTCGTAGAAATTGCTCATGGCTGGCTCATTTGAAATAGCTGTGCACGACCTCGATCAGCTGCTCCTTGGCGCTGCCTTCGGCGTGTTCATGTTCGTCATCCACCTCGGTCAGGTGGGTGCGTATGTGATCTTCCAGCACGACGGCCAGCAGGCCATTCATGGCGCCGCGGCAACTCGTGATCTGCTGGAGCACGGGGGCGCACCCTTGCTCCTCCTCCAGTGCGCGCTCAATGGCATCCAGCTGGCCCCGAATCCGGCGAACGCGGTTGAGTAGCTTCTGCTTCTCACGGATGGTGTGGCTCATCGATCACCTCATTAAATATACTATAGGGGGGTATACTACATTGAGTTCGGCTGCCAAGGGAGCAACATTTGCACCGAACCAAAGGACGTAGCCCTCTGCATATATGACGGCGAAAACGTCCGACTGCGTGACGCGAGCGGGATTTCTTGCCGCCGGCCCGCAACGCCATCGGTAACGCGGTGCGTTACACCCCCGATCGATAGTCAGGAGGGCCCCGTGTGTGCACTACATAAGTTGCTCTCAGCGACCTAGACTGAAACGCGCTCAGTGCATTGAGCCCCCTCGCGATGGAGGGTCGACAAGTCAGGGTGGGGAAAGCAAGAATCCACGGATGTGTGCTTTGTGGAGCGCTTTATGCCGGTGCGCCGGATCCCTAAGAACTACCTCTTTGTCACTGGACGTCATCCCTCCCCGCTGGCGGATGAGGTCATTGAATTCGAGTCGATTCTGGAGAAGGAGTACATGCTCCTGCTGGACTCGGATCCCCAAGTGGAATCGTACGAATGTCAGCCGGTCAAAATTGCACTGTCTCGCGGCCGAGTTTATGTTCCAGATCTGCTGGTGACCTACCGCTGTTCTCCGTCGGGCAATCAGCGGTCTCCAGAATTGGTGGAAATCAAGAAGCGGGAATACCTTGATCGACACGCCGAGACGTATCGCGAGAAGTTTGCAGCGGCAACTGTCGTCGCCGAAGAGAGAGGCTGGGTCTTCGTTACCCGAACAGAGATCGACATCCGGACGCAGCACGTTCAAAACCTGAAGTTTCTGCATCGGTATCGCCATACGCCCGCGGACCCGGTCGCAGTGGAGCGCTTGCTTGCTGCGATGCGCCGGCTGGACAGTCCAACGACCCCCGAGACACTACTTGGTAGTTTGGCGGACACCTTAGAGATGCGCGCAGGCCTGATTCCCGTGCTTTGGCATCTTGTTGCTCACGGCGAAATCCAAGCGGACTTGCAGATTCCGTTGACGGATAGCACGCAGCTATTTCTACCGAGCTAGCCATGGCAAGCAAGTCGTTAGGAAAGACGCCGACTCTTCTGCCGATTAAGAAGGGCAGCAGCTACAGTCACGATGGGCGCGCATACACAATTCTCCGCTACGCCGCCTTGGACCAGGTTCTCGCACGCGAGGACGCGTCGGGAGCGATTGTCATTTTGAACATAGGGTCGCTCAAGCCTCCGTTCAGAGGCAGTGATGGCTCGCCCGAGCCCCAAGGCCAGATCGACCTCGAAGACGTATCGGATGACGACTGGGAAGAGGCGCAAAGCCGCCTAGACATCATTAGTCCTCTGCTCGCTCTTCGGCGGAATCGAAAGAAAGCAGACTACGTCGCTGTGGCAGCCGACGCAGACGTGAGTATCGCGACGCTCTACAACTGGCTGCGGACCTACCTTGCGTCTGAACAGCTGTCTTCGCTAATACCGACGCGCAAGAGCGGTGGCCGCGGGCGCAGTCGCCTCGCGCCAGAAGTGAAGCTGATCTTGGACAACTACGTTCAAGAGCACTATCTGACCATGCAAAAGCCGTCCGTAGCGAAGGCGGCCAGGGAAATTCGCCGCCTGTGCTATGTCGCGGAGCTTGAGCCTCTTCCGGCCGAGTCGACGATACACCGGCATCTAAGTTGGTTGGATGAACAAGAAGCGCTCAAGCGTCGTGAGGGGCGCCGCGCCGCTGAGCAACGATTTAGCGTGAATAAGGGATCCATTCCGGATGCTGAGTGGCCTCTTGCCATGGTGCAGGTCGATCACACTCTGTTGCCCGTCATCATCGTGGACGACAAGCACCGCAAGTCGATCGGACGGGCCTGGATCACTTTGGCAATCGATGTTTTCAGCCGCGCATGTTTGGGCATGTACTTGTCTCTGGATCCACCTTCAGCGATGTCCGCGGGCATGTGCATCTCGCACGCCATGTTGGATAAGGGGGAATGGATGGCGCGGCTGGGGTGCGGAGATATTGAGTGGCCCTTCCGCGGCCCCATAGACGTACTCCATATGGACAACGCCAAGGAATTCAGAGGCAAGATGCTGGCCGTCGCTGCGAGGGAGTACCACATCGATATTCACCTCCGGCCGGTAAAGCAGCCTCGCTACGGTGCGCACATCGAGCGGCTCATGGGCACCGTATCGGAGGAGTTGAAAGAGCTCAAAGGGGCAACGTTCGCGAATCCCCAGCAGAAAGGAGAGTACGACGCCGAGGGCAATGCCTGCATGACTATCGATGAGCTGGAGAAATGGCTTGTCCTGATGTTCGCTCGATATCATCGAGACGTTCACGCGGGCATTGGCACGACGCCGCTGACCAAATGGACCGAAGGCATTCTCGGCACACGGGGAAAGATGGGCCGTGGAATCCCACCGATAGTCGCCGATCCCGAGAAGGTCCGCATCGACTTCATGCCATTCGAGGAGCGAGCGATCCGAGGAGATGGAGTTGTCAACGACAACATCCACTACTTCCACGATGTCTTGAGACCGTGGATTGGGGAACGCGATCCTGACAATCCGAAGCGAGGTAAGAAGTTCCGGTTCCGCTATGACCCACGCGACATGAGCGTGTTGTACTTCTTCGATACCGATCTCAAACGGTATCAGGCGATTCCCTATCGAGATTCGAGCTTGCCGCCGGCAAGCATCTGGGAGATACGTGCAGCCAACAATGCAGCGAAGGCTGCGGGCATGAAGGAATACAGCGAACGGGACTTGTTTGCGCTGATCGCGCGGCAGCGCGAACTCGAAGAAGCTGCCGCTGAAAAAAGCAAGGCGGCACGTCGTGCTGAGCAGCAGCGCAAACAGCAGGACAAAGCTCGCGCGCAAAAATCTAAAGACCTGCCACGGGCCTCGAAGATCGAGCCGTCCAGGCTTGCGCCGGCAGTCCGTGGGTACGACCCAGACGATATTCAGGCACTGAGCGACGATGAATAGCACGACGGTTGAGTATGGCCACCTCAGTCCAAAGGCACAGGAGTACCTGGACCTGCCAACCAAGGATCGGATTCGGAAGATTCAGGAGGGCACGTGGCTACAGCTCGACCATGCGACGACCACGCTCCAGAAGCTGGAGGATCTGCTCGACTATCCAAAGGTAACGCGGATGCCGAGTTACCTGATTGTTGGTCCGTCATATAGCGGCAAGACATCCATTCTTGAGCGATTCCGCGATCAACATCTTCCCGACGTGGATCCCGAGCACGAGGCAACACGGTGTCCGGTGGTGATGGTCGACGCACCACCCAAGCCCGACCTATCCGACTTCTACAGTCGAATCATGGATAGTCTGATGACGCCATATAAGCCGACGGCCCCAGTCTATGAAAAGTACTCGCAGGTCAAACGCCTCTTTGGCGAGATGGATGTGCGCATCCTCATCATCGACGAGATCCACCATCTAATTGCCGGTGGCCTGACCAAGCAACGCGAGTTTCGCAACGCACTCAAGAGCCTGAGCAATGAGGCGAAGGTCAGTATCGTCGCCTCAGGGATCGAAGAGGCATACAACGCGTTCAATGCCGATCCGCAGATGTCGAGTCGATTCGTTCCGATCGAGATGCCCAGTTGGACGCCCGGCCGGCAGCTAGGGACGTTGCTGAAGACGCTGGAGCGCCGGACGCCGCTGCGCAAGCCATCAGGGCTGCACTACCCCGAGATGATGCAGGCGATCTATATGAAGAGCGAGTCCACTCTCGGTGACATCTTCGATCTCGTGAAAACGGCGGCGGTTGACGCTATCCGTTCCGGCGAGGAAGCGATTACCGAAAAGCAGCTCGAAGCATTGGACTGGGTGCCGCCCTCCAAGCGCAAGACCTACAGGCGAAGGCTGTGAAAACCTGGTCATGCGCCAACGTGCTGCTCTGGCCGATTCGGTATAAACCGATACCGGGCGAGTTGCTGTCGAGCTGGGTTGTTCGATTGGCGCATGGCCACGGAATGAGTTTGACGTCATTCTGCAATCTGGCACTCGGAGCTGACGCACGCGTGTTGACAGTGGACATCGACCGGCGCAGCCCACAATGGCTTCTGGAGTCGCTGGCACTGCACACGGGGACTCCGTTGGAGGCAGTTCGTCAGACGACGCTGCGGTTCTATGAAGGGACGCTGTATCCAGAGTTCCACGTTGGTGGAATTCTTCCGTGGGTGATCTCGATCAAGCTGCCGCGAAGCGCCCGGCTTGGCCCAGGTCTTCAGTTTTGCCCGTACTGTCTAAGGACTGATCCAAGACCGTACTTCCGCCGCTGCTGGCGAGTCGCACTGCAAACATTCTGTGAGCGGCACCAGCGTTTGTTGCTCGATAGGTGCCCCCGTTGTGGCGCGAGCTTGTTTGTTCAGCGCGTCGATACAAACTTGTGTCACGCGGAGATCGATGGCATTTGCCATTGCCACAACTGCGACTTCGATCTTCGGATGGCGGAGGCGCCCAACGTAGATGATCGAGGCAGTGGTCTCCTTTCCGAGCTGCAGCAACTGACGCGCGATCTCTCTTCGTTGGGCGCCGCGGGCCCGCGAGACCTGTTGGATCGTTTGCACGCTATGGCCGTGACGATGTTGTCGTGCAAGGTCAAGCCGCGTCTCTGTGACTGTCTAGCCTGTCGCTTCGGTTACTCCGACTTGGAGATTGTGCGCACCAGAAAGCCGGCGCTGGAACTGCAATCTGTACTGGCTCGGCATGCAGTATTGCTGTGGTCCCTTTGGCTGCTTCAGCACGATCCCGAGGCGCACGCGCAGCCTGTCAAGCCCACTGCTCCGTTGCACCACCATTTTGTTAAGGATATCTTGGCTGGGTATCGGCGCGAGGCGTCTCTTCACGCGCGTCGAGACTTGCCCGCTGAGCTTCCAATTGCGATGAGCAGCTCACCGCAGATACGCGATGGCTGCGTGGTATAGCTGCATTGAGATCCAGGAGCGCAGTTCGTCGGGAGTACTGGCCTGCGTGTGTTCCAACGCCATCACACGATGGTCGCCACCGTCCTGTACTGAGATGAATGCTCCCGTCGCGGCCTGGACTGCACGTTGTATCGCTTCATCGCTCTGGTTTTTCAAGGGAACCGCAAACGATATAGGCGGGTTGGCTTCGTGAACCATGAGCAACGTGGATGCTTCCTTTGAGGAAACAGCAAAGGCAGCTACACGCTTGAGCCGGTGATTGTCTTCAGGCATCAAGAGGTGCTCGTTCAGCACACCGTCCTCGTCTGAGATCAGTGGCATCGGGACGGTCCAGCCATCGTCGCGGCTCGCCGTCAGGACTCGCACGGAAGCATCATTCAGCGTGGATAGCGCTTTGACAGCGTGTTCGAGGAATGCCGGCGGGTCTGGAATCTCGCTGTCATCGTCGACGATCTGTGTTTCGCGGATGCGCTTTGTGGAGCCCGGTTCGCCGATCGCGTGCTCGTTGATCGGTTCGCCGGACGAGGCACTAGCGCGAGGCTTTTGTCCGGCTATTGTTCGGTCGGCGAAGACGTATTTGTTTTCCAGGTCGGTGAATCGCCGATTGCCGCGCACGGGCATCGTAGCCGGAGCAAGCTGCGACGAAGGGTCATGCTCCTCCAGGCTGACTTGGGCGGGTTCCTTGGCTTTCCGGGCTGTGGGCGGTGCTTCCTGTGGCGGGGTATCGGGCACCATTCCGGTAGTGTGAGCTTTCTTTCCACCCGTCACATGGAACCGCAGTGACTTGAAGGGGAACGGGTGCGAGCAACTCAGGAGTTGATAGACGAGGAACGTTCCTTTGGGATCATTGCCTCGCGACAGCCACTTCCCAGCGGCTCGCAGTGTTGTCGTTCCTTCGAACGGAAATAGGGTCTGCGGGTAAACCTCTTGGCGAGCCTGAGCGGCGCGTACGCAGGAGGCTCCAATCATTTTGGCCGCGCGCCATGCCAGCCGACTGCCGGCGATTCTTGCGACGTCCTCGGCGCTTGCGCGCGGAATACGGTCGGCAAGTTGAAGCGTCATCCGGTTGTGCCGATCTATTGCCGGCGTCCCCGTGTAAAGATGCCCTCTATCGAGTTGGGGGTGGAACAGCCTGTTGAGGAGCTCACTGGACGAGCCGAAGTAGAAACGGATCAACTCCATGCAGGGCACGACAAGGAGCTTCCCGTCTGGCAAGGTGACTCGAACGCAATAGGAGTGCGTGTTCTCGCGATGTCCAGCATGCTCATGGAGCGGCAGCATGAAACTGCCGTCTTCGAAGCTCGATCCAGCTTTTACTAGCTCGCAGGTGTCCTGGCTGATCTCCAGGTTCTCGCAATGCAGTTCTTCGTCAGCGGCACGGGATTCCAAGCTCTGTTCGCGCCACACGTCGCCGATACGCAGGAGCATTGTGGTTCCGACTGAAACCCAGCATCGGGTCTGCTGCCTTTCGGTTTCGCGGAGCGAGAGAAGCGATAAGCGACTGCTGCCTTCAGGGCACTTGTCCTTGGACAAGGAGACCAGAACGGACGGATGGCGCCGTCGCACCATGCGATCGGGGAAGGCGATGGGGCCGAACCAATCCACGCGCCAACGGCCTTCCCTTTTTGGAAACGCGTTTATGCGGAACATGTGATCCTGATCTGATCGTCAAAGCGTCGCCCGGCACGGGGATCTACCTGGCCGCGGCCGAGCGCCGATGACGAATTTCTGGCTGTTGCTTACGCCCGGCTATGACGGAGGTACAGATACACCAGTCCGATCGGCGCAATGAAGATCGCGAAAGCCCAACAGATCAGCATCGTGCTGAACTTGGCGAACAGCATCACGATTGCGTTCACGAAGAAGACGTTGTTGCCGAGAATGAAGTTCATCACGCCTTCGTACACGAACCGGGCATATGGATAGAGCACGGTGCTGATGAGGGCGAACAGAACCATCTGGTAGGGGAGCGGTTTTCCGGCGTTGCTCGCGAAGAGGAATATGAACGCGGGAAAAATCACGCCAAACAGGAAATGGCGGAAGTAGTAAGCACGAGAGAGGCCACCAAAGGTTTTTGCGAACAACGTATTCATAAGTCAATCTGATTTGCGGGTACGAATCGAAAATGCACGCGGGCCGTTCGTGGGTTGCCGCGATGCCCAACGTACATTTAACGGCGGCGAATTCGCTTGCCGCACCCCTCGCCCGAAGGGAGGCGAATTCCGAGATATCTATATCAGGTGTAAGAGTATTTTAATTGTGGTTGCCAAATTTTCTTGGAGCCCAGTATGGGAGGTATCTGCGCCAATCCAGTGATGTATGAGATTAAATATCCCTCTAATTGGGGGGGGCTAGATCACTGAGCTATCTAACCGTCTGAGGGTACACTCCTCAGCCAAGAATCTTAGGGTTCTGAGAAATGGTCGAGGGGATATCGTGCAGGTCAGGCCTACGTGTGCCGGCCGTACGGTAGTGGGGATGGCGATTGCAACTTCGGCGATGGTCGACGTAGCGCAGATCATAGGCAACAAAACAATGGACGCACTTAGTGAGGCACAGCGCAACTGGATAGATGGCGCTCCCATTATTCCTGCCACGTTGACGGTACGAGCACTCGATGGCCAGTCAACGCATACCTATGAAGTTCTGGATCGAGATGCGGAGGGGCGTGTGCACGGTTTGCACAAACGCCGCGGGTGGAAGGGGTTCGTCTTGAGGGTTCGCGACCCGGCGACCCATGAGGAGTTTGCTGCCAAGCTTGCAGTCCCCGGCGACTACAAGCAGCCACGGCTCGAGCAAGAGCTGCTGTATACATCCAAACTTCGTCCAGCTAAATCGCTCTTTGTTTGCCCGATGTCAGTCGGCCTTTCTGCGCCGCCGCCGGGTATGCCGGATGCCGAAGAAGACTTTGTTTGCTTTATAGCCCCCTGGGTTACGGGGAGGACCTTGGAGCAGTATCTCCAAGAGGACTCGCTCGAGATCGATTTTGTCTGCAGTGTAGCAATGCAGGTGCTTCGAGCTATCACCTACCTCAAGCGGGTTGAGTTGAAACATGACGATCTGCACGTGGGCAACGTCATGATTTCTCAGGTGCCAGCGGAATTGGCTCTGCTCGCTGATGACGAGCATCGATTGGAAGTATCAATTATCGATTTGGGTAGTCTAAAACCATCCAATCAGACTACAAGCAAGAGCCGAGACGACAAAATCTGTTTTGTTCAGATATTGGTGGAGCTTTACAACGGTCTACATCGGAACCGTCGTGTCGCCTCCAGTCACCCTCACTTCATGCGCCGGTTCCTGCAGTTCATCGAAAAGTTGGTGGATGAGGACCAGGCGAGGCATTTTCCGATTGAGAACCAAATTGCCCAGGAGTTGCAAGTTCTTCAGCGTGAACTCGAAGAGGTGGAGATTGATGAGTCAAAGTTCCAGCCGTTTGAGGCCATTTCGGCCGAGCATTTAGCCGACGACGCGACGCTGCTGGAGCTTTTCGTTGAAACATTGCCGTGGATGCAGGACATCCAGGAGCGTAAACCTATCGTGCTCACTGGTCCACGCGGGTGCGGTAAGTCAATGATATTCCGCTATCTTGCAGTAAGAACACATTTGGGCTTACGTGCTCAGAATGCGGAACGCGGACGTGCAAGCCCTTTTGACTCTTTTGGGGTATATATCAGTTGCGCTGCACATCTTCAAAACAACCTTAGCTGGTTGGCTCGCAAGGAGGGGCGCGCTGAGCAGAGGGCGCATGAGATTGCAACTTACTTCCAATTGATAGTTGCTCGTGAGCTTCTAAAATCTCTTGGTATGGCCTATGCCGATTCAGTGGCGAACCGCGCTTTTCGACTAGATGAAGCTGGTTTCGATAATATCGTTGCACTTATCTCGTCGTACTTCAGTCGTCCCGTTGAATCGGCAAGACTGACCAATCGCAGTCGCATCCTTCATTTCGCAGATGACCTTGATGCCTTACGGGTTCAGCTCCATGGAACTTTGCTTCGAGATGGCGAATGGAACGATCATCTTCCGGATACGTTCCTTGCTGATCTAACTGGAAAGTTGGGATCTGTCTTCCCTTACTTCAAGAGGCATCAAGTGGTATTCCTGTTGGATGACTACTCGTCAAACCGAGTGCAGGAAGAAATTCAACGAATACTTAATAAGATAATTTTTGAGCGCGTTCCAACTCACTACTTCAAGATTTCCTGCGAGAAGTTCGGTTTTGATCCGGGCGATATCGATGGGGTCACACTAGAGGAGACGCGCGAGTTCACCACTATCGACGCAGGTAGCCGAGCTTTGGCGGACGTCGATGATCATGCTGCGAAACGGTTTGTGACGAACCTGATTGATCGACGGCTGAGCAGAGCTGGTTGGGCGGGGCGGGCAGAGAAGCTTATTGGATCTTCGGAACCATATGCTGATGATGTTCAGCTTGCCAGCTATATTCGCGAGCATGGCAGTACTCAGGGGCGTCGCTACTACTATCATGGGTTGCACGCTCTTGGGCGGCTATGGAGTGGCGATACCGCCACGGTTTTACAGATCGTTCGTGAGATGTTCGTCAAGGGAAGCGTGCAGCGCGATACCACGGCACCCATTACCAAGGCTGCTCAACACGAGGCGATCGTTTCTATCTCAAAGGCGTTCAAGGAGCGCGTGGATGGTTTGCATCCATTCGGAGCGCTAATGGCCAAGATTCTTGGACAGTACGGAGCGGCCGTCCGTGACGTGATGGTTAAGGGGCGACTGAACTCTGCGAAGGAGCCGTATCGACTTTACCGTCTGGAGATGACCAAGGATGAACCGAGATCGACGATTGCCTTGTTACGTGATCTTGACCCAGAGCTAGGATCTCTCGCGCGCGAGCTTCTCCGGCGAGCGATCTTTATTGAGCTACAAGACAGTCGCGCCAAGGAGGGGCTTTCAAAGCAAACTATGCGTTGGGAGTTGCGGCGAATATTCAATCCAGCATTCGGACTTTCGCTCAAGCGTGATAGTTATCTAGGGGTGCGCGACATTGAGGAGCTGCAAACATTCCTGACGGCTCCGGAGCGTTTTGCGGATCGAGCAAGGATGTCGTATGCCACCAAGAGCGGCGCGGATCGGTTCAGTGGGGAATTGTTCGAGGATACAGATGACTGACAAGCAGGCTTTCGTCAAACGAATTTGCTTTGACGATGTACAGGTGTCTCTTCCCGAAGTTGAACCGTGGGATGGAGATGAGGTTTCTCCCGATCTGCTAATTAGTGCCCTTGGTTTTGAGGATCGAGCTTCCGCTATCCCCCAATTGTTCGCTGAGCGCTTACCTCAGGGTGGGGCGGCTATTGCCTTGCTAGGTTGCTACGACATCAATACTCAGGACAACGAGGGTAATGGGGATGCCATCCGCGGGGCTCTGTCGCGTTTTTGTTCCGAAATTCGCACCTTCAGCGCCGAAAGTCCGCATGAGGTGCAATGCGCCGTGCAAGCTGCGCTGCAGGAGCTTCGGCAAAGCCGACAGAAAGTTCGCGTCGCTTTCGATATTAGCGGCGCATCAAGTACGTTGATCCTGTCCGTTCTTGCAACGCTCATTCCACAGGCACCGCGACTCGTACTCGACATCGTCTACGCAGAGCCAGAGGAATATGCTCCTCCGCGCTTCGAATATGAATCGAGGCTCGAGGAGTTGGTCCAAGAAGCCTTGTCGGATGGTGACGACAGCTCGTTTGCCGAGCAAGGTGTCTCCGATGTGGACGTCAACGAGCTGTATCCTGGTTTGAACGCAGAGAATCGCCCTGATCGAGTTATCGCGCTGCCCTCGTTACGCACATCTCGGTTGGTGCGCTGCCTTGCTCACATCAGCGATCAGCCACTTGTGTCGCCAGTGTCATCCATCTTCTGGATCCTTGGTGAGCCACCCGCGTCTTCCATGAGGTGGCGATTGGATCTGCAGCGTCGAATCGTAAATCGTCAGCTGGCAGTAATGGTAGGTAAGGAGCCTTCTGATACGACCGCTCCGTCACTATGTGAGCGCAACCACCATACTTGCAGTACGCGAGACTATCGCCAGACATTGGGCACTCTGGTCAGCCAGATTGATCAAAGCGCGGGATCGAACGTCTGGCTCATTCACATGGGATCGAAACTGCAGGCGGTTGGCGTCGCACTTGCGCTGCAGGTGCGTAACGAGGTCACAGTTCTGCGGGCGCGCCCAAAGCAGTTCAACGCTGGCAAGTACTCCAGTGGCGTTGGGACGCTGTGGCGATTGCACTTCGAAGACTTGGCAGGGGTTCTTGGCCGACTTCAACAGATCGGCGAGCTGGAATTGGAAACGAAAATTGAGACGTCACGTGAAAGACGTCCAAGTTGTTAGCGCTGTTTTTTTTGCGCTGTGAGAAGGTCCCATTCTTGGACCTTCTCGCGCACTAGATTTTGTGCATCGACTTCGCGCCAATCTGGGTAGCGGTGGGATCGAGGTACTGCCCATCGTTGCTTCCAGTAATCCGAGTACTCATCCACAGATAGTCTTTGGGGGGCTCCGAAAGAACCGCCTGCCATGCCAGAGTGGAGGTCGCTGACTAGGTTGAATAGATAGACTTCACGTTGCACGCCATGTGCAAGTAGGTCCAGCGGTAACCCAAGCAACATCAGCGCTTTGGTAACGTTTTGCCAGCGAACCTTGGGGCCGTTTCCATATCCGTTGGGTGTCAGCTGTCCATGGGCTACCAGCAAATCGCACATGCGATCGTAGAGATGCTCCAAATGGAGCATCCCGAATCCCTTCGTGTAACCAATCGGCTCCGCCAGCAGACGGCTATCGTATCGCAGGCGGTTGTACTGCGCGCTCTTGCCAAACGCGCTGGTCGTTGTAATCGCTACGAGCGGCTGCTGGATTTGTTGGCGTTGCATTGTCGTGCGCTTCGCCGCGTATCTTAGCCAGTACGCCTCCCGGATTGCGTCCGCTGCGAGTAGTCCCGCGCAAAGCTTGCCTCCTAGCAGGAAGCTATAAGGCGGGATCGCGCCGATGGTGTAGGCGTCCATCGTTTGGTTGACCAGCTCGAGTTTCCGACCAGCGGGAAACTCGAATAGTGTGTCTCGGCAGGCAAGGTCTGCCGGAGGGGATTGCAGTCCCAGGATACCAATCAGGCCGCCATGGGTTTCGTCCACTACAAGGAAGCGTAACCTGCGGCCGTATCCTTTCGAGTACGGCATGGACCAGCACGCACGAGCCAACGTCCACAGCTGCTCTTCCTCTGTCGTTTGCACCAGTCGGAGCGCGGGCTTTATTGCATGAACATCGATGTTCTGGCCGTTTTTGAACCAGTGACGGTGGCGCTCGAACAATGCCGCAAGCTTGCCACTGTATCCAATTCGCTCCCCAAGCCCGCGGGCAGCAACATGCAATCCTCGGACAAAGTCCTTGTTGCCGAACGTCAGAGCGTTGGTGCAGGCGGCGTGGGCTGAAACAATATCTGCGGCAAGCTGTTGTTTCCTAGATTCAAGCCATATGACTGCGCCTGAAGGGGCATGGAATGCCCCTTCAATGAGATTGGACGGAGTTCGGCGCACGTTACTGGTCATGGGGCGCTATTTGGCCAGAGGTGCGCGCGGAAGTCAAGCATGGGAAAAGCAACGCTAGTGCCGTGTCTCAGCATGCGACTTTCACGCGTGTAGCCTCATCGCCCGAGGTAATGTGCGGCGCCGCAAGAGTGCCTACCAATCGGTGTGATTCCCCAACGATGGGTTACGGGGCTATATCTCAAGCACTAATCCAGTACTGAAGGCCTGATTTTCCGCTGGGTGTCCTTTCGGTGCATATCCCCGTGGATTGCATATAACGCGACATGCGCCGACGCTGTAGTCGAAGCTGTCGTGCATATGGCCATGAATCCATAGATCGGCCAGTTGGACCACATCATCCATGCGGCTGGCATATGCAGACGTCAGCGGATCATCTTGATAGCGCGACGAGACACTCTTGGCCGAAGGGGCGTGATGGGTAACGACCACCCGCCTGTGCTGTGAAGGGGACATTAGTTCCGTGCGGAGCCAGTCGCGCGCGACGTGGTGCATCCGTGTCGTATCCCGCGGTTGCAACTTTCTGAACACCCCGTGCGATTCAAAACGAATGGCCCCGGTGAAGTCGGACATGCCTCGACCAGCGTAGCCTTCGGCGGTACGCACGTTTTCTTCTGTACCCCCGTACAAAGCGAAGTCTGTCCAGAGCGTGGCACCTAGGAACTCTACGTCCCCGATCACGAATCTATCCATGTCGAGGAGATGAACGTTCGACGTTGCCGCGCATGCCGCCCGCAGATCTCGCAGCACTCTGCTGTGCTCGCCTTTGTAGAACTCGTGGTTGCCAGGCACATAGATGACCGGCAGGCCACGACTCTGGGCTTCAATCCAAGGCATTCCTCGCTTGCCTATATGAATGTCACCAGCAAGCACGATGACATCAGCGCCCGTCGTGTCGATGTCGAGGGTAGTGAATTCGAGGTGCAGGTCACTTAGAACCAGGAGATTCATGCTTACTCGTGACGTCCTGGCTCACATCAGGAGGGATGTCGCTTGGGGCCGCTTCAGATTTTGCCTGCGGCTCTGGTTGGCGTCGGATGTAAGCCGGTACGATGCCTTGCTTTTCGAGGCGGCGTACTGCCGCGGCAACTGCCGCGTCCGCGCGCGTCAAAAATGTATCGCTGGTCATGAATCGGCCGAATTTGTCTGCCGGCATGGCTTGCTCCATTTGTCCTGCCCCCCAGATTACTCCGTCCACGCCTTCGCGGCAGCGCGTCTCTCCACAGGGCGATTGCAATAGCGTAGGTCGCGGGCATGGTGATTCATTGCCCCTAGGCCCGCTCACCAGATTGTCGGTCTGCCACGAAGCCGATCGCCTGCCGCCCGGCGCGCCGCGGCATCTTGGGCGCGGCGACGTGCTTTCCTGATGCCATCGCAGTCGCAAAAGCATCCTGGACCAAACGATGTGTTGCGCGCAGATCTAGGTCGCTCCGTCCTGCCAAGGCTTCTGCCGCGCTGGCGTCCAACTCAATGCGCTTGCCGGTGGCACGCTGCAGCCGCTGCACCTCCGCCAAAACAAGCAGCAACCGCTGCTCGGGCTCAGGTGCCGGGATGTCAAACACCTCTACGCGGCTCAATAGCGGGGAAGGCACAGCGTTGAGATCATTGGCCGTCAGGACGTAGATGATCCGACTGGCGTCAAACGCCATATGCAAGAACATGTCTTGGAATGTGCTTGCTGTCTCGGACTCAAGTAGATCCAGCAGTACAGGAGTTACCGGGTAGCGGACATCGCTACCAATCTTGTCCACTTCGTCCAAGATGAGCACAGGCGTCGCCGAGCTGCCACGGGCGAGCATCTCAATAACCATCCCAGGTCGAGCGCTGTGCCAGGCGCTATCGCCGCCCGTCAGTTGGAAGCTTGCCTGGGCACTTCCAGCGGACCACTTCCGCATTGGCACATTCAGAAGCTCTGCCAACTTCAGCGCAAAGTGCGTTTTTCCAATGCCTGGTGGTCCTGTCAGCAGGATCGGCCGAATCCGGAAATCCTTTGTCCGCATCGCACTGTTCAACGTGAGATCAATCCTGAGCTTCTCAATCGGCTCACTCAGGTTGCCGAACACGCTCCGCGCCGTTTCGAGCTTCTTCAGGGCAGATCGAACACGAGGTAGTGCGCGGTAGCCCTCATTGCTCCCGGCTCGCTCCAACAATGTCTCGGCGCACCGCCGCTGGCTGCGGTCTGCACCTTGCATGTGCTCGTTGGCGAGCGCCAGCGCTTCAGGCCCAAAAACCTGAATATGCCGGGGCCGAGCACGGCGAGGAGCGGGAACCACTTCTGCCGGCGTCGCCACAGCCGGTCCAGCAGATGAGGATTCATGCTCATCTTCTTTTATCACCGCAAGGTCCAGTTTGGCTTGTCGGGCAGCCTCAAGGACGGTGTGCGTGTTCGAGGGGATGAGCAGATGCCATGCCGCCGCACTACGCTGCTCGGACAGATCCCCTAAAGGAACAAATCCAGGTGGGTGCTCCGAAGGTTGCCGGGGAGCAGACATGATGATTCTCCATACGCGAATCAATGGCTTGCAGCCGCAGCCATCGAACCCGGCAACGCCGGGAGCCGAAGAAGCCCGAGGTCAGTCAGCTATTCGCGAGTGAGTTCGCTCTGACGGAGCGAACGCGCGGCTGCCGACATCGACCGCTGGGGTCGATTGGTGACGGCAGGTGTCTTTGGCAGCCATGGAGGTATGAAAGGTGTGATGCGGCTCGTGTAACCACGTTCTTGAACCATACAACACCAGGTAGGCTGAGGCTATCCGGCGAAGTACTGGACTTGGTTCGCAGCCGCGAACGTTGTGGTCGGACGACGTGATGGGCGGATGCGCTGCGCATCAAATGGTGCGGCGCATCATTTCGTAGAGCCGAAAAAGTGAGGGGAATGGCTCTGTAGTGCGGCTTCTCGCTGGGTAGCACCCAATCCAAACTTCGATATTTTCTAATCTACTTCGCTATTTTCTAATTATCTTCGCTACGCGGACA
>NZ_JFZG01000034.1 GCF_000607165.1 Ralstonia pickettii | reverse complement strand
ACGCACTGAGCGCCAACAGTGCGGGTCCCATCGGCCCCCATTCGGTAGGATGCTTGTGAACTATCGCCGGCGGTTTCGATCCTGGACCGAAGAGATGGGTGGCAGCGAAGCTGGAAAGCTTACAGGCAGCCTCATACTTGTCCTGCAGACACGACGGGTCTAGCACGACCTCTCCGGCATACTGAGCCAACAATCGCAAAGGACGTTCGATCGACTGGCGCCTATAAAAGGCCCACGGCACACCTAGGCTGAATAGATGCTCGTTGCGACGTGCCCATTCGGCTTTGGCTGCAGCATCCCAATCAAAGCCAGGCAACGCGCCATGCTCCGGCGCGAATGGCAAGTTGCCGGGCGTCCATGCGCGCGTTGCCTGCATATCGACGCACCATTCGAGCAGCTCGGGCGTGACGTCGAGCGTTATAGCGTGAGCCTCTTTTTCCCGCAGGAACCATAAGCGCATGTCCCGCATGTCGGACTGACTGAATAGGCCCGCCGTGATCCCGCGGCATACCAGATCACGAATGGCCTTTGTGAGTGCCGTCTTGTCGCTGCCGAAGTCGGTCCGGTACTCTGCGCCTCTGACCTTCTGCTCGTCAAAGTAATCGCATAGCGGACTGTGAGGATTGGCGCCGTCTGCCGTGCGAAAGCGGAAGTGGCCTTGTGCGATCGCCTTGCCTGTACTTTTCGAGCGCGCACCTCTCACCAGCCTCGCGCCTTGCGCCCCGCAGCAACTGCATTCAATGTCGCTAGCTGCCTTCGATCGGACCTCTGGCGGCATGTTGACCAGTTCGGGATCGTCCTTGGCTTGATATGCGTTGAGCGCGAGCCATTGCTCTAAATCGAGCTCTCGCCGCGCCTCCCTCGAATACGCGGTGATTGGCATGGGGCCTCTCCTTGTGTCCGCTGTGCAATGAGTGCTTGGTTCGCTTCCCGGCAGGGGATTCCAGCCGAAAAGACGACAACCAGAATTTTCCCATGACAGCAACGGCTTGAGCCGCCTTGCTTCTCACTTTTCTGTGATCGGCGCCAAGGCCTCAGAATTGAAGCAATTCCCAGCCGTCCTCGGCCGCCATGTCACGCCTTGAACTCTTGAACAGCATCGTGTCGATCGGCTCACCGTCTTGACGGCAGCGCTGCAGGAAAACAGTAGCACCCAAAACGAGCAGGATCTTGCTGATGCGGCCGCAGTTTGGACCTCGTGTCTCGCGCCAGATTTGCCCACGCACAATCTGCATTCCTGACACCCCGATTCCTAGGTTGGAGGAAACTCCTGGAGTACAGTCTCCGTGCTTTCGATTCAGGCGCGCGGGTACAGAATGAGAAAGCCAACGAGGGTTGTGGCAACTCCGGCCCCGCCGAAGGAGACAATCTGCTCGAGGCCCGCACCGACATACGCCAGCGCCCCTGTTGCGAGCGCCGAAATGATGGCCGGAGGGGCGACAAAGGCCCAAAACGTCGATTTCCAAAACCTTCGGCGGCTCTCAGCCAACTGCCTCGCTGCCTCTCCGCTGGCCAACATCTGCGCTTGGTGCTCCAGCAGACTGGCATACAAGCGCTGTGCTTGCTTCGTTTCAAATTTGACTGCCGATCTCATCGTCTCCTCCCTACTTCGGATAGCGGCCAGTGAAGGCCACCGTCGCAAACCGCTTGGCGAGAGGCCAAGACGCCACGAAGTAGCCTGCAAGGCCAAGGCAAAGGGGAACGGAAGATCCAGTGACAAACGATCCCAAGGCGCCGGCGATCGCAAGGATCACACCTACTTTGAAGCCGCGTAGGCTGCGCGCGTCGGAAACTCGTTCGATGACTTTCATTGCTGATCTTTCCTAGGATTGGTTGGGTGCTGACTAAACATGCATTGGTCAATGCCGTTCCGCGAGGCGCCTCGCACCATTGCAACGGCCGCTACCATCTTCATCTCGATCAACGCTTTTCTGTCCTCTTGGCGTCTGCAATGTACTCGCCATTTGCACGCTTGAGCCGAAGCACTGGAATGCCATTTCGCTCTTGGCGGTCGACGGACCAGACCTCGGATGTCCGAGCCCCATCCGAACCGTAAAGGACGACGGGCACTTCTTGCGTGTTAGGTCCGATCACTACACAGCCCGAACCGTCCACCGGATGGCCGCCCATGAACCAGAGATGCGTTGAAGGTGGCACGGGAACACGAGGGCACAAATCGCTCCCCATCATGAGCCTATCGTGCCCGCCCACCTCAACCTGGTATCCCGGCGGGATCACGGTTGTCACGCTCGGCGCCCCCGCAGCTTTGTATGCCGCGGCCCCAATGTCGGTAAGCACACCCGCATTTGCCGCTATCGTGGATATGCATGCAGCCATGGCTACCAGCACATCGGCCGCCTTAAGATTCCGATTCATGTTGGACATTTCCCTTCCCATGATCTTTCCGCGTTACAGATCGGCAGCCTGAAAAATTGGCCGCATAACCTGCAAAGGCAGGAACCTGACGCCGCGTTTTCTGGCTTCGGCTGTCACCAACTCATGTCGGTTGATTCGCTTAGGATCGGCTGCAGAGTTTGCCTTGCGCGCGACCCGCAACAAATTTTCAGCAAACTCCCTTTCCAGCTTGTCTTGATGCTTTGCTAGTGCCCCGGATGATCCTTTACCGTGCGCGGCAATCTGAAGTTTGCTCATTCCTAGACGTGCTCAGGCATCTTGCGACGCCTCCATCGCACTTCCGTTCTAGTGGTTGAAAATCGGTTCGATGACCGCATAGAGTTCCGCAGCCTCCCTGCGGAGGGCTGTGCGTTGAATGTCTGTCATCTGTTCCCAGGTTCGCGTCTTGCTCGATGCAGTGAGTTCAATCCCGGATGCTTTGAGTAGATCTGTTCCTGGGTCGAGAAGTGCCTCGAGATAACCGAGCACAGCGTCGCAAAATGTCTCACCTCCGCCGCTACTGCGAAGATCGAGGCGATGTTCCTCCAAGCCAATATAGAAGCGCTCAGCGGCCGCTTTGTCGGCGCTGGAAATCGCGCAGCCAAGCGCGGCTAATTCCTCGTGAGGAAATTCCTTCAGGAGGAGGGAAGCTAGGACCGGGGAAAGAGGCCGTTGTATATCGATCATGGAGCGCTCTCCTCGAGTCTCAGTGGCAACGCACTTCATTCGAACGGGCGTGCTTGCTTTCGCTTGACCAAAGAAACGAGCGTGCCAGCGGGCTGGCTGGAAATCCGAGTCTCCGCCAGCTTCATGGTCCAAGCATCGTAAGCTCCGTGCACAGTACCGCCCGCGTCTACCCATCCACCTGCTGGCCCCATCAACTTCACGTACTCGGGCGCTTTGCTGACCGAAACCGCGCGGTCACTGACAAGCAGAACGTCCCCCAATGTCTCGGCGGCAAACGGTGTGTCTGTGAATCTTGACGCTATGAACTTGGCCTGTGTGCGACTACCGGTATAGCTCGTCGGCACATTGAGCTCAGCCACGGTGCGAGCGTCATCGAAATCGCAGGCTGTGGCAAGTTCAGATGAAATCGCCCAACCTGGTGCCTTGCACGGGTCTTGTCTTGCGTCTGCTGGTGCGAGTCCCAGAGCAATCAACAAAGTCAGAATTGCAGTCATGATTATCCTAGCCGTTGAGGCCTCGCCTCTCGGTTCAGCGGTCTGAACCGACTTGCTTAATTGGTGACGTCGTCATCACCGAAAAACCGCAGCGGGATCCACTTCCCTATTGGGCTTCTGCGCATCGACCAAGAGGGATCCTTCCCTGTCTGCTGCCGGACGTGATCCCCATAGGAGAGCCAAGCAGTCCCCCCTGTCCAGAAACCAAGCAGAAGAAGCAAAAAAGGTAGAACCGGCAAGGTCGCAAGAACCACAGCGCAGAGGATCGATGCGGCACTGGCGAACGCAAAGACTGCCGCAGCCTGAACGCGTGCCCCTGAAAGGTCAGCGTACGCTTGAACGGACTTAGTCGCCGGCGCGACTGCAGCCAAATATTTCCCACCCGAGTCATCAAAGACTCCGGCGGAAATCTGCAGTTCAGCGCGCACTTTATCTGGACCAAAAGTCTTCGCGAGTCCGACGACACCGCCCTCTTCCCTCATCAAAATGACGAATCCGGCATCGATACGCGCAGCGTGCCAGAGCTCTGTCAGGGCATCCCCTCGGGCCCAGCCAGGCGAACGTAGAACCCCTCCGGCCTGCATCTCGCTTTCAAGTGCGGCCCAATCCGGAAGGCCAAATCGGTGCGCCATTCGATCGCGCTCCCTCCACCACGGCCTCGAACTGAAATCTATCTCGTCCATGTTTGTTCCTGTCACCATTTCATTTGCGGCGCGGCCGGTGAACACGACGTGCTGGTCTGGCTTCCACCTTTCCTCGCTGGGCTCCGCGGAGATCTTTTGCCCCTTATGATGGGCCGATATGCCCTGAGGCCGGCCAGTGGCACAGCCTTTCTCGAAAATTTCTGCAGCTGCAATATCGTTTTGCACGGCTCATCTTGTTATTCCTGCCGGCCGCGCCTGGCGCGGTGAATCACCGCTTCTGCGACGCGCGCCCTATCTATGGCCTCCTTCGCTGCAGAACTGGCGGTCCGGCTCGCTACCGAAGCCATGATGAGCGGCAGATTGTCGTCGTCCAGATATGGCTTCAACTCGGCGAGCCTGCCTCTGAGATGGTCGAATTCATCCATTCAAGTTACCAATCAATGAAGGCGGGCATCGTTGCGTTCCACTGTCGTTTTGGACCACGCTTCCCAGGGAGATAGCCCGCGAGTTCCGGTAGACGAAGGTCACGCCTTTCTCTTACCGATTGCGGCGGCTGAGCACCACATGCTGATCGGGCTGCTCCCCGTCTTTTGCGAGTACGGCGCAGACCTCGTATCGCCCTTGATTTGTGGGGAAAATCAGCGGACTTTGAGTGGCTCCGCCCTTGTAGTAGACCTTCGTTCCTGAGTCTGGACGCTCCTCATTACCGACGTGCGCACCGGGCGGGAGATCTATCTGGACAGTCATTCCGGGAACTACACGCACGACAGCGACGGTGCCTTGTGCGATGCGTTCTGCGCAGCGTGGTTCACCGGCATGGCTCACCACGCTGAGCGTTGCGCTGGCAAGAAGAAGCGACATTTTTGCCTTCATGGCTTTTTCAATCATTCGAGGGTCAACCGGCAGAACTCTTCGATCAGCACCATCACCAGCAAACAAACGCCGATACCAAGCGGCGTGCTCAGGAGCACCACGATGTTACGTGACAAGCCCCACCCTAAAAGCTGAGCCAGGGCAAAACCAGATGCGCTCACGAGGATGCAAAGGACGGCGGCCGCAAGGGGACCGCGTTGGTATAGAAACAGCTTCATCTTCTCAGTCATGATCTTCCATATTTTCGACCGGTGGATAGACACCCTATTGGGGCGCTGCTATCCGAACTGCCAAGTCGATTCCTTCACAGGGGAACGTCATGGAACCTATCGAAATCAGGTCCGCCCGAACGTCATGAAACGTAATGAGGTGCGAAGACACCTAATTTGCGAACGGGTTCATTGCACGAACCACAGCGCCAACAACCTCGGCTCGAAACTCAGAATACTCAGCTGGCCACTTTCGAAAGCAACGTGCCGCAAAATCATCGTCGCGTTTGGAATTCGGCTTCCCACGCTTGCTGTTCTCCAAGATCGGCCGCAAGCGCGCCTTAGTCGTTTCGTCCATCCTTCTTCCTATACGGTGTTGAACGCGCCTGGCTTCAAAATCAAGTTCATGAAATGGTGCGTCGACAATTCAACACGGCGCTTCTTGGGCCGTTTCACGACATCGAAGATACCCTCTTTACTTTCAATTACTAGCCCGCAATCGAGGGGAACTTCAGCAGCGTCGATGATTCCAGGGGGAGCGGCGTAGTACATCACCTCAGAGATCGCGGCATAGCCACCGCGTTTCTCTGGCTTCGCCAAGTCGGATAGGAAATCGGACCGGCTGATCTTGACCTCATGCACACACGGATTGATCCGCTTGGCATCGTAGGTCTTCGCCATCGAAAACACGTCGGGGCGGATCGCCTGGCGCGCTCCTGTGGGAAGCTCAATGAGTAGCTCAATGTTCTCCCACGTTACGCGACTCTGGTCCCTCAGCCACGCGGCCAATCGGCCTGAAAGCTCATGATGGGGTTTCCGCCGCGTGATTTCGCGCTGTTTTTCCTCATGCAACTCTAGCTCCCCCGCATGAGTGATGACGAATTGAGCCCCGCCGAACTGGCGATCTATGCGAGCGATGAAGCCTGCAGCGACAAGGTCCAAGTCAATGTTGTCGGCAAGGCTCGCTGAGCCGTGATGGCCGCACCTGAAATACGCTCTCAGTCGACTGTAATGCTGTCGTGTCATCGTCGCCATGGCCCGAGGCATTTCTCCAGCGGTTTTGACGGTAGCAACCCCTAAAAGCTCAGTCTTCTCGATCGGATCTCTCGGCACTTTCAATGGAGCGAATGAATCAAGCGAACACGGACATATGGGTCGGTGCAAGTGTCGAGGGGTGGCCCGTCACGAATTTGCCAACAACAGATGCCCCACCTTGGCCTTCTGCGCTGCTGACGCCTCTTTATCTTGGGATTCAACTACCTGTCAGAGAGGACCACCATCCTCTGACTCTTTCACAATGTAAAAGTGATCCCCCATCGGACGGACAGATTTACCCGGGATGTGGGCGGAAAGCATTTCTCGGTCGGTCGGGTCATACTTCAGCGTATAAGCGACACCTGCTGACAAAGGTGCGGCGTCAAGCCCCCAACTCCAACTTCTTGCAAGAGACCCTGTCGCACCTGCAGTGCGTATCTCGTTCTCGTGCGAATACTTAACAAGTAGGAAGTGGATGCGATCGGGGTCTAATCCTGCTAACGAGAGCGCGAGGATCAAACTCCCAGACAAAAAGGGGGCGAGAAAGATGGACGCTGCACTTCGCCATCGGCCTTGAGTCGCATTTCGGATGGATCCGGCCAGCCAATACCAAGAAAGCGGCAGTAGGAACAGGACTGATACCACGGCGATGCAGGTCACAGCCTTACCTACTTCCCATAGGCCGATGCCTATGAATAGGAGGCACGACCACAACAAGAAATGTCGACTGCAAAATTTGTCATGGTTATCCGTCCCCCGACCTTTCGGAAGGTGCAATTTGGCGCACGCACGCACATCGTCTGCACCTTGGCGCCGCACCTCTGCCTCTCGCTTAACCGTCATCATTCGCTCAATGCGCGTTCTTTAGCCGGCCTGTAAGGGGCGCTTCCCACGCTAAGAGATTCTTCCATTCTGAGCCCCCGACGATTGTCGCCACAGCGCAGCGACATCGATCAAGAGCTTTCCGTTCGCTACTTGTGGGCACCGGACTGTTGAAGTGCGGCCAATTCGGAGAGCTTCGCCAGAATCTGCATATTCGTGATGTTCAGTTGATCCAGCTTCTTCTCAATACGCTCGCTGTCACTTTCGACAACGTACTGCCACGTCCCTGGGGCGCCTTTGGCGGAGCCAAAACACTGCATCATTCGACCGTTGGCGTCGGTACTGATGCTGCCGGCAGAAATCGGGCCCGATGCAAGGTCGCAATGACTTCCCTGAATAGGGACTTGCTTAATCGCCATCGCTGCGCCGGCCGCATTGGCGACGTTGATGCTTTGACCGCCCTGTGTTGTGGCTGTCGGTGTGCCAATGGCATTGATGGCCTTGGCTTCCAGATGTGCCGATTGGGTGGCCGTTTCGGCTTGCGCGGTTGCGGCACAAACAGCAATTGCGATCAACAGGAGTTGCTTCATTTTCTTGTCCCTTGTGAAGGTGTGTGTGATAGAGCTGAACGACCCACAGTTCTCTTGCATGGCGACTCGGGTTCTACTTCTTTTGTCAGCGGCGGAAGACGTGATACCTGGCGGCCGTAACGCAGGCCACAACCACTGAAACTGCACACATGCCCAATGCGAGCCTGTAAAGGGCGCGCGCCTCAACCAGCACCTGTATCGCCTTTTCATTGACCCCGCTTTCAGCGATGCGTACCAAGTCATCGAGGCTAATGGCACTCATCAGTGCCCAGATCAAGAGGGCAGCGCCGAATACCCATCCAGAGACAAAAACCATCGCCGTGAAGGCGATCTTCTCTGACGGCAAGCGCCGTTTCTCTCTTCTAGCCCTGGAACGCTCTCTGTTGGGCCCGATCGTGCGGCTTCCATCGGGGCCAAAGGTCTCGATCTCGACATGGGGTCGAGGTTGTGGTTGTAGATTCCCCATACTGCTCCCAGTCCTATGCGTTGCGAAAAAGAGCCTTCAAGCCGTGTACCAGCAACCGGTTGCGAATCGCGGCGCAACGGGCGCGCGACAGCGGCGTCAGTCGTTCGTCGTCCGCAAGGCGCATGAACCCGTCGAGGGTTCCATATGAAGCCAACACTGCCATGTTCAGCTTCAAGTGGCCCGTCTCGCGCAGCTCGACCAGGGCGGGGACTAGGGCCTCAAGTTGGTCGTCGATTTCCGCGAGGTGATCCAAGCTGTCGCCAACATGCGCGCTCATCTGGCGAAGAAGCTCCGCCAGCGTGTCCTCCGAGGCGCAGGCCAAGGGATTGAAAGCGATCGAAGGCTGGTTGCGGAGAACTTTGAACTGCATTGTCATTTTTCCTGCTAGCCAGCGCGGTTCGCCCGGGTGGTTGAAGTTCGCACCGTCGCGACAGCGGCGGTCGGGAGCAGTGAGCCGGCTCGGCGCACCGCAACCTTCACTTTCCGCGAGCCGTGGCGTCGCATGCGCTCTAACTGACGTAGCGCGCGATGTTCGAAAATCAGCACCATCGAGTGGCCCTTGTCAAAGGTGAAGACCTTTCCGCCACGGGCGCGAATCTTTTGCGCCATCACTTTTTGAATTACGGTCATGTTGTCGCCTTGCTCTTCCCTTTTTCCCGATCTGGTCGCAGATGGGTCCTAGGACCAGGAGCGCCGAATGATTGCTCGTCGCTTTCCTTAGATTGCTTGCAGCTCACTGCGATTCCGGCCATTTGAGCCCCCAGGCCTGGCAGATTGCGAGAAGGCGTGCGTTGCCGTCAGGGACCAACTTATAGAGGTCCGCTTTACCCCACCGTAGCGCGTCCAAGCACAACAGCATGTCATCACTGATAGTCACCTCCACGGCACGGAGATCGAACGGGTCCAGCGGGAAGGCCTGACCATCGAATGTCGATGCAAGGAAGCGCGCTACGGTGTGGACCTGCCCAGCGCTGCTGCTTTCGGCCAAACGCATCAGTCGGTCATACGCTTGGGCGGCCGATGCCTGAACCTTGCTTGCGCGCTCCGCCCATTCACGTTCCTGCCTGTCCAGCTCTTCAAAATTCATGGCTACCTTTTTCTGGTTAAGACCGCGGGACCCGCCCATGCCGATCGACAATTTCGATATCACGCGTATCGCCCTTAAGTCGGAAGCAAAATCCGACTCGCCAGTCCAGCGACGGACCAAACGCGTCGATCCAATTGCTTGCCCCCTCTTTCGATCGGAAGCCACGTCCGAAGTGCGTAATCCCACCTTGACGGACAAACCAACGGCACCTCTTCTGTACCGGAATGGCTTCGATATTCTGCATAGGCATCGCTATTTTCCGAAGGCTAGTGCTTCAACGCAATCTTTGCGTTTCGATTGCTAAGGCCTCTTTCGATCTCCGTGATGCTCGCCTTGCGCAACGCACTGGTGTCTGATCGTGCCGTAAAGACAGTCTGATAGATGGCAGTACCAGCGTCGGCAGTACGACCCATCGTTACCTCGTGGGCAGCCGCGTCTGCGTCATGATGGCTTTGGTCGTTTTTCATGTTCCTTGCCAAATAGCTCGGCTACCGGCCGGTTTGGAGCTGCTGCAGACAATACTTCCGTTCAATTGCGCGCTCCCACAGCAATTCAACAACGATGATCGCAGCGGCGACCGGGACGCCTATCCACCACGACAACCCGACGTATTTGCAAGAACCCAATACGGTGAGCGCGGCCACCATAGCGACTACATTCACGACCATCGTCCAGCCAGGCAGATGCACCTTCTCTTGTCCTTTTGGCACGTCTGAATGTTCTTGCCCGCGTGTCAACGGAACGAAGAACAAACTCCAGACGATGTAGGACATAAGTGCGATGCATCCAAGAGCTGCACCAACGAACCAAATGTCGCCAGCGTTTTGGGATAGGTTGTTTAGCGGGTTAATTGGCATGGCTTTTCCGTGGTCAGTTCGAGCCTGGCTCGTGGCCCAGACTGAACCTATCGTCTTCAGCGTTTTGGATAACCTTCGACTTCCACCAAACCCTCACGGAAAACCGCAAAGTGCTACCTTCGTCATCGATCATCATCTGATAACCAATGACTTCAAAGTCTTCCCCTTTGCACTCGGGGAGATCGTGCTCGACTTTCGCATTGAAACGTTTGTTGGCCGCGTCCGGCTCGATCTCGAGTCCGCCAAGCCCATGGATATGTGCAACCGGAACTCCAACCAGCCGCAATTTCTCGTAGGTGTCGAGCACTGCATGCTGAATGTCGATTCCATTAAAACTCTCGGGTGCACTGCCACCAAGAATTTCTCCGCGAGGTACGCGGCCGCCGAATGTGCAATCTCCGAACGCAGAAGCCTTCGCCCGACTCTGTGGCGCGGTACCAGCCACGATCAGCGCTTTCCAGGCCTCGCTAAAGCGCGTATCAAGCAATGCAAGATCTCGCTTCAGAACTGAGTCGGCTTTTTCTCGGCCCTTAGCGAGATTCCGAGTCGCCTCGCCTGCATCCTTCTCAAGAACTGACAGGCTCTGGGCATGGGCGGCGTGTGCGCGCTCCCTCAAACAGGCAATTTGATCGTCAACCATTCCGTATTCTCCGATTTCCCCATCAATCCCTCTCTCTTGCCGCCATGCGGGATTCCACTGCTCGCTTGGCTGTCTCGCGCGTCTTGAAATGGCGGGCCGACTGTTCGCTGACATGCGTGGATTGGTCGGAGACATCCCACAACTGACCATTGCACCAGCTAGCCGACCAACCGCCGGCTCCCAACCGTCGGATCTGGACGACGAGGCTTCCGTCAGCGTGCCCTGCCGATCCATTCGGTGCGTCTGTCCACTGAATCATGGCGACAGCCTTCCCTAACCGCTATTCGGCGAAAACTTCCTGCAAAGTCTGCAGGGCGCTCAACATCGTTTTATCGGCAACAACGCCCTCTTTCTTAACGAGGCGCACCTTATCCACAGCGCGTATCTGGTCCAGCAGGATCAGTCCACTCTTGCGCAGGAAGGTGATCGGTACACGGAACGGTGCGGGGCGGCCTTTGCTAGTCATCGGGGCAACGATGACAGTGCGCAGGTGATCGTGCATCTCGGGAGGCGAGACGACCACACACGGACGGGTCTTTTGGATCTCACTTCCTTTTGTCGGATCCAGGGCGACGAGCCAGATATCTCCGCGCGCTACCACGTCAGCTCCGCGTCATCTGCGTTGGAGAATTCGCCCATCACGAGCACATCATCATCAGCTGCAGCGACAGCGTGGCTGGCCTCGGCCCACCCCTCGCGCGGCTTCTTCTTCGGCTTGCGAATCACCAAAGCATCGTCCTCCACTGCCATGTCCACTTCATCCTCCAAACCCAGCTGGGCAAGAATGGGCTTGGGGATCAAGACCCCCTGTGAATTGCCCATCCTGCGAATCGTTGCTTTCATAATCCCACCGTAAGCACAATGTTATTCCATTGCCAAGGGTATGGCAACACAATGTTATTACACCGTTTCCGCCTTGTCTGCACCGCCCTTATTGGCATCGCATCCAGCGCAAGCGGCATGCAGATCTCGCAGCGATACCTCCGCGTATGGCTCGATATGCACCTCCTCGCCATGCGGGGCGGAGTCCGAAATGTTTCGCTGGTATGCCCGCTAAAGAGCATGGCGCCAAACAGAAAGCTTGCGCTATGCCGTCACAGCTCGTGTGGCATGCTGGCACCCAAAACCGGAATCAGGAGGCGGCATGACGGCAAGTGACGACGATTGGAGTGGCGCGGCGTACGCGCAAGACAGCCGTGGTGGAGACACTTTGGCAGCGCACCTACAGGCGGCCGGAATTCTTCCCCCTGGGCACGTCATCGTGAACGTGCAGATCTACCTGAGAGCAACCGTAGCGCCTGACGGCGTCGAAGGGCCTTACCTTACCGTCATGATGTTTGACGCATCAGGGAGCCGCGATCCGGCGGCGGCTTATCGTCAGGCAATCGCGGATGGTCAACGGATCTTCCCGATCAAGCACGTCCAGGTGAACGACGCGATGATCGAAGTGTTCAGCGACCTAATGCTCGATCTCACGCCTCGCGGCTTCGATGTTCCCCCTCAGGCGCCGCAAACGATGGTCTACAAGGCTTAGAACAGTTCACCGCTTTGCGTAGCGGCGTCTAGCTCGGGTTTTGCGCCGCGCGGTGCGCGCGGTGCCGGAGCTGTATCCATCAACTCCGCCGGGTACAGCGTCAAAAAGCTGCGCGCCGCCTCAGGATCTCGGCAGTGCAGCCAGTCGTCCCAGCGATTGCGCGGCACGATAACGACACTGCGCTTTTCTTTCCCGGGTGCGTGCATGCGGCGCATGATCGGATGCTCGTCAGCGTTGACCGTCAGCATCGTGAAACTGTTGCTTGCCGGCGTATTGTCGGCCACGCGCCCCTCCCAGGAACGCCATAGCCCTGCGATCGCAAAATCCGCCTCGTCCTTGAGCCAGATTCGGTACCGCGTGCTCTTCTTTGGATCGGCCTCGTAGCAGGGCTCAAACAGGGATTGTGCGGGGACCAAACATAGTTGTGCAGCATGCCAATACTTCGCGAAAGTCCGTTTCTGCCCGACAGTTTCCGAACGCGCGTTCGTTGTATCGAAGCTCACTCCGGCGGGCTGGCGACGTTTCGGCACGAACCCGAAGTTGGCCAGCACGCATTCACGCCCGCCGTCGGCCGTGTTGCGCACTATCGGCGCGGCATAGTCTGGCCAAGTCTCGCGCGGATACTCGTCCTCGCCGGCAGAGTCCACACGATACAGGCTACGAATAAGGTCGATCTCTGACGGCTTGTAGTTGTTGCACATTGAGCGCGCTCCCGTTTGCGTCGATGTCGTACGACGCATTGCTGGCAGATGCTGATCTTAAGCTGGCACAGCATAGCGCCAGCCCCGGGCCTGCTATGTGAAACTTGTCGTGGTTCGTCCGTATGGGCGACTGTCGCGTCCCCGCTAATCGCGGCGGAACACCCGTTGATTGCGCTTCTTGGTGCTGTAACGATAACGCCGCTTTTCCTTGATGATGTGCAGCGACGGCAGATTTTCCTGAAGGCACACCTCGCCGTCGAGCACCCGCTCCAGCTCGTCCAACACATAGTCGAAGCCACCCGGAATGAGTTGGTCTTTCAGGCCACGCGCACGGGCCACAGCGCCGGCGGTTTTCACCACGACGTGTAGGCAGTAAATCTCCCACACCAGACGGCGGACACCCACCGTCGGGTTATCGGCGTAGATGGCGCGGATTTCGGCCTGGGTAAGTGGCGGATAGCGCTTCCGCTCGGGATTCTGCATTTCCATGTACCTGTATATTTATACAGTATCGGGGCGACACCCTGGCCGGTCAATGCCTGGCTGATACGCGTGCCCGACGGAGCACATAGGATCGTGTAATCCGACCTCCGCCCGTTGGCCACGCAGACGCGGAGGAACGTTGGGCCCGCCGGGTTAAGCCCAGCAGTGGCGAGAACAATCGTGGGACCAAAAAAAAAAGCCCCAGCCGCCCCCAACATCGGGGAAGGCTGGGGCTGGTAGCCAAATCGAACTTCGATCAGGCTACGCCGCTTTCGGCAGTGGCGAATATCCCATCCGCGTCCAAACTTCGTCATCCACCGGGATCGGGGCAACTCGCCCTGATACCAAGTTGACGAAATTGCCGTGGAAAGACAACTTGCCATTGCGAAACATCTGCCAGAGAAGCTCTGACGCCCAACCTACGATCATCCGGTTGATGAACAGGTTCTGCCGCTCAAGCGCCTCGGCCATCGAGCACGACGGTTGGTCGTCCTCAGGAAGGGTCGTATCGGCAATCTCGGGGAACAGGTCAACCGCGTGAGGCAGTCTGTCCTGGCGCCCATGTCCTTTGCAGAACTCTCCCACGACAACCTGACCGCTCGCCGCGTTGTTGCCGAGGTCCATGTAGTACCCCTGCTTAAACGACTTGGCGATAAGGTTTCGTGCACGCCGCGAATCCACACAGGAAATCACCATGTCGGTCTTGAAGATGTCGACGTTGTACCCGTCAAACATCACCGGCATCGACCTCCACTGAGTACCAAACCCCATGTTGATTCGCTGAATCATAACGTCGGTCTTGAAGTGTCCGACGTCGCAGGGGTAAAAGCCCTGCCTGCCCACATTGGACGGCGAAACCGTATCACCGTCGATTGCCGTGACTTCGAGTCCTGGATGACCAAGCTCGCCGATCGCGTAGTTCAGCGTGGCCAGCGCAGCGAGCATCGCACTACCATTCCCGCCGGCACCGACCACAACGATCTGAACCTTTCTCGATAGGAATTCCGAACGCACCATGTGATCACGCTGCATGACGCACCTCCTCAAGCGAGAACTGCTCGCTCACGGGGATCGTGATGCCGAGAGCGCACAGGCGCGCGGCAACGTCGAACTCCGAGAGATCGCATCGGTGGCAAAGACCATATACCACCGAAAACTTGACCTCGCCTCGATCGTCCTTGTTGTCCGTCGAACTGAAGTACGCCGGCGAACTACCATGGCTGTGCAGGTCTACGACAAGGTGCTCACCGGGCTCGAGCTGCGGGCGTTCTACGACAACCTCCGCCGAAGATGCCTTCCGCTCGACCAGCGGCCGATATCGAAACTTTCGGGTGTGCTCACTCCATGTGATCCACGCCGCGGTCTCAATTTCGCCTGCCTTGCTGGCCTGCTCCGCAAACTGCCAAAGCAGATCGCGGGGCACCTGGCCACACAGCAACTCGAACGTTTCCGACACCTCCCCATAGGGAAGCACCAACCCGCTCTCGTTCTTCATGGCCAGCTTGCGCATATACAGCCACGGGCGACGGACTTCGAGCGCCAAGCCGTTGCTACCGACCAGGAACCGATGCCCAACGCCTGCGAGCCGCTCGAAATCGGCGAATTTCGACATGGGAAGCGTCGGAAACTGTGATTGAAGGAACATGTCACGAGAATCCATCACTCGTCCCCCCGAACCAGCTTGTCGAACATCTGACCCAGCGTAGCGCCAGCTGACTTGAGCACGCGCGTCGGAAAGGCTTGATGCTTGCCTTCCAGCAACTCCTTCCAGAGGACAAACGGGTTGGCCCCCTTCTTCAGCAGCTGATCCTGCGGCACATTCGGGTGGGTAAACCACGTTCCGAAAAACGCGTCTTCCCACTGCTCGATTGGGGCATTCACTCGCTGCTTAGGCAGATCGATATTCCCGACGCAGATGCGCCCCGCCTCCCACACGTTGAAGAAAGGGCTGCGCAGCAGCCGAGTCTTCTCAGTCGGCCTCGCCTTACCTGCATAAGCGAAGACGAACCAGGCGTCATTCTTCACGAAGAAGACGAGGCCCGGTAATGGACACCTTCCAGCTTTGTCACCGTCGAAGCTCTTATTCCGAAACGCCACGTGGCGCGTCTCTGGACGGGTGTACCAGACCATATAGTCCGGCCCCCTACCAAGGACACGCTGGTGGAACAAGGAACGCGAGCTCGAGCGATCGGCGAACTGGTCGAGCGCTTCAATCAATGCCGCCTTACTAGCCGGCTGCCCGGGTGCAATCACTGCGTTGTCACCGTCGATCCGTACAGGATTGATAGTCACAAGGCCTTGGCGGCCGTCCGCGGAACTGCCCGAGTACATGAGGATGGCGTGGTCCAAACGCAGCGACCCGCCAACACCTCCAACTTGGGTATTGATCATGTCAATTTCCATATTCAACGGGATCCGTCATCGACTGCAGCAGGCGATCAGTCGCGCGCAGCAATTTCAATTTCGCATCCCAGGTTCTCAAGGTGCCTCGCAGTTGTGCGGGGCTCTCACAGGACAGCACTTCAGATCCGAGTCCGTACGACCAGCCCTCGCCACCCGAAGTGAGCAAGTTTGCGTAGTCGTCCCAAACCCGAAAAATGTTGTCCCGCTTACCGTCGTATTGCGCTTCCGGGTGATCCCATGCCAGGGAGAACACTGGGTACATCGACGTGAAGTCGGTTCCCCACATGTTCGGCCAAGCTGCTTTCTTGGGCCGGCGCGCCTTGACCAAAGCGACAAGGTCAGCGAGCAGTGGCGGCAGAACTTCATGCCGCGCTGCCACTTCCTGCACGAAGCGATCCATCTCCTTGGTGCAGGGCATCTTCAGAAGATCCGGCATCGGGCAATCCCTTCGGAAAGCCCGTGGCGTGTAACTGAAGAACGCATCAGAACCATCCTCGTTCTCCGGTTCACCTCCCTCTTCCTCCAGCTCGTCGTCCGAGTAGCACTCTTCCCATCCATACGTGCATGAGCCCGTGTTGGACAGAATGTGCTTGTGATCGAACGTCCAGCCGATTTGATGACCAGCGGCAGAGAGAATCGTGGTTGCCGCGAGCCCCAGCCCATCAGCGATCGCATTCATCGCTTCAAAGCCACGGCGCAGGCTACGAAAGTTAGGACCGCACCGGCCGATCTCCACAAAAACGGCAAGACCGTCCGATTCCTCCTCCATAGGCTCAGCGATCGCCCCACTGTCATAGAGATCGCTGACCGTGGTGAAGACCAGATCGAGGTCGATGACCTCAACCCCGGCGGTACGCTCAGCGAACCATCGGGACATTGCCTTTTCGAAAACCTGACCTGGCGAATACCAGCTACGCAGGTCAGAAGATCGAATCATCTTGCAAGCATTCAACGATTGAACCGCGTCTAGCCACTGCGGCCCCCGATGCCCGCCAAACTCGACCGGAACATCGCTATGTAGCCGCGGTAGTCTCAGCCAAGAATGGGAAGATCCAGGGGCGCGGGGCAAAATCGGCCGGCTGGCTGATCCCGCTTGGACTGGGCGATCATCGCCATCAAAATGCACACGCATTGGGATACCTCCTCAGGTGGTACGGGCACGGGTGCAGCAGACCCCGAAGGTTCTGCCGCGCCCATCACCTTTTCCACCGATGAGCCTTCAGCCTGGGCAAACCAGGCGTCAAACGTCATCGGCTTCATGGTTCAGCCCTTTTGTCCCACCTTGCGGCGGACGTTGTACACAACGGTGCCATCCTCCCGCACGTCCCCTTGTTCGATTTCCGCCGTTGCAATGTCCGGATGCGCCATGGAAAGCACATCACGGACTTGTTCGAGCGTGAGCGAGGGGCCCGGGTCGGCGAACTGAGTGCCGTGGTACATGAAGACGCGCTTCAGCGTTTGGACTGTGAGTGCCATGGTTGGTCCTCCTTAGCCCACCAACGGCGTGCCGCCGAACAGGCCGCCGGTAGCGTTGGACTGGTTGGTAGCAGCGTCATCAGACTGAACACCGGCAGTGGTAGCACCAGCCGATTCTTCAGAGCTCTCATCGTCATCCTCGGCGCCGATCAAGTCGCCAGCGGAAACGATGCCCGAATCAGCCTTAGGCGCCGGCTTGGCGACACCCTTGGCCTTATCGACAGCCTTCCCCTTCGCCACATTGAGTGCGGCGCTGGTTTGGGCAAGTTGATCGACAAGCGACTGACGTTGCTCCGTGAACTCCGAGAGGCAACGGACGAACTCGAGATCGAGCTCCTCCGGGGTACCCGTCAGCACCAGCGGCGTCAGCAGCCCGCTCTCGCTGGCATCCTTCTGATCCGACTTTGGCATTGCGGCCACCGTCAGTTTTCCGGACTTGTCAGCGACGATCGAGAACATCAACCGGCCGCCCGATTGCTGGGCGAGCGACTGCAGCTGTTTGAACAGCGTGGACATATAAACTCCTTGGGATGCATGTGCGAATTCCGCCTCTCGGTAGAGGGGAAACCCGCGAACGGAAATAGAAAATGCTGGCCACCAGAACGGTGGACAGCGACAGGAACCACGGCTGCTTAGTTCAGCAGCATGACGGCAGGAATCTTGCCGTTGAAATCGAAATCCGACGTCGCCAGAAGCCCCTTGATCATCTCGTCTCGCTTGCCCGACATGATCTTGGAGAACTTCTTGTCGAGGTGCTGTTTCAGGCCGATCTCTTGGCACAGGCTTTCGATCTCCGCCTTCGTCATCACCTCCATCAGACCCGAGCAGACTTTCCAGTGACTGGCGAAGTCCACACCGAGGAACGATGCAAGCGCCTTCACCTCGGACATCTGGATCTTATCGACGACCGACCAGGCGACCATGTCCAGCAGGCGGCCGCGCGGCGTCTCATCGAGGCCTTGTACAACGTCCAGGCTGTCTTTCAGCTTGACGCCGTTACCAACCTTACCCCCGCTCGCCTTGCGAACCTGCTCAGCGAGAGCGCTGTCGTCGATATGACGCAGCAGCCCTTGCGCGGCGAGAGTGATGATGAGCACGTCCGTTTTGGCCGAGCTGCGCAGAATCACGGTGCGCACGACCTCCCGCCAGGTCTTCTCGCGATATTCCTTCACGCGAGGCGACACTGCCGAGATACTCGGTTTGGCACCCGTCTTCCCTTTCTGGGCGGCGCTGCTGCCAGCACCCGATTTCCCGGATGTCGACGCAGAACCCTTGCCCGGGCCGGTCGAAACCGGAGCGAGCGTGGCCAGATAGGCCTTGTTCTTTTCCTTGTTGCATGCAACGTCCATGCAATAGTTCGGGAACGTCTGGCCAACCTTGCCGGGCACCGCAGAGATCAGGGCACCGAAGTTCGCACACCCCTTGCAGGCATCTGCCTGTTCGGCGCCGACGCCCGTGTCGCCGTCCGCCTTGAGGGCGATTACCGTCTGGTTGTCGCCGGGGCGGACCACCTGGATGCGTTGATACTGCCCTTCCAGGCTCTTTTTCACGGATTCGATCAGCGCTTCGTTCTTCGCATCGAAGCACGATTTCTTCGTGCAGCGACCATCGTCGATAGCCTCCGCAAAAAGCGCGCGCTGATTGGCCGAATTGTGATGGCAGGAAACGCACTCGCTCTTGTCAAAGCGCGCGTTGTCGAGCCGCAAAGCCTGCGCTGCCAGCTCAGTCCTCAGATCGGGGACCGAGACTTTCTTCTCGATGATGAGCGGAAGAATCTGGGCCTGTACGTTCTTCGGAACGGCTGCGAGCAGCTCAGCATGACCGAGCAGGATCTTGCGCTCATTCAACGCGTCCTGAACAGCGGGGATGCAGTTTTGCAGCGCGAGGCGGCTTTCCAGCTTGGGCATTGACCACCCGAGCCGCTTCGCCACCTCATTGCGATCACCACCGTAGAGGCCCATCGCCGTAACCGCGGCACCCGATTCTTCGGTGGCCGACATACCTTCGCGCTGGATATTTTCAGCGGCGGCAGCGGCAGCGGCCTCCGCATCGGTCATCTCCCGCGAGAAAGCTGGGATTACCCCGTCGGGCCCATACGCTTCGTGCGCGCCACGTAGGCGACGTTCGCCTGCGATGAGTTCGAGGTACCCATCCTTCGGACGGACCAAGATGGGCTGCAGAATGCCCTGAGACTTGATGGACTGAACCAACTCAGCCATCGCCTGCGGCTCAAAGAACTGACGTGGGTTATAGACCACGCGAACATCGCCGATGCGGGCAAAGATGAAGTTCGCGCCCCCCGGAGCCAGTTCCCAGTTAACTGCTTGTGCCCTGTCTTCCGGCATAACAGCGCCTGCGTCTGGCAAGGGTGCAGTGGGGACCAGAGAGGTCTCGGTTGAGAGTTGCATGGATTCTCCTGAAGTACAGAGGCAGAATCCATGCCCCGCGTGGGATCATGAATCCCACCAGGGTTGAAAGTGTCGACTTGTCGTCGTTTGGCTAGTTGCGCCCAGCTGCGCATTCTGACGGGACCATTGCTGCTTCCCGCCAAGAAATTAGACCGATTTTAGGGCAAAAAACTCGTTTACGGCAACAGATGGCCGAAAAGGCTAGCGGTGTCGCACAACGCCAGCACCGCTACTCCTGCGATGGCCAGATATGGCCCGAAAGGGGTCTCCCTGCGACCAGCGCCCCGAGCCATCAAGCTCACTCCCGCCACTAGAGCGAAAAGCAGCAAGGCCGTCGTCAAGACGGCCAACAGCGCCGGCGCACCGCTCCAGGCACCGATGGCGGCAAACATCTTGAAGTCGCCTTTGTACATACCGGACTGTCCAGCGGTAAGCTGGAAAAGTAAGTTCAGCCCCCAAAGTGCACTGTAGCCAGTGACAGCACCAATCACGGCTGACTGCAACGGGACGAATGTGCCCGCACAATTGGCCAGCAGCCCACCCCACAGCAGCGGTAACACTATGACGTCTGGAATGATTTGATGCTCTGCATCGACTAGCGCGCAGGTCGCGAGCATGGCTGCATACAGGACAAAAAGTCCGATAGTCGCCGGCGAATCCCATCGCCATGCTGCTAGCAGGCCTGCACCTGCGAGGAGAGTGCAGCAGACTACAAAGGTGGACCAAGAAGCCCACGTACTCGGAGGTTTCATGCGGGAGAGCGCCGCCAGAAATACACCCAGCCCCTCCCCAACGCCGTCTTCGTCGACACTCCATTGCGCTTCGAGGAATCGTGGAATCCATCCCGCCAATGCAATGCTGCAGCCGCCGGCCACCAGGCCCAAAATAGTGGCCCCCAAAACGACTGGAACTTCCATCCGGATCCTCGCCTACTAGCTCAATGCTCCGCGAGCAAGAACCCTTCTGGCATGCTCGCAAAAAAGTCTGAAACTTCCGCTTCTTCAGCTTCGATATGGCACCGGTACATACCAGCATCGTGCTGTAGAGTGATTTGGCCACGTCTGCAGCGCATTCGGTTGGCCATCTCGCCTTGCCGGATGCGCAGCGCGTAACTTTCGCGCCCGCCCTTTTCGATCACACGGAGCGCCAGTTCGCCTTCGACCGATTCGGCCATGAGAATCTTGTCGTCGGCCAGCAGAAGATGACCGGGCATGGTGGGTCGGATTGGCGTCGAACCGACCTTGAATCGCTTCTGGATCTGCATCTAGCTCCCTTGGTTTTGGAACAGCTTACGCCGCCGACGCCAAGATACCAGCCCTACTGGTGCCCCCAAACAAAGCGTGCCCGAAGGCCAGCCCACCAACGGCCAATTCGCCGCGAAAGGTCATTGGCGGCGATGATTGCCACCGTCGCAACAGTCAACAACCCGGTAACCAGTATCAGGCCACTTGTTACGGCATTCGGCGCGAGCTCCAACGCAGCAAAGGCGAACGCAAGTGTCGCCAAGCACGCCCAAACCGCCAGCGTGAAAAGCCCGTCTCGCTGGGTCTTGACCAGATCCTCCAACACAACCCGGTCAAGCACGGTGATTCCACCTGTGGACTGCTGGGGAAACGCCTTTCTGACTTCACGCGCCAAGAAGTCAGCGCTGGGATTGGCTCCATCCTCCCACGTGAGGCGAGCTTTGATGCCCTCGACTGCGGCACGGGCGTCTGCAATCGCCTTCGCCCGGGTCTCTTCGCGAATGTATTTTGGCCAGTCGTCACGGACAGTCGCCTCAATCACATCCGGGACCTCCCCTTCCCAGTAGAACTCATAGAAGAGTTGGAGGAGCGTGAGGAACGGCGTTCCATGGTAGCCACGGTAGCCCCCGTAACTGAGACACGCCCAGTGAGCGAGCTCATGCAGGAAGAACTCGTCAGTCGGTACCTCATGGAAAGCGGCCACGCGGAAACGGTCACGCCGGCGCCAGTCGCCGACCACGATCTTGCTCAAGAGAGATACTTTTTTGGCTAGGCGCAGTTCCGGCGCCCTCTTGATACCGAGTTCAAGGCAGATGGCTTCGTACCGCTCGCGTGCCGCGGCAAAGTTGTCTGGCTCGATAGCACCGGACGCAACGGCGCCCCATTCAACTAGTCGTCCGAATAGCATGTCAGTTCAGCGCAGGCTTGTACGAGCAAATGAAGTTGTGCATCAGGGCGAAGCCCTCGACATCGCCATCGAAGTAAATGTGGCCCCCGCTAATACTTCGCACGGTGACCTCACCGCCCAACTCCCCGTCTGTGCACTCGTAGGTGCGATCCACGACCACGTCTGCTGCCGTCATAGCCATGTGACTCCTCCCACCACCATATTGAATATTTCGGGTATCCGGGTCTCGTGGTTGATATCAACGTTGAGACGTCACCTTGTCTTCCCGATTTCCAAACGCCTAGTCGATATCAGCGTGCCGCTTATTCGTCCACAATCCGGATGCGATCTGATTCCATTCAAAGAGGTCAACCGCATTGATCCGCATCGCCCATCCTGAGTATCGGCCGTAAGCCGGATGCTCGGGAGTAGTCCATTCCCATTCGTTCGTCGTGACATGGACGCCGAGCCGATTCATGGCCTCGCGTTGCCCGTCGTGCCCGGTGTGAATTAGCGGGAAGTCGTCGGGGAAGTTAGCGAGTGCTGCGCGTAGCTCGCCGACGGTGCGCGCGTAGGTGCTCTGCCAATAGCGCCTCGAGAGCTCTTGGTCTGGCGATAGCGGGCGAGGCCCGCCAAAAAACCGGTAGATCGTGTCTAGGGATTCGAACGTGCTGAACTCCACGTGCCCGGGAAGCTTGCACCGCTCGACGGCGGGTTGAACGTTGAATGCGACCAAAGACTTGTCGCCGCGAATCAGGTCGACGGCCGCCTGATAGTCGCCGTCGTAGCTAGCCGTCACCAAATACGGCAAGTCTTGCCCGCCGACTTCATCATCGGCGTCAGTGTCGTAAATCTCTATTAACTTTAGCAGTGAGGAACCCGTGGTTGCATTCATGCTTTTCGACTCCAATCAGGTCATCCCTGGTTATCGGTTGCGGAAACTAAATTGCATTTCGTGGTTGATATCAACCGAGGGCCCATGCGCCGTACCTGTGAGCCAATCAATAGTTGTTTAGCGATTGCCTAAAGGTGCACCGCCGCCCTGTTGCGCAGAGAGCGCACGAAGCTCTTCGGCGACGCTCTCGCAGGATTTCGGCGTGATGCGCCGTCCTTTGGCTACGATCTCCGCGTACTCAGCAGAGAATCGGATGTCGTCGGGGACGTTCCCGCCAACGGTGAGACTGAACGCCGAATCGCCGATTGCCGTGTACACAATCGGCAAGTTCATGACGGTGGCCACCTTGCGGTTGACGAGCTGCGGCGACATCTCGACTTCAGGCAAAGTCTTGCCAGCTTTGGCATTGATGAGGCAGGCGGCCATGTAGGCTGAATAGAACTGCTGACGAAGGAGGCCGCCCGCTTGCGCTGGTAGCGTCGACTTCGCGCCAATCTTTACCTCCGGTTGAGGGGCGTCTCCACCCGCGACCGCCGCAACAGAAGAAGAGTCGCTTTTGGTGTCAACGGGCGCTCCGGACGGAAATTCGATGTCGGGGTGAGTACCGGTGTACGTGGTCCAAGCCACTAGGATCACCACAGCCACCATGAGCACGCGCAACGGTAGATTCACGTCGAATGAACGACCGAATAGGGTCATCCTTGTCGGATCAGAAGCTGGGAAATCGTCTTCCAGGTCCATCATGTAGGTTTGCGCGCCACGAAGATTCAGGGTGGAGATCAGGTTTGCGACCGATTCCCCCGCTCGCGCGCAGTTCAGCCAACCTAATCTTGGATAGTTCAATTATCTGGTCGCGTTGGCTCGCCAACCACTCGTAAAGAGCCCGCATCCCGGCCCTCTTTCGGTCCCAATAACGTCGATTCCACTGGCGAGGCACAGCAACGAAACTCGATTTCCTGGTAGGAAATTGCTGGTATACTCGACCTCGATCCTTGATCCGGTAGCTGGACCGTACCTAGCCCTTTCTAGGCGCACCTTGCGCCACTTTCCCTTCGGGGGGACATCACGCTCCCCTCAAGGGGCATGGTGTCTTCCATCAATCAGGAGACATCAATGAACCATTTCATCGACTGCATGGAGCAGTACTGGGCGTCCTACAAGGATCTCATGCTGCAGCAGGCTCGCGACCGTCTGGAGCTTGACCATCGCTACAAGGTAGAACTGGCAATGGCCAGCGACGCCGCTCACGCGAGCCCCTCTTCCGAGTACGTAACACGTGCCGCGGAGGACGGGATCGAGTCAGCGGCCTGGCGGCTTATTCAAGAGTTGCTCGCCCATGCAGTCCGGGAGTTTTCTCCAAACCCAGCGACACCTTTAGAGCTGCACAGCAAAGAACTGATCGATGAACTTGGGTATCGGGCAAAGCCCGGATCCTTTAGCCCAAGCGGCCTGTGGAGCGCACTCGAGGCGAAGTACAGGGATGGCATCGGTCACACACTCGCCTACAAGAAACGCGGCGAATCGCTTGGGAAGTACTTCTCTCTCTCCGCGGGGGACGACGTACTCACCAAGAATGGCTGCATTCAGCTCACGCGGGATATTCGCTACGTGGACAAGTCCTACAGCGTGCCGGTGCTCGGTCATGCCGAGAGCGAAACACTCCGGCTGGAAGTGCTCCCAGCGCTTGCTAGCTTTGCAATTTGGGCGGGCAAACCTGGATTGGCAGAGGACATCGCCAAATTGGTACCGCATTTCAGCTACCCAGCTGGCGTTAAGTCCCGTGAGGCTTTCAAACTTGGCTCCGCGCAGGAAGGTCGAATCAAGCTCGTGACCTACCAAACGTCATTCGAGTGGATGTTCGAGCGCCCTGTTGCAGAACCGCTTGCCCTCTTCCTGGGCGAGTTCTATTTCGCGCCGCTACAAACGGCAGATTGAGTCCGGGTAGGACGCTTCTACCAGACACTGCAAGGTGCATTGCACCGTAACCCTAGAGGGACACATGCGCCCTTGGGGGGCCGTGTGTTTCTCCCAAAACCGCTGGAGAAAAACATGGAAGTTCGTGAACTGATCGATGCCACCCAGAAGTACTGGGAAGAAGTTGCTCAAACAATTCTGGGGCATGGAAAGGAAATCACTCGTCTGCGCAAAGTCGAAACTGCGATGTTCGGAAGCGAACGCTTCATGACCGCTCTTCCGGAGTACGACGAGATCGACCAACGCAAGCATCTGCGTAAAGCCGCAACCGGGCTGATGCAAAGGCTGACTCAAGTCGCGATCAACGAGTACTCTCCGAGTTCCTCGTCTCGACTCGAAATCAACTGGAGCGAAATCGCTGAAGCTGTTGGTTTTTCCGATGAGAAGCGGACGGAGTTCGATGCACACGTCTTCTGGCAGGAACTTGAGAAGCGGTACGGTGGAGGCAATGGCGCAAAGAATGCGTACCAGCAAGCCTCTTCTGTCCTTATCGATGAGTTCCGCATCAAGCCAGAGACGGGCGTCGAGCGCCGCAGAGGCGGGATCGTTCTCAATCTCGACATTCGTGCCACGCAGAAGTACAGCACTCGCTACACCATCGACTGGGGTAACGCCCAACGGCTGACTCGTACGCTGATTGCCCTGAAGTCGTTTGCTTCTTGGGGCGACATGTTTGCGCTTCAGCACGGCATGAGTACGTTCCTGAACGTGTGGTCACAACGTGGTGATCAGGTGCACTCGCGCGAGGCATTTACCTACGGCAACGTCGAAGGTGGCCAAATCAAAATAACCACCTTCTACAACCGGTTCGAGTTTGCATTCGATGCTAAGGCGTCCGAGAAGCTGCAACTCTTCCTCGGTGAGTTCGGCTTTACGCCGGTATCGGAGGCAGCATGAGCTGGGCAAGCAGCTTGCTCGAGATCCGATCAAAAGGATCAATGACGGCAAAAGCGGGCTCACTTGCCGGGCTTCACGAAGCTCGACAAGTCCACCAAAGTCAGTTCTTCACCACTGTGGCACTGTCGCAGTTCTGTTGGCGCCTTGTGGAACCGTCGATGAACAGGATCGCGGAAGAAGAAGGCATTGCTGAAGGAAAGGCGCTGAAGCTGAGCGTGCTCGACAACAGCGTCGGCAGCGGGCGATTGCTGCACTGGGCAAACCCTGAAATCCACTCGCTGTACGGGGTGGACGTCGATGAGGGTTGTATTGCAGCGCTAGGAGAGGCTGCAAGGGAGGCAGGGTTCACGTATGAATTCATCCATACAGGAATGGAATCGATCCGGCCGAAAGATTTTGACGTTTGCCTGATCAATCCGCCCTTCTCTATCAACCTTCAGAGCCCGTTCCTGGCGCCATACGAGTGCACTTCGTACGGGGCCTTTGGCCCCAGCACGAGCGCGCGCAGTGATGAGTATGCACTTTACCAAGCGCTTAGCGCGGCAAAGTGGGTTGTCGCGATACTGCCAACGACACTGGCCGACGAGGTCTACCTCAAATCGGTCAATGAGCACTCCAAGCATCAGTTCCGACGACTGCTGGCGATGTACGACATGCCGCAAGACGTTTTCCGGGAGGAAAACGCAACTGTTCGCGTGACCGTGGCACTGTTTGACACGGCCTTTCACGCAATGCCCGCCACACGGCAACGCGTAACTGACCTTAGCGCAGCTGTGGAGGCTCCAAGCTTGTTTGGAGGCATCCGCCGCGAGCCTCGGCTCAAGCACTTGGAATCGGAGAAATCGGGGCCTGCTATCAGCCGGCCCGTCACAGGCGATCCCGCTGTTCGGGTGTGCCATGACGGCCGTTGGATCAAGCTGAAGTTCAGGTGTGGGCTGACAGAAGCACTCGTGCTGAACGCGGTATACCAAGACCGCATCGGCGCCCACAGGCCCCACGAGGAACACCGATATCCGCGCGAAGTGAAATACGTTGGTCAAGGTGTCCTGGACCTGCAGATCCATCTAGCACAGCCGGATCCGATGAAGAGCTTTTGGGACTTCATCGCAGTCATTGGACGTGCGGGCGGTACTCCGGTAGTCGATGCCGGCTTGCTTCGCTACCTGCGGAGTCAGATCAAGGTGACGGCGACGCAGAAGACGCCTTTCCGACATACAGTGCTGATGCCTGGCACGGGTTCCGACACTGAGGGGCCGATGCAGGGAACCGCCAAGAAGGATCATCTGGTCGATCCTACGAAATGGGGATCTGCAGTGATCAAAGCCGGTACCACGGTCAGCTTCGTGGAGGTCGAGCACGGCAGGCATCGTTTCGAGTACCAAGGGAAGCAATACGTCCTGCCATACGAGGACATCTTGGCGCGCTTCGATTTGATCCAGAAGGAGGCGGCATCAGAATGGAAAGAGGTCTACCCAGGCCTCGCCGTTCAGAATCCGGAGCTTGCTGCAGTCTGGCGGGCTCGGATCCGCTCTCTCGGGATCGATACCTGGCTGACTCGCGGATATCAGGTCGACGACCTGGTGGAACTGGCACTGAAGCGGGGCGGCGTGGTTGCCTGGGCTATGGCTCTAGGCAAAGCTCGCGCAGCGCTGGCGATTGCCTTGCTTCTTGGGGGCAAACATTCGCTGGTCGTTCTCAAGGCGGCCTTGGTCGACGAGATGCTGATCGAGATCCGCAAGATTTGCCTTGATGGCGAACTCTGGCAGGTGATCGAGACGCCGGCGCATCTGCAGTCCCTGCGTCGGATCAACATCATTTCGGTGGATCGGCTGAAAGCTCCCATTACTCCAGAGCGGCCGCGCATGACGTACGCCAAGAAGTTGAGGCGACGCGTCGGCACGATTATTCCCGACGAGGCTCATTTTCTCGGGAACATCGATACCGATCAAACCGGCGCCGTTTGGCAGGTGTCGGCGAAGCGCAAGTTCCCACTCACCGGTACGCCGGCGGGCAACTATCCGCGCGACTGTCACGGTCTATTGGCATTCGCAGGGGGAGATGGAACAGCGGCCCAGCCGTACGGGTATCGCCGGTACTACCTTGACCCCAGTCTGCGCCACTCCATGGCACTGGCTGAGCGAGGTATTGATCGCGTGTTGAACACGTTCTGTGAGTTTGTCTGGGTCACCCGCGAGTTCGAAGATGAACTCAAGGGTGCAAAGCGCGAAGTACCCCGGATCGCCAACCTAGCTGAATACCGCAGGATGTTGGCACCGTGGATCAAGCGCCGCGTGGCCAAGGAACCCGACGTAGCTTCGTGCGTCTCGATTCCTGAGCCGACACCAGAGACACACCTGATTGAATTCGACATGGACCATCTTCTGCATTACCTGGTCGTGTCGGAGGACTTCTCCAAGTGGTATCTGGAAGGTCTTGACGAAGGGAAGCGAAACAACCTCGTCACCATTCTTGCTCGCATCAAGGCTGTGGAGATTGCCAACAATTTCCCGCAGCATCCGAAGGCGACCAAGGGGTATGCACCTCTGACGAGCAAGCAACGCTTCTGTATCGACAAGATTGAAGAGCTCGTGGATCTGCGTAGGCGGCCAATAATGTTCACCGGCTACCCCGGGAATGCAGAACTGGTTGCACGCCACTTAGCCAAGCGCCACATCGATTCAGTGGTGATCCACGGCGGCAAGACGATCAAACGTCGGAACGCCGAGTTCGAGGAGCGATTTCGGAAAGGAACAGTTCCGGTTGCTTTGGTGACATACGGCAGTATCGGGGAAGGCACCAACATCCCTCAATGCAGTGACGTGCTACTGGCTGACAAAAGCTGGTCCGCACGAAAGGAGAGTCAGGCGATCGCCCGGGCGCTGCGCGACGAGAACGAGTGGGATGAAGTGAAGGTGCACCACGCCATCACCGAACACTCAATCGATTCGTATATGCAACAAGTAGTGTCCTATAAGGCCGACAGCTTCAACGCCGGCTTCGATTGGGGCACGCCGACCACGTTCGATCAGGAATTCCTGCACATGGACGTGATCTTCCGGCGATTCTGCAGTGACCTGTCCAAGCTAGTGGGCGTTCACGCGCTCGATCTACGCAAGTATCTCGAAAAGGAGGTGTCGCATGCTCAGCAACGCATCGCGGCTTAAGCCGATTCTCCCCACGGTCTCAATCGGGAGCGAATCGGTTGTGATCCGGAGACCCGGTCAGTCCCAGCCCGTTGTCGCCAACATTCTTGGCACATTCAAGGATGGGAACGGCCAGGTGAGCCGGGTTGTACTCGATCGGCTGGTCCACCGGCTAGCCGAGAGCGAGTACGAAGGTTGGCGGTGCTCCGGTGCAGTGGTAACAGAGCTACACCGCGCGCAGGAAGCCGACGACTAGCAACAGCAGAAGCGCAACGCCCCGGGGACATCCCTGGGGCGTTTTTTTTGGGCGAGCGAAACTACAGCTCAGATTGCCGCGAAAGCAGCAAAGCGCTGGGGAGGGAAAACATCTGGAAGTGGGGGGGACTGCAGGTAGGAGGAGAGGAGGTTTCAATTGTGCTGGGAAGGACACCACCATCCCGCAAGCGGGATGGTGGAGACCTGAACGGCACTGGCCAACAGATCAGGCCACGGAAACGGTCACCCATTTGCCGTTGACCTTGATATCAGTCAGCACAGAACCATTGAGCCGGTAGACGCGGCGCGAATCCGTTGTCGAAATCACGTGCCTGCGGCTTTGAGCCTCGAACGAGGTGTACATGGTGGAACTCCTTTCGGTTGAAGGGAGCGCCACTGCCCCTACCGGGACAATGGAGCCCCGGATGGGAACGACGTACATCAGCGCAAAGCGAGTGTTGCAACCTGCGTGATCTTGCCCAGAATCCTCTTGTAGAAGGGTTCGGACTTGATAAACGGCGCGGTGTAGACCCACTTGCCAGTTTCAGCCAGTTGAAGGTGACGCTCGCGCGCCTCAGCAACCGGTTCTCGGAACATCTGCTCGGCCATCTTCGGTGCAACGATGACCTTCGTCTTCGTTGCAGTCGTTGGGGCCGGTTGGAACCCGAGATAACGGATCCACGAAAACCGCAACTGCTTGCGATCTTCAATGGAATCCACGAAGGCGACGACAGTCGCACCTTTGATCGTGGTGTGGAAGACCTGCAGTCGACGGATCAAATCCGCGTCATGCGTGGACTCCAGGCACCACTCGACAATCACCCCTGCCTGCTCATCCGAGCTAACGAAATTGCGGTACCCATAAGGAGCACCGCTGGATGTCATCGTCCATACGCGCTTTTCGCCTGATTCCAGAGCCTGACGAACGACAAAGGAAACCAAGCGAGTGCGGAGCAATTTCTGAAACATGTGGTTCTCCAAAGGAAACTTGGAGCCACCACGTCTCCCCAGGGGAAAAAGTGGCGCCCCGGGGGTGACAGACACACAATGGATGTGCGAGAAGACGATGCCAAACCGCGCAAATGCGATCGGACATCAAACAGGTGAAGAAGGCAGGTTGACATGCTCCCGAAAAAGGGAAAGGCAAGTCGCAACTACCAAATGGCTAGATCGCGGCCCAGCTACCGGACGCCGTGACACAAAGGTCAGGGAGGCGTCGGAGTGAAACAAAAGCACGCCAATTTTACCTCGATGCGCTTCCAGATGGGAAGTGGAAACGCTAGATCGTCAACACGACTGGATGCACCTCCCCGGCCCGAAAAAGAAAACCGCTCGACGTGGGGACGTCGAACGGTTCTAAGGCGAAAACTTGGGACTACTCTACTTCCGGTGGCGAGATCAGACCAAGGTCGATGCCTTCCTTGATGATGGCAACGATGGCTTGATCTTCCGCGCCACCCTCCTTGCGCCACTCTTGCCATTGCTGCTGCCATTCTGCCTTCTGCGCGTCGGTTGCCGTTGCGAAAGCTGGATTGCAGTCGGCTGCCAAGAAAGGCGGATGATTCTCGAGCAGAGCCACACTCGGCACCTCCAAATAGCGAACATCGAAATGCTCCTCATCGGTGGTGCTGTGGGTCGTGTAAGAGTACCTACACGCACCCTGGTCGAAGTCATCGTCCTCGTAGGCGTGGTAGACGGTCACGTCCCGGTGCGTCAGAAACACTAGGGGCTTAACCCAGACTGTACTTGTCGGCATAACAGACTCCTTGATGTATAAAAAGTCGCGGAGCTGCCCCTTTGCGGGGGATGCAGCCTCCCGCGAAGGATTCGTATTGATAATCGGGCTCACTGCACCCGTACAGCAAGCACTGCACTTATGAAGTACCGCGCTCCGGTTGGTTAGGAAAGCAACTTCGCCACGGCGAGCTTGATTTCCAGTTCACTCAGAACGAGACCGAGGATGTCACATGATTCTTCGAGCACCTCTTTGGCGTGCTCCTCTCCCGTGACTGAAAAGCCGTACTGCTTGCTTCGACTCTTCACATCTTCAACTGCAGAGTCGACATCCTTAATCGAGACGCCCCCCTCCAGGTTCGAGTAGCCCGCCAGAACGTACACATCTGACCAGCTCGCCTCGCAAGCATTGCAACCCATCTCTTGCGAGGCGGTACCTCCGTCCGCGTTGAACGAGTCGCCGCTGAGGTCCTCGGTACTTCCACACGACGGGCACTTACAGCCCTGGTGGGCAACGTACTGCTTGCCAGTCATTGCTCCAGCGAGCGGCGACCATACATCATCGATCACGTTCGCCGCAGGCAAGATGCTTTGCGCTTTCTCTTTGAACTTGGTGAGCGTGGAGATGACTTGGTCGACGTCAGCAAGGAACTTGTCGGAATTGCCGTCGGCTACCGCTGCGATCCAGTTCTCGACCAGTTCCTTTGCCGCGGCACGCGCAGCATAGCCAGGGAGATCCGCACCAAACAACGTCGCGCCTTCGGCACTACCATCACTGATGCTCACAACTGCATTGAGGCGAGCCGCAACGCTCTCCGCCAGTTTGATTACTCGATTCATATTGCTTCTCCATTTTGTTTGCGAGAAGCGGCTCCCTTTGGGGGCTCGCCCCCGCATGGGTTGAACATGATGATCTACGCAGATCTGACGACCTGCGCAGGCACCCAGTTTTTCAAATCGGTCCGGTTGCCTCACCGTACGCGCCGGCGGGAAGCTCCCAGTGGCCATCGATAAGAATCGACTCGGTGTATTCGGTCCGTCCAGCAAGCTCGAAGTAGCGTTCGTCTGCCTGGTAAGGCGTTCCTTGAGCCGCACGGATCCGCACCGAATCTCGGCGGTGGATCGTGACGCCGAACTGTTCCTCGTACTTAGCGATCCGCTCAAAGGCAGCCGGATAGTACTTCGCAATTGTCGCCCACTGGTCAGGAGACCCGAAGATGCAACTCCTGCACGAGCATCGTCCAAACCCACAGTAGTAGGCAGGATGTGCACGCACCCTATGCCGCTCGAAGATCTCCCAAACCTGGCGTTCGGCCCAGCGATGAACAGGACGCCAGTGATCTACGTAACGCTTCACGCGCTGCCCGTCTCGATTGTCCGTGCGATCAGGCTCGAACATGCTGTAGCGGGCCCTAGAAGCCGACTCTTCCGCTCGTTCGCCCGTAACTACCAACGTCTTTCCCGACTGGAATCGGGATTCGGTTGTCATCACGCGCGCGAGCACATCAATCTTCGTGTAAGCGCTGCACCAGCGAGTTGTTAGTGACGCAGAGACCTGGGGAAATTTCCTTCTGGTTCCCAGCTTTCCCCCATCACCGCCGCAGATCACCACTTCGCCGGCTTCGCTATCGAATGCAACCGGCGCTGTCCGCTGCTCCAAGCGCAACATTTCGCGCTCAAAGCCACCGACCTTCCAGCTGAAGTAGAGCCTCAGCCCAAACGCGCGTGCAAACGCTGCACAGTAGGCCTCGGTTACAGGCCAATCCATCAGTTCCGAGCCTTCTCGACCGTCAACCAGGTGGTGGTGGAGTTCGATCCTGTCTGGATCTACGCCCCGCTCGAGCAAGTGGAGGACACAAGCAACACTGTCCTTTCCCCCGCTGAATCCGACCACGAATCTGTCGTACGTAGCGAGGTCCGGTTCGACCGGCTCAGGCAAAGGCGTGACGACTTCGGTGATTGGCCAAAAGCCCATCTGTAAGTCGATGGACATGTTTTTCTCCGTCTGACGCGGAAGCCATCAACCCCTGCAGGGAAGATGTCCCCGCTTGGGTTGAAATTTGAGAGCCTTCGGCTAGGCGCGCGCAAAGCTCTCTGGTTTATGCACTGTGCCCGTCACGGTGGCGCGTACGCTGCCTTTCGACAGCCAAGAGCGAACCTCCATGAGCACGTCTCCGAGAAGGTTTAGGCCTTGCCACTGGCCGACGTCTCGGATACGCGGATCATTCCACGCGAGCCCCACACCATAGATTCGATCGTATGGACTGGCCTCGACCAAAAGTGTGTCCTCTGTCCCGAGCAGGATTTCGCCAAGAGGCGGGTTCTGCCAGAACTTCTCACGGCAGCCAACGATCACGATTGATTTGCGCTTCTTGACCCAGACCGCTTCATCAAACCCTCGGACTTGGCGGCCTAGTCGTTTTTGCTCACGCGGTTGAGAGGCCGAAAGAATTTGCCTTGCGGTCTCATCGTCATCGAACAGTCGCGCCTTGGAGTACATCATGAACTGCTCGACTGAAGTGAACTCGACCCCGCGGAACGTGAACCGAGCCGGATGCCAGTTGCTTAGTGCATCTTCGGCGCCGAAGAACAGAGTCATTCCTTGGATCTCATGCATTGCACACCTGGTTAGGTTGGGCGCCATTGCCAGGGCGGCGACGGCAGAGTTGAAGGAAGACCGGCCACTCCAGCCAGCGGTGCGTAATAACGCGCCCATCCATCACAATGACCCGCCGACTGCCTAGGTAGCCGTTTGCGAGCGCGTAATCGGTTAGATCCGACGCGCTGCCCGCACGAAGCATGTTGGAAATATTCTCCCGCGACATGAAGCGGCCGAGTTCCCCCTTTCTCGAGGGACGAATTGCCGTGGGACGATTGGAAAGTTTATTCATAGCTACCTCAATGTGAAAACAGAGAGGCAACTCCCGCTCAGGGCAAGGTTGCCCCGAATGGGTTGAATAACTGGAGACTGGCTGCAGAACAGCCACAAGGCACCACCCTTGACGGGCGGCAGGGTTGAAAACGTACGCTAGATGCGGCCCAGCTGCCGGGCGACATCACAAGGATGATCGCCGGGAAAGATCGACCAAATTCTACCGCCTTCTGTTCCTGGTGAGAAGTGCGGCGAATCCGGTCGGTCGAAGTTCTGCACTCGGCGTCAACTTGATATCGCGTGCCGCCTCTATGTAACTTTGAAGGAAATCGAGAGGTGCGCCCGACCCGCGGGGCGCGCGCTGTCCCTCGGGTTGCTCTGGCGGGAGCGTCCGGGACTATTTGGCCTTTGCCAGGGCCAGGATTGCGTCGCTGAAGAGTCGCTTGCGCCAACCCCGCCTGCTGTATTTGCCATAGGCCATCACCATCCGCTCTCCAAGAACGAAATTCCGCATGGTGATGTCAATCGTGACACTGCCATGCGGTGCCGTGATGACTACGCCAAACTGAGTGTCCGGCCGCAGCTTCCACCCTTTTGGTAGTTCAATATCCTCGATCACGTAATTTTCCTGACCACGCCATTTGGCGTGTTGGACACCGTGGTCCGCCCTATTTTCAGTGCCGAGGCCAGTTAATCGAGCCCCGCACCCAGACAAAAAACTGAGTTTTTCAACGTCGCCCATTATATGTTGGCCTTACCGCCTACTGCCAGCGAATGATGCCCCCCGCACCGAGGGGTGCGTAGGTCAAAAAAAAAGCGGTCCCCGAAGGGACCGCCGTTGCCACTGTGACATCGTCACATGTGTTGGACGCGCAAACGCCCGTTGACCTGAACGATTGCAACCACCTGGCCAGCTCGAAAGACATTGCCATCGCCGACCTCCTGAACAACCGGGATCATCCGGTTGTCTTCGGTTCGCACGATCAGCTCAACGGCCTGCGTTTTGCTGATCGCGCCACCCGCAGCGTAGCCAACCAACGTGCCCACACCGCCGGCAATCAGCGGTGCAGCGTTGGAGTTGCTGTGATGCATGCCGAGGACGACACCAAGGATGCCGCCAACGGTTGCCGAAATTTGGCGCGCGGTGCCCGAATCGAGTTCAATCGGCCGCGCGTTGATAACGACGCCCAGAACTGCGGAACCACCACCGCGCAGAGCGTCACCCGAGTTGTACGTCGAGTTCGATCGAGAGACCGGCTCGCCTACTTGGTTGACTGACCCATACCACTGAGCATGTGCGAAAAACGGCACCAGCGCAAAAGCGACGAACCCTGCGCGGACGATTTTTGCGAACGATTTCATTTCTATTCCTTTTCAGAAAAGATGGCCCACCGCCAACAGCCAATGGCCATCGGAAGCAATGCCGTTACAGAGCAAATGACGCAGAGCAGCGTCGAACGAGTTAGTACTGGCGTCTGCCACCTCGAAGGCTTCGGCCAACAGCGTTGGCCATGCCCCCAAAGCAGCGGATCAGCAGAACACACACACACACAACAGCGAGCACGATACCGATCAACGCAAGTCCTGAAAGGGCGTGACCACGCATCGCATTACCCACCATGTTGTAGACGACCGAACGAATTACGGCGTCGACGATCATTGACCCGATGCCGTAGTGGCCACCGAACAACGCGTGAAACTGAAGCATGCAAACCTCCTGGTAGCGAAATACCTCGGAGGCCTACTTCCGTACGGGAGCAAACACCCCGCAGGAAATTAAGGTAGGAAGAGCCGGTTCGGAACGAACCAGCCGGTCGGTTCTCGCTCTAAGAAGCGAGGGAAGCGCTCACCAGAAAACACTGGCGAGGCAAAGTGGCTAGAAGGGCCCAGCTGCCGTTACAAAGTCGCAAATGACTTCGTAGAAACGAGGCTGATTCTATACCTGATGTTTCCTGTTGGGAAGCAATGAAGCACGGCGTGCCCAAAAAGCAAAAAAGCCGCACTCCGATTTCGGGGAGCGCGGCCTAAGGCCGTTCGACGCAATCAGGAAGGAGGACTCAACCAGATTCGTCTTACAGCGCTTCAGATCAAGCGAAGGGATGGAAGACCACCCCAATCACCTGTGCGGCAATAGGAATCCCCGCAACACCGGCCAGAATGGCCCATGCGCGAATCGCCTCTTGCTTGGATTTTCCTCTCTTCATTCCATACCTGGCTACGAACACAAGACATACGAGCACGACGACGTAAATGGCAAGATTGCTTCCCATAAATCGCTCCCGGTCGAACTTGCTTCGAATGCCTCGCCGGCGGCATTGTTTTGGGCCGGCGCGACGGTTCGCTGCTGAACCCATCAAGCAGCGAATTCTATTGTCGCGCAAATCGGTGGGATTTTTCTGTCCGCCACTTGGCCTACAGCCGGCGCTCTCAGGCCGTTACTGCTCAATCCCCCTGAAGACCCGAATCTGCGAGATGGCACGGATGTACCAGGACTTGCGCCGGGCGGTCGGGTGCGACGCAGCATCTTCTCTGAGGGTCTCCTGCTCAACCCAAGCCCGCATACCTTCCCAGGCTGATGAGGACAGAAAGTACTCTTCCCGCACGTCGGGTGAGTCGAACCGGTCGCCTGCCGGCGGGATTCCAAACTCATCGCCAAGCCGTGCTGAGTCGTCTGCGGTGAACCCGCTCAGGAAAACGACTGGCTCGTTCTCGCCGCGGACCAGCCACCAGCCCTCGCGCTCTTGGCGATCATGAGTAGGGGGCGCTTTCGTCCACTGCAAAGACGCTGCGTACAGCGGCACACCCTCGCCTGAGGCCTTACAGCAGATGAACAGTGAGCCGGTCAGAGCGATAACCCCCTGGAATTCCCGCCCGGCCACTGTAGTTCGAAAGAAAACGTCAGTCTCATTCATTGGTTCTGTTGGCCCTAAGGGCGATCTCCACAACTGCTCTGGACAGGTCTGTGGACAAGTCAGTTACGCAGCGTAAAGTTGCCCGCTATCATCGGACAACTTCTTATGTTGCCTATAAATTAGGCATGCCACACACGCGTTTGATATGGTCATGCCCGCCGGCGCGCACGACGCTATGCGGCACGCCACACCGAGCACCAGACGATCTATTTGTCGACCGGATCTTCCTTCTCTGCCTCGCGAACCTTCTCGAGCAAATCGCTGATCGATTCACGCGTTTCGCGCCTAAGGCGTTTGAATCCGGGATCTGCTTCTATGTCCTTGATCGTCAGTAGCAGTCTTGCGCCCACTTTGCGCATGACCCGCTTCAGCCGCTCCCCGGGTAGATCTCGTGGTCGGACCTTGCCTTTCCCCGCAGTCACTTCCACCAGACGCTCGGGAGCACCGTCCTTGTACAAGCGGATCGCTTTGATGGCCGTTGTCGCTGTGGTCTTGTCTTCAATGACCAGATCCTGGATCCGCCGGTCGGCGTTGGCGAGCAAAAGCAACCCTTTGATGTGCATCTCTGAGCGCTTGAACTCCGAGGCAATCTCCATTGTGGACATGCCGAGCTTCACGTGAGCTCGAAAAGCAACGATCGCGGTCTCGAAGACGGTCAGGGCAAGCTGATCGTTCCGTTGCATTACGCTCAGCGTGAGCGACCGCGGGTCCGCCCATTCTTCGATAATTACCGGCAGCTGATCGATTTGCCGATTCTTCCCATCGTCGAGATAGTGATTGGCGAGCCGCACTGCCTGCAGTCGTCGATGCCCGTCCCGCACCGCAAGCACCGTCTTACTGCCCTCGCGGATCGGGAACACCAGGAGCGGTTGACTCTCATCAAAACCGTTCTCGGCAATCTCGAGGGCCAGACGCTCGATGCCGGCCTTGTAGGCGGCCGTCTCGATCCGAGGATTGAAGCCGCGAACCTCACGAATCTCGTCGACGGCCCACCGGTACTGGTGGCTCGCTCCCGTACCCAAGTTCAGCGCTTGACGATCCCCAAATTCCAATTGGGAGTCCATCTCAAATGGAATAGTCGGAGCAGCTCCGTCAAGGACAAGCTGAGGCTGTGTCTTCGCTCGCACACCCTGACTCCGTTTTGTTGCCACCACTTGCATACTCCTGAACTTAGCTATGGCGCAAGTGCCCGAGCGCTCATCGCACGGACAACCCATTCCTTCCGAAAACTCAGTTTTCCTTCACGGCACTGGAGAGGACTCTGCTCGCCCACCATCCGCAACCAGCTGCCAGACAACCAGGCCGCCCTCGCTGAGAGACCAGTCGACGAACTTGCGATCACGAAGAGCCACAAGCACTCTTGACGCTCGCATCAACCGTTCGCTCTGGCTGATGAGCTGCCCGGGAAAGGCCGCGCGGGCGACCTTTCCTGTTCCTTCCACGGCTCCCCGGCTCGCCAGCACTTCCATGACGGCGCGCTCGTCGTCACTGAGTTGAGCCTTGGTCAGCCAACAGAGTGGAAGTCGCACCTGACTTTCCGAGCCAGTCCATACGGTCATCAAATATTCCCAATAGCCACTGTTTCTACGCGTTGCCGTCTCCGCAACGAAACGCAATTTCGTTGTCCAGCCAGCAACACAGCCAACATCGAAGCGAGACGTTTGAAGGAGAACCCGTACTTCGACTGCGCCCTACGAAATGGAAGATACCGAGTGCGAATGCCATTTCTAGCCCTCAAAAATCGGCCGGCTTCCTTACTGATGTACGCGCTCCTCGGCCCCTGGGATGATTTCCGCTCGGGAAATTTTCATTGGGGCGAACGTCACGGGCCCAGCCTGCGGCGAAACTTGAAGAACGCCCTTGTTGCACGCCAGCCAGAGCACACTGTCCACGGTGGCAATACTGTCGCCGGAAGCGTCGGAGAGCACGCGGCACAGTCGCATGCAGGCGTCAAACCTCTCAAGCCCGCGGCGTCGCGGCTTGTCTGGAAAGCCCGTGAGACGGCAAAGCCAGATATCCGGCTTACAGACGTCCTCACCGAAGTTCTTGGCCAACTGGTACTTCGTATCGACTCCCACCCACGGAAGAGCGCCGCACCATTCGACTAGTCGAATGGGGTTGTTCTGGCTTAGGACGTCCTGCAGCGAATGAAAGTCGGCCGCGCGCTCGCGCCACACTCTTTCAATTGCCTCAGCTTTGGCACGGAATCCAAATGCACTGACGACGGGGCGCCCTTCCTCGATTGCATCCCAGACGCGCTTTTCGATGGTGCGTGCAGCCTGGGCGGAACGACCCGCGCAAAGTACGATCCAGATGATTTCTGCTGCCATCTTTTCAGGAGTTTCCGGGCGGCAGCGGCTTTGGTTCGACCACTCAATGATTCGTCTGGCGTCGGGGTCATTCTTGAGCAGCCAGTCACGCAGCTCGAGATACAAGGCGCTCGGAATCCGGCTCTCGGGGTTCGGAATTTCACTCTTGGCCAAGATGCCCTCCGGCATTATTTGGCCGCACAGCGCAAGCTGCCATCCGCGGCCGTTTTGTTAAGGAAAGCGATAATTAGTGATTCCCAACGGGAAGCACTAAAGTAAGCCGAATGATACTCCCTTAGTCGCCCCTAGGAGGCGTTCCCTACACCCACGGCAACCCTTACCCGAGACGCCTTAATCGGCACCGAAAAAGCAAAAAGGGCCGCAGATGCGGCCCTTTTCATTGATTATGTCGGTCTAGTCTGTCCGGCTACATCTGGCGTCCTGGATCGCCCAGCCAGCGCCGATCAGGTCCGTGCCTTTCGTCGGCAGCAGTCGCAACTGGCATCGTTCTTTCCCTGCATTCGCAACCGTAGTGGCTTGTCCATTCCTTTCCAGAGATGCACCGGTTACCTGAATTTGATTGGGCGGAGGCGCAACGTTGGCTTGAAACAGGAAAGGAGACGCAGCCAGGTAACCGGCGGTGAGTTGCGCTGCCGCAGCGAGCGTGCCTGGCTCCAAAGTCTGCACTAAGACGCGCTTCACCCTGCTTTCTGGATCGTCAGCCGAAGCCACCAAGGTACCGATGCCCTGTCGGACTTTCTGGAATCCGCGCCCTTGATCGTCGATCCATTGGGCGAAGGCCGCCTCATTGCCTGCAATGACCTTCAGGCCTGCACACGAGACGATGCCAAAGATAATCAGGACGCTGACCGCCTGCGCAGCAATCTCTCTACGTGTTCGGAACATCACCCTCCTCCCTCATCCTTGAATGCAACTGCGCGACCGTTCCAGCTTTCCTTCGGTGTTACCGCTTGCGCGCGACGCAACCACCAAACCTCCCATTTGCACCGCCCACCACACTATGGCTGCAACGCCCCCACCGATTCCGGCGAGGAACAGAAGAGCGTCGGCGATCGCCTGTGGGACTACGGCAGCAACTCCAAGCCCGGTGTAGCCGCTCAGGCCGAAGACCGCAGCGCATGTCGGGCCAAACACCGGACTTTCCGATCCGGTGACACCAGACACCATCGCCAGTACCACCAACATGCAGAACGTCACCCCAACGATGCTGGCCGATCCGATGCCGACCGCCATACCCAAAGCGAGTGAACTGGCCAGGCAGCTCACCGCCTGAACGCGCTGTCGCGTTGTGTTGAAACACTCTTTGCGGATCGTGTTCGCAATACGCATCAACTGATTTGGCATCGTGTGGTCAGGCGACAGGGATGGAATAGCGCCACGGCACGGGGCGCAGCTCGGCGGGCAAGTACAGCGGGTGTTCGGGGTACCCGGAGGAGGTAATTCGCAATGCGTGCACGGCAGATTGAGCCGGAGGATGTCGTTGAACCTGGCATCCATTAGGCGCCGGGTACTCGCCTTTCCCTTCGGTGTACCCCAAGCGGCAATCAGGACGCCACCGCGCGACAGACAGAACTCGGCGGCAACCTGGAGCGCCTCATCGGCCATTGGTCCGATTGGGTCTTCCATTTGGGCAAGCTCGTTCGCATCAGTCGCTACTCCGGTCGCGGCGTTCACGATGATTAAGTCGCTAGCACCGAGCGCATTAGCAAACCCGACTCCCCGCCGCGCGGTTGGATCGTTGTCTACTGCATCAGCCGTGCTGGGGTTATGCAGAATAAACGCGACTGGGACGCCAAACATGCTCAGCTGGCGTCGCAACCACACCCGATGTTTCTCACCGGAAAAATACGCGTTCTGCTCGGTCCAAGCCGGAATTGCTGCACTCACAGTTTTCCTCTCTGACATAGCACGCGCGCGTGCCGCTTCCGCCGCCTCATGCTTCTTGCCAGGAAGCATTCTACCAACACGCTCCCCAGACCAACGGGATCAACGCGCTCTGGAATGAAAAAACCCCGCTCAAGGCGGGGATGTGTGGTGCAGAAGCCCACACCGTGGGCCTGCTAGCGGACCTTACGAACCGGCGCCGACCACCGGCACAGTTTGCGGCACATAGCCCGGCGTAGTAACGAGCACGTGACTGCGATTGTTCGTGCCAACCTTTCCGTCGATGGTGTTGACGTAGTTCTTGTAGGTCGGGCATTGACCGGAAGTGAACAGATCCGGCTGGCCGGCTTGCAACGGGAAGCGAGCGTAGTACGGCGCGCTGTTACCGCTGTTGCAGTCCGCAATCACGTATTCCCAGACCATGAACTGATGCATCTGGGCGTACGGCGGAGGCGCACCGTTCGCTTCCAGCTGGCCGAGCGTGTATGGTGCTGCCGGATTGAAGACGCCGCTCTGCCATTGGCCGATGTTGATCGCATTCCCGTTCGGCAGCGTGCTGGATGCCGTGCCGGTCAGTTGGCTTTGTGCCAGCACCTGCACCGAGACCGAGGACGGGAGGTCGTACTGGACGCCGTACGCCTCGACGGAATTCAGCGCGTCGGCGTATGCGGACAGGGCATCACCGGACGAACCGGGCACCAGGGCCAGGTAGTTGACGCCAGCACTCTGGTCGCTCGGGAGGATTGCGTTGGTGAAGCCGATCAGCGACAGCACCATGCCGGCACCCGTCGTATAGGCCGTCGCAATCGCCGCGCCGCCCGACGCGACCTGTGACATACGTTGCGAAGCAACATGCGTCAGCGACGTGATGACGAAGTTGTTGAACTGCGTCGTGATGTACGGGGTCACCAGTTCCAACGTGCCGTTCGTCTGGACCGTATGGTCCGCCGAGGACGTGTAGGTGCCGCCCGTCGCCACGAAGCGCACGTAGCTGGCCGAGTCATACGGCGCTTGGCTCAAAGTCATGCTGAACGTGCCGTCCGCGGCCGAAGTAGCCGTACCGATCACGGTACCGTTCGTGCCATCTGCGTTCAGCACGTAGGCCGTCACCGTCGCGCCAGCAGTCGCGCCGCTGTTGAAGACCTGGCCGGTAACTGCCGTCGTCTTGGCCCCAGGTGCAGCTTGGCCCGTGTACGGGTTCACCGGCGTCCTTTGATTCCCCACCGTGCCGGTGCCAGTACCGTCGGAACCACCGTTGCCCGCAGCCGAGCCGTCGCCGCCACCACCGCACGCCGACAGCAGTGCGACAACTGCCAACGATGCCAAAGTCAGTTTCTTCATAGTTTCTCCGTGTGAAGTGTTCGAGTGAGTCCAGTATCTCAAGTCGAACATGTATTTCTAGCCCCTTTGTGCAAGCGCCAAGGAGGCGGTAGAGGTGCTCCTTGGGATCCCTATTTCCTATCCAAGATGCGACACCCTTCCTCATGAGCTGCCTTGCAAAAGCGGATCAGGTCGATTCTTGTGGTTCGACGGATGACGCCGCTTTGAAGGTTGGCGCCTTGATAGACGGCACGGTAGAGGTAGCCGCCCGCTGCGGAGCGAGCAAACCAGACCTTCTCGATTCGGCCAAGGCGACTGTCATCATTTCCAATGAGACCGAGGCTCTGTGCAAAGCGAGCTGTCATAACCCCGTCTGCTTGTTGCTCGAACTGCACTTTGTGGAATACCCACAAGGCAATCCCTATTCCAATCGCAAGCGAAACGGCGAGCCACACCAGTGACGCCACCCGAGTTGGTTTCCTATCGGGACGGGCTGAGGCGTCGACGCTCATCTTCTGGGCGCTGGGGGATTCAACTGCCGTTGTTCGCAATTCTGCGGCTGTCATCTGTACCATCGTTGATGCCTGCTGTTTTCCTATCTGGACGGTGCCGCCATTCACACCACGGCAAGCTGTATGACCGCACCTGTGATCGACGGGGAATCTGTCCCTTCCGCCAGCGTTTTCCCACCTGGAAATTCTTGGCGCTGTAAGGCAGTTGGCCATTCGCCAACCACCGCCCCTTTTCCGGTCAACGTAACCTTGGCCCCATTCCTGGTCGGAAAATGGCCCGCTTGCTTCATGAAGAACGGCACGTCATACCGGCTTGCTTGCTCCGCCAGGCTTTCCGCCCACTCCAATTTGTACTCACGTGCAGCCCAGCTACCTTGCCGGCTTTCCCCTTCAGAAATGATCCAGTCCAACTCCTCGATCGCAGCCTTTCCGGCATGTCGCCCAGATTTCAGTTGGAAAGTCAGATCCATGGGGCCAAGGCCGGGCCCGTGGCTGATACCTTTGACGCATGCATCAAGGTCTAGGAGCTTTGGGATATCGCGCTCTGCCTCTTCCTGATTGACCACGGTGGCGATTAGCCAGACGTTGGGATAGCCGGTCCCCCAGTCTGCAGGCAACATGCGCTTTGCGTTCCCGATGCGTTTCGTGACCACCAGCCAGGTCAGGTACGGCGTTTGAGCCATGAGGTCCCATGCATCGGCCCGCCATTGCTCGTCAATCTCGTTGTCGAACATGTCCGACTGGGTGTTCCAGAACACCGGCCAGAATTCACCGCTTTTGGCTGCGCGGCGGTTCCAGGTGAATGCCTTGTTCCAGTTCGAAGGCGCAGTCCGCTGGCGTGGCGCATCTGGACCCCAGTGCTTTCCGCCGTGAAACCGTATGTCGCCCGCTAGCGCGTAGCACCCGTCGCAGCCGGGTCCGATCTGCGTGCAGCCAATCCATCCGTTGATGGTGGACTTCGCATAGGAAATGCCAGTTTCGATTGCCATGTTTGCCTCTTCACTCAAACCGCAGACTGTTGCAAGCCCCACAGGTCTTGGCCGCTCCAGCTGGCCTCACATAAGGGAGTCCTCTCTGGAGCCAATAATCTCGGCATCCGCAAGCATGGCTTTCAATTGCCCCTGGATGGCGTAGATGTCCAGCCACTCGCGTGCCCGGGTGAGCGTCACATAGAGCAGCCTCAACTCCTCCGGTGTCATCTCAACCTTGCCGGTCTCTTCGTCGGTATAGAACCGAAAATCGCCTTCCACCCTCACCGACTTGAACTCAAGGCCTTTGGCTTTGTGCGCGGTACTTATGACCATGTCCGCATAGGAGACGGGTACCGATGCCCCCACCATCTCCTCGAGCATGTCGGGCCCGATATCGTTGATGAGCTTCACGTAGGGCTTGATCTCTTTCCCAGCGAACGTGTCTGCGTAGTCGCAGACTTCCATCCAGTCCTGAAACAACGTGAGCGCTGAAGGTGATGCGGGCGATATACCGCACATCAACTGTCGAGAGGCATTGCAGAAATTCAAGATCTCGGAAGAGTTTGCCCGGAGAGCGACACGCTTTCCTGACCGTAGTTCATCGGCCATTTGGGCAACTGCTGTAGCGTTCGTGCGGCACAGAACGGCCTTGAACGGGAAGATGAAGTTCTCTGCTGCTTCGTCGATCACTACAGACGAGATTGAGTCTTGCCCCCTTATGGGTGTCGTCTCACCGAGCTTCCTAAGTACAAGGGATGCCAGATCAGCAATGCTCCGGCCGAACCGGAACGATTGCGTCAAATACACCTCTGGGGCCTCAATGCGCTGCATTGCATCTACGCTGCCGCGGAACTCCATGATTTGCTGATATGGATCGCCGACGTAGATCACCTGCGCGTGATACTGCCCCTGAAGGATCGCGAGCATGACGTCATCGCTGTCTTGCCCCTCATCGAGCAGGATGTACCGCCCCTCAATTTCAGGTGTGGAAAGCTGCCAGATCTTGAGGTAGACATCGTGCCCGATGCGATACGGACTCTTCTGACTGCAGAACTCCTCCCACAGCGTCTCTACATACGGCAGTAGCTCACCCTGCAGCTGCTCCATCGCCCTGCGCTCAATGATGGGATTCGCAGCAATGTGATGGAGAGAGGGTGCGTGGTCAGCCGATTTGCAGAAACGTACAGCCGCATCATTGACCATCTGCGCCAAGTCCGAACCTCTGAGCTCGACCGTACGGCCGAGCACGCTTGGCACGGCAATCGCCCGCAATCCCATCCGCCCACTGAGCAGGTCAGTGGTCTCCATAGCGTTGTTGACCTTAGCCGTGATTCCCGCTGGCAATGAGCGGTGCGCAAGCGCATGGAACGTGCTCGCGGATACCGATTTCGGAAGCTTTCGCTTAGCCTCGGCGGCGTTTTCCCTTCCGAATACAAGATAGACCCCGCGCGTATTGCCCTTCGTGTGCGCGATCATGTCCAGCAGCGACGTCTTGCCGGAGCCTGCGCGCGCGATCACCTTGAAGGACGCGCCAGTCATGGATAGATCGATGGCCTGATTCTGCTCGGCGGTCGGCTTCAATCTCATGTGGTTGGGGAAGTGCGCGGGCGTCTGGTGTTCATCGCAGGGGCCTCGACAACGTGGCCGGAGCGGAACAGCCCTCAGATTTAGTTCGTCGCCTCAGCGGCCGGGAGCGCGTCACCGGAGCCGGCCAGTCGCGCCGAGACTTGGAAGGCCCGCTTACCCGCGTCCTGAGCAACCATTACGGGTACCTCCTCGCCATCTTTAACGACCAGGGTCGCTTCGCTCACATCGCGGGAGATATCGGCAAGTTGGAATGCACGGTCACCGAGCTTCACAGTCTTCAATGCGTCGAGGCGGGAATTGTCTAGAGCCAAGCGCACTACCAGTGCACCGTTTGGCATGATCGCGACCGGCACCGCAACGACGCGGAGCCCCACCGATTCTTGCATCGGCTCAACCTGGCCGCTTTTCGACAACCCCATGTAGCCAAACACCTCCTTCGATTCGAAATGCGTCGGGTTGGCGTTCAGCGCGAGCGTGACATGCGTGGTCTTCCCAAAGCTCTGCACGGTCAGGTTCAGCGCCTTCGGATTCTTCTCCAGGGCTTCCAGCCCGGGCAGATGAGACTTCGGCTGAGGCGCGCCAACGTCGGCATGCGCAACGGCGCTAGCCATCACCAGAACTGCAGCTGCGATTGCTCGAATGGTCTTCATGGTGTGCTCGATTGAATGGGATTGAAATTCCTTCCAGCAAGGTCCAAGGGACTCCTTGCCTACCCTGCGAGTACACCACTCAGCGTGGACGGGAACAATCGAGAAACGGACGCCATCCAAGGGGGGATTCAAACAGGCGCGAGGTTCGATTCGCTGGCCTGCTCCCGGACAAATGCAGCGAAATCCTCTGCACCCATGGGCTTCCCGAGCAGGAACCCTTGCACTTGGTCGCAGCTCAAGTCACGAAGCTTCTGCAGTTGAGACTGGGTCTCCACACCCTCCGCGACAACCTGCATTCGGAGCGTATGCGCGAGGCCGATGATTGCCGAAACGATGGCATAGCCCTCATCGCCATGCTCATCGAGGCCTCTAGTAAAGAACCGGTCGATCTTGAGCTGCTTGGCTCTGAACCGTTGGAGGTAGGCCAGGCTAGAGTAACCAGTGCCGAAGTCATCGATCGCGATATCGAATCCCGCTGCCTGGAATTCTCGAATGTTGGCGGTGGTTTGCTCGGCCACTTCCATCGCAACGGTCTCGGTAATCTCGAACATAAGGCGATGTGGCTCCACGCCGTGCTGACCGACAATCTCGTTGACCGTCCGTATATAGCCCGGCTGCTGAAGCTGCTGGGGCGAAAGATTGACCGCTATTCGCACCGGCGGGAGCCCCGCACGATCCCACTCCAGAATGTGGCGGCATGCTTGCCCAATCACCCAATTTCCAATCTGGGAGATTAGGCCTGTGCGCTCGGCCAATGGAATGAAATCCAAGGGCGGCACGATACCGAGTTCCGGATGCGTCCATCGAATCAGCGCCTCCGCGCCCTCGACTGACTGACCGTCACATCCGAACTTTGGCTGAAAATGGAGTTTGAACCCTCCCTTCTCGACCGTATCTTGCAGAGCCTGCATGATCTGGAGTCGCCGGGACGAGTTCTCTCTGATGTCGGGACCGTAACAACGGTAGCCATTCCCACCGGATGCCTTCGCCGCCGACATTGCCCCATCGGCGTTCCGCAGTAGGACTTCTGGCACGTCCCCATCCTTAGGGAACGAGGCAATGCCCACAGACAGCGTTACCCTTACCGTGGCTGCGTTGTCGACCGCGATTCCGCCGCGCATGCTTTCAACAAGTTTGCCTGCAAGTTCTTGCCCCCCACCACTGCCAGCGTCACGAACAACGAGAGCAAACTCGTCAGCACCGAGCCGCCCCACAACTGCGCTCCGGCCAGCCGCCTCGACCAGCCTCACCGCGACAATCCGCAGCAAGCTATCACCGATGGCCAATCCGTATGAGTCATTGAAAACCTTGAATGAATCAAGGTTGACGTGGAGTACATGGAACGCTGACCCGGCAATGGTCGCACTGTCGATCTGCTCCTGAATGCTCCGGTAGACAGCCTCCCGGTTAGGCAACGAAGTCAGGGGGTCAATGGAGGCAAGCATCGTCAAACGCTGCCTGACTTCCCGGAGCGAAGATGTCAGACCGATGCGTTCACGCTCGTGGCGGAATCCAATCACTGACAGCAGCAGCGCGAAGGAGACGATAAATACCGAGCTCACCACTACTGCGATTAGCGCCTCTCCCCCTGCTGACGCACTGGTCACGAGGAGCGATCGGCTGTTCGGCGCCACCACAACCGAAAGAAGCGAAAGGTAGTGCCCCCCGCCAATCGAGGCCCCGATGAGGCCGCTCGCCACGACGCGGATGGCCATGACTTGGTGTGCACCCGGGCGACCGAGCCGAATGCGAACGAGGAGCGCAGCCGTAGTGGCAGCAATGGCAAGGATCATTGCGCTGCCGAAGACGCCAGGAGAATACGTTAGCCCCGGCTCGACGCGGATCGCCTGCACTGCGGTAAAGCTCATCAGGGACAGACCGACGCCAGTAACGATGCCCGTGAGTACGACAATCTGACGCGTTGGGTTCGCACGGGTCGCTGCATCGAGCGTCAAATAGGAGACCAACAGTGCGAGCCCAAACGACTTGAGGGTGATCCATGTACCCTGCGCCACCGGAAACGGTAGGGTAAAGGCAAGCATGCCCAGGATATGCGTGGCCCAGAGCCCAGTGGCGATCGCGAAGGTCCCACCAAGAAGCCAGGACAAGCGCTTTACAGCGTCAGTCGAAAGACGGATACGTGCACTGATATCGAGCGCCGTGTACGACGTAAAGGCGGCGACGAGGACCGAAACCGCGACCAGTGCGTAGTTTTGCGAACCTGTCACCACCACTCCTTATGCAGCGTACTTAACCGGCTCGAACAGCGGGTTTAGTGAATACCCGTCAAACTGCTCGAAGTGCGTTGCTGCTCCGCGGATGTACTGCAGCATCTTCTCCGCCATTGCCCAGCGCCGGCCAAGTCGCTCCGCGGCAAGTGCGGTCTTTCCTGTGCCGCCGAACGGGTCGACCACCAGCTCACCTGGCTCGGTCAAAAACTTGATGAAGAACTCAGGAATGCGTGTGGGCATCATCGCGCCGTGCAGGGGCAGCCCGAGCTCTGCAGCTCGGCGGCGATACGCGCGAGTGTCGGCGCAAGACGTGCCCACTTCGAGCACGTTCGAAGGCAGGCGGCCTTCCGTCACCGTTCCGTATTGACCCAGACGGTGCACTTGCGACCCGTCACCGTAGGATGCCGTCCTCTTGACGCCCCCCTCCTCCATGAACCTCAAGTGGCGCTCGGTGTGCGGCAACAGGACCTTTCTGTTGTTTGAGCGCACGCGCGACGGGTCATTGGTGAACCAATAGCAGTGCTCATAGGCGGTCTTGAGCTGGATCGGCCTCAGGCATGCCCACTGGGTCGGTCCCGGTGCCTTTGAAGACTTCCAGACAATACGGTCCATCAGGTGAAGACCCAGTCGGTCTTCAAGAGCCAACACCAGGCGCTCGAGATATGTCGAGCGGGCCGGCGAGCCCCTGACATGGGCGTCGTTGGTCAAATTGATGATGATGCTCGCGCCGGGGGCAAGATGGCGGCACACCGGTTCAATCGTCTCGCAGACGAAGTCGATGTACTCCTTCATCGTGGGGGGATTCCCATATGCACGCGGCTTGGCGAGCAAAAACGGAGGAGACGTTATGACCAAATGCACCGGCTCGTTGAGCCCCGCAAACACCTGCTTGCAGTTCCCGAAGACTGCGATCCCGAGCTTTGTCGAGAATGCGATCAGCTGAACTTCGTTCCCTGCCTCATCCAGCTTCTTGCCGGCCGACTCCGTGAGTTGCCAGATACCGCGCTCACCGGCCACGCGCTCGAGAATACCCATGCGGCGAAGCGACTGCTGCCCCCACCGCATTTTCCGGTGAACGAGCGAGTAAAGCTTGCCGTCATCACCGATCGGCGTTTTCTCGTGGAGCTCCTGGATGGAAATGCCCGCGCGTACAGCGACGGCTTGGTAGAACTGCTTATTCGTCAGGCGACCGCCCGGAGCATCCGCGTAAGCGCTCGCGACGTGCGAAAAGAGGTCCAATTGCATAGCTGGAAGTTCTGGAAGTAGGACGCGCATTGGCGTCGACCCTTCCAGCTTGTCAGAGACGGTGCCTATTTCTAGCCCTGCGGGAAACCAACACCCGCTGCAGCGTCTATTGGGCCAGAATGCCCCACGCCGAACCACTCCGAATTAGCGTGCATGCGGGCCATCTTTCTGTTGAAAAGTTCGCCCTGCATCGAGAAACAGGCACGCCCATGCGCGCTCGCCTGTGATCCACTGCGCGAAGGCATCCGCTCGCATCGCTGGTTCCACCGGCGCGAGTCGGCTGCTAGTCCCCTACAGGCGCAGCAGCCGGATTCGCATTAAGGATTCCGCTTGCAGCCCTCAAGAGCCGGGCCGCGACGTCCGCAGATACATTCTCGGCCCCCAGATTGAGGGCAAGTGCATCCGCCATCGCCTTGAGTTGCCAGTCCGCCAGTCTGAGCGTCCTAGGGTCGCGCAAGACGTCCCCGTTGAGACCAATCAATGGCTGGAGCGCATCTCTCGGGTATGTGAAAGTGCAGCCGGCCGCGCCTTCAACAGGGTCTAGCCATACCTCAACATCGTCGTGAGCGCCAATTGCGCTGACTGTTCCCAGACGTCCCCGCGTGGCGTTCTGGTGGCATTCCGAGCCAAACTCGACGTCAGACCGCACCCGCACGCGACACCCTTCGTCGAGCCCAATCACAGTTGAGAGCAGATCGGGGAAGAGAACTCGATCAACCGCTGCGACCGCCGTCCCATATGCAAGCTTCGCGCCCCTTTTAGCTCGCTTGGCGTTTTCGGAACGGACCTCCTCGTAGAGGTGCAAGAGAGCAGCGGAGAGTGCGTCGTAGGGCCTGAGCCGCATCTCTCGAGGAGCACCCCGCATGATCAAGTGCATTGCCTTCACGGGAGCGCTGTCTTCACCTGGCGTCGGGCCATATGAGCCCCAACCGCTTCCGGCGGGCGCCCCGCTGCATCCGTCAAAAGCCATGTCTTTCTCGACTCCTCTGTTTCGACGCTGCAGAATGGCTCAAGGCGGCAGGGATCAACTCTGCTTTACCGGGAAAGGAAGGCAGTTCTGAAGCGCCACAGCATCCCCTCCCCAATCCTGACATTCTGCCGTCCGCTGTCTATACTTAACGCCAGGGATGGCCGTTTGCCCACATACCGTTGAAGTCGCCCATGTACTGTTGAGCCAGTGCACGATTGCGCCAGTCAGCACGGAAGTTTTCGTGGTTGTACTTCTCAGCGCGAACGGTGAAATTTAGCGATCCGGTCCCGACCGTCTCTCCGTCGCTGATGAGGTACTTGTTGTGCATCAGCGGTGCGTCATCCACATACCGGACCTGCGCGCCGACCGCAGCAAGACGTCCGGCTATAGAAGCTCCCTTGCCGACGTTCTCCTTCGCATCGACAACGATGCGCACCTGCACACCACGACGCATGGCGGCGACGACTGCCTTCTCAAAGCGCTTGTTCGTGAACTCGTAGGCTGCGATATCCAGGGATCGCGTGGAAGCCTTTACGACATGCAGCGCCACATTCATCGCCGAACGATTGGGCGAGAAGCCGACTTCGATCGTGCCTGCTGCCGGTACCGTCACCGCACTTTCACCCGACGAACTGGCGGCATCGTCTTGATTTTCGTCGTAGCCGCGAGAACCGTGGTACCCCCTGCGGCCCTGGTACGAAGTGTTTTGGTAACCGCCCTCACGGTTGTCTCGAGACATTGCCGCGGCGATCTTGGCCAGCACGTCAGGGGATGAATGGGAAGTCGGTTGCTCGACGCGATTGCCATGCCAAATGCCAATGCTGTCGAGAGCCGAATCGACGATCCCCGCTTGCGCGAATGCAGGCGCAATTAGGAGTGCTGCGCAGATGAATAGCTTCTTCATGGTCCTGTCCTGTTCTGGTTGTACCTACGACGCCAATGCTACGTACCGCTACACCGATTTCTACTGGTGACGATGTTGGCCAGGTCAAGGCGTCTCAACTTCCTATCGGGAAGTTATGGTCTCACTGATGCATGTTCTTTGCCAGCCTTGCGCTGCCGTGCAGGCAAAAAAAAACCCGCGCAGCGCGCGGGTTAAAGGTGAGATAGTGAAACTAAGCGACCACGGCAGGCAACTGCTCTACGATGTTGAGACGACCGTGTGCGTTTACCTCCAAGACAAAACGCGTATTGCGTACTGAGTCAGTGTCCACCCAGACGTCCGACAGAAGATCGGTTAGAAGATCCTGCGGCTTCACGTTCCGAGCCTGCTTGATCCATCGGCTGTACTTCGCCAGGCACTCGCGCTCGTACTGCTCATCATAGCGATCGTCGTCCGAGAATGCGTTGAACTGCAAAACACCTTCACCTTTGCTTGCGCTGGGCGGGCTGTAGACGGTAACGCTCTCCAACGATTTCTCTCCGTGACCGATCGCGATTTCGTGATCGGCAACCTTGACATCACCCCAAGGCCCCTTGATAAGCACCCCGTCGCAGACCTGTATGTCGAATGAGTGCGTTTCATGGTCGGATCCCGCTGTTGCTCCAGGACTCACGATCTCGAAGCTGACTTCGAGATCGTCAATCAGAGGCGCGTTCATGAGCCAGTGACCTTTGGGGACCTCTCCCCGAACAATAAAGGCTTCCATCTTCATAACGTAGGCTCTCTTGACTGCGCTGAGGAGGTCTTCCTCGAGATCCACACTTCCGGATCCACGAACCACTCGTACGACTCCCTTCTCGAAATCCGACCTCTTAAGAGGCTGGGCATTTGCACCCCTGTGAGCATAAGGGCTGTGCCAATCCGCAAAACATCGCAGATCGTCCAGGATATCCACCTCGCTCGCCGGTACAACAGGAAGCTCGCGGAGCAGATCCGGCGCACATTTGGACGCAACCCTCCAGTAGGCATTGGCAAACTCGACGGGGTCCATCTTGCCTTGCAGCTCAGCGAGCATGGAATAGGCGACTGCGGACACCTGCGCCTCGATTTCCTTGGCTTTGTCCTCCGCATCGATCAGGCAGTTGCGGTCAGGCAGCTTCGCTTTGTACCTTGCGCTATCGAGGTGAACGATAGCGTCGGGGCGCGAGGAATGGCTTCCCAGTACGCGAATGCCCTGAAGATACACTGCGGTCCGCCGTCCAAATCCGAAGCCCTTGAGGTCGCGAATCGAAACGGCCCCGACCGGTGTTGCGACGAACGTTTGGGCGTCCTGAGCGTCTGGTCGCTCCAGTTCTTCGCCGTTAAAAAAGATAGGAATCGGGTAGCCGCGCGCGATCTCTCTCAAGGCGCTGCCTATACGATTCTCGTCGAAGGTCAGGTTGCTCAAGGTCAGCCGTGTGCCACTCGCCACCTCACCAGCTTGCAGCGAGAAATCACGCATCTCGAGCAAGTCGAGAGTGCGCGCCTCGAGGCGTTGTCCGCAGGACTCGACCTTCAGCACCTCGCACGCAAACAGTGCACTTGTGAACCCCATACCAAATGGGTTTTCGAGCGACTGCGTTTGAGCATCCCAGCCGCTCTCGGCGATCGTGAACAGCTTCTGGAAGTCCTGGACCCCTTGACCGTCATCGATGACAGTCAGCGATTTTCCTTCCAGGCGGATGTCGACCATGCTTGCGCCGGCTCGACGGCTGTTCTGAATCAGCTCGGCCAGGAAGGTCGAGAAATTCGAGAACGCGAACTTCAGGTTCTTGACCAGGTTGCCCTGGTTGACTGCAATACGTACGGAAGAAGAGGACATGTTTGCTCCAAAGAAAATGCGGAGCAAACGACCCAGCGGGACGAAAGCCCCGCGAGGGTGAGATAGGAATTCGCACCTCCAACCGAAGGCGGTTCCAAGAGTTGAATTGCTGCTGTGTCGAAAGCGGACAACAACAGCCTGGCTGGGCACGGTCCAGCTACCGTGATCGAGGATCGGGATGGATTGTAACTCAGTTTCCCGATAGGAAGTACAAGCGGGCCGCTTCGATGGTGCCATCGCAATTACCAGCCACCTTTGGACAAAAAAAATGCCCCGGCCCCTTGTGGGGTCGAGGCGGGGAAGCGCAATGAAGTCGCCATCGCAAGCAGCTTGCTTACGCTGCCTCCTGGAACAGATCCCTTTGCTGGTCGTCCCGACTGAGCAGCATTTTGTGTTCTGCATCGCCGATTGCGTTCCGGATCAGATGCTCATCCAGTTCGGTTGGCGTAAGGTTCAGCCGCTCGGCGAGGCGGGTGAAGTACTGCCCTCGCTTCGCCATTTCCTGATACCGCTGAGCCATGCCTGACGGCAACCGCAAGATCCCTTCGTTCAGCCAAAACCGCGCGGAAGAGATTGCGGGTTCAGACTGAGTTTCAAGCATCAAGCGCGTGTCGAACGTACAGGTAACAAATGCGCACGCGGCCTCGGCGTCCACTTCAAGCTGGTCAGCTTCTTCGAAGTAGACTACGCGTTCGCCGGCCGTCGTTGCTGCATAGTTTGAAACCCGTTTGCCGTGACGATATCGGTTCCACTGTTCCGCCCCGTAATCACGCAGGCCGTCCACAGGTGCCTCGGCATCGTACTGTCCAACCCGATACCACCCATGAAGCGGGATCGGAATCTTTGGGTATGTCGCGACGACCGGAACCTCATAGCGTCGGCCCAACGTGTGCACGTCGTGCCAAATCGCCACCGCTGGGAAGGCCTGCGGCGCATAGTGGTGCATCGACAAGAAGAAGTCGATCGCGACCAATTGCTGCGGCGTCACCAACTGGAACTGAATATCGCAGAGCTCTCGGTTCACCGGGGTGTCTTCCAGTTTTCCCGTGGCCAGATCAGCTTGATGCCGGTCTGCGCGCTCGATTTCAGTCGCGTCGAGCGTCAGGAGGTATCTCAGAAGCGCGACACGGTGAGAGTATGAGTAGACGTCGGCCTGCACTCGCGTATAGCCGGCTTCGCTGACCGTACGCCCGACCAACTCGCGTTTGCTGAGATCCCACTGCGTCGCAAGTAGATAGTTTCGGACTCGATTGATTCCGGCCAAATGCGCATGCTGTGGCTCTTGAATCATCGACTCCATCGACTTGTCCCGCTCACCTGAAACGCCGCATATCGAACAACCGAACCGGCTACCACATGCTGCCTTGTTGCCGCTGTCGCCGACCGTCACACCACACGTACCTTCATTGCCCGCGCGGTAGAGATCGATCATGCGGCCGATGCTCCGAACGCTCAGAGGAGATGGGAACGGTGCGAATCGCTCATCCGAGAACATTGCAAGCATGTCCCAGACATCTGACAGACTCCAATCACAGATCGACGATAGCGTGAGGTAACCATCCTTATGCCGGACCGCATCCAAAGCAATTTCGCCTCGGAGAGACATCAGGCTAGATCGCGCCGCGCTTTCGTCGTAGCGAGTACCGAGTAGCACAATGGTTTCGCGAAAGCCCGCGGCAACCGCCTCTTTCTCAAGCAATGCACGCAAGCGCCCAAGCGGTTTGACCTTCCAGTCGTCCGCGCAGGCACGGATCACTTTCCCATCGCGCACACCGTTCTCAGGTGTACGGAGCAAGGTGCCACGCCCTACTGTCGAAACAACAAACTGCGCAGCAAGCGAAGGTTCCGCGATGTGCACGCCGACGTCCAGGTCGTTTTCCTCGCAGAACGCACGGAACTCCTCGAGCGCGATATGCAAATGGTTGGAAATGGACGGGTTCTCGATCGTCGTGTTAGACGTTGCGATGTAGTGCCGGGCCTGTTGCACGCCGGCCAGACACGATCGACGAACAGCCTCGAGCATCAGGATTGCGACACAGGTCGAATCCTTGCCTCCGCTGTAGCCAACCTGCAGGCCATGGCCAGCAGCGATCTTGTCCATCAGGATCACGATCACCGCTTCCATCTTGTTTCGGATCTCGTCAAACATACTGTTCTCCAATTAGGAGGAGAACAGCCCCCAGCGGGAGAAGTTCTCCCGTAGGGGTTGAGGTAGCGCCAAGGCCAGTAAATCCGGTGACCAATGGCGCCTGGTGGGCGCTGATTCGTTAGAACAGCGCCGGCTGAACGCCTTCACTCGACCAGCCGCATTGCTCAAAACCCTTTCGGATTCTGTCGTCGGCAACGTACGCGCGCAGGCCTTCTTTCACTTGCTCAGCATCACCTTGCTCGAAGATGGAGTCGAACTGACGCTCCCCAAAATCGAACACGGTGAAAAACATGTAGCCCGGGTTGTAGAGGCCAGCCAGAAACAGACGGCGAACGATATCGATGCGCAGATCGAGATCGTCTTTACCACTCCGGAAGCGCTGCGTGAAGTAGTACAGCCAGCAACCGAGCTCGAAATGCTCCTGGGCAGCTGGGGCTTCAGACGCGTGCTCCCAGCGGTCCAGCGTGGTCCCCTTGCGCTTAGCTGCGCCATACAGGTCACGCGCATCGCGCTCCAGCATTGCTCGCTGGCGGGCCGAGATTGGCGCGTTGACGCGATCAACAAACGATGTCATTTACTTCTCCGAAGGTTTGCGAAGAAGCGCCCCCATTTCGGGGAGCGCGTCCCCGCGAGGGTCAATTTGATGCCGGCGCCATGAAATGGAGTCCGACAGAACGGAAGAAGACCTCCCGCTTGGATTGAAGTCCCGCTTAGGTCAGTGAATACGGTGACCTATGCGCGCCCGGTGGCTGCGGGCTCAGAAGCCCTCGACCGCCCCGAGTTGCCAACGCTGTTTTGCGTAGGCCACCGCCATGGTTTCGAGCGAACTTCGCTCGTCGGTTTGCAGCTGGCCAGTGGACTTGAAGAAAAAGTCGAGCAGCTCGCACAGTCGCGCCTTCGTACGTTCGCCGTGGGCGGAAAACGTCTCAAGTGCGCAACGCACGTACAGCGGAAACGTCGTTTGAGTAAGAGTCATTGCTTGGCTCCAGATTGATGCAAGGAGCAGCCCCCTACGCGGGGACTGCAACCCGCGAGGGTGTGATCGATGACAAAAGCGAAACTGATTCACCAGAACACTTCGTTCACCGAGAGGGATTTGCGGCGCCAGAAATGGCCGCAAGATCGAAGGATGTGAGGCTGATATTCACCAAACCCCAAAGGCTGGGTTACGTCCAGCTACCGGATCAAGGATCAGGGGACATTCTACACCCCCAATTCCCAATGGGAAGCGCTGGCGCGTTGAAAAGGTATCGGTTACGCCGAGCCAGTTGTCCCGAAGACTTCCGCCAACTTTGAGCGAAAGATCTCAGCCAAAACGTCGGCATCATTTGCTGCGTCTACCGGATCCCGCTCGAGCTGGGCCCGGAGTGCATTCTTGAGCCAGTCGGAAGTGCTGGGGTCATTAAGAACCTGCTGGACCTTCATGTCAGTGAGTGTCATGGACGTTGGCCCCGTCTGGGGCTCGAATTGGTTGGACAGAGGCATAGATAGAGCGCCCCAACTGCCTTCAGGCGGTCGGGGCGAAGGATTCAGCCGCTCAGCCGGCTATCAGTCGGCAGAGCCTTCGTGCTTAAGGGTGACTCGAGCACGGCCAGGCGTGAACTTGCCCGACCACTCGTACCCCTGTTCCCGAACCTTGTCGCGGACACGGTTCTTGAACGACTCGCCGTGTTCCTTGGCGTGCATCTCACAATGGGCGTCCTCCACCGCGAGGGCGAACGCGAGATCGTTGATGGCCGTTCGGAGATGGCGCTTTAGCCGTCGCTGGTTGTCAAACCGCTTACCAACGACTGCGGCGACTGCCGCGGCGATGATTGCAGCCGTGAGCGTGAATAGCCCTCCAATGAGGGCCGCTTGAACCGCTGCATCCTGAAGATGAATCTGCATTTTTGCTACTCCTGGGAAAACTGGAGAAGCAATTGCCCGAGGGGCGATTGCCCCTCCGGGTTGAAATAGATGACAGCGGCGGTGATACACCGCCGTGACGAAGTGCGCAGCAGCATATGGCCGGCACTGTTGGCTAGAAAGACGGTCCAGCTCCCGGATCGAAGATCGGGATCGATTGTAGAGGATTTTCTACGACACGAAGCACGTCGAGGCAACCTAAGCGCCGGTGCGCGGGCATGCACGGCCTTTGATGCATTGATGACCGTCCTGGAGTGCCGCCTCTCCGATCTTTCGTCGAAGGTGACGAATGAGTGCCGCATGCTGTCTTGGAATCAGCCTCATTGCCTTGCCAGAATGCAAAAGCGCCCAGCCAACCCCGTGTCGGGAGTTGATCTGGGCGCATCCCCCTAGGAGGAAAACCTACATCTCCGGCGGACTGGCAACTTCGCGCCAGAAGCCGGAGGCTCGCATCACTTCCGCACCGTCAGGCAACACGATGTAGGAGATGTCGATCGCAGCAGCCGAAGGGTCCTTCGGATCCGCGTCATCATCCACACCTTCTGCAGGTTTGAACGGATACTGGATCGACACACCGCCGTCGGCGTACAGCGTGCCGGCCGCGTGGAGCTCAATTGGGAAGCACGTGTCGAAGGCAACCACCTTCACGACCACAGGGAATTGCAGGGCCGTCAATGGATTCTTCATAGTGAGCCTCCGTTCTGAATTCGCTTCGGCATCAGAGCGGACATCGTGACGTACTCGCCCGTAATGCCACGAATCATGTGGCGATGGTGCCCCGCCGCGTGGCATTCGAAGATCTTGTCGAAGCCATTCGGCGAGTGGTGCGTCAGTTTGCCATGACAAACCGGGCAATCGTCGTGATGGACACGAGTGACGACGCCATTCTCCATTCGTCGAAAGCCTGGCGACAATTCACTGGTTGGTGCTGGCGTTGCCGCCATATCGACCGTTGTGGTCATAAATCTGCTCCTGAGAAAGTTTCCTCGCAGAGCGGCCCCGCGCGGGACTGTCGCCCGCGAGGGATTGATCGAAAGAAGCGCCCGAAATGGCGCCACTCTAGCTAGTTTGGCCCAACTGCCGGAGCAAAAATCACCGCGAGAATTACTTGCGGTGACCCCGGTCTAAAAGCTATGGCCAATCAACCGCCCAAGTCTGCCGACGACTCCCAACTGTGGGTCGGAAGGCCATCGACTATCGAGCCGTCAGCATCCAAACGGAGCCAGAAAAAGCCGCGCTCGCGAGCCCACGACCAGATCGATCTGATGTCTTCTGGTGCCGCCAGCGCGAATGCGTAGGCGCCAGTTATGGGGTCTTCCTGAGGAACCCAAATCCAGTAGCCCGACTCGTACTGGCCGTAAAACCAAGGGTTGCGATCGCCAGCCAGCTCGAGCATTCCGTTCGTCTCGGCCGTAATGTGACAGGTCGAGAGACAAGCCACCGCCGCGACATCGGCGAAACCGCCCTTGCTGGCAGCAAGCAGTGCCTCTACTTCTGGAATCGCGTTGCCTACCGGCGTAAGCCTCGAGGTAGCCTCGGCACCTATCGCTCCAGCGCCCCCTGCCCCAGGGGGGGCATCGCTGTGCTCATGTGCTTTCGCGAAAGCGAGCAGCGATTGGATCAGATGCGTTGGGATGAGAACCAGGTTGTTCTGCATGAATTGCTCCGTGTTTGGTGCGAAGCAAACCACCCAGCGGGGAGTTTGCCCCGCGAGGGTGATAAAAGAAAGTGATGCGCGAGCCCAACTACTGAAGGGCTTGAACATCTGACAATGAAAGGACTCAGTGCAGCTTGAGGCGGAACTGATCGCCGGTTGCCGGCATGGCGCGGCGCCTTGCAGTTTCCATCCACTTACTCATCTCGCGCTTCCGATGGTCGATGGTGTTGGAAATCCCAGCTTCAAAGGCCTTTCGACGCGCACCGAGGTCGAAGGACATCGAATCTGTCGACGCGATCCAGTCGAACATTTTCAGTTGGTCGATTGCAGTTCCCTTTATGCCGAACAAGTGCAATCGACTGGTTTCAGGAAGTTCTCCTTCGAGACTTGCGAGGATTGCGAACAGACCGTGATCTGGATGCCCCAAGCTTCGTCGGCAGACCGACCCGAGGCCAATCAGCGCCGGCGGCGCTGCCCAAGGTTGCCAGCGCTCCCATACCGCGCGCATGAGCTCAAGGCTCCTTGCGTAGTGTGAAATTCGCCAGCCCTGCAAGACAGGCACGGGAAGACGCACCTCATTCCGAACAGATGACTCAGACCACCCTTGCTGGACTAGCTGGTTCTGGTACTCGTAGGCGATCCGAAGGCAACCTTCCAACAGTGTTGCTGTGGCGTCGATGCGGTAGTCGATTTCCTCATCGTTGCTGCATATTTCGGGCTCACAGCACAAGTCGGGTTGCGCATACCAACTCGCGCGAGTCGATATTGCAAAAGCAAGGTACTGCTCCAAACTCCAGGGGTACACTCCCGCTATCCCAGATTGCGTGCCCTTCTTTTGCCAAAGCGAGATCGCGCTATATCCGGCCGAATCTAACGCGTAGTCCAACTCGGAAAGGTCAGTTGCGGAAGGAAACGCGAACTGACGTGCAGCCGGATCCCAAAACGCATTTGCACTCACCATCACCGGGTAACCTTCATTGAAGGCGTGGAACACGAGCTTGCCACTGCGATGAGGGATGCCGACACGGGTAACCAACCCCGGATCGAGATACGCATTGACTTGGTCACGCGGCATGCGCGACTCAAGCAAACGGGTCAAAGACGGATTCATTTCCTGCTCCAGGATACGTGCGAAGCAGGACCCGGAGCGGGATGCTGCCCCGCGGGGATTTGAACAAAGACGCCGCGCTGGGCGGCAAGAGAGAGGCACTAGGTGCCATTGGCTAGATCAGGTCCAGCTGCCTTGCGAATGTTGCTGCGAAAGTATAGCGCGAAATCTAGCTTGCGCTCTTCGCCAACTTCCATTCCATCATCGTGACGCCCGTGCGCGCATCCAGGATCCTGCAGTAATCGCCCTTGCCATACCGGAACGTGGCGACCAGCGAGGCCAACCAATACCACGGTGCCGAGTACGAGGGACAGCTTGTTCCGCTCCGTGAAAACACCTGAAAGCGTAGAGTCATCTGAGTCCTATCTGAGAACCGTGACGTCTTGTCTGGCCTCAATTAAGCGCTGAGTCGCCCGAAATGGGTCCCGTCACTTCGATTTTGATTGCGGCACAGCGTTAGATCACCGGTTCGACGTGCCGTACGCTAAGAACGTAATCCTTGCCGTTGACGCCGTGAATGATGGCTCCCTCGCCGCCGGCGCCAATCCGGACTGACAGTGTTTGCGACGCGGCATGCTGGCGCGCCTCCCGCGAATCCAGCGTAGCATCCACCATTGCGACGCCGCTCTGGTCGAACGTGACCTTACTGATTGTCAGCCGCCAGAACCCGCTGAAATCATCCGGATTGATCTGTTCGCCAATAGTCGCGATGGGGAACGCGTAGCGTTCGCCGATCACTGCGTACCCCCCATCGCGAATGATGACGTTGCGCTCGACTTCCTGAGCCCCTTTCCGCAGCACCTTCACGCTGACTGCTGTCATTCCGCCCAACGTTCCATTGGGCCGTTCCTTCGCCGCTCGCACGTCCGCAATCGATGTCTCTTTGTGCCCTTCGGGCGACGCTCGGCCCTCCGTCCACGCATAGACCTGTCGGTATTCTGCATTCGCGGGGCTCGCAGCGGCAAAAACGATCAGCAACGTGAGCGCGGCTGCGTTGGCCAGGAAGTTGATTTTCATTTAGAGGTCGATAGATCTTTGGTTGCAACATTTGGACTCGCATTACCGGTGTGGAACGGCAAAGCGTGGCTCGCGTCAAATGGCGACGTAGGTGGATGGACTTTCCAATGGCCCACCCCCTCCCATACGCCATTGGACTCGCGGTACACCAATCCGCCTTTCCTGAAGCCAAAAAATATTGGCCAGTTGTTCAGATATAGCGAGGCAAGCTTCAGCACGGTCGGGTAACGGCTGGCACCGCGAAGTCGCGCCGCACGGCACACGAATCGCAGCCAACTGGCAGTCGTAATTGACGCCCAGATCAACTCTGCAATCAGCCAGAGGACGAAATACAACACCAGGCCCCAAAATATAATTCCAGTGGCGAACATGGCACTACTCAGCATGAAGCCCCCTTTCGTTCAATAATGGGTTCGCCCGTTTTCTGGACCGCGGCCGGCGCCCTGCTTAAGTGGTGACTTCATGAGCCGCCGTGGACATTCTGGCGTTGACCCACAGTTCCTCAAGACCAACCAACGAGTAGTACGCTTCGTCAGTCTCTTCGAGGGATTGAGCTAGATCGTAGGCAGGGACGCCATTGGCAGAAAAGATCACAGTGCCGCCAGATTCTTCGGCATTGAACGCACGTCCGCGCAAAAACCAAACGAGGACTGTGGGCTGTCCAACCTCTTCGAAGAGGGCAAAGGAGCGCAGGTTTGCCGCCACGTTGGCTTGCATTGCAGGCTCTTCCGGATCACCTGCAACGAACGTCATATCACCGGGATTCCAGCGATATACTCGGAACGCGCCGGCAAATCGCATCTCCTCGGGAGCGTTGGCGTTCCACCAATCGCACAACGACTTCACAGCGCCATTCGCTTCGTAGTCTTGCTTAATCTTGGACCAAGGAACTGTATCCGTGAGCAGATTTAGCGCAGCACGAAGCGCAGAATAGCTCCCGGAGATCGCCATATTCTTCCGGACTTCGACCAACCCTGGTCGTGACGCTCGCTTAGCTCTCGACACGCGAGTACCGTGGAAGTCAGCAACGCTCGTCAAACTGAAGGTCCCGCCCAGCAGTGCATCCTTCGTGGGGTTGTTCCAGATCCCTGAGAACCACTCAATGTCGCGGTAAAGCACAACGAACTTCTGCCCACCTGGGGACTCTGCCGTCATGGAGATTGCCGCCTCCAGGGACTCCGCAGCGATGTCGGAGTCTTTGAACCATCCGCAGTACTTTTGACGGGGCGCCAAGGCCCCCAGCATCTTGAGAGCGGTCTCCACCTCTTCAGGCTCGACGTAGTCCGCTGTGAATCCAACGTACGTATATGACCGAGCCTGGCGCATGAGCACACCCTTCACTGAACCATCGGCGTATTCGCGCACTACCAAGGTTGGGAAGTCTCTGGAAGGGTGCTTCGCTGTAGCGTTCCAATCGATCGGCCACTCGTCGCACAAGTAGTCGTGATGCACGCATGCGATTGCACGACCCTTGTAGGAGGTGCTGCCAATCAGCTGGGCTACATACACGTGGTGGTCGGTGGCACAAGCTGACCGTTCCCACACTGGCGGCGCGAACGAATAGTGAACCACCGCCTCGGCACCGTCCTTCTCTCCTGGCACCACCGCCAGCAGCTCGAAGATCTGTTCCTTGTGTCCTGCTTGGAAGCGCTTCGCGAAAAGCTGGTCACGCAAGTCGAGGCGTTCCACTTCTGTCAGCATTTCGTTCTCCGTTGCTCGTCACTGCATGTGGTGCGGCTGCGCCGGATAATTGCCAGGCGCGCGCGATCACCACTTGTGGAAGATGGAGATGACGATACCTGCGCCCGATTACGCGAACAATCTAGAAAGGAGCCACAAACGGGAGGGGTTTCAAGTTGAGCGCTGCCTGTGGTTCCCGACATGGGGCCCACGAGGCGGCCCAGATATGGAGGGGCGAGTACGTGCGCGCTAGGTGCTCTCTGCATCGGGATCCGCAGGCAGCAAAACAACGCTCTCCCGGCGATACCACTGCGGCTTCAATCTCCCATCCATTCCTTTCTGGAATTTTAGATAGTCGCCACTTGCATGCACCTCGACGATGGTGCCGTAGGCGTAGCGGCCGCTCCGCTGTCGAACCTTGCAAGCTCGATTTAGCGCGTGTAACGCTTCCTCCCTTGAGGTGCTCACAGATGGACTCCTCTCGTTGGCACCGGGTCCAAGACGAACGGCGTAAGGCGGCGACTAACCCACTGGATCGACGTACCCCGCCCGTGAACCATATAGGTCGAGCTAACTAATTGTCGCCCGCATTTTTGATGGGATTCAACTGGGCTGGGTCCGCCGGCACCTTCACAACCACATCGCCAGATTGGGCTGCCTCCAACAGGACCCTGTCGATACTGGCCTTCAGTGTTTTGCTTTCACCTTCCGTGTAGCTCGGCCAAGGAACGAACGGCTGCGCATAGTCACGCCCAAGGCGGATGGATTTCGGACAGCGGTACACCGCAGCTTGGTGTTCCATCCTAACGATCAGCATGTCTCCGCTACAGTCCAAATGCTCGCCCGAGAAGGTCACATCCATGACGCCTGAGTTCGCCGGATTGCGGAAGAAAATCAGGTGGTCAATAGGCGTGGCGCACATATAAATCGCTGCAAGTACAGCCCAAGTGGTCATACCGAATCGCAGGCCACCGCCGATCGCACCTTTTTGAGCACGTGCTGCCAGCACCAGCTTGAACCCGAACAGAATCAAGCTGATGCAGCCAAACAAGAGGTAGGCTACTGGGGCCCAGTTGTAGGCACCGCTGTCGATCCCTCCAGCAGCGGGAGGCAGAAATTCAATTCCCAGCAGGAACGCAACAGACGCTACCCCGCAGGCGAACAAGTGAACTTGGCCGAGCCAACGGGCTTTTCCCCCTCGAAGGAGTCCCCGTATCGCCGCGATGAGGTTCGCGTACATAAGGAAACAACTGATGGCGAGGAAAGGCATTTCGATTGAATCTCGGTTTTCGAGGATGGGATTGAACAGCGCGGCCGAGGCGAGCTAGATCTTGCCGGTTCGGACCAGGACGACGGCGTCAGCATACTTCACCGGCTGGCCAAGATATTCGCAAATACGAGCGTGCAGCAGCGTGGGATCCTCCCACGGCTTGTCGTTGAGCTTCCCCAGCGCCTCTTTCAAAAGATCGACAGCTGTCTCGTGCTTCACTGCATCAATCCAATACTGCGGAACCGGCATTCACTCTCCATAGGTCGGCGCCTCGTTGCTTTGGCAAGAGCTGCAATTCTCACCATGCGGCAATCCTCGAGCAACCGAGAAAGGAGTTCCATGCAAGGGGGCTTTTTACTGCGAATCTCGAGGTATGTCGATTGGATGCTGACCAGCTGTGCGAGCAGGACTTTCGCCCTCCCCTGTTGCGAATGATTGAACGATCTGTGGACCCGCGGCCAATGCACTCTCGGTCAAGCACACTCACAGCCAACCGGATCGGCTCAGCAAATGCCCATGAACACCGCGAAGGCCATCATCCAGAAGACCCAGGCTGTCGCGAAGACGACGTCGAACGACCACTTCTTTGTCTTGTGACGAGCAAGCGAGCGTCCGATCTGGCTGCCGACAAACCCACCGGCCAATGTAATGATGTGGAGGTACGCCTCAGGAATCCGGCGTTGCCGGGTTCTTGCAAGGATCTTGTCGACTGCGAACATCACGAACGCCACCGAGTTGATCAGAAGGAATGGCAGGCGGAAAGATGAAGGAAATATCGGCGTGAGGACGACAACGACACTTGAAGCGATCGCGACGATCTTCATGAGGCGGCTCGAATTCTCGAGCAGTCGAAACGACTGTTGTTGAGGTGAGTCCATGATGTTGCTCTTTCTCCCGCGGTATCCCACGGCCCACGAACCAGCGAATACGCACCCTCGAGCCCAGAAACTTCGTCGCTACGAAGATAGCCAGTTGGCGCTACAGAATACACTGGCCAGAAAAGCAGAAAGCCCGTCTCGCATCGGAGAGACGGGCTTCTGAACTAGCGACTGCTTTCGGATCAGTTTTTCCGTGTCAGCCCTCGCGATCCATGTGGCGCTCAGTTGTTTGAATGCTACCCATCAACGATGAGTCCGCGCTCAATTCCAAGCCGCCATGCGGCAAGATGCGCCGCATATCCGGCCTCGCTGAAACACTGTTCATCGAGGCCCGCCGTAGGTGGCCCTGCCGTGAAGTTGATGGATGTCCACAGAATCAACTCCGCGCCGAGTCCTTGACCTTGATACTCGTCTGCAATGCAAACAGCGCCCGGCGTGTTGTAGTAACCAACGACCGAGGCACCGCTCCATCCGCTCGATGTGGCGGAGCGGTGCAGAAGCAGAGCACTATCAGACGATGCAACGAAGCCATACTCGGGGCTCCTGATCGAGACCTCCACCTCACTCGCGTCGAATTGGACATCGATATCGCGGATGTAGTCTTCAAAACGTTGGTTGAGCCAAGGATCCGGGCCGTCCGACTGGCAGACGAAATCGTCCTCGCTGCAAACGAGGGGAGCTTCCGCCGGCGAAACTTGACAGCCTGAAGCCAGTGCAGCGGGGCATCGATTCATGCGACCTCCTGGAACGCCAGCGCCTCTTCGAGCATCTGCTGATACGTGATCAAGCCCTCCTGGAACTTCTGGCGAACTGCCGCCAGGCGAACTCCACGCGCCCATCTCTCCGATGCACCGATTCTGTCGAGCGCGCCAGGATCGGGCACCCTGAATCCCTCATCCAGCAGGGATTCCACGGCATCTTGGAGTGAGTTGTGGCACGTATGCCCGACAAATCCGTCCTCGTCGAACCGCTGGATGCGCCAAGGTTCAGTGCCAGACATCTCCGGAGCAACGAAGCCCCAGGCCTCGCGATGAATTGAACGGCACTCGATGCCGACCGGCTCACCCTTGTATGCCTGCATGAGCTGCTGATAGCAAATCTGCACGGGGCTAGCGATCTGACGAAGATGCCGCGCAAAGTCGGAGGCTACGCGCAGATGAGCGACCCGGGCACGGTCCCATTGAGCCGTGCGGAACCGCGTGGTGGTTGTAGATGCCATGTTTTGCTCCTAAATGGAAATTGAGAAGCAAACACGCCCCAAGGGAGTGATTGCCCCCCTTGGGTTGGATGTGACGCTGCCTGTATAGCAACCGGTGTTGGCCAATATCGCGGCGCCACTCAGATGAAGCCGTCGACAGCTGACAAGGACCTCTATTCCCAAGTCCTAGTGCGCGCGCTCAATCTGCACGCCGCCGGCTTCCTGGGAGTCGCCGGCGATGCTCGACTGGCGCGATTCCACAAGCACCGAGAGGTACTCCTGATAAGCCAGTCGATCGATCGGGGCGAAGGCGAGCCCTTTTGCATCGCAGTAGTGACGCAAGTCGGCGAGCAAGCACAGAACCGCGTGCTCAGCTCCTTCCGGAGAGTTCGGTACGTCGGATGAGGTCTCGTTTGCGACACCCCATGCCTTGAGTGCCTGTTCGACCCGGGCCACCCGCATGCGCGGACTGTAAAACGAATCCGAAGCGAACTCGCTCATCTCGGCCGGAATCCGGATCTCGATAGCAACTGCGTCGGAAACTTTAGTTGTGCTCATTACCTGCTCCTGATTGAAGTATCGCGAAGCAGGTCCCCTAACGCGGGAGACAAGCCCCGCAAGGGTTATTAGTTAGCGACAAAAGCCGCTTGGCTGGGGCGCGGTCCAGCTACCGTTGAAACTGAACTGATGTTACTACACGCACTAGGTGGCGCGCACTCTAGGCGAAGGGATTTTTCTTCACACTCGGGCATATCTCTCTGGGCTTACACCTTGGCGACATCACGTTTTCGCCTGGGATCAAGGGATATCGCCGGCACCTAACCGCGCACTGAAAGGCGAAGCGCTTCAAATACAGCTACCGCCCCATGAATGGAAAGGCCCGCGTCCTCCATGCGCGGGCCCAGGTACATTGAAACACGTGCGAACGCGCTACAGCCGAAGCTGTTCAAGCGGCCAATGCGGAGTAAGCACCGAATGCACGAAGGCGCTGGCAAACTTGATGCGCGGATTCCTCCGGGCTCGGTGTCGAGCCGCCAGCAATAAAGGTCCGAAGCGGGCCGGCCCAGATACTCCAAGTCCAACCGGGTCTGGAGCCGCCGGCACCAGATTCGAGCGACATGCGGCACGCGTAGCCACCCCAGTTCGCGGACAACATACCTTTCCCCGTCGGCTCGAACGTCAAGACGGGACCTGCAGCATCCAGCTTGAACGACGCCGATTCAGCGTTCGCAACCGCTGCGGCCAACACCGTCGCCGGCAGCATTCCGATCCACTCGTGTGCATCAGCAACTCCAACGCCGGAAGGACCAATGCGGTAACCGTTGTGCGCAGCTTGCACCGTCATCGCCTTCCACATCCCAGCACGATTGCGGAATGCTTCTTCTGCGAGTGCAACAACGCTCGAGTCGAGCAGCTTCGCGGTCGGAAACACCACTGCCTCTTTCGGCAAGCGCCCCGACAGCTGGGGACCAACTCGCCGAATCGACTTGATGCGGTACCGAGGGAAGTACTCGCTGAAAATGATCTGCTCTACAACGCCACGGTAGGTGACGCCGAGGACTACGCACCGCCCTTCAATTCGATCGCCAACGTTGATACGAGGCATTTGGGCGGAGCCGGCATCTTCAGCAGCAGAGTTCGATGCCAGATAGACGGCAGCGGGCCGGCTGCCAAGGAAACCCTGGAAAGAGGGAACAACAGTAGATTGAGTGGATGCTTGCAATTTCGACTCCTGGTAGAACGCCAGGCAGCCGACCCGTCATACGGGTGCGTGCCAAGCGCTAGGAAATGGGGTATGGGGGCCGGGAAGAGGCCATGGATTCACCTGCGCAAACGCGCAATAGATTTGATGCAACGCGAAAACGCACCTGCGCTGACCTCGATTCGAGGCGGCAAAGCGTATTTCGACTGGAGTGAGTGCGGGACGGTTGCGGCGCGCCGGGCAGCAGCTTCGTATCGATAAGTCGACGTCGCAAACTTCCGAAGGCGTCCAAAACGGCCGATAGCGACCGTAGTGTCCCAATACAAGCAGTGTGTACGCTCAGCTTGGAGCGTGCGGTCCCTTGAACCTCAAGGGTAAGTGATTCGCGACTGTGGAAGATCGCTTTGGCTGGATTAGGATCGGCCCAGCTACCGAGTACAACGGCACCACTATACTCGAAGAAATTCCTAACAGGAAGCTATTCCACCCCTACAAAAGGAGGGGACGGCGAACAGGCTTTCCGACGTAAAAGCCTGCGCCCCCCGTAATCCCGCAAACCCTGCATGGCTCCAATTCAGAGCTCGCGAATGTTCCAGTCGTCCATGTCGTCCTTGGATTCAAGCGGATAGCCGCCTTTCCAACCGGCCAGATTCGCCCGAATATAGGCGTCATTGTCCTCGCTCGCCTGCTCCGGAGTCAGGCTTGTCACGCGCCAAACGAGAAGCTCTTCATTGACCTGAAGTACTAGCTCGCTTCGATACTTTGCACGATTTCGATAGAACTCGGCCGGATCAATCTCCGACCGTGGCGGCAGGTTCAGTGCTACGGGAACGACTTGGCCTCCCGAAACCTCTTCCATCACACGGGCCGTGTAGCCTTCATTGGTCGACGTGATGCGAATCATGAATCTCCGCTCTCGCGCGTTCAAGAAATAGACTCTGCTCTTCATTCATAAATCCTTATGATTGCACTGCCGGAAGGTTAGCCGTTCTCTTGCGGTGGCAGAACGCCTGCCTTATCTCGACGGCGCGCGCAAAAGCCGACCGAACGGGCGCTCCGCCGGCGATCCAAGCCTGCGTTCCAATTACTTCCTACCGAACATTCTTCCCGCGCAGATAAAGAGCGGAATGCCCGTGACGACAAGTGCAACGCCGACGATGATGGGGTGCGCTCGCGAAGTCGAGACCAACCACGAAGCAAAGCCAGTCTCCACCATCAGGTAAGGGACACCCAGAACCACGCCCACAAACACCACAACGGCTACCACAGCTGGCAGCAGGTGCGCCACAACGTCTTGGGACGAATTACTCATTGCATCTTGTCCTTCGGCTACCGGCCGGTTGCGGGGTGCGCGATCGCATCCAGTCAATTTCTCATCTCCCGGGAATCCTGATTCGCGAGTCATTGGACCCCCATTGGATCGGTGTGGCTGATGTAGGTGTGCCCTTGGTAGTAAGCAAACCCGCAACGCAGAACCCACACATCGTCCTTCTTGTAGATCTCAACCGACTCATCCTTGCACGAAGTGGCCCGCAGCCTGGCGAGCCCCACTTCATCGAGGTTGCCGGTGTCTTCCGCGAGAAAGCTCGGATAACTGCTGCCGTTGACCAGATACAACCGCTCCAAGGTAGCAACAAGACCGACGGCCATTGCGATGACGATCAGGATGTTTATGCCAACTTTGATCATTTCGGATCTAGTCTCTCATCAATGAAAGATGCCATCACACATGCCACCTCCAGGCACGGCGAAGCTACACACTTGTCGCCAGCGCGCCGGCGACTCAATGCGCCCGCACTTTGAACACCGCACGGTCGAAGCATCTGGCAGCATCTGTTCCATCCCCGAATGCAAGATGAATGCTTCCTTGCTTACCTCCTCACCGTTCAAGAGGTACACAGGCGTTTCGCCCCGGAGCTGCGCAAGGAAGAAGGCTGTCTGCTTCTGACTCTTCGCTTCTTCAATCAACTCTTGCCGTTGCTGTTGCAGGTAGGCGATGTCTTCCGATTCCATATTTCCCCCTCAACCCTGACGACTTGGCGATAGCTCACGTGGCGACCAATGCATTAGCGGCTCACGAAGCGCTTGCTCCATTTGGGGCTGGCAAGGCGCCTGCACTGGTATGGTCAACGGGCAGGGCTGTGGGAGTCCCCCGGTGCAGACCGTCGCGAATCACACCGGCAAGGAGGATATCGACCAGCGTTCCCCCGCTGGCCCCACCGCTGCCGTTTGCAACCACATCGGGAACCAGCTTGACGCCGGCACTCGCAAGTGCCTCGGCCACCTGGACCACGGCGTAGTTGTCGCTTTGCATCGAATCAATCTTCTGCTTGATCACAGCGGCCTCGGCCATCCCGATTGCTTCGACCTTTTTCGCCTCCGCTTCACCGACGGTCTGAACGACCTTCGCATCCGCTTCGGCATTGATCGTCTTGGCCTTGGCCTCGCCTTCTGCGCGCTTCACAGCAGCCTGTGCATTGAATTCTGAGATGGAAACCTGGCGCTCGGCATCGACGACATTTGCCTGCGTGTTCGCGAGAGCAGTCGCTTGCTCAAGTTCCTGCCGCACAGCCTGAGCACCCTTCTGTGTCTCGTATGTCACTCGCTCCTGCTCAGCGAGCTTTCGATCCGTCAAAGTTTTCATCAACTGCTCAGGGGGAACGATGTCCCCGATCAGCGTGTCAACGGCACCGACGTTGTACTCACTCAACGCTGCGCCGATCGCCCCGCGCGCTTCATTCTGCCGCTTTGAACGCTCCCGCAAGAAGTCGATGATGTCCGAGTCTTGTGCGCTGTTGCGGAAGTAGTTGCCGATAGTCGGCTCAAGGACCTGCGTCACGAGCGCTGCCATATCGCCAAAACGGGCAATCACCTTCGGCGCATCGTTTCGTGGGATGTGGATGATCTGGCTGACATCGAGATTGAACTTGAATCCGTCAGCAGACCGCACAGTGATCGTGGACAGATTGGCGTCCAGCTCGTGTGCTTCCGACTTGCCGTTGGCCCAGTTGAGGACCACATTGGCAGTTGGAACGTTCTTTATATTGTGGGTGTACGGGTTGATCGGATATTTGCCTGGATCGAGCGGTTCAATCCATACGCCCTTCTCACCTCTCGAGACCAAGTTCGCGTGCTTGAACTCCTCACCGGTGACGTCTTTGCCGTCCTTACCTACGTATGAAATCACGACACCGACATGCGCAATGGGGACCTCTGTCATGTCGACCGTCTCGACGGTTGCAAAGCGCGGGTTGATGAAATAACGGCCTGGAAGTAGGACCTGCTCTTGCATCCCCTTGCAGCCGCCATTCCTAATGAACGCTTCAGGGTTCTGGAACATGTTGTGGTCGGGCACTTCAGGGCCAGCGATCTCTGCTCGCTGCAGTGGCTGGCCCTCGCGAGTCGTTACGATGCCAACCTTGTTGTCCGGAATATCAACCACCGAAGTAACTTCAATGGAAAACAAGATGGGGTTCACCCGATAAGAGCCTGCCGTAATGATGCCGCTTTGGGCGCCACGTTCACCACCGTTCTCGAGAAACGCCGCACCGTCCTGGTACGAGTCGCAGGACACTTGCTTGGCAATAACACGACCCGCCTGTAGCGGAGAACCATCGTGAGCCTCAACTACGCCGATCTTCCCCTGCGGCACCGACGTCATCTGGGCAAGCGTGATCTTGAACAGAAGCGGGTTAATACGGTACGTCCCTGGTGGGATCACGTCGAGCTGAGGACCGCGTTGACCGCCGTTCTGCAGAAACATGCGAGCGTCTTGGTACATGTCGCAATCCACACGTTTTGCCAGGATGCGGCCACTCGGGAGCGGTTGACCATCACAGGCCTCTACGACCCCTATGCTACCCACCGGAACCTCAACGAACTTGACCAGTTCGACAGCGTATTGCCAGGGCCACAAGGCCAAATGCAGACCCGGCGCGAGCGTATCAGCCTGGTAGCCTGCCTCTCCGTTGAGTGCAAGAATCCGTCCATCCGGCAAACTTCGATGCGAGCCAAGCAGGACGAACTTCTTCGTGACGACACCGACGCTATCGTCGGGGACAATGATGACACCGACGAGCCACAACACCTGGCGATAGGCAGCCAAGATGCCGAGAATCGCGACGGCGCCGACGATTTGCCAGACATGATCGAGAATGAAGTCCAAGATGGAGAGCCCCTTGTAGTGAACGTGATTTGAGTGGAGTCGCGTTGCCGCACGAGGCACAAGCCTCAAGCGTCGGACGTGTCGGCGATGTCGATCAACGTCAGGGGTGCTGAGCACACCACCTTTGGCGGATTCGATCCTTCTTGTTTGGTGTGTGCCGCCCGGAAGCCATTTACGCTGCCGTTGAGCACGTCTACGACGACCCCAGCCCTTTCGAACATTTGCTTGTTATGTGTGTTGGCGAGGGCGTTCGGTTCTTACCCGAATGTCGATTGGCTAGATCGACGGCTCGCTAATCGCCACGCTGGTGAGCCGGCGGCCCGACTCCAGCAGTTCCTGCGCGTCACATCCGCGCTGCGCCCTCGAAAGCTGTTGCGTCGGCGGAGTTGGCCAGCCACCTCAAACAGCAATCAGGAAGTCCTCCAGCTTGCGGCCGCTTTTAATGGCCGCATTCAGCCACCCGGGCCGATGTCCGCGGCCGGACCAGGTATTGCCGCTGTCGTCCTTGTAGCGGATGGGCACCTTCTTGCCAGCGAGCGAAGCTTTGCCCTTCAAACCGAGCTCTCCAGCCGTGAACTCGAATACGGCGATCTGCTCTCGGACCTCCTTCAGTACTTTTGACCGTTCTTCGGCCTTGAGCATGTCTGCTTGCTTCTGCAGCTCCTCGATCTGTTTGATGATGTCCTTGTAGCGGGGCTGAGTGCTAGTCATAGCGTGTGATAGTTGTTTGTCGTTGCGCCGAAATCAGATAACCCCGTGTAGGCACGTTTCCACGGGTCAAATTGCAACAGGGTGGCCTGTCACCGCCCTTCAATGGGTTGCTGGGAAACTCTGGATAGCCACACTGGATCAAGAGCCTTGATCGGCCCCACCAAAGGGGCAAGGGCTCTGGCCATTTCGCCATCTGGCAAACGCCCCATAATCCCTGCAGAGAAGCTACCCCACCACCTATCGACATGGCTCTCGAGCTTTCCCAACTCTTCTGAGGCTTTTGACAGCTCGCCCAGTTTCTTTTGGAGCTTCGTAACAGCGTTGTTCAACTCAATCTTGCGATCCTGTAAGCGGATAAGACGATGCAGGTGACCGAGCTTCGCAACCATTTGGAACTGCTTGTCATACTCGCCCCCATCCACGAACCCCGTAAAAAGCGCTTGGTAGCTCTCAACCTCACGGCTCATGTCTTTGGACACGTATTTGATGGTCGACGGATCCCAGTCAAGAAAAGAAGTTGCGGCCGCTCGAAGCTTGGCAAGGTCGAACCTCGACGCAGCAGAATCGAGCGCAGCGATCGTCGGCTTGCCTAACCCCGCACGTGCGTCCCAGAAGCCGGGCTCGATCAATTCTTCTAGAGCGGACAGGGGTTCAAGAATTGCAACAGCTGCGCTTTGCACCTGTTCGCGAGCAGTCCGAACTGCAGAGACCCGATCGGACAGCTTTTCCGATTCAGCTTGCAAACGGCCAATCTCCTCTCGGACAGCCTCAGATGTGACAGTGCGAGCTACGCGGGCCAAGTGGTCAATTTGGAATAGCGCCTGGTCTGAAGCATTCGCCTTAACAACTTGATCTGCGACCGCCAAGATTTCCTTTGCAACCCGAATAGGACCCCGTTCTCGAATGAGATTCACGAGAACTTGTGCGTTCTCCACAGCATCGTTTGCAAACTCTGGCATCGCGTTTCTTTGTATTTTGACCCTTATGTGGCCGCCCAGCACCACGGTGTCAGAAAATTATTAAGTTCCCAGCAGGAAGTAAGCGGACTATACACCATGTCAACCCTGTTCCCTGCCCCTAGGACGCCCCTTTTTAGGGGGGTATTCGCAAACCAGAAGGCTTTCAATAATCAGAAGGCAGCCATCCCCTCCCAAGTAGGGTGGCAACCGATAATCCTCCCGCTGGACAGTTAGTCCAGTGCTCGGACCCTCTCGATAGCCTCTTCAATCCGATCCACGGTAATGACATCCAGTCCATCAATGGGCTGCTTTGGTGCATTCGCGCGGCAGATCATTGCGGTTGAGAATCCTAGTTTCGCTGCCTCCCTAAGACGATCCTGTCCGCGTGGAGACGGACGAATCTCGCCAGCCAGACCCACCTCACCGAATGCAATAAGCCCCTTTGGAAGTGGTTTGTTTCGCATCGACGAGTGGATTGACAGCAAAACCGCCAGATCTGACGCGGGTTCCGTGATCTTCACGCCCCCTACAGCGTTCAGGAACACATCCTGGTCGAAACAGGCGACACCGGCATGGCGATGCAGGACGGCCAGCAGCATGGCGAGCCGATTCTGCTCGAGCCCCACTGCGAGGCGACGGGGGTTAGGGGCATGGGTGGCATCCACGAGCGCCTGAACTTCAACAAGCAGCGGTCGGCTACCTTCTTGCGTGACCATGACGCATGAGCCTGGCACCTGCTGATCATGCTGTGAAAGGAACAAGGCCGAAGGATTGGAAACGCTGCGAAGCCCTCGCTCGGTCATGGCAAACACGCCCAGCTCGTTCACTGCACCAAAGCGGTTCTTGAACGCACGCACGAGTCTGTACGACGAATGTGTGTCGCCCTCGAAGTACAGCACCGTATCCACGATGTGTTCGAGTACCCGCGGTCCGGCCAGACTTCCTTCTTTTGTCACATGGCCCACCATGATGATGGTGGTGCCGGAAGACTTGGCGATTCGAGTGAGTTGAGCTGCGCACTCCCTTACTTGGGCTACCGATCCCGGTGCGGACGTAAGGGCCTGTGAATAGATCGTCTGTATGGAATCGATCACGGCAACTTCTGGCTTTCCTGCCTCTATCGTCGCCTGAATGCGTTCAAGTTCGATTTCTGCAAGAAGCTCCAGGTCGCGCGCACGCGAGTCCGATTCGAGCAGCGAAAGACGCTGCGCTCGCAAGGCAATCTGTGAGTCCGATTCTTCTCCGCTGACGTAGAGAACCTTGCGCTGACTGGCCATCTGGCCAAGCGATTGCAGCAGTAAAGTTGACTTGCCGATCCCTGGATCACCGCCGATTAGTACGACGCCGCCGGCGACGAGCCCGCCACCTAGCACTCGATCGAACTCGCCAATTCCACTCGAGAAGCGAGGTACATCTGCCGCGTCGATATCAGCTAACTTGCGGACCGGCGCGCTTTTGGCAAGTGACTTGAAGCGATGCGCTCCGGTCTCCGCGACAGACTCTACAAGGGTATTCCAGGCGTTGCATCCAGGGCACTGCCCCTGCCACTTCGGCGCCGACGCGCCACACTCGGTGCAACTGAAGATTGTTTTCGCCTTGGCCACGGCTGCCTCCCGCCAGAGCGTGACCCACTGTCAAGTCGATGGATCACCTGGTTCATAGAACGAGAAGCAATGGTTGCAGATAGCAACCCGGATTCAAGCCTCGTCGATGTTTCCAGAGATGGCTTGCAAGACGGACTGAGATTTGAAGCGCCCACGTTCCAGTAGGGAGCGCAGGGCATCCGCGACCTGAATGGCGGCGCTTAAGCTGCGTCGGACGACGCGCCCTTGAACTCGGCAAGTTGGAAGTCTTCAAACCCCTTGCTTCTGGAGTGAATAGGCGCCGCGGTAGACGATGCTTTGCGCCGATCCAGAATGCGGTCAAGATGGCGAATAGACGCTGCCCTTCCGACTTCGTCGATAGTGGCGCGGGACCGACCCGCTTCCAGCAAGCCTGCGATTGCTCGCCCAATTCGAATGGAATTTAGCTTCTTCATGGGAAGTAATATAGCAAAAGTCCCTGCGAAAGGTTGTCCGCTCTCGCCGGCCGGCCCCAGCCGCATCTTGAATGGAGTCTGCTCACCCGAGCCGATGAAGCCTGCGGGGCGGCGCTGTCCGACACCGAATTGCAAATCTCGATCCCTCGAAATGCAAGACACCGGGTGCTCTTGCATCGAAAGGAGCAATGCCTGAGGTGCGTCGGTATAGTGATTGGGCCAGACGACGACAGCCGTTTCTAGAGGGAAAGAGAGTGCATCGGCCATAGCTTTCGTCTGGCCACTCGATCGTTTGCAATCGAGCGAGATATCCAGACGAATCGAGTGACGCAACTTTCTCGGTACCGGAGCCTATGGTGCTTCCAGCGTCACGTCTGTTCACTCTTGACGCTTACGAGCATGGCGCGCCGAGCTTGCCAAATTAGCCCGGCCTCGCGGCGCCCAACTTCTACTGCTCCCAACGATACAGCGTGGAGCCGTCGGCGCTCGGTCAGATCGTAGTGAGGTGCTACGGGCGGATGTTGAAACCAGGCACGCTTCATTCCAAGCAGTGCCGCAAAAGCGTGCAACTCAGAAAGATCCAGGCTTTCGGTAAACAAGTGGCATGATTTGACCTGGTGGCCCCTTAGAATCCATCCCCAGTGCCTAAGCGGGTCCACGTAGATAGTCACCTTCTCATCCCTACAGATATCGTATTCGAACGGCTGACCGCACGATATTCATCGCCAGCCTTTGGAACTCCTTCGCTTAGATCTCCAACGGCAGCTCAGAACACGCCCCGTATCGATCGGATGCCTCGCGCCTCTCTGCTGTGAACCGCCTCTGTAAATCATCGAGAAATGCTTCTCTCTGCTTGTCGGTCTGCTTGTGCGGGTCGATGAGGTACGCGAATCGCCCCGCCCAGTAGACCGCCCAATGCCCGCTTGGCCCTGATACAACTACGGTATAGGCCGGCGTCATAGCCTGTCCACCGAGGCCCCCAAAGCCGAGAGCAGTAGAACTCCACGTTTGCGCAAACATTGCGTATATCTCGCATTGCCGAACATCAGGCCTTCGAACCGCTGCTTTCTCGGGCGCTACGTTTGCCTTCACGGCATCGTAGCTCTCCTGAGACGTCCAGTTCTTCATTGCCTCATAGTCGCGGGTTCGATAGTGGATGTCGGGGAAGGCAGCAAGAGCCGCGTGATGCACCGCACTGGCCACGGCGTCAATTGGTGATGACAGTTGCATAGCTGGTCTTAGGCGTCATTGTGTGAGGGTACAAGCTGAATGCGTCTATTCAGGTGAGGTTTCGTTACATGCCTTCGCAGATTCTGGCCCCGACCCGGACCGCGCAGGTCCACCGGCCAACGCTGGCGCGATCCGGTTTAGATCAGGCGGAATAAACTTGCTCCATCGCCGTGCATTCTCATCACTTGCCCATACGGAATTCCACCCCAACGCATAAGAGCGCTCTGGCTCACAGAGGGCGGACTCATCTCGGGGCAAGATCGGTAGCGTGCCCGCATCCAATGCGGCCTTGGCAGCAATGCGACCAGCCTCATATGCTTCCGTTCGGGCCGGTTCAATCTGTTCCATCACGGGAATCTCTGCCAGCTCAGGGAGCGGTGGGGTCAAGAAGCGCCGATGGCACGTCGAAGAAACCTTGCATTCCTCTGAACGGAGCTGGGGTCGGCAACAGGACCGGGTCAGAGGCTCGCCATGCGAATCGGCCCGGGCTGAAGTCCCCGAAGTTCTTGTGGTTCTCGGCGGCCTGGGTCGGCACGCACTCAGACAAAACCACTGTGCCGAGGATGCACCCCCTCGGTAGATCGGCCAGTGTCGCGAATCCGCAGCCGGAAACTGCGCGCACGTAAGCCTCAATGCTCTCGTCCGCTTCCGATCCTGCTTGCCGTCCCAACAAGTACTTCTCGATCTCTCTCAGGTCGCCATCCGCTTTAGCCGCGTGGATGGCAACGCGAGTCCCAAGGATGGATCGCGGAATCGGCCACCCGCGCGTTTCGAAGGGCTTAAGACCAAGCATCAAGAGCGACGCGTGTGGCTGCCAGATGGAGATGGCTTTCATCGTGTCCTCGTTACCCGTTCTTTGCGGCCTGGCGCAGCCACGTCGCACCTAGCGCGGTCAGTTCAACCTCCCCGACGTGGCGCACAACCAAACCCTTCTTTGCCAGGCCGGATACCGCTCGCCCTTCCATGTGGTCGTACGATACGCTCGATCCGGCAGAAGCCGGCCCAGCTTCCTTAAGCACTGATTGCATGAATGCTTCTTCTCCGACCGACAGTTTGACCGTGCGCGAAGTCGAAGCGGAGTCTGAACCGGCCGGGACCGCCTTAACCCAGCAGTCGGGCTTCTGATCGTCCAAGCGCTTGATCACCCCCTGCCTCTCCAACCCCAAGAGCAGAGTTCGAACTGCAGCGCTATGTACGCGCCTGTTGTGGCCAAACTGGTAGTCGATTCGTTCGGCGACCTGCCCAGTCGTATAGCCACCAGGGCCGTCGAGCACTTTGAGAATTGCTGTTTCAAACTCTGCAAGCGGCATGGTGCTGGGACCTCCTAGGGGGCTATCGGAACGGGTGGCTGCGCGCAATGCGCAGATGTCCACCACATCATTCCGGAGCCGATTGCTATTTCTAGCCCCTTTTTGCTCCTACACCATCACCTCTCGTAGCAGGCACCCAAACTCAACAATCAGTCGAATTCCACCTGCCCGGAGCCAGATCGCTCCACTGACCTCCGCATGGGATTGCCCGCAACGCGGATATCACCTGAACCGGACATCGTCACCCGGGCGGCATCCGAAGCGTATGCCCGCACATTGCCACTACCCGAAATGACGCCGCTGAAGTCCTTGGCCTGCAATGCCCGTACATCCACATCGCCCGATCCCGAAACGGTGACACTCACCGAGTTCGCCTTGCCGGCGGCGACAACTGTCCCTGAACCCAAGATATTCAGATCGAGTGATTTACCTTGGAAGTCGTCCAATTTCATCGCGCCGCTGCCTACGATTCGCACGGCACGCAGGTCTGGTGCGACCACTTGGACTTTGAGCGGTTTTCGCATCGATACAGCACCTTCAATCCCAATCGTCAGCTTCCCGCCTCGAACCTTCGTTTCGATGAGTGGCAAGATGTTCTGCGGCCCTGAAATCGTGATGCTCGGGACTGCCCCTGGTGAATATGTCGCGTCCGCCGGGACAGCCAGCTCCAAAGAATCGAACAATTCAACCTTTCGGACATCGGTGCCGTCCGGGCCGGCCGCTTTAAGCACTTTCCCATCTGTGAGGGCCTGGCCATTCACAATGACGACGTTCGATGAGTTGCGACCACTCGACGACTGGACAACGGCATTTCCGTTTCCGGAAACGATCATGCTTGTGGTTCCTCCAGTGACGACAACATTTGCAGAGCCCGCCCCAGTAGATGACTGAACGATCTCGTCGGCATCGGTTGTCGCGACTGCTGTAGTCGGGCCGCTTGTCGATGAACCAGTTCCGGTCACGATAGTTCCATTGTTGACGGCAATTGCGGTACCGCCATTGGAAGCGGACACAGTCACATTGTCTGGCTCGCCGCTCTTGCTGCAGCCAAACAACGCGACCACCATCGCAACGGCGAAGTATGTTTTCAGGCTTCGTTGCTTCATATTGGATGCTTGTCCCATTTTAAGTTCTACCTGCGAAGGCGGCGAGTCTGCATTCCGCCCTGGAACCCCAAATCTCTGCACTTGAGGGGAGAGGTACCTTACGGCCGAGTTCCTACTTGCTATCTGCCTGCTTTCGTTTCTCGAAAGCAAGCCGGACAAAACGTTCGTACCACTCCTGTACCAGCGGAAGAGCGAGTTGGTTCAGCGGAAGGTCGCGAGCAAAGTACTCAGTGCCTGCTCTGCTGCAGAAGCGGCAGTCCACATCGCCTCCGGCGAACGCCTGGATGATCAGGGTGTACTCGTTCAATGGGCCAAACACCGGATCGTCGTTCAATTTCTCACCCGCACACGGGACGAAAGTGATCGACGCGCTCGCGCGTCCAGCGACGCCCTCAGCAGAGGATCGGCACCAGAAGCTCTCCGCGCGCATTGCTTCGGCTTCCTGGCTCAAGAAACTGTGGATGCCGATGTTCTGGAAATGTGCCTGCGCAGCTAGTACGCGTGATTCCAGTTCAGACGATGTGAGCGCGGCCTGAATGGTCTTTCTGGTTTGCTCGTGAGCATCAGCTTCGCGAACTTCTTGAAGGATTCTGTTGAATGAAGACATGGTTGGTCGTTCGGGTTCTTGATTGGAGTTCGTCGAGCGTCTGACGGCACCCCGTGCGGCGCGATTATTCCCGCGAGGCGATTTCTTCGGTGCCAGTGAATCATGATGTCACCAAGAGCTCATGCTAGAGCGATTTCGAGCCAAATCTAGCCTGTACCGTCTTCGCATGGGAGTGTCGCCCCCTTCGATTGGAGGGGGGGCAGACAAGGCTCACCTTCAACTCCTCTGTAACGGCAGGGCAGCCGAAAAATACAGCATTGTTTGTTCTTGATAGGAATCGAATGTGTGGCCAGCCGGCGGTGGGCAAACATTCGCCCCGGGGTAGCGGACTTGACGCACTTCAGACTGACGCTGGATCGACTACGAGGCCAGACCGTACCCGTTTCTGCGGATCCAGCGCTGTCCCCTGCACCAACGTGTGCAGACATACTGGACACGGATCTGGGCGCGCTTTCCTATGCTTGGCGTAGCAAATGACCCTGGTGGCAGTCCTTGCTGACAACACAGTCCATCTCCCACCCTGCATCCCGTCATCCAGTAGACAGGAAAGCGAACCCATTTCTGCGTAGGTCGCGCGATATTGACGGTTGGTTGGGCAAGACGCTGGGGCACGTTTTCGTGAGTGTCGTCGCCTCAAAAAGCGTAGAGACCGTCGCGCCAGCGTCGCGCGATCTGATACTGAGCCTGAGGCTGCGCTCACGATTGTCTCAATGCCATCCGTGTGGAGGTCATACTCGCGGCGCATTGAGAGGCCGGTGTGCCTCGGCTAGCGAACGGCTTGGGATGGCGCCATTTCAGCAACCAGTCTGTAATACTCGTCGTACGAGTGAGAGGCGGTCGGAGCGGCGTCGATCAGCGATCGGCAAACCCGAATCAGTGCCGCGTAGAGAGACGCTTCATCGCTCGGCACGCCACCTGCATCACGAAGCTTCTGGTACTTGCCAGTTTGTTGAAACCAGTCGAGTTCTGCTGCGTGCCACAAACTTCGCACAAACACGTCAATTGGTTCTGGATGCGAAGACTCGGTCTGCGCCAAAACTGCCGCTTGAGCAAAGGCCTCGAACTCCTTCGTCGGCCGGAGCATGATCATTTGGTCCATGTTTTTTCGTTCTGCAGTGTTGCCTTGGGTCGGGAACCTCATGCGAACGATACCCGCCAAGTGATGCCACGATTCCGACACTCCCGCCTGGTTACACCCTGGCGGGGCCGCAGTCCCAACCGCGACGAAGTCCGTAATACCTGCTTGCCTAATCCGGCGCTCCGCCTTTTTTCCGAGCGCCGCGACAATGGCCCCTGTAAAGAGACTGATCTGCGGAACCAGGAATCGATTCGCACACGCGCGCTCAACCTTTACTGGAATTCGTCCGCCCTCCTTCTTCGCAGAACACAGCACCGAATCGGTAATCCAGGTCCAGCGCATCTGCGTCTCGAAGTCGGCGCCCGGCCAGCACAGGTCGAGAATCGTTCGCAGATTCCGGTGAAATCGGTCGTTGCCATTTCGGACGCATTCCCATGCATAGCGAACGACAGAATCCAGTCTTCCCGCCGGCGTACCATCACTTGCATGGTTCTCCGATGGATGGGGGTCGCCTGGCTCAGCGCAGACCAGAACCAGCCGGATCTCGTTGGCTCCGGCGGTTGCCCCGCAGAATCCTCGAGGTACGTGCCCGGCATGTGGATCCCAGCTGTTTTGAGCGCAGGCTCCCTCCCGGAAGCCGACACAGGGCTCGAATGCGGGCTGTAGGAGGCGAAGAACGTCGCTAGTCGGAATCATAGCGAATCAGGGGCCTACAACTCGCCCGGCGGGCCTGCACGTGTAATTCCCATCGAACCGCTTCCCCATGTCGAACCTTCTAAGCTTCAGGTCGCCCGTGACCTTTTGCAGCGCGCCGATGCGCGATGGCTTTCCAGACCCGCAGATCTTCTCAACACCGTATTCGAATTCGATTTCGTCTCGGCTTTCCGAGCACACCCCGTACGCAACGCCATCAAAGGTGTAGGTGCTTCCGGGGCGTCCCTTGATCTCAATGGACCCATCCTCGATTCTCAGGAAAAACCGATCAGCAAAGGACACTTCCCCGTATTCGACATGGCCGGAACAGATCAACTCCCGTGCTTCTTTGCCGTGAGCACTAGCGAATGAGACTAGCAATCCGATCACCACAGCAGTCAATCTCCCAAGCCTTTGACGTTTCATTGCTCTCCCGCTTGCAGTTCGATGCCCCCAAGTTCGACTGGCCATACTGCTGTTGGCAAGCCTGCTGTCCGCTTCACTCCCTTTAGTAGGTGCGCGAGCTGCTCGAAATCAAGATATTCCGCCTCTTCCAGCCTGTCGGCTATCCTCATTACGGCGGCCCAGTTGACGCGCAGGAAGCGGGTGACCGCGACCAGCATTTGCTTTTTCAGGGTAACGAGCTCGCGCTTGTTGGATTCCATCTCAAGGTCGCTCTTGGGTTCCTCGAAGAAAGTGATGTCCGTACGCAAGAGCAAGTAAGGAATTGCCAAGTCCTGCCATACGCGCATATCGCCGCCGGCGCCGAACCCGTGCGTTCCTGAGTCGATCTTCTCTGCCACTAAACCCGCTAGGCAGGTAAACAACTTCCACTCGAGCAAGTCATAGGAGAAGTCACCGTTCCTTCCTCCCGGGAATGAGACTTGGCCGACCGAGGGAGAAAGCGTGTCGGTATCGATGAACGCCGAGGCGTCCTCCGGGATTCTCGCTCCGAGGGCGTACATCAGCGCATGGCCGGCCTCGTGGACAGCGGTCTGACGGAAACCGCCAGTTCGTGGCCGAACGGCAAGTATCTGGTGGTACGGCGTCTCGAAAGCATAGTGGTTTGCTGTCGCCCGCATAACCAGGAAACGAGCAAAAAGCGAGAGGGGATGTCCAAACGCCACCATCACCACGACCGACAAAAGAATGAAGGTTGTGAGCGATCGTGGATCGCGCGCAGCGAGGTCCACGGCATGCCGCCACCCAAACCAGCACAGCGCGACGCAAAGGAACCCGTAGCAGACCGATGCAACGACCTCGCCCAGCAGGACAGATCGTTGAAACGCGGGCATGAGGAACCATGTTGCGGCCACAAAGAGGAGCGCAAACCCGGTGATCGCTCCCCCAAGCCGGGCGGCGATTGACGTCGCCGTGGTACCTCCATCCATTCCGAATACGAGTGCCAAAAGGGCCACCCCTGCTACACCGAGCATGCCGTGGAAGGCAATGACCAGCGTCCGTGTGTTGTCGTCGTAAGTGGATCGTAGACGGTACCGCAACATCACGTAGATGAGCCGGAAAAGTTCAACCGGGCCGCGGTGCCTCAGGGTGTCCCACAAGGTCTTGGCGACAATAAAGCGGCCGTAAGGCTTCGAATTTGTGACGCGTTCGGGTTGGGTCTCGCTCATCCTGCATACTTAGGCGCCTTGGGCGCCGCACCAGCAATCAACTTATCGATCGTCGTGTGCACCGACTGCCGACGTTCCAAAGGGCGGCAGCAGCTCACCGAAGAGGCGCTGGAGAACGGCGTCGAGGGACGCAAGCCGCTCAAAATCTCCGCGGCGCAAGATTCTATGTCCTGAGCGGTCCGCCTTCACTCCGTCCTTGTTTGCTCTGGTCTGCCGAGCCTGCCTTTTGCCACCAATGTCAGGCAGAGCCTGTCCAGGCTGCCCACCAAACCATCGGTACCCGCGAAAGTCCAGTTGATCGTCCACAATGATCCAAAGGACGCATCCCGAGGGCTTCTCTGCAAGCTTCAGACTGACGCTAACCTCATTTGTCTTGCCGCCCTCGATCGCGGACTTCAACTGAACGTGGCGAACAACGTCTTTGTAGCTGAACACCACGTCATATCCGCCGGCGTCGAACTCGGAACGGAGCACTTCGACCTCAGCGACACCGAGCTGCCAAAGTCTCCGAAGGGCCTCGCCCACGAAGACATGCTCAATGATTCTTTCACGGAGCACCGATTGAAAGGAGTGCTGCTCTTTCGATCCGGTCCCGTTTCCTGTTTCGCGCATATCAGCTTCCCTACCTTGCCAGATCCCCCATTTCGCGGGAACGTCGCTGACAATCCTAATCGAATGCGGGAATGGCGGGCAGCTTCCGATCGTTGCGTCACTACGTGCCTTTGCGGCACCGTCCCCTACTTGCTCGTCCACGTCGCCCGAATTGAATCTGGCGCAGCGGCCCGAGCTTCTTTGAGTTGCCTCGAAAGTTCGCTCGACACGACAGGAAGCACGGCGACGATAAAATCCTGGGCAGCATCGAAAGAGACTCGATCCTGGTTGGCGGCCACTTCGATCGCCAGACCTTGAGGATTATTCTTGGCCTTGAAGAGGAATCCGGTACCGGCCAACAATGGAAGATCGAACTGATAGGAGTACAGGTTGCGAGGTTCCTGCTCGCCCAGCCGGTCAAAAGGATTGGAGGCAGGGCCGCCGATGGGGATATTCCAGCCAATGACTTTTCGCCCAACGTCTTTGGGCGCCTGCCCCCTCAAACTGGCGTTGCAGAGGACGCGATCCTGGAGGACTAGCGGCTTTTCAGCCCAGCATTGAAGTTGCTCAACATCGGCCGACAGACTCGAAAGTGGGCGGACTGCGTCTGTCAGTTTCTGGTTGAACTCAGTTGCCGGTGGCCAGTTTTCCTGCTTGCCGACGCACGCAGCAAGTGCCGCGCTGAACGTGACCACAGACAAAACCCGAATGGCTTGGTGGCTGATCATGGGCATCTTTCCCTTGAATTTCGAATGGGGGGCGCCGGCCATTGTTCAGCCGGCGGCAGGCCCGAACGCGCGGCCCAAGTAGGTGCCGCTCTAACCTCTACTTTGCGGGTGGCTTTTCACCTGCGGCGGCCGAGCGAAGGATGTAGCACTCACCCTCGACAGTTGTGATCTGACCTGAATCACTCAACGTCCAGCACGAAGGCCCCGCGCTCTTTACGCCACCGTCGACAATCTGAATCGGAGGCCGCCGTGGTTCGCGGTCTTGGGCAAGGGAGCCCGGAGCGGGAGTCGACTCACTGTAGAGAGTGACGACGGTCACATTCCGGCTGTCTTTGGAAGGAGCCTCTTGTCCTTCGGCTCCCCCCGCATACGCGAGACCGGAACAGAGATACAGGGCGGCAAGTGCTGGCAGATGAACTCGTTTCATGGCGTCGATAGAATTGTCGGGCGGTCCAGCCCACCATCCATATCGGCATGAGGGGAACGAACCTGTAGACACACTATCAACGTGGAGCCGTATTTCTACCCGCTGTATCCAACGCGCAAACTCACCATGGGTGTGGTGCGAGACCGAGTCCGGAAGATTTCTCACCAGGAAATCCACTTGGGAAACAGCCACGGTTACACCAAGAAGTAACCGCCCTGCACCGCCCTGTTCGGTGAGAAGTGAACATAGCCCATAGTCAGGTCGTAAGTTCCTGCCAGCGGCGGACAACAACTTTCCAATAAGTTTCTGGTGACACGCCGTCGTAGGCTCCAAACGAGAATCCGTCATTCATCTCGATGAGGGCCGTTTTGCCCGTGTCCAGGACGCCAAAATCGATCACGTACCCGGCCGGCGCGTGCCCGCCCTCCGTCAGGATGTTGATGGCTTCGCCGACCACGACCACTTCCGGATTGACCCCTCTGTCCCCACCACGATCCGCAAACCTCATCTCCAACAGCTCACCGTCGGCGACATAAACGCGCCATTCGCTGACGAAGTGGACCGGGTCGGAAATCCAGACCGGTCTGGCTTTCGACTGGCCATTGAACCGAGGGTCGTCGACAAATTCAGCGACGAATCCAGTAAAACGCTTCCATCCGTCTGCGGGCTTGATGAATAGGCTTCTGCCCGACGCCACAATATTCAAGGCGTCGCGAAGCGTGGAAAGTCGCCTCACTTGGCGATGCAGCATGTGCTCCAGGCATGATGGGTAAGGCGTATGGTTGGGTAAGTCCACACCGAGCTGCCGCAGCGCATACTTGACAAAGCGTACCGATCCTACAGCGACATACCCTTCGCCTAATCTAACTCGGCAGCGCTCAACCTGCCCGGTAGAGGCCCGCTCCACCGGAAGCCCATGCTTCATAGCTAGATCGGCCATCAGCTGTTCTTCCCGGTCTAGGGTTCCATCACCCTTTACTTGAACCAGCAGCCCTTTTGGTTCACTCACCTGCATTGCTCACCACCTTTGATTTGCTCTCCGGCTAAGCCCCTGCGGCACTTTTCATCTTCGATTCCGATACGGAACCGGCGGGGATTGGCTCCGCCTTTTTGAAAGACTTCTTGACTACCGCCGGGCAGCCAGCGACGACGGTTCTCGATTCGACGTCGCGCGTGACGACGCTTCCTGCCGCGATTACGGCATCGTCCTCGATACGGACGCCTGGCATAAGGATGGCGCCCGCACCGATCCAGACGTTCCTACCCACAACGATAGGCTTGGCCATTGCGGAGGGGTCGCGTGCGCGATCGTCGGGATCGACGTGGTGGTATGTCGTGCAGAACTTGACGCCAGGGCCGACAAACGTGCGCTCTCCGATGGACACCATGGCCCCGTTCGCAATGGTGACAGCAACGTTTAAGAACGCTTCCGGTCCAATGGATAGCAGATCTGGTCGTTCAACGTGCAGCGGTGCCCAGACCGTGCATTTCTTGTGCAAACCCGGGAAGGCTCTCTTGAGCACGCGGCCCTTCTTGTTCTTGGATGCAGCTGAGTGGTTGAAGAAGTGCAACGCCGCGCCTGGCGCGCTAGTGCCGCGTGCCAGCAGCCAAAGGTAACGCATGAAGGTAAACATCGTTCGGCGCCTTTCTATGGAGTTGTGGTGCCCTGTCTAGGGGTGGCCGATTGTAGCCGCGGCGGCAGAAATCGCTCAGGAGGCAACGGCTTGGAGTTGTCTTGTGGCGCCGCCCGCCTAGCGGCTTAGAAGCGCACGTGATCGGGCTTCACACCGTCGGCCAACATGTTCGCCTCAACATGGTTGATCAGCTTGTTTCCCCGCCACTCTTTGGGGAAGCGATAGCCAGTCTTCCGCATGATTGGAGCCGCAATGCGAGCCATTGCATGCATGAACAGGTAGTGAATTCTGATCATCGAGGTATGTCGTTGGTTGGATTCGCTTAAACGTAGAGCGAGCCTCATTCATAACGGCGGTCCGTCGTGGACGCCCGCCTCATGTGGGGTTATGCCCGTCGCATCTTCGCGATCAACACGATCAGCGCCACAACCAGTACCCCAACAAAAGCAAACTTGTGCTCACAGGCGAACAGAAAAGGCTCCGTCCCGAATCCGGTCCAATCCGAGGGGCCGCTGCCTCGGGTCGGCAGTGAGAGTGCCTGGGCAATGCCGAAGAAAACCCAGGAGATCAGCAATGGCAGTAATACGCTCTTCATTTCAATTCACTCCAAGCAAACCCCATGTCGAACAGGGACTGGACAAGAGGCCTGATGTCGTCCGCATCCCACCACGCCAGTCCCCCCTGCCACGCGCGGACCCATCTCATGTCTTGGATGACGGCAACTGCCTGACAGCCCCCGCAAGATGCGGCTTGTCAGGTCCGCAGATCCTGCTTGAGAATGGCCCATGCAGTTGCGCTCACTATTCTTCCCTATCGATGGTGGTCGTGCCGATTATTCTGAGCTGCATGCTCGGCGTCCGCAGCATCGTTGCGCCGCCGTTCCGCTTCGTCCGATTGCCTGCGAGCGCGATCAGCACGACTCTCTTTCGAACCAGGCCTGCTAAAAGTTAGCAGCCAAAACGCCAGAGCGATCCCGCCGAAGATGAGGCATTTTTGAAGGAAATCTCGCATGCTGTAGTTCTAGAACCTTGCCTGTCAGCCTTTGGAGCAGGCCGTACTTGTAATTTCCCAACCGAATTCGTTGAGAGCCGGCTTTTTGACGAGCGAGTAGCGACAGGATTGAGCATACTTGTTGGCCGAAGCAGCCCTTACGATAACGATGGCCTTATCGGCTTCGGCGGATTGAAGGGTCGACGTGAGCTTGTCGCTTGGCACACCCGTCGTAAGGCTCATGAATGTCCTTGCTGCGTCTTGCGCTGCTTCCAGCGATCCGGACGGCCCCGAACCGGGTTGCATTTGTGCGGCCACTGCTCGAGCCTGCGACACGTTCGCTGGGACTGCGTTGTCGATTACTGCTTGGCCTTGTGCGAAAGCATGCGATGCGCCGATTGCGCAAAAGAGAACTGCGGTCAGATGAAGTGCGCTTTTCTTAATCATGGTTCGTGAATTAGATTGGTATCCATGGCTGCGCGCCAACTGGCTGGCTCAGAAGTGGACGCGCACGATTTGTCGGCGATCGGAAGCGCCGGTACTCCTGACTTATTGCAGGTCGGTTCGCTCGTGCTGCAAGCACCTCGTGCACTGGTATCGCACTACTGTTACGTCGTATCGACTCTCAACCCTGGAGACTTCTTCGAATTTGTGCCCCAGAAGCAAGCAAAGGATGCGTTTCATCTCCAATTTCCATTAGGGTTCTCAGCCTTCCGCCACGCGCGCCACTCCATGTGCCTCCTGTACCTTTTGCAGATGTAGTGCCCTTTCGGGGACATCAGTAAGATCGAGAGTATCGAATACTCGCAATGCTCGGCGGGATGGCCCACCGGAAACGCTGTGTGTACGCTTATGCTGAGAGAACGCACAACACTCAGGGTAGTCATTACCGTTCTGCAGGGAGGCACCAGTGCCACAAAAGCGTGATTAGAAAAGGCACCCCGGACCCAAAGCAACAGAAATTACCCCAACCCGGCGACAACGTGATCGCGGTTCCGTACTTCAACGCTTCAATCTGCATCGAGAAGCCCCATAGGGCCCACGCAAGGAGCGCAACAACAGAGGATACGACTGCGATCGTCTTCAGCACCTGAACAGAATCTGGCTTTCTATAGCCGCGTCGATAAGCCAACTGCTCGCTCACGCATTGCAAGTCACGAGCGCGGCTCGGCATACCGAAACGTGCATCTTCCCTACCTTGGCGCATCAGGTATGTGTCACGCTCGAGAGATATCATGTCGCTTCTCGTTACAGAGGCACAGTGACTGCATTGCTCAACTTTGAGCAAGTGGCTTCGACTAATTCCGGACTCGTAACATTCGTGCCGTTAACTTGCACAGGTCTGTGAGTCTCAAGCATCCGAGTTGCGACTTTCGTGCAGTCTTTCTTACCGAGTGGCCACGTCGTAACGCCATCCTTTGTAGTCCGCACGACAGCCTCTTTCCTGACGAATGCGAGCTTGATTCCGTCATGGCAAATACTTGCGTCCGGCACCAGGATGCGGCCGTCGAAAGCGAACTGCTGGGAAGCACTAACGGGCGACTCCAGAACAGCCTTGCACTCCTTCGCTGTCAACGTCCCCAGATGGATATATGACGTGCCGCCATCGATGGAGGTGGTGATTGCCGCGTGTGCTGCCTGGCAAAAAGCCAGCATTGTGAGTAAAAGAAGCGAGGCCTTAATGGTGGAAGTCATGGGTCAACCTTCTCAATGTTGATGACATAGTCGAATGAGACGGGGCCCGCCACCTTCCGTGCTTCCGAAAGGGCACTCCCCACAGCCTGCTCAAGATCGCCGTCCTTGGAAACCGTGTAAACGTGCGAAAAAAGCTGAGCACCGCCACGCGTCACTGTCACTCTGATTTGCATAGTTACCCCCTTTCTCCCTCGAACCTACAGTGAACCAGCCGAGCTAGCTATTCCCTCGAAGCGGGGGTCTTCCGACAATCGCCGGCAGCCCACCTTGCAAATTTGTGGCGCGAATTGACTGTGCTTAGCGCTCCCGACCTTTCCGCTTGCCGCAGCTACTGGAGCGTGCCCCCCATGTCGCATGGCCGGCTCACCTTCGGTTCACTTGAAGGAGCGCGTCAGATTGATCACAAACGCCAGAATCTCGACGACCAAGAGTGCGACAGCGAACCAATCGGCCACACGATTGCCAACCTGATTCGCTACGTTATTTGCACCGACACTGCTCATTTCCATCACTCCATCGCTGGTTGCGGCCCTTTTTGGGGTAGTCCACGACAGCTGTTTCCAACCTACCTGGACAGGGCGTCTCGCCAGTTTAACGGTCAGGTTGATTCAGCTGCGGAATTGCAGACGCGACGCAGTCCACAGGCGCAAACGGGGCTACTCAACGGCGCTGCACCTAACCAGCGCTTTACCGGCATCTGTGACCGTCCAATCGTTGAGGCCGTTGCACTCTTGCTTCGCAAGCCACCCCTTTTTCGTCATGCTGGCCAGGGTGGTGCCGTTCGCCCCCAACTCGCTGGCCTGGTAAAAGTCAATCGTGCCGTGTTGGCTAGCGAACGCCAAAACCGCCTCCTGCTTGTCCGTCAGCTTTGTAGTCATTGCATTCTTCCTTAAGTCGGGCGCTAACACGCCGGCACCGCTCTCTGCGGAGTTCTGGAGCGCCCTACCTGAAATTGTCCCAGCCCGGTAGGCATTTTCTAGCCTTCGTGACGCAAATCGTGCGAATTCCTGGTTGTATGGCGTCGCACTCGTGAATGCTTTCGCCCCGTCTCTTAACGGCGCAATCGCCAGAAACTCCAATCGCTACCCTGGCGGTGCCCGGAGGGTTTCCGGTCGCGTCGTGCGATTTTTTTCGGGATTTGAGGTGACCTGCGCTTTCAGTCGACCAGCGGCAGCCTCAAACCTCCACGACGAACCCGAATCGGGGGCCACGTCCTGCAATGTCGCCGGGCCTTGGAGGCTGGACAGTAGCTTGAAGCATATTGCGGGGAGTAGCATTGAGATGAACGACCCCCGCCCTATACTGCCTTGCCAGAAGGCTATGCTCCGAACCACGCGTTCCAGGCATTGCGCAACAGGTCCCCTGCTGCACCGGCACAGAGGTCGAGGAACCAAACCCATGCCATAACGGTGCCAACCCACAAGAATAGGTTGTGGCGGCGGAGGTAGGTGAAGGCCGTCAAGGCGACGACCAGGAACAAGACAATGAACAACATGAGGCATTACTCCAGTTCGGCCCCTGCGAATGCAGGGCGCTCCATTCGTATAGGAAAGCCGAGTGGAGATAATTGGAGTACGTGCGACGCCTACTGCCCCGCCACTTACCGATAGGCTAACAACCCCCGGATGGCATCTCCGTCGGAGTACTTGTCCTTTGGCGCCGTACCAAACAAATTTGTGGCTATGAAGAGCGCAAACGCCATAACAGTTTCGGTACGAAGCAAATCGAGGTGATGGGGAATGAAGTTCCACGCAACGATTGCGGCGACGCTGGAGGCCGCGACACCACCCGCATACATCACAATCCGCTGCCGCCGTGAGATCGGCAAATACCGAAACTCCACGTAACCGCCGCATGGCAACAACCCCAATGAAACCGGAACGTGACCGTCTTGCCAGAGATGGATCGACGGGCCATAGCCCACTTGGATTCTGGAGGGCGGCACACCGTACAGCAGGCCGCAAATAACGTGGCCACTCTCATGGATGAAACTCTCGGCTACGAAGAGCACGCCGAGAGCGACGATGAAAGAGAAGATTTCGCTTACGTCCATCTCTTGCATCAGGGCTCGATACAAGAACCATCCGACGAACACCAGCGCGAAGGGAACCTCGACCAGCATGGTGCGGAGGATTCGTGCCCTTTTTTGTGAGTCCATTTTTGCGCGTACAAATTAGGTTCGATTCCGGAAGGAGTGAACCAGTGTCAGGTTTTCCACCCGTGTCTCAAACGTTGCCGACCAACATTGGCTCAAAAAGGAAATCACCCGGATCGCTTGCCTTCCAAATCAGCGTCCTGAGCACCAATTTCCGCTGCCACGAGCTCATCGCGCGTCCCCACGTCGCTTCGCCTCGCCTATACCTGAACTGTCACTGATCGAGAATTACACACTGATGCCAGCGCACGATGCCCCATATTGAGCCAATGTCGGAAATCGACCATGACCTGAAGCGAGCACTGATAGTCAATGGTCCGCACGCACACGGAGATGCCCCCCATACTTAACGCGAAGTGCCTCGGCATTCAGTGGAAAGCCAACCTCGTTTCCGATTTCGACGACGATTTCCCACAACGAAAGGGCGCCTTCTTGAGCAATGTAGTCGGCATAGTCGCTCAGCGTCCAACGCGCGACGCGTTGAGCATCGTCGTCCAACTCGAGAGCCGCCAACTGCGTGTAGCGGCCGTGGACAAATTGACCGGTAAGCAGGTCGTGCGACGCGAAGACTGGGCCGCCGGTCTGGCCTCCTATAGCGCTCGGAAGGCAGACGGCCGCGTCATATATGCCTGGTCCGTACTGCACCCACGAATGGTCAAATTTTTCTCCGTCCGGAGAAAGCACGACTCCGATCCGCAAAGACACCTCGTCCGCGTCCCCAGGCAGCTGAGCCTCCAGTTCCGAAAGCAGGACGTACAAAATTGCAGAGTACTTGTGGCAGGCGCCGGACGCTTCATGCCGAACCAGGTGGCGCAGTACTTCGACATAGACGATGACACTAGGCTGATGGTCGCCCATTTTTTCCGCTACGATCGCGACATCGCGTTCGAATTTCGGCAAGTGCAATCGCACTTTTTCTAGGTCCATAGACGATTTGAAGATCCGGTAGAAGCGCGGCCGGCATCCGACTGTAGAGTCTGCGGGTGTGAACTAGTACGTGACGTAAGCACAGATAGCAATGAGAGAATCAAATCGGTCATCTGCTTCCGGAGGTCCGCGTGTGCTTCGGTTCTCCGGCTCCCGAGGAACGCTAGCTCCCAACGCCTTGAATTGCGCTGATGGCCTGGTAGGGTCTTAAGTCTGGCGGCTGCGCCCATTGGGCATCATTCACCTGGACAGCGTTTGTGCTCGCGCTGCCGCCAGACCCGGCCTTGGCGCCAACGCTGTACGCCCCCTCAGTCGCTCACTTCACCCATCGACTTTGCAGAGTCGATATCGGCCGGTTCGAAGCACGGGACCAAGATTGCGTGGCGCGCTTTTGCGTCCGCCAGTGAATCGAACGGACCGTGAATGGCGCCATTGCGCGACAGCATGTACGCTGGCTGCCCTCGCACGTTCATGAGGGCGATCGCCCATCCACTTGGGTGTTCCCAACCATAGCCCGAAACTTGATCCCAGTTGTCCATTTCGGCCTCCGATACGTGCCGCCTGCAATCGAATTCGCATCGAGTTCACCACGGGAACCTCTAAGGAGGCCGAGGGAATACGCCGTATACTACTGTGTTTTTATACAGGGTCAACTATGCCGGCTGACGCACAAGCGGCGGTATGTGGAAGGCAGCGTACCGGCTACGCCCGGGAGCATCACGAAGCTTCCGAGCAAAAAAAAACCGCCGGCCCCCATGAACGGGAGCGCGGCGGCGCACTGATGCGTGGCGAAATGATGTCGCTTGCCTATCAATGAAGTTCTTGATGGTGTCCAGGCACTGAAGCGCCTCAAGATCCAAACTGCCGATCCGCCTTCGAAATCGCCTGTCGCACCAAGAGGTACGAATAGTCCGGATACTCGAACTCGGGGCCCGCGAGCGCGCGCAGCGCACTCGCAAACTCGGGGTTTTGGTCGTACAGGTCAGCGACTCGCTGGTAGCCATAGCCTGAGAGGATCGCACGCGCCTTGTCGCGGTCCGAGCCCCTCTGTTCACTATCAGCAAGCTCCCAGCACCAGCCAGTGCCCACACAGAACACGTCGAGGGTCCGTCCATCGACTTCAATTTGCTCCATTGAGGACTCGAAGACAGCGGCGGGCTCCTCGTGCACGTCCGTGACCCGCACTACACCGGCCGACTCATCGAAGGCCACTTCTGCTGGCATCAGCTGTGCGAGCATTCGGACCGACGCCGTCGGAAATAGCGGCTGCTGCCATCCGTTCCAGCGAACCCCGTTGGTGTACGCAGGGATGTCTTGGCCAGCGGCAAGCCATTCTCCGGTTACAGCGGTCAGCCGAAACGGTGGTACGTCCGACAGGTGCGGTTCACTGGATCCAACGGGCACGACCGTTACGGAAGTTGCACCGTCGTAGGTAGCGCGGTACATCTTGTTCGCGGGATCCTGTTCGCAAACAATGCTGGTAGCGCCACCGATCTCCTGCAGCAAATCGTCAAGATACTGGTCGCAATTAAAGTTGGTCCAGCACGTTGCTGACTCGCGCAGCACCTGCAACACCCGGTCGAACTGCTCCGGTATGCCGGCCGCCTCTGCAACAGCCTTGATCGCGTGGAACGGATTTTCAAACCAATCCGTCCACACACGCTCCTGTGGACCTTCCCCGCCATTGCCTTGCGAACTCATGAGTGCGCCATCCGGCTGACGATTCTGGGCCTGATTGTTGGTCATATGCTTGCTCCAAAGAAATTGCGAAGCAGGCACTCCCATTCGGAGTTGCGTGCCCCGCTTGGGTTACCAAAATCACCGGCAGGCCGGTGAACAGAGAAAGGCGTTCAACCCTACCCCATGGGGCTTTGCCCAAAAGTAGAGTTGCGCTTCATTGTTGAGGATGCGGAATCCGTCAGCCGTAGAACCAGACATGGCACTGATCCACGCCTATTGCCTTCAGTTCCTCGACGTTGTAGGTCTCCATCTTCGCTTTCGCTTTGATGATGGCCTCGAATTGCTTGAGCAAATCAACGACCGCTCGTCCCACGACGGTGTCCTCTTCAAGATCCGCGACCGCCGGCGCCAGCTGACACCAGATCTCCATATCGACGTGATCCCGAACGAATGGCCCCTTCCCACCGGCGATCGAGTGCTCGATTGCCTCCGTGTTGGCTCCGCTTCCAGTGGGAATCACAGCGCCTGCCGCCGTCGCATCCAATGGAACGTCGCTGATCTTCTCAACGGTTCCCGCATCAGAGCACGAGTAGTCGACGTGTTCGGCATCCGGCGCGACGAGGTTTCCTTCCTCATCCAAGACAGAGATCTCGAAATCGTCCAGGACAGCGATGCCCTGCTTGGAGTGAAAGATGTCCAGTGCAATGGCCGCCTTTTTCGCGTCAGTCAGTTCGCCTGCATCTACGGTAAAGAGCACACCGTACACACCCGCGACATCCTCGTCCTCGACAGACGAAAGGTCCGACGTAACCTGCCGCACATTGATGCGCAGCGGGTTTCCCTCGCCCAAGGAGAGGCCTTCGGGTTGCAGATTCGGAACGAGTCCGAGGATCCGCGCGTCGGCAGCCAGTCTCGCCAGGCGCGCGGACGGCGACATATACAAGCCAAGCAGACCAAGGAGCTCGCTGTACTCGTCGCCACCTGGACTGATCTCCCGGTCAGAAATCCGCTTCTCGAGAAGCAGGATATGCCGACGTGCTTCGACAAGCGACGACAGCGCCTCTTTGTAGACCCGATAGTTTGGGTCGCCTGGATTCTGGCAGGCCAGCTGGAGAGCATCGATGGCCTTTCCAATTGGCGAGTCAAACGGGACGGTACCCAGCCGTTCGTCGATGAACCGTGACAGCTCACCTAGATTGCTCGAGATCTGCAGTTCCGCCTCGAAGTGAGACGGCAGCACTTCTACGGCCGTGACCTTCGTCGGATAGAGCCCAGCTGATGACAGCTGCTGAACGAATTCCGCTTGGCTCGCTTGAACCGCTACCCAAACGATCAGGTGATCCGTTTTGCTCGAAGAGCCGTTGAAACCGGCAAGGGTCAATTCGAAAACATGCATTTGCCTACTCCTGAATGGAAACGCGGAGCAGGCAACCCCGTCTGGGGCTGCAAGCCCCGCAAGGGTTGGTGACTCACCGATGCCGGTGAAAATGAGAATCGGCGCTAACGCCGTTTTGGCTGAATTTAAGGCCCAGCTACCGTGCGAAATACCGATGAAGGGTACCACGATTTCCCAACAGGAAACTGCCGCCAGCGCTGTGTCACGGTGCCTACGCCAGGGCTTGTGCCGATTAGTTTCAGGGTGCGAGCACAACGCACAAATGAAAAACGCCCGCACCATCCTTTCTGGACAGTACGGGCGCCAGGCCGATATCGGCCTTCGCCGTTATCAACCTTCCTTCTCAACCTCGGCCAGCAAATCCTCAACCGAGTACTCCCCTCGCGCTCCGAGGTCGACAACATCCTCGACCTCCGGACTCGCGGCAAAGGCTTCCTTCTGCGCCGGCGTCATGAGGCGCCAGCACAATTGGAGGAGCCCCTGCAGGTCGCCGACCGTATGGTCGGCATCACCAGCATCGTCTCCGTGATTGTCTGCTGCTTTGCAGAGCTTATCGATGACCGAATCGTTCGCGGGCATTTCCTTGCTTCCTTGACAGAGAAAGCAGAGCAGACAACCCCGACGGAGTTGAAAGCCCCGCTGGGTAAAAAGTTCACCGCCTGGCAGTGAACGCAATTGGCGGCCGAGACCGTATCAGCTCTCGCGTGAAAACTTATCGCATTGCTGCACATAGCCGTCGCGATCTTCCCGTCCTGGCCAGTCCAACTTACAGCCACTCATCGAGCCTGGAAGGTAGTCGCAATTGGCGCATCCAGCACACATATCGTCGTCACTGATCGACTTCTTTCCGCCAGACACGGTGATCGGGCGCAGTTCTGCGTCCTCGTTTGGCATTTGCCTGCTCCTGAATTGAACTGCGGAGCCGACAACCCACACGGAGTCGAAAGCCCCGCTAGGGTTAAAAAGTCACCGCGGTGCGGCGTACAAAATTGAGGGCGGCACGACCTTAGTCTGCCTTCTTCTCAATGCTGAAGAAGCCGTCAAACTGGTACTTTGGAAACATCTGGCGCCACGCCCACAACTCTTGCTCCAGTTCCGCGCGCGACGGAACATACTCAAGCTTCCGGCCAGTTTGCGCATCCATCATCGCCCTGTAAGCCTCGGCAATTGCTACGCCGAGACCAGGACAAGCTGAAGCTGCGCCGCCAGAGGTACAAATTCGGACGCCTTCTAAGGTGCGCCCGTGCTCCGGTGCTACTTGGACGTACCAGTCGCCGTTGCCACCGGGGAAAATAACCAGCGCCCGCAGCTCGTCCTTCGGAAGATCGCGATCGTCGGTCAGGTACATTGCACGTTGGATATCAGTCACGATGCAGCTCCTATGTGATCAGATGTCCAGGCGACAAGTACCGGTTACCGGAACCGGAGAGGCCAGAGCTGTAACCAAGTGGTAGCCAGGGTTCTCATCACGCATTTTCGCGGCGAAGAAATCGATGGCCTCCGTTTGCGATCTCGCGACATAGATGCCGTGAGTTGGACGGATTTCCGTGGTGCTGCCATCCTTCAGCAGGACGCCCGACACCACAAATTGCATCGGCTGGCTCACGTACCAACCTAGGTCCGCACCCCGGCCACCGACACTTTGGGCGTGCACAGCAAACGCCGCCATGGCGCATGTCGCCGCGACCAACAACGTCTTGCAAAAGTTCTGCATGATTTTCTGCTCCGAAAAGGAATTGGCGGAGCAGGCGACCCCTACAGGAGCACGCGTGCCCCGCAAGGGTTTAGTGGCTCACCACGAATGGTGAAATTGAGTCGCGCCCAGTAGTAGAACGCGTTGGCTGGAGTTTCGGTCCAGCTGCCGAGTAAAAGCACCGTAAGGGTACCACGCCCAATTCCTGGTGGGAATCAGACGCGCCCAGCATGTTGGTCGACACAACTGCCCTGCTTGCCGCGGTGCCAGAGCGCCCGGCGCCCAAAAAAATCGCCCGCTCTGTCCAAACTGGACAGGCGGGCGTTGATTCCACTGAAATGGGACTACTTGCGCAGCGCGAGAAGCGTGCTGCGATGCTCGCCCTTCCCTTCGGATTCGAGCGATTCAAGCATCGCATTGCAGCGATCCGCCCATCGGTCCGCCTTCTCGGCCCCCATGCTGCACCGATCGGCACTGCACGGATCGGCCAACAGCGCGGCCAAATTGCCAAGCGCCAACTGTAGGATTTTTGCATCCTCGCCAGTCCACAGCACGTCTTTGCCGTGCAACTGGTTGACCAGCGCGCAGACCAGGTCATGCTGTGCACTCAAACCTACTCCCTCGATGCCCAGGCGTCGCTCGTCAACCGAGCTCGTCGAGTGCATGTATCGGACGCCGGATCCGTGCCGACTGCAGGACACGAAAAACAGGCCCTGTTTCGGGTTCGTTACGGCAAACGCGAAAGGCTCCTTGTCGTTGCCGAAAAACAGAATCCCATTGGGCTTCTCACGGTAGAACCCGCTTTGCTCTTGTCTGGCTCGGCCTTCAAAATGCACGAATCGGCGCCCATTGACGTCCAGAACAGGGGCCTCGGTCGGCCGGCGGTCGGGCATTAGGAGAGCCACTTCCTTCATGGCTTCCACCTCGGTCAGATAGAAGAGCTCGGCATTACCCCAGCCTTGTCTGCCATCCGAACCAACGAATGTCACCGACGGTGCGGTTGCGCCGACTTCCGTTCGGATGCCATGCCAGGTGATGGTTACGGGCTTGACTTCAGCGCTGACGAATACGTCGTCCCGCATGGTCTGCACAACCTCGTACAGGGTGAACGGCACTTCCTTTCCGACGAGATCTGCCGCCGTTGCACGCGTAGGAGGCGAAACTTTGATTGATTGCATATCCTGCTCCTGAATGTAGTCAGCGAAGCAGGAAGCCCTCTGCGGGACAACTTGCCCCGCGTGGGTAATGGACACACCGACTGGCGGTGTATAGGAATCGCGATCCGCGTCGGGTTCGCGTTGGCTGGAGATGGACCAGCGGCCATGGAAAACAGCGCAAGCATAACACGCGAATTTCCTGATGAGAAATTGAGGCGCAGCAGTGACGGAAACGCCTTAATCACCTGCGTTCCTTCTTCTCTCAGCTGCGTGTCGTGCTGCCAGACAAAGAAAAACCCGCCGCCTCCTATAAGGAGGCCGGCGGGCTTGTGCTGCTGGGCCGGACTTGCGTCAGCAACCAGCGTTCATGGCTTGGTCATGGCCGTCATTCGGCATCCATTCGGGAATATCCTGCACGGCGCCGAGTACAGATTGCAGCTGCGCAATCGCGATCTCGATCCGCGCACTGGCCTGCTCGCCTGACGAGCAGTCTTCCGCGCTCGAAAGTTCGGTCATCAGGAACTTCAAGACACCATCGCCACAGCGGGCCACTGAGCTCCGGAATTCCTCCTCCGATTTGCTGCAAGCCAGATATGAAAATTGACCCCTCGCATACTTCTCAAGTATCGCCCGCTGGCCTGGATTCAACCAACCCAGCGTCTCGTCAACGACGGCGGGTGGCGAAATCGCACCATAGTCGCCCTCCACCTGCGCATTCGCGTAGGTCATCAGAGCCCTGGCGGTGCCTGGATCAACGCTTGCGTCGAACGTGAGGTCGAACAGACCGGCGATATCAAGTTCGGTCGGTTTTGTTGTGGCCGCATACCGCGCGAAAATCTCAGCGTCCACAGGCTCTTCTCTCTGGAAGAACACGGCCAGCCTTGCACCAGGGCACTCCACGTGCTCGACCATCGCAACCCACAGGCGCGGCTCTTCAGCCGCTTTCGCCGGCGAACCGAGCGAAGGGTCGTCGCGAAGCGCGCGCACTACATCCGCCCATGCTTCTGCTTTGGTCGCAAAGTTGCCGGCGCTTGACTCCACACTCTGCCAGCCGGGCTGGCTCAATGTCCACCACCACCGACCAATCAGGTCTAGGCGATGTTCAGCCGTTCCTAACTGGACCTGGAACCCCGCGTCCCGCGCGGCCACAACATCGGCAGCGGTGATGCGCACTGGCGCGTCGAATGGGGGCTCAACCCAGCTAATCTGATCTGGTGTCAGGCCGTGCTTGCTGGCTGCTTCCGTCTTTCGCTGGATGGCGTGAGCTGAGGATTGATACGCCCGGGCGACCGCAACATGCTGGGCGTGAAGCACGGCGTTCGCGTCGGCTGCGATCATTTCTTCCACGCTTGCGTGGCCGAGGGCCTGTGCCTCTTCCAGTTCAGTTACTGCGTTGCTTGCTTGCATCTTCTTGCTCCATATTGGATCTGCGAAGCAAGCAACCCCATTCGGGGCTGGTTGCCCCGCGAGGGTTGGTAATGGTCACCGGTGCCGGTGAATATGAATGCCGTTAGGTCGATCGAAATCAACGTTCCGAGCTTAGGGATCAACTAGCGGCTGTTCGTCTAGGACGGCGCGGCCTGTACATCACCGCTCCCGGCCGCACTCCGTCTGGCGGGCGATCGGCTGGCCACGGAAGTTACGCCAATCGGTGCTGTTGCTGCTGCCGGCCGGAAGGATCTCCGGTGCATCCAGTGGGCCGCCGGCGTCGAGGTCGTCGGACATCTGACCGACTGGCCCATACAAATGCGACCGACCTGGCATGTTGAGACAACGCACACCTTGTCGCTGACGGTGCCCGCCGGTACAGATGGAGTTCACTGACATGTCCTGCTCCTCGCATTAGATTGCGAAGCAGGCAACCCCTTGCGGGACTGCGTGCCCCGCGTGGGTTATGTAGATCACCACATAGTGATGAATTTGAATAGCGGTGGCCCTAGGTCGAACCACCTGGCTGGATATCGGACCAGCTGCCGGTAGAGGTACCTCGCAAGGGTATCACGGATTCCTGCTGGGAAGCAGGGAGTGTTTTTAGGCAAAGAAAAAAGCCCGCCATTCCCCATTTTCAGGAGAACGACGGGCTTTGGGGCTACTGCACCAAGAGTGGTCGGGGCCTTTTCCAACTAGGAACGGCAGGCACAGGCCGGGGCAGTCGGCGTAGTTCGACGTCCCAGTACCGGCTGGTACTGCGTACCATCCCAAACTTCCAGATCCTGCTCCAGGACATCCGCCCTGGACCTCCGGGCCTCGCGCAGTGCGTCGCGGTCGTCAGACGCACCAATCATGATCCAGCCATAGCCAGACCGGCAGCGATAGGACGTGAGCCCAGGCGCGGCCAAGGCCCGACCGCACTGATTGAACTGACCGTACTTGCTCATGTCGTTCCACCTGCGCGATCGGCCAACTGAGTGTACGCCGCCGTAATGGCCGGGTGCACTTTGCTTGGCGCTGCACGTACGAATCGGACCGCCGCAACATCGTGGTCTCCGATAAACGCCGTCATCGTCCGCACGATATCCGTACAGAACGGGCTCGTGTGTTGTCCGAGCCAAAAGCAGAACACGGAACCATTGATGTTACCCGGGCCCTCACTGACCGGCAGACCGTCGGCCATCTGGGACGGCCACGAGTCGGTCCAATCAGCTGCCGATGCCTCTTTGACGCTGAAACTGGCGCCCGTGCGCGGGTGCGTGATCTGCAGCTTTCGCGTGACATCGGGCAACGGCAATGCTTCACCGCGGAGTTCGTCTGCCAGCATCCAAGCTTTCGCGCCGTCGAAAGTAGGGAAATTCACATCCAGGCGGCTGCCAGGCTCCTTTCGTTCCCAGCAAACACCCAATCGACCAGACGGATAGAACGGGCACTGCGTCAGCACTCCCTTGCCTTCGGCCTCCGGAACATGAAACGGGTTACCGGGACGCCAGCGGGGGTCATGCTCAGTGGGGATTTCGCACCAGTGCGTTGCCTCGAAGCCAGACTCCACATAGGCGGTACGCGGTGCGTCAACGCGACCCTCAGCGCACCAGGTGGAAACCCGACTGTCGTTGGCGTTGAAGAACACATAGCGCTTGCCCGGCACCGGCTGGCGCGCTGTGACCGTGTTGACGTGCTGCAGCCATACGCCCTCTGGTACACCGACGCGCGGAGCCTCATGTTCGCGCAGATTGTGGATGCCATACTGTTCGAGCTTCTCGCCGGTATTTTCGGAAATTCGCGTCTGCGTATTCCACTGCAACACGCAGCCATCGCGATCGAGACCGACAACCTCTTCGTCCTCAAGGGTATCGATGGGGATCAGTTCGTCCTCGAACGCATCCTGCTCAGCGCCGTCCTCGAGACGAATTTTGAACATTGGGCCGACTTCTTCGATATCCGCTTCCTGCTCGGTTAGCGGACGAATGACAGTAGCGGTGACGTTCCGCTTTCCTTCTTGTGCTGTCGAGAAAAACAGCACTTCCTGGTGCTCGCCCGGTAGACGATTTTGTGACATACCTGCTCCTATGGGATACGCGAAGCAGGCATCCCCAGTCGGGACACTCGCCCCGCATGGGTTCAAATTCAATTTGATGGTTAGCTGTCCGCCAAGACGTTCAGCTACCGTCCAGCAAATGCCTCACGCTTAACGTGGCATGTCGACAGTCGCCAGTTCAGGCGCTCGTTCGACGCCCGGCCAGCACCGCACTGTAAAGTGCGACGACATCCAGCTCTCCGCTTGCGATTTCCTTGAGGGCGTCATCTGAGAGTGCTGTGAGAATGCCGATCGAGCGAGATTGCCGCCCGATTTCAGCAGCTTGCCTCCACTGCTCCCGGCTCATTTGGGCCGCTGCAGCGTTGGGATTCGCGGACACAAAGCCCACCAGAGTGTGCTTCACTTGCCAAAAAACACTCTTCTTCATGGATCATGCTCCAAGATGGATGCGGAGCTGACATCCCCAAGCGGAGGTATGCTCCCCGCTTGGGTTGATTGAATATCACCGCATTACGGTGACGCGGCCAACTTCGGCCAGTATCGGCTAGTTGCGGTCTAGCTACCGTTGGAATACTGCGCAAGATTACCACGGAAGAATTCCTATCAGGAAGCTAGCCAAGGCGAAGCTCAGTACAGTTTCCGCCACGGCACTTCCCTCCCCGGCCCCTCGGAGCCGCAGCACGTTTCTCAGATCGAAATGAAAAAGCGCCCACCGCCTCCCCGTGAAGGGAGCGCGGCAGGCGCCAATTGGTACTGATCAGCTCTGCTGCGTACTCGCTGTTGCAAGCTTGCGAGCGCGTAGCTCAAGGTGCGGATAAAGCGGCAATTCCTTTAGCATCTCAACTGCCTTGTCAGCGACAGCAAGGCGGTCACCCCAACGCAGGAGGTCCTCTTGCGAGTAGTCGTTGTTGATCTCGACCTTCATGTCTCTCAACTCGAGCGCATCCGTCAAGAGCGACTCGAGCACACCTGAAGGTTCAACTGCGACATGTGCGGAAGTCTCATCTTCGTAGTGACGAACAGCGCGCCCCATCTCCGACAAGAAATCCACACCCGTTCTGTCGCAGTGGTGCATCAGATCGCACAGAAGATCTCCGACCACGCTCTCTTGCTCGCAGTTGGTTGCGCGCTGAAATGCGTCCAAAGCTTGGCGGGCCCACATTGCGCGTTCATCGTTCAAGCCGTCCAGGTCAGGAACGCCTTGCACTACGTCCGCCGGCTCACCTTCAACCGCGGCATGCGGCGCGATGTCGATGAGGAAAACGCTGCCGGGATAGCGCTTCACCAATTCTTCTTGGACCGCGCTCGCGTCGGAAAGACAGACAAATCTCACCGCCTCTTCTATGTTCGACGTCTGCGGCGGCGTTGCCGCTGGCTCGCCGCCGACGTCTTCAGGACTATGCGCTACATAGGAATTCGGAGGAGTCTGACTGGATAGAATGACATAGTCTTCCCCGCCCTTCGGCTTACGGTAACGTCCCAAAGTTTCGGGGAAGTCGTCGAACTTCACGATCTCGATGCCCGGACCTGTGTACGAACCGATTTCACAGTACACATGTACGTTGTCCACAGCGACGCCGGCCCCTTGCATTTCAGAGATCAGGGCCTTGTAGGCGTCACGATTGAACAATCCATCCACGACCGCAATTACCCGCTTGGCTTTTGCATGACTGGCAACAAGAAACCGGTACCCGTCGTGCAGTGTCAGACCAACCATACTGCCCCAGTCGCTCAGGACCTTGCGCTTCAGCAGCGCCGACGGAATGCGATCTTGCAAGGCCGACCACATCGCCGCAGTCCTGGCGGCATCCAGTTGATCCTGATCGATCTCGCCCAGGCTTCGCACACCGAAGAATTCCAAGACGCTGCTGACGACCGCGACCGTGTACGGGCCGTTGTGCCCCAACTTGACAGCGTCAACCAGTGCATCCGTGGAATCCCGGCAGTCTTGCAGCTCATGGATCTGAGTCAGCTGCAATGACAGCACCTTTTGCGTGACGTCGATGCCGTAGCCTTCGTCAATGTCCGTGGCGTAGTCGTTGATCCACGCCTGAGGCTGAAAGAATGCCTCGATTAGCTTGGTGTGCACCGTGCCAGTGTGATGTTTTTCCATGAACCTGCTCCTGAATTGGTATCGCGAAGCAGGCAGACCCTTTCGGGGCTGCGTGCCCCGCTTGGGTTTAGAGACTCGCCTTGGCGGCGAGGTACTGATCACCGATTAATCGACGACGGTGTGGTTGAGTCGATATCGGTGGTTAGGATTCCAGGCGGTTAGTCAGCCGCACCAGGATCTGGTCATCAGGGCTCGTCCCCGGCCCGTAAATGTCGAAATTCTCGACGCAGAGCCGGAAGATGAACTCCCACGCATGGTCGGGCATCTCATGAGCTTCGGTGCCGTCAAAGTCCGACGCAGGGTTGACCAGCACAACGACGTCGGAATGCTCGGTCGGCTCCCCGCCTTCGTGCCAGGTGAATTTCGTCTGGCCGTTGTTCAACCACGCGATGAACGCTGGGTCTTTGAACAACGCGGGCGCGTTCACAACCAAAGACTGGGCGCGTTTGACCTTCAGCTTTGGATCACGCAGCAAATCAAGAACCATTTTGATGCTCCTGTTGAAACGTGCGGAGCAAGTCCCGCGCAGGGCTGCTTGCCCCGCTTGGGTTGATAGAGTCACCGGAGAACGGTGAAATTGAACGAGGCCTGATCAGGCTTCGCTTTGGCTGGTTCTGGCCCAGCTACCATGCAAAATCCGTATCAGGATAGCACGAAATTCCCAACAAGAAGCTGTGGCACCTTTTGCCAGTATCGTCTAGCCGCATCCTGCGCGACTGCGCTGTCACGCTCAAATTTCACAGCTCTGTGTGACGGGATCATGCTTCTCATTCGGCCTGTACCCTGTTTGGTGCGGTAGTGGATCTGCAGGGAAAGGGAATACCCCTCTACAATGCTGGCAGTCCGTCCCCGGTCCGTGTTCGCAGAACGGAGATAGCGGCTCTCCCCAGTGAGGTGGGCGTCTGCTTGACATCGCGTGCCCCTGCCTTAACGGGGACGCATCCAACCGTCTGGACCATTCTCGAAGCCGCGCTTATCAGTACGACTGAGCGGAATGCTCTTAAGGCCCGGAAGCCGCTGCCGAATCATTGCAAGGGCTTTTCGACGCACTCTGTATTCCTCAAAGGCGTGCCAAGCGCAACGAAGAAGCGCGCCTGAGGTAGCGACAGCGACGATTGAAGCGATAGTCATGAGACCCATTGGAAGCCTTGCGGTTGTACTCCAGATGCAGAGACCATCAGCGATTGCACGTTGATGAGCTTGGATTCCAGCTCACGGTCGGCCATCCTGCTTCGGGGGCAAAAACGACTTTCCCGCACGGACCGCACCGTACACAACGGTATGCCCGACATCGCCAGTATGGAAGTTGAACTCATACGGCACAGCGGGACTCGGCTGCCAGGCGGGAACGCCAGCAGCTACGCATTCTGCGATAGATGCGCTGGACGCTGAGGTAGCAACTTCGGGGAATGACAGATCTTCCGGAAAGCACTCGACAAAGTTCGAAGTGCTGTTCTTGATAGCCTCAACGTACGCTCGGGCAGTTGCCTCGTCCGCAAACGTCATCGCATGGTCGATTGGCTGATGCATGGTCGAAAACAATGCCGTATCGAACGCGTGATAGAGCAATGTTCCAAGTGAGGCCGAATGAATGAGGACCCGCATACAATTTCCTATTGTTCAGTCGGCTTATCGTACTGCCGACAGTTGTCGCAGTATCCATCCACAACACCATTGTCGTCCAACAGTTGATGGCTATCCGTGTACCAGTGGCAGCATGGACATTTCTCGACGTTGTGATCCAACAGCAAGGCGGTCAACTCTTTCTGTGTCATACCGTTCGCTTCAATGACCCTTTCAAACCCATTTCCGAAGCCGGTCACCGTATCAAGAAGCTCAGCGATTTCCACGTCGTATCCTATGCAGTCCGGCGGGGTATCGCCGATTCTTGCCGCCCCTGTCGGCTATTCGTCGCTATCAATCGTTCCATTGCCAGTCGGTGATTTCGCTCTGAAAGGGCGACGTTCATCAGTGCTCGCCGCTCCTTCACCGCTGGCGAGGCGAACCTTTCAATGTGCGCGTCAATCTCGGAAGTGGTCATCTTCTGCGTCTGCCTGACAGTCAGGGCAAATGACAAGCGCGACCAGCGCGTAGGCATCAGTGGGACGTCACTATCGATGTCCCAAGCCGCAATGCCATCTGGTCCAAGTACTACAAAGCCCTTCGGCAGACTCTTGCGCCCTGCAAGTCGATCCCACAATTGCATCAACATATGAAAGTCCTCTGAGCCTACTTCCAGGTGCCTGAAACGATGTTCGGATGAGTACGCATCGAAATTTGCCGTGCGCCGTCCTGAAACCTCGACGCATCCTCTTTGGCCAAGCGCACGGCCTCGGAATCTGGAAACGTAACGGCGACCGTATCGGCCGCTGCCTCGTACCATCTGGCCATCGCCTCGTAGTACATCTTCCATATCCTCGCTTGCTTGCAATCCCGCCGTGGCGGCTTCGGTTGCCCCGACGAATCTGACTTCTTCATATGCGCTCGCCACTTATAGGTTCGCTTTGGCTGAATCGACGCGGAAACAAAGTCCATCCACCGCAAAGCTTCCAGATGCACTCAAGGCTGTCGGTTTGTGTGCTGGTGAGCCGCAGCCCTCAAGATGCCCGAGACCACCTCAAAGACACATGCAGCAAGTGCAGTAGCAAATATCACTGCATGAAGAGGATGTTCCACGTACCAGTCTGGTTGGAACACGCGGACAAGCAAGCACAGGACCACCTGAATATAGGTGAAGCGCAAGAGTTTTTCGAAGAGCTCATCCATTCGTGTCTTCCCTCTAGTGTTGACCTCGTTTGACGTCGGCGACCCGGCGCCATATCAGCCCGGCCTGACAGCACCCTGCCAGGACAACGAGAAGTCCCCAAATGCCAACAGAAAAGTCCCGCTGTTGAATCAGTAGCGCCGCAACAGCGAGCGCGGCAGCAAGGGTCAAGCGCAAAGCCCAATCGCACTTGGATTCCCGACTGAAAAGCAGCAAGGCGACGTCACCAATCGCCAAGACAACCAGCCCTACAGCGGCAACATCAAAAACACTCATCACCCGTTTCTCACAAGTTCGGCCTGCCAGAGTTGTGTTACCCCGACAGATACCGAGTGGTCGCGTATAGCGCAATGGACACTATCGACGAAAATGCCCCTTCACTTGAGCATCAAGCCCATCTTCTGCTGCCTTTGAACGCTGAAACGGCTAACCGCGGCGCATCCCGGTCCCGTTCAGCACACTCCGTAATCATAGGCAACAAGGCGTCCAGCACGATTGACTCCGACTTGGCCTCCATCCACGCTCATCACCCAGTCAGGCTCATGGCCAAATCGACTCACAATTTCCTGGCTGGAAAGCGGGTTCACGAACTCCATGAAGACGACCGGCACCTCATCGAACACGGCCAAGCGTGTCCGGGGATACTGAATATGCCATTCGCAGCCTAGACTTTCCGGAGCGTTCGACACGGACCCTTCCCAGTCATTGTCCCGGATTCCAAGAAAGTTCTTGGGCAATTTGACGACATAGCCGCCCCGCATCTGGAACACGTTGCGGGTGCGGCCCGCCCATGCAGCAAAGGATCGGCGGGCAAAACGTTCATGGAGCCCCATTAGGACACCGTCTACGTCTTCGTCAACGTAAACGAAGATGCCATTAGGGTGAGAGAGCTCCTGCTCATCGGTTGGGTTGATGATGATCGATTGCATCGTCACAGTCTGTCACGTGGCACTGGCAATATCCCGATGATTTTCTCAAGCGGAAGACACGTCGATCGGCATCTTCCTAAGCAATGTGGTGCACAGTGAGAAATAGCCGTTCTCCAAGCGCGGCGCAAAGTCACGTACCCACTGCGCCGCGAGCGGCGAGCGCAGCGCCGCCTCCACACGGTTGAGCACTCCCGGCTCAGCAGAAACGATGCTCAGGTTGTGGTTGATGGGCAAGATTCCCGGCGGCACGCGCACAGCCTTTGGCGATGTCGCGATCCTCGGCACCAATAGCGACTCACAGGACAAATCCATGCGGTGAAACGTCTCCGGTGGCATCCAAAAGACCCCACGCCTGCCGCGAGCTGCCATTTTGTGCATATTGCGCTGCAAATGCTCCATCACGACCTGACAAGGCTGTTCGCCCGGCTCAGTCTTTATCGCAAATCGCTTAGGCACTCCAAGACTGCCACCGTCGATATCGTCGGTATCAACGGCCGGCACCAAATACTCACCAGGTAGTTGTGCGGCAACGTCTTCGTCCACGACGAAAATTCCTGGAGTCCCAAGCCACGGCGCAATTCGTACCTCGGCGATTTGTTCAAGCGTAGGCATGCCCTCGTAGCGGCTTTCATCAACGCCTGGATAGATGGGCCTCTCGGTTAGGACACGGACGTCCTGGAGAACTTCGGAGCCCTCGTCCGACTTTGCTGTTGCATTCAACACGACAGAAACTGGGTGGATTCGTGGCGGCGTTCCAGCGCGACGATTCTTGGGGCGGTAGAACACAGAGCCGGCATCCAAGCGCTCAAGATGGGAAATCGCCAGTCGGGCCCCCAATTCTGCTCGCAGCTGCGACGCACCGGAATTGAAGAGCCATCGATCCGAAGTCACCAGACCGATCTGGCCATTGGGATGGATGGATCGACTGCAGCGCTCCAAGAAGCTATGCAGAAGATCATAGGCAGCGAACGCCGGAACGTGTCTGGAGTATTCGTCCTGCAGAACACGCGGGACATTCACCCAGCGCAAATATGGAGGATTGCCGGCCACCGCATGGTAAGTAGGTGTTCGAGGCCCTTCTGTGAGGAAATCGCGGTTGTGAACCATCGACTCAGCCGCCTCGGTGGCAAGGGTATGGTCATAGCCATGTCGGCTTAACGTAGCCGCTACTCGCGCACGTGCTTCGATGCACGCGCCTGCGTGAACCTCCCAACCTTCGACTTGGGCCCGCAGACTGTCAACACTCGGACGAGCCTGGCCGCTGGCGGCAAGCAATTTTCCAAGAGCACGCTCAAGGAACATTCCGTCACCGCAACTTGGATCGACCAACTTGCGCCCATCACGTGGCCAGTCAAGCCGACCAAGGAGGTCATCGACGACCGGGGCTGCCGTGTAGATAGCCGTCGCGTGATGCAACCGCTCTACCGCTTCTGTTCGCGCCAGATCTACTTGTGCGATGTGCGAATGTTGATGATCAATCGTTTGTTCGGGCATTGCGAGTTCCTCTAGGCACCTGGCACTCTGCATCTACCTCTGGGTTGACGTGGGGGTGCGGCGCGGCGTTTGCGATTGAAGCCATCATGCCGCGGCTTGATGTGAATACAAGCCCGCACGGATCCGCGAAATGCGGGAAGCAATCAGGAAGCGGTGCCGAGCGCCTAGTCGCTCCAGCACTCGTACCACCGCCTCATGCCGGAAAACTCCCGAGATAATGAGGGACTACTACGCTTCGGACCCACTTCGAACGGTAGCCCAATCGGCGTCGCCTTTGTCGACGGCTTCCAATCTGTCGAGCACCTTCCCAATCCAATCGCGCATGTTGGGTGTGAACATTCGGATCGCACTTCGCAGGCCTGGAATGTCGAGTGCCTCAAGTGACGCTGCGTTGTTGCGCCGCGTCGCCAACGTCTTTGCGATCAAGTGCTGCAATTCCGAACGGAACTGCTCGATATAGGCCTCCGGCTCCGCCCCCCAATTGAGTTGGCACTCCTCACCAGGCTCGTCGGTCCCTTCGTCTGATTCCGACTCAACAGTGAAAAACGCCCGCTCTACCGCCGCCAAGCACAAAGATCGGCGTTGCGCATTGGCTGCATTCGCGAGAAGGATCGGCAGCGTTCTCGCCGCCGGTCCTACGCCGAAGATTTCGAATAGCTTTTGCAGCGCTTCTGCATTCGCCCGCTGGGCCGGAATCGATTCCGACGTAGCGGCCGCGTTGGCTTCATGCCCCTTGCAGCAAGAGATGGGTGCAGTCTGCTGCAACTCGTGCAGGACGCTTTCCTCGATCACGCGCAGATTGATTGACTCGTCGTCCACCCATTCGCCACGATCGTGGTCATACCGGTGGACAAACAGGCTACGCTCATGGAGCTCTTCGGTGGGCTCGCCCTCCATCTCTGGGATGGTGTAGCTATCGAGTGGCCCGCCATAGGTCGGGAGCAAGCCCAGCTCGGGATGTTCCAACACCATGAAGAAATCCCGGCGCGTAATGGGGCACTTTGATGGGAATGCAGCATGCTTCGCTGCCCCGTGGATGAGCTCGCTCGCCGATGCCCCCTCTGAAGCTAGAAGCGCCCGGGCAACAGCGGCCCAAGTTAATGAATCAACCGGAGTCTCCGCGGATGGCGACCGCTCGATGATGCTTTTGGCCACCTTGAGTAGGTAGTCGCTCGCAGTGGTGCCCCTGGTGTTTGCGAAAATCGTCAGGACGTCGTCGTTAGTGAGCTCCATCGGCTCGGCCTGCGGGCCGGGGCCGGAATCGACCGGGTCACCCACTTCCTCGGCCGATGGCTCGGTACTGCCCCCCCACAGAGCCTTCAATATTTCCGGACCGGACGGTAAGACCTGCGCCGATGCATGGGACAGGTAGGCCGCGATCACAGCTTGGCTTTCCCGCGCCGTCGCCTGCTCACCAAGCATTTCCGTGAGTTGGAGTTCCGACGTACCGAGGCGCGCGCGCACCTCCTCAAGCGCCATTTCGAAACCTGCCAACTCAGGGGCATTCCGGGCGCATGCGAGAGCTTCTACATCCGCCAGGACCTTGAATACGGCGGCAGCTACGGCGTCGGCGCGCAAGTACTCGATATCGCCCCCTCCGGCACTGTGCGCACACCACGTGACGTGCTTAAGAGCCTCGAAATCTGCATCACGCGGGCAATCATCTCCAATTTGAAGAAAGACCCGTTCCGGACAGTTCGTCAGCATTTCGTTCCCTCGCGTTTTGTCCAGTACTTAGTTGAGCACGACCTGATGTGCCGCTTCCCGCTCGCGACGGTGCAGCGCATGTTCAGCGTCGACTGCAGTGGGTCCAAGAAATGAGCCGCCTTTTTCCGGGGAGTGCACGTCCCAGGCAATGAGACCATCCTTGTAACGGGCGATCGCGACTTCCAAGTCGAACCCGCCGAAGAACTTTAGCAAGGCCTCCGTTTGGCGCAGCGTGATAGTGGTTTGCGTGGACATCAACTTGATGACGTCGGCGCTCAAGTGCTCAAGGCGGGAGGTCTCGTGCAAACCCTCTTGCAACTTCATGACCCCTTCGACGCAGTTCTCCATGTTTTCGAGAGCCTGAGCTGGCTGCGACACGTTATCCTTGATGTTGCGCAACCACTGCAGGCCATTGGTGGCCACATCCGCCCACTCGTTGGCCAGAAAGCGCCAATCAATTGCAGGACTTTGGTCACAAGGTTGCGGCTTAAGGGCCGCGACTCGCTTTGCGATTCTCTTGCAAAGGTCGAAGTCTTCGCGCGACAAAGTGCGGCCGGCCTCTTCGTTAATGATCTGAAGCACTTCAGCATTTCCGCTTCGCCCGGGCTGGTGCGATTTAGCATCGCTCGCCACGGGCCACGGCTCATACATCCAGTGCGTTACGTTGCGTGCCAACCCGGTGCCCGGCTCCCCGTCGTCAGGGTTGCACTCGTAGAAATCGGACACCTTCATATGGTGAAACCGGACGCCGCCGTAGTCGTGATCTTGGGTAAAGCCAATCACTTTCGCCTTCTCGTCGTACGCGGGGAAGCGGTCGGTAACCGGGATCATGCGAAATTCTGGCGATCGTTCCACCACGTGCGCAGGTAAATGCACTACAAAACGCGGTGCGTCCGCCCCTGACGACTCCAGCTCAAGCTTGATCGCGTCCCTGTGCGGCATGCACACGAGGATTTCCTCCCCGGATTTGGCGTCGCCCTCATCGTCGGCCAGTTTTCCGATGGCGTCAGCGCACTCGCCGGCAGCTTCCAGGCTTACCCACCTCGTTCCAGAGAGCGCCTCGATTGCCCGCTTAGCTTCGCCAAGCGCGTGCTGGCGGATGTACCGTGCCGAAGGCGTGCGCCACAGTGCCGCCTTGGCAATTGACCGAAACGCCGCTTCTACCTGCTCAGGCGCAACCCCGCCCGTATCGTGGACCAGCCGTTCGACAGTCGCTACTTCCGGGACCATCATTAGAAGGGTATCCACTGCGTTTTCGTCAGCCCTCACCAGATCAGCGATGGGCTGGATGTACAGATGGGTTCCGACTGGCACCTTTGCAGCCTCAAAGCACGCCATGGTGAACCCGCTAGTTCCAGGCATGCCGCCGGCGATACCGACCATGCTTGCTTCGACGTGCCGACGGTAATCTTCAAGGTGATTTGGGCACAGCGCCTTGATGACAACGTCCGGGCCGAGGGCTTCGGCCGCCTTCAAGACAGCATCGTAGAGTTCGGCCTTAAGTTTCTCGGTGACAGTCAGCATGAGCGCTTCTCCATGGTTGTCGATTTGGCGACTTGTTCTGGTGCTTGTCCGTTGGAAGCGGCCATCGGTCCATTGATGGCCAGCTCAGGTGCTTGAACAACCGGCTTCAACAAGCTGATCGTCGTCGGAAGGACGTCGAGTACTGCCTCGGCGATCAAGGCAACTTCTTCCCGACCCGTCTTAGTCGAGCAGTCGCCGGGCGCGGAGAGCTTGTCGACAAGGGGATACTTCTCGTCGATGTCATCGCACGTGTACGAGAGACTGTGCTCGCTCAGTACACCGTGGATCAGGTCATACAGTGCTTTGCGTGTATCCGTAGGTGTTGGTTGCGCTTCCGAACACGGGCTGTATGCAATCACCTCATAGCCATTTGCCTTCCACTGTTCGGCGACATCCCTGTCCTCAGTGATGGGGACGCACACGGCCTTGTGGGTCGTTTTCCAGATCGAGGTCGACACAGAAGCCGCGGGACGATCAGCGCATTCAACGATTGGGGAATCGTTCTTGCCTTTCGTTTTCACCGCCTTGACGCCATTTGTCTCGACATCGCAAGGCCGCCACTGATGGCCGCAGTTATGGCAACGATGGGACCGGTGCGGAGGATTGGTCCAGCGCGGTACGCCAGCCATAGCCGTGCCGGGCTCGTCCGCCGCATCGATATGCTGGGTGTTGCACTTCGGACATAACAGCACCATGTCGATCGGTACCGTCACAGCCTCAGAACCCACGCGCGACAGCATCGCATGCACGACTTCGCTTGGCATCCAGACTGTGATGCCGTCGCTTTCATCCAGGTACGCTTCGAGTGCGGCCTTCAGTTTCTGATCGTCGGTTAGCATGCACGGCTCTCCTTTTGTCCGGAAGTGATAGCCGCTTCGATGGCGGCTTTGGCGCTGTCGTACCGGCATCGTGACAAGTAGGCATTGCCGCGATTGCTGGGAAGCATCTCCGGCTCCCATTCCCCCTGTTTGTTGAGGCACTCGTCCATGCGCTGCACCTTCCATTTGTCAGCGCCGCCGGCTTGCGGGCAACGCTGAATCAGGGTGGGGTTCGTCGGATCACTTCCTATGAGCACGTAACGATCGACCGTTACGCAGGCGGCCTCGACGGCGCCGACGAACTGATTTGCACTGAAAGCCCGCAGGGTCGGTGAGAACAACCAACAGTTCCAGCCATTCCCTTCGGAGATCGCGAACATCCGACGCGCTTCATGTTCGCTGTCGTAGTTGCATGCTCCTCGCTCGGCGTCATCGAACATCAAGAGCCAACGAGGATCTCGCTGATCGCCTGGCTGACAGTACACGCCAACACCAGTCCTAGCGGGCTCGGGTTGAGGCATGCCTTTTTGGTCCGCTAGCCAGTTCTCGACCAGTTGATTGAGTCGGTCCACCATGGCATCGTCATTGTCGGCACAGCAATGGTCGCAGTTGCTCGAGAACTTCCCACCCTCGAATGTCAGCTCCGTATGTCCGTCGATGCAGTGTTCGCAAGCACGTCCGTCCAACCCGTGGGAAGGCATGTCGGCGGCTGCGCGCTCGCGAACAAGCATTTCGAGGCAGGCCTCCCGATTCCTGCAGGCGTTGAAGGGGCTCTCAACGTCGGCAGCCTGCTGTGGCGTCACCGTACCGGGCAGGAACAATTCAGCGTGCCTGCGTCCGTCTCCTGCAGCCTGACCCATTGCAGCCGCAACTAGGTCACGTAAGACAGCGATCGCGTTGACCCCTCCTCCGAGAATCCCCGCGATGTTTGTTGGCGCACCCTCTACGCCGGCGAGAAGATCGCTAAGTTGATTGACGGTCAGGCCGCCGTATTTCGTTTCCATGAATCGGTCCCTTGTGTCGCGCCATGCCTTCGCCAGCACATACCTACGTGGACTCAATATACGGAGACGCATCGCAGGTTCTAGGGCCGGTGACTCAATGGGACGACGCCAATTTCGGTATTCGTACCCTTGCCGGGTTCGGGCTCCAATCGGGAATCGATCATTGGCGTCACACCAATCCGATGCTTCGGCTGCAGCCCCTTTGACTTTGATGGAGCCACCTCACGCGGGGCCGCTGCACTCCAAGTTGGAATCTTGGACTTTCTAGCAACGCCACCTATCTAGTTCCTTACGCCCCAGACCCAAGAAGTAACCGCCCTCATTGACCAACCATTTTACTTCCCATCACGAATTTATGAACACCAAGCACGAGGGGAATCTTGGTTTCTCGCGTAGACGATTCGTGCGCGACCGACTTAACGCCAGAGAGTGCGCGAAGGTCGGAAACGAGGCTACCTATCGGATCTACCGGCCCAGCAAACCCTGAGCTCGATGGCGTGCGTGGAATCAGGTCTAGTGCCCTTTGACACACAAATTGAGGCCCAAAAGCTCAAAAAAAAACGTCGCGCTTCTCAGCACGACGCGGGGGAATGATTCTCGACGACAGATGGGGATCGCCGTAGAACCTGCGGGTTGCACAAATCGAGGCCTATTCGCCCATCAGGTGAGAGGGTCCATGGACGAACGGGTCAATGGCTCCGACTTGCACAGGGCAGAGTATGCCACATTAGTTCTTGTCAGGAACTTGTTTTGTTTCATCTCAACCACACCACATTTCTTAAGCACCTGCGTGCGCTTTACATCTGCTCGTTGCAGGTGTTGTCTGCACGCTACTCCAGAGCGAGGATCGAGAGACCCGTGGGCAGCGCTATTGGGAATTGCGTTTGGGTTTTTGCCTCATCGGCGGCTTAGTGCGACCGCCTACGAGGGCCCGAACGGAACTCACTGGTGCCGCATGAGGAACGCAGCCCCTGATAGCCGCGACTACAGCTCGTGAATTCCCGCGTCAAAATTCGGAATGCTCGAAGGGCTTGGCCAGTGTTGGCCCCGAATCCGTAACGATCAGTTCTCTACCGGACTTCGGATTTGGAGAAGGTTTGTCCAAGCCCCTTCGAATCCGGGGACCGGTGACCGAACAACTGCGCCGCTAGGTGCGAACGCGTTATTGGTCACATCGGGCCTGAAGTGAACTTAGCGCCACATGACCCACGTTAGGCGACTGCTTACCGGGATGCGGCGCAATCCCAGTACAGCACGATCACGTAAGTGCCTCACGAACCACTTTTAGCAGCAAAAGCAGCGCTTCCCGCTAAACTAAAGCGTCACCTTTTAGTTTTGCTGTACAGCAAAACTAGCGATTTTTGCTAAACTAACGCCATCCTAGGTACTTTTGCTGTACAGCAAAACTAACGAATCCGTCTTCACATGATCGAAGATCCTCAATCCGCAGCAGAGAGCACTCGTCTCGCACACCAGTACGAGATGGGTGACCTCCTTTGCATCGCATTGACCGAAAGGACCAACGGCAGGATCGTCAGTCGCGCAGACGAAGTGGAGACGGGCCAAGGCATCCGGCTCGATCTTCTTCTAAGGCTGGAGGCGGCCGGCGAAACTCTCAATATTGCGGTCGAAACGCTCCGCCACGCCTACCCACGCGACATCCAAGGCGCGGTGTGGCGGCTCGAAGAATACAAGCTGGCTGCTGGTCCCGATATGGAAATCATTCCCATGGTGGCAGCCGAGGCGCTTAGTCCAGGCGCCCGCGAGCAACTTCGGAATCGAGGGATTGCCTACTTTGAGCGAAATGGCAATCTGCACCTGCGCCGGCACCACTGGTGGCTCGACATAGAGCGTCCGCCGCTCACTGTTGCAAAGAGAGAGGCAACTACACTCTTCACGGATGCGAGGGAGATGGTCGTCCACGCTTTGCTCATGCATCGTGGCGAATGGCTCACGGGCAGCGAACTCGCTCGGGTTTCCCAAGCGTCTCAGTACACGTGCTCATTGGTTTTGCAGGACCTCGAACGTCGTGAGTGGTGCGAGTCGAGCGGAGCCGGCCGCACCCTCCGCCGCATGCTCACGCAACCGCGACGACTGCTCGATGCATGGGCGGAGCAATGGACAAAGCGCAAGGAGCAGCGGCACCGCTACTACGTGTTCACCCAGAACCCAAAAAACCTGATCTTTGAGCTATCTGCGCAGGCCGACAAGTCGGGGACCAACTTCCCATGGGCGTTCACTGGTACCGCAGCGGCCAATGATTTCGCACCGCTTCTTACCAGCGTCGATACCGCTGAAATCATCGTGCCGCCCAATCGCGTTCAAGAGCTAGCTGACGCCTTGAGGCTGAAGCCCGTCAGCAAGGGACACAACGTCACCCTGATAGAGCGCACCGGCGCGAGCCTCATGTTCAGCGAAGTCCATCCGCTGTATGAGGCCCACTCAGCGAGTCCGTTCATCCTCTATTTGGATCTGCTCGACGGCCGAGGTCGCAACAAAGAACTGGCCGCACACCTACTAGAGAAACTGGGGATCTAATCCATGTCTGCAATCAAACCGACAAGTGCCGCCGGCTATCAACCCGAGGTGACCATTGCCTGCGAACGCGCATTGCTCACGCTTATGGGGGCATTCGGCAGCCTCAAAAAATCACTGCGACTTGTTGGTGGCCTGGTGCCCCGCTACCTCACTCCTGCTGCGCCGCCGGATGTGCCAGCTCACGCCGGTACGTCCGACGTCGATGTAGTCCTCAACATTCGGGTGCTCGCTGACGGTGAGGGCTACGCATCGTTAGCCGATCAGTTGAAGAAGCGAGGCTTCGAGCGGCACGTGAATGCCGAAGGCAAGTCCACTGCGTGGCGTTGGAAGCGGAAAGTGGACGAACACCTGCACGTGGTGATCGAATTCCTACAAGATGCCGGGGAAGCGAATCCTGGTAGGCCTGTAAGCATCGACGGCGAGCGCGTTTCGGCATTGACCGTCCAGTACGTCGGGATCGTTCACGACTGGTACCAGGAACGTGTAGTCACCGCCGAGCTACTTGACGGCGCTGGGACGTCGACTGAAACGGTGCGGTTCGCAGACGTTCCGGCCTTCATCATTCTGAAGGCGCTGGCACTGGACGATCGCCACGAGAACAAGGATGCGGCGGACCTTATCCACGTTCTGCGTTACGCCGGCACGCCAGAAGAGGTAGCCAAGATGTTCGTGGACCGGGAGCAGTCCGGGCTCCACCCTGGTGCGATCCAAGCTGGCCTAGAAGCCCTGCGCCTTCGCTTTTGTGATGATGAGCACGGCGAGGGTTACCTTAAGTTGGGGCCGATTTCGTTCGCGCACTTCTACGGCGATAGCGGAGATGACGATGATCTCGTCCGTGAACAGCGCTTTGCTTCAGGCCTCGTCCAAGCGTTGCTTGACAGCATCCAGGCCACCCGCAGAAGCGTTGTTTCAGCCGATTAGTCGGTCCGACTGGCCTTCCTCAAGCGGCCATGCGTTAGACGGATGAAGGACTCGCAATCCCTCAACCGTCAAGGACTGCTCTGGAGTGAACAGCATCATTGCAAGAGCCAACATTGCTTTGACTGCCTCCTCCGGATCACTGGGCAGGACAAAGCCGTGCGCTTCAGCCAGCTTCTGCGCCTCGCCCCGAGCGGATGCCGCCGATTCCGGAAAGGCCGGATCGCTCCAGTGGCGCTTTCCACTGAGAAGGTAAGGCAGAACGTGACCCAAGGTCCTTAGTGCATCGCTCGTCTGCTCATCCTCCCTGGCCAGGACGGAAGCGCCAGACTCGAGCACGTAGCGCATCTCTTCCACGAAATCGTGACGTGTGCGCTCCAGCATCGCTATCCGTGCCGCCAGCCCATCTATCACCTGGTCTTGTTCCCGCAGTTGGGAGGTCAGCTTGTCAGTTTCAAGCCGATGGCGCCGTGAGCTTACAAACATGAAGCAGATCTCCTTGTCACTCCGAATCCCCTTTTTCAGTTCGGTTTGCGTGGTCACGAAGGCCGATGCAATAAAGGCTAACGCTCGACAGCGTTTTGCTGGGCTTTTGAGGACTTGGACGTGCCCCGCGGCAATTCCAAGGCCCAGGATAGGAGAGGCTATGCCCTCTATTCCGAGCTGCTTTAGGCCCAGCCGATACGGCTAGGCCAATTACAGTCTGACCCAGACATTTGGAGACCAGTACGCGCCAGGCAACTCCGAACCGTCTTCAATCATCACACCGTGCCCATCTCGCACCTCGACCACTCGCCCGCCAACGAACCGGCACACCAACTCGAGTTGCGAGAATTCAAACTCACTGCCGAGATGAATCCAGCCGTTCAGTTCCGGATTCCAGAAACGCCCGCGATCGTCGATGCGGACGAAGCGTCCAGTAGCGTCAATCTCCCCGTCGACGCAGCATGAGTACTCTTCGTCGTCTGGCATATCCTTTGACTGGAAGGACCAGCCCGTACGGGCTGCCACGGGAAACAGATCGCAGTCTTGCGCGATCTTGATAGTCGAAAAATCGCTCATACCTGCGTCACCTTCAATTTGTCGATGGAGCCGCTTCGGCTCGCCAGGCTCACTGCCTGAGTTCTGGCGTACGGCTATGAGGATTAGCCACTCTTATGCTCTTTCAGAACGGCATCGAATGCCGCCGTACCGGAAGTGCGCGTGCAACCGAGCACGGAGCGATGATTTCCAAGGGGGGGGCATGAACCGGCTTGGGAGTACGAAACATAGCCCCCTTGATGGCCGACATTCACCGCCTGCAGAAACTCTATCTCGGTCACTTGCAGCGCCATAAATTCGGCGCGCGTGGACTGGCTCAATTCCGCCGGCGGGAGGCACATTCGACTGACCATAATTTCTGTCATACCGGGCTTCCGGCCCTTACGCGGGGCGCCACGCGCCAATCGTTGATAGAGTTCAGCGAATGCCCTCTACGTAGTGAGCCTCTAAGTGCTCGGGTGTGTCGCGCCAATAGCCGATGCGCCTGACAGCCTTACATACTTGCCGGCAACGCGATCTGCGGCACTTCAATCAGGAGGTCACCGTTTCGCACGGTTTCTAACCCACGCACATTGGCCGGACGAACTTCCATCTGGCCAGGAGAAAGAACTGATTCGCGCGCCTTACCGAGCTTGTCGCAGATTTGATCGACGCGGATGTTAAGGCGCCCAGCCGAATCGCGCGACGTGCTGGACAGATAGCTCATACACACTGAGCCGTCAGACTTCTGCAGAGTAGGTAGGTTGACAACAACGTCACTGACTCTGACTTGGCGCAGGTAGAGAAGCTGCTCAGGTACATCAGCGAACGCCGCGCTCGCAACGAACATCGTGGCCAGCGCCGGGGCAATATATCTCTTCATTTTATTCTCGATTTCCATTCGGCAAGCCGGCCGATTCGGGGCGCTCACGCGCCAGGTAGTCATGTCACCTCTCGGATCTCGCGCCCGACCTGCAAGCGCCGATCATCAGCTTTTGGTCGAAAGGTGGTGACGATCATGGATCGTAAGACCGCCGATCATCGGCAGATGGCGATCACCGATGCAGGCACTATCTCACCACGGTTCCTGCCCGCTTCATATGGGCAAAACGGACGTGCGCCAGCGCGATGTAAATCCGGCCGACGGTTCGGCCGATAAGAGTGTTTGCCCTGAAAGTGGCAAGCGACCAATGCTCGCGCTCCAGCCCATTTGTGTCGATCACCCTTTGACATTGCGCATAGGCGTAAAAGTGGCGCCCCTGTGCTGGCGCGGACGCTACCGCAAGAAGCAAAATGAGCACCACAGCGGCGCTAAACACCGAAATCAGCTCGCACGCGTTCATCCCATCCCCGAAAAATCTGCTCTGCAGCGCCGGTTTGGTACGATGGAACGTTCCTTCGAGGCCTGCCAAACAGAAATATAACTTCTCCTCAGGAAATAGCATCACCCCCCGAACGGGTAGCTCTACCCCACCTGCGCTGGTAGCGCCCCGCGGCATCGCTTGCTAGGGGGCGGGATGAACGCGAAGAGCGTCCTCGCGCTGGCTAGATCAAACGAATCGCTGCATGGAGCGACTGGCCTTCATCAATGCAGAAGACGCTCACGCTGCAACCATTCCATTCAGCCCGATCCTGGCCGCCTTTGGACACCGCTTTCGCACGTTCTTCACCAAGCACCAGTTCGGCAAACGTCAACATCTGGAAGTGCGTTGGTGACTCGAGCGGACTGATACCCGCTGGGCTGCGCATATGGGACGCACCCTCACCTACCAACGCCACATCGGTTGCACCGCTGGCTCGCCAGTCTTGTACTGCGGCATTCAGGCCTGCAGCAAACGCATCATTCAAAGTCATGGAACTGTCCCTCGCCCTTATCAAGCCAGTTCGACTGCGCCAAACACTTGCTCATAGAGCTTGACGTTGTAGCTCAGCCATCCTCGGGCCTCACTTTCGAGTAGAAGCCTCATGCGGTCGCCGAAAATGCGCCGGGTTCGACTCAGCGAGAACGAATATTCGAACCACTGTCCTTTCGCTGTACGGCACAATTGAGCCACCTCAATCGGACCCGGTTCGGTCGGGAGATCAACCCTGCGCCAGTCGACGAGTTCGGAGTCGCGTCCAATGATGCGCAGCCCTCCGACTATGGCGTCGAGATCATTCAATGCGCTCTCAATGGCTCTCAAGTTCCTGTCGCTTTCTACGCTCCGCAAGAATTTGCTTAAGCTGAACAGGGCCACTCCCGAGCCCAGTATTACCATCCATCCGGATAGCTTGAGCAACATCCCCAAAATGACACAGAGCGTCCCCAACGCGAATAGGCCGATAGCGGTAGTTTTCTTCATTTTCATTGTTTTGGAATCCTTTGGTAATGCCGGGCCGACCGGCGTGTCTCGTTGTTGGCAGCGAACACCGGAGTCTCCCGAATCGCGGTCAACAGGCGGCGCTAGGTGAGATCAACGGTAAGGCGGGAAAGCCCGATCTTCAGACACTCACCCAGCATCTCCAACACCCATGGCACATCGTCGTAGCATGGGCCGAAATTCGGCGTTATCGACCCGTCCGCCTCTTCTACAAATTCATGATTGAGGGCGTACAAGGTGCTGTGAGCCCCGCTGCGTGAGAACCCCCGGTACATGGTTTCGTACAACTCGACCAGGTCCGCAGCCTTTGCAGCCTCGTACGCGCCAAACGATCGCAGTTTCTCAGGCCTGGAATCGATCATGGTCTGAATTTCCTGCCGAACCTCGGGCGTCAGATGGGCAGTGATAGTTGGAATCGCCAACATGCCGTTGGCCTGCTTACCTTGCTCCAACTGATCCTGCTCGACCAAGCGCTGCACAAGCTCAGGCTTTCTCACCAACGCGACCGCATGAAAAAGACTTTCCACTGCGCTGCGCGCCAGCGTCAGCGCGTCAGGCACCATGCCCATTTCCGCAAGCAGGATGCCACCCTGGCAAGAACGTACGCATCGGATCCAGAAACCGGCAGCAAACAGGAAAGCAGCGGCCTTGCCGTCCAGACTTAACTGATTCAGCATGCCAACGGCCCTCTCGGACCACAACTCACATGCCCGGAACTGCGCCGCGAATTGACTCCGGGCGAGGCGCTTCTGCTCTTCTAGTTCCGAGGAGAGAAAACCCCTCTGCTGAATATCGCTCATGTTTTGGCGGCAGCAACTTCGCCCAGAAGAAACTTCACAAAGCTCGTCCGATCGTTAGCCAAGTCGACCGTCGTCAACTCGTCGGCAACCGCTTTGATCTTCAGCAGCTTATCGAGCGTTCCGGAAGAATTGTTGAGATCTTTGGCATCCTGAAGTAGTTGCAGCAGCTTCGCGAGTTCGTCGCGCCGGTCCTTTGTCCACATGATTGGTCCTAAAACGCTAATTCGAAAGTCGTTCGGTGCAGCATAACCGGATGCCCTGACATCTCAAGCCCACACACGCACACAAGCTCTTCGGGCAGACAGACGTTTGCTGTAGCCCCACTAAAGAAGGGGCACTGAAATCACGCTCGGGATTCAAGTCTGAAAAACTTGCAGCGACCACTCCATTGCAGGTCACAGCGAACCATCATGCGCTATCAAACGTTCGCAACAGTGCATCCCGAGCGTCAGTCACCTCCACCGCCTCCGCCACAGTCTCCTCCGCCACCACCATCATTGCCTCCGCCACCGCCGCAATCACCGCCACCGCTTGAACCGCCGCCGTCACCGGTGTCCCGCGGCGTGTAGCAGTCTGCAGGGGCTCGCCGGCTGTCGTCATCGCCACCGGGGGAGAACACCGACGAGATTGATGTGCCACCGTTGTCGCTCGGACTACTACAGTGGCGATCGCTCTCGTCCCGATGTCCGGGCTCGGCTTTCCAGAAAGCCCAAGGGCTGACCGTGGCTGCGAGCGGATTAAGTGGGCTGAAAGGGTTGAGAGGATTCAGCGGATTGATCCAATCCTCGTCACTCGATACTGAAGTTCGCTGATTCCTACTCGTTTCTGCGAGACTCCTGACGGCTGGCTCGCCCCTCAGGGGGCGCGACTGCGAATGAGACTGAACTTCTCTCGGGCTGTCCCGACTAGCGATAGCTGATTCAGCCAGCGTTGCGGAAAGGTCGAAGTACTGCCCATCCGGCCGCTGCATGCATCGGTTCAGTTCCTTTCTGAGAAACGTCAGGTGTTCGG
>NZ_JFZG01000033.1 GCF_000607165.1 Ralstonia pickettii | reverse complement strand
GGTGTTCGCGCTGTGCTGGCGTCAGAGGAATTCCAATTTGAACTTGCCTGGCCAGCTGCAGCAGATCGGCGTGTATCCGCCGAATTGTCGAGAGCATGCCCCGGATATAGTGTTCCTTGAACATGCCCTCGCCGGCCAAGGCATTGGGTAGCATGCGCAGCGCCCAAAACTGTTCAAGCGCCTCAGATCGAAAGATCGTCTGCTCGACGGTTTGACAATCTTCCGCAGCGCGCTTTGTCTTTCGCTTGCCGAGATACGCACTGCATGCGGACCATGCACTGACAGCAGCCATCACGCCTACGGCGACGTACGGGATGAGGGCGTACGAATTCCTTAGATTCAGTTCTTCCACGAGGATCCCACCGCTAGTTGTCGCTGGCTGGTCGAAATTAATCAGCGAACCAAGCTACAGCGTCGGCCATTTTATGCCGCCGAACTTCTTGCTAGGAAATGGTATCACTGTTGAACGTGGGGGCCACTTTGATGTTGCTCATCTGGGCGTCCGTCAAGGACGCTTTCAGCCGTGGCTATCTGGCTTCGGCCGGCACGGTCTTTGGTGCGGCACCCGTCACCGCGCATCCCCCGTTATGGGTTGCCATCGGCACCCATAAGGTCCGCGAATGGTGGCATTGCGCCTAGCTCATGCATCGCCCGCGCATACTCAGCTCGCATGCGGGCGCCGAGACTCTCCAGCTGGTCCGCCGTCATATATCCCAACCGGACGTCGTCGGCTTCCTGACTCAAGTCTGGAACGAACGTGCCGTCCTCAATGCGCTGCCAGTTGCCGGTCAGGCGGGCGCGAGGGTCATCGTGCAGTTTCGTCCATCCCGAATTTCTCAGGTGCTCCACTCCACTTTGCCGCAGTGCGTCTCGATGTAACCATGGCCCTTTGCCATGCTGCTTGTCGCCACAAGCGAGATGCAAGACCCAGGTCTTGTTTTGGCCGACTACGAAACCCGTAGGCACGCGCGCCATCAAGACTTGTTCCCCAGCTTCCACGATCCGCAAACAGCATCGACACCGGTGTCGGTGCTTGCGCCGGTTGTGTTGGTACGTCAACTCGAAAAGTGGTGCCGGCGGCTTCATTGCGCAGCGGCCTTTTCAAGCGCACCACCGGCGCCAAGCATTTGAGCAAGCTCAAACTCTACCGCGCGACCGCAAGTCGCGTCATCGCCAGGTTGGTATCTTCCGCGCCCCTCTCCCAACGGGAGGACGACGACGGGCGGCCAGCCAAACTGATCCGCTGTGATATCGGCCAAGAACGGTTTCCCATCTTGAGTCCGCCCTTCGACCCAATAGTGGCCGTGCCAGGCCCCGGTCTTGTCCTGCGCGCCGCCGTCACCGGCCCCATCCCCACCGCGGACCACCGTTTCACAGTTTCCAAATCGGTCGAGCGCCTGCTGGAGCAGGATCGACCCGTACAAGCACGTCCCCGCTGTGCCGGCGATTTTTTCGATGGCAAGCAAATGCTCAAAGATGCCTCGAATGCTCGAACAAAGTTCTTCGACAGGCTGCAACTGGCTCATTGATGGTCCTTCTCGTCCGTACCGACGATAGCGCGCTTGTTCGCTTGCATCTGGGCAAGAGCGTCGAGCGCCTCCTCGCCAGCCAAAGAGGGAAGCAGCGCTATCTCCTGCCGCCACAAGTTGCCGCTTTCTCGGATGAAGAGGAAGCCGGCGTCGGAAAGTCTGAGCGCCGTTTGGGAGACCTTCGTGCGTTTCAACTCTTGCGCTCCGACGCATTGCTCGAGCAACCGACATGCCGTTCCCCCCAGTCGCTCCAACTGGAATGCCGCAGCCTGGGCGTCCGCAACCGTCTCGTAGTGCAGCAGCATCGCTCTGTTAGCCGCGGGTGGGCGTCATGGCTTCAGCAACGCCGATTGCCCATTTTGACGCGTAGTCCGTATGCCCCGTCGCCAATCGTTCTGCACGCTCGACATCCTGCATCGACGGCCTCTTCAGCCCCAACTTGTCGGCCTGAAAGCTCGCCTCGCGATGGACCGCAACTGGCTCCGCCGCTAGCCATTCTTCTACCGTACGCTCGCTGCGCTTGGACGCTTCCCGCACAAGAGCGTCATAGATGCTGCGTGCTGGTTCACGCAACGGCCTGAAGTGGTCCATTTTGATTGGTACCCGAGTGGAGGAGGATCAACGTTGATGTCGGAACCTCAGATACAACGTAGCTCATGTTGGCCGCCCTTTCCGAATTGGCTATTGGCGGGTTAAGCCATCTGGCGATTCAGCCAAGCAACAGCATCGGCAACAATGCGCGACTTCCAGCCGCGCCCTCCATAGGTGGCAGCTCCACTCATAGGAAAATGCGGCCGACAGTAGCCGAGGCTGAAGATTCGCTTTTGCAGGTCGACACTGACAAAGCCACCGTTTGGCCTAGTCAGGACCGCAACCTCCGGGAAACTGGGATGTTGCTCGGCAACCCAGCCTTCTGGCAAAGAAGCCTGGTCGATTATGTTCTTGCTCATCATCGCGAATCTGGTCAGGTTAGGCAGCTTTGCTGTTGTGGTCGCCAAGCGGTAGCCAATTCTCCGGCTCGTCATCGATCGAGGCATTCCAACACCAACCGAATGCGCCTGTATCAGGACCGTTGCTATTCAACTGCACCCAGTCTGTCGCCTCGATGCCGTCGATGGCGATGGTGAGGCCGACAAAACAGAACCCAAGGGATTCGGAACGAATCACTCCGGTGCGGCCATCTGCATGTTTGACCCGCTTCCCTTTCCAGCCCAGATTTCCACTCATCTCATTTTCCTCGTCGCCGAGTTTATCTGTTGGCTATGGCGTCAAACGCCAGCCCATCGGAAGGCCGCCATGCGCAATACGGCCTTTTCAACGACATCACGAGCTTCCGCGGTCGGAATGCGGGTGCGATCAACCAAACCCCTGGTGAGGCGCCGCACCACGCCATCCGGCAAGATGCCCGTCGCGTGAACCTGTTTGATCTCGGCCACCGCGGCCCGCAGGTCCTGCTCGTCGATGTTCTCGAGGAAGTCATTGACTGCGCTCATGATTGCTGCCCCTGTTGTTCGAATTTGGAGATGTCGCATGCGTAACTCTCGTCTGCGGCCTTCCGTCTGGACGTAAAGCCTGCGCCGAGAGTAACCGGGATGCGTGCCCCCTTTACCAACACCTTGCAGTCTCCTTGGTGTCTGGCACGCCGCAAAGAAATGGTTTTCATGGACGAATTATGGACGACAACACGAGCCTTTCTAGAGGCCCTGTTCAGCGCTCGACCGACGGGGGAAGTGACGGCATGTCGCCGGCTCGAAGGACCGCAAAGCTCCCATATTTCGTTGGAGTAGGAGCAGTCCCGCTATTCCAGACGGGAGCCGGTGGACGGCTGATCTTTCCGATCGTCTGGAACTTCTTTGCGACGTTCTCGTGGTGGCGTGACAAGGGATTGCTGCAACCGTCACTGCCTAACTGTCCGAAATCGCTTTCCGAACCGCGACCATAAGCCCTTTCCCGCGTATCAGCGGGGTTGCCAAGCCGGTTCTCAAGTGCGCAGATTAACGACCCTCAGGGGTGTGGCCATTCTGCCCGCAACGCCTGCACGTCCATTTGTGCCCATTGCCAGACGTTTCAGCGAGATCCCCCGGCACGTGTCCGTACTTAGCACAGACCTCTTTCGGCGTATTCATCAATGCGTATATCAACCTGAACAACATGTCATTCGTTCCTCAACTACACCCATCGGCATGATTTGGGTGGAGACTGACAGCTAGGGCAATGGCCTTCTTCGCCGCCGGCACTGATTCGAAGCTGCGGGCAACGCTTTCGCTAACGGGCAGTGGAGAAGAAATCTTCGTCATGTTCCACATCCAGCCATCCAGGAGCGCCGTGCAGCTTGACCCGGCGTGCCCGGGCTGCCGCTTGATTGTGGCGACCTTGTGGCCATCGACGAGGCCGATCCATGTCTGAATCCCCGAGCGACCAGGAGCCACCCACTGCACGGTTGCCGTCGGTCCAATGAAGGGATTCGGTTCTCTCCAACGGCCAAGGCTTTCCATCGCTTCCCTTTTGTCAATCGAAGTGCCGCTGGAGACTCTCACCATTCACCCCAATCTCACGATACGGATTATCCAGGCGCAGGTCCGCAGGATCGCCAGAGTACGGATCCAGTTCTAGCACTTGCTTTGCTTCCGACGTTCCATCACCTGGAAAGACGGCTAGAGCCAACGGTGACAACAGCGCGCCACCGATGAGGTAGATGGCCCATTTCAACAATGGGTTGTGCTGGAGCATGGGCGCGGCAGCGATCGCGGCGGCGAAAACCGCCACGCCGGCGAACGACATTCCAATGTTTAGTCTGGTTTGCATCCCTGGTCTCCCAGACACGGGGCTTCGTACCCGTGTTTTCGCCGAACTCTTGCGATTCCTGCGTCGAACGAGTGTTCACTCAGTTGCCGCCGAGCAGCGCGCCGCAAGCATTACAGCCGTACGCTAGATTGTCGTCCCACAAATCGCTGCTGCCGCAATGTGCACAACGCCCCGTGAAATTCCCGACCGGCTCTCCGTTCGGATTGTTTCGGCGACGCAGGTCCGCCAGCTCCAAAGGGTCCGCGGGCAGTTCAGGCTTGAAGATGCTGTTGTTGCTCTCGGTGTATACCGGCATGACACCTCCTATGGTCGCTGGCGCGGACCCTCGCATGACTCGCCAACGGGACGGACGACGATGTACCCCTTACCTTCGGCGTACACGCATGCCACAAGCGGCGTTTCCTTCGGCACCAATTCACCGGCCACCGGTTTCGTCGCGAGCAGCTTGACAATACGCTGCACCGCTTCGACGAGCGACGATGCAGAGCTGAGGTTAGCCTCATTGGTGAATGCCTCGGCACTATCGACCTCGACGTCATAGCCTGCGGCCCATTTGACGACCAGGCCATCTTGGGCGCCCAACCTAGTCACCAAGCCAGCCACGGTTTTGTCTGACGGCAAGGCGCGATACCGGCCCGTATCCCCTGCGTTGGCGTTGACGTTGGCCTTAGCCACCACCACCACCATCATCAACGCAACCGCTAACAATTTTTTCATCGTCTTTTCTTGGACTAGTTCGTTCGAGAGCGCTCTGCTTCACCGGACGACACAATGCTCGCCGGAACGTGCGCGGCTATTTGACGTGCCGACTAGCTCACCTTAATCCCGCGCATACAAAGCGTGGAGCCAACGATAGGTCGATTCGACCTCGTCTTGGATCTTCGCGAGTTGCGAGAGCGTTTCGTCAAACCGGCCGGCCATAGCGCCTTTCTGATGATGCTCACTGACATCGAGCACGCTCGCGGCGAGATGTCGAATACCTGCCCTCGCATCGCCTGCAATCGCGAGCTGCTCGGAGTCGAGAATCGCCTCAAGGTCGGCTATGGAAGAAAGACGGCGCTGCCGCTTCTTTGCCTCCTCCAGAACCTCGTGGCAGAACTCAGCGACAATCTTCGTAGCATTGTCGGTGGCGCTGCTGACCTGCTTTACGGAACTTACTGTGTGCTTCATAGCTTATGGCTTTGGCTTATGGCTGATCGACGATAACAACGGTCTGACGTCTATCCTTAATGCGGGCACGCATCCCCTGGCTTGAGCGTGCCAGTTGAAAGGCGTGCGCAGTTCATGACAGAACGTGCCGCACGGTGCACAACTGCACGCACGCCACGGCCTTCGATGTAGAAGCCGTTGCAGCAGATCTCCAGGCCGCCCATCCGACTGATGCGCACCGGTTGATCATCGAGCCCCATGCGTCGCCGCGCTTCAGGGTCTGAGGCCAGTTGACCCATGATGGCTGATGCGAAGTCCCCAGAAACCGTGACAACCCCGGACTGCCCATCGTCAGAGAAATCCTCTGCACCGACAATGCGCAGCGCGTGTGAAACGTCTGCCTGATTGGATTTGCTCATCGCGCAGTCCTCGGGATTAGCGGCTTTCGCCGTCCTTCGAAACATCGTCGCCTTTCCCAAGCTTCCTCAACGGTCCGAAGATGCCCAGGAGCATTGCAACAAAAAACGCAATGACCGACACGGCAATAATCACGCCATTTGACGTCAAGGCGTTGGCCAGGACCCCTGGCCATTCGAGAAACCGCTCCCCTTGGCTCGCCAGTGCAGAATTTATGAACTTGACCAGCATCTTTCCTACAACGATCCCTACCACTACGAAACCGAGGTGGAATATGTTCGTATCACGGGAGACGCCGTACGCAGCCAAGCACATAACCAGTGCAGCCACCGGGGCAAGAACGACCACAGGAACCCCGAAGACCGTCGCACCTAGTACGCAAGCTAGGATCAGGGCGGGACCTACGCCAATGCTCAGCATTCTGGAACCTCTTGAGTTGGCAACCAGCCAACGTGTGGGGCGCGCGAGCGCCAGTTTTTACATCTTCTTGAGTCCGGCACTACGTGGCCAGTACACGGTTCCGGCCGATTTCGCCGTCTTGCCAGCGACGCGAACGACGTACGAAACGTGATTGCGTGGGGCCCCTACGCCGGCACTCCGGTACAACTGCGGGAACTGATCTCGGTTTGGCTTGCCTTGTGTTGGCACAACCTCTTCGATCACGCCCTTCTTGGTTCGGGTGTATCCGCTTGATTGACTGGTCCAGGTAACAGTGTCACCCACCGCAAAAGCTTCGGGCGTGCCCTGCCCTCCCTGCTGCATCTTCGATTCATGCACCTGCTCCGCGGCGCTGTCCATCGGCAGACTATGGATGACCTTCGTCCAGTCAGATATGAATGCCTTGTTCGACATATTGTTCTCAGTCCTTCTTGCGCAAAGCCACGCATTGGAGGTAAAGAATCGGCCGCTGTTGGATCGCTCGGGAGAATTCAGGCGATGTGGAGGCGAGCTCAAGGCGATGGAGACATTCCTGTGCTTGCACATACTGCCCCAGGTCGATCGACGTCTTGCCGTCTGACAACACTGCCTTGTACTCGATGTATGCGCCGTCCCGGTCCACAACTGATGCTGGCACAGAGCCATTGTCAATCTTGGGCTTCGAGGTCCCAGAGGCTGACGTCTGCTGTTGCGCAATGGCCAGCAGAGGCACAAGGCACGCGATTAGTGTGAGAATCTTCTTCACGAGCATTTTCCTTTGAAATCCGGCCCAAGAGCGCATCGGGAGCGCTTCTGTTCGGAGCTTGCCTCGACATCCCACATCTTGCTCAAACATTCCCGGCAATCTAGGGCCTGCAAATCCGGCATCCCGGCCAAAAGGCATTATCGGCAGTCCGCCAGGGAACTTCAGCGTTGACTGGTTCAGCTCAGGACCGGGGGTGACGGTCTTGCCGAGGCCGGAGCGCTTCCGTTCGGTAAATACAGCAATCCCAGCCGTAGTCCCTTCAGGATTCGCGCAGCGGCATCACTTTGGGTCGGTTCAACAGCAGCGCTCTTCAAGCCCTATGACGGCTCAACAGAGAAGTTGGGTCGATCGGCCTGCTGGCGATGCGCAATCGACAACCGCCAGGCCAAATGGAGCCGTTCGCCTGCCAGCCGAACGCGGACATCAAGCGCCCTGTACCTGCTCTCTCTTGCTATCTGACGTGTGGGGCGCGGACTCTAGTGACGACGCAGCAAACTGCCTAGCAATCTTCGGAAATTTTCAGAGAAGACGTACCAAACCCCGTAGTACGTTCCGACCAGGAGCAGGAGGCACAGGATCACCCAGAATCGCCTGTCCCCGGAGAGAACGGAAAGCAGCCTCGACAGGGCATATATCTCCGCAGCGATCGCTGAATTCGATAGGAATACGCCTGTGAAGGTCGAGCCCGGGTCTTTGTCAAAACCCATTGCGACATACATCGGCAGCGCCCAAAGCACCACGACTAGGATTCCGAGAAGTTCCATGGATTTTTCTGTCAGGTTGGCGGTACGGCCAGCGCCAAGCATGGCCAAGAGGCCTCGCCGCCGGCCATCATCGACTCGCTGCTGGCGTACAAATCCAGTCGCAAGAGTCCTGGTCGATGCCAGTCGCTTCGACATACATGTTCGAGTTCCGCAATGGACGCATGTCGCATGAGCTGCGTCGCGTCGTGCGATCTCCCTTGAAGAGGCTCCCGGACGAAAGGGTGTACCCGCGCATCGTGCAGACGCCCAACTTTCCTTCGAACTCCGCCTTTGGTACTTCTACTGAGCATCGGAACACTTGGGGATCGATCTCGCGTAGCGAACCCTTGAAACGCACGATATTGGCCTTGTAGCCGCTACCGATCTCCTCCAGAACGCACTGAGTCGACTGGACCGTCATCGTGAGATAAACGGGCTCACTCCTGGGTGCATGCGTGCACGCAGTTGCACACGCCACTGCGGCCGCCCAACCACTCAATTTACAAACAATGCGCATCGACACCTTCCTCTACCAAGGGTTCAAGCGATTCATGGGCGGGCTGGCTCGACGGACACGTTTCACATCGTTCGCAGCATGGACTTTTTCTTAATGATTCCTGGCTATTGGAAAGGCCAACCTTTTTCAATCTTGTCGCTTGTGCGCGGGTTGCCTCCCGGCCCACGGCCCATGTACCAGATCACCGCGAGGGCGACGCAGCCGATTCCGCCGCCATAGAGAAAATCATCGTGAAGAACCAAGCCGTTGATGAACAGCAGCAGCATCAAGCACGCAAAGACCACATCCCGTTGAGTCCATCGACCTATCTTCTTCATTTCGAACTCACCAATTATTCCGACCCACCCCTAGAATTAGTCCAGTCTTCTTGCAAGATCACCAGCTTCTCGCGCAGCCGACTTCTCACGTGCCTCAACTAAAGAGGCAACATTCTGGTTGAAACACTCTCGGAAGAAGGTCTTGCTGGCATCTCCCACTCTCCCGCTATCGGAAGTGAGTTTGTTGCAGTGGTCGGCGATGCCCTGAATATCTTGCTTGTGTGTGTATCGCGCAATCCAGATTGGCGTGAATAGGCCAAGGGTGTAGAAGACGCTTGCTGTACCGACGATTGCGACCGTTCTTTTCATTAACGATGTTCTCTAACGTCTTGTGAAGTTGGATTCTTCCGATCAGAACGAGGCCGGCGCTGCCCCTACGCGACGCAGGAGCGCAGCAACTTCGCCGATACCAAACATCTCATCTGCCGGTTGCTCACCCCCGCGCATGATCGCTACCGAGACGGCTGCATTTCGCGCAGCTACGCGCTCGCGGTACAGCGATTGCAGGCCGGCCACCAGCAACTCACGGTCTGCAGCCTCAACCATCGTCGTCAGGTCAATGTTGTTGCTATCGATATCCAATTTCGAATCTCCGGTCACGATCCTGCGTGCCTGGGCGGCCTGCCGTTCAGGCCCGTCACTCACCCATCCTATTGATCTTCGCCATGACGCGATCCTGGGCTTGCAGACCGTATAGGGCCGCTGGCTTACTTCGCGTCGAGGTGTCCCTCGCCTTCTCAGAGGTGCCTGTTCGCCTCAGCCTAAACCCCGCAATGCCCGCCATGATCCTTTCGTGGTGTTATAGGTCAACGCCAACCGGCAAGATCACGTGGTAGCCGCTAACTTGCGGGACAAGGCGACGCGCTACCTCAATCAGCGTCTCGTTGGTGAAATCGTCGGCAATAGGCTCGGAGACCAGAACCTTTCCCCGCCGTCCAGAGGCTTCGCTGTACTCAACAATTGCCGCCAGCTTTGGCGATTGCCGATGCTTCACCAGAAACATTGCACTCTTCATATCCTTTTCCGAGGTCCCTACTGCGCACCGAGAACGGTCAAGTATCTCAAAAACTGGCGCAAGTTTTTGCCTGTGCGTCTTACCATTGGCGTTCTGAAGGAACGCATGAGCTGAAACTGTGGCCATCCCATGCGTAGAAGTAAGGTCCGTACCCCCCCTTAACCTGCTCAGGAATCCAAATTTTCACGACGTCGTAGTCCTGGCCGGCCCCCCGACGTTGTTCGTGCTCAACCATCGCCAGACTCGCTAGAGCAGCAAGACCATATTCGCCGGTCAAAACGGCGATGACGTGCTCGGGCCCCCCGTTGATTTGCACGCGGAATTCATTCGAATCGCTCATGTTGGTTTCCATTAGGTTGATTCCAGCACGAAGGCTTGGTGGGCCCCATACTCGGCAAGGACAGCCCGGGCATGCTTCAGCACTTCAGAACGTGGGGCCAATTCTGAGGTTGCCACGTCAGGCGCGTTGACGAGCGCGGCCAGCGCGGCTCCCAAAGCATTCCGCCCTTCCAAAAGGCGCTTGTAATCTCGCTCGCACATTTGGATCACGATTATTGTTCGTCCTACTTGCCTACTTGCCTACTTGCGTCTCGCCGTTTGTCGCCTTCCGGCCGACCAACTCCCAATTGATCTGGCCGCCACGACGGCAATCCACTTTCCCACCGCTGACGATGTCGGAGCCTCCGCCACTAGCACAGGAAACAGGCATCGCCTGGACCCTCACGGGTACCTGCTCGTCATAACGGATCGGCCAAGATCTCGACTTCGTTGCGCCTGCAACGGTCGCGTACACGATCAGGGAGCATTTGTGCGCCTTCCCCTTGTTGCATCCAGACGGGGTGAATTCCAGACTGACGTCTCCACCACTCGCGCCAGGAGGCAGATATCCCATAGCTTTCAGCGCGTCGGTCGACGGGTGGAGCGATTGTCCATAGGACGATCCATGCGGAATCGTCATCACCCTCTCGCGCACGTCTGCGCCATCGTACAAGGCGGTGGCATTAATAGCCGCGTAGGCGTTGGCGGCGCTACTAAGCAGCTCGAGTTCGGTCAGAGCACCTGCAGCGTAGGCATTCATCCCTGTCGCAAGCATCGCGACAGCCAGTGTCAAAGGCAAAGTCTTCATTGTTGAGGTCACTGTCGGCTTCCGGCCGCTGCGGTGCGCATCTCGCGCCAGATTTTCCTAATCGTGTTCTCGAAGCTCTGCAAGAGATGCTTTCTTCCCTGTTCAAATAGTCAGGAGTTTGACCACACCGACTCCACCCAAGAAGATGGCTGCAACGCCCCAAGCGGGTAAGCCGAGGGCAAGCCCAACCGCACCGCACGCCGCCGCAAAGCACACACCGGCCACAATCTTCCCGCGTTGAATTTCGCGATACTGCCTTTCCGCCTCCTTGTACGCAGCGTCGGCAGCTGCAAGCCGCACATCGTTCTGAATGCCGCCTGCTTTGCAGGCGGCTCTAACGGCGTCTCGTTGCTGCTGCACGCGAAGTAAGTTTTCTCTTGATGCGCTCATTACTGTTTACCCATTAATGAATGTCAGGCGCGCGAACCACCACTTCTACTTGATCGTTCTCGGCGTTCCCATACGGAGGACCAGCATCAGCAGCGTTCACTTCGTCATCGCCGCATTGCACGACAACGCACGGGTTGCCGGTCTCGCCGGCCTGAAGCGATGCGGACTCAATTTGGCCGCTCCACAACTGCATCTCATCCGTCTCGATGCACAGCTCGATGTCCTGATCGTCGGCAATGCCCTCAATGAGCGCTCGCAGTTCTTTCGCTTTCATTTTTCCAGTTAGCGGGCGCGAGGCACCGGGCTGATGAACTCGTTGGGAAGTTCGGAGGCCTTGTCAGCGCCTCTCAAGCGCCGATAGATCCAGGCGACGAGGTAGACGACTCCAGCACCGGCCAGCGGCAAATAGGCCAGTAAGGCGAGGCCGGACAGAGCGCATAGACCTAGTGGCGGATTATCTGCCATGGGCGAGAGGCTGAGATTCCCGCAAACGCCATTCCATGCACGGTGGACGATAAAGAAGAGCCCAATGGCGATCATTGAGTAGATCAGTACGCAGCCCATACTCAGAGCGAATCGGTGCGCAATTTTCATCTGACTTTTCCTTTCATTGATCACCATCTTTGTGTCGTTGCTCGACACCATTCGCGTCAACGTGACGGACCGACTCCCAAACTTCTTGAACGGCTGAACGGACACGGTCCACAGCGGGATCATCAGCCGCGCGGCGTTGGGCAGCGACGGCAATGGTGAGAGCCACGAGTGCGACAAGTCCGAGTGCTAACCAGATGGCCATGTTGTTTCCTTTCCCGTTACGGTTTATATCCGGGCTGATGTATAGGATCGGTCGGGTGCCCTCCACAAATTCGACACCAGAACACCCCATCCGACGGACGATCCATCGGGACAACGGTATGACCAATCAGCTCCCTTTCCTCGTTGTAGTAACGAGGATCGAGACGAGGCAGTCCGGCCCAATCGAGCGGCTTCTTACCGTTTCGGCTCACGGGCATTTTTCCTTGTCAGACCACACGGTCGGGCGTCTTGCGCCGTGCGGCCTCGATCGCGCGGTCAGCCCACACGACTGCGAGAGCTTGGCTGCTGGTACGGAATCGATCGGCACTTCCGTCGTCTCGGATGAACTTGCCAGAGTGGGCCTGTGTGTCGATTTGTGCCTGCGCACGCTGATCTGTGGTTGGTGCGAACATCGCCATTCCCTCAGTTTTTCCGTTGCTACGCTGCTCGACTACTTGCCTGTCGTTGTCTGTCATCCGACTCGATCATCACTGACATGAACTCAAAGAACTCATCCTGGGGAAGAGCATCGAGCCAGTCGTCGTATTCACTCTCCGACATGGCATAAAACGTCTCACCCATCGCGTTGATCTTCGCCATGACGCGATCCTGCGCTTGCTGATCGTATAGGGCAGCTGGCCGCTTTGCCGGCGATTTAGCCCTCGCCGCCTGCGAGGTGCTTGTTTGCCTCAGTCTGAACCCCGTAATGCCTGCCATGCTTTTCCCGTGGATTAGTTGGGAAGGATCACCGGCTTGCCGGCCGCGTCAACCACGCCATAGGACTTCGAACCAAAGCTCCGCATTGCGGGCTCCTTACGCATTGCGTCGGCGCTCATGGCAACGACATCGAAGTCTTCGATGGTCAGTGCCCGATGACTCGCTGCTCTGCGGGAACCTTCGCGCAAGCGGCGGACGGTGAAGGAACCTTCCCGGACTGGCGCCCGCGTCCGATCACGCAGATCGGCCCACAAGCCCCCGCCGTCTACGAAGATGCCTTCGATGCCATTGCGTGCCATCTCGGCCGCAGCCTCGACCGTAGAGAAGAAGCCGTAGCGCACCTCGACTTCGAAGTCCTCGGCTTGCCAGGTGGTAACAGATTGGTAGGTCATCTTGTGCGTTTCCTATCAGCCTTCAGGCCTCAACGGCGAATTCCAGAGAAGGTCGAGTTCCGCATTGCGGCTGGTACATGTTGCGCAGCACGAGCTTTGCCTGCTTCGGTAAGCCTAGGCGGTATAGCGAGCGCCGGCCTCGTTTGTAACTGGGCCAATCCGCTCCGCCAGGCCCTTCTTTACAAGCCGCATACCGTCGCGACCAACGGCACCTGGATAGACAGGGCGACGAGTATCCATGCAATGCAGGAACTCTGCTTTCCATAGCTCGACAAGCGCGATGCGCTCGCTATCTGTCAGCGTTTCCATCGTCGTATCCGGTTCTTATTTCCTGCGTGTATCAGCGAACAGCCTTGCCGCTCACCGTGTCAGAGTATTGTGGCTCTTCGCCATGCGTTCTGTAGGCGTTCGCCAAGTCCACGGGGGTCGCAAAGGGAGGTTCGATCGGACCAACAAAGAACTCACCTGGCCACCAATACCGTTGGACTGAGGAGCCATCCTTGATGACTCGCTCCCCATCGCGCGTGCCAACCTGCACCAAGCTCGGCAACACCGCGCCGCGCTTGTAGTACCAGTAGGCCCCGTCCTTCGACGGGATACCCTCGATTCGAGGAATCTCGTTGCTGGCAGTCATGCTTTTCCGTGGTCAGTGCGACTGAGCCTGATTTCGCTTCGCCTCGATCTTCAGCGTGGCAATACGGCTCTCTGCCTGCATTTGCAGAAGCTTGCTGACGCTCTCTTCATTAGCACGACTTCCCACCGCCGCTTGGCCGATGGGCGTACTGATCCGCCAAGCGAGAAGTCCCATCAGCAGTGCGCCCGCGACTGCGCCACCCATGCGCACCAGTGCCACCTTGCGGCGGGTTCCCATGAGGACTGGCAGAAGCATTGACATCACGCAGACGGCGATGAACAAAACCGAGACTGGGTTAGCCCCGTACAGACCGAAGTACACAGCTGCAGCCCCCAGAAGGACCGAACCGAAGTAGGTAGAGGTAGTCGTCATTTCGTTTTTCCCGATCTAGTCGCAGTTGGGACCAAGGACCATGAGCAGCGCCCCAGAAGCGGGACTTTCCCCAATCCCGAGGGTGTCCAGCACGCGATTGGTGGCCGACAGCGGGTAGGCGCCTTGCTGAAGCATGCTCAACTCGCCGGGCTCCAAGCCCTTCCCTGCCAAATAGCCCACGTACTCTGCTTTCGCTGAGTCGCTCACTCCGTAATCGAGACCCAGTTGGTCCGTGCACCAGGCCTCATCTACGATGTCGCGGAGCATGTCCTGACAAGCTGGCGCTCCAGCAACAGGCAGAACCCAGCCATCCAGATAGTTGCAAGACATGCCTCCGCATGGATGGCTACGCAGCTCCGCCCAATCCTGCCCCTCTGGCTGCTCCGCCGCCGCTGGCAGGAACCACACCAAATCCCACCATCGTTTTGTGTGGTCGGAGATTTCGTGAACCAGTCGCATGTTTTTTCCTGGTCAGATCGCGTTACAGACCCGCAGCTTGGTAACTTTCCTGCTATTCGGCCGTCAAACCCATGTTGGTCTCACGACGCCCCGCCGCGCCAGACTTCACACAACGAAGGCAATAGTCAAGGCGCCCATGCGATCGCCACCCGCCGCTCTTCAGTGATGCTCGCACCTGGCCCTTCGCCACATCCGATTGCGAGTGCATCTCTGTGACTCCACAGCCGTCACATGTCCATTGAATCCACGTTTCCAACATCGCGATCTTTTTTCGTGGTCAGAGTTACGGCATCGAGGCCGTTGCGCGTTCCTTGATGCGTCGAGTCATCACATCGCCCCAGCCTGGCCACTGCATGAGGTCGACCACCCCCTACGTTTCAGCGACCAGGCGTTTTCCCTTCACTTTGCTCGGTTCCGGTTCACATGCGTTTCTGCTGGCTTCTCTGTCTTCAGGAAGAAGGCGGCGACCAGCATTAGCAGCAGCCCTGCTCCAGCTACGATGACAACTACGTCAAATGGAATGTCAGGCATCCCCCCTCCTTTTCCGAGGTCTACAGTAGATACGTCATGCGAAACGAGTCATTAGGCACAAGACCCCGGCGAATGCGGCAGCTAATACCAGTCCATTCCAAGCCCTGCCCGGCATGCCTAGATGAAATGACGCACCTGCCACTACCGCTTGGCTCACCACCATCAAAGCGAGCAGGGGTCTTGGATCCTTCCCAAATGCCACACCGATAAGGCCAAGAGTTATGCTGCTGTAGGATATTGCAGCAGCCACAATGAACAGCCACTTCGCCCAGTTTGGGCCGTCACCGACGTCGCGGCTTTCGTCAAAGAAGCGAAGGCGAGTGAGGTCTTTGAGCTTCACAAAATTTTCCAGTCAATTACCTGATCGTGAAATCCCACGTCAGAGCGAAAATCGCCATAAGAATCACGCCGCCTACGTAGCCGATAGCGAACCCACCCGCAAGCGAGCTAGCTCGCGCCCTCCCTGTTTCCCCGTCCATTCTGGACACGATCGACATTTGCAGAACGCAAGGTACTGCAACCCCAAGGGGACTCACGAAAGTAGCGATAGATTTGGTCCAGCCTAGGAAGTACACAACGTAGATGCACGCCACCATAAACACCGCGCACATTACTGCAGCGAGTAGGACCAGCTTTGATTCCTTGTCCATGTGGGCAGTGTCGCTAAGTGTAAATTTCGGCGCAGACCTGATCTGGGGCCGCTGATCGAACACCGATTGGAGCGGGAATCGCTTACTCATCCTGTTGTCCTGATAATTGGTGCCTTCTATGGGCTTCTTCCGTTAGGTTGATTCCAGCACGAAGGCTTGGTGTGCACCATACTCGGCAAGGACAGCCCGGGCATGCTCCAGCACTTCGGAACGCGGGGCCAATTCTGAGGTTGCCACGTCAGGCGCGTTGACCAGTGCGGCCAGGGCGGCTCCCAAAGCATTCCGCCCTTCCAGAAGGCGCTTGTAATCTCGCTCGCACATTTGGATCACGATTCTTTTCCTTTGAGTTCTGGCCCGAGAGCGCAACAGGAGCGCTTCTGCTCGGGTCCACCCTCGGTATCCCACATCTTGCTCGAAGATTGCCGACATTCTAGGGCCTGCAAACGCCGAAATTCGCGGCCAAAGAGCATTAACGGCAGTTCGCCATGGAACTTCAGCGTGGACCGTATCAACTCAGAAACGAGATTGGTGCATCTTGACGATGCGGAAGAGCGTCCGTCCTGCACTTACAGCCCTCCGCGCTTCAGCCGAAGGTCTTTCTGGAATCGCGCAGCGGCACGATTTTCGGTCGGTTAGCCCAAAAGAAAAACCCGCCGGGGCCCCTAGTGGGACCCACGGCGGGCGTGATGGCTTGTTGAAGACTACCTTCAGAACGAAGGTGGCGCGGGGGCGTCGTCGTCACCCTCGATGCAAAAGAACGTGGGATCTGCGCCGAGCCTTGCTGCTTCGACATCCAACTGGGACTGGGTCAGATGCTCATCCGATACCACGATGAGATCTCCCCCAATGTAGCCGCCCTCTCGGCAGGCCTTGCCAATTTCCTCCAACGAAATCGTGGAGAGGTCGATATCGTCGTCGTGCAATACCGTGTACTGCAGCACGGCTTTTCGTACCTCGGTTAATCCCGGGGTACTCGAGGCTCCGTTTGCTTCCAATGCAGATTTTGCTTGGAAAGCCTCCCAGGTTGCTGCGGCACGATCGAACAGAGTCGCTACCTGCTCCAGTGACAGTCCCATGGAGTCCGCCAGGGCCTTCTTGTCCAACGAATTCTGGGTCGCCAGGATCTCGGCCAGCAGCCGCGGGAACTGGACGTCATCACGCTCCCATGGCGTTCGTGCTACCTGCGAAACTGTCGCGCTTTCCTGATTGGAAGCTGTGTGCCGGATGCCTCGCTGCACGTCGCCCACGATGAACTTCGGGTTCTGTGCCTCAAACCAGCGCCAAACAGTCTCCGTTTCGACACCCTTGGAGAAGTGCAGGAACGCCCCGTCAAGATTGCGGCCATCCTCGGTAACGGGGACGTCGCGGAGGGCATCCCAAAGCCCGTATAACTCGCTGAGCGTGCGCAGCGGCAATGAGCCATAGCCGTTTGCTGTACGCCAGGCATTGTGGGAAGACGATTCTGTGTCGGTCCACGCTTTCATCTGCGCGTATGGTCCATACGTGATGTCAGCAATATCACCGTTGCGCCACTCTTCCGCTTTGAAGAGGCCATTCCCTTCATTTCGAATGATGAAGCCCGAATCGGTCCCGTCATCGTACAGATAGGTCTGGCACTCTCCGGGGCCTGGGATTTCGTTTTCCGGATTTTCTCCATCTGCCCGCCCGGCACGATGTCCCTGGAATGTTGACCACGCTTCATCGCTTGTTTCAGGTCGGTATCCCAGATTCTTCCAGGCCAGTACGCCACGGACATAGCCCGCGGCATAGACACGATCAGGATGTTGATCCATTTCACGTACCTTTGCCCGCTCTGCCTCGGCAGTTCCATCGTGGAATCCCCAGTTAAATCGCACACGGTCTGGAAAGGAAGAGTCGTTCGTCGGCTTTTGCGAGACTTCCGGCGTGCCCTCCTCGAGCACGCGATTGACGTTGAGGCCGGAAGGCTCGATTACGACTTGGGTACTCGACTCGGGCTTGATGTTCAGCATATTCCTGCTCCTACAAAGAAAATTGCGAAGCAGGTGCCCCCACGGGGTCACAAGCCCCGCATGGGTTAAAGACGTCCACCAGGTGGTGAACAGAACCGCGGCTCAGAGGCCGCGTTGGTTGGCTTCAATCCGGCGGCTACTGCGCCGGCGAGCTCCCTGCAAAACGGACGACCTCCGCGATTCGTCGGTAAACCTGGTTACCTATGTCGACGTCTCTGGAGGTTGGCCGCTGAAACCTGGCCCGGCGGGTTACTTCCCAAGCTCAGCCAGCACATCATCGTCACTGATTTCGGCAACCTCAGTACCGCCATCCATGCCGAGGAACTTCAGTTCGCCCTCGAGCTCGCGCTCAGCCTGAGCGACCCATACCTGCCGCACAGCCCTTTCCTCTTCGGATCCGGCTGTTGCGAGCCGGGCGCGCTCACGCAATAAGCGCTCATGGAGTGCCACTAAATGCGACGTGTCTGCACTCTGATTTCGGTTGGCCACGCCAGGTGATTGATGCTGGTCACCGACACTGGGTGGAAACACTGCATCGGGCGGCAATTCCGTCCAACCGAATTGCACACGCCGAGCATCGGGCTTGATTGCAAGAACTTCCTTGTACCGCGCGAGGCGCGGAGCGTTGTTCCGGTGGTTAGCCTGGAGCAACTCTCGCATTTCGCTGACTGGCAGACCCTTGTCTACCGCGTACTCGGCCAGCCTGGCAGGATCTCCAAGCAGCTGCTCACGCTTGGCTTGTTCCTGCTCCATCGTCAGCACCCGCGCCGTCAACTGCCGCTTGTTCAACCCGACGATCTCGGTGTCAAACTCTGCCGTGTCCGATTTCATGTTCATTTCCGTACCCCTCCTGAAAGGAGCACGAGCAAACCCCATCAGGGCAACTCGTGCCCCAAGGCGTTGATGCTACTGCTCAGACCGTCACAATTTCTTTCCAGGAATTTCTGGAAAGAGCCTGCTCATTCTCGGCAGATCCTCTGTTGAATCGAAGGTGACACGATGCCCACAGCCGACAAATGTCGATTGTGGGCACGGTGCGGCTTGCATTAGAGCTTGCGCCACGTCTCGCGGCGGATTGGATTGAACACCCAGTTCGCTTCCAAATCACCGAACTTCGCATCCACCACCTCTGCCGGCAGCCGTCCGAGAACGATTGCCTGGAAAGTAGCGTCATCCAGAGAGAGCCCGACCTTCGTCACTTGCTCTGCATAGGTCTTGTAGAACAAGTCCTTACAACGCATCAAGTAATCGCTTGGTTTGGGCAGCGGCAGCTCGAGGAGGTGAGCCATGACCGCTTCGGACTGGTACAGCACTGCAGCGTTGCGAATCACCAGCACCAGCGACAGAAGGCCTCCAGTTACCTGGACATCATGCGGGTGAAGCTTATTGATCGACATTTCCTGCTCCGAAAAGGAATCAGCGAAGCAGGCGCCCCATGGGGTCACTAGCCCCGCATGGGTTGAAGAGATCCACCTGGCGGTGAATAGAACCGCAGCCGGTTGGCAGCGGCAGGCTGGCATTCGGCCCAGCTACCGTTGGAATTCGTTGGAAGGATAGCACGACAATTCCCAACAGGAATCTGTTTGTTTCTCCACCTTCAAACCGTTCTTGGGCAGGCTTGAACGCCGAACATTGTTCGGTATCGTTTGATCTGTGATCGGCGCCACGGCGCAATGCCCGCGCAAACCATCTTGAGAGTGAAGAATGCGTACCGAACAGGAAGTGATTGACCAAACCAATGCCCTTGCGCGAAAGCTCTACGAGATCCGCGGGTACACGGCACCCGAGGGCTACCGATTCGATCGTGCGACCCATCCGCACGAAGCGGAGGCATGGCAAGGGGCCTGCGCCGCACAGGTCATGTTGACCGACACCGACCCCGAAGACGCTTTGTCCAATCTCGAATAACGAAGTGAGAGCCAGAAGACGAACATGGCAAACCCCACTATTGACCGCATTCTCGAAACGAAGGGCATCAATGAGGCCTACAGTGCTGCGTGCCAGCTCATTCGCGACCAGCAGGCCGAAATGAACGCCTTGTATGCCTCTCGATTTTTCGAGGTGCGCGTGCTCGACGACGGTAAGAAGAAGCTGTGGCCAACCACAGAAGCTGCGATCAGCCGGGCATTCGACCTGCAGGACTGCTTTGACGGGCCGCTCCCGGACTTTTTCTACTGCGATCAGGATGGTCAGTTGCATGCAGTGTCAGTGGGCGCACAGAGGCCCATGAATACGGATGAAGAGTGCCCGTTTCACTATGCTTCGTCGGCCCTGCTGGCCAACGGCCAGGTCGTCGGCCACGTCATCTACACGGATCACTGATGCCGTTTCGCACTGAACGCCGGCAGGACGCACCCCGCCCTCCCGGCAATCCTCCGCCGGCCGATATCAAAGCTGCCCGGTTACGCGCTGGCATTTCCCAGGCTGCAGCTGCGCGGCTCATCTACAAGACGACTCGTGCATGGGAATTGTGGGAAGGCGGCGCACGACGCATGGACCCTGCATTCTGGGAACTGTTTCTCATCCGGATTTCGGGTAATGCTGCGTAATGGGCATTGCTCGACGCTCGTCACGATCGCACCATGATCTGGGTTACCAAAGAGGGAATGTCGATGTCTCGATCAGCACCAGAAATCACGCGCACACGACCAGCGGGCCCTGATCACCAGGTGGTGACATCCGAGGGCGGGAAAGGAAGCTATCGACGTCGCCCGTGCGACAAGTGCCCATGGCGCGTCGACGCCGTTGGGGAGTTTCCGGCCGAGGCGTTTCGTCATTCGGCGGAGACGGCGTACGACATGAGTTCCCATACTTTTGCCTGCCACGATTCCGGCACGAGCAATCCTGCGATGTGCGCCGGCTTCCTACTTCGGGGTGCGGCACACAACCTCGCGGTCCGACTCAAGATGGTTAGAGGCGACAGTTTCAGCGACGTGGTCGATGGCGGCCACGAGCTTCACGAGAACTATCGTGCGATGGCGATCGCAAATGGCGTGGCGCCGGACGATCCAGTTTTGGGTGCCTGCCGGGACTGATTTCGACCACGGGACTCAACAACACTGGCTATGCCAGCTGCAACCACTGCGGCGCAGAGTTTCGGTTGTTCACCATTTTCAACCGCGACATGCAGGGGCTATGCAAGGTGTGGAAGCGCCGCCACGAGCGCGTCTGCTCGAAGAGAACACCGAAGGAGCGTCGTCAGTGGGCACGACCTTACACCGGCACAGACCGATTTGAGAGCGCAATTACCGTCGATCTATCCCACGTTGGTTTCATCGACGCGCCGCCGTGCAAACCACGAGTGGAGTGAGGGTAGACGTCGGCACTCACGCTTGGGAAGACCCCGTCTGGAGCGCACCATAGCGCCTGGTGACGCACATGGGCGAGCACCCGGCTCCGCTCAGGTACTAAAGTATCATTTGCTTGTGAAATTGCACTTTGGTGCAAGTCAGAAGTGATACTAAAGTATCATCCTCGCGCCGGTTGATACTTTACTACTACTTCTACACACCCCTTGGAAAGTTTGGAAGATGGTACTAAAGTATAATTTCGATCAGCAATGACACTTTAGTACCACCATGATCACTTTGGGCGAAGTTTCGAAGGCGCTCGCCGAGCGCGCGAGCAAGCGTCGGTACGGCAAGATGCAGCTCGCCGCCGACGCAGGAGTCACATACAGGACACTCAGCCACGTGCTGAGCGGCGACCAAGACTTCAAAGTGTCCACGCTCATGGCGGTGGCCGACCGGCTTGGCTTGGAGTTGGTGTTGGTACCCAAAGAGGCGCGTGCAATGTTTCCGTCCGGGAATAGTGCCCGTTCGACCGTTGAGCGCCCACAACTCCGCATTGATGGTCTGAAGGCCTCACTCCGAGGTAGCGAATCCGGAAAGGAACGGACTTCGGGAATCCAAAGCAAAGTCCAAGCGCGACTGGCACGTGTGCGCAAGGGAGGCGCGTGATGCTGTTTCGCGCCCTGGCAATCAACATCGGCACGCTGCGTGTCGGCACCCTGTTCAAGTACGGGACGGATGACCCGATCATTCGCTTCGTCGCGAGCGACGACTACATCGACCTGCCGCAACCGCCGACGCTCTCCCTCTCTATGCAGGCGGCAGACCCTGCTCAGCAGCGCGCGTTCTGGGCAGATGTCACCCAGCCGGTATTCAACGGCAGCTACTCGGCCAAAAAGGACGCCTTCCTCCTCCCGGCATTCTTTCAGGGATTGCTGCCGGAGGGCGTGTTCCGCGACCACATCGCAGCGGAACGCAAGTGCGAACCGGATGATCACTTTGAAATGCTCGCTGCCACGGGGCGAGACCTGCCTGGTAACGTCTCCGCGCGTCCCGTTGAGCTCGACTTCCAGGAGGTCGCTCACCTGGTCACACAGGACGCTGATTCGCTCGAAATGAGCGTAGTCGCTGAGCCGATGGAGGACGGCATGTCGGTATCAGGCATGCAAGCCAAGCTGGGCGTCTTGAAGGAAGGCGACCGCTACGTGGCGCGTACCAAATTGCAGGACACGCACATCATCGCCAAGCTGCCGGTGGTTGGTTACGCCCTCCTCCCGGAACTTGAAGACCTTTCCCTGCGCCTTGCAGCCGCAGCCGGCGTCACGGTATGCGAGGTCACGCTCGAGCCGTTGGAAAAGCTCGCCGTTGAGCACAATTACGACTTGGGGGATGAAACGACCGGCAAGACAAACTTTCTGGCCGTCACGCGATTTGATCGGTCCCCTGGTGGCCGTATCCACGCGGAAGACTTCGGGCAGATTCTGGAGATTCAGCCCGAGAACAAATACCGCTCGAGCTACTTCGACATTGCCGCCGTCATGTTGGACGAACCCACACTTGGCGAACCGGCGATCCATGAGTTGCTGCGCCGGATCACCGTGAACGAGTTGCTGGGAAACCCCGACATGCACATCAAGAACATCGGTGTGCTCTACCTGGACGGTGTAAGCCCAACGCTTTCGCCAGCGTACGATATCGTGGCCTACAGCGCCTACAACAACCGCCAAGGGCACGGGCTCTACATCATCCCGCCAGAACTCTTGCCGCCGCCGCCAAAGGATAAGCCTGCACCGAAGCAGCGCTTGAGTCCGACAATCCTACGCAGATTCAGCGAGAACCTAGGCTTGCCCGAGAAACCTTTGGCCACAGTCGTTATGCAAACCGTGCAAAACGCGGTCAAGGCGTGGCCGCAGATGATTGAAGAGTCGAAACTCACTGCCCGGCAGAAGGAAAACTTGTTGGCCTTCTTCAACAGCCAACCCATGGTGGCGTCCGCCCGTGCACGTCTGGAGCGCCACGCAGCAGCATAGCTCACGGCCAACCGAGAATAGCGGCAGTCGGCCGCCGACGCGAGCACATGCCCTCGGCGGAGCCGCTGCCTACCTGAAGGCCATGATCGCCAACGCGATCGCAATGCAAGGGCCTACCCACTTCACGATGCCGTGAATTTTGTCCAGGCTCGCGATGAGATGATCGATGGCCGTCGCCACAGGATCATTCCCCGCGCCGGCGGCCGGGGCAACGTCCTCATTCAAAAGGCTGTCATCTGCGCTCTGCAGCGCGGCCGTGGGGCCCGCTTCTGCCTGATTCGCATCGGCCTTACGCAGATCTCTGCTAGACGATGCAAAGTGAATCGATTGCACTGAGCCGGTGGCCAGCTCCGGGAGATCAATCGTGTTATCCCGCTTGTTGGGTCGGATGAACAGATGGCCTCGCGACGACACCGGCGCCATGGTGTGCTCGGTTGTATAGAGCCCACGCAATGAGAGACTCAACTGCATATCGTGGATCTCGCCGTTACGGACTTCCGCGACAAGGTTCTCAATGAATGGCTTCGGCAAGTAGCATTCGACCCACCATTCGTCGCTGTTCCCGATCTCCCAATCGCCTCTGTTAAAGCCCAGCATCGCGCGACCCAACTGGCCAAACTCGAACCCGTCGGGCCCGGGTTCGGGCGCCTCACGAGTTGCGCGCGGTTCCTCGGCTCCAAGAACAATGGACAGTTTTCGGACTTTCGAGGTGGGGTCGCCGACCACCGAGATCGAATAGTCCTCGAGCACCGCGGTACCTCGGACGCGCGTTACCAGCTGCGGCAGATCACCCTGTTCCTGAGGCTCCCTCAGGAAAGTCAGCAGTTCGAGCGTCTGCGCTTCCAACCAGATGCGGCGGTTCGGATAGTAAGTGTGCGACTTCCCTTCCGTGTCGGTGTACTGAAGCTCACCACCGCCGATGTCCTTCACGTCCACAACGACTTTCGGTTGCCCACGTGCCATGCCGCCTCCCCAAGGTTGAACCCGATTCTTCTATGCCAAATGATACAGCCGCGATTGATGGCCTGACGCGCGGTCCGTGGCGCCGTTTCCCCCTCTAGCAATGTGGTAAGTCACCAGGTCTATGCGCATGGCAAACCCGATCGCATGGGGCGCGCAGGCTTTGCCGGCAAAGGTGGCTTTGAAGGACATGTTGGCCGGATATTCGCCAGCGTTCGGCGGACCCGATCGCGCGCGGAAGCACGCTTCAAGATGGACGGGCGTGTCCATTTCGGGCGTGCCCGGAACGGAATGGAATCACTGCGCTGATCCGGATCGCGCGCAGGCCGCTCCCAGGAGATGGCCGCTGCTCGGTTAGCGGCTTTGCCTCAGTGGTCGGATGAATTCCTCGCGTTCCCCAGCAGCTGAATGCCCCAAGGGGTGACAGCGTGATCTTCCGCGCGCTTCACGCTTCTTTCCAGGCGGGCCTGCCGGCGACGGCTTGCCCGCAGATCCGTCCTAATGGTGTGGATAGCGAGATCGCAGAATGGTCATGGCTAGCCGCGATAGCACTACATACAGAGCGCCAACAAAACAGTACAGGAACGATGGGAAAAGGAAGAAGCCGAGCATCTCATCTTGGCCGAAAAAGACCAACCAGCCAGTGATGACCGCACTGAGAAAGATGAGGACTTCAGCAGCGTTTGCCGCACGCTCGAGGATTCGGCGTTTACGCTCGTTCATGGCCATGCCCCCTACGGCGATGCCAAAACAACACTCGGCGCGCAAGAAACCAAATCGCGGGCACAGTCAAAGCGCCCAGGGCCGACCATGGACCAATCGCCGCCCTGCCCACCGTCACGTACACGAAGTGCATGGCCATCAGCCAGATCGCAAGCGACGCGCAGGCAAACAGCCAAGTTCTGCAGCCGATTACTTTTTCCATAGTGGATTCCTTAGCGGCTCTCGCCGTGGATTTGGTGACCAAAGGATCCATCTACCGCACCGTCGGCTTTGTCGCTATTGGCATCTTTCGTGCCGACAAAGACGCTTCCAAGGAAGGTGCAGAAGTTCATCATGAAGAGATACGCGACGACGCCAGCTGCCGCCTGCATGGCCACGGCCGTCAATCCATTACCTGGGATCTTCAGCGTACACAAGACAAGAATCACCAGGAGCCCGAAGGTGAGTGCCGCATTTTTCTTAGCTGCCATGTTGTGTTCCTAAGAGGTTGTTCGTTTGGCGTTCCGCAGGCCTATGCCGAGCCGACCAGGTTCCAGGCTAGAACGAAGATTGCGACGAGGACCTGGCCGCCTACGTACCCGCCGAAAATGCCCAGCGCTATTGCGCTTGCTTGCGATCGTCGCGTTTCGCCATTCATCCGCGAGGTGAGCGACAAGTAAACGGCGCACGGAAGCGCAACCCCGAGTGGACTCGCGAACGTGACGATGCTCCTGCTATAGCCGAGGTAAAGCACCACGTAGAAGCACGCGAGCATGAACAGCACGCCGGCCGTAACGGCAAATGCGACCACACGCGAATCCCGATCGAACTTGGCGCCCGCCATCGGCTGCGAAGGCACTGGCGTTGTGGCATCGGTCGAAGATTCAAAGACAGATTTGATCGGGAAGCGTGTACTCATGGACTTTTCCGAGGCGTCACATCTGTGCATTGCGAACGCGTACCCAAGCGCCAACGCTCGGGTTCTCGATGTACTGGGCCGCCTTCCCCTCGAAGTTGGTCTTGGCGTTGCAATCGATTGCCATCATGTACAGCCGGTCACCTTTCTCGCTCACGAGGTCGAAACTCCGAACACCGTTCTTGCCGTCGCCATCGAATTTCACGGTCGCATGCTCTTCCGTCAGTAGGCGAAGATCCTTGTCGGAAACGCTTGCCAAGCGATGGCTCGCTTCAAATGTACGCAGCACAGCCTTATCGTTCTTGATGCTGATGTGTTCCTGCTTGACCTCGTTATCAAGGTAGCGCGCGAAATCCCCCTCCGGGCTGCACGTTGACGCGGCATGAGCAGCACCTGCCAACGCGACCAAAACGGCTAACACAAGACTCGACTTCAACATTTGTTCTTCCATTTTAGTGTCTGCCGGCGTCCGGCCGGGTGCGGGGCGCAGTTCTCGCCAAGTTGGGTTTTCCTATTTACATGACTTGACGAGGATTCCTGCGCCAGTGCAACCAGCCGTAGGAAATGCTCGCCCCCACACCAATGACTCCTAGCATCATGGCGAGCCAAGACAAAAGTGTTAGCAGCCCAGTCGTCACCAGGTGAAGGGTTGTTCCGGTCTCTGGCAGTACCTGGCTCCACCAGCTCCAGACGATAGCCGGAATTTCGGGCTTCACCATCCCGGCAAAGAGCCATGCAAATAGCATGAGCGTGATACCCCTTTCAGAGGGCTTAGGCGAGCCATAAGCCTGGTCTAGCCAGATATAGGCAGCGCAGCCAATGGCGAAGATGACAAGGACGACGAACGAAAGCAGATGCAACACAGGAATCTCCGATCTTTCCTAGGCCTTCCGGGAGTAGTGGATGCAGCCAAACTGCGGGCCGGTTATCACCATCCCACCGATCACGTAGTCATGCCGCCCAGGATCGGCCGGCTTCGCAATCTCATCCGGAGCCAATTCGTGCGGGCTCAGTTGGAATCGCCCGCAGGCGCCTCGCTCGATGGTGCCCTTCTCTATGTGCTCAAAGGGCTCAAGCCTGCGCCAGCTCGTGCAGTTTTCGCAGGTCTTGGTGCTGCCGTATTCGCCGATCATTGCCAAAACTCTACCTAGTTCTTGGTGACCAAGGACGCATGAAATGCCGCCAGCGATGACACGACGTCAATGCCAACGATATGTAGCACTACACCGGCTACGACCACCATCGCCACCGCAGAAAACAAAGCCTTTCTGAACCACGGCAACCGTTCGTCGAACTCCCGTTGCCGCATTCGCATAAGGTGTGGTCCATAGAGACTATCGTGCAGCCCTTCGTCCACCTCCTTGCGGACGACAACGTTTCGGATGTGAAAAATGCCGATAGCAATCAAAAACCACGCCAAGCTGGCTGAAACAGCAGAGCGGGCAAAGTAGATCGAAAGCACGAGCGCAAAGGTTGGGGCGAAGAGCCACAGCCCGTAGAAGCATCGGTTGGACCAAGTGGCAAGGGGAATCTCGTAGCCACGCACAAAGAGCGATTTCGGGGTCATGCTTTTCCCTTGGAAGAGGTTTCCTTTCGGGATTCTCCAGGCATCACACCTTTCCTTTCTTACCGCACAGTGAGCACACTGCACCGCCTTGAAGCCGCACGCTTCCGTCGCACCTTTCCTTCTCTTGTGTGACGTAGCAACGCTTCTTCTCATTATCAAGATTTCGCTCAAGGCGCCCTTTCAGGAGGCCCTTCTTAAGAGGCTCTGACTCATCCGGTGGGATGGGAGGATTAAGCGGTGGTTTCGACATGGGGTTCCTCGATTGATCGAAGTTTGAGCCAATAAGCTCGGCTCACCTTATGCTCTGGAACGTCCGCGTTTACGCAACATCAGCGGCCGCGGACCCCGTCATTCATCCCGGCGATGCCCGAGAATCAGTGGCGACCAAATCTCGACGAGCAGGGTCACACCGAACGCCGCGACAAACCCGAAGGCTGTCAGCTCGAGTAACAGCACGATTTGCCCCATGGTTGGCACCGCAAACAGCGGTGTACCCCAACCAACGACCAGTCCACTGAGTACGGTCCAGGCGACGAAGAACCACCACCCGATACGTTTCGACTTGCTACGCTGATTCATTTCTCGATTCCTTATGGCCCCGTTCTGACCGCTCTCCCGTGGCATCGACATGGCTTTCGTCGAACTCACAGACGCCGTATAGGCACAGCCCGCAGGCGACCTAACTGTCACCAGCCCATTGGGGCCAGTGCGCAGTGCTTATACGAGCTCATCGTTTCGTACTCGATCACCGTGATTGTCTTTGCCTTCTCGTCAAAGCAGGCAACGAGGTGGGGCATCCGATAGAGCCCCATTTCCACCGACTTGACCAACGTGTTCTGTACCGCGCCCGCGAAATCCCGCGTTCCGTAAAGGACGCCGGCGGCGTTGAATACGTTCGGGTCCACGACGTGGTCGACCTTCGTGTTCCAGACAACCTTATAGGAGCACATGCCGGCATAGTGTTCGACTAGTCCCCGCAGCGTTTTCGCATCGCTCGGCGCCTTGTAGTCGCCATCGACACACGGCGCACCTCGGGACGTCGTTTCCTGCAGGAGCTTGTGATAGTTGGTCGCCACTCCAACCAGACACACCGCGGCCACGATTCCACAAAGAATCCAGCCGAGTTTTCCCCATAGCGTCGAGCGTGCTGTCTGATAAACGGTCACGTTTGCATTGCGCATATTGACTCCTCCCCAGTGTGCAGTTGTCTACTTTTGAATGCGGGCGAGGTCGACGCCGCCAACCTGGTCGATATCGCAGGTGCCTTTCACCCACACCCCGGTCGGCACTTTGTCGAACGGAATGGGGTCTGTCGTCTTGTACTGCGCGAACGAGTAGGCTGTGCCCCCGGGCGTATAGAACCGGCATCCGATGCCCGCGTCACGAAGCGCTTTCGCGTATTCGCTGTGACCGAACTTGTAATACACCTGGCGAACGCCGGTCGCGTCTTTGAGCGTGGTTAGGACAACCGTCGAATCATCCACGGCCTTTCCAGTCAGGAGCGCTTCCTCGCGTTCCCGGATCTTGTTGCTCGACACCCAGTCGGACAAGGCGCTCAGCCTGTCGGCGATACCCCATATGACAAGGCCCAGCACAAGAAGCGATAGCAGAATCGCCCCTGGGGATGTAGCTCGGCTTCGAGCAGTGTTTGCGCTGGAATTGTTCACCGTACCCCCCTTGAATCAGCGCACGCTGCGCTGCTTCAGATTAGCCCAGCCCTTCACCTTTCCCGTCTCGGCGCGATGCACGATTCGTTCCGGTCGCTCAGGAATGGCGAGGTTGTAGTACGTAATGACCTGGCCAAGCTCGTCGTCGCGATGCAACGCGGCTTCGACCACAGTGTCGTCCCACAGCCAGAACAAGTACTGCCCATGATCATCAGGCAGGCCGGCAGTGAAGGTGATGTTCATCGTCGATGACATGGTCATGTGTTCCGCGTCCTCAGCTCATTTGGGGACGCAAGTTGTCTTCAGTACACCGTCTTTCGCAAGCTGCTTTGCCGCTGCCTCGCAGGTGGGCTTGCCGGAAAACTCGGTGGAATGGATTGCTTCGACCTGGCCAGTCATGGAGCTGATGGCGATCATGATGAGAATGTAGGTTTGCATTTGTCAGCAGTCAGTCGAGTAAGCCGTGCTCGCGGAACAGCGTCACATCGTCAGATTCGGCTTTGGTTGGATCACCGCCCGCCGCAAACAGGGTCCGCACCGCCGGCGTAACGCCACCCTCCAGCCGGAGCAGCGCGGCGACGGCACTGAAATATCCCCGCGCCCGCTCGATAGCGGCATCCGGAAGCGTCGTGACAGTCATGCCTTTGCCATTCCCGCGCATTTCGATCCGGACGGAACCGGTTTGGTCGCCTTTGACAACCTGACCGACTTGCCCCTGGATGACAACAACGTTGCCCGCGGCGTCTGTGATGATCCGTGGCATCAACGCGTCACTCCCAAGGCCAATTTGGGCGGGTTTTCCGAGGCGAATCGACATGCAACGTGCCGGGTCCGCCGATACAAACGTAGAAGGTTGCGACGAGCACGAGGAAGACGATGAGATAACGGACCCAGTCTGGAGCCCCGGCGATGTTCACGGCATTTCCGATGGCAAGCACCAATGCGACGGCGCAAATCGTCCAAGCAAGCTTATTCCAGCCCCCCAGGACAAGTCCTGCAAGGACGGTCATAACGGCAAAGAAAGCACTCGTTATCGCAATGATTTTCAGCATATGTGAATCTCTAATATTGGCGCCCTGACGGCACCGCCGCGAAGCAACAGACTCCGCGCCTTCAACAACGCTATATCGGCAAACGTTCTGGATACTTAACCAATGGGGCATTCCAGCCGGTCCAGAGCCCTGGAGACCCACGAATAGCGATACCGCTGGGCTAACTCCCGAGCACGCACCCCTCTTTTACACTTGGGCACGCGGATTTCAAGAGTGGCCTGCGTTTCGGCCTAGACCGGCTTCCGAGACGAGTTCGGATCGAGGTGCGTCCGATTACCGGGTACTCCGGTACCGCGTTCCAATCCGGATTTCCGAATCAGCCGACAGCCGCCGGCGGAAATCAGTTGGGCCGTGCGGGCAGCAAAAGAGGTCAGGGCTTTTCGATGAAACGAGCTCGTTGGCAGCCCCGATTCCCGTTCGGATCCGGCGTATTGCAAAGCGCTCCTAGATCCTTGGATGTCTGCTTTGCGACTACGCCAGGCACGTAGGCGTATCCGATGAGTTTCCTTGGAACCCGATATTCCCAGGTTCCATCTGAGATTTGCTTGAAATAGACGACATCAAGCAAATGCCCCTTCGCCCATTTGTCTGGGACCAGCCCAAGCTGTGCAGCCCGGTACATGAGGAATGAACCGTCTGCGCCTATCTGGAATAGGTAACTCGTACCAAGGAGATACGCAGCTGCAGCAAAAATCACCCCCATCACGATGAGGGCAACATCTTGGCCTTCGACTTTTCGGCGGTTGGGCATCTTCATTCCGTTCGGTTCAGTTCAAGAACCAGTTTAGTGGCGCCGGCGTGCCGCGCGCGGCAGTCGCCTGGACCTGATGTACCTGGTCCGACAGCGCTTTCCCCAATTCGCCAGGAGCGACCTGCTCGATGCATCCCGCCAAGCTGACCGCCGGCCCGGCAAGCTGACACTGCCGAAAGTCCGCAACGGCTTGGGCCTTGTGTGGATCGCCTGAAGCCCACGCGTTTAGCCTTCCCTCCACGAACTCAGAAGACATTGCCGATGCCGCGGTGAACTGCCCTACCACGAACGCGGCCGAGATCGCGATGAGCGTGATGGTGGCATTGCGAGCGATTCGCTCGACGTTGGCCCAGCGCTTGACGTCTTTCATACGGTCCTTCCAGCTCACACCCTGTTCAATTCGATTCATGACCATCTCCTAGATTGGGCACGCTGCCCATACCTAGAAATGGCACCCAGTCGGCAAAACCGGCAACGCAAGTTACACATTTCAACTATTTGGAGAGTCGTGTGGAATCGGGCATGCCGTCGGAACTATCGACTGTGACTGCTCCGCACTCGATTCGGCCGATCTGGATGTCCAGCGGGAAGAGGGTTAGGCCATAGCAAACTGCCTCACTAGTGGCATTGCAGATGTTCCAGGCCTCCTCTGCGGACGTAGCCCCGCACGTGGCGCAACGCCTCGCTTCGGCGCTCGCAATGCTGGGGCTCTGAGGGGTGTTCATGAATGCCTCCACACGTTATTCCGGATCACTCACATTTCCTCTGGATGGGCGGGGATGTCGGGCCGGTACCGGGATCGCCTCCCATCGTCGCTGCGTGTCTCCGGCCAGATCCACCTAACCACTTGGCGACATCCGTGGGCGCCTGCGTGGTGCAGGTCACGACCACTGCCCGGGTAAGGCCCGGTTGATGGAGACTCCGGTTGCCCGCCGCATCCTCACGCCTCAATTTCCTTAACGGATTTCGCAGGAACGCTTGGATCCGCTGCGACTCTTCGCTTGGCGCCGATCCCATTGTGCCGACGCAAAGTTCACGGTGCTCAGGACAAACACCGGAAGCGCGAAGATGAGGAACGCAAAAACGCTCACGGCGAACGCGAGGATATTGCCGTCCAGCAAGAATGTAACGCCCGCGGTGCCGGCGAGGAGCAAGCCAAGGATGCTCGCAAAGAGGAGGAGCGCCGCCGTCCTTTCGGTTCTCCAGAAGAGGCGGATGTCTTCAAGCATTTCGTGCACTTCATTCTCCTTCCGTTCGGGATTGAATCCACAGCGGTTGCTGCGGGACTTCGTTGCTATGGACAGAACCGGTGTTCAGTGAAGCGTGTCGCCATTCAGCACACGCACCGCCTGAACGGCCGCAGCCTCGTCTTCGGCGCTGCCGACGGCGTTGTCCTTGGCATCGTGCAGACGCCACTTGCCGATCGCGCGGCTTGGCACGAACTCGTACGCAAATGGGCCGGTGGCGTACGACAGCTGCTCCTCATTGATCCGGAATCGGCCATTGGTGCTGTGACGGTTTGTCAAAGGTTGCTCCCTGGATAAATGGAATTCGTACGGATGACCGCTGCGGCCACAAACGCCCCGCCATCTGGGGTCGACACGTGGCTACGCGGCCGGATCACTTTGACCGAACACATTGTTGAGCTTGCACCGGCCCAGATTGTCTTTCTCCAACATGCCCGCTCTCAGCATCGCGTCGATGGTCCGCTGGTCGACCTGGGAAGTCTTGCCTATGCTGTGCATCACAAAACGCCCGCTCTTCGAGTCGAAGACCACGGATTCGCCGGCGTTGACCCGATTGATGATCTTTTGCTGCGCGGCGCTCGGCTTTGGCACGGTCGCTTTGCCCCCTTTACTGCAGTAGCTGAGCGGAATGTGGGTACCCAACTTTAGGAGGATGTCCGCATGCGCATGCCGGTTTGCCTCCTCTGGCCGCATGTCGAAGGCCAGGTAGGCCGGCGTTCCACTTGAGATCACCCGCGCCGCCTGCTGGCCGATCAACCCCGATATCTCCGATGTGGCGTCCTTGAGCGCCTGGGCCCGCATCTCCCATGGCAATTCGCCAATCTCACGTGCGGCGCGCGTGTACTCACCGCCCTCGCCAAACGCCTCGTATGGAATGTGCTCGTACTGCATGTTCATCTCCCTTCTCAGGCGCGTGCCCGTATTGCCGCTGATCGGCTTTCGTCCAACGCAGTCGGTCGTGTCAGACGAGATCAGGCTCATCGCGAACCAAGAGCTTCCCTTCCGAGAAGGTGAATTCCTTTTCCTCATAGGAATGGCGCGAGGTCTCAAGCCGCAGGAAGCCCCAGATGGACCCATCCTCCACTAGGCGGGCAGAACTGACGCTGACCACTCGGGCCTGAATCAACCCGCCACGCCGCGTGGCCAGCAACTGTGGCTCACCGGAAATCGAAATCCCTGCCGCACTGAGCATCGCATTCAACTGTGCACCGGCTGCATCGCGTCCTGCCCTCACCCGTTCCTTCATCTTGTCGGTCAAAGCGGACCGTGCCGCCTGATAGTTGTGAATGAGCTCATCGGCGCCGTCGCCCAGAGCCCGCTTGATGTGTTCCAGGCTGCGGCCGGAGACATCTCGTTCGTCAAGCAGCAGATTGAAGATCACGGACGCGCCAAAGCGGTCGTTTGCAGTGTTCACGGCTTCCACGATGGCCGCCGGATCGAAGTGCGCCGCAGGACCGGCATCAGGCTGGGTTGCTGATTCACAGATGGCTTCAGGCATAGATCCTCTCGTTCATGTCAGCCGTACGTGCTCGAGCTACCCAATATATCGACGGCGCGCAGCAGATCCAGTTCCGCTGATGAGTCACAACCATGCGCTCGACGCCCACGGTGCTGCCGCAACCGCCCTGCACTCCCGATAGGAATTTGCCGTTGCGTCTCCGACAGTCGTTCCGCCGTTCCCAGTAAACCTGGTTACCTTGCGCGTCCTGTTCCATAAAGGAATCTGTCAAGCGCTCCGAATGGCAAGGCGCGGTGCAGATGACGCCTTACTCAAGCGCCGCCAGCTGGAGCAATACCTCGAAGCGCCGCAAAGATCGCGTCGAAATACCCATTGAGTGCAAGCCGCTCCTCACCCACTGGGTACGCCCGAAGGTCCGCATCCTCTTCAGCCATTTCCTGTTGGGATGTGCCCAATACTAGGTAGGGGCTGATTTGGCCTCGTGCGGCCAAGCCATCCTGGACATACGCCTCGAACGCCCGGGCAATCATCTCGTGGCGCTGATACCAGTACTCACCCTGGCGTGGCATTCCCGCAATCTTCCAAGCGTCTCGGAGGAACTCGGACGCCTGCCCTGTCCTTCCGGTGAAGCTCAAGATCTCTCGCAACGCTGGGAGCAACTTAGGCGCCGATGGGTGTGATGCGGCTGGGAAGGCCCAATCGTGCAATGACAGGTAACCATCTGCAAGCCTGAAGTAGGAAGGGTTGACCCACTGGACGAGATAGGCATCTAAGGCATGCCACCATTCGTGCGCCACCGAGCCGGCACCGCGCTTGCGGGTGTAATTGAAGCAACGCAGCCCGGGCTCGTAATGGGCAAGCGCCCGCCCGACGCCGCGCGCCCCTACGGCCAGCGCCAGCCCCTTGAGCCCGATCCAACGTGGCTTCAAGCCGAGAAAGGCGGCCAGATCGTGCAAAGCGTCATAGAGCTCGTTGACCCACAGTTGCCGCTCGGCCTGTCCCAAGGATTCCCCAAACTGGATGCCGCGGAAGCCAAACACGCCCATCAACTCTTCTGGCGTGACGTCTCGCCCTTTCCGGTGGTCTGCGCCAACCCGTTCAATCTCCCGCGCTCGAGCGGCCCTGCCGGCACCGACCGCGCTTGTGCCTTTCGCAATGTGTTGACGGGCTGACTCCAATGCCTCTGCTCTGGTCAGGATTTTCTCGGCGAGCAATGTGTAGCGGTTCCCCTCCACCCGCCCGACGGCCCAGGTGCCGTCTGTGAGTTTCACGGGGACGATGGCCGAATCGAAGGCGTGGGCGTTTTCAGGCCATCCGAGATCCGGCAGCCAGGTTGCGAGAGCCAATTGGCGCAACGTCAGGTTGAATGGCCCGCGCAATCGCCGCGATCCCCGGCCCAGCGCAAGGAATACCTGGACGCCCCGATCACGCAAGGAGAGGTTAGGCAGGTTGGGAAGTTCGAATCCTGCCGCGCAGGCGAGATCATTCGGCATGCGTTCCACGTCTGCAACAGTCCGAGCACGCTCGAAGAGATCTCGGATGAGGGGAGCAGCCCGCTCGAAGGCAATCTGCCAGTCGCGAGCACTGCACTCTTTCATGCCCGATTTAGGGCGGCTGGCAAATCCTGAATAGAGGACCGCCAGTTTGGCCACGACCTCGCACGGTCGCCCTTCATCGATCCACAGCTTCCAATCAGGCTCTGGCCAGAAGTCAGCCAGGCAGACCGCCTTCCCCTCATTCACCTCGGCATCATTGGAGCGGTGCTTGTGGGCGTAGGGAATCGTCTCGCCGGCATCGTCAATCTCAGATCTCATGGCAGTCTCCTCCCGACAGGAAACCGCTGGCGATGCCGGTTAAAGGTTGCCATATTCACGCCCTCCACCAGCAGCAAGCCTGCATCCCACAGCTTCCAAACGGGAATTTGCACTGCGCTCACCTCTTAGGCGACACCGACTGGTCGGTTGGCAGACCTGATTGCCGTTGAAGACCCAGGCTCGGCAGGTCCGCCAGCCGCGCGTGACGGCCGATTCATTCGCCCACGGACGCGCGCCCGCCAGTTGGCACCACCACTCTCCGCTGGGATCCTGCGCGCGAATGCACTGCCGCCGCGTAGCTGTACGGCCTTCATGCGACATCAAGCTCACCCTCTGCATCTTCCTTGCCGGAACCGGGCGAACCACCGTCAATCACCACGAGCATGTTGTCCAGGTAGGTGGCACTCGTCTCCAACGGCGTATCGGCCATCACGCGAACGTGCACCCGCGACTTGAGGATCGCCTCCAGATCCGCCTGAAGCGGCGGCGTCGGCTGGCCCATCTCCCCGAATGTCACAAACTCGTACGGAACGGTCGTGTCCTGCGGACGCCGCCTGCCCATCGCCCTGGTGCCGACCATGTACAGACTGATGAAGCCGTGTTGATCAAGCGCCGCCGACATCGCCTCGATGTGAGGCTGCAGGGCGTCCAACTCAGCGACCGCGCGATTCTTGTGAACCTCGCCCATATTCACCACCGTTCCGCAATACGCGCTGATGATGTTGACCCGTGAGTGGCCAAGTAGCCGGGCCACCAGCTGGGCAGCAACCCGGGTCTCCCCACGCAAAGGACTGTTGCCGCCTCGGATCGCACTCTTTACGCCAGAAAGGTGCTCGAACTCGTTGTTGGCCACCTCGTGGCGCAGTCCATGAAGCGTGACGCCGAGGTCCGCCTTGGTCAGACCGAACTTCCGAGCCAGGTACGACAGGTGATTGGCATTGGCCTGCAGGGATTTCCCCGGCCAGCCGAGGTGACCATCACGGTCGCGGACCACCGACTGGAGTTCCTTGAGCACGGCCAGCTTCTCAGGCGTATCCAGGGGAAGCACGCGATACCGCCCGCCCTTCGTACCCTTCTTGATCGGAAGGCCAGTGCCACTCGCCGCGATGGCCGCCTTCAATTCGTCCCGAGTCACGTTGACATCGCTGAATGCGAGGATGTTCGTCACGCCGCCCTGATCGATCGTGGCGTACGGACGAATACACACCATCTCGAGCCGACGCAGACCCCAGGTTCGTCCCGCCAGGAGCATGAGCCCCGCGCGTTCGTCGGCCGCCCGGATCTGAGCGAGCTTTCCGTCGATGTCCACGCCGTTGCCGGACCAGCTCTTGTCCACCTGCGCAGAGAGCGTGCGCTTGGCAGCATCCGGGTCATCCTTCACGAAATCCTCGGTGGGCCCAATCATGTCGGCCTTGCCAATCCAGGAAGCGAAAATACGGAATGCCGTCAGACGGTTCTGAATGGTTGATGCGGACTTCCCCTCATCCAACCATTTCTTCACGAGCGCCTGCATGTGCTTCTTCCGGAAGCTGTGGATAGTCTCAAAGCGGAATCCGAGCAGCTTCAGTTCCTCGAAACCCAGAAAGAGAATCTTCGAACGTGCTTCCTGGGTACGATCCGATGCGCGCCGATCTCCCCGGACAGTCCGGAGGTTCTCTGGCTTCTTGATCAGATCGGTAAGCTGCTTCTTCCAGTTCCACGAGGTCGAGTACATGCCTTCCGTCCCCTTCCGGCTTGGATTTCGCCCCGTCCCAGTCCCTTCGAAAAAATCATCCATCGCTTGGCTCCGTGGTAGCACTGACCACGCTTTGTGTTTCTTTCAACCGTCCAGGCTCCATAGCCCAGATGCCATCGAATTCCACTCCCCGGTCTCATCCCCGCAGGAATCGACGCTTTGACGCATCAATCCCTCCGAGCATGAGGCCGGCTGTCTATTGCTTGCACCGCGTTCCTACAGGAATTGCTTGGTCGCTTCCGTAGCGACAGGGGTTGGCAGGGCCGTACGTTAGAAACTCTCGGAACTACATAACCAATCCCTTGGCTATGCAATTGCGCTGGTGCGCCATCCTCTCTTGTGTCAAAGAGAGGAGCCTAAGTCGCGTTTGTTGGAGGTGGCGACACCCTCGGATTGTCATTTGGCGCACTCCAGCGCCTCCTGAACGAATCTCTCTCCTCCCATTCCATCCCTTGCGGCCACCGAACCGTGACGGGTTCGAGCAAGTTGCCAGATACCAGACCCGCCCACGACACGCCTCAATGGGCGCTCGCAAACGGGTAGGTCGACTTCCATGCGGTTAGCACGAAGCCGCGTCCAGCGGAATGAGAGTCATCGGAAACAAGAAGCACATCGCGCGCTTCGCGCCAGTAGCCCCCCCGTGTAGGACGGGAGGCTGGCGGCTGGCTCCCTATAGGAGCGCTCACACAGCTTTTTCATCGGTGGTGTGCACCGATTTCATATTGCGAAACCCAACCGACTAGACCTTCCTAGCGGAAGCACCTATTCGCGGGTTGTGGGGTGCCTTGGAAATTTCTATGCGTGTACGAATGCCGAACCCGCGCTCTAAGCGCGAAGCATGCCGGACCAACCCGGCAGCTGTCGCTGCAGGAGGTCATCGCGGATTTGGATCGTCACGTATTGAAATGCCGTTGGCGGGCGTTGCCACGTCTACGCCGATTTGGCGAGCCGCACGAATCCCTGAGGGATCCACTTCATACCTTTTGCCCGGTCGATCCTCATCGGATTCCGGGCGGAGCGGTCTGCGCTCCAATCTTCCACAAGTTCGAACGCATTGCGCGTCCTGATCCGAAGCCAGCCTTCTGGCAGGCGTTCGGGGGCTAGATGCGGCCCAGCTGCCGATCACCGCGCCGAGGCGCAGTAGATGGCGTGCAGATTATGGCGCCGCGCATTTCTTGTCAAGAATGAATTTTCCCTTCAGCCCCGCTCTACTGTTTGTAAATTCCTCCGATTCCTTTCTACCTACGGTGTTTCCTGCCGCATGCAGGGACACTCTCTTTGTAACACCGTTCATAAAAACCAGAGCGCCTGTCCTCGCCGCGTTCCTCTAATAGCGGGGCAATCCCCGAACAGAGACGAGATTGAGTGGAGATCCAACCAAGTCTCGACAGCGCGTGGCCGAACTTGTCCTCCACTTGGCCTCTGGACGGACCAAGCGTGGCCCCATATGCCTGCCAACACTGGAAAGCAGCGAGCATAACGGCCCCAAATTGGCCTTGAGCAGCTCATTACTGGCTCATCTTGGCCATTGTGTGGCCTCGAATTGGCCACAATTCGCAAGAACTTCTTGCCAGGAAGTTACAGGAACCATATCCTTGCCGTACTTCTTGCGGAGAACCTTAAATGTCAAAGTCCACCCCTGCGATCGTTCGCGCTATCGATGTTGGCTACGGCAACACCAAGCACACCCTTTCCCAACTCGACATCGACATGGATGTCAAAGTCGGGCTTTTCCCCTCACTCGCACCTCGGGCTACGCAATCGGACTTCACTGGTGGGTTGATGGCAAAGGTGGACCGAATTGTTGTTCAGGTTGATGGCGAGAACTATTCGGTCGGTGCAGACGCTCTTGCCGAATCCAAAGGTATCTATAAGCGTGAGGTGGCGAGTGCATATTCGACTTCGCGCGCATATCGCGCACTCTTTCTCGGAGCACTCCAGAAGATGCGGCTGAACGCCATCGACTACATGGTCGTTGGCCTACCTCTGACGACCTATGACCGGTACTCGAAGGAGCTCACGGAGCTACTGACGGGAACGCATGAAGTGCCAAATCCTGTGGCACACGACCAAGTCCTCAAAGTCGACGTCCGCCGGGTGAAGGTGTTTCCCCAACCGAGCGGTGCCTTCTACAACTACGCCGTTCCGCGCAAGCTGCTCCAGTCGATGTCGCAGCAGACCAATCTGGTTCTTGACCCTGGCTATGGCACGCTTGACTGGTTCGTCACCGAGGGCGCAAAGCCGCTCACCGGCCGATGCAGCGCGACTCCAAAGTCAGTTTGGGCAGTTATCAGCGCAGTCGCGGATCACATTGGCCCGGACCTCACGTCGAACCCCCGGACTATGTCTCGAATCGACAATGCTCTTCGTACGGGGAGCCCGTTGACCATCAACGGAAAGACTATCGACATCAGCCCCTTCAAGCCTCTTGTTGACCAAATCGTCGCCGATGCCATCAATGAGATGCTCATGTCGATCGGCAACCTTTCGGACATTGACAACATTCTCATTACCGGAGGCGGAGCCCACTTGTTCGTCGACCACGTCAAGAAGGAACTCGGCAAGACCCACAGCCAAATTCACGTTGATACTGATCCTGTGTACAGCAATGTCCGCGGCTTTCAGTACGCCGGCGAGTTCTGGGCCGCAATGGACCGACAACGCGCTGCCGCATAAGGGGGAGCCATGGCACGTACTTCAGCCGGTCGCCGCATGAGGTTGACCGTCCCGCCTCATCACGCCGTCAATCGACATCTGGGGAATCTCGACGAAGAATCCGATCTCAATGCAGAAGTACTTCGGCTTGCAGAGATCGGAGCCACTCTGGAAGAGCTTTGCGGACCGATGCGTTCCGTCGCCGATATCGTGAAACTCTTGAACTTCAGGGGGGGGCCATCCCTCTTTGCGCCGGCTGCTGTGGCGCCAATTCATTCTTCCCTGCCGGCACCAGCAGCCCAGACGGACGCATTGATTCTTGGAGCAGCGCCCCCTTCCGCTTCGATACAGGCGACTGTTCCCTCCTCGAGCGTTGCGCAGACGGCCGGGGTGAAACTCGGCGAGCCCGAAGACTCACATGTCGTTGACGCTTCGCTGGCAGAACACATGTGGATCCCTGAATAAGGGGGCTAGAACTTGGGTTGCGCTTCTGTAAATTTGAAAGCGTGGAGCAACTCAAGGAGGATCAAATGACTCACGAATATCTGTGCGAACACGCCCAACTCGACCGCCGAAGCGTACCGGCCCAACTGCGCGGCCGTGGGGACGGCCGTGACGAGCTCTATGAACTCTTCTTGCGAGTGGAGGGGCTCGGGAACAGCCTGGTCGAAAAGGATGGCGTTGTGGAAGACGCTTACGCCGAAGCAGTGGCCGGCCGACATTTCCCGCCGGCGATCGCTTGGATTTTGATCCGCCTCGGTCGCGTGCTGGCCAAGTTGGATACTGCTAGCCTCAAGCTGGACCGTTTCGCGAACAGCTGCGATATCGACCCGCCGGCCGGAGGTGGCCGACGCCAAGTGCCCTTGCGATACAGCTATGTTTGAACGCGCATTGACCGCTAAAAGTCGCCGAAGCTACTTCGTGTCTCGGTTAGCGAGCTGCCTCGTCATCGCCCTGCTCGTCTGCAGTCTGCCTGCCAAGGCAGACTGCTTCGACGACGCCGGTGCATACCAATCAGTGAACCCCTATGTACTCAGGGCGATCGCCTGGTACGAATCGAAGGGGAACCCGACTGCTGTCCACAGGAATTCCAATGGCTCAGTAGACGTCGGCGAATTGCAGATAAACTCGGTGCACTTTCCCGAGCTTGCAACATGGGGAATAACGCCTTCAGCACTTATGGACCGATGCATCAACATATATGTTGCTGCCTGGCGGCTGAAGACGAAGATGGCAAAGTACGGTAACACTTGGGAAGCCATCGGCGCCTACCATTCTGAGACGCCTCAGCATCGGGACAAGTATGCCCGTGCCATACAGCAGATCCTTACTTCCTGGGGACAGGTGACGTCGCGCTGAAGGCGTCTTGCGGCATCGTTGCCTACAATGGGGCGACCGTGCACTCCAAACTCACCAGTGCGCGGGCTAGTGATTCTGTGGGTTCCGGTACGGCACTTGTGCATGCTGACCGTGGAAAGAAAATGGGCTTGCCGGTAAGGACACCGCCAAGCCCATTCGATCATTTAGTAGACGCAGCTCGCGTAGCTTGCGAAACAACTATTGGTGCCGGAACCATTTAAGACCCATCGGTTGTTGCCACTGTCTGGATACGAACCGTCCGGGGCATGGCTGAAGGAACCGCCGTTGTACCAAGTCAGAACATAGCCTCCACCGACCAACTTGGACCCAGCGGGACACTGAGCGATTGCCGCACTATAGTCGCAAGTTCCGCTGCCAGCCACTTGGAAAGGCTGTCCCATTCCTGAGGCCAACTGCCAAACGCCACCTTGGCAAGAGAGAATCTTTCCGTTCGGATCTGTAGTGATGCCCGTCCCTGAGCAACCATAACCTGACCAGGCGGTCGCTGCCATTGCCAGGGCTGAGTTCACGACCGCTCCCCCCTGCAAATAGGTGTAACCATTGTGTACGGTCGTACCGTTGAGCCAAGTTACGCCGCTGTGCGTAGAGTTGCCCGCTACGTTCAAATCCTGGTAGGCATTGATCGTCCCAGAATTCATCGACGCCCAAGAGCCATCTGTATGCTGGATGTAGGTGCCGCCGGGAGCACGAAGCGCAATGTTGCTCGAGTCGCCGTAGAACTGCGTTCCTGCAATCTTGACACCAATGCCTGGCGTGCTGGCCACAAATGCACCACCTGAGGTAGTCACGTTGCCCGTGGCACCCAAGGTGGAAACGTTACTCATTGAGTTTCCGTTCGCATTCATGGGGCCGGTCAGCTTCCTCGACCCATCCAGCTTGTAAAACTGACTTAGGCGAGCATCCGTCGCGGAATAGGAGCCTAGACGCATTGCCAGGGTACCCACAGGCACACCCGACATTGGAGTCTGCCACCCATTGCCTGTCCCGATGAGCTTCCCCGCATTGCCAGGAGTAGACATCCCAGCATCCGCGCCAGCGGCCTGCATTGCGATGCCGGCCAAATCATTGCGCACCGCCCCGCTTGCATCCGTGTAAGGTGCAGTCGAGACTGCGTAACCGGCCAACGAGCAATTTCCGCTAGCGCAAACTTGCGACACTGACGATGTGAAGGTCTGCCCGTTGGGCGCCACGCTGCCGAATCCGGACGGCAGGTATCCGAGATTGATCAGCTCGGGCACGGTGGGTTTATAGGGGCTGGCAACCCCTGGCACAGATTGCCCGGCCATGATCTGCTGGCCATAGTCACTGTAGTACCCGTTAATCCCCCCCTGAAACTCCACAGCCCATTGCCCCGTTGCCTTTGCAAGCGACTCGTCGACTGCCTCGGTGGTGTTGGCGAACTGCCCTCCCAACGTCATGGTGGCAATCGTCAGCGCCAACGCCGTATCAATGAGCATGCTGCCCTTCTGTCGCAGACGAGCACGTCGCGCAGTTGCCGTCGCCCCTGCACGCCACATAGGGGGGCGCCCCACCACGTCCTTCCAATCCAGTGTCTGATTCATAGAATGCCATCCCCTGTGTTTCGATGATCCTAACGATGTCCGCGTTGCTTCCGAGCGCATAAAACTTCCCATCAGGAAGTATAGGCGATAGAAGTGCCAAGAAAAAAGGCGCTCACGGGCGCCTTTGCCAAATGTTCGACCTGCGCAGGCCGCATCAGGTCATGAGATACACCAGCTTGTTCGCGTTGTTCGTGCAAGTCATGTTGGCCGGATTGAACGTCACCGTCGACGACTTGATCACTGTGCCGTTGATGGAGATCTGCGACGCTGACCGCATGATTGCCGAGATGATCGGCTGACAAGCCGAATCAGGTAGGTTGGTGATTTGATACTGCACGGAGTCGTTCGCGATGTTCAAGGTGCCCGGCGTAACGGTAAGCAGGCCGCCGCCAGGCGAAACAGTAACGGTGCCGGCGGTGTCCTGCATGGAAACCAGGTTCTTGAAGAACCCACCAGTATCCAGGGATGCATTCGAAACGTTGGCGTACTGACCTGCGTACGTCGATTTCACTTTGCCGGCCAACGAAGTCAGGTCGTTGCCGAGCAGATTGGTTTGCTCGCCAACGCTGTTCGAACTGAAATATGCGTACGAGCCGACCACGGCGATCAGAATCACGAGCAAATAGAGGCCGTACTCGACCAACACGCTGCCCCGCTGCCCGTTGCCCTTCAGATGAGCACACGACTTTGCCCAACCCAGACGGCGCGGCCGCTGCGCCAGGCCGCTCTTTTCCACTTCAGTAAAACGAATATCCATGATGCTCCTCAGCACGTAATAGAAGGAAAGTGCGCCACCGCCACGAACGAAGCGTCGACCGTTCGCGCCTCCACATCCGTGAACTCGGCGCGACTCAACCATTGCCACTTCTTCCTCGGAATCAGTAAAACACGTCCTAGAAGCACCCGAAATAGCGAGAGAGAGCCTATCGGCGGGGTCATTCGGACGGAAATCGAATGCGTTTCGGCTCAAGAGCCACGCATCATCATGTTCAACTGGATGATCTGTTTGAACTCATCGCCCATCTTGAACGTTCCGAAGTAGAAGCTCATCATCAGCAGAATGACGCCAATAACAACGATGTATCGGAGCGTGGTGGCCTTCTTCTGCATCTCGACCGGCGCCGTCGTACGAACGATCTCACCGACCTTGCCAAGCATGGTCGACATATCGTTGTACGAGGCCAAGTCAACGATCCGGTAGTAAGCTCGATCGTTGACTATTCCTGTATTGAACGCTTCGCCCTTCGCGTTAGGCTCCTGCTCGAAGTTGTCGAGGATCTGCTTGATGTGCCATCTCAGCCAGGGATAAGCTTCGGGCTCCATCTTTTCCAAAGCGTCTGGAACTGTCTGCACCTGGGTCCCGACTTTCGTAGTGGCCGCTCCGAGCGAAGACAGGAATGACGCCCCGCGAAAGTCTCTGTAGAACTGATAGGGAAGAAAGTTTCGGTCGAGCCACGGGCGGAGTTTCCCGACATAGTTTGGGAAGGACCACTTGACCCACCATATTGCCAGCGCTTCGAGCGCGAGAACTGCCCAGCCCCAGCTGCGAATAAACTCGCCAACTGTGTTGAATAACTTGCCAACTGGGCCCCACTGTTCGGGTGGGATCATCCCCCCGATCGTTCTCAAAAGTCGCGGCATGAGCACGAAACCTTCAACGCCAAGGAAGACGTGGAAGATCACAATGGCTGCAACTGCAGTCATCAAAACAGTGCGTGCGACCTTCTTCGCGGCCTCCATTCCAAGAATGCTTTCTGAGAGTTGCTTCAAACCAACCTTGAGATCACCTGCTCGCTCGGCAAAGGAAAGAACGGTTAGGTCTTCCGATGGGACGGTCCCGGTGAGCGCTTCAGAGAACGTAGCAACGTCCTCGTCCATTCGCTGAAGCCAAAACGCCGCGAGCTTGCCTTCCGGCAAGGAGCCATACCGTTCAACATAGGGCTCAAGCAATTCCCGGATGTTCCGGCCAGGCTGGGCATCCATAATCCCAGCCAAATCCCCGTAGAACTCCCCCCGGCGCTGTTTAAAGTCGAGTATTGCAAGATATAGACCGCGACCGGCTGTCGGATCGGATGTCGCGGTCGTTCTGCCAAATGGCAATCGAGCAAGCATGGTTTTCATGCGACAACCCCCCAGTTCCTCTGCAGGGAGTCAAACCGCTCTTGCGCACCGGCGAATTTTCCCAGACCAAAGCGCTGCTGCTCGCTCTCATACTGCTCGAAGGTGCCAAACTTCTCTTCGATTTCAAAGGGCGACACTTCGCCTCGCGAGCAGCGATACATAGCAACTTCCATTGCCGACTTACCGACCGAGTCTTCCTCGTTGAAACCTGCTGTGCGCTGCTTGTTGACGTACTTGATCAGATCGATGTTCCGATGATCGCGGATCATCTCCAGCATGTAGGTATCGAGCTCAAGCATCTCGGCGACCACCTTACGCCCGGCAATGCCATTGAGTTCAGTTAATCCTGGCTTGCGGCATTTTTCGCACCCGTGGAGATTCGTTATGAAGATGCCGTCAACGTCGATCTCAAACAGGCGTTCAAGGCGATGCAAATACTCCGGGCTAGCAACTCGAGTTGCGGGGAATTCCTTACAACACTCGCAGTTGATCGGCACGAGTGCTTGGTAAACAAGCAAGTTCATGAACCCAGGGGTCGCCATGACTTCACGGGGAATCCCCAACTCCGACGAACAAAAGCGGTCGATACTGCCAATGTGTGACGGAGCGTGAACCGTAGTGAACCCAAGGTGGCCGGATTCGACAATGTCACGGAACATCGAGGCGCTTTCCAAATCACGACACTCACCAACAAGGACTGCGCTGGGGTCCATACGCTTCAACTGCCGCTTCCAGCCAATAAATGAATCGCCTTCCGTATCAGTCAGGGAACGCGACACGTTGAATTGGCGTACGCCAGGAATCAAGTACTCGACCGGATCTTCAACCGTGTACTTGGCCATCGTAGCGGGAAGACCGGCCATGTTGGTCTGCATGGTCGTCGATTTCCCCGAGCCGACGATTCCAGCGACAGTGATTCCGCCCTTGTGACGGCTGATTGCGTTCCGCCACATATGGATCTGCTGGTCGAAGTAGCCGAGCTCCTCGAGAGACTTGATGCTTTGCATGTCATCCTGGAACAACATGCGCAGCACAACGATGCTACCGAGCGCGGTCCGACCTGACGCCCAACGGAACAGAACCTCACGGCCTTGAATCTTCAACTGCAGTTGGCACTGCTGCAGGATGTTCTCGTTGTACGAGTTGTGAGATCCATTCTGCGACTTGTTGTTGTACAGGTACGCGACCATGTCCAGCAACGTATGCGTGTCGATCCAAAACTCGGGCGGCTGCACCAGCTTTCCGTGGATTCGGAACGAGACCTGAGATTTCGCCTGCCGGCGGTTCATTTCGATATGCAAGTCCGAGGCCTCATTTGCAATCGAGAACTCGCCCATCAGTTCGAACTGCCGGTAAAGAGCGCTTGCGTTCTTCTGCTCGAGCGACACAGCAGCAGACTTGCGCCGACGATTTTCCATCACCCGGTCGCGTGCGAGATCAATCAGTACCTGATCAGAGGCAATGTGATAGCCATCAGCAACAAGGTCCCACTTGACTGCCAAGTGCGCAACGAGCTCCTCGACGTAGTCGTCGTTTCGCATGTCCTTGGTCAGAATGATGGCGTACTCGCCCCGCTTCTTACCTTCAGCATTTGGCGGGGACACCTCCACTGGACAAACACATTGACGCATGGACGGCGGCATCTGGACCAGATCGTCGTCATACATCTTGCGTGTAAAGAGCGGAAGCGCGTCAACAGTGGAGATGACCACCGAGTCGTCAGCATCGCGGTCCTGAGGACCAATGCGCGGCGTTGCAATCTCGGCAGCGTCGGAATCGATCGTTACCGTGCCTTGAGGAGTCCCACCGGGAGACGACGGGGGCACCCAAGCACCCGACGAAACGATGTCCACGGGATTTCCGATGACCGGCTCAGCGCGATTCACGCTCGCCTCACCCCTGTTCAGAATTCGATTCAGCATTTAGCGT
>NZ_JFZG01000032.1 GCF_000607165.1 Ralstonia pickettii | reverse complement strand
AGCATGAAAAAGGGCCGCATGTAAGCGGCCCTAAGAATGCGCGGAGTCTCCAGGACTAGCTACGAACTACCGCCTGGCGCGCATCAACGACATCGTCGACGGTAAGATGCCCTTCCTGGCCATCAAGCATACGGACTGCACACTGATTGACCGCCTCCTGCAAAACCGCATCAATATTCGCGATCGACTCTCCCTCAAGGAGCTGAACAGTTCGCGCGACAAAGCTGTTTTGTGGAGCAATCCCGCGCTTTTGAAGCCAGTCCATCACGAATTTCTCGGTTCCCAAGGCGTCAGGCGCTTCAAAGCGAACTTTTTCGGTAAACCGACCTCCGCGCATTGCAGCCTCGTCGATATCGTCGACGAAGTTGGTTGCGGCAACAAATACGATATCGGGTGTCTTACCTGAAGCACCGTCCATTGTTGTGAGAATCTTGTTTGTCAGCGCCGCAACGTTCGAAAGCTGTCGATTCCGCAGAATGTCATCCGCCTCGTCGAGGAAGACAATCACCGGCCGAATATCCTTGGCCTCTCGAATGAGTTTGTCCCAGGAAACCGGATCGGCAATCAGCGTGCTTCCTGTCGTTTGCAGGAAGGCCCAACCTGTTGCCTTCGCCAAAGCGCGGGCAGCCTCAGTTTTCCCCGTGCCAGGGGGGCCCCAGAAGACGATGCCAGTCGGAGCCTTCCCGCCCAGTTCTTCGATCTGCCCAATCTTCGACATGCGCGTTGCAATGGCCTTCAGGCGCTTACTGGAAGCAACCGGAAGGATGAGGTCTTCGATATTCTTCGTGCTTTCTGGAATCTTCCCCGCACGGCCCTGCAAAGCCCGCATGGCCGCCATCAGATCGTCAAAGCCAAAGCTGGTCCGGTTGCTCTTGCGCTTTTCTTCACGCAGTTGCTCCCCGACAGATTGAATACGCTTGCTCGAATAGCCCACCCAACGCTTCGCAGCTCTCTCAATCGCCGAGCGTTGGATCTCCGCGTACGGGACAAACCGCTTCAGCGAATTCTCCAACAAGGCCAGGCGCGCCGCCTCATCTGGTGCGGGGACTTCAATCTTGTAGTCGAAACGGCCTTCCCGAGCGCCTGCGGGGTCGAGCCTATCCAAGTAGTTAGTCGCCGCAACAACCACGACGCGATGCGCACGAATATCAACCAACAGAGTGAGCAACGTATTGGTCAGCTTACCTTCCTCGCTGCCGCTTTCGGCCATGCCCGCGCGATCAGCAAGCATGCTCTCGACCTCGTCGAGGAATAGCATGCAGGGCGCGTGAGCTTTGGCCTGCGCAAAAGCCTGCACTACACTTTCCGTCGTCTGGTTCTTCCACCGGCTGGCCACGTCACCCGTCCGAAGCTTGATCATCGGAAGGTCGAATTCGCCTGCGAGGCACTCCGCAAACTCAGTCTTTCCATTGCCTGGCTCACCAAACAGCAGAATGCCATTACGGGGATCGTTTCCTTCTTCTCGTGCGCCGAGGATCTCTTCGGTGGCATGGCGGAGCCGGCCCTTAAGTTCCTCCATGCCAACGAGTGAGGAGAGGTCTTTACGGGGCTTCATGACCGGAAGTTGAGGCAGCCGACTTGCACCTTGCTCTTGCGCGGGATTGCTGGCGAGCTCGCGATCGCGGCTCTCGGAAGCCTCCGGAAATCGGATTGCGAGCCATGGATAGAACGCCAGAATAGGAAGAAAACCCGCAAAGCCCCAAAACTCGCTGGTAGGGGCGCCTCCAAATTGGAGCGCAATCCAGCTGAAGGCGAAAGCAGTGATCGCTGCATAACCGGCGGACCGAACACGTATGGCCGCGAGACCAAACATGACGACCACGACCGAAGCGATTCGCCCATAGAGCGCCACGTCTCTTGCTGTCTGGCTCGAGGTGAACAGCTGGTAGGTCTCCCAACCCCAGGCGACAGCTGTCAACACCGTCAGGACACCGCCGGCGATTACCAGGAGGCCAAGAAGAGTGTCGAAGGGGTTCGACCGCGAGTAGTGGTTCATTTTCCACTCTCCCGGTGGCCGGCGACTTGATGGCGAACCGCCTGAGTTCGAACTTGGCCTTCGCCGGAAGCCGGTACCACGTTAAAGGCGGTGTTGTAGTACAAGCCATAGCCGGCAAGTACAAGAAACAGTATGGTTCGGTAGAGCATCGTCATGATCCGGATCTCCTTATTCGCCAATTTACGCGAGTGGAATCCGGAAACAAGCCCTCTCGACAAGCCTGGGGCTACACCAACAGATGGTAGAGGAACGGTGCCGCCTCCAAGCACGTCCACAAGAGGAGCCCCGCCACTCCCGCAAACAGAACCACTGGCTGTTGCACCAAGAGCCTGGCCAGCGTTACCCCCAGGGCCCCAGACATGGAAGCGCGGACCATTGCATGGAGCTCGACTTCACGTGCTTCCCACTCCGCCTCAGTATCAGGGCCGCTTCGAAGTAGTTTAAGCGCGCCCGCGAACGCTTCCCCGAAGCTCGCACGTCTTTGCTTCTGAGAGGGTTCCTTCACTTTTGTGCTCATTTCGAGTTCCTATTATTGAACGGTGGTGCAACGCGGCCACCGTCCAGTCCCATCACGACTTCGACTTATCGCCGCCGTTGCGCGCTTGAGCCATCGTCGCACGCACACCTCCACCCGACGAGCCAGTTCCCCCACTCGTGGAGCCAGAGCTTGTAGCTGACCTCGAGACTCCCCCTCCTGGTCGAACGCGGTTATAGCCTGCAGCCACTCCTCGTCGCGCTGCATTCCCCACGGCGGCACCAGCATTTCTAGCACCCCGACCGGCAAGCGCTGCCGCCTTGCCACCTGCATAGCCCATACCCTTGTGGGGACCATAGTTCTTCAGATTCGAGAGCGAGCTGAATCCGAAACCGACACGCGAGCCTCCTTGCAGAAGGCCCATCGCAATCCCGTTAATCTCTGCCATCAGATACGAGATGATGAAGGCCAGGACAACGAGAACGACGTACAAGATCACGTTCGTTGCAGTTGAACCAGCAGCAATCGAAGTCATCGTAGTCACGAGAATATTCGTGATCTTGATCATGATGGCGCCAACGACTTGCATCATCCCGGCGCCGATCATGAACTTTAACCATCCATCAAAAAGGAAGGTTGTATACGGCATGATCAGCCACGGAACCATCACCGGCGCAACGGCCATACCGATAAAAAGTTTCGCCTGAGAGAGGATGTAATTGGCTGCCCAAATCGCGGATGCACCTGCGATGACCACCGTAGTAATCACCTTCAAAATGACGATCGCCAGGGCCGCAAGCATCGAGCCCAAGTCAAAGTCACCGATCGTGTGGAACAACGATGAGAACCAACCACCACTCCCGTTTGACGTAGAGCTAGACGAGGAAGCCCCCCCATCCGTCCACAAACTTGAGATTGCAGTGAAGAAACCCTTAAACCCGGCCGCCAAGTTTGCGCCGTCGCTATTGAACTGACTGGCGATGGTCGAGAACGTCCGAACCAACGCATTCTGCGAACTCGAGTTGAGGCACATCATGACGATCCCAAGCATGAGGGTATGCATAATGATGGCTGCGAAAACCTCCCCGAGGGTCTCGCCTTTCAGCATCCCCATCACGCCCGTCCAAACAAACATGACGCTGAACAGGGCCCACTCCAATTCCTTGCCATTGGCGGACAGCGTTCCGCTCATGCTGCTGAACGCGGATTGCAGACTACTCTCAAGACTGTTGAGCTGGCTAGTGACCTGGTTGATGAAGCCTGCGTCTGCCGCACCGATGGACACCGACTGACTACCGCCCGACTGAGCGAAAGCGCTCGTCGAGTCTCCCAATAGCACAAAGAGAATCGCCGCCCAAATAAGAGCAGCGACTACGTTCGACTTAAGGATTTGCATCAGCGCTCCAACCGCGTTCCATAAGATATCTGCGACCTCACCAACCCAACACCTGGCTAGCTGATTGATTGAACAGCAACCGCGAGCCGATTTCGAAGCTCGCAACATTGCGGCAAATCAGTGCGCCACACCCCACCAGCCACCGCCAGTTGTTTTTAGGCCATTCACCAGGTTCGACATGTTTGCGTTGTCTGTGCTGATTGTCTTGTCGACCGTCTGCAAGGCATCGCCGTTTCGTTGCTTTGCGATCTGCTTGTTGAGATCCTCTTGCGCTTTGTCGGCACCATTCATAGCCTGAAGCTGCTGCAACATCTGGGCGCCCTGCATGACCATCCGGTTCATTTGGGTGTTCATCAACTGCATCGACTCGTGGGTACCCGCAGTTGCCGGGATCATGGACTGCCACTGCTTGGCCATTTCGTAGTCTTGTTGAATCGACTGAAGCGTGTTGGCCTCGTTCTGAGCCCGAGTTTTTGCCGCTGCCACGCCGTTTTGGACGTCTGTCTTGAGCTTGTCCATGTACTGATCCCAGGTCATGTTGCTCAACTGAGCCGCGGAGAACTGAGTGCTAATCTGATTGGAGATGCCGTTGAGGTTGCCGTACAGGCTTTGCAGGGAGTTGATATACCCGTTGACGTTCGAAAGATTGACGTTCCGGATCTGCTTGATCGTATTGATCGCATTCGCGGGCATCGCTGCGAGCTGCCTCACCTCCATTTCATACTGGCGGATCTGCGTAGCGTAGGACTGCACTTGCTGGATAACAGACTGCACAGTTTGTGCAGCGGTCATCGCGTTCTGAACGTAGTTCGTCGGATCCCAAACGATGTACTGCGCAGAAGCCGTTGCCGATGAGATCAGCATGAACAGTGCGATGGCAAATTTTTTCATGATTGTTTCCCTTGCAAATTATTTTCGGTCAGCGGAGACCATCCACCAACGACTTGGTGTTCTGGCCGTCTTGATGAATTGCATTGTAAAAAACGCTCCTTGATTCAGCGTCCTGCTTTCGCTTCGCCAATTCGTCCATCTGCGCAGCAGATTTCATCGCGCCGTTCTGGTCGACCAACAATCTCATGACTTGGGCGTTCTGCATAACGAGCCGGTTCATCTGTGCATTAAGTAGCTGCACGTCTTCGTTTGTTCCCAAGGTGGCAGGAATCTGCGCTTGCCATTCAGCTGCCATTGCGAAGTCATCCTGAACCGATTTCAAAAGCGCCGCCTCGTTCTGCGCACGGATCTGCGCCGCTTTGACGTTCGCTTTTACTGCATCTTGTTGCGATGCTAAATAGTCCTGCCAACTACGTCCCGAAAGCTGCGCTTCAGTGAACCGCTTGTTCAAGGCATCAGAAACGTTGTTCAAATCCCCCATGACATTCTTCAAGCTGCCGATGTAGTTGTAGACAGACTGCAAGTCAGTCATTGATACCCCGCCCAATGCAGCCAGCTGTCGGGGATCAAGCGATTTCAACTGCTGTACAGCCATCCGGTACTGCTGGATTTGCGTCGCATACTGTTGAGCCTGCGTGACGACCCGCTGCGCGGTCTGGCCAGCCTTGACAATGTTTTGGGCGAAGTTCGACGGATCGAACACAAGCCCGCCTGTGAACACTGGCATCCCGCCGGCAAAGCACGAACCCGAAATAAACGTGGCGATCACTACTGCGATTAGCTTATTCACTTTCCGCGGCCTCCCCGATGCGCACCAATTCTTCGATGAACTGCTCTTGCCAATCTGGCACCAATTTGGCTTTGAACTCCTCGAATTTCTTCTTGGCCAGCTGATCCGAACGCAGGCATGCAAGCATTTCTGGCGGGAACTTGACGTTCACCATCCGAGACATCCCCTCGGGATTGACAAAGTAATACTGAACTTTACGTTTTGCTGTGCGGATCCGTTCGATCTGTTCGGCATTGAGCTGGAACTTATCGCGGTACAAGTCGAGGTGCGCCATCACGCTCGGATTCGGCAAGAAGATCCGGTTCTGAATGTTGTCGATGATCGTCGTGAAGATATCGCTGTCTGCAATTTCCGCCAAAGATTGTGTTGTCATTCCGACAATTGCATTCTTTTTAGCCAAAGTGCGAAGCCAGTTGTCAAAGCGTTCACGAAGCTTTTTATTCTTCAGGAGATACCAAACCTCTTCGAGGTAAATCAACGTCGGTTTAATTGCCGCCGTTGGATCGAGCGTCAGCATTTCATCAATGCAGAAGAATGCATAGTCGATAAACACTGGCGCCAGAATCTCGTCCTCTAGCAGACCGCCCATCTCAACATCAGTGAAGTCAGACAGCCGGAAGTCATCTTCGACACTGTCGAAATGAGGATACGTGCCGCCGTCCTCGAGCCACGGCAGCAATTCCTTGTAGAGCTCACTCGACAGCGGGCGCACAAAGTCAGCGAGTTCAGACAGCCGCCAGTGCTCAGGGGGCTGATCGGCCAACATGTTCAGGGCTTTGTTGAAGGTAAGCTCATCCTCGGTCTTCCACTCATACGACCGCAAGGTAACGATAAGTTGAAGCCACCGCATTAGCCAACCGCGCTTCGTCAAGTCCTTCACCACGCGCAGCGGATTCATCCGTGGTGGCTTCCCAGTACTGGGGTTCATGTCAATGTGTTTGGCGCCCTGCAGGCCAGAGGTCACGTAGCACGAATAGTCCTTGTCAAAGATCAAGACATTGCAAGGGTGGTACTTGAAGAACTGCGAAATGAGGAAGTTCAGCAACGTGGTCTTGCCGGAGCGTGAAGGGCCGACAACGAAGAAGTGAGGCAGATCTCCCTGGTGGAAGTTGTAGTTAAACGGTACGTTATGCTCGGTGGGCAGCAACGCTAGCGCTGGAATAGGCCGTTGTAGCTGGGCCGACAAGTGCGTGTTGCGCCGGTCACCGGTGCGAATGGCACGAAGCTGGGCAAGATCGGCGAGATTGCCGACGTTCACGAAACCCCATCGAACGATGTTTGCCCATTGGCCTGGCAGAGTCGCAGTGAAGGCCGACAACGCGTACATGCGCTCGCGAACAACTTTCGCGCCGACGAGAGTTCGCATTGCGCTGCCAACTGCCGACAGCGTCTCTTCCATCTCCTTTTCGGTGTCACCGTACGACAGAATGGTCATGTTGTAGTGACCAAACTGCCGCTCACGTGCAGTCAAGTCCTCGAGCGCGGATGCAGCGTCGTCCGCGAGCGCGAGCTTCCCCGCATCGACCTTGTCCGATTCGGTCTTGGTCATCTGCTCGATCATGAGGCTCATCCACGGCTTCGAGGAAGCCATGAAGTGATCCTGTGTGTCCTGTATGTACTTCTGCGCTTTTTCCTTTGGCCAAATCTCAAAACACTGGCTGACGGTGATCTCGCCGTCGATCTGCAGGAGCGGGTCCGTTACACCAGGACCGATGACGTTTGGCCAATTCTTTACACTCATGGCGCCGACGTAGCGGACCACGTCACCTTCGAACTCGAGGTGCTTTTTCTTACGGCGAAGCGTCGAATCCGGGAGATACGTATTGAGATAGATAGGCGTATCAGGCATGGCCACACGATGGTGGTCATTCGGCGGGCTAACTCGCCGATGCATGAACGTCAACAACTCGTTGTTCTGCAGCTTCTTGAATCCGAGAGAGCCGACGGTCGTCTCGAATTCTTCGAGGATCTGACGGAAATGGTTCTCATGCGAATCAAACTGCTCGAATGCGAACGATGCATTTTTGCGCGCGGACGTTGCCGCCGTCCCCAGCTTCCAAAGGGCGGGCAAAAGCCCAACCTTGTAGCGGTCCATATGGTTTGACAGCTTGTCGAAGAAGCCGGAAGTGCCGCCGAGATTCCGGTAGATGACGGCGAAGTAGTGCCGGTTCTCGTATTGGCGTTGCCCGAATAAGTGCTGCTTCCAAGTCAGGTCGAGGTATTTACCGATCGGCGTGGGAAAATCGGCGTCGGGATAATGCTCTGTCCGACGACGGTCCATGATCGACCAGACGAGGATGTGCTCGTCAAAGACCTTCAGCGCCCGCTCGAAGTTTTCAACGTAGCCGTCAGTCTCAATTGGAAGGCGCCCCTCAGCATCAATACCCGCGACCTCATAGACGACCATCAACGACCCATCGACGTTGAATACCATGTCAGAGGCATTCAGCCCCATCCACGGAACCATCTCAGAGAAGCTGCGGACCGATTTGAGGTACGAGCCGAGAATCGCCTTAATGCTCAACATAGGATGTCACGCCCAAAGCCGTGCGGCCGCTTGATTTTTGACTTCCGATCGATCCGGACCCATGGGTCGTAGATGTCAGACTGTTTGCTGTACTGCGTGTAGATCTGGTAGATGTTTTCGTCTCGCTTGGTAAGCCAAACGAGGAACAGATGCAGAAGGACGAAGACGGGTAAATACAACCAGATGCGCCATACCCCAAGCATCGCGACAGCGATCGAGATGTGAACGATCGCAAGGCGCCGCTCGACGCCAGCGATCGTTTGAACTCTCATCAGGGAGGGGTGGATTACTGTGGTGCGCGGTTCGTAATCCATAGCGTCCCCCTTCTCTTAGCAGCCGCTGCCTGCAGCGCCACCCGATGTTTGGATCGCGCCCAACCAGGTAGCTGCTTGCAAAGCGATGGAAATGCCAACGATGACCGCCAAGCCGCGGCCGATCCAACCGCTGACCTCCCCCGCAGCCCACAGCAACCCCAGGATCACCACAACAATCCCTGAGATTGCGTAGCCGACGGGGCCGGTCATAAGGTGGAAAAAATCACACAGAATGCCCGTGATCGGAAGCGTCATTACGGCGAGAGCCGGCGTGGAAGAAATCCCTACAGCCGACAGGAGCGCGAACGCTGCCCATTTACGCTGCTTCTGCGAGATCGTGTTGAATACCGACAGTTGGGACATCAAAAGTTTCATATCGATTGCTCCTATAGATCAGTTTGGTTTCGTACTCTTTCGTCTGGCGGTTAAAGCCATCGACACTCACTACTTCAGCGACAATCCGGTCGTCGCCAACCAGAGTCATGAAGACCATCACCTGGAAGGCAGAAGCGATACGCACTTGAATGCCCTCACGGCTATCAGGCGCGTCACTCGCTTGCGCAACCATGTCCTCGAATCGAATCAACCCTTCCCTGCCGTTGTTAGCGTGCAGGGTCACGAGTGGGCCTGGGTGGCCTGTGTTGGCGGACTGCAGCAAATCGTTTGCTTCTGCACCACGTGCCTCGCCGAGGACGATGCGGTTGGGGTTCTGTCGCAGCACACTCTCGAGCAGCCGCTTTGCAGTAATCTTCCGCTGCAGATCGATTTGCAGACGTACGCTGTTCGGCGCTTTGAGTACAAGCTCCGGCACCTGCTCGATGGTGATAATCCGATCCCCTTCGGGGAAACAGCCAAGTAGCGTGTTGGCGAAAGTTGTTTTCCCCGAACCAGTACTTCCGACGACCGCCACTCCGAGTCGCTTGCGAACAACGTCCACGAGGAAATCCGCGATCTCCTTGGGAAGGGCTCCCTGCCTGATCCAGTCATCCATTGACATGACGACCATGTTGTTTCGCCGGAAACAAATGGTCGGGCCGTCGACCGCCACCGGCGGCAACGTAGCCTCAACGCGGAAACCTGGAAGCTTCGTGCTGACGATTGCATCAGCAGACTCTTGGCTAACGGTGAACCCGGAATTTGACGCCAGCAGCGTGATGGCGGCTTCAATCTGGCTCGCACTGATCTTTGCGCCGGTGCTGAATTGGCGGCCACCCTGCTGGACCCACACGTCGTCCGGCCGGTTGATCATGATGTCCGTTACCGATTGATCATCAAACCACTCTTGCAGAGTCGTCAGGCAGTTCCGGACCTTCGCCAAGACACTCTGTTCGCGCCTGCTCTTCGCGTCCCCAATTGGATCGCTCATCACATCCCCCGTGTGCAACAATCTTTGCCAGCTTCGAATCTACTAGTACTTCTCAGGGAGAAATAGCGAGAAACGCAGCCTAAGAGGGGGATGTTTCCGGGGCGAACAGGTTACGAACCGAAGATCCTTTGCGAGTTGGCGAGCATGACTGCAACAGGCAGCGCCATGACAAGCGCCCAAAGGGGCATGAACAACGGGGTCACCGGCAGCGGGGCAACCAGGTACATGACCGGGAAGAAGATGATCCAAAGCAGAGCGTGCGCTGCGAGCGAAAATGCGCTCGGATTCTGATATGCGAATCCCGCCAGCTTCTTTGCACGCGTCATGTAGCCATCAACCACGCAGGCCAAGAGGAACGGAGCTACGTAAGCCAACCAATGCGCGATGATGAACACACGGATCATCATCCCGTAGAGATTGATCACCATAGAGCCGAAGTAAGAATTGGTGAGCGCGGAAAAGTGCTTCAAAGCACCGCTCATCGCATGTGCCTTGCGCACATCGTCTTCTGACAGATGTGTCTTGTTTAGATCTGCGATAAATCCGGTATCCACGAAGGCGGCCTTGTACACAGCTTTCGCCCGGCCAACAATGTGCTCCGTCATGTCGTCGCCGAAGACCGAACGCGTCATTTCAACTTCGCGGGCTACCCGGTCCAATCCCGACTGCACCGACACCAAGGCCGGCACAGACAATAGGACGACCAGGGTTAGCAGGATCCAGAACTTGAGATGCAGTCCCCATTTCATCGCGCGGCTCCAGATCTTGCCTGCTCTAACGTTCCGCCCGGCAGCTCACTTACCCGACCAATATCTTTGGCCGTCATGATCCGGCTACAAAGCAGATATCGATTCCCCAGTCGGGCTTCAGGCTCCGGGGGAGGGATGCGGACAAATCTGATTGTTTCCAGACCAAGGCGGCGGGCCCATGAACCGATGGGTTCTTCAAACGGCGGCCAAGTACGCCTCCGACCGGATGCGTCAAAGCCGACCGCGATGTATTCCATGGCGACGTCGGCCGAAAGAGCGAGCGACTCTAGGAAAGCAACCATTGAATCGGTGCTTCTGCGGGACGTCTCGTACACTTCAAGAAACCGTTGGATTGCGGTCCGTATTGCCTCAACGACCAATGATTCACCGTCGGCACCTGGATAGCTTTCAGACAGAATCTCGCAGAACTTCATGGCCGATTGTTGCAAGGTCGGCCATTGATGGAAGATCGGCCGCGCCGACGCCTTCGTTTCCGTGGAACGGAGGACGTTCGCCAGAATTACGTCCCCTTGCCGGCTGATGCTTGATACGTTGACCTCTCGCGCGCCTCGGGTGCGCTTGCGAAACTCGGTTCCAGCGAGGTCGATTACCTGCGATTCCATAGCTTGCTTCTTGCGTGATTTATGGAGGTGGACATTCACTCGTTACAGAACGAGTTTTGGAATGCGCCCCTTGATGACAGTGCCTCGATTCCAGACCGCCATGTAATGCAGGTCAGGCAGCTTGCTCATGAGCGTGATCGGAAAAAGCTCTGTGGCCTCCTCCGAGACTGTTTCGCTCACCGATCCACCGAATTCGATGCCGTGGTCTTCTGTCTTCGAATTTCGGCCATGGCTTCGCGAAACCTTCTTGATGAATGTTTCGCCAATTTTCTCGGCGATGATTTCCTGCGTATCAGCGTCTTGCGTTGCACCCGCGATCAGATTGTTGAAGTTCCCTATCATTCGCTTCGCTTTTACTTCTGACCCTAGCTTGTCTGCAAGGTCGGCAAAGGTCTGGCCGCAAGCAATGATGTCAAGGCCCGCGCCGCGGCCCTTATTGAGTTCCTGAATCACAGGCTCACACATCACGTCGCCCCACTCGTCGATCAAGACCACAATGCGAGACTTGTCTTTGACATTCTTGTCGTAGTTGTAGCGCTCACCCGCAACGGCCTGGAGATCAGACAAGAGTGCTGCCGCGATCGCCGATCCAACTTCCGGGTCGCTCAGAGAATCTAGTCCCGCATAGAAGATGTACCCACCGTCGACGATTTTCTTGGTGTCAAAGATTGGCCGCGGATCGTCGATGTCGTCGTAGTCAGGGCTAAGAAGACCCTCCAACTCGCCGGCGGTAAGTTTGGTGAGGAGCGGCAGTAGGAGAACCATCATCTTTGCGAACCACTCACGATTCGACCGTACGGTGCTAATCAGCCCCTTGATCTGCCGTGGTTGTTCTCGCTCAGGGACAGCAGTCTCAAAGAACTCCACATAGGCGCGCAACTCAGGGGAGGCGCCTTCCATATCGCCGCCCTTTCCTTTCTCCGGCTTGTTGTACTTTGAAACAAGCGGAGCGACCTGGCTCTCCCAGAGTGGGACGTTGAGGGTGAAGAATTTCCTCAGAGCCTTTTCCAGAAGCTTCTGCGCCCCGTTAAGGTTTTGGATCGCGTCGAGCAAAGACGACCAGGACGGGCGTGTGCCGGTATAGATTTGTGCCTGAGCCACATGGTTGACCTGCATCCACACGAACGACCGAAATGACTCGTCACCATCGGAGGGAATCAAAGAAGAAATCCGGGAAGCAACCTGTGTCTCGCGGTCCCAGTTCTTAAGCGTATCGATTCGCACGGACTCCGAGGGAAATGCAGGGTGGAACGTAAGCACCTTCTCGGGCCGCCCCGATAGCGTGCCAGCGTTCCTCGCAATCTCCTTAAGATCGTGGTCACCTTTTGGGTCCAGGATGACAATCGTGTAGCCGCGCAACGCAAGCTGGTACACCAGCAGGCTGTACAACGTTGTCTTGATTGCGCCGGTGGTTGCCAAGACGGCCGTGTGTCCTTGCATGGCCGTCAGCGGCATCAGCATGTCGCTTTCTTCCGCAAGCCCATGAATCCATTGAAGACCCTTGGCATTCTTCGGGTCGAGCTGAGAGCCCTTTAGTCCTCGAACCTTCAAGAACCATTTCGGTGGGTAGACGGCGGCAAGATCACGCTTCATGATCTCCGTTGCCTGCTGAGTATGGCTTGGCTCCCATCTGAAGCCCCACCCTAGCCACAGGTTGTCACCGAACTTCGGAATGTTGATTCGAACTACGTCTGCCTTCAGGAACGTGAACGGTTTTCCTGCCAAATTTGCCTTGAAATCCCAAATCCGTTTCGCCTGACTTCCGCGCCAAAGCAGCATGCCCGCAGATCCAGCACCCATCCAAAGAAACGCCGAGGTGCTGATATCCGAAGTAAGAGCGATGCCCGTCATTGAGACCAGCGACACACCCCACGCCGCCGCGGACCGGGCTTCATACGTCGGACGGAAGAGGTTCTGGAAATCGATGATCATGCACTTACCCCAAGATGCTGAGCCGCGTGGGCCGCAAGGACCAAACAAGGTGTGTCTTTCTCGGAGCCAGGTAGGCGCCGCTGATGTTGCTTTTTCCCAGGATTCTTGGGGTCCACGTAGAGCAAGTTGAGTCGATCCAATTCGTCAATCAGTGCAGGCAAAGGCGCCCCCAACGTTCCGGCGTACTTGAAGCTCACGCAAAGCCCATCGCGGTCCAACAGAAAAAACGCCTGATGATCACCAGACCGGTAGTCTGAGATCAACTTTCCCAGCGTCTCCGCTAAGAACGGTTTGTACTTTGCGCGGAACTGTTCGGGTACAAACTGCGCGTATGAGAAATCCGTTTGATCGCCCGAAGTAAGAGTCTGTGAGGGTGCCGCTGTTTGGCGGGCATTTTGCAAGCCACTCGGTGCACCCGCTTCTGTAATCGGAGGATCCAAACGGGCTCCATCAACCTTGTCGCTC
>NZ_JFZG01000031.1 GCF_000607165.1 Ralstonia pickettii | reverse complement strand
CTCTTCGCACGCGCGTCAACACGCGCGTCAAGATTGGAGGCTTTCTCCACAGTCGCTGAAGATTTTGAGTTCGACTTGCTGCGGCGACGCTCACTCGCCTGCACAGGATCCGCCGTTATCGGAGCTCCTCCAATCTCAGCACGTTCGGCTGCTGCTTCTTCAGCGCTTCTGCTTTCCAACTCGGTAGGTTCTAGCGTCCGCATCGCGGACCTCGCCTGCGCCTGTTGGCTCATTAGCGCATGCAGCTTCTCTGGCGCGACACCGGCGGGGCCCGTAGACGCCGTTTGCGCAGCTGGGGTCGAGACAGCTTCGTTCTCTGCGCGCGCGAGCGCCTGCTGCGTCGAGCCGGCGCCAGCTTTAGGATCCGCTGTAGTTGTTGCTTCGGCGGACGCCGGGGAGGCAGCTGGAGTAGGTACCGTGGCAGGAGCCAAAGTCTGTGCGGCAGCCTGCTGGGAAATATTCGGAGCTCCGCCGGCTCCATTTCCGATTGCATGCGGCAGAGGGGCCACCTCAATGTCACCAAGGACAGTAAGCGGGTTCGCCAACTTCGTGGCCTGATATTCCTTGCCATTTGGAAGGATTACCTTCCAGTAGGGATCACGATCGCTCTTACCAACGAACACTTTCGCGTTCAGCAGCGCTTCGGCAAGAGTGTTGGCTTCGGAAGGTACACCTCGTATGCCCTTCTCATCGATCGCCTTCGAAAGCTCGTCCGCAGCTTTTTTCCAGATTACGTATAGGCCGTCGGTGCCATACCACACGCGACCACCCTCTTGGTTGATCGTCCACTTGCTCTCACGAATCAAAGTTCGCATCGCCTCCAGCAGATGAGGCTCCAAATGGTTGCCAACCGTGAGGGTGCCGTAGTACTCCGGCCGCACAGCTTTATCGCGATCCAGAACTCGCTTTCGAATACGGGTAACGAGTTCGGCCACGGCGTTTTCGTTGTCGCGTGCAACGCCCGTCGCAACGGAGAACACGATAGGAGCGAGCGTGGGGGAACCAGCCTCCAGGTACTGAAGGCATTTGTCGGGGACGATCTTACTGATCATCGCGGACACCTCGGCTTTTACCCCGGCCCACTCCGCCCTTGGCTCTGGCTGCCACGAGATGTAGTAGTTCTCGAACCCATGATCGGTACACCACTTATGAAGTGGCGAAAGATACTTTGGCCATTGCACTCCACCCGGGCCACTCACAATGAGTGAAGCCAGCGGGCGATGCAACTCGCAGCACAGACCAGCGAGGAAAGCCGCATAGCGCCATCGAGGTTCGAGTTTGTGACGGCGTTCGACGCCTTCAGTCGGGGTGAAGATCACGCCTTCAGAAGCCTGCAGGCTGTAAAACCCCATTTCGAGCGACAAACGAAAGAGGCCACCCGCGCCGGTGTGTGTCTCTAGTCTTGATGCCGGAAGGAGGTGCACGTACGCCGCCAAGTTGCTGATGACGGACATGTACATCTCGTTGAACTCATCGTCAGCACCGCCAGCGACTGTACGGATACGTCCCATCAACTGGGATTGACTATCAATAAGTTGCTCCACCGCTAACACGTCGATCCCCGGATCTATTGGGGGATAAACAGGGACGCGAACGGCTACAGTGTCGACTCGCGCGGCTGGCGTACCGAGCCGCGCTGCGATGACAGGCGAAACCGCAGGGATAGCGGCGGCCTCTTCTTCAGTTCGACCTAACAGCCGATGGAGGAATCGTTTGAGCATAGGGAAAGTCTATGCCCGGCCTCCAGAGCAAGAAAGCGCAAAACGTGCTGCATACCGACGGTGTTTCAAGGCATTTGAGGCGACTGAAAGACCGAACCGAGTCGAGCACGGCAACCCTATATAGGAGTTGATCAACTGGAGGTAATCAATCCTCGTCACTCACAGTGATGGTGCGGCGGACCGCAGAACTCTCCAGTCTCCGTTTGCACAGTAGACGGCATATTCGTCCACGAGCTGAGCAATCTGCTGCGCAAGGACCTCGTCAGCATCCCCTCCCGAAGGTGCGAAGAAAGCCGAAACTTGCTCCTGCGCTTGTCGACACGCTGGTCGCAATGCTTTCACAAGGCGCAATGCGTGGGCGTAAGGCATGCGATGGAACAAGTACTGGCGGACGTGCGCCGAAACGTCCAGCGCGTCGTTCAGGATCGAGGTATCACTGAAGACAAAGCTGTGCCCGCCGCCGCGAAGCTTCGCCGGCAAGCTGCCCAGACCGAGCGCGCGTCCCTCAAATGCACCCACAATCTGGTTGAACACAATCAGCGTTGGGGACACTTTCCCCAGGCCCTTCAGTTCACATGAACCCAGGGTGCGGAGGATGTTTCCGAGACGCATGCGCGTGTATTTGTCTTTTGGCATTCCCGATGGAATGTCATTCCCCGGAACACAGTGGCCAATCCCTCCCAGCGCCATCAAATTTGCGATCGCCGCCTGATCACCGCGGGAAAATTCGTTTGACGCGGCATAGTTCACCAAATGCCTGTCCGCCAGCTTCTGCAGTGCCCTGGCAACGCGGGGATGGTTGCCACTATCGATCCACAGGACCGCACCGCCGCCTGCGAGCATCTGCTCTGCCAAGCCCATGATTGCCATAGACCTGCCGGAGCCAGTTTCACCAAGGCTGCGCAGGAACAGTGGACGACGGGCCGAGATGGAGACCACTCCCTCGCGCCCGAGCACAAGTTCCCGGCATGATTGGTGTTCTACATTGGCGCGTTTGGTCGCCAACCCGCTGGGGCTCAGTCCGACTTGCATAGCAACTCGTGCCCGCCAGAAATCGCGCTGTCTACTTCCTGTAGAAACACGAACCCGGTTGAGGATGCAGGCAGCACCGATCAGCCTGCCTGCTGGTATGTCGCAACGACACGCGATTTGTGCCGCTTGCGCGAGCCGCCGAAGTTGCCGTTATTGCACACAGGGCACATCACCGGTTCGTTACGCTCATGAACGTGGTTGGAGGAGCAACAGTCGCACTCTGAAAGCCGTAGTTCGCCACTGTCAAATGCCCGAGCGAGCATGAGCGCGCGCTCAAAAGAGAATTCCATGCTCTTTTCCGCGGGCGCGCTCTCCCGAAAAAAGGCGTACGCCTCAATCAGCGCATCAACATGGTGAGCACCAAGATTGCAGAGCTTATTGTATGAGTGGAGTATGAGGCTGCACTCGAATCGACGATTCGGTTTTTGGAAGAAGCTTCCGAAATCCGGAGACGGTGACATGCCCGGCTTTGGCGTTCGCCCCGTCAACTGAGTAAAAATTTCTCGGAAGGTGGCGATATGTACCCCCCCGTGAGGGGTAAGGAGCGCCTGCATCGTTTTGGGTCTGGCGCCAAATTCACATAGCCGCTTCAGTCTGCGTTCGTGCTCAATGTAGAAGCGAAGCTGGGTATTTTTCATGTTTACCCACGCAACGCGATGACATTCTTGATCGCCGACGGTGACGCGGTCGCAATCGCAGCAACCTTGAGGAGATCCTCAAACTGGTTGTCGACGAAAATTGCCTGGTTGGCTTCTTTCGTCTTCTCAACAAGAACTTCAAGAGGGGTCTGGAGAAGCATGTCCACAGCTTCCTGGCTGAGCTTGTAGACCATCATGGCCCGACTCCTATCAAGTCGCACCGCGTTCCAGCGATTCTCCAAAGCCCTTGTATTCTCGCGCGCCGCGAGCTCAAGTATTGGACACATCATGTAGACCCCCCAATGTTTGCCGTCAGCCGATTCCCGTGTTTGGATCTAAGCCTGGGAATTACAACTTCTTGGCAAGAACTAACCCTGAGCGGAATCTACACAAAGGACAGCCCGTTAGCAAGCTGGAGGACACCCCTCGGAAGGGTTGATAGATGTTTCGAGGCAACAGGTCTAAAGTTCCACGAAAACAAGCCGTTACAGCTAGACCGCGTTGACTTCCTAGCGCCAACCGCGTCACCTTGCCCTAGATGAGGGTCACCTTACGCGGCCGGACGAATGTGATTTATTATTCTCATTTTCTTGGCTGCGGACGTGATTTTCCCAGTCGCCCGTGTCGACCTGCGGCATAATACGCCGCTAAAAACTCACTTTCTTTGGGTAAGCCACATGGAACAGAGCGGCATTGACGCCGTCCGTCAGACGTTTGGCCAACGCCTCCACTTGGTCCTGGATGCGAGAGGGTTGCCGACTACTGGATTTGCTCGGAGCAGGTTCATCGCCGAGTTGATCAAAGTCACATCGCCGACTGCATACAAGTATCTGTCCGGCGTGTTCGTGCCCAACTACGACATATTGATGGAGCTCGCGCGCCGACTCAACGTGACGCCAGACTTCTTGATCGGCGCAGAGGGCACGAACAGCTATCTTCTCTACGATCCGCGCGGGAAGGACCCGATTTCAATGTCCTTGCCTCAGCGCATTAAGGAGTTTGCGACCATCGGGTGGGCTGGCTTGTTCTTTTACTGGCAAGTGGCGCCTGAAGAGGCATTCTCACTCGTCCAGGCCGGCGACATTGTTGTCTATACGGCGCAAAACGTGGTCCTTGAGGATGGCCAGCACTACATCGTTCGCTATAACAACTTGATGTACGTGGCCAGGATCAGATCTCTGCCGGAAAACCCACAAGGGGCGCCGCGCTGGGAGTTCGCTTTTGAAGACAACACGGTCATCGATATTGCCCAATCCGACATTGGCATTGGCTATACGACCCATCAGCAACGCGATAGCCTCTACGTTATCGGAGCGCCCGTGTATCGGTTTCCTGCTGGACATGCTTTCCCGCGTTGAGGTCTGAGTAGGCGGTAATCAGATTGCCGTCCTCCCCCACAATGAACGCCCAGTGACTTTCTGCATGGAAGAGCTTTCGGCTTCCTCGATGGTACTCACGCGTTGAGACCATTCCCACCTTCGCGATTCGCTGCATCTCCTTCCAAGCATCAACTGCACCGACGTTGTTCAGCCGAGTTCGGAACTGATCGAACCCATGCTTTGTGACGCCGATCGTTCCGTGCCCTTTTACGTCCAGTAGAACTCGCATAGGCTCCGTCACCACCAGGTGCTTGACGCGGGTGCCCGCGCCCTCGCCTACCCAAGAGTCGTCCCTACTCACACTCGTTGGAACATCGAGGAATTTTGTAGTGAGAAGCGCCGCAAATGGGACCAGGTGGGATCTTTGGCTTTTGCCCGTTTTGATGTCTGCAATGAGCGACGACGAAACAGTGAGCGCGAGATTAGCGCCACTCCGATTATCGCCAAGCAATTGGACGTCTTCCACGAGATAGTGAATTGCGCTCAATTCAGCAACGACGGCCTTTTCTGGCACGTCCACCTCAACGCTGACGAAAACCATCCCCTGCTTCCGGCCTACCTTCCAAACGCATACAAACTTGTCACCGTCCTCCCGCGTGTGCACGGTGAGTTGATCCATCGCTGCAGTCATCAAAACTCCTCTATCTACTGCCTAGAGGATACGGAATGTGCCCTGGGTTTCAAGCCACTTTCCTCTCACGACAGCGCAAAAAAAACGCGCCGGGATATCCCCGGCGCGCTCATCATACACAGACCGTTTCCGGCCTGCCATCACGCCCTTTTGGGAAGCGATCGGACAAAATCATCCATGTCCATCCCTGCCTTTCCAGGTGCGTACTTGATTGCACGCTTGCCCATCGCTTTCGCACGCTGAGCAAGCTTTTCTCCCGCCTCGAAACCACGTCGACGACCCCGTTGATCCGGTAGGTCGTTGTCCTGATAGATGCGGATAAGGTCTACCTCATCTGGAATGGCGATTTCCTCCATCCCCTGGGCGTCAACGGCTGACCAACAACTCTCGCCGCGATATCGAATCACTGCGAGTGATGTCTCAATGCCTTCCGCAACGCTCATCTCCCGGCCGACCAATGGGAGCAGCCGGATGGCTCCCCCCTTCACTCCGATGGAGAGTTCCTTCTTACGAGCACTCGGTACCGGCGCCTTCTCTCCTTCCTCGGTCAGGAAAGTTCGATGGATGTTGCAACAGACGCCATCTGGGCCCTGAATTGCGGCCAGCATTCCCGGAAAATTGCCGACATGAACCCACTTCTCGTTGTCGTCTTTCTCCCAGTACTCCAAGGCAGGATGAAACCGCAATACTCGAGGCACTTCAGATTCCTCCAGCCCGGGCAGCCTTCGCTCCAAGTGCTTCCATACCGGGTCTCCTTGAGTCACCCGAAAACCGGCGTCCCAAAGCTTTTTGTATCGCCCTTTCCTCCGCTCTACTTCAGCGGGAGTAAGTTCGTCGCTGGACTTCAGGACAGGCCTCGGAGCAAGCGCTGAACCGCTTAGGTCGGGCACGCTTCCCCCCGACCATTGGATCGCCCACTCGATAGCTTCCATGAAGCTCACGCCGCCCAGGGCGAACTGCAGCAACTTCAGGCCATCGCCTGGGCCACATCCGCGACAGAAGTAGTTCCCATCTCCCCACTTGTCGGTGAAGCTGTAGCGATCATGGCCACCACAGAAGGGGCAGGGAACACCCTTTTTCAACCAAGTTTTGTCAAGGCCAGCTGACTCGAGCAGGCCGCGCCATTTGCCGGCCGCACGGTACTTGGCATCCTTGATCATCGCGTCGCGCGCCGCACGGCGAGCATTGTCATCTCTAATCATGGTTCCAATCCCCATGCTTACAGCTGTTAAAGAAACCAGGCGCAATCATCGCGCCTGGGCCCCTACGCCGCTTGCTTCAGTACAAGACGATTCGTCATCATCTCGAACATTCGCTGCGGCAACTCCTCGACCTTGTCAATTCTGATGCTGTCGGGTATCTGACTGGAGATATCAAGGCCAATTCCCACTCCCATCACCTCGACACCCCAACGAGCGCATGAAGCGACAACTTCGGCAACTGCAGACCGGCTATCCGGTTCTCCATCGGTGATGGGAAGAAGGATTCGCCGAGTCGCCTTAGTCGAAAGCAGCGAGTACTGGCCAAACAACATCGCGTCGGCTAGCGGGGTGTTTGCCCCGTCCGCCCGAACTGCCGCGATTCGACCTGCACGCCTGCTCACCGACTCACTGAACCCGTTCAAGACGAGCACGTTGCGATCGCAGTTGATTTCACCCGCCGGGAAAGCAGCAGTTGCAATCTGCACGCCATCAATCTGACCGAGCGCTAGACCCAATGCAGTGCATGCGTCAATTGCCAATGCGATACGCTCTTCCTCCTGCATGCTGCCCGAACGATCCAGCAGCAATTGGATAGCGACGTCGACGTTTGTCCGTCGTGTTTCCCGCTCGAAGATGTTCAAGTCCCCCATAGGCAACCTGAGAGCTCCGAGATTGGAAAGACGTTCACCTGCATACCCTTCCCAACACTGGCTCAACGTCTGTGATTCCAATGCCGTCGTCAACTTCCGACGCAGTGCGATCGTTTCGCGCTTCACGCGCTGAACGATTTCACCGTTGTCTTCAATTTCCGACAAGAACGGCACGGCTTCGGACAGTACTGGCGGGTCCTCCGTGGTGGACGCAATGCTGGTCAGCATCGCTTGCAGCGCTTCACCTAAGTCCTCGCTTGGGTTGTACGCCGCTCCAAGCGCTGCCTGAAGGGCGGCGCTTGTGACGGGATCTGCCAGGCAGAACGACGGTTCCGCTTGCCCGCCGGTATCGACTTCAGTTGCGTCGGTACCATTGGCTGTCGCGTCGTGACCATCTTGTCCACCCGCCAACGATTCGCTGTCGGCGATATCGCTGCATTCTGATGAAGAAGAGTTACCTTCCCCAACTGCTCCGGGTTCGCCGGCATGCGATGACTCAGTGTCTCCGCCGGCGGTGTCCTTCTCGCCGTTGACGTGACTTTCACCGCCGCTCTCAGCAGGGACTTGCGTCCCAGCCTCGATACCTTCTGGACCAGATTCAGCCTGCTGCGGTTGCCCACTTTCGGCTGTATCTTGCTCTCCACTAGGGCTGGTCGCTGACGACTGAGTGCTGTCGCCAGCAGCCGCGTCCGAGTCATTGGTTCCCGTCGGGGACGCGTCAGACTCATCACCTTGCGGATCATCTTCGGACTGTTGGCCAGGAACGCTGGAGGCGTCTGCAGACTCGTTCTCGCTGCCGCTTTCATCCGGCTGAGAAGTTGACTCTGCAAGGTCGTCCACGAACTGTTGGAGCAGCGCAGCTGCCTCTAGGGCAATGTGCGCGGCTTCAACTGACGAGCACGAAGTCTTAAGCTTTCCAACGATCGCGAGGTAAGAGTCGGCAAAGGCAATGCCGAACCCGTTGCGCAACCACTCAACAGCAGTTGCCTCGCTTTCCTTGTAGAACTCGCGCTTCAGCACTCGCCACTGCAGTATTTGCAGCGTGCCGATTACCAGTGCCCCGGACAATGAATCCACGTTTGAGATATCTGCCAGGCGGCCTTGCTCTTGAAGCAGCTTTCGCATCGCCATAAAGACCCGATGCGCGCCCGGATACCGACGCTCCACTCGCCCCTCAATGCGCACGTCTTCCAGTGCATTGAAGAGTCGGAATACGAACGGCGGCAGATTCAAGGCTTGAACCCCCTCGAAGTCGGTTTCGACCACATGTCCAGCGCCTTCGTGGAGGATAAATCCAAGACCCAAGATGCGCGCTGTTTCGACTTCAATCGGCAAATTCGGCAGGGTAATCTCTCTGCCGTTGGTGCAAGCCTGGCCGCCAAACCGCACGACAAGGCCACACTTCTGTGCCAACAGCCTTGCTGCGATTGGCAGAGCCCCTTTCAAGGTATTGATGTTCATGCGATTCCTCAGAATGAGAATCGTCCCCGAAGGGGCGACAAATTGCCCCTACGGGATTAAATACCGAGACTGATGACAGTTCCCGACTGCGTCGGCAACGGCAGCGGCAGGGACGGAAGCTGGCGCGAAGAGCGCACAGTTGTTACTGCCGAAGCACCGACTGTGACCGAGTGCTGAACCGGTGCCTGAGGTACCTGTACAGGCGCGAGTTCGGTTTCGTCGTCGACCGCACTTTCGTTCGTGCCGACAGCAAATCCGAACGTCGCGGCAACATCACCGGAGTCCAGACATTGCTGACCGAACGCGCGCATCCGATCTGGACGTTTCAAGATGCCTGTCAGGCCCCAGAGAGTCGTCAGATGGATCCCCTCGATCTTGCCCTTCGACGGTAGCAAGTTGATGCTGTAGTCGATGGTCTCGATGATGGGACGCACGCACGGGTCGAGGAACGCCAGACCCTCCATCTTCTCGCGAATGGCTTCCAGTGCGTTCTTGCATCGCTGGGTGACATACTCACGAGCATGGCGACCTTTGTTAGCGTCACCAAAGCAGAGGGTGCGCTCCTCAAAAGCTGCGGCCTCTTGGGCGATTTCCCGAAAGAGAGTGCCCGCAAGCCCCTGCTCCGCCTGCTTCAGACCTCGCGACAGTTGCTCTGCTGCTTCCTCCGATTCGTCGACCGAACGGACCTTGCAGGCCTGCCAATTGAAACCCAACGCACTCTCAACGTACGCCTTCCCAGGCGCTTCGTCTTTGATGATGTGGGCCCACTCCTTGTTGTTCGGAGCGTTTTGCCATTCCTGGATGAAGCGGTCGTAGTTTGCAACGAGGTGGGCGCGAGCTTGCTCGTATTCCACTGCGATGGCTTCCAGCTCGTCGGCGACGAGTTTGGCCTTGTTGTACGGAATAGCATAGCCGCCAAGAAAGCGTACGCCGCGGCTTTCGCAAGCCTTCTGCGCGCGCTTCTTGAGCTTATCGAACGGTTTCAGGTGCTCGCTATCGATGACCTTTTTGCTTCCTAGCGACGCGAGGTCGCTGTTCGGCAGCTCATCGATCTCACCGATATCAGTCGTACGCAGCTTGCGCCGGCCCGACCAGATATGGATTTCGAGACTGAAACAAAGGACCCGTTCAATGGTCCGGATTTCGTTTTGATTCGACATGGAGATCTCCTTACTGCGAAAACCCGAAGACACCATGCCCCCTACCGGGCATGGAATCCCCGGCTGGGTTAACAAACGAATGGCTGACTTGGTTAGGTGTGTCAGCTACCCTCTCTGCGCACTGCGCAAAAAACATCTCTGGAAACGGCTCGCTTTCCGGAGATGTCTTCAAACATATGGGCCGGCCAAGGCCCTTCAGCACGGATACCCGCGCCTAATTACCGCACCGTGATTCCCCAGAGGTAAGCGCGATTGCTAAGAGCTGTCAGTTTCGCCGACTGCTCCAAGCTCCAGCTGTCCGGGATCAGCACCTCTGCGAGATACTGGGTCCCAAAGCCCTGAGAGATCACTTCGTGCCAAGCAATTTGTTGGCCGACCCCCTCTGCAGTTCTCACTGCATCAACTGCCCAATCGGAAGTTACTCCGACAGACATCGCAAACGCCGGCCGATCCGCCATAAGCGCCCAACCGAAGATCTGCGCATTCCTGAGCCCATACGTACGGATACGCTCCACCAATGAAGGCGGTAACTGATCCGCGACGGGTCCGGTGTGGAAATCAACGCTGTCAAACCATGGCGACGCACCAAACTCCTCTGCGAGATCGCAGGAAGCTCGATAAGCCTCGTCACGAATGATCCTGGTTACCTGCGCAAGCGCCGCTCTGGCTTTATCCGCGTTCCCTGCAACTCCAAGCTGCTGAAGTGCGAACGCGACGCCCGAGATCCCGATTCCGATCCGCCGGCCAAATCCAGGTTGCCCCGGACATCCCAGCGTCTCCTTGACGTCGTGCATCGAGTCAAGCTCGCGAACCGCCAGCCGGATTTGCTCCTCGAGCCGCTTGCTGTCGAACCAATCATTTCCGCGTTGAGTATCAGCAAGATAGTCGCAGAGGTTGATCACCGATCCTGCCACCATCTCGCTTGCGTCGACGAACTCGGAGCTCGTACCGAACACGCCGCCGCAACCATCCCGAACCACTGAACCCGCACCAAAAATCATTCCGCTGACTTCCGTTCCCAGCAATTCGGGAACGCGTTGCGGATGAGCGAGTAACTCGCAATCGACGTGTTGGCTTGACCCAACACGCACATACTTTTCCACATTCCCGAGACGAGCAGCATCTGCGAGATCGCCTTCGCTGATCACGATCATCGGAGGGGCCCCATCAACTGCGTTGCCTCGCGCCGACGCTGCGTACAGCCTTTCGATTGCTTGCAAGGTCGCAGCCCTGTTGGGCTCATGGGGATTAGATTCATCGATGAGTTGAGTCGCACTCGCCAGATCAACGAGAAGCGGCATACCCACCCGCCCGGCAACAGCTACTTCTGCCAGGACGTCGTATGTTGAACGGCTGCTTGATAGCGCCAAACTGACCGCCAGCACGCGGCTAGTGTCAGTCGATGTGGTGTACTCGGAGACGAGAACACCACGGTCACTCACAGGATCGGCAAGCCAACTGGTGCCTTGATCGGTGCCATTGCTTGCCCCGAACACACCTGACTGCGCAATGAGCTGACGCTCAAAAACCTGGGGTTGGACGTTCATTTCTATCTCCTTGCGAATTTGAACCCCAGAATCGAGGCCCCCCAGAGCGTTCTGGATCGCTCTGGGGGGCCCCGAAACTGAAGAAATTCGCAGGGAGAAGCACTACCAGCCCATTGCTGGACTTGGTGAAGACGAGAGGGGAAAGCTCCCTAAGGCTTGGCTAGTCACATTCGAAGAATGCAAGACGGGCATACCAAGCAGCCCTTCCGTGCCGTGGCACAAGAAAACGTCAGAAGCATTCCAGTGGGGCATGCTTATGACGTCTCGGAAGAACAGAATGCCGCGGGCGCGGCTAAGGCTAGTGTAGACCCCCAGCTAGGTTCCGGTGATTATAGTACGGGCGATTCCTAACGGGAACGGTCAATTTAGTTGTTGTTGCGTGGACGAGGCCCCGCGCTTACGCGCGGGGGCTGCCCACGGCCACCTAACAGATAGGTAACCACTTTTACAGGGGTTTCCTGATACGAAGCAAGCAACACCGCTTCGTCGTGTCTCCATACCGGAGTCGCCTTCCGAGGCGGAGACTGACACATTGGACAAGATTGCAAACACCTAACGAACGTGCCGATTAGGGCACAAAATCTCAACTTATGTGTCCGAAATCTCAACTTATGTGTCCGTGAGCAGGCGAAGATTTTCAATCCCAACTGAGTGCACCGCCAGTCTGATACTCGATGACTCGAGTCTCAAAAAAGTTGCGCTCCTTCTTCAGGTCGATCATCTCGCTCATCCACGGGAACGGGTTTTCCTCGTTCGGGAACAGCGGTTCCAAGCCGATCTGCTGACAACGGCGGTTGCAGATGAAGCGCAGGTAACCCTTGAACATCGATGCGTTCAGGCCCAGCACACCGCGCGGCATAGTGTCTTCCGCATAGCGGTATTCCAGATCGACGGCCTTCTTGAACAGCTCCGTGATCTCGGCCTTGAACTCATCCGTGAATAGGTGCGGGTTCTCTAGCTTGATCTGGTTGATCAGGTCAATACCGAAATTGCAGTGCAGCGACTCGTCGCGCAGGATGTACTGGTACTGCTCGGCAGCACCAGTCATCTTGTTCTGACGGCCCATCGCGAGGATCTGCGTGAAGCCGACGTAGAAGAACAGGCCTTCCATGATGCAGGCGAAGACGATGAGCGACTTCAACAGCTTCTGGTCGTTCTCGGGCGTGCCGGTCTCGAAGGACGGGTCCGTCAGCGTGTCGATGAACGGGATCAGGAACTCGTCCTTGTCGCGGATCGACTGCACCTCGTGGTACGCGTTGAAGATCTCGGCCTCGTTCAGGCCCAGCGATTCAACGATGTACTGATACGCGTGCGTATGAATCGCCTCCTCAAACGCTTGGCGCAGCAGGTACTGGCGACACTCAGGTGCCGTAATGTGCCGATAGGTTCCGAGCACGATGTTGTTGGCAGCCAGTGAGTCGGCCGTAACGAAAAAGCCTAAATTGCGCTTGATGATACGTCGCTCGTCTTCGGTCAGACCGTTCGGGTCTTTCCACAGGGCGATGTCGCGCGACATGTTGATTTCCTGCGGCATCCAATGGTTCGCGCAGCCGGCCAGGTATTTTTCCCACGCCCACTTGTACTTGAACGGCACCAATTGGTTCACATCGGTCTTACCGTTGATGATCCGCTTTTCGGCAACGTTCACTCGTTTCGCAGCTGCGGTCGCATGAGCGAGCGCAGTCGTTTCGACTGACGAGATATCCATATTAACCTCTCTCTGAAAATGACGGGGGCAGCCGACTGACTGCCCCCAAAAATGATTCACTGCAAACCTAGTCCGACTTCATTGGCAGGCTTGGCATCCATCAGAATCCGGATCCCCAGGACGGAACATGCATACCCGTCCCTCAACATCAAGATCCGAACTCTGCGTTGATTGCTGCGTCGCCATTGCTGACGAAGGCGCAACAGCATTGAGAGTTCCCAAAGCAACCGTAGACTTCTCAACAGACGTAGCGGCAATCGTGCGCAGGTAATAGGTCGTTTTGAGACCACGCAACCACGCAAGTTTGTACACCTCGTCCAACTTCTTTCCAGAAGCGCCGGCCATGTAGATGTTCAAAGACTGCGCCTGATCGATCCACTTCTGCCGGCGTGCGCCAGCTTCCACGGACCAACGTGGCTCGACCTCGAACGCTGTGGCATAACGCGCCTTGATCTCATCAGGGACGCGATCGATCTTCTGAACAGAACCATCGTAGAACTTCAGGTCCGACAACATCACCTCGTCCCAGATGCCGAGCTTCTTCAGATCGGCGACCAGGTACTCGTTGACCAAAGTGAACTCCCCCGAGAGGTTGGATTTCACGTAAAGGTTCTGGAACTGGGGCTCGTTACTCGCAGAGACACCCACGATGTTCGAGATAGTTGCAGTCGGAGCAATCGCTACGCAATTCGAGTTGCGCATACCCTGCCGCCCGATCTTTTCCCGCAGGGCATCCCAGTCCATCGACGACGAACGGTCGATATCCAGGTAGCCCTCTCCGCGTTCCTGCACCAGCAGATCAATCGAGTCGAGTGGAAGAATTCCCTTCGACCACAGCGACCCGTTGTAGCTCGGGTAAACGCCGCGCTCAACAGCGAGATCCGAAGAGGCCTCGTAAGCGTAGTAGCAGATGGCTTCCATCGAGCGATCGGAGAAATCGACAGCTGCCTCGCTGCCGAATGGAATACCAAGCACGTACAGCGAATCTTGATACCCCATCATGCCAAGGCCCACCGGACGGTGCCGCATATTCGACGCGCGAGCTTTTGCCACAGCGTAGAAATTCATGTCGATCACGTTGTCCAGCATCCGCATCGCGATCCGGACAGTGCGCCGCAGCTTCTGGTGATCGAGCGCCATACTGCCATCTGGCAGTTTCACCAAATGAGCAACAAGGTTCACCGAACCAAGGTTGCACACGGCGATTTCGCTGTCGTTGGTGTTCAGCGTGATTTCCGTGCAGAGGTTGGAGCTGTGCACCACGCCGACATGCTGCTGCGGAGACCGAATATTGCAAGGGTCCTTGAACGTGATCCAAGGATGTCCGGTCTCAAACAGCAGACCGAGCATCTTGCGCCAAAGATCAACAGCGGGCAACCGTTTGAAGTGCTTCAACGTACCAGCATCGGCCAAAGCTTCATAATGCTTGTAGCGCGCTTCGAACTTCGAACCGTACAGATCATGCAAGTCCGGAACATCGTTCGGCGAGAACAGCGTCCAGTCTGCACCCTCGTGCACGCGCTTCATAAACAAGTCCGGAATCCAGTTGGCCGTGTTCATGTCATGCGTACGACGCCGATCATCCCCGGTGTTCTTGCGAAGCTCCAGGAATTCCTCGATGTCGAGGTGCCACGTTTCAAGGTACGCACACACCGCACCTTTGCGCTTGCCCCCTTGGTTCACGGCGACGGCTGTGTCGTTGGTGACCTTGAGGAAAGGGACAATTCCTTGCGATTTGCCATTGGTCCCCTTGATGTAGGAACCCAATGCGCGAACGCGAGTCCAGTCGTTACCGAGCCCACCAGCGAACTTCGACAACAGGGCATTTTCTTTAAGCCCGTCATAGATGCCCTCGAGGTCATCCGAGATCGTGGTCAGATAGCAGCTCGAAAGCTGCGACCGGAGCGATCCCGTATTGAACAGCGTCGGCGTACTGGCCATGTAGTCAAACGTCGACAGTACTTCGTAGAACTCGATGGCACGTACTTCTCGTTCCACCTCGTTCCGCGCCAGCCCCATCGCCACCCGCATCAGGAATGCCTGCGGTAGTTCGATGCGCTTGCCGTCGATGTGCAACAAGTAGCGGTCGTACAACGTCTGCATCCCGAGATAGTCCCAAAGGCGATCTCGGTCCGGACGAATGGCACTTGCCAGACGTTGCAAATCGAACCCACGCGACATGTCGTCGGCAAGCAGTTCAGCGTTCACCCCTTCCTTGATACCGCGAGCGAACGCCTCTCCGTAAGAACCGGCAAGCTCAGCGAAGGTTACGGCCTTGCCGAACACGTCGTGTCCCAACTGAAGCGCCAGGACAAGCCTGGCAGCCGCCTTGGTGTAAGCCGGCTCCAACTCGATCTTCGTACGCGCTGCAAGAATCAACGCGTTCTCGATCTCCTCTTCCTTCGCCTTGTTGTAGAGGTTTCGAACGGCTTCATCAAACAGATCTGTCGCTGAAACACCTTCGAGTCCAGCTACGACGGACTCGACAATAGCGATCCAGAAGTTAGGATCGAACGCTGATTCACCGCCACTGCGCGTGCGATACGACTTGATGTGGTCGTAACGCCCTGCAGTCTCGGCCGGCGCACGCTTCTTCGACGCCATCTCGCGGTAGAGGACATAGCCGCGGGCGACCTCGTGCTCGCCCGCACGCATCAGGGCCAGTTCGACTTGGTCCTGCAAGGCCTCGATGTGAAATGAACTGCTTTCCCCTCGTCGACCCAGCGCATCACAGACTGCTTGTGTCAGCTGCTCAATGCGTTCACGTTGTGCGGCGCTGAGCGATACGACGCCTGGGCGATACGGATTCCCATGTGCGTCATACAGAAACGCCTTGGCAAGCGCGTTTGCAATTTTCGATGCGTCAAACGGCACCGTCTCGCCATTTCGGCGAATGACCATGTAAGCACCGACAAAATCTCTTTTCATACAAAACTCCCACAAAAATGCGTGTTACCCAAATGATTGGACGAGGCCTAGTTAAGCGGCCTCTCTGCGAGATCGCTTAAGTGGATCCCGCAAGCACTGGGTGACATACGTTCGGCAGGAATTTCCCCTGACGGGAAAGCTTCCCCGCCGGGTTCAAGAACGTCGACCGCGAGGGTCAACAGTGAAAGAGAGAACGAGGTGTTCTCGATGGTGTGTACAGCATCACCAGACTAGCCAATGGTCCGGCCTGGGCTAAATCCGTCAGCTCGGGAGCGACTTGCGCTCAAAGAAACCGGCAACTTCCCAAAGGTTCTCATTCAGAGAAGCTTGGGGAAGTCCGCTCGAGTGAACGAGCGGGCTTCGGGTTGTGTACAGCAAATTCGCTGTACGAAGACATCCGGTCAGCGCAGCACCGGGGGCACAAAGACACTGTTCGCTTTGACGAACTGATCGGGATCACAACTCTCGTTGTCAACCACCAAACCGATACCGTCGAAGGCGACCTTCTTCTCCACCGTCTTACCTGCTGCTTCGACCTGCACTCTGCAAGCAAACGCGTTTCGGAGCACCTGCTCGTTCTTGATGAACTCGATCAGTTCTGCACCCGTTACGACTCGTTGAGCATCCATGTCCGTCTCCAAATCTAGTTGAGGCAGACACATTCCCCGGGATGGGGAACGTGCCCCCATCTCGGGAAAAAACTCATTTCATTGCGACGCTACACCGGCAGGATCTTCAAAAGTTCTTGCCACCATAATCGTCCGACAAACCAGCAACAGAAGTTACCTCCTGTCTACCGTTTCCAGCTTGATACTGCTTGCGCTGTTCGGCCTTGCGCCCTTCTGAAGCACCGCCTCGCTGCTGATCGTTTCCGATCGGCTTTGCGCGCTTGGCGATCAGCTCCATCGTTGACACATAGATTTCGACAACTTTCACCTTCTGACCGTTTTTCTCGTAAAAACGAGGTTTCACACGGCCTTGGACGATGACTTCGTCGCCTTGCTGATACTTCTCAGCATATTGCTCAGCGGCATTCCCAACTACGACGCAGTCGTGCCACTCTTTGACTTCCACCCATTCGGTTCCATTGTGATAGTCGTCGTTCGTACAGAGCGAGAACAACACAGTGGCACCGCCAGAGTTGCGAAAACGAACTTCAGGGTCCTTCCCCAACCAGCCGTGGAGAACACAATGGTTCGTGTTTTTCATCTCTTACCTCATCAATCAACTGAGCAACTCAACGTTGAAGGCGTTCTTCCAAGCTTTCTTTCCGTTCTGCTCGTGCCACTCGATACGACCGAGGTGCTCGATTCGAACGCGATCGCCAACTTTAGCCCCACACTCATCAATTGCTCTCTCCAGGTCGGTACCCCAAACCGGCAGGGCGTTTCCTTGGAGTTCGTCTGCTTCCATGGTCACGCAGAACTGGTCAATTTGCTTTGCGGGTTTCCCCTTCTCTTGGGAGATCTTTCTGGACTTGACGCCCAATTCGATGACTCGCCCGGTGTAGACCTTTGCAGGTCGGCTCTTCGACCGTTTCAACTCCACGGCATCCTTGAAGGATTTCGGCATCACTGCGACATCACCGTCAACCTTCTTGGCCTCCATTGTTGAAGCTACTTGGGTGTCCTCCACTTGTACCTTTGTGGACCCCCCCTCTTCCTTCTTCGCGTCACTGGCGGACTCGTTAGAACCCGAAGCGACGATCCGAAGTTTCACTTCATGCTTGCCTCGCAGAAGTCTTTGGACTTGCGCGATGGTTTGCCTGATAACCACTTCGACTTCGGCCTGGCCGGAGTATGCAACCTCCTCCAACTCGTACCGCTCGAAGCCAACTTGCTCGATCAAGGCACGGTCGTAGATTTTTACGAGCCTCCTAACCTTGCCGCCCGGGTAGAACCACAACAGCACTGACCCAAAGCCCTTCTCGAAGCTGATGGTTCGTGTGAACGCTGCCGTTACCGGACCCGAAAACGCAATTCGGCTCTTCGGTTCAGCCACGCTCATGGCCGGCTTGAGACTTGGCACCGGTTCTGGTGACTTCGTCTTTGCCGGCTCAGTCGCCTCCAGATCCTTCGGCACACGGCGCTTCGCTGCTTTCATTCCGAAAGCAAACAAGAAGCGACAACTGACGAGCAGCAACTTCGCTGCGCCACGCACCACCAGTGAAGCGATGGTGACCGCCGTCTTGAGGGCGAACCCGATCAGGACGAAGCACCACTCCACAATCGTTTCACACACTCCTTGCGGACGGCGGTAAACGCTACCTTGCTGAGACATATCAACCTCTCATCAGAAATTGACCAATGGCCTCCCCACTGAGAAAACTGTTGGAGAGACAACCAGTCCGGCTTTGACAGATGCTCCATGGAGCGCCCCGAAAAACAGGTCGCGACCAAAGAACGACAACATCTCCTTCCCGCTTTTGCGAACAGGAACGAGATCGAGCTCATCGCTCGTACTGCGCGGCTTGGCAACCTCAAGTCCTAACCTGATTGCCGCGCCGAGGACACCGATTACCGTCTGGTTGCTCGCACGGGTTCCCACGACAAACATCTCGTCGTGGCAATCGACAAACGACCAGTCAAGGTCACCTCCGACCAGGCCCGCGACTGACTTCCTGAATGTTGACTCCTTGACGCCGAGTACTACGAACAGGAGGTCTGAGGCCGCCGTTTCTACGACAGAGCCCTCCTCGAACTCTCTTTCGCCGAGCGACTCGAAGCCCATGGCCCCGAGCTGCTCTTTGAGTGAGCTCTGCGTGTAGCCTTCGACGATATGCTTCGTCATCCGCCCGCCAGATACCCCGATGTGCAAACACAGCGGGGAATCCTGCGTCGTCGACAAAGCTACGTCGAGACCATCAGTGGCCTTACGGAACAGCAGAACGTTATTCACGATCAGCCTCCCGCTAGATCCAGTGCATGCAAGCTGTCCTTGCTGGATTTGTATTCAGCTCCCCCGAAGGTTTGCGTCACCAGCTCGTGAACTGCAACTCGAACCTCATCTGAACACGACAAGGACCACGCACGTTCGAGACCGTAGTGAATGGGTGCCTCAACGAGGCCTCCACCCTGTGCCAACATCGCCTTGCCGACCCAACGACGCAGAACGCGTGTCGAGATCGTCTTGTCGAGAGCACCGGACTCGTCGGACTCACCAGCGTAGAGCTTGCGCACTTGGTTGGCGACAGTAACGAACATCTCCGCAAGAGTCTTTGGTGGCAGACCAGGTTGAAATGGTTCGATCAGCCCCGCAACCAGATCGATCTCGACCTCAGGTGGGAGGTAGCCGAACCAGCTGAACTCGAAGCGTTCGTCATTCGCGTTGTCCTGCGTATGACGTCCATGAACCAAGCCTTTGTCATCCTTTGGATTGCAGGTGGCGTAGACGCGAAACCCCTTCCGCGGAACAACAAGTTCGCTTGTTTCCGGAACCAGATACGGCCGTCCCTCCAGAAGGAGGTTCAAGCCGGTCATTTCTCCCGGATCGATGACGTTGTATTCATCGATCAAAACGGACATACCGAGGCGGGCAGCCATGAGCACTGGGCCGTCTGACCAAGACACGCCACCCTCTTGGTTCGGAACGAGCCGGCCAATCAGGTGATACGCCTGGGTCCTCGGATTTGCCGACATGCAAAGAAGCGGCAAATTCAACGCGGCGTGGAACTGCTGCACGCCTGCCGTCTTGCCTGTCCCGGGGTGACCCATTGCGCAGAAGGCATTCCCACCAGCAACGTAGAAATACGCCAGATCGCGCAGGTTTTCCATCGGCCACTTGTAAGTCGGGTCCTTGGCCGGCGTGAACGCCGAAGGCGCACTCAGACCAATCATCGTCTTACCACGCATCAGCTCAACGCCGAACGCTTGATAAGCGTCGTGCTGAACCCATTGCGGTTGGACCTGCTCTTCGGCCAGCCCAGCACCAGCGACAGCCTGCGGCGCGGGAGTGGGAGCAGGTGAAGCCTTCTTTCTGCCCTTCTGTCCCGTACCAGCGGACGTTGTAGCTTGGGTTGTCATAAAAATCTCCGGATGATTTGGAGACTCCAGTCCCCACGGGGACAGGAGCCCCCGGGGCTTAACTACTCAGAATCTGCTCCCGCCTCGACCGAATCTGCTCCCTGAGTTCTTCAGGATTCAGTCCAGCGACACGGCAACAGGTAGCGAAAGTGAAGGGGATCTCGTCTTGATAGACCCGCACTCGCACCCGGCGCTGCTCAACGACATCAGTTTCACGTCCGTCGATATCCTTATCCCTCCTATCGGAGAGAATCTGGTCGCGGTAGCCGCAAAAGTTGGGCTTCAAAATCCAATCAAGGATATCGAGCTTTTCCTCAGTGCTGATCCGCATCGACAGCAGTTCGATCGATCTCTCGAGGAGCAAAGCGTGGAGCCATTTGACGGCATCCGCACTCCATTCCTCATTCGATTCGACCGCCCCAGCGACGTTGACTGCTTTATCTACCGTGGCACCGTCTGCCGCCTCAAAAATCTCAGCGAACATCTGGCGCAGCAGGGGCATGTCCAGATCGTCGAATCCCTCAGGGACCGGCCGAACCTTCTTGGACTTGCTCTTGGCGTAGGCGACTTGCCTCGCTTCACGCTCTCGCGCTTCCTGGGCGTCCTTCGCTTCCCGCACGATTTGCTCGTGCGCCGGAATGAAGAAGAACGTTGCCTGGATTGGTGATGTCGAAACTTGCCTCATGAACCATCCTCCTTCTCGGAGAACAGTTCGGCACCATCCTTCAGCGCTTGGACGATATCGGCAGTACGCCGACCGTCCTTCTTTGCACTGATGAATTCGTGCCGGCCATTGGCCTTGCGCTTCCGGGCGAGGACGATACATCCCCCGGAGCCCGACAACTCCCAGACCGTAAAGAACCGGTCTTTGGAAACGTTGTCGTCGACCTCGACACGCGACACGACACGAGAATTGCCCTGCAGACGACTGACTTGCGTCCAGTCCATAGGCTTCTCCATCTGTGAGACGCGAGAAACCCATCCCCCTGCGGAAATGAGATTCCCGCAGGGGTTAATACGCGGCAAGGTTGCCGCGCCAGGCTAGGCCTGTAACAAAGGTAGGCTAGAACACCAGCTTTAGCCGGAAAACTCCGGCAATACCCCCAAGACACAACAGTGTCCAGAGAGCATTTCAACGACGTTCAACAGCTACGCCGCACGAAATACCTGGCTTTGGAATAGACAATGGAGGAAGGGAAAGCGTATCAACGCCTATTCGAAAGCCCCCGGTTCCACCAGGGGCTGGTACTTCTGGCAGTGCTTGAGGCACTCCCGGGCCAAGGGCCCGCTTAACTAGCGAATTAGCGGTTTCCCGCTAGGGGCCGGCCGTCGCCAGCTCGCAACAATTGGGCTACGAAAAGGGTACCAGTTCCAGCTGCTGGGTGTGGGTTCTCTACCGACACGTGGCCATTCTGTACCGCGACCGTAGAAATTGCAAGCACGGCTTCCTACCAAGAACCACAGGCGGCCCTTATGCAGTACCGACTGGTGCGCCAAACAGCGCATTACGCCGCATACCTGCAAGAAAGACACCCTTCATAGACGACGATTCCGCGTTGTTGCACCCGGTGGCGACAATTACTCTAGGCTGACCCACTTCCTATGAGGAATCACCATGACAACTGCAGAAAACGTCAACCTGCTGCGCCCGACCGTGACCGAATCGGTCGCGGAGTTCGCTCGCGAAGCTTTCGGCCGCCAGATGCGCGGCGCTGTGGCGATGGAGCCCGTTGAATTTTGCTCCACCATCGTGCAATCCATCGTTCGACGAGAGTACCTGCTGCTGAACAAGAATATCTCGTTCACGATCGACGCTCCGCGCACGTTGCCCCGGTTCGATACGACTGCGTGCGACGAAATCGATGATCTGTTCAAGAAGAAGATTGGCGACACGATCGTCTATGTCGACAATCTGACCAAGCAGCTGTGGGCGCTGTTCGAGAACAACAGTGAGACACCGGCGGCTGAGTTTCCCGGCATGCTCAAGCAGGATCTCCCCTACGTCTCTCCGCGCGTCAAGGAGTACATCAAGCTCCTGCGCCGCGCAGATGAGTACCTCAAGCTCATCTGGGCTGCGTATCTTGCCGGCCTCGTAAGCGCGCGCGACCGTCACAGCGCCGAGATTGCTGTCCGCAAGCGCCTTCGCTCGATCTCCAACCTCGCGCGCGACGTGAAGTTCCGGATGTACAAGCAGTTCAATGCCTGGCAGGCCGCTGAGAAAGCCCGATTGCCTGCCGGTTCCTCCGCAGCTGCCACTGCGGGATCTGCCCACACGGGAGACGAGAGCGTGGAGACCGACGCCACCGAAGAAGGCGCGACTGCATCAGCTACCGATGAAGCAATCTCCGTCGCGCCGGCATCCACCGAAGCCCACTCGCATGCCGAGGCAGCCTAACTCGTGAGTCTCAATCCTTCCCAGCACCGCGTGGCGTACGGCCACGGCAACATCCTTGCCGTGGCCGGCCCCGGCTCGGGGAAAACCAAAACGATCATCACGAAAATCGGGGTCACCCTTGAGGCCGACCGGAAGAATCGAGTCGGCGCAGTGACCTTCACGAGCGATACGGCGGCTGAAATGCGCCATCGCCTAACTCGAGACATCGGGCCCGACGTACTTAAACGCGTAGAGTTGGGTACCTTTCACAAGCTCTCGATCGATCACCTGCGCCGGCACAAGATGCTCGGCAAGATCGCTACACCACCTGAACAGAAGACTTTCCTCAGGCGCGCGATCGCGGTTACCAATACCGAAATCGACAACGAAACGGCCTTAAAGCTGTTCGAGAACTTCAAGTGCGCGATTGCGCCCGACGAGTCGGATGTTCCTCCGTTCATCGCGGCATACAACGAGATGCTAAAGCGCAACCGCGTTGTCGATTTGTATGACGTCATGCGCGACTGTGCTCTGAAAATGACTAGCGGAGAGCTTCCCCCTCTTCCAGTCACCCACCTTCTAGTCGACGAATTCCAGGACAGTGACGAGATCCAGTTCGTCTGGATGATGGCGCACGCCAACAGGGGCATCCCTGTCACCATCGTGGGGGATGACGATCAGTCGATTTACGCTTGGCGTCGAGCTCTCGGCTACAAGGGCATGATCGATTTCGTCGAGCAAACCGGCGCTGAGATCATCCCCCTTGGCGAGAACTATCGATCCCACTCTGAGATCCTTGGCCCTGCAGACAGGCTGATCCGTCACAACGCTGGACAGCGAGTGGAGAAGAACCTCGTCGCAAAGCGCGGCCCTGGTGGATCGGCTCACGTCTACGCTGTGTCTGCTGCGAACCGGCAGGATGGAGAGGAGCACGATTCCGTTGCCCTTCAAACTCAGTTTCTCGTGCCCTTCATCCTTGAGTTTGCGCTACCCGAAGACGAGCAACCGGGCGGCAGAATTGCAGTTCAACCAGAACAGTGGGCGATTCTCGCGCGAACCAACTTTATGCTCGACACGGTCGAGGCAGTCTTGGACGAGTTCAACATCCGCTCCCGAAGGAACGGCGCCTCGTTTTGGGACAAGGACTACATCAATACCTATCTCCAGTTACTCGTGTCCGTCGAGACGATGAGCCGCAGCGGCATCGATCACGCCCTCGCGTTCGTCGGCGCCGGTGAAGAAGCCCTCAGCCAACTTCACAAGCGGATACCCGGCGCGACCATGGCTCCGTTCTTCGAGCGGGACTTCGACGACTACGGCGATATCGCGAAGGTCGATGCAGAGCACATGCGTTCACTTCAGCAGCTGCTAGTCACTTGGCGACAGGATGCGCTGTATAGAAAAATCCCTGGCACGAACACACCGATGCGTGCGGTCAACCAGGCTATCGATAGCGCAGCCACCTTCCTCACCATGGGAATGCGCCAAGGACAGTATAGGGACCGCGTCTCTAAACATCTGACCAAGGCGGCGGACATTCTTAAACGTCGTAGTGGTTCGCTGGTGTCTCGTGTTCAGAGCGTCCAAAAGCCCAAGGGAAAGGACGATCCAGCCTCTGTCGGCTTGTTCACCATGCACAGTTGCAAAGGTCTTGAGTTTGGCAACACTGCCATTGTCGGCGCCGACAAGGACATCATCCCTTCGCTTGGAGAGGGTAGCTCCGAGGTCGACGAACGGCGGTTGATGTACGTGGCGATGACTCGAGCGAAGAACCGCCTTTTCATTCTCCACTCTCCCGCGAACGACACGCCATACATTGCTGAGGCTGGGCTGGCCTCGAACCCTGCCACGGTCTACCCCGACTGAGCCTCGATTCCAACGATCTACATCAAAAGACGATCCACATGACCCGCGTTGTGCTGCCGACTGTCGCTGACTACAAGCGCCTGTACCGACAAGAGAAGGCCGAGCTGTATGCCCAAGACAAGTGGGCCGACACCGCGTGGCTGTATGACTTCTGCGTCCTCGCATGGAAAGGCTTGGTGTACGCAATTGTCTTGGTCCCCGTGGCCGCCTTCTGGGTGGGTGCGTCGGATCTTCCCTATGTCCGGGAACTGCTCAATCAGAGCAATTTTGAAGATCTGAAGAATCTCCTGCTCCGGTACTTCGTTGGCTTCTACTTCCTTAGCTTCTTAGGTCACGCGCTCTTCTACCGTTGGACTTTGCCTTCCCGAGTCAAGCGCCGCATCACTGCGAAGGTGGTGGCTCAATACATCAAGGACGACATCCGAAGCGGTCGGTGACGCGAGCAACTCCGCCGGCGAGGTGGGCATTGACGACATCGTCGTCAAGAAGGCAGAAGCGCTCTCAATGGCGATGGTCGGCACACTCTTGGGCTTGTTCTACGTGCTTCCGTTTATTCGGCTGTTGGTCAACGCGAAGTCCTCGGTTCGCCGAAGCACTCATTCCCGGCCCTAACCATTCCAACTCCGCTCACCTGCCCCGGGGGCTGCCGTTGCAGGTGACGAAACTCTGATCTCTGATGCGTTAATCCAACCGCTTGGCCTAGTGTCAGCTATTGGTAGCGATTACCAGGGGGAGCCCAAAAAGTTTCGCGTAGCCCTCGGCGTGGCGGTGCTGTAGAACAGGCTCTCCCGTGCCTTTTGTCCACCACAAATTGGACATCGCCACGATCAAATCCGGCTTTTCCCGCCCGATCGAGTAGAGCACCTCCCAGGGCAGATACTCTTCATAGCAGAAGAGAAAAAGTGCCCCTCTTCCGCCGATAGGCATCACCCCGCTGGAAAACCATTGGGCGGGATAGTGATAACGAGATAGAGGGTTCCATTCGGCGACGGGCACCGTCTGGCGTGCCTGAAATTGAAGTTCGTGTACCCCGTCCGAGGTGTACTCGTACTCGCGCGCAATGTTGGCCATTCCGACGTCAGTCATCGCGTTTGCACCAAACACCACGCTCACCTTCTTCTGTGCAGCGGCCTGCTTGAGCATGATCTCAAGCACGCCATCTTCGGAAGAGTCATAGGTGCCTATGATGCTTTCTGGGAACACAATAACCTTTGCTCCCCGGGAAGCTTCATCATGGATGATCGTGCGCATCTTCACGAGTGTTTCAGGAAGGGTATCTGGCGTTTGGACACCCCATTCCGTAGAAACGCCCACCCAATCTTCTGAACGTGCGAACGAAGCCTCCTCCAAGGGCGAAAAGACCAGCGCGACAACCACTGCAACGCCCACCGCTACCTGGCCAAAAAATCTGTGTGCGTAAGCGCCGAGCAACGTGGTGAAGCCAGCGCCCAAAGCAAGCCCCAACCACTTGGTTCCTGGGAACCAGAATCCCCAAGTGGCCACAAGCGACCCTGCCAAGAACGCTCCCAGCGGCGGATAGGTCCACAAGACGGTCCATGCCATGACCGCAACCGCCTTTTTCTTTGGGCTTTGAGTGTCATTCGGATACAGCGCAGCAACGGTTGCACTGAAAATCAAACCGTAAGTGGCACCTGCTGCAAGCCCCAGAAGCCACGATCCGCCGAAGAAGGTACCGGCACCACCGAAGCCCATCAGGCCAATGTCGAGACCGTATCCCAACGCAAGACACCAGGCTTGCAAGCGGGATGTGCACATAACCATCACCACAGGGAAGAGTGCGGCCAACAAGGGCGCGGCATGCTCTCGCCAACTGAACGCACACATCGATGCTCCAACCGCAAACGCGAGAAAGCACCCCGCAAGTTTGCTTTGGCCAAATGGCAACGCTGTCGCCCGCCACTGGCTGAAATTGCCCCAAGTCTTGCCGGCCATAAAGATCCATTCCTCAAAAGCAAACCGCGGCGGATCTTGAGGTCCGCCGCGGTCTATGTCTAGTCGTTCAGCCTACTGCCGCGACTTGTGCAGAGTCAGAAATGACGACTCGCAATGCGGGTGCCTGCTGAGCTTGTGCCGGAGGCTGCGTAAAGTTGGCGACGGGCGACGGATCGTGCGTCAACGCCGGCGGTTGAGTGGAACTCAGCTCTTCAAGATGGAGATCCTGCCCAGGCGTTCGCAAGCCTTCTCGAGCAAGCGGCTGCTGGTGAGTTACTTCACCTATGCGCTGAATCTGCCCGCTTACATTTGTCGCCGAGATCCCGTTGTGCTCGATGTTGGCGTGAATTTGGGCGGCGTGACTGATTGTCAGACCGTCAATCTTCTCGCAGCGAATCGTCGATCGGTGGGAGGACGTTCCGACCTGGCCTAGAACAATGCAACGGCCTTTGGCCACGATATCGCCCTCAACAATGGCACTTGAGTCGATCAACAGCGTTCCGGACTCACTGATGACATTGCCTTTGACCACGCCACCAATGCGACCGCCTTCTTTCAATCTGAGCGCCCCTTCGATAGTGGCGCCGGCTGGCAGTACCGCTGTGATCTTTTCCTTTACGGGATCGATGCTCAGCACGCACGACACCGTTTCAGATGCTTGATCATTCATGGGGGTGATGTTCATTTTGACTCCTTACCTTTACTGAATTGGCCGCCAACCAAGATCGGCGAGTTCTGCTCCGCTGCCGGCGCCTCGTGCGGTTGCGGCCGCACAGGAGCCTCCTGATGCACTACGCGAGGCCTCACGATCTTCGGAGCAGCAGGCAGGGGCACAAGCGGCGCCCGTTCAATGAGAGCTTGGGGAACCGGTTGAACTTCGGCTTTTTTCACCGGCTGGGCCTCCACCGCGACGGGAGCCGGCGCAGCAGCCTGAGCCGGTGGCGCCACCGGGGCATTCGCCTGTTGAGGTCCTGTAGGCGCTGAGGCGAACGGTTGCACCGCCGAAGCTTGGCTGTGAACCTCCACTGGGGCTGCCGGCTGCGTCGGTGGAATGACAGCAGCTGCTTGCGTGACCACTGCAGACGCTGCAGAAGGGGTCACAGCTGAAGCCGGAGCCTGTGTGACGGCCCCACCAGCAACTAAAGTTGGCGGAGTGCTTGAGGTCGCAGACGACCTCGTCTCGTTATGAACCGTCGGGAGAAAACCCTTAAAAAACTTCCATCCGTCGCGCATGTAGATGGTGCCGGCCGTGAACGCAAGCGCTCCGACGCATCCAACTGTCAACGCAACCCGCAGGCGCTCCGCGCTCAGCGGTTTCATGACGAATACCCCCCCCAGCTTTCGCCATCCCGTCTTAGCAGTGAGGCTTCGCGCTTGCCTGGAGCCGTCCTCAGGCTTTGCGAACATCACTTCAGGCTTGGGCGCTGGTGGTAACGGCCCCAATCGAGGCGCGGCCGCATTCGCCGCAGTCGCCTTGGATTGAAAAGGCGGTCGTGTGGGGGTACCTCCAACAAACTGTTCGAGACGCACCGTAATGGATGAGCCGATCACCCTCGCGTCTAGTTCTTCAAAGGCCATAGTGCTCCTTGCGATGTATCAAAAACCTGTCCCGCCTGCTACTGCACGCGGCATTTCCGGGATACCGGCCAAGGAGGCCGCAGTTACCCTTCCAAGTGCGCACCCCCGCACCGATGGAACCATCGGGACAGGCGTCGGCACATCTGCATCTGCGGGCGCAACGAGATGCAGCATTTCGGATTTCAAGTTGCTTTCAGCGCCCTTGGCCGACAATTCAGCACTAGGAGCTAGGCGCTCGTTCAGAGAGGTAACGCTGGTAGCAGCTTGCACAGCTTTACGCATCCGGAACCTCGCCCCCCCTTTTGGAGGGGGAAGCGGCGGAGCCGCCTCGAGATCAGCAATCGGCTGGTCGCCACCGGCGACAGCTTCCGAGGTGTGACCATCTGCATTAACGGCCACAAGCTGCAAAGATTGAGAAGCATGTTCTCCACGAGAAGCTGCTCGTCGACGGCCGTAAAAGTCCTGAACCTGGCCGAAGTCTTCCGGAGGCGCAAACTGAGACTGAGCCTTCAACTGGAGAAGAGCCTCCTCCATCGCGCCTTGGTCAAAGCCTGCTTCTTTCTGCTGACGCTCGTATTCCATCGCCACCTTCACCGCTTCATTTGGATTGATATCCCGGAGAACGAGATCGGCGTAAAACACAGATGAGTTGTCGGAGTCGGCGGACACGGTGTTGCGCATTTTCAGCGTCATCGGAATGCCGGTCAGGCGATTCCCAAACGCAGCATGCATTGAGTGAACCTTTGTAACGAGCGTTTGCGCCGTGTTCCTTCCAGCGGAATGGAGAACAAACACCGAGAACGGATCGTCTTGCCCCTCAATTCGAAAAATCAACGATGTGCGACGTTGGCACTGCACTTCCTGCGTGTTTCCGAAGGGGCAACGTTCGCATCCTGGACAGGCCGTTGCGACTGTTCGCTGGTCGCTCTCGAGGCGAACAGCGCTCTCCCCGTTGCCGACACACACTCGTCTACCATCCACAAGACTACGGGCTTCTAGTTGCTGGGTAAGCAGCAGCTTGGGGTTGTTGTAAGGCAGCGTGATTGGAATCTCGCGCAACTTCAATTCACCAGTCGCTGTGCCTGCATGGCCGTCTAACTTGAGCCTGTTGTGAAGCTTGTCGTGGATGGGATGCTTTGCCCAGCTGCCGTCGGCATTGCGTTCGCGGTTGTGCACTTCGAAGTAATCGAAATGCACCAGATAGTCCTCTGCGCCACCCAATCCAGGGCGAGTCTCGCCCATTCGCACGGTGCCAAGAATTGGGGTATCAAATTCGAGACCGGTGATCACGTCATTCTCCTGTAGGTCGCTTGAGACAATTTCAACAGACCGCGCGTCAATTTCTAGCCCTCGCGTTCAATGTCGTGTCTCAAGCCCCCAAACGGCCGCTTTTCCCGTTAGGAATCGAATGCTCTCATCGATTCCGGCGATTTCGGCTCCGATATCCGCTCCGCTTCTCGCTGGTACTTCGATAACGTTCACGCCACTACTGTTATGAAGATGAACTCGGAATCCCTGACTCATCGTCGTGACAGTGACGCCTTCAATCGCTGCACCGTCCCCTAGCGCCCCCTCGATACGGCGTGTACCAGCACCAAGCAACATCCTGCGAGCGTCGTCGATAGCCTTGTCGATCCATTGAATCTGGCCAATGGCGGCACCTTGGAACTCCTCCACATGAAAGCCCAAGTAGCCCTGCAACTTCGCATGTATGCTTTGCCAAACATCGGGAGCAGGCAGGCTGAATCGTGACGCTCCGGTGGTCGCCCGGGCTACGACTCCAATGGCGATGACGACCAGCGGCCATTCGTCACCAGGACCCACTGCGTGAACGTACTTCTCGATTCTCGCGGTCTTTCCCTTCATCGTCATTGCGACCATCTCCCTCTCAAAGTTGCGCATGGACGCTGGAGAGATCACGGTCGTACCTTGAAGAGAGATAAAGCGGTCTAGCGTCCTCACCTTGTAGGGCGTCGTCGCGCGCATCAACAGTGCAAGTTCCTCCATGAACCGATACTGCCCCTTAGCCGACTCAGTGCGACATTTGCGTTGGCGAGGCAGCAGAATCGGCACCCCGAAAAGTGCGCCGCTGAAGGTTTCGAGAGGTTTGTTCGTCATGTCAGATCCCCAGGACGTTCATCGGCTTGGCATGCGCAAGCATGTTCGGCACGCCGCGAAGCAACCCGACCTTTCGGCAGATCGCATCGATCTCGGATTTCGGAACTGAGGGAAACAAGCCGCAGATTTCGCGAAAGCCTGTGGCTCCGGCAGTAACTACCTTGCCCTGCTCGTCTTTCAGCGTAATCAGAGTCGGAAACTTCTCGGAGGCTGCGAGCAAGACGGCAAGAGCCTTTGATCGCAGTAGGGGTGGGTTCCCTAGATTGTTGTAGACCGCGCGGACCTCGTTGCAGAAGTCTGTCTGTGTGACAAAGTTGACCTCGGCTAGCTCGAGAAAGGTGTTTTTCACATACGCCTGCAGAGCAGGCGATTTGGGGCGAGAGAGTGTGTTCAGTCGTTTCATGCAGCCAACGATACCGAACCTTCCTCCAGTTTCTATCCCCGCTGTTCAAGGTGCCTGACGCCAGAAAGGGGCTTGAATCGGAGTAATGGCCCTGTACGCTGATCTCAGACTTTCGAGGTGTGAGATGAATGCGTTCCCCAATATGATGCAAAGAGCAAACCTTCCGGCCTGGCGAGGTAAGAAAAAGGCGGTCTTTGGCGTGGATAGGGACAGCTACTCGATGGCCGTCACCGACGAGGAGTACCACTCTGACCGTGACTACGTGTCGTCGACGCAGCTGAAGTCGATCCTCAAGACCCCAAAGCATTTTCTCGCGGCTGTTCAAGGGGCCGGCAAGGACAAGCAAGTGTTGGAATTCGGTCGCCTTGCGCATATGGCCGTGTTTGAGCCGTGGCGATTTGAGGACGTGGTGCTGCCCTATGACGGCGAGTTTGACCGACGCCTTCGTAGCTGCAAGACGTTTATCGCTGATCATCCGAACCATACTGTCATTGGGCAGGACAAATTCGACGCACTCCTGTCCATGCGCAAGGCAGTTCGAGAACACTATTTTCGCGGCCGCACTCTTGGAGAGTGGTTTGACGAAGGGGAGTCGGAAAAGGCGATCTACTTTGTTGAGCGGGTAACGAATGTCAAATGCCGGGTCAAGGTAGATAACCTGCACCCCGAGTTCATCTTCGATCTGAAGTCGACCGTCGACGTTCGACCCGCAGCATTCAACGGCTCTGTCCACGCTTACCATTACGATCTGTCGGCGTTCATGTACCAGACGGGCGTCCAGTACTTTACTGGTGAGGAGAGGCCATTCGTCTTCATTGCGGTTGAGAAGGAAGCGCCCTACAGCGTCATGACCTACACCGCAGGAGACTCCCTGCTCGACAACGGTGCTCAGAAGTTCGAGGACGGCCTTAATCGGTTGAACCATGCACGCGCGCATGATTCTTGGCCGGGGTACGCGGGAGACTATGTTCTCGAAGTGGATCGGTGGCACGAATACCAATCCAACCACGACATCCTGGCCTCGGCCTAGCCTGCCCATGTTCTGAGTCTCCCGCTGTCTACATGGACAAACTGCTTGGTCGCGTAATAGCCAACACCGCCACCGCGGAGGTATAGCCCCAACCTTGCCAAGTACTCTGTTGGGACGTCGGGTACACGTATATCGGCTGCCCGGCCGACCAGGTGCATGGAATTCCGAGCTGAACCTTCAGTTCTTCCGTTCGTCGCTTGCGTTCGGTACCCTGATGTGACGACGATTGGACGTTCGATCCCTGCCTGCGCGAACCAGCCGTAGACTCCGCACAGAATGTCCAAGAGGGTGGGATTCATCTGAACCACCGCGCCGGCGCGAACGTCTCGAAGCAACGTGCAGCATTGGACATAAGCATCGACAACGAGCTTTCCGTCTGCCCAATAGACGGTTCTGACTTCTTCCCCTGTTTCTTTGCGTCTCAGCCACAGGGCCCGCGGTCGGGACCAGTAGTCATCCCGCGCTTGCGCAAAGATGGCTGGAGCATAGGCCGCCGCCGCCACTAAAGTCGCGCTCTGTAGAAAGCGTCGACGTGGCAGGCTCGTGATCGGCGAAGGGGCGGGATGGGAAAGATCTTCCATTCCGCTATTTTTTTCGGACTAGCCAAAGTCAGCCAGCGCGAAACGGTACGCATCAGGGGTAGCTTTCGCGTACGAGTTCTCGCGCCCAGCGCTCTAGCTGGTCTGCACACAAAAAAAGGGAGGAAGCCTCAGCTTCCTCCCTTTCTTTTCTACGCGTGATGATCGTGCGGGTTGTGTTCGGCGTAGTACGCCGCGTCTTCCGCCGCATGCGTTCGACGCTCCACTTCATCAGTCAACTGTTCTTCGCTCGATGAACGCTTCCTTTTCGAAGAAGAGTCTTGATCAAAGAAGCCGACGAAGAAGCAGAAAAGCACGAACAGACCCACTGCCCAATTGAACAATGTCTTCATAGCTACTCCTCGAAAAGTGGAGCAGCTCGACCGCGGGGTACGAGTGCCCCACGGGTCGGTTATCCGGTCGCCCGAATTGGCTGGTTCCCCAGCTGGTCGTTTGAAACACGAATGGTCGGTCTCAATTTGAGCACACATCGTAGCCGACCAACTGCGAACTGGCAACGAGCCGGTTCTTGCTGAGAAGTTATCAACAGGGCGCTGCTGGTAGGTAACCACTTCTAAGGGCCACCATGAAGAGTTTGTTCTTTTAGTTTAGAAGAACATCCTTTGTTTACTTGTTTACGGGTCGAGAACTGGCTTCGCGCAAGCGTTGGCAGCTCAGAAGGTAACCTAGTCTATGGACTTAGGCACCTTCCACACGGCACCTATCGCTTGTCAGGTTACTGACTTCACAAGAGCCAGGTATCCAGTTCTCGTAATTTGGGCCGGGGCAAGGCCGGTAGACCTGGTTACCTATAACCGTCGATGCCTATCCATTGTGCAACTCACCCACCTTCCCTTGAAGCGGGCTGCCAAACCTGTGCCGTCGCGTCTTAAGCGGCGCTTCAATCTGTTCTGAGTGGTAATAGGTAACCAGATCTACTAGGTGGGACTGATCTGGGATGCGCTGAGTGACGCATGCTGGCGGCTCTGTGGGCCTCTCACCACAGCGGCTTCCTTTCGGCACTGCACATCGTGATTTGTCAGCCTAGATACGAGCTTTTCAGCGGCTCGCCTGACAAGTAACCACTTTCACGCTCTCTCGGGAGTTGGCCGCCCTTCCCGTGCCGCTCTTCCAGTAAGGGGTAGAGGTGGTTACCAATGGCCTCCAGAGAGGCAAAAAGAGAAGGTTCTCCGTTCGATAGGTAACCATTTCTACAATCCGCTGAACGCTCCCCTGCCTTCGGTAGAAGTGGCCCGTAGGCCATTCGGCGCTGTCATGCTGTCCAGCTCAAATTCGAATTTGTGGGGGTATGGCGCTTCTTTTCGGCTTTTTCCAAGTCCTGTCAACGGGTATCTTCACAGTCTCCGCTTCCAGATGGGAAGTAGTTTCGAAACCAACCAAGCTTAGCCATCAGCTTTCACTCGTCGTCCGTCCTCTATGAAGTCGGATCTTCAACCGAGCGTTGCTATACGGTGGAATCGAGCATTGGGCACCGAGTTCGACAAGGGTATGAGCGTTCAAGCTAGTGGGTCGATCACACAGTTGCCTGCGCCTCAGCAGGCTGCACTGCTTCCTATGGTGAAGCGTGGTAGCCCCGTCACCATGCGCAAGGCGCGCGAAGCCATCTTCGTTTTCCCAGACAGGCCCCTGTCAGTCCTGCAGCAACGACTCTTCAACTCTTGCGTCTACTTTGCGCAGCGGCAGCCCGAACTCCACAGCTGGAAGGTTCTGATTTCTGAGCTCGAGCACGTCATTGGCTATAAAGATTCGAGCAACCGCCGTTATGTCATGGGCGAGTTACTTAGCCTCATGAAGGAGCATGTGGTTTGGGATGCGACCACGAACCCGTTGGACCGCAAGATTTCAGCCTCGACGTTGCTTGCTGATGTGACGCACTTGGTCGACCAAAAAGCGTTCGAGTTCTCGTTCAGCCCGAAGCTTCGGGAAGCTCTTCTTGATCCCAAAATTTGGCAGCGCATCAATCTACTCATTTCGCAGCGCTTCCGTTCGATGGGTAGTGGACCTTTATATGAGTGGTGCAAACGTTACGAGCGCACCGGCATGACCAGTCGATGGTCATGGGAGGACTTCAGGCATGCTGTTGTTGGAATCATTGACTCTGACTCGATTTACGCACACTTCAAACATTTCCGCGCCAAAGTTCTCAACCGCGCCATTGCGGAAGTGAATGAGCTCACGGACATCGAAGTTACCCTCATCCTTCATAAGGTGGGGCGCGTCGTAAACCAGATCCAGTTCAAAGTGGATCGCAAGGGGGGCGACCTGGCATTAGAGGCCGATTCTCAGAACCCACCACAAGTCTCATCATCAACAACTGCGCTGCTGGAGGAGGTTCTTAAGCTTGGTGTGTCGCCGAACAAAGCCGCCCAGCTCATGAGCGAGTTCTCCGAGGAGCAGGTCAGGGCCGCGCTCCAACATACCCTGCTTCGCGACGCGTCGAAAGACAAAGAGCCCCTGAAGAGTCGGGCATCGTTCTTTGTCAGCAGCATTGAGAATGGATATTCGCGATCAGGTGTTTCGGGAAAACTCAACGCTGGGACATCCCCTCGTCGCCCCGTCTTGAACGACGCTGACCTCAGGGAATCGTTCATGTGCAGCCGTGACGCCAAAGCGGAAAAAGCGTTCTTGGAGATGCCCCTCGACGAGCAGGCGGAGGTGCTCCAGCGATACAACTCCAGTGTGCGGAACGACAAGCTCTTGTACGACCCATCCCGTAGTACAAAACTGGCAAAAACTGGGTTTATCCGGTTCTTGAACCAGCATTTGTGGGGCGAACCTGGTGATGCCGATCTGTACGCCTATCACTTCAAGAACTGAGAGATCCTGCGTGTTCTGTAGCTTCTTACTGGTATTGGCCGCAATATCTTTCCGCTAGCCTTGCCAATTTGGGTTCTGCCGGGCGTGTAAGGGCAGTTGCTCCCCCCCTCCCCGTTCCTCCATTATTCTTCCTTGCTTGAGTCCGGCCGGCGATCGGCCTCAGATGGCCACACAACGGCCACAGACAGGCAAGGAGGAGCATGTCCCCCAGTTCAATGGCCACTTTCCGGCCATTGATCGGCGCACTATGGCCTCAGGCTGTCCAGGTGCGTAATGAGTTGCCGCTTTACACCTTTCCCACCGCCGTTTCTGGTCAAAGGAATTGCGCTCTCAGTGAATGGAAATGCTGTTAGAGCGATTGCGGCAGCCTTGTCGTGACCTACTGTACACATACATATCTGCATAATTTGATGGATTTTTGTCGTACTTTCTTTATATTTTTTTATTTCTATCGTCAAATTGTTGTGAAGTCACTCGCTTGATTGCGCGGGACCAGCTTGCAACCGCTTCAGCGTCATACCGGGCAGCACTGTGCCGATCGGGCGGCGGCTAAGGGGTAAAAGTAAAAACACACAATCAAGATCCTGGGCGGCGCCTCTTCGAGGAGCAGTTGCCTTGGCGAAGCGACTTGGCTCGAGCCAACTTTCCTATCGGCTTGGAGTGCGCCATACGACTGCTTTCTTCCATGGAACCCTGCGAGTGCCTGAAAAGTTGGCTCGAGCCAAGATTTCACTGACCACTTTGGGGTCCGACCAATCAACAAGACCGCTACTTCCGAATCGAGCTACGCGCCTCGTTTCCGGGGAGTTGGCTCGAGCCAACTTCTAAAGGGCTCGGGTGCGCGTCATTCACACGCCTTCCTCCAGAGAGCCCCGTGACCACCGGCGATCTTGGCTCGAGCCAAGATTCTCTCGGCCATATTTGAATCCGACCAATCAGCAAATCCGTTACTTCCGAATCCAGCCACGCACTTAGGTCTACGGCAAGTTGGCTCGAGCCAACTTCCAAAGGGGCTCAGTTGTGCGTTACAAATTTCTCTTCTTCCATAGAGGCCCGTTACCATCGGAAAAAGTTGGCTCGAGCCAAGATTTCACCGGCCACGCTGCGGGCCGCAATATCCTCGGAATCTTTGCGTTCGAGTCGCCCGGTGCACGGCTGCGGCACTAGGTTGGCTCGAGCCAACTTTTTATATGCGAACTTTGCGCGCGGAATTTCTTGACGTTTGGATTGCCATCTCTTGTTTAGCGATTTCTTCTGAATTAGAATTCACTAAATTTCGATAATTTGTCTGGAGGACATCCATGGTTATCACTATCGGTGCCGAAAAGGGTGGGGTCGCGAAAACACGGTTGTCTACGCATCTCGCAGCTTTGGCAGCAACTGAAGGAATAGATGTGGTTCTTTTGGATACGGACAAACAAGGCTCCGCGATGTCTTGGTCTCGCATACGCAATGACGAAGGCGTAACTCCGGCGATTCCTGTACTTTCTTTGCCACCAAATCCGGCTAGAGAGCTCGCTAATCTTGCCGGCAAGTACACGCTAGTTGTCGTCGATATCGGGGCGCAAAACTATCGAACGATGCTTGAATGCGCACAATTATCGGATCTTGTGCTGGTTCCTTGTGGACCCGATCAGCAAGAAGTCGAATCCACACTCAATGTGTTCGAAGCACTGCGTGCTCTGGATCATCGGCACCAGAACGGCAGTATTCCAGCTCATGTCGTTCTGACCAGAGTGTCTACAAAAGAAAATGCAAAAGCCACGAATGAATTGAGGGAATACTTCGCGGGAGAATCCATTCCAGTGTGCCGAACACACATTGCACAGCGAGAAGCGTGGCGGGCGACGGGAAAAACTGGTCGCGCCCTGCATGAACTCAAAGGCTCCGACCGGTCATTAAAAGCAATTGAAGAGATGCAGGCGCTATACGAAGAAATCGTCGAACTGGCAAATAAGGAGTGATCTAATGGCCACATTTAAAAAGAAGACTATTTCTCCGGCCGCCGTCGCAGTTGCGGAGGCAAATGCAGCAAGCGCCCCAATTGTCGGAGACCCCCGGACGCACAATGACGGGTTGGCGCTTGCTCAGCCGGTATTTCACGACGCAACAACAAAAGTTGGCTCGAGCCAAGATGTTGTGATCGGCCAAATTATCGAAGTGCCTGTTGAACGGGTCAGGTCGAATCCACTGAATCCACGTGCTGTCTATACGAGTGCAGCAGTGGACGAAATGGCGATCTCACTGACGAATAACGGGCAGCGTGTTGCCGCACTCGGCTATCAGGAGGACGACGGAGCAATCGTACTGATTGAGGGCGAGACGCGTTTGCGCGGCGCCCGGGCGGCCGGTATCCCGACGCTCCGGGTCGAAATTCGTGCCAAGCCCGCAAGCGAACGCGAGCTGTACGAAATGGCGCGCGCTGCGAACGTCGAGCGAAGAGACCAGACTCCGCTCGACGACGCTATTAGGTGGAAGGAACTGCTCGCACGAAAGATCTACCCAACCCAGAGTGCACTCGCTAAGGCGTTGAATCTCGGTGAAGACTATGTGTCCCGCACCCTATCACTCGCGCAGTTGCCTCACAAAATTGTCTTGGGGGTATCTGAGTATTCAGAGCTAATGAATCACAAGATGCTCAACGCCTTGCGTGAATACTGGGAACAGCAAGGCGATGACGAGACCTTCGAACTAATTCAAGACGCAGCCAGGAATGGTCTGGGTTACCGTGACGTGGTTGCTCGCCGCAAGCTAGCAGCCAAAGGCCCAGTGCGCCGGGCACGATCATTTCGGGAACACTTAAGCTTTGGCGAGGCAAAAGGGGAGCTAAGGACGTTCGAGGCCGACGGCCGACTTGAATTGAAGTTGAAGGGCCTGAGCGCACAACAGGCCGAGGAGGTCGCGAGAAAGATCAAAGATCTTTTCCCGACTCAAGTTACGTGACACTCGTTGGTGGCGACGACAGTTGATTGCACTATGGCAGCCGCGTTTCCGAGGGTCCCACGTAATACGAATTAGAGCCTGCAGCAAGAGTTGCGTAATACAACAGCACGGGACTACCTAGTTGCGCCGACTAGCGCACCTAGATTGGTTGAAGCATCACTGAATAGTTTTGCCGGAGAAGGGGAGGGGGGGATGCTGCGATTGGGGAAGGTTCTGCGCTTGACGCCAGAGGAAACTGAGCGCTTTCAGACGATTTCTGGTGACCAGACAACACCGAAGTCGGTGGAGGAGTACAACAAGGCCTTGCTAAAAACAGCAGAGCATTACCAACTGCTGGCCGCGCAAGAAGGATCCGCAGATGCGGAACTTCTTGCACGACTGGCAGAAGGGGAACTGATCCAGACCGAACCGAAGTTCAAATCAAGGCCAGATCCATGCGAGCAATAAGGCTAGCTGGTAGAACCTGTCGCCAGGTACGTTCCAAGCGAGCCACTTTGCTCGTCCATGCCCCACCAAATCAGTAGGCGGGACGATAGGCCCGTGCAGACGGGACCGACTCGTTTGCTTTGGCGAAGAGCCACAGCAGACCGATCACGATCATGGAGAACGCGAGCACACCCAGCTGATGACGCAGCACCGAACTGCTGACCGGAATGGTCAGGAAGTAGAGGGCGGCAAACAGCTGGACGACGACGGCCAAGATGGCAACTGCAGACGAACGGGATTCGATGTTCAACATGCTAGGCTCCAAAGATGTTTCGAAGCCTGCCCCCCAGCGGGGAGTAGGCCCCGATGGGTGAGAAACAACAAGTGCCGGATGGCACGGTGGACTCGCTTGTGGCGCATTACTGCGTCGAAAGCTTGCGACCACATGCCTATCAGACTGGAAGACTCCGCATAGCGGAACCCCCAGCGCTGATTGGCAAAGAGGAACTGTGTGCGATTAAGCAGAAGCCTTGGTCGCAAACAGAACCACGCGAGAGATGACGGTACTCGCGTAGCGCCCGATACCAGGCGCATCACACAGCAGCTCGAGCTGCTTACCAAATCCCTGTTCCACGAGAATCTCCACGACTTCTTCCAAGCATGCCAGATCGCCCACAAGGGACGGATACATGCGGAAGTTTTCGAGGAGCGTCTTCGGTTGCTTTGCAGCCACCTCCAGGAGATGGCTGTGAGCTTCCGAAATGGCTTGGCGACGCAGGGCGCGTTCAGACAGGACGACGTTCGACATGACAATCTCCAAAGGAGAATGCGAAGACATCGTCCCCACGAGGGAATCGAGTCCCCGCGCGGGTTGAAAGAAAAACGGAACGAGCAACAGCCGATCGAATCGGACAGCTACCAGAACCGAGGCACAACAAGACGACAAATCGCTGAAAAGGCGATGCCGAGACAGGAGAACGGTGAAGTTCTCGAGGCTACCGGAGTAGCAAGCCGTCCACAAAGGGACGAGCAAGATCACAAAGGATCTCGCGGGAAAAACGGGACACGCGAACGTGTTCGAAATCCTGCTGCTTGCAACCAAGGAGAGCAAGACAAGCCCAGAGGGACTTGGATGAAAGCTTGGGGAATGCAAGCCACTGCATTTCCCAAATCTTCATCCGCGTAGAGGCTTGCGTAGAAGTGAGGCTCGAAATGGTGCGAGTTCCAGCTGCTCGATGCCGGTGTTCGGCACGTGGGTATTCTTTTTCAGTTCGCCAGCAAAGTCAAGAACTACTTCCCATCAGGAATCGCTGGGGGCAGATATTGTGCAGCCCTAGGCGATTCGCTTAGGCACCGAGGGGCGCGACGGGAGCAAGAGAATGCCCGATTTGTCGTAGTCGAGCTTCGCGTCGCGGTAGACTTCCTTCACATCCTTCAGGTTTTTGAGGAAGTTTTCCTTGAACTTGTGAGGTGACGACTCAGAGCCGAACTGCAGCATCAGAGCTTCCCATGGAATCTTGGTCGACTTGTCCATAATCGCGTATCGATAAGTCAACCAGCAGTAGATGTCGATCGCCATTGCGGATCGAGACAATGCCTTCACAATCCGCAGGTCGACTGGAACCGGGCTCTTCGACAGCGTCTCATGGAACCGCTCGGTCAAACGAAGCCGAGACTGCCAGAGTGAGCCTTGGTCAGGGTTGTGCGGATTCCACCAAATCTCGATGTTCGCGTTGTCCACAATGCGAAAGCCATCAGTCTGCCAAGCCACCGCATCCGGATCACTCGTCACCGCGATATTGGCGGAAAACAACCGCTGCATCTGGTTGCGCATCAAGGTGATATTGCCTCGGGATCCCCCTGACACATGTTCTCTGCCGATGTTGCTCATGAACTCACTGAGTGAGTTGCCGAGAACCAGTTCGCGCTCACCTGTTTTCGCAACCTCGGTCGCAATCCAAGCCAGGATCAGGCGCGGGTATGCGCCGTACGGATACCCAATGGACACTGCCTCCTGGGTGATTTTCGGCTTGCCGCGGACAATCGTCTCCACCCGTTTCATGTAGTGGCCGGGTTGAATTAGCAGGCTGACCTTACCGCTATTTCGCCCCCATGCGGGCGGATTGTTCTTAGGCTGCACATACGGAAGAGTGGCGTGCACCATCCACTTGGCCACGAACCCAATTTGGCCAGCCTTCTTTGCATCTTCCGCCTCGATTGCCAAGGCTTCTTCATACAAAGCGGTGAAGCGTCGCTCCCGAGCGCGCTTGCTCTCCGACGTGGAATCTCGGGGCACTAAGACGAGTTGGGAGGGCTTCTTGGAATCTTCGTTGTTCATGTGAGCTCCGGTACCGGAACGTTTGGGGAAATCTACACGCTCTTCGATCTCGGTGTAACGCAGATTCAGGGTGAAACTGGGGTTTTGGTCGTTTTTTTTCTACATCGTGTTCGCGGGCGCGCTGGGCGGGGGGCAACTTTGGTTTTTCAAAGTTGTCCCCGGGCCGGGCGACCTCAACTAGTTGAGAGATATAGAAAGTCTTAGATACAGAAGATAAATGCCAACATATATGCGGTGCCCGCGAACCGTTGTCCCGTCTAGGTTTGCGGGCACCCTCAACCCTGAATCAGCGTTCTCTCTCCCTGAATCTGCGTAGGTACACCCTGAATCTGCTTGGACAAGCATGCTTTCCGCACCCTGATTCTTCGCCGGCCCACCCTGAATCTTTGTGGACAACTTTCACAATGCACAGGTTTGTCCACAGAGCGCCCTTGCGTCGATATCGAGCTCGCGGCCACAGAGCCTTTCCCACCCTGAATCTGCGCCCAGAGTCACCCTGAATCTTCGCAAATCGCCTTCAAGGCATGCTGGAGCTGAGGTTCTAGGGCCTACCAGAGGTCGACGGCGGCGTACCTGGCGTCTCGAGGTCCGGATCGGCATGAAGGCCGTACGGCGCATTTCCACCCTGGATCTGCGTGTATTGCTCAATCGGACTGGTCTGCCACTTGCCTCACCGTCCGCATTGGCCTAGGAGGTAGCGGCAATGCAGATTCAGGGTGGATTCCGGCGCAACTATCGGATTGTTAACGGGTTTTTCTGATGAGCAATCGGTCCGGCTGAGGCCATTCTAAGGTCATTGATCTGCTCAAGCGGGCCACGTCCATGCGCGGTATGGCCGGCATGCTATCCCACCCGAAGCGCAGATTCAGGGTGGGCATCGTCCCTGAAGGCCCTTGCGGTGGTGGTTGGCAGGCCGCCCATATATAGAGTGTCTGCCATTGTGGGAGGTAGAGCGGGAACGCTCAATTGCGCAGAATCAGGGTGGCGCTTGCGCTTGTTTTTGCCGCCCAAAGGGGCACGAAGATTCAGGGTACGCAGAATCAGGGTGGAAGGGGCATGGCTCCGGCTGCCGCACCGCTCGAGCCTGTAGCCGCGGTTGGCAGCATCGCAACCAGTGCATGGCGCTGCTGCGCGCCGACGGCAGATTCGCACCCCGATTCTTCGCGCACTCGGAACCGGTCGATTTAGATTCACCCCGAATCTTCGTTCGGAGGGAATGGCCGCTGGCCGCCGGCACCTCGGCAACAGTGTGCTGGCCGCGTTTGCCGACTGCTTACCCTGAATCAGCGTGTCGCTTTCAGGGCAAAGAGTGCTGGGGTGTGCACGGAAATCCACCCTAAATCTGCGCAGGTTGGCTGGCCATAGATGTTCGTCTCCCACAGAGTGGCCGGCGCCTCAGTGCGCGTTCGCGCACCCTTGTTCTGCGTGACCCCCATGTTGGGTTATATACGCTTTAGCGCCCATAAGTCGGGACTGAGGCGGATCTTCGATCCGCCCAAAATGCAGCTGCCATTGGAAAACCCAGATAGGAACGCTTTTGGCCAACGCTGAACGATGGGCGGTCAAGAGAGGTCAGGGAAGAAGCGCAAGCGCGCGTGACTCTTTTTCGTGCGCGACTTGTCCAGAGCTACGGGCGGGAAGCGCCACTGTGCACCCTGAACCAGCGTGGCATTACCCTGGGGTAGGGAGGCAAAGTTTCCTTGGGGCGCGTGTCTTTCGTCGACTTGTGTCGGCAATAGAAAGCGCGTTGCTATGCAGAAGCCGGGTAGGGCGCCTACGTGCCAAACGACGATTCGATGAAGGCATCGACCTCTCGGTACTGGCGGGCAATGTCGGCGACCGAGTAGATGCCCGTCGTGCTGATCGACGCGTGCCCCAGGAACTGGCGCGCGGTTTCCAACGCCATCCCGCCGGCCACGGCGTGCGAGCCGAACGTATGGCGCAGCCAGTGTGTGGTTGCCCGCGAGAACGCGTCTGCGAATTCGGGCGCTTCCAGGTGAGCGGCGGCCGCAGCATTGTCGAAAAAGCGCTTCACCGCGTTGTACAGCTTGGCCAGCGTGACGGCCTTCTCGGTACGGTCCGCGGGCACGACGGCCTCTGCACCTGCCGGCTTCAGACGCTTGAGTTGCAGTTCGCGCTTGTCCTGCAGTGCCGGGATGAGCGGCGTGCCGGCCGGGCAGGCCTGCGGATCCGCCGGCAGACCGCGGTAGACCAGGTACGCGGACAGCGCCTGCAGCAGGCGCGGCGACAGTGGGATGAAGCGTTCCTTGCCGCCCTTGCCGATCACCCGTAGGACCGTGATGGTGCCCAGCTCGGGCCCCGCGTACGTGCGGGTGATGTGCCCGGTGCGCGCGCCGGCCAGCTCTGCCCGGCGCAAACCGGTGCCATAGGCGAAGGTCAGGATGAAGCGAATGCGCTGGGTGGCGGGCGTCTCCGCTGGCAAGCCGCGCAAGAAGCGCATGGCGAACTGCCATTCGTCGTGGGTGAGACTGCGTTCGGTATGGATGCGGCTGGTGACGGTCTCCGGCTCCGCTGGCGTGCCATCCTCGGCCAGGCGCATCTGCCGCGAAAGGCGCACCTCTGCAAACGGGTTGAAGTCGAGGTAGTGGGCGCGCGTGAGCGACTCGCACAGGCTCTTGAGCGCCTGCAGGGCCAGGTCGCGGCTCTTGTAGCCCAAGCCCTTGCGAAACGGCCGCCACAGCGGGTGCGAGCGCGCTTCGACCCGCTCCATGATCCAGGTCGACGTCGGGGTCGGTGCCGGCAGGAAGGTGTTCACGTACTCGTTGCAGTCCGCGATCGACAGGCTAGAGAGCGCCTTGCCCTTCTGCAGGACGGCCCACAGCAGCAGCCGCTCGGCCTCGGTGCGGTAGCGCGCCAGCGTGTTGGCGTTGCCGGCGTACTTGCCTAGCCACCAGAGGATCGCCGCCTTGTCGTCGTGCGCCTCGGTCTTGTTGCGCGAGTCCAGGTCGCGGTTGGTGCCGAGGCTGCCGTCCAGCGCGCGTGGCAGCACGAAGTACTCCAACGGCGCGACCGACGTCGACGGCGCGCGCTCCAGCACCACCGGCTGGCCCCAGCGCGGCGGGCGGGCCAGGGCGGTCGGCGCCACCGGCATGCCGAGCGCCTGCCCATTGGCTTCCAGCCAGGCGGTGATGCGGCCGGCACCCTTTTCGCCGAGGCGCGGCACGTTGCGGTACCAGCGGTAGCCGGCCGCATTGACGGCCTGCACCAGACCTCGGAGGGTGTTGAGGCCGACGTCGGCGAGCTTGAGAGCGATCGACACGTCGAACCAGCCCAGCACGTGGTGCTCGGGCTTGGGCACTTCCACCAGCAGGCGCTCCAACTCCGCCAGCGCGACCAGTTGCTTGGCGCGCAACCGGGCGTTGCGTTCCTGCCGGCGGCGCACCGCGGCCTCGGCCGGATCCTCGCTCTCGCCGCCGGCGGGAAACTCGGCCGTAAAGAGCTCGAGCAGCTCGGCCTCGGTGTAGAACCCGTCCGGGTCGCGTTCGGCGGCGAAGTCGTCCAGCGACGGCGCTTGCCGCTTGGGCTGGGCACCGGGCGTGACTGGCGCCGCCTCCAGCGGCGCGATCGCGGCCGGGCGGATCTTCAGGAGGCGCGCGGTGGCGAAATCCTTGTGCTTGCGGGCGGCCGCGACCAACTCGTCGAGCAGCCAGCGCTGGGTGCGGCGCGCGCGCGGCGTGTCGCGCCCGAAATCCAGGTAGCGGTCGGCCGCGTCAGCGAGGTCCAGCCCCTCCAGGTAGGTGCGGAAGAACGCAATGTGGTGCAGGCCGATGCGCCGTCGCTCCGGGGCCGCTCGGGCAGCGGCCGGTGCCTGGCCATCAGCAGGCGCTGCCGGCGTGGCCACCTCGCGAAAGGTCACGTCCTCGACCGTCGCGTCGGCGGGCAGGGCGCCCGGGCGGTTGGCGGTGGTCTCGCGGTCGTCGTTCGTCGGCATGCGGGTTCGCTGTGGGTCGGTCTGGGGGTGTTCGTGGCGCCGACCCCGCTCGGCCGGCGCCGGCTCGGACCGGTGCGGGGCCTTGCTGGCCAAGGGCTGGCGGCCGGGGAGGGTGAGGCGCGTTCAAAAACAGCCTAACTTCACGTATTTTGTGAAGGGGTACATAGTAACACCTATGTATCCCTTGGTTTCACCCTAAAAAATTGCGCCCTCGCGCAATCAAGTCCACAGCAATGCGGTTGACGAAGGGAAAGTCGCACGCGGAGTCCTTGAAATACAGTCTAGGCGCTCGGTGGCTGCTATACCAAGGACACCTTGTGGAGGCAGCGGCTCGACCCGTGCATTCAATCCTCTTCCCGTTGCCCGGAAGGGCAGGGGAGTGGTGGTTGAGAAAATGCGACCGGTCTACACGGCACGCGGGTCCGCGCGATGACTAATCGACCCGAGGCCCTGGGGAAAAGCGGTGCTCTTGCTCGGCGTCAGCCTCATGCAAGCGCTCTTGCCAGGCCCAGTGCTGGTACCAGGGCCCCGGGCGCGTGGGCCAGCGGCCGTCAACAGTCGGAATTCCCTGGTAGGTCTGTACCCACCTTGCGAGGCTGTAGCGGTCGTACTTCGCTTGAAAGCGTTCGTTCTCGTCGGCGTCGCCTGTCTCGCCGGGAAAGCGGATTGGGAGCGTGTTCGTTCGCACGCAATGCACTAGATACGCAATGATCTCCTCCTCCAAGTCGCTTTCGGAGAGTGCCGCCTCCGTGGGAAAGTGGATGGCGAAGTAATCCTGGTCACTCCTGCTCCTGTTCAGCAACTCCAGCGCGCGTACCAGGCTCCTGTCATAAGGATCGATCAGCCCCAGATAATGGAGCGCATCGCGTATAGAGGACTCCATTGCCTCCGCCTCTTCGGCGAATGCAATCGTGACAAGATGGAATTCGCCGCTATCCGCATAGGCGCCATCCGGTAAGCGTAGATGGGGCGGCATCGAACTGTTCCGCTGAGGGGACAGGAGTAGGCCACCGTGGGAGGCTGTGTAGACGTGCCGGATTCCGGGTACGAGTTCCTCGGGCTCACCGATCGCGATTCCCCAAGGGGTGCTGTTTTCCAACTGGCGCTGGCGCATTCTCGGAGAATAGCCCACGCCCGCAGACGTGACAGCGTCGTAGACCGATCCATTTCCATCGCTTAGACCCAAGAGCGTAGTGAGCTTCGTCACAACCTCGAAAAGGATTGTCTGCCCATCTGAGCCTGGATCAACCGTGTCGACATAGACAGGCTCGTGTGGCTGCTGGACCGCCCTTGAAAGCTCACGCCAACCCGCATAGCCCATTGCAGTAGCCATGAACTCTTGAGTTTTCTGCAAGCTGGGTTGAAGCGTTCCAGGGTTTCGCCAGTTCCCTGGCAGTTCCATGGCGGTGAAGGCGTCGAAAAGACGGCGAGCCATGCCTTTGGCTTCGCGAAGATGAGCGGGGAATAGACGCATGGCAGCTCCTTGGCATGAGGGTCGGCGGCGGCTCGCTCACCATCGACCCCGACAAGAAGCAGGATGAAAGGCGGTATTACTAAGTGGCAGTGCCGTTGCGGCTAACCCAATGCGAGCGGGACGCTTTCTGCCAAGCGTAGATTTAGATTAGCACAGATGCGCCATGCGGGGCCGCAATCCTCAGAGATTCGAGTGCACGATCCGCTGTCTTTTCAGACAAAGCCCCCGCAAGAAACTTGCGCATGGTCGGGCTATAGATTGAGCCCTGCCGCGAGGAACTATTCGGCGAGTATCAGCGGTATGGGTGCCCGAGCCGGAAAACGGAAAAGGTCGCCTGAAAGTGCCAATTTCAACGACCCGGCCACCAGATACTTCCATGTTCAATGAACCAAGAGTTCCACGTTCGCTGAACAATTCAGCAGTGAAGGTCCCCAATCTCACGTTCGAGCGGTTCAAGATTCAGTGAATCTCGACAGAAGGTTTTGGCGCGCGCGCGTGCGGGCTATCATCAGGTAGGCAGACTTTTCTAGGATTCCATGAAAGCACGCACGCGCTGGCTTGCCTGTACTACCTGTACGGTCTTGCGGGACCATGTTCTCGACACCAGCGGCCAGACATCGCTAGGGCCCTGTCGCACCACCGAGAGCTGGGTCTGCACAGTTTGCGGAACCGTCCATCCAGTCGCGCCGGCGAACAGCGATCAGGCCGATCGGGACCGCCTAGAGCGACTCGGCCAGATCCGCTTGATTGACTGAGTGTAGGGCACCAGAGTGGCCGCCTCGCGCAGAATGTCTAGCGTGCCCCAGGATAGGCGGCGTTATTGGAGTTGGCTAGAGGATCTAGCAGCGCACGCCGGAGTCGCAGATAGTTCTGAGTGACGAGAGCCAGAAAAGCTTGATTCGTTTCGCAACTTCGCCGGGAAGGGCTAGAAGTTGTGCTTCGGTGGTGCACTATCGAGTGCATGCTGACAAACGGAAGGGAGGAAGCGTGAACAATCGAATGTTCCACAACGAGTCTGTTCGAGGCTTGGAGTTCCAGGGGCTGATAAGCGCTGACGGCCCGTACATCACGTGCAAGAGCCGATCGGGCGGTGTTGCTCTCGGGGTCTGCGGATTGCGCAAATTCGCCCCCGTCGACCCTATGAATCGTCCGCGTAACCAGGGATGGTGGCTTGTTAAGTACGACAACGAACCTCGCCTAGACCTGACCGACTTCTCAGATTCGGATGTGAAACAACTGAGCGAGGCCTTTGGAATTGCGTTGCTCCCCCCGCATCTGCTCGTCGCGCAACAGGTACGGCGGGACTACTTTTTCAAGTCCCGGGCGGGGGAGGCCTTGTTTGCATGGGTTCGGGCCCACCCTCGATTGGCAAGTCAACACGCACGCTACGACGCGTATCTGCCAGGCTGGCATAGCGAGGCAGTCGCATCGCACGAATAAGGCGGATGCAAGCGAACACCATAAAAAAACGGGAGGCAGAGCCTCCCGTTCGTATTGTTAGCTTGTTGCAATGGATTTACAGCGCTGCGTCCTTGACCTTCTTCAGCGGGCGAACCTTGACGCGCACAGTGGCCGGCTTGGCTTCAAACCACTGCTCTTGACCCGTGAACGGGTTTTTGCCGAAACGACGCTTGGTCGCCGGCACCTTCACGGAGGTCACCTTGAAGAGGCCGGGAAGCGAGAACTCGCCAGCGCCCTTCTTGTGGACCGCGCCGAGGATGGTGTTCTCCAGATGCTGAAGTACGGACTTGACCGCCTTGGCTTCGACTCCTGCCTTCTCAGCGAGGTGGCTCACCAGGCTGGCTTTCGTGAAAGTGTCCTTCAACGGTTTGATCGCAGTAGCGGCGGCTGGTTTGGCTGCTGGTGCTGCCTTCTTTGCCGGTACGGCTTTCTTTGCTGCGGTCTTGGTTTTCGTCGCCATGGAGTGAGTAGTTTTCAGAAAGTTAACCATCCAAGGATGGCGAATGACAGTGCGATTTTTCGCGTGTCAAGCATAGCAAAGCCAAAGCCTTTTTGGCGATCTACGGCTGAAGTTTCCAATCGCAAATCAATGTCTCTGCTGGAGGACATTCTAAGAGGGCAGGGCAGGGTGCCGGTTTCCTGGATCCCTCGGGTGGCTCAATTGCTGGTAGTCTCGCTGCTGCGCTAATTGAGCGCAAAAGAGGCAGGCAAGGATTCAACTCACCTCTTTCACATTCGGCATAAATTAGGAACACCATGGCAACCTATAAAGAATTGATGGCCAAGAAGGCTGCTCTCGATGAGCAAATTGAAGCCGCGCGCAAGGCGGAGGTGGAACAGGTCGTTCAACAGATCCGCCAAATCATGCAAGACTATGACCTCACCGTTGAGGATCTGGGGGTGAAGCGTGTACGGAAGGCGCACGGTAAAACGCCTGTGGCACCGAAATACCAGGATCCGAAAACAGGGGCGACTTGGTCGGGGCGCGGTCGGGCGCCTGCGTGGATCGGTAAGAACCGGGACCGATTCCTGATCGCCTAACGCTAGCGTCGACTCTCGCTTGGGTAGATCTGCACAGAGCAGCGATTCGCCGGCCGGTGAAGCTCGCTGCGCGCTGCGGGCGTCAAAATGGGTCAAATGACGTTGCGATCCACACCACGCGCCAACTGTTGTGGGGACTTAATGGATGCAGAACTGCTCGCCGTGGTCGAGGTTGATCGCGCTGAACGGGGTAGTCGTCCTTTTCGCGCAAAATCTGGCGGTTTCGTCTGAATTTCCTTTTTAGATCAGTGACTTGGAAATTCAGCAATTTCGCGGCAGTCGTCCTTTTGATGCAGAATCTGGCGGTTTCATGCCGCCGGCGCCGCTACTCCGAGCTGCGCCCGGTAGTCAGCCAGTAGCGTCTGCTGGGCTTCGAGCCGTGCTGCCAGCTTGGCCAACTCCGTCGCCGTCTGCTCACGTTCCGCACGCGAGGCCGCAAGCTCATCGGCCTGGACCTGCACCGTCGCGCGCAACACATCCCGTTCCGTCTCCGCCCGCGTGTGGTCGGCGTGCGCTTGGTTCAGCGCCGCCAGTGTTTGCTCGCCGCGTGCTTCCAGTTCGCGGGCACGCTTCGTTGTGGCCCCGGCTTCGGCGACCAGCCTCGCGCCATCCCTGTTCAACTGCGTGATTTCTCCCTGCTTGACGATCAGCGCCTGGTTGGCCTGCCGGATTTCCGCCTGCAGTTGCTGGACCTGCTGCTCGTGCCGGCGCGCGTTCTGATCCCGCTGCTCCTTGCTAGCATTGCGGAAGTGGTCCAGCGCCTGGTGGGCGTGCTGCAGCTTTTCCTCCAGTGAGCGTCGGAAGCCTTCATGTTCGGCCAGCCGGGCCGTGAGGTCCTGAACCTGCTGCGCAGAGCGCTCCGCCTCGATGGTGCGCTGCTGTAGCGCCGCTTGCGTGTCGCTGTGCGCGGCCCGCTCCTTGGCAATGGTGGCATGAGCCTGCGCCAGTTCGGCGCGAAGCGCGACGAGATCTGCGGACAGCTTGTCGGCCTCTGCCCGGACTTGCTGGCGCTGTGCCGTGGCGGCCGTGACCTGCTGGTCGACCACCGCCTGCGCCTCTTCGTGCAGGCGCGCCGCCAATCTGCCCACCAGATCCAGGATGGCGTCGGAGGTGGTGCCGGCCCGCTTGAGCGCCGCGCCTTCCTCTTCTTCCAGTTCCTTCAGGTAGCGGTGGATCGTCGTCTTCGAGCCGGTGTTACCCAGCGCGATACGTATCGCATCAATCGAGGGGTGTTGTCCCTTGGCGAGCAGCGAATCGCGAGCACGCTTAATGTCAAGACGACTGAGTCCGGCACGGGCCATGGCGTTAGAATTTGATACTGTGGTACGTACCATGTATATACGTACCTAATTGACGCGTCAAGGTGATTGGTTTGAGTCGAAATCTCACATGTGATAATGGCGGATTATCACGTGTGAAACCTCTCACATAGGGCTCCAGTCCAAACCTTCGGTACGAAACTCCAGAAAAGCGCGATTCTCGAAATGCTGGCCGCGCTCACCTGTCTCACGGCGGAAGGCGACAGTACGTTGCGGCCGGCAACGCGAAAACTCACCTTGCGTAGCCGCGGTTCGTCGTTAGGCGAGATGCCAAGTGCCACACCCCAAAAACGTTCACCTTTCCACGGCAACGTATGGTGGTGCCCCAGCAGCCAATCTCCGCTGGTCTTGCATCTGTCGGGCCGGCTCGCATGCTTGTCAAATGCGAGACGCCAAGCCTCGCTATACGCGCACCCAGCTCGCTAATCGACGAACGGAAACCGGAGTGAGAACCGGGTGACGCTGCCAGGGAATGTCGCGACCGATGCAGTGCCCGCATGCAACTCCATGATAGATCTCACGATGGCGAGCCCTAAACCGGTCGACTGATCAGAGTGGGAACGCGCTTGGTCGCCACGATAGAACCGATCAAAAACGCGTTCCCTATCCTTGTCAGGTATCGGGACGCCCTGATTCAATACGTGCACTGTGACAGAGTCTTCGTCACGCTGACAGTTCAAGCTCACGACCGAGCCATTGTCAGCATGGCGGACCGCGTTCGAGAGCAGGTTGCCGACGGCGCGCCGGAACATGGTCAGGTCGGCACTCACGCTGCCGGACACCGAGACCTCAATCTTCACGCCCTTGTCTTCACCCAGCACGGCAAAGTAACTCGCCAGCTTGGACAACTCGGTGCTGAGCTCGATTGGCACACGACCCAGTTCGACCGTCGCCGCGTCGGCGCGTGCCAGGAAGAGCATAGAGTCAATCATGCGCGAGAGGCGCTGATACTCCGCCAGGTTGTCCTCCAGCAGGGTCACGTAGTCGGCTGCTTCTCGTTCACGCGAGAGCGCCACCTCGGTGTGGCCGATCAGGTTGTTCAATGGCGTGCGCAAATCGTGCGCGAGATCGGCGGAAAAACGATACAACCGCTCATAGCCCGACTCCAGTCGCTCCAGCATGGCATTGAATGCGACGCCAATTTCGTGGACCTCCGTTGGCGCACTGGGGGCGTCGATGCGGTAGCTGAGTCGTTCGACGTTAATCCGGTGCACCTGCTGAATCAATGCCCGTGCTGGCCTGAGTTCTCGTCGGGTGATCAAGGCGCCCAGAAGCGCGGTGAAAACCGCGCCCACCAGAATGCCGACGACAATGCTATTGCCCAGTCGGGTCACCACCTGGCGCCTATCGTTACCGCTCTTGGCCACCGATACCGTGGCGAACGGTACGTCATCACTCGCCTCGACGAGGCGCTTTCCAATGATCCATGTGCCGTCGTCATGAATTCCCACCCCAGTGGCCGCCTGATCGAAATCCGATGGCAGGTCGTCAGCCGTTCGATAGACGAGCCGGCCTTGCGGTGTTCGGAGTCTCAACGTCAAACCATCGTATCCCCTGACCAGATCGAACAAGCTGTGTTCGAATTTCTCGGTCTGCTCAAGGCTGCCAGCGTCTCGGACCAGGTGGCTCACCTGCGTCAGCTTGGCCTCGATGATTTCTACGTCCCGCGAGCGTAGTTGAGTATCCAGGGCGTAGTAGGCGTAGGCCCCCATGCTAGCCAGCGCAAACGTGACCAGGATCGAGAATAGCGAGGTCAGCCGACCGATCAGTGAACGCGCCACGTCTCATTTTCCGCGATGAGGATCAAGGACATAACCCATGCCCCGGACGGTATGGATCAGTTTGGTATCGAACGGCTCATCGAGCTTGGCGCGAAGACGGCGTATCGCCACGTCCACGACGTTCGTGTCGGTATCGAAGTTGACATCCCAGACGTGCGAGGCGATGGACGTGCGGGAAAGCACCTCCCCACTGCGGCGAGCCAACAGATGGAGCAGGACGAACTCCTGGCTGGTCAACTCCACCTTGACGCCGGCGCGTACGACTTTGCGGCCAAGGACATCGATATCGAGATCGCCGACGCTCAGATGCTCGGATTCGCGACCGCTGCTTTGCCGCAGGCAGCGGCGAATTCTGGCGAGCAGTTCGGCAAACGCGAACGGCTTCACCAAGTAGTCGTCGGCGCCGAGTTCGAAACCACGTACCCGATCGGCCACGTCATCCCGCGCCGTCAGAAACAGAACCGGGACATCACTCTTCTGCCGGATCATCTTGATCACGCTCCAGCCGTCTGCACCCGGCAGCATGACATCCAGCAGGATCAGGTCGTACCGCACCTCGCTGGCGAGATGCGCCCCGTCCATGCCGTTTGCGGCAATATCGACAACAAATCCGGATTCAGTCAGGCCCTTGAGCAGGTATTCCGCGGTTCGAGCCTCGTCCTCGATGACCAGTATTTTCAATGAGAGTGTCCTTGATGACCGTGGCGTTCGTCGGGTTGGCCGCTCGTCGCAGCAGCAATAGGCTCGCTGGGCCGGAAATGCGTCACGGCATCCGCCTGCGCGCACGGCCGCAGTTCGAACTGGATGGTGATATGCGTGATGCCGAAGCGTTCGGCAAGCCGGTCTCGGGCGACCGGCAGAATGTCGCGTTCGGGATTGACGGCGGGTTCGTTGACCAAGTGCACCGTCAAGCTGGTCTTGCCGCTCGTCAAGGACCACACATGCAGGTCGTGCATGCTGCGAACGCCGGGAATTGTCAACAGCGCCTGCTCCACGGATGGTAAGTCGATATCCTCTGGCACGCCTTCAAGCAGAATGTTGATGCTGGATTTGAGCAGGATCCAGGTGCGAGGCAGCACCCACAGCCCAATCAGCACGGCGATAGCCGAATCGACCCAGGTCCAACCGGTGAACCGGATAACGATCGCCGCAAAAATGACGCCGATCGAGCCCAGCAGATCGCTCCAGACCTCCAGGTAGGCCCCCTTGATGTTGAGGCTCTGTTCTCGGCCGCCTGCGAGAACTCGCATGCTGACGATGTTGACGACGAGGCCGATGGTGGCGATCCCCAGCATGCCCAACGATTGCACTTCGGCAGGCGCGCGCAAGCGCTGATATGCCTCGTAGAGGATGTACAGCGCTACCCCAAACAGCAACAGCGCATTGAAGGCCGCCGCCAGAATCTCAAAACGGTAGTACCCGAACGTCCGCTGCTTGTCTGCCGGCCGCTTGCCGATCTGGATCGCTGCGAGCGCAATGGCCAGTGCCGCGGCATCCGTGAACATATGCGCGGCATCGGAGATCAGCGCCAAGCTCTTGGTCAAAATGCCGCCGATCAACTCGGCGAGCAGAAACGTGCTGGTCAGCGCGAGCGCGATTTTCAATGCACGCTCGTTCCCGGTTGCATGGCTGTGGTCATGTCCTGCGCCCATGGCGAAAGCTCCTTGCGTAAGCGGCGCGGACCATCGGGGTCCGCGCCGTCAACTCCATCTCCGTCAGGCGGACCGCGGTGCCATCTCGCCCGTCCGCTCCATGTCCTCGGCTTCGTCCTTGCGGTGCGCCAGGCGATAGAGGACCGGTAATACCAGCAGGGTCAGTGCCGTCGAAGACAGAATCCCCCCAATGACCACGGTGGCCAGCGGTCGTTGCACCTCGGCTCCCGTTCCAGTCGCAATGGCCATCGGGACGAAGCCAAGCGAGGCGACCAGCGCTGTCATCAACACGGGCCGCAAGCGCGTGAGGGCCCCGGTGCGGATCGCGGTATCAAGCGATTGGCCTTCTTCGCGCAACGATCGGATGAACGACAGCAACACCAGACCGTTGAGCACCGCGACACCGGAGAGCGCGATAAAGCCGACCGCTGCCGAAATGGAGAGCGGTATGCCTCGCAACCACAACGCGAGAATACCGCCGGTCAACGCAAACGGAATGCCGGTGAACACGAGAAGCCCGTCTTTCACGCTGTTGAACATCCCAAAGAGTAGGACGAACACGAGCAGCAACGCAACCGGCACGACGATCTGCAGCCGCGTCGTTGCGGACTGCAATTGCTCGAACGTACCGCCCCAGGTTATCCAGTACCCCGTGGGAATCTTGACTTGCCGCTCAATTGCGGCCTCGGCCTCCGGAACGAACGACCCAATGTCCCGGCCTCGCACATTGGCGCTGATGACGATGCGGCGCTTGCCATTCTCGCGCGACACCTGATTTGGCCCGGGGGCCAAGTCGAGCGAGGCCACTTCACTCAAGGGGATGTAGGTCGTCTTCGACTCGCCAGCAGCGCTTTTTGGTAGTGGCACCGGCAAGCGACGCAACGCCTCCAAGTCACCCCGCACGGTATCGGGCAGGCGCACCAGAATGTCGAACCGTCGGTCGCCCTGGAAGAATGTGCCTGCCTCCTTCCCGCCGATCGCAATCGCAACCGCATCCTGCACATCGCTCATGTTCAATCCATACCGGGCCGCCTTTTGACGATCGATGTTGACCGACAGCATGGGAAGCCCCGTGGTCTGTTCGATCTTGACTTCCGTAGCGCCCTGTATGCCTTGCAATACCGCCGCAACCTTGCCGGCGGTTTCATTGAGCACATCGTTGTCGTCGCCGAAAATCTTAATCGCCACATCGGAGCGAACGCCGGAGATCAACTCGTTGAAACGCAGCTGGATCGGCTGCGAGAACTCGTAGTTGTTGCCGGGAATCCTCTCAGCTTCCGCCTGAATCGCACTGAGCAGCTCCTCTTTTGTCTTCTTTGGCTTGGGCCACTGCGCCTGCGGTTTGAGCATGATGTAGCCGTCCGAGATGTTGGGCGGCATCGGGTCGGAGGCGATTTCCGCCGTCCCGGTACGGGCGAAGATGCGCTCGATCTCGGGGAACTTGGCCTTGAGCGTCGACTCGACTTGCTTTTGCATCTCCAGCGATTGAGACAGGCTCGTTCCGGGGATGCGCAGTGATTGGATAGCGATGTCGCCTTCGTTCAGATTCGGCACGAACTCGCTTCCTAACCGGGATGCCACGGCCAGGCAGAAGACGATCGCAATGCACGCAAAAGTCAGCACGATGGGCGTGTTGGCCAATGACGCGTCGAGCATCGGCTGATAGCGATGCCTGGCCCACTCCATCAGCCGGTTTTCCTTCTCCGCCACCTTGCGCCCGATGAACAGGGCGACCGCAGCCGGCACGAACGTCATGGACAACACCATGGCTGCAAGCAACGCCAATACCACCGTGAACGCCATGGGGTGGAACATCTTGCCCTCCACGCCAGTCAGGGCAAAGATCGGCAGGTACACGATCATGATGATGAACTGGCCGAAGAGCAGCGGTCGCCGCGCTTCCCGCGCTGCTGCGAACACCTCGTGGAAGCGCTCGCTGCGGGTCAGCTCTCGCTTGTGGTGCTCCTGGGCGTGCGCCAGGCGACGCACGCAGTTCTCGACGATCACCACGGCACCATCGATGATGATGCCGAAATCCAGCGCCCCCAGACTCATCAGGTTCGCACTGATCTTGTAGCTGACCATGCCGGTGAACGTGAACAGCATCGCCAGCGGGATAACCATCGCCGTGATGACAGCGGCGCGGATGTTGCCCAGGAACAGAAAAAGAATGGCGATAACGAGGATCGCGCCTTCGAGCAGATTCTTCTTGACCGTCGCGATCGCCTTGTCGACCAGCACGGTCCGATCGTACACAGTCACCGCCTTGACGCCGGCGGGCAGCGTACGATTGATCTCCGCCATTTTCTTGTCGACGGCCTGGGATACCGCCCGACTGTTCTCGCCGATCAGCATGAACACTGTACCCAGCACGACCTCCTTGCCGTTCTCCGTGGCGGCACCGGTGCGCAGCTCCCGTCCGATGTCAACATCGGCGACGTCGCGGATGCGAATGGGCTGCCCTTGCGCCGTGCCCACGATGACGTCGCGTATATCGTCGAGCGATTTGACCTGTCCAGGGGCGCGTACGAGGTACTGCTCGCCGCGGCGCTCGATGTAGCCGGCGCCGACATTGCTGTTGTTCTTGTCGAGTGCGCTCACCAGATCCGTGAGCGTCAGCCCGTAGGAAGCCAGCCGTTCCAGGCTGGGCGCAACCAAGTACTCCTTGGCGTAGCCGCCAATCGAATTGATTTCGGTCACACCGGTCACGTTGCGCAGTTGCGGCTTGACCACCCAATCCTGAATTTCCCGCAGGTCGGTGGGCGTGTAGGCTGCACCGTCGGGCTTGCGAGCGCCGTCTTCCGCTTCGACGGTCCACAGGTAGATTTCCCCCAGCCCCGTGGAGATTGGACCCATGGCGGGCGTGACCCCGCCGGGCAGCCGTTCCTTGGCCTCCTGGATCCGCTGGTTCACCAGTTGGCGGGCGAAGTAGATGTCCGTGCCGTCCTTGAAGATCACTGTCACCTGGGACAGGCCGTACCGGGACAGCGAGCGCGTTTGCTCGAGCCCCGGCAAGCCGGCCATCACGGTCTCGATGGGGTAGGTAATCCGCTGCTCGGTCTCCAGCGGAGAATACCCGGGCGCCGCGGTATTGATCTGCACCTGGACGTTGGTGATGTCAGGCACCGCGTCGATGGGAAGCTTCCCGTAGTTGTAGACGCCGAGCGCCGCCATCCCGAGCACGGCGAGGATGACGAGCCAACGTTGCTCAATGGCAAACCGGATGATGCGTTCGAACATGCCCGTCTCCGTGTCAGTGCTCATGCTCGGCGCTAGCCTTGCCGAGTTCGGCTTTGAGGACGAAGCTGTTCGCGGTGGCATAGCGCGCGCCGGCGCTCAGGCCTTCCGTGATCTCCACCACCTTGCCAGTGGAGCGCCCGGTCTTGACCGGCTGGGCGACGAAACCGCCCGGCACCGCAACGAACACTGCCGGCTTGCCATTGACCTCCTGGATCGCATCCGCCCTGACTGCAACAGGGACTTGAACGGCTGGCCCTAAAACCTGCACCGTCACGAACAGGCCTGGGCGCCAAGCAATGTCGGGGTTCGCCAGCGTGACGCGCGCCTTTGCCGTGCGCGTCTGCTCACCAAGCAGAGAGCCCACATAGGACACCGTGCCGGTCGCCTTGCTGTCGAAGGCAGTCGAACTGATCGTGACTTGCTGACCGACGCGAACATTGCCCAGATCCTTGGCCGCCATCACGAACTCGGCCCACACGGAGGACAGGTCAGAAATCGTGAAGACGTTCGCATCCTCCTTGACGGCTTCGCCGATTGCCAGATGCTTCTCCACCACCATGCCGTCGAATGGTGCACGCAGCTCGAATCGGTTCAGGGCCGTCGTGGCCGGTGCGGCCCCGATCGCAACCAGCTTTTGCTGCGCGTTCTGCACGGCGATTTGCGCCTCTTGCAGTGCAGTCTGGGCCTGCAGGTAGTCCTGCTCAGCGGAGATCTTCTCTTCCCACAGGCGCTTCTCGCGCGCGTAGGTCGTCTGAGCCAGGTTCAAGCGCTTCTGGGCGGCAAGCAGCTCGCTGCGTTGCTCGGACAGTGCAGTGCTCGCAATGACCGCCAGCACCTGTCCGCTCTTGACCTGCTCGCCTATATTGGCGGGGACACGCTCGACAACCCCCGCAAGGCGCGGTACCACATGCGCCGTACGGTCTTCATTGAAGCGGATTTCTCCCGGGAATTGCACGCCCGACTGGACGGCTGCAGCGCCTGCGACTTCCACACCCACGCCGGCTTTGGCGACCTGGTCGACGGTCAATTCGATCTTGCCCTCCTCCTTGGAGAAGGCGACCGTCATCGGTTTCTGAACGCCCGGCAACGTGACGGACGCGGTCGCGTCAAACACGTGGGGCTCGGCAATAGCGGCCTCGCTCTCCAGACTGTCCTTCCCAGCCATGAAGTTGATCGGCGTCGATTCGCCCGCCGCTCGCTTGATGGCACCAGTGGCCGAGATATTGGCAACCAAAGGCTTACCGTCTCGGACGACCCACAGCCTTAGCTTGGGCTCCCCACCGTCCTCGGCCATGCCGAACTCGACGGTAGCGTTGCCAGCAGCGTAGACATTGCCGCCGTGTGGACCCTTCTTCGGCGCGTCATGGTGCTCCTGGTCGCCATGTGCTGCCGTGTCTTCATGCTTGTCCTTCGACGGCTCGCCGTGGTGTTCGCGGTCCTGGTGACCGGCGGACTCTGCGTGTTCGGCCGCCTCGCGAGCGGACTCATTGCCCTCTGTCGAGGGCCCCAACAATAGAACGGTGCCGGTGGCGATCAGGCCAGCAGCCACTAGAGCTGCGATCGCAGTCTTCTGCTTATTCGTGATAGACATGGTTCGGATTCTGAGTTAGCGGCCTAACAGGCGGTCGATGGTCGTCACGGATTGATAGACCTTCGCCAACACGTCGAGATAACGGATACGTGCTTGGAACAACGTTCTTTGTGCGTCCAGCACATCCAGAAAATTGAACTTCCCGGCTTCGAAGCCCCGTGCCGCTGCGCTATAGGCTTGCTCGGCGGCCGGCAGGATCGTCTCTTTGAGCGTCTGCGCGGAGCGACGAGAGACCGTCAACTCGTTCGACGCTTGCTGCATCTCATTTGCCAGCCGGATGCGATTAGCCAGCACCTCGTCCTGCGCCTTGTCGGCACGCCGGATGGCCTCGTACAGGTTGCCTTGATTGCGATCGAACAAGGGCAGCGGAATCGATACGCCCAATACCGCCATATTGCGATTCGCGCTGTTGTCGCGCTTGGCCCCCACGCTGACGGTCACATCGGGGTATTGGCGGCTGCGCTCCACGCCCACCAGGGCTTGCCGGCGATCCAGCTCGACCTGGTCGGCCAATACGAGCGGCGAGTGGTCGAGCTCGGTCAGCAGCTCCGTGAGACCGGGCCGTGACGGCAGCGCGTCGAGGCTACCCTGCGCCGCGGAGAACTGCGGCGTGGCGTTGCCCCAGAGCGCTGCAAGCGAGGCCCGTGCGGAACGCAGTTCGGCGTTGGCGTTGTCGAGTTCGAGTTCGGCGTTGGCTTGCTCGACCTTTGCCTTGGTTTCTTCGACCGGCGAGATCTTGCCCGCTGCCACTCTGCGCGTTGCTGCCTGCGCGCCCTTGGCGGCCAAGTCCGCCGAGGCCTGCGCGAGCTTGACCCGTTCCTGGGCAACCAGCACTTCAAAGAAGCCGCGAATCACGTTGGATCGCAGTTCGGCCCGCGTTGTCGCCAGTTGCGCTTGCGCGAGTTCCCGGCCTTTTTCGGCCGCGACGATACGCGCCGAACGCTTGCCGCCCAGCTCCACAGGAATATTGAGCTGTCCGGTCGTCGTGCGCGACTCCGAGCGCGTGTCCTCCATGGTCGCGGCCACTTCGGGGTTGGGAATGGTGCGTGCCTGCATGACCGCACCTTCATTGGCATCGACTTCTTTCTGCGCAGCAGAAAGCGTGAAGTTACCTGCACTCGCCAATTCCATGGCGCGCTCAAGCGTCAAAGGACCAGGAGCCTCCAGTACTGTGCCGGAAGAAACAAGGGGTGCCGCGTTGGAATTCGCAGCAAAAGATGGGCTGATCACAACAGCCGCTAGCCCAAGCGGCAAAAATAGTCGTCGCATCGAATTGCACCAGGATACAAACCGTGGGAATTCGGCGAGACGCAGGCTCAGTGGGTCTCGCCGTCTATGTGAGACGGCGCCACTGGGGGCGATCCGGTGCGCGGGTGCTAGATGAGGTCAGTTTCAACGCATGTGAAACGGGCGGCGTCTGGGCGCGATCGACCGTGTCGAGGCGAAGCGGCTGACCGCAGGCCATCGCAGCGGAGACCAGATGACATACGCCGCAGTCCGTATCGATCACGGCCTTCTTGTCATGCCCCGCTTTTGTGCTGGATTGATGGTGGTGCTCGTGGTGGCCGAAATGCCACTTGGATTGGCTGGCCTCTTCATGCTGGCAATAGGCGGCCGCTACCGCCCAGTTGAACTGGAATGGCAGGATCAACAAAAGCAGGATCAAGCAGAACCGCCGCATGAATGGCTGAAGAAGTGTTGGCTGGCGCGCGCAAATGGCACCGCTTTACGAATTTGCGCGTCAGTTTACTCGAAGAGCGGGATACGGATGATGACAGGGCGAGGTCTAGCGGCGCGCGCGCCCAACACAAGACTGCATCCGGGAGCGAATCCGGCGGCTACGACCGAGACCAAAAGGCCTGCTTGTCGGAGAGAGCCGCGCAGTGCACGACGAGGTCGGCGCTACAGCGCGGTGCCGCATTCGGCACAAAATTTTGCGCCCGGCTGGGCCGCGCTCCCGCATTGGCCGCACACCACCCCAGCCAGTGACTTGCCGCACTGCGGACAAAACTGGGCGCGCTGAGATGCAATCGAGCCACACCCGAGACAAGTGGTGGGCCAAGGATTCGAGGGGATCCCCGCCTGGGCGCGGTCGTGAGCGTCACCATGGCGTCTGCCGTGGTGACCGCCGTTCGGGCGGTGGCCACCGTGGTGACCGCCGAACAATCGCTTGAGCAGACTCATGCGTTTACATCCGTAGTTTTGTAGCGCTTCAGTATGGAGGACCAGGGGCTGCCCTGCGGGACCCGCTGCGATTGGCGAGTCGCCGGCCTTTGAAAGCATCAGCGATCGTCAATTCCAATGACTGAGTTACAGCCCGTTGGTGTAGACGTCGCGTTGTGCAACGTTCGCGCCGCCGGTATAGACGTCCCGCTGCGTGACACTCTGGCCGTCGGTGTACGGATCACGCGACTGCGCACGGCCACCATCGGTGTACGGGTCGCGCGGGCCCTGGGCGCGAGCGTTCTCGAGAACCGAGTTCACCTGGGTGCCGATGCCGGCCGCAAACGAAGGCATCGTCGAAGCAAACAGCAGGATGCCGGCAACTGCAATCTTGGACGTGGTCTTCATGGCTTTGTTCTCCGTGTCAGTGGTCAACCACCGTGGTTGACCGTGTGAGCAGTCTACGGAGACGGCACCCGCACGCTCATGACGACCTTATTACAATCTTGTCATGTAGAGCGCCGAGCGGCGCTTGGCTCCGGTGTCCGTGCGCGCGAGTCGCATCGTCACGATTCATGGCGCCGCAGCGCGAGCTCGCGTAGCGCCTGCAGCGTCCTGTCGGTAGCAGTCGCTAGCCGCGCAAACTCCTCCAGGTTCGAGCGCAACAAGGCCTCATATTCTTCGGCGCTGCGAGGGGCAATCAATGTCACTTCTGTTTGCAAGGCGAGAGTATGCAGCGGAGTGCGCAAGTCGTGATTGAGATCGGTGTAAATCGAGCGCACAGCCGCCACGGTCTCTTCGTGCTTCGACGAAACGTCGCGCAAGGCATCGACCAACGGTTGAACTTCGGTCGGTATGCTTCCCGACAGCGAAAGATGAACAATCCCAAAGGCTGTCTGATCGCCCTTGGCTGCGAGGCACCGCATTGGCGACAGGCTGCGCGAGACCAGACGATGGGTGCACATACCCACAATCAGCGGCAGGATCAGCGCCCAGATGAGAGCCCAGGTGAGACTTGGGGTCGCTGCGATCTGTCCTGAGCCCGCAAAGACCGATTGGACGACTACTGCTGCCATCGTTCCCAACGTCGCAAGTGCACTTGTCCGCCACGCCAACGAGCGGGGACCGTGCATGATTTGATGGTTCTTGAAAGCTGACACGATAGTTCGGCATGGCGCCCTGAGTGCGATTCGAACGGTTGGAGCCACCGGTTGTCCGGAGGCTCCAGATTTCGGCACCAGCGTAGACCGGAAAGCATCGCCGCAACCAAAGATGACAGAAATGTCATCTTGGTATAAACGTTTTGCAATGGTGAACGTGCCTGGACGTGTGGTGGAGTACCGCAGGCTGGGGGCTGCGCACGTGAGTACTGCCTGTCACATCACTTGGACTCGATGTGAAGGTGCAAGAGCTTCTCGACGGGAACAGCCGCCACGATCCCGGCACCCGGCACCGTCGACTTTCCGACCTCGACGATGGCGTTGGTGATGGCCTCGACGTCGGCCTCGTCCGCGAAAATTTCAACCTTGGTATGCACGCTGGTCAGGTCGCTGGAAAAGAAATTCTTGTACTCGCCATACCCCTTGACCCTTGTGATCGTCAGGTCCGGGGCGTGGACGGTCGCAAGCTTCCTTTCTAGCTGCTCCAGCAGTTCGGTGGGAACAATGGCAATCACCCATTTGATGCTCATGACCGTCTCCTTGATACCCCGGCTGCTGCGCCAGTTTTCGTTACGCTCTCGATGTCTTCAAGTCCTGCACGTCCAGGAAGCCATCAGCGGCGCTATCACGCGTGCTGAACGTCGCGTGTCCTCGAGTCCTGTGAGCTTCCAGCTTCCAACGCAGTCGGCCCAACCCAACCAACGGTATGGCTAGTCTGTTGGCAGCACGTCCAACTGCCTGTCATGCAACGGTGCATCGCCAGCATGCCCAATCCCCCGAGGATCGCGATGGCGCCGACGACGGCCAGGACGATCCAGACCACCTTCCATGTCGATAGTTCGCCCATCACGCCACCTCCTGTCCTTGGCGTGCTCGTGGCGGTGCTCGCATCTGTGATACGTGCCTGCACCGCGCCACGATTCACTTTTCGATCCGAAACGGCTGCTTCCGCTCAGGCGTGTCGTCGGTTGTCGAACGCCGCTGGTCGTCTTGACCTTGCATGCCTTTCATCATCAGCCACATCGATAGCGGGCAGACCAGAATCAACAGGTAGGGGCCAATGCCCAGCACGAAGGCACGAACTGACGGGAAAACGGTATAGGCGATCGCCAGGATCGCCACCAGGGCAGCGCCCACAGCGGCCATGGTTCTCGTATTGCATTTCATAGCGGTACTCCTGTGGTACTCGGTGGTTCTCGATACGGCCGGCCACCGTCATTTCGACGAGGGTGTCTGGATATTGTCCGCGTACTTGCGCAGAATTTCTCCCATCGCCTGCATCATCTCGCCGTGCATCTGCATCGAGAGCTTCTCGTTGCCGGGCGGCAGTTGCCCCATCATCGGACAACCGCCCATCATGCCGCTGTCCATCATGTGGCTCATCATCATGGAATGCATGGGGTCTGGTGACCCCGATTTGGTGCCGTCGGCGCCACGGCTAGGGCTGGCTGCCACGCTCCAGCCACCGGCCCCAAGTAGGGCAAGCACAAGCGTTGCGGCCACGTGTGATCTCGTCTTCATGTCGATCTCCATATTCGATTGAGCTTGAAGCTGTTCGCCGCCGATGCCATGTGCCGCAAGATCAAGCGGCTTAACTCCAGGAGCCGGTGGCGTCGATATGGGCGGCCCGGCCATCAGGCCGAAGCGCACGCGCTCATTTCGCCTCGGGAGCGCCCTTCGGGCTGACGCCGTCCATCGGACGGGCATCCGTCGATTTCATCATTTCAGCGCACTGCTTCTGCATCGCCTCTTTGCTCGACGCGGTGCCGGAAACGGCGGCAGAATGCTTTGCAGCCGCGCGTGCACTGTTGATGGCGTCCCAGTTGGGACCCGCGAAGGCGGCGCTAGCGGCGACACCGAACAAAAGAGATGCGGCGATTCTGAGAACGGAATGCATGATGGTCTTCCCCACACAAGGTTTCCTTCGGGCCCGATCCAGACGGGAATCCGCAGACATCCCGCCGGGAGGCGGCTGAAATCAAGGCTCGCGGCAATGGGTCGCCGCGTGTGGGGAGGATCAGATTCGCAAGCGCGCTGTTGCGAGGTAGATGGGCCCAGGTACTGCAGTGGGCCGATAGGCCTTCGGGTAAGCCGGTCCGGCGTATGGAGTCGGAGGAAGAACATGCACGAGCCCGATTGCGGCGGGCAGCATGCCAAGATCAGGCGCATGGCCGTTGGCATCCGCCCAATGGCGGCCATCGTGCCGATGGTCCGCGCAGAGCGCAGGCTGCGCATCGTCCATGTCCTGGCAGTTCACGACGGAAACAGCCATCGCCGAGGCGTCCACTATGGCCCCTGCCTCGGGCGGGCAAACGTATCCCGCAATCGCCACGCGCGTGAACAACACCGTCGCGAGCAACGCGAGCGCAAGCAACTGCGCGAGGGGGGAATGGCGATGCTTCATGTATCCCTGCAAACAGGTGCGTTCAGTCTAGGCCTGCCAAAACTTGACCACAAGACGGGCGCGAATGGAGGCCGGTAGGCGGTGGACATGATGTTCATCCAAAATGCTGCGCCTAAGGCACTTGTGTCCTCAATCGAAGCGCATTGGAGATCACCGACACCGAGCTCAAGCTCATGGCCAAGGCCGCAATCATCGGTGACAGCAGCCACCCCGTGAACGGGTACAGCGCCCCTGCGGCCAGTGGGATGCCCAGCGCGTTGTAGACGAACGCAAATCCCAGGTTCTGTTTCATATTGGCAATCGTGGCTTGCGACAGTTCCCGCGCGCGTGCAAGGCCGCGCAGGTCGCCCTTGACCAGCGTGACCTGGGCGCTGTGCATCGCCACATCGGTTCCAGTCCCCATGGCGATGCCGACGTCGGCTTTGGCCAGTGCCGGTGCATCGTTGATGCCGTCGCCAGCCATGGCCACTACGTGGCCCTCGCTCTGGAGTTTTGCGACCAGTGCCAGCTTGTCAGCCGGTTTGACCTCGCCGTGAACCTCGTTAATGCCAAGAGGGCCGGCCACGGCTCGCGCTGTCGCGATGCTGTCGCCACTTGCCATCACCACGCGAATCCCGGCCGCTTTGAGCGCCGCAAGCGCTTCGGGAGTGCTGGCCTTGACCGGGTCCGAGACCGTCAGCAGCCCCGCCAATTTCCGGTCAACGGCCAGGTACATGACACTGGCGCCGTACTGACCAAGCACATTTGCCCGCAACGCATGTGATTCAATGGCGACTTGCTCCCGACGCATCAGGGAGGCATTGCCGAGTATCAGTTGGTGACCGTCAACCCGGCCCCGCACGCCCATACCCGCGTCCGATGCGAAATGTTCGGCCTTGCCTAACGTCAGGCCACGCTCACGCGCCGCCGCAACAATGGTGGCTGCCAGCGGGTGTTCGCTGCCCTGATCGAGACTCGCCGCCAGACGAAGCACCGTGGTCTCATCGAGCGAATCGACGGCCAATGCCCGCTCGAAGACCGGACGGCCCTCGGTCAACGTGCCGGTCTTGTCGACGATGAGAGTGTCAACCTTGCGGAAATGCTCGATGGCCGCCGCATCCCGGAACAGGATGCCCTGGGTCGCGGCCTTGCCGCTCGCCACCATGATCGACATTGGCGTAGCCAGCCCCAGCGCGCATGGACAGGCGATGATCAACACGGCCACGGCATTGACCAGTCCAAAGACCCAGCTCGGCTCGGGGCCGAAAAATCCCCAGCCGAAGAAGGCAAGCACGGCAATCGCTACCACCACCAGTACGAATACCCCCGCCACCTGGTCCGCCATGCGCTGCATGGGCGCCTTCGAGCGCTGGGCCTGGGCCACCATCTGCACGATCTGCGACAGCACTGTCTGTGCGCCGACCTTTTCCGAACGCATGACCAGGCTGCCCGACGTATTGAGTGTGGCGCCGATCACATGGTCGCCAGCATGCTTGGAAACAGGCAACGGCTCGCCGGTGATCATCGATTCGTCGATGGCGCTTGCTCCTTCGGTCACGATGCCATCGGTTGGCACCTTTTCGCCGGGGCGAATCCGCAGCAGGTCGCCGACATGTACGTGCGTGAGCGGGATATCCTCTTCGCTGCCGTCAGGATTGAGGCGGCGCGCCGTTTTTGGCGCCAGACCGAGCAGCGACTTGATGGCGGCCGAAGTCTGCGAACGTGCCTTCAATTCGAAGATCTGGCCCAGCAGCGTCAGTGAAATGATGACGGCGGCGGCTTCGAAGTAGACCGCAATGCGGCCATGCACAACAAAGCTGCGGGGAAACAGCTCGGGCGCAACAGTGGCCGCAACGCTGTATATGAAGGCCGCACCGGTGCCCAGCCCGATCAGAGTCCACATGTTCGGGCTGCGGTTGCGGAACGATTGCAGGCACCGGGCATAGATGGGGAAGCCGGCCCACAAGACTACGGGCGCGGACAAGGCAAACTCCACCCAGCCTTGCGCCGCCGGGGCCACGCCAGCGACACGCCCCCCCAGCATTACCAGCGCTACGACAGCGATCGTCAGCGGCAAGCTCCACCAGAAGCGCCGGCGGAACGCCGCGAGTTCGGGATTCTCATCCGCTTCAAGACTCGGCATCGCCGGCTCAAGCGCCATGCCGCACTTCGGGCAACTCCCGGGATGATCCTGGCGGATCTCGGGGTGCATGGGGCAGGTGTAAACGGTGTCCGGCGCCGCGTTGGCATCGTCCACAGCGGAGGCGACATGTGGATGCGTGTACCGCGTGGGGTCCGCCTCGAACTTCCGCTGACATGCTGCACCACAGAAGCTGTATCGGGTCCCCGCGTAGCTTGACTGGTACGGCGTATTGGGCTTGACCGTCATACCGCACACCGGGTCCCGTTCCTCCGTGGCGGTCACGAGCGTCAGTCGCGTCGCCGTGGCATGCGGGTGGCCTCCAGCTTGTGCACGTTCCGGCTCGCCGTCGTGCCCGGGCGCGGCGGATGACATATGCGGATGCGGTTGTTGGTTGCTCATTTTCGCGCAGCCTCAATGCCTTGTGGCCTGCGGTGCGGGCAATTGCCGTGGGGCTGCGCTGCTGATCGCCTCCAAGATCGGGCAAGCAGGTCGATCGTCGCCATCACAATGCTGCGCCAGATACAGCAGGGTGTCCCGCATGCCGCTGACCGCGGCAATCCGGGCGTCCAGTTCCTGAATGCGCTGCAACGCGATGGCCTTCACCGCCACGCTCGCGCGCCGCTTGTTTTGCCACAACCCGAGCAGCTCTCGAATCTGCTCCATGGAGAAACCCAAGGCCCGCGCACGCCCGATGAAGCGCAGGGTGTGGATGTCGATTTCACGATACATCCGGTAGTTGCCCTCGCTCCGGGCAGCCGAAGCGACCAGGCCAATACTTTCGTAGTAGCGGATCATCTTGGCCGAGACGCCGGAGACGCTCGCGGCTTGTCCGATATTCATGGCGTGCTCCTCGCTTCCTGTGCGCATGGCACCTTCGGTATCCGGTGTTCGTGGCATCTTTCACGGAACCGGCGCGTGCCCAAATCTTCACGATTTCACGGTACACCCTTCCCAAGTGGGAAGGTCAAGGACGTCGCAATCGTCCTTTTGCCCGACGCCCATGCGGGCGTCTGATCCTGTTTTCCGCGCAGTTGCATTGCGAGCAAAACACGGTATCCTTGCGAAAATCCTGCCACTGCAAAGAACCCTTGCGTCACACGCTGCGCCGGCATCCTTTCTTCGCTGGCATCCTCCTGCTGGTCTTCCTGTCAGTCCAACTGGCAGCGGCGGCGTACGCTTGTGCCGGCAGCCGATACCAAGTGGGCAGCGACAACATGAAGGCCGCCCCGACCGAATCCTGCGCCGACATGGCCAGCGGGACCGATCAGGGCAGCAGCCAGGACATGGACAACGGCGCGCTTTGCCAGGCTCACTGCCAGGCTGACTCCAAGAGCGCCGACCATGTCGCACCGCAACTGCCGGTATTCTTGCCGGTGCTGACGGGCGTCATCGAACCGGCCACCGTGGCTTTTGCCAATCTCCGCACCGTGCTGCGCGCTCAAGTGACAGCGCGCGCGCCACCGCCGCCACTGGCCATTCTTCACTGCAGTTTCCAAACGTAGCCTTCAGATCGACGTCATCCGGTGCTGCCCTCTCTAGACTGGGGTAGCTGTCGTCGTTCATGGAGGCTTTATGCTTTTTCCACGTCGCCTGACGCTGGCGTTGCTTTGCGCGCCTGCCTTCGGCATCGCGATGTCGCATGCCGCGACCTCGCAATCTGTTCCTCCGCTTTCTGTTGAGGAAACCGTTGCGCTTGCCACCGTGCATGCCGGCGACGCCGAATCCTCGCGCGGCACCATCGACGCCGCGACCCAAATGGCGGTCGCCGCCGGCCAGTTGCCGGACCCCGTACTCAAGCTCGGCATCAACAACGTGCCGGTCAATGGCCCGGACCAGTTCTCGGTCAGCCGGGATTTCATGACCATGCGCTCCATCAGCGTGATGCAGGAATTCACGCGTGCGGACAAGCGCCGCGCCAAGGCGGCACGCTTCGAAGCGGAAGCCGACGCCGCCGAAGCGCAGCGCGCGGTCGCCTTGGCCAACGTGCAGCGCAACGCCGTCGGCGCATGGCTGGACCGCTGGTATGCCGAGCAAACGGGGGCCTTGCTGGGCCACCATGGACATCCACTGGAACTCGCGTTGCAAGCGGCAACCGCCGCGTATCGCAGTGGACGGGGCACGCGCGCCGACGTGCTGGCGATGGAACTGGAAATCCAGAAACTGCAGGACCGCCTGGACGAAAACCGCGCCGCCGTGACGGCCAGTGCCGTGGCACTGGAACGCTGGATCGGCCCGGCCGCCACCCGCCCGCTCTCCGAGCCGCCGCGCCTGGACGTTCCCCCGCCGGTCGAGCGGTTGGCGCGCGGTGAGTTGGATACCGTGCCTGAGATCACCGCCGCGCAGCGTGAGGTAGGGCTAGCAGAGAGCGAGATCCGGGCCGCTGCGCAAGCCAAGAAGCCGGATGTCACGGTCGAGTTCATGTATAGCCAGCGCGGCTCTGCGTTCTCAAACATGGGTTCCGTGAACATCAGCTTTCCGCTGCCTTGGGACCAGGGCAACCGGCAGGACCGCGAAGTCGCGGCTAGGCTGGCGCAGGCCCAGGCAGCGCGCGCCAAGTCCGAAATCATCCGGCGCGATACCCAGGCCATGGTCGGCGCCAAGCTGGCCGAGTTGCAGCGCAATACCGAACGGCTCAAGCGCTACGACCAACAAACCTTGCCGCTCGCCAACGCACAGGCGGAGGCGGCCTTGACGGCGTATCGGGCCAATACCGGATCGCTGCTGGCCGTGGCTGAAGCCAATCATCGCGCCATCGACACGGAATTGGAGCGACTCGCACTGGAAGCCAAGACGGCCAAGCTGTGGGCGGACCTGACCTTCCTAGTTCCGCTGCCCACCGCGCAGACCGAGTCCGCCATCAAGGAACGCAAATGAAAAAACAGATCATCGCCACGGCTGTGGGGCTCGTTCTTGTCGGGACCGCGATCTATGGCGCCTACCGGGTCGGCGTCACGCAGGGTGCCCGGTCGGCACCATCGTCGATGCCGGCCAGCACGGCATCCGGCGGCATCGATCCCAAGACCGGAAAGAAGGTGCTGTACTGGCACGACCCCATGGTGCCCGGGCAACGTTTCGACAAGCCGGGCAAATCCCCTTTCATGGACATGCAGTTGGTGCCGGTCTATGCGGACGGGGATAGCGGTGCCAGCGGCATCACGGTCGATAGCCGTGTCGCGCAAAACCTCGGCATCCGCACGGCCGAAGTCAAAGCCGGCCGGTTGAGCGCGGTACTGGAGGCGCCCGGCAACATCGCCATCGACGAGCGCAGCGTGCAAGTAATCCAGGCGCGCACAAACGCCTTCGTCCAGCACGTCGCGGTCAGGGCGACGCTTGACCCCGTGCGGCGTGGGCAGGCACTGGTGACGCTGTATTCGCCGGACTGGGTGGCGGCGCAGGAAGAGTATCTGGCTGTGTTGCGTCAGTCGGCACACGGTCAGGCCGATCTCGCCGGTGCGGCCAAGGCGCGCATGCTGCAGGCCGGCATGACGCCGGGCCAGGTCAGTGCGGTCGAGGCATCCGGCCGGCTGCAGCCCAGCGTGGGTATCGCGAGCCCCATCGATGGCATCGTGACCGAGGTCGCGGTGCGTGACGGGATGACGGTCTCCCCCGGCATGACGCTGTTCCGCCTGGCCGACTTGAGCCAGGTCTGGGTGGTTGCCGAGGTGCCGGAAGGCCAGGCTCGCACCATCTCGCCCGGCCTGGCGGTCAAGGTGCTGCCGACCGGGGCAGCCGAGCCGCTGATCGGCAAGGTCGACACCGTGTTGCCCGACGTCAACCCGGCAACGCGGACCATCAAGGTGCGCATTGTCCTGCCCAACAAGGGCCGACACCTGTTGCCGGGCATGTTTGCCACGGTCCGCTTCGACAGTGGCGAGCAGCAGGACGTGCTTACCATCCCGTTGGAGGCCGTCATCCGTACTGGTCAGCGCAGCATTGTCATGGTCGATGAAGGCCAGGCCGGCTTTGTGGCCACGGAGATCAAGACCGGCCGCGAGGCCGCCGGCATGGTCGAAATCCTGGCGGGCCTCAAGGCTGGTCAGAAAGTGGTCACCTCCGGCCAGTTCCTGATCGATTCGGAAGCCAGCCTGCGCGGCACCACCGAGCGCATGGCGGCACCGGCTGCGGCCTCCGCGCCCGCAGCAGCCACCACCGAGCACGAAGGCGTCGGCCGCATCGAGGCCGTCACGGGTGGAGGCCTGACGATCTCGCACGGGCCGATTCCGTCGATCCAGTGGGGCGCCATGACGATGGACTTCGCGGCGCCGCCGGCAGGTCTGCCAAAAGGCCTGAAGTCGGGCGACCGGGTGCGGTTCCGCTTCCACCTAGACAAGGATGGCATGGCGGTCCTGTCCTCGGTCGCGTCCGCCAGCACGGATCAGGGAGGCAAGCCATGATCGCCCGGCTGATTCTGGCGTCCATCCGCAACCGCTTCCTGATCCTGCTGGCGACGCTGATGCTGACCGCGTGGGGATTGTGGGCCGTGCGTAGCACGCCGCTCGATGCGCTGCCCGATCTTTCAGACGTGCAGGTCATCATCCGCACGCCATTCCCCGGTCAGGCGCCACAGATCGTGGAGAACCAGGTCACCTATCCGCTGACCACCACCATGCTGTCGGTGCCCGGCGCCAAGACGGTGCGCGGCTATTCGTTCTTCGGAGATTCCTTCGTCTACGTGTTGTTCGAGGATGGCACGGACCTGTATTGGGCCCGCTCACGCGTGCTGGAATACCTGAACCAAGTGCAATCCCGCCTGCCGGCCGCCGCCAAGCCGGCGCTGGGCCCGGACGCGACCGGCGTGGGCTGGATCTACGAGTACGCACTGGTGGACAAGACCGGCCAGCACGACCTCAGCCAATTGCGCGCACTGCAGGACTGGTTCCTGCGCTTCGAGCTCAAATCGCTGCCTAATGTGGCCGAGGTGGCATCGCTTGGTGGGATGGTCAAGCAGTTCCAGGTCGTCCTGATGCCGGACCGGTTACGCGCCTACAACCTGTCCCAAGCCAAGGTGCTGGCGGCGCTCAAGGGCGCCAACCAGGAGACCGGCGGCTCGGTGCTGGAACTGGGCGAGGCGGAGTACATGGTTCGCGCAAGCGGCTACTTGAAGACGCTCGATGACTTCCGCCAGATTCCACTGACGACAAGCGATGCAGGCATCGCCGTTCGCCTGGGCGATGTCGCGACCGTCCAGCTCGGGCCAGAGATGCGCCGCGGTATTGCTGATCTCGATGGCCAGGGTGAAGTCGCCGGCGGCGTCATCGTGATGCGCTCCGGCAAGAACGCATTAGAAACCATCGAAGCCGTCAAGGCCAAGCTCGCCACGCTGCAGAAGAGCCTGCCTGCCGGCGTCGAGATCGTGCCGACCTACGATCGTTCCGAGTTGATTAACCGCGCGGTAGAGAACCTGACGCACAAGCTGATCGAGGAGTTCATCGTCGTCGCGCTCGTGTGCCTGGTGTTCCTGTTCCACTTGCGCTCGGCGCTGGTCGCGATCGTTTCGCTGCCGCTGGGCGTGCTCGCCGCCTTCCTGGTGATGCGCTATCAGGGCGTCAATGCCAACATCATGTCGCTGGGCGGCATCGCCATCGCCGTCGGTGCCATGGTCGACGCAGCCGTGGTCATGATCGAGAACGCGCACAAGCATCTGGAACACTGGCATGCGGACAATCCCGGCCGGGAGCTGACCGGACACGAGCGCTGGAGCGTGATCGGCGAGTCGGCGGCGGAAGTGGGCCCGGCGCTGTTCTTCTCGCTGCTGATCATCACGCTGTCGTTCATCCCCGTGTTCACACTGGAGGCGCAGGAAGGCCGGCTGTTCTCGCCGCTGGCTTTCACCAAGACCTACTCGATGGCCGCTGCCGCGGGGCTGTCCGTGACACTCGTGCCGGTGCTGATGGGTTACCTGATCCGCGGGCGCATCCCGACCGAGCAATCGAATCCGCTCAGCCGCTGGCTGATCCGGCTTTATCAACCGGTGTTGGCTAGGGTGCTGGCGTATCCCAAGACGACGGTTGTCATCGCCGCCGTGCTGCTTGCGGCCACGGCCTGGCCGATCCTGCGCACGGGCGGTGAGTTCATGCCGCCGCTGGACGAGGGCGACCTGTTGTACATGCCATCGGCACTGCCGGGGTTGTCTGCAGGCAAAGCGGCCCAACTGTTGCAGCAGACCGACCGCCTCATCAAGACCGTCCCGGAGGTTGCCACCGTGTTCGGCAAGGCCGGCCGCGCTGATACCGCGACCGACCCGGCGCCCATCGAGATGTTCGAGACCACCATTCAATTCAAGCCGCGCGACCAATGGCGGCCTGGCTTGACGACCGACAAGCTGGTCGAAGAGCTGGACCGCGTGGTCAAGGTGCCGGGCCTGTCTAACATCTGGGTGCCGCCCATCCGCAACCGCATCGACATGCTGGCCACCGGCATCAAGAGCCCGGTCGGCATCAAGGTGGCGGGCACGGACTTGAAGGAAATCGACCGGCTGACCACGCAGATCGAGGCGGCGGTGAAGACCGTGCCCGGTGTCACTTCGGCGCTGGCGGAGCGGCTGTCCGGCGGGCGCTACGTCAATGTCGACATCGACCGGATGGCCGCCGGGCGGTATGGCCTCAATATCGAAGATGTCCAGAGCATCGTGTCGTCGGCGGTGGGCGGGGATAACGTGGGTGAAGTGGTCGACGGCCTGGCCCGGTTCCCGATCAATGTGCGTTACCCGCGCGACTACCGCGACTCGGTCGAGCAACTGCGCGGCCTGCCGATCGTCACCGACCGCGGCCAGCAGATCACGCTGTCTGATGTCGCCCGAATCCAGGTGGTGCAAGGGCCACCGATGTTGCGCAGCGAGAACGCCCGCTTGTCCGGCTGGGTGTACGTGGACATTCGGGGGCGCGACCTGCGCTCGGCGGTGCAGGACATGCAGGCGGCGGTGGCCAAAGCGGTGCCAATGCCGGCTGGCTACGCGCTGAGCTGGTCCGGCCAGTTCGAGTACCTGGAGCGCGCCAGCGCCAAGCTGAAGGTGGTCGTGCCGTTCACCTTGCTCATCATCTTCGTGCTGCTGTACCTCGTGTTTGGCCGCATCGACGAGGCGCTGCTCATCATGGGCACGCTGCCGCTGGCGCTGATCGGCGGCTTCTGGCTGCTCTACGGGCTGGGCTACAACCTGTCGGTGGCCGGGGTTGTCGGCTTCATCGCGCTGGCCGGGGTGGCAGCCGAGTTCGGCGTGATCATGCTGCTCTATCTCAAACAGGCTTGGACGGAGCGACAGGAAGCCGGCCGCAACACAACCGAGGCGCTGCTGGAAGCCATTCAGGAAGGCGCCGTCCTGCGCGTGCGCCCGAAGGCCATGACGGTCGCCGTCATTCTGGCCGGTCTGATTCCGATCATGTGGGCGCACGGCACAGGTTCCGAGATCATGCAGCGCATTGCCGCTCCGATGGTTGGCGGCATGGTCACCGCGCCATTGCTGTCCCTGTTCGTCGTCCCGGCCGTGTATCTGCTGATCCGCCGTCGGCAGACGGAATCGTCACCGCTTTCCACCCACCCCTCACATCAAGAGGAATCACTATGAAACACATCAAGACCTTTGCAATCGTGCTTGCTCTCGCTGCTGCACCGGCGGCATTTGCGGCCGAATCCATGGATGGCATGGACATGAAGCCGGCGGGCCACGCCAAGCAGGCGCCGAGCCCGGTTGCCGCGGATATCCAGAAGATCGACCTGCAAGCGGGCAAGGTCACCCTCAAACATGCTGCGATTGAGAACCTCGGCATGCCGGCCATGACCATGGCGTTTCCGGTCAAGGACCGCGCTTCGCTGAAGAACTTCAAGGAAGGCGAGTCGGTCTCGGTCATGTTCGATAAGGTCGGTGGCAAACCAACCGTGGTGGATATTCAGCGCAAGTAAATGCCAGAGTGCGCTCCCGCTGATGAGCGCGGGAGTGTGCCTCAACGCGCAGCGGCTCGAAAAATGATGAGCCGCAGGATTTCGAATATTTTCGATGCACCCCCTGACCTTCCCACGAATGGAAGGTTTATCTTGAAGTCATCGCTTCGACTACCAAACAGGAATCCCCGTCGTGAGAACTCAGGTCATGGACATGCTCCCCACACCGGCTGGCTTTGCCGGGCGGTGGCATGCGCGCGGCCGGTTTGATGTCCACGGCCGCAACCTCGTCGCAGGTTTGCAAACGGGGTCGCTCCGATGAGGGCCGGCAGCGGGATCCTCCGCCGATTGGCCGGCTGGGTCGTCCTGGCCAGCTTACTTTTCACCCGTCTGGCGGCAGCAGGGTATGTGTGCCCGATGGAATCGGTGTACGAGCCGGCGCACCAGAATCTGGTGTCGCGCGACGACTGCCTGAATGCCGGCGGCGACCAGTTGGTGCTGTGTGCCGACTCGTTTGGCGATGGGCGTCTCTGGGCCGACAACAAGGGCCATCCACCCGATGGCGATGGGCCACCAGTGCGGGAAGCTCGCTATCCCCGCCCGGAGATGTTGGGGCGCAGCGATGCCTTGCATCCCCTGTCGCTCTACACGGTGGTATCTGCGCCGATCTATCTTCAGACGGCCAGACTACGACTCTGATTGACCCCGAATGGCAGCAGTTGCTGCTGCCAATTGCAGAAACCATGCGCACACCTTGCTGCGAACAATGCACGCCATGTGGTGTCGCGCCTCTGACAGTCAACATTCGGGATCAATCATGAAAGCTATCCAAGTTCTTTCCGCTATTACCTTCGCCGCACTCAGTGCATCCGCCTTTGCAGGCCCAAACTGGGACGCCATCAACAGTGCCCGCAAGGCCGCGCAACAACAACGGGTTGCGAGTGCGGGCGATGCGAGCGATCAAGCGATGCGCGATCACTGCGCAATGATGGGGCAGATGTCTGCAACAGGAGACAAGATGCACCAGCAAATGATGCATCGGTCGGACAGCCAGCCGAGCAATGCGGGCGCCGCGCTGTTCGGCGAGCGGGCTGCGGCGATGCCCGTAGGCTCGCGCACGGTTGTCGTCGTCCCGGGGATGAAAGCCGTTCCCGTGCGCGCTGGCGAAACGGTGCGCTTTGACTTCGGTCAGAGCTCAACCGCATGGACCTTCGCCGCGCGGCAGGGCAACTCCGCCGTCGAGCTGAGCACGCTCTTTCCGGAGATTCCTGCCGCCAAGGGTGTCTGGGCCTATCCAAACGGCACCGGCCTGTACGCCGGCCACTAAATCAACTCGCGGTGAGCTGACGGAATCTCAGGAGCCGGCGCATTTCGCGCCGCATCACTGGATATGAGCAACACGGGATTCTGAGCGATGGCGACGCAGCCCACTCAGATCCGCACGATTGGAGAAATATCATGCAAACGATCAAGAAGATCATTCTCGCCAGCACGGTACTGGTGTCTCTTGGCGCAACCGCCGGTGTGGTGATGGCCGCGCAGAAGGTAGACCCCTACCACGATGGTGCGCACATCGCAGACAAGCGTGATATCTACACCGACGGCGCACGCTCGGTGAACGATCCGCGCGACCCGTACACCGATGGCCGCAACGCGCTGACAGGTCGGAACACATCAGCGGCCTGACGCTGTCCCGCCAACTGCATGATGAAGAAGCAAGGGATGCTGAGGCGTTCCTGGCTTTCAGTCGACCGTCGATGCAAATCGCAATGCGTGTGACTCACTGTGAATAGAGCCCCCGTCTTCGATCTTCCGCTCAATGTCATTGTGACCATCTTGGTCGCCGTGGCGCTGACATTTTGTGCGATCTGTTTATTCGCTTGGTACCTGCGCCGACGATATGGCACCGGTCATCCGCGTGGACAAGCCCGCGCGCGCACGCGTTCTCGCAAGACCGCGAGCCGCCGCCGCAAGTAAGTCACCGCCCTGCGGCCCCCATTGGGTAAAGCCTGGGCCGCTTCGAAGCATCCAGTCGCATAAATCGCGGCATGCGCTCGAGTCAGGAGTGCGGCGACCCGGACATCCATCGGCCAGACACAACATCTGTTTCCCAACCACCCTCTCATGACGAAGTCTCACGATGAAATACGTTTCCGCTCTTACATTCGCCCTGATGCTGGCATCCGCCCCCGCAGCCTTTGCCGCCACGCCGATGGAAGGTATGGATATGAAGCCGGCAGCGCAGTCTCAGCAAGCACCCAAGCCCGTTTCAGCAGAAGTCCGCAAGGTCTACCCCGACACCGGCAAGGTCACGCTCAAGCATGGCGCCATCGACAACCTCGGCATGGGCGCCATGACGATGACGTTTTCCGTCAAGGACAAGGCGTCGCTGAAGAATTTCAGGGAGGGCCAAGCTGTGTGGGCGGTCTTTGATACGGTCGATGGTCAGCCGACCGTCGTCGATTTGCGGAGCAAGTAAGCCGTCGGCGGCGTACGGGCCAACGGTCGTGCGCCACCCGGCTGAGCGGGATCAGTCGGGTGGGCTGCTCACGAAAGCGCCTTGTCGTGGCATCCACAGGGAAAGCAATGGCCCGTCGCAGCAACGTGGCTGTCCCTGAGTCATGCGTGGCGTACCTGGATGTATTTGGGTTTTCAGGACGGCTTTTTAAAGACAAGGTAGTCGAGATAAAGCCAAATTTCGCGCCACAGAAAGTTCGCTCGAGTGGTCAAGGATTCGAAACGGCTAGAGGACGTAGGCCCAGGCAGGGCCTGGAGTCCAAGATCGTTAGCCATTGCCGTTGCTCTTCGCAAATGTAGCGGATCGCTGACCAACAGAACCGTGCGAATCCCAAGTGGGTCTAATAATTTCTTTGCATTGACAAGGTTTTGCCAAGTCGTACGCGAGGTGGTCTCCGCCAAGATCGCGTCAGGTGGAACACCGTGCTTGATCGCATACTCGCGGCCGACCTCGCCTTCGCTGGGATAACCTGCCCCCGGTGTCCCGCCGGTGAAAACCAGGTATTTCACCTGCTTGTTCTGGTAGCGTGCAATCGCCTCGTTAATCCGCTCCCGATAAACGGGAGACGGCCTATTCCCCCATGCTGCAGCGCCAAGAACAACAGCCGCATCCACGGGAGCATTAAACGACTGCTCTCCGTAACTGACAATCTGCCATGCCACTGTGAGGAATCCAATGGCGATCAAGAGGGCCAGCATCGCTGGCCCGATGACAATGGCGCGTCGAAGTAACATGGAGCGTCGATTCACATCACTCAACCGGCTGACCTCGCTATAGCGAAAGGCCGAATATCGAAGCCTTCTGAAAAAGCTCCAATTCGGCAGAAGCACATGACAAACGTGGTTAGCCAATCCACAGTACCAACAGCGAAGCCAACAAGCAGTAACAGCCGAAGAAATGCCATCGGCCTTGCTCCAGCCAGCGTGACAGCCACCGCAGCGCAACCAAACCTGCCAAGAAGCTCAGCGCCATGCCGATCATGCTTGGCCCCATGAGGTGCAAGAGTCCATCCGAGTGCATTGCTGTGGTGGTAGCTGCGTATTCTTTGTAGAGTCGATACGCTTCTTTGGCGATCACTGCTGGGGTTAATACTACGGCCAACGCAAAGCTAAACTCTTCGGCACGCCGCCGCGTCACACCTAAGGCAAGCCCGGTCGAGATAGTGGCTCCCGAACGAGAGAAACCGCGAAATGGAAGACACAGCCCCTGCACGGCGCCAATCCATGCCGATTGGCGCAGGGTGAGGTTATCGATCCCCCGATCCTGGAGACGGGAAGACACAATGATCAACAGGCCGGCTGCAGCCAAGGCAGCGGCTATCAGACGCGAGTTGCCAAACAGATGTTCGATCTCGAAATTCGATGAATCAGCTACCACTACGTGCTTAATGAATTGCAGCAGCGCCACCCCCACGATACCGGTTGCGAGCGTTGCAACCAGTATGCACAGGGCGTTAGTGCGAAATGCCTGCCCTGAACTGAAATAGGTGGTGCGCCACGATTTCCAGAAATAGGCAATGACCGCGAACATCGTGCCGGTATGCAGCATGACCAGCAAAAGCGTCATTTGAGGCGCCGTTGGATCCAGCCCCATCAGCTTCTCGGCCGCAATGACATGGGCCGAGCTAGATACCGGCAGGAGTTCGGCTGCCCCTTGAATGACGGCAAGGACAAGAATCTGTAGCAAGTTCATCTGTGTGGCTTAGCGGTAATCTAAAATTGAAGCACGGGTGTAAAGGGTAGTACTTGGTATCGTTCAACTTGACTCGGCGCCCGACCGGGCGCACCGACTTTGCGTCCTGGTGGCCCCCAAGAGACAGATCACGCCAAGTGAAATCGCTACATCAGCCAAGTTGAACGCGGGCCAGTGCCACGCTCGCCAATAGAAGTCCAGATAATCGACGACCTGCCCACGCCCCATCCGGTCCGCTGCATTGCCGAGAGCGCCCGCGAGAATCAGCGCATAGGACACAGATTCCAATCGAGGCAACTTGCGGCGGAGCATCCAGATCAACCACGCAGATGCGGCGAAGGCGAGTGCGATCAAGAAATATCGTTGCCAACCGCCGGCCCCGGCCAGAAAGCTGAACGCCGCGCCAGGATTGCGCACATGCACGAGATTGAAGAACGGTGCGATCTCCAAACGCGTGCCGAGCGGTATGAAGACTGCCACGCCGAGCTTGACGGCTTGATCGAACAGCGCGATCAGCCCCGCCAGCAACAGCCAGCGCGGCCACTCGTCTGTTCGTGATGAATGAAGCATGACCATGGCGCAATCAAAGAGGTCCTTCCAGAAGCTTTTGCGGTGTCACGGTTGTCGCTGGTTGGAACTTCCCAGTCATTTGCGCAGCAACCTCAGCCCATTGCCGACCACCAGCAGGCTGGCGCCCATGTCGGCAAACACCGCCATCCACATGGTGGCCTGGCCGGTAAAGGTCAGCACCAGGAATACGGCTTTGATGCCGAGCGCCAGCGCAATGTTCTGCTTCAGAACACCCGCCGTAGACCGGGACAGCCGCACAAAGGCCGGGAGCTTGCGCAGATCGTCGTCCATCAGCGCGACGTCGGCCGTTTCGATCGCCGTGTCCGTCCCGGCGGCCCCCATCGCGAAACCGATATCGGCCCGGGCCAATGCAGGCGCGTCGTTGATGCCATCGCCGACCATGCCGATGGTCCCCTGTGCGGATAGCTGCTCGATTTCGCGCTGCTTGTCTTCCGGCAGCAGGTTGCCCCGAGCTTCGTCGATACCGACCTGCTGAGCGATCGCCTCTGCGGTATGCGGGTTGTCTCCGCTCAACATCAGGGTTTTGATGCCCAGCGCATGCAAGTCCTTGATCGCTTGGCGACTGCTGTCCTTGACGGTGTCGGCCACACCGAACAGCGCGCGTACGCCGTCCGGACCGATCAGCATCACGACCGTTTTGCCCTGAGTTTCAAGCGCGGCAAGGTTGGCTTCCAGCGCCGGCGAGCACACCGCGAGTTCCTCGACCAGGCGATGGTTGCCCAGGTGATAGAGCGCACCGTCGATATAACCCCGGACGCCACGCCCGGGCAAGGCCGCAAAGTCGGTAACGTCGCGCAGGGCTCGACCTTGGTCCCGCGCCGCGCGGGCCACCGCCTGGGAGACTGGGTGGTCGGAGCGAACCGCCAGACTGGCGGCGAGCCTCTCGGCGGCCGAAGTGTCCGCACCGCTCCAAGCCACGACGTCGGTCTGCGCCGGCTTGCCATGTGTGATGGTGCCGGTCTTGTCCAGCGCCAACCATTTCAGCTTGCGGCCTTCCTCGAGATAGGCCCCGCCCTTGATGAGGATGCCGCGCCGCGCGGCGGCGGCCAGACCGCTGACAATGCTCACCGGCGTCGAGATCACGAGGGCACAGGGGCAGGCGATCACCAGCAGCACCAAGGCCTTGTAGATCCAATCCAACCAGGAGGCACCGAATAGGAGCGGCGGGAAAATCGCCACCAGCAGCGCGACCGCAAACACGATGGGCGTGTACAACCGGGCGAACTGGTCAACGAAACGCTGCGTAGGTGCACGACTGCCTTGAGCGGCCTCCACAGCGTGGATGATGCGCGCCAGCGTGGAGTCGCTTGCCGCCGCGGTGACACGGTACTCGAACGACCCGGACTCATTGATGGTGCCGGCGAACACCGGGTCGCCTTCAGCCTTCTCGACCGGCAGGCTCTCGCCCGTGATCGGCGCTTGATTGACGGAGGAGCGCCCCTGCAGGACCGAGCCATCGAGCGCGATACGCTCGCCCGGCTTGACCCGCACCCGGCTGCCAACCGCAACGGTCTTGGCATCAACGTCGGACCAACTCCCATCGCTACGCTGAACCGTGGCGGTCTCGGGCGCGAGATCCATCAGACCACGAATCGCGTTGCGAGCGCGGTCAAGCGAGCGGGCTTCGATGACTTCCGCCAGCGCGAACAAGACCATCACCATCGCCGCTTCTGGCCAGTGGCCGATCACCATCGCGCCCGTGACCGCAATCGACATGAGGGCATTCATGTTCAGGTTGCGGTTCTTGAGTGCGATCCAGCCTTTCTTGTAAGTGGACAGCCCGCCGGTCAGGATCGCGGCCAGCGCCAGGATCACCACCACCCAGTGATTGCCGCCGTTGAGCCAGTAGACCACTTCTGCCAGCACGGCGTTCGCACCGGCAATGGCAAGCAGCCACCATTTGGTGGGCGCAGCATCCTGGACGTGAGCGGGTGCGGCAGCAGAGGTGTCACGGACCTCGGCATCGAAACCGAGCGATTGAATGGCAGCCAGCACTTGCGGTAGCGCGTCCGCAGCGTGCTGAACGGCGAGTGTGCGCTGTACGAGATTGAACTGCATGCCTGACACGCCGGGCATACCCGTCAGCTTGCCGCGAATCAGCGTTTCTTCTGTCGGGCAGTCCATCTGACGAATGGTCAGGACCGTGCTCTGCCCGGCGGGGCTTTCATCCGCGCGAACCGCCCGCATGCCGATAGCTGAGAGCGCCTGGTCGATCGGCGCCGGGGATGGCAGCCGGTGCTGGACGGCCAGCGAACGCTGCATCAGGTTGAACTCAAGGTTGACCACGCCCGGCAGCGCCGCCAGCTTATTGCGAATGAGCGCTTCTTCCGTCGGGCAGTCCATGTTGTCGATCCGGTAGCGAGATCGTTTCAGGTCGACAGCCGCCGTATCGCCGTCCGCCGGCGTCACCATGTTGGCGGCAGCACAACCGCATCCCTTGGAGCCGCAATCACTCACAGCATCTCCTTGTCGCTTGAAATGGATCGGACTCAAGTACACACTCTATAGTTACTATAGAGTCAAGATCTCCCTGTCCGACATCATGAGCATTCAGATTGGCGAGCTAGCCAAGCGCACAGCCTGCTCGGTTCAAACCATCCGGTATTACGAGCGCGAGGGCCTCTTGCTCCCGCCGGACCGCAGCTCGGGCAACTTCCGGCTGTATGGCGAGCGGCACATCGAGCAACTGCAGTTCATCCTCCACTGCCGGTCGCTGGACATGCCGCTGAACGACGTGCGGACGCTCCTGCGCTACCGCGAGCGACCAGACGAGGATTGCGGCGCGGTGAACACCCTCCTAGACAAGCACATCGAGGAAGTCGAGCGGCGTATCGACGCGCTGACGGTTCTAAAGCGCCACTTGTGCGTTCTGCGTGAAACCTGTTCCGATGGGCGAGCCGCTGAAGCCTGTGGAATCCTGCAGGGGTTGTCCGACGGCGGCTGCGCATGCGCTGGAGACGTCACGCACCCGCACTGACACGGGGGGGTGTGGCGAGGTGGGTTCGCAGCATGACCGCACCTCGGCCGCTTGTTTTTCGGTCAGCGCGATATCCGCGTCGCGAAACATGAATTACAATCATTCTCATTTAAAGCCATTTCTCCCGCTTCGCCGGTAGGCTCTTCATGCAACTGCAGCGCGTCGTCTCCCTCATCCTGTTTTACCTGCTGACATCGGTCTCAAGCGCGTACGCCGACACGCTGTCCACCCAAGACAAGACCAAGCAAGTCTGGCAGTTGCTCGACTATCTGGCGGTCGATTATGGTCGCTCCGTCAAGGACGGCCAGGTGGCCAATGCCGACGAGTACGCCGAAATGCAGGAGTTTGCGCATGCGGCGGAACGTCAGATTGCCGAGTTGCCGGCGGGGCCGCAGACGCAAGCCTTGCTCAAGGATGCAGGGGCATTGCGCACGCTCATCGCCGACAAAGCCGCACCCACCGTCGTCGGTGAACAGGCACATAAGCTCGCGGACAGCTTGCTGGCCGCCTATCCGGTGCCGATGGCGCCCAGCAAGGTGCCGGACCTCAAGCACGGGGCCACGCTGTATCAAAGCCAGTGCGCGTCCTGCCACGGCAGCTCCGGACACGCAGATGGCCCGCTGGCCGCCAAACTAAGCCCGCCGCCCATTGCCCTGGCCGACCATCAGCGGGCCCAGGAGCGCAGCGTCTTCGCGCTCCAGCAGATCATCACGCGCGGTGTTGAGGGCACCTCCATGCCCAGTTTCGCGCAGCTCACTGACGACGATCGCTGGGCGCTGGCTTATTTCGCGTCGACCTTGTCGTATTCCGATGCGGATCGGCAAGCCGGCGCCAAACTGTGGGCTTCCCGCCCGGAGCTGCATAGCGCAGTGCCCACACTCGCCAAGCTCAGCCAGACACCCGAGGCGTCGCTCGCCAAGACAGTCAGCCCGGATGCGGCACGGCAATTGACGGCGTATTTGAGAAGCGCGCCGGACGTGCTGAGCGCCTCCAATACAGACAGTCTCGCGATCGCCAAGGACAAACTGAAAGAAAGCGTGGCCGCCTTCGGCCAGGGCGATAAGGCAACTGCCTCACGCCTAGCGCTTTCCGCCTACCTCGATGGCTTCGAGCCGGTTGAACCCGCCTTGGCCGCCAAGAACCAGGCACTGTTCCAGGACATCGAAAAAACGATGGGCCTGTATCGCAACGCGATCACTACCGGTCAGGCCGAGCAGGTACGGGACATCGCGCAGCATCTGCAGACGATGCTGACTGAAGCCCAGGATGCACTGGGTGGCACTAACGATCCGCTCTCTACGTTCCTGGGCGCCTTGACGATCCTTCTGCGTGAAGGCCTGGAAGCGCTGCTCGTCGTGGTCGCCATGATGGCCTTCCTGAAGAAGGCCGAACGCACCGACGTGCTGCCGTACGTCCATGCGGGCTGGATTGTTGCGCTGGCCGCCGGTGGGCTGACCTGGGCCGTCGCTACCTACCTGGTGGACCTGAGCGGTGCCAGCCGCGAGATGACCGAAGGCTTCTCGGCAATCTTTGCGGCCGTGGTCCTGCTCGGCGTGGGCATGTGGATGCACCAGAAGAGCCTGGCCGGCCGCTGGCAGGCCTACGTGAAGCAGAAGCTGTCCTCCGCGCTGAACAAGCGCTCGGCGATCATGCTGTTCGTGCTGTCGTTCGTGACGGTGTATCGCGAGGTGTTTGAGACCGTGCTGTTCTACGCCGCGCTGTGGAGCGAAGGGAACGGCATCTACCTGCTGGCCGGCTTGGGTTCGGGGATTGCGATCCTGGCGGTCATCGCCGTCGTTCTGCTGCGCTCCTCCGCGCGCCTGCCGATCCGCCAATTCTTTGCCTTCAGTTCGGCCTTGGTTGCTGTCCTGGCGGTGGTGCTGATCGGAAAAGGGGTCGCTGCACTGCAGAAAGTCGGCTTCCTGCACATCACGCCGATTTCGATGCCACGCATCGACATGCTCGGCATTTATCCCTCCGTGCAGACGGTAATCGCACAAGTGGCGATCTTGTTCATTATTGCGCTCAGCATCGCGTATAACCTACGATCGCAGAAGGCATCGAGCAAAGCGTAGTCCCCACCTGTATTTGACAGTTCAATGGCGGATATCGACAGGTATTTGCAGGCTGCGACCCGCGATCACACGCGGCGCAGCTATCAGTCCGCCATCCGTCATTTCGAGCGGGAATGGGGTGGCTTCCTGCCGGCCAGCGCTGACAGCATCGCGCGCTATCTGGCCGAGCACGCGCAGGTGCTCTCCATCAATACACTGCGCCAACGGTTGGCTGCGATCGCGCAATGGCATGTTGCGCAGGGCTTTCCCGATCCCACCCGAGCACCGCATGTCCGCAAGGTGCTCAAGGGCATTCAGGCACTGCACCCAGCGCAGGAGCGGCGTGCCAAGCCGTTGCAGCTCGCCCAGTTGGAGCAAATGGTTGCCTGGCTGGATACGCAGGTCGCCGCCTCGTCTGAGGGCAACGCCCATCAACTCCAGGTGCATACCCGCAACAAGGCGCTGGTGCTGATCGGCTTCTGGCGGGGCTTCCGGTCGGACGAACTGAGTCGGCTGCAGATCGAGCACATCACGGTGGAGCCCGGCCGGGGCATGACGATTTTCCTGCCGCGCACCAAGACGGATCGCAACCATGTCGGCACGACCCACAAGGCGCCCACGTTGTCGCGCTTGTGCCCAGTCGCCGCCTACGAGGCCTGGCTGGCGGCGTCCGGCCTGACTGAGGGCCCGGTGTTCCGCAGGATTGACCGCTGGAGCCGAATCGCCACCGATGGACTGCAGGCCAGCAGCATCGTGCCTTTGTTGCGCGCGCTGCTCCATCGCGCGGGACTGCCGCAATCGGACCGCTACAGCAGTCACTCGCTGCGACGCGGCTTTGCAACCTGGGCGAATTCGAACCAGTGGGATCTCAAGATGCTGATGGAGTACGTCGGCTGGAAGGACGTACGCTCGGCCATGCGCTATATCGACGCGGCCGACCCCTTTGCACAGCATCGGATCGAAGCAGCGCTGTCGGTCGCACCGCCGCCGGGCATTGCAGGCTGACAGGTTCGATCAAGCGGACCTCTTCAATTGCTTTGGCGAAGCGACCTTGCATGACCCGCTAACGGGCACGATTGGGGTTGACTAGGGCGCATGAGACGTGACGCCGCACCCGCACCAAGTTGTCCGTCACGCTTGGCTTGCGCGTCGCCGAGGTGCCGCCTCCAACAATGCGTCCTGGTACTGGTGGATCGGGAAGCTCAGAATGCCCCGGAAATTCACATGTGCGAAGTGTGCCGGCCCCATGCGTCGGAGCCAGTCATCGTCGACGCGTTGCCCCTTACCGCGCCATGCGTCGACTGTGACTTGCATCCGTTGCGTGTTCCAGCCGATCACCAGATTCGTCAGCAGCGTGAGCGATCCGGAAATCGCCATCATCTCGTCCTGACGCCGCCCACGATCGTGCTGGACTTTGCTGGAGTAGATGGCCCGCTGGAGCTGGTGTACCGATTCGCCACGGTTGAGCAGCGTGCGCAGCTCCCGCCGAAACTCGCTGTTGCTGAAGAAATCGCACAGGAACAGCGTGCGCAACAGCTTGCCGAGGTGATCGGCTGCCCGGTGGATCGGGTCGCCCTGGGCAGCACTGCCAAATCGCTGCAGCGCCACGATTGCGCTCACGCGCCCAGAGTGAATGGAGGCCACCAGGCGCAGCAAACCATCCCAGCCTTCACGGATCGCCTTGGGCGAGATGTCGAGCGAGACGGCACCCTCCAAACCGTCTGGCACCTGCAGGCCGCGCGGCAGGTACAGCTTGCGCTCCGACAGATTGCGCAGCCAGGGACACAGATCGAAGCCGAGCAACTTGGCTACCGCCATCCCCACGTTCGTGTATCCATGGGTATCCACGGCAAGACGGAGCAACCCGCCGTCGGCGCGGGTCTCGTTGTGGCGCATCACGCCTTCGATCGCAACGCCAGTCTGGCGCTCGTTGAGCACCATGGGCTGGTTGTAGACGATCCCGTGCTGGTCCAGCACGTGCGTATAGATCCCGACAGCATGGGTGCGGCGGCGTGGGTCGGCGCGAGCGTAGAACAGGTGGGGTGAGGTATCCAGGCTCATCGAATCGCTCGACGCCAGTTGCCCCGTTCCCCACAGCTCGGTGATCGGGTGCGTGCGCTGGAATTCCACCACCCGCTCGTTCGCACGGCGCAGCCGCCCAGGCATCTCCAGGGCGCGCATCGCGGTTGAGACGTGAGCGGGGTCCAGTTGCGGGATCATGGCCGCCACACCCTTGGCATCCAGTTCGGTGCCGTGGGCAATGAGCCCTGCGTAGAGCGCGATCAGTTCTTGCGAGTCTCTGGCCTTGCGGGCCAGCAGCACTTCACTGAAATTGGTACGCGCATCCATCTCCAGGATCATGTCGGCAAACTGCGCGTTGCCGATGTCCTTGAACAGCAGATCACGGGTGCGCGTGGGTATGCCGTCCGTGTCCGCCGCTTCGAGCGGCGACTGATGGAGCACGCCATTTGCATCAATGGTGAAGTGGCCGGCTTCGCGGGCCTCGTTCAGTGCGGCGAGACTCGCTTTCAGGTGGTCCGTCAGCCGGTTGAGATAGGTGTCCGCTTGGCTCGGCAAGCCGAGCGAGGACAGATACCGGTCACGTTCGGCATCCCACTGCGCAGGTGGGATCAGCAACTGATCGCGCTCACGGAACGACAGGCTGTGGTTGATCCACACCGTGCCGCGGCGCAGCCCTCGGCGCAAGCCCAGCATCGCGCTGGCTTCCATGGCGCGCATCGCGCGCTGACGGTCTTCGCTGTTAACCAAGTCGCGCCAACTGGCACTGACTGGCACCTGGCAGTCGGGCGGCAACTCCGTCGCCCCTCGATCATGCAATCTGCCGACGAACTCTAGCTGCTGCACAGCAGGATCGGCGCCGTTGCTGGCAAACTCCAAGCCGCGCAGAGCAGTCAGGAGATTGCGGATACGGTGTGGGTCTTCGGTGAGCGTCTCTCGCACACTGGCCGCGTGGCTCGCGGGTGGTTTGGTCGAGAAGCCCTCCAGCAACTTGCCGATGTCGGCCAGCCGGTCTTCCGCTGAACGACGGGTATCGTCAACCAGCGCTTTGATGTCGACCAACTGCTGCCGGTATTCAACCGCCGAGCGCACTTGCTTGGCCGTGGTCTTGTTGTAAGCCCGGCGGACCAGGTCGGAAACGCGCCGCCCGGATTGGTAGGCCATCGCATCCGTCAGCTCCAGCAGGGTCACACGCAGGAAGAACACCAGTTCGATCGTGCGCGTGGAGGTTTTCAGTTCGCGGACTTTGGCGGGGCGGCGAGCCTGGATGCGCTGGCCGTAGGCGCGCTGTTTTTCGATGGGGACAGCATCGAATGCCCAGGTATGTGCGCCGAGATCCTTCAGGAAGCGGATCTTGTCCAGCGTCTCGGTCATGGTTGACGGGCTGTGCCGGGCTGGTGGGGTCTTGAGCCATTCGAGTATGGTCGTACCCGATGTTGCATGCTGAACGAACACAGCCGCTTCGGCCTGTGCGATCTGCGTTAGCGGAACAACCGCCTCAATCATGGCCAGCAATTCGCGCTCGATGCCGGCCCAAATGGAGCGGGCAATATCCAGCAGTGCGCGGGTAGAAGGGATCAGAATCCGTCGCTCATACAGCCAGAAGTGAGCGTGCTGGAGCAACTCATCGATCGTCAGCGATTCGGCGGCATCCTGCCGCATCCAGGCTTCCAGCCCAGTCCACTGGTCGCCATCAAGCCGCGTCAGGCCAAGGTAGTCGCATGCCCAAACCTGATGTTCGTAAAGGGTCTTGTATCGCTGATAAATGGTGCGCAGCGAAGCAATGGTTGGCGTCGACACCCCCAGCCTTGCGCCGACATAGCGCAGCAACTGCCGGGGAAGGGTGTTGAGTTGGTCGAGGGTATGACCGCTGGCGCGAAGAAAGACCAGTTGGATGGCGGCTCCTGCGCGGCCGTCACGCCGGAATTTCTGGTTGATCGCGAAGATATCGCTCTCGGTCAGCGCGAAGTAGCGGTCGACGTCGAACTCTGACAACCGCGTGGGCAAGGAGTCCTTTCCCACATAGCGAAATTCCAAGCCCGGCATCTTCAGCCCCCATCAAGGTGGCGCGATCCGAAATCGCGGGCGAACATCGTACTCCTGAAGTCACTTGAGGACAGCAGACAATTGTCGACAAAGACCTGGGAGCCTTATGAATAAAGGCCTTGTGGGGAAACCGCCAGATTTTGCACGAAAAGTACGATTACCCCTGAACGGGTGACGTGCCAAGCGCCTGGATGTGGACATGCCGTCTACAAGCGAATCCATGTCGTCCGTCACGACGGTCTTGTCAGAGTGTACGGGTCCGATTGCTTTGATCGCTTATTCAGGCACATAACCAGGGCGAGTTCTCCTCGCTATGGCAGCACCATTGGTCGCTTGCTTAGTGCTGATGAGCGGCAGATTCTTGCGCAGAATGCAGAACAACTGGTCGCGCGATTTGAGGCGGAGTTTCAGCATGCGCAGGAAAGGTTGCGCCGCCACTCCCGCGGAGCGCGCCCGCTTGTTCAGTCCGTGCGGACAGGCGCAATGTTTATTGCGAGGCCGTCGGCTGCGCGTGACGTGCCGGCACCGGGACCAACAGCCGCAGAACTGGCGGCTGTCGAGAGCGAAGCAAAGCAGTTGGTGCGGGCAAGGTATGGTGTTGATCCTGACGCACCAGGCTGGCAGGGACTCGTCATGGCATGCCAACGCGAGTTGCTCGCAAAGCTGGCAGATACAGACGCCCTACGGGAACGGACCTCAACGATGGACGGGACGGGCAGTCGAGAATGAACAACTGCTTCCGTCCACCAGCACGTCGATGTGCCTGACAGTCGAAATGTGCTCTATGGTTAACATAATATACATTATGCGCGTCAGGACGGTAGGTTTACGGCTGTTGCGTTGCTGGGCGCTCGAGGCTGCTCTTTGGCGCTACGCTGACCTGGTTCACCGCTTCAGCTGCTCAAAATGGCTTAGTAAGTCAGATGGCAATGACTGCTTGATCGAGTTGAGACGGCCTGCAAAGTATCTCGCGTCAAAGTGAGCACCAAGTTCGCACAGGGCTCTGCACACATCCCACTTCTTTGTTTCAATGGCTTTTGCTAAGGGCGTGGAAAAATCAAGTGCTTGCACATTCAGGTCCGCGTATCTTGTCGACAATAAAAACACTGTCTTCTGTTCAAAGCCTGTCGGCTTGTAATCGTCCTCGCACAAGTGCCACAGAAGGTGTGTAGCAGATTCCTCTGAAAACTCTGGTTCGTGCTCAGTAATCAGGTGGCATAAGAGATCAAATCTACTGGCAATGGCAAGGAGATGTTCTAGTTCCACGCCGTCACTGTCGAGATGGTTTACGAGACTTGGTCGGTCGCTAAGAAAATGGACCGCTGCAGCCAGCATTCGCCTATCCAACAATTCTCGGTAAAGCACCGAATCGTCTAACGCCCTTCCGGGCTCCTCTACAAGTTGCTCCACCGCTTCCAAAGCAATCGTCAAGGCGGACTGCAGCGCAACCATTGGTGAGGACTCAGCGGCAATCACAACATCTCGCAGGTCGTCCGCCAATTCGTCTACTGCCTGGCTGTCATCTTCCTCTTCGAGGCCTGCTCTGAGATCCCCCATATGCTCATGGAAAGCAATAGCAAGCAACTGCGGCCCCAATACCTGCATATGCGGTTCAATCCACCGATTGAAGATGTCTGCCGCCCACCGCATCCTTTCTAGAACACTGAGGTTTTCGTTCCATGATCGAATTGCATCACGAAGCTCGGGCTCACGCTCCACGACTGCACTCAGGAACTCTGATTCCATTAACTCGCCGGGGCTAACTTCCAACTTGATCTCGCCCGTATCGATTTCGGCAACTAAGGCCCCAGGCAACCCAACGATAATGTCGCCTTCCGAGTCAATATCCTGACCAAGAAGAACTCCCCACTTGGCCAGATTTGGGTCTGCAAGTGGCGCAAGGGCTGCAAATGCGTCGAAGATGCTAGCGAACCTTGCAATGACTAAAGAAACCGTATCGTGATCCTTCGGTGGGATGTAACTGCTGACCTTCCATAATGTGTGATAGGGCCCCTGGATTGCGGTCTTGCCGTCCAAGGTTATGGCGTTCACGCACGGTTTAGACTCCATTCCGAAGCCTGCCGCCGACAATACACCACTGTCCAAGGCAAACGCCGCCTCTGACGTGGAAATACCGCCGATCATGCCCACGCTCGAAAACATCTTGGTGATGGCGAGGATCTCGCTGTCGGCACGCGCTCGATCAGACTCCTCGCGAAAGGCTGGATCAACTAATACTGCGATACCGTTGACGAGCGCAAGATCGAGTGACCGCTCCTCCAGGATGGCCTGGACTCCGGAGAAATCGGCAGCAATTCGGCGGATCTGCCCCGGATTTTGATGAACCGGAAGTCCTGTACTTCGAAGCCGCCTTCCTGGTTCATGGCTTCCAACCAAGAATCGCACATGCAGCTGAGCGTTGCCGAGTAGAAATGGCAGTGAAAGCAACCACTCGCCTTGATCGGGGAAAAAGTGATCTCCAAGGAGAGCGATGGTTAGCTCAGATTTCTGAGCGAGCCCGGGCCTGAATGTCATTATCCATAGTGCAATCGCAACCGGCAGCTCCATAGCAGCCATTGCGGCTTCAAGATCACGTTGCTCCACTGGAGGCCAAACTTCTGCCAAGTACTGCAGCGTCAGGGACTCTAATGACTGGTGCTTTTCAAGAGGGCTCATCGTTCGGATCAATAGTCTAGGATGCTGCTTTGAAGTTCAAAGTCGAGCCGTGAGAGTTTGCAGCAACCAAGCGTTGCTCGGAAGCATAGTGACAATCCAGAGCATGCCGCAAGAGTAATCGTGTCGCAGAACCTCGAGCGATGCCAACGCTATCGTGCGTCCCTAACTCAGGGGGCTTGAATAGGAGCAACCGGTTCCATGATCTGGAGTCCAGATTCATCGACGTACAACGACTCTCGTCCACTTCGCATCTCAAATTTAGGTGATTGACCAGTCATGATCCTGTTCGAGCTAGCACAATTCTCTGAACTCCCCTCGTTGCTAAATGACGAAACGCGCGCGATGTCGTTGTACGTCATGCAAAACATGCACGGGCTGATCAAGATCGGCCGTAGCGGCAATCCAGCTCAGCGCCAGCAACAACTGCGAGTGGTCGGCCAGTGTGCGATTAGCCTTGTCGCTGTTTTTCCTGGCGCTGGCCATTTCGAGGAGCTCGCTCACTCGCAACTGAGGAAGCACCGCGTTGCATTCGAATGGTTCCGAGGCGACCGTCTTGCTCGTCGAGCCGTCGAAGATTTGTTCGGTGAACAGTTTGTCTGGCCCTTTGAATACCAACAGGATGCGGCCACAGCTTGGATCGAACGCCAACTCGACGCAGGTGTAGATCGCTACTGGCGCCGCAGGGAGCGACGAGTGATCAAGCTGCTGAAGTCCGCTGCGTTGGGGATCGGCGTCTGTGCACAGTACGGTGATGGTCACTACCAGCTTGACGCGGACATTGGCTTGCTACAGGGCTACCCGACCGTCTGTATCGACTCGCGCAAGGGTGAAACGATCGTTACCGGGCAACGGGACGGCGATCGCAAGCGAAGCGAGGTTCCCCGATACACCCGCTCGATGGACGATGCACAGACCCTATGGCTACCAGACGTCGTAGTCGAACACCAGGCCACCTATAGGAGGCCTGTCGACTGTTGTCTCGCCGCGCTTTGTGATCGTTGGGCACTTGATGTTGAGCGCCTTGCGCCAGCAAGGGCTTGGAAATAGGCCGCGCGGAGTTCATTGGCTCGTCGCTTCGCACCTGCCCCTATGCTTGGTTGCGGGTGTTCAGCCGCGGAGCGGCGCAAGGTGTCTAGAGATTAAGCCTGCCCGTTAATTGCATTTGGTGTGCGCAGGGGGTATAGACGTCTACAGCGGCGACAGCCGATTCATTGCGCCTGGCTGTCAACTTTTTGCTCGACGCATCGGATTCCCGGCGGCTTCATCTAGGAGCCCAACTTGACTCCTGTGAATGCCACCTGGGCTTAAACAGGGCGCCGATCTTCCGTGGCCCATAACCCGCGTCGCCGGGCAATCCGAAACAGCTGGTAGTCGGTCTCCAGGCCCATCCAGGAGCGCAGATCGTTCTGACTGGTGTTCGCCACCAGGTTTCTGAGCGCGAAGGTATTTCTCAAGATCGCTGCGCCTTTGTCGGCGCCGGCATAGCCAACAGCGACGAGTGCGGTGCTAATCAACGAGTACACGCTGTTCTCAGCGAGAGGCTCATCGATTGGATCCGGATTCAATCCGCCCGTGCTGGATGGAAACAAGAAGGTCCAGTCGTCCCCGCGAAGATGCAGGCACTTAATCCAGTCGGCCAACGGCTCTACGCACCATTCAGCCAGCGGAACGTCGTGCACTTTTCGCGAGCCGCTAGGAGTGGCTGGAGTGACCAGGCGTTTTTTTTCACCCTTGGCCAAGTGAACATCTTGCAAACGCATATGAATGCCTTCGTACAGCGTCAGGCCGGCACCCGCAAACAACGCCAACATTGCCCGATTCCTGCAAGCGGTCCAAGTGTCGGTTGGCATTTGGAGAATGTGTCGCCGTAGATTTGCATCCTGCTCCGCATCAAGACACTCCGGAAGCTTGTCGGCCGACCTATCAGCACCTCGCTCACTAAACTGCTTGAGCAGTTCCGACGAAGGGTTCGAATCACGCAACCCAAGCGAGACAAGCTGATCGATCACGTCACTGATCAAGCGCACATAACGCTGGGACGTACTTCGATTCGGCTCACCGGTCCCTGCACTGTTGGTGAGCGACGCCAAGAACAATTCGATTTCTGCGCTACCAACGGTGAGTACCGAGAGAGGAACCTCACGCGCATATAGAAACTTCAGGAACTTGCCATACATGGCTAGCCGCTGCTTCCGCGTTTGATCGCTCAACGCTTTGCCGTTGGCATTGCAAAGCTCACTCTGCCACTGTTCGAAGGCGGCGGTGCTCGCTGAATCCCAATTCAAAGTCTGATCGCTCATTGCTCTCGGTTTCCGTCTGTGTTCGAGGCGGCTGAAAACGACGCTTTTGGACTAAGCTCGATGCTGAAGCAGTTGCTCAAGCCTTCCCGGCACGGCGCCCTTGTCGACACCCTTCGGAAGGAATGCGTCTGGATCGTTCGCAGCATCTCGCAGGCAGGCAACTACCTCATCAACCTCCGCGGGCCGATTCTCCAGCTTGCATGTCATAGCGAGTCCGACAAGCAACGCCCGATCGTGTTCGGGCAGGCTGTCGATTGCTGGTAACACGAGTTGCAATCTTTCCTTTGCTCGCTCCCCTGCACTACTACCGGCTTGGTGCCCCAAGAACGCGCCACCAGCTGTCAACAGGACAGCAAGAGCCAGGAGTCCTTTCCATTTCGATCGAATACTGTTCCACATAGTGCGGTCACCGCCTAAGAGCCGCCGGCCGTACGCTCAGCAGCGAAAAAAATATTCCGTTAGGAAAACACGTACACGTTGAAGAACTGACCAACCTTGCTGACGTCACGTTCCACCACAGCCGTTCTCAACATTTCAAGATGCTTGGCCATGGTCTCTAGTGAGTAGGCCGAGAGCCCAGGCTGCGCTTCGTCAAGTCGATCTTGATGCGTTTCGCGAAGATAACCTGCGTCATGCTCAGTTTCATCGAAGGGTTGCGCGAGCTCCTTCAGCGCGCGCGCTGCGATGGTCAGAACGCCAGGGGCACTAATCACCATCCCCCCTCCCCTGTTCGGACGACGTGCCGCTTCCAATAGAAGTTCTCCCAGGGCACGCATGTCAATGTTTCCGTTCCCACAAGCTGCTCGCGAATCCGTGCTTACGTCACTGGGAAGGCGCGGATGTTCCACTCCCTCGAATACACCAGGTGGAGCGTCAGGCCAATCCCGCCGGATTGCAGCGAAATCGCCCTCCTGCCAGCAGCGTAAGAACTCAATGCCTTCGGTCGTCTGCACTGCAAATTGAATCGCTGCAGTAGCGGCGCTGTCAGACTCAGCCATATTCTTCCTCTCCTCTATTCGCCAGCTGCAAGCGCAGTGCGAGCGGGCCCCTGTTCTTTGAAAGCTGGTTTTGGGCGAATCGGAGATTCGCCTCAGCTTTGGGTTACAAGCGCCTGTGCGTATATAACCCACCTTGCAGTAACCACTCAATCACCCTAGTGGAATCTCGGCACCGGCCGCAAACACTGCTTCGTAATCACCCATACACCGCTTCAAATTCTGCCTGTCAACTACGCGGATGCAAGTCTACTCAGCGCTGCCTCCGAAAACCCTTCGGTTCCTGTCAAGAATCAGCAGCGCTGGTGGCTAGGAGCTGACAATCTATTCAACCCTAGCCTGGTGCCCTACACTTCGTCGCGCAACCGCGTCGATTACATCGAGGAGCGTATGAACAGGAAGGATCTGGCCAAGGCAATTGCGAACCACAGCAACACTTCTTCAGCGCAAGTCATCCGCTGGTTGGACGCATTTGAAAAGGTGGTTGCCGATGCTGTTGCAGGGGGCGACGTTGTACAGATCATGGGCTTCGGCACGTTTTCGGCTACACGACGACGCGCACGAAGCGGCCGCAATCCTGGTACCGGAGAGAAGATTCAGGTTCCGGCTGTAACAACCGTTCGATTTTCCGCCGGCAGCCGTTTCAAGCAGGCTGTAAACCGCGAGCGGAATTCACCGTAGACAATTTTGTCCACGTGCTTATGCGGCCCAGCCAGCGCGAACATACCGGCGAGCCGATTCCTCGCTCCCACGAACGACGACTGACTCGTCGTTCAGCATTCCCGGGATGTCGTAATGCTCGACGAAGTCCGCCAGGCTCTCACTGAGTTCACGGTAGTTCACGCGCCTGGTGTCCAGGACATCGAACTTGAGTATCTCGCCAGCGTAGGAGCCCTCAGTGAGTTCCGCGCCAGCTCGTTCGATATCAGCAAACTTCGCCTCGATGACTCTCCCGACGGCGAATTGAATTGCTTCCGCATCGAATTCGGACGTGAGTCTTCGGGTACTCTCAGCAGTGGCGACTCCCTCAAGCGATTTGAGTACGAAGACGAGCGAAAACGACGGCGGAGTATCCGCCTCGTCGTGCCGCGCGATGATCCTGCCCCAGTCCATTGAGACCGTTGCAGCCGGCTGGCCAAGCTCGGCAAGGAGCCCCTGGCGACGTGCGTCATAGGAACGATGTCCTTTCCGAATGCCTAGGCACTCGAGTTCCTGAACGACAATGTCATCAAGCAGGAACTGAGGAAGCGCAATCTGTGGCCAGCGCCTTATGTCTTCGGGTTTCAGCCCATTGCGAATGAGTTGTGCAGCTTGCTCACGCGATTGAACACGGATCGCCATGTCTCTCCTGGGCCCTTAGCCTTGTACTGGTCTTTGTCTGTCGCCCCACCCGAGGGAGGCCGCAAGTATCTTCTCACCGGCTTCTTCCCCCTGCCATCTCGAAACGCGTCGTATTGGCGGGCTTTTTCCAACTGCAGTAGCACACACCTTTATCGATCTGGCACGAGAATGAAAAAAGGCCACCCCGGGGGGGGGTGGCCTTGTTCACGCTAATACGATCAAGGATGCAGTTAGATGCATCCGTCGCAGGACTGCCGTCCTGAAGGGCAAGCGCTGCTTTACTGCGTCACCGGCAGTTCCCGACTGGGGATTGCCAATCCACGCTTAGGCGGAACCTCGCGCAACTTTGGTAGCACCAAGACGTTGCCGCGCCTCCGCGCAGGCGTCTGCAAGCAAACCGCGGGACAGCCCTTGGAAGTCAGTTTGCCCGACTAGATCCTCCCACCGGCCGCTCGATGAATGTCCGCCGCAGTGTGCAGAGCCGACTTCGATACCGGCATGCTCGATCACAACCGACACAGCGACTGCGCTGGAACGGCCATTGGCGAATTCGAACAAATCAATGACGTCGAAAAGCGCTTCGCCGCTCTCAGGGGCCGGGAAAAACTCGTCACGGTCGACGATCACCTTCGCCGTGATGTCCCCGATCTCCCGGCGCACCAGCACTTCAGCGCCATAAGGCGATGACTCGAGTATGGCGTACCCTTTGTTCCGTAGGTCCATTGAGACATTGACGATGTCTTCCTTGACCGACGAAAGCAAGAGACTCATGGCCTTATCCTCGGCCAGTGTGAGCTCCGTATCGAAACTGCGGTCAGCCTCCATCGAGTTCTCGTGCACATAGTTGCTACTACGCAGTGCAGAGATGCTGATCGTCTCACCCTTGTCGATCGCGGAGAGAGCGAGCCCAAGAAATACCGGGCGGTCGCGCAATAGCCGCTTTGCGACAACACGATCAGCAATCTTGCCAGTGAATCGCATGCCGTCACCCTGGCAGTGCGAAAGGCTCCACAGGATGTCATCGATCGGGTACCCCAAGCTCGCCAAAACGAACTGGAAATATTGCTTGATGATTTCGTTCATGATTCCGAATCTCCAAAACAATAGGGGCCGACGATCGTCGGCCCCCAATATGCACACGGGTTACTTCACATAGATCGCGTCACCGAACATCGCTGCTGCCGCGAGCAATGCCGGGAACGCGAAAACGACGAGTACCCCACCAAACACATGCACGTTCATTCACTTCTCCTAGAAGAGGCGAAGACATGCTCCCCGATGCTGGGGAACAAAGTCCCCGCAACGGGTTGAAAAATGTCATTAGAGCAGCCAGTTCACGGCCCCTTGGAGGGACGTAACCGTGAACACCAACTGCATCGCTAGCAGGCCGAACGCCCGCTTCTTCAGCGCGAACACGATCCAAAGGACGTTGGAAACGAGCCAGATAACCCAGCCGTAGGCTGAGTACGCAGACTTCTGCGCCAACACCTCCGCACCAAGTACGCCTAGGCCGGCGCCGCACCACTCAACGAGCAACAGCGGCCGCGCCCAAACTTCCGACTTCCACAGCCGAAGCCGTTCACCGATCGACCGCATCAATTGTGAGGTCATCGAGCGGCAAGCCCCAGGATCTCCTCATCAGAGAGCAAGGGAACGTCGTCATATGCCTCGATTGGGATGAATGCATGGATCTCCGCAGTAGTCTGCTCGGGCATGCTCTCCATCGACATGACAGTCGTGGGTTCCGAGAACTTGCCCGGTCGACGAGACTTGGCCACGCCTTTCTGAGCTCGCAGTTCTGCGCGCTGGGCACGCTCAATTCGGCGTTGCTCTTTCACATACTGCTTCTCGAACGACTTGCAGACCGTCGCATAGAAAGGGGCCGGATCGTAGTTCGGAACATCCATTGCGACCGTCGAAACCGTAAAGAAGTCTCGTCGATTTGATGGATTGCGCCGCGCCATTTCTGCTTCGAACGCCGACTCCTTCACCTTGCCCCTTGGGGGAGTTTGAGTAACAGGCATTACGCCTCCACGAAGTACTCGGCGAAAGGAGACGTCGGGACCATCTTGGTGAAGCCCTGACTGGAGAACTTGGTTTCGTCCAGCAGAAGCGACTCATCAACATGTGCCTCGAGGTCTTCTAGGTAGTGAAACCGGAGGAAATCGCCTTCCGGCTTCACGATCCCCTTGTCACCGATGACCTTTCCGAACTTAAAGCCCATAACGAGGGTTTCGCCCTCGGCGTAGGCCCTCAATGCTGCGTTATGGACATCCTGAAACTGCATGATCTTGATCCTCCTGTGTACGCCACAGGCAGACCCACTTCCCGCACGGGAAATGTGTCTCCCGTGGGGATTGACTGAATGCGTCAGCTCGCATCTCGGACATTTCGTCCAAAATTCCTTCCCGGCATTTTTTGCGCCTGTTGCCAGACCGGTTTGCCAATAGCCCTCGCTCGAAGGTCATTGGCGAACCCGGTCGAGGGTTCGCGGCAAGTCTTTCCGACGTCGCGTGTCAGCTCGTCTGGTTCAGTTCGCTACCCGGACGAGTCTCCACGTAGCGCGAATATGAGCCGTCTCCATTGAGAGTGCGCATGAACGCCGGCGCCGGACCATAGAACAGCTCCATGTGGGCAAGCTCAGCGGCGAAACAGAAAGCCGTCGGACAGCTGACAAGGATGCAATCACCCTCTGCGTAGGTGAACACCTTCCGCTGAATGACGTTGACCCACACGCCAAACCATTCGGCGTCCTGATCGGTCGAGTACCGTTGGTACTCACGCAGCGTTGCGTCGAACGTGAAGCTTGAGCTTGGCCTAAACCAGCGCTCGACCTCGTTGCCGCGCTGATTGGTTTCGCGCGGTGCGGACTTCAGTGCACGCTTCAAATGTCGGAGGCGTCGCTGGCCACGCGCGTAACTCAAACGAGTATTTGGTACACCAGGAAACCAAGGATAGTCAGCGCGCCGGCGGTACAGCTCTTGCCGGGCCAGTAGATCGTCGATCAAGCCCTGCAGCTCGGTCTTGTTGAGGCGGCGGGAACGGCTGCACAACCGCTTCGGTTTGCTGCTGAAGGAGTTATGAATTGAAGGCATGGTTTCTCGCTGGAAGATGCAGAGAAAGCCATACCCAGCGCGGGAATGGCTTCCCCGCTTGGGTGATGTAGATGCGATGCCGCAAAACAAAAACTGAGTTTTTCGGCGTGCGACGTGAAACTGCAGAAACTGTCGGCCGCGCAGCAACCTACAGTCTTAGGCTAGTGGCCCTAGCTGGCATGACGAGCGTCGTCGACACTCACTATGAGACGAGGATACCTCACCCTGTTCACGGGCGTCAACGAATTGAGTTCCTGTTAGGAAGCTCTATCGCGGCGCCAACCTGGCGGACAAGCCGGCTTCTGAACCGATCGGCTCGACGCTGCAGCAACGAAAGCCCCCCCTCTTTAGTTGGGTGCGCGCCGTCAAAACTTAGTTAACCGGTAAATATCGCTTAATACCGTCTTAAGCATCTTTTATTTCTGGACGAAAAAGGTGTAGATAACCTTATTACCCCCCTCCACCGGGGTATTAAGTTTAGTCTCGATAAGCTCGATATTTCGATCTATTAACATTTCCCTGGAATCGTGTTGATACCCAGGAGCCCCACTTCGGTGGGGTATCGAACCTAGCGGTAACTGAAAGGCAGGCCTCAAACACGGAAGTTACAACATTCGTCAAGTCGCGCAACTCGACGTTGACCCTATAGCGGTTGGAATACCCCCCAGCTTGGAAGCCGATTCGATGTTTCTCATCGAACGGCAGGCTGACAGAATCAGCCCATGATCGCATCTGAACTGTTCTTCATGGGCTTGATGGATGTCTCCCTGGATTCACGGGAGGGATATCGGTCGATCTTCCACTATTGGGAAAGCGAAAAGTACCGCGGCGTTGATGAAGTCGTGCGACAAGAAATTCTTGCCGCTCCGACATTGCGTGAACTCAGGAAGATGCTTCGGCGGCTACCTGAGACGTGGCGCAAAGATTGGAAACAAGTGCGCGGGCGGGTGTTTAGGAGTGCTCTCTTGTATGCGGTTGAGAGCCACCCCGACCTGCAGAATGAACTGGTCGAGCCCGGCAGCCTGATCGAAGCATGCAGTAGCTGGGGAATTCCAGATGCCTTCGTGATGAACGAACTCAAAGCCGTTCGTCAGGAGATCGAGAGTCCTTTCAGATTGTTGGCAATTGGGTCCGTCGACGCACCACCCGAACACGTTCAGGTAACGCTTGAGCGATTGATTGGCAAACGCAGCGACTGCCAGTACGTGACCTTTGCAGGGCGACGAATGGATGTCGGACTACATCTTTGGGCTGCCCAGAAGATGTACCCCATTCATTACGTTAGAACGAAGTTGAACAGTGGAATCGATGGACATGTTGTACAGCAACTCATTGCCAAAAGCACGCACGTTGTCTTCTTCACTCGTGAAGGCACAGCTCCTGACGCGGATTACATCGAACGAGCTCGACGGCAAGGCTGCTCGGTTCGACTCTCCCAGTACGCCCCGCCTAACGTTGGTCGATCCGTCACCGCAACGGGTGCCCGCACTGGACGCTCAGCCGCTGCCGGCACGTCCAGCACAACAACGCAGCGACGACCTCTTCGAGTCGTTCAAAAGTCGGGGGTTTAGTGTCTTGCGCGAAAGCGAAAGCGCTATCGGCCTGATCAAGCACGTGCGCTCAAAGGGCCGAATCGCCTACACGATTGACCTCACGATTAGCCTCGATAGCAGCGCGACAACGATTGCTGCCGAGGGCGCGTACTGCCTTGCGCTTGAGGATGACATGCAGTTTATCTGTCGCTCCTTCCCGCTCGAGGCGCCGGCCCGCGAGATCGAGGCCTATTTCGCCCGCGAATACGACCCGCAAAAGCACGCTCCGCTGGATTGAGTTCGCTTGGGCGGCAAAATCGCCTTCTTCCATCGGTGCATTGAGCAACAGCCTTCTGGCCAAACCGATGAGAGGATCATTTGTCCGCCAATCCTGAAGTCCGCATCGGAAGTCTCCGCATAAGACTCGCTGCCTTGCGCGAAGCGCCGGCACGCTACTCACACGCGTTCGCAGAGGCGAAAGTTGATCCCGGCCATGGCTGGTGCCTCTGTGGTCCAGTTCCCCAGCGACTGGTGATCCGACGCAAGTCAAACAGTGGCTCGGCTGCAGTTTTCTTCTTGGCCGGCTGGCCAGATGAAGGTGAAGCTCATGACGTTCTGAGCTGCCCCTTCTACAAGGAACCGGAGCATGAGTCGGGGCAGTCTTCCGAAAGCAAGTCATGCTTTTCTGAAGACGCAGACGGGACGTTCCACATCACTCCGGCCTACTCGGTGTCGCTCAAAATCAATGCGGCGACGCGCACCCCGGATCCCATCGAACAATCTGACAAACCCTCGACATCGACACGCGGATCCACGCTTCTCGCCACGCTCCAATATCTTTGGAACAAGGCGGGGCTGCATCGCTGGCGAGCAGGCTGGGAACGAGATTGGGGCCGAGTGCGATACGAACTGGAATTGACCGCGCAAACTGGGAAAATCGGGAAGCGCTCACTGCCTGACGTTCTGTACATTCCTCCACGATACTCGCCGGCATCGGCCGACCGGAACAAGGAGTTACTGAACGCTCGCCTTGAGCCGCTCTTCACTTCCACGAGAGCCTATCTGGACGCCCAAGCCAGGCTTGCAGCCGGCAAGTCGGCGACGGCCGTCAAGGAAACGCTCTTCATCATTGCTCCGCTCAGATCGGTCAAGCCGGGAAAGTACGGCAGCCATGTACTCCAACTCGGACACATGGGCCAACCGGTGTATTGCAAGGCGCCCCTTTTGGCGCGACTGGAACGAAGGTTCGGCCGGGTGTTGAACACACTATCGAGCGGAGAAGGCCACGTTGTAGGCATTTTCCAAGTCGAAGGAACGACGCACGGGAATCTACAGCTGATAGATGCCGGCCTCTTGCGCGTGTCGACTCGGTTCATCCCGGTGGAATCCTCGTACGAGGAAACGGTCGCAGACGCACTTGTAGCCGCCGGCCGCGACTTCACCAAACCCATCCGCCTTGAGATCAGCGACGACACCTTAGCCGGAAAGGTGCTCCCCGACTTCATTTTGTACGACACGTCCGCGCGCCGATGCTACATGGAGATTTTCGGGGTGCAAGGGCGCGAAGACTACGATGCGCGCAAAAAAGAGAAACGCCGTTTCTACGAACAGAAGGGTGTAATGCTGTGGGATTGGGATCTTTCCTCGACTGCTGAAATGCCCACACTCCCGACTCGAGTCGAGGGACGCGCAAGCCCCACCTAGGGAAGGAGCGTCGCCGGCCGCCTGGGCCGGTGTGGGGTGCTGCAGCATAGCGTCCTACTCGCTCTTGCACTCCCATTGCGCATTCGCTACAGTTGGCTCGGGCCTATCGCCCAGGGCCCTCGCCCCGAGTTGCAGCCGACTCCAGAGACGCGACCAAGTGTCGCGAAAAGCATTTCGATCGACAAGTGATCTCCATCGTGGGGCTTCGCTTCGTAATCGGCTGAAAGCGAAGAACAAGCGGAGATTTCTATGTCGTTCCAATTGCGCCGTCGCGCAGACCTTCGGGCGAGCATGCTCGCCATCAAATCGGCAATCGCCGAGAACATCCCTGTCAAGGAACACCATCTGAATGAAGCGATCGCGTTCGGCTATGGCCTGCCGACGTACGCATCGCTGGTTGCCTCCCTTGCGTCAGGTCACACTTATGCGCCAAGCGATTTCCGACACCTCGCATTTCTCGAGCACTTGGAGACGTTGTCGGACGACCGCCCTATGGCTGAGTCCGCCGCCGCAGCCGCCTGCGGTATCACTATCCAAATCGACATCACCAAACGCTCGCCGGAACGCCAACGCTCTGACGACTATCTCGACATCGCATACGACGTTGATCTGATGGTGAACGGACTGTCACCCGAATCGCTCGAGGCCTCCCCCACCTTTTTGGTCCCGTCGAATTTCGGCGGGCCACACATCCGCCTTGCGTCTGCTTCGACGCACAAGGTAGACGGTGAGTTTGCCGTTACGCGCAACCGCAACAAGCGCGACCTGGTGAGCGTGAAACTGATCCGTGGTCAGTGGGCGGGCGGTCTGTTCCTGGACATTCGTCCAGATGCGGACGCTGCACGCTACCTTCGCTCTGCCAAGGCGGCCCTAGTTCGGGAGATCATTCAGGTGGTGAATCCATGGGTGAACTGTCGAATTTTCCGTCCGGACGCGTACGATTACGGCGCGTGGCGCGTGGAGATGTCGCTTGGCCAAGCTGGTTTGGCCGCTCTCGGCTCCTCGCGGTTGGTGTTTGACATTCCCCGTCACCAGGAGCGCCTGGTCGTTCCCGACAAGGAATATCTGTTCGACATCAACCCTGCTCAGGCGAAGCATCTCGGACAGTTCCAGGACGGCATTTGGGCCGCTGATGTCTACTCGAACGGCATCTCTGAGGATGCCAACGATGTGAAGATCGACCAGCTTCGCAAGCAGTTTGTGCGCAGCGTGTACCAGAAGCTGGCGCCTGTTTAGGCTTGGCGCCAGAACCCCCGCTCACTGGCCAAACCAGCCGAGCGGGGGACGGTTCGGTCAGCAGGTACGTTGCGAGCCTACGCCTTTCGATGCATCTTCTGGCGTCTATTGTCGGTCGTACAATGCGCTGAAAGAGCCAACGGAGCGGCAATGAAAACCTCGACGACTTCCACCGGCGCCGCAGTGGCCATAGGGGTTCTTGCCATAACTGCTCATGCCCAGAAGATCCCCCCCGCGGACGTCTATACGCCTCCGGCTGGGTTCATCTCCGGAAGCCGTTTCGAAGCGTTACCCGCCCCGGCTCGGCTGCATTACCTGGAGGGGTTGATGGACGGCTTCTTGTTCGCACCGATGCTTGCAGCTCGAGGCGACCTCGACAACACGCGCACACAGAAACTCAGCCAATGCAACGAGGCCATTGGACTGACAGACGTTCAGCTACTCAAGATCGTCGACGAATACATGGCGAAGCATCCGCAAGAATGGGGGGCGCCGATGCATGACTTAGCCTATTCGGCAATCGGTCAAACTTGTTCAAAGGTCGGGCGCTCTATCTACTAGGCATGAAGGCAGGAAGCTCCTCCGAAGCCTTTCGAAGCTGCGGAGAATCACTTTCGGGGTGCCGATTGACCCGGGCCTTTCGATCGCCCAGCACTACATCAGCCAATAGGGGATATCACAGTGGGAGAAGCAAAACAGAAAAGGCTGCTGGCCGCAAGCGGCCAAGAAGCCAAAGCATCAGCAGTTGCGGGCCCCTGGCAACTAAGCGACTCGAATACACAACTCGAACTCGAGGCCTGGTTCAAACAGCGCGGCATCGACCCTTCAAAGCCCGGATTGCATGACACCCCGGCGTTTCTCGTCGCAGAAGCACAAGCTCCGGCGGCAATGAATCTCGTTGCTCGACTTGTCGAAGCAAGAAGCTACTCTCCTGACGAGCTAAAGCACGCTGAGCACAGGATCCTGGTGGCTGCGAGTGCCATCGCAAATCGTGTGGCTCGAGATGGCCGCCCTGGATTGTGCGTTACCGCGTCGAGCGTTCTCTCGAGGATTCTGGACGAGCTTCACGTCTGGAACTACACGGCGAAGAGCAATCTGACCATTCACTTCCCACACTCGGTATCGGCTAGGCCCCGCTACTTCTACTCCATTGATGAAGGCAACTTCATCGCACCTCACGCAATCGTGGTCGCCCCTCCATTCGCGGTGGTAGACGTCACCGTGAAGTACCAGGCATACGACAACCCTGCGATGTCGGCATATCTACCAGAGGTGGCAGCTTCGAAGGATTTTCGCCCATACAAAGTCAACCCCGATGAGCTAGCATCGCCCGTGGCACGCGCCCAACTTAGGCAACTAGGCATGACTGTTGAAGCTTTTATGACGCGCATGAGGTCCTCCACGGTGGAGCTCATGAAGCAGTTGCCACCGCGCGAAATCGAACTTACCGGCGGGCGCCTGGGTTACGCGGTGATGGGCGTGGCGGGCTACCAGGAACAACTCCGTGATCTTCCCTCCAACGCCATGATCGATGGAATGCTGCCGATGGAAATTTTCGAGAAGGACGTGCTGCCAAAGATCTGAATTCACGCAGCATGATGGCTCCCCACCGTCGCTGGCCGGGTGCAAGTCAGAAGCCTATTGCTTGGCAAGCCATTCCCTGTATCGCAATTCGAGCTCATGTTTCACGCCTGCGATCTGCTGCTGCACGGGTCGAGCGTCAGTACGAGCCTCTGCCACGCGCTGCGCTGAATTGATCACCTGCCATGCCGGGTAGTCATGGAAGGGGTTCAGGCCCATCAAATTGCCGTCGAGGCCATTCGGAAGCGGCGGCAGTATCTTCAGGCGGCAATAGAGAGCGCTCGCACGCTGCAGATCCCAATCGGATTTGTAGAGCAGCAACGCA
>NZ_JFZG01000030.1 GCF_000607165.1 Ralstonia pickettii | reverse complement strand
TGTTTCATCCCCTGCCGGGGCTGACTCACTTTCTTTGTCTTGCCAAAGAAAAGTAAGCAAAAGAAAGGCGCGCCCGAGATGGCGACACCTTCCTTGAATTTTCGTAACCGTGCGGAGAGGGGAAAAACTCGCTGCGCTCAGACAGTTTCCCGTCTTTTTTCCGCCCGCTTACGAAAATTCAAGGCGCCATCAAGGGCAGGAACGTCAACGGCCAAACCGTTGGTGTGCCTGCTCTGTCAGGCTCTTGCTTGTTGCTGTGTTGCTGTGTTGCTGTGTTGCTGTGTTGCTGTGTTGCTGTGTTGCCTTTTGCTTCGCTCCGCGTTTTGCCGCGTACCCACTACTGCGTTTGTGCTGCGATGGTGTAGCCGTTGGAGCCCTAGATGGCGCCTTGAATTTCTGTTGCAGGGAGGAAAAAGAGGGGAGGCTGTTTGAGCGAAGCGAGTTTGCCTCTCCTCCCTCCCTGCGACATAAATTCAAGGAATCTTCGCCATCTCGGGCGCGCCTTTCTTTTGCTTACTTTTCTTTGGCAAGACAAAGAAAGTGAGTCAGCCCCGGCAGGGGATGAAACAAGGGATGGACCACCAAC
>NZ_JFZG01000029.1 GCF_000607165.1 Ralstonia pickettii | reverse complement strand
CCACGGTGTTCTGCACGCCGACGAAACGCCAGTGCAGATGCTCGCGCCCGGCAATGGCAAGACGCACCGCGCCTACCTGTGGGCCTATGCGCCGAGCGAGTTCGAGAAGATGCGCGCGGTGATTTACCAGTTTGCGCCCAGCCGCAGCGGCGAGCACGCTCGCGCGTTCCTGGGGCAGTGGCAAGGCAAGCTGGTATGTGATGACTTCGCCGGCTACAAGGCCAGCTTCGACGGTGGCGTCACTGAGATCGGTTGCATGGCCCATTCGCGGCGCAAGTTCTTTGAACTGCACGACAAGCACAAGAGCGAATTGGCGGGCCAGGCACTGCGCTACATGGTGAGCTTGTACGAGATCGAGGCGCAAGTGCGGGATGCTGAGCCAGACCAGCGCCTGGCAGCGCGGCAACAAAGGGCTGGCCCGATTCTAGAGCGGCTGCACGCCTGGCTCGAGGAACAGCGACGCCGCGTCCCAGACGGCTCGGCGATCGCGCGGGCCATTGACTACAGCCTCAAGCGGTGGCCGGCTCTCGTGCGTTACCTCGACGACCCGACGGTGCCCATCGACAACAACCACGTCGAGCGACAGATCCGGCCGGTTGCCCTGGGTCGCTCCAATTGGTTGTTTGCAGGCTCACTGCGCGCCGGTCAACGCGCGGCTGCCGTCATGAGCCTGATCCAATCGGCCAAGCTCAACGGGCACGATCCCTACGCCTATCTGAAAGACGTCCTCACGCGACTGCCGACCCACAAGGCGGCCGACATCGCCGAACTGCTCCCGCATCGCTGGACGCCCAGCGCCACCTAGCTGGCAAGACGGGTTCACCGGGTGCTTAC
>NZ_JFZG01000028.1 GCF_000607165.1 Ralstonia pickettii | reverse complement strand
CCATGGTTCTTGGTAAAAACAAAGACAGACGCGGAGCGTGACCTGCTGAGAATGACCGAAACACTCTTAAGCGAGTTCCAGGCAGTGTTTCAGGCACGCGGGTGTCCCGATGACATCGTCCGACGTCTCATGTTCACTTTCCAGTCACTTGAGACCGTGGAGCGAGACTATGGGGGCAACTGGTATTGGGCCTTGAAGTAGTCGACGTTTTAGCGAAGCGGCCTAGTGTCGGCATTGGCCACCAAATGGCGCCGCACAGATCGTAGGAATCGGATGTTATGGACGCCCGATCCGAATAGGGCAATGGGCACCGATGCGGTGAGCATCAGCGTGACTGGCTGGTGCCACAATCGCGGCACGAAAAAGCAGAGCGCGGCAAGGCCGATCAGACACAGCAGCCATCCCACTTCTGACTCGCAGATGATGTCGCCGCTGCCGTGGTCGCGCCACGCTACCAGCGTCTGCCAGTTTCCGGGCTCCCTCAAATAGGCGGTCACTGTCATGCCGGCCTCGATGCGAGGCTCGCCGGGCGCGGCGGCGGAATACTCAATGTGGTCGCCGCTTTGGAAGCCGAACAGCGTCACTGGCATGCGGTTCTGCGAGGTCTTGGTAATGCCGAAGACGCGATCGAAGCGGACGGTTTCCAGAGGCATGCTTATTGGCGTTCTGTTGGAACTTGCGGAGTGACGAGGTCGATTTTGACCAGGTAGACCCCGAGCGTGCTCACCTTTTCGGTAACGCTGATCGTGCCGTGCTCCGGCAGAGAAGGTAGGTTCCACAGGGAAGCGCACGTCTTGATCGTGCCGGCGCCGCCCGGGTCGACAAACTGGACGGCGGTATGGCAGCTTTTTGCGCCTCGGACTTTCTCAAATGCGGCTTGGGCGGTGACAACGCGATCTGCAGTGAAGCGGGGAATTGTAGTCGCCCAGGTCCACGTCGTGAAGGCGCCGAACAGCGCAAAGCAAATAAATTGCCCCACTGGGTCGATCCTGCGTTTTGACGAGGTGTCCGACTTTGGGAAATCGAGTACGGCGAACAGCGTTGCGACAATCACCCCTCCGGCCAAGGCGATATAGAACCTTGGAAACAGGGATGGAGCGTAGCAATCGCGCGCAAACAAGAACGCCGGGTAGATAGACAACAACAAAAGGAACAGCAGGGACAGGCCCAGAATTGCTTTGTGTCGCGCGAGCATTTCGTATGTTCAGGCAGGGCAGATATCGCAGAAAGGCAGCAGGATATGCGACATGTTCCAACGGCTGTGTTCGGCCAGGAACGGACGATGGTGAGGGCGGCTGTCAGGCGGGCCCGGAGATGCGACCCAAGTCTAGCGCCGCCGGCCCAGATGGAACCATTCTGGTCTTCGGAGCCGGCAACCTTCCGATACGGTCCGACGAGTGGTTCATGGCGAACCAGGTTGTCGAGATTTTTCTTGCGTTCTGTGTCAACGCGCCATTTCCGAGCTAAGTCGGTTGGCGCCCGGCGCCAGAGCTCTAACTATCAGTCGGGACATCTTTCGGCCAAATTCGGCCCGTTCCTGAGGTCTTGGGGGCTTCCCGGGAAACCAGCGATGAACCGTCTTTTGTGCGCAGCGCGGACGCAAACCGCGAGCCTCCCCCACCATTTGTAACATCGTCAGGTTGCCACGCCTCGCACCGAAGGTGCTCAACCCATTGATTTGTAAGTGGAACAGAGCCCTACAGATCCTTACAAATTAAAACGGTATCCACTCGGCCGATCGACCAAACTTTCTCCATCAACAGACCACATGCAATGGTCACGGGAGAACGAAGATGAACAACGAGCAACCGAACGTCCAAGGTCAACACTACGCCGGCACGTCGATGGGCCATATGCCACAGTCGCGCCGCATGCATCCGCTGATGGCCGCCGCTGCCGTCGCTGTGATCATCGCGAGCGTCACGGGGGTGGCCGCCATGACGGGCGTGCTGCCCACCTCGAAGGCTATGCATGGCAGCACCGAGGCGAACGTCGCCGCGCAACCGGCCTCCGCACCGCCGGCACTTGCGGCTCCCGGCCAGACGGCAATGCCGAACCAAGCGGCCCCGGCCTATCTGGCACAGCCGGGCGCGGTACACCATGCGGTGCATCGTCCGGCCCCGTCGTATGCGGAACATAACCCGTCGTCTAACGCCGACTATGCGCAACCGCGCCCGGCGGCGAGTCCATATGCCGGTCAGGTGACCGCCGTCACTCCGATCGCCACGCAGCAAGGCAACGAAACCGGTCTGGGCATGATCGGCGGCGCAGTGGTGGGTGGCCTTCTGGGCAATCAAGTCGGCAAGGGCAATGGCCGCACGCTGGCGACCGTCGCCGGCGCGGTGGGTGGCGGCTACGCAGGCCATGAAGCTGAAAACTACTACCACCGCGACACGTCCTACAACGTCAGCGTACGCATGGACAACGGCGCGACCCGGACCTTCACGTATAAGGCCGCACCGGGCTTCCAAGTGGGTGACCGCGTGCACGTGGAAAACGGCAGCCTGGCTGCAGGCTGATCGTTGGACGCTGCCACAGGCAGCACAAAATCGGCCCTCCAGCCGAATGCGGTTCAGTTAAGGGCAGAGCCAGAAACAAGCAAAGAGGCCGCTCCGGCAAATCGGAGCGGCCTTTTTTGTGCCCATAACTTGACGACAAGACGGTCCGCCCTGGTGTGATGGGAGACTAAGAGCAGCTTGTTTGGTGCGTTCCGATTCTTGGCGGCGCTGCCCAAGGACATTCAGGAGCAGCTACAAGCGCTGGGTAAGGGCGAGGCGGGCGACCCGACACCGAGTGGTCAGCCCAACATCTTCCGTAGCGACGGACGCGATGCGGTGAGCAAGGTCACGGAACATTCTGCTTCGATTTCATCGAGAGATATTGATTTGTCGGCCATCTTCTCTTGCTCTCACGCCGGCTCCCTGACTCTCACGCGAGTGACCGACGTGACGTTGTAGTTTGATCCGGAATGGCTGCCACTCCACCATTCGAAGTCCAGAGTTCGCTCTTCGGCATGGAAAGAGGGCAGGCGAACCATGGCGTCGCTTGCGGGCCGCGCGATCGCTATTCTGTATTTGAGGTTTCCTTCTGAGTCGTACTTGGACACAACTACGTGGCCGGGCATTGCGCCGTAGTCGAAATTCCAGATGGCAGCGTCGTCGCAGATCAGCAGTGGTGCTGGCCGAATCTTGTGCCGCCGCGTTGGGTCTGTCGTGAACACAGACCATGCGCTAGCGCGTGCGCCGAAGAACTCGGGCTGGAGCAGCTCACGGCAACGCTTCTCCCTACGCTCATCCCAAAATTTGGGAGTCGATTCACTTGGCTCTGCCCCTTGTCGGAAGGCCTTTGGCGGATCGAAGTGCTCCGAACGCAGAATGTCCTGCTCGGCAACAACGGGGGTGCCATTTTGGGGTTCGCTCAGTTCGGTGGCCTGCTGCAAGAAAGTGCGCAAAGGGTAGGCAGCCGTGTGTCCGACCCAGTCACCCACCTTCTGGCTTACCAAGTTTCCGTGAAGAAGAAACTGCAAGGCTAGGTTTCTAGGTGGCGGCTTAGGTGTCCAATTGCCGTCTCGCGGCTCCGCTTTGAAGCCGTTGCGGTAGGTGGCGGTCCCGGTCGCCAGCTCACTGCCATCCGAGTCCGACAGCTTGATGTGAACGAGCAGCAAGCCATCCTTTTGTTCGGATCGGACCACCAGCCTTGGCGCTCTTTCGTTTTGAGCTGCCGCTGTAAATCCTGCGTTTAGCGCAACCTCTTGGACCGATTCCTGCCAGTACTCATTTTCGATACCAGGAATGATCGTTCGGAAGCCCTCCGACTGGAAGCACTGCTCGATGACGCAGTTGATCCTCACGGTGCCGTAGCCCCATTGACGGCCCTCGATTAAGGGCGGCTTCGAGTCAATGATCAAAGGTTGCCCGACCGTACCGGTGTACGTCCGCGCCACATGCATCGACGACCATGCGCGGTTCGCGTCGGCCCACGCCTCTGGAATGCGCGTGTTCAATCCGATGGCCAGGGTCAGGGCCAATGCCAAAGGCGTAATGATCAGCCACCGGTCAGTGACCAACCACATGAGACCAGCAAGCATCAGGGCTACGCCCACAAGGAAGATGTTGGGGGCAAGGACCACAAGCGCGGGGCCGAGAAATGGGATCACCCCGGCGTAGAGGTCAATATAGGCGAGCGCTAGGACTCCTGCGGCTGTGCCCAAAAGGATGAGCTTCGAATAATCGAAAGGCTCTTTCTGCTCGGGCTTGCTGTCCATTCTTGTTATCGAGATCGGAGCGTCACGCCGCTCCTCGCACTATTGATACGATGTTGCGATGCTATCCGAGGGCTGGGCGTTATTTGTGCCCCTCGCAAGGAGGGAACGGCTCGTCATAGTTAGTGCGATAAGCGAACGCTCTCGGCCATGAGTCGACATCCGATTCGATTCAATACGGTCGCCCGTACCTGACACCCTTCCTCGCGCTGCTAGAAATGGTCGCGAGTCAGTGATACGTTTCCGACAATGGTCCGATACTGACCGGTGTTCCCTCGAAGAGGGCGATGGAGATGGATCTGCTGCGAACCCAAGGCAACAAGTTTTCTTCATGACCCTCAAGCACACTGATCGTCGGCAGCCTCAAATGCACAAGTGGTTTCCACTCGTCGCGCTGCTGCTCTCGGTGCTCGCTAGTCCAGTGTGGGCCGACTATACCGTTGATTTCGTGCGCATTTCATGCATCCCGGATGCGCAATTCTTAGACGTCGAGTATCGAGGGATACACAACCCGGCGATCTCCGCGTTGACTGAACACGGCACGGTTCGTCCCGACGTGTTGGCTCGCCATGGATTTTTTTCGCCAAGCAAACTCTCCTACGAATGCTCATTGCCCGACTCGAAGTACACGATCATCGCTACTCAAACTGGCTGGAGTGAACGGGGAATGTGTGGGGCTGCACCAGAGATCTTCCTGAGTCTCCAGAGAAACGGTGAGCCGTTGCTTGAGCGCGTGGTATTTGGGTCAAGTTGCTTCGGTAATCCGTCGGTCACGCGCATCACGATCGAGGATGGAAAGCAGGGTTGGTATTCTCGCGAAGCCGAGGTATGCCTTGCGCGTGGTACCGATGAAACGGCTGGCAAATGTGTATGGTTCTTTGAAGACTACGGCGACTTCAAGAAATTTCCCATACGGCAAGGCGACATTCAACGTCTGCTGCAGTAAGCACAATGCCGGCTATCTTCAGGCGCGCGAACGTGCGGTCGAGGGGGCTGGCGTTTGCATCCAACCATTAAAGAGGGCGGAAAGCACAGAGCTGGAGCTTGCCTGTGCAATCCGAGCCGCAATCGCGCCCAATCGATGAGATCCTCGCTCCTGCTTGCAATGCTGTTGTATGTCTGGCAAGCGGCAACTGCCGCGCCCAGCTACCCCAACACAGAATCCATGCCGGCAGACCTGGTCGACACGCAGTCCGCATGGTATCGAGCCTGCATGGCATCGAAGGATGCGGTCCCGCCTGCGCAGGATCTGCCTTCCGACGCAGAGCGGCAGTCAGCCGCTATCTGCGTGCCGGACGACCTCTACTACGACACAAAGCACCTTCCTCATCGTACTGATGCCGACTGGGCGCGCGTCAGAGCTTGCGCCTTCGCTCAAGACGAGGTAGGCGTGTTGATGATGCTTTACGCAAATGGCTACGGTGTAAAAAGGAGCCCAGCGATTGCGGTGCGATATGCCTGTCTTCTCGGTGGGGCGGCTGCCGAGGAACAGTCGCGGGTTCTTCACCTGTCGATGATGGATGGTAAAAGCGACGGCGCAGAGTTCGATATTTGCGACGATGCAACAAGCGGGTTCATGGCCGGCTATTGCGCGCGTATTGAAGATCGACGGCGTGCTCAAAATCGAACCAAAGTTCTTGCGAAATTTTCGCAAAAATTGAATAAGCGCGAGCGTGGCGCGTTCGAGCAGTTGCAGACTGCGTTGTCTGCGTTTGCTCAGCGGCGTGGCGACCGTGAGACCGACATGACGGGCACTGCCCGTGCCGCCCTTGCCATTCAAGCTAGTGCCGATGAGTACGACGCTTTTGTGAGCCTTCTTGGGAAGGTTGCGGGTGGCACGCTAGAGAGGGCCGACCCGACAAGAGTCAGAGAGCTCGATCTGCAGATGGACCAAGTATTGCACGAAGTCATGTTGTCCAAAGCGATTCGCGCCGACTCCTCAGACAGAATCGGAGATACGACGATCACAAAGGTCGACGTTGCTGAAGCGCAGCGTGCCTGGATCCAATATAGGGGTGCGTGGGTTGAGTTCATCGAGACCCTTAGAAGCCCACGCGTAGATCGCGATTCTCTTATCAGCTACCTGACGGCGCGGAGATTGGAGCAGCTTCGAAGCGTGCTCGAAGAGGCGCAGTAGCTCTGCGATTCTGGCAATATTTCGACTCCAATCGAACCCTCTATTCACGCTATGCAGACCGGGAACACGGCGCAGCCGACTCTTCGCACGTACGTGAAACTAGCCGGCTTCTACCTTGTGGCCATCGGTCTGCTTCTTAATGGTTGGAGCACATGGACTGAAGGCACAGTCCTCCTCCGGCCAAAGAACGCCGAGGCATACGTCGCCATGCGCGGGGGTGCGAACGAAGGCTCGTTTTACACCTATGTCGTCAGCAATCTGGCTGTCGGTGCGCTTTTTCTGCTTGCGAGCGTCGTTGTGACTTGGGCGGTCTTCTTCTCTCGGAACTCCGCAACCAAGGCCAAGGTGCTGGAGAGCGTGAACACTCCGCCGGTTAGGGGGCCACGTGTCCCGACGTGGTTTTTCTGGTCCGCGATCATGTTCGTCGTGGGCGTGTTCGTTTATGCGTTTGCTTCCATGCGCTGACGTCGTGGCGCCGCAGCGTGGTCGCTGGCGCAGGTAACGTCATCACCGACCGTTATCGGCCAGGAGCGGCCGTTAAACGACTAAACAACCATAACCTGTCCAGATGGCCACTTTATGCCTAACAGCACAATTTCGTTGATCCACAACGAACATCAATTTGGTGGGACGTACAGGATTTGAACCTGCCTGCCTGCGTCGGTAAACCGTCGCCGCTCGACCCATGAGCTACCGTCCCGCCTTCACTATATCGACCCTTCCTGAGGAAACCCGAGTCGGGACATCCCCCTAGCCGGATCGGCCAGTGCGCTACTCGGGCGGAGGCATCCGGACGCTCTACCCCGGAATGATTCTGCGCTGGCGCAAGTCGTCGAAGATGCGCATGAACATCGCTTCCGTCTCCACGTATTCGTGAAAACCAAAGCGGCGCGCCTTGGAGCCGTCACCGAACATGTCGTAGTCCCATGAGAAGACGAAATCGGCAAAGCGCCACGAAGACACATCGCGGTAGGGCGTGTTCGCCAAACCATGCTTGGCGATCATGCTTTGCCAGAGTGGCGCCTTGTCGGCCATGACGATGTCGAGCGACAAGGGCAGCGGCGGGGCGACTTCCATCGCAAAGTAGCCGGCGATCTTCGGCCACATTTCGCTCCAGCGGAATAGGTCTCCGTTGTTGATGTTGAAGGCCTGGTTGGCGCAGCGCGGGTCGGTGGCGGCCCACACGGTGGCGCGGGCAAGCAGGCCGGCATCGGTCATTTCCAGCAGGTGGTCGTATGCGCCGGGTTTGCCGGGAAAGCGCAGCGGCAGGCCCAGTTCTTTCGATAGCGACGCGTACACGGCGATGGCCACGGCAAGGTTCATCGGATTGCCCAGCGCAAAGCCGCCCACCACCGACGGGCGGATGGCCGACCATGTCCACGCCTTGCCCACCTGGCGCGCTTCCAGAAAGGTCTGCTGGTCGAACATGAATTCGGGCGGCATGAAATGCGCATCGGTTTCGCGCGCCGGGGTTTTGAATGGCCCGAGGTGACCGCCGTAGACCTTGTAGCCCTGCATCAGGCTGATGTGCGCGAGCTGGGGCGATGCGGCTTCCATGGCGTCGACCACGTTGGTCAGCATGGCGAGGTTGGGCGGCACCAGCTCAGCCCAGGTCGGGCGGTCCTGATAGGCGGCGTAGAAGAGGTGCGTGACGTCGCCAAGTGCGCCGAGCTTGATGCGCGTGTCGGCTGCGTCGAGCAGGTCGACGGCGATGTGCGTGATGCGCTGCGTCGATGCTCCGCCGCGGCGCGACAGGCCCACGATGCGCCAGTCGTGCAATGTGGCGAGGTGCTCGATCAGGTTGTGGCCGATCACGCCCTGTGCGCCCACGACGAGCGCGACTTTATTCTGTGCAGTCATGTTGGTGTTGGGTTGAGCCCGAAGCAGCAATGGCAATGGCCACCAGTATGAGAACGGTCGGATCTGTGCGATAGACTGCCGGCAAGCACAACATCTATGAATTGAAATCACAATGTCGCGGCTTGATGTCAATCGCTTTGGCGAGATGGAAGTCTTCGTGCGGGTCGTGGAAGAGGGCGGCCTCTCCGCTGCGGCGCGTGCTTGCCGCATGACGCCGTCGGCGGTGAGCAAACTGGTGGCACGGTTGGAAGCCCGGCTGGGCGCGAGGCTGGTGAACCGCTCCACGCGGCGCTTTCAGCTCACGCCCGAGGGCATGGCGTTCTATGAGCGCAGCGTGACGGTACTGGCCGATCTGGACGAGGCCGAGCGCGAGGCTTCTGCCGGGGCGCAGCCAGCAGGGCGCTTGCGCATCAATTCCAATGTGCCTGTCGGCACGCATTTACTGCTGCCGATCGTGCCGGCGTTTCTGACGTGCCATCCGGAGGTGTCGCTCGACATTGCGCTCACGGATCGCGTGGTCGATCTGCTGGAAGACCGCACCGATGTTGCCCTGCGCAGTGGTCCGCTAAAGAGTTCTCGGCTGGTGGCGCGCAAGCTGGGGCAGACGCGCTTGATGGTGGTGGCGTCGCCTGCCTATCTGGCGCGCGCCGGCATGCCGCGCACGCCGGCTGATTTGGCAAACCACAACTGCCTGGCGTTCAGCTACGTTCGCGCCATCAGTGCCTGGCCCTTTATCAAGCGCGGGCGCCGCACCGAATTCACCCCACACGGCAACACGCAGATCAGCGATGGCGAGGCGCTGCGCGCCGTGGCGGTCGCCGGTCTGGGTTTGGCGCGTCTGGCCGAGTTTCAGGTGCGCGCTGACTTGGATGCGGGCCGTCTAGTCCCCGTCCTGGAGGATTACAACCCGGGCGAGACCGAGGACATCCACGCCGTCTATGTCGGTCACGGGGCGCATCTGCCGGCGCGCGTGCGGGCGTTTCTGGATTTCCTGGTCGCCCATGTGAAGGTTGCCTAGGCTTGTGTTTCCCCACGCTGGCAGGGCTCGGCCTTCACATTCGCAAAACCCCTTCAAGTTGCCAAACGCCGTGCCGTTTACCGCCACATAACGTGTGCTTGAACGGGGGAAGACAATGTCGCAGCACGAAGTTGATGAACGGACCAATCTGACAAACAACAACCGTTTTGAACTGTTGCTGTTCCGCCTGGGCGAATCTGCGCGCTCCAATCAGCGCGAGATGTTCGGCATTAACGTGTTCAAGGTGCGCGAGATCATGGTCATGCCGCCTGTGACGCATGTGGCGGATGCCGGCGCCCATATCCTGGGCGCGGTCAATGTGCGCGGCCAGATCATTCCCGTGATTGACCTCGCCAGTGTGATCGGCACCAAGAACGGCAATGCCAACATCCTGCTGATTACCGAATACGCGCGCTCCACCCAAGGCTTTGCGGTGGAGGAAGTGGACGAGATCGTGCGCCTGGAATGGAGCCAGATCTTTCCGGCCGAGGCGAGCGTGGGCAGCAGCAATATCACCAGCCTGGCGCGCCTGGATGGCAACGCCGACAACTCGCGCCTGGCCCAGGTGATCGACGTCGAGCAGATTCTGGTGGATGTGTTCCCGACCCGCCGTACCGATCTGGCGCCCGACAATGGCGAGCGTCCGATCAAGCTGCCCCCGGGTGCCAAGCTGCTGGTGGCGGATGATTCGGGCCTTGCACGCTCGCTGATCGCCAACGGTCTGGAAGCGATGGGCACACCGTACGTGATGACCAAGAGCGGCCAGGAAGCGTGGGACACGCTGCAGAACATCGCACGCGATGCCGCACGCGAAGGCAAGACTGTGCGCGACAAGATCGCGCTGGTGCTGACCGATCTGGAAATGCCCGAGATGGACGGGTTCACGCTCACGCGCAAGATCAAAACCGAGCCGGCATTCCAGTCGATTCCGGTGGTGATTCACTCGTCGCTGTCGGGCTCCGCCAACGAAGACCACGTGCGCCGCGTTGGCGCCAACGGCTACGTTGCAAAGTTTGAAGCGAACGAACTCGCGCAGGCCATCGCTTCTGCGCTGGGCTAAACCCTGGAGCCCGGGCGACGTGCAATGCGCCGCCCGGGCTTTTTATCACTTGCGGCTTTGGTGATCGCCGCCAAGCGGGTCGACGACGATCATGGTGCGATCGAGCACACCGTTGTCGTCGAAGAGGGCGTTGAAGTGCGCCTGTTGATGCCCGACGATGTACATCCGGTATGACCACGCCTCCCGCTTCATCAGCGGGTAGTATTGCGTCGGTTCGCGCGGCATGCCAAAGCGCTCCGCCACATCATGCTTGGTCCAGACGCCGGGCCGCGCTTCGTAGATTTCCTTTTCAGTCAGCATCTGCCGGAAGTTGGTGAGCTTGCCGCCCGCGTCAAAGTCTGCGGCATAGACTTCGTGCCCCATCGGCTGCTTGGAATAGATCCAGCGGTGCGTGCCGCCTGCCAACTGATACGTCTCGGTGGGCGTGCCAAACGTCTCGCGTACGGCACTTTCGGGCTGGCCGATCATCTTTTGGGCCGTCTGGATCGGCGAAAGCGCCGCGCATGCGCTCAGCACGAGCGCGGCGGCGCTGATCCATCTGCCTGGTCGCATCTGCATGGTGGTTCTCCGGTGTGTGGCTTGTGCTGATGGTAAACACTTCGGGTGCAGACAATATTCCATCGGCCCTCTGTCCAGCTGTCTCTACAGGCCGTTTTCCACCATTTCCACCACACGCAATGCAATGGCGCCGGTCTGCTCAGGCGGGCGCCCGCGCAACGGCCCATCAATGATGAGCAGGGCCAGCCCATGCACCGCCGACCATGCGAGGTATTCGGCGCCCGGACGGCGTTCGGACGGCAGTACGCCGGCAGCGGTCATCCGGTCGAGCGCCAGGCTTAGCAACTGGAACGGGTTCAGGCCACTATTGCCGGCCTTGGCAGGGTCCGCGTCGTTTTCTACTTCATCGGGCACCGCAAAGGCTGTGCGGAAGAGGCCGGTCTCCGTCTGCGCAAACCGTAGATAACCCACGCCGATGGCGCGTAGCGACGCACGTGCGCGCGCATCTTCTGGCCACGTCGGGTCGATGGCATCCAACTCCGCTTCCATGGCGCGCGCCAACGCCGCCAATGCCTCTGCCCGCACGGCTTGTAGCAAGTCCTGTCGCCCCGCGAAGTGCCGGTAGGCGGCATTTGGCACCACGCCCGCGCGGCGCGTGGCTTCGCGCAGCACGATGGCGTCGGGCCCGCCGGCGCGCGCCAGTTCAATGCCGGCGTCAAGCAGCGCACGTCGCAAGTCGCCATGGCGATACGTGGTGCGCACGGGTGGTCGGGGCGGTTCCTGGGTCATGCAATGCAACTCCGCAAGTTCTATGTGGACACCGTCCATTATGTCTGCTATCTTTTGTGGACAGTGTTCACAATTAAACCCTAGGCGCTGTGACGCAAATTTCCAAGCCTTTCGTGCAACAGATGTTTGGAGGCCAACATGACGATTGCCACTACCGCAGCGGACGACGAGGCCCAACTACGTACGTTGATTAACGAGTGGGCTGCCGCCGTCCGCGCCAAGGATGTCGACGCCGTCATGCGTCATTACGCACACGATGTGGTGGTCTTCGATGTGATGCCGCCGTTGTTCGTCAAAGGCGTCGACGCATACCGCCGCAACTGGCAAAGCTGGTTCGATGCGCTTGAGGGTCAGGCCGATTTCCAATTCACCGAGCTGCACCTTGAGGTGAGTGGCGATCTGGCCTATTGCTTCAGCGTGAATCGCTTGCGTGCGCGCTATCGGGACGGTGCGAAGCACGATGCGCAGACGCGCGCTACCGTGTGTTTCCGCAAGCGCGATGGCCGTTGGCAAGTCGTACACGAGCATGCCTCAGTGCCGATGCCGGTGACTGAACCGGCGTGCGGCTGAGCGAGGTTTTCCCCCGACCGCGTGGCGCAATGCGCGGCTTTGCAGTCCCCCAAGTCCACCCCAAGGAGTTGTGATGCAAGTTCAACCGTATCTGTTCTTCGAAGGTCGTTGTGAAGAAGCGCTGGAGTTCTACAAGAAGACGCTTGGTGCCAAGGTCGATGTGGTGATGCACTACAAGGATGCGCCCAAGGACGCACAGCCCACTGCCGAGCAATGCGGCGGCATGGCGCCCCCGCTCGACAAGGTGATGCACGCCGCCTTCCGCGTGGGCGAAACCCAGATTCTGGCGTCCGACGGCATGGCCGGCGGCAAGACGGATTTCAAAGGTTTCGGGTTGTCCGTGAGCGTGTCCGACAACGCCACTGCCGAACGGACATTCAAGGCACTCGGCGATGGCGGTCACGTCACGATGCCGATGTCCGAAACGTTTTTTGCCAACGCGTTTGGCATGGTGACCGACCGCTTCGGCATCACGTGGATGGTGATCGCGCCCAAGCCGATGTAATTGCGGTGCGTGTGAAAACGGCCGCCGCTCGGTGGCCGTTCTACGAAAAATCGTAGGGCGCCTGCCTTGGCGCAGGGCCACGGTCCGGTGCCAGGCTGCGCGATCATCGGCGCCTTACTAATATCAACGAAACCACCCCCTTGGCGACGACCGGCTGTTCTGGCCGCGACCCTTTGCACGGCTTGCGCAAAGGCGTCCCTTCACCTGCTGTCCCCATCTGTTGGAGCGCTCTTCATGCTGAAGATCATTGCGATCGTCATCGTCGTCGCGATTGCTGCTGTGCTGGGTTTTGCCGCCGCGCGCCCGGATACCTTCAAAGTGCAGCGCGAGATCGACATCAAGGCACCGCCCGAAGAAGTGTTCGCCCTGATCAACGATTTTCACCACTGGACGACTTGGTCTCCGTGGGAAAAGCGTGACCCCGCAATGAAGCGCACCTATGGCAGCCCCGCGAGTGGCAAAGGCGCGAACTATGCGTGGGATGGCTCGCGGGAAGTGGGGGCCGGGCGCATGGAGATCGTCGATTCAACGTCGCCCAGCCGCATCCAGATTCAGCTGGATTTCCTGAAGCCCTTCGCGGCGCACAACACTGCGGAATTCACGCTCAAGCCTGCCGGCGATGTGACGCACGTCACCTGGGCCATGTATGGCCCGAGCCCGTTCATCTCCAAGGTGATGGGCCTGTTCTTCAGTATGGACGCGATGATCGGCAAGGACTTTGAAGCCGGTCTCGCCCACCTTAAATCGGCTGCGCAATCCTGATCGACATTCAGGCGCAGCGGCCAATCATAGGAGTGATTCCATGACGCATGGCATCGACGAACGCAAGCGCTGGCTTGCCCTCATCGTGCTCTGTCTGGGCGTGCTGATGATCGTGCTGGATACGACCATCGTGAACGTTGCGCTGCCGTCCATCCAGGCAGACCTGGGCTTTACCGAAACCTCGCTCGTGTGGGTCGTCAACGCCTACATGCTGACCTTTGGCGGCTGCCTGCTGCTGGGTGGCAGGCTGGGAGACCTGTTCGGACATCGCAAGCTGTTCCTGCTGGGGCTGACGTTGTTCACGCTGGCTTCGGCTGCATGCGGGCTGGCGAATTCGCAAGGGCTGCTGATCACGGCGCGCGCCGTGCAGGGGCTGGGCGGTGCAGTGGTGTCGGCGGTGTCGCTGTCGCTGATCATGAACCTGTTCACCTCGCCGGCGGATCGCGCCAAGGCGATGGGGATCTACGGTTTTGTGTGTGCGGGGGGCGGCAGCATCGGCGTGTTGCTCGGTGGCTTGCTGACGAGCACGCTGAGCTGGCACTGGATCTTCCTGGTTAATCTACCGATTGGCGTGGCGGTGTATGCCGCGTGCGTGGCGTTGTTGCCTGCGGGCAAGCCGTTGGCCGATCGCACGAAGCTGGACGTGGCGGGCGCGATTGCCGTGACCGCGTCGCTGATGCTGGCGGTGTATGCGGTCGTGCATGGCAACGAAGCCGGTTGGACATCCACGCAAACGCTGACGCAGCTGGGCATTGCCATTGCGCTGATGATCGCGTTCCTGATCATTGAATCGCGCGTGTCGCATCCGTTGATGCCGCTGCACATGTTCGCGCTGCGCAACGTGGCCACGGCCAACTTGGTGGGCGTGTTGTGGGCGGCGGCGATGTTCGCGTGGTTCTTCATTTCGGCGCTGTACATGCAGCGCGTGCTTGATTACAGCGCCATGCAGGTGGGGCTGGCCTTCCTGCCGGCCAACATCATCATGGCGGTGTTCTCGCTGGGCTTGTCGGCCAAGCTGGTGATGCGCTTTGGCATTCGCGCGCCGCTGTCGTTGGGTTTGCTGGTGGCAGCTGTGGGGCTGGTGCTGTTTGCGCGCGCGCCTGCCGGCGGCAGCTTTGTGCTCGACGTGCTGCCCGGCATGCTGTTGCTGGGCCTGGGCGCCGGTGTGGCATTCAATCCGGTGCTGCTGGCGGCCATGAGTGATGTGGCGCCGGATGAGTCGGGCCTGGCGTCGGGCGTGGTCAACACGTCGTTCATGATGGGCGGTGCGTTAGGCTTGGCCATCCTGGCAAGCTTGGCCGCTGCACGCACCGAAGGTTTGACCGCGGCAGGCGCCGATGCCACGACCGCGCTCAATGGCGGCTACCACCTCGCGTTCCTGTTGGGCGCTGTTGCAGCCCTGCTTGCTTCTGTGTTGGCAGGGGTGTTTGTGCGCACCCGCACGCATGGGGCGGCGCAGGGGGAAGCGTCGTCTGCAGCGCCAATCTAAGTCCGAGAAGGGCAAAGAGGACGCCGGTTTCACCGCATGTCTCAAACGAGGCATGCGGTGAAACCCGTTATTGACCGACCGGTCGGACGGTTTATAATCGATCCATCCAAAACACGGCGCACATGACGTGCCGTGCACATGCCCAGAAAGCGGCCGGAGGATCGCATGTACACCCAAAGCCTCGACCAGCCCGGCGGTCTGCCCACGGAGCAGGAGCTGGCCGCTGCCTCCCAAGGCGAAGCCGATTTGCAGGCGCGCTTTGACGCACGCATCGGCGCCGACCACAAGATCGAGCCGCAAGACTGGATGCCTGCGCCTTACCGCAAGACTTTGCTGCGGCAGATTTCGCAGCACGCGCATTCCGAGGTGGTGGGTATGCTGCCCGAGGGCAACTGGATCAGCCGCGCGCCGTCGCTCAAGCGCAAGGCCATCCTCCTGGCCAAGGTGCAGGATGAAGCGGGCCATGGCCTCTATCTCTATTCCGCCGCAGAAACGCTTGGTAGCTCGCGCGACGAGATGATCGATGCGCTGCACGAAGGTCGCGCGAAGTATTCGTCGATCTTCAATTACCCGACGCTCTCCTGGGCAGACGTGGGCGTGATCGGCTGGCTGGTCGATGGCGCAGCGATCATGAATCAGGTGCCGCTGTGCCGTTGCTCATACGGCCCGTATGCGCGCGCCATGATCCGCATCTGCAAGGAAGAGTCATTTCACCAGCGCCAGGGCTATGAATCTTTGCTGACGATGATGGGCGGCACGCAGGCGCAGCGCGACATGGTCCAGGAATCCGTCAACCGCTGGTGGTTTCCGGTGCTGATGATGTTCGGGCCGCCCGATACTGCATCGCCCAACAGCGCGCAGACCATGGCCTGGGGCATCAAGCGCATCTCGAACGACGATCTGCGGCAACGCTTTGTCGATGCCACCGTCGAGCAGGCGCGCGTGCTGGGCGTGACGCTGCCCGACCCCGGCCTCACGTGGAACGAAGCGCGCGGCCACTACGATTTCTCACCGCTCGATTGGTCTGAGTTCAAGCGTGTGCTGGACGGCCACGGCCCGTGCAACCGCGAGCGCCTTGCCACCCGCAAGCGTGCACACGAAGAAGGCGAATGGGTGCGCGAGGCCGCGCTTGCCTACGCGCGCAAGCGGGCCGAACGCGCCACCGCCAACCAACAAGCTGCCTGAACCGGAAGGAGCCCACCATGCATCAACACGAATGGCCGCTGTGGGAAGTGTTCATCCGCAGCAAGCAGGGTCTGGAGCACAAGCACTGCGGCAGCCTGCACGCGGTGGACGCCAAGCAGGCGCTGCAGATGGCGCGCGATGTGTATACGCGCCGGCAGGAAGGCGTCTCGATCTGGGTTGTGCCATCGGCCGCCATCACCGCCAGCGAACCTGACGACAAGCCGATGCTCTTCGACCCGATGGCCGACAAGATCTATCGGCACCCGACGTTCTATCGGCTCCCCGATGAAGTCAACCACATGTGAGCCGCGGTGATGACTTCCGACGCGCATCTGCAATACATCCTTCGTCTGGCCGACAACGCGCTCATCCTCGGCCAGCGCAACGCGGAATGGACTGGCCATGGCCCGGTGCTGGAAGAAGACATCGCGCTGTCCAACCTGAGTCTTGACCTGATCGGGCAGGCGCGGTTGCTCTACACGCACGCGGGGCAGATTGAAGGCTCGCTCACCGGTACGCCTCGCACCGAGGATGACTACGCCTACTGGCGTGCGGAGCCTGCTTTCCGCAATTACACGCTGCTCGAGCTGCCGCATGCGGGGCCAATGGTGGCGACCTCCGCAACCGCGCGCGACTACGCCGTCACCATCGTCCGCCACTTCCTGTACGCCGCATTGATGGTGCCGCTGTGGGAGGCGCTGACGCGTTCGACCGATACCGAACTGGCCGCCATTGCCGCCAAATCGGTGAAGGAGATGCGTTACCACCTCGCCCATACGCGCGACTGGCTCGTGCGCTTCGGTGATGGCACCGACGAATCGCATGCGCGGGCCCAAGCCGCGCTCGATTGGCTGATGCCTTACACCAACGAATACTTCGCTGCGGATGACGTTGAAACTGCCGCGGCCGAGGCCGGTATCGGCGTGCATCCGGCAGACCTGCGCGGCGCATGGGAAGCCACGGTGCGCGACGCATTGGACGAGGCCACGCTGCGTTGGCCAGAGGCTGGTCCGTATGTCAGCACCGGCAAGCACGGCGTGCATTCCGAGCATATGGGTTATCTGCTGGCCGAGATGCAGGGACTGGCGCGCCAGTATCCGGGGGCATCGTGGTAAGCGAGCGGTTGGACCGCGCCCGTATCGCGCTGGACGCCGTGACCGATCCGGAGATTCCCGTGGTCACGCTCGCCGAGCTTGGCATCCTGCGCGATGTGCAGCTCGACGAAGCCGGCACACTGGTGGCAACGATCACGCCCACGTATTCCGGTTGCCCGGCCATGGAGCAGATTGCCGATGATGTGAGCCGCGCGTTGCAGGCGGCAGACGTGGGTGCGTATCGCGTGCGTTCGGTGCTGTCGCCGGCATGGACAACGGATTGGATCACTGCCGAAGGGCGCCGCAAGCTGCGCGCCTTTGGTATTGCACCGCCGGCACATGTGGCCGAAGTAGATGGCACCCGCCCGATTCGTCTCACGCGCCCAATGCAGGCCGAGCATATCGCCTGCCCGCAATGCGGATCGCACGATACGGTGCTCATCTCCGCCTTCGGTTCGACAGCTTGCAAGGCGCTCTACCGCTGCCGCGCCTGTCGCGAGCCGTTCGACTATTTCAAGCCTTACTAAGCCCTACTAAGCCCTACTAAGCCCTACTAAGCCCCACCGAGCCCGACCGCCATGACTCCGCAATTCCACCCCTTGCGTGTTGCCGAAGTGCGCGGCGAGACGGCCGATACGATTTCGGTGCGCTTTGACGTGCCGAACGATCTGCGTAACGCATACCGCTTTACGCAAGGCCAGTTTCTGACGCTGCGCGTGCCGCCCGGCCAACTGCCCGGACACGAAGAACTGCGGCGCTCGTATTCCATCTGCTGCGCCGTGCAGGACTACGACGCGCACGGCGAGTTGCGTGTGGCGGTCAAGCGTGTCGATGCGGGGGTCTTCTCCAATCACCTGCACGACCGTATCCGCGTGGGCCAGACGCTCGATGTGTTGCCGCCTGACGGCCGCTTCTACGTACCGCTGGCAGCCGAAAGCGCGCGTCACTATGTGGCCTTTGCGGCTGGCAGCGGCATCACGCCCATCCTGTCGCTGATCAAGACGACGCTGGCGGCCGAGCCGCAGAGCCGCTTCACGCTGGTCTACGGCAACCGCAGCGTCGACAGCATCATTTTTGGCGAAGCGCTCGAAGATTTGAAAGACCGCTACCTCGATCGCTTCGCGCTGTATCACGTGTTGTCGCGGCAGGCGCAAGAGATCGCGCTGTTCAACGGGCGGCTGGACGGTGCGAAGGCGCGCGCTTTTCTGGACACGCTGATCCCGCCCGAGGATATTGATGCCGCCTTCATCTGTGGTCCGTCGACGATGATCGACGCGGTGGAAGCGGCGCTGCTTGAGCGCGGGGTGCCGCGCGAGCGCGTGCATGCCGAGCGCTTTGGCGTGCCGGTGGGCGATGCGTCGGCGGCGGCCAGGCCGCGCAAACACGCCGCCATGGCTGGCGATGTCGCGCTGACTGTGGTGCTCGACGGCAAATCGCACGAAGTGCCCATGGCGGGGGATGCCAAGGTGCTCGACAGTGCGTTGAACGCGGGGCTCGATCTGCCCTATGCGTGCAAGGGCGGTGTGTGCTGTACGTGCCGTGCCAAGGTGCTGGAAGGCCGTGTGGAGATGGACAAGAACTTCACACTGGAAGACTGGGAAATCCAGCAGGGGTTTGTGCTGACCTGCCAGGCGCGCCCGCTCACGCAGCGCGTGGTGGTCAGCTATGACGAGCGGTGAACGTCAGCCTTTTCTGCCGCCTGGGTCGCTCAGCCCGTTTTCCAGCATGTCGATCACCATTTCCGCATAGCCCTCGTACGAGAGTGGCCCGTCAGGTTTGAGCCAGGTGAACGTCCAGTTCATCATGCCGAACAGCATCATCGTGATGGGCGTGCGGTTGGCTTCATCCACTTTGTCTGGGTAGGCCGCGCCAAGTTGCCGGCCCACGGCCGCCACTACGTCCCGCTCGCGCGCGAGCACGATGTCGCGCTGCTCCGGCGCCAGGTATTTCACGTCATTGAGCAAAGCAACATGCCGGGTGCGCGACGTAGCGTATTCGGCCAGGAACGTACGGACCAGCAGATGCAGCGTGGCGCGCGCCGAAAGCTTGGCGTGCCGCGCGTCGCTCTCGGCGCGTTCAACCAGATCGGCCAGCCGGCGCGTGTAGCGGTCCAGCAGGTCGAACAGGATGGCTTCCTTGCCTTCGTAGTAGTGATACAGGCGCGATTTGGAGCCGCCGCACGCAGCGGCAAGCTGGTTCATCGACACGCTCGGATAGCTGTCGGCCGCAAAGGCCTCGGCGGCGGTGTCGAGCACGCTTTCGCGGCGCAGTTCGAATTCGTCTTCGTTCTTGACGCGGGACATGGCTGGCGGCACATCGGTTGGATGGCCGCCATGTTAACCGGCTGGGTTGCCGCGTGTCGATGCCGTGTCGATGCATCGTCCACGCATCAAGCCGTTTCGCGCACGGCCAGGAAATCCAGCACAGCGTTCATGAATGCATCCGGCTGCTCCACGTTGGCAAGATGCACGGTGTCCAGCATGTGCAGTTGCGCCCCCGGAATGGCGGCGGCAATTTCCTCGCCGTGGCAGGCGGACGTCACGGTGTCGTGCTGGCCGGCAATGACGAGCGTCGGATGCGTGATCAGCGTGATCGTGCGGCGCAGGTCGGCATCGCGCACCGCTGTCCACCCGCCGATGATGCCCTCGCGCGGCGTCGCCAGCAGCGTGCGGCGGAATGGTTCAACGGCCGGGTCGCGTGCCTCCAGCATGCGTGCCGGAAACCAGTTGCGCAGGAACGTTTCGGCCGTTGCCTGCATGTCGGGCGCCTGCTGAAGCTCTGCAATGGCCTGGTCGAAATACTGCGTCGGTCCGATGTGCGCGGCGGTGTTGGATAGGATCAGCCGATCGATGCGCTCCGGCACATGAATCGCCAGCCACTGCGCCACGATGCCGCCCAGCGACAGCCCCAGCATGTGCACGCGCTGGATGCCCAGCGCATCGAGCAGCTCCACGACGTCACGCCCAAGCCGATCCATCGAGTAGGCACCGGCGGGGGCATCCGAAGCGCCATGGCCGCGCGCGTCGTAGCGCAGCACATGAAAGTGCTCAGCAAGGCGTGGCACGGTCACGTCCCACATATGGAGGTCGGTGCCGATGGAGTTTGACAGCAGCAGGACGGGCTTGTCCGCCGCGCCGTCGAAGCGATAGGCGATGCGCGTGCCGTCACCGGTGGTGATGAAGGAAAGGTCGTTGCGGGTGGTCATGATGGGCTCCTGAGAAAGACGGTTGAAACGATTGGATGTCGTCATCCTAGAAGCCGAGGTGGTTCGTGGATACTATGAAGTTCTGACAACCTTTGTAGGTTTTGCCGACAATGCAGAACTTCACGCTTCACGAGCTGCAGTGCTTCGACGCGGTGGTCGCCGGCGGCAGCTTTCAGGCGGCCGCCGATCGGCTGCACCGCTCGCACCCTTCCGTGTTTGCGGCGGTCGCCAAGCTGGAGGGGCAACTGGGCTTGAGCCTGCTGGACCGCAGCGGCTATCGCGTGCGCTTGACGGAAGCGGGGCGATCGTTTCATCGCAAGGTGCAGTCCGTGCTGCGTGAGAGCGATGAACTGCGAACCCACGCAAAGCAGCTGGCGATGGGCGAGGAAGCCGAATTGCGCGTGGTGCTGGGTGACCTGTGCCCGCTGCAGCCCGTCCTGGCACTGCTCAGCCAGTTCTTCGGCCAGTGCCCGCAGACGCGCCTGCAATTGCAGTTTGAAGCCGTCACCGGGCCGTGGGAACGCTTGCTGGACGACGACACCGACCTGATCGTCCACCGCGTACCAAAGGGCGATGTGCGCATGGAATGGATCGACCTGGGCAAGATCGCCATGGTGCCGGTGGTGGCCCCGGGCTTTCTGCCGTTCCCCATCACATCGGCAGTGACGCCACAGCAGATGCAGCGCTTCATGCAGTGCGTCATCAATGATTCGGCGCGGAACCCGCCGGAGCAATCCCACTACGTCATCGAAGGGGCACCGCAGTGCGCCGTGCCCGATCAGTTGATGAAGAAAGAGCTGATCCTGCACGGCATGGCGTGGGGGCATCTGCCGCGTTTCCTGATCGATGCGGAATTGCGCGAAGGGACATTGCTATCGATTGCGGGGCGGCATTTTCCTGGCATGGTGCAGGAGCTGGCGGTTGCGCGACGGCGGGATCAGCCGCACGGGCCGGTCGCCAATCGGCTGTGGGAATTTCTCGGCGACCACGCACCGGTGCTCAAGCCGGCGTTGGGGCGCATGCCGCGTCAGGCAGGGGCGGCCACCAGAAAACGTGTGTAATCCCGCGCCTTGACGGCCCTTCATGCCTTGGCGGGCATGTCCTCTAGTCGACTTGGCGGAGTGCCCGCTGCGCGGTTCCGGGCTATAACGATTCATGCTCGACCCTTCCTTGGGCAAAGGTGGTGAACGATGGCTGCGCATGGCACCGATCAGGTCTTCTCTGGCTCCATTCCCGAGCTGTATGACACGCTGCTGGTCCCGTTGATCTTCGAGCCCTATGCGGTGGACATGGCTGCACGGGCGGCGGCATGTCAGCCGCAGCGCGTACTGGAAGTTGCGGCAGGTACCGGAGCCGTGACGCGCGCACTGGCGCGTGCGTTGCCTGCGACCACCGAGATTGTCGCGACCGACCTGAACCCGCCGATGCTCGATCGCGCGGCCGCCGTGGGCACAGACCGGCCCGTGACATGGCAGCAGGCCGACGCCCAGCAACTGCCGTTTGCCGATGGCTCTTTCGATGTGGTGATCTGCCAGTTTGGCGCGATGTTCTTCCCCGACCGGCCCAGGGCCTTTGCTGAAGCGCGGCGTGTGCTGACACCAGGCGGCAGGCTGCTCTTGAGCGTGTGGGGCCGGATTGAAGATAACGACTTTGCAAATGTGGTGACGAAGGCGCTGGCGAAACGCTTTCCCGAAAATCCGCCGATGTTTCTGGCGCGTACGCCGCATGGTCATTACGACCCGGTGCCTATTCAAGCCGATGCCCGCGCGGGCGGTTTTACCGCAGAGGTCATGTACGACGTTGTCCCAGCGCGCAGCCGGGCAGATACGGCACGCGTGGTGGCCATCGCCTACTGCCAGGGCACGCCGGTGCGAGGCGAACTGGAGGCATTCGGCCCCGATGCACTGACCGACGCCACCGAGGTATGTACCGATGCATTGACGGCCCAGTTCGGCGCGGGCCCGGTCGACGGCAAGATCCAGGCGTTGATGTTCAGCGTGACAGCTTGAGGAGAGCAGGCAGCGGCATCGCGTCACGCACCGCAGGCGGCGCAGAGGCGTCGCTGCTCAAGATTCCTGTTGACCCAGGCGCGTACGCGAGGCGTGCCGACGGTTGCGCATCCAGCCGATGGCGCGGCGGCCCATGGCAATGGACGGTAGCTCCACATAGCGATGCAGCAGCATGGCCAACACCAGCGTGAATGCAAGATTGACGGCAAACAGCATCAACTGGGTGCCGATCCATTCGGGCGCCAGCCTGCCCACCAGGCGGTGCGTGGCTTCAATCACGCTCGGGTGAACGAGGTAGAGCGCGTACGACAGCTCACCCAGCCAGACAGCGACGCGCGGCACGCGAAGCTCGCCGCAGTGCTCCATCGCCACCATGCCGATCAACAATGCGCCTGCGGGCAGCCCCCGGGCGAGCAGATCGAACTTGGGAACAGGGCCAACGACCGATATCACGAACGTCGCCACGCCTATCGCCATCAACACCCGCGCGTAGGCCGGCGTGAGACGATGCCGATTTGCCGCATACAGCCACGCCAGCCCCGCGCCCAGCAGGAACTCCAGCACAAGCGGATTGGCTGCCATGGCCTGCAGCGGGGTGGCCCAGTCGTACAGCGCTTCCGGGTTGCGCTGCACGACGCCGCTGTGCCAGAACGGCACGATGATCGTGGTCGTGAATAGCGCCAGTGCCACCAGCCCAAGCGCGCGCCGGCCGAACAGCGCCAGCCCGACCGCACACAGCGCGTAGAAGAAGACCTCGTAGTTGAGCGACCAGCCCACATACAGTGCCGGATACCCGAGGTACGGCGCATCCACATTCGCCTGCGGCACAAACGCGAGCGAGGTCAGCAGCACGCCCGCCGACACCGGGTTGAGCCACGTGGAATGCAGCACCGACATCAGCCAGTAAGGCGGCGCAAGCCGGAACGCACGCTTGACGAGAAATTCGCTGGCCGGCTCAGGTCCTTTCGGGCCAAGAATGGCGACCCACGCAATGATGAAGCCGCTGATGACGAAGAACACATCCACCCCCACATGCCCGCGCTTGATCACATGCGTGGTCAGCCACGCAAGGGCAGGGATATCGGCATGGGCCAAGGCGAGCCCGGAGTGGTACACCACCACATACAGCGCGGCAAAGCCCCGCAGTGCCTGAATGCTGAGAAGGGAAGACGAAGAACGGTTCACGCAGGATGGACGACCACGGCGCGATCAAGGTTCCGCCGCCGTCGCGTTATCGACAAGCCAATCTGCGTAGCAAGCGGCGTGCCGCGGCGTTACTCCGGTGCGCCGCACTTGGCTGCGCGTTCCAGCAAGAGCGCGCGTTCTTGCCGATTGTGTGCAAGCACTGCTGCGCGTTCGTACTCCACGCGGGCCTCCTCCGGGCGGTTGAGGCGCGCTAGAAAATCGGCGCGCACGCTGGGCAACAGGTGATAGCTGCGCAGCGCCGGCTCGGCCAGCAGCGTATCGACAATCTCGAGCCCCGCCTGCGGGCCATACGCCATGCCCACCGCCACGGCGCGGTTCAGTTCGACGATGGGCGACGGCGTGAGCTGCGCCAGCGCGTCGTACAGCGCAGCAATGCGCGTCCAGTCGGTTTGTTCGGCGGTGCGTGCGCTTGCATGACATGCCGCAATTGCCGCCTGCAGTCCATACGGGCCGAGCCCCCGCCCGCAGGCTTGCGCTTGTGCCAACGCTGCAAAGCCACGCCGGATGAGCAGGTAGTCCCAACGGCTGCGGTCCTGTTCCATCAGCAGGATGGGCCGGCCGCCCGGGCCCACGCGTGCACGCAGGCGCGAGGCCTGAAGCTCCATCAGCGCAAGCAGACCATGCACTTCCGGCTCGCCCGGCATGAGCCCGGCCAGGATGCGGCCCAGGCGCTGCGCCTCTTCACATAGCGTGGGACGCGTCCAGTCGTCACCCGCGGTGGCGGCATAGCCTTCGTTGAAGACGAGATAGATCACCTGCAGCACGGCGGAAAGCCGCTCGGGCAACGCATCGGGCTCGGGCAGCTCGAACGGCACGTGTGCGGCGGCAAGCGTCTTCTTTGCCCGCACGATGCGCTGCGCCACCGTGGGCTCCGGCACCAGAAAGGCCCGAGCGATCTCGTCCGTGGTCAGCCCGCCGAGCAGTCGTAGTGTGAGCGCCACGCGGCCTTCGTGTGGCAGCACCGGATGGCAGGAAATGAAGACCAGCCGCAGCAGATCGTCGCCGATGGCTTCGTCGCGCGCTGTTTCGGCGTCGGCCTGGGCAAGCTCCTGTTCGATCTCCAGCTCGATCGCAAGCAGCGCATGCTTGTGTTCCGCCAGCGTGTGATGGCGCAGCCGGTCAATGGCGCGGTGTTTGGCGGTGGCCGTGAGCCACGCGGCCGGATTGTCGGGGATACCGGATGCTGGCCATTGCTCCAGCGCCGCGACCAGCGCATCCTGCGCCAGCTCTTCGGCCAGCCCCACGTCGCGCAGCAGGCGTGCAAGCCCGGCAATGATCCTGGCCGATTCGATGCGCCACACCGCATCGATGGTGCGGTGAATGGCGAGCGCATCCGGCGTTGAACCGGCCATGACGGCGCCGTTTATTGCTGCTTGGCCGCCAGTTCTGCGCGCAGGCGTTCTTCGCGCTCGCGGGCTTCGGGTGTGAACTCCGCACCAAAATCTTCCGCTTCAAACACGCGGCGGATTTCCAGGCGCACATTGCCGCCGGCATCCAGTGCGGGCCAGCGCTTGACCCACTCCAGTGCTTCTTCTTCCGACTTGACTTGCAACATTGTGTAGCCGGCGATCAGCTCCTTGGCTTCCGCAAACGGGCCATCGATCACCGTCGGCTTGCCATTCTTGAATTCCACGCGTGCGCCGCGCGAGCTGGGGTGCAGCCCTTCGCCGCCCAGCAGCACGCCTGCCTTGGCCAAGTCTTCCATGTACTTGCCCATGGCGGTGAGCAGTTCTTCGCTCGGCATGACGGCGGCTTCGGTGTCTTTGTCGGCCAGACGCAGAATCATGAATCGCATGGTGTTTCTCCTTGAGTTCGATGGGTTTGGAGGCGACGCATGATGTTCGCGCCTCTACTTGCACGTCGAATGAAGGGTGGGCGGAGTCGACAGACCTGGCAAGCGAAAGTGTAACAACATGTAACGGGAAGGTGCCTGAAGAGCGCGCCGCTGCCGATCAACGGCATTTGACCTCGTAGTCGACAACGTGCGGCGGGTCGTCTTCCCCTGCGGTGGTCACGGTCAGCTTGCCGGCGGGGCCGGTGTAGCTGAAGTCGCAGTAGGCGAGGCCCGTGCCTGCACAGTTTTCGGTTTCTACCAGACCCTGCTTGACCAGGGCGCTCTGGCGCGGCTCGCCGTTGGGGCCGCCTCGTACAGGCTTCCAGCCCCTGGAGGCGAGTGCCTTGCGGGCCTTGTCGATCGGCATGCCGTAGATGGCCGGTACCTTGGCGCGGCCATGGCAGACGGCATCTTCGTCGGCAATTTTGCTCAGGCGCACCGTGCCGTCAGCGTCGACACGCAAGTCACCGACCGGCGACGCAACCATGTCGCCGTCCCACACGCGCACGGCGCCGCCTTCGAGCGCGGTGAGGGTGCCGATGGCGGTGTCTTCGGCGGATTTGCCGTAGGCCAGCGCGACGAGCTTGTCGTTGTCGAACACGGCCACGTTGCCTTGCGTGATGCTGCAGGTTGCGCTGGTACCGGCTTCCAGACGGCCCGCAAAACTGATGGCGCGATACGTGCCGGAAGAGGCCGAGCCAAGCGGCACATCGGCCATGACCGCCCAGCCTTGTGCCGCCACCTGCTTGGCTGCTGCCGATGCCGGCTTCATGACGACCTGTGGGCAGTCAGCTCGGTCGCTCTTGCTGCCGGTGGCCTTGGGCAGCACGTTCAACGGCTTGATGCGGATGTCCTTTACATCGGAGGCCACGCGCAGGGCGTTCGTTTGTGCCAGCGCTGGCAGCGCGAGTGCCAGGCTGAGTACCAATGCGGCAGCAGGCAAGGTCATCGGCAAAGGGTTCACTGAAGTGCAATTCGGCATGGAGGGCGGTGCATGGGAAGCGGGTTGATCTGACATGATCCACTGCGCATGTGAACCAAGGATTAACAATGCGCCAGGGCCGAACGACTGGTGCATGCGACAGGGCGATTCGGGAATGTGCATTCCCAGGGGAGGGGATGTTTGTGCCGGAGCCAGTCACGGCGGTGCGGGCTGGCGAAGGCCGTGCTCCGACACGGTGCATCAAGCGGCCGCCCCAGCCTGAAGCGGCCACTTGCCCGGACCCGCTAGATGGTGAAGTACTCCGGGCGCAGCCGGCGGGTAATTTCCAACACGGGCAGCACGTGATCCAGGTGCTCCCGCATGGCGCGCACGGCGCGTTTCGGATTGTTGGAAGCGAGGGCGTCGATCACCGCGCGGTGCTCGGCCAGGACCTCGGTCATGCGGCCCTCCAGCGGTAGGGTCAGCAGCCGGTAGCGGTCGATCTGCGTTTTGACTTCCAGGATGATCTGCCAGACGCCGGGGTAGCCCGACAGCTCGGCCAGCGTGGCGTGAAAGGCTTCGTCGGTGCGGAAGAAGCCGCGCCGGTTGCTCTCTCGAACGCATTGCGCCTGCCGTTCGAGCACGACGTTCAGCTTGTGGATGCCTTCGGGCGTCATGCGCTCGGCAGCCTTCTCGATGATGGCGACTTCCAGCGCGCCGCGCACGAGCATGGCTTCTTCCAGCGTGTTGAGGGGAATGCGCGACACGAACGTCCCGACGCGGGCCTGGACGTCGATCAGCCCTTCCTCGGCCAACCGCTGGACGGCCTCATGAACGGGGGTACGGCTGGTGCCGAATTCTTCTGCGAGATCCTTCTCGACGATGCGCGTTCCGGGTAGCAGTTCCATCTCGACAATCCGCTCACGCAGCTTCAGATACACGCGTCGGGCGGCGGTCATGGTGGCCTCGTCCTCAGGGGGCGAGGGGAAAGGGCGCGAAGTCATACAGCTCGCAACGAGTTCGGGGGGAAGTGGAAGGGATCGCAACGGCGCGGCCTGAGGTGTCGATGCGGTCAGAGACCAAGGGCAGCGCGGGCACCATGATAGCGGCAAACTCCGCGCACTTGAACTGAGGTGAACCCGGTCACAGCGTCCGGGCGGACGCCGTGACCGGCGCTCAAACCGGTCAGAACCGGTGAATCATGCCGACAGCCACGGTAAGTTGCGACCCGGTTGCCGAAGGCGCGCCGTTCTGGCCATCGCCGATGGACGCCGTGGCATCGATGATGCCCCCCGTGGGCGAGATCGTCTTACCCTTTGCTTTCTGATACGCCTCCAGCAGGTACAGGCCCGTGCGCTTGGAGAAGCTGTAGTACTGCGACAGGTTGAACTGGTGATACGTCGCCGCGTCCGCAATGCCGTTGGCCTTGGTGGCGCGCGTGTACGAATAGCCGGCGGCCAGGTCAAGCGTCGGGGTGGCCTTGTAGTGCAGGACGGCACCGCCGGTATTGAAGATCGCCTCGCTGGCGAACTTGGAGTTCACACCCGGGATGTACTGCACGTTGGAGTACGACACCGACACGTCCCATGCCGGCGAGAACGTGTATGAACCGAGCACGGCAAAGCGCTGTTGCGCCGCCGCCAGTTGGTAGCCGGCGTTGATGGCGGACACGGCCGGCTGGCTGCCGTTGTTGGACAGCGCTGAGTTCGCGCCCCAGGCACCGCCGCCCACCGTCGAGTTGTTCACGCGCATGAAGCCGGCGCCCACGCCGACCGGGCCATTGGCATAGCGCGCGGCAAAGCTCCAGGTGGAACCGTTGCCCACGCTGCCCGGCGTTTCGCCCATGCCGTAGGAGCCGCTGAAGGTCACGCCGCCCAGCGTGGGCGAGGTATAGACCACGGAGTTGTTGACGCGGTAGTTTGTGTCGAGCGAGTCGATATCGCCCGGGTGCGCACCGTAGAAGCCGGTCAGCCAGTTGATCGGGCTGTACGGGGCCAGGATCGAGAAGTACGCCGTGTACTGGCGGCCCAGCGTGACGGTGCCCAGCTCGCGGTTGGCCAGACCCACGAAGGCCTGGCGGTTGAACATCAGCCCCGAGACCGATTGCGAGCCCGTGTCGCCGTTAAAGCCTTCTTCAAGCACGAACTGCGCGCTGTTGCCGCCGCCCAGGTCTTCGTTGCCCTTGAAGCCGAAGCGGCTGCCCGACCAGATGCCGCTGTTCTGCTTGACGACCGAGTGGCCGTTCGACGTGGACCCGACCGAGGTCTGGTTGCTCTGATACCCGACCGACACGTCGATGTTGCCGTACAGCGTGACGCTGCTCTGCGCGTACGCTGATCCGGCGATGCCTCCTGTGAGCGCGATCGCTGCCGCGATTGCTACTTGGCTCTTCATGATGACTCCTTCCTTGATGTCGCAGCCGTGGCTGCATGTTGGTTATTCGTTGAGGGGGCTCAGTACACCGGGTGCCCGTTGATCACGCTCGGCAGCCAGGTCGAGAAGAACGGCATGTACGTCACCACGTTGATGGCGGTGAAGATGGCGAGGTAGTAAGGCCAGGCGATCTTGGTGGTCTCGCCAATGGAGACTTCGCCGATGGCGCAGCCGACAAACTGCACTGAACCGATGGGCGGATGCACCAGACCCAGCGAGCAGTTGAGCAGCAGCATGATCCCGAACTGCACCGGGCCGACGCCGCAATGCATGGCCATGGGCAGGAACAGCGGCGTGGTGATCAGGATGTGCGCGGCCATGTCGACGAACGTGCCCAGGAACACCTGCAGGACGTTGATGTAGAGCAGCATCAGCCACGGTGCGGCGCTGGTCTGCGTGAGCATCTGCTCGATGGCGTCCGGAATCTCCAGGTAGGCCATCTGGAAGCGCAGCATGTTCGACACGGCAATCAGCAGCAGCACCACGCCCGTGGTCTTGGCGGCGTGGGCCAGCGCACGGCGGAACTTGGTCCACGTCATGGAGCGATAGACGAGCACCGTCAGGCACAGCGAATAGGCGACTGCGATGGCCGCGGCTTCGGTGGCGGTGGCAATGCCCATGGCCACGCACACCAGGATCAGCGCGATCACCATCAGGCCTGGTACTGCGCCCACAAAGGCACGTGCCACGGCAAACCAGCCGGGGAAGGGCGGCAGCTCGGTCGAGCCATCGGCGCGGCGCGGGAAACCGTAGCGCTTGGCTTGCCAGTAGGCGGCGATCAGCACGAAGCCCATGACCCACAGCACCGGCAGCAGCCCCGAGAACAGCAGGTCGCCAATCGACACGCCGCTCACCTGCTGGCCGTTGAGCGAGCCCACGATGCCTTGCGCCGCAAAGGCGTAGATGATCATGTTGGTGGAGGTCGGCATGAGCGCGCCGGCCAGCGAGGCATGCGTGGTCACGTTCACGGCGTAGGCCGCGCTGTAGCCTTCGCGTTTCATCAGCGGAATCACCACGCCGCCCATGGCGGACGTGTCGGCGGTGGGCGAGCCCGAGACGCCGCCGAACAGCGTGCAGGCCACCACGTTGGCCATGCCCAGGCCACCGCGGAAGTGCCCCACCAGCGATTGTGCGAAGCGCAGGATGCGGTCTGCAATGCCGCCGTGCAGCATCAGCTCGCCCGACAGGATGAAGAACGGCACGGCCAGGAACGAGAACGCGTTCATGCCCGAGATCATCGACTGCATGGCGGTGGCCGCCGGCAGGCCTTCGTGCAGATACGTCAGCACGCATGACAGGCCGAGCGCGAATGAAACCGGTACGCCCAGCAAAAGAAACGCCAGAAAACTGACGGAGAGAATGGCGAGATCCATGGTGACTTAACTTGCGTCTTGCGCGAACAGCCCGACCAGGCGTTCGAGAGCGAACAGGGCGATGGCGACACTCGCCACGATAGGAATCCAATAGCGAACGGCTTCAGGCAGCCCGAGAATGGGAATACGGTCACCGAACGTGGTTTCGGCCATATCGAAGCAGCCGATGAAGATCACCACGGCAAAGGCGATCAGGCACAGCTTCTGCAGCACGTGCGCGGCGCGCTTGCCGCCCGCGGGCAGGCGTTCAACAAAGGAATCCAGGCCGATATGGCCGCCTTCGCGCACCTTCAGCGCAGCGCCGAACATGGCAATGACCACCACCATGAGCAGGGCGATGGGTTCAACAAAATCCGGCGCGTTGTTGAAGACGTAGCGCATGATCACGCCGTAGAAGACAAGCACGGTCAGCGTGGCCAGGCATGACGCCGCCACAAGCGTGAGCACGAGCGCAAACGCATCGTTGATGCGCTTGAGTAAAGACATCGATTGCATGCTGAACCTGGAGGGAACGCGGTATCGGAGGTGGGCAGGCGGGGCCGGTGTACCAACGACGTACATCGGGAGCCTGCCCGGCGCGGGGCCTGCGGGAAAGTCGCAGGCCCCGCGCTTGAGCGGTGATGCAGGCTTACTTGGTGGCCACGATCGCGTTGACGATGTCCTTCATCTGCGGCGTGGTCTCGTACTTTGTCCAGATCGGCTGCATGGCCTTGACGAAGGCGGCGCGGTCAACCTGCGAAGCCGGCACGATGGTGGCGTTGCCCTTGGTCACGGTTGCCGTGGCGGCCTGCTCGCGCGCGGTCCAGAGCTTGACGTAGTACGGCACGGAGTCGGCAGCTGCCTTGCGGATTGCGGCTTGCTCCTGCGGCGTGAGCGTGTCCCAGATCTTCTTGGAGAAGACGAGCACTTCCGGCGTCATCGCATGCTGCGTTTCGGAGTAGATCTGTGCGACTTCAAAGTGCTTGGTTTCTTCATACGACGGGATGTTGTTTTCCGCCGCATCCACCAGGCCCGTCTTCAGGCCGGTGTAGACCTCGCTGAATGGCATCGGCGTGGGCGTGCCGCCCATGGCCTTGATCTCGTCGACCATCAGGTCCGACGGCTGCACGCGGATCTTCACGCCCTTCATGTCGGCCGGGGTGTGGATGGCCTTCTTGGCGTAGATCGAGCGTGCGCCGCTCTCGTAGAACGTCAGCGCAACGAAGCCCTTGGCGGCAAACGAATCGAGGATCTTCTGGCCGACCGGGCCGTACATCACCTTGCGGAAGTGGTCAATGTCGCGGAACAGGAAGGGCAGCGAAGGAATGACCGATTCGGGAACGATCTCGTTGAATGCCGCGCCGTTGGCACGCACCATGTCGATCGCGCCAATGCGCACCTGGTCGATGGTGTCTTTCTCCGAGCCGAGTGCGCTGTTGCCGAACACCTTGACGGAGTCCTTGCCGTCGGTGGCCTTCTTGATTTCTTCCCCCATGAACTTGACGGCCATGTTGGTGGGGTAGGTGTCGCCGTGCACGTCGGCTACACGGAAGGTGCGCGCTTGCGCAGCGCCGCTTGCGAAGGCGGCCAGCAATGCGGCGAACAGCAGGGACGAACGAGCGATTGTAGTAGGGCGTTTCATGATGGATGTATGGGCAGCAGGGTCGGAATAAAAAGGCGCCGGCCAGCGGAACCAGCCGAGCGCGAAGGAGGCGGGTTGCTCAGCGGACGTCGGTCACGGTGGTGTTGAAGGTCTGTCCTCCGATCACGACGTTCTGCAGCGTGATGTCGTGCACGTTGTAGGCGTAGATCGGCCCAGGCGTGGTGGCGCTTGCGGGGCCCGCCGCCGTGGGCGTGCCGAAGTTGCAGTTCGAGATCGTCACGCCAGTGATGGGCGGAACGGTGGGCACAGGCAGCGCGCCGTTGTAGTCGAACGCCACGGGGCCCTGCGCAACGATGGCCTGGAAGCATGAGCCCGTCAGGCTGCCAGTGGTGACGTTGCCGGCGGTTACGTTGGAGATGTTCACGTTCTGCACCAGGGCTGGCCGCGTGCGGATGGCATCGGCTGCAGGCTGGTAGTCGCAGTCGAACGTGATCAGGCCGCCTTGCGAAGCTGACGGGTTGGCTGCGGCCGCCGTCACCACGCCCAGCGGCACCGTGCTGTTGATCGGGCTGCCCGCCAGCATCTTGCTGCCGTAGCCGGCACCCGTGAGGTTCACGCCATTGGGCAGGCTGACGTTGGTGACATAGAAGTTCTTTACGAACCCACCGCGGTTCATGTTCGTCTTGATGCGGATGGCGATGTTCAGCGAGTTCGTTGCCCAGAACTGATTGAGCATCGCCAGGTTGCGCGCATAGATGTTCTGTACGCCGCCGCCCATTTCGCTGCCCAGCGTGATGCCGCCGTGGCCGCTGTTCATCGTGCAGTTCTGGATGACGTGGTCTTGCGCCGGGCCGTAGCCGGTGTCGAGGTTCTTGCCCGACTTGATGGCGATGCAGTCGTCGCCCGTGTTGAACGTGACGTTTTCGCACAGCACATTGCTGCAGGCGTCGGGGTCGAAGCCGTCGTTGTTGGGGCCGATGCTGTCGACTGTTACGCCACGGATGACCACGTTCGTGCAGTGCACCGGATGGTGCTGCCAGAACGGCGTGTTGACCGTACGGTAGTTCTCCATCAGCACGTTGGTGCAGCCGATGAACTCCACCATGCACGGACGCAGGTAGTGGCCGAGCCCGAAGATGCGCTTCTCGACCGGAACGCCGGCTTCGGACAGCGCGGGCAGATAGTTCTGGTCTTGCTGCCAGGGCGTCGCCGGATTGGTGAGCAGCGTGTACAGCGCGCTCGGAATGCCCGGCACCGCGGTCTGCAAGTCGACGTTGTTCGGGTTGCTGTAAGCCTGCGATGGCGTGCTTGAGCTGGCGCAGCCATAGGCGCCGTTGGTGCCCTTGAAGGTCCACCAGCACGTGCTGGTGTTGCCCGTGCCGGCAAATGGCGTCATGGCCTGGCCGTTGAGCACCGAGGTCGCGCCTTCGCCCGTGAGCGCGATGTTGCTGGCGTTGCGTGCGTAGATGGGCGAGCCGTAATTCAGGCAATCGTCGGCCTGCCAGCGGCTGTAGTAGAGCTTGCCGTTGGTGCCGCAATCGATGGGGCCATCCTTGGCGTAGTCCGCCGGATTGGCGCTGAAGTAGATCGTGCAGTTAGCGCTGAGGTGAAAGTTGACGTTGCTCTGCAGCACGATCGGCCCGGCGCAATACCACGTGCCCGACGGCACCACCACGCGCCCGCCGCCGGCTGCGTTGCATGCCGCAATGGCTGCCAGGAACGCCGGGCGCGAATCGAATGCGCCGGGCGCTTGTGTTGCGCCCGCGCCTGAACTGACGGGCGACTTGGTCGGGTCGGTGTAGGGGCTGGTTTGTGCGACAACGCTGCATGGCTGTGCGCCGTACGCCTCGACCTGGAAATCGACTGCCGGGAATGCACTCTGTGCCACGCCTTTCAGCGACGAGATGATGGTGGTAGCCAAGCCGTTCGTGCCCCAGATCGGGTCTGCCTGAACGGGCGCCGTGGGCGTGGTGGCAACTGGTGCTGCGGCGTCGTCGGAGCTGCCGCCACAGGCGCTCACCAGCGCCCCGCCTACGACGGCACCGCCGTAACTCAAAAAGGCACGTCGCGACGGATTGTGCGGGGCGCGTGCATCAGATGCCTGCCGCCGCCGGTTACGGAAGGGCGCTGTCATTGGGTCTCCTCGTCTAGTTTTGTTTGACGTGTCGACCCGGCAGGAGGCTGCGGAATCCGGGCACGTCTTTTGATATATCAGAATTTATGGATTGATATATTAGTGGTCAAGGGCGGGTTTTCCCGATCCCCACCCGCGGGGTACACGGGGCTGCAGCAGCCATGTACCCGCTCGGCGGAGCGTCGCGTCGGGCTCGATGACATCGCCTGCAAACACGGTTGAGGCAACCAAGGATCGCCCGTTTATCGCCCGCTGTGGACGCTGCTGCGAGCCGGCGCAGCCCATGGCAGTGCGGCATCGGGCCGTCGCGCACCGCATTCAAATAGGCGCGGTATTCCTATGCACTGAATTGCGATTTGATCCAAACGCGATCGAATCTGCATGACTTAAAGAAACGCCCCTGTCACACATCATTCCTACCATGCGAGTGCCAATCGATGTGACCGATTCATTTCATGAATCGCAGCCAATAAAAAGAGCATCGAACGCATTCGCTATCTGAGTCTTTTTGAGAATGTTTTGTCTCGGAGGCTCAGTACGGTTGATCTGTGTCGATGAGAATTGCGATTTTTCGGGCGTCACTTTCATTTCCCTTCGAACGTTGGACCAACCCTGCGAATTGCGACGGCAATCGCTTTGTCTTCTGGGTAGCCTAAAACGTAACGGAGAGAACCATGTCAATGAAAAGTGGGGCCGATCAACAGCAGCTGACGCTGGATGATCTGGCTGCGGTTCCTGAACTGAAGCGCCGGCAATTGCTGCGCATGATGCTGGCTTCGACGGCGGTCGGCCTGTCGGGCGTGCTGAGCGGGTGCGGTGGCGGGGATTCGCCGGACGCCTCAACGGGTTCCAGCTCAACGGGCACCTCGCCAGGGGCGGGCGATCCGGGCACCGGAACGACGACGCCGAAGCTGGGGTCGTCATTTACGCTGGCGGCCTTGCCGGATACGCAATTTTATCCGCGCTATGCATCCGCAAAAATGGGTGGGTTGTATCAAAAGAATTATCCAGCCATCAATCCGCAATTCGATAATCCATTCAAGGCGCAAACGCAATGGATTGCCCAAAATGCAAAGGCGCTGAAACTGGCATTTACCACACACCTTGGCGATATTGTCGACCAGTCCTGGTATTACACCTCTGAAGGTTCGGCGCCGTGGAGCACGAGTACCGATCTGCTCGGCAACAGCCAACTCAGCAACGGCACGGTGACCAAAGAGTGGGAATTGGCCAGCCAGGCAATGCAGGTGCTGGAAAAGGCCAACTGCAACTATTCGATTTGCGCGGGCAACCACGATGTCGGCGCTATCGGCTCGTCGATGCAATGGGGGCCTGACTGGGGCGTTGGCGTCTCCGGCTTCGATAACACCGACGGATACCAGGACGGCGGCAGCCACCGGCAAGGGCTGGTGGAACCCTATCTGAAGGTGTTCCCAACCGCGCGTGCACAACGGCAGCCAACCTTCGGCGGCCGCCATGGCTCGGGCTTTCACGAGTACCACGTCTTCCAGGCGGAAGGGAATCAGTTCCTGGTGCTGTCGATGTCTTGGCGCGCTTCGGACGATGCGATTGCATGGGCCAACTGGGTCATCGCAAAGAACCCCGGCATTCCGGTCATCCTGATTTGCCACCAGCTTGCGGGCATTGGCCCGGACGCTGTTACGGCAGCCGATACGGCGTATTCGAACTACCTGTGGGACAAGCTGATCAAGAATAACGATCAGATTTTCATGGCCGTTTCCGGTCACTATCACGGCTCGTGCAAGATGACGAAGAAAAACGCCGCCGGCAACGACGTCATCTTCATGGTCGTCGATTATCAGATGGCGTATATGGGCGGCAATGGCCTGATGCGCTTGTACGAATTCGACCTGACGAACAACAAGATCATCGCCAGTTCGTTCTCGCCGTGGGTGCCGGTCAAGCCGGAAGCGAGCCTGAATCAGTTCGACTCAGCATGGCTGACGGCAGATAACCAGCACTTCTCGATCGACATCGATTTTGCCAAGCGCTTTGCCGGTTTCAATCCCACCTTCAAGGCCGCAGCCGGCTCGGTGTCGGGCAGCCTGACCGACGTCGCCAAGGGGCTGATTCTAGCGAACTATCACAACCCGCCGCAGGAGGCGGGCAAGCCGGCGTCCGGGCCGAACGACTACCCGGTGGTGCCAAACACGCTGGCGCACTGGCGCTTCTACAACACAGCCGCTGCCGAAGGCGAGGCGCTGTCTCCGTATCAGCCGGGCTTCCAGATCAAGGATGTGTCCGTGCCGGGCGATACCACGGTGGGCACGAATCCCATCTCGCTGAACACATGGATGGGCGGGCAACCCGGCGACCTGGTCTGGTCGAAAGACCATCACCCGCTGTCTTCCGCGCCGGGCAGCCTGCAGTTCAAGAACGCCAACCAGACGAGGTCTTCGTATTTCACGACAGACCCCACTTCGGCGCTGAATGTGCAAACGTTTGCCAATGGCTACACCATCGAGGCCTTCGTGAAGATCGACTCGGCCTGGACTGCGCAGAACAACGCGTGGATGGGCATTCTCTATCGGCTTGGCGCACGCAGCGCAGCCACTGGCGTGACGTGGCCGGGCGATGTCGACCAGGGCGACACGATGGCGATGTTCGCGTTTTCCAACCTGATGGAGTTCCAGTGGGAGGTCATCCCGACCGACAACACCGAGAACCTGGCGTGCTGGTCGGGCGGTGTCTCTGCGGGGCAGTGGCTGCACGTGGCCATCGTTAATGATGGGAAGGGCAGCACGACGATGTATGTAGAAGGCGCCCCCATCCTGCGAAACAACAGCGGGATGGACGGCATCCGCTATGTGGCGAGCACCCAGCAGATGGCGATCGGCTGCGCGCAATACGGCGGCAGCATGGGCAATGGGTTCTTCGGCAGCCTTGGGGAGATGCGGATTGTCGGCGCGCCGCTGCAACCGAACCAGTGGCTGACGGCACGCGCTTCGTAACGAGAAAACGACTCCCGCCGGAGCGGTACGGCGGGAGCATGCCGATGTGGCGGCCTTTGCAACGTGTTGGCCCGCCCTGGAATTTCGACTCAATTCCGACTCATGCACGCGCAAGAAGCGCGTTTTGCGCTTCATTTCATTGACGATGTTGGCGGCACAGCGTTTCATGTCAGCAAAGCAGCTCTTGCATGGAGACGCACGTGCCACACGAAGACAACGCGGCCCCGATGTACCGAAGCGGAACGGCCGCCCGCATGGCCAAGATGCCTGTATCTACCCTCCGCGTGTGGGAACAGCGCTATGGCGTGATTTCGCCCGCCAAATCGGTATCGGGCCAGCGGTTGTATTCGAGCGAAGACGTCAAGCGCCTGATCCTGCTGCGCTCGCTCGTCAATCAGGGGCACGCGATCGGTGCCATTGCGCATGCCGACAGTGCCGAACTCCAGCAGTTGCTGGAAACCTCCCAGGCCGCTGAAACGTCGGCGCCGGTGCCATCCACCGCGGCAATTTCGCTTGCGGTCTGTGGTGCGTTGCTGGCGGAGCGTGTCCGGCGCAGAAAGAGCACGCTCGCGTCGCTGGGGATCGAGCCTGTCATTGCGCTGCCCGCACTCGACGGTGAGACCCCGCTTGAGCAGTTGCCGCACGCAGACGCATTGATCGTGGAGGCCGCGTCCCTGCATCCGGAGACGGCGGAAGCTGTATTGGCGGCAGCGCGGCGTTCGGGTGCCAGTGCCGTGGGCGTGATCTACAGCTTCGGCACGGTTCGCGCCACCGACATGCTGCGCGCGGCCGGCGTGCGGCTGTATCGGGAGCCCAACGCACACGGCGAACTCGATCAGGTCCTGCAAGAGCTGGCGCAGCTCGTGCGCGTCGACGCGGTCTACGGAAAGCTCGAACCGTTGCGGCGCAATGCGCGCCGGTTTTCGGACCGCCAGCTGGAAATCTTCGCCAACGCATCCCAGACGATTGCCTGCGAGTGCCCCCGGCATCTTGTCGGGCTGATCCGCCAGCTCGACGCGTTCGAGCGTTTCAGCGACGGCTGCGCGGTGCGGTCGGCGCTCGACGAACAACTGCACCGCCATCTTGGGGATGTCGCCAACCGCGCGCGGTTGATGCTCGAAGACGCGATGGAATTCGCCATTCGGGCCGAGACGCTGAATCCACCTGCGAGTTAGCTGCGTATAGGTAGCGTATGCGTCCTATCGTCCTCGCTCGTCAACTCGCCTGAGGCGGCATGGGCGGTGAGCGCACCGCCGATTTTCGGAGGCAACTTCAATGAAACTGACTTTAGATCCGCCCGGATTTGCCGGGGCGGCTGGCAGCGTGCCGCTTTCTGTCCGGATTCGGGAGCGGCTGATGAGTGCCGGCCACCGCTTTCACGCCAATGACAACATCGCCGCCTACCTGCGCGACGGCGAGCTCGATCTGCTCCAGGCCGAGGTTGAGGAGCGCCTGCAGGCTGTGCTGCGCGCGCTCGTCATCGATGTCGAGCAAGACCACAACAGTCGGGAGACGGCTCGCCGCGTGGCCAAGATGTTTGTCCGCGAGGTGTTTGCCGGGCGCTATGTCGAAGCGCCCGAGGTGACGGCATTTCCGAATGCGGAGCGGCTCAACGAACTCATGGTGGTGGGCCCGTTGCGCGTGCGCAGCGCCTGCTCGCACCACCTTTGCCCGGTGATGGGGCGTGCGTGGGTCGGCGTCATGCCACGCAAAGACTCGCAACTGATCGGGCTGTCCAAATATGCCCGGCTGATCGATTGGGTCATGAGCCGCCCCCAGATCCAGGAAGAAGCCATCAAGCAGATTGCCGACTTGCTGGAAGACCGCATGGCGCCCGACGGCCTGGCGGTCGTGTTGGAGGCGGAACACTACTGCATGCACTGGCGCGGCACGAAGGATGACGGGTCGCGCATGGTGAGCAGCGTGATGCGCGGCGTGTTCCTGACCGATCCCAGCCTGCGGCGCGAGTTTCTTGCGCTGCTGCCCGGCCGCCACGGCGGATGAGCGCCCAGCCACCCGAAGAGACATCGCCTTGAAGATTCTTCAGTTTCCTGCAAAGCGCATTGCCGTGGTTGGCTCCGGCATTTCCGGGCTGGCGGCAGCGCATTTTCTTGCGAAGCGGCACGCCGTGACGCTGTTCGAGGCCGCACCACGGCTTGGCGGACATACGAATACGGTCGACATCGAGGAGGGCGGTCAGGTCTTCGGCGTCGATACCGGTTTTCTCGTATTCAACGCACGCACGTATCCGAACCTGATCGCGCTGTTTGACGAGATTGGCGTCGCCCATTGTGAGAGCGACATGTCGTTCAGCGTATCGGTAGACGGTGGTGCGCTGGAGTGGGCCGGCACCAGCCTGAGCACGGTCTTTGCGCAGCCGCGCAACCTGGTGTCGGCGCGGTTCCTGTCGATGCTGAGCGACATCCTGCGCTTCAACCGGCAAGCGCACGCCAACCTGGCGGTGGCGCGCAATGAGCGCCATAGCCTGGGCGCGCTGCTCGCCGCCGGCCGCTATGGCGAGCCGTTCTGTGCGCACTATCTGTTGCCGATGGCGGCGGCAATCTGGTCCACGCCCAGCCGCGACATCCTGGCGTTCCCCGCGGAAACCTTCCTGCGGTTTTGCCTGAACCACGGCTTGCTGCAGGTCTTCAACCGGCCGCGTTGGCGCACCGTCAAAGGCGGGGCACGCAGCTACGTCCACGCGATTGCGCGCGGGCTGGCAGACGTGCGAGTCGGCACGCCGGTACGCGGCATCCGCCGTGCGGCGGACCATGTCGACGTGCGGACCGACTCCGGCAGCGAGCGCTATGACGCCGTGGTGCTCGCCACGCATGCGCCGCAGACGCTGCAATTGCTCGACGATGCCACGGACGACGAGCGCGCCGTGTTGGGCGCATTCCGCTATCAGCCAAACACGGCCTTCCTGCACCGCGATACGCGTCTGCTGCCGCGTCGGCGGCGCGTGTGGTCGGCGTGGAATTATCTCGATGCCTCGCAGGCTGGCACAACCGGGGGGGCGCCGTGCGTCAGTTATCTGCTGAACCAGCTGCAGCCGCTGCCGGTGTCGTCGCCGGTGGTCGTGACCTTGAATCCGTCCGACCCGCCGGCGCCCGAGCTGGAGTATCAGCGCTTCACATACGAGCACCCGGTGTTCGATCAGCCTGCCATCGACGCGCAGGCTCGTTTGCCGGCGCTGCAAGGTCGCGGCCACACCTGGTTCGCGGGCGCCTGGACGGGATACGGGTTCCACGAAGACGGGCTGAAGTCTGCCCTGCGCGTGGTGGCGGACTTCGGCTGCGCCCCCGCATGGGCAAAGGTGGCGTCATGAATGGCGACGCGCAACTTCTTGTCGGCCAGGTCATGCACCGCCGCCTGCGGCCGGTGGCCAACCGCTTTGTCTACCCGGTGTTTGCCGTGCGCGTGAAGCTCTCGGCGCTGGGGCGCCTGACGGGCGCATGGTTTGGCGTGGACTGCCTGCGGCCGCTGTCTTTGCGCGTGCGTGACTATGGCCCGCGAGACGGCACGGATTTGCTCGCCTGGATACGCGGCGTGCTGAGCAGCGCGGGTTTGCCTGCCGATGGCGAGGTCTGGTTGCAGACCTTTCCGCGCATTGCCGGCTGGATGTTCAACCCCGTCTCGTTTTGGTATTGCCACGACGCGGCCGGCACGCTGCGCGCGGTGCTGGCCGAGGTCAACAACACCTTTGGGCAGCACCACAGCTACCTGCTGTGCGCACAGGACGGCGGAGCCATCGGCGCACAAACCGTGCTGACGTGCCTTAAGCAGTTGCATGTCTCACCCTTTTGCAGGGTCGAGGGTGGTTACCGGTTCCGCTTTACCGAGACGGCGGCAACAGCGCTGGTGCGCATCGATTATCACGACCAAGACGGCCTCTTGCTGCATACCGCCATCGGCGGACGGCTGCAGCCGTTCGATGCGGCTCATCTGCGCCGTGCATTGCTGAAGCAGCCGTTGCTTGCGCTGCAGGTCATCGGCCGCATCCACTGGCAGGCTCTGCGCTTGTGGCTCAAGGGCGTGCCGTTCCTTGGCCGTGATGCCCACGACAGAACTTCTCCGGAGAATTCCCGATGACAGCCTCGCGCTCCCTGGCCTGGGTGCCGCCTCATGTTCCTGCGGCCGGCCGCCTGTTCTTGGCGCTGGCCGGTCGGCTGCGGCACGGCTTCCTTCACCTTGTCACGCCCGATGGCGATGTGCAGATCGGCGATGCCGCGTCGTCGCTGGCGGCGGATCTGCGCATCACCGACTGGCGCGCCTGCGGGCGCATCCTGCGCAGCGGCGATGTGGGTTTTGCCGAGGCGTATCGCGACGGATGGATCGACACGGGCAACCTGCCAAACCTGCTGCGCCTGGCCATCGTCAACGCCGCCACGCTCGATCAGGCGATCTTCGGTAATGCGCTGGCGCGTTCCGTCCTTCGCTTGCGCCACCTGCTGCGCCGGAACAGCCGCCGCGGCAGCCGCCGCAATATCCACTTGCATTACGACCTCGGTAACGATTTCTATCGACTGTGGCTGGACGAGGGCATGGCGTATTCGTCTGCATGGTTCAACGGCAACCTGCGCCAGGGTTTGGCAGACGCACAGGCCGCCAAGTACCGGCGCGTGTGCGATCTGCTCAGGGTGGGGCCCGGCATGGAAGTGCTGGAGATCGGCTGCGGATGGGGCGGCCTGATGGAGATGGCCTGCGCGCGCGGTGCGCATGTGCACGGCATCACGCTCTCGGAAGAACAGCGCCGCTACACGGCTGAGCGCCTGGCCGACGAGCCACGGGCCCACGTTGAACTGCGCGACTACCGGGACCTGGATGGTGCTTACGACGCCATCGCCTCCATCGAGATGTTTGAGGCGGTGGGCGAGTCTTATTGGTCGACCTACTTTCAGACGCTGGTGCGCTGCCTGCGCCATGGCGGGCGGGCCCTGGTGCAGAGCATCACCATCGACGAGGCCCACTTCGAGCGCTACCGCGCCGGCACCGATTTCATCCAGCAGTTCATCTTCCCGGGCGGCATGTTGCCCAGCCGGGAGCGCTTTATCAAGCTGGCGGAACAGTACGGCTTGCGTGTGGTCGACCGCCTCGACTTCGGCCGCGACTACGCAGAGACACTGCGCCGCTGGAGCCAGCGTTTCGAAGCCCGGTTGGAATCTGCGCGTGCACTCGGATTCGACGAGCCCTTCATCCGCATCTGGCGGCTCTACTTCGCTTACTGCGAGGCCGGCTTTGACGAGGGCAGGATCGGCGTGTCGCAGTTTCTGCTCGAGCGGGGCTGAGCATGTCGGCGATTGGCGTCGCGCTCGTTGCGCTGGTGTTTCTGGTGGCGGTGTTCAGCGCCGTATGGGCGTGGCAGCTTCGCAGTGGGAACGCCGGCATGGTCGATCCGGTCTGGGCGTTCTCGCTGGGCATGGTGGCATTGCTTTACGCGTGGCTGGGTGCGGGGTCGTTGCCCGCACGTGTGCTGGTCGGCGTAGGAGGCGCAGTGTGGGGAGCGCGCCTTGGCTGGCACCTGTGGCGGCGCAATGCCGGCAAGCCGGAGGACGCGCGCTACCGCAAGTTGCGCGAGGAGTGGGGCAGCGCCGCACCGCGAAACATGTTTGGCTTCTTCCAGTTGCAGGCGGCGGTATCGATGTTTCTGTCGATCGCGTTTGCCGTGCCGAGCTACCGGCCGGATTCACCGAGTGCCCTTGCCATGGCGGCCGCTGTGGCCCTGTGGCTGATTGCGGTGACGGGCGAAGCCCTGGCCGACAGGCAGCTGCGCAGTTTTGCGGCGGACCCGGTCAACCGGGGCAAGACCTGCCGAGTGGGGCTGTGGCGCTATTCGCGGCACCCGAACTATTTCTTTGAATGCGTGCACTGGCTGGCCTACGTACCGTTGGCGATCGGCACGCCGTGGGCATGGCTCACGCTGTTGCCACCTGTGGCCATGGCGTGGCTGCTCGTGAAGGTCTCGGGCGTTCCCATGCTCGAAGCCCATATGCGTGCCACGCGTGACGACTATGCCGAATACGCCCGCACAACGAGCGTGTTGATCCCCTGGCCGCCGCGCCACTGATGTACAGACGACATACAGACCCAAGGAGCCCCGACATGACTGCGCTGTCCACGCCGACCCTACCGCCGCAGGCCGCGGCCGATGCACGCGAAGGCTGGCTCATCCAGTGCTGTGAGCGAGGATGGCTGCCGGATTCGCTGGTGCGTGCTGGCATGCGCGCCCTCATGCGCCAGCGTTTGCAAGACGAAGGCCTTCATGACGGCGAACTGCGTTCGCGACGCTTCAACGCGCTGCTGGATGAGTTGCGCGCCAGCCCCATTGCAATCGAGACCGACGCGGCCAATACGCAGCACTATGAATTGCCGCCCGCATTCTTCGAGGCCCATCTGGGCCCGCAGTTGAAGTACTCCTGCGCCCTGTATCCGAGCGGTAATGAAACGCTGGCCGAGGCAGAAGAGGCCATGTTTGCCTGCTATGCCGAACGCGCCGGCCTGGCCGACGGCCAGTGCATTCTCGACCTGGGCTGCGGCTGGGGATCGCTGTCGCTATGGATGGCCAAGCGCTATCCCAACGCACGCATTGTGGCGTTGTCGAATTCGCGCGGTCAGCGTAGCTGGATCGAGGCCCGTGCGGCCGAGCGCGGGCTGACGAACCTCAGCGTGCACACGGGAAACATCGTCGATTTCGAATTTGCAGAGATGCCCGACGGCGGCCGCTTTGACCGTGTGGTGTCGATCGAAATGTTCGAGCACATGAAGAACTACGGCCTGTTGCTGGGCAAGATCGCGCGGTGGATGCGCCCGGATGCGGTGCTGTTCGTGCACATCTTTGCGCATCGCACGCTGGCGTATCACTTTCAGGTGCAGGACGGCACCGACTGGATGTCGAAGTACTTCTTCACCGGCGGCACCATGCCATCGGAAGCGCTGCTGCTGCATTTCCAGGAAGACCTGCGTGTGGCGCGTCACTGGTGGGTCAGCGGCGTGCACTACGCGCGCACGGCGGACCATTGGCTGGCCAATCTTGACGCGGCCCGTGACCGGTTGATGCCGGTGTTCGTGCAGACGTATGGCGAGCGCCAGGCCGCCGTGTGGTTTCAGCGGTGGCGCATGTTCTATCTGGCGGTATCGAGCTTGTTCGGCTATGCCGGCGGCAACGAGTGGGGCGTGGCGCATTACCGGTTCGTCAAGCGCTAGGAAGGGCGGCAGCAGTCAGCGCGGGATGCCCGTTCCGTCGCTGCGCTCACCCATCCATACCAATAGCGGCATCCATATCCCCCAACCGACGGCCAGCACGCCCAGCGTGGCGGCCATACCGGGGATGTGCGCCGCCCCAAGCGCTGCCCCCGCGCGAAACGACAGCGGGCCGGCAATGGCTCCCAGCACCATCGCCAGCCACCACCTGCCGCGCAGCCAACGAAAGAGGATATTCACTTGGATCGCGAACAGTACCCACAGCGCCAGCAGCCAGGGCGGTACGAACCCGGCCCACACGGCCCCGTGCGGATAGGCGATGAGCCCGGAGCGTATCAGGAGCGTCTCCCACGGCGCCGCGAGCACCACCACCCACACCACCAGCCGCCATTCCTGGTACGGCTGGCGGGCCTGCCGCAGATGAAGCGCGAGCAATACGGCGACAAAAACGATGCCGACCCACGCGGCATCGCGCGCGGCACTCAACACACAGACAAACCAGCCGGCTTGTCCGGCTACCGTATAGAGGAGAGCACGATGAGAACGCATCAAAGAGGCCACCGTTGGCTCACCGCGTCAGGTTGGGCACGTCGTTTGGCGGTGTTCACGCTGGCCATCGCCAGCGCTGCCTGCTCCAGCCCGCCCCCGAATCCCAACCCGAGGGCTGCCGTGCCGCTGAAGACGGTACCGGTTGATCTGCCGCGCTACATGGGGCGCTGGTATGTCATCGCCAACATTCCGTACTTTGGTGAGCGCGGCAATGTCGGCAGCTATGCCGAATGGTCCCTGCGGCCCGATGGCCGTATTGACGATGCCTATGTCTACCGGCCAGGCAGTTTCGATGCACCGTTCAAACGCATGCAGTTCGTTGATTCGGTGGTGGACGGGAGCGGTGGCGGCGAGTGGCGCGTGCGGTTGTTCTGGCCCATCTACGTCTCGCAGCTGACGCTGTATGTCGACCCGGAATACCGGGTGACGCTGCTCGGCTATCCAGACAAGAGCCTCGGCTGGGTGTTCTCGCGCGACCCCAACATGAGCGATGCCGACTATCGCGCAGCATTGAGCCGTTTCGACGCGATGGGTTATGACATTTCGCGTTTCCGGCGGGTGCCGCAAGTGCCGAGCCAGATCGGGCAACCGGGCTTCCAGTCGCCGGGAGATGCCAACTAGCCGTGCGCGCATCAACGTGACTTGCCCAGGAGGTGACGACGCAGGGACGGGGCGCGCGTGCCGGGTGCCAGCCAGATATCGAAGAAGGCACGCGCAAAGGCGGGATCGTCCACCTCGGTCGTCAGTTGTCCATTGGCGTAGAAGCGTGCACCGCGTCCGGGCAGATACACACCGCACAAGGTGTCGCCCGGCCTGACGTCAGGGAAAGCGGGGGTCATTGCACGCTGCCATTGCGCGAGGGTGTTGTCGGACGGAACGGGCGCCTGGAGCCTGCGAATTTCGTCGATGGCGGTCTCGATGAGCCGGCTCCGTTCGATCGCGCGCCGATACGTCACCTCCAAGGCAAAGGGCGCGTCATAGCTGGGTGGGAGTTCTGCGCTCCATAGCTGCGCATCGTAGAGGCAGAACCCGAAAAGGCACAGGGCACCCTTGCCGGAGAGTTGCGGGGCGGGCACCGTATCGCGGCAGTCCGCCCACGCTCCAACGCTCATAAGCGTGCAAAGCGTGAGGATCAGGGCTCGGACGGCGTGAATGCGTTGGGCAGGCATATCGCGAGGGCGTGCGTACATGTAGGTCAAGCGGTGAAGTGTCCGCTTCCAAAGTCTACTGACGGAGCGCGTGACGCGGAAACGCTGGCACAAAGTTTTCTTGATGCAAAACCTGCTCACGATTGGCACCGCTGAGCAACACTGGGGTTGAGGCGGCGTAAGCGGATATGCCAACTCAAACCATGTTCATTGGCGGAAATGAGCCGCTTGTTCTGCTGCATTCCGTTGACGCGCTGCGTTGTACAGCGTTTCATGTCGCAAGGAGCGGCATTCACTCTAAGGGGACTTGGATGGCAGATGTGTTGACAACTGCATTTCAATTCGCGAAGCGCGTAAGGCTGCATGGTGGGGGCGTGTTCAAGCGGAGCGGCGTTGTTCTGCGGGCCGCTTCATTGCGCGCGGTGCGCGCGCGCCTGCACTGGTTGGCACCGTTGCTTGCAGGGGCATTCCTGGCAGGCTGTGCGCCGACGAGCCCGCCCGAAGGCATCACGGCCGTCACGCCGTTTGATCTTCAGCGCTATCAGGGGCGCTGGTACGAGCAAGCCAGGCTCGATCATTCGTTCGAGCGGGGCCTGACCGATGTGTCGGCCATGTATCAGCCCCAACCCGATGGCAGCGTTCGCGTGGTCAACCGTGGCTTTGATCCTGCCAAGGGCGAATGGCGCGAGGCCGTGGGCAAAGCGCTGTTCGTGGGCGAGCACGATACCGGTTCGCTGAAGGTGTCATTCTTCGGCCCGTTCTACGGCGGCTATCACGTGGCGGCGCTTGATCCAGCTTATCGCTGGGCCTTGGTTGTCGGGCCTGACCGCAGCTACTGCTGGGTGCTGACACGAGACAAGCATCTCGACCCCGCACAGCGTGAGGCGATCTTTGCGCGTGCGCGTGCGCTCGGCATCGATACGTCCGCGCTGATTTCCGTGCCCCATGAGCGGCAGGACCCGTCTCAGTAGCAGCGAGGGCGCATGCACCACACCAAGGGCGAGTACGAGGCGCAAGACCGTGGCGCCATGTTCCCGAGAGCAATGACATGAACCAGCGTGCGAAGACGCTCCGGCTGGTGCTGGGCGATCAGCTCAACCCGCAGCATTCCTGGTTTGCGCATGTGGACCACGACGTGGTTTACGTGCTGATGGAGGTGCGGCAAGAAACCGACTACGTGCTGCACCACGCGCAAAAGATCCTCGCCATCTTTGCAGCCATGCGCGACTTTGCACAGGGGCTGAGAGCCGGCGGCCACCGCGTGCGCTATGTGGCGATCGACGATGAAAGCAACCGCCAGTCCCTGACCGAGAATCTCGCCGCGCTGGCCGGACACTACGGCGCCGAGCGGGTGGAGTGGCAATCCCCGGACGAGTGGCGCGTGGATGCACAGTTGCGCGAATGGGCCGAAGCGCAGTCGCTATCCACGTGCGAAGTCGACACCGAACACTTCCTCACGGGCAGGCATGACCTGGCCGCCATGTTTGCAGGCCGCAAGCAGTGGCTGATGGAGCGGTTCTATCGAGAGATGCGCCGCCGCTTCAACGTGCTGCTCGACGACACAGGTGGGCCGGAGAGCGGGCAATGGAATTTCGATCATGACAACCGCAAGCCGTGGCGCGGCACGCCCCCCGAACCTGCCGACGCGCGCCCCGTGCATGACCACCAAGCGTTGTGGCGCACCGTGGAACGCAGCGGCGTGAAATCGTTCGGCGACCCGCGGGCCAGTGAGTTTCGGTGGCCTGTGAACCGCACGGAAGCGCTGGCTTGCCTTGACGCATTTATCGAACAGACGCTGCCGCACTTTGGCGATTTCGAAGACGCCATGAGCAGCAGCCACCAGCGGCTATTCCACTCGCTGCTGTCTTTTTCCCTCAACGTGAAGATGCTGAATCCGCGCGAGGTGATCGACCGGGCAGAGGCAGCGTATCGGCATGGCAGGGCGCCGTTGCCAGCAGTGGAGGGGTTCATCCGTCAGATCCTGGGCTGGAGGGAATATGTACGCGGCATCTATTGGGCGCAGATGCCCGGATACGCGTCGTACAACGTGCTGAACCATGATGCGCCGCTGCCATCGTGGTTCTGGAATGGAAAGACCCAGATGCGCTGCCTGCAATTGGCGATTGGCCAGTCGCTGCAAACCGCTCACGCCCATCACATTCAACGCCTCATGGTGATCGGCAACTTCGCCTTGCTGGCAGGACTCTCACCCGACGAGGTGCACCGCTGGTATCTCGGTGTGTATATCGACGCATTCGAATGGGTGGAGCTGCCGAACACGGTGGGCATGAGCCAGTGGGCAGACGGCGGACGCATTGCCACCAAGCCGTATGTCAGCAGTGCCGCTTACCTTTCGCGCATGAGCGATTACTGCAAGGGCTGCCACTACGACAGCAAGCAGCGTGTCGGAGAGCGCGCATGCCCTTACAACGCGTTGTACTGGGATTTCTTCGCACGTCATATTGACGTGTTCGGCCGCAATCCGCGCCTGGCCATGGTGTATCGGCAACTCGCCAAGATGGACACCGAGGAGCGCGATGCACTACGCATGCGTGCGGCCGAGGTGCGCGCGCGGCTTGAAGCGCTATGACGGATGCGGCGGCCCGCACGGCTCAACTGCAATCAGGAGATCAACCCATCATGCGCATCTTGTTGACTGGCGGCACCGGATTGATCGGGCGCGCGCTTTGCCGCCAGTGGCGTGCGCAGGGCCACGATCTGGTTGTCTGGAGCCGCTCGCCTGAACGGGTGGCTCGGCTGTGTGCGGGTGCACGCGGTGTCGCAACGCTGCGTGAGCTGGATGGTGCCGCGCCATTTGATGCGGTGATCAATCTGGCGGGCGCGCCGATTGCCGATCGCCCATGGACGGTTCAACGGCGGAAGGTGCTATGGCGCAGCCGGGTTGACCTGACACGGGAACTCGTGGATTGGCTGGGCCGCTGCGAGAAGCGCCCTAGCGTGCTTGTTTCCGGATCCGCCGCCGGCTGGTACGGAGATCGAGGGCAGGAGCCGTTGGATGAAGCCAGCCCCCCTGGCGAGCACGACTTCGGCAGTCAGCTGTGCGTCGCATGGGAGGAGGAAGCCCGCCGTGCGGAAGGGCTGGGCATGCGCGTCGTCTTGCTGCGCACGGCGCCCGTGCTTGCGAGCGATGGCGGCATGTTGCCCAGACTGCGTCTGCCGTTCAGCATGGGACTGGGTGGGCGACTCGGCAACGGCCAGCAGTGGATGCCGTGGATCCATCTTGACGACGTGGTGGGCCTGATCGATTTTCTCTTGCACCGCACCGATTGCAAGGGCGCCTTCAATGCATGTGCGCCGCATCTTGTCAGCAACGCGGACTTTGCCGGCAGGCTGGCGGCTACGCTGCGCCGGCCGATGTTCTTGCCTGTTCCCGCTTGGACATTGCGGATGGCGCTGGGCGAAATGTCAGTGTTGCTGCTGGGCAGCCAACACCTGCAGCCCAGGCGGGCCATGGAGGCCGGCTATCTGTTTCGCTTTCCGCATCTGGAAGCGGCATTGGATTGCCTGTTGGGGCGCGCGAGACATCCCGCTACCCGGCGCCCCGCAGCATGACTCCAGCGGCGGGCATCGCGCCCGCAGCGCATAGCCGGGTAGCGACCGGTGCCCGAAGGCTCTCGGTCATCTTCGTCGGACCTGCCGCAGGTTGCGCGACGTGACCGCCACCGTGGTGGGGGATTCAGCCAACGCCACAAAGCGGCGTGTTGCGCCATCCAGCGCATCGATGCTGCCCGTTTCTATGTCATAGACCCAGCCGTGCAGATTCATGCGGCCCTGCTCGAGCGCTAGCGCCACAGATAGGCGCGTGCGCGGGTTGGCCAGCTGTGCGACCACGTTTTTGCGAACCATCCTGGGCACTGCATCCAACGCGCACGGGTGTGCGTATATCTTCGAGCGCTCTGTCTTGACATCAACCTGTATGTGCCTGCACTTGATTCCTATCTCATCGAGCATGGGCGGCGTTGACCGCTACCCGTGCGTTTGCCCGGTATTCTTTTGGCTGCAAGGAGGAAGTCGATGCGTGGTGTGACCCGCCGAGCATGGATGGCAGCCGCGTTGGCGAGCCTCGCAGGGTGTTCTGCCCTGGATGTGCTCAACGCAGTGACCAAGTCCGACGCAAGCGTGCCGACGCTGGGGCTGGCCTACGGCCCACACCCGCGCCAGAGATTGGACATTTATCGACCCGTCCGGCCGATGGAAGGGCCGCCCCGTGCGGTTGTGTTCTTCTACGGCGGGTCGTGGCGCGAGGGTGACCGCAAGGATTACGCATTCGTGGGTGAAGCATTGGCCGCAACCGGGGCGATTGCGATGGTTGCCGACTACAGGCTGTATCCGGAGGTGCGCTACCCAGACTTCCTGCTGGACTGCGCAGCCGCCACGGCCTTCGCACGGCGTTGGCTGGATCGGCAGGGCCATGCCGGCTCGCGCTTGTTCGTTGCGGGGCATAGCGCGGGCGCCTACAACGCTGCGATGGTGGCAACCGATAGCCGCTGGCTCGAAGCGCAGGGTCTGCGCATCGAAACGCTGTCGGGCTGGATCGGTATGGCCGGCCCCTACAACTTCCTGCCGATTCAAGCGGCCGATGTGTTGCCCGTGTTCAACCACCCGAACGAAACACCGGATAGCCAGCCGGTGTTCCACGTAAGCCAGGGGTGGCTGCCTCCAGCGTTGCTGCTAACGGGGGAGCACGATGCATACGTGGATGTCCGGCGAAATACGCTGTCACTCGCTGAACGCCTGATGGAGTATCGGCACCCGGTGGAACTCAAGGTCTATCCACGGCTGGACCACAAAACGATCGTGGCCGCGCTGGCTTCGCCGCTGCAGTTTCTGGGGCCTGTGCTTTCCGATGTGGCGCGCTTCGTGGCCAGCGCCTGAGCGCGCCATGCAGCTGTGCAATACAGGGCCGTGAAACGGATTTTCTACGGCGTGCCAGGCTGGCTGAATCGGGAATGTGTTGGAAATTCGGGCTCTGCTGGCCCGGTCAGTCGTCCATAGCGGGTCCGTGGTTCTTATACTCGGGCGACGTGATCAAGTTGTGCTGTAAGCCACCGAAGTCCAATGAGCTACACCGTCGTCTGGTTCAAGCGTGACCTGCGGGTGCACGACCATGCTCCGCTTGTCCATGCCGCCCGCCAGGGAAAGGTCTTGTGTCTGTACGTCATCGAGCCAAGCCTCTGGGCTCAGCCCGACGCCGCATCGCAGCACTATCTCTTTATCCAGGAATGCTTGCAGGATCTCGCGCAGCAGCTGCGTGCATGCGGGGCACGGCTGCAGGTCGCCGTGGGTGAAGTGACGGAGGTATTCGGGCGGCTGCATGCGGCGGTGCCTTTCAGTCACTTGGTGTCTCACGAAGAGACGGGCAACGGTCATACATTTGCGCGCGACAAGGCCGTCGCCCGTTGGTGTGTCGATCAGGGCGTCACTTGGCGCGAGTGGCCGCAGCATGGGGTGGTGCGGCGCTTGCCCACCCGGGACGTCTGGCACGACCGCTGGGCCGAACACATGTACGCGCCGCGCGTGGCTGCGCCCGAAGCGGGCAGCCTGAGTAATGTCGCTTTGCCATGGAAGACGATGGATTGGCCCGGGTGCGAGGCACTTGGCCTGGATGCATCTTCGCCACCGCGCCGCCAGCGCGGCGGACGAGCACGCGGCGCTGAGGTACTGCGCGAATTCCTGTCTGAGCGAAGCCGCCACTATCGAGGCGGCATCTCCTCACCTTTGACGGCGCCAAGCGCATGCTCGCGTTTTTCCCCTTATTTGGCATACGGATGCCTGAGCCTGCGTGAAGTGGTGCAGGGCACAGAGCAACGCCTGCTCCAACTCAAGGGCAACACAGACGACGATGCGGTGTGGCAGCGTAAAGGGCTGTCCGCGTTTGTCAGTCGCCTGCATTGGCATTGCCACTTCATCCAGAAACTGGAATCTGAACCCGCCATCGAGTTCCGCAATGTGCACCGCGGCTACGACGGCCTGCGCGAAGCAGGATGGAACGCGGGCCACTTTGCCGCCCTTGTAGCGGGGCGTACCGGCTGGCCGATGGTGGATGCCTGTGTGGCCATGCTGGGGGAAACCGGTTGGATCAACTTTCGCATGCGGGCCATGCTCGTCTCGGTTGCTTCCTACCCGTTATGGCTGCACTGGCGGCCGGTGGGCCTTTGGCTGGCCCGCCAGTTCATCGACTACGAGCCGGGAATCCACTGGAGCCAGATGCAGATGCAAGCCGGCACCACCGGCATCAACACCACGCGGGTCTACAACCCGATCAAGCAGGCGCAAGACCAGGACCCCCACGGCCGGTTTGTCCGGCGCTGGCTGCCAGCCCTGCGCCGCGTGCCCGATGCGTGGCTCTTGCAGCCGTGGCGCATGCCGCCCGATGTTCAGACCCGCTGTGGTGTGCGGGTTGGCGAAGACATCCCTGTTCCGCTGGTCGATCTTGAGGCGGCAACGCGGCACGCCAAGATGCGCATTCATGCGTTGCGCGCCCGGCCGGAGGTTCGCGCCGCCAATGACGCGATCGTGAAGAGGCATGCCTCCCGCCTGCGCCGCGATCGTGTTGACGCCCCCCGTGGGAATGGGGCTACGTATTCGCAGCTCAGTCTCGACTTGTAAATCCGTCGATGCACAAGAAGCTGAATTTGCCGAGCAAGCACTGCGTGCACTGCGGCTTGCCATTCACCTGGCGCAAGAAGTGGGCAAGGGACTGGGAGGCGGTCAAGTATTGCTCCGAGCGTTGCCGCAGGGAAGCCGCGCAAGGCAAGGCACGCGTTGGAGAAGCGCGTTGAGTACCGTCCTGTTCTGGTTCCGTAACGATCTACGGCTGCATGATCAGCCGGCACTGCGTGCAGCGTGCGAGAGCGGGGCCAGGCACCTCGTACCGGTGTACTGCCATGCAGATTACGACGACCTGACGCCCTGGGGTTTTGCACGCGTGGGTGTGCACCGCCGGGCCGTGCTTGCTGCAGCTGTCCGGGACTTGAGGCGCCAGTTGGCCGATCTCGGCAACCCGCTGGTCGAGTGCTGCGGCCCGCCTGGAAAGGTCCTGCCCGCATTGGCGCACGCTATGGGCGCCGCGGCTGTGTTTTGCGAAGACATCGCCGCACCATACGAGCAGGCAGACGTGGCCGAACTGCGAAGTGCGGGGCTGCACGTGCAGACCGTCTGGCAGAGCAGTCTGATGGATCCGCTTGGCCTGCCTTGGCCCGTTCAATTGCTGCCGCGTGTGTTCACAACGTTCAGGCAAGCGATCGAACAAGCGCAGATCCAACCTTCGCAGCCGCTGCCGCCGCCGGCTTATCTTCCGCCACGGCCATTTGGCCTCGTCATTCCGCCGGGCCTGGCGCGTGCGCCCGCTCCCGATGCAGCTGAAATCGCGTCGGCGGATTCGCGCTCGTCGTTTCCGTATGGCAGGCCGGAGTTTGATGGAGGTGAGACGGCAGGCCTTCAGCATCTGGCCAATTACCTGCAGCGCAAGCTGCCTCATACGTACAAGCGCACGCGCAACGCCTTGGCTGGGCTGGACTTCTCAAGCAAATGGTCTGCGTGGCTGGCCAGCGGTGCGTTATCGCCGCGACGCGTGATGGCGGAGCTGCAGCAGTTCGAACAGTTGCACGGCAAGAGTGACGGCAGCTATTGGTTGTGGTTCGAGTTGCTGTGGCGAGACTACTTCCGCTTCCTGCATCTTCAGCATGGGGCGCGACTGTACTGGGCACGTGGTCTCGCCGATGAACCGCAGCACGCCGAGCGCCTCGATGCCCAGGGCTTCGAGCGCTGGCGTCGTGCATCGACCGGAGAACCGCTTGTCGATGCCGCGATGCGCGAACTGGAGGCCACCGGGTACCTTAGTAACAGGCTCAGGCAGGTGGTCGCCAGCTACCTCGTGCATGATCTGAAAGGCGACTGGCGCGCGGGTGCCGCGTGGTTCGAATCGCAACTCGTTGACTACGACGTCTACAGCAATCAGGGCAATTGGTTGTATATCGCGGGGCGCGGCACAGACCCACGTGGCGGCAGGCGGTTCAATGCCCGCAAGCAGGCCGCTGAATACGATCCCGATGGGTCTTATCTCCGCCTATGGGCGGCGTGATAGTTCTCCGCTAGCTGCCCCGGGGAAGGCGGCTGAACGGCGCGCCGGAAAAAGGCTGAAGGCAATTTGAGCGCCGTGGCTCTTAATGACCGAGTATTCGCAGTCGATTATTCGCAGCGGCCCCCAAGTCAGCACGACATGACTGAGACGTGACGACCGGAAAGAGTGCAGCCTTCGAGAGCCAGAGATTCTGGCAGCAGCGCTGACCACCCTCTTTACGGTTGCCGTGGCCGTCCTTGTGCGCGAGCACTGGTGTTTGTGAGTGGCTCAGGAGAATCTGAACCACTGCGC
>NZ_JFZG01000027.1 GCF_000607165.1 Ralstonia pickettii | reverse complement strand
GATGACGGTTCCATTTTCTGAATCGATTGCCACGTGGCCCTCCGAACAGGCTCCAGACACAGATGAAGTTGATGAACTTGGCGCAAAGCTCGTCTTTGTGGGGTACCGGTCTTCGGTGCTCACCCCGAGCTCGCAAGACCGGTAAGCATGAGCGACGCCACCGCTACGAAGGTCAATAGACTGCGCAACCGGAAGTACCAGGCGGGTATTGCCCCCCAACGCGAAAAAACAGCATCCGTCAGCCAGCAGGCTGCCAGCACCAGCGCCATCCTGACGAGCGCAGTGCGCGGCTGGCCACTGGTGGTTACGCCCCAAGCTGCGAGCGATGGAACGACGCTCCAGGCAAGCTGCAAGGCATGCCTGCGCGTGGTGTTTGCCTCGCCAAGCACGAGCCCCCAGTGCACCGCACCTACAAACGATGTAATGGACGCCGCGTACACCACCAGCGAATGCTGGTATTCGCTGCTCCCCGAGGTGTCCCGCAGGCAAAGCCACGCCAACCCGATAAACGGGACGAGGCCGCCGATGCCGAGCAGGACAGCCAGGCTGCGCAAGTATTTCGGCTGCGCACTCATGACTTAGGTGGCACGAGTAGTCGCCCTTGGCCGCCATCCACGCCGATCTGCTGGCCGGTGATCCAAGAGGCTGCAGGACTGAGCAGAAATTCCGCGAGCGCCGCGGTGTCCTCTCCTTGTCCGAGCCGGCCCATCGGGTTCGTCTTGGCGAGTCGCTCCGCAACTGCTGGAACACTTGTCAGGCGAGAAGACATTGCTGACGTGGTCAGCCCCGGATGAATGCAATTGACGCGGATATTGCGGTCCGCATACGTTGCAGCCGCCGACTGCGCAAGCGCTCCGACGGCGGCTTTCGCGCTGGCAATTGCTTCGTGATTCGGGAAGCCGGCAGTGGCGGCAACCGAGCCGATCAAGACCGCGCTTGCGTGCACTCTGTGGCGAACGGCCTGCTGTACAAACAGACGCAACACATTCCACGCCGAGAAAAAATTGGCGTCGAATGCCTGCTTGAGTTCGTCCTCCGAAGTCAGGTGCAGCGGCTTGATGATGATCGACCCGACGCAGTGCACGAGGCCTTCCGGCGCACCAAACTGAGCGACACCGGCCTCGACTGCAAGCTGAGCGCTATTCCGATCCGTAACATCGGCTGGACATATCAGTGTCGGGGCCGACTTGAGCGCGCCAGCAAGCGCTTCCAGCTTGCTTCGGTCTCGTGCAGTCAGCACCAGCGGAATGCCTGCGCTATTCAATCGTCGAGCGAGGGCAGCGCCCACAGCGCCGCTAGCTCCAGTAATCCAAACAAATCCCATGATGACTTCCTGACGTGTGCCCAACTGAACAGCAAAGGCGCAGGGGCAGGGGTCTTTGGAAATATCGCTTGAAGCTGCTCATGGTCACCGTGGCGTGGCGTGGCGTGTCGGAGCGGTTTAGCGCTCAGCCGTGTTGAGCAAGTCTTCTTGACGGACGATTTCCGCAAGCGCGGTCTCAAGCAGTTGTACCGCCCGGTTTGCGACGTTCCCGAGCCGGCGGTGCAGCAGGGCGTCACGTGCCGAGCGGTATATGCACTCATCGCTATAGCGTTGGAACGCGCTGAGTTGGATCACGAGTTCAGCCAAATGCCGCGGGCATTCGCACTGAATCGCCGAGGCGTGACCGGCTAGAGTGGCGAGCGCCTTGTCGTCGAAGCGGCGGGCCGAGCGCCTGCGAGTGTCGGCATTCAATATGTCTGCCCGGCGGAGCGCCGTAGCCCAATCGACAAGCTCTGCGACGAGCGGTTCAGGCTTGGCTTCAGCGTCGGATTGTCGGATTACGCGTATGCCGCCAAGGCCTGCGCGCTCGGTCGCGCGCACTGACGCCTCTGAGCAGATCACGCTGACGGCTTTCGCGTGCACCGCTTCGGCCAGTGCCGCAATGCGTGAAATCGTTTCTTCCTGAAGCGAAGGAGCAGAGGCTAGCAGTGCATCCGCCCTCATACCTGTGCGTGCACTTCGAATTGCCTCTTCAAGCGATCTGGGGTGCCCGCAGACACGCATGTGGGCGCAAGCGCAATTAGCGATGTCAAGTGACACTGAGCCTACGATCAGAAGCGAAATGGGCTCAACGTAGGCCGCCTGAACGACGCCAGACGATTCCACTAGCGCCTTCAGAGATTCCGCATTCAAGCTCGCCACGGCACTGATTGGGTGCCCACGATCAACAAGGCCTCTGATCAGGCGCAGGCGTTCTATGTCTTCCTCTGTGTAGAGGCGTTGGCCCGAAGCGCTCTTCGGCGGCGAGACTACAGCGTATCTGCGCTCCCAAATGCGCAGCGTGGATGCTGGCATCCGAGCCAGTTTTGCTGCTTCGCCGCTTCGGTAATGCCTGGGGGCTAATGACTTGTGGAGCCTTTTCACGAGTCCTCCTCATCACCCTTGTAGGGTAATACCCCGTTACAACGGCGAACAGCGCATTTCTCTACAGCCAACCACAATGCCTGTTGATGAGTCGGAAATGCATCAATATCCATGCTCCCGTCGTCGCGCGCTGAGAGGAGCTCTTCGAACATTCAACCTGGTGATTGCGCTCGCGCTTCCTCTTTCATGAATCCGGATACTGATTCAGACGCTCACGCGATTTGGCTGCACTGCGTAGAGACGAGCTTGGTCCGAGCAACCAGAAGGAAGTCCCTTTGGCGGTCTGACGTGGTTGTCTCACGCCGTACTCAGCCCGATCGGCTGCCACTTGCCATCGGTGTAGCGTTGAAGCTCGTTGTGCCCGAACCGCCAGAGGTGTAGCCAACCGTTTCTGACAAGTTGCCGGACGACGATGTGGTGTTCAATCACCCGGTCAATGGCTTCCTGTGGCGCGTCCACCAGAACAGTCAGCCGAAGCGGCTCATGGACCCAACGCTCTCCGTCATGAAGCGACTGCCGGGATAGGCCGATTCGCAAATCCCCTCCATTGCCTTCAAATACCCCGATTGAGCTGCCGACGACGTTATGCAGGAGTTTGTTGCCGCTCCCCAGATGTTGCGGATCACATGTTGACGCGTGATATTGCCAGTTGATCCAGTGGGTCACGAGCATGGGCGCCGTCAGCAATTGATCGAGCAGGCTACCGTCGGGATCGTTGCGGTGGTCGTAATCATGTAAGAACACGCGTCCGTCGAGCACCGCACCTTGGGTCCGATAACGCGGAGCGATCACGAATGCCGCATTGCCGGCCAGCCCCCATTCCGGTCGCGTCTGTGCACCGTCGTTGGCGCGCCGCAGGAGCTTGGTCAAGAGTTGATCATGCTGCAAACGTGCATCGACACCCAGCTTTGGCGCACGCTCGCGTCTGACCTGATCGCAAGCGTGTTTCATTGCGTCTTCAAAGCGTGCCCAGCGCTCAAGCGCGGATTCGGGCAACAGGTCGAGGTCGAAGGCTTCGATCTCGTCGGTTGTCGTGTTATGCAGCGCCGCCACAAATTGCACCCGTGCTGGAATGTCGACGCCCAAGTTGACCAACTCGGCGCGCACCTTCGGGTCATTGAGGAGCAGGGCCAAGGTGCGGGCATTGACCTCACCGCTTTGGCCACAGCATGCGCCGCAATCCAAAGATGCCGAATGCGCATTGTTGTTCGACTGGCTGCCATGACCGACGAGCACCACTAACGGGGCCAGATTGTGAGCGAGCCCCATGGCGCGGAGCACGCGCCCCGCCAGGTCAGCTTTTTCACGTGGAGACTGCGATAGCAGTGCAGGTCTGCATACCTTCTTGTACCGGGAGGGCAATCCTGCCAAGTCTGCACGCGCGCGCCGCTGCGTCGACGGGCGGACCCACCGCCACAGCGCGCCGGCGTAGCCAACGCCTGCAATCTCGACAAACGAGAACGCACCGCTGGGCCAGCGACTGGATTGATTCAACTGTGCGGCAACCCCGAGACGGGTGCGCCGTGCGCGTGCGACCGTACCGTCAGCAGAGGGTCCGTCTTGGCCTGTACTGAGGTAGACGCTGTCTGTCACCTCCATCGAAGGCGACAGTAAGCCGGGTAGTTGCGGGCGCCGTGCCCCTGTTCCGAGCGGCGTATAGGCAATGGGTATGCCGAAGAATCCCGCGAAGCCCAGCGTCTGGACCGCCGGCCAGACCGCCTCCAAGGAACGCCGCAAGGGTTCGCTGCGGACGTCAATGCAAAACGCTGCTTGTACTTCAATCTCGGAGGGCTCAGGCGCCACGCAGGACGCTCCTACGCGATGCGCTAGCTGGCGCTGGTAACCGGCTTCCAGGGCGTACTGCCAAACCTCGTCGATCAGCAAAGCGTCCTCGGCCTCTGCAAGCGTCGAAGATGCGCGGCGCCAGGCGTTGCGAAGGGTTGAAATGGCGGTCTTCGTGCTGTAGTCGTCATGACACTTCTGCAGAACGGCGCCCCAGGCAAGCCGAATGGCAAGCAACTCACGCAGGTTTGGATCTTCCTTCCCGCTCTGACGAGCTTGCCACCCAAGGTAGGCGCACCAAGATGCCCAGCCATTCACCGTGAGCAATACGGCTTCCAGATAATCTGGCCAGACATCGCTGGGCAGATCCAATTGCTCCAGCGCCCAGTGTTCGGCGTCCCGGAACGGGGGCGGCAGCTCCGCCAGATGCAGCTCAAGGTTCGGAATGCCCATTAGCAAGCCAATGCCGCGATCGTGCCGTAACGTGTCGCGCCAGAAGGCATACAGCCCATCGTTTTTCTGGATAGCCCAGTCCGACTGATTCTCGTCGAAATAGGCGGCGCAACTTTGGCTAACCTGGTGCGTGATTGCCTCGCGCCAGGAAAGCCTCGTATGGCGCAATGGATCGGTGTCAAGTATGTCGATCAGCAACGGCAAACGTGGCGCTGACCAATCGGTGTTGATGGCATTCAGGCATTGGGAAGCCGTCAGACCGGACACTTTGGCGGCGGGCAAGGCAGCAAGCGCATATTCGACGTCGTCTTTGGTGATGCGGCCAGATTGCCACGCTTGGCGCAGGCTTGGACGGCTTGGAAACACCTGGATGCCTCCAAGCACTGCCATCCGGGCTGCCACTTGGCGAACAGGCATGCTCACCCGGCCCCAATGAGGATTGACTGCAATTGCCCGATCTAAAGGCCATGCCGGTGCGATCGCTGCGCATGCTTGTTTGCAGGCGGCTTCCATCTGCTCCAGCCGCGCAGCGTCCGTGTACTTTTCGGCCTCAAGGTTGACGCAGGCTGCGTTATGTTCCGACATCGGGCCGGGACTGTTTAAGGAGGCAATACCGTTGTTCATGTGAACCTCTCTGAGCAGCATTTACTGGTTTGCATTCGCCTTGGCGGCTCGGGCGACTGCGAGGGGGAAGACATCCGAGCGACTTGGCGTCCATTTGGTCGGCCAGGAGCGCAACGCCAAACGGGTATAAAACTCATCCAAGTAAAGGCCCGCATAACAGGCACGGCGCAGAGAAGCCAAAGCGTGGGGAGATGTCTGCAACGCCACCAAGACGCAATGCATGGCAGCCATGCTGAGCAACGCTGCAATGCCGCCACCTGTGTCGGCGTGGTCCGCTATGCCAGTTGGCAAGAGGTGGAGGACGATTGCTGCGCCCATGAGACCCGCAATACTGATCAGGCTTGCGACAAGTCTGGCCAGCAGCATTGCAGCGGTCGAGCCTTCCTTGACGGATGGCAGCCAAAGCAGTGGCGCCCACGCAAGCGCGAGAATGCCGCTCCACCACCAAGGCCAGGGAATCTGATCCACCAGCGCATGAAGAAGGACGACGATGCCGATTGCGATGGCGGGGGCTGCGTACAAACTCAAGCGCGAGCGCTTTTCATGGCCAAGGAGCTGTTCCACGCGAAGCCGATCGACCACCGAGGACGCGGAGAGAAATGCGTGCGCCTTGTAAAGCGAATGGCCGAGGAGGTGAAGCGCTGCCAGTGTGTACAGGCCCAATCCACACTCCATCACCATGAACCCCATCTGCGCCACCGTGGACCAGGCCAGCCGGACCTTAATGCTGATCCGGGTGAGCATGATCAACCCGCCCATGACTGCCGTGGTCAGCCCTACCGTGATCAGCAGCCAGCGAGCCGGCGCGCTCGGGCTGAGCAGCGGGGCAAATCGGATCAGCACATACCCGCCCAGGTTCACTACACCCGCATGCAGCAACGCCGATACGGGCGTCGGAGCCTCCATGACCTGGATGAGCCATCCGTGCACGGGCAGCAAGGCTGTTCTCAAGATCACACTGACGGCGATGCAGACCGCGCTGACCTGAAGGCTCGCGGATACCCCTTCGTGCGCAATGTGAAGCCATAACTGCGACAGAGAACCGCTGCCTACCTCGTGCCAGGCAAACGCGGCTGCCGTCACCAGGAAGACATCTGCCAACCGGTCTGCCAAACGCTTTTTGTGCGCGGCAAGCATTGCGAACGGTCGGTCCGGGTAAAAGCACAGCAAACGCTGCAACGCGACGCCGATCGTCGCCCATGCTCCGATCAATACCACCCAATGGTCTGCGAGCAGGAGCAGGTGCACAGACGCCAACACCCCGGCAAGCGCGCCGAGATAGCTGCGTTGCCCTTGCTCGCCTTGCAGGTACCGCGCAGAGAACGCGCCGATGCAGGTGCCCAGCAGTTGGACAAGCACGGCCATCCAACCGCCAATCAGGGACAGGCGCAGCCAAGGCGAGAGGACGGAGCTGCCAAGAGGTTCGCCGGAACTCCACGTCGCCCAGGCCAAAGAGAATATGGCAGCACACAAGGAGATGGCCGACAGTGCGATAAAGCCGTGCCAAAGTGTCGGCGTACTTGCGCGGGCGGACCGAGGAAGGAGGGCGGCCACCCCCATCAAACCTGCCGGCAGGAGTGTCGAAACAGCCGTAAGAACGTGAACGATGTCCATGGGAAGCGCTGGCGAAAATTCGTGTGCCCGCATCTTCTCCTCTGGAAATCATTCTGTAAAATTCAATGATCAGAACGATTTGATATATAAAACAGAATGATCAGGCTGGAGCAGCTTAACTTCCATCACTTGTTCTACTTTTGGCGCGTGGCCAAGTTGGGACACCTCACGCGCGCCGCCCGCGAGCTGCACACCTCCCAGTCGGCGCTTTCCGCTCAGATCCGCCAGTTGGAAGAAAGACTTGGCGATGCCCTATTCAGCCGGGAAGGACGCAGCCTGGTGCTGACCGAGACCGGCCAGGTCGTGCTGTCCTACGCTGAAGACATTTTCGGACTCGGCCAGGAGATGCTCGGAAGATTGGTTGGCCGAAGCGAGGGAATGACGCGACTTCGCGTTGGAAGTGTGGCGACCCTGTCGAGAAACTATCAGGAGAACTGGATCAAGCCGCTCTTGGCTGACCCCGAAGTGCTACTCACCCTGGAATCCGGGGTTCTCGAAGACTTGCTCGGCCGGCTGGTCGAACATCAACTTGACGTTGTGCTCGCCAATGAAAGCGTGCCCACCAATCCGGATCGCCCTCTTCACTGTCAGTATCTTGGTAGTCAATCCATTTCCCTGGTAGGGCCAGCAGCAGTCTGGAAAGGCCGAACCCTGCACATCCCAGAAGATCTTGATGGGCTTGAGATTGCGTTACCTGGGCCGCGCCACGCGCTTAGAACTCAGTTCGACGCTCTGTGCGCGTCAATGGGTGTGGTCCCCCGATTGCGGGCGGAGATAGACGACATGGCCATGCTGCGTCTGATTGCACGTGACAGCGGCTGGTTGGCTGTGTTGCCCGAAGTTGTCGTTCAAGATGAGTTGCGAGCGGGAATCCTGGTGACTGTAGGGCAGTCGACGCAATTGCTGGAACGCTTCTACGCCATCACCACAATACGCAGACATAGGCTTGAAGCGCTCGAGCGATTGCTGTCTCAGCCGGTCTAGGCAGACGCCGGACGTGCGAGATGCACCCAGAGGAATGGGGCGGCCGCGTCGCCCCGCGGCCGGTGGAAACCCGACTCGGCCACGCGGCTCACGGCACGATCACGATAGGCTCGTCCGGGTGGATCAGCCCGACATTGCGATGTGCGAACTGCGGGTTGATCTGCAGCAACTGCGCCAGGGCTGCCTCGACCTGCTGCTCGTCCGACATGGCCTGGCGTTGCGCATCGGAGACGTGCGCCTCGTGCAACAGCGGAGTGCGATACCGGTCGGCAATGCCGTTGAGTGTATCGCCCGACTGCACCACGTACTCGGAATGCGTGGGCGCGGGTTGCGGGGTGGCCGGTGTGCTGGGAGGCTGGCTGGTTGACGGCGCAGTCGGGCTGGCCGACGACGAGGGCGAGGTGGACGGCGAGGTGGACGGCGAGAGCGACGCGGACGGCGAGACCGATGGCGACGGTGACACCGAAGGCGATGCCGATGCACTCGGTGATGCACTGGGCGACGGCGTGACAGCCGATGTGCCGGGCGGGCGCTTGTTCTTGTCGTCCTGCATGAACAGCGGCTTGATCAGGTTGAATGCATACGCCGACAGCGGCAGCAGCGCGATAGCGATCTTGTGCTTGCTGACAAACTCCGACGCATTCGGAAAGTGCGAACTGAAGCGTGAGAGGCCGAGCGCGCCCGACGACAGCAGCATCGGCACGCCCTTGATGTAGTCGCCACCCGCCAGCTGCGCGGCGCCCAGCAGCATGCCGCCGGTGGCGGCCAGCGTGTCTGCCGAGATATCGAACCCGCGCACCGTGCGGCTGCGCTGCTCAATGTCGATGTTGCGCCCGCGCCCGAGCAGCACCCCGGTGGTGTACGCGATCGACGCCACTGTGCCGCCTGTGGGCAGCACGTACCAGATGGCCGAATCGTGCGCCAGTGTCCACGCCTTGGTCGCCATCGCGTGCGCATACGAGGCCAGCCCCGCGCTGTAACCGCCGATGGCGATCTGTCGGCCCCAATAGCCGAGCTTGGTGCGCGGGTGGCCCAGATGCACCTGCTGCAGCCCGGTGCCGCTGAAGACGGCCTGAATCTGTTTGACCAGATCGGCCGACACGGCCTGCGTGGCATCACTGGCCTGCGTGCGCGTGATTTCCCGATTGCCCAGGCGCTGGTAGATGTTGTGCACGCTCCAGTTGGCTTCGGCAACGAATGTGCGCAGGCGGCCCTCGATCTCTGCCAGGTTGGCCGGTACGGTCTTCTCCGACGTGTGGTCTGGCAGTGCCTTGACCAGCCGGTCGACCATCGTCTGCGTGGCCTGGCTGAAGACGCGTGGGTCTGCGCGCTCGATGGTTGCCATCGTCGCCTGATGCAGCACCTGCGCCGAGCGTCCGACACGCAGCAGCAGCATGGAGGGATTGCTGGCCAGCGAAACGGTATTGGCGCCAGTGCCGGGTATGCCGATCAGCACCGCACCTGCGCCCCCTGCCACGGAGGCACCCACGGTCACCACTTCGCGCGCACGCGTGCCAAGCTTGGGCTTGGCACCCTCCACGCCAAGCGCATTGAGTTCCGCCGATGCCTGTTCGGGTTTGACCAGCATCTTGCGCGCGGTCTGCGTGGTTTCCACGCGCCCGGCACTCTGCGGCTCACCGGACGCGTCCACCGACAGGGCTTTCTCGTTTTCCACCATTTCCCGCCAGGTGGGCAGGGGAGCGGCCTGGTTGCTTGCCGACGCCGGCAGCGCGTTCGCGCCCGCGGGGCGCGCAGCCACGCCCATCTCGGTCGTCCATTGGTCGGCAAACTGGCGGGCGCGTTTTTCTGTCGGACTCAGGTGCCACTTGGCTTCCCAAAGCGGTTTGGCAAAGTCGATCTCGGTAGCGCGGGCGCGATTGACGAGCGCGGTCGTGTTGCCGTTGAAGACGCGGTCGATGATCGCGTTGACTTGGCTGTCCGACAGGCTGTACTTCTGCTTGCCCAACCGCGCGATCTCGGCCAGCAGCACCTGGTTCTGGGCATCGTACTGGCTCTTGGAGGGGCGCTCGAACACACGCGTGAGGGCGTCGTCGCCATGCAGCCGGCCTTGGGTGGGCGCGCCGTCTTGCTCAAAGCGCAGCACCATGTCGGCCACGGCGGTGTTCAGCCGCTCGTTGGCGATGGCGTCGGCGCCATTGGTGGCGTACGACACGCCCATGTGCACCCAGGGCAGCGTGGGGCGCTCCAGCACCTGTTCGACGAGCTTGGCGTTGCCCCCGCCCGGCACCGGCTCGAGCACCGTATCCCAGCCGTGGAAGCTGACCATCACGTGGGGTGGCGGCGCATCGGCATGGGTGCTGCCCCATTTCTCAAGCATCGAGAACAGCCGCACGTGGTTGTCGTACGCGTCATTGGTGCGCGCGGTGAAGTGGTCGTTGGTGCCGATCAGCGGCCGCGACGGCGCGAATTCGAGGCGGATGACCACACCGGTCTGCGCCGACAGGTCGAGCCATTTGTCGAGACGCGACTGGTGCAGGTCATCCAGGAACAGCTTCCTCTGATCGGCGCCGCTGCCGGATTTGATCTGTGCATTCGCATGGTCGATGGTGGCGTTGTTCACGTCGATCTGCTTGGCGGCCTGCACAAAGCTTGGGTCCTGTCGCTTGCCGACGGCGGCACGCAGCGAATACGGGTCGACCACGAGCGAGATCACCGGCATGGCGCCGCCCGTTTTCTTGATGAACGCAAGAGCCTTGGCGGGGTCGTCGCGTAGGCGATACGCCCGGCCCATCGGCGCCAACCGCGCCTGGAGCGGGAACTCCGAACGCAGGAACGTGTTGACCATGTGCCGGTCTCCCGTGGCCGCCGCCGAGAACCGCTGTGCGATGCGTTTGCCCGCGAATGGCACGCGGCGCGACACGGTGTTGGCGGCCACATCGCGTGCCACGCGCAGCTTGAGCTTGAGCTTGCGCCAGAGCTGCGCATCGGCCATCACCACCTGGGGCGCGTGGTCTTTGACGGGTTTGAATTCAACATTGCTGGCATAGGGATCGGTCTCCTTGCCGGCCAGCAGTTCGACCTCGTCCAGCGGGCGGGTGAGGTTGCCTAGCTTGGGCGCGTCGGGCGGCAGCGCCGTCGTGGTGGTGCTGGAGAGCACCGGCTGGAACACGCCGATCTCCAGGCCGGCGCCGCTGCGCTGCCATGCCTCGAATTGATCGGGCGGCAGACGCGTGAGCAGGAAGTGGGTATCCGAGCCGAAGCTGTCGTGTCCGATTGCCAATTCATTGGCCGGGGTGCCGTTGTGCTGCGTGGCTGCCTTGTTCCGCGCGTCATACCACATGAGGGTATTGCCATCGGGCTCCAGGCGGCCGATGGGCGTATGGCCCCCCAGCTTGCCAGCGTGGTCGGCCGTCTCGTAGACGTAGATGTAATGCGTGCCGGCTTCGAGCTTGCCTTGTTTCGCCAGGTTGCGCAGATGGACGATGTTCGCCCCGCTGTAGTCGAGCGCATGGGCGTCGGACTCGGGCAGCATGCGCGTGTCGGCGTAGGCGTAAGCCGTGGCTTCCAGCGGCGTGCCGGTGGTGACGGGCTCCTCCAGCGTGCGCTGCCGCCATTGCAGAAGCTGCGCAGCGCGCCCGCGCAGGAAGCCGCCGTTGGCCTGCCGGTTCAGTGTGGTGGTGGCCTGTGCAACTTCGCCCGGCTTGAAGGCCGGCATGCCGTATTCGGCCCGCTTCCATAGCGTGCGTGGTTCCAGGAAGCCGCCCAGTTCCTTGACCGTCTCGGGCTGCACCGAGCTCACCACGAAGCGCACGCCGCGCGGCGCGCTGCGCAGTGTGCGTGCGCCGTGCGTCTGCTGCTTGGCAAAGGCAGCTTCGAGGCTGCGTTCGGGCACGGTAGCCCCGTCCATGGGCGCATCCACGTGGTATGTCCATGTGCCGTCGGTGCCGCGCTTGGCGTGGCCCTTCGGGGCACCGCCTTTCTTGTCGATGACGTAGATGATGTCGCTGTCCTTCGCGGCGCTGGTCGCCTCTTGCACGCTCTTGTAGCGCTTGGCCCCGCCGAGCTGCTCGATGTGCGTGACAACCTCGGCGTCGATCTTGTCGGCCGAAGGCGACAGCACATGCGAGCCGTCATCGCTATTGATGCGCGATGGCCCGCCAAGCGCCTGCAACCGCTCGTACGGCACGGGGCTGATGTAGAAGTCGACGCCCTTGCGTGCGGTGTGCATCGCTGAGTTATCACCACGCACGGCGCGCTTGACGATCTTGGGGACGTTGCTGCCACGCACGGCCTGGGGCGGCGCGAAGGTGCCGTCGTCGCGCAGTTGCGTGGTGGCCACGATGACGGGCGTGCCGTCCGGCTGGCTGGTGCCCTTGAGCGCGATCAGGACGGTGTTGCTGCCCGCCTTGCCGGCCAAATCGCTCAGCCTGGGTACCTCGGCGCCGGGCACGTGCCGCAACGTCCGCAAGTCTTTCACATCGAGCCATTCGGCGGCCTGCGCCGCTTTTTGGGCGCCGGACGCCGTCGCCGGCGCCGGCATGTGCGGTGTGCCGGGCGCCCCGCCGTTCCAGCGCGAGGCGTAGTACTGCACGTAGGTCTGGTCTGGCGCGACGGACGTGCGCATGCTGCCCATGGTCTGCGCCAGGCGCAGGTAGGCCTCTGGGTTGTTCGCATCCCACTGCGCGTAGGCCTGCTCCAGGGGCTGCGGCATCTGCGCGCGGGCGCCGATGTCCACACCGGTTGCGGCCAGCACCTCATCGCGGACGTTGAACGCGTTGCCTTGCGCGCTGGCCTCGCCGGCGAGCAAGGACTGCACGAAGCTGCCCTCGCTGTGGCGTTGCAGGCCCTGCAGATCGAGTTCGGCCTTCACAGCGTGGTCGGCCTCATGGCCCAGCGTGTAGACCAGCGCCCCGGCGTCGTGCGCATTGGCGTCGAGCGTGATGGTCTTGCGCTCGGCATCCACGGCAGAGCCCTGGTTGGGGTGTCCGAGGCGCACCGTCCAGCCGGCGTCTTGCAGCAGGCGCAACTGGCGCGTGAGCGTGTCGGAGGCACCAATCAGTGCGCGGGCGCTGGGCGGCAGCGGTGCGCCGCCAAACGACATCGTCACGCGGTCGGCCGGCGTGGTCTCGTATGTGCCGTCGTGTGGGCGGTATTGCGTGCCGGTGCCGCTGTAGTCGGGCGAGCCGGCCGGGCGTGCCACGGGGCCGCCGAGGTTGCGCGCCGGGTTGGCGGGGTCGATGCCGATCTCGGCAAAGCGCCGGCTGGTGGCTTTCTGCAGCGCGGCGCTGTAATCGAACGGTACGCCGTATTGCGCGGCGGCCTGCTGCGCCAGCACGGTGTCGTGCTGGGCCAAGGAGATCGCGTAGGCGCGGATGCTGCCAAAGCTCTGTTCCGGGCTGGGCGTGCGGCCGATGTCGGTGGCGCCAAATTGCGTGTTGCCGGCGGCAAACCTGTCGATGGCGCTGAGCAGCCGGTCGACCATCGCGGGGGGCGGTTCCGCCGCGGTGGACACGCCGCGCAGCTGCGCCTCGGTCATCGACGGCACGGTGTCGTGGAAGTACTCCGGATGCTGCTGCTGGTAATGCCGCAACGCCTCCACCACGCGGTCCACAGCCGCACGGTCGGTGGCATACACGACGATGTTGTCGGCGCGCGGGCCGGCGGCGTCGGGGCCGGCCGCCTTGGCCGCGTAGATGCCGGGGAAGCGGCCGGGCTGGTCCACCACGCCGCGCACCAGGAAGTCCAGCACGTCGAGCACATGCGACGTCTTTGCGTTGACATAGACGCGCTCGGTGACGGCGTCCGGGTCGACCCGGCCGTCCTCGCGCAGGAAGTGATAGAACGTGGTGCGCGCACGGCCTTCCGTCGGCATTGTGCTGTCAACGAAGGCGCCGTCGGCTTGCGACACGGTGTAGGCCCCTTCGGGGCGCTGTTCTGCCAGTGCGATCAGGCGAGGGAAATAGAACTCGCCCGGCATGGTGTCTTCCGGGCCCGTGACGCCGCCCGTGCGGGCGTACATGCGGTACACCGCGTCGTTACGCAACGCGCCATCTGCACCGTCTGCCTGCACCCTGGCAAGCAGCGCCTGCTGCGACTCGAGTGCCGATTCGGCGCCACGCGGCCCCAGTTCGGGCACCACGCGCTGTACCGGCGTGCTGCCCGGGTCGGGCGCCACGCCCGGCATGCGCATGCCAGAAGCAGCCAGGTTGGCTGCCGCCGCCTCGTAGGCCTGCCGTTGCGATGCGCCATGCTGGCGCGCCACACCCATGCCGGCCCCCATGAGCCCGGCCGAGGTGAAGAACTGCACCCAGTCTTCGCCCGTGGCCTGTCCGTTGGATGTCGCCAGGGACTGCCCCTGGTGCAGCATGGCCGCGAGGTTGGTGTTGAGCGCGCCGGTGCCCATCAGTCGATAGGCGAGGGCGCCGCCGCCCAGGAACCGCAGCCCGGCCAGCCGGCGCAGGCGTGCGGGCAGCCTGGCGAGCACGTCCGCCCGGTTGAGCAGCGGGATGGCCTCATTCAGCCGCTGCAAGCGCAGCGTGCCCCGCGTGAGGTCGGCGACGACGCCCGGGTTGCGCGTGACCCCGAACACGGCATTCAGCCGTTGCGCCGCGTTGGCGGTTGCCGCGGGCGACCCATACAGCGCGTGGCTGAGCACGGCGTTGGTGAGGTTGTTCTGGAACGGGCGCAACGCCCAGCGATTGTCATTGAGCAGGCTGATGCGCGCCGCATCTTCCGCGCTGGCACCGCGCGTGATGCGCACCGCGTTGATCGCCTCCATGAAGTCGGCGTTGTAGGCGCCTACGCGCGCTGCGGCCACGGCCGTGCGGTTGACGAGCCCGCCCACGCCCGCTGCCCCGCCCAGCACGTTGGCACCCAGGCCCACCCAGTTCCACGGATCGTCGCGCCCCTTGGCGGTGGAAAGCGCCTTGATCGACTGTGCCGCGCCGGCCACGGCGGTCACTGCAAAGTACGCATCGGCCAGGTTCGATAGCACCACGGCCCACAGCGCAGCGGTCTCGGGTTGCACGACGGTGGTGACGATGCCGGCCGCCACCGTCAGGCCGATCTCCAGATCGGTCTTCAGGTGCTCCCAGTTGTACCAGTGGTCGTCGGGCTTGTAGGTCTTCCAGTAACCGTCGTCGGTCATCAGGTTGCCGTTGGCATCGACCACCCAGTGCGGCTGGGCGATCAGCAGGCCGCGATCCAGCCCGCTGTGCGATTGCCAGTCGCCATAGCCGTTGCGCACGGTGGTATCGGCCGGGCCCACGTCGATATAGCGCCCGTCGGTGCCGATGCCCTCCATGATGGCCAGGCGCTTGGCGTCGCCCTTGCCCTCGCGGTTGTCCCACCACTGCATCGACAGCGAGGTAAGTGCCACGGGCGTGGCGCCGCTGGGCGTGTTCACGCCTTCGCCGTGCATGAGCTGACTGGCCACCTGGGCCAGTGTGGTCTTGTGGCCCTTGTGGTCGTAGACGACTTCGTTGCCGTTGTATTCAGCAAACTGGCCGTCGGCCATGGCTTGCTGCTCGTCCAGAGAGCGTGCCGAGTATGTCGGGTCCAGCCCGTATGCCTGGCCCACGGCGTTGTACACCTGGGCCTGGCTGGTGACGGTGTGCATGCCGTCCTGCCACGGCAGCCCGATGGTGTTGCCACTGGCCGTGACGCCGGCGGTGGTGCCCGAGCTCACGCCTGCGGTGTCGGGCGCCCAGTGCAGGTCGTTCTGCAGCCGTGGGCTCGCGTTGGGCGCATTTGGGGCCGTGCTGACCGGCGCCGGCGGCTTGGGGGAGTCTTTGAAGCCGGTCTCGCGCCGGATCTCTTTGCTGACGTCGTCGCCGATGTTGTCGCCGAGGATGTCCTGCGTGAGCTGCATCGGGACGTTGTCGTCCTTCACATCTTTCAGCCCGAAATCCTGTCCGGTGACCACGGCCATGCCATCGCCGCCGACAAAGTACGTCGTGTTCAGCCGCGAATCCACCGATTCGGTGCCCAGCCCGCCGTTGTCGAGCGGCTTGAGCATCAGGCCCTCGATCTGCTTGCGCAGGTCGGTCATGTCCTGGTTGCGTGCGCCGCCCGCGGCTGCGTAGATGCGCGACATGGCTTTCAGGTCAGTCACGTCCAGCTTGCCTTGGAACTGGCTGTGGTACAGCGCAGCGGCCAAGTCCGGCGCGACGCCGTTCATCTGATCGGCCGCGGCGTTGGCCTGATCACCCTTGCCCTTGCCGAATACCTGGGCGCCGCTCTGCTGAAACAGCGACTGGGTCTGCGGTGCCTGGATCGTGTCGTCCAGCAGTTGCGCGTAGAAGATCGTGCCCTTGTAGACATCGAGCGACGTGCCCATGGCGGTGAGCCGGCCCTGTGGCGAATCCTTGCCGTCGTTGGCGGCGGTGCACATCATGGGCGCCTGGTCGAGGATGGATTGCAGCGCGCGCTGCTGCAAGCCGGAGATGCTCGCATCGCCCATGACCTGGTCGAACAGCGGGTCACCGGACTGCATGCCGGCGAGCAGGCCCGTGAGCCGTTTGGCCGCCGCCGCGTCGCCCTTGCCCGGGCCACCGTTGGTTTGCAGGGCGTGCGCTGCGATGTGCAGCACCTGTTGCGCGCCAAGCCCCGTCTGCCATTGCTGGAAGCTCGTCAGCAACTGTTTGAACTCGGGCGAGTCCTTGCCGGTGCCGCGCGCCGTCTCCATCTCGGGCGCGATGCCGGCCATGGTGACGGCGTTCTGCGCCTTCCACAGGGTATCGACGTTGTCGGGGTTGAGCTGCCAATCGCCATCTTCGGGTTTGCGGCCGGCGGCTACATTCAACGCCTGGTCGAGGTCGTTGTGATACGACTGCAGGGCGTGTGCGGCAGCGGCTTTGAGGTCCGCGTTGTCGGGCGCCTTGTCAGATTTGGCCTTGGCGTCTTGCCACGCCGCGTAGTCGGTGCGGGCCTGCGTGACCGCGCTGTCCAGAGCCTTCTGGTCGGGCTGGATGTCCTGCTTCATGATGCCCGCCGTGACGCGCAGCACGTCCGGGTCCAGCACGTTCAGCTTGGCGAGGTCCTGGGCCCCGGCATCGACGGGGTCCTGGGTCGGGTCTTGGTAGTAGTCCTCCAGATGCTGTTGCGCAGCCACTGTCAGTGCTGATTGCGTCAGCATCGCCTCGTTTTGTTCGTTGCCGCCGAGCCAGGCTCGCGTGGCGGCAATGGCCTCGGGCAGCGTCATGCCGCTGGCCACCAGTTGGCCCAGATGGGCGGTGGTGTCGGGCTGGGCGCCGTCGCGCTGCGTGTCGGGCGTTTTGGCATCCGGCGTTGCTGCCACGTTACCTTTGCGCAGGGCGTTCACGCCGTCCTGCAGGTCCTGTTCGGTAAAAAGCTGGTCGCCGTCGACGTCCTTGGTGGCCTGGTCGATGGGGTCGCTGGGGGGCTGGGGCTGCCCGGCCTTGTCCCCTGCCTTGTCGCTGGTGTTGTCCTGTTGCCGCGCTACGGTCACTGCCTGGGCACGTGCCAGCACCGCTGCCTGGGCCCATGTCTGGTTGCTGATGTCGGCGTTTGCCTTGTCGTTGCGCGCGGCATCGAGCGCCTTCTGCAGGCCGGCCGCATCGGCCGTGCCGCCGCCCAGCGCCTTGTCCAGCGCCGCCTGGGCCTTGGATAGGTGGGCCGCATCGTCCGGCCCGACCGGCACCGTGGGCGGCGATGGCTTCAGGCCGGTGTGCTTCTGCAGCGTTTTAGACAGCGCGCCGTTCGGGTCTTCATCGATGATGGTCTGGTACGGCGCCATCGATGCATTGTTGGCCTTAGCCAGGCCCAGCGTGTCGAACGGTGTGCTGGGCGGCGTATAGCCGTTTTCCTTGTAGCGGTCCTGGTCGGCCTGCGCGTTGTAGAGGAAGGACCGCAGGCTGCCCATGACATGGGCTGCGCCGTCGCTCTTCGGGCCGCCCAGCGCGTTGACGATGCGGCTGATGGGGCCGTAGTAGTCGTCGCGCTTGTCCAGCGTTTGCATGGAGGGGGCGTAGACCTCGGGGTCGCCCGCTTTGATCTTGCTGTCGACCTTGCCCTGCAGGTTTTGCGTGTAGAGCGACTGCGCCAGTTCGGGCGAGGCGCGCTGCACGTCTTCGAGCAGCGCTGCGATGTCGCGCAGTTCGCCAGGCGTGCCCACCTTGGTGATGTTGTCGTGCGTGACGCCGGCGTTCAGCACCGAGTTGACGAGGTCCTTGTACAGCACCGTGTCCTTGTAGCGCGATAGCGCATTGCCTTCGGCCACCAGCGTGTCGTGCGGGTTCTTGCCGCTGGCGTGGGTGATGTCCTGCAGCGCGCCAGACTGGATGTCCTGCGTGCGTGCGTCGTCCATCACGCTCGCATAGAGCGGGTCGGTGTTGGCCACGCCGCGCAATTGCTGGGTGAGCGCCTGCGCTGCCTTGAGGTTGCCGTCAGCGCCGCCTGACGCGCGTGCGGCCTGCGCCGCGTCAACGATCTCTGCGGCGTGCAGGTCGTTCAACACGCTGGCCGCGTCAGGCTTGCCTTGTGTGCCACTTGCGGCGCTATTGCGTTGCGCGACCAGGCGCTCGGCAAGCAGGCGCCGATCGGTCTGGAGTGGATCAGCACGCCACTGGCTGTCGGGCTGGCCGGCAGCGGTGTTCAGTTCATCGGAAAGGGCGGTGTGGTAGGCCTGCTTGTCGCGCGCCAGCGTGGCCGCGTCGGCATTGGCGGCCTTGTCCTTCTGCCAGGTCTCGAAGGCGGTCTGCGTGGCCTTGACGGTGTCGTCCAGATTGGCTGCCGGCTTGAGCTCGACGTGCAGCGCCTTCACCACGTTGTCGATGGTGGGTTTGGAGAAAATGCCGAGCCAGACGTCCTGCTTGGCAGCATTCTGGATGGGGTCGGCATCGGCCGGGACCTTGCCGTCTGCCACGGCTTTTTCGGCTGCGATGGTCAGGGCGGCTTCGCTCAGGACCGTCTCGTTTTGCTCGCTGCCGCCAAGCTGGGCACGTGCTGCGTTGACGGCTTCGGCCTCGGTCATGCCGCCGTCGAGCCCTGCCTGAATGGCGGCCCGTGCGTCTTGCAGCGTCACGGCTTGCGTGGGCGGGGCCTGGTCGGTTGCCAGCGGTTTGTCGGACAGCGAATGCGTGGCGCTGTCCAGCGTCGTGTTGTCGAACACGTGCGTGAGGCCGACTTGGCTGGCGGCCTGCTCAAGCGCATCGACCTTGGGTTGCGTCGTGGCCGGTGCCGACTTGTTGTGCGCGGCCTGCAGCAGGATGGCGGCCCGCGCAAGCGCATCTCGGCTGACCGCGGGCTGCGTCTGCTGGATTTTCTCAATGGCAGCCTTCAGCGCCGCCGTATCGTCGGGTGCCTTGCCCTGGAGCGCATTCTTCAGGGCCGTCTCGGCATCGGACACATCGCGTGCACTGGGGGGCGGCGGCGGTTGGATGGGCTTGGGGGGCGTCGGGACGCCACCACCGCCGTCGATGGCTCTGAGCATAACGATTCTCCTGGGCAGACTACGAGCACTCGCCCATGATTGCCGCGCTTGCCAAGCACGCCTATTCGGAAAACTCGTAGAAAAGCGTGCGAGACCGGCCGCTCCATGCTGCGGACTACGGGATCCAGTGGCGGTTTCCTGGTCGCGCACACGCTTGTAGCGTTGCGCTTTCTCCGGGTTCTGGCTGAGGGATTCCCATGCGGCCCCGGGGTCCGTGGTTTTGCGAGCTTCGCGCCACATCGCCATCAGCACCTGCGCCGGACGAACAACGCTGGGCGGCTGCGGCGCATACACAACGCGTGCATCTCGGGAGGTTCTGATTCACGCGCGGTTGGCTTGGATCAAAGAACCGACGGACGTACCGGCGGCATAGTCGGCGCGTGTCCACGGTATCCGTAAGGAGCCCCCATGAATGCCCCCGACAATGTTCCCGGTGTCACCCGGCATAGCCTGCTTGAGGACGTGCTCGCCATCGTTACCGGTACGCTGTTCGTGTCGCTCGGCATCACGCTGTTCAAGCAGGGCGGTCTGCTGTCAGGCGGGACGGCCGGCGTGGCCTTTCTGATCCACTACGCCACATCGCTGCCCTTTGGTGTGGTGTTCTTCACCATCAATCTGCCGTTCTATTACCTGGCGGTGCGGCACATGGGTTGGCGCTTCACGCTCAAGACGTTCTGTGCGGTGGCGCTGGTGTCGTGGCTGAGCGAGGTGCACGCGCACTTCGTACAGCTGGGGTCGCTCAATCCGCTGTATGCGGGTGTCATTGGCGGCACGTTGATGGGCGTGGGCTTCATCGTCCTGTTTCGGCACCAGGCCAGCCTGGGCGGCGTCAACATCGTCGCGCTGTATCTGCAGGACAAGTACGGCATTCGCGCTGGCAAGCTGCAGATGGCGGTGGATGTGGGCATCGTGCTGGCGTCTCTCGTCGTGGTCAGCCCGATGGCGCTGGTGGCCTCGTTGGTGGGGGCGGTGGCGCTCAACCTCAGCATTGCGTTGAATCATCGGCCCGGTCGCTACCTGGTCACGCAGACTGCCAGCACTGCCGCCGGGCATGTCGGCAGCAACGGCTCGCCGGGTTCCTCAATGGCTTAGCAAGGCATCGGCGCGTTGCGTCGGGCATAGACGGCCTACGTCCCCGGCACGCCCGGCATGTGGAACGCGATGCAGCAGGACTGCGCAGTGTTCACCGAGCCCGTGAACTCCAGCGAGGTGACCGCCAGTTGGCTTGCGGCCATCTCCCTTCGCATTCCCTTCGTATCCCATTCGGTCACGAACGCCGCGCCGCTGACATGTCTCACGCAGGCGTAACGTCGTCAGCGTGTGCCAACACGTCCTGGACCCTCGTGTCGACCACAGTTTCCCTTGTGCTGTCCGACGCTGGGTGACATCCGTCGAATTCGCACGTGGGGCGATGAAAAACGCCTCAACGGACGAATCAACGGCACCGGACATTTCCACGTCCAGGCAGTACTCATTCCAATGGGAGCCTTGCCTGTGCGGGTTATCCCGAGTTTCGATGGACGCGTGCCTACCCTAGCATGAAGTTCATTTTGAGAACAATTGTTCGTAATTCGAACTTCTCGCTTGTCAGTGAAGCGAAGGGATGGTGCTGGTAGAGGCGGTATGCCCTGGCCCATTCCTATGAAGCATTGACCGTCCGTTCAAGCCATAGCGCGCCTTGGAGCCTGTTAGAAGCCGGCACGGATTGTTGCGGCTTATCTCTAGGAAGCCCCATGAGTAAATCTATCGTCGACGCACAGAGCATCATCAATGGCAGCCGGTTCGGCCCGTTCCAGTGGCTTATCTTTGGGATGTGTTTTTTTATCGTCCTGTTGGATGGCTTTGACACAGCAGCCATCGGCTTCATTGCGCCATCGCTTGTGTCGGAGTGGGGCATTTCGCGCCCAGCGCTTGCCCCGGTTCTAAGTGCTGCGCTCTTTGGCTTGGCAGTGGGTGCCCTCGTCGCCGGCCCACTTTCAGACCGGATCGGGCGCCGCCTTATGTTGATCGTCTCTGTGCTGGTCTTCGGTGTCGCGTGCCTCGCATCTGCATATGCGAGCAACATCACAAACCTGACAGCGTTGCGCTTCGTAACCGGTATCGGGCTTGGTGCGGCAATGCCGAACGCAGTGACCCTGATGAGCGAATTCTGTCCTGACAAACGCCGCGCGGTCATTGTGAACCTGATGTTTTGCGGCTTCCCTCTGGGCGCCGCGTTCGGAGGGTTCTTGGCCGCCTGGATGATTCCACATTTCGGCTGGCGTAGTGTTCTCATGCTGGGCGGTCTTGCGCCGCTTGCATTGCTCTTTCTGCTGGTCTTGCATTTGCCGGAGTCTGTTCGCTACATGATTGCGAAGAGCCAATCCGTAGAGAAGATTCGCCGTACGTTGGCGAAGATCAATGTGGCCGCACACGACGCGTCATCGTTCTTCATGACCGAGCAGACCCAGGCCCCATCGGGCCAAGGCGGTATTGCATTGGTTCTGTCCCGATCCTACGTTGTCGGATCCGTCATGCTTTGGTTGGCGTACTTTATGGGGCTGGTGATCTTTTATGCCTCTATCAATTGGATGCCCATTCTCTTGAAGGAGGCCGGGCTCACGCCAAAGGCTGCAACGTTGATTTCTGCGCTCTTCCCGCTGGGCGGCATTGGTGCTGTTCTGTGCGGCGCTCTGATGGACAAATTCAACGCCAATCGGGTGATTGCGACTTGCTACGCGCTCACTGCCCTCACCGTGTATGGCATTGGTCAAGCCGTTGGCAACGTCGGACTGCTCGTTGTTGTTGTTTTTGCTGCCGGCGTTCTGATGAATACAGCGCAGTCGTCTATGCCCGCTCTGGCCGCCGCTTTCTACCCGACGCAAGGTCGGGCTACAGGCGTTGCTTGGATGCTTGGAATTGGGCGGTTTGGTGGCATAGCGGGTTCCTATCTTGTGGCAGAGCTCACTCGCCAACAAGTCGGGTTCAGCGGCATCTTCTCAATCATTGCCATTGCGGGCTTGATCGCGTGTGTCGCCCTCTTCATCAAACAGCGCGCGCTTCCGCAGAAGTTGGAGCCAGCAGGGCTTCGCTCAACCGAGATAGTCGGACACTAAGCTCCCGCTTTTGGAAGTTCCCTTCCTCAAGGAGAGCGTTACCGCGTTTTCCTGGCTGTGATAGGTCTCGACTGCACTGACGGCGCAAGCAAGGCGGCCCCGATTCCGTTAGACTATTAATTGACGCATCAATCGTTGATGCATCATTTGTATCGTCACTCCTCCGTCATGGCCGTCCACACCGCGCTCCCGCACTCCCATACCCAGGTCTTGCCGTTCAAGGAATCGCTCTTGGCGATGATCGGCATTTGCTTTGTCGTGGTTCTGGTCGCCTTCGACCAGACCGTGGTCGGCACAGCGCTGCCCACGGTGGTGGCTGAGCTGAAAGGCTTTGAGCTGTATGCGTGGGTGGCGACGTCGTATCTGTTGACGTCCGTGGTGACGGTGCCAATCTTTGGCCGCCTGGGAGATTTCTACGGGCGCAAGCCGTTTGTGATTGCCTCCATCGTGGTGTTCACGCTGGCGTCGGTCATGTGCGGCATGGCGGGCAGCATGACGTTTTTGGTGTGGTCGCGGGCGCTGCAGGGCATTGGCGGCGGCATGCTGGTTGGCACGGCCTACGCGTGCATTCCCGATCTCTTCCCGGATGCGCGTGTACGTTTGCGCTGGCAGGTAATGCTGAGCGCGTCGTTTGGTATTGCCAACGCCATCGGCCCGACGCTTGGCGGGTGGATGACGCAGGCGTTCGGCTGGCGATCGGTGTTCTACGTGAACATTCCGTTCGGTGTGTTGGGGCTGTGGTTTGCGTGGCGCTTTTTGCCGCATCTGCGTCAGAACGTGCACACCGGGCGTATCCGCCTGGACTGGCAGGGCGCGGTGCTGATCACGGTGGCGCTGGGTGCGCTGCAGTTGTTCGTGGAATGGCTGCCGCGGCATGGCCTGTCGCTGCCGCTGTTTGGTTGGCTGGTACTGTCGGCCGCGGCATTTGTGGCGCTGTGGTGGTGGGAGCAGCGTGCAGAGCAGCCGCTATTGCCGTTCGACATGCTGCGCAATCCGGCGCTGGCCGCGCTGTTCATGCTGGCGTTGCTGTCGGGCTTCTCGATGTTTGCGGTGCTGTTCTATGCACCGTTGCTGTTCCAGGGCGGGTTTGGCATGTCGCCGCAGGAAGCCGGTCTGGTGATTACGCCGCTGGTGGTGTGCATCACGCTGGGCAGCATCATCAACGGGCGCATCGTCACGCGCATTCCCAATCCCAACGCCATGCTGTATGCCGGCTTTGCGCTGCTGACAGTGGCGGTGGCCGGCATGTCGGTGTCGTCCAAGGGCATGCCGCATACGGTGCTGACGTTGCTGATGCTGCTGGCTGGGCTGGGCCTCGGTTTCGTGCTGCCCAATCTGACCGTGTTTGCACAGCAGACGGCCGGCCGTGCGCATCTGGGCATTGCTACGGCGCTGCTGCAATCGCTGCGCATGGTGGGCGGCATGGTGGGCACGGCGCTGGTCGGCACGCTGGTAAGCGAGCGCTATGCCTCGGGCGTTGCCAATGCGCTAAGCGCTGACAGCGCGATGCAGTGGCTGCGCCAGCTTGCCGATCCCGAAATTCTCATCGATCATGACTCGCAAGCCGCGTTGCTCTCGCAGTTGCATGCTGCTGGCCACGATGGTACGGCTCTGCTCGAAGCCGCGCGACACGTGCTGGTCAGTGCCATCCATATCGGCCTGATCGTGGCGACGGTGGTGGCGCTGATCGGCCTCTGGTATGTGCGCCGCGTGCCGCCCGTGGTGCTGCACCATGTCGAGCCTGTGCAACATACGGAATAGGCGAGACACGCCGGAGCGGTTAGGATGCGCGGTTCCCCAGCAATCTCAGCCCTGATCGATGACCTCTGAACGCGAACGCTTCGCCGTCATGCACCAGTTCGGCCGCACCTATCGTGCGTTCATGGCCGCCTTCGAGGCGCATGTCGGCCAGCCAATGCCGCGCTGGCGCATCCTGCTGGCGCTGCATGACAACACCGGCGGCGGCATGGCCCAGAAGCAGCTCGCCGAGCGACTGCAGATGGACCCTGGCGCGCTTACCCGCCAGCTTAAAGTGCTGGAGCAGCTCGGCTGGATTGAACGCACCACCGATGCGCGCGACAACCGCCTGACCAACGTGTCGCTGTCAGACGCAGGCCTGGCCATCGTGCTCGAATGCATGCCGCGCCGCATCGCCTTCATCAATGCCACGCTCGACGGGCTGCCGGACGACCTCGTCCACGCGCTGTCCGAAGCGCTGGCGCAAATCGAAACGCGCCTGGCCGAAGTGCCGGCGCTGGCCACCGCGGCCTCCACCGCATCCGATATCAAGACCGCAGATCGGCCCGCAGACCGCTAATGCGTGCCGAATGCGTTCCGGAGACAACCATGTCCATGGTGATCAACAGCGCGCTGTACCGAAACGGCAAGCGCGAACGTGACCTTTCCGTCGAGGCCATCAGCGACGTGCTGCACACGCCGGGCTCGTTTGTGTGGCTGGGTCTGCATGAGCCGGACAACGCCATGCTCGACCGCGTGCAGGAGGAATTCGGCCTGCACGATCTCGCCATTGAAGACGCGCGCAACGCGCACCAGCGGCCCAAGCTGGAGCTGTACGGCGACGTGCTGTTCATCGTGCTGAACACCGCGCAAATGGAGGGCGGCAACGTCGTCTTTGGTGAGACACACCTGTTTGTCGGCAGGGACTTTCTCGTCTCGGTGCGGCATGGGCCGTCGGCGTCGTATTCGCCGGTGCGCGAGCGCTGCGAGCGCACGCCGCAACTGCTGGCCAAAGGCGCACCGTTTGCGTTGTACGCGGTGATGGACTTTGTGGTCGACAACTATCAGCCGGTGCTTGAACGCCTGCAGGAAGAGTTCGAGCACATCGAAAGCCAGATCTTTGGCGACACGTTCGATCGCGCGGCCATCGAGCGGCTCTATACGCTCAAGCGCCAGCTTCTGCGGCTGCGCAATGCCGCGTTGCCCGTTGAAGACATTGCCGGCCAACTCGTGCGCCTGCATGACGACGTGGTGCCCAAAGAGCTGCGCGCGTATTTTCGCGATATTGCCGACCATGCGCACCGCGCGGTGGGCGCACTCGACGTGATTCGGGAAATGCTGACCACAGCCATCTCCGTGAACGTGGCGCTGGTGTCGGTCACGCAGAACGACATCGTGAAGCGCCTGGCCGGGTGGGGCGCTATTCTGGCAATTCCAACCGTGGTTTTCAGCAACTACGGCATGAACTTCAAGGGCATGCCGGAGCTGGAGCATCCGGCTGGGTACCCCATCGTGCTGGCGTGCACGGCCACCGCTTGCGTGTGGCTGTATCGCAAGTTGCGCAAATCGGGCTGGATCTAGGAGACACGAGATGGCGCGCTGCTGCTGGGCGGGCGAAGACCCGCTGATGATCGCGTACCACGACACCGAGTGGGGCGTGCCCTCGCACGATGATCGTCACCTCTACGAGATGCTGATCCTGGAGGGCGCGCAGGCCGGTTTGTCGTGGCAGACCATCCTTCGCAAGCGGGCGCGCTACCAGGAAGTGTTCGAGGGGTTTGATGCCGCACGCGTGGCGCGCTTCACGCCGGCACGCATCGAAAAGCTGCTCGCTGATCCGGGCATCGTGCGCAATCGCGCCAAGGTGGAAGGCGCCGTCATCAACGCGCGCAAGGTGCTGGAGCTTCAGGAAGAAATGGGTTCGCTCGACGCATTCCTGTGGGCGTTTGTCGATGGCAAGACCATCGTCAACCGCTGGGACAGCTACCGCGATGCACCCGCAGCGACTGATGCGTCCAAGGCGATGAGCAAGGCGCTGGTCAAGCGCGGTTTCAAGTTCGTCGGCCCGACCATCTGTTATGCCTTCATGCAGGCCACCGGCATGGTCGATGATCATGAAGCCGGGTGCTTTCGCGCCGGGAAGGCATAACGCTCAGGGCCCTTTTTGATGCGGCGAATGTCCGTTATTCTCGCCAGTCCCACCATTGACGGAGTCGTTCTTCATGTCGCTGAATTTTCTCGGCATTGCCGGCAGTCTGCGCCGCAAATCCACCAACCAGGGTCTGCTGCGCGCAGCGTCCACCCGCGTGCCCGCCGGCGTTGAAATGGACGTCGCCGACCTGACGGATATTCCGTTCTACAACGCCGACATTACGGACAAGCCTGCTTCGGTGGTGCGCGTGCTCGAACAGATCAGTCGTGCCGATGCGCTGGTGCTGGCCTGCCCTGAATACAACTACTCGCTGGCGCCGGCGCTGAAGAACATTCTGGACTGGGCCTCGCGCGAGCCCAACAACGCGTTGCTGGCAGGCAAGCCGGTCGCGATCCTGGGCGCGGGCGGCGGCATGGGCACGTCGCGCGCGCAGTACCACCTGCGTCAGGTGTGCGTGTATCTGGACCTGCATCCGCTGAACAAGCCGGAAGTGTTTGCCAACGCGTTTGCTGGCGGCTTCACCGCCGATGGCGATCTCACAGACGAGCGCATCGCCGGCCTGATCACCGAGCAGATGCAGGCGCTGGCCAACTGGACGTTGAAGCACAAGGCTTGAATGAAGCCTTGCAGTAGATGAATTACTCGCCGGCGTGCAGCGTGCGGTTGCGCCCGGCGAGCGAGCCCGCCACGAGCGAGGCCAGCGCAATTGCGCTGAACAGCCAGCCCATCACGGCCCAGCTGCCGGTCAGATCGTGCAGCACCCCCATGAGATACGGCCCCGCAGCGGCCATGGTGTAGCCAATGCCCTGCGTCATGGCCGACAGGCTTGCCGCCACGCGCGTATCGGCCGAGCGCAGCACGATCAGCGACAGCGCCACGCTGAAGTTGCCGCCCTGGCCAAGCCCCAGCAACACCGCCCACCACCACAGCGTTGACAGCGGCGCATATAGGCAGCCGATCAGGCCAGCCCAGCACATCAGCATCATCAGGTACACGGCGGGGCGCTGATCTCGCCCGAGCCGCGCCACGAATGGTCCGCCCAGCGCGGTAATGAGCTGCACAAGAATCGACACCGCGACCACCATGCCCGACTGCACGGCAGATAGCCCGCGGTCTTGCAGGATCACGGGCAGCCAGCCGAACACGCAATACGCCAGCGACGATTGCAGCCCCATGTAGAGCGTCACCTGCCAGGCGATAGGCTTGTTCCACAGTGACACGCGCTGAAGCCGAGTGGCTGCGCCCTTGCCGTGCGCATGCCGCATATGCGGCCACCAGCCGACAAAGGCCAGCAGCGCGGGCAGCGCCCAGAATGCCAGCGCGGGCTGCCAGCCGCCCAGCCATGCCGAAAGGGGCGCGCTGGCACCGGCTGCCACCGCGGCACCAAAGCACAGCGCCATGGTGTAGACGCCGGTCATCAGGTCAGCCTGCCGGCCGAAATCCCGCTTGACGATGCCCGGCAACAGAATGCCCGTCACGCCAATGCAGGCGCCCGCTGCCAGCGTGCCGATGAACAGCGGTGCAACGCCGCCCGCGCTGCGCAAGGCTATGCCCGCCGCCAGCGCAATCAGCAAGCCGCCCACTGCGCGTTCTGCGCCAAAGCGCCGAGCCAATACCGCGGCCGCTGGCGCAAACAAGCCCAGACACAGCACAGGCAGGGTCGTCAGCAACCCCGCCGTGGCGCCCGACAGCCCCGTGCCAGCCGCCACCTGTTTGAGCACGGGCGACAGGCTTGACAGCGCCGGCCGCAGGTTCACGCCCACCAGCACCAGCCCGACAACCAGCAGGATCAGCGCGCTGGACGACGGGCGGTCTGCAGCGTCATGCGCAGCAGGAGATGGCGATGTGTGTGGACGTTGGGACATGGCAGAACGGGCGTGCAAGCAAGCTGCCGATTGTAGGCCGCGCGCCGGATTGGTGCATGTGCGCCATCCAATGCCAATGATCCCGACTCCGTAATTACGTTGGATTAAGGCGCGCAGCGAGGTCTGCCAGCACGTCTGCGGAAGGCGCGCCGCGTTCGGCTGCCAGGGCCAGTGCACGCCTTGTGAGTGCGGTGTACAGCGCAGCGTGATCGGCGCCCAGTGCTTCCAGCGCTTGCAGGTGTTTGTCGATGATGCCGCCGTCTCCGCGCGAGACCGGACCTGCCAGTGCCCCAGCCAGGCCACGGGCGCGTGCCGCAGCCAGCGTGCCGTCCACCAGCGGCCACATGGCGGCCACAGCGGCATCACGGTCGATGCCTGCGGCCTCCCACAACGTGGCGGCTTCATGGAGTGCGCACAGCAGGAAGCTGGCCGCGTAGTTGGCTCCGGCGTGATACAGGGCACGTTGCCCGGCACGCACCTTCAACGGCGTGCAGCCGAGCCGCAGTGCAAAGCTGGCGAGCGCCGCGTCGTGCGGCGCATCGGCGTCAATGGCGATGGAGGCGCCGCCCAGACGTTCGGCATCGTCCGGCAAACCGGCAAACAGAAACAGCGGGTGAAAGCTGGCGGTATCCGCGCCGGCTTGGCGGGCGACGTCCAGCAAGTCGCGCTCGCCGGCACCGCTGCAGTGGATGACGAGTTGGCCGGGGCGCCAGCGGATGTTATCGATCACGCCCGGGATGGCGTCATCCGGCACGGTCACGAACACCCAGTCGGCGCTATCCGCCACGCCTTGCGGGTCGACCGCCTTCGCGCCTGTGGCTTGCGCGAGCCACGCGGCGGGCCCGGTCGAGCGGTTGGCAACCGCCACGGTGCGTACGCCCGCACCATGCGCCCGAGTGGCCAATGCCCGAGCCAGCCGCCCCGCGCCGATCCAGCCCACCGAGACCGGCGTTTCGATTGCAAAAGACGTCATGGCAAACCTCGATTTTTCATGGCCTGCATCTTATAGCGAAGCCACTTCAGGTGATCGGGCGGTACGGCCGGTAAACTGCACGCCTTCGCCTGCAGCGTTGGGCCGCGCGCGAACAAACGGTTTTTAGGTGGACATGTCAGTGCAGGCAGGCGTTATGCAAAGCAAAAGTAGGGCAACCCTCATCGGGCTCATCGCGGTGCTGTTGTGGAGTTCGATCGTCGGGTTGATCCGGGGCGTGAGCCAGCATCTCGGTGCCGTAGGTGGCGCTGCCATGATCTATACCGTCGCATCGGTGCTGTTGATATTCACCGTCGGCTTCCATAATTTGAAGACGTTTCCGCGGCGCTATCTGGTGTGGGGCAGCCTGTTGTTCGTGTCGTACGAGCTGTGCCTCTCGCTGTCGATCGGTTATGCCAATAGCGGGCGACAGGCGATCGAGGTCGGCATGGTCAATTACCTGTGGCCGACGTTCACGATGCTGTCTGCCATTGCCTTCAACAAGCAGAGGGCGAATGCCCTGATCATGCCGGGTGTCCTTGTTTCCATCCTCGGGATTTGCTTTGTGCTGGGCGGTGAGCAGGGGCTGGACATCGCCGGCATGGCCGAGAACGTCAAGGACAACCCGCTCAGTTACGGACTGGCGTTCACGGGCGCGGTGATCTGGGCGGCGTATTGCACCGTCACCAGCCGGATTGCCGAGGGCAAGAACGGTGCAACGCTGTTCTTCATTCTGACGGCGCTGGCCCTGTGGATCAAGTTTTTCGCCACGGGCGGCGGGGCGATGCATTTCAGCGTGTCGGCGCTGGTCTACCTTGCGTTGGCCGCGTCAGCAATGGGCTTCGGTTACGCGGCCTGGAACGTCGGCATCCTGCATGGCAACGTCACGGTGTTGGCGACCGCGTCGTATTTCATCCCCGTGTTTTCTGCTGCCTTGGCCGCTGCGCTGTTGCACGCTCCGCTTTCGTTCGCGTTCTGGAAGGGCGCATTGATGGTGGTTGCCGGGTCGATCCTGTGCTGGCTTGCGACGCGTGGCGGTCGTGCAAAGACGTTGTCTTCGCCCAAGTCTTCCGCCTGACATAAGAACGGCCGCACGCGGGCATCCGCAGTGTTTAATATCCGCAATTAACTGCCAGGATTTTAAAAAAACCGCAGATATAGCCAGCACAGGAACGGGGCGTGCTAGATGCCGGGTAAGCCGCTGCGCCACGACGGAACGGCGGCATACCAACACAGAAACAGGAGGCATCATGTTGAGCACCATTCTCATCATCGTTCTCATCTTGCTGCTGATCGGCGCGCTGCCGTCGTGGCCGTACAGCCGGGGTTGGGGCTACGGGCCGACGGGCGGGCTTGGGCTGATCGTGGTGATCGTGGTCATTCTTGTGCTGCTGGGCTATATCTGACGCCACGATTGACGTCGATGGGCGCGTGGTTCTGAGCATCGCCTGACCGGTTGCCGAGGGGTTGGCTGAGCACCGTAGCGGGGCGAGTGTCTTGCAGACGCTTGACTGGGCATAATCCCAGCTGCGTTCCCGAAGGACACTTCCCATGAAGACAGGTCGACACGCCGTTAGCCGCGCGCCCGGCGGTCGTGCCCGATTCGCTCCGCTGATGCTGGCCCTGGTGCTGGCCGGTTGCGCGGTCGGGCCCGATTACCACACGCCGCCCCTGAGCGGCACCGAAGCCCCGCAAGCTTGGCACGTCACGCTGCCGCACCACGGCAGCCGCATGGCGCTGGCGCACTGGTGGGAGCAGTTTCACGACCCCGTGCTGACTCAATTGGTGGAGCAGGCAGACGCGACCAGCCCGACGATCGCGCAAGCGGTCGGCCGCGTGCGCGAAGCGCGTGCGAGCGTTTCCACCAGCCAGGCGGGGCTGTTGCCGCAACTGAAAGGCTCAGGCTCAGCCACGCGGCAGGGCGGGTTTGGCGGCAGCCAGTTTGCCGGCGGTGCGGGTGGGGTGTCTGCGGGGGCGCTGAATCCGACCCTGGGTTTGGGCACGATCACCACCTTGGCGGCGCAGGCCGATGCGTCGTGGGAGATCGATCTCTTCGGCGGTAAACGCCGCAGCCTGGAAGGTGCCGATGCGCGTCTGACTGCCAGTGAAGCCGACTGGCACGACGCGCGCGTATCGCTCGCCGCCGAAGTGGCCAATGCTTATTTGCAGCAACGCGAGTGCGAGGCGCTGGTCAACATCGGCGCGGCAACGCTGTCGTCCCGGCAGGAAACGCTGCAACTCACTGAACGTAAATTCCGCGCGGGCTTTGTCGCGCCGGCTGATTTTGCACAAGCGCAAGCCACGGTGGGCGATGCCCTCAATGCGCTGGAAGGCCAGCGTGCGCAATGTGCGCAGGGCATCGACAAGCTCGTCACGCTCACCGGCATGGATCACGATGCGCTGAACGGGTTGCTGTCCAAGGCCAGCGCGCAGATTCCGGCACCGCCCGATGCGGGCGTGCCCGATGTGCCGGCGCAGGTGCTGTCGCAACGGCCGGATGTGTCGTCGGCAGAGCGCGCGGTTGCGGGAGCAAGCGCCGATATCGGTGTGGCGGTCGCGAGCCGTTTGCCGTCGATCACGCTGGCGGGCACCATCGGCATCAATTCGTACCGCCTTGGCGGGCAATCGTTGACAAGCAAGTCCTGGTCGTTCGGGCCGTCGGTGTCATTGCCGATCTTTGACGGCGGCACGGGCGCGGCGCGCGTGGAAACGGCGCGCGCCCGTTACGACCAAGCGCTGGCCAGCTATCGCAGCAAGGTGCGTCAAGCGGTGCAGGAAGTGGAAGATGCACTGGTGCGCCTGGACGCTTCCGACCGCCGTGTCGACGCAGCCACGATGGCCGATGCCCAATACGCAAAGGTGCTGGAAGCGTCCAACGCCCGCTACCGCCTGGGCGCGGGCAGCCTGCTGCAGCTGGAAGACGTGCGGCGTACGGCGTTGCAGGCTTCGCAATCGCTGGCAGCCGTCAAGCTTGAACGCGCGCAGGCCTGGGTTGCGTTGTACAAGGCCGTGGGCGGCGGCTGGCGCGACGACGCACCCAACGCTTATCCCGATAACAAGACCACTGCGCCGACCGCACAGGGCCGCGCGCATACCGGAAGCGCTTCATGACAGGACAACGAGTTTGGATGGCCGCGCTGGCCGTGATGCTGGCCGGCGCGCTTGCTGCGTGCGGCAAATCTGCGGAGAGCAAGAACAAGGAACAGCCGCCTGCCAAACCGGCGCTGGCCGTCAACGTTGCGCATCTGGCGCAGCACGTGTGGCCCCGCGCCGCCACGGCCAGCGGTGCCGTGCAGCCGTGGCAGGAAGCCAGCATCGGCGCCGAGGTGAACGGGTTGAAGCTGGCGGAAGTGCTCGTCAACGTGGGCGATGTGGTCAAGCAAGGCCAACTGCTTGCGCGCTTGTCGGATGAAACCGTGCGCGCCGACGTGGCAGCCCAACGCGCCAGCCTGGCCGAAGCCGAAGCCTCGGCCGCGCAAGCTGCCGGCGAGGCCCACCGTGCGCATGAACTCGACAAGAGCGGTGCGATCAGCCAACAGGATCTGGTCCAGTACGACACGCAGGCCAAGACTGCGGCTGCCAAGCTGGCCGCAGCACGTGCGCAGTTCGAGAGCCAGCAATTGCGCTTGCGCTACACGCGTGTGGTCGCGCCGGACGACGGCGTGATCAGCGCACGCTCGGCCACCGTGGGCGCCGTGGTGTCTTCCGGCACCGAACTCTTCAAGCTCATCCGCAAGAACCGCCTGGAATGGCGCGCTGAAATGCACGGCGACGTCCTGCCCCGCATCCAGCCCGGCCAGACCGCGCGCCTGCGCCGCATGGATGGCGGCGTGGTGAAAGGCCGCGTGCGCCAAGTCGCCCCCACTGTCGACGCCAACACGCGCAATGGTCTCGTCTATGTCGACCTGCCGCCGGAAGCTGCAGCCTCAGGCGTAAAGGCGGGCATGTATCTCTCGGGCGATGTGCTGCTGGGCGATGCGCCGGCCGCGACATTGCCGGAGACCGCCGTGTTCTCACGCGATGGCTACGACTACGTGATGGTGATCGGCCAGCAAGGCCGCGTGCGGCAGACCAAGGTGACCGTTGGCCGCCGCCAGGACGGGCAAGTCGAAATCGTGCAAGGCATCGGCGCGAATGACGGCGTGGTCGCTGCAGGCGCGGCATTCCTGAGCGATGGCGATGTGGTGCGTGTGGCCGCTGCCGGTGCAGCCTCCGCGCCCGCGGCACCAACCACAGCGGCGGCCGCAGCCGGAGCCAAGCCATGAACTTTTCTGCCTGGGCGATCCGCAAGCCGATCCCGTCGATCCTGCTGTTCATCCTGATCACGGTGGCGGGGCTGGTCTCGTTCAAGATGCTGTCGATCCAGAACTTTCCCGACATCGACTTTCCTGCCGTATCCGTGACGGCCAGCCTGCCGGGCGCCACGCCCACGCAGATGGAAACCGAAGTCACGCGCAAGATCGAAGACAGCATTGCCAGCATCGGCGCGATCAAGCACATCACGTCCACCATCAACGACGGCAGCTCGACCACGATGGTCGAGTTCCAGCTTGAGAAGGATGTGCAGGAAGCCGTAAACGACGTGCGCGATGCGGTCAGCCGTATCCGCGCGCAGCTGCCGTCCGACGTGCAGGAGCCGGTCATCTCCCGCGTGACATTCGCAAGCCTCCCGGTGCTGACGTACGCCGTGGAAGCAACCGACATGGATGCGGAGGACCTCTCCTGGTTTGTCGACAACACGGTCAACAAGCGGTTGCTGTCGGTGCACGGCGTGGCCAAAGTGACGCGCCAGGGCGGTGTGGACCGCGAAGTGCGCGTCCAGCTCGACCCGGTGCGCTTGCAGGCATTGAACGTTTCAGCGGCAGACATCAGCGCGCAAGTGCGCGGCATGCAGCAGGAGGCGCCGGGTGGGCGCGGCAACATCGGTGGGCAGGAGCAGGCAGTCCGCACGCTTGGCACCGTGAAGAGCGCGCGTGAACTGGCGCAGATGGACATCCCGTTGTCGGACGGCCGGCGCATTCGCTTGTCAGATGTTGCTGACGTGCGCGACACGGCGGCCGAGCCACGCCAGATGGCGCTGTTCGACGGCAAGCCCGTCGTCAGCTTTCAGGTGTTCCGCTCACGCGGCGCGAGCGAAATCTCGGTGGCCAAAGGTGTGCGCGACGCGCTGGCCGCATTGCAGGCCGAACGGCCCAATGTGCATGTGACCGAGGTCTACAACATGGTCAAGCCGGTGTCGGATGCGTACACCGCGTCGATGCACGCGCTGTACGAGGGCGCCATCCTGGCGGTGATCGTCGTGTGGCTGTTCCTGCGCGATTGGCGGGCCACGTTCGTGTCGGCGGTGGCGCTGCCGCTGTCGATCATCCCGACCTTCGCGGCCATGCAGTTGCTCGACTTCACGCTCAACGGGATCACGCTGCTGGCGCTCACGCTGGTGGTCGGGATTCTCGTCGACGATGCCATCGTGGAGGTGGAGAACATCGTGCGCCACCTGCGCAACGGCAAGAAGCCGTTTGAGGCCGCCATGGAAGCGGCGCAGGAAATTGGTCTGGCCGTGGTGGCGACGTCGCTCACGCTGGTGGCGGTGTTTCTGCCCACGGCCTTCATGGGCGGCATCTCGGGCAAGTTCTTCAAGCAGTTCGGGTGGACGGCTTCGCTGGCGGTGCTGGCCTCGTTGCTGGTGGCGCGGCTGCTCACGCCCATGATGGCCGCCTACATGCTCAAGCCGCAGGACGAACCCAACCGCGACGGTTGGGTCATGACGCGCTACCTGCAAGCGGCACGCTGGTGCCTCGTGCACCCGTGGAAAACGGGCGGTATGGCGGCGGCGTTCTTCGTCGTGTCGGTCGCCATCATCGGGCTGATTCCGGCGACGTTCCTGCCGCCCGAAGACTGGGCGCAGCTTCAGATGACGGTGGAAAGCCCGCCCGGCAGCACGATCGCCCAGACACGCGAGAACACCGAGCGTGTGCGCAAGATCGTGATGCAGCACAAGGAAGTCCGTCACGTCTATACGGCCATCGGCTCGGGCGTGATGGCCGGCGTGCCGGGCTCCAGCGGCGGCGAGGTGCGCAACGGCACGCTCACGATCTCGCTCACCGGCCGGCATGATCGACACATCAAGCAGCAGGACGTCCAGCGCCAGTTGCGCGAAATGCTGGAAGGCGTGCCGGGCGTGCGGATCTCGTTTGGCGCCGTGGGCTCCGGCGAGCAACTCCAGGTGGTGCTGACTGGCGACGACCCCGCCACGCTTCAGCAGGCCGCACGCGATGTGATGCGCGATCTGCGGACCGTGCCGGGGCTTGGTGCGGTGACCTCGTCGGCGAGTTTGCTGCGGCCCGAAGTCGTCATCCGCCCCGACTTTGCGCGCGCTGCGCAACAAGGGGTGACAGCCGCCGCCATCGGCCAAGCCGTGCGCGTGGCAACCGCCGGCGACTACGACGTCAACCTGCCGAAGCTGAACCTGCCCGAGCGGCAGGTGTACATCCGTGTTGAACTTGATCCGAAGGCACGCAACCAGATCGACACGATCCGCCAGTTGCGCGTGCCGGGCCGCAATGGCGCGGTGCCTCTGGAAAACATCGCCGATATTTCCATCGGCAGTGGCCCGGCGCAGATCGACCGCTATGACCGCAGCCGCAACGTCACCATCAGCGTGGGGCTGGAGGGGCGGGCGCTGGGCGATACCAACATGGCGGTGGAGGCGCTGCCGTCCATCAAGAACTTGCCGCAAGGCGTTCGCCGCATTGCCTCCGGCGACGTGGAGGGCATGCAGGAGCTGTTCAGCAGCTTCTTCCTCGCCATGTTCGCGGGTGTGCTGTGCGTGTATGCGGTGCTGGTGCTGCTGTTCCACGACTTCACGCAGCCGGTGACGATTCTGGCGGCGCTGCCGCTGTCGGTGGGCGGCGCGTTTGGGCTCTTGGCGCTGTTCGGCTTCAGCTTGTCACTGCCGGCGTTGATCGGCTTGCTGATGCTGATGGGCATCGTGACCAAGAACTCGATCCTGCTGGTCGAATACGCCATCGTTGCGCGGCGCGATCTCGGCATGTCGCGCACCGAGGCCATCATCGATGCCTGTCACAAGCGCGCGCGCCCCATCGTCATGACCACGGTGGCCATGACGGCCGGCATGGTGCCGATGGCGCTGGGTCTGGAAGGCGATGCGGGTTTTCGCGCGCCGATGGCCGTGGCGGTGATCGGCGGCCTGCTCACTTCCACGCTGCTGAGCCTGCTGGTGGTGCCGGTGGTGTTCGAGAAGGTGGATGACTTCAAGGAGTGGACGCTGCGCAAGTTCCGTGGCGTGCGCCATCACGGGCACAGAGCTGAGCCTGTACCACAGCAGGAGCAGCGTTAACGGCAGCGTCGCCCATGCCTCACGGAGACCGGCGAAGCGACGGCCATCGGAGCGCTACACGGCAGCGTCTCCGTCTTCGGCAATCGATTCCATGGGGCGGCGGCCCCGCCGTGCCACGGCGGGCAGCGTCGCGGAGGTCAGCACCGGACCTTGTTGTCGCGTCCAACGCGGCGCGCGCATGGCATCGAATGCCGGGTTGTCCATGACTGCATTCTCGTGATCAACCGAAAAGCGCGAAAGTGCAGCCGCAAACTGCGTTGCGTCTGCGTGATAGCCGAGTCCGGGCGGGCCGCTGGTTTGCGGACGTTTGCCGTTGTGCCCGTCGGTGTCGGTCAAGCCGAGCTTGAGCTGTACGAGCCCCGGATACCGGTAACCGCCCGGGCCCTTCATGACGCCCATCAGCCCGCGATGTGGCGCCCGGGCATAGTCCAGCGTGAGTGCCACGCCACGGGGTTTGCCGTAATCGACATCGAGCGGGCCGCCCTTGGTGGCGCGGCGGCCCTGGTTATTGTTCAGGAGTTGCGGATCCAGCAAGATCATGGACGGCTGCTTGGGCAGCAGGACACGGCTCTCAACCGTCGCACGAAAGCTCTGCGCCATGGCGCCGCCCATGGAAGCGCCAGAAATGAAATCCAGTTCGACATGGTTGGGCCGGGACAGAATCTTCGCGAACAACTCACCCGCCCGCTTGGTCGCACGATCAACATCGCCAATCCGGCCGAAGGCGCTGCTGATGTCTTGGCGCACATCCCGGAAGTTTTGTGTGCCGCCGAAGAACATGCGCAGGCGCTGCGGCCCTTCGGTGTCGTTGGCGGACGCAGGCTCCAGCGCAACACTGATGTGGGCGATTCTCATGGCGTTGATCAGTTCTGCGTGCTCGCCCTCTGTCAGGGCTTCGGCCAGGGCGGGATGTTCCAGCGCTGAAAGACCGTAATTCCGGAAGTTGCCGCCGATTTCCTTGGCAAATTTCGAGAACGTCTCGCGTATGGCGTCCCGCTGCTGGGCGCGCACGTTCACGTCTTCCGACGACAGGGCGCCGAATCCCAATGCCTCGGAAAGCGCACTGGCGTCCCGGTCAGGCAATTCGTCGAACGTGCGCAGCGCGTCGTGGACGAGGTTGATCTTGTGCCCCGATTTCAGATCGTTGATTGCCGGCGTGGCCGAGCGCGCTCTCGCTGGCGACAGCCGTACGTCAGGCTCCACCCGCAACTCGGCCAACGGAGTCGCGATCTGCTCTGAGCGCCGCGTATTGGCCGCTGCCGCGCCGGTGGGCAGTGGCTTTCGGTCACGAAGGTTGCCGATCAAGGTCTCGCGTTTGGCAAGTTCCAGAAACGCCTTTGCCGCCACGCCCGTTTTGGGGATGGTGTCTGGCGACCCACCAAATCGCATCGTCAACACGCGCGCGAATGTGCGGCCTGCTGCGTTCGGGGTGCGCAGATCAGGGTTATGCGCCAGCATGGCAAGCACCGTGTCTTTGTTCGCTGCCTGGGCGAGTCGCATGACAGCCGTATTGCCGCGCGCATCGCGGGCATCGATTGGCGCGCCCGCACGGACGAGCAGATCGACGGCTTGCGCAAAGCGCGCGTTAAACAGCGGCGTTGCGCCTTGATTGTTGGTTGCGTGCACATCGGCACCGGCTTCGAGCAATTGCTCCAAAAGCGCGATGTCGCGTCCTGCCACGGTATGCAGTGGCGTATTGCCAACGCTGTCCTGCGCGTTGACATTCGCGCCGTGCGCGACCAGCGCCTTGGCCAGCCTGAAGTTGTCGCAACCCAGGGCGCTCACGAGCAGCGGGTCGCCATGGTGGTCAACGGCATTTACGAGGTCGGGATGCTTCGCGAGAATTTCGTCAAGCCGCTCAGATGAAAAGTCGTGCTGCCACACCATGTCGAGCACCTCTGCACGATGCTCGGCCAGGTGCAGGAAGGTCATCCCCCAGCCGTCACCAAGCGGAATCGATGGTGCAGCGCCCTTGTTCTCTGGCGACGTTGCGGAAGCCGCTTCTCGGCGGCTCGTGCTTGGCGACCACTGCGCGCCCGAGCGAATCGCCTTGATTGCGTCGTGCAGTTCCGGGTCGGCGGACGTGTGCCCAACAGCCTTTGTGCTGCTTGTAGAAGCGGCGCTGATGGCAGGCGGTGTTCCTGTGTGCCTGCGTGCGGGCAGCCGGCTAAGTTGAGGCGAAGCTTTGCGAGCGCTGCGCCCCGTGCTGCTGCTCGTCTGCTCCGGCATCTGCCGGGCGTCGGCCACGCGGTTTGTGGGCGCAGACGAACCGAGCCAAGAGCGAACAAGGGAGACCGGGCTTTTCATGGGATCGTCCCATCGATATTAGAAAACACGAATCACTGGATTCAATGGTGTTTTCTGCACGTGTCAGCCGCGTACCGCAGTGCGAAACGGTGAGTGCGTGTGCGAAGGGATGGTGCCTTGTTGGTTGACATTGGCACCGCTGCGACAGCCTTGTGGAACCTGGCGCACGTTGTTGCAAGGGATGACGAAAAAAAACGCCAGCTGGATGGCTCCAGCCGGCGTCTTCTGGGAACGCGCAACAATCAGGCCGATGCGGTTTCAGCCTGAGCACGCTGGCTGCCAGCATGCACCGCGTTCGCATGCTTGGCACGCAGGCGGCGCGTGGCTTCCACCATGCCTTGCAATGCCGCTTCCACTTCCGGCCAGCCGCGGGTCTTGAGGCCGCAGTCGGGATTCACCCACAGGCGTTGCACCGGTACGACCTGCGCGGCCTTGTCGAGCAGCGCTTCCATCTCTTCCACACGCGGCACGCGCGGCGAATGGATGTCGTACACGCCCGGGCCGATCTCGTTGGGGTACGCAAACTCGCCAAACGCGTCGAGCAGCTCCATGTTCGAGCGCGAGGTCTCGATGGTGATCACGTCGGCATCCATCGACGCAATAGCCGGAAGGATGTCGTTGAACTCCGAATAGCACATGTGCGTGTGGATCTGCGTGTCGTTGCGCACGCCGGAGGCCGACACACGGAACGCGCGCGCCGCCCATTCGAGGTAGCCCGGCACGTCAGACGTGCGCAGCGGCAGGCCTTCACGGAAGGCCGGCTCGTCGATCTGGATGGCGGCAATGCCAGCGGCTTCCAGATCGCACACTTCGTCACGCAGGGCCAGGGCGATCTGCAGTGCGGTTTGCTCGCGCGGCTGGTCGTCGCGCACGAAGGACCATTGCAGCATCGTTACGGGGCCGGTCAGCATGCCCTTCATCGGCTTGGCGGTCAGGCTCTGCGCGTACTTGGACCACTCGACCGTCATGGCTTCGGGGCGGTACACGTCGCCATAGATCACGGGCGGCTTCACGCAGCGCGAGCCGTAGCTCTGCACCCAGCCGTTGGCGGTGAAGGTGTAGCCCCACAGCAGCTCGCCAAAGTATTCGACCATGTCGTTGCGCTCGGCTTCTCCGTGCACGAGCATGTCGAGGCCCAGGGCTTCCTGGCGGCGCACGACGTCGGTAATTTCGGCGCGCATGCGTTGCAGGTAATCCAGTGCGGGCAGTTCGCCGCGCTTGTGCTGTGCGCGTGCCTGGCGAATCTCCGCCGTCTGCGGGAACGAACCGATGGTGGTGGTCGGCAGCAGCGGCAGGTTCAGGCGGGCTTGCTGCGCTTCAGCGCGGGCAGCATAGGGCGCGGCGCGGTCCGCATCTTCTGCGCGGATCGCGGCCACGCGTTTCTTGACGCTTGCGTTGTGCACGCGGCGCGATTCGGCACGCGAGGCGATGGCGGCGCGGTTCTCATCGAGCGCCTTCTGCACGACAGCCGGGCCTTCGACGAGTGCAAGCTTGAGGATCGCCAGTTCATCCAGCTTCTGGCGCGCGAAGGCCAGCCAGCCCTTGAGTTCGTCGTCGAGCTTGGTTTCGGCAGACAGGTCCACCGGCACGTGCAGCAGCGAGCAGCTTGGCGCCACCCACAGGCGATCGCCAAAGGCTTCGGCCAGCGGAGCCACGCGTGCCAGCACGCGTGCGAGATCCGAGCGCCAGATGTTGCGGCCATCCACCACGCCAACGGAGAGGACCTTGTCTGCAGGCCACGGCGCGAAGGCGCCAAGCTGTTCCGGTGCACGCACCAGATCCAGGTGCACGCCATCGACCGGCAAGGCTTTGATCAGTGCCGCGTGGTGGGAAGCGGCTTCAAAGTACGTCGCAAGCAGCAGCTTCGGGCCCTTGGCGGCGGTCAGCGCCTGGTAAGCGGGGCTGAATGCATCGACCCACGCTTGCGGCAGATCCAGCACCAGCGCAGGTTCGTCAATCTGCACCCATTCCACATTCAGGGCGGCCAGGCGCTGGAGCACGGCCGTGTAGGCCTGCAGAACCTGCGGCAGCAGGGCGAGCTTGTCGTTCAAGCCGTTGCGCGCCTTGGTCAGATGCAGGAACGTGACCGGCCCCACCAACACGACCTTCACGCGGTGCCCAGCGGCCTGTGCTTCGCGCACTTCATCGAACAGCCATTCGGTGCCGGGGCCAAAGTGCAGGTCCGGCGTGAGTTCGGGCACGAGATAGTGGTAGTTGGTGTCGAACCACTTCGTCATCTCCATGGCTGCATGGTCGGCATTGCCGCGCGCGAGCACGAACGATTGCGCCAGCGTCAGTTGTGCGGCGTCAAAGCCATAGCGTGTGGGAATGGCGCCGAGCAGCGCGGCCGTCTGCAGTACCTGGTCGTACCAGGCGAAATCGCCCACGGTCACAAAGTCGAGGCCCGCATCGCGCTGTGCCGTCCAGTGGCGCTCGCGCAAAGCGCGGCCGGTGGCGCGCAGGTCGTCTTCGGACGAAGCGCCTTTCCAGAACGATTCAAGGGCGAACTTCAGCTCGCGTTGTGCACCGATGCGCGGGTAGCCGAGGGTATGGATGGTCGTCATAGTGGTCGCAGGAGAGGCGATTCGTTTTTCAGTCCTGCGATGATCGGCGACCCTATGTCATGAATCAAATGATATTATTTTCGATAAAGTTGAATCGTATTCATACATTGGAAGCCGCACCAACATGCTTGAAATCCGCCACCTACGCACGCTGATCGCCTTGGCCGACGGTGGCTCCGTCTCGCGCGCCGCCGAGCGGCTGCACTTGACGCAATCGGCGCTGTCACATCAGTTGCGCGCGCTGGAGTCGCATTACGGGCTGGCCGTCGTGCGCCGCAAGGGCCAGACGGTTGAATTGACCGAAGCGGGCGAGCGCATGCTTGAACTCGCACAAAAGGTGGTCGCCGACATCCAGACCGCTGAGCGCGATCTTGAACGCATCAAGGGCCGCGCGGCCGGCACGCTGCGCATCGCGCTCGAATGCCACACCTGCTTTGACTGGCTGATGCCTGTGATGGACGCCTTCCGCCAGCGCTGGCCGGAAGTCGAGATGGATCTTGTGTCGGGCTTCCACACCGATCCGCTCGCGCTACTCAAGGACGGCCGTGCCGACGTCATCATCGGCTCCGATGCCAAGATGCGACGCGGCGTGGTGTTCGCGCCGCTGTTTCGCTTCGAGATCCTCGCCGTGCTGCCGGTCGATCACGCGCTGCGCAAGAAGAAGTGGCTGGACGCGAAAGACTTTACGGACCAGACGCTCATCACGTACCCCGTGCCCGAAGAGCGCATCGATCTGATCCGACAGGTGCTGACACCGGCCGGGATCGCATTCAACCGCCGCACTGCGGAACTGACCATTGCCGTGCTGCAACTCGTTGCCAGCCGCCGCGGGCTTGCCGCGCTGCCGAGCTGGGGCATCAAGAATTACGTCGATTACGAATACGTGGTGGCCAAGCGTGTCGGCAAGGAAGGCCTGTGGAGCGATCTGTACGCGGCCATGACGCGCGACTACGCACAGGCGCCGTTTGCGCAGGACTTTATCGAGACGGCCAAGTCGATCTGCTTTGCGCAGTTGCCGGGCCTGATGCCGCTCGAGGCGTAGTCAAACGCGTTCCTTCTGGGGCAGGCGCGGCAGCTTGCCTTGCAGCCCCTCTTTGAGAAAGTCCAACAGATGCCGCGTGGCCAGCGTCCGGTATCGGCTTGGCATCGCCAGCATGTAAAGGCGGCTGCCGAACACGCTGAACCGATACCCGGGCAGCACGCGTTTGACGTGGCCTCCGCGCAAATCATCCGCAGCGGCGTAATAAGGCAGGATGCCGAGCCCATTGCCCGAACGCACGGCGGCCTGCAGGAACAGGTAGTTGTCGGACGAGACGCCGGGGTCGAGTGTCACGAGCGTTCGCTCATCGCCCAGTTGTGCCGATAGCCGCAGCGGCTGCCCAACCGCTGGCGCGCTGACGATGGTGTGTTCGTGCAGCGCGTCGAGCGTTTTCGGCATGCCACGCACGGCCAGGTAGTCCGGCGCCGCGCACAACACCCAGTCGACTTCATCGAGCAGCGTGGCGACGAGTGATTCCGGCGGGTTCGACACGATGCGCAGCGCCACATCCACATCTTCGCCAATCAGGTCGGACACGCGGTTGTCGAACCGCACATCAAGGCGGATATCCGGATACGCGCGTTTGAACGCCACCAGCAGCGGTGACACCAGCAGGTGCCCCAGCCCCGTCGGTACCGACAGCCGCACGCTGCCTTGCAGCGACTTGCCGAGCGAAGACACCAGCGCATCGGCGGCGGCCATTTCTCGCAGGATGCTGCGACCGTGTTCGTAGATGCCGGCGCCCACCTCCGTGGGTTCCACGCGGCGCGTGGTTCGGCGCAGCAGTTGCACGCCCAGCGCGCGCTCGAATGCTTTTAGCCGGTGGCTCACGTTGGAGCGCGTGGTCTGCAGCCGGCGCGCCGCCGCCGACAGGTTGCCCGCATCGACGATTTCCACGAACAGCTTGAGCGCATTGAGATCCATGACGGCCAGCCAGATTGGTGAATGGGATTCGACATTCTGTTGATGCGGGCAAAGATTGTCAAAAAACGCCGGCCGGGTAACATCCCCGGGAACATCCCACAGGAGCAGGTGACATGGCGCTCGACGACGAATCCTTCGGTTTGCTGCAGCAATCAGTGCAGCGCTTCATCCAGGAACGGCTCGTGCCGGCGGAGAACATTCTCGAGGAAGAGGACGACGTGCCCGCCGACATCGTCGCCGACATGAAGGAGATGGGGCTCTTTGGCCTGTCGATTCCGGAAGAGCACGGCGGCATTGGCCTGGCGATGGCGCAGGAATGCGAAGTGGCGTACGACCTCGGACACACGGCGCTGGCCTTTCGCTCGGTGTTCGGCACCAACGTCGGCATCGGCTCGCAGGGCATCCTGATGGACGGCACCGATGCGCAAAAGGCCAATTACCTGCCGCGCATCGCCAGCGGCGAGCTGATCATCTCGTTTGCACTCACGGAACCGAACGCGGGGTCGGATGCCGCATCGCTGCAGACGCGCGCCACGCTGGACGGCGATCACTACGTCATCAACGGAACCAAGCGTTTCATCACCAACGCGCCGCGCGCCGGGGCATTCACGTTGATGGCACGCACGGGTGGCGAAGGCGCGAGCGGCATCTCGGCCTTTATCGTGCCGGCCGATACGCCCGGCATCACGCTCGGCAAGCCAGACAAGAAGATGGGGCAGCGCGGCACCAAGACGTGCGATGTGCTGCTCGATAACGTGCGTGTGCCTGCGGCCAACATCATTGGGGGCGTGGCGGGGCAGGGCTTCAAGACGGCGATGAAGGTGCTCGACCGCGGCCGCCTGCATATCTCGGCGCTGGCATGCGGCATGGCGCACCGGCTGATGACCGACGCGGTGGCCTATGCCAAGGAGCGCAAGCAGTTCGGACAGCCCATCGCAGACTTTCAGTTGATCCAGGCCATGCTGGCCGACAGCCAGGCAGAGCTGTACGCCGGCATGTCGATGGTGCGCGACTGTGCGCGCCGCTACGACGCCAAGCCGGTCGGCAAACAGGATCACGAAGTCAGCATGCTGGCCTCGTGCACCAAGATGTTCTGTACCGAGATGGTGGGCCGCGTGGCGGATCGCGCGGTGCAGATTCACGGGGGCGCGGGCTACATCGCTGAATACAAGGCCGAACGTTTCTATCGCGATGTGCGCCTGCTGCGTCTGTACGAGGGCACTACGCAGATCCAGCAGCTCATCATCGCCAAGAACCTGCTGCGCGACTAGGCTGGCTCTAACAATCTGCCAGGATCTGGCTCTGTTTTGGAGCCACGTTCTGGTTCAGAATGGGCGCTTTCCTGTTCGATTGCAGGGTCGCTGCCGGAGTTGCCATGTACGTTCCCGCCCACTTTGAAGAATCGCGCCCCGAGGCGCTGCACGGCCTGATCGCGCAGAACCCGTTCGGAACGCTCGTCACGCATGGCGAGCATGGGCTGGACGCGAACCACATTCCGTTTTTGCTGCTGCCGGAAGAGGGCAAGCTTGGTGTGCTGCATGCCCACGTGGCGCGCGCCAATCCGGTCTGGAAAGACGTGGCGAATGGCGACGAGGTGCTCGTGATCTTCCGCGCGGGCGACGCGTATATCTCGCCGACGTGGTATCCGAGCAAGCACGAAGCCCACCGGCAGGTGCCGACGTGGAACTACCGCGTCGCGCATGCGCATGGTCGTATCACCGTGCGTGACGACGAGCGTTTTGTGCGCGGCGTGGTGGCACGCCTGACGCGCACACACGAGGCATCGCAACCCACGCCGTGGAAGATGTCCGACGCCCCGGCCGACTACACCGACGCGTTGCTCAAAATGATCGTTGGCATCGAGATCGAGATCACGCGCATCGAAGGCAAACTCAAGCTGGGCCAGAACAAGGAAACGCGAGATATCGTGGGCGCCGGCGAAGCGCTCAAGGCTAGCGGCGAGCATGTGATCAGCGACGCGATGCTGGCTTGCGCTGCTGCCAAGACGGAATAAGGCGGAGCGACCGACTGCTGATCCGTCGCTCCGCACTGCATTACTTTGCGCTGCGCGCCGGCAGGATCTCGCCGCGCACCTCCCCAAAGCCCACGCGATAGCCATCGCCCTGGCACCAGCCGGTCATGATGACTTCATCGCCGTCTTCCAGGAACGCACGCGTGGTGCCGTTGCCGAGGTCAAGCGGCTGCTTGCCGTTGAGGGTCAGCTCCAGCAGGCTGCCGTACGAATCCGGTGTCGTGCCGCTGATGGTGCCGGAGCCCATCAGGTCACCCACGCGCACGTTGCAGCCGGACACGGTGTGGTGTGCGAGCTGTTGCGCCATCGTCCAGTACATCGCGCGGAAGTTTGTGCGGGCGATGGTGGTGCGCTCGCCGCCGTGGGGGCGCAGTGCGGTTTCGAGGGCGATGTCGTAAGCATTGGGGCGGCTCTGGCGCAGGTATTCCAGCGGCTCGGGCGATTGGGCCGGGTTGGCCACGCGGAACGGCTCGAGCGCGTCCATCGTCACGATCCACGGCGAGATCGATGTGCCGAAGCCCTTCGAGTTGAACGGGCCGAGCGGCACGTATTCCCATTGCTGAATGTCGCGCGCGCTCCAGTCGTTGAGGAGCACGACGCCGAACATGTGGTCCGGTGCCGCGTCAACGGAAACCGGCTCCCCGAGCCCGCTCGGCTTGCCGACCACAAATGCCATCTCGAGTTCGTAGTCCAGCTTGCGGCAGGCCGTGAAGATCGGGCGCGGCTGATCGGGCAGCTTGATCTGGCCCATCGGGCGATGCAATGGCGTGCCGCTCACCACAACCGAGCTTGCGCGGCCGTTGTAGCCGATCGGGATTTCCAGCCAGTTGGGCAGCAGTGCATTCTCCGGATCACGGAACATGCGGCCGACGTTGGTGGCGTGTTCGCGAGACGAATAGAAATCCGTATAGCCTGGGATGTCGATGGGCAGGTGCATCACGGCATGTGCTTGCGGCACCAGCGCGCGGGCGTGCAGCGTGGCGTTGTCGCGCACGTGCGTGTCGGCCACGCTGAACAGCGTTTGCAGCTTCTTGCGGGTTTCCGCCCATACGGGCTTGCCGAGTGCGATGAAGCTGTTGAGCTTGCCGGTGCGGAACGTGCCGCGTGTGGATGCGGGCAGCAGCCCGGCGTCATCCAGCACGCCAAGATCGATGACTTGATCGCCCAGTGCCACACCTGCGCGTGGCGACGGGTTTTCCTTGGTGGAGAAGATGCCGAAGGGCAGGTTTTCCAGCGGGAAGTGGGTGTCGGGGGTGTTGGCGGATTCGAGCCAGCTTAGTTGTCGGGTGGTCATGATGGGGGCGATGGTTTTGTTTGTTGAGTCGGTTATCTCTTGACGTTGCGGGTGCATCCGGTGTTTCGTCCCCTGCTGGGGCCGACTCACTTTCTTTGTCTTGCCAAAGAAAGTAAGCAAAGAAAGGCGCGCCCGAGATGGCGACTTCCCCTTGAATTTATGTCGCAGGGAGGGAAGGGAGGCAAACTCGCTGCGCTCAGACAGGCCTCCCTTCTTTTTCCTCCCTGCAACAGAAATTCAAGGCGCCATCTAGGGCATCAAGGGCCAAACATTCGCGGCGCTTGCCTTGGCGTGAAGGTTGATTTGCTTAACGCTTGCTCGGGTCGAAATGCTTCTTCAGGCCCTGCCAGCATTCGAAATATTTGGCCTGCAACTGTGCCGATTCCGCCGCGAAGCGCGTCGGGCGGATCACCGCCGGTGTTTCGAACATGAAGGCCATCGTTGCGTCTACCTTGTGCGGCTGGGTGGTGTCGCCGTTGCTGGCTTTCTCAAACGTGTCGGCATCGGGGCCGTGGCCGCTCATGCAGTTGTGCAGGCTGGCGCCGCCCGGCACAAAGCCTTCGGCCTTGGCGTCGTACACGCCCTGGATGAGGCCCATGAATTCGCTTGCAACGTTGCGGTGGAACCAGGGTGGGCGGAACGTGTTTTCGGCCGCCAGCCAGCGCGGCGGGAAGATCACGAAATCGATCGTGTCCACGCCCGGCGTGTCGGAGGGGCTTTGCAGCACCAGGAAGATCGACGGGTCCGGATGGTCGTAGCTGATCGAGCCGATGGTGTTGAACAGGCGCAGGTCGTACTTGTACGGCGCGAGGTTGCCGTGCCAGGCCACGACGTCCAGCGGCGAGTGGCCGATCTTCGCCGTCCACAGGCTGCCCTGGAATTTTGCAACGAGTTCAAAGTTGCCCTCGCGGTCTTCATACCAGGCGTGCGGCGTGAGAAAGTCGCGCGGGTTGGCCAGGCCGTTCGAGCCGATCACGCCCAGGTCTGGCAGGCGGAACATCGCGCCGAAGTTCTCGCAGATGTAGCCGCGCGCGTCACCGTCCGGTAGCTCGACGCGGAAGCGCACGCCGCGCGGGACGACGGCAATCTCCAGCGGTTCGACATCGACCACGCCCATCTCCGTCAGCAGGCGCAGGCGGCCTTGCTGCGGGACGATCAGCAGCTCGCCGTCGGCGTTGTAGAAGAAGCGGTCGGTCATCGACGCGTTGGCGGCGTACAGGTGGATGCCGCAGCCGGTTTGCGCGTCTGGCCCGCCGTTGCCGGCGAAGGTGACGATGCCGTCGATGAAATCGGTGCCGGCCGCCGGCGCGGGCAGCGGGTCCCAGCGCAACTGGTTGGGGGAGGGCGGTACCTCGTTGAAGTTGCTGTGGAAGCGGCCTTGCGCCATGGCGTCGAACGGCAGATGCACGGCACCCGGACGAATGCGATACAGCCACGAGCGGCGGTTGTGCGCACGCGGCGCGGTGAACGCCGTGCCGGAGATCTGTTCCGCATACAGGCCATACGGCGCCTTCTGCGGCGAGTTCTGGCCGTGCGGCAGCGCGCCGGGCAGTGCTTCGGTGGCGAACTCGTTGCCGAAGCCGCTTTGGTAAGCGGGCCGGTCCAGCGACGCGGGGGTGAATGCGAAGGGGGACGCGCTCGGGGCCGTCGGGGCGAGCATGTTCATGGTGAAGTCCTTGGAGAAAAGGTCAGGAGCGTCTTCAGGGAAAGCGTAGTCGTTAGAAAGCCATCAAGCGGGCTTGCCGGTTGTGCGACCTGAGGCAAAGCGTGCGGCGTCCGGGCCACTGGCGGCCAGCGTGAGCGCCAGCACCATGCCAAACGACACCAGCGCCGGCACCGCCGCGGCCGAGAACAACGCCGGGCCGCTCCATTGCATGGCAATCAGTTGCCCGCCGATCACCGGGCCGATGACGGAGCCGATGCGGCCCACGCCAAGGCTCCAGCCGATGCCGGTCGCGCGCAGCGTGGTGGGGTAATACGTGGCGGCCAGCGCATTCACCGCAGGCTGCCCGCCGACGATGCAGAAGCCGGCCACGAACACCACCGCCACCAGCATGGGCAGCGCAGCCGCCACATGGCCGATCAGCCCAACGGTGACGGAGGCGATCAGGAAGCACACGGCCAGCACGCGCACAAAGCCCAGGCGATCGATCAGCCGGCCCAGCGTGAGCGTGCCAATGACGCCGCCCACCTGCAGCGCGGTCGCTACCAGCACGGCGGTATCCGTCGGATACCCCGCATCGCGAATCAGCGTCGGCAGCCAGTTCGACAGGAAATACAGGTCGATCAGGTTCATGAAGTTGATGACCCACAGCACGAGCGTGACTTTGGCGCGGCCTTCGGTGAACAGCGCCGAGACCGGCATGCCGTGCGCAGGTGCCTCGGGCACCACGAATTGCGTCTGCGCGTTCACCTGCAGTTGCGGATCAAGCTTGCTCAACCAGCGAGCCAGGCGCTGATGGCGCGTCTGCCGCATTTGCCCATGGCCCTTGAGCACCAGGTATTGCAGGGATTCCGGCAGCCACAGCACCATCATCACGCCAATGGCGAGGGGCACCAGCCCGCCCACCAGGAACACCGCATGCCACCCAAAGCGCGAGAGCAGCGCCGCGCTGACAAAGCCGCCAAGCGCGGCGCCCACGGTAAAGCCACACGACACCAGCATCATCCACGTCACGCGAGAGCGCGCGGGGCTGAACTCACCGGCCAGCGCCATCGCGTTGGGCATGATGCAACCCAGGCCCAGGCCCGTGATGAAGCGCAAGACGAGTAGGGCCCGCACCGTTTCCACCTGCGTGGTGGCCAGCATGCAGGCCGCAAAGAAGAACGTGGCGACGATCAGCACCGGCCGACGCCCGAAGCGGTCGCCCAGCACGCCAAATACCAGCGAGCCGACCAGCATGCCGAACAGGCCCGCCCCAAATACCGGGCCGAGGCTCGCCTTGGTGATCCCCCAATCCTTGATGATGGCCGGCGCCACATAGCCCATGGCCTGCACGTCAAAGCCATCGATGATCAGGCACAGCCCGCATATGGCGAGCAACAGGATCTGGAAGCCGCCAACCTTGCCCTGGTCGATCAGGCGGGCAAGGTCGATGGGCGTGGACGGCGCTTCATGTGCGGCGGGGGCAGGGCGCATGGTGGTCTCCGGTGGCGGCGTTGCCGCTCTGTTCTGGATTTTTGGTATGCGCGTATTGTCCGGATCGGATGAAAATTTGGAATATCAATGCGAGAATGAGTGCTATTGATATTGTGAATGTTGAGGGGCCGCCATGCTGAATCTGCGGGATGTCGACCTGAACCTGCTGGTGCTGTTTCAGGAAATCCTGCGCGAAAAGCGCATTTCTGTGGTCGCCGAGCGGCTGGGTCTGTCGCAGCCGGCGGTGAGCAACGCGCTGTCGCGCCTGCGCCAGACCTTTGACGACGAACTCTTTGTGCGCACGCCGCGCGGCATGATGCCGACCGCACTTGCCGAGCAACTGGCCGAACCGGTTGCCACAGCGCTCGACACGCTGCAACGCGCCTTCGGCCAGCGCACGCACTTTGAAGCGGCCACATCCACGCGCACCTTCACCCTTGCCATGAGCGACGTCGGCGAGGTGTATTTCATGCCGGTGCTGGCGCAGTTGTGCGCCGAGCAGGCGCCCGGCGTGCGCATCGACACCATGCGGGCCGGCGGCTTCGATATGAAGGCGGGGATGGAGGCAGGCGCCGTCGACCTCGCTATCGGCGCGTTCGATGATCTTTCCGGCGAGAGCATCTTTCAGCGCCGCCTGTTTCAGCAGGATTACGTGACGATGTTCCGGCGCGGCCATGCGCTGTCCGAAGGCAAGCTCACGCTGGAGCGCTTTCGCGCCGCATCGCATCTGGTGGTGGCGAGTTCGGCCAGCCCCTACAACGCCATCGGGCCGCTGCTGGACAAGGCGGGGATCACGCAATCGGCGCGTTTTTCAGTGCCGCATTTCGTGGCGGTGCCATACATTGTCAGCACGACCGACCTGGTGGTGACGGTGCCGCGCAAGCTGGCCGAACGCGCGGCGCCGCCATTCGGGCTGGAGTTCGTTGCGCCGCCGCTCACGCTGCCGGCACTGCAGACCAATGTGTTCTGGCACCGGCGCTTCCATCAGGACGCCGGCAACCAGTGGCTGCGCAACGTGGTCGCGCAGCGCTTTGCAGAGTTGGAGGGCTAGGCTTCAGCCTGCCGAGACCGTGCGCTGCAATTGTTCGCCCAGGCCGGCAATGCCCAATCGGATGGTCTGCCCCGGCTTGAGATAGACCGGGTTGGGTTTGATGCCCAGCCCCACGCCCGGCGGCGTGCCCGTCGAGATGACATCGCCCGGCTGCAGGCTCATGCAGCGGCTCAGATACGCCACCAGTTGCGCCACGCCAAACACCATCGTGCGCGTGTTGCCGTTCTGATAACGATGGCCGTCCACTTCCAGCCACAGGTCCAGCGCCTGCGGGTCAGGCACCTCGTCGCGCGTGACGAGCCACGGGCCAAGCGGGCCGAACGTGTCGAAGCCCTTGCCCTTGTCCCACTGGCCGCCGCGCTCGATCTGCCATTCACGCTCGGAAACGTCGTTGACGATGCAGTAGCCCGCCACGTAGTCCAGCGCGTTGGCTTCTTCGACGTACTTGGCAGCTTTGCCGATGACCACGCCCAGTTCAACTTCCCAGTCGGTCTTGACGGAGCCGCGTGGGATTTCGATGTCGTCGTTCGGGCCGCAGATGGCGCTGGTCCACTTGTTGAAGACGACCGGCTCGGCCGGAACCGGCAGGCCGGATTCCGCGGCATGGTCGGCGTAGTTCAGTCCGATGCAGACAAACTTGCCGACACGCCCGACGCACGGCCCAATGCGGGGTTGCCCGCTGACTGCCGGCAGCGTGGTGGGATCCACGTCGCGCAGCTTGGCAAGGAATGCGTCCGACAGCACGTTGCCCGCAATGTCGTCGACGATGCCCGACAGATCGCGGAGGGTGCCGGTTGCATCGAGCAGGCCCGGTTTCTCTTGGCGGTGGGGGCCGAAGCGCAGCAGTTTCATGAAAGGCTCAAATCGGTTGGGAGAAAGGCATCAAGGCATCAATTTGACCAGCCGCCGTCGATCAGGTGGACTTGCCCTGTCGTGAAGGCGGCTTCGTCGGAAGCCAGATAGGCGGCCAGCGCGGCAATCTCTTCCGGCTGTCCGAGGCGCCCCATCGGCTGGCGTGCGACAAATGCAGCTTCGACTTCTGCGCGCGGTTTGCCTTGCGCGCGGGCTTGTTCGTCGATGCGCTGCGCGAGCGATGGCGACACCACCGTGCCCGGGCAGATGGCGTTGCAGCGGACGCCGCGCGCCACAAAGTCTACCGCCACGGCCTTGGTCAGCCCGATCACCGCGGCCTTTGACGTACCGTACACAAAGCGGTTCGGCACGCCTTTGATGCTCGATGCGGCCGACGACATGTTGATGACACTGCCGCCACCGCGTTCCAGCATGCCCGGCAGGAATGCGCGGATGGTGCGGTACATCGACTTGACGTTGAGGTCGAACGAGAAATCCCACGCATCCTCATCGCACTCCAGCACCGAGCCGGCGTGTACGAAGCCCGCGCAGTTGAAGAGGATGTCGATGCCGCCAAGCTCGGCGGCAAGGGCATTCACCTGCTGGGTATCGCGCACGTCGAGGCGGCGGACGTCGAATGGCACATCGTTCAACGCATCGATGCGGAGATCGGTGGCGATTACGCGGGCACCTTCGCGCGCAAAGCGCTCGGCGCAGGCGCGGCCGATGCCTTGCGCAGCGGCCGTCACGAGCGCGGTCTTGCCCGTCAGGCGCCCGGGAAAAGCGGCGCCGCTCATTGCTTCGGAAGCAGATAGGCCTGGCGCGCAAACAGGCGCCAGCCATCCGGATGTTTCTTCCAAACCTGCAGCACGCCGATATGCGCGGTGCTGGTCTTGCCGTCGGGCAGATTGTTGACGGAGTCGAACACGTGGCGCACCCACGCGTTGTCGCCGTTGATCTGCACGGTCTGGTTGGTCAGCGCAATCGACTTGAATGAATTTGTGCCGTCCAGCGCCTTGAGAAAGGCTGCGTGGTCTTCCAGCTTGCCCGACGAGTGGCCGTAGGTCAGATCGTTTTCGATCAGCTTGGTGAGCGTGGTGCCGTCGCTGGCAACCATGGCCACGCGCATGCGCTCCACGGCTTGCGCCACCGTATCGGCGTCAGTGGCGGCATGGGCGAGGGCGCTGCCGGCCGCGAGTGCGGCGGTCATGGCAACACTCGCAATGCGGCGGACAAACGTGTGCAACAGCATGGGCAATCTCCTCTCTGGTCTGGTCTGGTGTACGGTGGATCGCAGGCGTGGTCAGAAATGGGCTTCGCGGTGCGCAGCCTGCGGCGGCAGGCTCGCGGTTTCCGGCTCGGGTAATGGCGCCGCACGGCCCACGCGACGCACCCACATCGCGGTCAAGATCGGCACGAGAATCGCCGTGACCAGGCAGGCCGTGGCTACCAGCGCGGTTGCGGCCGGCACCATGGGTTTGAACTTCGGAATCATCTCGCCGATGATGGCCGGGTTGGCGACTGCCGCGCCAGCTGTGGACGATGCCGCCAAGCCAGCAGCGCCATTGCCGCCGGCGATGAATTTGTCGGTGAGGATGAGCGGCACGCCGGTGATGATGATCACCGTGAGGCCGAGCAAGAGGCCCGGGAGGCCGCTCTTGGCAATCACGTGCAGGTCGATGCCGTTGCCCAATGCAAAGCCGAAGAACGGAATGAGCGGATGCACGCAGCGGCCGAACAGCTCGCGCAGTTCGCCGTCGAGATTGCCCAGCGTAAAGCCGATCAGGAACGGCAGCACCGCGCCCACGAACAGCCGTGGCTCAAACACGGCAATGCCCGTTGCGCCCAGGATGAACATGCTGACCAGCGGTCCCGATTCGATCGACATCAGCACGAACGCACCGGCTTCTTCCTTGGTGCCGTACTGCTGCATGACGGCGGCATAGAGCCCGCCGTTGGTCATGTCCATCGACGTGGTGATCGCCAGCACCGAGAGCCCTGCAAGGATGCCGGTCTTGATGCCCTCGTCCGGAATGAACTGCGCCGCCACCAGCGTTGCCAGCCACGCCACGGCAATCTTCGTCACGAGCAGGGTTCCCGACTTGCGCAGCACCACACCGGTGGCGTGCAGGTCGATGGTCGCGCCCATGCAGAAGAACCACACCGCCAGGATCGGCACCGTACCGGTGATCAGGCCGTTGGTGAACGAGCCGAAGTATTTCCCGGCATCGGGTGCGAACGTATGCGCGCATGCGCCCAGCAGCAGCGGCACGAGCATCAGCCCGCCTGGAATGCGGTCAATCGCCTTCTTTATCTTCACGTCTCCTCCGTGAGCCTCTATGGGCTCGGTTGGTTGGGGTCCAACATCGTGGAGTGACTATAGCGGATGATGTGGAACGATGTTCCATGTTTTTGAATTCGCTGATTTATCGTTTACCCTAGATCGCAAATGTGTGCGGTGCAGCGCTATTCCCCTCGATCAGGGGCTCGTATCAAAAAAATGGATCGACGTTCCGTATTTTTGGTTTTTGTGCTTCAATCCAACCCAGAACAACCGGCACCCACGCGGATGCCGGCGCATCCCAACGGAGAAATGGCATGGAAGTGCGGCAAGGAATCCACAGCGAACACGCAAAAACTCTCGACACGGCCGGGCTGCGCCGCCAGTTCCTGGTGGAACAGGTGTTCGAGCGCGATGCGCTTCAGCTCACGTACAGCCATATCGACCGGATCATCGTGGGCGGTGCATGGCCGGCAACGCGGCCGGTGGAGGTGCCGGCATCGCTCGCCAAGTCGATGGGCGTGAGCCATCTGCTGGAGCGCCGCGAGCTGGGCGCGATCAACATTGGCGGCCCGGGCTGGGTGGAGGTGGACGGCGCACGGCACGCCGTCGGCAATGAAGAGGCGATCTACGTCGGCCAGGGCGGCCAGAACGTCGTCTTCGGCAGTGACGATGCAGCCAGGCCCGCCAAGTTCTACATCAATTGCGCGCCGGCCCATACGGCCTATCCGACGCGCACGATCACACTGGCGCAGGCGTCGCCCGAAACGCTCGGCGATCCGGCCACCAGCAACCGGCGCACGATCTACAAGTTCATCGTGCCGGACGTGCTGCCCACGTGCCAGCTCTCGATGGGTATGACCAAGCTCGAGCCCGGCAGCCTGTGGAACACCATGCCGTGCCACACGCACGAGCGCCGCATGGAGGTCTATTTTTACTTCAACCTGCCGGACAACGCCGCCGTGTTCCACATGGTCGGCGAGCCGCAGGAGACGCGCCACATCCTCGTCCACAACGAGCAGGCTGTGATCTCGCCAAGCTGGTCGATCCACTCGGGCGTGGGCACGCAGGCGTACACCTTCATCTGGGGCATGGTCGGCGAGAACCAGGTGTTCCACGACATGGACCACATCGCCATTGCCGACCTGCGCTGACACCATGCGGCTCGAGAATCCCTATCTCCAGGGCGCAAGCCTGTTCGACCTGAGCGGCAAGGTGGCCATCGTCACCGGCAGCAACACGGGGTTGGGTGCGGGCATGGCGATGGCGCTCGCTGCGGCGGGCTGCGACATCGTGGGCGCCAACCGTTCGGACCCAGCAGAGACGGCCTCGCGCGTGGAAGCGGTCGGCCGCCGGTTTGTTGACGTGCGAGCCGATCTGTCTTCGCTGGAGCCGATCGAGCGCATTGTCGAGGCCGCGATGGACACCTTCGGCCGTGTCGACATCCTGGTGAACAACGCGGGCATCATCCGCCGCTGCGACGCACTGGAATTTTCCGAAGCCGATTGGGATGCAGTAATCGACGTCAACCTCAAGGGCGTGTTCTTTCTCTCGCAGGCGGTGGCAAGGCAGTTCGTGGGGCAAGGTGGCCGCGGCAAGATCATCAACGTGGCGTCGATGCTGTCGTTCCAGGGCGGCATTCGCGTACCGTCGTATACGGCATCGAAGAGCGGCGTGCTGGGGCTCACCCGGCTGCTGGCCAATGAATGGGCTGGCCGCGGCATCAACGTCAACGCCATCGCGCCCGGTTACATGGAAACCGACAACACAGCGCAACTACGCGAAGACCGGCAACGCAGTGAAGAGATTCTCGCGCGCATTCCTGCCGGACGCTGGGGCGTGCCGGATGACCTGGCGGGCGCGGTGGTGTTTCTCGCTTCGGCGGCATCGGATTACGTGCACGGCCACACGCTCGCGGTGGACGGCGGCTGGCTGGCGCGGTAGGCAACGTCGGCAGGTGGATTGATGGAACGCGGTATGAGACCGGTTATGCTCTCTCCAGATTTTGAAATCACGGAACCACGAGAGATGAAAGCCACGCCCCGGCAACGCAAGCCGGAAGACCTGTCCGCCAATGAAGCCGTTGATACCGGTGCCGATAAGGCCGAATCGGTCTCGGCGGTCGACAAGGTGTTCACCATCCTGGGCGCGATGGGCGAGCTTGGCGCCGTCGGCCCCAGCGAACTGTCGCAGCGGCTGGGCATGTCAAAGACGACGGTTCACCGCTTTCTGCAGACGCTCAAAAGCCTGGGCTATGTCGCGCAGGAGGGCGACACCGATCGCTACCGGCTGACGATTCGCCTGTTCGAGCTTGGCGCCAAGGCGCTCGAAAACGTCGACCTCGTCCGCGAGGCTGACACCGAGATGCGCCGCATCGGACAGCTCACGCGCGAGGCTGTCCACCTGGGCGCCTTTGACGAAGACGCCATCATCTACATCCACAAGATCGACGCCGACTACGGTTTGCGCATGCAGTCGCGCATCGGCCGGCGCAATCCGCTGCACAGCACGGCTATTGGCAAGGTGCTGCTGGCATACATGCCGCCGGAAGAGGCGCGCGAGGTGCTGTCGAAGGTGGAGTTCAAGAAATCCACGCAGAAGACGCTCGCCTCTGCCGAGGCCGTGCTGAGCATCCTGCCGCGCGTGCGCCAGCAAGGTTTTGGCGAAGACAACGAAGAGCAGGAAGACGGGCTGCTGTGCATTGCTGTGCCGGTGTTCGATCGCTTTGGCCGCGTGATCGCGGGGCTGTCGATCTCGTTCCCGACCATGCGTTGCGGCGCCGATACCAAGGCGCACTACGTCGCGCTGCTGCAGCAGGCGGGTGCGGCGATCTCCTCGCGCCTGGGCTATCACCCTGCGTCTGATTGAGCGCTCTGCAGGATCAGCCGGTCCGTCTTATCCTCTGCGTTGTTTCCCGCATCTGAGCCAGTGCGCTCAGCATTCCATTCCCACCGTATTGGAGTCGATCACATGCGTTACAACCAACTGGGCCGGACCGGCCTGTTCGTTTCGGAGTTGTGCCTGGGCACGATGACCTTCGGCGGCAACGACGGCATCTGGCAGCACATTGGCGATTTGCAGCAAGCCGATGCCGAGCGCCTGATCGGGCGCGCGCTCGACGCCGGCATCAATTTCATCGACACGGCCGATGTGTACGCCAACGGCCTCGCTGAGCAGATGACGGGGCAGGCGCTCAAGAACCTGAAGGTGTCGCGCGACAGCGTGGTCGTCGCCACCAAGGTGTTCGGCCAGACCGGCGATAGCGTGAACGCACGCGGCGCCTCGCGGTTCCACATCATGGACGGCATCAAGGCGAGCCTGAAGCGCATGCAGCTCGACCATATCGATCTCTATCAGATCCATGGTTTCGACCCCGCCACGCCCATCGAAGAAACCGTGCGTGCGCTCGACACGCTCGTCCAGCATGGTCACGTGCGCTATGTGGGTGTATCGAATTGGGCGGCCTGGCAGATCGTCAAGGCGTTGGGAATTGCCGAGCGGCTCGGCTGCGCACGCTTCGAAAGCCTGCAGGCGTACTACACCGTCGCGGGCCGCGATCTGGAGCGCGAGCTGGTGCCGATGCTCAAAAGCGAAGGCCTGGGCCTGATGGTCTGGAGCCCGCTGGCCGGTGGCCTGCTCAGCGGCAAATACACGCGCGAGCAGCACGGCGAGCAGGACAGCCGCCGCAACAAGTTCGACTTCCCGCCGGTGGACCGTACACGTGCCTACACGTGCGTCGATGCCATGCGCGTCATGGCCAATGCGCGCAGCGTTTCGGTCGCGCAGATTGCGCTTGCGTGGCTGCTGCATCAGCGCGCAGTGACCACCGTGATCGTCGGTGCCAAGAAGATCGAGCAGCTCGACGACAACATCGCGGCCACCAAGGTTGAACTGACGGCGGAAGAACTGGCGCAGCTCGATGAGCTGAGCAAGCTCCCGGCCGAATACCCGGGCTGGATGCTGGAGCGGCAGGGCGAGTACCGGCGTGGCCAGCTTGCCGGAACGCGGCAGGCCGGACGCTAGTCTGCCGGCTCAAATCGTTCGCCTTTGAACACGCGGTGCGGGTTGCCGCGCTCCACCTGGTGATGGAGCGCGCGCCGTTGCGCACGCTGCGCCGCATCGGTTGCCGCGTCGTGGTCCGCCAGCTTGTGTGCGAGCAGCAGCACGGCCAGCCGCTTGTTGGCGTGCTGGCTGCGCTCGGTTTGCACCTTCACGCTGATGCCCGTGGCGAGATGTGTGGCCCGCACGGCCGATTCCGTCTTGTTGACATGCTGCCCACCGGGGCCTGACGAACGCGTGGTCTCGAAACGGATCTCGCTGGGTAGCGTTGCCGAGGGCGCCGCACAGCGCGCCACCCCGAAGAACCAGTTCTTGCGCGCGTGCCGCGGCCGATACGGGCTGGGGCATGTCCACTGGATCGTGCCTTCCCATGCTTGCGCCAGGGTGTCTTCAGCGTCGCCTTCCAGGCTGACCAAGGCGGAGCGCAGCGTGCCGGTGCGCTCACCGTCTTCCTGTTTCCAGCAGTTCCAGTTGAATGCCTGCGTCTACAGCCTCGCGTTGCAGCCGCTCAAGCGCTTTCCCCACAGCCAGCTCGCATTCGGCCGGACCTTGCGCAGAAGAGAGTTGCAGTAACACCATCAGCAGCATTCCCCACGCGTCTTGTACGTCAACACCGGGCGCAGGCGCGCGAGCACCTTCACCAAGCCGGCATCCACCAGTGGCGCGATGACGCTGTCGATCGGCTTGTAGGCTTCGGGCGCCTCTTCGTAGATCAACTGCTTGTCTTCGCAGATGACGTGGCCGCCGAGCTTGGTGCGGTTGAGCTGCGCGGGCGTGAAGCGGCGGATGAGCCGGTCTTTGCACTCGCTGCGCATCCACTTGCGACCGGCACCGTGAGCGAGCGAGAACAAACCGTGCTCGCTCGGGCGTGGCGCGACGAGGTAGCTGTAATCCCCCCGCGAACCCGGGATGACGACCACGCCGGCATCCGATGGTGTTGTGCCCTTGCGATGCAGCCAGCCGCCTTCGCCAAACACGGTGGCCAGAGCGACAAAGTTGTGATGCACGTCGAGCAACACCTTGCCCTGCGCGTGCAGGCGGTCGAGCATGCGGCGCGCGATGAGTTCGCGGTTGGCCCTGGCAAAGTGCAGCGCGGTGTCGTGGCGCGCCAGATAGGCGGCGCATGCCGCATCGTCCTGTGCAAGCCCGGCGTGGCCATACATGCGCACCTGTTCTTCGAGGATGGCTTGGCCGAGGCCCCGTGAGCCACTGTGCACAAGCAGCAGAAGCTGGCGCGGGTCCAGCGGCAGTTCATCTGCGTCGTAAATCTCGTCGATGCGCTGCAGCTCGGCGAAGTGGTTGCCACCGCCGATGGTGCCAAGCGCAGTATCGAAGCCGGTGCCATTCGGCGCCAACGATGCGACAAGCTCGCTCCAGTTGTCGTCGAGGGGCGTGTCGATGTTGCCGAGACGCTTTTCGAGCTTGTCCAGGCCGATCTTGTTGGCGTCCAGATCGGTGGCCCACAGCGCCATGCCGCAGCCGATGTCATTGCCGATCAATGCCGGATACAACCGGCCGACCGAAAAAAACGCCGCGCCGACGGGGTAGCCGCGACCCGGATGCAAGTCGGGCATGCCGGCCACGTGGCGCATGCCGTCGAGTGCTTTGGTGGTTTGAAGTTGTCGGATCGCGTCGCCTTCGATCCAGGTGTCGTCCGAGGCGATCAGGGAGACGCCGTCGAACAAATGCAAGATGCAATTGCCCATGAACTATCCATATCAGGTCTGAAAAAAAAACTGATGTGGCAGGCCGAAGGCCGGGCAATGCGAAGACGCTGCGAACGGCAGCGCGAGAGATTCGATCAACCCAGGCAAGGGCCTGCAAAGGGGAAAGCAAGGTGACGCATGACGTTTTTTCCTCCTATGCAAAATGGTTGATCGGTAAGCGGGGCGGATACTAGCACCGCACTTTGCGCAGTCGCAAGTACGATCAAGCGTAAGTGTTGGATTGTTGAAACGCGGTGGCGCTCAGGTTGCTGCCGGCAATGCGAGTCGCGCCGCTGTCAGCGCTTCACGCAATACCGCCATGTCGCCGATATGGTTTGCGAGCAGCAGGATGAGTTGCGCGTTTAGCATCGCGCTGTGCTCGTCGTTCAGGTTGCGATGCGCGTCGATCAGCGCTTCGTAAAAATCATCGGGGCGCGGCAAGTTGGGTTGCGTGTTCAGCGGCATGGCGGTCGGTATTCAGCTCAGGCGGAGACAGCGGTGTGGGGCTTTGCTGCGGGCGCCGTTTGTCCGGTGGCGCGGAGCAACGCAGCGGCCAGCTTGGCAGGCTCAAGCGCGCGCCAGCGTGCGCAGACGTGCTGGTCGGGCCGGATCAGGTAAGTCGTGCCGGGGCGTGCGTCATAGCGTTGCGCGACCAGGCCGTCAATGTCTTCCAGCGCCGTCACGTTGGCCGACACCGTGCCCATGCCGCCCACTGGGAAGATTGCCAGCGTCGGCAGCGGCAGCGCATCGACGTGTTCTCCTGCACCGCAGAAACGTAGCGCCATGAAGCCGCCGTGCAGATGACTGAGGAGCCAATCGGCACCGCCATCGGCATTGCGCACCGGTGCGTCGAGTGCGACCGCGCCGGGCACGAGCGCGCAGGCGAAGGGCGCTTCATCTTCCGTCTGTAATGCAGAGCCTTCAAGCACCGTCGGCATTGACAGCCGCCCGCTGTTGACCAGCGTCCGCGCAAACGGATAGTGCTTGGCCAAGCGCAGCGTGGCATCGCGAAAGAGCCGGCTGACAGCGCTCTTGGGCGTGATGAAGTCGGTCGAGCGGGTGGAGTGGCGGATGTTGTCGTCGGCGGCAAACTCGCGCTCGCTCGCGTAGGTGTCGAGCAGCGCGTCGGGCGCATCGCCGGCAAGCACCATGCGCAATTTCCACGCGAGGTTCTCGGCATCCTGCAAGCCGCTGTTGGCACCGCGCGCGCCGAATGGCGATACACGATGCGCGGCATCACCGATGAAGAGCACGCGGCCGTGGCGGAAGCGGTCCATGCGTTCGCACGAGAACGTATAGACGCTGACCCATTCCAGCTCGAAATCGACGCCTTGCCCCAGCAGCGCACGCACGCGCGGGATGACGCGCTCGGGTTGCTTCTCGGCTACGGGGTCGGCGTCCCAGCCGAGCTGGAAGTCGATGCGCCAGACGTTGTCGGGCTGATGGTGCAGCAGCACCGATTGATTCGGGTGGAACGGCGGGTCAAACCAGAACCAGCGCTCGCTGGGGAAGGGCGCATCCATGCGCACGTCGGCGATCAGGAAGCGGTCTTTGAATGTCTGGCCGCGGGCTTCGAGGCCCATCATGTGACGTACCGGGCTGCGCGAGCCATCGGCGGCGACCACGTATTGCGCGCGCTGCGCGTACGTGCCGTCGGGCGTCTCGATGGTGAGCGTCACGCCATCGGCATCCTGCGTGAGGCCCGTCACCTTGTTCTTCCAGCGCAGCTCGATGTTCGGCAAGGCTTGCGCGCGTTCGACAAGAAAGCCTTCCACGTAGTACTGCTGCAGGTTGATGAACGCCGGCCGGCGATGTCCGGTTTCGGGCAGCAGGTCAAAGCTGTAGAGCAGTTCGTTCTTCAGGTAGACCTTGCCGACGTTCCAGCTCACGCCTTTGTCGACCATGCAATCGCCGCAGCCGAGTCGATCAAAAATCTCCAATGAACGCTTGGAGAAGCAGATCGCGCGCGAGCCGGTAGACAGCGTGCAATCGTCGTCGACTACCACCACGGCCACGCCCTGCTGTGCGAGATCGATGGCCGTGGCCAACCCCACCGGCCCTGCGCCGACGATAACGACGGGGCGAGCTTCAGTTGCCGCGCCGGGTTGCTGTTCGGCGCACGGCGTATACGGGAAGACGCGGTTCTGGAAGTCGGGGTTCATGTTCAGCCTTGCAGGGCGGCCCACATTTCCTTGTCGCGCTCGGCTGTCCAGATGCGCGGGTGCTTGATGCCGCTGGCCTCATCGAAGGCACGCGTCACATCAAACGGCAGACAGTGCTCGTAGATGAAGACGCTGCCGAATTTCGGGTCCATGGCCGCGCGGGTGTGCGCCATGGCGGCTTTCAGGCCCATCTTTTGCGCGACGGCTTCCTTGCCGCGCTGGAGCAGGGTGGACACGAAATCGCGCGTATAGGCCAGACCCTTGTCGACTTCGGCCGGATTGAGCAGCGCCGGGCCGCGGCCGGGCACAAGCTTGTCGGCGCCGAGCGCGCGTAGCGCATCCAGTGTGGCGGGCCATTCTTCGAGTTGGGCGTCGCCGCAGTAGCAGGCGGCGTCGTATTCGACCAGATCGCCTGAGAACAGCACCTTCTGCGACGGGATCCACACCACCGTGTCGCCCTTCGTGTGGCCGGGGCCGAGGTGCAGGATCTTCACTTCCAATTGCCCAAGGAACAGTGTCAGCTCGCGCTCGAACACCAGCGTCGGCCACGTCAGGCCCGGCACGGTTTCCACGCCCGCGAACAGGCGCGGAAAGCGTTCGATTTCCGATTTCATATCGGCCTCGCCGCGCTCGACGATCATCTCGTAAGTGCCGCGGCTGGCAATGATGTTCTGCGCGCCTTCTGCAAAGTAGGCTGATGCGCCGAGCACGCGCACGGCGTGATAGTGCGACAGCACCACGTGCTTGATCGGCTTGTCGGTGATGGCGCGGATGCGTGCGATCAGGTCTTGCGCCATCGCGGGCGTGGCGGTGGTGTCGACGATCAGCACCGAGTCGTCGCCGATGATGACGCCCGAGTTCGGGTCGCCCTCGGCTGTGTAGGCGTAGGCGTTGGGGGAGAGTTGGGTGAAGGTGACTTGTTTGGCCTCGAGGTCGGCTTGCGAGGCGAAGGCTTTGGCCATTCTGTCACTCCTGGTGTAGTGGATTACGGTTGGGGGAATTGTTCTTGAACGTGCTCGGGCCGGAAAGCTTGGGTTGGGGCGTGCTGATACCAAGCCATACCGAACGCTGGCAATCATAGACCGCAGGGTCTGGGGATGCGCCTAGGGTATACGTGAATTATGATTAGAAGCATTGTTTCTACAATGCATAAAAATCAAAAACTGGCCGTCGAGGCGAAGCTGCGTGCTACGCTCGCAGCACTTTGTCGGCTCAGCCCAGCCAATGCGCCCCCAAGACATAGAGACTCCGGAAGTCGAAGACGACCTGCCACCCGATGGCGATGCTGAAGACGCGCGCGCAAACCGTGACCGTTCGGGCATCCAATCCATCGAAGTCGGCTCTCAATTGCTGGTGGCGCTGACGCGTGCCATGCGGGCGATGGCGCTGGGCGATCTGGCGCGTGCGGCGGGTATGCATCCGTCCAAGGCGCATCGCTATCTGGTGAGCCTGCAGCGCGTGGGCGCGGTCTCTCAAGACCCGCTGACCGGGCGTTACGAACTCGGCCCGTTTGCGCTGCGCCTGGGTTTGGCCAGCCTCAACCGCTCCGATGCCATTGTCCGCACGCGGCCGTTGCTTGCCGGTTTGCGAGACCAGACCGGCCACACCATTGGCATTGCCGTCTGGAGCGATCGTGGCCCGACCGTTGTGCATTGGGAGAAGGCCGGTGGTGCGCCTGGCGTGAACCTGCGTATTGGCGACGTCTTGCCGATGCTCAATTCCGCCACCGGCCGCCTGTTTGGCGCCTATCAACCGATGGAGCAGACGCTGCCGCTCGTTGAGCGCGAACTGCACGAGCGCGCCAGCGACGACCTGCCGGGCCTGCCGCGTTCGCTGACCGATTACTACCGTCTGTGTGAAGACGTCCGCACCGAAGGCGCATCGTGGGTCACGGGTAGCTTGCTGCCGGGCGTGAATGCCCTGTCGCTGCCGGTGTTTGGTGCGCGCGGGCAGCTTGTGCTGGTGCTGATCGCGCTGAACCTGCAACCGTTGTTCCACGCGCAGCGCGGTGGCGAGCTGGAGCACACGCTGCGCACGTTCGTGATGCGCCTGTCTGCCATGCTGCAGGCGCCCGCGGTCAGCCCCGCCAAGGCCAGCAACCGGCGGAGCAGGGCGACGCGTTAGGGTTGTCGCCAATTTCATCCTGTCGTAAGAAATTTACTATCTCGTAACTCGTGGCGCCCCCTCGCCCGGTTCACATCCGGCGCGAACTCCACGACTACAAGAACGAGGAGCTTCATGGACTTGTCGATTGCCGCCATCCTGGCGCAAGACGGCGTGACATCGGGCGCGATCTACGCGCTGCTGGCACTGGCGCTCGTGCTGGTGTTTTCCGTCACGCGCGTGATCTTCATCCCGCAGGGCGAATTCGTGGCGTACGGCGCGCTTACGCTGGCGGCCATCCAGGCCAACAAGGCGCCGCTCTCGGCCAGCATGCTGGTGACGCTGGGCGTGCTGACGTTCCTCGTCGAGATGGGCCGCACGCTGCTGCAACCCGAACTGCGCCTGCATGCGCTGCGCACAGGCGCGATCTATGCAGTCAAATACCTGGTCTTTCCGACTGCGGTGTACATCGCCGCCAGCATGCTCGCCCCGATGACGCTGCCCATGCTTGCGCAGGTCGCGTTGACATTGCTGATCGTCATTCCCATGGGCCCCATGATCTACCGCCTGGCCTACGAGCCATTGGCCGAAGCCAGCACCCTGGTGCTGCTGATCGTTTCAGTGGGTGTGCATTTTGCGATGGTGGGCCTCGGCCTTGTGATGTTCGGCGCGGAAGGCTCGCGCACGGATGCGTTTTCCGATGCGCGTTTTGACCTGGGTGCGCTCACCGTGTCGGGCCAGAGCCTCTGGGTGGTGGCTGTATCGGTGCTGATGATCGTGGCGCTGTACTTCTACTTTGGCCGTACGGTGTCGGGCAAGGCACTGCGTGCGACGGCGGTGAACCGGCTGGGTGCGCGGCTGGTCGGCATCGGGACCACGCAGGCGGGGCGCCTGGCGTTCACGCTGGCGGCGGCGCTTGGCGCCCTGTGCGGCATCCTGATCGCGCCGCTCACGACGGTCTACTACGAGTCCGGTTTCCTGATCGGCCTGAAGGGGTTTGTGGGCGCGATCGTGGGCGGTCTCGTGAGCTATCCGGTGGCTGCGCTGGGCGCGCTGCTGGTTGGGTTGCTGGAGTCGTATTCATCGTTCTGGGCGTCGGCGTTCAAGGAGGTGATCGTGTTCACGCTCATCCTTCCCGTGCTGCTGTGGCGATCGCTCACCACCAAGCATGTCGAGGAAGAGGAATAAGCCGATGAACACGCTGACCAAATCTTCCGAGGGCACGGCGCAGCGCAGCCGGCTTTCGCGCAATCGCGTGCTGACCGCCTTGTTTGTGGTTGTGCTCGCGTTGATTCCCATCGTGCCCACGCCCGAGTTCTGGATCACGCTGCTGAACTACATCGGGCTCTATAGCCTCGTCGCGCTGGGGCTGGTGCTGCTGACGGGGGTGGGCGGTCTGACCTCGTTCGGGCAGGCGGCGTTCGTTGGGCTCGGTGCATATAGCACCGCCTATCTGACGACGCAGTACGGTGTGTCGCCGTGGATCGGCTTGCTGGCCGGGCTGGTGATCACAGTGGTCAGTGCATATGTGATCGGCCTGATCACGATGCGCATGTCGGGCCACTACCTGCCGCTGGCGACGATTGCGTGGGGGCTGTCGTTGTTTTTCCTGTTCGGCAACCTCGAATTCCTGGGCAAGTACGACGGGCTGAACGGTATTCCGGTGCTAAACGTGCTCGGTAAGTCGTTGCAGACCGGCCGCGAGATGTTCTACCTGATCTGGGCCGTCGTTGTCGTGGCGGTGCTGGCGGTGCAGAACCTGCTGAATTCGCGCCCGGGCCGCGCCATCCGCGCACTCAAGGGCGGCGGCACGATGGCCGAAGCCATGGGCGTGAATACGGCGTGGATGAAGGTGGTGATCTTCGTGTTTGCGGCGGTGCTGGCCTGCATTTCGGGCTTTCTCTATGCGCATCTGCAGCGCGCGGTGAACCCGACGCCCTTCGGCCTGAACTACGGCATCGAATACCTGTTCATGGCGGTGGTCGGTGGCGTGGGCCACGTGTGGGGCGCGGTGCTTGGCGCGGGTTTGCTGACCATCCTGAAAGACAGCCTGCAGAGCATTCTGCCGAAGCTGCTGGGCTCCAACGGCAACTTCGAGATTATCGTGTTCGGCGTGCTGCTGGTGCTGTTGCTGCAGTACGCGCGCGATGGCGTATGGCCGTTCATCCGCAAGCTGTTTCCCTCTGCGCCGACAGCGCGTGCGCCCGACGAAGCGCCGGCGCTGAAGCAGCGCGAGAAGCCCCAAGCCGGTGAGCTGATTCTCGACGTACGCGCCGCGCGCAAAGAGTTTGGCGGCCTTGTTGCCGTGAATGACGTCAGCTTTCAAGTGAAAGCCGGCGAGATCATCGGCCTGATCGGCCCCAACGGCGCGGGCAAGTCGACCACCTTCAACCTCGTGACAGGCGTGCTGCCGGTCACGCGCGGTGAGGTGCTCTACCGTGGCGAGCACATCAGCGGCATGCCTTCGCGCGAGATCGTCAAACGCGGCATCGGCCGTACCTTCCAGCATGTGCAATTGCTGTCGGGCATGACCGTCTTGGAAAACGTAGCGCTGGGCGCCCACCTGCGCGGCGACTTCGCGGCGCAGGGCGGCGTGCTTGCGAGCGTAGTGCGCATGAACCAAGCCGAAGAGCAGAAGCTGTTGTTTGAAGCGCGCCGCCAACTGGAACGCGTGGGTCTGGCCGATTGCATGTATCAGGAAGCCGGCAGTCTGGCACTGGGCCAGCAACGCATTCTGGAAATCGCCCGTGCGCTGTGCTGCGATCCGGCGCTGCTGCTGTTGGACGAGCCCGCCGCGGGGCTGCGCTACAAGGAAAAGCAGGCGCTTGCAGCGCTGCTCATCAAGTTGAAAGCCGAAGGCATGAGCGTGCTGCTGGTCGAGCACGACATGGACTTCGTCATGAACCTCACCGATCGGCTGGTCGTCATGGAATTCGGCACCAAGATCGCCGAAGGGCTGCCGCAGGAAGTGCAGCAGAACCCGGCCGTGCTGGAAGCCTACCTGGGCGGCGTGGAATAAGGAGAACGCGCATGTCGATCATCCTGGAAGTGAAGGACCTGCACGTCCGCTACGGCAAGGTGGAGGCGCTGCATGGCGCCAACCTGAAGGTGGGAGCGGGCCAGATCGTGACCGTCATCGGCCCGAACGGCGCGGGCAAATCGACGATGCTGGGCGCCATCATGGGCGCGCTGCCGACCACCGGGTCGGCCAGCGGCGTGGTCTCGTACCTCGGTCACAACCTGACTGGTCTGCCGGTGGAAAAGCGCGTGGCACGCGGCATGTGCCTGGTGCCGGAAAAGCGCGAGCTGTTTGCCACCATGAGCGTGGAAGACAACCTCGTGCTCGGCGCGTACCGCCGCAAGCGGGCGGGTGAGCGCAACTACCTCGATCAGATGGAGGTGGTGTACGACCTGTTCCCGCGCCTGAAAGAGCGTCGTGCGCAGGAAGCCGGCACGCTTTCCGGCGGCGAGCGCCAGATGCTTGCCGTGGGCCGCGCGTTGATGGCCAAGCCCCAGTTGCTGATGCTGGATGAGCCGAGCCTGGGCCTCGCGCCGCTCATCGTCAAAGAGATCTTCCACATCATCAGCGACCTGCGCAAAACCGGCGTGGCGACGTTGCTGATCGAGCAGAACGCACGCGCCGCGCTGCAGGTGGCTGACTACGGTTATGTACTGGAAACGGGCGACATGACCCTCGAAGGCCCGGCGCACGAGTTGGCTGTCAACCCGCGCGTGATCGAAACCTACCTGGGATTGGCGAAGAAGGCCGCTTGAGCGCGGCCGTGCGCAGGATCAATCGTCGTCGTCGTGACGATGGTGCCTGCGCCATTCACGCTCACGCCAGCGCTGTTCGCGCCATTGGCGTTCCTGCCATTCGCGGCCGCGGCCATCGTCGTAGTAGCCGGGTGCAACGATGACCGGCTGCGGCGCGACATAGACCGGTGGCGGCGCATAGTAGGCCGGCGGCGCGGGCTCGACATAAACGGGTGCGACAGGCACGCCGATTCCAATATCGACATTGACGTGGGCCAGGGCCGCCTGCGACGACAGCGCCGCAGCGGCTGCCAGCACGTACAGCGCGAAGTTCTTATGCATGTGGGAATTCCTCTAGACACTGCACTGTAGTTGAACGGGGCGCGCGCAGTCTTACAGAAGATATACGGATGTTGCAAATTGTAACGGAGTGACGCGATGGCCGCTCACGGCAATGCGCGTTCCATCAATTCAGCATCCTCGCCGTAGATGGCGAGCAGGGCTCCCAACGCGGCGCTATCCATGTCGACGGACTGATAACCAAGGCGGCGCCAGAAGCCATCCGCGCCTTGCACCGCCACCAGCCGGGATCGGCCCAGGCCTTGTGACTGGGCGCTGGCAGATGCCATGGCGTAAAGCCGCTCGCCCAAACGCTGGCCGCGGCGCTCCGGCGCGATAGCCATGTCGTGCACGAACCAGAGAACATCGGTTGCATCCGTGTCGGGCAGCGGCACGTGCAATTTGGGCGGCGTCCATGCGTGCCACGCATGCGAGAGCAGGTACCCCACCACTTCAGACCCACGCAGTGCGACCAAGCACATGGCCGGACTGCGCGCCCAGCGGCTGGCGAGCGCATCGCCCGGTTCCAGGAACCCGTCGCCGTAGCACGCCTGCTGTACGGCCAGGATGCCGGGCAGGTCGTCTGCAACGATCGGGCGGATGGCGAGTTCGGACATGGGCGCGCAATTGGCAAAAAAACGGCAGAGTTTACCGGACGTGTCCCGCGCATCATGCTGTTTTCGCATAACGTGGGCACATATCGGTATTCGCGGCATGGCGCACGTATCCTGTAGATTCGTTGGCAGGGCAGTCCCGCCCGCACCTGAATTCCTTCTCCCAGCATGTCCCGAATCATCTTCCTGAACGGCCAATACGTGCCGGCCGCCGAAGCCACCGTCTCTGTCATGGATCGTGGCTTCACCTTTGCCGATGGCATCTACGAAGTGACCGCCGTGGCGCGCGGCAAGCTCGTCGACAACGACGCGCACCTCGCCCGCCTGACCCGCTCGCTGTCCGAGATCGGCATCGACAACCCGTACACGGCCGCCGAATGGACGCGCGTTTGCGAAGCGTTGGTCGCGCGCAATGGGCTGGACGAGGGCGTGGTCTACATGCAGGTTACGCGCGGTGTGGCCGAGCGCGATTTCGGCATCCCGGCAGACATTACACCGACGTCTGTGGCGTTCACGCAGGTCAAGTCCATTGTCAACAGCCCGCTCGCAAAGAAGGGCGCAACCGTGGTGACGGTGCCCGACCTGCGCTGGAAGCGTTGCGACATCAAGAGCGTGGGCCTGTTGCCGCAGGTGATGGCCAAGCAGATCGCTGCCCGCGCCGGCGCGCACGAAGCCTGGATGACCGATGGCGACCGCGTGACCGAAGGCGCGTCGTCTACCGCGTTCATCATCACCGCCGATAAACGCTTGATTACGCGTCCGCTGTCGAACGCCGTGCTGCCGGGCATCACGCGCGTGTCGATCCTGGCGCTGGCGCGCGAACATGGCCTGACGCTGGAGGAGCGCACCTTTACCGTGGCCGAAGCCCAGCAAGCGGCCGAAGCGTTCTACACGAGCGCGTCGACGTTCGTGATGCCGGTGGTGTCCATCGACGGCGTGCAGATCGGCAACGGCCAGCCGGGCCCGCTCACGCAGGCTCTGCGCACCTTGTATCTGCGCTTTGCCGGCGTGGACGTTGCCGAGCCCGTTGGCCAGATGTGATGTAAGCGGTTGCGCCATCGCGGTAGAATCGCCCGCTAAGTTTTTGTAGCAAGGCGAGATATCCCATGAAAACAGGAGGCTGGCGCTGGCAAAGCGCCATCGCGGCGACCGTTCTGGTGGCCGCGCAGTGGGCAGCGATGCCCGTATCCGCACAAACCGTGTCTGCGTCGGCGGCTGTGCCGACAGCGTCCGCGCAAGCCGTTACGGGCGGTGCGGCACCCGCGGTCGAATCGGCGAGCACCGATTCCCGCTGGCGCCGGTTCGAGAGCATCAACGGCATCGTTTCGTATATCGATCGGCAATCGGTCAAGCCAGAGCCAAGCGCTGAGGCGGAAGCCGACTCGCATACCGTGCACTTCAGGCTGCTGCGCAACGTGCTGCCCGACTTTACGATCAAAACGGCAGATGGCCAGCCGATCCGCTCTTCGGTCAAGCAGGTGGTGCTCGATTGCGCGCGACATAGCTACACGGTGATTGCGCAAACGCTCTATCGCGCGCGCAATGCCAGCGGCAAGCCGCTTTACCAGATCCACTACGGCGACGAGGCGCAAAGCCGCTCGCTGCGCGAAGGCAGCGTGTTCGAATGGATTGCCGGCCGCTTTTGCGGGGCAGGCCGTTAACGCAGTCTCTGCAAGGGCGGCTTAGACGCCGCCCGGCGTCTTCAGATCGGCGCCGCTTCCCGGCTGTCGCTTCCGTTCTCGCTTTCTTCGCGGCCTCGCGCGTAAGGCTGCCGCTCCTGCTCAAGCTCCGGATATCGGCGTGAAGCGAAACCCATGGCGGCTTCGTACGAGCCAAACTGGTTGGATTCGGCCGCTACACCGTCGTTGACCAGGATTGCGTACCACTTCCCGTAGAGCGGGCCGTACACCACGACCTTGCTTTTCATTGTCTTGTCCCTGTTTCTTGTATCGATGGCCGGCGACGCGGTTTGCGCGAAGCGGCGGCTCGAGCCGTCCGGGCACCAGGTCATGGCGCGCCGTCAGCGTTGTGGCGGACGATGATTACAGTGTGTTACACGCGCGTCAACGTTTGCGTTGGGCGCAATGCTCTAGTTGCGTCAGGTCGTTGCCAGCGTGCCGGCCACGCGGGCCTGCCGCAATTCGGCGGGCTCGTGGCCGGATTCGACATAGTCGGCAAAGCGGCGGATGCGGTCCGCAACCCAGTCGGGGCGACGCAAGGGCAGCCAGTGACCGGCGTCGACCTCGTGGCGCCAGTAGTGCGACACCCAGGCTTCAACCGCGCGCGTAACGGCGGGGCTGACGTAGCGGTCGCGCGTTGGCACGATCAGTTGCACGGGCGCATGCGGTGCACGTGCCCGGGGGCGAGCGAGACGGTCGCGAAAATTTGCGCGATACATACGCACGCCGTTGCAGGCATCGCGCACGAGCGTCGGTCGCTGGGCCTCGATGCGAATGCCTTCCGTCCTGTGCAGCCACCACGGCCAGGCGCGCGCCACCCATAGCCGCCACGACCATTCCGGCACCAGCGGCAGGTGGAAATATCCCACGTACCACGATTGCAGCCGCTGCTGCCACACCGCGCGCTTGGCCGTCCATGTGCCGGCATCGAGCTGTGTGCGCATCCAGTGGCCGACGTGGTCCAGGCATGGGCCCGAGATCGACGTGTACGACGCGATGCGCCCGCGCAGCCGGTCGGTCGTTACCGATTCCCAGCTATGGATGGAGCCCCAGTCGTGCCCGACCAGATGGAAGCGCTCCCCGGGCAGCAGCGCATCGGCCACGGCGGCAAGGTCGTCGACAAATTGGGGGATGCGGTAACCGCTGGTATCTGCCGGGGCGTCTGACAGCCCGGCACCGCGCACGTCGAAGGTAAGCACGCGGCGATCGCGCGCCAGGGTATCGCGCACGCCGTGCCAGACGGAACTGTCGTCCGGATAGCCATGCACGAGAACCACGGCGGGGCGCTGCCGCGCGGAACCGTCGGCGGGCTGTGTCATGCGGGCATGCAGACGAATGTTGCCGGAGCGCACCACGTGGCTGCTGTGCATCGGGCCTCCAGTGAAAACGGCGTGATGGAATGCTTGCAGCCTACGGGGTGATCGGGCGGTGCGACAACGCGTGTTTTTACCCGTTTCAAGCAGCGTGGGAGGCACTCGGCGCGGCGTCGGCCTGCAGCAAGGGCGCAGCCGCGGCGAAGGCCGCCAGATGCTCCAGCAACGTACGCACCTTACGTGGCAACTGCTGCTGCGGCCACACCGCGTAGATGGGCCGCTGCGGTGTACCCCATTCGGGCAGCAGGCGCACCAGCCTGCCTGCCTCCAGCGCCTGATGGCAGAGCGTGCGCGGACAGTACAGCAGACCGAGGCCCGTTTCGGCCAGCGTCACGCCCAGTTCAATGTCGTTCAGGTCGCAGCGGCCGTGAGGCTGCAGTTCGATGGTTTCCGCGCCATCTGGCGAGATGAAGCGCCATGTCGAGAGCGGCGACGACACCAACAATCGATGTGCCTGAAGTTCATCTGGATGTGTCGGGGCACCATGCTCGGCCACATAGGCAGGCGACGCCACCAGCACCATCCCGATGACACCCAGCCGGCGCTGCCGCAGCTTCGGGTCGTCCTGCTGGCCGACGCGGATGGCCAGATCGGCGCCATGTCGCCACACGTCTTCATTGCGGTTGCTCAGCGATAGCTCCAGCCGGATCTCCGGCCACGTCGCCATGAAGCTGGCATACGCGGGTGCGAGCAGCCCGCGCGACAGGTTCAGCGGTGCGAGCACGCGCAGGGTGCCCTTCACCTGATTGAGGTCGTCGTCGAGCGTGGCCGTGGTTTGCGCAAGCGCGGTCAGCAGCGGGCGGCATTGCTCGTAGTACAGCTGGCCTTCCGGCGTTGGTTTCAGGCTGCGGGCGCTGCGCAGCAGAAGCTGGCAACCCAGTGCTGTCTCCAGCTTCTGCAGGCGCCGCGTCAGCGTGGCGGGCGGCAGGTTGGCGTGACGGGCCGCGGCCTGCAGGCTGCCGTGGTCCACGATGGAAACAAAGAGGGCTAGGTCGTCGAGCATGATTCCATTTTCGGAATTTAAGTTTCAATAAACGTCTATAGTTTCTTGAAACGCGGTTGTCTAGCATACCGTCAATCACATTTGATGGCTTGCAAGGAGAACCGCCATGTCGATGCCCGTTTCCACTCCCACCCGTCTTCGTGTCATTTTTGCCTGGCTGATGTCCGGCCTGATGTCGTTGTTGATGACCGGCTGGATCGGCTGGATCAACGCCGGTATCAGCCCTGACTTTCTCGCCCGCTGGGCGCATGCGTTCGTGCTGGCCTGGCCGGCGGCCTTCACCATCGTGCTGATTGCGGCACCGACGGTGCAGCGGCTGACGCAGCGTCTGGTGTTGCCCAATCCCGCGCAACCCTGAAAAGAAAACAGCCCACCGGGAGGACGGTGGGCTGCAAGGTTGACAGCAGGAAAGACCGATTGAAACGGACGCCGGACTGACATCCCGTAGAGCCCGGCGATATGGCTGGTACAACACCCGACCCTTATCGTGGTGACGCTGATGTGCGTGGAGATCGCACTGCCCGATACCGGGTCGTTACCGGGCCATGGAGCGCACTTTAGTGGGTCGAGGCTTTCAGCAAACTTTCTTCCGGCAATGACTTGTCTCCGGACAATCCCTAGGGTCGGGGCGCTGCACACGCGCTGTTGATGGCGTGCGCCGCACATGGCAGCCGATGGTGCACGGCGCCACGAGTTAAGCGAACGGTAGGAAAGCCGGCTGCACGCATGGCGCCCGGCTGGCAGAATGCGCGAGCGTGCCACCCATTCAGCCAACCATGTCCGCACCTTCCGACCTCCTGATTCGTCCCATCCACCAAGACGACTTCACTGCCTGGAAACCCCTCTGGGATGGCTACAACGCCTTTTACGGCCGCGCGGGCGAAACAGCCTTGCCCGACATCGTCACGCAGACCACATGGCAGCGTTTTTTTGACGAGGCCGAGCCGGTCTATGCCATGGTTGCCGAGCGGGAGGGCACGTTGCTCGGCATCGTGCATTTCCTACTCCACCGCAGTACCACACAAGTGCAGATGAACTGCTATCTGCAAGACCTTTTCACCGCCGAAGCCGCACGCGGGCAGGGCGTCGGTCGCGCGCTTATCGAGGCGGTCTATCGCCGCGCCGCAGAGGCGGGCCTGCCGCGCGTCTATTGGCAGACCCACGAAACGAACACCACGGCGATGAAGCTTTACGACACCGTGGCTGAGAAATCCGGCTTCGTCGTTTATCGCAAATTTCTGTAGGCCTGCGGTGCGGGAATCGTGCGTTCGCGAAACTCCCCGTGCATTCCTGGTATCGGCGCGGCAGTCGGTTGGGCAGACTGTGTGCGTGCTGCTGCGTTGTTAGCGTGGTGGCCTCCACTGTTGCCATTGCAAAGGAGTTGCCGATGTCTGCCAATGAGACCCGCCCGCCGGTTCCGCCGTTCACCCTCGAATCTGCCACCGAAAAGGTGCGTCTGGCCGAAGACGGCTGGAACAGCCGCAACCCAGAGCGCGTCGCGCTCGCCTACACGCCGGATAGCGAGTGGCGCAACCGCGCCGAGTTCGTCAATGGGCGCGAACAGATCGTCGAGTTCCTCACTCGCAAGTGGCGTAAGGAACTCGACTACCGGCTGATCAAGGAACTGTGGGCGTTTGGCGGCAACCGCATCGCCGTGCGCTTTGCGTATGAGTGGCACGATGATTCCGGCAACTGGTTCCGCTCGTACGGCAACGAGAATTGGGAATTCGACGCACACGGCGTGATGCAACGCCGTTATGCCTGCATCAATGACCTGCCGATCAAGGCGGATGAGCGCAAGTTCTTCTGGCCGCTTGGGCGTCGCCCGGATGATCACCCGGGGCTGTCTGCGCTGGGTTTGTGACGCGGTCGGCCAAAAAGAGGCGCCCCGGTCTTGGCCGGGCGCTGTGCATTCAGCCATGCAGTTGGTCAAGCGCGCGTCGTCGCCAGGTCGACGGGCTATCGCCCGCGAGCCGCTTGAATACCGTCGAGAAATGCGCCTGGCTGTGAAAGCCGACCTCCAGCGCAATCTCGACCACCGTAGCATCCAGTCTCATCAGCAAGGTCTTGGCGCGCTCGATGCGCCGATGCAAAAGATACGCGTGCGGGCGCACGCCCATAGCGGCGCGGAACTGGGCAGCAAAGTGCATGCGCGTCAGGCCGGTCGCGCGAGCAACGTCTTCCAGCCGAACCGGGCCGCCCAGATTCTCTTCGATATAAGTCGTTGCCAATCGCAGGCGCCACAGCGGCAGCGGCGATAGCGTGGCCCGAGCTGGGCGGCAATTATCGGGAGCAGTGGTGCAAACGGAAGTCACGGCTTTATGAGACAAGTCTGTCTACATGATTGAGTAGACAGGTCTGTCTGTCAAGGCCATACTGGACCATTGCCTTCACGTTCATCGACATGGCCAAGACTGCCGAAACCCTCTCCGCCCGCGAGCGCATCATGGAAACCGCCGAGCGGCTGTTCCTGCAGGAAGGTTTTCGTGCCACCGGTATCGACCGAATCATCGCCGAGTCTGGCGTGGCAAAGATGTCGCTGTACCGGCATTTCCCGTCAAAGAGCGATTTGATCGCAGCCTTCCTGGATGCACGGCACGAACGGTGGATGGCTTGGTTTCGTGAGGCAACGGAAGCGCGCCTTGCCAAGCGTGCTGACCTCGACGTGCTGGCGGACGTGTTGGCCACCTGGTTCGACACCGAAACCTACCGAGGTTGCGCGTTCATCAACCTCGTTGCCGAATCTGGTGCGGAAACCGGGGACGCGCAGTTGGTAGAAAAGGCTGTCCTGCATAAGGCCGAGCTGGCGACGTATCTGGCGGAGCTGGCGAAGCGTCTTGGCTATCCACGCCCGAAGGCCATTGCCGAAGAAGCGCTGCTGTGCGTGGAGGGGATGATCGTGCGCTACCAGATGACCGGGCAGCGCTCGGTTGTCGATGCGGGCAGGCGTCTGCTGGCGCGGCTGCGCTAAGTCGGCGCCCCAAGCTTTTGTCGGCTGCCTGGCCGACGTGTGACGCAGCCTTCCTTTTTGGAAACCATAGGGTAATCCCGCATCTGCGATTTCGAAGACGCGGTCTATAGTTGCACCTGTGTTCCAGATATTAACAGACGTTTCATAGGTAAAACAAGCGAAACGTGATGGAGTCGACAGAAATGCAACCGCAATACAACCCCGACCTCGCTCCGTGGGAGCCGATTTCTCCGAACAACGTCGCAGGAAAGGGCCGCGTCGAGCGGCCGGGCCACGTCGCCAATCTGGTGTGGCAAACGCGCGCCGCCGAGCCGACAGCCTATGAGGACCAACTGGCCGATTCGCTGGAGGCGGCATTTATGGGTGGTGCTCAAACGCCGGCCGACATCGTGGCTGTGCTGAACGAGCGCGGCCCGCGCAATGCCGCCGGCGGCGAGACCTGGACGGAAGACACGTTCCTGGCAGAGATGCGCCGCCTGGGCGCCTGAACCCAGACCGGTTCCAACACGATTCGACGCTGCGTCGCCCGCAGAGGCGCCCGGCTCAACCCATCAGAAGAGGCAAGCAATGGAAGGCAACAAGGAAGCGCAGAAGGAAGCGCGCATCAACACCGGTCTGCGCAACTACTGGTATCCGGTGGCGGCGTCGTGGAATGTGAAGAACGCGCCGGTCGGCATCACGCGCCTGAGCCAAAACATCGTGCTGTGGCGCGATACCGCCGGCCAGGTGCATGCGCTGGAAGACCGCTGCCCGCACCGCGGCGCGCGCCTGTCGATGGGCTGGAACCTGGGTGACCACGTGGCTTGCTGGTACCACGGCGTCGAAGTGAACGGCCAGGGTACGGTGACGAGCGTGCCAGCCGTTGACGCTTGCCCCATGGAAGGCAAGACCTGCGTGCGCAGCTACCCGGTGCAGGAGCGTGCCGGCGCCATCTTCCTGTGGTTTGGTGACAAGGCCCCGTCCGAGTTCGACGACGCTGTTGGCACGCTGCGCTTGCCGGAAGAACTGACCAGCGACGAGCACAGCCACTTCCTCTGCTTCGCGCATTGGAACGTCAACTACCGCTATGCCATCGACAACGTCATGGACCCGATGCACGGTGCGTACCTGCACGCCGTGTCGCACTCGATGGCCAGCGGCGAGAAGAAGGCCGTGATGGAAGTGGTGGAAACCGATCACGGCATCATGTTCCAGAAGACCGGCCAACGTGGCGTGAACTTCGATTGGACCGAGTTTGGCGAGACCGGCACGATGTGGCTGCGCCTGTCGATTCCGTATCAGCCGAAGGTCGGCCCTGGCGGTCCGTTCACCATCATCGGCATCGTGACGCCGGTGGACGAAGAACACTGCATCGTCTACTTCTGGCGCACGCGCCATGTGCAGGGCTGGCAGCGCGACGTGTGGCGCTTCCTGTATCGCAACCGCTTGGAAGGCCTGCACTGGGATGTGTTGGAGCAGGACCGCGTGGTGCTCGAGTCGATGGCCCCCGAGGCGCGCGATCACGAGACGCTGTATCAGCACGACATCGGCATCACGCGTATCCGCCGTGTGCTGGCGCGCCGCGCTGCCGCTGAATTGGCCGATGCGCCGGTTGCCATGCTCAAGCCCGTTCCCACGGAAGCTCAACATGCTTGAGCGCAATCCAACTGCCGGGCTGCTGGCTGGCCGCAAAGTCCTCGTGACGGGCGCTGCGCGCGGGTTGGGTTTGGCGTTTGCCAAGTCGATTGCCGAAGCTGGCGGCGCGGTTGCGCTGGCGGACATTCTTGGCGAGCGCGTGCAGGAAGAGGCCGCGGCACTGCGTGCGGCTGGCTTCGACGCACATGGCTTTGCGCTTGATCTTGGCGATCCGGCTTCCATTCAGGCGTGCGCTGCGGCAGCTGTGCAGGCTCTGGGTGGGCTCGACGGCCTCGTCAACAACGCGGCCATCACCAATTCGGGCGGGCGCGACGCATCGTCGATCGACGTCGAGACCTGGGACCGCGTGATGAATGTCAACGTGCGCGGCACCTGGCTGATGACGACGGCCTGCCTGCCGGCACTCAAGGCATCGGGCCGCGGCGCGATCGTCAACTTGTCGTCGGACACACCGCTGTGGGGCGCGCCCAACCTGTTGGCTTACGTGGCCAGCAAGAGCGCCGTCATCGGCATGACCAAGTCCCTGGCGCGTGAATGCGGCGCAGACGGCATCACCGTCAACGCCATCGCGCCGGGCCTGACGCTGGTGGAAGCCACCGAATACGTGCCGGCACACCGCCATGCGCTGTACCGCGACCAGCGCGCCATTTCGCGCGATCAGGTGCCCGACGACGTCTGCGGCGCCGTGCTGTTCGCGCTGTCCGATCTTTCCCGATTCGTGACGGGCCAGACGCTGGCCGTCAACGGCGGTTTTGTCATGCAGTAATGCATCCACACTCCATTCAGAAGAGGTATTCGATGAGCGATCTCTCCGAACAACAGCAAGTGCAACGCACGTGGGACCGCCCGGAAGGCGCGTCGTTTGAAGACTGGATGAACAGCCGCGTGGCGCGCTTCGCGACCCGCCGCTACGACTGGGACGCCCTCAAGTTCCAGGCCGACTACGACCCGAAATACCGCCGTGCGCAAATGCGCTACCTCGGCACGGGCGGCACCGGCGTGGCGGCCGACACCAACACCGTGCCGGCGGAGCACTTCACGTTTTCGACCATGGTGATTCCGGCTGGGCACGAAGGCCCGTCGCACCTGCACACCGATGTGGAAGAGGTGTTCTTCGTCATTCGCGGCAAGCTCAAGCTGGTGCTGGAGAAGGACGGCGAGCGCTACGAGACCATCCTGACCGATCGCGACCTCGTCTCGGTGCCGCCCGGCGTGTACCGCGAAGAAATCAACATCGGTGATGAAGATGCGCTGATGTGCGTGATGCTGGGCGCCAAGAAGCCGATCACGCCGACGTACCCGCCCGAGCACCCGCTCGCCAAGATCAAGCGTTGATGCTATGAGCGTGCAGGCTGTCATGTCTACCCATCCGTTCCGTGTTGCCGATGCGCTTGCTGCGCTCGGCGACGGGTTTGCCGAACGTAGCGTTGCGATCAATGTGCGCGGCGATCGCATCGGCTATCGGCAATGGGGCGAGCGCGGGCCGGCGGTGGTGCTGTTGCACGGCATCAGTTCCAGCGCCGCGTCATGGCTGCCTTGTGCGCAGGTGCTTTCGCAAAGCATGCGCGTGCTGGCATGGGACGCGCCGGGCTACGGCCATTCCACGCCGCTTGAACAGGCTACGCCGTGCGCCGCCGACTACTCGGTGCGGTTGCAGGCATGGCTGGCTGCGCTGCATGTGACGCCGGATGCGATCGTCGGCCACTCGCTGGGGGCGTTGATGGCATCGGCATATGTGGCTGCCGCGCCAACCGCGATGCAGCCGAAGTGCCTGCTGCTGTTGAACCCAGCACAGGGCTACGGCCAGCCGGGGCAGGAAGACAAGTCGCGCGCCGTGCAAGCGCAGCGTCTTGCAACGCTGGACCAGCTCGGCATCGACGGCATGGCGGAGTCGCGCCACGCGCACCTGCTGCGTCCGAATGCCTCCGACGAAGAGCGCGCCTGGGTGCGCTGGAACATGAAGCGTCTCAACGATGGCGGTTACCGCCAGGCCGTGGCGATGCTCAGCGGCGACGACATCAGCGCCTATCTGCGCAAACGCCCCGCATCGACGCCGGCACAGATCGCGTGCGGCGATGTGGACGAAATCACGCCGCCGCAAGGCTGCGAAGCGCTGGCCAAGACGTTCGGTCTGCCATTTGCGCTCGTACTGTCTGCGGGGCATGCCTCCTATATCGATGCGCCTGACGCTGTCGCAGGCTGGATCGAACACGCCGTTCTCTCCCAATCTCAAAACGCCTAAGCGCCAAGACGTATGAGCAACGACCTCATTCCAGAAGACGTGCAGGAAAAGTACATCGTGCCGGGCCTCGAACGCGGCCTGCGCCTCCTGTGCGAATTCAGCCACAAAGACCGCGTCCTGTCGGCGCCGGAGTTGGCCCGCCGGCTGAAGGTGCCGCGTTCGACGGTATTCCGCCTGCTGACGACGCTCGAAGTCATGGGCTTCATTGAGCGCGTGGATGGCGGCCGCGATTTCCGTCTCGGCATGGCGGTGTTGCGCCTGGGCTTTGAGTATCTCGCCTCGCTGGAATTGACCGAGCTGGGCCGTCCGCTGCTGGACCGCCTGCGCGACGACATTCACTATCCGTGCAACCTCGTCGTGCGCGATGGCCGCTCGATCGTCTACGTGGCGAAGTCGGTTGCTCCCACGCCGTTCACCAGCTCGGTGAATGTTGGCACGCGCCTGCCGGCACATGCCACGGTGCTGGGTCGTGTGCTGCTGGCAGACCTGTCGCTGGCGGAATTGCGCCAGCTTTATCCGGAGCCGCAACTGGAGGTGTTCTCCGCCAACACGCCGCGCACGGTGGAAGAGCTGTTTGAGATGGTCCAGCGTGACCGCGAACACGGCTACGTGCTGCAGGAAGGTTTCTTCGAAGCCAACATCTCGACGATTGCTGCGCCGGTGCTGGACCGCGCAGGCAAGGTGGTGGCAGCGCTTGGCACGACCATTCCGTCGCCGCGCATTGAGGCGGCACAACTCGATCTGATGATCGACAAGGTGCGCGCCGCTGCCGGCGAGCTGTCTTACTTGCTGGACTACCGTCCCGCCAGCGGCAAGGTCGTCAACCTGTTCCGGGAATGACCATGCCGATGATCGACTTGACTGGCAAGACCGCTGTCGTGACCGGGGGCTCCTCCGGTATCGGCCTGGCCACCGTTGAACTGCTGCTGGAAGCTGGTGCCGCCGTGGCGCTGTGCGGCCGCAATGCAGAACGTCTCGCACAAGCCGAGCAAGCCCTGCGCAGCCGCTTCCCGAACGCCACGCTGTTCGCCGCAACCTGCGACGTGCTCGACGCCGCGCAGACCGCTGCCTTTGCCGATGCCGTAGAGCAGGCGCTCGGCCCGGTAGACATGCTGGTCAACAACGCCGGCCAGGGCCGTGTCTCGACGTTTGCCGATACCGACGATGCCGCGTGGACGCAGGAGCTGCATCTCAAGTTCTTCTCCGTGATTCACCCCACGCGCGCTTTCATGCCGCAACTGGAACGCTCGGAGCACGGCGCGATCGTCTGCGTGAATTCGCTGTTGGCGCAGCAGCCCGAGCCGCACATGGTGGCCACCTCGGCCGCGCGTGCAGGTGTGCTCAACCTGGTGCGCTCGATGGCGACTGAATTTGCACTGAAGGGCGTGCGTGTCAACGGCATCCTGATCGGGCTGGTCGAGTCCGGCCAATGGCGCCGCCGCTTCGAAGCTCGCCCCGAAGAGGATCGCCATCTCGACTGGGCCGCGTGGACGCGCCGCCTAGCCGCGCAAAAACATATTCCCCTTGGACGCCTGGGCCTGCCGGAAGAAGCAGCCCGCGCCATTCTGTTCCTTGCCTCGCCGTTGTCTTCGTACACCACGGGCAGCCACATCGATATCTCCGGAGGACACTCCCGTCATGCTTAATAGACAACAACAGGAACAACAACTGGTCACGGTGGGCCACGCGATTGCAGCCTTCTTGGAGGCCTGCGAGGTCAAGGCGGCCTTTGGCGTCATCTCGATCCACAACATGCCCATCCTGGATGCGATGGGCGAGCGCGGCAAGATCCGCTTCATCATGGCGCGCGGCGAAGCCGGCGGCACCAACATGGCCGATGCCTATGCCCGTACCACGGGCACCCTGGGCGTTTGCCTGACAAGCACAGGTACTGCTGCCGGCAATGCGGCAGGTGCCATGGTTGAAGCATTGACCGCAGGCACGCCGTTGTTGCACATCACGGGCCAGATCGAAACGCCGTACCTGGACCAGAGCCTCGCGTACATCCACGAAGCACCGGACCAGCTCACAATGCTCAAGGCCGTTTCCAAGGCTGCCTTCCGCGTGCGCAGTGCCGACACCGCTATCAGCACGATGAAGCTGGCTGTGCAGACCGCGCTCACGGCCCCGGCCGGCCCGGTGAGCGTGGAGATCCCCATCGATATTCAAGCCGCGCTGATCCCGATGCCGGACGACCTGCGCCCGCTGCAGGTGCCGCAGCATGTGCCGTCGGCCCACGCGCTGGACGAACTCGCTGAACGCCTGTCGCGCGCGCGCCGCCCGATGCTGTGGCTGGGCGGTGGCGCCCGCCACGCTGCGAAGCAGGTCAAGCGCCTGATGGATCTGGGTTTTGGCGTGGTCACCAGCACGCAGGGCCGCGGCATTGTTCCGGAAGATGACCCGCGTTCGCTGGGCGCCTTCAACCTGCACAAGCCGGTCGAAGCGTTCTATCAGACGTGCGATGCGATGGTCGTGGTCGGCTCGCGCCTGCGCGGCAACGAAACGCTCAAGTACGAACTGAAGCTACCGCGCCCGCTGTACCGCATTGATGCAGATGCGTCGGCAGAAGGCCGTTGTTACGCCAGCGACTATTTCGTATGCGGTGATTCGGCCCTCGCGCTGGATGGCCTGGCGGATCGACTGGAAAAGAAGATGCAGACCGATGCGGCATTCGCCACCGACTTGCGCGCCGCACACGAGACGGCGGTGCGCGGGCTGATTGATGGCCTCGGCCCGTACGCAAAGCTGGTGGAGGCATTGCAAGCCGCGGTGGGGCGCGAGTTCAACTGGGTGCGCGACGTGACGGTGTCGAACAGCACGTGGGGCAATCGTCAGCTGCGTATTTTCGATTCGCGTGCCGGCGTGCATGCACTGGGTGGCGGTATCGGCCAGGGTTTGGCGATGGGCATTGGAGCGGCCATCGGCTCGGCCGCAACCGGATCGGGCAAGACCACGTTCTGTCTGGCCGGTGACGGCGGCTTCATCCTGAACCTCGGTGAGCTGGCGACCGCCGTGCAGGAGCGCGCCAACCTCGTCATCGTGCTGATGAACGACAAGGGCTACGGCGTCATCAAGAACATCCAGGACGCGCAGTACGGCGGCCGCCGCCACTACGTGGATCTGCATACGCCGGACTACGCGGCACTCGCGCAGTCGCTGCAGTTGCGCCATCGCCGCGTATCGGATCTAGCCGACGTGGGCAGCGCGTTGAATGAGGCCACCAGCGGTGAAGGGCCGTTCCTGATGGAGATCGACATGCTCTCCATCGGCAGCTTCAAGACCATCTTTGCGGGCCCGCCCGTCAATCAACAGGCCAAGGATGGCCAGGGCGAACGCGCCGCCGAGCGTACGACGGTGGTGGCGTGAACCTGCGATCGAGCCAATTCAAGGAGCCGGACATGCTGCATGTATCGATGGTCGGGTGCGGAGCGATCGGGCAGGGCGTTCTGGAATTGCTCAAGAGCGATCCGGATGTCTGCTTTGACGCCGTGATCGTGCCCGAGCACGCGATGGACAAGGCGCGCGAGGCTATCGCACCGTTCGCGCCGAATGCGCATGTCACGACGCATCTGTCGGCCGACGCGCATCCTGATCTGCTGGTCGAATGCGCCGGTCATGACGCGCTTGAGGAACATGTGTTGCCGGCGTTGGAGCAGGGCATTGATTGCCTGGTGGTATCGGTGGGTGCGTTGTCCGAACCTGGTGTAGCCGAACGGCTCGAGGCAGCGGCCCGGCGTGGCAACGCGCAAGTGCAGTTGCTGTCGGGCGCCATTGGCGCCATCGATGCACTGGCCGCTGCGCGTGTCGGGGGGCTGGATGCCGTGATCTACACCGGCCGCAAGCCGCCGCGCGCCTGGAAAGACACGCCGGCCGAGCAGCAGTTTGACCTCGACGCGCTGAGCGAGCCGACCGTGATCTTCGAAGGCAACGCCCGCGAAGCCGCACGCCTGTTCCCGAAAAACGCCAACGTGGCCGCCACATTGTCGTTGGCGGGCCTCGGGCTGGAGCACACGCACGTCAAGCTGCTTGCCGATCCGACGGTGGACGAGAACATCCATCACGTCGAGGCGCGCGGTGCCTTTGGCGGCTTCGAGCTGACGATGCGCGGCAAGCCGCTGGCGGCCAATCCCAAGACTTCCGCGCTGACGGTGTTCAGCGTGGTGCGTGCGCTGGGCAACCGGGCGCACGCCGTTTCGATTTGAGCGAGCCCATTGCGCCATGACTGTCTCTACCCTTAACACAACCGCAACGTCCTTGCTGCCCATCTGCATCGCAGGCGAATGGCGCCTTGGCACTGGTGAGCGCTATGTCACGCGTTACCCCGCCACGGGCGAAGTGGTGGCCGAACTCAACGCCGCAAGCGTCGCCGACGTGGAAGAAGCCGTGGCCGGTGCCTACCGCGCCTTCCTTTCCAGCGGCTGGGCGAAGCGCAAGCCGCACGAGCGCGCCGCCGTTCTGTACCGCGTGGCCGAACTGATCCGCTCGCGCAGCGAAGCGCTAGCCCAACGCCAGCGCCTGGACAACGGCAAGCCGATCAACGAGACGCGAGCCCTGGTGGCAAGCGCTGCGGCCACGTTCCAGTTCTTCGGAGCCGCATGCGAGACGCTGGAGGAATCGCTCACGCCCGCGCGTGGCGATTGCCTGACGATGAGCGTGCATGAGCCCATGGGCGTGGTGGCCGCCATCACGCCATGGAATTCGCCGATTGCCAGCGAAGCGCAGAAGATGGCGCCCGCGCTGGCCGCAGGCAATGCCGTCGTCGTCAAACCGGCCGAAGTCACGCCGCTGATGGCGCTGGAACTCGCCGCTATTTGCGAAGAGGCGGGCGTGCCCAAGGGCATGATCAGCGTGCTGCCCGGCAAGGGCTCCGTCATTGGCGATGCGATCACGAAGCATCCGCTGGTGCGTCGCGTGTCGTTCACGGGCGGCACGAACACCGGCCGCCACATCGCGCACATTGCAGCCGACAAGATGATGCCGGTGTCGCTCGAACTTGGCGGAAAGTCGCCGACGATGGTGTTTGAGGATGCTGATCTCGACCATGCGGTCAATGGCGTGCTGTACGGCATCTTCAGCTCGTCGGGCGAGTCGTGCATCGCTGGTTCGCGCCTGTTTGTGGCGCGTTCCTTGTACGAGCCGTTCATGGATCGCCTGGCCGCAGCCGCAGCACGCCTGCGTGTTGGCAATCCGGCCGATGAATCCACGCAGATGGGCCCGCTGATCACCGATCGCCACCGCGAGACGATCGAGTCGTACGTGGCGATGGGCGTGCAAGAGGGCGGCCATCTGCGCACGGGAGGCTTGCGCCCGGAAATCGCGGGCTGCGAGTCGGGCTACTTCTACACGCCGACCATCATCGAAGGTCTTACCAACAGCGCACGCATTTGCCAGGAAGAGATCTTCGGCCCCGTGCTCGTTGCCATGCCGTTCGACGATGAAGACGAACTGATCGAACAAGCCAACGACAGCGTGTACGCGCTGGCTGCCGGCATCTGGACACGCGACTACAAGCGCGCGTGGCGCATTGGCCGCGCGGTGCAAGCCGGCAACGTGTGGATCAACACGTACAAGCAGTTCTCGATTTCGACGCCGTTTGGCGGCTGGCGCGACAGCGGCCTGGGCCGCGAGAAGGGTCGCCTCGGCATCCTGCAGTACATGGAGCAGAAGAGCCTCTACTGGGGCCTGAACGAACAACCGCTGGCCTGGGCCAACGCCAACTGAAGCCGAAGCAAACGCCCGGACCACAGGAGATGAAGATGAACACGATTCGAGGCATCGACGAAATCGTCTACGGTGCCGACGACCTCGCCGCCTGCAAGCAGTTCTTCCAGGATTGGGGGCTGACCTTGCAATCGGAAGACGCCAGCGGCCTGCTGTTCGAAACGCTTAACGGCTGCCGCGTGCGGGTCAAGCGCAGCGACGATGCCACGCTGCCGCCCGCCATGGAAGCCGGCCCGACGCTGCGCGAAGTGATCTGGGGCGCCGATTCGCAAGCTGTACTCGACCGTCTGGTCGACAAGTTGGCCGACCAGCCCGGCTACGTCTACGCCGACGGCCGCGTTGGTTGCACCGACCCGAACGGCTTGGCAGTGCGTGTGCAACTGACCACCAAGCGCGATATCGACGTGCAATGCGCTGAGATGAACACCTGGACGGACAAGCCACGCCGCAATCAACCCAGCCCGATCTATGAACGTGCCACGCCCATTGAAGTGGGTCACGTGGTGTTCTTCGTGAAAGACGTGGCTGCCACCGAGCGCTTCTACATCGACAAGCTCGGCTTTGTGCCGTCCGACCACTATCCGGGTCGGGGTGCGTTCTTGCGCTGCGAGCCGGAAGGTGGTCACCATGACCTGTTCCTGCTGCAAACGCCGCAGGCCAAGAGTGGACTGAACCACGTCGCCTTCACCGTGCGCGACATCCATGAAGTGTTCGGCGGCGGCATGCATGTGTCGCGCTGTGGATGGGACACGCAACTGGGCCCTGGCCGTCATCCGATTTCGTCGGCGTACTTCTGGTACTTCAAGAACCCCGCCGGCGGCCTGATCGAGTATTACGCCGACGAAGACCAACTGGACGCCGACTGGCAGCCGCGCGATTTCGAGCCCGGCCCGACTGTGTTTGCTGAGTGGGCCATCGACGGTGGCATTGACGGCAACACACGCCGGCAGAAAAACGTCGTCGGCCCGGAAGGCAAGTTCCTGACGGAAAAGCGCTGAAACGTTGCAGAGAGACGTGCTATGAATTCCCCCCTCAACCTGCGCGTGCACGCCATGCGCTACGAAGCCCAAGGCATCGTGAGCGTGGAGCTGCGCGATGTCGGCGGCAAGACCTTGCCCGAGTACGCCCCAGGCGCGCATATCGAACTGCATCTCGGCAATGGGTTGGTCCGCAGCTATTCGCTGTGCGGCGCGCCGGAGATGCGTGACCGCTATGTGGTCGGCGTGCTGCTCGATCGCAACAGCCGCGGCGGCTCGCGCTATGTGCACGAGCAGTTGCGCGTGGGCTCGACGCTCAAGATCGGCGGCCCGCGCAATCACTTCGAGCTGGACGAAACCGCGCCGCGCACGGTGCTGGTCGCGGGTGGCATTGGCGTAACGCCCATCGTCTGCATGGCACGTCGTCTGGCCGAGCACGGCAAGACGTTCTCGATGCTGTACTGCGCACGCTCGCATGCCGAAGCCGCCTTTGCCGATGAGCTGGCCGCGCATGGCGATGCGGTGCGCTTCCACCTGGATGCTGAAGCAGGTGGCCCGCCCGACCTGAAAGCGCTGCTTGCCGGACATCCGGCCGATACGCATTTCTATTGCTGCGGCCCCGGGCCGATGCTGCGGGCTTTCGAGGCTGCTTGCGAGGCACTCGGCTACACCAACGTCCATATCGAGCGCTTCGCGGCAGATCCCGGTGTGGAGTCGGTGCAAGAAGGGGAGTACCAGGTCAAGCTGGCGCGCAACGGTGCCGAACTGTGCGTACCGGCAGGCAAGTCGCTGCTCGATGCGCTACTGGAGATTGGCGTCGAGGTGGAACACAGCTGCAAGGAAGGCGTGTGCGGCTCGTGCGAAACGCGCGTGCTGGAGGGCGAGCCCGACCACCGTGACAGCGTGCTCTCCAAGAGCGAGCGTGCGTCGAACCAAACGATGATGGTTTGCGTATCCGGCTGCAAGGGCAAGCGCCTGGTGATTGATCTGTAAGCGCAGGATGGTTTAGGCGTTGGCCTGACCAGCCGCGCCCTCTTTTTTTTGCGCCCTGTTTTTCTTTTAAACGACGTTTCGCATGCGAAACAAAGCAAGACCCACAACCAGCTCGTCCACCAAGACGGCGATAACAACTGGCGGGGCGGACACCTTGTCCAGTGGAGGAAACAGCAAATGAAGACAACCTTGTTCGCCATTGCGGCGATGAGCCTGGCTGGCACGGCGGCGGCCCAGAGTAACGTGACGCTGTACGGCAGCATTGATGAAGGCGTGGCCTACATCAATAGCCTCAAGAGCGGCGCCGCCAGCGGATCGGCCCTGCGCATGGACCCGGGCACCATGCAGCCGGACCGCTTCGGCCTGCGCGGCTCGGAAGATCTTGGCGGTGGCACGCAGGCCATCTTCCAGCTGGAGTCGGGTTTTCTGGGTGACACCGGCAACAGCGTGGTGGCCGGTAAGCTGTTCAACCGGGCGGCGTGGGTGGGCCTCACCAACGATCGGCTGGGCAACATCCAGCTCGGCCACCAGGCGGACTTCATGTTCGATTACCTCGGCCGCCTGAGTAACGGCTTCCAGCTCACCAACTTCTACCTGTTTCACCCAGGCAACTTTGACAACCTGGCCAACCAGTTCCAGATCGACAACGCTGTGCGCTACGTCTCGCCCATCTTCGGCGGGCTGCAGTTGGGCGGCATGTACGGTTTTGGCGAGGTGCCGGGTTCGCCTTCGAAGAGCCGCAGCTACAGCCTGGGCGCGTACTACACGAACGGCGGTTTCCGTGCAGCCGCGGCCTATACAGCATCGAATGACCGCGCGTTGGATATCGCTGGTCGCCTGGGAATTACGAACACGCTTGGCACGACGCTGGTGCCGGGCGTGATGACGCCGATGAGTTCGGTCAAGTCGTTCGGTACTGGCGCGCTGTATCAGTTCAGCAGCCTGCCGGTGCAGATCAACGCCGTCTACACGCAAACGCGGATCACGCTGGGCGGCGCCAATGCCCGCGCTCAGAACGTCGACCTGGGCACCGCATGGCATTACAGCGCCGCCAACACGCTCAACGTGGGCTATACCTTCAGCAAGTACGAGGGGGCCCGTTGGAACCAGTTCAGCCTGGGCAACGTGTATGCATTCTCCAAGCGCACGCAGGTGTACGTTCAGGGTACCTACCAGCGTGCCGCCGGCGACGCGAAGTCCGCTGCCATCAACGGCGTGGGTGTGGCGGCGCAGCGCAACCAGCTGGTTGTCAGCACCGGCGTGCATCACTCGTTCTGACGTCCTGACCCAACGCGCGCCGCTGGGCAGCGACCTGGTGGCGCATCAACTTCCTCCGGAAGGAGCTTCACATGAAGCCAGGTGTTTTGATTGATAACGGAATTGACCACGATGGGCCGTTGGGCGGGATGAGCCTGGGCAAGATCGTTGCCCGCATCGAGCGGCTCAAGAGCAACGGCATGCACGTGCGCGCGCGTCTGCTGATCGGGCTCGCGACGTTCTTCGATGGTTTTGACGTGATCGTCATCGCGGCTACGCTGCCGCTGCTGATTGCGCAATGGCACCTGACGCCGGCGCAGATTGCTTTTGTGATCGGTGCGCCCGGCATCGGCCAGTTGATCGGTGCGCTGGTGTTCCCCATGCTTGCCGAGCGGTTCGGTCGCGTGCGCATGATCGGCTATAGCGCAGGCATCATCGGTTCGATGAGTCTCCTGTGCGGCGTAGCGCCCAGCTTTGCCGTGTTTGCGGCGCTGCGCATCGCGCAGGGCGTGGGACTGGGGGGCGAACTGCCCGTAGCGGCCACATACATCAACGAAGTCACGCGCGCACATGGTCGCGGGCGCTTTGTGCTGCTCTATGAGGTGGTGTTCCCGATCGGCCTGCTGGTGTCCAACGCGCTGGGTGCATGGCTGGTGCCGCATTTCGGCTGGGAGGTGATGTACTTCCTCGGCGGCATTCCGCTGGTGCTGTTCTTCACGCTGCCCAAGGCCGTGCCGGAATCCCCGCGCTGGCTGGCGACCAACGGCCGCCTGGCCGAGGCCGACGCCGCGCAGGCTCGCTTTGAAGCCAGATCGAAGGAACCGTTGCCTCCGCTGGGCGATACCTCGGCCTTTGAGCAGATGTCGCACCGCCACCCGAAGCGCGGCATGCGCGATCTGTTCGGTCCCGTGTACATCAAGCGCACCGTGGTCGTGGCCATGCTGTGGGCGACGTGCGGTTTCATCCAGTACGGTCTGTCGACATGGCTGCCGACGGTCTACAAAACGATCTATCACGCGCCGCTGCAACTGGCGCTCAACCTGGCGGCGCTGGCTTCGGTGCTGGGCGTGGTCGGCTCGTTGGTCTGCGCCATGATTGTGGACAAGGTGGGCCGCAAGCCCGTGATGGTGGTGTCGTTCGTACTGTGCGGCGTCTCGCTGGCACTGGCTGGGCTGCTGCACGAGCAGTCGCTCTATGTGGTGGCGGGGTTGTGCTCGTTGGCGCTGGGGTTAATGGCGTGCGGCTTCATCACCGCATATGTCTATACGCCGGAGCTGTACCCGACCAACATCCGTGCGATCGGTTGCGGCATGGGCGGCGCGTGGCTGAAGATTGCGGCCATCTTTTCACCGATGCTGATCGGTTCGACGATCGGCTCGGGCAACGTCAGCAATGCGTTCTTGCTGCTGGCCTTGGTCCCCATACTGGCCGCGATCACCATCTACTTCCTCGGCATCGAAACCAAGGGGAAAGTGCTGGAGCAACTTGAGCTGTAAGCCGACGCCGTCGACGGCCGTAAAACGGGGCGGGTGTGCTCGCCTGTGCACGCACCCCGTTTTGGTTCAGGCAATGTTGTGATCCGCCATCAGTTCCAGTGCGCGAACCATGGCAGAGTGGTCCCATGCCTTGCCGCCGTTAGCGGCGCACACGTTGAAAAGCTGCTGTGCAGCGGCGGTGTTCGGCAGGGCGATGCCGAGCTTGCGAGCGCCTTCCAACGCCAGGTTCAGATCCTTCTGGTGCAGCTCGATGCGAAAGCCCGGGTCAAACGTCCGCTTGATCATGCGTTCGCCATGCACTTCGAGAATGCGCGAGGAGGCAAAGCCCCCCATCAACGCCTCGCGCACACGTGCCGGATCGGCACCGGCCTTGGACGCGAACAGCAGTGCTTCGCCTACCGCCTCGATGGTCAATGCCACGATGATCTGGTTGGCCACCTTGCATGTTTGCCCAGCACCGGAGTCGCCCACGTGCGTGACGTTCTTGCCCATCAAGGCGAACAGCGGTCTGGCACGCTCGAACGCGGCTTCTTTTCCGCCAACCATGATCGTGAGCGTCGCATCGCGTGCACCGACTTCACCGCCTGAAACGGGCGCATCGAGGTAATCGGCGCCCAGCGCTTCGACGCGCTTGGCAAAGGCCTGCGTTTCAATCGGCGAGATCGAACTCATGTCGATGAAGAGCTTGCCTGCAGCCAAGCTCTGCGCAACACCCTCTTCGCCAAACAGCACATCGGCTACGTCCGGCGTGTCCGGCACCATGGCGATGACGATGTCCGCGGCTTGCGCCACCGCCGTTGAGCTGGCGACAACCGTGGTGCGCGACCGCAGATCTTCCGGCACAGAATGCTTGCCGCTGACGATCAGGGTGTGGTCGCCTTTGAGCAGGTTGCGCGCCATGTGAGCGCCCATGATGCCAAGACCGATGAATCCGATGGTAGCCATGATGTTCTTCCGAAGGCGTCTGTGTGATGTGGATGGGGAGCGTGCGTCACGCCGCAGCGCGTCTCACAAGCGTAGATCGACGAACCGATGAAGACTAGCCGGCGCCGTCATGCTGTGCGTTCCAAGATGCATTAGAGCCGCACCCAAACGGGCGTTTGCGACGCGCGATGCCCATACGGAGGCGAGATCCGGAAATAAGGGCCGAGAAGCGTCATTGCTCGTGCAATGGTTTTGGAGACCCCTCTCCTAGACTGAAAACGTGCCGATAAGACAACTATCGGGGCAGGCAGAGAGGGAGGGGATATGTCCACCACAGCCACCGCAGCAGCTAACTGGATCGTCGTCCTGACATGCGCGTACATGGAGTACAGCACGTGGCGGGGTATAAGTGTCTACCGCCGCACAGTCGGCTATGAAAGCGTGGTGTGGTGCTGACTAACGTACCGCAGGCTTGGGCAGCAACCTTCGAATGAGATCGCCATGTGCCGAGTACTTTGCCAGCAGCGCGCCTTCGTCGGCCAGTTCGAACTCGCTGAACTCGAACCCCGGCGCAACGGTGCAGCCGACCAGCGCATAGCCATGTTCACCCGGCACGCGCTCGGCCGCAAACCAGCGGCCTGCCGGAACCACCGCCTGGTACACCGCCATCGCGTCGTCGGCCGCATCGCCCAGACGATGCGTGCTCACCGTACCGTCGTCCTCCAACACATGCACATTGAGTGAGTCCCCCGCATGGAAGTGCCACAACTCGTCCGACTGGATCCGATGCCAGGCGGAATATGCATCATCCGCCAAGAGGTAATAGATGGCGGTAGCAGCCGCACGTTCGACGGGCGGGACGCCTCGCTGGACGCGTTCCTCACTGCGATAGGTTTCGCGATAGAAGCCGCCTTCCGGGTGCGGTTCGAGACCGAGGCGGGCGATGAGGTGCTGAGCAGCGGCGGTGATCGGCATGATGAAGAACCTTCGACTCAGTTCTGCTGACGCCGGAACGGAAAGCGTTGCTGGTTGACGAAGCCGTCGGGCATGTAGTCGCCTACCACGCCGTACTTCTCTGGGAAAGCCTTCTTCGATTTGACGGCGGTACCGAACAGGTAATCGATGAAGGCGAAGTGCGCGGCGTAGTTCTTGTCGATCGCTTCGTCTTCCGACGAGTGGTGCCAATGATGGAAATCCGGCGTCACGAAGATGTACTTCAACGGCCCCCACGGCAAATGCACATTGGCGTGATTGAACACCGCCTGGAAGCCCACGATGATGATGTAGACATCGACCACGGCTTTGTCGAATCCCAGCACGAACAGCGGCCCCAGCACTGCCACCCGCGTGACGATCAGTTCAAGAATGTGCTGACGTGAGCCGGCCAGCCAGTCCATGGTCTTCACGCTGTGATGCACGGCATGGAAGCGCCAGAGGAACGGCACTTCGTGATACGCGCGGTGCGTGACGTACTCCATCAGGTCGGCAACCAGCATGCACAGCAACAACTGCGGAATGAACCAGATGTGCTGCACCATTTGCTGAAAGTCCGCGTGGACCATCCATCCGAACACGCGGTGGATCACGAAGTTCACCACCAGCAGCACCAGCCCCACGATGAAGTGGTTCACTGCAAAGTGCACCATATCGGTCTGCCATTCGGCCCGGAACACCGGCTGCTTCTTGTAGAGCGGGAATAGCTTCTCAAGCAGCACGAAAATCGCCGTCGAGCCGAGCAGATCGAGAATGAACCAATCCATGCCGATGTACGGCGTGTGATCCGGAAAATCGCCTACCGGCACGCGTGAGCCGCCTAGCGCAACGGCAATCACCACAAACAGGAACCCCAGACCGTTCAGGCGGCGGCGGTTATCCAGCACGATATTCGCCAGCGATAACCCGCCCGAGATCAGCAGAGAGACAAACAGAATCTGCCGAATCACATCCACTGAATACGCGCGCCGCAATTCGGGCGTCGTCAGATACTGGGGAAAGTGAAACGCCAGTACGCCCAGCAAGCACAGAAAGCTCAGCACCAACGCCAGGATGGTGCCGATCATGCCCCGGCCGAACTTCAGGCCGCCGTTGGCATGCAGCAATGCATTGGCATCGCGGATCGTCGCGTCGGCCACGCGGACGATGGCGGGTTGGTGTTCCTCTTCAGGCAGTGGCGCCAAAGGCTTTTGGGACGCATCCATGGATCTGACTCGCAGTATTGTTTTGTTTTATTAACAATGCGATTACCAACGAATATTTGGCGCTGATTCGCATTGCTGCGCGATTATACGGACCGGTTTCATGTATTCAACGACGCAATTGCTCAGCGTATAAATGATTTGCGATTGCCGCGCTCCCTCCTTGCGCGGCAGCGTCAGAAAGCTGATCTGCAACGTTGGATGCGCGCCGCATGGCGTTGCCTTTCCGTACGAGGCCATGCATTGTGAGGTCTGCGCCTGAGGGGCGACCGACGATACAGACTAGAAGGGGAGCAACCATGTCAGAAGGATTTCACGTGCACGGCGCGCATGATCACGCGCTCGAGCACGCAGCGGAAAGCGGCCACGCCGACAGCTTTGCCGGGCGTATCGCCGTCATGACGGCGATTCTTTCGACGGCCGGCGCTGTCTTCGGTTACCAAGGCGGCGCCACGCAAAACGCCGCGCTACTTGCCAAGAACGAAGCCGCCATCCACAAGACCGAGGCTGCCAACCGCTGGGCGTACTACCAAGCCAAAGGCCAGAAGCAAGCCATTGCCGAGTTGACCGCCCAACTGCCCGGCACCGATCAGGCCGCCGCCAAGCGCGAAGCCCAGCGCTACGCCGCCGAGAAAGAAGACATTCGCCGTCAGGCTGAAGACCAGGAGCGCCTTGCCAAAGAGGCCGACGACGCCAGTGAGCTTGCCGTGCACCATCATCACCGGTGGGCGCAAGCGGTGGTCGCCATTCAGGTGTCGATCGCGCTGGCGGCCATCACGTTACTCTCGCGCCGGCGCTGGATGCAGGTGCTTTCGTACGGTGTGGGCGCTGTCGGTGGTGTCGTCGCAGTGCTGGCGCTATTTCATATCTGACAGCGTTACGGCGTCGGTCGTTAGGGCGGTTGGGTGCCGATATACCCAGCCGCGCCGCAAGAACGGCGCGCTTGCAGGAGGCATCCGCCTCCATGGATCTGGAGCAAACACCATGGCAATTGGAATGTGGATGCGGCACGCGTTGACGATTGCAGGCTTGTTGGCTAGCGCGTGCACCATGGCGGCCGGCCCAGCCGTCGAGCCGGGCGAATACGTCTACATCCTGGGCGGGAGCGCGAGCGGCGCGATGACGGTCAAGGGCAGCAGCTTCAATATCGCCACCATCGGCGGCAACTGCCACACGTGCGCGATTGAAGGTACGTTCCAAGGCCGCGTCGGCATCGAGAAAGACGAGGGCAAGTGCCGCATCGCCGTGTCGGGTAATAAGGATGCGCTTAAGCTGAATTCCTCCGCCACCGCCGAGGCGTGCCGAGATTTCTGCGGTATGCGCGCCATGTTTGACGGTGACTACCGCCGTGCCCCGGCCGCCTGTACAGACCGCCAGCGCCAGGCCCGCATCGGCCAGGCCCACAAGCAATATGCCGCCAAGGATTACGATGCAGCCCGCACCACGCTGCGTTCGCTGCTCTCCGATTGCGACCCCTTCATGGATTGGATTGAGCGCGACAAGGCCCGCAGTGATCTTGCCGTAACTGAATACCATCGCGGTGACAATGCCCAATGTCTGACTGTGCTGTCTGAGACAACTGCCGTCAAAGCACAAAAGGACGCATCACTGTTCCTGCCGCCGTGCGACGCTGACAACTACGCATCGACCAGCAAGGCGATTCTCTACAACCAGGGGCTGTGCAAGGCGCCGGTCAAGCATTGATGCCAACCACATCTCCATAAGTGAGAAGGGCGCTCCGGGACTAATGACCTGCCCATCCGTGCCGCTCGCAGGCCGGGCGAGGCGTGCAGCACCGCTCCAACCCCGCCGTAACGTGGGTCTCATCGCGAGTAGACGGGTGCTGAACAAGCTTTTTTGCGAGCAACTCACAAAAAAGCTTGCCAGCCATGCATCCGCACATTAGTA
>NZ_JFZG01000026.1 GCF_000607165.1 Ralstonia pickettii | reverse complement strand
GAATTTCTCGACTAGGCGAACCCAATATGTCGCGCCCAGCGGCAGCAACTCGTCATTGAAGTCGTAGCTTGGATTGTGCAGCATACACGGGCCCAGACCGTGGCCTTGCTCGCGGTGGTCGCCGTCGCCGTTGCCAATGAAGGCGAAGCAGCCAGGCTTCTCGATCAGCATGAACGAGAAATCTTCGGCGCCCATGGTCGGATCGATATTGGCTTCCACGTTATCTGCGCCCACCAGCTCTCGCATCACAGCCGCCGCAAACTGCGTTTCATTTTCCGTGTTCACAGTCGGGGGGTAGTTGCGGTGGAAGACGAAGTCGATCGTGCAATCGTATGCGGCGGCGATGCCCCTAGAGACTTCTTCCATGCGGCGCTCGATCAAGTCGAGGACTTCGGTGGAGAAGGTGCGTACCGTGCCGCCTATCCAAGCTTCGTTCGGAATGATGTTGGTCGCGTCACCGGCATGGAACTGTGTGACGGAGAGGACTGCGGTGTCGATCGGGCGCTTGTTGCGCGTGATGATGCCTTGCAGTGCCGATACCACCTGAGCCCCGACAAACACCGGATCGTTGCCGTTGTGCGGTAGCGCGGCGTGCGCGCCCTTTCCCTTGATCGTGATGCGGAACTCGTTGCTCGATGCCATTAGCGCGCCGGCGCGTGTGCCGAATGCGCCGACCGGCACGCCCGGCCAGTTGTGCAAGCCAAAGACGGCGTCGCACGGGAAGCGATCGAACAGGCCGTCCTTGATCATCTCGCGTGCGCCGCCGCCGCCTTCTTCGGCGGGTTGGAAGATCAGGTTTGCGGTGCCGCTGAAATTGCGGTGCTTGGACAGGTAATGTGCAGCGCCGAGCAGCATTGCCGTGTGGCCGTCGTGGCCGCACGCGTGCATCTTGCCGTCGTGTTTGGAGCGATGCTCGAACTGGTTGGCCTCGGCGAGCGGTAGTGCGTCCATATCGGCGCGCAGGCCGATGCTCTTGCCCTCACCGTTGCGGATAACGCCGACCAGGCCGGTCTTGCCCAGGCCCCGGTGCACTTCGATGCCCCATTCGGCGAGCTTCGCGGCGACCAGATCGGAAGTGCGCTGCTCTTCGAAGCAGAGTTCGGGGTGCGCGTGGATGTCGCGTCGCAGCGCTTGGATCTCGGGCTGCGCGGCTTGGATTTCTGGGATCAGCTTCATGAGATGCTCGTGTTCTGGCTGAAAGTTCGGAATCACATTCGATCATACGCCGAAGGGCGATTTCCGACCGGCCATCAGCCAATTGCTTGATCTGTCCATGCAGTTTCGTATGGATTCTTCACGCGATGGCTTGTGCGCTCTCGCTTACAGTCAAAGCCGAGCGGCTGAAACGCCTACACTGGAGGTCCGCCAATTAACGGCGCGCCGCCGATATCCCCCCGCCCGCCGCAGTTCTCGAGCGCTACGTGAACGACCCGACCCCCATCATGTCTGCCGACGCCATCGCTGCTGCACCGCACCCTTCCGACGAAGTTCTGCAATTGATTCGCACCCTGGTGGCGTTCGATACGGTCAGCCGCAACTCCAATCTTGGCCTGATCGAGTGGGTGCGCGATCGCCTGCAAGCCCAGGGGGCGGACTGCAGACTCACGTATGACGCAACGGGCGGCAAGGCGAACCTGTTTGCAACGCTATCACCAGGCAGCAAGCCAGGGCTGGTGCTGTCTGGGCATACCGATGTGGTGCCCGTCGATGGCCAGTCGTGGGAGACGAACCCATTCGATGCTCAGATCCGCGATGGCCGCCTGTACGGGCGCGGCACGGCCGACATGAAGAGCTTCATTGCCGTGGCGCTCGCGAATGTGCCCGCGTTCATGGCGGTGGAGGGCGATGCCAGCTTTCATCTCTCGCTGTCGTACGACGAGGAGATCGGCTGCGTGGGCGTGCGCAGCCTGCTGCGTGATCTGGAGGCCAGCGGCATTCAGCCTGCGGGGTGCATCGTCGGCGAACCCACGTCGATGCGCGCCATCATTGCGCACAAGGGCAAGCGCGAATATCGATGCTGCGTGCGCGGCAAGGAAGCGCATTCCGCGTTGACGCCGCAGGGCGTGAATGCCATCGAGTTTGCGGCGCTGCTGATTGCGCATATTCGCTCGCTAGCCGCGCGTCTGGCGGCGGAAGAGGCACGCGATGTCGCCTTTGTCGTGCCGCACACCACCTTGAACACGGGCACGATCAAGGGCGGCATTGCCACCAACGTGGTGCCGCGCGATTGCGAATTTACCTTCGATTTCCGCTATCTCCCGGGTACCGATCCTGATTGGCTTTTCGGCGAGGTCGAGCGCTATGCGCAACAGACGTTGCTGCCGCAGATGCGCGAGATTTCTGCCGATGCTGACATCAGCTTCGCCATGAAGGCGAACACGCCGGGCCTGTCGATTGCGCCATCGCACGAGCTGGTGACGCTGGCGCAAGCGTTGGCTGATAGCCGGGGCACGGTCGGCAAGGTCGACTATGGGACAGAAGCCGGACTGTTCTCGCGCGCGGGCATCCCGACTGTGGTGTGCGGTCCAGGCAATATCGAGCAGGCGCACAAGCCTAACGAGTACATCGAACTCGCGCAGATTGCGCAGTGCGAGGCGTTCATGCGGCGGCTCGCGCAGCGGCAGACACAACCGGCTTGAGCGAAAAAAACCGGGCATGTAGCCCGGCTTTTTTCTTTTGGACGATGCGCGTTCAGCGGATCACTTGACCGTTCGAGTTGATGATCGTCATCTCAACAAACTTGGAGCCCACGTGGTTGGAGGGCGAGAAGTTCACGTTGAAGCCGCCCACGTCGTAGTTGCCCATCGACTCCAGCGCACCGATGAACTTCTCGCGAGTCAGGTCGCGGCCAGCACGCTTGAGACCTTCAACAAAGACGCGCGCCGCGACATAGCCCTCGATGCTTCCGTAGTCGAAATCGGTAATGCCGTCGGATTTAAGCAGCTTCTGGTAGTCGCGCACCACGGGCGATGCACCGCTATACGGATACGGCATCACCTGCGAGATGATCACGCCGCCGCCGGCCTTGCCCAGCGTATTGGCCAGCGCCTTGGTGCCGACGAACGATACGTTGTAGAACTGACCAGCGTAGCCCTGTTCCTGCGCCCCTTTTACCAACGCCGCCACCGTTTGGTAAGCGCTGATGACGACGATGGCGTCCGGCTTTTGTGCAAGCACGGTGCCGATTGCACCCTTCACGTCGGTGGTGTTGCGCGTCACGCTGGCCTGTGCCGCCAGCGACACGCCCTGGTTGGCGGGAAGCTTAAGCGCGCGTTGCACACCGTCCAGGCCGGCCTTGCCGTAGGCATCGTCGTTATAGACCACGGCAATGCGCTTCAGCCCAGTGGTGTGGATCTGCTGGACGATGGCGGCGGTTTCATCGTTGTAGCTGGCGCGCACGTGGAACACATTGCGTGCGAAGGGCTCGCGCAGCGCCGAGGCGCCGGAGTAGGGCGCAAAGAACGGCACGCCGGCCGGGTTGGCGATCTTCAGCGCTGCCAGGCTCGTAGGCGTGCCAACATAGCCGAACAGGGCGAAGACCTTGGTGTCTTCGATCAGCGTCTTGGTGTTGCGGGCAGCCGCATCGGGTTCGTAGAAATCGTCGAGCACCTTCAGCTCGATCTTGCGTCCGTTGACGCCGCCTGCCGCGTTGACGGCATTGAAGTAAAGCTGAGCGCCGCGGTTCATCTGTTGACCGAGTTGCGCCGCCGGCCCGCTCATCGGCGCCGATTGGCCGACGATGATCGCGTCGTTGCTCACGCCCGTCTCGGCGCTCGCGCCGCTTGACGCTATGCCGATGATGCCCGCTGCGAACATGGCCATCAGTTCGGTGATTCTGCGAGATTGCATTGCTCTCCCCCGAGAGTTGATTTGCCCGGCATCATAGCTAAACGGGCTGGGGAGGCAAACAGAATCGGGCGGCCAGCGTCGCTTTTGAGCGTTTTTGAGACAAAGAAGCCGCACGATGTGCACGGCTTCCTTCACACGGGGCGCCGTTTCAGGCGGCTTCAGTCACCCGGCGCTTCATCACTGCAAGCAACACGGCGGTAACAACGGTGCCGGCCACCAGCGCCACCACATAGCCCCCCAGGTGCGTCACCGCGTTCGGGATCGGCAGCACGAATGCCCCGCCGTGCGGCACGCGCAGTTCCACCCCGAACAGCATCGATAGGGCGCCCGCGCAGGCGGAGCCCACCACAAGTGCGGGAATGACGCGGAATGGGTCCCGGGCCGCATACGGGATCGCCCCCTCGCTGATGAAGGCGAGGCCGAGCACGGCGGTGGCCCTTGCCGCCTGGCGTTCGTCTCGGGTGAACCGCGAGGGGAACAGCCATGCAGCCAGAGCGATGCCCAGCGGTGGCGTCATACCTGCCGCCATGGTGGCCGCCATCGGCGTGTAGACCTGTGCGCCGATCAGCCCCGTGCTGAAGGCATACGCGGCCTTGTTGATGGGGCCGCCCATGTCAAAGGCCATCATGCCGCCCAGAAGTGCGCCCAGCGGTACGGCGTTGGCGCCTTGCATGCCCCGCAGCCAGCTCGTGAGGGAGGCGAGGAGCGCGGCGACTGGCGCACCGACCACATACAGCATCACCAGGCCCGTCAGCAGGCAGCCGAGCACCGGCAGAATCAGCACCGGTTTCAGCCCTTCCAGATTGCGCGGCAACTTCAGCCAACGGTTGAGTGCCTCGGTGCCATAGCCGGCGACGAACCCGGCCACGATGCCGCCAAGAAACCCGGCCCCGAGGCTGGCGGCCAGCATGCCGCCGACCATCCCGGGGGCAATACCCGGCCGGCTGGCGATCGAATAGGCGATGTATCCGGCAAGCACAGGCACCATCAAGGCAAACGCCGATTTGGCACCGATCTGGAACAGCGCGCCGCCCAGCGTGTGGCTGGCCGAAGGGTCCGTCACGTAGATGCCGCCCAGGGCAAACGCTAGCGCGATCAGAATGCCCCCCGCCACCACGAAGGGCAGCATGAACGACACGCCGGTCATCAGGTGCTTGTAAGGGCCGGTGCGCTGCTGTTCGGCAGCGGCGGCAGCGGTGCCTCCTGATTGCGCTGTTCCGCTGCCTTCCACGGACGCCTCTTCCAAGGCGCGGCGGATCAGCGCTTGCCCATCGTGAATGGCGGCCTTCGTGCCGGCGCGGAAGACGCGCTTGCCGGCAAAGCGTGACAGGTCTACCTGCGTGTCGGCGGCGATCAGCACGAGATCCGCACTCGCGATGGCATCGGCCGACAACGTGTTCTGTGCGCCCACCGAGCCCTGCGTTTCTACGTGGATCGTGTGACCAAGCGCGCCGGCCGCCTGCGTGAGCGCCTCGGCGGCCATGAAGGTATGGGCGATGCCGGTCGGGCACGATGTGATGGCGACGATGCGTTGAGCTTGCACGCCGGCTTTCTGTGCGGGCGGGGCGTTGTGCATCATGCGCGCCAGCACGGCCCGGGCATCGGCCAGCACTTCGTCCAGCGTGACTTCAAGCATGCGCGGATTGGCGTGGCGAGCCGCCTCATTGGGCGAGAGACCAGCCCAGACGACGGCCTCGGCGGTGGTGAGCGCCGCCGTGTTGACGACCGAGGCGGCGTCCGGGCCGCGCACGTCCACGTCGAGCTTGTAGCCCGATTCGCGCGCCGCATGGCGCAGTGCCGCACCGGCGAGCATCGCGCGGGTGGTGCGGCCATCCGCACCGAGAATTGCCAGCAGGTTTGCCATGATCGGCTCCTTGAATGCGTTGAGCGTGTGGCGATGCGATGTACGCGGCGTCAGGCCACGCGCTGCATCTGGACGGCGGCCGCGCGTTCGCGTACCTGCCCCGGGGCCGGGAGGTGCGGGCCCAGGCGTTGCAACTTGCATGCGGCAAAGGCCACCGAAAGGCGCACGGTCTCTTCCATGCCAGCACCGGCATGCCAACTGGCCAGCACGCCGGCGACCATGGCGTCACCCGCGCCGACGGTACTGGCGGCGCGTACCGGCGGCAGGCCTGCTTGCCACGTGCCTTCCTCTGTGACGAACAGCGCGCCGTCCTCGCCCAGTGAAACGATGACCTGCGCCACGCCAAGCGCATGGATGGCGCGCGCCACGTCCACCGTTTCAGCCAGCGTGGGCAGCGCTGTGCCTGCCCACAGTTCCAGTTCGTGCCGGTTGGGCTTGATGGCCGTCGGCAGCGCCTCGCGCGGCGCGGCCAGCACCTGCGCCAGCGGGGCGCCGCTCGTATCGAGCAAGGTGGGGACACCGCGGCGGTTCAGCCGCGCCAGCAATCTCAGGTAGCTATCGGGCTGCAAGCCCCCGGCCAGGCTGCCGCACAGCGCCGCGCCCGCAATGTCGGCGAATGCGTCGATGCGGTCGCACAGCGCGTCGAACTCGGCGGACGTGGCGTCGATGCCTGGCAGATTGATGTCGGTGGTCTGCCCGTCTGCCTGGTCGCTGATCTTGATGTTGGTGCGATTGGTGCCGGGCACGCGGCAGAAGCCATCAAGCACGCCCTTGCGCGCAAACAGCGCTTCGAACAGCTCGGCATTGGCGTCCCCGAGGAGGCCCGTGGCGATCACCGGCACCCGCCAATCGGCCAGACAGGCTGCGACGTTGACACCTTTGCCGCCGGCCTGTTGCGTGACGCTGCGGCCGATGTTGACGCGGCCGCGTTCAAGGCGCTCCAGACCGATGGTCATGTCGATGGCCGGGTTGAGCGTGACGGTGACGATGCGCGGCTGCTTGCTCATGCGGCCATCTCCTTACCACCGGCTTGCATCGGCAACGTGGTCTCCAGGGCACGCACCTCCTGGGCGGACGCACACGCCAACGCCCGTTCGGCGAGCTGCGACAGCGCGCGGATGTGCGCCTCACGCAGCCGCGCCTTGACCGGGGCAATATCGCGCGGGCTCATCGACAGTTCATGCACGCCAAGACCGGTGAGCAGCAGCGCGCCGAACGGGTCTCCCGCCAAGCCGCCACATACGCCCACCCAGCGCCCGTGGTGTGCGGCGCCTTGCACGGTCTGCTGAATCAGGCGCAGCACCGTCGGGTGCAGGCTGTCGGCCTCGGCCGCCAAGTCAGGATGCTGGCGATCGATCGCCAGCGTGTATTGCGTGAGGTCGTTTGTTCCGATGGAGAAGAAGTCGACATGCTCGGCCAGTCGATCGGCCAGCAGCGCGGCGGCTGGTACCTCCACCATGATGCCCAGCGGCACCACCGGCGCGTCGAGTTCAGCGCGGATACGCTCGCATGCGGCCCGCAGTGACGTCACTTCTTCCAATGAGGTGATCATCGGAAACATGATCGACAACGCAGTCGCCTCTCCAGCATCGCGGGCGGCACGGTACAGCGCTCGCAGTTGCGGCTCCATGAGGTCGGGCCGGCGCAACAGCAGGCGCGCACCGCGCACACCGAGGAACGGGTTGTCTTCCGTCGGCAGGTTCAGATGCGGGACCTGCTTGTCGCCGCCGATGTCCAGCGTGCGCACGATCAGCGGGCGACCGCCGAGGGCGTTGAGCATATCGGCGTAGACGGCGTATTGCGTGTCTTCGTCGGGCGCGTGATCGCGTTCGAGGAACAGGAATTCGGTGCGCATCAGGCCAACGCCTTCCGCGCCGAGCGTGATGGCTTCGACCGCCTGCGCGGGCAGGTTGACGTTGGCGGCGATCTCGACCGTGTGGCCGTCACGTGTGCGGCCGGGCAAGCCGCGCTCTGCCTGCTCACGCTGCACACGGGCGGCGTCTTGCTGCAGCCAGGCGCGGGCGCTGGCGATGCTGGCGGCATCGGGATCCAGCACCAGACGGCCGCCGGTGCCGTCGATGATGGCTTGCGTGCCCGTGGCCACATCGAGTACTGCAGGGCCGGCGGCCACGACGGCCGGGATGCCCAGCGTGCGCGTCAGGATGGCCGTGTGCGAGGTCGGACCGCCTTGCGCAGTGACGATGCCGATGATGCGTCGCGTATCGAGTGCCGCCGTATCCGAGGGAGAGAGATCCGCCGCAACCAGGATGCAGGGCGTGTCCGGCAGTGTCTGCGCTGCACTGCGCAGCGACGGATCGATATGGCCGAGCACGCGCCGCCCCACGTCGCGCAAATCCGCCGCGCGCGCTGCCAGGAGCGGGTTGCCGAGCGCGCCCAGCCGCTCGGCCAAGCGTTCGACGGCCTGATGCCAGGACCACGCCACGCCATGCCCCTCGACCATGGCCTGACACGTCAGCGTCATGAGGTCGGTATCGCCCAGCAGTTCGGCCTGGGCCTTGAAGATACCCGCTTCCGCTTCGCCCAGGCGGGCGGCGGTGTCGCGTGCTAGGGCTTCCAGCTCGGCGCGCGTGCTGGCCAGCGCCTGATCGAGCAGATCGCCGCCGGTGGTCAGTGCGACCGGGTGATCAGGCACGGTCGACGCGCCGTGCTGGAGCACGTGGATGGGGCCGATCGCCAGCCCGGGACTCGCCGCAATGCCGCCGATGGCCGGCAACGCCGCGTCGGCTTGCCACCCGTGCGCGGTGTGGCGCGTGCGGGCTGCTTGCGTGTCGCGTGCGACCTGGGCACGTTCCTGTGCCGTCAGGCCCCGGATGGTTTGCTGGAGGGCGTCGAGCGCGGCACCCGCGTCGGGGCCTTCCGCAGAGAGGGTGAGCTTGGCGCCAACTGCAAGCCCCAGTTGCAGCAACGCCACCAGGTTCTTTGCGTCGGCGGTTTCGTCGCCATGCCGCACTTGCACGCGCGCGGCAAAGCGGCGAGCGGTTTCCACCCACTGCGCGGCCGGGCGGGCGTGCAGGCCACTCGGGTATTCCAGCGTCAAGGTGCGCTGCTCGGCGAGGTCCGAGCCGGGCGTGCTGGTGGCGGGCGCGGGTGCGTCGCTAGAGAGCGCGGCAACAAGCTCTTCGGCGTTCTGCGTGGTGAAGAGCTGCCGCAGGCGTGCGTCGTCATTCAGCAGCCGCGTCAGCCGGCGCAGCAGCGTGATGTGCTCGTCCGACTGCGCGGCAATGGCAAACACGAGGTGCGTGGTCTGCCCAGGGTGCCACTCCAGTCCATCGGGAAATTGCAGCACCGCAATGCCCGTCTGATGAATCAGGTGGCGGTCCTCGCCCATGCCGTGAGGAATGGCGACGCCGTGACCGAGGAACGTGTTGGCCACGGTCTCGCGGCGCAGCAGGCTGTCGATATAGGCGGGGTCGATGCAGCCGGCGTCGGCCAGCAATTGGCCGGCGGCGCGGATGGCGCTTTCCTTGTCGGTGGCGCGTTGTTGCAGACGGATGCGTTCGGCGCAGATCAGGGCGGAAGCCATGCGGCGGGGTCTCCTGCGGCTGCCGTGCTCCAAGGCCCGGCATGCGTGTCGTCGATGATCGCGAATTGAAATCGATTACAGTGCGAGTGTCAATGTGCGGCGCCACACAAAGTGACGCTCATCCCAGTATTTACGGGGTTTTCCCTAGGAGAGCGAGAGATTGGAGGTAATGCGGTCATTCGCTATGATGACGCTTTCTTTGGAAACGATTTCAGCATGACGGTTCGAATCAAGGACGTAGCGGCGGCGGCGGGGGTGTCGGTGGCAACGGTGTCACGCGCGCTCGCCGGCGGCCCCGTGAGCGCAGAACTGCGCCGGCGTGTCGATGCGGCGGTGGCAGCGTCCGGGTATCGGCCGAACCTGTCGGCGCGGCGGCTGCGCTCGCAGCAGGCGCAGACCGTCGGGCTGATCGTGTCCGACATCCGCAACCCGTTCTTCACCAGCGTCAGCCGGGCGGTGGAAGACGCGGCCTATGCCGCCGGCCTGCGCGTCATCCTCTGCAATTCCGACGAAGACCCTGAGAAGGAAGCGATGTACCTGCGCCTGATGGAAGAGGAGCGCGTGACCGGCGTCATCCTCTCGCCGACGCGCAGCATTGCCGAAGCGCAGCAACCGGTGCACCTCGGCTACCCGGTCGTGCTGATCGACCGAGCGGGCCCGGCCTGTGGGACCGATGCCGTGGTGCTCGACAACCAGCAGGCCGCGCAAGCGCTGGCCGAGCATCTCGCCGCGCAGGGTTACCGGCGTATCGGCGGCTTGTTCGGGCGGACCAGCAGCACGGGCGCTGAGCGTCAGGCCGGATTTGCGACGGCGCTGGCGCGCCACGGCATGACCGTCGAGGCACGCTTCATCCTGCCCACTGCCGAGGCGGCGGAGGCCGAGACGCTGGCCTGGCTGTCCGGCGCAGAACGTGAGCGGCCCGACGCGCTGGTTGCGAGTAACGCGCAATCGCTGCTCGGCGTGCTGCGTGCGTTGCGGCGGCTTTCGCTGGATGTGCCTCGCGACATCGCCGTGGCGGGCTTTGACAATGAGCCTTGGACGGAACTCGCCGGCCCGGGCATCACCGTGATCGAACAGCCGGTCTACGACATCGGCCGCATGGCAATGGCGATGTTGCAGGACCGCCTCGCGCAGCCGGCCTTGCCGACGCGTCGCGTGTTGCTCACGGGGCGGCTCGTCACGCGCGGCTCCACACCGCTGCGAAGCCCCTAGCGGGCGATTACAATTTCCGGATACCTGCGGCTGGGCGATGACACCGACATGCGCCAGCCGCCACCCAATCCGGAGCCCCTTGATGTCCACCCAAGTCATCCGTGCCGCCTGCCCGCACGACTGCCCCGACACCTGCGCCTTGCTCGTCACCGTCGAGGACGGCCGTGCCACCCGCGTGCAGGGCGATCCGGACCACCCGACGACGGCCGGCGTGCTGTGCACCAAGGTCAATCGGTATGCAGAGCGCACGTACCATCCGAACCGCCTGCTGACGCCGATGAAGCGCGTGGGCGCCAAGGGCGAGGGCAAGTTCGAACCGATCTCGTGGGACGAGGCCATCGACACCATCGCCACGCGCCTGGGCGACATCGCGGCGCGCAATCCGGAGGCCATCCTTCCGTACAGCTATGCCGGCACGATGGGCCTGGTGCAGGGCGAGAGCATGGCCGCGCGCTTCTTCCATAAGCTCGGGGCGTCGCTGCTCGATCGCACGATCTGTGCATCGGCCGGCGCGACGGCGCTGCGTTACACGTATGGCGCAAGCCTTGGCATGGACATCGAGCACGTGCAGGATGCCAAGCTCATCCTGATCTGGGGCGCCAATCCGATCGCGTCGAACCTGCATTTCTGGACACGCGCGCAGGAAGCGAAACGGCGCGGCGCCACGCTCGTCGCCATCGATCCGTATCGCTCGCTGACGGCGGAGAAGTGCCATCACCATCTGGCGGTGCGCCCCGGTACAGATGCGGCGCTGGCGCTGGCGATGATCCACGTGTTGATCCGTGATGACCTGCTCGACCACGAGTACATCGCCAACCATACGCTGGGCTTCGATGCGCTGCGTGAGCGCGCGCAGCAATACACGCCGGAATATGCGGCCACGCTGTGCGGCGTGGACGCGGCGGATATCGAGTGGCTCGCCAAGCTGTACGGCACGACCGTCGTGCGCGACAAGCAACCGGTGGCGATTCGCCTGAACTACGGCATGCAGCGCGCGCATGGCGGCGGGCAGGGCGTGCGCGCGGTCGCATGCCTGCCGTCGCTGGTGGGCGCGTGGCGCGATGCGGCGGGCGGCCTGCAACTGTCGACGTCCGGCTTCTTCCCTATCGACAATGCGAAGCTGCAGCGCCCTGACTTGCTGCCGACGTGGCCAAGCATGCCGCGCACGATCAACATGAGCACCATCGGCGATGCGCTGCTGCATGCAGGCGATGCGTCGTTCGGGCCGAAGGTCGAGGCGGTGGTGGTCTACAACAGCAACCCGGTGGCGGTGGCGCCGGACTCGCGCAAGGTCGCCGCGGGCTTTGCACGCGAAGACCTTTTCACCGTGGTGCTCGAGCATTTCCAGACCGACACGGCCGACTACGCCGACATCGTGCTGCCCGCGACCACGCAGCTCGAACACGTCGATGTGCACAAGGCTTATGGCCACACCTACGTGCTGGCCAACAACGCTGCCATTGCGCCAATGGGCCAGTCGCTGCCGAACACCGAGATTTTTCGCCGTCTCGCGCAACGCATGGGTTTTAACGACACCTGCTTTGCCGATTCCGACGACGACATCGCCGCCCAGGCCGTTCGCCGTGACGACCCAGCCGCCGCGCACATCGACTGGGCCACGCTTAAGCGCGAGGGTTGGCAGAAGCTGGCGCACCCGGCCGCGCCGCTGGCACGTGGCGGCTATCGCACGCCGTCCGGCCGCTGCGAGTTCTATTCCGAACAGATGGCCAAAGACGGACTCGACCCGCTGCCCGGCTATGTGCCGCCGCATGAGTCGGCGATCAGCACGCCAGAGCTGGCCAAGCGTTATCCGCTGTCGATGATCTCGCCGCCGGCGCGCAACTTCCTGAACTCCACCTTCGTCAACGTCGACAGCCTGCGCAACACCGAAGGCGAGCCGCATCTCGACATCCACCCAGACGACGCGAATGCACGCGGTGTCGTCGATGGCGAACTGGTCCGCATCTTCAACGATCGCGGCACCATGCAGGCGCGCGCCCGCGTGACCGACCGTGCGCGGCGCGGCGTGGTCGTCGGCCTGTCGATCTGGTGGAAAAAGCTCGCACCCGATGGCACCAACGCGAACGAGCTGACCAGCCAGCGGCTGACCGACATGGGGCGTGCGCCTACGTTCTACGATTGCCTGGTCGAGGTCGCGCCGTTGGCACAGGCCGCCTGACGAGGCCATCATGCGTGCCGCACGCGCGCTGTGCCTTGCGCTGTCGCTTGCCGGTTCGGCGTTGCTGGCCGGCTGCGACACCGTTGGCTATTACTACCAGTCGGTCAGCGGACATCTCTCGCTGATGGCGCAGCGCGAGTCGATCGACCAAGCCATCGACAACGCGCGGCAGGCCCACAACGACAAGCTCGCCAAGCGCTTGGAAGATGCGCGCAGCATTCGCATCTATGCCTCGCGCGAGCTGGGCTTGCCCGACAACGGCAGCTATCGCGTCTACGCCAATCTCAAGCGCCCCTTTGCGGTGTGGAACGTATTTGCCGCACCCGAACTGTCGGTCAAGCTCAAGGAATGGTGCTTTCTTGTCGTCGGCTGCGTGACCTATCGCGGGTATTACGACCGCAACGCCGCCATGGCCTACGCCGATACCTTGCGCGCCCAAGGCCTTGACGTGGATGTGGCCGGCATTCCTGCGTATTCCACACTGGGTTATTTCGACGATCCATTGCTCAACACCTTCGTCGGCCTGCCCGAAGGCGAGCTGGCGCGGCTGATTTTTCATGAGCTGGCGCATCAGATCGTCTACGCCAAGGGCGATACGGCGTTCAACGAATCGTTTGCTACCACCGTCGAGACCATTGGCGTCGAACGCTGGCTGGCCGATGCCGCCACCCCGGAAATTCGCGCGGAATACGCTACGTACGACGCCCGGCGCGTACAATTCCGCGCCCTGCTGCTGGAGTACCGCAACCGGCTCGAGGCGCTGTATGCGAGCCCCGTCTCAGACAATGAGAAACGCGCCGGAAAACGCGCCATCTTCGCGAGCCTGCAGGCGGATTACGCCAAGCTCAAAGCAAGCTGGGGCGGTTATACCGGTTACGACCGCTGGTTTGCGCAGCCGCTGTCGAACGCGCACCTGGGCGCGGTCGCGAGCTACCTGGAATGGGTGCCGGCGTTCACGGCGCTGTACCACCGCGACGGCGGCGACTGGGCGCGCTTCTATGCCGACGTCAAAGCCATGGCGCGCGAATCCAAACAGCAGCGCGAGGCAGCACTGCGGGTGCTCGCGCCTGCGGCGATGGCCAAGTCGGAGGGCATCACGCAAAAGTGATGCCAAGATCGTTTTCTGCACCAGTTTCAAGCAGCCTGGACCGGCTGAGGGAACTGTCTAAGTTATTGTTTTGACACAGACATCCGCGTAGGATGCCGAAAAAAACGAACGACCATTCGAAAAAATCGACAATCGCCAGGAGACACACCCATGGATAAGCCGTGGCTGAAGCAGTACCCCGCTGGGGTGCCGGCCGAGATCGATGCATCGCAGTATCGATCACTGGCCCATCTGCTTGAGGATTCTTTCCAGAAGAACCGCAACCGCCGTGCGTTTGAATGCATGGGCAAGGTGCTGACCTACGGCGAGCTGGATACGCTCTCGCGCCAACTTGCGGCGTGGCTGCAATCGCGTGGCCTGGCGCCTGGCGCACGTGTTGCGCTGATGATGCCGAACGTACTGCAGTACCCGGTGGCTCTAGCCGCCGTGCTGCGCGCCGGCTATGTGGTCGTCAACGTCAATCCGCTTTACACCCCGCGCGAACTGGAACACCAGCTCAAGGACAGTGGCGCCGAGGCCATCATCATCCTGGAGAACTTCGCGACGACGCTACAGCAGGTGCTGCCCAATACACCGATCAAGCACATCGTGGTGGCCAGCATGGGCGACATGCTTGGCGGGCTCAAGGGCATGCTGGTCAATTTCGTCGTGCGCAGCGTCAAGAAGATGGTGCCGGCGTGGGAACTGCCCAGCTGCATCCGCTTCAACACCGCGCTGCAAGAGGGCACCAAGCAGACGCTCAAGCCGACCTCCGTCGGGCCCGACGACGTGGCCTTCCTGCAATACACAGGCGGCACGACCGGCGTGTCGAAGGGCGCGACGCTGCTGCATCGGAACATCGTTGCCAACGTGCTGCAATCGGAAGCGTGGATGAACCCGGCGCTCACCAAGCCCGGCCGCGACGGCCGCATGCTGGCTGCCGACGAAGAAATCATCACCATCACGGCGCTGCCGCTGTATCACATCTTTGCGCTGACGGTGTGCTGCCTGCTGTCGATGCGCAAGGGCGGGCTGGCGGTGTTGATCCCGAACCCGCGCGACATCCCCGGCTTCATCAAGGTGCTCAAGCAGTACCGCTTCCACATGTTCCCAGCCGTGAACACGCTGTACAACGCGCTGCTGAACAACCCCGAGTTCAAGGACGTCGATTGCTCCAACCTGCGCGTGGCCAACGGCGGCGGCATGGCGGTGCAGGAAGCCGTTGCCAAAAAGTGGCTCGAGGTGACGGGCTGCCCGATCATCGAAGGCTATGGTCTGTCGGAAACCTCGCCGTCGGCCATCTGCAACCCGACCGATACCGACAAGTTTTCGGGCACCGTGGGGTTGCCGATTCCGGGCACTGAAATCGCCATTCGCGACGACGAAGGCCGCGATCAGCCGATCGGCCAGCCGGGCGAAATCTGCATCCGTGGCCCGCAGGTCATGGCCGGTTACTGGAAGCGCCCGGACGAGACCGCCAAGGTCATGTACGCCGACGGCTTCTTCAAGACCGGCGACGTGGGCGTGATGGACGAGCGCGGCTACACCAAGATCGTCGATCGCAAGAAGGACATGATCCTGGTATCGGGCTTCAACGTGTACCCGAACGAGATCGAAGGCGTGGTGGCGATGTGCCCGGGCGTGCTGGAAGTGGCCGCCGTGGGCGTGCCCGACGTGCATTCCGGCGAAGTGGTGAAGCTGTTCGTGGTGCGTCGCGATCCGACGCTCACGGAGCAGAAGCTGCAGGAGTTCTGTAAGGAACAGCTCACCGGCTACAAGCGTCCGAAGTTCATCGAGTTCCGCAATGAACTGCCGAAGACCAACGTCGGCAAGATCCTGCGCCGCGAACTGCGCGACGAAGCGATGAAAAAGCGTGCCTGAGTCTGCGTAGCTGTAAAGAAAAAGCCGCGATTCGTCGCGGCTTTTTTCATAGCGTATCAACCGACGTACAGCAGGATGCTGACGAACTGGCACGCACTGCCGGCCAGCACGAACAGGTGCCAGATGCCGTGGAAGTGCCGCACCTTCTCGTCAAAGAGAAAGAAGCCGATGCCCGTCGTATAAAGCGCGCCACCCGCTACCAGCCACCACAGGCCCGGCGCAGGCAGCGCGGCTGCCAGCGGCCCCATGGCAATCAGCACCAGCCAGCCCATCACTACGTAGATCAGCAGTGAGAACAGGCGCGTGCGGTGGCCGATCCAGAGTTCCTGTGCAATGCCGATGGCTGCCAGCACCCAGTTGATGCCGAACAGCGCCCAGCCCCAGGGGCCGCGCAGCGTCACTAGCGCAAACGGTGTGTAGCTACCGGCGATCAACAGGTAGATGGCGCAATAGTCCAGCCGCTGGAAGATGCTTTTGGCGGGGCCGCGCAGGCTGTGATACAGCGTGGAGATTGTGTAGAGCAGGACGAGCGTGGTGCCGTACACCACGGAGCTGACGACCTTCCACGCGTCGTGGTGCAGGGCGGATGACGTTACCAGAACGGCCATGCCCCCGGCGGCAAGGATGGCCCCGGCGAGGTGGCTGAAGCCGTTGAAACGTTCTCCGCGATACATACGCTGATCTCCAGAAAAACCCGGTTCTTCCTACAATGCCCCAATGCCCGGCACCGATCTCGAAATCACTCCCCAATTGTCCATTCCTGAGTCCGAGCTGGTCGAGCGCTTTGTGCGCGCAAGCGGGGCGGGGGGGCAAAACATCAACAAGGTATCGACGGCGGTGGAGTTGCGCTTTGACATCGCCCAATCGCCGTCGTTGCCGGAGGCATTGCGGGCTCGCCTGTTGGGAAAGCGCGACCGGCGCTTGACCGATGAAGGCATGATTGTGATCGATGCGCAACGGTTTCGCACGCAGGACCGCAATCGCCAGGACGCCCGTGAACGTCTGGCCGCATTCATTGCGACGGGGCTTTCGGTGCCGAAGTCGCGCATCGCCACCAAGCCTACGCGAGCTTCCAAGACGCGCCGTCTGGAAGGCAAGCGCGCGCGTGGCGACGTCAAGCGTGGTCGCTCGGGCCGCCACTCGTGGGATTAAGCGCGTTGCTATGGGGGGGCCTTACATCAGCCGGGTATCGCGCGTCTCGCGCATGCAGAGCACACCGATCAGGCTGACCACCGCGGCGGCCGACACATACATGCCCACCCAGCTCAGGCCACCTTGCTCGGCAAGCTTCTGCGCGATATACGGCGCAATCGACGCGCCGAGAATGCCGCCGAGGTTGTACGACACGCCGGCGCCTGTGTAGCGCACGTTGGTCGGAAACAGTTCTGGCAGCAGCGCACCCATCGGCGCGAAGGTCACGCCCATCAGGAACAGCTCGACGATGAGGAATAGCGCTACCAGCGGCGTTTGGCCACTGCCCAGCAGCGGCGCCATCGTAAAGCCCGACAGAATGGCCGCGATGATGCCGACGATCAGCACCGGCTTGCGCCCGAAGCGGTCCGACGCCCACGCCGACAGTGGCGTCGCCAGCCCCATGAACACCACCGCCAGGCACAGCAGTCCCAGGAAGCTCGGGCGCGAGAAGTGCAACGTGCCCACGCCGTACGACAGCGAGAACACCGTCGAGATATAGAACAGCGTGTAGCAGACCACCATGGCCAGCGCGCCCAGCAGCGTCGGCCACCAATGGTGCGCCAGCAGTTCGGCCACGGGCACCTTCACGCGCTCCTGCCGATCGATGGCGGCCTGGAAGGCCGGGGTCTCGGCGATCTTCAATCGCACATACAAGCCCAGCGCCACGAGCACTGCGCTGACCAGGAACGGCACGCGCCAGCCCCAGCTGCGGAACTGCTCGTCCGACAGTGCGATCGCCAGCCCGAAGAAGAGGCCGTTCGATGCCAGGAAACCGACCGAGGGGCCGAGCTGAGGAAACATGCCGAACCACGCGCGCTTGCCGGCCGGCGCATTTTCCGTGGCCAGCAGCGCTGCGCCGCCCCATTCACCGCCCAGGCCGATGCCCTGCCCGAAGCGCAGCACGCATAGCAGGATCGGTGCGAGCGTGCCGATGCTGTCGTATCCCGGCACCAGCCCGATCAGCGTTGTCGAAATGCCCATCACCAGCAGCGACGCCACCAGCGTCGACTTGCGCCCGATGCGATCGCCAAAGTGGCCGAACAGGAACGAGCCGATCGGCCGCGCAATAAACGCGATGCCAAACGTGACGAACGCCGACAGCGCTTGGGCTGTGGCAGACCCATGCGGAAAGAACACCGGGCCGATCACCAGCGCCGCGGCTGTCGCATAGACATAGAAATCGTAGAACTCGATGGCCGTACCGATGAAGCTCGCAAAGACGATGCGTGAGCGGCTGGCGTCGGCGGCCGCGCCGGGGGCGGCGGGCGCCATGGTTGGAGATGTCGAAGAGGACATGCGGGTCTCCGGTAAGGTTCGCGTTGTTGTCGTTATGAAGCGCCGCTCGCTGTTGTGTTGCCGTCTTGCTGTCCGGCGGCGGGCTCGAACGCAGGAGCATAGCGCGCGGCCATGCAAAAAGGCACCCGAAGGTGCCTTCCTGCGCCCGCCAAGGAGAGGGGCGGCGGGCAAAAACCAAAGCGTGCGTCAGAACTTGTGGCGCACACCCACGGCCACACCGACCTGGTTATCCGAGTTCGGCGTGATGAAGTACGTCTGCGATGCAGCCGGCAGATAGCCTACCGACGTTTGTGCGCCCGTTGCCGGGTTGGTCACGTAGCCGATCGAATCCCAGTTCAGCGAGCCATTGCGCGAATACGCGGCCGTCAGGTACACGTCGGTGCGCTTCGAGAAGTTGTAATCAGCAATGAAGTTCCACTGCTGCGGATTGCGCGGGTTGATCGTGGCGCCGCCGATGGTCGCTTCCTTGATGTTGTCGTAGTAGTACGACAGCGTCAGGCCGAGTGCCGGGGTGGCCTGGTAGTTCACGCCCAGCCAGTAGAGGTCGTCGCGGTGCGGCGTCAGTGCTGCCGTGGCGCCGCTGGAGGGCGCTTCGGTGTTGCCATAACGGAAGCCTGCCATCACCTTGATCGGGCCCGTGGTGTAGCTGGCTGCAATGGCAGCGCGCTTGTCGCGGGCATATTCGTTGCCGCCCGACAGACCCAGGGCTTCTGCGGCCGTCAGCACCTTCACTTCGTCATACGCGACGCCCAAGCCAAACGGGCCAGCGAAGTAGTTCGCGCCGGCGCCGTAGGCCGAGTTGGCCGTGTTGCTGCCCGTGCGCTCGCCGAACGCCCAGTGGGCTTCGACCGTCAGCGGACCGAATGCAGCGCCGTACTTGATCATGTTGTCTTCGCGGAAGTTCGCACCCAGCAGGCCGACCACCGGCTCCCACTGCGTGGCATAACCGCTCGGCGAGAAGTTCGCCATCATGTCGAAGATCGTCGTGTACTGACGACCCAGAGTGATCTTGCCCCAGTTGCCCTGCAAGCCCACAAACGCCTGCCGGCCGAACAGACGGCCACCTTGCTGCAGCGTGCCAGTGTCCATACCGAAGCCCGATTCCAGCACGAACAGGCCCTTGAGCCCGCCGCCGATGTCTTCAACGCCGCGCAAGCCCCAGCGGTTTGAAGACAGGCCGCCCGCCTGCATCGCAAGGCGCGATCCGCTGCTGCCCGGAATGGCAACCCCCGCCGCAGTCACGGCCTGCTCATGGTTGACGTATTCGACGTTCGCGTCGACCACGCCATACAGCGTCACACTCGACTGAGCCTGCGCAACACCCGCAAACGTGCCCAGCACTGCCAATGCCAGCAGCGATTTCTTCATCGGTCGGTCTCCAGATCTTTAATTATTGAGTTCAGTGGCAGGCAGACCCTCCGTTCTCGTCTTCCCGCCCCATGACTTTCAAACGAAGTCGCTGACTAATGTAGCAACGCGGTACTGGGCTCGGTCGAAATTTGCGAACGAATGTTCGTAAACGCGCGTTTGCTGTCTGATCTCGGCAACAGGCTGTTTCCGAATTTGAAATAGATCGGCGATAGGCGTGCTCGATTCCTTGCGGTTTTAGATGCGATCCCCGCGCCAACAGGGTTATCCCGTACAGTAGTGTTTGGTCTACCAGGTTCTGACCGGAGGCAATGTGCCGCGCGGTGCCGGCTTTACAATGGCGATCGCGCCGCACGCCATTGCCGGCGGTGCCCGTACCTATGCTCGACCGCTTCATCCCCGAATTCGACCGCGCTTTGCGCGCTGTGGCAGGCGTCACCCGCGCCAGCCGACCGAACCCTGCTGACGCCGTTATCGTGTCCACCTCCGCGGACAGGACCGATAACGCGACCAAGCCTTCTGAGGCCGACCGCCGCCATGCTGCCGGCCTGATGCGCGTGAACCATGTCGGCGAGGTCTGCGCGCAGGCCCTGTACCAAGGGCAAGCGCTGTTTGCCCGGGACCCGGCCATCCGGGCCCAGCTCGACGAAGCCGCACGCGAAGAAGAAGACCATCTCGCCTGGTGCGCCCAGCGCCTACAGGAACTGAACGACCGCCCAAGCCTGCTCAACCCGCTGTGGTATGCCGGCGCTTTCGCCATCGGCGCGGTGGCCGGACGCCTCGGCGACAAGATCAGCCTTGGTTTCGTCGCCGAAACCGAGCGCCAGGTCGAGCATCACCTCGACGGCCATCTCGATGCATTGCCCGAGCAGGACACACGCTCGCGCGCCATCGTCGCCCAGATGCGCGACGACGAAATCCGCCACGGCGACAATGCGCGCCAGGCCGGTGGCATTGATCTGCCTGCGCCGATCCGCCAAGCCATGCGTGCCGCGTCACGCGTCATGACCACCGCCGCCTATCGCATCTGACGCGCGTGTGGCGGGTCGACGGCCCGACGACACGGCGCTGGCTCCTCCATTCGCCCGAGCTTTGCCGCCCGCGGTCTGTGCCCTCGTATGAGGGCGCGGTCGCTCGCCATTCGCTCACGTGGTTTCTGCATAAACCACGCTATCTCCTTCATTTGATTGGGAAAAGTGACTTGTCTCCTCCGGGAGGGTGCGCTAAGTCATTGTTCTGATTGCAAATTTTCCGTCTCGCAGCCCTCCGCAAGCCTTGACCGCCTAAAGTCGTTCCTCTAAAGTGGGAAACAGTGTCAGAAAGTGTAGTTTTGTGGTTTAAAGAGGCCGTTTGCAGGCCAGTTGACGGCAAGGTGAGTGGCGATCGAATCGCCACACGGAGAGAGAAACCAACGTGTTCCAGGGTGCGTCGGCGCTGACGCTGGATGCCAAGGGGCGGATGTCCATTCCGTCGCGGCACCGCGAAGCGCTCCAGCTGCAGGCCGAGGGCCGGGTGACTGTGACCAAGCACCCGGACGGTTGCCTCATGCTGTTTCCGCGCCCCGAGTGGGAACGCTTTCGCGAGCGCATCGCCGCGCTCCCGATGGAAGCCCACTGGTGGAAACGGATCTTCCTGGGCAGCGCCGCCGATGTCGAACTCGATACCGCCGGCCGCGTCCTCATCACCCCAGAACTGCGCACGGCTGCCTCCCTTGAACGTGACGTGATGCTGCTCGGCATGGGCAGCCACTTCGAAGTCTGGGACGCCGCCACGTACACCGCGAAGGAGCAAGCCGCCATGGCGCAAGGCATGCCCGACGCCCTCAAGAATTTCTCCTTTTGATGACGCACGATGACAACCCAAGCCAGTACGGGACTGCGCCATCAGACGGTGCTCTTAGACGAAGCGGTCGATGCGCTCATCTGGCGCGACGACGGCATCTATATCGATGGAACCTTCGGGAGAGGCGGGCACAGCCGGCTCATCCTGAAACGGCTGGGGCCCGGCGGCAGACTTGTCGCCTTCGACAAGGACCCGGCAGCAATCACCGAAGCGGGCACCGTAGAGGATGCCCGCTTCGCTATTGAGCATGACAGCTTCGCGCAGATGGCCTCGGCTCTGGATGCGCGCGGCATTGAACGGGTGGCCGGCGTGCTGCTCGATCTCGGCATCAGCTCGCCGCAGATCGACGAAGGCGCACGTGGCTTCTCGTTCCGGATGGATGGCCCGCTCGACATGCGGATGGACACCACGCGCGGCATCACCGCAGCCCAATGGCTGGCCGAGGCTGATGAGCGCGACATTGCGAGGGTGATACGGGACTATGGGGAAGAACGGTTTGCTGTACAGATTGCAAAGGCGATTGTTGCTCGCCGGGGCCAATCCGGGGATCGAGGTCCTCTCGATCGCACATCCGAGCTTGCCGCGCTCGTGGCGCAAGCCGTCAAAACACGCGAGAAGGGCCAAGACCCTGCGACCCGCACCTTTCAAGCTTTACGGATTCACGTCAATCAAGAGCTTGCGGACCTCGAAACCGGTCTGAAGGCCGCCTTTGAACGCCTGGAACAGGGGGGACGTCTCGTCGTGATCAGCTTCCATTCGCTGGAAGACCGCATCGTCAAGCGCTTTATGCAGGCCCTGGCGCGCCCGGAGCAATCCGCCGCGCCGGAACTGCGTCGGGCGCCGCTGCGTGCGCATGAGCTGCCGGCGCCGCAGTTGCGCCTGCTTGGCCGCGTGAAGCCGTCGGAGGCCGAGGTGTCGGCCAACCCGCGTGCGCGCTCGGCCATCATGCGCGTGGCCGAGCGTTGCTGAGCCGACGGAGACGCACGCCATGAACCGCCTGAACATGTTCCTGCTGACTGCGCTGGTGCTGTGCGCGCTGTCGCTGGTCAACGCACAGCATCAGGCGCGGCAACTGTTTGTCGCGCTGGATCGCGCGCAGGCGGAAGAGAAGCAACTCAACACCGACTGGTCGCGCCTGCAATATGAGCAGAGCGCGCTGGGCAAGAGCGCTCGCATTGCCGACATCGCGAGCAAGCAATTGAAGATGTCGCCCGCGCAGGCGGGTCGCACGCAGTATCTGCAGGGGTTTGCCGATCTGCCGGCAGCAGGGGGGGCCTCCGGGGCGTCCTCGGCAGCGGCGAGCGCGCCCACGGCTTCCGGAGTACAGCCATGAGCGGCGCACGCAAGTCCAACGGCACCACGGCGCGCGCGCGCCTGGGCCAGTTCTCTGCCAGCCCTGTGCTTGGCCTGCGCCTGCCGATGTGGCGCTCGAAGCTGGTCGTGTTCCTGATGTTCGCGGCGTTCTTGGCACTGATCGGCCGCGCGCTGTGGATTCAAGGTCCTGGCAACCGCTTCTATGAAGTCGAGGGCAAGAAGCGCTTCCAGCGCACGCTGGAATTGCCGGCCACGCGCGGCAAGATTCTCGATCGCAATGGTCTGGTGCTGGCCACGAGTCTGCCGGTGAAGGCCATCTGGGCCGTGCCGGAAGACGTGCCCAACAACGTGCCTGGCGAAGACATGAAGAAGCTCGCCAAGCTGCTTGACATGAACAACAAGGAGCTTTCGGGCAAGCTGGGGGAAGACAAAGGCTTTGTCTACCTCAAGCGCCAGGTGCTGCCCGAGGTGGCCGACCAAATCGCCGCGCTGAAGATCGAAGGCATCTATCAGACGCGTGAGTACAAGCGCTTCTATCCGGAAGGCGAGGCGATGGCGCACATCGTCGGGTTCACCAACGTCGAGGACAAAGGCCAGGAAGGCATGGAGCTGGCGCGCGAGTCCGACCTCGCGGGTGCCGCCGGCCAGCGTCAGGTGATCAAGGATCGGCTGGGCCGCGTGGTGGAAGACGTGGGGGTGCTCAAGGCCCCGCGTGATGGGCATGATCAGACGCTGTCGATCGACGCCAAGATCCAGTACCTGACGTTCAACGAACTGAAGGCCGCCATTGAGCGTACCCGCGCAAAGGCCGCCAGTGCGATCGTGCTGGATGCGCAGACCGGCGAGGTGCTGGCGCTCGCCAACTATCCGACCTACAACCCGAACGACCGAAGCCGCCTCTCGGGCGAGCAACTGCGCAACCGCGTGCTGACCGACACCTTCGAGCCCGGCTCGATGATGAAGCCGATCACCATCAGCCTGGCGCTGCAGCTCAAGCGCGTGACGCCCACCACGCTGGTACAAACCAACGGCAAATACAGCTTTGAAGGCGCGACCATTTCCGATACCGGCAACTACGGCACGCTGACGGTCGCGCAAGTGATTCAGCACTCCAGCAACATCGGTACGACCAAGATCGCGATGATGCTCAAGCCGCAGGAAATGTGGGACATGTTCACCAGCGTTGGCTTGGGGCAGGCGCCGAAGATCGGCTTTCCGGGCGCGGTGGCAGGGCGGCTGCGACCGGCAAACAAATGGCGCCGCATCGAGCAGGCGACCATGTCGTACGGCTACGGCCTGTCGGTGTCGCTGTTCCAGATTGCACATGCGTACACCATCTTCGCGCACGATGGCGAGCTGATCCCGATCACGATGTACCGCACTGATGGCCAGCCGCCGCAGGGCGAGCGCGTGATTTCGCCGGAGGTGGCGCGGCAGGTCCGTCAGATGCTTGAGACCGTGACGGCGCCCGGCGGCACCGCACCGCAGGCCCAGGTGATGGGCTACCGCGTCGGCGGCAAAACCGGCACAGCGTGGAAGCACACCGGGCGCGGCTATGACCGCTCGAAGTATCGCGCCTCGTTTATCGGCCTGGCGCCGATGTCGAACCCGCGCATCATCGTGGCGGTGAGCGTGGACGAGCCCACCGTGGGTAACCGCTATGGCGGCGGCGCGGCCGGCCCCGTGTTCTCCCAAATCGTGGGTGGCACCCTGCGTGCGTTGAACGTGCCGCCGGATTCGCCGGTGCGACAACTCGTGATGACCCCGGACGTGCCGGAAGAGCCGGTGGGGGGGCTGCAATGACAATCAAGCCCACCTCTGACCGCCCGACCATCGCCGCGCGCCTCGCGCCCGTGGTGGATTGGCTGCGCGCCCAGGCGCCGGCGGGTGCCGACCTCACCAGCGACACGCGCAAGCTCAAGACCGGCGACGTGTTCGTCGCCTACGTGCTCGGCAATGTGCGCCAGCGCGGCGATGGCCGTCCGCATATTCCGCAGGCGATCGAGGCTGGCGCTTCCGCCGTGCTGGCCGAAGCCCATGGCTATGCAATGCCCGCAGACGCGCCCGTGCGCATCCTGCCCGTAGACGGTCTGGCTGAACTGGCCGGGCCGCTGGCGGCACAGTGGTACGGCGTGCCGGGCCCGGATGCCTTGCGTGTGATTGGCGTGACGGGCACCAACGGCAAGACATCTTGTTCGCAATGGATTGCGCAGGCGCTGACCAAACACGGCCAGCGTTGCGCAGTGGTGGGTACGCTCGGCACCGGGTTTGTCGATGCGCTGGCCGCTACCGGCTTTACCACGCCGGATGCCATCCAGCTGCAGCACAGCCTCGCCGATCTGCACCGTGCGGGTGCCCGCGCCATCGCCATGGAAGTGTCGTCGCATGGTCTGGAGCAAGGCCGCGTCGATGGCACTTGCTTCGACATCGCGGTGTTCACCAACCTCACGCAGGATCACCTCGACTATCACGGCACGATGGCCGAGTACGAACTCGCCAAGGCGCGCCTGTTCGGCTGGCCGGGCCTGCGTGCAGCCGTCATCAACCGCGACGACGCAGCCGGTGTGCGCTTGCTGCAGAGCGCCCGAGCCGATGTCGAAACCATCGAATACGGCATCGACGGCGAAGCCGCTGCGCGGCACGGTGCCAAGCAATGGCTGCGCGCCAGCAACGTGCGTGCGCACCGCACCGGAACGACATTCGACGTGGACGGCAGTTTTGGCCATGCAACCGTCCATGCGCCCACGGTGGGTTTGTTCAACGTATCGAATCTTCTCGGTGTGCTGGGCGCATTGCTGGCCGCTGGCGTGCCGTGGCAGGACGCCATCGCGCGCCTGGAAAAGCTGCAACCCGTGAGCGGCCGCATGGAGCGTTTCGGCGGCGAAGACGGTCCGCTGGTGGTGGTCGATTACGCCCACACGCCCGACGCGCTGGAGCAGACGCTGCGTGCGCTTGGGCCGATTACCGAGGCGCGCGGCGGCAAGTTGTGGGCCGTGTTCGGCTGTGGCGGCGACCGCGACCCCGGCAAGCGTCCGCACATGGGCGCCATCGCCGAGCGCCTGGCGCCGCACGTTGTGCTGACCTCCGACAACCCGCGCAGCGAAGATCCTCAGCACATCCTCGACGAGATCGCCGACGGCATGGACAACCCGCGTGCCGCCACCCAGATCGAAGACCGCGCGGCTGCCATCCTGCATGCCGTGCGGCACGCCGATGCGCATGACGTGATCGTCGTGGCCGGCAAGGGGCATGAATCGACGCAGGAGATTGCCGGTCGCAAGCGACCGTTCTCCGATCAGGAGCATGTGCGCCTGGCGCTTGCAGCCCGCGGGGTGAATGCATGAGCGCCCAGACCGTGATGATGCATGCCACCGACGCCGCTGCCTGGATGGCCGGCGCCCATCTGGCTGGCCCCGACGCGGCGATCCTGCGCGTGACGACTGACAGCCGAGCCGTGCAGCCCGGCGACCTGTTCGTCGCGCTGATCGGCGAGCGTTTCGATGCACACGATTTCCTGCCTGAGGTGGTGGCGCGTGGCGCTGCCGCCGTGCTGGTGTCGCGCGCACCTGCTGCCACGCTGGATGTGACCAACGTGGCCGTGCTGACCGTTGCAGATACGCGCATCGGCCTGGGCCAACTTGCCGCCGGCTGGCGCCGCCAGTTCCCGATTCCCGTCGTCGCCGTGACAGGCAGCAACGGCAAGACCACGGTCAAGGAAATGATCTCCGCGATCTTCGCGCAGGCCGTAGGTGAAGACGCCCGCCTGGCGACCGCCGGCAACTTCAACAACGACATCGGCCTGCCGCTCACGCTGTTCCGCTTGAACGCGCAACACAAGCTGGCCGTGCTCGAACTCGGGATGAATCATCCGGGCGAGACGGCCGTGCTGGCCGCCATTGCCCAGCCGACCGTGGCGATGATCAACAACGCCCAGCGCGAGCACCAGGAATTCATGGTCAGCGTGGAAGCGGTGGCTGAAGAACACGCCGCCGTGCTGGCAGCGTTGCCGGCCGATGGCGTGGGGGTGTTCCCGCGCGACGCGGCCAACGGTGGCGAATATGCGCCGGTGTGGCAGGCCGCGGCCGGTGCGCGCCGCGTGCTCGATTTCGGTATCGAGGCCGGGGCTGTGACAGGCACGGTGGTGGACACCGCCGACGGTCAACGCATTCATGTGCAGGCCCCTGGCCAGCGCTTCGTCATCACCTTGCCGCTGCTCGGTCTGCACAACGCACGCAATGCGCTGGCCGCGACGGCATGCGCGCTGGCGGCCGGTGTCGCTCCCGAGGTGATCGCACAAGCGCTGGGCAACTTTGCTCCGGTCAAGGGGCGGCTGCAGCGCAAGCAGGGCACGCACGGCGGCCTCGTCATCGACGACACATACAACGCGAACCCGGATTCGATGCGCGCGGCGATCGATGCGCTCGTCACGCTGCCGGCGCCGCGCTGGCTGGTGCTGGGTGACATGGGCGAGGTTGGTTCGCAGGGCCCGGCTTTCCACGAAGAAATCGGCGCTTACGCGCGCGAGCACGGCATCGACGCAGTGCTGGCAACCGGCGAGCTTGCGCGCCACACGGTCGACGCATTCGGCGCAGGCGCGCAGCATTTTGCGTCGGCAGAGGACTTGATTGAACACGGCGTGCCCGCCATTGCGCCGGCCGCGACGGTATTGGTGAAGGGCTCGCGCTTCATGCGGATGGAACGCATTGTGGAAGCGCTGGTCTTGAAAGACCCGGTTGCGGATTTGTCGGCCGGTTCCAGCACACAACAGCAGCATTAAGGGAAGCAAGAACCCATGTTATTGGCATTGGCGCAATGGTTGCAGAACGACTACGGCTTCCTGCGCGTCTTCAACTATCTGACGTTCCGCGCCGTGATGGCATCTCTCACGGCGCTGGTGATCGGCCTCGGGTTCGGGCCGTTTGTGATTCGTCGCCTGACGGAACTGAAAGTCGGGCAGGCTGTGCGCAGCTACGGTCCGCAGACGCACCTGGTCAAGGCCGGCACGCCCACCATGGGCGGTGTGCTGGTGCTCATCGGCATTGCCGTGTCGACGCTGCTGTGGGCGGACTGGGGTAACCGCTTCATCTGGATCGTGCTGTTGGTCACGCTTGGCTATGGCGCGATCGGCTGGGTGGATGACTACCGCAAAGTCGTGCACCGCGATCCAAAGGGTATGTCTTCGCGCGAGAAGTTCTTCTGGCAGACCGTGATCGGCCTGTTTGCGGCGGCCTATCTGGCGTTCTCGGTGTCCGAGACGAGCAACATGCGCGTGCTTGAGCTGTTCATGGATTGGGTGCGCAGCGGCCTGTCACTGAACCTGCCGGCCAAGTCGCACCTGATCGTGCCGTTCTTCAAAGAGATCAGCTACCCGCTGGGCGTGTTCGGTTTCATCATCCTGACGTACCTCGTGATCGTCGGTTCCAGCAATGCCGTGAACCTGACCGATGGCCTCGATGGCCTGGTCATCATGCCGGTCGTGCTGGTGGGCAGTGCGTTGGGCGTGTTTGCCTACGTGATGGGCAGTGCCGTCTACAGCAAGTACCTGCTGTTCCCGCACATTCCGGGCGCAGGTGAGCTGCTGATCTTCTGCTCGGCGATGGCCGGGGCGGGGCTTGCCTTCCTTTGGTTCAACGCGCATCCGGCGCAGGTGTTCATGGGTGACGTTGGCGCGCTGGCGCTTGGCGGCGCGCTGGGCACGATCGCCGTGATCGTGCGTCAGGAAATCGTGCTCTTCATCATGGGCGGCATTTTCGTAGCCGAGACCGTCTCCGTGATGCTGCAGGTCACGTGGTTCAAGTTCACCAAGAAGCGTTATGGAGAGGGCCGGCGCCTGTTCCGCATGGCACCGCTGCATCACCATTTCGAGCTCTCCGGCTGGAAGGAAACGCAAGTGGTCGTGCGCTTCTGGGTCATCACCATGATGTTGGTGCTGATCGGCCTGTCGACCCTGAAGCTGCGGTGAACACGGACATGACCGACATGACCGAATCGATCAGCCCGGACGACATGGACGCCACGCAGCCGGAAGCGGCCGTGGACGCCGTTGTTGCGACGCTCGATTCTGCCGAGCCGATGCCCGCCGCTGAAACCGCGCAGGCGCCGCGCATGTTCGGCGACTTCGACTCGCCGGTGGTGTTGGTGCTCGGTCTCGGTGAGTCCGGCTTGGCAATGGCGCGCTGGTGTGCCCGTCATGGCGCGCGAGTGCGTGTGGCGGACACGCGCGAGGCACCGGCCAACCTGCCGACACTGCGTGCACACGTGCCGGATGCCGAATTCGTTAGCGGTCCGTTCGTCGTGTCGCTGCTGGACGATGTGACGCTGGTGGCGATCAGCCCCGGGCTGTCGCCGCTGGATGCCAACGTCGCCGCGCTGCTGAGCGCCGCCAATGCGCGCAGCGTGCCGGTGTGGGGCGAGATCGAATTGTTTGCCCGCGCGTTGGCGGGTCTCAAGGCCGCGCAAGGCTACACACCGCGCGTGCTGGCCATCACCGGGACTAACGGCAAGACGACCACCACGGCGCTCACGGGCGCCTTGGTGGAGCGCGCCGGCAAGACTGTCGGCGTGGCAGGCAACATCAGTCCGTCGGCGCTCGATAAGCTCGGCGAATGCGTTGACGCCGGCACGCTGCCCGACGTGTGGGTGCTCGAGCTTTCCAGCTTTCAGCTCGAAACCACGCACACGTTGGACGCCGATGCCGCCACCGTCCTGAACATCACGCAGGACCACCTCGACTGGCACGGCACGATGGACGCCTATGCCACAGCCAAGGGCCGTATCTTCGGCGCCAACACCGTGCGTGTGCTGAACCGTCAGGACGCCGGCGTGATGGCATTCGCCAGCAAGAAGGGCGGCGATATCACGTTCGGTATCGACGAGCCGGGCACGCCCGATGCGCTCGGCCTGCTGCGCGATGGCGGCATGCCCTGGATCGTATTGGCCGAAGTCGATGAGGACGATCTGCCCAAGCCCACGCGCCGCAAGAAAAGCGACAACGTGCCGGCAGCGCCGGTGCCGGTGCGCCTCAAGCGCCTGATGCCCGCCGACGCACTGCGCATCCGTGGCTTGCACAACGCGACCAACGCGATGGCTGCGCTGGCACTGTGCCGGGCGATCGGCCTGCCGGTGAGCGCGCTGCTGCACGGCCTGCGCGACTACGCCGGCGAGCCGCACCGCGTCGAGCTGATCGCCGCGTTTGACGATATCGAATTCTTCGACGATAGCAAGGGCACCAACGTCGGCGCCACGGTAGCTGCACTCTCGGGCTTGTCCAAGCACGTCGTGCTGATCGCGGGTGGCGATGGCAAGGGTCAGGATTTCTCGCCGCTGGCAGAGCCGGTCGCGCAATACGCGCGCGCCGTCGTGCTGATCGGCCGCGATGCGCCGCTGATTCGCGAGGCTCTGGCCAATACCGGCGTCACGCTGGTCGATGCCCCGACGCTGGAAGTCGCCGTGCAGGAAGCCGCCGCGCACGCGCAACCGGGCGATGCCGTGCTGTTGTCGCCGGCGTGTGCCAGCTTTGACATGTTCCGCAACTATGAACACCGCGCCCAGGTGTTCCACGAGGCCGTGGCCGCGTTGGCGGCAGACCGAGGAGTCCTCCTATGAGCGACACCCAGATCAAGCGCAGCGGCTTCATCGGCGCGACCATCGGCAATGCGTGGGAAGGCCTGCGCGATGCTGTTTCGGGGGTCAAGCCCACGCGCTCGAAGATGATGGAGTACGACCAGCCGCTGATGTGGGTGGCGATCGTGCTGCTCGGCCTCGGGCTGGTGATGGTGTATTCCGCGTCGATCGCATTGCCGGATTCGCCCAAGTACGCCAACTACAGCAACGGGCACTTCCTGATTCGCCACATTTTCTCGCTGGTGATCGGGCTCATCGGAGCGATCGTCGCATTCCAGATTCCGGTCAAGTTCTGGGACAAGTACGCACCGAAGCTATTCATCATCGCGCTGGTGCTGTTGGTGATCGTGCTCGTCCCGCACGTGGGCAAGGGCGTGAACGGCGCGCGCCGCTGGCTGCCGCTGGGCGTGATGAACTTCCAGCCGTCCGAGCTGATGAAGCTGGCGGTGGTGCTGTACGCCGCCAACTACACCGTGCGCAAGCAGGACTGGATGCAGAGCGTGCGCAAGGGCTTCCTGCCGATGGGCGTGGCCGTGGCGTTTGTCGGCTCGCTCCTGCTGTTGGAGCCGGACATGGGCGCGTTCCTGGTGATCGCGGCCGTGGCCATGGGCATCCTGTTTCTGGGCGGCGTGAACGGCAAGCTGTTCGGCGGGCTGGTACTGACGGCAATTTCGACCTTCTCGCTGCTGATCGTGGCGTCGCCCTGGCGGCGCGAGCGGATCTTCGCGTACCTGAACCCCTGGCAAGAAGAATACGCACAGGGCAAGGCTTACCAGCTTACGCACTCGCTCATCGCTTTCGGCCGTGGCGAGTGGACCGGCGTGGGCCTGGGCGGCAGCATCGAAAAGCTGCACTACCTGCCTGAAGCACATACCGACTTCATCCTGGCCGTGATCGGCGAGGAGCTAGGCTTCGTCGGCGTGCTGATCGTGATCCTGCTGTTCTACTGGATGGTGCGCCGCGCGTTCGAGATCGGTCGCACCGCGTTGCAGCTCGACCGCACGTTCGCCGGCCTGGTCGCCAAGGGCCTGGGTATCTGGATCGGCTGGCAGGCCTTCATCAACATGGGTGTGAACCTCGGCCTGCTGCCAACCAAGGGCCTGACTCTGCCGATGGTCAGCTACGGCGGCTCGGGCATCCTGATGAACTGCGTGGCGCTCGCGCTGCTTCTGCGCATCGACTATGAAAACCGCGTGCTGATGCGTGGGGGCAAGGTATGACGGCACGCATTTCGGCCGATCTGGCGCCGCGCACGCTCCTCGTCATGGCCGGTGGTACGGGCGGTCACATCTTCCCCGCGCTGTCGGTGGCCAAGCTGCTGGCCGGGCGCGGCTGGAGGGTGGTGTGGCTTGGTAACGCCAATGGCATGGAAGGCCAACTCGTACCCAAGCACGGCTTTCCGCTGGAGTCGGTGCAGTTTGGTGGCCTGCGCGGCAAGGGCCTCGTCACCAAGTTTCTGCTGCCGCTCAACCTGTTGCGCGCGTTCTGGCAGAGCCTTGGCGTGGTGCGCCGCGTGCGTCCGAACGTGGTGCTGGGCATGGGCGGCTATATCACGTTCCCGGGCGGCATGATGAGTGTGCTGCTGGGTCGCCCGCTGGTGCTGCACGAACAGAATTCCATCGCAGGTCTGGCCAACCGCGTGCTCGCGCGCGTGGCCGATCGCGTGCTCTGCGCGTTTCCGAATGCGCTGTCCGGCGCCGAGTGGGTCGGCAACCCGATTCGCGCCGACTTGGCCATGCTGGCTTCGCCGCAAGCGCGCTACGCCGAGCGAACCGGCCCGCTGCGCGTGCTGGTCGTGGGCGGCAGCCTGGGCGCGGCGGCGCTCAACGATGTGGTGCCCAAGGCGCTGGCGTTGCTGCCGGCCGATACGCGCCCGATCGTCATCCACCAGGCGGGCGCCAAGCAGATCGACACGCTGCGCGCCAACTATGCAGCCGCCGGCATTGACGATGCCCACGCGCAGCCCGTGCCCTTCATCGACGACATGGCGGCCGCGTATGCGCACGCCGATCTCGTGATCTGCCGTGCGGGCGCAATGACTGTTTCAGAAGTGGCCGCGGCTGGTGTCGCGGCGCTGTTCGTGCCGTTCCCGCATGCCGTGGACGATCACCAGACCACCAACGCGCGCTTCCTCTCCGAACGCGGTGCGGCGCTGTTGGTGTCGCAGCAGGAACTGGGTCCGGCATCGCTGGCAGATACACTCGCGTCCCTGACGCGTGCTCAATTGGCCGATATGGCGGCTAAAGCACGTGAGCAGGCACGGCCCGAAGCGGCCGAGCGTGTCGCCGACGTGTGTGTAGCGGTGGCACGGGCATAGGGAATCGAATCGATATGAAGCACATCGTCAAGAACATCCATTTTGTAGGCATCGGCGGCGCCGGCATGAGCGGCATCGCCGAGGTGCTGCTGAACCTCGGCTATCGCGTGACGGGCTCGGACCTGGGCAGCAGCGCGACCACGCAGCGCCTCGCAACGCTCGGCGCGACGATCATGCAGGGTCACGCGCCGGAGCACGTAATCGGCGCCAATGCAGTGGTTGTCTCCACCGCCGTGCGCGGCGACAACCCGGAAGTGCTGGCCGCGCGCGCCAAGCGCATCCCCATCGTGCCGCGTGCGGTGATGCTGGCTGAGCTGATGCGCCTGAAGCAGGGCATCGCCATTGCCGGCACGCACGGCAAGACGACGACCACCAGCCTGGTCGCCTCCGTGCTGGCCGAAGGCGGCCTGGACCCGACCTTCGTGATCGGCGGCCGCCTGAACTCGGCCGGCGCCAACGCGCGGCTGGGCACGGGCGATTTCATCGTCGCTGAGGCGGACGAATCCGACGCGTCGTTCCTCAACCTGTTCCCCGTGATCGAGGTCATCACCAATATCGATGCCGATCACATGGATACCTACGGGCACGACTTCGCGCGCCTGAAGCAGGCCTTCATCGAGTTCACGCAACGGCTGCCGTTCTACGGCATTGCCGTGCTGTGCGTGGACGACCCGAACGTGCGCGAAATTCTGCCGTTCGTCTCCAAGCCTGTTGTGCGCTACGGCTTTGCCGAAGATGCGCAAGTGCGTGCCGTCAATGCGCGCGCCGTCGATGGCAGGATGGAATTCACCGTGATCCGCCAGCTCAACGGCCATGCCGAGCCGCCGCTGTCGATCACGCTGAACCTGCCGGGCATGCACAACGTGCAGAACGCGCTGGCCGCCATTGCAATCGCCACCGAACTGGAAGTGCCGGACGAGGCCATCGTCAAGGCGCTGGCCGAGTTCAACGGCGTGGGCCGCCGCTTCCAGCGTTACGGCGAAGTGCCGACCGCTGACGGCAAGGGCCGCTTCACGCTCATCGACGACTACGGCCATCACCCCGTCGAGATGGCCGCCACGCTGGCCGCAGCGCGCGGTGCGTTCCCCGGTCGCCGGCTCGTGCTGTCGTTCCAGCCGCACCGTTTTACGCGCACGCGCGATTGCTTCGAAGATTTTGTGAAGGTGCTCGGCACCGTAGATGCGCTGCTGCTGGCTGAGGTGTACGCCGCCGGTGAGCCGCCCATCGTCGCCGCCGACGGCCGCGCGCTGACGCGTGCGCTGCGCGTGGCCAACAAGATCGAGCCGGTCTTCGTGGAGCAGATCGAAGACATGCCGCAAGCGATTCTGGATGCAGCGCAGGACGGCGACGTGGTGATCACCATGGGTGCGGGATCGATCGGGCAGGTGCCCGGTCAAGTGGTTGCGTTGCAGGCGCAGGCGCGCACGGCAAACGTCGTGGATCTGAACGGAGGCGCCGCAGCATGACGACCGGTCCGTTTGTTCCAAATCCGACGATCGACCCGAAGTCCCTCGGCAAGGTGGGCGTGCTCATGGGCGGCCGGTCCGCCGAGCGCGAAATCTCGCTGATGTCCGGCAACGGCGTGCTGGCTGCGCTGCGCGCGCGCGGCGTCGATGCGCACCCGTTCGACCCGGGCCTGCAGGCCGTGGCCGATCTGGCCAAGCAAGGGTTCGACCGCGTGGTGATCTCGCTGCATGGCCGCTTTGGCGAAGACGGCACGATCCAGGGCCTGCTCGAGCAATTCGGCATTCCGTACACCGGCAGCGGCGTACTCGCGTCTGCGCTGGCGATGGACAAGGAAGCCACCAAGCGCCAATGGCAGACCCACGGCCTGCCCACGCCCGATTTCGTGATGTTGCATGCCGGTGCCGACTGGCAAGCCGTGGCCGACCGCCTTGGCCTGCCGCTGATCGTCAAGCCGGCGCGCGAAGGTTCGTCGATCGGTCTGACCAAGGTCACGAGCGCCGCCGAGCTGCCCGCCGCCTACGAAAAGGCCGCGCGCCTGGACCGCGACGTGATGGCCGAGCAGTTCATCGAAGGCGACGAGCTGACCTGCCCGATCATCGGCGAGGGCGAGAGCGCCACGGCATTGCCGCTCATTCGCATCGTCGCGCCGCAGGCCAACTACGACTACCAGAACAAGTACTTCACCGACGACACGCGCTACGAATGCCCGGCACCGATTCCCGCCGACGTGGCCGCCCGCGTGCAGGCGCTGGTGGTGCAGGCATATCGCGGGCTGGGCTGCCGCGGCTGGGGCCGCGCCGACATCATGCTGCGCAAGTCCGACAACACGCCGTTCCTGCTGGAAATGAACACGTCGCCGGGCATGACTGGCCATTCGCTGGTGCCGATGGGCGCACGCGCTGCTGGTATCAGCTATGAAGATTTCGTGTTGCAACTGGCGGCGAGTGCGTCGCTGGAGCTGCACGCGAGCACCGACTGGAAACCAGAGTAATCAACGCAACGTCAGCGAAACCGGACAACACAACGTTATGTGGCACAACACCCGTCTCCTCAACGCCGTCGCGAGCGCGCTATATGCGCTGCTTGCGCTTGGTGCGTTGGGTGTTGGGGCGGTCTGGCTGATGCAGCGACCGATGTTCCAGCTGCAACAGGTGCGTGTGATGCCGATGGCCGGCAGTGAGTTGCGCCACGTGAATGTGCCTAGCCTGCGCGCCAACGCGCTGGCCAAGCTGCGCGGCAATTTCTTCTCGCTGAATCTGGACGATGCGCGCGCTGCGTTCGAATCCGTGCCGTGGGTGCGACGTGCGAGCGTGCGGCGCGTGTGGCCCAACGGGCTGCTGGTGGAAGTGCAGGAACACGAAGCTCTGGGCACCTGGGGCGGCAATGAGTCCGGCAAGCTGGTCAACACGTATGGCGAAGTCTTCGTGGCCAACTTGGCTGAAGCCGAAGACGACACCGACCTCGTTGCGCTGGCCGGTCCCGAAGGTACTGAACAGGACGTGGTCGACAAGCTGGAGACCATGACCGAGTGGTTCAAGCCGATGAATGTCGAGCCGTTGAGCGTGACCCTTACCGACCGCTACGCCTGGCGCGCGCGGTTGTCCAACGGCACGGTCATCGAGCTGGGCCGCGAACTGAATGACGATGACCGCACAGCGCTGGCCGCGCGTGCCCGCCGTTTTGTGCGTGCGTGGCCCGAGGTGACGAAGCGCTGGGGCGGTCAGATCGAATACGCCGATCTGCGGTATCCGAACGGATTCGCAGTTCGGGCGGCGGGTGTGCGCTTCCTGACCGATGCGCAGGCCGCGGTGCTGGCCAAGGGGGGCAAGTTGCCCGGCACCGCGAATGGCACCAGCGGTGCTGCAAAGCCGAAAGCCACGCTGGGGGGTAAGCCGGCGGCCAACAACAAAGCAACGCGAAGCACAGAGAAAACGCGATGAGCAAGGAATACAAGGATCTTCTGGTCGGGCTGGACATCGGCACCTCCAAGGTGGTGGCGGTGGTGGCCGAGCTGCGTCCTGACGGCGCCTACGAGGTCATCGGCATGGGCCAGACCGAATCGAAGGGGCTGAAAAAGGGCGTGGTCGTCAACATCGAGGCGACCGTCCAGTCGATCCAGAAAGCGCTCGAAGAAGCGGAGCTGATGGCCGACTGCAAGATCAGCGAGGTCTTCACCGGCATCGCGGGCAGCCACATCCGCAGCTTCAACTCGAGCGGCATGGTTGCGATCAAGGACAAGGAAGTCACCTCCACCGACGTGGCGCGCGTGATCGAGACCGCCAAGGCCGTCAACATCCCGACCGATCAGCAGATCCTGCACATCCTCACGCAGGAATTCATCATCGACGGCCAGGAAGACGTGCGCGAGCCGATCGGCATGAGCGGCATCCGGCTTGAGGTGAAGGTGCACATCGTGACGGGCGCCGTCAGCGCAGCGCAGAACATCGTCAAGTGCGTGCGCCGCTGCGGGCTGGAAGTGCATGACCTGATCCTGCAGCCGCTGGCTTCAAGCCTGGCGGTGCTGACCGAAGACGAGAAGGAACTCGGTGTGGTGCTGGTCGACATCGGCAGCGGCACGACCGACATCGCCATCTTCAGTGAAGGTGCGATCCGCCACACGGCCGTGATTCCCATCGCCGGTGACCAGATCACCAACGACATCGCCATGGCTCTGCGCACGCCAACGCCGGATGCAGAAGACATCAAGATCCAGTACGGCATCGCCAAGCAGGTGTTGGCCGATCCGGACGAGATGATCGACGTGCCGGGCGTCGGTGATCGCGGCCCGCGCACGCTCTCGCGCCAGGCGCTGGCCGCTGTGATTGAGCCGCGTGTGGAAGAGCTGTTCTCGCTGGTGCATCAGGTGGTGCGCGAATCCGGTTATGAGGAACTGCTCTCCAGCGGCGTGGTCCTGACTGGCGGTACCGCAATGATGCCGGGCATGGTCGAGCTGGGTGAAGACATGTTCTTGAAGCCCGTACGCGTGGGCGTGCCTGAGTACCGCGGCAATCTGCACGAGGTGGTGAAGAGCCCGCGTTACGCCACGGTGATGGGCTTGCTGCAGGAAGGTCGCGTGCAGCGCGTGCGCGGACGCAAGGTCGTCGTGCAGTCCGGGTCGGCCAAGCAGATCTGGACGCGCATGAAGGAATGGTTCATCGGCAACTTCTAAGCACGTGTGTGCTGGGTGTTGACGATGTGCTCCCTGGGGGGAGCAAGTTGAGTTTCTTGTTTTGATGTTTTTTGTTCAGGAACCAGGAGTTGCGGCGGGGAGGCTGCATCGTCTGGGACTGATCACTTCTGGAGGCAATGATGGACTTCGACATGATTGAAACGGAAATGCAGGACGGCACCATCATCAAGGTGGTCGGCGTCGGCGGCGCGGGCGGTAATGCCGTGCAGCACATGATCAACCGCGGCGTGCAAGGCGTGGAATTCATCTGCATGAACACTGATGCGCAGGCGCTCAAGCGCTCGACCGCATCGCGCGTGCTGCAGCTCGGCAGCACGGGCCTTGGCGCTGGCGCCAAGCCGGAAGTGGGCAAGCACTGCGCAGAGGAAGCCCGCGAGCAGATCGCCGACGCACTGCGCGGCGCGCACATGGTCTTCATCACCGCCGGCATGGGCGGCGGTACGGGCACGGGCGCAGCACCGGTGGTTGCACAGGTCGCCAAAGAAATGGGCATCCTGACCGTGGGCGTGGTGTCCAAGCCGTTCGAATTCGAAGGCGCACGCCGCTCGAAGGTTGGCGAGCACGGCGCGAACGACCTCGAGGGCAACGTCGATTCGCTGATCGTCGTGCTCAACGAAAAGCTCTTCGAAGTCATGGGCGATGATGCCGAGATGGACAAGTGCTTCCAGTGCGCCGACGACGTGCTGCACAACGCGGTTGCCGGCATTGCGGAAATCATCAACGTCGATGGTCTGGTGAACGTCGACTTCGAAGACGTGAAGACCGTGATGGGCGAACAAGGCAAGGCGATGATGGGCACGGCCACCGTGTCCGGCGTCGACCGTGCACGTCTGGCCGCTGAGCAAGCCGTGGCAAGCCCGCTGCTGGAAGGCGTGGACCTGTCGGGTGCGCGCGGCGTGCTGGTCAACATCACGGCCAGCCGCTCGCTGAAGCTGTCCGAGACCAAGGAAGTGATGAACACCATCCGCAGCTATGCCGCGGAAGATGCCACCGTCATTTTCGGTACGGTCTACGACGACGCCATGGGCGACGCACTGCGTGTGACCGTGGTTGCGACGGGCCTGGGCCGCGCTGCTCGCAACAAGCAGCAACAGCAACAGACGATGACGCTGCTGAAGACCGGTACCGACAACCAGCCGGTGGCGTTCGGCGGTAGCGCCGGTCACTCGGTGGCAGCTGCGCCGGACTACAGCAATTTCGACACCCCCGCCGTGTGGCGCAGCTCGCGTGAGTCGGCATCGGCTCACGTGGCAGCACTGCAAGAGAAGGGCGTCGACACGTACGACATTCCGGCATTCCTGCGCAAGCAGGCGGACTGATCGGGCCCGCATTGGTTCGATAGCGCTCGCGCACGTCCGACTGCCTGCGGCACCGCACGCCGCGCGCGGTTCACGGCTCCCCTCCCGTGATCGCCGTTGTGTGATGGCTCGCTGCTCGCAAGTCGACAGCGCTCGACGAACCGGACACAGTCGTTGCCGCCGGGCAGGTTGGCCTCTGGCCGCCTCCCCGGAAGGGTTCACCCCGCCCGGCGGGTGTATCCGTTCGTTGTGCCGCGCGCGGTGCGTTCCGACCCAAGCGGCCTGATGGTGTTGTCTCCCAAGACCGCCCGCGTGATTCGTTCACGCGGGCGGTCTTGTTTTAGGAACGTGCTGCGCGGTCGCGCGGCAAGTTCTATGATCGCGATATCCGCTCACGCTCCTTGACGATCATGATCCAGCCTGGTCAACCGCTTCCCGATGCGACGCTCTACGAGTTCTTTGAACTGGAAAAGGACGGCTGCGCGCTCGGCCCCAATGCTTTTTCCGTCCAGCATCTGGCCGAGGGCAAGACGATCGTCATCTTTGGGCTGCCCGGTGCGTTCACGCCGACCTGTTCGGCGCGTCATGTGCCTGGCTATCTCGCTCACTTCCACGCGCTGCGCGCCAAGGGCGTCGACGAGATCTGGTGTGTGTCCGTCAACGACGCCTTCGTGATGGGCGCCTGGGCTCGCGCGCAAGGCACCGACGACAAAATCCGCATGCTGGGCGACGGCAGCGCAGAGTTCACCAGCAAGCTAGGCCTTGACCAGGACCTCTCCAAGCGCGGCATGGGCGTGCGCTCGCAGCGCTACGCGATGGTCGTGAAGGACGGTGTGGTAACAGCGCTACAGGTGGAAGCGCCCGGCCAGTTCGCCGTCAGCAGCGCCGAATCGATCCTGGCGATACTCTGACGCCACGCCAGCGGTTCCCCCAAATGGCGGAGTACCGCCCGCTATCCCGCCCCGCCTCAAGGCCGACGAGACCGTGGCGCCGAATCTGCGTGCACTGAGGTTGAGCAAAGTGTGGGCACCCCTAACATCCCGATACAAAAGTCGTTTTGAAGGCAGGGACGTGAAAATGGTATGATTAGGGTTATCACCTATGCAGACCGCATAGATAAAAACAATCGTAGAAATTTCGTGAGTTGAGGGCGGCCATGTTGAAACAACGCACCATCAAGTCCCTCGTCAAGACCGTCGGCATCGGGTTGCACTCGGGCCGTAAGGTGACGTTGACGTTGCGCCCGGCAGCCGCAGGCACCGGCATCGTCTTCACACGCGTTGACCTCGACCCGGCCGTCGAGATTCCCGCCACCGCCAGCGCCATCGGCGACACCCGCCTAGCGTCCGTGCTGCAGAAGGACGGCGCCCGTGTGTCGACCGTCGAACATTTGATGTCCGCCTGCGCTGGCCTTGGCATCGACAATCTCTATGTCGACGTGGACGCCGAAGAAATCCCCATCATGGATGGCAGCGCGGCCTCGTTCGTATTTCTGTTGCAATCGGCGGGCATCGAAGAGCAGGGCGCGGCCAAGCAGTTCATCCGTGTGATCAAGCCGGTGGAAATCCGCGAGGGCGACAAGCTTGCCCGCCTCGACCCATACTTCGGCTTCAAGCTGTCGTTCACGATCGAATTCCGCCACCCGGCCGTCGACAAGACCGGCCAGACGTTCGAGATCGACTTTGCCGACACCAGCTACACGCGCGAAATCGCCCGCGCCCGTACGTTCGGTTTCGCGCATGAAGTTGAAATGCTGCGCGAGGTCGGTCTGGCACGCGGCGGCAGTCTCGACAACGCCATCGTGCTCGACGAGCACCGCATGCTGAACAACGACGAACTGCGCTACGGCGATGAGTTCGTCCGTCACAAGATTCTCGATGCGATTGGCGATCTGTATGTGGTCGGCCACCCGCTGATTGCTGCGTACACGGCGCACAAATCGGGCCACGGCCTGAACAACGCGCTGCTGCGCGCGCTGCTGGCCGATGAAACGGCCTACGAGATCGTGACGTTCGACAAGGCGGAAGAGGCGCCGCGCGCGTTCCTGCCCCAGTTGCAACCTGCGTTTTCTTGACCGGCTGACGCGGCCGTCTGCATGAAAGAAGCGCCCCGCGGGGCGCTTTTTATTTGGGCCGTGCGGCAGGCGGAACGTGCCGGGCGATCATTTCCGCCAACGCTTGGCGCAGCGGTGAATCGGGCAGTTCGTTGGCGAGCGCCGCCAGACTGTTGACACCAACTGCCGTCATCTTGGCGCGTTTAGGCGGCTTTTCGGTCTCTTGTGGCCATAAACTGTCGCTCCCGCCCTGCGGTTGTACCCGTACACGAATTGCGGTAATCTGCGATCCCCGGCGCTGCAGACGCTCAAGCAAGGTGGGTACCACCTGCCGTAAGCGCGCCGCAGCTGCACTATGTGCGGCGAGCAACACCAGAGTCGCTTCCCGGCTATCGCGCGCATCGTTCTTGATGCCACCGATCGCCACGCCGCCGCCCAAGCCGGGCGGCAACAGCGACAACACCTCCGCTTCCAACGACGCCAATTGCCTGGCCGCCTGCATCAGCGGGCCGACCGAACCGGCACCCGAGAGCCAGTCCTGGACGGGTTTTGCCACAGGCGTCTTGAGAGCGGGATGAACAAAGATTCGCATGCCGGCATTGTAGGGCGCTTCGTCGCGCTTTCGTGCCGGTGGGCAGCTTTTTTGTCCGGAAAACGAGCGATGCAAATCATCCTGATTCACCCGCGCAAGGCCGGTGCAACGCACCTGTCGCGACGCGGCGTCTTTGTGGCTATCGGCGCGGCGCTGCTGGCCGTGGCGACCCTTTCCGTCGGCGGTACGTGGCTGGCCGCCAAGCAAGGCCTGCTGCCGGGGGCGGCCGCTTCTGCGGTTGCCGGCGCAGACCAGCGTGTCACCCGCGAAAACCTCAACCTGATGGCCGCGCGCATTGGCGAAATGCAGGCGCAGATCGCCCGCCTTGACGCGCTGGGCGCCCGTGTGTCGGGCCTGGCGGGTGTGCAGCCCCGCGAGTTCGATTTCAAATCGCAACCGAGCCGCGGCGGCCCGGAGGGTGCATTCTCTCGGCCGATGTCGATGCCGGAAATTCAGTCCGAGCTGAATCGCCTGACGCGCTCGGCCGACCAACGCAACGATTATCTCAGCGTGCTCGAGAGCACCCTGATGGACCGGCAGATCCACGCCAAGATGATGCCCACCGTGCGCCCGGTGGCCACGGGCTACGATTCTTCGGGCTTTGGCACGCGAATCGATCCGTTCACGGGCCGGCGCACGCAGCATGACGGCGTCGACTTTGTCGGCCCGGTTGGCACGCCCATCGTGGCGGCTGCCGGTGGTGTGGTGGTGGCCAGCGAGTTCCACCACGAATACGGCAACATGATCGATATCGACCACGGCAACGGCCTGAAGACGCGCTATGCGCATGCGTCCAAGGTATTTGTGAAGGTCGGCGACATCGTGAAGGCGGGCGAGCGCATCGCGCTGATCGGCCGTACCGGCCGCGCCACTGGGCCGCATCTGCACTTCGAGGTGCACGTCAACGATGTCCCGCAGAATCCGGTAGCTTTCCTGGAGAACGCCGGCCAGCCCAAGATGGCGGCCAACAAGGCCCCTGCGCCGAAGGTTGCGGCGGCCGATATCGGAAAGAGCATGGCGGCGGCCGGCCATTGATCTAGCGCGGGTTGCAATCGGGGCGCCCGTCCCCAGTTCAGCGTGAGTGTGTAGCCGCCCGGACGGCGTTCGTGCGGCCCTAAAGTGCGGCGTTCCTGCCACATCCGGCGGTTCTGCCGCCATCAAGCGGGTGTTTTGCACATGCTAAACTCCCGCCTTTGCGCCAACCCTTTCTGGGCCGTTGTGCTGCCTGTGTTTCGCGGTCTCTCCGACGCGTTTTCCGGGTGGCTCACCAGCCCTAGCCATCGATGATCACGGGCCTTCTCAAGAAGATTTTCGGCAGCCGTAATGAACGGCTGATCAAACAGTACCGCCGCAAGGTGGCGCAGATCAATGCGCTCGAGCCCAAGTTCGAAGCGCTCTCCGATGCCGAGCTGCAGGCCAAGACCGAAGAATTCCGCCAACGCTTTGCCAAGGGCGAGACGCTCGACGCGCTGTTGCCCGAAGCGTTCGCCGTGTGCCGCGAGGCCAGCAAGCGCGTGATGAAGATGCGGCACTTCGACGTGCAGCTTGTCGGCGGCATGGTCCTGCACGACGGCAAGATCGCTGAAATGCGCACGGGTGAAGGCAAGACGCTGACCGCAACGCTGGCTGTGTATCTGAACGCCATTTCGGGTCAGGGCGTGCACGTGGTGACGGTCAATGATTACCTAGCCCAGCGCGACGCCGAGTGGATGGGCCGCCTGTACAACTGGCTGGGCCTGTCGGTGGGGGTCAACCTGACCACCATGGACCACGACCAGAAGCAGGCCGCCTACGCGTCGGACATCACCTACGGCACCAACAACGAGTTCGGCTTCGACTACCTGCGTGACAACATGGTGTACGACGCCGGCCAGCGCGTGCAGCGTCCGCTGAACTACGCGATCGTCGATGAAGTCGACTCGATCCTGATCGATGAGGCGCGGACCCCGCTGATCATCTCCGGCCAGGCCGAAGACCACACCGACCTGTACCGCCGCATGAACGGCATTCCGGCGCAGCTCACGCGCCAGATCGGTGAAGAGAAGTCGGATGGCACTGGCGTCGAGAAGCCGGGCGACTACTACGTCGACGAAAAATCGCACCAGGTCTACCTGACCGAATCGGGGCACGAGAAAGCCGAGCAGATCATGCTGCAAGCCGGCTTGATCGGCGAGGGCGAATCGCTCTACGCGCCGCAGAACATCACGCTGATGCACCACCTGTACGCCGCCCTGCGTGCGCACAGCCTGTTCTTCCGCGATCAGCACTACGTGGTGCAGAACGGTGAAGTGGTGATCGTCGATGAATTCACGGGCCGGCTGATGGCGGGCCGCCGCTGGTCCGACGGTCTGCATCAGGCCGTGGAAGCCAAGGAAGGCGTGCAGATCCAGCAGGAAAACCAGACGCTGGCGACCATCACCTTCCAGAACTACTTCCGCATGTACAACAAGCTGTCGGGCATGACTGGCACGGCGGACACGGAAGCGTATGAATTCCAGGAGATCTACGGCCTGGAAACCGTGGTGATCCCGACTAACCGCACGCCGCAGCGCAAGGACTTGCAGGATCAGATCTACAAGACCTCGAAGGAGCGCTACGACGCCGTCATTCGCGATATTCGCGATTGCTACGAGCGTGGCCAGCCGGTGCTGGTGGGCACGACGTCCATCGAAAACTCCGAACTGCTGTCGAACCTGCTGGACCAGGCGAAGCTGCCGCACCAGGTGCTCAACGCGAAGCAGCACGAACGCGAAGCCGAGATCATCGCGCAGGCCGGTCGTCCGAAGATGATCACCATTGCCACCAACATGGCTGGCCGTGGTACCGACATCGTGCTGGGCGGCAATGTGGAGAAGCAGTCCGGCTTCGTGATGGCCGACGAGTCGCTCTCCGACGCTGAGAAGGCCTCGCGCGTGAAGACGCTCCAGGACGAATGGCAATCGCTGCACGAGCAGGTGAAGGCCGCCGGCGGTCTGCATATCGTCGGCACCGAGCGCCACGAGTCGCGCCGGATCGACAACCAGTTGCGTGGCCGTGCCGGCCGTCAGGGCGACCCGGGTTCGTCGCGTTTTTATCTGTCGCTGGATGACCAACTGCTGCGCATCTTCGCGGGCGACCGCGTGCGCGCGATCATGGACCGCCTGAAGATGCCCGAAGGCGAGCCGATCGAAGCCGGCATCGTCACGCGCTCGATCGAATCTGCGCAGCGCAAGGTCGAAGGCCGCAACTTCGATATCCGCAAGCAACTGCTGCAGTACGACGATGTCTCCAACGATCAGCGCAAGGAACTCTACAAGCTGCGTAACGAGATTCTCGAAGCGCAGGATGTGGGCGATCTGGTCAAGAACCTGCGCGAGTCCGTGTTCACCGAGCTGTTCCGCACGTACGTGCCGGCCGAGACCATGGAAGAGCAGTGGGATGTCGCCGGCCTGGAAAAGGCTCTGCGCGAGGACTGGGGTGTCGATCAGCCGCTGGTGAAGACGCTGGAAGACGCACAGTCGATCGAAGACGAAGATCTGCTCAAGATGGTGCTGGAGGCCGCTGAAGCAGTGTACGAAGGCAAGGTGGCCCAGGTTGGCCGCGAGTCCTTCGCCGGTTTCGAGCGTTCGGTGATGCTGCAAAGCCTCGATACGCACTGGCGTGAACACCTGGCTGCGCTCGACATGCTGCGCCAGGGCATCCATCTGCGCGGCTATGCACAGAAGGACCCGAAGCAGGAATACAAGCGCGAGTCGTTCGAACTGTTCGGCCGCCTGCTCGATACCATCCGCAACGAGGTCACGCGTATTGTCTTCACGGTGCGTATCCAGTCGCAGGAAGAGCTGGAGCAGGCCTCCGAGCAGATCGAGGAAGATCTTTCCGCGCTGACCAACCTGCAGTACAAGCATGACGAGTTCAGCGAACTGGCCGAAGTGGCTGCGGGTGATGCGGAGATCCACGGCGCTACGCCAGCCATGGCCGCACCGCGTTCGGCGGCATCTGCCGCTGCTGCCGTACTGGCTGGCGAAGTGCCGAAAGTTGGCCGCAACGATCCGTGCCCATGCGGTTCGGGCAAGAAGTACAAGCAGTGCCACGGCAAGCTCGCCTGACGCTGTTTAGACCTGTTTTCTGTTGATTCACGATGCCCGCAATGCGGGCATCCTCATTTTGAAAGGTGTGCTCCATGGCTGTGAATCTCGTCGCGCCCGCCGCTGACACCCTGTTGCCGATCGACGGTGTGGACCTGGGCTGGGCCGAGGCCGGTGTGCGCAAGGCCAATCGCAAGGACGTGCTGCTGGTTCGTATCGCCGAGGGCTCGACGGTGGCCGGTGTGTTCACGCAGAACCGTTTCTGCGCGGCACCTGTGCAGGTGTGCCGCGAGCATCTGGCGAGCGGCAAGGGCGCGCGTGCGATCGTTGTGAACACGGGCAACGCGAATGCCGGTACGGGCGCACCTGGCCTTGCACATGCACGCCAGACCTGCGATGCCGTGGCCAAGCTGCTGGGCGTGTCGGCGGAACAGGTGCTGCCGTTCTCCACGGGCGTGATTCTGGAGCCGCTGCCCGTCGATCGCATCGTCGCAGGGCTGCCGGCTGCGCAGGCCAACGCGAAGCCCGACAACTGGCTGGCCGCCGCTGAGGCCATCATGACCACTGACACCGTACCCAAAGCAGCGTCCGCCACGTGCACGCTGTCAGGCAAGACCGTGCGCATGTCGGGCATCAGCAAGGGGGCGGGCATGATCCGTCCGAACATGGCGACGATGCTCGGCTTCATCGCCACCGATGCCAATGTGGATGAAGCCGTGCTGCAAGGTCTGGTGCGCCACGCCGCCGATCATTCGTTCAACAGCGTGACGGTGGACGGCGATACGTCGACCAACGACTCGTTCGTCGTCATCGCCACGGGCCGCGCTGGCACGCCGCGCATCGATTCCGAATTGCACCCCGACTATGCTGCGTTGCGCGATGCGTTGACGGGCCTCGCACAGGAGCTGGCGCAGAAGATCGTGCGCGACGGCGAGGGCGCGACCAAGTTCATGACCATCCAGGTCGAGGGCGGCCGGAACGTTGCGGAGTGCCGCCTGATCGCCTACGCGGTCGCGCACTCGCCGCTGGTCAAGACCGCGTTCTACGCTTCGGACCCCAATCTGGGGCGCATCCTGGCCGCCGTCGGCTACGCCGGCGTGGCGGATCTCGACGTGAACGGCGTCAACCTGTGGCTCGACGACGTGTGGGTCGCGCGTGACGGTGGCCGTAACCCCGAATACCGCGAAGAAGACGGTCAGCGCGTGATGAAGCAGGCGGAGATCACCGTGCGCATCGCGCTCGGCCGCGGCCATGCCTCTGCCACCGTGTGGACGTGCGACTTCTCGCATGACTACGTGTCGATCAACGCGGACTACCGTTCGTAATCCGGAGTCCGCCGCTATGTCGTCCGACCTTTCCGCACGGCTCGACCGCTTTCTCGGGCGGCTGGAGCAATGGCTGCCGCCCGAACTGACCGAGGCGGATTGGAACGAGGCCGTTGCCTTCCGCTGGCGCAAACGTCAGAGCCTGTTCGGCAACATCGGCTATCTCGCGCCGATCCGCCAGCTGCCGCCGATCCACCTGAGCGATCTGCACAACATCGAGCGCCAGAAAGACGCCATCGTCGCCAACACCCGCCAGTTCGTGCGCAAGTTGCCGGCCAACAATGTGCTGCTCACGGGTGCGCGGGGCACCGGCAAGTCATCGCTCATCAAGGCGTGCCTGAACGAATTCGTGAAGGAAGGCCTGCGCCTTGTCGAAGTCGACAAGGATGATCTGGCTGATCTGGGCGATATCGTCGAGCAACTTTCGACGCGTCGGGAGCGCTTCGCGATTTTCTGCGATGACCTTTCGTTCGAAGAGGGCGAATCGGGCTACAAGGCGCTGAAGTCCGCGCTGGACGGCTCGGTGGCAACGCAGTCGGACAATGTGCTGATCTACGCGACGTCCAACCGGCGCCATCTGCTGCCGGAGTACATGAAGGACAACGAGACCTATCAGCACACATCGGACGGCGAAATCCATCCGGGCGAGGTGGTGGAGGAGAAGATATCGCTGTCGGAGCGCTTCGGGCTGTGGCTGTCGTTCTACCCGCCCAAGCAGGACGAATACCTGACCATCGTCGGCCACTGGCTCCGGCACTTCGGCTGCAGCGAGGAGGACATCGCTGCCGCACGTGGCGATGCGCTGGTCTGGGCGCTCGAGCGTGGTTCGCGTTCGGGCCGCGTGGCCTGGCAATTCGCCCGCGACTGGGGCGGCAAGCATGGGCGGCAGCATGTCGACTGACAACCTGACTCAAGTGCCACCGACACACACGCCAGACGGCCGCAAGATCACCGAAGTGGCCGTCGGCGTGCTGGTGCAGTCGGACGGCCAGTTCTTGCTGGCACAGCGTCCCGAGGGCAAGCCGTATGCGGGCTACTGGGAATTCCCTGGCGGCAAGCTGGAAGCGGGCGAATCGGTGGAAGCCGCGCTCACGCGTGAGTTGAAGGAAGAGCTGGATGTCACGCTGCGCACCTGCGTGCCGTGGCACACCATCGAGCACGACTACCCACACGCGTACGTGCGTCTGCACTTCTGCAAGGTAACGGCGTGGGACGGGACACTGCGCCCGCTGGAAGGCCAGGATTTCGCCTGGCAGACGCTGCCGATCAGCGTTGATCCGGTGCTGCCGGCAACGTTGCCCGTCTTCGAATGGATGCGCGAGGAAGCGACGGCTAGTTGAGCTTGCCGCTCGTATCGCCGCCAGGAGCGTCGGGCAGGTCGTCTTCTTCGACCACGGGGATGGTGTACTGCTCGGCGGCCCAGGCGCCCAGGTCGATCTGCTTGCAGCGCTCGGAGCAGAAGGGGCGGTAGCGGCTCTCAGCCACCCAAGGCACGGGCTTGCCGCAGCTGGGGCATTTGACGGTCTTCACATTCATGGTGCGGCTCAGAAATTACAGAGCTTCAGCTGGAACGGGATATCCGCATCGACCGGCTTGGGTCGCAGGTCGCCATCCTGCTGGGTAAAGCGCACCCAGAGCATGTACTTGTTGGCACTGATCTCGGGGATGAACCCCAGTGCCGACTCATCCAAGCGCACCTGCATCAGCTGGTACACGCGGCCCGACAGCATCTGCTGATAGCTACCAGCGTTAGCAATCACCTTGCCACTCTGGCCCGATTCGCGCAGCAGGCGCAGCACGATCATCGTGGCGTCCCGCAGCGGCACCAGCGGTTGAGCCCATTTGATGATGTCGGCGCGGCGGCGCTCGGCAGGATGATGCTGCCATGCAAAATACGCCGGCAGATCAAACTCGCACGTACCGCCGGGGATGATCGCGCGGCTGCGGATGCTCGTCAGCCATTCATTGTCGGCGATAAGCTGGCCGGCTTTGCCATGCGTGGCAGTGAGATTGCCCGAGGCGGTTTCCAGCTCGCTGATGACGGCATCAAGCGCGTCCTGGTCGATCTGCGGATTGGCGCGCAGGGCGGTGAGCGTCTGGCGCTGGCGATCGAGTTCCTTCAGCAGGTCGGATTTGAGGTCGGCGCGCCCTGCCACGTCCACCACTTCGAACAACGTGGTCAGCGCCACATGGTGCTGCAGCGGGTGTTCCTGCACGAGAAAGAAATCCAGCCGCTCGAACAAGTCTTCGAGGCGCAGCAGCGTCCGAATGCGTTCGTTGAAGGGATATTCGTACAGGATCAAAACTTGGGTGCCCGGTGTGCTGGCCCGCTGGCATATGCGGCCCCGAAGCCCATTTGGCCTCGATCTGCCCGCATTCTATGCGAGACCCTCGTTCATCACAATGCAAAGGGCTGTGACGACCGCTTTCAGATCGTTTCAGTTCGACCTGTAGGTTAGGTCCAGACGGTCGATCTGCGGCAGGAGGTCGGCCAGCGCGCCGCTGTTGTCGATCACGTCGTCGGCTGCAGCAAGGCGGGCTTCGCGTGAGGCCTGGCGCGCGATGATGGCTTCCACCTGCGCGCGCGGCAGCCCGTTACGGACCATCACGCGGGCGATCTGCGTCTCAACCGGGCAGTCGACCACCAGAATGCGGTCGACCAGCGTGCGCCAGCTGTGATGCCCGGCGAGGGACTCCACCAACAGGGGGACCACGTAGACGAGGTACGGATGCGCATCCGACGCCCGCGCCGCGGCACCACGTGACAGCGCAATCTCGCGGATGAGCGGATGCGTGATCTGCTCCAACCGCGATTTGGCGGTGGCATCGGAGAAGGCGAGCGCGCGCATGGCATCGCGGTCCATCGCGCCGTCGGCGCGCAGGATACCGGCGCCGAAAGTCTCGACCAGCTTGGCGATGGCGGCACCGCCCGGTGCGGTGATCTCGTGGGCGATGGCGTCGGTGTCGACAATGGCCGCACCGCGCTCCGCCAGGCGGTCAGCCACGTAGCTTTTGCCGCTGCCGATGCCGCCGGTCAAACCGATCACGCGCATATTCGCCGTGCCCTTATGGCGCAAACAGAGGACCGAGGCCCGCCATCATCAGCAATTGCGGGCCGGCCAGCAGTGCGATCACGCCGGCCCCGGCAATGAACGGCCCGAACGAGAACGGCGATTCGCTCTTCGCACCACGCGCAATGCGCACGAGCCCAAACACTAGCCCCACGACCGACGAGAGCAGCACCACCAGTGGCAGCGCCTGCCAGCCGAACCACGCGCCGAGTGCGGCCATCAGCTTGAAGTCGCCGTAGCCCATGCCCTCACGGCCGCGCAGCAGCTTGTAGGCCCAGTAGATCGACCACAGGAACAGGTAGCCGGCCATCGCGCCAATCACCGCATCGGGCAGGTGCGTGAACATGCCGAACAGGTTCACGCCCAGCCCAAGCCAGAGCAGGGGCTGCGTGATGGCGTCGGGCAACAGCTGCGTGTCGGCGTCGATCATCGTGCCGGCGATCAGGAACCAAAGCAGCACCGCCGACGCAATTGCCACCCACGTCGGGCCGAAGTGCCACAGGCAGGCCGCCGTCAGCAGACCGGTGACCAGTTCCACCGCGGGATATCGCCACGAGATGGGCGTTTTGCAGGCACTGCACCGGCCGCGCAGCGCAAGCCAGCTCAACACGGGGACGTTCTCGATCGCCTTGATCTGATGACCGCACGACGGGCACGCCGAGCGCGGCACGATCAGGTTGTATGCGTCGGGATGAGGCAGTGGCTCTTCGCGAAGCTCGGCGATGTAGTTGGCCTCCTCTCGCTCGATCATGCGCGGCAGGCGGTGGATCACCACGTTGAGGAAGCTGCCGACCAGCAAGCCCACCAGTCCGCCGGCGGCAATCACGAACCACGCCGGCAGTTGCGTCAGCGTGGAGATGATGAACATCTCGGGCATTGCGTCAGACCACCGTACCAAGTTTGAAGATCGGTAAATACATCGCCACAACCATGCCACCGATCATCACACCGAGGAAGACGATGATGATTGGCTCGATCAAAGTCGAGATGTTGGCGACCGCATCGTCCACCTCACGCTCGTAGAACTCGGCCACCTTGAGCAGCATGTTGTCCAGGGCACCAGACTCTTCACCGATTTGCGTCATCTGCAGAACCATGTTGTCGAACACATGCGTGGCCTGCATGGCGTTGGTGAGACTTGTGCCGATACGTACCGCTTGCTGAACCTCCAGGGTTGCATCATGGTAGATCCAGTTGCCGGCGGCACCGGCGACCGACTCCATCGATTCCACCAACGGTGTGCCCGCTGCGAACATTGTCGCCAGCGTGCGAGTCCAGCGAGCAATGGTCGCTTTGCGAATGATGTCGCCAAAGATGGGGATATTTAGGATAACGCGATGCGTCGAACGCTGGACGTTTTCGGATCGCTTGAATGCGCGTGAAAACAGCGCGATGCCGGCGATGGGGCCCAGCACGATGGGTATCCACCACTTGACGAAGAAATCCGATATCGCAATGACGAACAGCGTCGGCGCCGGCAAATCGGCGCCGAAACTGGAGAACACGCCCTTGAACGACGGCACCACAAAAATCATCAGGACGACGGTCACGGCAAACGCCACCGTCAGCACCGAGATCGGATAGATCATCGCCGACTTGATCTGTGCCTTCAGCGCGATCGACTTCTCCATGTACAGCGAAAGCCGCTCGAGCAGCGCATCCAGAATACCGCCTTGCTCGCCCGCGTCGATCAGGTTGCAGTACAGCGTGTCGAAGTACTTGGGATGTCGGCGGAAGGCTTGCGCCATGCTGCTGCCCGACTCGATGTCGAAACGGATTTCCGTCAGCAGCTGTGTGAAATTCGGATTGGCGTGGCCCTTCGCGATGATGTCGACCGACTGAAGCAGCGGGACGCCGGCCTTCAACATGGTCGAGAGCTGGCGCGTGAAGTAGGCGATGTCCTTCGGCGTGATCTTCTTGCCGCGGGCCGCACGACGGCGCTTGGACTTGGTGATCGACAAGCCTTGCTTGCGCAGGACGGCATTCACCTCGGTGATGCTCTCGGCGCGCATCTCGCCCTTGAAGATCTTGCCTTTGCGATCTTTGCCTTCCCACTCGAAGATGTACTGCGTGGGCGCCTTTGTCTTGGCGGTCTTTCGCGCTGGCGCGGCGGCCGCGCGATTCGCGGCAGGTGCTCGTGTGGCCATGGTTGGTTCCTACCCCCCGGTATGGGAACGATTGATCGAGAAGGTTATTGGTTCGTTGTGGCCAGCACTTCCTCTAGGGAAGTCAGCCCCTGCTTCACTTTTCGCAAGCCCGATTCGCGCAGCGACATCACGCCGTCCTTGCGTGCCTGCTCGGCAATCTGCAGCGCCGTGCCGTGCGTGAGAATGATCTCTTGGATCGCTTCGGTGATCGGCATGACCTGGTAAATGCCGACCCGGCCTTTGTAGCCACTGCCGTTGCAGGTCTCACAACCGACCGGGTGATACGGCTGCCAGGAGCCGTCGACGTCCGCTTCGGTAAAGCCCGCGTCGAGCAGCGTTTCCTTGGGCAGCGGCCCCTGCTTCTTGCAATCCTTGCACAACCGGCGTGCCAGACGCTGCGCCGTAATCAGCAGCACCGACGACGCGATGTTGAACGGCGCCACCCCCATGTTCATCAGGCGGGTCAGCGTGGTCGGGGCGTCGTTGGTGTGCAGCGTGGAAAACACCAAGTGACCGGTCTGTGCGGCTTTGATCGAAATGTCGGCCGTTTCCAGATCCCGGATTTCGCCCACCATGATGATGTCCGGATCCTGCCGCAGGAACGACTTCAGCGCCGCCGCAAAGGTCAGGCCCGCCTTGTCATTCACGTTGACTTGGTTGATGCCGGGCAACTGGATTTCCGCCGGATCTTCGGCGGTAGAGATATTGATGTCGCCTTGGTTCAGCCTGTTCAGGAAAGTGTACAGCGACACCGTCTTGCCTGAGCCGGTTGGTCCCGTCACGAGCACCATGCCATACGGGCGCTTGATCACGTCGAGCAGCAACTGCTTTTGCTCCGGCTCGTAGCCGAGCTGGTCGATATCGAGCCGCTCGGTGGACGACTCCAGAATCCGGATCACGATCTTCTCGCCGAACAGCGTCGGCAGCGTCGACACCCGGAAGTCGATGGCGCGCTCGATCATCTCTTTGTTGTCCTTGTCCTTGCGGTCTTTCGGGACGGTGATGAGCAGCTTCATGCGGCCGTCTTGCGGCACGCGCTTTTCCGAGATGTCGAGGCGCGAGAGCACCTTGATGCGGGTGGCGATCTTGTCCCGGATATCCAGCGGCGGCTGCGCGACCTGCGCGAGGATGCCGTCAATACGGAAACGCACGCGGTAAAACGTTTCAAAGGGCTCGAAATGCAAGTCCGACGCGCCGCGCAACAGGGCCTCGGTGAAGAGCTTCTGCAGGAAGCGCACCACGGGGGCATCGTCGATGCCATCGGTGGTGGTGCGACGCGTGGCGGCAGCAGCGCCCGGGTCGTACTCGATCTGCGTAGCTTCCTGCTTGGGGAAGAGCGACTTCATCTCGGCCGGCGCTTCATTGGCGATGCTCAGTTGCCGCACCAGCTTGTCGTGCTCCACGATGACCGTTTCGATGGCCACGTTCATCTTCTGACGCAGCTCTTCGATTGGCTTCGGATCGCTCGGGTCTGACGTGGCCAGGATGAGACGGTTTTCGCGACGGCCCAGCGGCAACAGGCGCAACTGAGCAAAGTGCTTGTTGGCCGACAGCACGGCCGGTACGGTGTCGAGCTTGTACTGCGCCAGGTCCAGCAGCGGCATCTGATACTTGCCGGCGACAAACACGGCAAGGTCGTGCGCACTCATGATCCCGCTGCTCACCAGTTCGTCGATCAATTGCGTGCGTTTTTCACGCGCGCTCTGTTCGAGCTGGGTGAGTAACGTCGGCGCGATCCGCCGGCTCTGCGCTAGAGCGAGTCCGAGTGTCATGAGTCCAGTCCGTCAGGCTGAAGCTGACCATTTCAGCGTGCGCCGGGCCCCACCGCCTCCAGCGTGCGCTCGCCCCCCAAGGCGATTGTTTTATGTTCTGCAGCCGGTGCCCCACCCATTCGTGGGGGGTGGTGTCCGGAACCGGGGCAGTTTGCCGACCGCCCCTGTATTTGTAAAGCGCACATCAAAGCGCAGCTTGCATTTGTGCCACATCGGCAGAAAACCGCCCCAACTGAAGCGTTTGCTTTCGAGTGTGGCGTCAACTGCGCTTTGGCTGCGGCGGCTGATGCAGCCGCACCGTGCGGATCGACTGGCTGTCCATCTGGACGATATCCATCACGCAGCCCGCAATCTTCACACTGACCGTCGCCTCGGGAATCTCTTCCAGCACTTCCAGTACCAGCCCGTTGAGCGTCTTCGGGCCGTCGGTCGGCAGGCTCAGGCCGAGGCGCCGGTTCAGATCGCGCAATGACATTCCTGCATCCGCAAGATAAGTGCCTTCCTTGTCCCAGGCCAGCTTGCCGGCGTTGGGCAGCGTGGTGGTGAACTCGCCGATCATCTCTTCGATGATGTCTTCGAGCGTCACCAGCCCCAGCATGTCGCCATACTCATTGACGATCAGACCGATGCGGCGGCGATTCTCCTGAAAGTACTGCAGTTGCCGGAAAACGGGCGTGCCGCTCGGTACGAAATATGGCTCGGCCAGCAGGCCTCGGAAATCGTCGTGCGTAAGTTCGGTGTGCCCGAGCAGCGACAGCGCCTTGCGCACATGCAGGATGCCGATCACCTGATCGCTGTCCTGCTCGAACACCGGCAGCTTGTTGTGATAGCAGGTCTCGAGCTGCTGGATGACTTCTTCAATCGGGCGCGACAGATCGAGCGATTCAACCCGCGCGCGCGGCGTCATCACGTCGTCCACGGTGATGACGTCAAGATCGAACAGGTTGAGCAGGATGCTGCGGTGCTTGTGCGGAATGAAGTTGCCTGATTCCAGCACCAGCGTGCGCAGTTCCTCGGTCGACATGCGCTGCTCTGGCGCCTTACGCGTGTTGATGCGCACCAATCGCAGCACACCCATGGCAAACGCGTTGACCACCGCGACCAGCGGCGTCGAAATCTGCAGCAGCGGCTTGATGATGAAGCTGGCCGGGAAGGCCACGCGTTCGGGGTAGGTCGCGCCCACGATCTTGGGGGCAATCTCGGCGAATACGATGATAAGAAACGCGACGATGGCCGTGGCAATCGACAGCGTCGTTCCGTTGTTGCCGAAGTAGTGGATGGCCAAGGTGGTGATCAGCACCGGCACGGCGGTGTTGATCAGATTGTTGCCGATCAGGATGAGTGAAAGCAGCTTGTCGGTCTGACCGAGCAACTGCTGCGTATTGCGCGCGCCCGATACGTTGGACTTGGCAAGATGCCGCAGGCGATGGCGGTTGAGCGCCATCATCGCGGTTTCGGAAATCGAGAAGAAGGCGGAGCAGCACAACAGCAGCACGACGGCGCCGATTTGTGCCCAGAGCGGCCAAGAGTCCAAAGCGGGAGGGGAAGGGCGGCGAAGCGCCCACTATAACAGAGGGGTTTGCCGCTTCTGCGCACACGGCCATTGGCCGCGCGGACAGCGCAACACCCCGCTGGATTGAGCGGACGCGATGCGGAAAATGCCTGGGAATTGCTGTGCGGCGATGCTGAAAACCGTGCCGCAGGAATGACTTGAATACGAGAAACTGGTCGGGGTGAGAGGATTCGAACCTCCGGCCTCTACGTCCCGAACGTAGCGCTCTACCAGGCTAAGCTACACCCCGATGCTTCTTCGCAGATCTCGTGCGTGTCAGGACTGACGTTGCAGCGAGAAAGCACACAAGTCTATCAGCGTCTGGCGGAAAAGGGAAGGGGGTAATGCGTTTGCTGCTGCTTCAGCTGCGGCGGCTTCGCGCTCGGCGGCTTGGCGCGTGTACTCCAATGCGCCGGAAGCCTGAATGGCGGCGAAGATCGCATCGAAATGTTCCGTGCCGCCTTGCTCGATGGCTTGGCGCACCAGTGCGCGTTGTTCTTCCGTGCCGTTCGATAGCAGGTGGATGAGCGGCAGGGTTGGCTTGCCCTCGCGCAGGTCGTCGCCGGCGTTCTTGCCCATTTGATCCGCGGTGGACGTGTAGTCGAGCAGGTCATCGACGATCTGGAACGCGGTGCCGATGCGGCGGCCGTATTCGGCGGCGGCTTCTTCAGTGGCGGCGTCCGCGCCTGAGAGCACTGCGCCAATCTGTGCGGCCGCCTCGAAAAGCTTGGCGGTCTTGTAGCGAATGACCTGCAGGTAGCGCTCTTCCGTCACGTCCGGGTCGTGCATGTTCAGCAGCTGCAGAACCTCGCCTTCGGAAATGATGTTGGTTGCGTCGGCCAGGATCTGCATGATGCGCATGCTGTTGGCCTGCACCATCATCTGGAAGGCGCGCGAATACAGGAAGTCGCCCACCAGCACGCTGGCCGCATTGCCGAACACGGCGTTGGCGGTCTTTCGGCCGCGGCGCAAGTCGGATTCGTCAACCACGTCGTCGTGCAGCAGCGTGGCTGTGTGGATGAACTCGACCACGGCGGCCAGCTCGTGCTGATGCTCGCCCTTGTAGCCGAGGGCATTTGCCACCAGCAGCAGGATCACTGGACGCAGCCGCTTGCCGCCGGCGCTGATGATGTATTCACCAATCTGATTGATCAGTACCACCTCCGAGCCCAGGCGGCGGCGGATCACGGCATCGACGGCGCGCATGTCTTCAGCGACAGGGGCGAGCAGGACGGAGGCGGAGGTTTGGGTCAAGGCGAATTCCGACAGAAGGCGTGTGGCTGATAGTCGACTTGCGCGCGAGCGATGCGGCGCAAAAAACCGCGAGATTATAGAGCAACCAAGTAGTTTGCCCGATGGCGTGTCGCCCGACGCTTGATGTGGCTGGCCGTTGTGCGGGCGCAGCACACGCATTGGGCGATTAGCCTTTGATTTGCTTGAGTTTTTCTTGTATAGTTGCGAGTTCTCTGTGTCCGTTGTCTGCGCATGCGGTCGACAAGTGGCGCAAGAGTCATGTTTTAGTTCTTTTATCGAGGTCCGACAATGTACGCGGTCGTAAAAACCGGCGGTAAGCAATACAAGGTTGCTGCTGGCGAAAAACTGAAAGTAGAACAGATACCGGCGGACGTTGGCGCAGAAATCACGCTTGACCAGGTGCTCGCAGTGGGCGCCGGCGACCAACTCAAGGTTGGTGCGCCGCTGGTGAGCGGGGCTGCCGTCAAAGCCACCGTCATCTCCCATGGTCGTCACGACAAAGTGCACATCTTCAAGATGCGCCGTCGTAAGCACTATCAAAAGCGCCAAGGGCATCGTCAAAATTACACCGAGTTGCGTATCGACTCGATCGTGGCCTAAGGCTGCGTCGTCTACGTAACCGGATAGGAGTTCAGTCATGGCACAGAAAAAAGGCGGCGGTTCCACACGGAACGGCCGCGATTCCGAGTCGAAGCGCCTGGGCGTGAAGGTGTACGGCGGTCAAGCCATCAACGCTGGCGGCATCATCGTTCGCCAACGCGGCACCCGCACGCATGCTGGCGTGAACGTGGGCATGGGCAAGGACCACACCCTCTTCGCGCTGGTCGATGGCCACGTGAAGTTCGCCAACCGCGGCGAAGGCAAGAAGCAGTTCGTCGACGTTGTTCCGGCGGCCTGATTCAGCCTTGTAGTAGAAAGGCCCCGCACCCGTGCGGGGCTTTTTCGTTTCTGGCCGCTAACAAAACGCGACTTTGATCCTGGGCGGTACGCTGCTTCTTGGCGCGTGTTCCAGGTGCGTTCTGTTAGCGACGGCGCGAGTGGCGCCGATTTCTTTTTACCTGCCGTGCGTACGCCGCACGGGCGGAGACCTCCATGAAGTTCATCGACGAAGCCCGGATTGAAGTGATCGCTGGTGACGGCGGCAACGGCAGCGCCTCGATGCGCCGCGAGAAATTCGTCCCGTTTGGCGGACCGGACGGCGGCGACGGTGGGCGTGGCGGCAGCGTGTGGGCCGTGGCTGACCGCAACATCAACACCCTGATCGACTACCGCTTTGCCAAGAAGCATCTCGCGCGCAACGGCGAAAACGGTCGCGGTGCCGACTGCTACGGCGCCGCTGGCGACGACATCACTCTGCGCATGCCTGTGGGCACTGCCATTTACGATGCCGACACGGAAGAGTTGATCGCCGACCTGACGGTCGACGGTCAGCGCCTGTGCCTGGCGCAGGGCGGCGAGGGCGGCTGGGGCAACATTCACTTCAAGTCGAGCACCAACCGCGCGCCGCGCCAGAAGACCGACGGCAAGGCCGGTGAGCGCCGCAACCTCCGCCTCGAGTTGAAGGTGCTGGCCGACGTGGGCTTGCTCGGCATGCCCAATGCGGGCAAATCGACGCTGATCACCGCCATTTCCAATGCGCGCCCGAAGATTGCCGACTACCCGTTCACGACGCTGCACCCGAACCTGGGTGTGGTCCGGAGTGGCCCATCGAAATCGTTCGTGGTGGCGGACATTCCCGGCCTGATCGAAGGCGCAGCGGAAGGCGCCGGTTTGGGCCACCAGTTCTTGCGGCACCTGCAGCGTACGCGCGTGTTGCTGCACGTGGTGGATCTCGCCCCGTTCGACGAGAACGTCGACCCGGTGGCCGAAGCCAAGGCGATTGTCGGCGAGTTGAAGAAGTACGACGCTGAACTCTTCGACAAGCCGCGCTGGCTCGTGCTCAACAAGCTCGACATGGTGCCCGAGGACGAACGTGAAGCGCGCGTGAAAGACTTCGTGAAGCGCTTCAAGTGGAAGGGTCCGGTGCACCGCATTTCTGCGTTGACGCACGATGGCACGCAGGCGCTTGTCCACGCGATCCAGGAATACCTCGACGAGCTGCGCGCTGAAGAGGACGCCGCAGCGGCCGCGCCCGACCAGCGTCTGGATCCGACACTGCACAACGTCGACCACGACGATCAAGCCTAAACACAACAGACATTCTTCGGAGACACGCCCACCATGGCCCTGCATTCGCTGATTGCCGATGCGCGCCGCCTTGTCGTCAAGGTCGGTTCCAGCCTGGTTACCAACGATGGCCGTGGCCTCGACCAGGCCGCCATTGCCCGCTGGGCCGCGCAGATCGCGGCGTTACGGGCGGCGGGCAAGGAAGTCGTGCTGGTAAGCTCCGGCGCCATCGCCGAGGGCATGCAGCGGTTGGGCTGGGCCAAGCGTCCGAAGGAAATTCATGAGTTGCAGGCCGCCGCTGCCGTCGGGCAGATGGGGCTGGCGCAGGTGTACGAATCTGAGTTCGCGCGGCACAGCATCCGCACGGCGCAGGTGCTGCTCACGCACGGCGATTTGGCTGATCGGGAGCGCTACCTCAACGCGCGTTCCACGCTGCTCACGCTGCTGAGCCTCGGTGTCGTGCCGATCATCAACGAGAACGACACCGTTGTCACCGATGAAATCAAGTTCGGCGACAACGACACGCTGGGTGCGCTTGTCACCAACCTGATCGAAGGCGATGCGCTGATCATCCTGACAGACCAGCGCGGCCTGTATACCGCTGATCCGCGCAAGGACCCAGGCGCTCGCTTTGTCGACGAGGCGCAAGCCGGCACGCCCGACCTTGAGCAGATGGCTGGCGGCGCCGGTTCGAGCATCGGCAAGGGCGGCATGCTGACGAAGATTCTGGCGGCCAAGCGCGCGGCAAAATCGGGCGCACACACCATCATTGCTTCGGGTCGGGAGGCTGACGTGCTTGCGCGGCTGGCGAACGGCGAGGCCATCGGCACGCAACTTCGCGCGCCGACCGGGCGGATGGCGGCGCGCAAGCAGTGGATGATCGACCACCTGCAGCTGCGCGGTCGCGTGGTGCTGGATGCCGGCGCGGTAGAAAAACTCACGGCCGGCGGCAAGTCGTTGCTGCCGATTGGCGTGACCGAAGTACAGGGCGAGTTTGCGCGCGGCGAAGTGATCTCGTGCGTGGACGCGGCGGGGCTGGAAGTGGCCCGTGGGTTGACGAACTATTCGTCAGCTGAGGCCCGCTTGATTGCGCGGAAGTCGTCTTCGGAGATCGAGGCGGTGCTGGGGTATGTGAGCGCTGCGGAGTTGGTGCACCGGGACAATCTAGTGTTGCTCTGAGTAGGAGCGTTGGTGGTATGACCCCTTCGATCCCGGTAGGGAGCGAAGGGACAGTGGACCACCAAGGCCCAATCCAAATACCCCGCGCTCTTTACGGCCCGAAATAGCGCCCGCTGCCGCCCAACCGTTGCACGAGCGTAGAAGCCTTTCCATCTCCCGCTACTGAGCGCACGTCGCAGAAGTAAGAGCGCATCAGCGCCGACGCGTAGTCCGTCGGCCCGCCATTGCCAACGCGCTGCCAATCGGTGGCCGGCTTGTAGGCGTTCATGCTGGCGGATTCAGCATTCGCGGTTTCGTTCATGTCGACCGCGCGGTTGCCGACCCACTGGTTGGTGTCATTGCGCAGCGTCGCATAGATGCGTCGCTCGGCCGTGTCGCAGCGCAGGCCTTCGTAGTTCACGTTGCGCGCGCCGGTCTTACTGGTGATCAGCACGGTGTAGCGCACTACGTTGTCCTTGCCGATCGACACCGATTTCGGATCGATGGCAAAGCGCAGCGGCGAATCATTGCGGCCGCCCACATCGAACGGCACGGCATCGCGATCGACCGGCGGGGCCGGGAAGGTCACAGCGTCTTCCTTGAAGGGCTTGTCGTTGAATGGGTCCATCAACAGCTTGTCTTCGAGGTCGCCGGTGCGGTTATGGCCACATGCCGTCAACGCCAGCGCAGCCGCCAGCGCGAGCGGCACGAGAGCGCGGCGCGCTCCACGTGTCGTCGTCATCAAATTCACGAATTGTCCTTAGGAGCCGTGTCGTCAGGGTTGGGAGAGGAGGGGGCAGGTGCGGATACGCTCACCGTTTCGACGATGACCGTCGTGGTGGTGACGGTCAGGGCTGGCTGGGCGTACTGCTCGTTTCGGCCGCTCTGGCCGCCAGAACGTTCACGGTGATCGCGCGCATCACGTCCGTCGCGCTCACGGTGCTGCCCGCCGCGCCCGTAGGGCGAGAGCGGTGCGCGCGTCTGCCGCTGCACGAAGCGCGAAAGCTCCGACAGCGCTAACTGATACACCTCGCGCTTGAACTCGATGACGGCTTCGAGCGGCACCCAGTACTGGCTCCACCGCCACGCATCGAATTCCGGATGCTCGGTGGCGCGCAGCTGGATGTCGCAGTCGCGACCGACCATGCGCAGCAGGAACCAGATCTGTTTCTGGCCCCGGTAATGGCCGCGAATTTCGCGGCGGATGAACTTGTCCGGCACCTCATACCGCAGCCAGTCGCGCGTGCGACCGACGATCCGGACGTGTTCTGGCAACAGGCCGACTTCTTCGTGCAGTTCGCGGAACATCGCTTGTTCGGGCGTTTCGCCGTATTTGATGCCGCCTTGTGGAAACTGCCAGGAGTGCTCGCCAATGCGCTTGCCCCAGAACACCTCGTTTCTTGCGTTGATGAGGATGATGCCGACGTTCGGGCGGAAGCCTTCACGATCGAGCATGACTGCACCTCGAATACTTTAGAATTACGCCGATTATAGAGCGGCCCGTCGCTCGGCTGTCACAGACGCCGAAATGTTGCCGCTCACTCGCGCCTCCTGGGGGAGGGGTGCCGATTGCGCGAATGTGCGCCCGGCGCCTCGTCTCATCTCCTGATTCCGGTGGCTTTTGCCCTTGTTTTCGCGGCTTTGGTTGGCCGCGTCATCCCTTATTGTCAGTCGCATGAAAGCGTCCCAATTCTTCATTTCCACGCTCAAGGAAGCGCCCGCCGACGCGGAGATCGTCTCGCACAAGTTGATGATGCGTGCCGGCATGATCAAGAAGCTTGGCGCGGGCCTCTATACGTATATGCCCGTGGGGTTGCGCGTGATCCGCAAGGTTGAGCAGATCGTGCGTGAGGAAATGAATGCCGCTGGCGCGGTGGAAGTGCTGATGCCGGTGGTACAGCCGGGCGAGCTGTGGCAGGAGACCGGCCGCTGGGACAAGATGGGCGACGAACTGCTGCGTTTCAAGGATCGCCACGAGCGCGACTTCGTCATGCAGCCGACGTCGGAGGAAGTGGTGACCGACATCGCCCGCACCGAAATCCGCTCGTACAAGCAACTGCCGGTCAATTTCTACCAGATCCAGACCAAGTTCCGTGACGAGCGCCGCCCGCGTTTCGGCATCATGCGCGGCCGTGAATTCACGATGAAGGACGCGTACTCCTTCGACCGCGACGCCGAGGGCCTGAAGGTGTCGTACCAGAAGATGTACGACGCCTACACGCGCATCTTTCAGCGCTTCGGCCTGGAATTCCGTGCGGTGGCCGCCGATAACGGCGCCATCGGCGGGTCTGGCTCGCACGAATTCCACGTGATTGCCGACACGGGCGAAGACGCCATCATCTATTGCCCAGATTCGGACTACGCCGCCAACATCGAGGCCGCCGAAGCCGTGGCTCCGGCCGCGCCGCGTGGGGCTGCCACCGAGGCGCTTACCAAGACGCATACGCCGGGTCGCGCCAAGTGCGAGGCCGTGGCCGAACAATTGGGTATCCCGCTGCAGCGCACGATCAAATCCATCGTGCTGGCAACCGAAGTCGAGGGCGGAGAGCCCCAGATCTGGCTGCTGCTGCTGCGCGGCGATCACGAACTCAACGAGGTCAAGGCATCGAAGGTGCCCGGCCTGGCCGACTTCCGCTTTGCCACCGAAGGTGAAATCCTGCGCGCGTTCGGCACGCGCCCGGGCTATCTCGGCCCGATCGGCACGAAGCTGCCGGTGAAGGTCGTGGCCGATCGCACGGCGGCTGCCATGAGTGATTTCGTGGTCGGCGCCAACGAAGAGGATTACCACTTCACTGGCGTGAACTGGGGCCGCGATCTGCCCGAGCCCGAGGTCTACGACCTACGTAACGTGGTGGCGGGCGATCCGTCGCCGGATGGCAAGGGCACGCTGGCCATCTGCCGCGGCATCGAAGTCGGTCACGTCTTCATGCTGGGCACGCGTTACTCCGAGGCGATGAACGCGACGTTCCTCGATGAAAACGGCAAGACCCAGCCGATGGTGATGGGCTGCTACGGCATCGGCATCACGCGGATTCTGGGTGCGGCCATCGAGCAGAACTACGATGCGCGCGGGATCATCTGGCCGGCGTCGATCGCGCCGTTCCAGGTGGTGATCTGCCCGGTGGGTTACGACCGCTCCGACGCCGTGCGCGAAGAAGCGGACCGCCTGCACGCCGAACTGGTCGCCGCCGGTATCGACGTGATGCTGGACGATCGCGGCGAGCGCCCCGGCGCGATGTTCGCCGACTGGGAGCTGATCGGTGTGCCGTTCCGCGTGGTGGTGGGCGACCGCGGCCTGAAGGACGGCAAGCTGGAATTCCAGGGCCGCCGCGACGAAGCTGCCACCGCCGTGGCACCGGCCGACGTGCTGGCTACGCTGAAGGCGCGTCTCGCGCAATAACGCAACGACAGGACCCACCACGCATGCCCCGCTTGTTCTCCGCCCGCCTGATCGCCACTGCGCTGTGCGCAGGGGCGTTGCTCGCGGGCACGCAGGCGGCGTGGGCGGGCGCCCAGAAAGAGGAGTACCTGGCGGACTCCGTGCGCAGTGCGCTGTCTGCCGCAGTGGCCGATAGCCGCCCGCTGCGCCCGGTCTTTGCCAGCAACGACGAACAACTCGGCTACCTGCGCTGGCTGGCCGAGATGTCGGTGCGCATGTCGGGCAAGATTCCGCAGGCATCGGTACGCGTCGAGCTGATCGAGACGGCGTATTACGAAGCCAAGCGCGCAGGCCTGGACCCGGCGCTGGTGCTCGGCCTCATCCAGGTGGAAAGCGGTTTCCGCAAGTACGCCATGAGCAGTGCCGGTGCCATGGGCCTGATGCAGGTGATGCCGTTCTGGACACGCAGCATCGGCGATAACGACGCGCGCAAGCTCTTCCATCTGCAGAGCAACCTGCGTTATGGCTGCACGATCCTGCGTCATTACCTCGACATGGAAGGCGGCAATCTGTATCTGGCGCTGGGCCGCTACAACGGCAGCCGGGGGCAGCCGCAATATCCGAATGCCGTGCTGGCCGCCTGGAAGCGCTGGCAATATCAGGAGTCGAGCGCGATGACGGTGTCTGCGCCGGTTCCTGCCGAGCCCCTTCGGCCCGCTCCGCGTGCCAAGGCGTTGCCGGAAGTGCCGGCGCGCAATCCGTTCTCGCCGCTGCGTATTGCTGGCGGTCCGGCTGGCGGTTCGTGATCTTCAGTCGACGAACGGTCGGCCTACAATAGGGCCATCTTTCGCTCGCCCGCATCTCCATCCCGCATGTCCACCTCCCAACCGTACGCGACGATGTCTGACGCGCTGCGCGACTGGCTGCAGCGTCACGTGACCGAAGGTTTCGAAGCCGAATCCCTGGTGGCGTCGATGGTGCAATCTGGCTACGACCGCGCCTTCGCGCGCCGTGTCGTCGATGAGGCACTGACCGCCCGCGCGCCCGCTCCGATTGCTGCGCCCTCGCCTACACCCGTCGCCGATCAGGCGGTCGAAAACAGCAACGCCGTGCATACCGCCGATGGCGATATCCCCATCCTGTTTGCGATCGAAACGCCGCGCATCGTGCTGTTCCAGCACTTTCTGTCGGACGCCGAGTGCGACGAACTGATCGCGATCGGGCGCAACCGCCTCAAACGTTCGCCCGTGGTGAATCCCGATACGGGCGAGGAAAATCTAATTTCGGCACGCACCAGCCAGGGCGGGATGTTCCAAGTGGGCGAGCATCCCTTGATTGCCAAGATCGAGGCACGCATCGCGCAGGCCGTGGGCGTGCCGGTCGAACACGGCGAAGGCTTCCAGGTCCTGAACTACCAGCCCGGCGGCGAATATCAGCCGCACTTCGACTTCTTCAACCCGGGCCGCAGCGGCGAGGCACGCCAGCTTGAAGTCGGCGGCCAGCGCGTGGCTACCATGGTCATCTACCTGAACAGCGTGCAGGCCGGCGGCGCGACGGGCTTTCCGAAGCTCGGGCTGGAGGTGGCGCCGGTCAAGGGCAACGCGGTCTTTTTCGTCTACAAACGCCCCGACGGGACGCTGGACGAAGACACGCTGCATGCCGGGCTGCCGGTCGAGCGCGGTGAGAAATGGATCGCCACCAAATGGCTGCGTGAACGCCCCTATCGTCGCGGCGCCTGATCAACGTTGGGCGATGGAATACACGTTCCTCTCTGCGACCGTCCTGCTGGTGCTGATCACCGATCCGCTCGGCAACATCCCCATCTTCATCTCGGCGCTGAGGCCGGTAGCGCCTGAGCGCCGCAACCGCGTCGTGCTGCGCGAGGTCGGTATTGCGTTCGTGCTGCTGCTCGTCTTCATGTTCTTCGGCGAGAGTTTCCTGCGCATGATGAGCCTGACCGACATGTCGCTGCAGATTGCCGGCGGCATCGTGCTGTTCTTGATCGCGCTGCGGATGATCTTCCCGCGTGAAGGTGGTGCAGAGTCGCAGCCCACCGGTGAGCCCTTCATCGTGCCGCTGGCGATTCCGGCCATTGCGGGGCCGTCGGCGATGGCCACGGTGATGCTGCTCGTGTCACAGGCGCCCGGGCGCATGTGGACGTGGGTCGGCTCGCTGTGCGCGACGATGGCCGTGTGCGCCGTGGTGCTACTGAGCGCCACGCACATCCAGCGCCTCGTGGGCGAGCGCACGGTGATGGCGTTCGAGCGCCTGATGGGGCTGATTCTGGTGGCGATCTCGGTGGAGATGCTGCTCAAGGGCATCCGCACGTTCGCGCACCAGCTTTGAACGCGGGGCGTGGGCAAACAAAAAGGGCGACACATTAGTCGCCCTTTTTGTTTGCCGCGGTGCCGCCTCAGGTGTTCTTGAGCGCGCGGATGGTCGGCAGGTTGCGCCAGTAGCCCTTGGCGTCCATGCCGCAGCCGAACACGTAGCGGTCCGGCACGTTGAAACCGCAGAAGTCCGGGTACAGCGGCTTGGACTTGCTGAGCGTCTTCTCGCACAGCACGGCGGAATAGAACTCCGCGGCACCCATGTCGATGATGCGCGAACGGATGGCGGCCATCGTCTCGCCTTCATCGAGGATGTCGTCCAGCACCAGCACCGTGCGGCCCTTGACCGATTCGCGCGGTGCCACGCGCCACTGCATCTCGCCGCCCACCGTCTTGTTGTTGTAGCGCGAGAGGTGGATGTAGTCGAACTCCAGCGGGAAAGCCAGCTTGGGCAGCAGCATGCCGGTAAAGACGGCCGCGCCGCCCATCACGGATAGCACCATCGGAAAGGTGTCACCGATCTTCTCGGTGATCTGTTCGGCCATGCGGTCCAGCGAGCCGCGCACGGCGTCTTCGCTGACGATTTCTTCGGAGTTGGCCCAGAGTTCGCGGGCCTGTTCTGCGCTCAGCATCGTGTCAGTTCGGTGAAACGGTTCGGTGTGTCGATCAAAGGTGCGATTCAGGAAGGAGGGTAGCCCGCTCAGCGGCCGCCGAACATCCCCTTCATGCCGCCTTTCATGCCGCCCATGGCGCGCATCATCTTCATCATGCCGCCGCCTTTGAGCTTTTTCATCATGGATTGCATCTGCTCGAATTGGTTGAGCAGACGGTTGACTTCCTGCACCTGCACGCCCGCACCGGCGGCAATGCGGCGCTTGCGGCTCGCCTTGATGAGTTCGGGTTTGGCACGCTCGGCGGCCGTCATGCTGTTGATGATGCCTTCCATGCGGCGGACCTGCTTTTCGGCCTGGTCCATGTTGGCACCCTGCGCCTGCTGCGCGAACTGTGCAGGCAGCTTGTCCATCAGGCCGCCCAGGCCGCCCATCTTCTTCATCTGGCCAATCTGGGCCTTGAAGTCTTCGAGATCGAAGCCGCCGGTCTTCTTGATCTTGGCGGCAAGCTTCTGCGCCTCTTCCATGTCGACACCACGCTGGGCTTCTTCCACCAGCGCGAGGATGTCGCCCATGCCCAGAATCCGCTGGGCCATGCGGTCGGGATAGAACGGCTCCAGCCCGTCGAGCTTTTCGGCCACGCCGACGAACTTGATCGGCTTGCCCGTGATGTGACGCACCGACAGCGCCGCGCCACCGCGCGCATCCCCGTCGAGCTTGGTCAACACCACGCCGGTCAGAGGCAGGGTGTCGTTGAAGGCCTTGGCGGTGTTGACGGCATCCTGGCCGAGCATCGCGTCGACCACGAACAGCGTTTCGGCCGGCTTGAGCGTGGCGTGGAGCGCGGCGATTTCTTGCATCATCGCCTCGTCGATGCCAAGGCGGCCGGCGGTATCGACGATCAGCACGTCGTGGTAGTGCTTCTTGGCCCAGTCCAGTGCTGCAGCGGCAATGTCTACAGGCTTCTGGTCCGGCTGCGAGGGGAAGAAGTCCGCGCCGACCTGCTCGGAAACAGTCTTCAACTGCGCGATGGCGGCGGGGCGATATACGTCGCACGACACCGTCAGCACTTTCTTCTTCTTGTTCTCTTTGAGCCACTTGGCGAGCTTGCCGACCGTGGTGGTCTTACCCGCGCCCTGCAGACCGGCCATGAGGATGATCGCGGGCGGCGTGACGTTGAGGTTCAGCTCCGCCGCGCGGCCGCCCATGATGTTGCTGCCGACGCCTTCCAGCGCTTCCTGGCCGCCGATGATGGCCGTCAGTTCGCGCTGCACGATGCCGACCAGCGCCTGGCCAGGCGAAAGGCTCGTGATGACGTCTTCGCCGAGCGCTTTTTCCTTGACGCGGGCAATGAACTCGCGCACGACCGGCAGCGCCACGTCGGCTTCGAGCAGTGCCAGGCGGACTTCGCGCAGCATCTCGGCGGTGTTGGCTTCGGTCAGGCGCGCTTCGCCGCGCATGGTCTTGACCACGCGCGCAAGCCGTTGGGTCAGGTTATCCAGCATGACAGTGACAGAGATCCGGAATTGGGGACGGGATGAAGAGGAGGCCGGCGCGCATTTGGCTTGCACCGGCAGGGAATGTACTTAATGCGCGCATGTTGCGTTCCCGCCCAACGAGGCTTTCGGCGGGGGCAGGCCCCAGCCAAAACCGGGGTGCGCTGCGGTAAACTGTGCAAATGGCAATTGTACTGTATGCGCTGACGGCGCTTCTCTACGGCATCCTCGCTTCGGTAGCGTGGGCGCGACGCGGTGGGCTGGGTGCCCAGGCCCCGGCGGGAGCCATGGCGGCAGGTGGTCCGTCGCCGGGTGCCACGGTGCTCGTTCCGCCGCCTCCGGGCGCCGCCGACACGGTCCCGGCCTGGTGGCGCTGGGGTTTGCTGGCCGCTTTGATCGCGCACGGGTTCCTGTTGCACGAGACGATTTTCCCGGCCAGCGCCATGGTATTTGGCTTTGCCTATGCGCTGTCGGCCATGCTGTGGCTGGGCGTGGGCATTTTCTGGATCGAAAGCCTTTTCTTCTCGCTTGCCGGCCTCGGCCTGCTCGTGATGCCGGTGGCGCTGGTCGGAAGCCTGTTGCCGGTGGTCTTCCCTGGCACGCAGATTCTCGGCTATGCGGCCAGCCCGCTGTTCAAGCTGCACTTCGCTATTGCCAACGTCGCCTACGGGCTGTTCACGCTGGCGGCATTCCACGCGATCCTCATGCTGGCTGCAGAGCGCCGACTGCATACGATCAACCGGCCGGAGGCAAGCTGGTTCAGCCGCTGGCTGGATCTGTTGCCGCCGCTGCTCACGCTTGAGAAACTGCTGTTCCGCCTGATCGGCGCGGGCTTCGTGCTCTTGACGCTGACGATCGCATCGGGCGTGCTGTTCTCCGAGCAACTGTTCCACAGCGCCTTCCATTTCGATCACAAGAACATCTTTGCCGTGCTGTCCTGGGCGATGTTCGGTGGCATCCTGATCGGTCGGCGTTTTCGCGGCTGGCGCGGACGTGTAGCGCTGCGCTGGGTGATGGCGTCCTTTGCGATCCTGCTGCTGGCGTACGTGGGCAGCCGCTTCGTGCTCGAAGTCATCCTGCATCGCGCCTAGTGCGCCCCTGGCGCCTGCGCCGTTACTTGTCCTTGTCTGTTCTCCATGTCCCGTCCTGTCCTGCTGATCCTGATGCTGCTCGCCGGCTGGTGGTGGTTGAGCCGCCTTGGGACGCGTTCCTCCCGCTCTTCGGGGCAGGGCCAGGCAGCCTCGCGCGGGCAGGGCGCGGCCAATCGCACGCCTGAGCCCCAGGCCTCGCAACCCATCGAGCAATGTGCCGTGTGCGGCGTGCATGCACCGCGCACCGGCATGATCGCGCTGCCGGGCGGCCGCTATCGCTGCCCCGAGCATGCTGACCGAGGCAACACGTGACGCCCGAAGCGTCGGGTGCCGTGCGGGCAACACCATCCGCCGCGCGTAGCCTGCTCTCGCGCCTGAACGCCTGGCGCGCGCTCCGTTCGGTCTGGCTGGAGCCCGATCCGCCTGAATTCCAGTGGCGCCTGCTGCGCTATTTCGCCTTCAGCCGCGCAGCGGTGGCGCTGGTGCTGTTGCTGTTCGTGATGGTGCCGCGCGAGCACAACGACGCAGTCGGCCTGCCCAATAGCGATGCCCTGCTTAGCCTGACGCTGCCGTATCTGGCGATGGCCCAGCTGATTCTGGCGGCGGCCGGCTGGTGGCGCACGCGATTCCAATTCCGCGTGCGACTGGACGTGGTGCTCGATCTGCTGTTCCTGGGGCTGGCGTATGCGACGCTCTCGCGCCTGTCGGCCAGCGTGGCGATGGTGCTGCTGGTGCCCGTGCTGGCCGCCGGCGCGCTCACCAGCCTGCTGTTTGCGCTGTTCACGGCGGCCGTGGCCTCGATCGTGGTGCTGGCCGATCCGTTCCTGCGGATGATGAGCGACGGAGTGATTGCGCCGGGGCTGGCATCTGCCGGGCTGTACGGCCTGGTCTACATGATGGCCGCGTCGATGATGTACGGCCTGTCGCATCGCCAGATCGCGCAGGAACGTTTGACGATGGCCCGCGAGCGCGAGCTGCGTCTGCAACAGCTCGTCAACCGCCTGATGGTCTACGACATGCAGGACGGCGTGATGCTGGTGCGTGCCGATGGCCGTGTCGTTGCAGCCAACCCGGCTGCGGCCATGCTGCTGGGCGTGCCACAGAGCGCGTTTGTCGGCAGCGGTGCGATGTTGTTTGACTTGAAGGACGTGCCGCACCTGCGCCCGCTGCTCGAAATGCTGCGCCAGTGGCTGCGCCGCAAGAGCCGTCCCACCGATGGCACCGGTGACGACGATGCACCGCGCATCCTCGACCTACTGCCCGTTGCCTCGGGCGGCCGGGGTGGCCGCGCCATGTTGAGCGCTCGCCTGCGCCTGCGCTTCATCCTGCCGAGCCTGGCCAACCTGCGCAGCGTCTATATGGATAGCCTCGTCAGCTCGATCGGCCGGGGCCTGCCGGGCGAGGGCGGCGAGATGCGTCCACGTATTCCGTCGGCCGAGGCCACCGCACAGGGCTGGTCGGTGGACGACGAAGCGTTTCTGCGCCACGAGTTGCATGACACCGTGCTGGTCCATGTGGAAAGCTGGGAGCGTGTGGCGGAGCAGGCGCAGCAGGAAAAGCTGGCCTCGATGGGGCGGCTGGTGGCCAGCGTCGCGCACCAGATCCGCAACCCGCTGGCCGCGATCAGCCAGGCCGCGGAACTGCTGGACGATCCGGGCGACGGCCAGGATGGCGGCGCACACGTGCGTCCGGAAAGCTCCGGCGTGGAGACGCGCCTGCTGCGCATCATCCGTGACAACGTGCGCCGGCTCGATCAGGTGGTCGCCGACGTGCTGATGCTCTCGCGCCGCCCGCGTGGCGAACGCGTGCGCGTGCAACTGGCGCAGGTGCTGCCGGAGGTGGTCGAGCGCTGGCGTGCCGAGGCCCTGCGCCGCGCAGGTGAAGCAACCGAGATCAACCCGAACCTAGTACGCGTGGCGGTCGACCTGGACAAGCCCGTGCTGTTCGACCCGGCGCAGTTGCAGCAGGTCGTGGGCAATATGCTCGACAACGCGCTGCGCTATTGCCGCCGTGTGCCGGGTTCGATCCAGCTGGCGGCCTACGCGCTGGACGATACCCACGCCGAACTCGTGATCTGGAACGACGGCCCCGAAGTGCCGACCGAACAGCAACGCAGCCTGTTCGAGCCGTTCTTCACGAATGACGCACAAGGCACTGGTCTGGGCCTCTACATGGCCCGCGAGTTGTGTAGCGCCAACGATGCGCAGATCCGTTACGGTGCCATCGCACTGGAATCCTTGCTCGATCGCACCGGAGCGTTGACCATGGAGGCGCGCGACACATTGCCGCGCCGCGCCTTCGTCATCACCCTGATGTTTGACCAACCTGCCTTGGCCGTAGCGGAATGATCCGCTGGCCGCGAATTTCCGCCGATCTTCTGCTGATTCATGTCCAAAGCCGCCATCGTTCGCGAACCCATTCTCGTCGTCGATGACGAAGCCGACCTGCGCGAGCTGCTGGAGATATCCCTGCGCCGCATGGGGCACGACGTCGTGCTCGCCAGCGGGCTGGCCGAAGCGCGCGAGGCGCTCTCGCGCCAGCGTTTCGCACTCGTGCTGACCGACATGCGCCTGGGCGATGGCCTGGGCATTGAGCTCGTGCGCCAGCTCTCTGCCACGGCAGATCGCACGCCGGTGGCCGTCATCACCGCTTATGGCAGCGCCGAGAACGCGGTCGAAGCGCTCAAGGCCGGTGCGTTCGATTACATCGCCAAGCCGCTCTCGCTGGACCAGTTGCGCAGCCTCGTGCTCAACGCGCTGGGTCGCCAGCAACGCGATCCCGATCCCGGTAATGCCGACTTGGTGGAGCGCACCAACGACCTGCTGCCAGGCCATTCCGCCGCGATGCAGGAAGTGCGCCGTTCGCTGATGCGCCTGTCGCGCAGCATGGCGCCGGTGGTGATCAGCGGCGAATCCGGCAGCGGCAAGGAGCGCGCTGCGCGCGCTGTGCATGCCCTGTCTGCGCGTGCATCGCGGCCGTTTGTGGCGGTCAACTGCGGTGCGATTCCCGAGAACCTGATGGAAGCCGAGTTTTTCGGCTACGTGAAAGGCGCTTTTACCGGCGCGGACAGCGATCGCCAGGGGTTCTTCCAGGCGGCCAATGGCGGCACGCTCATGCTCGATGAGGTGGCCGACCTGCCGCTCACGATGCAGGTGAAATTGCTGCGCGCGTTGCAGGAGCGCCGCGTGCGCAAGATCGGCGAGAGCCGCGAAGACCCGGTCGACGTGCGCGTCGTTTGCGCCAGCCACCAGAATCTGGCCCGCCTGGTGGCCGCCGGCCGTTTCCGCGAAGACTTGTTCTACCGCCTGAACGTGCTGGAGCTGCGCATGCCCACGCTGCGCGAGCGTGCCGAAGACGTGCCCGTGCTGGCCGGCGTACTGCTCGAACAGCTCGCCAGCCGCTACGGCGATCCGCGCCCCAAGCGCCTGACGCGTCCGGCGCTGCAGCAACTGTGCGCGTACCCGTTCCCGGGCAACGTGCGCGAGCTGGAGAACCTGCTGGAGCGTGCCTACGCGTTTGCGGAAGGCGAGTCGATCGATGTGGACGACCTTGGCGCGCTGGGCGCCGAGATCGAGCGTTCGCCGTTGTTCCACCGCACGCGCGAGGCGCAGGCTGCCGCAGCCGCCCATCACCCGATGTCGCCGCCGATGACGAGCTGGCCTGATGCCGTCTACATGCCGGCGCCTGTGCCAAGCCCCTTGGGGATGCCGCAACCGATGGCACAGCCCGAGCCGGCGCCCGTTGCGCAGCCGGCGGAGCCGTCGCTGCCGAGCGTTGCATTGCCGATCGATCTGCCGGCCTACCTGGAGTCGGTCGAGCGCAACGTGATCCTGGCCGCGCTGGACCAGACGGGCTTCAACCGCACGGCAGCGGCCAAGCTGCTCGGATTGTCATTCCGCCAGTTGCGCTATCGCATGCAGCAACTTGGCATCCGTGACCCGCGGGACATTGAAGCGCCGTCTGGCAGCGTGGGTGAACCTGCCGGAAATGGGCTGAACGGCGATGCCTGAACGGTTGCATATCGGTGCTGACGGATGGGTCGATGGCGGGCACCGACATCCGTCGCCGAATATCGACGCGCGGCCCGAAGGCATGCCGATCGACCTGATCGTGCTGCACAACATCAGCCTGCCGCCCGCGCAGACTGCTGCCGATTTCGGCACCAATCACGTGCTCGACTTCTTTACCAACACGCTCGACTGCGACGCGCATCCGTACTTCGATCAGTTGCGCGGCGTGCGCGTATCGGCGCATTTCTTCATCCGTCGCACAGGAGAGTGCGTGCAGTTTGCGCCGTGCGACGCGCGCGCGTGGCATGCCGGTGCGTCGGACTTTTTCGGCCGAACGCGCTGCAACGATTTCTCGATCGGCATCGAAATCGAGGGCACCGACGATCTGTCCTTCACGCCCGAGCAGTACGCCGCCACGGCGTCGCTCGTGCGGGCGATCTGCGCGGCGTATCCGATTACGGCGATCGCGGGGCACTCTGATATCGCACCGGGCCGCAAGACGGACCCCGGACCGCATTTCGACTGGGCGCATCTGCGTGCGCTCGGCGGGTTCAATGCGGCGTTGTTTCCGTATCAGTACGCGCTCTGACGCGACAACACCCGTTCGCTCCCCAAGGTAGGAAGGCCGAGCATCTCGACGCGGCGCCGGCACACGGCGGTAAAGCGATGACGCCTCACGGTCTGCGGCCCACGTACGAGGGTAAAACCGTGGAGTGTCACCCTCTAAGACTCAGGCGCGAGGGTGAAACTATGGAACCCCAATGTCCAGGGATCACTCGCGAGCCTAAAACCGTGGAACACCACAGTCCGAGGTTCGCGCACGAGGGTAAAACTGCGGATCACTACTGTTTGAGGCTCACGCACGACGGTAAAACCGTGGAACGTTACGGTCGGAGGGTCACGTGCGAGTGTGAAACCGTGAAGCGCGACCGTCCGAGGCCGGCGCCGTCCGTCAATCCGAGCACAACATCACGGTCCAAGGCTCGCGCACGAGGGTCTGACCCCGGCACACGACGGTGTGAGCCCGACGCGCGCCGATAAACGGCTCGAACGTCATGATGGGAAGCGCAAGCGTCGGGGCGAAACCGTGACCTTCGCCCCTCCAAGGACGACACACCGCACGCCCACCGCGGCGCGCCCGGTGCACCACGCCCACGTAGGCGTCGAAACAAAAGCGGGCAGCCTCCTTTCGAAGGCCGCCCGCGTTTTCTTCCCTGCTGATGTTTCTACTTCACTGGCTGGCTCAGTTGCCCATCGCCGGGTCGGACACGCTGTCCTTGCCCGTTTCCATCCGGCCGGCAAAGCGCCGCGTGAAGCCGCCTTGCGGCACCGTCACCGTAAAGTCGTACCAGTTGCCCTGGCGCGCGATCGGCCAGTGCTGGTCGAGCTGCTTGCCGGCTGGGATGTCGAACGTCCACGGGCCGTCGGTGCGGTAGGCGTTGGGTTTGACGGTGAAGGTGCAGCCGGCGGTGCCGGTGTTCATCATCGTGATGTAGACCTCGGCGTTGGCCAGGTCGTAGCACACGCGGATTTCCGGCGCGCTCGAACCCGCTGCCGACACGGCACTCACATCGCCCGAGAAGGCGCGGTGGAAGCCGTTGGGGCCGAGCACCCACAGGTCGTACTTGCCCTTGTCTGCGGTGAAGACGTCCCATGCATCGTCGAGCATCTTGCCGGGCTCGACCGCATAGCGGCGCGGCACGCGGTCCAGATGCAGACGGTCGTACACGTGGAAGACGGCGGCGGCCGTGCCGGTGTTGCTGAAGATCAGGCGCAGCGCGCGGTTGGTGACGTCTTCGCGCGCGCTGACGTGCAGCTCGTACGGCAGGGCGCGCGAGGGGCGGGTGCCGGTGGCTTGTGTCGGCATTTGCTGCGCCGTGACGGAGGGCAGCGGCACCTGCGGCTGCAACCCCTGCGCGGTGCGGATGGCGTCGGCAGTGGTCTTGTCGCGGCTGGGAAGCGTCGGCAGCGTTTCGTTGTTCGGGTTGACGAAGTTGAAGGCGCTGGTCAGGTCGCCCAGCACGGCGCGACGGTATGCGCTGATGTTCGTCTCCTGGACGTTGAAGCGCAGTTCCAGGAAGCGCAGCACCGAGGTGTGATCGAACGCCTGCGAGTTGACCCAGCCGCCGCGGCTCCACGGCGAGACGATGTACATCGGCACGCGCGGGCCGGGGCCATAGGGGTGTTGGTCCGTGTGGTATTCGCCGGCCGTGCTGACCGTCGATTTGCCGGCCAGCACGCCGTTGTCATAGGCGGGGGCTGCGGGCGGCGGCACGTGGTCGAAGAAGCCGTCGTTTTCATCGAAGTTGATGAACAGCACGGTCTTGCTCCACACGGCCGGGTTGGCGGTGAGCGCGTTGAGCACTTCCTGCGTGTACCACGCGCCCTGCACGGGGCTCGACGGGCCGGGGTGCTCGGAATACGTGGCCGGTGCAACGATCCACGACACCTGCGGCAGAAGGCCTGCGGCGATGTCATCCTTCAAGGCTTGCAGGAAGCCGCCGTCGGGCATGGTGTTGCCGACACCCTTGATGAGCGGGCTGACGGTTTCGTCGGCTGGCGTGTACGGCGGGAACGGGGTGCCGTCGGCCAGGTTGCCACGCGCGGCGTTGGCATCGCGGTAGGCCTTGAAGCCCGCGAGCGGGTTGTCGGTGAAGTTGTCCGGCATGTTCTGGTAGACCTTCCACGACACGCCGGCAGCCTGCAGGCGTTCCGGGTAGGTCTTCCAGTTGTACGTGACGCTGGCGTCGAGGTGGTCGCCGCTGTTGTCGATGACCGGGCCGCCCGCAGCGCCGGTCGGGTCGTTCGTGCCCGTCCAGTGGAACAGGCGGTTGGTGTTGGTGCCGCCGTGGAACGAGCAGTGGTACGCATCGCACAGCGTGAAGGCGTTGGCCAACGCGAACTGGAAGTCCAGCTCGGCCTGCTTGTAGTAGCCCATCGACTGCGTCTGCTTGTAGGTCGGCCACTTGCTCATGCGGCCGAGGTCCCATGCGTTTTGGGCATCGGGGTAGCTGTGCGGGGTGCCCGAGACGCGCTGCGCGTTGCCGGCGCTGCTGTCGAGGTAATAGGGCAGCACCGTGCGGCTCGGTCCGCTGCTTGGCACGTAGGTCTGCTGCCACACGTTCAGCCCGCCGGCCAGCGGAATGGGGAAGCGGTCGCCGAAGCCGCGCACACCTTGCAGCGTGCCGAAGTAATTGTCGAACGAGCGGTTCTCCTGCATCAGGATCACCACGTGTTCAACGTCGCGCATCGTGCCGGTGGCGTTGTTGGCCGGAATCGCCAGCGCACGGCGGATCGACGGCGGGAAGGCGGCGAGCGCAGCGGCGGAAATCGCGCCCGTGCTGGCCATCTTGAGGAAGTTGCGGCGGCTGCCGTTGTTGGCGTGGTTCGTGTCGGAAGTCATGTCGGTCTCAAACGCAAGTCGATGGGAAGCCGCGCATTACGGAGCGCAGTGCAGGGTCGGCTTGTTGGCCGGCGGCTGGCCGGGTTGATCCGGCTGAGCGGCGCCGGGGCCTGCGCTCGGCGTGCCGTCGTTCGAATCGCCGCCGCAGGCCGACAACGACAAGGTGGCGGCGCACAGCAGCACGGCGGCCAGCCAGTGCGGCCGCGCGAGAGGGTTGATGAAAGGCTTCATGAGCTGTCTCGTTCGGGTTGGGGGAGGGGATCAGGGGTTCAGCGTCGACAGCGGCTGGTGCGAGCCGTTGATCGTCTTGAGTTCGTCCAGCGTCAGCCGGCGTGTCCACATGGCGAGGTCGTCGTAGGCCATCACGCCCTTGAGCGAGCCCGGGTTGTTGGGCACGTAGTTGTGCGTGGCGTCGTCGTTCAGGCCCCAGACCTTGGTGGCCAGGCCATTGAGCTTGGTGACGTCGGTATTGGCGATGGCCTTGTCTTCCACCTTTTGCACGCCCAGCACCGGGTCAAGGATGTACGCGCTGAAAAGCTTGGCCTGCGCATCGACCGACAGGGCGAGGTAGGCCCACTGGTTGGCGCTGAACTTCATGCCCTGGATGTCGTCGCGCTTGCCGCCGCTGCCCAGGTTGAAGCGCACTTCGCAGCCGCCCCACAGGCCGATGGCGATGCCGGCATTGGAGCCGGAGTAGTAGTCCTTGTTGGCGAGGATGGGCTCGCCAGTGCCGTTGCCCTGCGTGCAGTCCGACTTGAACCAGAAGCCAATCGTGAACTGCGGGCTCTGCGCGATGTCGGCGCCGTTCTGGGTGAGCTTGTAGGCGTCGATGCGCGAATCGACCGAAAGCGCCGTACCGCCAAAGGGGTCGGTTACCGCAGAACCGCCGTCGGTGCCTGCCACCCACGGGCCGATCGTCGAACTGGCTTTACGGTCAGTCGGCGGCAGCGGGTCGAAGCTGTAGTACGCGGCCAGGCCGTTGGTGAGCGACGTCGCCAGCGGCGTCGGTGCAACGTAGGCGATCTGCGCAAGCATCGACACCGGCACGTTGTTGCGCACCAGCGTGTAGTTGATGCGGTAGATGCCGCTTGCGGTGGCGATGTTGCTGTCGGTGTACTGCGTGGCCGTGGTGGGTAGCGTGGCGACCTGCTTGCCGTCGCGCAGCACGGTGATGGGGCCGCTCGCTGACGTCGGGTTCTGCCAGTTCAGCACCAGCGATGCGCTGTACGCACCCACGGTGCTCTGGAGGTTGCGCACGCCGATGGCGCTGGCGGTGAGCGCTGCGCCATCCAACTTGTGGGCGGTCGCCGGCACGGCGGCGTTCAATTGCGCCAGCACGGTCGGCACGATGTCAGCCTCGCTCGGCAGGGCCGCGAGCGCGGCTTCCGACGTGGGCGCGGCCATGCCGTTCTTACCGAGCAACGGATTGACGCTTTTGTTCAGCGCGATGAAGGCGGTGCGGTTTTCAAGCGTCGGCGCCGACGTGGTGGCGCCTGTGGCGTCCAGGCCGTGGCTGGTGGTCACGACGACAAGCCAGTCTTCGTTCGGGTTGGCGGTGCGGCGCTGGGCGATGGCAGCCTGCAGCGTGCCCAGCGCCTGATCGACGTTGGCCAGTGCGGCCGCGTACGCGTCGCTCTGCACGCCGGAAGCCAGCGCGGCCGCAGCCGGCGCGGTGTATTGCGCGAAGACGACGTCGTAGCCCGACTGCACCAGCTTCACGCTGTTCTGCGTCACGCAGGTGTCCACCTGGGCGCAGTCGACGAGCGCGTCGAGATTGCCGCCTTGCTGATCCGCCTTGAGCAGCGCCGGCAGTACGGCCGAGCTGACGGCAGCGCCCAGGCGTTGCGTGGTGCCGGCCGCCTTGGCGGCGCTGCGCGCATAGCTGAAGACACTCGGGGCGGCCAGGGTGGTGACGGTGTCGTCCGTCACGCTGTGGCGGTTCTGCCAGGTGCCGGTCAGCACGGTGGCCCAGCTTGGCGTGTCCAGCGGCGCCTGGGCGGTGGTGGTACCCAGCGTGCCGCCCGTCGAAGCCGGCATCACTGCCAGGGTGCCCAGGTTCGGCAAGCTGCGCTGCAGGAGCGCGCTCTGCACCTGCGCATAGGTGGCACCGTCTACCCCGACCACCAGCACTTTCTTGCTGGCGCTGGTGGTCGGTGCGTCCGTGTTGCCCTGGTTGGCGATGGGGCTGCTGTCGCCGCCGCCGCATGCGGTCAAGGTGGTCGCCAGCGTGGCGGCCACCGTCGTGCCCAGCGCAGCCGTCAGCAGGCGGCGGGCGGGTTGATTCCAGTCCATGTCGATTTCCTCGGTCGTTGTGTGCGGCGCTCGGTGTCCCACCGCTGTGATTGCGCTCCCTGCAATGCGACCGAAGCGTAGGGTTGGGGCCTGTCGCTCAAGTGACAGCCGCGGCAAGAATGCTGATGCGGCTATTCGGATTTCTTGAGCGGGGGGAATGTCCAGGAGGGCGCGGAGCGCAGCACGTCTGCACCAGTGCTGTGCGCGGCCCACATGCCCCTACCGTGGATGAGGTGACGTCTATTGAACTTGCGACGTCGATAGAAAGAATTATTCTGAAGAGGCGGTCATTGCGACGCCGCACGCCAGTCCCGCCGACCCGTTGTGCTGCCTGGGATGGCGGGTTTGCGGCACTGCATTTGGGTTGAGAAAACCCCCCTTCACCGCCATCTGTCAAGACTGGTCTTGTTTGGTCGATCCACTATACTTAGGGCTAATCCCGGGGTAACACACTAGATATAGTGGTGACTTTCCGGGATTCTTATTTCGGCGCCACGCGGGGGCGGGCGTACGGCGGGTCAAGCCGACGCTTGGGAGCTGAGAAAAGGCAAGGGTCTTTTCCGTCTCATTTCTCCGCGTAGCGCGAGGGTTCGCCAACGGGTCACCCGCTCGGCGAGCCAATAAAAAACGAACGGTTCAACAGGAGTCCACATGCAGACGGCCCAATCCGAAATCCACTCCGGCACCGCCAACCCCTCGCAATTTGCGCAAAGCGCTGGCGGCACGGCCGTGGCCACCGGCATCGCTTCCGGCGTCAACCTTGCCGACTACAAGATCATTCGCCGCAACGGCGCCGTGGTCAGCTTCGAGCCTTCGAAGATCGCCGTGGCGATGACCAAGGCCTTCCTCGCCGTGAATGGCGGGCAGGGCGCTGCTTCCGCGCGTGTGCGCGAGCTGGTCGACCAACAAACGCAGAACGTCGTGCGCGCACTGCTGCGCAGCCGCCCGAACGGCGGTACGTTCCATATCGAAGACGTGCAGGACCAAGTGGAACTGGCCCTGATGCGCTCGGGCGAGCACGACGTGGCCCGCGCCTATGTGCTGTACCGCGAGCGCCGCGCCCAGGAGCGCGCGCAAGCCGGCGAAACCCAGCAGCAACCGGCCTTCATCGGCCTGAACGTGACCGACGGCGGCATCACCCGCCCGCTGGACATGGCGGCGCTGCGCAACGTGATCGTCTCGGCCTGCGAAGGCCTAGGCGAAGCGGTGGACCCGGAGCCGATCCTCAAGGAAACGGTCAAGAACCTGTATGAAGGCGTGCCGATGACGCAGGTGTACGACTCGGCCATCCTGGCCTCGCGTACCCTGATCGAAAAGGACCCGGCGTACAGCCAGGTCACGGCGCGTATCCTGATGCACACGATCCGCCGCGAAATCCTCGGCGAAGAAGTCACGCAAGCGGAAATGAGCACGCGTTACGTCGACTACTTCCCGCAGTTCATCAAGCGCGGCATCAACGCCGAGCTGCTCGACGACAAGCTGGCGCAGTTCGACCTGGCCCGCCTGGGTGCGGCGCTGGACGCCTCGCGCGACTTCCAGTTCAACTACCTCGGCCTGCAGACGCTGTACGACCGCTATTTCCTGCACATCAACGAAACCCGCATCGAGATGCCGCAGGCATTCTTCATGCGCGTGGCGATGGGCCTGGCGCTGAACGAAATCGACCGCGAAGCCCGCGCCATCGAGTTCTACCAGCTGCTGTCGTCGTTCGACTTCATGTCGAGCACGCCGACGCTGTTCAACTCGGGCACGCGCCGCTCGCAGCTGTCGTCCTGCTACCTGACCACCGTGTCGGATGATCTGGACGGCATTTACGAGGCGCTGAAGGAAAACGCGCTGCTGTCGAAGTTCGCAGGCGGCCTGGGCAACGACTGGACCAACGTGCGTGCACTCGGTTCGCACATCAAAGGCACCAACGGCAAGTCGCAAGGCGTGGTGCCGTTCCTGAAGGTGGTCAACGACACAGCCGTGGCCGTGAACCAGGGCGGCAAGCGCAAGGGCGCTGTCTGCGCGTATCTGGAAACGTGGCACCTGGACATCGAAGAATTCCTGGAACTGCGCAAGAACACCGGCGACGACCGCCGCCGCACGCACGACATGAACACGGCGAACTGGATTCCCGACCTGTTCATGAAGCGTGTGATGGAAGGTGGCGAGTGGACGCTGTTCTCGCCGTCTACCTGCCCGGACCTGCACGACAAGGTCGGCAAGGCATTCGAGCAGGCCTACCTGGCTTATGAAGACAAGGTCGCGCGCGGCGAGATCAAGCTCTTCAAGAAGATGCCGGCGCTGCAACTGTGGCGCAAGATGCTGGGCATGCTGTTCGAAACCGGCCACCCGTGGATCACGTTCAAGGATCCGTGCAACATCCGCAGCCCGCAGCAGCACGTGGGTGTGGTGCACAGCTCCAACCTGTGCACGGAAATCACGCTGAACACCAACGACAGCGAAATCGCCGTGTGCAACCTGGGTTCGGTCAACCTGGTCGCTCACCTGATCAAGCAGGCGGACGGCAGCGTGGTGCTCGATCACGAGAAGCTGAAGAAGACCGTGCGCACGGCCATGCGCATGCTCGACAACGTGATCGACATCAACTACTACGCGGTCAAGAAGGCGCGTGACTCCAACCTGCGCCACCGTCCGGTCGGCATGGGCATCATGGGCTTCCAGGACGCGCTGCATGTGCTGCGTCTGCCTTACGCCAGCGATGCAGCGGTGCAGTTTGCCGATACCTCGATGGAAGCCGTGTGCTACTACGCCTACCTGGCGTCGACCGAACTGGCTGAAGAGCGTGGCCGCTACAGCAGCTACAAGGGCTCGCTGTGGGATCGCGGCATCCTGCCGCAAGACTCCCTCAAGCTGCTGGCCGAAGAGCGCGGCGGCTATCTGGAAACGGATATGTCGTCGACGATGGACTGGGACAGCCTGCGCGGCCGCATCAAGCAGTACGGCATGCGCAACTCGAACTGCGTGGCGATCGCCCCGACGGCAACGATCTCCAACATCATCGGCGTGTCGGCCTGTATCGAGCCGACGTACCAGAACCTGTACGTCAAGTCGAACCTGTCGGGTGAGTTCACGGTGGTCAACGACTACCTGGTGCGCGACCTGAAGGCACGCGGTCTGTGGGACGAAGTGATGGTCGCCGACCTGAAGTACTTCGACGGCTCGCTGGCCCGCATCGACCGCATCCCGCAAGACCTGCGCGACCTGTACGCAACGGCTTTCGAAGTGGAGCCGCAATGGCTGGTGGAAGCTGCCTCGCGTCGCCAGAAGTGGATCGACCAGGCACAGTCGCTGAACATCTATATGGCCGGCGCCTCGGGCAAGAAGCTGGACGACACGTACAAGCTGGCCTGGCTGCGTGGCTTGAAGACCACGTATTACCTGCGCACGATCGGCGCCACGCACGTCGAGAAGTCGACCGTGTCGCGCGGCACGCTGAATGCGGTGTCGTCGGGTAGCGATGTGGGTGGTCATTCGGCAACCGGGGCTGCAGGTGCATCCGGCGTGAATTCGGCCGCACCGACCAGCGCACTGGACGCCGCTGCTGCCACCGCGCAGGCCATGCCGGAAGCTGAAGGCGCCGTGTGCACGATGCGCCCCGGCGACCCCGGTTTCGAGGAATGCGAAGCCTGCCAATAAGTCAAAACAGTGTCTGAGGTTGCTCCCGCGCAAGCGGGGGCGCCGTGACCTGAACGACACTGGACTCGCGCTCCAAAAGAGCGGGAGCGACGAGCAAAGAATTAGGAGAAACACACATGCTGAGCTGGGACGACGACGTCAAACCTGCCGCACAACCTCCGGCTGCACCGCAGCCGGTGTATCAACCGCAGCCGCAACTGCAAACGGCCACCGCTGACCAGGGCGGCGTGCTGCCTCCGTCGGCCACCGCTGCCGCCGGCACGGGCATCCTCGGTAACAATCCGAACGCCGCTGCCGCACAGAGCAACCGCCGTGTGAACGCCGCCGACAAGCGCGTCATCAACGGCGCCACCGACGTCAACCAGCTGGTGCCGTTCAAGTACAAGTGGGCCTGGGAAAAGTACCTCGCCGGTTGCGCGAACCACTGGATGCCGCAGGAAATCAACATGTCGCGCGACATCGCGACGTGGAAAGACCCGAACGGCCTGACCGAAGACGAGCGCCGCATCATCAAGCGCAACCTGGGCTTCTTCGTGACGGCTGACTCGCTGGCCGCCAACAACATCGTGCTGGGCACGTACCGCCAGATCACCGCGCCGGAATGCCGCCAGTACCTGCTGCGCCAGGCGTTTGAAGAGGCAATCCACACGCACGCGTATCAGTACATCGTTGAGTCGCTGGGCCTGAACGAGGCCGAGATCTTCAATGCGTACCACGAGGTGCAGTCGATCCGTGACAAGGACGAGTTCCTGATCCCGTTCATCGACACGCTGACCGATCCGTCGTTCAAGACCGGCACGCCCGAGAACGATCAGAAGCTGCTGAAGTCGCTCATCGTCTTCGCCTGCATCATGGAAGGCCTGTTCTTCTACGTCGGCTTCACGCAGATCCTGGCGATGGGCCGTCAGAACAAGATGACCGGCGCTGCGGAGCAGTACCAGTACATCCTGCGCGACGAGTCGCTGCACTGCAATTTCGGTATCGACCTGATCAACCAGATCAAGCTGGAGAACCCGCACCTGTGGACGGCCGAGTTCAAGGCCGAGATCACGGAGCTGTTCAAGAAGGCGGTCGACCTGGAATACCGCTACGCAGAAGACACCATGCCGCGCGGCGTGCTGGGCCTGAACGCACCGATGTTCAAGGGCTACCTGCGCTTCATCTGCAACCGTCGCTGCCAACAGATCGGCCTGGACGCGCTGTTCCCGAACGAAGAAAACCCGTTCCCGTGGATGAGCGAGATGATCGACCTGAAGAAGGAGCGCAACTTCTTCGAGACGCGCGTGATCGAGTACCAGACCGGCGGTGCGCTGTCTTGGGAGTGATCTGAGCCAACGGCTCGACACTCGGCTCGACCCGGCATCAACGCAAACAGGCGACGCACCATGCGTCGCCTGTTTGCGTTTTGGGGCGGTCGATTCACGTTTGTGCGGTTGCGCCGCGCCTGTTGGGCATGGCACGCTGCGGCTACCACTGCCCCCGGGATTCCCGCCATGACGGTCGAAGCTTTCTTCTCGCAGACCTACGATGAAGCGCGCGGCAAGTTCCTCGCCGCCGCGCAGACGCGCGGGCTCCGCATCGAGCGTCATCTGCATCCGGATGTGGCGGGGCCGTCCGGCGAGCAGCTCTCCATCGACACCGCGCTGCTTGTGCCGGCACAGGCGCAAACGCTGCTGATCGTCACCTCCGGTGTCCATGGTGTGGAGGGGTTCTGCGGCTCCGGCTGCCAGACCGGCCTGCTGCAAGATGAAGAACTATTCGCGCGGCTGGCGGCAGCCAACGTAGCGCTGCTGCTGGTGCACGCGGTCAATCCGTACGGGTTTGCACACTTGCGGCGCGTGAATGAAGACAACGTTGACCTGAACCGCAACAGCGTCGACTTTGCCGAAGCCGCTTCTGCCAACCCGGCCTATCTCGAAGTCGATCCACTTTTGCTGCCGCGCACGTGGCCGCCCAGCCAGGCGGATCAGGCAGCGCTGCAGCACTACATGGTGACGCGCGGCGAGAAGGCCCTGCAAGACGCCGCAACGAGCGGCCAATACCGCGTGCCGGACGGCATGTTCTACGGCGGCAGCGCGCCGTGCTGGAGCACGCTGCAGATGCGCGGGATCGTGTCGCGGCATGCGGCCGGCATGTCGCGCCTGGTGTGGATCGACCTGCATACCGGGCTTGGCCACTACGGCCACGGTGAGAAGATCTTCAACAGCCCCGACGCTGCGGAACTGGAGCGCGCCATGCGCACCTGGGGCGCCGATGTTCGACCGATTGCGGCAGCGGGTTCGGTCTCATCGGTCGTCAAGGGCGATCTGGTCGGCATCGCATACGAACTGCTGCCCAGCATCGAGAAGACCTGCGTGACGCTGGAGTTCGGCACGCTCGCACCGCTGGCGGTGCTGCAGGCGCTGCGTGCCGATCATTGGCTGCATCGCCATCCGGAGCAGGGCGCCGCGCAGCGCACCGGCATTCGCCAGGCGCTGCGTGATGCGTTTTATTGCGACGCGCCGGAATGGAAGGGGATGGTCTACGCGCAGACGCGCATGGCTGTTCTGCAAGCGCTGGTGCGGTTTTCCGGCTAAACGACGTCAGGCGACGCCGGCAGGATCAGGGGAAGGCTTAGGTGCCCGCACCGTCAGCGCACACCCCGCTGACGCAGCGATGATGGCCAGAATTGCCACCCATTGGCGCCCGGTCAGCTGCTCGTGCAGCACGATTGCCCCCGCCAGCGCGCCGATGGCGGGCTCCAGGCTCAGCAACACGGAAAACGTCTTGCCCGGCAGGTGCTTGAGCGCCACCATCTCCAGCGAATACGGGATCGCGCTGGACAGCAGCCCGATGCCCAGTCCAGCCAGAATGAGCGAGGGCGCAAGCAGTGCCGACCCTGCCTGCGCCACCCCAAACGGAATCGCAAACAGCGCACCGACCAGCATGCCGATCGACGTAGCCTGGCCCGCATGCAGGCCGCCGAGGTTCTTGCCGGTCAGGATGTAGAGCGCCCAGCACACGCCGGCGGCCAGCGCATACATCGCGCCCAGGTGGTCAACCTGGCCGACCGACTTGTCGGCCACCGTCAGCATGAGCAAGCCGACCACCGCCAGCCCGATCCACACGAAATCCAGAGCGCGGCGCGACAGCAGCACGGCCAGCACCAGCGGCCCCGTGAATTCGATGGCGATCGCAATGCCGATCGGCAACCGCTGCAGCGACAGGTAGAACAGCAGGTTCATGCTCGCTAGCGTGATGCCGTACAGGGCAATGCGGCCGGCATCTGCGCGGCTCAGGTGCAGGCGCCACGGCCGCCAGAACGCCAGCAGGATCACCGCGCCAATCGTCACGCGGTACGTGACCGTGCCCGCAGCGCCCAGTACCGGAAACAGCGTCTTGGCAAATGAGTTACCGAGGCACACAGAGGCCATCGAACCCATCAGCGCAAGGATGGGCATCCAGGGGGAGGCTGTTGTCGTGGAAGCGGCGGAGGCGGGAGCAGCGGAAGGCATGGGCGACAGCGGAGGGGCGGCAGGAAGCGCAGCAGCGCAACGCCACAGCATAGCCGCGCACCACCGAGAAATCGTTGCGTTCTCTGCGGCGCGGGCGTCGCTTTTTATCGAATTGGCGTGCCTACAGGGCGGCTGCGCTGGGGCGGATCACGTCGATCAGCAACACGCGCAGGCCTTCGCGTTCGCCATCGGGGCGCGGGGTCACGCCGCGCTGCGGGCGCGGCGCTGCGAGCGGTGCGGGGTCTTCGGCGCTCATGCCGAAGACGGCCAGTCTGGACGCCGCAATGCGCTGCAGCGTGCCGCGCACGCCGGGCACGTCGAGGTCTTCCGGGTCGAAGCCGGTGGTGGCCGTCCAGTCGTCGCGGGCGATGTCCTGCAGGCCGTTGGCCATCTCGAACTGCAACGACGCGCCAAAACCCTTCTGCAACGAATGCGAGCCCAGCAGGTACTCCGCCGTCAGGAAGCCGCGCAGTCGCGTCCAGAACGCCAGCGAGCTGATATTGCCGCTCTTGAGCGCGTGGCTCGGGGCGACTTCCCAGCTGTGATCGAGCAGTCTGTTGATGAGGCGGCCCCAGGTCGGCACATCAGTGCCCGCGGAGCAATCCTCGCCGGGGCCTTCCGGGCGTGCGAGCTGTCGCAGCAGCCCGGTAAACGAACCGGAACTGGGCCGTGCGCCAGCGGCTTGCGCGCCCGACGGCCAGCGCCATTGCAGCGGCGAAGCCGGCCGTGCGCCGGGCCATTGCGCGTACTGCTGCAGGCCAGTGCAGGGCGTCAGGTAGCGCCACTGGCGCTGGTCGCGGCCAACGCGGCGCAGCGGGTCCAGCTCGGCCGACAGGTCAAACTTGCCCAGGAAGGTTGCGTTGCGCGACTTGATCGGCGAACGCGCATAGACGTTGAAATCGGGCCAGCCTTCGTACAGGCTGATCTGCGGTAGCGCGTGGTGCTTGTCGAGCGCATCGTCGGGCTGATCGATGCGGCGGCTGGTAAGAAACAGCGCACGGCAATCGAGCGTCGGCACCGCGCCGCGCAGGCGCAGCAGCACGAGCAGATCGCCGAATTCCGCTGGGCGGGCTTCCGCGCGCGCCGGGTAGGCGTGCGGCTGTTCTTCGGGCCAGAAGGTGGTCAAGCGCAGGGCTGAACCCGGGAACGCACTGCGCAATCCTTGCCGGAGCAGGCGCAGGCCATCAGCGTGGCGCAGGATGCGCAGGACGGAAAGATCGTCGCGCAAGGCGGCATCGGGGTGGGGCGCGCGGCCGCCGTGCTCTGCGGCCAGCGCAAAGCGCCACAGCGCGGTGTCGCTGGCCAGATCCTGTGCAGCGACATCACGCACGGCACTGGAGCGGCCGCCGGACATCGGCTCATGGGCGTCGCCGGCAGTGTCTCCTGCTGCGGCATAGGCGCTGGTGGTCGACCCGGCAATCGCGCTAAAAGGGCCACTGAATGGCGGCCGGTTGCGCTCGGGCATGGCTATTCCAACATGGTTTTATCGATTCTCTGGCGCGCAGCATAGCACCATGCGACACACCAGAGAACGGCGCGGCGCCCCTCCCCTCGTTGGGGAATCGGGCGTGAAGTCTCGGCGATCAGGCGGTGCGGAACGACGCCACCGCGTCCCGCAGCACCTGTGCCTGTTCTTCCAGCGACAGCGCAGCGGCCGCAGCCTGCTCGACCAGCGCGGCGTTCTGCTGCGTCACCTCATCCATCTGGTTCACGGCCTGGTTTACCTGCTCGATGCCGGAGCTTTGTTCTTCGGAGGCCGAACTGATCTCGCCCATGATGTCGGTCACGCGCTTGACCGCGATCACCACCTCGTCGATCACGCTGCCCGCTTCGGCCACCAGCGTGGTGCCGTTTTCTACGCGGCCGACCGAATCGCCGATGAGTTCCTTGATCTCCTTGGCCGCCCCAGCCGAGCGCTGCGCCAGGTTTCGCACCTCTCCGGCCACCACGGCGAAGCCGCGGCCCTGTTCGCCGGCACGCGCGGCCTCGACCGCGGCATTGAGCGCCAGGATATTCGTCTGGAACGCGATGCCTTCGATTACGCCGATGATGTCGGCAATCTTCTTGCTGCTTTCGTTGATGCCCGCCATGGTGTCGATCACGCGGCCGACCACCTCGCCGCCCTTGGTCGCGATGTCCGATGCGTTGACGGCCAACGTGCTCGCCTGGCGCGCGTTGTCAGCGTTCTGACGCACGATGCTCGTCAGTTCTTCCATGCTCGACGCGGTTTCCTCCAGCGACGAAGCCTGCTCTTCCGTGCGTTGCGACAGATCGGCATTGCCAGCTGCGATCTGCTTGGTGGCACTCGCGATCGAGTCCGCCGACGTCTTGATATGGCTGATGGTGCCGGTCAGTTGCTGCTGCATCTGCGCCATGGCGACCAGCATGCTGTCGCGGTCGCCGGTGTGGGTTTGCACGTGCACGGCCAGGTCGCCGCCGGCAATGCGGCGTGCGACCTCGGTGGCGTAGCTGGGCTCACCGCCCAGCCCGCGCTGCACGTTGCGGATGATGAGCGACATGGCCAGCGACACCGCGCCGCCCACCAGCAGAATGACGAGCAGGTTGGCGATGAGCGAGTGGCGATACGCCGCATCCACTTCCTGCAGAAAGACGGCGCTAGAAATGTTCCAGTCCCACGGCGCGAAGTGCTTCACATAGCCGATCTTCGGCAATGCGGTCTCGCTGCCGGGCAAGCGGCCCTGGTATTCGGCAAAGCCGAAGCCCTTGTCTTTGGCGGCGTTGACGATGGTCGGGTAGACCGGTTTGCCGGTCGGGTCCTTGAAGCCTGCGGTGCTCTTGCCGACCATGTCGGCCAGCGTCGGGTGCATCAGCAGGATGAACTGCGAATCGACCACGAACAGGTAGCCGGTGGAGCCAAAGCGCATCGAGGCGAGCGTCGACAACGCGGCTTTCTTGGCATCGGCCTCGCTCATGGCACCCGATTGTGCGCGGCCGTGATACAGCTTGGCGACGCCTTCGGCGGCGTCCACCAGGTTCTGCAGCCCGACCTTACGTTCGTCGAGCATGGTCGCGCGGGTCTCCATCGCGCTCCAGATGCCAACGCCGATCAGCCCCAGCCACATCAGGGCCAGCGCGAGGCGCAGCTTTGCTTTGAGTGTCCACTGTCGCATGTCGCGTTTTCTCCACTTATTGTTTGACGACTCCGCAACGGTGTAACGGCGATCGAGTTGTCTTCTTTAGTGGAGATACCGTGCGCGCAGTGTGCGGATTTCCGCAAAAAGAAGGCGCCGGCTTGCACCGGCGCCCGAAGAGACGGTGCCCATCCACAAGGAGGGGCACCGCCGCGCGTTGGGAGGTTTCGCTATCAGTGGGCGATCATTGCTCGCGAATCCACGTTTGCGTACGGCCCAGCAGGCTGATGCCCAGGAAGCCGCGCACATTCAGTTTCTGACCGTCTTCCGACAGCGACATCTTGGCGCTGTAGACCTTGCCGTTTTCCGGGTCCAGGATCTGACCGCCATCCCAGTTGTTGTTGCCGTCCGCCTTCAGACCCGTGAGGATCGTCAGGCCCTTGATCGGCTGGTCCTTGCGGTCGTCCGTGCACTTGGTGCAGGTCTTGTTCTCGTCGCCGGGTACCAGGATCTTGCTGACCTTGCCCGAGAACGTGCCGCCGTTATCGACGATCGTCACCTCGCCTTTCTGTTTGCCTGTGTTGTCGTCGATGGTCTTCCAGGTGCCGGCGGGGCTGACTTGCGCGAAAGCGCTGCCGGCTGCCAGTGCGAGGGCCAATGCGCCAGCCAGGCGCGCGAGAGAGTGGGGGGTATGTTTCATTGTGGAGTCTCCTTGTTGTCAGTCAAAAAAATCGGTGAGGGCTGATCGATGATGTCGGCGCAGGGATCAATGCGCGCTCAACGCACCGGTCAGGGGTGACAGCGGATTGCTGCCGGAGGTGCCGGTGGCGTTCGTGACGCCACCCAGCGCATTCGTGATTGGGGCGAGCGGGTTGCCGCTGCCGGCTGCGCCGCTCAGTGCGCTTGTTACCGGCGCCAGCGGATTGCTGCCACCGCCGAGGCCGCCACCGAGCGCGCCCGTGATCGGCGCCAGCGGATTCGTCGAACCGCTGCTGCTGCCGTTGACCAGGCCACCGGCGCTGGCTACCGTGCCGCCGACGGCGCCGACCACACCGCCAACGTCTGCCGTGAGCGGGTTGCCGCCGGCCGCGCCGACTTGCGCCCCCCCGCTCTGCAGGCCGCCGCCGACCGTGTTGAGTGCACCGGCCAGCGGGCCACCGAGCATGGTCGTGCTGCCGACCGTCTGCGTGCCCTTCACCACCTGCGACGACAGCGGCACGATCGCGTTGCTGGTCTGCTGCGTGACCTGCTGGACCGGGCCGCTCGACGTGGCGATGGTGGCCAGGCCGCCCGCACCTTGCAGCACTTGCCCGAGCGCCGACACACCGCTGCCCACCGGCGAAGTCACCGGATTCAGCGGCGCCAGCGGGCTGCCAGCGGCACCTAGATCCGAGATGGTCTGCCCTGCGTTGCCTGCCGTCACCCCGGCGGAGCGGATCACGTCACCCGAGCTCTGCACCGTGGTGCCGACCGGGTCGGGCGTCGAGCCGATCTTGCCGAGCCCGTTGCTGATGCCCGCACCCAACGTCTGGACCGTATTGCCAGTGGAGGTGACCGTCGCGCCAAGATCCTTCTGCGCTGCCGTGCCGCCGATGACGGGCACCGACGCCGTGCCGATCGTCGTGCCAAGGTCGCTGACGGTCTTGCCCGTCTGCGTGACCACGTTGCCGCCGCTGCTGGCCACGTTGCCGACCGGCACAGCGCCCGGATTGTTGTTGGCCGACGATGAGGGCGTCGTATCACCGTTCGGGTTGCCGCCCGAAGCGCAACCGGCCAGTGTCAGCACGGCTACGGCAGCTGCTGCCAGTAGGGTGCGCGACGCCGAAACGGCGGACAACGAAGCGGAAGAAGAAGTGTGGAGCGGGTTCTGAATCTTCATGGTGAGTCTCCTTGTAAGCGCGGCCCGTACCGCGTGTCACCGCCGGGTCAGAAGAACGCGCATCTGGCGTCCAGCGGGTAGCATCCGCCTGCGTTTGCTGTCGAATGCAAAGAAAGTTCTACAGAGCAGTGGCTAGTGATGCACGCCGGATGTCACACCCGACAGCACACCGCCAACCAACCCGCCCACCGTTGTACCAACGCTGCCCAATCCGCCCAGCGGACCGGTCGCGGCCGTACCACCACTGCTGACCGCGCCGACCGAACCAAGCGCACTGACACCAGGCAAGCCCGCCGTCAGCGAACCGACTGCCGTCGTGACCGGCGCCAGAGCACCACCGAGTGCACCGGTTAGCGCACTACCCGGCGCACCACCCGCGGCAGATGGCGTCGCCGGCGAAACCATCGTCGACAACCCGGTGGTGAGCGAACCGAGCGCACCGACCGTGTTGCCCAACGTCGACACCAGCGCATCCCCCTTGCCGGCCGTCGTGATCGTGCTGCCCTCGCTGCCTAGCGCACTGCCGAGCGTCGCCAGCACGTTGCTCACCGGCGCTCCAAGGCCAGTGGCGGCGCCCAGCGTTTGTGTGGTCGAAGTCAGCGTGCTGGTGAGCGGCACGATGGCGGTGATGGTGGCGGTCGTCACCTGCTCGACGGGGCCGGTCAGCGTCGCGATGGGCGTGCTGCCGGTCGATCCGGTGCTACCCGTTGCATTGCTGCCGTTGTCGTTCGACCACGTGGGCGAGGTCGATGCCGCGATCGCAGGCTTTGATTGCGAATCGCTGCCGCCGCCCAGCGACGTACCCATGTCGCCGCTGCCCGAATTCGCGCAGCCGGCCAACACGACGAGCGATGCCGTCGCCAGCACGCACTGCAGGAACACTCCGCGCTTCGGCGGATTCGATTTCGACAAGAACGCTTGATCGCGCATCTTGTGCCTCCACTACTCAGAACAGAACGCTTGTGTTGGACCCCTTCTGTCTTGCGCTCTTTGCTCGTCGGGTTTGTCTTCGCCAGGGCTGTGGTGTTGGCGACGACCTCCCTGTCTTGTCACGTGCCACGCGCGAGGCCCGTGCCACACCGCCCGATCGATGCCGTGCTGATGTGGTGAGCGGATCGTGAAGTGAAACCGAATGGCATGACAATCAGCGTCAACCTGACACCCAAATATGCGGTTGCAGCAATTCACGCACTTGATTTCGAATGAAACGACACTGGAAGCCAATCTTCGGGTAGAAAAGCCGCAACAAAAATCGCCTGTGGATCGCCGTAGAACAATCCTTCTATCGTCGTAAAACAGCCTCGTTTCAAACGCAGTTGCGTGAACTTTTCAGCGGTTGCTGAGCAGGGTTTTCCCGCGATCGACGATTGGTTTTGCGCAGCGCATGTCGCGATCGCGCGGTCGCGCTCGCCAGCAGTTCGGCGTCGTCACGCTTGGGCGCGGGTGTCGCATGCATTGGCACCAACATCGCATGCGTCGATGCGATTCGCGCTCACGCACGCATCGATGTGTCGACCCTATCGCCAACACCTCGCGCATCGGATGCGCGGCACGCGACTTGCGGTACCTGCATGCACGCTGTTGACCATCGCAATCGCATCGACTTCGCGCGGCGCGCGTCGACGGTGTTCGAGATGCGTGTCAGCAGTGTCGTCGACACGTTGAACACGTCGATGCGCATGTGTCGACTGCATCAATTGCGTGTGTATCGACGTGTTGAGCGCGAAAAATTCGCGCGCGTTGTCGCATCTACGCATCGGTTTTTTCGACACGCATCGCGCAGCTCGCACGTCGGTGCGCACGACGATGCCGAATGCGCGCAAGGCGCGTGCGTGTGTTCACGATGCACACGCGCACAACATCGCGTGTTGCTGTAAACCGGCATGACCACTGGGTTTGCGGGGCGCGTGTGTCAACGTGGAGCAACGCCGTAACGTGATGTCACGACGCAAGAAAATGCGCCTTCGCGAGATCGATCTGCGTGCATGCGCGAATCGAATCGCAGCGACGCACAGACGCAGCGCAATCCTTCACCAAAACTCACCGCGCTTTTTGCATAAATCTCTTAACATCACCGCGCAAACGAATTATGATTCGCCTTGACAAGACGTTGACTTCGATGCAAGGAAGCTTCGCGCGATCAACGACGATGAAGTTCCAAGCGGCAAGTGAAAGGTAGTCGAGGAGCGTAACCACTTTGATGCACGCCACGCCGACAGGGCTGTTCGAACTCGGTGCCGTCTCTGCGATCCCCCCGTTGGGATGGGCGTACTACCCCCAAAAGAAAACGCGCGCTCTCCAGTTTTTCGCTGTCTGCAAAGTCACGCTGCACGCGGCTTTGCGGTCCACGCAGCGATTCGCGCAAGATCAGATTTCGACCGGTGTGGCCACGATGCCCCGGTCCTCTCAATTGATGAAGACTCGCCGGATGCAATCTGTCTGGCCGACTGCGGTTACGCCTGTGTGCGCAATCGAGGCGTGTAACTTGCTGCGTGTTTCCGCCGCGCAAGTCGCAGATCTTCCTACCGAATTCATTAGCGTGCGACTGCCGTTTGGTGGTGCGCCGATGAATCGCTCGCTCGGTTGGTCTGGCGATGCCAATGCATCGTGGGATCGGACCGGTCGGGTTGCTCAATCTCGATAGTTCGATACCCAATCTTGAAGGAGTTTCCCATGGCAACTGCTGCTAAGAAGAAACCGGCCGCCAAGGCCCCGGCCAAGAAGGCCGCTGCGAAGAAGGCTCCGGCCGCCAAGAAGGCTGCTGCAAAGAAGGCTGCTCCGGCCGCAAAGAAGGCCCCGGCCAAGAAGGTTGCAGCTAAGAAGGTCGCTGCCAAGAAGGCACCCGCCAAGAAGGCCGCAGTGAAAAAGGTTGCAGCCAAGAAGGCTCCGGCCAAGAAAGCTGCAGTGAAGAAGGTTGCAGCCAAGAAGGCCCCGGCCAAGAAAGCTGCAGTGAAGAAGGTTGCAGCCAAGAAGGCTCCGGCCAAGAAAGCTGCAGTGAAGAAGGTTGCAGCCAAGAAGGCTCCGGCTGCGAAGAAGGCTGCTGCTAAGCCTGCTGCGAAGAAGGCTGCCGCCAAGAAGGCCCCGGCTGCGAAGAAGGCTGCTGCCAAGCCTGCTGCGAAGAAGGCCCCCGCGAAGAAGGCTGTCGCCAAGCCCGCTGCTGCTCCGGCCGCTGCACCTGCTGCACCCGCTGCCAAGACCGCGCTGAATCCGGCTGCGGCATGGCCGTTCCCGACCGGCAACCGTCCGTAAGTCATTCTTACGACGGTGATCCTCCGGGACCACAGCGGCGCGCAAGTCGCGCCCACCTGATCGGATACTGCGTATCCGGTCCGCAAGACCTCAGTGTCTTGCACCGCCCGCCGATCGGCTCACGCCTCGGCGGGCTTTTTCTTGCCCCGAGCATCGCGCATACGTTTCTCGCAGGCAAAAAAACACCGCACCGGCGCGATGCCGATGCGGTGTTTCCGATAAAGCCCTCGGCCTATCAGCCGAGCGTTGTCGATCAGTGCGTGACGCGCGTCACGCCACCCGATGAGAGCAGACGCACGCGCTCCCCAGGGCGGAAGGCCTCGTCGGCGTCTTGCGTGATCGCGCGGTACTCGCCGTTGTCGAGCTTGACCGTGATTTCCAGGCCTGGACGCTTGTTCATCTGACCCTCGAGCGCGCTGCCTGCAACGCCACCGAGAATCGCACCGAGCACACCCGCCGCCACCGAGCCGTTGCCGCGCCCGATGGCTGCTGCCGAACCGATGCCGCCGATCGCGCCGCCGGCAATGGTGCCAACGCCGGTCTGTTCACGGTCGATCACGACATTGCGCACGGAATCTACCGTACCGAAGCGCACGGTCTGCTCGCGCTGCGCCTGACCCGAGGTGTAAGCGCTGTTGGAGTTGGTGCCCATGGCGCAGCCTTGCAGGCCAAGGGCGGCGACCAGCAGAGTCGCGGCGCCGATGCGATAGATGGGTTTCATGTTGATTCCTTATTGATACCGGTACCCGAAAGCGGATTCAAAGCGCCGCGCAATTTCGTCGACGGGCAGGCCGTGATTTTGCGGGCCTTGGCAAGCGATCTTGAGTGAGCCCATCAGGCTGGCGAGGCGGCCGGTGGTGTCCCAATCCAGGCCGTTCTCGATGCCGTAGAGCAGGCCGCCGCGGAACGCGTCGCCGCAACCGGTCGGGTCGACCACACGTTCGGCCGGCACGGCCGGAATAGTGTACTGCTTGCCGCCGGCGTAAATCTCCGCCCCTTCTTCCCCGCGCGTGACGATGTAAGCCTCGACGCGCTGCGCAAGTTCTGCCGCACTGTAGCCCGTGCGTGACAGCATGACCTGCGCTTCGTAGTCATTGACCACCACGTAGCTGGCGAGTTCAACGAAGTGGCGGAGGTCAGCGCCGTCAAACAGCGGCATTGCCTGGCCCAGATCAAAGATGAACGGCACGCCGGATTCGGCAAATTGCGTCGCGTGGTGGAGCATGCCTTCGCGGCTGTCGGGGCCAACGAGGCCGAGCCTGGCTGGCAGCGCATTCTTGACCGAATTGATGCTCGAATGGCTCATCGCGCCTGGGTGAAACGCGGTGATCTGGTTGTTGTCTCGGTCGGTCGTGATCATCGCTTGCGCGGTGAACGTGTCCGGAACCTCCGTGACATGCGCTGTCGAGATACCGAGCTTCTGCAGATAGTCCAGATACGGGCCTGCATCCTGGCCGACCGTGCCCATGATGATGGGGTCGCCGCCGAGCATCTTCAGCGTGAAGGCGATGTTGCCTGCGCAGCCACCGAACTCCCGGCGCATGGTCGGCACCAGAAAGGAAACGTTCAGGATGTGAATCTTGTCGGGCAGGATGTGTTCGCGGAAGTGTCCGTCGAACGTCATGATGGTGTCGTAGGCAACCGAGCCGCAGATCACGCTGGCCATATTGAAGCACTCCAGATATGACACGGCCGCCCAGTGGACGGCCGTGTGATGAACGAGAGACCGGAAGCCGGTCTCCATGCAATCAGTTCAGCTTACTTCAGCGCAGCCAGGGCAGCGTCGTAGTTCGGCTCGTCCTTGATTTCGGGCACGAGTTGCGAGTACAGGACGTTGTCGTTGGCGTCGAGCACAACCACGGCACGCGCAGTCACGCCAGCCAGCGGGCCCGACGTGATGTCGACGCCGTAGGCTTGCTTGAAACCCTTGTCGCGGAAGGTCGACAGCGGCTTCACATTGGCGATGCCTTCGGTGGTGCAGAAGCGGCCGGCCGCGAACGGCAGGTCAGCAGAGATGGAGAGCACGACGGTGTTATCCAGCTTGGCAGCGGCTTCGTTGAACTTGCGCGTGGAGGTGGCGCACACCGGGGTGTCCAGGCTCGGCACGATGTTCAAGACCTTGCGCTTGCCGGCAAAGTCAGCGAGCGAGACGTCTTTCAGGTCTGCGCCGACCAGCGTGAATGCCGGAGCCTTCGAGCCTGCGGTCGGGAATTGGCCGCCGACTTCGATCGGGTTGCCGCCAAGGGTCACGTTTGCCATGGTGTTACTCCTTCCTTTGATACGTGTTGGGGAAAAGCCGCTAACAGGACCCTGCTGGCATCTGCGTCGGCCCGCTCGGCCGGCAGGGTCTTGTTAGCGGCTCTAAGCCAGGGGTGAAGATTCAGGGGTAAAAAATCAGGACCCGGTAGTTGGCCGTCGGGCGCTGGGATTGGAATCGTACCCGAATCGGTAATTCGGCGCGGGCGGGCAGCCCTGACTTGCTGTATGCACTGTCGGTCGGGTTCAGGTAGTCGGTGGGCAGCAGCGCGCGGCGCGAGAGCAGTTGGTCTTGCAGGTCCGTTGTTACCAGCTCGATGGCCGGCAGGGCGATGGGGCCGCCGGCGCGGTTGCGCAACGTAGCCGTCAGTACGTACTGGTCGGATGCATCGCCTTCTTGCCGCTGCAGTTGCGAGGATTCGATCTGCAATGCATCGAGATCACGCGGCGGCGCGATCGTGCAGCGCAGTGGCTGGCACAGGGCTTCCAACATCGGGCGTGTGGAGGGCACGCGGCGCGCGATCTCGGCGCGCGCCAGGAAGAGCATCTGCGCCACCGCCAGCACCGTCAGCAAGCCGATCGCGATGCGCGCGAGGGCACGGCGTCCGGTGGTTTTGCGTGCCTGCTCGCGGGCCTGCGCGGCACGCAGAAAATCCAGCGTCGCGGCAGAGACACCATGATTCGGCCCACGCGCCTTGCGCGGACGTGGAGCACCGGTCAGCGTGCGCTGCGGCGCCGGGCCGGTCGGCTCGGCTTGCGTGCGACGTGCTTGACCATGGCGGCGCGGCACCGGCGCAAAAAGCGTGTGCGGATCGGTTTCGTGGCGCATCCAGACCGAATCGTGCTTCTCCGCCTCGGGCTTCGGGGATGCGACGGCTGCCGGCGTGGACGGTGCCGCTGCCGGAGGTGCCGGGGGCGCGATGGCCGGCTCTACCGGCAGGTCTGCCGACGGCTGCTTGGGCACGGCGGCGGCGAACGCGTCTTCCTCGTCGTCGAGGTCGCGGATCGGCGGCAGGCCGTGGAACGGATCGGCGGGAGCGGCGGGAGCGGCGGGCTGTTCGGGTTGCGGTGCCTGCTGTGCGGGCTCGGCGGCAGGCTCGGCAGCGTGCTCGATTGGCGCCTCGTCCGGTAGCGGGCGCGTGTCCGGCGCAGTCGATTGCACGTCGGGCGCGGGTGTTGCGCCTTCAACTTCCCCCAGATGCACTTCGGCGATGCCTTCTTCTGGAACGTCTTCTTCCCAGATCAGCGTCATGCCGAAGCCGTGATCGTCCTCTGCTGCAGGCGGCGCCGCGGGCGTTTCCGGTTCAGGGGTGGCGGGCGTTGAGAGCGGCGCTATGCGCGCGGCGTGTTCCGGCGATTGCTGTGGCTGCGGTGCTTCGGCGGTCGGCGCCGCAGGCGTGAGCACGGCGCCAAGCTCGATCAGGTGATCGCGGCCATCGAAGACGTGATTGCAGCGGCCGCAACGGACGAGCCCGCCGCGCAGCCGAAGCTGATCGGCGACAACGCGGAATGCGGTTTGGCAGTTGGGACAGCGGGCGGCCAAACGTGGCGCAGCTTGTGGCGCAGTTGCCATGCGGGACGAGGAGAAAAATGCCGACCGCGCGAGTATTGCAGACAGCGGCGCCAGCGTCGACCTTTGCAGGCGACACTGGCGCGCAATACCTTGAAATTACGCGGGCTTCACACCGTGCAGGCAGACCCAGCCGTCACGTGCACGCCACACGGTGAGTGGAATGACCGAGGCATACGCGGCGGCCACTTCTTCGGCCTGGCGCTCGAGCACGCCCGAGAGAATCAGCCGGCCGCCCGGGCGCACGCGCGCGCACAACATGGCTGCCATCAGCTTGAGCGGGTTCGACAGGATGTTGGCGACGACCAGATCGAACGTACCTTCCGGTGCGTCGTCGGGCAGAGCGAAGGTGGCTTCGACGTGGTTGCGCTCGGCGTTGTAGCGCGAGGCTTCCACCGCGTTCGGATCGATGTCGACACCGACGGTTTCACCGGCGCCCAGCTTCTTGGCGACGATGGCCAGGATGCCCGAGCCACAGCCGTAGTCGAGCGTGCGTTCGCCAGGCTGCACGTGCTGCTCCAGCCATTCCATGCACAGGCGCGTGGTCGGGTGGCTGCCTGTGCCGAACGCGAGGCCCGGGTCCAGTTCCAGCACCACGGCATCGGGCTCTGGCGCGTCGTGCCAAGACGGCACGACCCAGATGTGCTCGCCAATATGAATGGGCTCGAACTGCGACTGCGTGACGCGAACCCAGTCCTGTTCTTCGACTTCGCGTACGGTGTACGCGGGCAGCGGCGTCAGGTTGATCTCGTTGGCAGCGGCTGCCACCAGCAGTGCCGGATCGGCGTCGTCGGCGAGCAGTGCAACCACGCGCGAGCGGTTCCACGCCAGGCGTGTCGGCTCGTGGCCGGGCTCGCCAAAGAGCGGCTGCTCTTCGGGCGTGTCGGCATCGGCGTCTTCCACCGAGACCGACAGTGCGCCGAGATCAAACAGGGCTTCGGACAACGCTTCGGCGTCGTCACGCGCCACTTCGAGCACGCATTCGCGGTACGTCACTTGCCGCCACCCTTGGCCACTTCCTGTTGCGCCAGACGGTGCTCCAGGTAGTGGATGTCGGTGCCGCCTTCAACGAAGTTGGCATCGAGCATCAGTTCGCGGTGCAGCGGCACGTTGGTCTGGATACCTTCCACCACCATTTCCGACAGGGCGATACGCATGCGGGCGATGGCCTGCTCGCGCGTGGCGCCGTACGTGATGACCTTGCCGATCATCGAGTCGTAGTTGGGGGGCACGAAGTAGCCGTTGTAAGCATGCGAGTCCACGCGGACGCCCGGACCACCCGGCACGTGCCACGACGTGATGCGACCCGGCGACGGCGTGAACTTGAACGGATCTTCCGCGTTGATGCGGCACTCGATGGCGTGGCCCTTGAGCACGATGTCCTTCTGGCGGAAGCGCAGCTTTTCGCCGGCCGCCACACGGATCTGCTCCTGTACGATGTCCACGCCCGTGATCATTTCCGTGACCGGATGTTCGACCTGCACGCGCGTGTTCATTTCGATGAAGTAGAACTCGCCATTTTCGTACAGGAATTCGAACGTGCCGGCGCCACGGTAGCCGATCTTCTTGCAGGCCTCGGCGCAGCGGTCACCAATGCGCTCGATCAGGCGGCGCGGAATGTGCGGTGCCGGCGCTTCTTCGATCACCTTCTGGTGGCGGCGCTGCATGGAGCAATCACGCTCGCCCAGCCAGACGGCGTTGCGGTGCTGGTCGGCCAGGATCTGGATCTCCACGTGGCGCGGATGCTCCAGGAACTTCTCCATATAGACTTCCGGATTGCCGAAGGCACGGCCAGCTTCCTCGCGCGTCATGTTGACGGCGTTGATCAGCGCAGCCTCGGTGTGAACCACGCGCATGCCGCGGCCACCGCCGCCGCCAGCCGCCTTGATGATCACCGGATAGCCGACCTTCTTGGCCGTTGCCAGAATTTCCTTCGGGTCTTCCGACAGGGCACCTTCCGAGCCCGGCACGCACGGCACGCCGGATTTGATCATTGCCTGCTTGGCCGACACCTTGTCACCCATCAAGCGGATCGATTCGGGCGTCGGGCCGATGAAGGTGAAGCCGGATTGCTCCACGCGCTCGGCAAAGTCGGCGTTTTCCGACAGGAAACCGTAGCCAGGGTGGATGGCCTGGGCATCGGTGACTTCGGCGGCCGAGATGATGGCCGGCATGTTCAGGTACGACAGCGGCGACGGTGCCGGGCCGATACACACCGCTTCGTCGGCCAGCTTGACGTATTTGGCTTCCTTGTCCGCCTCGGAATAGACCACCACGGTCTTGATGCCGAGTTCGCGGCAGGCGCGCTGGATGCGAAGAGCGATCTCGCCGCGATTCGCGATCAGGATCTTGTCGAACATCGTGTTCTCGCTACAAAAAGGAGAGGCGAGGGCGCTGTGGCTGGGCCGCGCACAGTGGCAGCCCGGGTGCGCCGGCTCGCGCTCGGATGCGGCACGCTGCGCGCCGCACGATGAGAGTCGGTGAGATGCCGGAAGATCAGCCGATCACGAACAGCGGTTGGCCGTATTCCACAGCCTGGCCGTTGTCGATCAGGATCTCCTTGATGACGCCGGCCTTGTCCGCTTCGATTTCGTTGAGCAGTTTCATCGCTTCGATGATGCAGATCGTCTGGCCTTCCTTGACGGTGTCGCCCACCTTGACGAACTCGGCCGCGCCCGGCGAGGGCGAGCGATAGAACGTACCGACCATTGGCGACGTCACGATGTGGCCAGCCGGCAGGGCCGGGGCAGCAGCTTCGGCGCCGACGGCAGCCGGAGCGGCGGCGGGTGCGCCGACGGCCGGTGCAGCCTGCATGGGCATCGGCGCATATTGCATCGGCGCCATCACTTGTGGCGCCGACTTGACGATGCGGACCTTGCCTTCGCCTTCGGTCACTTCGAGTTCCGAAATGCCCGATTCGGCTACCAGGTCGATCAGCGTTTTCAGCTTGCGCAAATCCATGAACGTTCTCCTGCAGCGTCGGCGGTCTGGGGCAGTGGATGCGCGCGAATGGCTCTTCAGTCGCGCATCGGTCAAAGGCGCTCCAGGCGCTGGCGTCGTTGCGTTGGTTAAGTAGTTGAAATAAAAGGAAGAAGACGGCTGATCAGCCGCCGTGTTGGTCAATTGCGAAGTCCAGTGCCGCGAGATAGCCGCGCCAGCCCAGTCCGCAAATCACGCCCACCGCCTGGTCTGCCAGATACGAATGATGGCGGAACGGCTCACGACGATGCACGTTGGACAGATGTACTTCGATATACGGGATCACCACGCCGGCCAGCGCGTCGCGCAGGGCCACGCTCGTGTGCGTGTAGGCGGCCGGATTGATGATGATGAATTCAATGCCTTCGCTCTTGGCGGCGTGGATGCGGTCAACCAGCGCACCTTCATGGTTCGACTGGAAGTGCGCCAGCGTCACGCCGCGCGCCGTGGCACGTTCGACCAAGGCGGCGTTGATGTCGGCAAGGGTGGTTGCACCATAGACTTCCGGCTCGCGCGTCCCCAGTAAATTGAGGTTCGGGCCGTGCAGTACGAGCACGTTGCGAAGCGCTTTGGCGATGGGTTTATCAGCCACGGTTTTGACCGGTTGAGCGAAGTTGGGCGCAATTTACAGCAACTTAGAATGCTTTGTCTAGTTTTTGTCAAAAAAGTCTTGAGAAATCGGTGTTTTCACCGATCTTGAGGGCGCTGCCTACGCTTTGGCCGCAGAAGAAGGGGAGTTGCGTGCACATGAACGTCATATGACGTTTTTGTATATTCACGTGCGCTGCAAAGCCTCGCGCAGTTCGTCCGGATGCACGCGGCCCATCTTTCGGAACGTGATTTCGCCTTGTGCATTGAGAATCACAGTGAACGGAAGGCCGCCGACTTCGTTGCCGAACTGACGGCCCAGTTCTGTCCCGCCAAAGCCCGCCACCGCGATCGGGTATGTGACGTGTACCTTGCTCAAGAACGTCTGGATATTGGATGCCGAGTCAATGCCGATGCCGACAAACTTTGCCTTGGCCTTCTGCTCCTGCGCCAGCGCGGACAGCTCTGGCATTTCTTCCACGCAAGGACCGCACCACGGTGCCCAGAAATTGATCACCACCGGCTGGCCACGAAAAGCTGCCAGATCCAGGGGCGCGCCATTGGCGTCTGGAAGCTTGCTGCCGTAGAAGGCGGTGACGGCATTGTCAGCCGGCGTTTTGGGCTCGGTGGCGCGATGTCCGAAATAGACGCCCGCCGCCGCGGCAAGCAGGCCAGCGATCAACAGGGCAATCAGAGTGGTACGGCGGGACATGGTTTTGCGGAGGTCTCTATATATAGACAGAGGCGGAGCGTGCGGGATTGTACTCCTGTCGGCCGGTCACCCCTGCGACAGTAGGGCACGCACCGCCGCCGCGTCGCCACGTTGGGTCTTGCCGGTGGCGTCTGCGCGCCGCGCGCCGCGCACATCGTTCATGTCGTATAAGGCGATGTGGACGCCGACAGGCGTGCCTGTTTCAGCGCGCAGCTCGCGCGCAAGCTCCCGGGATTCGGCCCCCGCGGGCCACTGGCCGCGCCATAGGAAGCTGAGCGTTTCCACTTCGTCGCGGCCGGCGAAGTGAGCGCTCTCTGTTGTGTCGAAATCCACGCCGGCGTTGAGCAGGAAGATCGCCACATCCTTCGGGCTGTCGCAGAAGACCTGCAGGTGGATGTCGGAGTGCTCGCTGGCGGTGCCGTTGAAGACCGCGCCCGCCAAATACGGGTGATGGACTGCCAGCCCTTCCATCAGCAGCAGTGCGATGCGGCGCAGCAACGCCAGCACGCGCGGCTGGGATTCGGCCTGGAACAGCGCCTGGTATTCGCGGACTTCCGTTTCGACCTGTTCATTGTCCGGCAGCCATTCGCCGGGCGCGCGGGATTCCGTACCGAGCACTTGGCGCGCAGCCTTGCGCTTGGCGGTGGCGTAGTCGGCGCCGTCTTCCGCGATCATGCGAGCGGCGGTGATGGCAATTTCCTCCCGCACGCGGGCGGGGTCGAGGGTGGGGCGTTTGGACATGGCTCTATTTTACTGAAGCGCGCGGGCCGGCCTGAAGCCGCAGGTACAATGCGGCGCAACGAAGTTGAGATGGCTCCCATGCATATCCACATCCTTGGAATCTGCGGCACCTTCATGGGCGGCATTGCCTTGATTGCCCGCCAGGCCGGTCACCGCGTCACCGGCTGCGACGCCAACGTCTACCCGCCGATGAGCACCCAGCTCGAGGCGCAAGGTATCGAGCTGATTGAGGGCTTCGACCCCGAACAGCTCTCCATCGGCGCCGATCTGTACGTCATCGGCAACGTGATCTCCCGTGGCAATCCGCTGATGGAAGCCATCCTGGATCGCAATCTGCCCTACATTTCCGGCCCGCAATGGCTGGGTGACAACGTACTGCGTCAGAAATGGGTGCTTGCCGTGGCAGGCACGCATGGCAAAACGACCACCACGTCGATGCTCGCCTGGATTCTGCAGGACGCAGGCTACAACCCTGGCTTCCTGGTGGGCGGTGTGCCGTGCAACTTCGGGCTGTCGGCGCGGCTCACGGAATCCGACTTCTTCGTCATCGAGGCCGACGAGTACGACACGGCCTTCTTCGACAAGCGCAGCAAGTTCGTCCATTACCGCCCCCGTACTGCCATATTGAATAACCTGGAGTTCGATCACGCCGATATCTTTCCCGATCTTGCCGCAATCGAAACCCAATTTCACCACCTGGTGCGCACCGTGCCCGGTCAAGGCCGCCTGCTTGTCAATAGTCGCGAAGATAGTCTGAAGCGTGTACTTGAGCGCGGATGTTGGTCGGAAGTCGAGCAATTCGGCGCAGAAGGCGACCTCGGTTGGGAAATCGCGAACCTGGGTGAAGACGATAGCTTCGACGTGGTTTTCAATGGCCAACCGCAGGGTCGGGTCCGCTGGGCGCTTCAGGGCGATCACAACCGCATGAACGGGCTGGCGGCGATTGCCGCCGCTCGTCACGTCGGCGTGTCGCCTGCTCAAGCCATTGAAAGCCTGGCTCGTTTCGAAAATGTGAAACGCCGTATGGAAGTACGCGGCACCGTCAATGATGTGACCGTCTACGACGACTTTGCCCATCATCCGACCGCCATTCGCACGACGATCGAGGGGCTGCGCCGTCGCGTAGGGAGGGGGCGCATTCTCGCGGTACTGGAGCCGCGTTCAAACACCATGAAGTTGGGTGTGATGAAACAGGCGCTTCCGGACAGCTTGTCTGGAGCAGATCAAGTCTTCGCTTACGGGGCAGCCGATGGCCGCGATGCAATCGGTTGGGATCTGGCTGGCGCGTTGGCGCCGCTGGGGGAGCGCGCGAAGGCATTCTCTGATCTAGGCGCTCTGGTCGCAGACGTCACTGATACCGCGCGCCCAGGCGACCATGTCCTTGTCATGAGCAACGGCGGATTCGGCGGCGTACATCAGAAGCTGCTGAACGCCTTGGCTGAACGCGTCGGTACCGCCAGCTGATCCGTATATGCCGGCATCCATCATCTATCTGCACGGATTCCGTTCGTCGCCCCGCTCGTTCAAGGCGCAGTTGTTGGCCAAGCGGATGGCTTCCGTGGGGCTGGCAGATCAATACGTTTGCCCGACATTGCCTGTATCCCCCAGCGCAGCGATGGCCGAAATGGAGGCGCTGATCGCTGAGTTGGGTGCGCGTGACGGCATCAAACCTGTGCTTATCGGCTCCTCTTTGGGGGGCTTTTACGCCACTTGGCTGGCTGAGCGGCATGGGCTTCGCGCGGCAATGCTCAATCCCGCTACCCGCCCAGAGCGGGATCTCGCCAAATACGTCGGCGAACAGCCGCTGTGGCATGGCGGTGGCACGATCCGCGTCGAGCCGCATCACCTGGACGAGCTGCAAGCGCTCGCCGTGTCCGCCATCACGCAACCCGAGCGCTATTATCTGCTCGCCGCGACCGGCGATGAGGTGCTCGACTACCGTGATATGCTTGGCCGCTTTCCTGGCGCGACCTCCCGCATCATCGAGGGCGGCGACCATGGCATCAGCGATTTCGCCCAGTACATGGACGAAGTGCTCGTCTTCTGCGGCGTTCCCGCCGACCTGTTGGCCGCGCATCCGTTTAGCGCCGCATGACCGATTCCCCGTCTTACCCGCGCAGCCTCTGGCGCAGCGCGTTGCCCCCGGCTGTGGTCTATGACCGGCACTGGGCGCGCTGGGCAGTCGGCGCCGACTCGCTGACTGCGCGGCTTCGTGCGGCATCGTCGCGCTTCCGCGTTCAATTGCTCGGCCAGCGGCGGGCGATGCCATTGCGAGATGAGTGGCGTTGTCTCGGCATGGCCGGCCCTGCCGATACGCTGGTCCGCGAGGTTTTGCTGATCTGCGACGATATCCCGGTGGTCTATGCCCACACCATCGTGCATCAGCGCAGCGTGGCGCTTGACTGGCCGTTCCTGAAAGCGCTGGGGACGCAGCCGCTGGGGCACTCGCTGTTTGCCGATCCGCGTGTCGAGCGCGGAGACTTCGAATTCGCCTTGCTGGACGCGCGCCACCCGCTGGTGCGCCGTGCGCACGGGGCGCTGGGCGATGCGCCTGTTGCCGGCACCGCCCGGTTGCCGGCCCGCAGATCGGTGTTCCGGCGTGGCGCGAGCGCGATGCTGGTGACGGAGGTTTTCCTGCCCGCGCTGGCTGGCTTCCAGCCGCCGCGGTAAGCGTATTTGGCGGGCCAGGCGTTGAGCCAGTGCGGTATCATCGCCCCCAACTTTTTATCGCCGCGTATTACGTTGTGACGTCAGGGTGCGCGGCCATTCCATCTCATTCAAAGCGATGCTCGGTCGTGCGAGTGCCGCAATCCATACAAATCCATGCAGTTGCTGTTTGAAGAAGGCGGCGAGATCCGCGCGGGCACCGTCTTGTCCCAACAGGGCGAGGCCTATCAGGTCGAGTTGCCGAGTGCCAAGCGCACCAAGGTCAAGTCGCGCGACGTGTTGCTGCAATTCGCGCAGCCGTCCGCAGGGGAGCTGTCGCAGGCCGCCCAGGCTCTGTCAGCAGAGATCGACCTGGATTTCCTCTGGGAATGCGCTTCGGCCGATGAATTCGGTTTTACCGATCTGGCCGGGGAATACTTTGGCGCTGGCGCCAATGCCACGCAGCAGGCCGCGCTGGCCATCGCGCTGCATGGCTCGCCGATCTACTTCCGCCGCAAGGGCCGCGGCCGCTACCAGCGCGCACCTGAAGATCAACTGAAAGCCGCGCTCGCGGGCCTGGAGCGCAAGAAGCAACAAGCCGCACTGCAGGCCGAATACGAAACCGAGTTGAAGGCGATGCGCCTGCCCGAGGCCTTCCGCGGGAAGACGCTGCAACTGCTGTTCAAACCGGACAAGAACAGTCTCGAATACAAGGCGCTCGACGCGGCGTGCACGGCGCTGGGCCTGTCGCCGATGCGCCTGATGGTGGCGGTGGGCGGCATCGCCAACGCCCGCGCGCTGCACGAGGCGCGCTTTTTGTCGGAATGCTTTCCGAAGGGCACCGGCTTTCCCGATGTGACCGTGCCGGAACCGGCGATGGAGTTGCCGGCCGCCGACGTGCGCGCCTTCTCGATCGACGACGTGACCACCACGGAAATCGACGACGCCATCTCCGTAACCCCGATTGATGACGCCACCGTGCGCATCGGCATCCATATTGCCGCGCCGGGCTTTGGCGTCCAGCGCGGCGAACCGTTGGACGTGATTGCACGCCAGCGCTTGTCGACCGTGTATTTCCCCGGCGACAAGATCACGATGCTGCCGGAGTCGGTGGTGGATCGCTACACGCTGCAGGAAGGGCGCGCGTGCCCGGCGCTGTCCCTGTATGCGACGGTCGACCGCGCCACCTGGACGGTCACCGCCAGCGAAACGCGCTGCGAATCCGTGACCGTGGCCGCCAACCTGCGCCACAACCTGCTCGACGACGTGATCACCGCCGACGCGCTGGCCGATGGCTCGGGCGACTACCCGTTCAAGGCCGAACTGGCGGTGCTGTGGCCGTTTGTGTGCGCCTTGTACGACGGTCGCCAGCAGGCCCGCATCGCCAGCGGCCTGAAGCCCGAGGGCGCGCAGAAGGGCGATTATTCGTTCTACATCGATGCGATTCCGGAAGCGGAAGGCGGCGGCGAGCGCGTGCGGATCGAACAGCGCAAGCGCGGCTCGCCGCTGGACAAGATCGTTGCCGAGCTGATGATCCTGGCCAACAGCACGTGGGGCCGCATGCTGGCCGACGCCGGGGTGCCGGGCATCTATCGCACGCAGAAGGCGTGGGGCATGCACCGCACGCGCATGCAGACGTATCCGGCGCCGCATGAAGGCCTGGGCGTGGCGCAGTACGCGTGGAGCACCTCGCCTCTGCGCCGCTATGTCGATCTGGTCAACCAATGGCAGATTGCCGCGGTGGCGCAGCACGGCGTGACAGCCAAGCTGATCGCGCCGTTCAAGCCCAAAGATGCCGACCTGCTGGCTGCCGTGGCCGACTTCGAGGCCACCTACGCTGCCTATGCCGACCATCAGTCGACCATGGAGCGCTACTGGTGCCTGCGCTGGCTCAAGCAGGAACATCGCACGCGCATGCAGGCCGTGGTGCTCAAGGAAGGCGCCGTGCGCTTCGCCGATATTCCGCTGGTGACGAAGGTGCCGGAACTGGCGCAAACGCCACGCGGCACGCATGTCGTGCTCGATATCCTGGACACCGACGAGATCAGCCTGGAAGTATCGTGCCGCGTGGTCGAAATCCTTACACCCGCAACGGACGCGCAAGCTGAAGCCGAAGCCATCGAAGAGGAACTGGCCGAGGCAGAGAACGAAGCGGATGTGCCGGCTGAACCACAACCGGCGGCCGATGAGGAAGAGGCTCGCGCAGAAGCCGACGCTGCTGTGGCGCCGCCGCCGCAAGACGGCGAGAGCGGTGGAACGCCTGGCCCTGCCTAACTACAATCGCAACCTGACCTTCATTCTTCGCGCATCGACCAGGAATCGCCCCATGGCCGCCCTTGCAAACCGTCCGGACTGGTCCGGCAGCAGCACGCTCACCAAGGCACTGGTGGTGTCGCTGGCCGTGCATGTTCTGCTGCTGTTCGTGCGTGTGGTGGCCCCTGAGGCGTTCGATATCAAGCGCGAAGATCCGGGCCTGGATGTGGTGCTGGTGAACGCCAAGTCGTCGACGGCGCCGTCCAAGGCGACGGCTGTGGCCCAGGTCAACCTGAACGGCGGTGGTGAATACGACCAACAGCGCGCCACCACGCCGCTGCCCGCCGACACCAACGAGCAGACCGGCGATGCCATCAAGCTCACGCAGCGCCGCGTTGAATATCTTGAGCAAGAGCAGCGTCGGCTGCTCACGCAATCGACTGACCGCGCACCGCTGGTCAACGATCGTCAGGTCAAGCCCGGTGAGCGTCCGCAGCCATCGCCCACCAATGGCACCGACGACCGCACCACGCAAGATGAAATCGCCCGCCTGCAGGCCGAGATCGACCGCAACCTCGAAAACTACGCCAAGCGCCCGCGCCGCAATGTGCTGACGGCCGCCAGCGCGCGTCAGGTCGATTACGCCCGCTACTACGATGCCGTGCGCCGCAAGATCGAAGCGCGCGGCACCGCCAACTTTCCCAGCCAGAACGGCCGCCCGCTGTACGGCGAGTTGATCGTGGTGATCAGCATCAACCGCGAAGGCCAGCTTGGCTACAACCAGGACGGCTACAAGATCGAAGGCATCGAGATCGCCAAAAGCTCGGGCAACCCCGTGCTGGATCGGCAGGCCGTCGCAATCGTGCGTTCGTCTTCACCGTTTGGCGGCTTCCCGGCCGAGATGCGCAAGCGCGTCGATATCCAGGATGTCGTTGCCACCTTCAAGTTCACCCGAGCAGGCCTGGAAACCCACCTGCAGACCCGCTGATTTCGTCGTCCATGTCGTCGTTTCAAGAGGCCATCCTCGCAGCTGCGAGCGCGCCGCCCACAGATCGTTATGGCGTGATCGGCAACCCGATCTCGCACAGCAAGTCGCCCACCATCCACGCTGCGTTTGCGCAGCAGACCGGGCAGCTCATCCGCTACGACCGCATCTATGCGGAGCTGATCGCGTTTGACGAAACCGTGATGGCCTTCGTGCGCGAAGGCGGGCGTGGGCTCAACGTCACGGTGCCGTTCAAGCTCGATGCGTATGCCATGTCGACGTCGCTGTCGCTGCGGGCGGAATCTGCCGGCGCGGTCAACACGCTCAAGTTCGACGGCGAAGAGATCTTTGGCGACAACACCGACGGCGTCGGCCTGATGCGCGACATCACCCACAACATCGGCAACTCGTTCGAAGGCGAACGCGTGCTGCTCCTGGGCGCGGGCGGTGCGGCGCGTGGCGTGCTGCTGCCGCTGCTGGAACACAAGCCCGCGCGCGTGTTTATTGCCAACCGCACGGCCGATCGCGCCAACAAGCTGGTCGAGCGCTTCGAGGTCTCGGCCAAGCTGCACGAGGTCGAGCTCGTGGGCGGCGGTTATGACGAGCTTGCTGCGGACGACGTTTTCGACGTCGTCATCAACGCTACGGCGAGCAGCCTCCAGGCCGAAGTGCCGCCGATCCCGACCACGGTGTTTGGCCCCAACGCACTGGCCTACGACATGATGTACGGACCGCGGCCGACGGTATTCATGGAGTTCGCCCGGCGCAACGGCGCCCGCGCATGGGACGGCTTGGGCATGCTGGTGGAGCAGGCGGCGGAATCGTTCTTCGTCTGGCGCAACGTGCGTCCGGACACCGCTCCGGTGCTGCTCGCCATGCGCGAGGGGTTGCAGGGCGAAGCCGCGGTCGCGGCTCGCGCGCCTCGCTGAACCTGGAGCGGAGTCCCGCGATGATGCGTTGGTTCGGCTACGTGATCGGCTGCTTCGTCGCGGGCGTGGTCGCGCTCAACCTGTACTTCTTTGCCGCCATCGCGAGTTGGCAGGTGTTTGATCCGTCGTCTACCAGCTTCATGCGCGCCGAGCGCATGCGCCTGTGCGGCGCCAACGTCTTTACCTGCAAGGTCGACCACCGCTGGGTCAATTACGACCAGATATCACGCAACCTCAAGCGTGCGGTCATCGCCAGTGAAGACGCAGATTTTGTCTCGCACAGCGGCTGGGAAGTCGACGCCATGCTCGACGCGTGGGAGAAAAACAAGCGGCGCGGCCACGTGGTCGCGGGCGGTTCGACCATCACGCAGCAACTGGCCAAGAACCTCTTCCTCTCGGGCGAGCGCCACTATCTGCGCAAGGGTGAAGAACTCGTCATCACGTGGATGCTTGAGTTCTGGCTCGACAAGGAACGCATTCTCGAGATCTATCTGAATTCGGTGGAATGGGGCGAAGGCGTATTCGGCGCCGAAGCGGCAGCGCAGCACTACTTCAAGCGCCCGGCCTCGCAGCTCACCGTAGGTCAGGCGGCCCGCTTGGCTGCAGCGTTGCCCGCGCCGAAGTGCTTCGACAAGAAGAGCTACTGCGCCAACGTGCACGTCAACTTCACACGCAAGGCCACCGTAATCGCCAACCGCATGGGCTCGGCCACGCTGCCGGATTGACCTGACGTAGGGCTACTTCAGCCAGCCCTTGCGGCGGAAGTACACCAGCGGAATCGCCGCCGACACCACCATCATCACGATCGCGTATGGGTAGCCTTCTGCCCAATCCAGCTCCGGCATCACCTTGAAGTTCATGCCGTAGATCGAGGCGATCAGTGTGGGCGGCATCAGCGCCACCGACACCACCGAGAACAGCTTGATGATCTTGTTCTGGTTGATGTTGATGAAGCCGACCGTGGCGTCCATCAGGAAGTTGACCTTGTCCGACAGGAATGCCGTGTGGTTCTCGATGGAATCGATGTCGCGCAACACCTGGCGCGCTTCGTCCTGCTGGTCAGCCGAGAGCAACTGGCTGCGCAGCAGGAACGACACCGCGCGGCGCGTATCCATCACGTTGCGGCGGATCCGGCCGTTCAAGTCTTCCACGCGGGCGATGATCTCCAGCACATCGGCGGCGGCGGCGTCGGTCACCTCATCGGCCAGCACGCGTTTGCTGGCATCTTCCAAGCGTTCATAGACTTCTTCGATGGAGTCGGCCGAGTATTCTGCGTCGGTGGCGTACAGATCCATCAGCACATCTTTGGCGTTGCGCACCGAGCCCGGGCGAAGCCGCGCACGCATGCGCACCAGCCGGAATGCGGGCAAATCCTCGTCGTGGATGGAGAAGAGCACATCCTTGGTCAAGACGAAGGCCACGCGCACGTTACGGGAGGTAGCTTCTTCGTCGAGCAGGAAATCGGTGCGGATGTGGATGTGGCCGTCTTCGCCTTCAAAGTAGCGGGCTGAGGCTTCCAGGTCTCCCAATTGCTCCAGCTCGGGCAGGACCACGCCGTAGGCTTCCTTGATCCACGCCAGCTCTTCGTCGTCGGGGTCGATCACGTCGATCCAGATCGGCTTATGCTGCAGGAGTTCGCTGCGTTCTTCGACCTGTTCCTGCGCGAGACGGCCTTTTTGCACGACGAACAGGTTGATCATGGGTGTTTCCTTGAAGCAGGCGTTGAACGGGCGGCGAAAAAATCGCGCCGAGTGTAGCGTAAAGAGGCGGCAGGTTCAGCCACAAGCGGTGGCTTGGCGCGCACGCGTGGGGCAGGCGCCACGCCCGGAAGATGCCGCCACCGGGCCGCCCGACGGGTAAAATGCAGACAAGTCACGCGGCCGGCCGGCCGCTCTCACATTCCCGACACCATGCGATTTACCGAACAACTGGCTGCCGCTTGGCAGCGCAACAACTCCCTGCTGTGCGTCGGGCTCGATCCTGATCCGTCGCGCCTGCCGGCGTCGCTGACGGGCACGGGCGGAGCAATCTTCTCGTTCTGCCGCGCCATTGTGGACGCGACCGCCGATCTGGTCTGCGCCTTCAAGCCGCAGATCGCCTACTTCGCCTCGCAGCGTGCCGAAGACCAGCTCGAGCAGCTCATCAACTACATCCACGAGGCATATCCGGGCATCCCCGTCATTCTTGATGCCAAGCGAGGCGATATCGGCTCGACTGCCGAGCACTACGCCAAGGAAGCCTTCGAGCGCTATCAGGCCGACGCCGTCACCGTCAGCCCGTACATGGGTTTCGACTCGATGCAGCCGTACCTCGCGCATGCCGACAAGGGCGTGATCGTGCTGTGTCGCACCTCGAACGCCGGCGGCAGCGACGTGCAGTTTCTGGAAACCGACGGCCGCCCTGTCTATCAGGTCGTGGCGGAACGTGCGCGCGACGTGTGGAATACCAGCGGCCAGATGGGCCTGGTGGTGGGCGCGACCTTCCCCGAAGAGATTGCCAAGGTGCGAGAAATTGTCGGCGACATGCCGCTGCTGATTCCGGGCGTGGGCGCCCAGGGCGGCGACATCGAAGCCACGGTGCGCGCAGGCCGCACGGCCGACGGCACCGGCATGATGATCAACTCGTCGCGGGCCATTCTCTACGCCAGCACCGACAGCGATTTCGCCGATGCCGCGCGCCGCGTGGCGCTTGCCACTCGGGACCAGATCAACCAGTTCCGCAACTGACCCGCCTTGTCGGTCCGGTTGCGGTGAGAGCGAGGACACCATGACCACGCATCCGCACCGCCCCGTTGCCGGTACGCACCGAGAAGAGACTGGCAAGGACCCGGACCGCAAGCTCGAGAAAGAGCGCGACGACACCCATCAGCACGAGACGAAGCGCCGCGATCATGATCGCGACCGTCGCCACGAGCACGACCAGGAGCACCAGCCGGAACACGATCACGGAGATCGTCGCCGGCCGGATCATCCCAGCGAGATTTAGATCACGACTCAGCCGAGTCGAGGAAGTCGAGCAGGCCACGCAGTGCGTGCTCGGCTGCCTGCAGGCGGACCTGCTTGCGATCGCCCTTGAAGTGGCGCGTTTCGACGCGCGTCTGCAGGCGGTTGCTCCAGCCGAAACACACCATGCCGACGGGCTTGTCGGGCGTGCCGCCGGTTGGGCCCGCCACACCGGTAATCGAGACGGCCACCTGCGCGCGGCTGTTGAGCACTGCACCCTCGGCCATGGCATGCGCCACGGGCTCGCTCACGGCGCCATGTTCGCGGATCAGCGCCGCCGGAACGCCCAACATCTGCGATTTCGCTTCGTTGGAATAGACGACGAAGCCGCGCTCAAACCACGCGGACGAGCCTGATACATCGGTGATGGCTGCAGACACCAGCCCGCCTGTGCACGACTCGGCGGACGCCATCATCAGGCTGCGCTTGTTCAGCGTGTCAGCCACAAGTTCGGCCAGTTGGGCCAGGGCGCGGGATTCAGCCATTGCAATACCTTCGAAGCTTCTGACGTCAGACGTCAAAACGAGCGCCACAGCGCAAACACGAGCAGCGTGTAGAACGCCGCGAGAATGTCATCGACCATCACGCCATAGCCGCCGCGCACGCCAAAACCCTTGAGCGTGCGGTCGTAATAGCGGATGGGCGCGGGCTTGACCATGTCGAAGAAGCGGAACCACAGGAACGCGGCGAACTGCCCGCCCAGCGTGGTGGGCGTGACGAACGCCAGCACGAGCCAGAACGCGACCATCTCGTCCCAGACCATGGCGCCATGATCGGCCACGCCCAGATCGCGTGCGGTGCGGGCGCATGCCCAGATGCCGATCACGAAGCCAACCGCCGCGATCAGCAGCCAAGTCGGCCCCGAAATCCACCGTGCAAACACCACGTAGATCAGCCACGCGTACAGCGTACCGACCGTGCCCGGCAGGATGGGCGACAAGCCCGAGCCGAAGCCGAGCGCCAGGATGCGTGCCGGATGGCCGAACATGAAGCGCGCCGTCGGGCGCCGCACCTGCGCGGTCTGGCCCGCCTCGAGGACGACGGTTTCAGGCTGGCCCGGCGGATTGGAGGGCGGGAAGGGAGCGGAAGACATCATGAGGCGGAAGAGAAATGATCGAAACTGCCGTGCGTGAAGAGGACTGGCATGCCGTGGGCATCGACGAGCCGCAAGCCGGTTTCGGCGTCGATGCGGCCGATGCGTGTGACAGCCACACCCGCGCGCTGCCCCGCCGCGACCACGGCATCGCGCGCATCGGCAGGAGCAGTGAAGCAAAGTTCGTAGTCGTCGCCGCCGGCCAGCGTGCATTGCAGCTGGAGTGCCAGGGGCTGCGCCGCGAGCGTCGCCGAGCGCGGTACATCGTCGACCGTGATCGTCGCCCCGACGCGGGATTGTGTGAGGATGTGGCCTAGATCGCCCAACAAGCCGTCTGATATGTCGAGCGCTGCCCGGGCGACACCGCGCAATGCCAGGCCGAGTGCGACGCGCGGCGTGGGCATGTCCATGCGCGGCTGCACGTGTCCGAGTGCGTCGGGCGTAAGCGCCCATTCGTTGCGCAGGGCGCCGAGGGCCAGCCGCGCGTCGCCTACGGTGCCCGAGACCCAGAGGTCATCGCCGGGCCGGGCAGCGTCGCGGCGTAGTGCCGCAGCGGTGGGGACGTCGCCGAAGACCGTCAGGCTCAGCGTGAGCGGCCCGCGCGTGGTGTCGCCGCCGATGAGTTCACAGTGAAAGGCATCCGCCAGGGCGAACAGGCCTTCGGAAAACGGTTTAAGCCACGCAGGGTTGGCTTCAGGCAGCGCCACGGCCAACGTAAAAGCGCGCGGCTCCGCACCCATGGCGGCCAGATCCGACAGGTTGACAGCCAACGCTTTATGTCCAAGTGCGCGCGGCTCCGCATGCGGAAAAAAGTGACGGCCGGCGACCAGCATATCCGTGGAAATCGCCAACTCGTGTCCGGGGCGCGGCGCGAGGAGGGCGCAGTCGTCGCCCACGCCCAATATTGCTTTTGGCGTCGGCCGGGTGAAATAGCGCCTGATCAGGTCAAATTCGGATAAATTTGCCGCTGGATCTGCGAAGTTGTTGGAATTTGCGGGCTTGGGCACGGCGGCGGCGATGGAAAGATATGGGGCAAGCCCGATGGTGCCGTGACAGGGCGGTGGAATATTGTAGCGAATACGCATGTCACCCCCACCCAAAATCCCGTTGTGAGATCGCTTTTCACTATATAAAATGACGGGCCCAAGGAGGCGGACCGTATTCCCGTGGCGCTCGTGAGGGTATCCCGGTGGCCCGCTAGATGCGACGGCCGGCGCGCGCGCTGGCCACCCGATACGAGAGACCCATGACCACGGTGGATACCCAGCCTCAGCAGCCCGCCCGCACGGATGAAGAACTCAAGGCGCAGCAGCGCGCCGCCTTGCGCAAGGCCGCGCTGGAGTACCACGAGTTTCCGACCCCGGGCAAGATTTCCGTCACGCCGACCAAGCCGCTGTCGAACCAGCGCGACCTCGCCTTGGCATATTCGCCGGGTGTTGCCGCAGCCTGTGAAGAGATTGTCGAAGACGTCGCCAACTCGTTCCGCTACACCGCCCGCGGCAACCTCGTCGGCGTGGTGACCAACGGCACGGCCGTGCTCGGCCTGGGCGATATTGGCCCGGAAGCCTCGAAGCCTGTCATGGAAGGCAAGGCCGGCCTGTTCAAGAAGTTCGCCGGTATCGATGTGTTTGACATCGAGATCAACGAAAAAGACCCTCAAAAGCTGGTCGATATCATCGCCTCGCTGGAGCCGACCTTCGGCGGCATCAACCTGGAAGACATCAAGGCGCCGGAGTGCTTCTTCGTCGAGCGCGAACTGCGCAAGCGCATGAAGATCCCCGTCTTCCACGATGACCAGCACGGCACCGCCATCGTGGTGGGCGCTGGCATTACAAACGCGCTGAAGGTCGTCGGCAAGGACATCAAGAAGGTCAAGCTGGTGGCCTCGGGCGCGGGCGCTGCGGCGCTGGCCTGCCTTGACCTGCTGGTTGATCTGGGCCTGACGCGCGAAAACATCTGGGTGACCGACTTGGCGGGCGTCGTCTACGAAGGCCGCACCGAACTGATGGACCCGGACAAGGCGCACTTCGCACAGAAGACCGATCTGCGTACGCTGGCTGAAGTCATCGACGGCGCCGACATTTTCCTGGGCCTGTCCGCCGCCGGCGTGCTCAAGCAGGACATGGTCAAGCGCATGGCCGACAAGCCGATCATCTTCGCGCTGGCCAACCCGAATCCGGAAATCCTGCCGGAGCTGGCCAAAGAAGTGCGCCCCGACGTCATCATGGGCACCGGCCGCACTGACTACCCGAACCAGGTCAACAACGTCCTGTGCTTCCCGTTCATCTTCCGCGGCGCGCTCGATGTGGGCGCGACCACCATCACGCGTGAGATGGAAGTGGCCGCCGTGCACGCCGTGGCCGAACTGGCCCGCCAGGAGCAAAGCGACATCGTTGCTTCCGCGTACGGCATCCAGGACTTGTCGTTCGGCCCCGAATACCTGATTCCGAAGCCCTTCGACCCGCGCCTGATCGTCAAGATCGCGCCGGCCGTGGCGCAGGCCGCCATGCTCTCGGGCGTGGCGCAGCGTCCGATCGAAGACATGGATGCCTACCGCCAGCATCTGCAGCAGTTCGTCTATCACTCGGGCACGCTGATGAAGCCGATCTTCTCGGCCGCCCGCAAGGTGCCGATGGAGAGCAAGCGCATCGTCTTTGCCGAGGGCGAAGAAGAGCGCGTGCTGCGCGCGGTGCAGATCGTCGTGGACGAAAAGCTCGCCAGCCCGATCCTGATCGGCCGCCCGAGCGTGATCGCCCACCGCATCGAGCGTTTCGGCCTGCGTCTGCGCGAAGGCGTGGACTTCGCCGTGGTCAACCCCGAGCATGACGAGCGCTTCCGCGATTACTGGGAGACGTATTACAAGCTGATGGCGCGCAAGGGCGTGACGCCGCAGTACGCCAAGCTGGAGATGCGTCGCCGCAATACGCTGATCGGCGCCGTCATGGTCCACAAGGGCGAAGCGGACGGCATGATCTGCGGCACGATCAGCAACACGGCCGCCCACTTGCGCTACATCGACCAGATCCTGGGTGGCACGAACTGCGTGTACGCGGCCATGAACGGCCTGGTTCTGCCGGGTCGGCAAGTGTTCCTGGCGGATACGCATGTCAACGTTGACCCGACTGCCGAGGAACTCGCCGAGATCACCATCATGGCCGCTGAGGAGCTCTGCCGCTTCGGCATCAAGCCCAAGGTCGCGCTGATGTCGCACTCGAACTTCGGCTCCTCGGAAGCGCCTTCGGCCGTCAAGATGCGCGAAACGCTGGCAATCCTGCGCGAACGTGCCCCGAACCTGGAAGTGGACGGTGAGATGCACGGTGATGCCGCGCTCGACGAGAAGCTGCGTGACTCGCTGGTGCCGGATTCGCCGCTCAAAGGCGAAGCGAACCTGTTGGTCATGCCGAACATCGACGCCGCCAACATCGCTTACAACCTGCTGAAGACGGCCGCCGGCAACAACATCGCCATCGGTCCGATCCTGCTGGGCGCGAAGAAGCCGGTGCATATCCTCACGCCATCGGCTACGGTGCGACGCATCCTCAACATGACGGCCCTGACCGTCGTGGATGCCGCTGCGCAAGCGCAACGCTGATCGCGACTGCACCAAAGAGGGAGCGCACGATGCTGCGCTCCCTTTTTTTATTCACTAAGTTTGCGTGTACTTACATTTCCGCAAACTAAATAGCTATATCAAAAAACCCTTCAGACTTCCACCGTCGGTTGATTGTTGTCATTGATGAGCGTACCCTTACGGGCTGAAGGGGTGCTTCTGAGCACATGAGGTCCGAACCGGGCCGGACGGGTTTCAAAAAATGCGGTTTTCCGTACACACGTCTGACTGGCTCGCCTTATTCGGTGCGCGCAATGGGTGGTTTTGCAGGCGGAAGGATTCCCCAAGTCTTCGGCAGTCGCCCGACTTGTCATTCCCTGCCAGGCCTCTCACGCATTGAGCCGCTTCGCTTTCAGCTGCAAACCGGCTGTCCGGATCGTTATTGGACGGCCACCTGCGCTTGTGACCTGCGCCGGGCTCCGGTCGGCGCGATTCTCCCGTTAGGGCCTGCTGATGACAAAGCGACTTGGAGCGTGGATCGGCCGCTCCGTATCTCAGGCGATGGCGCGTGGCGCGCTGATGGCAACGCTCGCGTTGTCGGTGGCCGGCCTGCCGGCCAATGCGGTTGCTCGGGACACCACCGGCATGGCTGCCGCCGTGGGAACCATTCGCCCGGTAGACCTGCCCAACGAGGCGCAGCGCACGCTGGCACTGATTGAGCAGGGCGGCCCGTTTCCGTATGCAAAAGATGGCACCACGTTCGGCAATTATGAACGGCGTTTGCCTGCACAGCGGCGTGGCTATTACCACGAGTACACCGTGAAGACGCGAGGGGCACGCAACCGTGGCGCCCGACGCATTATTTGCGGTGGCGATCAGCAAGCGGCCAACGACTGCTACTACACGGAAGATCACTACAACAGTTTTCAACGGATACAGCGATGACGACCAACATGTTTGGGCTGGACGACTCGCTCACCGCACGCGATGAGCGCGTGGCCCGCGAGGCGTGGCACAAGGCGCAAAATCTGTACGACGGTGTGGTCGGAATGCAAGCTCTGGGCGCACGCGTCGGGGGAGCGGCCAAGTTGCCTCAAAGCGCACCGCAGAACATCATGACGCAGGACAATATTCAGACGGACGACGACGGAGGCCGCGAAGACGCCATGAACCTGTTCAAGACGGTGCGTCCGAATATCGTGCAGTCGATCCGCGCGTTTCGCGTGGCGGATCTGGCCGAGTCGGCGGCCAGCCTTGGCCAGCATTTCCTGTACGCCAACTGCGCGGCCGCGACCACCAAGAGCGAAGTGCTCGACGTGATCGCACGCGAGTTCCTGTTCCCGAAGCATTTCGGCAAGAACTTCGACGCCTTGGCTGACTGCCTGACCGACATGATCTACAAGGCCGGCCCGCAGCCGGGTTTTGTCATCGTGCTCGAGGGGCTGCCGTGCCAGCCCAAGTTCGACAAGGAAGCGCGCGAAGTGCTGCTGGACGTGTTCCGCGACGCGGCAGAGTTCTGGGGCGAGCGCAAGGTTCAGTTCCGCGTGTTCTATTCGTTCGCGTGAACTGACTTTCCCGCTGATTGATCGGCGTTGGAATGAAAAAGCCCGCAAATGCGGGCTTTTTTGTTGCCGTGCGAAGGCCGACCGGCGTGTCAGCCTACCCGCTTGTTGCGGCGAATGCGGTCGAACCACACCGCCAGCAGCAGAATGCCGCCGCGAATCAGGTACTGATAGAACGTCGGCACGTTCATCAGGCTCATCGCGTTCTGCACCGACCCCATGATCAGAACGCCGACCAGCACACCGGACACGGTTGCCACCCCGCCTGTGAGCGAAACACCGCCCAGCACGCAGGCTGAGATCACGCCCAGTTCGAGCCCGACCGACGTTTTCGGATCGCCCAGGCTCATGCGCGAGGCGAGCATCACGCCCGCAAAACCGGTCACCAGGCCTTGCAGGACGAACACGGCGATCTTGATGCGCGTCACGGGCAGGCCGGCAAGCAGCGCGGCTTCTTCATTGCCGCCGACGGCGAGCACGTTCTTGCCGAACACCGTCTTCTTGAGCAGGAAACCGAACAGCGCGAAGCCGACGATATTGCTCCAGATCGGGTACGAGATGCCAAGGAATGACCCGCCGCCCAGGTCGAAGAAGCTCTCTTCGGAAATCATCACCGCGTCGCCGTTGGAGGTGATGAAGGCGAGGCCGCGCACGACTTCCATCATGGCCAGCGTGACGATCAGCGAGTTGATCTGATAGCGCGCCACCAACACGCCGTTGACGAGCCCGACCATGCCGCCCGCCAGCACGCCGGCCCCGACGCCAAGCACCACGCTATGGGTTGCGGTGATGAGCGTGGAGGCCACCACGCCGGCGAACGCCACGATGGAGGCGACGGAAAGGTCCACCTCGCCGAGTGCGAGGACGAACATCATCGTGACCGAGATAGAGCCGATCAAGGTGACGGAGAGCAGCAGGCCCTGGATGTTGCGGCTGCTGATGAAGCCCGGCACCGTGAACGCCAGCGCGGTGAACAGCAGAAGGAACACCACGACGATGCCCGATCGGTTGACCAGCTCCCACGTGAGGGCTGCGCGGCTGGGGATGCCCGGGGCTGCCAATGGCGGGCCGCCCGGCACGGATTCGGTGGATGGCGTTTGCATAGGATCGGTTTCCATGAGGGCGTGATTCGCGCGCTAGCGTGGCAGCGCGAGTTTGATGAGGGTGTCGGGCGAGGCGTGCTCTCTGGGCAGATCGCCGACGATGCGGCCCTGTTTCATGACGAGCACTCGGTCGGCAACGCCGATGACTTCCGCCAGATCACTCGACACGACGATGACGGTGCGGCCCGCCTCGGCAAGGCCGTAGAGCAGGCTGTAGATTTCGCTGCGGGCGCCGACGTCGATGCCGCGCGTGGGCTCGTCCATCAGGAAGACGTCGATGTCTTCGGCCAGCCAGCGCGAGAGGATCACCTTCTGCTGATTGCCGCCCGATAGCTTGCCGATGGGCGTTTCACCGTTGCGTGTCTTGATGGCGAGCTTGTCGATGAACGAGTTGGTGGTCCGCGCTTCCTGCCGGTTGTTCAGCACGCTGAAGCGGCTGAAGTGGCGCCGGCAACTGATGTTCAGGTTATCCGACACCGAGGCGATCGCGACGATGCCTTCCTGCTTGCGGTCTTCAGGGCAGAGCGCGACACCCGCGCGCACCGCATCGCGCGGCGTGTTGAACTGGACGCGCTTGCCTTTGAGGTGAACCTCGCCCGCTGTGGGTTTGACCGCGCCGTAGAGAAGCTTCATCAGTTCCGAGCGCCCCGCGCCGACCAGCCCGAAGAAGCCGACGATTTCCCCAGCATGCGCGCGAAACGATGCGGGTTCGGTCAAGCCGGGCCCCATCAGGCCGCGCACGTCGACCTTCACCTCACCGAGCGGGCGTGGCTTGTAGCCATACACGTCCTGGATCGAGCGGCCGACCATGCAGCGGATCAACCGTTCGCGGTCGAGGCTCGCGCCGGCGTTGAACGTGTCGATATGCCGGCCGTCACGGAACACCGTCACGCGATCGCACAGTTCGTACACCTCTTCCATGCGATGTGTGACATAGATGACCGCGCGGCCCTCGGCCTTGAGCGCGCGAATGATGCGGAACAACTGCGTCGTCTCGCGCGAGGAGAGCGAACTCGTCGGTTCGTCGAACGCGATCACGCGCGCGTCGCGCATCAGCGCCTTGCCGATCTCGATCATCTGGCGCTGGCCGATCGACAGATGCTTGACGGGTTGGGCCGGATCGAGCTTCTCGCCCAGCCGTTCGAGTTCGCGCAGCGCACGCGCGATCAACGTCTTCTCGTCGAGCACGCCAAAGCGATTGGGTAGCGCGCCGAGCATCAGGTTTTCTGCCACCGTCAGTTCGGGTACGAGGTGCAGTTCCTGATAGATGATCGCGATGCCCGCCGCGATGGCTGCGCGGGTGTTCGTGAACTGCTGCGGCACGCCGTCGAGCGACAGCGTGCCGTCCTCCGGCTGGTTGACGCCTGACAGCACCTTGAGCAGCGTCGACTTGCCCGCGCCGTTTTCGCCCATCAGGCCGTGCACTTCGCCGCGGCGGATGTCGAGCGAGACGTGGTCGAGTGCCAGTACGCCGGGAAAGCGCACGGTGATGCCGTCGAGCTTCAGATAGGCGCCTGCGGAAGCGTCGGGCGGGCCACTCTCATCAAGTGATTGAACTGTCATCGGTTGCTCTCTGCGGATGCACGTGGGGCGCGGGACTGGCCCGCGCCGCGCGTTGCATCAAATGCCCAGTTCCTTGCGGACCTCTTGCCAATTGCCGCGCACCATCAGCTTGCCGGTGGTTTGCGTATCGGCTGGCGGCTGCTTGCCGGTCTTGATCCAATCGACAAGGTTTGCAGCGCTGTCCTTGCCGTGGTTGGTCGAGCTGACGGCAATCGTGCCGAAGAAGCCCGTCGGCTCCTTCTTCTGGAACTCGGCAAACGCCTCGCCGGCACCGTTGATGCCGACCCCGATCACATCGGCTGCCGGAATGTGCAACTGCTCGGTTGCGCGCACGCCGCCCAGCACGCTCTCTTCATTGAGCGCGAAGATGACCCACTTCTTGATGCCCGCATGCTGTGCCAGCACCGGCGACGCGGCATTGAAGCCACCTGCGTCGTCGGTCGTCTTTTGCGGCGCGTCGAAGATGTTTTCCTTCTTGAAGCCGCCGGCCAGCAGCGTCTGCGTGGCGCCGTCGGTGCGCAGCTTGGCGGTCGGCAGCTCGTAGTTGGTGATGCGCAGCGCGCCCACTTCCTCGGGCTTCCAGCCACGGCGCTTCATCTCGTCGGAGATGGCCTGGCCGACCTGGTTGCCGATCTTGAATGCCGACATGCCCAGGTGCGGTACGTTGGCCAGCGGTTTGCCGGACGAGTCGACGAGTTGATCGTCAACCGTGACGAACTTCATGTTGTAGTGCTTGGCGCGTGCCGAGATAGCCGGCCCCAGGCGCACGTCCGGCGCACAGATGACGAAGCCCTTGGCACCTTGTGCGCCCAGGTTGTCGATGGCGGACAGCACCTTCTCGCCATCGGGCGTGCCGATGTTCACCACCGAAAAACCGTCCTTCTGGCCAAGCGCGGTGGCAGCTTTCTGTTCGTTGATGAACCACGCCTGCTCGGGCATCTTGACCAGGAAGCCGATCTTGAGCGGCTCGTCGGCGTGGGCGGGCAGGGTGGCGGCCAGCGGCCCCAGGCACAGGGTGGCTGCCAGGGCGGATAGGGTCAGGCGGCGAAGTTTGCGTTGCATGGTTGTCTCCTCGTTGGAATGGCTCTTATGGCACTACGTGAGTCGGGCGTGCTTCACGGCACGAACGGATCAATCAGATGGCGCCGACCGAGCAGCATGGCGTCGGCCACGTGCTGAAGCGGGCGGACATCGACATCGCTCTCGCCGCTGGCGATCAGTTCGAGAAAGCGTGTGTACAGGCTTGGGTATTCGCGTTCGGGGCCGACGTCGATCTCAACGCCGTCGATGGTCAATTGCTTGCCGCCTTGTGCCAGCCGCAAGGTGCCGTCGCGCGTGGTCACGTCGATCTGCCATAGCTCGCCTGCGTCATGGCGCCAGTCGAATTCCGCCTGGATGGCCGTGCCGTGCGCATCGGTGAATGCCAGGTGGGCAGCAATCGGGGTCTGCTGATTGGCGGGCACCCACAGGTCGGCCGCCGTCAGAAAGAACGCATGCGGCAGGACGCGGGTCAGGATCGAAAGCGCGTTGATGCCCGGGTCAAACACACCCAGACCGCCGGGTTCCCAGATCCACGCCTGGTTCGGGTGCCAGCGGCGCACATCTTCTTTCCACTGCACATCGACTGAGACGATGGCGCGGTTTGCAAGCCATTCGCGGGCGGCCTCGACACCGGGCGCATGGCGCGAGTGCCATGAGGTGAATAACGTGCTGCGATGCTCCCGTGCCAGTTCAGCCAGGATCGCAACTTCCGACACGCTGGCGCCCGGGGGCTTCTCCAGCATCACGTGCTTGCCGGCGGCGAGTGCCGCGCGGGCCTGCGTAAATCGCACCTGCGGCGGCGTGCACAGCGACACCGCCTGCAGTGCGGGTTCGTCTGCCAGCATGGCGTCGAGCGTCGTGTAGTGCGGCAGGCCGTCGACGCGTGAATGCGGGCTGGCACAGGCCGCGAGCTTGAACCCGGGCTGCGCGGCAAGCGCCGGCAGATGCTGATCGCGCGCGATCTTGCCAACGCCGACAATGCCGATCGAAACGGGGGTACGTTCACCGTGCATGGCTATCGCCCCCAGCGCAAGACCAGCGGATCGAGCCGCCGGGCAATGTCGATCAGGCCCCGGCGCGTGTCTGGGTGCATTGGCGGCAACGGATGGCGCGATGCTTCGCAGGCGATCACGCCGCCTTCCTTCATCAGTGCCTTGGCGGCCAGGATGCCGGCCTGCCGGTTCTCGTGGTTGATGAGCGGCAGCCAGCGTTGATACAGATCGAAGGCGAGATCGTGTTGCCCTTGCGCGTGCGCCTCGATGATCGGCCGAATGCCGTCGGGATATGCACCACCGGTCATGCTGCCCGTGGCGCCGGCATCCAGATCGGCCAGCAGCGTAATGGCTTCTTCACCGTCCCAGGGGCCTTCGATGGCGTCCCCGCCGAGGCGGATCAGCTCGCGCAGCTTGGCCGCCGCACCGGGCGTTTCGATCTTGAAGTAGGCCACTTGCTCGATCTCGCGGGCCACGCGCGCGAGGAACGCCGCAGACAGCACCGTGCCGCTGGCCGGCGCATCCTGAATCATGATCGGAATGCCCACGGCATTCGACACGCGCGCAAAGAATTCGTAGATCTGCGCTTCCGGCACGCGGAAGGTGGCGCCGTGGTAGGGCGGCATCACCATCAGCATGGCGGCGCCCATGTCCTGCGCGCGGCGGCTGCGTTGCGCGCAGACCTGCGTGCTGTAGTGCGAGGCGGTGACAATCACGGGCACGCGGCCAGCCACGTGCTCCAGCGCGGTGCGGGTGAGCACTTCGCGCTCGTCATCGGACAGCGAGAACTGCTCCGAAAAATTGGCCAGGATGCACAGGCCATCCGAGCCGGCATCGATCATGAAATCGATCGCGCGCTTCTGGCTCGGCAAATCGAGTTCGCCGGTTTCGGTGAAGGTGGTGGGCACCACCGGAAAGATGCCGCGATAGCGTGGTGCGTGCGCGGCGGGTTGAGCAATCGGCAAAGCCAGTCTCCTACGCGTGTGTCGATTCAGTGCGAGTGGCGCGGTACTGCGGCGCCACGGCAACCGACCAGGAAATCGAGGTCGCAGCCTTCGTCAGCCTGCAGCACGTGGTTGACGTACAGGCGCTGGTAACCGCCGGCCTCGCCATGCGAACGCTGGGGCTGGTAGGCCGCCAGCCTGCGCGCGAGTTCTTCGGGGGCAATGTCCAGGTGGAGCGTGCCGGCCTCGCAGTCGAGTTCGATCCAGTCGCCGTCCTGCACCGCGGCCAGCGGGCCGCCCGCCGCAGCTTCGGGCGCCACGTGCAGCACCACTGTCCCGTAGGCGGTCCCGCTCATGCGTGCGTCGGAAATGCGCACCATATCCTTCACACCCTGGCGCAGCAGCTTGGGCGGCAGGCCCATGTTGCCGACCTCGGCCATGCCCGGATATCCCTTGGGCCCGCAGTTCTTCATCACCAGCACGGAGCTGGCATCCACCTCCAGGGACTCGTCAACGATGCGTTCCTTGTAGTGCTCCAGGTTTTCGAATACGACTGCGCGGCCGCGATGCTTGAGCAGCTCTGGGCTCGCCGCAGATGGCTTGAGCACCGCGCCACGCGGCGCCAGATTGCCGCGCAACACGCGAATGCCGCCATCGTCGATCAGCGGGTTGGTGAGCGGGCGGATGACTTCGTCGTCGGTGATGGGCGCGTCCTTGACGTTGTCCCACAGCGTCCTGCCGTTGACGGTCAGCGCATCGGGATGCGGCAGCAGGTTCGCCTCGCCCAGGCGGCGCAGCACGGCGGGCAGGCCGCCCGCGTAGTAGAACTCCTCCATCAGGAAGCGGCCCGAGGGCATCAGGTCAACGATGGTCGGCGTGTCCCGGCCGATGCGCGACCAGTCTTCCAGCTCAAGCGGCACGCCAATGCGCCCGGCAATCGCCTTCAGGTGGATCACGGCGTTGGTCGAACCACCAATGGCTGCGTTGGCGCGGATGGCGTTTTCGAACGCGGCGCGCGTGAGGATCTTGGACAGCGTCAGCCCTTGCAGCGCCATCTCGACGATGCGGATGCCTGACATATGCGCCAGCACGTAGCGCCGCGCATCCACCGCCGGAATGGCCGCGTTATGCGGCAGCGATGTGCCGAGCGCTTCGGCCATACATGCCATGGTGGACGCCGTGCCCATCGTGTTGCACGTGCCGGCCGAACGCGACATCCCCGCTTCCGCCGACAGGAAGCGATGCAGGTCGATCTCCCCCGCCTTGAGCGATTCGTGCAGCTGCCACACCGCCGTACCGGAGCCGATGTTCTTGCCGTCGAGCTTGCCGTTGAGCATGGGCCCGCCCGTCACGACGATGGCCGGTACGTCGCAGCTTGCCGCGCCCATCAGCAGGGCCGGCGTGGTCTTGTCGCAGCCGGTGAGCAGCACCACCGCGTCGATCGGGTTGCCGCGAATCGCCTCTTCAACATCCATGGCCGCGAGGTTGCGCGTGAGCATGGCAGTCGGGCGCAGGTTCGATTCGCCGTTGGAGAACACCGGAAACTCCACCGGGAACCCGCCCGCCTCGTAAATGCCGCGCTTGACGTGTTCCGCCAGCTTGCGGAAATGCGCATTGCACGGCGTCAGTTCCGACCAGGTATTGCAGATGCCGATGATCGGGCGGCCGTCGAATTCGTGATCGGGGATGCCCTGGTTCTTCATCCAGCTTCGGTACATGAAGCCGTTCTTATCGGCGGTGCCGAACCATTGGGCCGAGCGCAGCTTGGGTTTCGATTCCGACATGGGTGCGTGTGTCACGGACGTGGAGGTCGAGGCGCGCGCGCATCGATCGGCTGCGTGGCACTTGCGGGCCGCGCGGCACGTCCGTTGTCTCCGGTGTGGTTGTGGTTTTTTGATCGGACCGAGTGTACGGAGCGCCCTGATATCCTTCCAATGAAATATTGGCCGTGACCGATATCCAATTTGATATCTCAAGGAAGACCCGATGTCGAACAGCCCCTGGTACGTCCGTGCGCGCCTGAAGACGCGACAACTGCTGCTGCTGATTGCCCTGGCCGAGGAGGGCAACATCCACCGGGCGGCCGCCGCGCTCAACATGACGCAGCCCGCCGCCTCCAAGCTGCTGCGCGAGCTGGAGGCCATGCTTGATGTGCAGCTGTTCGAGCGCATGCCGCGCGGCATGCGGCCCACGCGCTATGGCGATGCGCTGATCCGCCACGCGCGTGCGGTGGTCGGCAGCCTGGACCAGGCCCAGGAGGAAGTGCTCGGGCTCAAGGCCGGACACCTCGGGCACGTGGCGGTGGGCACGATCACGTCGCCGGGCGTGCGGCTGCTGCCGCCGGTGGTGGCGCAGATCACGCGCGAGCATCCGGGGCTGCGGGTGTCGCTGGAAATCGAAAGCAGCAATGTGTTGCTGGAGCGATTGGCGCAAGACAAGCTCGACCTCGTGGTCGGCCGCCTGTTTGCTGAGCACGACAAACTGCATCTGCGCTACGAGCCGCTGGCCGACGAGCCGGTGGTCGCGGTGGCGCGGCCGGGGCATCCCTTGCTGGCGGAACCATCGCTGACGCTGGCCGATGTGCAGCCGGCCACCTGGGTGGTACCGCCCATCGGCAGCGTGCTGCGTCACCGGTTCGACCTGATGTTCCAGCGGGAGAGCCTGACAGCGCCGTCCAGCGTGGTGGAAACCTCGGCGCTGCTGTTCCTGACGCGCATCCTCGAGCAGAGCGACATGCTGGCCGTGATCGGCGCCGACGTCGCGCAGTACTACGCGTCGTATCGGATGCTGGCGATTCTTCCGTTGCCGATGCCGTGCCAGATGGACGACTTCGGCATCATCACGCGCACGGACCGGTTGTTGTCTCCGGCGGCGCTGCATGTGGTGCAGGCGCTGCGTGACGCGGGCCGAACGGCCTACGGCGAGGGTTGACCGTCGGCGCAAAAAAAGCCCGCAATTGCGGGCTTTCTTCTGTGCGGCGATAAACGTTCAGGCCGCCGGCACTGCGCCTTGCGGCGTGAGGTGATTGACTGCTTCGGGCAGGCCTTCGGCGAGCTGGTTGGCGAGGTCGCCTTCGCTGATGCCGAAGTGGGCGGCCAGTTTCGATACCTCCTCCAGCGCACCCGTGCCACTCAGTGCCTGCGTAATCTGCTCGCCTGACACCGGCAGGTTCTGGCCATTGCCGATCCACGATTTGACCTGTTCGCCCAGACCGGCTTGCTCCAGGATCTGCTGCAGCGGCCCCAGGCCTCCGACGGCCGCCTGATCGGCATTGCCGTTGCCACCGCCCAGCAAACCGCCGAGCAGGCCACCAAGGCCACCCGCTCCGCCTGCGCCGCCGAGCAGGCTGCCCAGTGCGCCGGCACCGCCTGCCGCACCCAGCAAGCCACCCAGCGAACCGAACAGGCCGCCGCCCTGATCTTCCTGCCCTTGCGGCGCGGCCGCATCGCCCGCGCCTTGCGACTTGTGCTTCATCGCCAGGTAAGCCAGCACGCCCACGGCAAGCAACACCTTCTTGTTGCCGAGCAAGGACGATTGCGCACCGCTGGCGTCATTGCCGCCGCCGAGAATCGAATCGAGTAGACCCATGATGAAGCTCCTTTGGTCAATGGCGGGCATGGGGGAAAGGCCCGCCGGGGGGATCAAACGGTCAGTGTTTCGTTGTCAGAACTTAGAACTCGCCGAGCACGGCGTGCAGCGCGGACACGGCAACAAGCGCCGCCGATTCCGTTCTGAGAATACGTCGCCCGAGTGTCAGCGGTAAGAAACCGGCAGCCTCGGCAAGCGCTTCTTCGTCGGGCGAAAGACCGCCTTCGGGGCCGATCAGCAGCACGATGCCGCTGCCTTCGATGCGCGTGCGCGACTGCACCGCCCATTGCGTAAGCGATTGCGTGCCGCGCGGTGACAGCAGCACGCGCGGCGCCTCGGTCGACTTGGCGGCGGCGAGCCATTCGCGCAGCGTGGCGACCGGTGCGACAACCGGCACGCGGGCTCGGCCACATTGCTCGCAGGCGGCCTGCACCAGTGACTGCCAGTGCTGCACGCGCTTGGCTGCACGCTCGCCGGAGAGGCGCACCACGGCGCGCTCGGTCTGCAGCGGAGCCACCGCATTCACGCCCAGTTCGATGGCCTTCTCGATCAGCCAATCCATCTTGTCGCCACCGGCAATGCCTTGCGCGAGCGTGATGGCGTAGCGGGCCTCTGTGTCGGGCTGTGTGGCATCCGCAAGGCTGGCGGTGGCATCGCGCTTGTTGATGGCGGCGAGCCGAGCACGGAATTCGTGGCCGGAGCCATCGAACAGGCAGACGTCATCGCCGACGGCCAGCCGCAGCACGTGGATGTGGCGTGTGACGGCCTCGGGCAGCGTGACGGTTGTGTTGGGGGCGAGCGGCGTATCGACGAAAAAACGGGGAAGCCCCATGACAGCAATCCTTGTGGTGAATCGGGTCAGGCGATCAGGCTGCCGCCGGGCGGCAGGCGAGGCCCCAGCGATAACCGTCGGGATCGCGCACGGCGGCGTAGCGCTCGCCCCAGAAGGCATCGTGCGGCGCCATGATGGACGTGGCGCCCTGGTCCAGCGCGTTCTGATACGCGGTGTCGACGTCGTTGCAATACAGGTGGAAGCTCTGCGGGCATTCAAAGCCCGCGGCGGCAGGGGCTTTGGCGGTGGAGCCGAAGACGCCTTCGGGCGCAAACATCAGCATGAGCTGGCCCTGGTAGGTCATCTCGACGTGGATCGGGCGGCCATGGTCGTGCATTTCATCCTGCACATCGAAACCGAACGCGTTGCGATAGAAGGCGATGGCGGCCGAGGCGTCGTGCACGGTCAGGTACGGGACAAGCCACGGGGTGTTGGCGGGGCGGGGGAAGCTCATGGCGGGCTCCTTCTTCGGCGCAATGCAGCCAGGGACGAGTAGTGTAGAGCGCCCGCCACGCCACAATCAAAAAGAAATCAAAACACCTCGCTTGCCGGGGGCTGGTTGCGTGCACGGCCGCCCCCGCGCGCGACTTCATCGACGAGCCACTGGCGGAACAATGCAAAGCCCGCGTGCTCGGCTGCCTGGTGTGGATGGATCAGGTAGTACGACAGGCGCAGCGAGGCTTCGGTCGCCAGCGGTCGCATCAGACGTCCGGCGGCGATGTCGTACTCGACAAGGATGCCCTGGCCGAGTGCCACGCCTTGGCCGTCAATAGCTGCCTGCAGCGCCATCAGGGCCTCAGAAAACGCCGGCCCGCGCGTGGCATCGATGTGGGGCACACCGACCTCGTCGAGCCATTGCCGCCACGTCGGATGGTGCGCGAGATGGCGGCCGCCGCGCTCGTGCAACAGCGTTTGCGTGGCGAGGTCCTGCGGCATGCGGATGGCCGCCTGCAGCGTTGCGTTGCAGACGGGAAAAAAATCGGTGGAGGTGAACCACTCGACGCGCAGGTTGGGCGCGTTGACTTGCCGGTCGTCGATGCACAGATCGAACTGGCCGTGGTCTTGCACGTCGGCGGTCGAGACTTCGACGCGCACGTGCGGATGCTGGTTGAAGAAACGGTACAGCCGCGGCACCAGCCATTTGGCGCCGAAGGTTGGCGGCACGGCCACGCGCAGCGGCGCGTCGGCGGTGTCCATCAGCAGATCGGTGGCTTGTTCGAGGGCACGCAGCGCGTCGCGCACGCGAGGCAGGTAGTTGTCGCCGGCGTCGGTCAACGAGAGCTGGTTGTTGCGGCGCGCAAAGAGCTTTTTGCCCAGATGATCTTCGAGCTGCTTGATCTGATGGCTGACGGCAGCGTTGGTCACGCAAAGCTCGTCCGCAGCCCGGCTGAAGCTCAAATGGCGGCCCGCAACTTCAAAGACGCGCAATGCATTAAGGGGAGGGAGGCGTCGTGCCATGCGTTCTCGTTAAGAAAAATTTAACGTACAACGAAGAATTTGTAGTTTGCCACGTTAAGGCCGCCCCGACTACAAATGCGCCTGGGGCCGGTGACGATGCTTGGTGTGTGCCTCCAGCGATCTCAAACCGCGCGACGCACCGGACCCCGCCTACAAAAACATTCAGGAGACGTCATGAATCGAACCACCGCTGTTCGCGGGATGCTGGCGTGCAGCCTTGCGCTCGCTGGCTGGACCGCTCCCGCCCTCGCACAAACCAACGTCACGCTGTACGGCCGCGTCGCCAGCGGCATCGACTACCAGAACAACGTCGCCCCCACCGCGACCTCCCCGGGCGGCAGCCTCTGGCGCGCCGCCGACAACCAGTGGGGGACCAGCATGTTCGGGTTCATGGGCAAGGAGGATCTGGGCGGTGGCCTGCAGGCGGTCTTCCGGCTGGAGTCCGGCTTTGGCGCGGCGCAAGGCAAAACCAACGGTGACGCGCTGTTTAATCGCCGTTCGTACGTCGGCCTGTCCAGCCCGACCTGGGGCACGTTGACGGCCGGCAAGAACCTCTTCATCAGCAACGACGTCTGGTTCCTGGACCCGACCGGCCAGCAGTTCATCGGCTCGGCTACGCTGGTGCGCGGGCGTAACTGGCCGGGCGCCAACAACGTCGTCGAATACCAAAGCCCGACCTGGGGCGGCTTCCAGATCGGCCTGCAGACCGGTCTGGGTGAACAACCCGGCTCGTTCACGAACAGCCGTCGCGATGGCGTGTCCGCCGTCTACACCGCCGGCCCGCTGGAGGTGCGCGCGATCTACGACGTGATCCGCGACGGCAACGGCAAGTTCAGCGACATCTTCAATTTCTCGAAGGAAGCGACGATCGGCGGTACGTACACCATCGGCAAGGCGAAGCTGTTTGCCGCGTATGAAAACCTGTCTGCACCGGATGCGGCAGCGGGCGCCCCGACCAAGGCCAATCATTACTGGCTGGGCATCAACTATGAAGTCACGCCGGCGTTGACGCTGATCGGCGCGGCCTATCGCGTCAACGTGAACCACGGCGGCGGTAACGCCAACCTGTTCATGGCGGGTGCCAACTACAACCTGTCCAAGCGCACGATGCTGTACGCGAGCGTGGGCACGGTGCAGAACAGCGCTACCGCCAACTTCTCGGTGGAAGCAACCAACAACAACCCGGCGCCGGGTAAGAACCAACTGGGTGCCTACACCGGTATCGTTCACTCGTTCTAAAAAACCGCTCATGATCCTGTTGCGCGCCCCGAACTCGACTGTGCGACGTTGCCGCTTCTCGACGACGTCTTCATGGACGGCGGCGCCTTCCAAGTCAACCACGGGCCGCTCGCTGCGGATCATGAAACGGTTTTAACCCAGGGCCCGTCCCACGTCACACCAAGCAATGCCACGCATGAACATCCTCACCATCGATACCGGTACCACCAACACACGCGTCACGGTCTGGCGCGATGACGTTGCGCTCTGCCAGGCTGCGCGCCAGGTTGGCGTGCGCGACACCGCCATCACCGGCAACCGGACGACGCTGCAGCGCGGCGTGCAGGACACCATTGAAGCTGCGCTGCAGAAGGCCGGTTTCGGCATGAGCCAGGTCGACTTGGTGCTGGCGTCCGGCATGATCACCTCCAACGTTGGCCTGCATGAAGTACCGCACCTGGTGGCGCCAGCCGGCCTGCGCGACCTGGCCGCGGGGATGGTGCAGGCGAGCATTCCCGAGGTGTGCCCCCAGCCAATCTGGTTTGTGCCGGGCGTGCGCAATCCGGTGGACAACCTCGGCCTGCACAACATCGAGTCGATGGACATGATGCGCGGCGAAGAAGTCGAGACCATGGGTTTGGTCGCTCGCCTTGGCATCACAGAGCCGGCGGTGATCGTGCTGCCGGGTTCGCACTCGAAGTTTGTGCATCTGGACGCGGATCAGCGCATCACCGGCTGTGTGACGACGCTGGCTGGCGAGCTGCTGCACGTGATCACGCACAACACCATCCTGGCCGACGCGCTCGACTCCGACTTTGCCACCGAGGTCGATTCGGAAATGTTGCTGTCCGGCGCGCGCAGCGCCAGCAGCATCGGACTGGGGCGCGCCTGTTTCATGGTGCGCACGCTGGGTCAGTTCACGATCTACGAGCGCAATGCGCGGGCCAACTTCCTGCTGGGCGCGGTGCTGGGCGCGGATCTGCTCACGCTCAAGAACAGCAGCGCGATCCGCATGAACCCCGGCACGCAGTTCGTCATCACCGGCAAGCCGCTGCTGCGCGAGGCGCTGGCCGTGCTGGTGTCGGACGACGATTTCTTCTCGGGCAAGGTCACCGTTACGAGCAGTGAACAGCAGGAACACCTGGCCGGCAGCGGCGCGATCGCCATCGCACGCGAGCGCGGTCTGGTCAAAACCTTGAAGGTGGCGTAAGCCCGGCGCCCACGCCATCCCATCTTTCATCCAACGCAGAACAGATGCCGCAAAGACGGCATCGCAAGGAGACAACATGCAACAACAACGACGCGGGACATTCAAGGCCATTGCTGCCGCCACGCTGTTCGCCATGGCCGGCGGCCTCTCGGTGTTTGCCCATGCAGCCGATGACGTGAAGATCGGCTTCCTGGTCAAGCAGCCCGAAGAGCCGTGGTTCCAGGACGAATGGAAGTTCGCAGACCAGGCCGCCAAGGAAAAGGGCTTCAAGCTGGTGAAGATTGGCGTGCCCAGCGGCGGCGAAGTGCTGACGGCCATCGACAACCTGGGCGCGCAGCATGCGCAGGGTTTCGTGATCTGCGTGCCCGACGTGAAGCTCGGACCGGCAGTCGTGGCCAAGGCCAAGCAGAACAACCTCAAGCTGATGACGGTGGATGACCGCCTGGTCGACGGTGCTGGCAAGCCGATCGAATCCGTGCCGCACATGGGCATCTCGGCCACGAAGATCGGCGAACAGGTGGGCGATGCGATTGCGCAGGAGATGAAAAAGCGCGGCTGGAATCTGTCGGAAGTCGGTGCCATCCGTATTGCGTATGACCAACTGCCGACCGCCAAGGAGCGCACCGACGGCGCAGTCGCAGCGCTCACCAAAGCGGGCTTCCCGGCCGCGAACGTGCTGACCAGCCCGCAGGCCAAGACGGATACCGAAGCCGCGTTCAACGCCGCCAACATCACCCTGACCAAGAACCCGAAGTTCAAGCACTGGATTGCCTTCGGCCTGAATGACGAAGCCGTGCTGGGCGCAGTGCGTGCAGCGGAAGGCCACGGCGTGAAGCCGGCAGACATCATCGGTGTGGGCATCGGCGGCAGCCAGTCGGCGCTCAACGAGTTCTCCAAGCCCGAGAAGACCGGTTTCTTCGGCACCGTGCTGATCAGCCCGAAGCGCCACGGCTACGAAACCTCGATCAACATGTACGAGTGGATCAAGAACAACAAGGCACCGGACCCGCTTACCCTGACCAGCGGCCGCCTGATGACACGCGACAACGAGAAGCAAGTCCGCCAGGAAATGGGTTTGTGATCTTGCGGACAACGTTGTTGAAGGAGACTTGCCATGTCGGCGTTTCTTGAGTTTCGTGGCATCAGCAAGGTGTTTCCGGGTGTGCGGGCGCTGTCCGATGTGTCGTTTGGCATCGAATGCGGCCGCGTGCACGGCTTGCTGGGCGAGAACGGCGCGGGCAAGTCGACGCTGTTGAAGATCCTGGGCGGCGACTATCAGCCCGACGGAGGGCAGATCGTCGTCGAGGGCCAGCCGACGGCGTTCCCGACCACGCGGGCGGCGCTGGATGCCGGCATTGCCGTCATCCACCAGGAGCTGCAGACGGTGCCCGAACTGACGGTGATGGACAACCTGCTGCTCGGCCATTTGCCGGCCAGCGGCGGGTTCATCCGCCAGCGCGAGGCGATGGCCTGGACGCGCGAACAGCTCGGCCGCATCGGTGTCGATCTGGACCCGCGCGCCAAGCTGAAACACCTGTCGATCGGGCAGCGCCAGATGGTCGAGATCTGCAAGGCGATCCTGCGCGATGCGCGCGTGATTGCGCTGGACGAGCCGACAAGTTCGCTGTCGATCCGCGAGACCGACATCCTGTTCCGCCTCGTGAAAGACCTGCGCGCCCAAGGCCGTGCGCTGATCTACATCTCGCACCGGCTGGATGAGATTTTCGAGCTGTGCGACGGCTGCACGATCTTCCGCGACGGCCGCAAGGTGGCGGATTTCCCGTCGATGGCCAACGTCACGCGTGACGAGCTGGTCGCGCAGATGGTCGGCCGCCAGATCGACGATATCTTCGATTACCGCGCGCGCCCGCTGGGCGACGTGCGCTTGCAGGTGGATGGCCTGGTGGGCCCGAAGTTGGCCGAGCCGGCAAGCCTGTCCGTGCGCCGCGGCGAGATCGTCGGCCTGTTCGGGCTGGTGGGTGCGGGGCGGTCGGAGCTGGCGCGATTGATCTACGGGGCCGATCGCAAGACGGCCGGGAGCATCACGCTCGACGGCGCGCCGATCCGCATCCGCGATGTGGCCGATGCCATCCGCCAAGGCATCGTCCTGTGCCCGGAAGACCGCAAGGAAGAGGGCATCATCGGCTGCCGCTCGGTGTCGGAAAACATCAACATCAGCTGCCGGCGCAACCAGCGTCGCTTCGGCCTGTTCGTCAATGACAAGCAGGAAGCGAAGACGGCTGACCACTACATCGCGCGCCTGCGCATCAAGACGCCCAACCGCGAGCAGCCGATTCGCCTGCTGTCGGGCGGCAACCAGCAGAAGGCCATTCTGGCGCGCTGGCTGGCCGAAGACGACATGCGTGTGCTGATCATCGATGAGCCCACGCGCGGCATCGACGTCGGTGCCAAGAACGAGATCTACCAGGTGCTGTACGAGCTGGCCGAACGTGGCGTGGCCGTGCTGATGATTTCCAGCGAGTTGCCGGAAATCCTCGGTGTGGCCGACCGCGTGCTCGTGATGAGCGAAGGCCGCATCGCCGGCGAACTGCCGCGCGAGCAGGCCAATGAGCAGGCCGTGCTCAAGCTCGCCCTACGTCCCGAGTCAGGCCCTGAATCTGCGCCGCTGCCTTCTGCACCCATGCCGCCGCTGGCTGCCTGAGAACCCCGGAGTCCAAGATGTCCCAGTCTCAACCCCTGCAACATTCCGATGCGCTCGCCGCATCGGCACGCTCTGCCATGAACAAGACGCGCCTACTTCGCCTGCTGGACGATTTCAGCCTGCCGCTGATCTTCGCCATTCTGTTTGCCGCGCTGTCGTTCTCGGTCGAGTACTTCTTCTCGTGGCAGAACATGGTGGGCTTGGCGCTCTCCGTCTCGCAGATCGGCATGGTCGCCTGCACGATGATGTTCTGTCTGGCGTCGCGTGATTTCGACCTGTCGATCGGCTCCACGGTGGCGTTTGCCGGCGTGCTGTGCGCGATGATCATCAACGCCACCGGCAGCATCGCACTCGGCATCGGCGGCAGCCTGGTGGCGGGCGCGATCATCGGTGGCGTCAACGGTTTCGTGATCGCCAAGCTGAAGATCAATGCGCTGATCACCACGCTGGCCACGATGGAAATCGTACGCGGCCTCGCCTTCATTGCCTCGCACGGGCAGGCGGTGGGCGTGTCCGACATGGACTTCTTCGACCTGGGCAACACCATCGTCTTTGGCGTGCCGACGCCGGTGTGGGTGGCGGGGCTGTGCTTCGTGGTGTTTGGCGTGCTGCTCAACAAGACGATCTACGGCCGCAATACGCTGGCGATTGGCGGCAATCCGGAAGCGGCACGGCTGGCGGGCGTGAACGTCAACATGACGCGCATCGTCATCTTCCTCATCCAGGGCGTGGTTGCTGCGCTGGCGGGCGTGATTCTGGCGGCGCGCATCACCAGCGGCCAGCCGAATGCTGCGCAAGGCTTTGAGCTGAACGTGATCTCGGCGTGTGTGCTGGGCGGCGTGTCGCTGCTGGGCGGCCGCGCCACCATCAGCGGGGTGCTGGTCGGCGTGCTCATCATGGGCACCGTGCAGAACGCGATGAACCTGCTGAATATCGACGCGTTCTACCAGTACCTCGTGCGCGGCGCGATTCTGCTGGCAGCGGTGCTGGTCGACCAGTTGAAGAACCGCGGCGGCCGTGAGTGAGGCTGCGCAGATGACAACCGCAACCACGCTCTCCGATCTGCGGTGCACGCTGGGCGAAGGCATTGTCTGGGACGACGCCCAGCGCCTGCTCTGGTGGACGGACATCCAGGAATCGCTGCTGTGGCAGCACGATCCGGCGACGGGGCAGGAGCGCCAATGGCCGCTGCCGCAACGCGTGGGCTCTTTCGTGCTGACGGACGAACCCGGCGTGCTCATCCTGGGCCTTGCCAAGAACATCGCCCGTTTCGACACGCGCACCGGCACGCTTACGCTGCTGGCCGAGGTTGAGCCCGACAACCCGACCACGCGCGTCAACGACGGCCGCGCCGATCGCTCCGGCAATTACGTCTTCGGCACCATGCACGAAGGCGGCCCCGAACCCACCGGCAGTTTTTATCGCTTCACGCCGATGGGTGCGCTGCAGCGTCTGGCGCTGCCTCACATTGCCATCGCCAACAGCATTGCCTTCAGCCCCGACGGCGAGACCATGTATTGGTGCGATACGCACAGCCGCCGTATCCACGCGTGCGATTACGACGGGCAGGCCGGCGAAGTCGCCAATATTCGCGTCTTCGCCGATCTGCGCGACCAGGATGCCGAGGGTGCCCACAAAGGCTCGCCCGATGGCTCCACCGTCGACGCAGACGGCTGCCTCTGGAACGCAGAGTGGGGCGGCAACCGCCTGACGCGCTACGCACCGGATGGGCGCGTGCTGGCGCGCATGTCCGTGCCGGCATCGCAGCCCACGTGCCCCGCATTTGGCGGCGAGGTGCTCGATACGCTGTATCTGACGACGGCGCGCGACGGCTTGTCGTCGCACCGCCTGGCAGAAGACGTGAACGCCGGCGCGACGCTGCAGCTTGCCGTGCCCGACGTACGCGGATTGCCGGAGGGCCGGTTCGGCCATGCCTACGTTGCGGCTTGACAACGGCGTGCTACGCGCCGAGGTGCTGCCCGAGGCGGGAGCCGGATTGCTGCGTTTCGATCTGCTGCGAGACGGTGATGTTGCACCCCTCTTCCGGCCGGGCGATGCAGACGCTGCACTGCGCGATCCGAGAACGCTGGCCTGCTATCCGCTGGTGCCGTGGTCCAACCGCATCGGCGGCGGGCGCTTCGCGTTCCAGGGGCAGACCATCGAAGTGCCGCGCACGCGTGACGACGAACCGTATCCGCTGCATGGCCACGGCTGGCTGATGCCGTGGCACGCAGTGTCGCAAACAGATACGTCCGTTGAACTCGCCGCGATGGTCGACCACGGCCGCCCATTCCGCTATCTGGCGGTGCAGCGCTACACGCTGGCAGGCAACACGCTAGACATCGCGCTCACGGTGCGCAACGAAGGTGCGACGCTGCCATTCGGGCTTGGCGTGCATCCGTTCTTTCCGCGCACGGCCGACGTTCGGTTGCGCGCTGGCGCAACGGCCATGTGGCAATCCGCGCCGGACTATCTGCCGACGGTCTTGCAGGCGCCATCTTCCGACGCAGATTTTCGAAAGCTCCGGAAGCTGGAGGCCAGCGCCGCCATCAATCACAGCTTCGAAGGCTGGGATGGCCGCGCCGAGATCGTCTGGCCCAGCCGCCGCATGTCCGTGCAGATTGCCGCCGACACGTCACGCTATGTGCTGTACACGCCGGTTGCGTACGACTTCTTCTGCTTCGAGCCGATCGACCACGCGATCAATGCGCACAACCTGCCGGGCTTGCCGCAAGACCACGGCCTGACCATTCTCGGCACCGGCCAGAGCCTGCAACGCAGCTATCAATTCACCGTGAATCAACCCGCCGCATGACTGCTTCTCCGATGTCTTTTCCGCCGCGTCTCGCAGGCAAGGTCGCCCTGGTGACGGGCGCCACGCAAGGCATTGGCGGCGCGATTGCCAAGCTGTTCGCGCAACACGGCGCACGTGTGATCGTCAACGCGCTGGTGCGTGACGAGCGCGCCGAGGCCTTCGCCGCCGAAATTGGCAACAGCGTCGGCAGCGACGACAACATCCTCCTCGTACAAGCCGACGTGCGCGACCGTGCGCAGATCGACGCGATGGTCGCCGCAGGCGTCGAGCGCTTTGGCGGGATTGACGTGCTGGTCAACAACGCCGGCATCAACGTGTTTGCCGATCCCCTCAAGTTGAGCGAGGACGATTGGGCGCGTTGTCTTTCCGTCGATCTGGAAGGCGCGTGGCACTGCGCGCGCGCCGTGCTGCCGCACATGCTGGCGCGCGGCGCGGGCAGCATCGTCAACATTGCCTCGGTGCATGGGCACAAGATCATTCCGGGCGCGTTTCCGTATCCGGTGGCCAAGCATGGGCTGATCGGGCTCACGCGGGCGCTGGGCATTGAATATGCGGCGCGGGGTATCCGCGTGAATTCGATCTCGCCGGGGCTGATCCTTACGCCGATTGCCGAGGCCGGCTTTGCCGCCGCCCCCGATCCGCAAGCCGAACGCCGCCGCCAGGCTGAGCTGCTGCCGTGCAAGCGCATCGGCGAGCCCGAAGAGGTGGCCTACACCGCGCTGTTCCTCGCTTCCGACGAGGCGCGTTTCATCAACGCGACCGACATCCTGATCGATGGCGGGCGCTCGCAGCTCTATCACGAATGACCTGGACAACCCACCTTCCGCTGATCGCCATCCTGCGCGGCATCCGGCCCGACGAGGTGCTGGCGCACACGCAGGCGCTCGTCGATGCCGGTTTCGATGCCATCGAAATTCCGCTGAATTCGCCCGACTGGGCGCAAAGCGTGCAACTGGCCGCACGCGCCTTCGGTGACCGCGCGCTGATCGGTGCAGGCACCGTGCTGCGCCCAGAAGACGTTGACCTGATGGTCGCGGCGGGCGGCAAGTTGGTCGTCACGCCCAACACGCATGCGCCGGTGATCCGCGCCGCCGCCCACGCCGGCCTCGTCACCTGCATTGGCTGCATGACCGCCACCGAGGCCTTTGCCGCGCTCGATGCGGGCGCGCAGGCACTGAAGATTTTCCCGGCCGGCGCGCTAGGCCCCGGCTATGTGCGCGCGCTCAAGGCCGTGCTGCCGCCCGAGGTGCCGGTATTTGCCGTGGGCAGCATCACGCCGGAGAACCTCGCCGATTACCTTGCCGCCGGCTGCATTGGCGCTGGCCTCGGCAGCGACCTGTATCGCCCAGGCCAGCCCGTCGAGCGCACCGCCGAACGCGCACGCGCCTTCGTCACCGCTTACCGCACCGCCCAATCTGTCCGCACCTGAACGCATCATCGATCCATGAAAATCACCCGTCTGACCACCTACCGCCTGCCGCCGCGCTGGATGTTCCTGAAAGTCGAGACCGATGAGGGCGTCACCGGCTGGGGCGAGCCCGTCATCGAAGGCCGTGCGCGCACGGTGGAAGCGGCGGTGCATGAGCTGTCCGACTACCTCATCGGCCAAGACCCGAGCCGCATCAACGACCTCTGGCAGACCATGTACCGCGCCGGCTTCTACCGCGGCGGCCCGATTCTGATGAGCGCCATTGCCGGCATTGACCAGGCGCTGTGGGACATCAAGGGAAAGGTGCTGGGCGTGCCGGTGTACGAACTGCTTGGTGGCCTCGTGCGCGACAAGATGCGCACGTACAGCTGGGTCGGCGGCGACCGTCCGGCCGATGTGATTGCCGGCATGAAGGCGCTGCAGGCCGGCGGCTTTGATCACTTCAAGCTCAACGGCTGCGAAGAGATGGGCATCATCGACACGTCCCGCGCCGTGGATGCCGCGGTGGCGAAGGTTGCAGAAATTCGCTCGGCCTTTGGCAATACCGTCGAATTCGGGCTCGATTTCCATGGCCGCGTTTCTGCGCCGATGGCCAAGGTGCTGATCAAGGAGCTGGAGCCGTATCGCCCGCTCTTTATCGAAGAACCGGTGCTGGCCGAGCAGGCCGAAACCTACGCCCGCCTGGCCGCCCACACGCATCTGCCCATCGCCGCCGGCGAGCGCATGTTCTCGCGTTTCGACTTCAAGCGCGTGCTGGAAGCGGGTGGGGTATCGATTCTGCAGCCGGACCTGTCTCACGCCGGCGGCATTACCGAATGCGTGAAGATCGCCGCAATGGCCGAAGCTTACGATGTGGCGTTGGCGCCGCATTGCCCGCTGGGCCCCATCGCTCTGGCGGCCTGCCTGCACGTCGATTTCGTGAGCTGGAACGCCACGTTGCAGGAACAGAGCATGGGCATCCATTACAACAAGGGCGCCGAACTGCTTGATTACGTGCGGAACAAGGCCGATTTCGCCCTGGAAGGCGGCTATATCCGCCCGCCGCGCCTGCCCGGCCTGGGCGTCGACATTGACGAGGCGCTGGTCATCGAACGCAGCAAGGAAGCCCCCGACTGGCGCAACCCAGTGTGGCGCCACGCCGACGGTTCCGTCGCGGAGTGGTAAGCCGGGCGGGGGAGGGGGAAGTCGTAGCACGTTTTACTGACCGCGATCACCCCAGCCGGGTCATCCCCGTCTGGTAAAATCGCGGTTTTCCCGCCTATCTCCTGCCGCAGGTTCGCATGACCGCCCCCGCCCTCCACTCGAATACCACCCAGCCTACCCAGTTGATGGCCAGCGCCATTCGCGTGCTTGCCATGGACGCCGTCCAGCAAGCCAATTCGGGCCACCCCGGCGCGCCGATGGGCATGGCGGATATCGCCGTGGCACTGTGGAGCCGCCACCTGCGCCACAACCCGCTGAACCCGCGCTGGCCTGATCGCGACCGCTTCGTGCTGTCCAACGGCCACGGCTCGATGCTGATCTACGCGCTGCTGCACCTGACCGGCTATGACCTGCCGATGTCGGAACTGAAGAACTTCCGTCAGCTCCACAGCAAGACCGCTGGCCACCCGGAATACGGCATCACCCCGGGCGTGGAAACCACCACTGGCCCGCTGGGCCAAGGCATCACCAACGCCGTCGGCATGGCCCTGGCCGAGCGCCTTTTGGGCCAGGAATTCAACCGCCCGGGCTTCGACATCGTCAACCACCACACCTATGTCTTCCTGGGCGATGGCTGCTTGATGGAAGGCATCAGCCACGAGGCTTGCTCGCTGGCCGGCACGCTCAAGCTGAACAAGCTCATCGCGCTGTGGGACGACAACGGCATCTCGATCGACGGCGACGTTGTCCACTGGTTCAACGACGACACCCCGAAGCGCTTCGAAGCCTACGGCTGGAACGTGATCCGCGCCGTCGACGGCCATAACGTTGCCGCCGTGGACGCCGCCATTGCCGAAGCCAAGAAGTCGGACAAGCCGACCCTGATCTGCTGCCGCACGCTCATCGGCAAGGGTGCGCCCAACAAGGAAGGCGGTCACGATGTGCACGGCGCGCCGCTGGGCGGCGCTGAAATCGCTGCCGCGCGCGAAGCGCTGGCCTGGCCGCACGCCCCGTTTGAAGTGCCGCAAGCCGTGTACGACGCGTGGGATGCCAAGGGCCAGGGCCAGGCACTGGAAAAGGCCTGGAACGCGCTGTTCGATGCCTATTCCGAGCGCCACCCGGCCGAAGCCGCGCAGTTCGAGCGCCGCATGCGTGGCGAACTGCCGGAAGCCTTCGACAAGGCCGTCGCCGAGTTCATCGAGAAGTGCGAGCAGAAGGCCGAGACCATTGCCACGCGCAAGGCCAGCCAGAACACGCTCGAAGCCTATGGCCCGGTGCTGGGTGAGCTGCTGGGCGGCTCGGCCGACCTGACCGGCTCGAACCTGACCAACTGGAGCGGCAGCAAAGCCGTGCGTGTGGATGCCTGGGGCAACCACATCAACTACGGCGTGCGCGAGTTCGGCATGAGCGCCATCATGAACGGCATCGCGCTGCACGGCGGCTACATTCCGTATGGCGGCACGTTCCTGACGTTCTCCGACTACAGCCGCAACGCGCTGCGCATGGCCGCGCTGATGAAGATCCGCTCGATCTTCGTCTTTACGCACGATTCGATCGGCCTGGGCGAAGACGGTCCGACGCACCAGTCCATCGAGCACGTTGCCAGCCTGCGCCTGATCCCGAACATGGACGTCTGGCGCACCGCCGACACCACCGAAACCGCCGTCGCTTGGGCTGCTGCCATCGAGCGCCAGAACGGCCCGAGCTGCCTGATCTTCAGCCGCCAGAACCTGCCGTTCCAGGCGCGCAACCCGGCCACGCGCGAAGCCATCGCGCGCGGCGGCTACGTGCTCCGCGATGCCGCTAACGGTAAGCCGGACGTGGTGATCATCGCCACCGGCTCGGAAGTTGGCCTGGCGGTGGGTGCAGCAGATCAGCTTGCTGCCGAGGGTATTCATGCGCGCGTGGTATCGGTGCCCGCCACGACCGTGTTCGACAAGCAGGATTCTGCCTACAAGGCGAGCGTGCTGCCGGCCGGTGTGCCGCGCATTGCCGTGGAAGCGGGCGTGACCGATTTCTGGTGGAAGTACCAGGTACAAGCCGTGGTCGGTATCGACACGTTCGGTGAGTCGGCCCCGGCAGGCGTGCTGTTCAAGCACTTCGGCTTCACCGTCGAAAACGTGGTGAACACCGCCAAGAGCGTCATTGCTTAACTGAATTTGCGCACGCGGCACCCACGAGGTGCCGCGCTGGTTTTTATCGCACCGTCGATTTCTTTTCTGCTATCAGGAGACTGACCATGACCATCAAGATCGGCATCAACGGCTTCGGCCGCATCGGACGCATGGTGTTCCGCGCCGCCGCCGCCAACTTCAAGGACATCGAAGTCGTTGCCATCAACGACCTGCTCGAGCCCGACTACCTGGCGTACATGCTCAAGTACGACTCGGTGCACGGCCGCTTCGACGGTGAAGTGTCGGTCGACGGCAACACGCTCGTCGTCAACGGCAAGAAGATCCGCCTGACCGCCGTGAAGGATCCGTCCGAGCTGAAGTGGGGCGAAGTCGGCGCCGACGTGGTGATCGAATCGACCGGCATCTTCCTGACCAAGGAAGGCGCGCAAAAGCACATCGACGCGGGCGCCAAGAAGGTGATCATGTCGGCTCCGTCGAAGGATGACACCCCGATGTTCGTGTACGGCGTGAACCACGAAACGTACAAGGGCGAGGCGATCATCTCCAACGCTTCGTGCACGACCAACTGCCTGGCACCGGTTGCCAAGGTGCTGAACGACAAGTGGGGTATCAAGCGCGGCCTGATGACCACCGTGCACGCTGCCACCGCCACGCAGAAGACTGTTGACGGCCCGTCCAACAAGGACTGGCGCGGCGGCCGCGGCATCCTGGAAAACATCATCCCGTCGTCCACTGGCGCCGCCAAGGCCGTGGGCGTGGTGATCCCGCAACTGAACAAGAAGCTGACCGGCATGTCGTTCCGCGTGCCGACCTCGGACGTGTCGGTCGTCGATTTGACCGTCGAGCTGGAAAGCGCTGCCACGTACGCTGAAATCTGCGCCGAAATGAAGGCACAGAGCGAGGGCGCGCTGAAGGGCGTGCTGGGCTACACCGAAGACAAGGTCGTCGCTACGGATTTCCGCGGCGATGCACGCACCTCGATCTTCGATGCCGAAGCCGGCATCGCACTGGACGGCACGTTCATCAAGGTCGTGAGCTGGTACGACAACGAGTGGGGCTACTCGAACAAGTGCCTGGAAATGGCGCGTGTGGTGGGCAAGTAATCCTGCTTAAAGGCACAGAAAAACGCGCCTTCGGGCGCGTTTTTCATAGGCGGGCGAAGCGCAGCAGCCGTCACAGCCACGCGCCACTCGGCGCACGCTCGATACCAGTTTGTTAAGAACTGAAAAGAAACGTTTGCGGATGGGCAAGTTTCGAATTCGCGCAACAGGAATTCGCTTTGAAAATCGGGTTGCAGTCCGTACACTGAACAAATACTACATTGTGATGTGGCGGGCTTTTACGCCGCATCCGACCCGTTGCCTCGGCAATGGTTGCCTTTCCAGTTTCCCAACGTGTTCGAGCCAAGGCGTCCCATGGTCAACGTCGATACCAAGCTGCTGGTGATTTTTGTTGAGCTGCTCAGCAAGCGCAACGCCACCTACGTGGCTGAAAAGATGCACATGACCGCACCGGCTGTCTCGCATTCGCTGGGCCGTCTACGCGAAATTTTCGACGATCCCCTCTTCATCCGTGTTCCGCACGGTCTGACACCCACGCCCAAGGCGCTCGAACTCGGCCCCAAGGTGCGTGAGATGCTTGACCTGTGGGCTGCCATCAACGAAGGCGATATCGCCCTTTTGACCCGGCCGAAGCCACCGGTACGTTCAACGTCAGCTTTGCCGGCACGTTGGGCGATGCGCTGTTCGATCGCTTCCTGTTGCGCATCAAGCGGCTGGCACCGTCATTGCAGGTACGCCTGACCGAGTCGTCCTCGTGGGAGGCCGATGTGGCCGCCATGCGCGCCAACGAGCTGGATCTGGCGTTCTCGCCGTTTCCCACGCGCCACCCCGAGATCATGGAAGAGGTCGTGACCTCCTTCAACATGTGGGTCTGTGCACGCAAGGACCACCCGATCCTCGGTGATCGCTGCACGCTCGAGCAATACCTCGACTGCGAGCATATCTTCATCGCGCAGGGCAGCCCCGGCAGCCGCGTTGCGCCGTCGCTCATTCCGCTGGACTACGCCCTGCAGCAGCGCGGCCTCAAGCGCAACTCGACCATGACCGTGCATAGCTGGCGCACGCAGGGCGAAGTGGCTGCCCAGACCGACATGATCTTCACGGTCAACTCGCTGATGAAGGACATGGTCTGCAAGATGTACGACCTCAACGCGTTCCCGCTGCCCGCAGAGCTTGAAACCGTGCTGGGGCTGAACATGCTGTGGCACCGTAGCCGCAACACGCACCCGATGCTGGTGTGGGCGCGTCAGCTCTTCAAGCAGGTCGTGGCCGAATACACCGGGCAGGCGTCGGGCGTGCCGGCCCATCCGCCCGTACAGGCCAATGAGCATGGCAAGGCCGAGAAGGGCGGCCAGGGCGACGCAGAAAAGGAGGGCGAGACGCGGTTGTCTGCCTGACATCCGCCAACTCGCCGCTCCAATGAAAAACGGCCGCAGACGATGCGGCCGTTTTCTTTTGCGATGGCGCTTCAGCGCTTTGGCCGATGCGGGCAGGCTTCCTTCGTGCAATTGCCATAGAGCGACAGCGCGTGCTCCTGCAGCGCGAAGCCGCGCGCACGGGCGATGCTCTGCTGGCGCTGCTCGATCTCGGCATCGAAAAATTCTTCCACGCGGCCGCAATCGAGGCACACCAGGTGATCGTGGTGTTTGCCTTCGTTGAGTTCGTAGATCGCCTTGCCGGATTCGAAGTTGTTGCGTGACAGCAGCCCCGCCTGTTCGAACTGCGTCAGCACGCGATAGACCGTGGCCAGGCCAATGTCCATGTGCTCGGCGAGCAGGATGCGGTACACGTCTTCGGCGCTCATGTGGCGCTCTTCGCTGGTCTGAAAGATCTCGAGGATCTTCAACCGCGGCACCGTGGCTTTCAGACCGATGTTCTTGAGGTCTGCAGGACTCGGCATGCGCCAGGCTCCCTAGAGTACAATGTTCGGATTCCAATCATAAGGGTTTTGGCGGCAAAAGTCCTATTGACGGGCGTGCACGATTTGCACCGCCGTCGCCGATTCCTCCCGTACCGGCATGTCCGGAACCGTTTGAAGGCCGATCGCTCATGACCTTTTCCTTTGCGCGCAGTCCTGTCCGTTTTACCCACGTCGCCCGTCGCGGCGGCCTGTTGGTGGGTGCCATGCTCGCTGCGTCGGCGTTGCTGGCCGGATGCGGCACCTATGACAGCACCACGCGCAAGATCGCCAATGCCATCACGCCGTATCGCATCGATATCGTCCAAGGCAATTTCGTCTCGCGCGAACAAGCAGCGCAGCTCAAGGAAGGCATGACGCGCGACCAAGTGCGCTTCGTACTCGGCACGCCGCTGTTGACGGATATGTTCCATGCCAACCGCTGGGACTACATCTTCTCGTTCAAGCGTGGCAACACGGCCGTTGTGCAGGAACGCAAGCTGACCGTGTGGTTTGATGGGGATCGCCTTGCCAAGTGGGTAGGCGCTGATGAGCTGCCGTCCGAATCGGAACTGATCTCCGAGATCGATGGCATCAAGCGCCCGAAGAAGGACGCCGCGCAAGCCGCTGCTGCTGCGGGTGCCGCACCGGCAGCGCGCGCGCCGTCGATTCCGTCGGCTGAAGCAGCTGACCGCGTGCAGTCGACCACCGGCTCCAAAAACAGTGTTGACGTGACGCTGCCGGAGCGCCGCACTGGTGGTGGCGGTACCGACACCAGCGTTCCGCCGCCGGCCACCACGTCGCCCTGAACGCCCAGGGGCGCGTGTAGCCGGAGCACCGGCACACCATCTTCGAGCGAGCGGCGGACGGGTTCCGCCGCTTGTGCGTTTTACAGACCGCTTTCTCTTTTGCAGCTTTTCGCTTCCACCGACATGAAAATTGCGATTGCAGGCGCCTCGGGCCGCATGGGCCAGATGCTGATCGACACCGTACTGAGTACGCCGGGCGTGACGCTGGGCGCCGCGCTGGACCGCGCCGGCAGCGACGCCGTGGGACAGGACGCCGGCGTCAAGCTTGGCAAGACCACTGGCGTGATTGTGACCGACGACGTGCGCGCGGGGCTCTCGCAGGCCGATGTGCTGATCGATTTCACACGTCCTGACGCGACGCTCAATCATCTGAATGTGGCGCGTGAGCTGGGCACTGCCGTGGTGATCGGTACGACCGGCTTCACGGCCGAGCAGAAGGCCAGCTTCAAGACCTACGGCGAGTCGATCGGCGTGGTCTGGGCGCCAAACATGAGCGTGGGCGTGAACGCGACCTTCAAGTTGATCGAAGTCGCCGCGAAGATCCTGGCGCAGGGCTATGACGTCGAGATCATCGAGGCGCACCACAAGCACAAGATCGACGCGCCGTCGGGCACCGCGCTCAAGATGGGCGAGATCGTGGCCGAGGCGCAGGGCACCAAGCTGGCTGATCGTGCGGTGTATGCCCGAGAAGGTGAGACCGGCCCGCGGGAGCTTGGCACCATTGGTTTTGCCACCGTGCGCGGCGGCGACATCGTAGGCGACCACACCGTGCTGTTTGCCGGTGACGGCGAGCGCATCGAGATCACGCATCGCTCCAACACGCGCCAGTCGTATGCCGAAGGCGCCGTGCGCGCTGCGGTGTACGTGGCCGGCAAGAAAGGCTTGTACGACATGAACGACGTGCTCGGCCTGTAAATCAGGTGGGCAGGAAAGGGCGCCGGCAGGCCTGTCCGGCGCCTTTTTTCTCCGCTCGCGATCGCCCGGATGGGATGGGTGGCGACGGTATAATCGGGCCTTTTCCGTTATTCAATCCGGCTGCGCGCGTTGGTTGTGCGGCTGCAATCGCCCGGGGCACCCGGACGACCCATCACCATGCAAGACAAATACTCCCCGTCCGAAGTCGAACAGCAAGCGCAGCAACACTGGCAGGCCCTGGATGCCTACCGGGTGACCGAACACGCGCGCGCTGCTGACGGCTCGGACAAGCCCAAGTTCTACGCGTGCTCGATGCTGCCGTATCCGTCGGGCAAGCTGCACATGGGCCACGTGCGCAACTACACGATCAATGACGTGATGACGCGTCAGCTGCGCATGAAGGGGTACAACGTACTGATGCCGATGGGCTGGGACGCCTTCGGCATGCCGGCGGAAAACGCGGCGCTCAACAACGGCGTGGCACCGGCTGCATGGACCTACGACAACATCGCTTACATGAAGAAGCAGATGCAGTCGATGGGTCTGGCGATCGACTGGTCGCGCGAAGTGGCGACCTGCAGCCCGGACTATTACCGCTGGAACCAGTGGCTGTTCCTGAAGATGCTCGAAAAGGGCATCGCCTACCGCAAGACCGGCACCGTGAACTGGGACCCGGTTGACCAGACCGTGCTTGCCAACGAGCAGGTGATCGACGGGCGCGGCTGGCGCTCGGGCGCGATCGTGGAAAAGCGCGAGATCCCGATGTACTACCTGGGCATCACCAAGTACGCTCAGGAACTGCTCTCCGACCTCGATCCGCTGGGCTGGCCCGAGCGCGTCAAGCTGATGCAGCAGAACTGGATCGGCAAGAGCGAGGGTGTGCGTTTTGCATTCCCGCACAACATTTCCGGTGACGACGGCAAGCTGATCAACGACGGCAAGCTGTATGTCTTCACCACGCGTGCCGACACCATCATGGGCGTGACTTTCTGCGCCGTGGCCGCCGAGCACCCGATCGCTACGCACGCCGCGCAGACCAACCCGGCACTCGCCGCGTTCATCGAAGAGTGCAAGCACGGCAGCGTCATGGAAGCCGACATGGCAACCATGGAAAAAAAGGGCATGCCGACGGGCCTGACCGTCACACACCCGCTCACGGGCGAATCCGTGCCGGTGTGGGTCGGCAACTACGTGCTGATGACCTACGGCGATGGCGCCGTGATGGGCGTGCCCGCGCACGACGAGCGCGATTTTGCCTTCGCCAACAAGTACGGCCTGCCCATCAAGCAGGTTATCGACGTAAAGGGTCAGCCGTACGACACGACCACCTGGGCCGAGTGGTACGGCGACAAGGAACACGGCGTGCTGTTCCACAGCGGCAAGTACGATGGCCTGAACTATCAACAGGCCGTCGACGCCGTATCCGCTGACCTGGCCGCCAAGGGCCTTGGCGAGAAGAAGACGACCTGGCGCCTGCGCGACTGGGGCATCTCGCGCCAGCGCTACTGGGGCACGCCGATCCCGCTGATCCATTGCGAGAGCTGCGGCGTCGTGCCGGTGCCCGAGCAGGATCTGCCGGTGCGCCTGCCCGAAGACCTCGTTCCGGATGGCACGGGCAACCCGCTCGCCAAGGACCCCCGCTTCCTGGAGTGCACGTGCCCGTCGTGCGGCAAGCCCGCGCGCCGCGAGACCGACACGATGGATACGTTCATCGATTCGTGCTGGTACTACATGCGCTATACGTGCCCGGACGGCGACACCATGGTCGACGCCCGCAACGACTACTGGATGCCGATGGACCAGTACATCGGCGGCATCGAGCACGCGATCCTGCACCTGCTGTACGCACGCTTCTGGACCAAGGTCATGCGTGACCTGGGCCTGGTCAAGTTCGACGAGCCGTTCACCAACCTGCTAACGCAGGGCATGGTGCTCAACGAGACGTACTACCGCGAAGATGCATCGGGCAAGAAACAGTGGATCAATCCGGCCGATGTTGACGTGCAGACCGACGAACGCGGCCGCCCGGTGGGTGCCACGCTCAAAGCGGATGGCCAGCCGGTGGTGATTGGCGGCGTGGAAAAGATGTCGAAGTCGAAGAACAACGGCATCGACCCGCAAGCGCTGATCGACCAATACGGTGCCGACACGGCGCGCCTGTTCACGATGTTCGCCGCGCCGCCCGAGCAACAGCTCGAGTGGAACGACGCCGGTGTGGAAGGTGCCTCGCGCTTCCTGCGCCGTCTGTGGAATTTTGGCGTGGCGCATGGTGACGCCATTCGCGCCGGTCACGGCAATGGCGTCGTGGCGGGTGCAACGGATGCCGATCGTGCGCTGCGCCGCGAGCTGTACACCGTGCTCAAGCAGGCCAACTACGACTACGAGCGCCTCCAGTACAACACCGTTGTCTCGGCGACGATGAAGATGCTCAACGCGCTGGAAGGCGCCAAGGACGCGGGTGCCGATACGCGCCGCGAAGGCTTGGGGCTGCTGCTGCGCGTGCTGTATCCGGTGGTGCCGCACATCACGCACGTGCTGTGGACGGAATTGGGCTACGCCGGCGCGTATGGTGACTTGCTCGACGCCCCGTGGCCGCAGGTCGACGAAGGCGCCCTGGTGCAGAGCGAGATCGAACTTGTGCTGCAGGTCAACGGCAAGGTGCGCGGCAGCATCGTCGTGCCGGCCGATGCCGACCGCGCCGCCATCGAAGCGATTGCCGCCAAGGATGAAGCGGTCCAGAAATTTGCTGAAGGCAAGCCGCCCAAGAAGATCATCGTGGTGCCGGGCCGTCTGGTGAACGTGGTGGCCTGATCGGCCATCCCACTCAAGGAACGCATGGTTATGTCGTTGTCCCGAGGTTTGTCCCGCCGCCGCTTTGGTCGCTCTGTCCTTGCCCTGGCGATCGCGCTTCCGGCGCTGTCCGCCTGCGGTTTTCACATGCGGGGCAATACCGACTTTGCGTTCAAGCGGCTGTACATCAATCTGCCGCAGAACTCGCAGATGCGCGCGCAGTTGCGCCGGCTAATCGACAACGGCTCTGACACCGTCATCGTGTCGGACAAGAAAGACGCCGATGCGCTGCTCGACGTGCTGGCCGAAGATCGCGTGAAGACCATCTCGTCGCTCACGCCGCAAGGTGTGGTGCGCGAATACCGCATTACGTATCGCTTCCGCTTCCAGCTGCGCGATGCGCACGACAACCTGCTGATCCCGCCGTCGGAAATCACGCAGTTCCGCGATCTCTCGTACAACGAGACGCAGGTGCTCGCCAAGGACTACGAAGAAGCGGCGCTCTACCGCGACATGCAGGGCGATACGATCAATCAGCTCGTGCGGCGTCTGGGTGCCGTGAAGCTGCCGTCGTAAGCGGCGGATCAGGGCAAGGTTTGGCATGCAATTGCGGCTCGATGCGCTCGAAGGTCATCTGAAGCAGGCCACCACCAAGGGGCTCGCGCCGCTGTATGTGGTGCACGGCGACGAGCACCTGCTCGCACTGGAAGCTGTTGATGCGCTGCGCCAGGCCGCCCGTGCGCAGGGCTTTAGCGAGCGCGAGGTGATGAGCGTCGAGCGCGGTTTCTCGTGGTCGCGCGTGACCGAGGCGCAGCAATCGATGTCGCTGTTCGGGGATCGCAAGATCGTCGAGTTGCGCATTCCGTCCGGCAAGCCCGGCAAGGATGGCGGTGAGGCATTGCGCGCATTGGCTGCGGGCACGCCGTCCGGCCCCGCCACCGATACCCTCACGCTGATTACGCTGCCGAGGCTGGATTTTGCGACCGCCAAGTCGGCGTGGTTCGCGGCGCTGGAAGGCGCGGGCGTGTCGATCAAGATCGATTCGGTGGACCGCACCAAGCTGCCTGGCTGGATTGGCGAGCGCCTGGCACGCCAGCAGCAGCGTGCGGAGCCTGGTGAGGCTGGCCGACGCGCCCTGCAGTTCATTGCCGACCGTGTGGAGGGCAACTTGCTGGCCGCGCATCAGGAAATCCAGAAGCTCGGTCTGCTGCATCCGGCGGGCGTACTGACGTTCGACGATGTGCACGATGCGGTGCTCAACGTGGCGCGCTACGACGTGTTCAAGCTGTCCGAAGCCATGCTGGCGGGAGATGTGCCGCGTCTGGTCCGCATGCTCGAAGGCCTGCGCGGCGAGGGTGAAGCCACGGTCCTGGTCCTCTGGACGTTGACCGAAGAAATTCGCGTATTATCAAAAATCGCCTCTGGTGCGGCCCAAGGCAAGCCGGTGGCCTCGATGCTGCGGGAACTTCGGGTGTGGGGCCCGCGCGAGCGGCTGGTGCCGCAGGCGGCGCAGCGGTTGTCGCTGCACGAGCTGGAGGGAGCACTCTCCATGGCTGCCAAGCTGGATCGGCAGGTCAAGGGATTGCGCGAACCATCGCTACCGGCTGAACCATGGGATGGCCTGCTGCAACTGGCGATGCGCATCGCGCGGCCCGGCAGCCTCCCGGTGCCGGCCTGATCCGCGCCATTGGCGCAAGCCTCCGAATTGTCCTCACTCTGAATTGCCGGCAGCTCGCCGGTCGCGATCATCATGAAGCAGCTCGACGTGAACGAATACATGGCCCTGGTCGGCCGTCAGGCGCGCACCGCCTCGCGCGGCATGGCACGTGCCGGCACCGCGCAGAAGAACCGCGCGCTGTTGCATATTGCAGCCGCCGTCCGTCGCGATGCTGCCAAGCTCAAAGAGATCAACGCCCGCGACGTCGAGCGCGCCCGCGCTAACGGCCAGGATGCTGCTTTCATCGACCGCCTCACGCTCACCGACCGCGCCATCGATACCATGGCCGCTGGCCTGGAGCAGATCGCCGCGCTGCCGGACCCCATCGGCGAGATCAGCAACATGAAGTTCCGCCCGACCGGCATCCAGGTCGGCCAGATGCGTGTGCCGTTGGGCGTGATCGGCATCATCTATGAGTCGCGTCCAAACGTGACGGTGGATGCCGCGGCGCTTTGCATCAAGTCGGGCAACGCGACCATTCTGCGCGGCGGCTCCGAGGCGATCGAATCAAACGGCGCGCTGGCCGCGCTCATCGAGGAAGGTTTGGCCGATGCTGGCTTGCCTGCCAACGCCGTGCAGGTGGTGGCCACCACAGACCGCGCGGCGGTCGGCAAGCTCATCACCATGACGGAGTATGTCGATGTGATTGTGCCGCGCGGTGGCAAGAGCCTGATCGCGCGCCTGATCGAAGAAGCCCGGGTGCCGATGATCAAGCACCTGGATGGCATCTGCCACGTCTACATCGACGCCGATGCCGACATCGAAAAGGCCGTGCGCGTGTGCGACAACGCCAAGACGCAGCGCTATGCGCCGTGCAACACGATGGAGACGCTGCTCGTGTCGCGCGATGTGGCTGCGCGCGCGTTGCCGCCTCTGGCGAAGATTTACCAGGACAAGGGCGTCGAACTGCGCGTATGCCCGGCCACGCGCGCCACGCTGGAAGCTGCCGGCTTCGGCAATCTGAAGGATGCTGTTGAGGCCGACTGGCACACCGAATACCTCGCGCCGATCCTGTCGATCCGCACCGTTGACGGCCTGGACGCCGCCATCGAGCACATCAACACCTACGGGTCTGCACACACCGATTCGATCATCACCGAAAACTATTCGACCGGCATGCGCTTCCTGCGCGAGGTCGATTCGGCGAGCGTGATGATCAACGCGTCTACGCGATTTGCCGATGGCTTCGAGTACGGCCTGGGCGCCGAGATCGGCATCTCAAACGACAAGCTCCACGCGCGTGGACCGGTCGGGCTGGAGGGGCTGACCTCGCTGAAGTACGTCGTGTTCGGGCACGGCGAGATTCGCACCTGATATCGCTTCTTGCACGTTTTGCGCCGCCACGAGCGGCGCGACGCGTTTTCATCGATCGCGCTTCATACCATTCACGGGACTGTTCGCATGCTCTGGGTCAAAGCCTTTCACATCGTCTTCATCGCGTCGTGGTTTGCCGGGCTGTTCTATCTGCCGCGCATCTTCGTGAACCTTGCGATGGAAACCGAGCGTGCGGCCATCACGCGCCTGCTGATCATGGCGCGCAAGCTGTTCCGCTTCACGACGATGCTGGCGATTGTCGCGATCCTGCTGGGGCTGTGGCTGTTCCTGGGATATCGCATCGGGCTGTATCCGCCCAATGGCTGGATGCACGCGAAGCTCGCGCTGGTGCTCGTGACGATCGGATATCACCACGGTTGTGGCGTGCTGCTGCGCAAGTTCGAGGCGGGCACCAATAAGCGCTCCCACAAGTTCTACCGCTGGTTCAATGAACTGCCGGTGCTGTTGTTGCTGGCGATTACGATCCTGGTGGTCGTCAAGCCGTTCTGAGATCACTGCAAAATGATTCTGACGGCCCAACCCCTCCTTGCCGTACGACTTGTACTGTCTGCGTCGGCATTGACCCGTCAGAACCGCTTCGCTTCATTTTGCAGCGATCTCTAACTATTTTGTGTTCCGATGGCAACTGCTTACTTCGCGCCATGCCCCCGTGGGCTAGAACAGGCGCTGGCCGATGAACTGGCCGAAATCGCCATCCGCCCGGAGGTGGATGAGCTGGCCGCGTTCGAGGTGGGCCGCACCGTGCCGGGTGGCGTGCACTTCTTCGGCACGCAGGGTGCGGCGTATGCCGTGAACCTGCACAGCCGCATCGCCAGCCGCGTGCTGATGCGCCTCGGCTCGCGCGGGTATCGCTCGGAAGACGACATCTACGCGCTGGCCGCCGCGCAGCGCTGGGAAGATTACTTCACGCCCGACGAGATGATCCGCGTGGACGTGACTGCGCACAAATCGCCGTTGCAGAGCTTGAAGTTTGTCGGCCTGCGCGTGAAGGACGGGGTGTGTGACCGCTTCCGCCAACGCATGGGCGCGCGGCCCAGCGTCGATACCGTCTCCCCCGACGTGCGCATCTACGCGTACCTGACCGAGACCGACTGCACGATCTATCTCGACACCACCGGCGAGCCGCTCTTCAAGCGCGGCTGGCGCCAGGAAAAGGGCGAGGCGCCGCTGAAGGAAAATCTCGCCGCCGGCATTCTGCGCCTGACGGGCTGGACGGGTGCTCACGGCATGCCGTTCTACGATCCGATGTGCGGCAGCGGCACATTCCTCGTTGAAGCCGCGCAACGCGCGCTTGGCATTGCGCCGGGCGGCCAGCGCGCTTTCGCCTGCGAGTGGTTGCAGGACCACGACGCCAAATGCTTCAAACGCCTGCGCGAAGCCGCCGCCGATGCTGCCGCCGCCTCCATGCGCCGTGCGCCGCCGTTGGTTGCTGGCGCCGACATTTCCACCGACATGCTCGCCTATGCCGCAGCCAACTGGCAGCGTGCCGGCCTGCCCGGCGAGCCGGTGCTCAAGCAAGTTGATGCGCGCTTCGGCAAGCCGCCGTTCGAGGCCGCCGGTGTGCTGCTGATGAACCCGCCTTACGGTGAACGTATTGTCGTGCGTGGTGCTCACGGTTCGCGCCGCCGCCGGCCGGAAGGCGAGAGTGCGGAGGACGGCACCGTGTTCGAGCGCGCCAGCCGAGCCATGGGCGCCCCGCGCGACGATGGTCGCCGTCCGATGCGCGAGCTGCGTCAACCGGAGCCGCCGCCCCCCGTCGACCCCGAGGAAGAGGCCGCCGCCAACGAGTTCGCGCAGGCCTTTGCCGGCACGCTCAAGCGCGACTTCGCCGGCTGGAAGGCATTCGTCTTCACCGGCGATCTGTCGATGCCGCGTCGGATGCGACTGAAGGAATCGCAGCGCACACCGCTCTACAACGGCAACATCGAATGCCGTCTGTTCCGCTTCGACATGGTGAAGGGCGGTATGCGCGATCGACCCGAGCGGTCCGAGTGGCCCTCAAAGGGCGATGCCTCAAACGACAACGCCGACGCATAAGCATCGGCGTTGTGTGACAACTGCGGGCGGCGTTTCAGGCGGCCTGCAGATCCTGGAAATGCTCCATCCACGCCGCGAGTTGATCCGGCGTGAGCTGCGTCTGGTTGTCGAGCAGGCGCAGCTTGACTGTCGCGCCATCGCGCTCGGCCGTGAGCGACCAACCCTTGCCATCGAGCCACAGCAGGAACGCCAGCCACTTGGCATGCGATTCCGACACCTTGTGCGTGGACGCCGCCTCCAGGAATTCCGTCAGCGTGGTGAGATCCACCACCGCCGCAGCATCGCTACCTGACGGCGAGACCTTGCCGTGCAGTACCTCGGCCAGCACTTCCAACGCCTGCGCCGCGGGCTTGCTGTCAAAGCGCGATGACAGGTCCACATATGCCTGCCGCACTGCGTGGCTGAACTCACCGGTACGCAGGCTTTCTTCGCCAACCAGCTCGGTATAGTCCTTCATCGCCCAATCGGGCTGTGCCAGCGATTGCAGACCCACGACGGCGGCTGCACGGAGGTAATCGTTGACTGCACTGAACGACGACAGCCCCGACACCGCGAGGTACAGCGTCTGCAGCGCACCGATGCGATGTGTAAGCGTCTGGCTCTGGCGCACGGTCATCTTCTCGCGCAGCAGCGCGTCACGCTCGCGACGCAGATCGGAGAATTCCAATGCCTGCTTCAGTTCCACACGCAGCGCGGTGATGTCCCACGGCTTCTTGATGTAGCGGTGAATCTGCCCCTGGTTGACTGCCTCAACCGTGTCTTCGATTTCGGAGTAGGCGGTGGTCAGGATGCGCACGAGGTGCGGATAGCGCTCGCGTGCGTAGCGCAGCAATTCGTTGCCGAGTTCACCGGGCATGCGCTGGTCCGACACGAGCACGCCCAGCGTGGCGGCGTGCTGGTCGAGCATGCGCTTGCCTTCTTCGACCGAGGTGGCGGTGACGACCGGCGCCAGTGAACCGATGGCACGGCCGAAGTAAGTCAGCGCCAATGTCTCGTCGTCCACGTACAGGATCTTGGGCTCGTTGCCCCCGGGATTGATCATCCGTCACTCCTCATAGCAATTGCAGTCGATACGGCAAACGCGCGAATCACGTGCGGCCTGGTTCGTAAGTCTTGTGGTGTTGTCATGGGAACGTCAGAGTCACGCGCGTGCCTGCGCTGGGTGCAGAATCAATCGCAATCGCTCCCCCGAACGATTGCATGATCCGCGTACAAAAAATCATGCCCATGCCGTTGCCGCCTTCTTCGGCGCGCGTCGTCACGGGGTCGATGGTCAGCCGCGCGAGAACGTCGGGCGCAATACCGGGGCCGTTGTCCTCGATGCGAATCATGTGCTGGGCGGTGCCGGCGTCCGGCACACGGCTGGCAACGATTTCAAGCTTCGGCGCATTGGTGTGCCGCAATGCCTGCAACGCGTTGCTCGTGAGCGACGAGAGCACCAGCATCACGCAGTTGGGCAGCGTCTGGATCGGAAAATCGTCTTCCACGCGGTACGACACCCATTCGCGCTGCGCGTTCGTAAACGGGTACGTGTCGAACAACGAGCGGATCAGCCCGCCCGCGCTGTTGGGCGTGGCCGCTGTGCCGGGCTTGCCGTACGTGTTGCGCACGGAGTTCAGAAACGTGGCGATCACCGAGAGGCAATAGCGCGCGTTGTCCTGCACGCGGTCGGCAGCGCGGCCAATTTCGGGAAGGGCCCCGGGTGTGGGCTCGCTCTGGTCAACGCGCATGCGGATGCCGCGTGCAAAGTTCGAGATGGCGGCCAACGGCGTGTTCAGCTCGTGCGCAAGAAAAGCCAGCGTTTCGTCGATTGCCATGAGGCGCTGGGTACGCAAGAGGCGGTCCTGGCGCAGTGCCAGCGCCTCTTGCAGCGAGCGCCGCACGTCATCGGGCTGATAGGGTTTCTCCAGGATCTTGAACACGCGCCCGGTGTTCACAGCCTGGATCAGCAGGTCCTTGTCGGCATATGCGGTGACGAGGATGGTGGCGATGTCGCCGTATTCCGCATCGATGAAGCGCAGCAGTTCGGTGCCGTCGCCGCCCGGCATGCGGAAGTCCGTCAGGACCACGCTGATGCGCTCGTGCGAATCGTGCAGCACGGTCTTGGCCTCTTCGACGCTGTTGGCCGTCAGCACCTCGTAGCCGGTGCCGATCATGCGCGCGAACCATTTGCAGGCCTGCGCTTCGTCGTCGACGTAGAGGATGGTGACGGTGTCCGGCGTGGTGTCCATGATGTTTCTACTCCGAGCGCGGCAGGTCGAACGTGAAGCGCGCCCATTCGCCTTCCTGACTCGTCACGGCAAGGGTGCCGCCGTGCCGCTGGATGACGCTGTAGCTGATCGACAAGCCCAGACCAAGGCCCTTGCCGACATCGCGCGTGGTGAAGAACGGCTCGAACACGCGCGACAGGTTTTTCTCGGAGATGCCCGGGCCGTTGTCGGTCACCACCACATGCAGGCGGTTGTCGATCCACTCGCCGGCAATTTCGATGCGTGGGTTCTCGCGCTGCACCTTTTGCATGGCAAGCGCCGCGTTCGACAACAGGTTGATGAGCACGCCGATGATGGCGGCCTCGTCGCCGCGCACGAGCGTGTCCGGAGGAAGCTTGCGTTCGAGGGCCACGCCACGCAACTCGTGGCTCGTCAGGCGGATGGCCGAGTCGATTGCCTTCTCCGCCAGGAACGGCGCGTCGGCCTCGCCCTTCTCAGGGCTGCGGTAGGCGAAGGTTTTCAGATCCGACACGATGTGCTGCACACGCTGCATGCCTTCCTTGGCATCGGACAGACATTCGAGCAGCATCGGGCTGCCCTTGGCGGTCGGGTCTTCCTGCGCCACGGCAATCGCCATCAGGCAGAAGTTGACCGGATTGTTGATCTCATGCAGCAGGCCCGCAGACAGCGTGCCGATGGCGGCCATCTTTTCCTGCTGCAGAAGCTGGCCCTTGATGTCGGTGAGGTTCTGATTGGTCTGCGCGAGCTGCTCGTTCTTCTGCGCAACTTCTTCCTTGAGTCGGAAGAGCTGGAAGCGCCCGCGTTCGTTGAAGTACGTGTATAGCGTGCTCGTCGCAATCGAGAACAGGATGAACAGCGAATGCACGATGAAGATCTCGCGCGACTGGATGCCGCCCGGATGCAGCGTGCACGCAATCACCCAGAAGATATACGTGCAGGTGCCGAACAGTACGGCTTGCAGAAAGCCGATCGGCATCACCATGCCCACCGCGTAGATCGCCAGGTTGAGCCCCGAGTAATACGGTGAACTGGCGCCCTCGGTGTCGTAGATCATCCACGAGATCATGATCTGCGGACAGATCAACCAGAAGAACGTCAGGCTCTGCACATGCTCTTCGCCCCAGCGCGTATAGAGCACAAGCAGTGCGCCGAACATGATGAGCGAGGTGATGACGCGCAGTGAGGCGAACAGCCAGAGCTTGTCCACGTACATGCCGTAGTCCAGCCCGACGCCTGCCAGCACCAGCACGATGCCGGTAACGGCCGCCATGCGGCTGAAGACGAGCCGGAACTGCTTCAGCTCGGCCTGGTATCCGCGATGTGTAATGGGCTCCATGCGTGTTCCTGGGCGGCGGATTAAGCGGCGGATGTGGCGAGCCCGGCTACGCTGGCATGGGCGAATACGTTGACGCCGGTCACGTCGGTATAGACACGCACGTCGTGCGAGCCTTCGGGCAGCAGCTCGGCCATCAGTGGTTCATCGCGATAGACGAGATACCACTCCAGCACGTGTTCCATCACGAAGCGCATCGGGTTGTTGCCGTGCACGTTGGTCGCAAGAATGGCGCCGCCCCGACGCGTACGCGAAGCAAAGTAAGCGAGCAGGCGCTGGCAGACTTTGTTGGAGAGATAGTCGAACAGGCCGGCGCAATAGACCGCATCGCAATCGCCGGCTTGCGGGCTGTCGGCCGTGATGCGGCGTTTGAGCAGTTGGTGTACAGATTCATGCACGAAATCGACGGTGACGGTCTTGCGCGCGCGGTCCATCGCACGGCGCATCTGCTCGCGGGTGTAGTCGAGCGTTTCTTCGCTGAAGTCCACCAGTTCGAACGACAGCAGCGTTGGTTCCGGATGCTGCTGAATGAAGCGCTGAATTTCCACCGCTGGTCCGCAGCCCACGTTGAGCACCTTGAACGTACGGCCCGCCGCCTTGGCTTGTGCGGCCAAGTCGCTCAGATACTGCACAAGAATGTCGATGCGGTTGCGGTGCGCCTCGGCCACGTCGGTACGCAGGAAGGCGGCGTTGACGATCTGGAAATACGTGTTCGGACCTTCTCGCGGGTCGGAGAGGATCTGATTGACCATCTCGTAATCGCCCGCATAGCCCAGCGGCTTGGTGTACGTGCGATAGATGAAGGGCGCGCGCAACAGCAGCGGATGCAGCGCGGCTTGCGCGAACGTGCGGTGCGCCGGCGCAAGCTCCGCTTCCACCTTGCCTGCTTCCGACTCCAGCCCATCCATGTAGCCCTTAAGCTTGAGCATGATCGGCTCGGCCAGCTCCTGGAAGACATCCATGCGCAGCTTGTTGTCTTCTCGCGGCAATGTCTTCGACAGATCCACCTGTTCTACCCAGCGCGACACCTCGGCCAAGAACGCACGCATCTCGTTGACGACGATCTGATAGTCGCGATGGATGCGGAAGCGTTCCTGCCATTCCTGCACGAACGTTCGCGCTTCTTCGCCCACCGAGGCGGGCGTATCGGCCACTTCCGATAGCTCGCGCCATTCGTCGATCAGCGTGAGCGAGACGACTGCGGTCAGTCCCGTGTTCACCAGGCTGATCACCACCGCCTTGCCAAGATAGGCTTGCCGCGTCCCCATCTTGATCGCGAGTTCGGACAGCACCTCGCTCACCTGCACGATCGAGTAGGGGTTGTAGATCTCCATCACCAGGGCACGCCGCTGCAGCGTGATGATGGTGCCGCGGACCTGCTGACCCTGTGAGTTGCGGAAGCTGACCGCGGGATCGATTTGGTTGGGTGAGTACACGGTGCGAATTTGCCGGAGACTTCAGGGAAAACGTCTGCCAAGCGGGACGCTCACTCCAACAACCGTGCACCCGGGGTCGCACCGCGAATCCGGGCACCGCGAATACGACGCGCCCCGCCGACACTGCCGGGCATGCCGCCGCATCAGTCGTGAAAGCGTGCTTGAAGCCGTCCGCTGGCCGTGCGCAATACGCGCCAGCCCGGGCGTCTCTCGCCCAAACCCGCTCCGAGAAGATCGGGGAAGATGATCGACTGCAGCCGGCGCCGTCAGTATTGCTACCGCGGCACCTCTACTACCGGCCGATCAACAGCGTGGCAACGGGAATCGTGCAACCGTGAACCATGACCAGATTGGAACGATGCACTCCCCTGACATCCGCAACGCGCGCTGCTTGAACGCGCGGCCCGCTGCTGCATCCCAAATCGTCCCTCAAGGAGAATCCCGCACAGTAATGAACTTGGGGCGCCGTATCGAATGTTGCGTGCCGGCACCCTCGTTCGCCATGATGCCGCAGCTATGCCACGCATGCATCAGGGCGATTCAGCCGGGCCATGCTCTGACGTCGTGGCTGCCGGATGACGCAATCGATTGTACTTGCCCAATGTGACCCACACAATGCGGAAACCCGCAGTGCAGAGCAAAGCGAAAACACCACCTCAGCGTGATTTTCGGCCGGTGAGCGCGTCCGGATCCTGCTTATAGTTGGTGAGGAACTGGGTGTAGCTGTAGACCTGTGCCGGCAGCAGGTGGCTGGGCATGTCGAACAGCGCGTAGTAGTACGGTTCGCGCCCCTGGCAAACCTCTGCGGGCAGGCAATATTGTTCCCACTCCACACAGGCCGGGGTGTACATGCCGTCGCCGGGCCAGAAGAACGGGACGATCTGCTTGTCGTGCAAGCCCTTGAGCAGCGCATCGGGCGCGTTGTACGCCTCGGCGTTCTCCAGGTGCGTGAGCATGCTCGCGTTGGTCTCGATGACCATGAGCGTGGCGCGCCCGTCGGCCGTGAGCAGCAGCACGCCGGCGGGGTGCGGATACAAGTAGTACTCGATGAAACGGTAGCGTGTAGACAGCTCACGCACGAGCCGTGTGATCGCGGGGTCCGACAGAAAACTGAATGAGTGGCGCGACAGCAGATCGCGCAATGTGCTCGACAGGTTGCTGAAGTAGCGCACCTGCAGTGCTTCGATTTCCGCGCTAAGCCGCTCGGCCATCGCCGGATTGTCTTTCTTGATGTAGCGGTCGATCAGGCCGTCGTTGAAACCCTGCACGGCGATGTTCTCGTCGGCCATGCCGGTGAGCAGGATCGTCATGCACGGCAGATCTTTGAGCTTGGCGCAGAACTCCAGCCCGTTCATGCGCGGCATGGAGTAATCCACCACGATGACAGAGGGCTGCAGGAAACGATTGACCTCGTGGATCTGACGGTAGACGCGGTCAACGTCAAGCTGGATGGTGCGGCGCTCGGTCGAGAACGTCAGGTCGTCGTGCGTGACGCGCACGGGCAGGAAACCCGGCATGCGAAGCGAATGCCACTGGCGCAGCCACACCAGGGCCTCTTCCGGATCATTGAAGGCCAACAGCGCGCGCGATGGGTCCATCTGGAACCCGAGGCTTTCCACGAACGATTGGCTGTCGTCGACCACCACCGTCAGGGTGGGGTGGAAATAGACCGGCAGGGCGCTGTCCTGTTGCATACGTCGGGAGGAATCGGAAGAGGGCCGGGTGCAGCGCACGGCCGGTGTGGCCGGCGCTGCCCGTTTGCACTACGTTACTGCCTGCCGCCGCCGGGAGCAAGCGGAACCCGTTTGACCTGACGGCCCGTTGACAGCCGTCAGTGCACGGCCTTACTCGACAGACTTCACCATGTCTTCGACGACCTTCTTGGCGTCGCCAAACACCATCATCGTCTTGTCCATGTAGAACAGCTCGTTATCGAGCCCGGCGTAGCCGGCGTTCATCGAGCGCTTGTTCACGATGATCGTCTTGGCCTTGTAGGCCTCCAGGATCGGCATGCCGGCAATGGGCGACTTCGGATCGTTCTTGGCCGCCGGGTTGACCACGTCGTTTGCGCCCAGCACCAGCACCACGTCGGCCTGGCCAAACTCACCGTTGATGTCTTCCATTTCAAACACCTGGTCGTACGGCACTTCGGCTTCGGCCAGCAGCACGTTCATGTGGCCCGGCATGCGGCCTGCGACCGGGTGGATTGCGTATTTGACGGTGACGCCCTTGTCCGACAGCTTTTCGGTCAGTTCCTTCAGGGCATGCTGCGCGCGCGCCACCGCCAGGCCGTAGCCGGGGACGATGATGACTGTTTCGGCGTTGCCCATGAGGAAGGCCGCATCATCCGGCGAGCCCGATTTGACCGGGCGCTGCTGCCCGCCGCCACTCGCTGCGGCTCCGGCGGAAGCCTCGGAGCCGAAGCCGCCCAGGATCACGTTGAAGAACGACCGGTTCATCGCCTTGCACATGATGTAAGACAGAATGGCACCGGATGAACCGACCAGCGAGCCGGCAATGATCAGCATCGGGTTGTTGAGCGAGAAACCGATGCCCGCCGCAGCCCAGCCCGAATACGAGTTCAGCATCGACACCACCACCGGCATATCGGCGCCGCCGATCGGAATGATGATCAGCACGCCCAGCACAAAGGCGATGGCCGTCATGATGACGAACGGCAGCCAGCTCTGGCTCAGGAAGAACAGGATGCCGAAGCCCAGCATGGCCACCGCCAGCAGCAGGTTCAGCATGTGCTGGCCAGCAAACTGCACCGGCGCGCCTTGGAACAGACGGAACTTGTACTTGCCCGACAGCTTGCCGAAGGCGATGACCGACCCCGAGAACGTGATGGCGCCGACGAACGTGCCGATGAACAGCTCCACGCGGTTGCCCAACGGCAGCACGTTGTCACCAGCCATCGTGATGCCGAACGCCGACGGTTCGGCCACGGCGGCCACGGCAATGCACACGGCGGCCAGACCGATCAGCGAGTGCATGGCCGCCACCAGCTCGGGCATCTTGGTCATTTCGACCGTGCGCGCCACATAGGCGCCGATGCCGCCGCCCACCACCAAGCCCGCGAAGATCAGGATGAAACCCGTGGATGTGCCGCTCTCGGTGCCGGCAAACATCTCGGCCTTGAGCTTGTAGATGAGCGCGATGGTGGTGACGGCGGCGATTGCCATGCCCGTCATGCCGAACGCGTTGCCGCGCCGCGCCGTGGTCGGGTGCGAAAGCCCCTTGAGCGCCTGGATGAAGCACACCGACGCCAGCAGGTACAACAGGGTGACGAGGTTCATGCTCATTGCTTGGCTCCCTCGCTCTGACCGCCCTTGGCCTTCGGCTCTTTCTTCTTGAACATCTCCAGCATGCGCTGGGTGACCAGGAAGCCGCCAAACACGTTGACCGCTGCCAGTGCCACCGCCACCACGCCCATCGTGCGGCCCAGGCCCGTCTGTGTCAGGCCGGCCGCCAGCATGGCGCCGACGATGATGATGGCCGAGATGGCATTCGTCACGGCCATCAGCGGCGTATGCAGCGCCGGCGTGACCGTCCAGACCACGTGGTAGCCGACGTAGATCGCCAGCACGAAGATGATCAGGTTGATCACCGTGTGATTGACCAGCTCCATGAGTGCTCCTCCTCGCTTCTTGGTCGATGTGCGAAGCGGCCCTGTCATGCAGACACGGGCCGCCTGGCGCGTCAGGTTTCCTTGATGGCCTTGATCTTGTTGCCCTCGCCCAGCAGCACGACCTTGGGCTTGTAGGCGGCGACCTCCTCTTCGTTCATCGGCGCGTAGGTGCAGATGATCAGCAGGTCGCCCACGTGGGCGCGGCGTGCAGCGGCGCCGTTGAGCGAGATTTCGCCCGAGCCGCGCTTGCCCTTGATGATGTAGGTCGAGAAGCGTTCGCCGTTGTTGACGTTATACAGCTCGATCTTCTCGTATTCGCGCATGTCGGCAGCGTCGAGGAGGTCCTCGTCAATGCCGCACGAGCCTTCGTAGTCGAGATCGGCCTGGGTGACCGTCGCGCGGTGCAGCTTGGCGCGAAGCATGTTGCGTTGCATGAAGCTTTCCTTGAAACAAAAATGAAATCGCCACTGGCGACCAGGCCGGGTTGTGACGCCCGCCAGGCCGCCGTCTCCGTTATTTGGCGGCGCTCGTGGCTGCGGGAGCGCGCACCACCTGGCCGGCCTGACTGAGCAGGCAGGCGGCCACGATGTCGTCTTCGCGGTTGATGTTCAGGCCGCCATCCTTGTCGATGATCAGCTTGAGGAAATCGAGCACGTTACGGGCGTAGAGGGCAGAGGCATCGGCCGCCACCATCGACGCGAGGTTGGTGTAGCCCACCAGCGTGACGCCATGCTTGACGACCACACGGTCGGCTTCGGTGAGCGGGCAGTTGCCGCCTTGCGCCGCTGCCAGATCGACGACGACCGAGCCCGGCTTCATCGCCTGCACGGTGGCTTCGGACAGCAGCGTCGGCGCGCGGCGGCCCGGGATCAGCGCCGTGGTGATGACGATGTCGGCCTGGCTTGCGCGCGTGTGCACCAATTCTGCCTGGCGGCGCATCCAGTCGGGCGGCATCGGGCGGGCATAGCCGCCCACGCCCTGGGCGATCTCGCGCTCTTCGTCCGTCAGGAACGGCACGTCGAGGAATTTGGCCCCCAGCGATTCGATCTGCTCCTTCACGGCCGGGCGCACGTCAGAGGCTTCGATCACGGCACCCAGGCGCTTGGCCGTGGCGATGGCCTGCAGACCGGCCACACCTGCGCCCAGGATCAGCACGCGCGCGGCTTTCACGGTGCCGGCGGCCGTCATCAGCATCGGCATGAAACGCTGGTAATGGTTGGCCGCCACCATCACGGCCTTGTAGCCGGCGATGTTGGCCTGCGAGGAGAGCACGTCCATGCTTTGCGCGCGCGTGGTGCGTGGTGCAGCTTCCAGCGCAAACGCGGTGACGTTGGCGGCGGCGAGGCGGGCCGTATTTTCGTCATCAAAGGGATTGAGCATGCCGACAAGCACCGCGCCCGGCTGCATCTGCGCCAGTTCGGCCGCTTCTGGCGAGCGCACCTTCAGCACGATCTGCGCGCCGAGCGCTTCAGCCGCGGTGCCGATCTTGGCGCCCGCAGCCACGTAAGCGTCGTCGGGCTGGGCGGCGGCTACGCCGGCACCCGATTGCACCGTCACCTGATGGCCAAGCGCCACGTACTTTTTCACCGTTTCCGGGGTCGCGGCAACGCGCGTCTCGTCCGCCCGCGTCTCCTGCGGGATGCCGATGTGCATCGTGTTCTCTCCTCGCTGATTATGTTTAGGATGCGCGCGAAGTGAACGAAGGCGCGCTGGATCAGGATCGACGTGCAGCTTACCCGAACTTTTTGGCGCACGGACGCTCGTCGAATGGCATGTCGAATATCCGAACCGACAAGGAATGCAGGCCGATCCTGCGCAAACGTGTGCTCAATTGCTCACAACAGCGGCGCGCGGCGATATGCGTCTGCTCCAACGCCCTGGGCAAGCGGGGAGGGCGGCCTCCAGCTACAATAACGCCTTGTTTTTGTTGCCTTTTTGCCATGAACCAAGCTGTTCGCTGGAAACCCAGTGTTACCGTTGCCGCCGTCATTGAACAAGATGGGCGCTTTCTACTGGTTGAAGAGCACACCGATGTCGGCTTGCGCCTGAACCAGCCTGCCGGCCATCTCGACCCGGACGAAAGCCTGGTCGACGCCGTCGCGCGCGAGGCGATGGAAGAAACCGCGTACAGCTTTGTGCCGACCGCGTTCCTGGGCTGCTACATGGCGCAGTTCCAACCGCCGCAGGGGGATCCGATCACCTATGTGCGGATGGCATTTACCGGCGAGCTCGGCCCCCAAGACCCGCGCCGCGCGCTGGACGACGGCATCGTCCGCACCGTCTGGATGACACCGGATGAAATCCGCGACGGCCGCGAACGCCACCGCAGCCCGTTGCTGCTCGCCTGCGTGGAAGACTACTTGGCCGGCAAGCGCTACCCGCTCGACGTCATCCATACGCACGCCAGTGTGTATGGGCTCGGAGGGCAGCCATGAGCAAGAAGCGCATCGTCGTCGGCATGTCCGGCGGGGTGGATTCGTCTGTCACTGCCTGGCTGCTCAAACAGCAGGGCTACGACGTAGTCGGCCTGTTCATGAAGAACTGGGAAGACGATGACGACAGCGAGTACTGCTCGACCCGGCAGGACTGGATCGACGTGGTATCGGTGGCCGACCTGATTGGCGTGGATGTGGAAGCCGTCAACTTTGCCGCCGAGTACAAGGACCGCGTATTTGCGGACTTCCTGCGCGAATATTCGGCTGGCCGCACACCCAATCCCGACGTGTTGTGCAACGCCGAGATCAAGTTCAAGGCCTTCCTCGATCACGCGATGGCGCTGGGCGCCGACACGATCGCGACCGGGCACTACGCCCGCGTGCGCGAGGTCGATGGCCGCTTCGAGCTGCTCAAGGCGTTCGATCACACGAAAGACCAAAGCTACTTCCTGCACCGGCTGAACCAGGCGCAGCTCTCGCGCACGCTCTTCCCGCTGGGCGAGATGCCGAAGACGAAGGTGCGTGAGATCGCCGCCGAGATTGGCCTGCCGAACGCCAAGAAAAAGGATTCCACCGGCATCTGCTTCATCGGCGAGCGGCCCTTCCGCGATTTCCTCAACCGCTACCTGCCGACCAAGCCCGGCCCGATCAAGACGCCCGACGGCAAGACCATCGGCGAGCACATCGGCCTGGCGTTCTACACGCTGGGGCAGCGCAAGGGCATTGGCATCGGCGGCAGCCGCGACGGCACCGGCGATGCCTGGTATGTGGCGCGCAAGGACATGGCGGCCAACACGCTGTATGTGGTGCAGGGTCACGATCACCCGTGGCTGCTGGCGCACACCGTGCATGCTGATGATCTGAGTTGGGTGGCCGGCCACGCACCCGCCGAAGGCGCCCATCTTGGCGCCAAGACGCGTTATCGCCAGGCGGATGCACCTTGCACGGTTGTACGCGCGGCAGATGGCGCGCTCACGCTGGCCTTTCCCGAGGCGCAATGGGCCGTCACACCCGGCCAATCCGCCGTGCTGTACGACGGTGAAATCTGCCTGGGCGGCGGCATTATTTCGGCTGCTGAACCGGCTCTCGTCGAAAAGGCGGTCGCCTAAGCGGTTTTCGCAACACTGCGTTGTGACGGCTGCGGCTGTTGCGGCACTCGTTTAAGCTTGCGCCCTGATTGTCTCCACACAGGGTTGTCATGCTGCCACGTCGCTACTGGGCCTTTGCGGGCGTTGTGCTGTTGTTTGCCGTCACCGCCGGGTTTGCGATAGCGGGGCGTCTGCATTGGGTGTGCGCGGTCATTCCGGGCATGCTCGTCATCCTGGGCGTGCACGACATCACGCAGACGCGCCATTCGGTGCTGCGCAACTACCCGCTCTGGGGCCATTTCCGCTTCCTGTTCGAGTTCATTCGCCCGGAGATCCGCCAGTACTTCGTTGAAGACGATACGGACGAAAAGCCCTTCTCGCGTGCCCAGCGCAGCATCGTCTATCAGCGCGCCAAGGGCGAAGTCGATAGCCGGCCGTTCGGCACCGAAGTCGATGTGAAGGTGCCGGGGCACGAGTGGATCGGCCACTCGCTGGCGCCCACGCGCATCGCCTCGTCGGACTTTCGCGTGATGGTGGGCGAGGGCCGCGCCAAGCCGTATTCCATGTCGGTGTTCAACATCTCGGCGATGAGCTTTGGGGCGCTGTCGGGCAATGCCATTCGGGCGCTCAACCGTGGCGCGAAGCTCGGCAACTTCATTCATGACACGGGTGAGGGTTCGATCTCGCCGTACCACCGCGAAGAGGGCGGCGACCTGATCTGGGAAGTGGCGTCGGGCTACTTCGGCTGCCGTGACGCCAATGGCCGCTTTGATCCGGACCGCTTTGCCGAGCAGGCGCGCAGCCCGCAGGTGAAGATGATTGAGGTGAAGCTGTCGCAGGGCGCCAAGCCGGGGCACGGTGGCGTATTGCCTGCTGCCAAAGTGACGCCCGAGATTGCCGCCACGCGCGGCATTCAGATTGGCAAGGACTGTATTTCGCCAGCCGCGCATTCGGAGTTCAGCACGCCGCTGGGGCTGCTGCAGTTTGTGGATCGGCTGCGCACGCTGTCGGGCGGCAAGCCCACTGGCTTCAAGCTGTGCATCGGACATCCGTGGGAGTTCTTCGGCATTGTCAAGGCGATGCTGGAGTCGGGCATCCTGCCGGACTTCATCGTCGTCGACGGCGCGGAGGGCGGCACGGGTGCAGCGCCGCTCGAATTTACGGACCACGTCGGCACGCCGCTGCAGGAGGGGCTGCTGCTGGTGCACAACACGTTGGTGGGTGCCAATCTGCGAGACAAAATCAAGATCGGCGCGTCGGGCAAGATCGTCACGGCGTTTGACGTGGCGCGCACGCTGGCAATGGGTGCCGACTGGTGCAACGCTGCGCGCGGCTTCATGTTTGCGCTCGGCTGCATCCAGGCGCAGAAGTGTCACACCGACCGCTGCCCGACCGGCGTAGCAACACAAGATCCGTCTCGCCAGAAGGCGCTCGTGGTGCCCGACAAGGCCGAGCGCGTGCATCAATATCACGCGCACACGTTGCATGCGCTGCTGGAACTGACGCAGGCGGCCGGCTTGCAGCATCCGGCGGATTTTCGCGCGCACCACATCGTGCGGCGCGTGTCGGGCAACGAGGTGCAGTTGCTCTCCGCGCTGCTCAAGTACCTGGAACCCGGCGACCTGCTTGCGGGGCGGTACCGCTATCAACTCTATGAGCGCTACTGGCCGATGGCCCAGGCCGAACGGTTTGATCCGGTGGCCGTGTAACGCTCGTGAGTTTCCGTTGCTACTGCGGCTGGGTTTCCATGAAACTCGGCCGCTTTTCAATGCGCGCGTAGAACGTCGCCAGGTTGGCGTGACGTTCGCGCCAGTCGATCTGCGGCTGGCGGAAGTCCAGGTAGGCAAGCGCGCAGCCCACGGCGATGTCGGCCAGCGTCAGGTGGTTGCCGTTGCACCAAGTCTTGTCGGCCAGGCCTTGCGACATGGCTTGCAGCGCCTGATCGATCTTGTGGGTCTGGCGCGCGAGCCACGTTTCGCTGCGTTGCTCGGGCGTGCGCTGCGTATGTTCGATGCGCAGCATGAGCGCGGCGTCGAGCAGGCCGTCGGCCAGCGCCTCCCAGCAGCGGACTTCCACGCGTTCGCGGCTCGAGGGCGGAATGAGGCGCGCCACCGGCGAGAGCGTATCGGCGTATTCCGCAATCACGCGCGAGTCGAATAGGGCGCCGCCGTCGTCCATCACCAGGCAGGGCACCTTGCCCAGCGGGTTGAACTGGTGGATTTGCGTACCTGCGCTCCACACGTCTTCCAGCACGAACTGGTAGTCGATTTTCTTTTCAGCCAGGACGACGCGCACCTTGCGGGTGTACGGGCTGGCATGCGATCCGATCAGTTTCATAGGCGTGTCATGTTGGAGGCGGAAGTATAGCTGCGCACTTTCCCGAGTGCGCCGCGCGGCGCCTGAACCCGACTCAACCAAACGGAGGCTTGCTTTAGGCCGGATTGGCCATGAAAGACAGGTGCCGGGTGGTAAAATCGCGGGCTCGCTTGGGTGCGCGTATGCACCTTGGTTCAACGCGCAACGCCGCGTCCGGGTTGTCCGGATTGAGATTCCCTTCACATTTTTCCCCGCCTGCCATGTCGTCGCTTTCTGCCCTGACCGCTCTGTCTCCCATCGATGGCCGCTATGCTGCCAAGGCCGATCCGCTGCGCGAGTGGCTGTCGGAAGCCGCTTTCATGCGCAACCGCGTGAAGGTGGAGGTGCACTGGCTGATCGCCTTGTCGCAGGCCGGCCTGGCCGAGATTCCGCGTTTCTCGGCGGCCGCCGAAGGCGCACTGCTGGCCCTGGTCGAGAACTTTGCCGAGGCAGACGCCGCCCGCATCAAAGAGATCGAAGCCGTCACCAACCATGACGTGAAGGCTGTCGAATACTGGATGAAGGAGCGCGTGAAGGGCAACGCCGAGCTGGAAGCCGCCAGCGAGTTCATCCACTTCGCCTGCACGTCCGAAGATATCAACAACACCTCGCACGGCATGATGCTCAAGGGCGCGCGCGATACGGTGATCGTGCCGACGCTGCGCCGCGTACAGGCTCGCCTGGTGGAACTGGCGCATGCCAATGCCGACGTGCCGATGCTGTCGCGCACGCACGGCCAGCCGGCCAGCCCGACCACGCTGGGCAAGGAAATGGCCAACGTGGCCGCCCGCCTGGACCGTGCCATCCGCCGCGTCGAAGCCGTTGAACTGCTGGGCAAGATGAACGGTGCCGTGGGCAACTACAACGCGCACCTGTCGGCATATCCGTCGCTGGACTGGGAAGCCTTCTCGAAGAACGTGATCGAGACCCGCCTGGGCCTGACGTTCAACCCGTACACCATCCAGATCGAACCGCACGACTACATGGCCGAGCTGTTCGACGCCGTGGCCCGCGCCAACACGATCATCCTGGATCTGGATCGCGACGTCTGGGGCTACATCTCGCAGGGCTACTTCAAGCAGAAGACCAAGGCCGGCGAGATCGGCTCGTCGACCATGCCGCACAAGGTCAACCCGATCGATTTCGAAAATTCTGAAGGCAACGTCGGCCTGGCCAACGCGGTGCTGCGCCATCTGTCGGAGAAGCTGCCCGTGTCGCGCTGGCAGCGTGACCTGACGGATTCGACCGTGCTGCGCAACATCGGCGTGGCGTTCGGCTACAGCCTGCTCGCGTACGACGCCTGCCTGCGCGGCATGGGCAAGCTGGAAACCAACCCCGCCCGCTTGGCCGAAGACCTCGACGCCTGCTGGGAAGTGCTGGCCGAGCCGGTGCAGACCGTGATGCGCCGCTACGGCATCGCCAACCCGTATGAGCAGTTGAAGGAACTGACGCGCGGCAAAGGCATCTCGCGCGAGGCGCTGCGTGAATTTATCGGCACGCTGGCGATTCCCGAAGACGCCCGCAAGTTGCTGCTGGACATGACGCCCGGCAGCTACATCGGTAAGGCTGAAGAACTGGCACGCCGTATCGCCTGATTGTTGCAAAAATTTGGTGGTGCCGTGTGAAGAACGGCCCGCTCTCGAATCCGAGGGCGGGCCGTTTTGCTTGGTGTCTTCCGAAGAACCTTTCGGCGGGCCGCTAGTATTAGTATGCCTAGTCAATCAAAAAATTTGAATTGCTTGATGAACTTCAGGCGGCCTTGGCCGGTCGGATCGCGCAAATAATGCACAATCGTTTGGCGCCGTGGTCTTACCCACAGGCGCCGCCTACTGAGCGCTCAAAAACACAGAGGGAACCGATGTCACAAGCCGCCCACTCGAATCTCGCCACGCGCGGCGCCGCTGACCACGGCGCCTATGCCAAGCCCGCGATTGCGATGCACTGGATCGTCGCCCTGCTGATCTTCGCGGCCTTCGGGCTCGGTTTGTACATGACCGATATCCCGGGCTTTACGCCAACCAAGCTGAAGCTGTTCTCGTATCACAAATGGATTGGCATCACGGTGCTGATCTTTGCGGTGCTTCGCGTACTGTGGCGTCTGACGCACCCCGCCCCGGGGCCCGTGCCGGGCATGCCGAAGTGGCAGCACGCCGCCGCGGAAGCCGCACACGTCGGGCTGTATTTGCTGATTCTGGCGGTGCCGCTGACCGGCTATCTGCTGAGCGTCGCAGCCGGGGTCAAGGTTGTCTATCTTGGCCTGTGGGAACTGCCGATGCCGTTCGACAAGAGCGATGCGCTGAAAGACATCTTCAGCATGGCGCACGAATGGCTGAACTGGACCATGGCGGCTATCGTCGTGCTGCACATTCTGGCCGCGCTCAAGCACCACGTCGTCGATCGTGACGGCACGCTGCGCCGCATGGCGCCTTTCCTCCGCTGATTTCCAAACACGCCGGTGCACGGTGTGTGCCGGCGCTCTGCCTTTCCATCCTGACCAAGACTGCCGGCATGACCCGGCCTGACCGAAGGAGTCTGATGATGAAACGTTTTGTGCGCCCCCGCGCCATTGCCCTGGTTGCTGCCGGCGCGCTATCGATCGCTGCCGTATCGGTATCGGCCATCGCCCAGGTCGATGCCGCCAAGAGCAGCGTCACCGCCACCGGCAAGCAGCTCGGTGTGCCGATGGACATCAAGTTCGGCAAGTTCGACGCTGCAGTCAATTACAACCCGTCCAACGTGGCTGCATCGACCGCGAAGGTCGACATCGACGTGACGAGCGTTGACGTCGGCAGCAAGGAATACAACGACGAACTGAAGAAGAAGGACTGGTTCGACACCGCCAAGTACCCGAAGGCGACGTTCGTATCGTCCGCATTCAAGCCCGGTGCAGGCGGCAAGGTCGATGTGATCGGCAAGCTGACCATCAAGGGCGTCACGCAGGACGTGACGGCACCGGTGACGTTCAAGCAGGACGGTGCCAATCAGATCTTTGAAGGCGCGCTGCCGGTCAAGCGCAACGTATTCAAGGTGGGTGACGGTGAGTGGAAGGACACGTCGGTTGTCTCGGACGACGTAACGATCAAATTCCGCGTCGTCATCGCCAAGAAGTAATCAGAAGTCTCAATCCAACGTTTTTCGGCCCTCGTGTGCCGCCTTTTATTCCGCAGGAGTTCTCATGAAATTGCGTATCCTCGTTGCCGCCCTGTCCGCTGTTGCCGCCACCGCCGCCTTTGCTGCCCCCGCTACGTACCAGCTCGATCCGAGCCATACGTACCCGAGCTTTGAAGCCGACCACATGGGCGGTCTGTCGAAGTGGCGTGGCAAGTTCGAGAAGTCCAGCGGCACCGTGACGCTGGATCGCGCAGCCAAGACCGGCAGCATTGACGTGACCGTGCAGACCGACAGCATCGACTTCGGTCTCGCCAAGATGAACGAGCACGCCAAAAGCGCCGAGATTTTCGACGTGGCCAAGTACCCGACCGCCTCGTTCAAGGGCAACTTCACGAAGTTCAAGGGCGACGTGCCGACCGAAGCCGAAGGCCAGTTGACGCTGCATGGCGTGACCAAGCCGGCCAAGCTGGAAATCGACGCGTTCAAGTGCATGCCGCACCCGATGCTCAAGCGTGAAGTCTGCGGCGCCGATGCCGAGATGAAGTTCAAGCGCGACGACTTCGGCGTCGATTACGGCAAGGCTTACGGTTTCAACATGGAAACCAAGCTGAAGATTCAGGTGGAAGGCATCAAGCAAGACACCAACGTCGCACAGCAGTAAGCCACGCGATCGCCACAGCCAAAGAAAAAGCCCCGCAGTTGCGGGGCTTTTTTGTTGCCCGAGGGATGAATCCTCGGGGCAGCGCGTAGCAGGGTCTTCAAACCTGCGCGCCAAAGTTCGGATCGTCTTCTTTCGGCCCACCGGCCTTCTTCTCAGACTTGACCAGGTCTTCGCGCTTGACGCCCAGCCACATGCACAGCGCAGCAGCCACAAACACCGACGAGTAGATGCCGAACAGAATACCGATCGTCAGGGCCACGGCGAAGTAGTGCAGCGTCGGGCCGCCGAATACCAGCATCGACACCACCATCATTTCGGTTGACCCGTGGGTGATGATCGTGCGCGAGATGGTGCTGGTAATCGCGTGATCGATCACCTCGTGCGTATTCATCTTGCGGTACTTGCGGAACGCTTCGCGGATCCGGTCGAAAATCACCACGGATTCGTTGACCGAATAGCCCAGCACCGCCAGCACCCCCGCCAGCACCGACAGCGAGAACTCCCACTGGAAGAATGCGAAGAAGCCCAGGATGATCACGACGTCGTGCAGGTTGGCGATCACACCCGCCACGGCAAACTTCCATTCGAAGCGGATCGACAGGTAGATCACGATGCCGATCACCACGAACAGCAGCGCCAGCAGGCCGTCGGTGGCGAGTTCCTTGCCGACCTGCGGGCCGACGAACTCAACACGCTGCAGCTTGGCGTCAGGGTTGGCGGCGTTCAGGGCCGTCATCACCTGCTGGCTTTGCACGGCCGAGGCGATGGGCTTGCCATCCGGACCGGTCTTGAGCGGCAGGCGGATCATCACGTCGCGCGAGGTGCCGAAGTTCTGCACCTGGGCGTCGGCATAGCCGAGCTTCTCAACGTCGCCGCGGATCTTCGGCAGATCGGCGGCCTGGGTGTAAGCGACTTCCATCACCGTACCGCCAGTGAACTCCACCGACAGGTGCAGGCCCTTGTGGAACAGGAAGAAGACAGCGGCGATAAACGTCAGGAACGACAGCGCGTTGAGAATCAACGCGTGCTTCATGAACGGAATGTCGCGGCGGATGCGGAAAAACTCCATGGTCTGCCCTTTGTGGCGACCGCCCCTTTTGTGCCGGGGGCGGTGCCGGTTATGCGAGATTCGTTGTGGGTGGCGTGATTACTTGGCGGGCGATTCTGTGTTCGCATTGCCCGGCTTCCACACCTGCCCGATGGCGACGCTCTGCAGCTTCTTCTTGCGGCCGTACCAGAGGTTCACGAGACCGCGGTTGAAGAACACTGCCGAGAACATCGACGTGCCGATCCCCAGGCAGTGCACGATCGCGAAGCCGCGCACCGGACCCGAACCGAAGGCAATCAGCGCCAGGCCGGCGATAAGCGTGGTCACGTTCGAATCGAGGATGGTCGCCCATGCACGGTCGAAACCGGCGGCGATGGCCATCTGCGGCGATGCGCCGCCGCGCAGTTCTTCACGCACGCGCTCGTTGATCAGCACGTTGGCGTCAATGGCCATACCGAGCGCCAGTGCGATTGCCGCGATACCCGGCAGCGTGAGCGTGGCCTGCAGCATGGAGAGCAGGGCGATCAGCAGGAACACGTTGACACCCAGGGCTGCCACCGAGAACGCACCGAACAGCATGTAGTACAGCACCATGAACACCGAGATGGCGAGGAAGCCGTACAGCGCTGAATCGAAACCCTTCTTGATGTTGTCGGCACCCAGCGACGGGCCGATGGTGCGCTCTTCGATGATCTCCATTGGCGCCGCCAGCGAGCCTGCGCGCAGCAGCAGCGCCAGATCCGAAGCTGCCTCGGTCGAGCCCATGCCAGTGATCTGGAAGCGCGAGCCCAGTTCTGACTGGATGGTCGCCACCGTCAGCACTTCGCCCTTGCCCTTTTCAAAGAGCACGATGCCCATGCGCTTGCCGATGTTGTCACGCGAGACATCGCGCAGCATGCGGCCGCCCTGGCCGTCGAGCGTGATGTCGACCGACGAGTTGTGATTCTGGTCGAAGCCGGCCGAAGCGCTGGTGATGCGGTCACCCGTGAAGATCACCTGCTTTTGCAGCAGCACCGGAGCGCTGCGGCCTTGCGTGAACAGTTCGTCGCCCAGCGGCACCGGATCGCCGGCACGCGGCACGAGCGGCGCGTTCGGATCTGCCAGGCGCGCTTCCAGTGTGGCGGTGCGGCCAATGATGTCCTTGGCCTTGGCCGTGTCCTGCACGCCGGGCAGTTGCACGACGATGCGGTCCGGACCCTGCTGCTGGATCACCGGTTCAGCCACGCCGAGTTCATTCACCCGGTTATGCAGCGTAACGATGTTCTGCTTGACTGCGTTGTCCTGCACTTCCTTCATCGCAGCGGCGGTGAAGGTACCGGTGAGCGTGGCGCCGTCTGCGCTCTTGTCCACGGTGTAGGCCAGTTCGCGGGTCGAATCGGCCAGCAGCGCACGGGCGCGGTCGGCCTCGTCCGGGGTGCTGAACTTGATCGTGATCGTGTTGTTGTTGCGGTCGATACCGTTGTGGCGGATACCCTTGTCGCGCAGTTGCGTACGGATGTCGCCGGCCAGCGAGTCGAGCTTCTTCGTCACGGCACCGTTCATGTCGACCTGCAGCAGGAAGTGCACGCCACCGCGCAAATCGAGGCCCAGGAACATCGGCTTGGCAAAGAACGGCGCGCCACTCAACCAGCGCGGCGAGCCCGGCAGCAGGTTCAGCGCCACGATGTAGGTCGGATCGGCTTGATCAGTGTTCAGGCCGCGCGCCAGGACGTCCTTGGCCTTGAGCTGCGTGTCGGTGTCGGCAAAGCGCACGCGCACGCTGGCGGAGGTTCCGTTGTTGTCGAAGAACACACCGTTGGGCTGAATGCTGGCCGCGGCCAGCAGGCTTTCGACCTGCTTTTGCACGTTCAGGTCGACCTTGACGGTGGCCTTGCCTGAAGACACCTGCACAGCAGGCGCCTCACCGAAGAAGTTCGGCAGCGTATAGAGGAACCCAATGGCAAGCGCCACCAGGATCACAATGTATTTCCAGAGCGGATAGCGATTCATCTTGGAATGCAGAGAGGCGACGCCGAGAGGCGCGGGCGCGGATTCTTAGAATAGGCGCTGCCTGGGGTTCCGGCGCCAGCGCAATCGTGCGCGGCGCCGGGATGGGCCGATTTACAGTGCCTTGAGCGTGCCCTTGGGCAGCACGGTCGTCACGGCGCTCTTCTGGACGGTGATTTCGGTGTTGGCAGCGATCTCCACGGTGACGTACTGCTCAGCCACCTTGCTGACCTTGCCCAGAATGCCACCGGCGGTGACGACTTCGTCGCCCTTGGCCAAGGCTTCGAGCATCGCCTTGGTTTCTTTCTGGCGCTTCATTTGCGGGCGGATCATGATGAACCACAGCACCACGAACATCAGGATGATGGGCAGGAAGCTCATCAGGCCACCCGCGGCACCACCAACAGCCGGTGCAGTTTGCGCGTAAGCGTCGGAAATCAGGAACACGTCAGAACTCCGTAATGGTTCGTCAATCGGTCAAAAATCGGACCCGACATTCTACCATTGCGGTGCCGCGGCAAATGGGCGCGCCTGGCGCCCTGTGGAGCGGGGTTACAGCGCCCCGCGCGCGCGGTCTGCGGCAAAGCGCGCCTGGAATGCGGCAAAGCCGTGCGACTCGATGGCGGTGCGCATCTCGGCCATCAATTCCAGGTAGTAATACAGGTTGTGGATGGTGTTCAGGCGGGCCCCCAGGATTTCGCCGACGCGCTGCAGATGGTGCAGGTAAGCGCGCGAGAAGTTGCTGCAGGTGTAGCAGCCGCAGGTCTCGTCCAGTGGGCGCGGATCGTTGCGGTGTACCGCGTTTTTGATCTTGATGTCGCCGAAGCGGGTGAAGAGCCAGCCGTTGCGCGCGTTGCGGGTCGGCATCACGCAGTCGAACATGTCGATGCCGCTGGCAACGCCCGCCACCAGATCTTCCGGCGTACCCACGCCCATCAGGTAATGCGGCTTGTTGGCAGGCAGACGCGGTGCCACGTGCTGCAGCACGCGCATCATGTCTTCCTTGGGCTCCCCGACCGACAGGCCGCCGATGGCGTAGCCGCCGAAACCTTCGCCGCCTGCATCGGCGTCAATTGCTTGCAAACCGGCAAGCGATTCATCGCGCAGGTTCTCGAACATGCCGCCCTGGACAATGGCGAACAGCGCGTTCGGATTCTTCTCGCGCTCGAATTCGTTGCGTGAGCGTTGCGCCCAGCGCAGGCTCATGCGCATCGAGGCGGCGGCTTCCGCCTCGGTGGCGGGGCGATCGCCGATCTTGTACGGCGTGCATTCGTCGAACTGCATGACGATGTCCGAGTTCAGCCGGCGCTGGATCTGCATCGAGATCTCGGGCGACAGGAACAGCTTGTCGCCATTGATGGGCGATGCAAACGTCACGCCTTCTTCGGTGATTTTGCGTAGATCACCCAGCGAAAAAACCTGAAAACCGCCGGAATCGGTCAGGATGGGCTTGTCCCAGCCATTAAAGCCGTGCAGGCCCTTGTGCGCGTCCATCACTTCCAGGCCGGGGCGCAGCCACAGGTGGAACGTGTTGCCCAGGATGATCTGCGCGCCGATGTCCTTCAGCTCCGCCGGCGACATCGCCTTGACCGCGCCATAGGTGCCCACCGGCATGAAGATGGGCGTTTCCACCACGCCGTGGTTCAGGGTCATGCGGCCGCGTCGGGCGAGGCCATCGGTGGTGAGCAGTTCGTACTTGAGCATGGTCAGAGCGATTGGGGTTCGCCGGATTCGGATGGAGCGCGCGTCAGCAGCATGGCGTCGCCGTAACTGAAGAAGCGGTAGCGCTGGGCGATGGCGTGCTGGTAGGCGCCTCGGATGGCGCTCATGCCGGCAAATGCCGATACCAGCATCAGCAACGTCGATTTTGGCAGGTGGAAATTGGTCACCAGCATGTCGACGGCGCGGAACTGGTAGCCGGGAGTGATGAAGATGTCGGTCTCGCCGCTGCAGGCATTGAGCGTGCCGTCTGGCTGCGCGGCCGATTCAAGCGCGCGCATCGACGTGGTGCCCACCGCGATCACGCGGCCACCGGCTGCGCGCGTGGCGCGGATGGCTTCAGCCAGTTCGGGCGTGATTTCGTACCACTCGCTGTGCATGCGGTGCTCGGCGATGTTTTCCACGCGCACGGGCTGGAACGTGCCGGCACCCACGTGCAGCGTGAGAAAGCCGCGCTGGATGCCCATGGCGTCAAGCTTGGCGAACAGCGCATCGTCGAAATGCAGGCCCGCCGTGGGTGCCGCGACGGCGCCCGGGTTGCGCGCATACACGGTCTGGTAGCGCGTCTCGTCAAAGCTGTCGGGGTCGTGCTCGATGTAGGGCGGCAGCGGCAGGCGGCCGTATTGCTCGATCAGATCCAGCGCCGGCTGCGGGAAACGCAACGTAAAGAACGGCTCGGCGCGGGGGCCGACCGTCACGTCAAAGGCGTCGGCCAGGCGAAGTGTGGTGCCCTCGACCGGTGATTTGCTGGAGCGGATTTGCGCCAACACGGTGTGCTCGTCCAGCAGGCGTTCGACGAGCACCTCGACCTTGCCGCCACTGGCCTTGTGGCCGAAAAAGCGTGCCTTGATGACACGGGTGTCGTTGAAGACGAGCAGGTCGCCGGGGCGCAGGTAGTCGACCAGATCGGCAAACTGGCGGTCTTCAAAATGTACGGCATCTTCCGCACGGCGGACGGCCAGCAGGCGGCTCGCGGTGCGGTCGGGCAGGGCGGTTTGTGCGATCAGCTCGGGCGGCAGATCGAAGTCGAAATCGGACAGCGTCAGCATGAAAAGTGGCGCAGACGTGGATTGCGCCAAGTGATGGTGGCGGGCGCCGGTACAATCGGGCGACTCGCAAAGTTCGCCATTGTAAACGCCCTGTGCCGCCTCGCGCCCGTTCCGCCACTGATGCTGCTCCTATGCCCGACGCTGATACTGCGCCGGCACCGAAGCCAAAACGCGCAGCCCCGGCAGACAAGCCAGCCAAGGCAGCAGCCAAGACCGCCCGCCCGGCGGACAAACTGGCCAAGCTTGGCCTGCACCGCGACGTCGATCTCGTCCTGCATCTGCCGATGCGCTACGAGGACGAAACCATGCTCCTGACCATTGTCGAAGCCACGGCCCGGGCCAATACTGGCTGGGCCGCGCAGGTCGAAGGCACGGTCACGCGCAATGAAGTGGCGTTCCGGCCGCGCAGGCAACTCGTCGTGCATATCGCCGATGACTCGGGCGAGCTGGTTCTGCGTTTTCTCAATTTCTACGGCAGCCAAGTCAAGCAGATGGCCGAAGGCGTGCGCCTGCGCGTGCGCGGCGAGGTGCGCGGTGGCTTCTTCGGCGCCGAGATGGTGCACCCGACCGTGCGCGCCGTGGCGGAAGATGAACCGCTGCCCGACCGCCTGACACCGGTGTATCCGAGCACGGCTGGTGTGGCGCAGGCCTATCTGCGCAAGGCGATCCTGAACGCGCTCACGCGCACGCCACTGCCGGAAACACTGCCGAACAGCCTCATCACTGGGCCGCTAGCGCCGCTCAAGCTGATGACGCCGGCCGATGCCGTGCGCCTGTTGCATCAACCGACGCCCGATGTCGACGAGCACAGCCTCGTCGAGCGTACGCACCCGGCGTGGCTGCGCATCAAGTTTGATGAACTGCTGTCGCAGCAGCTGTCGCTCAAGCGTGCGCAGGCCGCGCGTCGCATGCGCAATGCGCCCATCCTGCGCGACAGCGGTAAGGATGGGCTGCTCGCGCGCTTCATGAATGCGCTGCCGTTCAAGCTGACCGGCGCGCAGGCGCGCGTGTGGGAAGAGATCCGTGCCGACCTTGCGCACCCGTACCCGATGCAGCGGTTGCTGCAGGGCGACGTGGGTAGCGGCAAAACCGTCATTGCCGCGCTGGCAGCGTGTCAGGCCATCGACGCCGGCTGGCAGGCCGCCCTGATGGCGCCGACCGAGCTGCTGGCTGAGCAGCACTACCGCAAGCTTTCTGCGTGGCTGGAACCGCTGGGCGTGGACATCGTCTGGCTGGCCGGCAGTCTCAAGCGCAAGCAGAAGGACGAGGCGGCCGCGCGCGTGGCGGCTGGCACGGCGCAACTCGTGATCGGCACGCACGCGCTGATCCAGGACGCGGTCACGTTCGCGCGGCTCGGCCTGGCCGTGGTGGATGAACAGCATCGCTTTGGCGTGGCGCAACGTCTGGCGTTGCGGGGCAAGGCTGGCAATGGCGATGCGCCCGCCGCCAACGCCCAGGTGCCGCACCAACTCATGATGTCCGCCACGCCCATCCCGCGCACGCTGGCAATGACGTATTACGCCGATCTCGACGTCTCTGCCATCGACGAATTGCCGCCCGGCCGCACGCCCATCGTCACGCGCCTGGTGAACGATGCGCGCCGCGACGAAGTGATTGAACGCATCTACGCTGCCGCACGCGAAGGTCGGCAGGTCTATTGGGTTTGCCCGCTGATCGAAGAGAGCGAGGCGCTGCAGCTGCAGACCGCCGTCGACACCTTCGAGACGCTTTCCCAGAGTCTGGAAGGTTTGAAGGTGGGCCTCGTGCACGGACGTCTGCCATCCGCCGAGAAGGCCGCCGTGATGAGCGCCTTCGCCGGCGGCGAGCTGCACGTGCTGGTGGCCACCACCGTCATTGAGGTCGGTGTGGATGTGCCCAATGCCTCGTTGATGGTGATCGAGCATGCCGAGCGCTTTGGCCTTGCGCAGTTGCATCAGCTACGCGGGCGGGTGGGGCGCGGGACGGCGGAATCGGTGTGCGTGCTGCTGTATCAGGCGCCTCTGTCGCCGACGGCCAAGCAGCGTCTGCAGACCATGCGCGAGACCACCGATGGTTTCGAAATCGCCCGGCGCGATCTGGAGATCCGCGGCCCCGGCGAATTCCTGGGCGCGCGGCAGTCGGGCGAAGCCATGCTGCGCTTTGCCGATCTGAACCACGATGCTTGGCTCGTCGAATTTGCCCAAGGAGCGGCGGACGACATGCTGGCCCGCTTTCCAGAAGCCGTCGACACCCATCTCAAGCGCTGGCTGGGCGAGCGCGAGCACTACCTGCGCGTTTAAGGCCGGCGGCGCACAGTTTTTTAGTGCGCCAACTGGGCCTGCTTGCGCAAGCGCTTGGCGGTGTACATCTCGCGATCGGCCTGATCAAGCAGGGCCGTGATCTCGGTGCCGTCTTCGGGCATCACCGCCACGCCGATGCTCACGCGCAGATCCAGCGGCTGGCCTTCGAACACGTACGGTTGCTGCACCTCCTCAATGAGCCGCTCGCTTTGCGCCTGCGCATCGGCCCGCGCGACAATGCCCGGCAGGATCACGGCAAACTCGTCACCGCCCACGCGCGCCACCGTGTCGGAGCGCCGTGCAGTGCGGCCCATGCGCTGTGCGGTCTCGCGAATGGCTGCATCACCGGCACGGTGGCCATGGCGATCATTGATGAGCTTGAGATTGTCCATGTCGACATTGAGCACACCCAAGCCGCCATGCGCGCGTTGTGCCAGATGGATCGACTGCCGCAGGCGGTCATAGAACAGCGCGCGGTTGGGGAGGTCGGTCAGCGCGTCGTGCGTGGCGCGCAGATATAACTGATCACGCTCTGCGTTGGCGGCGTGGAACATGGCCGCCGCGATCAGCTCGGACATCAATTCCAACACGCTGATGTCGCTTTCGCTGAAGGCGCCTACCTCCGGTGCCACCAGCTTGAGCACGCCGACCGTGGTGTCGAGATGCCGCAGCGGCGTGACCACCATCGAGCGCAAACCCACGCGGCGACAGGCTTCGCGGTCGACGCGCGCGTCGGTTTCGGAGTCTGTGCATTGCAGGATTTCGCTGGTCTGCACGCACAGACCCGACAGGCTTCCCTTGCGCGCCAGGCGCAGGCCCAGCAGCGTTTCGGTCAGGCCCGAAGTGGCGCAGTACACCATCTCATCGCCTTCCGCCAATTCGACGACCGCCCCCGTCGCGCACGTCAGATGCTGTGCCCGCTCGGTGACCAGCGCCATGATCGCGCCCAGATCCGTGCCCAGCTTGGCGATCTCTGACTGTGCTCGCACGATTTCAAGGAGCGTGGCGGGGTTTTGCAGATGCGGGTGGTCGAACGGCATGAGGCGCGGCGCGGGTGTAGCAGTGAGTCGCGCGATTTTAGCCCGTCACCCGAACGGCATAGACCGAAATGTCGCCGGGTTGAGGCGCCGTTACAACTTTCGTATGCACTGCGGCGGTGCGGGCAGAATCGGCAGGCCGCAAGACGTTGAGGTCGCAGGGTTCTTCGTCGAATGCCCACTCTTAGGGTTTAGCCGACGGCCGGCTCCAGCCGTATCAGCGTGATCTCCGACGGCGCCCCGAACCGCTTGGGCGGGCCCCAATATCCCGTGCCTCGGCTGGTGTAGATCCACAGGCGCCCGAGCTTGTGCAACCCAGCCGTAAAGGGCTGCTGCAGCGGAACAAACAGGCTCCACGGCCAGAACTGGCCGCCATGCGTGTGCCCCGATAGTTGCAGGTCGAAGCCGGCCTCTGCAGCGGCAGGAGCGCTGCGCGGTTGATGCGCGAGGAGGATGGTGGGCGTCACGCCGGACGGCGACCCCGCCAGCGCCCGCGTCGGATCGCTCGCATGCGCAGCGTCGAACTTGCCAGCACTGAAATCGGTTACCCCCGCGATCACCAGCGGCGCGCCGTCGTGCTCAAGCACCGTATGCTCGTTCATCAACACCCGCATGCCGAGCCGCTCGAACTCAGACACCCAAGGGCCGACGCCCGAGTAGTACTCGTGATTGCCCGTCACCGCAAAAACGCCATGCCGAGCCGACATGCCGGCCAGCGGCGCGATATGCGGACGCAGCACGTCGACCTCGCCGTCCACCAGATCGCCCGTCACGGCGATGACATCCGGTTGCAGCGCATTGAGCCGGTCGACCACGCCGGCCACATACGCTCGCTTGATGGTGGGGCCGACATGCAGATCAGTGATTTGCGCGATGGTGAAGCCGTGCAGCGGCGCTGGCAGGTCCGCAATGGGCACCGTCACCCGAGCGACGCGGGGGATGCGGCGCGCATTGACATAGCCGATCAGCGTCACCAGCAAGGTGAGGGCGACGACGAGCAGGGCCGAGTCGTGGCGATAAGTCTGTGGCAGCGCGATCAGCGCAACGTCCCGCAGCAGCGTCAGGACCAGCAGCGACGAAAATAGGCCCATCAGCAACGCGCCAAACCAGCTCACGCGATCCGCCAGCGAAATCGGGCGGATCACGAAGCGCGCCGCCATCCCAGTCGGGATCATCACCGTCGATACGAGCAGGAAGATCACGCCTGCAGCCCAGCCAGCGCCGTTCCAGCCCAGATCCGGCAGGAGCCGCCATCCGATGTAGAGGTGCAGCGCTGCCATGAGCGCCACTGTCGTTGTCAGAAAGCGGCGCCTGCCGCGGGGCAGGGATCGGCTGCCGTTAGGTTCGTCACTCATGCTGGGGCGGCTCCTTATTGTTTCGTTGAAACGCATTCACGGAAGATGGGGCGGATGGCAGCGTTGTCAATGCCGGGGCCGCCGTTCGAACTCCAAGCAACATCGCACGTCCCTTGGTAAAATCTATCGATATCCCCAAGCCGATTGATCGTCATGACGCTCACTGAACTGAAATACATCGTCGCCGTCGCGCGGGAACGCCACTTTGGGCGTGCCGCCGAGGCCTGCTTCGTCTCGCAACCGACGCTGTCGGTCGCCATCAAGAAGCTGGAAGACGAACTGGCCGTGCAGATTTTCGAGCGCGGCGCGTCGGAAGTGAGCGTTACGCCTGTCGGCGAGCAGATCGTCACACAGGCGCAGCGTGTGCTTGAACAGACGATGGCGATCCGCGAGATCGCCAAGCAGGGGATGGACCCGCTGGCGGGGCCGCTGCGCCTGGGGGTGATCTACACGATCGGGCCGTATCTGCTGCCCTCGCTTGTCAAGCAGATGATCGACACCGTCCCGCAGATGCCGCTGATGCTGCAGGAGAACTTCACCGTGCGGCTGGTGGAGCTGCTCAAGCAGGGCGAGATCGACTGCGCCATCATGGCCGAGCCGTTTCCCGAGGCTGGTCTGATGACGGTGCCGCTGTACGACGAGCCCTTTGTCGTGGCGGTGCCGCGTGGTCACGAGCTGGCCAAGGCGTCGTCGGTGGACCCGGAGGCGCTCAAGCAGCAGACCATGCTGCTGCTGGGCAACGGGCATTGCTTCCGCGACCACGTGCTGGGCGTCTGCCCGGAGTTGTCGCGCTTTTCGCAGAACGCGGACGGTATCCAGAAGACGTTCGAAGGTTCGTCGCTGGAGACGATCCGCCATATGGTTGCCAGCGGTGTGGGCATTACGGTGCTGCCGCGTACGTCGGTGCCGAGCATGCAGCCTGCCGCCACCGACCTGCTGAGTTACGTGCCGTTCCAGGAGCCGGTGCCCGACCGCCGCGTTGTGCTGGCATGGCGCAAGAGCTTCACTCGCATCGCTGCGATTGAAGCGGTGGCCAAGGCGGTCGCGCAATGCAAACTGCCCGGCATCAAGCTGTTGCCGCCCACCCCGCTGATTCACTGATCCTCCGTGGTGCCAGTTGGCCGTC
>NZ_JFZG01000025.1 GCF_000607165.1 Ralstonia pickettii | reverse complement strand
CTCGACTCCAGTGCTTCGAGGCTGCTATCGCCCTCTTGCAACGCACACGCAAAACTAAACCGCGTTGAAGGAAAGCTGTGATACTGTATATTTATACAGTATTCATCGGCTTGCTTTGGCGTTTCCCATGTTTGCGTTGTCCCCGTCTCTTTTTATCGCCGAAGATGTGGCGGAGTGCCCTGTTCCTGCTGGACGCGCGATGTCAGGGTTGCGTTCGCCTGTGCCGAAAGCCTCGACGGTGCCATCACCTGAAACGCTACATCCGGCATTGTGGAGCGCAGGCCGTCTGGCGCGAAGCGACGGGCGCGTTTTGACCACTGGGTATGACTCGCTGAATGCCGAATTGCCCGGTGGTGGCTGGCCCCTCGGCGGATTGATCGAGCTGCTGTGCCCGCAATCCGGTATTGGTGAATGCCGGTTGCTGCGTCCGGCATTGTCTACGCTGTGCACGGGCGCAGGGCGCATCGCGCTGATTGCTCCGCCGCATCTGCCGAATGCAGTGAGGCTGGTGGGCTGGGATTTCTCTCCTGAACAAATCGTCTGGGTGCGCGCTGACAAGCCGGCTGATCTTCTGTGGGCAGCCGAGCAGGTTCTACGCTGCAAGGCTTTCGATGGTGTGCTGATCTGGCTTAACCGGGCACGCCCAGGAGAGTTGCGCAGGCTGCAAGTGTTGGCACAGGCGGGAGAGAGCGCCATCTGGGTGTTCCGGCCGGCTCAGGCGCAGCGTGAGTCGTCGCCGGCGGTGCTGCGGCTGGGGCTGGAGCCGGCTGGCGCCGATGCGCTGTCCATCCTCTTCCACAAGCGGCGTGGGCCGTTGCGTGAATCTCCGTTGCTGCTGCCGTTGGCGGATCCGCTTCGGGCCGGTCGCGCTTCCGTGCGTCCGTTGCCTGTGCCGTTGGTAGAGCCGTTCATCATGGATCCGGCCACGGCGAAATTGCTGGCCGCGCTTTCGTCTCCTTCGTCTTCTGTTGCGTTCAACGCTTTGTCGGACGTTTCCGATCATCACACTTCCGATCATGCCGTTCTGGATCGCGGTGCATCTGCCCCGTCTCCCACTCGACGCGCTTCGACCCCGATGGTCTGACCCGGCCGCGCTGCCTTTGCCGGTCGTGGTGCTGGAGCAGGGGCGCGTGGTGTCGGCCAATCGCTTGGCGATGCGCGAAGGCGTACATGCAGGCCTGCGCCAGGCGGGCGCGCAGGCGTTGGTACCGCATGCTGTACAGCTTGATCGTGACGTGGCGGCCGAGGCACGGTTGCTGCAATCGCTGGCGCTGGCGCTGCTGGCATTCACGCCGCATGTCACGTTGGATGTGGTGGATGAGGCGACGGTGTTGTTGGAGGTCGAGGCCAGCTTGCGCCTGTTCGGCGGACATCGTGCGCTGTGTCGGGCGGTGAAGTATTGCGCGGTTCGGTTGGGCGCCATGCCGCAGCTTGGCACCGGACCGACGGCACGCGGTGCGGCATGGCTTGCCAGTGCGCAACCGATGCCGGTACGTGGCCGTCGCACGGCCGTACGTCAAGGGCGTGTGCGGAGGGCGGTGCGGCAGGAGCGGTTGTCGGCGTTGCTAGATCAATTGCCGGTCGATGCGGTGGCGCGACTCACGCGGCCCGATTGGCTTGAAGGCCTCGGCTGCCGCACACTGGCCGATTTGCGCGAGTTGCCGCGTAGCGGCCTGCGGCGGCGCTGCGGGCCGTTGCTGGTGGATACGCTCGACGCCGCTTATGGCAACGGGCACGAGAGTTTCACGTGGTTTACCGCCCCGTTGCGCTTCGATGTGCCGCTGGAATTGCCAGGCCGTATCGATAACGCGGAAGGTGTGCTGGCGGCCTCGGAGCAATTGTTGTTGCAGCTGGTCGGCTGGCTGTCGGCGCTTCAGTTGGGCGCCAAGACGTATCGACTCACGCTGGAGCACGAACGCCGGCGCGGCCGGAGCAGTGAGGATGCCGCTTCGTCCACGCCGGTGGAGATCGCGCTGGCACAGCCGGTTCGCACGCTGGCGCACTTGTCGCGGGTGCTGCATGAGCGCGTGCATCGGCTCACGCTGATCGCCCCGGTGGTCGAACTGCGCCTGACGGTGACCGACGCTACGCCGCTCGCGCCGCCTACGGAATCGTTGTTTCCCGAACCCGGTGGTCGCGCTGAAGATGCTGCACGTCTGATCGACACGCTGATCGCCCGGCTGGGTGCTGAGAACGTGCGTCATCCGCAGCCGTGTGCCGATCATCGTCCCGAGCGCGCCAACCACTGGGTCGAGGTGAATGCTGCAACCACCGCGCAGAGCCGTGCTGCCGCGCGACAAGCATTGGCGCAGTGGCACGCTCAGCAGCCGGAGCGCCCGCTGTGGCTGCTGGAGAAGCCGATCCCGCTGCTGACACGTCAGCACTATCCGTATTACCGCGGGCTGTTGCGGCTGGTGTCGATGCCCGAGCGCATTGAATCCGGCTGGTGGGACGACGACCTCATCAAGCGCGATTACTTCATCGTCGAGGGAGAAAAAGGCGAGCGTTACTGGGTGTATCGCGAGCGCGTTTCTGCAAGCAAGGCCAACGCGGGAGATGAGGACGCCCGCTGGTATCTGCACGGCTTGTTCGGTTAAGCACGTCATGACTTCGACCACGCCACTCCCTGTTCTGCCCGACTATGCCGAGCTGCATTGCATCAGCAACTTCACGTTCCTGACCGGCGCGTCGCATCCGCACGAACTGGTGGAGCGCGCCAAGCTGTATGGTTATCAAGCGCTGGCGCTGACCGACGAATGCTCTGTGGCGGGCACCGCGAGAGCGCTTGTGGCTTCCAGGGAACACGAGCTGAAGCTCATCATCGGCAGCCGCTTTACGGTGCGCAATGCCGATGGCGAACCCTGGCTGCGGCTGGTGCTGCTGGCGCAGAACATCGAGGGTTACGGCAACCTGAGCGAGATCATCACGCACGCGCGGCTGGCAGCACCCAAGGGCGAATACCGCTTGCTGGCTGACGATTTGGCCGCGCCCCAAGGTGAGCTCGCTCACCTGCGCGGCGTGCCCGATTGCCTGGCGATTCTGCTGCCTGATTACGATCCCGACCCGCAGCAACTGCTGGCTCAGGCGTGGTGGTGCCAACGCGTGTTTGGTGATCGGCTATCGATTGCGCTGGAGTTGCCGCTACGGCACGCGGATGACCGCCATCGCGGCATGGTCGCGGCGGTGTCGGAGCAGATCGATGTGCCCATGGTCGCGACCGGCGGCGTGCAGATGCACACGCGCCAACGCAAGCCGCTGCACGACGTGCTGACCGCCATCCGTTTGTCCAAGCCGCTTGCTGAATGCGGCCTGGAACTTGCACCCAGCGCTGAACAAGCGATGCGCACGCGCATGCAGCTCGCGTTTCTCTATCAAGGCAAGCGCGGTGCCAAGATCCTGCGCCGGACGGTGGAGTTGGCGGCGTTGTGCAATTTTTCCCTCGACGAGATCGAGTACGAATATCCGAGCGAAGTCGTGCCTGCAGGTATGACGCCGGCCGAATACCTGCGCGCGGAAACGTTCGCCGGTGCCGCAAAGCGTTATCCAAACGGGGTGCAGAAGAAGGTGCGAGCGCAAATTCAGGAGGAACTCGGACTGATTGCCGAACTGGGTTACGAACCGTTCTTCCTGACCGTCTATGACGTGGTGAGGTTTGCGCGCAGCCAGGGAATTCTCTGCCAGGGACGTGGGTCGGCGGCCAATTCGGCGGTGTGCTATTGCCTGCAGATTACCGAGGTGAACCCGGACAGCGGCAACACGCTGTTCGCGCGCTTTCTTTCGCGTGCACGCAATGAGCCACCCGACATCGATGTCGATTTCGAGCATCAGCGTCGCGAAGAAGTCATCCAGTACATCTATAACAAGTACGGCGTGACACGTACTGCGCTGGCGGCGGCGCTTATCACGTATCGCACGCGTAGCGCACTGCGTGACGTAGGCCGCGCGTTGGGCATGGATCTCGGAATCATCGAGCAGGTGGCCAAGGGCCAGGCGTGGTGGGATAGCCGCAAGGAATTTGCGCAGCGGGCAGGCCAGCAGGGTCTGGATCCGGAATCGCCGTTGGTGCTGCGCTGGGCTCAACTGGTGGATCAGTTACGTGGTTTTCCGCGCCATCTGTCACAGCACGTGGGCGGGTTCGTGATTGCGCAGGGCAAGCTTTCGCGCCTGGTGCCAATCGAGAATGCGGCGATGGAAAACCGTCGCGTCATCCAGTGGGATAAAGATGATCTCGAATCGTTGCGCCTGCTGAAGGTGGACGTACTGGCGCTGGGCATGCTCACAGCCATTCGTCGCACGCTGGACATGCTTGACGCGTTGCCTGGGCGACGCGAGCACTACGGCGCAACCGGCAAGCTCGCCATGCAGGATCTGCGCGATGACGACAAGAAAACCTACGACATGATCTGCCGCGCCGAAACCATCGGCGTGTTCCAGATCGAATCGCGCGCGCAGCAGTCGATGCTGCCGCGTCTGCGTCCACGCGAGTATTACGACCTGGTGATCCAGGTGGCCATCGTGCGGCCCGGGCCGATCCAGGGCGGCATGGTGCACCCGTATCTGCAGCGGCGCGAGGCGAAGCGCAATGGCAACACCGATTGCGTGACATACCCCGGGCCCGAGGTAAAAGCGGTGCTTGAACGCACGCTGGGTGTGCCGATCTTCCAGGAGCAGGTGATGGAGATCGCCATGAAGGCCGGCGATTTCAGTCCGGATGATGCTGACCGCTTACGCCGCGACATGGCTGCCTGGAAGCGCAAGGGCAATCTCACACAGCATCAGGAGCGCTTGGTGCATGCGATGGTCGAGAAGAGGGGCTACGACCCCGCTTTTGTCGAAGCGCTGTGCAAGCAGATGGAAGGCTTTGCCGAATACGGCTTCCCCGAAAGCCATGCGGCAGGTTTTGCCAAACTGGCCTACGTCAGCAGCTTCCTGAAATGCCACGAGCCGGCGGCGTTTTTTGCGGCGTTGCTCAACAGCCAGCCGATGGGGTTCTATTCACCGTCGCAACTGGTGCAGGAGGCGCGGCGCAGCCATGTGCGCGTGCTGCCAGCGGACGTAACGACCAGCGTATGGGACAGCACGCTGCATCCCCGCACCGATGACGATGCCGGTGACGGTGGCGTGGTGCAGCCCGACATCCGCCTCGGATTGAATCGCATTCGGGGCATGCGCAAGCCAGCTGCCGAGCGCATCGAAGCGGCTCGCGCCCAAGCGCCATTTACTAGCGTGGAGGATCTAGCCCATCGCGCCGCGCTCGACCGCCACGACCTGAACGTGCTGGCCGCAGCCAATGCGCTCAAGCCCCTGGCCGGCCACCGTCGTCAGGCGCTATGGCAAACGCTCGCACTGCAGGAGCCCGGCCACGATCATGCGCTGCTGCGCCAGGCCCGGCCGGTGGAGGCGCCGCTCGAGCTGCCAGCGCCGCCCATTGGTGAGGAGGTGATGGCGGATTACGGCAGCCTGGGGTTGTCGCTGCAGAGCCATCCGGTAGGGCTGCTGCGCGCACGGCTCGAACGCATGCGTTTTGCCACCGCCGCCACGCTGGCCGGCTATCGCAACGGCCAACTGGCGCGCGCTTGCGGCATTGTCACGGTGCGGCAGCGGCCGGGCACGGCCAACGGCACCATCTTCGTTTCCATTGAAGATGAGACGGGCGCCGTCAACGTCATCCTCTGGCCGCACTTGATCGAGCGTCAGCGACGCGAAGTGCTGAACGCCCAGTTGCTGGGCGTCTACGGCAAATGGCAATGTGAGCGTGAGACCCGACATCTTGTCGCCCAGCATCTGGTGGATCTGACCCCACTTCTGGGGCGCCTTGCCACTTCCAGCCGCGATTTCCATTAATTCTTGTCCAATCGCCCAACTGACCGCCGCGTCACCTCCGGCACGGCAATTGCGTGACGAGAAGCACGCGCAGTCGCCCGACGGTGCCACAGGAGGCTCAGGCGGTTCTTTCCCGCAGAGCACCCTCCAATTGGTGGATAGGGCAAGCGCGGATCGACGAAATGCAGTGCGGATGCAAGGATTTGCGCTTGAGGCGTCACAAAAACTGCCTACCAAGCGAAGAAAGCGGCATCTGTGAGGGAACTGACCCTCAAGGCGCCTTGTCACCATAAACACGGTCGATGAGATGCGCTTTCATCACGCGTCGATATTGGGTGCAGTCGAAATTACGTCTACTCTGTAGAAAACACATCACGGAGGCCGCCCCCAAAAACGTGTGCAACGGCGTGCATAGATGAATCGCCGCTGTTGCCGTGTTGTGCATGACCGCGGATGAAGGTGCAGCCACCCGACCCGCATATTTTCAGCCCATCGTTCGGGTCCAGACCCGGCGGTGTTTCCCATCTCAGGTGCAGGAGCGAACAGATGGAACAGCCTTTCAAGCAATTACACAGTCTGCGCAAGTCGCGCAAGCTCAAACAGGAAGATGTCGCCAAGATGGCCGGTATCTCTCGCGAAGCGTATTTGCGCGCGGAATCCGGTCGTGCCGATCCCCGCCTGTCGACGCTGATGGCCGTGGCCGGCGCGCTGGGGCTGGAGGTCGTTCTGGCGCCGCGAGAAGCCGTTGCCGAGATCGAGCGCGTTATTGCCAATCATCCGACTCAGCCAACGCAAGCGGGCGGCGGCACGGAAGCTGGCCACGAGCGTTCGGAGCAGGGCACGATGGGCGGCACGGGCGGCGGTCATGGCCTGGCGGGCCAGTATCGCGGGCCGGAGCGCCATCCGCAGTCCGCCTATCATCCGGGTGCCTCGCACAGCCAAGCTGGCCAGCAAGGTGCACCGCATGCGGGCGGCAGCGCGGAGGATCGCTCGCGCATGGCGTCTTCGGACCGCCCCGGTGCTGGCGGTTCGTCGGGCGGCTCAGATCGTCCGGGTGGTTCGGGTTCGCGCGAGTCGTAAGCGGATCCATCTCGTACAGGCCGGGCACGCAAGCGCCCGGCTTGCGATTGAGCGCAGGAAGCAGTCGCACTACAATCGGCCGGGCAAACCGCGCCCGGTTGGTTTGTGCGCGTTTGCGCTAACGTTTCCTTCTCCTTTCCTATGCACGGCGATCCGCCACGCACGCACATGGCGCAAGCCGTACCGCAACACCCGCCGTTCTGGCACAACCTCAAACAAGACGTTTTCTTCTGGGCGCTGCTGGCCATTTGTGGTGCGCTGACGCTCGCAGCCCCCAAGCGCATCGTTGAATATCCGGGCCTGATTGACTGGCACACCATTGCCGCATTGGCCGGTCTGCTCATCCTGACCAAGGCGGTTGAGGCCAGCGGCATGCTTCAGTTGCTCGGCCGGCGCCTGGTCGAAGTGGTCAGCAGCGAGCGTGCGCTGGCACTCAGCCTGGTCGGGGCTTCGGCGGTGCTGTCAACCGTATTGACCAACGATGTGGCGCTGTTCGTGATCGTGCCGCTCACCGTCGGTTTGCGGCAGGTCGCCAGGCTGCCGGTGGCGCGTCTGGTGATATTCGAGGCACTGGCGGTCAACGCGGGTTCCGCGCTCACGCCGATCGGCAATCCGCAGAATCTCTTTCTGTGGCATCAATCCGGGCTGTCGTTTGGTTCATTTGTCTGGCAGATGACGCCGATGGTCGTGTTGCTGATGGCCTTGCTCCTGCTGGTGACGTGGCTGGCGTTTGCCTCGCACGAAATCCATCTGCATGCTGAAACCGGCGACGTGGAATTGCACAAGCGCCTGTTGGTGCCGGCGCTCGTGCTGTACGTGCCGTTTCTGGTGCTGACCGATCTGGGCCATCCGCTGGTGGCGGCGGCCGGGTTGATCGTGCTGTACCTGATCGGTGCGCGCTATGTGCTGGCCCGGGTGGACTGGGGCCTCCTGCTCGTGTTCATGCTGATGTTCATTGACCTGCGGCTGGTGGCGCAGCTTGGTATCGTGCGGCAGTCGCTGGATGCGCTGGTATTGAGCAATCCCATGCATCTGTACTGGGCTGGCATTGGCGTGTCGCAGGTCATCAGCAACGTGCCGGCGGCAATCCTGCTAGCCGAGTATTCGCATGACTGGCCGATGATTGCCTTTGCGGTCAGCGTGGGCGGATTTGGCACGCTCATCGGGTCGCTGGCCAATCTGATTGCGTTGCGCATGCTGAGCGACCGGCGTGCCTGGTGGGCGTTTCACGCGTACTCGATGCCGTTTCTCTTGGCTGCGGCGGGCATCGTGTACGCGTGGCTGATGTGGCTGCGTTAGGCAGGCACGGCATCCCAATCGGGCGCGAAGGCTGGCTGTACGTAACGCAGCGTCTTTGGCAAGGCGTCAATGGCGGCACGGTCTGCGTCGTCCAGGCGCAGGCGCAGCGCATCAAGGTTCGCCTGCTGGTTTTCACGCCGCTGGGCCTTAGGGATGGCGATCACGTTAGGTTGCTCCAGCAACCATGCAATGGCCACCTGAGAGGCTGATGCGCCGTGCTTGCGGCCGATCGCCTGCAACGTGGCGTCTTCTGCCGCGCGCCCTTGTGCGAGCGGTGCATGGGCGGTGAGCGGAATGCCATTGCTGCCCAGGTAGGCCAGCAGCGCCGACTGATCCAAGAACGGGTGGTATTCCACCTGCACGCAAGCGAGGGGCGCGCCGATCGTGTCGATGGCGGTCTTGAGCATCGGCAGGTTGAAATTACACACACCAATGGCCCGCACGCGGCCGCTGTCACGCAGCGCCATCATCGCTTCCATCGTTGCCGCCATATCCATGTGGGGTGATGGCCAATGCACGAGGTACAAGTCGACGTAATCGAGTTTCAGCTTGGCAAGGCTCTGCTCCAATGCCAGTGGAATGGCGCGCGGTGCGAGCTGGTCATGCCAGACCTTGGTGGTGACGAACACTTCTTCGCGCGGCAGGCCCGAGGCAGCGATGGCCGCGCCGACGGCATCTTCGTTGCCATACATCGCGGCGGTGTCGATGTGCCGATACCCCAGCGCCAGCGCGCTCTCGACGACAGGTTGGCATACGTTGCTCGCCACGCGGAATGTGCCGAGGCCCAGCCGGGGAATGGAAACACCCTGCGTCTTCAACGTTAGTTGCATGTGTGGCTCCTTCGGTTGCCATGAACGATGGACGGCATGGTGCCGATTGCCGATCTTTGAATAAAGTGCGTACCATACAAATCATTCGTGAAAAAACTCCCGAAATGGCTGCGGGATGAAAAGGATTGCATGACGTTCGATGGGCAATTGTTCTCCGGCATCACGCTGCTGGCGGCGGTGGCGGAAAGCGGCAGCTTCGTGCGCGCGGCCGATGCGCTCGGGTTGTCGCCGTCCGGAGTCAGCCGCGCGGTCAGCCGGTTGGAAGCGCGCATCGGTGTGCGGCTGATTGAGCGGACCACGCGTTCACTCACGCTGACTGATGAAGGCCGCCGTCTCTACGAACAGGTCAGCCCGCATCTGACGGGCATCGCCGATGCCGCAGCGATGGCCTCGGGTGCAGTTGGCGCGGTGCAGGGGCGTTTGCGGGTGAATGTCGATCCGTTTTTTTCGCGGATGGCACTGGCGACACCAGTGGCGGGTTTTCTCGAACGCCATCCGGACTTATCGCTCGAACTGATCATGCGGGACGACGTGGGTGATCTGGTGGCCGATGGCTTTGATTTGGCCATCCGCTTTGGGCCGCCGCCCGTGGGCTCGTTCGTGGCGCGCAAGCTGGTCGAGACGCGCATCGTGACCGTGGCATCGCCGGATTACATCGCGCGCCGCGGGAAGCCGGCGCATCCTCGTGATGTGCCCTCACACGAACGCATCCTGTTCTACAACCCGGTGACGGGGCGCCCGTACGAGTGGGAGTTCTGGCGCCAGACCGAGCGCATCGAGATCCGGCCCGCCGGGCGGCTGACGGTGTCGGACGTGCGCACGATGCACGCGGCATGCGTGGCGGGCGCGGGCATTGCCCAGGTGATGGCGCTCGGTACAGAAAAGCTGCGGCGTAGCGGTCAACTGGTCGACCTGTTCCCGGATTGGCCGGATGAGCGCTTTGCGCTGTACGCGTTGTATCCATCGCGTCGCTACCTGCCGGCCAAGGTGCATGCATTCATCGATTTCTGCGTCGAGAACCTGCCGGCAGGCTAGGCCGTAAAGCACTGCGGCCGCACTGGGCGGCCGCAAGCGGATGAAGCAAAAAGTCAGACTTTCTTGGCCGACATTACGGCTTCCGACACGTTGCGCGGTGCTTCAGCGTAGTGCTTGAACTCCATCGTGTACGTTGCACGGCCCTGGCTGAGCGAACGCAGGTTGGTGGAGTAGCCGAACATTTCAGCCAGCGGCACCTCGGCATGCACGACCTTGCCGCCGCCACCCGGAATGTCTTCCGTGCCTTGCACCATGCCGCGCCGCGACGACAGATCGCCGATCACGTTGCCCATGTAGTCTTCCGGCGTTTCCACTTCCACGGCCATCATCGGTTCAAGCAGGATGGGGCCGGCTTTGCGCATGGCGTCCTTGAAGGCCATCGAGCCAGCCATGCGGAACGCGTTTTCGTTCGAATCCACGTCGTGGTATGAGCCGAAGGTCAGGCGCACCTTGACGTCGACCACCGGGTAGCCCGCCAGCACGCCCGTGTTGAGCGTGTCCCGGATGCCCTTGTCCACCGCCGGGATGAATTCACGCGGAATCACGCCGCCCTTGATCTCGTCGACGAATTCGTAGCCCTTGCCGTCGTTCGGCTCCAGCGTGATGACCGCATGGCCGTATTGGCCCCGTCCGCCAGATTGCTTGACGAACTTGCCTTCGACGTCTTCAGCGGCCTTCTTGATGGTTTCGCGGTAAGCCACCTGCGGCTTGCCGACGGTTGCTTCCACGCCAAACTCGCGCTTCATGCGATCAACCAGAATTTCCAGGTGCAATTCGCCCATGCCCGAAATGATGGTCTGGCCGGATTCCTCATCCGTCTTCACACGGAACGACGGGTCTTCCTGTGCCAGGCGGTTCAGGGCGATACCCATCTTTTCCTGGTCGGCCTTGGTCTTGGGCTCGACAGCCTGGCTGATCACGGGCTCAGGAAATTCCATGCGCTCCAGCACAATGACGTGCTCCGGATCGCACAGCGTTTCGCCCGTCGTCACATCTTTCAGGCCCACCGCGGCGGCGATGTCACCGGCTAGCACTTCCTTGATCTCTTCGCGCTGGTTGGCATGCATCTGCAGGATCCGGCCCAGGCGCTCGCGCTTGCCCTTGACCGAGTTGTAGACCGTGTCGCCCGAATTGATCTTGCCCGAATACACGCGGAAGAACGCGAGCTGGCCGACGAACGGGTCGGTCATGATCTTGAAGGCGAGGGCGGCGAAGGGCTCGCTGTCGCTGGCATGGCGCTCAAGCGGTTCGTCCTTCTCGCCGTGGCCCTGGATGGACGGAATGTCCACCGGCGAGGGCAGGTAGTCGACCACCGCATCGAGCATCGCCTGCACGCCCTTGTTCTTGAACGCAGAGCCACACAGCATCGGTACGATCTCGCCGGCGATGGTGCGTTGGCGCAGGGCGCGCTTGATCTCTTCCTCGGACAGCGTTTCGCCGCCAAGGTATTTGTCCAGCAGGGCTTCATCGGCCTCGGCTGCGGCTTCGACCATCTTGTCGTGCCACTCCTGCGCGGTAGCCTTCAGCTCTTCGGGAATGTCGACGTACTCGAACTTGACCCCCTGACTCGCGTCATCCCAGACGATGGCCTTCATCTTGACGAGGTCGACCACGCCGCGGAAATGATCTTCCGCGCCAACGGGAATCTGGATGGGCACCGGATTGCCTTTCAGGCGGTCGCGCATCTGGCGCTCGACGCGGAAGAAATCCGCACCGATGCGGTCCATCTTGTTGACGAACGCAATGCGCGGCACCTTGTACTTGTTGGCCTGGCGCCAGACGGTTTCGGACTGCGGTTGCACGCCGCCCACGGAATCGTAGACCATGCACGCGCCGTCGAGCACGCGCATGGAGCGCTCCACCTCGATGGTGAAATCGACGTGGCCCGGGGTGTCGATGATGTTGATGCGATATTCCTGGCGGTCCCCTGCCATGCCGCGCCACATGCAGTGCGTCGCCGCCGACGTGATGGTGATGCCGCGCTCCTGCTCCTGCTCCATCCAGTCCATCGTGGCCGCGCCGTCATGCACCTCGCCTATCTTGTGATTGACCCCTGTGTAGAACAGGATGCGCTCGGTCGTGGTGGTTTTACCGGCGTCGATGTGCGCCGAGATGCCGATGTTGCGATAGCGCTCGATGGGGGTCTGGCGGGGCATGATGTTTCTCTTCCGTTGAAGGACACTCGCATCGCCGACTCCGCACCATGCGAAGGGCGAATGTGCGAGTGGGAACACATTATAGGATCGGTCCTATCCCATCGCATGTAGGGGTATTGGATGAAATTTCATCCCCTTGCCACCTCATATGCGAGTTGGTGCAGGCCCGCAAAGTCCAGCAGTTCGATTTCTCCGTAAGCCAGCCTGAGGATGCCGCGCGCCTGGAAATCCTTCAAAACCTGGTTCACGGTCTGGCGGGACAGTGCCAACAATTGCGCAAGCTGCTCTTGTGGCACGTGCAGCACACGCCGCGTGCCCAGGCGCAGGTCGCCGTAGCCGTCGGCCATCAGTAGCAGGCGCCGCGCCACACGCACGGGGGCCGGCAGCAGGGCGGTCTCTTCGAGCACGATGAAGGTCAGGCGCAGCTTGTGGGTCAGTAGCAAGGCAAACGCATGCAGCAGCGCGGGTGAGCTATCCAGCAACGCAATCAGCGCCGCTTGTGGCATGTGGAGCAACGCCGTATTGCCGTCGGCGCGGGCGTCATGCGTGCGGGGCTGGCGGTCGAACACTCCGATCTCGCCAAACCAGTTGACGGGTTCCAGCACGGCCAGCAGGGCTTCGCGACCGTCCGCACTCGTCGCGCCGATGCGGATGGTGCCTTCCACCACGCAGTACAGGCCGTCGGGCGCGTCGCCACGCTGAAAGAGGATCTCGCCGGCGCCCAGGCGACGCACCGCCGCAATGTCGATCAATGCGTCCTGCAAGGCCGCGTCCAGCGTGCCGAACCAACTGCTGGCGTGCAGGCGTTCGCGGTACGAGGGGGCATCCAGCGCGCCGGATGTGGCGACGGGGTGGTCCATGAGGGGCGACTGAGGAACGCTTCGGAAACGTGGAATTTGTCGTCTACGCGACAGAGCGGCGTGCTATCCACTGACTAGGATGAAACGATCATAACGAGCGTGCGGCTGGAGCGTCCATGCTGCAAACGCACAAAAATCCGGAGGCCCTCATGCGGACCCTGTCTGACCACCTTTCCAACTACGCCGCCTATCACCTGGACGGTCGCAATATCGCCACGCACTTTGTCGGCATCCCGGCGATTGTGCTGGCCGTAGCGGTGTTGCTGTCGCGGCCCATGCTGGCTGACCTGTCAGGCGTGCCCGTGACACCCGCGCTGGTCTTGCTAGCCCTCACGACGCTGTTCTACCTGCGCTTGGACGCGATCTTCGGCGTGGTGATGTTCGCGTTGATCGCTGCGTGCGTGTGGGCGGGCAACCATGTGGCCGCGCATTCGACGGCGGCTTGGTTGTCAGTGGGCATCGGCCTGTTCGTGATCGGCTGGATCATCCAGTTTGTCGGTCACTACTACGAAGGACGCAAGCCGGCGTTTGTTGACGACCTGGCGGGCCTGGTGATCGGCCCGCTGTTCCTCGTGGCCGAGACGGCATTTGCCCTGGGTTTGCGCGCGAAGTTGCGCGATGAGGTGGTCAGCCGTTCGCACGCCATGCGCGCCTCGATGGGCGGCAAGCACGCCGCCGCCTGAGTTGCTCGCGTCGGACTATTTCCCTTCATATTTCGCGGCCGGCTGAAAGACCGGCGCGCGATTTTGCATACCGGCCAGCACCGCCTCGCGCTGATTGGCCGCGCCGATCAGCCGATCTTGCTCGATCGACTCGGCCAGCAGAATGGTGGCTGTGTCGCCGTCTTCCACAACACGCATCAAGCGCTTGCCGGCGCGGATGGCATCGGGGCTCTTCTGCGCAATGTCGTGCGCTGCCGCCAGCGCCGCAGCGTGCGGATCGTCCACGACGTGCGTCGCCAGCCCCAGGGCGCTGGCTTCTTCGCCATTGACGACGCGGCCGCTGTAGATCAGTTCGCGCAGTCGATCCGGGCGAACCAGACCGCGCGTGAGCGCCATGCCGCCCATGTCGGGCACCAAGCCCCATTTGATTTCCATGACCGATAGGCGCGTGTCGGCGGCTACGTAGCGCACGTCTGCGCCCAGCGCGATCTGCAGGCCGCCGCCGTAAGCGACACCATGCACCGCAGCCAGCACCGGCACCGGCAGATCGCGCCATACCGTGCAGGCGTACTGCGGCAGATTGGCCGCCCCATGCGTGCGCTTGGCAAGACGGCCAGCGCTGACATCCGAATCCGCATCGTTGCTGCCGAGGCTCGCCATGCTGCCCATGTCCAGCCCCGCGCAGAAGGCGCGCCCCTCTCCGGACAGCACCACGGCGCGTAGATCCGCCTCGTTCATCAGGCGTTCACCAACGATGACGAGCGCTTCGAACATGGCCGGGTCAATGGCGTTCATCTTCTCGGGGCGGTTGAGCCGGACTTCGGCCACGCCAGCGTCAATGGTGAGCAGGATGCGTTCAGTCATGGAGATGTCCTGTGCGAGGTCAGCGTCGAATCAGTCGGGAGCGATGACCAAAACATCGCGCTTGTCCTTCACCTGCGCCCAGTGCGCATGATCGGGCAGCGGCGGCTGCACTTTGGTCAGGCGGGGCCAGTCGGCGCGGCGCGAGAGTTTTGCGTTCAAGGCGATGAAGTCCTGCTGATCCGCTGGGACTTCGGCCGCCGGATAGATCGCGCCCACCGGGCACTCCGGCACGCAGATCGAGCAATCGATGCATTCATCAGGGTCGATCACCAGGAAATTCGGGCCGGCGTGGAAGCAGTCCATAGGGCAGACGGCGACGCAGTCTGTGTATTTGCACTGGATGCAGGATTCGGTAACGACGTAAGGCATTGTGGTGCGAGGGTTTGGGGCCCAACTGAAAAACGTTTGAAATTATGCTGCATCAAGCTGAACCCTGACAGGGGCACACCTCTGGAGGTTGCACGGGGGGACTGCCATTTCGTCGGAGTTTTTGTGCCGACGAGCCCTTGCTCGAGATACGTCCGCTTTCACAGTGATTGGATTTCGTGAAATGAGGGTGCATCGTCGCCGAGAAAACGCTGCGCCTGCAAGGCTTCAAAGCCCAAGCCGACGGCGACTACCTGGCCGAGACGGTCACGCACATCTACGCCAACAAAAGCTGGCTCGTGAACGTGAGCCTCAACGGCGGCAACACCGGCAAGGCCAAGGCGGGGCAGGGCAAGCCGAAGAAGGCGGCCGAGGTCACCAACCTGGCTATTCCCGCACCGCCCAAGTAACAAGACCCACACGCTCGCAACTGCGGCCGCATCCCAACCAGCCCGCCACCCGGCGGGCTTTTTCATTTCCAAGCCATGAACAAAGATACCTTCAGCAAGGCCGCCGCCTTGCCGCCCGCGCTTGCGGATCGCTGGTGGCCGCACATCGAGGCCACGTGCAAGCGCTTCGGCATCTTCACGCCCGCGCAGCAAGCCGCCTTTATCGCGCAGATCGGGCATGAGTCCGGCGGCTTTGCACGCGTAACGGAATCCTTCAACTACGCCCCGGCTGGTGCGCTGGTGTCTTTGCGGTTCATTCCGGGCACGCCCGTGCAGCGCGTGGCGGCGCTACTGCTGGGCATTGCCTGCGCGCATTACCTCGGCAACGGCGTGATTGCCTTGTGGCACGTGCCCGCAGGGCTTGAGTCCGACGCCATCAAGTTCATCGCAGGTGTGTTCGGGCTGACCATCGTCGGCTACGCATACGGCGAGCTCCCGGCGCTGCGTCGCCTGGTTCATGACTGGCTGCAGCAGGCAGCGCAACGCTGGATGGGAGGCCGCAAAGAATGACGATCAGCCAAAACGACGTGCTCACCGCCATCGACATCGTGGCGCTCGTGGGCATCTGCGCGGGCGCGGCGTGGGCTGCCCTCACGCAGGCTATTCCGCACGGGCTGCGCGGTGCGCTGCTGCTGTGCGCAGTCGCCCTGTGCGCGCTGGGCAGCGCCTCCACCGCGCTCGGCGCCAATCACGACATCGCCACCGTCCAACTGCATTGCGCGCTGGCGATGGCGGGGCTGTGGGTCACTCACATCATCCGACAAGGCAAAGCCAATGAACTTCGCAATGATCCGCCTGGTGGCAGTGGCGGCGGTAGCTGCAGCAGCCGCGTGGGGCTGGCAAGCCAACCGCTACGACAAGACCATCGCGCAGATCCAGCGCGACCACGCCATCGAGCGCCAGGCCGCCGTCGATACCGTCGTGACCGCGCTGCAGGCTGCAATCGACAAACACCGGCAGCTTACCGACCAGCTCGACGCGCTCAACCGTACCCATTTCTCGGAGATGCAACGTGCCACCGCTGAAAACACGCGTCTGCAGCGCGCCCTTGCTGCTGGTGATGTACGGATGTCAGTGCGCGCCCGTTGCCAGCCCGACGCCAGCGCCGGCGCAAGTGAAGATCAGCCCGGCGCCGGCCTGGGCGATGGAGCCGCCGGCCGATGTGAGCTATCTGGAGCGGATGCGGCGGATCTTGTCGATCTCTTCACCGGGGCCGAGCGGGATGCCCGGAAACTGAGATACTTGCAGGCGCGTGAGCGTGCGCTCGAGGCTTCGGGTGCTTCCTCGATGCAGCTGTTCATTCGGAACCCTGACAATGCTCACAACAAGTGACCTTGCCGAGATCATCGGAAGTCAAATCACAGAGGTAAAGATCAGCCCTGGGTCTGTAGCGTTGGTGTTCGGCGGTACCGGGCGTGCTGGTGGATGGATACTGATCCAATGCGGCTTTTCGACGGTGGACGAGAAGGAAGAAATTTGCGGGGATGCAGAATCTCCGGAGTCCAGCGCTTACCTGCAACGCTGCGTGAAGAGAACCATTGCAGATGCCAATTTTGACGAACGCAGGGTGTTGACGCTGACGTTCGAGGCGGGCTCAATGCTCAAGATCATCCCCAAGCGAGATGGCTTCGAGTCGTACGTTCTGCACACGTCACAAGGGATCGTTCCCATCATCGCAGATTAGATATGCAACTCGAAATAATCGCCGCCATTGAGACATTCGAAGCATGGAACCAGCCTTGGACGTTCCTAGAGGCCGTGAAGGCGTGGCCCACGCTCATAGCGGCAGACCGCACAACGCTTCAGCAAATCTGGATCGAGGCCTGTGATGCACGTCATTGGCAGCATGCGGATAACGGGCAAAACGCGGCCGCTGCGGACCTAGCACTGCAGGAGCGCTTTCCTTGGCTCTCAGACCACGCGCGAGCCAAGCTTGTCCGAGCGGCTTCGTTTGAATGGAAGTGAGTAGACTGCCGTCTGCTTTCGGCCAGAAACGGACGCCCTCTGCCACAGTGATGAAAATAGGAAAAGATATGGCTTGGGTGCGCAACTTCGGAGGCTACGTTGACTTCATTTCTTATGTCCTCTTAAGTGCTCCTGATGATTTCCCGGAGGAAGACTATCTGTCGCAAGACGAGCAGATGAACCTTGAAAAAGCGTTTGAAGAGCTCCGGAATGGAATGCACTTCGTTGAAGAGGCGATTGCGGATGGCACCACGCGGGTTCGATTGCGCGATTTGCTCGATGCGTCACTGTCTGCCTATCGAGCCGGAAGGGATGTGGAGGGCGCGCATCTGCTGCAGGACTTCGAAAAAATGCTTCTGATGAAGAAAGCCTGAGCAGATTGAGAAAATGAGTGATTTTGAACGTGAGATCGCCTCGTCGCGGCGCCTTTTTCGTCCTCGCTTTAGCGTAGTGGCGGCCGTCACGGCGCTCTTCAGTGGCTTAGCAAAGGGCGGATTGGCCCTATTGTTCGTATTCTCAACCCTGATTGCGGCGATCTTTGGTGGCCCAGGGGCGACCGACTTGCCGACGACACGCCGGGATTGGCGAATCCTGCTGCTATTCGCCATAGTGGTTGTGGTCGGTGTTTTCGCGTGGCACCGGCTCAAACAAGAGTAGGCGATAGTCCCCGCGACCCGCATCGCCACCACCCCAGCCAGCAATGCAAGCCCCATCCCACCCCCCCCTACACCCCCCCCTACACCCCCGCCTCAATCAAATCCGAAATCTGCACCGACGCCCGCGCAAAGTCAGTCAGCGCGCGGGCGCGCTTATGCCGATAGCTGCCGGCGGAGATGACGACGGGCTCTTTGGTGTCGTCGTGCTGCAGGACGATGAGCATGCCGGTGTAGCGGTCTGCCTGGTAGATGTGTTTGTTGAGCAGTTGCAGCGCGCGCTCGACGTCGGCGGGGTAGAGGCTGGCGAGCTCTTCTGGTGTGAGGGCTGCGCGGGGCGCGGCGTCGATGCGCGGTTGCGCCGTGAACTGGCCGGTCTTGCGGATGGCCGGCAGGACGATGGACGTGACCCACTTGCGGAAGCGGTGCGGCACGGTGCCGGGCTTCACGGCGTCTCGGCAGCGCAGGACGAGGGCGTACATGCCGGATTCGCTGATGACGTTGGCCTGATCGTTGCCTCGGGATAAGCCCTGAATTGAAGTTAGGGCTTTCTCGTCAGCGTCGAGAGAAAGAAGCGCCTTTGTCGGATTCGTGAGTTGCAGCGCGCGGCACACGTCGGCCGCGACGAACCATGGCTCGTCGTCGCGCATGACAACGCGTACCGAATGGGATTCGAAATTGAAGGTATTGGGGGTAGGGGCGAGCGCGGACGCGCCAACAGACGTACCAGTCATGGCATGACTCCGAAGTAGCGGTATTTGAACCGCCAACCCGACGCCAATCGGGTGGGCGGAACTGTGCAGGTTGGCGTACCGGTACTTCGGAACCGGCAGGGCCGAAGCCCTCCCACACAGCCCGCCCGAAGGAGAACCATGCTGCGCAAACAAAAAGCCGCGTCCAATGTGCAGGCGCGGCTCTTGTGCGCCGAAGTATACCGGGACGCCAATCCCGTGTGCCGGTGTTTCCGGCAACCGACCGAGTATACGGCTGGTTGGGGGTTACGTGCAAACCAGCGCGCCCACCCGGCAGAAAATGCTATCTTGACTCTGCGTTGGCCGCAGCCACGTCACGACGGTCCATCCAACAAATCAAGCGTTAATTCAAATGGGCATTTCGAAATGGCTGACGGCCACTTTTGCTTTCGCAGTTTGTACGGTCGCCTTTGCTGCTCCGGATGAGAAAGCTTGGGATGTGCTAGCTGCAAAAGACTCGGCCGGAAATGTACGGCGGATCGTCCGCTATCGTAGTGATTTGCCTAACTGGGTTCAGAAGGCGTCGTTTGGCTCGCTTGTGGTGATTTCTTGGCCTGGCGCCAACCCGGGCCGGATGCCCACCAAGGGCGAATCAGAGCAGCACTACGCATTTGAAGATTCCTTGCAGGCTGCCGAAGAACGAGAGCGGACCGCTGTGCTCGCGGCAGCGGTGACGGGGGAGGGTAAGGTCGACTGGTACTACCTTGCTCGTTCACACGACGAATTCATGCGTGTACTCAACAAGACCCTGCAGGGTAAACCGCGTTTGCCGATCAGTATTTCGCTGAAACAGGACCCCGAGTGGTCTATGTATCGGAGCCTTGCAGGACGGCGATAACCTAGGGGCAAAATTGCTACCAGTCGAAGCTCAGCTCGCTCCCGGCCTGAAGGCGTTGGGGTTCAAGAAGAAAGCAAGAACCTGGACGAGGGAAACGCCAGACGCATTTCAGGTCGTCAATCTGCAGAAGAGTGCGTTTGGCGAGCAGGTGTATGTGAATGTCGCGGTCTATTTGAAGGCGCTGGGTGACGAGACGTCTCCACCTGAGCATCGGTGCCACATTCGTGCCCGGCTTGAGCGTATTGCGCCTGAGAGCCTGGCCGAAGAAATTCGATCGCTAAATGCGTCGCTCCCGATATCGGCCGTACTCCTGTCGGCGCTGCTCGACCATGCCGTAGTCTGGCTCGAGCGTGTGTCCAGCTGGCCCGGGCTGGATTCATTTGTTGAGTCGTCAATGGCGAAGCACTGCTTTGTCCACGTCAAAGTTCGTGCTCATTTGGCGGCTTCCACGCCGGAAGGCTGACATCGATTGGATTCATTGCGGCGGGAGGCCAGCAGATGCAAATTCTTGAAACTGTCCAGAGCGCCTGGGGTTGGACCGGCATCAAGCCGGTGGAACTGATAGACGAGAACGACTTCGGCAATCTCGTCATCAAGGACGCGCACGGACGGTACTGGCGGCTCTGCCCGGAAGATTGCTACTGCGAGGTAGTTGCGGCTGACCAATCAGCGTTTGAGGCGCTGGCCGCCGATAGTGAGTTTTTGGTGGACTGGCAGATGAGTGCGCTGGTGGATCAAGCAACGCAACGGCTTGGCGCGCTCGCGGCAGGGCGGAAGTTCTGTCTCAAGATCCCGGGCGTGCTCGGCGGCGAGTACGGTGGCAATAACCTCGGAACAATCTCGATGGAGGAGCTCATACGCTTCTCTGGCGACATAGCTCGGCAGATTGCCAGTCTCCCGGACGGTACGCCGATCAAGCTTTCGGTTGTTGACTGAGAAAACATGTCAGCTACCCGTCTTGCCAGTCTCATTACCTCTGCAGCATTCTTGATTGCCACTGGCGCATACGGGGATTCCTCCGCGCCGTCGCAAACTAGCTCTGCCTCCAGCGATTCAACTAAGGGATATTTCCCCCGTTACGCGGCGGCAGGTGCGCAGGAACGGGCCCTATTTTGCTTTTACGCCCTAGCGAATAGAAGGTCCGCGTTGACGAACGCCGGTACGGAGCATGGCGGTCTGACCCGGGCAGAAGCTGAAGCGGCGTGGCCTGATATCGACAATGCTGATACCCAAAGCTTCGTTTATGGCCAGATCGCTCGTACGATCGGGCCGGACACCTTTGATGCTGCCGACAGAGCAGCCGTGGAAGCCGCAATCTCGGTTAGCCAAGAAGATCCCGAACATGTACGTCAGCACGAAGAACAGCTTGCTAACGTGTGTGGTACCGCGATTTATGATGCCCTGAAAGCGAGAGGTGTGCCGATCCAGAAGATCGAAACGATATACAGGGATGGCGCGGCCAAGGATAGAGCGCATTTCAAGGCAAGTTTCATAGAGCAAGCTACGAAGCCATTCCATCCCTGACTTGAACGACTAGTAAGCCAATATCGGCTCATGCTTGGAGGCGGGCGCTGCCATTTCTCGCGAGAGGCCGTATCCGGCCAAGAAGAGCCGCTCCGCCAATATGGCGCAACACAACTTGAACACATAACCGAATCGATCGTGTTGAAACGCGCTCCGAAGCAGTTGAATGTGCAACAGCAGAACGCCCATACTGAAGATGCAGTGCGGAAGGAGGCAACCTATTGGAGGGTTCAGGGCGTACCAGCCGAGCTTGCCAGGATAGGAGAGGCGCGAGGTGTTCGGTGGGACAGATCGATCATTTTGCGTCTCCTCATAGATTTCCCTGGCATGCCGACCTTTTGCGGCAATCTCGTTACACAAGACCGGCGCTTCATAGCCTTCGAAATCGACGCGACTGATGAGGTTCGAGTGGAGCAGTGGGAAGACATCACCGGCACGCTGAACTTCAATGAGCGCAACAAGGGCATAGGCGTCGGGTACGGCGCGCTGGCTCTTAAGATCCTTCGTGAACTCAGTGCTGAGTCCCGTGATCAAGGCCCGTCGGGGGCGGATCTAGATTCCAAAAGCTGAATGTCCGTTTCGCCGGGCCTGACCGGCCCAGTGCGGCCAATAGCCGTCATCGCCAATGAGCCGCACCGCCAGCAACCCGCCCAGCGATGCGAGCCCCATCCCACCCCTACACCCCCGCCTCAATCAAATCCGAAATCTGCACCGACGCCCGCGCAAAGTCAGTCAGGGCGCGGGCGCGCTTGTGCCGATAGCTGCCGGCGGAGATGACGACGGGCTCTTTGGCGTCGTCGTGCTGCAGGACGATGAGCATGCCGGTGTAGCGGTCTGCCTGGTAGATGTGTTTGTTGAGCAGTTGCAGCGCGCGCTCGACGTCGGCGGGGTAGAGGCTGGCGAGCTCTTCCGGTGTGAGGGCTGCGCGGGGCGCGGCGTCGATGCGCGGTTGTGCCGTGAACTGGCCGGTCTTGCGGATGACGTAGTTGGCAGGCAGCTGCTGTACGTCGGCTGTCGGCTCTGAGCGCCATTGACATAGCGGCGACATGCCATACTGCCGGCTATAAAATTGTGCGAGGCCTGTATCGTGAAATTTCCGCCTGTGCTGAATTTGTCAAAGGTCGGCGAATATCCTGCCGGAGCCAAGGCGGGCGGCGGATTCGTTTGGGATGCCGTCCTTGAATATCGGGTGTGGTGTCATCCGGAACGTGGTGCTCCAGACGAGGCAGATGGGTCGGATTATTACTACGCTTTCAGTAGTTACGAAGACGCGGAGGCGTTTTTTCGCACAAGCGTCGGCGCTGAAGAGCCGCTGGCCCTCGTACTGCAACGAGAATATATCGACGAGCCCGAACCTGGAAAGTACGTACATGTTCGCGAGGAGCGCATCACCGAGTGGCCGGTCGCCTTTCTATGTAGACCTAAGCGTGACGCCCTCACTATTCCTGCTTTCCTTGCCGAAGATGCCCCCGCGAACCGCCTCGACATCATTCGCGGCCTTGTTCCGAGAAGCGGCCATACTGAATAGCCTCAGTGCGCTGGAGCTGTAACCATCCGCGCTGCTCGAACTGCCTCATAGTCAGCGCAAATGGCTGTTTCGTGGAGGTTTGACTGGCAGCTTTGGTGCTGCAGCGGATGCAGTTCAAATGGGGTGCCGGCCGTCTGCTATCGGTCAGTAATGGTCGCTAAACAGCCACCCTTAAAGAAAATTCTGCTATGCGTCGATTTAAGCATCACACTTACTTTCCGAAGGAAAAGGACTTACAGGCGTTTCGCTTCCCTTTCGTGTGCTTTGGTTGTCGGAAATCGTTCAAGCTCCCCGCGCGGCCAGGCGGTCGTATTTGCCCCCAGTGCCGGGCACCGATGGAAATGCTAAGTCGGAAATTTTCGGCCCCGCGCTCCAACGACTTTGCTCAATGGGAGAAGGTCCGTTTCCTTGTTGAGCACGGGTTCCGCTTTTACTCCGTCTACGAGACGACTGCATCAGGTGGGAAGCGTGTAGTGAGCTACCCCGCCACATTGACGGAAGCCCATGAGTTTGTGCGTAAGTTCACGCCATAAAAGCCCCGTGTGGAGAACCTCTGCATAGTCTATTTGCGAGGTGATGGAACTCTTCACGTTGCGGCGCGATGCACGTAGTACGGCCGCAGCTTGTCCTCAAGAATCGCATCTACCGCATCGAGGCTGCGCGGCTCGGGGTTCAACCACGCATCAATGTTTTCCGGCTTGATCGGAATCGGGCAGCGGTCGTGGCCGGCCTCCGCGATCTCCGGCGGCGGATCGTCGGTGATGATGGCGAACGACAGCAGATCCTTCTCGCCGGGCTTGGTCGCGCGCCAGTGTGACCACACGCAGGCGACGAGCAGCGTCTGCGGCGGGTCGGGGCGGAATTCGAGCACGACGTTTTTGCCGTCTGGGCCGGTCACGTTCTCATAGAAGGCGTCGACCAGGACCAGGCCGTGCGTGTGGCCGTATTGGCCTTTCCAGAAGCCGCGCAAGTTGCCGCGGCGGGCGTTGTAGGTGCCGGGATACTGCTCGTCGTAGAAGGCCGGTTTGCCGGCGGGACGGCACTGGTAACGCATCGGTTTGACGACGCGCCGGCCGTTCTCCATGACCATCACGGGCGCGTACCAGCCGGGGTAGATGCGCGAGTCGCGCGGCTTGAGCTCGGTGCTCTTGATCTCTTCGAGTTTGCCCTTGGCCGCCGCGATCTTGTTGGTGGCGATGCGGACGTCTTCGGCGGCTTTCTTGGTGGTCTTGGCGGCGAGGGCCTGCTGGGCGTTCTCCAGCCGTTCGGTTTGTTCGATCAGCACGGGCGCATATTGGAAGGCGCTCCGAGGGGCGTATCGATTCGCTCATTCGCGTAAAACGTTTGCTGCGAACCAAAAAAAGCGCCCTGCACACGCGGGCGTGACGCTCCCCCCCGATGAGCCGTCATAAAACGCAGGAGACGCAAAGTAGGGACCATTGAGCATCCTGCGTATTTTCATTATCGGTGATCAGAACAGAAACCAAACCACCAAGAAGGGGGAGTTTCCGGCCGTGTATTGCAGGCGGTCACCACCGGTCGGCTGGCGGTCGCTCGCCTCTGATCTTGACGATCATCCCTGACAGCCAGCTCTCCTTTTGCGGCGCCAAACGGGGTGTCGGGGTAGACGAAATACTGTTCGGCTTCTACGCGTCAGGCGAAGTGCCCGACTTCGTGGGGGAGTGGATTTCCCACAGGTGGTGGCGCTTGGCTTATCGCGCCGCTGATCTTCCGTGACTTTGCCCGCAAATTGCCCACATTCGAATCGCAGTTCATCGGGATTCTGTGCCAAAACTCCGGCCTAACCCATTGATGTGTCTGGTCGCCCGGAACGGAAGTCTCACGCCCCCCCTCGACTGCAGGACGGTATGATCGTCGGCACTCACGAGAATCGCTGGGCGACGACGCCAATGATGGCAAGGAGAACCGCATGATCAAGGTCACCGTGATGTACCCGTACACCGAAGGCGCGCGTTTCGACCACGCCTATTACCGCGACCGGCACATGCCGATGGTGAAGGCTAGGTTGGGGAGTGCCTGCGCCTACTACACCGTCGAAAAAGGCTTGGCCGGTGGAGCGCCTGATACACCGCCTGCCTTCGTGGCGATGTGCGCGTTCATCTGTGATTCGGCCGAAGGCTTCCAGGCCGCCATGCGAGAGCACGGCGCCGAGATCCTGGGCGACATTGCCAACTATACCGACATCGCCCCGGTGGTTCAGGTCAGCGAGGTCGTCGTCGAGCGGTCGGATCGTTGAGCGCGCCCGATCGCGAGTCATACGCTGCCGTGCGGATCAAGCGCGGAAGTCCTGGCCAGCGGACACCGATGTCCGCAGCCCAACTCCCGGTCGCGGCGACCACGGCTCTAGCATCGTGCGGCGAGCACGTGCAATGCCGTTTTCTCCATACCAGCCCATCCGAATCACCAGCGGACAGTCCTGCCGCGGTAGTCGAGATACTCAAGGCCAGGTCGCCCCAGTTTGTTCAGAATCACGTTCACGACGCCTGGAACACTCTCCTCGATTGACAATCGTCCCTCGGGGCCGCCGAGATCGGTGCGTACCCAGCCGGGGGCGATCAGCAGCATGGCCAAGGGTGTGTGAGCCTGGCGCGCGGCGAAACTGCGCATGAACTGGTTCAGTGCCGCCTTGCTGCCGCGATAGAGTTCGCGCTGGCCGGATTCATTGTCGGCAATGCTGCCTTGCCCGGACGACATGATCCCGATCAGGCCGGCCGGCGGAACAAGGTCCGCCATGCTTTCGACCACGCGCATCGGGCTGAGCGCATTGGTGATCATGAGCGCCACGAAGTCTTCAGTGGAGACCTCGCCGATGGTCTGTGTTGGATCCGGATTGGTTGTCCCCGCATTGACGAACAGAACATCGAACGTCCGGCCGGACAGGCGTTCGCGCAGGGCCTGGATCTGCTCGGGCTGCGTGATGTCCAGCGTTTCGATGGCGACCTGGTCTGGATGCGCATTGGCGAGATCGTGCAAGAGTGTCCGGTCGTTGCCGGCGCGGACCGTGCCCACGACATTCCATCCCTTCTTGAGAAACTCGGCCGCCATGGCATAACCAAGGCCCCGTGAGGCGCCGATCAGCAAAACGGTGGGCGTGTGGATGGGAGCGTTGGGCAAGGCATTCTCCGTTGTGCGCAGGGGATGCTGCGTATTGTCAGAAGAGCCCGCGTTTTGCACCAGACGCCTGGCCGACAATCCACGATTGCACCAGACGCCATGGCTGGATGCGTTTTCGATTATTCTGGCCGCATGTCACGCGTCGATCTCAACCTCCTGCCCGCGCTGGATGCATTGCTCAGTGAACGTAGCGTCACCGGTGCGGCCCGGCGTCTGAATCTCAGCGTCTCCGCTATGAGCCGCACACTTTCGCGCCTGCGCATCGCGACGGGCGATCGCTTGCTGTTGCAGGCTGGCCGCGCGCTGGTGCTGACGCCTTACGCCGAGCAACTGAGCCTGCGCATTCCCGCACTGGCCCGTGAAGCGGAGGCGGCGCTCAGCCGTGCTGAACATCGATTCGACGTGGCCACCCTTGAGCAATGCTTCACCGTGCGCGCGGGTGAAGGCTTCGTCGATCTGCTTGGCGCGGCCTTGATGGACCGCATTCTTCGCGCGGCGCCCGGCGTGCAAGTCCGCTTCACGCCCAAGCCGGACTGGAACGCGCAGCCGTTGCGGGACGGCGCGATTGATCTGGAGATCGGTATTGTCCGCACGGCTGCCCCTGAGGTCCGGACACGGCTGCTTTTCCGCGATCGCTATGTCGGGGTGTGTCGCGTGGGCCATCCTTTCCTGGGCGATGCTCGCATCAGCCTGGAGCAATGGGCAGCATGTGGCCACGTCATGGTTTCGCGTACAGGCGAAACGGAAAATGCGATCGACGTGGCACTGGAGCTGCCAAACCTTCGACGGAAGGTAGTAATCGTGGTGCCGTCCTATATGAGCGCTATGCAACTGGCCCGCCATTCGGACTTACTGGCCGCCGTTCCGTACTCCTGCCTGGGTAATGCCTTTGTAACGGATTACGCGGCTGCCAACGGGCTGCAGTATTTCGAACTACCGCTGGCCATACCCGCTTTCACCGTTTCAGAGATCTGGCATCCGCGCCTCGATCACGATCCGGCGCATCAATGGTTTCGCACTGAAGTGCTAGAGCTTTGCCGGGCGGCATATCCGCAGAATCCTCCGCAACATGCGCGCTGACGGCAGGTAGGCTGTTATTGCTGAATAGTTGGCGGAACCTGCGCGTCGTAGCGGGCTGGTTTGCCGGCGGGGCGGCACCGGTATCGCCTCGGTTTTGACGACGCGCGGGCCGACTGGAGCAATTGCGGTATTGCCGTCTTCTCAGGCTGTCGTGGAGAACAGGCCTCCCGAGCTCTTGCCTTCCGCTTGCTGCGCCTGGGCAAGTTGGCCTATTGCAGTTTCAAGTGCCGCGGATACCGAGCTTGCTTCCGTCGACAGCGCCTGAAGTTTGGCAGCTGCCTCCTTGTCGATGGTGGCCTGTTTCGATTCGGCTTCCATCTGCCGCTGCAACGCTGAAAGCCGCTGCCGCAGCGCGTTGATCTGCGCTTTCAACTGCTTGACCACGGGGCTGTCGCTTGACGCCCCTGCGTCGCCCGATGATGGATTCAGGCCAGTCGATGATCGCGTTTCGTCGGTATTCGAGCCGATGTCGTTGCCTTTCGACGCGGATGGGGATGCCGCTTCATTTCCAACTGAAACGCGGGATGGACGGCTCGCCGCAGGCGGCAGCGCGTTGGTCGTGAGAGGGGGATCGACTCGCATAGCTGATTCTTTTTGTTTGAATGTCGGCAAACCGGGGATGTGCTCGCCGCTCTACATCGGAATCTTTTTCGGCACGTTCGCTTGGAACTTGAAGAGGCACGCAGGGGGGGGCTGTGTGCCTGGAGGAGAGGGGGAAGGGCAGCATTGAACGGCTGAAGGCGGCAGGTCGCGCGGTCGACTCTTATATAAGATATAAGACATTTGACCGTGTGGGGTATTGCGATTAGAATCGCGCCCAAGCGGCGCCCGGACCAGCCTCGGGGTGCCTGAAAAGATCCCCCTGTAACGTCATCTCAGCAGGTTTCCCATGCTTGAAAACTTTCGCGCTCACGTGGCCGCCCGCGCCGCGCTCGGTATTCCTCCCCTGCCGTTGACGGCTCAGCAGACCGCCGAACTGGTCGAACTGCTGACGAACCCGCCCGCGGGTGAAGAGCAAACGCTGCTCGACCTGATCACCCATCGCGTACCCGCTGGCGTGGACGAAGCCGCCCGCGTGAAAGCAGGCTTCCTGGCTGCTGTCGCCAAGGGTGAGACCGCTTGCGCGCTGATTTCGCGTGCCCGCGCCACCGAACTGCTCGGCACGATGCTGGGCGGCTACAACATCCAGCCGCTGATCGAGCTGCTGTCTGACGCCGAAGTCGGCGCCACCGCCGCAGAGGCGCTGAAGAAAACGCTGCTGATGTTCGACCAGTTCCATGATGTGAAGGAACTCGCCGACAAGGGCAACGTGCACGCAAAGGCTGTGCTGCAGAGCTGGGCCGACGCCGAATGGTTCACGAGCCGTCCGGAAGTGCCGGAAAGCCTGACCATCACCGTGTTCAAGGTGACGGGCGAAACCAACACCGACGACCTGTCGCCGGCACCGGACGCCACCACCCGCCCGGACATCCCGATGCACGCGCTGGCGATGCTGAAGAACGCGCGCCCCGGCATCACGCCGGAAGAAGACGGCAAGCGCGGCCCGGTCAAGTTCATCGAATCGCTTAAGGAAAAGGGCCACCTGGTCGCCTACGTGGGCGACGTGGTCGGCACCGGTTCCTCGCGCAAGTCGGCCACCAACTCGGTGCTGTGGTTCACGGGCGAAGATATCCCCTACGTTCCGAACAAGCGTTTCGGCGGCGTGTGCCTGGGCGGCAAGATCGCTCCGATCTTCTACAACACGATGGAAGATGCCGGCGCGCTGCCGATCGAACTCGACGTGTCGCAGATGGAAATGGGCGACGTGGTTGAACTGCGCCCGTACGAAGGCAAGGCGCTGAAGGACGGCAAGGTTATCGCCGAATTCCAGGTCAAGTCGGACGTGCTGTTCGACGAAGTGCGCGCCGGTGGCCGCATTCCGCTGATCATCGGCCGCGGCCTGACCGCCAAGGCGCGTGAAGCGCTGGGCCTCGCACCGTCGACGCTGTTCCGCCTGCCGCACCAGCCGGCCGACAGCGGCAAGGGTTTCTCGCTCGCGCAGAAGATGGTCGGCCGCGCGTGCGGTCTGCCGGAAGGCCAGGGCATTCGCCCGGGCACGTACTGCGAACCGAAGATGACCTCGGTCGGCTCACAGGACACCACGGGCCCGATGACCCGCGACGAACTGAAGGATCTGGCGTGCCTCGGCTTCTCGGCCGACCTCGTGATGCAGTCGTTCTGCCACACCGCCGCGTATCCGAAGCCGGTGGACGTGAAGACGCACCAGACGCTGCCGAACTTCATCAGCACGCGTGGCGGCATTGCGCTGCGCCCGGGCGATGGCGTGATCCACTCGTGGCTGAACCGCATGCTGCTGCCCGACACCGTCGGCACCGGCGGCGACTCGCACACGCGCTTCCCGATCGGCATCAGCTTCCCGGCAGGCTCGGGCCTGGTCGCATTCGCGGCTGCCACCGGCACGATGCCGCTGGACATGCCGGAATCGGTGCTGGTTCGCTTCAAGGGCAAGATGCAGCCGGGCGTCACGCTGCGTGACCTCGTCAACGCGATTCCGCTGTACGCGATCAAGCAAGGCATGCTGACGGTCGCCAAGCAAGGCAAGAAGAACATCTTCTCGGGCCGCATCCTCGAAATCGAAGGCCTGCCTGACCTGAAGGTCGAGCAAGCGTTCGAACTGTCGGATGCGTCTGCTGAGCGTTCGGCCGCCGGTTGCACAGTGCACCTGAACAAGGACCCGATCATCGAGTACCTGAACAGCAACATCACGCTGCTCAAGTGGATGATCGCGCAGGGCTACCAAGACCCGCGCAGCCTGCAACGCCGCATCAAGGCGATGGAGCAATGGCTGGCCGATCCGCAACTGCTGCAGCCGGACGCCGACGCTGAATACGCTGCCGTCATCGAGATCGACCTGGCCGACATCCATGAGCCGATCGTTGCCTGCCCGAACGATCCGGACGACGTGAAGACGCTGTCCGACGTGGCCGGCGCCAAGATCGACGAAGTGTTCATCGGCTCGTGCATGACCAACATCGGCCACTTCCGTGCGGCGTCGAAGCTGCTGGAAGGCAAGCGCGACATTCCGGTCAAGCTCTGGGTTGCGCCGCCGACCAAGATGGACCAGAAGCAATTGACGGAAGAGGGCCACTACGGCGTGTTCGGCACGGCCGGTGCCCGCACCGAAATGCCGGGCTGCTCGCTGTGCATGGGCAACCAGGCACAGGTGCGCGAAGGCGCGACGGTCATGTCGACGTCCACCCGCAACTTCCCGAACCGCCTGGGCAAGAACACGAACGTGTACCTCGGCTCGGCGGAACTGGCGGCGATCTGCTCGCGTCTGGGCAAGATCCCGACCAAGGACGAGTACATGGCCGACATGGGCGTGCTCACCGCCAACGGCGACAAGATCTACCAGTACATGAACTTCGACCAGATCGAAGACTTCAAGGAAGTGGCCGACACCGTACAGATGTAAGCACGCGGTGAGGCTACGGCGGGTCGTTCCTGCCGTAGTCAAGTGAAAAGGCGCCGAGGGCATTCAACCCTCGGCGCCTTTTCTTTTGGTCCTTCTCAAGGTTCCGGCGCTGGCCGAAACCAAAAGGGAGCACGCTCCCTCAGCCGCGCATTGTCAATGGATGATGATCGACACCGTTGAATATGCCGGCACCGTGATCGTCTCGCTGTACGTGCCAGCCTTCGTGCCGCGTGCGACCGGGAACTGGCCGAAGCTTTGCAGCGTGGCCGGTACCGACGTCGGCATGGTGCGCTGGCTGCTGTAGTTCGGGCCGTTCAGCGCCGGGATCGAAAAGCCGCTGTCCGAGCGAGCCGGATACGCAAATCCCGACGGGCTGCCCGGCACCGGCAGCAGCGCAACCGCCGTGCCCCAGCGGCCCGTTGCATCGCCCAGCCCTGCGCCGCCGCCGGCTTGGATGGCGCTGTTGAGTACCGCAGCCGAATCCGTCGACGAGAAGTTCTGCAGCAGGTTCGTGTAGTACGCAATGCCGTACTGGCGCAGCAGGAAGCCGCCCAGGCTGCCCGAAATCGGATACCCCGGGCATGACGACGACAGCGACGGATCGAACGCCGTCAGCGAGCAGTCGTACGCGCTTTGCAGCCAGGCCGGGAAGCGGCTGTCGCGCACGTTGTTGAAGCTTGGGTCGATCTGGCTGGAGAGCACGTCTTCCATCGTCATCGCTGTCATTTCTTCCAGCCAGGTGCCGTACATGTACTGCGAGCCGTGCAGCACGCCGCGCTGGTAGAAGTTGGCCATGTGCGTGAACTCATGGCCGAGCGTCGAGATGACGGTGTTCAGCCCGTCCGTGCCACCCAGGTAGATCGTTTCCGAATCCACATAGAGCGACAGCGACTGGTTCGACAGCGGCTGCGAGCTGGTGGTGAAGTTGTTGCGCGCCCAGAAATAGCCAACGCGGCCATAGGGCTGGCTATCCGGCTGGATGTTCAGCACCACGACATCGAGCGCCTGGTTCGGATCGATCAGGCTGGCGGAGCTGGAGTAGCTGCCCCACGGCTGGCCGACCAGCGAAGTGGCCAGTGCGTAGACAGACTGCGTGCCCGAAGCAAATTTGCTGATGAGCGTGTTGATGATGCCGTCGGTGATCTTGCTGGTGTCGTATTCGGTGTTTTCCACCCACAGGTTGACGATGCGGCCGTCCGTGGCCGTGGCTTGCTGGCGCAGCGTGGCCGTACGCACGGTGGCGGTGCCATCCGGCTGTTGATGGTTCCACGTACGCTGTGTGCCGACGCTGGCGACCGACTGCGGACGCAGCACCGTGTCGTTGGAAGCGCCTTGCGTCTTGAGCGGGGCGCCGCCAGTGGCGTATCCATCCAGCGCATGGATGTTGAAATCGGAGAGCTGGCGATCGAACGCTGCGTTGGCGTCATTGCCCGCCACGTCGGCGGCAGTCTTCGGGACCGGCGTGCCCGTGGCATTCAGCAGCCCCAGGCCCGTGAGCGAGATGGACGGCATCGGCTGAGCCGCCGCACTCTGGTTGGTGTAGATGAGCGTCACGCTCTGGCCAGTCAGCCCCGCGATCGACACCGGCACCGAGCCGGACGCTCCGCCCGTATTGGTCGCTTGCCATACGCCCACGCCGGAGCCGGCGTAGGTATTGCCCAGTGCGCCGCAGTTCGACCCGCTGCACGCCGCCGCCACGGTGATATTGGCGGACGAGCCTTGCGTGGCTGCCGGGGTGGCCCCCGAACCCCCGCCGCCACCGCCTCCACCACATGCGGCCAGGGTGCCTGCTGCTGCCACCATCATCGCGATGGTCCATTGCTTCGTGCCGCGCACGTTGTTGCTGCTGCGTTCCATCCACTTCTCTCCAAATCCGCACATACCAGAAGCCTGCGCGAGGGCGGCTCGTGACTGCCTCAAGCGCAACATGCGAACGGATTCTCAAGGCGAAGTGGCGGATTCGATTTGTGGAAATGACGGCCTCACAGGCGCCAATTCCCCCCGATGTGGGGGTACGCAAAGTTTGCGTTGTCGAAAAGGTTGAAAAAGTCGTAGCTCCGGGATGTAGATGCAGAAAACGGAGGAGGGCGCCTGGCGCCACTTTGGCGACGGAGCCGTCCGCTAGAATGGGCCGCCCGCTCATTCACCGCGCCGCAAACGCGCTCAATACGTCACCCGCCGATGCTCGTTGCGCAGCTCAAATCGTTCTTCATGGTTGCCCGCCTGGGCAGCATCACGCTGGCAGCCAAGCAGCTCGGCCTGTCGCAGCCGACCGTGACTTCGCAGATCCGCGCCCTGGAAGAGGCCTACGGCGTGGAGCTGTTCTACCGGGGCGGGCGCCGGCTCTCCTTGTCGGACGCGGGCGTGCGGCTGATGCCCCTGGTGGACCAGCTCGTGCGCCAGGAAACCGAGATCGACTTCTTCCTGCGCAACTCCGGTGACATGGGATCGGGCCACCTGCGCATCGGCGCGACGGCGCCGTATTACGTACTCGACATCGTCGATCGCTTCTGCAAAAGCCACCCCGGCATCGACGTCAGCATCGAAGCCGGCAATTCGGTGCAGATGCTCGAAGCGCTGCAGGAGTACCGGGTGGACGTGGCATCGTCGTCGCAGCGCGTGGACGACGCGCGTTTTCTGCGCATTGAACTGGCGCGCGATCCGCTTGTGCTCGTGGTGCATCGCAGCCACGCGCTCGCCGGCCAGACGAGCGTGCCTGTGAGTGCTCTGTCGCAATGCCGGCTGCTGGTGCGCGAGGTGGGATCGACCACGCGCGCCATGACCGAAACGATGATGGCGCAGGCTGGCGTGACGCCGGCTTCCACGGTAGAAATCGGCAGCCGGGAGTCCATCCGGGAGGCCATCACGCGCAACCTGGGTGTCAGTGTCATCGCCCGCCAGGAAGTGCCGAGCCACGCCGATCTGCGTGTGCTGCCCTTTGAGGGTGGCGCGCCGGAGCTGAGCGAATACCTGTATTGCCTGCAGGATCGGCGTGAGGCGCGGTTGATTGCCGCCTTCCTGAGCGAAGTCCGGCCGGTCTCGTCATAGACGAACCAAAATCCGGAAATGCGCGCATTGGCGTTTTTGGGGTAACTGCCACAAGGGGTACATGTCGGCTGGCTACAGTGGCGATCGTTTTTGCCACTATCTGCGCCCTGTGCCCATCTCTCAGCCTGTTACCAACCCGACCTCGGGTTCCGCCACACCGTTCCTGTCGGTGCGGCAAATCTCACGCCGATTTGGCGCGTTCACGGCGCTTGACGGGGTGTCGCTGGATGTGGCGCAAGGCGAATTCGTCTGCCTGCTGGGCCCGTCGGGCTGCGGCAAGACGACCCTGCTGCGCATCATTGCCGGGCTGGAGGCGCACGACGGCGGCCAGATCGTCGCCGGTGGCCGCGATATTTCCAATCTGCCCCCGCGTGAGCGTGACTACGGCATCGTCTTCCAGTCGTATGCGCTGTTTCCCAACCTGACGGTCGCGCAGAACGTTGGCTACGGGCTGGACGCCAGTAGCGGCAACCGTGCGCGCATGCAGGAGCGGGTCTCGGAGATGCTCGCGCTGGTTGACCTGGCCGGCAGCGAGGCGAAGTACCCGTCGCAACTGTCGGGCGGCCAACAGCAGCGTGTGGCACTGGCCCGCGCACTGGCACCCGCGCCGTCGCTGTTGCTGCTGGATGAGCCAATGTCGGCGCTGGACGCCCAGGTGCGCGAGCACCTGCGCATCGAGCTGCGCCGCCTGCAGCGCAAGCTGAACGTCACCACGTTGATGGTCACGCACGACCAGGACGAGGCCATGGCGATGGCTGATCGCATCGCCGTCATGTCCAACGGCCGCATCGAGCAGACCGGCTCGCCGGCGGAGATCTATTCGCGCCCGGCAACCGGGTTTGTCGCCGGGTTTGTCGGCCAAGCCAACTGGCTGCCGCTGGAACGCGCGGAAGATGGCACGCCCACGCTGGCCGGCCAACCGCTGCTGCTCGATCCGGTTTTCGCCGATAGTGGGGCGTTTCAGGGCCGTCTGTTCTGCCGCCCCGAAGCCGTCACGCTGCATCCCGACGACGACGCACCCAATCGCCATCTCGCCCGCGTGGTCGACCAGATCTACCTGGGCAGCCGAACGCGCGTGACGCTGTCGATCGATGGCCTGGCCGATGCACCGCTGGTGGCCGAAGTGGCATCGAGCGCGCTGCAAACCGGCCGCAATGGCCTGGGCGACAGCAAGCTGTGGATCGCGCTGGAGCGCGACGGCCTGCGTGTGTATGCCTGAGGCCGCCATGTCGATGCTGCCCCCTGAGGCCAACGTGGTTGCGGCCACCCAATCCGCCGCATCCAAACCGGCTCGCGCCGCGGGCACGCCGTTCTGGCGTACCGATGCGCCTGTGCTGACGGGCATGAAGCTCGGCTGGCTGCTGTTGCTCGCCATCGGCTTGCTGCTGCCCACGGCGATGATGTTGTTGCAGGCCACGGGCCTGGTTGCCAGTGTGCGCAGCACAGACGAGCACGGCCTGGCGCTGGTTGCCCATGTGGTGCAGGCGCCGAATTTTCTTGCCATGGTTGGCCGTACCCTCGCGGTATCCGGTGCGGTGGCCGCCATTGTGGTGCCGCTGGCATTTGCCCTGGCTTACGCGGTGCAACGCACCCGCATGCCGTTGCGCGGCACGATGCGCACGCTGGCGATGCTGCCGCTGTTTGCGCCGTCGCTGCTGCCGGGCATTGCGCTGGTTTACCTGTTTGGCAACCAGGGCTTGTTCAAGGCATGGATGAGCGGCAACAACATCTACGGCTTCTGGGGCATCGTGCTGGGCGAGGTGTTCTACACGTTCCCGTATGCGTTGATGCTGTTGCTGGCGACGCTCACGCTGGCAGACGGCCGGCTGTATGACGCCGCCCGTGCCATGGGCGCGAGCCCGTGGCGCACGTTCCGCACGGTCACGCTGCCCGGTGCGCGCTACGGGTTGTTCGGCGCCTTCGCGTTGGTCTTCACGCTGGTCGCGACCGACTTTGGCGTGCCGACCGTGGTGGGCGGCAGCTACCAGGTGTTGGCCGTGGAGGCCTACAAGGCCGTGGTAGGCCAACAGCAGTTTGCGCGCGGTGCCGTCATCGGTTTGATGCTGCTGCTGCCCGCGCTGCTGACCTTTGCGGTAGAGCGCCTCGTGCAGCGCCGCCAGCACGCCGCGCTGGCCAGCCGCGCACAGCCATATCACCCGCAGCCGGATCGCCTGCGTGATGGGCTTTTCCTGCTGCTGAGCGTGCTGGTGGTCGGCGGGATTCTGCTGATGCTTGCCACCGCCGTTGGCGCATCGCTGGTGAAGCTCTGGCCGTACAACCTCGAACTGTCGCTGCGCAATTACGACTTCGACAACATGGATGGCGGTGGCTGGCTGGCGTATCGCAACAGTCTGAAGTTGGCTGCACTCACCACCGTGTTCGGTACCGCACTGATCTTCACCGGCGCATGGCTGGTTGAGAAAACACGCGCTGCAGGATGGTTGCAATCCGGTTTGCATTCGGCCATCCGCTTTGCCGTGCTGCTGCCGATGGCGGTGCCCGGCCTCGTGCTCGGTCTGGGCTACGTGTTCTTCTTCAACCATCCGGCCAATCCGCTCAACGGCCTGTATGGCGGCATGGCGCTGATGGTGCTCTGCACGATCATGCATTGCGCCACGGCAGCACACCTCACGTCGGTGGCGTCGCTGGGGCAGCTCGATCCGGTGTTCGAGGCGGTGTCGGCCTCGCTCAAGGTGTCTGCGCTGCGCACGTACTGGCGCGTGACGCTGCCAATGTGTGTGCCGGCCGTGCTGTCGTGCGCGCGTTATCTGTTCGTGTCGGCCATGACGACCGTGTCAGCAGTGATCTTCCTCTACAGCCCCGACACCGTGCTCGCTTCCGTGGCCGTGCTGAACATGGACGACGCCGGCGACATCGGCCCCGCTGCGGCCATGTCCACGCTCATTCTCGTCACGTCGATCGTCGTATCTCTGCTGCTGGAACTGGCCACGCGCGGCATCGTGCGGCGTACGCAGGCGTGGCGCACGGCGGCGCATTGAATTCGTCGTCCCTAATAACAACAAGCAGCAACAAGCAGCAAAAAACAGAAAGGAAGCATGAACATGGGTGACTCCTCCCCAATCTCGGCACGCCAGGCCGGCGCAGACCGCCTCAACCCGGGCGGCACGCCGTTGCGCCTGGAGGCCGCTGTGCTCGACTGGGCCGGTACCGTGGTCGATTTCGGCTCGTTTGCCCCCACGCAGATCTTCGTGGAAGCGTTTGCAGAATTTGGCGTGGCCATCACGCTGGACGAAGCACGCGGCCCGATGGGCCTGGGCAAGTGGGACCACATCCGCACGCTGTGCAACGACGGTGCGATTGCCGCGCGTTTCTCGCTCGCGCACGGGCGCATGCCCACCGATGACGATGTCACCGCCATCTACAAACGCTTCATGCCGCTGCAGATCGAAAAGGTGGGTGCGCATTCCGCAATGATCCCGGGCGCGCTCGACACCATCGCCGCACTGCGCGAAGCGGGGTTGAAGATCGGCACGTGCTCGGGCTACCCGCGCGTGGTGATGGATCGTGTGGTCGACCTGGCTGCCAGTGCTGGCTACACACCCGACTGCGTGGTCGCTTGCGATGAAGTGCCGCGTGCCCGCCCGTGGCCTGCGCAGGCACTGCGCTGCGTGGTGGACCTTGCGATTGGGGATGTGGCGGCCTGCGTGAAGGTCGACGACACCGTGCCCGGAATCGAAGAGGGCCGCCGCGCCGGCATGTGGACCGTTGCGCTGCTCATGTCGGGCAACGCGCTGGGCCTGCCGTACGAGCAATACAGCGCACTGTCTGCGGACGAGCGTGCGCGCCATCGCGTCGCCATCTCGGCCGGCTTTTCCGCCTGCCGCCCGCATTACGAGATCGACACGATTGCCGATCTGCCTGAAGTCGTGGCCGACATCAACCGCCGTCTGGCGCGCGGTGAACGCCCGCAGTGCATCTGAGTTTGTTGTCCTGTTTGTTGTCTTTTCCGCTGCATCACACCATACCGAGGAAACCATGACCGCACGTCTTTCCCTGCTGGCCGCCGCAGTCACTTCGGCCGCGATGGCTTTCGCCACGTCGGCTTTTGCCAAGACCACGCTGACCGTATACACGGCGCTGGAAGCTGACCAAGTGAAGGCGTACCAGGAGGCCTTCGAGAAGGCCAATCCGGACATCGAGATCAAGTGGGTGCGCGACTCCACTGGCGTTGTCACCGCCAAGCTGCTGGCCGAGAAGAACAATCCGCGCGCTGACGTGGTGTGGGGCCTGGCCGCATCGAGCCTGGCCATCCTGGACAAGGAAGGCATGCTGACGCCGTACGCACCGGCGGATCTGTCGAAGATCGGCGCCACGTACCGCGACAAGGCCAACCCGCCGGCATGGGTCGGCATGGATGCATGGGGCGCGGCCATTTGCTTCAACACCGTCGAAGCACAGAAGCAGAACCTGCCGAAGCCGACTTCGTGGGCCGACCTGACCAAGCCGGTCTACGCTGGCAAGATCGTCATGCCGAACCCGGCGTCGTCGGGCACGGGTTACCTGGACGTCAGCGCATGGCTGCAGATGCTGGGTGAGCAGAAGGGCTGGGCCTACATGGACGCACTGCACCAGAACATCGGCCAATACACGCACTCGGGCTCCAAGCCTTGCAAGATGGCTGCCTCGGGTGAATTCCCGATCGGCATCGCGTTTGAATACCGTGCCGTGAAATCGAAGAAGGAAGGCGCACCCATCGACATCGTGCTACCGTCCGAAGGCCTGGGCTGGGACGTGGAAGCCACCGGCATCATGAAGGGCACGAAGAACCTGGACGCCGCCAAGAAGCTGGCTGACTTCTCGGCAAGCCCGGCTGCAATGGCGCTGTATGAGAAGAACTTTGCCGTGGTCGCCACGCCCGGCTTCTCCAAGCCGGATCCGCTGCTGCCGGCCGACTACGAAAAGCGTCTGATCAAGAACGACTTTACGTGGGCCAGCGCCAATCGCGATCGCATCCTCGCTGAGTGGACGAAGCGCTACGACGGCAAGTCGGAGAAGAAGTAAGCGATGCAAGCTCCCGTAACTCAAGGGGGCCTGGATGCCAGCACCGACGTCGCCATCGTCGGGGCTGGCATTTTGGGCTTGGCGCACGCAGCCGCTGCAGTCAAACGCGGCCTGCGCGTGACGGTATTCGAGCGCAGTGATATTGCCGTCGGCGCGTCCATTCGCAATTTCGGTCAGATGCTGGTGACCGGCCAGCCGCCCGGCATCATGCTGGACCTCGCGCGCGAAAGCCGCGCGCTGTATCTCGACTGGGCCGATAGGGCCGGCATCTTTGCGCGCGCCAACGGTGCTCTGCTATTTGCCCGCAATGCCGCGGAAGAAGCCGTGCTGGACGAGTTCATGGCGACGCGCGCACCGGCTTTCGGCTACAACGTAAAGCTGTTGCGCAGCGCAGACCTGGCGAACCTCTACGATGGACGCTTCATGCGCCACCGAGCAGCGCTCCAGGGCTTTGATGATCTGCAGCTCTATTCGCGCGAAGCCATTCCGGCGCTGGCGTCATGGCTTGCCACGCAAGGTGTGCGTTTCCATTTCGGTACGCTCGTGCGCCATGTTGAAGGCGGCCGGCTGGAAACAACCGCCGGTGTGTGCAACGCCCAGCGTGTGATCGTCTGCAGCGGTCACGATTACCACACGCTGTGTGCGGACCAGCTTCGCGCGCTGCAACCGCAGGTTTGCCGCCTGCAGATGCTGCGTGTCACACCCGAAGACGGCTTCCGTCTGGAGCACGCCGTGCTGACCGGGCTGTCATGCACGCACTACGGGGCATTTGCGGACTTGCCGACCGCCCAGGCGCTGGCCATGCAGATCGAGCATCAGCGCCCCGAGCTGGCGCGTCATGGCATTCACCTGTTAGTCAGCCCGACACCCTATGGCGACTGGATCGTCGGCGATTCGCACGACTACGGTCAGGACGCTCGCCCGTTCAACGCCGAGTCGGTCGACAACATCATGCTCGACCTCGCGCGTGACACCTTCGGCAGCAAGTTGCGCGTGGTGGAGCGTTGGCAGGGCGTGTACGGCGCCAAGTGTCGTGTACCCGGCAGTGGCGCGTTCTCGATCACCCGCATCGATGACCGCACCACCGTCGCGCTGATGCACAGCGGCATTGGTATGAGCGTGGGTCCGGCGCTGGCGCATCGGCATATGGATGCGCTGGTCGACGGCACCGAACTGCCGCAGTGGACGCCGCCGGCGAGCACGCCCGCAGCGATGACTGCCTGACGGAGTGTCGTTCACCGACAAGACGCCTGCACGGTTCATGCCGCGCGGGCGCTCTTGTTTTCAGGCAGCGAAGAGTTCGATGATGGGCCAGCCGCGCGACTCGGCCACGGCCCGCAAGGTGGTGTCGGGGCTCACTGCCACCGGGTGCGAAACGGCTTCGAGCAGCGGCAGGTCGTTGCGTGAATCGCTGTAGAACACGGTGCGCGAGAAGTCCGTCATGCGCTGGCCGCGCTGCGCGAGCCATTCCGTCACGCGTACGATCTTGCCTGCGCCAAATGTGGCGGTGCCGAGCGGGTTGCCCGTGAATGCGCCATCGCTCTGACCGTTGATGGTCTCGCCCTCGACCGCCAGCAGATGCGGCACGTTGAAGGCGGCGGCAATCGGCTCGGTCAGGTAGCGGTGCGTGGCGGTGACGATGCAGCAAAGGTCGCCGGCGCGCAGGTGTGTGTCGACCAGTTGCCGCGCGCGCGGCAGCATGGCGGGTGTGATGACTTCGCGCAGGAACGTGGCACGCCAGGCGTCGAGCCGTGTGCGCGGGTGCTGGGCCAGCAGGCCGAGCGAGAAGCGCACGTGCCGCGCAAAGTCGAGCGTGCCGTCGCGGTATTCCCGCATCCAGCGTTCGTTGGCTTGCTCGAAGACGCTTCGATCGACGGCGCCCTGGGCGACCAGGAAGCGGCCCCATTCGTATTCGCTGTCAACGGGCAGCAGGGTGTGGTCCAGGTCGAACAGGGCAAGCGATTGCATACAGCGGGCGGACAGGGGCGGTTGAAAAACCGCGAGGTTACGGCCCTAGCGCGTCGCGGCTGTGTCCATCGCCATAACTTTGGCGATGAACGCATCGGCGTTTTTCTTTGGCGCCTGTGCAAGCACCGGGTTCAGGCAGTCAAGGAAGGCGCGTACCAGGCGTGCGTCCTTGCGCTCCTTCAGGAAGTACAGATATTCGTGGATGACCGGCGCGTTGTCTGCGAACGGCAGCACGCGCACGTCGGGCCGGCGCGGTGCTTCACGCGCGGGAACGATGCTGCAGCCCAGCCCCAGGCTGATCGCCTCGTAAATGGCTTCACGGCTGCCGATGATGCTCGTGCTGGCAGGCTCGATGCCGGCCGCAGCGAACGCGTCTTCGGTGACGCGGCGGGTGACGGAGCCCGGTTCGCGCATCAACAGCTGGCAGCCGGCAACGTCATCCAACGTGATGCTCGGACGCCGCGCAAGCGCATGGTCCAGCGGCACGACCAGCACCATGGTGTCTTCTGCCAGCGTGATGCGATGCAGGCGCTCGTCATCCACGGCATGAGACGACACAGCCAGGTCGATGCGCACCTCTGACAGCGCTTCGAGCATCTGCTGCGAATTGCCGAATTCGATGGTGATCTCGATGGTCGGATGCCGCGCGCGAAACGCCGCCACGCTGGGCAGGATGTAGTAAGGGCCCGTGGCGCCCACGCGCAGGTTGCCAGTGCGCAGATCGCCCGCATTGCGCAGGAGAAAATCGACGTCGCCCTCCTGCTGCGCAAGGCGCTCGACGATGGGCATGAGGCTCACGCCCAGGTCCGATAGGTCCAGCCGGCTGCCGCGGCGGTGGAACAACTCCACGCCGTACATCTCTTCCAACTGGCGGATGCGTCCGGTCACAGTGGGCTGCGACAGGCGCAGGTGCTTGGCAGCAGAGGTGACGCTGCCTTGGCGCGCCACCTCGAAGAACGACATCAATAGATCGCCCAGCATGCTTGTGTTTCCCTGATATGTCTTTTTGAAGGTCTGGCGGACAGTCTAGGCAGCGTTTGTGACGTTACATACTGTGAAACCTTACGGTCAGCCGTGGCTGCACGCGTCGGCGCTGGCCCGAATCGGAGCGAGTTCCGAGGAGGGCGCCGGGCGCACATCGTGCTACCTTGTGAACCTATGCGCGTAATAGAGGAGACACCATGCCGGTGCTGAAGGTCGATGTCGTCACGGCAGAAGAACGGCTGTACGAAGGCAACGCCAAGTTTGTGGTCATCCCCGGCACCGAGGGTGAACTGGGCATCCTGCCCGGCCATGAACGTCTGCTTACGCGGCTGCGTCCAGGCACCGTCCGGGTCACGCAGGAGAAGGGCGAAGAGGTGATCCTCTTTGTGGCGGGCGGCTTTGTTGACGTGCAGCCCGAGCAGGTAATCGTGCTGGCAGACACCGCTGTGCGCGCGCACGACCTGGATGAGGCCAAGGCCGAGCAGGCCCGCAAGGCGGCGGAGGAACACATGCAGAACAGCAAAAGCAAATTCGACTACGCACGTGCACAGGCGGAGCTGGCCGAAGCTGTCGCGCAACTGGTCGCCATCGAACGTTTGCGCAAGCGCCGCCGCTGAGCCTTGGCCGTCACAAAATGGCACGTGCTGCCGCCACACCACAACGGCGCTGACGTGTCGCCCCAGCAGTGGAGGGGTAAAGAACCGCGCCGGTTCTCCGTTTTAAAGCAGAACTATCGAATTCCCGCTGAACGTCCCTCAGAGACGTGATCGGTTCTGCCGGTTCCGCTGATGCCGCCCCTTGTTGTGATTGCCCGTGCGCTCGCGCAGGGCTACCGGAAACACCCGAGTTTCGCGCTCTCGAACGCAGTGTCTGTGCGCTTGCCACGCACGCCGTTCGGCCCTAAGCGATGCGCGCAAATGTTTGCGGTGGCCGGTACGTTGCTTTCCACCGCAGCGCTGGCACAGGCAGACGTGACTGACCTGACTGCATTGCCCATCGAGCAACTCATGCAGGTGCAGGTCGTGACGGGTGCATCCAAGTACGCCCAAGCTGCCAACGAGGCGCCCGCCACCGTATCGGTCATCACCGCAGCTGACATCAAAGCCTATGGCTGGCGCACGCTGGGCGACATTCTGGGCAGTCTGCCGGGGCTCTACACCAACTACGACCGCAACTACACCACGCTGGGCGCACGCGGTTTCTTGCGCGCGGGCGACTACGACACCCGCTTCCTGTTGCTGATTGATGGCCATCGCACCAACGACCCCATCTTCGACCAGGCGGCCGTCGGCACCGAAGCGATCCTCAACGTCGACCTCATCGAGCGGGTGGAGTACGTGCCCGGAGCTGGCTCGGCGGTGTACGGATCGAACGCGCTGTTCGGTGTGATCAACATCATCACCAAGCGCGGCCGTGACATTGACGGCGTGCAGGCCAGCGGATCGACGGGCAGCGCCAATGCGCGCGATGCCCGTGTGACGTGGGGCAAGCGGGCGGAGAACGGCGCCGAATGGCTGCTGTCGGCCAGCGTGAACGATGCCCCCGGCCGCGACCTCTACTTTCCCGAGTTCAACCAGCCCGGCGTGAGCGACGGCGTGGCCCGCGGCATGGATTACGACCGCGCCAAGCGCCTGTTTGCCAAGGGCAGTTTTGGCGAGTTCGAGCTGACCTTCGGCTACGTCGATCGCACGAAGGGCGTGCCGACGGCGCCGTACGACCAGAGCTTCAACGACCCGCGCTCCCGCACTGTCGATACGCGGCAGATGTTCAACGGCACCTGGCAGCACGCGCTGGACGACACGACCGACGTGTCGGCACGGCTGTTCTGGGGGCGCTATGTCTCGCAGGGCGATTACGCATACAACCCGCCTCCGGCCGGTATCAACCGCGATGTATTCGACACCGCGTGGTACGGCACCGAACTCAAGCTCGTGACGCGCCGCATCGAACGCCACACGCTGGTCATCGGCACGGAACTGCAACGCGACTACCGTGATGCAATGCGCAATTTCGATACGGTGCCGTATGCCAGTTACCTCGACGACCATCGGAGCAACAACCGTGTGGGCGTATACGTGCAGGATCAATTCCTGCTCCATCGGGACTGGGTGCTGGATACGGGCCTGCGCTACGACCACACGAGCTTCGCATCGGGCATCTTCAGCCCGCGTGTGGGCCTGATCTGGCATGCCGCCCCAACGACCACCGTCAAGGCGATCTACGGCATGGCCTATCGCGCGCCGAACGATTACGAGCTGAACTATCAGACCAGCGCGCCCGGCGGCCAGCAGGTCACCAATGGGTTGTCGGCCGAGCGCATACGTACGTATGAAACGGTGGTCGAGCAACAAGTTGCCGCGGGCGGCAAGGCGACCTTGTCGGTGTTTCAGAACAACGTTTCCAACCTGATCAGCCAGAGCGAAGACCCGAACACCGGGCTGCTCTTTTTCAGCAACGTAGCGCGTGTGCGCACGCGCGGCGCAGAACTCGGCTACGAGCAGAACTGGCCGGGCGGCACGCGCCTGCGCACGAGCTACAGCTTCCAGCGTTCCGAAGATGTCGATACCGGCCAGACACTGAGCAACTCGCCGCGTCACATGCTCAAGGTCAACGCCACCGCGCCTGTGTGGCGCAGCGACTGGCGTGCTGGGGTGGAAGCGCAGTACATCAGCAACCGGCTGACGACAGCAGGCCAGGTGGGCGGTTACTGGATCGCCAACCTGACGTTGCTGGCGGCACGGTTGGCGCCCAACCTGGAGATGTCGGCCAGCGTCTACAACCTGTTCGATCGGCGCTATGCGGATCCGGCTGGTCCGGAGCTACCGCAGCCGTCCATCGAGCAGGATGGCCGTGCCTTTCGCGTGAAATTCACCTACACCTTCCGATGAACACCCCGCACGGCACCGTCCGACGCGCTCGAAGATCCGGCCCGCGCAGGTTATGCGCGGTGCTGGGCGCCGTGCTGGCGTGCGTGGCATGCATGGGTGCCACGAACGCACAGATGCAGGCCAGCGAGGTGCAGGTCAAGGCGGCGTTCATCTACAACTTTGCGCTGTTCACCAACTGGCCGGCCGATGTCATGCAGGCCGACGCCCCGATGGTGGTGTGCGTGACCGCACAGCATCCGTTGCAGGCGGCCTTGGAAAAACTGATAGGAAAACCCGTGCGCGGACATCGCCTGGAAATCCGAAAGCTCAACGACAGCACCGTTGCCGGCTGCCATGTCCTCGTGTTTGATGCACGTACCCCGAACGGTGTGCGCGTCGATCCGGCCGCGCCCGTGCTGACAGTGTCCGACAGCCCAAAGAGCCAGCGCGCAGCCGGCAACCCGGAGCCGATGATCGCGTTGGCCCTGCATGACGATCGCGTGGTCTTCGACATCGATGCAGTGGCTGCGCGGCAAGCCCATCTTCAGCTCAGCTCACAACTGCTGCGCCTGGCTAGGACCGTGCAATGAGCTTGTCCATTACGACCCCTCAACCCCGCCTGGGGCACTCCATGGTGCGGGCCAACATGGCCGGTGCCGGTGCGGCGCTGACAATCGCGGGCTTCCTGCTCATCGTGTTCCAGTTCATCGCGCTGCATGCGGCGCTGGTGCGCGACGTGCATGTGCAGGCCCGCATTGTGGGCGCGAACAGCGTGGCCGCGCTGCTCTTCAATGACCGTCGCGCGGCGGAAGAAACCCTGGGCGCGCTGGGAGCGTCACCGTCGCTGCGTGCGGCCGGCATTTTCAGCGCGCTGCGCAAGCCGCTGGCGCTGTATCAGCACGGCGATGCCGCACCGGTGCGCGCCCCCGATGCCGCCATGCTGCGCGAGTCGGATGTGTCCACGCTGACCACGCTGGAGGTGGTGGAGCCCGTGGAATCGGAACGCCGCGTGATCGGCTATGTGGTGGTGCGCTCCAGCCTGACCGAGCTGTACATGCAACTACTTGGCTACGCCGTGCTCACGGTGTCGGTGGGCATCGGCGCGATGGGCCTCGCGTATCTGGTGATCGCCCGCATGCGCCGCGCGGTGCTGCAGGCAGAAGCGCACCTGGACTACCTCGCCCACATCGATTCGGTCACGGAGCTGCCGAACCGGCACGCCTTCAACGAACGCCTGCAGGTGTCGCTCAAGCGCGCGGGCCAGGCGGGTGCAGTGGGGCTGCTCCTGCTGGATCTGGACAACTTCAAGGTCGTCAACGACACGCTGGGCCACAACAACGGCGACCGACTGCTGCGCCAAGTTGCGCGGCGGCTGAACGACGTGATCGACCAAGCCAACTTGCGTGCCGTGCTGTGCCGCATCGGCGGGGATGAGTTTGCGGTGATCGCTGAGCTGTCCGGCCGGGCGCAGATCGCCGACACGGAAGCGGCAACGCTGGCCGACGGATTGGCCAAGCGCATTCTTGCCGCGCTGGCGGCGCCGTTTGCGCTCGACCTGCATCAGATCTACGTAACGGCGAGCGTGGGCGTGAGCCTGTATCCGCATGACGCACGCGACGTGCAGGTGCTCACGCGCAACGCCGACACGGCGATGTACCACGCCAAGAACCACGGCAAGAACGCGGCCGCTAGCTTCACGTCGGAGATGGACCAGCAGGCGCGCCGCCGCCTGCGTGTGGAAGCCGATCTGCGCCGCGCGCTCGACCGCGAAGAGCTGTTGCTGGCCTACCAGCCGCAGGTGCGCCTGTGCACAGAAGGCGCACACGATGCGGTGATCTGCAAAGCAAACGTCTACGGCGTGGAGGCGCTGGTGCGCTGGCGCCATCCGGAGATCGGCCTGATCGGCCCCGGCGAGTTCATCGCCGTGGCGGAAGAAACCGGCCTGATCGTGCCGCTCGGCCTGTGGGTGCTGCGCACCGCGTGCGAACAAGCCGTGCGCTGGATGCGTGAGGACGGCGTCACGCTGCGGGTGGCCGTCAACCTGTCGGCGCGGCAAACGCGCGACCCGGCGCTCGTGGAAAACGTCATGGACGTGCTGCGCGAAACCGGCATGCCGCCGCATCAGCTCGAACTCGAAATTACCGAGAGCGTGCTGATGGAAGACATCGAAGACAACATCGCGCTGCTCGAATCCTTGCACGCGGCCGGCATCAGCCTGTCGATTGACGATTTCGGCACCGGGTATTCGTCGCTGGCGTATCTGCAGCGTTTCCCGATCCAGAAGCTCAAGATCGACCGCAGCTTCGTGCAACGCATGCCCGGCGACGGCGAGGCCATTGCCGGCGCGGTGATCGCCATGGCGCATAGCCTGCGCATGCAAGTGGTGGCCGAAGGCGTGGAAGACCCCGAGCAGCTCGCGTTGCTGCGCAACGCCGGATGCGACCTGGGGCAGGGCTATCTGTTCTCGCGCCCGCAGCATGCCGACGCGTTGATGGCGTGGCTCAACCGGCTGGACAACGCTGCGGACAGCGGCGCCGCTGCGTGTGCCGAAGAGGACGCGGTGCCGAGCGCGTCGTTGCCGTCGTCGTTGGCGGGTTGAAGGTCATGCAGGCCCTCAGGCTGCCGCCCGCCGCGCCGCCCGCGTAGCCCCGGCCGTCAGCACCACCACCGCCGCCAGGATGATGCCCGTCGCACCCAGCGTCTGTGGCGCGACCACTTCATCGGCCAGCCACGCGCCCATCAACAGGGCGATGGGCGGGTTCACGTACACATAGCTTGTCGCCATCACGGTGGACACGCGCTCTACCAGCGCCATGTAAGCCGTGAAGGCAATGGCCGAGCCGAACACCACGAGGTAGCCCCATGCAAGCGCGGAATGCATGCCGATGTGCTTCGGCCACGCTTCGCCGGTGATCAGGCTGAGCAGCACGAGCGCTACGCCGCCAAAAGCCATCTCCAGTACGAAGGCCGTCGTGCCCTTGGGCATGTCGATGCGCTTGGAGAGCTGCGAGCCGAATGACCACGAAGCAATGGCGATGGTCAGGGCCAGCACGCCCGCCGTGCTGGCCTGGAACTCCGCCCCGCGAAACAGCACCGCAATCCCGATGCTGCCCAGCGCAATGGCGCCAATCTCATACGCACGCAGGCGGCCGCCGGCCAGCAGCGTCCACAGGGTTGAGAACAGCGGCATCGACGCGATCATCACCGTGGTGGCACCCGATGAGATGGTCTGCTCCGCCACCGCCGTCATGCCCATGCCGCCCACCAGCATGAACGCTCCGATGAGCGCGCAGTTGCGCACCTGGCGTGCGGTCGGCCGATCTTCCGGCTTCCCGCGCTGGCGCAGGATGACCAGCGGAGCGAGCAGCAATGCCGCAGCCAGAAAGCGCGAGCCCATCATCAGGAAGGGCGGCAGATCGGTCAGCGCAAAGCGGATGGCGAGATACGTTGTGCCCCACACCACGTAGGTGATGAGCAGGCACAGGGCGATGAAGGGGGACATGAGGGAACCTCTGCGAGGAAGTCCCGATGCTACTCAAGGGAAGCTGACGCGCAAAACGAGTTTTGCTATCGCTCGTTGTGAGCGCCGTTAGCAAGCAAGTGAGCCAAGGCGTGGGGCGTGTTCTAAACGCCAGGCCCCACGTTCCGAACGGCGGGCAGCGATCAGATCACCCGAAAACCGTGCGTTCCGTCCCGTCGCAACTGCTCCACCAGCCCGAACTCCCAATCGAGATAGGCCTGCATGGCTTTGCGCGGGGCGCTCGTGCCTTCATACGGACGGCGGTAGCGGTCGATGCGATTCGAGGCGAGTCGAGTCTCCCCGGTTTCAACGGGCAGGCCGGCAGCCACCCATGCTGCGGTGCCGCCGTCGAGCACCCACACTTCGGCTTGCGTCAGCGCGGCAAGGTCGGCGGCGGCAAAGCGGGCGAGCAGGCTGGAGCCACAGGTCAGCACATAGCGGCGTGCAGCCGGGATGCGCGCGAGCGCGGCGGGCAAGTCGGAGCGCACGGCAAACCAAGCGCCCGGAATATGCCGTGCGACATAATTGGCGCTACGCGTGACATCAATGACGGCTGTGTCGCCGGCTTCCAGCCAGCCGGCCAGAGCGCGGGCGTCGACTGTGCGCACGGCGGGTGGTTGCGGGGCAGGTGTCTGCCACGCGCCCGTGGCGCTGCGCTCGCTGGTGTCGACAGGATCGACGACATAGACCTCCCAACCCATTTGTGCGAGCCACGAGGCGGACATGTCGGCGCGCACGCCATCATCATCGGCCAGGACGATGCGGGCACCGCGGACGGCGGCAGTGTGATCGGTTTCCTGCACAAGCTGCCCGCCTGGCGCGCTGGCAAAGCCGGGCAGGTGGCCGGCGGCGTATTCCTCTAGCGTGCGCACGTCGAGCTTGTAGAGCGTGCGGTCGGGCGCCTCCAGCTTGGCAACGTCTGCGAGTGCTACGCGCGGGACGTTGGCGCGTTCGGCCACAGCGCGTGCATCGGCTTGCGCCTGCGCACGCGTGTCGGCAGCAACGTCTTGCGGATGACGGCGGCTGGCGCCATGGTCCAACACCTGATCGGCCAGCAGCCAACCGATGGTGCCGTTGCGCAGTGCCGCCACCGGGTTGGGAATGCCCGCATTCACCAGCGATTGCGTGCCGATGATGCTGCGCGTGCGCCCGGCGCAATTGACGATGACCTGCGTGCTCGGGTCCGGCGCCAGCTCGCGGATGCGTAGCACCAGCTCGGCTCCCGGCACGCTCGTCGCCGTGGGGATGCTCATGGTTTGAAACTCTTCATAACGGCGTGCGTCGACGATGACCACGTCGCGCTTGGCATCGAGCAGCGCCTTGACCTCCTGCGCGCTGAACGACGGCGTGTGGCGGTGCGCCTCCACGTATTCGCCAAAGGCCTTGCTGGGCACGTTCACGTCCTGGAAGACTTCGCCACCGGCAGCGCGCCAGCCATCCAGGCCGCCTTCGAGCAGGTACACGCGCGTATAGCCGAGTTCGGCCAGCTTGGCGGCCGCTTGCGGGGCAAGGTCCACGCCATCGTGCACGCCATACAGCACGATCAACGTATCGCGGCGCGGAATGCGCGACCACGCTTCCAGCTCCAGCCGGGAGAGCGACAGGTTGGCTGCCCACAGCGGATGCGCCTGCGCGTACGGGTCTTCCTCGCGTACGTCGACCAGCGCGATCTCCTTGCGGGCCAGCAGGGCGGCGCGCACGTCGGCATACGTGAGCGTCGGGACGTGGGTTTCGGCCAGCGGCGCAGCGACTGGCGATTCGATGGCGTCGATAGGGCTGCTCATGATGCGGGCGTGTCCTTGGAACGGTCCCAGAGATTGGGCAGATGGGTATTCGAGTAACCAGAGACGAAGGGCTTGCGCTCGCCGTCTTCCGTGTAGACAGAGCGGTGGATGCCGCCGATGTTGCCGCCGTACACGTGGATGCTGATCGACGTGCGATCGTCAAAGGCGTTGTGCACGCGGTGGATGTCGCCAATGCGCGGCGAGACGTGCTCCACAGCGCCGGGCTCCAGGCGGATGGCCGGGCCGTCGGGTTGGGGTTTGCCTTGTGCGTCGAGCTTGAACGGTTGCGAGTATTCGGCGCCGCGCAACATGCCGATCAGGCCCCAGGTGGTGTGGTCGTGAATGGGCGTGCGTTGGCCGGGGCCCCAGACAAAGCTGACGATGGAAAAGCGCTCGCCGGAATCCGCATGCAGCAGGAACTGCTGGAAGTGCTCGGGGTGGGGCTGTGCGTATTCAGCAGGCAGCCAGTCGTCGCGGGCGACGAGCACGCCGAGCAGGGCACCGGCGCGCGAGAGGATCTCGGCTTCGGTCGGCTGCTGATCCAGCAGGCGCGACAGTGCGGTCACGAAATCGCGCAGCGGCACGGTGGACTGGGTTTGTGCGGCTGCCGCAGAGGAAAAAGCAGCGGAAACGGCAGCGCGGGCGGGCGTGCTCATCGACAGGTTCCTGATGTGGGGTTTTGGTGCATCTTGCTGGACTTGGGCGGAGGCGTCTAGCTAAACCCCGAGTGCAGTGCGGCCGGCGGCCAACAGGATGGAATCGTTTTGCGGCGTGTGGATGCGGCTGCACAGTACATCGCGATAGTGGCGCTCCAGCGGGTTGTGGCGCGACAAGCCGTGATTGCCGGACAACTTCAACGCGAGCTCCACCGCGCGGATGGCGTTGGTGGTGACCGTGTACTTGAGGAGCCCGCTGTCGGTGACGGAAAGCGGCGAGCCCGCATCAGCTGCCTCGGCTGCATGATCCAGGAGCACGCGGTTGGTGTGCAGCGCAGCTGCAATCTCGCCCATCGCTTCCTGCATGCGCGGCAGCGTGGCCAGCGGCCCGCCCAGGTTGGCCGGCGCACGTGTGTTCAGGAACTGGATGAGCCAGTCGCGGGCAGCCTGCGCCACCGCGTCGTACAGGCTGCCGAGCAGCACGGTCATCCACGCTTGCTGGTCGAGTTGCGCACCGGTGTCGGCTTGTGCAGCATCGTGCGCTGCCCATGCAGCAGCGGGGCGGATGTCGACGGCGTAGTCGAGCGGAATTTCCACGTCTTCCAGAACGACGTCGTGGCTGCCAGAGGCACGCAAGCCGAGATGGTTCCAGGTTTCTTCGATGCGGATACCCGGTGTTTCGGGCAACGGACGTGGCACAAGGAAGACGCCCACGCGGGGCTCGGCTTCATCGGTTCGGCCCCACACGGCCAGCCAGCGCAGGGCGGGGCTGCCGGTGCTGTAGAGCTTGCGACCCCGGATGCGCCAGGCGTTGCCGACACGCGTTGCCACCGTGGCCGGCAACCCGCCCCGAGCCGGGGAGCCCAGATCGGGCTCCACACGCAGCGCGTTGATGAGCGCACCTTCATTCAACGCCGTCGCAAACACCTGTTGCCGAACATGCGCAGGCCAGCGTGTATCGGCACGTGCGATGGCGCGGTGCTGCAGGTACGTCATTGTCAGCACAAGCGCAGTGGCTGCATCGGCATGCGCGATGGACGCAATGATCTGGCGCGCGGTCTTCAGGGCCGCGCCGCCGCCGCCATGCGTTTTTGGAATGACTTGGGCGATCAAGCCGGATGCGTGCAGCAACGCAAAGTTGTCGTGCGGGAAGCCGCCATGCAGATCGTGCTCTGCGGCGGAAGAGGCCAACTGCGGGCAGACGGCGGCCAGCACTTCGGCAAGCCGGTCGGGCGGCGTGGGTAGACGATGCAAGGGCGCAGACGACATGACGGTGCAATGTGCGAAGCAGGTGATGTTGGCGCACAGCGTATCGAGGTTGCCGAGCGCCGCGAACGATCTATGCCGAATATGCAGCGTTGAAATTATTCGTTAGTGCAGCGCCGGTGGTGACGTAACTTCATTCGCATTCACGGCGGGGCATCGCGCCTTGCCAGCCTTCTAACGATATGCGGAACGGAGCCACCATGAGCGTCGATTTCATCGGCATGATCCAGAGCCAGAAACAGTCGGAAATCCACCCCGCCGATCCCAACGGGCCTGTGATTGACCGTGATTACGTGCGTGCCTTTGCACAGGCGCACGAGCAGGCCGGCTTTGACCGCATTCTGGTCCCGCATCATTCAACGGGGCCTTCGGCCACACTCACGATCTCGTACGCAGCGGCACTGACGGAGCGCATTCACTTCATGCTCGCGCACCGGCCGGGGTTTACGAATCCGACGCTGGCCGCGCGGCAGATCGCCACGCTGGACCAGTTCACCGGTGGCCGTCTGGGCGTGCACTTCATCTCGGGCGGCTCCGACAGCGAGCAACGTCGCGACGGCGACTATCTGGGCCACGACCAGCGCTACGCGCGCACCGACGAATACCTCGGCATCCTGCGGCGCATCTGGACAGAAACGAAACCGTTTGACCACGAGGGCGCCTTCTATCGCTTCGAGCAAGGTTTCTCTGAAGTGAAGCCCGCGCAGAAACCGCATGTGCCGATCTACTTCGGGGGCGCATCCGACGTGGCCGTTGAGGTGGCCGGCAAACATGCGGACGTGTATGCGCTGTGGGGCGAATCGCTCGACCAAGTGCGTGATCTGACGACGCGCGTGCGGGCGGAAGCCGCCAGGCATGGGCGCAGCATCCGCTTCTCGGTGTCGTTCCGTCCGATCCTGGCGGACACGGAGGACGCGGCCTGGGCGCGGGCAGAGAGCATTCTCGAGCGGACGCGTGCGCTGCGCGTGCAGCAGGGCTACAGCCGAGGCGGCCCGCAACAGAGCGAGGGCGCACGGCGCCTGCTAGCGGCCGCGGAGCAGGGCGAGCGCGTCGACAAACGCTTGTGGACGGCCATCGCCAAGGAAACCGGTGGGCGCTCCAATTCCACCGCGCTGGTTGGCACGCCGGAGCAGGTGGCCGATGCGCTGCTCGACTACTACGACCTGGGCGTCACCACCTTCCTGATCCGCGGCTTTGATCCGCTGGAAGACGTGGTGGATTACGGTCGCACGCTCATCCCGCGCGTGCGCGAGCTGGTGGCGCAGCGTGGTGCGCAGCGCAAGGCCGCGTGAGGAACAGGCATGAGCGCAGTCCTTTCCATCGAGCGCGCGGCATCGTCCACGCTCAAGCTGAACAGCACGCCCGAGCAGAAATTCTGGTTTGATCCGCCCGCCGTGCGGCCGACGCTCGAGGCCGAGCGGCGCCATCGGCAAGAGCGTCTTGCGGGGGCGTTCCGCCTGTTTGCGCGGCATGGCTTTGACCTTGGGCTGGCGGGCCATATCACCGCACGCGATCCGGAGTTGACGGACCATTTCTGGGTCAACCCTCTGGGCGTGCATTTCTCGCGCATCAAGGTGTCGGACCTGCTGCTCGCGAATGCGCGTGGCGAGACGGTCATCGGCAACCGGCCGCTGAATAAGGCGGCGTTTGCGATTCATGCGGCGATTCACGAAGCGCATCCGCACATCGTGGCTGCAGCGCATACCCATTCGACGTACGGCAAGGCGTGGTCGACGCTGGGCCGGCCGCTGGATCCGCTCACGCAGGACGCATGCTCGTTCTATGAAGACCATGCGCTGTTCGACGACTTCACCGGCATGGTGGTCGATTCGAGCGAGGGCGAGCGCATTGCGCATGCGCTCACCAAGCCCGACGGCGGCACGCACAAGGGCGTGATCCTGAAGAACCACGGCATTCTTGCGGCCGGCCCGACCGTGGAAGCCGCAGCGTGGTGGTACATCGCGCTGGACAACGCGGCACACACGCAATTGCTAGCAGAAGCTGCGGGCACGCCGCAGCCCATCGATGCCGCCACGGCGCGCCACACGCACAGCCAGGTGGGCGGCCAGGAAGGCGCGCTGCACGCGTTCGAGGGCCTTTACGCAGGCCTGGTCGCTGCCGAGCCCGACGTGCTCGATTAAGCCGTCGCCTGACAAACAGATCGAATACATCATCACGGGGAGCATTCAATGAGCGAAGAGACAGCGGGAATCTCGCGCCGCAAGGTATTGCACGCGGCGGCAGCCACGGCGCTGGCAGCACCGGCATTGATCCTTGGCCGTAGGGCCTACTCGCAACCGCGCAAGCTGACGTTTGCATGGAACCAGAATTCGTTCTGCCTGACGCCCATCGTGGTGGCGCAGGAACGCGGCTTCTTCGAAAAGAACGGGCTGCACGTCGACCTGATCAACTACAGCGGTTCGACCGACCAACTGCTTGAATCGATCGCTACCGGCAAGGCAGACGCGGCAGTCGGCATGATCCACCGCTGGCTCAAGCCGCTGGAAGCCGGCTTTGACGTGAAGATCATCGGCAGCTCGCATGGCGGTTGCGTGCGGCTTGTGGGATCCAAGGCGGCAGGTGTCACCAACCTGGCCGCGCTCAAGGGAAAGACCGTGGGGGTGAGCGATCTCGCCGCGCCGGGCAAGCACTTCTTCACCATCTTGCTGGCCAAGAACGGCATTGACCCGGACAAAGACATCACCTGGCGCCAGTACCCGGCCGACCTGCTGGGCGTGGCGGTGGACAAGGGTGAGATCCAGGCGATTGCCGATGGCGACCCGAACCTCTACCTGCTGGAGAAGCGCACGAACGGCGCGTATGTGGAACTGGCCACGAACCTCTCCGGTGAATACGCACGCAAGGTCTGCTGCGTGATCGGCGCACGCGGCGAACTGGTCCGCAATGACCGCCCGACGGCGTCCGCATTGGCGCGTTCGATTGTGCAGGCCACGGATTTCGTCAACGAAAACCCGAATGAGGCCGCCAAGGTGTTTGCCAAGTATTCGCCCAAGGTGGCGCTCGACGACTTGCGCAAGCTCTACGCCACGCTCACCTACACGCATCACCCGACCGGCCTTGACTTGCGCGACGAGATCGCCTTCTACGCAGAGGACTTTCGCCGCATCGGCGTCATCAAGAAGACCACCGATCCGCAGCGTCTCGCGCAGCACGTGTACGTGAATGTGCTGGCCTGATGTAGGCGGGTAAGGACATGAGGAATACATCAACATGAGCACAATCCCGCAAACACTGGAGGCGCCGGCCGCGCTGTCCAACCCATTTGCCGATGCCGTCGCCAATGGACGCGTATGGCGCACCGGCGCGGTTGCGGCATTGGCATGGATCGCCTTCGGACTGCTGACGTGGCGCTGGCCCAATCGCGTGGTCGGCTTTAGCGATTGGGCATTCACGGTAGAGCTCGGCGTTGCCGCTTTGCTTGCGGGCATTGCGCTGTTCGTGGTGGCGTTAACGGCCGGTCATGTGACCCCGTTGCGCGCCGTGCAGGAGGCACTGCAACCGGCGGGGCCGTGGCTGATCGCCGTGCCTGTGGTGCTGGCGTTGTGGGAGGCGCTGACCGCCAAGTCCGGCGCATTGCCCACGCCATTCTTTGCGCCGCCGCAGGCATTGATCGAGGTCTATTCGGAAGACTGGCCGCGTCTGGGCGACAGCGTGCTCAATACGCTCAAGCTGCTCGGCATCGGCTATTTTCTGGGCGCGTTGACAGGCTTTCTGGTGGGCGTATCGATCGGCTGGTCGCGCGCGGTGGGCTACTGGGTGCATCCAGTGCTGCGCATCCTGGGCCCGCTGCCGGCGACGGCGCTGCTGCCGATCACCTTCTACTTCTTCCCGTCGAGCTATTCGGCAGCGGCTTTCCTGATTGCCCTGGCTGCAGGCTTTCCGGTGGCGGTGCTCACGTGGTCCGGCGTGGCCGGCGTCAGCAAGAGCTATTACGACGTTGCGCGCACGCTGGGCGCATCCAACGCGTTCCTGGTGCTGCGTGTTGCGATTCCGGCGGCGCTGCCGCAGGTGTTCGTGGGGCTGTTTATGGGACTGGGTGCATCGTTCACCGTGCTTGTGACGGCCGAGATGATGGGTGTGAAGTCGGGCCTCGGCTGGTACCTGACCTGGGCGCAAGGCTGGGCATCGTACGTCAACATGTATGCCGCGCTGATCGTCATGGCGCTGCTGTTCTCCAGCATCATCACGCTGCTCTTCAAGGTGCGTGACCGCGCGCTGGTCTGGCAGAAGGGGACGCTGAAATGGTAGCCGTGATGGAACGTGAGGCGCTGCCAGCGGCCAGTGTCGGCGCACGCATCGACGTGCAGGGAGTCAGCCACTGGTTCGGCAGCCGGGCCAATCCGCTTCAAGTGCTCGACGGTGTGAGCCTGACCATACAGCGGGGTGAATTCGTCGCGCTGCTTGGGCCAAGCGGTTGCGGCAAGTCCACGCTGCTGCGCTTGATTGCGGGGCTGGAACCTCCCACGCATGGCCGTATCCTGCAGGACGATGCGCCCATCGGCGAGCCGGACCCGTCGCGTGTGGTCGTCTTTCAGGATCCGACGCTCTACCCATGGCGGCGCGTGTGGGATAACGTTGCGCTGGGCCTGCAAGCGCGCGGCGTACTCAACGCAGAGCGTGATCGCGTGGACGACGCACTGGAACGCGTGGGCCTGGGCGGCTTTCATCGGGCGTTTCCGCATGAACTTTCGGGCGGTATGGCGCAACGCGTGGCGCTGGCGCGTGCGCTGGTCAACGACCCGCAGTTGCTGGTGCTGGACGAGCCGCTGGGCAAGCTGGATTCACTCACGCGGCTGGCCATGCAGAGCGAGCTGGTGACGCTGTGGCAACGCGCGCGCTTCTCGACGGTGCTCGTGACGCACGATGTGGAGGAAGCGCTGTTCCTGGCGCAGCGTGTGGTGATCTTCAGCCCGCGCCCCGCACGCATTACGGCAGAGCTGACGGTGGATTTGCCTTACCCGCGCCATCGAGGGGACCCGCGCTTGAGCGCGCTGCGACACGAGGCACTCAGTCATCTCGGCCTCGGCGAGACCTGGTAGATGGCGGCACCATCATGAGCGGACCGGAACCGACGGTCTGGCTCAACGCATTGCTCCGTTTTCTGCAATGGGCGCAGCATGGCGTGCTGGTGCTGTTGCACACGCTTGGGCTGGCTGGCGAGGTGCACGGGCAGCCGGCATGGCCGTGGGATGTGCGCATCGCCGGCGAGACTCTGCTGATCGATCTTGGACAAGCGCGGCAACTTGGCCTGACGCTCATCGCCGTAACGCTGGCTTTGCTGGCCGTCGTGATGGCCGTGCTGGTGCGACGCTGGAGGGCGGTGTTATCTGGCGCCGCGGTAGGCCTTCTGGTGGTGGCGCCGTGGCCGTCGGCGGTTGTGTTGGCGCCCGCCATGCCGACGAGTTTCCATGTCAGCCCAACGGCGTTTTCGGTGGCGTCCATCACGCAGGGCACGCGCATCTACCACGCCGCCTGCGCAAGCTGCCACGGCGCAGACGGCCGAGGCGAGGGCCCCTTGGCCACCACGCTCACGCGCTGGCCGCCCACGGTGGTCGGCCCATTGCTTGGCCGTCATGCCGATGGCGAGCTGTTCTGGCACATCGCCCACGGCATGCACGACACGCAAGGGGCGTCGACCATGCCCGCATTTGCCGATCAACTGAGCGACGCTGATATCTGGGCGGTACTTGACACCATGAAGATGCTGGCCGCGAGTGGCGGCGTGCGCGCCGGCGGCTGGCCTTTGCCGGTGGCGCTGCCGGCGTTGTCGGTGCGCTGCGGCGATGTGCCGACTCAATCATTGGCGGCGTGGCGCAACGGCCAGCGTGTGCGTGTGGTTGCGGTGGATGCGGCATCGGGAGACGACATCCCGCTGGAAGATCCGCGTTTCCAGACGTTGCTGATCACGCCGGATGGCACGTTGCCATCGCACGCGAGCGCTTTCCAGGCGCGTTGCATGGCAGCAGGCGCAGACGCCTGGAACGTGTTCGCCGCCATTGCCGGTGCCGAGCCACAAGCGTTTTCCGGCACGCAGTTGCTGGCCGACCGCAACGGCTGGCTGCGCGCGCGCGGTGTGGGGGGCGCGACGTGGTCCGACGCTGATTTCCTGTGTACCTCTGCCGCACGCGGAGCCGCCCGCAGCACAAGCGGCCTCGATTCCTTGATCGCCCGCATGGACGCTGAACCCGTGCGCTATGTGAAAGGCGGCTTCATTCACTGACCCTCGACCGCATCGCTCTATCACCATGCCGCAACATCGACGACGATTTCTGCAATCCACCCTGGCACTTGCTGCCGCGCCTGCCTTGTCCATCGCGCAACCCCGCCTCGTGCTCAAGGCGGGCGATCAGAAAGGTGGCCTGCGCGCGCTGCTGGAAGCCGCCGACGCGCTCAAGGGCGTGCAGTACGACATTCAATGGACCGAGTTTCCGGCGGCTGCTCCACTGGCCGAAGCGCTCAACGCAGGCGCGGTCGACCTGGGCCCGATCGGCGATGCGCCAGCCATCTTTGCCTTGGCGGCGGGCACGCGGATCAAGCTGATCGGCGCCAACCGATCGGACCCATACGGCACGGTGGTGCTGGTGCGGCCCGATTCTCCGCTGAAGACCGCGGCAGACTTGAAGGGCAAATCCATCGGCACCAACCGGGGGTCGATTGGGCATTTCGTGGCGCTCAAGGCGTTGGAGTCGGCGGGGCTGGGTCCGGACGATGCCAACTTCCGCTTCCTGCCGCCGGCGGATGCCAAGCTTGCGCTGGTCAACGGGTCGATCGAAGCATGGTCAACGTGGGAGCCCTACACGGCGATGGCCGAAACGGCAAAACATGCACGCGTACTGGTCAACGGACGAGGGTTGTGGTCTGGCCTCAGCTACCTGGCAGCGACCGATGCCGCCCTGGCGGCCAAGCGTGATGCAATGCGCGATTTCCTGCAGCGCGTGGTGCGCGCGCAGGTGTGGTCGTACCAGCATGTCGACAACTTTTCGGCCACGCTGGCCCACATCATCGGCATTGCGCCGGAGGCTGCGCGGCTGCAGTTCGCACGTCGACAGACTGTGTGGCGCGCCATCGATCCGCAGCTCATTGCGGAGCAGCAGCGCACGGCCGATTTCTACGTGAAGGTGGGCCTGCTCAAACAGCGGCTGGAGGTGGCCACCACGTTTGACAAGGGGTTTCCGCTGATTGCCTAGCGAGCGTTGCCAGAATGCGATTCCGCACTCGGCCGTGATCCGCCATGCGGGCCAGCGGTACCGGGCGCTTCCGCGACGTTCTTGGGCAGGTTGGTTGCCGGCGTGACGGCGTCTGGCGCGTTGTTGCCGCCCTTGCCAAAGCGCGCCGCCAAACGGTCCTGCACTTCGGTCAGTTGCGCCTGCTCCTGCGCTTTCTGAGCACGCTCGGTCTCGGCCTGTTTGGCAGCGGCAGCTTGTTCGGCCGGCGTGGGCGGTGGCAGCTTGCCGTGGGCGGGGTGCGGCAGCGCAACCACGGTCAAACCGATGGCCACTGCGGCAGACCCTATGGCGGAGCGTCGAATGTTCTGGCGTGTTTGGGGCATGGCGGTCTCCTGGTCGGGATCGCCATGGTTCAGCAAGTGCGGTGCCGCGTGAGTTCAGCGCCCCTCGGCAAGCGAGTTGTGCAGCACCGTCTTGAGCAGGTTGAACACCGGATTGTCGTTGTCTTTGCGATAGGCCATCCAGAGTTCGACCGGCTTGGCCGGCGTGGTGCGCACCGGGCGATAGACGACGCCCTCGAACTGCAGCATCGCCGCCGCCGCCGGGATAAGCGCCACGCCAATGCCTGCACGCACCAGCGCTAGCATCGAGTGGATCTGGCTGACGTATTCAACGATGTCGGGCAGCACCTCCGCACGCTCGAACAGGCTGCTCACCATCTGATGGAAATAGCGCGCCTCGTATGGGGAATACATCAGCAGGGGCTGGCCCTCGCAATCGCGCAGGCTGGGGCGTTGCGGCCAGTTGTCGGCCACGGCTTCCGGCAGGGCGATGACGAGCGCTTCCTGCGAGCACGGCACGGCAATCAGTTCACCGTGCTCCACCGGCGGGCGCAGCAGGCCGACGTCGATCTCGCGCGCATCCAGCGCAGAGAGTTGCGCACCGCTCACCATTTCTTTGAGCGTCAATCGCACGCCGGGTGAAGCTGCCCGCACGGCGCTCACCAGCGAAGGCAACTTCCCGTAGCCGACCGATGCGGTAAAGCCGATCGCCAACTGGCCCGCAGCGCCCGTCGCCACTCGTCGGGCCGTGGCGGCCGCCTCATCGGCCAGGCGCAGGATGCGCGACGCATCGGGCAGAAAACTGCGCCCGGCAGCCGTCAGCTTGACCGAGCGGCTGTTGCGCTCCAGCAGCTCCGTACCGACCTGGTGTTCGAGCAGGCGCACCTGGCGTGACAGCGGCGGCTGCGTCATGTGAAGACGCTCCGCCGCGCGCCCAAAGTGCAGTTCTTCGGCCACGGCAACGAAGCAGCGGAGTTGGCTGAGTTCAAACATCGATTCAAAACCTGTATGGATTGAGTCAGTGCTTATCTTGAATGGGAAAGATCGCCGGTGCAAGAATCGGCTCGCCCCTTCGGTTTGAAGGGCCAATAACAACCAATAGGAGACGAGCATGTCCATGGAAAGCGCGGAAGTCGGCCGCCGCAGATTTCTCAGGAGCGTGGCAGGCGCAGGGCTTGCAGCGGCCAGCGGCTTGGCCGCCGCACAGAAGATCGAAGGGTTCAAGCCGAACGCGCGTTACCCCGACGTGGCGGTGGAAGTGCTTGACCCGAGCTTTCTGAAATACCGCCTGTACAGCAGCTCGGTGGAGCAACTTGCCACCGGCATGCGGTGGGCCGAAGGGCCCGTCTACTTTCCCGCCGGGCGCTACCTGCTCGTGAGCGACATTCCGAACAACCGCATCATGAAATACGACGAGACGAACGGTGCGTTCAGTGTGTTCCGCGAGCCGTCGAACTACGCCAACGGCAACACGCGCGACCGGCAGGGGCGCCTCGTCACGTGCGAGCACTCCGTCACGCGTCGCATCACGCGCACCGAATTCAACGGCAGCATCACCGTGCTGGCCGATCAATACCAGGGCAAGCGGTTGAACGCGCCCAACGACATCGTGGTCAAGTCCGACGACAGCATCTGGTTCACGGACCCGACGTTCGGCATCAACGGCAACTGGGAGGGCTTCAAGGCGCAGCCTGAACAGGCCACCACCAACGTCTATCGGATCGACCCGAACGGCAGCATCCGCGCGATCATCACCGACCTCGTCAACCCGAACGGCCTGGCGTTCTCGCCCGACGAGAAGAAACTCTACGTGGTTGAGTGGAAGGGCACGCCGTCGCGCAGCATCTGGAGCTACGACATCGCGCCCGACGGCACGGCGTCCAACAAGACCAAGCTGATCGACGCCAACGGCGCGGGGGCGCTGGATGGTTTTCGCGTCGACAAGGACGGCAATCTCTGGTGCGGCTGGGGCTCGGACGGGCGCCTGGGCATCAATTCAGCCGACTACGACGGCGTGAAGATCTTCAACGCGCACGGCAAGCCGATCGGCTTCATCCACCTGCCGGAACGCTGCCCCAACCTGACCTTCGGCGGGCCGAAGAACAACCGCCTTTACATGGCGAGTTCGCACTCGCTGTACGCCCTTTACGTGGAGGCCGAGGGCGCGGTGTGACGCACCACTGACCAGACGCGGCCGCGCCGTCACGTGCGGCTGCAGCATCGAAATCGGAGACTTAGGGAAGACCCTGTATCAATACAAGTTCTGTATTAATCGAGTCAGCAGTTGGCTTGGACTTGAATCGATCCGGATGCAAGAATTCGCTCATCAACAACACGCATTCATCGCGAGCGAGACATGTCCCGATACAGCCCCAAAGAATTCGCCCAACAGATCGGCTCTGGTCTGCTGTCCTTCCCGGTCACGCACTTCAAGGCGTCGGACTTGTCGTTCGACGAGGCAGCGTATCGCGCCAACCTGAGCTGGCTGTTCAGCCACGATGCAGCCGGCCTGTTTGCCGCCGGTGGCACGGGCGAATTCTTCTCGCTCACCGCGGCTGAAACCGACCGCGTGGTGCGCGCCGCAGTGGCTGAAACTGCCGGCAAGATTCCGGTGATCGCCCCCGCTGGCCGCGGCACGGCCGAATCGATCGAATACTGCAAGGCCGCTGAAGCTGCCGGCGCCGACGGCATCCTGCTGCTGCCGCCGTACCTGACCGAAGCCTCCGCCGACGGCGTGGCCGCGCACGTGGAGCAGGTCTGCAAATCGACCAAGCTGGGCGTGATCGTCTACAACCGCGCCAACCAGATCCTCGACGAGAACCACCTCGAACGCCTGGCAGACCGCTGCCCGAACCTGGTCGGTTTCAAGGACGGCGTGGGCGACCTGGAACTGATGACGCGCATCTACGCCCGCCTGGGCGATCGCTTCACGTACGTGGGTGGCCTGCCGACCGCCGAGACCTTTGCGCTGCCGTACCTGACGATGGGTGTGTCGACGTATTCGTCGGCCATCTTCAACTTCGTGCCGAAGTTCGCGCTAGAGTTCTACGCCGCCGTGCGAGCGTTCGACAATGCCAAGGTCTACAAGATGCTCAACGAGTTCGTGCTGCCGTACATCCAGCTGCGCAATCGCAAGCGCGGCTATGCGGTGTCGATCGTCAAGGCCGGTATGAAGGTCATCGGCCGTGACGCAGGTCCGGTCCGTGCCCCTTTGACCGACCTGACCGACGCCGAGACGGCAGAACTGTCTGCGTTGGTGTCGCGCATTGCCGAAGTGGAAAAGCTGGCGGCCTGAGCGCAACCGAAAACACAAGGAATCGATATGCAATTGAGCGGCGAACTGTTGTTGGGTGCTGCCCGCGTAGCGGGTGGTGCCGGCAAGGTTCGCGCCATGAACCCCGCCACCGGGGAATGGCTCGAACCCGAATTCACCCTGGCCTCCAAGGCCGATGCCGCACGTGCCGCTGAACTGGCCTCCGCGGCTTTTGACGTTTACCGCGAGACCGCGCCGGAAACCCGAGCAGCCTTCCTGGAAGCCATCGCCAGCCAGATCGAAGCGCTGGGCGATGCGCTGATCGAACGCGCGATGGCCGAATCGGCACTGCCGCGTCCGCGCTTGGAAGGCGAGCGTGGCCGCACGTGCAACCAATTGCGCCTCTTTGCAAGCGTGGTGCGTGCCGGCGACGCCGTGGGCGCGCGCCTGGATTCGGCCCTGCCGGAGCGCAAGCCGCTACCGCGCTCGGACCTGCGCATGCGCCGCATTGCGCTGGGCCCGGTGGCGGTGTTTGGTGCGAGCAACTTCCCGTTGGCGTTCTCGGTGGCGGGTGGTGATACCGCGTCGGCGCTGGCTGCGGGTTGCCCGGTGGTTGTGAAGGCGCATCCGGCGCACCCGGGTACGTCTGAGCTGGTGGGTCGCGCCATTCAAGCTGCGGTTGCGCAGTGCGGGCTGCCGGAGGGTGTGTTCTCGCTCATCCTGGCGGACAACGAAGCAGCTGGCGCACTGGTGGCCGATCCGCGTATCCAGGCCGTTGGCTTTACCGGCTCGCGCGCAGGCGGTCAGGCGCTGTTGCGCATTGCGCAGGCCCGTCCGCAGCCGATTCCGGTGTATGGCGAGCTGAGTGCCATCAACCCCGTCTTCCTGCTGCCGGATGCACTGGCCAAGCGCGCTGCTGCGCTGGGCCAGCAGTACGTGGCGTCGCTCACGATGGGCGCGGGCCAGTTCTGTACGAACCCGGGTCTGCTGCTCGCCATCGACGGGCCGGAACTGGATGCCTTTGAGGCCGCTGCCGCTGCTGCCATGGGCGACGTGGCTGCGCAGCCGATGCTCACGGCGGGCATCCACACCGCCTACACGCGCGGTGTCGACAAGCTGGCCGCCGAGGCCAACGTGCGCTGCGTGGCACGCGGGCAAGAGAGCGACCAACCCAACCGCGGGCAAGCCGGCTTCTACATCACCGATGCGAAGAGCTTCCAGGCGCAGCCGACGCTGCACGACGAGATCTTCGGTGCCACTGGCCTGGTCGTGCGCTGCCGCGATGCGCAAGAGCTGCGCGCGCTGGCCGAATCGCTCGAAGGCCAGTTGACCGCCACGCTGCATCTGGATGCGGGTGACACAGACATCGCGCGTTCGTTGCTGCCGATTCTGGAACGCAAGGCGGGGCGCATTCTGGCCAACGGCTGGCCGACGGGCGTCGAAGTGTGCCAGGCCATGGTGCACGGCGGCCCCTGGCCGGCAACGACGGATGCACGCACGACTTCGGTCGGCACGGCAGCCATCGAGCGCTTCCTGCGCCCGGTGTGCTACCAGGATCTGCCGGCCGAACTGCTGCCCGAGGCACTGCAGGACGCCAATCCGCTCAAGCTGCGCCGCCTGGTGGATGGAAGCTGGGCCTGAAGCCGTAACAGTCGAATAGCAAAAACAACACGCCGGGCCGCACAGGACCCGGCAACTTGAACCGACCGGTACGACGGGTGCCGGCTTAAGGAGGAGACGATGGACATCAAGGCCCCCGCAGTGGGAGCACAGGCCGTGCCGCGCGCTGAGCGCATGAGCCGCGTGCGTTTCATGATCCTCGCGATGCTGTTTATCGTGACGACCATCAATTACGCCGATCGGGCGACCATCTCCATTGCCGGCTCGGCCATGCAGAAGGAACTCGGCATCGATGCCGTGTCGCTTGGCTATATTTTCTCGGCGTTTGGATGGGCCTATGTGATTGCGCAGATTCCGGGCGGCTGGCTGCTTGACCGCTTCGGTTCCAAGCGCGTGTACACGTTCAGCATTCTGCTTTGGTCGCTGTTCACGCTGGCGCAGGGTGCGATCGGCTTCTTTACCGGTGCGACAGCCATCGTCATGGTGTTTCTCCTGCGCTTCCTCGTGGGCGCGGCAGAGGCGCCGTCCTTCCCTGCGAACAGCCGTATCGTGGCAGCGTGGTTTCCGGCCAATGAGCGCGGCACTGCAGCGGCCATCTTCAACTCCGCGCAGTATGCCGCCACGGTGGTGTTTGCCCCGCTGATGGCCTGGCTGGTGCACGCGTTCGGCTGGCATCACGTGTTCATCGTGATGGGCGTGATCGGTGTCGTCATGGCGGTCGTGTGGAGGGCGTTCGTGCACGAACCGAAGGACCACCCGGGCGTCAACCGTGCCGAAATCGAGTACATCGAAGCCGGCGGCGGCCTGGTCAACATGGACCGTGCGGGCGTGGCAAAGACGGAAGGGCCGAAACTCGGCTACGTCAAGCAGCTCCTGCAGAACCGCATGCTGATGGGTGTGTACATCGCGCAGTACTGCATCAATGCGCTCACGTACTTCTTCATCACGTGGTTCCCGGTGTATCTGGTGCAGGCGCGCGGCATGTCGATCCTGAAGGCGGGCGTCGTCGCGTCGATTCCCGCGGTGTGCGGCTTCCTGGGCGGCATTCTGGGCGGGATCATCTCTGACGCGCTGCTGCGCCGTGGTGCGTCGCTGTCGGTGGCGCGCAAGGTGCCGATCGTGCTGGGCATGCTGCTCTCCATGACCATGGTGATCTGCAACTACGTCGATGCGCAGGCCATCGTGGTGGCGGTCATGGCGCTGTCGTTCTTCGGCAAGGGCCTCGGTGCGCTGGGCTGGGCAGTGAACTCGGATACGGCGCCCAAGCAGATCGCCGGCTTGTCGGGCGCGCTGATGAACACGTTCGGCAACCTGTCGAGCATCACAACCCCCATCGCCATCGGCTACATCGTCAACACCACGGGCTCGTTCAACGGTGCGCTGGTGTACGTGGGTATCCACGCCGCGGTTGCCATCGTCTGCTACCTGTTCATGGTGGGCGAGATCAAGCGTGTGGAACTCAAGCCGCTGTAAGCTACGGGAGCCTTGGAAGTGACGTTGCAATCGATCGAATCTGGCGCGCGCACCCATACACCGCGTGTGACGGAGATGCAGGTGATCCCTGTCGCGGGCCGCGACAGCATGCTGCTGAACCTGTGCGGCGCGCATGCTCCGTTCTTTACGCGCAACCTCGTCATCCTGAAGGACAACGCCGGGCGCACCGGCGTGGGCGAGGTGCCGGGCGGAGAGGGCATCCGTCAGGCGCTGGAACGCGTGATTCCGCTGGTGGTTGGTCAATCGATCGGTCGTACCAACGGTGTGCTGAACAGCATTCGCCGGGCGCTGGCGGGTGGCGGCAATGCCGCGCACCAGGCGACGGTGCACCAGGTGACCTCGGCCTCGGAAGCCGCCGTGCTGCGCCAGCCGCACGAGATCAACCTGCGCATGGACAACGTCATCACGGCGGTGGAGGCAGCGCTGCTCGATCTGCTTGGCCAGTTCCTGGAGGTGCCGGTGGCAGAGCTGCTCGGTGCCGGCCAGCAGCGCGATAGCGCGCCCATGCTCGCCTACCTGTTCTACGTGGGCGACCGTCGCAAGACCGACCTGCCATACCTGGATGGCGCCAACGGCGCCGACGACTGGCTGCGCCTGCGCCACGAAGCCGCGATGACGCCCGACGCCATCGCACGCCTGGCCGAAGCTGCCACCGCGCGCTACGGCTTTGCCGATTTCAAGCTCAAGGGCGGCGTGATGCGCGGTGCCGAAGAGATGGAAGCGATTGCCGCCATCAAGGCGCGCTTCCCGCACGCCCGTGTGACGCTGGACCCGAATGGCGCATGGTCGCTCAACGAGGCGATTGCGCTGTGCAAGGGCCAGGGGCATCTGCTGGCCTATGCCGAAGACCCGTGCGGACCCGAAGCCGGCTACTCGGGCCGTGAAGTGATGGCCGAATTCAAGCGTGCCACCGGCATCCCGACGGCCACCAACATGATCGCCACCGATTGGCGCCAGATGGGCCACGCCGTCCAGCTGCATGCGGTCGATATTCCGTTGGCTGATCCGCATTTCTGGACCATGCAAGGCTCCGTGCGCGTGGCGCAGTTGTGCGACGAGTGGGGCCTGACGTGGGGCTCACACTCCAACAACCACTTCGATGTGTCGCTGGCGATGTTCACACATGTGGCCGCTGCCGCGCCGGGCAACATCACGGCCATCGATACGCACTGGATCTGGCAGGAAGCCGAGGAGCGCCTGACGCATGAGCCGCTGCGCATCCAGGGCGGCCACGTGGCCGTGCCGGAGCATCCGGGCCTTGGCATCGAAATCGACATGGAGCGCGTCATGGCGGCCCATGCGCTTTACAACACCCTGGGCCCTGGCGCGCGTGACGACGCCATGGCCATGCAATATCTCGTGCCAGGCTGGATGTATGACCCGAAACGTCCGAGCCTGGGACGTTGAAGCAAAACCCGTTTGAATCAATCACGGAGTCTGTGATGTCTGAACCGACGCTGGCCCCTGAAGCCGGCAACGCAACTGAAAAGGCGCTGACGATCCGCGTGCACGATGGTGACAACGTCGCCATCGTCGTCAATGCACGCGGCTTGCCGGCCGGCACGGCACTGACCGATGGCACTGTGCTCGTCGAAGGCGTGCCGCAAGGCCACAAGGTGGCGCTGGTCGACCTGGCCGAAGGCGACGCCATCATCCGCTACAACGAGGTGATCGGCTATGCCGTGAAGCCGCTTCCGCGCGGTAGCTGGGTCAATGAGCACGCCGTGAAGCTACCGTCCGCACCCGCGCTGGATGAGCTGCCGCTGGCCACGCGCCCCGATCCCAAGCTGGCCAAACTGGAGGGCTACACCTTCGAGGGCTATCGCAACGCAGACGGCACGGTCGGCACGAAGAACGTGCTCGGCATCATGACCAGCGTGCAGTGCGTGGCGGGTGTGACGGACTACGTGGTCGGCCGCATCAAGCGCGAGCTGCTCCCGCGCTTCCCGAACGTTGACGACGTGGTGGCGCTCAACCACGTGTACGGCTGCGGCGTCGCCATCAATGCGCCGGCCGCCATCGTGCCGATTCGCACGCTGCAGAACCTGGCGCTGAACCCGAATTTTGGCGGCGAGATCATGGTGATCGGCCTGGGCTGCGAAAAGCTCGTGCCCGAACGCCTCGTGCCGGAAAGGCTCGCGCCGGGTGGCCGTATTCCCATCGAAGTGGCAGGCACGGCGGATTCGCCGGTGCTGCGTCTGCAGGACGAAGCCTTCGACGGCTTCATCGGCATGACCGACGCCATCATGGAGATGGCCGAGCGCCGCCTGGAACACCTGAACAAGCGCCAGCGCGAAACCTGCCCGGCGTCCGATCTCGTGGTCGGGGTGCAGTGCGGCGGCAGCGACGCGTTTTCGGGTGTAACGGCCAACCCCGCAGTGGGTTTTGCGGCGGACCTGATCGTGCGCGCAGGCGGTACCGTGATGTTCTCGGAAGTGACCGAAGTGCGTGACGCCATCCATCTGCTTACGCCGCGCGCCATTGACGAAGACGTCGGCCGTGCGCTGCTGCGCGAGATGGCCTGGTACGACAACTACCTGAGCGGCGGCCAGACTGACCGCAGCGCCAACCCGTCGCCGGGGAACAAGAAAGGCGGCCTGTCCAACGTGGTGGAAAAGGCGCTGGGTTCGATCGTCAAGTCGGGCAGCACGCCTATCGTTGACGTGCTCGGTCCGGGCGAGAAGGTGCGTCGCAAGGGCCTGATCTTTGCCGCGACACCCGCGAGCGATTTCGTGTGCGGCACGTTGCAGTTGGCCTCTGGCATGAACCTGCAGGTATTCACCACCGGCCGCGGCACGCCGTATGGACTGGCCATGGCCCCGGTCATCAAGGTATCGACGCGCAAGGCGCTGTCCGAGCGCTGGCACGACCTGATCGACCTCGACGCCGGCCGCATTGCCACGGGCGAAGCGAGCATTGCCGACATCGGCTGGGAGCTGTTCCACCTGATTCTTGACGTGGCGAGCGGCCGCAAGGAAGTTTGCGCCGACAAGCTGGGCCTGCATAATGCGCTGGCGCTGTTCAATCCCGCCCCGGTGACCTGATATGACCACTGAAGTACACGTTCAACCCGACCCGCTCGCGGGTGTGACCACGCGTTGCCACCGCCTGCTGCTCACTGGCGCAGGCGGCAACCTCGGCAAGGTGCTGCGCGAGCGTCTGCCCAAATACGCCGATTTTTTGCGCTTGTCTGATATATCAAATCTTGGCGAAGCGCGCACCGGCGAGGAGCTCGCACCGTGTGACCTGGCGGATGCGAAGGCCGTCGATGCGCTTGTCGCCGGTACGGATGCGATCGTGCATCTTGGCGGCGTGTCGGTCGAGCGGCCGTTTGAAGAGATCTTGCCGGCCAACATCGCAGGGACCTACAACCTGTACGAAGCTGCCCGTCGTCATGGCGTGCGCCGCATCGTGTTCGCCAGCTCGAACCACACCATCGGCTTTTACAAGCAGGGTGAGGTGATCGACAGCACCTCGCCCACCAAGCCCGATGGCTACTACGGGCTGAGCAAGGTGTTTGGCGAGCAGCTGGCCAGTTTCTATTTCGATCGCTACGGCATCGAAACGGTGGCCATCCGCATCGGCTCTTCGTTTGCAGAAGCGAAGGACCGCCGCATGCTCGTCACCTGGCTCGGCTACGACGACCTGGAGCAGCTTATCCGCCGCGCCTTGTTCGTGCCGAGCGTGGGTTTTACCGTGGTGTACGGCATGTCGAACAATCGCGACCGCTGGTGGGACAACCGCCACGCCGCGCACCTTGGCTACACACCTACGGAGACGAGCGAGATCTTCCGCACACAGGTCGAAGCACAACCGCCGCTGCCCGCCGATGACCCGGCTGCGCAGTACCAGGGCGGAGCGTTTGTCAAAGCCGGCCCGTTCGGAGACTGACGCAATGCAAGTGAATGTAGAGCCGACTGTCGAGCGCGTTGGCAGCATGCAATGCGGTGTGGGCGAAAGCCCCATCTGGCACGCCGGCGAGCAGGCGCTGTACTGGACGGACATTCCGGGCCGCAGGCTGTGGCGCTGGAACTTCTTCTCCGGCCAGACCAACAGCTGGGCGCTGCCCGAGATGGCCGGCTGTATTGCCATGACGTCCAACGGTTGGGCGATGGCCATGGAGACGGGCATCTTCCTCGCACCACAGCCCCGCGCCGGCGCCGAGCTTGGCCCGCTGCAGCGTCTCGCCACGGTGGCGCACTCGCGCCCTGACATGCGCTTCAACGACGGCCGCTGCGACCGCCAGGGCCGTTTGTGGGCCGGCACGATGGTGTTCGACACCTCGCTAGGTCTGCCGCTCGGCAAGCTGTATCGCTTTGACGCGGAGGCCGCTCGCGCCGGGCGTGTCGATGCCGTCATCGACGATCTGATCGTGCCGAACGGCCTGGCCTTCAGCCCCGACGGCAAGACGATGTATCTGTCGGATTCGCACGCAAGCCGCCAGACCATCTGGGCCTTCGACTACGACGTTGACAGCGGCACGCCGCACAACCGCCGCGTCTTCATCGACATGAATGCGCACCCGGGCCGCCCCGATGGCGCTGCGGTGGATGCCGACGGCTGCTACTGGATCTGCGGTAACGATGCGGGGTTTGTGCATCGCTTCACGCCGGACGGTCGTCTCGATCGGAGCATCGCCATTCCCACGTCCAAACCTGCCATGTGCGCGTTCGGCGGGCCTGGGCTGGATACCCTGTTCGTTACGTCGATCCTGATCGGCGACGACCCGCTCTCGGGCGCCACGTTTGCCGTGCGCCCGGGCGTGACCGGATTGCCGGAACCCGTCTTGCACCTTTGAACCTGCAATACGCCCCGCACACAAGAACACACCGGGGCTCTTAGGAGACAACACATGAAACCCATCAAAGGCTTGCGCTGGTGGATCATCGTCCTGGTACTCAGCGGCCTGATCATGAACTACCTGGCCCGCAATGCGCTGGCCGTGGCGGCGCCCGAAGTGAACAAGGTGCTGAACATCAGCACGCAGCAGTACGGCTACATCGTTGCGGCATTCCAGGCGGCCTACATGGTGATGCAGCCAGTGGCGGGTTACGTCCTTGACGTGCTGGGCACCAAGCTGGGTTTTGCGCTGTTTGCGGCGGCGTGGTCGGTGGTCTGCCTGCTGCACAGTACGGCGGGAAGCTGGCTGTCGCTGGCCGCGTTCCGCGCGATGCTCGGGATGACGGAAGCAGCAGGTTTTCCTTCGGCGCTGCGGGCAACGGCGGAGTGGTTCCCAGCCAAGGAGCGGTCGATTGCAACCGGCTGGTTCAACATTGGCTCCTCCGTGGGCGCGGTGGTGGCGCCTCCGCTGGTGGTCTGGTGCATCTTGCACGGCAACTGGCGCTTTGCCTTTGTCGTGATCGGCGGGATCGGGTTGGTGTGGAGCGTGCTGTGGTTCCTGCTGTATCGCGTGCCGGCCAAACATCACCGCTTGTCGGAAGAGGAGCGCGATTACATCCGCGCCGGCCAGGAAACCTCGGACGACCACGCGAATGCGCCCAAGCCCTCGTGGGGCAAGATCGTCAGTGGCCGCCGGTTCTGGGGCATCGCCATCCCGCGCTTTCTGTCGGAGCCGGCGTGGCAGACGTTCAATTATTGGATTCCGCTTTATATGGCCACCGAGCGCCATATGAACCTGAAAGAGATCGCCCTGTTTGCTTGGCTGCCGTTCCTGGCGGCAGACGTGGGCTGCGTGCTCGGTGGCTATCTGGCGCCGTGGTTCCAGAAGCGCTTCTCGGTATCGCTCGTGACGTCTCGCAAGCTGGTGATGGTGACGGGCTGTCTGTGCATGATCGGCCCGGCTTGCATTGGTCTGGCGACGAGCCCCTACACGGCGATTGCGCTGTTTTGCGTGGGTGGCTTTGCGCACCAGACGCTCTCTGGCGCGCTCTACACGCTCACGTCTGACATGTTCGGCAAGCATGAAGTCGGCACGGCCGTGGGGCTGGCAGGCATGTCGGGCTACCTGGGCGGCATGCTCTTCTCGCTGGCGGTCGGCACGCTGGCAACGACCATCGGCTACAACCCGCTGTTCGTGGCGCTGGCCGTGTTCGACATCGTGGCGGCCATCCTCGTGTGGACCATGCTCAACGATAACCAGGCGCGTCCGGTGCCAGTGCAGCGAGGCGGAACGGCGCCCAGTACGGCGGTTTGATTTCTCTTGTCGCCAACGTCGATCACGCAGCCCGCTGAGCAATCTTCGGATTGAGCTTGGCAGGGCTGAGCGGGTCGAAGTCGACCCACTCGCCGTTGCGCCAGCGGCCTGCGGCTTCTTCGACATCCATCCCGCCGGCGCTGGCCAGAATGCGCGCGGCTTCGGCCTCGCGCTCGGGTGTCACGCGCGCCGCCAGCAGCACGCCGGAATGGCGCGTGCGCAGGGTGGCGTCGTGCGGCTGCGCGGGATTGGGCTCGTCGCGGGTGGCGAGCATCGCACCCGCCAGCGAGCCGATATAGGCGCCCACCCCGGCCGCGACCACCGAGAACAGCACGGCCGCGTGCAGCGCAAGCACACGGGCCACTGCATCGGGCACGCTGCGCTGAATCGTGTTGTCAGTAAGCCCGGCCGGGTGTTTTTCGGTCGGGCGATTCTCATGACGGTGGCGCGCCCCGCTACAATCGCGGCCTGGCATTTGCAGATGGCGTTTGAAATGGTGCTTGGCTGGTTTGGCATTTCCACCGTGTGGCTGCTGCCGTTGGTGTGGCGGTACGTAACGCGCGCGCTGGCGGGGGAGCGGGATTTTCTGAAAGGCCGGGGCACCGTGCGGCTCTGGCTGGTGACGCTCGTCGCCCTGAGCGCCAGCGCCGCGCTTGAAGCCCTGACCTCTGGCGCCGATCCGCAGGACAAGGCCGGAGGTGCTGCCGGGCGCGCAGTATCGTCGCTGTTCTCGCACATGCTGGGCTGGACGGGCGCGTTCCTGCTGATGCTCGGTGTGCTGATCTGGGTCGCGCCCATGGTGTTCGGGCGATCGTGGGGTCAAGTGTTCAACCGCCACCGCACTGCTGATACCGAGGCGTCTTCCGAGCCGGACACACGCCACGATGAGCCCGTTGACGACGGCTTGAAGCCGACCGCGCTCGGCCTCGGCGGGGCAGGGGAGGCGCGTTGGAGCGGTAACACCGGCCCCGCGCAGCCGGCCGTGCGTCACCGTGGCATCGAAGCCGTTTCTGCGCGACGGCAGCCCGCATGGCAGCCACCCCCGCGCACGCGCCCCTCGCCGCCGCAGCCGGGCGAGATCTGGCCGCTGCTCGACGCAAAGAAGGGCGCGCCGGCAGACGCGCCCGCAAGCGCGAAGACGGCGCCGCCTGCCGCAGCAGCCATTCCGCCGCAAGCGCCTCCAGCACGCCCAAAGCCGCGTGCCACCATCGTCAGCAGCCCGTTCCATCAACCACAACTGGGTCTGCAGACAAAGGCACCAGCGCCAGCGGCACCTGAGACGCAGGCTACGCCGCCAACCGAGTCGGTTGTCCTGCCCGAGCCGACGGCGCCGGAGCTGGTGGAAGCGCAAGCCGCCGTTGCAGAAACCCAGACCGTCGACCTGGATGCTGTACGTCAGGAGGCGGAAGCGCTCCTGGCCGAACTGCGCGGGCTGATGGCGCCCGCCGTAGCGACGATGCCCGAGCCGGAGGTTGCCGAGCCGGTAGTTGAAGCTGAAGCCGCTCTGATTGTCGAAGCACTGCCCAAGGCGGAAGTGCTGCCCGCCACGCCGGTTATCGAGCCGGTCGCGCAGCCCGAAGCAGCACCTGCATTGCCCACGCCCAAGCCGCGCATCGTCTTGCCTGCCGTGGTGGGGGAGGTGGTGTCACGTGCGGCACCGGCAGTCGCCGCAGTACCCGTGCCGGCACCGGCGCCGGCTCCTGTTCCGGCTCCTGCTGCACCGCGCATCGTCGACTACCGCTTGCCGGGCGCCGCATTGCTGACCGCCGCATCAACCAGCGCGGAAGCGGTCTCCGCCGAACATCTGGAAGAGACCAGCAACCTGATCGCCCAGCGCTTGGCGGAGTTCAAGGTACCGGTGACGGTCGTTGGCGCCTCGGCCGGCCCGGTCATCACGCGTTTCGAGGTCGACCCCGCGATCGGCGTGCGCGGCGCGCAAGTCGTCGGGCTGATGAAGGATCTGGCACGCGCGCTGGGCGTGACGTCCATCCGCGTGGTCGAGACGATTCCGGGCAAGACGTGTATGGGCCTGGAATTGCCCAACGTCAAGCGCGAAATGATCCGCTTGTCGGAAGTGGTGAACGCGGCGGATTTCCAGTCGCACGCGTCGCACCTCGTGCTGGCCATGGGCAAGGACATCACCGGCAACCCGGTGGTGACCGATCTCGCGCGCGCACCGCACCTGCTCGTGGCCGGCACGACCGGCTCGGGCAAATCGGTGGCTGTCAACGCGATGATCCTGTCGATGCTGTACAAGGCCACGCCCGACGACGTGCGCATGATCATGATCGACCCGAAGATGCTGGAGCTCTCGGTGTACGAGGGCATTCCGCATCTGCTCGCGCCGGTCGTGACGGACATGAAGCAGGCCGCGCACGCGCTCAACTGGTGCGTGGGTGAAATGGAAAAGCGCTACCGCCTGATGTCGGCCCTGGGTGTGCGCAACCTGGCCGGCTACAACCAGAAAATCCGGGCCGCGGAACAGGCCGGCCGCAAGGTGCCGAACCCGTTCTCGCTCACGCCCGATGCGCCCGAGCCGCTCTCGACGCTGCCGCTGATCGTGGTCGTCATCGACGAACTGGCCGACCTGATGATGGTGGCCGGCAAGAAGATCGAAGAACTGATCGCGCGCCTCGCACAGAAGGCCCGCGCCGCCGGCATCCACCTGATTCTGGCGACGCAGCGGCCGTCGGTGGACGTCATCACCGGCCTTATCAAGGCAAACATTCCCACGCGTGTGGCGTTCCAGGTGTCATCCAAGATCGACTCGCGCACGATTCTCGATCAGATGGGCGCCGAATCGCTGCTTGGCCAGGGCGACATGCTGTTCTTGCCACCGGGCACCGGCTATCCGCAACGCGTGCACGGCGCGTTCGTCGCCGACGAAGAGGTGCACCGCGTGGTCGAACACTGGAAACAATTTGGTGAACCCGAGTACGACGAGGCCATCCTCGCCGGCGATCCAGCCGAAGCTGCCGCGAGCGGGGATTTGTTCGGAGGCGAAAGCGCAGACGCAGAAGCCGATCCGCTCTACGACGAAGCCGCGGCGTTTGTGCTCAACACGCGCCGCGCGTCGATTTCCTCCGTGCAGCGTCAACTGCGCATTGGTTACAACCGTGCCGCGCGGCTGATTGAGCAGATGGAAGCGGCTGGGCTGGTGTCGCCGATGGGGCGCAATGGGCAGCGTGAGGTGCTGGCGCCCGCTGCGGGGGAGTAGTTGATCGCCCCTTGAAGGGCTGACGGCTATGGCGCGACGTACTCGATGTATAAGACCCACTCGCCGGCATTCAGGGGGACTGCGATCGCGCGTTTGGCGGCCTGGCTCGTCAACGCTCTGATGTTGTACGCCGTACCGCCTGGCGCGGCTGCTCGTTGCAATGCGTCTTTCTCTGCCTCGGAAAGCCAGGCACGCAGGAACGCTTCCGGAACTGCGGCCGCTTCACCAATGCGGGGCTGATTCGCGATGATCGCGTTGTCGGGGCCCTGTGGCCGGATCGCAGCGATCAGGGCAACGTAGTCCGTCGGCCCTGGTACGCCTTCGTCGTTGCGCTCTGGAAGGGTGGCTATCTCGAAGCGGGCAGCCGCGGGAGGCATGCTGAGGTGGATGTGCTGCGAAAGTGCTGTAACGTTGGTGTTAGGGCGCGGATCGTCTGGCGTGCAGCCTGCAATGGCGACTGCGATGCAGAAGAGCCCCAGTAATCGCGAAAGGCCTCTCTTGCTCATATCACTTTGCACGCTGGTGTCGCAGCAGGGCACGTTCAAGTGCCCGCCGTGACAACCAATGATTGCCGCCACTGCTCAAGTTGTGCCTCGCCTTCCTCGTCCAATTTTCCCACCAAAGTTCCATACCAATCGACGATCCTGTCGTTCGGCATGTTTGCCTTGAGAATGGGCAGGCTGTTCTCCAGGAAGCTGAGGAAGAACGGGATGCCGCGCATGTACAGAAAATGCGAATCCGTAATGCGGACATGCGCATAGACATCGCGCAGCCAATCCAGGTACGGCAACGCTTCGGCCATGTGCCCGCTCTGCGTGAGCGACGAGATGAACTGCGTGCGGGCCGTGACGCTGGACATTTCGTGCGTCTGCTCATTGACCTCGTCGAACTTCACCAGCCACGCTTCGCCGCGCTTCAATTCGCCGCACATGACCGAGGTGGTCGCCAACTGTAGTGCGTTGTGCGCGCTGGGCTCCTGTTCGAACAGCGCAAGCCAGTAAGGAAACGCCTCGGGATAACGGCGCATGTCCGAATAGGCGAGCGCGCAGAGGCGGTTGGCGTCGGCGTGGTGACTCGCGTAGGGCGCAGCAGCTGCGATGGCAGCTTCGTGCTGGCCTTGCTGGTAGGCCTTCAGGGCAGAGGCGAGTTCGGGGGCGATGTCGGCGGAGGTGTCTTCGTCCTTTGGCGGTGACGGCGGGTTGGTGGCCACTTTGGTGGTGTTTCGACCGAATAGTTTTTGCAGAAGACTCATAGTTTGTTCCAGAAACTGTGCTGTAGCACTAGAGTTTGGGCTCGCCCTGATCCGTATCCCACTGCCAAATGGTGCTGCCATAGTCGTGATGCGTTAATCGGATGAAGCTGTCGTCGAGCATCAGCGCCGTTTGGCGGAAATTCGGAAGCGCACGCTGTCCCCAGACAATGTCGGGTTGTAAAGGTTGCGGGCGACTGCGATAGTCCGCTGGGAGTTTTGTCATGAATCGAGCAAGGCAGTCTTCCACATGGTTGACCGCCGCGTGCCACGCGTTGCGCATCGCGCCGAAGTACTCGACAGAGGTGTGGCGTTCGAGCAGATAGATTTCCTGCGGATAAAGCGGCGTGCTCATTTGGAACTTCGCATCCGGTGATTGGGCGGTCGATGTCGCCGTCGATGAAAGTCGGCAGCACCTGCGTGCCGGCGCACGGCAGGTGATTGCCAGGGGTGAGCGACGAGCGAACGAGCCCGTTGCCGCTTTAAGGCGATAAGGCGTTTGCCCCCCGGCTACGCCCGCGCGAGCGTCCAACGAGATTTTCTTCCCTGATGCATCGGTAGGATGTCTCCTGCTTGGAGTGTGATGCTGGCTTGTAGGTCATGTTCGGCCAGCCAGCGGCCCGTTTGGGGAGCCGGCTGCCCACTTTCAGCCCAGATGAGCAGATCGGGAGTAGCAGACACAGTTGCCGAAGCCTCTTCTTGTGCTGACTCTGGCTTCAGGAAGACGTAATCCCGCTCCTCGTCGGGGATGGTGCCATCCTCGTAGCGGGTATCGCGCCAAAGAAGGCGCCACGTGGTCGGTAAACCGCGTTCTTCGGCGTAGGCGGCCATGTTGGGGGCGTTTGAGCCGCCGTGCAGATAGCTCATTGTGCCGACGATGGGAAACGACCCCTTGGGCTGTTCGTTGTTTCGGAACAGGCTGAACAGTTTTGGCTTGGGGGCATCGACGGGTTCCCAAATACCCGAATAGGGCGTCATCTTTCCGCTGGAGACCAGCACGTCCTCTTTGGGGTCCGGCACATCAGGCAGGGGACTCGGAAATACCATCTGATTGAGTTTCGCCCTGAGGTAATCGTTGCAGAACGTGTAGGTTTCCGTATCGAGGTAGCGAGGCTCAAGAATGTCGGGAGCGCACTCGCCCCAAGCCGCACACAGCTTCACCAACGCTTGGTGAAACTGTGTCCAGCCGGGGGTGTTGCCTTCATCGCGTTGCAGTGTTTCCCCGTCCTCCATGCGGAATAGCATCTTCTCCCAATACGTCGGTAGGCGGTCGGCCATAGCCAGTTCGCCATTCGCATCAAACTTGAAGATGCGTTTGTCGCCTTTCTTGAGGCGAAGCACGGCCTCTTCGCAATGCGCTAGCCCGTTGAGGATAAGTTTGTAATCCGCAGCAGGGCCGCCCGGTTCTGTGGCTCGGCGGGCACAGTCTTCGGCCGCCTGAGCCCAAGCCTGATAGAACCCGAAGATACGGTTCCATGCGGTGTAAGAACTGATCTGCTTGAGCCAATAAAAAATCTGCTTGCGTTCGTGCTCGGTCGGCAGCATGACGCCACCTTGTATAGCTAGATTCGTGGTCATGGAATAACAACGACTTCGTGGTTGTCTTTGGCGGCTTCTTCGTGTTCAGCCACCTTGGCGGTATGCACGGTGCGGCTGTCGGAATGCCTGATGCACGTGCCGTGTCGACGATGTTCTTCCCAAGATCGAACCGTATTTCTGTCGTTCCTTCTCCTGCACTCTTGGCACAAAACAGCTAGCTGCCCATCAGCGTGTGGGGCTGGCGCCGGGTGGAGGGGAATAGTGCTTGCCCGCAAGCGTTCCCCGGGGTGGAGCAACGGATTGAGCCCTGCCGCATAAGGACGGGGGGCTAGTGCGCAACATACCCGAGATAAAAACTCGGAAGCTACTTGGCAGGGCAAACGCCACGTTCAATTGCGGGATCAACCACTTTCAACTTTCCGTTGGGTTGAGGGATCAAGCAAAAGTTTGCGCCGTAGACGAAGTCTGCGTCGTACGGGACAAGGCCGATTCCATACAGCACGCCGGGCTGGAGCTTTTTGGGTTCCGTCAGAATATTGGCGCCCCCGATAGCCTGGCCATAGGTGAGGCACTCGCCGCGCTTCAGATAGAGCGGTTTCGAAGATTCCGGAACCTCGACCTGCCAGTATGACTCACTTCCAAAAGACCCCGTTGCATGAGAAACGCCGACGAAATGGACCCGAACAGGTTGATTTCCATTCTCATCAGCCGCCGCAAGACATACGACAGGCAATTCACCTGTTTGTTTAACTGCGAGCCCGATCGAACCCTTTGAAGTCGCGAAGCTACACGACGAAATGAAGAAAAAATAGAGAAATCCGGCAGCTTTATTTCGGAAGATTCGATGCATTGTCTGGATCTTTCAAAAGAGGGTCAAGCACCTGCCTTAGTTGGTTTGGTGTACCAACATTTCCGGCGTGAATGACGGCTCCATAGTCTTTCAATATACAGAGGGCAAAATAGTCTGAAACCAGATTGCCCTGCTGCTCCATGTTGTAGTCACTAAAAACCTGGTTCGACTCTATCTGATAACGGTAGGCGCTGTTCCCTCGAATGGTCACTGTCAAGCCATGCAAGCGGACAGAGTATCCTTTTTGGTACTGCCAAACGTGCGTCATTTCGTGCATGAACCACGCGCGGTTCATGTTTACGGTACGTTTCTTTTTCTCATTTGGGTTTTGTGAGAAATCCTCGACGAAATCTTCGTCCAGGAAGTACATGTTTCCATTCGGGGTGACCGCGGTATCTTTACTTTGCAAGTCAAACCAGAAGTAACTACCCCGATGAACTCGTACTCGACTGTAATCGACGCTGTCCTTGAAGACGGTTTTGGCCATCTCGATTTCGCCTTCTGTCAGGGGGCGCTCGTCACCCTTCACCGTAACCTTCTTAACAGAGGAGCCTACCTTTGTGTCGTTGGTTTTTACGCCGGACACATCAACCTTCAATTCTTCGGGTGGATTCGTGTTGGTTATTCCGCAACAATCGACGTGTTGTGTGGGAGTCAAAGTAGCTGTTTGAATGGGAACTGGTCGGTCAGTGGCAATGCGTTGCGTTTTACCATCCTCATCAGTGACGCCAGAAACTGTAGTCCCATCCTGCAGCAGGAGTTTGTAGCTGACATTCGAGAGTACATCGCCTCGCTGATTAACAAACTGGATCTGTTCGTCATAAACCGCAATAGGTCCGAGCAACCCCACAGGCAACGCCGGCAACGCCGCCGCCTGCCCGCCAGGCCCCTCAAACGGATGCCCAGCCCCCTTCACCGACAGCAACCCCGACGTCTCAAACGTCACCGCATTCCCTTCCAGCCGGATCAACGAATCCCCGCCATGCAGCACGATGTTCTGCTGCGCGAGGATCTCGACCGAATCGGCGGACGAGGTCACGGTAACCGCCTTGTCCGCCAGCACGGCGAGCGCATCGGTATGCGCCTGGATCGACACTGGCCCGCCTTCGGCAATTACCCGGATGCCGTTGCGCTGGGCGAACAGACTCACGCCCTTTGCCGCCGCCGCAGCGATGACATTGCCCGCTGCGAGGTGCCAGTCAGCCTGCGCGGTGCCGTGCAGATGGCGCCCCGCATAGACGGTGGTCGTGGCCTGCGAGGCGAGCGCAATGCTGGATGGCGACTCGGCCACCAGTAGCGGCTGACCGAATTTGTCGACCGGCTGCTGTGAATCCTGGCCGTTGACGTTGCTGGGATACTTGCCGTCCTGCGCAGGGTCGAGCGCTTTGTCGATCGGCTCGAAGGCTTCGTTGGCCGCCAGCGGCAGCGCTTGCTGGCTGGAGGCCGCGTCGGACAAGCGCTGTGCAGTCTTCTGCGCGGCGGTGAGTTGCCCGCGCGCTTCATGGGCGTCGAGCAGCGTGCCGCCGGCTTGCGCCCGCGCGGTAGTGGAGAGCAGCAGGCCCGCACCCGCGCGCACCACGGCCCAGGCATCGGTGCGCAGTTCGGCGCCGGTGCCGCGCCAGGTGCCGCGGTCTCCGCCCGTGGCGCCGTGCGAGGTGACATAGCCGAGGTTGAGCTGGCTGTTGGCGGTGGAGCTTGCCAGGCGCGTGCGCAACTGGCCGGGGTGATCGTCGACGACCCACTGGTTGTAGCCGTCGCCGCCAAGGCCCTGCGAGTGCCAGCCGGACAATGCCTGCCCAAGCGGCGCATCGGCCGGGGCCCAGGGCAGGGCGTCTTGCGCGTTGTGCAGCTGCATGGCGATCATCGGACGGTCGATGTCGCCGTCGATGAACGTCAGCAGCACTTGCGTGCCGGCGCGCGGCAGGTGATTGCCGCCCCAGTTCGGGCCCGCGCTGGCGCTGGCCACGCGCACCCAGGCGGTGACCTGTGTGCGGTCGCTGCTGGACGGGTCGGCAAAGGCATTGACCTCCGGTGCGCGCAGCCACGGAAAGCGCACGCGCACGCGGTGGTCGCGGTCGGTGGTGAGCGGTGCGCCATCGTCGGCGATGACCACGGCGGCCTGGCCCTCCGGCGCGGTCGGGCGACGGCGATAGGGCGGCACGATGGGCGCCTCTGCCGGCACAGCCACGAAACGATTGCGGTAGCTGCCCGATTCGATCTCGGTGGTGGAGAGCAAACGCGCGATGTCGGCGCCGAGGTTGTTGGCGGCTTCGTGCTCGACCTGCAGCGTGACGAACTCGCTGTGCTTGCTGTCGAAATGCTGTGTGAGCGTAAAGCGTTGGCCAGCGCCTAATTGGCGCACGCTGCCTTGCCCCTCGTAGCGCAGGTATGCGCCTTCGTGCGCCTGCATGCGCAGTTGCGCGGCACGGCTGGCCTCTTGCGTATTCGTATATTGATACGAGCCCGAGGCTTCAAAACGCTCCAGCGTCGGCAGTTCGCCACCGGGGTCACTGGCGCTGGCTTGGGCGCTGGTGGCGGCCAAGGCCTTGTAGTCCCACGAGGCGAGTGTCACTGCGTTGGTGCCGACGCTGTGCGCGTTTGAGAAGCGCTCGATCGCGTCGTCGCTTTCGGTGGCATCAACGCGGTGGAAGCGGATCTCCGGCTGCGGGCAGGTAGGCCGTTGCGCATCGTTGTCGAAGATGACGACGGTGTGGCGTGACTGGGCGCTGCCTTGCTGCTGCTTGTCGTCGATTTGCTCGTGCTCGATACGGAACGACAGGCCTTCCTCGGCCAGCAGACGCATCACGAAGGCATAGTCGGTTTCGCGGTATTGGCAGCAGATCGAGCGCTTGGCGCACGGCTGCGTGGCCGCGATTTTGTAATGCGCGGTGGGATATTCGCCGAAGACGTCTTCGATGATCTCCAGCGCGGTCTTGTCCTGGTAGACGAAGCAGTCGCTGCGCGTGCGCAGCCGATCCAGCCACGGCACGACGCGAAGGCGGTAGCGCGCGAGGCCGCCGTCGCCGCCAAGCGATGCGCAATCCGCCACGTAACCGTGCCACGCGCGCCGCTTGCCGTCGGCTTGCACCAGGCGCAGCGTGACCTCTTGCGAGGCCAGCTTGGCCGTATCCAGATGCGCCGATGGGCTCAGGCAGTCGATATGCAGGACGAACGAGGCCGACACCGCTTCGGTGGCGGTAAAGCGCTCCACGACCAGGTTGTCGGAGGCGAGCGCCGTCTCAAGCGTGATCTGGCGGGTCTGCTGCCCGAGCAACGCGCCCAGGACGGCTTGTGGCACGGCGGCCGGCAGGTTGGACAAAGGCTTCATCGGAACAGCGTCGCGCTGGGGTTCGTTTTGCAGTTCAGCAGAAGGATGGGCACGCAGCCCATCGTGGCCATCACGGCAGCGAAATCGTCAGGTGCGAGAAGCGCGGCCCGAGCTTGATGACCTGCGAATAGCCTTCCAGCGTTTCGTTGGTCTTGGTGCTTAGCGTGTGCGACAGCCCGAGGAAGCCCAGCAGCCCGATCAGCGCAAACACGGCGCCGAAAATCCACAGCGGCGTTTCGCGCTTGAGCATGTGCGCGACCTTGTCGGGCAGCGGCCAGTGCGGGGCAAACGCGGCGCGCTTGCCCTTGATGGCGGAAATTTCGTCGCCCAGGCGTGCGGTCAGGTAAGCCAGTTTCTCCGGTCCTTCGAGGATGTACTTGCCGCGGAAGCCCAGCAGCAGGCACATGTGGAACACCTCCAGCGCCTGCAGGCGCGGCGCACCGTGTGCACGCAGCTCTTCAAGCTTGACGAAGAAGGTCTCGCCGGCGAGCTGTTCGCCAAACAGCACGAGCTGCAGCGGGCGGCGCTCCCAGGCCGGGCGGATCGCAAAGTTGGACGACAGGATCGTTTCGTCCACCGCCGCACAGAAGGCATATTTCGAATCGAAGACGTCTTCAGCCGACACGTTCAGGCGCTTGGCACCACGGTCGAAATCGTCAAGGAAGGTGCGTACGCGGTTCAGGAACTCTTCTGCACTGGCCGGCTGCTGGGCGTTGCGCAACTGGAACAGCATGAAGAAGCCGTCATACAGCAAATCAAGCAGCGTGCGCGCGTGTGTGTTGGATTCACGTGCATCCGCCGCAGCGGTTGCCGGTGCCGAACCGCCAAACAGCGAAGGGGTGGAGGTAGCGCTCATGAAGTCACCGCGATCAGTTCAAGTTTGAGTTCCCGGATACCGGCCGGGGCATAGATGGTGAGGGTCTGCGCTTGCAGCATGCGTTCGTACAGCATGCCCCGCGCTTCAACGGCGAAGTAGCACGCGCCCGGGCGCACCGGAATGGCGGGGGGCACCTGTGGCGTGTAGGTGAGCGGCACGCCAGGCATGGACGACAGCACGAGCTTTTCTACGTCGTCGGGGGCGCCGACCTTGAAGCGCGCCGGAATGGCTTCCACCAGTTCGGCGGCAGGCATGTCTGCCGATACCGACAGATAGAAGCTGGTCTGGTCGTCGATCTTGCCGGAGTCGATGCGGCCGAGGTGGAACGACGGGCGCGTCTCTTCCAGCGCAATTGCAAAGTAGCGCGTGGAGATGACGGTATCGAGCAGCTCGCGCACGATCGTGTCGAGCTTGGCAAATACCGGGCCCGGATTGTCGTGATCGTAGGCGGGCAGGTCGGCCAGCGTGTAGCTCTTGGTGAACGTCATGAGCGCGCCGGCCAGGCGCAGCATTTCCTGGAAGAGCCGCTCAGGGTGCAGGTCGGGGTGGTGATACAGATGCGACAGCGCCGCAAAGGCCGCATTGGCCGTATGCAGCAGCCAGAAGGATGCGATGTCGCCGGAGCGGAATTCGATGATGTTCTTGGTCGGCTCGCGGTGGAAGCCGTACAGCGCGTTGACCTTGGCCTGCAGCGCGTCGAGCAGACGGCGCAGGCGTTGATACAGCACGGCCGAGGCGTTGATCGCCATGCTGGGCGCGACAAAGCTCTCGTCCAGCTCAAAGCCGCCGGTGCCGGTACGCCGCACACGCACCACGGGCAGCGAGATGAACTGCTCGCGCGGCTCCGTCTCGGCAATCAGCTTGACCGACTTCTTCAGATACGTGATGGCAGCGGGCTCCGCCTCTGTATACAGGTCGGCCGTTTCCTCTTCCGTGCCGACAAAGCGCGATACCGATGCGCCTTCGATCTGCTCGCGGTAGTTGCCGCCGTTGTCTTGCAGCGGATACAGCGCGATATGGAAGGTCAGCTCTGACACGCCGGCGGGAATGGCGTCCAGCACCAGCGGCGGTGGAAGCGCATCGGCCTGCGGAGCGAAATACAGCTCGCCGTCCGGAAAGAACAGTGACAGCTCGATCACGCGCAGCACGCCGCTGGCCAGCGCATCGGTATCGAAGCGCGCATGGCGGATGCCCCATCCGTATGGCTGGATGACTTGCGCGGTCGCGTGCAGGCGCGACTCGTGATACGCGTCCTGACGCTGAAAGTGCTGCGGACGCAGGAACAGCCCTTCGCCCCAGAGAATCTTTGCGGAGTAACTCACGTTGGCCCTTGTTGTTCAGCTACCGCACACCGCGGGGGAGAGCAGGTTCAGATCAGTCAGCGGCGTGGCGCCGGCGGGGGTGGTCAGCGTGCCTGACGTCACGGTCATGGCGCAGGCGTGCAGGCCGATCACAATGCCCGACTTCTCGTTCTTCTCAGTGTTGAAGGCGAACTTCCAGCGCTGTGACGCGGGGCTGCGGAACAGCGCCACGATGCCCAGCGTGGTTGCTTCGCGCGAGACCTTCTCGGTGAAGTCGTAGCGCTGGCCGGGGATCAGCGTCATCTCGCGCACGTTGACGAGATCTGCGCCCAGCGTTTGCTTCTCGCGCGCCGGGTCGATGAAGGTGTCATACGGCGCTTGCAGGAAGCTGGTCGGGTCCTTCAACGAATACAGGCGCACCACTATCGCTACCGGACGGCGGTCGTTGGCGGCGTTCAGGTTATTGCCCGCCGTCATCTTGAGCGGCACTTCACGTGGCGGCTTCTGTGCATCGGGCAGGTTCGACGATTTCAGCCCCATGGCTTCCAGCGCGCCGTTGGCCGCACCAGCCAGCACGCTCGCTCCGGTGGAGCAGGCGGCCAGAGCGACCACGCTGGCGCTCACCAGCATCAGCTTGAGCGCCCCTGCGAGACGGTGCTTCAGAGAGTGCTTCAGAAGGCGGCCGCAGCCCGGCTGCCTTGCCGCTTGCCCCCAAGCAGCATCGAATTTCATCATATTCATGCCTGATTTCTGAATTACTTAATTCTCTTTGTTTGACTGCTGCTGCGCCCGTTCCGCTAAAGGAAATCGGTGCATTGTTTCGATTTCTTAATAAAGGAAATCGGAAGAATGTTTCCGTTTCTTAATAATCGGAGATCGTTGCCCGGCGCGGTTCTAAGGCGTTGAATACAAAGGATGTTTCGGTTCCTTAATAATCCTTTTTTGGTTGTCAACGGCAACGAGCGGAGTGTACTATTTCGCGCCAGTCGAGACCAACATTTAACTCGTCAATTCCGGCGAATTTGATTGGGTATCGACACACCGCTTTGAAACTTTGAAGAGTCTCGCCGTGGCCAAATCCTCGTCTACTTCCGTTCTCCGTTCCTTCATCGTGCTGGCTGCTGCCTCCGCTCTCTTTGCGGGCTGCGCGAGTACCAACCCCGGACCCCAAACCGACGAGGCCTTCGGCCAGAGCATGTCGGAGGCGGAAGCTGCGGCCAAGGGCGGCCAGCAGGACAAGGCCATTGATCTGTACCAGCAGATCGCCAAGCAGAACCCGACCCGTGATGAGCCGTGGGTGCGCATCGCGCAGATCCAGTTCGGCGCAGAGAAGTATCCGCAAGCCATCCTGGCCGCAGAAGAAGCCCTGCAGCGTGACAACGCCGATCGTCAGGCCAAGAGCATCCTGGCTGTGAGCGGCCTGCGCGTGGCGCGCCGTTCGCTCCAAGAGCTGCGTGCTGACAGCGCGCTGGCTGGCGACGTCAAGACCGACGCGCAAGTGCTTGCCAAGATGCTGCGTGACACGCTGGGTGAACAGGTCCTGTTCCCGGGCGAGCAACCGGTCGCCAAGCAGCCGGTGCGCCGCCCGGCCGGCCGCGTCGTCCGCCGCGCAGCGCCCGCTGCCGAGCACGGCACAGCTGCCGCGCATGGCACGACTGCTGCGCCGGCAGCTGCCACCGGTGCTGCCAGCGGCAGCGCAGACCCGTTCGGCGCCCTGCGTTAAGCACAGCGCTGGTTCGCATTCCTGGAGGAACGTGATGGCCAAGAAAGAAAGCGTACAGAAGCGTCTGCAAAAGGTGCGTCCGCCGCGTGTACAACTGACGTATGACGTCGAAATCGGCGACGCAATCGAGACGAAAGAGCTGCCATTCGTGGTGGGCGTGGTGGCTGACCTGTCGGGCCAATCCGAAGTGCAGCAACCCAAGTTGCGCGATCGCAAGTTCGTCAATATCGACCGCGACAACTTCGACGAAGTGATGAAGGGCGTGGAGCCGCGCGCGGCGTTCCAGGTGCCAAACACGCTGACGGAAGACGGCGGCCGCTTTGGCGTCGACCTGAAGTTCCGCTCGCTCGAAGACTTCAGCCCCGAAGCTGTTGTTGAGCAGGTCGAGCCGCTGCGCAAGCTGCTCGAAGCCCGCTCAAAGCTGGCTGACCTGCGCAACAAGATGGCCGGTAACGACAAGCTGGAAGACCTGCTGTCGGAGGTGCTGAAGAACACCGAAAACGCGAAGAAGCTGGGCGCCAAGCAAAACGGGGGCGAGGATGCTTGAGAACCAATCCGCTGCGCAGGGCGCCTCGGTTGCGGAAGAGGTGAGCCTGCTGGACAGCATCGTCGAGCAAAGCCGCGTCGCCAAGTCCGATTCCGAGCGTGAACGCGCGAAAGACATCATCGGCGAGCTCGCCAGCCAGGTGCTGAGCGGCACCGTGGTGGTGTCCGACAACTTGTCTGCCACGCTCGATGCACGCGTGGCAGAGCTGGATCGCCTGATCTCGCAGCAGCTGAGCGCGATCATGCACGCGCCGGAATTCCAGAAGCTGGAATCCACCTGGCGCGGCCTGAACTATCTGGTCAAGGAAACGAGTACCGGCCAGACAATCAAGATCAAGGCGCTCAACGCGACCAAGCGCGATCTGACGAAGGACTTCAAGACTGCCATCGAGTTTGACCAGAGCGCGCTGTTCAAGAAGGTCTACGAAGAAGAGTTCGGCACCTTTGGCGGTGCACCGTTTGGCGCGCTGATTGGCGACTATGAGGTCACGCGTCAGCCGGAAGACATGTACTTCATCGAGCAGATGGCGCACGTGGCAGCGGCTTCGCATGCGCCGTTCATTGCGTCGTCGTCGCCTGAGCTGCTGGGCCTGGAATCGTTTGCCGACCTGGGCAAGCCGCGTGACCTGGCCAAGGTGTTCGACACGGTTGAATACGCCAAGTGGAAGTCGTTCCGCGATTCGGAAGATTCGCGCTACGTGGGTCTGACCTTGCCGCGCTTCCTCGGCCGTCTGCCGTACAACCCGAAGGACGGCACCGTGGTCGAGAGCTTCAACTTTGTTGAGGACGTGGACGGCACCGATCACAGCAAGTACCTGTGGTGCAACGCTGCCTGGGCGTTCGGCGCGCGCCTGACGGCAGCGTTTGACGACTTCGGTTGGTGTGCTGCCATCCGCGGTGTGGAAGGTGGCGGCCTGGTCGAAGACCTGCCGACGCACACCTTCAAGACCGATGACGGCGAAATCGCACTCAAGTGCCCGACCGAGATCGCCATCACCGACCGCCGCGAGAAGGAACTGAGCGACCTCGGCTTCATTCCGCTCGTGCATTGCAAGAACACGGACTACGCCGCGTTCTTCGCTGCACAGTCGGCGCAGAAGGCCAAGAAGTATGACTCCGACAGCGCAAACGCCAATGCGGTCCTGTCTGCGCAGCTGCAGTACATCTTTTCGGTATCGCGCGTGGCGCACTACCTGAAGGCGATGATGCGCGACAAGATCGGCAGCTTTGCCTCGGCCAAGAACGTTGAGACGTTCCTGAACCGCTGGATTTCGCAGTACGTGCTGCTGGACGACAACGCCACGCAAGAACAGAAGGCGCAATTCCCGCTGCGCGAGGCGTCGATCCAGGTGGCGGAAGTGCCGGGCAAGCCGGGCACATACCGCTCGGTGGCGTTCCTGCGGCCGCATTTCCAGCTCGATGAACTGTCGATCTCGCTGCGTTTGGTGGCGGATCTGCCGAAGTCGGCCAACTCGTAATTCCTGACCGGACTCTCCCCGGGGGGGAATGTTCGGGCATAACCACCCGTTACGCTCGTTACCCGTTGCAGTACCAACAACCAATCTATTGAAGAGGGTCTCTGTATGAAGGATATCTACGTCAAGTTCGACAGCCCGGCAATCAAGGGGGAGTCGCAAGACAAGGATCACAAGGACTGGATCGAAATCAACAGCTGGTCGCAGGCAATCAGCCAACCGCGTTCGGCCACGGCTTCGACCGCCGGCGGCCACACGGCTGAGCGTTGCGAGCACCGCGACATGGTCTTCACGAAGGATCTGGACGTCGTCAGCCCGCTGCTGTACCAGCACGCTTCGGGCGGCACGACCTTTGGTGAAGTGACCATCGAGTTCTTCCGCGCAGACGGCGAAGGCAACCGCGTGAAGTACCTCGAAGTCAAGCTGAAGAACGCCATCCTGAGCGAAGTCGATTCGCAAGTGGTCGCCCAGGGCATTCCGACCGACACCTTCAGCCTGCGCTACGCCGCTGTGCAGTGGAAGTACACGCAGCAGAAGAGCGCCGGCGGCCAAGGCGGCAACTCGCAAGGCGCCTGGAGCCTCACCAAGAACGACAAGACCTACTCGGTTTAACGTTTGGTGTTCTCCTGATGACAAGAGCCGCAGCCGCCGTGCTGCGGCATCTTGTTTTCTAGCAGCATATGAAAGGCTTCGAACCCAGCCTGCTCGACAAGCTCTTCGACGACGAGCCGCACGCGCCCATGCCCACGGCATTGCGCCAGCTCTCGCTTGAAGAACTCAAGAGCACCGTGGCACGCGATATTGAATCCTTGCTCAACACGCGCATCGTGTTGGAAGAGGACGACTTGCACGGCTTGCCGGAATGCAAGCGGTCGTTGCTCACGTATGGCCTGAACGATTTTTCCGGCCTGAGCCTGGCCAGTTTCTACGACCGCAACTACATCTGCCAGTCGCTTACCAAGGCGATCGAGCGGCATGAGCCGCGCTTGCAGCATGTGAATGTGTCGCTGGAGATCAATGAGCGCGCGACCAATGCCTTGTGCTTTGGGATCAGCGCGGTGCTGCTGGTGGGGCCCGCTCGCGAGCCCGTGAGTTTTGACGCCATGCTGCAACCGTCGACGCTGCGGTATTCCGTTTCGCGCGGACGCGGCTGAGATTGCACGGACCTGCACAACGCACCACCCGCAACACGCTGAAGCACCTGCAGGACCGCCACCGGACCGCCACGAAGAATGGAAGAGCTGCTGCCTTATTACGAACGAGAACTGGCCTTCCTGCGCCGGTACTCGCGCGACTTCGCCGAGCGGTATCCGAAGATCGCCGGCCGCCTCGCCATGTCGGGCGACGGCTGCGACGATCCGCATGTCGAGCGGATGATCGAGTCGTTTGCCTTCCTGACCGCACGCGTCAGCAAGAAGCTCGACGACGACTACCCCGAATTTACCGAGGCGCTGCTGGAGGTGCTGTATCCGCACTACCTGCGGCCCTTTCCATCGTGTTCGGTGGCGCATTTCGATGTGCGCGGCGTGGCTGCGCAACTGAGCGCGCCGGTCACGATTGCGCGTGGCACATTTCTCACCACACGCGTGGTGCGCAAGGTCGAATGCCGTTTCCGCACTGCATACGACGTCACGTTCGCGCCGGTGCGCGTTGCCGGTGCCACGTTCGAGCGTGCGGTGTCTGCGCCGGCCGCCGTGCAACTGCCAAAGGGCGCGACGGGCTCCATTGCCATCACGCTGGAATACGTGGGGGAGCGCGGCGGTTTTGAATCGCTGCCACTGGAAAAACTGCGCGTCTATATGGACGGCGAACCGTCTTTCGTGGCCGCGCTCGGTGACGCGCTGTTCTTACATACCGCGGCCGGCTACGTCGAAGCCGAACGCGCAGGCGTCTGGAAGCGCCTGATTTCCGTGCCCTTGCACGAAGTCGGCTTTACCGAAGATGAATCCCTGATCGATTGCCCGGCACGCTCACACCCGGCCTATCGGCTGCTGACCGAGCACTTCAGCTTTGCCGAGAAATTCAACTTCTTCGATATCGACCTGGCTGCATTGCGACGCGGCATGACGCCGGGCGTGCCGGTGCGCCGTCTGACGCTGCATCTGGTGCTGAAAGACTTGCGCAGCGATTCGCACGCTGCGCGCCTGCTTGAAAACCTGCAGCCGGAGCACCTGCGCCTGCATTGCACGCCCGTGGTCAATCTGTTCCAGCAGAAGGCCGACCCGATCCGTATCGAACATACGGCCAGCGCGTATCCGGTCGTGGCCGACAGCCGACGCGCGCACGGCTTTGACATCTACTCCATCGACAACGTGCAGTTGGTGCGCGAAACCACGGCGCACGAGAAGGTCACGGAGTTCCGGCCGTTCTACTCCCTGCATCACGGTGAAGAGCCCGGCCGCGCGGGCCATTACTGGCTGGCACGCCGCGACGAGCTGATCGCGCAGCGCAGCCCGGGGTTCGAAACCGAGATCTCCATCGTCGATACGCACTTCGATCCGACCAGCCCGCAGACCGACACGCTGAGCCTGACCGTTACCTGCACGAACCGCGACCTGCCTTCGACGCTGGCATTTGGTCAGCCCGATGGAGATCTGTCGATGGAAGGCAGCTCCATTGCCCGCAACATCACCTTCCTGCGCAAGCCGACGCCTTCCATGCGGTTTGGCGGTGGGCGGGCGGCGCAGTGGCGTTTGATCTCGTTGCTGGCGCTGAACCATCTGTCGCTCGTGCAGAACGGTTTGCCGACGCTGAAAGAGATGCTGCGCCTGCACGATCTGCCGCGCAACGCGATCTCGGCACGGCAGATCGAGGGCATCGTTGCCCTGGACTACCAACCGGCGACGCAGTGGCTGGCGGGCAAGCCGTTCGCCACCTTCGTGCGGGGCCTGGAAGTGCGCCTCACGCTGGACGAAGACGCCTTTGTGGGCACCGGCATGCACCGCTTCATCCGCGTGCTGGATCACTTCTTCGGCCTGTACGTCCACATGAACAGCTTTGTGCAGTTGATTGCGGTCTCGCGCCGCAGTGGCAAGGAATTGGTCAAATGCGCACCCCGCAGCGGCGAATCGATCCTGGTGTGATCCGGCGGCTGCTCAAGCAGCCGCACCGGTACCAGTTCTTCCAGGCCGTGCGGCTGCTGGAGCAGCTGTTTGCGCGCGAAGGCGGCATGGCGCCCGAGCAGGCGCTGGCCACGCGTCTGAGCTTTCGCAACACGCTGTCGCTCTCGTTTCCGCCCAGCGAACTGCAGCACATCGAGGCCGAAGGCATTACCGCCGAGATGCTCGAAACCGATGCCGCGTTCATCGCTGCGCTGGAAGAGGGCGCGCTCGATTCGCTGGCGATCACGCCCACGTTCTTCGGCATGCTGGGCGGCCAGGGCGCCTTGCCGCTGCGCTACACCGAAATCGTGGCGGAGCGCGAAAGCCTGTGGCGCGACCGCGCAGCCCGTGCGTTCTTCGACATCTTTTCGAACCGGGCGACCGCGCTGTTCTATCTGGCGTGGAAGAAATACCGCCTGCCGTTCCAGTACGAAGTCGACAGCAACAAGCATTACCTGCCGCTGCTGCTGTCGCTGGCGGGTGCGGCTGACAAGACGCTGCGTCACGATCTTTCCACTACGCCGGGGCCGATCCTCGACGAGGCGCTGGCTGGTTATGCCACGGCGATCCGGCATCGGCCGGTGTCTGCGGCGTATCTGCAGCGCGTGCTGTCGGATTACTTCCAGGCGCCGATACGGGTGGAGCAGTTTGTCGGCGGGTGGTATCGCGTGCCGGCGTCGCAGTACACGCGGCTGGGCAGCACCAACAACCTGCTGGGCGCCACGGCGTTGGCCGGCGCGCGGGTGTGGCAGCGCGACTTGCGGGTGCGCCTGTGGGTGGGGCCGCTCAAGCGCGCGCAGTACCGCAATTTCCTGCCCGGTGCGTCTGGCGCGCTGGCACTGCGCAAGATGCTGACCATCCTGTGCGGCACCACGCTGGAGTTTGAGGTCAAGCTGATCCTGCGCCACCAAGACGTGATCGGCAGCACGCTGGACAACAGCAACGACGGCCGCCTGGGCTGGGACACCTTCCTGTGCTCCCGCCCCGCGCAGCAGGACCGCAGCGATGCGCAATACACGCTCGCGCCGCTGCATTGATACCGACACATTCATCGATTCTTCCGGAGCGCTGCCGCCATGGCCATCCCACTCAAAACCCTGATCGCCAAGCTGAACGCGACGAGCCGGCAAGCCGCCGAGCGCGCGGCGTCGCTGTGCATGGCGCGCGGCAACTACGAGGTCGATCTCGAGCACCTGTTCCTGGCGTTGCTGGAAAACCGCCGCAGTGACTTTGCCGTGGCCGCCCGCGCAAGCGGCATCGACTTGGCCGCGCTGCAACGTGACCTGGAGGCCGAGATCGGCCGCTTCCAGACAGGCAACACGCGCACGCCGGCGTTCTCGCCATATCTGCCGAAGCTGTTCGAGCACGGCTGGCTGATCGCCTCGCTCGATTCGCAAATCACGCGCATCCGCTCCGGCCATCTGCTGCTGGCGCTGCTGACCGAGCCGAGCCTGTCTGCGCTCGCGCAACGTGGCTCGCGCCTGTTCGGGCAGATTCAGGCGGACCGCCTCAAGCACGACTTCGATCGACTGACCGCCGGTTCAGACGAACAAGTGCAGGCCGTGGATATTGCTGACGACGGCGAAGACGCAGTGCAAGGCGAAGGCGGCAAGCCGGCCGCTGCGCTGACGGCCACACCCGCGCTGGATCAGTTCACCGTCGACCTGACCCAATCCGCGCGCGATGGCCGCATCGACCCTGTGATCGGCCGCGATGCCGAGATCCGCCAGGTGATCGACATCCTGATGCGTCGCCGCCAGAACAACCCGATCCTCACCGGGGAGGCGGGCGTGGGTAAGACCGCAGTGGTGGAGGGCCTGGCCCTGCGCGTGGCTGCCAACGACGTGCCGCCGCCGCTGCAAGGCGTGACGCTGCGCACGCTCGACATGGGTCTCTTGCAGGCCGGCGCCAGCGTCAAGGGCGAATTCGAGAACCGACTGAAGAACGTGATCGACGAGGTGAAGAAGAGCCCGAAGCCGATCATCCTGTTCATTGACGAAGCGCACACCATCATCGGTGCGGGCGGGCAGGCCGGGCAGAACGATGCGGCCAACCTGCTCAAGCCTGCGCTGGCACGCGGCGAGCTGCGCACGATCGCGGCCACCACCTGGAGCGAATACAAGAAGTACTTCGAAAAAGATGCCGCGCTGGCGCGCCGCTTCCAGGTCGTGAAGGTGGAAGAGCCTAGCGAGCCGCTGGCAGCCGCCATGCTGCGTGGCATGGCTGGGCTGATGGAGCGCCACTTTGGAGTGCGCGTGTTGGATGAAGCGATTACCGAGGCAGTGCGGCTGTCGCATCGCTATATCAGCGGCCGCCAACTGCCGGACAAGGCCGTCAGCGTGCTGGACACGGCTTGCGCCAAGGTGGCATTGGGCCAGAGCGCCACGCCCGGTGCCATCGAAGACGACCAGAAGACGCTGGAACGCCTGCAGGGTGAGATCAATGCGCTGGAGCGAGAACAAAGCGCCGGTGCCGAGCACGACGCGCGCCTGAAGGCGCTGAACGAGCAGCGCACGGAACTGGAGCAACGCGTCGCGCAGAACACCGAACGTCTGGCGCAGGAGCGTGCGCTGGTTGCACGCATTCAGGCGTTGCGCGAAGCGCGCGAAAGCGATGCTGCGCAAGCCGGCGAGGAAGACGCACTGCCCGTGGCCGCCAACAGCGACGTTGTCTCGATCCCCAAGCGCAAGCGCGCTGCCGACAAAGCGGACGAGCAGGACGAACTGGCCAAGCTGCTTGCCGAGCTGCGCGCGCTGCAAGGTGAATCGCCCATGGTGCCGCTGCAGGTGGATGGCCATGTTGTGTCGGAAATCGTCTCGGCCTGGACGGGCATTCCGCTGGGCCGCATGGTCAAGGACGAGTTGCGCACGGTGCTGAACCTCAAGCCGCTGCTGGCCGCCCGCGTGATCGGGCAAGACCACGCGCTGGATGCCATTGCCCAGCGCGTGCGCACCGCCACCGCCAACCTGGAAGACCCGAACAAACCGCGCGGCGTGTTCCTGTTTGCCGGCCCGTCGGGCGTCGGTAAAACGGAAACCGCGCTGGCGTTGGCCGACATTCTCTACGGCGGCGAGCGCAAGCTCATCACCATCAACATGAGCGAGTACCAGGAGGCGCACAGCGTGTCGGGGCTTAAGGGCTCGCCGCCGGGTTATGTGGGTTACGGCGAGGGCGGCGTGCTGACCGAAGCCGTGCGTCGCAATCCGTACAGCGTCGTGCTGTTGGACGAAGTGGAGAAGGCCCACCCTGACGTGCTGGAGATGTTCTTCCAAGTGTTCGACAAGGGCGAGATGGACGACGCTGAAGGTCGCCCGATCGACTTCCGCAACACCATCATCATCCTCACGTCGAACGTCGGGTCGCAGGCCATCATGCAGGCGTGCTTGAACAAACCTGCCGAGGAACTGCCCGACACCGATGCGCTGGCAGAGCAGCTGCGTCCGACGCTCTACAAGGCGTTCAAGCCCGCATTCCTGGGGCGCATGAAGGTGGTGCCGTATTACCCGATTTCCGACGACGTGCTGGCCGAGATCATCACGCTCAAGCTGGGCCGTATTCGCGATCGCGTGGCCATCAACCACAAGGCGACGTTCCAGTGGGACAACGCGTTGGTTGAATCCGTGCTCGCACGCTGCACTGAAGTGGATGCCGGCGCCCGCGCGGTCGATCACATCCTCAACGGTACGCTGCTTCCGCAGATTGCCGAGTCGGTGCTGACGCGCATGGCCGAGGGCGACAGCGTCGAGAAGATCAAAGTGGGCGTCGGCAAGAACGGCGAGTTCAAGTACCGCATCAACTAAGTCGCTTCGCTGGAGCACATCATGGTCTCTCCGACCGAGTTGGCAAACTTGTTACGTGCATCGTTCTCGCAGGCCAATCGGCTGCTGCGGCTGGAAACGCCGTTGGGGCCGAACGCGCTGCTGCCTGAACAGGTGGACGTTGCCGAGCACATCGACGCAGGCGGTTTTCGGCTGGAACTCACGGCGCTGTCCGACAACGCTGACATTGATTCGGCCAAGTTGCTTGGCCAGCCGGTGCGGCTCGACTTGCTGACGCAGCAGAGCCGAAGCACGCTGCGGCCGTTTCATGGCCACGTGACGCGCTTCGAGCAGGTGGGGGCCAACGGTGGCCTGGTGCGCTATCGACTGGTGATCGAGCCCTGGCTCGCGTTCCTGCGTCATCGGCAAGACAGCTTCCTGTTCCAGGACATGTCGGTCATCGAGGTAATCGACAGCCTGTTTGGCGACTACCAGGGCCAAGGCCGCCTGGTGCCCGCATGGCGCTGGGCCTTGCGCGACAGCTCGGTCTACACGCGCCGCAGTGTCATCACGCAATACGACGAAAGCGACTTCGATTTCGTCACGCGCCTGTTGGCCGAAGAAGGGCTGTTCTACTTCTTCGAGCACGAAGCCAAGGACGGCGATGCGCTGGGCGTGCATCGCATGGTCATTGCGGATTCCAATGACGTGTTCGTCGACAACGCGCAGGCAAGCATCCGGTTTGGCCGCGCAGATGCCACCGCCACCGAAGACGTGATCGACCGCTGGCAAGGCGCGCGCCGCTGGCAGACCAACGCCGTATCGATCGCCAGTTGGGACTACCGCGCCAACGCCAAGCGCACCGCGCAACTCGGGGCGCAGCAGCAGAGCAACGACGGCCCGCAGCTGACGCTGCAAGACACCGACTACCCCGGCCAGTACTGGTTTGAAGACAACAACCAGGCGCAACGCGTCGCGCGCCTGATGATGGAAGCGCTGGAGCTGCGCGACAAACAGTTCGATGGCGAAGGCACGGCGCGCACGTTGGCGACCGGCACGCGCTTCCAGTTGCTCGATCATTTCGATCATGACGATGGCGAGCAGCGCTTTGCGGTGTTGGCTGTGACGCACCAGGCGCGCAACAACTTCAACGACCGCTTCGGCCAGGTGCTGACGGAAACGCTGGGCGCGCTGCGCGGCGGTGATGTGCTGGCCGCCGGAAGCAACCATGCCTCGGGCGACGACGCGCCGTTTTACCGCAACCACTTCACCGTCGTGCGCGACAACGTGCCCGTGCGCCCGCAGCAGAGCGACGAGCAGGGCCGCGCGCTGCACCCGCGCCCGACCGTCAACGGCAGCCAGACGGCGCTCGTGGTGGGAGCGGAAGGGCCCGTGCATACCGATCGCGACCATCGAATCAAGGTGCAATTCCACTGGCAGCGTGGCGCACGCTCGGCCAGCCGCCAGTCGCATCCGGCCGGTGACGACAACGCGCGTGCCAGCGCCGGTCTTGGCGCATGGGTGCGCGTGACAGCGCCCGTGGCCGGACCGAACTGGGGCGGCGTGGCGCTGCCGCGGGTCGGCCAGGAAGTGCTGGTCGAATTCCTGCAAGGCGACATCGATCGGCCCGTCGTGGTGGGCGCCGCCTACAACGGCAGCGGCCAGACCGATGCGCAGTACAACCAGAACCAGGCAGGCGCCGCAGGTGCGACCGGCAATGCCCCGGCCTGGTTTGCCGGTGGCAACAAGAGCCAGGGCGCCTACGCCCACAATGCCGTGCTGTCCGGCATCAAGACGCAGGCGCTGGCGGGCAGCCAATCAGGCTCGTCGGGCTACAACCAGCTCGTCTTCGATGATTCGGAAGGGCAGGCCCGCACGCAGCTCAGCACCACGCAGGCGGCCACCGGCCTCGTGCTCGGTCATCACAAGGAGCAGATCGACAGCGCGCGGCAGGCAGACCTGGGCCACGGGGCAGCGCTCGCCACCGACGACAGCGGCAGCGTGCGCGCCGGCGCCGGCCTGCTGCTCACCGCGCACAGTGCCGACGCTGGCGCTGCGCTGCAAGACAGCGAAGCCGCCGCCAGCCAGATCGAAGCCGTGAGCTACCTCGCAGAATCGCTTGCCGACGCAGCGCAGAAGCAGAAGGCTGGTCTGGCCGATGAGCCTACTGCAAAGGAACTCCCCGCGCTCAAGCAACTGCGCCACACCACCGAGGTGCTGCGCCATGCCGAAAGCGCTGGTGAAGGCGCCGAAGCGGTTGCCTACAGCGAGCCGCATCTGCAGGTCTCCGCACCCAAGGGCATCGTCAGCACAACCCCGGCGGATGCGGTGCTGGTTGCAGGCATGCAAGCCACGCTGATCGCCAAGCAGGACACCAACGTTGCTGCAGGCGGCAATCTCTCAGTTGCAGTCGCCGAGGGATTGAGCTTGTATGCGCATGGCAAATCGCTCGGGCAGGCCGGCGATGCGACACCAGGCATCGCCATGCATGCCGCAAGCGGCAAGGTCGGGCTTTCCAGCCTCAAGGGCGAGAGCCATCTGGTGGCCGAAAAGGCTGTGACGGTGGCGTCCACACAGGGCAACGTGACCGCGGAGGCTAAGCAGCATGTGCTCGTCAATGCGGCCGGTGCGCAGATCAAGGTGACGAACGGCACGATCGAGCTGCATGCGCCTGGGATGGTGACGTTTAAGGGGGCGGGGCATCGGTTTGTGGGGCCGGGAGGCGGGACGGTGAGTAATGTCACTGCTCCAGGCAAGCTCGCTGAATGTGAGTGGAAATCATGACTACAACTGAGTCGACTCCAGCAGGCCATGAGGCGGAACTGCGAGAACACCTGCGCACCGAGTTGTTCCAGGTGCGTGAACAATATCCAGATCACTTCATTCATGTCGTCCTGGATCCAAACCATCCGGTTGCTCCCTTTGATCTTCTGCATCCGGAGCACTTAGTGGCACGTAAGCCGAAGCCACTATGGAAACGTATTGAGCGCCCGGACCTGAAACACGATCTGGACATCTGTCCCCTGCTAGTCACCATATTTGCCCCTGGGGATCGCGGCTATCCGGACGAGGCACTGTTGAATGAAACGATCCGTTGTGCCATTGCCCGTTGCGCGAGCATCAATGGAGCTTACGTATGCGGATGGGTCGCAACGACGAGCGATGCGAGCCAGATGGCGTCGCGCATTGCGGATCGATGCGTTATCGCCAACCCGCTTAGTGGTCGAAAGGTTCTTCCATGGTTTGAACCGCATCGTCTTGCGTTGATCGCCGGCAATCATGCAGACATGATTGATTGGATGCTTGCCGGTACCACTCGCTGGTGGTTTGTGGATGCTGCAGCGACCTTGCGCTGCGTCGCTGCGCATGAAACCGGTATGGCAGCACACGTATCTGTTCAGAGCATGCATGCCTTATGGGCAGAGCAAGAGCGCATTGCCGATGCACGTAGAGTCCTGATGGCGCTTAGGAAGTCTGAACGGGCTATTCCCGCGCATCCAGAGACGCGTCTTGATGCACTCGTCAAGCTCGCAAACGACCAGGGGCTTCGTGGTCAGCAGGACGTGATTTTATTCGCCCTGAATTGCCTCACTCTCAGTCCTACTTGGTACGAGCATCCAAACATTCAGCAGATGCTGCGCGACATAACCAGTGGTGCTGAAATGTCCTTGGCCGATGCCATTTCCGCCCAGCCGGACGTGGTGCTGGATGAAATTGCTTTCTATGGTGCGGAGAGAGCGCTTGCCTCCGCGCCGGCACTGCAATAAGAGCCCGATATGGCAACAACACCTGCATCTGGCGCGCAAGCGCTGAAGAAGAACGTCCAGACCGCCCAGAAATGTGCGCCCAGCAATAAGACCGGGAAGTGCGGTTTTTGCGACCGCGACGGATATCCGATTCTGCCGGTCCGCTACGCCGTCCTACCGAGCTATCTGGCAGCGGCCGGCACCAAGCCACTCAGTGTCGTATCAACATTAGAGACATTCGCGAAGCAACAGTTGCAGGTGAATAAGTACACCCTGCGAACGTTGCGCAAAGGCTTCGTGCACGTGTATCTCGGTACGCCTGGTATGTGGCAAACCTATGTGGTGACCGATGATGGCTATCTGCGATTGCTGGCTGACCCGGATGATCCGGACTGGAAAACAGACCGGCCGTTGACGGAAGCCTGCAAGCGCGCTGGCGACAACATCCCGGCCAGTTTCATCACTATCCCGCACGGTCACGACAAGGTTTGGATCGCCTTTGCCGAAGACGTCTGGAGCCCAGCCGTGCGCGCGGAATACCAGCGAAATCCAGGCAAGCGCATGCAGCCGTGCGATGTCGCTGCGTTGGCATCCCACCCGGACGCCACTAAGCACAGTTTCGAAATCGGACCGGACAACACGCGCCTGCACGACATGGTTTTCGAATACGTCGGGCAGGAGCAGGAATACCTATCGCGCAGAGGCTATAGCGGCGGCAACTGGAATCAAAGCGGTATGCAGGCAGCCAAGAAGAACAACGTGTGGCAGAGCCTGCACGGCAACTTTGCTCGCGCCGGGCAATCCGCTGCACTGACCAGCTATGTGAAGAGCATCGCGGACAAGCGCAAAGCGATGGGCAAGCCTGGCAAGGTTTCTGCGTTTGCGTTGTACGACGCTGTGGGTATCGTCAAGGAATTGAATGGCCATACGCATGACCGGATCGAGTGGCGACAGGCCTACCACGCGGCGGTTGCCCGTCCGCTCCTTGTATCCCAAGCCATCGTCGGGCTTAAAAAGCAGATTGAGGCCGCTACCCGGGCGGCCATTACAAAGGATGAAGGGGAGCGCAAGATCCCGGATAAGGTCAGCGAGACCTACTACTTTGGGGACGGCATAACCGCCCCCGGATCCACACAAACAATCACAACGACACGTGCCGAGCGTATTGCGGACCAGCAGAAGACGACTTGGGGAAAACTGAAGAAGTCGTACAACGAGGCGGAGCGCAGCGAGTTCGAGCAGCGATATACCAAGCGGATGAACGATTTCGCCTCTCAGATTTCGAACTGCGATCATGATTGGGCAGCTTGGGCGCGCACCGACGACTGGAAGGCGTGGCTTGGTGACTACGACACCGAGAAGCTTCACGAAAACGTCAAGCTGATGACGATGTGCGCGCCGTGCCTGGCGGGTGGACCGCAAGGTCAGGCGGGCATCAAGCTGTGGGAGGATTGGCTGAGCAATCACAAGGATGCGGCCAATCCCACTGGTTTCACGATCCCCTACGCCGCCATCATGGGGGGGCGCAAGGATTTGCTCACCGCCCTGCTTCCGAGGATTTCCGATAAGAAGTCTTTGTCAGAGAAGGTGCAGGACTCCGACTTGAATAAGGGGGACAAGCTACACGACACCCTTAAGGCCATTCTGGCATCCAAGGAGATCGATGCGCCGGAGAAGTTCAAGCATCTGATGGATACCAAGGTTCAGGTCGCCGCGTCGCATCTGGTGGCTGCTATCGAAGGCGCCGTTTCCCAATTGCAGACCAAGGCAGTGGATGCCGTAGACGCCAAGATCAAGCGGGCGGTCCAGGCTGCGCTCAGGCTTTACGCCAACGTCAGTCCGGTATGCATACAGGTCAAAATGACGATTGGTCAGTATGTGGATCTGCTGAATCAGTTTTCGCGCAAAAGAGTGGATGCCGGCAAGAAGTTTGCCGACGTCGCTGGCCGCAAGGTCCGCAGTGCGCTGCTCGGCGGGATGATTTCAATCCCGAATGCCAAGGTCCGGAATACAGTGATCGAGGTGACGATATGGACCATAGAGCAAGCGGACGAGCTGAAGAAAGACATTCAGAGCGCCGTCAGTAAAGCCAAGCGTGAGGCAATTGACCTGACCGGGCAAGCAGCAAGTGCACTGAAGATTGGTGCTATCACGTTGAGTCGAGAGGCGGTTCAAATACTACGTCCGCTTGAGCGAACTGCGTCGTTGCTGCCGGGGGTTGCCAAGAGCTTGGGGCGGTCACTGCTGACGAAGAGCCTTCGCCTCGCCGGTGCTGGTGGCGAACCCTTGCTGGCAGCGGGCTCTTGGATCTTTCAAGCCTGGGCTCTTCGTGACGCAAACAAAACGATGGACTCGACCATCGGACCGCAGGGCGGCATGGAGGCGAAGCTGCCGGTGGTGTCGGCTACGCTGGGTTTCATGGGAGCTTCGGCTGAGGTGCTTGGGATTGGCCTGAGAGCACTTGGTCCTGTCGCGGTAGGGAAATTTTTTGTCAAGGCCGGTGCAGTTTTAGGTGCTGTATCACTACTCGTTGATGGTATCCAGGCAGCGTTTTCTGCCCGTAGAACATTTCAGCAAGGTGACAAAGGGGCTGGGTGGGCATATACAGCTGGTGCCGTCGCTTTTATTGGCGGTGCCGTGATTGCCTTTGGGTCTGGTTTCTCTACTGCACTGACCGGCGCATTCTTGCTTGGCCCGCTTGGTTGGGTGCTACTGCTGACGGCCATAGGGATCGCCGCAATCTGGTGTGCGGGCAACCTGGAAAGTACACCTGTAGAAATCTGGCTGGATCGGTGCTATTGGGGTTACGGGAAAAAACGCAAGGAGGGCAAGTGGACCGACGCGCAGATGGCTGAAGAAATCGCCGATCTGAATGCCCTAGTGCTCGGACTTGGCGTGGAGATGGGTTTCAACGACGATTGGTCGGAAGTCGCCACGGGTTTCGATACCCTCAAGGTCAAGCTGACGCTTGCCAGCTATGATGCCAGGCGATCCGTCTATGAGTGGAAAGTCAAAGCAATCAATACACGTGGTGCTTCCGAGCTAATCATGGCGGGCGGTCAGGACCCGGACGTTCTGCCTGAACTCCGGCCGATGCCTGACCGAATCATCGATACGTCGTCGCGCTATCGGAACCGCCAGGGGACGACGCAGCGAGACCAAGGGTCTTATGTGATCGAAGAAAGCATCGAAGTCAACACGAAGATTTATAAGCAAGCCCAGATTGAAGTTAAATACTGGCCGGACAAGAGCGATCCGGAGGGGTGGGCCGAGAAACTGATGAAGGTGACAGATTGAGATGAAAGAAAATAGATCCAAACTGCAGCCCCAGAGCCCGTACTGGTACGAGGATTTGCCGGCGCGCGCGACGCCGCTGAAAGCGGGCGATGCGAATGAAAAGCCGGACTTGGACCTGGATCTCAACTACGTGGATGAAAACGTCTTTGAGTTGTCGCGGGCAACATCAATTCAGCGTGGCCCCGGTTTATTGTTAGGGGGAGGTGTGGCGGTTGGATTCGTTGCAATGTTACCGTTTCTCGTTGGAATATATATGGATGACGACGTGAAAGATTACATCTTCATGGCGTTGATCGTATTTTTAATGTTGATGGGGCTCGTTGTTCTTGTATTTTATGTTTTAAAAAAAAGTATAAGAACACCATTGGATCTTCCGGTTTTGTTTGATCGTAGGAATCAAAAAGTATTTGCGCTGGAATATTTGGCAAAGCCCAATCCGTTCTCGAAGTGGAAGACTGTGGTCAAGGAGTTTGACTGGTCTCGCGTCGAGGCGGAACTTGGGAAGATCGCCGGATACAACGGTAAGACATATTCGGTACGCTACGGATTGATTCTCGCGCAGTGCGAAGCCGGCACGACCAAAGTCGAGGATCGGATTATCTTGAAATCTGATGTGTTTCATCCGCAAACGGTCCATCAGATGTGGGCATACATCCGTTGCTACATGAATGAAGGGCCTGAACGACTTCAAGAGGTCAAGCCATTTCCGCGCGACGTCAATTTCAGGCGCTGCCTGTTCGGGTTCTTTCCGTTCCTTGATCCAACGGAGGATGGGCGACGCATTCGCGCACGCATGGGTCGCACCGAAATGATCGTCTCGGTGGCCATTGCAAGTGTCCTTGCGTTGGCGCTGTTTTGGCTGTTCGTGCCGATAGGCATTTGCGAATACATTGCGCAGCGGTTGGCGCCTAAACCGAAATGGCCCACCGAAGTTGTCCAGCAAACGGCGCTGCGTGCCCACGTAACGGCGGGTGCTTAGAACCTTGGTCCGACAACGTCAAATGCAGCCGCTGCGTCAACCACTTACGGCGCCGGAAGATATTCAAGACGGATGCAAAGCTTCCTTTTGATATTGCGTATGTGAAGTGGATTGATGCCAACGGCGCTCAGCTTCTGACCAGCGCGTTGCGGCACTTGAGAGAGGATGGCGACCCAGTGCCAATTCCTGGTGCAATCCTCGATACGCTGCTTCCTTCCCGGGCCGAATGGTCTGCGGGAGTTGAGCGACAGCATGGCGGCGGACTCTGCAGTGAGGATGCCCGCTTATGACTTGTCGGACGAAGCGCGCGAGAAGCGGCGGAAGAGAGAATACGGCGGCTGCCTGCTTCTGTACTGGCCGCCGCTGGACGCAGCCGATCCGCAACGATGCGGAGAGGATCTGATCTGGGTTGGGCCGCGCAACAGTGGCGAGCGTCTCTGGCGCTACATACAGACGTTCATGCAGAAGTGCATGGACGCCGTGCAAGTTCCCACTATGCCGGACGAATGGCTACACAAAGGCCGCAACCCCGACCACGTACTCAATTGGCTGGAGAAATGCCTGTGCTACTGGCCGATCTTCCCTGCGGAGTGGAAGAGCGAGGTTGGCCAAATAAGGCGGGAAAACGGCATCGGACCAGAGCAGCCACTGAACTGGCCGGCCAAGCTGCCTTAGTAGGTAAGAGCCACGGGTTTTCGCAGAGATATCTAAGAGCGATCTGCGGAGAGCGAGGCTAGATAAAGATTTAGAGGCAATCCCTCAGCCACCACAAGCCTGCGTACCTCCCCCTTCCACCCCGCGCGTGCAGACGTTAAGTTTCGCGTACGCTGAACAAAATATTGTGAGGTTTCCCAAGATGTCTCAGGGTAATCCTGATTTTCGCGTGCTGCTACCGGAGTGGAATCAGCCCGAGCCATATTTCGAGTTCCCGAAGACGAAGAGGCGCACATTACAAGCGCAGCGAAAACCGTGGCGCGTTGCGCCCGATAACAAGCATCAGCCTGTGCATTTGGTCGGAAGCACGTGTGAATCGCTATTGAATATCTATCCTGATGCCATAGAAATCGGAGCCCCGCTAGGATCAGAGGGTAAGACTATTTTAGGAACCTTGTTCTTGGTCAGCATGATGGTTTTTATGGTCATGTTTGCGTATGCGGGGGCGGCGATGTGGGATCCGGATGAGCCGATGCTCATAGGCACATCTGCGCTAATGATTTTTTGTTCTGTCATCGCGTTTCTTGTGGCTGTGGCCTGTTTCAAGATCGTGTTCTTCTTGCCACGGGACTTGCCTGTGCTTTTTAACAGGAAAACGCGACAGGTCAGCTTCATCCAGCTTCAACCCTTCGTCTTCTTTCGGTTTTGGAAAGTACAGCACGTCGCAAAGCCCCGCACCTATTCCTGGGATGAGGTCAAGGCGCGCAGCTACAAGATGACCCAGTTTACGGGGTCGGCAGGCAGAGAAACATACTTCTTAACCCTCCTGTGGGGTGAGCCAGATAAGCCGAATCTCTGCAAAGAGATCGTGAATATCGGCTACGCAGGCTGGTGGGAAGACGCAGTGCTCTGGCGACTTTACGAACACATCCGTCGCTATATGGAAGAGGGAGGTGCGCAGATTCAGCCGGGAGAAAAACCGCGCCGTTCGGGCGTTGGCAAGGTGCCAGCTTTTTCGCCAGAGATCATTGCTGCTGCAGGAGGCCCGGCGCTCAGTGAACAAGAGATCGAGAATCTGGCGTGTGCGCGCTAGCAGGTAATTGCTCGGGCCCTTGTGCGGAGGCCGAACAGGAAAGGCGTATATCCGCTGCTTCATGAATGAGGGGCCAAAGAATCTGCAAGAAATCAGGCCGTTTCCTCGCGATGTCAGTTTCCGACGGTGCTTGCTGGAGTTCTACCCGCTGTTTGACCGGACAGAAGAAGGTGCCCGACTCCGCGCCAATATGCACGTGGTTGAATTGGTGCTACTGACGGCGGTTGGGATCCCGCTGTTTTGGCTGTTTCTGCCTGCAGGTGTTTTTGAGTACGTCGGCCAACGTCTTGCCCCAGAACCAACATGGTCTGCAGAGATCGTCTCGCAAGCCGGCTTGATGCACCAAGATTAATTTCCCCGCACCGGGACGAGGCCACGATTGCAAAAGAGTCGTGCAAATGTGAGGTATTGAGCGGGGTGCACCCACATGAAGATTTAGAAACAATCCCCCCAACCGCCCCAAGCCTGCGTAGCATCTCCACCGTCCGCCCTTGCGCGTGCGGACGTCACATTTCACGCACGCTGATATGAACGCTCTGTCCCGCCTCGCCGCCGCTCCTGCTGTGGCCGCGCTGCTCGTCACGCCCGTATTCGCCCAGGACGACACCCCGTTGCAGGTTTCGTACCGCCAGGTGCTGACCGAGTATTTCAAGGACGCGCCGACCGCGTCAAAGAAATACGACGGCCACCGGCTCGTCTTCAAGGGGCAGGTCTATCCGCTGTCCGACGACAGCCTGAACACGCTGGCCGTGACCGAAGACCTGAAGGTGGGCGCGCCGTTTCAGGATGACCAACGTGACGCGCTCAAGGCGCTGTTTCCCGATCACAAGCTGGCGGCATACAAGCCCAGCAAGGACATCACGCTGGATTGCCTGAACCGCCAGTTCGTTGGCGTGACGCTGGCGCTGGCGGATTGCCGCGTCGCCCAGCCCTGACTTTCGTATCGCACTCCGGTTTTCGTTTCCGATCATGGCCTCTCTTCCGTTTGACCAACTGCTCGCTCCGCTGCCCGGCGCCCAACCGTGCGGCGAAGACATGCTTTTCTCCGCCGAATTCGACAGCATCCAGGATGCGCGCCGCTTTGATGACCCCTCACTCGATCAAGGCGAGTGGGTCACGGAGATCAAGGAGGCCGACTGGCGCGCCGTGATCGCCGAGAGCACATCACTGCTGCAGAACCGCACGAAAGATCTGCGCCTGGCTGCATGGCTGGCCGAGGCGTTGTCGAAAGAGCGCGGTTTCGCGGGCCTGCGTGAGGGCTACGAGCTGATCGCCAGCCTGTGCGAACAGTTCTGGGAACACCTCTATCCGCTGCCCGAAGCCGATGACCCCGAAGCCCGCACGGGCAGCATGGCGTGGCTTGCGACGCGATCAAGCCAGTTGATTCGCGAGGTTCCATTGGTGGAGGCGGGCAAGGGCGGCTACAGCCTTGTCGATTGGGAAGTTGCGACCAGCCTGGTCGAAGCCATCCGCCGCGATCCGGAGCAGGCTGATGATCTGTCGCGCGGAAAAATCACGCAGGACCAGTTTGAATCGGCGCGGCGTGCCACGTCGCCGGCGTTCTACAAGACGCTGCATGATGATGTGGTGGGCTGTGGCGCTGCGCTGTTGCGGTTGGAATCCGTGCTGGATGCGCGTGCTGGAGACCATGCGCCGAGCTTCCGCCCCGCACGTGAAGCATTGCAGGCGGTTCGCGCGTTGGTCGAGCGCTTTGGTGGCAAGCCGGAGCCCAAGCCAACCGCGGTGGAAGCGAAAGGTGTTCAGCAGCAGACGGCGCAGTCTGTGGCAGGCGCCGTTGTTGAGACAGTTGTTGCCGGCCCAATCCGCTCGCGTGCCCAGGCGTTGAGTCAACTACGTGACGTGGCTGAATTCTTCCGCCAGACCGAGCCGCACAGCCCGGTGGCCTACCTCGCCGCGCGCGCCGCCAAGTGGGGCGACATGCCGCTGCACGCCTGGCTGCGCACGGTGGTCAAGGATGACGCGACGCTGTCGCAGATTGAGGAGCTGCTGGGCCTGGGCGATCCGCCGTCGGAAAGCGCGAGCTGAACCGGCTAGCTGCTCGAACAACCGCCGCAGCCGCTGGATCCGCAGCTACTCGAGCTGCAACTGCTCGAACTACTGCTTGAACTGCAGTTGCTCGACGTGTCGCTCCCAGAGCCGCCGGAACTGGCGCCTGCGGGTGTTCCCATCATCGGTCGGTATCCGGCCCACGCGGTGTTGGCCAGCACGCTCGTGCCGCCAAACGCCGCCAGCCACAGTAGATCGCTTGTCGACAAACCGGCCTTCGGCGCCTGCTGGCTACGCTGACGATGCACATCGAGCGCGGCGCTGGCTCCTGCGGTGGGGCCCGCGCGGCCGACGCCGATCAGCTGCACGGTCACGCACCAGTAGACGATTCCGAACAGCACCATCTCGACCAGCAGCCACATCACCGGACGGTCTCGGGACAGGCCAACAAATACCTTCACCACCCCGAGCCACAGCACCGATAGCCCGATCGCCCATGCAGCGACGGTCGTTCCGCGCATCGCGCCGGCGGCCCACATCCAACCTTCGTGGCGCAGCCGATCTGTCATGTCGATGGCTTCGTCGAGGAATCGGTCCCGAAAGGCCGGCCATGGCGAACGGCGCTGTGGTTGTCGGGCGAGCCAGGTCCAAGCGTTGACGTGGCGCTGGGGCGTTGGCGCCTCGTTCGCGACCACATATGTGTTGCGGTCACGCTTTCTCTTTGCTGGAGAAGCGATGCGGATCGCGCCCGCGTCGAGCAGTGTCAGCGTCGCAACCTGCGCCATTCGCGTGGAATCGCCGGTGATCAGCGCGGCTTCGGCGGGCGACAGTGGGCGCGGTACATTGCCGCCGGCCATTCCCCATGGGCGGCGGCTGTAGGTTGATCGATGCAGGCCCCGGATCAGCAAACACGCAATCACGCACACGCCCAGATAGAAGGCGAGAAACCGCAACCCCGGGTAGTTCAGCACATCGAAATCTGAAACGATGTTCGTGGTGATGCCGATGAGGACGACGCCGATCAAGAGCCACACGGATGGCACGATCGAGCGCGCGGTCGATGCGGGTGGCGGCGCGACGAGGTTGGGCGGATATTGCGCGGTGCTGGCGGCCTTCGGGGCAATGTCCGGCTGCGCAGGTTCAGGCACCGGCCAGACGTCAGGAGGGGGCTCGACGCCGAACGCGCGCCTGTAGCTGTCGAGTGTTTGCGCGTAATGCTGCGCGTAGGTGTCGTCTTCGTCCGGGGTGCCAATACCCGGCGCATGGTGGAGCTGCGCGCCCAGTACCTCCCCGCAGAACACCGTCCAATACTCTTTCGAGTATTGCAGATGGAGATGCCATGCCGCATCGATCGCCTCGGAAGGCGTGACCGCATGCCCGGCAAACACCGCCAGATACGCGAAGCGCTTGTACTCCTCGATGACGGTCAGCGTATATAAGCGCGACCACCCCTCGGCTTCGGCCAGGCGGTGGCTGAACGGCACTGGAGCATCAGGCGCGTCCGGTGAATACTGGCTCAGCCGGCGCAGGCAGGCTTCTCGATGCGCTTCGGTCGGGGCGGAATCGGGCAGGGTCAATTGGGCGGACGATGTCATGTGTGTTGCTGTCAACCGTTAATGCCTACCTGCTTGGAGGACACTGGGCGCTTGCATGCACCTAGCCGTGTACGACTAATTCTCTTCCTGCCGCTCCAACGCTTCAAATACCGCGCGTTCGCAGCGGCCGAAGTCGAAGCTCCGTAAGCGCAGATGGCGGTTGCCGTATTCACCAGCCGCCATTATTTCCGGGATCGGGCGCAGGGGCCCCGCCATCAGGCGCATCAGCGTCTGTGAAACGACCACGAGCAACATCGGCGCCAGGGTAAACATCCCGACCATCATCCCCGCGACGGGGCCAGCGCCTTCGAGGCCAAACTCACTAACTACAAAAAAAAGCATGATCACGATCATCAGCGCGCTGAAATAGCCGAGAAGGCCGATCGCCTCGCTAAAGCCCGCACTCCTGTGCGACAGGATGATCTCCAGCGGCTCGGGCAAGTCTCGTGGGCGCTTTGCAACATAGACGGTCTGTGGCTCACGACGGCCGGTCAAGCGCATGCCCCACGCCGAAAAAACGTCGTTGTCCCACCAGCCTGCAGCACGCACGCGCATGCCGTTCAGGCCTGCGAAATAGGGCGCATTGGACCAAACCCGACGGTCCGTGACCTGGTATTCGCAGAAGTGGATGACCCGATCGTCCGTCAACGTAATGACGACGGGGGTCACGCGATAGTAGGTGTCTCGCGAAGTATCGTCGGTGTAGTCATATGCGCTGTGCGCATTGGTGTCGACGCTCCGTCCCATGGCCTCATAGGCCTTGAATGCCGCGTTATCCACCTGTACTGAGCGAATGATGCCGCTGACGATCGCGACGGGCGCACCCTGTCGTCGACTGGCAAGCCAGTGCTCAAGCTGCTGCCAGGCCCATACCAAATGGCACCAGAGCCACCAGATGCGCTCTTTTATCGGAGAACATTGCGCGATTGGCTGCGACAGTTTCTTGATGGGGTCGTGGTACTCGAGGCGGATCTGGGGGGAGGCACGCCGCTGATCACCCGGCTGTAATGGTGCAGCAGGCAACGGCTCACGCAACCGCGCCCGCCGGCGTGCATCCTCCCGCGTCACTTACTCGCCCGAAACTCGATCCGCCGATTGCGCGAGCGGCCTTCATCGGTGTTGTTGGCCGCCACCGGCTGATCCGGCCCCACGCCCATCGCGGTGAGCGTGCCTTGCTCGGCACCCTTGGCGATGAGGTAGTTCTTGACCGTTTCTGCGCGCGCCTGGCTCAGGTTGAGGTTCAGCGCGCGGCTGCCGGAGTTGTCGGTGTGGCCGACGATCTCGATCTTGCGGCCGTTCAGGCGTGGCAGCACGGCGGCCATTTCATCCAGAATCGCGCGGCCCTTGGGTGTGAGCGTGGCGCTGCCGGTTTCAAATTCGATGATGCGGTTGGCCAGCGTCTGGTCCAGCAGCCCTTGCTCGGACACCGCTGCCACGCGCAACCCGTTCTTGATCGTGTAGCTCTGGCCGAGCGCCGTTGCCATGTCGCTCGTGAGCTGTTGGCGCTGCGCCTCGTTACCAACGTCGCCGTGCAGGGAAACCTGCGTGCCGTCGATGTTGAGCTGCCCGCGGTTGACCTGCTTGATGGCCGGCGACAGGATCTTCTGCACGTTGGCCGACCAGTTGGGCGGCGAGACCACATTGCCCACTTCGATCTGATCCACCACGTTGGCACTGCCGTAAAGCTCGCGCAGCTTGGCCAGCACGGTCGCCTTGGTGGCTTCGTCCGGCACCATGCCACCGGCCACGACTTGACCCGGCACGGGGGCGTCGCCAGCCGCGGCATGGGCGGGCAGGGCGCTGCCCAGGCACACCAGCATGGCGGCGTTCGCCAGGAAGGTTGCAGGCCGGAAGCCGCGCTTGATTGCATCCAGACCCATGTTCATTCTCCGATGAAGACTTCGCGGAAGGTATCGACCGCCACGCGCAGCGAGAGCTGCGGTTGATCCAGGTAACTCACGAACTTGGCCAAGCCGTAATCTCCGCTGACGTGCTGGTCGACCCATTCCGGATCGTCGATGTTGATGTTCTGTTCGGCATACGCCAGCGGCGACATGACGCTGTGCAGCGTGCGTGACGAGGCGCCGTTGAAGCCGATGACCAGTCGCTCGGTACCGTTGATATCGCCCAGGAACAGCGACAGCTCGAAGTCCGCGCGCTGCAGGAAGCGCGACACCAACTCCAGCCAGAAACTCGCCACCAGGCTGCGATAGAGCGGGTCTGCCGGCAGCGGCAGCGTGAGCCCTTTCTCAAGCCGCGACGAGCCGTTCGCCATCACGGGTTGCAGCAGCGTGCCCAGCGCCAGCAGGGTGCGGCGCAGGCGGATGTTGTGGCCTTCCGAGCGCAGCATCTGCTCCAGGCCGGCAACGGTCTGGAAATCGATGAAATCCGAAAAGCTCGCGTCGTGCGACTGCGTGCTCGTGCCGCCCGTGCCGGTCTCCACGCCGTGCTGACCTTCGGCGAGGAGACGCAAGCCCTCAGTGGCGTCGGTGGCCGTGCCGAGCGAGATCATTTGCTGGCCGGCGCGTGTCCAAAGGCGCGCCAACGCAATCGGGCTGCGCGCGATGAAGTTGATCGGGCGATCGACTTCCATGGCCGCCGCCGTCAGGAACGGAAAGCGGCGCGATGACAGATCACTGCTGGCCATGAGCGTGCCCGCGATGGCGAGCTTGCTCTGCGAACCGAGAAACGCAAACTGCACCGGCTTCCAATTGTCGTAGGTCGTCTTCCAATCCGGGGCTTCGGCCAGCAGTTCCATGCCTTGCGCCAGCCAGCGGTCGAGTGTGTCGAGCAGTTGGACGTTGTTGGCGCTTTTGACGAAATCACCGCGCGACGGAAGCTTCCCGAAGTACGAAAGCTGCAACTGGGTCTGGCTCATTGCGCCGTCCCTCCTTGCTCTTCCGTGATGCCGCGGCGTGCGGCCTGCGTTGACACTGCTGCTTGCGCCGTAGGCGGCGTGCCTGCGGGCGCTGCCGGGGCGGGCGGCGTCAGTGTGTTCTGCGGTGCCGATGCATCGGCAATCGACGTCGGCAGGCGCAGGCCGCGCAGGCCCTGGCCTTGCGGCGAATCCGATGCGGTTGTGCCGGCGGTCTGCGGGCTGCTGATGATGCGCAGGCTGATCGATACCGTCAGGTTGTCCTTCGTCCAGGACAGATCGAACGCGCCATCCGGACGACGCTTGCGTTGTGCCGTGGCAATCAGGCGCTCCAGGCCAAAGCGGCCGGGCTCGTTGAGCAGCTCCACCGTGCGGCCATCAAACGTGGTGGCCGTCACGCGCGCGCCCGGCGTGCCTTGCGGATTCGGCCAGACGAAATTGGCCCACTGCGGCGGCGTGTTGCGATAGCGCAGTTGCTGGCCATCGATCTCGATCGTGTACTCGGTCGCGCCTTGCGACGGCACCGGCAGGATCTGGAACACCGTCTGCGGTGCTGCGGCTGCCGCACCGCCTGCACCACCGGCCGCACCGCCCGTGAGCGGCGCGATCCAACGCGTGAAGCCTGTGGTGAACTCGGGCACAAAGGCAATGCCCAGATCGCCCCAGGTGCGGGAGGCGATCATGTCGCCACGGCGCACCGACAGCGGACCGATCGTCGTGCTGGCGAACTTGGCAATCGCGCCGTCCGGGCCAAACACCTGGCCGATCTCAGCCGCGCTGGCCTCGATCTTGGCGTTGGGCGCAAACGGATACTTGTCTGCCAGCGTGGTGGCGAACGGCTGATACACCTGCGCGTTCCACACCTTGTTGACTTCGGTCGTGGCCGGGCGGATCGCCACCGCATACGACTGCAGCAGCGGACGCACCAGCAGCGGACGCAGCGTGGCGCGCTCGCTGTCGGTCATGCCGGTCAGCATCTGCTCATCCACGTACTTGAGCGTGTCGGCCAGTTCCGAGCCGTTGCCATCCAGTGTTTGCTGCATCAACTGGCGCGCACCCGGCCCCGGGTCACCCTGGTTCTTGATCTGGTTGAAGCGCGTGCGCACCTTGGAGAGCGAATCCATGTAGCCGCGCAGCAGCGATTTGTCGTCGCGCATGACAACCACGCGCGCGAGCCCAGAGAACTCCTTGCCCACCGGGCCCATCGGAATGGCGCCGGCTTCAGCATTGCCGCCCACGTCCACGTTGACGTTCACCTGCGACGGCGTCTGGCGCGCGAACAGCTGCTTGAACCAACCCAGCACGCCGGTCTTGGCTTGCTTCAGGCCGGCATTGAACATCGACGGGTTGTCCCACGACGTCTGCTCGTATGCGGTGTCGAGCACCTTGCGGATCGGCGAGTTGGTCGGATCGCCCAGCAGGTTCATGCCGGTGACGGCCTGATCGAAGCTGGTGAAGTCCTGGATCGCCACGCCTTGCATGAAGCGTTGCCATTCGCGCGCGTATTCGGTCTTGTACATCGTGACCAGCGCCTTTTGGATCTGCTCGGGGCTGCCTTCCAGCGTGAGGTCGTCGCGCGCGGCAACGTTCAGCACCCAGTCCTTGGTCTGCAGCTCCTTGTTGGCGGCTTCCTTGATGGCGGGTTGCACGTAGCCGAACCACGCTTCCTTGGTGAACGTGCCGGGCACGGCGTAGCTGCCGGCCACCAGGCCAGCGCCGGTATCGCCAACAATGCGTGCGACCGTCATCGGAGCGTAGCGCGTGGAGGCGCGTGCCTTGATCTCGGCATAGGCGCGTTCGCGTGCGGGCATGCCACGCACCACGCGGCGCAGGTTCTCACGCGTCTGGTCGACCAGCGAGAGGTTGCCTTCCAGCAGCGGCCAGTTGTCGTCGTTTACGCGGGCGAGGAAGAACGACAGGTTGCGCTCCGCCGAGCGAATCATCTGCTCGCGCGGCATGTTGCCCCGGTTGTCTTCCAGCCAACCGCGCCAGAAGCGCGTGATCTGATCGGTCAGGTGCGCGACTTCCACATGGCGCTTGTCCGATAGCATCAGGTACGTTTTGAGCGCGTTGTAGCCGTCTTCCACGTTGGTGGGGGAGGCGTCGGTGTAGCGCTTGGCGCCGGTTGAAGCCGTGGCTTGGTTCGGTGCGGCAGGCGCATTGGCGGCCGCACCTGACGCACCCGACGCACCGCCCACGGTGGCGGTGGCCGTCGTCACGGACGTGGTCATCACTGCACCGGTTTCCGGCGGCCGCACCATCGGGGCCAACTGGTCCGGATGCGCGTTGACTTCTGCCAGGAAGGTTTCGATTGCGCCGCCCACTGGCTTCAGCATGACCTGGCGCAGGCCGTTGTAGTACTCGTCGAGCAGCTTGTGCTGCAGCGTGTCGCCCTGGTACAGGCCCAGCGACAGCGCGAGCGGATGGTCGGTGCGATACCGGTCAAGCTGTTCGATACGGTCTTGCAGGATGTCGAGTGCCTCCAGGCGGGCCTGCAGGTCCCCCCGGTTCTGCTGCATCTTGACGATCTTGTCGAGGTCGGCCTGCACGTTGGCAGTGAGCGTGCGGTTGCCCATGTACGACCACGTCCAGCCGCCCAGCATCACGCCCAGCGCCAGCACGAGCGCAAAGAACGTGGCGATGCGCAGTCGCGTCTTGGCGGGGCTGGCAAACTGCCGCACCGTCTGCCTGTCGGCAAAGATCACCTTCGAGAACAGGTCGCGCAGGAAGAAGCCGTTCTTGGAGAACACTTCGCGGGTGCGCGCGGCGCCGTCGGTCGACAGGCCAAAGCGGCGCGCAATGCGCTCGGCCGATACGCTGTTGGTGGCACCTTCCTGCAGCGCGCTGGTGAAGTAGAAGCCGCGGAACACCGGCTTGTACTGGAACGGATTCTCATCGAACAGCGTCATCAGGAACGCACGCAGCGTCGGCTTGATCGATGCGAACTCCAGCGGGAAACTCAGCAGCCCCGGCGAGAGCTTGTTGTTCCGGTGCAGCGCGATCTGCGCCACGCTGATCTCCTTCAGCCCGTCGCACAGCTCATCAAAGCGCTGGTCGAACACGGCCGCCACGTCCGGCTTCGAGTCCGGCTCGAAGGGCAGGGTGGCGCCCCATACGCGGTCGCGCTCCTGCTTCTCGCTGTCGCCGAAGAATTCGGTAAAGCCGGTGATCAGGTCGGCCTTGGTGAACATGACGTACACCGGGGCAAACACTTCCAGCCGTTCGGTCAGTTCCTGCACGCGCTGGCGCAGGTTCTTGGCCAGGTTGATGGCGAATTCGGGTCGGTTTTGCGTGAGTTCCGACACGCTCACCGTTACGACGATGCCGTTGATGGGCGCCTTGGGGCGATAGCGCTTGAGCAGGTCCAGGAAGCCTAGCCATTCGCGGCGGTCTTCTTCGTGCACCGAGTAACGGCCGGCCGTGTCGAGCAGGATGCCTTCGGTGGTGAAGAACCAGTCGCAGTTACGCGTGCCGCCGATGCCCTGGATGACGGCGCCGCCCTTGTCGGCAAACGGAAACTGCAGGCCGGAGTTGAGCACGGCCGTACTCTTGCCCGCCGCCGGGTTGCCGATCACGATGTACCAGGGCAGCTCGTACAGCGCCGCGCTGCCGGACATCTGTCCGAGCTTGGAGCGCTTGATGGTCTTGACGGCTTCTGCCAGGCGCACGCGCAGGGCTTCCACTTCTTCACGCTTGTCTGGCGTGGCCGCCTTGTCGGTGGCGGCTTGTTCAAGCACGCCCTCCAGCTTGTTGCTGGCCTGACGCGCACGCCAGCGCTTCCACAGATACGTCAGCAGCCACAGCACGAGCAGCACGCCTAGCGCGACGCCGACCCAGACCAGGCCAACCTCAAAGGTCTGCGCCATCAGGAGCAGGAAGATGGTCAGCACGATCACGCCAAGAATGGACAGCGTGCGTGAGTTGGTCAGGAAGTTCAGGAAGCGTTGCATGTTGCCTTCGGCTCGGGAACAGACAGAATCGGAATCGAAATCAGGAACAAGGTCACGTCAGGCTGGGCACCACCGCGATGGCGCCGCGCTGCTGGATGTCGTTGGCGGTAATGGCCAGTACCGGCTTGCCGGTCTGCTGGCTCAACTGGTGTGCCACCACCACCGAGAGCAGCGGGCCCGCAGCGCCCACATAGCCGCACGGCGTGCCAACCGGCAGCAGATCCGCAGCCAGGTCCAGCGCAGGAAAACGTTCGGAAAACACGCGTGCCACCTCGACGGTGCGCACAGGGTGCATGCCGGTGTCTGAGACAACGCCGGCAATGGTGATGGGGTCGGCAGCCGAATCGCCCTCGGCGGTATCTGCTTTCTCAGCGGGCGCTGCGTCCTGCTTGGCCTTGACCGGTGTGGCGGCCAAGGTATCGAGCACGTGGCCAACTGCATCACCCAGCGCCTGCAGTTGCGGCTGGCCGCGATCCGGCGTCGGCGATTCAAGCCGCGCCACACCAGCGCGCGTGATCGTGAACGACTCCGTTGCAGCGGCGTCGCCTTCCAGCGCAGGCGGCAGCAGGCTTTGCGTCATGGCCGGCCCGCACAGCAGCACGCCCGCAGCGGCTTCGCCCGGCACGCGGCCGTGTTGGCGATTGGCTTCGAACAATTGCTCTTGCTGCATCAGTTGCTCAACAGCGCTGGGGCCGACCAGCGAATCCGCCACCACCACCATGCGCAGCACGCGCTCATCGTTGGCGCGGTTCACGCCTTGCGTGGCGCGATCGAGCAGCAGCAGCGCGTCGGCATCGCCCTTGGCGGCGATGGGCTCAAGCGTCAACCGGTCTGCCGGCCAGATCAACGCGATGCGTTGGCGCAGCCAGCCATCGGCGGCGGCTTGATGCTGCGGTGTCCAGTCGCGCGGGAGCAGGGCGGTGATGATCAGTCGCGTGGTTTCCGGGGCGGTCGTTTCCGGAATCTGCGCAACGGCACGTGCGGCCAGCTCTTCGGCCACCTGGCCTGCAAGCAAAAGGGCGCGCAGGCGTTCGTCCAGCCAGTCGACGTCAGGATGGTGCTCGGCTAGCTCGGCGCGCAGGTCTTCGATGTCGACGCCTTCCACTTGCGCAGCAAAGATCGGCTGACCAAAGCCTTGGACATCGGTCAGGCCCGGTTGCGTGTTGGCTTGCACTGCGTCCACCACCGATGCCGCATCACTGCCCGCAGGCGCGCGCAGGGCACTGGCCAGCAGCACGGCGCGCCATTGGCGCGTGGCATCTTGCGGGTCGGCGGCCTTTGCATCAGCGCCTGTTGCGGACGGTGTGGCGGCTGCCAGCTCGCGGCCCGCGACCACATTGGAGCGAATGCCATCCAGCGCGCGCTTGATGACCCAATAGCCGACGATCATGCCCACCGGCAGCAACAGCAGGTAGGTGAGGATGTCGGCGGTGGTCGGCATGCGGTTGGCGGACTGCCACCACACAATGACGGCAATCCACACCACCACGAAGACAGCGAGCAGCGTCAGCCCGGACCGAAAGAGTCTTGCAACCATGTCGTGCGCGTTCAGATGCTGCCGGTGTTGCCCTGGCTGGACAGGAGCGTGGCGCCGCACGCGGTCTTGTCGCCATGGCGCGCCGCCTGCTTGCCGTCGATGATGACGTTGGGGTCGCCCGTCACGATGACGGTCGTGCCGCCGTGGCCGTTCCGCGGGCACGTCACCTTGTCGCCCACGCAGGCGATGCCCTTGCCGCCGGTGCTTGTGTTGCCCGATGCGGTGATCACCACGCCGCCGTGGTCCGTCTTGTCACCCAGCAGGATGAAGGGCCGTGTCATTGCATGCTCTCCATGTGTCCTATCGTCATTGTCTTGGTGCGGGCTGTTTGCCGAGCACGCCCTTGCGGCGCAGCTCCACGTGGCCCAGGTCCATCATCTTCCAGCGGCCGCCCCACACGAGGCCGACCGATTCCGCCGTCTGGCCGTACAGCTCGTAGCCGCGCATCGCCCACGGGTCTTTCTCGCTGATGACCAGCTTGCCGTCGCGGAAGAACGCGTTGTCCGCCGCCAGACCGTACTGGTGATAGCTCTGGAACGCCGTGGCCTGCGTGACGTTGCTGCCCATCGCCGCCAGCTTCACTTGCCGCTCGGGGCTTCGGTAGCCTTCGAGCAGCGCCATTTCGTAACCGTGTTCGTCGCGCATGATCTTGTAGACGAGCAGCAAACGCTGGCGGAAGTCCGCATCGAGCAGATTCCAGTCGCGGCTCGCATCGCGGATGGCCGGCCGGACCTGCTCCACTTCACGCGTGGTGAATACCTCGGGCGGCAAGGGCGGCGGCGGGATCAGCCGTTCGCCATTGAGCAACGCCGAGATGTGCGGATCCGGCTCGCGCACTTGGTCGTCATCGAACTCGAACGACTGCTGCTCGCGCAGCGCCAGCGCCAGCATGGGCGGCACCGATAACACACCCAGCGCACCGAGCAGCAACATCCGCCGCCGTACCACGAACTGCTTGAACGCCGACACCCCCGACGTCGCGTTGTCCACCGACTCGCGCAACGACCCTGCCGAGCGCGCACCCATTACCGCAGCCCCCGTGCTCACGCGCCGCCACTGCGCACGCAGCAACGCCGCGCAGCGCTGCCGTACCGACGGCAGCAGCAGCACGGCAGCCACTACCACCATGGCAACGAAGTAGAGAACAAGAGCGACAAAAACCATACCAACCTGCGGAGCGTGGGCGCCTACGTCAATTCATTCAGATTTATATCTGTATTTAGAGGTCTAAATTATTAATAAACGGTAATAATCAAGCGCTCGCCACGCAGAAATATTAAGAAACGATAAAGAAAATACTGCAACCTACGTCAATCATTTGTCTTTCAGCAAGGCCAGACTTAGAATCAGCAGCCACCACCGGAATCGGCGCTTGTTTGTAATCCATACGTTCGCCGCGCATTCTATTTCAATTCTGGACCCGTGATGAGTAATAACGGCGATTTGAAACAAGAAGGGCCCCCAACGCTCTTCAATTCTGAATCCGAGACCGATGAGGCCGGGCATACGCGCATTCTGGCGAGCCTGGAAGGCCGCGTCGCGGCCAGCGGCAAGGCACCGAAAAAGTCGGGGCAGCGCTATGGCGTTGCCGCGGCGGTCGTCGTGCTCGCCGCCGGTATCGGCGCATGGATCGTGCTGAACCCGAGCGGCGAACCTGCCCCCGCTCAGGTGGCTGAACAAGCCGCGCCAGCGGCTGCTCAACCACCTGCAGCCACGCAAGCGGCGGCCGCGGAAACCGCTCGCACGGCCGCTGCGGCGCCTGTCGCTTCTGCAAGCGAGCCCGTGGCGGAAGTGCGGGCCGCCACCATCGTCAACGTTCCGGCGGGCGAAGACGGCGCAACCGAGAAGAGCGACAAGGCGTCGGTTGCAAGCGTGCCCGCCAAGGAAGCGCATGACGAGACGCCGGCCACGCACACCCTGGCGGCAAAGTCTTCAAGCACCCCGGCGAATACCGACGAAGGCAAGACGGCAACCGCCAAGCTGGTGGCCAAATCGACCAATACGCCATTTAAGGCGCTGCAGCAGCCAACAAAGCCCAGGGCGCAATCAACCTCCAAAGCCGCCAAGAATCGAAAAGGCGGATTGGCCCCCGATGATCCTGACGCCGATCTGCTGGCGGCATTGCTTGCGCCGCAGAATGCTGCCAATAAGGCAGCCAATCCAACCACTTACAAAGGGCAATAGCCGCCCGACTGCCTGGTTGGTTATTTTTACAACCAGGCAATTGAGCGGAGGCGGCTGCAATGCTCGACATTGCGCTGCCTCGTAAATGCCCGCGCTGGTTTCACGAAATCGCCCCGTGATACGCCACGCGTTGCAGCATCGGACAGCGAATGGACGCCACGACCCTTCTTCAGAACCTCTTCGCACCAACACGCCGCCTGTATACGCTGGAAGGCGATGGGCCGCTTGCGGACCTTGCGGTGGAAGCTTGGCTCGGTCGGGAGGCGCTGTCCGAGCTGTTTGAATGGCGCGTGGTGGCCGTCAGCGCCAATGCGCGCATCGCGCTCAAATCGTTGCTGGGACAGCGCGTCACGTTGGTCACGACGCTGGCCGACGGAACGCAGACCAAGCGCACAGGCCTGATCCGCTTGGCCGAGAAACTTGGCGCGGATGGCAGCCTTACGCGCTATCGCCTGACCGTGGTGCCCTGGTTCTGGTTGACCACGCAGCAGCGCCACAGCCAGGTGTTCCAGAACCGGCCGCTGCCGGACATCATTGAACAGATGTTGTCGCCGTACGAGCCGTATGCCTCGTGGCGCTATGCGGCCGGTGCCGAAGCACGCATGGCCGACTTCGGTACACGCACGCACATCGCCCAGTTTCGCGAGACCGACTACCACTTCGTCACGCGCCTGCTGGCCGAAGCGGGGCTCGGTTTCACCACGGTGGAAGACGACCAGGCGCACGGCGGCCACACGCTCGTGATCTTCGCCGACAGCACACAACTGCAGGAAGACGCGGAATCGGCAGCGGCGGGCGGTATCCGCTTCCACCGCGCGCACAGCCTGGAAGAGCGCGACGCGATCCAGCAACTCGCTTGCCATAGCCGCACCACCGTAAGTGGCGTGGCGGTGGCCGCGTGGGACCCGGAGGGCAAGCAGAACGCCCGCGCCCACGCACCCGCGCGCTTCGCCACCAGCGCAGGCAGCCCTGATGCGTATCTGTCGATCAGCCCGTCGCTCGCACCCGATTCCGCCAACGCCCAGCGCATTGCCGAACAGGTCATGGAAAGCCTGGAGGCGCGTGCGCTGCTGTTTTCGGGGCGTGGCACGGTGCGCACGCTGCGCAGCGGTACGCGCCTGCAGGTGGTGGATTGCCCGCACCTGCCGCAAGACGTGGAAGGCGCCTATCCGCTGTTGATGGATCTGGTCGAGCACTGCGGTATCAACAACCTGACCGTCGATACGCACAACGCGCTCAGCCAGCGTTTGGGCGGGCTCGATGCCGCACTGGAATTCGATACGCCGCCCAGCGCGCCGGAGTCTGGCCCTGGCGTCTTCGGTTTCCAGGAAGCAGAGGGCTCCATCGAGCGCATCACCCCAACTGGCGATCTGCTCAAAGCCGCACGCACGCATGGCTACGCGGGAATGTTCCGCGCAAGCGATGCACGTCGGCCGTGGCGCCCCGCTGTGACAGAGCCTGATTGCGGTCGCCTCTACGCCGCGCCCACCGCGCAAGGCGTGCACAGCGCCATCGTGGTCGGCCCGGACGGCCAGACGCAGGCAGGCGGAGACGGCGAACACCACGCCACCCCCGCAGGTGAAATCCGCGTGCGCTTTCCCTGGCAACAAGGCGAGCGTGCGGATGACCGCAGCACCCGCTGGGTGCGCGTTGCGCAGCGGCAGGCAGGTTCCGGCATGGGCTGGCAATGGCTGCCGCGCATCGGGCAGGAAGTGCTCGTCAAGTTCAGCGAAGACGACATCGACCAGCCCGTCGTGATCGGCTCGTTGTACAACGGCCAGGGCGAGGCCGGCATTGCGCCCACGCCCGGCGGGCAGGGTGCATCTGACCAAAGCGACAGCACAGCCCTCTACAAGCAAGGCAGCGACAGCGCCGCAAGCGCACAAGGCAACGTGGCCGGCGGCCACAGCCCCGCGTGGCACGGCATGGGCACGGAGGCCGAAGGCCACCGCAACGCCGCCGCCCACACTGGCTTCAAGAGCGCGGAACACGGCGGCAGCGGCTACAACCACCTCGTCTTTGACGACAGCGACGGCCAGTTGCGTACGCAGCTCGCTACCACGCAGCAATTCAGCCAACTCAACCTCGGCCATCTCGTCCATCAACAAGACAACCGGCGCGGCAGCTTCCGTGGCCAGGGATTCGAGTTGCGCACCGATGGCCACGCCGCCGTGCGCGGTCAGGCCGGCCTGCTGCTGACCACCTACCGCGATGCCAGTAACGGCAAAGCCGTGCCCACCGGCGACAACGTGGCAGGCATTGCGCTGATCAAGCAAGCCAAGGAATTGACGTCATCGTTGGGCCAAGGCGCGGTCACGCACCAGACTGCCGCACTCGACACCGCCAAGAACGACGATGCCCCGCTTGTCAAGCAAGCCAAGGCGGTGGCCGGCATGGTCGACGGCAAGGCGCTCGACGCTGCCAAGCAAGACGCAAGCGCAGGCAACACGGCCACGCAAGGCAAGGTGCCGCATCAGGGCGAAGCCATCGCGCATCTTGCAGGCCGAGCGGGCCTCGTCATGGTGGCCGGGCAAGACCTGCAGCTCGCCAACGGCGAAAGCATCGCGCTGGGCAGCGGCCAAGACACCAACCTCGCCGTCGGCAAGCAGGCACGCATGCACGCCGGCCACGCGATCGGCGTGGCCGCAGGTTTGTCAAAAGCGGGCGACAACAACATCGGCCTGCAACTGACGGCCGGGCAAGACAACATCGACGTGCAGGCCCAGCACGACGTGCTCAAGCTGATGGCCAAGCAGGACCTGAAGCTGGTGTCGGCCAATATGAATGTGGATTTTGCGGCCGCCAAGCGCATTCGCATCGCCACAGCCGGCGGGGCGTCGATCACGCTCGAAGGTGGGAATATCACCGTGGAGTGTGCGGGGCCGATTACGTATAAGGCGGCGCAGCGGGTGTTTGAGGGGCCGGTGAGCAAAACCGTTACCGCTGCAGGGTTCCCGACGACATCGTTTGGGCTCTATGATGAAACCTTCCGTCTGCTGACCCCGAACGGCAAACCGATGCGGCCTACGCCATACCAGATCACAGCTGCGCAGGGCGACGGGCACGAATCCAAGACGCAATCCAATACGGGCGGCACCCCCCGCATCGGTACGGAGGCTCCGCAGCAGCTACGTTTCTCGCTGTTGTGGCACGAGACCGAGGTGGATGAGCATGCTCACACTGGCGGCCCCGAACAAGACGTCAGCACGACATAAGCTACAAGGACATCAAGCGCGAGCCATGAGCGATGAAACAACCGTCACCGCTATCACCAACGATCGACCAGACAGCTGCGTCGATGTGAACTGTCAATGCCCGACGATGTGGTCGCTGGCACAACAGTTTTGCTATCTGCGGCTGTCTAACCGCAAGGGCGAGAAAAGCAACCGCCTTATCAACTTTTTTCCGGCCCGGGCTCGGCGTATCGCCGCCACCTATGCACGCCTCTACCTTGAGCAGGAGGAGCATGGAGACCCAAGAAAAAAGGGACGCTACTACTGGATGGCGCTCGGTGCCTTTGCCAGCAAAACAGTGGCATGCTCGTTGGAGACCCTGCAGTTGTCGACCCGGGCGGTGGGCGATACCGTGCGTACGGGGTTAGGCAAGGGTAACTTCTGGCTGTTCAACGATATTGCTGCATGGCACTGGTATCACAACTTCGATGCCGACTCGTTCGACACCTGCTTGCAAAAGCGCGACGTGGACACCTACGTGGACAAGGTCAAGGAGCAGTTGCACAAGATGCCGTGGGCTGGCGAGGCGCTGCCTAAGATCAAGAACCTGCGGTGGACGCCAGAGGTCAAAGAGGCGTTCGATAGAGTCAAAGAGTTTGACGGAGCCACGAGCGACGTGAAGCGGCGAGATTTCCAGTTCAAGAATCTCATGGCGCTGGCCCGCCATGAACAAGGGAACATCTTGCAGCCGCTGATCTACAAGGATTCGGATTTCGCTTGGTGGGTAAAAGTACAGCGAGGCGGCGCCGATGTCGGTAAATGGACGTGGGGTCATGCGGTAGGCATCGCCACCAGTTGGATGGCGCCCAAGCTCAAAGTGGCTTTCGTGGCAGCGTGCGATACCGACTTGCCGGCGTTTGAGGACGTCGCTCCAGAGAACACGAAACTGGAAAACTACGATAGCCGCATGAAGTGGATTGGCCTGGTTGCAGACAAGTTCCACGGCCTGATGATTAAGGACCCGCGCGGAATGGAAGCGCAACTCTCGACCATGGCCGGCTGGGTTGGCACGCCCGACAGCGTGCGCTATCCCGACGAAACAGCCCCTGCACGATGATGGTTCGAACACGCCGCACGGTTTCGTGCCTTCTCGCAACGCTGGCCGCGCTCCTGCTCATGGGGTGCCAGCCTTCCTCCACCAGCAAGTCATCCAGCAAAATAGTGATGCCGCAAAGTATTGAGATTGAGATAGGCGAGTCGCCGCAGGCGCTCATTGGGCGCTATGGCAAGGCCGTGGATGTTGACAACAAGAATGAGCAGGCCTACGGCGTGACCTTCTATGCGGTGGATTGGCCCGACAGCTCGCAAGGTACGGTCGTCATCAAGAACCAAAAGAGCGAGGTGCGCCTGGACACCGCCTTGGGTGTGTCGGGTTCGTTCGACAAGGCCCACGCTGAAGAAGGCATCTATGACTACAGCATCAGCCTGGGCATTCCGCCGCGAAACAACGTTACGCACGACCAGGCGCGCCTGCAGTTCTACGAAATGCTCAAGCGTATCCAGCAGGCTGGCTGGAAGCGGTGGATATATCCGGAAAATCCGCGGTTGGCAGGTGCCGAGGCCTTTCGCTATCGGCTCGTGAAAGACCAAGGGGTGGATTCACTGGACCCGGAGTATGTGCCGGGCCTGGAAGACTGGATGAAACTGCCCGACATGACCTCGTGGCGCTTTTATCTCAACGGGGTTTATATGGACATACAGATGTCCAGAGACTCGACGCGCATGAAGGTGGATGAGCCGGGCGCGTACTTCGTCAAGATCAAGCTAGAGGGCTACGCCAACTTCTGGCGCAATGCGTTCAATGAGCAGGACCGCCCACACTGGCGCGACCTCTTTCCCGGCCTGCAACGCCAGATGCGTGCCGAGCGTGCCAGCTCCGAGCAAAAGCTGAAGGCTCAGGGCTACAGCGTTGACACCAGCTACCACAACCCGGACGAGACATCCGGTGATCAGCCCATCTCGCCGCCCGCGAAGACTGGCGCGAAATGATGGTCGGGCGCGGATGCTTGCAGGTCACTCGCGCGCGGTGACACGGTATGCCTCATGCGCTCGCATTTCCACTTCCTAAGTCAGTCAACTCTCTCACATGAACCTGCAATACAAACTCGCCGCAGCCCTCCTGACCACCGCCTGGATGAGCGCAGGCATCTGCGCCCAGCACACCTCCACCGTGCCGGCCCCGGGCAATGCCCCGCAAAGCGGAATCAAGAAAACCGTGCACGCCAAGAAGCACGGTAAGCGAGCCAAGGTCGCCCGCGCGCGTAAGAGCACTCCGGCAGCGCGTGACGGCGATGCCGAAGTACTCGCCCAGGTGCTGGGTTCGGACAACAAAAATCCGTTGTGGGGAAAGCCGCAGCAGTAACCATGCAAATGGCCGCGGCGGATGCGCACTCAAGGTGCGGTCAGCGCGATCAGCCCGCCGTCCGCTGCTTCTGCAATAGCGCCAGCTGCGTCGTCAGGTAGTTGCTGGTGTTCGTCATGCTGGCCACCACCTTCGACAGCGCATTGAACTGCGCGTAATACAGCGCCTGCTTGGCATCGAGCTGCTTCTGCATCCGGTCGATCTGGTTGCCGATCGAGGTGATGGAGCTGTTGATGGCGTCGGTGGCGTTCTGCACCATGCCGTTGCTCGACAACAAGTTGCCCGACACGGTGTGCAGTTGCGCCGCGTAGCCGCGCTGCACGGTGACGGTGCCGCGGTCGCCCAACGCACCGCCCGTGACTTGCACCGTCAGGCCATCTACTGCGGAGCCGCTGGCGCCGTACAGGTTCTGGCCCGAACCCGTGGCGGCAGCGCCGTTGATGGTGCCTTGCACATCGCGCCCGCCGGTGGCCGTCGGGCTGCCGCCGAGCAGCGACGCTGCGCCATTGCCCGACACAGACACCGTGGATACCGATCCGTATTGCTTGTCGGTCAACGTCAGCACGCCGTTGGCATCGGCGCCGATGGCGATTTCCACCTTCGCTCTCTGCAGGTCAGGCGATGCGTTGATCTGACTCTGGATCTGCGCGGCCAGGCTCGACGGGGTGTAGCTGCCCGCCGGCACCTTGATGTTGGTCGTAATGCCGCTGAGCGTGACCGACAGGCTGTCGTTCACGCCGCTCTGGATGGTCGCGTTGGCGGCCGCCGAGCCTTTCAATGCGCCCTGCGTGGCCAGTTGCGTGACGTTGATGGCATAGCTGCCGGCCTGCGTGGTCGTTGAAAACGACGAGACCTTCAGCAGCGAATCCGTCGCCGTGCCTGTGCCGGCAAACAGCGCCGCCACCTGGCCGGGCGATTTCTTCAGCGCGGCGGTCAGCTTGGGGTCGTCAATCGACAGCGTGCCTTCCTTGTCCATCGTCACGCCAATACTGCCCAGCGACTGGAACGCGCCGTTGCCGATGCCCTGGCCCAGCACGTCGGTCAGCTGGTTGATCATCATCTTGGTGCTGACGTCGCCGGCCAGCGCGCCGTTGTTGGCGGCGTTGGCCGTGTCGAACTTGGTCAGCGCGTTGAGCTGGATGCGCAGCGCGTTGTACGCCTTGACAAAGTTGAGCACCGACTGGCTGGCCTGGCCGGCGTCGCTGCCGACCGTGACGGTCGTGCTGCCCGTCTTGGCCAGCGTGAACGACGTTCCATCCACCACGTCCGTCAGCGTGTTGGTGGCGCTCTGCACGCTGATGCCGTTGACGGTGGCCATGGCGTTGCGGCCCGTGGCGACCTCGGTCATGTTCTGCGTGCCGGCCGGGTCGTGGCTCAGCAGCGATTGCAGAGCAGGGTCGCCGGAGACGGAAATCTTCATCTCCGAATTGGCGCCGCCTGCGGTGGACGTCAGCACCAGCCGATAGGGCGAATTGCTGCCGTCGTTGACGATGCTGGCCGAGACGCCCACGTTGGCGCTGTTGATGGCGTCGCGGATGCCGGCGAGCGTGTTGTTCGATGGGTCGATGGTGATCGAGCCGCCGGCCTGGTTGCCGTTTTGCGTGAACGTGGCGCCGGTGTATTTGCCGTTGGCAAAGCTGCCGCCCGAGACGCTACCGAATGAAAACGTGAGGGTGGTGGGCGTGCCGCCGCCAATGGGCGTCTTGCTGGATGCCTGCCCGTTGGCCGACAGCACCTGCGCCTGCGCAAGCTGCGTCACGTTGACTTGATACGTGCCGGCGGGCGCCGTGTTGGACAGCGAAGCCGTGAGGATTGACGTGTCGTGCCCGCTGGCCTTGTTGCCGGTGAACGTGTCCGGGTTGTTCAGGGCCGCCATCGCTGTCTGGAAGGTCGCCAACGCGCTTTTGAGCGAGCCGACCGCCGACAACTGCGTCTGAAAAGCCTTCTGCTGCGTCTGCCGCAGCGTCATGCCCTTGCTTTCCGCCTGGATCAGCTTCGTGACAAGGCTGTTGACGTCGATGTTCGTACCGATGCCCGGAACCGAGATCGGCGGAATGTAGTTGTTGCTTGTGGACGAAGTGGCCATGGTCGGACGCGCGCAAACGCTTTCTTCACAATCTCCACAATGTGACGGCAGCGCAGCCCGGTTCTTTAGGGCAAACCCTGCTCGGGCAGGCTTTTTTGCCGGTTTGCTCAGGAAAGCGAAAGAATTGCCCACGCCACACCGAGCGGCGCACCGCGCTGACGGTCTCCATCTGCCCCGAGACCGTCGCGCGCCACGCTAGACCGTTTCGCCTTGCTTGCTTGGGTCGACCTGCTTGCCGCGTACCAGCACCGGCACCAAAGCCGCGCCCGTATGGCTGGCCGCTACGCGCGTCAACGCCTCCGGCCCGCACGCCGCCACGATCGTGCCGCCCTCATCGCCGCCTTCGGGGCCGAGATCGAGGATCCAGTCCGCTTCGGCAATCACGTCGAGGTCGTGCTCGATCACGATCACGCTGTGGCCGCCGTCTGCAAGGCGATGCAGCACCCGGATCAGCTTGGCCACGTCGGCCATGTGCAGGCCCACGGTCGGCTCGTCCAGCACGTACAGCGTGTGGGGTGCCTTCTGGCCACGGCGGGTCAGGTCATCGCGCACCTTGGACAACTCGGTGACGAGCTTGATGCGCTGCGCCTCGCCGCCGGACAGCGTGGGCGAAGGCTGGCCGAGCGTCAGGTAACCGAGGCCGACGTCCTTCATCAGTTGCAGTGGATGGGCGATGCTGTTCATCGCGCCAAAGAACTCGACCGCTTCGTCGATTTCCATGGTGAGCACATCGCCGATGTTCTTGCCGCGCCAGGTGACGGCAAGCGTCTCGGCGTTGAAGCGTTGGCCGTGGCAGACGTCGCAGCCGACCTTCACGTCGGGCAGGAAGCTCATGGCGATGGTGCGTACGCCCTGACCTTCGCAGGCGGGGCAGCGGCCGTCGCCGGTATTGAATGAGAAGCGCGAGGCGGTATAGCCGCGCGCACGGGCTTCGAGCGTGTCGGCAAAGAGCTTGCGGATGGTGTCCCACACGCCGATGTAGGTGGCCGGGCAGGAGCGCGGCGTCTTGCCGATCGGGGTCTGGTCGACTTCGAGCACGCGGTCGATGGTTTCCCAGCCGGTGACGCTGTCGCAGCCGTGCCAGTCGTGTTTGACGTCGAGCTTGCGCGGCATCTTCGCCTCAGGCGTCTCGGCCTGTGCGGTCTTGCGCGCGCGCCGCGTGGCCGGCGAAGACAGCACCGAACGGCCGACCGCATCGAGCAGGTTCGTCATCAAAACATCGCGAGCCAGCGTCGATTTGCCCGAGCCCGATACGCCTGTAATGGCCACGAGGCGCGACAGCGGCATCGTCGCCGTCACGTTGCGCAGGTTGTGCAGCTTGGCGCCATGCACCGTCAGCCATTGCTCGGGCACCGCCTGAACACCGGCGCGCGGTGCGACCACCTGACGGCGCGGCTGCAGCGGATGCTCGATCGGCTGCGACAGGAACCGGCCGGTGAGCGAATCCGGCTGGGCTGCCAGGTCCGCCACGCCGCCTTGTGCAACCAGCGTGCCGCCGCGCTTGCCGGCGCCCGGGCCAATGTCGATGATGTGATCGGCCCGGCGGATGGTGTCTTCATCGTGCTCAACCACCACCAGCGTGTTGCCCTTGTCGCCCAGCTTGCGCAGCGCGTCGAGCAGGATCCGGTTGTCGCGCGGGTGCAGGCCGATGGTCGGCTCATCCAGCACGTAGCAGACGCCTTGCAGGTTGCTGCCGAGTTGCGCAGCCAGGCGGATACGCTGCGCTTCACCGCCCGACAGGCTCGGCGCGGCGCGGTCCAGGCTCAGGTAGCCCAGGCCGACCTCTTCCAGGAACGACAGGCGGCTGTGAATCTCGGCCACCACGTCGCGGGCGATGTCGGCATCGCGGCCTGTCAGGTCCAGGCCCTCGACCCAGCGGCGGGTCTGGCTGACCGTCCACTGCGCAATGTCGACGATGGGTTTGGCGGCAAAGGTGACAGCGCGCGCAGTCGGATTCAGGCGCGTGCCGTGGCAATCCGGGCAGGGCAGGTCGGTCATGCCGTCCGGATCGACCTCCTCCGACGGCAACGTCTGCTCGCGGCCGCGATCGTCACCGCCGAGCACGGTGTCATCAAACGCGGCACGCTGTTCGCGCGTGAGCGCCAATCCGGTACCGACGCAGCTCGTGCACCAGCCATGCTTGCTGTTGTACGAGAACATGCGCGGGTCCAGCTCGGGGTAGCTGGTGCCGCAGGTCGAGCACGCGCGCTTGGTCGAAAACACCTTCACATTGCCGACGTGCGCCGTGCCGCCGTTGCGCATGGCGTTCTGCAGGCCATCGAGCGGCGCGAGCACGTGCATGATGCCCTTGCCGTATTCCAGCGCCTGCTCCAGCAATGCACGCAGCGCGGCTTCGTTTTCCGGCGAGACAACGATGTCGCCCACGGGCAGTTCCAGCGTGTGCTCGCGGAAGCGATCCAGGCGTGGCCATGGGTCGACGCTCAGGAACTCGCCATCGACGCGCAGATGTGTATAGCCGCGCGCCTTGGCCCATTTGGCAAGGTCGGTATAGACGCCCTTGCGGTTCACGACCAACGGCGCGAGCAGGCCAATGTGCTGGCCGCGATGGTCGCGCATGAGCTGGGCAAAGATCGCCTCCGGGCTTTGCGCTGATACCGGCGTGCCGTCGTGGATGCAGTGCTGCACGCCCAGCTTCACATACAGCAGACGCAGGAAGTGCCACACCTCGGACGTTGTCGCCACCGTGCTCTTGCGGCCGCCACGCGACAGGCGCTGCTCAATGGCCACCGTGGGCGGAATGCCGTAGACCGCATCGACTTCCGGTCGCCCCGCCGGCTGCACGATGGAGCGTGCATAGGCGTTGAGCGATTCCAGATAGCGGCGCTGCCCCTCGTGGAACAGGATGTCGAACGCCAGTGTCGACTTGCCCGAGCCCGACACGCCCGTCACCACGTTGAACTTGCCGTGCGGAATATCGACGTTCAGGCCTTTCAGGTTGTGCTCGCGTGCGTGAACGATGCGCACCACGTTTTCGCCCTGGACTTCGGCCAAGGCGGCGCGTTTTGCGCGGCGTTCAGCCAACGCGGTCTGCAACGGCACACCTTCGGCTGCCTCCGGCTGGCCGATGCTGGCTTCGTACTGCTTGAGCGCCACACCGGTGTGCGATTCAGCGCAGCCCTTCACCTGCGCGGGCGTGCCGGCGCACACGAGCAGGCCGCCTGCGTCGCCGCCCTCGGGGCCGAGATCGATGATCCAGTCCGCCGCGCGGATCACGTCGAGGTTGTGCTCGATCACGATCAGCGAATGCCCCGCTTCGAGCAGCTTGCCGAAGGCACGCATCAGCTTGGCAATGTCGTCAAAGTGCAGGCCCGTGGTCGGTTCGTCGAACATGAACAGGCGGCCGGCATTGGCGGGCACATCCTGCTTGACGCGCTTGCGAGCCGCCGCCTGGGCGGCTTGCGCCGCTTCGGCCAGGAAGCCCGCCAACTTCAGGCGTTGTGCCTCGCCGCCGGAGAGCGTCGGCACCGGCTGGCCAAGCTTCACGTATTCCAGGCCCACGTCAACGATGGGTTGCAGCACGCGCAGCACGTCAGCGTCATCAGCGAACATGCTGGCGGCCTCGCTTACCGTCAGCTCCAGCACATCGGCCACCGATAGCGAGCGCCCCGCGCGCGGGATCTTCACTTCCAGGATTTCGGCGCGATAACGCGTGCCGTCGCAATCCGGGCAGCGCAGGTAGATGTCGGAGAGGAACTGCATCTCGACGTGCTCGAAACCCGAGCCGCCGCAGGTCGGGCAACGGCCGTCGCCCGAGTTGAAGCTGAAGGTGCCCGCCGTGTAGCCGCGCTGCAGCGCCATCGGCGCCTTGGCGAACAGCTTGCGGATTTCATCGAACGCGCCCACGTAGCTGGCCGGGTTCGAGCGCGCGGTCTTGCCGATCGGGGATTGATCGACGAACACCACGTCGCTGATCTGATCGGCGCCGCGCAGGGCGCGGAATGCGCCTGGCGATTCGGTAGCCTTGCCAAAGTGGCGTGCCAGCGCGGGGTGCAGGACGTCCTGGATCAACGTCGATTTGCCCGAGCCGGACACGCCGGTCACGCACACCAGGCGCTGCAGTGGAATGTCGACGGTGACATCGCGCAGGTTGTGTTCGGCCGCACCTTCCAGCACCAGACGCGGCGTGGCGTCGTTGACGGCGCGCGCTTGCCAATCGGTTGCATCGGCCACGCGCCGCTGTCCGGACAGATAGGCGCCCGTGAGCGTATCGGCCTGGCGGATGGCCGCCGGCGTTCCGTCGAAGACGATGTTGCCGCCACGCTCGCCGGGGCCGGGCCCCATGTCGATCAGGCGGTCTGCAGCCAGCATCACGGACGGATCGTGCTCAACCACCACCAGCGTATTGCCCGCGTCGCGCAGGCGTTGCATGGCTTGGACAATGCGGTCCAGATCGCGCGGGTGCAGGCCGATGCTCGGTTCGTCCAGCACGAACAGCGTGTTGACGAGCGATGTGCCGAGCGCCGTCGTCAGGTTGATCCGCTGCACTTCGCCGCCAGAGAGCGTGCGGCTCTGGCGGTCGAGCGTCAGATAACCGATGCCGACGTCGCACAGATACGCCAGGCGCGTGCGCACCTCGTCCAGCAGCAGCTTGAGCGCGTCGTCGAGCAGCGTTGAGGGCAGCGTCAGTTCGTCAAAGAAGCGGCGGATGCGCTCAATGGGCAGCAGCATCAGGTCGTGCACGGTCAGGCCGGGCAGGGCTTCGAGCTGGGCGCGGCTCCAGGCTACGCCGCGCGGCATGAAGCGGTGTTCGGGTGCGAGCACGGCGTCGGCGTTTTCCTTGGTGCCCAGGCGCCACTGCATCGACTCGGTTTTCAGGCGCGCACCGCCGCAGGTTTCGCACGTCGTGTAGCTGCGGTATTTGGAGAGCAGCACGCGGATGTGCATCTTGTACGCCTTCGACTCCAGGTAGTCGAAGAAGCGGCGCACGCCGTACCACTGCTTGTTCCAGCCGCCACGTTTGAAGGCCGGGTCTCCATTGATGACCCAGTTGCGCTGGGCTTCGGTCATCTCTGCCCACGGCGTGCCGCGCGGGATGTCGGCTGCGGCCGCGTAGCGCATCAGATCGTCCTGGCACTCTTTCCACGCCGGCGTCTGCATCGGCTTGATGGCGCCGTCGCGCAGGGTCTTGCGCTCGTCGGGAATCACCAGCCCCAGATCGACGCCGATCACGCGGCCGAAACCACGGCAGGCATCGCACGCGCCGTAAGCGGAATTGAACGAGAAAAGGGCGGGTTGCGGGTCTGCGTAGCGCAGGTCGCTTTCCGGGCAGTGCAGGCCCGTGGAAAAGCGCCAGATGACGGGTTGCGACGCCTCGTCGGCCGGCAAGACATACACGCTCACGCGGCCGCCGCCACGCTTGAGCGACGACTCAATGGCCTCCAGCGCGCGGACACGCTCGGTGCCCTGCAGGCGGAAGCGGTCGGCCACCACGTCGAGCAGCTTGCGTTTGCCCGTGGAGGACTCGACCACGCGCTCGGCCTGCACGCGTGTATAGCCGCTGACCGACAGCCACTGCGTGACTTCTTCCGGGCTGGTATTGGCCGGCAGCTCCACGGGAAACGTCACCACCAGGCGCGGATCGCCCTCCCGCGTGCGGGAGAGCAGCTCGTCGTAGATGGTTTCCGGCGTGTCGTGCCGCACCGGCAGCGCGGTGTCGCGGTCGAACAGTTGTGCGGCGCGGGCAAACAGCAGCTTCAGGTGATCGTTCAGCTCCGTCATCGTGCCGACCGTCGAGCGCGAGCTGCGCACCGGGTTGGTCTGGTCGATGGCGATGGCGGGCGGCACGCCTTCAACGTGCTCGACCTGCGGCCGGTCCATGCGGTCGAGGAACTGGCGCGCATAGGCGCTGAAGGTCTCGACGTAGCGGCGCTGGCCTTCGGCATAGAGCGTGTCGAAAACGAGGCTGGATTTGCCGGACCCCGACGGGCCGGTCACGACGGTCATTTCGCCCGTGCGCAGGTCCAGATCGAGGTTTTTGAGATTGTGCTGACGGGCTCCGCGCAGGCGAATGACACCGGAGGACATGGAGGGCGTTCCTTGGAGCTTGGAGGTAAGGGGGAATGCCGGCGCGGATGAACCGATGGCAGCCGCGCCGGCAATCAGAATTCGAGCCGTAAACTGTAGCGGATTATGAAGATCCGGTTCGCCTACGAAACATGACGCGGACGCGAGCGTAACGCAGGGCTCCTGACAGCGTTTTGTCAGGAGGTTTCAGCGGAGGGGAAAAAAGGACGGGGTGATGCTGGTATCACCCCGGCGGGAGCGCGATCAGCCTGCCTCGCGTCCGTAAGTGGCTTGGTTGGCGGGCAGGTCAAAACCCGTGGGACCGGGCTTGCGCGGCACAAAACGGTGGTGTTCGACCACACCGCCCTTGACGATGACGACAGTCTCTTCGGGGATCTCCGCCCAAGCGCCGGGCAGGTCGACAAGCGGCTCTGACAGCACAAGAAATGCCCCGTCGCCTGCGTCTTCAATTGCGGCGCTGTCAGGATAGAGCTGGTGCAGGTGCTTGAAAGATGTGCTGTGAAAGAGGGAGCGTGATTCGCCCTCGCTGGAATAGCGCGCGGCCACAATCTGAACGCCGTCCGTTGCACAGACCGTCATGTTCAATGGGTATTCGACGCCGTGGCGGCGGCCGATGTCTTCGATCAACCCGACCATCTGTTCCAGGGCGCCGCGTGGGTCGCGGTCCAGCCCGAACGAGAGCGCCAGGAAAAACATGATCTCGGAATCGGTCGAACCCTCGATCCAGCGAAACAGCTCGGGCGCCACTTCCATCATCAGCGCGCGGCGGAGCAACGGATATTCGCGGATCAGCCCGTTGTGCGCAAAAAGCCACCGGCCGTAGCGGAACGGATGGCAGTTCGTCTCTTGGGCGGGCGTGTCCGTTGCCGCGCGCACGTGGGCAATGAACATCGAAGACCGGATGGCGCGAGCGGCTTCACGCAGGTTGGTGTCGTTCCACGCGGGGTGCAGGCAACGATATCGGAAGGGCACTTCTGAGTAGCGGCCGTACCACCCGATGCCGAAACCGTCGCCGTTGGTGGTCGTCTCGCCGCCGAGGCGGGAGCGCAGACTCTGGTCGATCAACGAGTGCCGCGGCCGGAACAGCACTGTCTCCATCTGAATGGGGTTGCCTGAATACGCCAGCCAGCGACACATGATGCATTGCCTATAGGGATGCCTTGAAAGGTGAGTCTATGCAATGCGTTTGCGAATGCACAAGAAAATCCCAACCCTCATCCAGCCATGGTCCGGGCGGTTTTGCGGCCTTGACAGATGCGTCCGCCCTCGTTTTTTTGGGCGGCGGCTTGCACGATATTCAGCTCGCGAACCCGCATGAGCGCAGCGCACTGGGCATCTGCGAGGGTGGTGCGGACTGGCAGGGACAGCGCCACCGGCATGTCGCAGAAGTGCTCGGTCGTGACCCAGACGTGCACGTTCAGCGCGGCAACACTGTCGTCAAAACGCATCACCATTGGCTCGCGTTCCGGCGCGGCTGCGTTTTGCACTGTCGCGGCTTGGTCCGGCGGGCGGAGGGCCGGTCCGGACGGGGAGGGGGGCAGAGAATTGAGTGCGCTTGAATGCACTAGCTGCCGCGCGACAGGCCCGGTTTCCAGAAAGACTTCGCCGCCCGTCCGGGGTTTCCAGGCGGGCGGCGTCAGGGTGTGCCCCTCTCGCAGGAGAGGATCGGTAGGCCGCGCTGCTCGCTGCCTCTTACTCGTCGACCTCGCTACGCACCATCAGTACCGGCTTGTTGGTCTTGCGCACCACGCCCTCGGCCACGCTGCCGAGCACCAGATGCTTGAGTCCACGCCGGCCATGCGTGCCGAGCACGATCAGGTCGGCTCCGGTCTCGTTGGCTTCCCCGACAATCGTTGCGGAAATTTGCCCCGGCGCAATGGAGTTTTCGAGCAATTTGGTCGAATGCTTGACGCCAGCCGCGTCCAGCTTCTTCGATACCTCGGCAAGCGTGTCACGGCCGTAGCCGACCACCTGGTTGGCGTAGGCAATCGAGTCAACTCCAACCATGTCGAAGGTGATGTCGCTGCTATCGGCAACGAATAGGGCCTCGACTTCCGCGCCCGTCGCCTTGCTGACCACAATAGCCTGGTGCAGCGCGAGATAGGACGCGTGGCTGCCGTCGATGGCGAGCAGGATTCGCTGATACATGGTGGTCTCCAAGGCGTTGCGCAGTAGGGCACCGCGTGTAATTCAGCGTAGACAGCGTGGCGCCTGGGCTGTTGATACGTGTCAAATGTTTTCCGAAGACACCTGCAGGACGGCTGCGCCGGCCACCCGCCCGGCGCGGAGGTCTTCCAAGGCGGTGTTGGCGTCTTGCAGCCGATAGGGCGTGACGTGAACCCGCAAGGGGACTTCCGCTGCGATGCGCATGAGCGCGAGCCCATCCGCCCGCGTCAGGTTTGCCACCGAGACCAGCTTGCGTTCTTCCCATAGCAACCGGTACGGAAACGCGGGGATGTCGCTCATGTGAATGCCACCGCAGACCACCGAGCCGCCCTTGACCACGGCCTGCAGCGCCTGCGGCACGAGCGCGCCGATGGGCGCGAAGATCAACGCGGCGTCGAGCGGCTCCGGTGCAGGGCCGTCGCTGGCACCGGCCCACTTGGCACCGGTGTCCAGCGCAAGTTGCTGAGCCGCAGTGTCGCCAGCCCGGGTGAAGGCAAAGACTTCGCGCTGCTCTGCCACGGCAATCTGCGTGATGAGGTGGGCCGCAGCACCAAAGCCGTAGATGCCGATCCGGCGCGCATCGCCAGCCATGCGCAGCGTGCGGTAGCCGATCAGGCCGGCACAGAGCAGGGGCGCCGCGTGGGCATCGTTGTACCGCGCCGGAATCGGCAGGCAGTATCGCGCGTCGCAGACGACGTATTGCGCATACCCGCCATCGCGCGTGTATCCGGTGAAGGCAGGGTGGTCGCACAGGTTTTCGCGCCCGTGCAGGCAGTACGGGCAGACGCCGCATGTCCAGCCTAGCCACGGCACGCCCACGCGCTCGCCCGGGGCGGGCGTCGTCACGCCCTCGCCGCACGACTCGACGATACCTACGATTTCGTGACCGGGAATGAGGGATGGTTTCGGGGCGGTCAGTTCGCCGTCCACGATATGGAGGTCGGTACGACACACACCACACACGGACACGGCGATCCGGACCTCGCCCGGTCCAGGTGTGGGCCTGGGCACTTCACGCCAAATCAATGGCTTTCCGGCGCCTTCCATCACCATGGCCTGCATCGATTCAGACATCGCTGTCTCCGTCTGGCATGTCTGGTCAGTATGGATCAGCCCTGCGGAACTCCGCCCCGGCAGTCGACCATCGACTGCGCCAGATCAATCGGAAAGCGTTGCCACGCGCAATACTGAATGGGTGCAATGCAACGGCCATCCGGCTCCACTGAATGACTTCACTACTGTCCTTCTCGGTTGCCTTGGGCGTGGGCCTGGCGATCGGCCTTGAGCGCGAGCGTAGTCACACCGGCAGCGCAGAGTTGCCGGCAGGCATGCGAACCTTTGCGATTGGGTCGCTGGCAGGCGCCATTGCGGCAAGCCTGCCGGTGCCGTTTGCCTTGCCGATTGTGTTGCTGACGGTCGCGGTGTTGGCGGCGGTGGGTTATCACCATTCGGCCAATGTTGATCCTGGCGTGACGACGGAACTCGCACTGGTGGCGACCACGCTGTTAGGCGCCTATGCCGTGAGCGAGCCCGAAATGACGGCTGGCCTAGGTACGGTACTTCTGGTCCTGCTCTATGCCAAAGCGGGTTTGCATCGGTTTGCCCGTACGGTCATCACCCAGCGTGAACTCGCCGATCTGCTGATCCTCGCCGTCGCGGCATTGCTGATCTGGCCCGCGGTTCCCGACCGGAACATAGGGCCGCTGAACGCCTGGAACCCGCATACGCTGTGGCTGGTTGTGCTGCTTGTCATGCTGACCGGTAACACAGGCCATTTTGCGGCGCGATGGTTTGGAGAGCGCATCGGCTTGCCGCTGGCCGGCCTGTTCAGTGGGTTTGCATCGAGTGTGGCAACGATCACGGCGATGGCGTCGCGGGTCCGGAAGGACCATCGACCCATTGACGGTGCGGTTGCCGCAGCGCTGCTGTCCAACGTCGCCACGATGGTGCAGATGCTGCTGCTGATTGCCGCCATCAGCATCGACTTGCTGCGCGTGCTGGCGGCGCCGCTGGCGGTGGGCATGATAGCGACCGTGGCATGGTCTGCTCTATGGATATGGCGCGGCAGCGAGCCGCTTCAGGAGGCGCCGGAGAGTTCAGCGTCATCCATCAATTGGAGGGTCGCGATCGGTTTTGCGTTGTGGACGGCGGCCTTGCTGCTTGCCGCCGCCGCCGCTCGCACATGGTTCGGGACAGCAGCGGTGGTGGCTGTCACCGTGTTTGGCTCATTTGCCGATGTGCATGCCGCGACTGCATCCATTGCAACGCAGGTTGCTGGTCATACGCTGCAGATATCTACGGCAGGCACGCTGGTGATGCTCGCGCTGACGGCCAACACGTTCTCGAAGGTTGTCGTGGCCATCAGCGGTGGGCGTGCCTTTGCCAGCAGGGTCACCGCAGGTCTGCTGACCATGCTTTTGTCCTGCTGGGCGGTGTTCTGGTTTGTCGCCTAGTCAATTTTGGCTAATGCACATGCGGATCAGACCCGTCTCCAGAGGGGAAGACTCAGAGAATCAAATCGGACGGCGCATGCTGGCGGGAGCCGGTCGCGTTCTCGCGACCGAGAATGCCGGCCAGCAAGGTCCATTCGCCGCCCATCGCGCGGATGGTGTCGTCCAGGCTGAGCATGCCCACCAGCCGTTGCTGGCGATCGACCACGGCCAGACGGTGCAGGCCGTGGCTCAGCATCGAGCGCAAGGCTTCACTGATCACGGCGTCATTGTGGATGGTCAGAAGACCGCGCGTCATGACTTCCGAGACGGCGGTCTGGGTGCAATCACTGCGGCTGGCAATGCCGTGCACCACCATGTCGCGGTCTGTCACGATGCCCACCACCCGCGAACCGCCAGCGGTGTGTTCCGTGACAAGCAACGCCCGGGCGCTTTCGTCCCGCATCAACCGGGCAGCTTGTTGCAGCGTTGCCGTTGCCTGAACGTGGACGATGCGGTGGGAACAAATCTCGTCGACCCTCATGCTGAACTCCGATGCGCGTACGTTTTCACTATAAGAACGGGAAGGTGTCGGAGGTTGATCCCGCACAAGGTGCCGTGAGCTTTCCGTGACTGCAGCAGGAGGCAGTCGATAGCGAACGAGTCTATCGAGCGTTGGACGCAAGCGCTTGAGGCAGATCAAGTGGCATGGCCGGCGCATCCGGTGAGCCAAACGCTGATGTAAATCAAGGGGTGATCCGCTTGGTGGTCCAACATGGAATCCAGCAACCCCGTTTGGGGCGGACGACGGATTCGACGGAGGCAGATCATGTACGACAGGATTCTGGTGGCGGTGGATGGCAGCCCTACGGGAGATCGCGCGCTGGACGAGGCAATCCAGCTTGCGCAAAAGCTCGGCTCTGAGCTGGTCATCGCCCACGTGATCGACAACTCGTATCTGATGTACGACGTTGGCTATATCGATGTCGGCGCCTTTACCGAGGCATTGGTCAAACAAGGCAATCAAATCGTTGCCGACGCGCGGGCCAAGGCCGAAAAGGCAGGTGTGCACGTCCACAGCGTGGTGGTGGACGACCCCATCGGAACCTTCGATATCGGCACTGCCCTTGAACAGGCGGCCCATAACGTCGGTGCGCAAGCCCTGGTGCTGGGCACGCACGGGCGTCGCGGCTTCCAGCGTTTGCTCCTGGGCAGCGTGGCCGAGAGCGTTGTACGCCGGAGCACGCTGCCGGTGCTGCTCGTCCGCGCGTTGCCCACGGAAACACCGCATGCGGCGACCGAACCGCTAAGCAATGCCGTCATTGCCTAGCCGGGTAGCTCGTCCTCTGACACAACATCGGGATCTGACCATGAGCTATGCCAGTGTGATGGTGCATCTGGATCGCAGCGAACGCGCCATGCATCGCCTCAACCTTGCGGCCCAGTACGCGCAGGCGCACGGCGCCAAACTCGTCGGCATCTATGCGAGCTTTGCGCCAAGCCTCAGCTGGTTCTACATGATGGAGAACGCTGCGCGCTATCTGGAGGAAGACCGCATCCGGCGCGACGGCATCCGCGATACCGTACAAGCGCGCTTTCGCCAGGCGACGGAGCGCCTTGGGGTGGAAACGGAGTGGCGTGCCGTGGAAGGCGATCCCGTGGCACTCGTGCTGCGCGAAGCGCGGGAGACCGATCTTCTCGTCGTCGGACAACGGAACCACGATGACCCGGATGAATTTATCGCCGGCGACTTTGTGGAAACCCTGATCCTGGAGTCGGGCCGCCCGGTGCTGGTTGTGCCGTACGCGGGCAACTTCACGGCATTGCCGCAGCGCGTTCTGGTGGCCTGGAGCGGCGGTCGCGAATCGGCCCGTGCGCTGCACGACGCCATGCCAATGATGACGGGCGCAAATGTGCACGTGCTGCAGATCACGAGCACGCAGCCGAAGCACTGGGCCGAAGAAACCACGGTGGGTCAGGTGGCGCGTGCGTTGAACGCGCGCGGCATTCACACAACGGTGGAAGAGACCGACTGTGCAGATTCCGACACCGCCGTAGGTGAGTTGCTGCTCTCGCGAGCGGCCGATTTCAATGCCGATCTGATCGTGATGGGAGCCTACGGGCACAGCCGCTTGCGCGAACTCGTGCTGGGCGGGGTGACACGCACCCTGCTGAAGACGATGACCGTGCCGGTGCTGATGTCGCACTGAGCTTCGACCTCAATTGAACCAGAGAAGGTCGCCATGAAAAACGATATCCAGCTCAAGCACGATGTCGAAGAAGAACTGCAATGGGACCCGGCGGTGGATGCCAGTCGCTTTGCAGTGCAGGCCAAGGACGGCGTCGTCACGCTCTCCGGCGGCGTCGACACGTTCGCTGACAAGCATGCCGCGGAAGAGGCGATCCGGCGCGTTGCCGGTGTGACCGCCCTTGTCATCCACGTGGATGTACGGATGCCGCCGGATATGGAACGCCCGGATGACGAGATTGCGCAGGCAATCAGCAGTGCGTTGCATTGGAATGCATCGGTGCCGTCCGGTGCAGTACAGATCACCGTCGAAGACGGGGCCGTGACGCTGCGCGGTGAAGTCGACCAGGACTTCCAGCGCCGTGCGGCGCTAGACACGGTGCGCAGAGTCCACGGCGTGAAGTCCGTGGCCAATGCGCTGACATTGCGCCCCGCCTCCGGCCCGGCGGATCTGAGTGATCGCATTGCGAGGGCGCTGCAACGCCTGGCGGTGGTCGACGCCTCGCGCCTCAGTGTTTCCGTGGCGGATGGGACGGTGACCTTGTATGGGCCGCTGCGCAACCTCAACGAGTGCCGTGCGGCTCGCGAAGCCGCATGGGACGCGCCGGGCGTGCGTGCCGTTGTCGATCAGATGTGGGTTGTTTCCTAGAGGCAATTGCCCGTTCCACTGCTTTCGAAATCCCTGGAGTACGAGATGGAAAAGAAGCTGATCGTGTACTACTCGCGCACCGGCACGGCACGTCAGGTGGCCGAACAGATGGCTGCGCAAAGCGGATGGCAGCTTGCCGAGGTGACGGACGAGCATCCGCGTGCCGGCTTCTTGGGAGATGCGCGCTGTGTCATCGAAACGGTATTCCATGCGCGCGCCAAGTATCGCTATGAAGGTCCGTCCCTTGATGAAGTCGAACACGTCATCGTGATCGCACCCATCTGGATGGGCCACCTGGCTTCGCCCATGCGGGACTTCCTGGCTGACCAATTGCCCGGGTCCACGCACCTGTCCGTGATTTGCGTCATGGCGGCGCGCGGGGCATTCCGTGCGGTCGAAGAAATCATGCGGATCACCGCCACCATTCCCGCGCCGGTGCTGGCGCTGTTCCAGCGCGACGTGCTCAGCGGGTTATCGCAGGAGGAGATGGCGGGCTTTATCGATCAGGTGAAGGCGGCCGGCCGGTGGGAGCAATCGAGGCAGCGTCCGGCCTGGCTCTCGCCAACGGAAGCGTGAAGCCGAACACACGGTGCGACGCTGAATCAACAGAAGGAGACTCGGCATGACCCGCTTTACCGAGGTGCAATGGAAACGGCTGAGGAGCTTGCTCGACGAACAGGAAGCACGCGTGCAGCGCCAACTATCGGCGCTGGGCGGATCCGTTGTGCCGATGCCCCGTGAAGCGCCGTTCGAGAACGCGGATCTTGCCGATGAAGAGGCGGGGGACCAAACGAACGACGTCATGCTTGTGCGTTACCGAAGGGAGCTTGAGCAACTGAATGCTGCACGCGAGCGTATGCAGCAGCACAGCTACGGCATCTGCGTCGATTGTGGCGAAGCGATTCCGTTTCTACGCCTGCAAGCCCAGCCGACAGCCATGCGCTGTCTGTCTTGCCAAACGGCGCGTGAACGCCACTGGGCATAGCCAGGCGACTCTATCTAGCAGGAGCGAGGTATGAAAAGCGATCTGGGTATCAAGCAGGACGTCAACGACGAACTGGTTTGGGAACCTGCGGTGGATGCCGCGGCGATTGGTGTGGAAGTGGAAAACGGCGTGGTGACACTGACCGGCCACGTGCACAGCTACATGGAGAAGCTCGCTGCAGAGCATGCGGCCGAGCGTGTTGCTGGTGTGCGTGGAGTCGTGCAGAAAATCGAAGTCCGTCTGCCGGGAGCACACACGGACGCCGACGTTGCCCAAGCGGCCCGTGCCGCGCTGGAATGGCAGGTCAGCCTACCGTCCAACCGCATTGAGGTGCTGGTCGAAAATGGCTGGGTGACGCTCTCGGGTGAGGTGGACTGGCCATATCAGAGCGAACAGGCGGCGCATGCGGTGGGATCGTTGCGCGGTGTCGCCGGGCTGATCAACCGGCTGCGGATCAAAGCGCGCGTGGCGCCGGCCAATGTTGCCGAGCAGATTGGTGCGGCGCTCAAGCGGCATGCCGCGCGCGAGGCCGACCACATCCGCGTCTCTGTTCAGGGCGGGACGGTTACGCTCAGCGGCCACATCGGTTCCGCAGCGGAGCGGCGCGCGGCCAAGGGGGCGGCATGGTCCGCACCTGGCGTGACGGAAGTCATCGATCATCTCCAGATCGCGCCGTAAGGTTGGAAATATGCAGGAAAAAAAACACGCCGCCCCGCCAGAAAAAGCGGGGCGGCATGTTTTTTTTGAGGGGCAGGCAGAGCGATCAAAGCTCCATCAGGGCGGCCTTGTCGGTCAGCTCGATGTTCTTGCCGCTCACCACGATCCAGCCTTCGCGCTGGAACCTCGACAGCGCTCGGCTGACAGTCTCAAGCTGCATGCCAAGGTAGCTGCCGATTTCTTCGCGGGTCATGCGCAGCGTGAAGCTCAAAGCGGAGTATCCGCGGTCCTGCATGCGCGTGGAGAGATTCAGCAGGAAGGTGGCAACACGCGCTTCCGCGCTTAGCCCGGCGAGCAGCAGCATGAGGCCCGACTCGCGCACGATCTCTTCGGCCATCAGTTGGTGAAGGCGATGTTGCAGTGGGCGGATGTCCTGGCACAGGTCCTCAACGCAATGGAAAGGCATGGAGCAGACCGTGCTGTCTTCCAGGGCAATCGCATCACAGGTGTGGCGATCGGCGGCAATGCCGTCGAGCCCAAGCGTTTCGCCCGACAGTTGGAATCCGGTGACGTGATTTGCGCCGTTGGGGTGCGATACCACGGTTTTGAACGATCCCGACCGGATGGAATACAGTGCGTGGAAGATGTCACCCGCACGGAAGAGTGCTTCGCCCTTGGCGATCTTGCGCCAGGTGTGCACCATCTGGTCCAGCTGTTCGCGTTGCGCGGATGGTACAGCGCTCGCGATGCAGGCCCAGTGCATCATGCAATTGGCGCACTGGCTGCTGGGGATCAGTGGCGTTGTCTGGCGGACCTGTGTTGCGTCGCGCACGAGCCTGAGCTGAGGAAGTGAAGCAGGATGGCGGGTTTCGACGGGTGCAGGGGACTCTATCGTGCGCGGAATCATGGGGCGGCTCCGGAAGGCGTCTGTAGTGTTTGAACCACACATCCTCGGTGAGATGGTGGGTATCCGGTCACAGCGTTCCACCAGGGTCCGGTGTCCGTACGCTCAGTATCGGAGGTGCCGGGTTTGCACGAAATCAGGCAGTGCTGAGATGGTCGTCGGGATGTGCCATGCCGTTGTCAGGGTTCCCTGACAGCGGCGGCAGGGTTTTCCGGGGGGCGTCTCCTTCACACGGCTAGTATCTCCAGCCTTAGGAATGGGCTATGTTGATTGCATCCCGACCTTTTGATGGTGTCCGGTGGCGGAGAAAGACGCTCAATCCTCGAAGGCGACGCACAGGCGGCGGCTGCAGTTGCAATCCACCTCAGCCGAACTTGTGGTGGGTGGGCTGGCCATTTTGCTGCTGGCCGCGTCGGTTGCCCGGCTGGCATTTGCCCTCAACGCCGGGGACGCTCCCTTTGTTTTGCTAGCCTCGGCAAGTATTTCTGCCGTGATCGCACTGGTGTTCTATTGGCTGCGGCTACGGAAGTTGCGAGCCGCCGTCGCCCGCGATCTGTCGTACCTTGAAAAGAGCGAAGCCCGGTTGGCCGGCATCATCCGCTCGTCCATGGAAGCCATCATTTCAGTCGATGACAGCCAGCGCGTCGTGCTGTTCAATCCCATGGCCGAAACACTGTTCGGTTGTTCAGCTCGCCAGGCCATCGGTCGGCCACTGTCAGACTTTATTCCCGAGCGGTTTCGCGGCGCGCACGAAGCGCACGTGAGGCGCTTCGGGGTGACGGGCGTGTCGGAACGCCAGATGGGTAAGCAGCGCCCGCTGTTTGCCCTGCACACCGATGGGCGAGAGTTCCCGATCGAAGCGTCGATTTCGCAGATCGAGGTGAACGGCGGCAAGCTTTTCACGGTGATGCTGCGCGATACCACGGAGCGTGCCCGCGCGGAAGCGGCGCTGCGGCGCTCTCAGGAAGAGTTGCAACATCTGTCGGACAGCGTTCTGGCAACGCGGGAAGAGGAGCGGCACCGCATCGCCCGTGAACTGCACGACGATCTGGGGCAACGCCTGAGTGCGCTCAAGATGGACATTTCGCTGCTGGCGGCGGATCTGCAGGCCGCACGGAGCGACAAGGCGCTGATCGACCAGACCCAGGCGATGCAACACGTGATTGACGAGACGATCGTTGCCGTGCGGCAGATCTCGGCGGATCTTCGGCCGCCGTTGCTCGACGAGCTGGGGCTTGTGCCTTCCATCGAGTGGATGGCCAAGAATTTTCGCCAACGCTTTGGCCTGGTCGTGACTGTGCATGCACAAGAACTGGCAATGAACGAGCGCGCTGCCATCTCGGTCTTTCGGATCGTGCAGGAGGCGCTCAACAATGTCGTGCGCCACGCCGATGCCACTCGCGTTGAGATCGAGTTCTCGCAGCAGGAGGACGTGCTGGAGTTGTCCATTCAAGACAATGGGCATGGCTGGAGTGGGGCGCCTCCGGCGGTGGGTGAACGCAAGCCGCTGGGGTTGCTTGGCATCCGCGAACGGGCCCGGTTACTGGGCGGGCAGGCAACGATCACACACGTGCCTGGGGGCGGCTTTCGCTTGAGTGTGAGCTTTCCCGCCGTTCACGAAGCCATTGAGGAGGCACGGACATGATTCGCGTGATGATCGCCGACGATCATGCCGTGATGCGCGATGGCGTGCGTCATATCCTGGAGCGCGCGGGGGATTTTGAAGTCGCATGTGAAGCCTCTGACGGTACGCAGGTGGTGCAACTGGTGCGCGACCATCAACCGCAGGTGATCGTGCTCGATCTTTCGATGCCGGGGCGCAGCGGGCTGGAGCTGCTCCGCCAGCTGCACGATGATCACCCCAGGGTGCGCGTGCTGGTGCTGACCATGCATGCTGAAGAGCAGTACGTAGCGCGCGCCTTCCGTGCTGGGGCGGCCGGTTATCTGACGAAGGAAAGCGCCGCCACCGAACTGGTCAGTGCGCTGCAGAAAGTGGCGAGCGGCGGCACCTATGTCAGTCCGCCCATGGCGGAGAAGCTCGCCCACAGCCTGGGCGAGCCCAGTGATGAGGCCGCCCACACGCGCCTGTCCGACCGTGAAATGGAGGTCTATCGCCGGCTGGTGCGCGGCGAGCCCTTGACCGAAATCGCCACAAGCCTGTGTGTGAGCGCCAAGACCATCAGCACCTACAAGATGCGGTTGATGGACAAGCTGCAGCTCTCTAGCGAAGCTGCCCTTGTGCGTTACGCAATACGTCATCGCTTGTTCTCCGACGACGATACGCTGTAGCGCAATCCCCGCAGGACCCAGCGCGGTCTTGCGACACGTCAAAGGCCGCCGCGCCCGAATCGCTATCGTTGATGCACATGCATCGGCCGGTCGATATCACGCCCGGGGCGTATCCCTGTCTGCCATGCATGGCCTGGGGGCCATGTGCAAGCCATTCTCAAACTCGCCTACAAGCTGCTGGTCAATGACAAGGCCAAGTTGAGCGGTTTGCTGGTCGGCATTACGTTTGCGGTGTTTCTGATGATCGAGATGACGTCGCTGTTTGCGGGCGTGCTCAATCGGTCTTCGTCTGCCGTGTACAACATCGGCGCTCGCATGTGGGTCATGGATCCGGCTGTCAACACCGTGGCCAATTCCATCGGCATGCCGGATTACGTTCTTGATGCGGTACGCAGCATTCACGGCGTGAAATTTGCCGTACCGCTGTATTCAGGCGGCGCACTTGTGCGTCTGAACAGCGGAGCCTATCAGCCCGTGACCGTGGTCGGCATCGACGACACCAGCCTGTTCGGCCGCCCTCGCATGCTCAGTGGCCGTATCCAGGATCTGTACGGCGAGAACGCCTTCATCGTCATCCAGGACGCCGAGTTCGGGAAGCTCGAAAACCCACATATCGGCACGGAATTCGAAGTCAACGACCATCGAGGGGTGATCGTCGGCATTGGCGAGGTGGCAACAAGCGGATTGTTTGGCGTGCCCACCCTGTACACAACGTATCGCCGCGCTGTGCAATATCTGCCCGGTACGCGCTACACGATGTCATACATCCTGATTGAGCCCAAGACCGAGGCCGACATTGCAGCGATCGAACGTGCGGTAGACCGGCTAGGTTATCGCGCCGTGACCAAAGAAGAGTTCATCAACCGCATTTCTCGCTTCTATACCTTCCAGACCGGGCTTGGCACCAACATCCTGCTGATGACGGTGATCAGCTTTGTGGTGGGGTTGTCCATATCGGGGCAGACCTTCTACACCTTCATCCTGGAAAACCTGGAGCGCTTCGGCGCACTCAAGGCCATCGGGGCCAAGGGGCGCGAGCTGGTCACGATGATCGTCTTCCAGGCCACGTTCGTGGCGCTGGTTGGCTACGGGCTGGGCATCGGCCTATGTGCCGCGTCGATCGCGCTGGTGCGTCTTCGCATTCCGGACTATGCGGCCATGATCACGTTCACCAATTTGATGCTGGCGCTGGCCATGGTGGTGGCGATTGCCGGCATATCTGGCTACATCGGGGTGCGCAAGGTACTACGCATCGAGCCTTTCGACATCTTCCGGGGTTGATCGTGGCCAATGTTGCCATTGCCGCGCAGGCACTCGATAAATGGTTTGGCGAGGGCGAGGCGCGTACTCGTGCGCTCATGCAGGTCAGTTTCGAGGCCGAATTCAACGAGATGCTGTTCATTGTCGGGCCTTCGGGCAGTGGCAAGACCACACTGCTGAGCGTGATCTCCGGCATCCTGCGCCCCGATGGCGGCCGCGCGGTGGTGGATGGGGTCGACATCTGGAGCCTGGGTGCCGACGCTCTGGCCGATTTCCGCCTGGGCAAGATTGGCTTCGTGTTTCAGGACTACCACCTGTTCCCGCGTCTCACCACGGTTGAGAACGTCGCCATCCCGTTAATCCTGCGGCATGTGCCGTGGGACACAGCGCTCGAGCAGGCCATGCACTACCTCGATGTGGTTGGGCTGAAGAACCGCGCGCAGTTGCCGCCGGTCAAGCTCAGCGGTGGAGAGCAGCAGCGCGTGGCCATTGCACGTGCCATCGTCACGCAGCCCGACATCCTGATCCTGGATGAACCCACCGCATCGCTGGATGGCGACACCGGCCGCGCCATCATGCAGTTCGTGAAGACGGAGATCCTGAATGCGCACCGCTGCATCGTGATCGTGACGCACGACGCGCGCATCCTCGACATGGCCAGCCGCATCCTCGACATGGAGGATGGCAAGCTGAGCCGCATTGAACACGGAGAGATGCGATGAAGATCCGATGGTTGTTTGTGCTCTCTGTGATCGGTGCGCTGGCAGGGTTGGGGGCGGCCATTTACTACGCACGGCAGAGGCCGCCGCTGCCGCCTGTCTTCCAACCGGCGGCGAATCCGTACGCGACGGGCATCTACGCCAACGGCATTGTCGAAAGCGATCAGCCCAGTGGCGCCAACCTGAACCTGTATGCCGAAGTGTCGGGCACCGTCGCCCGTATCGCCGTGCAGGAAGGGCAGGCAGTCAAGCGCGGCGATGTGCTGATCCAGATCGAGGATTCCGTGCAACGCGCGCTGACGGCACAGCAGCAGTCGCAAGCGGATGCCGTCGACGCCCAGTTGAACGCGCTGCTCGCCCAACCGCGCAAGGAAGCGCTGGAAGTCACCCGCGCGCAGGTGAGCGCCGCAGATGCCGGCTTGCGCACCGTGCAGGATCAGTTGGACAAGCTTGAAGCGGCCGCCCGGCTCAATCCCAAGGCAGTCAGTCGCGATGCAATGGACAACGCTGCCAACGCGGTACGGGTGGCGCACGGCAATCTTGCAGTTGCCCAGCGTCAGTACGACCTGACGCGCGCCGGCGCCTGGAGCTACGACATCCGCACGCTGCAAAAACAGCGCGACGCCTTACAGAAGGGCGCGGCAGCAGCGGCGGCATTGCTCGAAAAATATGCCGTGCGGGCACCGGTGGATGGTGTTGTCATGTCCGTGAACACGGCAATGGGCAGCTATGTATCGCCGCAGGGCACCTATGACGCCTACACACGGGCCAACGTGCCGCTGGTCACGATGAGCACCGGTCAGAACAAGCTGGCCGTGCGTGTGTATGTGGACGAGATCCTGGTACACCGCCTTCCGCCCGGTGCAGTACAGGCACGCATGTTTGTGCGCGGCACCGATGTCAGCGTGCCGCTGGAATTTGTGCGCGTGCAGCCGTACGTGTCGCCCAAGGTGCAGTTGTCCGACCAGCGCTCCGAACGCGTGGATGTGCGCGTGCTGCCGTTGCTTTTCCGCTTCAAGCAGCCAGACAAGCTCGCCGTCTATCCCGGCCAACTGGTCGACGTCTATCTGCAGGGGGCGTCGTGAAAGCGGCGGCGGGGGCGCTAGCCGCAGCGGTTGTGGTCTGGGGCTGCGCGGTCGGGCCAGATTTCCACGCACCGCTGGCACCTGACGTCGATCGCTATCTTCGTGACGGCGATCCTGCGCAGGCGGCCTCTGCAGACGGCGTTGCGCAACGCTTCACGGCGGCAGCAGTGCCTGCTGCAGACTGGTGGCGCGCCCTCGGCAGTCCCGCGCTTGATCAGGCCATGGAAGCGGCTGTTACGGCCAACCCGAGCCTGCAGCAGGCAGAAGCCAACCTGCGCGCCGCGCAAGACCTGTTGCGAGCTGGCGCGGGAGTGTTCTACCCGCAGGTGGCTGGATCAGCCGATGTGTCACGCCAGGCAGCGGTGCCCGCCAGGCTCGGGCAGACCGGCGCGCCAAGCCTTTTTACGCTGTGGACACTGGGGGCATCCATCAGTTACGCGGTCGATATCTTTGGCGGCAATCGGCGTGCGGTGGAATCACTGGCGGCGCAAGCAGAAGGGCAAAGGTACGCGGTTGCCGCCGCCTACCTTGCGCTGACCGGCAATCTGGTGAACGCCGTGATCGCGCATGCCGCCTATCAGGCGCAGATCGACACCACGCGCAGCCTGATTGCCGTGGTGCGCGAGCAGGTGGAGATTGCACACGCACAGGTCGAAGCCGGCGTCATGGCGCATGCCAGCGAGTTGAGCCTTGCTGCGCAATTGGCGTCGTTGGAAGCATCGCTGCCGCCGCTGGAGCAGAAGCGTGACCAGGCTGCGCATCTGCAAGCGGTGTTGGCCGGCCGATTTCCTTCCGAGGCAGACGCCGTAGACGTTGCGCTCAACGGGCTGCAACTGCCGGCGGACCTGCCCAGGCTGGTGCCCTCTGAACTGGTGCGCCAGCGGCCCGACGTTCTGGCCGCACAGGCGCGCCTGCACCAAGCCAGCGCAGAGGTGGGTGTTGCAACGGCGGCGATGCTGCCAAGCCTGACCCTGAGCGCAGACTACGCCCGGATGAGCGGCCGTAGCGCCGATCTGTTCGGTGCGAAAGCCGGCGCCTGGAGCGTGGGGGCAAACCTTGTCGCCCCGCTATTTGAAGGCGGTACCCTGTATTTCCGCCGTTCCGCATCCCGGCAGGCATTGCAGGCTGCCGATGCCGGCTATCGGCAGGTGGTGCTCGCTTCATTTGAGCAGGTGGCCGATGTGCTGCGTGCGCTTGAACACGATGCAGTGCAGCTTGACGCACAGTTGCGCGCGCAGGCGGCGGCAAGTGCCGCGCTGGAAGAGATCAACGCAGACTACCGTGCTGGTGTTGCTGGTTATCTGCAGGTGCTCAGTGCTGACCTGCAGTATCAGCAAGCCGTGCTCGGCACGCTGCAGGTGCGTGCACAGCGGCTGCAAGACACCGTGGCGCTGTTCCTTGCGCTGGGCGGCGGCTGGCGTGGCGCCGGCATTGAACCCCCGGTGGCGGGCACGCACGACAGCCGCCCAGGCAACGATGGCCGTTGAGTTGCGTCAAGGCCCGACGCGCGTCCTGCGCTCTAATGGTTTGCACATCCATGCGGTTTGCTCGCAATTTCCTATGCACATCACGTCCGTGCCGTTTCCGCATTCGCCCGCCGACGATCTCTCAATGTGGTCGGCGCTTGCCTCACAGGACGTGCTGGACCGGCTTCAGACCCAGACGCAGGGCCTGACGCAGGAAGCCGCTGCACAGCGCCTGCGCGAATACGGGTTCAACCGCGTGGCCAACGGCCATCACGAAGCTGTGCTGATTGAGTTGGTGCGCCGATCGGTCAATCCGCTGAATCTGCTGCTGATCTCGCTGGCGGGCGTCTCGGCGGTGTTGGGCGATGTACGGGCGGCCGTGCTGATTGCCGTCATGGTGGTGCTGAGTGTTGTGCTGGGCTTTCTGCAAGAGCACCGCTCGAACCGGGCGGCGGAGGCGCTGCGTCGCATGGTGCATACAACGGCAACGGTACGGCGCATCGGTTCCGATGGTGCCGAAGCGAGCCAGGAAATCCCGATCGAGCAACTGGTGCCAGGCGATATCGTTCAGCTTTCCGCCGGTGACATGATCCCGGCCGACTTGCGGTTGCTCAGTGCGAAGGATGTGTTCGTCAACCAGTCGGCACTGACTGGCGAAGCCATGCCACAGGAAAAGCACGCGCAGCCCTCCGACAGCCATCCTGCGGCGGATTTCGACCGGCCCAACCTGTGCTTCATGGGCAGCGCAGTGGTGAGCGGCTACGCCACGGCCGTTGTCTTGACCACCGGGCACCGCACCGCCTTTGGTCATGTGGCCAACCTGATTGCCGGGCAGCGCGTGCAGACCAGCTTTGATCGCGGCATTACCCGATTCACATGGCTGATGCTGACGCTGATCCTGGTGATGGCGCCCACGGTCTTTCTCATCAATGGATTGACCAAGGGCAACTGGTTTGAGGCGCTGTTGTTTGCGGTGGCGGTGGCCGTTGGCCTGACGCCCGAGATGTTGCCGATGATCGTCACGGTCAATCTGGCCAAGGGCGCCATCGCCATGTCGCGCAAAAAGGTCATCGTCAAGCGGCTCAACGCCATCCAGAATTTCGGCGCGATGGACGTGCTGTGCACCGACAAGACCGGCACGCTTACGCAAGACCGCATCATCCTCAAGCATCACCTCGACTTGCGCGGCGAAGAATCCGACCAGGTGCTGGAGTACGCATTTCTTAACAGCTTCTATCAGTCGGGCTTGAAGAACCTGCTGGACGTGGCCGTGCTCAAGCACGTGGAGCTGGAGCAGCGTCTGGATGTGCATGCGCGTTTCCAGAAAATCGATGAGCTGCCGTTTGACTTCGAGCGCCGGCGCATGTCGGTTGTGCTGGCGCAGGACGACGGCACGCACGTGCTGATCTGCAAGGGTGCGGTGGAAGAAGTGCTGGCCGTCAGCGCGCGTTACGTGAGCGGCGATGAGGCAGGCCCGCTGGAGGCAAGCCACCTCCAAGATACGCGGCAGTTGGCGGAGAACCTGAATGCTGACGGTTTCCGTGTCGTGGCTGTTGCATACAAGGAGATGCCGCCCGAGCAAAGCCAGTACGCCGTGGCAGACGAGTCAGGGTTGACGTTGCTGGGGTATATCGCCTTTCTCGACCCGCCGCGTGATACGGCCGCGCCTGCCATTGCCGCATTGAAGGCAAGCGGCGTGGCAGTCAAGATCCTGACCGGGGACAACGCCATTGTTGCGCGCAAGATCTGTCGCGAGGTCGGTCTGGCCGTGGAACCGGTGGTGCTTGGCACCGAGCTGGCTGCCATGTCACCCGACCAGATGGCTGACATGGCCGAACGCGCTTCGGTGTTCGCCAAGGTGTCGCCCGCGCAGAAGGCGGCCATTGTCGAGGCACTGCACCGCAGAGGTCACGTCGTGGGCTTCATGGGTGACGGCATTAACGATGGGCCGGCGCTCAAAGCCGCGGATGTTGGCATCTCCGTGGATAGCGCGGTCGATATTGCCAAGGAGTCCGCCGACATCATCCTGCTGGAGAAAAGCCTGGCGGTGCTGGGCGAGGGCGTGACGGAAGGGCGCAAGGTGTTCGGCAACATCGTCAAGTACATCAAGATGGGCGCCAGCTCAAACTTCGGAAACATGTTCAGCGTGCTGGGCGCAAGCCTGTTTCTGCCCTTTCTGCCAATGGCACCGGTGCAGGTGCTGCTCAACAACCTGCTCTACGACTTCTCGCAAACCGCCATCCCGACCGACAACGTGGACGACGAGTACCTGGTCAAACCACGACGGTGGGAGATCGGCAGCATTCTGAAGTTCATGCTGTACATGGGGCCGGTCAGTTCGTTGTTTGATTTTGCGACCTACGCGCTGCTGCTGGGTGTCTTTCACGCGTGGGCGGATCCGGCGCTCTTCCAGTCCGGGTGGTTTGTTGAATCGCTGCTCACGCAAACGCTCATCATCCATATCATCCGCACAGGGAAGGTGCCGTTCGTGCAAAGCCGGGCGAGTACTGCACTGGTACTGACCAGCGTCGCCATTGCCTGCGTGGGTGTCGCCATGCCGTTGACATCGGTCGGGGCGCTCTTCGGCTTTGTGCCGCTGCCGGCAGCGTACTGGCCCGGCCTGGCAGCGATCGTACTGACCTATGGGTTGTTTGCCTACGTGATGAAAGCCTGGTACGTGCGCAGATACGGTCTGGATTGAATCCGGGCGTGGCGCGCCTGTAGAGGCCGCGTCAGCCAGCCCGGCGTTCGGATTGCGGACCCGCGGCCAGCGCGGCACACACCTCGGCATCCTCGACCTGAGGAAAGTCGGTGTAATACAAGCCGACCGCGCGAAAACCCTGCGGCGCGTAGAGGCAGACGATCTCATCGGCCAGCGGTCGAATGTCGTCCAGGCTATCTGGTGCCGCCACGGGAACCGCGCAGATGAGGCGTTGCGGATGACGCTGCCGTATGGCGTGGAGTGCCGCCTTCATGGAAGCTCCGGTCGCCAGCCCGTCGTCGACCACGATCACAACGCGTCCTCCTACGTCATACGGACCGCGGTTCGGGGTATAGAGCGCACGGCGCCGACGGATGACGTCCATCTGTTCTGCGCTTTCCTGTTCGAGGTATGTCGTATCTGCGCCAATGCGTCCTGCATAGGGTGCGATGTAGGTCCAGCCGCCTTCTTCCACAGAGCCGACGGCCAGTTCGGGGTTGAACGGTGCGCCGAGCTTGCGAACCAGCACCACATCGAGCTGACCGCCAAGCGCGGTTGCGATGAGAGCGCCCATGGGAACCGCACCCCTTGGAATGGCCAGCACCAAAGGGTGCATGTCCTTGTACTTCTCCAGTGCCTGCGCGAGCATACGCGCCGCATCCAATCGATCTTTGAATCGCATGGGGCTACCTCGCGTGTCTGTGGGGTTGGGTGGTTGCACTCAGGTGGCGGACAAACCATGCCCGCGCCAGCTCGGCCACCTGCTCGAGCGCGCCTTCCTCTTCAAAAAGGTGCGTTGCGTGGGGCACCGTCTCCAGGGCTTTCTCACAATGCATCTGGCTCAGGGCTTGCCGGTTGAGATCGAGCACGTCCAGATCGGCTGCGCCAACGATCAGCAGGGTTGGGCAGGCGAGTTTGCCCAGCGCGCGTTGGCCGGCAAGATCAGGGCGGCCACCGCGGCTGACGACCGCTTCGATTGGGTCGGCGTCGTCCGGCTCGGCAGCCGCCAGAATCGCGGCTGCGGCCCCCGTGCTGGCGCCGAAGTACCCCAGCCGCAACCCGCGTTCGCGAGCGATGTTGCCTACCGCGTGCGTGGCTGTATGCAGACGCCGCGCCAGAAGGTCGATATCGAACCGGCACGAGGCGTGCGATGCCTCTTCGGCGCTCAACAGATCGAATAGCAGCGTGCCTAGGCCTGCGGCGTGGAGCTGATCCGCAACGTACTGGTTCCGTGGACTGAGCCGCGAGCTTCCGCTGCCATGCGCAAAGATCACCAGGCCCGCCGCGTTGCCGGGGCAGTACAGGGTGCCTTCCAGCACGGCATCGTCCGCCACGATGTCCATGCTGAGAGAAAGCGGCTCGGGATTCATGGGGAGGTTTTCCTGAAGTGGAGTGGCAGCCGATTTAGACGCTCAGCGGCGGCTGGACGCTGCCGGTGGTCTCGCGTTCACGCTCGTTATGGACGAGGCGGGCGATCAGGCTCCATTCAGTGGCCATTGCGCTCAGCACGTCGTCCAGAGACAGCACTCCAACCAGCGCGTCGTCGGACGTCACACCAACACGCCGCACGCCGCATGAGAGCATTTCCTGCAACGCGTCGCTGAGGCTGGCATCGAGCGGTACGTTGGAGATGCCCCGGCTCATCACATCGGCCACACAGGTCTGGGAGGGGCTGACGCCAACCGCAACCGCATCAAGCACGATGTCGCGATCCGTGACGACGCCGATCGCGCGGGGTCCGGAAGGGGTGTTCTCCGTCACGACCAGCGCACCGACATGCTTCTGGCGCATCTGCTGTGCCGCCTCCTGAAGCGTGCACGAGAGCGGAATATGGACTGCATTGTGTGAATAGACGTCCTGAACTCGCATGACGGGCTCCTTGGCCTGTTGATCAGGCGGTCTTCTCAGCTCTTGTCGTGGTGGATCGTGCCAGTCCGTTCTTCTTCGCCTCGGAGGCTGGCGGGGCCATGAGGTTGAAGCTGTCAAAGAAGGCTTTCAGCGAATCGGAGGACGCGGCAAACAGCTGTGAGGAAGAGGTTTGAGCTTCGGGTGGCTGCATCTGCTGCGTCCACTCCGTCAACCGACGCAAATAGGCGGCCTGCAGCTTGTTCGTGAACTCGGCCCACGTCTTTAGAGCGTTAGCACCGTGGCTTGATTGCATCTTCATGAAGATGCTTTGTGCAGTGGCCAGCGATGTCCAGTCATGCGTGCCGCTCAATTCATGTTCCATCTCACGCACGTCTTCCAGCGCAGCCTCGGCCAGCTTCAGGCGCAAGCGTGACAGGTCAATTTGTGCCTCGAGCATGAAGCTGGCGGTGCGGCTCATGTCGCGCATGACAGCGCATGCCAGATTGCATGCCATATCAGCAGGTTGTTGCATTGTGATCTCCGGTGGGGTCTTGGCGGGCAGGTGAGCCGGGCCGCCGAATAAGGTATCCATATGCAGCGTAGGCACTCTGCAGTTGTGTGCGTTGATATGGCGCAAATTGGCGGCCGCGCGTGAAATACCATCGCCACGGTGCTTGGTCTCAAGGCACTTGGTTGCCTGGCCTGCCCAAACGAAATCACTGCTCTCTGCCTCTGATGTAGGGCACCACGTTGGAGATCTCGCCAGGGATCACATGTGCCCGCTCCTCCACGTTGAGCGGCTGTTGTGTGGCGATCTGCGCGTCCAGCACGTGCAGGTCTGCTTCCGAGGCGTCGAGCCCGCCTCGCATGCGATTGCGGATACGCATACGCAGCGTGTCGACGTCGGCAACGCAGTCCGCGATGGCCACGGCCACGCCCAATCGGTGGGCCAGTGAGAAGAAACGTCTGCGCTGGCGCTCGGCCAGAAACGTGGCGTCGGCAATCATCGGAAAACCGGCGCTTGCCCCCAGCTTGCAGACGGCGGCCAGACGCCGATAGGTACGTTCGACTGCGCGCGGCAGGTAGCGATCGACGGCGGCGACATACCGGGTGCGTTGGCGCTCGACGTCGGAGCGCACGCGGATCATCCCTTCTGCTTCGGCAAGCTGTGCGGCGCGGGTGGATTTTCCGCTGCCGGAAAGGCCATGCATGAGAAGAATGCAGGCGTCGTTTCGGCGCAGCAGCTCCCGAGACAGGTCGAGCATGCGGCGTGCCTCGCCGCGCAGCTTTGCTGCCAGATCGGGGGTTCCGTCCAACTGATGGGCGCGCTCCAGCAGCACACGAGCACGCACGAGTGCGCGCATCGATGCGTAGAAAGGCAGTACCGCCAACCCCGCATAGTCACCACATCGTTCGAGATAACGGTTGATCAGCCGATACGCCAGCCCATGCAGGCCCGCGGCGAGCAAATCCATGAACAGAAAGGCGGTGTCGTACATGGTGTCGATCCACCGGAGCGAGGGCGAGAATTCCAGACAGTCGAACGGCGTCGGCTGGCCACCGATCAACACGATGTTGCCCAGGTGCAGATCGCCGTGGCATTCGCGGATGTGGCGGCCGCGCCGACGTGATGCGAATGCCTCTTCGAGGCGGTCTGCATGCTTGCGAAGCAGCGCTACCGTGGCCGCCGCAATCGGGGGTTCAGTGCTGAGGGCACTCACCCCCGCTGCGCAGTCCTCAAGCGTGCGCCGAATGCTTGAGGGTGTTCCGTCGTCTGAAACGGGGCCGCAGACAGGCGCGGTTGCGTGGAAGTCTGCGATCAGGTCGGCCAGCGCGTCGATCTCTTCCGGGCGCAGTCGCCCGGCATGGGCCAATGCACTCAGTACGTCCTGCTGGGCAAACCGGCGCATGCGGACCGCGTACTCACAAGGCGTGCCTTGTCCATCGACGTAGATTGCGCCCGTGGCCGGATCGTGCGAAATGGGCACCACGCCAAGGTATAGCGCTGGGGCGAGGCGGCGGTTGAGACGGCACTCCTCCTCGCAATCGGTTTGCCGCGCACGGAGCGTCGAAAAATCGACGAAGTCCAGCTTGATCGGCTTGCGCACCTTGTACGCAAATTCTCCGGCCAGGAAGACCCACGACAGATGGGTTTCGATCATCTGCAGATCCGCAGCGGGGTGCGGATACGCTGCCGCCTCAAGCATGCGAGTGACCAAGGCCTCCGCTGGCTGCGTGCATGGAATGGTGGGCGCTTGTTCGGCCATACGCGGGTTTCGCCTCCGGATATAGAAGGTCAATATCGCGCGGTTGCTGCCATGCGCCCTGACGTAGATCAACGTCCGCGCAGGGCGGTTGCCTAGCATGGAGTCATCGTCCTCGTTGGTGATTCCCATGAAAGCACTCGTCTACGAAGGGCCCGGCAAGATCACCCTGGCCGACAAGCCGAAACCGGAATTGCAGGCGCCCGGCGACGCGGTAGTGCGCGTCACGTTGACGACCATTTGCGGTACCGATCTGCACATCATCAAGGGCGACGTGCCGACCTGCGAGCCGGGGCGCACGCTGGGCCACGAGGGCGTGGGCGTGGTGGAGTCCGTGGGCGCTGCCGTGACATCGCTCCAGCCTGGTGATCATGTGCTGATCTCGTGCATCTCGTCTTGCGGAAAATGTGCGAACTGCCGGCGCGGCATGTACTCGCACTGCGAGACGGGCGGCTGGATCCTGGGCAATCGCATCGACGGCGTGCAGGCCGAGTACGTCAGGATTCTGCACGCCGAGACCAGCCTTTACAAACTGCCGCCTAGCGTTGATGAAGAGGCGCTGGTGATGCTGTCTGACATCTTTCCGACTGGATTCGAATGCGGCGTACTGAATGGCCGCGTCCAGCCCGGCAACAGCGTGGCAATTGTCGGTGCAGGCCCCATCGGGCTGGCCTCGTTGCTGACGGCGCAGTTCTACTCGCCGGCGCAGATCATCATGATCGACACGAACATGGCGCGGCTGGAAGTAGCCGGCCGGCTGGGTGCAACGGCCTGCATCAACGTCTCCAGTGAAGACGCCGTTGCCGCCGTGAAGCGGCTGACGGATGGCGTGGGGGTCGATTGTGCGATCGAGGCAGTGGGCGTGCCCGCGACGTTCGAACTCTGCCAGCAACTGGTTGCGCCGGGCGGGGTGATTGCGAACATTGGGGTGCATGGCGTCAAGGCAGACCTGCATCTGGAAACGTTGTGGAGCCAGAACATCGCCATCACAACAAGGCTCGTGGATACGGTCAGCACACCGATGCTTCTGAAAACGGTGCGCGCGGGGAAGCTTCTGCCAGGGCAGCTCATTACGCATCGGTTCAAGCTCGATGACATCCTCACTGCCTACGATACGTTCCGCAACGCCGCGAAGACGCAGGCACTCAAGGTGATCATCTCCGCCTAGGCGGCACATGTCCGATGGATTTTCAGTTTTGTGAGGTGGATGCCATGAGCAAGGCGATGCTCCTGTCTTATGACCCTGTGCAACATCTACTGCCGCAGCCAACGTCCCACGCGGCACCACCGGCAACCATTCCGCTGGCGCCGCCGCTACTGGATGGCGGCAACACGTTGACTGCCGCGCTGACCAAGCGGAAAAGCGTGCGGGAATTCGCGCCCACGCCACTGTCGCTGCAGCAACTGAGCGAATTGCTATGGGCGGCGAACGGCATCAACCGGCCGGAAACAGGCGGGCGCACCGCGCCTTCAGCGCATGGCCTGAACGAGATCGACATCTACGTCGCCCTGCCGGAAGGCGTCTACGAATACGAGCCTGTGGCGCACCGCTTGCGGCTCAAGCACGCCGTGGACGCGCGCAACCTGACGGGGTACCAGGATTTTGTCGGCAAGGCGCCGCTGGATCTGGTGTACGTGGTGAACCATGCTCGTGCAGACCAGATGCCCGAAGCGGTGCGCGAAACCTTTTCCGGCGTCGCCGCAGGAGCGATCTCGCAAAACGTGTCGCTTTACTGTGCTTCGGCCGGGCTCGGCTGTGTGGTGCGTGGCTGGCTCAATCAGCGTCTGCTGGCAGAAGCCTTGTCACTCAATGAAGACGAGGTTCCGGTGCTGGCGCAGACGGTTGGCCACCCGGCCGCTGATCAGTGAGGTATGAGATGAGCCAAGCAGGTCGTTTTTTGCCACACGGCATTCTCGCCGCGTTGGTTTTGGCCGCCAGCGCGCACGCTGGTGCAGTCGGGCCGGATGCTGCGGCAGCGCCGGAGGTCCGCGTACAGAACGAGATCGCCTATGTGTCAGGTGGCGTGGGGAGCGACGAGCGCGACACCATGCACGCGATGGCACGTCGTTTCAATGTGCGGCTGAACGTGGTGTCGGCCAGAACCGGCGAGGCGTTGTCGGATGTGGATGTTTCGGTTGCCGATGATCGCGGCAAGCTCCGTTTGCGCGTGCGCACGGAGGGCCCCCTGTTGTATATGCGATTGCCTCGCGGGCACTATCAGATAACGGCCGCGTATCGGGGTGTGATGCAGACCCTGAGCATTCGCGCCGGCGCACAGCCGGTCGATACCGTTGTGCGGTTGCGTATCGAACCGGAAACAGACCGGTGGCTGCTGTGCAAGCGCGATTGCCCTCGCACTGGCGCACGTCCGACGACGCGATGAGACCGTCATGACAACACAACGCATTGCGCTCGTCACCGGTGGTATGGGCGGGTTGGGCGAAGCCATTGCCATCCGTCTTCATGCGCAAGGGCATCGGGTTGTGGTGACGCATTCGTTGGGCAATACGCATGTGACCGCATGGATGGCGGAACAGCATGCCCAGGGGCGTCTGTTTCAGACGTTCGCGGTGGATGTGGCTGACTACGACGCTTGCCAGCGGTGCGCATCGGATGTGCTCTCGACGGTGGGCCCGGTCGACATTCTGGTGAACAACGCCGGTATCACCCAGGACACGACCTTCAAGCGCATGACGCTGGATGCCTGGCGGAACGTGCTGGCCACCGATCTCGACTCCGTCTTCAACATGACCAAGCCGCTATACGAAGGCATGATCGAGCGCGGTTGGGGCCGCATCATCAACATCTCGTCAGTCAACGGATCGCGGGGCGCATTCGGGCAGACGAACTACGCGGCGGCCAAGGCTGGCATACATGGGTTCACCAAGGCGCTGGCACTTGAGTGCGCCGCAAAGGGCGTGACCGTCAACACGATTTCGCCCGGTTATCTCGCCACGCGAATGACGCGCGATATTCCCCACGAGATCATGCAAGAGCGGATTCTTCCGCAGATTCCGGTGGGCCGCCTCGGCCGGCCGGAAGAAGTGGCTGCCTTGGCGGCCTTTCTGTGCGGCGAGGACGCGGCCTACGTCACCGGTGCCAACCTGGCCGTGAATGGTGGCATGCACATGCAATAGTGCGCGTGCATGCCCACGACGCCTCAAGACTGTGACGAGCGTTTGCTACTGGCTTCCACGAGCATTCGTTCCACGTGCGAGAAGGCCTCGTGAAGTGCGACGTATGGGTCCTCGTTGGAGGTGTTGCTCGAAACATGCGTCTGATGCGGTGTGAACACGTGGACGTTGACGTCGAACGGCTTGCCCTGGTGCTGATGCTTGGCGCCGACGGCAAGGCTCACGCGGCAGCGCATCAGATCGGCATGAATACGCTTCAAGCGGTCTGCATGGTTGATAACCGCTTCTTCGACGGCCTTGGAATGCGGAATACCCTGGAAAGAAATGTCGACTGGGACGCTCATGGTTTGGCTCCGGTTGGTCTGGTGACTGATGTGGAAATTCATGTGTCCATTCTTGACCGCACGATTTCCGGCACCTTGACTCGGATCAACCCGAGGGGCACGGCGTACGGCATGTTGCGGTGCAAATACAGACTGTCCGAGGTGGTGTGCGCATGCGGTCATCACATGGTTCGCTTCAACAACGGCAGCAGGGTGTCGAGCGCGTGCGCATTGAGTACGTCCGCTTGCCCCAGCCATGCGCGGCGAGCTTGCGTGACACCAAGGGGCAGGTTCATCAGATCGGCGGGGCTGTGCGCGTCGGACGCAATGCTCACGAGCACACCTTCCGCCTTTGCCAGGCGGCATCCAATGTCGGACAGATCCAGTCGCGTGGGTTGGGCATTGGCCTCAACGTAGCAGCCGCGCTGCGCGATGGCTGTCAGAACCCGCTTGAGGTCAACATTGCAGGCGTTGCGCTCGCCGATCAGGCGGCCCAGCGGGTGGGCAAGGATGCTGAAGTGGGGATGGTCGAGCGCACGGAGAATGCGCGAGGTCTGTTGATCGACCGGCAGACTGAAATGGCTGTGGATGGCGCCCACAACAAGGTCCAGGCGCCCCAGCACCGAGTCGGGCAGGTCCAGTGACCCGTCCTCCAGGATGTCGACTTCAACCCCCTTGAGCAGCACGGGCCAACCCTTGTGCTCGGCGTTGAACCGGTCGATGGCATCGGCTTGTGCGGCCAGGCGATCTGCCGTAAGCCCGTGTGTCACGGCAATGCGCGGCGAATGGTCGGTCACTGCCAGGTATTGATAGCCCAGCAGACGCGCTTGCGCTGCCATGGCTTCGAGGCTGGCGGTGCCGTCGCTGGCGGATGTGTGGACATGAAGATCCCCCTTGATGTCGCTCTGCTCAAGGAGGGATGGCAGCAAGCCGGACTGCGCGGCCGCGATCTCCCCGTGGTCTTCGCGCAGCTCGGGGCAGATCCAGGGCAACCCGACTGCGCGGTAGACCGATGCCTCCGTCTGGCCGGCGATACGCTCCTTTCCTCGGAAAACACCGTACTCGTTGATCTTCAGCCCCTGGGTCTGTGCAAGTTTGCGCAGCGCGATGTTATGGGCCTTCGAGCCGGTGGAATACACAAGCGCCGCGCCGAAAGCGTCGGGCCGCACCACGCGCAAGTCCACCTGCATGCCATTTTTCAGGACGACGCTGGCGCGGGTGGGCCCCGCAGAGATCCGAGTGGCTACCTCGTTGTAGTGCACGAGATGCTCAACGATCTGCGCGCGCTTTCTTCCCGTGATGAGCAGATCAAGGTCCCCCACGGTGTCTCGCCCTCTGCGGTAGCTGCCGGCCACGACGAGTTGGTCGACCAGGCCGCTTGCCAGCAGGTAATGCGTCAATGCGTCGGCACATGGCTTGGCGGTTGCCAAGCCATAACGGCGATCGCGTGCCAGACGCGCCTTGAGGGTTTCGAGCAACCGCAGTTCGCTTCGGGCGCCGAAGCCATGCAGTTCGCGAATGCGGTGCGCCGCCGCAGCCCGAGCCAACTCGTCCAACGATGTGATGCCCAGTTCGTGTTGCAGCGCACGGGCCCGCTTTGGGCCAAGGCCGGGCAATTGGAGCAGTTGAAGTACGTACGATGGAACCTCGGTGCGCACGCGCGTGAGCATGGCGCAGCTTCCCGTTTCGACGATCTCGCGCATCTTTGCCGAGAGGTCGACCCCGACACCGGGCAAGGCGGTCAAGTCGGCGCCGCGTGCCAGCATGGCGTCAACGCCTTCCGTCATGCCTTCGACCATGCGGGCAGCATTGCGGTAAGCGCGCACCCGAAACGGGTTGGCCTCCTCAACCTCCAGCAAATCAGCGATTTCGTTAAAGATCGCGGCGATGGCCTGATTCGCGGGGTACTGATAGGAAGCGGCCAATGGCATGGGACATCCTCTTGTGTGCTCGTAGCTTCATCGTTTCATCTGGCCATACCAGGGCCTTGCGGCACATCAAACGGAATGCGTGGCTTTGCCGGATCACGACACACTGTCGAACCGGCTTGCGCGAGATCAATCCGGCCAACGCGCGCGGCCGTATCGTGGGCAGAGATCAGGGGTGCCTTCATGATCAAGCTGCTCATCCTCATCAACGTGGCCGTGTTCGGTGCAGAGCTCTTTGCGGGAGACGCGCTGCTGCGTACCTTTGCGCTCTGGCCGCTCGGCATATCAGGGGCCGGCCTGCGCAGCGGATTCATGCCGTGGCAACCGCTGACATACGCTTTCCTGCATGCGAACGGGGCGCATCTGGCGCTCAACATGTTCGGCCTCTACATGTTCGGGCGCGACGTGGAACGCACCGTGGGCACGCCTCGGACTTGGCTGCTCTACGTATCCAGCATCTTGAGCGCGGCGTTCGCCCAAATCGCTTTTACCGTCTTCAGCGTTCTGCCGGCGGGTCCGGTCATTGGCGCTTCCGGTGGCGTATTCGGATTGCTTCTCGCTTACGCCGTCCTGTTTCCCAATCGCATGATTGTTCCGTTGATCCCACCCATCCCCATGCCTGCGTGGGTGTTTGCGACGCTCTATGCGATCGTGGAACTGACGCTGGGCGTGAGTGGAACCGAAGTCGATGTCGCGCACTTTGCCCATCTGGGCGGCATGGCGGGCAGCGGAGTGCTGCTCTGGCATTGGCTGCACGGCACACCCCGCGAGTCATAGGCCGGGCGGGGCGGGCGAGGCGCTCTATCCATATTCCTTCGGAGTTGCGGCTGATGAACACCTGGGTCTTCTCGTTGTGCTGGGCGCTTCTGATGTTTGCGTGCCCTAGTGCCAACGCAGATATGGCGGCCGTGGAGCCACATGTGGTGGTGCTCATCTATCACCGCTTTGCATCGACGGTGGATAGCACCATGACGGTTCGGATGCAGACATTCGAAGCGCATCTACAGGCGATCGAGGCGGCTGGTTATCGCATCGTTCCGCTCGCAGACATCCTGCGCTGGCACGAGGGCGAGCAAGATGCACTGCCGGCGAAGGCCGTGGCCATTACGGTGGATGACGGCCATCGGTCTGTCTACGAGACGTTGTGGCCCGCGCTGCGCGGCCGGCGCATTCTCGTAACGCTATTTGTGTACCCGTCTGCCATCTCAAATGCCGCATACGCGATGACCTGGCCACAGTTGCGAGAGCTGGCCCGCACCGGCCAGTTTGACGTGCAGTCTCATACCTACTGGCATCCGAACTTCCGGGTGGAACGGATGCACCGCAGCGCCGATGATTTCGTCAAGTTCGCCCACGATCAGTTGCGCCGTGCAAAGGTGCGCATCGAAACGGAGATCGGCGTTCCGGTGCATTTGCTTGCTTGGCCTTTCGGCATCCACGATGCTGAGTTGGAACGCATCGCGCAAGAGGAGGGCTATACCGCAGCCTTCACGCTGGACGCGCAACCGTTGCGGGCGAAGCAACCCGCCCTCGCACTGCCCCGATACCTGATCACCGATGGCTGTGGAGCGCGATGCATGACGAACATTCTCAATGCAGCCGGGGGCAATCATGAATAGCCGCCTGCGCCACTGGCTTGCAGCGGCGTGGCTCTGTTGCGCGCCGCTTGCCGGCGCAACCGAGGTCAGGGTGGTAGACGCACAGACCCACCGTCCTGTGGAAGGCGCGATCACATTCGTTCAGGGGCAGAGCGGAACGACCGATGCTGCTGGCCTGGCCGCCATTCCGACATCGGCAGTGGATGCACGCGCGACGCTCAGTGTCCGCGCTCCCGGCTACGCACGTGCCGAGCGGGTGCTTGGCGGCGCGCAGGCCGCAGGCGAGATCGTGCTCAAGCAGATCAAGCCCCGGGCGGTCTATCTGTCGGTACAGGGCGTATCCAACCGATCCTTGCGCGATGCGGCTGTCGCACTTCAGGGCGAGACGGCCATCAACGCGCTGGTGATCGACATGAAGGGCGACCGGGGCGATACACCTTACCCGAGCGCGGCCCGTGTGGCAGTAGGCGCGGCCCGCGAACAGAAAAACGGTGCAGCCCGCTTCAACCAGTTCGCCGCCGTGATTCGGCAACTTCGTCTACGTGGCCTGTATCTGATTGCGCGCATCGTTGTCTTCAAGGACGACCCGTTGGCCCGGGTGCACCCCGAATGGGCCGTGCGAGATCGCGATGGAGCGGTCTGGCACGATCGTGAAGATCAACAATGGATCGACCCCGGTGTCGAAGCCGCCTGGGCCAACACACTTGACGTGGCGGAAGAGGCTGCAAGACTCGGGTTCGACGAAATCCAGTTCGACTACCTGCGTTTTCCGGACGCCAATGGCTTGCAGTTCCATCAGGCCAACACGCAAGCACACCGGGTTGCGGCCGTGACAGGTTTTCTTGCGCAGGCGAGAGAGCGGCTGCGGCCGTACAACATTTACCTGGCAGCGGATATTTTCGGCTACGTCTGCTGGAACACCGACGACACGGCGATCGGCCAGCAGATCAACACATTGGGTGCTGTGGTCGACTACATCTCGCCCATGCTCTATCCGTCCGGTTTCACTTGGGGCTTGCCGGGCGTCAGAAAACCCACCGAGAATCCCGGCGAGATCGTCTCGCACTCTCTGGCTGAAGCGAAGCGGCGTACAGGTTTGCCGGGGGTGAGGTTCCGGCCATGGCTGCAGGCGTTCCGGGACTATGCTTTTGATCGTCGTGAGTTCAATGCCGAGATGATCCGCGCCCAAGTCGACGCTGCCGATGCGGAAGGTACCAACGGGTGGATGCTATGGAACGCGCGCAATCGTTACGATCCAGCCAATTTGCCGCGATAGCCGCGGTGCTGGCTGCGGTGCTGTTTGCCTGCATGCAAAGCGGGCGCGCCGAGCCCACCATCAACGCGCCAGGGCCGCTGGGCACGCCTGTGCCCATGCGAGAGCTGGAAGCCGTGCTGGCCGCGCAGATTGCAGATGCCAATGTGGCCGGGGCAGTGGTGGCCATCGGTGATGCCAGCGGGGTGCGCGAACGTATCGCGCTGGGTCAGCGGTCCGTCGGACGCGCCGCTGAGCCGCTGACCGAAGACACGATCTTCGATCTGGCATCCCTTACCAAGGCAGTGGCCACTTCCACGGCGGTGTTGCAGTTGGCAGAGCGCGGACGTTTGGACCTGGATGCACCTGCCAGCCGGTACTGGCCAGCCTTCGCGGACGGAGGGAAGGCGCGCATCACAATACGGCAGTTGCTAACGCACACCTCAGGCCTGCCTCCCGGCCTGGCTGCCCGATCCGAACTCCGGGGCCCCGCCACGGTGCTTCACGCGATCGGGATCATGCCGCCGATTGCAGAGCCAGGGCAACGTGTCATCTACAGCGATCTCAACTATGTCACCTTGGGCGAGATCGTCCAGCGTGTCAGTGGGATCGGGCTTGACGCATGGTGTGCGCAGAACATTTTTCGACCACTTGGCATGCGCGACACCGCGTTCCGTCCGAGCCGCAAGGCGATCACGCGCATTGCGCCGACCATCATTCGCAACGGGCGATGGCTTCGCGGCAAAGTGCATGATCCGACGGCCGCGGCGCTGGGCGGTGTCGCCGGCAACGCGGGTTTGTTCTCTACGGCGGATGATCTCGCGCAGTTCGCCAGGATGCTCCTCAACGGGGGCCGCGTTGGGGATCGCCGTATCTTGCAGCCGGACAGCGTTGCCCTGCTGTTGACGCCGGACGGTTCGACTGCAGTGGAGGGGACGCGCACGCTGGGATGGGAAGTCCAGGCGCCGTTGATCCCCAACCGCTATCGCGCGCCGCGTGTCGGACTCGTCCAGCACCTGGGCTATACCGGAACTGGGTTATGGATCGACTTGGTCACGCGCCGATTCGTGATTGTGCTCACGAGCCGGCTGTATCCGGACGAGCGGGGTAACGCCACGCCGTTGCGTGAAGCCGTGCTGAATCTGGTATCGAGCACGGCGCCGCTGCTCTCCGGCGAACAGATCGCGGCGCGCGCCCCGACCATGGCTGATGCAGTGATCAGTGCTGGACGCCGCTTACCCATGGCGGTCGGACCCGTGCGATCCGGTATCGACGTGTTGGAGGCCAACGGCTTCGCACCGCTTGTCGGAAAACGGGTCGGCTTGGTCACGAACCACAGTGGCTTTGACGCGCAGGGGCGGCGGACTATCGATGTACTGAGTCAGGCACCCGGTGTGCGGCTGAGCGCCATCTTTGCGCCAGAGCATGGCATCGGCACCGATCTCGATGCGCGCTTTGGTGACACGATCGATACACGCTCCAACGTGGTCGTCCATAGCCTCTACGGCAACAGCAAGGACATACCACGCAGCGCGCTGGCCGATATCGACGTCCTGGTGTTTGACCTCCAGGACGCGGGCGTACGCTTCTTTACCTACCTTGCCACCCTGGGGGCGACGCTGGAAGCCGCAGCGAAGGCCCACATCCCAGTGCTGGTGCTGGACCGTCCCAACCCGATAGGCGGTGATCTCGTTGGTGGGCCGGTATCAGATACGGCAAACCGCTCATTGACGAACTACGTGCCTCTGCCGCTTGTGCACGGCATGACGATCGGCGAGCTTGCCAGGTTGCTGAACGACGAGCTGCACATCGGCGCAGCACTGCATGTCGTGGCCATGGAGCAGTACGACCGCGCAATGCGCTTTGCCAATACCGGGCTGGGTTGGGTTCCGCCATCGCCAAACCTGCGTGACTTCGCTGCCTTGGAGCGATATCCGGATGTGGGGCTGGTTGAGGGCGCAAGTGTCAGCGTGGGCAGAGGCACGTCGGCGCCGTTTGGCATGGTCGGGGCACCGTGGATGGATGGCGCTGAGGTCGCGCGAGAACTCAATGCGCTGGATACCGGTGCCACCTATACGCCCGTCCATTTTGTTCCCGCGGAGGGGCCATACCATGGCCGCTCGTGCTCGGGTGTGGCGATCCACCGCACGTCTGCGCTCACGCGCCCGGGTCGCATCGGATTAGCGCTGGCCCGGGTGCTGTCGCAGCGCTATCCACAGCATTTCAAACTGGAGGCGATCCGCACTTCGGTTGGCTCGGAGACGGTCTGGGCGATGCTGCGTGATGGTGTTTCGCTCGACGCGATCGAGCACGCCTACATTGCACAGACCGATGCCTTTCTTCCCGAGCGAGCGGCGTATCTGCTGTATTGACGATGGCAGCTACGCGCATCGACGGAATTCGACAAGGCAATACCAGACGCTGCTACTTCGTCTTATTGCCGCCATCCGTGTATGGGTCACGTTTGCCCTTTGCGCCTTCGGTGTACGGATCAAACTTGCCGCTCCTTGATCCTTCTGTGTACGGGTCGCGCTTGGCTTGTTTGCCCCCGTCCGTATAGGGGTCACGTTTGCTCTTTGCGCCTTCTGTGTAGGGGTCAAACTTGCCGCGCCTTGATCCTTCCGTGTACGGGTCGCGTTTGGCTTGCTCGGCGCCGTCGGTATATGCGTCGCGTTTGCCCTTTGCGCCTTCCGTGTAGGGATCAAACTTGCCGCTCCTCGACCCTTCCGTGTACGGGTCGGGCTTGGCCTGTTTGGCGCCATCCGTGTAGGGATCCACCTTGCCGGCCCTTTGTCCGTCGCTGTTCGGTGCTGTGTCGGGCTTACTTTGTGCGTACGCCGACGTGGAAGCTGCCGCGACAACGAGCAAAGTCATCATGAGTTTTCCGCGCATTTTGTGCTCCTGCAAACAAATCAAGTCCAACCGTTGGATCAAAGAACCTGTTCCATCCACCACATGCTTGCCCGATGGCTATTTCAAGAATAGATAGCTGCCAGAGACGCTCGTTGACAGGAATCAAGCCGTGCTCTTTCGTCGACGCCTGCGTGGCACATGCTTTGGGCTGGCATATCTCCATTCGCCATGGCAGCCGTCAGGCGTCTTGCGCGTTCTGGGACTTCGTTTGTGGCTGCAACCGCGATGGGGCTTGCGTAGCCGACGCGGCTATCACGTTGAAGGTGTTGACCAACGTCTGCCAAGAGTCCAGGGACGCGATCAACAGTTGTGCGGGAGTTGCAGTCGTTCCGGGACGATGTTGGAACTGATCGTTCCAGTCCGTCGCTTGGCGCAGATAAGAGCGCTGTGCGTCATTGAGGAAGTCGGCCCACTGCCGAACTGCATTTGCGCTTTGGTCGGCTTGGAGCTTCATATAGGCGCTCTGCGCCGAGGCCAGTGTGCTCCAGTCTTTGACTGCGTCCAACTGGCCCTCCAGCTGGGACAGATTCTGCAGCGCGGTTTCCGCCATCTTGACGCGAAGGCGCGCGAGATGAAGCTGGCTATCGACAAAGAACTCGGCCGCGCGGCTGGCATTGCGCAGGGTCGCGCAGGCGAGGTTACGGGCTGCATCAGTAGGCTGTGGCATCACGATCTCCGGTTGACATGACTGCAGGGTAGGCACTTCGTTATTGCCGGAGTTGACCTGACGCAAGTCTCTGGAGCAGCTTGCCGTATGCCGCAGATTGGGCGGCTTTCCTGAGGCGGTTGGCTGCCCGAGCCAGAGACCTTCTTCCGAGAGCAGTGCCCTCATCGCATCTGCTGAGCATGCCGGTCGGCGCTTAGTCCAGATCCAACTCTGGGTGGTCGGACAGAACGTCGGCTCGGGAACGGCATGCGCGCAGCGGGTCGTCTGGTCCAATCCATGCCGCGCGCACGTTCGCGCAGACGTCACGAAACCTCGCGGTGGTGATGCCCATGCGATTGGCTGCCGTGGCCCAGTGTGTAAAGACTTTCGAATGCACAGCCAGATATCTCTGGCGAACGTCTGGCTCCCGCGGAAACATGCCATCTCCGGTGGAGAAGTCAGGGCACCTGAGGTAGAAGTTGAACCAGAAGAGCGCTGCATACGCCCGGAGAATCTCTTCCACTGACTCGCGGCAGGCCGGGTCGACGGCGATATGCGGGCACGGGCAATCGGTCGCACAGAAATAGGTCGTACGCATGTTTGCGCGCTCCGGGTTATCCGACGTGTTGGGGTGGCATGGCGGGGGAATACGCTCGCAGCGGATTGGTGATGGTTTCCACCGTAACCGTCATGTCCAGCCCGCCGACGCCAGGCAAGCGGAGCAGGGTCATCTTCAAATAGGCCAGCGGGCGGGCGTTGTTGACGTGGCCAGCGACGCGAATGCGCCCATGCTCGGCGCTAACATGAAGCCTGTTCGCCAACGACGGCGCAAACCAGTTAGCGGCTGTTTTTGCCAGAATGGCAAGCGCCGGATCCGGGAGCAGACAGGAACTGGCATCCGGAAGAAAGGCCGTTGCCAATGCGTCTTCGTTGATGTGCCGAATGGGTGCCGCTGTAGCGATCTGGTGGTGGACGAAGGCGGGAACGATCATGGCAAGTCCTGCGTGTCGAGGTGTCTTGTCATCACTGTAGAAGACGGCTTGGAAGCCTATTTGATCGTGAGCAAAGCTTGACCTGCCCCCCCGCGGCTGACTGCAAGCTGCGCTTGATGTTGATCGAGCAGGGGGGCATACGTTTCAGATGTCGACACACGTATTCGTTCCGCAAACGGCGCGGTGTCTCTGACTGCGATATCGGAAGGCCCGCTGCTCTACGTCCCTGCAGTGTGGCAAGTACCACGTCAGCGCGTCTTATAACGGCGTGGAGCGGCAGGACGTGCGCAGTCCTTGCCATGCCATTTCATTGATACATGCTTGGCGGAGCCGGCTGCACCCTTGCCGCATAGCGCGCGGCGAGTTCGCGGCCGAGCAGGACACCCGCACTGAATGCGAGGTCTCGGGAGACATAGCCTTCAGCGTTGGCGGCGGAAACCCAGGACGAGCATTTCCCATTAGGCGAAACGAACCTGCATTCGCAATCCCAGCGCTTGTCGCTTCGCCGTTTTGTACGAACGTCCACCCAGCCGCGCCCGGCTTGAACGGTCAAACTCATATTCCCCCCTTGGCTTCGAGGAGCGCGTTCGATTGCGTGCGGACCATTTCGCTTCGCAACGCGAACTCGATTTCTCTGAATGCTTCGCGAAGTGCCTCACGGGCGTCGTCACTGAGGGCTTGGCCCGAGAGGTGGCGGTGGTGGCGTGTCATCACATCAACGTGCACCCTGACGGGACGGTTGTGTGTCTGTTGTCGTGGGGCTTGAATCAACTTGACGCGGCAACGTGCGATCTCCGCCTGAGCGGCGCCCAGGCTGTTCGCCTGTTTGATGACAGCCGCCTCGATCGCTTGGGAGTGCGGAAAGTCTTGGAATGAAATATCCAATGGCAAGGTCACGCTCGAACTCCTTGACCCGATGTTGGGCACCGCCACGCCATCATGGGTAGCAGAGAATTTCAAGGTCGGTTTCTGTCAACCGGATGGCGCGGCCGGAGCGTAGGGGCTCGGGCCGCGAGTAAGACCGCAAGCGACGGAGTACGAGTGCGAGTACGAGTGCGAACAGTGCAACGATTTGCCGCTCTACGTCCCCCGCCGTTCTTACGGCAAGCCATCCGAGACATCAGCCCCCGTTGACGGGGATCGTCTTGGAAGCGGCTTGCGCTGCGTCCGTCTTGGGGAGTGTCACCGTTAACACCCCATTCTTGACGCTGGCCTGGATCTTGTCTGCGTCGACGCCATCGGGCATGCGGAATGAACGCTCGAATGCCCCGAAGTGGCGTTCATGCAGGTAATAGTCTTTCTGTTTCTCTTCCTTCTCTTCCTGCTTCTCGCCTTTGATCGTCAAGCCGCCGTTGGCCAGCTTGACCTCGACGTCCTTCTCTTCCATGCCTGGCAGATCGGCTTTGATCTCGTAAGCCGTATCGGTTTCGACAACGTCTACGGCAGGTGCGGACGTCAAAGCCCATTCGCGACGCCAGAATGGCGCGATATCGAGCGCAGCACGATGAAATGGAAAGAGATGAAATCCGCGGTCGAAATCATCGAAGACACGCGCAACCTCATGCCGTAGGTTGTCGAACGCGCGCCAGGGTTGCATGGAGCCCGGTTGCTTGGGCGAAGCTTCCGTTCCGGTCTTCACGGCGGGCTTGGTGTCGGATTCAGCCATGATGCTTTCTCCTATGGGGGGACTGGGAGAAACCATTCTGGACGCGGATGCGAACCGCATCTTGATGGACATCAACGGGCCTATGCCCGCGATGTTGTGCTCCATTTTCCGTCGGATCCATGCGTTCCCCTCGCGATCACGCAAACGATCTTGCTGTTGCCCGAGCAGGATTGGCGAGCGTTTTGAGGCCTCGTCGCGTTGCCACAAGCAGCGCACATTCCTGTTCCTGACATTGATCAGAAAGCCATATGGCAAGCGTTGTATGCGAATTGCCGCGCCACCTACCATGAAATGATGGGAGCGCAGATCTAAGGGAGACGCGATGATCAAGGTGCTGATAGCGGATGACCACGCCGTCTTTCGTGAGGGATTGGGCCGCATTCTGAGCGATGCCTGCGATATCGAAGTTGTTGGCGAGGCAATTGACGGTGCATCAACCATCGATCTGGTGCGCGGTACACCGGCCGACGTCATCGTGCTGGACTTATCGATGCCAGGGCGCAGCGGCATTGACCTGATCGCCCAGGTTCGCAGGGATGTTCCGCAGCTCAAAGTCTTGGTCTTGACCATGCACGCTGAGGACCAGTACGCGCTACGCGCATTCCGAGCAGGGGCCGTCGGCTATCTGACGAAAGAGGGGGCGGTCAAGGAGCTGGAGAAGGCTATCCGCAAGGCCGCCTCGGGCGGTACATACATGACGCAGGCCGTGGCAGAGCTACTCGTGCACAATCTCGGCGACCCAGACGACAGGCAGCTTCATCAGCGGCTCAGTGACCGCGAGTTCGATATTTTCCTGCGCTTATCGAAAGGCGAGTCGCTGGCGACGATTGCGCACGATCTCTGCATCAGCAAAAAAACTGTCAGCACATATAAAGCGCGCATTCTGGAAAGAATGCACTTGCAGAATGATGTCGCCTTGGTCCGGTACGCGCTCAGCCATGGGTTGGCATGAGCTGGCCGCAGCGAGCAGTGCCGCAATGCCGAACTACATTGCCCTGGGTTGGTCATCGGCTGCTGGCAGCCGTGTTTGCGGAGTTGCGGCTATCGTTTGTGGAATGGTCAGTTCGATCAATGTTCCGGTTTCGGGCGATGAGTCGATGCTTAAGCTCCCTTGTACGAGATAGGCGCGCTCACGCAAGCCAACAAGCCCGAAAGACAGGTCTTTTCTCGGATGCGCAGGGTCGAAGCCGATGCCATCGTCCCGCACGGAAAGCTGGACGGTGGGGGCCTCATAGATCAGCCGCACCTGTACAACCGACGCACCAGCATGGCGTGCGACATTGACCAGACACTCCTGCAGCACGCGATACACAGTGGATGCGAAAGGCTCGGGTAGCTCAAAGTGCTCGGGCGCAATCGTCAGCTCGCACCGAATACGGTGCCGCCGTTGAAACGAATCAACGAGCCATCTGCACGCAGGTACAAGACCAAGATCGTCGAGCATGGACGGGCGCAAATCGGAAGCGAGCCGCCGTGTCGCACCGATCATGTCGTCCACAGCTTGCTCCATTGAACTCAAGCGTTCGGCAGCCGGCTTGTTCGTGGCGTCAAGCTTGTGCTCCAACATCTGCATGTCGACCTTAAGCGCTGCCAGCGATTGGGCAAGCTCGTCGTGAAGCTCGCGGGAAATGCGCCGCCGCTCTTCTTCGCCGGCCCGTGAACTGATCGTTGCCAACTCACGCAATTCCTCTCTCGAGCGCTCAAGCGCCTGTTCGGCGCGCTTACGCTCGATGATTTCCTGTCGAAGCTCGCCGTTCGTGACGCTGAGTTGAGCGGTGCGGTCCTTGACGCGCTGTTCGAGATGCTCGTTCGCTTCGTTCAATTGTTGCGTCTTCTCCAACGCGCGTGCGCGCGCTGCGCTCTCGTTATCCAGTGCTTTCACCAGCATGGCGTAGAGCCTGGCATGTTCGATGATCAGCGCGACAAGGACAAAACTGGACGCGACAAGGCCGTAGGCGCGGCCGGCGTAGAAGCCGAGGTCGAACCGACCGTGGTTGAACACGGCAGACAGTGCCACTTCAAATGCCGATGTGACGGCGACAACTGCACACCATAGATTCAGCAGGGAGTGGCCGCGGTGCCGCCACAGAATTGCAGCGGCCAGCACATTGAGCATCCACACAATGCCGACTGTCGTTGACATTGCACCGGTATATCCGTGCCCGCTCATGATGGCTGCCAAGAGCGATGGGTGCGTAGCCAGCGCAGTCAGCCCGTAAGTCAAAAGCAGTACGACGCCGGCCGCCCATAGAACGGGGGAGAGTGCGTGCCGCAACCGGATATGCCGCGTGCGCTCGTTTTCCTGCAGAAGGGCATAGGCGATCAGCGAGAGCGGAAACCCGCCGTGCCAGAACATATAGAGCCACGCTGTCGTTTGCGGGCCTGCATTCAGAAGCCCCGATGCAGAGAACAGCCCGGGGAAACTGAGCATGTGCGCCGCCGCAACCGTGGCGGTGAAGAAGTAGCCGGATGAAAGCGCCAGCAACCCCGGCGAGCGGAGCAGGGTGAACTGCCCGACCAGCATCGCAGCGGTGACAAGATCGTTGATGACGACCGCGGATTCATAGACGGGAATGAACCCCCAAACTTGCGCCAGTTGCCACTGAGCGAACGGCAATACGGCCACAAAGACCACGACAGACGCCAGCATTGCTGCCATGACCAACCGCTTCTGATTCGGTCGCGGCACGACGGTCGACAGGAAGATGCGGGGATTGCTCCCGGGGTCGCTCAAAATCACTCTCCGATAACTAGAACCGGCGCACGCGGCACGCTTTTCCGAAATGTGGGGCTTGACCGCGCGCGCTGGCTTCGGACCTTGTCAGGTTTTCCTGACATGGAGAGCGCCATCGGGCTGATGTGCATTTCATCCCAGGCTGCTTACTCGCGTTGACTCACCTCTGTAGGCTTCAACCTTAGCTTGCAAGCAAGCGTATCAATATGAGGCAGCGCAGATATTCCGCTGGTTAGCCTGAAGCGAGGCATGAAGTCGAGCGCGCGATCGCTGCCTGATCAACTGGTTCATCCGCAAGAGAACCCCCCGATTGGTTCCGCTTCGCTGTTGAACTTCGGTTTTATATTCGTCTAGATCATGGACACTCGACGAGTCGAGATTCAGTTCCGGCATCTGCCTCCCTCCGATGCCATCAAGGAAGCCGTGAGGCGATTTTTCAACAAGCTCAATGGTCTGCCATGCAGCGTCGAAAGGTGCAGCGTGAGGTTGGCTTCCGAAAGAGCCGAACCGCTTTGCGGCGGTCCCTATTTCGTTCACGTCGAGGTGAAGATGCAAGGGCAGGAGCTTGCAATCGACCAGGCATCTGATGTGGACGTGTATGTCGCGCTTCTCAATGCCCTTCGGGACATGCATGAAATGGTCAGAGCAGCGGGATCGAAACGCCGATGCGCTGCATGACAACCGGCTGTGGCAGCGCCTGCGGTTGTTGGTAACAGGCAAGGTCTACTGGCCATACGAGGTTTCTCGTGCCCTGACGAGATACGCGACGACATCATCCAGCGTTACCAGGCGCGCATAGTCGGATTCGGGAATCTCAACCTTGAGTTTGTCGTGCAATCCCAACAGGAAATTCAGCCAATCCATCGAGTCGAGATCCACCTGTCTGCGCAATGGTCGGTCGGGGCGGAGTTCGGCGGTGTCGATTTCGGGGGCGATTGCAAGGAGTGCCGCAAGCACGATCGCGCGAATTTCTGCGTCGCTCATTGATCAAATGCCTCCGGATGCTGCAACCGTTCGCGTAATTCGGTCAGGAATAGGGCGCCGCGATGCCCGTCAGACACCCTGTGATCTGCCGATAGGCTTGCCGTAACAGCAGGCATGACCTTCAACTTGCCGTTTTCTGCCCACGGCTGCTCGGCTATGCGGCCAAAACCTACCAACGCCACCTGCGGCGGATAGATGATGCCGAACACCTGCGCGACACCCTGGTCACCGAGGTTGGTCACGGTGATTGTGGGTTCGGATATCTCGGAGCTTCTCAATGATCCGGCCCGGCAGCGCCTTACCAGATCGGTCAGTTCTTGCATCAACTGTGTGAGAGGTTTCGCATGAGCGTCCAATAGCGCTGGCGCTACCAGCCCGCCTTGCCGCAACGAGATTGCCACCCCAACGTGGACGGCAGTTGCCGCTTGGAAGGCACCATCGCGAAAGAAGCCATTGAACTCGGGAAACTGCTTGAGTGACAGGGCAACGGCCTTGATGAGAGCGATGGCTGGCAATAGACGTTCCGCCAAGGGGCGCTCACTGTTCTCCTTTGCAAGCCAAGCCAACATGGTCGCCAAGGGAATGGTTTCGGCGACGTAGTAGTGCGGGATCTCGCGTTTGGATCGCGTCATTGCGGCAGCAATGGTCTTGCGTATGTCGGCTGATTTGTCGCTTGAGGCGGTGCCGGCGGTGCCGCTTTCTCGCGCGGCATGCTCAACGTCGGCCAGCGTGACGGCGCCTTCGGGGCCCGTGCCGACAATGGAGCCGATGTCGATGCCGCGCTGGCGCGCAGCCTGGCGAGCAGCGGGTGAGACCATTTGGCGCCGCCCCGAGGATGGTTGTGAGCCCGTAGCCGCCGGAATCTTGCGCGAATGCGCGATGGCAGCAGGCGCTTCGCCCGGTTCCAGGAATGTTGCCATCAACGTCCCGACGGGAACCTTCGTGCCAGGCTCAACCAGTAATTCGGCAACGGTGCCTTCGTGCCAGCTCTCGATGTCGATCGCCGCCTTGCTTGTGTCGACCACGGCAACGATCTGGCCTTTCTTCACGGTGTCGCCGGGCTTGATCAGCCATTCGAGCAGCGTGCCCTCGTCCATGTCGGCGCCCAGAGCGGGCAGCGTAAATTCGATCATGCGGTCTCCACGGAGGTCGCAGCGCTTGAAGGGACCGTCATGCCAGCATCTGCTTGACCGCATCGACGATCCGGTTTGGCTGCGGTAGTGCGGCTTCTTCCATGTGCTTTGCGTAAGGAATCGGCACCTCGGCAGTACAGACCCGGGCCACCGGCGCGTCCAACTCGTAGAACACCTGCTCGCCAATGCGCGCCATGATTTCGGAGGCCAGGCTGACGCTGCGCCATCCTTCGTCAACGATGACCGCACGACGGCATTTGGCGACCGACATCATGATCGTGGCATCGTCCAGCGGGCGCGACGAGCGCAGGTCAATCACCTCGGCGGAAATGCCTCCGGCAGCAAGCGTTTCGGCTGCTTGCAGCGCCTTGTGGAGTGAACCACCGTAAGTGATGATCGACACGTCCTTTCCGGGTCGCCGGATGCAGGCAGAGCGGATGTCAACCGCACTGACATCGGGAAGTTCGTCTTCCATGTTGTAAAGCGCGGCATGTTCGAAGATCAGTACGGGGTCAGGATCGGCCAAGGCGGGTGCAAGCATGCCGCGTGCGTCCTCGATTGTGGCGGGGGCCACCACCTTGAGCCCTGGAATTCCGGCATACCAGCCTTCGAAGCTGTGCGAGTGTTGTGCGGCCACTTGGCGACCAGCGCCCGTGGCCATGCGAATGACCAGCGGCACCGAGAACTGTCCGCCCGACATGTGCCGGTATAGCGCAGCTGTGTTCACGATCTGATCGAGAGCCAGCAGGCTGAAATTGACTGTCATCACCTCGACGATAGGTCGCATGCCCCCCAGTGCCGCACCGATGCCGGCACCAGTGAATCCGAGTTCCGAGAGCGGTGTATCGCGGATGCGCTCGGGACCAAACTCGGCCAGCAGCCCTTTGGAAACTGCGTAGGAGCCGCCATACCGGCCGACATCCTCGCCCATGAGGAACACGCGCGGATCACCGAGGAGCGCTTCCCGCAAGGCTTCGCGCAACGCGTCGCGGTAACTGAGGCGGCGGCTCATGGCGCGGCTCCGGCAGGCGTGTAGAGGTCCTTCAGCAAGTTTTCTTCGGCTTCCCAGGTGCCAGCGTCCGCGAAGGCCTCAGCTTTGGCCACTTCGGCATTGATCGCAGCATCGAGGGCAAGAAACTCGTCTTCAGCCAATTTCCCCTCGGCCTTCAGGCGCTCCGTGAACGTGTGGATTGGACCGAGTGCCTTCCAGGCTTCAACCTCCGCCGCTTGCCTGTAGAGGTCAGGGTCGTACATCGAGTGAGCCCGAAAGCGGTACGTACGAAACTCCAGGAAGGCTGGCCCGGCGCCGCTTCTGACATACGCGACGGCGTCTTTCGCGGCCTCATGAACGGCGACGATATCCATGCCGTCCACAAACTTCGCAGGCATGGCGTAGGAAGCGGCCTTAGCGCACAGGTCGGTCTGCGCCTGATGGTGTTCCAAGGCGGTGCCCATGGCATAGAGGTTGTTCTCACAGCAGAAAAGCAAGGGGAGCCTCCACAGCGCGGCCAGATTCATCGACTCATGAAACGCGCCTTCAGCCACCGCACCGTCACCGAAGAAGCAGGCGGTGATACGGTTGGCGCCTTGCATCTTCTCCGCCAACGCCAGACCCACCGAGATGGGCAGCCCCCCGCCAACAATGGCGTTGCCACCAAACAGTCGGGTCTTGCGGTCAAACAGGTGCATGGACCCACCGCGTCCGCGGGCGCAGCCCTCGCACTTGCCGTACATTTCGGCCATCAGCACACCCATGTCCATGCCACGCACCAGGGCATGGCCATGTTCACGGTAGGTCGCAACGACGTTGTCCTCCGCGCATAACGCACGCAAGGCACCCACGCCAACGGCTTCCTCGCCGATGTATAGGTGCAGGAAGCCGCGTATCTTGCCCGCCCCATAAAGCTCCGCGCATTTCTCCTCAAAACGGCGAATGCGCATCATGTCGCGCAGCAGCGCCTGTGCGAAGGCTCGGTCGTAGGGGACAGGCCCTGTAGGCGGCGGCGGTGGCGGATGGTCGATGACGGTCATGTTCCACCCTCCAGCGTTGATGTATCGCCCTCGGGAAGGCCGAGCTCTCGGGCTTTCAGCAAGCGCCGCATGATCTTGCCGCTGCGTGTGCGTGGGAGTTGTTCCTGAAAGGCGATCTCTTTAGGGGCGACCGCAGCACCCAGGCGCGTCCTGGCGTGCGCAAGCAATTCCATGCGCAGTGCTTCGGTGGGCTCGAACCCTTGGTTGAGCGAGACAAAGGCCTTAACCCGCTCCCCAATGATCGGGTCCGGCATGCCGATCACGCCGGCTTCGGCCACAGCCGGATGCTCCATCAGTGCGCTTTCGACCTCAAAGGGGCCGATCAGGTGCCCGGCGGACTTGATGACATCGTCGGCGCGGCCAACGAACCAGTAATAGCCGTCTGCATCGCGCTCAGCTAGATCACCAGTCAGATACCAGTCGCCGACAAAACACTTTCGATAGCGCTCTTCATTGTTGAGATAGCCTCGGAACATGGACGGCCACCCTCGTTTGAGCGCGAGCTCCCCTTGCATGTTGGGCTCATTGATGACCTCTACACCGCCATCTTCACGGTGCCGCACAATCGCGGCTTCAATGCCGGGCAGGGGCCGGCCCATCGATCCTGGTTTGATGTCGAACGCTGGCGTGTTGGCGATCATGATGCCGCCCGTCTCGGTTTGCCACCAGTTATCGTGGATTGGCAGCCCCAGCACCTCTTTGCCCCACCAGACAGCCTCCGGGTTCAATGGCTCACCGACGCTGGCGATGAAGCGAAGCTGTGTGAGCGGGTATCGCTTTGCCGTGTCCGCGCCCGCTTTCATCAGCATGCGGATCGCGGTTGGCGCGGTGTACCAGACGCTGACACGTTCGTTGCGCAGGATGCCGTACCAGCGTTCAGCATCAAATTCCTCCTGGTCCACGACCGAGGTCACGCCATGCAGCAGCGGGGCAATGGTGCCGTAAGAGGTGCCGGTCACCCAGCCAGGATCGGCGGTACACCAGTAGATATCGGTGGCGTGCAGGTCCAGCGCGTACTTGCCCGTTGCCCAGTGCGTCGCGACTGCACCATGCACATGGACCGCGCCCTTCGGGGTGCCGGTGGTGCCGCTAGTGAAATGCAGCAGCGCAATGTCCTCGGCCGTAGTCGGCGTGATCTCGCACAGGTCCGATGCGCTGCGCAGCAGAGAAGCGACATCAAGCGTGCCAGGCTCAGACGTCGTGCCGCCGTCCTCCGCCACCAGCAGCACATGTTTGAGACTTGGCATGCGGTCGCGCCACTTGGCAATCTTGCGTGCATAGAGGGCATCGGTTGTCAGTAGCACGGTGCCCGTACCGAGGTTGACGCGGGTGGCAATAGGCTCGGGGCCAAAAGCGGAAAACAGAGGGCAGACCACCGTGCCATTCTTCAGGGCGCCCAACAGGCCGATATAGAGTTCCGGAATACGCCCCGAGAGGATGAAGAGCCGATCGGCCTTGCCAACGCCCAGCGCGCGCAGTGCGTTGCAAAAGCGGTTGGTCTGCGTGCGCAATTGTGCGTAGCTGACCGGGCGGCCGGGCGTGTCAGCAGCGAGGAAGCGGAACGCAATTCGCTCGCCGGCACCATCGACTGCGTGGCGGTCCACTGCATGCCACGCAATGTTGACCACCCCGGAAGGCAGGCCCGTCAACTCACGACCGATGGCGTCCCAAGAAAAGCTGCGGCACTCGGCTTCATAGTCGACAAGGTTTGGTTCGACACGCCAGTCGTCAGCGGTTTTGTGGATGATCGGTGACGTGTCCATCGTGCCCCCCCTGAGGCCAAATATAGGCTTGCAGGCACATAACGGAAAGCGGGATGGTGCCCATTCAACGGGCATAAGCAGCACACAGGTGCGGAAGTCGCGCGGCAGATCATGAAAGCGCTGAGAGACTCCGCACGGACACGGGCAGCCCGGACGTTTCTGTCAGAGAAAGGCCGAGCATTTACGGCGGCCAGGGCGTCGCATGGCCAGCGGGAATTTCTCGAAAAAATGTGCCTCGCAAAACACCAATCCGACCTTTCGGCAGCACCGTAATGACTCGGTATCAACCGGCGGCTTGACCGGCATCAAGCTGCGCGCGCTAGGCTGGCGAACAATGATTCTGTCCTTCCATTGTTCGGCCACGAAGATGAAGCCAGTTATGCGAGACGTGCTGCGCAGGCGCCTGCACCGGCATAAACGGCGGGGAGGCGCGAACCAGGCTAACGGCAGCGACGTCGTGTCTACCCCAGAGGCCACGCCGACGTCGCTCACGAACCGAGATTCCAGCCAGGCCATGAAGATGCCACGGCAACGGCATCTGGCCCCGAGCGGCTTTTATCACCTTGAGCACACTGCGATCAGCGAGTGCGCTTGTGCGGGGTTGGCGTGCTTCGCTGCTCGCGCTGATAGGCCAGACCTCTGGCAGATCGCGGCCACACAGACACCTGCGCTCTACTGCCTTGGCAAGTGCTATGACGCACCAAGTGACGGCATGCACGATATTCGACCGCACGTCGGCCAACATGCCAGCCAGCCAGTTCTGCTGGGCAACGTGCTGCGGGGTGGCGTGCGTGATCTGCCGACCTATCGTAGCGACGGGGCCGCGCTCGAAAAGGCTCGGCAGATGGCGCCGCAAGCTTTGGTGAACATGGTGGAGGCGTCCCGATTGCGAGGGCGAGGCGGCGCCGCATTCCCCGCTGGCATCAAATGGCAAGCCGTTGCCAACGCACGCGCCCAAACCAAGTATGTGGTCGTCAACGCGGACGAAGGTGACCCCGGGGCGTTCTCTGATCGGTTCTTGCTGGAAGATGACCCGTTTCGCGTCATTGAGGCCACCGCGATTGCCGCACACGCCGTAGGCGCGCGACGCGGTTACATCTACATCCGCAAAGAGTATCCGGAAGCGGTGCGCGTCGTGTCGCATGCGTTGGAACAGGCGCGCGCGGCCAGCTGGCTCGGCCCGACACTCGAGCTTGAACTGGTCGTGGGGCAGGGTGCCTACATCTGCGGAGAAGAAACTTCACTGCTGAACGCGCTGGAAGGTCGACGCCCGGAAGTGCGGCCACGACCACCACAGATCAGCGAGCGCGGACTGTTTGGCGCTCCCACTCTCGTGCACAACGTTGAGACCTTGTGCGCGATTCCCTGGATCGTGACCCATGGCGCGGCCGCCTATGCCGCCCTCGGTTTCTCAAACAGCCGAGGGACCAAGTTGTTGTCTCTGAACTCTCTGTTTCGCCGCCCCGGGCTCTACGAAGTCGAGTTCGGCATCAGTCTGGCGGATGTGGTCGAGCGGCTCGGTCAAGGGTTGCGGCGTGGCAAGCTGAAGGGGTTGATGGTCGGGGGGCCTCTGGCCGGCATTGTCCCGCCGACATTGCTCAACATCCGGCTTGGCTACGAAGAGATGCAGTCCATCGACTGTGCCGTGGGGCACGGCGGCGTCATCGCGTTTGCCGACGACTCATCCATCCCACGCATCGTTGCGCAGGTCTTGCGCTTTGGCGCTCGCGAGTCTTGTGGCAAGTGCACGCCCTGTCATCTTGGTGTGCCCGTTCTGGCAGCCATGGCAGATGCGGCGGCCAACCGTCTACCAATCGATGCGGACCGCTTCCGCCGCTTGATTGAGGCCTTGGAAGCGACCAGCCTTTGCGGGCATGGCCGAGGGCTGGCCGAGTTTGTCCAGTCTGTGCGACGCCACTATCCGTCGGAGCTACAAGCATGGTGCGACTGACGGTCGACGGTATTCCATTGGAAGCGGCGGACGGCTCACTGTTGATCGACGCGCTGTCGGCGGCGGGGAAGGCCGTTCCGCACGTGTGCCACGATAAACGTCTGACGCCTTCTGGCGCGTGCCGTCTGTGTCTTGTGCAGGTGCAAGGCCAACCGCGGCCTGTTGCAAGCTGCACCGCAGAAGTGGCTGAGGGCATGGTCGTGCAGACCCGCAGCAATGCACTCGACGCACTGTGCCGCACCAACTTGGAACTCATCGCCGCACGCTATCCGCGAACGGCGTATGCAGCAGACCCGAAACACCCGTTTCACCGCCTGTTGGCCGAATACGGGGTACCCCCTGGCGGTAAGCAGGAGGACGGACTCTTCTTCAAGGATGACAGCCATCCCTACCTTGGCGTCGGCATGGAGCGCTGTGTCTATTGCGAGCGCTGTGTGCGCATCTGCGAGGAGGTCCAGGGGCAGTTCATCTGGGAGACAACCGGGCGCGGCGATGCGATGCACATCGCGGTCGGCAAAGGGCCGACGTTACTCACCGCAGGCTGTGTCAGTTGCGGCGCCTGCGTAGAGACTTGTCCGAGCGGTGCCTTGTTCGACAAACGGTCCGGCGTCAAGCCAACGGCTTGGACTCGTACAACCTGCGCATATTGCGGTGTCGGCTGCCAAATGGAAGTCGGGACGGCCAATGGTCAGGTCGTCGCCGTGCGACCTGCCGATCGCCCTGTCAATCGCGGGCATCTGTGCCTCAAGGGCCGGTATGCGTTTGAGTACAACCACGCCCCGGACCGTGTTACCCAACCGATGCTGCGGCGTAATGGGAGGTGGCAAACGGTGGGCTGGAATGAGGCGCTTGGCTTCACGGCGGCGCGGCTGCAGGAAATCATCGCCGCGAACGGGCCAGATGCCATTGGCGTACTCGGATCGTCGCGTGCGACCAATGAGGAGAACTATCTGGCCCAGAAGTTTGCTCGCGTGGTACTGGGCACCCACAACGTCGATTGTTGCGCGCGCGTTTGCCATACCCCAAGTGCGAAAGCGCTGAAGACGATGCTTGGCATTGGCGCAGCCACCAACACCTTCGATGATATTGAGCATGCGAGCACGTTCCTGATCTGCGGTGCGAATCCGACCGAGAACCATCCGGTGGTCGGTGCGCGCATCAAACAGGCTGTATTGGCGGGCGCGCAGCTCGTGGTCATCGACCCGCGCCGTACAGAGCTGGCAGAGTTGGCTGACGTGCATCTGCCCGTGCGCATGGGCTGCAACGTGCCGCTGTTCAATGCGTTGGCCGCCGTGATCATCGAGGAAGGGTGGGTTGATCGCGTGTTTCTGTCCGAGCGGGTCAGCGGCTTCGATACCTTCGCCGCGCATGTCGCTGCCTATTCTCCGGAGAGCGTTGCCGGGTTGTGTGGGGTCTCGGCGCCGGCCATTCGCGCCGCCGCCCGAATCTACGCCAAAGGGCGGCCCTCGATGTGTTTTCATGGCCTGGGCGTAACCGAGCACCTGCAAGGCAGCGAAGGAGTGATGGCGCTCATCAACCTGGCGTTGCTGACGGGCAACCTTGGTCGGCCTGGCAGCGGCATCAATCCATTGCGCGGACAGAACAACGTACAAGGCGCGGCACAGATGGGATGCGACCCCGCCACGCTCACGGGCGCCCAGTCAATTGGCCAGGCGGGCGCTCGATTCGAACAAGTGTGGGGAACCCAACTGCCTGCAACACGGGGGCTGGATGTTCTGGAAATGATGGACGCTGCCCGCGCGGGCCGACTCAAGGCGCTGTGGGTAATGGGCTACGACATCTATCTCTCCCTGGCTAATGCGTCCACAACGGCAGCCGCACTTGGCGCCCTGGATCTGGTGATCGTGCAAGACCTGTTCATCAACCAGACTGCTGCAACGTTCGGCACGGTGTTTCTGCCGGCGGCATCGGCCTTCGAGAAAGAAGGCACCTTCATGAACTCGGATCGACGCGTACAGCGTGTTCGCGCCGTCACTGCGGCTCCCGGGCAGGCACGTTCTGACTGGTGGATCATCCAGGCGCTCGCTGCCCGCATGGGCAAGTCGAAGGGTTTCGAATTCGAGGGCGCTCAGCAGATCTGGGACGAAGTACGTTCGGTCTGGCCGCAAGGGGCCGGCCTGGCGTACTCGCGCCTCGATGGCGAAGATCTGCACTGGCCATGCCCGGATGAAACGCATCCCGGAACACCCGTACTCCATCAGGACCGTTTTTTCGGTAACAAGACCGCCACGCTGGCCCCTATCGCATACGTGCCCACGCCCGAGCAACCAGACGACGACTATCCCTTCCTTCTGACCACAGGCCGCGTGTTGCAGCACTTCAACGCCGGCACGATGAGCTACCGCACCCCCAACGCGGCGCTGAGGCCATCGGACACACTGGATATGGCACCAGCGGATGCAGCACGCCATGGCTTGATGGAAGGCGACGTGGTCGAGGTGTCAAGCAGGTATGGTTCCGCGATCCTGCCGTTGCATATCAGCCGTGCGATGCAAATTGGACAACTGTTCTGCAGCTTCCACCGCGCCGATCTATTGATCAACCGATTGACATCCCCCGTACGCGACCGCTTGGTGCACGCGCCCGAATATAAGGTGACGGCGGTACGGGTGAAAAAGCGCGGCGACGGATCAGGGCCGTGTTGAGCACCATCCGTATCACGAGGCTTTCGTTGCAGTGCTCTCCGCAGCCGCCACACTGCGCTTGACCGCGATGAAGCTATCGGGGCTCACCGATATGGAATCAATGCCGCACTCGACAAGGAAGGCAGCAAACTCAGGGTGGTCGCTCGGTGCTTGACCGCACAGGCCGACATGGGCACCGGCCTCGTGCGCACTCGCAATGACACTGCGGATCATCCACTTTACGGCGTCGTCCTGTTCATCGAAAAGCGCGGCAAGATCGGCAGAGTCACGGTCAACGCCCAGCGTCAGTTGCGTCAGATCGTTGCTGCCAATGGAGAAGCCGTCGAAACGTTGCGCGAAGGCCTTCGCCAGGATCACGTTCGATGGGATCTCACACATCACGTAAATCTGAAGACCGGCTTCTCCGCGATGGATACCGTTGTCAGCCATCACCTCAAGCACGTGGTCCGCTTCGCTTGTTGAACGGCAGAAAGGGATCATCACAACGACGTTCTTGAAGCCCATCTCATTGCGCAAACGACGGATGGCCCGGCACTCGAGCGCGAAGCCTTCCCGATAGCGGGGGGAGTAGTACCGCGACGCACCACGGAATCCGAGCATGGGATTTTCTTCCTTCGGCTCGAATTCGGCTCCGCCGATCAGATGCGCGTACTCGTTGGTCTTGAAGTCGCTCATGCGGACAATGACAGGGTGCGGATACTGGACCGCCGCGATCCGCCCCAGCCCACGCGCAAGGCGATCGACGAAATACTCCGTCCTGTCTTTGTAGCCCGTCGTCAATGCTGCAATCGTCTGCTTGGCGCCTTCGTCCTTGAGCGTATCGAAGCGGGCAAGGGCCATCGGATGGATCTTGATATGGTTGCTCACGACGAACTCCATTCGTGCGAGCCCGACCCCGTCGGCAGGGATCCGCCACCAGCGAAACGCCGCCGCCGGATTGGCGAGGTTCAGCATGACCTTGGTGCGCGTCGCGGGGATATTGCCAAAGTCGATCTCGTCGACCACAAAGTCCGCAATGCCTTCGTAGACGAACCCTTCTCGGCCCTCTGCGCAAGACACGGTGATCTCCTGCTCGTCATGCAGCAGATGCGTCGCGTTACCGGCCCCGACGATGGCGGGAAGCCCAAGCTCGCGGCTGACGATCGCCGCGTGCGATGTGCGGCCACCCTGGTCAGTGATGATGGCTGCCGCCCGTCGCATGACAGGCACCCAGTCCGGATCCGTCGTCTGGGCGACGAGGATGGCGCCGTCGATGAAACGCCCCATGTCTCGGGGGCTTTCGATGATGCAGACCTTGCCGGCAGCGATGGCTTCTCCGATGCTGACACCGGACAGGATCTTGCGCCCCGCACTCTTCATGTGCCAGGTCTTTACCGCACCGGCTTCACGCCGTGACTCCACCGTTTCGGGCCGAGCCTGCACGACGAACACCTCGTTGGTGAGCCCGTCCTTTGCCCATTCAATATCCATCGGTTGGCCATAGTGCTGTTCGATCACGCAGGCCCAGCGCGACAAAGTCAAAATCTCTTGGTCACTCAGGACGAAAGCCGCACGCTCGGCTTTCGATGTTGGAACGTTCTTCGTCGGCTGTTCGCTATCGCTTGTGTAGATCATTTTGAGACCTTTTCCGCCAAGCTTTTTCCCGACGATCGGGGATAGCGATGGTTCCGACAGGAGTGGCTTGAACACCTCATATTCGTCGGGATCAACTTCTCCTTGCACCACGTTTTCGCCCAGCCCCCAGGCCGCATTGATCAGGATGGATTTGTCAAAGCCCGTCTCGGTATCGATGGAGAACATGACGCCTGCGCCGCCCAGATCTGATCGCACCATGCGCTGGACACCCACCGATAGCGCGACCTTCAGATGATCGATCCCCTTCGCTTGGCGATAGCTGATCGCGCGGTCGGTGAAAAGCGACGCGTAGCAGCGCCGGCAAGCGTCAAGCAAGACGCGTTCGCCCTTGATGTTGAGATACGTCTCCTGCTGGCCGGCGAAGCTGGCATCGGGCAGATCCTCGGCGGTGGCGCTGGATCGCACGGCAACGTCCAGGTCGATTTGTCCCGTTCGGCGGTTCAGTTCGCCGTAAGCAAGGCGGATTGCCTTAGCAAGCTCACTTGGCCACTCACTGCGAAGCATGGCCCGTCGGATGATGAGCCCCGCCTCGGCCAGGGGAAGCTTGCCGTCATCGAAGTCAGTGAGCGCGGAGCACATGATCGGCTGCAAGTCATTTGCCTCGACAAAGTGCCTGAAAGCATCGGCAGTGAGTGCAAAGCCCGGTGGAACATTGACGCCCTTGCCAGCCAGGTTGGCCACCATCTCGCCGAGCGACGCATTCTTGCCGCCGACCCGTGGAACGTCGGTCCGTCGCAGGTTTTCGAACCAGACAACGTGTGCAGTGTCGTTGACCATGTGAGCCTCCCTAGCGGCGGGGTTCGGGGATCTTTGGAAAAGAAACTAGACGCCACGCCCCGATGCGTCGAAGTCGGGAAACTCGGCGTCAAGGAGCTCATAGATCATTTTGGCCTTGCCGGTCAGCTCGATATCCATGCCGCGGATGAGATGCTCGTCCGAACGGAGCCACTTATAGGCGAGCTGCACGTCCTGGATGCTGGGTTCGATTGCGAGAATGCGAGTCAGCACCTCCATCTCGAACGGGCCGATGACCTCTCTGATCTCCTTCGCGGTCAGGTGGTCGTGGTTTTGGGAAGCGGTTTTCATGGCGGTTGCGTCTCCTATGTTTTCAACAGGCAGCAAGGGTGATTCGGCCAGTCCAATAAATACTGGCATGATGGATGGCACTGATTTTGTGCCGTATCAAACGAGGGCTGATTACTCCGCGCCGCGAAAAATCGCCCGGACACGTTGGCCTTGTCATGCTGCCCGTCGTGCCCCCTGGAGGTACGCAATGCCGGAAATCGTCACGCTCACGGTCAATCCCGCAATCGATATCGCCACGTCGGTGGAGTGCTTGACGGACACACACAAGATGCGCTGCGCCCCGGCCCGCAGTGACCCCGGAGGAGGTGGAATCAACGTCGCCCGCGTTGTCCATCGGCTGGGCGGGGATTGCCTGGCCATTTACCTTGCCGGCGGCCCGGTGGCCGAGCGATTGGGGCGTCTCCTGTCGGCAGAGGGCCTGCCGTTCGTCGCCCTCGGGATCGAAGGGGAGACGCGTGAGAACTTTTCCGTGACGGAACTGTGCAGCCACCGGGAATTCCGGTTCGTGATGCCGGGGCCGGTCGTCTCGGAAGCGGAATGGCAGCGCTGCCTGGACTACCTGGATGCGCTGCACCCTGCGCCGCGCTACCTCGTGCTAAGCGGAAGCCTGCCGCTCGGGGTAGCAGAAGGCTTCTACGCGCGCGTCATTGATCAGGCCAAGGTTCATGGCAGCCGCGTCGTACTGGATGCCTCAGGTCCGGCATTGCGTGCTGCGTTGCCGCATGCGCCATACCTGATCAAGCCCAGCCTGAGCGAGCTTCGGCAACTGACTGGGCGCGCGTTGGAGACAGAAGCGGATTGCCTGCAGGCCGCCCAGGAGATTGTCCGCAATGGGCATGCGCATGCCGTTGCGCTCACACTGGGCGCAGGCGGGGCCATGCTCGTCACGCAGGAAGAGGTTGTACGCGCAGGGGCTGTCGCAACGTCATTCCTCAGCACCATTGGGGCGGGTGACAGCTTCGTGGGCGGAATGGTCTGGGCGCTTAACCGGAATGTGGGGATGCAGGAGGCATTTCGATACGGCATGGCCGCCGCAGCAGCAGCGTTGAGCCATTCCGGTACCGAACTTGGCAGCGCCGCCGAGATCGAGCAGCGCTACGCAGAGGTCTCAGTGTCTTGATACGCGCCTGCCTGGGCGGGATTGGACCGGGGTGACCGCCGCTTGGCTTGCAAGGGCGGCTCCATGATCTCTTGGCTGGATGACCAATCTGTGTGAAAGGCAGCAGGAGGCGTTGCGGAACGCCTCCGGAGTTTTACCGACTCCATTTCACGTGCAGTTCGGTTTCTGCATTGCCATAGTCAAACGTCAGGTGTCCGTGGAATGCATGGTGGATTGCGTGGCCGATGTCGCGCGCCAGATGAAACCCGGTCGTCAGGATGTCAGTGCCGCTGCTCGTGCTTTCGACGGCCATGATGCGCTCCATCGGATGATCCGCGCGCAGATCTGCCTCGCGGTGGCGGGCGAGTGTCAGGATCTCTTCCCGATGGGCCGCCTCGAACTCCCCTGAGAGGTGGATTCGGGCCGCAGGCATCTGGTCGGCGGCACGTTGGCATGCCGAGCAGATCAATGAGGTGGCCCCGGGCGGTGGACTGCGCCACAGCCAGCGGCCCTTGAGATAGACGGCGCCGCAAACGGGGCAGCAGCTTACAGCCGGTGCCTTGTCGGGTTGCCGATACCGGTTGTGGATCGGCTCGACGGCAAATGGGCTCCAGCGTGCCGGCCGCACTCGTTCGGATTGAGAGCGTTGTTTCATGTTGACTCCTATGAGGGCGAATTCCTCCGGCCTGCTGCAGACCAGAACCTGCAACGCAGTCGCGGTGGACAATTCTCAGAGTACCCCCCGCAGCGCGACACGATTTGGGCTGAATCAAGTCTGCACGTAGCAGTGCGCATCGGGCCAGGCTTGCGTACAGATGCGCCGCGATACCGAGCATCACGGCCGACACGGCGAGCAGTGTTTCCGGCGGCGTCCAAGTAAGGCGCGTCTTCCATGATGTCGTCACCTTCACAGTTGCCGGCGGCCAGGCAGTAGCGTCACGGTAATGCTGGGCTCCAGCTCTCGTCGGGGTCGTACGCGCGCATGTGCCGCGTGATCTCGGCGGTATGCGGGCCGAGGTTCCGTTGGTACACGACGCCATCCTGGTTCACGATAAACGTCATGACGCCCGATGCCCCAAACGTTGCAGGAAAGGCGACCAGCGCGAATCCGCCTGTCATCTGCCCACCATCGACATAGCCACGCGCGCCGCCCGGTGCGTTTTTTCCTTGCTGGGTCAGGACCCGGAAGAGGTAGCCATGAAAGGGGATGACGTTGCCCGCGCCCGACGTGTCTTGGCGCCGTGCATCGGCGAGCGCGATGAGCGGGCCCAGCGGGCTCTCTTCTTCTCCGGCGGATGGCACCCAGAACAGGCCATCATGCTTGCCTGGTGAACTGCCAAGGCGTTGGGCAAATTCGGCGCGTCCATCTCCGGTGCGGTGCGAAACGCCATAGGCCAGCTGCGCTTCGACATACGCTCGGCAGACGCGGATTGCGTGTGCCTCGTGGTGGCCAACGCGTCGATCGATGATCTGCTGTGCGCCGGCTTTCGTATCAAAGCGCCAGCGCGTGCCCCGCATTGCCAGCGGGATCGGGTAGGGCCATTCGTCTTTGCCCAGGAGGATGACGGCATGGCCCTCAGCGTCTCGTTCGATTCGATGCGCCTCGTCGTACGCGGAGGCCAGCTTGCTTCGGGCAATCTGTTCGCCGATGGGGTCACCGGATTTCACGAGCGTTGCCCCGGCCGGACCGAACAGGACGAGCAGGGCATCCGCATTGCCCGAGCGCCATGCGGATGCCAATGCTTCGGCAGCGTTCTCGGGCGAAGGGAATGCCTGCTGTGTGGGCTTGTCGGCCCAGGCTGGAAGGGCGCTGGCACAGGCAGCCAGCATCGCCAGTCGCATGGCTAGGCGGCGTAGGCGCAGCGTTCTACAGATCGTGCGCATCATCGTCTCCTGGTTCCGCCGCCCGCCGCGCCATGGGGTGCAAAGCCACCAGAGCGCGGCCCAGCCGGTTGCGGTTGCGGCATTGCGGGCGACATGCGGCTGGCTTGCCCACGCTGGGCCTGTCCGCGCACATCGGCTCCGCGCCCGAACGACTCAAACGTGGGCGGGTAGCCAGGTGACTGGCGCCGGGAGGAGCGTGCACCGGGAGCAGGCGCCGGCCGGGCCGGCGGCGGCCGGATTGCCGGATGCGCAGGCGAAACCGGGGAGGGGCGTATCACGGAGCCCGCTGGCGGGCTCGGGGGCGTTGGGTAGCCGCGAAAACCGCGTCGCGCGTCCGGCGAGATGGCAGTGCCCGGGCCAAACCGACCCCGCGATGCTCGCGGATATGGCACGCCATGGCGATGCCCCGGGTCATGGGCCCAGATGCCGCTGGGTGGGGGACGATGGCGGTCGATGCTCCCGAAGCGGCCACGGTCAATATCGATGCGGCGACCGTGCCAGTTCCAATGGCTCCAGCCCCACAACGGAACGACCACCGAAAAACCCACCCAACCAAACCCGATGCCACTAATGATTGCCCCGCCCCAGATGTCGGGAAAGATGTATGGCGGGTAAGCGGGATATGGCCACGGTGCATAGACGAGGTAAGGGTCATAGACCGGAACGTAGACCACGTTCGGGTTGGTAGGCTCGATGATGATGGCGCCATCCTGCGTTGACACGACGGCTTGCGTTGTCGACCCCAGGGTGCCGTTGGCCTGAGCCCGGCTGCGCAAACGCTGGATCGAGTCCATGACGGCGCCCTCGTCGGCCAGAAACGCATTGCCCACGTGTTCTGTCCAATCCAGGTTGCAGTTCATCATGTGCAAGAGCCCGGGAAACGGCACCAGAGACTTCACGCTCGGATCCCACGGCAGCGGCGCCAGGGCTTCGGCCAGTTGGTCGCCACCAAGGGCAGCATGAGCGGGGTCACGCACCCAGCGATCGGCCTGCACCACTTCAAGCGGATACGTGGCTGCCATGAGGATCTGCGCGACCAACGCATCCGGATACAGCGCGATGGGCGCCAGCATTTGATCGAGCTGTGCCGCGGTAGCCGGTTGCGGATCGTTTTCCAATGCGTCTGGCTGCGGCATCGCCGGGCGGCCAAACAAGAGCAGGAGTGCCAGGGCAATGGCCAGCTGCTTTACCCATTGCACCTTCATTGGCTGCCTCCGCAAAGAATGGCGGCCACACGTCGCAAACTGGGCGGGGCCCCGATTCATATTGGGCGATTGGATAGGACAGCGATTGACGGGCGTCAACGCATGGGCAACATCCGCGCCAGAACGCGCGCACGGCGGTACGCCTACCGAGTGGCCCGTCGTTTGCGATAGCGCAATCAGCGTGCGGCGGCGCTGCCTAGACTGCAGATACTGCCGTTACGTCCATGGAGTGCATCGCCCATGTCCACACCTCTCACACCTTTCCTTGGTGTACGTGAAGTGGCCAACCGCCTCACCGGCAGCGCTGCCGACTACGACCGGCTGCTGGAGATGGCACGTGGAAAGCGCTACGTTCTTCTTGGCGAGGCGACGCACGGAACACGTGAGTTCTATCAGACACGCGCAGACATCACACAGCAGTTGATTACGCAAGGCGGCTTTGACGCTGTCGCCATCGAAGGAGATTGGCCGGATGTGTGGCGCATCAACCGCTATGTTCAGGGCGAGGGCACGGACACCGCCGCCGAGGCGCTGGGCGATTTCCAGCGGTTTCCTGAGTGGATGTGGCGCAATCCGCAGATGCTCGACTTCATCAGCTGGCTGCATGCGCACAACGCGGCCCTTGCCGCCTCGGAACGTGTTGGCGTCTATGGGTTGGATCTGTACAGCCTGTACAGGTCAGCCGAGGCTGTCGTCGAATACCTGCAGAAGACCGACCCGGAGCAGGCAGCGGTGGCACGCATGCACTATGCGGCGTTGGACCACGTGCGTGAACCCATGACGTACGGCTACGAAGCTGCTGCAGGTTTGAGGTTGCCAGCGCAACGCGAGGTGATCGAGCAACTGCGACGGCTTCGGGCGAGCGAGGCCAGGTTGATCGAGCAGGACGGCATCGGTGCCATCGACTCGCATTTCTTTGCCGAGCAAAACGCCGTCGTCGTCGTCAATGCAGAAGCGTACTACCGCGAATCATTCGGGCACCGCGTCAATACGTGGAACCTGCGCGATGCCCACATGGCGCAAACGCTGTTTGGTTTGGCTGCGTATCGGCAGCGCCGTGGCGGTGAAGGGCGGATCGTCGTGTGGGCGCACAACTCGCATGTGGGCGATGCACGGGCAACGGAATCCGCCAACCGGCGTGAGTGGAATCTTGGGCAACTCGTGCGTGAGCAGGTGGGCGGTGCCGCATTGCTTGTGGGCTTTACTACGTATACGGGCCACGTCTGCGCCGCATCCGAGTGGGGCGGCGAGGCCGAGCGGAAATGGGTACGGCCAGCGCGGCCAGACAGTTGGGAGCATCTGTTCCATAGCACCGGGCTGGATCGCTTCTTCCTGCCGCTTGGAGATACGGCGGCAGAGGTGTTTCGCGAGCCAATGCTGGAACGGGCAATCGGTGTGCTGTACCTGCCGAAGACCGAGTACGCCTCGCATTACTTCGACGCGGCCATCGGCGCGCAGTTTGACGCGCTGTTCCATCTGGACGAAACCTCTGCCATCGAACCATTGAGCACAGCGCTGCTACCTTGACCACACGTGTCTGTCGGATAGCGTTGCCCGTGTCCCGTGGACTAATGCGGCTGTTGCGCGGGCAGCGGCGCCGGAGCGCTGGCGGAGGACCCCGCTTCTGATTTCGGAGGCGGCATCGGGGTCACATTGCCAGACAGGATCATGTCCAGGTCGTGGCGGTCAACCACCTCTTTGTCCAGCAGCATGCGCGACAGCGCTTCCAGTTTGGCACGCTGGCCTTCCAGCGTGGCGGTCACGCGTGCGCTGGCATCGGACAACACCTTGCGGACTTCCGCATCGATCAACTGAGCTGTGTTTTCGCTATATTCCTTGCGCTCGCGCTGCATCAAGCCGGCACCGGCAAGCAGCGGGTTGGGTGTCTGTTCGTAGGTGGCCAGACCCAGCTGTTCGCTCATGCCGAACTGGGTGATCATCTGGCGGGCCATGTCAGTTGCCCGTTGCAAGTCGTTCTGCGCACCGGTAGATACGTCGTGATACACGATCTGCTCGGCAACGTAGCCGCCCAGCAGCACATCGATCCGGTCCAGCAATTCGCTGTGCTTGAGGAGGTAGCGGTCCTCCGTGGGGGTCTGTTGTGTGTAGCCCAGGGCGGCGATACCTCTTGGAATGATGGAAACCTTCGAAACGCGATCGGCCAGGGGCCTGTGCTCAGCCACGATGGCATGACCTGCTTCGTGGTAGGCGATCGTCTCCTTTTCCCTGGCGTTCATCACGCGGTTCTTCTTCTGCAGGCCGCCCACGATGCGGTCAAGCGCCTCGTCAAAGTCGACGGTCTCCACGGCGGATTTACCTTCACGCGCCGCAAGAAGCGCCGCCTCATTCACCAGGTTGGCCAGGTCGGCACCGGCAAAGCCCGGCGTTCGCGCGGCAATCTTGCTCAGGTCGACGTCGGCCCCCAGCGTGACGTTCTTGGCGTGGACCTTGAGTATCTGTTCTCGTCCCTTGAGGTCCGGCCGGTCCAGGGCGACATGGCGGTCGAACCGTCCGGGACGAAGCAGGGCAGGGTCGAGTATTTCGGGCCGGTTCGTCGCGGCCATGATGATGACGCCTTTGTTGCTGTCAAAGCCGTCCATCTCGACCAGAAGCTGGTTCAGCGTCTGCTCGCGCTCTTCATTGCCGCCGACCAGGTTGAACGCGCGCGTCTTGCCCAAGGCATCGAGTTCATCGATGAAGATGATGCACGGCGCCATGGATTCGGCCTGACTGAACAAATCCCGCACACGCGCCGCACCTACGCCGACGAACATCTCGACAAACTCCGAGCCGCTCATGCTGAAAAATGGCACGGCCGCCTCACCGGCAACTGCCTTGGCAAGCAGGGTCTTGCCCGTGCCGGGCGCACCCACAAGCAACACGCCCTTTGGGATCCTGCCGCCCAGGAGCTGATACCGCAGTGGCTCTTTCAGAAAGCTCACGATTTCTGACAGTTCCTCCTTGGCTTCGTCGATGCCGGCAACGTCGGCAAAGGTCACGCCGGTTTCCTTTTGCATGTAGACCTTTGCCTTGCTCTTTCCGATTTCCATCAGCCCACCGGCTGCGGCGCCGCCCATGCGCCGGATCAGAAAGTTCCAGACAGCGAAGAACAGCAGGGCAGGCACAATCCACGACAGGAGCGTGCTCAACCATTTGTTGTCCGGCCGACCGACAAAGCGCACCTTGGCCGCCTCCAGTTCCTGAACCAGAGCCGGGTCATTCACGCGAAGGGTCTGGAAAGGATGGTCGCCCTTGCCCGTGCCCGTGCGTCGGATGGCATCGATCTGCTGCTGCGTCAGCAACGCCTCGACGCCTTCCGTCGAGAAGGTGCCGGTGATGTCCTGATCACCAATGGCGACGTCTTTGATCTTGCCCGCATGCAGCAGGAGCTTGAAGTCGCTATAGGGGAGGGTGTCGACCTGCTCGGACATGAACAGCGTTTGGAACGCGAGCACGGTCAACGCGACGATGACGGCGTACCAGAGCGAGAACCTTTGCTGCCTTGGCTGCATACTCTCTTTCACTTCTTCACCTTCGCATGGTCGTGCGTCAACCAACGTCTGATCGAACCTTGATGTTCGTGCTTGGGCCGGAAAGACGGTTGATGCGGATCAACCAGTCCGCAAGTCGGCGTTGCCTTCCAGCAGGAAGACTCGCATTGCCGCTAGTGGCGGCGTACGTGCGATGGCGGAAACAGCCTCCAGCAACCCGCCTGGTGACGGAAGAAGACGATCGCAAGTGGGCGGGCGGATGTCGTCAACTCTGCTCGCACGCAGCCACAATCAACGCCGGGGCAATGCAGGCGCGTGATTCGCAGATGTGGTGTGTCGCTTATGCCGAACCACTTGGCTACCAGACCGCGCAGCGAGGTGTCGTATTGGGGCATGGTGCTCTCCGGCGTCATACGGCCTGAGCCGGTGGCTGTGCAGTGCGGCATTCGGCGAAAAGTGCCAGCAGCATCAGCTTCAATAGCGTGCGCGCAGCCCGCGCGGGGCTTTTCATGCACGCCTCCACCTGTGCGCTGCGGCACTCTCCAAACAAGCACCACGAACAGAAGTGCTCGCAGTTGTTGGTCAGCAGCCGATAGTCGCGCTCCCCCAGGCGTGACCCGGCACGGCGGGCGACTTCTTCGCCGTCGTAGCAGGGACTGGCGTCGCGCTGGATGGTCACCGCACAGCCGCACGCAAAGCAGCCAATGGAGATGCACTCGACCGGCCCGCGGCGCTGACGGTGAGCGAAGCCGGCGTAGTGAATCACCTGCCCGTTTCCGACATAGATGCCGTGATGTTCGTATCCATCGCGTTCCGCCACAAGGTGCGCGCCAACAGGAAGCACCGTGTCGAAAGCGGCGGAGTTGCGCGAGTCAATCCACTGGGCAATGCATTCGATGTTCTGGCTCATGGCGCGCTCCGTTGTACTGGCTCGTTGTCGGGTTCCCGGGGGCGATTCGACAAGACGCAGCGTTGCTTGTTGGCGTTTCACCAGTATTGGCAGCGTGCTCGCCGTCGTCATGCAGGCGGTGCTGAGAATGCTGTCGGAGCTGCGGGTTTCCATGTCAGAAAAGCCTGACAAGGTGGCCGGCGCCTCAGAAGCAATGTGCTGGGTACGAATCCCACGGCGCCTGTGCGGCGGCCACAGTGCGCCGCCGTTGATCTGCCGCAAGGCGCTCCGGCACGGCCGTGCCACGATGAATCTGTTAGCCCGAAGATCCCCGGGGCCCAATCATCAGGAGGCAGCCATGAGTCAACTCAAGCGTTATGACCCGTTCGCCATCGAGCCGGTTGGCGACATTTTCCAAGGGCTCCTGCGCTCGTTTCGCGGCGGCATGGATGGCGCGCTGCCGTTCAAGGTGGACGTGACCGAGTCCGACAAGGCATACAACGTTGTCGCAGAAATCCCGGGTGCGAAGAAGGAAGACATCGAGGTGACGGTTGATCGCGGCACGGTCATGATCTCGGCCAAGGTGGAACGCAACTCCGAGGAGAAGGAAGGCGAGCGCATCATCCGCAGCGAGCGCTACAGCGGCTCCATGCAGCGCATGTTCACGCTGGATGCGGCGGTCGATGAAACCAAGGTCGACGCAACGTACGAGAACGGACTGTTGCGCGTGACGCTGCCCAAGAAGGAAGCGTCCCAACAGCAGCGCGTCACGATTCGCTGAGCGTGAGGGGTGTGGCATGCGGCTGCAATTTCTTGGCGCCACCGACACGGTGACCGGCTCGAAGTACGTGCTTGAGACCGGCGCGCGCCGTGTCATGGTCGATTGCGGGCTGTTTCAGGGCTACAAGTCATTGCGCTTGCGGAACTGGGACAAGCTCGCCGTCAATCCGCACCACATCGATGCGGTCGTACTCACGCATGCCCATATCGACCACAGCGGCTACCTGCCGCTGCTGGTCCGAAATGGGTTCCATGGCCCGGTCTACTGTACGAAAGGCACGGCGGAACTGTGCAACATCCTGCTGCCTGACAGCGCTCGGCTTGCGCAGGAGGATGCGCACTACGCCAATGCCGAGGGGTTCTCCCGCCATCATCCCGCCTTGCCGCTCTACGATGAAAAGGACGCTGCCAGGGCATTACGCCGTCTGCATCCCGTTGATTATGGCGAGCGCTTTCCCGTTGCCGAGGGCGTGGAAGCGGAGTTCCACCGTGCAGGACACATCATCGGTGCCGCAACGGCGACATTGCTGGCCGAGGGCCGTCGCATTGTCTTTTCTGGCGATCTGGGGCGGCAGGTCGATCCCGTCATGCGGCCACCCGAGCCCATTGCGGAGGCTGATACCTTGCTGGTCGAATCCACCTATGGCGATCGCGTGCATCCGGAGGGCGACCCGCTCGATGCACTCCAGCAGGTTGTGCAACGGACAATCGGGCAGGGCGGCACGCTGCTGATTCCTGCCTTTGCGGTGGGGCGTACGCAAGAGCTGCTGTACTGCCTCTACACGCTGATCCGCGAACATCGGATTCCGCATGTGCCGATCTACCTCGACAGCCCGATGGCCGAACTGGCGACCGGGGTGTTTTCGCATCATGTTGACGATCTGCATATCGGGGCTGCCGACTGCCAGGCAGCTTGTGCGTTGGCCGTTCCGGTGCAGAGCCCCGAACAGTCGAGGCATTTGGGGAGCGATCGCGCGCCTAAGATCATCCTTGCGGCAAGCGGTATGGCGACGGGTGGCCGGGTGCTGCATCACCTCAAGAGCTTTGGCGGCGGCAAGCGCAACGCCATCCTGATGTCTGGGTTCCAGGCGGCCGGCACACGGGGCGCGGCGCTGCTGGCCGGTCAGCGGGCGTTGCGCGTGCACGGACGTGAGGTCGCCATCCGGGCCTCGGTTGAGCAGATTCAGAATCTGTCCGCCCATGCGGATGCCAATGAACTGATGGCCTGGTTACGGGGCTTTACGCGGCCGCCACGGCAGACCTTCATCGTGCATGGCGAGCCGTCCGCCAGCGACGCGTTGCGTCAGCGCATCGAGCGTGAACTACAGTGGCCAGTCCGTATGCCGGAGTATCGCCAGTCCTACGATCTGGAGGGTTCATGACCGCGCCGGCTGTTGGTCTGGATTCGCAGCGTGTGCTGATTGCCATGCCGGGCTGCGAAGCCGCCACCATGCGACTTGCCACCCCGCTGAGCGCGGAACTGGGGCATGCCGCCGTGAGCCACTTTCCGGACGGGGAATCCTACGTGCGCCTGTGCACGCCCGTGCACGGCGCCGAAGTTGCCATTGTGTGCACACTCGATCATCCCGACGAGAAACTGTTGCCGCTGCTGTGGCTGGCGATTGCCGCACGCGAGGGCGGCGCGCGCCGTGTTGGACTGATTGCGCCATACCTGCCCTACATGCGGCAGGACGTCATCTTCAAAGCGGGCGAGATTCGCGCTGCAGAACACTTTGCTGCCTTGTTGAATCCCGTATTCGACTGGCTTGTCACGGTGGATCCGCATTTGCATCGCATTTCGCATTTGTCGAATGTCTATTGCATGCCGACGGCCGCCGTGGAAGCCGCGCCTGCCATTGCCGCATGGATCCAAACCCATGTACAGGCGCCGTTCCTGATCGGGCCAGACGAAGAAAGCAGACAGTGGGTCGCGCATGTGGCCGGCATTTGCCAAGCCCCATGGGCAGCATTGACCAAGACGCGGCACAGCGCGTGGCACGTGGAAATCGCAGAATTGCCGAATATTCCAACGCACTGTGTGCCTGTACTGGTCGACGACATCATCTCGACCGGGCGCACGATGCTCGCCGCAGCGGACTTGCTGCGGCGCGCCGGTCAGCCGAAGCCGGTTTGCGTTGGGGTACACGCTGTGTTTGCCGACAACGCGTATAGCCAACTGTGTGCCGCCAGCGCAGAGGTGGTCACGTGCGACACCATCCCGCATCCCTCGAACCAGATTGCACTCACAGAGCCGCTGGTCGACGCCATTTCACGCATCTTTGATTTACCCATGCCTTCGAGCAAGCAGATGCTTGTTTGACGAGGGCGCTTTCGTATCTGGAGGCCATCATGAAACAGATCAGGTTCCTGCCTGACGACCCGACATACTGCGCAGCGGGTCCGCGTCTGCAATGCAGCGCGTCGGTCGATGGCAGCTCCGCAAGCTATGCAATCACGGCCGAGGCCCTTGAGGACCATTTTGGCGCGCGCTCCTGCCAGTCGGACGATCTGCTCAGTGCATTCAAAGTGCACCGCAGTGATATCGAAGAAGTCGCACGCATGCTGTTCGAGCAGACCGGTTCCAAGGAGATCACGCTACACAGCGGGCACTTCCGGTTCGCCGGTTGATGCGCGTGTCATGAGCACCCTCTCCATGCTCGCGGTTGACGCAGCCGTTGTGCCGCAGGGGTGCCTCCGGTTCAAGGCGCTTGGCATTGACACGTGGCAGGAGCATGTCATCTACATGCACCCGGACAGCGCGATCTGCCGGTCGGAGGGCTTTACCGCGCAGGCCCGTGTGGAAGTCCAGATCGGGCAGCGATCGACGATCGCCACGCTGAACCTGGTCGGGTCGGGGCTGCTGGAAAAGCATGAGGTGAGCCTGTCAGCCAGCGCGGTCGATGCATTGATGGCGCGCCCGGGTGACGAGATCTGTGTCAGGCATGCGCCGTCGCTCGAGTCCCTGCGCGCCTTGCGGGCCAAGATCTATGGTGGGCATCTGGACGCCAAGCAGTTGCACGAGATCATCGCGGACATTTCGAACGAGCGCTACGCCGATGTCCATATCGCAGCCTTCCTGAGTGCCTGTGCATCGGGCCGCATGACCATCAAGGAAACCATCGACCTCACACAAGCCATGGTCGACTCGGGCGAGCGCCTGCAGTGGGATCGCGCCGTCGTGGCAGACAAGCACTGCGTGGGCGGGTTGCCCGGCAATCGCACCAGCCCCATCGTCGTTGCCATCTGTGCGGCGGCGGGGCTGCTGCTGCCCAAAACCTCATCACGCGCCATCACCTCGCCGGCGGGTACCGCAGACGTGATGGAAACGCTCACCCGGGTCAACCTGACCGCTGCCGAGCTGCGATGCGTTGTCGGGCAGGTTGGGGCATCGCTTGCGTGGGGCGGGGCGTTGAGCCTCAGCCCGGCGGACGATGTGCTGATTCGCGTGGAAAGGGCGCTCGACGTCGACAGCGATGCACAGCTCGTGGCGTCCATTCTTTCCAAGAAGATTGCAGCCGGGTCCACGCATGTGTTGATCGATGTGCCCGTGGGCCCGACGGCCAAAGTCCGCAGTGTCGAAGACCTCGAGCGCCTTGAAATGCTGCTCAAGCGCGTGGCCCAGGCATTTGGGGTGCAGGTGCTGATGGTGCGCACGGATGGCGCGCAGCCCGTTGGCCGTGGAATTGGCCCCGCGCTGGAAGCCAGAGACGTTCTGGCTGTACTTGAGCGGTCTCCTACGGCGCCTTTCGACTTGCGGGAACGGTCTTTATTGCTCGCCAGCGCATTGCTGGAGTTCTGCGGCGCAGCGGTTGCCGGAACGGGGCTCGACATGGCAACCGGCCTGCTGGATAGCGGCGCCGCATGGCGGAAGTTCGAAGCGATTTGCGAGGCGCAGGGCGGCTTGCGCATCCCCGGAGAAGCCGTCTTCCGCCGAGACGTCGTTGCCGAGCAAAATGGCATCGTCACGAACATCGACAACCGCCACCTTGCGCGCATCGCAAAACTTGCGGGCGCACCGATGCGTCAAGTCGCGGGGGTGGAAATGCATGTGCGACTGCGCGATCAGGTCAGTGTTGGGCAGCCGCTGTTTACGATTCACGCGCAAGCGTCCGGTGAGCTGGAGTATTCGTCGGCATATGCGTTGACGCATGCTGTGGTGGGTCTGTCTCCGATGGACGCGGGCTGATATCAAGCACTAAACGAAAGGCACATTGCGTTACAATCTTGAAATGCCACGTGCGACCGCAAGCATCTCGCTTCGGGCAATGCTGTTGTTGACCATCGTGTTGATGCAGCTGCTAAGCCCGCTTCTGCACGGCCATCTCGGAACACCGAAACAATTTGGCCTGCACGTGCACACCGCGCTTCCTGCTGCGGTTGATTCTCATTTCCAATCTTTACCGTTTGCCCACCGCGCTTCCATCAAGGAATCGGTCGACGCCGCCCCTCATGACTGGGCATTGACGAACCACGAGCCCTTCGAGGTGGACGTCGAGCCCGCCCTTGGCCCTGCGGACCTGGGTGCATTTCTTTGGGCAGCGGCGGCGCCGGGAGTATCCGCGCTGACGTTCCTCCTGCTTGCGGCGCTTGCTTTCGCCGCAGTATTTCGTCCCGCCTATCGCCCAACGCCCGTTCGAGCGCGCTGGCGCGATCGCATCAATCGGCCGCCTCCTGCCCAGGCACCTCCGCTGCAGTTCTGATCCGTACCCGGTTGACGGCCGGCGGGCGGGTTGCTCCGCAACTTGTTGACTTGCAACAAGCCTCTCGTGTCTGCATTGGCGATGATGAATGTGTCAGAAGTGTTGTCTTCTGATTCATGGCGCACGCCTGACGCTACGCGGTGGTAGCAACTCCACTTCCATCGGCCATCCACCGTAAGAGTTTGTCGTTCGCGTCGCATGGAAATGCTGAGCGACGGTTGATCTTTAGGTCGCTCGCGTATGCGCGGCAATCAGAGGTAGCGTCCGTGGCGCTGCCTCCGAGGATTGGAGTCAGGCATGTCTTTCAAACGAATCGTCGCGGCCAGTGCGTGTATTGCGCTGATCGCGTTTCCCCTTGAGCAGGCCGCTGCCCAAGCAGGCCCCCAGGTGGTGCCGCTATCGGCTGAGCAGGCGCGCTCCCTCGGCGTGCGCTTCAGCCCAGTCGCCGCTTCTTCAGGGCTGGAGGTCGGCACGCATGCGCGTGTCGTCTTCAAGCCAGATGCACAATATGTGGTGGCTGCCCCATACGCGGGCATGGTGCCCCGGGTGTTGGTGTCGGTCGGGCAAACCGTCCGGGCGGGCCAGCCGCTGGCCGGTTTTCTGAGCCCGCAGCTCTTCGAAACCAGCCGCGCACTGACGGAAGCCAACTCCCAGGCGCGGCTCGCGCAGCAGTCGCTCGCGCGCGACAAGGCGCTGTACGACGACGGCATCATCGCTGCAAGCCGCTGGCAGGCCACGCAGGCGCGGGCCGCTGAAGCCAGCGCCATGGTCAAGGCGCGCAGGGCAGAGCTGGCCTCCGCAGGCATCGCATTCAGCGGCGCGGGCGGTGAGGCGCAATTGGTTGCCAGCCGTGGCGGTGTGGTGTCCGAAGTCAACGCCGTTCCGGGGGCGCGAGTAGACGCGGCGGCACCGCTTTTCAGGATCGTTGATCCGGCGGCTCTGGAGCTGGACCTGCTCGTTGGACGCGACATACCGGTGCCGGCCCCAGGCGACCGGGTCGAGATCGCACAACGCGGCGCGGGCGGCACCGTCATCGGTGTTGCGCCTTCCGGTGATGGCACTGCTGGTGTGCGCGTGCGTGCGTCGCTGGAGCGACGTGGGGACCTGCGTGCCGGAGAGAGCGTCAACGTCACGCTCAAGCTGCGCAGCGCGGCCAATGCAAACGCGCCGGGCCTGCTGCGGGTTCCTGTGGCTGCGCTGGTCTACGTGCGGGGTGTGCCCGGCGTATTCGTCGCGACCGACAAGGGTTTCCGCTTCCAGGATGTCGCAGTCGCCAGTACAGACGACGCCATCGCCGTCGTCCGTGCCAACCTGCCAGCGGGTACACGCGTGGCGGTGACAGGTGTCGGCGCGCTCAAGGGCTTGCTGGCGGGAGAGCAGTGATGTTGCCCCGCCTGATTGAGTTCTCTTTGCGCCAACGCGTGCTGGTGCTGATCGCGGCTGGCGTGCTCGCTGTGGCCGGCGTGTGGGCGTATCTGAACCTGCCGATCGACGCGTTTCCCGATATCTCGCCGACGCAGGTCAAGGTCGTGCTGAAGGTGCCGGGCATGACCCCGGAGGAGGTCGAACAGCGGGTCTCGACGCCTATTGAGCAGGAGCTGCTCGGCCTGCCGCACAAGACGATCGTGCGCTCGGTATCCAAATACGGCATCAGCGACGTGACGGTCGATTTTGAAGAGGGGGTAGACGTCTACTGGGCGCGCCAGCAGGTATCGGAGCGCTTGGCCGGCTTGGCGCGTGATCTGCCGTCGACCGCAGTGGGCGGCCTGGCGCCTATCACCACGCCGTTGGGCGAGATGTTCATGTTCACGGTGGAGGGCGATGGCTATTCCTTGGCCGAGCGGCGCCGCGTGCTGGACTGGGTGATCCGGCCAGCGCTGCGCACCGTGGCAGGCGTGGCCGACGTCAACGCCTTGGGCGGCGAGGTGCGCAGCTATGAGGTAACACCCGACCCAGCCCGGTTGCGCGCACGCTCCGTCACCCTTGAGCAACTGCGTCAGGCGCTGGACGCCAATAATCGCAACGACGGGGCAGGGCGGCTGGACCGCGGAGACGAGCACTGGGTCGTGCGCGTGGAAGGTGGCATACGCGGGCTGGATGATCTGCGTGCGATTGTCGTGGTACCTGCGCAGAGCCTGACTTCCGCCCCTGCGGTCACGGTTGGTGATGTTGCGACCGTGCGGCTGGGTGAAGCCACCCGCAACGGCGCTGTCAGCAAAGACGGCAACGGTGAAGCGGTTGAAGGGCTGGTGCTGGGCCTGCGCGGCAGCGATGCCCGCAAGCTGGTCGAGGCGGTGCAGGAGCGGCTGGATGCGCTAGGGCCCCAGTTGCCGAAGGGCATGTCGACCCACGTCTTCTACAACCGCGGTGAGCTGGTAACACGGGCGGCCAATACTGTGGTTCGCGCCTTGATTGAGGCCAGCGTGCTGGTCGTCATCACCTTGTATCTGTTCCTGGGTGGGGTGCGGTCGGCCCTGGTCGTGGCGGCCACACTACCGCTGTCGATGCTGGCGACCTTTCTCCTGATGCGCTATGTGGGCCTGACGGCCAACCTGATGAGCCTTGGGGGGCTCGCCATTGCACTGGGCATGCTCGTGGATGCAGCCGTAGTCGTGGTCGAGAACATCGAGACGGCCATGGCGCGCGCACAAGATCACAAGACCGATCCTGCCCTGCGCGGTGCGGTCATCCGCCATGCAGTGGCAACGGTAGCGGTACCGATGCTGTCGGGCGTGTCGATTATTGCCATCGTGTTCCTGCCGCTGCTGTCACTGCAAGGTCTGGAGGGCAAGCTCTTCGGGCCGGTGGCGCTGACCATCGTGCTGGCGCTGGCCTCGTCCGTGGTCATTGCCTTTACGGTGGTCCCGGCGCTCGCTTCTTTGCTCTTGCTTGCGCATGCAGATGAGCCACCCTGGTTGATGCGTAAGGTCGCGAGCGGTTTTGCGCGAATCCAGGCATGGACGACAACGCATCGCCGCACGGTGTTCGGCCTGGCCGGGGCGGCGTTGGCGCTGGCCGTGGTGTTGTACATGTCGGTCGGCAAGACATTCATGCCGACGATGGACGAGGGCGACCTGATCGTGCAGTTGCAGAAAGCACCGTCCGTTTCGCTAACGGCTTCGCTGGACATGGACCAACGCGTGCAGCAGGCGCTGCTCAAGGAGGTGCCGGAAATACGCTCGATCGTCGCACGCTCGGGTTCGGATGATCTCGGCCTTGACCCGATGGGGCTGAACGAAACCGATACCTTCCTGGTACTCAAGCCCAAGGATCAGTGGCGCGGCAGCAAGGAAGACATCGCGATTGCGATCCGGCGCGTGATGGAGCGCTTCCCGGGCGTGATCTACGGCTTCACGCAGCCCATTGAGATGCGTGTCTCGGAGATGCTGACCGGCACACGTGGCGACGTTGCCATCAAGCTGTTCGGCAGCGACCTTGCTGCCATCGACGCAGCCGCGCAGGCCATTGCTGCCAAGGTCCGCACCATCCGGGGCGCGGCAGAGGTGATTGCGCCCAGCAACAGCGGCGTGCAATACCTGAAAGTGTCACTGAACCGCGCTGCGGTCGGTCAGGCTGGCTTCTCCGGCGACGCCCTCCAGGCGCAACTGCGCGCCCTGATCGAGGGCGACCGGATTGGCGTGGTGCCCGAGGGCATCGTCCGCACGCCGTTGATCTTGCGTGGCGGAGCAGGCTTGCGGCAGGCGCCCGAAAACCTGACCAACCTTCTGGTAACGGCACCCGACGGCAAAGCATGGCCGCTCACCTCTCTGGCACGTATCGAACGCGTGGATGGGCCCGTGCGTATCAACCACGAAGACGGCGCCCGGTTTGCCGTGATCCAGGCCAATGTTGACGGTCGTGACCTGGCGGGTTTCGTGCAGGAAGCCCAGGCAGCAGTCGGCGGTATTGGCACGTTGCCAAAAGGATTGCGGGTGGTGTGGGGTGGCCAGTTCGAGAACCAGCAACGCGCCGCAGCGCGCCTTGCGTTGGTTGTCCCATTGGCCCTGTGCGCAATCTTTCTCTTGCTGATGTTGACGTTCCGCTCGGTGCGGCAGGCAGTGCTGGTGGTTGCCAACATTCCGTTCGCGCTTGTCGGCGGCATTGCGGCGCTGCGGATATCGGGCGAGTACCTTTCGGTGCCGGCCTCCGTTGGCTTTATCGCATTGCTCGGGATCGCGGTGCTCAACGGCGTGGTGCTGGTTTCGCACTTCAACACGCTATTGGAGTCCGGCTTGGGTATGGCGCAAGCCGTGCGCGACGGCGTACGCGACCGCCTGCGGCCCGTCCTGATGACGGCCTGCATTACCGCACTGGGGATGATTCCGCTACTGCTGGCAAGCGGGCCGGGGTCAGAGATTCAGCGGCCGCTGGCCATCGTCGTATCGGGCGGGCTGATCTCTTCGACTGCGCTGACGCTGCTTCTTCTACCCCTGCTGTTTGAACGCTTTGGGTTGCCTCGGCCGCGTGCGGCCGCCGGGCAGGGAGATTCACAATGAGGTTGGACCTGTTTCGCATCGTATTGGCGGGAGCTAGCGCGATGCTGCTTTGGAGTGCCGCAGCGCAAGCGCAAATCCCGCCGACCTATCTGCCGGCGGAGAGCGCAGTGCGCGAGGCCGTCGCGCAGTCGCCTGACGTGCTTGCGGCAGAGGCCCGCCGCGATGCCGTACTGGCTCGGGCAGAAGGCATCCGCGCTGGCACAGCGGAAACTGTGGTGCGCGCAATTGGCCAAGGGCGCCAGGTACGCGACCCCTCAGAGCGCCATGCCGAAGGGCAGATCGCTGTGGAGCGGCCGTTGCGGCTTTGGGGCAAAGCTCAGGCCGATGGGCAGCTTGCCGATGCCGCCGCCGAGGCTGGGCAGCTGGCCGTCAAGGATGCGCGCCACGAGGCATCGCGCCAGATTCTGGCACTCTGGTTTGCCGCCGTGCGTGCAGGGCAGGCACGCCAGGCGGCGCAGGAGAATGCCAAAGCGGCCACTGATCTGGCGGCGCTGACTGCCCGGAGGGTGCAACTGGGCGATGCCTCTCGCCTGGATGCTGAATTGGCCGCCGCCGATCGGGCGCGCACGCAAGCTGCGCTGGCGACAGCCGTTGCTACGGAACAGACGGCGCAGGCGGAGCTGCAAGCCCGGTTTCCGGGGTTGGGCCACCCCACGTCTGGCCCCGACACCGCGCTGCCTGCATTGCCGCAAGATCCACCAGATCGATTACGGACACAGTACATTCAAGACAGCCACGAATACCGTCTTGCGATGGCAGAAGAGGCCCAGGCACAACAAATGGCCAAGCGTGCAGATCTGGAGCGTCGGCCTGACCCGACCGTCGGCATGTTTGTTACGGTGGAGCGCGGCGGTGCGGAACGCATCATGGGCGTAAGCGTTGCCATGCCGATCGGTTCGGCGCATCGGCGCTCAACGGCTGCTGCGGCGGCGGCCGATGCGGAAGCGGCAGCTCGGCGTAGATTGGGTTCTGAGCGTCGGCTGGGTGCCGAGTTCGACGTGCTCTATGGCAACTTGCAAGGCAAACGAGCGAGCGCGCAAGCGCAGATGGAAGCGGTTACGCTGCAGAAAAGCGCATCCGACAGAGCAACCCGTTCATATCGCGCAGGTGAGTCGGGCTTGACTGAACTACTGGCAACGCGCCGTAGTCTGGCTGAGGCTCTGCTTGGCGAGCGGCTCGCCCGCGTCGACCTGCTGGAGGCAGACAGCCGCCTCCAGCTCGATCTGCACCGGATGTGGGACTTTGACGATTGACCTGCTCCAGCCTCACCCCTTACTCAACACATTCTGGATAACGCTATGCAATCTGAACCGAAATACTCCCTCACCATGCGCTCGCTCCATTGGCTCGTGGTTCTGGCGGTGTTGATCGCCGTCGTGGCCATCGAAATCATGGATTTCTTTCCGAAAGGCAGCGCCGAGCGTGCCGCTCTGTTCATGGTCCATCAGACAGCAGGGCTCTCCGTGCTCGCCCTGATGGTGTTGCGCTTGCTGGCCCGGGTGGGCACGCAGGCACCGCCTCCCGTGCCGGGCACACCGCTGGTTCAGCTTGTCGCGCGACTCACGCACGGCGTGCTCTACGTCCTGATGGTGGGGATGCCCGTTTTGGGTTTGCTGGCGCTGGCTTTGGCAGGCAAGCCGATTCAACCGTTCGGACTGAATCTGACGCTGGCGTTGGCGCTGGACAAGTCGTTGGCCCACTTGGCCAAGGAAATTCATGAGTCGGGCGCGACGGTCGTTTATATCGTGGTCGGGCTGCATGCCGCCGCGGCGCTCTGGCATGAGTTCATCCTGAAGGATCGGCTGCTGCGCCGCATGATCTAGCCCACATGAAAACTGCGCCGACAAGAGCCTCAGCGATGCACTCCGCGCGCTTGCTTGCCAACGTTGCATTGCTTGCTTTGTCGGTGCTGACCTTGGCGGCAGGGTTATGGGCGCGGTACCTCGGTGCCGATGTGCTCGCGCGGCAACTCTGGCTGATTGGCGTCGTGCCGAACTGGGTGGCCCTGGTCGTCACGATTGTTCAGTCACTGATGCGACGCCAGGCCGGGGTGGATGTTCTGGCGGTGACGTCGATTACCTTTGCGCTCTTGTCGGGCGAGGTGCTGGTCGCCTCGGTCATTGCGTTGATGCTCGCGACCGGGCGCGCGTTGGAAGACTTTGCCCAAGCGCGTGCGCAGCGCGAGATGACTGCGCTGCTTGGCCATGCACCCAAGCGGGCCAATCGCTTCGACGACGGGCAGTGGCATCAGGTCAGCCTGGAGAAGGTTCAAGCGGGTGACCGGTTGCTGGTGCGGCACGGCGAAGTCGTGCCGGTGGACGGCACCTTGTCCGAGCCTGCCGATCTGGATGAATCCACGTTGACAGGAGAATCCCTCACCCGCCATCGCCAGGCGGCAGATGCCATTTGCAGCGGCGTGCTGAATGTGGGCGCCGCTTTCGAAATGATCGCCAGTGCGTCTGCCGAAAAGAGCACGTTTGCGGGCGTTGTCCGGCTGGTCAGTGCAGCGCAGGCAGAACGTAGCCCCTCCGTAAGGTTGGCTGACCGGTACGCCTTTGCCTTTGGGGGCGTCGCCGTTCTCCTGGCGGGGGCAAGCTGGATCCTTACCGGTGATTCGGCGCGTTGTCTTGCCGTGCTCGTCGTGGCCACGCCGTGCCCATTGATCCTGGCAGTGCCTGTCGCCATCGTTTCAGGGCTATCGCGTTGCGCCAAGCGAGGCGTACTGGTCAAAGGCGGCGGCGCATTGGAGCGACTGGCGTTGGCCGACACGCTGTTCTTCGACAAAACGGGCACCCTGACCAGCGGATATGCACGATTGGTCGACGTCGAATGCGCCCCGCAATACGCATCCGATGTTGTGCTGGGCTTGGCCGGTTCACTCGCACAGGCATCGAATCACGTCACGGCAGAAGCCGTCGCCAAGGCCGCGCGCGAACAGGGCGCGACGCTGAAACTTCCGAGTGCCGTTGTCGAGAGTCCGGGAGCCGGCGTTTGCGGCCGCGTTGAAGGGCATGTCGTTTCCATCGGCGCGTTGCCGTATGTCTTGGGTTCGTCTGATATGCCGCGCTGGGTGGAAGCGTTCGTCAAGCGCGTGAGCTATGCCGGTGCGTCGGCTGTCTTTGTCGGCGTGGATGGTGAACTGGTGGGCGCATTGCAGTTGATTGACCGCGTTCGCCTTGAGGCACCTCGCGCGCTGCGGCTCTTGCGTCGAGAGGGCATCACACGGCAGGCGATGTTGACCGGGGACCGGGCAGACGTTGCCGAATCCGTCGCATCCATGTTGGGGGTGACGGAGGTCTATGCGGCCCTGTCTCCGGCGGCCAAGCTTGCGGTGATCCGGGGTGCACGCGCCGACGGCAGGGTGGTCATGGTTGGCGATGGCGTCAACGATGCGCCTGCGCTCGCTGCTGCGGACATTGGCGTGGCAATGGGTGCGCGCGGCGCTGCTGCCTCTTCGGAAGCTGCAGACATTGTCTTGTTGGTGGACCGCCTGGATCGGCTCGTTGACGCGGTCCGGATAGCGCACCGCACACGCCGCGTCGCGCTGCAGAGCGTGATGATCGGCATGTCGTTATCGCTGGCCGCTATGGTTGTCGCTGCACTCGGTTATCTGGCGCCTTTGCCAGGCGCAATGCTGCAAGAGTTCATTGATGTATTGGCGATCGCCAGCGCGTTGCGAGCACTGCGGCCAACAGAAGACGAGGCAACCCGGTCACTCGTCTCTGCAGACGTCGAGCGCCTCACGGCCGAACACGCGGAGCTGGAACCCATCCTGAGCCGGATCCGCGTGGTCGCGGACTCGCTGCCCCATATGGCCGGTGGTGCGGCAAAAGCCGCGCTGCTATCGCTCAACCAGTCCTTGGCAGACGTACTGGTGCCGCATGAGCGCCGCGACGATACCCAGCTCTATCCGGACGTCGCCCGCCTGCTTGGTGGGGATGACCCGATGGCTGCCATGAGCGCCATGCATCGCGAGATATTCCGCGTGACAAACCTGTTGGGCCGGATCGTGGCGGATGTTTCCTCCGACGGCCCTGACGCCGCTGTGACACAGGAGCTGCAACGCTTGCTGTATGGGCTCGATGCCATCCTGCGGCTGCATTGCGCACAAGAAGACGAACTGTTCCATGTGCTCGGAGGAGAGGCTTGATCGTCATGACAAACCTGCTCGCATTGTTCGCGACCGTCCTGCTGCTGAATGTGATGCCGGCCTTCGCACCGCCGACGTGGATGGTGATGTCATGGATCGGCTTCTCACGGCCTGATGCCAACCCGGTGCTTCTTGCGGGCATTGCCGCTTGCGCGGCAACCCTCGGCCGTCTGGTTCTGGCGCGGCTATCCTGCTCGCTCGTACGCAATCGCTGGATGCGCGAGGCGGATCGTCAGAACATCGACGTTGTCCGCGCCTGGCTCGAAGACCGCAAAGGTATGACGGTCGGGCTGATGCTCGCGTACGCCTTCAGCCCGTTCCCGTCCAATTACATCTTCATAGCCTACGGCTTGACTGGGATGCGGCTTTGGTTGATCGGGCTTCCGTTCTTCGTTGGCCGCTGGATAAGCTACCTGACCTGGACGCGCATTGCCCAGATTGGTGCCCGTTATCTGGATGTGGAAACGGAGATCGACGGCGCGTATATGGGTGTGTACTTCGTCGTGTCGCAGGTCGTGTTTCTGGCGCTCGTTTATGGGTTTGCCAAACTGGATTGGCAGTACCTTCTGCAAGCGAAGCGTCTGCGCTGGCGGCGACCGGATTCAATCGCATCGTCCGCCAAAGCCGCACGGACAAAGGCAGGGCGATGAGCAGACCCACAAGCTTTGAGTCGGGAATGCAATGGGCAGCGCCTGGTTCCGGACCGGTCGTCGCGCATGTCATCGACAGTGCGCATCTGGAGTGGGATATCAACTCACTGAATACGCGGCGGATTACCGATACGTTGGCCCGTCAGCGCTGGCATCTGTACTGATTGAGGTAGGTCAACGTCTGGCGGGCAAATACAAGTAGCCTGAAAGAACCCGTGCGCTGGCCCTCTCTTCTTCGCCCGGAAAACCCTGCCCAGACATGCGGGGGCAGAGCTTGAGGAGGCTGGCATGCATGACAGCCCCGTATGCTTTGCAGGAGATCGATATGTCGGCCTGGGCAATTGAACAGTACCGGGGCTGCTCTATTCATATCTTGGCGGTCGTTGGGCGGTGCGATGAATTCAAGTACGCCTACACCGGCTTTGTCTGCTCGCCCAAGTCAGCCGCGCTGGAATATCCCAAATTGGAGCGCTTCCACCACGTCTCTCCGGACTTTGATTCTGTGGATGTTGCAATTGCGGCAGGCATGCAGGTCGGAAGGGCAATCGCAGAACGCTGGACGTCGCTTTCTGGGCAGCGCCGAACATCTGAGCGGCTTACTCGCCAGCCGCCTTAGCCGACTGGTGTGTCGTGGAAACGGTGTTCAATATTCAGGCCGTCAGCAAGGTCTATCCAATGGGAAGCGTGAGCGTGCGCGCCCTGGAACACGTCGATCTGGAACTCGGGTCGGGTGAGATCGTTGTGCTGCTCGGGGCATCGGGCAGTGGCAAATCCACGTTACTCAACCTGATGGGCGGGCTGGATACACCAACAACCGGTTCCATCGTGTATCGGGACCACGATCTTTCCCACGCGGGGGAACGAGGTCTAACGCGATTCCGCCGGGAACACGTTGGATTCGTCTTTCAGTTCTACAACCTGATTCCAAGCCTGACTGCTCGCGAGAACGTCGCACTGGTGACGGACATCGCAGAGCACCCGCTGGACCCCACTGAGGCCCTGAACAGGGTCGGGATCGGGGCGCTGGCGGATCACTTTCCCTCGCAGATGTCGGGGGGTGAGCAGCAACGTGTTGCCATCGCCCGCGCTGTCGCAAAGCGGCCAGATGTCCTCCTGTGCGACGAGCCGACAGGCGCATTGGATTTCCGGACGGGGCAACTGGTGCTAGAGGTGCTCGAACAGGTGAACCGCGAGTTCGGCACCCTGATCGTCATCGTCACGCACAACGCCGTCATCGCCGACATGGCGGATCGTGTCGTTCGCATGAGCAGCGGCACCATTGTCGAGCAACGCCGCAACGCTCAGCGTGCCCGCGTGGGGGATCTGGCATGGTGACCATGCTTGTCCGGCTACTCTGGCGAGACCTCTGGCAAATGCGGGCGCAGGTGGTGGCGGCGGTCTTGGTTGTCGGATGCGGCGTTGCTACGTTTGTGGCGATGCGCAGCACCTATCTGGCTTTGTTGAACGCCCAGCAGGACTACTACGCGTCATACCGCTTTGCCGATCTTTTCGTGCATCTGAAGCGCGCACCACTGGAGACGGCTTCGCGCATTGCTGCATTACCGGGGGTGTCACATGTGGACGCACGCGTGGTGTCAGATGTCACGGTCGACATACCCGGCCTTTCCGAGCCAGCCACGGCGCGCCTTGTTTCGATCCCGGAACTCGGCTGGCCCGCGCTGAACCTGTTGCATCTTCAAAGCGGCCGATACATTTCGCCGGGCCGCGAAGACGAAGTGCTGGTCAGCGGGGCCTTTGCAGATGCCAATGGCCTGCGCCCCGGTCAATACTTCAGCGCCATCTTGAACGGCCGCTGGAAGCGCCTGCACATTGTTGGCCTTGCAATCTCGCCGGAGTATGTCTACGAGGCAGGCGCCGGCTCCATCTTCCCCGACAACCGTCACTACGGCGTGGTGTGGATGGGAACGAATGCGGTTTCGGCAGCGTTCCGCATGGACGGCGCTTTCAATGATCTCGTGTTGTCTCTCGATGCAAGCGTGCCCGCGCCGCACCTCATGGCGCAGATCGATCGAATGTTGTTGCCGTACGGCGGACTTGGAACAATCAGCCGTGAAGACCAGATATCGAATCGGTTCATTACCGACGAAATCGCACAGAATCGCGTGACTGCTACCTATGTGCCGGCCATCTTTTTTCTCGTCGCGATGTTTCTCTTGCAGAACGTCCTGACCCGGCTGATCGATACACAACGCTCGCAGATCGGCCTGATGAAGGCGTTTGGATACGGTGATCTTTCAGTAGGTTTGCATTACCTGCAGCTCGGGTGCGTCGTTGCTGCGGCGGGTACTGCTATCGGTATTGGTGGCGGATTGGCATTAGGGACGTATCTGACCGATCTCTACGCCCGGTACTATCGGCTGGCTCACCTCGAATTTCGCGCCGATCTTTCGACGATGGCCTGGGCGTTCTTCATCAGCTTCGGAACGGCACTTGGCGGTGCCATCATGAGCACTGCGAAGGCCATGAGGTTGATGCCCGTCGAGGCGCTTCGCGCAGTCGTTCCTCCGGCGTTTTCAGTGGGCTGGGTGGAGCGGGCGGGCATCTATCGGCAACTCAGCGTGGTGTGGCGAATGATTGCGCGCAATATCGCGCGCCAACCCGTCAAGTCGCTCCTTGGTTCCTTAGCCATTGCATGCGCGAGCGCGATTCTTGTCGTCGGCGGGTTCTTCTTCGATTCAATCGATTTCTTGTTCGATACGCAATTTCAGCAAATCGAGCGCCAGGAAGTGACGGTGGCCTTTTCTCAGCCGTTATCTCACCGCGCCGTCTACGCGATCGAGCGTCTGCCCGGCGTGCTGAAGGTCGAAGGGTTTCGCGATGTACCGGTCAAGCTATCCGCTGGGTATCGGTCTCGGCGCGTGTCGCTGAGCGGAATCGCTCAGAAGGCAGATCTGCACAGGCTGGTTGATGATGAGGGCAGACCGCTGCATATTCCCCCGGATGGCTTGGTGGTTTCGGCAAGACTTGCCGCCGTTCTTGGCATAAAACCCGGTGATCCGGTCACCATCGAAGTGCTTGAAGGCGAGCGTCAAACCAGACAGGTCACGTTGATGCAGCTGTCCGGCGATCTGGTGGGCGTCGCGGCCTACATGGACCAGAAAGCGCTGGCGAAACTGCTGGGGGAGAGCGGAAACTGGTCAGGGGCAAGGCTGTCAGTCGATCAGCATGAGGCTGCGCATCTGTATGCGACGCTCAAGCGGCTGCCGACGGTGAATGCGGTGGCCGTTCGCCAGTCCGTCATCGCCAGCTTCCGTAAGATCATGGACGAAAGCGTTCGTCTGTCCACGTCCATCAACTTCGCCTTTGCCTGTGTGATTGCGTTTGGTGTGGCGTTCAATGGCATGCGAATCGCTTACTCGGAACGCGTTCAGCAGTTGGCTTCCCTGCGCGTGCTCGGGTTCACGCAGGCCGAAGTCGCTTGGATTCTGCTTGGGGAGCAGTTTGTGCTCACCGCCATTGCGCTCCCAGCCGGACTCCTGCTTGGCTATGGCGTGTGCGGGCTCCTCTCGACTCGGCTGGCAACTGACTTATACCGCCTTCCGCTCGTGGTTCATGCCGCGACCTTCGCTTACGCATTCCTTGTAGCGGGTGGGGCGGTTGTGTGTTCGGGGCTGCTGGTGGCGGCCAAGATCAGACGGCTGGATATCGTCGCAGTGCTTAAGGCCAGAGAATCATGAAGCGCGGCGCTCTGCGAAAGTCCCTTGCTCTTGCTGGTGCCGCGCTTGCGTTGGCATTGACGCTCGCTTACGCGCTCTGGCCAACGCCTGCGACAGTGGACACAGGGCGCGTCACACGTGGGCCGCTTCAAGTCACGATCGACGAAGACGGCGAAATTCGTGCGCATGACCGTTACGTCATCACGGCACCGATCACAGGCCGACTGCTTCGCGTTGAACTGCATGAAGGCGATCAGATTAAAGGCGGGCAGGTGATCGCCGCTCTGGTGCCAGTGCCGATGACGCCGGGGGAGCGAGCTTCGCAACGGGCGCGTGTTGATGCGGCAGAGGCAATTTTTCGTGAGGCCCAGGCGCGGGCCGCTCACGCCAGGGCGGACTACGAACAGGCTCGCCGAGACCTGGCCCGGGGCGAAACGCTTCTGAGCAGCGGTGCCATGTCAAGGCAGGAAGTGGAGCAGATGCGGACCATGTCTGCCTCCAGTGCCAGCGATCTGTCCGCAGCACGCGCGAGGGAGACGTCGGCCGCAGCCGACGTTCGTGTCGCGATGGCAAATCTGAAGGCGTTGGAAGCAGGGCAGCCTGTTGAAGTCCGGGCACCGGCCAACTCAGTGCTGCTACGCATCGAACAGCAAAGTGAGCGCGTCGTGCTCGCAGGTACGGTCCTCATGGTCTTAGCTGACCCTTCGCGCTATGAACTGGTGGTCGACGTGCTGTCGACCGATGCTGTCAAGATCAGCGCCGGCATGCGTGTATCGGTCGTGGAGTGGGGTGGCCCATTGGCGGTCAACGCCACGGTACGGACAGTCGGCCCGGGGGCGTTTACCAAGGTGTCGGCGCTGGGGGTCGAAGAGCAGCGCGTCCATGTTGTCGCGGACCTTGTGGACCCACCGGGAAGATTGAATGATGGCTACCGCGTACAAGGCCGCATCATCATCTCGGACCAGCCTGATGTGCTCAAGCTGCCAATCGGCGCGTTATTCCGCTGCGGTGACCACTGGTGCACGTTCATCGTCAAGAATGGAAAAGCTGTCCAGCGAATCATTCAGATCGGGCAGCGCAACGCGGAAGAGGCCCAGATACTCGATGGGCTTCAGGACCACGACACTGTGGTCACGTATCCCCCAACGACACTAAGTAACGGCATGAGCGTGCGCCCCCTGAAATAAGCCTCTGAACGCCCGCTGCGTACCGGGGGGATACTTGCTCGGCCCCGAAGCGACGCGGCGCGTTGGATACCACCGAAGCCGAGCTCAGGCTCATCGTGAGTGTCAAATTTCGGTGATACCCGGCCATTGGGCGGATGCTTCTGCCAGTACCGTGCCGTCGCCAGTGGCCGACGCCACGCACGGCCGTTTCAGCATCGCAAGAGCGGGCAGGTCGGGCGGCCGCGCTTTGACGCAACGTTAATCCCCATTGATTGAGGTGCGGCCACGAGACGGGCGAAGTGGGCACGTGGCGCTTAGCTTGATATACGCAGGCACTGACTGCTGTTAAGACGGCCTATTCGTCTTTGCCGGCAGCGGTTATCTGCCACTCTTCCTATGGAAACCCCTCTTTGGATCGGCCTAGCGTGACGGCTAGCCACGCCTCACCAGCGATGCAGTCCCAGTAGCAGATCCGGTTCGCCTGGCTTCGCCCAGTGTGACCAGAGACATGCGACGAGCCGTGTCTGTGCTGGGTCCGGGCGGAATTCGAGAGCGATTTTCTCGCCCGCTTGGCCGGTTATGCGCTCAGAGAAGGCATCCCGGAGGATCAGGCCATGCGTCGATGCCGGTCCCTTCAATCCGTGCTCCAGTAGTTTTCGAGCAGCATGTCGGACAGTGATTGCCGTTCTGCCCAGCCTTCCTGTTCGAGCATCGGCTTGTCGTAGAAACTGTCGACATGGCCTAGACAGAGGATGGCAACGGGCCGGGCACCGGCTGGCAACTTCAGCAATCGGCCAAGCAGTTGTGGATCGAACAGCGACACCCAGCCCATGCCGATTCCTTCGGCGCGGGAAGCCAGCCACAGGTTCTGGATTGCACAGGCGACCGAGGCGAGATCCATCTCGGGCATGGTGCGACGGCCGAAGATATGTCGCTCGCGTCCGTCCATAAGGGCGGCGATCAGAACTTCGCCGCAGTCCAGAATGCCCTCGACTTTCAGCCGCATGAACTCGTCTTCGCGCTCGCCCAGCGCGCTAGCCGTGCGTCTGCGCTCGGCATCAACCTGAGCATGCATTTGCGTTCTCAGTTGCCGGTCGGTAATGCGGATGAAGCGCCACGGCTGCATGAACTCCACACTGGGGGCGAGATGTGCAGCATGCAGCAAGCGCCGCAGCACATCGGGATCAATCGGGTCCGGCCGGAAATGCCGCATATCACGACGCTCGCGGATGACCCGATAGACGGCATCGATTTCACTGTCGCTATAACGATGTCGGTTCATGGCTTGAAGAGCGCGGCGGTGGCACTCGGGCTGGAGGGGAAGTAGCAGTGCAGATAGCTCGCCAGGATGCTGCCGTGGCGATAGATGGCCTCGCCAGGCGCTGCCCCATTGGCCCGGCGCGCATGGGTATAGGGTGCAAGCGGAGTCTGCACGCTTGAATAGTGGAAGGCATGACCACGCAGCGTCTCGCCACCGAGCTCGACCGATTGCAGGCCGAGCGCGGAAAGCCGGTTGTGCAGTGTGGCGTGGCCCGGCAGGAGCCCGAGCATCGGGCCCGTGGTGCCGGTTCGCTCAGTAAGCGCGTCAAGCAGGTAAAGCATGCCCCCGCACTCGGCAAACAGGGGCTTGCCGGCAGCGACGTGTGCGCGCAGCGTAGCCCGGGTGGCCCCGTGGGCACCGAGCGCTTCCAGGTGCAGTTCGGGGTATCCACCGGGCAGGTAGACCGCATCGGCGGCAGGTAGCGGTTCATCGGCCAGTGGCGAGAAATACGCGACTTCTGCACCCAACGCGCTGAGCAATTCCAGGTTGGCCGGGTAGAGGAACGAAAACGCCAGGTCTCGGGCCACGGCAATGCGCACGCCGGCCAGCAGTTGTGGCACTGCCACAGCCGCTGCCGGCGCAAACGCCACGGGCGGGGGCAGTTCGGCCAGCCCGGTCTCGGCAATGCGTGCTGCCGCGGTGGCTATGCGCGATTCGAGATCGTCGATCTCCTGCGCCTGCACGAGGCCGAGATGACGCTCGGGCAGCGCCATCGCCGGGTCGCGCATCACCGCACCGGCGCAGGGTAGCGATGGCGGCAGCATCTCAAGCAGCATCTCGGCATGGCGGGCGCTGGCGACACCATTGGCCACGACGCCGTGAAACGGCAGGCCGGGCCGAAACGTCGCCAAGCCGTGCGCTACCGCGGCAAACGTCTGTGCCATGCCGCTGACATCAATGATCGGGAGAACGGGCACGTTGAACACCGCCGCCAGGTCAGCGCTCGATGGCGCACCGTCGAACAGCCCCATGCTGCCCTCGATGAGGATCAGGTCTGCGCTGGCGGCGGCATCGTAGAGCCGGCGGCGGCACTCGGCTTCGCCGGTCATCCACAGGTCGAGCGAATACACCGGATTGCCCGATGCGCGTTCCAGGATGAAGGGATCAAGAAAGTCAGGCCCCGTCTTGAACACATGGACGGAGCGACCGAGGTTACGGTGATGGCGCGCGAGACCGGCCGTGAGCGTGGTCTTGCCCTGGTGAGAGGCCGGCGCCGTCAGGAACAACGCGGGACAGGAGCGGGGTGCGGTTTGCGTAGGCATGGCTCGGTTCTAGTATTCAACCCCTTGCTGTGCCTTCACACCCTGCTCGCGATAAGGGTGCTTGACCAGGCGCATCTCGGTGACGAGGTCGGCCGCCTCGATCAGGGCCTCGGGCGCGTGCCGACCGGTCACGACCACGTGCAGCGCGGGCGGGCGCGCTGCGAAGACGGCCAGCACCTCTGCCAACGGCAGATAGTCGTACTTGAGCACGATGTTCAGCTCGTCCAGGATCACCATGTCGTACTCGCCGCTTTGGATCATGCGGCACGCCTCTGCCCAGCCCTTGCGGGCGGTTGCGATATCCGCGTCGCGGTCCTGCGTGTTCCAGGTGTAGCCGTCGCCGCTCGTCAGAAAATCACAGTTGGGAAAGCCGCCCAAGAGGTCACGCTCGGCGGTATGCAGCGCGCCCTTGATGAATTGCACAACACCTAGGCGCATGCCGTGGCCGACCACGCGCAGCCCCATGCCGAAGGCGGCGCTGCTCTTGCCCTTGCCAGTGCCGGTATTGACGATCAGTAATCCCTTTTCATGCGTTGCCGCGGCCTTCTTTTTTTCGAAGCCGGCCTTTCGCCGTTCGGTCATGCGCTGGTGAGCGGTCGGGTCTGTCTGCATGGTGCGATCTTCCTTGGGTTCGTCCGCCTACCGCCACGTGGTGCCTGTCAACGCGTTCAGTTTTTCCATGACGCGCGCGCGGCTTGGGTGATAGCCGATGAAGACCAATTGTGCGTGCCGCGCCGGTGCCGCATCGGCTTCGTGCCGCAGTTCAATCCGGCTGCGTACGCCTTGGACAAGCAATCGGCCTTCACCGCTGGTCGTGGGCGCGAAGCCCTTGATGCGCAGCAGGGGTTCGCTGCGCGCAATGGCGGCGATGGCCTCACGCAGCGTGTCGGCGTCCTGCGCCTGGGTGCTGCGAAGCAGGAATGACAGCCACCCCGGGTCCTGCTCGTGAAAATGCTTGTGCGTGCTGAGGCCGTGGCTGTGTGCGCCGAGGCTGCCGTGGCTGTGGCCGTCGAGCAGGCGCTGGTTTGCAAGGGGGCGCATTTTCAGGCCGGGTATGCTGGCCATCGGCCCATAGTGCCGATGCTCTGTGTTGGCCGGCTCGTGCAGATGCAGGCCCAGCGTCAAGCGAGTATCGAGTTTCGCCTTCTGGGCCAATTCAATGAAGCGGATGGACGGCGCAAGCGCACGCACGCGTGCCTCGGCATCGAGCAAGGCTGGCTCGCCCAGCGCGTCGATCTTGTTCAAGACCACGATATCGGCGTTGGCCAATTGCATGTCGAACAGACCGGCCACGGATTGATCGAGGTCCTGGTTCGCACCGGCGGTGGCCTGACGGAATTCGCCCGCCAGCAGCAACGGTGTGTCGACCACTGCCAGCGTGGCGTCGAGAACAAAGTAGGGGGCCAGCGCTTCGCTCTGCAGTTGCTCCATCACCGCGGTCGGCAGGGCGAGTCCCGAGGTTTCGATCAGCACGTGGTCGATCAGGCTGCGGCGTTGCCAGAGCGCCAGCATGGTCGGCATGAAATCCGCGTCGTCGTCGTAGGCCACCAGGCCATTGGACAGGTCGTGGATTTCAACCCCACTGCCTTCCTTGCCCTCGCCGCCCTCACCGCGAAGAAGCGCACCGTCGATGGATACTTCGCCAAATTCATTGACCAGGATCGCGAGGCGGCGCTGCTTGCAGTCGCGCATCAGATTTGACAGCAGCGTGGTCTTGCCGGCGCCAAGAAAGCCGGTGATGACGGTCACGGGAATGCGTGGCTGGCTCATGCGTGCAGCCCTCGCAGCATGGCCAGCACCGACGCAAAGTCAGAGGCCGTGGCCGGAGTGTCGAGGCTGGGCCGGTCGACGACGATCAGCGCAATACCGAGCGCTGCCGCCGCTGCCGCCTTGGTGCGGACCCCGCCGGCGTCTCCGGAGTCTTTGGTAACCACGCAGTCGATCGCCCAGTCGCGCCACAGCGTTTCGTTGGCCGTTTGGGAGAAGGGGCCCTGCATGGCGACGATGTGAGAACGCGGAATACCGGCATCGATTGCACGCTGAAGGTGCTGCGGGTCCGGCGCCAGGCGCACGAACCATTGGTGGTCCACCGCGCCTGGCGCCTGCACGAAGCGCGCGACGTCCTTGGAGCCGGTGGCAAGGAAGATGCGTTTTCCGTGTTGCATGGCCAGTTGCGCGGCGTCTTCGATCGACGCTGCGCGCTGCGCACTGTGCAGGCTCATGGCGCGCGGCCGTTCGTAACGCAGGTAGGGCAGATCGAGCTCCTTGGCGAGCGCGATCAATTGCTGCGAGATCTCCGTGGAGTAGGGGTGCGTGGCATCGACAATCGCGCGCGCACGGCTTTCCCGCAGCAGTTCGCGCCGGCGCTCGATGCCTAGCCGGCCCGCGATCGGGGTGGCCCCTGGGCACGCTTGTCCGGCCAGTTCGGCGCCGTATTCGCTGGCGCTCGAGACCACGGTGCTGTGGCCCGCCGCAACGATCTCCCGCGCCAGCGCGTTGCCGTCGCTGGTGCCGGAGAAGACCCAGGTCGCGCCGACAGGCAGGTTGGCAGCGGTAACCGTGTCCGGTGTGTCGTCCCAGTTGCCGTAACCGCGCGGGGTATAGATCCAGCCGCGCTTGCGTTTGGTGAAACGGTTGCCGATCACCAGGGTGGTGAGCATGTCGAAGCGCCGCGTGCGCAGCTCGGCCAGCGTGAGGATTTCTACGGTCTGGTCTTGGCGGTAAGCATTGCGCACGATACCGCACAGGGTCTCCGCACGCTTATGTTCGAGCATGATGTCGAGGATGCGGTAGACCCCCTCCTGGCGCTGCTTGCTCTGCACGTTGTAGAACACTGCAGCGAGGTCGGCCTGGGCGATGTGGCGGGCGCGTGTTTCGATCCATGCCCACGGACAGAGCAGGTCGGACAGGCTCAGGGTGGCGAAGTCATGCGACAGCGGAGAACCGAGCAGCGATGCACAGGCGTTGGCCGAGGTGATGCCGGGGATCAGTTGCACGTCATAGCGGTCGTCCTCCGCCATCTCTTCGAATGCCAATGCCGCCATGGCGTAGATGCCGATATCGCCGCTGGAGATCAGGGCCACGGTCTTGCCTGCGCGTGCCTGCGCGATGGCAAGTTGTGCGCGGTCGCGCTCCTGAGTCAGCGGCAAGGTGTGGATGGTCTTGCCCGCAATCCAGGGTTGGATCCAGGTGAGGTAAAGGTCGTAGGCGACGATCACCTCGCTGGCCTGCAGCGCGGCTTCAACCATCGGGGGAATCAGCTCGCGCGTTCCTGGGCCGACGGACACCAAATAAAGTTTGCCGGTCATGGATGGGTCAGTTGTGTTCAATGGGCAGTATGTGGTCTTCGACGATGGCGACGGTAACGCCATCGAGTGCGGTCTTGGGCACGATCAGTTGGCCACGCGGGCTGGCGATGAGCGCGCACGGCTCGCATACACCGTCCACGCCAATTTGCTGCTGCACCCAGTCGGACGAATGTCCCACCCACGCGCGCGCGGCCACGTCGGCGCGCGCAATCACGCGCAAGGGCAATTGGTGGTGCATGCAGAACGCCAGCAGCCCGACCTCGTCGGCCTTCAGGTCGATCGTTGCGATCTCCCGTACTTCAGTCAGGCTCCTGCCGCCCAACGCGTGCACGACCGCCTGCTCGATCGCCTCGGCCGATTTGCCGCGCCGGCAGCCGATGCCGAGCGTGAGCGGTTTGAGCGCCTCGGTTGCCGTGGTCACGGCCGGGCTCGCACCGGTGAGCCTGGCGACTGCGTAGGCGAGTGCATTCGCGCCGCCCTCGTGCCCGCTCAGTAGGGGGATCGCAAAGCGTGCGGCTTCGTCGAGCACCACCACGGCGGGGTCTTCGTACTTGTTTTGCGGCAGGCCGTCGAGGTAGCGCACGACAATGCCGCTTGCGCTCACCATGACCCACTGCCGGTGCAGGCGGAAGTGCCGACGGAAGTGCTCGCGCGGACTTTCATCGGCATGCAGCCAGGGCTGATACACGTCTGCATCCAACCCGGCCGACAGCCGGTGTCCGAGCGGGAGGGCGTCGCTGCGCGTCAACCAGACGGCGACCGGCTTCATGTCGGATCTCCGGCGGCTTGCGTGACTGGGGCTACACGAGCCTTGCGCGGGCGCCGCGTCTTGCGGTCGGTGCCGTCGCGGAAGATATGGGTGAATCCCGCAGCGTAGAGACTGGATTCAACGCCGTCCTCGTGTGCAAGTGCGCGGCCGACCAGCAGAAGCGTGGTGAGCAGCCAATCCTTGTTTTGCACCTCGCTCATCAGCGTGCCAAGCGTGCTGCGATGAATCGCCTGGTCTGGCCAGCTTGCACGCCGCACCAGCGCGGCTGGCGTGTCGGCCGGGTAGTGCACCAGCAGGTCGGCCACGGTTTGCTTCAAGCGCTGGCCGGAGAGGAAGATGCACATCGTCGCCTGGTGCTCCGCGAAGCGGAGGACGGACTCCAGTTCCGGCACGGCCGATGCGCGACCCGACACCCGCGTCAGAATGACCGACTGCGATACCAGGGGGCGGGTCAGTTCACTGCCGAGCGCCGCCGCAGCAGCAGTGAACGACGAGACGCCAGGGATGATCTCGTAGGCGATGCCGAGCTTCTCCAGGCGGCGCATCTGCTCTGCCGTGGCGCCGTAGATGGACGGGTCGCCCGAATGCAGCCGCGCCACGTCCTTGCCTTCGAGTTGGGCGCGCCGATAAAGCGCTTCCTGTGCGTCGAGCGACAACTCGGCGGTATCGAATTTTTCGGCGTCCGGTCGGCAGTGCTGCAGCATCTCGGTCGGCACGAGCGAGCCGGCATACAACACCATCGGCACGTTGCCGAGGATGCGGCTTCCGCGCAGCGTAATCAGGTCGGCAGCGCCAGGGCCGGCGCCGATGAAATAGACTTTCATGCGTGACGTTTCTCTCTGGCGGTACTGCGGATCAGCATTGTTGCGAGGTAGCCGCTGGCGCTGGAATCCAAGCGCGATACGTTCTCACACAGCACCTCGCCGGGCAGCCCGATGCGGCGCGCGAATGCGCAGTGCCCGGCAATGCCGAGCGCGTTCAGCAGTTGCAGTACGGCCGGCAGGCGTGCGCCGATCTTCATCAGCACGACGATGTCATGGCTTTCGATGTCCGTGCGCAAGGCCGCCATGTCGTCGGGGCACGGCAGGATCAGGATCCGTTCCTTGCCCTCGCCAAGTGGCCAGGACAGCGCCGATGCGGTGGCCGCAAAGCTCGTGACCCCCGGAAAGGTGGTGTGGCGCAAGCCGGGTACCTTGTCGCGCAGCGCGGCCAGCAGGTAGCCGTAGGTCGAATATGTCATCGAGTCGCCGATGGTCAGGTAGGCGACGTTGCGCCCCCGGCGCAGCTCGCCGGCAATCGCGTCTGCGAATTCGCCATAGTGCTCCGACAGCACGCTGCGGTCGGGGTCCATCTGGAACTCGATCTCGCAAAATTTGGCTTCCGGAATGGGCAGGCCTGCCAGGCACTGGCGCGCGACCGAGGTTTCACTGCCGCGCGCGCGCGGCAGATAGATGCGCTCGGCATCCTGCAATGCGGCCAGGGCCGCGACCGGAATCAGCCCTGCCGGGCCCGGCCCGACGCCCACGCCAACGAAATGACCGAGCGCGCTCACGCGGCCGCTCCGAGCGGTGTGCCGTCCATGGCAAACAGGCGGACCGCCACGCGGTCGACCCTCGGGACCCGGGGCTGCATCAGGGCGGCCAGCCGCCGTTCGATGTCGGTCCAGAACGCTTGCGCGCCCGGTTCATTTCGCATGATTTCCACGATGTTTTCCACGGTGTTGGCTTTCTCTATCTGTTGGGTGAGTCCGCTGGCAAAGCCCAGGTCGGCCGCCACGGCCGCCACGGAATGCATGGCCATGCGGCTCTTGCTCGAATGCGTGTCCCACGCGTCCCCCATTCGCTCATCAAGCAGCTTGGCAAGCTTGCCCGGATGCCCGAGCACCCACAGCGTTCCCAGACGCGCCTGCGACTCTTCCAGCGCTTGCTGGGCATAGTCGAGGGACGCGCCGACGAAGTTGGCGATCTGCACCACCTGCTTCTTTTGCAGGGCCAGCGTGTCGGTCGCAAATCGCCGGCCGATCTTGCCGGGGGTGAACGCGATGGCCTCTGGCTGCTCACCCAGGGCGACGCGGATGTACACCTCGATCGACGCCATCCACGCAGCGAGCGACATCGGCTCAACGATGCCGCTGGTGCCGAGGATCGAGATACCGCCCACGATCCCGAGCATGGGGTTGAACGTACGCTTGGCGATCTTCTCTCCGTCGACGCAGCCGATGGCTAGATCAAAGCCTGGGTTGGCTGCGCCGTTGAGCACCTCGTCAACCGCCATCTGCATCATTTGGCGTGGCACGGGGTTGATGGCCGCCTCCCCCGGCGGCACGCGCAGGCCCGGCTGGGTGACCATGCCGACGCCCTCGGCCGCAAGAAAGCGCACCGCGCCTTGGTGATTGACCGTCACCCTGGCGAAGATTGTTGCGCCGTCGGTGTTGTCGGGATCATCGCCGCCGTACTTCTTCACGTCTGCGCGCACCGAGCCGTCTGCCAGCCGCTCCACGTTCTCCACCGGCACCAGCAGGTAGTAGTCGGGGTCGGGCAGGCTGACCTCGACTTCGCTGGCGACCTCGCCGCGCAACAGCATCAACAGCGCAGCCTTGACCGCGGCCGTGGCGCAACTGCCGGTCGTGCGGCCGCGGCGCAGGCCATTGGGGGCCAGCGTGGCGAGATCGAAGGGGCGGCGGTGCGCTTCGCTGGTCACGGCATCTGATTCTGGCGGTGGACCTGATCGATTGCCGCGATCATCAGTGCGTTGATGGCCGACGCTGCCCACGGCGATCCGCCGCGCGTGCCACGGTTGGTGATGCGCGGCACCTGCAGCAGGCGGCGTAACTCGTCCTTGCATTCGCGCGTGCCGACAAAGCCCACCGGCAGTCCGACCACAAGCTGCGGGCGCCAGCCGTGCTCGCGCACCAGCCGCACCAGTTCCATGATCGCCGTGGGCGCATCGCCGATCGCCACGACGACATCGTTGCCGAACTTCTGCCAGGCACGCCGAATGCCCGCTGCGGACCGCGTAATGCCATGCGCCTCGGCCAGCAACCGGGTTTCCTCGTCGTGCACGCCGCACCATGTCTGCATGCCAAGTTGGTCGAGCACCGCACGTTTGAGCCCCGTCTGCACCATGGTCACGTCGGCGACGATGCGGCGGCAGCGCAGCAGCGCCCGGATGCCGGTCGTCACGGCGCCGGGGGAGAAATACAGGTCATCGACGATGTCGAAATCGCCGCTGGTATGCACCAGGCGCTTGAGCACGATCTGGTGATCGTCCGGCACGTCGGACCAGTCGCGTCCCTGGTCGATAATGCGCATGCTCTCGGCTTCGATCGGGTGCGGTACGTAGGGCGGCCATTCCGCAGCGGGAGCGGGGGCGCCCGCTGTTTCGTCCCGCCCGAGCAGTCCGCGTACTAGGCCGTGGTGAGCCTGCTGCGGCGTGCCGACCTGCTCTTCAAAGCCGACGATCTGCACACGGTATTTGCAGAGCGCGCAGTTCATCGTGGCCCGGCCTTCGATGCCCTCTGCTGCGCGCTCCAGAAACACATCGGCCACATGCGGGTGCGCACCGAGATAGCCCGCCTTGACCACCTCGAGTTCCGGGTGGCGGGTTGCCAGATCGTCGGCCGCGGCGTAGATGCGCTTGACCAGTACGCCATCAAACAGAAAGTAGGGCAGTACCACGACGCGCTTGTGCCCAAGCAGCGCGGCTGCTTTGAGGCCATCGGCCACCAGCGGCCGGGCAGTGCCTGAATAGCAGACGAACGACGTACCGAAGCCGAGCCCTTCCTCGAGCATGCGCGCAACCTTGGATATCTCCGAATTCGCATCGGGGTCCGAGGTGCCGCGTCCGACAACAACCAGACAGGTATCGGCGCGCGCCACGGTGTGCCCCGAGAGCGCTTCGGCCTGGATGATGCGCTCCCGGCAGAGCTGCAGCAGTTTGGGGTGCAGGTCCATCGCTGCCCCGAAATGGAAGTCGACACCGGGGTGCGCCTGCTTGAGTGCGAGCAGTTCGCTAGGCATGTCGTTCTTGGCGTGCGTGGCCGCAAGCAGCACGCCGGGCACCATCACCACGCGCTGTGCGCCATTGGCGATGACGGCGTTGACTGCTTGGTCGATGGTTGGCGTAGCGAATTCCAGAAAGCCATGCGCGACCGTGCGGCCACCGGCACGCTCGCGCAGGAGCGCGACCAGCGCCTCGAATTCGCCCACGCCGTCGGGGTCGCGGCTGCCGTGTCCAGCCAGGACGATGGCGTAGTCAGTGGCCGTGTCAGTGGTCGCGCTCATTGCGCCTCCGGCGGCGGCTCGATCTGACTGGGGATGGGGTTCATGGTGCGGATCAGCATGATGCTCATGTCGGAGAAGCGCTGATGCGCGCACTCGGCCAAGGTGCCGCGCCATTGGGCCTCGGCTTGCGTGAGATGCTCCCATACCTCCACCGGCTGCTGCGCGGGGATGCCGTTTTCGAGCAGGTACGCGGCGATGTGCCAGGGCATGAACGAACGTGCCTCGTCCCAGGGGCAGGGGATCACGATGGCGTTGCGCTGGTCTTCAAGCACATGCACCAGATGGCGTTTGAACGGTGTCAGATCACCACGGCGGTGGAAGGTGATGAAGGTTGTCTCGTCAAAGCACACCTTGGCGCGCGACGCCAGGATTTGCGCCGACGAGATGCCGGGGATGGTATCGACCGGATGGCCGCACGCCCGCTCGACCCGCTCCAGATATTGGAAGCCGCTGAAGTGGATGTCGCCCATGAACACGACCACGCATTTCTTCCCGGCGTGGTGCAGCTGCGCCACCTTGTCGAGCTGGGCGACCTGATCGCGGTAGCCCATCAGCACGACTTCAGCGCTTTGAGGAATCAGCGCCTGCACAACGTTGACGACGGCATTGAATCCGGCAACGACGTCGGCGTTGCGAATCAATTCGGCGGAGCGTTGCGGCAGGTAACCGATATCGCCGGGGCCGGCACCGATGCAGATGATCATTGCGTTTCCTTATGTTGTGTCGCCGTAAGGCGTGGCACGTCCCTGGCCAGCCCGACGGTCGAGCCGATCACAAGCAGCGCCGGGCTGCCCAGGCCGGCCGCCGCAACATCGTCGGCCAGGCGCGCCAGCGTGCTCAAGACCTGCCGCTGCTCTGGCCGGGTGCCGTGCTGGATCGCGGCGGCCGGTGTGTCGGGCGGCATGGCTTGTTGCAGTTGTGCGCTGATGTGCGAGAGGTTTGCGATGCCCATGTAGATCACCAGCGTCATGCCGCTGCGGCCGAGCAACGGCCAATCGGGTTCGTCATTCTGGAGGCTGTGGCCGGAGACGAAGATGGCACCGTGCACATGATCACGATGCGTGAGCGGGATGCCGAGTGTGGACGGCACCGCGAGGCCGGCCGTAATGCCGTTGACCGCCTCCACTTCGATCCCGGCGGCAAGCAGGGCTTGCATCTCTTCGCCCCCGCGCCCGAAGACGAACGGGTCGCCTCCTTTGACGCGGGCAACGCATCGCCCTGCCAGCGCTTCGTCCAGCATGCGGCGTTCAATGTCGGCTTGCGGGGTGGAGGCACCGCCGCCGCGCTTGCCGACGTGGATCACTTCGGCTGTTTTTGGCGCGAATTGCAGCACCTCCGGGTTGGCCAGATCGTCGATCAGCACGACGTCGGCAAGCGCCAGGCGGCGCACCGCCTTGAGCGTCAGCAGCTCGACATCGCCAGGACCGGCGCCGATCAGGTACACCTTGCCACGCGGGTTCATCGCGGCAGCCTTTCGCGGATGGTCAGCCGCAGTTGCTCACCGCTGATCTGGTCCAGGGGTAGGCAATCTGCATGCAGCGCTTGCGCGAGCTCGTGGGCGCGGCCCAGGCGCACGAAATCCTGCTCAGTGTCCAGAACCAGGGCTGGTGTGCCCCGCGCTGCCAGACTCTGGGCCGCATCGAGCGATTCCTGCCACGGATCGGCGCTCTCGTTCAGAGCGATGTTGGCGCGTCCGTCGCTGAGCACCACCAGGAGCGGTGTGGCGCCATCGTGCTGCGCCAGCGTGGACGCGGCCAGATGCAGCGCATGCGCCAGCGGCGTCCTGCCGCCGGTCGGCAGCTCGCGCAGGGCCAGTTCGGCCAACTCGACCTGGCGGGTGGGCGGCAGCACCAGCTCGGCACGCTCGCCGCGAAAGCAGATCACGGCAACCTGGTCGCGGCGCTGGTAAGCGTCTTGCAGCAGGCCGAGCACGCAGGACTTGACCGTCTCCATGCGCCGGCGTGCCGCCATTGAGCCGGAGGCATCCACCACCAGCAGGATCAGGTTGGACTGCTGACCCACGTGCACCTTGTCATGCAGATCGGCGCGGGTCACCTCAAACTCGGTTGGGTTGCGCATCAGCGCGTGACGCAGCGTGGCGTCTACCGCAAGCTGGTTCGGGGCTTGGCTTGGCACGGCGCTGATGGCTTGGCCGCGGCGGGCACCCACGATACGGCTGCGCCGGCCACTGGCCTCATGCGCCTGCATTGCAACCACGTCGATGCGCCCGATCGCATCCGCTGCGGCGGCCATAAACAACCGCTCGGCTGCGCTATTGGATTGCGGTGCGTTGTCAACGTCATCGGTGCGGTTGTCCGCAAGTTCTGACTCGGCTGTTTCGCCGTCACCCGTTGCGCGGGTGTCATCTGCCGGGGCGGGCGGTTGGGCAAGCTGCTGCTGTTGCTGCGTCAACGCATCCAGGCGCTCGCTGTCCAGGCCGCTCTGCTCGAAGGGCTTGCGCCGGCGGCGGTGCGGCAGCGCCAGCTCGGCGGCTTCGCGCACGTCTTCGGCAGTGACCACGTCGCGGCCGTTCAGCACGGCAAGCGCGCGCGCTGCCTTGTGGATCACGATATCCGCGCGCAGGCTCGCGACCTCGAATTCGCAGCACACCTGGCTGATAAAGGCGAGCAGCGAGTCGGGAAGCCGCACGCTGGCCACCTGCTGTTGCGCGGTGCGAATGGCCGCGCGCAAGGTATCGGTTTCCGGTTGCCACGCGGCGATGAATGACTTCGGATCGGCCTCGAACGCGAGCCGTCGACGCACCACCTCGGCGCGTACGGCTGGGTCGCGCGGCGCGCTTACCTCCACCATCAGGCCAAAGCGATCCAGTAATTGCGGGCGCAGGTCCCCTTCCTCCAGATTCATGGTGCCGAGCAGCGTGATGCGCGCCGGATGGCTGATCGCCAGACCCTCGCGCTCCACCGTGTTGCGGCCCATGGCAGAAACGTCGAGGAGCACGTCGACCAGGTGGTCGGCCAGCAGGTTGACCTCATCCACATACAACAGCCCGCGATGGGCAGCGGCAAGCAGGCCGGGCTGGAAGGCTTTCCTGCCGTCTTTCAGGGCGCGTTCGAAGTCGAGGCTGCCGAGCACACGGTCTTCCGTTGCACCGAGCGGCAGGTTGACGAACGGCACGGGTGCACTGGCGATGTCGCGCGTGCTGTCCTGGCATACGCTGCATTCGGCCAGCGGGGCATCCGGCTCGCAGTTGAACGTGCAGCCGGCCACGCGCTGGATCGGCGGCAGGACATCGGCCAGACCGCGCGCGGCCGTGCTCTTGGCGGTGCCCTTGTCGCCCCGGATCAGCACGCCGCCCAAGGTCGGGTCGACCGCGCACAGCAGGAGCGCACGCTTGAGCTGCGCCTGGCCGACGATGGCGGTGAACGGGTAGTGGTGTCTCATGGTTTGCGGGCTGTTGCGTGGCCTAGTGTGCGAACCTCTCCGCGCGCTTCGAGCATGGCTTCACCGTGCAGATGCAGCGCTCGCAACGCAGCAAGGGTTTCCGGTTTGGGTTGGGCCCACAACTGGCGCTGTGCGGCCTCAAGAAGCCGGTCGGTAATGGCGGTGAGTGCCCAGGGATTGCTTTGGGCAAAGAACTGCTGCATTTGCGGTGCAAAGGCATAGGTTTCGGCCACCTGCTCGTACACCCAGTCATCCACGACATGGGCGGTGGCGTCGTAGCCGAACAGGTAGTCGACTGTGGCCGCCAGCTCAAGGCCGCCCTTGTAGCCGTGTTTCATGATGCTGGAGATCCACTTCGGATTGGCCACCCGCGCGCGGAAGACGCGCAGGACTTCTTCCTTCAGCCCGCGTACGGCGGGGTTGTCCGGCTGATGGCTGTCTCCAAAGTAGTGGCGCGGCTGGCGTCCGGTCAGGCTGCGGATGGTGGCGATCATGCCGCCGTGGTACTGCAGATAATCGTCGCTGTCGAAAATGTCGTGCTCGCGGTTGTCCTGATTGTGCAGGGCCACCTCGACACCCGACAGACGGTGCCGGAAATCGGCACGCGCATCGGTGCCATCGTCTGCGCGACCGTAGGCATAGCCGCCCCAGTTGATGTAGGCCGTGGCGAAATCGGCGTCTTCCTGCCAGTTCTGTTCCTGGATCAAGGGCAGGATGCCCGCGCCGTACGTGCCGGGCTTCGAGCCAAAGACGCGATAGAGCGCACGCTGCTCGGCACTATCGCCCTGCAGTTGGCGGAACAAGTCGTGCTTGAGGTCAGCCAGGTAGTGCTTGCGCAGGAAGTTCTGTTCAGCCGGCTCATCGAGCCTGGCGACCATGTGCACGGCTTCGTCCACCAGGTGGATCAGGTGCGGGAACGCGTCACGGAAGAAGCCGCTGATGCGTACCGTCACGTCGATGCGCGGGCGGCCCAGTTCGGACAACGGAATCGCCTCGACACCGGTCACGCGCCGGCTCTCTGCTTGCCAGCGGGGGCGCACGCCCAGCAGGGCGAAGATTTGGGCGATGTCATCACCGTGGGTGCGCATGGCGCTGGTGCCCCATACGCTGATGCTGACTGACTCAGGCAACCGGCCGGTCTCCCTGCGATGACGCGCCAGGACTTCGTTGGCCAACTCCGAGCCGACACGCCATGCTGCCTGCGACGGCAGGCTGCGCGGGTCCACCGAGTAGAAGTTGCGGCCGGTTGGCAGCACGTGCGCCATGCCGCGAGTCGGTGCGCCACTCGGCCCGGCGGGTACGTAGCCCCCCGCAAGGCCCTTGAGCAGGTTGTCGATCTCTTCCGAGGTGCGTGCGAGATTGGGCACCAGTTCGCGGCAGACATAGGCCAGGGTCTGCCGGAGGGCTTCGATGCCCACCGTGCCCGGCAGCACATCGGCCAGCGTCGCGTCGATCGCGTTGGCATCGAAATGGCATGCGGCCAGCCTGGCCACCAACTGCCGGCCGAGAGCGGTGATCGCGTCGAATGCATCGGCGCGGGTGACGAGCGTACGCGCGGCGAGTCGGGCGAGCGTGGGCGGAATGCTATCCAGCCGGTGGCCCTTGTCGTGCTGCAATGCTGCCCAATCGATGTCGAGCGCGGCGGCCACGCCGACCGGCAGCCCTGGAACCGAGAGGTTGGGCAGGCGCACCAGCGCACAGACCATGTCGATCAGTGCATCCCCGGCCGGAACCTTGCCCAGCACGTGCAGGCCGTCGCGTATCTGTGCCGCGCCCAGTTCACACAGGTAGCCATCGATGTCCTCGATCAGGTGCGCGACGTCAACGCCCTCCATCTGGGCCAACGTCAGCGGTACGCCGTCTTTGTTCAGCGTTGCATCCCACGTGTGGCTGTGGTCGTGGTGGTGATCATCATGGTCATGACCGTGGCCGTCATCGTGATGATGGTGGTGATGACCGTGGCCGCCATGGGGGTGATGTTTCTTACCGGTGGGCATCAGCCGGTGCTTCGGCACGGCTGTCTTTTTGCCTGCGGTTGGCATCGGTCGGTACTTGCCGGCGGTGGCCGCTTGTGCACTGGCGTGCGCGGGATGGTCATGGTGACCGTTCTCGTGGCCGCACATTGCGGCCAGATCGGTGTCGAGCTGAGCTTCCTTGATCAGGTCCCAGATCTGCTGCTGCAGCAGGGGCAGCTTGGCAGGGTCCAGCATTTCGACCTGGTAGTACTCGTCCACCAGTTGCGTCAGTTGCGCCAGCGGACCATACGTGTCGGCGGTGGTCATCGGTGGAGTGAGGTGGTCGACGATCACCGAATGCGCGCGGCGCTTGGCCTGCGACCCTTCTCCCGGGTCGTTCAGGATGAACGGGTAGAGCATCGGCATGTCGCCCAGCAGCGCATCCGGGAAGCAGTCCTGCGACATGCCCACGCCCTTGCCTGGTAGCCACTCCAGCGTACCGTGCTTGCCAACGTGAACAATGGCGTCTGCCTGCCAGTCATCACGCAACCAGCAATACAGGGCGTAGTAGTGATGTGTGGGCGGCAGGTCGGGCGTGTGGTAGATCGCATCCGGATCCATGCCGTAGCCGCGCGGCGGTTGCAGTGCGACGAAGGCGTTGCCGTATTCGATGCCGGCAAACACGAGTTTGCCCTCATGAACGTAGGCGCCACCCGGCGGCTCACCCCAGCGCTCGCGCATTCGTTGCTGTAGTACGTGCGGCAGTTGGCCGAACCATTCGGCGTAACGCGCTGTGGGAACGGTGGCAATGGCGTGCCGGAGTTGATCGGCGCTCAGGTAGGCCTCGTCGTAGGCGCCGCGGTCGATGAGGTCGTGGATGAGCGCATCGCCCGACTCGGGCAGGCCTTCAATGCGGTAGCCCTGGGCCCGCATGGCGTGCAGCAGGGCAAACAGCGAGGCCGGCGCATCCAGGCCCACCGCATTGCCGATCTGCGACGCCTTGCTGCTGCTGTTGGTGAAGATGAAGGCGACACGCTTGTGTTCCGGCAGCGTGCGGCGTAGCGCGACCTGGCGTGCCACTACGCCGGCCAGCCGGCGCATCCGGTCAGCCAATGGCACGTAGTGGGTCTCGCCCCGCATGTCGCCCTGACTGTCCTTGAATGAGACCGGTACGCCCACGATGCGGCCATCGAACTCTGGCAGTGCGACGTTCATCGCGGTATCGAGGGGGTTGAGGCCACGTTCGGACGCTTCCCACTGGGCCTGCGTCATGCTGCTGGCAATGGCCTGGATCACTGGGACGCCAAACTGTCCGAGTGCTGCCACCGACCAGCCAGGCAGGGTCGGGCCATCCGCGCTGACGTCGCCCATCGCGAACGAGGTAGTGTTGATCAGTGCGTCGATGCGGCAGGCTGCATCGGCAACAAACAGCCCCAGTGCGGCGGGTTGGCCGGAAGCATCCAGCGCGCGTAGCGACGCGGTGTAGACCGGCAGCGCGTTGAGGCCACGTTCGGCCAGCATATCGACGAGCATGTCGATAAAGCGGGTATTGCCGCTAAGCCAGTGAGCCCGGTAGAACGTAATGCCGACCGTCGGCCACTGGGGGTTGCAGGCCGCGGTATCGGCGGCCCAATCGGCCAGCGTGGTCTGCAGCGGCAGCGCGGGGTGGTAGATACCGTGCTCGGGGAGTGCCGCCGGCGGCTGGTAACCGAAGCCGGTCATCAACAGGCGGTCGGACAAGCAACGCAGCAATTGCGCCATGTTGCCTACGCCGCCAGCCTGGAGGTAGGCCGTCACCTCATGCTGCAAGGCTGGAGGGACATTGCACAGCGCTGCCAGCTCGGGGTCTGGCTCACCGGTGCCGCTGACGACAATCAGCGCCTGGTGGTGCGTCGATGCGGCTTTGAGCAGCGCATCGAAGCCCGGCACGTCATGCGCGCGGCCGAGCAATCGCACAACGACCACGCGCGCTTCAAGCAATGTGGTCGCAAGCAGCATGTTCATGCGGTCAGCGCTGTCGATGGTCTGCAGGTTCACCGCTTCGACCGCAGCGAAATCACCGGGGAGGGCGACACGCGCACGGACCAGCGCGGTCAGGTCAGTGCCGGCGTGACTGAGCAACACGACACGGGGCGAGATGTTGCCTGTCATGCTTCGGCCTCCGGTTCCACGTCGCCAACACCTAGACGGTGAAAGATGAGCGGCTCGACCGGGCAGTCGCCCGCAAGGTGCTCACTGACAATGCGGCCGATGGCGGCGGCGTCCACATTGCGATACCAGATGCCGTCCGGATACACCGCCATGATCGGTCCCTGCTTGCAGACCGCGAAGCAATGGGTGCGGGTCCGCTTGACGCGCAAACCGTCGCACGCGTCGATTGCTTGGCCAAGCACCTTGAACATGTCTTCTGCTGAGGCACCGTTGTCCGTACAGCGCGGGCCTGTACACATCAATACATGCCGATCGTGCGTTCTCATTGCGGGCCACCTTTCATCAGTGCAGGGGAGGGTAGACGGTCGTAGCCTTTCCACTGATAGATGCCTGCTGAAATGGCCCAGCTCAGGATCAAGAGACCGATGGCCAGATAGCCGAACTCCGCCAGTCTTTCATTGAGTAGGGAAACCCATGCCCACGGCCCGTCGTGCAGGCTCAGGCGGTTGGCCAGCAGACCGAGCGCCTCGATGGAGCCGATGACGAACGCCATCAGCACCGAGGTCAACGTGATCGTGATGTTGTACCAGAGCTTGCGCATCGGGTTGACAAAGGCCCAGCCATAGGCGCCGACCATCAGGATGCTGTCGAGCGTGTCGATCAGGGCCATGCCTGCGGTGAACAGAACGGGGAAGACCATGACCGACAGGAATGGGACGCCCTTGGGCGTCTGGGCCGCTGAGATTGAAAACAGCCCGATCTCCGTGGCCGTGTCGAATCCGAGGCCGAACAGGAAACCGAGCGGAAACATATGCCAGCTCTTGGTGACCAGCCGGAACATCGGGCGAAACAGCCGCGCCATGACGCCATTGCCGGACGTCAGCGTGTCGATGTCTTCGTCACGGATCGCTTCTCCCTTCCTGAAACGGACGAACTGTTTCCACACCGCACAAAGAATGAAGAGGTTGGTTGCCGCAATGACAAGCAGGAAGAGGGCGGAGATGGCCGTCGAAATGCCACCGCCGCTTTCCCTGAATGCGCCAAGACGTGCACCCATGGCGGAACTCGCGGTAACAACGACGAACACCGCCAGCACGATCAACGTCGAATGGCCGGTGGAGAAGAAGAAACCCACTGCGAAGGGGCGTTGGCCCTGCTGCACCAGCTTGCGCACCACGTTGTCGATCGCGGCGATGTGATCGGCATCGACTGCATGGCGCAGCCCGAACAGGTAGGCCAGTAGTGCAGTACCAAGCAAGCCGGGTTGTCCGGCAAAGGCGGTGAGCGCCCATGCCCAGGCCAGTAGGTTCAGTCCAATGAGTACTGCCAGCAGGCTGACTGGCGTACGAGACGGAGAGGTTAAACGGCGCGAGAGCGGCGATGCCACGGAAGGCCTCTTTGCGAGATGCATCGCCGCGAGACAGGACAAAACGGCTTGGCCGCTTTTCGTATCCCCCAGTACACCCCGCCCGGATTGACCCCACGTCGACAAGAGATGATGGCCGGTCTCCTGGCTTGTGCGTCATCACCGCGCATCGCCTTCCCGGAACCCTCCGGTGGCACTTTGATGCGGGCTCGTCACTTACAGTTGCGGGGGCAGCCACGGCTTCACACCGTGTTCCCGTTTCACCCTTCAAGGGCACCATCATTCGTCGCCGGATCATACGCGATGAGGCTGGGCATGTGAACATCGCGCAGCGCGTAGTCATGCGCGTGAATCTTCCGTACATCCGCGGCTGGTGCACCTTGGCCGGCCGTCGCTTCCTTGGCACCCAGAAACCGGCGTCAATCATGATCCGGCGCACCGTCTCGGTGGCCAGCGCTCACGCAGCTTCTAGGCCGCCAGCTTCAGGCCGAAATCCGCATAGCTGTCCCGAATCAGCCCGCGCATGCGTAACTCCAGACCGGGCGGCAGTTGGTTGTTGGCCGGTCGGCCTTGATGTCGGTTCTGCAGACCCGCTGCACCTTGAACCTGATAGCGTCGCAACAAGCGCAACGCTTGACGGGCGCTCACACCAAGCCGGGCTGCAGCAATTCCAGTCTTGAGGTGCCCATCGGTGAGCGCCTGGAGGTTCTTCGGTCGGTCGAGCTGCCGCATCGTCAAGGTAACCTTGTGGGGGAGCATGGCAGGCTCCTGCAAAGGGAGGAGCCATCCGGACTACGGCCAGTCACTCGACATTTGGACTTGGCTATAACCGGATATCACAACCTGGCTCTAGCACCTAAATTACGCATAATTTGTGTTATGTAAAATAAAGGAGGCTTGCAGATAACGCAGCGGCGACATGCAGACGCTGCAGTGCTCCTGGCGGACGGAAGCAATTTTGTTCACTTTCGTGAGGTAGCCCTATTCACTCGTCGGCCAAATACTGCCCAAGAGCTGACCGCATGCACCTGTGATCGGTGCCAGCGTCGGCTGACCCCTGAGGAGCCTGGTGAGTTGCAAGAGCGACTATCGCTTGACCACTCCTGCGGCGTCAATTCTGTCTTTGGTGACGGCAACGTGGTTAGTCTCGACCTGTGGCGGACGGAAGCAAATCTATTCACTTTCGCGAGGTACCCCTGTTCACTTGTCGGCCACACCTACTGCGTGGGGAACAACTGATCGAGTTTGCTACGCGCTGGCCGACAACTGACTAACGCTCCTTATCGGCCCGGTCAGTGGTACCCATCGACAACAACGACGAGTGCGTGTTCGGCATGCGTTCGTTTTCAGAATTTTGTTCCTTATCGGACGGCTTGGAATGGCTGCCACGGCGCCGGAGGCTGAGGATTTGGTGTTCTTGGCTTGTTCGGCAGTTTGCAGCAGCTGGGCCCGCGCGGGTCAGCCCCGTTGATGCGGAAGCACCTCGATCATAGATTTTTCTTAAGCTTGACGAGGTCTACCACCGCACCGCTCGAAAAACTTGTCAGCCTTGCGCTGCTCGTCCCGGACATCTGAATTCATGGCGAACCGTTTCAGCCACTGTTTGTCGACTCGCTTCAGCCTGGTTCGGTCAATTGCGTTTGCAATTAGGTAGTAGCGATATGCGTCCTTCTTGTAGTTCAGCGAAACCGCGTGTCGCGCGAGAAAGACGGCGCTCTCTACGGCAGTTGGATATGTTCTGGGTAACGCTGTACGGAAACTATCCACGCTCTCCCTGTGCTGGCGAGCACTGGACATTCCCTTGAGCACCCTTCCCCGCCATTCTGTGAAATCGGCAGGATGCTTCCTCCACGTGCCGGATTGAAAAATTGCCTTTGCCTTCTCGCCTGAGGGCAACTTGACTTCATAGGTTCCCTCCTGAACCGGCAACACACCGATATCGAGCCACGGCCCCGTCTTGAATTTCATGTTTTTCCCTCTGCCAGCACAGCCGGCGCTTTCCGAGTGTTCAGCACGTCTTATCGCCATAGAGGTCAAGCTCGTTAAGCCGGCAAGCGACGCATTTGTCGTCGACGTCCTCATCTAGGTGTTCAGTCCCGGCATTTGATGGATCGGATCAATCCTGAATCGATCTGGCTCGGCTGTCCACTGTTAGCAGATGAATTCGTACGGGGTTAGACCCTTGAGGGTCTTGAGTCTTCGCCCGAAATTGTAGGCGTCGATGAAGTCAGCCAGGTGCCGGCGCAGTTGAGCGTGATCGTCGTAATGGAAACGTTTAACGGTGGCCTCCGTGATGGTCCGATTCATCCGCTCGACCTGCCCATTGGTTCAGGGGTGTCTGACCTTGGTCAGGCGTTGCTCGATGGCATGCTCGACGCAGACCCGGTCAAAGATATGGTCGAAGGCGTATCGATCACAGGTTCGGTTGGTGAACTGGATGCCGTTGTCGATCAGCACCGTATGGATGGTGTACGGCACGGCATCGACCAAGTTACGCAGGAACTGTGCCGCAATCATCTTGCCGGCTTTGGGATGCAGTTCAGTGAAAGCGAACTTTGAGGTCCTGTCGATGGCCACGAAGAGATAGAGCTTGCCCTCGGCCGTTTGCACCTCTGCGATATCGACGTGGAAATAGCCGATCGGGTAGCCCTTGAACCTCTTCTTGATTGGCTTATCGCCCTCGACGTCAGGCAAGCGCGAGATGCCGTGGCATCGGTGCAATGATGATCGCGTCAGGTGCGGGATCGTCGGCTGCAGCGCATAGAGGCAATCGTCCAGCGGCAGCAGCGTGTTCTTGCGAAAGGCAACGACCGTTGCCTCGTCCTCGACCGATAAAACGGTAGAGCAAGGCTGCTTCGGCCCGGTCGGCAAATCGGTGACCGAAGCTCGCTTCTTCCACTTTGCAACCGTCTTCTGATTGATCCCGTAACGCCCGGACAGCGCGCTCAGGCTCTCTTGACTATTTTGTATTGCTCGACGGACTGCCTCTGTCGCCGTGGCGCTCCCGTGGAGAACCTGGCCCATAGTGCTTCCTTCCATTGCAGAGAAGAGATTGCACCATCAAAACATGGGACCAAACACCTAGCGCAGTAACGAGCCTGCGAATTTCGGTTCAGTCACATATTCATCTTGCTTTGGCGCAGGCAATGCGAGCGGGGCCTGGGTGGCAGTCTGCATGACCTTCGCCGAAAGGTCCGCGCCCGACACATCTTCATATCGCGCGGGAATTCGCTCCTTGAGCCGAAAGAGCCGTTGATGGGCAGTCCTCATGAGCTGACCATAGGTGGCCGCAACCACGCGCCCCCGAAGCATGCCATCCTCCCTAAGCTCTTTCTCCTTCGTGGTCTTCGGCGCTATCTCGTGCCCAATGACGAATGCACGAAACATTGGCGTCCCATCCAGTGCCCCACTGGACAGGAAATCCTGCACATAGCCATCGGCTTGCGTCATCTCCTCACGGCCGATCGCTGACTTTCCCTTCTTGAGTTCGATGATCAGGACGTTCTGTATGCGAGTGAGGCTGGCATCCGTGGGATCAAAGCCCTCAGTGCCCACAATCGAACAAGTCGCGTCGGCCAACACCATGATGTCTGGCCGCTGCTTGTGATTAGCGAAGGCATCCGCGGACACGCGTTTTTTGAATACTTTCTCTGCTGCTGTCCTCAGGCTCACATTTGAGGCGTATTCGCTGCTATCGAACTCTGGGCCAAAGAGCCACCTCGCCTGCGTCACTAACGGATGTAGGGTGTGCAACTCGTCGGTCGTGTCGTCGCCGGAAAGCTTCTCGATTGCAGCAAGTACTGCTAGCCGATGGTCGATCTCATCGAGGACGGAAAGGGCATCACGCACCGTCCATTGACCGAGCAAACGATCAAGACCTTCGATGTCCGACTCGTCGAGCTGTGTAAGCTTTTCAAGCAAAGCCGCCCCGCCTCTGGCCTTCTCTAAATTGATCAGCGCTTGCACCGCTGCGGAAAGGACATCCTGTGAAACCGTCGGTGTCGACGCCACCAGTTCGCGAGCGAAAGTGGCCACCTCGGCCCTACCAAGCTGTGATAGCTCCTTGAACTGTTCCTTGTTGCGGACGAGCGCCTCCTCTGAACTCTCCTCCACGAACGTTGACGAGAGGGAAGCAAAAACGCGTAGCGCATACTGGCGTGCGGCTTGAAACAAGGCAGCCGCTTTGGGGCCTGTTTTGAAACGGGACCAGTCAGACTCGACCTCTGCCATCCAACCATCATCGGCCTTAACCACGATCGAGTAGCGCTTGGCAAAACGTGCGCGGCCGTCAATCACGGCCTCAGCCCCTATGATCCACCCCGGGGTACCCACTAGCCGACCGTTCACCCAGAATGCAATACCTTGATAGAGCGTTGACTTGGCCGTTCGCGTCGAGTCCACGACATAAGCCTCTGCGGACGGGCAACCTTCGATTGCCAGATTCGCCCTCTCGATTAGCCCTGTCTGATCGGCCAGCGACACCGACTGACCATTAACTCGCACAACAAACTGCGGGTCATGTAGGAACCTCGCCGAGAGGATTTCGCGAATCCTGTCCGCATTAGGCAAGTGGCGCTCCACCAATACGGACAGCTTGGTCCCGTGCCCCTGGCGCGAGAATGATGTTTCCTTCTCTATGCGGAATGGAGAATCTTGGCTCTGGGTTCCAATCGCGAAGCTCGCGCCCTTGCTATCACGCCAAGTCTCCACCGAATATTGACTTGCGAAGCACAGCAACCCATGCCGGCCGACCCCGTTGTGGCCATAAGCTCGGCGGCGCCAGCCCTTTCGCTCAGCAGGAAACTCAACGTTCGGCCCCTGGTGCTTGACGCGGTTGTAGCCTAGTCTCATCCAGCGGCCCCTGAACTGGGCTGCACTCATGCCGTGCCCATCGTCCTCGACGGTCAAGACCAATTCGCGTAACGGAGGGATGGTCAGATCCACCAGCGACGCACCTGCATCCCAAGCGTTGGCAACGAGCTCTGTGAGTGCGACTTCCGAATCGTGAGCGATGGACCCAAGCGTCCGCACCAGGTAGTCATCTTCAAAGATCGATTCCGTGACGTTGTCCGTCTTTTTGCGCGGCTTTGCCATCTGTATTCCCCCTGTCCTCATTTCCCTTCAGCCGGGCTCGCGCCAGATAAAGTGCTCCCCAGCATCACCGTCGCTGCTTGCGCTTGCCCTACTGTTCCGAGGCCTTGTGGTAATCCAATGCTGTTTCGGCCCCCATTTTGACGGGTACTAGCGCATATCCAGAGATGCCTTAACTGCGGAGAAACGCTGCACCCAAAACCCAGTTGAGCTAGTGGCGTTGAGCCACCACGACGCCATTGCTCGATATCAGTGGTCCAGCAACAAGGCTAAAGGTGGTACAGCACACCAATTACTGGTACTGCTTGAACAACGCTTCTGAAGCCCGCTTGAGGGGCATCAACAGCGAGCACGTCGGCCACCCCAAGTCCGCCGATTGTCTCGAATCTCCGGAGATGCGACAGTGCTCCGGGTAGCCTTTCGCCCACACGCTTGAAGATGCTGGATCCATCATCTAGATGCAGGGCCACATATGAGTCGATGTGGGCATCAAATCGGTCGAGCGCAATTGGTGTCCCGCCCAATGCGATCTGCCCAGGTAGCGCGAGTGGAACCGCGCTATCTTCTTTGATGCGATAAGCGGCCCGAATTCGAGGAAGAATACCCGTCGCATCAATTTGCACCGCCTCCTTCTTGGAGGCTGGTGGCGGAACATCACGGTCGAGAAGCATACCGACCACTTTGTGTAGCGAAACACTATTCTGATGAACCAGGAGCGTTTGCGGCCCCTTCCGCGGATCGGGCGTTTCAGCCGCCAGCGCGATCATCTCGGAATCGGACGGGCGCAAGATCCGGCGAGCAAAGATATCTTTGTCCTTGCGCGCGACGACCAACATTCGGTCCTCAACAGCGGACGGAATCGCTTCTACAACAGCTATGCTTGACGCCGGCCCAGCAAAGCCGAAATTGTCGGCGCGTACGTAGAAGAAGGCTTTCTCGTCAAACCAAGTAGAGCTTAGCTCTTCAAACTCCGTTTCCTGTGAGTCACCGATCGCAGCGTCTCTGACAAATGCCGTCAAACTGGGCTGAACTAACACCTGGAACGAAGGGACTTCTTGCAGCTCAAGCGGTGCCAGCGCATTGGGTGGAACTGCCAAGGGAGCTCTCCGCCTAAAAAGCCGAAATTCTTCATGGATCCGCTCCGCAGTACGGCGAAGGCGCTCTAGATCGTCAACCACTGCCTTGTTGACGTCGGTTGGTCGAATACTGGCCTTGTCTTGGTGATGGGCCTTGTTCAACAGCACGAGAGCAGGAGCTTTGTCCCGCAGAGCGGCATCGTCGCAGAAGCCACGAAGCACCGGGCTCCTGAAGAGTTCGTTCGATCCTCCGTTGACCAATCCGCGCAAGCGCTGCAAGTGGTCTGATAGGGTCGGAGCGAAATTGAGTGTGGCGGTGGAGGGAAACGCCGTCTCGTCAAAGAAGTCGCCCAACCGGCCTTCGATAAAGACTCGACATTCCGCGACGTATTCTTGCGCCTTTACTGGGTCGTCCGGGTCAGCTTTGTAAGCGTCGCAGGCGCTCTGTACCTTGGCGACGCTCGGGGACAGAAACAACGTCCCACGCATCTTCGTGGCAGGATGTACATATCGGTAGTTCAATGCAATCCCGACACCCTGCGCACGCCGAGCAGTTGCAGCCGCGAACCGGCGGTCATGCGTCGTCATGATTACCTGCGCTTTCGCCTGCACTAGGTCTTCAATGGATTCCGCAAGTCGATCACGATTGTCACCATCGAGGAGTTCTTGCGGGTCATCCAGCAGAAGAAGCCGCAAACCACCACGCGTTTTCAGGATGTGTTGCCAGTAGGCGAGATAGAACCCTACCAAGCTTGCACGTAGTGCGGAGGCGTTGGCAACGTGTTGGGCTGGAGCGGCCAGTCCTGCACTTCCCACAAGCAACTGGAGCTCTCCGTCGCCATCCATCTTCGTGGCGACGAGATCGAGGCTGGTAGAAGGAAATGCGCTCGAGTAAATGCGGTTGCGCCAGCCTACTGCACTCTTATGTAGATGTTTCTGGAGCTGCCCCACTTGCTGTTCTGCGAGTAATCCCACCTTCGCACATTCTTCTAGTGCCCCGCTGGCCACGTGATACGCAGCAAGGCGCCTCTCCTTAGCGCGCCGCTTACCTATATCTTCCGCCAATCGATTGCACAGCTTCGTAGCCTCGTTTACCGGCTCGATAGCGTTCACCATCGATTGCAGTCGAAGAAGGCTACCGAGCAAGGAATTGGGATGGGTTGGTCGATCAGCTGTTGGCGACTGCCCCACGACAGTTTGCATGAAGTTCGCAAGGGCTGGCTGGTTGGCGATTCTCCATGCCGCAAATGCGAGTGCCCTCTCCAGGCGGGACAATGCCCTATTCAGGTCTCCGAGCTCCTTACGGCCATCGGCCAATTGGTAGGTACTTGGTATATCGCAGGTGCTGAATGACTTCAGCACTTCATCGCATGCGGCCTCAACCCCAGGACGAAGCAAGCGGAGCGATCCGCCAAAGGCATCGTCTTTGAACAACTCTTCGATGAGTGCTTGCCGAATCAGGGTGCCGGGGTGGTCGGGCAGATCAGACCTCATCTCCCGCGCCAGCATATCGGGCAAGTCGCGACTAAGCTCGCCGAGTACGTGCTGCGCCCACGTGGAAAAGGTCTTGCCCAAGAGATCGGATTTTGACTGAGCGGCTTCTTGAATATGGGTTTTTACGGCGATACCGGTTACCGGATCGACCGCTGCGTGAATATCTTGACCGCAGACTGCACACAGATCGGTATCGATCCCATGCGGCTCATGTTCGCTCATCCATGTTGCCACCCGGGCATACAAGCGGATTCGTGCAGCCTTTCCCGGTTGCGCGGCTATGTCGTGTAGTGCGTCGGCCTCCTCGATGATCGCGGCAATCCGAACTCTGGTCGCGCTGACCTCGCCATCAGTCAGCTTGGACAAGCCGCTGAGCCGCTCGGCCGACGGCAGCGTGCGCAGATTCTTGACGGCCAACAAAGCAGGCTGGATGCTCTGGACTAAATTAGACCGCTGTACCGCGTCACTTGCATCAAATGTTTCACCGAGCACGTCTTTTGCGTCTTTCAGGCCGTTGGCTTTGAGGGACTCGAGGTGATCCTGTAGCTCTTGTAGGGTGGCTTCAATCTCAGGATCGGCAGATGGTCTAGGGACATCCTTGCTCCACTTAACTCCCGGATGTTCTGCAAAGAGCGTTGCCAGATCGGTATGGGACCGTAGGTAGGCGGCATCGATATCTGCGATTTCGCGATTGCGGTCCTTGGTCAGGTCTCCGTCAATTTTCTTCTTGGCCTTGCCTGCATGCGAAGCAAGTTTTACCAGTGGAGCCATGCCGGTCAATTCAGCAACTGCTTTCCCAAGCTTTGACTCTGCACCCACCTGAATGAACGGTAGGAGACCAGGCATGACTGTGCCAACTTGTGCTCCGACAGGATCCAACCCCAGCGCCGACAAGCCAGATTCCTCATCTTTAAGAGCACCACGTTGTCCGCGACTCAAAGACCTGCGAACAGCGTGACGAGTCTTGTCGTCCCCCTCGAAGATCAACTCCACCCACGTTTCCACCGGCAGGGCCGTCACTGCAGGCCGATCAACTGAGGGATCGGGCAAAGGGGTGACCGGAGGCAGGGTGTGTTGAGCAGAGTCGTCTATCTCGACTGTGAACTCCTTGTTACCAGACTCTGGCGAGCGCTGTGGTCGGAGAATCTCGCCAGTTAGCGCCCAGACGATCGCATTGATAAGTGACGTCTTGCCTGAGCCGTTGAATCCTTCGAACAAGTTTGCTTGTGGCGAGAATTCGAAATAAAAGTCGTCAGGTTTGCTCGTGGAGCTCCCCGCTTGGTGGAGGCCACCAAACTGATGCGCTCGCACTGATACGAGGGTGTAGCGCTGCGCAGGACCTCCAGTGTTGGAAGCGGCTGCGGGCAATGCTTCCGGTTGGCTGGCAGCGGAGTCGACAATTGCTTCAACATCCGGGGTCAAGACATTGCCAGCCCACTTGCCCTTGTGACCGAAGTACCAGTACAGCACGGAGCGGGCAGCATCAGACCCCAGCAAAAAAGGCGAGTTGTTCTCACCAACCCCGATCGACCGGCCACCAATGAGATCAGCGCACAGGCTATCGAGGGTGTGCAAATGCAACGGGCGAAACGTTGTTTCCATGCCAGCCTCCTCCGTTTATGGGCGGCAGTTGTATTCGGCGCAACTGATGGACAGGGTTGCCGGTGCGATCAAATAATAGCTCGCGCAGCCTCATAAGCCACGCTCGACCAATGCGCATCAGCGTCCCTGCGCTCGGAGGATGGAAGCAAAAGCCTCAAAGCGATCTGCAGGCGCGAAAATCCGCAGCCTCTTCAATATCAAGGCCGTAGCTCCGCTGATATTGATTTTTCGCAAGAGTCTATACCAGTGTCATAGGACGATAACTGGTGCCCCCCCTTTCTGGGGGAGCGGCCCCCTCAAATGTTTCCATAAAATGCCGTGGATGGTATTTGCGGTTCCACTACTTGCGGCACGCCGAAAAGGACACGTGTCGCTGCAGTGTCAAGCGAGGGCGCGACTGCGTCAGGGGAAAACCAGAGGCGGCCGGGAAAATGGCCGCTTCACATGGGCGACTCGGCAATAAGCTGCGCTCGCACCTCGAGCGTATTGGCTAGTCGACATCGACATCGGCGTCGGCGTCGGCGTCGGCGTCGGCGTCGGCGTCGCTTGATTCTGATTCAATACAAGGAGAACGGGGTGTCCGAAAAATTCAATTTTCTGCTTCGTGAACGGAGGCAGTCCATCCCTTCAGCGCCACGACCAGCTTTCGTTTTAACGGCAGATAATTGGGATGACTATGGTCACAAAGTACAGTTCTATTTGAGTTATGTCGATGCTGCAGGAAGCACCACGCGCCTTGGTCCGGTCAAAATTCTTCAGAGGACGAATGTTGATGGTCAACCCATTGAGGTTGCAAAGACCACCAAATTGCCGGAAGCATTCTCAGAGTTGGGTAAGGAGTTCGTGTCGCTAGGCCAAGAAGAGGACTACTACAAGAACCTTCACGCGCTCTTCGGCAGCGAGACAGGAGACATACTCGATTCCCTGAGTGACATTGCTTGGCGGCCAACATTCGCTACTGACTTCGAACCAAGTACGGCCTTCCGCAACGCCATGATGCGGGAGAACGGCGCGCACCGTGCCCGCAGATTCGGTGCGAGTTGGGCCGCTGGCGAGCCGATCAATGAAAACCCTGCTTTCACGTATCTCGGGATGATCGAGGGTGCTGACGCCGAAGTTGAAGCTGCATTCGCCTTCAACCCTGGGGATCCCGTCCCTGGCCGCATCGTCGGAATCATTGGCCGTAATGCCGTGGGCAAGACCCGATTTCTTGCCAGCTTGGGCGCCGATCTCGCTCAAATCTCGCGAACCTCGGCGGAGAAACTGGCTGAGCGCGAGCAACGCTTTCCCGGCGGCCGCCCGCTGTTCACACGCATTATCGCCATCTCATATAGTGCGTTTGATCGCTTTAAGCGTCCGCCACCCGACAACTCTAGCAGCTACGTTTATTGCGGCATCCGGAACGACAAGGGCGGTCTATCCCGTGCGTCCCTTATCGAAGCGTACCGTGGGAACCAGAAGCGCATCCGCGATCGCGACGGCGAAGCCGACTGGGCCAGCTACATGCAGATTATCTTGGGGAACCTTGGTGATCAATTGACGGAAAGTCTGAAAGCCGAGATTAGTAGTAGCGCCACTGAGGACGGGGCGTTGTCCCTTTTGAGCTCCGGGCAATCTATTTTGGCTCACTTCGTTACAGCCCTGCTCGCATGGATTCAGCCAAACTCGATGGTTCTATTCGACGAGCCGGAAACCCACCTGCACCCGAACGCCGTGGCCAGCCTGTTTTTGGTGCTGTCGAAAATTCTGGAGGAGTTCGATTCCTACGCGGTGGTTGCGACCCACTCGCCCGTTGTGATTCAGGAAATTCCTGCGAAGCGAGTTCTGGTGTTCGAGCGCGAACAAAACGTGACCGTGGCCAATCCTTTAGCGCTCGAAAGCTTCGGTGAAAGCGTCACGGAACTGACCAAGCATGTGTTCGAGACCATCGAAGTCGAGAGCGTCTACCGCCGAACCCTCAAGCAACTCGCACATGCCGAAACGAGCGCGGCGGTGATGGCCCGCTTCGAGCGCGGTCTGAGCCTAAATGCCCAAGCCTATCTCCTGGCGCAGTACGGTAAGAAGGGGGACAGGACCAAGTGAGAAGCCTGACCGCCCTGCCAGACGATCCAACCTACCTTGACTGGTATGTTGCTATCCGAGACAAAAAGCATAGAGCCACGCGTGCATCGCTTACCGTCGCTCATGATCTGATCGAAGAGCGGTATGAGGCCCACGCTGCCGCCGTCAACAACAATTCATTGGCCAGCCTCCAGAGTCACGCTCAGGCCCTTCTACTCAGCGATACCCTGCGATCCTGCTACAACGGCTCCACGCAACCGTTAGCGCGACTCAAACGCGCAATCCAGGATGTGCAACCCAAACGGTTGCTGAAGTATTGCCCGATGTGTGGAACGACACTACCTCGTACGTTCGATCACTATATGCCCGCAGTCAGGTTCCCAGAATTCGCGGTACATCCGCTGAACTTGGTCCCGTGCTGCTCGACGTGCAACTCCACGAAGGACGACGACTGGCTTTCGGCTGCGGGAGGTCGCCTGTTCTTGCATGCTTACATTGACGAGGTCCCTGACCTGCAGTTTGTCAAGGTGACGCTGCATGAAAACGCCGCTCTCGCGGGCGTAGGTGCGACCTTTTCCTTGGAGAGACCCAATGGGGTCTCCGACGAACTTTGGGGGCTCATCGACTCTCATTTTCGACGTCTCAAGCTGATCGATCGATATGACGAGCAGGGTAATGACGAAGTCGCCGAGATTCTGGCGGACTGCCGGCAGTATCGCGATACTGGTGGCCCGAACATTCAGTCCTTTCTGGAAGGCTGCGCGGTAGACCGGGCTACGGTCTACGGCAGGAACCATTGGATCGCCGTCCTGATGAAGTCTATGGCAGACCATCCCAATCTTGCGGCTTGGGTCGACGCCGCATGAGAGCGATGGCGGTCGGCTGTTTGCTGGCGCCCGATCAATCCGCTGCAAAAGCCGCATTGATCTGCCTAGCCCGCTTCACGTCATCACCGTGCAGATAGATCGATGTCGTCGAGATGGACGCGTGCCGCAGGTTGTCCCGCACGGTAGTCAGCTCTGCGCCGCGCTCCAGGGCATGGGTGGCGTGCGTATGCCGCATCCAATGTGGACTGGCCTTTCGTAGCTTCTCAGCCAGCACAGGGTGATCGCCTTCAATCACGTTGGCCGCCGTTAGGAAGAACCGTTTGGCCACGTTCCACAGGCGCGTCCCGGTCACCCCGCCGTTGGGGGCCAGCCCTAGCGTGCCGATCAGTGAGATTCGCGGATCCCAACGCGTCGGCGTCACTGGCAATCCACGCTCTACCAGATAGCGATCCAGCGCTGCTCGCGCCAGCGACGGCAGCGCAACCTTACCGACGCGACCGCCCTTCCCCACCAAATGGATCCAATGGTCGGCCTGCCTATCTGTTTCGATATCACCAAGCTTCGCTGAAACGAGCTCGTTCGCACGCAAACCGCAGCTATAGCCGAAATCCAATACAAAGCGCAACCGCTGCGCGGCGGGTGCTTCCCAGCCGTAGGACCACTCCAAACCGTCCGCAATCGTACGCACCAGCGACCATTCGCCATCGGTAAATGCGCGAGAGGCATCGACAGCGGCGGTCCGCCCGGTGCCTCGTACCTTGACACCCGCGAACGGGTTGGCCAGCACGTAGCGCTGCTGAATTAACCAACGGAACATAGCCCCCAACACGGACAACGCGTAGGCGATCGAGCGCGCCGACAGCCCATCGGTGAACGGCCGCCATTCGACAGACGTGCGTGGGCGTGCCGGCCCAACCCAGCGTTCCCGCGGTGTCGGCCGGCGCAAGAAACCCCGGTAAGCAATCGCATCCTCGGTGGTGAGCGACGACAACGGCCGGTCGCGTTCAACGATCGCCCACAAGATCAGGCGCTCTGCCTCTTTGCGGTAGGACCGTTGGGTGGCGGGCGATTCGTGCAGGGAAAGCCACGCCTGCACGGCCTCGTAGTCGTTGTCAGCGGTGAGCACACAGGTCTCGCGCGGCGCGCGGAATTGCCCCTGCGAGCCGTCGACCTCGGCTGGCAGGCGCAACTGCTCCCACGGCATCACCACGCCGCGGACCTGTTCGGCGATCAATGCCCGGGCACGCTCGGTCAAACGCGGGTGTTCCGCAAAGAACGCCTCGATGCGCCGCGCGCTGGCCTTCCCTAACCCCGGGATGACGGCCCACCACCGGCGTCTGCGCGGCACGCGCACGGTCAGGTCGGCCAAGGTGTCGATACCCGCGGCACGCAGTGCGGCGACGGCGCGTGCGTCCAGCCACAACTCCACGTCATCGCTGATAAGCGGGGCTGGTAGCGGCAGCGTGCGGAGCAGTTCGATCGCCTGGTTAGCCGCCCTCCCCTGTCTTGCGCGCTCGGCCGCTTGTATCTCGAACAGCATCGCCAGATCTTCGCGCTGCCGCCGCCGCGCAAACGCCGCGAGCTGGCGCCGGATGCGGCCAAGCACGCCGCGCGAAGACTGTCCAGGCGTCAGGCTTTCGCCCAGGTAGCGCTCGACGGCCTCACGGGTCGACAAGCCGGCATGCCAGGCGCGCAGCGCCGCCAGTTCGACGGCATCGGGCAAATCAGACGGGGTGCCGACGGAGAGATCGACGGGGAGCAGACGCGTTTTCATGGAAAGCAGTTTAGCGCCACCATGTCGCTATTGCGATAAGAATAGTTATCGCAATAGCTTGGTAGCCGAGCGACACAATACGTCCTGACGTGCATGAGCTGTCCGACTCAAGAAAATCTAACGACGCTCGCGATTTATCTTGATGGTCGGTCGCTCTAGCTTCCCGTACGAAACTGGGCGGCAGGTTGGTTTCTGAAAGGGGTGTCCACATGGCTGAGATATGGGTCGACCGTGCTCCTTCCGCAAAACTATTCCCCTGTCGTCGTGGGTGGTGTCGTCCATCGACGCCGTCGTCCACTGTCGAGACTCATTGAATCTGGAACTTTGGTCACTCAATTTGGAACTCTCAGAGTTGCGACGCACGCACCTTCGAATGTAAACCCAACATTCCAGTCACTTAAGCGTTCGCACTACCAACCGGCACAAGCCCAGCGCCCGAGGGAATTGGCCCGATGCCACGACCTTACACCGGTCGGCGACAACGGATTGGCAACGCCGACCTTGGCATTCATCAATGCCGGGCGCCGCCCGTCACAAAACGCGTGATTTCCCCTGACGATTCGCTTAGAATGCGAACGCGAATTGTTCCTATTACCATTAATCGAGTCGCTTGAGCGGGCCCGAGAGCCCACCGCGCCAGGGAAATGAAAGAAAGACAACGTGGAGGAGGAACCCGTGGCGCCAGCAAGGTGACGCGGGTGGGATCGGGCGCGGCTTGGCTGCTTGCGGCGACATTGCTGAGCGCATGCGGCGGCGGGGATGGCGGCGGCAATACGACGTCGACGGCTTCGATATCGACTGACACGCTGTCGGCGATGGCACAGGTCGGCAAGCAAATCTTCTTTGACCAGACGCTCTCCGCCTCGGGCAAGCAGTCCTGCGCGTCATGCCACGACCCATCGCGCGCTTTCACGGATCCGAACAATCTGTCTGTATCGATTGGGGGGCCGAATTCCGATTTGCCCGGCCTGCGAAACACGCCGTCGCTAAATTACGCTTCGTTCACGCCGAACTTCAAAATCGACAGTGCTGGCAAGGCTTCCGGCGGTTTTTTCCGCGATGGCCGTTCGGCATCCTTGGCGGATCAGGCGCAGCAGCCGTTTACCAATGAATTCGAGATGGCCAACGCCTCGGCAGATGACGTGTTCAAGACGTTGCTGACGCGCCCGTATCTCGACCAGTTCACGGCGGTGTTCACCAAAACCGGCATCCAGGACAGTGCGGCGGCCATGCAAAGCATCGGCCGCGCGCTGGCGGCCTTCCAATCCGAAGACCCGAGCTTCCACACTTTCGACAGCAAATTCGACGCCTACCTCGCCGGCAAGACAACGCTGACGGATGCCGAGACGCGCGGTTTGCTGCTGTTCAACAACCCGACCAAGGGTAACTGCAACGCTTGCCATATCTCGACAGGCAAGGGCAGCACGCCGGCGTTGTTTACCGATTTCACGTACGACAACGTCGGTATTCCACGCAACTGGAGCATCACCGCCAATCAGGAAGGCACCACGCTGCCGTACGTGCCGAAGAACGGCCTGGCGCTAGGCAGTCCAAACTACAGCTACTACGACCTCGGCATTTGCGGACCGCTGCGTACGGACTTTCGCGTGGGTGGCTCGACGTGCGGCAAGTTCAAAGTGCCGACGCTACGCAACATCGCGCTTACGTCACCGTATTTCCACAACGGCGTGTTCCAGACACTTGATCAGGTGGTGGCGTGGTACATCACGCGAGATACCGACCCGGGCCGCTGGTACGTCAAGGCCGATGGCACGCCCGATGTGCCGTACAACGATTTGCCGGTTGGCTTCGATGCCAATGTGAACGTGGCCGAAGTGCCATACAACCCAGGCACCGCGCCTTCGCTGACGAACCAGGAAATGAGCGATCTCGTGCACTTCCTGTGCACGCTCACCGATGGATTCGATCCGGCCAACCCGTCGGCCTATCGCGTACCGGCGCAATGCGGTTCTACCGCAGCCAGCGTGGGTGCCGCCCGTATACAGACTGTCTCTGCCAGCGGGGCCACGCTGAGCAAGACGGCAGCACGCAAATAAGCCAATTCAAAATTCCAAGACCAGGGAGCGTCACAGCATGAAACGAACCGCCTTGTCGGTAGCCGCCGCTATTGCGGTGATGGGGGCCGGCGCAGCCAATGCCGCCACCACCGCGCAACTCGAACAGAAACTCGACGCCATGGCCGCGCAGATTGAAGCGCTCAAGGCGGAGCTGAAGGAGGTGAAGGCGCAGAACGCGACGCTCGCAACCCAGCAGCAGACGCAGGCGAAGGCACAGGCACAGCAAAGCGCTGCCCTGCAAGACGTGCAGCAGACTGTGCAGACGGCACAGCTCGCCTCGAGCCGGCCGTCGCCGCTCGACAACCTCACGCTGTGGGGCTACGGCGAAGTCAACTACAGCCGCCCGACGCGCCGCGCCGAAGACACCAAGATGGACCTCGCGCGCGCAGTGTTCGGCATTGGTTACAAGTTCAACGACAAGACGCGCTTCAACTCCGAGTTCGAGATCGAGCATGCCATCGCCTCCTCGTCTGACTCGGGAGAATTCGAGGTCGAGCAGTTCTACATCGATCACAAGCTGACCGACAAGATCGGCCTGAATGCGGGCCTGTTCCTGATCCCGACCGGCTTTATCAACCGCAACCACGAGCCGACCAACTACTACGGCGTTCATCGCAACTTTGTCGAGACGCTGATCATTCCGAGCACGTGGCGCGAGGGCGGTCTCTCGCTGTATGGCGATACCGATTTCGGTCTGAACTGGAACGTTGGCCTGACCACCGGTCTGAACCTCGCCAAGTGGAATTTCAACCCGGAAAACCCGCTGTTCAACTCCGCCCTGGAGATGCAAAACAACGGTGCCGGTCCGCTGCAGCAGACGCACCAGGAGCTGGGGCTGGCCAGTGCGAAGAACCTGTCGCAATACGTCGCGCTGAACTACACGGGCATTTCCGGCCTTACGCTCGGCGGCTCTATCTTTACGGGCAAGAGCAGCCGCTCGAGTACCGACGCACCGCTACCGGAGCAGCGCGCCACGCTGTATGAGGCGCACGCTCGCTGGACGCCCGGCAAGTGGGACCTGTCAGCGCTGTACGCACGCGGCACGCTCAGCAACACCGAGACAGTCAATCAGGCCAACCCGGGCGCAGCCAATCCGATGCCCTCGGCGTTCTACGGCTGGTTCATGCAAGCGGCGTACAACATGTGGCAAAAGGGCGACTATCGTTTCGCTCCGTTCGTCCGCTACGAGCGCTACAACATGGGTGAAAAGTACGCAGGTCTTGCACCGGGCTTCACCTTCCCCGCCGGTTGGCCTTCGCTGTCCGACACCGTGTACACCATCGGCGCGAACTTCTATCTGAACCCGAACGTTGTCTTCAAAGTGGACTACCAGCGCTTCAAGCAGAACCGCGATTTCTCGCGTGTGGATCTGGGCCTGGGCGTGTCGTTCTAAGCTGCGGGAGCGGCAAATCCAAGGAGGTGCAAGTCATGCGTTACCAGCCAGTGCCCATTGTTCTTGTCTGTGCCGCCGCCGTGGGGGCGCCGGGCATCGTTGTCACTAAGGCGTTTGCGGCGGATTACCTGTCCGCTGCCGAGGCCCAGAAAGCAATGTTTCCCGACGCAACGGGCTTTGAACCGGTACCGCTCACGCTCTCAGCCGACCAACTCAGGCAGTTGGCCGAACGTGCGGGCGGCCCGGCCAAGCCGGGTGCGTGGCGCGCATGGCAAGCCAAACAAGGAGATAAGACGCTCGGCTACTTCGTGACCGACGCCGTCATCGGTAAATTCGAGCTCATCAATTACGCCGTGGCCCTGAACACAGCCGGCGAGATCAGCGGCGTTGAAATCCTCACCTACCGCGAAAGCCACGGGTACGAAGTCCGCAACAAGCCGTGGCGGACCCAGTTTCTCGGCAAGTCCGCCAAATCGCCGCTGCGTGTGGGCGACGACATCAACAACATCAGCGGCGCAACGCTGTCGTGCACGCACCTGACCGACAGCATTCGGCGCATTGCGGTGATGGCACAACTGGCGCTCGTCCAACGCTGATGCTCGCAACTTGCAGGCGCGCGCGGCCGTTGCTCGGCACACTGGTCGACGTGCAGGCTGAAGGGCCGGAGGCCGAAGCCGCCGTGGCGGCAGCGTTCGACGAGATTGCCGCCGTTCACGCGCTGCTGAGCTTTCATGCTGCAGACAGCGAGCTGCAAGCGATCAACCTCGCGGTGCCGGGCACACGACTGCGCGTTGATCCAAGAACGTTGACCGTACTGCGCTTGGCCTGCACCTTGCACGACGCATCCGCGCGCGCATTCGATTGCCGGGTTGGCACACCTGAGCAACTGGCCGATACGCGTTTTCCTGTCGCCTTTGCTGGCGATGTCGTTTGCAAGCAGACGTTCGCACGGATGGACCTGGGCGGTATCGCCAAGGGATATGCCGTCGATCGCGCAATTGAAAAGATGCGAGGCTTGGCGGTAGACAGTGCAGTCGTCAACGCAGGTGGCGATCTGCGGCACCACGGTGCCCGCCCGATCACCGTGCAGGTACGTGACCCACGCAGTGCGGCGCGGATCGCTGCAACCGTGCGCCTCGACAATACGGCGCTCGCCACCTCCAGTGCTGGCGGGCTTGGCGCAGGCCCCGATAGCCCATCCCGAATTCATAACGCGGACCGGCTCGCGCTTCCGGCTCTCGCGGGGGCAACCGTGCGGGCACCCACCTGCGTGCTGGCCGATGCGCTGACCAAAATCGTGCTGGCCACCGGCGACGCCGCGAGTCCGCTCCTTGCCCAGTACGGTGCGGCGTTCACCGTATACTCGCCCGGTTAATTCGCTGCCTCGTAGACCATGTCTGTTTCTCCGCGTTTTCCCCTCCATGTGCGCGAGAGCGCGTTTCGCCTGAGCCGCCGACGGCGGTGGATGGTGTATGGCGTGTTTGCTGTGCTCTTCATCACCGGCTTGGCCTGGCTCGCACTGCATTTCCTCGACGAAGGCAGCGACACCGGCACGCTAGCGCTGGCGTGGAGCATGAAGCTGCATGGCGCTGCCGCCATGATGAGCTTGTATCTGTTCGGCATGCTGTGGGGCCCGCACATCCGCAACGCGTGGGTGCGACAGCGCAATCGCACAGCTGGCGCAATGCTGGTCATCCTGACGATCGCGTTGGTACTGACAGGTTATGCGTTGTACTACGTCAATGGCGAACTGGTGCGTCAAAGTGCAGAAGTGTTGCACTGGTCAGCGGGCATGGTGGTGTGCATCGCCCTGTGGATCCACATCTCAATCGGACGGCGCAAGCGCAAGACGCCCCCTTTTCAAATATGAGCGGCGTATCGCTCGGCCGAGCAACGGCATTCCCCGTTGTCCGCGCTCAAGTGAGCTGACGCACCGCCGAAACGAGCTCCACTTCTCTACATAACGCGACACAGCGCGATCCGCGCTAGCTCTTTTCGGGTCCAGATACCGCTTTGCGCCTTCTGCCCCAGTCGAGAGTCCGATACCATCTTGCCAAGGTTTGTTAGCGTCGCCGCTCTACTACTTGGCCTAGGTACCGCACCGCACTGTATAGGGCAGACCATGAGTGAAGACTGGGAACGCGTGACGAAGGCTGACCTCATTGCGATCTATGACGCGGTACTGGATCCAATCACCGAACGGTTCGGAAAAACTAAGCACAGAGAACGTCATCCGGGTCGTCTAGTTTGGAAGATGGCGTGCTTCTTGCACGAAGGTCGACGGAAATATTCCGACTTGATCCCATGCGCTTCAAACTCGCGCACAGCAAGTGCAATCAGCGCATACCCCGTCTGAAAAATGGCGAAGCAAGGCCAATCAATCAACCTCGAAATGGTGCGCGACCAAGGAGCTGAATCGCGAAGGTCACTTGCGGCGGCGTGGCTTATTTGACGGCCGATGTCCACGCAGGCTCTTGCGCTCGGCCGACCGTCGCTCAGCACCGTGTTTGCGGCGCAAATACCACGCAAAGCCGATCAAGACGCCGATCCAGGCAATGAGAACCAGCGCCATAGCCGTTTGAATACTGGCCGGCAGATCGGTGGGAGACATTCCTCTCATCGAATCCCCTCACTTCACCACGCGTGCGAACGCTTCTGCTGGCTCACTCATCGCAGGTTCCGTTGAGTGTCCCGTCGATCAGTCGTATGCCTGATACACGGTAGATTGGCCATCGGCGCCGATGAGCAGCACGTTGTACGCCATGCGCCGTCCGCCATAGGTAGGCCCATCCATTCCTGGTGCGCCAAGCGGCATGCTCGGCACCGCGAGGCCGACCGCCTTCGGCCGCTCGCGCAGCAGCCGTTTGATCTCACGCGCTGGAACATGGCCTTCCAAGGCATACCCTTGAACCATGCCCGTGTGGCAAGAGGCGTAGCGTTCGGGCATCTGCGCCCTTTTCCTGGCCGCAACGGTGTCTTCGACATCATGCGCGGCAACATCGAAACCGTTGTCGCGCAAATGCGTGAGCCAATCTTTGCAGCAGCCGCAGGTCGGCGTCTTCCAAACCTCCACAACAGGTTTCGATGCCGACTTCTGCGCGAAAGCGATGGCCGGCAGGAGCGCCAGGCCGAGTGCAAAAGTCCGCCTCGTTCGGGACAGCGGTTTGGCTTGCGAGGTCGTGGTCATAGCGTCATAGAACAAGAAGGTGTCAGGTTCCCGCGGGAGACAGCACTCCCAGCCAGGCTACCAGAGCAAGAATCAATATGGCCAGGCAGGTCTCAGTGAGCAGGCTCTGGCGCAGGGCTGCCACAGCTTCAGCGTGATTGCCATCCTTCAGCGCTCCTGCAAGACGCGGACTTAACCGATACCGGTTGGCCGCAGCTAGAACCAACATCAGTGCGAACAACGCCAGCTTCGCGACCAATAGGCCACCGTAGGCCGTGGTCAGTAAGCCGTCTGCCGTGGGGCCGACGATCAGCAGGTAATTGATCGCCCCGGTCAGCACCAGGGTGGCGACGATCACCGTGCCAATGTGGGCAAAGCCGTTCGAAGCGCGACCCAGCAAATCGGCGACTTCGGATGAGGCACCGCGCGCGCCGTTCGAGAGAACGACGAAGGCAAACAATGCTCCGACCCATGCGCCGGCTGCCAGCAAATGCGCGATGTCCGAGGCGAGATGCAGCCCGCCTCGCGTACCGTCGTCCATCGCACCGTGACCGGCCCAAGCGACCGTCGCCAGCGCAACGGCGCCGAGCGCTGCCAACGCGCCGAACCGCAGCGCGGGACGTGTGCGCAGCGCGGCAATCAGGGCAAGCGCAGCCAATAGGACCACGATGCGCGCCGTCCATGCCAAACCGACCGATGTGCCCGTCATGATCATGCCGAAGACGTGGGCAGTCAGCTCGGCATATTCGCTGGCCCCGGTCATCGTCTTGGCCATCATCACCATGCTGACAAGCGACAGACCGATACCGAGCACGGCGGCCAAGCCCACAATGCGGACGTACTTCCACGCCAGCGCCGAAGTCCGGTCATCCGGCCGCATGGCGTGTAAGCTGAACAGCGGCACCCCGAACAACACCATCAAATCGAGGTAGAGCGCAAACCGCAGCGCGACTACCAGCCAATCATCTGGCATCGGCTTACTTCACTTGGAACGAGAAGTTGCCGTTCACGTTGTGTGTGTCCGACGACACGGCACGCCAATCGACGCGGTACGTTCCTGCCGACAACGGCTGCGTGGGCGTAATGACCATGGTCTTGCCATCTTCGCCGCCCGAGACTTTGGTGGCCACCTTCATCGGAGCATGGTCGGTCATGCCAGGCATGCCCGTCATCACAAGGTTCGCGCCCGAAAATTGCGGCATAAGCGTTTCGGAGAAATGCAGTTCGATCTTGGCAGGCGCGGCAACTTCCGCTTTGTCTGCTGGCGTCGAGGAGACAAGCTTCGGATGCGCGAACGCGGCCGATGCCAGAAGTGCCATGGAGGTGCCGATGATGGCCTTGGTAGCAAAACGAGAGGTGAACATAGGGCGCCTTTTTTGTTGGGGAGGTTGGGAGGAGAAAATTAGAACCAGAGGCGCACACCGGCCACAAAGCGCGTGTCGCCACGGCGCCCACCGGCTGCCTCAATCATGTTGGCTGTACTGCCAAATGCTTGGCTGCGCTCAATACCGATATAGGGGGCAAACTGACGGCTGAACTCATAGCGCAGGCGCACGCCGACCGTCGCGTTGGACAGCCCGCTACCAATGGCGAGATCTGGGTCCCGCTTGCCGTAGAAGTTGGCTTCGATGCGCGGCTGCAGAATCAGCCGCTGCGTCAGCAGCAGTTCGTAATCACCGGACAGGCGCAATGCCGTGCGGCCGCTGTTTCCGACATAGGCCGTCGCTTCGACATCAAACCAGTACGGGGCCAAGCCTTGCACCCCGAATGCCGCCCAGTTGCGCGCAGGGCGGCCGAAGCCTGTGTCATTCCGAATCCCGAGTTGGGTATCCCAGAATGTTGCCACGGCATGGCTCCAAAGAAGCTCGGTGCGTGCTTCCTCGAAGCGTCCTTTCGAGACGTCGCCCTCAGCTTTGAGGACAGCCTTGTTATACACGCTGCCGAAACGGGCCTGCAGCTCGTAGGCCGTTGCATTGGCATCGCTGCCGTGCACCCACTCCAACCGGTCCACCAGCACCGATCCGAAGTTGTGTTCGTCCGCCATCATCATGGCGTGGCGGGGGTCACCCAGCGCGTACTTGCCGCTGCCCAGTTGGTAGCCGCCCGAATAGGCGTCAGGGTCGCGGGCGTCCGCCGGTGCCGAGCCGCCTTGCATCTTCATACTGCCATGGTCCATGCCTTGCGCGGAACCGTGATCCATCCCCTGCATCGAGCCGTGGTCCATGCCCTGATGTTCGGATTGCGATGCTGGCGCGGTCTCCCCATTCATCAGTTGGATGTCCTGGGCCGACGCGGCACCGATACCGGCGATGGCCAGCGCTACCGTCAATAGTGCCTTTGCGTGCTTGCGCATGATCGGTCTGTTGTGAAAGTCGAGCATCAGGCCACCACCACTTCGCGGAACATGCCCGCATCCATGTGCAGCATCAAATGGCAGTGCCACGCCCAGCGGCCGAGTGCATCCGCCGTGACAAGAAAGCTGATCCGTTGGGCAGGCTGGACCGGGATTGTGTGTCGACGCGCCTGGAACGTGCCGTCTGGCGCTTCCAACTCACTCCACATGCCGTGCAGGTGCATCGGGTGCGTCATCATCGTGTCGTTGTGAAGGATGACACGCAGCCGTTCGCCGTAGCGGAAATGCACCGGCGTCGACTTGCCGAACTCCACGCCGTCAAATGACCACGTGTAGCGTTCCATGTTGCCCGTGAGGTGCAGTTCCACTTCGCGTTGCGGGCCGCGCTTGTCCATGGGGCCGCCGATGGTGTGCATGTCGGCGAGCACGAGAACGCGTCGCCCGTTGTTGCGCAGCCCAATCCCCGGGTCATCAAGATTGGTACGGGCCGTGTCAACACGCATGTCCGTACTCGGGCCGTATTCCGTACGTGCGTGCCGGGCTTTCTTGCTTGGCACCTTCAAGCTGTCCGCTGCGCCAGCAGCCTCCGCGTGCTGACCATGGTCCATCATGGTCATCTCACCGGAGTCCATCATGGTCATGCCGCCGCTGTCGCCCATCATCTGCATGCCGCCATGGTCCATGCCGCCCATGCCGCCCATGTCTCCCATCATGTCCGCCATGGACAGCCACTCGACCTTGTCGAGCGCGGGAACTGCCGCCTGCAAACCTTGGCGAACTGCCAGCGTGCCGCGTGCGTATCCGGACCGGTCCATCGACTGCGAGAAGATGGTGTAGGCGTCGTCCTTAGGTGACACGAGCACATCGCACGTTTCGCCGGGGCCGAAGCGAAACTCGTCCACCGTGACCGGTTCGATGTTTTGTCCGTCGACCTGCACAACCTTGAGCTTCAACCCGGGAATGCGGACGTCGTAGAAGGTGTTGCCTGACCCGTTGATAAAGCGCAACCGCACCGTCTCGCCCGGCGAGAACAACCCCGTCCAGTTACCGGCAGGGGTAACGCCATTGGTCAGATACGTGAGCGTAGCAGCGGAGAGGTCTGCCAGATCCGTCGGGCTCATGCGCATCTGGTTCCACATGGAGCGCTTGTCCATGGCCGCCTTCCAGCCGTCGTTGGAGACGTCACGGAAGAAGTCCACCACCGTGGGCCGATGGTAGTTGTAGTAATCGCTCTGCGTTTTGAGCTTGGAGAGGACCCGCATGGGGTCTTCGTCGGTCCAGTCCGACAGCAGGACGGTATGGTCGCGATCGGCGCGGATTGGGTCTCCATCGGCAGCGTCGATGATGAGGCCGCCGTACACGCCGGTCATCTCCTGGAAGCCCGAGTGCGAGTGATACCAGTAACTGCCGCTTTGCTGGACCTTGAACCGATACGTGAAGGTCTCACCGGGCGGGATGCCATGGAAACTGATACCGGGCACGCCGTCCATCTCGAACGGCAGGATGATGCCGTGCCAGTGGATCGATGTCGGCGCCCGCAGGCGATTGGTAACACGCAGGGTGACAGTGTCGCCCTCGCGCCAGCGTAGCGTGGGGCCAGGCAGCATGCCATTGATCGTGGTCGCCATTGCTGGCTTGCCGGTGTAGTTGACCGGCGTCTCGTCGATCACCAGGTCGAATTCGGTGCCGCGCAGCACCGGAGCGGTACCCAACGCGGTGGACGAGGCCTGTGCCGCCAGCGATGAAGTGAAGCCACCCAGCCCCAGACCGGCAATCACTCCGCCGGCGGCCAAACCTTGCACAAACCGGCGACGTGGCAGGTTCGGTAGTAGGAGGCCGGATGCACGATTGCTGCGCATGATCGAATGTTCCTTACGTAATGTTCGACGCTGAAAGCTGCGTGCAGACTACCCAGCACTAGGCTACCCGCACCTGACCGAAACATTACAAATCGGTCATGTTCGTGTGATCTTGCCTGCAGCGCGGTACTCTACAGCCCACGTATCCGCAACAAAAAGTGATTTGGGCGCGCTATGAAGCTATTAGTCGTCGAGGACGAACCCAAAACGGGGGAATACCTTCAACAAGGCCTCACGGAAGCCGGCTTCGTGGTGGATCTGGCCCGCAGCGGCATCGACGGCCTGCACCTGGCCATGACCGGCGACTACGACCTCCTGGTGCTCGACGTGATGCTGCCCGATGTCGATGGCTGGCAGATCGTCCAGTCCTTGCGGGCATCAGAACAGACAGTGCCGGTGCTGTTTCTGACAGCGCGCGATAGCGTCGCGGATCGCGTCAAGGGGCTGGAGATGGGCGCCGATGACTATCTCGTCAAGCCATTCGCGTTTGCCGAGCTGTTGGCTCGGGTACGCACGCTGTTGCGCCGCGGAACCGGCGCCGTCGCGGCCGATCGCATCCAGGTGGCCGATCTCGTCTTGGATCTGGCCCGTCGCCGTGCGTCACGAGGTGGACAAAAAATTCCGCTCACAAGCAAGGAGTTCTCCCTGCTTGAGCTGCTCGCGCGCCGCAGTGGCGAGGTTCTGCCGCGCTCGCTGATCGCCTCCCAAGTCTGGGACATGAACTTCGATAGCGATACCAACGTGATCGACGTCGCCATTCGGCGCCTGCGCGCGAAGATCGACGACGACTTCGAGCCCAAGCTGATCCACACGGTGCGCGGCATGGGCTATGTGCTCGAAGACCCCGAGGAAGCGGCTTGATGGGGCAATTCTCGCTGACTACACGGCTGACCGCGTACTTCTCGCTGTGCTCAGCCGCCGTCCTGCTGGGACTGGGCATTGTGATTGCGCTGGCGATGGATCAGCACTTCGCGGTTGAGGACTACACCGCGCTGCGTGAGAACGTCAGCGTCATCCAGAAGATCGTCGAGTCGAGCCCGGCCCCGCAGGTGCCAGAACGCATCCGTGAAGCGCTGCAACATCGCACCGATCTCGTTGCCCGCATCCAAGGTCCGGATCGACACATCCTGTATGAGACTCAGGACTTTGATTTCCAGGCTGCGGCGCAAGCTTTGGCGCAGCGACGTCGTAACGCCGACGCCCTAGTCTGGGAGCAAGGCGGCCAGCAGTATCGGGGCATGCACGCGGTCATCCCGCTGCATGATGGTTCATCGGGCGTCCTGGACATCCTGTTGGGCATCAACACCGACATCCATGCCCATTTTCTCCATACGTTCCGCGGTACGTTGACCTTCTACATCGCGGTAGCAGTACTGGCCTCTGGCTTGTTCGGATGGTGGGCTGCACGCCGAGGACTGGCGCCACTGCGCACGATGGCTTCGCGAGCGCGCATAGTGACGGCCGACAAGCTTGACGAGCGCATGCCGGTTGAAACCGTTCCAGAAGAAGTGGCCGATCTGGCCGCCACCCTGAACGCCATGCTGGAGCGGCTACAGAACGACTTCCGCCGGCTTTCGGACTTCTCGACCGACATTGCACACGAACTGCGCACGCCCATCACCAACCTGCTCACACAGACGGAAGTTGTGCTCTCGCAGCCCCGCGAAGGCACCAAGTACCGGGATGTGCTGACGTCCAATGCCGAAGAACTCCAACGCCTGGCACGCATGGTGTCCGACATGCTGTATCTCGCCAAGATGGAGCACAGCCTGACCTTGCCGAGCGCTGAGAACATTCGCGTCGCCGACGAGATCCGCGCGTTGTTTGAGTTCTATGACGCGCTCGCCGAAGACAAGGGCGTTCAGCTCGAATTACGTGGGGATGGCCACGTCATGGGTGACCGTCTTATGCTGCGCCGCGCGTTGAGCAATTTGCTATCCAACGCGATTCGCTATACACCGCGACGCGGCCACGTGACCGTCTCGGTCAGCGCTGAGCGCGAAGGCGTCGTGATCTCGGTAGACAACGACGGTAACGAGATTGCCCCGCATCTCCTACCGCTCATCTTTGAGCGCTTCTTCCGGGCGGATAAGTCGCGCGCACGACCTGAGTCTGAAAGCTCCGGCCTCGGACTGGCCATCACCAAGGCGATTGTTGTGGCACACGGCGGCACCATTGCCGTGGCCCGCGTCGACGGACGCACTCGTTTCTCCATCCGATTGCCCCACCCCGCCGAAAACGCTGAAGCCCTGGCTTGATCGAACGCCGGCCGACGAGCGCGCATTCACACTAGCGTACCCAAGGTGTACGCCTTTCGGGCAAACAGCGCAGCCACTTGTACTGCGCGCCATCCAAAACGAGGCCCGAGTCAGGCGCAATTGCAGCCTCCTGTAGCTTCTGCTTGGATCTCGGTCCCACGATTACGCCTCCCCGAGCTGTCCGCTGTCCAAAGCGCCAGTGTCCCGTGCATGGCGAATGCCATCGCGATTTCCTCGCGCCCTCATTACATGTCGATTACATAGGCCAGCCCCTTGAGCTAGCGCAAAAGGCCGGCCTGGAGCGTACCTAGAATGGGTCTGATGAACGGCCACCGTCGCTGTCGTCAACATTGAAGAAGCTTCCGCGCAAGACCGACACGCCAGCATCGCGGCTTTGAACGCGTAGGGCTTGGCTGGTGCCGCGATACGTCGTATGCGCATTCCGTCAAACACCAACACTAATCACGTGACAAGTCCATGAGCCAAGCAGCGAATAATGAAAGCCGGAAGGCCTACCTGGTCGGCGGCGGCATCGGGTCACTGTCGGCGGCCGTGCTGCTGATCCGTGACGGCGGCTTCAAAGGCTCGAACATCCGCATCGTTGAAGAGCAGCGGGTTGCAGGCGGAGCGCTCGATGGGTCAGGCGACCCTGACAAGGGTTATGTGACCCGCGGTGGACGCATGTTTACCGAGGAGACGTACGTCTGTCTTTGGGACGTGCTGGACAGCATTCCGACGCTTGATGATCCGCAAACCAGCGTCAAGCAACAAGCCTGGGCATTCAACGCCGAGTGGCGCTCGGACGCACGTGCCAGGCTAATCGATAGAGAGCGGCGCATCCTCGACGCCAGCAACCTGGGCTTCGACCTGCAGGACCGCCTGGAAATCATGCGCCTGCTCGTCACGCCCGAGCGACTGCTGCATACCCTGCGTATCGAGGACTGCTTCTCACCGCACTTCTTCGAGACCAACTTCTGGGCGATGTGGCGTACAACTTTTGCGTTTCAGAACTGGCACAGCGCGATCGAACTCAAGCGCTATATGCTGCGCTTCCTCCAGGAATTTCCGCGTATCCACACACTTGCCGGCGTGCGGCGCACGCCGCTGAACCAGTACGACGCCATCGTTCGGCCGATGGAGCAGTGGCTCAAGCAGCACGGTGTCGTGTTCGAGTACGGCACCAGAATCGTCGACGTCGACTTCATTCAGAGCGGCGACAACCGGCGCGTGGAGCGGCTGCACGCGGTGCGTGACGGGCTGCCTGAGACCTACAGCGTAGGCGATGACGATCTCACCCTTTTCACGATCGGCTCCATGACCGCCGATGCGACCTACGGCGACGACCACAACGCGCCCAAGCTCATTCGCGACAAGCGAGACGGTGCCTGGACCTTGTGGGAGGCGATGGCGCGCAAGGTACCGGGTCTCGGCCGGCCCAACGCATTCTGCGGCAACGTGGACGAAAGTAAGTGGGAGTCGTTCACGCTGACGATGCGCAGCCCTTTGCTGGTGCGGCGAATCGAGGATTTCACCGGCAACGCCCCCGGCACGGGCGGGCTGATGACTTTCAAGGATTCGAGCTGGCTGATGTCGATCGTCGTGCCCCACGCACCGCACTTCATCGGACAGCCCGAGGACGTCTACACACTCTGGGGCTATGGCCTCTTCGTGGACAACAAGGGCGACTACATCGACAAGACCATGGCGCAGGCGACCGGCCAAGAGATCCTGACCGAGTTGATGCACCACCTGCGCTTCGAGGACATCCTAGACGAGGTGCGGAAAACGACCACCGTGATCCCGGTGATGATGCCGTACATCACGAGCGAGTTCGAGCGCCGCGAGCCGTCCGATCGGCCGCTGGTCATCCCGCATGGCGCGACTAATTTCGCCTTGCTGGGACAGTACGTTGAGATTCCGCAGGACGTGGTGTTCACCGTGGAGTATTCGGTGCGCGGCGCAATGCACGCCGTCTACGGACTGCTCGGCCTGGAGAAGCAGATTCCGGCGATCTATCACGGCGTCGCTGATCCGGTAGCCGCGCTGGCGGGCCTGAAAACCCTGATGACTTGAAATACGGGGCAACGCAGCGTCAGCGCTTGACCCACATCAATTAGGCGTCGGTGCCCGGGCCTAGGCTGAATTCATCACAATCGAATTGCGCAAGCGGATGCCATGCCCCTCCACCGCCGCCCCCTTCATCGCTGGACAACCCGAGTGCAGCCGGCGCGCTTGCCGCAGTTGCTGCCACTGCTCATCGCTCTCCCCTGCTTGCCGGTGCCAATCTTGAGACATGGCGAGCAGAGCCGCTTCGCCCATCATCCCAACTTGCCAAAGGAGTCCTCATGACCAACGGTCATATCGCCACGCGGCGCAGGCAGGCCGGTCGCGTCGGTTCCGGCCCGGTTTTTGTGGGCTTTGCCCTGATCGCGCTGTTCTTCCTGTTCACCGAGCACCGAGCGCACCTGTTCGGGTGGCTGCCCTTCCTGCTACTGCTCGCGTGCCCATTGCTACATCTGTTCCACGGACACGGGAACCACGTCGGACACGAGGAGGATGCGCACGATTCCGAGGAGGGCCGCGCCTCATCCACGGTGAAGGCCCCTCAGTCGCCGACCCAGAACGTCTCGCATCATCACCACTAAGGACTTCCCGAGGAGCACTCCATGGATCAGTCCACATCCACCCCTGCCTACGGCCTGTGGTCGCTGGTGGTCATCAATTCCCTGGTCTTCATCATCTTTGCATTCAGTTTTGCCAAGCCGCAAAGCTCGCGCGACTGGCGCTCGTTCGGCGCCTTCTCGGCCTTCCTGGTGGCGCTGTTCACTGAGATGTACGGGTTTCCGCTGACGATCTACCTGCTGTCGGGTTGGCTGAGCTCGAAGTTCCCGGGCGTGAACTTCATGTCGCACGACGCTGGACACTTACTGGAGCTGATGTTCGGCTGGCGCGCCAACCCGCACTTCGGGCCGTTCCACCTGCTAAGCGCCCTGTTCATCGGGGGCGGATTCTGGCTGCTCTCCGCGGCTTGGCGCGTGCTGTACCACTGCCAGCGCCGCCACACGCTGGCCACGGCCGGCGCCTACGCGCGCATCCGGCACCCGCAGTATGTGGGCTTCGTACTGATCATGTTCGGTTTCCTGCTGCAGTGGCCAACGATCCTCACGGTGGTCATGTTCCCGATCCTGGTATTCATGTACGTGCGCCTGTCGATCAACGAGGAGAAGTGGGCGGAGCGTGATTTCGGTGACGAATGGAAGGCCTACGCGGCCCGCACGCCGCGCTTCATTCCGCACTTCGGCGGCACCCAGACCGACCGCCAATATCACGCATGACAAGGTGAGGCCGATGAAGCTCAGTTTCCTCGGTGCGGCCGGCACGGTGACCGGTTCGAAGTACCTGGTGGAACACCAGGGGAAGCGTCTGCTGGTGGATTGCGGCCTCTTCCAGGGATACAAGCAATTGCGGCTGATGAACTGGGAGCCGCTGCCATTCGATCCTGCCGGCATCGACGCGGTGGTGCTCACGCATGCGCACCTGGATCATTCGGGTGCGCTACCGCTGCTGGTCAGAGAGGGATTCCGTGGGCCGATTCTGGCAACGCGCTCCTCAATCGAGCTGTGCCAGTTGCTGCTACCAGACAGCGGCCGCATTCAGGAGGAGGACGCGGCCTACGCTAACCGGCATCACACGTCCAAGCATGCTCCAGCGCTGCCGCTGTACACAGAGGACGACGCACGCCAGGCGCTGGAACATCTGAAGCCGGTGCGCTTCGATGACAGCGTGGAGATCGCTGAGGGCCTGTCGGTGAACCTGCGGCCCGCCGGTCACATCCTGGGCGCTGCATCGGTCGAGCTCACCGCAGGCAGCACCACCGTGCTCTTCTCGGGCGACATCGGGCGCTCGGATGACTTGGTGATGCGCCCAGCTACCCCGATCCACAAGGCCGATCACATCGTTGTCGAATCGACCTACGGCGACCGCCTGCACGAACCCGAAGCGCAGGCCGAAGCCGCGCTCGGCGAGGCGATCACGCGGACGGCGGCACGCGGTGGCATGGTCGTCATTCCTGCCTTCGCGGTCGGCCGGGCGCAGCTACTCTTGTACCTGATCCACCGGCTCAAGCGGCAAGGTGCGATCCCGGACCTGCCCGTGTTTCTCGACAGTCCAATGGCGGTCGACGCCACTGAGATCTACCATCGCCACCACGCGGAGCACAAGCTGTCGCTCGAAGACTGCATGGGCATGTACAAGGCCGCGCGCATGGTCCGTACTCCTGAGGAGTCGCGCGCGCTGGCCCGCCTGACGTTCCCAGCGGTCATCATCTCCGCAAGCGGCATGGCCACTGGCGGGCGGGTGCTGCACCACCTGAAGAATCTGGCGCCGGACAGGCGCAACGCGATCATCCTCGTCGGGTACCAGGCTGGCGGCACACGCGGTGCCCGTCTGCAGGCCGGGGAGCGCAGCCTGCGCATTCACGGGGAAGACGTCGCCGTGCGGGCCGAAGTCATCTCGCTGCAAGGCATGTCGGCGCACGCCGATGCACGGCAGATCATCGAGTGGCTGCGCAGCGCACCGGTTGCACCACGCTCGGTGTTTGTGACTCACGGAGAACCTGGACCGGCCGACGCGATGCGTCAGCGCATCGAGCGGGAATTGAGGTGGTCCGCCAGCGTACCCATGCTGGGCCAGCACGTGGAGATCACCACATGAGGGCGCACCTCGACACCTCCCTCACAGTACGACCCATGGGCATTGAGACGCAGCAGGAATATGTTGTCTATATGCACCGCGACTGCCATGTCTGCCGCTCCGAAGGCTTCGAAGCGCAGGCGCGCGTCCTGCTGCGGGTTAACGGCCGCTCAATCATCGCAACGCTGAACGTTGTCGACCCGCCGCTGCTTGTGCTGGGCGAGGCGGGTCTGTCCAAGAGCGCTTGGCGCGCGCTTGCGCCCGTGCCGGGTGACCGCGTTGAAGTCTTGCACGCGCCGGTACTGGATTCGATGAGCCACGTACGCGCGAAGGTCTATGGGCACCAACTCGACGGACCCGCGCTGGACTCGATTGTCGAGGACGTAGCCGCCGGCCGCTACCCGGACACCCACATCGCAGCGTTCCTGAGCGCGTGCGCCGGCGGCCGGATGAGCCTGCAAGAAACCATCGACCTGACACGGGCGATGGTCGCCGCCGGCGAGCACATTGACTGGGGGCGCTCGCCGATTGCCGACAAGCACTGTGTTGGTGGGTTGCCGGGCAATCGCACGACGCCCATCGTTGTCGCGATCGTCGCGGCGGCCGGGCTCACGATGCCCAAGACCTCGTCGCGGGCGATCACCTCGCCTGCCGGCACCGCCGACGTGATGGAGACGATGACACCTGTAGCACTGGACGTCGCGCGCATGCGCCGCGTCGTCGAGCGCGAAGGCGGATGCGTCGTGTGGGGTGGCGCCTTGGCGCTCAGTCCGGCTGACGACATCCTAATCCGGGTCGAGCGACCGCTCGATCTGGACAGCGATGCACAGCTCGTCGCGTCGGTACTGTCGAAGAAGATCGCGGCCGGCGCCACCCACGCGGTCATCGACGTGCCGGTTGGCCCGACGGCCAAGGTGCGCAGCGACGCGGACTACCAGTGCCTGAAATTGCTGCTGGAGCAGGTCGCGCAGGCGTGCGGCCTGCACCTGCAAGTGGTACGTACGGTCGGCATGCAGCCGGTCGGGCGTGGCATCGGACCGGCGCTGGAAGCCCTCGACGTGCTCGCCGTCCTGCGGGGTGCGGCGCGCGCGCCGTCAGACTTGCGCATGCGTGCCATCGGGCTCGCTGGTCGCCTGCTGGAGTTCTGTGGGCACAGCGCACCGGGGGACGGCGCGTCGACCGCAGGCCACCTGCTCGACAGCGGCACCGCGTGGGCCAAGTTTCAGGCGATCTGCGAAGCGCAGGGAGGCTTGCGCGAGCCGGCGCTGTCGCCACTGCACGAACCCGTACTGGCGCAGCGTGACGGCTTGGTGCGCGCTATCGACAGCCGTAGGCTGGCGCGTGTAGCCAAGCTGGCCGGCGCGCCAAAAGCGCCCACTGCAGGGCTGGAATTGCAGGTCAGGCTTGGCGATCGGGTCGAACGGGGCATGCCGCTGTTCACGCTGCACGCCGAGGCCCCTGGGGAACTGGAGTACGCGCTGGACTACCTGAAGGCCCACCCACTGATCGACGTGGGAGAGCCACGATGACACCGCTCTTATTGGCAATGCCGGTCTTGGCGAGCACATACGCCAGTACTGGCCGACGACATCATCTCCACCTGCCGCACCGTGATCGAAGCCATCGGCCACCTGCGCCGCGGCGGCTTGGTCAAGCCGGTGTGCATCGCGGTTCACGCAGTGTTCTCGGGCAGCGCGGTGCAGGACCTGACGACGGCGGGAGCCGGCAGCATCGTAAGCTGCGACACGATAGCCCAGCCTTCCAACACCATCTCCATCGCCCCGGATCTTGCAGATGCGGTACGCGAACTCCTGCAGGCGCCAAGAGGTACGCCCGTGAAGGCGAGTATTTCCCCCTCTGACAACGAACCGCCAACCGAGCAGGAGGCCAGATGATGAACACGACCACAGATGTCATCCGCCACTTGCACCCGGCGGACACCGAGCGGGCACTGCGCATCCTGCGCCGGTTGCTTGATGGAATGGAAAGGCCGCCAGCGCTTCGGCTGTGGAACGAATCGCGGTATGGATACGACACCGAGGCCGATTTCACTCTGGTGGTGCGCGATCCTAGCCTGTTGCGTCAACTGGTAATCGGGCACGACCCGATCCTGCTGGCCGACGCCTACTTTCGAGGCACCCTCGATGTCGAGGGGGATCTGTTCAGCGCACTTCGCCTGAAAGACCACTTTGAAGCGATCAACCTGTCGTGGCGAGACAAGCTGGCACTGTTGTTGGACGCGCTGAAACTGCCCGCCCGGGGCCCCAGTGAGGTCAAACCGAACACCGGTTTCGCGTCGCGAGTGGCGCGCCGGTTCGCGCACCAGCATTCGCGCCGCAGCGACCGCGCCGCAATCTCCTTCCACTATGACGTCTCCAACGCGTTCTACGGCCTGTGGCTGGACGAGGAGCGGGTGTACTCCTGCGCCTACTTCGAGCAGCCCACCGATTCGCTGGACACCGCGCAGCGCAACAAGCTCGAGCACATTTGCCGCAAGCTGCGCCTGAAGCCCGGCGAGCGGTTGCTGGACATCGGCTGCGGCTGGGGCGCGCTGGCGTGCTGGGCTGCTCGCGAGCACGGCGTGCACGCCCACGGCATCACGCTGAGCGAGCGGCAGCTCGAATACGCGCACGAGCGTATCCGAGCCGAGGGATTGCAGGACCGCGTCACGGTTGAATTGCGCGACTACCGGGACCTGCAAAGCCATGGCATTTATGACAAAGTCAGCAGCATCGGCATGTTCGAACACGTCGGCCTGGCTAACCTGCCGGCGTATTACGCAACGGTGCGCCGCGTGCTCAAGCCAGGCGGCCTCTTCCTGAACCACGGCATCACGCATGACGAGGAAGGCTGGAACAAGACGGCCGCCACGGAGTTCATCAACCGCTACGTGTTTCCGGACGGCGAACTCGACTGCGTCAGCAACATCCTGCTCGGCATGGAGCGCGCGGGCTTCGAGATCCATGATGTCGAGGGCCTGCGTCCGCACTACGCAATGACCCTGCGGCACTGGGTACGGCGCCTGGAAGCGCAGCGCGAGGCGGCGGTTGCCGAAGTCGGCGAAGCTGCCTACCGTGTCTGGCGCTTGTACATGGCAGCCTGCGCGCTCGAGTTCGAGGCCGGGGGCAGCGGCGTCTACCAGATTCTCGCCTCGAACCGTCCCTGCGGCCACCGCAGCCAGTGGCCGGTCCCACTGACCCGGCGCGACCTGTACCGCAGCCGGCGGCAACTAACCCGGGGAAGCTGAGCGCCATGTGCTTCTCCGCCACGGCAAGCTTTTCGGCCGGCACGGTGCTGCTGGCGATCGGTGCCGTGACCCTGCCCATGGCGCGACGGCCAGCCGATCGCCCGTACGCGGCCATCCCGTTGCTGTTCGCGCTCCAGCAGTTTATCGAAGGCGCGGTGTGGCTGACCTTTGGCGGCCCGCCCGGACTCAACTTCGCCGCGATACAGGCCTACTCGTTCTTCTCCCACGTGCTGTGGCCAGTGTACGTGCCCGTCGCGACATGGCTGATGGAACCGAGCGGCCCGCGACGCCGCGCGCTGTGCTCCTTCATGGCCGGCGGGCTGGCGGTGAGCGCCTACCTGCTATATAGCCTGGCGACCAACCCGATCCAGGCGCATCCCGTGGGTGGCCATGTGGACTACCACTCGCCGCACTTCTACATTGCTGCATCGATGACGCTGTACCTGCTGTCCACGACGGTCAGCCTGCTGCTCTCCAGCCACACCTGGGTCAAGGTATTCGGCCTGCTGGCGCTCGGTTCGTCGTTCGTGTCCTATCTTGTCTATGCCCGTTGGTTCATCTCGGTGTGGTGCTTCTTCGCCGCTGTGCTGAGCGTTGCAGTCGCGCTGCACTTCATCGCACGCCGGTCTTTATCCTCCCCACGGATTTTTATATGAGCACAACAGCTACCTTTGAGGTCACCGGCTTGCTGTCCCCGCTGTCTGCGCGCGGCGTCGAGAAGCATCTGGCGCAGATGCGCGGCGTCGAGCGGGTTTCAGTCAACCCGGTGGCTGGTTCGGCCACCGTCACCTACGACCCGCGGCGCACCGACTCGGAACGCATCCGGGTGGCGATCACGGACTGCGGCCACCACTGCGCCGGGGAACTGACACCCCATCACCTGTGCGGCCCGATGGAGCACGCCATGCATCGCGCAGCGCATGAGCACGCGCCTGCCGGTCATCCGCCCGAGCACGCCGCCATGGATCATGCCGGCATGGAGGCGATGGCCCACGAGATGGGGCATGGACCCGGCATGGACGCCAAGGCGATGGCGCTCGACATGCGCAACCGCTTCTGGATCTGCCTGGCGTTCGCGGTGCCGATCTTTCTCTATGCCCCGATGGGTATGGACTTCATCAAGCTGAAGCCGCCCTTCGGAATCAACCTCGGCATCTGGCTGTTCCTGCTGGCCACGGGTGCGGTGGTCTACCCGGCGTGGCCCTTCTTTGTAGCCGCCGCGCGGGCGCTGCGCAATGGCGTGCTCAACATGGCGGTACTGGTGGTGCTGAGCGTCGGCACCGGGTATGCATTCAGCGTGGGTAGCACCTTCGTCTTCGGTGGGGCGCAGTTCTACGAGGCAGTTGCGGTGCTGCTGGTGTTCATCCTGCTGGGGCATTGGTTGGAGATGCGGGCTCGCGCGGGCGCCTCGGAAGCGATCCGCGCGCTGATGGACCTCGCTCCGCCCAAGGCCACGGTGCTCCGCAACGGTCGGGAGTTGACGGTAGCGACTGCGGACGTGCTGCTCGGCGACGTCGTCCTCGTCCGCCCAGGCGACAAAATTCCGGTCGATGGGGAAGTGCTGGAGGGCGCATCGCAGGTCGACGAATCGATGCTCACCGGCGAATCAATGCCGGTGAAGAAGTCCGCCGGCGACAAGGTGATCGGCGCGACGATCAACAAGAGCGGCAGCTTCCGCTACAGCGCGACCAAGATCGGCGCGGACACTGCCCTGGCGCAGATCGTCAAGCTGGTGCAGGAAGCGCAAAACTCGAAGGCGCCGGCACAGTTGCTAGCCGACCAGGCTTCCCAATGGCTGGTGGTGATTGCGTTCGTGATCGGCGTGGCGACGTTCGTCGCCTGGTACTTCGCGCTTGGCCAGCCGGTGCTTCTGGCCCTGACACTCACGATCACAGTGTTCGTGATCGCCTGCCCCGATGCACTCGGGTTGGCCACCCCGATGGCGGTGATGGTCGGCACCGGTCTTGGCGCGATGAACGGTATCCTCTTCAAGAATGCCTCCGCGCTCGAGGAAGCGACACGGCTTGATGTGGTGATCTTCGACAAAACGGGCACGCTCACGCTCGGTCAGCCCGAGGTGGTCGACATGGCCGTGGCCCGCCATGTCACCGTCGACGAGCTGTTGCGCATCGCTGGCTCCGTCGAGAAACTATCCGAGCACCCGCTCGCGGTCGCAATCCTCAAGCGCGCAGGGGCACTCGCGTCGGAGGCGATCACCGACTTTACGAACATCGATGGTCAAGGCACGCAGGCCACGGTCGCCGGCCACCTCGCCTTGCTGGGCAATCGGCGCCTGATGGAGGCCAACGCCATCGACCTCGGCGAACTTGCCGGCGAGTCCGAGCGTCTGCAGGGCCAAGGCCGCACGGTCGTGCACGTAGCCCACGACGGCAGCCTCATTGGCCTCATCGCGATTGCAGATGCCGTGCGACCAACCTCGGCGGAGACTGTCAAAGCGCTGCATGCCAGGGGCGTTCAGGTGGCGATGCTGACTGGCGACAACCAAGCAACGGCCGAGCGCATTGCGCACGAACTCGGCATCGACATCGTGCTTGCTGACGTGCTGCCGGGCGACAAGGCCGCGAAGGTCAAGGAGCTGCAAGCGCAAGGCAAGAAGGTCGGTATGGTCGGTGACGGCATCAACGATGCCCCTGCGTTGACGCAGGCCGACGTCGGCTTCGCTATCGGCGCTGGCACTGACGTCGCGATGGAAAGCGCCGATGTCGTACTGATGAAGAGCGACCCGCTCGATGTGGTTGGCGCGATCGAGCTATCGCGCGCGACCTTGCGCAAGATGCACCAGAACCTGTGGTGGGCGGTCGCCTATAACGTGATTGCGTTCCCGCTAGCGGCCGGCGTGTTCTACCCGTTCACGATCAGCCCGGAGGTGGCGGCTCTTGCAATGTCGGGCAGTTCGGCGTTGGTTGCAGTCAATGCACTAATGCTCAAGCGCACCCGGCTCACCGGCATCCGGCGCGCTACGGCGGCAACGGTGCGCAACGGCATCTCCGAATCGGCCGCAGCCCAGAGTACAAGCTGAACAGCCATGCGCGACGTCCCAACTGCTCCCCTTCCGCCGCCGGCCGAGCGGGCTGTATGGCCCACATTGGTGGTGCTGCTGGCGATGGTGTTTGTCGTCGCGCTCGGCTACGGCGCGGGGCTGCCGCTGCTGCAGTTGTACCTATCGCAGTATCTGGGCAACGTCACGCGACAGACGCTCGCGTGGCATGTCGGCATGCTGGGCGGCGTCTACACGCTCGCCCTATTCGTCTTCGCGCCGTGGTGGGGCCGCCAATCCGACCGGCATGGCCGGGCGGTGGTTTTGATCGCGGGCTTTGCAACGTACCTGCTCGGGACCGCGGCTGCCGCGTTGACGCCCAGCCTGGCCATGATCTATGTCAGCCGGTTGATCGCCGGCGCTGGCGCGGCCGCCATCGTGCCGGGGGCCCAGGCCTACGTAACCGACATCAGCGACGCCGTGCAACGCAGCCGGCGCTTCGTACTCATCGGCAATGCTGCGTCCGTTGGCTTCCTGGCGGGGCCCGCCTTCGGGAGTTGGCTGTCGGGTCCCGTGATGGGCGTGCGCGCCGGACAAATGGCAGGCATGGTCAACTGGCCGGCGCTGGCAGTCGTGACCGTCGGTCTGCCGCTGCTGCTGACGGCACCCCGATGCCTGCAATCGCCGCGCCCGACGGACGCCGGAATCAGTACATTGCGCAGCATGAGCCGCGAGCGCCGGCAATTCGTCGGCGCCTCCATGCTGCTGGCGACGCTGGCGTCGTTTGCCACAGGGACATTCGAAGTGGGCTTTAGCCTGTTTGGCGGCCAGACGCTGGGCCTGTCGAACTCGACGATGGCGGCCATGTTCGTCACCTGCAGCCTCGCGATGTTGGGTGCGCAGTCCTTGCTGCTGTTCCCCGCGGTACGTCGGCGCATCGACCAGCGCTGGGTCGCGGGTGCCTTCATCGCCTCGGCCGCCGCACTTGGATTTGCCGCGCTGGTGCCGGGCGCTGGCGCACTCGGGCTGTTGATTGCGGTGGTAGCCACCGGCATCGGGATGATCGGGCCCGTGCTGTCGTACGAACTGCTGGAACGCGATCGAACCTTTGCTGGGTCGCTGCTTGCACGGCAGGCTGCCGCGGGCAACCTGGGGCAGGCCCTGGGCTCAGTTGGGGCCGGCAGCTTGTTCGGGTGGAATCCGCTCGCGCCGTTCTGGGCCGCGGCAGCCATATTGCTGCTCGGTTCCCTGGCGGCGTTGCGCTGGTGGGGTGTAGCCCGGCAGGCTGAGCGTAGTCTTGCGCCACCTCAAGCCCCACGACCCGGTACTAGACGAACTGCGAAGGGAAGGCATCGCGCGTGACGGCGATACCTCCAATGCGGCGGGTCCCACCCTTGTGATTCAACGCCCTCTGACCTTTTCGCCGAGGGCCGAATGTCTAAAGCCCAGACGGGAAGTTCATGTCTGGAATGTTCACTTCCCTGGTTCGCCCGTTACGTGGATGCGCCTTCGCTGGAAGGATAGCGTGTGTCTCCAGCCCACGCCCCGTCCGAATAAATTTCAAACTTCCCCGCCTTGCCGCCGTCGGTATAAGGATCGCGCGTGCTCGTCGAACGCGAGCCGTCTGTATAGGCGTCGCGTGTCATGCGCCCGCCGTCGGTGTAGACGTCACGTTGACCATTTGCACCGCTGCTGAAGGTTGCCGCGGTAGCAATGTTCGCGCAGAGAGCGAGCAGCGCAGCGGCAATCACAGAAGTCTTCTTGATTCGGTTCATCGCATTCTCCTAATGTGGCTGAGTTAAAAAACTTGCTTTGCGAGCCACTATAGGAATCAGCCCCTGACTGGGCGATGACGTTGAAATTACGAGTTCGTCATTCGGGAGGAAGGTCGCGCGACACGCAGTCAGGGGAGCGATGGAACATGTTGACCTCCTAACGCGACTGCACCGGGATTGGAGCGTTGAATTCGGCGCTCACAAAATCACGGGCTTGTCGGGTAATTCGTCTCGGCGACGATCGCGCGCCGGAAAATGCAGCGTCAGACTCTGGATGACAGCCTGCACGCCTTCAATAACCCCGCGCTGGTGCTCACCCTGTTGGAACGCCGCCTCCATCTGCCTGCAGATCGACTCCCACCCGTGGGGGCCAACCTTCGCATGGATACCGCGATCAGCCACGATCTCAACTGAGCGGTCCGCCAACAGGAGATAGATCAAGACGCCATTGTTCAGCTCGGTATCCCAGACATGTAGCTGCGAGAAGACTTCAAGCGCGCGCGCTCGCGGCGAGAGCCCCTTCAGCAAGGCAGGAAAACTCAGCGCGCCCTCCACGGCAAAACAGAGATGCCCGACATGAGAGGACTCGCTCTGCGCGATGGCCTGCTCGATTGCATGCATCGTCTCGCGCGGGAATGCGCGTCTGACCTGCCAATGGGTCATCGGCAGATGGCTCACCATGCGCCTAATATTTGCCCTTACCATTTGCCCGAAGCTCCACCGCCGCCAAAACCCCCGCCGCCGCCGCCGAATCCGCCACCGCCCATGCGCCCGCCAATGCTGCGCGAGCCCACATGGGCGCCCATACCGCCGCCGAGCAGCGTGAACATGAGCGCGATGGCCCCGGCAAAAACGGCGACGAACATCGCGCCCGAAAGAGCCCATGCGAGCAGGCCGACCGCGCCGCCCGTCGCCACCGCCCCAGGAAAGCGGCCCAGCATTGCCCGCAACACGCCGCCCAACACCAGGGTGAGAAGCAGAATGACAGGCATATACGACCGAATCGAATTGGGGCTGTAGCCATTCCGTTCCGTCGGTGGCGGTAGCGGCTCTCCCTCGATCACGGCAAGGATGCTGCTGACGCCTGCCGCCACGCCACCGTAGAAGTTGCCTTGCCTAAACTGCGGCACAATCACTTCGCTGATGATGCGCTTGCTTGCCGCGTCTGTCAGGACGCCTTCCAAGCCGTAGCCGACTTCGATGCGCACCGCACGATCGTCCTTTGCGATGATGAGCAACGCTCCGTCATCCACACGCTTGCGGCCTAGTTTCCATTGCTCGACCACACGAATCGAATACTGCTCGATCGTCTCCGGCTGGGTAGTGGGAACAATGAGCACCCCAACCTGCGAGCCTTTCTTCGCCTCAAAAGCCTGCAGGGAGGCTTCCAGCGTGGCCTGCTGCTCCGGTGTCAGCGTGCCGGTCTGGTCAGTCACCCGCGCTGTCAGGGGTGGAATAGCCACCTCAGCCGCGACGCCGAGCGCCACAAAAGCCGTCACCGCCACCAGTATTCCGCGCGCGGCCCTGAGCAGGTTCATTTCGTCATCCCCGGAGTGCTTGCGGGCGCGGTACCGAACTCGACTTGCGGTGGCTTGGCAATGGCCTCTTCGTTGGCCACCGTGAAATTGGGCTTTTCTTTATAGCCGAAGGCCATGGCGGTCAGATTCGAGGGGAACGAACGCACGGTCACGTTGTAGTTCTGCACCGCCTGGATGTACCGGTTGCGTGCAATGACAATCCGGTTTTCCGTGCCCTCGAGCTGCGCCTGCAGATCTCGGAAACCGGCATCCGCCTTCAACTGGGGATAGTTCTCCGACACTGCAAGCAGCCTGGACAGTGACCCTGAGAGTTGCCGTTGGGCGGCCTGGAACTGGGCAAACGCTTGCGGGTCGTTGAGCAGCGCGGGCGACGCCTGGATGGAGCCGACACGGGCGCGAGCCTCGGTCACCTGCGTCAGAACTTCCCGTTCGTGGCTGGCGTATCCCTTAACGGTGTTGACCAAGTTCGGCACCAGGTCGGCGCGGCGCTGGTACTGGTTCACCACTTCCGACCAGCCGGCCTTGACCTGCTCGTCCTGGGATTGAATGGTGTTATAGCCGCAACCGGTGAGACCCAGAATGAGCATTGTCGCGAATGGCAGCCATAGCTTGCGCATGGAAGATGTCGTTTTCATGATCTGATCGCAGGAAGGTCCTGGAGAACACCGCGACGCGCCGAAAACCGTTCCAGCGCAGCGTGTGCGCCATTAGGCAATGGATTGGGTTGATCCCAGTCTAGTCGCTCAAGTGACGCGTCTGTTGATACGCCTCAAGGACCCTGGATCGACGGAGCGTGACGCATAGAATGACAACATCACGCGACACAAGAACGGGGGCACCGTTATGCCAGCCCTGGAAGAGATTGCACTGTCGGTCACAGCCGTGCCGTCGCAATGGTCCACGCAGACCGAAATGTGCGAGCACAAGGGCATCGGTCACCCCGACAGCCTTTGCGACGGCGCGGTCGAGGCTGCCGCCCGTGCCCTATGCCGGGCATACCTTGGGAGCTATGGGGCCATCCAGCATTTCAATCTGGACAAGGCGCTGCTGATCGGCGGCATCAGCCGACCAAAATTCGGTGGCGGTGACGTGCTGCGCCCCATGCGGCTGATCGTTTCGGGCCCTGTGACGGAGTTGCCGTCGGCCCCGGCCCAGGCGGTCGTCGAGCAAGCGATCCGTGGTTACCTGATCGAGACCTTGGGCAACGTCGGCAACGCGATCGGCATTGAGCCGATCCTCCGGCCCTCGGCCCCGAACCTTCAGCGCGTCACGTCACCCTCCTCGCTCCCGCTGGCCAACGACACCTCTTTTGGAGTCGGCTACGCGCCGCTCTCCTCGCTCGAAAACGCGGTGCTCCGTGCCGCAAAGATTTTGCGTTCCAGCGATTTTCGAACAGCCTTCGAGGTAGCCGGACTGGATTACAAGATCATGGGCAGCCGTCACGATACGCATCTGCGATTGACGGTTGCACTTGCACTCGTCGACCGATGCGTGCAAGACACCGAAGACTACTTCACGCTGAAGGGCCGGATTTCCGCCTACCTTGCCGAACGCCTGCCTGCGTGCAAAATCGCGATCAATACGCTCGATAACCCTGCAGCGCGCGGCGAGAACGAACTCTACCTGACCGTCACGGGCTTGAGCGCGGAGCACGGCGACGACGGCGAAGTTGGCCGGGGAAACCGCGTCAATAGCCTGATTACCCCCTACCGGCCCATGTCGCTGGAGGCCGCCGCCGGGAAGAACCCGGCAGCGCATGTCGGCAAGCTCTACAACGTGCTGGCGCATCGGCTAGCGGGCCGCATCCATGCCGGCGTCGATGGCGTCAACGCCGTGACGGTCCGCCTACTCTCGACAATCGGCCGGCCCATCGACCAGCCTCAACTGGCAGCAATCGACGTGGTCGCCGCGGGCGGCCTCTCGCCGGCACAGCAGCGGCAAATCCGCGAACTCGCCAAACAGGAGTTGACTGCGCTTCCGGACCTAGTCAGCGAGCTGGTAAGCGGCACGTTGAGCGTGTTCTAGGTCAACTGCCACCTGCGTCCCTTATAGCTTTCCAGACCGCAGGATGGCGATGGCCCACGCAAGCCCCATGACGGACGCAACCACAAAGCCGACAAGTCCCAGCAGCGGAATCCCCCAATAGTGCGGCCCGTTCCCGCTGTGGAACGTCATGACGATGGACGAGCCAATGACAAGGCTGGCGATAATCAGACTCAGGCTCAACCGGTTGCTCGCCCGGTCGATGTGCGCTTCCAGGCCTTGCAATTGATCGTGTTCGATATGAAGCGTCGCTTTCCCGCCGCTCAAGACCTCGACTGCGCGGTTCAACATGTCGGGCAGGTTACTCACAGCGTGGCGCAATGAGCGCTGCGTGCGAAAACCTCGGCTGATATCGGCAAGCGGAAGATTGAGACCCTGCAACACGTGGCGGCCAAGCAAGCGCGGCACATAGTCGTGCAGCGACATCAACGCATTGAAACTGGGGTCCATGGTCAGCGCTTGCGCCTCGATCAGCATGAAGGCCTTCGAAACCAGCAGGAACTGGCGAGGCAGCCGGATCTGGTGACGCTGACTCAGTTGTGCGAACTGCCGCACGATCTCGCCAAACGAATAGCCTTTGCCCGCAGCCTCGTAATACGCGCTGAGCGCCTTGGCGGCATCGCGGGTGAAGGCCTCGCGGTCGACACCCTCGGCAGCGACACCCATCTCGAAATAAGCGTCCACCATCCACGCAATGTCCGCCGAACTGACAGCCAGGATGAGCTGGGCGAGCGCTTCCTGATCATGCGCCGACAACTCGCCCATGATGCCGAAGTCGTGCAGGCATAGCCGGCCATCGTCGAGGAGGAACACATTGCCAGGATGCGGATCACCGTGGAAGAACCCGTGCTCGAAGACCTGTTTCAGGAATGACTGCATCAGCTTTTCCGCGACTTGCTGCCGATGCGCGAGGTCCGCGGGTTGTTGCGCGAGCTTGTGGCCGAGACTGCGCTCCATCGTCAGGACGCGACGGCTGGTCAGGTCCCAGTAGATGCCCGGCACAACGACATCGGGATCGCCCTCGAAGTTCTCACGCAAGCGGTCGCCGTTTCGCGCCTCAATGTGATAGTCCAGTTCATCGCTGATGAGCCGCCCGAATTCTTCGACCAAATCCGACGGGCCGAACCGGCGGGCCTCTGGAACATGGAGCTCCAGCCGCCGCGCAAGAAACCGCATGATGTTGATGTCGGCGTGAATGATCGGCTCAATGCCGGGGCGCTGCACCTTGACCACAACGCTACTGCCGTCCATGAGGTGCGCCGTATGGACCTGGCCGATCGATGCGGCGGCAAGAGGCGTCTCGTCGAATTCGGCGAACAATTCCTCGACAGGTTTTCCCAGTTCGCGCTCGATGATGGCGCGCGCCTGGTCACCGGGAAATATCGCGACGTCGTCTTGGAGCTTTTGTAACTCCTCGATGTAGCTCTCCGGCAGCATGTCACGCCGCAAACTCAGAAGCTGGCCGAATTTGACGAATGCCGGACCGAGGCCCTCCAGCATTTCACGAAACCGCTTCGCGTCGCGCAAGTCGGTCTTTGCGGTTTCATGTGCGCTGTCGAACACCGTGCGCCGCAGATGCAACCGCTCCACATAATGCGCCCAGCCCGCGCCGGCCAGCGCGCGCAGTATCTGCAGCAGTCGCGGAAATGCGGCGGTAGCCGCTGCGTTGCCTTCATCGCGATCCTGACCTGCCTGGGTTGTTGCGTTCATGGGCCCCTCCACTGTCCTCGGAAACGCCGCCGTTCATGGCTCGGCTTGCGGCGGTCAGTCTGAGGAAATGCAAGTGTTGTCGGCTAAAAGAACCACTGGATCTGGGTAAAGTAAATGTTGCGAAGATGACCGTACTCGCTACCGCCGCCGCCCATGAAGAATTGAGCGCCGATCGACCAGTCCAGGTTCGTCTTAACGGAATATCTCAGGACGGGTGACAGGAACCGGCTCTTGTCGTCGAGATTCTGCGCGACATAGCCCTCGCATTTGAGTAGCGGAGTGATCTCATAGCTCACGTAGCCGCCCAAATAATGCTTGGCAACACTCTGAACCTTGCCAGCGAACAGGGACGCGAAATCGTAGGCGGCAGGATTGGTCGTACCGGCGCCGTTGTAGTAAAGCTCACCGCTGAGCGTCAACGTATTTGCAAAGGCGTAATCGAGCGCAAGCACCGCGCGCTGATAACTGGCCCCATTTGTTGCATGCACAAGCGTGAACTCGCCGCGCACGCCAGCGGCGCCAATCTGGCCTGCCACATCGACGCCCGCTACTTCTTCATTTCCGAAGCGGCCCCCGACCAGCGAATAGTCGACACCGGCGGCATTCGAGTGCCAGTTGAGCGCCGCACTGGAACGTGCGCCGCCGTGCTCCGGTGCGTACACCGCACTCACGCGGGAAAGCGGGCCAAGCTTGTGCTCAGCAAGAACTGCATCAACGCCGACACGTTCCTCGCGTTCAAGGGCGATGGGATTGAGCGGGTTGAGCAAATCAAGCGGGCTCCAGAACCGGCCAGTCCCCCACGCAATACGCTGCCGTCCGACCCTTAGGTCCGTGTCTCCGGATGAGAGCGTGACATTGCCGCGATAGAGGCGCTGCCTGCCTTCATACGAGCGGCCCCTGAGGTAAGTGCCGTCGAGATTCAGATATTGGTCCGGAGCCAGACTCTGCTGGGCTCCAAACTGAGCGGTGCGCAAATAGCTGCCGAGCAGCACTTCATTGTCGTATTGCAGATCGACGGCAACATGGTCGGAAACGTTGCCTTTGACCTCCAGCCGCAGGCGATTGAGGTCGAACACGTAGCGCTGCCCTGCCGGCAGGATTGTTTCCGAACCTTCCAGAAGGGACTTGTAATAGCCGGAGAACTTCACCCCAGAGCTGGGAGCCGAGGCTTCCTGTGCCATCGCAGAATGCGCTGCCGTGGCGGCCAACCCGAGCAGCACAGTCTGCTTAAACATGGCGAATCGCCTGCACAGGATCGAGCCGCGCCGCTTTGGCTGCGGGATAGAGCGATACCAGCACGCCTGCGACCAGCATGGCAACGCCTGGCGGGACCACCGTCGCACTGACGACGCGCGGGTAGATGATGCCCGTCAGCCCAGGTATTGCGGAATATCCGGCAAAGAAGCTCGACAGGTCTATGCCGGCATGCCCCAGATACAGCACCAGCGCGATACCAGCACCATAGCCGACGGCCGCAGCCAGCAGCAGCAAGGCAACGGTCTCGTACACGACCATGCGCCGCAACGCTGCCGGCGATGTGCCAAGCGCCAGCATCACGCCAAACTCGCGTGTGCGCTCGGTAACAGCCATGAAGACGGTGTTGATGACCGCACTTGTAATCACCAGAAGCAGCACGGCCAGGATGATATTGCTCACCACGCGCAGGAGCCGACTCATGTCTTCGAGCTGCGGCAGGAGTTCTTGCCAGGGTACGACCGTCGGGTCGGCGGCGCCAATACGCTCGCGCAGCATGGCGATGGCGGACGAAACGCGCGCGCGATCCTCAAGCCGGATATTGATGGTGGAGACGCGCGAACCGAGCGCCAGCAGCGACTGCGCGGCTGGTAGCGTCACGAACGCAAACGCCCCGTCGAAACTGGCACTCTCCGTCGAAAAAATGCCGCCCACGCGATACGCTGCCGTTCCGAGTTCACCGTTGGCGGCCTGGGCCATGACGACGATCTTTTCGCCCAGTCGAACACCAAGCTTGTCGGCCAGCTTGCGCCCGACCATGATCTCGCGATCGGCTCCCGGTGCGAGCGCGCGGCCCTGGACGACTGTGCGGGCGATGAATGTGACCTCGGCTTCCGCCACCGGATCGATGCCGATCAGCATGATGCCTTCGGATTTCGCGGCGGTGCTCGCCAGCGCCTGCGTCTGGGTGCGCGGCGCGGCGGCAGTCACCCCGGGCGTGCCACGGACGGCGTCCAGCAGCGAGGCGGCACCGTCGATGGCAAGCTCTGGGGCGTAGTCCTTGCGAAAGCCCTTGCGCTCGATCTGGATGTGCCCCGTCAGGTAGCGCGTGGAGTTCTCGATGGTCTGATCGAAAAAGCCGTCGAAGAACCCCAGAATGAACACAAAGCCCACGATGCCGAAGGCGGCGCCTGCGGCCATGAGAACGGTGCGTCGTGGATTGCGCAGCAGATTGCGCAGCGCAAGCAGCACGAACACCGGCAAGCCGAGCCCCCCTGTGTCATGCGAGGACACCCGCATGGCAGCCGGGAGCCCACGAATCGCCTCGATAGGCCTTAGCTGCACAGCCTTGGCTGCAGGGTAAAGCGCTGCGAGCCCGGCAATGACGAAGACCGCCACCGACAGCACAATGCCGCGCTCGACGCTGACCACCGGATAAACGACATCAGAGAGTCCGGGCATCGTGCGCAGCCCCGCTTCGAACGCATGGAGATGAATACCCGCACGCGCGAAATACGCGTTGATCGACCAGCCGACCGCGTTGCCAACGACCAGCCCCACGAGGCCCAGCAGCATCGATTCATAGAGGACCAGCCGGAGGGCGCGCGCGCGGTTCATGCCGACGGCAAGCATGATGCCGAACTCGCGCGTGCGCTCCATGACGGACATGAGCACCGGGTTCGCCACGGCAAATACCACGACAACGAAGAACACCAGCAGCACCACGTAGGTTGTGACCTCGTGAAAGCGAGAGCTGACCGCTACCATCGGCAGCAGCCGCGGCCACCCCACGACTTCATAACGGTCGCCCAGACGGGCCGCAAGATTGACGCCAACCGAATCCAGCGCCGTTCGATCGTGTAGCCGCAGCGCAATCGCGGTGGCGCCGCCGGGTGCGGAGAGAAACTCACGTACAGTTGGCAACGGCATCACGGCGACGTAGCCATCGAGATCGTCGATCTTGCTGCGGAAAATACCGCGCACGGGGTACTTGCCACTCGATATCGAGCCGTCGTAGCCTTGTCCCACGAACACGATGTCCTGACCAGGTTGCACCGCGAGGGACTCGGCGAGCTTCTCCCCAATCAAGACACCAGGCGTCTCGTTTTCCAGAGTCCGACCGGACACGATTGCATCGGAGAGGATCGTCACCTGCGCTTCGTCTGCCGGCTCAATACCCACCAGCATGACGCCGCGCGATTTGTCGCCACGGCTCACCAGTGCTTTGGTTTCCAACCGGACACTGGCTGCAGCAACGCCCGCCTCATCGCGCACGGTGCGCAGGATGGGCGCCGAATCTGGCATCGCGAGATCCAGGATCGGATCGTCGTGATACCCCTTGAGGTGCACTTGCGCATCGCCGGCGAAATAGCGCGTGGTGTTTTCAACCATCTCGCGGTTCATGCCGTCGGTGAACCCCCAGAGGAAGATCATCGCGATCAGGCCAATGGCGATCGACGAAATCGTGATCGCAGAACGCCTTCTGTTACGCAGCACGTTGCGGATGGCGAGCGACAGCATCATGGCGACCGCCGCTCGTCAGCTTCGACCCGGCCATCACGCAGGCGGATGACACGCCTCGCACGCTCGACCACCATCGGATCGTGGGTGGAGAAGACGAACGTCACGCCGCGCCGCTCGTTCAAGGTCTTCATCATGTCCATAAGCGCAGCGCCGGCTTTCGAATCCAGATTGGCAGTCGGCTCGTCGGGCAGCACGATGATCGGCTCGGCCGCGATGGCGCGCGCCACGGCGACGCGCTGCTGCTGGCCGCCGGAGAGCTGCTGCGGCCGCCTGTTCTCCAACCCGTCGAGGCCAAGCTCATTGAGCAGCGCAATGGCGCGCGTGCGCCGCTGCACGGGCGGCACGCCCTGCAGGAGCATCACGAACTCCACGTTTTCCAGCGCCGAGAGCACAGGAATCAGGTTGAATTCCTGAAAAACGAAACCGATTTTGCGTAACCGGATTTCCGAGAGCGCGCTCTTGCCCAGTTGCCCGATTTCCGTGCCATCGACCCATACGCGTCCCTCGCTGGGTGAGTCGAGACCGCCGATCACATTCAGCAGCGTCGTCTTGCCGGAGCCCGACGGGCCGACCAGCACGGCGAAATCGCCCCTGCGGATCTCCAAGTTGATTTGCTGCAGTGCACGCACGGCATTTCCGCCCTGCCGGTAAAGCCGGGAGACTCCAGCCAGCTTGACGACAACGTCAGCGGTGTTCATGGCTTTTGCAGGTTGCGCTGGGTAAAGATATCCACGTCGAACGGCTGGTCATACTGCGCAGACTTGACAGTAATCGTCGTGGAATGGCCGGGCTCGTTCACCGGCCGCATCTCCCATTTGGTCGGGATAACGCGTCCTCCCATCGGGCCGACATTGGAGAAGGTCAGGACACGCACGAGCTCATTACGCTCGTTGTAATACTCCTGCTTGAGCGGAATCGAATCCGCTTGCCGGACCCAATAAAGAATCTTGCCCCAGACGACAGGCGCATCGGGCTTGGGAATCGACTCGATGACGTAGGATGCGGCGCCGTTGAGATTTTCGGTACGCAGAACCCGGTGCGTGTAGTCATCCACGACGCTGCTCTGCTTGACGAGATCGTCGTTCGTGAAGTCGGAACCCATCCAGGGCTGCAGCATCATCGATGGCGGAATCTTGATCGTGCGCTCGATGTTGGGCAGGTAATTCCACATCTCGGCGCCAATGCGCAACGATCCGATTCCCGCTTCCTTGGCGGGCGCGCGAACGCGGATAAACGAGCGGCGTGGCCGCTCCATCCACGCGCGCAGGTCCAAGGTGCGCTGCCAGCGGGGGGTGGTGATGGTCATCTCGAATTCACCCTGCAGCGTCTTGCCCCATAGCAAGGTATCGACGCGTTCGACCAGCGTGCGCCCGTCCGGCTCAGCGGCGCGCGTGGCGGCGGGCATGCACGCCACGACGAGCGCCAGACAAAACGCACGAAGCATCGCGTTGCAGAACATGGCAAAGCTGGGCGCCGGAGCGGCCCCTACCTCGGCCCTCTGGAGCGTGGCCATTCAACGAAGGCCAACAGCCAAAGCCCGATGAGGTTGAAAAGCGGCACAAAGACCAGAGCCGCCCAGAATGGCGAGAAGCCAATGCGCATCAAGATCCGGCCAATGGGGTAAAGCAACACCAGCGCCATGACGGCAAAGGTGATCCAATGGGCCAGACCGTATCCGGCCATGTCGAACCAGTGAACCATCACGAGCCACCTCCTTGGTCGAGCACCGCGTGCCACATAAATCACCCTATACCTTTCTACGCACGGTCGCTTTATCTAGATCAAGGCTAGGCGTGACGACGTCATTTCAAGTGTGCACGCGTCATGGCGCTGACACCGTTATGCATTCCCACGCAGCGCTGGTTACCCTCTGAAACCTATCAGGAGCTGCTTTCGATCAACCCAGAGGCATTGGCACGTGCAACACTGTATTTACTGCATCGGCGTTGCTGCAACGCCGTCCAGTGTTCTGCAAAACTTGATGGAAGGGGTTTCCGCATGAACCACGCTTGTCCATTCGACCTTTGGCCCCGAGCCGTCCAGGCCATCGCGATCTCCGCCGGCGTGCTAGTCGTCTGGCAATGAGGAGAATCAGCCGATGCTTCGCATCAGCCTGCAATCTGGCCTGCTTCGTGCCCTGACGCGGTGTTCCGACTCACGCGCGTATCCGCTGGTGGTTGCCGGGGCAGCACTGGCTGCGGAACTGTCGATGTCGGTTCCGTTCGCAAGCTTGCTCATGGCAGCGGTGCTGCTGGCGCCGCGCCGCTGGGTGTCCATTGCGATTTGGGCAAGCCTGGGAGCGGCCACCGGTGCGCTCGCGCTGTACCTTGTGTTTCATCACCTAGGATGGAGCCGGTTGTTCGCAGCCTATCCGGACGTTGTGCGTTCAGCCGCGTGGCGTGACGCGACGCATTGGCTGAAACACTACGGCGTCGTCTCGCTGTTGGTCATTGCAGCGCTGCCGGCGCCCCTGACCCCCGCACTCATGTTTGCAGCGATCTCTCGTCTGCCGGTCGTGGAGGTCATTGCTGCGCTGTGGCTTGGCAAGTTGGCCAAGTATCACGTCTACGCTTGGCTCGCCTCGCGATTTCCGGAGCGTCTGATGCGGCACGGCCAGCGCCATGTCGATGTGTTGCGCGCGGTGCTCGGCAACAGCAAGGAAGACTCCGAAAGCTCTACGCCGCTGCAGGGTGAGCGCCGCTAATGTGTCGCACTGTGCAAGCGAGCTTCACCGGCGCTGGTTCCAAAATCAGACTGCGCGTCGGCTTCGATGATCCTGACTGAAATGTCATTTCCGGGTCATGTTTGCGAAGGCTTTACCGGCACAGACTGAGCATAGTGTTCATCACCTGCGAGGAGAAACAAATGGAACCCCGAGTCATCATTTCTGCATTGATTTTCGCTGCATCTTCCTTGTCGGCGAGTGTGTATGCCGCCGACGCCGACAAGCCCGTAGCCCCCGAAGCGCCTGCCGCGAGCAAGGTCATACCGCACTCCCATACAGCTGAACGAACCGGTGTTGCCGCCTCAAGCACGCCGGCAGTTACACCGGCCAAAGGTAGCGTGCGCAAAGACAAATCCCGGCATTTCCATCCCGATACCAAGTAAGGCTGCGCACAGGATCGAAAGACGACCGCATAGTCGAGCGCGTAAGCTTGGTTTCGCAATTCAACGTAAGACTGTTCGACAAGTCCGGGAGCCCATTCGTGCGCGCACTGGCGACGCCGTTGGGTGCCGGGTGGCTGAAATGGAGTCATCCGATGCGCTGGACGCGGTATGCGTAACCTGGGCGATTCCAACTCAGGCTGCTGGGCTGTCTTTCCAATAGCTTTATGGACTTGGCCATACGCGTGGGCTCAGTCGTATGCCCCGCTACAGAGCGTTCCAACTGCGACCTTGAGCAAACACCGGCTTGCCAGGCGTGTGAAGCCTGTGCCACCGGCGCGGAATAAGGTTTCAGCGACTTCTTGGCAGCTTGGCGCTTAGGCAACTACTGAGGGCTTCCTGGTTGCATCCGACTTGATGTTTCCTCAATGGATCGGCGCCTTGAAGGTGCCGCCTCCCCAACGCGGAATAAACCGCGGTGTCCGGCTGCAGTAGGCTTCATATTCCTGCCCGAATTCGGTCAATGCCTCCCGCTCCTCAGTCAGCGCAAGGCGTACATACATCCAGACAAGCACGGGGAACATGACCAGGGTCAGCAGCGTTGGCCACTGCACCAGAAAACCCAGCATGATCAGGGCAAACGCCACATATTGCGGGTGGCGCATGCGTGCATAGAGTCCGCCAGTCGCAAGCTGGTGCTGCTGTTGCGCCAGGTACAGCACGCGCCAAGCGGAGGCCAGCATGACGAAGCCGCCGAAGATCAGCACGTTGCTCAGGATGTGGAACGGTCCGAAGTGCGGATTGGTCCGCCAGCCGAACATCATCTCCAGCAGGTGGCCCGCATCGTGCGAGAGGAAGTCGACGCCTGGGAAGTGCTTCGTCAACCAGGGCAACAGCAGGTAGATCGTCAGCGGGAACCCATACATCTCGGTGAACAGCGCCACCAGGAAGGCTGAGAAGGCGCCGAATGAGCGCCAGTCGCGTGATGTCTGGGGCTTGGTGAAGCTGAAGGCGAAGATGATGAAGATCGCTGAGTTGATGATGACCAGCGTCCACAGTCCATAGCCGGGTTGTGTCTCGTGCTGCATCGTCAAGCTCCTTGGGGGCGGGCACCCTTCTGCGCCTCGACCTCTTCATGCTGATGTTCATGCCCCTGGTGCATGACCAGATGCCACAGCGGGCACAAGGCAAACAAAAGAAGGGACAGGAACGGGGGCAAGCTAACAGCAGCCACCATGGTGGCGATGATGCTCCTGCACGAAGCGGGACGGGTTCTGCTGAAAGACAGCGCGAGAATTCTCAGATTCGAAATAGAAGGTCTTCCCCTCGTAGTTGGCCGTGATGGCATGCGCGGGATCGACCTTGTTACCGGTCACGGGGTCGCTGGTACCCCCCGACTCGCCTTGCGTTGCGCCGGCAAAGTCGCCATGGTGATGCCGCTGCCCAGCGCGGCTGCGGAACAGCATTGCCACCACGACTACCCCAAGAACAATCCAAATCAGGTTTTGCGAGAGCCAATTCATTTCTGCCTCCACGTTGACGACTTTCTGCGGGCGTCCAGTTCCCGCTTAACCATTGCCTGCACTTCGCGCTGGGTGTGCCGTGACAAGCGCAAACTCATCCAGATCACCCAGACCGGACAGGCGAGGAGAATGGCGGCGACCAAGACCGAGAGTGGTGAAATCCCGTACCAGTAGAGAATGCCCCCAGCCAGTAGCGTCGCGATCGCGGCGCAGAACCCGGCGGCTGCGCGCTTCATGTCGCCACCTCGCGTTCGGTTGTTCCAAGACGTACACGCTTGAGCAGCGCTGAATTGGCCACCACGCTCAGCGACGACAGCGACATCGCGGCTGCCGCAAGAATGGGGTTGAGCAGCCCGAACGCTGCGATCGGGATACCGATGGTGTTGTAGATGAATGCCCAGAACAGGTTCTGCTTGATCTTGCGCATCGTGGCGCGCGACAGTTCGATGGAAGCCGCGACATCCCGCACGTCATTGCGGATCAGAATGATGCTGCCGGTCTCCTTGGCCACATCCGAGCCCGAACCGATGGCGATACCAATATCTGCCGCGGCCAATGCCGGCGCATCGTTGACACCGTCACCCACCATGGCGACGACTTCGCCCTCTTGCTGGAGGGCGCGGATATGCTGAACTTTGTCGTCGGGCAGCACTTCAGCGATCACGCGGTCGATGCCAACCTGTCGCCCAATGGCTTGCGCCGTACGGCGATTGTCGCCGCTGAGCAGCACGACCTTGATTCGCCTTGCCTTGAGCGTGGTGACCGCCTCGGTCGCTTCGGGCTTCACGGTGTCGGCAACCGCAACGATGCCAATCAACTCGCCCTCTACCCCAACCAGCATGGCGGTCTTGCCATCCGCTTCCAGGCTGGTCAGCGCAGGCTCAACCGCATCGGTAGCGATGGCTTGCTGGGCGAATAAACGCCGGTTGCCGAGCCAGACCCTGCGGCCGTCCACCTCGCCCCGGATGCCCATCCCGGACAACGCCTCGATTGCGCCGGCCTTCGGTATGGCGAGCGTGCGATGCTGCGCGGCCCGGACGATCGCCTCACCAAGCGGATGCTCCGAGCCTGACTCCACCGCCGCCGCAATGGTCAGCAGCTCCACCTCCTGATGCGACCCGAATGGAAGGATGTCCGTCACGGTCGGCTCGCCGCGCGTGATGGTGCCGGTCTTGTCGAAGACAACGGTGGTGAGCTTCTCGGCGCGCTCGAGGACTTCGCCGCCGCGAATCAGGATGCCGGAATCCGCACCCTTACCCACGCCGACCATCAACGCTGCGGGTGTCGCAACGCCGAGTGCGCACGGGCATGAAATGATCAGCACCGCGATAAAGGCCAGCAAGCCCTGTGGGAAATGCCCCGCCAGCGTCCAACCGACCACAGCCAGCAGCGCCACTGCAACCACCGCAGGCACGAAATAGCCGGTGACCTGATCGGCCAGCCGCTGGATTTGCGCGGAACTGGCCTGGGCCTCTTCCACCATCTTGATGATCTGCGCAAGCGCGGTGTCGGCACCGATTCGGGTCGCTTGAAATGTGAAGGCCCCGGAACGGTTGAGCGTGCCGCCGATCACCTGCGCGCCGGGGGCCTTTTCGACCGGCATCGACTCTCCGGTCAACATCGACTCATCGACGCTCGACTGCCCTTCGGTCACCTTGCCATCCGTTGGAATCTTCTCGCCAGGCCGGACCACCACCAGCTCCGACACCATGATGCTCTCAGCCGGGATCTCGACCTCCTTGCCGTCGCGGATCACGTGGGCCACGGCAGGCTTGAGGTCAAGCAGGCGACGCACGGCTGCGGAGGACTTCTTCTTGATGATCTCCTCCATGTACTTGCCCAGCAGCACGAAGGCGATGATGACCGCGGAGACCTCGAAGTACACATCCCGCTCGGCCACCTTTACCGGCAGCCACGACGGGAAGAACAGCACCGCCACGCTATAGAAATAAGCGACTGACGTGCCGAGCGCGATCAGGAAATCCATGTTGATGTTGCGCGTGCGGATCGCGTTCCACGCGCCTTTGTAGAAGCTCCAGCCGCCGATGAACTGCACCGGGGTCACCAGCAGAAAGAGCCACACGCCCCAGGTGAACCAGGGCAGCGCGGGAATCGGGGCCCATGTCAGCAGGGTCGCGCCTGCCGCCAGCGCGAGGAAGGCGCCCGCACGGAGCACCGCCAGCGCGAGCACGCCCGTCAAGGCAATGGTCACGCGGGTCTTCATCGCCTTCAATTCCGTTTCCGGCGATTCAAACGTGCGCAGACAGCTCTCGCTGCAAAAGTAATACTTGCGGCCACCCCGCTCGGTGGACAGGGCTGTGGCCTTGTCCACCATCATTCCGCAGATCGGGTCCTTGGCAAGTTGCTTGGTGCCGGCAGTACTTGAAGCCGCCCCCTTCAGCGGCCCTGCGCGTGAATCCGCAGCAGTGCTGTAGCGTTGGGGGTCGGCGTGAAACGACGCTTGACAGTGCGACGAGCAGAACCAATAGCGCCTATTGCCGAATTCCTCGCTGCCGGCTGCCTGAGCAGGGGAAATGTCCATGCCGCACACGGGGTCACGCACGAAATCCCCCGAGAGCGACGCCAACTCGGTGGCAGCCAGTGAACCGCGTTCGTGCGCTCCGTCACTAGCATGTGCGCCGTGCTGGTGTTCGATGGATTCGCTTGGCATGCCGGCCTCTTCTTTCTGCGCTTTGTACGCTTGCGTCTACATTGGCGGCGTAGACAATTTCAGTGTGTGCCTTGCCAAAATGCAGAGGTTGATACCGGTCAAGCGAATGCGACTCATTGCGCCAAGTCAATCGAGCAGTGCCGCATGCATCCCACAATGAAATTCCCAATTCGAGGAGTCATCATCATGGTCAAACGTATCGGTACTCTCGTCGCAAGCGCTCTCGTGATTGGCAGCATGCCGGCACTGGCGGTGGATGCACATCACCCTGAAACAGCCAGTGATGTTGCTGCCGCGCCAACAACAAAGAATCCGCCGGCCACAACGGCAAAACCCGCCGACACCGAGAAGCGTTTCGAGCAGGCGCGCCAACAGATGAAGAAGATGCTGGCCCAAATGGACAAGATCCATCAAACCAAGGACCCCAAGGAACGGCAACGTCTGATGGGCGAGCACATGCAGACCATGCGCGAGACGATGCAATCCATGCACGGCATGGGCGGCCCGATGATGATGGAGATGATGGGGGGCCAAGGGATGATGGGGGGTGCCGGAGCCCCCGGAATGGGTGGACCGGGCATGACTCCGGATCAGCGCATGAACATGATGGAAAACCGCATGGACATGATGCAGATGATGATGGAGCAAATGCTCAAACAGCAGGAGAGCCCCAAGAATCCTTAACCTTCCCACGTGAGGAAGGCGTTTCTGTCTCGATGCAACGCCAACCGAATCCCACGTAAAGAGACCTGTGCGGAACTTCATGCAAACGCCGTAATGGCACGCGACAGCGGCGGCGTCGTGCTCGACGAGCGGGCGCCGGCCATACCGTATTTGCGGCAGATCAACCGTGTCAGATGCGCGCAAGCAGTGCGGACGCTTCGCGGGCAACCGAGCGATACCCATATAACGGGCGCAACATGTGAAACAGCGCGCAAGCCTTGGTCAGGCTCACGCGATAACGGTCGCGCAACTCGTCAGCCAGCGTGCGTTTGCGGGAAGGCTTTAGAGCTTTTTTGACAGCACGTCCTGCAGCATCGCCTAGTCCAGGCTTAGGTCCGCCACCAGCCACCTGAGCTTGGCGTTCCCCCCTCGAGCTGACGCATCCGGCGCAGCTCCGAAGTACCGACGCCCCCGTGCTTGAGCGCGAACGCTATCTGCGCCTCAGTGAACTTGCTCGTCTTCATAGCATGTCTTCCAACCCAAATCGTGAGAATCATGCCGAATTCTCCACGTCCCAGCGGTACTGTCTCTTGGTGCGGTGTCACCTCACATGCACACACTGTCCGTCCTGTGTAGACCGAACAATGGAGCTGCGCGTCATTTTTTTCTGCCGAAAAAAAACTTCATAGTGCCGGCGCCTTGCGGACGGCTTACGCGTTTTCTACTTTTGCGGCAGTTCAAAAAAAAGCGATGCGCAAGAACTGCGCGCACGAACAGAGGCGGTTGTCCCTCAAGCAGCGCACCCGACAGGTGAGTATCCCCATGAAGTCCTTAAACCCCTCCGGCGGCGCCTCGCATCCAGCGCGGCTTGATTCAGCGGCCGTCATGACCAACCTGCCGCCGCACGGCGGCCGATGTGCTCCGGCCTGAACGCTCGACACACCGTCACCGCACCGCGCATCTCGTCTTTCGCCCGCCGTCGTTGCGCCGCTGCGCCTCGCAGCGGCGCAACGATGGCGTCGCTCATCCCCAGACCCGCAGGAAGCCCCACATGGACATGCTGGACGTAATTGGTATCGGGATCGGCCCGTTCAACCTCAGCCTAGCAGCACTGATTGCGCCCACACCGCTGCGGGCACTGTTCCTGGAAAAGCGCAACGCTTTCTGCTGGCACCCAGGGCTGATGCTGCCTAACGGTCGGCTACAGGTCTCGCCGCTCAAGGACTGCGTCACGCTGGTCGACCCGACCAGCCCCTACTCGTTCCTCAACTACCTGGCGGTGCACCGGCGGCTCTACAGCTTCGTCAACAAGCGCAGCGCCTCCACCTCGCGGCGAGAGTTCACCGACTACTACCAGTGGGTTGCGCAACAGCTCGGTACGCTGCGCTTTGGTGAGGAGGTGATCGACATAGCGCCCGTGGCTGGCGGCTATCGCGTCAGCACGCACGCCGGCACCTTCCATGGGCGAGCCATCGTGATGGGCGTGGGCGTGGAGCCGAAGATCCCGGCCAGCGCCCGCGCATGGCTGGGCGACACGGTCTATCACGTGGCCAACTACCTCGATTGCCCACCGCTACGCGGGGGCGAGGAGGTGCTGGTGGTAGGCGGCGGCCAAAGCGGCGCCGAGGTGGTCGAACATATGCTCGAGCAGGCGCCGACGGCGCGCATCACGTGGGTCACCTCGCGGGCCAACCTGTTTGCCATGGACGACAACGCCTTCGTCAACGAAGCCTACATGCCGGGCTACAACCGGCGCTTCCACGCCCTGCCGATCCGCCAGCGCCGCGCCATTGTCGAGGCGGAGAAACTCACCAGCGACGGCATCTCGGCCGAGCTGTGCAACCGTCTGTACGACGTACTGTACGAACGCAGCGTGGCCGGCACGCTAGCCGGCAGCTTCCGCCTGCTGCCAGGCGTGGTGATGGAAGACATCACCCGCCGCGACGAACGCTGGCAGGTGGGGCTGACCGCGCTCACCACGCCACACCGCTGCCGCATCCAGGCCGACCGCATCGTGCTGGCAACCGGCTTCCAGCCGCGCACGCCGCCCTTCCTGCAAACTTTGCTGGCCGGTGCCTGCTTGGAGGACGACCTGCCCGACCTCGGCGACGACTACGCCGTGCGCTTCGAGCAGGGCATGCCCGGCCCGGTCTATCTGCAAAACCAGGGCCGCGTGCAGCACGGGCTGCAAAGCGTCAACCTATCACTGGTGGCGTATCGCAACAGCCGCATCATCAACAGCCTGCTCGGGCATGCGTTCTATCCAGACGTACCGGACCAGCAAATGCTCGGCGTCCTTGACCACGCCGAGGACGCCGCTGAGGTTGACCTTAGCCTCAGCTTTGACGCCATCCCCCACCCGCGCCGCCACGCCGCCATCGCATGACCGCTGCTTCGCTCTCTGCTGTCCACAACCGGCCTGGCATCACAGTGCCTCCACATGCTGACCTGCTGCCCGACACGCTGGAGCTGCGCGCCTTCGTGCCGTTCCTGATCGCATCGATCGTGATTGCGGCCGCCTATGGCACCAGCTTCCTGTTACCGGACTACCTAAAGGCGCACGGCATGAACAGCGCCGCAGCGGGTGCCATCATCTCCAGCGGCATGGTTGCCACCATCGTGTGCTGCTGCCTGGCGGGATGGGTGGCCCAGCGCATCGGCGTGATGCCGACCATCGCTGTTGCATCGCTGGCCATGGCGCTCGCCATGCTGGGCTTTGCCGGTGTGGCAGTCGATGCGCGTGCGGCATACGTGGGCGGCATGCTGTTGGGCGTGGGCTGGTCGGTGTTCTTCATCCTGGCGCCACTGCAGATCATCCACCACTTGCGGCCAGCCGCGCGCATCCAGTATCTGACCATCGTGTCGGGCGCGCAGATGGCGGGCCTCGGGCTAGCCACGCCGCTCAGCCGCCTGCTGGCGCAGTACACCGGCTCGGTGGCGGTCGTCTACGTGATGTTTGCGGCGGCCTGCGTTGCGGCGGCGATGTGCGTGGAAGCCGCCCGGCGTGCCATGGCCCATGCGCCCGGCCTGCCGATGACGCGTGTGGCTATCACCGCGCGTGAAACGCTGGCGCTACTGAGCGAGCGCACCGCCGCGCCCATCGCCATGATCGGGTTTGCCGCGTGCGTGTTTGCGGGGCTGTCGACCTACCAGAGCGTGTATGCCGAATCACGCCACCTGCGGCCCGATCTGTTCTTCCTGGCCTTCACGGCAACCAGCGTGGCGCTGCGTTTCTCGCTGGCACGCGTGATGGGGCGCATGCCGGTGCAGCGGCTGGCACTGGTGCTGTTCGTGGCGACGGCCGCATCGCTGACGCTGTTCATCACCAACACAGGCAGCACGCTGCTGTACGTGGCGGCCACGGTGGTCTTCGCCACGGGCTACGGGCTGAGCTATTCCACGCTCAACGGCATGGCGGTCAACATGGCTGGCGAACAGGGCGTGTCGATGCCCGTCACCTCGCAGATCTTCACGCTGGCGTACTTCATCGGGCTGTTCGGGTTTCCGTTCATCGGAGGGCATCTGATCCGCCGCTCGGGCCCCAACGCCATGCTGCTCGCGCTACTGGGGGCGGTGGCCATCAATGTCGTGCTGCTGGCCACGCTGCGCGTGCGGGCGGCCGCACCGGCCGTGCGCTGAAGCGCGGCCTTCGTCTTTCTTCTCAAGGAGGGTATTTCGTATGCTGACCGAAGCGCAACAGGAAAAGTGGCACCAGGACGGGTATCTCAGGCTGGAAGGCTTCTTCGACGCGACCGCGCGCGAGCGCATCTCCAACCTGGTCGACGAGGTCGGCCGCTGGAACGTGAGCGACGACAAGTGGATGATGTGGTTCGAGAAGACCAAAGAAGACCGCAAGATCATCTCCAAGGTGGAGAACTTTCTCGACTACAACGATGCCCTGCGCGAAGCCCTGTTGGCCGATGGCCGCATCCGCAGCGCCGTCGAGACGCTGCTTGACGAAGACACGCGCATGCTCAAGGAGCTGCTGATCTTCAAGTACCCCGACAGCGGTGGCTACCGTCCGCACCAGGACATCTATCACATCCCGCACAAGATTCCGGACCGCATGGTGCACGCAGTCGTCGCCATCGGCATCGACGATTCCGACCCCAACAACGGCGGCCTGTTCTTCACGCCCGGCCGCCACAAGGAAGGCGTGTTTCCGATGAACAAGGGCGGCGTGATCGACACCGAGGTGGCGGACACCTTCATGTGGGAACCAACGCCCTGGAAGGCCGGCGACATCTTCATCTTCGACGACTACGCGCCGCATTATTCGGAGCCCAACAAGAGCGACCGCTCGCGCCGCACGCTGTATCTGGTGTTTCAGCGCGCCTCCACCGGCGGGCCGACACGTGCCGAATACAACCGCATGAAGCGCGCCTACAACCCGCCCGAGGGCAAGGTGGCAGACATGGATAACCTGAAGGTGTCCAACGGCATCTTCTACCGCGACTGAGCGGACAACCCCGGGGGAATGCACACGTGTACGCGAAGCAGATCGACCGCACGATGATGCGGCCCGAGTACGGCGTGCTGGTCTGCCGCCTGCTGGAGCACCTGCCGCAGGGCCTGCAGACGCAGTTCGGCACGTCGGTGGTGGAAGTGGTGCCGGGCGGCGCGGTCGATCTGCACGCGCACCACGAGCACGAGCTGTGGGTGCTCATCTCGGGGCGCGGCGAGTTCGAGGCCGACGGCCAGATCCGCCTGGTGGGCGAATCAACGTTGTTCTACATGCCGCCGCACCAGAAACACGCCATCCGCAATACCGACCCGAATGCCAGCCTCAAATTCCTCTCCATCTGGTGGGACTGACCTGACCGATATGCGCACCTACTTCGTTTGCCCCGCACCACCCTGCCCCAATGGCAAGCTGCACCTCGGCCATATCGGCGGCGTCTACCTGCTCACTGACGTCTTCGTGCGTTTCCAGCGCATGGCTGGCCACCGGGCGTACCACGTCACTGGCGCCGATGAGCACGGCACCTACACCCTCGTGAAGGCCCGCAAGCTCGGCCGCCCGGTCGACGAGGTTGCACAGATGCACATCGATGAAATTCTGCAGTGCCTGCGCGCGCTGCAGATAACACCCGACGTGTTCGTGCGGACTTCCAATGCCGCGCACAAGAACAACGCCCTGGCGGTCTTCCGCCAGTTGCAGGACGCAGGCTATGTAGATGTGCGCGACGGAGTGCAACTCTACTGCGCACACTGCGACGAGTTCGTCGCTGACTCGCTGGCCGCAGGCAACTGCCCGGCTTGTGGCGCACCCACAGACAGCAACCTATGCGAAAACTGCGGCTTGGCCGTGCAACACGCTACCTTGCGCAATGCGCGGCACGCCACGTGCGGCAACGCGCTCACGTTGCGGCCGATTCGACAAGCGGTGCTCAACGTGCCGCTGCTGGCGCAGGCGCTTGACAAGGCCATCTCGCGGAGCGCGTGGCCCGAGGTGATCCGCGAAAAAGAGCGCAGCTGGCTGGCTCGCGATGCCCATGCACTGCCGATGTCGCGCCACTTCAGCCGCGGCGTAGTGCTCGACCAGCCCGAAGCCGTGGCTGGTCAGACGCTGCTCACCTGGTTCGAGGGCCTGTGGTGTTACGACACGGGTATCCGTGAGCAATGCGCCCGCGACGGTCTGGACGCCGAAGCGGTGCTGCACGACCCCGACACGCACCTGCTGTTCTTCATGGGCCAGGACAACCGCTTCTACTACACGGTGGGCGTGAGCGGAGCCCTGCTCGCGCGCGGCTACCCCATCCCCGATAACCATTCGATCCAGGATTTCTACAAGCTCGAAGGCGAGAAGTTCTCCACCAGCCGCAACCACGCGCTGTGGGCCGACGAGGTGGCCCGCGAGCTGGAACCCAGCGTCCTGCGCTACGCGCTGGCGCGCGTGGCCAAACCGTTTGGCGGTAATGACAATGATTTCCAGATCGACGGCCTGATTGCCGCTACCACGCATCTGCGCGCCTGGGAAGACGCGCTGCGTCGTAACGCCGAGGGAGCCCTCACGGTGGATGCCAGTGGCCTTTCGCCCGTCCTGCGCGGCATCACCCAGCGTTACGCTCGCGCCATCGAAGACGTGCGCTTCTGGGACGCGCTCGACGCCATCGACGCGTATTTCGAAGAGTCGGGCTTGGCACATGAGAGCACAGGCGCATGGAAGGCGGAGCGCGTGTCGGTGTTCCTGAGCCTGCTGTATCCGGTGGTGCCGGCGCTAGCGATCCGCTACGGTCAGCAGTTCTTTGGCGCGGCTTGGCAGCCCTCGCTCAAGGAGTCCGCTGTGCAGCCTGCTCTGCCAAAGGCCACGGCCGACTTTCCTTACTTCAGTGCACCGGTGCCCGCCAGCTTTATCGCAGCCTACTACGAGCGCTTTCGCCCTGACCACGCCGCCACGACCATGCCTGCCTGACCCATGAACCTGATCCCCTCGCACCGCAGCCGCCTGTCGCAAGACTTTGCCGCGTTCGACTACTCGGGCGGCAAGCACGCCGTCAACTTCGCCTACGGCCTGCCGGACCCAGCTCTGTTCACAGAGCTTGCCTGGCCGGATGCCTTCGACACTGCCACCGGCGTATCGGCGGCCGACCTGCCGCAGTACACCGATGCGCTGGGCCTGCCGGAGCTGCGCACGCAGATCGCGCTGCGCCACGGCGTGCGGCAAGACCAGGTGATCCTGACCAACGGAGCCTCGCAAGCGGTGCAACTGCTGGCTGACCTGTACCTCGATCCAGGCGACGTAGTGCTGACCGAAGACCCGTCATACCTGGGCGCGCTACGCACGTTCTCGGTGGCAGGGGCGACCATAGTGCAGCTCGGCATGGGAGCAGACGGCGTCGACCTGGATGCGCTGGAAGCCGCTCTGCGTCACACGCACCGCGTGAGGCTGTACTACACCACTCCTGCCTTCCACAATCCGACCGGCTGCCATATGCCACGTGCGCACATGGCCCGCGTGGCGGCGCTGCTGGCGCAGCACGGGGTGCCGCTGGTCCAGGATCTGGTCTACGCCGAACTGCCCTACGATGGCCCCACCGAGTGGCTTTCGTCCGGTGGCAACGTGATCAATGTGCATTCCATCTCGAAGGTGGCGGGACCGGGCCTGCGCGTAGGCTGGGTGCTGGCGGAGCCCGACATCATCAGCCAACTCGCGCGGCTCAAGTGCGACGGCGGCGTGAGCCCGGTCGTGAGCAACGTGGTGCTGGGACTGATGCAGTCGGACGTGCTCGATACGCACATCGCGCGGCTACGCCCGCATTACCGCGCAAAGCGCGATGCTCTGCACAAGCTGCTTCAAGGCAGCCGCTTCTGCGAGCCCGACTACACCATGCCACGCGGCGGGTTCTCGTTTTGGGTTCGGCTGGTGGCTGGCACCGATGCGCAGGCCTTCATCGACGCAGCGCGCCGCGAGCACGATGTGCGTTTGGTGCACGGCCAGCACTACGGCCCGGCCAGCCTCAACCACGTCCGGCTGTGCTTCAGCTATCTGCCGATGTCCAGCATCGCGCAAGGGCTGGCACACCTGGACGTGTTGCATACGCGGCTCTATAGGCCGAGGCAAATCGCCGTTGGGACTGTAGCGGCCTGAGCGAGCGTTGTGTCCGAGGAATAACTTTGACCGTTACGCCGCGTCAGCACTTAGGCCCCTTAATAGGTATTCAAGTGGGGCTAAGCTAACAGCGACCGTGCACGGCTTTTACGGCGCACGACAAAACAAGACATCCAGTCGTGATCTTCCAAGTAGGCGACGAAATCGTCGACAACGTCCATCGACAGATTGAAGCAAGTGCGATAGCCCCCCTTCGGATGCTTTTCGTGATCTCGACGTGGCGTATTCCGGGCGCTGACGCCAAGAGCTGAAAGAGCTCGGTGCGCTCAAGATCTGTATAGACGTTCGCACGCCGTCGCCCCATGAGCCGACGATATTGCCTCATCTCCCTTCGTCGTGACCCTGCGGCAAATAGAGCGTGACCAGTACCGACGCGTCGTCGAGCGCCTCGAGCCAGTGCGCTTGGCCCGGCAAGGTGAAGAGCAAGTCCCCGGCGTGCATCGTGCGTACAGCGACGTCCGTGCCGAACGTCAAGCTTCCTTCGAGGCACTGCACGGTAATTTCACCTGGCGCGCGGTGTTCGGGAATCCGCTTGCCGGCAGGAAGCACGAGCCGTATGACCTCGAGATGGTCGGACCGCATGAGAGTGACCGACTTGGCGCTCTTCACGCCCGGACCAAGCGGTCGCACGTCGATCAGTTCCCCTGGCGCCGCTCGTGGTGTTGCCATAATGGTTTTTGCTCCTTTCTCCAAAACGGTTTAAATGATCCGGCGTACTAGCATGGTTTTGATCTCGCCGATCGCCTTCGCTGGGTTCAGTCCTTTCGGGCAAACGTCGGTGCAGTTCAATATCGAGCGGCAGCGGAACAGTCGATACGGATCCTCGAGATTGTCGAGCCGTGCATTCGTGCCCTCATCGCGTGAGTCCACGAGGAAGCGGTATGCCTGCAGAAGCCCCGCCGGGCCAACATATTTGTCGGGGTTCCACCAGAACGATGGACAGGCGCTCGAACAACAGGCGCACAGGATGCATTCGTAGAGCCCGTCAAGTTGATCGCGTTCGTCCGGCGACTGGAGGCGTTCGCGTTCAGGTGGTGGCGTATCGTTGATCAGGTATGGCGTGATCGAGTGGTATTGCTTGAAGAATGCCGTCATGTCGACGATCAGGTCGCGGACGACCGGCAAGCCGGGCAACGGGCGCAAAACCGTATGGCGTGGCAGATCGAGAAGGTTCGTCGTACAGGCAAGACCGTTCTTGCCGTTGATGTTCATCGCGTCTGAACCGCATACGCCTTCCCGGCAAGAGCGCCTGTAACTCAACGTTTCATCGAGCGCCTTCAGCCGCACCAAGACGTCGAGTAGCATCCTGTCAGTTGACGTGATGTCGATCTCGAACGTCTGCATGTGTGGCGCGGTGTCACGGTCCGGATCGTAGCGGAAGATGTCGAACGTTCTGGACTCGGCCATGGAGTTTTCCCGTCGTTCCCTGCACCAGCATCGCTGCGCATAGGCACTGCTACGCACGTGGTTCTGACAGCGGCCATGAGGGCACCGCTTCGCGACATCATCTTATGCATGCATCCTTTAGATATATCGCAACGTGATATAAAAAGCAAAGTCGGTCATGGTGACGTGGATCAGTTCTGGGCGGAGCACCGGCGACACAACGGCCGCCTGGGATGGCGCGAGATATGCGCTGCGCAATGCGCTCGGTATGCCGACGTCGACAATGGGTGATCCATCACTAGAGGTATTGAGCGGATCGCCACTGCAGACGGCACGGTTGCAGTATCGATTTTCCGACTACGTGGCGATCGTCACCGCGAGCAACTTGCCTTACGCCGGGCTGGCGGTGCGCGAACAGTACCTGTCGTCCGGTTTTTGATTTCACGAGGTCTAGGCGCACGGTGACCAAACAGCGTCACACAACCATCCATTGACCGAGGTTTTGTTCACATCATTACTTCGGCGCACTCGATCCGCAGGAGTTCAGCCATGGCCTCCATGTGGCTGTCAACGTAGGCCACGATGGTGCGCGGTGACACCGGCAGCAACTCATGCAGTTCCTGAAGGTCCTGCGTCAAGCTGACCGCCAGTTCCATCCACGGGTGCCACAACGTGCGCTGCGCAGACCGGGTCGAGGCGAAATCCAGGTCGGTCAAGTCAGGCCGCAGCGGCGCTTGCGCGTTGCTTTGCGTGTCCACCGAGATATAGCGAGAGACGAGCGCGCCTGGACTCTCAACGGTGGACGTTACTCAGTGCAGCAACACGCTACGGTTGAGTCTGCGGATCGCTGCCGCCACTACGGGGCGCCCATCACCTAGCTCGTGGCCACGTTCACTGATCGACCTCCTACAGCCATGCCGCTCGTTACGGGCGGCTTGCATTCTGCGGCAAGGCGGCGCCGTTCGCTGACGCGTGTCCCGCCACACACAGACTAGACGACATGCACATCCTTTGCGCCCGATCGCCTGGGTGTTTTCCCTACCTCACCCCAGCTTGAATCTAGGCCGTATCAACGCTAATATTTGGCCGATAGAACGCTAGCTGTAGGCCGATAATACGTACTTCAGGTGCCGTTTTTTGGGGAGGGCCTGCGTATGGCAGCGACGCGGGGTTCGGAGCGCAGCCCGAAAACCTCGGGTTTGACCACAGCGCTGCCACCCACATTGCTCCCCAGCCCTGGGCACCTCGCCCCAATCCGGAGACACGCTGTGACCGTACATCACCTTCCGCCCACAGAGCATGTGGACGTCCTCATCGTTGGCGCCGGCCTGTCTGGCATCGGTGTCGCGCGTTACCTGGAGACGGAGCGCGCGGGCACGTCCTACGTCATCCTGGAATCGCGCGCTGTCACCGGCGGCACATGGGACCTGTTCCGCTATCCCGGCATCCGCTCCGACTCGGACATGCACACCTACGGCTACGAGTTCAAGCCATGGCCGTACAAGAAGTCGATTGCCGGGGCGGCGGATATCCTCTCCTACCTGCGCGAGACCGCCGCTGAGTACGGGATCAATCGCCACATCCGCCTGAACCACAAGGTGATTCAAGCATCGTGGTCCAGCGCTCAAGCCCTATGGACAGTCGAGGTCGAGCGTACGGATACGGGCGAACGCAAAACGATCCTGGCCAAATGGTTGTTCAGCGCCGCCGGCTATTTCCACCACGATCAGGGCTTCACCCCGAAGCTGGAAGGCATCGAACGCTTCCAGGGCCGCACCGTGCATCCGCAGCATTGGCCGGAGGACCTCGACTACACAGACAAGCGTGTCGTGGTGATCGGCAGCGGCGCCACCGCCGTCACGCTGTTGCCGGCCATGGCGGACAAGGCCAAGCATGTGACGATGCTCCAGCGCACGCCCACCTATGTCGTGAGCCTGCCCTCGGAGGACGTCATCGCCAACACGCTGCGCAAGGTGATACCGCATGCGTGGGCCTATGCACTCGTGCGCCGCAAGAACATCGCCATTTCGCGCGGCATCTGGTACCTGTGCAAGAAGCGGCCAAAATTTGCGCGGCGTCTCATCCGCTTTCTCAACAAGCGCCAGTTGCCCAAGGGCTATCCGATCGACGTGCACTTCAACCCGCCCTACGACCCGTGGGATCAGCGTTTGTGCGCGGTGCCCGATGGCGATCTGTTCAAGGCCATACGCAAAGGCCAGGCATCCGTGGTGACGGATCACATCAAGACGTTTACGGAGACCGGCATCCTGCTGGAGTCGGGGCAAGAGCTGCCGGCGGATATCGTCGTAACTGCCACCGGGCTCAACATTCGCCTGTTCGGCGGCATCAAGCTGATTGTCGATGGCGAGCCCGTCGATCTGCACAGCACGGTGACCTTCAAAGGCATGATGCTCAGCGGCGTGCCGAACTACGTCTTCTCCATCGGCTACACGAACTCGTCGTGGACGCTCAAGCTGGGGCTGCTGGCGCAACACTTCTGCCGCATGCTCGACCACATGGATCGCACCGGCTCCGCGATCTGCGTGCCCAAGGCTCCCGACGCTGACATGCCCAAGCTTCCGCTGCTCAACCTCGGCTCCGGCTACGTTAAGCGCGCCATCCAGAGCATGCCTTGCCAGGGCCTGGAAACGCCCTGGATCATGTCGGAGGACTACAACGTCGACGTCGCCAACCTGGGAGACAGCCCGGTCGAAAACCCGTTCCTGCGTTTTGAGCACGCCAACCAAGCGGGCAGCACGGCGCGCTCGCAGGCCCGGCAAGCGGTGGGAGCCTGATCATGTCGATCCACGCCATGGATGAAGCGCACGATCTGTTCTGCGACGCGCCGACCGGTGTCCGCCTGTGCTACCGCACGTACGGGCTCGAAAGCGCTGAGCCTCTTCTGCTCGTCGCGGGCCTGAGCCTGCAACTGACGTCGTGGCCCGCCAACATGATCGACGGCTTGGTGCAACGTGGCTTTCGCGTCATCGTCTTGGACAACCGCGACGTCGGCCGCTCCTCCCGCATCGCGCAGAAGCCGCCCGGGTTGCTGCGGCAATTCCTGCGATTGCCGATGCCTTCCGGCTACAGCCTTGAAGACATGGCCGCCGATACGGTTGGCCTGCTCGATCATCTGTGTGTGGCGCGTGCGCATATCGTGGGGATGTCGATGGGCGGCATGATCGCGCAGATCATCGCCGGTAGCCATCCGCACCGCACGCTGTCGCTCACCTCGATCTTCTCCACCACCGGCTCTCGAAAGGTCGGCCAGCCGGCCATATCCAGCATGTCGATGCTGACCAAGCCGCCCGCACGCACGCGTGACGAAGCCGTGCAGCGTTACAGCGCGATCATGGCGCACATCGGTACGCAGACGTACCCCGTGGACGACGCTGCGCGACGCGCCTACGCCGCCGACGCGTGGGACCGAGGCCAGCAGGCGATGGATGCCGAAGGCGTGGCTCGCCAGCTCGGGGCGATCATCAAGTCGGGTGACCGGACAGCAGAAGTCCGCCGCATCCGGGTGCCGACGCTGGTGGTGCACGGCGATCGGGATCTGATGGTGGCAGCCAGTGGCGGCACCGCAACTGCTGCTGCCATCCCCGATGCAGAGATGGTCACCATTCGCGGCATGGGCCACGACATCTCGGAGGGCGTCGCGCCGTTATTGGTCGACCTGATTGCCGGACATGCGAAACGCAATACGGCAGCTTCCGCAGCCGAACAGATGAACGCCAGCAGGCATTCCGCCTGAGTACGTTCCGGCGTGCCGGGACCACCTGGCCGGCATCCACGCACAACCAAAACAAAAACAGCCGTTGCTGCGATCTCTCAATCGAGAGCGCATAGGAGACACCATGCTGCAAGGCTCCCCAACCGAGCTTGTCGCCAGCTTTGAACGCCAGCGCCAGGCTTTCGCGCTGGACCCCGACCCGACACTGGCCACGCGCCTGTCCCGTCTCGATCGGCTCGCGGCCTGGCTCGACTCGCACGAGTCTGACATCGTGCGTGCCATCGACGTCGACTTTCAAGGCCGCTCGGCGCACGAAACCCGACTTGCCGAGGTGTTTGTCGTGCGCACGGGCATCCGTCATGCGCGGCGCCACCTGAAGCAGTGGATGCGCACGCAGCGCGTGCCGACTGCATTGCACTTCCGCCCCGCCTACAACCGGCTCATGCCGCAGCCGCTGGGCGTGGTGGGCATCATTGCGCCGTGGAACTATCCGCTGCAACTGTCGTTGGGGCCAGCGCTTGCCGCGCTTGCGGCCGGCAACCGGGTGTTGATCAAGCCGTCAGAGCTCACGCCACGGCTGTCGGCGTTGCTCGCTTCGATGGCGCGCGAAATATTCAACCCGGATGAACTCGATGTCGCCATCGGCGATGTTGAACTGGGCAAGGCCTTTGCCAGCCTGCCGTTCGATCACTTGTTCTTCACGGGTTCGACCCAGGTGGGGCGTGACGTGGCGCAAGCGGCGGCGGCCAACCTGACACCGGTGACTCTGGAACTCGGCGGCAAATCACCAGCCATTCTTGATGTGTCGTGCAATGTCGCGGTTGCGGCGCAACGCATCGCATTCGGCAAGCTGCTGAACGCAGGGCAAACCTGCGTCGCGCCGGATTACCTGCTCGTGCCCGCAGGTACGGCGGAAAACGTCGCATCGCATCTGGAGCGGGCCATCACGAAGCTCTATCCGAAGCTCGCTTCCAACCCCGACTACACCGCCGTCATCAGCGAACGCCATCGTGCACGTTTGGCAGAGATGGTCCGCGAGGCGCGCACCGCAGGCGCACGCGTGATCGAGGTCAACCCGGCTGGCGAAGCGTTCAACGCGGCATCACGCAAGTTCCCGCCCACGCTCGTGATTGGCGCCCCCGTCGCCACGCGTTTGATGCGTGAAGAGATCTTCGGCCCAGTGTTGCCCATCGTCGAATATGCAAACCTCGACGATGCACTGGCGTACGTCCAGCGCAACGCCCGCCCGCTCGCGCTGTACTGGTTTGGTGACGATGCATCGCGCTGCAATCGCGCACTGCGCGAAACCGTATCGGGCGGTGTGACGATCAACGACTGCCTGTGGCACCTGGCGCAAGAGAGCCAACCCTTTGGCGGCGTCGGCCCCAGCGGCATGGGGGCCTACCACGGCAAATGGGGATTCGACACCTTCAGCAAGCGCAAGCCGGTCTTTCATCAGGCCCGCTGGAATGGCACCGCGCTGTTCCACCCGCCCTACGGCCACATCTTCAACTGGCTGCTGCGCGTGCTGTCGCGCATTGCCTGATCCCGTCGGTTGCTTGTCGAGAGAAACATCATGAATCAACAATTCGATTACATCATCGTCGGCGGCGGCTCGGGCGGCTGCGTGGTCGCGGGCCGGCTGTCCGAAGACCCGAACATCTCGGTTTGCGTGCTCGAGGCAGGGGGGCATGGCGACGGCATGATGGTCAAGGTCCCGGCGGGCGCGGTCGCCATGGTGCCAACCCGTCTCAATAACTGGGCATTCGATACCGTGCCGCAGGCCGGGCTTGGTGGGCGCATCGGCTACCAGCCTCGCGGCAAGATGTTGGGCGGTTCCTCTGCCATCAACGCGATGGTCTACATCCGCGGCCACCGCAGCGATTACGATCACTGGGCGTCGCTGGGCAACGGCGGCTGGTCGTATGACGACGTGCTGCCCTACTTCCGCCTCAGCGAGCACAACGAACGCTTCGACAACACATGGCACGGCCGCAACGGCCCGCTGAATGTCAGCGACCTGCGCACCGACAATCCCTTCCAGGCACGCTATCTGGAAGCCGCCCGCCAGGCGGGCCTGCCGCTCACGGACGATTTCAACGGCGCGCAACAGGAAGGCATCGGCATCTACCAGGTCACGCAGAAGCAGGGGGAACGGTGGAGCGCGGCGCGTGCGTATCTGCACCCGCATATCGGCCGACGCGCCAATCTTACGGTCGAAACCCACGCGCAAGTCCGCCGCATCCTGTTCGAAGGCAAGCGCGCCGTTGGCGTGGAGGTGCTGCAGAACGGCACGGTACGCACACTGCGCGCGCGGCGCGAAGTGGTGCTGGCTGCAGGTGCGCTCCAGACGCCGCAGTTGCTGATGCTGTCTGGCGTGGGGCCAGCACAGGAGCTTGCACGCGTGGGCATCCAGGCCGTGCAGCATCTGCCGGGCGTGGGGCGCAATCTGCAGGACCATCCCGACTTCGTCTTCGGCTACAGCGCACGCAGTCTCGACACAATTGGCGTCTCACTTCGCGGCGGTGTGCGCATGCTGGGCGAGATCCTGCGTTTCCGCCGCGAGCGGCGCGGCATGCTGACGACGAACTTCGCCGAAGGTGGCGGCTTCCTGAAGACACGCCCCGAACTCGAGGCACCCGACATCCAGCTGCATTTCGTGGTGGCGATGGTGGACAACCACGCGCGCTGCATGCGCCTGGGCCATGGGTTCTCGTGCCACGTCTGCCTGCTGCGTCCGCACAGCCGGGGCGCGGTCACGCTGCGTAGTAACGATCCGCTCGCCGCACCGCTCATCGACCCGGCCTTCTTCGATGACCCGCGCGATGTCGAAGACATGGTGGCCGGCTTCAAGATCACGCGCCGGCTCATGCAGGCGCCCGCACTGGCCAAGTGGGCCACGCGCGACCTCTTCACCCCACACGTGAAGACCGATGACGACATCCGCGCAGTCCTGCGGCAGCGCACCGATACCGTCTATCACCCCGTCGGCACCTGCCGCATGGGCCAGGACGAGATGGCCGTAGTCGACCCACAACTGCGCGTGCACGGCCTGGACGGGCTGCGTGTTGTCGACGCGTCGATCATGCCGACCCTGATCGGCGGCAACACCAACGCACCCACCATCATGATCGGTGAGAAGGCCGTCGATCTGATCCGCGGTGTCAGCCGTGTCACGCCCGGCATGCGCGAAGAGGCGCAAACCTCCGCCGCGCAGTCCGCGATCCATCACCAAGAAGTCCGTCACGCAAACACCTGAGGTATCCCTGGAGATTGATGCATATGAACTCGTATAACGCAGCCAGGTTCACGGCCTGGAGCGCCATCCTTGGCGGTCTCGCGGCTTGCGCCACCATCGCCCTGTCGGTGGTCGTCACGGGCGGCGACATCGAAATGGTGCCTCACGGCCCCGCAATGCTGGCCTTGCCGGCGCAAGCGCGTGACCTGTTCCGCTGGTGGATGCTGGCCGACGTGCTGGGCTTCTATCTGCCGTTCGTGGCCATTGGCGGCTACTTCCTGCACACGTTTCGTGAAGAGCTTGGGGCACTCCGCGAAATGATCGCCATCGCCATCGCGGTCTATATCGTCTGCGGCATCGCTGGGGCGGTGCTCCAGTTGTCGACCATCCATCCGCTCGCCCATGTATATGCCAGCGGGGAAGACGGCGCGAAAGTTGCAGCGGCAGCCGTGTGGACCGCCATCGCCAATGCCACGCAAAGCGGGTTCTGGTGGGTGGAAGGCCCGCTCGTGTTCTTCTGGACACCGATTGCCGGAAGACTGCTCAAAAAAGCGGGCTGGCGCGGATCGTTCCTTCTCCATATCGTCGGCTGGGGCTTCGGGTGCTATTTCGTGTTCGGCTTCTTCCCCAGCCTTGCTTCGATCGCAGATGCGGGCGAGACCATCGCCGTCCTCGCCCTGCCGATCTGGATGCTGATTTTCGGCTGGCAACTGATGCGTCGCGCGCCGACGCTTGCCGTGCCGAATGCCGCCCGGGCTTAACACCCTGTCTCGCTGTCTATTACCCACGTGAAGTTTGGAGTCGAAACATGCCCCCGGAAACCTCCGCGCACTGGCCAGCGCACCTTCCCCGTCATCTGACCCTGCCCGCGACCAATCTGTACTTCAACGCGGAGGTTTCGGCGGCCCGCTATCCGGACAAGCCGTTCATCGTCTTCTACGACACGCCGATCACGTTTGCGGAGTTCAAGGACGAGACCGAACGGATTGCCGGGTATCTGCAGCAACGCTGCAACGTGAAGGCCGGAGACCGCGTGTTGCTGTACATGCAGAACAGCCCGCAATGGATGCTCGCCTATTACGGCATCCTGCGCGCCAACGCCGTCGTCGTACCCATCAATCCGATGAACATGACGGACGAGCTTCGTCACTACGTCGAGGACAGCGGTGCACGCACCGCCTTCGTGGCGCAGGATTTATACGAACGCATCGCGCCGCTCGCCGACGATGCCGACGGGCAGCTTGCGCACACCATCGTCGCGACGTACAGCGACTATCTGAAGCGGCCATCCAGCATCACGCCGCCGGAGTTCGTCAGCGCGCCACGCCATATCGACGGTGGTGACCGCATTGGCGTCACGCATTGGAGCGACATGCTGGATGCGCGCGTTGCGCCAGGGCCGCTGACCGCAGGGCCGGACGACCTCTGCGTGATGCCGTATACGTCGGGCACGACGGGCAAGCCGAAGGGATGCATGCACACGCATCGCAGCGCGATGTGCACGGCGCTCGGCGTGGTCAACTGGGCGAGCGGCACGCAGAACTCAATCCTGCTGTCGGTACTGCCGCTGTTTCATGTGACGGGCATGCAGAGTGGGCTGAACGCGCCGCTCTTCAGCGGCGCAACCGTCGTCGTACTGCCACGCTGGGATCGTGATGCAGCCGCGCACGCGATCGAGCATCACCGTGTGACGGACTGGTGGTCCATTTCAACAATGGCCATCGATTTTCTTTCGAACTCGAAGCTCGATGACTATGACCTGTCGAGCCTGCGTGTGGTGGCCGGTGGCGGCGCGGCGATGCCGGACGCCGTCGCCAAGAAACTGCACGACAAGACCGGCATCGAGTACATCGAAGGCTACGGCTTGTCGGAGACGATCGCCCCGACGCACATCAACCCGCCGCACCGGCCGAAGCCGAATTGCCTCGGCATTCCCATGTTCGATGTCGATGCCCGGATCATCGACCCGCAGACACTCGAAGCATTGCCGCAAGGCGAGACCGGCGAAATCGTGACGCACGGCCCGCAGCTGATGCAAGGCTATTGGCGCAATCCGGAAGCCACGCGCGAAGCGTTCATCGAAATCGACGGCAAGCGCTTTCTGCGTACCGGCGACCTCGCCAGAATGGACGAGGAGGGCTATTTCTTCATGGCGGATCGTCTGAAGCGGATGATTAACGCGTCGGGCTACAAAGTGTGGCCGGCCGAGGTGGAGACCATGCTGTATTACCACCCTGCCATCCAGGAAGTCTGCGTGATTGCCGCGCGCGACGCGCATCGGGGCGAGACGGTGAAAGCGTTCGTCGTGCGCAATGCACGGCATGCGCCGGCCGTGACCGAAGACGACATCATCACGTGGTCCCGCGAGAACATGGCGGCCTACAAGGCACCACGCATTGTTGAATTTGTCGCGTCACTGCCAAAATCGGGCACCGGCAAGATCATGTGGCGCGAGCTTCAGGAGCAGGAAGCCGCGAAGGCTGCAAGTACCGCAAGCTGAGCCGATGGGCACAATCCGCATCCACCTCTGGAGATTCCACCGTGTTCACCGTCGCTAGCAAGTTGCTGCTGCTCTTTGTGTATGGCGTCGCAGCCGGCAGTTACCTGACGGCGCTGCCGCTGGCGCCGGACGCCGTCCACTGGGTGCGTGTCGCGGCTGCGGTGCTGCTCGCCGTGCATGCGCTTGAAGTGCTGATCTGCTTCCGAAAGGTGGCCCTGCACAAGGGACCGCTGTTCGATAGCGTGCTGCTGACGCTGCTGTTCGGTGTCCTGCACTGGAAGCCGACGGCGGATGCCGCGCGTCGCCCGCGCTGATCGCGGGGCAGCACTCCGAAAACATCGATCGGCCACTCAGACAGTAGCCTCAAAGAACGACAGCCCCGCCATGACAACCCCGACCACCAGCAGTACGGTCGGGGTGCGCGTGTTGGCATCGAACCCGGGGTGCCGTGCCACACGCGTCTCCAATGCCCGATTCACTGACTGCAGGATCTGGCGCTCGTTCGCATCGACTGCATCGAAGATGTTCGTCAACGCGTTGTCCGTATCTGGAAACGGATCGCGCAGGAGCTGAGCCGCATCGGCACTAGCACGCTGCAGGCATGCGGCGGACAGCAGCGCCGATGCCACCATGGACGTAACCGCCGCCATCGCAAAGCCCACGCGCACCATGCTGCCAGCGGCGTGAAGGTCGACGGCGCCAAAGCGCAGGATCGACGCATACAGCGTGATCAATCCTGCCAGTGCCCCGAGCGATAGCGTGAACATCATGCGCAGATGGCTTGTGAGCAGCAGTCTTGCGCCCTCGATATGTTCCAGGTGGATCTTCACGAACGTATCGATCGCGAAGCGGCATGCCTCAAAACGGAGTTGCCGATCTTCGGACGCTTGTGCCTGGCTCATGCGCAGCCTCCTGATTGGCGAAAAAGCTGCCCCATATTCCTATCAAACCGCGCCGGCAAACACGCGGCGCAGGCCCACGGCAGCCGTCCAACGCGCGCCTTCCGCCTGGCTGACGGCATCCTGCGCGCGCAGGTAGCTGCGCCGTGCATCCAATACCGAGCTCGCATCTGCCAGGCCGGCATCGAACAGCCGTTCCGCGCGCTGTGCCGCAGTTTCGCCCGCAGCCTGCGCCTGCTGCCACTTGGTCAAAGAGGCTTCCGAGGTGGACCACTGTGCCAAGGCCACCTCGGCGTCCGACAGTGCGGCCAGCATGGCCTTTTCATACTCGGCCATTGCCTCATTGGCCTTAGCCTCGTTGACCGCGATGTTGGCGCGGATACGCCCGCCGTCCAGGATCGGCAACGTCAGCGAAACGCCGTAACCCAATACCACCTGCGGAGACGCGGATTGGCCAACGATCGCCGTCCGTTCACGCGTGTTGGCCCACTCAATCTGCAGTCGGGGGTAGACCTCTCGACGCGCTACACCCACGCGTGCCAGCGCAGCATCCAGCGCGCGAGCTTGACGCAAGACGTCCGGGCGGCGCTCCAGCAGTTCGCCAGGCAGCAAAGTCGCCGGCGGCTGCGGCACGGTGGCGGTCGCCTGCAAGTTCAACGCCGGCGCTTCACTCACGCCCAACAACACGGCCAGTTGTCGATGACGTATCCGCCGAGAACCATCCAACTGCTCGGTAGCGGCTTGCTCCTGCGCCAGCTCTGCCTGCCAGCGGTCCACATCGACCGACGTCGCCTGCCCTGCGTCGAACTTGCGGCGAACCACTTCGACCTGGCGCTGCGCAACGGCAATCGCCTCACGGTTCAACGCCACGCGGTGCGCAAGCGTCTGCAACTCGAAATAGGCGGTTGCCACATCGGCCGCCAGCGCGATCTGGGTTGCTCGTAACGCCTGGGAGGCGGCTTGTGCGTCGGCCTCGGCGGCGTCGATCGCCAAAGCCCCTCGGCCGGAGACATCGATTTCCCAGCTCGCGCGCAGGCCGGCGAAACTACGCTCAGCACGCGGATCGATACCCGTTTCCCGGCCGCGTTGTGCCCCTGCCACAGCGCCCAGCTGCGGCCGGCGCTCAGCCTGTGCCCCATCGGTCAGTGCGCGCGCCTGGGCCAGCCGCGCGGCGGCGATCTTCAGGTCTCGGTTTGATTTGAGGGCGGTATCAATCAGCGTATTCAGTTCATTGTTACCAAAGTCGCGCCACCACTCGGCAGCCACGACACCTTGGATGGGGATTGCGCTTTCGCTCCACTGGCTAGGCACGTTGACGGCGGTTGCCGCCGGCGCGGAGCCCACCGGGGCCGTGGCGCAGCCGGCCAATCCAATCAGAGTGAGCACCGCTGCGCCGAGCAGCGTCTGGCGCGTGGCGCGACGAAATACGGGGGCAGCGGAAGAAATCAGGGGGTGCATGCAATAGCTCCGGGCATTGACGAGTTGATTTCTTTAACTATACTATACGTATAGTAAAGTTCAAACACGAGGAGATGCCATGGCAACACCCAATGAGTCCGCCAACTCTCGCGACAAAATTCTCGATGCCGCAGCAGACCTGATGGCCGAGCGTGGTGTGACCCAACTCACCATCCAGGCGACGGCAGATGCCGTCGGCATCACCAAAGCCGGGCTGATCTATCACTTCAAGACACGTGACGATCTGCTCACTGCCCTAGTCGAGCGCATGGTGGCCGAGCTGGACGCACAGGTCGGCGTACCAGCGCCGGACGATGCCAAGCCGATTTCGCTACGGGCAAAGATGGCCGAGCTGGCCAGCTTCACCTTCGACATGCCTGCCAGCCGGAAGCAGCTCATGGCCAATATGTTGTCGGCGGCCTCCGCTCACCCGCACTTGCTGCCGCCAGTCCAGGCGTTGTTCGCTCGCGGCTATGACGCACTGGACCACGGCCCAAAGGCCGGTCTTGCGCAACTGCTGTCGGTTGCGCTGGACGGCCTGCTGCTGCTCGAACTCCTTCAACTGCACGAGTTCACGCCCGACCAGCGCGCCGCCATGCGCAAGACGGTGGAAGAACTGGCGCGCGGTCTGCCCTAACCCCTGCCCCATCGCTTCGATTCAAAGGTTGTCCCATGTGTACCCATTTCCAGCCCATCGCCGGGCTCACGGCTCTTGCGGCCGTGGTGTCAGCATTCGCCATGAGCGCCTGCACCCCATCCGCCACACCGGTGGCTGCACCGCCCAAGCCGGTCAAGGTCGAAGTCGTCGGCGCGGTCAAGGCCCGAGCATCCGCCGACAGCTTCGTCGGCACGCTGCGGGCACGCCAGCGCAGTGACCTGGGCTTCGAGGCCGCCGGGCGAGTGGTCGCCATTCCCGTCGAGGTGGGTGACCGGGTGCGTGCGGGCCAGGTGCTTGCACGGCTGGACGAGTCTCCAGCCCGCTGGCGCCTGAACAAGGCAGAAGCCGACCGTGCCGCCGCAGCAGCAACGGCGGTGGAACGCCGAGCCCAATTGCAGCAGCAAGAGGCGCTGGCACGCGACAAGATCATTTCGCAAACGGCGCTGGAATCTGCACGGGCCGCCCACCAGCTTGCGCAAAGTCAGCTGGCAGCAGCCGATGCCGCACTTGCTGCGGCCCGCCGAGACCTGGCGCTCACCCACATCACTGCCCCGTTTGACGGCGAAATCGTGGCACGCCTGACGCAGCCTTTCTCTGATGTTGCGCCGGGCCAGGCCATCCTGCAGATTCAGGCCGGCAACGCACTGGAGGTGGTTGCCATGTTGCCCGACAGCGTCGCCGCTACCCTTTCTTCCGGAGACAGCGCCCAGGGCAAGAGCGACTCCGAGTCATTCCCGCTTGCACTGGAGCGGTTGTCCGCCCGCAGCGACAACGGCTCGCTGGTGCAGGCAATCTTCCGCGTGCCACAAAGTGCGGTTACCTCGAAACATCTGCGCAGCGGCGGCGTCGTGTCGGTCGAGTTGGCCAACCGCACCGCGCCCAACGCGATCACCGTGCCAGCGCCTGCCGTCATGTGGGGCGACAAGCCCGGCCAGGCTGCCGTCTTTGTGCTGGACCAGACCGGCAAGCTGCAACGCCGCTCAGTCCAAGCGGGCACCGCCGTGCAGCGCGAGGGCCGCGTCACGGTTTCGCAAGGCCTGACGGCCGGCGACCGTGTGATCGTCGCGGGCACCGCCTTCCTGCATGAAGGCCAGCTCGCCCAAGCACATCCGACGCAGACCCTGCTTCAAGGCGCAACGGAAGGGGTCGCGCAATGAAACTCACCGAAAGCGCGCTCAACAGTACCCGCCTGACATTCTTCGTTGCGCTGCTGATTCTGGTATCGGGCGTCTTTGCCTTCCTTAGCTTCCCCTCGCAAGAGGAGCCCTCCACCACCGTCCGCGACGCGATCGTCATCGTGGCCAACCCTGGCCTGCCTGCAGAACGCATGGAGCAGTTGGTCGCGCGCCCCTTGGAAGAGCGGTTGCGCCAGTTGCCAGAGCTCAAGCACGTGACGAGCACGGTGCGCCCCGGCACCGTCATCCTGCAAGTCAACCTGCGCGATGAAGTGCGCAATCTGATGCCGGTCTGGCAACGCATGCGCGCCAAGATCGAAGAGGCTCGCCCCCTATTTCCCGCCGGCACGCTGCCGCCACAAATCAACGATGACTTTGGCCGCGTGGCCATCGCCTCGATCGCCGTCACAGCACCGGGCTTCTCGATGAGCGAGATGCGTGAGCCGCTCAAGCGCCTGCGCGAGGGCATCTATGCCATCAAGGGCGTACAGGGCGTGACCTTCCATGGGTTGCAGGACGAACGCGTCTATATCGAATTCGACCGCACACGTCTCGCCGGCCTGGGTCTGGGTGCCAACGCCGTACTGCAGCAACTGCACCAGCAGAACGTCGTGCTCTCGGGCGGGCAGGTCGTGCTCTCGGGCCTGAACAGCGCTGTCGTCGCCTCAGGTGAAATCCGCTCTCTGGAGGCGCTGCGCGACTTCGTGCTGGCCGTGCCCGCCAGTGCTGGCACGGCGCCAGCTACCGTCCGTCTGGGCGACATCGCCCAGATACGCGTGCTGCCGGCTGATCCTCCGGAGTCCGCAGCCATCTACCGCGGCGATAACGCCGTGGTGCTGGGTGTATCGATGCGCTCCGGCCAGAACATCAAGATGCTGGGCCAGGAACTCAAGGAGCGCGTGGCTCAGTTGGAGCAGCAGTTGCCCGCCGGTTTCTCGCTGGACTTCGTGACCTACCAGGCTGACGTGGTCGAGCGCGAGATGGGCAACATGAACCGCGTGATGGAAGAAACCATCGTCATCGTGATGACAGTGGTGGTGCTGTTCCTGGGCTGGCGCGCCGGCATCATCGTTGGCAGCATCGTGCCGCTCACGATTCTTGCCACGCTGCTGGTGATGCGCGCATTGAGCATCGAGCTGCATATCGTCTCAATGGCGGCCATCATCATTGCGTTGGGCCTGCTAGTGGACAACGGCATCGTGATTGCCGAAGACGTCGAGCGACGCTTGGCCATGGGCGAAGACCGCAAAACGGCCTGCATCCGGGCTGGCCAAACGCTAGGGATTCCGCTGCTGACCTCTTCACTGGTCATCATCTTCGCCTTCTCGCCATTCTTCTTCGGCAACACCACGGTCAATGAATACCTGCGGCCGCTGGTGATCGTGGTGGCGTTGTCGTTGCTGAGCTCGTGGCTGCTCTGTCTGACGGTGACGCCGCTGCTGTGCTACTTCTTCCTGAAGCCCGGCCACCACAACGCCAACGAACCACCGAAAGAAACCGGCTTCTACGCGGGCTATGCGCGCGTGATCCGCAAGGTGCTGGACCACAAGGGCAAAATGCTGGCCGCGATGACAGTGCTGTTCATCGGCTCGATGATTCTGCTCTCGCGCGTGCCGACCGGGTTCTTGCCCCCGTCGGAGCGCCCGCAGTACCAGGTTGCAATTGAGCTGCAGCCAGGCAGCGATGCACGACGCACGCAAGCCGTGGTGCGGGACCTGAGCCACTGGCTGAGCGACAAGAAAGCGAACCCCGAAGTCACGACCAGTATCGGTTACGTGGCAGATGGCGGCCCCCGCGTCGTGCTCGTGCTCAACCCGCCGTTGCCGGCCTCGCACGTGGGCTACTTCACGGTGAGCGTGCAGAGTGCGAAGGATGTTGCACCCATGATCGAGCGCACACGCCAGTGGATGGCGCAGCGCTATCCCGATGTGCGCGTGGATGCCAAGCGCTTCTCACGCAGTACGAACGATGCAGGCATGGTGGCCTACCGGATCAGCGGCCCGGACGAAACCGTACTGCGTGACATTGGCAGCAAGATCGAAGGCGTGCTGCGCCCGCTTCCTGGGATGGTGCAGGTGCGCAATGATTGGGGCCCGCGCGTGCCGCGTGTCGACGTGCAGATCGACCAGCGCAAGGCACGCCGCCTGGGCATCAGCAGCGAAGACATCGCCACCTCGCTCGGCGCCCGATATACCGGCGTTGAGGTCTCCGTCCTGCGCGACGGCGACACGCTCGTCCCGCTGGTGGTGCGTGGCAGCGATGCTGAACGCGCCCGCCCCGAAGACTTGGCCAACACGCTGATCCACCCGGCCAGCGGCGCGGCACCTGTGCCCCTGTCTGCACTGGCGAGTGTGTCGCTGTCTTCTGAGCCGTCGGCCATCCGCCGGCGCGACCTGGTGCGTACGTTGACCGTGGAAGGCCGCAGTACACAGGCCACTGCGCAACAGACCGTCGACCGCGCTGCTCCGAACATCGCAAAGATCACGTTGCCCCCGGGCTACCGTATCGAGATGGGTGCTGAGATCGAGGAGGCCGCCGATTCCAACGCATCCCTCGAGACATACCTGCCGCTCGCGGTGGTGGCCATGCTGTTGCTGTTCGTCTGGCAGTTCAACTCCTTCCGCAAGCTGACGCTGATCGTGGGCATCATCCCGTTTGCGATGATCGGTGTGGCGCCGGCACTGCTGCTCGGCGGCGAGCCCCTGGGCTTTATGGCCAACTTCGGCATCCTGTCGCTGGCCGGCATCATCGTGAACAACGCGGTGCTACTGCTTGAGCGCATCGAGGCCGAACTGGCTGCTGGCAAGCCCAGGCGCGAAGCCGTGGTGGCGGCTGCCGTGGCGCGGCTGCGCCCCATCGTGATGACCAAGCTCACGTGCGTGGCGGGTTTGATCCCTCTGTTGCTGTTTGGCGGCAGCCTATGGGCGGGCATGGCGCTCACCATCATCGGCGGGCTGCTGCTTGGCACGTTGATCACGCTGGGTCTGGTGCCTGTGCTTTACGAACTGCTGTTCGGCGGGCGGCTGGCGCGCTGGCTTGAACAACGTCGCAGCGGTGCGGCCTCGGGATCGATCGCTCACTCCTGATGCAATGCGGGTCCTGATATGCAGGACCTGCACTGCGTCGATCTCTTAAAGCCAAAGGGGGTGGCCTTTCAGAGCACCCCGTTGGCTTTTGGCATGTCGAAACTTCGCGGTTAGATGGCCGATGGCTGGGCAGTCAGGGGCGGAGGCGCCGGAAGTGCTGCATCTGGAGAGGGATTGCGTAGCAGCCCATGCAACAGCAGCGATACCACATGCGTGATGAACACCTTCGGCTCCAGCGCCTTAGCTGCACAGATGCCAAAGGAGTGCTTCCACATCTTCAGAAACAGCATCGGTGCGACCAGTGCCAGCGTGGTCTGTTGCACGTCGGTTTCTCGAAAATCGCCCCGCGCCACGCCGCGTGCCAGGATGGATGCGAACAGCCGGTCATAGCGCTCTATGACTTCCACGCTGTAGTACTGCATGAGATCGGGGAAGTTGCCCGATTCGGCGATCAACAGTTTGGTTAGCCCCGAGGCAGCGGATTCACCAGTTCGCTCCCACCAGCGCATCAAAATCTCGTGCAGCAGCGCCTCGCTGGTCCCTTCGAAGGTATCAATGAAGGCCTCGCCTTCAGCCAGCACAGGCAAGAGGTTTTCCTGGATCACTGCCTTGAACAGCTCTTCCTTGCTGGCGAAATACAGGTAGACCGTGCCCTTTGATACCCCAGCGGCCGCGGCGACATCTTCCAGCCGCGTGGCCGCATAGCCGCGCACAACGAACAGGTCCAGCGCAGCAGAGACCAGCTCTTGCGGCCGGGTTTCCTTGCGTCGAACCCAGCGTTTAGCGGACGGCTCGCGGCTTTGACGCTTCAAGGCACCCACTCCAAAAGTGTATGGCCGACTCGTTCCAGAGCCTCTAAAAGAAATGTCTACAAGAACGGCGTGATCACTGCGAAGTCCGTTCTAGGCCGCCAAGGGCATAACCCCGATTCAGGTTCCTTTCCTGTGCCTGCGCGCGCTCCAAGGCGCAATAGGCGTAATAAAACACCACGGACTGATAAGCCCAGACAAGCATCGCAATCGTATAGAAAACCGCGTGATCATCGTCACCCGGTATATGGTAGAAATCATAGATGCTGGCAATCGTCTGTGCGGATACCAACGCCAGGATCACGCCGAAAGCGATCCGCTTCTCTCCGGCGCTTAGCAATTTCTTGATCACGTAAACGACGTAAACCGAGAACAAAGACCACATCACCAGATAGAAGTAAGGCTTTGGCCCCACCATGAAATCTGCTGTCCATACCACCACAGTTGCTGCCAGCGCGCCCAACACATACATGACATCAGCGCCCATCGATGGCTTGTATCGATGCGTCACAGCCATCATGCCGGCGATCCCGATCACCGGTACACCGGCGGTTCTGGAAAATGCATCGCAAAAAAGCGAGATGTTCAAGAACATCCGTTCGCCGGTTAATGCATTGGTCAATAGGTTCGTCGCCGAGAACGCCACAACCAGCCACTCGAACCCGAGGAGGAAGTTGCGCTTCTTGAGAAGCTTGATCCCGTAGATTAATGAAGCCGTGATCAATGTGAAATCAGCAAGGCAATAAAGATAGTATTTTGGTTCCATGATGAATTCCGGTGGTGTTGATGAATGTCTTCACCATTGCGCTTATCCACGAATATCAGTTCTTTCTTATCGGCTGGCGATGAATTGCGCGAGGTCCTCGATATCCTGTTGCGACAACGGACCGGCCATCGCTGCCATCGCCCCGGTGGGATCGTGGCGCTTACCAGTCTTGAAGTTCGTGAGCTGGTCGACCAGGTAGTCGTGGCCCTGCCCTGCCAATCGCGGATACGCATCCTTCCCCTCGAGCTGCTGCCCATGGCAGGCGGCGCAGTTCTTGTCTTTGGCCAGCGCCTCGCCTCGTGCCACGCGGGCCGCATCGGCATGGAAGCTCGTGTTCGGCAGCGGCGTCATCTGCGAGAAATGCGTCACCATCGACTCGAACTCGTGCTCCGACAGGCTGAGCGCAAATGGCGTCATGGTCGGGTCGCTACGCTCGCCACTGGCGAATGCCTTGAGCTGCTTCCTGAGATATGCCTCCTTCTGCCCCGCCAAGCGCGGATAGGCTTGGGTAACGGCGTTGCCTTCGAAGCCGTGGCAGTAAATGCAAGAATCGCTGGCGCGAGGCCAAGGGCCATTCACACGTGCGTTGTTGTCCGAGATCTTGTCGACCTCATTGCTTATCCGCAGCAGGCCATAGACTTCCGGCCCATAAACGATGCCGCCGACCACGGCAGTTGCCACCAGCAGCCAGCCTGACAGGATGAGCATCCGCTTGCCGCGGCTGCGTGGTTTCGTTGCGATATTCATCAAGCCTTCCCCCCGGCTACGGCCTGCAGCGCCTGCAACGCTGCCTTGTGGCCGGAACGCACCGCACCATCCATGTAACCCGCCCAGATTTCCGCGGTTTCCGTGCCCGACCAGATCAGCTTGCCGACAGACGGATGCAGGGCTTCACCGTACGTGGTGAGAAAACCGGGCGGCATCGGCGACACGCAGCTCAGCGTCCATTTGTCTGCCTTGAGCCAATCACGCTGATGGAATGCGATGGGGTGCAGCGCTTCGTCGCCAAACGCCTCGGCATAGATCTGCGAGAGTTGGGCCTCGGCCTCCTTCGGATCAGCCGGCAGCATGCTGATGTGCACGAACGCGTTGATCACGCCGAACGAGACATCCTCCGGCGAGTTGTCGTACGCCCAAAGCACCGGCCCCCCCGGTTGAAAAATCCAGCCGTTCAGGCCCTTGTCGCGCCAGAACGCTTTCTTGTAGACGTGCGTCGTCTTGCGTCCGGGCGCAAACGCCGGCCAGCGGCGCTGCATTTCGCGGCGTTTCTCCGGCAGCGGCGGGTCGAAGGCGATCTGATTGCACAGCATCGGCGCGAGCGCAACGATCACGTTACGCGCACGGACCACACCATTCGCGGTATGAATGGCAACCGGTCCGTTCTGCCAGTTCTCAATGCGCAGCACGGGGCTCGACAGTCGGACCTTGTTACCCAACGCTTCCGCCATCTTGATCGACAGAATCTGCGAGCCGCCCGAGATACGGGTGCCTTGCGCGCCGTCCTTGACCGCTTCGAGCCGGTCGTAATTGCATTCGGCTGAATTGACCATCGACAACCAGTGCAGCAGCGACAGTCGCGCCGGCGAGGCGCCGCCCGTGATCGCCAAGCCGGTCGACCAACCGATCTGGTCTGCGTTTGCGATGTTCTTTTTCACCAGCCAATCGCCGACCGACATCGCGTCGAACTCGGCGGCGCGCGGCGATTTCCACGGCGCGCCGCACGGCACGCTCTTGGCCAGTTCCTCGAGTTCATGCGCAATCTTCGGATCCGTGCCGAACCCGCCCTCAGTATCGACTGCAGCACGCGCGCCACCGGCCAGCATCACGGTCTTGCCCTGCCAGTAGGTGGGAAACGTGCCAACACCCAGCTCACGTACCAGATCGGCAACCGCAGTTTGACCCGGCCCGATCCATTGGCCACCCGATTCCGAGAAGTAGCCGTTGCCGAGGTCGTGGTTGAGAGTCCGTCCGCCGACGCGGTCGCGCGCTTCCAGCACCACGAAGGACTCGCACCCCGCACGCTTCAGGTCACGTGCCGCGGTCAGGCCGGCCAGCCCGGCACCGATGATGGCCACCTCAAGTACGTCCCGCTCATCGCTCGCAGCCGTTGCCGCGCTCGCCACCTTCGGCAATGCCGCCGCCGTCGCCGCTGCTGTCACCGATGCGGCCATGCCGAGAAAGCCGCGCCGCGTGAGCGCAGCCGCCTCCGGCGTCTCATCGCCTTTCTTTGCAATATCGTCCATCTTGCTTCCCGCCTAGCTTGAAAAATCTGCGTGGTCTATCGGCTTGCGATGTATTGCGCGAGGTCGTCGATATCCTGCTGCGACAGCGCTCCGACAACTGCCGGCATCGAGCCCGTGGCATCGCGGCGCGCGCCGCTCTTGAAGCTGGTCAGTTGATCGCGCAGATAGCCGTAACCCTGCCCGGCCAACCGCGGATACAGGTCTTTTCCCTCCAACTGCTGCCCGTGACAAGCGGCGCAGTTGTTGGCCTTGACCAGCGCCTCGCCGCGCGCCACGTGTGCCGGGTCCGCCTGGAACGTCGTGTTCGGCAGCGGCGTCATCTTCGAGAAATGCGCCGCCAAGCCGTCAAGCTCGTGTTGCGACATGCTCACCGCCAGCGACGTCATGGTCGGATTGCTGCGCTCGCCGCTGGCGAAGGCGGTGAGCTGCTTCTTGAGGTAGGCCTCCGGCTGACCCGCCAGGCGCGGATAGGTCTGGGCGCGTGCGTTGCCACCATAACCATGGCAAGACACGCACACTTCGCTGACGCGTGGCCATGGACCGCCGACACGCGTGTCCTCCTGCGTGATCTGATCGAGCTGCTTGCCAATCTGCAGCAGGCCATAGAAGTTCGGCCCGTACATGACGCCACCGACCACCACTGCGGCCAACAGGAGCGCGCCCCCCAGTACCAGAATCCGCTTGCCGCGACCGCGTGATTTTGTTGTCGTATTCGTGTTCATCATGCTTTCCCCCCAGCCGCAGCCTGAAGCGCTTGCAATGCCGCCTTGTGGCCCGACCGTATTGCACCGTCCATGGTGGTAATCCAGATTTCTGCGGTTTCCGTACCCGCCCAGATCAACCGGCCGATTGGCGGATGCAACACATCGCCGTACTTGGTGAGAAAGCCTGGAGGGATGGGCGATGTGCAGCTCAATGACCAGTTGTCAGCCTTGCCCCAGTCGTGCTCGTGGTACGCAACGGGATGCAGCGCTTCGTCGCCAAACGCCTGGGCATAGATGCGCGAGAGCTCGGCTTCGGCAGCCTTGGGGTCGGACGGCAGCACGCCGTTGTTCACGAAGGCCGAGATCACGCCGAACGAGACATCCTCCGGCGAGTTGTCGTAGGCAAATTGGATCGGCCCCCTCAATTGCACGAGCATGCCGTCCAAGCCCTTGTCACGCCAGAACGCCTTCTTGTAGACATGCGCTGTCTTGCGCATCGGTGCATAGGCAGGCCAGCGGCGCTGCATTTCCCGGCGCTTTTCCGGCAGCGGCGGATCGAAGGCGATCTGGTTGCACAGTGATGGCGAGAGCGCGACGATCAAACTGCGCGCGCGAACCACGCCCTTCGCGGTGTGGATGGTCACCGGTCCGTTTTGCCAGTTCTCGATACGCAGCACCGGGGTCGACAGGCGCACCTTGTCGCCCAGCGCCTCGGCCATCTTGATTGACAGGATCTGCGAACCGCCCGAGATGCGGCTCTCCTGTGCACCGCCCTTGATTGCTTCGAGCTGCCTGTAATTGCAATCCGCCGAGTTGATCAGGGACAGATAGTGCAGCATCGATAGTTTTTCCGGTGCAGTACCTGTCGTCAGCTGCGCGGCGAGCACCCAGCCGATTTGGGCTTCCGGTGTAAGGTTCTTGGTTGCCAGCCAGTCAGCAAGCGACATGGCATCGAACTCGGCAGCACGCGGTGACGTCCACGGCGCGGCCGTCGGCACGCTCTTGGCCATCTCCTCGAGCTCGCGCCGCAGCTTCGGATCCGTGTCAAAGCCGCCGTCGTTTGCGATGGTTGTGCGTGCGTTGCCGGCAAGCATCACGAAATCGCCCTCCCAGTGCGTCAGAAAGGTGCCGACACCCAGCTCGCGAGCCAGATTGGCGATCGCGGTCTGGCCGGGCCCGATCCATTGGCCACCCGCTTCCGAGAAGTAGCCGTTGCCGAGATCGTGGTTGAGGGTCCGTCCGCCGACGCGGTCGCGCGCTTCCAGCACCACGAAGGACTCGCACCCCGCACGCTTCAGGTCACGTGCCGCGGTCAGGCCTGCCAGCCCGGCGCCAATGATGGCCACCTCGAGCACATCGCGGCCATCGCTTGCTGCAGTGACTGCGCTCGCCACATTCGGCAGTACCGCCGCCGTTGCCGCTGCCGTCACCGATGCGGCCATGCCGAGAAAGCCGCGCCGCGTGAGCGCTGCCGCCTCGGGCGCCTCATCGTGTTTCTTTGCAATGTCGTCCATCTTGCCCCCGGGCTTAACTTGAAAAATCTGCGTGATCTATTGGCTTGCGATGCATTGCGCCAGGTCGTCGATATCCTGTCGCGACGGCACTCCGACGCCCCTGGCATCTCGCCAGTGACATCGCTGCGTGCACCGCCCTTGAAGCGGTTGAGTCCTCCCCATGCGCTCCATGGGGAGGACGGATGCACTGGAGTCAGTCGAAGTGGCCGACCTCGGCAAAGTCGTCCTGCTGGAGCAACGCCTGCGGGTCGGTCATCACCCCGTTGCGCTCGACAAATCCCGCATAGGTCGTGCTACACGACCATCCAAGCAGTCGCTGCATTTCCTCAGGGAAGCGCTTGACGCGCTCGATCGGCAACGTCAGGTAGTGGTTCTCTTCCTGCCGCAAGATCGCGAGGTCATACGACATGGTCAGCCCCGTGCGCGGCGCATTGCTACGGTTCTGACCACCTCCGTGGTACGTCGAACCGATGAAGATCAGTGCATCGCCAGCGTCCATCGAGGTCGGGATCGCTTCTTCTTGCTTTGGCATGCGCTCGTCATCCCACTTGTGGCTTCCGGGGATGACCAAGGTCCCGCCGTTCTCTTCGGAGAAGTCGGTGATGGCGATCATGATTTGCACGCGAGCTTCCCGGTTGTAGCCGGGGTGTCGCCACAGCCAGACTGAATCGTCACGGTGCAACGGTTGCATGCCCTGACCGGGTCGAATCTGGATAGCCTGCGTCACGCCCACCTGAATATCGGGGGCCACCTCGACCTGGTTCTCTCCACTCCAGAGCTTGATCGGCTTCTGCAGGATGAGGCGTGCAGTTTCGAGATACAGCGGGTTCAGCGCGACGTCGACCATATGGTCAGTGCGGGCAAACAGGCGTGACAGCCGCCGCGTTTGTGTACCGGCAAAGTACTCGTCCACCCCGTTTGGGGTTGCTTCGAGCATCGGAAGAAGATCCTTCTTCAGGTTCTCGAGCAAGCTTGGGGCTAGGAAGCCCTTCACGATCACACCGCCGTCCGCTTCAA
>NZ_JFZG01000024.1 GCF_000607165.1 Ralstonia pickettii | reverse complement strand
TCAATGACGGATGCAAGTTCAGAGGGCGTTGCTGAGTTGGGGAAACGCTTGACGGACATGGTGTTACCTCACGTTGATGTTGATGGCTGAACAACTGCGAACCCGCTCTGATCGCAACTAGGTCGAGAGTTCTCCCGACACTTCGATCGCTTCTCCGTTGATAACGCTGGCCTCATCGGAGGCGAGGAACGCATAGACGTTTGCGATTTCATTTGGCCTCCGTCGCGCGGTCGCAGAAAGCGCTCGCCTTCAGGCTGCAGCGCCCCGCACCTTGCGGTTCAACCGATCGTCCAATGTGTTTGCCGCGGCCAGAGCCCCATTGACGAGACACCAGCGGAACGGCTCCGGCGGCAGCGTGGGCGTGTCGTAACGCAGCGCTGCCAGTAGCGGCGGCTCGGTACCGCGAATCTTCTGGGCAAGCATGTTTCCGAGCATGGATTGACTGGCCAGGCCATGGCCAGAACACCCGGCGGTGTAGTAAATGTTCTGGTTTGCGCCGGTTGTGCCGACCACGGGCAGCGCGTTGCCGGCGGTGCTGATGTAGCCGCTCCAGCAATGCCGTAATGCGATGTCCTTCAAGGCGGGCAAACGCTCATGGAGGTTTGCTCGCAGCGCTCGATACTGGTCGTAGGCGGGCACGTTCGGCGTCTCCGAGCCGTACGGATAGTGGATGCGCTTGACGGTGGAGATGATTGTGTTGCGTGCCGTCAGGCGGAAGCTTTCCATGCTGTAGTGGCCCGTCACGATGCCTTCGCGCCTTGGCCAATCCAGCGAGGCCAACTGCACCGCGGACAGCGGTTCGGTCTCGATTGCCGAGATCCGCAAGGGCACCACCTTGTTTGCAAGCAAACCGAGCTGCGGCGTGTAGGCGTTGGTGGCAAGCATCAGCACCGGGGCGCTGACGCTACCGCGCGGAGTCTGCACCCGAATGACCGGGCCGTCGGTGTAAGACAGGAGCGGCGTGTTCTCGTAGAGCTTCACGCCAGCCCGCAGCGCGGCACGGCGCAGCCCCATGACGTATTTGCCTGGATGAAGCGTTCCGCCGGCCGGCGTGTATTCGCCAAATAGAAACGCCGACGGAATGCCGCGCGCGCGCATCTGCGCGTGATCCAGAAATTCCGACTTGTGGCCGTGTTCGATACCGACCTGCATATCCGCGCGGATCCTCTTCTCCTGCGACGGATGGACGCCCGCCCGGATCCACCCGGACTGCACGTATTCGCAGTCGATATCGTGTTCCTTGAGCTTGCCTTCCACGAAGCCGACAGCGTCGTCGTAGTAGCGGACGATCTGCGTCGCCCGTTCCTTGCTGAGGCCCCTGAACATGAGGTCGTATTCGAGCGCCATGGCGCCGGCCAGATAGCCTGCGTTTCGTCCGCTTGCGCCGAAGCCGGCGAAATCCCGCTCAATCACAACGACGTTCGCGCCCAGCCTGGTGAGCTCCAGCGCCGCAGAAAGACCTGCAAAACCGGCACCGGCAATCACCACATCCGCGCTGACGTTGCCCTCCAGCGCGTGCTGCATGTCGTCCGGCTTTTCCACCCAGCCACCCAGCGCCCGATACTTCCCCAGGTCGGCGCGCTCTTTACCACGCTCAAGATCCATACTCATTTCGGATTTCCTCAATCCCTGCTCAAGATGTGGGCGACCAGCGCAGCTTCTTCGCAGCTTTTCATCCCTCCATGCACGACGACGGGGTGCTTTGCCATGGTTGCCTCCTACGACTTCTTCTGGTGTGGGTTGGGTAAGGTCAAACGTGGATCAATCGCCGCGGTGCGCTCCACGTCAGTTGAAGCCGGCGCCCATGCGCCGAGCGACAGAGAAGAGCCGCCGCCCTTCTTCTGTTCCACCATCAAGTTGGGAAGCCGTTCAGCCCTTCCTGGAAGGCATTGCGCACGCAACCAGCCCTGCGATGCACGAAATCCTTCACCTGATTGCGCGGCCTACATTTGCCTTACATGAGCGTATTACTGGCCCTTTATTTGCGTTACACCGGCCTAATATTAACGGCGCACCGGCCTACACTCAAGGGCAAGCAAACTAGGGAAAACACCGACCAAGGGAGACGCAAACGCTGTCGAGCCGACTCAACTTCGCACGCTGCAAGGCGCAGGATGGCTAGGCACACCAACCAAAGTGTTTTGCAGCGCAAGGTTGGCGTGGACTGTTCCTGCCAAGTATTCGAGTTAAAGACGGAGGTGTGTGACCTGCGCACTCAAGCAGACATGACTTATGCGCAAGATCAGAGGGAAAGCAGCTACGTTTCTCCCATTCCGTCGGATAGGCCTATAATTTGCGGAAGTTTTGTATAAGCCACGGGAGAGTCAACGTGCAAAACAGCGCGGTCAAGCAAGGAACCCCTGACCATTCGGAGGGAGCCAAGTCCGCCGTGCGGTCATCAACACGGCGCAATCGGGAACAGCGCATTCGCGAGATCATCGATACCGCGCGCCAGGTCTTTCAAGAAGACGGCTATGCCGGATTCGCAATACGCCGTGTAGCGGATCGCATGGGCATCACCCATGGAAATCTGCAGTATTACTTTCGAACGACAGAAGAATTGCTTCGCACGGTGCTCCCGGCCTATATGAGCCAGGTCATGGAGGACTACACAGCGATTGCGAGTCGTCCGGGCACGGGGGCGGCACAACGTTGCTCCGCGCTGATCAATCGCATCTTCCAGAACATCAACGAAACCGATCTGCCGAAATTCATGGTGGAGATCTGGGCATTCGCTTCGCATGAAGCCTTTGTCGCAGAACTGCTCGACGATATGCAGGCGCGTTTTCGAGAGATCTTTGCGAAGTTGTTGTCGGAACTCCACCCCACGTTGAGTCACGAAGAATGTCTGGTGCGTGCTGCCGTGATCGGCGCGCAGATGGACGGCATGACGCTATTCGCATCCCACGGCGATTACCCGGGAAGAGACTATGTCGAGCTCGCTCGTGTTGCGAAGCGCGCCGTCAAGATGGTCGTGAGTGCTTCAGCCGCAACGCTGCAGAGCGAGGTACCTCTTCGTCGTCCACGCACACTGCACGACGGTAGCGATGCCCGTGTCAGCGTGTTTGGATCTGACGGGTACCTGCAGCCGGCCCTACTGGAATTGCGCACGCGTCAGTCGACTCAAGACAGCTTCCATTACCGGCCGACGGCCCAGGGCAAACGCAGAGAGCTCAAGATCAACGAGATCATCTCCACCGCCGCCAACCTGCTGGCGACGGAAGGCTATGCAAATTTCACCCTGGCACGGGTGGCAAGAGAACTTGGCACCCTGCCATCGGCGCTTCAGAACTATTTCCCGACCCATGACGATTTGCTCCGTTCGACAATGGAAGCGGTTGGGCAGGCTTATCTGGACCGTTACTCGGAGATCGGCAAACCGAGCGGCAAACCGGCGCTGGAGCGCATGCTCGAAATTGCCGCAGAAAACTTCGAGGAAACCTGTGTTCCTGCGGTGCAGCAGCTGTGGTCGGAGATGTGGGCGCTGGCCCAGCATTCGGATATCACGCGTGAAAAGGTGAGAAGCGGCTATGCCGCCTACCGGGTGGTCTGGGCCGACCTCATCCGGGAAGTCGACGCGACAGCAACCGCGCGGGAATGCCTCGCTCGCGCAACGCTCATCACAGCACTGCTGGACGGCGTCACGGTGCTGAGGTTTGACGCCCAGCATCAATCGGTGAGCGAGGACCGCGCGTTCGAACTGGTCATGGTGATGACCGCGCTCATCGCGCAAGGGCGGATCGCTCCCAACGACGTTCTGTAAAGCAAGACAAAAAAAAGATGCCGTGCTGCCACGGCATCAAAAGACCCCAGAGGAGACCAAAGCTAGGATCTAGGAGACGTCACCAGCGTACGTTTTCAATCGCATCGGATTGCTGTGTTCGCTGGTTTAAAGGGGCTTGGCGATGGCCCACGCCGCCGAGACGACGCCTTTGCTTGCCTCACCGCACCTGCGTGCAGTAAGGCGCCCGGAACGGCTCGCCCGGCGTCAGCGACGGATTGTTGAGATTGCTGATGTCGTAGCCGTAGTTGCATCCCCCGGTTGGCAGGGGCCGGTAAAACAGCTTGTCGCCGTAGAACCGGTAAACCAGCGTATGGCGATCCGGGCAATCCGGGGTCACGGGCGCACCGCCGTGCAGCGAGCCCGAGTGGAACAACAGCGCATCGCCCGGCTCCAGATCCCAGGAGACAACGTCCCACGAGGCTGGGTCTTTTGCACGGTCGGCCTCAATGTTGGGCAGTAGAGGCCAATCGGTGTTGGCCCACAGCGGCTTGGTGTGATCGTTAGGGTCGTTGTAGGAGGTACCGTTGTACTGCGCTCCAAGGTGAGAGCCTCGCACGACCTCTAGCGCATTCTTGCGGGGAATCTTCTCAAAGCACGTCCAGATGTTGAGCAACTGCGGCCCGCTGAACGGATAGTACGAAGTGTCCTGGTGCCACGGTGATCGGCCGGCCCTGCCGCCCTTCTTGATGAAGAGCTCCTCGCCGATGAACCACACATGCTCGGAATCCCAGAGCGACGCTACAAATTCATCGAGCCCCAACGCTTTGACCGTCGCGACGTGTACATCACGGTTGTCAAAGTTGCCGTAGTCGTTGAAATGCTCATCCGGCGTGCCTGCAAAGGCGTAGCCGTGCTGCGGGCTGGGGTGGGCAATCCCGTAATCGAACGCCTCGCGCATCCGCTTAAGGCGCTCGGGGGAAAACAGGCCCCGGGCGACGGTGGCACCATCGCGCGCCAGCTCCAGCTTCATCTGCTCTCTCACATGCATGTGAACCCCTGCTTACCTCGTTGAATAACGAACCCGTCTCGACGATGTCGGGAGACACGGGGAGACGTGTGTGCGCATTAACTGGCCTCAGAGGCCGGCAAGCACGCCCTCTTTCGAAAACAGAATCGGCTTGCCACCCGCACCGATCACCGCAGCGGTTAGTGCTGGGCGATCTTCACGCTGTGCCACCGCCAGCGGCGCGCCGTCTTCACGCTGCTTGAGCACGAGCCCATCCAGCCCGACCGCAACGAACCCGTTACCCGACGCTACAAGACCGGTGATCGAACTCTTCGTCTCGGCCTTCAACGGTTGCCAGGTCGCCCCACCATCGCTGCTCTGGAACAGACTGCCGAGCAGACCACCCACCACAACCCGTCCATCTGGCATGGCCACACCCGACCACAGCGAACCCTTGCCCCCCGTTGCGAGATAATCCCAAGTGGCGCCGCCATCGGCCGACTTGAGCACCGTCCCCTGCTCGGCAGAGATGTAGAACGCGCCCTTGCCATCCGCAAACACGCGGTACAGGTTGCGGTCGGCCTTGCCGCCCCCGGGGGGTTTTGGCAACGTCGTTTTCATCCACGTCTTACCGCCGTCGTGGGTCTGCAGCATCAAAGACCACAGCCCAACTGCAATGCCATCCTGGTCGTTCGTAAAAAGCACGGAGAACAGCGGCTGATCGACGGCCGTGTCCATGCGCTGCTTTTGCCACGTTTCACCGCCATCGCTCGTCGCGAGAATCACGCCCCACTGACCGACTACCCAGCCGTGCTGTTCATCGGCAAAGGAGACAGCGGATAGCGTGGCGGACACTGGAACCGAGTGTGCCTGCCGATACGTCTTGCCTTCGTCGTCGGAGAGCAGAACGATGCCGTGCTCGCCCACGGCGACGATGCGTTTGCCGGCGCGCGTGGCGTCCAGCAGCATGCAGTGCGTCGGCGCGGGCCACGTATGCGCGGGCTTGACGCTCCAGGTGGCGACCGTGCCTTCGGCGGGCGTTTGTGCAAACACTGCGGCAGCCGCGCACAGCGTGATGCTGGTAAGGATCGTTTTCATCATGGCTGTCTCTCGTTCAGTGGCTCAGCAGGCCCGGCGCACGCGCAGGCTTGCGCCGGGGGAACCAGCGCTCCAGCACCGAGGCCAGCGCCGGCAGCGCGGTCATCGCCATCACCAGGTTCACGATGAACATGAAGGCCAGCAGCTTGCCCATGTCGGCCTGGAACTTCAGGGCCGAGAAGCTCCACGTCGCCACACCAACGGCCAGCGTGATGGCAGTGAAGATCGTCGCCACGCACTCGAACTCCAGCGCGCGCTCCATCGCCCGTTCAATCGGATCGCCTTCGGCCAAGTGCCGCTGCAGGCGGTTGTAGATGTACAGCGCGTAGTCCACGCCGATGCCGACAGCCAGCACCATCACCGGCAGCGTTGCCACGGTCAGGCCGATCTTGAGTTCCTTCATGAACCAGTAGCCGATGAAGGTGGCGACCGTCAGCGGCACGCAGCAGGCCAGCATCGAGCGCCAGTCGCGGTAAGCCAGGAACACGAGGATCACGATGGCGGCGTACACGTACAGCATCATCGGCAGCTCGCTGTGCTCCACCTCGTCATTTGTGGCGGCCAGCACGCCGGCATTGCCCGCCGCGAGGCGGATCTTGATACCCGGGAACGGATGCGATGCGCGGTACTGCTTGATGTCATCCAGGATCCGGTTGATCGTCATCGCCTTGTGATCGGTCAGGTAAAGATGGACAGCCGTCATGCTGCAGTCGGCTGTCATGAAGCCCTTCAGGCGTGCCACATCGACCGACACGGCCCCGTAGTTCTCGGGGTCGATCGGCACGACGTTCATCTTTGGATAGTCTTCGTTGTAGCCCGCGTTGTAGGTGCGCAGCATCCCCGAGTACGACTGGGCGGAGACCACCCCGGGCTCGGTGCGCATGGCGGCGGTGAACTCGTCCTCATACAAACCGACGGCCGGGTTGTCGCACGCCTTGCCGTTCGACTCGATCGCCACCGACAGCCAATCGAGCCCCATGTCGTAGTTGCCGGCAATCGACGTCGCATCCCGGTTGAAGCGCGCTTCCTCGCGCAACTCAGGCGCACCCGGCTGCAGCGTGCCGATCACACGGTCGCGGCTTTGCCAGACCGCCAGCCCAAACACCACCAACGTGATCAACAGCGTGACGCCGGCGTACTTTGGCTGCGCCACCTTGGACAGCGGGCGCAGGACCGCCGAGCGCCAAGCCGCACGCTTGAGTGCGCTCTGCGCGTAGGCTTGCGTGAAGTTGAAGCAAGAGGCGGCCACCGGCAGCAGGATCAGGTTCGTCACGATCTTGTAGGCCACGCCCAGCGAGGCCGTAATGGCCAGCTCCCGCACCATCGGAATCGGGATCAGCAGCAGCGTGATGAACGAGACGAAGGCCGTCACGAGGGCCAGCACGCCCGGGATCAGCAGACCGCTGAAGCTGTGGCGTGCAGCGTCGTACGAGCTATTGCCGCGGGCAATCTCGCGCACGATGAAGTTGACCTGCTGCACGCCGTGCGACACCCCGATGGCAAAGACCAGGAACGGCACCAGCACCGCGAGCGGATCCAGCCCGAAGCCCAGCAACCGCAGCGTGCCGAACTGCCAGACGAGTGAACTCAACGAGCACACAATCAGCAGCACCGTGAAGCGCACCGAATGGCAGTACCAGTACACCGAGAGGGCCGTCAGCAGCAGCGCGATCGCGCAGAAGACGAGCACGCCCTTGGCGCCATCGGCAATGTCACCGATCTGCTTGGCGAAGCCGATGATCTGAACCTCGTAGCCGGCATCTTCAAACGGCTTGCGGATCTTGTCTTCGAGCGTGTGGTTGAACGCCACGTAGTCGAGCACCTTGCCTGCACTGTCGCGCTCATTGAGCTCCGCGGTGATCATCGCGCTGTCTTCGTTGTGCGAGACGAGCGTGCCCACGTAGCCGCCGAGCGTGGTCGCGCGACGAATGTTAGAAACGACTTCAGGCGTCAGCTGATCGGGTGTGATGTTGCCCGAGATGATCGGCTCGGCGCGGAAGCCTTCTTCGGTGATCTCGTTGACGAACGCGTTGGGCGTCCACAGCGAACGCACACCGATGCGATCCACGTTCGGCAGGTAAATGACGGCCTGGGTCACGTTGTACAACCGTGTAAGCCCCTCCGGCGTCCAGATTGAGCCCTTCTTCGCGCGCACCACCACCGTGATTCGGTTGGCCCCGAGCAGATCGTTCCGGTACTTCTGGAACGTCTGGATGTACTCATGGCCGATCGGCATCTGCTTCTCGAAGCCGGCATCCATGCGCAGTTGCACGGCAAACACGGCCATGCCTGCAGTGAATAGGCCAATCACCGCCAGCACGATCGCGCGGTGACCGAAGAAGGCTTTTTCCAGCCCCGCAACAAGACGATTCAACACGACACTACCCCTTCAAGTATTCCTGGCGGCGCACCGCGTGCGCCGCCGCCCGACACGAACGCGTTAGAAGTTGCGCGTGACGAATGCGCCGATGAAGTTGCGATCCGAATACGGATTGCCCACCGTGTTGTGCCCGCCCCAGAACGCCGTGAAGTTGATGCCCGCCTGCCAGACCGTCGGGTTCTGGTTGAACAGCACGTAGAAGTTGGCGGACTTCGCCCCCTGCATGTAGTTGGCGTTGAACGTCGGCGTGTAGCCGTACAGCGCGGCGTTGAATGTCACGCCAGGCGTCACCTGCCAGCCCGGCACCAGCGTGCCGTCATACGTCCAGTTGAAGTCGACCGTCACACCGCCCGAGGCTGCCGTACCCTGCCGCATGCCGATGGGGTAACCCGTGCCCGAGTTGTTGTTCAGCCACGTCAGATAACCAGCCTGCGGCGCCTGCATGACCTGCACGCCGTTGACGGTGCGTGTCACGCTGCCACCCAGGCCTGGGTAGTAGACCATCGTCGCTTCTGCGGTCAGCGAGGCCGAATCCGCTCCGATCATCTTGAGGAACGGATATTCGCTGCGCGTGAGCGCCAGAATGCCGTTGATGCCGAATTGCAGCTTCTTACGGTCCACCCACTGCTGGCAGTCGACACCGGCCGGGTTCACGTTCAGGTCCATCGGTCCGCCCGCGCCGTAGCAGCCCGAAAGCGCCACCGCGTCGCGCGGGCGATACGACAGTTCCGTCCCCACCGCCCAGGGTCCGACGGGGAAGTTCGCGCTGATCCCAAACAGCTGACGATTCTGCTGATACGACCACTGCGCCGTGTTGTTCGCGAACGAGGCCAACACGGGCGACTTGTCGGTGTAGTTCTCGTAGTAGAACGCGAAGTTCGCGTCGATGGAGGTCGGCACGTAGTTGAACTTCACACCGAATTGCGGCTTGTACTTCGAAGGCAGCTTGTTGGAGACCGGCAGCCCGATCGAGAACGAAGGGGGGCCAGCGAAGTCGCCATTGACCAGGCCGTTGTTGATCGCCGCAATGGTGCCCGGGTCGTGGCTGTTCAAACCGTTCTGGCCTGCGACCGTGCCTGCACTCGGGCCGTTCGCATTGAAGTTCGTCGTGTTCACGGTGAAAGGCTCAGCACCACGGCCCACAACGTTGGACGCCGACCAGAAGGAGCCAACCGGCGGCATGCGGTTGCCGTTCCAGATGAACTGGTAATAAGCCTCGGTGCTGAGGCCATGCGAGAGATTCGTGGCAAAGCTCACCATCGGCGCAGGTAGCAGCGCCTGCTTGAGCTGCGAGCCCGGAATCAGGAGCTTCTGGACATCGAGCGAGTTGGTGGCGTTGATACCGCCCATGGCAAACATGCTCTCGCCCCAGTTGATGACCTGGTTGCCGATACGGACGTGGGCGTTCTGATCCGCCACGGTAAAGTCCTTCTGCGCCCATAGATCAAGCACGTGCGCGTCATAAACCACCTGCGCCCTCGCATCACTCGACAGCGGCGTGCGCTCGGTGTTCTTGGCCATGAAGTCGTACATGCCCGTGCCGCGCGCCATGAACTTCAACCCCTCGCTGGGCATCGTCAGCAGCAGCTCGCTGGTCGCGCTCAGGTACGTGCTGTAGGGCTTCCATCGGCGATAGTTCAAATCGCCGTTGTCGCCGGCACCCCACTGGTCAGTGTTGGCCGCAGCGCCGCAGCCGTTTGCGTTCGGATCGCCCGTGAGTGCACAGCTCGGGCTCTTCGTCCGCGTTGCCACGCCGGCTGTGATGTTGCTCACCAGCGAGCCTTTCACCGCCTCGTCCGTGCCCATCGTGAAGTCGTAGGCCTGCGCTGCAGACGTTGTTGCTGCCAGCACGGCGAGCGAAATCGCTGTCCGCGTGGACATCTTCTTGGTATTCATTTTTCCTCCAACCCGTTTTGATACCGGCACGCCCCTCCTCAAGCGCGTGCCGGCCCCCGCTCATGCGGCCACGTTCAGCGCTCGCTCACCGCGCGCAGTGTTTCTGCGGTAAAGAAATCCGTCTTGAAGCGCGGATCATTGATCTGCTCGTACCAATGAATGTCCTTGCCCTGGCCGAACGTCGTTTGATCCATCACGTAGCGGCCGTTGCTGAGGTCGTACATCACGAACGGCATGTTGTCGCACGTGCCGCCCAGCTCCCACACCGGAATCGGGTAGCTTTCGCGCACCTTCCACAACTTGCCCTGGGCGTCGTAGTCTTCGCCGACGAGGGCTAGCCAGCTGTCTTCATCGAGGTAGAAGACCTTCTTGGATGCAACATGGCGCGCGCTCGGCTTGAGCGTGGCCTCGACCACCCAGACGCGGTGCATTTCGTAGCGACGATTGCTCGAAGCGACGCCGTCTGGTGTAGCAACGTCGTGCAGCTTTTCCTTGAACTTGTACATCCCGAACGCGTTGTACGGCACCAGCAGTTCCTTCTTGCCGACGAGCTTCCAGTTGAACCGGTCGATGGTGCCGTAGAACATGTTGGCCTCATCGATCAGGTACTGGTTCTCCATGCCGATGACCGGCGCATCGTGCGTATAGGCCGGCATGCGGCGCACGCGACGTTGGCCCGGGAAGTAGTAGAACGTCTCCGATGGCTTGTTGAAGAACTGCCGCTGTACAAAAGCCTGTCCTGCCAGCGCCGGTGGCGATTCCATCTTGAAGAAGGCGGCACTGCTGAGCTGATCAACATCCTGTGGCGTCGTCTTGCCCGGCTTGCCCCAGGGGACGAAGGCATGCTGCGGAGAGATCACGTCGATCCATTCGTTGCTGCCCGGGCGTGGGGAAATGGAGGTGACCATCTTCGGCCATTCCAGACCTTCACCGTGGTAGCGATACATGTAGTTCAGGATCGCTTCTGCGCCGTTCTTAGGCTGCGGGAATACAACACCCGGAAGGGTTGCGGTCTGCAGTTGCTCCCCCGTCGAATCCAGCTTCGCTCCGGTCAGATTTGCCTTGGAGTTTTGCGCAACAAAGTCGGGCACCTGGCATTCGCGATGCGACGCATACACGTCCATGCGATAGCCCTTCTTCTGCTTGAGGAGCTGGATCTGGCCGGGCGTCAGCTTGTCCGCGTACTTGTCGATGTTTGACGCATCGATCGAGTACAGAGGCTTCTCGCTCTTGTGCTTCCAGAAATCACCGCGAACCTTGCCCCACTCCCATCCGGCTTCGGGGGATTGCTTGCCGGCATAAACGGGGACGCTACCGTCCTTGCTGGCAGATCGATCAGCGCCCTCAGGAGTGAGGTCTTCCGCCATGGCGGCGGTACCGATCGCAAAACATACTGCGGCCGCGATTGCGGATACGACTTCAATGCGTTGCTTCTTCATCATGGGCTCCTTCCAATATCTCTCGCCTTGCAGCCAGCATGTCCGGCCGCCTCAAGCGCTCATTCCTCTCCGGATCCGGCTACGGCCGTTGCGCGAATCTCGATCAGCAATCCAGGCAAGGCCAACTGCGTCACCCCCACCGCTGACCACGACGGATAGCGGCTCGGGAAGTACTGGTCCTTGACGGCGATAAACGCATCGATGTCGCCATGCAGGTCCGTGTGAAACGTTGTGAGCTCAACGACATCGGCCAGGCTCGCGCCCGCCTCTTCGAGAACCAGCTTCAGGCATTCGAAAGCGATCTGCGCCTGCGCTTGCATCCCTTCGGCAGGCTTCATGTCCGTGTTCACGCCAACCTGGCCGGATACCCAAACCATGTCGCCCACACGCGTTGCCGGCGAGAAGTGATACGCGTCGTAGTGCCCTTGGAAAGGGGCCGGGACGATCGATTGACGTTTATTGCTCGCAGCCATGGCCTGAGCCTCCCTGCTAGATGCGTTGATGGAAACAGGAGTGCAGAGCAGAAGAAGACGCCCACAGCGCTGTAGCCCCGGCAGCTGTTTTCTGGCTGCCATTTGCAGATCACCTCGCCGCCAAGGAAGCCAGCACGGGCCTGTGACGCTCGGTGCGGCACCGACCTGGGCGCCCCTAACCTGAGCATCGCCTTGCGAGTACGTATTTACGGCCTAAAAACAACGTTAGTACGGCCAAATATTAGCGTTGCACCGGCCTATCATCAAGGTGACAAAAGCTAGGGAAAACACCAACCAAACAAGACGCAAACGATGTCCAATCGATTTACTTACGCGTGCGGGTGGGGATTCGGCCGTTCGAGCGCAGCGGCGCGAGGCTCCCAGCACGCGCGCGTGCCGCGTTGGCATCAGACGGAGAGCTGGGAAAGGAACAACTGAGAGAGGCGCCACTCACGACGAGGCTAGTTCCATCGCCAGGCGCGTCGGGATTTCCGTGTTCAAGCGCGGGGGGCCGCGAATCACGCGGGCGGTCCTTGCAGGCCTAGCAAATTGCCGAAGTGCGAGTCAAGACCGGCAGGATGGGCGCGGCATTCCTGCCGCAGCGATCAGCACACGCGCTAGCTCGCATGCCTACACATCAGAAGAAGGCGGCCTCATCGTCGCCCATCAGAAGCAACGCTTCACGAATGCGAAGACAGTCGGCGAATGAATAAGCCTGCGCGCTCTAGCAGATTCTGCGCAGTGCTGATGCGCCCTGCCGCCGTGAAAATGCCGTGCATGTGACGAGGTAGGTGGTGATGCTCCAGCAAGCCACCTGCTCGCGCCGCCATTGCCGCGTATTCAATGCCTTCGTCACAGAGCGGGTCCAGGCCGACGGTAGCGATAAACATCGGTGGCTGGCGGCGGCCCTCTGCGTGTAGCAGCGGTGACAAGGCAGGCTGGTCAAGCGGCGTGCCCGCTGGCACGTACAGATCGCGGAACCATCGCATCGATTCTGCGACGAGCGGCAGTCCGACTCGGAAGCGGCCGTAGGAGGGCCGGCTTGCTGTCAGGTCCGTCACCGGATAGAGCAGCACCTGGCCTACGACCTGGTACGCCCCTGTAGCCGGCGCGTTGCTGATGATGGTCGCCATATTGCCGCCCGCGCTATCTCCAGCCAGCACCACGCGGCTGGCGTCAATGGACAACGCTGCCGCATTGGCGACCAAATAGCCGAGTGCCTCCTCGCAGTCCCGAAGCGGCACTGGCCATTGATGTTCCGGGGCCAGACGATATTCCACCGACGCGACGATGCAGCCGCTTTGCCGGGCCAGCAGCCGGCAAATGCCGTCATGCGTGTCGATGCTGCCGATCACCCAGCCACCGCCGTGCAGGAACACGACCAAGGGCCCCTTGCCGCCCGCGCACTCCGCCTCGTTTGGTTGGTACAGGCGCACCCGAATCTCACCGTCGGTCACAGGCACCATGATGTCGCGGTGGTCAACGCCGTCGATGTCGTTCAAGCCATTCAGGCTGCAGGCCCGGGCAAAGTTCGCGCGCGAAGGCTCCGGCGCCAGGCTGCCGTAGTGCAGGCCGCCCGCTTCGCGAAACGCCTGCACCAGGGGCTGTGCATCTTCCGCCACCTCGCTTAGCGGCTGCCAGGAGAGTTCCGAAGACACGTCCCTGCCCCGTCAAACCTGCTCGAATGCGCCGAGGTCCCAGCGCACCGCCGCGCGGTACTCGTCCACCGTGCCAGACCAGTTGTTGATGACCTTGCCCTGGGCGTTCTTGTACCAGCTTGAGCAGTCGGCGGAAAATGCCGAGCCGCCCATCGCCGTCTGCAGCGCACGGTTGTAGTCGTCGGATCGCGCCTTGCTGATCTGGCACGCACCAACGCCCGAGGCCTCGATGCCGCGAATCGCATCGATGATGTAGCGCTGCTGGATCTCCAGCATCGAGAGGATGGAGTTGTGGTTCAGGTTCGTGTTCGGGCCATAGATCATGAAGAGATTTGGGAAGCCCGGTACCGCCATGCCGAGATACGCTTGCGGTCCGTCGGCCCAGGCATCGGCCAGCGAACCGTCGAGGCCGCTGACCTGCAGGTCACCCTGGAATGCCTGGCTCTCAAAACCGGTGCCGAATACCACGACGTCGAAAGCGTGCACGCGGCCATCCTTGGTCAGGATGCCCTCTTCCACAAACGCCTCAATTCCGGCCGTCTCGAGCGTGACGTTGTCGCGCGTCAGAGCGGGATAGTAGTCGTCGGAGCGCAGAATGCGCTTGCAGGCAAATTCATAGCCTGGCGTGAGCTTGGCACGCAGGGCCGGGTCGGCCACGCTACGCTCCAAATGCTCCAGCGCCAGGCGCTTGCCTTCGCGCTGCGCATCGGTGCCGACGCGGGTGCGCTCGAAGCCTGACTCTCGGAATGCATGCAGCCGCTCGCGGCTCTTTTCGAACAGTGCCGGATCGCGCTGAAATTCATCGAGCTGTTCCGTGGTGAAGACAATCTGATTGCGCGGCATGATCCAGTTGGCGCTGCGTTGGAACACGGTCAGATGGTTCACCACCGGGGCAATCTCGGGAACGTACTGCACCGCGCTGGCCGCGTTACCAATGCTGGCGACGCGCTTGCCGCGCAGGTCCACATCATGGCGCCAGTCGGCGGAATGAAAGTATTCCCCCTTGAAGGTGTTCAGTCCCGGCACCTTGGGAATCAACGGTCGGTTGAGCTGGCCCCAGGCCGGCACGAAGAAGCGCGAGGTCAGGCGCGAGCCGTCGGCCAGTTCGAAGCGCCAGAGGCGATCAGCCTTGTCCCAAACCGCGCTGCGGATTTCGCTGTTGAAGCGCAAGTGGGCATCGAGTCCGAAGCGGTCTGCGAGCGATTCCATGTAGCCGAGCAGCTCGTCGCGGCCCGCGTACATGGCGCTCACGCGCAAATGCGGGTGGAAACTGTAGCAATAGAGGTGCGATTCGGTGTCACACGCCGCGCCAGGGTAGGAGTTGTCGCGCCAAACACCGCCCAGCGCCGGGCGCTTTTCGAGCACGACGAAATCATCGATGCCCGCCTGCTTCAACTGCGCCGCCATGCCCAACCCGCCGAATCCGGCGCCGAGGACGACAACCTTGTAGTGACCGTTGGTTTCCACGTTACTCATGATGCTTCACTTCCTGTGCTGCGGGCCCCGCCAGACGGCGGGCCCCTTTATTGCAATGGATTGGTGGATGCCGGTCTGCACCGGTCCAGCGAGCGCCCCACTCTCTCTTCAGTACGCCTGTTCGTAGAGCTGCAGGGCGTCGGCTTGCCGCACCTCCACCGGGTTGTTCTGCAATAGGCGCTGCTGTTGCATGGCGTCCGCAGCAAGCATCGCCAGGCTTTCGCGCGTGACACCTGCATCGCGCAGCCGCCGCGGCGCACCGGACCGATCCATCAGATCCTCCATGAATCCAATAAAGGCCTCGGTGCGGGCTTCGTCATCGGCATCGGCATGACCGACGCCTAGCGCACCGGCCAGCTCTGCGTACTGCGCGGCCGCTGCTGCTGCGTTGAAGCGCAACACGGGCCCAAGCATCAGCGCGTTCGACAGACCGTGCGGGATATGGAAATGCCCACCCAGCGGATACGCCAACGCATGGACGGCCGCAACCGGCGCATTGGCGAAGGCCTGGCCGGCGAGCGTCGCGCCAAGCAGCATCGCCTCGCGCGCGCTCCGGTCGTTACCGTTCTCGCATGCAGCCAGCAAATTGGCCGACAGCAGGCGTAGCGCCTCACGCGCCAGCGCGTCGGAGATGACGTTCTTCTTGTGCTTGCTGGTGTAAGCCTCGATGGCGTGAACCATGGCGTCGATCCCCGTGGCCGCAGTGTGCTGACGCGGCAGGCCGACCGTCAGCTCGGCGTCCAGGATCACCCGGTCCGCGAAAAGCTGGGGCGCGACGATTCCCATCTTGGTCGTCTCGCCGACCGACACGATGGAGATGTTGGTGACCTCCGAACCGGTACCGGCCGTGGTCGGCATCTGCACCAGCGGCACGCGTGTGCCCTTGACGTTTCCGATGCCATACATCTCGGCCAGCGGCTGTTCGGAAACAAGCAGCACGGCCGCCAGCTTCGCAACGTCCATCGACGAGCCGCCACCCAGACCAATCACGAGATCGACACCAGCCGCGCGCGCATGCTCGACGCAGCGCAGCAGCACCGCCTCAGGCGGATCGGCTACCACCTCGTCGAAAACGGTCACGCGGAAGCCGGCTGTCGCCAGCGATGCCTTGGCGTTCTCCAGCACCCCGGCTTCGTGCAGGCCACCATCAGTGACGACCAGCACACTGCGGCGCTCTGTCCATGTGGCCAGGATTTCTCCGAGGCGGCGGGCGGCGCCCCATTCCTGGAGGATGGACGGGACCGTGTCGAAGCGTACCGGCTGTTGGAATTGAGCCATTCTTTTGCTCTTTGATGCTGTCGGTTACGCCGTGCTCAGACCTGCGCGCACAGGTACTTGATTTCCAGGTATTCGTCGATGCCGTATCGCGAGCCCTCGCGGCCGAGGCCGGACTGCTTCACGCCGCCGAACGGGGCCACCTCGTTGGAAATCAGACCGGTGTTCAGGCCCACCATGCCGTACTCCAGTGCTTCACCAACGCGCCAGATGCGTGCGTTGTCGCGGGTGTAGAGATAGGCGGCCAGGCCGTACTCGGTGTCATTGGCCAGCGCAATCGCCTCGGCTTCATCGCGAAAGCGGAACACGGGAGCGACCGGACCGAACAGTTCCTCGCGCGCCACGCGCATGTCTGGCGTGGCGCCGGCAATCACGGTCGGCTCGAAGAACGTGCCGCCCAATGCATGGCCCTTGCCGCCGATGACGACCTTCGCGCCCTTGTCGACGGCATCGTCGATCATGGCTTGCAGGTGTTCGCACGCGGACTTCTGAATCAGCGGCCCCTGTTGCACGCCTGGCTCGACGCCATTGCCGACCTTGAGCTCCGCCACGCGGCGCACCAGCGCCTCGACGAAGCGGTCGTAGATGCCGTCCTGCACCAGGAAGCGGTTGGCGCATACGCAGGTCTGGCCGCTGTTGCGGTATTTCGACGCCATCGCGCCTTCGATGGCGGCATCGAGATCCGCATCGTCGAACACGATGAACGGGGCGTTGCCACCCAGCTCGAGCGACAGCCGCTTGATCGTCGGCGACGACTGGCTCATCAGCACGCGACCAACCTCGGTCGAGCCTGTAAAGGACAGTTTGCGTACGACCGGGCTGGCCGTCAGGACTGCACCGATCTCGCGCGAAGGGCCGCACACTATTTGAAGCACGCCGGCAGGAATGCCCGCACGCTCAGCCAGCACTGCCAGCGCAAGCGCGGTCAGCGGCGTCAGGTCGGCCGGCCGCACGATAATCGAGCAGCCCGCGGCAAGGGCTGGTGCCACCTTGCGGGTGATCATCGCCGCCGGGAAATTCCACGGCGTGATGGCCGCGCAAACACCGACCGGCTGGCGAATGACGAGGATCCGCTTGTCGGTCTGCGGATGCGATGCGACGTCACCGTAGATGCGCTTCGCCTCTTCCGCGAACCACTCGACAAACGACGCCGCGTAAAGGATCTCGCCGCGCGCTTCGGCCAGCGGTTTGCCCTGCTCCGAGGTCATGATCAGAGCCAGGTCGTCGGCGTTGGCAATCATCAGATCGAACCAGGCACGCAGCAGCTTGGCCCGCTCGTGGCTGCTGCGGCGCTGCCACACGGCCTGCGCTTCTGCGGAGGCCGTGATTGCCGATTCAACCTCGGCACCGCTCAGGCTGGCCACGCGGGCCAGGATCTCGCCCGTGGCAGGATTGGTCACTGCAAACGAGCGTCCGCTGGATGCCTCTTGCCATCCCGAGGCCAACCAGGCGCGCGTTTCGAGCAGTGAAGAGTCGCGCAGGCTGTCTTGGAGCACTGCAGTAGCTTGGGTGTCGAGGTTCATTACGTTGAACTGCATATGGAATGGATGACGCTTCGCAGAAAGCATTCGGGCAAGCCATGCCGAGGCTGGCGAACCAGATATCGGTACGCCATAACGACGCGCTGGTACAGGCGCAAAGGATGACAGTCAGTTGCAGCGCCACATGCAAGGAGCCAGCCCCAACGTCTCGGTCCCGACAAACCTCCTATTATTACGTTTTGTCGGCCTATAAAGCACGTTGAATCGGCCAAATATTAGCGGCTTAACGGCCTAAACTCAACGCAATAAAGGTTAGGGAAAACACCGACGGAATCAGGCGCAGATGATGTCGAATCGAGTGAGTTGGGCGTGTTGCGGGACATGCAGGCGTGACTGTTCGGGCGCGGGCCTTTGCACGTGCTTGCGCTCCGACAATCGAGGTGGACACCTCGTTGCCGTCTATGTGGGTTTGAACGACTGAAGGAGACGAGAGGCGTTGTTGACGCCCACCAAGGTGGACAGCAGTACGGAATTCGCTAGTAACGTCCCAGGTGTGCAGCGTACGAAGCGGGGGCCTCAAGTCAATCGAGGCCATCACCAGCGAGCGCGTACCTGCCGTGGCATCAGACTTGCCCAGCGCCACGCCCGGTGAAGCCCCGGTAGGTGCTTTTCACACCCCGGTGTCAAAGCGGCTTCGTGACGCCGCCAATGGGCCTACCCCTAGACTGACCGATTCCATGGTGGAACTGGGGGAGCGGCTCGTCCATCCTATTTGCGCTGATCTTCGCTTGGCCGCCCCGCCCTTATTCCTTTTGCTCACCGCTTTACTTGTTGCGCTGGCCTTAACGGGAAGAAGACGGCAATTTCCGGACAAGTAAAAGTGCGCGCTATTTCTTGCGAATGGCGCGGCATAGCCATTCCGGACTGGGACATTGCACCTAGATTTACATCGCCGCACTGCTCCAACGAAATTCCGTGCATTGATACGGTCCAGTGCGGTTCGATGCAGTCTGCGTGAGCGTGGACCATGTCCGCACATCAAAACTCTGCAGTGGCTCGATCCATCCTGCATCCGATCTCGCATGGCAGACGTATATGACATCAGCGCTGCGCCGGGCTTGAGACAAGCTGCGCAGCGCCCGATCCATACCCTGCCAAAGGAGATTGACCCATGAAGCGAGCACTGCTACTGGTTTTGACGTTGACCACCGCGACGCTGAGCGCATGCGGAGGCGGCGACGATGCGCCCATGTCGATGGCATCGACGGCGTCGACAGCACAGTTTCCGCAAAACGCCGACATGTGGGCCGGACTTGGCGGAGATGCAAGTGCACCGGCCGCCGTTTCGAAGGTGGTCGACGACGCGGTGTCCGGTCTGCTCGCAGACCCCAAAGAAGCACCGTACTTTGCCAACATCGGTCAGCCCGGACACGACACGGTGGGGCGTCTCAAGGCTTGCCTGAACCTCCAGTTCAAAGCGTTGTTTGGTGGCCCCTTCAGCTATCCAGGACAAGTCGCGGCGGACGGCACCACCGTCATGTGTGACGACATGGCCACAGCACATTCCGACGTCGGTATCCCTGGCTGTGTGTTCGATCAGTTCATCACCGATGCCGCTGCTGTCATGAAGACCGATGGCGTTCCGGATGCCTACATCTCCCGTGTAGCACCCGTGCTCACTGGCCTCAAGTCGACCATCGTGTCGTCCATGCCTCAGTATCTGGGCCCCAACACCGCCCAGAACTGCCAATGAGCCCGCGCCGCTGGCTGCAGCGCTACACAATGCCCAGTGTTGCAGCGCTGGCGGTTGCGATTGGTCTGGTCGGGGCATTGCACTCGAAGGCGGCTCGCCCTCTGCTCGCGATGCTTGGCGTCCCCTGCCCCGTCGACACCACCACGGCGGAGCAAGTCAGCGCACTGCGTGCCAGCGGCCTGGCGCACCTTCGAACAGACCAGATCGCACCGGCTCGCCCCGTCCCGGGCGGATTCGTACTGGATCGCACGACCGCCGAGGAGGCCGCTCGCTGGGCATACAAAAATGACATAGCCTGTGATGATGTCAAACACGGCTACCGCTATCTTCGCTGCCGAGGTGTGGACGCCAATAAGCTCGGTCTTTCCGGCCCGCCTGTCAGCGAGTTGTGGCTCAGCTTCGGGCCCAGTGGCCATCTCGTCGGCATAGACATCTACCGACGCGGTATGAGCGCCGGCGACACAACGGCCGCCTGGGATGGCGCGAGATATGCGCTGCGCAATGCGCTCGGTATGCCGACGTCGACAATGGGTGATCCATCACCAGAGGTATTGAGCGGATCGCCACTGCAGACGGCACGGTTGCAGTACCGATTTTCCGACTACGTGGCGATCGTCACCGCGAGCAACTTGCCTTACGCCGGGCTGGCGGTGCGCGAACAGTACCTGTCGTCCGGTTTTTGATTTCACGTGCTAAACCTTCGGCCTGATGGTCGAAGGTTTTTTTGACCGCGACGGATAACGTGTGGGCCAGTAGATTCGCCGGCCTCCATTAAAGTTACTGCTTCAACACGAACGGCTGATCAGCATCAGCCTGTCACCTGCAATCTCTGCATCGCCCCCGGGCGAATCCACAGCGCCTCACCGGCCTCCCGCAGTCGGGGTTTCCCCGCGCTTGGATGAAAGTTCTTGCTTTCGCTAATCGGGAGAACAGCCACTGTCGCTCGGGTTAACCTGCATCGCGCGCCCCTTTCGATGACAGGCTCTAAAAAACAGCGTGTCTCAAACAGAACGGCGTCAATAGAATCCTCGCAGCCTCGGCATACGTACATAGAAGACACCGATCGAGGCAGGAGGAGACCCCATGCTGCACATCCGCAACGGCTGCCTGGCAGCCAGTCTTTGTTTGCTCGTTGCCGCCTGCGGTGGCGGCGCATCTGATTCATCAACGGCGGGCGCCTCAGGATCCGCGACCTCCTCGGTCGTGGCAACGTCCCCTGTCGCGCAGTCGGCTGCCTGCGATACACCACTGGCACCGAGTGTGGTCAACAACTCGATCGTCGTGCCGGTGCCGTCGGACTTCGACCCGAGCGCGAATCCAACGCCAACCACCCGCGTTTACTTTTCGGTCATGCTGCCCTCGCGCTGTCCTGGCGATCGCTTTCCGGTGGTCCTGCACAGCCATGGCTACGGCGGCAATCGACTGAAAACCCTGGCAGCCAATGGCGATCTGCATCCGGGCGATCCGCATTTCACGTCGATCGACGAACTGGTGCAGGCGCTGCCGTATCACGGCTACGTTGTCATCAGCTACGACGAACGCGGACACGGCGACAGCGTGCCCGCCAATGGCGGCGGCAATGCCCGCATCATCGATCCGCGCGCCGAAGTTCAGGACGCTCGCGCGATCCTGGATTGGGCCTACGACAACGCCGACAGTCTGTACGTGCAGACCGAGCCGCAGACCGGGATCCCAAAAGACATCAAAGTCGGCACGATCGGTTACAGCTACGGGGGCGGTTTTCAGATGCCGCTGGCCGCGCTCGACCCACGCATCGACACCATCGTGCCCAACGGCACCTGGTATGACCTGCTGTACAGCCTGCTGCCGGGCCAAGGCATGAAGCTCTCCTACGGCGGGCTGCTTTGCCTGCTGGCCAGCACCGCCACGACCGCAAGCCCGGGCGGGCACGGCGTATCGAATACGCCGCTGGTAGCAACGCTGTGCAACACCATCGGCGTGCAGGGGCCGCTAGCCAGCACCGTCCGCACGGAGACAGACCTGTTCAACCTGGCGAGTCTGCCGACGGCGTACCCGCGCCCCGTCTCCGGCACGGAGCTGACCCAGTTCTTCTTCGATCATGGCATGGGCTATTTCGAGGCCCAGCAGCGTGCGGGCCTTCCCTGGAACTTTGGCGAAACCCAGGCAGTACTGCGCAAGGTGCCAGCGCTGTTCCTGCAGGGCAACCGCGATGTTCTGTTCAACGTGACAGAGGCCTACATGAACGCGCGGTATTTCGCGTCGACCGGCGCGGATGTGCGCGTGCTGACGACCGAAGGCGGCCATATGAATCCGCTGGCGGGCCAGTCGCAGGGCACCGCCAATTGCGGCGGCGTCGTGGGTGTCGCGTCGATCCTCAGCTGGTTCGACAGACAGTTGAAGGGCATCGACTCCGACACGTTCAACGCGATCCCCAAGGTTTGCCTCTCGGTGGCGGATACGGTTGGCGCCCCCAATACCCAGCCGGTCGGTTTGGAGATGGACCGCATCCCCGTGGGCTCGCTGTCGGGGCCGGGGGCGATTCCCACGAGTGCATCCACGCTGACCGCGTCGGTGCCGCTGGGTGCGGCCGGGCCGGTCTTCGTGCCGATCACGACCATCAGCGGTACCGGGCAGGTGCTGGCCGGCGTGCCCCGTATCACCGACCTGTCGGTAACACGCGGAGCGGGTGCGGTCCAGGCTGCGGTGGCTTACGTCGGTGTCGGCATTCAGCGTGCCGGCAAGCTGATCCTGGTGGACGACCAGGTGACGGCGTTTGCAGAAGGCGACCATCAGGATGATCCGGGGCTGAACGCAGGCGCAGTCCTGCTGCCCGCCATTGGAGAGCAGCTTCAGGACGGCGACCAGGTCGGGCTGCTGTTCTATCCGCAGCACGTTCAGTACGCGGCAATCGTCAGCGCGAGCTCGCTGCCCAATGCGACCAACGTCGTCAACTTTGCGCTCGGCACGCAGATCCCTCCGGTGACATCGGCTCTCGACCTGTCGACGGCGGCAGTGCCAAACGTCTATAACGTGTCTGCGACCGACGTGGAGCTGCCGATCCTGGTGCCGGGTGCGTACCCCGGAAGCCGGCTCAGCCAGTGACGGAGCGGCCGGTGATCGCCTGAGTGCCACTGAGCGGGCGCCGCGGGTGGGGCAGCCGGCCCAGCCCTGCCCTCACCGCTTTGACCTGATGCGGGGTGAGACAGCCGGCCGCCCACCCGAGGGACAGGCAAGGCGGTGACGTGGTGCCCACCGCCCTGCCAAATGCGTTTGGGGCTATTTGAGTGTGCTTGCATCCACCCACTGGTATCCGAGGCCAGAGATGCCTTTCACCAGGCTCTGGAAATCCTGGAATGCGTTGGACGCAGCCGTACCCGACATGTCGGAGTCCAACCAGAACGGATGGAAGAAGAACGACGCGAAACCATCGCGCACGACCCACGCATATTGGGCATTCAGGTAGATGTCCTGCCAGGTGTACGTCAGGCACGAGAACGGATCGATATTGCAGATGTTGTATTCGATGTTGCCGAGGTTCTCCGGAATGATGCGCTGGCCGTAGTAGTCGGAATAGATCGCGTACGGGAAGAACTGCCCGACCGCGAACGCGTGACTGTTGGCGGTTGAGTTGAGCGTGTACAGATCGCTATTGCTGCAGATGGTATTGGTGTTAGTGACGCTGCTCGTGGTGTTGTTGGTGCACGCGAAGTACACCACGCGCTGGTAGGTCGAGTTGAAGCGCGGCGGTACTGCGGCAATCGACAGCGGCGACGATTCGTAATGAGGGGCCTCCCAGGCGAACGGTGTGTAACCGTTGCTGGTGAACTGCTGGAGGCCCGCGTCCAGTCGCCCGCCCGCCCACTGGAGCGAGTCGTCGTCGGTCGGGGTATTGGCCGTCGCATACCAGAACTCGAAATCATTGCCGCTCACCGCATTGTCGATATTGGGCACGTTCTCGTATTGATGCGTGTAGCCATGCATCATCACCCTGCCCCCGCGCTTGAGCGCATAGTTGATCGCCGATTTCAACCCAGTCGCGTTGGCCAGCGTGATCGTCTCCGGCACGCCGTTGTTGTAATACCCGTTCGGATCGGTGTAGACCGGAATCGTCGCCATCGAGAACGGAATGTGCTTGTTGTACAGATAATCCGTCAGCTTCTTCATCGAGCTTGTACTGGTGTACGCATTCATGTCTTCGAAGCGCACCATGGCCCGGTGGGTGTAGACCGTTGACGGGCTGTCGCCAAGGATGTCGTGCAGCAGATCGCAGAACGCCAGGTAGCGGTCGCGCGGGCCGATGTACGAAAACGGCTGATCGGCGAAGTACCAGAAGTTGCCCGAGCGGACCACGTAGGGCGCCACGGCTCCGGTCTGGCTGTCCGTGATGTTGACCAGCACCTTCGCCTTCGTTGCGTCAGTGACCTGCGTGACGCCGATGTCCGGATCGGCGCTGACCACGCCCGTCGTCGCGTTGAAGTTGTAGTACTTCACCATCGACATGCCCTTGTAAGCCACGGTATCGAAGAACCCCGGGTTCGGATTGCTCGACGACGGATAGACGTTGCCGTTGAAGCCATAGACCTCGTTGAAGGCGATGCCGAATTTCTGGGTGAAGGTTGGATTGGCGTAATCGACCGTGTCCCAGGCCAGCTCCCACAGGTTGTACTTGAACCAGACCACGGTGGAGGTGGTCGACATCACGTCACTCAGGAACGCAGGGGGAATGGTGTTGTTGTAGTAGTCGCCCAGATAGAAGGTGGCCTGGCTGGCCTGCACGGAGCCCGCCGTGTAATTCTGGATCGGGACCAGACTGACTGAGGTATTCCAATGCCCCAGCAGGTTGCGCAGCATGATTGCGTAGGCAAGACCCAGGTTGGTGTAAGGGTCGTTAGGCGGCGCGTCGTACAGTACAAGCACCTTCATCGGCGCCGCAGCCTGGGCAGATGGTATGGATATGGGCCGGAATGCCAGCAGGAGACTGACTGCGAGCATGCATGCCAGGATGAGTTTTTTCATGATCGCCTCCGTCAGTCGACCCAGACAGTGCCGTTCTGGCGATGCACCGACGCCGGAGAGACGATCGTGCCGCCGGTGCTATGGCCGTGCTCTGCTTCGCGCATGAGCGAACGCGGCATGCCTGGAACGATCACGGTCGGCACAGTGGGACGAGGCGGCGGAACCACCTTGCCATTCAGCATATGCGGCGACGCGCTGATGCCGGCATTCTTGGCTGGGCCGGTCGATCCGGTTGTACCGGTCGGCGCAGCAAGGCCTGTAGCCCCCAGCAATCCGATCGTGGCGGTCAGCAGGCCCTTGCGTGCCCATGTCCACGATGGTGTGCAATGTTTGGATGTCATGATTCGTCCCCTTGACGCAACGCGCCGCCCTCACCTTGAAGAAGCGCTCGTCCCGGTTTGCCAAACACTGCTCTGACAACGAGATTCGACGGCCCCCGTGCCATTCCCTCCCGACGCCAGTTGTTGAACAGGTCTCTACCGTCACGTAAATGGCGAACGGCGTTGCGGCCTTACGCAGGCAGCACCACCGCTGGCGCCACCACATCCGTTGAAGGCACAGGATCGTTCCAGGATTGCAGCGGCGTATCGGCCATGATCGCGTGCGGCGGAACGCTGCATCACGACGCTGCGTCGATGGCACCGCCTACCTTGTCGGCCGTCGCTCGCGCGCGCATCGAAGGCGCCACCGTAATGGCGGTCGTGACGGACTGGCGGGCATTCTGGATGGTTCCGCGGCATGGCGGACGTCTCCGCAACAATGTACTTTGCACGGATGGTGAATCCGCGCAAGAACCACGCCAACGCGGCTAAAGGCGCGAACCACGGCGCATGAGCGCGTCGGGCATGACGCGTCGTCGGGAAACACGCCAGAACTGATTCACGCATGAAACAGGTGGACGTCGTGTTCGTGTCCGGCACTACTGTATCAACGCCAAGCAGACTGCCGGAGGCCACCCGCCCGAAGCGCGCCAATGCCCCCTGTTTCTGATGGCTTTGTCCTTGGCATTGCCCTGCTCCAAGACGGACTGCATCGACGCCACATGCTCCATCGGTACAACGGAATCGTGCCCTGCGTACAGACCCAGTTCTGCAGCACGTCTTCTGCTTCGCCTGAACTGCGGAGGATTGTGTAAGCCGACGAATAGAGTTTGGGAGAAGTCAGCGTACAGGGTTCTGCGAACGCCGATTTGCTTCCTTCGCCAGTCTGCTTGAGCGGCTCAATAAGCCGTTCCCGGGCGGCTTCCTGCGGCGCTGATATCGTGCCCGCGGGGCCGGGCGAAGATGCTCCGACAACGTGCATATGATTTTGCGTGCCCGGGTTACCCATGACGGGATGCGGCAAAAGCATATCTCCCGCGTCCTTCCGGCAATGAACATCTTGCGCGTAGCGAAATTGAGATGACATTGCCTTCCTCCCGTCATAGTTCGAGCGCGCAAGGGCACGCGCCCTTGCGCTGCACGGGAAGGATTACGGCATCAATACCTTGTCCACGACGTGAATCACGCCGTTCGACTGGTACACGTTGCCGATCGTTACAACGGCGACGCCACCCTTGTCGTCGGTGACGGTCAAACGGTCGCCCTTCTGCATGACGGTGAGCGGATCACCCTCGACGGTTTTGAGCATCGCCTTGCCGCCGCCATCGGCGACAGCCTTCATAAGGTCTTGTGCCGTGAGCCGGCCGGGCACCACGTGATAGGTCAACACCTTGACCAAGGTCGGCTTGCTTTCAGGCTTGAGCAACTGATCGACGGTGCCGGAGGGCAGCGCTGCAAAGGCTTCGTTGGTTGGTGCGAACACGGTGAATGGCCCCGTCCCAGACAGTGTTTCGACCAAGCCACCTGCCTTCACGGCAGCAACAAGAGTGGTGTGATCCTTCGAATTGACCGCATTTTGAATAATGTTCTTGGACGGATACATCGGAGCGCCACCCACCATGGTGGTGGCTTCGCCATCGCCCATTGCGGCCGTCGCTACGGACGCATAGCCGCCAGAAATGATTGCGAAAGAAAGCAGAACACCAAACAACTTTGCCAGTTGATACCGTTTCATCGTTGACCTCTATCGTGGCGCTTCGCAACGTGGAAGCAATCAATATACGAAGACAAGTGGCTGTCGGATGCACGGTCGGATCGCGCAACAACGCAGTAGCAACCCACAAGATTGAGTTGGCTTTGCATCAGAAAAGTCTGTACCTCCAGACCCAAGAGTTGCGATCGCTCATCCAACCGAGCCTCGCTGGTGAGATGGGAAGGTAGCTACTGTTCGCTCTTTCGTTTTGTACTGATTTTTCCTTGCGACCCGGGTGCGCGTTAATTTTGCGCACGGATTTACTTCCAAGTCATGACGGCATAGCGGAGACAGAAGTTGCTCTACAAAGAGAGTCAGCGCATTTCTTACTGAATGGCTTGCATACCATGAACTGAACCGCCGGCTGGGACAGGTCGACGTGGACGTTGCCGTGCGATCAAGCGCGACGGCCGAGGATCTGCCGGGGGCGAGCTTTGCCGGGCAGCAGGAAACCTATCTCAACATCCGGGGCGAACGTGCCCCGCTCGACGCCTGCCGCCGCCGCTACACGTCGCTGTTCACAGACCGCGCAATCAGTTACCGCCAAGCGAAGGGCATCGACCATTCCAAGGTCGCACTGTCGGTCGGCGTGCGGCGGATGGTGAGATCCGATCTGGGCGGCGCCGGTGTCATGTTCACCATCGATACCGAGACGGGCTTTGACAAGTCTGTCCTGATCAATGCGGCCTGGGGGCTTGGCGAAAACGTCGTCCAGGGCAAGGTGGCCCCCGACGAATACGAGGTCTTCAAGCCGCTGCTGTCTGAGCCGTCGTTGTTGCCGATCGTTGGAAAGAAGCTGGGCGGCAAAGGTCTCAAAATGATCTACGCAAACGACGGCGGCCACCCGACGAAGAACGTCCCGACATCAAAAACCGAGCGTGCGGCGTTCGTCCTGAGCGATAAGGAGATCCTGATCTTGTCGCGATGGGCCTGTGTGATCGAGCAGCACTATGAAGTGATGGCGCAGAACGGCATCCGGCGCGGCGAAGCCGACCTCAAAATTTATGTGATGTGCGAGATTCCATCGAACGTGATTCTGGCGAAGGCTTTCGCGCAACGCTTCGACGGCTTCTCGATTGGCAGCAACGATCTGACGCAGCTGACGCTGGGCGTTGACCGCGACTCGGCAGATCTCGCGGAGCCTTTCGATGAGCAGGACGATGCCGTCAAGTGGATGATCCAAAGCGTCATCGCGAAGGCACATGAGGCCGGCGCCCACGTCGGTTTGTGTGGCCAAGCACCCAGTGACCACCCCGAATTTTCCGCCTTCCTTGTCGAGTGCGGCATTGACTCCTATCGGTGAGCCCGGACAGCTTCATCGCGGTCAAACGCACTGTGGCGGCGGCCGAGAGCGCTGCACGGAAAACCGCGTGATACGGGCACTAAGCGGGCGCACTCACAACGCGCCTTCTCATCCGTTCCGAAGCCACCTCAAATTCCGGCGCATTCACCGGCCGATCGCACACCTGCGGTGTCCCAGCAAATAATTGGTTGATCAATAGCGCTTCCTGATGTGGCACGGTTGTGCCCAGATGGGCTTCGTCCGGGCACGGCCGGTGCATTTCTACTTTGCATCCGCCTTCGGCGCTGCGCACGTTTTCACGCCCAGAATGCTGTAGGCGGGGCATACGCGCACGATACCTGTCAGCAGTGGCACGATGCCAATCCAGCCCCAGGCGCCCACGCGCCCTGTCGCGGCCAGACCGATCAAAACCAGCCCGACAACAATTCGAATAACGCGGTCGATCGTTCCAACATTTGCTTGCATGGCGGACTCCTTGATTCGATGAGGATTGCACAGGCTTTTCACCAAGGCTGAACGTTGCTGTGCAATCCGTTCAGAGGCTGGGCGACTCATATGCGCCTTGGGAAAATTCTTAACGCAAGTCAAAAGCCGGGTCATGATGTAGCGCAACACTTTGCTAAGTGGTCCGTCGCCCGGCCGCCCGGCGCTAGCGTGCGTCCTTCGGCCTGTCACCTTTGGGCCAATCGTTGACGCGTGGCGCGTAGTCTGGGCGGGGTTGCTGGGTAAAGAACGCGGCGACATCCACAGCATCCTGCGCAGACAGCGTGCCGCCCTGACCAAGCGGCATGTTGTGCTTCACGAACGCAGCAGCGGTGTACATCCGGGCCATCCCTGCCCCCACGTTGAACGAGTCCTTGCCCCACAGTGGCGGGAATATGTAGCCGCCTTGCGGATTTGGGGTGCCCTGCCCCTCAGCACCGTGGCAGGACGCGCACTGTGCTGCGTAGACTGATTTGCCGTGCTCACGGTTTGGAACGAGCGAGGTGTCAATCTTCTCGAAACCTCGGCCAGCCACATTGGTGCCGGTGGGCACGCCTGTGGACAGCCACTTCATATAGGCCATGATGGCGTTCATCTCTGCCGAGTCGAAGGGCAGCGGTTTGCCGTTCATCGAGCGCTGGAAGCAGTCGTTGATGCGCTCCTGCAGCGAGATGATTTTGCCGCTGCGGGACCGGTATTCCGGAAAGGCTCCTGTGAGCCCGACCCAAGGCGATGCGTAGGCCGTCGTCCCGCCATTCAGATGGCAACTCGTACAGTTCAGGCCGTTGCCCACGTTTCGGGGCAACTGTTTGTGGGTATCCGTCAGCAGCTCCTTTCCGCGCTTGATGGCGTCCCCCATGGCCCCCTGCGGGATCGAAGACTCCTCAGGCACGTGCATCGGGACGGTCTGAGGTTGCGATAGCGCAGGCATGCTGGTTGCCGCCAAAAGCGCCACTACCAGGGTGTGCGACTTGACTGAGTTCAAGAGTGTCTCCTTTGTATGAGGCGTACCTTTTTCGGGTACGTTCGTGTGTTTGGCATTACGCTGCCAGTGCGACCTTCGCCACCATCCCGATGGCAATGAGACCCGCGATAAACGCGAAGCCCTGCTGCAGCCTGTGGCCGCTCAACTGACCGGCCACGACCCGCCCACCCAGCATGGCAAGCATGGCGCCTGCGGCAAAAGGCACGCCGATCTGCCAGTTCATTCGCCCCGACAAGGCAGTTGTGATGACGCCTGAGGCAGACACCAAGGTAATGACTGCCAGAGAGGTCGCCACGATGGAATGCACCGGGGCGTTGGTGGCTTTCTTGAGCGCCGGAACGATGACGAAGCCCCCACCCACCCCCAGCAGGCCCGAGAGAAAGCCAGCGCCAATGCCCGAAAGCGCGAGCGCGCGGGTGCAGGAAGCCGTCCAGACAAAGCGGCCGGTCTGGTTATCCAGTTGACACGGTTGCGAGTGCTGCTCGGTTTCCGCTCTGTGGGGCGCACTCGCGCTAGCCTGCTTGAACATGCGCAGCGCAACAAAGGCCAGCACGGCAGCGAAGAGCAGGGTCAGCGGTCCGTTCGGAAGACGGTGCGCGAGCCACAAGCCTGCGGGTGAGAAGACCGTACCGGCCAATGCCATCAGCGTGGCGGCGCGGTAGCGCACGATGCCCGCCCGCAGTCCAATGGCGGCCCCCACGGCCGCAGACAGGCCCACGGCAAGCAGGGCGACCGGCGCGGCCTCTGCAACATTGAGGCGCAGGACGAACAGCAGAAACGGAACCGCGAGGATCGCGCCACCTGCACCAGTCAACGCCAGAATGAGGCCGACCACAGCGCCAAGTGCAGCGCTGCTTACAACGATGTTTTCCATTGACTCCCCGTAGCCTGCTTATGCGTGTTGTGCGCTGGATTTCATTCGCTCAAAGACCTCGAAGACAACCATGCCAGCCACCATGGCGGCTACGAAGCCAATCGCTTTCGGATAACCCGCACCCAGGGCCACGAGCGCGGGGCCCGGGCAGAAGCCTGCCAAGCCCCAGCCGATTCCAAACGCGGCGCTGCCCAACACCAGCCGCAGTGTCACGACCGTGCTTGCCGGCAACTGCATGGACATTCCGAGGAACGAACGCTTGCGGCGTTTGGCAATGAAGAACGCGAGTGAGCCAACGGCAATCGCGCCGATCATCACGAACGCCAGAGAAGGGTCCCACCGGCCTGCCAGGTCGAGAAAGCCCTGCACCTTGGCCGGATTGGCCATCCCGGAAATCATTAAGCCCATGCCGAAAAGCAGGCCGGCGAGCAATGCGGTAATGGCAGCCATGTCAGCCTCCAATCAGATGTCGTTGCACGAAGACGGTCAGGAAGCCAGCCGCCATGAAGGTCGAGGTCGCAACCAGGGAGCGAACGGAGCCGCGCGAGATACCGCACACCCCGTGGCCGCTTGTGCAGCCGCTGGCGTAGCGCGTGCCCAGGCCCACCAGAAAGCCGGCGACCAGGATTTCGCTCCAGCCGGCCTGGATATCTGCAACGGGCGCCCTGCCGAGCACAGTCGCAATGACCGGGGCACCGACCAGACCGGCAAGAAAGGCCACGCGCCAGACCACGTCAGTGCGTGGCAGGCTCAATAACCCGCCCAGGATGCCGCTGATGCCTGCGATACGGCCGTTGAACAGCACCAGCACGGCCGCCGCCGCACCGATGATCAGTCCGCCGCCCAGCGACAGGCCAGGCGTGAAGTTTGTGATGTCAATCAGCATGTTTTTTCCCCTTTGCCGTCGGCGCAGAACTGTTCGTAAAGGACAGTCATGACTGCGAGCGCCGGCCCACTTTCGATCGAATAAAAGATGTTCTTCCCATCACGACGTGACACCACCAAGCCGTTCTCGCGCAGGATGCCCAGCTGTTGCGACAGCGTCGGCTGCCGGATGCCCAGCCGCTCCTCCAGTGCGCCCACGGACAGCTCCTCTTGCGACAACTGGCACATCAGCAGCAGTCGGTCAGGATTGGCGAGCAGCTTGAGTAAGACGCAAGCGTTCGACGCGGCGGCTTGCATGCTGACGAGGTCGATAGCAGCTTGATCGTTGTCCATATGTGCTTTCGGTTTCCATGCGTATAGTATATAAAAAAATATATTATTTTCCAGTAGATTGATGTGCGGCATAGGAGGCCCCATGCAACCGATTGTTCAGCCATTCTTTGACCCGGCAACCTGGACAGTGACCTACGTGGTTCATCAGGAAGCGCGCTCCGAGTGCGCGATCATCGACTCGGTCCTGGATTACGACCCAAAGTCGGGCCGGACGTCGACGGCCAGCGCCGACCGGGTCATCGCGTTTGTGCGCGAGCGTGCGTTGCGCGTCGAATGGATTCTTGAGACGCATGCACACGCAGACCACCTTTCCGCCGCGCCCTATCTCAAGCGTCATCTGGGTGGCCGCATCGGCATCGGTCAACACATCCGACAGGTGCAGGGCGTGTTCAAAGAACTCTTCAACCTGGAAGCGGAGTTCCGGCCAGACGGGTCACAGTTCGACCATCTGTTTGAAGACGGCGAGACGTTCGCCATCGGCGGGCTGACCGGCAAGGCGATTCACGTGCCAGGCCACACACCTGCCGATATGGCGTACCAATTCGAGGATGTGGTTTTCGTGGGCGATACGCTGTTCATGCCGGACGTTGGCACCGCGCGCTGTGACTTCCCGGGTGGCAATGCACACGAGCTGTTTCACTCCATCCGTAAGCTGCTGGACTTGCCAGGCGAGACCCGGCTTTTCATGTGTCACGACTATCCGCCAGAAGGACGGGGTCCGGCCTGGGAAACGACGGTGCGTGACGAACGCAATCGCAATATCCATGTGCACGACGGCGTGACCGAGGCACAGTTTGTCGCCATGCGGCAGGCCCGCGATGCGACGCTGGCGATGCCGACGCTGATTCTGCCTTCAGTGCAGGTCAACATCCGCGCAGGAGAGCTGCCCCCGCCCGAAGAGAACGGCGTTCGCTACCTGAAAATCCCGCTTAACGCCCTCTGAGGCCACATCGCGCACGCCCACTGGGCAGATGTTCAAGTCACCGGCAGAGATTCTTGCCGAATGCGCGACGGTCGGAATTCGCCAGGAAACCCCCGTCATTGTCTTCTGCTTCAAAGGCGCGCGCGCATCCACAACGTTCGTCGCGCTGGAGGAAGCCGGCATCAAGAACGTGCGGCTATATCTCGGTTCCTGGAACGAGTGGTCCCGGGACCCTTCCCTTCCGATCGAAGAAGGATTGCCCTACTGAGGGCTATCGCCATCGCACGCCACCTCAATCAGATTGGCCTTCATATTTCGCTTCAAGAGATACGTGAGGAAGAAATGGACAAGGCTCGCCAGACCCAGGATCCGAAAGAGCGCCAGAAACTGCTCGATGAACATTGGGCAACAACGCAGAGCACGATGGGCATGATGCGTGAGCTGTGGGGCCCGGGAATGATGGGCGGTCCTGGAATGATGGGTGGCCCTGGAATGCGCGGTGGTCACATGATGGGCGGCGGCCCGATGGTGGGGTGGCGGGGAATGGGTGGCTACTACTCGCGCCTCACACCCGAGCAGATGAAGGAACACCAATACATGTCGGACCAGTACATGGACCTCCACTATCAGATGATGGAGCAGATGATGCTGAACCATCAGATGTGGAGGCAGACGCCACGGTAATGCCAATTTCTGCAAGCTCGTGTCCACCAAGCGAGGTGGACATGGGGCAGTGCAGCACACTGTGCATAACTGCCTGCCAGCCCGATCAACGATCGTGCAAGGAAGGCTTATGGCCGTAGATTGCACTGCACCGCATGCCGAGCTGCCACCCACTCCTCATTTGTAGGCTCGACCGCCACGCGAATCCGGCTCGCTGAACTGGAAATGATCGCCGCATGCGCCTGGTTGGCCTCGTCATCTAGGTCGGCGCCCAAATAGCCAAGTGCGCCCACAACGCGTTCGCGAAGTACAGCGTTGTGTTCGCCAATACCCGCCGTGAAGACCAAGAAATCCAGGCCGCCCAGCACGGCCACCAGGGCGCCGATCTCACGGACGATCCGGCGCACGTAGAGCGCGAGCGCTGCCTGCGCGCGCGGGTTGTCGGCCTCGCACGCAATCAGCTCGCGCGGGTCGGAAGACAGCCCCGACACCCCAAGCAGACCCGATTCGTGATACAGCACGTGCCCGACTTGTGCGGGGGAAAGATGCTCCGTCTCCATCATGTAGAGCACCGCACCCGGATCGAGCGAGCCACATCGCGTCCCCATCATCAGGCCGTCGAGGGCGGAAAACCCCATCGTTGTGGCCACGCTCTTCAGGCCGTGCATCGCACACAGGCTGGCGCCGCTGCCCAAGTGCGCGACGATGCCTCGCCCCAGGGCTATATCGCCATGCCGTTCCGGCAAAGCGATCGACATGTACTCGTACGACAACCCGTGAAAGCCATAACGGCGCAGACCGCGCTCCCATGCCGTGTACGGCAGCGGCAGCATCGTCTCAACCTGCGGCAGCGTGCGGTGAAACGCGGTATCGAAGCACGCGACTTGCGGCACATCGGGCAAGTCCGACAGCAGCGCCTCGATGGCCTCCAGCGCAAACGGCTGATGCAGGGGCGCCAGCGGAATGTAGCTCCGTAGATCGGAAAGCACCTCCGAGTTCACGCGTACCGGCGCGAAATATTTGGAGCCGCCATGCACCACCCGATGCGCCACGGCCATCAGCCGGCGGCCGTCCAGCCTGTGCTCGACACGCTGGCGAATGTGCATGAGTGCGGCGTGATAGGGCTGCGAACTGTCAAGCGCTAGCGCTTGTGTTGGCGCGCCAGCCTCTGTCGCCAGAGGGTGCTCGGTGCCGATCCCCTCCACTTTCCCGCTCCACATGGGTGTGCGCTGCAATGGATCCAGGGTGGCATCGAACAATGCAAACTTGATGCTCGACGAGCCGCAATTCAGTACGACGATGCAATCGTTCATGGCGGCAGGTTGCGGTAGCGGTGAGCCAGCAAGGTGGCAACGGCACACGACGCGATGCGCGACTCGCGCGAGTCGGCACGGCTGGTCAACACAATGGGCACGCGGGCGCCAAGCACGATGCCTGCGCTGGCAGCGCCGCCCAGGTATTCCAACTGTTTGGCGAGCATGTTGCCGCTTTCCAGATCGGGCACCACCAGCACATCGGCCTGCCCTGCGACTTCCGAAATAATGCCCTTGATACGCGCCGCAGCGGCAGATACCGCATTGTCGAAAGCCAGCGGCCCGTCCAGCACACCGCCTTCGATCTGACCGCGGTCCGCCATCTTGCACAGTGCGGCCGCATCAAGCGTGGCGGGCATGCGGGGGTTCACGGTCTCGACCGCCGCAAGGATCGCCACCCGCGGCCGTTCAACGCCAATCGCATGCGCCAGATCGATGGCGTTGCGGACGATGTCCGCCTTTTGATCCAGGGTCGGCGCAATGTTGATGGCAGCATCCGTCACGATAAACGGGCGCGGATACGCTGGCGATTGCATCAGAAAGCAATGGCTGATCCGCCGTTTGGTACGCAGCCCGGCCCCCTCGCGCACCACCGCCGCCATCAACTCGTCGGTATGCAGACTGCCCTTCATCAGCGCCTCTGCCCTGCCCTGCGTCACAAGCTCCACTGCGCGGGTTGCAGCGGCACTGCTGTGCGGCACGTCTTCGATCTCTATGCCACTGAGGTCAAGGCCGGCTTCGGCGGCTACGCGCATCAGCTTGGCATACGGCGCGACGAGGCATGGCACGATCAGCCCCTCAGCGTGCGCGTCCATCACGGCAGACAGGCTCAGCGCATCGCACGGGTGGACGATGGCCATACGGATCGCACCAAGAGGCCGCACATGGTCGAGCAGCCGGTGAATGCCATCACTGCCGGTGGTGATACGCACATCCGGCAGCGTGGTACGCGGACGCTCGATCCGCTCGGTGGGCGCGATGACCTCGGCCTCGCCCGTGATGGCCACCGTGCCGCTGTCGTTTGTGCAACTGCATGCCAGCTTGATCCGCTTTCTTTCCTCCTCCTTGCTGACCACCGTCACGCGGATGGTCAAGGTGTCGCCAATGCGCACCGGCGCGAGAAACTGCAGCGTCTGCCCAAGGTAGATCGTTCCCGGCCCCGGCAAACGCGTGCCAAGCAAAGCGGAAATAAGCGCTCCGCCCAGCATGCCGTGGGCAATCACACCATGAAAACGCGTGGACGCCGCAAACTCCGGGTCCAGGTGCTGCGGGTTGACGTCCCCCGATAGCACGGCAAAGAGTTGGATGTCCTCCGCCGTGAGCGTGCGCAGGATGGCAGCCGTGTCGCCAATGGCAATTTCGTCAAAGGTGCGATTGCGCACAACACTCAGATCACCGACTGGCAGCAAGGCCGGCGGTGCAGACAAATGATCGGGGCCCATGTGTGCTCGTCAGGAAGCTTGATGGAGTTGACCGTTGCCCTTGCCGGGCGCACGGACAGGAGTTGACCGCTCGGGTCCGGAGGGGAGCAATGCGTCGCCCGGCATGCCCCACGCCGACAGCATGCCCTGCAGCGCCGTATTGACCGGCATGGCATTGCCTGCCGTGCTCAATGCCCTTACGGAAGCCTGCTGCCATTCCAGCATGACGCGCTGGTAATCCGCCACGAAGCTCGATTGGTTAGAGATGGCCGTCTGCAGCACCCCCTGCAGCACATTCATGCCGCGCTGGCTGGCCTGCCAGAATGCGTTGGGCAGCAGTGCTGCAAAGGCGTTCCAGTCTCCGACGCGTTGCAGATCCTCCAGCGCGGACTCTGTGCGGGCGACGTCTTGGGCCAGCAGCTCAGCACCCAATTCATACCACCGCTGCCGTGTTGCCTTGAGCAGACCCAACGTCTGCAGTGCGAACTTGACTTGCGCCTTTCGGAGCGCGAGAGGAACGTTGGCGGGTGTATCCATGTTGGCTCCTTAAACCATCTGGCTGATGGTTTGGCGAAAGCGCGTCAATGATGCGAGAAACAGCACGGTGCCGATTACGCAGATGGCCAGACACTGCGGCCACACGACCTCGAGCCCCGCACCCCGATAGAGAATGGCTTGCGACGCCGACACAAAATGCGTGGTCGGCGCGGCGAACATAATGTCCTGCACCACGCTGGGCATGCTCTCTCGCGGGGTGGTACCGCCCGAGAGCAACTGCAGCGGCAGCAGCACCAGAACCAATAGCATGCCGAACTGCGGCATGGACCGCGCCACCGTCGCAAGAAAAATCCCCATGGACGTCGTGGCAAACAGATGCAGCGTAGCCACCAGCATGAACAGCAGGATCGAGCCCTCGATCGGTACATGCAGCGCGCCCTGCACCACGCACACCAGTGCAACGAGCGCGGCCAGCACCACCACCAGCCCCATCGACCAGACCTTGGACACCATGATCTCGAATGGCGTGACAGGCATCACCAGCAGGTGCTCGATCGTGCCGTGCTCGCGTTCGCGGATGAGCGCGGCTCCGGTCAGGATGATCGAGAGCATGGTCACGTTGTTGATGATCTCCATCAACGAGCCGAACCACGTCTGCTCCAGGTTCGGGTTGAAGCGGGTGCGCAGCACCAGGTCGACCGGCGTGGCGGGCGCGGCGCGGTGGCGCTGCAGGAAGGTATTCACCTCGCCCGAGACGATCTGCTGGATGTAGCCGTTGCCGGTAAAGGCCTGGCTCATGCGCGTGGCGTCGATGTTGAGCTGAATGGACGGTGCGCGGCCCGCCAGCACATCGCGCTGGAAGTTGGGCGGGATGTCGAGCACAAACGTGTAACGGCCGCTGTCCATGCCTGGGTCCACCTCCGTGAGCGGAATCAGCGCCGGCGTTCGGAAATGCGGTGGATAGAAGCTCGAGACAATGCGCGCCGACAGCGGTGAGCTGTCTTCATCGACGATGGCGATCGAGGCATTGTGCAGGCTTGCCGGCATGGCAGTAGCCGCCACGTAGATCGACACTGTGAAGGTATAGACGATCAGCACCAGCATCATCGGGTCGCGCACCAGGCTTCGCAATTCCTTGATGCCAAGACGGAAGATGTTGTTCAGGCGAGCGGTGCGGCGATCGATCGGAAGGCTCGGCATGATGTGGCTCTCCTATCGATCCTGCTTGCGCAGCATCAGCAAGGTGGCGCCCAGGATGAACGGCACCGCCGCCAGGAGCGGCCAGAATGCGCTGCCCAACGCACCCATATCCAGCGCCTTGCTGAACACGCCCCGGCTGATGGTCAGGAAATGCGTGGCCGGATACACGCGCCCGATCAAGGCCCCCGCCCCTTCCAGCGACGACACCGGATTGAGCAATCCGGAAAATTGCACGCACGGAATGATTGTGCCGATCATGGTGACGAACATGGCCGCGATCTGGCTTTGCGTGAAGGTGGACGCAAACAGCCCGAAACCCGTCGAACACGTCACGAAGATCAGCGCCCCCAGCGCTAGCGTCGCAAAGCTGCCTTTAATCGGGACCCCGAACACCGTCACCGCCAGCACCGCCAGCAACAGGAAGTTCAGCATGGCCAGTACGATATACGGCGCCTGCTTGCCGAGCACAAATTCCGCGCGTGTGACCGGTGTCACGTAGAAATTGATGATGGAGCCCAGCTCCTTTTCACGCACCACCGACAGCGCCGCCAGCATGGCGGGAATCATCATCAGCAGCATCGGAATCACGGCAGGCACCATGGCAGGCAGGCTTTTCACGTCGGGGTTGTAGCGATAGCGCGTCTCAACGCTGCTGGGCGCCGCCAGACGCACCCCCAGCCGGTGCACGACCGTATCGGCCAGCCAGAGTTGGTGGATGGCCTGTACGTAACCGCGCACGGTTTCCGCGCGGGTGGGCATGGCACCGTCCACCCAGGCACCGATCTGCACGGCCGCGCCGCGTTCCAAGTCGCGTGCAAAGCCAGGCGGGATTTCAATCGCCAGCGACAACTCGCCGTTGCGCATGCGGCGGTCCAACTCAGCGTAGTCGCGAATTGGGGGTTTTTCGATGAAATAACGCGAGCCCGCCAGGTTGAGCGTGTAGTCGTGCGAGAGCACGGTCTGGTCGCGGTCCAGCACGGCGTAGGTCAGGTTCTCCACATCCAGGCTGATGCCGTATCCGATGATGAACATGAGGATGGCCGTGCCCAGCAGGGCCAGCGTGGCGCGCACGCGGTCGCGGCGCAGCTCCAACGCCTCGCGCTGCGAATAGCTCAATGCGCGCGCAAGACTGAAGCCGCGGCGGGCGAGCATGCCGGTAGGCGCAGTGGTTGCCGCCGTGCGCACCGGCAGCGGCGCGGCAACCTCGTCGGTGTCCGCAGACGCTTCGGCAGCTTCCCGTAGATAGCCAATGAACGCCTGCTCGAGCGTCTGCGTGCCACGGGCACGCACCAGCGCCGCGGGCGCATCGCTCACCAGCACACGGCCGGCATGCATGAGCGAGATGCGGTCGCATCGCTCGGCCTCGTTCATGAAGTGCGTGGAGATGAAGATGGTCACGCGATCCCGCCGGGCGAGGTCGATCATCAGGCGCCAGAACATATCGCGCGCGACCGGGTCCACGCCGGAGGTCGGTTCGTCCAGGATCAGCAGCTCAGGCTTGTGCACCATCGCCACGGCCAGCGACAGCCGCTGCCGCATGCCCAGCGGCAAGCTCTGGGGCAGGCTGTCGGACACGTCCTGCAGTCCGAAGCGGGTCAGCATCTCAGCCGCACGCGACTGCACCTCGGGTTTGGGCACCTGGAACAGGCGCGCGTGCAGCACAAGGTTCTGACGTACGGTCAGCTCGCCATACAGCGAGAACGCTTGCGACATGTAGCCCACACGCCGGCGTGTGTCGATGTCCTTCGGGTCAACAGGATGCCCAAACAACCACGCTTGGCCCTCGCTGGCAGGCAGCAGGCCCGTGAGCATCTTCATGGTGGTCGATTTGCCGCAGCCGTTCGAGCCGAGAAAGCCGAAGATCTCTCCACGACGGATACGGAAGTCGACGTGGTCGACTGCGACAAAGTCGCCAAAGCGCATGGTCAGGCCGTTTGCCTGCACGGCCACATCGTCTTCTGCGCCGGCCACCAGCGGTGGCACCACCACGGCCTGATGACCCTGCCGGCGCGTGAGCGGCAGCAGCGCAATGAAAGCGGCCTCAAGGGAATCGGTACCCGCGCGGCTGCGCAGGGCGGCCGGTGTGCCGGTGGCGAGCACCTGCCCCGCATCCATGGCGATCAGCCAATCAAAGCGCTCGGCCTCTTCCATGTACGCGGTGGCCACGATCACGCTCATGCCCGGGCGCGCGGCGCGAATACTGGCAATCAAGTCCCAGAACTGCCTGCGCGAGAGCGGGTCGACGCCCGTGGTCGGCTCGTCCAGAATCAGCAGATCGGGATCGTGGATCAGCGCGCAGCACAAGGCCAGCTTCTGTTTCATGCCGCCCGACAGCTTGCCGGCTGGTCGTGAGAGAAACGCGCGCAGGCCGGTGCTGGACGTGAGCGCATCAATGCGGCGTCGGCGCTCCGCTGCATCGTGGCCGAACAGCCGCCCGAAGAACTGCAGGTTCTCCTCGATCGACAGCGTGGGGTACAGGTTGCGTCCCAACCCTTGCGGCATGTAAGCAATGCGAGGACCGACCGCGGCGCGCGCACGGCGGTCGGCCATGTCGCTGCCCAGCACATGCACTGCGCCGTCCTGCAGGGCACGCGCGCCGGCCACCAATGACAGCAGGCTGGACTTGCCCACGCCGTCCGGACCGATCAGTCCGACCATGCAGCCGGCGGGCAGATCGAGCGTGACGCCATCCAGCGCCAGCGTCTTGCGATAGCGCAGGCTCACGCCGGCCAGGCTTGCCACCGGCGCCACGGGGCGCCCGTCATGTAACGCAGATGGGTCGACAGAGGTGGTCACTGCGGAACCTTGATCGCCAGGCTGGCCGGCCATTCGGCTTGCCCGTCGAGTCTGAGCCACGCCACGCCGGGCAGACCGGTCTTCACGAGCTTCAGGTGTTTGCGCAGCAGATCGCGATCGATCTGCGCCTTGACGCGAAACATCAGCTTCTGGCGCTCGCTGGCCGTCTCCACCGTCTTGGGGGTGAATTGCGCGGTGCTGGCCACAAAGGACACGCGCGCCGGAATCACGAATTGCGGCGCGGCGTCGAGCACGATACGCACCTCGCTGCCCATGGCGATGCGGCCTGCGTCCGTCTCCGGCACAAAGAAGGTCATGTAGACGTCGGAAAGATCCACGAGATTGAGCAGGCGCCCGCCGCCGGCCAGAACCTCACCGGGCTGGGCGATGCGGTATTGCACGCGGGCGTCGCGCGGGGCCGTCAAGGCGCTGTCATCGATATCGGCCTTGATGCGCAGTACGGTTGCGTCGGCCGCCTTGACGGTGGCACCGGCACCGGCCACCTGCGTACGGGCGGCCAAGACGGCGGCCTGCGCCGCCTCGGCTTGCGCGCGGGCCGCCACCAGCGCGGCCTTGGCGCTGCGCACACGGGCGCGGTCGTCGTCCAGTTCCTGCATGGACGATGCCCCTTCGTTCGACAGCGTTTCGGAACGCGCCAACCGCCGCTGCGCGGCATCCAGGTCGCTCTCACGCAGGGCGATCTGCGCCAGTGCAGCCTGCCGATCGGCCTCTCGTACAGCCACCTGGGCCTGCGCACTCGCCACGGCAGAAACGGATTGCTGCTGCCGCGCCTGGGCCTCGTCGCGCTGCGCTTCCAGCGTCTGCACTTGCATGTGCGCAAGCGGCTGGCCGCCCCTCACGAAGTCGCCCTCGTCCACCAGGATGTCTTGCACGCGGCCGGGAAGCTTGGTGGCCACGTCGATTTCGGTGGCCTCGATACGGCCGTTGCCGCTCACAAAACCCTTGCCGGGCCCCTCTTGCCGCAAGGACTTCCATGCGAACGCCCCACCGGCGACCACCAAGGCGGCAGCGAGCAGCGCAATCCATCGTTGTCGGGGAGTCGTGGTCATGGTGTAGGTTTGCCCGATACGCGCGGTGATGGCGTCGGGCTCAGATGGGGTTGCGGATCGGATGCGGATTCGACGGCCTGCGTGCCGCCACCCAGTGCCGCATACAGGCCAACGCGGCTAGAGAGAAGCGCACGGCGCACCTGCACCAGTTGCTGCTGCGCGGCCAGTAGGTCGCGCTGGGCGTCAAGAACCTCCAGGAACGTCGATGCTCCGGCATCAAAGCGAAGTTGCGACAACCGTGCGCGTTCGGTCTGCGCTGCCAGTGCGGCCTGCGCAATGTCGAGCTGTTCGGCTACCCACTTGCGTGCGGAAAGCGCGTCGGACACGTCGCGGAAAGCGCTCTGCACGGTCTTCTCGTAGGCAGCCACGGCAAGGTCTCGGCGGGTTTCTGCCAGGTCGAGGTTGCTGCGCAGCTTGCCGCCTTCAAACAGCGGGAGGCTGATGCTTGGTGCAAAAACCCAGGCGCGCGTGCCGGGTGCAAACAGATTGCCCAGTTCCGGGCTGATCGTGCCGTAAGCGCCTGTCAGGGCCACGCGGGGGAAAAACGCCGCCCGTGCCGCGCCGATGCTGGCGTGCGCGGCACGCAGCCGGTGCTCCGCGGCAACAATGTCCGGGCGCTGCGTCAGTAGGTCGGAAGGCAGGCCTGCGCGCAAGTCGGCCAGCATGCGGTGCTCGTCAAGTGGCTCAGAAACCGATGGCAGGTCGATCGGCTTGCCGACAAGCAAGGCCAAGCCATGCGCCTGTGCGTCGCGCGCCTGCTGCAATTGCGTCAACAGCGCCTGCGCCTGGGTCAGCAGGGTCTCGACCTGCGTTTGGTTCAATCGTGAAGTCGCCCCCACCGCTACACGGCGCGAGAAGATGCGCAGGGTCTCGGTTCGGCTGTCTACGGTCTGCTGCGCCAGTGCAATGCGCTCGTCCAGTTCACGCAATACCAGGTAGCTGTCGGCCACCTGCGCGATCAGCCCAAGCGCTACCGCACGGCGCGCGGCGTCGGAAGCCACATAGCTCTCCAGTGCGGCGTCGTTGAGGTTGCGTACGCGCCCCCAGAAATCGATCTCCCAACTGGAAACACCGGCGCCCACCTGGTACTGAGTGACACGCATCGGCATGCCGAATGGGCTCAGGTCCGCCGGAATGCTCAGGCGGCTGATGCCGGCCTGCGCGTCGAGGTGCGGAAATATCTCCGCCCGCTGGATGCCAAACGCGGCACGCGCCTCCTCCACCCGCAGCACGGCGGTGCGCAGATCGCGGTTGTTCTCCAGCGCCTGAGCGATCAATGCCTGCAGGCGCTTGTCCGTAAAATACGCCTGCCAGCCAGTGGCGGAGGCTGAGAGGCCATCGCGGCCATCGTCGGCGTCATAGTGCTGGGCCACGGGCAGGGCGGGTGCCTCGTAAGGCGGCGCCATCGAGATGCAAGCTGACAGGGCCAGCGCAGTGGCGGAGGCCACCATGGCGGACATACGCGTGCCGGCGTACCTGCCGCATGCGCGGCGTTGTTTCTCAACACGCATCTATTTCTCCAGCACGTAGGTGCCGGGCGCATCAGCCAGTGGCGGCAATCCGGGTACGCCCATCTTCGGCGGTTTGACCACTGTGGCGCCCGATGCATGCGCGACCAGCCATGCATGCCATGCCGGCCACCATGAACCGTCGGTGGCGGGGGCCGATGCCAGCCAGTCATCCGGCGCCGCCGATGTCTCACCGATGTGGCGCGTCTGCATCTGGAACCGCCGATGCGAGTTGGCCGGCGGGCTGACAATGCCGGCGTTATGACCGCCGCTTGTCAACACGAACGTCAGCTCCGCCTCGGTCAAGTGATGCAGTTTGTAGACCGAACGCCATGGCGCCACGTGGTCGGTCAGCGTGCCCACCACGAAGATGGGCAGGTCGATGTCGTTGAGTGCCACCGGCTTGCCGTTGACGGGGTAGCGGCCCTCGCTCAGGTCGTCGTTCAGGAACAGGTGCCTCAGATACTGGCTGTGCATCCGCGCGGGCATGCGCGTGGCATCGGCGTTCCAGGCCATCAGATCGTTCATGGGTGCGCGATCGCCCAGCAAGTATTCCCCCACCAACCTGGACCACAGCAAGTCGTACGAGCGCAGCATCTGGAAGGCTCCGGCCATCTGGCTGGCGCGCAGATAGCCGGTCTGCTCCATCTGCGCTTCCAGCAGACTGACCTGTGCCTCGTCGATGAACAGACCGAGTTCGCCCGGCTCACAGAAGTCTGTCTGCGCGGCAAAGAGTGTCATCGACGCCAGCCGCGCATCGCCATCGCGTGCCATGGCAGCCGCGGCAATGGCCAATAACGTGCCCCCGAGGCAGTAGCCGGCGGCGTGTACGTGCCGGCCCGGCACGATGGCATTGACGGCATCGAGCGCGGCAAAGACACCGAGCTTGAGGTAGTCATCCATGTCGAGGTCGCGATCAGCCTCGTCGGGGTTTTTCCAGGAGATGCAGAACACGGTATGGCCCTGCTCTACCAGATAGCGGATCAGCGAGTTCTGCGGCGACAGATCCAGGATGTAGTACTTCATGATCCATGCCGGCACGATCAGGATGGGCTCGGCCTGGACCTTGCTCGTGGTCGGTGTGTACTGGATCAACTCGATCAGGCGGTTGCGCAGCACGACCTTGCCGGGCGTTATGGCAACGTCACGGCCTGCTATGAAGCGTTCCGTACCGGCCGCCGGCGCGCCGCTCATGGAACGCTCGAGATCATCGAGCGCATTGAACGCACCGCGCACGAGATTGGTGCCGTGCTGCTCGAACGTCCGACGCAGGACAATCGGGTTGGTTGCCAGTTGGTTGCCCGGCGACATCATGTCGAGCCATTGACGCGCAGCAAAGGCAACGACGTCCTCATGATGCTTGGCGACACCCCAGACGCCGCGCGTGGCCGCCTCCCACCATTGTTCAGTCAACAGGAAAGACTGGTGCAGCACGTTGAACGGCCACAAGCGCCACTCGTCAGCCAAGAAACGACGATCATGGGCCGGCGGCTGGACGCAAAGACACACGTCCTGCGGGCCGGACGCCAAGCAGTTTCGGATATAACGCTCGAGTTGTTCGGCCTGCGTCAGCGCCAGGCGGCACAGATCCAGCCGCTTGCCCGGCGAGACGGCCAGATGCAGCGCCCAATCGAGCAACGCCAGTTGCATTGATGCAAGCGACAGCGAATTCGATGTGCGGGCAAGAGCCGCGTGAAACGGCAGATCGATCTGGTCTGCAGTCGGTGAAGACGGCACGGGGGCGGTGCGCATGGTTGGGGCGTCAAACGATTGCCAATATGCGATCCATTAGATGCCAGCGGCTACCGACCGGACTTGACGCACCTCAAACCGGGACAAGAGCGTGGACTCTAGGCCGTGTCAAAGAAATGACATCTGCGGTTTCCTGCCAGTCGCCACAGAGGCTTAGCCCGCGCCTTACGGGCCTAAATGGGTGTGTTAGAGTCCGGCGGGGAAAACGTGACGATCTGCAGGATCGGCCCCATATCTCCATCGCTCTCAACGTTGTAGCCGCGAATCTGTTGCACCAACAGGATGCATTGGGCGCATGGCGTGGGCGTCGCGAGACGAGATGACTTTCCCATCTGTCAGGCCAACATAGCCAAAGGGCAGCGCAATCTCCTACGAACGGCTTGGCAAAGCCATTTGTGGTTGAGGTAATGATCCAGATTGACATCGGCGCGCTCGCGGCCCCGGTCCACCTGCCTCGTCATCGAGGCGCAACGAACAATCCATTTAGAGAAAACCGTGTTCACTTGCATCAACCAGAGCTGCGGCACGCAGTGGGAGCTGTCCGACGTCGTCATCAAGGATGAGGGCCAAGGACCGCTGTTCCGCTGTGCGCTATGCGGCGCGCGCAACTATCTCAAACGCGTCGAAACCAAAGACGGCCGGGTCATCTACAAGCAAATCGAAGGCAAGCCGCTCAAGTGATCCAACGCAACGACATGACCATCGAACCAACCGCCACGCCCTTCACCACCCTAGCGCTCGCCCCGGCCGTGCTCGCGAACCTTGCGCAGCTCGGCTACACCGACATGACGCCGATCCAGGCTGCAAGCCTGCCCATCGCGCTTGCGGGGCACGACCTGATCGCGCAGGCCAAGACCGGCAGCGGCAAAACTGCAGCGTTTGCGCTGGCCCTGCTCGCACGGCTCGACGCGCGCAGCTTCGACGTGCAGGCGATGGTGCTCTGCCCCACGCGCGAGCTTGCCGATCAGGTGGCACAGGAGGTCCGCCGTCTGGCACGCGCCGAAGAAAACGTAAAGGTACTGACGCTCTGCGGCGGCACACCGATGCGTCCGCAGGCGGCGAGCCTCGAGCATGGCGCACATGTCATCGTCGGCACACCGGGGCGCATCATGGACCATCTGGAGCGCGGCAATCTCGCGCTCGGCGCATTGAAGACGCTCGTGCTGGACGAAGCCGACCGCATGCTCGACATGGGCTTCTTCGATGACATCGCGACAGTCGTGCGCCAATGCCCGCCTGATCGGCAGACGCTGCTGTTCTCAGCAACCTACCCGGAAGGTATTGCGAAGCTGAGCCAGCGCATTCTGCGCAATCCAAAAGAGGTAAAGCTCGAAGAGCGCCACGACGACAGCAAGATTCGCCAGCGCTTCTACGAGGTGCCCGACAACAAGCGGTTGCATGCGGTCGGGCTGCTGCTCAAGCACTATCGGCCGGTGAGCACGCTCGCGTTCTGCAACACGAAGCAGCAATGCCGCGACCTGCTTGACGTGTTGCGCGCGCAGGGCATCCACGCGCTGGCGTTGCATGGCGAACTCGAGCAGCGCGAGCGCGATCAGGTATTGATCCAGTTCGCGAACCGCAGTTGCTCGGTGCTCGTCGCGACCGACGTTGCCGCGCGCGGGCTCGACATCGCACAGCTCGAAGCGGTGATCAACGTTGACGTGACGCCTGACCCCGAAGTGCACGTGCATCGCATTGGCCGCACGGGCCGTGCCGATGAGAACGGCTGGGCGCTGAGCCTCGCGAGCATGGACGAGATGGGGCGAGTCGGCAACATCGAGCAGGCCCTCGGGCGCGAGGTCGAATGGCACAAGCTCGACGAGCTGGATACCGGCAATGACGCCCCGCTGCTGCCGCCAATGGAAACGCTGCAGATTCTCGGCGGACGCAAGGAGAAGATCCGCCCTGGCGATGTGCTCGGCGCGTTGACGGGCGATGCCGGCTTTCGCGGCGACCAGATCGGCAAGATCAACGTGACCGAATTCTCGACCTACGTCGCGGTCGAGCGCGGCATCGCGCGCGATGCGCTGCGCAAGCTCAACGCCGGCACGCTGAAGGGCAAGAAGGTCAGGGTTCGGCTCATGGACGAATGACCCGCTGCCTTTGCGCAGCTACCGGTTGCCGCTCGTAGGGAGAGCGCGATTCAACCCAGCACGGCTGCGGCAACGCCCGCCGCCGCACAAAACGCCACCACAATCAGCGGTGGCGTTTTCCATCGCGTCAGCAGCAGAAACGCAATCGCCGCGACAGCGAAATCAAGCCATGACCGCACGGCGCTCGTCCAGACCGGCGAGTAAAGCGCAAACGCCAGCAACCCGACCACCGCGGCATTCACACCTGCCAGCAACGCTGCCATGGAGGGGCGAGCGCGCAACGCCTGCCAGTAAGGCAGCGCGGCAATGACCAGCAGCAGGCCCGGCAGAAAAATGCCCACCGTGGCAAGCGCAGCCCCGGCCCAGTGATTCAGCCCCGGGCCGATCGTCCAGCCGAGGAAAGCGGCGAAGGTAAATAGCGGCCCCGGCACGGCTTGCGCGGCACCATAGCCAGCCAGAAAATCGTTCGACGCGACCCAGCCAGTCGCAACAGTCTGCTGCTCCAGCAGGGGCAGCACGACGTGCCCGCCCCCAAATACCAACGCGCCCGAACGATAGAAAGCGTCGAACACCTTGGCGGGCATCCACGGATGGAGATCCGTCGCGACAGGAAGCCCGAACAGCAGCGCGCAGAACAGGACCATGCAGACGATGCTCGCCACGTGGGACACGCGGAATGCAGCCCCCTGCTCCGCCCTCGGACCACCACTCGCCTGACGGGACGATCTGCACAACGCCAGCCCGAGCATGGCGCCGAGCACGATCACGACCAGTTGCGCGTATACGGTTGTCAACGCGCTGAGCACGGCGATGCTGATCAGCGCGATACCTGCGCGCTGCCAGTCAGGACAGAGCTTGCGTGCCATGTCCCACACGGCCTGTGCCACTACCGCAACGGCAACCAGCTTCAAACCGTGGATCAGGCCCGCGCCAATCGGGCCGCCCAAGCTCGGCGCGAGCATCGCAAAGGCCAGCAGCAACAAGACGGAAGGCAGCGTAAAGCCACACCATGCCGCCAACCCGCCGCGCCATCCGGCCCGAAGCAGCCCGACGGAGAATCCCACCTGGCTGCTGGCAGGCCCGGGAAGAAACTGGCACAGGCCCACGAGGTCCGTGAACGTTGCGTCGTCCAGCCAGCGGCGGCGCTCCACGAACTCGCGCCGGAAGTAGCCGATATGTGCCACCGGCCCACCGAAACTGGTGAGACCCAGCTTGAGAAAGACCGCCAGCACTTCCATGGCAGAGCCCGCTTGATGTGTGCGGGACGGTGTGGCGGATGCGGTCATTGGCGGGGAGAGATCGATGTTTGGGAAACGCGTATTAGAACATTGCCGTCGTGGCATGTAAGGCAACTAAAGTGGCAGGATAGACACCGCCGTCACCGTCATTGGACTCTTCCGCGTATCCCATCATGCACTTCGCTCAGACCATTGGCGCGCAGCGCTATGTGTTCAACGATCTCAAGACGCTCCTGGCCAAAGCCAGCCCGGCGCGTTCCGGCGACTATCTGGCGGGCCTGGCCGCTGCCAGCGAAGGCGAACGCATGGCCGCGCGCATGGCGCTGGCAGACGTGCCGCTGTCGGCGTTCCTTAACGAAGCGCTGGTGCCCTATGAGAAAGACGAGGTCACGCGCCTGATTCTTGATCGGCACGACGTGCAGGCCTTTCAGCCGATTGCCTCGCTGACGGTGGGCGAATTTCGTAACTGGCTGCTCCTGCATGAGACGGACAGCCAGACACTGGCAAACGTCGCGCCCGGTATCACGCCCGAAATGGCTGCCGCGGTCAGCAAGCTGATGCGCAATCAGGATCTGATCGCCGTCGCCCGCAAGTGCCGCGTGGTCACGCGCTTTCGCAACACCATCGGGCTGCCCGGCCGGTTGTCGGTCCGGCTCCAACCCAACCACCCGACGGACGACCCCAAAGGTATTGCCGCGTCGATCATCGATGGCCTGCTCTATGGCTGCGGCGATGCGACCATCGGCATCAACCCTGCGGGCGATAATCTCGGCGCGATCGTCTCGCTGCTGCAATTGGTCGATGAACTGCGCAATCGTTACGCCATTCCCACGCAGTCGTGCGTGCTGACCCACGTGACGAACACACTGCGCGCCATTGACCAGGGCGCGCCGGTGGACTTGGTATTTCAGTCGGTGGCGGGCAGCGAACAGGCCAACGCGGGATTCGGCATCAGTCTTGCCTTGCTGGCCGAGGCGCATGACGCCGCGCAGGCCCTTGAGCGCGGTACGGTCGGCAATAACGTGATGTATTTCGAGACCGGCCAGGGCAGCGCGTTGTCGGCCAATGCGCATCACGGCGTCGATCAGCAAACCATGGAGGCGCGTGCTTATGCGGTGGCGCGGGCGTTCTCGCCGTTGCTGGTCAACACGGTGGTCGGTTTTATCGGGCCGGAGTATCTCTACGACGGCAAGCAGATCATCCGCGCCGGGCTGGAAGACCACTTCTGCGGCAAGCTGATGGGCCTGCCCATGGGCTGCGACGTCTGCTACACCAACCACGCCGAAGCCGATCAGGACGACATGGATACGCTGCTCACCCTGTTTGGCGTGGCCGGCATCCACTTCATCATGGGCGTGCCGGGCGCCGACGACATCATGCTGAACTACCAGAGCACGTCGTTTCATGACGCACTCTATCTGCGCGACACGCTGGGCCTGCGGCCGGCGCCGGAGTTTGAGGCGTGGCTGCAAAGCATGGGTATTGTCGACACCGCTGGGCGCCTGCAAGACGCCACGGCGCGGCAGCCGCTGCTGCAGTTGGCCCACGCGCTGTGAACCCCTTTGGATATCCGCACATGCCGAAACACACGCTCGTTCAGCCGAATCCGTGGACACACCTGCGCGCCTTCACCGACGCACGTATTGCGTTGGGCCGCGCCGGCAACAGCCAGACGACCGACGCCGTGCTCGCGTTTGGCGTGGCGCATGCCCAGGCGCGCGATGCCGTGCACTTGCCGCTCGATATCGCTGCAGTGGCGGCCGCGCTTGAACAGGCGGGCTTCACGGCGTTGACCGTGCACAGCGCGGCAGCCGATCGCGCCCAGTATCTGCGCCGTCCCGATCTTGGCCGCCGGCTTGACGATGCCAGCCGCGCAAAACTCGGCGCGTTGCGGCCAGCGCAACCCTTCGACGTTGTCTTTGTGATTGCTGACGGGCTTTCCGCATTGGCGGCGCAAAGCCACGGCGTGCCGCTCCTGTGCTGCGTGCGCGAGCGTCTGCCGCGCGACTGGTCGATCGGCCCCGTGGTCATCGCCGCGCAGTCTCGTGTGGCGCTGGGCGATGAGATCGGTTCGCTGCTTGGCGCGCGGCAGGTGGTGATGCTGATCGGTGAGCGGCCCGGGTTGAGTTCGCCAGACAGCCTAGGCATTTACCTGACCTACGCGCCGCGCGTTGGGTGCTCCGATGCGCAGCGTAACTGCATCTCGAATGTTCGGCCGGCCGGCCTGACCTATGACCAGGCAGCGACCCGGCTGGTGTTCCTGCTCAAAGGCGCGCTGGCGCTCGGCCGCAGTGGCGTGGACCTGAAGGACGACACGCCATCCGTTGCCCCCGGGACAGCCCGACTTGCCGAACGTCACAACCCGTGACACACTCCGTCCCGCTGCCCACACCGGCAGCACGCAGGCGCGGCTGACGCACCAACGACAGCTGCAACACGCCGCAGGAGAGACCGGGCTCAACGCACACACGCACAACGCCCGGCGCCGATGGAGCAACCACCCCGGAAACTCTCAGGCAAAAGGACTGTGGCGTCGACTGCGAATCTGGAGAGAGGCGTGCACGCGTGCGCCCACCGAAGGGGAAGGCGCCACCGCTGCTGGCGCCCAAGCTCTCAGGTCCCAAGACAGATGGGGTGAGCCGACCGGATCGTCCGGTCATGACATCACTCCATAGGGACCGCCATGACGCACATCGTCATCGTCGGCGCCGGTATATCCGGCGTCACCACTGCTTACACGCTCTCGCAACTCGGCTATCAGGTCACGGTGCTCGACCGCCACTTGTATCCGGCCATGGAAACCTCGTTCGCCAACGGCGGGCAGCTTTCCGCCAGCAACGCTGAAGTCTGGAACAGCACCGGCACGCTGCTCAAGGGCATCAAATGGATGCTGCGCAACGACGCCCCGCTCCTGCTCAATCCCAAGCCGTCCTGGCATAAGTATTCGTGGATCGGCGAGTTCGTGGCCAGCATCGCGCACTACCGCCGCAACACTATCGAAACCACGCGCATGGCCATCGAGGCCCGCAAGCATCTGTTTGCGATGGCCGAACGGGAGCAGATCGATTTCGACCTGCAGAAGCGCGGCATTCTGCACGTCTATCACGACAAGGCGAGCTTTGCGGCCGCAGGCAAGGCCAACGCCCTGCTCATCGCCGGGGGGCTTGAGCGCCACGCCGTGAGCCCGGAAGACATTGCCGCCATCGAGCCCACACTGCGGGGCAACTACTACGGCGGTTATTTCACCGAGTCCGACGCCACCGGCGACATCCACAAGTTCACGCGCGGCCTCGCGCAGGCCTGCGAAAAGCGCGGCGTGCGCTTCCTGCAAGGTGTGGACGTGCGCGATGTGCAAACCACAGAGCACGGCGTTCGTCTCCTGCTGCAAACCACGCTGGATGACCGCCTTTCCACCAGAGAGGCGAACGTCGTGCAGGACCTTGCCGCCGACGCGATGGTCGTGTGCGCGGGCGTGGGCAGCCGGCATATCGCACAAATGGTTGGCGATCGCATCAACGTGTATCCGGTCAAGGGGTATTCCATCACGGTGCACCTGGACGATGAAGCCAGCATGCAAGGCGCGCCGTGGGTCAGCCTGCTCGATGAGAGCGCGAAGATCGTGACCAGCCGACTTGGCACCGGCCGCTTCCGCGTGGCCGGCACGGCCGAGTTCAACGGTTACAACCGCGATATCCGCGCGGATCGCATCGAACCCCTGGTGGCCTGGACGCGCCGCAACTTTGCGATTGGCACGTCGCGCGTGGTGCCGTGGGCGGGCTTGCGCCCGATGATGCCGGACATGATGCCGCGCGTCGGCCGTGGGCGGCATGGGCGCGTGTTCTACAACACAGGCCACGGACATCTCGGCTGGACGCTATCCGGCGCCACCGCCGCAATGGTGGGTGACGTGATCGCGCGCGACTGCCCGGTGCATTGATCGCAACAAAGGAAAAAGCCCGCCGAGGCTCTGGCGGGCTTTTTCATGATCAAAGCGATCAGAACTTGTGCCGCACGCCCAGCATGACGCCCAGGCGCGAGTTGTTGCCATACGTGTTGCCCGAGTTGTTGAACGTGGCCGCGCTGTTCAGTGCAATCCAGGCGCCTTGCAGGCGGGTGTAATCAACTTCGGCGTAGACGTCAGTGCGCTTGCTGAGAGCGTAGTCGAGCATACCGGCGGTGGTCAGGCGCTTGCCGCTGGCATCGAGGTGCTTCATCCAGTCGTACTGCACGGTGCCGATGAAACTCAGTGCGCCGGAGATCGGTACTTTCGCGCCCACATAGGCGGCCTGGTTCTTGTAGTCGGCCACGTCGAGGCGGCTGTTCGTATAGCCCAGGTACCACGTGGCAATCGAGGTATCGAGCTTGCCGCCAAAACCCCAGACCGTCTGCTTGCTGGCGAGCGCCGCCGGCACCGCGCCGAAGAACGCCGATGACACATCGCGCGTGACCTGGTACACCGCGCCCACTTCAGCCGACCCCATGCTGTAGACGATCGAGCCGGCGCCAGCCGAACTCTTGCTGAAGCTGCCCGCAGCCTCGCCAAAGGTCCAGGCGCCCGCAAGCTGCAGCCCGCCGAACGACTTGATGTATTTGACCGTGTTGTCGTAGCGCAGGCCGGTGTAGTTGCCGCCCTGATAGCCAACGATGGAGTTGTTGGCAAACGCCATCGCCTCGTACGAAGACAAGACCTCGTGCGCCAGCGTGTATTGCCGACCGAGGTAAAGCTTGCCGTAGTCGCCTTCGAGGCCGACCACCGCGGTGCGTCCGAACAGGCGCCCGCCCTGCTGGCTGCCGCCGGTATCGGGGAAGAAGCCCGATTCCAGGATGAACATGGCCTTGGTGCCGCCGCCCAGGTCTTCCGTGCCGCGCAAGCCCCAGCGGCTACCGGTCAGCACGCCGTCCATCATCTGCAGATTGCTGCTGCCCGCCGCATTTTCGTGCGTGCTGTAGCGGATGGTGGTGTCGATCAGCCCGTAGAGCGTGACACCGCCTGCGGTTTGCGCTGCCGCTGGCAGGCTCGTGGCTCCGAGCACCAGTGCGGCAATCATTGTCTTGTTCATGGCTCCCTTGTCTCCTCTTTGGTGTGATGGGTATGGATGTGCGACGGCCGCACGCGCAGCCGTGGTGTTGCGTGGATAGCACCCACGGCCGCACAACCGTGAGCGCAAAAATTCTCGTGTCTCAGTGGTCAGCCGAAGTGGTGGTGCCGCGGCTCAGTTGTGCCTGCACAGCCATGCGCACGGCAGCGTTTGCTGCGCCGTAGCCCAGGTAGCCGTTGCGCTGGACAAGCTCGAAGAAGAAGCGCTCGCGAAAGGGCTCGGTGTAGGCGTGCAGAAAATCGCCGTGCGGGTCGCGGTCGTAGAGAAGACCATCGTCATGCAGGCGGTTTAGCAGCGCTTCATCCAGACCAAGCCGGGCGGCAACGTCGTCGTAATAGTTCTCGGGAACGTGCTGCAGGCGGGCCGCGCCACGGTCGATGGCCTCAATGGTCTCGAACAGCCGCTCAGTGCGGAATGCAATGTGATGCACCCCCGAGCCCGCGTAGGCGGTGATGAACCTGCCCGTGGCCGTGCGCCCGCTTTCCGATACGTTGAGTGGAATCCGCACGTTGCGGTCCGGACTCACCATCGCCCGGCTTTTCACGAGGCCGTACGGGTCGGCAATCTCCTGTACAGCTTCGGCGTGCATGCCAAAGATGGCCCGGTAGAACAGCACGAAGCTGTCGAGCCGGTGCGCCGGCAGCGCCTGCGCAACGTGGTCAATCGATGCCCAACCTGCTGCACCGTCTTGCATGCCAGGATGCAAGACAAAATCGCTCTCGTAGATGCTGCGATCGGCATGGCGATCGTCGATCAGATAGAGCAGCGTGCCATCGGGTGCGCGCAGCGCGGGAATGCTGCGCTCAGTCGGCCCCACGGGCCCGCGCCACTCCTGGGCACACAGCTCACGTGCGCGTGCCATGGCGCGCTCGGCATCGTCCACCTTCAGGCCGATCGCACAGACAGACGGCCCATGCAGCTGAAAGTGTTCCGACGCCGCGCTGTCCTGCTCCATGTTCAGGATCACGTTGACGCCACCTTGCCGATACAGGTCAACCGCCTTGGAGCGATGGTGCCCCGCAAGGATAAAACCCAGCGCACGCAGGCGCGTTTCAAGTTCCCGTCCTGCCGCTGCATCCACGGCAAACTCCAGGAAATCCACGCCTTCAAATTGAGCTGCCGCGGGCAGTTCCGCACCACCAGCTTCGGACTCCAGCCAGCGCAGCGAACGCATGCCGTCCAGTGCCGTGAGCCGCGCCGGTGCAGAGCGGAATTCGTCGTTGAAGACTTCGAGCGACAAGGGCCCGGTATAGCCCGCAGCAAGCAAGTCGCGCGCAAAGTCCGTCACCGGAAGGTCACCCTGCCCCGGGAAGTTACGGTGATGCCGGCTCCAGGACAGTACGTCCATCGACAACTTTGGGGCATCTGCAAATTGCACGAAGAAGAGCTTGTCTGCCGGCACGTCGTGAATGCCATCCAGCGTGTCGCCCAGCGACAGCGTATGGAAGCTGTCGAGAATCAGCCCGAGCGCCGGGTGGTCAGCCTGCCGCACGATCTGCCACGCCTGGCGCCAGGTCCGCGTGTGCCGCCCCCAGGCCAGTGCCTCATAGCCCACGCGCAGCCCGCGCCGTGCCGCTGCTTCCGCCATCTGGCGCAGATCGTCTGCCGCGCGCGCCGGGTCGTCGATGGCGATGTCCTGCACGTTGCTGCAGACCAGTACCGTGTCGACGCCCAATTCGGCCATCACGTCGAACTTGCGCTCGGCGCGCGCCAGATTGCGTGCGAGCAGTTCGCCGGGCATTGCCTCGAAATCGCGGAAGGGCTGGTACAGCATGATCGCCAGCCCAAGGTCCGCCGCCATTTGCCGCACGCGCGCCGGCGATCCGTCGAAATTCAACAGGTCGTTTTCGAAGATCTCGACACCGTCAAAGCCCGCGGCGGCCGCGGCTTCCAGCTTTTCAGGCAGCGTGCCGGACAGGCACACGGTGGCGATGCATTTGGGATGGCGCGCTGCGCGGGGCGAATTCATGGCAATGCGTTGGTCTGACGATGCCCGCAGCGTAGGTGGGCGCACCATGCATTCACAAGCGGCATTCGCGCAACAACGTGCGATGATCGTACAATCGTGCGCACATATCGCTCGTTTTTAGGGTTATCGCCATGACGAAGGAACCGCTGAACCGGCGCGACTGGATCGCTGGGCTGGAAAAAGGGCTCGCCATCCTGGAGGCGTTCGACCACGAGCACCCGCGCCTGACGCCCACCCAGGCTGCCGAGTTGACCGGCCTCACCCGCACGGCCGCGCGCCGCTACCTGCTGACGCTCGAACACCTCGGCTACCTCACCAGCGAAGGCACGCTGTTCAGCCTGACGCCGCGCGTGCTGAAGGTGGGCTGGTCGTACTTCGATTCGGCGCGCCTGCCGCGCACGGTGCAGCCCTTCCTGCAGCAGGTGACCGCCGCCGTGGGCGAGGTGGCGTACCTCAGCGTGCTGGATGATTGGGAGCTCGTCTTCATTTCGCGCACCAGCACCAGCCGAGTCATGAGCACGGGCTTCGTACTGGGTGCGCGCGTGCCGGCGCCGCTCGCATCAGCCGGCGTGATGATGCTGGCCGCGCAACCCGAGCAGAAGGTCAAGGCATGGCTGGAGACCTGCGTGCTGACACCCTACACGCCGTACACCATCCTGCAGCGGGACCGCCTGTTCGATGAAATCCGCAAGGCGGGCCGGCAGGATTACGCCGTGGTCGAACAGCAATTGCAGATTGGCGTGCGCGGCGTGGCGGTACCGCTGCGGGATCGGCACGGCAACGTGATCGCCGCGTTGAGCGTGAACATGCAAGTCGGTGAAGAAACAACGGAGCACGCCTTGCAGCGCGTGCTGCAGGTGCTGCAGGACACAGCGCTTTCGATCATGCGTGTGCTGTAGCGCGCCGCGCACGACCGTTGCACCAAGACCTCACGCTTTGACAGACCGATGAACTCGGAGAAACCCTTGAGTCGTACGTTATTCGCACCACGTTGTGCGATTATCGAACGAATTCAATCGGCAGTCGCTTGTGCCCTGCCCGGGCGGCGGACTACGCTGCGTTGCGTGTACAGACGGCCCTTCATCGAACGAATCGCACGAGTTGCACGATAGGCCGCACAGATAAAACCGGAGACAACCATGACCGCAGCCCCTGCCCACGAGCCCCTGGGCAAGCACCAGTCGAAGAAAGCCGCCGCCAGCGGCTGGATCGGCTCGGCGCTCGAGTACTACGACTTCTTCATCTACGCCACCGCAGCGGCGCTGATCTTTCCGCAGATCTTCTTCCCCAAAGGCGACCCGAAGACGGCCATCATCGCCTCGCTGGCGACGTACGGCGTCGGTTATATCGCGCGGCCAATCGGCGCGTTCGTGCTGGGCCATCTGGGCGACACGCATGGGCGCAAGAACGTGCTGCTCTGGTGCATGTTCCTGATGGGTTTTTCGACCATTGCCGTGGGCCTGCTGCCCACGTATGACCAAGTCGGCCTGTGGGCGCCGACACTGCTGGTCATCATGCGCCTGATCCAAGGCTTTGCCGTGGCCGGTGAAATCTCTGGCGCCAGCTCGATGATCCTGGAGCACGCACCGTTTGGCCGGCGCGGGTTCTTTGCAAGTTTCACGCTGCAAGGCGTGCAGGCCGGGCAGATCCTGGCGGCGGCCGTGTTCCTACCGCTGGCGCACTACATGCCCGCCGACCAGTTCAACGCCTGGGGCTGGCGCATTCCGTTCGTGTTGAGCTTCGTCGTCATCATCGCCGGCTACGTCATCCGCCGCGAAGTGCACGAAACCCCCGCATTTACCGCTGAGCAACAGCAACAAGGCCGCCCACGCTCGCCCGTGATCGACGCCTTCAAATACAGCACACCCGACATGCTGCGCGTGGTATGCATGGCGCTGATGAACGTGATTCCGGTGGTGGCGACCATCTTTGGCGCGGCCTATGCGGTGCAGCCGGCTTACGGCATCGGCTTTGCCCAAGACATCTACCTGTGGATTCCGGTGGTGGGCAACATCGTTGCGGTGCTCGTCATTCCGTATGTTGGCGACCTGTCCGACCGCATCGGCCGCAAGCCGCCGATCGTGATCGGTTCGCTGCTCGCTGGCCTGCTCGCGTTTGCCTACCTGTACGCCATCAGCATCAAGAACGTGCCGCTCGCCTTCGTCATCTCGATTCTGATGTGGGGCGTGGTCTACCAAGGCTACAACGCGGTGTTCCCGAGCTTCTATCCGGAGTTGTTCCCGACGCGTACTCGTGTGTCGGCCATGGCGATTTCGCAGAACGTCGGCACGGCTATCACTGCCATGCTGCCGGCCCTCTTCACCGCCGTGGCTCCGCCGGGCGCCACCAACATCTGGCTGACCGTGGGCGCCATTGCCTTTGGCGTAACGGTGATTGCCGCCGTGGCCGCCATGACCGCACGCGAGACCTACCGCATCCATATGGACGACCTGGGCCAGCCAGCCGCCCAACCCGTCGACAAGGCCGAATATGCCCGCCAGCGGGCCGGAGCCTTGGCCGCCTGAAACACGCACGCCTGAACCATGATTTCTGGAAAAACCACCCTCATCGCCCACATCGGCTACCCGACCGAGACGTTCAAGTCGCCGATGATCTACAACCCCTGGTTCGAGCAAAAAGGCATCGACGCCGTTGTGGTGCCCATGGGGGTCAAGGCAGAGGATTACGCGCAGAGCTTCGAATCGATCTGCCGCTTTACCAACCTGCGTGGCGCGCTGATCACCATGCCGCACAAGGTCACCACGGTGGATCTGGTCGACGAAGTCACGCCCGCCGTGCGCATCGCGGGCGCCTGCAATGCGGTGCTCAAGCGCGATGACGGCACGTTGCTGGGCGACCAGTTCGACGGTGCCGGCTTCGTGCGCGGCGTGCTGCGCAAGGGGCGCAAACTGGAAGGGGCGCGTGTGCTGCTCTCGGGGGCCGGCGGTGTCGGCTCGGCGATTGCCGCGTCGCTGGCGGCTGCGGGTGTCGGCGAGTTGGCTCTGTATGACACGCGCGCAGAATCCGCTGAATCGTTGGGACGGCGTCTGCGCGAGCACTATCCCGCGCTGGTGGTGCGCACCGGGTCGAATGATCCGGACGGCTTCGATGTGGTCGTCAACGCCACGCCGGTCGGCATGAAGGAAGACGATCCGCTGCCCTTCGACGTGGCACGCATCGCGCCGAGCTGCTTTGTCGGCGAGGTGGTCATGAAATCCGAGTACACGCCGCTGTTGCGCGCGGCGCTCGACAAGGGCTGCGATGTCCAGGTCGGCACCGACATGCTGTTCGAGATGATTCCCGCGTATCTGGAGTTCTTCGGCTTCGGCACCGCCACCGCAGATGAGCTGCGGCGCAGCGCGGCCATTGCATACTGAGCCGATGACGCGTCGCCCCCTGAGCTTTGCCCTGCTGCTGCCGTTGCTGCTATCGGCGCAACCGGTTGCGACCGACAGTTATCTTCCCGCCCTGCCCGCCATTGCCCAGACGCTGGGATCGGCCAGCGCGAGCCTCACGGTCTTCGCGCTGGCCTTTGGCATTGGGCAACTGCCGATGGGCAGCCTTGCCGATCGTTTTGGCCGCCGCCAGGTGCTGTTGCTCGGGCTCGCGTGCTATGCCATGGCTGCACTGGCCGGCGCGCTGGCGATAACCGCTTCCATGTTGACCGCCGCACGCGCCCTGCAGGGTTTCTCGATGGCCGCCATCCTGGTGTGCGCACGCGCCGCCGTGCGCGATCTGCACCCGGCGCGCGATGGTCCGCACGTCATGGCACGCGGCCTCACGGGCCTGGGTTTCGTGGCGTTGATGGCACCGATTCTCGGTGCCTTTGTCGCGCAACACGCAGGCTGGCGGTGGGTGCTGGCGGGCATGAGCTTCTATGCAATCGTGCTGTGGGCGATGTGCTGGTACGGCTTTGCCGAAACCCGGCAAGAGACACACGCCCAGGCGGGCAGCATGCGCGAGATCTTCGCCAGCGCGGACTTTCGCGTCTGGGGCCTGCTGGCGGCCACGACCTACGCCGGCATCTTCTGCTTTCTGCTGCTTTCGCCGATGGTCTATATCGCATACCTCGGCCTGTCACCCGAGCTTTATGGCTGGATACCGGCCGGCGGCTCGCTCGTCTATATCGTGAGTACGACCGGTTGCCGGCGCCTGCTGCGCCGCCAGAGCCTCGTGCGGACTGTGCAGCAAGGCGCAATGCTCAGCCTGTTGGGCGCCTGCATTCAGGGATTGGGCTGCTGGCTGCTTCCCGGGCAGGCGTGGCCACTGCTGCTCGGGCATGGCGTCTATTGCATGGGCCACGGCATCCACCAGCCTTGCGGCCAGGCAGGCGCGGTGGGCGAGTTGCCGCATCTTGCAGGGCGGGCGGTGTCATGGTCAGGCTTCATCATGATGCTGGCAGCCTTCTGCCTCGGGCAGACCGCGGCAGCGTTTGACGACACATCGCACAGCCTCGGTGCCTGGCCCATGGTGGCGCCGATGATGCTTGCCGGCGCCGTGCTGGCGTCCATCGCCTTCCTTTGGCTACCGAAGCTGCAGAGCCAGCCGGATCCACAAAGAGCTGCCGCATAGCGACTGCGGGATGCGCATTGCCACCCGCGTGGTACACAATGCGGTGTCCGCATTCTTTGCTTCAGCCACAGGAGTTTGACCATGAGCCGCAACGCCGACCTGCCATTCAAGACCGCCGGCTTGGAGTTCATCGAGTTCGCCACGCAAGCGCCGGCTGCGCTCGGCCAGGTGTTCGCATCGCTCGGCTTCAAGGCCATCGCGCGGCACGTAAGCAAGGACGTCACGCTGTACCGGCAAGGCGACATGAACTTCCTCGTCAACGCCGAAGCCGATTCCTTCGCGCACCGCTGGGCTGAGGAATATGGCGTGGGTATCTGCGCCATCGGCATCCGCGTTGACGATGCGCATCACGCCTACGACCGCGCCGTCGAACTGGGTGCATGGCCGGCCGAAGCCGAGCCGATCGGCCCGAGCGAACTGGTGATCCCGGCCATCCAAGGCGTAGGCGACACGCATCTGTATTTTGTCGACCGCTGGCGCGGCAAGCACGGCGCCAAGGGCGGCCTGGGTGACATCTCCATCTACGACATCGACTTCCGGCCGCTGGATGCAGCAACCGCGCTTGAGGACTGGCACCACGCCGGCGTTGGGCTGGCGCGGGTCGACCACCTGACGCAAACCGTCGGCGCTGGCCGTCTGCAGGATTGGATCGACTTCTACCGCAACCAGCTCGGCTTCAGCGAAATCCACGAGCTGCATGCCAACTGGCACGTCGCGGCGGATTCCCGCGTGATGGTGTCGTCGTGCGGCATGATCCGAATTCCGCTCTATGAAGAAGGCACGCACCGCGCGCACCTCATGCACGCCTACCTGCCCGACCACCCCGGCGAAGGCGTGCAGCACATTGCGCTGGCCACCGACGACATCCTGCGCACAGCCGCCGCGCTGGCCGCCAACGGCCTCACCTTCGTCGAGCCCCCGGCACACTACTACGACACCGTCGACGCGCGCCTGCCCCGTCACGGATTGGACCTGGAAGCCTTGCGCCGATACGGCATCCTGGTCGACGGCGAGATCGTCGACGGCGTGCCCAAACTGTTCCTGCAAACCTTCGTCAAGCGCCATCCAGGCGAGATCTTTTTCGAGATCGTGCAGCGGCGCGGGCACCACGGCTTTGGCGAGGGCAATCTGCCGGTGTTGACTGCGGCGGCCTGACCCGGAAAACGTCGCCAAGAAAAAAGCCCGCCAAGTTTCGGCGGGCTTTTTTTCGTGCTGCGGGTGCTGCAATGCCGATCAATAACCGGCTGCCAGCCCAGTGTTGCGACGCGGATCATTCGCGCCATAGAAGCGGTTGTTGCCGACCGGCTTGCCGCCCAGCGACGGCGCCCCGACGATGATCGCCGCCAGGTGGTTGGCCGGCTGCGGCGCCCCCAGGTTGTGGCCCATCGACGTCAGGATCTTGCGCGTATCTTCCGACAGCGCGTACGGCTCGACGTTGGTCACGTCCGGCAGCCATTGCTGGTGGAAGCGCGGCATGTCGACGGCTTCCTGCACGTTCATGCCGTAGTCGATCGCGTTGATCATGGTCAGCATGACGGCTGTGATGATGCGGCTGCCGCCCGGCGTGCCCACCACCATGACGGGCTTGCCGTCCTTGGTGACGATGGTCGGGCTCATCGACGACAGCGGACGCTTGCCCGGGGCAATCGAGTTGGCCTCGCCCTGCACCAGGCCGTACAGGTTAGGCACGCCGACCTTGGCGGTGAAGTCGTCCATTTCATCGTTCAGGACCACGCCCGTCTTGGCGGCCGTCACCTTCGCACCAAACCAGTCGTTGAGCGTGTACGTGACCGACACGGCGTTGCCGTACTTGTCGGCAATCGAGTAGTGCGTGGTATTGCTGCCCTCATGCGGCTCGACGCCCGGCTTGATGTCCTTCGACACACCCGCCTTCTTCGGGTCGATCACAGCGCGAATCTTGGCCGCATAGTCCTTGCTCAGCAGGCGGTCCAGCGGGTTCTTCACGAAGTCCGGGTCGCCCAGGTAGCTGTTGCGGTCCACATAGGCGTGGCGCATGGCTTCGATCTGGTAATGCGTGGCCTGCGCGGAATGCCAGCCCAGGTCCTTGAGCGGATAGCCTTCCAGGATGTTCAGCATTTCGCAGATGACCACGCCGCCTGAACTCGGAGGAGGTGCCGACACCACGTGATAGCCACGGTAGTCGCACTCGACCGGCGCCAGTTCGCGCGTTTTGTAGCTGACCAGATCTTCTTGCGTGATCAGGCCACCACCGGCCTTGCTCGATGCAGCAATGGCCTGCCCGACCCAGCCCTTGTAGAAGCCGTCGGTGCCCTTGTTGCTGATCTCGCGCAGCGTCTTGGCCAAGTCATGCTGGACGAGCTTCTCGCCCACCTGGAACGGCTGCCCCTTGTTCAGGAAGATCGCGCCCGATGCGGCGTCTTCCTGGAAGTCCTTGGTGGAGGTGTGCAGCATGTCGACATCGCCCTGATCGAGGACGAAGCCCTTGTCGGCCAGCGTGATGGCCGGCGCGATCAGTGCAGCGCGTTGCATGGTGCCGTACTTCTGGCGCGCATACTCCATGCCGGACACGGTGCCCGGCACACCCACGGCCAAGTGGCCCTTGGTGGACGCACCCTTGATGACGTTGCCGTCCTTGTCGAGGTACATGTTGGCGGTGGCACCCTTCGGCGCGACTTCACGGAAGTCGAGGAAGGTCTTGCGGCCATCGGCCAGTTGGATCGTCATGAAACCACCGCCGCCCAGGTTGCCGGCTGCCGGATAGACCACGGCCAGCGCGTAACCCACGGCCACTGCGGCATCCACCGCATTGCCGCCGCGCTTGAGCACTTCCACACCGACCTTGCTGGCCAGATGCTGTGCCGCAACGACCATGCCGTTTTCTGCGGCCACGGGTGCGACGGATGCCGCGTGTGCGACGGTCGTGATGCTGATCGATGCGATTGCAGCGGCGATCCACCGCATGCCTGTTCTTGGATTCTGCATAGGAGCTCCTTTGGTACCTTCAAGGACGCCGGTCGTGCCAGCGTACGTGTTATGGCGCGCGAACCTTATCAGGCGGTGCGCCGGGGCACTATAGCCTCATCCCCGTATTGACGCATTGTGCAGGCGGTGGAACGGCACGCATCGCTAGCCCAGCGGCACCTCGAGCCCGACCTTCACGCGGTTGAGCACCACCGCCGTGCGGTACCACCGGATGTTGTCGTTGTCGTCGAACAGGCGTCGCGCCAGAGCTTCGTACTCCGTCATCGTGGCCACGTTCAGGATGAGGACGAAATCGGCCTCGCCCGTCACGTAGTAGCACTGCTGCACCTCGGGGCCGGAGAGCGCCTTCTTGAGCGCAGCCATTGCAGCGGTATTGGTGCGCTCGGCATGCACCTCAACGATCACGGTGATGGGTTTGGCCACCCGCTCGGGGTCGACTACCGCCACGTTGCCGACGATGACGCCCGCTTCCTCCATTCGCTTGATGCGCCGCTGCACGGCGGCGGTCGATAGATTGACCTGCTCCCCAATCACGCGCAGCGGCGTGGTGTAGCACCGCTGAACAGCGTTGAGGATGGCAATGTCGAATGCGTCGAGTTCGAGCGATTTCTGTGCGGCCATAACGGGCATGGAGCGAGAAATTTTTGCGTCTGGCTGGTCAGAATAGCTGAAATTACTCTGCTGACGTGACATAGGATTTCGTGGTCCACGCGTTCGCAGAGGTCCATCCCATGCATTGGCAATCCCAGCTCGTCAGCCCCGAAACGCTTGCCCCTGGCGGCTTTCGGTCATTGGTGACCCCGGTCTACCGTGGTTCAACCGTGTTGTTCGACAACGCAGCGCAGGTCGTGGACGACTGGCGCCATGCGCAGCACGGCTACACCTACGGCCTCTACGGCACACCGACCGCCATTGAACTCGGCGTGCGGATTGCGCAACTGGAACGCGCCCGCCACAGCTTTATCGTCCCCGGCGGGCAGGCGGCCATCGCGCTCGTCTACCTGGCCTGCTGCGGCGCGGGCAGCCATGCGCTGGTGCCGTTCAGTGCGTACGGGCCCAACCGCAGCATGGCTGACGGCCTGCTCAAACGCATGGGCATCGAAGTCGAAATCTATGACCCGCTCATCGGCGCAGGCATCGGCGGACTCATCCGGCCGAACACCATGCTTGTTTGGACCGAAAGCCCCGGCTCGGTCACGATGGAAGTGCAGGACGTGCCGGCAATCGTGGCTGAGGCGCACGCGCGCGGCGTGCCGGTGGCGCTCGACAACACGTACACGGCCGGCGTGTATTTCGATGCCTTCGCGCACGGCGTGGACATCAGCATGCAGGCCCTGACCAAGTACGTGGGCGGCCACAGCGACCTGTTGCTCGGGTCGGTCTCGGTCAACTCGGAGGCGATGTTCGAGCGTGTGGGCAGCGCGTTTGCCGATCTGGGCATGGGCGCATCGCCCGACGATTGCAGCCTGGCGCTGCGTGGCCTGCAAACGCTGGGGCTGCGGCTTGAGCGCCTGCAAACGTCCACCCTGGCGGTGGCGCACTGGCTGCATCTGCAGGACTGCATTGCGACCGTGCTGCATCCGGCGCTGCCGTCATGCCCCGGCCATGAGCTCTGGAAGCGCGACTTTACCGGCGCAACCAGCGTGTTTTCGGTGGTGTTCCAAGAAGGCGTCTCGGCCGAACAAGTCAACGCATTCATTGATGCGCTGCGCATGTTCTGGATCGGCATGAGTTGGGGCGGCACGAGCAGCCTGGTGATGCCATATCCCGATCTGGCGCGACCGAACCGCCACTATCGCGGCCGCCTGGTGCGGCTCAATGTCGGGCTGGAAGCGCCGGAAGATCTGATTGCCGATCTGCGGCAAGCCATGGCTCGCGCAGCCATCCAGGAGCCCGCTGTTGCCGCATAACCGACGGCACGTCAGTCAGCCAGTGCAAACGGCGGCGCACGCCGCTTTACCGGCTGCGTCTTGACGATGGCGGTGTTGGTCTCAGCGTGATACGCCACGCGATCGAGAATCTGGTCGAGCTGGTCGATCGAGCGCACATACAGCCGGGCGATGAAGCAGTCCTCGCCCGTGACCTTGTCGCATTCGCCGATCTCGGGAATCTCTTCGATCAGCTTCTGCACGATATGCAGCTTGCCCGGCATGGGCCGCACGCGCACGATGGCCTGCAGCGTGTAGCCCAGCGCCGCGGGGTCAATGTCGACGGTGTAATGCCGGATCACGCCGCGCTCTTCCAGCCGCCGCAGGCGCTCCGACACGCTGGGGGATGACAACCCCACCTGCTCGGCGAGTTGCTTGAGCGAGATGCGGGAATCGGTCAGCAGGACGTCGAGAATGCGTTGATCCAGCGCGTCAATCGTGTTCATTGCGTTCCGCCTCCAATTCGGGCACTTCGCCTTACTTCATTAGAAAGAACGCCAATTTTGCCTTAGAAAAGCAATGGAAGTGAGCCCATCCGCATGCGATCCTGATTGCATCCAACGCTCAAGGTGGTTCGCATGAACGATAAGACACGCGGCACGGTCGAGATGACCACCGCCATGGTCATCTCCGGGACGATCGGCTGGTTCGTTGTCCGCTCAGGCCAGCCGGTGGCCGACGTTGTGTTCTGGCGCTGCGTATTCGGCGCGCTGACGCTGCTGGGTGTGTGTGCCGGCCTGGGGCTGCTGCGCGGCGCCATCACGTGGCGGCGTGCGGGCATTGCCGCGTTGGGCGGCGTGGCAATCGTCATCAATTGGCTGCTGCTGTTCGCGGCGTATCCGCGCGCATCTATCTCGATTGCGACGGCGGTCTACAACACGCAACCGTTCATGCTGGTCGGGCTGGGCGCGCTGTTTCTGTCAGAAAAGCTGACGGCGGCCAAAGTCACGTGGCTGGCCATCGCCTTTATCGGCGTCGTACTGATCGTGCAGGTGGGGCCTGCAGCCAGCATGGGGACCGATTACCTGTCTGGCATTGCGATGGCGCTGGGCGCGGCGTTTGCCTATGCGGTGGCCGCGCTCCTGATCAAGAAGCTGGCCGGTACGCCGCCGCATCTGATTGCGCTCATCCAGGTGTGTGTGGGCGTGCTGATGCTGGCGCCGTTGGCCAACCTGTCGCATCCGCCGGCCGATGCGCATACGTGGGTGATCCTTGTCACGGTGGGCGTGGTGCATACAGGGTTGATGTACATCCTGCTCTATGGCGCCATCCAGAGGCTGCCGACGCATCTGACGGGATCGTTGTCGTTCATCTATCCCATTGTCGCCATCGTGGTGGACATCGTTGCGTTCGGGCATCGGCTGCAACTGGCGCAGTTTTTGGGTGCGGGGGCGATCCTGCTGGCGGCTGCGGGCATGAACCTGGGGTGGTCGCCGTATCGCTGGTTGCGGGCACGGGGCGAATCCCCCGTTACCAAATAACGCAATACGCGCAATAGTCCCCCACATTCGCAACACGAATCGGCAGTCCAACTGCTGTTATTCTTGTGCGTTTTCCGCTGGCGCCCGGCGCGCCCTGCGCCTGCCTCTCTCTCCCTTTGGCAGCCAGCGGACAGAAACCCCAAACATACGTACAAGATGAAGGAAGGTCACCCGCCGGAGCCGGGTCGCGAAACCGCGATCGCCTGGATCCTGGAACAAATGCAAACCTATGACCTGTCTGTCGAAGATTTGCAGGCGCATGGCTGCTTTGACGCGCCACCGCCGCCGCCCGCGCCATCCGCACCCATCGGCCCGGTCTACATGAGCGCCGACGGCCAGCACTGGGACGGCTCGGGCGACATGCCCGACTGGCTGCGGCGCGCCGTCAACGCAGGGCAGAGCATCGAGCATTTCCGCGTGGGCTGAACGCAGGCGATGCAGGTATGCCGGTTGCGTGGTTGTTTGCAAGCGCCGCCGGTTTGTCGATCTGTGGGCTGATGCCCAGCATGACCGGCCGGCGCCCCAACCCAACGGAGGACGTCATCATGCCGGAACGCAAAACCGTAGAACGTGCGCGCGCCGACAAGCGCCACGGCAAAGCCGCCTCGACCCAGGCGGGCAACTTCGTGAAGGAAGAGATGGATCACATCCGCGAAGGCAAGCACGGTGCGAAAAACACCAAGCAGGCCATTGCGATTGGTCTATCGAAGGCACGCCGCGCGGGCGTTGCCGTCAAGCCGCCGGGGGAAGGCAAGGCATCGGCCGCCACGCGCAAGAAGGCGGAACATGACGTCAAGGCCGGCAGCAAGGCAGGCAACAACACCGGCAGCCACGCCAGTGCGAGCAAGGAATCCACGGCCAAGCGCAGCAAAACCACAACACGCACGCTGAAGAAGGAAGGTCATTCGGCGGCTTCCAAGTCGTCGCTGTCCAAGCAGGCGCATAGCGCGGCCTCCAAGCGTTCGAGCAGCGAGCGCTCGGCGGCGGCCAAGAAGGGCGCTGCTACCAAGGGCGCAGCCGGCCGATCCGCCGCCGCCAAGAAGGCGGCGCGCACGCGCGCGGCGCACGCCAGGTAAATCTTTCCTGTTCAGCCTGAAGGCGGCCCATTGGGGTCGCCTTTTTTATTGGCGGTTTGCCTCACAAAAAAAATCAAAAAAATTTCTGTTCTCCGTGTCAGGAACGCCCACGTGCGCCGACGAAGGTGCACGGAACACATCTGCGCGATGCCGCAGTGCACCGTACGGCGAGGGATTTGGCCCTGTCCGCCGTTCAACGACACCTGCCACTCAAGGAGAACACAAATGAAACAACACGCCATGATCGCCGCCGCTCTGGGTAGCCTACTCGCGCTGGGCGCACTGTCGACGCCGGTGCAGGCCGCTGATGCCGCCGGCAAGGAAAAGTGCTACGGCGTCGCCAAGGCCGGCCAGAACGATTGCGCCAGCCCGGGCAGCGCCCACGCCTGCGCCGGCCAATCGAAGATGGACAAGGACCCAATGTCGTGGAAATACGTGCCCGCCGGCACCTGCGCGCAGATGGGCGGCACGATGCAGGCTCCGTCCAAGTAACGCGCGACGCCGGGTGACCACCATGCAGACCGCTCTGCCAACCTGCGCCGGCGCAGGCCTGCGCGCACCGCACTTTCCTGCCCTGCTGCACGGGGAAGCCCGCTTCCCCTGGGTGGAGGTGCACAGCGAGAACTATCTGTATGGCGGCCCCGCCCGCGCAGCGCTGCACGCCGCGCGGGCGCACCAGCCTGTGAGCCTGCACGGCGTGGGCATGGGGCTGGGCAATGCGGATGGACTGGACGTCGAGCACGTACGCGCCATCGCTACGCTGGCCGATGCGGTAGCGCCCGCCGCCATTTCCGAGCACCTGTGCTTCAACCGCAGCGGTGCGCAGGTCGTCAACGATCTGCTGCCGCTGCCTTATTCCCGCGAATCGCTGGATGTCGTCTGCGCCAACGTCATGCGTGCACAGGACATCCTCAAGCGACCGCTGCTGATCGAGAACATCGCCGCGTACATCGACTGCCGCGCACTGGTCGATGCCGACGAGGCCCTCTTCGAAGGCGCATTCCTGACCGCCCTCGCCCGGCGCACGGGCTGCGGCATCTTGCTGGACCTGAACAATCTGTACGTGAACAGCGTCAACCATGGCGTGACCGTCGAATCGGTACTGGTCGATATCGACCCTGCACTGGTCGGCGAGATTCACTTGGCAGGCTTCAGTGTGGAAGACGGCATGCTGATCGACACGCACAGTGCGCCGGTCCATGCACCCGTCTGGGCGCTGTACGACGCGTGGATTGCCAAACACGGCGCACGCCCGACACTGATCGAATGGGATGCCGAGCTGCCGCCCGTGCAGGTGTTGCTGAACGAAGCGGCACGCGCGCAAGCAACGCTCGATCGCCATGCCCGTGCCCCCATGCAGGAGTCCCACCATGCGACTACCTGACTGGGAAGCGCACCTTATCGGCGCACTGACCAACCCTGCAAGCCACGAAGAGGCGCGTGGTATTGCCATCTACCGCAATGCGCGTCTGGCAATTCTGCGCAATGCGCTGACGGGGGCGTATCCCGTCTGCCGAGCGCTCGTCGGTGACGACTGCTTTGATGCGCTGGTGCGCGACACGCTGGCCATGCAGGCGTCTACATCCCCGAACCTGCATCGCTATGGAAATGCGCTGCCGGATGTCATTGCGCAATCCCCGTTGGCGCACAGCGTGCCGTATCTAGCTGACGTGGCGCGTCTGGAATGGTGCGTGCACTGGGCGCACTACGCGCCGGATGCACACGTGGAAGCGGCGAACGCCACCCTGTTCGCACAACCCGCAGACACGCTTCGCGCCGGGCTGGTCGAAGGTGCGCAGTGGGTGGCTTCTCCATGGCCCGTGGTTTCGATCTGGCGCGCACATCAGCCCGACGCGACGATCGCGCTCAACGAAATCGACCTGAGTGTGGGCGAAGCCGCTGTGATTGCCGTGCACGGGCATCGCGTTGCTGTGCTCCATCTCGATGCCCCGACGGCCACGTTCCTCGCAGCTTGCGACGCGACGCCGTCGCTTCAGGCCGCGCTCGAAACCACGCTGGCTGAGCGGCCAGATTTTGATTTGACCGCATGCCTGTCAGCCCTCTATCGCTCGGGGCTGCTCGCGCTGAGCGCATGCCCAACAACACCGCCTACTGGAGACACGCCATGAACACCCTCGCCACGACCTTTGCCCCGCTCACGCGCATCCGCGCTTCGCTTGACCGACTCGCCGGGCCGCAAAGCGCGCTCTGCTCGCTCATCTTGTTGATCGCACGGGCGTATCTTTTCTACGTGTTCTTCCGCTCGGGCCTGACCAAGCTGCACGACTGGGACACGACCGTGCTGCTGTTCACGGAGGAATACAAGGTGCCGCTATTGCACCCGGCCCTGGCAGCGGCGCTTGGCACATTTGGCGAACTGGTCTTCCCGTCTCTCATGCTGGTCGGCATCGTGCCGCGGTTGGCGGCGGCGGGGCTGTTCTTCGTCAACGTGGTAGCAGCGGTGTCGTACTGGGCCAATCTGTCGGCGTCGGCCATCGAATTTCATTTTGTGTGGGGCGTTCTGATTGCGCTCGTGGCGACGGTGGGACCGGGTTGGCTGGCGGTGCAGACCCTTTGGGAGCGCCGCACGCATTAAGCAGATTGGGTGGGCAGCAGGCTTATGATGTGGTTCTGTCGCCCTCTCTTCAGGAGCATCGATGCGCTTCCGTCAGTTGTCCTTCGCTGCCTCAACCGGTGTGTTGGCTGCAATCGCCGCCGCAACTGTTCTCACTGCCTGCGCGTGGGGCGATAGCCCGAACACCACCGGCGCGCGCATGCTCGACGATTCGCTGCTGTCGTACCAGGTCAAGGCGGCGCTGGATCAGGACACAGCGCTCAGCACGCGCCAGATCCGCATCCGCTCTACCCCAGACGGCAAGGTCACGCTGACGGGCTGGGTCGATACCCCCGAAATGGCCCGACGGGCTGGTGACGACGTCAAACGCTTTGTTGACTCGGCCAAGCTCGACAACCAGTTGCGCGTGCTGTCGCGCATGCAGGTGCTGGGCGGCGGCCCGTACATCCCGGCCGGCTTGCCGCCGGCGGCACCGGCCAGCGCCCCGGCCGCGCGCTAACGCGTTCAAGCACTTAAGCTGCCTGTGTGCCCGTCCGCCCTGGCAAGCGGCCCACGGGCACCGATTGCAGCAGGCCGAAGCCGATCTCCGCAATCAGGAACGGCAACACCAGCAGCGAGGCGCCGGATGCCAGCGCATAGGCCTGCCACGCTGCAAAGAGGCCGCGTGCCGCGGCGTCGTACCGGCCCAGCGCCACACTCGGCTGTCGGATGCGCAGCACCGACCACACGCACACCACCGACCCCATCAGATTGGCCATCAGCAGGTGCTCTGGCTCAAATGCCGGCAAGCGGCCGATGCCCAGCGCGTGCGCCAATGCAGTGAGCGCTTGATGCAACAGGGCAAACGTCCACGGCGTGGCAAACGGTGCAGTCACGATCAGGTCATACCAGCCGCTGGCGCGCACCACACGCAGGAAGGTCGATTCAGAAACCATGGTGAAACTCCAGGAATGAAGTGAAGGAGTCGCCACGGTAAAGCTTGGTGTACGCTCCAAGGTCAAGCGCTCGGCCGCCCCACTCTTCCAAGCCACCATGCCTGCTGCACTTCCCGCTTCCGCTTCCAACGCGCGTACCGGCGACCTTTCCATCGGCGACCTGGCCGCCGCCACCGGCGTCTCGCGGGATGGCCTGCGCTTTTACGAGGTACGCGGCCTGATCCGGGCGCGACGCCGCAGTAACGGCTACCGCGCTTACCCGCCCGAAACCGTGGAACTCGTGAACTACGTGCGCACGGCTCAGCAACTGGGCTTCACGCTGGCAGAAATTGGCGAAGGGATGTCGCAGGTGTGGCAGCAACCCGACACCGATGCCGCCGTTACGGCGCTACTGCGGGAGAAACTTGCCGCCATCGATGTCCGCATCGCCAGCTTGCAGGCCACGCGTGATGCACTCGCTGCCCGCGTCGGGATGCCATGCCCGCTTGCACCGACCTGAGACTCCGACACGTCTTGTCATATGACTGTCGCAGACTCCCGCCACAGGGCGGGTTTGGCGCGTTTTCTCCACGCCCTGACGGCTTGCTGAGTCGTGAAAGGCGCTTGAAAGTTCGCGTCGGTAAAAACGCTCCCGTCTCAAAGGGAGTCTGCTGCAGTGAAACATCGGGGTGCGTTCCATCCACGGGCGAGGGCCGTGCTGTGCGCGGTGGCCTGCCTGCCATTTGCCGCTGCCTGGGCAGCCACGCCTGCGCCGGCACCGGCTGCGGCCAGCATGCCGGTGGCGACCATGCCGTCGATCAAGCCTTCCGTTCCGGGCGTGACGGGCGCGGGCTTCAACCTCGTCGAACTGCTGCAGGAGCTGAAAGGCAACAACCCGCAGTTGATCCAGGCGCGCCATAACTACCTGTCGGCCAAATCGATCCCCCCGCAACTTGCCGCGCCCAACAACCCGCAGCTCGGCTACATCTGGAACAGCATCCCGAAGGGTTTTCCGCTGGCGGTCAACCGCGCGGGCGGCAGCCAGTACAACCTGACGCAGCAGATCCCGTTTCCGGGCAAGAAAGCGCTGGCCGCTGAGATTGCCGATCGCCAGGCGGAATCGCTGAACGCGCAAAACGACGCGCTGTACCTGCAGCTCTACGCGCAGCTTTCCACTACGTACTACCAGGCGATCGCGCTGCAGAAGCAGATCGATGTACAGAAGCTGACCATCACGCGCCTGGAGCAGGTCAAGCAGATCACGCGCGTGCGCTACGCCAACAATGCCGCTGCCTACGCCGACTTCCTCAACGCGCAGGTCATGCAGAGCAGCGCGCAGAACGACCTGTTTGCCGCGCAGCGTCAGTACGACAGCACGCTGCAGACCCTCAACACGCTCATCGGCAAGGAGCCGAGCTTCCCGCTCGTGCTGCGGGCCGATGACGAGTCCGTACACCTGCCGGAAGAGCCGCTGCCCGAGCTGGAAAACCAGGCACTGCGCGAGCACCCGTCGATCAAGGCGTCGGCAGACCTGATGGACGCCGCCCGCAAGAGCGTGACGCTGGCGCGCAAGGCCTACCTGCCCGACTTCCAGGTCATCGCCACCGTCACCACGGACAACCCGCCGTATGGCGTGCGCCCGAACAGCTACCAGATCGAGCTGGACGTGATCATTCCGTTCTGGTTCCTGACCAAAGAGAAGTACGGCGTGAATCAGGCGGTGGAAAGCCAGATCGCCACCGAGGCGAATGACGTGTCGGTGCGCCAGCAGACGCTATTGGCCGTCGATACCGCCTATAACACGCTGCGCCAGACGCTTGCCCAACTCGACTTCAACAAGCAGCGGCAACTGCCGCAAGCGCTGGCGGCCTATCGCGTGACGATGACCAACTACGCCAGCAACAACGCTGATTTCAACGACCTGCTCACCGCCCAGGGCGCGCTCAGGAACGCAGAACTGTCGGTCGCCCAGGCTCAGGCCACGGCCTTGCAGGCCTATCACGCGCTGCTCGCGGCCACCGGTCGCTCGCCGGTTCAAGCTCAATAACATCATGAAGAAGTTCTCTCCCGTTGTTGCAGTCATCGCCTTGGCCGCAGCCCTTGCTGTTGGTGTGGTGGTCGGACGCAAATGGCCCGCCGCTGCGCCCGCCGAGACCGCTAAACCCGTTACCACCGCGGCATCCACTCCGGCAGCCACGGCGCGCGCGAAACCGGATTCGGTTGAAATTCCGGCCGGCGGCTTCGACCCGCAGCAGGTGAAGGTTGCACAGGTCAGTCAGCTTTCGGTGCCAGTGGAGCTGTCCACGCCCGGCAAGCTCGCCTACAACGCCGAGCGCACCAAGTTGGCATCGGCGCGCGTGGCTGGGCGGCTGGACCAGATTCTCCTGTTCGAAGGTGCGCTGGTGCGCGAGGGGCAGCCGATTGCGCAGCTCTACTCGCCAGACTTCATCTCCGCGCAGAAGGAATATCTGCTGGCGCTGAATACCGCCCGCCAGCTCAAGGGTTCCAACATGAAGGATCTGCAGGACGATGCAGACGCCACCGTACAGTCCGCGGCTGGCCGCCTGCATGTGCTGGGCATGTCCGATGCCGATGTCGCGCAGATCGCCAAGCGCGGCACGCCGGCTGAACACCTGACGCTGCGCGCGCCCATCTCGGGCACGATCGTCAAGCGCAACATGGACCCGGGCGCCTTCCTGAACGTGGGTGACTCGTTCATGAGCATCGTCGATACGCGTGTGCTGTGGTTCACGGGCAATGTCTATGAGAACGACATTGCCAGCGTGCGTATCGGTCAGCCGATCTCGCTGCATACGTCGGCGTATCCGGACCGCGAGTTCACCGGCCGCGTGAGCTTTATCGCCCCGAACATCGACCCGGCAACGCACACCCTGACGGTACGCTGCGACGTGCCCAACACCGACGGCCTGCTGCGCCCCGAGATGTACGCCACGGCGCGCATCCAGACCGGCAGCGGCCAGGCCACGGTGGTGCCGAAGGCCGCCTTGGTGAAAGACCACGGCAGCTACTACGTGATCGTGCAGAGCGATGCCACGCATTTCAAGCGCGTGGAAGTGCACGGCAAGGACACCGGCACCGACGGCAACTTTGCCGTGACGGCCGGACTTGAGGCTTCGTCGCAGGTAGTGGTGCGCGGCGCCGCGCTGCTCAACGAGATGATCGTCAAGGCGGGGGCGTAGGCATGGGCTTCAACCCCATCGCGGGCATTCTCAAGCGGCGGCTGCTGATTGTCTTCCTGGCGATCGCGCTGCTGGTGGCGGGCGTGCTGGCGTTCCGCGAGCTGCCGCTGCAGGCGTATCCGGGCGTGGCGCCGTTGTCGGTGCAGGCCATCACGCAATGGCCGGGCCGCAGCACGACCGAAGTCGAACAGCAGATCACCATCCCGATCGAGAATGCGTTGGCTGGCGTGCCGGATGTGCAGTCGTTCCGCTCGGTATCGCTGTTCGGGCTGTCGGTGGTGACGCTCAAGTTCAAGGAAGGCACCGACAGCTTCAAGGCGCGGCAGAACTTCTCGCAATACGTGGCGGCAGCCAATCTGCCGACCGGTGTGCAGCCGTCGCTGAGCCCCGACTCCGACGCCACGGGCGAGATCATGCGCTTTCGCCTCGTGGGCAACGGCGTAGACCTGACCACGCTCAAGAGCTATCAGGACTACGACATCACCAAAGAGCTGAAGCATGTGCAGGGGGTGGCGGATGTCAGCTCCTTCGGCGGCAAGGTGAAGGAGTATCACATCGTGCCGTCGCCGGCGAAGCTGCAGTCGTACGGCATCACGCTGTCGCAGCTCATCACGGCCATCGGCAACGCCAACAACAACACTGGCGGCAACCTGCTGCGAGACGGCGAGCAGCAGTTCGTCGTGCGCGGCGTGGGCCTGCTGCAGACGGTTGACGATATCCGCAACGTGGTGGTGGCCGCCAACAACGGCGTGCCGGTGCGCGTGCGCGATATTGCCGAGGTTGAAGTCGGCAACGTGCAGCGTCTGGGCCAGGTGCAATACAACGACCAGCCCGACGTGGTGGAAGGCATCGTGCTGCTCAAGCGCGACGCCAACGCCAGCGAGGTGCTGGCCAAGGTGCGCGAAAAGGTAACGGAACTGAACAACGGCATCCTGCCCAAGAGCGTTCAGATCAAGCCGTTCTACGACCGCCAGGTGCTGCTCGACATCACCATGGGCACAGTTGAACACACGCTGGTGGTGGGCATCTCGCTGGTGCTGGCGGTGTTGTTCGTCTTCCTGGGCAATTTCCGTGCGGCGGCTGTGGTGGCGGCGGTGATTCCGCTGGCGCTGTGCGTGTCGTTCATCAGCATGGAACACTTCCATGTGCCGGCCAATTTGATCTCGCTCGGGGCGATCGACTTTGGGGTGATTGTCGACGCAGCCGTGATCGTGATGGAAAACATCATGCGGCATCTGGAAGAAGGCGCCGAGAAACTCGACGATGCCATCATCAAGGCCACCAGCGAAGTGCAGCGCGCGATGATCTTCTCTACGGGCATCATCATCGTGGCGTATTCGCCGCTGTTCTTCATCGGCGGCGTGGAAGGCATCATCTTCAAGCCGATGGCGTTCACGATGGGCTTTGCCTTGATGGCGTCGATCGTGCTGAGCCTGACCTTCGTGCCGGCCACCACGTCGTTCGTCTTCGGCAAGACGCTGCATCCGCATTCGCCGGCGTTTATTACGGCGATTCTGCGCTGGTACAAGCCGTTGCTGCGCAAGCTCATTGCACGCCCGATGGCCGTCTTTGCCACGGCCATCACGGCGCTCGTTCTGACGCTGTATAGCGCCACGTTCCTCGGTACCGAGTTCCTCCCGACGCTGGAAGAAAACAACCTGTGGCTACGCATTACGTTGCCCAACACGGTCGACCTGGACTACTCGTCGTCAGTGGCCAACGACCTGCGCGCGTACTTCGTCAAGCAGCCGGAAATCAATCAGGTTTCGGTGCAGATCGGCCGCCCCGATGACGGCACCGATTCCACCGGCGTGTTCAACCAGGAATACGGCCTGTACTTCGCGCCGCCTGACCAATGGCCCGCCGGCATGACGAAGGGGAAGCTGGTCGAGCGCCTGTCCAAGCGTCTGGAGAAGATTCCGGGCATCGAATACAACTTCTCGCAGTACATCCAGGACAACGTGGATGAAGCGCTCTCGGGCGTGAAGGGCGAGAACTCGGTCAAACTGTTCGGCAATGACCTGAATGTGCTCGAAGCCAAAGCCAACGAAATCCAGGCGCAGCTCAAGAAGGTGCACGGACTGGTGGACGTGGGCATCTTCCGCGAGTTGGGCCAGCCGACGCTGAACGTTTCCATCGACCGCCAGGCCGCTGCGCGCTTCAACATCAACGTGAGCGATGTGCAGAACCTCGTGCAATACGCCATTGGCGGAGCGCCGGTCACGCAAATCCTGGAGGGCGAGAAATCGTTCGGCCTGGCGGTGCGGCTGAACCAGCAGGCACGCGCGTCGTACGACGCCATCCGCGAACTGCTGATCGATACGCCCGACGGCCAGCACATCCCGCTGTCGATGATCGCCAAGGTGGAAATGACCGACGGCCCGTTCTTCATCTACCGCGAACTCGGCAAGCGCTACATCGCCATCAAGTTCGGCGTGCGCGGGCGCGATTTGGGCAGCGCGGTGGACGAGGCGCAGCACGTGGTGGGCAACGGCGTGCAGTTACCCGAGGGCTACACCGTCAAGTGGGACGGCCAGTTCAACGAGATGAAGGTCGCCCAGAGCAAGCTGATGGTGATCGTGCCGTTGACGATTCTCGTGATCTTCCTGCTGCTGTACAGCACGTTCGGCAACTTCAAGGATGCGCTGATGGTGGTGCTGAATGTGCCGTTTGCCGCCATCGGCGGGCTGCTGGCGCTGCATATCGCGCATGAGACGCTGTCGATTTCGGCGGGGATTGGCTTTCTGTCGTTGTTCGGCATCGCCATCCAGGACGGGGTGATCCTGATCTCGTACGTCAATCGGCTGGCGCAATCCGAAAACGTGCGTGAAGCCACCGTCGACGGGGCCGCACTGCGCTTGCGCCCGGTGATCATGACAGCCATGCTGGCGGGCCTGGGCCTGTTGCCGGCGGCGCTGTCGCACAGCATCGGCTCGGAGGCACAGCGACCGCTGGCGCTGGTGATCGTCGGCGGCATGGTCACCACGACGATTCTCACGCTGCTGGTGCTGCCGGTGGTCTTCACGTGGGCGCACCGTCATCGCCGGCCGCCCTCGCGCGATGCGGACGTCAATCCCACAGCGGCCATGCTGCCTTAAGCCGCATGTGCTGAAAGCGCAACGGGCGCATCGCTTTGCCAGCGATGCGCCCGTTTTCATTTGGGCTCACACCAGAATCGGACCAATCTCATGGTGACGCGTAGCCGAGGCGAGCAGAGTGCGCCTCTGGTTCTATCGCACGCATCGCCACCATGCTCCCCACGCCCAACGTATCCCCCAGCGTCGCCGCCAAGTTCCCTCCGCAGGTCGTCGACACGCTCATCGAGCTGTTTGGCAATGATCTGCACCAATGGCGTTTTATCGTCGATCTATTTTGCGAGACGGCAGAACAGGATCTCGCCAACCTGGAGAACGCCATCCGCGGCGGCGAGGACGCACAGATCGTTGAAGCGGCGCACCGCATCGTCGGTTCCGCACGCATGCTGGGGCATCAACCGATTGGCGATGCTGCCCGCCGCATCGAGCGCGCTGCGCAAAGCATCGGGCCCTATCAGCAGCGTGCGCAAGAAATGGAATCTGCCCTCGCCTGCCTGCGCGCCTTGGCCGATGAATTCCGCCAGCAGGCCAACGCCTGCCCCTGGCCAGACGCGCCGGTGGTGGGCTAACGGCGCGCCACGCTCCGCAAGCCATCGGTTGCGGAGCAGCGTCACCCTTGGTCTAGTTAAGTTATGTTTTATTAAACATAACTTAATTGATTAGGCTGTAAATTGCGTGATTCGTAATACAACGGGTGATTACAACTATTGATCTAGGACACGCTGCCCCACTATCTTTCGCGGGCAACGTCGGCGCACTCCAACTGCCGCCGCCTGACACGCACCGGCCATGACCGGCGCGGCCGCACCGTTTCACTACGTACGTCACAACACGGGCTCAACTTATCCGGGGGGATTCGATGTCCGAAGCAGTCCTGCATCCATTTTTTTCGCGCGAGCGCACCGTCGCCGCGGTTGGTTTCAACCGCTGGCTGGTTCCGCCTGCCGCACTGGCCATCCATCTGTGCATTGGCATGGCCTACGGTTTCTCAGTCTTCTGGCTGCCGCTTGGCCGCGCGCTTGGCATCACCAAGCCGCTCACCTGCGGCGCCGATGTCTCGCTGATCGCCGAGCTGTTCACCACCACCTGTGACTGGCGCGTGTCCAGCCTGGGCTGGATGTTCACGCTGTTCTTCGTTTTCCTGGGCGCATCCGCAGCCATGTGGGGCGGCTGGCTCGAGCGCGTCGGCCCGCGCAAGGCTGGCGTCGTGTCAGCCGTGTGCTGGTGCGGCGGCTTGCTGATTTCCGCGCTCGGCATCCAGATGCACCAACTGTGGCTGCTGTGGGTGGGCTCGGGCGTGATCGGCGGCATCGGCCTGGGGTTGGGCTACATCTCCCCCGTGTCGACGCTGATCAAGTGGTTTCCGGACAAGCGCGGCATGGCCACCGGCATGGCCATTATGGGCTTTGGCGGCGGCGCGATGATCGGCGCCCCGCTGGCTGACCGCCTGATGAAGGTGTTTGCCACGCCCGAATCGGTCGGCGTGTCGCAAACGTTTATTGTGCTGGCTGGCATCTACTTCGTGTTCATGATGGCGGGGGCGCTGGGTTACCGCGTGCCGCCCACGGGCTGGAAACCGGCCGGCTGGACACCCTCGCCCACCAAGGCGAAGGACACGATGGTCACGCAACGCCACGTGCACGCAAACGAAGCGCTGAAGACGCCGCAGTTCTGGCTGATCTGGGCGGTGCTGTGCCTGAACGTCTCGGCCGGTATTGGCGTGCTCGGCATGGCCTCGCCGCTGCTGCAGGAAGTGTTTGGCGGCAAGCTGCTTGGCGTGACGACTTCGTTCATGGACCTGACCGCCGCTCAGAAGGGCCAGATCGCGGCCATCGCTGCGGGCTTCACGGGTCTGCTGAGCCTGTTCAACATCGGCGGCCGTTTCTTCTGGGCATCGCTGTCGGACCGCCTGGGCCGCAAGATGACGTACGCGGTCTTCTTCGTGCTCGGCTTCGTGCTGTACGCATCGATTCCGTGGACTTCGCACACAGGCAATATCGCGCTGTTTGCACTGGCCTTCTGCGTGATCCTGTCGATGTACGGCGGCGGTTTTGCTACCGTGCCGGCGTACCTGGCTGACATGTTCGGCACGCAAATGGTGGGCGCCATCCACGGCCGCCTGCTGACGGCGTGGTCGACGGCCGGCATTCTGGGCCCGGTGCTGGTGAACTACCTGCGCGAATACCAGATCGCCCATGGCGTGGAACGCGCAGCCGTGTACGACATCACGATGATGATCCTGGCCGGCCTGCTGATTCTCGGCTTCATCTGCAACCTGCTGGTGCGCCCGGTCAACGCGAAGCACTTCATGACCGAAGCGCAACTCGACGAGCAACGTCACGCTGCGGCAACCAAGAGCCCGACGCCGTCGGTGATCGCACCGGAAACGTCGCTGGAATGGAAGGCGCATCCTGGCTCGGCCGTGGCCGTGGTGCTGGCTTGGGCCGCCGTGGGCCTGCCGTTGGGCTGGGGGGTTTGGATTACACTCCAAAAAGCTGCCGTTCTGTTCTCCTGACACGTGATTTAAAGCCGCCCCGCCACCCATGAAGCACCAGAAGATCGAGTTCTACCGTCATCCGGCCGGTGGCTGGGGCGCGCTCAAAAGCGTTGCGCATCAATTGCTCTCGCAGGGCATCGCGGCCAAGGGTGCCAAGACGATGCTGTCGGCCAACCAGCCCGACGGCTTCGACTGCCCCGGCTGCGCCTGGCCCGACCGCGACCATGCCTCCACGTTTGAATTTTGCGAGAACGGCGTCAAAGCCGTGGCGGCCGAAGCCACCTCCCGCCGCACCACGCCGGAGTTCTTCGCACAGCACACCGTGCGGGAGTTGGCCGACTGGTCCGACTACGCACTCGAAGACCAAGGGCGTCTGACGCACCCGATGGTCTACGACGCGGCCAGCGACAAGTACTTCCCGATCGAATGGGACGCCGCCTTCGCGCTGATCGCGCAGCACCTGCGCGCGCTGCCTGATCCGAACCAGGCGATCTTCTACACCTCGGGCCGCACCAGCAATGAGGCGGCCTTCCTCTACCAGTTGTTCGTGCGCGCCTACGGCACGAACAATTTCCCCGACTGCTCCAACATGTGCCACGAGCCCTCCGGCACGGGCATGCGGGGCAGCATCGGCGTTGGCAAGGGCACCGTCACGCTCGACGATTTCACCAAGGCTGACGCCATCTTCATCTTCGGCCAGAACCCGGGGACGAACCACCCGCGCATGCTCGGTGAGCTGCGCGAAGCGTCCAAGCGCGGTGCCAAGATTGTTTCGTTCAACCCGCTTCGCGAGCGCGGGCTGGAGCGCTTTGCCGATCCGCAAAGCAAGATCGAGATGCTGACGCTGGGCTCCACGCGCATCAGCACGGAGTACCACCAAGTGCGCATCGGCGGCGACCTGGCCACCGTCAAAGGCATCATCAAACACGTGATCGAGCGTGACGACGTGGCACGCAGCCGCGGAGAGCCCGCCATCATCGACCACGCCTTCATCGCGCAACACACCGGCGGCTACGACGCCTTTGCCGCCGACGTGCGCGCAGAATCGTGGGCGACCATCGAAGCCGAATCGGGCCTGCCGGAAAACGAAATCCGCCAGGCCGGCGATACCTACATCAAGGCCGGCAGCGTCATCGCCTGCTGGGGCATGGGCATCACGCAACACAAGCATTCGGTCGCGACGATCCAGATGATCGTCAACCTGTTGCTCCTGCGGGGCAACATCGGCCGCCCGGGCGCCGGCGCGTGCCCGGTGCGCGGCCACAGCAACGTGCAGGGCGACCGGACGATGGGCATTTACGAGAAGCCCGCCCCTGCGTTCCTGGATCGGCTGGAAAAGGTCTTCGGCATCCAGGTGCCGCGCGAACATGGCTACGACACCGTCGGCGCCATCGAAGCGATGCAGCAAGGCGCCGCGCGCGTGTTCTTCGCCATGGGCGGCAACTTTGCGGCGGCCACGCCGGACACCGCTGCCACGTGGGCTGGCCTGCGCCAGTGCGACCTGACCGTGCACGTGACCACCAAGCTCAACCGCAGCCACATCGTGCATGGCAAGGCAGCGCTGATCCTGCCGTGCCTGGGCCGCACCGAAGTCGACCAACAGGCCGGCGGCACGCAAGGCGTGACCGTGGAAGACTCGATGAGCATGGTGCACATGTCGGCGGGCATCAATCCGCCGGCCTCGCCGCATCTGCTGTCGGAACCGGCCATCGTGGCGCGGCTGGCGGAAGCGGCGCTGCCCGAGAGCACCATCCCGTGGCGCTGGCTGGTGGAAGACTACGACCGCATCCGCGAGCGCATCGAGGCCGTGTTCGACGACTTTGCCGGCTTCAACGAGAAGATTCGCGTGCCGGGCGGCTTCCGTCTGCGCAACACTGCATCCGAACGTGTGTGGAGCACGCCGTCGGGCAAGGCGGAATTCCACACGCACGCCGTGCCGACCGACACGCCGGTCCACCGCGCCCGCGAGCGCCATGCAGATACGACGGTCTTTACGCTGGCCACGGTGCGTTCGCACGATCAGTACAACACCACCATCTATGGCATGGACGACCGCTACCGCGGCGTGTTCGGCCAGCGCCGCGTGGTCTTCATCAACAAGGAAGACCTGCACACGATCCGCATGAAGGACGGCGAGTGGGTCGACATGGTGACGCTCTCCGAAGACGGCACCACGCGCCGCGCCGATGGCTTCCGACTGGTGGCGTACGACATTCCGCGCGGGTGTCTGGCGGCGTATTACCCCGAGACGAATCCGCTGGTGCCGCTGTCTTCCGTGGCTGACCAGGCCCGCACGCCGACATCAAAGTCGATTCCGGTGATGCTCGTGCCGAGCCAGGTCGAGCGCACCGCTGAGTCCCAAGCGGCCAACACGGCAGAAGCCTGATGCCAACCGAGCCGGCGTGGTCTGCGCTGCAACTGGCGCTGCTGGCCGCATTGCGCGAGACCGACGCCGCCAAGCCGGTCTCGCTACCCTGGCTGACCAAGCGCGTGGGCGAGCGCGCCAGCACAGTGCTGCGCGCGCTGCATCCGTTGGCTGACGCCGGCCTGCTGCGCGTCGCCATGGACGACACACGCTGGCTCATCGTGCTGCTCGATGCCGGCCGCGCTTTGCCCCATTTCACTGCATGACTTTTCTGCCCCGCCACCCCGCCGGAATGCCCGTCGTTTCCACAACCGCGACGAAACGCACGCGCTCTGGCACGCAAGAAGACGCGTCCACCGCCGTCGCAGATGAAGCACCGGTCGCGCTTGTCTTCAACGGCATCACGCATGCGGTGATGATGGCCTCGCCAGCCGACCTGGAAGACTTTGCACTGGGCTTCGCGCTGTCCGAAGGCATCATCGACAGTCGCGCCGATTGGCGTGGCGCAGATGTTCAAACGCATCCGCATGGGCTTGAGGTGCATGCGGAAATCGCTTCGCATTGCTTCGTGCGGCTGAAGGAACGCCGCCGCGCGCTGGCCGGCCCGACCGGCTGCGGCCTGTGTGGCATTGAAAGCCTGCAGACCTTTGAAGACGCACCGACACCGCTTGTGCCGGCTGCATGGATGGCGTCATTGACCGACGCACAAGTGCTGGACGCCATGCACGCGATGACGGCGCATCAGCCGGCCAACGCGCTCACCGGCGGTTTGCATGCCGCGGGCTGGGTACCTGCGGACGGCAACGCGCCGCTGCATGTGCTGGAAGACGTGGGCCGTCACAACGCGCTGGACAAGCTGATCGGCCGGCTCGCCCGGCTCGGCATCCGCCCCGCAGACGGGTTCATCGTCATGACAAGCCGCGCAAGCTTCGAACTGGCGCGCAAGTGCGTACAAGTGCAGGTGCCGCTACTGGCAACAATCTCCGCGCCGTCCTCGCTGGCGATCCGCCACGCCAAGGCCGGACAGCTGACGCTGCTGGCGTTCTGCCGGGGCGATAGCGTGACGCGGTTTGCGTAGCGCACAGCACGCGCAGGGCTAAATCTCCACCTTGCTCCCCAGCTCAACCAGTCGGTTGGCGGGTATCCGGAAAAAGTCCGACGGCTTGGCGCTGTTGTGCTGCATCCAGGCAAACAGCGATTCGCGCCACATCGCCATGCCAGGCAGCGGCGACGGCACCACCGTGGCACGCGTAATGAAGAACGAGGTTTCCATATCTTCAAAAACGATGCCAAGCCGCTCACCCACGTTGCGGACGATCTCGTCCACGGCCGGTGTTTCCTTGAAGCCGAAATCGACCACGGCCGTGTGGATGTCGTCGCCAATGGTTTTGATAACCAGGCGCTTGGCGGGGTCCACATACGGCACGGCCAGCGTGCGGAAGTGGATGAACAGCACGCGCTTGTGCAGCACGTGGTTGTGCTTGAGGTTGTGCAGCAACGCCAAGGGCACGAAATCCATGCTCGGGGTGAGATACACGGCCGTGCCGTCCACACGATACGGCGGATGGCGCAGCAGCCCCTCCATGAACGGCTCGAGCGGGATGCCACCTTCCACATTGCGCGCCTTCAACAGCTGCGTGCCCGAGTGCCACGTCACCATCAGGAAGAAGATCAAGCCACCCAGCAGCAACGGGAACCAGCCACCCGCGGCAATCTTGAGCAGGTTGGCTGAGAAGAACGATAGATCCACCGCCAGGAAAACCGCGCCGAGGGGGGCCACCAGCGACAGGCGCCACTTCCAGGCGTTGCGCATGACCACCGTAACCAGACCCGTCGTCAGCACCATGGTGGTCGTTACCGCAATACCGTAGGCCGCGGCCAGGTTGTCGGACTTGCCGAAAGCCAGCACCACCGCCACCACCAGCACCAAAAGCATGTAGTTGACCATCGGCACGTAGATCTGGCCGATCTCCACATCCGACGTGTAAAGAATCTTCATGCGCGGCGCATAGCCCAGATGCACGGCCTGCGCCGTCATCGAAAACGCTCCGGAGATGACAGCCTGCGACGCAATGACGGTGGCCGCCGTGGCCAGTACCACCATCGGGCCCACGGCCCAGTTCGGCATCAGCAGAAAGAACGGGTTCTGCACCGCGCTCGGCTCGCGCAGCAGCAAAGCGCCCTGGCCAAAGTAGTTCAGCAGCAGGCACGGCATGGCAATGTAGAACCACGCGTAGCGGATCGGGCGCGCGCCAAAGTGGCCCATGTCGGCATACAGCGCCTCAGCGCCGGTCAGCGCCAGAAACACCGAGCCGAACACGATGAACGCCAGCACCGTATGCCGGAATCCGAACTCGATGGCGTACACAGGGCTCAACGCCACCAATATCTGCGGCGACTTCACCACCGAAGCCAACCCCATCAGCCCCAGCAGCACGAACCAGATCACCATGATTGGCCCGAACAGGCGCCCGACCACGTGCGTGCCCTGCTTTTGAATCAAGAACAGGGCAATCAGCACGATCAGCGCCAGGGGCAACACCCACTTCTGTAGCGCGGGGGCCATGATCTCCATGCCTTCAATGGCGGAGAGCACTGAAATGGCAGGTGTGATGACGGCATCGCCATAGAACATGGCGGCGCCGAGCAGGCCGAGCAGCATCAATGTGCGTGTGAACCGGGCGCCTCCCCTGCTTGCGCGCATGGCCAGCGCCGTCAGGGCGAGGATGCCGCCTTCGCCGTTGTTGTCGGCGCGCATGACGAACAACACGTATTTGACGGACACCACCAGCGTCATCGCCCAGAACAGCATCGATAGGATGCCGAAGACGGTCTGATCGGAAAACGGGACCCCATGCTCGGGGTTGAAGCATTCCTTCAGTGCATACAGGGGGCTGGTACCGATGTCCCCGAAGACCACGCCGATTGCGCCCACCATGGTGGCCATCAACGCGGGATTTTTCTTGGTTTTACTGGCTGCGGCGGTCGTCATGGGTAGGCTGCGACTGGAACGACGGGGGCGCACGCAATTTTCGTGCGCCGTCTGCGGCACCGATTCTACGGGGCGAGCCGAGTGCGGCAGAAGCCACTAAAGCTTAGGTGAAAACGCCAGGTTTTGCGCCGGTGTTTGCACCGATGGCAAGCCTGCGCCAACCCTGCTGAGCGCCAGAAAACGACGGGCCCGCCCGGTTCGAAAAGAAAGCTTAAAAAAACAGACTTTGACGGGGAGACGCGCCAAGCATATATTCACCAAACGATCGTTTGGCCGGTTAGGCCGGGTCTGCCTGCTGCGTTTTGTATTTGGCCGGCGGCCGATCGATTTCTCAACTTCACGACTCAAAATCATGGCTACTGGTACCGTCAAGTGGTTTAACGACGCAAAGGGTTTCGGCTTCATTACCCCGGATGATGGCGGCGAAGACCTTTTCGCACATTTCTCTGCTATCAACTCCGCAGGCTTCAAAAGCCTGAAGGAAGGTCAGAAGGTGTCGTTCGAAGTCACGCAAGGCCCCAAGGGCAAGCAAGCTTCGAACATCGTGCCCCAGTAACTAGGGGCACGCGGGCGCGGTAGCCCGGTTTTGGCTTGCCGCGCGGGGTTTCCTCGCGCGTGTATTGGCCGGGATATTCCGCCAGGCAGGTTGTTCAGTACGTGTTTGCCATCAAGCAGTCGGATGGCCGCCGGAAGCGGTGGCCTGGTTTGACGAACCCCCTATTGGGAGCATGCAATGGCCAGCCGAATTGAAGAGAACGCCGTTCAATATGATCCGCCCGCCGGGGCAGCTGCAGAAATGCATGCTGCCCCGAGTTTCATTCGGGATTCGGAAATCCAGTTTTCGCGCTCGCAGACATTCCATGAAGGCCAGCGCGTCAGCTTTGATGTGGAGATCGGGCCCGATGGCGAACTGATCGCCGTCAACATCAAACCAATATGAAACGCCGGTTTCAACTCGGCATGGTCAAAAGAAAAGGGAGGCATTGCCTCCCTTTCTCATGGGTGATGCACCGGCTTACTTGGCTGTCGGCATCACGAACTCGGCGCCCTTGGCAATCGAATCCGGCCAGCGTTGCATCACGCTCTTGTAACGCGTGTAAAAACGCACACCTTCTTCGCCATAGGCGTGGTGGTCCCCGAACAGCGAGCGCTTCCAGCCCCCAAAGCTGTGCCACGCCATCGGCACCGGAATCGGCACGTTGATCCCGACCATGCCCACCTGGATCTGCCGCGCAAATGCGCGCGCCACGCCGCCATCGCTCGTGTAGCACGACACGCCGTTGCCAAACTCGTGCGCGTTGATCAGGTTCACCGCCTCGGCAAGATCATGCACGCGCACCACCGAAAGCACCGGACCGAAGATCTCTTCCTTGTAGATCGTCATGCCAGGCTTGACGTGGTCGAACAGCGTGCCGCCCGTGAAGAAGCCTTCGGCATGGCCCTCGACCGTGTGGCCGCGGCCGTCCACCACCAGCTTGGCACCCTCTTCCACGCCCTTGGCGATATAGCCTTCAACCTTGGCCTTGTGCGCGGCCGTCACCAGCGGACCCATTTCGCTGTCGGCTTGCATACCGTTGCCGATCTTGAGTGCCTTGGCGCGCTCGGCAAGGCGCGGGACGAGCTTGTCAGCCACGTCACCCACTGCCACGGCCACGGAGATCGCCATGCAACGCTCGCCGGCAGAACCGTAGCCGGCACCGATCAGGGCATCCACCGCCTGGTCGAGGTCGGCATCGGGCATGACCACGAGATGGTTCTTTGCGCCGCCCAGGGCTTGCACGCGCTTGCCGCGCTTGGTGCCCTCGGCGTAGATGTATTCGGCGATGGGCGTGCTGCCGACGAACGAGACGGCCTGCACATCCGGATGCTCGAGCAGCGCATCGACGGCATCCTTGCCACCCTGCACGACGTTGAACACGCCATCGGGCAGGCCAGCCCGCTTGAGCAGGTCGGCAATCATCAGACTGGGGGTCGGATCGCGCTCGCTCGGCTTGAGGATGAACGTGTTGCCGCACGCCAGTGCCACCGGCGCCATCCACATCGGCACCATGAACGGGAAGTTGAACGGCGTGATGCCGGCCACCACGCCCAGCGGTTGGCGCAGGTTCCAGTTGTCGATGCCGCCGCCAATGTTGTCGGTGAAATCGGTCTTGAGCAGATTCGGAATGCCGCACGCGAACTCGACCACTTCAATGCCGCGCGTGACTTCGCCCTTGGCATCGGAGAACACCTTGCCGTGCTCCCGCGTGATGGCTGCGGCCAGGGCATCCTGGTTCTGGTCGAGCAGCTCCTTAAACTTGAACAGAACGCGCGAGCGCTTGAGCGGCGAGGTCTCGGCCCAGTCGGCTGCGGCCGCGTGCGCCGCGGCCACGGCGGCGTCCACTTCGGACTTACCGCCCAGCAGCACCTGCGCGCTCACAGCGCCCGTGGCGGGGTTGAACACATCGGCGCTACGCGTGCCGCTACCGGCATGGCGTTGCCCGCCGATGTAATGGCTGATAACGGATTCCGTCACGGCGGGATCAATCGGTCGGTTCATTTCAGGCTACCTCTTGCAGAACGGTACGAACGGTGTCGAAGATGCGCGCGATTTGCGCCTCTTCGATGATCAGCGGCGGGGAGAACGCCAGGATGTCGCCGGTGTAGCGCACCAGCACGCCACGCTCCAGGCACTTCAGGAAGACTTCGTAAGCGCGCGCACCCACCGCACCCGGCCGCGATTCCAGCTCGATGCCGGCCACGAGGCCCAGGTTGCGGATGTCCTTCACATGCGGCGCACCCTTGACCGAATGCGCTGCTGCTTCGAACACCGGCGACATCGCACGAGCGCGCTCGAACAATCCTTCGCTGCGATACAGATCCAGTGCGGCCACCGCCGCGGCCGCAGCCAGCGGGTGCGCCGAATACGTGTAGCCGTGGAACAGCTCGATCGCGCCTGGCGCGCCGGCGTCGACCACGGTGTCGTGCACCAACTGACGCACGGCCACAGCGCCCATCGGCACGGCAGCGTTGTTGATGCCCTTGGCCATCGTCAGCAGATCGGGCGTCACGCCAAAGAACTCGGCCGCCGTTGCCGCGCCCAGGCGGCCAAAACCGGTAATGACCTCATCGAAGATCAGCAGGATGCCGTGCTTGTCGCACAGCGCGCGCAGACGCTGCAGATAGCCCTTGGGCGGCACCAGCACGCCCGTGGAACCTGCCAGCGGCTCGACGATGACGGCGGCGATGGTCGACGCGTCATGCAGCGTCACAAGGCGCTCGAGCTCGTCGGCAAGGTGTTCGCCCCAGGCCGGCTGGCCTTTGGAAAACGCATTGTGCTCAGGCGCATGCGTGTGCGGCAGGTGGTCGACGCTGGGTAGCAGGTTTGCCGAGAACGCCTTGCGGTTCGGCGAGATACCGCCCACCGAGATGCCGCCAAAACCCACCCCGTGATAGCCGCGCTCGCGGCCGATCAGGCGTGTGCGCTGCCCTTCGCCCCGTGCTCGGTGGTACGCCAGCGCAATCTTGAGCGCCGTATCCACCGCTTCCGAACCCGAGTTGACGAAGAAGATGCGGTTCAGACCTTCCGGCATGATCTCGGCGACTTTTTCTGCCGCACGGAACGCCAGCGGGTGGCCCATCTGGAAGGTGGGTGCGAAATCCAGCGTGGCCGCCTGCATGGCGATGGCGTCGACGATTTCCTTGCGGCAGTGACCGGCGTTGACGCACCAGAGGCCCGCCGTGCCGTCCAGCACTTCGCGGCCGTCGCCGTCTCGGTAGTACATGCCCTGGGCCGACGTCAGCAAGCGCGGTGCGGCCTTGTACTGGCGGTTGGCCGTGAACGGCATCCAGAAGTAGGACAGATCGGTGGTTTCCAGCGGGTGCGGTGCGGGTTTCATCGGTCACTCCGAAAAAACAGCGGAAAGGGAATGGACTGGCGAGCCAGCCGTTGGAGCAAACTGTACAGAGTCGGGCGTGACACGGACATGCACAGATGGCGGTTCTATAAGAAACTGTATAGGCGCCGACCACCGCTCCCATACCGCATCGCAACATGCAACTCGAACTCGATCCTTCTCATCCCCAGCGTACGTTGGTCGACCAGATCGTCCAAGGCATTCGTGCGGCGGTCGACAACCATACCCTGCTGCCCGGCACGCGGCTGCCCTCCGTGCGCAAGTTGGCCCAGGCCCACGATGTGAGCACCTTTACGGTGGCGGAGGCCTATACACGGCTGGCGGCACTGGGCGCCATCGTGGCGCGGCCACGCTCGGGCTATCTGGTGGCGGCGCGCGCACCCACCCAACCGGCGCCCGTGGCCCCGCGCTGGGAGCCGCCCACGCTCAACGCGGCGTGGTTGCTCTCGGATGTGTTTGCCGATCGCTCCATCGCTATCAAACCAGGCTGCGGCTGGCTGCCGAACGACTGGCTGGACGAGCGCGGCGTGCAGGAAGCCATGCGCGCGGTGAGCCGTGTTTCCGCACTGCGGGTGGCGGGCTACGGACACCCGTGGGGTTACGCCCCGCTGGGCGAATACGTGGCGCAGTCGCTTGCGCTGCGGGGGCTGCCGGTGGAACGCTCGCAAGTGCTGCTGACCAGCGGCGCCACGCAGGCGCTCGATCTGATCGTCCGCACATTATTCAAAGCCGGCGACGTCGTGGCCGTGGATGATCCGGGCTACTGCAACGTGCTCCAGGTGCTCAAGCTGGCCGGCCTGCGCGTGGTCGGGGTGCCGCGCACACCGGATGGGCTCGACACAACGGCACTGGAGACCATCCTCCGCGCGGACGATGCCGACCGGCCGCGCGCCCTTTTCACCAGTTCCGTGCTGCAGAACCCCACCGGCTCGTCGATGACCGCTCAGAACGCCTACCGCGCGCTGCAACTGGCCGAACAGCACGGCCTCTGGATCGTTGAAGACGATCTGCACCGCGAATTGGCCGACCCTGCCGCGCCGATGCTGGCTGCGCTCGACGGCCTGCGCCGCACGCTGTACGTGAGCGGCTTCTCCAAGACGATCTCGCCCTCATTGCGCGCGGGCTACGTGGTGGCCGATGCCGCTATCGCGCGTGAGCTGGCACGTACCAAGATGGCTGTGGCGCTCACCTCATCGGAGATCACCGAGCGCATCGTGCATGCGTTCGTCACCCGCCCCGTTTATGCCGAACACGTGGCGCGGCTGATTGCGCGGCTTGGAGAGGCCCACACGCACGTCGAAGCCCTCATGCGCCAACATGGTGCCGAACTGTTCGATACACCGGGGCGCGGCCTCTTCCTGTGGGCGCGGCTGCCGGGCCACGCAGATGCCTCCGCGCTGGCCAATCGGGCCATCGACCACAACATCTGGCTCGCGCCGGGGCAGTATTTCAGGCCGCATGACGAGCCCAGCGCGTGGTTGCGTTTCAACGTGGCGTACTCCGCCGAACCGGCGCTCTGGGAATTTCTCTCGCACGCCTGAACGGGCCACCCTGCCGAGCGGCACAACAATGCATTGTTGGCGTCAACTAGCATTGCGGATTTGTCCATAGTGAGCGGCCTCTCGTTACGATAATTGCCTACGCAATCAAGTCAATATGCAGCGAGGTGCATACCGTCACAAATGACCGACAGGATGCGTCATCGCCTACCGTTCTCTTGCGTCGTAGCCGATCCCTAACGCCCTCATGCACAAGGAGTGCCATGGACATCAAGACCGTCCGCGAAGCCGCCTTCGCGATGCCGCTCACGAGCCCCGCTTACCCGCCCGGCCCGTACCGCTTCATCCACCGAGAATTCTTCATCATCACGTACCGCACCGACCCGGCCAAGCTGCGCGCCATGGTGCCGGAACCCCTGGAGGTGCCCGAACCGCTGGTTGCCTACGAGTTCATCCGCATGGCCGACTCCACCGGCTTTGGCGATTACACCGAAAGCGGCCAGGTGATTCCCGTCACCTACGAAGGCAAGCCCGGCACGTACACGCTCGCGATGTATCTGGACGACCATCCACCCCTGGCCGGCGGACGTGAAATGTGGGGCTTTCCCAAGAAGCTCGCCGCGCCCAGGCTCGTGACGGACAAGGACACGCTGATCGGCACGCTCGACTACGGCCCCGTGCGCGTGGCAACCGGCACCATGGGTTACAAACACCGCGAGCTGGACCTGGCCGAGCAGAAACGTCGCCTGGAGCGCCCTAACTTTCTGCTCAAGATCATTCCGCATGTGGACGGCAAGACCGCGCGCATCTGCGAACTATCACGCAATTACCTGATCGACGTCGACATGAAAGGCGCCTGGACGGGTCCGGCGTCGCTGGAGCTGGCCCACCACGCGCTGGCACCCGTGGCCGAACTGCCCGTGCTGGAGATTGTCGAAGCCCGACACATCATTGCAGACCTGACCCTTGGCATGGGCGAGGTCGTGTTCGATTACCTCGCGCAGTAACGCCCGCCCGAACGCCCTCTTTTTTTTTCCGTCAACCCTCGGAGTACACACATGTCTGATTTGAAAGGCAAAGTCGCCGTCGTCACGGGTGCCGCCAGCGGCATCGGCAAGCAGATCGCCCTCACGCTCGCCGGTTCGGGTGCGGCCATCGCCATCGTTGACCTGAACGAAGACGGCGCCAAGGCCGTCGCCAAAGAGATCAGCGATGCAGGCGGCAAGGCGATCGGCCTGCGCATGGACGTGACCGACGAACAAGCCGTGGACAGCGGCATCGACCGCGTGGCTGAAGAGCTCGGCTCGGTCGACATCCTCGTGTCGAACGCCGGCATCCAGATCGTCAACCCGTTCGTGAGCTACTCGTTTGCCGACTGGAAGAAGATGCAGGCCATCCACGTCGACGGCGCGTTTCTGACCACGCGTGCCGCGCTGCGCCACATGTACAAGGACAACCGTGGCGGCGTGGTGATCTACATGGGCTCGGTGCACTCGCACGAGGGCTCGCCGCTCAAATCAGCCTACGTGGCGGCCAAGCACGCGCTGCTCGGCCTGAACAAGGTGCTGGCCAAGGAAGGCGCGGCGCATAACGTGCGTTCGCATGTGGTGTGCCCCGGTTTTGTGCGCACGCCGCTGGTCGAAAAGCAGATTCCCGAGCAGGCCAAGGAACTCGGCATCAGCGAAGACGAGGTCGTGAAAAAGGTCATGCTGGGTGATACCGTGGACGGCGTGTTCACCACGGTGGAAGACGTGGCCGAGACGGTGCGCTTCCTGGCCACGTTCCCGAGCGCTGCGCTGACCGGCCAATCGTTCGTGGTGAGCCACGGCTGGTTCATGCAATAAGTCTCTGCACACGCAAGGAGGTTGGAGGAGATATGCCCGCACCCAAACTACGCGTGGCCGCAAGCAAGCGGCCCACACCGGCAGAATCATCGCGCCCGGCAGATGCACCGCTCACCACGGCACAGCGCATCGTGCTGCCGGCGTACGAGAACATCGCGCTGGTGCTGCAAGGCGGCGGCGCGCTTGGCTCGTACCAGGCCGGCGTGTTCGAAGGGCTGGACGAAGCCGGCATCGTGCCGAACTGGATTGCGGGCATCTCCATCGGGGCGCTGAATACGGCCATCATTGCCGGCAATGCGCCCGAGCATCGGCAAGCGAAGCTGCGTGAGTTCTGGCAGATCATCACGCAGCCGACGTTCTCGCCGCCGCTGCCTGACATCCTGGAAAACGCCTGGTTTGACGGCAATGCGCATCTGCGGAAATGGCTGACCGCCATGCAAGCCGCCGATACGCTGCTCGAAGGCCAGCGCGGCTTTTTTACACCGCGCTTTCCCGCTCCACTGCCAGCCAACGAAGTCGACCCGCTCGAAGCCAGCTATTACGACACCACGCCGCTCAAGGCAACGCTGGAACGCCTGTGCGATTTCGACCGCATCAACGATGGCGGCATCCGCGTGTCAGTGGGCGCCGTGAACGTCCGCACGGGCAACCTGGAAGCCTTCGACAACACCGAGCGCCGTCTGCGCGCAGAGCACTTCATGGCATCGGGCGCGCTGCCGCCGGGCTTTCCGCCCGTGCTGATCGACGGCGAGTATTACTGGGACGGCGGTGTGGTCTCCAACACGCCGCTGTCGTATGTGCTGGGCACCAAGCCGCGCCGCGACACGCTGGTGTTTCAGGTAGACCTCTGGAGCGCGCTGGGGCCGGTGCCCAACACGATGATCGGCGTGGCCAGCCGACAGAAGGACTTGCAGTACTCCAGCCGCACGCGGCTTACTACCGACTGGATGGAGCGTTCGCAATCCACGCGCCGGCTCATGCGCAAGCTGCTTGATCACCTGCCACCCAAGGAGTTCGAGCGCACGCAGTGGTACAAGCACGCGCAGGAGATGGCCTGTACCAAGCGCTACAACGTCTTCCACCTCATCTACGCTGCCAAGGAACACGAAGGGCCGGGCAAGGACATCCAGTTCGGGCCGTCGACCATGCGCGACCACTGGGCTTCGGGCCTGGCGGATATTCGCGAATCGCTCTCGCACCCGGAGTGGCTGGAGATGCCCGATAACGACACGGGCTTCGTCACGCATGACATCCACCGCCATCCGGGCGTGGAGCGGGAAGACAAGCGGCTCTGAGCTGTTCGCCGCTGAATTCTCCGAGTCGCACTACTTCCGTGCGGCCGGCATGTGCAATGCAGTCGACAGCGGCGGCCGCGGCAGCGCGGCCGTCCATGCACGGCGGATCACCGCGCTGATCTGCTTGTAGACCTCTTTCGAGATCACCGTTTCGGCCAGCATCGTGTCGATCTTGCTCTGGCCGATGTAGAGCGCGAACAGCACGAGCAGACGCTTTTCCAGAGCGGCGCTGTAGTCGCCAAACTTCTCGCGCAGCTCGGCCAAGCCCTCTTCCGCCGCCTCGATCCGAGCAATCAACACACCGTCGAGCAGGTCTGCCATGCGCTCGCCGAGCACAGGTTGCAGCGATGCACGGTTGTACGCGCGCAAGCGCTCCAACACCGTCTGGCGGCAAATAAGCAATTCAAAGCGATCGGCCAGCGCGTTGGCCAGCGGGCGGTCGATATGCACCACGCGGTGCAGCCAGACCGCGAACCGGTAGCCGGCGTGCTTGGCCAGGATGCGCCGCGATGCACGCTTGTAGCCAAGACGCCCCTCCGTGCGCGCCGCGTCGATCATGTCCGCGGTGTTGCGCATCATCGCGTCAAGGTTGCGGATGGAGACGAGGCCGTTGCCGTACTCGGGAATCAACTCGCGCTCACGCGTGGCGAGCGAAACAAGGCCGATGGTCAGGCGCTCGCGTTCGGACAGCGCTTCCTCAAGGTTCAGCTCGACCGCGCCGGCCGCGACCTCCCGCCGATACACCTCCGCTGCCTGATCCGTCGCACCCGAAGTGAAATGGAAATGCCCGCCGATGCGGCGCATGGTCGATTCCACTTCCTCTGTCGACATGTTCAGCGCCTGGCCTTGCAGGGCCTGCTCTTGCGGCGACAACTGATCCAGCCCCAACTGGCGCATCACCCAGCGCAGCGTGGCGCCATTGAAGAGCACGCTCACCAGCACAAAGCCGGTGGCGAGGATGGTGACGAAATGGCGATCCGCCTCGCGCACTGCCTGGTTCTCCGCCACACCTAGCGCCAGCACCAACGTGACAGCACCACGCAGGCCGCCCCATGCAATCGCCAGCTTGTAGGCATGACTGACCGGCGCGGAGAGCTTGAGCCACGCGAGCGCGGGCAACAGGCCAAACAGCACCGCAAGGCGCGCAGCAAGTGCAGCCAGCACGATCACCGCCAGCCACAGCGCGTCTTTCCACACCACGCCGTGCAACAACTCCGGCACCCGCACCGCAGCCAGCAAGAAGACCACCGCCCCGGCCAGCGCAGCAATCTGCTCCCAAATGAGTTGCAGGTGCGACCAGTTGCGGGGCGTCAAGCGCGTGCGCCCCAGCGCGCCAATCACCAGCCCCGCGCACACCACCGACACCACGCCCGACGCGCCCAGCATGTTTTCGGCCACGAGATACAGCGGGTACGGCAGCGCCAGCGTCCAGGCGGCTTCGGCCTGAGCAATGCCACGCAACGCCGGCAGCAGGAATGCGGCGATGCGCCCGGCAATCAATCCGAACACCACGCCGCCGCCGAACGCCTTGGCCAGTTCACGCAGGCCGGTGCCGACGGTGGCGTCCCCGCCGTGCCCCGTCAGCATCGCAAGCAGCACGCCCATGATGGCAATGGCCGCGGCGTCGTTGAGCAGTGCCTCGCCCTCCACCAGGCGGATCAACCGTGCCGGCGCACCCACGTCGCGAAATACCGCAATCACAGCGGATGGATCGGTCGTGGCAATCATCGCGCCGAGCAGCAGGCACGTGACGATGCCGAACGGCGTGACAGCGGCCGCCGCGAGCCCGATCACGCCCGTGGCGACCACCACGGCCACGATGGCCAGCATCAGGATCGGTGCGGCATCCGGCGCCATGCTCCGCACATCAACCGACAGCGCTGCCTGAAACAGCAGCGGCGGCAGGAACAGCCACAGATACGCCTCTGCCGGCCAGCTCGGATCGACGAGCGGCGCGAAGAACGTGGCCGCGGAGGCCGGCGCGCTGTTCTGCACGATCACATAGGCGCCGCCGATGCCAATGCCTGCCAGCGCCAGCAATGTCGATTCCGGCAACGTCAGCCGCGAGGCCAGCATCTGCACCAGCGCCACCACAGCGAGCAAACCGCCCGCCACCAGCAACAGGATGACGACGCCGTTCACGAGGCGGTCTCCCGCGAGGCCAGCCAATCCGCACGTTCAGCATCGGTCAGGTCCGGCACGACAGCCGTGCCGGTTTCGGCAGCGGCCACGGCGGCTTCGAGCACGGCCATGACAGCCACAGCCTGCACGGGCGGGACAGGGTTCGCGCGCAGGCCGAGGATGGCGTCGTGCACAGCGGCATAGTAGGCGCGCTGGTCGCCTGCGGGCGTTGCAATGCGGGTTTCGGTCGAGGTTGCGCCGTCAATCAGCAGGCCCGCGTCATCGTCCACACCCCAGCCTTGCGCGCCGGGCTGCATGCCGGCTAGCAGTTGCGCTTCCTGCTGGTCCATCCGGCGCTTGATGAACGAACCGCGCGTGCCATGGACGACCCAGCGCGGCGAGCCGCCCGCCACCAACATGCTCGCGTGAAGGACTGCTCGGCGCTCGCCCACTTCCAGCACGACGTGCGCCCAGTCCGGCGTTTCGGCGCCCGGCCGCTGGCGTGCAAACGAGGCACTCACCGCATCCGGCAGGCCGAGCAGTTGCAGCGCCTGGTCGATCAGGTGCGGGCCAAGATCGAACCAGATGCCCGTGCCATGCCCCGCCTGCTCGCGCCAGCGCGCACGTACCTGCGGACGATAGCGGTCGAAATGCGCCTCGACGTGCATGGCTTTGCCGATGGCGCCACCGGCAATCGCGGCTTGCACGGCCAGGAAATCGCTGTCCCAGCGGCGGTTCTGAAAGACCGACAGCACGCGCCCCGTTTCACGCGCCGCCCGAGCCAGATGCCGCGCCTCTGCCAGCGTGACGGTAAACGGCTTATCCACCACGACATGTTTGCCTGCGCGCAACGCGGCTTCGGCCAGCAGTGCGTGACGGTCGTTGGGCGCGGCAATGACAACGAGGTCGGCTTCCGCATGCGTTGCCGCCGCCTCGGGCGTGCAGACCACAGCATTAGGTCGATCCGCCTGCACGGCGTCTGGCCGGTTGGAGCCGATGACCTGCAAATGCAGCCCGGGCGTGGCGTCGATCAACGCGGCGTGAAACAGCTTGCCGGCGTAGCCGTAGCCCACCAAGGCGGCTCTCAACGGCATCTGGTGTGATGAATGCGACATATCAGAAAGATGGCAGAAATCCGGCAAATGAGACGGTTATGGCGCAACTTGGTGCCTGAAACATCGCGGTATGCCATGAAAAATTGCGGCGCACAAGATCGGCAAACGTTGCCCCTCGTCAAAAGCTCGCCTTAACTCTCTTGTAAATAGGAATTGTTCTCATTATTATCTGCGTCTTCATATTCTGAAGGCGCCAACCTCGGGGGAGGGAGTCGCGCCCTACTTTTCACTTTACGGGAACTGCAATGCCGCCGAAACGTTTGTGCCTGTCTCTGGCCGTCCTTGGAACGCTGCCGTTTGCCCAGGTGGCAACTGCCGCCGACACCGTTGCCGCAGCCGACGCCGGTACGTTGCCGACGTCCACGGTCAAGGGTACGCGCACCAGCACGAGCTACGACACGCCCATCGCGAACACCGCCACGAAGATTCCCGTGCCGTTGCGCGAGATTCCGCAGTCGGTGAACGTCGTGCCGCGCGCAGTGATCCAGGACCAGGGCGCGCTGTCGATCAACGACACCCTGCGCAACGTGCCGGGTGTGTCGGCCTCGCTGGGCGACGCGCAGCGTGACCAGGTGACCATTCGCGGTTTCTCGTCGATCAATGACCAGTACGTCGACGGTCTGCGCGATGACTCGCTTTACTTCCGTGACCTGTCCAACGTCGATCGCATTGAAGTGCTGAAGGGCCCGGCGGCCGTGCTGTATGGGCGTGGCTCGTCGGGCGGCATCATCAATCGCGTGACCAAGAAACCGCTGGCGACGCCGTTGGCCGAGGTGGGCGTGGTGGTGGGCACCGAGCGCCAGAAGCGCGCCGAGTTCGACCTGAATACGTCCATCAACGACGACGCCATCCGCGCGCGCATCACCGGCGCGGTGGAAGATTCGGGCGGTTTCCGCAACGACTACTTCCTGCGCCGCCAGGCGATTTCGCCGTCGTTCCTGTTCAATCTCGCGCCAGATACCAAGCTGACGGTGCAGTTCGACTACCTGCACGACAAGCGCATTGCCGATCAGGGCGTACCGTCGTACCACGGCCGCCCGGTCGACGTGCCGATCGAAACGCGCTATGGCTCCGCCAATGCCGCTGCCGGCAACGTGGAGTCCACTGTCAAGAGCGTGACCGGCACGCTAGACCACCGCTTCAACGACAAATGGTCGTTCCACAGCGTGGTGCGCAACTACGAGTACTCGCTCGGCCGCAACAACTATACGACCGTCAGCCGCGTCACCGACGGGCCGATCCCGACTGTCACCCTCACCGTCAACCAGCGCAACCGCAGCGACCGCGGCACGCTGTGGCAGAACGAGCTGACGCAGAAGGCCGAGACCTGGGGCATCCAGCACACGCTGCTGTACGGCATCGAGCTGGGTTACCAGGACAAGAGCGACCGCGTGGCCGCTGCGCCGGGCAGCACGACCTACAACCTCTTCAACCCGACGCTGCAGGTGTTGCCGACCGTACCCGGCAACGCCGTGCCGACCAACTACGGCCTCTCGCACAACGAGACGTATGCGGCGTACGTGCAGGACTTGATCAAGTTCTCGCCGCAATGGACGGTGCTCGCCGGCCTGCGCTATGAAATCCTCAAGCAAAGCCGCGACGACCTGACCGCGCGCAATGTGGATCTGTCTCGCACCGACAAGCCGGTCAGCCCGCGCCTGGGCGTTGTGTATCACCCGATCGAGCCGCTTTCGCTGTACGCGTCGTACAGCCGCTCGTTCCAGCCGCTGGCGGATAGCTTCACGTTCTTCCCGAACAGCGGCGCGCTGGCCCCGCAATCGACCACGAACTACGAGATCGGCGCCAAGTACGACCTCTCGGCCGGTGCAAGCGTCACGGCCGCACTGTTCGACATGAAGCAGACGAACCTGACGGCGGCGGATCCCGTCACGCTGCTGGGTGTGCCCATCGGCACGCAGCGCACGCGCGGCCTGGAGCTGTCGTTCACCGGCGAGATCGTGAAAACCTGGTCGCTGATGGCGAGCTATGCCTACCTGAACGGCCGCCTGGAGAACCCGAACGACCGCAGTAGCAGCGTGGCGGTCAACGGCAACCAGCCGTCCCTCATGCCGCGGCATAGCGGCTCGGTATGGCTGAAGCACGATCTGCCGAACGGCTTCTACGTGGCCGGCGGCGTGCGTACGGAAGCTGCGCGTTACGCATCGCAGTACAACCTGACGACGCTGCCCGGCTACATGACCGTCGACCTGGGCGCCGGTTATCGCAGCAAGCACGTTGATGTCACGCTGAATCTGCAGAACCTGTTCAACCGCGCGTACTACGTGTCGGCTCACGGCGGCGCCGAGAACTACAACATGCCGGGTGCCCCGCGCATGGCGCTGCTCGGCGTGCGCTACAAGATGTAAGCGGCTGTAAGTGGCAAACGCGATGCTGCGACGGATACTCTTCCGCCTGCACTGGCTGATCGGGTTGTCAGCCAGTATGGTGCTGGCCGTCGTTGGCGCCACTGGCGCGCTGATGGCCTACGAAGACGAACTGCTGCGGGCGCTCAACCCCGGCGTGCTCAGCCTGCCCGCGCGCACCGGCCCTGCGCCAACTCTGCCGCAGGTGGCTGCGCAGGCGCGCGCCGCCATGCCCGAGCGTCCTGTCACTTTCATCACCGCCGCATCCGACCCGACCGAGCCGTGGCGCGTCTGGTATGCGTGGCCGCCCGGCAAACACGGCGGCAGCAGCCGTGGGGAGCTGCGCTACATCGATGCCGCAACCGGCACGTTATTGCCCGAAGCGCGCGGGCAGCGCTTCTTCGCCACCGTCAAACTGCTGCACCGCACCTTGCTTGCCGATGAGATCGGCAAGCAGATCGTAGGAGCGAGCACGATTGGGCTCGTCGTCATGGCCCTTTCCGGCTTGTATCTGCGTTGGCCGCGCCGCGTAACGAACTGGCGAAGCTGGCTCGTCATCCGCTGGAGCCGCGCAGGCCGCATCCGCTGGTGGGATGTACATACCGTCATCGGAACGCTGGTGCTGCCGCTGTATGTGCTGGCCGCCTTCAGCGGCCTGTATTGGGCGTATGACTGGTACCGCGACGGCCTGCAGCGCCTGGCCGGCATGCCGGTTGTAGCCAAGGCAAAACCGGTGGAGGGCCTGCGACAACCACTCGAAGATGCGGCAGTTGAGCGCACGTGGAACGCTTTCCTCGTCAACGCGTCGAACTACGGAACGGCCACCCTCCGCATCGACGATGCCCGCACGGGCAAGGTCGATATCAACTGGCTGCCGGTCGATGCACCGCACGACCGCGCCTTCAATCGATTGACGCTGGACGCCAGCACCGGAGCCGTCCTCGGCAACGAATCCTTCGCAGCAAAGCCGCCAATGCAACGCCTGCTGGCAGGCATGTTGCCGCTTCACAATGGACGCTATTTCGGGCCGATCGGCATCGTGCTAGTGTTGGTTGGAGCGTTGATGCTGCCGGTGTTTGCAGCAACGGGGTGGTGGCTTTATCTGGATCGGCGCCGACGCGCGCAACCGCAGCGCAAACGGGCATCCGCGGCGACACGTCCTTGCTGACACTGTAGGGACGTCGACGCGATGTCGGGCGCCTCAACACAACAAGGACAACACCATGGTCATCGAAAAATCCCACGACCTTTCCCTGCGCCCGCTGGAGCGCAATGACCTGCGCTTCGTGCACGAGCTGAACAACGACGCGAAGATCATGCGTTACTGGTTCGAAGAACCGTACGAAACCTTCACTGAACTCTCACAACTCTACGACCGCCACGTGCACGACCAGCGCGAGCGCCGCTTCATCTGCGAGAACAATGCCGGCGAAGCCGTGGGTCTGGTCGAGTTGATGGAGCTGAACTACATCCACCGCCGCGGCGAATTCCAGATCATCATCGCGCCCAGCTGGCAAGGTCACGGCTATGCGTCAACAGCAACGCGGCTGGCCATCGACTATGCATTCATGGTGCTGAATCTGCACAAGCTGTATCTCGTTGTAGACGTGGTGAACGAACGCGCGATCCACGTGTACGAAAAATGCGGCTTCCAGCGCGAAGGCGAACTGATCGAGGAGTTCTTCAGCAACGGCGCGTATCACAACGCCTTGCGCATGTGCGTGTTCCAGCGGGACTACGTAAAAGCGATCCGCAACGCCAGCTAACTCGGGCTGCACGCACCTACGCCGTGTGCAGCCACGCATGCAATTCGCGCTGCCCGGCTTCGGTCATGCTCAGTGCGCGCGAATGCTTCTGCCGCGCCAGCCACCCCAGTGCGATGCAGCGTTCTGCCACGGCGGCTCCGAGCGCGCCGGCCAGATGCGGGCGCCGCTCGCTCCAATCCATGCAACCGTAAGCAAAGCGGCGTCGGCCGTTGCGCAACGCGTTCACATCGACGCCGATGGCGGCCAGCGCCTGCTCACCCTCGGGCGTAACCTCATAGGCGCCGTGCGTGTCATCGAGCTGCGTCAGCCAGCCGCGCGACAGTAGTTTCTCCGAGACCTCCGTGCCAAGCTGACCAGCCAGGTGGTCATAACACAGGCGCGCCGCACGCAAGTTTTCAGGCACGGTCGAGCGTCGTGGGTCGGCCGGCTTTTCAGGTGCGACCACCAGCAACGATTCGATCATCTCCGCCACCGCCGGCGAGCGCAGCCCGAAGTACTTGTAGCGCCCGCTGGATAGCGAGGTGATGAGCGCATCGGCCTCAAGCCGGCGCAAGTGCGCGCTGGCCGTCGCTGGCTCCACGCCCGCGCCGTAAGCGAGCTCCTTGGCGGTAAGCGAGCGGCCCTCCATCAACAGCAGCAGCATGCGGATGCGGGTCGGATCACCAATGGTGGCGGCCACGCGGCCGATGTCAGGCTGAGTTGTCGATTCGGTGGCTGAGGAAGATGCGGTCATGGTTCGATGGAGACCAAACTGTTGGCGCGTGACAGGCGGGCGGGCAGTCCAGACAATGGGAGCCATCTTACTCCCGCGCCCCACGCTGATGACTGCCCTGGACATCGCCCCGCCCGCCGACGCGCTGCAAGCCATCGCGCATGCCGACCCGGCCCCCTATTACGCCGAACTTGCGGCCAACCGCCCGTTCTTCTTCGATGCCGCCCTCGGGTGGTGGGTCGCAGCCAGTGCCGAAGCCGTGGACGCTGTACTCGGCAGCGCTGCCTGCCGCGTACGGCCGGCCGATGAACCCGTGCCCAGGGCCGTGGCCGCGACGCCCACGGGCGCATTCTTCGGGCGCCTCGTGCGTCAGATCGACGGGCCGGACCACAGCGCGCGCAAGGCCAAGGTGATGGCCGCGCTGGGCCAGTTGGATGTGTCGGCGCTGGCCGGCCGCGCCCAGCGGCATGCTCGCACTGCGCTGCCCGATGCAACGCATCTGCACGCGGCGCTGGAGACGGATGCTCACTTCGCCGTGCCACTCGCCACGATCGCGCAGACGCTGCTGGGCGATCACGCCGATGCGCCTGCCTGCCAGGCTGACATTGCCGCGTACCTCGCCGCGCTCGGCCCCGGTGCCAGCGCAGCAGCCATTGCACAAGCTGATGCCGCAGTCGACCGCCTGCAGCGCCGCTTTACCGACTCACCGCTCGCTAGCGTTGCTGATGACGGCGACGCAGAGATCACCAACCTCGCCGCCCTGCTCGCGCAAACCTACGACGCCTGCGCCGGGCTGCTCGGCAACTGCATCGTCGCGCTGTCGCGGCACTCGGGATTGGCGACACGGCTGCGCGCGCAACCGCATGCCATCGAGCCCTTCGTGCGCGAAGTCCTGCGCCGCGATGCGCCCGTGCAGAACACGCGCCGCTTTGTCGCGCACGATGTTGTGCTGGTCGGCCAGTCGCTGCGTGCGGGTGACAAGATCCTGGTGCTACTGGCCGCCGCCAACGTGGACGGCACGGCCAACCCGGACCCACTACGCTTCGACATCGACCGTGCAAAGCCGCATCTGTGGACGTTCGGCCGCGGCGCGCACCGCTGCCCCGCCGACGCATTGGCAACCACCATCGCGCGCGAAACGGTGCTGCATCTGCTGAGCCTGTCAGATATCGACCGGTGGCTTGCCAGCCTTGGTGAGGTGGCGTATCGCCCGTCGCCCAACGCGCGTATCCCCAGCTTTCACGCTTGAAATTGCAGAGAACGAAACCGCTGCAAAAACACCCCACACCTCACTGGAGCCTTGCCATGATCGCCGTCATCTTCGAAGTCGAGCCCGCACCGGGCCAGCGCGACACCTACCTCAACCTCGCCGCGCGGTTGAAGCCGCTGCTTGAGCAGGTCGACGGCTTTATCTCGGTGGAGCGCTTCCAGAGCATCACCAACCCCGACAAGATGCTGTCGCTGTCGTTCTTTCGTGATGAAGAGGCCGTCAAGGCCTGGCGCAACATGGAGCAGCACCGCGGCGCCCAGCACGCCGGCCGCGACCACGCATTTGCCGACTATCGGCTGCGCATCGCCCATGTGATGCGCGACTACGGCATGACCGAGCGCGCCGAAGCCCCGGCCGACAGCCGCGCCGAGCACGCCTGAGCGCCCCGTACGGCGCCCCAATAGGGCCCGGTGTGACGCCTTTTGCGCTCACCGGGCACCGCCTTTGCTTAGTCAGTTAGAACCCGCACGGCCGAGCGCGCCGCACCACGGCATCGGCATGCCCCCGTGCGCAACGATTGCAAAGGAATTGTCATGTCTACCGCTTTTCATGAGGCCGAACGTGAGCCGCAAGCCGCTCCTGCACGTACCGTCCAGAGTCCTGTACGTTATGCCGTGGTCGGCGCCGGTTGGATTTCACAGGCCGCGTTTCTGCCGGGCGTGGCACAGAGCGGCAACTCCGTCGTCACCGCGCTAGTTACCGGCGATGAGGTCAAAGCCACGGCACTGGCCGACCGCTACGGCATCGAGCACGTGCACGGTTATGCCGACTACGACCAGTTGCTCACCTCCGGAGATATCGACGCGATCTACCTCGCGCTGCCCAACGACATGCACAGGCAGTACGCCCTGCCCGCCCTGCAGCGTGGCATCCACGTCCTGCTTGAAAAGCCCATGGCCACCAGCGAAGCCGATTGCGAAGCGATGATCGAAGCAGCCCGCAACGGCAACGCAAAATTGATGATTGCCTACCGGCTGCATTTCGAGCCCGCCACGCTGGCCGCCATTGAGCTGGTGCGCGCAGGCAAGCTCGGGCGCATCCGGGCGTTCTCGGCCATGTTCAGCCAATCGGTGGCGCCGTCCAACCACCGCGCCAGCCATGGCTATTGGGCCGGGCCTGTGTCGGACATGGGCGTGTACCCCATCAACGCGGTGCGCAATCTGTTTGGCGAAGAGCCGGTGGAGGTTTCAGCCTGCGGGGTTCGCGACCCCGATCTGCCCTTCAACTTCGATGACACCGTCAGCGTAACGCTGCGCTTTGCCGACCACCGCGTCGCACAGTTCGTGGTCAGCTACAGCGGTGCGAGCATCGATCAGTACCGCATCCTCGGCACCAAGGGAGACCTGGAAGTCTCACCCGGCTTCATGTTCGGCGTGGGGCTGAAATACCGCGCCACAATCGACGGCAAGACGCACGAACAAGCGTTTGGCGCGACGGATCAGTTTGGCGGCGAGCTGCAGTACTTTTCCGATTGCATCCTCCGCAACCGCGAGCCCGAACCCAACGGCGAAGAAGGCCTGGCCGACGTGCGCGTACTGGCCGCCATTGAGCGCGCGCTGGAATCCGGCCAGCCCCAAAACCTTGGGCCGTTCCAGCGTCAGGGCCGCATGGAAACTGCGCAGGTGCGCAAGCTGCCGCCCGTGCCCTCGCCAGAACTGGTGGACGCGGCTGAACCCAGCAGGGGATAGCAATCAGGGAAAGAAAAACGCCCGCAACGAACGGCGGGCGTGGGATTTACAGCTTGATGCGCTGGACGGCGTCGCGCATGCGTTTCCGTATCGAGACATCCGAGTTGGTGCTGCTGCTGGAGCCGTCGGTTTCCATGGCGTTATCGCACCGCCACTCGGTGGCTTCGCCGTTGTCGGTCAGCGCACAGACGCGGTGGGTCCAGCGGTCCCACACGAACACATCGCTGCCGGCCTCGCCAGAGAGCAGCGGCTCAAAACGGTACATCCACAAGTACCCGACACCCAGCAGGGTGACCAGAAAGATCGCCATCCAGGACGCTTTGATTCGGCGCCACATTTTCATTTCTCCTCGTGGAGCCGCTGCGCCGGACGCGCCTGACAGGGCGTCGCTGGGCCAAAAGCGCGGTGCTCCGAGGGGCAAATCGTAACATGGGGCACCCGCGCCGCTGCTCAAGCGGGGCCGTCAATGCGGCAGTGCCGCAACACCCACGCCCGCTATCGGCGCCCTATCAGCGCCTTATCGGCGGCCTCAGTTGAAGACGTCCTGGCGGTAGCGGCCGGATTGCATCTGCGCCGTCAACCAGTCCGACGCGGTCGCCAGGTCGCTACCGTAGCGCGCCTGGTGCATGCGGATCAGCGTGTCGCGCACCGCCGGCGCCATCGCACGGCCGTCGCCGCACACGTACAACGTGGCGCCGGCATCGAACGCCGCCCACACGGCTTCGCGCGCATCCCACAGCGCATGCTGCACGAAGCGATGCGGATGATCGGCCACGCATGAATACGCCGGGAAGACGCGCACCACGCCTGCGTTTTCCCACGCGCGCAAGGTGTCGCGGTAGAGGAAGTCGTGCTCGGGGTGGCGGCAGCCGAAGCACAGCAACGACGTTGCCACCGCCTCGCCGGCCGCCTGCCGCGCGGCGCGCTCTTCCAGGAAGCCACGGAACGGCGCGATGCCCGTTCCGGCGCCGATCAGCACCATCGGCTTACCGGTATCCGCGTCCGGTGCAAACGGCGGGTTGGGCGTGCGCACGGCAGCAGCGATCTCTGCGCCTGCACGCAGCGTCATCAGATAGTTCGATGCCGTCCCGCGATATGTGCCTACCCCAGACCATGCCGGCCCCGACACCATGCCCACCGTCAGCGCTGCCACACCCGGCGACACATGCGCCGACGACGCAATGGAATAGAAGCGCGGCCGCATCGCGCCAAGCCGCGCGAGAAACGCCTCCAGCGTCAGTTCAATCGCCGGGAAGCGCATCAGCAGATCGAGCACGCTCACGTGTGCGGCTTGGATGTCCTGGTCGAAGCGTTGAGCTGCATCCTCGCCTTCCAGCCAGACGGCAAGCTGACCTCGCGTGAACGGACAGCGCGTGGCCGCGTGCAGCGCGGTGATGTCGCGCACGGTGGCGGTGTCTTGCAGCTCGACGAAATCGCGCAGCAACTGGCGCACGGACACCGCCTGGTTGAGCGGCAAGTGCCGCACGTGCGCATGGCGCGCGGTCAGCGTGACGAGCGCGTCGCCCTCGAGCGCAAGCCGCGCGATGGCTGCGTCGACACGGTCGTCCGCATTGCGCGGATAGACGGCGAGGTGGTCTCCAGTGGCGTAGGTCATACCGTCAGGCAACCGTACGGTGAGGTGACGCGTGGGGCCGCGTGGGGCTTCCTGTGCGAAGTCCCAGAGGCCGGCGGGGTCGCTGACGAGTTCTTCGTTGGCGAGCACCTGCATCGCGCGGGCGGCGGGCGGCAGTGTGGCGGCACGCACGGCATCGGGAGCGAGATAGTCGACGTGGACGGATGGGCCATCGGCTTGTGACTGGCGGGCGCCCAGGGCGCTCCACAGGCCGCGCGTCCAGGCATCGACGGCGGCATCGAAACCGGCGTTGCCGTCAGCTTCGCCGCGCGGCACGATGGCTTGTGCGCCGGCTGCCGCGAGCATCGCCTCCACCCGCTTTGGAAACGCCTGGAACGCGGGCCATTGCGAGTTGCCGCAGCCAAGCACGGCGTAGCGCAATCCTGTTGCCTGCCGGGCGAGCGCATCGGCAGCATCGAGCCGCGCTTCCAGCGTGCGGGCGCTGTCCGGCGCACGGCCGTTATACGTAGCGGCCACCACGATCAGCACGCCCTGCTGCGGCAGCGCGTCGGCAATCGTGTCTAGCGGCGCCACCTTGGCGTCGAAGCCGGCGCGCGATGCGGTGGCGGCAAGCTGCTCGGCGATGTCCTGGCAGGTGCCAAGGCTGCCGCCGTACAACACATGCATCGGTTCGCCGCCGCCGGCGAGTGCGGCTTCGGCGTCGTCTTGTGTGGCCACCTCGGTGCGCGAAGGCATGGCGATCGACAACCGCTCCCGCGCATTGCGCAGCCGCGCGCGCAGGCGGAAACCGTCGGGTTTGAGCGTCAGCGTTTCCTTGATGTGGAAGCCGTAGTCGTACGGGTCGGACAATGCAAAGCGCTGCAGGATCACCGCCAGCGCCAGCTTGGCTTCGGTCAGCGCAAACTGGCGGCCGATGCAGGCGCGCTCACCGTTGCCGAAGGGCTTGTAGGCGTGTGGGTGAAGCTTGGCTTCGTTCTCAGGCAGGAAACGGTCGATATCGAAGACTTCTGGGCGGTCCCACACCGCCGGGTCGCGGTGCAGGGCCAGCAGCACGGTCACCACGCGCTGGTCCTTGCGGATGGCGTAGCGACCGCCAATGCGCGTGTCTTCGTAGGGCGCCACGCCAAAGCTCGGGGCGGTCGGCCACAGGCGCAGCGTTTCCTTCAACACGCGCTCGATCACGTCGAGCTGCGCGAGGTGCGCATATTGCGGCACGGTATCGCCCGGCAGCACGCGATCGACCTCGGCGTACGCCTGCGCGAGCACCGCCGGATGGCGCAGCAGCATGTAGAGCGCGAAGGTCAGCAGGCCGCTCGTGGTTTCATGCCCGGCAATCAGGAAGGTGATGACCTGGAAGCGGATGTTCGTGTCATCCAAAGGCTCGTCCGACACCGGATCGCGGGCGTTGAGCATCAACCCAAGCAAGTCGCTCGCGCCGACGCCGCCATCTTTTGCCTGACGCCGCGCGCGGATCACCTCGTCCACCAATTGGTGCATGGCGGCCACGTCGTGCGCGAACCTGCGATGGTGCTCGCGCATGAAGCGGTCTTTGAGCGGCAGGCGTGTGAGCTTGCCCATGGCTTCGGACAGCACGCCCACCATGGCCGCCAGGAACGGATGCAGCTCCGGCGTGTTGAACGAATCAAAGCGGTATCCGAAGCCCGCCAGCGAGATGGTGTCGAGCGTGAGCCGCGTCATGTCGTCGGCCACGGGGATATCGGCGTCGGGCCCCTGGCGCGCCCATTTGTCGGCCAGCGCATTGGCCACTTCGAGCATGACGTCGAAGTAACCCTTCATCGCGCGCTGGCTGAAGGCCGGCAGCAGAATGCGATGCGCCTTGCCCCAGTTCGGCTCGTCCTGATGCGCGGTGAAGAGACCATCGCCCGCCCCCGCCCGCAGAAACGACAGCGGCGGGCCGATCAGCTTGCGAAAGCGCGTTTCATCGCATAGTTCGGCCACCAGATCGGCGGAATAGACAAACGGCACGCGCCGCCCGGCAAAGTCGAGCTGGTAGAGGCCTTGGGGAAACTGCCGGCTGGTTTCCAGGAGCGTCTGGGCCAGACGGTCTTTGGGAAGTTGAAGCAGGTTGCCCAGCCACGGCAAGCCCTTGGGCTGCGGGATGGGCTCCGCCGCTGCGGGCGAAGCATTGGCGGGTAACTCGGAGGCGGAACGCATGCGCGGTCGACTGCGAAAATGGATTGTCCGCCAATGTACGCGCCGCCCCGCCCGGTATCAAACAAAGTCGCCATGTTTGAATGCCGGCGCCTAAAAGTGAATCGGGCGACCCGTGGGCCGCCCGATCTGGGGATGACGTGAAGCGTTGAATCAGCGACGGCGCGGCTGTGGAATGAACGGCGCGTTGACCTGCGCTTCGAGTTCGCGGATCTGACGCTGCAATTCGTCCACGCGGGCGCGGGCGGCACGGCGTTCGATATCCAGCGCTTCGGCTTCCGTGCGAGCAGTCTTCTGCCGTTCCTGTGCCTGGGCCTGCTGCTGACGCTGAATGTCCAGGTCGGTCTTCAGACCACGGAGCTTTTCCTGCTGGGCAGCAATCTGGCGCTCGGAACGCTCTTTCTGGGCTTCCAGGCGGATGCGTTGCAGCTCCAGATCGGCCATCGTGCGGGTCTGCTTGGCGAAGTCGTTGTACAGGCGTTCGGCAAAGGCTTCGTTGGTGGTCTTGATGACGCGCCAGAGGTCTTTCTGCTGGAACAGCGTGACGTAGTACGTCAGGTCACTCTGGGCAAACAGCAGGCTGGCGCCGTAGGCCCCGTTGTATGTAGTACGCAGCTCCGACAGCTCGTGCGCCTGCATGCGCTGTTGCAGCTCGAATACCGCGCTGGTGGGAGCAGGACCTCCGGTGCGAGCCGCGCTGCCGGGCGTGGCTGGCGCGCTGGCGGAGGGTGCAGCTGCCGCCGGCTGGCCAACCGTGGCGGTCAACGCCGGCACGGGCGCGGCGGCAGCAATGGGTGCAATGCCTGTGGGCGGTGCGGCTGGGCTCTGCGCTACGGCCGATGTGCAGGCGGCCGTACCGGCCATCACTGCGACTGCGGCCGCGATGGCCAATCCCCTCTGAAACGTCTGGTGCGACGCTTTCCCTGATTGTTGTTGTGTTCTCATCTCGACCCTGTGGATTCTGCGCAGGTGTTGCAGCCGAAAACTATACGCGATCCGCCGCCGGAGTGGCGCGCCGGGCACCCGCCGCGCAGTAGGGTGTTGTATGGCATCACTCCAGCTCGCGCAGCTCGGCTTCGCCGTCGGCAATCTGGTATTTGCGCATCTTTTCCCACAGCACCTTGCGACTGATGCCCAGCGTGGCGGCGGTGTCCTGGCGGCGCCAGTTGTTGGAGTCCAGCGCGGCCAAGATACGTCGACGCTCTTCCTCGCCACCACTGCTGCCATTTCCACCGCTACCGCGCTCGCCATTGCCGCCTTCGCGCTCGAAAGCATCGCGCTGCAAGCCGGCGAATAGCGGCAGGATGCGGGCTTCGTCCCAGCGGCCGAACTGGCGCAGGGTGATGCCGATGCGCTCGGCCAGGTTGCGCAGCTCACGCACATTGCCGGCAAAGTAAGCCCGACTGACCGACGCCCGCACCCATTCCGGCACCGGCGGCATGGCATCAAAGGTTTTGTCGCCGAGCAAGTGCCGCAGGAAGGAAAGCAGCAGCGCGATCTTGTCGTCCGCCCCGCGCTGCTCCAGGCTGGGGATGCGCAACTCGATCACGGCCAGGCGGAAGTACAGATCTGCGCGGAATTTGCCCGTGGCGACCATCTCGCGCAGGTTCTTGTTGGTGGCGGCCACCAGCCGGAAATCCAGTTTGACGGGCACCGTCGAGCCCAGCCGCGTGCATTCGCTGTCTTCCAGCACACGCAACAACTTCACCTGCTGATACAGCGGCAGATCGCCCAGCTCATCGAGGAACAGCGTGCCGCCGTTGGCCTGTTCGAAGTAGCCGCGGTGCGCATACATGGCGCCCGTGAACGCGCCCTTGGCATGGCCGAAGAACTGCGATTCGAACAGCCCGTCAGGAATCGCGCCGCAGTTGACTGCCACGAACGGCCCTTTGCCGTAGACGCTGTTCTTGTCGTGCAGCAGGCGCGCAATGCGTTCCTTGCCGGCGCCGGTTTCGCCGTAAAGCATGACGTTGCTGTCGCAATCGGCAAAGGTATCGACGTGCTCCAGCAACCCGTGCATGGCCGGCGATGCAGCCACGAGGTCGCTCTGATCGTGCGCCTGAGCCTGCGCAGACGACATCGACGGCAACACCTTGCTGATCTGCGCACGGAGCTCGGTCGCGCCAAAGTCGGGCCCAAGCACGTGCGTGTATTCGGGGGGGAAGCGGCTCGAATCATGCTGCGTATCCGCCGCCACCCAGATCACCGGCATGCCTTGCGCGGCCTGCCAGTCGAGCACCGTAAAACCGCCGCTTTCCACCACCGACGCGCTGATCACCGCCACCGCCGGCTTCAGCCGAGGCTCGGCCGGCTGGAAGTCGATGCCGCCCGCGCGGATCACCTCCGCCCCAAACGGCGCCATGAACCGTGCCACACGATCGGCAATGTCGTGGCGGCCTTCCCAGACAAAAATCTCAAGCGTTTCGTACGTCCAGCGATCGGTTTTCATGTCGTCGCTTCCATGTCAGTAAACCAGCTCGACGGCGTCGCAGTCGAGCGAGAGGAGTTTGATGTCGGCGTAGCCGAGTTGGATGCCGAGGACTTCGAGTAGAGGTGACAACACTGCGTCGAGTGTCTGGCCGACAAGGCCAAGCGTCGCTCGAACGATCAAATCTGAAAGTCCCAACAGGTTTAGAACGCCCGAGCCGAGAACTTGAAGTTTCACTTGATTCGTATCGTTCAGAATCGAGGCAAAGAAAGTTCCAGTGCCTGAGACGCGAGTAGTCTGTCCAACGGTCAAGGTGGTGGGGTCAGGTGTCCAACCAGCACTGGCTGCGGGCGCGATGTTGGCTTGTAGCGATATCACGTCAACGCCCAAGGCTTGCAACACAACCGCTGGCGTGGAAGAGCACGAATAGCTGCTGACACTACTGGCAGCCGTGGCGGATCCGTTGGCAATGCAAAGCGATACGGGGGCTATCTGCCCACCAAAATCGGCGGAAATGCCGCTGCGGGGCACAGGACAATGCGCAGCTTCAAAGTGCGCATTTGCACCGGCAGCAATGAGCCCGATAGGGACATTGATGTTGACAATTCCAAGCACTGAAGCCGAAACATTCAAGCCCAGACTCACCTGCCCCGTGCGCGCCACCGTACGCCAGTTTCCAGATCCATCGGTTCCGGGAGGGCCGATCGCGATCACAGGCGGCTGAATGATTTTGAGCGACAAACCGACATTCACGAGGCCCGGGAGGCCGGCGACACCAGGCAATCCCAGGTTCGTGGAAACCGCTACACCATTCTGCGAATTGGCAATCTGTGCAGCCGTCATCAGCAGATCGAGCACGTTCAATGTCGCATCGGCCGCCGACTGATCGTTCCCCACATCCGCTAGCAGTTGAAGGACACCAGGCGTGCCTGCACTGTTTCCCATATTGATGGTTGTGCCGCTCAACAGTGGGCCAAGCACCAGCGTATCCGGCGCGGCTACAGTACCAGCCGAGACACCGACCAATCCGTTCTGTGCACCCGCCGCGATGACCGCGTTGAAAAACTGCGTCAAGGTCAACTGCGCTGACAAGAGTTGCTGCACCGTACCCACACCGACAGCCGCCATCAGGTCAGAAACACGAATGTTCGTGTTCGCCAGCCCTTGGTACGAGACCAAGCTAAGGCTCAAAGGATTGGCGTTACCAAGAAGGCTTCCTAGTAGCTGATTAAGTAGCCCTCCGTCGACGGCTGCCAGACCGGAACCTAACGAAAACGATGCAATCGGCGTGTTCTTGGCAATCGCCGTCGCGGTCAGTTGCCGCCGGCCCACCATGAAGAAATACGGCACGTTCTGTGTGATCGTCACCTGCGCTGCGTTGGTGTTGCCGTCAACGGCCGCCTGCGCGGTGAAGTACGTGGGCGCAGTGCCCGCGCTGGCATCCCAAACGCCCGGCACGACTGCCAGCGTGACATTGGTGCCATCCACTGCCAGTCCGTTCTGCACCACCGCCTGTTGTGCGGCGGTCGGCAGGTCAAGCCGCTGCACGGCGGCCATCGCCGCCAGATCGGCCGAGCGTTGCAGCGCGCGCTGCTGATAGAACAGGTTGCCGATGTCGATCGACACCAACACCGCCAGCCCGACTGTGGCGATAAAGGTGGCCGTCATCACGCTCACCGCGCCGCGCAGGCGGCGGAGCATGACGGCTCGGCGAAGACGGGGGGCGGCGGCTCGTGTCACAGCGTGGGGCGCATTCTGCAGGGATCAGCGCCCCGACTGCTGGACAAGATTGACCGTCGACGCCCGCGTTCCGGAGCTCTGCTGTGCCAGGCCGGGCATGGCCTGATTGAACGAATTGAGGTAGCGCTGATAGGCCAGCGCTGCCTGCTCGCCTCGCAACGGTACGAACTCGCCCGCGTAGGTGCCCTCGGCTTGCGCCTTGAACAGCGCTCGCGTCGCATCATTCACGTGGGTGCCGACCTTGGGTGCCGCCGGGGCGCCCTGCGAGTCGCTGCCCGAGAACCCCTGGGCGCCGGCAACGCCGCACGCCAGCCATGCCGCCACACCGGCGGCCATCAGGATGCGAAAAGTCATTGCGAAACCTCCAAGGTGTCAAGCAGGCGACCGCGCTGCAATGCCAGCGGGCGGGCCGATGTGGGGGTGGCGGTCGCCGCGGCGGCGACCGAGACGCCCGCAGACGCTGCCGCAGAAGGCCCGGTTGCCACGCCGCGCGGCACCATCGTTGTGGTTTCCCGGGCGATACGGCGATCTCGCCAGGCAGCGCGCACGCGAGCAACGTCGTCATCGACTGCTTTGCGGGCAGATGCCGTCAGTTGTGCGTGCGACGCGAGGGATGCAGCATCGTCCTTGCGATCGTTCACGGCCAGCCAGATCACCAGATTGCCGGCGATCTTCGGGCTGGAGGCGGCCATCTGCTGCGCCTGCATCAACGGCACGCGGGCTTGCTCAACCTCGCCGGCGCGCATGAGCGCGTAGCCAAGATCGCTGGCCGTGCTGGCGTCGGTCGGGTTGGCCTGGGCCGCCACCTGCAGCCGGCGAGCCGCTTCGGCAAAGTTGCCTTGGCGCCCCGCAACGATGCCCAGCCCGCGCCAGGCCGCGGCATTGAGCAATCCGCCTTGCGTGCCTGCGCCCATGGCGGAGGTGGCACCCACCACCGCCCGGTACTCGGCATCAGCAGCAGCAAGTTGGTCGGTTTCGCGCAGCGCATCCGCGCGCAGCAGCATGATCTCGGGTGCGCGGCCATAGCGTTGCTGGTAGGCATCGATATGCGCTAGCGATGCGTAGTACAGGCCCTGCTCCTGCATCTTGCGGATCAACGAAAGATACGTCGCCGGACTGGTGATCTCGGACTTCTCCTGGCTCTGACGCTGACGTGCCATTTCAATGTCGGCGTCGGCACGCAGGCTCATGTCGGACGTCGCCATCGAGCCACAGCCAGCCAGGAGGATGGTCAACATGGCCACGCCGGCCCAGCTGGCGCGCGCGGTGTTTGGGAAGCGTGTCATCTCAATGTCCCCCGGTATGTTGCAGGCTGCGCATGACGCCCATGAAGCCCGGCCCCGCAGTGACGATCAGCAACGCGGGCAACAGCGTCAAGACCATGATCATCGTCATCTGCACGGTCAGCTTGCCCACGCGCTCCTTCAGGCGAGCGCGGCGGTTCTCCTGCAGACGCCCGCCGAACTGCCGCAGCGGCTCCTGCACTGCGCCGCCGAAGCGGTCCACCTGCGTGAGTAGCGTAATCAGGCCCTTCAGGTCTTCGTTGTCGAACAGGCGCGCAATGCGCAGCAGCGTCTGCTCGCGGGGACGGCCCGAGGCGAACTGCTGGTTGGCGCGGCCAAATTCACCCGCCAGCACGGGCAGCATGCTGTGGAATTCGTTCGCAATCACCTGCAGGCTCTGGTCAATCGACAAGCCCACACCCTGCAGCAGCCGCAGCATGTCGACCATGACCGGCAGCTCATCGTCCATACGACGCCGACGATTTTCCTTGCGACGCCCGAGCAACCACTTCGGCGCAAGGTAGCCCAGTGCAATGCCAACAAAGCCAAACACGAACACGAACAGGAGCGATGACGCATGCAATGCGCCGAACACGCCAAGCAGCGGCGGCAGCAAGATACGGGTGCCACCAAAGACGGTGCGGGCGTGTTCGCCGTAGTAGCCGCATTCTTCGAGCAGCTTGCGGTCTTCCTCAGTCACGATGCGGCGGCCCAGGTCCGTGTCGATCCAACGCTGCCCCACCTTGGCAATCTGCTGCTGGAGCTGCTGGGCTTCACGCGGGCCATGCGGGCGCGGCTTGGTGGCGGGCGGCACGACTGGCGCCCCAGCGGCCGCGGGGGCCTTTGCCGCCGTCGCACGCAGGTCTGACAGCGCCGTATCGAGCTTGCGCGCGCTGCGATGCCGCGTGAGCGTCGCACGCAGCGCGAGCCCACCGAATACCAGCACGCCCGCCGCCGCTGCGGTCAGGCTGAGGGTGATCAGGGTGTCGTCCATGCGCCCTCCTCAGACCGATTTCGCCAGCTTGGCCAGCATGACCGCACCCAGCACTTCCAAGCCGAAGGCAGTGAGAATCAACGTCTTGCCGAACGGGTCGCGCCACATCGACATGATGTACGCCGCATTGAACATGACGATGACACCGCCGACCACGATCGGCAGCAGCCCGATGATCCATGCGGACAACCGCGTCTCCGCCGACAGCGCAAACAGCTCGCGCTGAGCTTGCTGGCGGTCGCGCATGAATGCGGCCGTGCGCTCCATCACAATGTCTGCCCGACCGCCGTAGCGCAACGCCAAGCGCAGCACCGACGACAGCAGGACCAGTTCGTTCACACGGTACTGCTGGCCGACTGTCAGCACCGCTGCGTCGAGGTCTTTGCCGGCGCGCTGCATCTGGGTGATGGCGATCAGGCAGTTGCGCAACGGCTGCTCGGTATTGGCACTCGCCGCCTGAAACGCCGCGGGCACCGCGCTGCCGATGCTCATCAGCCGCACCACGCCATCGAGGAAGCCCGGCAATTGCGCCAGCAGGCGCTCGTTCATCTTCCGGGTGCGGTTCCAAAACAGGAACGCAACGATCACGACATACAGCGCGAGCACTGTCAGGGCCGAAAGCAGGCTCGACACGGCCCAGGCGGCGAGCGCAATCATCAGCGCGGGGCCAATCAGCACCACGTAAAACCGCCGGCTCGGCTCGATATCGGCGCGGCGCAGTGCATCCTGCCAGGCCCGATTCAGCGAATCGGGCACGCTCGCCGGCACGGGCTCCACATTCGGTTGATAACGCGCATTGATCTGCTCGGTCTGTGCACGCACGAAGCTGCGCGATGCCTCGCGCTCGCGACGGCGCACGGCCTCCGCCCACAGCATGAGCGATGCGCCCATCAGCAGCAGCGCGAGGCAACCAAACCAGAGCGTCATGCTAGACATGGAAACGGCCTCCGCCGCCGAATCCGGTCATGCCACCGTCCATCCCGCCGCCTTCGCTGTTGCGCATGCGGGCCAGCTTGGGCGAATGCGGCTGCAGGCCGAGCGCCGTCCAGCGGTCGACCTCTTCGCCGTCCGGGCCGATGTAGGGCTCGTAGCGGTACAGCTCCTGCGTGGAGATGATGTTGTCCCCGAGCCCCGTCACTTCCGTGATCGACAGGATGCGGCGCTTGCCGTTGGACAACCGCCCGATCTGCACGATGAAATCAATGGCGTTGGTGATCTGCCGGCGCAAGCTCACCTCACTGCCTTGGAAGCCGGCAAAGCCCGCCAGCATCTCCAACCGGTAGAGGCATTCGCGCGGGCTGCTGGCGTGAATGGTGCCCATCGAGCCATCGTGGCCGGTGCTCATGGCTTGCAGCATTTCCAGCACTTCACCGCCACGCACTTCGCCCACGATGATGCGGTCGGGCCGCATGCGCAGGCTGTTGCGCAGCAGTTCTCGAATCGTGACGACGCCCGTGCCCTCGAAGCCGCCCGGCCGGCTTTCCAGGCGCACCACGTGCGGGTGGTTGAGCGACAGTTCGGCCGTGTCTTCAATGGTGATCACACGCTCGGCCTCGGGAATGTGATACGCCATCGCGTTAAGGAGCGACGTCTTGCCCGAGCTGGTGCCACCGCTCACCAGGATGTTGCATCGGGCGCGCACAGCGGATTCGATCAGCGCCCCGATCTCTTCATTCATCGTGCCAAGGCCGAGCAGGTCTTCCGGCTTGAGCGGGTCTTTCCGGAACTTGCGGATCGACACCACTGGCCCTTCCAGGGCGAGCGGCGGAATGACCACGTTGATCCGCCCACCATCGGGCAGGCGCGCGTCGACCATCGGATTCGATTCATCCAACCGGCGCCCGATCGGCGCGAGGATGCGGCGCACGATGCGCAGCAGGTGGTTGTTATCGGCAAAGCGCACCGGAATGCGCTCCAGAATGCCGTGGCGCGACACGTACACGTCCAGATGTCCGTTGACGAGAATGTCTTCCACCGCCGGATCGGCCAGCAGGTCTTCGATGGGGCCAAAGCCGGCCAACTCCTTCGTCAGCGCCTCGGCAATCTGCCGCACCTCCGTCTCGTTGACGGGGATGCGGCGCATGCGCGTGAAGCCTTCCACTTCCAGATCGACAAAACGCTGGATGGCCGTGCGCGACCAACGGCCGAACTCGGCGCCAAGTTCTTCGATGCGCGTCAGCAGGTGTTCGTGCGCGGCTTCCTTGATGTCCTGGAAGGCCTGCGAAACGGCAAACACGCCGTGGCCGGCGTCCGCCTGGTTGGAGAACTCGATGGGTTGGGTCATGTCGCGTTCCGTTCGGTGGTACCGATATCCAGTTCAGTGGCGTCTGCCGACTTGCGTTTGGAGCGCCCGCCAAAGCGCCCGCCCAGCCGCGCACTCACGCCTGAGACCCAGCTCGACACGCCCGACGCACGCTCGCTCTGCTGGGCATAGCCGAGCGTCTGCGCAATCTGGGCTAGCGCACGCACATAGGCATCGGTGGGGTGGGTCTCGGCCAGCATCGCTCCCTGGTTGGAGGCGATCACCAGCGCTTCGCGGCGGTTCGGCACAGTCAGCACCGAAGGAATTTCCAGCCGCTCGGCAATCTGCGCCGCGTCCAACGACAGGCGCGTGTCGAACTTCGAAATGGCCAGGTGCAGGTGGTCGCGGTCAATTTCGCGCTTCTTGAGTTCCTGCATCAGCTCGGCCGCCGACACGATGGCGCCCACGCTCTGCTCGGTCACCAGCATCACGTCGTCGGCGGCCTTGATGATCTGTGCGATGAAGTCGATGTTGCCGAAGCCGCCCAGGTCAACGACCTGCAGGTCGAAGAACGTACGCAGCCGATTGAGCAGGCCGAGCGCTTCGGAGAACGAAATGTCACGCATCTCGGCCAGCGAGATCGGCAGCGGCAGGATGGCAAGCCCGTTCGGATGGCGCGACAGCGCGGTCTGCACAAACACCTGGTCGAAGCGGCGCAAGTTGCGCACGGCTTCAACGAAATGGAAATTGGCCTGCACGTTCAGGTACAGCGCGCCATCGCGCAGCGGCTGGCCCAGATCGAGCAGCATCACATCACTGGCCGACGTGCGGCGCACGAGCGTGGCCAAATTGGTGGCCAACGTGGTGGCGCCCACGCCAGGGCGTGCGCCCAACACGGCCAGCACGCGGCCACGGCGGGTCGGCTCAGCCGATGCGCGCTCCGCCAGCAGGCGACGCACCACGCGCACGGCCTCGGCCGGCGCGCCGTCCACATCGACGAAATCCTTCACCCCTGCGCGCAAGGCAGCCAGCATCGCGCGGCCATCGGCAGCGGAACCCACGGCCACCAGCGGCAAGCCCGGAAACAAGCGCGTGAGTTGTGCGACCAGTTGCGTCGCCTCGTTGATCGCGTCGGCCCCCTCGCCCAGCTTCTGGTCGTGATCTGGCACGTCAATCAGCGTGGGCGACGAGGCAAAGCGCACGAACACCACTTCTGGGTTCACTGCGCCAATCTGCTCGATGAACGCGTCGTGGCCAGTCGTTTCGGCCACCAGCACGCCCAGTTCACGAATCGCCCCAGCCAGCCAGCGGTGCACACCTGCCGCCTGGGCGTCGCCCTGCATACCGCCACGCGCGCCGCCGTGCAGAAGGAAGTAATCCATGCCGGCCCCTTAGTTCGAGAACCCGGGCATGGTGGCCCGATCTGCCACCCCCAGAGCAAACGGCCGCCACACGGGGTCGCCTGCGGTATCGCGATCCTGCCCGCCGTTCTGTCCCGGCAGCATCTTGTCGATCGGCGCATTGCGTGCCATCGGCTTGACCAGATGCGGCGTGACGATGATCACCAGTTCGCGCTCTTCCTGGTTGTAGTTCAGGCGCTTGAAGAACGTCCCGATGATCGGCACGTCGCCCAGGAACGGCACCTTGTCGACGTTGGACAGCGTCGATCGGCTGACCAGCCCACCGATGACGAAGCTCTCGCCATCGCCGAGTTCAACGGTTGTATCGGCACGGCGCGTAACGATGGCCGGCACCGTTGCGCCATTGAGCGTGATGCCTCGGCTGAAATCCAGGTCGCTCGCTTCGGGCGCCACTTTCAGGGCGATGCGGTTTTCCGACAGGATCGTCGGTGAGACCGTCAGCCCGATGCCGAACGGCTTGTACTCGATGGTGGTGGTCCCCAGCGCTTGCGGCACGGGAATCGGAATCTCGCCGCCGGCCAGGAAGTTGGCGCTCTGGCCGGACAGGGCAACCAGGCTTGGCTCGGCCAACACGCGCGCCATGCCGTTCGATTCCATCAAACTCAGGTTGCCAAAGAGTCCCTTGCTGACCGACCCGATCAGCAGGTTGAACGCGGAGCCGATCGGCATGGTCGACTCGGTCGACAACCCCGTCGAGCCGAACGTGTACTTGGTCAGCGATGACGGCGAGAACGTGTTGAAGCTGAAACCGCCGCGCGTGCGGGTGAAGGAGAAGCCCGCTTCCTTGAGCACCGTCTTGCTGAACTCCACCACACGCACGTCGACTTGCACCGTGCCCGGCACGTTCATCGAAGTGGTGTCGATGACGTTGCCGTCTTTGGGCTTTTCCCCGCCGCTGGCTGCGGCGGCCGAGCGGCGCGCACGAGCCAGTGCGTAAACATCCTTGGGCTGACCTGAAACGACGGCGGTATCGCCCTGCGCAACCACGGCCGGATCGCCCGGCAGCGGCGCCGCGGCGTCCACTTGGACGTTGTAAGTCGTCGCAACGCCGCCTTGCGTCCAGACCATGACGTTGGCCGCACCCGGCTTCTTGGCGATGATCAAAACGCTCGTGGCCGTACCGCGCCCCTTGAGCAACAGCGCATCGGCAATCTCAGGGTTACCGATGGCAATGCGCTCGAGCGGTTTGCCCAGGCGGATTTCGCGCTGGCTGCCCGTCAGGAGATGAAGCGTCTGGCCGGTCGGTGCCGTCTCGGCAAATGCGCTCGACACGAAGGCGGCGCAGCCCAACGCGAGTACGCCCATCCAACCGCGAACCATGGCGGCATCAGTCATGTTGCTCCTCACGTTTTCCTGCGCGGATGATCTCTACGCCGCCGGTGGCGACTGTATTGGCGCGTGCGGTCTCGCGCGTTGATGCCACCACGGGCAGCGGCGGCACTTGGAGCACCGGCGAGCGGCGCGTCGAGCCAGTCAGGCTGGCCATCGACACGCCGGCCTGTGCCACATCCATCGGATTGCGGTTGGCGGCCGCCAGCAGGGCGGCGTCCTGCGGCTTCACGGTCGGCTCGGCGTCGTCCCCCGGGTTGCGCAGCGCCAGCAGCAGACGACCGCTCTGATGTGCCATCGCCAGTTGGCTGACAGCCTCCACCGGCACGGCCAGCACGGCCGTCTTGGCCTGATCGACCTTGCGCGTCACCCCGTTGTTCTCGGGCTGCTTCTGCGCCCCTTCATTGACGGCCAGCGGGCCAAACGCCAGCACGCGCAGGTGCGGCAACAGCAGGCGCGCCTGGCTGGCTTCAACCTCCTGGCCGTCCTTGCGCATCACGAGAAACACGTCCACGTAGTCGCCCGGCATGACGCGGTTGCCCACGCCAATCACCTCGTCCACATTGATGGCGACCGCGCGCTGCCCGGCCTCCACCTGCTGCGCAAGGCCCGACGACAGCTGCGAGGCAATCAACGGGACACCGACGCCGACCGGCAGAATGGGTTCACGCCCGACCACTTTCGTCACGTCCGAAAACGCCTCTGCCGGATTGATGGGCAGTTGCTCAATGGCCACCTGGTCTGCGGTGATGGGCTTGCCCGCCTCCAGCGGTTTCGTGGTCACGACCACGGGATAGACGGTTTTGCCATCTTTCTGCTCGGCCACGGGCGCCGGCGGGCGATGCGCCGTCTTCCATGCCACGGCGCCAAGAATGGCAGCCAGCAGCAACAGCGCGGCGGCGAAGATCTGGAGGTGTTTGCTGGTCATCTGGGCGGCGTGTCGTAGCGGTCGATCGAGAGGGTCAGCGAACTGAAACGTGTCAGGAGCCAGGCACCAGCTGCACGACGGCAGAGCCCGTCAATGTGTCCGGTGCGGGCAACAGGGGTATCGAAGGCAGCAACGGACTATTGCCGGAGGTCACGGGCAACGTCAGGACCACGCTCAGGCATTGCATGCCCGCCACGTTCTGGCAGTTCACAAGCGGGGTGCTGTTCTGATTGGTCTGGACCCGCCCGGTAAGGAAGGCGGGGAGTACCGACGTCACGGCCGCATAGGCAGCCGCCACGCGCTGCGTGTTGGAAGGCTGATAGCGGAGCGCGGCGCGTGCGCCCTCTTCCGCCGCCAGGGTCAGCGCCTGCTGCATGGCGAGGATCATGCCGTAGTACACGATGCCAAGCATGAGCACCAGCAGCACCGGCACGACGATGGCAAATTCGACTGAAGCCGCGCCACGACTGACTTGCCGCCGGGGGCAGCGGCCAGCATGCGTGCGGACTTTCGGGTGCATGCGAGCACCCTCCCGTTCCCGTTGCAATGTCGGCATGGCCGACTCCTTTCTTATAGGCTGGCCGCTTGGCGGCTCTTGTTCAACGCTTCAACTGTCTGAACTACATGCCCGGCAGCCATGGCATGCGCATCGCCGGGGGCACCCATGGCAGGCTCAGCAACCCGATTGCCATATAGGCGGCGTACGGGATGCCGCGGCGCCCTGCCTGAGCGATGTCCCAACGCACGATCGCTGGGCACACGCGCATCACGATCCATGCAGGTGGCGACGACGCGTCGAACTGGCGTAACACCATGATGGCGAGCGCATGCAGGCCGGAAATCATGCTCGAGACAAGCCATACGGCCACAAGGCCATGCCAGCCTGCCAGCAGGCCGACGACAGTGAAGAACTTCACGTCGCCGGCACCCATCCAGCCGAGGGCGTACAGCGGCAGAAAGCAGGCAAACGCGATCGCTCCGCCGAGCCAGAAGTCCTGCCAGTCATAGGCAAGCGCCTGTACCCCGCCGAACTTGATCAGGGTGACAGACAGCACAACTCCCGCAGCGACGAGCCAGTTCGGCACACGTCTTGCACGGAAATCCTGCGCAATTGCAACCAATGAAAGAACTACGACCGCTGCCCAGCCTGGCGTATCGACGTGGCCGTACCAGGTTGCTAGCAAGCCACGTTCTTGTTGACGGCTTGGCAGATGGACGCGAACACGCTCTCAAGCTTGGTACCGAGCGTGGACACGATTGTCACGATCGCTGCTGCGATGAGGCCAGCGATCATGCCGTACTCGACGGCGGTGGCACCTTGTTCGTCACGGATGAACTTCAGAATGGCGTTCTTCATGATCTCTCTCCTGTTTGTGCACTCGCCCGCGGATGTGTTGATCCCGACCAGCTTTCGGCGCTCCAACCGTAGCCAGTTCATATTGACTAATAGCGAATTAAACGCATGGGGATTTACTGCGATGACACGACCAGCAAAAAAAATCGCTGTTCGCGCCGTTCCACTAATGGAACGGAATTCAAATATCACCGAACGAAGCGTCCCGAACACGCCCGATGATCACCACACGCCCCCCATGGGCATTCATTTTTTTCGGTCATGTCACGTATGTCACGTAACACCCCGTAACAACTTTATAGGCGTGCGGTGCCGCAAACAAAATAACTCAATTGAGGTACTTGCCCCAAATTAGAGTGAAGTCTCTATTTAATTTCGTTAAAGACGTGCCAACCCTCTGAAAACTAATGGAAATCCCCTAATGATCCTAAGACTAGATCAATTATCTGGATGGGTTTCCCATTAATCCTCGGGGCCGGTCTGAACGCTCCCCATTTCTGTCCAGGCAAAAAAAGGATGCGCGAGCGACGGGAACACGCCCGCGCACCTTCAAGAGCACAGACAGGTACTGCTCAGTGCGCCAGGCTGCCAACGCCGCCCAGCAAGTTGGTAACAGGGGCCAGCGGATTGCTGCCCGATGCGCCGCCGGCCGCGCTGGTCGCGCCGCTCAGCAGGTTGGTGACGGGGGCGAGCGGATTGCTGCCACCGGCAGCGCCGCCCAGCAGACCCGTGACAGGAGCCAGGGGGTTGGAGCCGCCAGATGCGCCGCCCAGCAGGCCAGTCAACGGCGCCAGCGGGTTCGTGCCGCCAGTGCCGCCGCCCACGCCGCCGATCAGACCACCCAGCGGATTGCTGCCCGCCGAACCGCCGGTCGTGGCAACGCCGCCAATTGCCGCGACCGTGGTGCCGAGTGAAGTCACCACCGGGCCCAGGTTCGAGACCACCGGCACGCCCGTTCCGGTGATGGTGTTGCCGGCGCCGGCCACGCCGCCGCCAACGGTCCCCAGCAGGTTGTTCAAGGCGCCGCCCAGGCCCGTCGAATCGCCAATCATCTGGGTGGCGCCGCTGACCTGCGTGGTAACCGGCACGATCGCCGTGCTCAGTTGCTGCGTCACCTGCTGAACCGCGCCGGAAGACAGCGCGCTGCCCAGCAGCGTGCCACCGCCGATCAGCGCCTGGCCGATCTGCTGAACGCCGCCGCCCACAGGCTGGGTGATCGGGGCGAGCGGTGCGCCAGAGCCTTGGCCGAGGCCCTGCACGAGGGAGCCGGCGCTTACGGTCGCTTGGCCGAGATCCGTCACGACATTGCCGGTGCTGGCCACCGTCGTGCCGATCGGGTTCGGGTTCTGGCCCATCTTGCCGAGCCCGGTCTGGATGCCCAGGCCGAGATCGCTAACCGCTTTGCCAGTGTTGTCCACGGTGCCGCCGAGGCCTGCCTTGGCTTGGTCCGACAGGCCGGGAATGTTCGCGTTCTGGAGCGTCGAGCCGAGGCTGCTGACTGCCTGGCCGGTCGCCACAACGGTGTTGCCGGTGCCGTTTGCGACCTTGCCAACGGGCGTCACGCCCGTCGTGTCGCTTGGGCTCGGATTCGGCGAACTGCCCGAGCCGGAGCCTCCCGAAGAACAAGCCGCCAGCATCAGAGCAGCGACAGCGCAGGCCAATGGCGCAATGCGAATGGAGTGTCGAATGTGAGTCATGGTCCGTCCCCTTCTTGGAATGATGTGTCTTGATGTCTGAGCTCGGTATTGCGGACTGCGGGCCACATTCTGCAAATGGCATGCCAGGCGCGGTAGAAGCCCGATTCAGTTTTCAAAGGACGGCGTGGTTATTGGTTTTGTGGGCACCGCGCCAGGTGTTACCCCACCCTGAACGCGGACTGTTCCCCACCCAAATCCGTGTTCCGAGCGTTACGACGTAACGTGACACGGGAACACATTTCCCTCAGACATAACCCTGGAAACAAACGTTTAACCCCTACTTTGGTGGGGTATGTAATCCCATATTCTGATTAGTTTTCACAATTCCTCCATTTTTATTGAGCTAAACGCGGCAAGTTCACACACCTCATTACGCATTGCGTAATAACCATGACATGGCACACCGTTTGCAGAGTCCGGCCACCTCACATCGACAGTGAGACCTTTTCCAGCTGACTTAAGCGGACTTTTTAAAACGGGAGATCCATCATGAATAAGAACATCAAGTGCCTGGCCGCCACCATGGCAAGCCTGTTGGTTTTGGGTGGTTGCGCCAGCTCCGGTTCAGGCGACTTGGGCAGCTCGCTCGGTGGGTCGAACGGCGGCGGCTCGAATAACAACGGCAGCGGTTCAACACCAACGCCTTCGCCGTCCCCCTCCCCGTCGCCTTCGCCCTCGCCTTCGCCGTCCCCCAGTCCGACTCCGGCACCTGCGCCGCTGACCCCGGCCGGCGCTGTCCTCAACAATGCAGGCGGCATCGTCACGGCAGCCGGCTCGACCGTGAGCGGCCTGGGCAGTACCATCGCTACCGCACCGCTGCCCTCGCAACTGAGCGGCGTGCAAAGTGGCCTGGGCGGCGTGGTCGAAAATGCCGGCGCGACAGTCTCGGCACTGGGCACTGGCATTCAAGACGGGTTGGGTAGCATCGGCCGCAACGCCAATCCGGTGGGCACCACGGTTTCCAGCCTCGGGAATGTGGTGACCGGCGCAGGCAACACGGTCACGAGCGCCGGCACGCTGGTCAATAACCTTGGCACTGGACCGCTGGCGCCGCTGGCTCCGGTGACGACACCGCTGGCAGGCGTGGTCACGCAAGTCGGCCAGGCGGTTGCCAACGGCGGCAGCACGCTGGGCTCGGCCCTGTCGACCGGCCCGGTGGAACAACTCACGCAGCAACTGAGCACGGCCATCGTGCCGCTGACTTCGCAGATCACCAGCGGGACACAGACGCTGGGCGCTGCCACGGGCCTCGGTTCGCCGGCAAACACGCTGCTGGGCACGATTGGCGGCGCGGTGGCCAATGGCGGCACTGCACTCTCCGCAGCGAACGTTCCGGTGGTGAGCGGTCTCGGTGGCGTGGTGACGGCCACGGGCAACACGGTTGCCGCACTGGGCGGCGCGGTCTATTCGCCGACGGCATCGGGTGGCAATCCGCTCGCTCCGATTACGGGCTTGCTGGGCGGCCTGGGTGGCGGCACGGGCGGTAGCAACCCGCTCGCTCCCATCACTGGCGCACTTGGCGGTCTTGGCGGCGCTGGTGGCTCCAACCCGCTGGCTCCGATTACGGGCTTGGTGGGCGGCCTGGGTGGTGCTGCGGGCGGCAGCAACCCGCTGGCTCCGATCACCGGCGCACTGGGTGGTCTCGGCGGCGCTGGCGGCTCCAACCCGCTGGCCCCGATCACGAGCGCACTAGGTGGCCTGGGCGGCGCAGCAGGCGGTGCCAGCAACCCGCTGGGTCCCGTCAGCACGATCACGGCCCCGGCCGGCAACGTGGTCACTACGGTGGGTTCGGGCCTGACGTCGGCCGGTGCGGCCACTCCGCTGGCACCAGTTACCGGCGCGGTGGGCGGTCTGCTGGGCACGGTGGGCACCGCACTGGGCGGCACGCCCCGCTGATCCACGATCGAGGCTTCGGCGGACCGGCTATCACGCCAGTCCGCCGCTGTCGCGTTTCAAACGCATCGATGCCGCGCAATGCGGCATCGTCACTGGGCTGGCTGCCACGCATCGACGCATCCCAGTATTTACCTGGGCCGTTGCGTTGCGTGAACGCTCCCTCTATGTGTCTTGTTGTAAAGCACCATGTCTCGCGGTTATCGTTTGATGCAACGCGCGGCTGCACGGCTTCGCGACACTACAAACGAAAATCACGGAGGAGACAGGCGTGCGGACCACCACCATGCGGTTGGCCCTGGCCACAGGCATAGCACTGACCGGCCCGGCGCTCAGCTGGGCCCAGAGCAGCCCCACCCAAGGCAACCCGATCGACACGCTTCCCAAGGTCGATACCTCCCGCCCGCCCCAGCAGAAGATCCAGGTGGAAGTGCAGCGGCCGAATCCGGCGCTGGAGAATCTGCTCGCCTCGCATCTCACACCGACCAAGTTCCAGATCGAAGGCGTCAAGACGCTGCCGTTCCCCGAGGTCGCCGCGCATTTCGCACCGTTGGCCGGGCACGACGTCACCGTCGCGCAACTGCTGCAGGCCGCGAACGATGTCACCAAGCTGTATGCCGACCGCGGTTTCCCGCTCTCGTTTGCTTTTGTGCCGGCACAAACCTTTGAAGGCGGCGTCGTGCGCGTCACCGTGGTCGAAGGCTATGTGGCACGCATGCGCATCGAGGGCACACCCGGGCCACTGGAAGGCCGCCTGCGCGAAATCTCGAAGCGCCTGATGAACGAAAAACCCCTGCGCCGCGAAACATTCGAGCGCGTGACCGGTGTGCTCGCGCTGCAACCGGGCGTGCAGATCACCGCGACCGTGCAGCCGCCCACCACCACGGATGGCGCGAGCGAACTCGTGTTGAACGTCAAGCGCCAGCCGTACACCATCGGCACGGGCATCGAATACCGTTCGCCGGGTGTGCGGGCGATCATCACAGGCACGCTCAACAGCGTGACGCCGCTGGGCGAGCAGATCACCGTCTCGACGCTGCAACCACGCGGGTCGGATCACGAGACGTTCTACTCCGCCACTTGGGCGCAGCCGATCGGCACCGACGGGCTGCTTGCCAAGCTCACGTGGTCGCACTATCGCGGCATGCCAGAAAATCTGCCGCTGGAGCAACTGGGCTATCAATCGCGCTACCTGACCGACACGCAGCGGCTTGGGTTGTCATTGAGCTATCCGGTGCTGCTGTCGAACTCGCGCAATCTGACGGTGACGGGCACCGTCTACGGCAACGACGACAAGCAGCGCTATAACCCGCAAGACACTACGCTGGCGCAAACTGAGCTGGATACCAGAGTCCGCGTGGCCGGTGCCGAGGTTCTCTACACCGAGGTCAAGCCCGGTGAGACCCGACGCGCATCATTGGGCTTGTACCAGGGTATCAATAGTCTCGGCGCGGGCAAGGCCGCCTCCGTCAACGCCAACAACAACGTCGACCTGAGCTTCCTGCGCACGCGCATCACCGCCAGCGAAGCCCACGACCTGCCTATGGGCTTTGGCGTGGTGGTATCGGGAGCCGCGCAGTACAGCGGCGCGGTGCTGCCGTCATCGGAGCAGATCAGTTTTGGCGGGCGCTTCTTCGGCCTCGCCTATCCGGCTGGTGAGGTGGCGGGTGATCGGGGCTGGGGCGCGTCGGTTGAACTCAACCGCGCCTTCCAGGTATCGATGGATTACCTGAAAACCGTGCAGCCCTACGTGCTGTACGACACCGCAAAGGTCTATTCAAACGCAGGCACGCTCGTGCATGATCAGCTTGGATCGATCGCGCTGGGCGTGCGCTTCTCCGATCGGAAGTACTACACGCTGGACCTCGCCGTCGCGCGCCCCGTCGGCGACAAACCGATCAACTCAAGCTCGCGCAGCCTGCGGTTCAACGCGGCCTATACCTACCAGTTCAACTGACGCGCCAATATCGTGAACATGTGAACTAATTTTTTATATTTTTTATATTTTCAGCGCTGAAAGTCACCCATACTCCCCTCTGAAGGGGGGGATACATCGCCGCCGGAATTTGGGAGCATCGAAAGCGGAATGTTAAGTTTTTCCAAAGAGTTGCCGATTACCACAGAAGTCGCGCAGAACAACAATAATCATTACAGCGACGGCGGCATCACGCCGCAACACGCCGACAGCAAGGGATTGCATTCAGAGCTGTCGCAATACGCACCGGGGGCCATCATGCTGCAACGTCTATCGGATGACGCAGAGTTCCATCGACTCGTCGATACCATCTACGAGGCGGTACTTGAGCCTGCGCAGATGCCGATCGCCCTGGCCCTGCTCTCTGTCTACGCCGGCGCCGAAAGCGCACACTATTTCGTCTGGGACAAGCACACCGACACGCCGCGTCACGGCGTTTCGTCGGGCTGGTGCCAGCACTGCCCGCAGCCGGGCCACTGCAACGCCTTCTGCCAAGATCCGCAACTGCTCGGCCCCGGGCAACCTGAAGAGGCGCCGTCGGCATCGATGACCCTGATCGATACGCCCGACATGCGCGTCACGATGCGCCTGCGCACGCGCGACGACGATCTGTCGGAAGTCAGCGCCATCGACCGCGAGACCCGCCTGCAGCGCGTGCTGCCGCACCTGCAGCGGGCTGCGCGCATGCAGCAGCGCAATCTGGAGCTGAACGAACTCGCCGCGCTCGGCATGGCCGGGCTGGATACGCTGGACTTCGGTGTGATGGTCATCGAGCGCACCATGCGCGTGAAATACGCCAATGCCTGGGCGCGCACGATGACGACGGGCGACGACCGTCTGTCGCTAGATGGCGGCCTGCTGCACTCGGCAGATCACACACACGACGCTGCACTGCGCAACCTTATCGAACATGCCGCCGGCTCTCTCGGCGTACAAGGCGCGGCCGGTTCGTGGATGTACCTGGCGCGCGATGGCCGCCCGGTACCCTTCATTGCTACGCCCCTCGCGCCCTCCGATGCAATGCGTTCGACCTGGGCTTCGCCGCTGGCGCTGGTACTCGTCGGCAACTCCGAGGCCCGCTCGGTCATGGACGCCGGCGTGCTCGCCTCACTCTTTGGGCTGACCAACAAGGAGTGCATCGTCGCTGCGCGGCTGGCCGCAGGCGAAACCTTGCAGGAAATTGCCGAGCGCGAATTCCTCTCGCTGCACACGGTCCGCGTGCATATCCGCGACATCCTGCGCAAGACCGGCACGCATCGGCAGTCTGAACTGGTGCGCCTGTTGCATTTGTTGCCCAGCGTCGATCTGGAGCGTGCAGGCGCCGCCACTCCGGCTTCACGCCGGCGCGGCCGCCTCAATGCCTGAGTTCGCGCCCCATTTTCCTCTCCACTTAGCCTGACTCCGACGCCCAACCACGGGCGTCGAGCCATCCGCGTATACCCGGCTCACGTTTCGGCAGTTTCTGCCGATCCTCTAAGACAGGCGTGGCGCCGTCATGCTTGCTTGATGCGAGGCGGTATCCGCGAATGATCCCGACGCATTCTGTGAATAGCGCGCAACAAACGCGCTTTTTCGCGGCCTGAAACGACAGGTTTTTGCGCTATCCTCGCCGCAAAACACAGACTAGGCGCTGGTCGTAGATCGGGGGGCCGCGTCGGATGCGCTCGCATGCATAACGATTTCCATATTGCGCTGCTGCTGTTTGCGTGGGTCTGCACTGGGCTGACCACGTTTGCCGCACTGGACGCTGCGACACGTCTGCCGGGGGGCTCGACGATCGCAAAACGCCGCAACTGGCGCATCGCCTGCGCGGCCATTCTTGGCATTGGGTTGTGGTCGGGGCTTTGGCTCGGCCAGCTTGGCCTGCATCGGCAGGTCGGCACACCCATATCCGCGCCGATTGCGGCGACGCTCATGACGGCGCTGGCAGCATCGCTGGCGGCTTTCTCCATCGTGTTGCCAGACACGTCGTCCTCCAATGGCGCACAGGCTCCGCGACGACGCAGCATTGTCATGGGCGCCATGGCGCTTGGCATCGGGCTGTTGACGATGGAGTTGTACTTGACACGCCCCTGGGCGCATGACGAGGCCTTGCCGCTGCGCCGCGCCCTGCTTGGCTGGGGCGGCGGCACGCTGGTGCTTGGCGCAGGCGTGTGCCTGGCAATGTGTATGGCGTTTCATATGCCGCCTGGGCAGCGCCGCGCAGCCGTGGGTTTGCGTGCACGTGCTGCGGCGGTGCTGGCCACAACGGCTGTGCTGTCACTTGTGTTGTGGCCGGGCGCTACCGCATGGCCTGCGGACGAATCAACGATGCACATCGTGCCCGTCATCATGCTCAGTGCCGGCGGCGTGCTGATTGCACTGGGTTTGCATGCGGTGCTGATGATGCTTGAAACACGTGTCGACTCGGCGCAGGCGCACCTGGAAGCATCACTGGCGCGCGTGGCAAACCACACGCCTCGGCCCCAACTCCACGACACGCTGACAGGTCTGCCGAACCGCCTGCATCTGCGCGAAGCACTAGAGGCGGCAATTTTGTCGTCCACGCGGCGCGGGCGTCCGTTTGCCCTCTTCTATCTGGATCTCGACAACTTCGGTCAGATCAACGACCAATACGGCCGCAACGCGGGCGACCGCGTGCTGCAGATCATTGCGGAGCGCCTTCGCCAAGCCATTCGCGGCGAAGACACCGTGGCACGCCTGGGCGGCGACGAATTCGGCATTCTCGTTGAAGGTCTGGCACTGCCCGAAGCTGCCGCCACCATCGGCGACAAGCTGCTGTTCCGCCTGCGGGAATCGGTGGAAGTGGATGGTCGGCGACTGCGCGCGACCGCCAGCATTGGCGTGGTCGTCCATCCGCACAACGGCGCGACGGCGGACACGCTGCTTGAACATGCCGACACCGCCATGTTCGATTGCAAGCAGTCCACCGGCAACGCCTACCGCTTCTTCGAGCCACGCCTGAACACCACCGCGCACCGCGTGTTGCAGATTCAACGTGCGCTCTCGCATGCAGTGCTCAACGGGCAACTCTCGGTGTACTACCAGCCGAAGTACGATGCACGCACGCAGGCCATGACCGGCGCTGAAGCGCTGCTGCGCTGGAATCATCCGGAGCTGGGCCCGGTGTCGCCTGCGGAGTTCATCCCGCTGGCCGAACGCACCGGCACGATCGTCGAACTGGGCGATTGGGTGGTCGAAGAAGTCTGCCGCCAGATCATGCATTGGGATGCCATCGGCATGTCGCCGCAACGCATTGCCGTCAACCTCTCGCCACGGCAATTCCAGCAGCCCGATCTCGTGCAGCGTCTGTCGCAGATCCTGCATCGCTATCAGGTGGCCGCGCATCGGTTGATGTTCGAGATTACCGAGACGGCGGCCATGCGCGATGCCGGCCAGAGCATCGCGGTCATCCGTCAAATCCAGTCGCTGGGCTTTGAGGTAGCCATCGACGATTTCGGCACCGGTTATTCCAGCCTCAGTTATCTACAACGCTTTCGGGCCCAGCAAATCAAGATCGATCGCGCGTTCGTCTCTGCGCTCGACGACAATCCGCCCGAGGCAGCTGCCATCATTCGCGCCATTTGCGCGATGGCCCACTCGCTGGACATGACCGTGGTGGCGGAAGGCGTGGAAACCGAAGCGCAAATGCAGGCTCTGGTGAATCTGCAATGCGATCAGGTGCAGGGCTATCTGCTGGCCCGCCCGATGCCTGCCAAGGATTTTCAGGGGTTACTTGGAATCGAGTACGCCTGAACAGACGACCTCGAATAGGCGGCACTGAAAATGCGCCGTTCTGATGCAGGCGATACAGCCTTTCAGCAACCTTTCATCTTCATATTCGGAAATATTGGACGAAGAAGAGATGCGATTGCCGAAGCAATGAAGCAGTCACATAAGAAAGGAATTGTGTCGGGATTGCGTAGATAGTGCACTGCATCGATTGCAATACTGCCCAATGGTTTTTGCAATGGTTCATATGTTTACGAATTCGACATATCGCGCAAATGCCGGCCCCATGCAGGTTTGTGCAAGCGCAGTGCAGCAGAAAATCCACGCCGTTGACATGAGGTCTTAACGAAATTCAATTCTCACGTGCAAAGTCGTTATAATGCGCTGGGCTACGGGGAGCGTGCCCATGTTTCAATTGCAAAGTTGAGGAATCCATAATGCCGACTTACAAGGAAATCGTTCAGAAGATCTCTGAACTGCAGCGCCAAGCCGATGAACTCCGGGCAAATGAACAAGCGACGGTGATCGCTGAAATCAAGCACAAGATCGTGGAATACGGCCTGACCGCCGAAGACCTCGGTTTTGGCGCCAAGGGGGCCGTGGCCTCGAAGAAGGCTGGCCGCAAGGTGCCGGTGCGTTACCGCGACAACAACGGCAACACCTGGACCGGCCGTGGCAAGCGCCCGGGCTGGCTGGTAAAGGAGCTGTCGTCGGGCCGGAAGATGGAGGATTTTCTGGTCGCCTGAGCAGCGCTTTCAGCGCAGCATTCCGAGCCCGCACGAAGAGGCGCGCCGGAAACCACAAAAGAGAAAGGCCGGCGAATATGCCGGCCTTTTGCATTTCTGCTCGACAGAGGTCAGGCGCCGTTATACCTGGAAGCGCCCCACTGCCGTGCGCAGCAATTGCGCCTGCTCTTCCAGCGACAGCGCGGCGGCCGCCGCCTGCTCCACGAGCGCGGCGTTCTGCTGCGTCACTTCGTCCATCTGATTCACGGCCTGATTGACCTGCTCGATGCCGGAACTCTGCTCGTCAGACGCCGCAGAAATCTCGCCCATGATGTCGGTCACGCGCTTCACGGCAGTTACCACATCCTGGATCACCACACCGGCCTCTTCCACCAGCGCCGAGCCGTTCCGCACGCGGCCCACCGAATCGCCGATCAGTTCCTTGATCTCCTTGGCAGCGCTTGCTGAGCGTTGCGCCAGGCTGCGCACCTCGCCCGCCACCACGGCAAAGCCACGGCCTTGCTCGCCGGCGCGTGCGGCCTCCACAGCAGCGTTCAGCGCCAGGATGTTGGTCTGGAAGGCGATGCCTTCGATCACGCCGATGATGTCGGCAATCTTCTTGCTGCTTTCGTTGATGCCGGACATGGTCTCGACCACACGCCCGACCACCTCGCCACCCTTGACTGCGATATCCGACGCGTTGACGGCCAGCGTGCTCGCCTGCCGCGCGTTGTCGGCATTCTGCTTCACGATGCTCGTCAGTTCTTCCATGCTCGACGCGGTTTCCTCCAGCGACGACGCCTGCTGCTCCGTGCGCTGCGACAGGTCGGCATTGCCGGCGGCGATCTGCTTGGTGGCGCTGGCAATGGAATCCGCCGAGTTCTTGATGTCGCCAATCGTGCCGGTCAGTTGCTGCTGCATCTGCGACATGGCGAAAAGCATGCTGTCACGATCGCCCGGGCGGGTTTCAACTTGCACAGCCAGATCACCCGCGGCAATGCGGCCGGCAATGTGTGCGGCATAGGCCGGCTCGCCCCCCAACTGGCGCTGTAGGCTGCGCGTAACGGCCACGACCACCACCGTCATCAGCAAGCCGACGCCAAACAGCAGCCCCAGTGCCTTGAGGAGCGAGGCGTGGAATGCGGTCGCGATGTCGTCCATGTAGGTGCCCGTGACGAGGCACCAATCCCACGGCTGGTAATACAGCACGTAGCTCTTCTTCGGCTGCGGCGCCTCCGCGCCGGGCTTCGGCCATAGATAGTCGACAAAACCGCCGCCGCTCTTGCCCGCGCGAGAGATTTCCTGGAACAGATGATTCCCCGCCGGATCGGTAAAACCCGACATGTCCTTGCCGTTCATTTCGGCTTTGATCGGGTGCATCACCATCACCGAGTTGGTCTGGTTGATGCTGAAGTAGCCGTCCTTACCGTAGCGGATCACCTTGATGCGCGCGAGGGCCTGGGCGCGTGCGTCGTCGGCGGTGAGCTTGCCGTCTTGCGCCATCTGCCCGTAGTCCTTGATGATGCTGAATACGGATTCACTGATGTTCTGCAAGTCGCGCTCGCGTTCTTCCAGACGCAGGGTGCGGGTTTCCCAGGCGCTCCACAATGTGATCAACAACAGACAAAGCCAACTCAGGACGAGCGGCAGCCACAGCTTCTGACGAAGCGTGAGTCGATTCATCTTCCTTCCCTCCAAGCGTTTCTTTTGCCCGCGCATGGCACGAATGCCGTTCGCGGCGCTCCCCTGGCGCGATTACACGCGCTCTGCTTGAGCTATCGAACACAAACACGAAAAACTTGAGTAGGACATGCACTCAAGTGCCCGTTCGCCAGCGAGAAAGGGAAAGAAAGCAAACGCCTCAGCGCAAGGCGTCAGGATTGATGCTCGGAAGCGTGCCGCCCGTGGACGTCGTGGCGGGCACGGGCGTTGATGTCGATTCTTTTTGCGGTGCGACAGCTTCTGCGGCGGGATGATCGACAGGCGTCCACGACTCCCACAAGCCATGGCGACGCAGCGTTTCGGGCGCGTCGACGGAAGCTGAATAAGGCGCCACGGCAACTTCTGCCGAGGCCACCTTTGCTGCCACCTCGATATGCGACCCTGCCATGCGCACGGCATGGCCACCGGCGTCACGCACTGCCACGCCGTGCGCGGCAATCTGGCGATAGCTGCCATCCTTGTGCCGCATACGGAATTCCGCCACGTATGCGGGCGTGTTGCCGTCAACGTGCGCCTGGATGCGATTAAGCACCATGGGCAAATCATCCGGATACACCAGGCGGAGATATTCGCTCGTGCTTGGGCCGATCTCCTTGAGCGTGTAGCCGAGCATGGCGGCAAAGCGCGTGGAAAACTGCGCGGCGCGCGTGACCAGATCGAACTCCCAAAGGCCGAAATCTGCGCCGTCGAGCAACAGTTGGTGGCGTGCAACGAGTTCTGCTTCGCGGCGGCGGTAACTCTGCTCCAGGTCGTTGAGCGCCTGCACGGTTTCCTTGCGCAGACGAATTTCGCGCGCTGCGATGGCGGCGGCAGTGTCACCCGTAGCGCGGTCCCGATAGCCCAGCAGCAAAGCAGCGAGCACCGTGGCAACTGCGCCCATCACAAGCAGCAACCGCAACCCTGCCGGCGCATCGCCCGGCATGGCGGAAAGCGTCGAAAACGAGCCTGCGAGCGACGCCGTGTACACCGCATCCACCGTCAAGGCGGTGCCAAACAGCACGCTCACAAACAGACTCACGCCGGGGCGGCGCACCGCCACCCCCGTCGCGCCCGATCGTGCAGAGAGCGCAACCTGCAGCGCCGCCGCACACACCACTGCCGACAGCACCATGACGATGCCGAGCAGCCCAGCGTCTTCCCAGGCGGTGGTGCTGAAGCTCGTCACGCCCGCCAGCAATAACACCGCCACCGGGCCACTCACGCTCAGCAACACGCCGAGCAACATGGCACGCACTACGCCTGCGCGGCCGCCCAGCACGCACCACAGCGCCGCAACGGCCAGACTCCAGCAGAACGAAGCCAGTGTCATTACAAGCACAGCGGTGTCTTTGTGCAGCGGCCAATGCGCAAGCAGCGGCAGCAGCGGCACCGCCCATAGCCCAACCGCCGAGAGCAACGCTGTCATGACCAGCGGCACGCGCGTGCGCGGCGCCATCGCACTGCGCAAGTCATCGAGCAACCGCAACAGCAAGCTGCCCGCGCCGCAGGCGACGACAAAGGGCAGCAGCGCCGGCGACAATGCACGCGCCAGCGTACTGATCAGGTGAGCGATGAACGCCTCATCCACGAGGGGATGTCTCCTGTTGGTTCGAGCCGTTCAATGAATCAGCCACGGGTCTGAAAGCCGTCCGGATTCATGCTCTGCCAACGCCACGAGTCTTCACACATGCGCTCGATGCCGTATTGCGCGCGCCACCCCAAGAGCGAAGCCGCGAGTGCCGGATCGGCATAGCACGCTGCAATATCGCCGGGGCGACGATCCACAATCTCATACGGCACAGGCTTGCCGCTGGCGCGCTTGTAAGCCTCAACGACTTCCAGAACCGAATACCCACGGCCCGTGCCGAGGTTGACGGTAAAGCCGCGGCCATCGCGGCGCAGCGTGTCGAGCGCCGACAAGTGACCGCGCGCCAGATCCACCACGTGGATGTAATCGCGCACGCCGGTACCGTCGGGCGTGGGCCAGTCGCCGCCGTAAATCGAGAGCTTCTCGCGCTTGCCGACCGCCACCTGCGCCACATACGGCATCAAGTTGTTGGGGATGCCGCGCGGGTCTTCACCGATCAGGCCGCTGTGGTGCGCCCCCACCGGGTTGAAATAGCGCAGATAGGCGATTTTCCAGGCGGTATTGGAAATCTCCAGATCCCGCAGCACCTGCTCGCCCATCACCTTGGTCTGCCCATACGGGTTGGTGGCGGACAGCGGAAACGATTCGGTAATCGGCACGGTATGCGGATTGCCATACACCGTTGCCGACGAACTGAACACGAGCTGCCGTACGTTCGCATGCGCCATGGCTGCGCACAGCGTGACCAGCCCGCCCATATTGTTGTCGTAGTAAGCCAGCGGCTTCTGCACCGATTCGCCCACCGACTTGAGCGCCGCAAAGTGGATGACAGCTGAGATACGCGAACTGGCAAACAGGTCGTCGAGCAGGCGGCGGTCACGCACGTCGCCCTGCACGAACTTGGGCGTCTTGGCAGTGATCTGCTCGATGCGGGACAGCACAGTCGAACTGCTGTTGCAGAGGTTGTCGAGGCCGATCACCTGGTAGCCCGCATCCAGCAGTTCAACCCAGGTGTGCGAGGCGATGTAGCCGGTAGCGCCGGTCAGCAGAATGGTTTCTGTCATGGGGTGCGAGGTATCGAGGAAGGAGAGAGCTAGCGTGCCGGTTTGAACCCGGCATCGTCGTTCTACGCTGCGTCGACCTGCTCCGCAGCGCGCAAAACAGCGCGATCATAGCAAAGCCCGCCAACGGCTCGCGGGCAGTTTGAAGCTCTGGTTGCCCAAAACGGCACTACGGCCGGCCGTCTGGATGGGCAGCCGCCTGCCACTCAGCATAGGCCGCGCGCAGACGCCACGCCGAAGTCGCATCGCGCAAGCCCAGTGCGTACCCCACCTCAGCAGGGTCTGCGCCTGCGTCGAACAGCGCGGCGGTGTAGCCGTTACGCAGCGTCTGCGGTGACAGCCGCTCGCTGCGGTGCAACAACGCCGGCAGCGCGGCCAGCCATGCCTCCACGCGCCGGTATACCGACGCCGCGTGCATGACGCGCCCGCCGGAATCGGCAACGAACACGCGCTCGCCCGGCACCTCTGCGTGTGCGCGCACCGCCAGCCAGGCGGCCAGCGCGGGGCGCGCAGCTTCGAGCATGGGCGCCTTGTACGACGGACCGCGCGGCCGCTCGACGGTGATCGCCTCCAGCGCCTCGTCTACTTGGCGGAGCAGCAGCGATTGCACCTGCGCGACCTTCAGCCCCGCGCCATGACACACGGCTACGAGTGCGCGGTCGCGCGCCAGTTTGAACGCGCTGGCGTTGGCGGCGGCTTCGCTGGCCTGCGCGCCCACCTCCAGCGACGCCTCGATTGCCGCACGTTCAGCCGATGAAAGGAACGTGGTCGGATCGTTCTCACCTTCGGCCAACTTCTGCTGCACCGCAGAGCTTGCAGGGTTGTGCGTGCCGGTCCGTTGTTGCTCGATCTGATGGAAGACGCGCTCGATCAGGCGCGCGTAGCGGTAGCGATGCAGCTTGGTCAGGCCCGACTCGTCGAGAAAGGCGGCAATGTCGCCGGCGCTCCAATCGGCCAATGCGCGCTGGTGCGACTCCGCCCAGCGCAGCCATTTGCGCCACATCGCGCGGTACACCGTCGCCGACGATTCGCGATAGCCGCGTGCGGCCAGCCAGTGTTCGAAGGCTTGCGCGGGCCGCTCAGCCCAGTCTTGCAGGCTGGGCTGAAACAGATCCGGAACGGGCGTGGCGGGCGGCGTGAACGAGGTCAATGCGGTAGCGGAAATGCAGAAAAACGGGCGCAGGCGGACCGGGGGTTTGGCAATTCGCGTATCCTGCCGAGCGTAACACGCAGCCCATGTATCCCATTGCGGACCCCATCGTGAAGAAAACAGACCTCGAAAAACTCAAGGGCCTCAAGATTGCCAACAACATCAAGCGCGGCAGCCAGCGCACCGGCAAGCCCGACCAGGGCACCGGCAAGGCGATTCCCCAGAACAAACTGCTGAAAGCGCTGCTCGGCAAGCCCGCTGAAGACGACGCGAAGAAATCGGGAAAATCCTGACGCGCCTTCCACACATCTAGAGCCCCGCCCTGTTGTTCCAACGGGCGCTTGGGTGCTACCGTCCGGCGCGTTTCCACATCATCGCAGCGCCTGTGCCCTGCGCCGGACATGCCCTCCTCCACGCCCGCCTCGCCTTACCCCCACCTGCTCCAGCCCCTCGACCTCGGCTTCACCACGCTCAAGAACCGCGTGCTGATGGGCTCGATGCACACCGGCCTGGAAGATGGCAACCACTTCGACCGGCTGGCCGCCTACTTTGCCGAGCGCGCACGCGGCGATGTCGGCCTGATGGTCACGGGCGGATTCGCACCCAACATTGCCGGGTGGACAAAGCCCTTTGCCGGGCGCCTGGCCACGCATGGCGCCGCACGCCGCCACCGCACGGTCACCAACGCCGTGCACGACGAAGGCGGCAAGATCGCCCTGCAGATCCTGCATACCGGCCGCTACGGCTATCACCCGTTTGCGGTGGCTCCCACCGCGTTGCGCTCGCCCATCAGCCCGTTCACGCCACGCGAGCTGTCGGCGCGCGGTATCGAACGGCAGATCCGCGCCTTCGTGCGCTGCGCCCAACTGGCCCGCGAAGCCGGCTACGACGGCGTCGAGATCATGGGTTCCGAGGGTTACTTCATCAACCAGTTTCTCGTCACGCACACCAACAAGCGCACGGACGACTGGGGCGGCAGCTATGCGAACCGCATGCGCCTGCCCGTGGAAATCGTCCAGCGCACGCGCGAGGCTGTCGGCAAGGATTTCATCATCATCCATCGCTTGTCGATGATCGACCTGATCCCGGACGGCAGCTCGTGGGAAGAAGTCGTGCAACTGGCCAAGGCCGTGGAGCGCGCGGGCGCCACCATCATCAACACGGGCATCGGCTGGCACGAGGCACGCATCCCCACCATTGCGACGAGCGTGCCGCGCGCGGCGTTTGCATGGGTGACGAAAAAGATGAAGGGCGAAGTCGGCATCCCGCTGGTGACGTCCAACCGCATCAACACGCCGGAGGTGGCCGAAACCGTGCTGGCCGATGGCTGCGCCGACATGGTGTCGATGGCGCGCCCCCTGCTGGCCGATGCCGACTTCGTACGCAAGGCCGCAACGAACCGCGCGCAGGACATCAACACCTGCATCGCCTGCAACCAAGCATGCCTGGACCACGCATTCAAGGCCAAGATTGCGAGCTGCCTCGTCAACCCGCGCGCTTGCCATGAGACCGAACTCATCATCCGCCCGACGCCCGCCAAGCGCCGATTTGCGGTGGTGGGCGCGGGGCCTGCGGGCTTGTCGGCAGCCATCACGCTGGCCGAGCGCGGGCACGCCGTAGACCTGTTTGACGCGGCGCCGGAACTCGGCGGTCAGTTGAACATGGCCAAGACGATCCCCGGCAAGGAAGAGTTTCACGAGATGCTGCGTTACTTCAAGCGCCGGGTTGAGGCCACCGGCGTGACGCCCCGCCTGGGTGCGCGCGTGGATGCGCAGCAACTACTGGCAGGCAAGTACGACGAGATCATCATCGCGACAGGCGTGTCGCCGCGCAATCCGAAGATTCCGGGGCAGGACCATCCGAGCGTTCTGTCGTACATCGATGTGCTGCGCCATCGCAAGCCGGTGGGCAAGCGCGTGGCGATTGTCGGTGCCGGTGGCATCGGCTTCGACGTGGCGGAATTCCTCGCGCTTGACGGCCACTCTCCCACGCTGGATCTGCAAACGTGGCGCGCCGAATGGGGCGTCGGTGATCCGACCGAAGTGCGTGGCGGTGTGGATGGCATACGCCCTGAACCCCAAACACCCGCGCGCGAGATCGTCCTGCTGCAGCGGCGTGCCGGCAAACTCGGCGGCGGGCTGGGCAAGACCACCGGTTGGATTCATCGCACAAGCCTGAAGAACCTGGGCGTGCGCATGGTGGGTGGCGTCAACTACGAGCGCATCGGCGACGAAGGGCTGCTCGTGAGCTACGGTGAAAAACGCGAAGCCGCCGAATGGCTGCCGGTCGATTCCATCGTGCTGTGCGCGGGGCAGGAGCCGCTGCGTGAATTGGTCGAGCCGCTGCAGGCGGGCGGCGCCAAGGTGCACATCATCGGCGGCGCCGACGAAGCGCTCGAACTCGATGCCAAACGCGCCATCGACCAAGGCACACGGTTGGGGGCATCACTGTAGCGCGGGGCCGACTGGATAGCGCGTCGCATGAAGAACTCAGCGTTCGCTTCATGTTTCGCGCTTTCAATGAGAGTTAAAAAAATAGACGCATGAAAGGGCTTTCCTGCGCTTGCTGAAGTGCGCGCCGTGACCTTAGATGCCATTGCGCAAGCCGCTCAACCGGCCATCGGGCCGCAGTAGCACGCAAGAGGAAGCGGCACGCCTTGCGGTGGGGTGGGATGGTGCATGGGCACGACCACGGCCATCGCCGGAGGATCGCGCCATGCCCGACCAGCCTTCCAATCCCGGATCATCCGATCTGCTGCGTGCTCTTGGCGCAGACCTGTCGACCCATCCGAGCGTGCTCTCCGAGCGCGAGCGCGAATTGCTCGCCAGTCTCGTCGCACAGCTCAAGACGCAGACCACCGATCCGAACGTAGGCAACGCGATTCATACCGCGCTGTCCAACACGCTCGGCAAGCGCGCCAGCGATGTCCTCGGTGCGGCCATTGCCTCGCATCTTCTGGGCGCCGGCAGCCGCGTGCCGGTACAGGTCAATCCGGCGGTAGGGCCGGTGGTGGCGCATCCGGTGGCGCCCGTGGTGTCTGAGCCAGGCATCTTTGGCCCAATTGCCCCATCGCCCATCGGCCCCGTCGCGAATGACCCGAGCGGCGGGCCATGGGTGTGGCCGCCGTTGAACCCGCCGCCGCTTTTTCCGCCATCCATTCCGCCTGTCCCGCCGAACCCGGGGCCGGGCCCGGTGCCCGTTCCCATCCCCATTCCCGTCGATCCACAACCCGTACCGGTTCCCGGCGTACCGCCGTGGTTCCCAATTCCCGTGCCGCCTTCGCTGCCGCCGGACGACCCGTTCTTCCCGCACGGTCCCCAACCCATCTTTCCACCGATCCCGCTCGGCGATCCGGGTGTTCCGCCGCCTCCGGAACCGATTGATCCGGGCGTTCCGCAACCGATCGACCCAGGCTGGCCGGGCGACCCCCAACCTGGCGAGCCGGGAAATCCGGAGCCCGTCGATCCTGGCGAGCCCGGCCCGGTCGGTCCTGTCGGCCCCGGCGACCCTGGGGACCCCGGCGGCCCAGGCCCTGTTGGGCCGGGCGAACCGACTGGCCCCATCAATCCTGGGCCGGTAGATCCGGGTGGCCCCGGACCTGTGGACCCTGGGAGCCCTGGAGACCCGGGCCCCGTCGATCCAGGCCCGTCAGACCCCGGTTCGCCAGAACCTGGGCCATCCGACCCGGAGGGCCGGTGGAACGGCGTGCTGGATCCTGGCGCGCTCGAATCCATCGTCGACCAGTTCGCCAGCATGGCGGTGTTGCAGCAGGTGGCCGGTGCAGTGGCTGCGGCGGGCGCGCGCTTTGAAACCCAGGTCGTCTACACGCGGTCGATCGAAGCCAGCGAAACCCTGGCTCCTGCGCCGGTGCGCATCCAGGTGCTGCGCGACGCTCCGCAGATCGACAAGCTGCTCGTCGGCCCCGTGGAGCAGGCCTTGCCGGGTGCCGCCCGTCGGCTTGCGCCGCGTGCGCGGCAAGTGGGCCGGATTCGTGTGTCCGTGCTCGCGCTGCAGCCCGGTACCAGCACGCGCGTCGATCTGGCCAACCAGCCTGCGCACGCCAACGACGTGGTGCTGGTGGCAACGCTCGGCAGCACGGGCACGGCCAGTGCATCGCTGCGCATGCTGCGCGGACCGCTGCGCCTAGCGGGTGTCGACCCTCGCCGTGGACAGATCGTGGTACCGCTCTCCACGGGGCGCGCCGTGGTCGTGCCCGCTTTGCGGCCTGCGGAGATCGTCGCCCCTGTCGGACCCAACGCCAAGCCGCTGCTGGTCGCTGTCGTGCTGGCCGAGCTTTCGGTCAAGTAAAACGGAGGCCTGCGTGATTGCCCCCATGCTCGACTATCAGCCGGACGTTCTCGCACCGCGTGCAGCGGTGCAGCGCATCCGCGCCCGCGCGATGTCGGATCAGCCGCTGCGTATCAATCCGCGGCTGCGCTTTGGGCAATCGGAGCAAGGCTGGCTGCTGCATGTTGAAGACCCTGACCGTCGCATCGGGCGCACCTTCGCCGTCAGCCCGAATGTCTGGAGCAACCTGCGCCGGATGCGGCCCGGAGACGTCGCCCCGTCAATGGACCCGTTCATGCATAACGTGCTCGTTGACGCTGGCGTGCTGGTATCGGCCGCCCAAATCGATACCGCGCAGGTGCCGGCGCTCGAAGCCGCGCGGGCGTCGTTCGCCCGGGAAAGCTATGGCGTGGTGACCGACGCCCTGCACCCTTACGAGGTGGCAGTCGTGCGGCGCTACCTCCGTCATGGCGTACGCACGGGTGCCATCCGGTTTGGCGACCCGCAGGTGCCGCGCCGATACCGAGCCCACAATGATCCGATGCTGCGAACGCTGCAGGCGCGCCTCACGCCATTGATCTCGCACGTGGTGGGCGTTCCGGTCAAACCGTCGTACGCCTACCTTGCGGCCTATACGCAGGGCGCGGTCCTGCACCGGCATGTCGACCGGCCGCAGTGTGAATACAGCCTGACGATCGCCGTGGACTACACGCCCGAACCGACGCTCGAAGCCTCGTGGCCCATCCGTCTGGGCCTGCCCGATGCCGAAGTGCTGGTCTATCAAAGCCTGGGCGATGCGCTCGTCTATGCCGGCCCGCGCGTGGTCCATTTTCGTGAGGCCTTGCCCGAAGGACACATCTCGACCTCGCTGCTGCTGCACTACGTCAACCTCAACTTTCGTGGGTCGCTCAATTGAAATTCGAACCACAGCACTTGCCGACGGCATCCTGGCCCGACCTGTTACCGGTGGAGCTCGTCCACCCGCCATGGTGGGCGTCATGCGACGAATTCCTGCCGCCCAACGAACTCGAACTCGTGCGCGAAGCCGCGCTGGCGGACCCGGCCGCATACCGACCTTCAGCCGTGCTCAACACGGCCGGCGGCGGCGTCGAACTCGACATCCGCAGATCGCGCGTGCGCTACGACGAGCCGACCATCGTGGCGTTGTTCGAGGAGCGTCTGCTCGCCTGTGCCGACAACATCTTCGAGCGCTTACGCATCGCGCCGTTTCCGGTTCAGCGCCTGGAAGTGCAGCTCACCGTGACTGGCCATGGCGAATTCTTCAAGGTTCACAACGACAACACCCATGCGCAGTTGCGCACGCGCCGCGTCACGTTCATCTACTACTTCCACCGCGAGCCGAAGACGTTTGAAGGCGGCGACCTGCGGCTCTATGCATCGCGCACCGATGGCCGGCGCTGGCGCGAAACCGCAGATTTCGTCGACATCGCGCCCGTGCAGAATCGGCTCATCGTGTTCCCCAGCTTCCTCATGCACGAACTGCGGCCCGTGAGCGTGCCATCGGGGCGCATGGAGGATGGCCGCTTCACGGTCAACGGGTGGTTCCACAGTTGAGGCCGCTACGGCGGCAGGCCCGTGAAGGATTTGCATCCCGCTTCCGTTTTTACACACACCGCCCCCGCCACGCGCGCGAAGAATGGCGAAATGACAACGTGTGGTGCCGCCGCCCTCCGGTCGGCCCGGTTCTTGCGTGAAAAGGCGCATCACGCACATTTCCAAGAACCGGTTTGTCCAAAAACGTCTCTCCTCAGTCTTCTGCCAACGCGGCGCCCCTGCCCTCGCTCGACTTGGGGCGAACGGCCTTCCTGCTCGACTTTGACGGCACGCTCGTCGACATCGCGCCGCAGCCCGATGCTGTGCATGTCTCTGCGCCGCTGCGTGAAACGCTGGCTGCGCTGCACGCCGCAAGCGGGGGCGCATTGGCGATCATCAGTGGGCGCACGGTGCACGACGTGGAGTCGCGCCTGTCTCTGCCGGGGCTCGTCATCGCCGGTGTGCACGGCGCCGAACGCCGCTATGCAGACGGCGGCTTCGTCCGCCTGAACACCGACGCCGACGCGCTCGCCCGGCTGGAGCGCGAGTTACGCGCCGAACTCACACAGTTGTCGACGCAGTTTTCCGGCGTGGTGCTGGAGAGCAAGGGCATCGCTTTCGCCCTGCACTACCGCCATGCGCCAGAGGCTGAGAACGCCGTGCTGACGGTGGCTGACCGCCTCGCGCGCCGCTACGCCGACCACGTGCGCCTGCAGGCCGGCAAGATGGTTGTCGAACTCAAGCCGCGCGGCGCCAGCAAGGGCGACGTGGTGCACACGCTGATGACCGAGCCGCCCTTCATGGGCCGCACCGTGCTGTTTGCCGGCGATGACCTGACCGATGAAAGCGCCTTCGATGCCGTCAATGCGCTGGAGGGCTGGTCGATCAAGGTGGGCGCAGGCCCGAGTCAGGCGCGCTGGCGCGTGCAAGACGCCGCGGCATTGCGCGCATGGCTGGCAACGCTCACGGCCCCGGCCAAGCGAGGTGCCGCATGAGCCGGCTTATTGTTGTCTCCAACCGCGTTGCGCCCGTAGCCGAAGGCCAGGGAACAGCGGGCGGCCTGGCCGTGGGGGTGTTCGATGCGTTGCGCGAAACCGGCGGCATCTGGTTTGGCTGGAGCGGCGAAACTGCGACCACCAGCTCGGACACGATCGCGCACGAGCCGAACATCGTCACCAAGGGCAACATCACCTATGCCACCGTCGGCCTGAACCGCAAAGACTATGACCAGTACTACCGCGGCTTTGCCAATGCGACGCTGTGGCCGATCTTCCACTACCGCGTGGATCTCTCGCGCTACGAGCGCCAGGAATACCACGGCTACCGCCGCGTGAATGCGCAGTTTGCACATCAGCTCAAGGCGCTGGTGCAGCCAGATGACATCCTCTGGGTGCACGACTATCACCTGATTCCGTTTGCTGCGGAGTGCCGCGCGCTGGGGCTCACCAACCGCATCGGGTTCTTCCTGCACATTCCGTTTCCGTCACCGGAAATCCTGACGACGATTCCGCCGCATGAAGACCTGATGCGGGCGCTCTGCGCGTACGATCTGGTCGGTTTCCAGACCGAGACCGATCGCGTCGCCTTCTACGACTACATCGAGCGCGAGGCGCGGGGCTACATCGAACAGAAGGAACAGAACGGCCCGGTGCACGCCTACGGCCACACGCTGCGTGCCGAGGTCTACCCGATCGGCGTGCATCCGGACGAGATTGCGCAGCAGGCCAAGGCGTCGCTGGCGCGGCGCAATCCATTCACGCGGCATGCGAGCCCGCGCGGCGAGCGCGCCGTTGGTCAGGGGCAAGGTCAAGGCCAGCAGCCGCCGAGACTCATCATGAGCGTGGATCGGCTCGACTATTCAAAAGGGTTGCCTGAACGGTTCCGCGCATTCGAACAATTGCTGGACGATTTTCCGGACCATCGCCGGCACGTGACCTTCATCCAGATTGCGCCAACGTCGCGTCAGGATGTGCAGAGCTATCAGCAGATCCGGCAGCGGCTGGAGGCGGAGTCGGGCCGTATCAACGGCAAGCATTCGGAGCTGGACTGGACGCCCATCCGCTACATCAACAAGCAATACGAACGGCGCGTGCTGATGGCGCTCTTCCGCAGCTCCCAAATCGGCTATGTCACACCGCTGCGCGATGGCATGAACCTCGTCGCCAAGGAATACGTGGCCGCGCAAGACCCGGAAGACCCCGGCGTGCTCGTGCTGTCGCGCTTTGCCGGCGCAGCGCGCGAACTGGATGCCGCGCTGATCGTCAACCCGTACGACACGCGCGGTATGGCCGAGGCACTGAACCGCGCATTGACGATGCCGCTGGAAGAGCGCAAGGCGCGCTACGCCCACATGATGGATCGGCTGCGGGCCGCCAACCTCACCATCTGGCGCGAGCGGTTTGTGGCCGACCTGCGCAACGCGCCATCGCAGTAGTCAGGCGCGTCAGGCGCCTGCGCTGCCGGTGCGCGACATACGCTCGGCGGCTTCCGGTGGGTCTATCGATACGCCGGCCTGGGGCGACAACATGTCGGCCAACACGGCATTCATGCGTGCCCAGTGCGAACCGGGCCAATAGATACGCCGACAGGCATCGCAGGTGCTAAAGAGCCGTTGGCGCTCGCGCACGCGGGGTGGCACGCTGGCGGAAGCCTCTTCCGGGCTCAGCATCCGCAGCGGCACATTGCATTCGAGACAGCGTGAGAACGGCTTGGCCACATCTGCCAGCCGAAGGCGCATGACGATTTCGCGCATCTGCGCCTGCGGCTCGCGCGCGCGGATGAATGCGCCCCGGCGGATGCCGCGTCGCTTGAGGAGCTCACGGTCACGCGAGAGCACGATCCAGTCTTCGCCCTGTGCCAGAGCTTCGATGGCCGCGTCGGCGTAATTGTTGTCGTAGGCCGTATCAAAGCCCGCCATGCGCAGCAGCCGAGCCGTTGCCCCAAGATGGGCGTCGCACAGAAAATGCAGCGGCGCGGTTGGCACCAGGGGCGCCACGGCCGAAACGGCAACGTGCCCCCTGCCGGGCAACATGGCCTCCAGACCCATGGGTGCGCCATCCACCAGCACTTGCCCAACCTCGGTATGCGGCACGCCAAGCGCCTCAATGGCGTGCTTGAGCGTGGCGCCATCAGCCCAAGTACGCGCAACGGGATGCCCGCGCAACGCCAGCGGAAGAAGCGGCGTCAGACTGGAATCGAACGTGAGGACGACGGTCTGCATGCCTGCCACGATACTCCCAACCCAACATCGGCGCCCTGGCGCCCCGGCTCTCGCACCAACAAAAATGCGGCGTGACCGATGAAGTCACGCCGCAAACAGGGAGGAGGAGAAATTCAGCGGGTGCGCAGTTTATGCGCGCGATGCAGCGCCGGCCTTCGGATAGCTCGCATCGCCGTTCCACGACAGGTAGCCATAGGTGTCGGCCTGGCGATCCGCGCCTTGGCTGTACGGATCAAAGCGATCGTTCTTCCACGACAGATAGCCGTAGGTGTCTGCTTGGCGGTCGGCGCCTTGGGTGTACGGGTCGAAGCGGCCCGCCTGCGTCGCAGCCGGAGCGTCAAAGTTGGGCTGGATGGAAGCCGTCGCGGGCTGCGACAGCAGTGCGGCAGAAGCCGATACGGTAGCCACCATGGCCAGGACGGCGCGGCGGGAAAAAGCGGAGAAGAGGCGGGAGTTCATGATCTGTTCCTTGTTCGTTTGCGCTCGTTGTTGCGCTTGGAGGGCAGAATAGATCGTTGCTCCCGTCTGATAAATGCGACTTTGCAGAAATAACTGTTCAGGCGGCGCTAACAATCTGCAGCCGTGGATTTTCCTTGAGCTGCAGGCACGGGTGGTCAGCAAACAGCGTCGCCACCCAATCCACAAACACCCGCACCTTGGGCGACAGGTGCCGGTTGTGCGGATACACCACCGACACCGGCACCGGCTCGGAAACATGGTCCGGCAGCACTTCCACCAACGCACCCGACATCAGGTGCTCGTACACCAGGAAGCGCGAGGTCTGCAGCAGCCCCAGGCCATGCAGGCCGCACGCCACCGCAGATTCGGCATCGTTGACGGACACCATGCTGCGCACCTTGTGGATCTGCTTCTGCCCGTCAATCACGAAATCCCAGTCCATGCGGCGGCCGTTGCGCGCAGAGAAGTAATTCACCGCCGTGTGGTCCTGCAGGTCTTCCAACGTCTGGGGCGTGCCGCAGCGGGCCAGATATTCGGGCGACGCACAATTGACCATCGACAGCTGGCCGATGCGGCGCGCGACAAGACTTGAGTCCTGCAACTCGCCGCCACGCACGGCGCAATCCACACCCTCCTGCACGAGATCGACGGTGCGGTCACTCATGCCGATCTCCAGCTGAAGATCGGGGTACGCCTCGTGAAAATCCCGAATGCGCGGCACAAGCAACCGTTTGCCAATCGACGCAGGCACGTCGATGCGCAGGGTGCCGCGTGCGCCCGATGCGCTTTGCGAGAACGCAGCCTCGGTCTCTTCCAGATCGCCGAGCAGACGCACGCAGCGCTCGTAGTACGCAGCGCCATCGGCGGTGACATTCACGCGGCGCGTGGTCCGGTGCAGCAGGCGCACGCCGAGATGCGCCTCAAGGCTTTGCACCAGGTTCGTCACCGTGGCGCGGGGTAACTGAAGGCTGTCGGCAGCCTTGGTGAAACTGCTGGCCTCCACGACACGCGTGAAAACCTGCATGGCCTGCAAGCGATCCATCTGCGGCTCCTTAGGGACGGACTCCACGGGGCGGGCGCACTGCCGGAATCAAACGGGCAATGCGCCGGACCTGTGGAATCAAGAGGTCTGCTCATGCTCGAGAACACGCACGCGGTCTGAGCATGAGGCGCGATCAGGAAGGCGGCGACTACGGGTTTTCGCAGTGCAACAAGATCGGCCTCGAGCAAGAACACTTTGTAGCACAACCGTAAATTTTGATTGTTCGGCTGCAACTAATAGTGATGTCCGATTATAGGCATTTATCCGCGTTCGTCTAATCACCATCATTCAGCCCATCGATATCCGGGTTATCCGCAAAGGTAAGCCCCGCCTGACATCATGGGTTCTTCTCCACCGCGTCTCGTTGTTTCGGATCGCACGCTGACCAGCGATGCGGCATCGGCCGCTATTCGCCCAGCACGACCGTACGCAACGCCCGCCCCCACAAATGTTGCACTGAATAACAATTTGCGCGGCGCAACATCCAAGCTGCCTGAGCAAGCTTCTGCATGCGAGGAAACGGCTGGTGCGGGTCCGCTGCCGCGCGAGGTCACGACCGAAGATTATTGGACGCAGGGTTACGCCAGCCGCATCCGCCTGCGCGTGTTCCGCCCCGAAATGCACGCCGACGATGCCGCCGCGCCGTTGCGCCGCCCCGGCGTGCTGTACCTGCATGGCGGTGGTTTCGTACGCGGCTCGATTGACGATGCCGATGCACCGGCGCGCCTCCTGGCCGCCACATTGCCGGCGGTGGTGGTCACGGTCGGCTATTCGCTCGCACCGGCTGCGCCCTTTCCTGCCGCGCCCGAAGATGTGTACGCGGCGCTGTGCTGCATGGCCGACCACGCCGACGCATGGGGGATTGACCGCCGCCGCATGGCGGTGGCCGGGCATGACGCCGGCGGCAATCTTTCTGCCGCACTGACGATGATTGCGCGCGACCGCGGCGGCCCGAACCTGCGCGCCCAGGTCCTGATCGCCCCGATGCTCGACCCGACCATGGCTCGTGTGCGCCCGGATCATCTGGCCAATGCCGACAACTCGGCTGAAGTCTGCGCCGATTGTTATCGACAGTATCTGCCCCGCCCGACCGAGCGCGTGCACCCATACGCCGCGCCGGTTGAATCGCGCCGCCTGCAGGGCCTGCCCCCCGCCCTGCTGCTGACCGCGCCGCAAGACCTGCTGCGCACCGAAGCCGAGCGCTATGCCGCGTGCCTCATTGAAGCGGGCGTCGTCACGCAGGTCGTGCGTGTGAACGAGGCCTGCCATGACTCGATTGCCATGAGCGCGGTGGCGCAAGACGAGATGACGTGCTTCCTGCGCTGGCACCTCGGGATGACGCGTCAAGCGGCTGCGCCACGCAAACGCCGCGCACGTGCGGATCGAAAGGATCGCACCTCCATTGACCCGACTGTGGAGACGCCTGGCTGAACCCATACAACAAGAAACGGAGTGCGAGGCCGCCCGCGTGTTTCTACGCTGCGGCCAAAGCGCTTTTATCCAGTCTTTTCTCTTTGCTTACCCCAACAAAATCGAGAGAGTCATCATGAGCCTGTCCAAACGCACACTCGCCATTTCGGTTGCCGCCGTGCTCGGCGTTGCAGCTGTGGGCACCTACGGCCTTGTCTCCAGTGCCGGCGCATCGCAGCAGCCCTCCGCCGCACCCGCCGCCACGCCGGTGGATGTGGCGCCCGTCCTGGCAAAGAACGTGGCCGAATGGGACGAGTTTTCCGGCCGCATTGAAGCCGTTCAACGCGTTGAAGTCCGCCCGTTGGTGAGCGGCACCGTCACCGCCGTCCACTTCAAGGACGGCAGCATCGTCAAGAAGGGCGACGCGCTGTTCACCATCGACCCGCGCCCCTACGCTGCCGAAGTCGCACGCACGCAAGCCGCGCTGACCGCCGCCAAGTCACGCGTGGCCTACACCACGTCAGAGCTGGACCGTGCACGAAAGCTGGTGGCCGACAACGCCATCGCGCGCCGCGAGTTTGAAGAGAAGGAAAACGCCGCACGGGAGGCGCAGGCCAACCTGCAAGGCGCCGCCGCCGCGCTGGACGCCGCCAAGCTGAACCTGGAGTACACGCACATCGTGGCACCGGTTGCAGGCCGCGTGTCGCGCGCAGAGATTACGGTCGGCAACGTCGTTTCCGCCGGCGGCGCTGCCCCGGTGTTGACGACGCTGGTGTCGGTCTCGCCGATGTACGTGGCGTTCGACGCGGACGAGCAAAGCTATCTGCGCTACTCCGCCAAGGCAGCCCAGGGCGCGAAGACACCGGTCTACATCGGGCTGGCCAATGAAGACGGCTACACGCGCGAAGGCGTGATCCAGTCCGTCGACAACCGGCTGGACGTGCGCTCGGGCACCATCCGCGTGCGCGCCACGCTGGACAACGCCGACGGCCGCCTCACGCCGGGGCTCTACGCCCGCGTGCGCATGAGCACCGGCGCACCGCACGACGCCATCCTCATCAGCGATAAGGCCATCGGCACGGACCAGGACAAGAAGTTCGTCCTGGTGGTGGATGCCGCCAACAAGACGAGCTATCGCCCGGTGGTGCTGGGCGCCTCCATTGACGGCCTGCGCGTTGTGAAGTCGGGCCTGAAGGCGGGTGACCGCATCGTCGTGAACGGCATCCAGCGTGTGCGCCCGGGCGACGCCGTGGCACCCAACGCGGTGACCATGGATAGCCTGGTCACCAAGCGGGTGGTGTTGCCGGGTGCACAGCCGGAAGCCCCCGCCACGCCCGCCGAAGCCAAAGCCGACGCACCCGCTGCGCCTGCCGCCAAGGCTGAAACCAAGCCTGCCAACGCCAAGACCGCAGCCAACGCTCAACGCCTTCCGGCCGACCGCGCCTGATTGCGCCTGATTGCGACTGAAACTCATCGCTCACAGCCATGAACTTCTCTAAATTTTTCGTGGACCGCCCGATCTTTGCGGGCGTGCTTTCCACGCTGATCCTGCTGATCGGGGTCATCTCGATCTGGCGGTTGCCGATCTCGGAGTACCCCGAGGTCGTGCCGCCTTCGGTGGTGGTGCGCGCGCAGTTCCCGGGCGCCAACCCGAAGGTGATTGCCGAGACTGTCGCCTCGCCGCTCGAAGAGCAGATCAACGGCGTCGAGAACATGCTCTACATGCAGTCGCAAGCCAACAGCGACGGCAACCTGACCACGACGGTCACCTTCAAGCTGGGCACCGATCCTGACAAGGCACAGCAGCTCGTGCAGAACCGCGTGTCGCAGGCGCTGCCGCGTCTGCCCGACGTGGTGCAACGCCTGGGCGTGACCACCGTCAAGAGCAGCCCCGACCTGACGATGGTGGTGCACTTGCTGTCGCCCAACGACCGCTACGACATGACGTACCTGCGCAACTACGCAGTGCTCAACGTCAAGGACCGTTTGGCGCGTATCAGCGGCGTCGGCCAGGTGCAATTGTTCGGCTCGGGTGACTACTCGATGCGCGTATGGCTCGACCCGAACAAGGTGGCCGAGCGCGGCCTGACTGCCAACGAAGTGGTCAAGGCCATCCGAGACCAGAACGTGCAGGTGGCAGCCGGCGTGATCGGCGGCTCGCCCTCGGTGCCGGGCACGGATCTGCAACTGTCCGTCAACGCGCAGGGCCGGCTGAAGACCGAGCAGGAATTCGGCGACATCATCCTCAAGAGTTCGCCCGATGGCGCCGTCACGACCCTGCGTGACGTGGCCCGCATCGAGTTGGCCGCATCGGAATACGGCCTGCGCTCGCTGCTGGACAACAAGCAGGCTGTGGCCATTCCGATCTTCCAGGCGCCGGGCTCCAACGCGCTGCAGATTTCGGATGACGTACGCAAGACGATGGCCGAGCTGAAGGAAGACTTTCCCGAAGGCGTCGACTACCGCATCGTCTATGACCCGACGCAGTTCGTCCGCTCAAGTATCGAAGCCGTCACGCACACGCTGCTGGAAGCGGTGGCGCTTGTGGTGCTGGTGGTGATCCTGTTCCTGCAGACGTGGCGTGCGTCGATCATTCCGCTGCTGGCGGTGCCGGTGTCCATCATCGGTACGTTTGGTCTGATGCTGATGTTCGGCTTCTCGATCAACGCGCTGTCGCTGTTCGGGCTGGTGCTGGCGATCGGGATCGTGGTGGACGACGCCATCGTGGTGGTGGAAAACGTCGAGCGGAACATCGCTGAAGGGTTATCGCCACGCGAGGCCACCTACAAGGCCATGCGTGAAGTGAGCGGCCCGATCATCGCCATTGCGCTCACGCTGATTGCCGTGTTCGTGCCGCTGGCCTTCATGACGGGCCTGACCGGTCAGTTCTACAAGCAGTTCGCACTGACGATCTCCATCTCGACCGTCATCTCGGCCTTCAACTCGCTCACGCTGTCGCCTGCGCTGGCCGCCCTGCTGCTCAAGAGCCACGACGCGCCGAAGGATTGGCTGGCGCGCACGATGGACAAGGGCCTGGGCTGGATTTTCCGTCCGTTCAACCGCGTGTTTGGTGCGGCATCGGAATCGTATGGCCGCAGCACGTCGCGTGTGATCGGCCGCAAGGCCGTGATGCTCGGTATCTACCTGGCGCTGATCGGTGCAACTGCCCTGCTGTTCAACAAGGTGCCGGGCGGCTTCGTGCCGATGCAGGACAAGCAGTACCTGGTGAGCTTCGCGCAACTGCCGGACGGTGCATCGCTGGACCGCACGGAAGACGTGATCCGCCGCATGTCGGACATCGCCCTCAAGCACCCCGGCGTGGAAAGCGCCGTGGCGTTCCCTGGCCTGTCGATCAACGGCTTCACCAACAGCCCGAGCGCCGGCATCGTGTTCGTCACGCTCAAGCCGTTTGACCAGCGCAAGAGTGCCGACCTGTCGGGCGGTGCGATTGCAGGTCAGTTGAACAAGCAATACGGCGCCATCAAGGATGCGTTCATTGCCGTGTTCCCGCCGCCGCCGGTACAAGGCCTCGGCACGGTGGGTGGCTTCAAGCTGCAACTGGAAGACCGCGGCTCGGTCGGCTATGAACAGCTCTTTGCCGCCACGCAGGCCTTCATGGCCAAGGCACGCAAGACGCCTGAGCTGGGCCCGTCGTTCTCGAGCTACCAGATCAACGTGCCGCAGTTGAATGCTGACCTCGACCGCGTGAAGGCCAAGCAGCTTGGCGTGCCGGTGACCGATGTGTTCGACACCATGCAGGTGTACCTGGGCTCGCTGTACGTGAACGACTTCAACCGCTTCGGCCGCACGTATCAGGTGAAGGTGCAGGCAGACGCGCCGTTCCGCGCCCATGCAGAAGACATCCTGCAGTTGAAGACGCGCAACGCCGCTGGCGACATGGTTCCGCTGTCATCGCTGCTGCGTGTGTCGCAAGGCTTCGGGCCGGACATGGTGGTGCGCTACAACGGCTACACCGCTGCCGACATCAACGGTGGCCCCGCGCCGGGCTTCTCGTCGGGCCAGGCACAGGCGGCTGTGGAGCGCATCGCGCATGAAACGCTGCCCAAGGGTGTGCGCTTCGAGTGGACGGACCTGACGTATCAGCAGATCCTGGCCGGCAACTCGGCCGTGTGGATCTTCCCGATCTGCGTGCTGCTGGTGTTCCTGGTGCTGGCCGCGCAGTACGAAAGCCTGACGCTGCCGCTAGCCGTGATCCTGATCGTGCCGATGAGTCTGTTTGCCGCCATGCTGGGCGTCTGGCTCTCGCATGGAGACAACAACATCTTCACGCAGATCGGTCTGGTGGTGCTGGTGGGGCTGGCGTGCAAGAACGCGATCCTGATCGTGGAGTTTGCGCGCGAGCTTGAGCTGCAAGGCCGCACCATCGTGCAGGCCGCCATCGAGGCCTGCCGCCTGCGTCTGCGCCCGATCCTGATGACGTCGATCGCATTCATCATGGGCGTAGTGCCCCTGGTGGTGTCGACCGGCGCCGGCGCGGAAATGCGCCATGCCATGGGCGTGGCCGTGTTCGCGGGGATGCTGGGTGTGACGCTGTTCGGCCTGTTCCTCACGCCGGTGTTCTACGTGCTGCTGCGCACGCTGGCGGCACGCCGCGGCCAGCGCTCTGAAGATGCACCCGACCGCGATCTGGACCTGGACGGCGCGCTGCCTGTGCCCTCGGCCCAGCACTAAGGTCAACACTCATCAAGACATCGCTATGAACGCGTCTACACAACAACAAACAGGTCCGGCCATGCGGTCGGGCCGCTGGACCCCGCTGGCGCTGGCCGCCGCGCTGTTCCTCGCGGCCTGTTCGCTCGCCCCGACCTACGAGAAGCCGGACGTTGGCACACCCAACGCCTTCAAGGAAGCCGCACAAGCGGCACAAGCGGCGGATGCGCCGTTGGCCGCAGGCGAGCAAGGCAAGTGGAAGACCGCCGAGCCTGCCCTGCCCGCCGACGGCGCGTGGTGGAAGATCTTCAACGACCCGACGCTCGACAAGCTCGAAGCACAGGCCGCTGAAGCCAGCCCCACGCTGGCCGCCGCAGCCGCACGCGTGAATCAGGCGCGTGCGTTCGTGCAGGCCAACCGTGCATCGCTGTTCCCGGAACTGGACGCGGGCTTCGGCCCGACGCGCCAGCGGGCATCGGCGGCATCGGCCGGTTTGCCGGTCGGTGCGCCCGTGCAGCCGCAGACGTACTGGCGTGCGCAATCCACCGTGGCGTATGAGGTCGACCTGTTCGGCCGCGTGCGCAACAACATCGATGCCGCCGGCGCCGATGCCGAGCGTGTCGAAGCGCTGTACCGTGCCGCCCGCCTGTCATTGCAGGCCGACGTGGCGCAGACGTACTTCAGCCTGCGCACGCTGGATGCGGAAGAGGCGTTGCTGTCCCGCACGCTGGTCGGCCGTGAAGAGGCGCTCAAGCTGGTGCAGCGCCGCTTCAACACGGGCGACATTGGCGAGCTGGACGTTGCCCGCGCCGATGCCGAGCTGGCAACGGCACGCTCCGACCGCATCGGCGTACAGCGCCGTCGCGCGGTGCTGGAGCACGCACTGGCAACGCTGCTGGGCAAGGCGCCGGCTGATTTCACGATGGGCACCGACCCGCTGCAATCTGCCGACGTGCGCGTACCGGCCGGGCTGCCTTCCGCCCTGCTGGAACGCCGTCCCGACGTGGCCGCTGCGGAACGCTCAATGGCTGCGGCCAACGCGCGCATCGGCGTGGCGCGTGCGGCGTTCTTCCCGCAACTGCAGCTCACGGGCGGCTTCGGCTACGAGTCGCACGACATCGGCGACCTGCTCAAGTGGGGCAGCCGTACGTGGATTCTCGGCCCGCTGGTCGGCACCGCGCTCTCGCTGCCGATCTTTGACGGGGGCGCACGCAGTGCCGGCGTGAAGCAAGCACGCGCTGCATACGAAGAGAACGTTGCCAACTACCGCGAAAGCGTGCTCGTCGCCTTCCGCGAGGTGGAAGACAACCTCTCAGAACTGCGTCTACTGGCCGATCAATCGAAGGCACAGGATGACGCTGTACGCGCTTCCACGCGCGCCGCGCAGCTCTCGCGCACGCGCTACAACGCGGGTTCGGTCAATTACCTGGATGTGATCGATGCCGAGCGCAACATGCTGTCCGCCGAACGCATCGGCGTGCAACTGGCCGGCAGCCGCATGAACTCCACGGTGGGGCTCATCAAGGCGCTGGGCGGCGGCTGGGGCGGTCTGCCGCCGGCAGCACCGGCCAACGCGGCGCAGCCGGCAACGGTGGCGCAGCAGTAAGAATTTCTCTCCTCTCTCTCTGGAAAGCGAGATCTGCGCGGCTTCGGCCGCGTTTTTTTTCGTGCGTTCAGCGCGAACCTCTGGCCCCGCGCGCGTTCCAGCTCATCGCCCACGCATAGAAGCCCACCAGCGTGCCGAACTGCAGGAACACGGCCCACAGCAGAAAGATCTGCGGGTACCAGAGCATCGACCCCTTGAGCAGCACCACAGATGCCAGCGTGTACTGAAACGGAATGAACACCGTCAGATATGCCATGCCCATGACCGACAGCACCAGCTTGCGGATCAGGCCAAAGTCGAGCACGTTGTAGATCAACGCATAGAGCCACGGCGTGATCAGCACCACCACGACCGACGCCTGCGTGAGCGAGCCGATGGAACCACCGCCGTCATACGGAAAGCTCGCCGGCCACATGAAGAAGTAGAACTGCGCGCTGGCCTGCACCACGCCAATGAAGCGCAGCCAATACGCCAGCGGCAACGCACGGCCGCCGATGAAGCGGGTGCCGAACAGCAGCGCCAGCGTGACGATCATCCCGACCAGCCATTGCACGGCGGTGGGCAACGCGGCGTCGCTGTGCGGATACGGAATGGCCCCAAAGCCCGGCACGAGCGCCTTGACGGCCGCCACGCGAACCTGCCCTTCCAGTGCCACGCTCCAGAACCCGATGATGCGCTCCCACAGCCCGGCCACGGTTGGCCAGAGTGCGCAGTACCCGGCAGTGAGCGCTAGCGGAATCCCCAGCACGTCGATCCAGCGCGAGAGCGGGAACGCCAGACGCCGCATCGCACGGTGCATGACGATGCGATCGCCGCGATAGCCGATCACCCGCTTGGGCTCATGCCCGCGCAATCTGCGCCTGGTGGGCAAGTCGTCGGTTGGCGCTTCCTCGATCGGCTTGGCGTTCATCGGAAACTCCAGCGGAAGCCGATTTCACCGTAGGTGCGGTTGTAGAAGGGGTTGTGGTAGTACTGCGCGCCAATGAGCAGCAGCAGATCACGCGACACGCGCTCGCGCCACTGGATCGCGTAGCTCATGCTGTTGTAGTCCGCACGCTCGGTGCCGGTGGTCAGGACTTGATAAGCCTCGCGGGCGTGCTCCACGCGCAGGATGAGCGCGCGCTTTTCGTCGTTGCCGATCGTGGCCGCAATGTATTGGCTCGGGCCGAACACCAGGCCGGGATTGGCCCGGTTGAAGCGCAGGCCGCCTTCCAGCACCACCGACTGGAAATACGCCAGCGAGCTGAGCACCAGCCCCTGGTCATTGCGCACGCTGTCCTGGCCCTGCGCGTAGTAAGCGCCGATGCCCACCACGAAGCGGCGGTCGGGCCCGAACTTGCGATAGCCCGCCACATCCACACGCCACTTCGAGAACAGCTCGCTATTGCCCGTGCCCGCGCCGACCAGGAAGTAGTAATCCTCGGAGATATCGCGCGTGAGCGAGAGTGCGCCGTACTGGCCCGCAAAGCCAAACCGGCTCTGCCGATCCAGCTCGGCCTGCCAGATGCCATATGAGGTGACCATCATGCCGCGCAAGGCCACGGCCGTGGCACCGCCAAAGCCGTCGCTCATACGGCCGGTGTCGAGCACGGCCTCGATGGCGGCGCGCTCGGGTGCGTAGGGTTCCGGCACAGGCTGCGGCACGGTGGGCGCGTTGGCGCCAGGCGTGGGCACGGGCGTTGCGGCCAATGCCGTGGCGTCTGCTGGCGGTGTGGCGCCTTCCTGTGCAGCCGGTTGTTCCTGTTCGGTTGCAGCCTCTTGCTGGGTTGCCGGCTCTGCCGGTTGCATCGTTCCGGCCGGTTGCGCGTCTTCCACCGGCTGGGCGGCATCCTGGGCGGCGGCCGGCTCGGCAGCCTGAGCCCACACCGCTGGCGCAGTCATGCCGCAGATGGCCACCGCCGCCATCCATGCGATTGGAGTTCGGTTCACGCTGGTATTTCCCCGTCTGTTATTGAAGCGGGCGCCGGCCTTTTTTTTGATGCGCGGCGGCGGCCCTCTCTGCTTGTTGTCTTGTGCTTAGCCGCCCGTGCTCAACTTGGCAGCAACGGCGAGCTTGGTGCCGGCGCCTGCCACCACGCGCCAGTTGTTCCCTTCCCGAACCACGCTCGCCTGGCCCGTTTCCACGCGCGGCTCGGCATAGCGATCCGCAGGGAACAGCCATGTCAGGTCATTCAGTGTTTCCGGATTCTCAGCAATCACGCGCACGTCGCCGCGCTCCGATGTCGTGTGCCACACGGTCTTCTCACGCCGCTCGGCAAACTCGGCCATCTGCGTGATGGTGTGCCAGCGGAAGCGCTTGCGCGCCTCTTGCGCGTCGGCGGCTTCCATCAACGCGTCAATGGCGTGCAGGTAGCGCACCGCACCGGGCGGGTGGAAGTAGATCAGGCGGATCTCGCCCGAGTCCGTGGTGAACTTCACCAGCGAGGTCAGCCACGCCGCAATCTCCGCTTCCGGAATGTGCGCCATGTCGGCTTCTTCAATGGTCGCGTACTGCCCATACGTCTGCACGGGGAACGACCAGATGTGCTCGTCGCGGCGGCCGTTGCGATACGTGCGCGTCGGCCCCTGGCCGATGTTGCCGGTGAAGTAGTAGCCCTTGACGTTGTGCTCATCCAGCCAGCGCGTCGCCCATTCGGGCTGGTTGCCGGTGGGCGCGGAATACTCGGTCTGCGGCTTGCCTGTCAGCGCCTCGATGGCATCTGCGTTCTTCTGCAGGTAGGTCTCCATGGTGGCCTGGTTCTCTTCCGTCACGTTCAGGCCAAACCAGTCGTGAATCCAGCCGCCGTGGCTGCCCACTTCGTGCCCCTGCTTCATCAGGCCGTGCACGACCTCTGCAAACGCAGGGTTGTGAGCCAGGTTCACGCCCAGGCCGTCGCCAAACTGGCGCTGGTCAGGGCCGGCGGTGATGTGGAAGCTGAACGGGCCGCGCTTGAAGACGCCGTCTTCAATCAGCTTGTCCGTGGCGTCAATACAGATGCGCGCGTCGCAGTGCCAGTTCAGCACCAGGCCACCCACGCCCTGCGGCGCTGGCGACAGGCGCGGCTGTTCCAGCACGTGGCCGGCAAAGTAGCTGAGGAAGCCGTGCATCAGCACGCCATCGGTACGCAGCTTCAGATACGTCAGCGGCAGGTTGACGAACAGCACGTGGCCTTTACCCACGGTGCGCTCGCCCGCGATGATCGAGTTGTCTTCTGAGCGCAGCAGCACCTTGCCGGCGTAGTCGCCGTGCGTGCGCAAGGTCGGATACTGCAGCATGTCATGCCCGTAGCCCGACAACACGGCGCGCCCTTGCGACACAATCCAGCGCCCAGGCGGAATATGCAGATCGACCATCGCATCTGGCTGGCCATAGACGGTGGCCTGGCTTGCCATCTTTTCGCGCAGCGTTGAATAGAAACCGTACTGCACGCCAGCCAGCGTGGACATGCGCGAGGCGCCATCCTCGTAGAAGCCCTTTTCATTGAGGATGCCTGCGTCGTACACCTGCATGAGCGCGCCGCCGTTTTGCACGAACTGGCTGATCTGGTTGACAAGCGCGGTGGTCATCGAACGGTGCACGGTGTCGGGCAGGATCACGCCGGCAAACACACGCTCGCCATTCAACCCATGGCGCACGAAATCCGACGCCGACATGGTGCGCAGGCGCAAGCCCTCTTCCAGCGCGGCGTCTTCCCACGCCTGCACGTAGATGCGGTTGTCTTGCCCGAAGTTGTCAGGCACCACCAGGACGATGTCGTCGGTCTGCGGGCGACCTGGGCCCGCGCTGAGGTTGCGTGCCAGCAGCTGCGCGCAGGCCGCAAAGGCGATCAGGATCAGCAGACTGGCCAGATGCTTGCGCCAGTTGATGCGCTTGGAAGGTGTGCTCATTCGGAAACCGCCAGTGCGTGCGAGAGCCCGATCAGCGCGCCCTCTTCCATCAAGTTCCAGCGGCCTGCCGCGCGCCATTGCGGCGCGGCCCGCAGCCACTTCTGCGCAGTCGGCATATCGCCGAGCTTGTAGGCGGCCCAGGCGATCATGCCCCACGGGAACGGGTCAGCCTTGCCCGACAGCCACGTCTGCCCGTAGCGGAACTTCCATACCGCCCATTTGCGTTGGGCGGCGGAGCCGGTTTCCAGGCCATGCACCCACGGATAGACCGGCGCAACCGCCGTCGGGTAGAAGCCGTAGGGCGTGGGTGGCAGGCTCACGCGTGCGGGCTCCAGCGCGCCGTTCAACTGATAACCATAGGCATGCGCAAGGCCGTCCATCATCTGCTTGTGTGATGGCAGCGCGGCCAGCTCCAGCGTGTAGTGCAACGATGCCTTGGGGTCGGCGCGCAGGCGCTTGAGCGCTCCGGCCACTTCCACGTTGTCGGCAAAGTAGGCTTCCGGCCGATCGGCAAACGCCTGGAATGTCGCGCGCTTCGGGTCCCACAGCGTGGCCAGGTGCATCAACGCGAGGCTGCAGCTCGCCAGCAGTTGCGGCGGTCCATGCAGGATCTCATTGACGAGCAGGCACCAGAACACCGCTTGCGAGTCATCCGCATCTGCGTGGCCACATGCGGCCCAGCCGTCTGTGCCATTGCGGCAGAGGCGGGGGAACGTGCCATTCGGCTGTTGATATGGCAGCAGCCAGTTGGCCAGCCCAACGGCCGGGGCTTGCACGTCGGCACCCAGGCGGTGAGCGACCAGCAGCGCTTCGATGGCAACGTAGGGCTCGACGTAATCGCCCTGGGCGAATACGGTCATGGCCCCGTCGGGCGTGGTGAAGTCTTCAAACATCGTGGCACCGTGCGCAGCGGCAGCCGACATGGCGAGGCCTGCCAGCACAGCACCGCAGCGGCGAACGCAAGCGTTCCAGAACGTGACCATGCGAGCCCCCTTACCCTTCCACACGCGCGAACTCGTGCGCGGTAATCACGCCATGCACAACACAGCCGGGCGAGACGAACAGGCGGTTGCAGACAAGCGTGGTCGGTGCATCAGGGCGGCCGATACGGCAATTCGGACCGAGAACGATGTCCTCAAAGCCGATCAGCGGGCCAAGTACAGCGCTGCCCGCACCGATCTCAAGGTTCTTGCGTGCAGACAGCGTGCCGGCAATGCGCACGCCGTCGCCCGTGCGCAGGTGCCCGTGCGTTTTGATACTGCCTTCGAGCACGGTGCCGCCCGCGACCCGGCAGTCGCCACGCACCACGTAATCGCAATCGGTTAATTCGCCGGCCGACAGCGTGGCATCGCCGTCGAGCACGCGGCGCTCCGTTGCGGGTTTCGGCATGCCCACGGGGTGCGCAGCGCCGCGCACGTCGCCAAACATCACCTCAGTGGCGCCGGCACGCTCGAAGCGCGCCGGTGCAGCCATCACGATGCGGTCCTCCGCAGTGACACGGCCTTCGACACGCACGTTAGGCCGCAACCGCACATTGCGCCCATGCACCCAGCGCTGCACCACCACGTTCTCGCCCAGTTCGATATCGCCTTCGGCCAAGCAGGCACGCAGGCGGGTGTCGTGCTCGACCTCGACATCCTGCTCGACATACAAGTCGGCACGCACGCGGCTGCGTGGCCCCAGCCACGCGTTGCCCCGGAACACGACGATGTGGTTGACCTTGTCCAGCATGCGCACCAGCCCTGATTGCTCGGCAGACGGCCGGCCGCGCGGGTCGCGCCCCACGCTCAGTTCCGCGCTCACGGGCACCTGGTAGGCGGCACCGGCAGCGCGCATGGCTTCAACATCCACGCCGTACTGCTCTTGCAGACGGCGGCGGAAACTGTTGGCAAAGAAGGTGAGATTGTTCGGCTGGTCACGCCGCATCGGCAGCGGTGCGGAGTCGGTCGGACGCAGCCATTCCGACAACGCCGGCAGGAACGGCAGTACGAGCAGGCCCGCAACCGCGCCGCTCAGCAGCAGCACGCTTCCGATCATGTGCCCTCCGGGCCGGTGCGCACGGGCACCTCGCCGGCCATGATGTTGACCACACCCGCGGCTTCCGTGCGAAAGCGCTCGGTCTTGTCCCACACCAGTTCGCGCTTTTTCACGGCGTCGATGACTTGCGTCACACCCGCGCGCGCGATCGTCATCATGCTGACCAGGAAGCCGAACAGGTTCAGCGGCAGCAAGCGGATGCGGTTGCGATGGCCATCGAGGTAGGTGGCAGCCGCAATCTCAAAGAAGGCTGCGTTGGTACCCAGCCCGCCGTAGCACAGCAGCGCCGCCAGAAGAATCCAGCCCGAGACAATGGACTGCGCCGCCGCATAGAACAGGATGACGGCCACCACCCAGCCGGCCAGCTGCACCATCGGCATGACGAAGATCAGCAGCAGCAATGCGCCGTCCAGGCGTTCAAGCCGGCTGATACGATCGTTGGCGAGCAGCTTGCGGATGTTCTGCACCATCACCTGGTTGTGGCCGCGCGACCACCGGCTGATCTGCTTGAGCCGCACGGGCCAGACTTCGGGCACCTCTTCGTAGCATTCGGAGCGGTTCTGGTAGACCGTTTTCCAGCCGTGCTGCAGCAGCCGGAACGTCACATCGGTGTCTTCGGCCAGGGTGTCGATGTTCCAGCCACCGATATCGTCCAGCGCGCGGCGGCGGATGCCGCCCACGGTGCCGCCGTATTGCGGTACCAGGCCCAGGTTCATGCGGGCGGTCTGGTCCACCTGATAGCCGCCGGAGCGTTCAAGATCAAGCAGGCGCGTGAGCAGGTTTGCACCGGCATTCACCGGCACCACACGGCCCATGATGGCGCCCACTTCCGGGTCGAAGAACGGGGCCACGAGTTGCTTGATCAGCCCGCGCGCCGGCAGGTAGTCGGCATCGAACACGATCATGATCTCGGCGTCGATCAACTGCGTGGCGTCGCGCAACGCAGCCGCCTTGCCGGGCCGGCCTTCGGTGCGGTGAAAGCGCTGGAAGCGGCCCGGGTTGCGCGCTGCAATCTCGTCGATGATCTCGCGCGTGCGGTCCTTCGAGCGGTCATTGACCGGCATGATGGTCAGCTTGTCCTGCGGATAATCCACCAGCAGCAGCGCGTTGAGGCAATCGGCAATCACGCGCTCTTCGTTGTGCGCCGCCACGCAGACGACCACGCTGGGCCACGCACCCTGTTCAATGTCGAGATACGGCTGACGCTGACGGCCGAACAGCCGATTCAGCGTGAACAGGTAGTGCCGCGCGGTGTACACCACCAGCAGCGTGATGATGCAGAACGCAAGCACCAGCAGGATATCGATTGCGAGCGTGGACATGATCGTGATTGCCTTTTCGGTTTCCGCTCAGGCGGCTTCGCGTGCGTCCACGTCGCCAAGGAACTCCTGGACGAACCCGCCGCCCAGGGCGGACACGATGCGCTGTGAAGCCAGCCCATCGCCATATGGGTTGAGGTGCTGCGAGAATGCGCGCCATGCGTCGTCGTTGTCGTACAGGTGGCTGACGGCACCCACGATGCTGTCGACCTCCGTGCCGACCAGGCGCACTGTGCCGGCCTGCACGGCCTCCGGGCGCTCCGTCACGTTGCGCATGACGAGCACCGGCTTGCCCAGCGACGGCGCCTCTTCTTGCACGCCGCCCGAGTCGGTCAGGATCACGTGCGCACGCTGCATCAGGCGCACGAAGCGGGCGTAGTCCAGCGGCTCGATCAGGTGCACATTCGGCAGGCCTGCCAGCGCAGTCTGCACGGGCCCGCGCACGTTCGGGTTCAGGTGGATCGGATAGACGATCTGGATGTCGTCGCGGCGCGCCAGCTTGGCCAGTGCCTCGCAAATGTTGGCAAAGCCCGAACCGAAGTTTTCGCGCCGATGTCCCGTCACCAGCAACACCTTGCGGTCGTCCTTCAGGAAGGGGAAATGCGCATCCAGCTCCGCGCGAAAGGCATCGTCCTTCACGATGCGCTGCGTGGTCTGCAGCAGCGCGTCGATCACGGTATTGCCCGTCACCAGAATGCGCCCGCCCAGGTTCTCTGCCTGAAGGTTGCGGCGCGATGAATCGGTTGGGGCAAACAGCAGATCGGCGCACACGTCGATGGTGCGGCGGTTCATCTCTTCCGGCCACGGTTGGTAAAGGTCGCCCGTGCGCAGGCCGGCTTCAACGTGGCCGATGGGAATGCGACGGTGGAACGCAGCCATGGCCGACATCATCGCGGTGGTCGTGTCGCCGTGTACCAGGATGCGGTCGGGGCGCACCGTCTCCAGCACGTCGTCAAACGCCGTGAGCAGGCGGGCACTGAGTCCGTTCAGCGTCTGGTTTTGCGTCATCAGCTCCAGGTCGATCTGCGGAACGATGTCGAACAGGTCCAGCACCTGCTGCAGCATCTGCTTGTGCTGCCCCGTCACGCATACGACGGATTCCATGGCCGACTGCGCGGCCAGCGCCTTGACGAGCGGCGCCATCTTGATCGCTTCGGGCCGTGTGCCGAAGACGGAGAGAATTTTCATAGCCGGATAGAAGAAGCACGGCATGCGCATCGCAGACGCGCATACAGCACACAGGACTGACGAAGGGAATCGGGTGACGCCTCCTCCGTGCCTCCTTCTTGTTCTTGTGCGACCGTGGGGGCGGGGAAACCGGGCGTCGTGCAGGCCGCAATTTTCTCAATGAACACGCCATTGCCGCCACCCCTCGTTTTTTTAAACAGAAAGGCTGACTAGGATTACCCCTTCTTTAGGGGGTGCCGGAAATAACCAGCGTTTGCGGCGAAAAGGAGATGCAGGATCGCGTGCGTTGCTGAAACTGTCCGCGGGGCGCGGAGCCGCACTGGCACTTGCGTTGCAGCCGATTGATTGCCTGAACGTGAATAATCAGCTGATAAATCGGCGCCTCATGCCCGGCTTGTCTTAAAACCGAAACATACGCAATTGCAACGTGAATGAAAACACAAAAAGGCCAAATCATTCCCACCCATTAGTGGGGTGTTTCGATTTATTTTCTGGTAAAAAAAGCGCGGCGTCTTCCAAACGCCGCGCGCTGTGCACTTTGGGGGAAGCACAGGAGTTAAATCGATTCGAGTTCCCGGCCGCGTGTTTCAGGCAACGTGAGTGCCGCCACGATGAGCAGCCCATAGGCGCCCGCCGCGAAGATGCCAATGGCATGCCCCAGCGACGAATGCGCGCTCACCTGCCCGATCAGGAACGGGAAGCACGCGCCCACCGCCCGGCCAACGTTGTAGCAAAAGCCCTGGCCCGAACCACGCACCGCCGTCGGGAACAACTCGGTCAGGAAGGCGCCCATGCCAGCAAAGATGCCCGAGGCAAAGAAGCCCAGCGGCAGGCCGAGCAGCAACATTGTGCTGTCGGTCACCTCCAGCTGCGTGTAGGCCAGCGCCACCACCATCGAGCCCACTGCAAACAGGATGAAGTTGCGCTTGCGGCCCAGGCGGTCAGTCAGCACCGCGCTGATCAGGTAGCCGATGTACGAACCGATGATCACCACGGCCAGATAGCCGCCGGTGCCCAGCACGGTCAGATGGCGCTCGGTTTTCAGGAACGTCGGCAGCCACGTGGTGATGGCGTAGTAGCCGCCTTGCGCGCCGGTGGTCAGCACGGCGGCACGCAGCGTGGTGCTCAATAGCCGCGGGGAGAAAATCTCGAAGAAGCTCGTGCGCTCGGCGGCCTGCGACTTCGCCTCCTGAAACACCTCGGGCTCTTTCACCAGCCGACGCAGGAAGAACACGAATACGGCTGGCACGATCCCCACGAGAAACAACGCGCGCCATGCGGTCTCGGGCGGCATCACGCTGAAGAACCACGCATACAGCAATGCCGATGCGCCCCACCCCAGAGCCCACCCTGCTTGCACCATGCCAACGGCCTTGCCGCGATCCCGGGAGCGAATGGCTTCACCGATCAGCACTGCGCCGGCCGTCCACTCGCCGCCAAAACCGAAGCCCATGAGCGTGCGAGCAATCAGCAGTTGTTCGTAGTTCTGCGCGAGGCCGCACAGGAAGGTGAACACCGCAAACCACAGGATGGTGATCTGCAACGCGCGCACACGCCCGATGCGATCCGACAGGATGCCCGCCACCCAGCCGCCCGCAGCCGATGCCAGCAGCGTGCATGTGCCGATCAACCCTGCATCGGCCTTGGAAAGGCCCCACACGCCGATCAAGGTGGGGATGACGAAGCTCAGGATCTGCGTGTCCATCGCGTCGAGCGCGTAGCCCACCTTGCAGCTCCAGAACGTGCGGCGCTCCTGCGCGGAGATCTCTCGGTACCAGCGGAACAAACCGCCGGAATTGGCTGCGGTCGTGGCGTCCGTCCCGGCGGGCGCTCGCGCAACCGTTGCTTCGGTTGTCATGGTGTTTCCTCCTTTGTTGATGCTGTCTCGATGTATCTATCGCTTATTGCTTGCTATAGCCCAGCGCCTCTGCGTGCGCCAGTTGGAACCCCGATACCCGTCCGTCTTTCGGTCTTGCAGCTGCGTGTTCAGGTCAGCGCTGCGGTGCGCACGTCGGTGATCAGCATGTGCCCCGGCGCATGCGTGATGCACAGCTCCGGCCGTGCCTGTTGCACCACCGCCTGGGGTGTCACCCCGCAGGCCCAGAACACCGGCACTTCACCCGGCTGCACGGGCACCGCATCCCCCCAGTCGGGCTGTGCGAGATCGGCAATGCCGATGGCCGCCGGATCGCCAAAATGCACCGGCGCGCCGTGCGCACGCGGCATGCGCGAGGTGATCTCGATCGCGCGGATGGCATCGGGCACCAACATCGGCCGCATCGACACCACCAGCTTGCCCGCCAGGCGGGACGTGCCGATCGTGTCGACCGACGTGCGATACATCGCCACGTTGCGCGACATGGCGATATGGCGCAGCGGCACGCCCGCTTCCATCAACGCATGCTCGAACGAGAACGAGCAGCCGATGGCAAACGCGACCATGTCGTCGGTCCACAGCGCTTCAACGTCGGCCGGCTCGTCGGCCAGTTCGCCGTTGCGGTAGACGCGGTAGCGCGGCACGTCGCGGCGCACGTCAACGTCCTGGCCCAGATGGCGGAACACGGGCACGCCGGGTTCGGTCACGTCCAGCAGCGGGCACGGTTTCGGGTTGAGCTGGCAGAAGCGCAGGAACTCGTTGGCCCACGTATCGCGCAGCATCACGATATTGGCCTGCACGTAGCCATCGCACAGGCCGCTGGTGTGCCCGCGCAGCACGCCCGAGCGCGCCGCAAGGCGGGCGGAATACGGATTTGCGTACGCCACGCTGGCACCCGGGCGGGTGTGTACGGGCATCGGCGCCGGGTGTTCCGGCATTCTTTTTGCCTGGGCTATCTCCACTGCCGTCGTCATGCAAGCTCTTCCACAAGGTTGTTCGTGCGGCAAATTGTGAAAGCGTGATGAAACGCGGTCCAACGAAAGTTTCGGATTGCAGGCGATAGGAAAAGGTGATTGCCGAGGCGGGTGCAGCATCCGCGCGTGTAGAATCCCTCGCCCTACCGTTTGCCGCTCCTCGCCTGACATGGACTACCAAGCGATCCTGGACACCATCCACCGCGACATCCAGCCGTACCTCGGCCAGGGGCGGGTTGCCGATTACATCCCCGAGCTGGCCGGCGCCAATGCGGCGGATTTCGGCATGGCCATCGTCACGCTGGGCGGTGATGTCTACACGGTGGGCAAGGCGGATGCGCCGTTCTCGATCCAGAGTGTCTCCAAGCTGTTTGCCTGCACGCTGGCCTTCCAACTCGAAGGCGAAACGCTCTGGCAACGCGTCGGCCGCGAACCCTCCGGCAATGCTTTCAACTCGCTGGTGCAGCTCGAATACGAGAGCGGCATCCCGCGCAACCCGTTCATCAATGCCGGTGCGCTGGTCGTGACCGACGTGTTGTGCCGCCGCTTCGTGCAGGCTGAAACCGCACTGGTGCAATTCATGCGGCGGCTGGTCGACAACCCGCGCATCGACTATGTGCGGCGGGTGGCCGAATCCGAACTGGCCCATGCCGACCGCAATCGCGCGATGGCTCACTTCATGAAGAGCTTCGGCAACCTGCACATGCCGGTGGAAACCGTCATCGATGCGTACTGCCGCCAGTGCGCCATCGAGATGGACTGCACCGACCTCGCCCGCGCGGTGCTGTTTCTCGCCAACGGCGGCGTCGTGCCGTGGAGCGGTGAGCGCATCGTCGATGCCAGCCCCGCCAAGCGCCTCTCTGCACTGATGCTGACCTGCGGTACCTACGACGCGGCGGGCGACTTCGTCTATCGCGTGGGGCTGCCCGCCAAGAGCGGCGTGGGCGGCGGCATCGTCGCCGTGCTGCCCGGCGAGTTTGGCGTGTGCGTGTGGTCTCCGGGGCTGGACGTCAGCGGCAACTCGCTGGCCGGCCTGCAGGCGCTGGAATGGCTGACGACGCTGACCGGCCGCTCGATCTTCTAACCCTGCCACCACGGCACGCTTCCGTGGCCTGGGCGGCCTAGGCGGCTTAGGCGGCTTAGGCGGCTTCCGTGTTGCGCTCGACTTCTTCGGCAATGGCATAGCGCGGGCCGACCGACAGGCAGAATTCCCGCGCCATCGTGCGTGCCAGGCCAACAATGGCTTCGTGCACCTCCAGCCCCGCTCCCGCGCGCCATGACGCGATGATCGGCAGCGCGGGCAACGCCGGTTCCACTTCCAGCACCGTCAATGCGCCGCTCTCAATGCGGTCGCGCACCAGCACGGTGGGCAACGCGCCCACGCCAAAGCCATCGCCCACCAGGCGCGTCATGGCGGCCACCGAATTGACGCAGTTCACGCGCGGTGACTCCACCCCGCTCAGGTGCAGCAGGTTGAGCATGTCCTGATGCGGCCGCGAGTTGCGCACGAAGGTGATGAGCCGTTCGCGCGCCAGTTCACCCAGACTGCCATACGGGTGCGCCAGCCGGGAGTTGGTGGCCACCACCCAGTGGATCGGGTACTGCGCGAGCTGCACGTTGCGCACACTTTCGGCACGCAGCAGATCGGTCTGGAAAGCAATGTCGAGCGCGCCCTTCTGCAAATGCTCGACGAGGTGCATCGCGCTGTCGGCCACGAGTTCGATTTCCAGCGCAGGAAACATCTCCGCCGTGCGCGCGATGAGCGGCGAGAGCCAAGTGTGGATGACGCTGTCCATCGCCCCCACCCGCACGCGCCCTTCAAAGCCCGGGCGTTGTGCCACGGCTGCCTGCAACTGGTGCAGCGTGCTCACCATGCGGTCGGCATATTCCAGCACCTTGTGGCCATCGGGCGTGAGTTGCACGCCGCGTGTGTCGCGGTCAAACAGGCGCACGCCCAGCTCTTCTTCCAGCGCGGCAATGCGCGCCGAAATGGACGCCTGCGTGGTGAACAGTTTGTCTGCGGTGAGACGAAAACTGCGCAGCCGCGCCACCCAGACAAAGGTTTCCAGGAAACGTAGGTTCATGCCCTGCCCCTCGTGTTGTTGTATGCGGCCTGCTTGCGGCGCACCCGCTGCGCCACCGGCCCATGCAGCGCGCTCAGGTTACGGATTTTCGTGCTGCGGCGCACGCTCACGCACGCCTGTTCGGCAGTTTTTACCAGAGCCCCGCCAAAACCGCTACGGAACCTCGTAGTTTCTACAAAAGCGGCCGCGCCCACACCCGCGCCGCACTACGTAATTCGCCAATAGCTGTGCTGGCAACCGGCGTCCAGAATGCCCTTATCACCCGATTGCTTTCAATCAGGCCCACCCCGCATGGGGCGAAGCTGGAGGACACCATGCCTGCCATCGACGAGATCAACGGCCGCATCGTCTACTACCGTCCGCCGCCCCCTCCGCCGCCTCCGCCCACCCCCGAGCAGAAACAAGCCGCCGCCGACGCCAAAACCAAGACCGACGCGGCCATCCAGACAGCCAACACGGCGGTCAACGACTACATCAACAACGGCGACGACTCCACGGCCGCGCAGGCCAAGCTCGACAAGCCGCTTTCGGACGTCATCAACTCGGTGCAGAACGAGTTGCGCCGGCAGGCCGACGAAGCGCCCGGCGGCGGCGAGAAGAAAGCCATCGAAGACGCAGCGGACGCCATCAAGAAACGCGATCCCGATGCCAAATGGCTGGACAAGATCGTCGACGACGCAAAAGACGCGGTGGAGAAGCAAGACCCGAGCCAGCGCACCGCATCGGAAGCGCGCGACGGCGTGCTTGATGCCCAGGACAAGCTGCAGGACGCGCAAGACATCAAGGTCACGAACCGGACCATTGCTGAAGACAAGCAGGACTCGATCAACACGACGCAGGCCAACCTGGACAAGGCCATCCAGGATTTCAAAACCGCCATTGGCGGCGAGCTTTCCACGTACGAGAACTTCGGCTCCGGCGACAACCTGAAGGCCGCCAACGATGCCACCGATGCGCTGGCAAACGCCCACCCTGATTGGGACGACGGCAGCCTCGCCCTTGCCAGGAACATCGCCACGGCCGATGCGATCCAGTACCAGATCAACCACATCAACCCGAACGACCCCACGCTATCGGCACAGGACAAGGCGCTCGCCACCAACGACCCGGTGCAGTTTGCGTGTGTGCAGCTTGCGCGGCCGCACGCCAATGACAAGAACGCCGAGCAGATCTACGAGCAGATCGGCGCAGCCAGCTACGACGTGCGCGTGAACTACACCAAGGATCAGGTCGCGGCCAAGATGAAGGCGGGCGATGCCCAGGGCGCGCTGAAGATCCTGTCGACCAACATGAACGACGTGTCGGTCACCAGTGCCGACCCCGACGCGCGCGACCATCTGTACCAGGTGGCCGGCGCGCCCTTCTTCAACGCGCACAGCGACTACTTCAACAAGCAGATCAGCGACCTCACCCAGGTCTACAAGTACAACCCCGACGACCCGGACGCCAATCGCAAGATGGCCGACAGCACGGTCAAATACGACGCTGTCGGCAAATGGATGAAGGACCTCGCCACGGTGGCACCGCCCGAGGTGGCAAACAACCTGCTGACAACCGTAGAAGATCGCTTCAACGACAACGGCCACTGGTTCCAGAGCAACGCCGGCGCCGACACGTCTGGACTCGTGCCCCATGGCTCGGACTTTTATGGCGGCTTGAGTCTGACGGCTGCCGTGGCCGATTCACCGCGCTTTGCCAGCGACCAGTCGAGCACCGACCACGCCCAGCAGGTTGCCAACTGGCTGACCACCAACTCCAATGCCAAATCGTTCCTCTACAGCATGCAGACCTCCGGCTCGGGTGGGAGCATGCCGTCGTGGGTGCCGGTGCAGAACGCCGTGGGCGACGGCAACGGCGCCACCGTCACCGATGCGCTCATCCAGCAGCACGGCAAGGACTTGCCCAACGTCGACATGCTGCAACGCGCCTTCGACCGCGGCAACGAGAAGGTCCAGCAAAAGCAGGCAGAGGCCGACTACAAGACGTTCCAGTCCGACCAGAATGCGGGGCTGAAGAACATCTTCGGGCAGATGTCCAAGACCACCTTTGGCAAGGGCACGCCGCTTTACAACGACAAGGCGCAGACCTTCACCGGCCCCGATTCCGACACGCAGCTCAAGAACTACATCGGCGGCGCGCTGATGATCCAGGCCGACAACGCCGGCGCGCAGAGCAGCGGCGCCACCGGCACCGCGTGGTTCACCGGCGGCAACAGCACCAAGGTCATCAACGAGGTCAACAAGACGATCCACGAGGCGGGCGGGGACAACCCGACCGTGAAGGCCATTCCCATCGCCTACGTGGACACGAGCGCGGGCGTGATGCCGACGGCGTTGTTCGAAGTGGCCGACAAGAATGGGGGTAAGCCGCACTACATCGACGATCGTGGTTGGGACTACAGCAGCCTTGATGATTACCGCCACAACAACGCCTTGTCCGACGGCGGCACGATCTACGTGCCGAAGAACCTGGCTGGCACGGTCTCGCTCGACAGCAACGGCATTCCGGACGTCGATCACTTCAGTGCACATATCACCACGACGGGGCAGAAGATCCGGCACGTTGTCGACATCGTGGCCGGTGTAGCCACGGCGGTGGGCGGCGTGATCCTGTCAGTCGGCACGTTTGGCGGCGCGGCACCCATTGGGGGGGCCTTGGTTGCGGTCGGCACAGGCTGGATCGTGGGCGAATCGATCGATCACCTCGACACACTGGCGGATCACGGCCGCTCGTGGTCGCCGCTGAACCCCGAAGCGACGAATGACTGGCTGGCCATCGTCACCTCTGCTGCAGGCGAGTACAGCCTTGCGGGCAAGGGCCTGGTCGCCGTATCGGACGTGGCCAATGCATCGAGGCTCTTCAAGATCACGCGCTCGGCGTCGGACCTCGTGGCTGGCGGCGGCGGCATGATCATGACGGGCGCGCAGGTCAAGGACCTGCTGATGTACGGCGACCGGATGTCAGGCGAGCAGAAGGCCGAATCCATCATGTTCCTGGGTCTCGGCCTCGGGCAGGTGGGTGCAACGCGCATGCTCGAACGCGTTGGGCTGTCACAAGGCACCGAACGCGTCGGCCTGCTCAACGCACTGAAGAACAACGCCGGTCGCTACAAGCCCACCGAGATGGCGCCCGAACCCACCACGGTGGCCGCCAATGACCCAGCCACTGCGGGCCGACCAACCACCGATCCGACCACCGAGCCAGTGATCACGCAAGCCGGCGGCAAGACCACGGAGCCTGCCGGCACCGACCCGATCGACCCGGTCACAGGCAAGCCCAAAACCGCCGGCGACCCTATCACTGAACCGGGCAAAACAGGCACACCGGGCGACGAAAGCAACCCGACCAACCCGGGGCCTGCACGCCCCTCGCGGCCGCTGCCGGGCGCCCTGGACGACCTCGCCAACCCGGAAATCACGCTGACGAGCTTTACCGACACGCAAAAGGCTCTGGACGCCGGCACGCAGAATGCGCTGTCGCAGCATGCCGATCTACTGCTCGATGCAGAGAACTACCGCACCGACGGCACCACCAATGGCCGCCACCCGCGCGGCATTGGCGTGCGCAGGCTGGCCGCCAAGCTTGCCGAGATGAGCGACCAGCAGCGGCAGCTCATCCTCAGCAAGGCTGAGTTCGCGCACGACACCGCCAACATCAAAGACCCCGTGCGCATGAGCTGGCGCCAGCGCATGCAGCTCTACCGCGGCAAGTCGTCGGTATTCGGCCGCACGGCGGATCGCATCATGTCGCCGGTGGACCGCATCCAGGCGCTTTTCGTGGATCGCGGCATCCGCAAGTTCTTCGTCAAGGGCGGCACGGAAGACGCCGCCGCCGCGCTGCAAGACACCCAGCGCATTCTGCTGGTGACGGGCTTCACCGTCGGGCGAGATCCGGTCTCGGGCCGCGCCCTGCCGGAAACGGACGGCCCCGTCGGCACCGCTGAAATGGCAGCCAAGCTCGCGCTGGCCGGCCGGGACATGACCATCGCCACCGATTCGGCCAACATGCCGGTCGTGCAGTCCGTGCTGGCGAGCCTCGATGGCGGGCATCTCGTCAAGCTGGAGCCGTTCGATGCCAAGCGCGGGCAGCCCGCTCACGATGCCGCGAACGAACTGCTTGACCGCGTGCAGCCCGACGCAGTCGTCGCCATTGAACTGCCGGCCCGCAATGCCGACGGCGATTACCTCAACATGCGCGGCATCTCCGTGACGGAAGTGAATGCCCCGAAGGATCAGATCGTGCTTGAGGCCAACAAGCGCACGGGGATTGTCACGGTGGGGGTGGGCGACGGCGGTAACGAGGCCGGCATGGGCAGCCTGCGCAGCAATATCCCGCCCGTTACGCTCGCCGATAACACCACGATCGATTTCGCATCGACCGTGCCGGTGAAGTATCCCGTGACTGCGTGGAACTCCAACTTTGGCGCGCAGGCCATCCTGGCCAACATGCTGCACCAGATGGGCCGCATGGACCTCATGACCACGCCGGAGGAACTGCACGCAGCCATCAAGGCATCAGTGGATGCCGGGGCGGTGGACGGTGTCAGCCGCAAGCGCGAAGCCAGCGTCGACGGCTTCCCCTCACAGGTGCATCAGGGCATGCTCGTGCTGCTGCGCGAAGCGATGAACCACATGCCCACGGACAAGACCTTCGACGAAGCCACGCCCGCGGAGCCGTTTACGTTTGCCGCATTCGATTCCAGCAACGGCGGGCTGATCGCCGCCAAGAACATGCTGGCGACCATCAAGGCGCAAACGGGCGAAGACCTCCCAGTGGCCATCGTGGTCGACCACGCCAACGCGCCCTATGGCCCCAAGAGCCCAGAGGCGCTCATCCGCCTGGTGGGCAACGGCCTGCAGACGGCGCAGCGCCTGAAGGCCGCCATGGTTGCCATGGCGTGCAACACAGCGTGCACGGCCTTCCCCAAGGCGCTGGACAACGTGGACGTGCCCGTCATCGATTTGATTGACGTCACCTCACGCGCCATCGTCCAGCACGGCGGAGACCGCCCGGCCGTGATCGCTACCGCCGGCACCGTCAAGAGCCTCGCCTATCAGGAGAAGGTGGCCACACTGACCGACGGCAACATCCGCCCGCAGGCCGTAGCCGCTCACAAATTTGCTGATTTCGTCAACGACCTCAAGCACAAGATCGATGATCCGACGGTCAAGAAAGAACTGCAGGAGGCATCCGACCTGTACGTGTCGGAACTGGACCCGACCACCACATCGCTGTGGCTGTGCTGCACGCACTATCCAGCCATGAAGGACTTCCTCGTGACGTCGCTGCAGAAGCGCGGCATGGATATTCCCGTGGTCGACCCGATGCAGTACCAGGCCAAGGCGGTGCTCGATGCCATCGGCCAACAGGAATGGAAGGTGCCCAGCGCGGCGTATTCGTCCGATCCGTATGTCGTCACGTCTGGCAAGACCGGGCCGGTGAGCGAGTCGGCGCAGAACCTGATGGACCTGCCCGATGTGCCAGTGCAACGCGTGCGCAGGTTTGGCCCCGGCAGGACGCTGGACAGCGTGATTCCCTCGAACCCGAGGCTTGAGCCCAGCCCCATCACCAATGCCGTGCAGGCGCTGTTCACCGGCGACTCGGCCCGCATTGAAAACCCCTTGGGCATCGACCAGGCCGCCGCCGCGCTGCAAAACAGCAACCGCATTCTGGTACTGGCCGGCGCCCGCAACGCACACGGCGCAGTGGATACCGATGGCGTGGCCGGCGCCGCTGTGTTCGGGCATGACATGCAGGCGGCGGGCAAGCATGTCGTCTACGTGGTGCCGCATGAAGCCGTGCCGGCACTCGATGCCGCCCTGCAAGCGCGCGGTGCCGCAGTCAATGACTACAGCATCGTCCCCTTCGATGCCACACACGGTGAATCGGCACGCGCCGCCGCGCAGGAGCTGTTCAACGGAACAAACGGCGAGGCACCGGACACCGTTGTGTCGATCAACGTGCACGGCCGCAATAGCGAAAACCGCTACGTCGACCAGAACGGCAACGACGTCACTGACCAGACCGTACCGCTGGACGAAGTGGCCATTGCCGGCTGGAAGACCGACGGCGTGACCACCATCGGCGTAGGCTCGCGCGGGCATGAAGCCGGCATGGGCAACACGCGCCGCACGGCCCCGCAGGTAACCCTGCCCGATGGCACGGTGGTGGACCCGCGTTCAGTGGTGCCGGCGGACCACTATGTGAGTGCATCGAACTCCAACTGGGGCGCGCACGGCCTGGCGGCTTCGGTGCTGGAAGCCGCCGGCCGCACGGACCTGCTGACCACCCATCAGCAGCACATGGACGCGCTGAACGCCACCGCCAGCGCCGGTGCTGTCGATGGCGCGACGGGCCAGGCCACCGGTACGGTGGGCGGACACGACAGCAACACTTATCAGACGGTCGTGCAGATGATCAACCTGGCTGCGGGCAAGAAGCCCGATGTGCCGCCACCTTCGACCGCAAGCGCGACAGGGCCGAAGGGACCGGGAGGCCCGCGGCCCGACAACGCGGCGCCCAGCCCGCAGCCCACCGGCAGCAAGACTACGGAGCCCACCGCCCCGGCCATCAAGACCAGCGAAGCCGGCGACGATGGCAACGGCACTCCGCCCACCGGGCCCGACCGCGCCGCCAACGCTGGCGAACCCAAGCGCAAGCCGTGGATCCGCTGGATCTTCGCGGGCTCGCTCACGGGTGCGTTCTCCACGGCTGCGAGTTCCGCCACGCTCACCGGAAGCGCCGCGACGCACGCGGTATTCGATCCGTCCGTCACCAGCCCGCTGTCGTTCATGTATCGCGGCGGCATCGCAGCATTGCGTGCCAACAAGACACGCGCCGTGTCTGACCAGGTCGGCAAGTTGGGCACCGAAGACTCAGACTCGGCACTGGCTTGGCTCAAGACCAACATGTCGGATCATGGGCACCGCTGGGGCGTGACGAAGGGGGACCGGCAAACCATCGCCGACGCGGTAGCGCGGTTCCAGGACAACCCGGATGCGCTCACCGCCGCGCTGTCCAAGGTCGACGATCCCAAGGCCAAGGACGACCCCGATGTACAGGCACTGCTGGCCCTCAAGGGGGCGCCGGGCAAGCTGCTTTCGCCCAAGAGCCCCGTGGGGCGCGCGAACGACACGCTGCAACTGCTGACACTTGCGCTCAATAACGGCAACACGGCTTACTGGTTCGCCATGCATGGCGCGCACCTGAACACGCCGTCGTTCTGGAGCAATGCGCTGTTCCTGAGCGCCAACCTGGCACTGTCCAGCCGCAACTTTGCCGGCCGCCTGGGCGCGACGTTCAACGACAAGGCGACCAACGCGAGCCCGTGGCTGAACCGTGCCCAGGCGTTCACGATGTCGCTGTACACGGTCGGTTCAGTACCCCTGGCGATGAACGACGCGCTCATGCACACCAACAGCCCGGCCATGGGTGCCACCAAGGCGGCACTGGACCTGGCATTCGGCGCAGGCGCCCTGCGCATTGCCGGCGACCTGATGCCCAGGGTCGGCCAACGGCTGCCGAGCAACGCCATGCTGCCCGGCGGCGTGATCCTGGGTGTGGCGGCGGTCACGCGCTTCGGCATCGAGCTGTTCGCGCCCAACCAGGCGGCCAAGCCGGCCGTTGCGCAAGTGCAGGCCAACGGCAACGGGCAGGATCAGAACAACCAGCCCATTGCCGCGTTCCCGCTGCCCGACATGCAGGACGTAAGCGGTGACCTGCTGCGCGCCAATGCCCCGCACGCGTTGCCATCGATCGGCCCAGCGAAGTCGCCGCAGTATGCGATCGTTGGGCCCGGCGACACGCTCTGGCAATTGAGCGCCACCGATGCCGCCAAGCTGCTTGGCACCACGGGCCCGGCATCCGACGCGCGCACGGCTGCCGCGTTGGACAAACTGGCACCGATGAACAGCCAGTTCGACTGGGCGGCGCTGGATGGCAATCCATATACGCAAGGCGCAACGGGACAGGACCCGGATCTCGTCGTCCCGGGTGACATCGTGCGGATCGGATAACGGGGAAAGCAAGCCGGGCAGCGGGCAGCGGGCAGCGGCGGGCGCAGCAGTCAGGCGCCCGCCGCCTTTTTTCTTTCGCGTTCGTTGCGCGTTCAGGAAGTGGACGACACGTAAGGATTGCCCACCGCATCCGCGCCTTCAGCCCAGCGCAGCAGCGCCGCCACATCGCGGAACAGCGTGCGGTCAATGGTTGTATCCATCGGCACGGTGTCGTGCAGGCGCTCCGCCAGACCTGCGTTGGCAGCGGTCGGCACGAGGTGGTATTCGGCCATCTGCCGGATGCGCTGGACAGACTCGCCGCTGCCCTTGGCGATCACCATCGGCAACGTGCCATCGCCGGGGTAATACAGCGCCACCGCATGCCGCGCACTGAACACGATGGCGGTGGCAATGCGCATGCGATCTTCCAGCGCGCTGTATTGCACCTCCAATGCAAGCTGGCGGCGGCGCCCCACGATGTGCGGATCGCCCTGCAGCTCACGGTGCTCACGGCGCAGTTCTTCGGTAGACATGCGGTTCTTCTTGAAGAATTCGAAACGCACGTGCCAGTAGTCCAGCGCGGCCATCAGCACGTACACCACCGCCGCCCAGCCGAACAGCACAAGAATCAGATGCGCGACCACAGCCAGAATGGCCGCCGGCCGACCGTAACCGGCCTGCAGCGGCAACGCCAACGACCCGCGAATCACCACAAACAGCGTCAGCGCCAGGCAAGCCACCTTGAACAGCATGATGGCAAGGCCGATGAGGTTGCGCACGGAGAACATGCGCTGGATGCCTTCCCCCGGATTGAGCCGTGACATTTGCGGCGTCAGGCGTTTGGGCGCGAACATGCCGCCCACCTGGGCAAACGCACCCAGCACTGCCAGCACGGTCACCAGCAACAGGACGGCGGCGCTCAACAGGAGCCACTCCGCCCCGGCCGATACCAATGCCTGCCGCACCGCTGCAGTCGGGTCGCGCGCCTGCGCCACGGCGCTCACGTTCTGTATCAGCAGGCCGCGCATGCGTTCGAGCAACCACGGCCCGCCTTGCCACAACAGCACGAGCATCCCGATAAAGACCAGCGCGCTCGTCACGTCCGTGCTGCGGACGACTTCGCCTTCGCGCCGCACATCCTCCAGCCGGCGCTGGGTGGGCTTGTGCTGTTTCTCGCTCATGAGCCGGGGCTGTGCAGCAGCGCGCGCAACAGCCAGACCATCTCACCATTGCCAGCCAGGAAGGTGCGCATCGATTCGAAGACAAAGCCGAGGAACAGCACCATCATCAGCACGGCCAGCAGGCTCTTCACCGGCTGGGCGAACAGGAACACGTTCAACTGCGGCACCGAGCGGTTGATCAGCCCGATGCCCAGCTCCGCCACCACCAGCACGATGATCACGGGTGCGGCCAGCTTGAGCGTCCAGCCGAGCACGCTATCGGCCTCGTGCACCGCAAACTGCTCCAGCGCGACCGATGCGCTCGGCAACATGCGTTCGATCGGCCAAAGCTTGTACGACTCGAAGAACGCGCCAAGCATCACATGCAGGCCGCCGCCTGTGACGAACAATGTGACAGCCATGAAGCCGAGGAAACTGGCGGTCGGCCCGCTCTCATGCCCGGCCACCGGGTCAAAGAAGGATGCATTGCCCGAGCCGGTCTGAAAGTCGATCAGGTGGCCGATGTTCTCGATGGCCCAAAGCAGCGCGCCAAACGCCATGCCGAGCAGCACGCCGATCAGCGCTTCCTTGAGGGCCAGCGCCATCCACAGGCCGCCGCCCTGCACGTTCATCGCCGCGCCCGCCATGGACGGCGCCACGAACACCGCCAGGATGGCGATGAACCCGCTGCGCACCATGCCCGTCACCACCCGCCCGCTGAACACGGGCACGATGAACATGATGGGCAGCAGCCGCGGCAGCACCAGCAGCGCCTGCCGGAACAGGCCTTCCATGGAGTGCGGATCGAACCCTTGCATCGGCTCAGGCGGTGATCTTCTGGCTGACCAACTGGCGCGCGAGCTGGGCTTCAAGCGCGGCGTCTTCTTCCTGCCATTCCGCCGCGCGGCGCTGGGCGGCCACCACGCGCTGCTCGGCACGGTCGACGGCCTCGCACTTGGCGTTCGCGCGGGCCACATGCCGCTGGGCGCGTGCCTGCGCCACCTGCTCGGCTGCCAGCGCCGTGCCGGTCTGCGTTGATTCGACGTGCGCGTTGACGATGGCGCGATCCAGCGCCAGCCGCGCGGCATTGGCGCCGCACAGCAGAGCGACGGCGCTGCGCGCGTCTTCACGCACGGCCTGTTCAATGGCAGCGTCGTGCGCAGAGCGCGCCGATACCGTTTGCTGCAACCCTTGCTGCGCCGCCGCGTTCTGCGCGGCTGCCTGGGCCACCAGGGCAGCCTGCTTCTGCGCACGCGCCATGGCGCCGAGCTTGCGCGCTTCGCGCACGCGGGCGAGCTGACGCAGCACATCGCTCATAACGCCCCCACCACGGCTTCGAGGTCGGCCACGGTGCGCTCCAGCTTCACACGCGCATCGGCGTCCTGCTCAAAGAAGCGCGCAAGCGCGGCATGGGCGCGCAATGCGGTATCGCCCAGGGCATCGCTGCCTTCGCGGTATTCGCCAATCTGCACGAGCAATTCGATCTCCTGGTATTTGGCCAGCAGCTCGCGCACGCGTTGGGCGGCGGCGCGATGCGCTGGCGTGGTCACCTGCGGCATCACACGGCTGATGCTGGCCAGCAAATCGATGGCCGGATAGCGCCCGGCCAGCGCCTGCTTGCGCGAGAGCACGATGTGCCCGTCGACGATGGAGCGCACCTCTTCGGCAATCGGATCGCTCTCTTCATCGCCCTCCACCAGCACGGTGTAGAAGGCGGTGATGACACCATGCGCACCCGCACCCGCCCGCTCCAGCAACTGCGGCAATACCGAGAACGTGGAGGGCGGAAAACTGCGCCGCGTGGGCGGCTCGCCGCTCGCCAGCCCGACCTCGCGTTGCGCCCGCGCAAACCGCGTGAGTGAATCAACGAGCAGCAGCACGTTCTTGCCGCGGTCTCGGAAATACTCGGCCACGGCGGTGGCCACCAGTGCACACTTCACGCGCTCCATGGCCGGCCGGTCAGACGTGGACACCACCAGCACCGTCTTGCGCCGCGTCGCCTCCGGCAGGCAGAGCTCCAGGAATTCACGCACCTCGCGCCCGCGCTCGCCAATCAGCGCGATGACGTTGACATCGCTCTGCGCGCCGCGCGCGATCATGCCAAGCAGCGTGCTCTTGCCCACGCCCGACGGCGCAAAGATGCCCAGCCGCTGGCCAATGCCCACCGTCAGCATGGCGTCGATGGCACGCACCCCGGTGGAAAGCGGCGCGTCGATGCGGCGGCGTGACAGCGGGCTGGGCGGCTCTGCATGCGTTGAAACACGCTCGTTGGTGAACAGCGGTCCGCCGTCATCCATGGGCGCGCCCAGCCCATCGAGCACGCGGCCAAGCAACGCATCGCCCACGCCAAAACGATGCGCGCTGCCGGAGGGAATCACCTCCGTGGCGGCCGACAAGCCGTGCACGCTGCCCAGCGGCGTCAGCAAGGTGGACTGCCGCTCGAAGCCAACGACTTCCGCATAGATGCTGCGTTCACCGGGCGTGCGCAGTTCGCACACTTCGCCCAGCCGCGCCTGGATGCCCGATGCATTGAGCATGAGCCCCACCGCACGGTGAATGCGCCCGCGCATCTGGACGCCCGCAGCCATGCCGTCGGCGCGCTCCAGCACGTCGCGCAGGCTACGTTCCAGATCGCCCGCGTCGATGATGTGGCTGACGGCGGGTTCGGTCATCCTTCGTCCCCGACCAGTGCGGCGTGCAGCGCAGCCAGTTGCGTGTCGATGCCGGCTTCGACCACGCCGGATGCGGTCTCCACCACCAGCGCCTCTTCCGACAGGCTGGCATCGGGCACCACGCGCACGCGGCGGGTACCGTCGGTCATGGTTCCCAGCACACGCTCCAGATCCGCCACCTGCTGCGGGGCGATGCGCACCGTCAGCACGGGTTCGTGTTCGACCAGTGTTTCGATGCGCGCGAAGGCCTTGGCATAGATCGCCTCGCGCGGCAGATCGGCCGCCAGCTCGCGCACGGTGCGCGTGACGAGTTCGGCCATCAGTTGCTTCATGGCCGCCAAGGCACGCGCGTTGGCAAGCGCATCGGCGTACAGCCGCGTGGCGGCTTCGCGTTCGCCCTTTTCATAGCCTTCGTCGTAGCCGGCCTTGAGTCGTTGCTCGCGCTGCGCCTCGGCATCTTCCAGCAAGCGCTCACGTTCTTCCTGTGCGTTGCCGAGGATGCTCGTGGCATCGAGCAGCGCTGCATACTCGTGCTGCTTGAGCACCTTGCGCTCGCTCAGGATATGCAGCTTGTCGGTGGTAATCAGAAAAGCCAGTCCCATGCCGGCACCTGTTCAGGAATCAAGCTCAGCCGCAGCAGCTCGCCCAGTTCTGCGCGTTGCGTGCGGCCCAGCAAATACGGCGGCCGATCGGCGTCGGCCGCGTTGCGCGGAAACTTCAACGCCAGCCGACGGATGACGGCCGGGCCAAACGGCACCAGAAAATCAGTCAGCAACCGGCGCCCACGGGCGCGCAGCGTTTCCACCGCCAGGCGCGGGTACTGGCGCTGCGCCTGCAGGGTCTCGGCAACGGCCTCGAAGGCCGGCATGCGCTCCAACGCAAAGGCCACCAGCGGTGCACCGAACGCCAGATCGATGGCCTGGCGCGTCTTGCGCGAGACTTCGCCCTCGCGCAGCCACTGGCGATGCAGGCAAAGGCCGCAGCACACGGCCAGGCGCTCCAGCGCGTCGGCGGGCAACAGGGCGACGCGCTTTTCCATGGCGGTGAAGTCGTAGTCCCATTCGCCGTGCAACTGATGGGCTTGCAGCAGCGCCCGCGCCAGCACGGCGCGCCCGGCCTCGCCATAACGGGCGGGGTCGCGCAACGCCAGCGGCCAATCCGCGGGCAGCCACGACGCGTCGATATAGCGATCCGGCCGCAGGTTGAACGTGGCAACCAGCCCTGCCAGTCGCGCATCGGTGGTCATGACGCCCGCTCCGGCCGACGTCCGCTGAGGTTGTCGAACACGCCACGCCGCCATGCCACGAGACCTGTTACCACCATCGCCGCGACGATCAGCAAGCCGAGCAACCACACCAGGGGGTTGCGCATGCTGAATGTGCCGAGCAACGCCGCGCCCTTTCGCACGTCCACCGGCACCGGCTGTGCGCCCTGCAAGAACAGCGATACGTTGTCGTAGCTCAGCCCTTCAATGCTGTGCGCGACGAGGTCTTTCACCATCGGCGCCATGGCGGTGAGGTTCACGCCGGGCCGGTAACGGATGTACACCGCAGCGGAGGCTGGCTTGGCCTTGTCGGCCAGCGGATCGTTCTCGGGAATCACGACATGCACGTGCGCGAGCATCACGCCATCCACATCCAGCAGCGTGCGCGACAGCTCCTGCGATACGCCGTAGATGTAGCGCACGCGCTCTTCAGCCGGCGTGGCTACCAGCCCCTGTTTCTGGAACACCTGGCCGAGTGACGCCAGGCGCGGGCGCGGCAGGCCCTGCGCACGCAGCACCGCCAGCGAGGGACCCATGTCGGCCTGGTCGACGGTAAGCGTCCAGGTGCGGCCTTCCTGGCCCTGGCCGTCCTGCACGAGCTTCTGCCCGCTGATGCCAGCCGCCGACAGCGCGGACACCATCTCGTTGACCTCGACCTCCGACAGGCCGGTGTACAGCTCCTGCTCGCACCCGGCCAGGCCGAAGAGGCAGGCAAGCGCCATCAGCACACCCAGCAATCGGTTCATGTCAGCCTTCCTGGTTCTTCAGCAGCGAGTGGCTCACGCCGTTGGCGGCCTGCGCAAAGCTCATATCCATCTGGTACTCGGCCAGCGTCATCGAGGCGAAGTAGCTGAAGTCGGCCAGCTTCACCATGGTCATGGTCACGTCCATGCTGTCGAGCGAGTCGAGCATTTCCTGCCGCTTGCTGTTGATGCTGGTGTAGCGCTCGTTGAGGTCGTGGCCGTAGTCGCGCCACTGACCCATCGCACCGTCGGCGCCGGGCCCACGCGTGAACGAGAACGACACATCCGGCACCGGCGATGGCGTTGCGTGGGAGGCCATCGGAATGGGCTGCGCCGGCAACGTCGCGGGCTGCACCGTCGTGGTGGCAACCGGGCGCATCATGCCGCCAAACTGCTGGGCGTCGGTGGGCATGGCGGCCTGCGTAGCCGGAGTGCCGATGCCCTGCTCGACCTGCCCCGGGCCCTGGGCCGCATACGCCGCGGGGTTCACCTGCGCGGCCTGGCTGGCGCCGGCAGCACCGCCGGCTTGCGCCTGTGCGGCCTGAGTCGCGGCAACGGCCGCAATCGCATTCGCTTCGATCGACATCGTGCCCTCCTGAATTCGGTGAAGCGGCGGCAGGCCGCGCCCGCCGCCGCTGGGGTTGCGCGTCAGCTCGCGCGCGCGCCGTCGCGGACGGCACCGGCTGCCGAAGCCGCCGTATTGCTCAGCGATTGGGCCGCGCCGATGATGCCGCTGGCTGCCGCGCCCTTGGCTGCGGCGGCCTGCACCGCCGTGGCGATCTTCAATTGGTCATCGCCGGACTGGTTGATGCTGCCGATGGCGCCGTCGACGCCGGTGGTGGGTGTACCTGCCATGGTGCTCTCCTGGATGTCAGTCAAAAGGGTCAAAAGGATCAAACGGAACTACCAACTGCCTGGCGGTGGCAACCGGCCTCGCATCTGCCGGCGACCTCCGTACGACACACCCCACGCGCGGGAAAGGGGACCCGCTGCGCTACGGTGTTTGCGGCTGGATCGGCCACGTGACCGATTGCCCGCCGCGGTCGAGCACCACACCATCTGAAGCGATGCTCTTCACCTGGAGGCCGCCCTTGAGACGGGCGCCCTCGAAATACAACTGGCCGTCACGCGTCTGCACAAAGCGCGTGCCGTCTTCGTCTTCATACGTGCTCACGATGGCGGGCAGGCCGTCGGGGCGCGGCGTTTCCGCCACGATGTTCGGCGGCGGCGGGCCATCCCACGCCACGCGGTCGACCACCTCGACGGCCGGCTTGGCGTCGCGCGCGTAGTTGCGGATACGCTGCCATGCCTGTGCGCGATCGGCCGTGCCGCTCACCACGATGCGGCCATGCCCGTCGTAGGCCACGTTCAGCGCGGCCGTGCCGCTGGTGCCGCCGGCGCTGAAGTACTGCTGCGCAGCGGCCAGCAGATCGCTCACCACATACACCTCGCCAATCGACACATCGGACAACCCGCGCGCGCGGCTCAGCAGCGCCTGATGATCTGCCTCGGTCGGCACGTAGCCGGACACGCGCGACGTGCCGTCCGACGCCGGCGTCACCACAATCTCCGCCGGGTCACCCAACGCGTGGCGGACCTGCGCTGCACGCGCTGCGGGGTCGCGGCCCCACAGCGACCAGCCGTCATGCCCGGCAAACGCGACCACGCCGCCGGCCAGCAGCACCGCAAGCCACAGGCCGATGCCGGCAACCAGCCAAGTGCGCCCGCGCCCCGCCTTGGTGGACACCCGCGACAGCCACACCGCGGCGGCCAGCGGCATCCACGACGGCACGCGCTCTGCCAGCACCGCAGCACCCGCGCCTTCCACTGCGGCGGCCGGCATGCGGATCGTCCCGACCTTTTCGATGCCGACGCGGATGTCGCCCATGGCAATCACATCGCCTGGCACCACGCTGCGGCGCGTCTGGCCGAATGGCTGGCCGTTGAGCGTTGGCTCGGCGTCATCCAGCCGGCGTGCAGAGACAGCAATGCCGCCCACCTCGAACATCAGCTCGCGCGCAGCGACACTGCTGTCGGGCACGATGATTTCGCAGTTGGGCGCCGAGCCGACCACGTTGGCGCCCATCCGCAGCGGCATCGATCTGCCGTATAGCGGGCCGCTCAGGAAGCACAGCTTCCAGGGCGATTTATCCGAGTGCGGCGAGGGTTGTGTGGCTGGCTGGTTCATGCAGTCGCGAAACAGGCGGCGTGGGCAAGGTGCCGACACTGGCCGGCGGCTGGTTGGGTGCCGGCGTGTTGGGCAACGGGCCCGGTTTCCAATCGGTCGATCCCGGCACCGGCATGCCAACGCCCGGGATCGATACGGCAGGCACGTCGTTCGGATTGGTACTGGCGGCGGTCAGGATGCGGGGGGTCAGCAGATAGAAGCGCTCCATGTGCTGGCCGGTCTTGTTGGTGTACTTGAACAGGTTGCCGATGAAGGGCACGTCCGACAGGAACGGAATGCCCGACTTGGTGTTGTTCAGGCTGTCGGAGTTGAAGCCGGCAATCAGCAGGCTCTTGCCTTCTTCGATCATCGCCTTGGTCACGATCGAACGCTCCTGCACCACCGGCAACTGCGAGACGCGGTCGTTGGTCAGGTTGCCGTCGTCGATGTCGATCGACATCATCACGCTCATCTGCCCGGCCTCGTTGACGATGAGCGGCGTGACCTTCACGCTCGTGCCCGTCGTGATGCCGTACAGGGACGCATCCTGAAAGCCCGACACCGGCACGTAGAAGTGGATGAGGTTTTCGAGGATGGCTTCGGTGTTGTCGAGCGCCAGCACCTTCGGCTTGGCTTGCAGTTGCGCATTGCCGCTCTGCGTGAGCGCATTGATGCGCGCCAGCAGGTAGTTGCGCAGGCTGCCGCCAATCGATGCGGTGAGCGCCATGCCGATCGGGGTCGTGGCGCCGGTCTGGCCGTCTTCCGTGGTGCCGAGGTTGAACGTGAGCGGCGGATTGTTGCCGTTGCCGGATTGGAAATCGCCGTGCGTGGTATGCAGGCGCCAGTCGACGCCGAGGCTGTCGAGCGAATCGGTGCTGATGTCGATGATGGTGAGGTTGATCTCCACCAGTCGCGGCTTGGTATCGAGCGAGGCAATCAGGCGCTCGTACTGCGCCATGTGCTCGGGCACGTCGCGGATGAGCACGGCGTTGATGCCCGCGTCGGCCTCGATGCGAGGGAGGTCAGGCGGTGCACCACCGCCCGATGCGGCGGGCGCCTGCGCGCCGTAGCCGGAATCGCCCTGCGCGCCGGCCAGCGGAATCTCGATGCGCGGCACGTTGAGGCTGTCACCGGAGCTGAGCTTCATCTGCCGGGTCGGCCCAGTCAGCCGCATGGCGCGCGTGGGCGACATACCGGGGCTGCTGGCACCCGGGTTGGGCGCGCCCAGCAGACGACGCATCATGGTGGCAATGCCCGGAATCGTCACGGGCTTGCCAGACCGGTTGATCTCCACATCGCCCGCCCATGCGTACTTGAGCGGGAATGCGCGAATCTCGGCGCGATCCATGCCGCGCGACGGATCGGCAATCGATGCAATGGCCTGGCGCACCAGTTCCACATAGCGCTTCGGGCCAGATGCGTAGACGGTGTTTTCCTTGTCGCTCACAACCAGCGGAAAGCGCTGATCGGTGATCTGCATGGCGCGCAGGATCTGCGCAAGCTCCGGGCCGCTGCCCTTCGGAATGGGGAAGACCTGCGTCTGTGAATCGTCTGCGCGATCCACGTAGATGAGCGAACCGTCGTAGTACCACGTGAGCCCGTAGGTGGCGCACACGGTATTGAGCGTGCTGGCAGGCGGGCCCGAGAACTTGCCGTTGATGGTGCCCTCCACCTTCGGGTCGACAACCGCCGTCACGCCTTGGGATGCCGCCAGCTCGCGGATGAAATCGCCCACCTTCTTGCCTTCGGCCACCAGCGTGTACGACCGGTTGCGCCAGCGCAGCTCGGCCGCCTGCACCAGGGCCGCCGTCGTCAGCAGCCATAGGCACGCTGCTGATGCACTCCACCGCAGGAATCGATAGCGTTTGTTCACGCGTGTTCTCGCTCGGTTATGTTGTTGTTTGTTCGGCGCCATCTCGCGATCCCCCCGCTAGAAAGGCGCCACACCGCCGTAAAACACCTGATCGAGTGCCATGCGGGCAAAACGCAGCACTTCGCGTCCGCCCCACCCCGCCAGCACCACGATGGTCACCATCACCGCAATCAGCCGCACCGACAGGCCGATGCTCTGATCCTGGATCTGCGTCACTGCCTGCGCGATGGCAATCAGCAACGCCGATACCGTCGCCACGGCCACCACCGGCAACGAGACCAGCAGCACCAGAAGCAAGCCCTGGCGTGTGGCTTCGAGAATGGTGGCGCTCATGTTCATGGGCCTGTCTCCTTGTGCGTTCTATGCGTTCTGTTTTCAGGCGGGGTTGGTCACCCAGCCCACGGTGTTGAGCTCGATGGCTTCGTCGATCTCCTGGTACGACAGCACCGGCAGATCGCCAAACACCGGCTGCAACATCGTCTTGACGTAGCGCCGGCAATTGAGCGACACCATCACCGCCAGCGGGCGACCATGTCGGTCTTTCTCCAGCGGGCGTGTGCCGCCCAGGATCTTCACCACCTGGTCGGTAATCGCCTGCTTGGCCTCACGCGTGAGGCTCAACACGCTGCCCTGCTTGGTGTGCACGACGGCCTGCTCGATGCGTTCCTGCAAGGACTGCTCGAACAGCACCACATCGAGCACCCGGCTGGTGCCGCAGAACTGCTCGGTGATCTGGCGGTGCAAATCCACGCGCACCAGTTCCACGAGGCCGATCACGTCTTCGGGCTCCTTGGGCGACCACGTGATCAAGCTCTCGAAAATGGCCCGCAGGTTGCGGATCGACACGCCCTCCTGCACCAGCCGGCGCAGCACTTCGGTAATGCGCTGCGGGGGCACCAGGCGAGTGAGTTCGGCCACCAGTTCGCCGTGTTCGCGGCGCATGATCTGGATGAGGTTCTGTGTTTCCTGAATGCCGATGAGCGACGCGGCGTTGCGCTCGATGAGCGTTTCGACTTCGGCGGCCAGGCGGTCTTCTGCAGGCACGGCACTGTCTGGAATCGCATCGCGCTCCGGCAGCGTGCCTTCGGCGGCCAGCACGTCCTGCACGAGCAGCGCGTAACCGTGAGGCGGCAACGCCGCATCCCAGTTCAGTTGCACACGCGGGAACACCGCACCGAGCCTGCGCTGCACGCGTGACTTGGCTTCGGCCAGGCGGGTCTGCAAAGCAACGAGTTCGATCTCGCCACGCAGGTCTTCCGACAGGCGCACCGCAATGGGTGCCGCAATGCCTTCTGCGGGCGAGCCTGCTTCGGGCTCGGTCAACCGCCGTGCGTCGGGGCCGAGCACAAGCAGATCGAGTGGCGGGGCCTGCCGGCGCTGGCGCATGCGGAGGAACGCAGCCGAAGCGGTGCCGATCGCCAACAGCAGGAACGACCACTTGGGAAACCCCGGCACCAGCAGGAACGCCAGCAGCACGCCGCTGGCCATCAGCATGCCGCGCGGGTGGGCGGTGATCTGCGCGCCGATCTGCTGGCCGAGGTGGCGGGCCTCGCGGTCACGCGTCGCCACACGGGTGGTGACGATGCCGGCAGCAATGGAGACCAGCAGCGACGGAATCTGCGAGGCCATGCCGTCGCCCACCGTCAGGATCGCGTAACGGTGCAGCGCATCGCCAATCGACATGCCGTGCATGAGCGCACCCACGGCAATGCCGGCCAGGATGTTGATGACCGCGATGATGATGCCGGCAATGGCGTCGCCCTTGACGAACTTCATCGCGCCGTCCATCGCGCCGTGCAGTTGCGATTCCTGCTCCAGCGCTTCGCGGCGGCGCTTGGCTTCGTCAGACGTGATGATGCCGGCACGTAGATCCGCGTCGATGCTCATCTGCTTGCCGGGCATTGCATCCAGCGAAAACCGCGCACCCACCTCCGCCACGCGCTCCGAGCCCTTGGCGATCACGATGAACTGCACCACCGCGATCACCAGGAACACCACGCCGCCCACTACAAAGTTGTTGCCGACCACCAGCTTGCCGAACGTGTCGATCACGTGGCCCGCGTTGGCCTGCAGCAGGATCAGCTTGCACGAGGCGATGTTCAGCGACAGCCGGAACAGCGTCGTAAACAGCAGCACCGCCGGAAATGACGAGAACGCAAGCGCCGACGGCAGATAGATCGACACGCACAGCAACACGATGCTGGCCGCCAAATTGAGCGAGATGAGGCCATCCAACACGACGGTCGGCAATGGCAGCACAAAGAGCGCGACCACCGCCACCACAAACACGGCAATCGCGATGTCGTAGTTCACCAGCCGCGCCCAGCGCATGCCGGTGAGCGGAACGTTCAACGCTGCAGCAAGATTCCGAGGCTTTGCCATGGAGCGCCTTTGGGCCTGTTTGGGGCCGGTTGGGCCCAGGGCCCACGAATGTCCGTAGAAGGCGGACGCTGTTCAGCCCCCCCTTCCCTTGCGAAAAGTGTAGAGGTGGGGGGCCTCTCCGCTCAACGCTGAAACTCGTAGTCGCGCGGCCAATCTCTGACGAAGTTTCGGGGTCGACTACGCTTTTCGGTAGTTCATCGCGGCGTGTGCGCGCCACTACAGTGAGTGCATTCACTTGCCACGCGAGAGGCCACGGTTGACTGCTTCGAATGTGGGTGCCGGCGATGTCCGCGCGCCGATCCTGTTTGGCGAAGAACACATCGTGGTCGATGCGGAATCGATCCGCCTGGGTGCGATGGCGCGCGCCGAGTCCTTCTCTGAAACCGCGCAGGATCTGCGGGCCGCGCACGGTGCGCAGGAACGGCAATTGCTGTTGCGCGCCGTCTTGCGCAGCATCGGTTTCGACTGGCTCTGCTACTACCGGCTGACCCGCATTGGGGAATCGATTACGCGCGTGCTGTACTTCCGCGCGTATTCCCCGCCCAACTGGCCCAAGCGCTACGTCGACGAGCGTTACTTTGAAGTCGACCCGCGGTTGGCCTTCGCGCTGCGCTACGAATGGCCCCTCGTGTGGGATCTGGCCGACCTGGGCGCAACACTCACCGCTCCGGCAGATGCAGATCGCCTGCACCGCCTGTTGCAGGACGCCGAACGCTACGGCCTGCGCAGCGGTATCAGCTTCGGTGTCGTGAGCCCCCGCAGCCTGGAGCACAGCGTCATCTGTTTTGGATCGGGCAACAACGCCAAGGGCTGGATTGCCGACAACGTGGTCGGCCAAGCCTATGCCGTGGGGCTCGGCCTGCACGAATTCCTCATGCAGCACGCCAAGCCGTTGCATGAAGACACGCACGCGCGTGCGCTCACGCAGGTGCAACGGCAGATTCTGGAGTTCATCACCAGCGGGTTGTCGGACAAGGCGATTGCCGAGCAGCTCAACATGTCGCCGCACAACGTCGACTATCACCTGCGTCAGCTCAAGAAGAAATACGGTGCACAGAACCGCGTGCAGCTCGCCTATATGGCCGGGCGCATGTTCATGACATGAATACGCTCGACGCCCGCATGCTCTCGGCTGTGGACCAGACATTGGCGCGTACGCTGTCGCGCCTTTACCTGGCGCGCGCGGCACTACCGTTTTCCGTAGGGAACACACCCTACGAAGCGCGTTGCGAAGCCCACGCCGTGCAGGCCGCGGCACAGGCCTATCGATTCACGCTGGGCGATGCGCCGGGCTGGCTGCTGCTCGATGCCGCCGCCGAGCATGCGTGGCTGGCCGACGCCGCAGATGCGCACGTGCCGCAAGCCCTGCGCTGCGCCGTGCTGGCCGACGCCCTGGCGCCACTCACACGGGCCACCGAACAACGCAGCGGACGCGCGCTGGCGTGGCTACCTGAGACCGCGCCGCCCGACATCCGGTTGGATCGGCCGGACGTCCTGCAAATGATGATCATCCGCCGCGATGCCGATCCGGCAGAGGACGGTGCCGCGCCGTGGCTGGCACGGGCCGGGCTGCTGTTCGACGCGCCACAGGTTCTGCCCGAACTGTGTCCGCCGGAGCTGGCCGCGGAGCCCATTCCGCTGGCCGCGTTCATGGGCACACAGGTGCCGCTGCGCTTCGAACTGGGCGCCACCTTTCTGTCGCGCCGCGACTTTGCCAGCATTGCGCTGGGCGACATCGTGCGCATCGAAAAATGGCTGCCTGCGGGCAATGCGCTGCGCTGCGTGGCCCGCGTGCGGGGGCGGCTGCACCTGCGGGTGTTCGGGCAAGTGCAAGGCTCCCGCATCGTCGTGGAAAACGTGGAGGAAAAACCGATGGCAACCGAGAACCCAGCCCCCTACACCGCTGCATCCGGCACGGAGCCCACAGCGCACCCGCTCCCCACCGACAGCCTGGACGACATCGAACTGGTCACCACTTTCGAGCTGGAAGAGCGGCGGCTGTCATTGGCCGAACTGCGTGCGTTGCGGCCCGGCACGGTCATGGAGCTGGCGCAGCCGCTCAATCAGGCTGTCATCCGCATCCTGGCCAATGGCATGCCGGTGGGCGAAGGCCATTTGATTGCAGTCGGCAACCGGCTCGGTGTGCGCGTGTCGCGCTTCATCGGTCAGGCGGCACCCGGGCGGGCATAACGCCCGCCCTTCCCTCAACAAGAACAACGCATCGACACACTCGACACGCCCCATGGGAAACCTGCCCAATCCCGTAGCGATGATTGCCGTGGTGGCGGCGCTGGGCATCGCGCCCTTTGCCGCACTCATGGTCACGAGCTACACCAAGCTGGTGGTGGTGTTTGGCCTGCTGCGCTCGGCACTGGGCATTCAGCAGGTGCCGCCCAACATCGTGCTCAACGGCATCGCGCTGATCCTGACGGTGTTCATCATGGCGCCAGTCGGCATGGACATGGTCGACAACCTGCGCGGGCGCAACTTCAACCTGAGCAGCCAGATGAGTGTGGATGACGTGATCGCCATCCTCGATGCCGCGCAGCCGCCGGTGAAGAAATTCCTGCAGACCCATACCCTGGAATCAGAGCGCAACTTCTTCGTCAAATCCGCCACGAGCATCTGGCCCAAGGAGCGCGCCGCCGGCCTCAAGAACGACGATCTGACAGTGCTCGTACCGAGCTTCACCCTCACCGAGCTGATCAAGGCGTTCCAGGTGGGCTTTGTGCTCTACATCATCTTCGTGGTGGTCGACCTGATAGTGGCCAACCTGTTGCTGGCGTTGGGCATGCAGATGATCGCGCCGACCACCATCTCCGTGCCGTTCAAGCTGCTGCTGTTCGTGATGCTCGATGGCTGGTCGGTGCTGGTGCACGGGCTCGTGCTGTCTTATCGATAGAGGTGGCGACCATGCGTGCGAGTGCTTTCATCGTTGCCGCCATGACTTTTGGCGCCTGCATGGCAGCCACGTCTGCCGTGGCGGGACCACGCATTGATGCGCGCGCTTTCGCCACGCTGGCCGCCACGTGTGCACCGCGCGTTGACCGCCTCACGCTAGAAGCGCTAGTGCGCACGGAGTCTGCCTACAACCCCTATGCGATCGGCGTGGTGGGCGGCAGGCTGGTGCGCCAACCTGCCACGCTGGAAGAAGCCGTGGCAACCGCGCGTTCGCTGGAACGCCAGGGCTACAACTTCAGCGTCGGGCTCGGGCAGGTCAACCGCTACAACCTCGCGCGCTTTGGCGAGACACTGGAAACCGCCTTCGACGCCTGCCGCAACCTGCGTGCAGGCGGCACCATCCTCGCCGAGTGCTTTGCGCGCTCACTGCCTCGCTATGGAGATCAGCAACAGGCGTTGCGCGCGGCGCTGTCTTGCTACTACAGCGGCAATTTCGAAACCGGCTTCCGCCATGGCTATGTGCAGAAGGTTGTCGCCAACGCTGGCGACGTGCCGGCCATCGTGCCCGACGCCGCCGCCCCTGGGCGGATCGAGCCGATTCCTGTCGTGCCCGCCGGCGGCGGTACGCCGGGCCCAAGAGCACCACGCCCGGCCTCGACCTCTGCACAACCACGGGTGCTGACCGGTAGCGCGTGCACGGGCCAGACCGGCCGGCAGGTGATGATCGTTGCGTGCAATCGCGCCGACGGCACATCGTGCCTGCGCTGCGTGGCGCTGCCCCGCTGAACGCCGCGTGGCAGCTTGCACATCGTCCATCCCGGTCAGATCAGGCTCAGGCGACCCGCAATGTAGGCCAACTGCGCGCGGTTGGTCGCGCCGTAGCGGCGGCGAATCAGGCGCAGGTGGTAATCAACGTTGTGTGCCGTGGTGTGCAGCTTGATGGCGATTTCCTTGTCGCTCATGCCGGCGGCCAGGCACGTCAGCACACGGCTTTGCATGACGGTGAGCGGTGCCTCTTCACCAGATACGCGCGTGTTGCGCGTGAACGTTTGCAGTGGCGCCCGCCAGACCTGATGCAGCGCCATGCCAAAGAGGATCGACTGGCCAAGCACGCTGTCGCTGATCCACTCCCGCCCTGCATGCGGTGAACTGAGGCTGACAATCGCCTGGCTCATGCCCTTGCCGGCGCCCAGGCTGAACATCACGCCGCTGCGCAGGCCGTGTTCGTCCATCGTCTGCAGCAGCGTGCGCATCGCCGGTTCCATGCGCGCCTGGCCGCGCGCCAGCGATGCCAGATCCCACACCAGCGGCATGCCCGTGGCAAACACCGCCGGCAGGCGCGGGTCGACGGTGAAAAGGCGCTCGTCGCAATAGCGCTGCAGGAACCGCGGCGTCACGTAGTTCTTGAGCATGGCCACCGTAGGCGGCGCGTTTTCGTGGGGCTCGGTCAGCGCGTAGGTGAGGGATGAAAAGCCCATCAGCCCCATCAGCCCGGACACAATGCGTGCGCGCTCGGCCACCCCGCGTGCGGCCTGTAGTTCGGCAGCCAGGCGCAGGCGACCCGGCTGTGCGGGCGCGGGCTCGAACAGCAGCGCGTGCTCGTCCACGGGAACAACGTCCGTGCCCGGCGGCAGCGGCACGAAGAAGCGATCGCCATTGGCGGCATCGTCTGCAGCAGTGCGTGCGGCCAGGGAATCGGCGTGCCCGGGTAGCGGTGCAGTGTCCGCCTTCGCGGACAGCGCATCCAGGTCGAGCTGGACGGAAGCGCTTGCGCAGGTGGAAACGCCGGACTGCGCGTCCGCCCCCTTGAGCGCGGTGCGCATGTCCATCAGCAGCGCCACGTCTTCGGCGCGGGGGAAACGTACTGCCTGCAAACCATCTGAGCGATGTGCGGCGGCCATTGCCGTCCTCCGGTCATGTTGGAAACACTGCTTGGCCGCCGGAATGCTTCCGGCCATAGCCAAGACTGTTTCCCCCCCGGGGGATGACATTTGCTGTGCGGCGACCCTGAGCACCGCTGGGCATGGATCGTGAAAAGCGACGTCCGGCCTACGTTTTGGCGCATTGTTGCAAGCTGACGGCAAGGTTGTCCAACAAAACTTTTTAGTGCCCCACCATCGACGTGGCTTATGTTGCAATGCAGCGGAGGACGCCGCTGACAGCGGTCGCAGGACGGCGCATCCATGCCCCTTGCGGCATGCCGGACATCACTGTGTCAGGATTGACCGCGCGTTATATCCAACCCTATATTGCGAATAATTAACCCAATCTGTCGCCGGCGCCCAACGCGTCACCTCGTGGTTTGCGGGAATCATCCGGCCAGCCAACCGCACCTTCGCAACGTATCCGCATGTCCGCTTCCATCTGGACGCCTCTGCTGCTTTCACTCAAGGTGGCCGGCTGGGCGACCGTCCTGAACCTCGTGCTGGGCGTGGGCGCGGCTTACGCACTTGCCCGCACGCGCAACCGCCTGCGCGACGTCATCGACTCAATCCTGACGCTGCCCCTGGTGCTGCCGCCCACGGTGCTCGGCTATTACCTGCTGGTGCTGCTGGGCCGGCGCGGCCCAATCGGTGGGTGGCTCGACAGCATCGGGATCCAGCTCGTCTTTACCTGGCAGGGCGCGGTGATTGCCTCCACGGTGGTGGCGTTTCCTCTGGTCATGAAATCCGCGCGCGCTGCCTTTGAAGGCGTGGATCACCAACTGGAAAATGCGGCGCGCGTGCTGGGCCTGCCGGAGGCTGCCGTGTTCTTTCGCGTCACGCTGCCGCTGGCCGCACGCGGCATTGCCGCCGGCGTGCTGCTGGCCTTTGCGCGTGCATTGGGCGAATTTGGTGCCACGCTCATGATTGCCGGCAACCTGCCGGGCCGCACGCAGACGCTTTCCGTGGCCATCTACGAAGCCGTGCAGGCCGGCGACGACGCCACGGCCAATACGCTGGTGCTGATCACCTCACTCACTTGCATCGTGGTGCTGGTGGTTGCCAGCCGGCTGCTGCAAGGGCGCGCGCCGAACCTTCAGGAGCAACTGGCATGAGCGGCGGCATGATCGATCTCGTCGTGCAGAAAACGCTCACCAGCGCGGCGCGTGTGTTCTCGCTGGACATTGCCGTACGCTCGGACAGCCGGCGCGTGGTGCTGTACGGGCCGTCGGGCGCGGGCAAGAGCCTCACGCTGCGCGCCATTGCCGGCCTCATGACGCCCGAGCGCGGCCGCATCGTGCTGAACGGGCGCACGCTGTTCGATCACGCCGACGGCATCAACCTCAGCGCGCAAGAACGCCGCGTCGGCTACCTCTTCCAGGACTACGCGCTCTTCAACCACCTGACGGTGACGCAGAACATTGCGTTCGGGCTCAAGCGCGGGTGGTTCAACCCGCCACGCCGCACACACGACCCTCGCGTGCAGCAGTGGATCGACACGTTCGAGTTGGGCGCCGTCGCCGCCAATTACCCGACGCAGATTTCCGGCGGGCAGCGCCAGCGTGTGGCGCTGGCCCGCGCGCTGATCGCCGAGCCATCGATGCTGCTGCTCGACGAGCCCTTTGCCGCACTGGACCCGGCGCTGCGCACGCGCATGCGTTCCGAGCTGTCTGCCCTGCAAGCGCGGCTGCGGGTCCCGATGCTGATGATCACGCACGACCCGGCCGATGTGGAGATCTTCGGAGACCACGTATTCGAGCTGCGCGATGGCCGCGTCGTGGCCGATGCGGTGCGCGCGCCCGATGCGGCACCGCTGTCGCCGTATCCGCATCTGACGGCTGTGGTGAACCGCTAGAAAACGCCTAACGCGAGCCCGGTTGCCATGGCCTGCCCGAGGGCGCGGCAGCGCTCCAGATCGTCTGCCCCGATGCGCTTGGGAGCCAGGATGGCCTCGGGCGTTTGCGCATGCGTGCAGACGATGATCGGCTCGGCCACGGGCGTGAGCCGCCAGCCGGTGGCAATGCGTTCAATCTGGCGCACCGCGTTCTGGCCATCGCTGCCTGCACAGATCAGGCACGCGTATGGACGGCCGTTGATACGGTCGAGCACCGGGTAATAGCAGCGGTCGAAAAAGTCTTTGAGCTGCCCGCTGATGGCGGCGAGGTTTTCCGGTGTCGCGAAGAGATAGCCGTCCGCCGCCAGCACATCGTCGGGGCCGGCCTGCGCCGCGTGCCGCAACCGCACCGCAATGCCGCCCTCTTCTGCGGCGCCCGCCTGAGCGGCCTCGGCCATCTGGCGCGCGCCACCCGTCATCGAGTGGTAGACGATCAGCAGGGTTTTGGGCGTCATGGGGGCTTAGGCCAATCCCAGGATCACGCTCGACGCTTCAAAGACAGCCACGGCTTCCACACCTTCGGCCAGTGCCAGTGTTTCCACAGCGGTGCGCGAGAGCATCGCCACCAGCACGGTTTCGCCCGCCGACGCGGCGTTCGCATCGAGCAGGCGCAAGCGCACTTCGGCCTGCACCGCGCCATCGCGGATTTCCGTGACCACGCACGGCAACTGATTTTCTGCCGAGACGCGCCATTCGCCGGCGCCGCGCATCAGCATCACGGCAGGCGCCTTGATGAGCGCGACGGCCTGCACATCCGGCGCCAGCCCCAGCATGCGCGTGCTTTCCTGGGTGATGGTGGCGGCGACAGCCTGACCGCCGGGCAGGCGCAGCGTCACCACATCATTGACGGCGCCCGACGCCACCGATTCCACCGTGCCGAACAGGGTGTTGCGCGCGCTCGTGCGCAGCATCAGGCGGCGCAGCAGGTTGACGTCTTCGCTGGCAGCCTGCGCGGCGGCATCCAGGCGTTCGACAAAGCGACGGTGCTCGGCTTCCAGCACGCGGAAGCTCTCGATCAGCCGTTGCGCGCGCGGCGTCAACACACTGCCACCGCCGCCCTTGCCGCCCGTGGTGCGCACCACCAGCGGCTCGCCGGCTAGGTTGTTCATGGTGTCGATGGCGTCCCACGCGGCCTTGTAGGAAAGACCCACGGTTTTGGCGCCTGCGGTGATGGAGCCGGTCTGCCCGATGGCAGCCAGCAGTTCGATCCGGCCGCGCCCGCCCCAGTTGTCTTCACCGGCGCGCAGCCAGATGGTGCCGTCGAGTTCCAGCATGTCGTCTCGTCTTGGATGGAGATTGCAACATGCAGGATGTTAACGCTGATTCGTCGGCTCAAGCCGCCGCCAGGCGCGGCGTACGCACATGCAGCAGCACCGAGCGCGAGAGCAGCAGCCCGCCCAGGAAGCCGAACAGCGCGCTGAACATCGCCATGAAGCTGGCAGAGTGCGAGACCTCCGGGTGCATCGCTAGCATCACGTTGTAGGCATAGCGGGCAGCGAACAGGCCCACGATCACCACCATCGGCACCCAGCTTCCGGGCACGCGTACGGTGCGGGCCGTTTCAGACACGGCGCCGTTGGGCGGCGACATGTATGTCAGCAGGAATGCCATCAGAACGGCCACCAGCCACATCGTGAGCGCAAGCGCGCTGCCATGGCTTGCCATCGACACGCCGTAGAGCGAGTACGCGGCCACCACCAGCGGAAGCACGATCAGGCGGCGGCGCGACACGATGCGGGGCTGCATCTGACGCACCCCAATGGCGATCAGCACGGCAAACACCACGAACACCCAGGTGGGCGTATGCGACACGATGGAGGCGATCGATTCGAGCATGGCGGTCTCCCTGTTGGAATGACGCCAGCTTAGGTGCCGGCCCCCGCACGCGGGAGCGGATTGCGACGAACGGCAGAAACGCCGGTGTGAATGGCTCAGTCAGCCGCTCGGTCAGCCCCGCAGTCAGCCGCGCCGTCAGCCCAGCGCGGCGCGCACGCCGGCATCCACCACGGACAGGTGCGCCCGCAGCAAACGGTCGAAACCTTCGGCCGTGACAGGCTTGCCGATGTAGTAGCCCTGGATTTCCTGGCAGCCCGCCTTGGCGAGGAACTCCACCTGATCGGCGTCTTCCACACCTTCGGCGGTGACGGTCATGCCCAGGGCGCGCGCCATAGCGACGATGGCCTCCGTCAACGCCACGGAATCCGGATCGCCCGGAATGCCGGTGATGAACGAGCGGTCGATCTTCACGTTGCTGATCGGGAAGCGCTGCAGATACGACAGCGATGAATACCCGGTACCGAAATCGTCGATCGAGATCCGGATGCCCTGCGCGGTGAGTGCATCGAACATCGGGCGGACCTCGTCCGCACCGCCCATCAGCAGGCTTTCGGTAATTTCGACTTCAAGCGCGGTGGGCGGCAGGCCGCTGTCGGCCAGCGTCTGTTCGATCATCGGGACCACGTCGCCGGCCTGGAACTGGCGCGCCGACTGGTTGACCGCCATGCGGAAGTCATAGCCCAGCGCTTCGTACCAGATCACGGCCTGCTCGCAGGCGCGGCGCAAGACCCATGCGCCAATCGGCACGATCAGACCGGTCTCTTCCGCCACCGGGATGAACTCCACCGGCGAGATCGCCCCAAGCTTGGCGCTGTTCCAGCGCAGCAGTGCCTCGGCACCGACGATGCGATGGCTGGCAAGGTCGTACTTGGGTTGATAGACGAGCTGCAGTTCGTTGTTCTCGCGCGCATCGCGCAGCGCGTTTTCCAGCATGTAGCGGCGTTGCAGCCGGGCGTTAAGTTCAGCCGTGTAGAACTGCGCACGGTTGCGACCGTTCTGCTTGGCGCGGTACATGGCGGCGTCGGCAGAACGCAGCAGGTCGGAACCCGAGATGCCGTCATGCGGATACAGCGCCACACCAATCGACACACCCAGGTAGTAACGTCCGTTGACGGTATCGAAGGGCTCGCGCATGGCCTGAAGCAAACGTTCAGCCAGCAGCGCGATGCGCTTTCCCTCAACACGCTGGTCGATCAGGATGACGAATTCGTCACCGCCCAGGCGGGCGATTACGTCGCCGGGGCCGATGCAATCGGTCAGGCGCGCCGCGGCGCTTTGCAGCAGCGTGTCGCCGCAGGCATGGCCGGCAGTGTCATTCACGCTTTTGAAGCGGTCGAGATCGAGGAAGAAGAGCGCCAACTCGCGGCTCTCGTCGCGCGCGCTCTCAATGGCGCCTTCCAGGTGCGCGATGAAGAAGCTGCGGTTGGTCAGCCCCGTGAGCGCGTCGTGCGCGGCCAGATGGCGCAAGCGCTGCTCGGCGCGCTTGATATCGGTGATATCGGCAAACGACAGCATCACGCTGCTGGGTGCCGGCTCGGCATGGCGGCGGATGGGAATGATGTTCTGCCGCACCCACATCAACTCGCCCGTTTTGAGCAACAGCCCGTACACGCGGCCGAAGATGGGTTCGCCGGTGCGCAGCACCAACGCGGACGGCATCATGGTCGAACCGACTTCCTTGCCGTCTTCATCCACAACGCGTTGAATCGGGTCGAGCCGGTTACGCCCCACGAGCTGCCCGGGGCGCACGCGCAGGATGCGCTCGGCGCTGGCGTTGGCGGCCTGCACCACGCCGTCCGGCGACATGATGACGACGCCTTCATGCAAATTCGAGATCGCCAGGCGATAGCGCTCTTCGCTTTCGGCCAGGCCGCGTTCGACGGTGTCCTTCTGAATGGCAACGCCTGCCAGGTGCGTGACGTCGTCGAGGAAATGCTGCTCTTCTTCCACGGGCATGCACGGTTGTCGATAGAACAGCGCGAGCACGCCAAGCTTGTCCCCGCGAGAAGAGCGGATCGGCAACGCCCATGCAGAAGCAAAACCCGCAGCCAATGCCGCCGTGCGCTCGTGTTGCCAGCGCGGGTCGGTCGCAATGTTGTCGACGAAGACGGCGTCGCCCAGATACACCGCGCAGCCGCATGCGCCGGTATCGGGGCCGACAGGCGTGTCTTCCAGTGTGGCGACATAGGTCGCTGGCAGCGTGGGCGCAGCGGCCACACGCAAGGTCTGGGAGCCGGCGTCCAGCAACAGCAGCGCCGACATGGCATTCGGATAAACCTGCTCGACATACAGACACAGGTGGCGCAGCACACTCGACAGCGTCGCATTGGAGGCAAGTTGCGCAAGCACGGCGTTCTCCGAAGCGAGCAGACGGCGCGCATGCAGCGCTTCAGCGCGAGCCTGTACGGCGTGGCGCTCCAACGCATGGCGCGACACGGCTTCACGCAGCACAATCATGACGGCGGGCTGGCCCTCGTGCTCGCACGCAGCGGCTTCGCTGGCAACCAGCACGTGTGTGTAGTCGGCGCGCACCAGACGGTGTTCGACCGGCTGGGCAGAGACCCCGCTGCTCAACATGCCTGCCAGGCGCGGAACCGCCTGGGCAACGTCATCGGGATGAATCAGGCCGGCGAGTTGCAGGCCCGCCAGTTGCGCTGGATCCTGCGCGCCCAGCAAGCGGGCGGCGGCCGGGTTGGCTCGCACGAGGCGCCCGTCCACGGTCAGCAATACCGCGTCGGACGACAGCCGTGACAGCGCATCGAAATCGGTACCACGCACATCAGTCATCGCCCCGACCATGGCCGCTACCGGACGTTGCGCGGCCTGGGGGCCCAGCGCAACGTCTGCAGGAGAGGCTCCGGCCTGAGCCGGAAGAAACTGGGTCATGGGCAATGCGATGGCTTGAGCGATAACAGCAACAGCAGTGGCAATGGGAAAGCGAGAGGGAGACTACAGGTGTCTCGCCCCTAACCACAACGGCGCGCCGGTGAAAAACTGAAGGGTGCTGCGTGCGATCGCCCTGAGGGGCGTGTGGAGGCCACCCGACGTTGACATAACCCAAGAAAAAACCCGCGCTCAGTTGACGAGGCGCGGGTTGAAATCTCTGGACCGTGTCGATCTGTTCCAGAGAGGAGAACCGACCCATGAGGCAAACGACGCAAAGTTGCATCGCATCGCCATGTTGTGAATCATAGTGGCCCCCTTGGAAAAACAAAGGGCGGAAAAGACCGGATATTCCATCGCATTTTCATTCCCGCCGACCCATTTGTTTTGGCACTGCACGAACCCCGTTGCTGCTTGTCCCGTCTGCTTACATCGCCTGCATGTGCGAACCTTACGGGCGGTTCGTTTCACGATGCCGACGACGTCGGAAAAATCTCCCCGGCATATTGATTGGTCGCTACATTGATGAGAATGTTCCAGCCTGCACGATTATGTCGTTCACATGACGTATTTTGCGCAGGCAAAATCACGCTTGAGTGACCCATGAGGCAGATTGCCGCGTCAAGTTCGGGCGCGGCGTGCCGTTACTGGTCGAAAGAGCGCGCCTGTCCCGTGACCTAGCAGGCGCAATTTGGATGCCTGTGCCTGGACTGTCATGCCGTCTCTGTCTCCCCCCAATCGATCGCTTTCACGGCGCACGACGCGGTTGCTGATTACCGTGAGCGTGCTGGCCGTACTTGTTGCGTTGCCGCGTGCGCACGCTTCTACGCCGCCCGCGGCCGCGGCAGCCCCTGCCCCCAGTCGTCCACCCGTTGCTGCTGCGGCACCCGCCCCAATTCCGGCCGCCAAGACAGCCAAAGCCACGACCGTTGCCTCCACGGCCCCGACCTGCCGGGCGATCATGCAGCGGCTGTCGGGCAGCCTCGCGGCCACGCCCAGCACGGCCGACAAGCCGGGCACCGTGATGATCGACGTCGACAAGGCAGGCGTGATGATGGCCTGCAGCCATTCCGACTCGATTGCCATTCCCGTACCGGGTGGCAAGCCCCGATGACATCCTTCGGCGTCACACACCGTGCCGTGACCGGCATGCTGGCGGCGCTGGCAGCGCTGTCCATGCCGGTGGCCGGTGCTGAGCGCTGGATCCCGCTGCCCGACCAACCGGACAGTCACGCGTCGCTCGACGTCGGCAGCATCCAGCGCATGCCCAGCGGCCCGGTCAGCGCGTGGGTGCGCGTAGAAGCGTCGAACCGCGCGGGCATGCGTTCGCTGCAACGGATGTTCGGCGCCTTCCGCGGCGACATGGCTGATTTTCTGTACACCGTCGATTGCCGCAGCCGGCAGTTCTCGGTCTCGCAAGCCAAGCTGTATCAAGGCGCGCTGACCGTCAGCGAAAGACAGATCGCCAACGATGCGGGCTGGCAACGCGTGGACGGCGTCGGGCTGGCGGGCGAGGTGGCGCGCCAGCTCTGCAGCGGATAGCACCCGGGCTCTTTGCGTCGCGTCGCGGTGCCATCGTTGGTAACATCGACGCGTGCGCCCCGCCCCCACGCCCCCTTCGTCTCAACCTGCCGACCCTCGCGTAACCGCAGACGCGAGCGTCTTCGGCACGCTTGCGCGCGGCTCGCGCGCATCACTCGAGCGCGTGACGAATCTGGGCGACGGCGTGACCGCCGCCATCTGGCGCAACGAGCACGACGAGGCGCGCTACATCCAGCCCGAGCACCACACGCTGTCGGTCTATCTGCAAGGCGGCTACACCACGCACCGGCAAGATCTGCCGCACCTGTTCGGCGCACCGGGGCGCGTGTGCATGCTGCCGGCCGAACACCAGTCGAGCTGGGTGATCGAGCAGCCGATGCGTTTCGTTCACCTGTATTTCCCGCCCGACGCGCTGGCCGGACACGCCGTACGCCTGCTCGACGCAGAGCCCCGCTTGTTCACACTGCACGACCGCACCTTCATCGAAGACGTTCATCTCGCACAAGCTTGCGCGAACATCGCCCAGCTCGATTGGACCGACCTGGACGACCGCATGCGCGCCAACGCGCTGGCCAATGACACGCTGTCGTATCTCGTGCAGACCCAGGGCCGCACGCGGGCGCTGGCCGTACGCGGCGGACTGGCGCCGCACGTGTGCCGGCGCATTGCCGCGCGCATCGATGCCGAGCTGCATCTGCCCCTGTCACTCGGACAACTGGCGGCAGAAGCGAACCTGTCGGAATTCCATTTCGCGCGGATGTTTCGGGCGTCTTTCGGGGCGGCGCCGCATGAGTGGGTGATGCAGCAGCGCATGGCGCGCGCGCAGGCGCTGCTGCGCACAACCACCCTTGCGCTGGCGACGATTGCCGAGCGCTGCGGCTTTGCCAGCGCCAGCCATTTCAGCCGGCGATTCGCGCTGCAGCTTGGCGCGTCGCCGTCACGCTATCGGCAGGCGTGGCAACGGGGCTAGGCCGCAATCTGCCACGTCAATATGCGAACGACCGTGCATTGCGATCGTCTGGTCGTCCAACTCAGCCGAAAAGCTGCGCTGGACTAGCGTTTTCCACGATAGAGGCGCATCGGTGGGCGCAGTAACGTGGAGATGGGTTCCCCATGGAGACCGCCATGTTTACCCATATCCTCCTGCCGACCGACGGCTCCGAGCAATGCCGCAAGGCCATCGACGGCGCGCTCAAGCTGGCGCACGCCACCGGGTGCCGCCTCACCGCCTACACATGCATTGAAGAATTCCCCAACATGGCCTATTCGGCCGGCGTGGGCGAGTGTCCGCATGCGCACTACATGGAAACGGTGCAGGGCTACGCGAAGGACTGCATCGACCGCATTGCAGAGCGCGCCCGCGAAGAAGGCGTGCAGTTCGACAGCGATGTAACGCAGTTTGCCGAGCCCTATCTGGGCATCCTCGATGCGGCAAAGCGGCACGCGTGCGACGTCATCTTCATGGCATCGCACGGGCACCGCAGCCTGATGGGGCGACTGTTGATCGGCAACGAGACGCGCAAGGTGTTGACCTACGCGCACGTACCGGTGGTGGTCTACCGCTAGGAATCCGTTCACGGGCCGTCCGCTGCGGACAGAGAACCGATTCCCTATCTTTGGGCCAGTCCTGAATTACATCATCGGCACCGGTTCCGGCCCGCCTTCGCCGGACTCGAGTTCCGCCACGCGCTGGGCTTCACGCTCGCCCACCTGCTTGCGCTGTTCGGGCGTGAGCACCTGCATGATCTTGGCGCCGGCCTGCGCGCGCAGTTGCGCTTCGCGGGCAACGGCGCGGCCCAGCGATTCAGTCAGGCTGCGCGCACGCGCTTCGTCATACTGACCCGAAGCCACCATCTGATGCAGATCGCGGCGCGCATGCTCGATGGCCTTGCGCTGCTCTCGCGCTTCGGGCATCTGTGCATATTCGATGGCGAAGATCTTGTCGCGCTGCTCTTCGCTCAGTTTCAGGCCACGCAGAAAGGGCGCGCCGCCATGATGCGGGCCCATGCCACGTGGGCCGCCTGGGCCCATGCCTGGCCCGCGCTCCATCATGCCCGGACCATGTGGTGACATGGGTGGCATGGGCGAGAGCGGAACGGCGCCGGGGCCGGCGGTCTGGGCCAACGCGGCGCACGAAAGCAAAAGTCCGGCGGCAATACCGGCCACGCGGGAAGTCACAGCGGTCATGTTGAGGCTCCTCATGAGATCGTCGGCCGAACACGCCGGCCATACGTTCACTGTAGCCATCGGCCCTGCACGAAAGGTGGGCAAACAGAGGAGTTTTCTTGAACCTCAGGCGTCGAGCCTGTAACCCACGCCATAGACGGAATGGATCATCTCGGTACCCGGGCTCACCTGTTCCATCTTGCGGCGCAGGTTCTTGATGTGGGTATCGACCGTGCGGTCGGTCACGATGCGATGGTCGTCATAGATCTGCTCGAGCAGGTTCGAGCGCGACAGAATGCGCCCCGGTGCGCCCGCCAGCGCAGCGAGCAGACGAAATTCCACCGGCGTGAGGTCCAGGCGCTGGCCGCGCAGCGTGGCGGCATAGGCGGCGCCGTCGATCTGCAAGGCGCTCTCCGGCATGCCGCCACCGCGCTGTACGCGGCGCAGGATGGTCTTGATGCGCGCCACCAGTTCGCGCGGGCTGAATGGCTTGCAAACGTAGTCGTCAGCGCCAAGCTCAAGGCCGAGCAAGCGGTCGATTTCTTCCACGCGCGCCGTCACCATGACGATGGGCACCTCGCTGAACGCGCGCACCTCGCGGCAGATCTCCAGGCCGTCCTTGCCGGGCAGCATCAGGTCGAGCAGCACGAGTTCGGGCGCGGTCTCACGAATGCGCTGCGCTGCATGCGTGCCATCGGCCAGCCACTCGGTCTCGTAGTGAGCGGCGCGCAGATAGTCGGTCATCAATGCGGCCAGCTTGGGTTCGTCTTCAATGATCAGAATCATGGTCGGCTAGCGGATCAAGCACATCAAGAATAGGCAGGCGAATGGCGATCCACAGCCCGCCCTGCGGCGAATGTCTGGCTTCAATGGTGCCGCCGTGTGCGGCGATGATGGTCTGGCACAGGCTCAGGCCCAGGCCAGCCCCGCCCTGCGCCCGGCTGCGTGAGGCATCAACGCGGAACAGGCGATCGAAGATGCGCGGCAGCATCGCCTCGGGCACACCCGGCGCGCTGTCCTGCACGTCGATCTGCTGCCAGTCACCGTCCTGATGCACATGCACACGCAGCGTGCCGCCGGCATCGGTATAGCGCAGCGTGTTCTCCAGCAGGTTCTGCATGACCTGCCGCAGACGCTGCGCGTCGCCCTTGACCATCGTTTCCTGCGACGGCGCCTCCGGCATGTCCAGTTGCAACGCGATGCTCTTTTCCATCAGGCGCGGCGTAAAGCCCTGCACGGCACTGCACACGGTATCGGCCAAATCCAGCGGCTCCATGTGGAAAGCGAGCGCGCCCACATCGGCCAGCGAGAGTTCGTACAAGTCGTCGATGAGCTTGCTGAGCGTCGACACCTCCGCCTGCAATGACGCGAGCGAGGTGGCCGTCAGCGGGCGCACGCCGTCTTCCAGTGCTTCCAGTTCACCGCGCAGCACGGCCAGTGGCGTGCGCAGTTCGTGCGAGATGTCCGCCGTGAGCTGACGCCGCATCTTCTGGTTGGCCTCCAGCGACGCGGCAAGGTGGTTGAAATCCGCCGCGAGCCCGCCGAGTTCATCGCGCGAATGCACGTCGACACGGGTGGCGTAGTCGCCGTCGGCCATGCGGCGTGCGGCATCCGTCAGCCGGCGCATCGGAGCCAGCAGGCCGCGTGCGAGCAGCACCGCCACCAACGCCGCCAGCAGAACCGACAGCCCCGCGATGATCCATGTGGCGCGCAACTGCTGCGCTTGGAATGCCTGGTCGGCGCCTTCGGGCACACGCACGCGCGGCGGCATGGCGAGCCAGCCGACGGTCTGGCCGTTGTGGCGCAGTTCCTGCCATCGTGCGTTCGGCCCGAGGGGCGGCCCGTCGCCAATGATGACGTTGCGCTGCGCATCAAGCAGCCAGATCGGCGAGTGCGGGATCGGCGGCTCGCTGGGCGGGTGCGGCGGCATGCTCCCTGCCGGAGGCGGGCCGGGCGGCGGCGGCATGTCTCTGTCGATGCCGCGGTCCGGGCCGGGCGGGAGTGTATCGAAGCGATGACCTGGTGGCAGGTCGAAGCGGTCGCCGCCCATGCCATTGGCTCGGGCCCGGGCGCCTTCGCGGCGCAGCAGGCGGAACCACGCCGTGCGATCGTCGCGCAGGAAATCCCAGTTGCCGTGCTGCGTGTAGGCGGCCTCCACACCCTGCGCGAGCGCGGCCATGCGCTCGGATTCGCGCGCGTTCACGTAGTCGAGAAAGTTGGCGTCAAAGCGCCAGCGCACCGCCGCGCCCATGGCGAGCGCAACAACGATGCTCAGCATGAACAACGCAACGAACAGCTTGGAGGTAATACCGAAAGACGGGCGCATGGATCAGTCAGGGGCTGCCGGGCACCACTAGCGGAAGCGGTTCCCGCGCTGCCCGGCAGCAGGCACGGCCTCATCTTACCGGGCGTGCTGCCGCAGAAAGCGCCAGCATACCAACCGCCTGCGCGCAAAAAATGAGCGAAATGCGAAGAAAGCGTATGCTGCTGCCACGCTGCACACCCATGGATTCGCGTATCCCCTCACAAGGAACCGCCCTTGCCCAGCCGGCCGGCCAACCTCGCGTTTTCGATGCATCGCTGCGCCATGCGCGGCGTGGAAGCCGTCGCCGCAGACTCCGGCCACACCTTCCCGCGCCACACGCATGGCCAGTTCGGCATCGGCATCGTTGATCGCGGGGCGCAGAGATCATTCAGCGGACGCGGCACGGTAGAAGCCGGCGCAGGCGACGTCATCACGGTCAATCCGTTTGAAGTGCACGATGGCACACCCATCGGCGATGCCGGCCGCGCATGGCGCATGCTTTACCTCGACCCCGGCGTGGTCGCCGAGTTGGCGACGGACCTGCACCCCGGCCACTACGGCGACGCTGAGTTTGACCGCCCTGTCATCCACGACGCAGACCTCGCCCCCCGCATGCGCCTGCTGTTTGCGCAGATGACGGTGCCCGCCGCTCAAAGCGATGCACTGCTGCGCGAGCAGCTGCTGCTGTCCGTACTGGCAGACGCGCTGCACGCCGCCAACGACCGCACCAACCACCACACTGACACAGCCCCCGACGCCATCCGGCTTGCCCGAACCCGCATCGATGACGACCCGGCGGCGGCCATCTCCCTGCTCGACCTCGCACAGGAAACAGGTTTGAGCCGCTTCCAGGTATTGCGCGGCTTTGCCCGCGTGACCGGCCTCACGCCTCACGCCTATCAGGTACAACGGCGCGTGGCCCTGGCGCGCCGCCTGATCGCCCAAGGCGAGCCGCTGGCGGAAGTGGCAGCCGCATGCGGTTTTGCCGATCAAAGCCACATGACGCGGCAGTTCGTCCGCAAGTACGGCGTGTCGCCGGGCATGGTCGCGGCGGCGCGCTAGCCGCATCCTCCCCCCGCTGCAATTTCGTTCAAGACGCGCGCATCGCGCGGGCCCATCCTGCGGCTTCCACACACGCAGGATGCGATATGTCCAAACGACTCGAAGGTTGTTTCTACCTTGCCCTGGCGATGGTGCTGGTGGGCAGCACCGTGGCGGCCAGCAAGATCATCGCGGCGGGCCTGCCGCCATTTACGGCGACAGCGTTGCGCTTTGCGATGGCGCTACCGCTATTCCTGCTCATCATGCGTATGACCCGCACGCGCTGGCCCGTGCTCGCACGCAGGGAGTGGGCCCTGCTTTTCGTGCAGGCGGCTGCCGGCAGCGTGGGCTATACGACGCTGCTCATTTCGGGGCTGCGGCACACGTCAGCGGCAGATGCGGGGGTCATCATCGGCACGCTACCGGTGATGTCGGCGCTGATCGCCATCGTGCTGCTGGGCGAACGGCCCGGGCGCGCGGTGCTGGGAGCGATTGCGCTGGCCACCGCCGGCGTGCTGGCCATCGCCCTGCAGCCGCGCGGAGACGCGACACATCCGCTGCTGGGCAATGTACTGGTGATGGGCGCAGTGGTGTGCGAGGGACTTTTCATCCTGCTTAACAAGCGGCTGCGCACGCCGGTGCCACCGCTTGCGCTGTCGGCATTGATGAGTGCATTCGGTTTGCTGACTGCGCTGCTGCCCACGCTGTGGGAAGCGCCGTGGCAGTTGCACGCATCGGCGCAGGCAACGCACGCGCTGATGGCCGTGGCGTATTACGCCATCGTGCCGACCGTCGGTGGTTTTGTGCTCTGGTATGCCGGGGCCGCACGCGTGAGCGGTGCAGAGGCTTCGTTGTTTACCGCGCTGGCACCTGTGGCAGCCATGGCATTTGCAGCAACGCTGCTCGGCGAGGCCGTCAGCACGCGCCAGGTCGGTGGCATTGCTTGCGTGCTGGCAGCGGTGCTCAGCCTTGGCTTGGCGCGTGCGCCACGGCCAGCAATATCGACGACGTCTTAGGCTTCCGCCTCGGGTGCCGTCACATCTTCCATGCGCTCGATGCGCACGCGCACGATGCGGCGGCTGCCAGCTTCAAGGATCACGAAACGCAGGTCGTGGCGCACCAGCGTATCGCCCACCTCGGGCAGGCGATCCCATTGATTGAAGAGGTAGCCGCCCAGGCTCGTGGCGCTGCCGCCTTCGTCAAGCAGCCAGTCGACATGCAGCACATCTTCGAGCCGGCGCAGGTCAGCCTCGCCGGCCACTTCCCAGCAGCCATCGCTGACTTCCACCACGCCCGGGCGTTCGTCTTCATCGGGGAATTCACCGGCAATGGCTTCGAGCACGTCGATGGGCGTCACTACGCCCTGCACGACATCCAGCGAATCCGTCACCAACATCATGCGGCCGCGTGCGCGCTTGAGCTTATCCATCAGGCGCAGGATGCCGACGTTGTCCGACACCTTGAGCGCAGGCTTGACGCTGCGCTCCACGTCGATGGCACCGCGCGTGTCGAGGTCGCCCATCAGGTCTTTGGCGCGCGCCACGCCAACCAGGTCATCCAGCCCGCCGCGGCACACCGGAAACTGGTTATGCGGCACAGCCAGCAACAGTTTGCGCGTGATGGACACGTCGGCATCCAGATCCACCCACGAAATATCGTGGCGCGGCGTCATGATCGAGCGCACCGAGCGCTCGGCCAGGTCCAGCACGCCGCTGACCATGCTGCGCTCTTCCGGGCGGAACACGGTCTCGGGCACGGACTGGCCAGCGTCGTGCGAGGCGGCCTCGTGCGATTCGGACTCTGCCGGCGCGCCACGGCGGTCGCCCAGCAGGCTCAGCACCGCATCGGCGGTGCGCTCGCGCAACGGGCGGCGACGATCGTAGCGCACGGTATTGTGCTGGGCCACCTGGTTGAAGAACTCGATCAGGATGGAGAAGCCGATGGCCGCATACAGATAGCCCTTCGGAATATGAAAGCCCAGGCCCTCGGCAACGAGCGAGAAGCCGATCATCAGCAGGAAGCTCAGGCACAACACCACCACCGTGCGATGCGCGTTGACGAACTCCGTCAGCGGGCGCGAGGCAAACAGCATGGCGCCCATGGCAATCACCACGGCCGTCATCATCACCGGCAAATCGTTGACCATGCCCACGGCGGTGATGACGGAGTCGATGGAGAACACCGCATCGAGAATCACCACCTGCGCGATCACATTCCAGAACTTGCCGTGACCGGTGCCATGGCTTTCGTCCTGCGGCTCGCCGTCCAGACGCTCATGCAGCTCGGAGGTGGCCTTGAACAGCAGGAAGAAACCGCCCAGCAGCAGGATGATTGACCGGCCCGACAGATCGACCGGCCCAAGCGTGAGCAGCGGCTTGGTGAGCCCGATCAGCCACGACATAGCGGCCAGCAGCACCATGCGCATCAGCAGGGCGAGGCCTAGCCCGATCATCCGGGCACGGTCGCGCAGCACTGGCGGCAGCTTGTTGACCAGGATGGCGATGAAAACGAGGTTGTCGATGCCGAGAACAATCTCGAGCACCACCAGGGTGAACAGGCCGATCCAGATGGACGGGTCAGCAAGCCAGGTCATAGCGGGAAATGGAAGACAGCAAAAAGACGATCCGCCGATGATAACCGCAGCGCACGCACCGCCCTGCGCGAATCCCGCGTTGGGTGTTGCAACAAACGGGCCGCGGGGCTTGGAGCCGGCGGTTCAGCGCTGTGCAACCCGGCTGCCGCCTTGGGCGCCGGATTGCGTTGTGCGCACGGGGCGGTAGCCGTCGGTCAGCGTCTTCAGGAAGGCAACGATGTCGCGCACGTCGCCCTCGGACAGCACGGGCTTGTCGCCGGGCTTGCCGCCGAACGGCGGCTCCATGTTGACGTTGGCGCGGTATTGGGGCGGCAGGTCATCAAACTTGTCGACCGTGCCGTCTGCCTTGCGCGGATACCACTTCTGCGGCTGCGTATCGCGCTGGGCATAGAAGCGCACCGCGTCTTCCAGCGAATGGATGGCGCCGTTGTGGAAGAACGTCTTGCGCAGCGCCACGTTGCGCAACGAGGGCGTGCGGAAGCGGCCGCAATAGTCGGCGCGGTCCTTCAGGTCGGTCCGATCGGGCCCGCACAGGCCCAGATCGAAGAACTTCGGGTCAGCATTGGCCGCCAGCGTGCGGTTGCGAGGAACGCCCACGGCAATGTGCCCGAAATCGGTGAAGGCCGGGAACGCACCGTCCTGCTTGATGGCGCTCACGTGGCACGAGGCGCAATTGCCTTTGGCCGGATCGCTGAATGCCTGCAGCCCGCGCATTTCCTGCGGAGACAGCTTCACCTGCTTGCGCAAAAACGCGTCGTATTTGCTGTCATACGGATAGAACTCGGACGGCGTTTCCTGGAAGACCTCCAGCACCATCAGTGCTGCGCGGAAGGCAGTGTCTTCGTTGTCGAGGATGTCGTTGCCGAATACCTGGCGGAATGTCTGCGCGTGGCGGCCACTGCGCAGCTTGGCCACGACCCCGGCCGGCGTGCCGTTGGCCATCTCATGCCCCGACAGCAGCGGAATACGCGCCTGGTCGTGCGTGGACGACACGCGGCCATCCCACGTGTAGCCGCCGGTCGGGCCCTGGTCTTCAGAGTCGTTGCCGTCGCTCTCGTAAAAGTGTTCGGAGAACGGCGGCACATTCTGCAGATAGCGCAGCGATGGTGCGGCACGCACGCCGGTCTTGTTCATGCCCGTGCCGCCAAGCTGCACCGACAGATCGTTCGGCGGGCCATAGGCATGCGTGGGGCTGTGGCAGCTTGCGCAGGCCTGTTTGCCCGAGGCAGACATGGCCGGATCGAAGAACAGCGCCTTGCCCAATGCCGTCATCGCCGGAACCGATGGGCGTCGCGTCGCCATCATTGTGTAGAAGGCTTTTTCGTAAGCGGGCGTCGCTGGCGACTTGACGGCCGGTGCTGATGCCGTCGATGCCGCCACTACCGGCGCCGTTGCTGCATGCGCCACCGCGACTTCGCCGCGCCCGCACCCGCTCCAGCCAGCAGCCAGCCCGACAAACGCAAGCGCAGAAACGGCGATCACGCGAACAGTTGCAGCAGGCAGAAGGCGGCGCATTGGCGATAGGCGAAATTTTGGGAGCCTTGCAACTTAGCATGGCTCCCATGACACTTTGATGTCGTCAAATGTGTGTCACGTCAGCCCTTGGAGAGGTCCCATGGTGGCAAATGTCTTCAAACGTTCGGTGGTGCCCCTGCTCATCCTGATGACGCTCATCACGCTGAACTGGAGCGAAATCGGTGCCACACCTGCGTTTTCATCATCAACTTGTCACACACGAAGCACAGACTCCCGCTCGCTTTCGTCCCCCACACAACAATCCAGGGAAATCATGAGCCGAGCGCTTCGTCTTTTGCCGCTGACCGCGTTGGTTGCGGCCAGCATGTCTGCCTGTGGTGGCAGTGATTCGAGCAGCAATGCCTCCGCGTCCACCTCGGGCGTGGTGACCGGCAGCTACTTCGAGCATGCCAAGGTCTGTATCGACGCCAACAACAACGGCAAGTGCGATTCGGGTGAAACCAGCACCTATACCGATGCGAACGGCGCCTACACGCTGGCAGGCTCGGGCGCCATCACCGTGGAAATCGGTACGGACGCCTTCCGCAACGATCCGGACAAGGGCACGCACACGGCCATCACGCAGCCACTGGTGTTCCGTGCACCGGCCGGCGCCAACGGTGTTGTCAGCGCCATCTCGACCGAACTGGCTGTGCTGATGGACAGCAACGGCGGCGACATCAACGCTGCCAAGACGGCACTCGCCGCACGCCTTGGCGTGACGATCGACAAGCTGCTGGAAGACCACAACAAGGAAACCGACGCCGGCACCAAGGCTGCGCTGCAGGCTGAAATCGACCAGGCCATCGCCCTGATCGCCGACGCCGTTGCCAACGGCGGCGACATCGGCAAGACCATCCGTGACGGCGTGGCAAAGCGCATGGCGCTGACCAACAACGTCAAGACGATCGTGGTGATCTACGCAGAAAACCGCGGCTTCGATAACCTGTACGGCCTGTTCCCGGGCGCCAATGGCATCCCCGGTGTGAACCCGACCTCGACGGGCACCGCCGTTGCGCAGAAAGACTTCGATGGCTCCGTGCTGCCGACGCTGCCGCCCACCTGGGGTGGCGTGACCGCAGCCGGCCAAAGCGTGCAGATCACGCAGGCCTCCACGGCCAACATGCCCAACCAGATGTTCCAGATCGACAGCCCGTCGGGCTTCGGCAGCACGGGCACGGTCGTCGGCCAGAACGTCATCACGCGCGACCTCTGGCACCGCTTCTATCAGAACCAGATGCAGATCAACGGCGGCAAGAACGACAAGTTCGCCGCCTTTGCCGACGCCGGCGGCCTGACCATGGGCTACTACGACGGCAGCAAGATGACCATGTGGAACATCGCCAAGCAATACACGCTGGCGGATAACTTCTTCATGGGCGCATTCGGCGGTTCGTTCCTGAACCACCAGTACCTGATCTGCGCGTGCGCACCGATCTATCCGAACGCCGCAAACTCGCCGGCCTCGGGCAGCATCGCCTCGGTTACGACCGATGCAAACGGCTCACCCACGCTCACCCCGAGCGCCAGCTCGGTCATGGCGGGTGCCCCGACGTCGTACACCGGCGGCACGAAGGACGGCAACCTGACACCGGTCGACAGCAACGGCAACTCGTACGCCGTCAACACGATGCAGCCGCCGTACCAGCCGTCGGGTAACGCCGTCGCCAGCGGCAACACGGCCTACGCCGACCCCACCAAGGCTACCACCATGCCGAAGCAGTCGAACACCAACATCGGTGATCTGCTGACGGCCCGTGGCGTGGACTGGGCCTGGTACGCCGGCGCCTGGAACGCGGCCCTTGCCGACGCCCCGAACACCACGCGCAGCGTGATCTACAGCGGCTCGATCCAGTTCCAGCCGCACCACCAGCCGTTCAACTACTTCAGCCGCTTCGACCCAGCCACGACCACCGGCGCTGCTGAGCGTGCGGCCCACCTGCGCGACTACGACGCCGCCTTCCTGCAAGACGCAGCCGCAGGCAAGCTGCCCGCCGTCACGTTCTACAAGCCGCAAGGCAACCTGAACCAGCACCCGGGCTATGCCAACGTGGCTGACGGCGACGCACACATCGCCAACGTGATCGCCCAACTGCAGAAGAGCCCGCAGTGGAAGAACATGGTGATCGTCGTGACGTATGACGAAAACGGTGGCTTCTACGACCACGCCACGGTGCCGAAGGCTGACCGCTGGGGCCCGGGCACGCGTATCCCGGCGATCGTTGTCTCGCCGTTTGCCAAGAAGGGCTTCGTTGACCACACCCAGTACGACACGGCTTCGGTCCTGCGTCTGATCACGCACCGCTTCGACCTGCCGACGCTGCCGGGTATCAAGCAACGTGACGAGGCGCTCGTCTCCAACGGCAACAAGCCGATGGGCGACCTGACCAACGCGCTGGACTTCACGCAGGCGCAATAACACTGCAGCGCAGTCCTCACGAAAAAAGGCGGCCCGGAGAAATCCTGGCCGCCTTTTTCTTTAACCGCTATTTGCCCTTCTTCTTGCCGGCGGGCTTTTCGCTCTCCAGCGTTTCGAGCCGCATCCCCACCTTGATCGTCACCTGCCAGTGGGCGATTCTGCCGTCGACCAGGTGGCCGCGTGTTTCCAGCACCTCAAACCAGTCCAGATGCTTGAGGGTCTCGCCCGCGCGCGCGATGGCGTTGCGGACGGCTGCATCGCTGGAATCGGGTGAAGAACCGACCAGCTCGATCATCTTGTAGGTATGGGAACCCATATCGCCTCCTTGTTGGCATGGTTGGAACGTCGGCAGGGTGCCTGCAAGGCGCGAGGTGCATGCGATTGGCATGCGATGCGCGCGCCATGGCACTTACCAGAATGGCACCTGTCTCCGCGCCTTGATAGCCCGGATTTGCACGGGGCCCAAAAATCCTGGCGGTTAATTGCGTTTACAAAATTGACAAATCTCGTCAACGGACCGACGCATGGCGTCAAACCCGCCCGCATGTCGAGCGCCTGACCGGCGTTGAGGTGCCACTTTTCGGGCGGCCGCACGGCATGTCCAGGCCAAACGGAGCTGGTACGGAACCTGCGTTGGGGTGTATACCCGTTTTCCCCGAAGAGGAGGCGCCATGCGCCACCCCGAACAACAAGCCCCCGCTTCATACTCGCCGCTGTCTGCCGTGCCGCCCACGCCGCCGGCCACGCAGGAAACCGCGCGACTGGTCGCTGAGACCATCCCTTTCAATCTCGAGCGCGGCGGCCGAAGCATCGAAGCCACCTATTCGACCCGCAACGGCATCGTCACGGTCAAATACCGGGGCAAGACGCTGTCCACATATTCCCCGCAGAGTGACAAGGCCGACTACAAGGCGGTCGCACGCCAGTTGCTCAGCGTCATGCTGACCATCTGAGCGGCGCCGCACCTTCCATCAATGCCGGGCCTTGGCCGAGCTGTGCGCAGGGCGGCCGAACTCGGCACGCAGTGCATCCTTGGCACGCTCCAGAATCCGGCGCCGCCCGACGCTGAGGTTGTCCCCCGCCCGATTGATATAGAACGTCAGCATTGACATGGCCGACTGGAATGCCGTCCCCTTGCGCCGCCGGCTGTGCTCGGCCGATGCCTTGAGCGACGCCGCAATCCGCGCGGGGCTGCGCGACTTGAAAATGTCGGGTTCGATGTCCAGCGCGTCGCTGGTCTCCATCACCTGGTGCGACCAGCGCTGGGGCTTCGGCTTGGCCTTCGATGATTGGGCGGGCGCCGGCTTTGAGCTGGCGTGGTGCGTGGCCATGATGAAATCTCCTGTAATGACGTACCGGCAGTTCCGCAAGCCACGTACCCGCGCGGGCGGCTATAAAGGGGCGACTTCCGTTACGATGACGGACGCTTCACGCTTCTTTTCCGCCTCCTTCATTGATCGCCGGATTCCGGCGCACATCCAACGTGTCTGGCGACGCTGGTCTTTCCCCCACCTCCTCTTCCGCATCCGCGCAAACGCTGTCGCATGCGCCGTTCGCCTACCCCGCCTTCAGGCTGTTCTGGTTCGCCCGGCTGTCCACCACCTTCGCGTATCAGATGTTCGGGGTGGCCGTTGGCTGGCAGATCTACGACCTGACGCGCAGCGCCTATGTGCTGGGGCTGGTCGGGCTGGCGCAGTTCCTACCGTCGGTGGTGCTGGTGCTGGCCTCCGGCCATATTGCGGACCGCTACGACCGGCGGTACGTCGTGCGTGCCTGTCAGGCCATCGAAGCCCTGGTGGCACTCTCGCTGGCTGTCCTGGCGGCCAACGGGCACGCCGGTGTGCAACCGATCTTCCTGTGCGTGGTGGTGATTGGCGCGATGCGCGCGTTCGAGACGCCGACGCTGCAAGCCCTATTGCCGACGCTGGTGCCACTGCAGGCATTGCCGCGCGCGGTGGCGCTGTCCAGCTCGGCCGGGCAGACCGGCGTCATCCTGGGGCCGGCGCTGGGCGGCTTTCTGTACGTGGCCGGCGCGCCAGTGGTGTATGCCACGGCAGCTGGGCTGTTCTTGCTCGCGCACGTGTTGCTGGCGCTGGTGCGGATGGAGCGCGCGGTGCCCGTCAGCACGCCGGTGAGCCTCCAATCGCTGTTCGCGGGCATCTCATTCATCAAGGGGCGGCCAGTGGTGCTGGGCGCCATCTCGCTCGACCTGTTTGCCGTGTTGCTGGGGGGCGCGACGGCGCTGCTGCCGATCTACGCGCGCGACATCCTGGGCACAGGCGCATGGGGGCTGGGCCTGCTGCGCTCGGCGCCGGCCGTGGGAGCGCTGGGCATGGCGCTCTTCCTGGCGCACCGTCCGCTGGATCGGCATGTTGGCCGGGTGATGTTTGCTGCCGTGGCGGTGTTCGGGTTGGCGACGCTGGTGTTCGGGGTGTCGCGCTGGCTGCCGCTGTCGATGCTGGCGCTGGTGCTGCTGGGCGCGTCGGACATGATCAGCGTGGTGATCCGGACGTCGCTGGTGCAGCTCGATACGCCCGATGCCATGCGCGGGCGCGTGAGCGCGGTCAATTCAGTGTTCGTGGGCGCGTCCAACCAGTTGGGCGAATTCGAATCGGGCATGTTGGCCGGGCTGCTGGGGCCAGTGGCCTCGGTGGTGATTGGCGGCCTTGGCACGCTGTTGGTGGTGGCAGTCTGGATGCGGCTGTTCCCCGCCCTGACGCACCGCAACCGCATGCGCGATCCGCACCCCGAGCATGCGGGGCACCCCTCGTCAGGGGGATAACCCCGCGGGCCCGCGCCGCGACTGGCCCGGGCAAGAATGGGGCACTGTCTTGCACGCGTGTCAGCGAAACCCCGATGGCATCTGCGGTGGCCAATTCGTATCCTGAGTCACCTTTGGCTGCTTTGTTCTCCGCCCGGTATTGCGCCCGACTGTGACGTCCATCCTGCCCCCATCGTCCCGCCCGTCGGACACGCGCGCTGCCGGCCCTGCCCGGTTGCCGGACCCTGGGCCCTTCAGCACCAGCGGGTTTACCGTGACACCGGCCATTCGCCCATCGGCATGGCTGGTGGCGGTGGGTGTGGCCGCCGTCGGCACCATCGGACGGGTGCTGCTCGAATCGGCGATGGGCATCCATCTGCCGTTCTACCTCGCTTTTCCGGTGGTGACGATTGCGGCGTGGTACGGCGGGTTCTGGCCGGGCATGCTGGCCATCGTCTCCTATGCGGGGCTGTTCATGGGACTGGCCGCGCTGCAAAGCTGGCCCGCCGCTGTGCCCCTCACGCCGATCCAGATGACGGTATTTGGGGTGGGCGCACTGCTTATCTGCGGCTTGTGCGAGCAGTTGCGCCGCGCCCGCGCCGGGGCCGAACGCCGCGCACGGGCTGAAACCCAGCAGCGCCTGTCGCAGCAACGCCTGCTGGCCGCGCTGCAGGCCTCGCCCATTTCGCTCTACGACGTCGACAACACGATGCACTTCACGTGGGTGCACAACCCCGTGTTCGGCCTTCAGCCCGAACAGCTGTTGGGGCGGACGGTGCGCGAAGTGTTCGGCCGCCGCGCCGCATCGCGCCTGACCGAGGCCGGCCAGCGCGTCATCGCAACCGGCACGCCTACGCGCGTGGAGTTCGCGTTCCGTCGGCGCCATACGCAGCGCGTGGTCTACGACGTGGTGGTCATGCCGCTGCGCGACGACACCGGCGAGATCATCGGTCTGACCAACGCCGTGATCGACATCAGCGAGCGCCGCCAGGCCGAGGCCCGCCGCACGCAGTTGCTCGAAGCCGAATCCCGCGCCCGCGAAGAAGCCGAGCGTGCCAGCCGCCTGAAAGACGATTTCCTGGCGACGGTCAGCCACGAGCTGCGCACGCCGCTCAATGCGGTGCTGGGCTGGGCGCAATTGCTGAACATGCGCGCCTACGATGAAGCGATGTTCAAGCGCGGCATTGAAGCCATCGAGCGCAGCGCCCGCACGCAAGTCCACCTGATCGACGACTTGCTCGACATGTCGGCCATCCTCTCGGGCAAGGTCCCGCTGGAGATCGGACCCGTGGACCTGGCCGATGTGCTGGAACGCGCGCGCGAGACCATCGAGCCCATGGCGCGCCAGAAGAACATCACCATCGATACCGAATTCCTGCCCGTGCCCATGCTGCAAGGCGATGCCGGGCGCCTGAAGCAGGTGTTCTGGAACCTGCTGGCCAACGCCGTCAAGTTCACGCCCGAGGGCGGGCACATCCGGCTCTCGGTGCACCCGTCGCCCGAAGGCGTGGTCGCCACCGTACGCGACACCGGCATCGGCATCGAGCCGGCCTTCCTGCCGCATATTTTTGACCGCTTCCAGCAGGCGGATCTGTCCAGCACGCGCCGCCACGGCGGGCTCGGCCTGGGGCTGGCGATTGCCAAGCAACTCGTCGAGCTGCACCACGGCCGCATCACCGCGGCAAGCAGCGGCGCGGACCGTGGCACCACCATGGCCGTGTCGTTGCCGCTGCACGCCGCGCAGCCGGGCGAACAGGCCAACCGCACGCCGGGCCTGGTCGCAGGTACGGGCATGCCGACGCTGGATGGCATTCGCGTGCTGGCGGTGGATGACAACCCCGAATCGCTCGGCGTGATCGCCCTGATGCTGGAGCGCTACGGCGCCGAGGTTGTCACCGTATCCAGCGGAGCCGCCGCGCTCGATGCGCTGGAACATGCAGTCGCCAACGCCTACCCGTTCGACGCGCTGGTCAGCGACCTCGCCATGCCCGGCATGGACGGCATGCAGTTGGTGCGGGCCGTGCGCGAACGCGGTTTGACCGACCTGCCCGCCATTGCCGTGACGGCTTTCGCCGACCCGATCCGCCTGAAGGCAGCGAAGGAAGCCGGTTATCAATCCGTCATCACGAAGCCGATCTTCCCGGGCGAGCTGGGCCACGTGCTGGCCGCCAATGTGCATCGCAAGACCGGGCCTGAGACGCTGGTGTGACACATCGGCAACCATGCCTTGACGGAATGGTTGACCGAACAAAAGTCATTGGCGCAAGTGGCGGCGCATCCGCATACTCGTCACTCTGTGCCGATCGGTGGGCATCTCTCCCCTAGCAGTTGCCAGCACCGGCTCACTCGATCGGCCAGCTTGCCCTTCCCCTCAGCCGCGTTCGCGGTTGTCTGCCGTATCCATAAGAACGCCTGAATCCTCCCTGCCCATCTGGGCTGCGCTGGCATTCCGGGCTCAGAGAGGAGACTGCATCGCCATGCTTATCCGTTCGCTTCCCATGCTGTTGTCTGCCGTTGCGCTCGGCATTTCCGCGCAGGCCGTTGCCAAAAACGCGCCCAAGGCGACTACCCAGACCATCGCCGTAGCCGGCCTGTCAAAACCCGCCGACATCCTGATCGACCGCTGGGGCGTGCCGCATATCTACGCCAAGAGCGAAGACGATGGCTTCTTCGCCCAAGGCTTCAACGCGGCGCGAGACCGCCTGTTCCAGATCGACTTGTGGCGCCGCCGGGGCCTGGGGCAACTTTCGGAAGTGTTCGGGCCGGCCTATGTCGAGCAGGATCGCGCGACGCGGCTGTTTCTCTATCGCGGTGAAATGCAGGTCGAATGGAATCACTACAGCCCCGATGCGCAGCGCATTGCCACGCGCTTCGTTGCCGGCATCAACGCGTATGTCGACTGGCTGGCCAAGCATCCGGAGCAGATACCGCTCGAGTTCCGCAAGCTGAACTACACGCCCGCGCACTGGGCGCCGGAAGACGTGGTGCGCATCCGCAGCCACGGGCTGACGCGCAATCTGCAATCGGAAGTCGCTCGCGCCAACGTGGCGTGCAAGGCCAACCTTGCTGACGACACCATCCGCTTCGGCCTCCAGCCTGCCTGGCAAACCCAGTTGCCCGAAGGCCTGGACCCGTGCCTGCCGAAGGATCTGCTGAAGGTCTTCACGCTCGCCACGCAGGGCGTGCGTCTCACGCCTGAATCGCTCAAGGGCGTAGACGTCGACAGCACGCGCGTGGCCGCCGCCGCCAACCTTGAAGAGACCATGGAGGGCAGCAACAACTGGGTCATCGCGCCGGGCAAATCCACCACCGGCCGCGCCGTGATGGCCAACGACCCGCACCGCGCGTATTCGGCACCGAGCCTGCGCTACATCGCCCACGTCAGCACACCTACGCTCGACATCATCGGCGCCGGAGAACCATCGCTGCCGGCCGTATCGATCGGGCATAACGGGCACGTCGCGTTCGGCCTGACCATCTTCAACATCGACCAGGAAGACCTTTACGTCTACGAGTTGAACCCGGCCAACAACAGCGAATACCGCTACAACGGCGGCTGGGAGCCCTTCACCGTGCTGCATGAAACCGTGAAGGTGCGCGGCGGTGAATCCCACCCCGTCGACTTGACGTTCACGCGCCACGGCCCTGTCATCTACATCGATGCCGAGAAGCACCGCGCGTATGCCGTGCGCTCGGCATGGCTGTCGCCGGGCATGTCACCGTATTTCGGCTCGGTGGGCTACATGCGCGCACGCACCTTCGCGCAGTTCAAGCAATCCATGATGAACTGGGGCGCCCCCACCGAAAACCAGGTCTATGCCGACACGAAGGGCAACATCGGCTGGGTGCCGGGCGGCCTCGCCCCGATCCGCCCGAACTGGGACGGCCTGCTGCCCGTACCCGGTGACGGCCGCTACGAATGGGCCGGCTTCTGGCGCGGCGATCAACTGCCCAGCACCTACAACCCGAAGTCAGGCTACTTCACCTCGTCCAACGAGATGAACCTGCCGCCGGATTACCCGTACCGCGAGCGGAAACTGGGCTTTGAGTGGACCAACGGCTCACGCCACGCACGCATTGACGAAGTGCTGGCCAAGATGGACAAGGTGTCGATCGAAGATTCGATGCGCCTGCAGAACGACATGGTGTCGATCCCGGCGCGCAGGCTGATGGCACTGCTGTCGCCGCTATCGTCCAACGACGCCGACACGCAGGCCGCGCTCAATCTGTTCAAGGGTTGGAACGCAACCATGCTGGCGGATTCGCCGCAGGCCGCGCTGCATGAGGTCTGGTTCACGCACCATCTGGGCCGCGCGTTCAAGAACGCCGTGCTCTCCAAGGCGGGCGCCGAGGCGATGGCCGCGCCCGATACCGCCGTCATGCTCGACACGCTCGAACACCCGCAAGGCAGCGAACGCAAATTTGGCGAAGACCCGCAGCAAGCCGCCGCCAAGCGCGATGCCGTGCTGCTCGACAGCCTGAAGCTGGCGTGGAACGATATGGTCAGGCGCCAGGGCCCGAACCCTCAAGCGTGGAACTGGGGCCAGTTGCACCACAATCTGAACGCCCATCCGTTCGCCGCCATCGTCGACGAAGCCACGCGCGCCAAGCTCAACGTCGGCCCCACGCCCGAAGGCGGCAGCCCCTACACGCCCAACCAATCGACATATCGCGCGACCGATTTCCTGCAGACCAACGGCCCATCGTTCCGCACGGTGGTGGACGTCGGTAATTGGGACAACTCGCGCGCCGTCAACCTGCCCGGCCAGTCCGGTGACCCCGACAGCCCGCACTACCGCGACCTGGCCCCCCTGTGGCTCAAGGGCGAATACTTCCCGCTGCTGTATTCGCGCAAGGCGGTGGAAGCGGCGACCGAGTCGCGAGTGCATCTGGTGCCGGCCAAGTAAGCACACGACGCACAAAAGAGAAACGCCACCGCAAACAATGCGGTGGCGTTTCTCTTTACCCAACAGGTTCGCATGGCACGAACACAGGCACACGAGGGTTTGGCCGTACCCTGCCCTATGCGGCGCCTTGAATTTTTGTGAGCGGGCGGAAAAAGGAAGGAGGCTTGTCTGAGCGCAGCGAGTTTGCCTCCTTCCCCGCACGGTCACATAAATTCAAGGAATCTGTCGCCGCATCGGGCGCGCCTTTCTTTGCTTACTTTCTTTGGCAAGACAAAGAAAGTGAGTCAGCCCCGGCAGGGGATGAAACACAAAGCCCACCCGCAACGCCCATTCAAGCAGCCTGAACCGAGGCCAACGCCGCCCGCACCACCTCCGCCCGAGGAATCGGCGCAACCGCGCTATACCCAGTCGTAGAAATCGCCGCAGCCACATTCGCATACCGCGCCGCCTCTACCGGCGAATCCCCCGCCACGATCCGCGCCACGAACGACCCGCCAAAGCAATCGCCCGCGCCGGTCGCGTCAATCGCATTGACGGTGTGACGCGGCACCAGCGTGCGCGACTCGGGCGTGGCCACGTAGCAGCCTTCCGCGCCCATCTTGAGCGCCACCAGCTTCACGCCCCAGCCGAGCAGCGTATCGACAATGCCATCGCGGTCATGGCAGTCGAGCAGTACCGTCACATCGTCCCAACTCGGCAGACACAGATCGCACGTGCGCATCGCTTCCTGCATCACGGCGCGTGCACGCGCGAGCGGCCACAGGCGCAAGCGCAGGTTAGTGTCGAACGACACCAGCACACCCGACGCCCGCGCATGCGCCATCGCCGCCAAACCCGCGTCGCAGGCCGTATCGCTGATGGCGAGGCTGATGCCCGACAGGTGAAACGCCTTGGCTGCCGCAATCGCCTGCAGCGGCAGTTGCGTCGTCTGGAAGCGGCTCGCAGCCGAGCCCGCGCGCAGATAGTCGAAGTGGTGGCCGCGCGCATCGTGCGACACGAAGTACAGGCCCGTGGGCGCCTGCGTATCGGTGTGCACGTAGGTGTGGTCCACGCCCTCGTCCTGCCATAGCGCGCGCAGCGCCTGGCCGAATCGATCGGCGCCCACCGCGCTGATATAGCCGGTGCGTGCGCCCTGACGTGCCGCCGCAATGCAGAAGTTCGACGTATCGCCGCCGAAGCCGAAATTCCACGACGTGCTGCCGGAATCCGCCTGGTTGAACTCGATCAGCGCTTCGCCGTAGGCGAGGATGTCTGCCATGGGCGCTCTCGCTCAGAAGTAGGTCTGCACAACGTCGACCACGTTGTACGCATCGTCAACCACCGAAATCTGGCGCCACTTGTCGAACGTCAGGCACGGGTGCGAGATATCGAAGGCGATCATGTCGCCCACCTTGATGTCATCGCCGGGGGCGATCTTCAGGTAGGCATGCTGATCCATCATGCCGGTAACTTCCCAGTGCGCGGGCGTAGCTGAAGGCGTCTTGTCACCCGGGCGGAAATGCAGCACCGGCAGCGGCAGGCCGGCGTCGAATGCAGCGTCACGTTTGCCCATTGCGATGATGGCGCGTTCAGCCTCAGGCACGGATTGCACATAGGCCCAAAGCTGGAGCGCCGGCAGCAGGCTCGAACGCATCTTGTGCGCGATCGGGTTGTTGGCGTCGATACGGGCCTGCGCCGCGCGGTAGATGCCCACGTCGTGCGTCAGGTAGCAGCCCGGACGCAGCACGACATCCAGCGGCTGGCCGATATTGGCCTTGGCGAACTCTTCGGCCACCACGTCGTACCAGGCCGACCCCGCGCCGGTCAGCACGGCCGGCGTGCGTTGCAGGCGACCCGCCTTCGCCAGATCCCCCATCACCTTCACGGCGCGCTGCAGGAAGCCACGGATATCGGCCTCTTCCTTGATCACGCCCTCATAGACTTCAACGCCTGCGAGCTTGACGGCGCTGTTAGCACGCGTAAGCGCGTCGAGCACCGATTGCAGTTGCGCGTCATCACGCACGCCGGTGCGGCCGCCCTGCACGCCCAGCTCGATCAGAACTTGGATCGAACGGCCGACCTTGCCGAAGAAGGCGGCAAGCTGGTCGACCTGATCCGCCGCATCCACAAGGCAGAAGAACTCGAACGTCGGGTCGGCCAGCAGCTCAGCCAGGATGCCCATGTTGCGCTTGCCGAGCAACTGGTTGGCCATCAGGACGCGGCGCACGCCGTGGGCATAAGCAACGCGCGTCTGGTGCGCCGTTGCCAGCGTAATGCCCCATGCACCGCCGGCCAGCTGGCGCTGGAACAGGCGCGGGGCCATCGTGGTCTTGCCGTGCGGCGCGAGCTTGGCACCGTATTCGCTCACGAAGCGCTGCATCCAGGCCAGGTTGTGCTCCACGCGCGATTGCGAGAGCACCGCCGCGGGCAGGTTCAGGTCTTCGTTCAACACATTCCAACGCTGGGCAGCAATCTGCTCCGGCGCGCATGCGGTTTCCAACGCACCCAAGCCCTTGTCGAGCGGGTTGACGACGGCGTTGGCGTCTCCTTGGTACTTTGTATCACTCATGGGAATCGATTCGCGTTCCTTTGGGGGTAAACATCGGGTTGACACAATGATAGCGGCGAAATTATTCTCCCGGCCAGCCTGTTACAAAGTACCAAAGCACTCTCCAAGCCGCTATCCGGACGACTACCGGGGGCCAGACCAGAATGCGAGACCCTAAGCCCGACCTCATGCGTGAACCGATGGACATCGTGACCCGACTCTCCCAGCGCGCCGCAGAACTGCGCCCCGCCGAGCAGAAGGTCGCGCAGACGGTCTTGAGCGACATTGCCGAAGCCGCCGCCGGCAGCATCCAGACGCTGGCCGAACGCGCCGGCGTGAGTGAGGCCAGCGTCACCCGCTTTGCCAAGGCGATGGGTTGCCGCGACGTGCGTGAACTCAAGCTCAAGCTAGCGCAGGCGGCCGCAGTCGGCCAGCGCTTTCTGGATGGCGGCGCAGACCGCCCGCCCTCCAGCGCCGACGGCATCCTGGCCGACATCAGCAATGTGCTGGAGGCCAACCGCGCGCTGGTGCAGCCCGAGGCGTTCCGCGCCGCGGCAGTGGCGCTGGTGGCGGCGCGCATGATTGCCGTATTCGGCATGGGTGGCGGCTCGACCACCATGGCCGATGAAATGCGCTACCGCCTCGCCCGCCTGGGACGGCCGGTCACCACCTATCATGATTCGATGCTGCAGCGGATGGTCGCAGCCACGCTCAGCCCAGACGATGTGGTGGTCGTGTTTTCCGTCACCGGGCACGTGCCAGAGGTGATCGACAGCGTGACCATCGCGCGCGAGTACGGCGCCAAGATCGTCGCCATTACAGCCATCGGCTCGCCGCTGGCGGCGCTGGCCGATGTCTTGCTGCCGATCCAGGCCATGGAAACCGATTTCATCTTCAAGCCGTCGTCATCGCGCTACGCCATGATGATGATGATCGACCTGCTGGCCACCGAGGTCGCACTGCAGCAGGCCGATCGCAGCAAGGAGCTCTTACGGCGCATCAAGTACGTGCTCGATGCGCATCGCGGCGGCGGCAATCGCCAGCCGCTCGGGGATTGAGCAGGAGCAGCACATGCAGCAGTACGACACTGTCATCCGTCAGGTCCGCATTGTGGACGGCAGCGGCCACGAACCCGAGGCCACGCTGTTCGACGTGGCCATCACCGACGGCCGCATCGCCGCCATCGCCACATCCGACTCCACCGCCTGGCTGGGGGATGCGGAAATCGCCGGCGAAGGCCGCGTCCTCGCCCCCGGCTTCATCGACGTGCATACGCACGACGACACCAACGTGATCCGCACGCCCGACATGCTTTGCAAGGTGTCGCAGGGCATTACGACGGTCATCGTGGGGAACTGCGGCATCAGCGCGTCGCCCGCTACGCTGAAGGGCGAACCGCCCGACCCGATGAACCTGCTCGGGCCCGCCAGCGCATTTGCGTACCCGACCTTCGCGTCGTACGTGGATGCCGTGGAGCGCGCCAAGCCGGCGGTGAACGTCGCCGCGCTGGTCGGCCACACGGCGCTGCGCAACAACCACCTGGACCGCCTCGACCGCCCCGCCACTCCTGATGAAGTCGAGGGCATGCGCACACAACTGCGCGAGGCGCTCGACCACGGCGCGCTGGGCCTGTCGACCGGTCTGGCCTACGCCAACGCCTTTGCGTCGACCACCGAGGAAGTGATGGGTCTGGCGGAGCCGCTGGCCGAGGCCGGCGCCATCTACACGACGCATCTACGTACCGAATTTGCCGCGATTCTGGATGCGATGGACGAGGCGTATCGCATCGGCAAGCATGCGCGCGTGCCCATCGTGATCTCGCACCTGAAGTGCGCGGGCGCCGCCAACTGGGGCCGTGCCGGCGAAGTGCTGGAATCGATCGAAGGTGCGCAGCGCTATCAGCCCGTAGGGTGCGACTGCTATCCGTACACCGCAAGCTCGTCCACGCTTGACCTCAAGCAGGTGACGGACGAATTCGACATCTTCATCACGTGGTCGGAGCCCGAGCCCGGCATGGCCGGACAGACGCTCAAGGAGATCGCCGCCGCGTGGGGCACCGACCTGATGGACGCCGCGCGCCGCCTGCAGCCGGCCGGCGCCGTGTACCACAACATGTCCGCGCAGGATCTGGACCGCATCATCACCCACCCTGCCACGGTGATCGGCTCCGACGGCCTGCCGAACGATCCGAAACCGCATCCGCGCCTATGGGGCGCCTTTCCGCGCGTGCTGGGGTACTACAGCCGCGAGCGCAAGCTGCTCTCGCTCGCGGCCGCCATCCGCAAGATGACAGGCCAGTCCGCCGAGCGCTTCGGCCTGACCGAACGCGGCCTGGTGCGCGAGGGCTATTGGGCGGATCTCGTTTTGTTCGATCCCGAAACGGTGCGCGATGTCGCCACCTTTACCGACCCGCAGCAACCCGCGGCGGGTATTGCGGCAGTGTGGGTCAACGGCCATCTGTCATATCAGGGTGGTGCCGCGCAGCCCGCGGTACAGACACCCGGCGCGGGGCGCTTTCTCAAGCGCGGGCCGCGTGCGCAGGCAGTTGCGGCCACCGAAGTCCACTGAAATCCGAGTTTGTTTGAGAGTTTTGAAAGAAGGAACGTAGCGATGACGATTACCCGAATTGGCGTTGAAGGCGGCACCGGCACCGGTGGCCAGCACCTGCCCTTTGCCCGCGCGGCCGGCGCAGACGGCTGGCTGTTTGTCTCGGGCCAGACGCCCATGGTGAATGGCGAGGTGGTCGGCAGCGGCATCGTCGAGCAATCGCACCAGACCATCAAGAACGTGCTCGCCATCCTGGCCGAAGCGGGCTACGGCCCCGAACACGTCGTGCGCTGCGGTGTGTGGCTGGATGATCCGCGCGACTTCCAGTCGTTCAACAAGGTGTTCAAGGAGTACTTCGGCGCCAACCCGCCCGCACGTGCGTGCGTGGTGTCGAGCATGGTGATCGACTGCAAGGTTGAAGTCGATTGCGTGGCCTACAAGAAGCCGTAACGCGCAATACAAGCGCAGTTCAAAACGGGCGCCCGCACAACGGCGCGCCCACGACAACAAGAGCCGTGAATATCCCTGAGGAGGAAACCCGATGGTCCCGATGCAAGGCAACTCGCTATTGCTGACCGCCGCGCTGGCGGTGGTTGCGCTGATCTACCTGATTGCTGTCCAGAAACTGAACCCGTTCGTCACGCTGATCGTCGTCTCGCTCGCGCTGGGCGTGGTGGTCGGTATGCCGATGGGCAATATCGTCAAAGCGTTCGAAACCGGCGTGGGCGGCACGCTCGGCCACATTGCACTGGTGGTGGGCCTGGGGACGATGCTCGGCAAGATGATGGCGGAATCCGGGGGTGCCGAGCGCATCGCCAAAACGCTCATCAGTGCCTTTGGCGAGAAGAACGCGCACTGGGCCATGATGGTCGTGGCGTTCATCATCGGTTTGCCGGTGTTCTTTGAAGTCGGTTTCGTGCTGCTGATCCCGATCGCCTTCAACGTGGCCAAGCGCACGGGCACGCCGATCCTGATGGTCGGCCTGCCGATGGTGGCCGGCCTGTCGGTGGTGCACGGTCTGATCCCCCCGCACCCGGCCGCGCTGCTGGCGGTGACGGCTTACCAGGCCGACATCGGCAAGACCATCATGTATGCGCTGATCGTCGGCCTGCCGACGGCCATTCTGGCCGGTCCGCTGTGGGCAATGCTGGTCTCGCGCTACGTCAAGCCGGACGAGAACAACCCGCTGGCCGCGCAGTTTGTTGAAGCCGACCAGAAGCGCGAACTGCCGGGCTTTGGCGTGACGCTGTTCACGATCCTGCTGCCGGTGGTGCTGATGCTGATCGGTAGCTGGGCCGACCTGATCGCCGCGCCCAAGACGCTGGCGAACGACATTCTCAAGCTGGCAGGCAACTCGGTGATGGCCCTGCTGATTGCTGCCATCGTGAGCTTCTACACGTTCGGCAAGGCACGCGGCTTCAACCGCGAGACCATCCTCAAGTTCACCAACGAGTGCCTGGCACCGATCGCCACGATCACGCTGGTGGTGGGCGCGGGCGGCGGTTTCGGCCAGATCCTGCGTGACTCGGGCGTGTCGAAGGCCATCGTGGCTGTCGCCACCGATGCCCATCTGTCGCCGCTGCTGCTGGGCTGGGTGGTGGCTGTGCTGATCCGTATCGCCACGGGTTCGGCCACTGTTGCAATGACGACCGCCTGCGGCATCGTGGCCCCGATCGCCGCCGCTTCGGGCGCCGCCGTCAAGCCGGAGCTGATGGTGCTGGCCACCGGCGCCGGGTCGCTGATCCTGTCGCACGTGAACGACGGCGGCTTCTGGCTGGTGAAAGAGTATTTCAACCTGACCGTGCCGCAGACCTTCAAGACATGGACGGTGCTGGAAACCATCATCTCGATCGTCGCGCTGCTGCTCACGCTTGCGCTGGCGACCGTCGTTTAAGCTTGTTCCGTTGAAGTTGATCTAGGAGAACGTTGTGGGTATCGATTCCGTCGTCAAGGCCGGCCCGGTCATCCCGGTGCTGCAGTTCCAATCTGTCGATGAAGGCGTCAAGGTGTGCCGCGCGCTGTACGAGGGCGGTATCCGCACGTTCGAGATCACGATGCGCACGCCGGTGGCGCTGGATGTGATCCGTGCGGTGGTGAATGACCTGGGCAGCGATGCCATCGTCGGTGCCGGCACGCTCACGCGGCCGGAGCATTTCCAGCAGGCGAAGGATGCCGGTGCGGTGTTCGCGGTGTCGCCAGGCATTACGCCCATGTTGGCCGTGGCACAAGCCAAGACAGAACTGGACTGGCTGCCGGGCATCGCTACGCCGTCCGAGCTGATCCTGGCACTGGAGTTCGGCCTGAACACGCTCAAGTTCTTCCCGGCCGAAGCGGCGGGCGGCATCCCGATGCTCAAGTCGATCTACGGACCGTTCGGCGATGTGCGTTTCTGCCCAACCGGCGGCATCACGCCGCAAAGCGCGCCCGACTACCTCGCGCTGCCCAACGTGGTGTGCGTAGGCGGCTCGTGGATGGTGCCCAAGGACAAGGTCGCTGCCGGCGACTGGGCAGGCATCACGGCGCTCGCCAAGGAAGCGGCCGCGCTCAAGCGGTAAGTCAACCTCGCCCCTTTCGCGCGGCCGGCTTTGGCGTTAGACGAAGCTGACCGCGCGCTCCATCTGCTCCCGGTATTGAACGATGTCTTCAATGGTCAGCACCGGCAGGTTGTGCTGATCAGCGAAACGCACCGCGTCGTCACGGCGCGCCATGGTGCCGTCGGGCAGCATCAACTCGCATAGCACGGCAGCCGGCGGCAGGCCCGCCAGGCGTGCCAGGTCGACCGAGCCCTCGGTATGACCGCGCCGCGCCAATACACCACCCTCCTTAGCCACCAGCGGAAACACATGCCCGGGGCTGACGACCGATTGCGTATCGGCGTCGTCCGCAATGGCTGCGCGGATGGTCGTGATGCGGTCCGCCGCTGACACGCCGGTACTGACGCCCGTGCGTGCCTCGATCGACACCGTGAACGCCGTGCCGTACTGGCTGCGGTTGTCTTCCACCATCGGGCGCAAGCCGAGCGATGCGCTCTTCTCCGCCGTCAGGCACAGGCAGACGATGCCGCTGCACTCGCGAATGAGCATGGCCATGCTGGCCTGCGTGAGCTTGTCTGCAGCGACGATGAGGTCGGCCTCGTTCTCGCGGTCGGCATCGTCGAGCACGACAACGGGCACGCCCAGCCGCACCGCATCGAGCGCAGCGGCCATGCGCGCGGGCATGTCGGCCGGATCAAAGCGGGCGTCGATGGCGTCAAGCATCACATTGCGGGCAGGCAATGCGGGCGGGTGAACTACAGGGGATTGCTGAGTGGACAACATGGAAACGCTCCTCGCAAGATTGGCGACAAGACGTTCCAGGGCAAGCAGACAAACACGCGCGCGCCATGCAGCGGCGCAGCCCGGCGCAAAGCCAAGCGCGCCCCTGTCGCACGGGCGTGTTGTTCCGCACATCTTCTTCCATCCGGACTCTGACCGTCGGCCCCGGCATCTCACCGGATCTGCTGACCCTTGCATGCAGGCGCATGCAAGGCGCTCGCGGGCTCACGGACGCACGGTCCGCATACCGCCGGTGGGGAATTCCACCCCGCCCTGAAGACGTACTGAACCGGCAGGATCGCCGGCAAGCGCAATGCTACCGCAACAAGTTGCAACGATTCGACCCTACTGACGGGGCGGGCAAAGTGCTATCTCGCTATCTCGTTCACTGCGCCCGGGCCAGCATGGCATGCAGCAGCACATCGGCGCCGCGCGTCACATCTTCGGGCAGCGCGTCTTCGGCTTCGTTGTGGCTCAGACCGTTGACGCACGGGATGAAGATCATCGCCGTCGGGCAATGCTTAGCGATGTGGATGGCGTCGTGCCCGGCGCCACTCACGATGCGCTGGTGCGGGTAGTCGAGTGCTTCCACCGCATCGGCCACCGCCTTCACGCAGGCCGCGTCGAACAGCGTGGCCGGGCTGACCCAATGCTGGTCGATCTGCACGGCCAGGCCACGGCGCTCGGCAATGGCGGCAAAACGCTCACGCAGCGCGGTTTCCATCTCGGCGATGCGAGCGTCTTCGTGGTGGCGCAAGTCCACCGTGAAGGTAAGATCGGCGGCGATGGTGTTGCGTGAGGCATTGCGGATACCGACTTCGCCAATGGTCACCAGACCATGCGGGGCAAACATCTCGACCAGCGTTTCCAGCGAGGCCGCCATCTCGGCGGCCGCGAACATCGCATCGCGCCGGAAGCGCATTGGCGTGGTGCCCGCATGCGCCGCCTGGCCCTGCACACGCACATCGAGCCAGCGGATCGCCTGCCCGCCGGTAACGACGCCAATCGGCACGCCGTTCTCTTCCAGGATCGGGCCTTGCTCGATATGCGCCTCGAAATACGCGTCGAACGGCGTACCGGGGATGGCGCGTTCGCCTGCGTAGCCGGTCGCCGCCAGCGCATCGGCCACGGAGACGCCCAGCGCATCACGCGAGGCCAGCGCCTGTTCCAGCGGCATCACGCCCGCAAATGCGGCAGAGCCCAACATGGCGGGCGTGAAGCGCGCCCCCTCCTCGTTGGTCCACACAACGATCTCGATGGGCTTGTCCGTTTCGATGCCCGCGTCGTTGAGCGTGCGCGCGACTTCCAGCGCGGCCAACACGCCGTAGACGCCATCAAAGCGCCCGCCTTCGGGCTGCGTGTCGAGATGGCTGCCGCTCGCCACAGCGCGGGCTTCGGCGGACTTGCCGGCGCGGCGTGCGAACAGATTGCCGACGCGGTCTGTGCTGAGCGTCATGCCCGCGTCTTCGCACCAGCGTGCGAACAGCGCGCGCCCAGCGGCGTCTTCTTTCGTCAGCGCGAGGCGCCGCACGCCGCCCTTGAACGTGCCCCCAACCGCTGCCATTTCCATCAGGCTCGACCACAGCCGCGCCCCGTTGACCTTCAACATGTCTCCATTCCTTTGCATGCACGCCGACCGGCTCGGCGCATCCAGCCGTCTTTATCTGGCAATCGCAAAATGCGCGTCAAATTGTGAATCTTTATTCGGGCTATAAATCGGGCAAATACGGCTGGCGCGATGCGTGCATTCCGTCGTTGCTGCGACCGGCGGGAAATGGCTATGTAGAGCTCAACGGCAATCGGCGGACTTCTTCGCCCGCGCGCATGATGTGAATGGCGGTGGCCTGGCGGCCGATCAATGGCACGTCGATGGCGAGAAACATGCGCAGCAGGTCAGGGGCAGAGTCTGGACATTTGGCCGGGCTAACCATCCGCTAATCCGGCATCGACTAGAATCCCCCCTTTCCGACCGTGCCCGCGAAGTTCACCCCAGCATGGAATCCCGCCTCGTTTCTTCCCGCCGCTCGCCATGGATGGCGCTGATTGTCATCGCGCTCATCGCCGTATTCCTCGCGCTGTGGACGGATGACCTGTTCCAACGTTCCACCCTCTTCCGGCCAGATGAAGGCCGCTATGCGGAGATCCCGCGCGAGATGGTGGTCTCGGGCGATTGGGTGACTCCGCGCCTAAACGACCTCAAATACTTCGAGAAGCCGCCCCTGCAGTACTGGACGACGGCCGCCACGTTCCAGGCATTCGGCGTCAATGCCTGGGGTGCGCGCCTGTGGCCGGTGCTGTTCGGCCTGGGCGGCATCCTGATGACGGCCTGGACGCTGGCGGTCTATCGTGGTGGGCGCGCGGCGGCAACCGGTGCGGCGATTCTCGCCTCATCGCTGCTGTATCTGCTGTTCGGCCAAGTCATCACGCTCGACATGGGCGTGGGCTTCTTCCTGACCGTCGGTGCGTGCGGTTTTGCGTTGGCCCAGCGGCCCGGTGCATCGAGTCGCGGGCAGCTCGCGTGGATGCTGGTGGTCTGGCTGGCGCTGGCGGGCGCGACACTCACCAAGGGCTTGATCGGGCTGGTCGTCCCGGGCTTGATCGGCGTGGCCTACCTGCTGATGACGCGGGACTGGGCACTGATCCGCCGCATGCATTGGCTACCCGGCCTTGCGCTGTACCTGATCGCCACGGTGCCATGGTTCGTCGTCGTGCAGGAGCGCAACCCCGAGTTCTTCCATTTCTTCTTCATCCACGAGCATTTCGAGCGCTTCCTGACCAACGAGCACCATCGCAGCGGCAAGTGGTGGTACTTCATTGCGGTGGGCCTGGCTGGGCTGCTGCCGTGGACGCCCCTGTTGTTTGCGGCCATCGGCCGGCGCATGGGGCGCGTGGCCGATCTCTTCGTTGGCACGCGACAGTTTGACCTGATGCGCTGGTCGATTGCGTGGGCGGGAATGATTTTCCTGTTCTTCTCGGTATCCAACTCGAAGCTGCCGGGCTACATCGTCCCGGCCTTCCCTGCGCTGGCGATTGCGCTGGCTTTGGCGCTGGAGAAGATGCCCACGCGCGCCGTTGCGTGGTCGCTGGGCGTCAATCTGCTGATCGCCATCGGCTTGTGGTTTGCGGTGCCGATGATCGGCGCCAAGGCCGGCGCGAAGATGCCCGCCGAACAGGTTGCGCTGGCCATGCCTGCGTTGCGTCAGGTGATGGCCATGCTGGCCGTCGGCACGCTGGCTGCACTTGTGGCGCTGCGCTGGCAAAGGCGCACCGTGGCCGTGATCGTGCTGTCGATCTCCGCCCTGCTCTGCTGGGACCGCGTGCTCAACGCCAGCGAGATCTTCCGCGACGCACTGTCTGCCCGCGACGTCATCGAAAAGACGCTGAGCGCGACGGGCCCGATTCCGGCCGAGACGCCGTTCTACTCGGTCGAGTGGCTAGATCAGACAGCTATCTACTACCTCGGTCGCCCAATGACGCTGGTCTCCGGCTTTGACGAACTGGAAATGGGCGCCGGCCTGGAGCCGAGCAAGGTCGTTGCCACCACAGACGAATGGATCAAGCGCTGGACCGACGGGCCACCCGCCTACGCATTCATGCGCCGCACCACGTGGCAGAAACTCCAAGCCGCCGGTGTGCCGATGCGCCTGGTGGCCGAATCTGCCGACAAGGTGGTGGTGGCGCGGCGGTAAGCGCATCTCCAAACCATTCGCCTCCTCCAAACAAAAAGGGCCGCAACATCTGCGGCCCTTTTTCATTGCCTGCGGCAACTGCCGGCACTTACCACGTACAACTTCCGCGCAGGAACGCCCATTCCTCGCATTCATCCCCGCCAGGGCTGACGCAGGTTCCCACGTCAGCGCCGTTGGCACGGGTGGAAAATTCAAGCTGACCTCCGCGCTGCAGGCAATACGTGGATGCCGGATTCGCCATGCCTGGCGTTGCGCGCGGGGGTTCCGTATCTGCGGCAGGCGGTGGAGCGTAGGCCGGCGGCTGAGACGGCGCCGGCTGCATGGCCGGGGATGGCGGCAGCGTGGTCACCGGCGCGGGTGCCGGTGCAGGCACAGGCGGTGGCGCGGGCTGGATGGTCATGCGCGGCGGCTGCCACGGAGGCATCGGCGACGAGCAGGCCGCCAAGCCCATCGCCAGCACACACGCGGCAACGGCGGCGACCATGCGGGCCTGGCCAGCATCCTTGACGAGACAGACAGCGCGATTCATGCGTTTTCCTCCCGGAGTTCTGGTGAACGCACGCAACAAGCGTGCTTGCCTCGCCTAGGATAGCTCACGCAATCGCTTGCCCGTGTGTCAGTCGGGCAATCAGTCGGGCGATCGGGCGATCGGGCGATCAAGCCGCCGCTGTTGAGACCGGAAACCGCATGGTGATGCGAAAACCCGGCGATGGCGCGTCCGCAGCCGACGGCCCGACCGCGAGCTCACCGCCCAGGTGACGCACCAGCCGATCGACGATTGCCAGGCCGAGCCCGCAATGCGCATTGCCGCCGCGCGCCGGGTCCAGGCGCACAAAGGGCCGCATGACGCGGTCAAAGTCGGCAACGGGGATGCCCGCGCCATGGTCTTCCACCGTCAGCGTGTAGCCGGTTTCATCCACCGTGGTGCGGATGTTGACAGGCTCGGCGCCATACGCGAACGCGTTGTCGAGCAGGTTGACGACGATGCGCTCCAGATGCGTCGGCTTGAGGCGGAAGCGGTCTCCCGCATGCAGATCGAGCGCGACATGCTTACCCTGCTCGGCAAACGGCTGCACCAGGCCGCGCAGATGGCGGTCGACCGACACCTCGCGCGCCTCGCTATCGCCGCTTTGCGCATAGGCGAGAAACTGTTCGACGATGGCCGACATGGATTCAACGTCGCGTTCGATACCGGCGCCTGCTTTCTGGTCGGCCAGCATTTCGGCGCGCAGGCGCAGGCGTGACAGCGGCGTCTTCAGGTCGTGCGCAATGCCGGCCAGCATGGTGTTGCGCTCTTCGTCGGCGGCCGACAGGTCAGCAGCCATATGGTTGAACTGATCGGTCAACTGGCGGAGTTCGTACGGGCCGCGCTCCTTAAGGGGGGCCACGTAACGACGCCGGGCCAGCGCACCGGCCGCATCGGCCAGCTCGCGCACGGGGCGCTGAATCTGCCACGCCGCAAACAGCGAGAACGCAATGGCAATCGCCAGCACCACCATCACGCCCGGCACAACGGCCGAGATGGTGGGCGGCGCATGCACCCACACCAGCGGCATGGCGATCCACTTGTTGCGCTGCGGAAAGCGCACGAACACGCGGGGCGTGGGGCCCGCTTCGAGCCGCAACTGCGTGTCGGATGGCAAACGGCGCGCAAGCTGTCGCACCAATTCCGCAGATTTGTCAGATGCCGACGACGCGTCGCCCGAAGGCGGCTCAGCGGTTTCGGTCACGAGGTCAGGGAGTTTGACCTTCAGATGACCATCCATCGCTGCCTGGAAGGCCTGCAACTGGAACGCCATCTGATCCACCGAAGCCTGGAACTGCCGCTCGCGCCGCTCCGCGCGCAGCACGCCCAGCCATGAGAAATGGCTGAGCACCAGCACCACCACGATCAGCACCGCCAGCCGGCCGAACAGCGTGTCGAATCTAGCCTTGAACTTCATTGACCTCTTCCCGCTCGTCCGGCACGAAGGTGTAGCCGCGGCCGCGCACGGTCTGGATGTACCGCGGGCGCTGCGCGTCTTCTTCCAGCACGCGGCGCAGGCGCCAGATCTGCACATCGATGCCCCGGTCGGACACGCCGCTGCCCGGCCCGTACATCAGCTCGACGATGTGCTCGCGCGTGAGCACCTGCATCGCATGCCCGATCAGCAGCTTGAGCAGCGCGAATTCGGTATCGCTGATGGAGAGTGCGGTGTCGCCGCGAAACAGCGTGCGCATGCGGAAGTTGAGCTTGAACGGGCCGAAGCTGAAGCTGTCGCGGTCTTCCGGAGCCGATGCCGGCACGGCCAGGCGCCGGCGCAGCACCGCGTTGATGCGGGCGAGCAGCTCGCGCGGCGAGAACGGCTTGCCGAGATAGTCGTCGGCGCCGATTTCCAGGCCGATGATGCGATCGATCTCGTCGCTGCGGGCGGTGAGCAGGATGACGGGCACGTCGTCGTTGCGGGCACGCAGGTCGCGCAGGGCGGACAGGCCGTCCACCTTGGGCATCATCAGGTCGAGCACGACGAGTGCGGGGCGCTCGCGTTCGAGCCGGGCGCCCAGCCCATCGCCGTCGTGCAGCACGGAAACGGCAAAACCCTGCTGGGTCAGGTATTCGCGCAGAAGGTCGCGCAGTTCGACGTCGTCATCGACGACCAGGATCTTGGTGCCGCTCATCTGTCTGGTGGAGTGTCTGGTATGCGCAGGAAGGTGTGCTCATGATAGCGATTGTGGCCACCACGAATCGCGCGCACTTTCACCATATTGTTTCGCCCGGTAACACCGCAATGGGTTTGTAATCTGCCGTAATAGAACCCGCTGCGCGACTCATTCTGCGCAAAGGCGTTGCCTTTAAGCTGCGGTCTGACTGGCACGGGCGCCAGCTATGATGTGCGCTCGTCCCCATATTGCTAAGAACAGGAACGCCAACATGTCCGATCCCAAGGACCAGAAGCCCGGCCAGTTTGACGACGCCGGCCGCCGTACGCACGAGGGGAAGGAGACGCCCAACGAGGTGTCTTCGACGCTGCTGCCGCCCCCGCGCGAGGGTGGCAAGGGCCGCCGCTGGGGCATCTGGGTGGTGATCATTATCCTGGTGCTGATCGGCTATGCGGTCTACCACGCGAAGTACCGCAATGCGGGCGGCCCGGCAGGGCGAGGTGGCCCCGGTGGGCGCGGGGCGGCCATGGCGGGCAAGCCGATGCCGGTGATGGTCGGCACGGCCGTCAAAGGCGACATCAACGTGGTGCTGTCGGCGCTGGGGAATGTCACGCCGGTCAACAACGTGACGGTCAAGACGCGTGTGGACGGCCAGCTCGTGCGCCTGGCGTTTACCGAGGGGCAGACCGTCAGGGCCGGCGACCTGCTTGCCGAGGTTGACCCGCGCACCTATCAGGCGCAGCTCGCCCAGGCGGAAGGTCAGCTTGCGCGCGATCAGGCGCTGCTGCAAAACGCCAAGCTCGACCTGCAGCGCTATCAGACGCTGCTCTCGCAGGATTCGATCTCCAAGCAGCAGGTGGACACGCAGGCCGCGCTGGTGCGCCAGTACGACGGCACGGTCAAGCTGGACCAGGGCAACGTTGACAACGCACGCGTGCAGCTTTCCTATACGCGCATCACCGCGCCGGTGTCTGGCCGGGTTGGCCTGCGCCAGGTGGACCCGGGCAACATCGTGCACGCCTCGGACACCAACGGCATCGTGGTCATCACGCAGATCGACCCGATCACCGTCATCTATTCCATTCCTGAAGACAACCTGCCCAAGGTCATGCCGCGCCTGCAGTCCGGCGACAAACTGCCGGTGGAAGCCTGGGACCGCGGCCAGACCACGCAGCTCGCGCGCGGCGTACTCATGACGGTGGACAACACCATCGACAACACCACCGGTACGGTCAAGCTGCGTGCGCAGTTCCCGAATCAGAACGCCATGCTGTTCCCGAACCAGTTCGTGAACGTGCGCATGCGGGTGGATACGCTACGCGACGTGGTGATCGTGCCGGGTGCGGCTATCCAGCGCGGCACGCAGGGCACCTTCGTCTACGTGGTCGGCGAAGACAACAAGGTGGCGCTGCGCGTGGTCAAGCTGGGCGTGACCGAAGGGGAACGCGTGTCGGTTGCGCAAGGCCTGCAGCCCGGCGAGCGTGTGGTGATCGATGGTGCCGACAAGCTGCGCGACGGCTCGCCGGTGGAGGTGATCCAGCCGGGCGCCGCCGCAAGCGCACCCGCCGCCGGCCAGGCCCACCAGGGCGGGCGTCATCGCCGTGGCCAGGGCGGCGCTTCGGCACCCGCCGCGAGTGCCCCGGCTGCCAAGCCGTAAGCCCTGAGTCGTGCATTGCGTGCACTCGCCTGACGAAGTCTTCTGTTCCGAGCTGGCATGAATCCCTCCCGAATCTTCATCCTCCGGCCCGTGGCGACCACGCTGTTGATGGTCGCCATCCTGCTCTCGGGCCTGGTGGCGTACCGGATGCTGCCGCTCTCTGCGCTGCCCGAGGTCGACTACCCGACCATCCAGGTCACGACGCTGTACCCGGGTGCCAGCCCCGACGTGATGACGTCGTCCATCACCGCACCGCTGGAGCGGCAGTTCGGGCAGATGCCGGGCTTGAAGCAGATGACGTCGTCCAGCTCAGGCGGTGCTTCGGTCATCACGCTGCAGTTTGACCTGTCCCTCTCGCTCGACATTGCGGAGCAGGAGGTACAGGCGGCCATCAACGCGGCCGGCAACCTGTTGCCCAACGACCTGCCGATGCCGCCGATCTACAGCAAGGTGAACCCGGCCGACGCGCCGATCCTCACGCTGGCGATCACCTCCAACACGATGCCGTTGCCCAAGCTGGAAGACCTGGTCGACACGCGCATCGCGCAAAAGCTATCGCAGTTGCCGGGCATTGGCCTGGTCAGCATCAGCGGCGGGCAGCGGCCGGCCGTACGCATCCAGGCCAATACGTCAGCGCTAGCCGCGCTAGGGCTGTCGATCGATGACATCCGCACCGCCATCGGCACCGCCAACGTGAATGGCGCCAAGGGCAGCTTCGACGGCCCGATGCGCGCCTCCACCATCGACGCCAACGATCAACTCAAGTCGGCCGCCGAGTACGGCAAGATGATCGTCGCCTACAAGAACGGCGCGCCCATCCGACTGACCGACGTTGCGCAGATCGTTGACGGCGCCGAAAACAGCAAGCTGGCCGCGTGGTCCAACACCACCCCCGCCATCATCCTGAACGTGCAGCGCCAGCCTGGCGCCAACGTGATCGAGGTGGTCAACCGTGCCAAGGCGCTTCTGCCACAGTTGAAAGAAACGCTGCCCGGCAACGTTGAGGTGTCGCTGCTGACCGACCGCACCACGACGATCCGCGCCTCGGTATCGGACGTGCAGTTCGAGCTGATGCTGGCCGTGGCGCTGGTCGTGATGGTGATCTTCCTGTTCCTGCGTAACGTGCCGGCCACGGTCATTCCGGCGGTGGCGGTGCCGCTGTCGCTGGTCGGTACGTTCGGCGTGATGTATCTGGCCGGGTTTTCGATCAACAACCTCACGCTGATGGCGCTCACGATTGCCACTGGCTTCGTGGTCGACGATGCCATCGTCATGATCGAAAACATCGCCCGCTACATCGAAGAGGGCGACCCACCGATGGAGGCCGCACTCAAAGGCTCCAAGCAGATCGGCTTCACGATCATCTCGCTGACGTTCTCGCTCATCGCCGTGCTGATTCCGCTGCTGTTCATGGGCGACGTGGTTGGGCGGCTGTTCCGCGAGTTTGCAATCACGCTGGCGGTATCGATCCTGATCTCGGCCGTGGTGTCGCTCACGCTTACGCCGATGATGTGCGCGCGCTTGCTCAAGCACATTCCCGAAGCCGAGCAATCGCGCTTCTATCACGCTGCCGGCGCGTTCTTCGACAACGTCATCGCGCGGTACGGCCGCATGCTGCAATGGGTGCTTGACCGGCAGAAGACGACGCTGCTGGTTGCCATCGGCACGCTGGTGCTGACGGGCCTGCTGTATGTGGTGGTGCCCAAGGGGTTCTTCCCCGTGCAGGACACCGGCGTGATCCAGGGCATTTCCGATGCATCGCAGTCGATCTCGTTCTCGGCCATGGCCGAACGGCAGCAGAAGCTGGCCGAGGTGGTGCTGAAAGACCCTGCGGTCGAGAGCCTGTCGTCGTTCATCGGCGTGGATGGCGTGAACACCACGCTCAACAGCGGCCGCATGCTGATCAACCTCAAGCCGAAGGATAAACGCGACGCCGACGCCACCGAGATCATTCAGCGCCTGCAGCCCGAATTGGCCAAGGTGGCGGGTATCTCGCTGTACATGCAGCCGGTGCAGGACCTGACGATTGAAGACCGGGTGAGCCGCACGCAGTACCAGTTCACGGTGGAAGATCCGGACCCGAACAACCTCTCGAAGTGGGTGCCGAAACTCGTTGAACGACTGCAGCAGACCAATGAGCTGCGCGACGTGGCGAGCGACTTGCAGGACAACGGCTTGCGCGCTTACGTGCAGGTCGACCGCGACAAGGCGGCGGTGTACGGCATCACGATGGCGGCGGTCGACAGCGTGCTGTACAGCGCCTACGGCCAGCGCCTGATTTCGACCATCTTCACGCAATCGAACCAGTACCGCGTGGTGCTCGAAACGGACCCGAAGATGCAGCTTGGGCCGCAATCGCTGTATGACCTGCACGTGGCATCGAGCAGCGGCCAACAGATTCCGTTGGGCGCGTTTGCCACGGTGGTGGAACAACCTGGCTCGCTGGTGGTGAACCATCAGGGCCAATTCCCGGCGGCAACCATTTCGTTCAACCTGGCGCCGCATGCTTCGCTGGGCGCGGCGGTCGACACGATCAATGCCGTCGAACAGGAAATCGGCTTGCCTGCCAGCATGCAAACAAGTTTCCAGGGTGCGGCGCTGGCGTTCCGTGCGTCGCTGTCGAATCAGTTGTGGCTGATCCTGGCGGCCGTCATCACGATGTACATCGTGCTGGGCGTGTTGTACGAAAGCACGATCCATCCGGTGACAATCCTCTCGACGCTTCCGTCGGCCGGCGTGGGTGCCCTGCTGTCGCTGCTGGTGTCAGGCAAGGACATGGGCATCATTGCGATCATCGGGATCATCCTGCTGATCGGTATCGTCAAGAAGAACGCGATCATGATGATCGACTTCGCGCTGGAGGCCGAGCGCGAGCAGGGGATGGCCCCGCGCGACGCCATCTACCAGGCGTGTCTGCTACGCTTCCGTCCGATTCTGATGACGACCATGGCCGCCCTGCTGGGTGCCCTGCCGCTGATGCTCGGCACGGGCGTGGGCTCCGAGTTGCGCCAGCCGCTGGGGATCACGATGGTGGGCGGCCTGCTGGTCAGCCAGGTGCTGACGCTGTTCACCACGCCGGTCATCTATCTGGCCTTCGACAACCTGGGCGAACGCCTGCGTGACTGGCGAGCGCGCCGTGCTGCCCGACGCCACGGCGCTCCGGGCGCCAACCAATCTGGCGGGCCGCGATGAATCTGTCCGCCACCTTCATCGCGCGGCCGGTTGCGACGGCGCTGCTGACTATCGGTGTGGCGTTGGCAGGTATCGCGGCGTTCCGCCTGCTGCCGGTGTCGCCACTGCCGCAGGTGGACTTTCCGACCATCTCGGTCAACGCGTCGCTGCCGGGCGCCAGCCCTGAGACCATGGCAGCCACTGTGGCGACGCCACTGGAGCGATCACTCGGCCGCATCGCGGGCATTACCGAGATGACTTCGTCCAGCTCGCTCGGTTCGTCGCGGATCACGCTCCAGTTTGACCTGTCGCGCGACATCGACGGCGCTGCGCGCGACGTACAGGCTGCCATCAATGCGTCGCGCAGCCTGCTGCCTTCGGGCTTGCCGAGCAACCCGACGTATCGGAAGGTCAATCCGGCCGATGCGCCGATCATGATCGTGGGGCTGACGTCCGACACCAAGTCGCGCGGCGAGCTGTACGACGCGGCCTCGACCATCCTTGCGCAGAAGCTGTCGCAAGTGAACGGCGTAGGCCAGGTCACCATCGGCGGTGCGTCGCTGCCGGCGGTGCGGGTGGAGCTGAATCCGATGGCACTGAACAAGTACGGTATCTCGATGGAGACCGTGCGCACCGTCATCGCCAGCACCAACGCGAACAAGCCCAAGGGCATGATGGAATCCGGCGAGCGCGTCTGGACCATCTACGCCAACGACCAGGCCAAGAAGGCTGCCGAATACCAGTCGCTCATCGTCGCCTGGCGCAAGGGCTCGCCGGTGCGGCTGGCCGACGTGGCGGACGTCAGTGACAGCGTGCAGGACATTCGCAACTACGGCTCAGCCAACGGCAAGCCATCGGTGCTGCTCATCATCAGCCGGCAACCGGGCGCCAACATCATCGACACGGTCGACCGCATCAACGACATCCTGCCGTACCTGCGCAACACCATTCCCGCGCAGATCAACCTCGATGTGATGATGGACCGCACGCCCACCATCCGCGCCTCGCTCAGGGATGTGGAGCGCACGCTGGTGCTGTCGATCGCGCTGGTGATCATGGTGGTGTTCCTGTTCCTGCGCAACGTGCGGGCGACGCTCATTCCGAGCGTGGCGGTGCCGGTCTCGCTCATCGGCACATTCGGGGTGATGTACTTGTGCGGCTACAGCCTCGACAACCTTTCGCTGATGGCCTTGACCGTGGCGACAGGCTTTGTGGTGGACGACGCCATCGTCGTGCTCGAGAACGTCTCGCGCCACATCGAGAACGGCATGCGGCCCATGCAGGCGGCACTCAAGGGCGCGCGCGAGGTCGGCTTTACCGTGGTGTCGATGAGCCTGTCGCTGATTGCCGTGTTTATCCCGCTGCTGATGATGGGCGGCATCGTGGGACGGCTGTTCCGTGAATTTGCGGTGACGCTGTCGGTCGCCATCCTGGTGTCGCTGGTGGTGTCACTCACCACCACACCGATGATGTGTGCGCGCTTGCTCAAGCCCGCTGCCGAGGAAGAACACGGCTGGTTCCACCGCAAGACCGAAGGCTTCTTCACCTTCCTGCTCGACATCTATCGCAACTCGCTGGCGTGGGCGCTGCGGCACAGCTGGCTCACGCTGCTGATCCTGTTTGCGACGGTTTGCCTGAACGTCTATCTGTACATCATCGTGCCCAAGGGGTTCTTCCCCCAGCAGGACACAGGCCGCGTGATCGGCAACATCCAGGCAGACCAGGCCATCTCGTTCCAGGCCATGCGCACGAAGGTGACCGATTTCATCCACATCATTCAGCAAGACCCTGCGGTTGAAAACGTGGTCGGCTTCACAGGCGGCAGCCAGCGCAACAGCGGCTTCATGTTCATCCAGCTCAAGCCATTGGCCGAGCGGAAACTCTCTGCCGATCAGGTGATCAATCGCCTGCGGGGCAAGTTGGCGCGCGAGCCAGGTGCGAGCCTGTTCCTTCAATCGGTACAGGACATCCGCGTGGGGGGGCGGGCGAGCAATGCGCAGTACCAATACACGTTGCAGGCCGATGACCTGAACGAGCTGCGCGCGTGGGATCCAAAAATCAAGCAGGCACTCACGCAGGTGAAATCGCTGACAGACGTCAACACCGATACGCAGGACAAGGGCTTGCAGACCTCCCTCGTCATCGACCGCGACAAAGCGAAATCGCTCGGCATCAACCCAAGCGATGTCGACAATGCGCTGAACAACGCGTTCGGACAGCGCCAGGTGTCGACCATCTACAACCCGCTCAACCAGTACCGCGTGGTGATGGAAGCCGCGCCGCAGTACTGGCAGAACCCCGACGGCCTGCGGGACATTTACCTCATCACATCGACAGGTGCGCAGGTGCCGCTGTCGACCTTCTCGCACTACGAGCCGACCAACACGGCGCTGGCGGTCAACCACCAGGGGCAATTCGCGGCGAGCACGATCTCGTTCAACCTGGCCCCCGGGGCATCGCTGTCGGGTGCCACGCAGGACATTCAGGACGCCATGAACCGCATCGGCGTGCCATCCTCCGTGCACGGCAGTTTCCAGGGCACCGCCAAGGCGTTCCAGGATTCGCTCTCCAGCCAGCCCGTGCTGATTCTGTTTGCGCTCATCACCATCTACATCGTGCTGGGCGTGCTGTACGAGAGCTACGTGCACCCCATCACGATTCTGTCGACGCTGCCTTCGGCCGGTGTCGGGGCGCTGCTGGCGCTGATCATTACAGATACGGACTTTTCGATCATCGCGTTGATCGGCGTGATTCTGCTCATCGGCATCGTCAAGAAGAACGCAATCATGATGATCGACTTCGCGCTGGAGGCCGAGCGCAGCCAGGGCATGAGCCCTGCGGATGCGATCTTCCACGCCTGCGTGCTGCGCTTCCGACCGATCTTGATGACGACGATGGCCGCGCTGCTGGGCGCCCTGCCCCTGGCGCTCGGCCATGGCGACGGCGCGGAGCTGCGCACGCCGCTGGGCATCTCTATCGTTGGCGGGCTGCTGGTCAGCCAGATCCTCACGCTCTACACCACGCCGGTGGTCTACCTGGCGCTTGACCGGCTGCGCCTGCGTCGCGCCGGGCGCACCAAGGACACACCGCTGCCCGCATTGGATTCGCAAGGAAGCTGAACATGACAAGAGGCACTCAAGCCCTTCGTACCTCGTTGCTCGTGCTAGCCGCGTGCGCGCTCGTCTCGGCGTGCGCGGTCGGGCCCGATTACAAGCGCCCCATCGCCGAAGTGCCGCAGCAATACAAGGAAGCCGGCGACTGGAAAGTCGCCGACCCGAGCGACGCCATAGCCCGCGGCAAGTGGTGGGAAATCTTCAACGACCCGCAATTGAACGCGCTCGAAGAACAGGTGGCCGCCGCCAACCAGAACATCCTGGTGGCCGAGGCGCAATACCGCCAAGCCCAGGCGCTGGTGCAATCGGCGCAGGCTTCGTTCTTCCCGACGCTGGGTGCCAATGCATCGGCCACGCGCAGCCGTTCAGTGCGCACCTCGGTCAACCCGGACGGCAGCCTGTCGACAGGCAACCCGAGTCTGCTCAACTCGCAAAGCCTGTCACTCAACGCCAGTTGGGAGCTGGACCTGTGGGGCCGCATCCGCCGATCGGTGGAGTCAAACAAAGCCAGCGCACAAGCGAGCGCCGGTGATTTGTCGTCCGCTTTGCTGTCCGCGCAGGCAACGCTTGCGCAGAACTATTTTCAATTGCGTGTCACGGATACCCAAAAGGCTGTCTTGCAACGCACGGTTGCCGACTACGAGCGCTTCCTGAAGCTCACGCAAAACCAGTACGCCGTGGGCGTGGCGCAGCGTTCGGATGTGTTGACCGCGCAGACGCAGCTCAAGCAGTCGCAGGCGCTGCTGTTGGATACCGAAGTCACCCGTGCGCAGCTTGAGCACGCCATTGCGGTGCTGATCGGCAAACCGCCGTCTGAATTCTCGCTGGCCCCGGCCACCGCTGCGAGTGCAGCCGACTTGCCGGCCCTACCCGCCATTCCGCTGGAAGTGCCATCGGCCGTGCTGGAGCGCCGCCCCGACATTGCCGCCGCCGAGCGCCGCATGGCCGCCGCCAACGCGCAGATCGGCGTGGCCAAGGCTGCGTACTTCCCGACACTCACGCTGGGGGCCTCGACCGGTTTGGCGGCCAACACGCTTTCGCGCCTGGCAACGCTGCCGAGCCGCGTCTGGTCGATCGGCCCAACGCTGGCCGCCACGCTGTTCGATGGCGGCGCGCGTGCAGCCGCCGTCGACAAGGCCGGTGCTGCTTACGATGCGTCGGTCGCGACATACCGCCAGACGGTGCTGGGCGCGTTTCAGGATGTCGAAGACAACCTCGCCGCGCTTCGCTGGCAGACGCAGGAATTTGGCGTGCAGGCCGATGCCGTCAAGGCCGCGCAGGAAGCCGCGCAACTCAATCTGAACCGCTATCGCGCGGGCACGGTGAGCTTCCTGGAAGTCATCACCGCACAGGCCACGGCCTACAATGCCGAGCGCACGCTGCTCACGCTGCAGGGCAAGCAGTATTCGGCAGCGGTGCTGCTGGTCAAGGCGCTGGGCGGCGGGTGGCACGGCGAAGTGCCGGTGGTTGGCCAGGCGGCGCTGCCGAGGGCATCCGCTCCTGCCGCGCAATAACCCTTCTGTTGTTGCCGGTGGCCGACGATGTTTCGCTACCGGCAATGTCCCCTTGTGCGTAAGCCCGCACGCAGTCGGATAGTTCCCCCTATAATCGACGGAATTTATTTCAGACCGCCCGACCATCCGGGCCGGCTGATGCAGCAGCGGGCGCGCAAATTGCGTCGCCCGATGCCTTGCAAGCCGCCCCGGTGCTATCCAGACCGTCTGTTTGCCAGCCACCATGTCCGCCGCGCGCGTGGTTGCCGACGCAGTTGCCCCGATTCACGCGCGCCGCTCAACTGACTCTGCTCTCTCTCTGATGATCCGATCCGCGCTTCCCCGTTCCGCCAAGCTGCTGGCTGCCGCCCTGGGCGCCGCCACGCTGTTTGCCGCCCTGCCCGCTCAGGCTGACCCGTCCGTGCGCGTCATCTATGGCAAAGACAACAAGCACGGCATCGAGAAATACGGCGTCGACCTCGACTTCGACTCGGGCTTCCACTGGGGCAACCCGGAAGGCTGGTTCGTGAATCTGGATTGGGAAGTCGCGCTGGGCCAGTGGCGCTCGACCAAGGGCACCAACCGCCAAAACATCACCGAATTCGGCGTGACGCCGCTGTTCCGCCTTGAAAAGCGCGGCGGCTCGTGGGTACCGTTCATCGAGGCTGGTGTCGGCCCGCGCTTGCTGTCGCACGTCAGCACGTCCAACGAGCACTATTTCAGCACGGCCTTCCAGTTCTCCGACATGATCGGCGTGGGCGTGGCCTTTGGCAGCAAGCAACAATTCCAAATGGGCTACCGCTTCGAACACCTGTCGAACGCGTCGATCAAGCGCCCGAATCCGGGCACGGACCTAAACGAGCTTTACCTGCGTTACACGTTCTAAAACCTGAACGTTTGCGACGCTTGAGAAAAAAAACGGCCTGCCTTGCGGCGGGCCGTTTTGTTTTGGCGCGCGGCGGTGAATCAACGCGCGTCGGCGTCGCCGTCAAGATCGCGATCGCGCGATCGCATGCCCATCAACCGCTCGTAATTGAGCGAGGCATGGAAGCCCAGGCCGTTGCCGCCGGCACGCTTGACTTCATACATCGCTGCGTCGGCATTGCGGATGAGCGTCTGCGCGTCATGCCCGTCGGTCGGATACAGCGCCACGCCGGCGCTCACGCCCATCGACAGCACATGGCCTTCCACGCGAAACGGCGTTTGCAATTCTTCGATCAGGCGTTCCACGGTTTGCGTCACATCGTCGCGCGTGGCGCAGTGCGTGAGGACGGCAACAAATTCATCCCCGCCCAAGCGCGCCACCGTGTCCGAGGCCCGCAGCCCGCTGCGCAACCGCATGGCCGTAGCCTTCAGGACGAGATCGCCAACCCCGTGGCCGTACTCATCGTTGACGGGCTTGAAGCGATCGAGATCGATGAACACGACCGCAACCTGGCCGCGCGCGCGACGTGCCGTCTGAATGGCGACGAACAGACGATCGCGAAGCAGACGTGCATTGGGCAAGTCCGTCAGCGGATCATGCAGCGCGAGGTGGTGGGCCCGATCCAGCGCAGTGCGCCGCTGTGTCACGTCGAGCAGCGTGCCGCTCACGCGCGTGGCCATGCCACGGGCATCACGCTCGGTCACACGCCCGCGCGCGGCCACCCAGATCCATTGTCCATGGCGTGCGCGCATGCGTTGCTCGATTTCAAAGCTGTCGGCATCGCCGCGCATATGGCGGTAGATGCGTCGCGCGCTCAACGCGGCGTCTTGCGGATGCACCATCGCGAACCAGGCATCCGGATCGTTGGACAGATCCGTTGGCTCGTAGCCGAGCATGTCAGCCGTCCGACGGTTGAACGACACATGCCGTGCACGCGTGGACCAGTCGAACGTACCCAGCCCGGCACCGTCCAGCACATAGGCCAACCGTTGCTCCGACGCGCGCAGCGATTCCAGCGCCAGGCGCCGCGCGGTCACGTCCTGCATCTGCACGACGAGATGCTCATTGCCGTCGTCGCGCGCCACCGCCACATCGGTCTGTACCCAGACGGTGGTGCCGTCCTGGCGGACCAGGCGCGTTTCCATCGACAGCGTGTCGCGCTGACCGGCGAGCAGCGACTCGACACCATGTCGTGTGCGTTCAGTGTGGTCGGGGTGGCACAGGTCGAACAGATCGCGCGCGCGCAGCGCCTGTGCTTCGTGTCCCGTTAGCGCGCACAGCGCTCGGTTCACGTCGAGGAAGCGACCCTCCGGCGCGCACAGGCCGATTCCTATCGGCGAATGTTCGATCGCAGCCTTGTACAAGTGGTGGTCCTCAAGCATGGCGATGCTGTTTCGCGAATGCGGCAGTCCCGGGGTGTGGTTGATGTGATGGCCATCGCGCCGCCGGGTGCTCCATGACGCAATCGTTGCGTCAGGCGCGCGGTGGCAGTTGGCGTGATCCCCGTAACCGGTCTCGTGGTCTGCGTGGCCCAGTTGGCGGCGGGCAATGACAGACCTTGGTGCGTTGCAAGCGCACGAATCGAGGCGGACTATAGAAGCCGCGAGTTAACGGGGCAATCCCTTCCCGCGAGGGGACATGGACCGCGTGCGCGCTTTGGGTCCCCTCGTGCGCGAGATGACGCGAAGGAAACGCGCCCCGCGTCATTCCCGTCTGCGTTTGTCGACCTCGATTGTCGACACTTGTCCGGCGTCGCCAGACATCCGGTGACTGTACACCGGCCCTCGCGGCGAAGCAGCTAGCCGTTCGGTTAGGTCGCGTAGACGCTGCCGCCCCGCAACCGTTTGCCATATGAACGAACGGCAATCTCCACATTGTGAATGTCTTAAAGTTAAGACAAGACCCCTCGGCCTCATCCGGAAAGACGAAAGGCGCAAACGGCCGGCTCCGTTACTATTCTTCAATATCGCTTCGGGGGGAGCGAATTCAAACACGGCGAGCCGCGGCACAAGCGCACGCGGTTGTGGGAGGTCGTATGGAATTGAGTTTTGTCGCCCCCGGCACGCAGACGCATCGATATGCGCTCAAGCTCGCGGGCCTGCCCGAAGGTAACGAGCCAGGTACGACGGCAGTCGACCCCACCTGGGTGGACGATGCCCTTACCGCTGCCGTGCGCGTATTCGATGCGCACCGCGTGCACTTTGCCGATGCCTACTTCGCCTATCGCGCACGTGAGACAGCGCAGCACCCCACGCGCGCTGCCGGCAAGACCCCACCCGCACGCGTTGCCGGCGATCTCCACGACGACACCCCGCTGCTCGCGGATACGTTTGCGATTGCGCAGTTGGCCGCACTTGTTTCGCTGGAGGCATCTGGCGTGGCCGATGTGATCGATGTCCATCTGGTGGTGGAGCGCTTGCGTGACGATGCCCCCACCCCGCCTGCCGATGGCATCGGCGAAGTGACGTTCGTCACGGAAACCGCGGCCGGCCTGCAAAGCGTGGCAAGTCGGCATTAAGGCGGGCAGGGCCGCTTACGGCCCATGGTGCGTGGGCCGCTCCGGCACGATGGTCGGCTGCGGCTCAGTTGGCGCGCCGACTGCGTCGGCGTCGCGAAACGTCCAGTACCGGTGCACCACGAAGTTGAAGATTGCCGTGATGGCCGAGGCGAACATCTGCGCGATCAGGTAGTACAGGCCAATTCCCAGGCCGATGGCCATGATGGTCGCGTTGCATCCCAGCGCGAGAAAGGCCACCAGGCCAAACCGCACCATCGCGCCGACGTGCCCGCGTGTGCTGTTGAAGACGGCCTGCCGGCTGATGAAGTAGTTGAGCGTGGCACCGATCACACTGCCTACCACCGACGCTCGCCACGGCGAGACTCCCACCTGCACGAGCCCGAACAGCACCACATAGTGCGCCAGCGTTGCGCCGCCGCCGATGACGACATAGCGAGCAAACTGCTCCACCGCCGCCCAGAAATGCCGCCGAGACGCCATGCGCACACTCACCCCATCTACTTTGGAACCGACATTGTGCTCGACCATGGTTCTCGGGCCGCAACTCGCGTGCCACCGACCCCGCACAATAAGTGCGCTTAAAGTTGTGCAACATTTGGCCGTATAGAAACGTGGGGCCCTGCGCAGTTGTTGGCTCCCCATTGCCATGCTCGAACTTCAACCTCTCGACATTCCGCTTGCGATCCCCCTGCCGTGGCCGATGCTTGACGCCGACGGGCAGTTGCTCGTCCCGAAGGGCGACGTCATCCACTCCCCGGAGGAGATCGACCTGCTGTGCACGCTGCACCGCCCGCATCGTATGGCGGACGGCACGCCCGCGCCTGCGCCAGCGTTTGCAAATACGCAGTTCCCGAACACGATGTTCCCCGACATGGGCGACGATCCTGACGGTGAACGCACGATCGCCATGGAGCTGCTGGGCCTGCGCCCCGGTGGCATGCTGACCGTGCGACTGACCGCAGGCGCCGGCCAGACCAAGGGCGCCGCGCGCGTGATGGGCTACAGCCCGCAGCGCCATCTGCTCATCACCATGCCCACCGACAGCGGCCGCTCGGTCATGCCGGTCAAGGACGAACTGGTGGAAGTCCACGCCTTCTCGGGCGAGGGCATTGCCAGCTTTGAATGCACGGTGATGGCGGTGTGCCGCATTCCGTTCGAATACGTCGTGTTGTCGCCGCCGCGGCGGATCAAGAACCGCATGTTGCGCAAATCGCTGCGCGTGCGCGCCAACGTGGTCGGCAAGATGCTGGTGAGCGGCGACCCGCCGCGCATGATCCATATCTCCGACATCAGCACGACAGGCGCGTCGTTCCGCTCCGTGCATCGGCTGGAGGTGAGCGGCGCGCCGGCGCGTCTGCGCTTCCGGGTGAAAACGCGCGACTATCACTCCGAACTGGTGGCAGCCGCCCTCGTTCGCAGTGAGAAACCGGCCGACCTGCCCAACGTCTATCAATACGGCGTGGAATTCGTAGAGCTGGTCGCGGCCCAAAAAATGCTGCTGCAATGCTTTATCTATGAACAGTTACTTTGGGGCGGCCAGCGCATGGTGTAGCGTGCAGGCAGAACTGATATTCGCCCCGCTTTGCTCAGAATTAACTGCCGCTAAAGGTTAAAAACATCTGCCGAAATCACGCAAAAAACGCCGCAAATCGGCCACCATGGCCGGTTTTCAGCTTATGATGCCGCAGGCATGCTTGTGACAAAGCTATACAATTGACAGCACATCAAGTGCAGGCATTTCCGTTTTAAAGGCATTTGCAGGACGATCCCCATTTATGAGCCGCGCAAGGTCTGCCGCGCCATCGAGTCTGGACCCAATCTCCGGATTGCCGGACCGCGAACGATTCGTCCAGCTGCTGGCTGCCATGCCGCAACCCGCACGCCAGGATGCAATCGGCGCACTGCTGCTGATCGGCTTCGACCATTTTGCCGAGGCCACCAACACGCTCGGGCCGCTGGCCGCGCGAGAGGTCATCGTCGAATGTGCATCGCGGCTTGAAGCGCTGAGCGTGCCACCTGCGGATGGCATCGCACCCATCGTCGGGCGCGTCGGCCCCGAGACCTTTGCCGTTGCCTGCGCAGACTTTGTCTCGGCACAGGATGTGCACGATCTCGCGCGGCGGATTTCCGCGGCGCTTACGCGACCTTTCATCACGCATGGTTACGAGCTGGTCTGCTCATGCAGCATCGGCATGACGCTTTTTGAGACCATGCCTTCGGATGCAGCGCGGCTGATTGAACAGGCCGACCGGGCGCTCTACGGGGTCCCGCACGGTGCCGAACAAAGCCCCGCGCTGTATGCCCCGGCGGCCATGCCTCCGATCTCGGGCGGCAACACCGCCGCCATCGATGGATACGACGCCGCCGCCGAGCATCCGCGCCTGGCCGCCCAGTTGCGTCATGCGCTTGCGCGCCGCCAGTTCAGCCTGAACCTGCAGCCGCAACTGAGCCTGACCGACGGACGGATCGTCGGTTACGAATTTTTGCTGCGCTGGATTTCACCGGAGCTGGGAGTCGTTGCACCGGCCGATTTTCTGCCAATCCTGGAACAGACAGGCGACATTCGTGAGGTGGGCCGCTGGGTGCTCGACAATGCCGCGCAGATGCTGGCCGGGCTGCTACGCGAAGAATCCCAGCGCGCGGGACGCAACAGCCGGCATCAGCCGGGCGTGCATGCAGCTGTCAACTTGTCGGTTGCGCAGCTACTCGATCCGCAATTGAGCGACGCCGTGCGCGACATTGCCGCACGCCACGCGGTGCCGACCGCACGCCTCGTCTTCGAGATATCGGAACACACGCTGCACCGTGCCAACGGCTCGGCGCAGAAAGCCGTGGAAGCCCTGCATGCCTGTGGCGCACGCGTGGCTGTGGAAGACTTTGGCGCCACCGCGCACAGCCTCGATTGCCTGGCAACGTTCCGCCCCGATCAGGTCAAGCTCGATCAGGCCATCGTCAACGCAGTGACCAAGGCGAGCGATCACGCGGTGCTGCAACGCCTGGTGGCTGCCGCACATGGCGCGGGGGTGCCCGTCACCGCCACGCGCGTGGAAACCGCCGCGCAGCTCCATGCGTTGCGTGCCTGCCGGTGCGACGTAATCCAGGGCTACCTGCTCTCGCAACCCTTCCCTGCCCGCTGGATCGACGACACACAAGACGTGATTGCCGAGCGCGCACGCGATCTGATGCCGTAAAAGAAAACGCCCTTCCGCCTGCACGGCGGAAGGGCATCGGCGCTGGCGCGCGTGCTGCTTATGCGTGCTCGACGCGAAAGACCGCCACTGCGCTGCGCAGCGCCTCGGCCTGTTCTTCCAGCGATTCCGCCGCAGCCGCAGCCTGTTCGACCAGCGCTGCATTCTGCTGCGTCACCTGGTCCATCTGCGTGACGGCCTGGTTGACCTGTTCGATGCCGCTGCTCTGTTCTTCCGACGCCGCGCTGATCTCGCCCATGATGTCCGTCACGCGGCGCACGGCCACCACCACCTCGTCGATCACCGTGCCAGCTTCGGCCACGAGGGTCGTACCGTTCTGCACACGGCCCACCGAATCGCCAATCAGCTCCTTGATCTCTTTGGCGGCCGTGGCGCTGCGCTGTGCAAGGCTGCGCACCTCTCCGGCAACGACGGCAAAGCCACGGCCCTGCTCGCCGGCGCGTGCGGCTTCCACCGCAGCATTCAACGCCAGGATGTTGGTCTGGAACGCAATGCCTTCGATCACGCCGATGATGTCGGCAATCTTTCGGCTGCTTTCATTGATGCCGGCCATCGTGTCCACCACGCGGCCCACGACTTCCCCTCCCTTGACCGCGATATCCGACGCACTGACGGCCAGCGTGCTCGCCTGACGCGCGTTATCGGCATTCTGCTTCACGATGCTCGTCAGCTCTTCCATGCTCGACGCGGTTTCCTCCAGCGACGAGGCCTGTTGCTCCGTGCGTTGCGAGAGGTCGGCATTGCCGGCGGCAATCTGCTTGGTAGCGCTGGCGATGGAATCGGAGCCAGTGCGCACCTGGCCGATGATCTGCTGCAGGCTCGTTTGCATGGACGACACCGCGTGCATCAGGCGTGCGGTTTCATCGCGGCGGCCCGCGGCTGTCTGGCCTTCCATACGCGTGGCGAGGTCGCCCGATGCCATGCGCTCGAACACCTGAATGGCGCGCTCCAGCGGACGCACCACCGTGCGGCCAAGCACGCCGCGCGCCACCACCGACAACACCAGCGCGGCGGCCAGCAAGCCACCCGAGATCCAGATGCTCATCGCATAGCGCGACTGGGAATGGTCAAAGCGTTGCTGGCCGTACTTGAAGCGCGCCCCGACCAGGGGCCCGAGCGCCGAGTCGTAATCGACGAACAGCTTCGGCACCAGGTTCGTGTTCAGTTCGCGGTACGTAGTGAGGTCGCTGTGTTCCAGTGCGGCAATGGCCGGCTCCAGCGCCGTCTTGACGAACTTGGTGCGTGCCGCGTCGGCGGCTTGCAACTGGGCGCGGTCCGCATCGGGAATCGGCAGCTTCATGAACTGGGCCCAGGCATCGTTGGCCGAGTTGACCATGGTGTGCGCATCGGACAGCAGTTTCTTGAGTTCTTCAGGCGTGGAGACCGCATCGAAATTGGTCAGGTGGATGCGCGCCCACAGCAGGTTGATGGTGTCTTTGGCCAGCAGATCCAGGCCCTTGGCATCTTCCAGATACACCGCCCGCAAATCGTCATTGGTCGCCCGGCCGGTGGTGATACCCGCGAAGCCCACCACGGCAATCATCACTGCAAATACCGCGACCAGAAACGTCAGCCGCGTGCGAATGCTCGTATCCATCCATTTCCACATATGTTTTCCCCTGCATGGTTGGGCCGTGTGCGCCGAGATCGTCTTCCCGCGCCCCTCTTCGGGCACCCTGTTCACTCCCAATGGTGCTAACGGCAAGGGACAGCGGAAATAGAGGGCATCACCACGAATGTCCGGAATGCGCCGCAAGTGATATGCAAGAAGGTAAAAAAGATACGACCGGCGCACCCCACGTGCGCGGGGTGGCACTAAAATGCGGGTTGCGCCACCGTCGTGGTGGCAATCACGCGAACATCGTGCGGGACACCGCACGGCTCACAAGGGGATCGAGATGAAGAAACTGATTGCACTGCTGGCCCTGGGCTGCGTCGTTCTGGCGGGCTGCAACACGATGGCAGGCATGGGCAAGGACATTCAGACGGGTGGTCAGAAGCTGGAAAACGCCGCTGACAACACCAAGCAGAAGATGTAATGAAGCGAAGGCCCGGAGAGTCCCTGGCCTGAGTTGAAAAAACGCCGCTGTTCGCGGCGTTTTTCTTTTGGGCCGCTACAGCAGCTCTTCCGGGGTAAACGGCGCCAGCATCTGAATCCACGTCCGGCGGCCAAGGCCCACTTCCGGCTCCTGATCGACGACGACCTCCTTGCCATTCTCATGCGTGGTCCAGCGCAAGTGGCCGTCGTCCTTGGTCACCCGGTAGGCGCTGTCGCGCACCGAATCGTCAAACAGCTTGGCTACCGCATCCGACAGCACCGGGCTGCGGATGATCAACCCCGTTTCGGTATTCAGCCCGATGGAGCGCGGGTCGATGTTCATCGAGCCGACAAACAGCGTGCTGCGGTCCACCACGATCGATTTCACGTGCAGGCTTGCCTGCGACGAACGGAACGTGCCGAACATCTTCGGGCGATCGCCCAGCGTCGGGCGCAGCTCGTACAGTTCAACACCATCGTCGATCAGCGCGCCACGATATTTCGCATAACCCACATGCACGATGGGTGCGTCGGTCGCTGCCAGCGAGTTGGTCAGCACACGCAGCCGCACGCCCCGATCCTGCAAGTGCCTAGCCACCTCGACCCCGCGCTTGCCCGGCACGAAGTACGGCGAGATCAGCACCACCTCGCGCTTGGCCTCGTCAATCAGACGCAGAAGCGTCTGGGCGAGGCGCTCGCCGCCAGGTTCCACCTCATCACCCGACACCTTGGCCGGACGGTCGACGATCACCTGTGCCTGCGCCCACTCCAGGCGCAGGCGGCCACGGGCGATCTGGTCAGCCAGGAACCAGTCGCGCGGTGCGGGCTTGAGCGGCAAAGGCTGCTCCGGCGCTGGGCTGGCCAGATCAGTCTGGTTACGGCGCTGCTCGAGCTGCGAAATCGTCTGGTCGGATGCCGGCTTGGCGGAATCGGAGCCCATGTTGATCGGCCGGGTCGGCACATCGATATGCTGCGGCGGCCCTTCCGGCCGGTGTGGCATCGTCACCGGCGGCGGATAGTTGCCCTCTTTCGGCTCGGGCGGATGCGCCATGCTCGGCTCGGGCGCCAGCGCCTGCACCGGATAGGCAAATTCGCTGTTCCAGTACGCATCGAACGCCGACGACAACTGACGCACCGCCGGCCCGGCAGCCAGCACGTCAAGATCGACGAAGTTGGTGGTCTGGTTCTGCGTGAAATACTCGGCGCCCAGATTGCGCCCACCTGTCACGGCCAGTGCGTTGTCGGCAATGAAGGCCTTGTTGTGCATGCGCCGATTGACGCGGCGGAACTCAGCGGCACCGCTCAGGTACCGTGTGACGTTCGACATCCGCCCGCCCGGAAACGGGTTGAACAGCCGCACGTCGATGTTCTTGTGCGACGAAAATTTCAGAAATGCCAGATCGCGCCCATCGCTGTGCAGATCGTCGACCAGCATGCGCACGCGTACGCCACGGTCGGCAGCGGCCCGCACATGGCGCATCAGTTCGCGCACGCTGTTGTCGCTCGCAATGATGAAGTACTGCAAATCCAGCGTACGCTCGGCCCGGTCGGCCAGCGTGAGCAACGTGGCGTAGGCTTCTTCGCCCGACGGGATCAGCCGGAAGCCGGACACATCGGCCGACGGCGCATTCGTCTGCACCAGGCGCCCCAGCGAAGAGGCCGATTCGGCATTGGGCAGCGCCGTCGTCACGGGGCGATCGACGTGATCTGGCAGGCTTGCGCAGCCCGTCAGCAGTGCGATGACCAGCCAGGCAAACCAGGCGCGCAGATACGCGATCGGGAGGTTCCTCGGGTGCCCTTGCATGTTCGATGTCGTGTTGGGTACGGCACAGGTCGAGAGGACGTCTACTTCACACCAGCATGCGGCGTGCCTGAACAGACGCCACGGCCAGACTACGCGAGATGTCAGCCGGGGCAGTATCCGTGTTTGTCCGACGCCACGTGGGGCGTGTCAAAATGGCGCAACGGTGCGCTTTTTCCCCCGCTGCTTTCCATGCTGACCAACACCACGGCATTTGCCGCCTTCCTCTTTGTTGTGCATTGCGTGGGCGTCCTCGCGGCCATGCATGCCGTGTTGACCGTGCGCACGTCGCAGGGTGCCATCGCGTGGGCCATCTCGCTGGTCACGCTGCCGGAGTTCACGCTGATCCCCTATCTAATCTTCGGGCGAAGCACCTTTGCCGGCTACGTGGACGCGCGCCGCTTTCACAACGCGCGTCTGCGCGAAATCACCCTGTCTGACGACTGGCGCCGTCTGCGCGACCATGAATCCAGCGTGGTCGCGCCGCAGCACACCTGCATGCAGGCCTTGCCGCGCCTGACCGGCACACCGTGTCTGGCCCGGAATCGCGTGCGGCTGCTCGTCAACGGCGCGGAAACCTTCGATGCCATCTTTGCGGCGATTGCCCAGGCGCGGCGCGTGCTGATCGTGCAGTTCTTCATCGTGCACGACGACACGCTCGGCCGCCGACTGGCCGAACTGCTGCTCGACCGCGCGCGGGCCGGGGTGCGTGTGTACTTTCTCTTCGACAGCATCGGCTGCCACGCGCTGCCGCGCCGCTATGTGCAGCGTCTGATTGAAGGCGGCGTGCTGGCCAAGCCGTTCTCCACGCATGCCGGGTTCGTCAACCGCTTCCAGCTCAACTTCCGCAACCATCGCAAGCTCGTCGTGGTGGACGGAGACCGTGCTTACGTTGGCGGTCACAACGTCGGCAACGAATACATGGGCGAAAAACCGCCGCTTGCCCCGTGGCGCGACACGCATATCGAGATCGTCGGTGCCGCGGTGATGGACTTGCAACTGACCTTTGCCGAAGACTGGTACTGGGCCGCGCACGAAGTGCCGCAACTGATCGTTCCTGAACTGCGGCCCGAAGAAGACATGGTTTGCCAAGTGGTCGCCAGCGGCCCGGCAGACAAGCAGGAAACCTGCTCGCTGTTTTTCATGGAAGCCATTCAATCGGCGCGCAAGCGGCTGTGGATCACGTCGCCATACTTCATTCCCGACGAAGCCGTGTTTGCCGCGCTGCGCCTGGCCGTGCTGCGCGGGGTAGACGTGCGCATCCTGATCCCTTCGCGACCAGACCATCGCATGGTGTTCCTGGCGTCTACGCTGTATGCGTATCAGGCGATCCGCGCGGGCGTGAAGATCTATCGCTACCTGCCGGGCTTCCTGCACCAGAAGGTCGTGCTGATCGACGACGAGGCCGCAGCCGTGGGCAGCGCCAACCTCGACAACCGTTCGTTCCGCCTCAACTTCGAGCTGATGATCATGACCGCGGACCCACGCTTCGCCAACGACGTCGCACAAATGCTCGAAGTCGATTTTGCCGAAGCCGCCCGCGTTGGCCGTGACGAATACGAACACGCACACCCGCTGCGCCGCGTGATCATGCACGTCGCCAAGCTGTTCGCCCCCATCTTGTAATCACGCTCCGAATTCCGAATTCCGAGTTCGCCCGCAAGAAGCGGAGCGCATCCAGGCATCGCCGTCCCTACCCTGAAGCGAACATTTTCAGGAGTGTGCGATGTCCGATTCCCATGATCTTGCTGTCGACCGTCTACCGCCGGGCTTCAATCGGCTGGCGGGTTCCAACCTGGCTGCGCAGTCAGCCGAGCAGATTGCGCTGGCCGCCATGCCAATGGTTGCGGTGCTCACCCTGCATGCCGACGCCAGCACAGCGAGCTGGCTGCAAGTCACCCTCACGCTGCCGTTTGTGCTGTTTGCCATTCCCGTCGGCATGCTGGCGGATCGTTGGCCCAAGCGTGCATTGATGGCCGGCGCGGAGGCGGTACGCGCGCTGGCCTTGTTTGCTGTGGCGGGTCTGCTGATGGCCGGACGCTTGAACCTGGCTGCGCTGGGTGTGCTGGGCTTTGTTGCTGTGTGCGGCACGGTGGTGTTCAGCGTGGCGGCGCCTGCGCTGGTGCCCTCGCTCGTACCGGCAGCGATGCTTGCGCGCGCCAACGGCCGAATCGAGCTAGCGCGCACGATTGCATTTGCTTGCGGGCCGGCCATCGGCGGTGCGTTGGTCGGCTGGACAGGCTCGATGGCGGCGTTCGCGCTGGCGGCGGCGTTGTCCGCCATGGCTGCGGCACTGCTGGCCGGCGTGGCCGCCCCGGAGTCAGTGGCGCGGCACGCGGCGCACCCGCTGCGGGACATAGCCGAGGGCGCGCGCTTCGTGTTTCACCATCCGCTGCTGCGGCCGGTGTTCATCACGCAGTTCGTCTTCACCATGGCGTTCTTCATGGTGATTGCCATCTTCGTTCCATATGCGGCGCATCGGTTGAACCTCTCTGCACAAGCGATTGGGCTGACGCTCGGCATGTACGGCGCGGGCATGGTGATCGGCGCGCTGCTGGCCGCCCGCATTCTGGCGCGCTGGCGCTTCGGCCATGTGGTGGCGACTGGCCCCGTGTGTGGACTGACGGGCGGTGTGCTGCTTGCGGCCACGCTCTGGCAGCCGTGGCCGGCACTGGCACAAGCGGGCTTCTTTCTGCTGGGTTGTGGGCCGATTCTGTGGGTGGTCAGCACCACCACGCTGCGGCAGACGGTGACGCCGCCCACGCTGCTGGCGCGCGTATCTGCAGTGAATGTGATGTCATATGGCGCTCGGCCAATCGGCGCGGCAATGGCCGCGTGGCTCGCCGCACACGCTGGTGCGGGGGCGTGCCTGCTGATGGCGGTGGCGGGCTTTGCGCTGCAGTTGCTGTGCATCCTGCAATCGCCCGCGGTGCGGCTGGTGCGTCAGCCGCGTGCGGACGATACGTCGGCCGGGCTCGAACCTGCCTGAGCCGCGTCGGCACCGCGATCACCGCGCTGCACGTCGCGCCACGCACGCGGCGTCATACCGAAGTGGGCGGTGAACCAGCGCGTGAACGACGCCTGCCGCGTATAGCCGAGCAACGCGGCCACCCGTCCGATCCGATAGCTCGGGTTCGCCATGTAGCGAACGGCGAGGTTGTGCCGGACCTCCTCCACCAGGTCAGAGAACGTCATGCCGGCTGCTTCCAACTGGCGTTGCAGGGTCCGCACGCTCAGGTGGAGATGATCAGCCACCTGTTCGACCGAGGCGCGCTCCAGCGGCAGCAACAGGTAGATCGCGCGACGCACGTCCTGCACCACCGCCTCTTGCGCCGATACATTGAGCGGCTCGGCAAGGCTTTCCGCGTAGCGCACGAGGGCCGGGTCAGCGGCAGGGTTGGGCGTCTCCAGATCGGCAGCGGCGCAGACGATGCCGTTGAAGTCGCTGCCGAACACGATGGGGCAACCGAACACGCGTCTGTGCAGGCTGACGTCAGTGGGAGCGCCATGTGTGAAATGGATGCTGCGCGGCTTCCAGTGCACGCCCAGCAGCGCGCTGCACGTCCTGGCGAGCACGCCAACGGCCAGCTCGTTGGCCTGCCGCAGCGGCACGGGCGTCTCGGTGATCACCTCTTCGCGAATGACCACCATATCGCCATCAGATTCCAGGTAGATCGCCAGCGCCTCGTTCAGCAGGTGGCGGTACTGGATGATGGCCTGCAGCGCCTCGCGCAGCGTGCGCTTGTGGGCGAGCAACAACCCGAGCACACCGAAATCCAGTTCCTGGCGCGCCTCGGCCATCTGCAGCCCGAGCGTCGGGCACGGGGCGCTGGCGGCGGTGATCTCCATCAACTGGCACGTCGCCACGACTGACACGAGCTGCTCGGGATCGGTCAGTCTGGCCGGGTCCAGCCCCACCTGCCGCAGTGCCTCCTGCGGGTTGAAACCAAGCCGCCGCACGACCTGGAAGTAGCCGTTGAGCGACCGGGCACGCACCATCGTTTCCATAGGTTTCAGTGGGCTTCGAGCCGTCTTGGTGTTTACACGGAATGGCGCGTAAAGAGAAAAACTTGGCGCCAATTGAGAAATTCAAAGCTACCGCTTCCCTATAGTGAAGTCCAGCCGAGACATCCCCTACAGGAGCCCCCAACATGCAATTCCTCGATGATTCGCTGCACCCGGAAAACCAGGACAAAGTCGTCATTACCGTTGCGCCGTACGGCCCGGAATGGATGCCGGAAGATTTTCCAGAAGACATTCCGGTCACGATGGAAGAACAGGTGCAGAAAGCCGTGGATTGCTACAACGCCGGCGCTACCGTGCTGCACCTGCACGTGCGTGAACTCGACGGCAAGGGCTCCAAGCGGCTCTCGAAATTCAACGAGCTGATTGCCGGCGTGCGTGCGGCGGTGCCCGACATGATCATCCAGGTGGGCGGCTCGATTTCTTTTGCCCCCGAAGACGAAGGGCAAGCCGCCAAGTGGCTGTCGGACGACACGCGCCACATGCTGGCCGACCTGACCCCAGCACCCGATCAGGTGACCGTGGCGGTCAACACCACGCAGATGAACATCATGGAGCTGCTGTATCCGGCGTATCTGGAAGGCACGTCGCTGGCCAATCCGGCGCTGGCTGCAGCCTATGCAGAAATGACCGTGCCCGCCGGCCCCGCCTGGCTGGAGGAGCACCTGCGCCGTCTGCAGGCCTCCGGCGTGCAACCGCACTTCCAGTTGACCGGCATCCACGCGCTGGAAACGCTGGAGCGTGTCGTCCGCAAGGGCGTCTACAAGGGCCCGCTCAACCTGACGTGGATCGGCATTGGCGGCGGCTTCGACGGCCCCAACCCGTTCAACTTCTTCAACTTCATCCACCGCGCGCCGGATGGTTGCACGCTGACGGCCGAGTCGCTGCTCAAGAACGTGCTGCCCTTCAACATGATGGCCATGGCAATGGGCCTGCACCCGCGCTGCGGCATTGAAGACACGATCATCGACCAGCACGGCAACCGCATGACATCCGTGCAGCAGATCGAGCAGTGCGTGCGCGTGGCGCATGAACTGGGCCGTGAGATTGCCAGCGGCAAGGAGGCGCGCGCCATCTACCGCATCGGCGTGCAATATGACAGCGTTGAAGAAACGCTGGCGAAGAACGGCATGTCCCCCAACCGTGCCCCGAACGTGAAAAACCTGCCGCTGCGCGCGGCCTAAACTAGAAGCCGCCGTATCACCGGGCCAACACAGGCGGCGCTCAACGCAAGCGCCGCCACTCGGAGACAACCATGAATCTGCATGCCGCCGACCCGCGCGCAGACCACCACGACGGCTATCTCGTCAGCCAACCCCAGGCGTGGTTTGCGTTTGCAATGACCTTTGCACTGATGCTGTTCGATTACATCGACCGGCAAGTCATCGTGTCGCTTTTCCCGCATCTGAAGACAGCCTGGGCGCTGTCCGACAAGCAACTTGGCGCGCTCGTCTCGGTCATCTCGATCGTGGTGGCGGTGGGTGGCCTGCCCGTGGCGTTGTTGGCCGACCGCTACAGCCGCGTCAAGAGCATCGTCGTGATGGCCACCGTATGGAGCCTGGCAACGATCTCCTGCATGTTCACGCGCAATTACGGACAGCTCTTCACCGCGCGCGCCATCGTGGGCGTGGGCGAGACCGGCTACGGCTCGGTGGGCGCGGCACTCATTGCCAGTCTGTTCCCCAAGCGCCTGCGCGCCACGTTGATGGGCGCCTTCTTTGCAGCGGCATCCGTCGGTTCGGTATTGGGCGTGTTGCTCGGTGGCGTGATTGCAGCGCGCTGGGGCTGGCAGGCAGCATTTGGCGTGGTGGGCATACCGGGTCTGGTGCTGGCGCTGCTCTATGTGTTCGTGCCGGACTACAAAACGGTGGCGATGGCAGCTGGCGGCACGCAAGTGCGTCAGCCCGCAGGCACGCTCCTGCAACGCGTTGCGGGCGCGCTCACCAGCTCGCGCACGCTGTGGTGGACGTGCCTGGGCGCAGCCTTCCAGTTGATCGTCGTGTCGACCATCTGGGCGTGGCTGCCTAGCTACCTGAATCGCTATCACGGGACACCGCCGGACCGTGCTGCCATGCAAGCCGCACTGGTGGTGCTGTGCGGTGCCCTGGGCGCCTTCGTGTGGGGTGTGGTGGCCGATGTAGTTGCAGCGCGCCGCCAGCGCAACCGGCTGATTGCGGTGGCTGTGCTGGCGGTGGTCACGCTGCTCGTGTTCATGACGGCCTTTGGTACCGCCATGCCGGCCAACCAGCAGTTCCTCCTGATCGCCTTCGGCGGCTTCTTGATGACGTGCACGGTGGCCCCGGCTTCCAGCGTGGTGTTCGACGTGGTGCACCCCGGCGTCCGCTCTACCGGAGCTGCGGTGCTCTCGCTGTTCCAGAACCTGTTCGGCTTGGCCATCGGGCCGTTTGTGGGCGGCGCCATGTCCGACGCGTGGGGCCTGCAGACCGCCCTGGCTGTGATGCCGATCTTCGGCGTGGTTGCAGCAGGCTGCTTCTTGCTGGCCGCACGCAGCTACGAAGCTGAACTCAAGCGCGTGGCCAACGTATCGATCGACGCGGCGCCCACCGCCGCACCAGCCGCTGTGGCTTCCGCATGACGGCCCGACTCCGCTAACCGCGCGCCGCCACAAGGCATCTCACCCCTCTCCCGCCTTGACCGCGTCTCGCCAAGCGAGCCGCGCGGGCGGCGCGCACCCCAAACATCTGAAGACGAATCCAGGAGATATCCATGGCAACCGCAGTCCGCTTTCATGAAACCGGCGGCCCCGAGGTCTTGCGCTGCGAGACCGTCGAAGTGGGCCAACCCGGCCCGGGCCAGGTCCGTCTACGCCACGAAGCCGTCGGCCTGAACTTTGCCGACACCTACTTCCGTTCGGGCCTCTACCCGGTACCCCGCCCCGCCGGCATGGGCGTGGAAGCAGCAGGCATCGTTGAAGCGGTAGGCGATGGCGTAAGCAACGTCGCCGTGGGTGATCGCGTGACCTATACCGGCTTCATCAACACGCTTGGCGCGTACAGCACCGAACGCCTCATTCCAGCCGCGCCGCTCATCAAGCTGCCCGCAGCCATTGCCTGCGAAACCGCCGCCGCCATGACCATGCGCGGCCTGACGTCGGCCTACCTGCTGCGCCGCATCTACCCGTTTGCGAAGGGCAACACGATCCTTCTGCATGCAGCCGCCGGCGGTGTGGGACTGATCGTCTCGCAGTGGGCGAAGCTGCTTGGGCTGACCGTGATCGGCACGGTATCGAGCGAAGCCAAGGCCGACATCGCCCGCGCGCACGGCTGCGACCACGTCATCAACTACGCGCACGACGACGTTGCAAAACGCGTGCGCGAACTGACCGACGGCGTGGGCGTGAACGTGGTGTTCGACAGCGTGGGCAAGGCCACCTTCGATGCCTCGCTCGATTCGCTCAAGCGACGCGGCCTGATGGTGTGCGTGGGTACGGCATCGGGCCCGATCCCGCCGTTCAACCCACAACTGCTGGCGATGAAGGGATCGCTTTACCTGACGCGCCCGGCCCTGGCCGATTACATCGCCGATCCGGCCGAGAAGGCCGAGCTTGCCGGCGAGTTGTTCGATCACGTGGCCGCCGGTCGCATCAAGATCGAAATCCACCAGCGCTATGCATTGGAAGACGCCGTGCAGGCACACCGCGATCTCGAATCGCGCAAGACGACGGGTTCATCCGTCTTCGTCATCTGAGGGGCTGTCATGCGCATCGAACAACTGACCAACGCCCTGGGTGCCGAGCTGACCGGCGTACAACTGAGTGACGCGATCGAAGACGAAGGCCTGTTCAGCGAAATCCGCACCGCGCTGCTCAAGCACCGCGTGATCTTCCTGCGCGATCAGGACTTGAGCCGTGCGCAGCATGTGGCGTTTGCCCGCCGCTTTGGCGAACTGGAAGACCACCCCGTGGCCGGTAGCGACCCGGAGCACCCCGGCCTCGTGCGCATCTACAAGACGCCCGACCACCCGAACGACCGCTACGAGAACTGTTGGCACGCCGACACCACGTGGCGCGAAGCGCCGCAGTTTGGCGCCGTGCTGCGCTGCGTGGAATGCCCGCCCGTTGGCGGCGACACGATGTGGGCCAACATGGTGCTGGCGTACGAGAAGCTGCCGGAAGACGTCAAGCGCGACATTGCCGGCCTGCGCGCACGCCACAGCATCGAGGCCAGCTTTGGTGCCGTCATGCCCATCGAAAAGCGTCTTGCACTCAAGGCGCAGTACCCCGATCCGGAACACCCCGTGGTGCGCACGCACCCCGAAACCGACGAGAAGGTGCTGTACGTCAACGGCTTCACGACGCACTTCACGAACTACCACACCCCTGCGCGCGTGCGCTACGGCCAGGACGCCACGGTAGGTGCATCTGAGCTGCTGCGCTACCTGATCAGCCAGGCCTACATTCCCGAATACCAGGTGCGCTGGCGCTGGAAGCCGAACAGCGTGGCCATCTGGGACAACACCGCCACGCAGCACTACGCGGTCATGGATTACGTGCCGTGCCATCGGAAGATGGAACGCGCCGGCATCATCGGCGGCAAGCCGTTCTAACGATCGTCGGGACACATCGGACCCGTCGGCGATAACACCAAGAGGAGACCCTGCAACATGAAGACGAAGCACATCGCCCCCGCTGCACTGCTGGCCTGCGCCGGCGCGGCCTGCGCGCAATCCGGCGTCACGCTGTATGGCGTGGTGGATACCAACATCGAATATGCGACCAACCTGGCGGGTGCCACGCCGGGCAGCTCGGGGCACCGCGTGTCGATGCAAAGCGGCGGCCTGTCGGGCTCGCGCTGGGGCCTGCGCGGGGTGGAGGATCTTGGCGGCGGCCTAAGTGCGCTGTTCGTGCTCGAAAGCGGATTTGCAAGCGACACGGGCCAATCGCAACAAGGGGGCCGGCTGTTCGGGCGCCAGGCCTACGTTGGACTCAAGAGCAGCACGATCGGGCAATTTACTTTCGGCCGCCAGTACACGACGCTCTTCCAGTTGCTGGCCAACTTTGAGCCGATGGCGTATTCCACGCAGTACGAACCAGCGGCAGTGCAGACCGGCGTGAATTTCCGGTCCGACAACACCGCCATGTACACGGGCAACTTCGGCCCGGTGACTGCGCAGGCGCATTGGTCATTCGGCACCGGCGCCCCGAGCGCCAACCCAACCGGCGGCGGCAACGGCGAGGTGCCCGGCCAAGCCCGGCGCGACAGCGGCTACGGCGCGGGGGTGGCGTACTCGGCTGGCCCGCTGGGTGCCACGCTCGTGTATGACCAGTACAACCCCAGCACCCCGCTGGGCGGTGGCGCGTTCAGCTCCGGCACCGTGCGCAAGGCGGCGCTGGCGGGCAGCTACCTCGTTGGCGATGTGCTCAAGGTCATGGGCGGCTACCGCTGGGGCCAGAACAAGAACGCCAACGGCAGTGTGGCGCTGCGCGACGACTACTTCTGGGCCGGCGTGAACTATCAGGCGACAAACGCCGTGATGCTCTCGCTCGAATACTCGTACCAGAAGATCAAGACCATCAACAGCGCGCCGTCCACGCAGGCCAACCCGTGGCAGGTCGCGTTCATTGCCGACTACACCATTTCCAAGCGCACCGATCTGTACCTGACCACGGCCTATGCGCGCAACGCGGGCCTGGCGCTCGACCAGGCCACGGTGGACCTCAACGCCACCGGCTACGGCCTGGCTACCGGCAAGACCAGCATGCTCGGCGCGGCCGTCGGTATTCGCCACAAATTCTGAGCGGCCCACACCACGGGAGGCGGACTCCGCCGTCTCCCCGGTCGGCATTCGAGGAGGGTGACCTCCTCGTTTTTTCTTCATGGCGTTTCATCATGACGTTGTCCAACCCTTCTCCCACCATCCTCATGGTGCCCGGCCTGCGCGACCACGTGGCCGAACACTGGCAGACGTTGCTCGAAGCCAAACTCCGGGCTGCAGGCCACAAGGCTGCGTCAGTCCCGCCGCTGGAAGCCGACAAGTTGAGCTGCGCGGCACGGGTAGTGGCCTTGGACAAGGCCGTCAGCGCCATCGAAGGGCCGGTGATCCTGGTGGCGCATAGCGCAGGCGTGATGATCACCGTGCATTGGGCCAAGCGGCACGCGCGCAAGATCCACGGCGCCCTGCTGGCCACCCCGGCCGATCTCGACACGCAGTTGCCGTCGGGCTATCCCACGCAGGACGTGCTGCAGAAAAATGGCTGGCTGCCCTGCCCCCGGCGTCCGCTGCCGTTTCCAAGCGTCGTCGCCGCCAGTCGGAACGATCCGCTGGCATCGTTCGAGCGCGTGGCCGGCATGGCGGCCGACTGGGGCAGCCGTCTGGTCGATCTGGGGGACGTCGGTCATCTGAATCCCGCCGCCGGCTTCGGCCCGTGGCCCATGGCGGAAGCCCTGATCCATGAACTCGATTGACCGGTCCATGCAGGCAAGTCCGCGCGGCGCAATCCACCCACGCACCAAGCTCACCGTCGATGTCTTCTTCGACTTCATCTGTCCGTGGTGCTGGATCGGTACGCGCCATCTGGCCAGCGCGCTGCGCACGTTCGCGATGCTGCATCCGGAGGTGAAGACCAAGGTGCGGTGGCGCCCGTATCCGCTGCTGCCGGACACCCCGGCCGAAGGCCTGCCGTACCAGGCGTTTTACCTCAGCCGTCTCGGCAGCCCCACTGCCGTATCGATGCGGCGTGCTCAGGTGCAGCGCGCCGGGCAAGCGGCCGGCATCGACTTCGATTTCACACGCATCAATGTCCTGCCCAATACCGAGCGCGCGCACGGTGTGGTTCGGAAATATCGCCGGGTCGACGCGGGCGGACAGCCAGCTCAGCTCATCGAACACATCTTCAGCGCCTATTTTTTGGAAGGTGCCGACATCGGCAACGAAGACGTGCTGCAGCGCCTGGAGTTCGAGCACAACCTTGCCACGGCCATGGCGCCCGCAGTGTGCGCGCCCAGCGTTTGCAAACCAGTGGGCCGCGGCGTGACCGTGTCAGGAGTGCCGTATTTCATCTTCAACTCGAACGTGGCGATCTCGGGTGCGCATCCGGCAAGCACGCTGGTGCGCGCCATGCAGAACGCGCTGTCGCTGTCGCTGTCGCTATCGCCACTGCAATCGCAAGAGGAAGCGCAGTGAACACCATGGCGTGCAATGTCACCGTGGCTTCGTCCGGCGAGCTGGGCGCCGGAGAACGCAAGCTCGTCTTCGTCAACGGCCGCAGCGTCGTCCTGTTCAACGTTGAAGGCCGGCTTCATGCCATCGACAACAGTTGCCCGCACAACGGCGCATCGCTGGCCTCGGGCCGTCTTGCCGGCAACGTATTGCAGTGTCCTGCGCATGGCCTGCGCTTCGATCTCGCCACCGGCTGCACGCCCGGGTCCAGCGGCTTGTGCCTGAAAACCTACCCCGTTCAGGAGACCGACGGCCACGTCGTCATCCAGCTCGAAGACGCCAGTTGATTCGCCACGCGCGATACGAACCTGCACACCGAACGAGACCACTCAACATGCATGCGAACCTCATCACCCCAACACCTTCGGCGTACACGTATCCGCTGCTCGTCAAGCACTTGCTGACCAATGCGCAATGTCTCTACGGCGAACAGGAAATCACCTATCGCGGTGCGCTGCGCTACAGCTATCGCACGTTTCGGGAACACATCGGCCGGCTCGCGTCGGCACTGAGCACGCTGGCGGTCCAACATGGCTCGACCGTGGCCGTCATGGACTGGGACAGCCACCGCTACCTCGAGTGCTACTTTGGCGTGCCGATGATGGGCGCAACGCTGTTCACCGTGAACGTGCGGCTCTCTGCCCAGCAGATTCTCTACACGCTCAACGATGCACAGGCCGAGGTCGTGCTGGTACACGCCGACTTCGTGCCGCTGCTCGAAGAGATCTGGGACGGACTGACGAACGTGCGCCACGTTGTGGTGCTGGCCGACAACGCGCCCATGCCGCACACCACGCTGCCTGTGGCGGGCGAGTACGAGGCGCTGCTCGCCCACGCCTCGCCCGATTTTGCATTTGCCGACTTCGATGAACGCACGCGCGCCGCAACCTTCTACACGACCGGCACGACCGGTGACCCGAAGGGCGTGAGCTACAGCCACCGCGACATCGTGCTGCACACCATGGCGACTGCCACGACGTTGTGCGCACCGCGCGATGGCCAGCGCCTGCACCGCGAAGACGTGTACATGCCCATCACACCGATGTTCCACGTCCTGGCTTGGGGCATGCCGTACATCGCCGTCATGCTGGGCTTGAAGATCGTCCTGCCGGGGCGCTACGCGGCCGATCTTCTCCTCAAGCTGCACGAGACGGAGCGGGTCACCTTCTCGCATTGCGTGCCGACGCTGCTGCAGATGCTGCTGCAGGCGGCGGAAGGCGGCATGCACGATCTGTCGGGGTGGAAGGTCCTTATTGGCGGCTCGGCGTTGTCTCCGGCGCTCTGCGAGTCAGCGCTTGATCGCGGCATTGACGTATTTGCGGGTTATGGCATGTCGGAAACCGGCCCGGTGGTTGCGCTGGCGCAACTGCCGCCGGGCCGCAAGCCCGCAGACCGGCAGGAAGAGATCCGCATGCGCTGCGCCACGGGGCGCCCGGTGCCGCTGGCCGAGTTGCGCATCGTCGACGAGCATCTGCGCGATGTACCGCACGACGGCAAGCACCAGGGCGAGATCGTGCTGCGTACGCCGTACCTCACGCAGGGCTACTTCAACAAGCCGGCAGCATCAGAAGAGCTGTGGGCCGGTGGCTACCTGCACACGCAGGACATTGCCGTCATGACGCCCGATGGCTTTGTGCAGATCGTCGACCGCATCAAGGACGTGATCAAGACCGGCGGCGAGTGGGTGTCGTCCATTGAAGTGGAAAGCCTGATTGCCCAGGTGCCGGGCGTGCAGGAGAGCGCAGTAATTGGTGTGCGCGACGCGAAGTGGGGCGAACGGCCGATGGCGTTTGTCGTCGGCAAGCCGGGGGCACGCCTGAAGGCTGAGGCCATCCGCGATTGCCTGCTGGCACACGCTGAAGCCAAGCGCATCAGCAAATACGCCGTGCCGGAACTGGACCGTATCGCCTTCGTGGCGGAGATTCCGAAGACGAGCGTCGGCAAGATCAACAAGAAGGCCCTGCGAGAGAACGCGGCGTAACCCACACGCGCTCCACCGCCGGCCGCACCTGTGGCAGCCGGCGGCAGTGTCGTCAAACCATGCGGCGGATGCCGAACCGCTGCGCGCGGCGGCGCCACACGAGCGCGTAATACAGCCCCTGCATCACGAACATGGCAAGAAAGGTGGCCGGGTATGCAGCCCAGATGCCGTCGGTGCCGATGTGTCGGCTCAACACCCAGGCCACCGGCACTTCCACCGCCGCAATGGCCAGGATGGAAATGGCCGTGGGCGCCATCACCGTGCCGCTTGAGCGCATCACGCCCGAGAAGACGCTCGCCATGCCAAAGATGACCGAGCTCCACAGCGAGATATGCAGCAGGCTCTGGGCAAGGCTCATCACTTCCGTGTTCGTGGTGAACCAGCCGATGACAGCGCGCGAGAACAGCAACGCCATCACCACCAGCACGCCGGTAATGGCCACGTTGAGCCACAGCCCGGTGCGCGTGATGGCGTCAAGCCGCTCCGTATTGCCCGAGCCGATGGCCTGCGCCCCGAGGATGGACGCCGTAATCGCAATCGACATGGCGGGAAACTGCACGTAGCTGATGATCTGCGTGCCGGCGCCGTAAGCGGCCGTCGCGTCGGAGCCGAAGCCGTTGACGAATGACAGCAGCGCCAGCTCGGCAATCGAGATCACCACAAGCTGCACGCCCGTCGGCACGCCGATCTTCAGCACGGTTTTGAGCACCCCAAAATCGACCCACAGGTGCCGCGCCAACACGGCATCCGGCGCGAGCGGATGATTGCGCCGGCGCAGGAAGAAGGCGAGCCACACCAGCGCCACCGTGAACGAGATGATGGTGGCCACGGCGCCGCTTGCCACACCCAGTTGCGGCAAGCCGAACCAGCCGCGAATGAAGGTCGGTGTCAGCACCAGCCCGATCGACGTCGACAGCGCCAGGGTGCGCAGCGGCGTGCGCGTGTCGCCCACGCCGCGCATCATCGCTGTGGCAAGCAGGTAGACGAACAGCCCTGGCATGGCATAGAGCATGACGCTGGCGTAGAGCGTGGCGTCTTGCAGGATGTCGGCCGGCGTACCGAGCCAACCCAGCAGCGCGTTTGCAAACGGGCCGCCCAGCAGCGCCACAGCCAGCCCGACGATGAAGCCCACCGACAGCGTGGTCCCTGCAACGGTCTTGACCGCCTCGGGCTTCTTGGCGCCCCAGGCTTGCCCGATCAACACTGCCGCCCCCGACCCCAGCCCGATGATGAAGGCGATGAAGAAAAACAGGATCGGGAAGAATGCCGACACCGCAGCAAGCGCCTTCACGCCCAGCATGTGTCCGACATAGACGTTGTTGAGCGTGCCCGACAACGATTGCAGGATGTTGGCCAGGATCAGCGGGCCGAGGAATGCAATGAATGTTCGCCACAACGGGCGAGCAGCAGGCGCTGTCATGCAGCCTCCTGTTGAGGATGGAATGCCCGGCTCGCCAGTTCGCGCGCAAAGTCGCGCACGTCGGCGGGCCAGGATTGGGTCAGGGATTGGAACGCCATGGCATCTGCGGCAAACAAGGCGCGCGTGGCGTCTTCAAAGCCCGCGGCGTTGCCGGCCATGGCAGACATGAAGCGGTACGCCGCCTCTTGCGCAACGCGACGGCGGTCTGCGCCTTCGGCGGCGCGGCGGGCGTCTTCCACCAGCTTGCGCAGCGTAACCGACGCCCCGCCCGGCTGCGCGGCCAGCCAGTCCCAGTGGCGCGGCAGCAAGGTCACCTCGCGGGCAATCACGCCCAGCTTGGGGCGGCCAGGGCCACGCGGGCGGCTTTCGGATTCGGCGGGTTCAGCGGCAGATGGGGCGGCGCGATCGACGCGCGCAAGCACGTCTTCAACCGTGCCGCGCAAGTCGAACTCCACAGGGCGCGCACTGGTGTTGTCGAACACAAGCACCTGCGATTCGGGGTGCGCATCGAGGTGCGCCTTGACGGCGCGTGCGACATCTCGGACGGGACCGCCGGCCAGGCGTTGGGTGCCGGCAAACGCCGTGCACGCGTGGATTGCTGCGACATCCATGAGAAACGCTCCTGCTGAAGTTTCAACAGGAACGGATTCTACCCGGGTTTAATTGATTGTCAATATTACCCGGGCATAAAATCGGTGCAGCGCGTAACGTGACGCAGAGGTCATGCCGCCTGCTGCACGCGCGCCTCCACCAGCAGCCGTTTGAGTTCCGGCACGCACGACCCGCAATTGCCACCCGCCTTCAGGCAGGCCGTGATCTCGCCAGTCGATTGCAGGCCCTTGGTGCGGATGGCATCGCAGATCGTGTTGCGACCCACGCCAAAGCACGAGCAGACGGTTGGCCCCACGTCGACGCCCGCTTCGATCGGCTGGCCGAGCAGCACGCCCGCGCGATCGACGTCTTCCAGGCGCTCTTGCGCGAACAGGCCCGCGAGCCAGTTGCGCGACGGCAGGTCCGGACGCGGTGACAAAAACACGCAGGCTTCGATGCGGTCATCCACCACGTGCACGGCGCGGTAGACACGCGCGGTGGTGTCTTCGTATTCAAGCCAATCGGCATGTGGGTCGGTCACGCCCAGCAGCGCGCGCGCCCAATCGTGTACGGAGCCAAGATGCTGGCGGCCGGCAAGCTCATAGCGCACGAACTGCTTGCCTTGAATGCGCGTCCACCAAGTTGCGTCGTCGGTGTCGAGTGCGCGGCGCGAGAGGACAAAGCCGTGCCACGCCACATCGAACGGCTCGACCATCACCGGCGTGTGCTTGAACTCAGGCTCGCCCGACACCGGGTCGACAACCGGATTGACGACCGCGCCCACGCGCGCATCGGAAGCAAACTGGCCGTTCCAGTGGATCGGCACGAACACGCTGCCGCGCGCGATGCCGCCCGTCATGCGCACGCGTGCCACCACACTGCCCCAGCGCGATGACACACGCGCCAGGTTGCCTTCGCGCACGCCGGCCAGCAGCGCATCGTGCGGGTGCAGATCGACAAACGGTTCGGGCACGTGGTCCGCCAGCTTGGGCGCGCGGCCGGTGCGCGTCATGGTGTGCCATTGGTCGCGCACGCGGCCGGTGTTGAGGATGAGCGGATATTCGCCATCTGCCGCATGCGCGGGCGCACGGGCAGGCGTCGGCACGAAACGCGCGCGGCCATCGGGGTGAGCGAAACGGCCATCGCTGAAGAGGCGCGCTTCGCTGTTGCCCGACGTTGCGATGGGCCATTGCACCGGCGACATGCCGTTGTATGCATCGGTATCGAGCCCCGCGAGGCCGCCCAGATGGAAGGCGCGACGCGTGCCGCTCGCATCGTTGGCGTAGGCGGACAGGCGTGCGTGTTCATCAAACACATCGCCGGGGCTCTTGAAGTCGAAGCCGTCGTAACCCATGCGGCGGGCAACGTCGGCGATGATGTCCCAGTCGGCGCGTGCCTCGCCGGGTGCGGGCAGAAAGGCGCGCTGGCGCGAGATGCGGCGCTCGGAGTTCGTCACGGTGCCGTCTTTCTCGCCCCAGCCCAGCGCGGGCAGCAGGATGTCGGCCAGAACGGTGGTGTCGGTGGCTTCAACGATGTCGGAGGCAACGACGAGCTCGCACTTGGCCAACGCACGGCGCGCCTGGTCAGCATCGGGCAGGCTGACCACGGGGTTGGTCCCCATGATCCACACGGCCTTGATGCGCCCGTCTTCAATGGCGTTGAACAGATCGACCGCCTTGAGGCCCACCTTGTCGGCCATGCGCGGTGCGCCCCAGAACGTCTGCACGAGGTCCCGATGCGAAGGCTCGTTCAGTTCCATGTGCGCGGCCAACATGTTGGCAAGACCGCCCACTTCGCGCCCGCCCATCGCATTCGGTTGGCCGGTAATCGAAAACGGCCCCATGCCTGCGCGGCCGATGCGGCCCGTGAGCAGGTGGCAGTTGATGATGCTGTTGACCTTGTCCGTACCCGCCGTCGATTGGTTGACGCCCATCGAAAACGCGGTGATGGTGCGCTCGGTCTCGGCAAACCAGTTGTAGAACGTCAGCAGATCGTCGAGCTTGAGCTTGCAGGCCTTGGCAACGGCTTCGATGTCGTGGCTCTCGGTGCCGGCGGCTTCCAGGGCAGCGTCCGGGCCGTTGGTGTGCTGCGTGACGAAGTTGCGGTCAACCACACCGCGCCGCGAGAGGAACGACAGCAGGCCATTGAACAGCCACACATCGGTGCCGGGCTTGATGGGCAGATGCAGATCGGCCAGCTCGCACGTGGCCGTGTGGCGCGGGTCAACCACCACCACCTTCATCTCAGGCCGCGCTTCCTTGGCGCGCACGATGCGCTGGAACAGGATCGGGTGGCACCATGCCGTGTTGGAGCCCACCAGCACGACGAGGTCTGCCGTTTCCAGATCGTCGTAGCAGACCGGCACGAGGTCTTCGCCAAACGCGCGCTTGTGCCCGGCCACGGCCGACGACATGCACAGCCGCGAGTTGGTATCGATGTTGGCCGTGCCGATAAAGCCCTTCATCAGCTTGTTGGCGACGTAGTAGTCCTCGGTCAGCAACTGACCGGAGACGTAGAGCGCCACGGAATCCGGGCCGTGCTCTTCAGCGATGCGGCGAAAACCTTGCGCCACGGCATCGAGCGCGGTGTCCCACGAGACGCGTTGCAATGGCGCCGGCTTGGTGAGCTGCGCAGCATCCACATCATGCGAGCGATGGCGCATGGCCGGGTATAGCAGCCGCCCGTCCAGGCTGACGGTCTCGCCCAGCGCCGAGCCTTTCACGCACAGGCGCCCGGCGTTGGACGGATGCGTGGGATCGCCTTGAATGCCGACACTGCCATCCGCCTGCGGGGTCGCGAGCACGCCGCAGCCCACGCCGCAGTACGGGCAGGTGGTGCGCACCGTGTTGGCGGCGGTATCGACTGCCGGGTGGATGGGGATGGTCGTCATCGTCATGAGATGGCCTTGGGTGTCAGGCAGATCAGAGATCAGGCGGCTTCTGCTTCGCACAGCGCGCGGCCAAACAACAAGCGCTGGCGAATCGGTGTGATGGGGGTCTGGCGCTGGATCATGTCGAAGTACCACGGGCCATCGGCCACATCCCCGTACAGTACCGCGCCGACGATGCGGTCTTCCTTCAGCACAAGGCGTTTGTAGACGCCGCGGCGCGGGTCGCGCAGCACGATGTCTTCGGTGCCGTCGCCGCCGATGAAATCGCCAGCGGAATACAAGTCCACGCCCGTGACCTTCAGCTTGGTCGCCGTGGCCTGCTGGATATAGCGGCGGTGTCCGGCGCCAGCCAGGTGCGCGGCACACACACGGGCCTGGTCCCAGATCGGTGCAACGAGACCGAACGTTGCGCTGCGGTGCTGCACGCATTCGCCCACAGCGTAGATGCGCGGGTCGTAGGTCTGCAGCGTGTCGTCGACGATGATGGCGCGTTCGCAATGCAGGCCGGCGGCCTTGGCAAGCTCAATGTTCGGCCGTACGCCGGCAGTCATGACGACGAGGTCGGCGGGAATCTCAGTGCCGTCCTTGAAGCGGACCGTGGTCACGCGGTCGGTGCCAAGCAGCTCCGCCGTATGCGCGCCCAGCAGGAAGCGCAGGCCCTTGGCCTCCAGCGCCTTCTGCAACAGCTTGGCGGCCGGCTTGTCGAGCTGGCGCTCCATCAGGCTGTCGGGCAGGTGCACCACGGTCACGTCCATGCCCTGGCGCATCAGGCCGTTGGCGGCTTCCAGCCCAAGCAGGCCACCTCCGATGACGACCGCGTGCCGGTGATTGCGGGCCGCCTCCAGCATCGTCTCCACGTCTTGAATGTCGCGGAAGGCGATCACGCCCGGCAGCAGGTGCCCCGGCACCGGCAGGATGAACGGCCGCGAGCCGGTGGCGATCAGCAGGCGGTCGTAGCGCACCTCCACGCCGTCGCGCGAGCGCAGCGTGCGGCGGGGGCGGTCGATAGCGACCACCGGGTCGCCCGCATGCAGCGTGATGTGGTTCTCGTCGTACCACTCACGCGTGTTGAGCATGATGTCGTCAACCTGCTTCTCACCCGCCAGCACAGGCGAGAGCAGGATGCGGTTGTAGTTGCCGTGCGGCTCTTCGCCGAACACGGTCACGTCGTACAGGTCCGGCGCCAGCTTGAGCAACTCTTCGACCGTGCGCATGCCGGCCATGCCGTTGCCGATGACGACCAGCTTGGGGCGTACGGTCTTGGCGTTCATGCTGTCCTCTCCTGAAGGTTGTCGGTCATTTGATTCACTCAGTGCCGGCGGCCATCGGCATGCGCCGCCGTGTGTCTGCCCACTGCGCAGGGCAGCCGCTTACGGCTCATGCCGCTACCCAGACCTTGCCGTCTTCCACCTTGGTCGCGTAGGCATGCACGGAGTTGGCCGGCGCTTCCAGGCACTCGCCGGTGGTCAGGTCGAAATGCTGCTTGTAGATGGGCGAGGCGACGACAATGCGCTCGCCCAGGTTGCCGACCAGCCCGCGCGAGAGCACTGCGGCATCGGAGTTCGGATCGTAGTTGCCGATGGCGTACACGCTTTGCGGCGTGTTGCCGCCCACACGGAACACGGCAACCTGGTCGCCTTCCACCAGCGCGCAGACGCCGGTGTTGGGAACGATGTCGTCCAGGGCACAGATCGGGGTCCAACGGGATGCTTGCATGACGTCCTCCTCTTCCTCTATCCGCTCAAGCGGCTTCAGCAACAACAGGAATGCGCACGGGCCGCGTCTTGGCACGCTCTTCCACCGTGGCGGGGCGGATCTGGCCGCGCTCCTCAACGAACACGACGTTCGCGTCCTTCGCCTCGCTGTTGACGAAGTGACGGAAGCGCTTGCGCACCTCGGGGTTGGTCACGGCCGTCTTCCACTCGTCTTGATAGGTGTCGACCACGTGCTGCATGTCGGCTTCGAGTTCTGCGACGATGCCCAGCTTGTCGTTGATGACCACGTCCTTGAGGTAATCCAGGCCGCCTTCGAGGTTGTCGCGCCACGTGCTGGTGCGTTGCAGACGATCAGCCGTGCGCACGTAGAACATCAGGAAGCGGTCGACATACTTGATGAGCGTTTCCTGGTCCAGGTCTGCCGCCAGCAGTTCGGCATGACGAGGCTTCATGCCGCCGTTGCCGCACACGTACAGGTTCCAGCCTTTTTCGGTAGCGATGATGCCGACATCCTTGCCCTGCGCTTCGGCACATTCGCGCGTGCAGCCCGACACGCCAAACTTCAGCTTGTGCGGCGAGCGCAGGCCCTTGTAGCGGTTCTCCAGCGCCACCGCAAAGCCCACCGAATCGCCCACGCCATACCGGCACCATGTGGAGCCCACGCACGACTTCACCGTGCGCAGCGACTTGCCATAGGCATGGCCCGACTCGAAGCCGGCCGCAATCAGTTCTTCCCAGATCAGTGGCAACTGCTCCAGACGCGCGCCGAACAGGTCGACACGCTGGCCGCCGGTGATCTTGGTGTACAGGCCGTATTTCTTGGCGACCTGTCCTACGGCGATCAGGCCATCTGCCGTCACTTCGCCGCCCGCCATGCGCGGCACCACGGAGTACGTCCCATCCTTCTGGATGTTGGCGAGGAAGTAGTCGTTGGAATCCTGCAGGCCGGCGTGCTCTTCCTTGAGTACGAAGTCGTTCCAGCACGAGGCGAGGATGCTCGCAACGGCCGGCTTGCAGATGTCGCACCCCATGCCGCTGCCGTGCGCTTCCAGCAGCCCTTCGAACGACTGGATACGGCCCACGCGCACCAGGTGATACAACTCCTGGCGCGAATACGGAAAGTGCTCGCAGATATGGTTGTTGACGGCCAGGCCTTGCTTCTTCATCTCGGCCTTCATCACCTGCGTCATGAGCGGCACGCAGCCGCCGCACGAGGTGCCGGCCTTGGTCGCATCCTTGAGCGCGCCCACGGTGGTGGCGCCGGCGCACACGGCCTGGCACAGCGCGCCTTTCGATACGTCGTTGCACGAGCAGATCTGCGCGCTATCGGGCAGCGCATCCACGCCCAGTGCGGGGCGCGCATTGCCATCGGCCTGCGGCAGGATCAGGAATTCCGGCGCCTCGGGCAACTCGATGCGGTTGAGCATCATCTGCAGCAGCGTGCCGTATTCGGCCGCATCGCCCACCAGCACGCCGCCCAGCAGGTACTTGCCGTCTTCCGACACCACCAGTTTCTTGTAGATCTGCTTGCGCTCGTCGGTGAACTGCACGCTGCGGCTGCCCGGCGTGATGCCCTGCGCATCGCCCAGGCTGGCGACGTCCACACCCATCAGCTTGAGCTTGGTGCTCATGTCGGCGCCGCTGAACTCTGCCACATCGTCGGCCGCCAGGATCTGCTTGGCGGTGATGCGCGCCATCTCGTAGCCCGGCGCAACCAGGCCGTAGACCTTGCCGCCCCACAGCGCGCATTCGCCAATCGCGTACACGTCCGGCGCCGAGGTACGGCACTCGGAGTCGATCACGATGCCGCCGCGCTCGCCCACTTCCAGCCCGCAGGCGCGCGCCAGTTCATCGCGCGGGCGGATGCCAGCCGAGAAGACGACCATGTCGGCTTCCAGGTGCGTGCCATCGGCAAAGTTCAGACGGTGCGTCGCCGTTTCACCGTCGACGATCTCCGAGGTGTTCTTCTGCGTGTGAACGGTCACGCCCAGGTCTTCGATCTTCCGGCGCAGCATACGGCCGCCGCCGTCGTCCACCTGCATGGCCATCAGGCGGCCGGCAAACTCGACCACATGCGTTTGCAGGTTCATGTCACGCAGCGCCTTGGCGCATTCCAGGCCCAGCAGACCGCCACCGATGACAACACCGGTCTTGGCGCGCTGGCCACATTCGGCCATCGCTTCGAGGTCTTCGATGGTGCGATAGACGAAGCAGTCCTTGCGGTCCTTGCCCGGCACCGGCGGCACAAACGGCGACGAGCCCGAAGCGATGACCAGCTTGTCGTACGGCAGCACCTCGCCGGTGGAGGCCGTTACCGTTTTGGCAATGGTGTCGATGGCCGTGGCGCGAGCGTTGAGCTTGAGCACCACGTCATCGCGATCAAAGAAACCCGGGGCCACGAGCGAGAGATCTTCGGCCGTCTTGCCCGTGAAAAATTCCGACAAGTGCACGCGGTCATATGCGGGGCGCGGCTCTTCGCACAGCACCGTCACCTGAAGGTGATGGCCCGGTGTGTGCAGAAGGCTTTCCAGAAACTTGTGGCCCACCATTCCGTGGCCAATGACGACGATCTTCATGGTCATGGTGATGTCTCCTTGACTGCGTTAGGCGTTGGCGGCGGCGGCCAGCGTGTTGTCGTACAGCGCTTGCTCGCGCGCCTTGTGTTCTGGCGAGAAGCGCACGGCAATCGCGCAGATGGCAGACAGCGCCACAAACACGCCGAGCACCGACAACGTGGCTTGCGTGTCGGCCATACCCTTGAGCAGGAAGCCCGCCGCCACCGCGCCGGCGTTGCCGCCCGCGCCGATGATGCCGGCCACGCCGCCCAGGGCGCGGCGATCAATGAACGGCACCAGCGCATACGTGGCGCCGCATGCCATGTGGGTGAACAGGCCGAAGCCGAGCATGGCGAGAATGGCCACCGGCACGCTACCGGAATGGGCGAAACCGAACAGGCCCAGGCCCTCGCCCACCATCAGCACGCACAGCAGTTGAGTACGCGCATCCAGGCCACGCTTGGCTGCCACGCGGTCCGACACGATGCCGCCCAGCGCGCGTGCAAACAGCGCCAGCAGACCGAAGCTCGCCGCAGCCATGCCCGCCCCCGACAGCGACAGGCCAAAGTGATCGACGTAATAGGTGGCGGCGATGTTGTGGATGAAGATCTCCACGCCAAAGCACGCGCCGTAGGTGATGAACAGCAGCCACACGCGATAGTTGCCGGCGGCCGCCACGAAACTGCCCCAGCCGCCCTTCTTGCCGCCTTCGATGGTCTTGCCGGCGGCGCGCAGCGCGCTGAAGTTGCCTTCCGGGCAGTCCTGCGTATAACGCCAGTAGAGCGCCGCGACGATCAGCATCGCCACGCCCGGCACCACCATGGCGAGGCGCCAGCCCATGCTCTGCGTCACGCCCATCATCACGATGGCGGTCAGCAGCAGCGGCATCGTGCCTTGTGCCACACCGCCGCCCGCATTGCCCCAGCCTGCAGCCGCCGCGTTGGCCGTGCCCACCACGTTGGGCGCGAACATGACCGACGTGTGGTATTGCGTGATGACGAAGCTCGCGCCAATCGCGCCGATCGCCAGGCGGAAGAACAGGAAGGCCTCGTAGCTCTGTGCCAACGCCACGCCCAGTACCGGGAGGGCACCCAGCGCGAGCAGGCCGGTATAGGTCTTGCGCGGGCCGAAACGGTCGCACAGCGGGCCGACAATCAGCCGCACCAGGATCGTCACCGCCACCGCGGCGATGTTGATGTTGGCGATCTGGCCGGGCGTGAGGTGGAACTCGCCCTTGAGCACCGGCATGAGCGGCGCGCAGGCAAACCACGCGTAGAAACACACGAAGAACGCGAGCCACGTCAGATGGAAGGCGCGCATCTGCGGCGTACGCAGGCTGAACAGGTCGATTCGGGTGGCTTTGCCGGTCATGTTGAATCCCAATCAGGGGCCGAAAAAAAAGAAAGGCGTCCGAGAACCCGACTGCACTAGCCAGGGTCTGGGACGCCGTTGTCCAAGTAGCCCTGAGCACCAGGGCCTTCACCACGAAGAGCACGGATCGCCTTTGACCCGCGCAATGTTGCTATGCAACAGGTATGCCAGGCGCGCAAAGCCTTGTGTTATCGCGGTTTGCAGGAAATGAGCTCGAAATCGGCCGGTGCGCGTGCCTCATGCGCGAGCACTACATCGCACGGTTTCGGTGCAGATGCGATTCGGGATGGTGCGGCACAGCAAATGCGTCGGCGGCCGCCAGGGGCGACCGGCACGCCACGTGGAGGACTGCTTGGGAGGAAAGCGCCGGATCCGGTATCGGCGTCAGTAGCCGTGCGTCACGATCGACAGCACCGACAGATCCGGGTGCGTCCCGTCGACAATGCTGCGCGCCACGTGCACGGCTTCCTCCATGGCCTCTTCGGGGCTGCGGAAGGTGTCGTCCCCGTCGGCATGAAAGGGCACGACGTGACCAGGCAACTGCGGATCGGCGCCGGGGTGGCACACGTAGCCGGTGTAGGTGTAGCGCGTGGAGTTTGCCCGCGTCGGGCTTGGCACAACGTGGATCTCGAACCCTTCGTAGAGTTCTTGCGGTGCGGTGATGAGCTGGTCAGACATGGTGGCCTCGCTGGGTTAGCGTGTACCGGCCGCGCTGGTGCTTGTGGCGTGGCGCGACTGCCCTTGGTTCAACCAGTCTAGGTGATGAGGTGCATGTTGAAATCCGGCGGTTGGATGACATCCGCATCCACCGCCGTTCTTGGGTCTGGTGCTGCCTTGCGCTATGCGCGCTTGATCAGCCGAATGATGAACAGCAGGATCACCGCACCGATCACCGCCGTGATGATCGAGCCGATCCACCCGCCGCCCAGCGAGATGCCCAGCACCCCCGCCAGCCATCCGCCGATGAAGGCACCGACGATGCCGACCACGATGTCGACGAAGATGCCGAAACCACCACCCTTGACCAGGATGCCGGCCAGCCAACCCGCCACCGCGCCGATGATCAACCAGGCAATCAAACCGTGTGAGGCCATGTTCGCGCTCCAAAGAATGTGCGTTTTGAGGGACGTTACCGCACAGGCATAGTAGGCGAAGACAGCACAATCGCGATGTGGCGCTCACACGGTTTTTGCAATTGCATCGTGCTCAACGGAACACGTTGACCGCCTCCACCAGGCGCGTAGCCTGAATGCGCAGGCCCTCGGCCGCCGCCGCGCTCTGGCCGACCAGCGTGGCGTTCTCCTGCGTGACCTGATCCAGATGGTTGACCGCCTGGCTGACCTGCGTGATGCCGTCGGTCTGCTGCGCCGTTGCCAGGCTGATGTCGGCAATCATGGTCGAGACCTTTTTGACCTGCTCGACGATGTCGTCCATGGTCTTGCCGGCATCGTCCACCAGCCGCGAGCCCGATTCGACCTTGTCGACGCTGGTGCCGATCAGCTCCTTGATCTCCTTGGCTGCACCGGCGCTGCGCTGCGCAAGCGCACGCACCTCGCCCGCCACGACAGCAAAACCTCGCCCTTGTTCGCCGGCGCGCGCCGCCTCCACGGCCGCATTGAGCGCCAGGATGTTGGTCTGAAAGGCAATGCTGTCGATCACGCCGATGATGTCGGCAATCTGCTTGGCACTCTGCGTGATGGCGCTCATGGTGGCCACGACCTGCTCCATCGCACGGCCGCCATTGACCGCCGCCTGCGTAGCCACACTCGACAACGTGTTTGCCTGCCCAGCCGTTTCGGCATTGCTGGCCACCGTGGCGGTCATCTGCGTCATGGAGCTGGAGGTTTCTTCCAGGCTCGCGGCAGCCTGCTCGGTGCGGGTGTTGATGTCGCCGTTGCCCTTGGCGATCTCCTGGCTGGCCGATTGCACATTGATGACCTGCTCTGCCACGTCGTCGATCAACCAGCGGAACATCAGCCCGAGCTGGCTGATCGTGCGCAGCGTCATGCCGATCTCGTCCACGCGGTCTGCGATGGCGACTTTCCGGCTCTCGCCCGAGGCCACGCTCAGCGCAAGTTCCTGAAGCTTTTCAAGCGGCGTGGCGATCTGCACCTTCAATGACCACGAGGCCAGCGCCAGGGCCACGAGCAACGCACCGGCAAAACCGCCGAGCGCCGCACCGGAGAGGCCAAACGCCCACGCCGTGGCCAGCAACGCGGGCAGCAATGTAAGAAAAGTGAGCCGGATGCGCCAGCGCACCGGCATCACCTGAAACACCGAACGCCAGGCCATCAACCCAGTTCGCACGATCAGGCCCTTGTGAAACTTGCGGTTACCCGCCTGGCCGGCGCGGAAATCCTTATAGAGCGCCTCGGCCGCCGCGATTTCCTCGCGCGTGGGCTTGGTGCGTACCGACATATAGCCGCTGGCCCGTCCGTTACGCACCACGGGCGTGGCGTTGGCACGCACCCAATAATGGTCGCCGTTCTTGCGACGGTTCTTGACCAGCGCCGTCCATGGCTGCCCCGCCTTGAGCGTGGCCCACATATCGGCAAATGCCTCGGTTGGCATATCCGGGTGGCGCACGATGTTATGTGGCTGGCCTTCAATCTCTTCGCGGGAAAAGCCGCTCACCTCCACAAACGCTGCATTCGCATAGGCGATGTAGCTTTGGGTGTCGGTGGTCGACATGAGCGTGGCGTTGTCGGGGAACTCGTATTCGCGCTGGGTGACAGGTTCGTTGACACGCATGGGGGGGATCTCCTTTGATGATTTACTTCGCAACGGATTATCGGCACATAACTGGATTTATTAAGACCGAATACCCTTTTTTTGCGCTCACCAGATCCCAATCCGTTCGCTTGCCAGAGCAGATACTACGTCATGAAAATGATTCTTATCCGCTTTATCCTGCGCATTTACGGCAAGCAGCCGGAAACACCGCAGCACACAAAGCTCGTTAATACCTTATTCACATTAATTATCGGCGGCTCGATAAAATATAAAACGTAATAGCGAGACACCATACGTTTTCTTGTGAGCCCGTCTCACATCAGGCCCTTCCAGGGCCTGAGAGCCCCCATGCGCCCGGTCGCCTCTCAACGTGGTTGCTTCCGAGCCCGTAAGATTAAGCACTTGGCGAGCACAGTCTTACAGTGGGTGCTGCACAACCTCAAAGTTGCGGCCACCACCCGGCCACCGCCTCAAAGTTGTCGCGACAAGTCGGATGTCTTCGTTTTCGGGATGACCCTCACCCGGAGACACTGCCCCTGAGAAGTACAAAAAGCGCCCCTTCCTCTATCCGCTGCGACCGGAAGACATTGATAGAGAGCGGCGTTGTAGATGGATGGTCTCATCGCGCAATTTGAAGTCATTTCCGCGGTAGCGCACTGCGAAAACTAAAGACTGCGGCGGGACCGTCGATACTTCACATTGACCACCCGCGCCCCCAGATTCATGACCGAGACCGTACAAGTGGAAGGCATCGCTCCTTCCCGACCTGAGCTTTTTACTGCCGCAGCGGTTTCGGCGGCCATTGTTGCCTTGGCAGTTTTAGCCTTCAGCTACGCACGCGTCCTGCTGCCGGAAGTCAGGCCGTTCCTCCCTATCTTCCTCACGACGGTCGTCATCTTTGAAGGCTTGACCGGCTATCTTCTCCTGCAACGCGCCCGCTTGACGGGAGCCCCCTTCTACGGAGCACTTGCTGGCGCCTACGTGTTTGCTGCGGCCGGGGCCGCAGCGCAGCTCCCCACTTTTCCGGGCGTGTTTTCAGAAGGAGGCTTGCTCGGCGCCGGCGCCCAAACAGCCGTGTGGCTGTGGACGTTCTGGCATTCCGGCTATCCCCTTTTGGTGTTGCTAGCCGGACTGAGCCGAGGTCTCTATGCGCGCGCACAGCCGCAAACACGTATGTTCCCTGACGTTCAAGCTGTGCGCTGGGTCGGCCCAATCGCGGCGGCAGTCGTGGTGCCGCTTTCCATCTGGGGCACGAGCGTTTTGCCGCAACTCATTCAGGGCGGAACCTACGCAAACCTTGTTCACACTCTTGGCTTGCCCGTAATTGGCGCGAATGCCGCTGCCCTTGTCGGCTATGTCGTGCTGACCCGACTACGCCGCTCGGTGGATGTATGGGTTTGCGTGGCACTCGTGGCCAGCCTTGCTGACGCAGTACTGACCCTGCACGGCGGCGCGAGGTACACGTTAGGCTGGTATGCAGCCCGACTCCTGAGTGTTCTGTCATCGGGCGTGGTGCTCTCAATGTTGATTGCAGAAATCACTCGCCTGTACCGCGCGCTCATTACTGCCAATCGGCAACTCGAAAAACAGGCACTGCTGGATGGTTTGACGCAGATAGCGAACCGCCAAGCGTTTGACACGCGTTGGGAAACGGAATGGCGGCGGGCCGAACGAGATGGAACTCCGCTGTCGGTTCTGATGATCGACATTGACCACTTCAAACGAATTAACGATACCTTCGGCCATGGCCGCGGCGATGCCTATCTGGTGGCGGTCGCGAGCATCCTCTCAGGCGTCGCCACACAGCGTGGGAGCGACTTCGTTGCCCGGTATGGCGGTGAAGAATTTGTCGTGCTGCTCCCAAACACCGAGCGCTCCGGTGCGCAACAGGTTGCCGAGAGGGTACGCAGTGATGTAGAGGGTGCGGCCTTGCCTGCGCCGTCTGCGGGTCGCGTTGTGACGATCAGCATTGGAGTAGCGACCTACATTCCAACCGAGCGCGACGTGGTCGGCCAGACTTACCAAGGCACCGCCGCACGGGTTACAGCAGAGGTCCTCGCCCGAGCTGATATGGCGCTCTATGACGCCAAGCGCGCAGGCAGGAACGCCGTCGCCATTCGCTAGAGCGAACGCGCTTCACAGCACTTTCCGCATGGTGCGCGACCTTCAAGGGTAGCCGGCACGATATTCAGGGCCTGGCAGGCCGACATCGTTCCCCGCAAAGCGCGGCGCATTTCTCTACTTCACAGATAAGCGCACATGCTGCAGCGGGTGCAACACAGCGCTCCATCGCCGACGAAAGACAAACTTGGCAGCAGGATGCTCGTCGACCGCGCTGATTGCTGCTGGCACGTCGCAGATATCGCTACATTCGCGGGCCGCTTGAACGATGTGCGCCGTCACGCTCGGCAGCAGTGCGAGGCATTCGCATTCCTGCGCGCGCCCTAAAAACGAGCCGACACCTAGACACCAGGACGGGCTGCGCGCCCGGAAGAAAAGTCCTGCGCGAAAGACATGGCGTGAAAAGAAACGTTCGTCAGACGCTCTTTCTTCAGCACCTTCCGCAATTTTCTCGCCAGCCTTGGATTACGTCTGCCGGCTATCTGGCCGCGCGAGAACGCCCCGCGACAGCGCGTCACATCCCAAGTCCGGCAAGGGGGGCTAAACTTTCAGAAATTACTGAAAGTTGAGAAAGATCAAAACAATGCAACTCTCCCCCTTGAAACAGCGCTTCGTCCTGCATTTCGGCGAGATGGGCAGCCGCTGGGGCATCAACCGCACCGTCGGGCAGATCTACGCATTGCTCTACGCCGCGCGCGAGCCGATCAACGCGGACGAGATCGCCGAGGCGCTGGGCTTCTCCCGCTCGAACGTGAGCATCGGGCTGAAGGAGCTGGAGTCGTGGAAGCTCGTGCGGCTGTCGCACAAGCCGGGCGACCGGCGCGAATACTTCTCCGCCCCGGACGACGTTTGGACCATCTTCCGCACGCTGGCCGAGGAGCGCCGCAAGCGCGAGATCGACCCCACGCTCTCGCTGCTGCGCGACGTCATGCTCGAATCCCCGACCGATCCGGATGACCGCCACGCCCAGGCGCGCATGAAAGAGATGTACCAACTCATCACGCTCATGACCAACTGGTTTGACGACGTGCAGAAGCTCGACGCCGAATCGTTGCAGCAACTCATGAAGATGGGTGCCAAGGTGCACAAGCTGCTGGAGATGAAGAACAAGCTTGCCGTTGTCGTTGGCGGCAAATCGAAGTAGCCCGTATCAAGAAAAACCATGTCGCTCGATCCCGTTGTCCTGGCGCGCATCCAGTTTGGCGCCAACATCACGTTCCACATCCTCTTTCCCACCATCAGCATCGCGCTTGCATGGGTACTGCTCTTCTTCAAGCTGCGCTATCGCAAGACCGGTGACGAGGCCTGGATGGCCGCATATCGCCTTTGGGTGAAGGTCTTTGCATTGACGTTCGCGCTGGGCGTGGTGTCCGGCGTGACGATGAGCTTCCAGTTCGGCACGAACTGGCCAGGCTATATGAATACCGTCGGCAACATCGCCGGGCCGCTGCTGGCGTATGAAGTGCTGACTGCGTTCTTTCTGGAGGCCAGCTTTCTCGGGATCATGCTGTTCGGAACAGGCCGTGTGAGCCCGCGCATCCATACATTTGCGACGTTCCTCGTCGCGCTGGGCACGACCATCTCGGTGTTCTGGATCATCGCGCTCAACTCGTGGATGCAGACACCCGCCGGCTACGTGATGATCGACGGCCGCGCTCATCCGCAAAGCTGGCTGGCGATCATCTTCAACCCGTCGTTCCCGTATCGGTTCACGCACATGCTGCTGGCCTCGGGGCTGACGGTGTCGTTCCTGCTGGCGGGGGTATCGGCTTACCGCTGGCTGCGCAACGACCGCGGTGGCGATGTGCGTGCAGCGCTCAAGACAGGCGTGGTGCTCGCCGCCATGCTGATCCCGCTGCAGATTACCGCCGGTGACGCGCACGGTCTCAACACGCTGGAGCATCAACCGGCCAAGCTGGCCGCGATGGAAGGCATCTGGCAAACCGAACGTGGCGTGCCCGCCGTGCTGTTTGGCATCCCGGATGCGGCTTCGCGCAGCAACCGCTACGAGATCGCGGTGCCGAAGTTGGCGTCGCTGTATCTCACGCACTCGCTCGACGGCGAGGTGCGGGGGCTCGATCAGTTCGACCAGCACCCGCCCGTGCTGCCGGTGTTCTTCGCCTTCCGCCTGATGGTGGGCGTGGGGCTGCTGATGCTGGCGGTGTCGTGGACCAGCACTTGGCGCCTCCGCCGCAATGGTGAACTGCCGAACTGGCTGGCACGCGCCCTCGTCGCCATGACGTTCTCCGGCTGGGTGGCCGTGGTGGCCGGCTGGTACGTTACCGAGATCGGCCGGCAACCGTGGCTCGTCTATGGCGTGCTGACCACCGCGCAAGCTGCGTCGTCCGTGCCCGCGCGGATGATCGGCAGCACGCTGGCGATGTATCTCGCGCTATACGCGTTCCTCATCGCCTCGTATGTTGGCGTGGTCTTCTATTTGGCTCGCAAGGCCGGGGGCGCCATCGATCCGACGGATGCCGACATCCCCGCCAAGCACACCTCCCAACTTTCTGCGCCCGTCGCGAGCCACGCATGAGCACCATTCCTGACCTCACCCAACCTGCCGGCTGGCTGCCGGTGGTCTTCATGGCCCTGATGGGAATTGCCGTGCTCGCCTACGTCGTGCTCGACGGCTACGACCTGGGCGTCGGCATCCTGCTGCGCCGCGCGGACGACGCCGAGAAAGACACCATGATCGCCTCCATCGGCCCGTTCTGGGACGCCAACGAAACCTGGCTCGTGCTCGGGGTCGGACTGCTGCTGGTGGCGTTTCCGGCCGCGCATGGCGAGATTCTGGGCGCGTTGTATTTGCCGGTGGCGCTGATGCTGTTCGGCCTCATCCTGCGCGGGGTGGCCTTCGACTTTCGCGTCAAGGCGCGCGCGCACCACAAGCCGTGGTGGAACCGCGCGTTCTATGCCGGCTCCGTCATCGCCACCGCTGCGCAGGGCCTGATGCTGGGGCTGTACATCACGGGCTTCCAGTACGACGCGGCCAACGTCATCTTTGCGATCTGCACGGCGGGCGGCCTGATTGCCGGCTACCTGCTGCTGGGCGCCACGTGGCTCATCATGAAGACGGAAGGTGCGCTGCAATTGCGCGCGGTACAGTGGGCACGCGGCAGCCTGTGGTTCACTGCGCTAGGCGTGGCTGCGGTGTCGCTGGCAACGCCGTGGGTCAGTACGCGCGTGTTCGACAAATGGTTTGCGCTGCCGAACATCATCCTGCTGGCGCCCGTGCCGCTGGTGACGATCGTGCTGTTCCTGCTGATCGACTGGGTACTGCGCCGCCTGCCACAGCAGATTGCCAAGGGTGACGAACACCTGATCTGGGCGCCGTTCGTCGGCACCGGCGCCATCTTCCTGCTGGCCTTCAATGGCCTGGCTTACAGCCTCTTTCCGTATCTTGTGGTGGACAGGCTCGACATCTGGCAGGCCGCCAGCGCGCCGGAATCGCTCGAGTTCATGCTGGTGGGCGTGGCCATCGTGCTGCCGACCATCGTTGGCTACACGATCTATTCGTACAAAGTGTTCCACGGCAAGGCGACGGAGCTGCGTTACTACTGAGCACGCCGCCCGCATGCGGCATTGACCGGACTGCGGGCGGACGTTTAGGCTGGCGCGCTCACCCACACGCATGCACACGCCATGATCACCTGCCACGTCCGCTACATCATCAACCCGGCACGGCTCGCTGAATTCGAAGCCTACGGAAAGATGTGGATCCCGCTGGTCGAGAAATTCGGCGGCCAGCACCACGGCTACTTCCTCCCGTCGGAAGGGGCCAACAACGTCGCGCTGACACTGTTTTCGTTCCCGAGTCTGGCGGCTTACGAGGTCTACCGCGAACGCGCGAAGACCGACCCCGATTGCATGGCGGCCATCCGCTACGCCGAGGAAACCGGCTGCATCGTCAGCTACGAGCGCAGCTTCTTCCGCCCCGTGCTTTCTTGACGCTCGCCTAGCCCTGCGGCCTGCGCTGCGACAGCACCCAAAGCATCGCCCCCACGGCTTCTGCCTGGGAGCGCGTGCAGGTCTTCTCGAAGATGGCCCGCAGTTGCGAGCGCACGGTCGACATGGCGACGTTGGCGTCGGCCGCATATTCGTCGGGTGTCTTGCCGGCGATCAGCGCTTCGCCCACCGCCGCCTCTGCCGCTGACAGACCGAACGCCTGGCGCAACTGCATGGCTGTCACCGGTGCGGCATCGCCCTTGCGCCGGGCCGTAACCAGCATGGCGGCATCGCCAAACGCGGCCTGCGCGGCATTGACGGGCAATTGCGAAATACCGAGAAATATCTCGTGTGGCGCCCCGAGCGCCGGCCGCACGGCAAAGCTCTCGCCCTTGCGTGACTTCGTCACCCGCGCCAGTGCGGCTTGCAGACCGTCGTTGTCGGCAGCAAACGCCGCAGCCAATCGGCCATGCTCCAGCCGCAGGCAAGTCGATGCGCGCAGCAACGCTTCGGCTTGCGCATTGGCAAACAGCACGCGCTGGTCTCGCCCGAGCGCGAATACGGCCAGGCCAAGCTGCTCCATCAATTCGGCGCCGAGTGCTGCATCGCGATGCAGCACGCGTGTATCCCGCCAGAGGTTGATCGTGCGCTGCAGGTGGTCGGTCATGCCGGCCGCGTTGAAGCGATCCTGGTCGGAAAATGGCGTCCGGCCGTGTGCTCGCAACATACCGAGCAGGATGTCGCTGCTGCCGGGACGCTCCAAGCGCACGCCCATCAGGTAACGGAAGCCCGCCGGAATCTGATAGTCCTGGAAGAATTCGCTGCGCTCAACATACGCATCGGACAGGTGATCCTGGCAGAAGGCAAACTCGCGCACGCCCGCACGTTCGACAAAACTGCGGCGGGGGTCCAATGCGCCGTAGTACCTGTCATACAGTCCGATGGTGTCGTCCAGTCCCCGCTTCGGGGAGTAGACCGAAAGCTGAGGCGCATTGCGCACGGCATCCCAACTGAACATGTGGAACAGGTCGGCACCAAGCGATTCGGTCACGCCCTGGAACACGTCCAGAAACCCTTCCTGCGTTACCGCAGCTTCGTACAGATCACCAATAAGCTGGTCTTTGAGCACGCGTCCCTCCCCCGAAGGATGGCTGTCTGGCCTTGGCGCCCGCCATGCTCACTCGGTGAGAGCCAAGTGGCTGCGGTCATGTTATGCGCGCAAACGTAACACGTGTGTGCGTTGCTCAACATCGTTCTTTTGGCGACGCTTTCCTCCAAATGAATGATGCGGGCGCGTGGTGCCCCCTTTGAGAATCTCCGTGCCGAATAACGGCGCCGCATGCACGGCGCACCCACGATCCAGCGGAGGACTCCATGAAACTCACCCCCATTGCAATCGCACTGGCCACGCTTGCCCTGTCGGGCTGCGGCGGCAGCGATTCCGGCAGCAGCGCCAGCACATCGCCCGGCACCAACGTTCCGGCAGCACAGACCGTCAGCGGCGTCGCCGCCGCGGGCGCGGCCATGCAAAGCGCGACGGTCACGCTGATGGACGCAGCCGGCAAGTCGGTCGACTGCCCGGCCAACGCCACCACGGGGGCTTTCCAGTGCACGGTCACGGGTCTTGCCGCGCCGTTCGTGCTGTCGGCGGCCGGCAACGTGGCCGACTCGCAAGCCACGCTGATCGCGCTGTCCGCCAGTGCCGGCAGCCAGACGATCAACATCACGCCCATCACCAATGCCATTGCCGCCACCATCGTGGGCGACAACCCGAGCAAGCTCCTGGGCAACACGGGCCTGCTGCAGAGCAAGGTGACCGCGCAAACCGTCTCAAGCACGGTGGCCGCCTATGCCGCCGCCCTGGCCGACCTGCTGGCCGCCACCGGCAACACCGGAGTGGATCTGATCTCGGGCCCGTTGACGGCCGGCGCACCGGGCCTCGATCGCCTGCTCGATCAGCTGAAGGTGAACGTGCTGCCGGACGGCAGCGTGCAGATCAGCTCCGTGGCAGGCGCGTCCAGCGATACGCCTGCGCAATTGCAGCTCGCGCCGGGCGTCGCTCCACAGCCCAGCGACAAGGCGAGCCTGCCGAGCGTGGCGACCATCAATGGCAACCCCGTCGCCAATCTGCCGACCGCCTCGGACCTGGCCGCGTTGCAAACCGCGCTCAACCAGTGTTTTGCCGGCTCGACAGGCTCGGCGCGCACAGGGGGCAGCGTGCCCGTTTGCGGCCAGATCTTCGTGGATGACGTGGCCAATGGCGCGCTCATCAACGGCGTGCCGTCGGCCTACTTGAACAACGGCATGACGGCCGACCAGGAATTCGGGCCCGCATCGGGCGGGGGCAACCCGGGCCTGTTTGCCGATGACGCGATGAACAACGCCAGCTTCAGCCTGCCGGAGATCATCCGCGTGGCGTCCAACAGCGGTGACACGCTGTGGGTCAAGCTCGCCTGGACCCGCGCCGATGGCCTTCGCGACGGCATGCAGCAGCATGTGCAAGTGGCGGTACAACCTGCCTCGCGCGCCAGCGGCGACAATGGCTGGCGCATCGTCGGCAACCAGCGCGCCGTGTTCACAAAAGTCAATGCCAATGCGCAGAAGTGGGACTGGCTGAACAGCGCCACCGCAATGACGGGCACCAACGCGTTTGTCGATTCGATCAACATGCAGGTGGGCGTCGTGGATGCCGCTGGCACGCCCGTCGACTTTGCGATTGTTACCGGCCCCGGCCTGCGCAATGGCGTGTTCCTGCAGCCGTCGTCAGGCACGTGCGACACACTCAACATCCGCGCCCAGGTTGGCGCGAGCCAGACGGCAGCACAGCTTGCCTTGCTGGCCAAGCAAAGCGCCTGCCGCAATAACTTCCGCCTGGCAGGCGTGGCACAAGACCCGGCCAACCAGGGCAGCTTCACGTGGCCCGGCGATGCACCGCGCAACAACACGGCCTGGGCCAAGCCGCAACTGACGGCATCGGAGCTGGCGACCATCACGCCGTTCAGTGCGTACACGATCGCCATCTATCAGGGCGGTGTCACCAGCCAGCCGTCCAAGACGTACACGGTGCGGCTGCGCACGCCGTCGCCCTCGCCCGATGCGCTGCGCCAATACACGTGGCAGGACATCTCGCAGACCACGCGCGACATCCTCACCCCGGGCACGGCATCAACGTTTGCAGGCGGCGCCACCTTGCCCGTCACGTGGACGACCAAGGCGGGCGTGCCCTTCGTGAAGCGCGTCAACGTGCAGATTCGCGCAACGGCTTCGGGCCAGCCGACGGTATTCGTGAACGGGGTGGGCCGCGCCGCACCGGCCGCGCCCGGGACCACGCTCACCGTCAATGTAGCGGGCGACCAGGGGGTGGCTTTCCCCGCAGTGACGGGCTGGTCGGGCACGCAAGACATGTCGTTCACCAACATGTCGTGGGCAGACCCGCTGGATCTGAACTTCACCACGTCGGTCGAATACGACCGCTAATACGCAGGAACGCAGCAACGCAGGGCACACACGGGGAAGTGCGGTGATCGGGCCCGCAAGGCGTCATGCCGGGCGCCCTGCGGGCCACGATCAACCCACCGTCGTCTCGAACACGCGCCGGCAACTGCGCATAGCTGGTGAACACCGGCGGCCGGGTAAAACCGCGCATGTCGGTGTCCAGCCCCACGTGCGCCACGCCCACCACATCGGCCATGCGCTTGATGCCCATCGCCATGGCATCGAGATTGGGAAGATCCGCCGTATTGGGCCACACGCCAATCACACCGCCAATGTCCGCTACCGCGCGCGCATGCGGCATTGACCGGACGGCGGGCGGACGTTTAGGCTGGCGCGCTCACCCACCCGCATGCACGCGCCACGATCTTCTACTACGTCCGCGCCATCATGGGCCGGGCGCCGCTGCCCGGTTCCAAGCCTACCAATCGACCTCAATGTTGGCATTGGTGGCGTTGTTCACGATGTTGTTGATCTGCGTCCAGACGGCGCGGTCGTAGTCATCTCGGTCGGTGTGCTCGACACGCATGATGGCGGGGCCGTTGGAGTAGAAGTGTCCGAGCAGATCGCGGAGTCCGCGCTCGTTGAGCCGAATACCGACGATGAAACGCTGATCACTCAGGGCGATGGGCGCAGCGTACGTCTGCAGATTGGTATGCAGGCTGCCGGCCGAGACGTTGTTCTGGGTGAATTCCAGTTGATAGATGCGCAATGCTTGGGGCATGGTGGGCTCCGCAAAGAGTGAAAGAAATGCCCCCGACAGACAGCAAACCGCAGAGGGCGAGACCACTCTATGGGCGCCATCGCTTCTGCCCTATAGCGCTTGCGTACCACGCGTTGGCCCGTGAGAAAGAGCACGGGCCTCGATCAATCCACCGTCGCCTCGAACACGCGCCGGTAGTTGCCGCCCAGAATCTGGCCAGTCTCGACTGACGGGTCAGCCTCAAGCGGCATCGCCCAGCCTTACATGTGGACGATCGTGTCTTGCAGCGCGTCGGCCTTGTACGTGGCGATGACGGACCGATCGATGAGCATGCGCACCCCGCAAAATTGAGCTGCGGTCTTGTGCGCGCGATCGGCCCATCGCTCTATCGCCGTTGCTTACACGCCCCTACAAAGCATGACGATCTTGACGTTCATGGCGCTCACTCCCAGAAGCCGATGTGCGATTGCGCGGCTTCGTCTTCGATGAGCGGGCCGTGCACGTCGATTTGGCGCTGGCCGCGTACAAACACCTCGCGGCACGGCAGCGAGAACGTCGGGTTTTCTGGGTGGTCGCCCGTAAGCGTCAACAGGTGATGCTCCGACAGCGCATAGACCACGCGGCCGATGTTGCACCAGTAGATGGCGCCCGAGCACATGCAGCAAGGCTCGGCACTGGTGTACAGCGTGCAACGCGCAAGCTGCTCAGGAGACAAGATCTTGGCTGCTGCCGCCGCGGCCGCCAGCTCGGCATGCTGCGTGGGGTCGCCTTCGGGCGGCATCGAGTTATTGCCCGCGCTGGCGATCACGTTGCCGTGTTCATCGGCCACCAGTGCGCCGAACGGATGACGGCCGCGCTTGCGTGCGTCGTCGGCCACCGCAATCGCCTGGCGCAACAGTGCCATATCGAGATCGGTCAGTTGGGATGGCGTGTGGGGTTCACGTGCGTTCACGATGGAATCCTTGGTGTGAGACATCGACGAAAGAAGCCGGTGTCATTCAGCGAATGCTGTCTGGGCAAAATCGCGCACGATCTGACTGTCCGACACGCCACAAGATGCTGGAAAGCAGCCGCAACGGCAATCCCACCACGCTGTAGCGACGCCATTTGCGCTACGCTTACGGCCTTCCGCCTGACCTCGCTTTCATCGCCTTTGCGTCACCTCATGCCCACGCTGCAACACGTCGACCTACGCACGGACCCCGCCGCCCGCCCCTTCGTCAAGGACGAGACCGTCCACGTCGACTTTGCCACCGAAGCCGGCGAGCTGATGAGCCTGGAAGGCCCCAACCGCTATGCTCCCGACGATGCGCTGATCACCGGTTCAACGGGCGACCGCTGGGTGGTCTCGCGCGAACGTTTCGATGCGAAGTACGTCCCCGCCGATGCATCGCTCGCACATGGGCAGGCCGGCGCTTATCGCAACCGCCCGAGCGTGGTGCTTGCCAGGCAGATGAGCGAAGCGTTCTCGATGGCGCGCTCCGAAGCCGGCGATGTGCTGCACGGCCAGGCCGGTGACTGGGTACTCCAATACGCCCCCGGCGACTACGGGGTCGTGCAGGCGCAGCGCTTCGCCAAGGTCTACCGGCCCGTCTGAAGCGTTACTGCGCCGTCTGCTGGCGCTCGGCTTCGTGGCGCTTCATCTGCAGGTAGTCCTGCCGCTCCACTTCATGCAACTGGCGCGGGTACTGCTCGGTGGCGTTGAACCACGTGTTCAGCCGCTGCTGCAGGCGCTTGTCGGGCGGCGCCGACAGCGCCTTCAGATAGGCATCGATGGCGAGGTAGTAGCGCATTGTGTTGCGCTCAAGCAAGCCGCGCACCCCGCCCACGTATTCAGGTGTGGCGGCTGAGGATTCTGCCGTCTTTGTAAAACCCACTTTGTCGCTGCCGACCGTGCCCAGATACGTGCGCATGGCGAGCCGCCCTGCGGTGCCATAACCGTACGAGTACGTCAGATGCAGAAAGGTGTGATTGCCGCCGGCCGGGGCCGGAATGGCCTCCAGCATGATGCGGTAATCCTTCGTGCTGAACGGGCCGGACCCGGCATTCAGTTCCACGCGGAAGTAGCCCGCGCTGCTGGCAACGGGGCGGTAGTTGAACTCCAGCCGATAGCTGCTCGACAAGCTCTGCTCAACCTTGCGGCCCAGATTCACGTCGAGCACGGTGCCACGGGGCCCGGACCCGGCGCGGCAATACTTGATGTTCAGGTGCAGGATCAGCACGTCGCACCAGTTGCCGGGGCCTTGCGTCGCGTCACTCAAGGCGCCGCTCACCGTAGCGAACGGGTAATCGATCACGCTGTAGATGTCGCCCTGGAGCATGTCGGGCGTCTCGGTGGATTCCAACACCAGCGGGCGGTGGAACGGGTTGTCAGCCAACTGGGACGCCACGCTCTCATATTTGTCGCGCAGGCCCTGCGCATTGTCTGCCGCGCGCGAGGCAGTGCTCAGGCATAGGCCGGCCACGAGCGCAAGCAGGGCAATCGGGCGCAGCCAAGCGGGATGTCGGTGCAAGGTCATAAACGGCGTTTTTGTGGAATTGGTCTTCATTCTAGGAGGCGCTAACGCCCACAGTCTCGCAACAAATGGGCCTGCGGATGCACATCGGCCATGCGGCGTTCTGTCATCACGACAGCCAAGGCGTGCTCCGATGCGGCTCGGTAAAATGAACGCTTCTTCGCCTCGTGCTTCCCGGCACTTCCGGCACCATGCCCTCGCCACTCGCCGCCATTCGCGAACGCATCGCCAACCAGGTCCGCGGCCTTACGCGTGCCACCGGCAGCCTCACCCTCGACATTGCCTCGCCGCCGGGCGATCCGGGCCTGTTTGGCCCCGACGCCGTCTGCTGGAAGGTGCATGCCGATTTTCCGGCGATGATGGCCGGTGGCATCAGCGCGCTGTTGTTGCAGGCGCTGCACCCGCGCGCGCTGGCCGGCGTATGGGACCACTCGAACTTTCGCGAAGACCTGCAGGGGCGCCTGGGCCGTACCGCGCAGTTCGTAGCCGGCACCACGTATGGCAGCCGGCATGATGCCTTGGCGCTCATCGAGCGCGTGAAGACCATCCACGACCGCGTGCAGGGCATCGCGCCCGATGGCCGGCCGTATTCAGCCAACGACCCAGACCTGCTCACCTGGGTGCACGTGGCCGAGATGTCGAGCTTCCTGGCAGGCTATCTGCGCTACGTGGATGGCAACCTGAGTATCACCCAGCAGGATCGTTATTTTGAAGAGACCGCGCTTGTGGCCGAGATGCTCGGCGCGCGCGACGTGCCGAAATCGCGGGCGGCCGTGCAGACCTATCTGAATGCGATGCGCGCCGAGCTGGTGGCCAGCGATCGCACGCGCACGGTGGTGGAGGTGTTGATGACGTGGCAGGCGCCGCGCCCGGGGTTGCGCCCGGCAGTACGCCTCTTCCTGGATGCGGGCATCCAGTTGCTGCCGCCGTGGGCAATACAAATGCTCGATCTCAAGCGGCCGCCGCTGCAGGCGGCCATTGCGTCAGCGGCCATGCGCACCGTGGCGCCCACGCTGCGCTGGGCGCTCTACGAGGGTAGCGTCGCGCGCCGGGCTCGACACCGCGCACTGGCGCCCGCCACGAGCTAGTGCGTCCGCGCGCTACTCGATGGCTTCGGCAAGCGACACCTTGCCGCGCAGCACCTTCTCTTCCAGCCGGATGATCAGCAGCGGCGAGACCACCGACACCGCAGCCGCAAAGAAGAACAGATGCCTGAAGGCGCTCTCGCCCGCGCGCTGCAAGGCCTCGGCATCGGCACCGCTGCTGGCAAGCGCTGCGTGAAAGAGGTCCATCAGCACATCGCCGCCGGCCGCCACATGCGCTTCAGGCGCAGCCTGACGCAGCAGCGCAATCAGCACGGAAGTCAGCACCGCCACACCCACCGCGCCACCCAGCAGACGCGAGAAGGCGGTAAGCGCCGTGGCCAGGCCCACCGTCTGCGGCGGCACCGCATTTTGCGTGGCCACCAGGCCGGTCGGAAACTGCACGCCAATCGCCAGGCCGAGCACGATCATCGCCAGGGTCAGCGGTAATACGCTGTGCGGGTCCAACAAACCCAGCGAAGCCACGGCAAACGGCACCACGCATGCGCCACCCAGCATGAGCGGCTTGTAGCGGCCGCTGTGCGTCATCCACTTGCCGGCAATGAAGGCGCCAAGCGGAATCGACAGCGTGAGCGGCACGAGGCGCAGCGCCGCAGCATCGGGGCTGGCACCCGCCACCATCTGGAAACGCAGCGGCATCAGCACCGACGTGGCAATCAGTTGGAAGAAGCAGAGGAACAGCGCCAGGCAGCAAATCGTGACCGTGCGCACCCGGAACATCGACAGCGGAATGATCGGCTCGACGGCACGGTTCTCTTGCCAGACAAATGCGCCCAGCAGCAGCACGGCACCCGCCAGCAGGCCAAGGTTTTCGGGCTGCGTGAGCGGCGTGCCCTGCCCCACACGGGTAATCATCAACAACAGCGCAGTCAGGCCCCCGGCAAACAGCACCACGCCCGGCACGTCGATGGGGCGACGCTGATGCGCCACCGGCAGATGCCGCAGCGTGCGGCGCACGACCAGCAGCGCGACGATGCCCAGCGGCAGGTTGATCCAGAAAATCCAGCGCCACGACAGGTAATGCGTGAGATAGCCGCCGATCACCGGACCGGCGAGGCTGGCCATTGCCCACATGCCGCTCACGTAGCCCTGATAGCGCCCACGCTCGCGCAGCGGCACCACATCGGCAATCGTGGCCTGCGATACCGAAATCAGCCCGCCGCCGCCCAGCCCTTGCAGCACGCGTGCGAACAGCAGCATCGGCATGCTGGTCGCCAGTGCACATGCCACCGAAGCCAGCACGAACAGGACAATGGCCGTCGTCAGCATGGCGCGGCGGCCGTAGAGGTCACTCAACTTGCCGTAGATGGGCGTCACCACCGTAGACGCCACCAGATACGCCGACACCAGCCACGCCATCAGCGCAAAGCCGTTGAATTCGCCCGCGATCACGGGCAACGCCACGGCAACAATGGTTTGCTCCAGCGCGCCCAGCAAGATGGCGAGCATCAGCCCGCCCATCACCGCCATCACCGGAATTTCAGCCACCGGTGGCGTATCCAGCGGGCTGGATACCGCTGCGATGGGCGCGGTAGGCGTGTCTGGCTTGGGCGGTTCAAGGCTGGGGCGGGAAGACATGGGAATGTGCGCGAATGCCGCTCAGGCACCCGCGCCAATGGGAGAAGCGAAGCCGTTGATGATACTGCCGATTCCCATTCGTTGCAGAGTCAACGATCGGGTTGCCGGACGATGTCCTCATAACAGCGGCTGACATTTGCCGTCATGCCGGGCAACTCTTCTGCGAGGAATTCGATGAACGCGCGCACGGCCGGCACCAGCCCGCGGCGTGACGGAAACACCGCGTGAAACTGGTGCACTGGCAAGCGATATTCCGGCAGCAGCACGACCAGCCGGCCATCGCGAACCGGCTCCGCGCACAGGTTGAACGGCAGTTGCGCAACGCCAATGCCGGCCAGCGCCGTCTGCCCCATCAGGTACAGATCATCCGTCACCAGCGCGGGGGTGTATTCGATATCGACCGCGCCGCCTTCCGGGGCGGTCAGGCGCCAGCGCGTGCGCTCCCCGGCCGCACCGTCAACGCCCACGCCAATCGCGCCGCGCATCGATTCCGGCGTCTCGAACGGGCCATGCTCGGCAACAAATGAGGGGCTGGCGACGAGCACCTGATCGCTCACGCCAAAGCTGCGCACGACGAGGTTGGAGTCGTCCAACGCCGAGCGCACGCGCAGCGCCACGTCGTAGCCGTCGCCAATCACGTCGACACGACGGTTTGTCACGTCCAGCTCCAGTCGTACATCGGGCTGCGCGCGCAGGAACTTCGACAGCACGGGCGCGATGAACACGTGCGCAACGCCCACCGGACAGCTCACGCGCAAGCGGCCGGAAGGTTTTTCGCCGGCGTGCTCGGCCACCTCAAAGGCAGCGCGAGCGGCCTGCGTCATCGATTCGCAATGCGTAAAGAACGCCGAGCCCACGTCCGTCACATGCACCGCCCGCGTTGACCGCTGCAGCAGCCGCACACCCAGACGCGTTTCGAGATCGGCCACGCGGCGGCTCACGCGCGATTTTGGAATCCCCAGCGCCCGAGCGGCGCCGGAAAAGCTACCGTGCGTCACCACACTGGCAAACAGGACGAGGTCGTTCAGGTCTTCCATGGCCGTTCTCCGAAGCACGGGCGCATTGTCTCACCGGTAGAACGATGTGTGTCGATTAGACCCACTACTGGAACTCGCTGCATCGCACTATCTTTCCAGCAACCCACCTTTTTCTTGGAGAGACACCATGCAAGTCCTTCACATTGATTCCAGCATCCTCGGTGACGCCTCGGCCTCGCGCATCCTGAGCGCCGCCATTGTCGACGAGCTGCGCCGCGAACACCCGAGCGCCACCGTTGTCCACCGTGACCTGTCGGTCGAAGCGATTCCGCACCTGGACGGCGCCATTGCCGCCGGCTTCCGCGCCACGGGCGCCGATGATTTTGACGACGCCACCCGCGCCGAGCACGCCCGCTCGGAAGCGCTCGTAAACGAACTGCTCGCCAGCGACGTGATCGTGGTTGGCGCGCCGATGTACAACTTCTCGGTGCCGAGCCAGCTCAAGGCCTGGATCGACCGCGTGGCGCAAGCCGGCCGCACGTTCAAATACACGGAAAACGGCCCTGTTGGCTTGGCCGGTGGCAAGAAGGTGATCGTTGCGTCGACACGCGGCGGCATGTACTCCGCCGGCCCCGCAGCCGCCATGGATTTCCAGGAGGCGTATCTGAAGACCGTGTTCGGTTTCTTCGGCATCACCGATGTGCAGTTCGTACGCGCAGAACGCCTGGCGATGGGCCCGGACGCCCGCACGCAAGCGTTGGAAGCAGCACACGCAGCCATGCGCGACGTTGTGAGCCAGGCCGTGGCTGCCTGAGCGAACGCGATTGCGGAGCAACGGGACGCGCCGCACTCCGCCTCGCAGAATGCCAAACGGGCGCCAGCAGCAATGCGGCGCCCGTTTTCGTTTTTACTGGCGTGGCTAGAAAGTGGGATCGGCGCAGATGGCCGATCGACAAATCACTCGTCGCGGTGTTCGCGTGCCTGGTGCATGGCTTCGAGCAGACGGCGCGTACGCAGCTTGCTCCACATGACCGGCACGATGATCGCAGTGGCAATCAGGCACGGTGCGACCCAGGCAATGGTGGATTCCAGAAAATTCGTCATGATGCGTCCCCCGATGTGTTGCCGATGCGCACGGTTGGGCGGCGCGCATCGCATAGTCCCCGCAGGGCTTCGCTGTCTCGACTGGGCCGAGACGCCCTGACATCTATATGGACGGCTATCGGCGCCGGGCGTTCAAACCTGAAGCCCAACGTTTGCCGTTTGTTGTATTTCCCGCCGATCTCGACGATCTGTCAATAGTGTGGCGGTAAGTTCGTGGAACATTGTGGCGCTGCGCTGACAGTGCCTGACCGCACCCGATCCGCTCCACAGTCTGATCGCAAAAGTAACGGCAAATTACGGCGGCCGCGGTGCAAGCGTTGCCACCCCTGGGGCAGACGGTGAATTACCGGCCTGGGCGTCACAGTTTTGCTTACAAACGGTAAAGCGCAGTTGCGAGCCGTTTCCATACAGTGAGGCCAAGTCCAACGATCACTACGGAGCCTCACCATGAAACGCACCATCGCCCTGCTCATCCTTGCTGCTGCCGCTACCTCTGCGCTGAGCGCATGCGTGGTGGTGCCGGCTGGCGGCTATTACGAACGCCCGCACTACTACCATCCGTATTACCGCGGCTATTGATCCACGCATTGCGCGGCGCGGCCTGCATGCCCGCCGCTTATGCCTTGCGCGCCTGCAGCATGCGGATGCGCGCGACGGCCTGGTGGTCGGTCGTGGCGGCGTCGTAAAGGCGCGCCAGGTCCGCCTTCAATGCCGTGCGCGAGCCGCCGTCGAGGTACACCATGTGCCCCGATGGATAAAACCCCGCCGAGAGGTTCTTGCGCACACCCGCATCCAGCAACGGCATCGCCTTCAGGTCCAGCATGGTCTGGTAGAACGGCGTGACGAAGTCGTAGTAGCCGTTGGCTGAGAACACTTTCAGATCCACGTTCAGGCTCATCGTGGCGGCCAGGTCGCCGGCGGTGTAGAGCGCGACATTGCCGTTGGCGTCGAGCCCCTTTTGCGCGCCGGTGGGGTCGGTGTGGCGGAAGTCCCAATGGCGGAAGGCCTGGTCGTTCAGATCCGTGAAGGCCGAGTTGGACGTGAACTTCAGGTCGTCGTTCAGGTAGGTGTTCCACATGGCGGTGTAGACGCCGGACACCGCCGTCATGGTCGGATCGTTGCCACCGGAGTTCGGATCAACACTGGCCGCAATGCCGGTGTGGATGCCCGTGACGCGGCCGTCGTACGCACCCAGCGACAAGCCCTTGTCTGCCAGCAGCGTGGTCAGGAACAGCGACGTGCCCGCGCCGTCAGACGCTGCCACATCCAGCCGCCAGCCTTGCAACGTAGCCGCATCGATGCCGGTGTAGGCAGACAACGCTTTCAGCACGGCCGGATCGGCATGCGTGGGTTTGGCGAGCGCTTTTTCGTAATCGGTGCTGGCAAATACGGCGGCAGCTTCGGCAAAGTCGCCCACGTCGGCGGGCAGCGGGCCGCCTTTGGGTGAAGTTGCACGCTTGTGGAACCACGCATCTGCGGCACACGTCGGCAAGAGCCCAACCGGGTTGCCCGCCTGCGTGTAGTCGAGGATGGACGACTGCAGCGTGATGCCGTTCAAGTCCACCCCGTCTTCATGCAGCACGTACGAGAGCACGCAGGAACGCGCCGTGCCATAAGACTCGCCAAACAGAAACTTGGGCGAATTCCATCGATCATTGGCCGTCAGCCAGCGCTTGATGAACTGAGCGATGCTGCGTGCGTCCTGATCGACGCCCCAGAAATCGAGGTTGCGCTTGGGCGCAATGGCCGTCGAATAGCCGGTGCCGACCGGGTTGATGAAAACAAGGTCGGAGCGATCAAGCAGGCTGTCGGGGTTGTCTTCCATGCGATACGGCGCGGGCGGCGTGAACGACGGCATCGACGTCACGATGCGGCGCGGTGCAAACGACCCCAGCAGCACGAACACCGCCGAAGACCCCGGCCCGCCGTTATAGAAGAACGTCACCGGCCGCGCCTGCGCGCCGCCCGCGGGCGTGTCCGCCACAAATGCCACGTGGAACATCTTGGCCACGGGCTGCGAGCTGCTCGGGTCTACCGTGACGAGGTGGCCGGCATGCGCGGTGTAGGCGATGTCGCGTCTGCCAATGCGCACGGTGTGGTGCGTGATCGCCATGCCCTCGCTGGTGTCGGTCACGCTGTCGTCGGGGCCGTTGCCGTAAGCGGTCGGGTCGAAGAACGGCTGGTCAGTGGTAGTCATGCGTGCCTCGCTGCTAGAAAAGGTTCGCGATCGCGTCGCCTTTGGGGCTGCCCAGGCCTGTGCAGGCGTCCCAACCGGGCGCGGCGGCAAAGGTGCCGTTGTTGCCCTGCTTGATGTCGTTGAACGCACCGGGGTTCTGATACAGCCGTGCATGCAGATAACCCGCCGGCCGCCCCTTGATGGCGTTGATGCGTGCGATGAGCGCGGCCCACAGCGGTGCCGCGGCGCTGGTGCCACCTACCACGCCGGACTCGCCATCCACGCGGACGGCATAGCCGGTCAGCGGGTCGGCATCGGCCGAGACATCGGGCACGCCGCGCCGCGCCAGCGGCACACTCTCGCCGCCGGTCTGCTGCGCGGCCAGGCCCTGCTGCCAACTCGGCAACGCAAAGACGGTGCTCACCCCGCCGCCGCCCGCACCGCCTCGTGCGCCGTCGTTCCAGACGGTTTCCTCTGCGATGCGGTTTCCGCTGGCGCGCACGCTGGTGCCGCCGCATGCCAGCGCGTACGGGCTGGAGGCGGGAAAGTCGACGTGATCAGCGCGATCAGGCTGGCCGTCACTGGAGCCGCTGTCGCCCGAGGCCACACACACTGTCACGCCCATCGTTGCGGCGCTCTGCAACGCGGCGTTGACGGCCTGCATGGCCTGCGGCGTCCAAGCGCTCTCAGGCGCGCCCCAACTGATGGACACCACCGAGGGCCGCAGCTTGGTGTCATGGATAGCGGCGTTGATGGCCTGCACAAAACCGGCGTCGGTATTGACGGTGAAGTACACGGCCAGCGTGGCGCCCGGCGCCGCGGCGCCTGCCACTTCCAGGTCGAGCATGACTTCGCCGTCGGGCCCGCTTGGGTCGCCCGTTGGGCGGTTGGCGCCCTGCCCGACCGGTATGGCCGTCACTTTGGGCGTCGGCACGCCCAGCTCTTGGAAATACGCACGCAGATCGTCTTCCCGATAGCCACCGCCAAGCTCAACAAACGCAATGCACTGACCTGCGCCGTCGCCCTGCGGAAAGCCGTAGAGCTGCGCGAGCTGCACTGGCGTGTACGACGCGGCGGGCGCCGCGCGCGCGGGCCGGATGCCTCCCGGCTCCATCACCCCTGTTGGCAACGGCACAAAGCGAAAGTGCGGCGCCGCCTGCGGCCGCGAGTCGAGCCCCAGCACGGCCACGACCACGTCCTGCAACGACTCCGGCAACCGCAGCGGGCCGGAACGCCCACGGTATTCGCTGCCGCCATGTGCCACGCGATGCAGGTGCGTATCGAACGCCCGGCAGAACTGTTCGACGGAGCCTTCGAGCATGACGGTAGCGGCGGCCACGTTCACTTCGACCACTTGCAGGCCATGTTCGCGGGCAAACGTGCGGATGGCGTCGATGTCGTCCGTGGTGGCGCCAAACTGGGCGGCCCACTCTTCGCGGGTCAGGGGTGTGGGCGATGGCGTCCCGGCGGCATGCGCGTGGACAAATCCGGACAGGCGCGCATTGAGTTCAGCCTCGTTGGGGCGGCGCAATTGCACGAGCGCCCGGATCTGCTCGGTCGGATGCGCATCGCCGAGGATGCGTGCGTCTTCAGGAATGGTGCGCTCGCTGCCGCGCAGGGGGTGCCGGACCATGGGCCATCTCCATGTAGGTAGGTGGCCCGTGCGTCGCAACCGGCGTGCCGAGGGTGCCGACAGGATGCGGCGCCACCTGCAACCACGTTAGGCGATGGCTCGTCCGCTTGATCTACGGGGTTCGTCAGTCGGCGAAATCGGGGCTGCTGGCACCTTCTGCGGCATGCTGCGGCTTGCCCTCGGTAAAGGCGCGGCGGATCAGTGCGCCGCATGCCGCGCTGCGCACATAAGCCCGGGGGGCAAGGGTCTCGCGCACGAGCATGCCGTAGTGGCGCTTGTCAGCGGTGATCCACGGGTAGAAGCCGAATGCGCCGGCCGAGCTGAACGCGCCGTCGCCGCCGGGCTGGTCCTCGATCCAGTAGTTGAGCGCGTAATGCCACGGCAGCGCGGCCGGGGTGCTGACAGCGGTCGAGCACGTGCCCGGCTCGGTGCACACGGCATGCTGGCCGAGCATCTTGCCGAGCTGGTATTCGCCGCGAATGAGGCGACGCAGGAACTGGCCATAAGCCGCCGGCGTGGCGATCATTCCGCCCGCCGGCTCGGGTGCGAGGTAGCGGATGCCGAGCGGCCGGCCGGCATCGCGCAGGCCCGGCGCATTGGCAAGCTGGCGGTCGAGGTCGTTGTTGAGTGCCTCGGCGTCGGCCCGGCCCAGACCGAGATCCATCAGCAGCTTCTGATCATGGCCGCCGTTGTAGCTGAAACGGCCGACGTGGCCCGGCGTGAAGGTGGCGTTGCGACCGCGCCCAAAGCAGCTTTGCACGGTGTCGTTGCGATTGCACAGCAACGGATTGAGCCCGTCGTAGCCAGAGCGCATGGTGAGGGCGTCGATTTCGGCAGGTGTGGGCTTGCCTTGCGCACGCTCCACCACGTAGGCACCAAACACCCATTTGGATGCCGATGCCAGCCGCACCGTCTTGTTCGGGCCGATCCGCTGGCCCCGCTGCCCGTGCATCAGCTCGCCATGGGCGTCACCGATTTCCCAGTAGTAATCGCCCAGACGCTGACAACTGCCGGCATTCGCGAGTGTGGATTCCACGGCGGCACGGCGCATTGCCAGGCTCGGCGCGGCAGCGTGCGCGGCGGCCGTTGCCACCAACGCTGCCAATGCCATCAAAGCGGCGCTCCCCCCTCGCCCGAATCCTGCGAACGCCCTGCTATTTCGGGCGCGTCTTGCTTGCGTCATGTCGATGTCCTGCTCGTTCTCTGGTGCCTTGCCAGCCCGGCGGCACTGTACCGCAGCGCGCGCGGCATTTCGCTGTTTTACGCTGGGGCGCCTGTTGCTGTGCAGTCTTGCAACATATGGGACCCGGACGCGCATGACTGTATCGACGGTACCTTGCGGGCAGGTTGCGAGGCACGATCGGCGTGCGTTTCAAACGTAAGCGTTTGCGCATCGATTAATCATCTTGGCAGGTGATGAAAATCGCTTCATATTTGAACCCCCAATATGTCCTAAACCTCCCGTTATGAGCCAAATGGAGGATAAGAATCATGCCAAGGGTCGCTAGCGGTCTGCGTAGAGTGTCCTAGAATGCAACCCAAGAATAGTAGAGTTAAATATAAGTAAATACGCGGCAGCGGCGAGCTTTCGGGAGCGGGCCATGGGAACAATCAAACGGGGAACAGTGAGCTTGAGTGCTCGCCTGGGGTGGGAACGTCACCCTGCTAATTGGCAGGTAATTCCTACGCGTCGGCGCCTTTTTCAAACACGCCTTCCGGCGACGCGCGCCTCCACCGTTTTGCTTTGGCTTCTGGCCATCTCGATTACCGTCGGTGTCGGGCTGATGCACCAATTGTGGTAACCAAAAAAACATAACGGAATTTTGTACGGGGAAGGTCGCAGCGCGAGAGCGAACCCGCAGTCAACTACCGAATTGACAGACCGTATAACGGCACCGAGGGATAGTCCGACCCGCTTCACTGGGTCAATCGCATCCGGATGGATTCAACATCTGGAGCATCGTCATCCCTCCATTCGGAAATAACGCTCCTGCATGTGGCCACTGCGCCGCGAAAGCGGCATGTGGGGCACGCCGCTCAAACGGCACGCCTGATCAATGGGGGAGCATCATGAACATTTCATTCACCGGCAAGACCTTCAGGTCCGTAGGCGACCTGTTCTTCCAAGCCATTGTCGACGGCAAGGTCGTGAGTTGTTTCGTCACGTCCGAAGCGCTGTCGCTCTGCGATTGCGCGCATCAGAAGATCACGGCCGAAGAGGTCTATCGCAATTACCGCGACTGGATCGAACTGGCGGCGTCGGACCTGATCCGCGCTGGCTCGCTCGCCCCGGTCATCGTGCGCGGCCGCGACCTGGCCGCTTCACGTGCATCGCTGCCGCACGGTGGCGTGCCGGCTTACGATCTGGATCGCGCGCGTCAACTGCGCCTGGTCCCACGCTCGTCGCGCTGATATCCGTCAGCGCTGGCGCAGCGGAACGTGCGGTCGGGGGGCCGCACGTTCCGTGGGTGCCAAAGCGCAACGCTCGGATCAATCGGCCGGGAAATCCTCTTCCCAATATTCCTGCAGGTTGCGTACGCCCGCGGCGCTTTCGCTGCGCGTGGCTTCACGCATGCGCAGTTCGACGCGCCGGATTTTGCCCGAGATGGTTTTGGGCAGATCGGCAAATTCGATGCGGCGCACGCGCTTGTAGGAAGCCAATCGGCTGCGGCAAAACCGGAGGATGTCGCGCGCCAGCTCCGGGCCGGCTTCGTGTCCTGCACGCAGGACCAGGAACGCTTTCGGCACGGCCAGGCGCAACGGGTCGGGGCTTGGCACGACGGCGGCTTCGGCGATGGCCGGGTGTTCGATCAGCACGCTCTCCAGCTCGAATGGGCTGACACGGTAATCCGATGCCTTGAACACGTCATCGGCGCGGCCGACGTAGGTCAGGTAGCCGCCGGCATCGCGCGCGGCAATGTCGGAGGTGTGATACACACCGCCGCGCATGGCTTCGGCGGTTTTGTCCGCATTGCCGGCGTAGCCCTCCATCAGGCCGGTCGGGCGTGAATTCAATTCGATGCAGATCTCGCCCTCTTCCGCCTCGTGGCCGTCGGGGTCGCGCAGCGTGATGCGGTAGCCCGGCAGCGGCCGGCCCATCGAGCCTGCCTTGACCGGTTGCCCGGGGCTGTTGCCGATCTGACAGGTGGTTTCGGTCTGGCCGTAGCCGTCGCGGATGGTGATGCCCCAGGCCGCGCGCACGCGTTCGATCACCTCGGGATTGAGCGGCTCACCGGCGCCCACGAGTTCGCGCAGCGCGGGCTTCCATGCGGCCAGGTCTTCCTGGATCAGCATGCGCCACACCGTGGGCGGTGCGCACAGCGTCGTCACCTTGGCGCGGCAGAGCACATCCAGCGCCGCCTTGGGCTCGAAGCGCGCGTAGTTGTAGACGAAGACGGTGGCGCCGGCATTCCACGGCGCGAAGAAGCAGCTCCACGCGTGCTTGGCCCAGCCCGGCGAACTGATGTTCCAGTGCACATCACCCGGGCGTAAGCCGATCCAGTACAGCGTGGACAAATGCCCGACCGGATAGCTCGCATGCGTATGCATCACGAGTTTGGGTTTGGACGTGGTGCCGGAAGTGAAGTACAGCAGCAACGGATCGTTGGCCTGCGTTGGTGCATCGGGCGTGAATTCGGCGGATGCCTCGTAGGCATCTTCAAAGCGGTGCCAGCCGGGCGGCGCCTTGTCCGCACCGACTGCGATGCGTGTGAACGTGCCCGATACGGCGTCCAGCTTGGCGCAATCCGATGCGCCCGCCACCACGTGGCTCACCTCACCCATGGCAATGCGCTCACGCAAGTCTTCGGCGGTGAGCAGTGTCGTGGCCGGGATGATGACCGCGCCGATCTTGATGCTGGCGAGCATCACATCCCAGAGCCCCGGCACGTTGCCGAGCATGAGCAGGATGCGATCACCGCGCTGCACACCAAGCGCCCGCAAGTGGTTGGCCACGCGCGCCGAGCGCTCGGCCATCTGCGCGAACGACAGCCGCGTCTCGTTGCCCTGATCGTCGACCACCCAGAGGGCGATGCCGTCGTTGCCGCGCGCCATGGCGTCGAAATAATCCAGCGCCCAGTTGAAGCGGTCCAACTCGGGCCACGCAAAATCGCGCACAGCGGTGTCGTAATCCTCACGGTGCGCGAGCAGAAAGTCGCGGCACCGCAGGAAGGCGTCCAGCGATGTCATGCCTGTCTCCTGGGGTTCGGAGCGTGTTGTGCACGCTCTAACTGCACGCGCCTCGTCCGGGCGCTACGGAAACGCACCTGCAACCGACATCGCCACTTATAGGAGGAATTCTTCCGCCAGACCAGCCCGGATTCTCCCGAGCCATGCACTCATTGCGAGCGCGGCGGAAAACGCAGCGAGCGGCCGCCACCCAGGCTCAGCCACGCCCAGGCCGTTGCGGCAACCACGACACCCAGCACGACGATCCACTGGGCGCTGACCAGCATCAGCTCAATCGTGCCGGCCATGTCCGGGAGAATCTGCGGCCAGGCGGGCGCAAGCCAGCCGTCGGCGTCGAACCATGCACCGCGTCCGGCACCCGTGGCCAGCTCCACCGCCAGCAGCGCCGCATTGATCGCCGCGAACGCCATGCCGCTGTGTGCCAGCAGGCGGCTGAACACCGGCAGTTCATACAGGGGCTTCAGATATTGGATGTGCCGCGTGAGCGACCACGCGCACACGATGAGCAACGCAACGCTGATGGCCGCCATGGGCGCCGGAGTGCGCAGGCACACGCCCAGCGCGATCCACGCCAGCGCATTGATCTCGTGGCGCCGATAGATGCGCAACGCACGCGCCGCGTGCAGCAGGCCAATCGGCGGAACACCAGGGGGAACACCGGCAGACGCCATGATGTGCTCCATGAGCGGAGGGTTGGTGCGGCACCGCACGTCTATGGCGCTGTGCGGCCCGCAACTGCTTGCAGTGTACCGACGCGTTTTCACCCGCGCGAGTTCAAACAGCATCCCTCCGCCAAATGACGGACGCGCCACGCACTCAGGCCTCGCGCAAATGCTCGATCAACTGGCGTGCGAAGGCGGGCAGATCATCGAAATGGCGCACGCAGATGCGCAGCAGGCGCGTCGCCCAGGCGTCGGTCAATCGCACGCGGCGGATGCCCATGGAACGCTGCAGGCGGATTGCCGCATGCTCGGGAATGACGCCCACGCCCACGTTGCGCTCCACCATGCGGCACACGGCGTCGAAACTGCGCAGCCGCACGCGGTATTTGAGCCGATGGCCGGCGCGCGCGGCATGCCCCGCCAGATAGGCCTGCAAGGCGTTATCGCCTGTCAGCCCAACAAAATCTTCCTGCAAGGTTTCAACGAAGGCCAGCTCGCGGCGCTCGGCCAGCGGGTGGTCGCGCGCGGTCACCAGCACCAGACGGTCGTGGCGGAACGGAAAGGTCTCCAGCCCGGACAAGTCGACCGCATCGTTGACGATGCCGATGTCTGCCCGCCCCTGCGCAATCGCTTCGACAATCTCATGGCTGACCAGCTCTTCCAGGTCGATGTCGACTTCAGGATGTGCAGCCAGGAAAGCGCTGAGCGTTTCCGGCAAGAACTCGGTCATGGCCGCCGTGTTGGAAAGCAGCCGCACGTAGCCCTTGAGGCCACGCGCGTATTCGCCAAGCTCACCGCGCATGCGATCCATCTGCTGCAGGACAACGCGCGCGTGGTGGACGAGCGTGCGGCCGGCGGCGGTCGTTTCCACGCCGCGCCGGTTGCGCGTGAGCAACGGCACGCCGAGCGTGTCTTCCATGCCGCGGATGCGTGCGCTGGCCGACGCCAATGTCAGGTGCGCACGCTCGGCCCCCGCAGTGATGCTGCCGGCTTCGGCGGTATGGAGGAAGAGTCGGAGGTCGGTCAGGTCAAAGCGCACGATGCATCTCAAAATTGGCATGAGCCTCAGTTTCGTGCTGAGGCAAGGTCAATTTATCGCAGATTGCAGCGTAACCACCAGTGCCGGAAACTGAGGCATCTCAAAAACAAAACATATCCAAATTCGCCCCCCATGGAATCCGCCACGCTGCTGCTTTTTGGCGCGGGCCTGCTCGCCGGCATGATGAATGCGCTGGCGGGCGGTGGCTCGTTTGTCACCCTGCCTGCGCTCATGTTCGCGGGTGTGCCGTCGGTGTTTGCCAATGCGTCGAGCACGGTCGCGCTGTTACCCGGCGCGGCCACTTCAGCGTGGGCGTATCGCGCGGACTATCGCGGGTTCGGGCAGGTCTCGATGCGCGCCATGGTGGGGATCAGCCTGGTGGGCGGGCTGCTCGGCGCGCTGCTGTTGATGAACACGTCGTCCCGCGCGTTCGATTTCATCGTGCCGTGGCTTCTGCTGATCGGCTCGCTCGCATTCACGTTCGGCAAACAGGCCGGTGTGTGGCTGCGCCAGCGCATGCAGATCGGGCGGACAACACTGCTCGTCGCGCAAGGTGCGTTGGCCATCTATGGCGGCTATTTTGGTGGCGCGGTGGGGATCATGATGATGGCGGTCTGGGCACTGTTCGGCCACGACGACATCAAAGCATTGAACGCCTCGCGCACGCTGCTGGTGGGCGCGACGAACCTCGTGGCCGTAGCCTGTTTTGCACTTGCCAGGATGGTGTGGTGGCCACAGACGCTGGTCATGCTGGTGGCTGCCGCACTGGGCGGTTATCTGGGCGCGCACGTCGGCAAGCGTTTGCCGGTGCCGGTTGTCCGGGCGTTGATTTCCACCTTCGGCTTTTCGATGACAGCGCTGCTGTTCTGGCGCGCCTGGTCGCACGTTTAAGCATGAGGAGAACCGCCATGTCGCACATGCAGCCTCATCCGACGCACCGCACGCACGCACCACGCGCCTATCGTGATCCGCTGCCCCATCGGGATCGGGCCACGCGCAATACCTGGCACGCCCATCTTGGTGATACCCCATCTGACAAGCCGGAAATGGCCGGTGCGCAAGCGGTGTTCTACATCGCGCGTGGTGTTGCTCTCTTGCTGGCCGCCGTGGCGGTGGGCCTGGGTGCGGCATCCAATGATGCGGAGCGCGCGTCCGAGCAATACCCCCCTTCTTCGCACGCGACAACGCGCTGAGGGCGCGCTATCATCCGCCCCCCGCAGCACAGGCCCGTTCAATACAAATCCAGTATGGACCGGGCAAAGAAAAAGCCCGCGGGCCGGGGGGCGGGCGGGCTTAACATCTTCAGCCTTTGACGACGAAAGATGGTCGGGTGTGCTTTGTGAACGAGCAATGCGCCGGAATTCACAAAGCGAGGCCATTATAAAAAGTGCGCGCCCCCCGCCATACCCCAACAACGAGGGGGGTCCGCGTCGTTTTCTGATTAATCCCTGAGCGCCGTGTCCAGCGCCTGCAGCGTCAGCAACCCGCTCGATACATGGCGCTTGCCGTCAGGACGCAGGATGATCGTGCGCGGCATCTCGCCCTGCCAGCCAGGGTCGAGCGCAGCACGCAGGCGCTCCGGCATGTCTTCGGCATTGGCGTATTGCGGCACACGTGTAATGCCGATCTTTCCGTCGCGGGCCAGCGGCGCCAGCGCGCGGTTCAGCATCTCGGCCTGGTCGGGGCCGTCCATCGACACCATCACCACATCCACATCTTGCTTGGCGGTGCGCCGCCATTGCGCGATACGGGCGATGTTCTCGCGGCAGTAGCTGCATTCCAATGACCAGATTTCGACGATGAGCGGGCGCGCGTGCGGCGTCTGCAGCAGCGCAGGCACATCGCGCGCACGCAGCGGCTGGAACTGCAGCGCGCCTGCGGCCTGCGCGGCGAAGGTGGCGGCGAAGGTGGCGGCGAAGGTGGCGGTGAAGGCGGCGGCGGATAGCGCCACGCCCATCGCAAAAGATTTCCATCGAATGTTCATTTCGATGCCTCCAATGATGGATTGGACAGGGCGACATTACTGACATCGATCAGCCGATAGCCCTCGGCCTGCGTGCGCCACGACAGGTAGACATGGCCATCGCGCGCGAGCAGTTGCGGGTGATCGCTGCCGCCATCGGTGTTTGCAATGCTGGCCGGCGCTGTCCAGTGCGTGCCGCCGTCGGTGGATTTGCGCAGCAGGATCTGCATGCGGTCTTCGGCAAACTGTTTCCACACCAGCCACAGTGCGCCGTCCGCCGCCAGCAGCGCGGGGTGCGATGCCTGCGCACCGGCCTGTGCCGAACCGGCAAAGGACCATGCGCCGCCGATCGGCTTGCCGTCGGCCGAGAGCCGGCGGTAAAACAGGCCAGGCTTGTCCTGCAGCACCGAGAACCACGCCATGTGCCGCACGCCATCGGCCGTGACGGCCAACGCGGGGCCATGGTGCGGACACGCATCGACGCGCCATTCCGAGAACGTTGCGCGCGTGACGGCAAGCGGCGTGTTATCGATCGGTAATGTCGCCAATGCGTGGTCGCGAATCTGCCCGGCAAACACGTTGCGCCACAGCGCGAGCATGTGGCCGTCGGCATCGGGCGCCAGCGCAATGCGGCAGCATTCGCAGGTCTGGTCGATGACCTTGCGCTCGGGCGCGAAGGTGGCGCCGCGGTCGGTCGAAACGGTGTAGTACACCGCCGCGCCGTCGTACGGCTGTTTAGCCGCCTGCGCGCGCAGCAGGTCGCGCTTGTCGATCCACGTGATGAAGATGTGGCCCGCGCTGTCGACCGCGATCGAATCGAAGCGGTGCGTGATCGGCTGGCGGTCGTGGTGGACGGTGATCGGCGCGCTCCACGTCGTGCCGCCGTCAAGCGAGCGCGAGAAACGCACGAAGCCCGTGTACGGCGCATCGAGCGGGCGCGACCAGCTCACATACAACGCACCGTCCGGGCTGACGATGACCTTCGGACGGTTCTCGCCGTCGGTATAGATCGGCTCGGGTTGGGGGTTGATGCGCTGCGGCCTGGAGAACGTCTTGCCGAGATCGTCGGACGAGGCGATCACTACGTGCTGGCCTTCCGCCCAGGTCACCCACAAGCGCCCTGCCTTGTCGAACGCCGCGGTCGTCGCAAGCTGCGGTTTTGCGGCAGCCTTGCCTGCCATGGCGCCGTGGTCATGGCCTTCGTGCGCAAGCGCCACCGTTGCCGCAAGAGCCAGCAGCGCACCGGCAAGGAATCGAGGAATCGACTGCATTACAGGCGCCATTTCAGTTGTCCATAGAGGGTGCGTGACGGATACGGGTGGTACACGAAGTACCGCCGGTCGGTCAGGTTGTCGACGCCCAGCGCCAGCGTGATGTGCTTGTCGATGCGGTAGCTGGCCTTGAGGTCCACGGTGAAGAAGCTGCTGGTGCCACCGTAGACGTTCGGCAGCACATCGGTGTTGTCGAGGGTGCCGTATTGCCGCCCCGAATAGCGCACGCCTGCGCCCACCGTCCAGTCCTGCGTGGCGTGCCAACTGGCAAACAGGTTGGCACGCACGCGCGGCATGCGTGGCCAGGTCTTGTCGACGTAGGTGGGGTTGGCGGCGTCGGCCAGCGTTTTCGATTGCGTGAAGGCGACGTTGGCTTCAACGTCCACGCCGCGCACACCCGCATCCTGCAGAACGTCCTGCCCCGAATACGCCAGTTCGATGCCGCGCGTGCGCACGTGGTCCACGTTCTGTACGTTCGTCACGTTGGGCGTGACCGTGATGTTGGTCTGCGTGTAGATGCTGTCGCGCACGTCGCTCTGGAACAGGCTGGTACGCAGCACGCCGTAGGGCACGGCCTGTTCGACGGTGAAGTCGAGATCATTGGCGCGTTCAGGCTTGAGGTTCGGGTCGTTGTTGACGATCGTGTTGCCGCTGATCGTGCCCTGGAACAGTTCGGCCACCGTCGGAAAACGCACCGCACGGCCGTACGACAGGCGCAGCAGCGTGTCTTGCGTGGCCTGCCATTGGATGGCGGCCTTGGGCGAGAACGCGTCTTCGGTGCGGCTGGCGTAGCCCAACGTGCTCGTGCCGTTGCCCAGTTGGCCGTTGTAGGCGCGCCAGCTTTCGTAGCGCAGGCCCAGCGTGGCGAGCCAGCGCGGTGCAAACGCCCACGCGTCCTGCATGAAGACGGCCTGCGTTTGCGTGTCGCCCTGGTAGCTGGATTTGAGCGTCGATAGCGTTTCCGTCGACCAGTTGGTCGCGTTGAAGGTCTGGTTACGCAGGTGGTATTGGTCGTAGTGGTAGCCGGTCGTGAAGGTATGGCCGGACACCGTGGGCGACGTCGCCTTGATGTCGAAGTTGGACCAGCCCGTGCCGTCGCCGTAGAACACCGTGCCGGGCCCATTGCCAGCCGCCGTGTTGGACGCGCGCAGGATGTCGCGCGTGACGTTGTAGGCCGACGCGTTGGTGTCGATCTTCCAGCCACCGATCTTGCCTTTCACGCCCAGGCCGTAGAGCCAGTTTTCCTGATCGCCGTTTTGCGGCGCAAAGGTGTTCGGGGCGATGGTGTACGGCGTGCCGTTGATCAGCACATTGCCGCCCGTGACAGTGTTGCCGGCGGCATCGCGCAGGAAGCTGAGCGCCTGATCGTTGAAATGGTTTTCCCAGTGGCCCAGCGTGAGCGACGCCTCCAGGCTGTCGCTGAAGACGTAACCCAGGCGCACCGTCTCTTGCAGTTGCTGGGTCCGCTCCAGCATCTGCGGCCCGAGAATCACGCGCGGCTGGCCGTTGGGGCCCACATCCTGCCGCGCACCCGTGACCGGCACCGGCGTACCGCCTGCCGTGAACCTGGAGTTGGGCGTGGCGTATTGCATCGGCTGGCTATCGTTCTCCAGCCGGTCGACTGACAGCGCATACCAGAACTTGCCGATGCGGTCGCCCAGCGATGCGCTTTCGTGGTTTCCGGTGACGTTGCGCGAAAAGCCATATGCATCGTTGTAATGCTGGCTCATCACCTGCGTCTGCGCGGCGGCCTCGAATTTTTCGGGGCGGCGCAACGTCATCGCGATGGTCGTACCCATCGAGTTGCCCGGCAGCAGCGCCGAGAACGGTCCATACAAAATATCTACGCGCGCAAGGTCATCCGGCCCGACCATCGACCAGCGCGGCGGGTAGCTGTAGCTGGAGCCAAGCAGGTTCGAGAGCAGGATGCCGTCGGCATACAGCAGGCCGCGTGCACTTTGAATCTCGTTGAAATCGCGGCCGGCAAAGATGGAGTTGCGGTCGCCGATGAAGCGGCGGCGCACCATCACGTTGGGCTGGTATTTGACCGCGTCTTCGGTGGTGACGACGTTGCGGTCAGCCAGTTGATCGGCCGTCACGTTTTGCACGACCGCCGGCGTATTGCGGGCGAATGGAGTGGGGTTGGCGTTGGCCCGCACCACGGTGGGCGCGAGTTCCTGTGTAACAGGCACGGGCACGGGGGCCGCGTCTTCAGCAGCGACAACAGACAACGGTGCCGCCGCGCTCAGGGCGAGCGCAGCACGGCACACCAGCGTGCGCTTAGGGGCGGCGGCCCTGGCGCGCTTGTGGAATGACATCGGAAAGATCTCCGGATTGCGATGGCGTTGGCCCCAGGCGGGGCCAGACGCAAAGGCGCCACGGAGCTCATCCCCGCAGGCGCGTCAGATCGACAACGACGGAGACACAGGAGGCGCGCGCGACTCGGCCACGCGCAGCGCGCTGCGCGCGTAGACGGGCGCCGGGGTGGCCGGCTGCCGCACGCGATAGACGAAATGGGCGGAAGGAACATCCAGCGCCGGCAACGAGGCCAGCGCCAGCCCGGCTGCAAACCCCGGGCAATACAGACAGTGCGCCACGCTGTGGTGGGCCGCCGAATCGTCGGCGGAGCCATCGCCTTGGAGGTCGATGGCAACCTGCACGGTGGTGCCATGCGGTGCCGTTGCGCTGCACAGCTCGACGGCAAGCGTGCCCGTGGCCGCCGCGCGAGCGGAAGCGAGCACCGGCGACAGTACGTTCAGTACGATCGCAAGCCAGACGAGGAAGAGCCAGCGGCGAGAGAACATGGAGACGGGTGGCAAGCTGCGCGAGTATAGCGCTACACAAGATTCCACAATTTGCCTGCGACGGACTGCCACGCAGATCAAAGAACGTTCAATTCGAGCCGAATTAGGCCTAATTATAGATTCGACTATAATTTATACCGATTTCCATAATCAGGTCTAAAACAGGGCTTTCCATGGATTCCCGAATCGACTCCGGCGACACCGGCCGCTTCAACTTCCACCGCCAGGACCTTGCCAACACGCTGTGCGACAGCCTGGAAGGCAAGGGCTTGGCCGACGCGCGTTCGGGGCTCTTCCTGGCGGCGCCCCGGCGCACGGGCAAAAGCACGTTCCTGCGCGAAGATCTGGTGCCCGAGGTCGAGCGCCGCAAGTGGATCGCCATCTACGTGGATTTATGGGCCGACCGCGCGCGCGACCCAGGCCTCCTGATCGCCGATGCCATCAAATCGAAGCTGGCCCAGTTCGACGGGCCGATCGCGAAGCTCGCCAAGCAGGCCGGCATGGAAAAGGTCGACGTGCTGCGCACCTTCACCTTCAACCTCGGCAAGATTGGGCTGCCGCCGGGCATCACGCTGGCCGACGCGCTGGACGTGCTCTACAAGGCGGCGCAGCGGCCCGTCGTGCTGATCATCGATGAGGCGCAGCACGCGCTGTCTACCGAGGCAGGCACCAACGCCATGTTCGCGCTCAAGGCAGCGCGGGACCAGATGAACCAGGGTGTGGACGAGCCCCGCCTGTTCCTCGTCTTTACAGGGTCGAACCGCGACAAGCTTGCCAACCTGCTGCTCAATCGCACGCAGCCGTTTTTCGGCTCGCGCGTGACCAACTTCCCGCTGCTGGGCCGGCCGTATGTGTCGGCGTACACGGCGTGGGTCAACCAGCACCTGGCGCCGAATAACCAGTTCAAGGAGGACGACATGTTTGCCGCCTTCCAGTTGGTCGGCCACCGGCCGGAGATGCTCAAGGGCATCGTCAGCGAGATCGCCCTGGAGCTGGGCGAAGCCGCCAGCCTGGGCGAGTTGCTCAAGCGCGGCGCGCAGGGTTTTCGCGATCGCATCTGGGGCGAGATCGAAAGCGATTACAGCGCGCTGACGGAAATCCAGCGTGCCGTGCTGGCGGTGCTGATCGAGCGCGGGCAAGGCTATTCGCCTTTTTCTGAAGACTCGATGAAGGCGTATGCGGCAAAGCTGGGCCACAGCGAGTTTTCCACCGCCACGGTGCAAGCCGCGCTTGACGCGCTACGCGACAAGAACCTGATCTGGAAGGAGTCACGCGGCGCCTACGCGCTGGAAGACGAAAGCCTGGCGCTGTGGTTTCGCGAGACGCGGGGCGCCCATGCCGTGCCGCCGCGGTTGAGCAAGTAGCGCCTCTGATCGTCAAACCGCTGCCACCGGCACCGCCTGCGTGCGGCCGAGCAGGCCCCACACCACCGCCGCCGACACCACGGATACGACGGCCAGCGCATGGGCAATCTGCGCAAACGCGACAACGTAGGCCGAGATGAGCGTCGGCGCCGATCCGGCCGGCAGCAGCGCCAACGCTGCGGGCACGTTGCCCATGGCGGTGCGGTGTGCGGCCTCCATCCAGGTCGCCACGTTCGCGCTGCCGGACGCGCCGGCCTGCGAAACGATGAGCGCCGTCAGCACTGCGCCCACCACGGCCAGCGTAACCGCTTCCCCAGCCACGCGCGTGGTGCTGAAGATGCCGGTGGCCATACCCGCGCGCTCATTGGGCACCACGCTCACCGACAGGCCATCCATCAGCCCCCACGCGAAACCGGTGCCGAAGCCTGTTAGCAGCATCGGCAGAATCCATGCGGCTGCCGGCTGACCTGGCGCGACATCGCCCAGCCACCAGAAGCCCATCGCCGCCACCAGCAGCCCGCCACACGTGAGCGCCGCCGCGGACCACCGATGCGCGAGTTGCACCGCCAGCAGCGGCACCACCAGCAACGGGAGCGACAAGGCAATCATCGTGATGCCTGCCTCGGTTTCGCCCTGCCCCTCGATGCCGATGAGGCGTGCGGGCAGCAGCACCAGCATCGCCACATAGCACGCCGTGGCGAGCGGCAAGAACTGCACGCCGACAAAACGACGGAAACGGAAGAGCGAGAGATCGAGCATCGGCCTGACCACGCGCTGCTCGATGGCGACGAACACGGCCAGCCCAAGCGCTGACGCAGTGAACAACGCCAGCACCATGCCGTCGCCCCAGCCGCGCTCGGGCACTTCCATCAGCGCCCACGTGAGCAGGACAAGCGTGGCCGTAAAGCTTGCGGCGCCGGCCCAATCCACGCCACGCGCATCGGGATCGCGCGTTTCCCGCATGCGCGGCACGCCAAACACAAAAGCCAGCGCGCCCACCGCCGCGCACAGCACGAAGATGGCGCGCCAGCCTTGCGTCTGCACCAGCGCGCCCGCAATCAACGGCCCGAAGGCCAAACCCACGCCAAAGGTCGTCCCCAGCAGGCTGAAGGCGCGAATGCGCGCATGCCCATCAAACTCCTGTGCCAGCGCAGCCGAGCCACCCGCCAGCGACATCGCCGCCGCCACGCCCTGCAGCGCGCGCAACCACCCGATGGCGTTCACGCTGGGCGCCAGCGCGACGCCAATCGATGCCAGCACGAACAGCGCGATCCCGCTGGCGAACACGCGCTTGCGGCCATACGAATCGGCCATCGCTCCTGCCACCATCAGGCAACTGCCGAAGGCCAGCATGAAGCCGTTGACGACCCAGTTGAGCGCCGTGGCACTGCCGCCCAGCGCACGTCCGATGGCCGGCGTGGCCACCGCCGCACCGGTGAAAGACAGCGGCAGGACCAGCCCCGCCATGCAAACCGCCGCGAGCACCAGCCAGCGCCCGGCGTGCTCTGGGCGATGCGAAATCGTCGTATTCAAGGGAGCCTCTTATTTTTGTATCGATCGGTATACAAATTAACGAGGCGACACGACCGGCGTCAAGGATTAATATATTGACCAGTACAGAAATAGGGATTTCAGGACTTCATCATGGCGACACGAGGACGCCCCCGCACCTTTGATCGCGACGAAGCCTTGCGCCAGGCCATGACCGTGTTCTGGGCGCGCGGCTACGAAGGCACCACGCTCGACGAACTCAAGCTGGCGATGGGCGGCATCACCGCGCCAAGCTTCTACGCGGCATTTGGTTCGAAGGAAGCGCTCTTTCGCGAGGCCGTTGCGCTGTACCGGCAGACGGCGGGCAGCACCACGGCCATCGCCCTGACGGAACCTGCTACGGCGCGCGAATCCATCGACGCGCTTTTGCGCAGCAACGCCCTTGCCTTCAGCCAGCCCGACGCGCCGCGCGGATGCATGGTCGTGCTCGGCGCGCTGCTGTGTTCGGCCCCCAATCGGCAGGTGCAGGAGGACTTGCGCGCGATCCGGTTGGAAACCATCGAGGCCATCCGAACGCGCATCCGCCGCGGTATGGATGAAGGCGACGTGCCTGCCACGGCCAACGCCGATGCACTTGGCGGTTACTACGCGACCGTGCTCAACGGCCTGTCGATCCAGGCGCGCGACGGCGCCCCGCGTGAAGCATTGATCGCGACCGTCGATTGCGCGATGGCCGCGTGGGACGCGATGGTCTGCGCCCGCTAAACTGCACAGACGACCACAACAATATTTCGGGGAGCAGCCAAATGGCAGGCAATCGCACCACGTGGCGCGCGCTGGCGGCCGCGTTTTTTCTGCTGACGGGCGCAGGCGCCGCCCTCGCGCAAGACGCAACGCCCGCACAAACACAAGCACAGGCCCCGGCCACGAACTGTCCGCCCCCGGCCTCCAGCTTCATCCCCAAGGACGGCTGGGCCGCCGCCGCGCAACGCGCGACCGACCACGGCCTGCTCTGGCGTATCGAAAAGAACGGTCACACCTCGTGGCTCTACGGGACGATCCATGTCGCGCGGGCCGACTGGATGCTGCCCGGCCCGGCCGTGCGCAGCGCGCTTCAGCAGGTTGACAGCATCGCGCTCGAACTCGACCTGCTCGACAAGGACACCGACCGCAAGCCGCTCACCACGAGCAACCCCGCCGAAGACCGCCGCCTCATGGCGGGCCGGCGCGGTGAACGCTTCAACAAGCTGCTCTCTGCGGCGTGCCTGCCCGACACGGCCCTCATACAGATCCGCAAGTTCCAGCCGACCATGCAGTTGGCCTCGCTGGCGGTGCTGGGGGTGCGCACGGACGGGCTCTATCCCGATTTCGGCATCGACCTGTTTCTCACGACCTACGCCAAGAGCGTGCACTTGCCCATCGTGCCGCTCGAAACGCTGGCGCAGCAGGTGCGCGTGCTCAACGAGATCGTGCCGAAGAACGAGGTTGCGCAGCAATTCGATACCGTGCTCGACGCGATTGAATCGGGCGAGGCGCGCACGCAGACGCTCACGCTCGCCAATGCCTGGGCCGACAGCGACATCAGCACGCTGGAGCACTATCCGCAGTGGTGCGATTGCCTGAAGACGGCGACGGATAAACGCGCCTTCCAACGCCTGGTGACGAACCGCAACCGCGCCATGGCTGAAAACATTGCACGCGTGCACAACAGCGGCCAGCGCGTGTTTGGCGCTGTGGGCGCGTTGCACATGATCGGGCCCAAGGGGATTCCGGCGCTGCTGGCCGCGCGCGGATACAAGGTCACGCCAGTGTTGCCGCCGGCGGTACCGCGTTAGCCCGTACGCGTTATCCGGTCAGCGCCTTTGCGGCGGCGTCGATCCGACAGCCGCTGCCAGTTCGGCATGCGCGGCCAGGTCGGCCCGACGATGCTTGACCATCGTGCTGGCCGGGTGCCCGCCGAGGAAATTGCCGTTCTTCCAATCTTTCGACGGGCGGATCGGCCGTGCCGTAAAGCCGCCCCCGCAGTTCGGGCACACATTGCCGAACACGCCGTCCGCGCACGTCGTGCAGAACGTGCATTCGAATGAGCAGATGCGCGCGTGGGTCGCATCGGGCGGCAGCGCCGTGTTGCAGTGTTCGCAGGTTGGGCGGAGTTCCAGCATCACGTCCTCGGTGGGGTGAGTTCAGTCCGTTGCAGCCAGCATCCGCTGCGCACACGCTTCGTCGGTCACAAGACCGGTCAGCCAGCCGCCTCGCAACGCCGCCCCGATCGCGCCCGCCTTGGCCACGCCGCCAGCAATGGCGATTACCGGGCGAGATGGCATCGGCTTGAGCGGCAAGCTGGTGGTGCGGGTCTGCAGTGGCACATCCAGCAAGCGCCCCTGGGCGTCGATTGGCCGGCCAATCAGCTCGCCTGCCGCGCCATGGGCAAGCAGATCTTCCACATCCTTCGCGCTGATGAAGCCATCGACCTGCAATGCGCAACCGGGGCCGATCGTGCCGACACCAATGAAGGTGACATCCGCCTGCGCAGCCAAATCGGCCACCACGCCGTAGAGCCTGTGCTGGCACCACTGCCGTGTGTCTTCGGCGCTGTCGGCAACGAGCGGCGCAGGGAGCAGGTAATAGCGGCTGCGGGTTTTCTCCGCCGCGGCGAGCGCGACATCGTAGCGGTTGGACGAGCCATCCGCCGCAATCGCCCCGACCATCGAGACGATGCGATGCTGCGGCCGGTCAAGGTCCGGCAATTGGTCGATCGCGGCGCGCAGCGTGCGGCCCGAGCCGACATTCACCACGCGCGGCGCGTCGGCCAACAGGTGGCGCTCCATGATTTCCGCGGCGGCCACTGCAATCATGCGTTGTGCGGCGCCTGCATCGTCGGCACTGGCCGGCACCACATGGCAGGTCTCCAGCCGGAAACGGCTGCGCAGGTTCTCTGCCAACTCCAGACACGCTGACACCGGGTGCGTCACACGCACCTTCACCAGCCCATGCTCTACCGCATAGGCAATCAGCCGCTGGGCGATCTGGCGCGACACGCCCAACTGCTCGGCGATGTCGTGTTGCGTGTGGTTGCCCACGTAGTAAAGCCACGCCGCGCGCGCGGCCTGGTCTCGTTTTTCCTGCTGCTTGGACACGCAGCGCCTCCTCTAGAACCCTGGCGATATCGCATGCATCGTAGCGTGCTTTTGCCCTTTCACCGAGCATTTGCTTGACAAGCGCAAACTCACATCCGATTATTTGCTCACAACAAGGACAATTGCTCAAATCCTGAAGCAAGTCCAGGCGGTGCGCCCGCATCGCCAAATTCCAAGAAAGGAGACGACTGCATGTTCCGCACGCTTCTGCGCGGGATGGCCCGCCCATCCCAACTACTCAAGCTGACCGCCCTCGCTGCCCTCCCCGCTCTCTGCGCTGTCTCTGCGCACGCCGCGCCCACCACGCTCACGATCGCCACGATCAACAACCCCGACATGATCGTGTTGCAGAAGCTGTCGAGCCAGTTCGAGCAGGCGCACCCCGACATCAAACTGCGCTGGGTCACGCTGGAAGAAGGTGTGCTGCGCCAGCGCGTGACCACCGACATCGCCACCGGCAGCGGCCAGTTCGACCTGATGACGATCGGCGGCTACGAAGCGCCGCTGTGGGCCAAGAAAGGCTGGCTCGCCCCGCTGGACATGCCCGCCAGCTACGACACGGCCGACCTGCTGCCGACCGTGCGCGACGGGCTCTCGCAGGGCGGCAAGCTCTTCGCCGTGCCGTTCTATGCCGAAAGCTCGATGACGTATTACCGGCGCGATCTGTTCAGCGCGGCGGGCCTGAAGATGCCCGAGCAGCCCACGTATGACGACATTGCCAAGTTCGCCGCCAAGCTGCACGACCCCGCCAAGGGTGTGTACGGCATCTGCCTGCGCGGCCGGGCGGGCTGGGGCGAAAACATGGCGCTGGTGTCCACCATGGTCAACACGTTCGGCGGCCGCTGGTTCGACGAGAAATGGCAACCGACCATCGACACGCCGCAGTGGAAACAGGCGGTCAACACGTATGTCGACCTGCTGAAGAAGTACGGCCCCCCTGGCGCGAGCAGCAACGGCTTCAATGAAAACCTCGTGCTGTTCTCGGGCGGCAAGTGCGGCATGTGGATCGACGCGACCGTCGCCGCGGGTATGGTCAGCAGCGCGAAGGATTCCAAGGTGGCCGACAAGGTGGGCTTTGCGAATGCACCCATCGCCAGCACACCGAAGGGCTCGCACTGGCTGTGGATCTGGGCGCTTGCGGTGCCGAAATCGTCGAAATCACCGGAGGCCGCCAAGACGTTTGCGGCGTGGGCGACATCCAAGGAATACATCCGCGCCGTCGCAAGCGCCCAGGGCTGGGGCGAGGTGCCGCCGGGCACGCGCGCATCGACGTATGACGACCCGGCCTACCAGAAGGCCGCGCCGTTCTCGAGCTTCGTGCGCCACGCCATCGAGACCGCCAACCCGAACGATCCGTCCGCGCAGAAGGTGCCGTACACCGGCGTGCAGTTCGTGACGATTCCTGAGTTCCAGTCGCTGGGCACGGTGGTTGGCCAGGCGATTGCCGGCGCGCTCACGGGTAAGACGACCGTGGACGACGCGCTCCGTGTCTCGCAATCGCAGGCACAGCGGGCGATGCGCCAAGGCGGCTATCTGAAGTGATGCAGCCGCTGCTGCGCCCCGGAGGTTTCATGGAACACGTATTGGAGTCGCACCCGAAATCGCAGATGAGCGGCGTGGGTGGCACGCCCTCACCGGCATCGGTGCCAGCCCAACGCGCCCGGCACTGGCTGCCAACGCTGCTGGTGTCGCCGTCGGTGCTGGTCCTGCTGTTGTGGATGACGGTGCCGCTGGCGATGACGCTGTATTTCTCCGTCAGCCGCTACAACCTGCTCAACCCTGATCAGACCGGCCTGGCAGGGCTCGACAACTACCGCTTCCTGATCGAAGACCCCGCCTTCTGGCCGGCCATCGGCAACACGCTAGTGCTGATCGGCTCGGTGTTGGTGATCAGCGTCGTGGCGGGCACGTTGCTGGCCGTGCTGTTCGACCTGCCGTTTGCGGGGCGCGGTGTGGCGCGCATTCTGGTGATCAGCCCGTTCTTTGTCATGCCGACGGTGGCAGCGCTCATCTGGAAGAACATGATGCTGCACCCCGTGTACGGTCTGGCCGCGTGGGTGGCGCGCCTGTTCGGCGTCGAGCCGGTGGATTGGCTCGCGACACAGCCGATGCTCTCCGTGATCATCATCGTTGCGTGGCAGTGGACGCCATTCGCCTTCCTGATCCTGTTGACGGCGTTGCAATCGCTCGACCCCGAGCAGAAGGAGGCCGCGCAGCTTGACGGCGCGAGCCCCGTGCGCATCTTCTGGCACATCGTGCTGCCACACCTGAAGCGCGCGATTGCCGTGGTGGTGATGATCGAGACCATCTTCCTGCTCTCGATCTTTGCCGAAATCCACACCACCACCGCAGGCGGCCCCGGCACGGCCACGACCAACCTCGCCTACTTCGTCTACAGCCTCGGCTTGCAGCAGTTCGACATCGGCATTGCGTCGGCGGGCGGCATCGTGGCAGTCGTGCTGGCAAACGTGGTGGCGTTCTTCCTCGTCCGCATGCTGGCCCGCAACCTGAAGGGAGTGCACGAGCAATGAGCGCCCTCACCTCAACCTGGCGCACGCGGCTTGCCGGCGTGCTGGCCTGGGCGATCGCCCTGGTGCTGTTCTTCCCCATCGCGTGGGCAGCGCTCACTGCCTTCAAGACCGAGCAGGACGCCTATACGCCCACGCTGTGGTTTACGCCCACGCTCGACAGCTTCCGCGAAGTGCTGGAGCGCGCGCACTACCCGAGCTTTCTCGGCAACTCGCTGGCGGTGTCGATCCTCTCCACGCTGCTGGCGCTGGCGATTGCCATTCCGGCGGGATATGCGATGGCGTTCTTCCCGAACAAGCGCACGCAGCAGGTGCTGCTCTGGATGCTGTCGACCAAGATGATGCCGGCCGTGGGCGTGCTGCTGCCGGTGTACCTGCTGGCGAAGACGGCGGGGCTGTTGGACTCGATCACCGCGCTCGTGATCGTCTACACGCTCGCCAACCTGCCGATTGCCGTGTGGATGGTCTTCACCTACTGCAACGACGTGCCGCGCGAGATTCTGGAGGCCGCGCGCATGGACGGCGCCAACCTCTGGCAGGAACTGGTCTACGTGTTGCTGCCGACGATGCTGCCGGGGCTGGCCTCCACCGCGCTGCTCCTGCTCATCCTGTCGTGGAACGAAGCGTTCTGGAGCCTGAACCTGACCAGCATCGACGCTGCGCCGCTCACCGTGTTCATTGCGTCGTACTCCAACCCCGAGGGGCTGTTCTGGGCGAAGCTGTCGGCGGCCTCGGTACTGGCCATTGCGCCGATCCTGGTGCTGGGTTGGCTGGCACAACGGCAACTTGTGCGCGGCCTGACATTCGGGGCCGTGAAATGACGCCACACGCCAACGAATATGCCAACGAACGCGCCCCCGCCTACCTGATCTGCGACTGCGACGGCGTCTTGATCGACAGCGAGTCGGTGGCGTTGCGCGCGCTGATCCGCACGCTGGGTCCGCACATACCGCATCTTTCATCCGCCGCGCTGGAAGACATGCTTGAACCGCGCCTGGGCATGAACACCATGGCACTGCTGAGCGAGTTGCAGAGCAGCATTGGCTTTCATCTGTCCGACGCGCAACTGGCCACCGTGCTGGCCGATGTCGAACACGACTGCGCCACGCAATCGCAGCCGGTGCCCGGCATTGCGAACCTGCTCGCCACCCTGCCGCAGCCGAAGGCCGTTGCCAGCAACAGCAGCCGCCCGCGCATTGAAGCGAGCCTGCGCCGCGCCGGGCTGCGCGAGCTGTTTGGCGACCATATCTATAGCGCCTACGAAACACCGCGGCCCAAACCGGCACCCGACGTGTATCTCGCCGCGTGTGCGGGCCTGGGTGCCAGCCCCGCGCAATGCCTCGTCATTGAAGACAGTGACACCGGCGTGCGTGCCGCGCGAGCCGCCGGCCTGACCGTATTCGGCTTTGCCGGCGTCGCGCATGTGCCGGCTGTCGCCACGCAGCGTCTGCTGGCCGCCGGCGCGCGGCACGTCTTTACCGACATGCGGGCACTCGCCGACGCGCTTTCGTCGACCCTCGCCACGCCCGCCTGATCCGCACACCGAACACGCACAAGGAGACCTCGACATGGCCAGCCTGACCCTGCGTCACCTGCAAAAGCGCTACGAACAGAACACCGTCCTGCACGACATCAACCTCGACATTGCCGATGGCGAATTCGTCGTCTTCGTCGGGCCTTCGGGCTGCGGCAAATCGACATTGCTGCGCACGATTGCAGGCCTGGAAGGCATCGACGGCGGCGACCTGCTGATCGGCGATACGCGTGTGAACGATGTGGTGCCCGCCAAGCGCGGCATTGCGATGGTGTTCCAGTCGTACGCGCTGTATCCGCACATGAGCGTGTACGACAACATGGCCTTCGGGCTAAAGCTGTCGGGCATGAAGCGCGAGGCCATCGACGCTGCCGTGCGCCGCGCTGCCGAAGTCCTGCACATTGATGCGCTGCTCGATCGCAAGCCGCGCCAACTCTCCGGCGGTCAACGCCAGCGCGTGGCCATCGGCCGTGCCATCACCCGCGAACCGAAGGTCTTCCTGTTTGACGAGCCGCTCTCAAACCTGGATGCCGCATTGCGCGTGAAGATGCGCCTGGAGTTCGCCCGCCTGCACAACGCACTGAAGACCACCATGATCTACGTCACGCACGATCAGGTGGAAGCCATGACGCTGGCCGACAAGATCGTCGTGCTGCGTGACGGACGCATCGAACAGGTGGGCTCTCCGCAAACGCTGTATCACCACCCGGCCAGCCAGTTTGTGGCGGGCTTCATCGGCTCGCCGAAGATGAACTTCCTGCGCGGCACCGTCGCGCGTGCCGATGCCTCGGGCGTGGCCGTGGCGCTCGCTGGCGGCCAACAGCATGTGGCCGTATCGCCGGGTGAGCTGCGTGAGGGGGATGCCGTCACGCTCGGCATCCGTCCAGAGCATCTGCATCTGGACGCGGCCGGCGCGCTACAAGGCACCGTTACGCATATCGAGTCCCTGGGCGACGTGGCTTATCTGCACGCCGATTGTGAGGCAGCACCCGACGGCCTTGTGCTGCGCGTACCGGAATCCACCAGGCTCGCGCACGGCGGCGCCATCACGTTGTCTGCGGATGCCACGCACTGCCACCTGTTCGACGCCGAGGGCCGCGCGCTGCCGCGCCTGCAAGCGCAACTGGCCGCCTGAGGCCCATACCCCAACGTTGCACACGATCATGCCTTCCCCCAACTCCTCCACGTGGCTGCACCTGGGTGCCGGCTCCTTCCATCGCGCGCACCAGGCGTGGTATCTGCATCGCCTTCGCGAGAGCGGCGACACGTCGTGGCGCCTGGCGCTTGGCAATATCCGCGACGATGCCGGCACGCTGCTGCGTGACCTTGCCGCCCAGCACGGCGCCTACACGCTGGAGACCGTCGATACCGCCGGGCATCGCGCGTACACGCCCATCCAGTCCATCGATACCGTCGTGCCGTGGGATGCCGAACTCGCGGCGCTGTGCGAGATCGGGGCGTCGCCCGACACGCGGGTGATCTCCTTCACCGTGACGGAGGGCGGCTACTACCTCGACCAGCAGCACCAACTCGACGCAACACAGCCGGACATTGCCGCTGACCTGCGCGGCGGTACCGGCACGCTCTACGGTGCACTGGCCCGTCTGCTGCACCTGCGCTTGCAGCGTGGCGGCGCGCCCCTCACGCTACTCAACTGCGACAACCTGCGCCACAACGGCGAGCGCTTCCGCAGTGGCCTGCGCCAGTTCCTCGCGTTACGCGGCGAGCCTGGCGACAGCGGCCTCGTTGCATGGCTCGACGCACATGCAAGCACGCCCAACACGATGGTCGACCGCATCACACCACGCCCAACCGACGCCCTGCGCAATCGCGTGGCCGCACAGACCGGCTGGCAAGACCGCTGCCCCGTGATGGCCGAAACCTTTGCGCAATGGGTGGTGGAAGATGACTTCCGTGCCGGGCGGCCTGCGCTCGAACGCGTGGGCGTCGAGTTCGTCCCTTCGGTGCTGCCGTACGAGGAAGCGAAGATTCGCGTGCTCAACGCCAGCCATAGCTGCATCGCCTGGGCCGGCACGCTGCTGGGGCTGCACACCATTGATGAGAGCGTTGCTGTGCCGTCCATCCACCGCATGGCGGGCAACTACGTGACCGACGATGTCATCCCGTGTCTCACCGCCAATCAGCCCAGCCCCATCGATTTGGCCGCCTACCGCGACACAGTGCTCGACCGTTTCGCCAATCCGCACATCGGCGACACCAACCAGCGCGTGGCAGCAGACGGCTTTTCGAAAATTCCCGGGTTCATCACGCCCACACTGGCGGAGTCCTTCGCTCGCGGGCATGTGCCGCTTGCCACGGCGATGCTGCCGGCGCTGTTCTTCGTATTTCTGGAGCGCTGGCATGCGGGCGCCCTGCCGTATGTCTACCAGGATGGCCAGTTCGATCCGGTTGCCGCGCAAGCCATGCTCTCCGCAGATGACCCGGTTGCGGTGTACTGCCGGAACGCCGCACTGTGGGGCAACCTCGCGGGCACGGAAGCGCTCACCGGCCTTGTTCGCAACGCCATCGAGCGTGTGAGGGCGTGGCTGGCAGTCGAGCAAGCCGCCACGGCCGGTTAGTTGCCAACAAACGTATCAGCGGATTCGCGCGACAATCCACGGTTCAAGCAACCGGACCCGGCGGCCCCATGTACCTCGGCATCGATCTCGGAACCTCGGAAGTCAAAGTGCTGCTGCTTGATGCAGCGGGCGCCATCCTCGGCACGGCGGGCGAGCCGCTCACCGTATCGCGACTGCACCCGGGCTGGGCCGAGCAGACGCCGGAAGATTGGTGGCAGGCCACTAGTGCCGCCATCGGAAAACTGCGCGAGGCCGCACCGGAAGCTTTTGCCGCCACACGCGCGATCGGCCTGTCGGGCCAGATGCACGGCGCGGTGCTGCTCGACGCACGCAACCGCGTGCTGCGTCCCGCCATGCTCTGGAACGACACGCGCAGCACCGCCGAATGCCTTGAACTCACCCGCCGCGTGCCCAACCTGCACACCGTCGCCGGCAACCTGGCGATGCCCGGTTTTACCGCGCCGAAGCTGCTGTGGAGCGCACGCCATGAGCGCGATGTGTTCAACGCCATCGATTGCGTGCTGCTGCCCAAGGATTACCTGCGCCTTCGCCTGACGGGCGAGCGCGCATCCGACCCATCCGATGCGGGCGGCACGCTGTGGCTGGACGTTGCACGGCGCGCGTGGTCAGACGAACTGCTCGCCGCGACGGGCTTGTCACGCCGCCAGATGCCAAGCCTGGTGGAAGGCAGCGCGCCCAGCGGCACGCTGCTGCCCGAGGTGGCCGATGCGTGGGGCCTGGCGCATGGCGTCATCGTTGCAGGCGGCGGCGGCGACGGCGCGGCCAGCGCTGTGGGCATCGGCGCGACACAGCCCGGCGATGGCTTCCTCTCGCTGGGCACGTCGGGCGTGATCTTTGTGGTCAACGACCGCTTTCGCCCAAACCCTGCCCAAGCCGTGCACGCGTTCTGCCATGCACTGCCGGGGCGTTGGCACCAGATGAGCGTGATGCTGTCTGCTGCAAGCTGCCTGCGCTGGTTCTGCCGTCTGACGAGCGTGCCGGAAGCCACGCTGCTGCCGGAGATTGCCGCGCTGGCCGAATCCGAACGCCAGTCGGCGCCGTTCTTCCTGCCCTACCTCTGCGGTGAGCGCACGCCGCACAACGATGCGTTTGCGCAGGGCCATTTCCACAACCTCACACACGCCAGCGACCGTGCCGCACTCGGTTACGCCGTGATCGAGGGCGTCGCCTTCGGCATGGCGGATGGCCTGGACGCATTGCGCGCGGCGGGCACGCAGGTTGCATCGCTCTCGTTTGTGGGCGGCGGCTCGCGCAGTCCATTCTGGGCGCAGTTGCTGGCCGACACGCTCAACACCGAACTGACAACGCATATCGGCAGCGAAGCCGGTGGCGCGCTCGGTGCCGCGCGCCTGGGCTGGATGGCCGATGGCGGCATCGAAGCCGCCGTCTGCGCCAAACCACCCGTGCAAGCCACGTATCGGCCCGATGCCGCACGCCACGCGCGCCTTGCTGAACGGCTGACGACATTCCGTGCGCTGTATCGGCGTGCCTCGCCGCTGCCGGTTACGCCTTCCGCCCACACGACTGACCTGCCCTTGCCCGCATGACCGACGCCCTGCCATTGCCCCGCCTCGTCGTCTTTGGCGAAGCGCTGACCGATTTTCTGCACCAGGGCAACGGCCAGTGGCTCGCCCGGCCGGGCGGCGCGTGCTGGAATGTGGCGCGCGTGGCGGCGCGTCTGGGTGTGCCCACGGGCTACGCGGGCGCCATCAGCAACGACGTGTTCGGCGATGCGCTCTTCGCAGATTCCCAGGCGGCTGGCCTCGACCTGCGCTTTCTGCAGCGCGTCGACCGATCGCCGCTGCTGGCAATGGTCACGTCCACCCAGCCGCCGCACTATTTCTTCGTGGGCGATGACAGCGCCGATCTGCATTTCGATGCGCAAGCCCTGCCCGCCGGCTGGCAAACCGCCGTGGAGATCGCCCACTTCGGCTGCATCAGCCTCGCGCGCGAGCCGCTGGGCAGCCGCCTGGTGGCGCTGGCCGAGACGCTGGCCGCGCAAGGCACGCGCATCACCTTCGACCCGAACTGGCGCACGGCGATGGACGCACCGCACTACGCGCCGCTGCTGCTGCGCATGGCCGCCATCGCGTCTGTCATCAAGGTGTCCGATGAAGATCTGCGCCAGCTTTTTCCCAGGGATGCCGATCCGCTGAGTACGCTGCGCACCCTCGCGCCGCAAGCCGACATCCTGCTCACGCTCGGGGCCGATGGCATGGAATGGCTGGCAGCGGCGCACCGAGGGGAAGACGATGCCCGCATCCCGCAACCGGCCTTTGCCGTGCCGGTGGCGGACACCGTCGGCTGCGGCGATGCCGCCATGGGGAGCTGGCTGGCGAGCCTGCTGCAATCGCCCGACGCGCCCGTGCAAGCGCACTTGCGCCAAGCCGCTGCAGCGGCCGCCCTCACCGCCACGCGCGCCGGCGCGTATGCGGGCACGCAAGAGGAAGTCGATGCACTGCTGCAGGCGCACGCCGCCTCGCACGCCTAAGACCACGTGGCATCGTGGCGGCGCATGCCACAATCTGCGCCGTCCGCGTTTTGATTGCTTCGGGGCCCGCTTTGGAACTGCTTCGCATTGCCATGCTGTTTGCCGTCACCGCCGTGGCGGAAATCGTCGGTTGCTATCTGCCCTGGCTCGTGCTGCGGCAGGGCAAGCCGGTCTGGCTCTTACTGCCGGCGGCCGCCTCGCTGGCGCTGTTTGCATGGTTGCTGACATTGCACCCGACCGCAGCCGGCCGCACCTATGCCGCATACGGCGGCATGTATATCGCCGTGGCGCTGGCGTGGCTGCGCCTGGTCGACGGGGTGACGCTCACGCGCTGGGACATCGGCGGCGCGGCCATTGCGCTGACGGGCATGGCGGTGATCGCCCTGCAACCGCAGGCCAACTGATCGAATTGCGCAGATATTTAGGTTTTCCTGAGCGAAACGGAACCCTAAGCCACCGCCAGGATCGGAGGGGGGATCATGGCTGCGGCCATCGCGCTGCGCGCCGGTCACCTACTCACCCAACCGTTCTGTTCTGGAGGCCACGATGCCTGCCAACACCCTCAAACACCTTGTCGTGGCCGCCACGCTGATGTCGGCAGCAATGTCCGCTTCGGCCCTGACCACGTCGACCTTCACGTTCACCGATCAGGACTTGCAGGGGATGCTCGCGCACAGCCAGCCGGCCCAGCCGATCCAGCCCGCCAAAGCCGCCGAACCGGCATCTCCTGACCGGCTACGCGTCGGTCTGAGTGATCCGGGCACGCAGCTCGTGCTGCCCTGGTTCCTGGCGGACCTGGTGGAAGCCGTCAACCGGCGGGCTTCACCGCAGGACTTCGCGAAGACGCTGCGGGACGGGATCTGATCGGCCCTTCCATTCACCGCCCTCACTTTCCGAAAGCAGGCGACACAGTGCTGTATATTCATACAGTTATTTTTTGTGACGCCCTGCCGTGCTTGCCGCCTCCTCCCCCCCAGACACCGCCAATGCCCCGGCCAGCCCCGGTTACCTGGCCCAACTGAACGACCAACAGCGCCAGGCGGTCGAGTTCGGCATTTCCGGGGCGGACGCGGCGGAAACCGGGCCGCTCCTCGTGCTGGCCGGTGCTGGGTCCGGCAAGACGCACACGCTGGGCTGGCGCGTGGCGCATCTGGTAGCCAACGGGGCCGATCCGCAACGCATCCTGCTGCTGACGTTCTCCCGGCGGGCGGCGAGCGAGCTGTCCAACCGCGCCGGCCACCTGCTGGCGCGCGCCATGCAGGGCGAGCGATCAAACAACGCCCTCAATTCGGCCGGCACGTCCTACAAAACCACCCTGCCCTGGGCCGGCACCTTCCACGGCATCGGCGCGCGCCTGCTGCGTGAATACGCCGAGCGCGTCGGCCTCGCGCCCGATTTCACCATCCATGACCGCAGCGACTCGGCCGATCTGCTCAACGTCGTGCGCCATGAGCTCAACCTGTCGACCAAGGAGCGCCGCTTCCCGCTCAAGCAGACGTGCATCGCGATCTACTCGCGCGCCATCAACGCCGAGAGCCCGCTGAACGCCGTGCTCAAGCACCACTTTCCGTGGTGCGCGATGTGGGAAACGCAGTTGCGCACGCTGTTCGATGCGTATGTCGAAGCCAAGCAGGCGCAGCACGTGCTCGACTACGACGACCTGCTGCTCTACTGGCACGCGATGGTGTCCGACGCGGAACTGGCGGCCGAGATTGGCGCACGCTTCGACCACATCCTCGTCGACGAATACCAGGACACGAACCGGCTGCAGTCGTCCATCCTGCGTGCGCTGCGACCCGACGGCCGCGGCGTTACCGTGGTGGGCGATGACGCACAATCGATCTACGCATTTCGCGCCGCGACGGTGCGCAACATCCTCGACTTTCCGCGCCACTTTTCGCGGCCCGCGCACACGGTGCTGCTGGAGCGCAATTACCGTTCGACGCAGCCGATTCTGGATGCCTCCAACGGCGTGATGCGCTTCGCAACGGAGCGCTTTGCCAAGACGTTGTGGACGGACCGCGCATCGACGCATCGTCCGCGTTTGATTTCGGTGCGCGATGAAGCCGAGCAGGCGCGTTGCGTGGCCGAGCAGGTGCTGCATCACCGGGAAGGCGGGCTGACGCTGAAATCGCAGGCGGTGCTGTTCCGCACCGCGAGCCACAGCGCGCCGCTGGAGATCGAACTCACGCGCCGCAACATCCCGTTCGTGAAATACGGCGGCCTCAAGTTTCTGGAAGCCGCGCATGTGAAGGATGTGCTCTCGGTGCTGCGCTGGGCCGAGAACCCGCGCAACCGCATCGCCGGGTTTCGCGTGATCCAGCTGCTGCCGGGTGCAGGCCCTGCCACGGCGGCACGCGTGCTCGACGCCATGGCCGAAGCGGCGGACCCGATTGCCGCTCTGCTTGCCTACGAGCCACCGGCACGCCTGGCCGGCGACTGGTCTACGCTGATCGCGCTCATGCAAACCCTGCGCGCGCCCAAAGACAGCCTGCAATGGGCCGGCGAACTCGAAGCCGTAGGCGCCTGGTACGCGCCGCACATGGAACGCCTGCACGACGACGCAGCCGTGCGCCAGGGCGATCTGGATCAGCTCGCCCGCATGGCCGCCACGTACGCCACGCGCGAGCGCTTCCTGACCGAGATGACACTCGACCCGCCCGAGCTGACCAGCGATGAATCGGGCGACCCGTACCGCGATGAGGACTACCTGATCCTCTCGACCATCCACTCATCGAAAGGCCAGGAGTGGAAGGCGGTGTATGTGCTGAACGCCGTGGACGGCTGCATGCCGGCCGATCTGGGCGCCGGTTCGCATGAAGAACTGGAAGAAGAACGCCGGCTGCTCTACGTGGCGATGACCCGTGCGCGCGAGCACCTGGACATCCTGGTGCCCCAGCGCTTCTACGTCACGCAGCAAACACCCAATGGCGATCGGCACATCTACGCGTCGCGCACGCGGTTCATTCCGCCTGCGCTGCTGCCGATGTTCGAAGCGTGTGCATGGCCGGAACCGGAGCCCGGCGCGGACCCTGCGGCAGAAGCGCGTGCCGCAGCCAAGGTAGACCTGAGCCAGAAGATGCGCGGCTACTGGAAAAAGTAGCCAGCGCGGCGGCCGAAGCGCGCAATCAATGCACTTCCATCTCGGGCCGCTTGACGACGTGCGTTGACTCGAAGCGCGAGAGCTGCGCGAAGATCCACGCGGCCGCACAGGTCATGACGCCCACGCAGACGAACGTCTTGTGGAACGCAGCCAGCGTGTCGCGCCCTTCCGGCCCGGCGGTGAAGTCGGTAAAGCCCGTGAGCAACGCGCCCGCTGCGGCCACACCCAGACTCATCGACAGCATCATCACCATCGAGAGCATGCTGTTGCCCGCGCTGGCCAGCGGGCCGCTCAGGTCTTTGAGCGTGAGCGTGTTCATGGCCGTGAACTGCATCGAATTGAACGTGCCGAACACCGCCAATTGCACGATGCGCAGCCACACCGGCACATTGGGCGTCATCACGGCAAAGCTGGCCATCATCAGGCCGACCATGACCGTGTTGACAGAGAGCATGCGGCGATAGCCGTAGCGCTTGATGGCCCACGTGCCCAACGGCTTGGCGGCCATGCCGGCGGCAGCCACCGGCACCATCATCAGCCCGGCCTGCAGGGGCGTATACCCCAGGCTCACCTGCAGCAGCAGTGGAATGAGGAACGGCATCCCGCCGCTGCCGATGCGCGCAAACAGGTTGCCCAGCACACCAATGGAAAAGCTCGGAATGCCGAACAGCGTGCGCGGAAAGAGCGGCCCGGCCACGCGCCCCGCGTGCAGCCAGTACGCCGTGAGCGCGGCCAGACCGAAGACCAGCAGCACCAGCACCGTCGCGTGCTGGAAGCCCAGCTCGGACAGCCCATCGAGTGAAAACGACACCGCCGCCATGCCAAAGGCCAGCATCAGGTAGCCGGACCAGTCGAAACCGTTGTCATCTTCAGCGTGCACATCGGGCATCACCTTGAGCGTCACCAGCGCGCCGATCACGCCCACGGGAATGTTGATCAGGAAGATCCAATGCCACGACACCGCCTCCACCAGCCAGCCCCCCAATGTCGGGCCGATCAGCGGGCCGATCAGCCCCGGGATGGTGACGAAACTCATGGCGGGCAAGAACTGCTCGCGCGGCACCACGCGCAGCACCGTCAGCCGCCCCACAGGCATCAACAGCGCGCCGCCCACACCCTGCACCACGCGCGAGGCAATCAGCATATCGAGGCTGCGTGATTCCGCGCAGAGCAAGGAACCAATGGTGAACAGGAAGATGGCGGCGAAGAACATCTTTCGCGTGCCAAAGCGATCGGCCAGCCAGCCTGAAGCCGGCATCAGCATGGCGGTCGTCAGCGTGTACGCGATGATGACCGACTGCATCTTCAGCGGGCTTTCGGACAGGCTGCGCGCCATGGCCGGCAGCGCGGTGTTGACGATGGTGGAATCGAGCGTCTGCATGAACAGACCCATCGCCACCAGCCAGAGGAGCGGTTTCAGCGATTTGTCGACGGAGGCGGAGGGCGTGGCGGGCATGTGGCGGGGCAGGGGCAGCACGGTGTGCGAGGCAGCCGTCATTGTGGCGTGCCTCGCCCGAGCCCGCAAACGCTGTACCGGGCCGAGCAGACGTATCCGCCCTACCGCCAACAAGGGCACTGGGCTCTGCCTATACTGGAGCGTTCATCCCAGTCACCTCGTGCCTTTCCTTCTGCCATGACCACCCGTACCGAACGCGACACTTTTGGCCCCATTGAAGTCCCTGCCGACCACCTGTGGGGCGCACAAACGCAACGCTCGCTGCAGAACTTCGACATTGCCGGCGACCGCATGCCGCGCGAGCTGATCGACGCGCTCGCTCGCATCAAACGTGCCAGCGCCGTCGTCAACCAGCGGCTCGGGCTGCTGCCCGCGGAGAAAGCCAACGCCATCGTGGGTGCAGCCGATGAAGTCATCGCCGGCAAGCACCCGAATGAATTTCCGCTGGTGGTCTGGCAAACGGGCTCGGGCACGCAGACCAACATGAACATGAACGAGGTGCTAGCCAACCGCGCCAGTGAACTGCTCGGCGGCGAGCGTGGCGAAGCGCGCCTCGTGCATCCGAACGATGACGTGAACCGCAGCCAGTCGTCCAACGACGTGTTCCCCACGGCAATGCACGTGGCGGCCGTGACGGCCATCACCCAGCACCTGCTGCCCTCGCTGCGCACGCTGCGCGAGACGCTCGCCAAGAAAGCCGAGGACTTCAACGACATCATCAAGATCGGCCGCACGCATCTGCAGGACGCGACGCCGCTCACGCTGGGCCAAGAGTTCTCCGGCTACGTCGCCCAGTTGCAGCACAACGAGACGCACCTGAACGCCGCCCTGCCCCACCTGTGCGAACTGGCGCTGGGCGGCACGGCCGTCGGCACGGGCCTGAACGCCCCCAGCGGCTACGCAGAACAGGTGGCGGCAGAACTGGCGCAACTGACCGGCCTGCCCTTCATCACCTCGCCGAACAAGTTCGAGAGCATGGCATCGGCCGACGGCCTCGTGCATGCGCACGGCGCGCTGAAGACGCTGGCCGCCAGCCTCACCAAGATTGCCAACGACATCCGTTGGCTGGCCAGCGGCCCACGCAGCGGGCTGGGCGAGATCTCCATTCCCGAAAACGAGCCGGGCTCGTCCATCATGCCGGGCAAGGTCAACCCCACGCAGAGCGAAGCCGTAACGATGCTGTGTGCACAGGTCTTCGGCAACGACGTTGCAGTGAACATCGGCGGCGCGTCGGGCAACTTCGAACTGAACGTGTTCCGCCCGATGATCGCCTACAACTTCCTGCACAGCGTGCGCCTGCTGGCCGACGGCATGCGCAGCTTCAACGACCATTGCGCGGTGGGAATCGAGCCGAACCGCGACCGTATCGACGAGTTGGTGCAGCGCTCTCTGATGCTGGTGACGGCGCTCAACCCGCATATCGGTTACGACAAATCGGCGCAGATCGCCAAGAAAGCGCACAAGGAAGGCACGAGCCTGCGCGAAGCCGCCCTGGCGCTGGGCTATGTCACGCCCGAGCAGTTCGATGCGTGGGTGCGGCCAGAGAACATGGTCGGCCGCTGACGTGATGTATGGCGGGCCTGCGGCTTGCTATGCGTGGGCGATTCCTCTCCCATTGCCCGTTTCAAGCGCGCCGGCCCGACCGGCGCCCCCCCTGCGCATGAAACCCGCCCCGATTCCGGATAACGAAGCAGAACGTCTGGCCTCCCTCCAGGACATGCTGTTGCTGTCCACGCCGGATGAGGAACTGTTCGACCGCGTCACGCGCACAACCAAGCGGGTGTTTGACGCCCCCACGGTGCTCGTGTCGCTCATCGACGCCCAGCGCCAGTGGTTCAAATCGTGCATCGGTCTGAGCGTGCGCGAGACCCCGCGCGACATCTCGTTCTGCGGACATGCCGTGGCCGAAGACCAGATGCTGGTCATTCCCGACACCATGGCAGACCCCCGCTTTGCCGATAACCCGCTCGTTACCGGCGCGCCGCACATCCGCTTCTACGCCGGGCGGCCCGTCAGGAACCTCGCGGGCTACGCCGTCGGCACGCTCTGCGTGATCGACCAGAAGCCGCGCACATTTGGCCAGGCCGAGCAAGAACTGCTCAACGACTTGGCCAGTTGGGTGGAATCGGGTTTTCGCGAACGCGAACTGAGCGAAACGCAGCGGTCCATCCTGACCGAGCTGCAGGTCGCGCGCCATGAGAGCCTGACCGATCCGATGCTGAGCATCTGGAACCGGCGCGCCGCAATGGAACTGCTCGCGCGCGAATGCGGCCACGCGATGCTGCATAGGCAGCCCCTTTCATTGCTGGTGGTGGACGTTGACCACTTCAAGCGCGTGAACGATACCTACGGCCATCCCGCAGGCGATGCGGTCTTGATTGAGATCGCACGCACGCTGCGGGTGAATTCGCGCCCCATCGACTCGGTGGGCCGCTACGGCGGCGAAGAATTCCTGGTGGTGCTGCCCGATACGACCACCCTGCAGGCCACCAGCATTGCGGAGCGCTTGCGCAGCACGGTGGAGGCTCTGGAGATTGCCACACTGGAGGGCCCCATCCGCTGCACCATCAGCCTGGGCCTGGCGAGCTGCGAGCCGGGGCGCAACCTCTGCACACCCACAGACCTCATCATGCGTGCCGATGCCGCGCTGCTGGCTGCCAAACGGCTGGGGCGCAATCGCGTGATATTCGACGGCCAGCCGGTGTAAATCAATTCGGGGCCGGCTCGCCGCCGCGGCGGGCGACGCGCACGTCAACACGTTCCGGCGCCAACGCACGCTCGAACACCGCGCGCGCGGCATGCGTCGTGCCAGTGCCGCACATGAACGCGTCGATGGCCGCAAAGCCGTGCTCGGGCCACGTGTGAATGGAAAGATGCGATTCAGCAAGCAGCAACACGCCGGTCACGCCGCCTTGCTCGCCAGCGGACAACCCCGTGCGCACGGAATCGAAACGATGCAGATGCGCATGCAGGATCGTGGCGCCGAGCGCGTCGGCAGCATCGCGCAGCGCGGCTTCCAGTGCAGCGGCATCGCGCAGCAACGCAGGCGCCACGCCGTACAGATCGAGCAGAAGATGCTCACCCACGGCGGCGGATGCTTCCTCCACTGAAAGCGCTGCGTCAGTCCGCGTCACTTGTGGCCCCCGCTGAAGCCGCCGCCATAACCGCTGCCGCCCGACGAGCCGCCCCAGTAAGACGAGCCGCCCGTGCTGCTGCCGTACGACGGCGTGCGCGGCGCGGTAAAGCCGGCCTTCCAATCCATATAGGTCGCGCCAATCACCACGGCCACGGCGTAGAGAACGAACCAGTTCTTCATTCACCGCCCCCGATCTTGGCAACCAGCCACGCGGGCACCAGCAACAGCAGTGCCGCGAAGAACGTGATACCGAACACCGAACCCGGCGCCATGAAGAACGGTACGAGGTTCAGCAAACCGAGCAATACGCAGGCGACCACAGCCACCGTCATGTAGCTCGACGACGAAGTCTTGGCCGGCTCCGCCACCACCTTGCCGAACCAGGCCTTGATCTGCGCAGCGCTCACCGGCGTGCTTTTGGACCACGTCAGTTCATGCGCGTCGCTCTCTGCAGCCAGGCTTTCCTGGCCCGCGGTGTATTCGACAACACGCGTCTGGTCACCAGCCTGAACGCGCCAGTTGAAGGCGCCAGCGGCGTAGGTCACGCGCGAGGTGTAGTCCTCGTCGCGGGCGTAGACCTTGCCGTCGAGCACCGCGGTGCGGCCGTCCTTCTGGGTGGGCCAGCGGTCGAGCACACTCGCGCGGAACCAGCCGTCATCGGTTTCGACCATCCAGCTGAAACCGCGCTTGGGCGTGTACAGCAGGTATTCGAACCATCCGCCGCCGCCGTCGACCACCGCGCGGCGCATCACGCCGATCACCTGCCACTGCTGGCCGTCGATGAGCGCCTTGTCGCCCAGCTCCAACGTGGTGGCCACCTGCGGCACCGAGCGTGCGCGCGCAATGATGTCGCCGCGCGGCGTGGCCGCATCGATGGCGGCGCCGCAGCCGGGGCACAGCACGTGGCCCGTCAGGCCGGGGCTGAACGGAATCGACGTGCCGCACTGCGGGCAATCGAGATTCGTGAGCTTGCGCGGGACGCGGCCGGCGGTTTCCTTGATCTCGGCGTCGGTACGCAGAAGCTGACACTTGAGCACGTCGAGCGTGGTGGCTTCACCCACGTAGAGCGTGGGGGCCGTGCCGTCGGAGTAATCCAGCGTGATGAAGGCGTCTTCGCGACGCCCGTCGGCCACGCGCGCATGCCAGCCCTCACCCACGCGGAACGGCAATTCCCCCTGACCGCCTGTGCAATCGGCCTCGCGCACGTCGGACAGCGTGAATTGCGCGCCCTCGGCGTCATAGAGCTGGCCGGGGCGCAGCGCCTCGAACGCCACCGCATTGGCCGGCGTGCCTCGCGCGAACGTCATCGTGACCTGCCCCGACGCTTCTGCGAGCCAGCCATCGGTGCCGTCGTCAAACAGCACGTACCACTCGTTCCAGAAACCCGCGTCGTAACGCAACTGGATGCGCCCGACGACTGTGAACGCCTTGTTCTTGTAGCGCCCGGTGGTACCGATCTGCACGCGTGCGTAGTCCTCCAGCACGGCAGACATCTTGCCGATGTCGGACAGCGTCTCGCCGTCGCGCAGCAGCGTGCTTTTGCAGAAGCTGCACACCGCCATGACGGCAGCAGCAGACTTCAGTTCCACCGGCGCGCCACACGCCGGGCAGTTGGCATGAAACATGGTCAGGTCGTTCGATTGCGCGAAAAATTGCGCAGAAAAACGGGCGGCTTGCGGTGCCGCCCGGTCATCCGATCAGCGGGGCCGAAGCTCAGCCTCCGGTCAGTGCCTTGAGCACGGCAGCCTTGCCGGCATCAAAGTCGGCTTGCGTGATGAGGCCCTTGTCGAGCAATTCCTTGAGCTTGGCCAGGCGTGCGGTCGGATCATCCGCTGCTGGAGCCGCTGGAGCCGCTGGAGCCGCTGGAGCCGCTGGAGCTGCAGGCTGAGCCGCCGGCGCGGCCACACCACCTGCGTTGCCTTGCACCGCCGTGCGCAGGCTGTCGGCCATCGCCTGGCCCATCGCCAGCCCTGCCGCCAAACCCGCGCCCGTGCCGGCGATGCCGCCCTCGTTGCGCGCGGCCAGCGGCAGCGATTCGGCCGTCTGGTATTGCGTGAAGCGCTGCATGTCGCCGGTCATGTCCATGCTGATGCGGCGATCCAGCGCGGCCTGCAACTCATCTGGCAGCGTCACACTGGACACCTGGAAGCTGTCGAGCGCCAGGCCGTACTGCGTGAACTGCGGGAGCAGCGCCTCGCGCACCTTGTTCGACATCAGCATCTGGTTGGCGGCTAGGTCCAGGAACGGCACGCCGGATTCGCCAAACGCGGTGGCCATCGCCCCCATGATGACGGGGCCAAGCTGCGCCTCGACTTCATCCACGGTGTAGATGTCGCGCGTGCCGCTCACCTGCTGGTAGAACAGCTTCGGATCGGCCACGTGGTAGGCATACACGCCAAAGGCGCGCAGGCGCACCATGCCGAAATCCTTGTCGCGCACCGTCACCGGCTGCGGCGTGCCCCAGCGGCGGCCGAGTTGCTGGCGCGTGCTGAAGTAATAGACATCGGACTTGAAGGGGGACTCGAACAGCTTGTCCCAGTTCTTCAGGTACGTGAGAACGGGCAGCGTCTGCGTGGTCAGCTTGAAGGTGCCGGCGCTGAACACGTCGGCGATCTGGCCTTCGTTGACGAACATCGCCATCTGCGAGTCGCGCACGACCAGGGTGCCGCCGCTCTGGATTTCCATGTCCTGCATCGGATAGCGCCAGGCAAGCACGCCATCTTCGCTCTCCGTCCATTGCAGGATGTCGATGAACTGCTTCTTGATGAAACTGGACAGGCTCACAGCAAACTCCTTCGCGATGATTCGCGGGGCAGGAACAATCAGAACAAGGTCAGGACAGGCACGCCGCGTTGATCACGCCCACGGCCAGCGCGCTCACGCCAAACAGCATACCGGCGGCGATATTGTTGTGCTCGATCTGCAGGCGGTAGTCCGGCATCAGCCGCGTGAGCACCAGAAAGACGATCAATTGCACCACCGACGCCATCACCGCCCAGAACAGAAAGGGCACCAGGCCATCGGCATGCGTGATGCTCGACGCAATGGTGAGCACGAAGCCGAGCAGCGCACCGGACAGCGACAGCGCCGCCGCAATATTGCCTTCACGGATCAGCTTGAACTCGTCATACGGCGTCAGGCGCAGATAGACGAAAAAGAAGCCGGAGAACACCACGGCGCCTGCCAGCAGGTGCGAGGCGTAGGCGATCACGGGAGCGGTCATGTCGGGCATGGGAAGGCCGTGCAGTACATAGGTGGCGTCACTATAGCGGCTGATGCGCCGCTTGCGTACCCCCCGATGCGGCCATGCACCAGCCGGCTCGCAGGCAGGGAAAAAAGGCGGCACAATCGCGCTCGCCTTGGCATCCGCCGTTTGTTAACGCACCTTCATTTTCCACTTCGCAGCATGTCGACGCCGCAGCCTGACGCCACATACGAACCCACGCAGCCTGCGGGCCGCGGCAATGCCTTGCTGGTCCTCGCCGTCTTCGTGGTCGCCTCGTGCGGGCTCGCTTACGAATTGATTGCCGGGGCATTGGCTTCGTATCTGCTGGGTGATTCCATCCTGCAGTTCTCTTCCATCATCGGTGCCTATCTATTTGCGATGGGGATCGGCTCGTGGCTCTCGCGCTACGTGGCGGATGACGCGCTGCTCGCCCGCTTTGTCGATCTGGAATTGCTGGTCGGGCTGTTCGGCGGCGTATCCGCTGCAGCTCTGTTCGCGTTGTTTGCGCTGGAATCGGCCCCGTTCCGGCTGGTGCTGTATGCGCTGGTGATGGTGATCGGCGTGCTGGTCGGCATGGAGATCCCGCTGGTGATGCGCATGCTGCATCGGCGCCAGGCAAAGTTCTCCGATCTCGTCAGCCGCGTGCTGACGTTCGATTACCTGGGCGCGCTGGCGGTGTCCCTGCTCTTTCCGCTGGTGCTTGCGCCACGCCTGGGGCTGGTGCGCACCGGCTTCCTGTTCGGCCTGTTCAATACTGCGATTGCGGTCTGGACGCTCTGGCACTTCCGCGCCGAGCTGGCGCTCACGGCCCGCATGCGCACGGCAATGGCGTGGCGCGCAGGCGCAGTGGCAGCGGCATTGCTCGCGGGCTTTGGCGCATCGGACAAGCTCACGCACTGGTCTGAACGTGCGCTCTTTGGCGACGAGATCATCCACGCGATTTCGTCGCCGTATCAGCGGCTGGTGGTGACGCGCTGGAAAGACGACCTGCGGCTGTACATCAACGGCAACCTGCAATTTTCGTCGCGCGACGAATACCGCTATCACGAGGCGCTGGTGCTGCCCGCGCTGGAATCGGTGCGGGGTGCGCGGCGCGTGCTGGTGCTGGGCGGTGGGGACGGCCTCGCGCTGCGGCAGATCCTGAAGTACCCGCAGATTGAGCACGTCACGCTGGTTGACCTGGACCCGCGCATGACGAACCTGTTCTCGCACGCGGAAGCGCTGGTCGCGCTCAATCAGCATGCGTTCAGCGACCCGCGCGTGACGGTGGTCAACGCCGATGCCGCGCAATGGATGCAGACCGCCACCGACATGTTCGACGTGGCCATCGTGGATTTTCCAGACCCGTCGAACTTTAGCATCGGCAAGCTGTATTCGGTGCCGTTCTATCGGCTGCTATCGCGCCATGTGGCGGATACGGGCTTGGTCGTCATTCAAGCCACGTCACCGTATTTCGCGCCGCGTTCGTACTGGTGTGTGGATGCAACTTTGAAGGAAGCCGGCTATCGCACGTGGCCGTACCACGCGCTCGTGCCGTCCTTTGGTGAATGGGGCTTCATCCTGGCCGCACCCGGCCGCGCGGATTTCCAGCCGCCCACGTCGTACCGCGTGCCGACACGCTTCCTGGATGCCGACACCACACACCAGATGTTCAGCTTCGCGCCCGACATGCCGCGCCCGCAGGTGGAGCCGAACCGGCTGAACAACCAATCGCTGGTGCGGTATTTCGAAGAAGACTGGCACGGCGTGCTGCGCTGATGACCGGCACATCATGAACAGCAGACGCAGCTTTCTGGTGGGCGCAGCTGCGGCCGGTGTGGCCGCGGCGGGTGCCGCTTCGTGGGCGGGCTTTCGGGCCTTCACGGAAATCACACCCAACGTGCGCATGCCGGGTCAGGCGGCGGGCCATCGATTGCGCGACTTGCGCGCGTTGCCTGCGCCGTCGGAAACGCGCCGCGTGGGTGTGGCCATCTGCGGTAGCGGCATCGGCGGATTGAGCTGCGCTTGGCGGCTGGCAAAAAGCGGGCGGCACGACGTGGTGGTCGTGGAAGGCCCGGAGCGCTATGGCAATGCCGCAGGCGGTGCGTTCGGTACGCAGCGGTTCCCGACCGGTGCACATTACCTGCCGCTGCCGTCGATGGAATCGACGCACGTGCGCGAGATGCTGGCCGACTTTGGCGTGATCGAGCGCAATCCATTTGCGCTGCGCCCGACGTACGACGAACGCGTGCTTGTTCACGCCCCCGATGAACGCCTGTGGCTAGGCAATCGCTGGCAAGACGGCTTTGTGCCGCACGAGGGCATCACGCCCGATGAGCGCGCCGAGCACACCCGCTTCTTCGCCCAGATCGACAGCCTGCGCCAGACCAAGGGCGCCGACGGCCGTCGCATCTTTGCCGTGCCGACAGCGCTCTCGTCCGCAGACCCGGCATGGCGTGCGCTCGATGCACTCACCTTCCGCGACTGGCTGCACCGCGAGGGCTACCACGCCGCCACGTTGCACTGGTATGCCGACTATTGCTGCCGCGACGACTACGGCGCCACGGCCGATCATGTTTCCGCCTGGGCCGGCATTGCGTACTTCGCCAGCCGCGGCGGCATGGCGAGCAACGCCGAGCAAGGCACCGTGCTCACGTGGCCGGAAGGGCTGGACTGGATGGCCGAGCGGCTGTTCGAAGCCGCCGGATTGAACGAACCGGGCCGCTTGCTACCTGGCGGCGCCGCGCGCATCGGCACGACGAACGAAGCCGGCGCACGCGTCTTCGCTGATGTGCTGCAGGCAGACGGCCGCGTTGTGCGCCTGTTGGCCGATCACGTGGTCAGCGCCATGCCGCTGCACGTCGCCAAGCACATCGTCGATGGCTTTGATGTGCCCGCCGCCGAGTTGCCCGAAGCCGCACCGTGGCTGCTCGCGAACCTGCTCATCGATGGCTTTCCGCCCGAACACGACGACACGCCGCTGGCGTGGGACAACGTGGTCTATCGCGGCACCGGCCTGGGTTATGTGGTGGCTAATCACCAGGACATTCGCGTCGGCCCGCCTGCGCAGAGCGTATTCACGGCCTACGTGGCGCTGTCGGACATGTCGCCCAAGGCGGCACGTGAGTGGCTGCTGAAAGCGTCACCGCAAGCGCTGCTCGATCGCGCGCTGGCCGATCTCGATACGGTATACGGCATTCGCCTGCGCACGCAGATCCGCCGCGCAGACCTGACGCTGCGCGGCCACGCGATGGCGATTCCTACACCGGGCTTTCTCTCCCGACCGGGCATTGCGGGCCTGCGTGAGAGCGCCGGGCCGATCCACTACGCGCATGCGGACCTGTCCGGCTATTCCGTCTTTGAAGAAGCGGCGTGGTGGGGAGATCGGGCGGCGCGGCGCATCCTCGGTGGCTGATTGCTAGCGCCGCCGCAGGGCATCTAGCGCAACCGCTCAATCTCGGCCATCAGTTCCCACGTGGCCGGATCGATATCGCTGCGCTCAAGCGCCAGCGATAGATACGCTCCGATCATGTCGACAAACCCGCGCGCAAATGCGGGTGGATAGGCGCTGCCCGTGTACTGCATCAGTTGCTGCCGCAAGAGGCGCGGCCGGTGCTGTCCAAACTCGCGCACGTAGGCCTGCGTTCGGCAGAGGAAGGTTCGCGCCTCGAGCGCACCGTCAAGGTAGACGCGGCGTTTGGTGAGTGTCATGGGCGGCTCCCGGCTCGCAACGGAACGGGATACAGCCGAGGTGGAGAAGGAAAAGACGCGGGGCGACGCCCGCTGGATACAACAGTCATGGAGCCTCCTACGGATAGCAAAAGGCCCGACTAGTCGCTGCTAAACGAGGGTGGCGGGCCCGACGGCAGGGTTAGCAGACCGGCCCGTAGGACGCCGGCGACCCGAAGGCCCCCTGCCCGGCCCGCCGTAGTAAAGGCGTGCGCGAGCACGGACGTAAAAAAGCCGCGCAAGGCGGCCGTCCGGCCATACGGTAAGAATAGGCTGCTAAACCCAGCTGCCGTTGGTGCGGCAGCGCCGTGAATTATAGCGGCGGCAACAGCGCAGACCACGTGCCAGTTTGCAGCATTTCGTGATCGCGCCTTGCCGCCAATCCCGCCGCCCTGCGTGCGCTTACCCCTGACGCGGCCAGAGCGTGCGGCCGAAGAACGTCAGCGCGCGGTCCCACGCATGTTCGGCCCACACCGGGTCGTACTGTGTGATGGCGATGCGGTTCTCGCCCACGGCCGTTTCATTGGCGAAAGCGTGGTGCGCGAGATAGCGGTGGAAGTCCACATCAACGCCGGCATCGACGAGCTTCTTTTCCAGCGCATCAACGCCCTCGATCTTGAAGGCGTTGTCCTGCGTGCCCCAGTGCCCCTGCACCGGCACCTTGATCTTCGAGGCGTCGATGTATTCCAGCGGAGGGTAGCCGTACCACACCACGCCGGCATCCGCTTCCGGCACGTTGCACAGCGTCAGCAGTGTCAGCGCGCCGCCCATGCAGTAGCCCGTCACGCCCACGCGGCCGCAGGTCTGCTTGAGGTATTGGACGGCGCCGCGCACGTCCTGCGTAGCCGCGTCGCCAAAATTCAGGTTGGTCATCAGGTGGTGGGCTTCCTCCTCTTCTACCGTCATCTTGCCGCGGTAGAGATCGGGCACCAGGGCCACGTAACCCGCGCGCGCGAGGCGGTCCGCCACGCCGCGAATCTGGTCGTTCAAGCCCCACCACTCCTGGATGACGACGATGCCCGGGGCGCCTTCCGCCTTGGCGGGCTTGGCCAGATAGCCCTGGACGTCCTGCCCGTCTGGGCGCTTGAACGAGATCATGGATCCTTGCGATGCAGTCATGCGATGGCTCCTCTGCCTGGAACGAAAACGCACAGGATAGTCCTGCCAGATGAAATTTGCTGGCGGCGCGTCAGCGGGAATGGGCTGCGTGCGCCTCTGCCCTGCCGATACCCCTCCATCAGGGTGCCGATACGCGGCACAAAGTCTCTATCATGGCGGCACGTTCACATCCTGATTGCCTCCCATGATCAAAACCCTCGGCCTCATCGCCTACCTGCTGGTGCTGCTGATTCACGTCTATATCGTTGTGCTCGAAATGGTGCTCTGGAAGACGCGCGGGCCCAAGGTCTTCGGCATGACGCCCGAGAAAGCCGCTGAAACCGCAGCCATGGCGTCCAACCAGGGCCTGTACAACGGTTTTCTGGTGGCTGCGCTGGTGATTGGGCTGGTGGCACCAGACCCGACCGTCAACGCGTCCTTCGCGCTGTTCGGGCTGATCTGTGTGGCGGTGGCCGGCATCTGGGGCGCCATCACCGTCAACAAGCGGATTCTTTTCGTGCAGACGGTGCCGGCTGTGGCGGCGTTGGTGCTCGGGTGGTTCGCCTGAGGGCGATGGGCGATGGGTGCTGAAGCGACGGCGGCAGTGCTTGTCTGCCGCTCCGCTGCGCACTAGCTTGAAAGGAGTCGAGAGCGCGTTAGACGATGCGCTCTCGCCAACCGGGTCTTCGCACATGCCGCCTGCAGACTGTCGAACGCTCCGACTGCTGGGCCGGGCGCTGCTGCTGGCAACCCTGCTGTGTGGCCCGCCCGTCTCAGCTCAAGTGAGGAACGCCATGACGCTCACCTTGACCTCGCCGGCCTTTACCGCCGGCAGCGAAATCCCCAGCCGCCTCACATGTGACGGCGCGGATACATCGCCGCCGCTTGCGTGGACCGGCGCTCCGGCCGGCACACGCAGCCTGGCACTGGTCGTCGATGACCCTGACGCACCCGACCCCGCTGCACCAAGGATGACGTGGGTCCACTGGGTGCTCTACAACATCCCGCACGCCACCACTTCACTGGCGGAAGACGCGTCACGCAAGGGGCTGCCTCCCGGCGCACGCCCCGGCAACAACGACTGGAAGCGCACCGCATACGGCGGCCCCTGCCCGCCCGTCGGGCGCCATCGCTACTACCACAAGCTCTACGCGCTGAACGTCGAACTGCCGGAGCTAGGCGCACCTACCAAGGCCGAGTTGGAGCGGGCCATGCGCGGCCATGTGCTGGCTGAAGCCGAACTTGTCGGCACCTATCAGAAGCACGACCACTGAGCCGATTCGTCAGGATGCGAGGCGGCCCGTTTTTCAAGGTTTGGCGACCGCGCCCTTGCGAAACAGCGCATACGGCACGCCCCTCTCCGGGTGTGCCGTCGTCTCGTTGATGAAGCGTTCGACATCGGGCACGTCATGCAGGGCGGTCATGAACGGCGTCAACGCATAGCCCGGCGCCACGCAGCCCTGCACCAGCATCCACCGCTGCCATATCGTCACCCACAGCGTGGTGTTCTGCTTCCATCCCGGCACATGGATGGACATCCATTGCAGGCGCCGCTTCGCCGTCTCTGCAATCTCGTCGTCGTAAGAAAACGCGTTGGGCAAGCGGCACCGGCCTTCCAGCCAGCAATGGTTGCCATGCTCGATGCGGTGGTGAGAATCGCGCTTCCATTCCGCCTCGGTGATGCGCGGGCCGGCGGGTTCCGGGCAGTTGGCTACGCCTGACGATATCTGGAAGAACGGGTCGTGACCGCGGTTCTGCAGGTCGTCTTCAGCGTGGGCGGCCGGCGCGGCCAGCAACAGCGCCACGGCAAGGCAGCGTGCGGAAATCATCAAGGTGGCCTCCTCGCCCGCACGGGGCTTCGGCTTGAGCAATGCTGCGAAGGATAGGCGCAAAGTGCCGCGCCAACCAGACGCCCGGACAACTCCCCAAGCTATCTCGACTTCACATGCGCCGCGAGCATCGAGGCAAACACATCGTGCAGCTCGGTCTTGCCGAAACGCTGCTCCGACACGCCCTTCTCCACGTCGATCTGCCCGGCGTTGACCGCGTCGTACAGTTCGGTGATGAGCTGCACATGGCTCGCGCTCAGACCGGCGCGTTGCAGCATCGGCGCCCAGGCGGTGCGCGGCAGTGCATCGGCAACAATCTCGCGGCCGACGACGGCGCTGAATGCGCGTGCCACGTCGACCAGGCTCACGCGACGCGGGCCCTCCACGCTGACGATGCGCGGCGTTTTGATCGATGGCGCCTCCAGCAACAATTCGGCTGCCAGCGCACCAACGTCTTGCGTGGCGACAGTCGCAAACGCGCGGTCCAGCGGCTGGTGCAGGCTCGGCAGCCGCCCTGTCGCCAGCATGACGGGCAGCATCGCCGCCCAGTTCTGCGCGTGCTCTGCTGAACGCAGCAGCGTCAGGTGCGTCGCCAGCGGCTTAAGCCGCTCTTCCAGCAGATGAAACAGACGCGTCAGGCCAGTGCCCCGGTCCAGTTCTGCGCCGTAGTCCGACAGGGCCAGGACAGCCGAGGGCGGGTTGGCACGCAGCGCATCAGCGGCCACGTCGATCATGCGCTCCATGGTCGACGCTGGGTCCGCATCACGCACCGGCACCGGACACAGGATCTGCACGGCCGTGGCGCCCTTGATGGCCGATGCAACCGAGGCTGGATCTGTCAGGTCAGCAATCGCAATGTCGCAGCCGATTTTGGCCAGCGCCTCGCCTTGCCGGACATGGCGCACCACCGCGCGCACTGGCCGACCCGCGTTGCGTAGTGCCGTGGCGGTGGCGCGGCCAACTTTGCCCGACGCCCCAAAGATGACAAACATGTTCGCGCTCCTCTCAAGTGGGAGGCACGAGCTTAGGGCGGCCCTGCAAACCCGACTTGCAGGAACGGAGGAATCTGGCAGATTCGGAGGATTGGCTACACGGCCAGCGTGTCCAAAGAAGTAGCCGCCGCCTTGCCCGCGCGCGCGATGTCACGCGGGCCCACACCGAGCAACCGTTGCATCCACTGCGTCATGTGGCTCTGGTGCGCAAAGCCGACCTCGAGCGCAATCTGCGACGCGCTGCAGCGGCCTTCCAACAGCAGCGCTTTTGCGCGTTCCACACGGCGCTGCACGACATAGCGATGTACCGGCACGCCCAACGTTGCACGAAACAGCACGTTGAAATGCGGCACGCTCAAGCCAGCCTGCGCCGCCAGTTCGGCCAGCGTCAGGCGCTGGTGCAGGTGGGCTTCGATGTAGTCGATCACGCGTGCAGCCACGCGGGGCGCCAGCGTGCGAGCGCTGTTGGCCGCCCCGGTGGCCGCATCCCGACTGCTGCGCAGCAGACGGACGACAAGGGCCGTGCAGAGGCTTTCTGCATACAACGCATCGGAGGTGTCTTCCGCCTCCAGTTCGGCCCCCAGCGCAGCGGCAAGATGATGCACGCGCGCATCGCGCCATTGCAGACGCGGCGTAATGTCTGCCGGTGCGCCCACCTGTTCGCCGATGCTGCGTACAAACGTGTCGGTGATGGCGATCCGCAGAATCCGGCAGTCGGCATCGTCCGTCCACATGCCGGGCAGGCCGGCGGGAATCACGTTCGCATCGCCGTGGGCCTGGATGCCCGAATAACGGCGGCCGTCGCAAACGCAGTTCGTCCGCACAGGTGCGCCGACATGCACGGTGACGCGGTGATGCGCCATGGCGGGCACCCGATACGTGCCGGGGCGAATGCCGAGCAGCGTTCCGGCAAAGCCGTCCCAGCCGAGCCCCTCGCTGGAGCGCAGGCTGACGGAGGCGGGTTCAAGCAAGGCGGCAGGCGTGACGGCGTTCATGGCAAGGGCGGAGGTTCGCGGGCGCCTCGACATTCTGCGCCCATACGGCGCGCTATCGTTGCCATAACAAAGTTCAACTCGATTTCAGATATCGATAGCCAGATACTTGCCAACGTTGGATTTGGCTTCCCCACAGCCGAATTTCCGACGGCCTCCGGGCCGTCTTTTTATTTCGGTGCCCTGTGCTTATGGTGAAGCAGCGGCACCGACCACAAGGAGACACGCCAATGGATCGCGACGCATTCGTCAGCGCACTGAGGGCGGAGGGCTTTACCGAGTTTGTCCTCGTTACGCGAGACGCGGGCGAGCTGGACACGCACACGCACGCGTTCGAGGCGAAAGCACTCATCCTGGCAGGGGAAATTCATATCCACTCAGGCGGCGCCGAGCGCGTCTACCGGCCCGGCGACACATTCCATCTGGCAGCCAACGCACCGCACACCGAGCGCTACGGGCCGCAGGGTGTGCAGTATCTGGTCGCTCGGCGCTAGGCCGCAGATCAGGCGCGCGCCGGATACTGCGCGAGCACCTTGTCGCGAATCGACGGTTTGATATTCGCCAGCGACATGTTGCCTTTGTAGTGCGCCACCACGCGCGGGTTCATCATGCGGAACCACAGCGGCGGCACATAGGCGACCAGGATCATCGCGGCATAACCGGCGGGCAGTTGCGGCGAATGCTCGAAATGCCGCAGCGCCTGGAATGACCGCGTCGGGTTGGCGTGGTGATCGGCATGTCGCTGCAGTTGATACAGGAACAGGTTCGTCACCACATGGTTGCTGTTCCACGAATGTTGCGGCGTGCATCGCTCGTAGCGGCCGCTGGGCAATTGCTGGCGGCATAGGCCGTAGTGCTCCAGGTAGTTCACCACCTCCAGCAGCGAGGCGCCGTAGATGGCCTGGATGATCAGGAACGGCACCGCTTTCAGCCCGACAAACGCGATGCACACGCCCCACAGCACCACCGTCATCGCCCAGGCGTTGAGCACATCGTTGCGCCATGACCAGACCGAGTGGCCATGCTGCTCCAGCCGGCGTTTCTCCAATGCCCACGCCGATTTGACGCTGCCCACCACCGTGCGCGGCAGAAACTCCCAGAACGACTCGCCATAGCGCGCGCTTGCCGGATCGGCCGGCGTGGCCACGCGCACGTGGTGGCCGCGGTTGTGCTCCACATAGAAGTGCCCGTAGGCGACCGGTGCCAGCGTGATCTTCGCGAGCCACCGCTCGAAACGGTCTGTCTTGTGGCCCAGCTCGTGCGCGGTGTTGATCGAGATGCCCGTCACCACGCCCACCGAAAACGCGAACGCAAGGTAGTCGTACCAGGCAAGGTCATACGTGCGCAGCACCCACATCGCCACCGCAAAGCTCACGTAGAGCACGGTGGTCGCCAGGTAGACGATGCGGCGGTAGTAGCGCTGTTTTTCCAGCGTCGGGACGACTTCTTCGGGCGGGTTTTCACGGTCGTCGCCGATCAGGAAATCGAGCAGCGGAATGATCGTGAACACGATGAACGGCCCCGCCCACCAGAGCGGATGCCAGCCCGTCGCAAGCGCCGAAACGGCTGCGATGATGGGTAGCGTGATAGTCAGCGCGCCGAGCATCCAGAGATAGCGCTTGCCGTCGGTCCATTCCACGGACGCGACCATGCCGGGTGTTGCCATTGTCTTCCTCCTGTTTTGCCCCGCTGGGTGGCTTGGCTTGTGTACGCACATGCGTGCGCCGCCGGGGTCGTGCCCGACGCTTGCGTTATAGGCGCAGCAGGAGGAGAGACCAACGCCAGAAACTAGGCGCAAAACTCCAAACAAAGCGGCCGCCGCGCGGCCCTCTGGCGGCGGGAAAAAAGCAGTCGATTGAAACGGACGATTTAAAAACGGTCGTTCGATTTTGGTGCGGCGCACCTGAACGGAGACTCACAACAACCGTTGATGCCAGCCCCCGAAGGCGCCGGCGGGCAATGCGGATCAGGCCAATGTGGGGAGGAACGCGTTGACCGCATCCAGCACAGCGGCCTCCTGCTCCCGATGCGGCACGTGCCCGCAACGCTGCACGAGTTTGAGCGTGGCGGGTGCACCGGCCAGCGTGACGATGCGCTCGGGCTGCGCAGTCGAGCCGTACTCATCTTCGGTGCCATGCAGCGCGAGCACGGGGCTGCGCACGGCAAGCAGCGCGTCGTCAAGGCACCACTGCGCAAATGCCGGAGACAACCACGTGTTGACCCACGCATCCAGCACCCATTGCGCCTTGCTACCGTGATAGCGCTCCAGCCGGCCCATCTGGCCGGGCTCGGCAAACTGTGCCTGAGCGACGCGGATGCCCTCGCGCGTCTGCTCTTCCACGAACGCCTGCGCCGACTCGGTGATCAAACCCGCGCAGCGGCCCGGATACGCCGCCGCAATCGACACGGCCATCCCACCGCCGACGCTGTGACCGAAGACGATGAAGCGGTCCACGCCAAGCTGCTCGGTCAGCGCGGCAAAGCCACCGTACGCTTCCTGCTGAATGAAGCCCGGATCGAGCTGGCCCGCAAAGGCGTCGGATCGGCCGAAGCCAAGCCGGTCGTAGGCGATGACCGCATGCCCGGTCGACTGCGCCAGGTGCTGCGGAAAATCACGCCACAGCGCCACGCAGCCGAGGGAATCATGCAGCAGCACGATGGGCGGTTTGGCGGCATCGTCAACCGGGCCGCCCCAGTGCCGGGCATGGAGACGGCCATCGGGTGTGGTGATCCATGCCTCGGCGCCATCGACCGAAACCGCTGAAAGCGACTCAGCCATCGCGGTGTCAGAACAGGCGGTCGAGCCAGCCGTGCGGGTCCGGCGCGCGGCCGTTCTGCAGATCAACCAGCGCGGCCTTCAGCTTGGTCGTCAGCTCGCCCGCCTTGCCATCACCGATGGTGAAGTTGTGCTTGTGGCCCTTGACCTTGCCGATGGGCGTGACGACCGCTGCGGTGCCGCAGGCAAAGGCTTCGCGCAGGCGGCCGCTTTGCGCGTCGGCTTGCCATTGGTCGATGGAGTACGGCTCTTCGCACACGGTCAGGCCCATGCCGCGCGCCAGCGTGATCAGCGAATCGCGCGTGATGCCGGGCAGGATCGTGCCGGTAAGCGGCGGCGTCTGCAGCGAACCGTCATCGAAGACGAAGAACACGTTCATGCCGCCCAGTTCTTCAATCCACTTGCGCTCCACCGCATCGAGGAAGACGACTTGGTCGCAGCCCTCGCGGGTGGCTTCGGCCTGGGCGACCAGGCTGGCCGCGTAGTTGCCGCCGCACTTGGCCTCGCCCGTACCGCCAGGCGCGGCGCGCGTGTAGTTGTCCGACACCCAGATGGTGACGCCTGACGATGCGTCGCCCTTGAAGTACGCGCCCACCGGGCAGGCAATCACGCAGAACAGGTATTCGGCCGACGGCTTCACGCCCAGCACCACTTCGGTGGCGATCATGAAGGGGCGCAGGTACAGCGACGAACCCTGGCCCGACGGAATCCAGTCGCGATCGAGCTTGACCAGCTCGCGCACGGCCTGCAAAAAGAGGTCTTCCGGCAGCGCGGGCATCGCCAGGCGCTTGGCAGAATTCTGGAACCGGCGCGCATTCGCCTCCGGGCGGAACAGCGCACCGCCGCCGTCCGGCAGGCGGTAGGCCTTCATGCCCTCGAAGATTTCCTGCGCGTAGTGCAGCACCAACGTAGACGGATCGCACTGGATCGGGCCATGCGCGCCGATTTTGGCATCGTGCCAGCCCTTGCCCTCGGTGTAGCGGATGGTGGCCATGTGATCCGTGAAGACGCGGCCGAAAGCTGGGTTTTCCAGCAGGCGCGCCCGCTCTTCCGCCGGAACAGGGTTCGGGCGCTTCTCGATCGAAATAGCCGATTCGACAACGTTGTTCATACCGTCTCCAAGAGTGCGAGGGGGCACAAAAATGCCCAAACCGCTATTTTGCGCCAACGGCGATGCAATTTGGTTGCGTATTCACGCGCATACGGTATTGCAGGCGGCGGAAAAACAATGCGGTTGGACGAGCGCCCAGGGGCATCAACCGCCGTAGCTCCATGGCCGAGACCCCGCCTGGCGGAGGGGGAATACTGCACCGGAATAGCGCCGTCGCCAGGGCATTCGCGCGCCTGCCGGAACGGGCGCTAGAAGGCTTGATGGGCGGGCATCCCCCCTGCGGGACTTGAAACCCTATGGTACGGTTGACGGAATGAATGTCATGACCCGCCATCCCCTGCTGGTGCACGGCGGCACAACGGTGCCGCCAGGGAGCGTTGCGCACCATGAGTGATGCGAAACGCGATTCGCGTCGCCAGATCCACGCCGAGAAAGTCGCTGCCAGCCGGGCATTGCGCCTGAGCGTGCCGGCAGAGGCACGGCCCGCGCCGGTGAGCCGAAAAGACTGGCTCCGGCAACGGAAGGAGCAACTGCAGGCCGCCCGCGTTGCCGCCAAACAGCGACGCGATCAACTCAAGGCAGAAATCCTCTCGGCAGCACAGGAAGTTGCCCGCGAAGAGCGGGTGGCCGCACGGCTGGAAGCCGAACGCGTCAAGGCGGAAACGAAGTCCGCCAGCGTGCATGCCAAGGAAGACGCACGTGCTGCGGCCAAGTTCGAGCGCAGCAAGCCAGGCCGGTCAACGTCAAAGCGCAAAACGCTTGGAACGGGAAAACGCAAATTGGTCTCCTACGCCGATCTTCTGCGCATGCGCGGATGATCCGCCCAGCCGGTTTGCTCTGCGCCTGCAATCGTTAGCGCGCCTGAACAGGCTTGGCTTCTACGTTCTTGGCATGGAGCGGCGCGGGCTTGGCGTCGAGCCTGCGAAAAATCCACGCAGAAAACACGGTCACCACGCCCATGGTGAAGAACGCCAGCCGATACGCCGGCGCGGCCACACCAAGCTTGACCGAGAAAAGACTGACAAGCCCGCCCCCGATCGATACGCCCAGGCCGATTGCGAGCATCTGCACCATCGAGAACAAGCTGTTGCCGCTGCCGGCATCCTGGTGCGATAAGCCTTTGAGCGTGATGCTATTCATGGCTGCAAACTGCATCGAATTCGCCCATCCAAACACCGACAGTTGCACGATCGACAGCACCAGCGGCCAGCCTGGCGACATGGCCGCAAAGGAGGCAATCGAGACACCGACGACCCACGTGTTGACCTGGAGAAACACGTCGTATCCGAACCGGTTCACGAGCGGGACGACCCAGCGCTTGGCGAGCATGCCGGCAATGGCAATCGGCAATAGCAGCAACCCTGAATGGAACGGCGAATAGCCAAGCTGCAACTGGAACAGTAGCGGCAACAGGAATGGCACGGCGCCGGACCCGATGCGGCAGAACAGGTTGCCGATCAGCCCAATGCTGAAGTTCGGTTCGCGAAAGAGCGCAAGCTGGAACAGCGGCGCCACACGCCGCCTTGCGTGCGGAATATAGAGCAGCGCGCTGACGATGCTCACGGCGATCAGCGCCACGCTCCACGGGCTATGCGCACCGTTTTCGAGCGCCAGCGAGAAGGCCACCATGCACAACGACAGCAGCCCGCAGCCAAGCCAATCGAATGGCGCCACGGCGCGCACGGCGTCTTGCGGCAGATAGCGCCGTACCGCAAACAGACCCACGAAACCCACCGGCACGTTGATCAGGAAAATCCAGTGCCACGAGACATCCTGCACAAGCCAGCCGCCCAGGGCCGGCCCCAGGAGCGGACCAACCTGCCCCGCCACCGACACGAAGGCCAAGGCGGCGATGTACTGCTCGCCCGGAATATTGCGCAGCACCGCCAGCCGGCCAATTGGCAACAGCATCGATCCGCCAATCCCTTGCAGCACGCGTGCGATCACCAGTTGCGGCAGCGTGTGTGCCGTTGCGCAGAACACCGAACCGAGAACAAAAATCAGGATCGCGGTGGAATACACGCGCCGCGTACCGAACTTGTCCGCCAGCCACCCCGATGCTGGCGTCAGCATGGCCATGGTCAGCGTGTAGGCCACCACCACCGATTTCAGGTCGAGGGGCTTTTCACCGAGGCTGCGGGCCATGGAGGGCAGCGCGGTATTGACGATCGTTGTGTCCAGCGCCTGCATGAAGAAGCCGGCAAAGACAATCCACAGCATGGCCTTCTGCGAGGCGCTCTGTGGGGCAGCGGAAGTTGAAGCGGTCTGCATGTGAATCCTGGAATGCTGTCCGGAAAGCGCCGGACATCACCCGCAATGCTACCGACGGATAGCCAATCGGGAACCCCTCTAGAGACGTTGACTGTTATCGGAAAACCCGATGACAATGCCGGCATGCTCAATCCCGTCTGGATTCAAACCTTCGCCACGGTGGCCGCCGCCCATAGCTTTACGGAGGCTGGGCGCCAGCTTGACCTGTCGCAATCGTCGGTCAGCGATCACATCCGCCGGCTGGAGCAAAGCGTGAACCGGCGGTTGTTTGTGCGTGACACCCATTCGGTGTCGCTCACGCCAGACGGCGAGGCGCTACTCGTTCACGCGAAGCTGATCCTCGAATCCCTGGCGCGCGCCGAGCTGCAGTTCAGTGCGCCCCGGCTGCAGGGCCGCGTTCGGCTGGGCTCTTCGGAAGACCTGGCGCAGGGGCCGCTGCCCAATCTGCTGGCGGCGTTCCGGGCCACGCACCCGGATGTCGAGCTTGAGATCACGATGGGGATGACCAGCAAGCTGTACGAAGGCATCGAAGACGGCTCGCTCGATCTGATTGTCGGCAAACGCCGCGAAGGCGGGCGACGGGGTGTACCGCTGTTCCGAGGCCAGCTCGAATGGCTGGCGCGGCCCGGTACCGTGGTCGATGTGAGTCAGCCGCTACCGCTCATACTCGTCAACGAGCCGAGCGTGACCCGCGCAATTGTGCTGGACACGCTGGCCGCGGCCGGTTGGCTGTGGCGCGTGGTCTGCACCAGCAGCAGTCATTCCGGGTGTATTGCCGCCGCGCGCGGCGGGCTGGGGATTACCGTGCGTGCGCAGAACCTGGCGGGCGGCGGCCTGGTGCCGCCCGTCAATGGCGATGTCTTGCCGCCGCTGCCGGCAATCGAATTCATTACGTTGTCTGCGCGGCGCCTGAGCAAGCCTGCGGAGACGCTCTTGCAGCTCATCCGCAAGAGCGACCTGCGCGCCGGGCGGACGGACTGAACAACGTTCACCGTTACGAGAACACAGTCTCGTCGACTTGCCCGACAGGCTGCGCGACTTCAACGGCACGCGCTATCTGCTCGCGTTCAGCCTCGACACAAGCAGCGCATATTTTTCCGGCGAGGTATCAGCCAACGCCGCTTCGCGGGTGGAAGGCGAGTCGTCATACGGCACCGGCTCGGCAAACTGGCTCACGGTCAGATCCCACATCTTGCCGTCGATCCGGTTGTAGAAGTGTGTACCGCCGGGCGTCTGCGTCGTGAGGATGTCGCCGCCAAAATAATCCTGCACGACAAGCGAAGTCACGCTGCAGTGATTCTGCGCCGGATTCGACGGCGTCCACGCATTGGTCGGGCTCGATGTATCTGCAGACCACGCGCGCGAGAGGGCTCTGTACAAATCGAGGGGCGTTGCGAAGGGGGACGATACGGCTGGCATCTGATCTTCCTGTTTCATCGATAGGAAAGCGGCGGTGGATTCGAGCTTGGGCACTCGGTTACTGCGGGAGCGGATGTAACGCGCAAAAAACAAAAAGCCCCGTCGTTGTCGGCGGGGCTTCGGTGCGCATGGTGTTGCGGATTGCTAACGCGTGCACGTCCCCAGAGGCCGTCCCCAATGGGCGTGCGCGTGATGCTGGATCGCAATAGTGAGGGACGTGTGGGCTTGCATGGGGACGAGTGTGCCTTCCGGCGTGAGGCGCGTCAACGAATGTCGGTTGACCTTTGACGCCGGCGTGCACATGCTTGGCACGCACGTGGTGAGTGAATTTTCCATTGTTTAGCGCGGCGACGGCAGAGCTGTATTTCGCGCCCCACGTACTGAAAACCAACCGCAGGTGCCACAGCCTCCGCGGGGGGGGGGGCGCCAGACACGCATCGGAGCGCATGAATGATCCCCACCATTACCGCTTTTGAACGCTCGCCCGATGGCGGCAAAGGACTGGCGCGCGACACAAGGGTTCGCTGGGCGCTAGAAGAAGCGGCCCGGCCCTACGACGTCCGGCTGGTTTCGTTCCAGGCGATGAAAGAGCCAGCGCACCTGCGCCTGCATCCGTTCGGCCAGATTCCGACCTACGAGGAAGGCGACCTGGCCTTGTTCGAAACAGGCGCGATCGTCTTCCATATCGCCGAGCGGCACACTACTTTATTACCAAACGATAACAATGCCCGCGCACGGGCGATCACGTGGATGTTTGCGGCGCTCAACACCGTCGAACCGCCGATTCTCGAACTCGTTGCTGCCAAGTTCCAGGAGGGCGACAAGCCGTGGACCGCTGAGCGCTTGCCGCTGGTCATGGATCGCATCCGCCGTCGGCTGGGTCAACTTTCCGCGCGCCTGGGCGATGCGGATTGGCTCGATGGCGCATTCAGCGCGGGGGACCTGCTGATGGTGTCCGTACTGCTCCGGCTGCGTCCATCGGGTCTTCTGGACGAATTCCCGAGCCTGGCCGCCTATGTCGCGCGCGGTGAAGCGCGCCCCGCTTACCAGCGCGCGTTCGAGGCGCAGCTGGCGGTGTTCACCGGCACACCGCCAACCGGCTGACCAAGCTCAGGCCGCTTTGGCCTGTTGCATGGCGTCGAGCTGATCGCCGCCCAGACTGTCGACCAGGTCGGTCAGCATCCGCGCCAACTCGCCGGTCATGAGTGCGACATCGGAATCGAAGCGTTCGTCATCGTTCTGCGCGGTGGGGTCTTCGGCTTCCTTGATCACGTCAAGCGGCGTCACGCGCTTGATCAAAAGCGACGGCGTCAGCACGAAGGAGACCCGGTCGTCCCAGGTCATGGCAAGGCGCATGCATTGCTTGCCGGCTTCGATATGCCGGCGCATGTCTTCCGCTTCCAGCGCGTGGCCGACGTATCGCACGGTGGCACCGCCCTCACCCGTCGAGCGCAACTCGGCGTCCTGGTCTACGGTAAAGCCGCCGGGCGCCTCTCCAGAGAGCAGCCACTCCGTCATCGCGGCAACTGGCGAATGCGCCACGTGCACGTTCGTGAGCGGCAACTGATCGATCGACTTCACGAGCAGGCCGCGCACGTCGTCGGCAACCGCCTGCGAGGCCGCATCGATCACGAGCCAGCCGTTTGCCGTATCGATCCACACACGGGTATCGCGCCGAATGCTGAACGCGCGCGGCAGCAGTTCGTCAGTCACCTGCTCCTTGAGTTCGCGCAGTTGCTTTCGGCCGGGCTTGAAGCCCTGCTGCTCCTCAACCTCAAGCGCCCGGGCCTTGGTCACCTGGTTGATGACAGACGCCGGCAGCAGCTTCTTTTCTGCGCGAAAGACCAGCAGCATCTGCCCGTTGTTCGAATACACGAGCGCGCCGTCATCACGCGGCGATGCCCAGCCGGAGGTTTGCTTTTCTACGCTGTTGCCCGGTTGAAATGCGTGGGGCGCCAGCCACTTTTCAAGCTGGTCAGGGGTAACGGCCCAAGGTGCCGGCAGGCGATGAAGCTGAAGGTTTTTGAACCACATGGGAGTACGGGCAAAGTGCGCGATTCTAAATGATGGCGGCCCCCTCCCCCCAATGGGCGATGTCCGGCCCAGCGTGCACAGCGCGTTCGGGTGGCGCTGGTACTAATATGCAGGTCTTGACGCTGGCATCCGTTGATGAGCGATCGGGCGTCACATTCGAGCTGGAGACAAACGATGACACGCGTTCGCGTTGCGGGCTTCACCCTCTCGCTTGACGGATACGGCGCAGGTCCGGATCAGGACATCAACAATCCGCTCGGCATTGGCGGGACAGAACTGCACACGTGGCTAGTCACGACGCGCACGTTCCAGCACGCCCTGCTCGGCAAGGACGGCGGCACAACCGGCGTTGACAATGATTTTGCCGCCCGCAGTTTTCAGAACGTTGGGGCGTGGATTCTCGGGCGAAACATGTTCGGCCCCATTCGCGGGGATTGGCCCGACGACAACTGGAAAGGCTGGTGGGGCGACAACCCGCCGTATCACGTTCCCGTTTTTGTGTTGACCCACTACGCGCGTGCGCCCATCGAGATGGAGGGCGGCACGACCTTCCACTTCGTCACAGGCGGCGCTCGAGAAGCGCTCGACCGCGCCTGCGAGGCCGCCGGCGGGAAAGATGTACGAATCGGCGGTGGGCCAGGCACCATCCGACAGTACCTTCGTGAGGGCCTCATCGATGAACTGCACATTGCGATCTCGCCGGTCTTGCTTGGCCGTGGGGAACCTCTGTTCGAAGGCATTGATTTGCGAGCACTGGGCTATACGTGTGTTGAATCCGTAGCGTCGGAAAACGCGACGCATGTTGTTCTACGGCGCCCGCCCCGTACGAACATTTGAACGGACGATGACAGGACGAACCATGACTGAGCACGACGCAAAACTGCACGGTAGCTGGCGCTTGTTGTCTTTCGAGACCGAAATGCAAGAGACAAAGGAGCGCACGCAGCCCTGGGGAGTTGATCCCAATGGGTCACTGATATTCAGCGCTGATGGGCGAATGATGGTGCTCTTGACCGCCAAGGCGCGCGAGCCCGGGAATACAGACGAGAAGCTCGTGGCGCTGTTCCGTACCGTCCTGGCCTATACAGGGCGGTATCGGGTCGACGGCGATCGGTTCATCACGAAGGTCGATGCGTCGTGGAATGAAGCATGGACCGGCACAGAGCAGGAACGGCACTACACGTTTGATGGAGACGCGCTCGTGGTCTATACGGCGTGGATGCCGAATCCGCTGGTTGCCGGAAATCCAATAGGAAGAGGCGTTCTGCGCTTCAGGCGCGAGCTACCTCCCCTACAAAGTCCACGGTGAGTGTTCCGGCGAGATGCAAAACCCCGCACTTACATTCGCCAATCAGGAAGCTTGGGAAGCTTGGCTCGAAGCCAGCGCAGAGGTTGCGCCCGGTGTTTGGTTGCACATTGCCAAGCGATCTGCCGAGCAATCGACTGTGTCTTACGCACAGGCACTTGAGAGCGCTCTCTGCTACGGATGGATCGATGGCCAAAAAAAGGCTGGGAGCGAGCACTACTGGCTACAGCGATTTACGCCTAGAACCGCCAAAAGCATCTGGTCGAAGATCAACAAAGCCAAAGCTGAAGCGTTGATGTCCGACGGAAGGATGCGCCCAAGCGGGCTTCGCGCAATCGATCTGGCCAAGCACGACGGGCGTTGGGAGGCGGCATATTCGTCTGCGAGTACATCAACCGTGCCCGATGATCTGCAGCAGGCTCTCGACGCCAACCCGAAGGCGGAGCAATTCTTCGCGACCCTGAACAGTCAAAACCGGTACGCGATTCTGTTCAGAATCCCAAACGTGAAGAAGGCCGAGACGCGTGCCAAAAAGATCTCCCAGTTCATCGACATGCTGAACAAGGGCGAGAAGCTGCATCCATAGCATTGTCGGACTGAAACTCAGCTGTGGGCCGGTGCATTCCCTGCCCAAGCTGAGCATGTTCGGCGCGCCCATCGCGGAGTCAGGCCCGCCGCAAACCCATCACAGCCCGTGCTGGGCCCGGTATGCGGCTTCCGCGCCTGCATAGTCGGGGCTTTCGCTGTGGTACTCCGCGCGTTGGTCTTCAGCTTGGTGGATCGACTGCAGCTCGCTGGCGCTCAACTGACGAGGCGCCGGGCGCGCCGCGCGCCTGAGCCCAACGGCGGCGGGTGTCGGTTGGCGAACCTCATGGTCTGCATAGGCCTGCTGATAGTTCGGCATTTCGCCGTGGTAGCGGGCGCGATCGTCTTCGGCACGCGCAATCTGAGCGCGCTGCACATCGTCTAGCTTGGAGTGCGCAACGCGTTGGACGCGCGGCGGCGCGGACTGCGAGCGGCGTTCCGGCGCCGGATTGCTGCGCGCGAGATAGCTGGCGTACTCCGCACGAGCGGCACTGTAGTCCGCATGCGCATGGCCGTGGTAGGCGGCCGCTTCCTCTGCGTCGCGCTCGAAGTCGGCCAACGTCCGTGTCGGGGCGGTGTGCTGACGTGCGGGCGTGGCAGGTGCGCTCGCCGGTCGGCCAGCCTGCGGCCCCCGCGCGGGCGCGCCTTGCACCTGTGCGGCCGGACGATGCCTCTGGCTGGCGAAATCCTCAAGGTCCTTGAAGCTCAGCTTGCTCGGTGTGGCAGCCGGGCGCTGCGGCGTTGCTGCAGCCGTGCGGGGAGCGGATGCGCGCGGTGCCGGTGAGGACATTCCTCTGGGTGGGGGCGCGTGCACGGTTGCCGGGTTGAGCGAGGCGACAAAGTGATCCAGGTTGAGATTGCGCGTACGGCTGTCCTTGATGCCGAGGATGACCTGCATCTGCTGCAGCAGCTTGACGGATTGCGCGGGTGGCAAGTGCGCGACGTGTCGATCGAGCGTTTCCATGGCCTCGATCGGTTTGCGCCAAGCCTGCTTGCCGTGCTCGGTCGGCAGATGCTCGATCTGGCTCAATACGCGCGCACGATGGTGCTGGACCGAGATGTTGCCGCCAGACACTCCATGGCCTGGCGTGCGCACCGATCGGGGCGACGCGGCAACCTCGCGCCGGACCGGGGCGTTGGCCATGGGAGGCTGCTGGACGGATGGATGAACCTGCGCAGTCGATCGGGCGACCTGTGGTTTGGCCGGCTCGGCGGGCCGATTGATATGCAACATCCGCTGCAGCGCGCGGCCTGCACGACGCGGGCTCGCGGCAAGCGACGCCAAGACGCCCTGCCTAGACCGAACCTGGTTGCCACTGGACTGCTGCTGCGGTGCTATGTTTTCTTTGTTCGCTTGGGTGCTGTGATGTGACGGCGTGCTGTGTGTTGAGCCGATGCGATAGTTGCCCATGGACTTCATTCTCAGGTTCGGAGGAGGAAGACAACTATCCGGTGCCCTGCGCAACCGCTTAGCGTCGACAACCATGTTAGAGCGGCACCCGCCGCGTGCTGCCGCCGCCACGAAACGTCGGTGCATCCAGCGAAGTTGCTGGGCGATGGGGGGAAGTGAACCGTTCTCCCCCTTCTCAAGCGGACGCCAATCGCCCCCTCCAAAAAGACTAATCACCGCCAGCCCACCGGCAACTGCCTGCCCAGGCAGCGTGATCCGCAGCACCATTTCATCCTCGCGTTGGACTGGGATGGCTCCGGTCCATGACGCCCGCGTTCGCCGGGCCAATTCTCAAAATTGCTCACATGGAGAGGATTACCCCCAATAGGTCGCTACAGCATCAGGTTTCCTTGCCGTTGCAAGTTTCGAGCAGCGCCATCGGGGCCTGCCATCAACAAACGGTGCGGTTAAAAGGCCGAACGAACGGGGAAACCACAATGGGGATCAACAACTTGACGGTGCGCGCCAAGCTCACCTTGGCATTTGGCTTTCTGGCGGGGCTGGTGTTGCTGGTGTCTGCGCTTGCAGTGCAGGCGCTGAGCGAGTCGAACGAGCGTTTTTCCAAGTATGTGAACGGCGTCAATGCCCGGGCCTCACTGTCCGAACGCGTGCGCACGGCAGTGGACCGCCGCGCCATTGCGGCACGCAACCTCGTGCTTGTGGCCAAGCAGTCAGACATCGATCTGGAAAAAGCTGCGGTTACGCAGGCGCATGAAGACGTGCAGAGCCGCCTGGGCAAACTCAAGGAGTTGACTGCACAAGCCGGAGACACCGATGACCGCGCACGCGGCTTGGTCGAAGACATCGACCGCATTGAAGCCAAGTATGGCCCGGTGGCGCTCGCCATCGTCAACGCGGCGCTCACTGGCAAACACGAAGAATCCATCACGATGATGAACGAGCAGTGCCGGCCGCTGCTGGCCGCGCTCGTCAAGGCAACCAATGCCTACAGCGAACACGCCCGCGAGCGCGCACACGAGATGGAGCGCCAATCGGCCGAGCGCTACGCATTCCAGCGCACACTGCTCATCGGCATTTGCCTTGCCACCGTGCTGGGCGCCTTGGCTGCCGGCATTCTCATCACCCGTGGGCTGACCCGGGCGCTGGGTGCGGAGCCTGATGCGCTGAGCGACATCACGCGCCGCGTAGCCTCCGGAGACCTGAGCCCCGTGCTCGGCGGCGCAACCGCACCTCGCGGCAGCATCCTCGCCTCCATGTCGGAAATGCAGGCCAGCCTTGTGAAGCTGATCGACCAGGTTCGCCAGGCCGCGCACGGCATTGCCAGCGATGTGGGCCAGATCGCCAGTGGCAACCAGGATCTCTCGTCTCGCACCGAGCAGCAGGCCTCGTCTTTGCAAGAGACCGCTTCCAGCATGGAAGAGCTGACCTCCACCGTGAAGCAGAACGCCGACAACGCGCAGCAGGCCAGCGTGCTCGCATCCGACGCCTCCGAAATTGCGCAACGCGGCAGCACCGTGGTCGGCAACGTCGTCGACACCATGACCGACATCCGCACCAGCTCGGCCAAAGTGGCAGACATCATCGGTCTGATTGAAGGCATTGCGTTCCAGACCAACATACTCGCGCTCAACGCCGCAGTGGAAGCTGCTCGCGCCGGCGAGCAAGGCCGCGGCTTTGCCGTGGTGGCCAGTGAAGTGCGCAGCCTCGCGCAGCGTTCGTCCAGCGCAGCCAAGGAGATCAAGGAACTCATCAGCACCTCGGTGCAGAAGATCCAGGACGGCTCCTCGCTGGTGGAAACTGCCGGCAAGACCATGACCGAAGTCACCCAGGCCGTGGCCCGTGTGACTGACATCATGGGCGAGATTGCCGCCGCCTCTGTCGAGCAGAGCCGTGGCATCGAGCAAATCAACCTGGCGATTACGCAGATGGACGAAGTCACCCAGCAGAACGCCGCGCTGGTCGAGCAGGCAGCGGCCGCATCCACATCATTGGAAGGCCAGGGTCAGCAACTGAGCCATGCGGTGGCGTTCTTCCGACTGCACGAGGCGAGTTCGGTGGCTTGATGCGGCAGACGATGACGCCGGTATCGGGCGGCTGTCGTCATCAAGCGGGAAATCGATTGGATGAGGGCGCAGCCGTTTGCTAACGGCTGCTGTCGGCCTGCAGGCGACTCGGTTGTCGCGCGCGCGATTGGCCGTTTCCAGACGTCGATTCTGCAGAGTTGGTCAGTACCCTAGTCGGCTGCAGTGATTTTCTGATGCCCGCGCGGCGCGCTATTCGTGCGCAGGCTCGGAATCCATCTGGCACGCACTGACCAGATCTGCGCAACTACTTGGGAATCGACTTTCCAGGGATAAATCCGTCGATGATCGCCTCAGCCATCTTCGTTGCCGCCCGTTTGGCGATACCAATGCTTTCCCAATGGTCAGCCGGCAACGCGAAAATACGAGAATGCTCGGTACTCGGCGGCTCCCCTTGCTGGCAGATCAACACGGAGGCACTGTAAGACCGGTCCGGACGCCGTTCATGCCATTCACGGGGCGGATCAAACAGGTAGATCAGGGGGTAAACATCGAACCCCTTGTAGCGGCAAGTCGGATAGGCGTCCACGGCAATCTCCGTTGAAAGGGGTGGCCTCACTGTACGCTCTTTCCGTTTGCTCCATTGAACTATCCTCGAAGCAATTGCGGACGAAGCGCCCTTTGTGCGCCACGTGATCCCGCCGGTTTGAGATCTCCTTGCCAAGGCTGCACGCGCATATCGAGGGTATGGTCGCCTTGTGCAGTTTTCGCGTAGAGGCTGTCCCGGATGACTTGTCCGATGGCCAGGCGACACAAGGTTTCAATGCCGCCCGTGGCTGCCGAGGCCAGATCCGGTGCGCTTGCCAGCACCCTGAAGGACCGCCTTCCTTCCCCCACGAAACTGGTGAACTGGACGCAGTTCGGCTGCCCATCGTGGATAAAGCCCACAGTGATGGAATACGCCATGCCCTTTGCCGCTCCGGGGAGCGTGCAAAGAAAGCTCGTCTTGTCGGTCGCATGCGTCATCTTGCTTCCTGGCTGGTTACGCGAGCAACACGCCTCGCCAACGCAATATCAAAAAGGCACCGGCTACAGAAACACCTCGCGCCCGTTACAGCGACGCCACCGATTCTCCGGGTACCAGGCCATTGATGACGTCTTCGCCGAACTTAAGCGCGCCCCGCCTCGCGGTGCCCACATTCTCCCAAACGGTAAGCGTCATGCGAAAAACGCGCGAGTGCTCGGCTCCGGGTTGATGACCTGTGCGGCAGATCACTACAGACGCGTTGAACGTACGATCGGGACGCTTGCGCGGCCATGACTGGGCCGTCTCAGTCCTGTACACCAATGGATACAGGTCGAAACCCTTGTACGTGGCTGACGGGCTTGCATTCATGAGGGACTCCAACCGAGGGTGTGCGTGATCGATGCCCGGTTGGGCATCGACATAGACTGGCAACAGCAATCCGCTGATTTGCCGGGGCAGTTATGAGTCCACCCCTAAATGATCGACGGTGATCACGAGCATCCGATCTCCACGATCCGCTTGGGTATGCACGCCCAACTGCGCCCGCAGAAAACGGTCAAGCATGCACTGCAGCTGACCAAGGTCTTGCCGATCTGCGTGCGTCAACTGATTCATGACATCGTGCGTGAACGCGATCGTCAACGTTCTCGCACGCCAGATACGGCTGTCGAATTCAGGTACCTGCCAGTTTGCCGCTAGCACCCTCGGCCCGGAGTGCCAGGTCCGCACGTCCTGCCCGGTAATTTCGTCTAGCACCGGCTTGGTAAACGCGACGAGGTCGAGCATCACGGATCTCCATGACTTACACCGCCAGTCGGAGCATCAACGGGCAGGCGTCCGTGTGCGGCACAGGAGGATGGTGTCCCACTGTACTCTCATATATGCACGGCGGCGTGTCCGGGGCTAGCACAAGTGTGTGAGCGACGAAAAAAAACCCCGCATAGCGGGGTTTCATATTGCGGGCGAGACGAATCAGATTGCCGCAATCTTGGTCGCGACCGGGCCTTTCTGGCCTGCGCCCGACACAAAACTGACCTTCTGTCCCTCTTCAAGCGACTTGAACCCATTGCTCTGAACCTCAGAGAAATGAGCAAACAGATCGTTGCCGCCTGCGTCAGGGGTGATGAAGCCGAAGCCCTTGGAGTCGTTGAACCACTTTACGATACCGGTTTCCATGTTGGATTCCTTAAATGTTCTGGTCGAGCCCATGCTCACCAGGCATGACAATCAAGGAAGGAACAATGAGAAAAGGTATCGCCTAGCGTGACAACCCAAAACTTCGGAGTAACTGCTTGAAAAGCCTGCGGTGCAAGGTGTACCGGGCTCACAAGGTTCTGTCAATCAAAAAGGCGATGAGCCCGGAAATAAGCCATGAATGTGGATGCGACCGCGCTTTGCAACCGCTCCATGTTGCCCATACACCGCCGCGTTTGGTTGTGACAGACGAGCATTGGCATTCCATGGCTACCCACAACGCGAGCCATTGAAGCAGCCCAGAGAGCAGGGATTGCGAGAAGCTGTTACCATGCGCAACCTTTACCCGTTCTTCGAATCGATCGGGCTGGGTGCCTGGCAAGAAGACTCATCAAGCGCTGGCCACCCGTCGGGCGTACACCCGAATCATCTTGGGCCACGCGGCCCATCACCTACCTGACCGGCGGTTTATCCGCTCCGTACGCAGCGCGCATGTACTTGGCGTGCCAGCCTACGCAAGTACGGTCACCTCGTTGCCAATCGCTTGCGCCGTGCATTTGTATGCATGACCCAAAGGCGTTGGCCCTACCCATCGTGGCGTAGCTCATCAGCAGGAACTGGTTTGCTCAGGCGTTCCACGCCTGCATCAGCTCTCGCCCGAAATCCAGCAGTGTATTGAACAAAATCGACTCCCCGTACACGGTGTCCGTGTACCCAATTGAACAAGAACCCGGCGTCTGGTTTGCCACCTATCTCATCAATGAGTACAGGGATGGTACGGAACGCATCCTCGCCAACGTCTCGATGCGCCACAACGTACATGGCACGGAAGCACTCGCAACGAATGCTGCCCGGGTTGCAGGAAGAGCAGCCATCGCACGTCTGGCACCCCATCATAAGAACTGAACCGCTCAAGCCGCCCCGCGCGGCTTTTTTCCGCTTGCGGCAAGCGCAAGCGCAACCCAGCAGTCAACAGGAAGGAAATCACCATGTCTGTTAGCGAAGAGTGGGAAGAACTGCATCTGACGCCCGAGGGCTGGAAAGATGGCAGCTATCGACACGTACCTGGTGATGCCGTCATCGTCGCGCCGCCGGCCAATGATGTACTGACCGTGCGCAGACATGTTGCTGCCGTCTATGGCGGGCCGTCACGCGTGACAGAAGACAGAACACCGCGCACCGATGACCTGAGCCAGATCGAGCAATTGCTGTTGAAGTACGGCGCTCCTGTCTTTGGCGTCTAGACCGCAGACGAAGCGGACGAATACTCGCGCGCTACATCGCGCCCACGTTATTTGAGAGAGAAATTGGCATGACACTCTGCCGCGCTTGCCTTGCGATTGAAGTCCACCGACTTGGTGCGTCAGGCCATGCCTTCTTACGAATCACCGACACCCAGCGCATCAAAGCCTCCAAGACAGCGGCCGTCACGGTGAGCACGTTTGCATGCCGCACGTGCGGCGCAAACTGGACCTATCGGGAAGGGAAAAACGTGCCCAACCCGGGATGGTCGCTGGAACAGTAAGCGCCTTCATTGGTTCGCTAGCCTCCGGCGTCTTGGCCGAGGCTCTGAGGAACGCCTGGCGGCGGCGAGGCAGTCCCCCAGGTTTTGGACAGAGGCCACGGCGTTTCCAAGGTTGCGTATCGACTGGGCATGGGCCAATACAGCCGGTATCAGTGGCCCCAAGCAAAGACCCAAACCCACGCTCGCGCATTCCTGGAACCCAACCAACGCCGCATATCGAATAACATCTTCCGACCACACAGCGGCGCAAGAGCCTCTCTGCGCAGTGGCCGAAGAGTCCTCCAATGCCACGTCACCACCATCACGTCTACGTCGTCGAACTGTCGCGGCAAGTGCTGGGCGAAGCGCGCTTTGTGAAAGCCAATCCGGATTACTTTGGCGACAAACCTTGCGTTTATGTAGGCATGACAGGTCAGTCGCCGGACGTGCGCTTTGACAAACACAAGGCGGGGCTGAAATCGAACCGGTTTGTGCGCGAATATGGGTTGCGTCTGATGCCGGAGCTGTATGAGTGCTTCAACCCGATGCCTTACGAGGCCGCTCGGGAGATGGAGGTGGAGCTGGCGATCGGATTGCGCGAGGAAGGATATGCTGTGTGGCAAGCGTAAGTGGGTGACAGCCTTCGAAACCTGAGCGTGTTGGCCGGTCGAGCAGCTCAGCGCCGAATGGTGCATAACGGCTCACTCGAGTTTTTGCACGCCACGGCGCCGACATCAAATCACCCTTTCCCAGATTCCCTCAGAATCCGAATCAGCAATTCCCGCGTTGTTTCCCCTGGGTTCGGTCTCAACACATCCATGTTCAACGTCTTGCCTTCGTTGTTGACATCGGCAATGAAGAGCGGGTGTGAGCTGTTGTAGCTGAGCACATCCTCCACATCCTCGCCGAGGATGAACGGCGTCGAGAAGACTTCGCTGTTCTCTCTTAGCCCATCCGTGCCCTGGAGGGCGGCCTTCGCTTCGTCGGGTGTCCCCTCGTGCAGCCAGAAACCTTTGAACTGGCAATCCGGATACTGCTCTGAAAGCGGCTTGATGACGTACTTGTAGATCGTGTTGACTGCGGTGCCGCTGAAGTAGACCTCGGTGAAGGCGAAGCGCTTCTTTCCCGCCCGAATCTGGTCCTCGACCGCCTGCTTCATTGCGATCATATTGGCGGGCGTGGTCGGGTCGTCGCTCGACCCGCTCAGCCCGGCCGCAGCTACATCGCCTGCTTTGACTTTTTGTACCTTGACCACGCGAGATGCCAGGTCGGGTGACCCCGTCGTGACGGTGTCGGCGACAAACGCGCCGCCGCGCTCCAAACCGATGATCGCGTCGGGACGGTAATCATTGAGCAAGGCGTGGCGCATGTCAGAAAGCACATCGGCATGCGCCACCAGACTATCCAACGTGAAAACGCGTTGATACTTGCCGCGCCTCAGTGCTTCGGTTGCCGATTTGCCTGTTTCATCAGGACCAAGTTCGACGTTGTCGTCCACGATGTCTACGATGCCGGGGAGTTCACGCTGGGTTTTATCGTCCAAGCGCAGGACAAAGTCGAGTGAAGGCGGTTGGCTCCCTTGCTTGCCTTCTGCTGAACGGTCCAGTGAGAACGCTCGTGTTCCGTCGTCCAGTCCGGCATAGCGCGAGAGCTGGCCCAACGCATTGCCAGGGCGCAGCACGATGCCATCGCTGCTGATCTGATCGATGGCCGGATCGGGTGCCCCACCAATGCGAGCGCCTGCGCCGCTGATGAAGTTGCGCATAGCCGTGGACGCCTGCTCCAGAAGCTCCTGCCGGGAGGGGCTGGAGGTCGACGCATCGGCGGCGTCCGTCGATTCCGATGGAAGCCTTGCGCCGACGGCGGGGTCAAACTCACCTCCGCTGGTCGTGCCTGTCATTCCACCACCGCGCACAGCCAAGCCCGCGCCGCCCAGACCCAGACCGAGAAGGAGCACCGCCTCGGCTTTCGCCTCACCTGACATCTTGTCGCCGTATTTCATCAACGTGAGGGCTTGATCGCCTGTCATGAAGGCGCCGCCCAGGCCCGCCGTCAGGTCAGCGCCCTTGGCGCCGACCCGGAAGGCATTGCTGTTCACGATCAACGGCGTCATGCCCCGTAAGCCGCCGGCTGCCTCGGCTGACCCGGCAATGCTTCTGACACCGCCGGCCGCCAAGCTGCCCTCGCCGGCCACGGAGACGGCAATGGTGAGCCAGTCTGCGCGCGCCTCCGGATCGAATGGCGAGATGGAGCGACCGTGCTCAGACAGCGTCGTCAAACGGTCGACCGATTCACCGATTGCCCACCCGGCCCCGGCTGCCATCACGCCGCCGGCGATGGGCGTTGCAGCGCCACCTGTGCCCGCCACCAACACAACACCGGCTGAGATGGTCGCGACACCAAAGACGAAGTCGAGCCCATGCCTGACACGCTGCCAACCCGTGGTGACATGCGCGCTCAGATGGGCGACATCGGGAACACCTTTGGCATTGAGCGTCAGCGCGCCGTTCGCATCGTTCGGCACGTAAATGGTGCCGCCATCGGCCAGGGCATTGTTATGCCGGAAATCTTTGATGTCGTCATACTGCGTGCCGCGATCATCGACGTAGGTGATCTTGCCGCTCTGCTTGTTGACTACCTTGAACAGCGCGGTCGGCGCGACACCAGTGCTTTTGTCGACGTACGCAATCGGAATCGCCGTGACGGTACCGTCGGTACCGCCTGCTTCACGGATTGCCTTGCGCACTTCGTCGATGATCTTGGTGCTGTTCTTGTTGGTGAACCATGCAGTGTTGATGTCGCCGCTGTCTTGCGCGGCGCTGTTATCGGCCTGCACCATCAGTGACGCGCCGATGAAATTGCCAAGTTGCGCGTCTGCGCCCGGGGCGTTGAAGACATGGCTCTTGCCGTCGAAGATGGGCGTGTCACGACCAAAGGTGGCCATGCTCATCTGTCCGAAAATGCTTGTCAGGCCGGCGTCGACATTCGATTGGAACGCGTCGTAGTCGGCGGCGGCCTGCTTCTTCTGGACGGTCTGCTTGCCAAGATCAAACGCGTGCTGAAAGGCATCCGCCTCGGGCAAGGCAGCGCGGTGCGCGAGCAGCGCAGTGGTCAGGCTGGTGGCTTGTGTATCACCGACTGCGTTGGTGATGGGTGCCCAGTCGGAGCTGCCGCTGACTGACCCCGACGCCCCAAGTGTGTCGAGGTAAGCGTTTGCTTGTCGGTTGCTGGTCAGCCAATCCGCAACCTGTTGTGCATGCGCGGTGGATGGCTGTGTGTCACGAAAGCTCGGTGTGTCCGCCGCAAGTGCCGTCAAGCTCAACCCGCCGTAGAAATCCGTGCCGTGCGCGATGCCCGTGCGAAGTTGGCCAGCATTGTTTTGGAACCAGTAGCCGTTATCGTTAAAGCGCCCTTCAACGGTCTGCAGCAAGTTGGCCGCAACTTCAGGTGGCGCATCCTTGGCGAGCGCCTTCATCCATTGACCCACCGCGTCCAGCTTGACCGTGTCGTCGTAAGCGAGGCGCTGTGTGGCATCCGAATCGTCGGGGTTGTACCTGTATACCGAGGTTAAGTTGCCGATCTGTTGATTGAAGTAAGCGCTGTTCGCGCCAAAGTATTTTTCGCCGGCTTGTTGGAACAGTTCCTGGCGCGCCTCCGGGCTTGTCTGCGAGAACGACACCGCGTTCATGTTGATCGACAAGGCCTTCAGCGCACCGTTTGCATCCCCAGCGCTCATCCTTTGATCGACCAGCGTCTTGGTGTTGTTCACGCGCACGTCAAAGCTCACGCTGCCGACGAACTCTGCGATGCCGAACGCATCTTTGTCGTTCTTGTATGGGGCCAGCAACTGCTCGCACGCAAACGTCACGGGATCGTTTTTCGCTACGGCCTGCAGGTCCGGCGAAAGCTTCGGGTCATTCGGGTTGATATGGTCAACCTGGTACTGAATGGCATGCCGGACGGCAATCACACGGGCCATATCCAGGCTGGCGGTGTCCCATTCCGGGTGTGCGGCAGACAGCTGCGAAACGGCATCGTTGGCGGCCTTGAGGTCGTCGACAGTGCCAAACTTCTCGTACTCGCTCAGCTCCGTGCCGAGGGCATCCTTGAAGTTCTTGACCGCCTGATCGAGCTTGCTTTGCGCGTCAGAAACGCTGGCCTGCTTTTCCTCTGCGATCGTGCGATTGGTGACCTTGACCGCCAACGCAGACTGCAAGCTGTCTTGCGCATCCAGCACCGCATCCCGCTTTTCCGCTGCATTGCGCTGGCTCGCGTCCTGCTGCTCAACACCGTTCTTCGCGTCGTCAACGACTTCCCCGAGCCACTTTGCATCGGGCGCGCGCTGCTTGATCGCCGCAGCGGCATCCTCGATGGCTTTCGTCTCGCCACCCGGGGGCGCCAGATCCGCATTGAGCCGCAGTTCGTTCTCCACGGCGGCCATGAGATTGGGCAGCGATGTGTCGAGCGATGTGCCATCCGCAGAAGCACCACTAGCGCCGTTGATGTCCGAACGGACTGTGGTGATGTCTTGGTCGGTCTTTGCCTTGGCGTCCGCCACTGCCTGCCGTTGCAGGGGAGACGGAGGAAGCGGATACAACTGGGGCCGGTAGTACACGAGTCGCCCGTTGGTCTCGACAAAAGCAGGCATAGCGTTCTCCCGTACCGCACAGTTCGCGAAGGCAATTGCAACGACGAAAATACGCGGCAATCTTGGCCAGATGGGCGGGGGGCTACTACTGGGAAAACGCGTAGTTCTTCTCTGGCCAGGAAGCGATACCGTCACCTGGTGCGCGCTGCACCTCACATATGTGCCGGGCTTTCATCGCCACGACCTTTGCGTTGAGCAGATGGTCACGCAGCAAGTGCATCACCGACTGCACGGCGTGAATCACTTGCACCACGCCGGCAACCACGATGCTGTGCTTCAGATCACCGCCGCAGCGAGGCAGCGGCAATCGTTCTGGTACGTGGCAGTGATGCACCGGGGCCAGTGCAGATTCCGTGAATGCCACGTCCAGCTGGCGCATCGACGCTAATTGATCAGATCCTTGGCAGCCTTGCTGCCCTCTTCCATCAGCTTGGCTTGCGCGTTGGCGCGGTTCAGCACGTTCTGCAGCTCCGCACTGCGGATCATGGTCTCGGCCTGCATCTGCATGATGCGCTCCATGCGCGAGTCTGCGTCGCCGTGTGCGCGAGGGAGTTCCGAGCGGGGCAGATCCGCGCGGCGTTGCTTGGCTTGGGGCTGTGCAGCAGCATCATCACCACTCGACTCGCGTGGGCGCTTCGAGCCGCGCGCAGACAGCGCCCCGAGTTCCCCTTGCGACGTACGTGCCGTGCGCTGAGGCGCCTGAGGTTGCGGCGGCTTGATCGGCGACGAGCCTGGCGCGTCGGTGCTACTGATGTGTGTCTGGACGCTCGGTCCGCTGATCTTCGATGGAATTGGCATGGCGGGCAGCAATGGTCAATAACGCTTGCATGCTAGGCGGCCAATTGCAGCGTCCAGCACGATCATGCGAAAGTGCGATCGCATGTGCGAAGCCCGCACATGCGCCATGGCATGCCGAGCAATCGCACGCACACGCAACCACTCACACAATCAACTACGCGCTCGGAGGCGTTGATGCAGGTGCTGGACCACGAACCGCAGAGCTGGTTTTTATTTGAAGCGGATGGCAAGCTGTATCTCGATGCCAATTGCAACCATGGGGCGGTCGGCTACAGCTTCATGATTCGGCTGACCACGGCGGAAGTTCAACGGTATCGCGATGAGGGTCGGGATTATTTGAGCTGGCTCGCGCAGGACATACATAACGGCGCGCCGATTTTGTCTGCCAGTTTGTCGCCCTATAAAACCCGGAAGGCGACCAAGGAGGAGGAAGCCGAAGCGGGCACTGCGTTGGCGGCATGGCAGGCGGAGCGAATTCGAGCAATTCGCAGCGCTACGCAAAACAGTCGCTAGCCGGAGGGGATTGACGGAATTGCATCGATTGGCCCTGTTGGCACAACGCGAGTGCGGCCGGGGTAGGCAAGAAGATGGAGGGCTTTCCTTCACGCGAGCGGAGAAAATATGGCCGCCCACATAGCGCGTTCCTTCTGCTATGTATAAGCGCCGCTGCAAAGCCCATTGCGCCGATCGACATTCCGCCGCATCCATGCCCATTACTCACGTATCGAAGAAGCAACTGCCCAATCGCCGTTCGGTTGCCTCGCTGAAGAGCGAAGCGGGCAAACCGCCCATTGTGAGCAAGGTCTTTCTGGTCGCTGGTTTTTTAGCCACACTGATTGGGCATGGCTTGTTCTTCAGTATTCCCGTTAAGGCAGCCGAAGCTCTCTCACAAACCACCGCATCGATCTCAGGGTCCAGTGAACCGGAGATCGTCTCCATTACGGTTCCCGGTGCCGGCACGTTTGGCGGTGACATCGATATGCGCGCCGAAGTCTACAAACCTGCGGGTAACGGTCCATTCCCGACATTGATCTTCTCTCATGGCCGCGCGGCGGACCGTTTAGATCGCGCCAATTTGAAATACCCGATCCCGAAAGGGCACGTACGATATTGGCTGGCCAAGGGCATCGCCGTCGTTGCTCCGATTCGTGTCGGGTATGGCGCGACTGGAGGCCCAGACCAGGAAGCCTCCGGAGCCTTCATCAATGCCACGGGCGTTTGCACCAGCAAGCCAGACTTCCCCCACTTGGTGAAGGTCACGCGAGACATCACCCTGACAGCATTGACATGGACGCGTGCGCAACCTTGGGTAGATAAAGACCGGATTATTCTGGAGGGTCAATCCGCGGGCGGTTTTGCCACGATCGCCACCGTAGCGGCCCAACCGCCAGGCGTTATCGGGTACATCAACTTTGCGGGGGGCGCTGCTGGTTGGCCCGACCGCGCGCCTGGTCATAGTTGCGACCAAGAACAACTACGCGAAGTCATGGGCGAACTCGGCAAGACTGCAAAGATCCCCGGCTTGTGGCTTTACGCCAAGAACGATCAGTACTGGGGCCCTGACGCTCCCAATGAGTGGTACCGCGCCTTCGCCGCCGGAGGAAGCCCAGCAGAATTCATCCATGCTGCCGAATTACCAGGGCGCGACGGCCACCTTCTGATGTACTACGGGGGCAAGCTCTGGTCTGTTCATATCGACCGCTTCGTCAAGGCGCTCGGGCTCTCTCCGAAATAAGCGACGTTCCGCACCGTAGGCAAACGCCCGCTTTTCACAAATATTCCCGGTAAGCCTGATTCGCCATTAACTGGTGCGGCAGTCCCCATGAACAACTTGTTGGCGGACGATTTGACGAGGTTCGAAGTTAAGGCAACCGCGCCATGCAGGCCGCTTGTTTCACGCATATTAAATATGCGAGACGGCAACCTAACCAAACGGTTATCCCACGATGTAGGGATAGATTCCCCCCAGGTTTTTTCTTAGCATCCGCTTGCGCCAGTGCATTCGCCCGCGCGCATACAGAGGTTGCTGCATAACGCGCTTCTTTTTATCGAGAACGGTTATTTGCGCAACGTCTTGAAAAAACAAAACAGGGGGGTTTTTGATGAAAGCAAGGTACGCCAAGAGTATCTGGCAATTGAGTTCCGCTGCGACGGCTATTGCATTGGCCGCAGTCACGCTGGTTGCCGGTTGCGGCGGAGGCTCGGATGGCTCCACATCGGGTGGCACAAGCACCGCCACGCCCGCAGCCGCGACCCTGACCGGCACCGCTGCCACCGGTAGCGCGCTTGCCAACGCTAACGTTGTCGTGACCGACAGCACGGGGAACTCGCCGTGCGTTGAAACCGCAATCACCACCAGCGCTCTTGGCTCGTACACCTGCACGCTCAAATCTGGCGAGACGGCGCCGTTCTTCGTGGTCGTGACCGACCCGACCGGCAACACCGCGCCACTGGTCAGCGTGACCACGACCACCCCGCCGGCCGGCACGCCGCTCACGCTCAATGCCACCCCGCTGACGACCGCCATCCTGGCGCAACTGGCGCCGGACGGAAATCCGCTGACGCTGGTCAATGCGAAGACGGTGGATGCGAACGCCCTCAAGGCCGTTACCGCGAATGTCGTGGCGCAACTGTCGTCGGTGCTGAGCGCCATCGGTGCGCCGGCCAACTATGACCCGTTTGCCACCAGCATTTCCGCTGCCACGTCGTCCGGCGTTGGCAACACGGCCGACCAGATTCTGGATGTGGTGACGGTGTCGAAGGACCCGGTCACAGGCCAACTGCGACTGGGTACGGTGGACGGCACGCCCGTGCCGCTGGCCACTGCCACGACCGGCGGCTCGGCGCTGCCGGCGCCTGCTCCGAACGTTTCGAGCCTGCCGCAGGGCGCGCAAGCCCTGGCAAATGCGCTGACCGCCTGCTTTGCGCTGCCGGCCTCGCAGCGCGTACTGGGGACCGACTTCACGCCGCCCGCTTCGCAAGGCGGCCCGAAGGTGACGGCGCTGGCGACGGCCTGCCAGAACATTGCATCGGACACGAGCAACGCCGGCGGCATCGCCTTCCTGCACAACGGCTACGCGTTCGGACAGTTGTTCTTCGGCTACCTGATGAGCGACAGCATGACCGGCGCCAAATTCAGCGTGCCGGAAGTCATGGCGTTCTATCCGGCAGGCTCGCCGTCGTCCCCCACGTACGACACGGCCATCCTGAACACCAAGTACCTGGACGCCAGCGGCAACCCCGGCAACATCATCGTGCTGGCGCGCTACGTCGCGTCGGGCACATCGGCTGCGCATCCGTCCAACTGGTGGGTCGTGGGCAATCAGCAACCGGTGGAAGTCAGCGACCGTCTGCAGGTTCGCCGGGTTGAGCAGGTCAACCCGACCTTTGCGGGCACCAGCGCCAATAGCAACAGCTACAGCCACTTCCAGACGGGCATCCAGTTCTGGATCAACGCCAAGGGCCCGGGCAGCGTCAATAACAACGGCAGCCTGAGCTTTGCGCGTATCACGGGGCCAGGCCTGCCCACCAGCGGTCTCGTCTACATCGCCCCCACGGGCGACAGCAACGAGCCGACCCAGGTGTACATGGATGTGAGCAACAAGTTCGGTACGGTTCCGGCCACCACCCGTTGCAGCAACGGCGGTACGGCCACCTACAACTGTCCGAACTTCTGGTTCGCGCGCACGGTCGGCCTGACTGGCTCCGCGGCGACCACACTGGCGGCACCGCGTAGCGACTTCAGCAATCCGATCTGGGCGCAGGCGTCGGACAGCCTTGATCCGAACCCTGTCGTGAAGAACGCGCGGTATCAGGTCGAACTGTTCTACGGCTCTCAAACCACGCCCGACCGCGTCTATCACAAGACGCTGCTGACGGATCTGGTGCAAGCCACCCAGGCCGTGAACCTGCCGTGGAATACCGCAGGCAGCCAGACGCTGGCGGATCTGAACCCGTCCAACAGCGCCACCAACGGCGCGCTGTCTTCGATGGTGGTCGATTGGGCGCAGAACCCGTCGGCCCAGCAGATTGGCAGTGCTGCTGTCACGGTGGATCTGAAGGGCACTTACAGCGCGTCAACCAACGTGGCAAGGGGCGCAACGTCGGCGGTCATCAACCTGCCCTCGCAGCAGGTGCCGGCGCTGACCAGCTCGGGCACGCGTTCTGTGCTGTTCAACTACCGCATGCTCGACAACAGCCTCAAGAGCATGGTGTACACGTACAACTAAGCGCAAAGGCAACGCGCAATCCGGCCGGTCCGCACGCTGCCAAAACGCCGTGCGGAACCCGGCGGATCGATCACGATGGGCGTGCCAGACGGCACGCCTTTTTTTCGCCTTGAGGCTTAAACCCCCGACTGCCGCCCCTCAACCCCCGCTTGCCGCCCTCCAAGCCCCAACCGTGGGGCTTTTTGCTTCGCGCGTGCTGCTTTTTGCAGCAATGGGTCGGACCTTTTACCTCGACGCACCGCGCTCTGAACTCCGCGCGTGAGGCTCTGAACTCGGCGCACGACACTTTTTGCCTCGCGCTTGCTGCTTTTTTCAGCAACACATGCTGCTTTTTTGAGCACGGCCGAGGGTCTGATCTCGGCGATTGGGGTTCTGGACTCGACCGTTGAGGCTCGGAGCCCGGCGTGTGGGGCTTTTTGCTCGGCGTTTGCGGTTCGGAACCCGGCGCCCCGAGTCTGGAACCCGGCGCGCGGCGTTTTGGGCTCCGCGGATGCGCTTTGATTTGGCCGCCGCGACAAACCGCAACTTGCCGCCGCCGCTCGCCGCCCATAAACTCACTCCCGCTCGCGCAAACCAAGCGCAGCCGGGACTGCAATCCCGAATTCAAGACAAATCCGCGAGTGCCGTTAGGCCCTTGCGTGCCGTCGTTCGCCTATATGGGCGGGCCCGGCAGGGAGGGCTTCGGCCCTGCCGATTTTTGGATTTGTCTTGATCGGTATTGCAGACCTTGCCGTGTGCCCGCCCACCCCTCCCGGTGGGCGGCTCCTCACTCAACCAGAGGGCAAGACAATGGAGCAACCGATCCAAGCTGTACCCATCCCACGCGGGCATCGCCCCGCAATCTGTCACTTCACCAGCATCGCGCAACGTCCTCCGTCCGGAGGTGCCCGATGAGCCTTGAAGACAATCTCCTGTATGCACAAGGCGCCCTGAGCGCGCGAGATTATCTGCGGCGCGCCCAAATGGACATGAAGGTGCAGCGGCAGTTCAGCCCCAAGACTTTGCGCTTGGAATACCAGCTTCAGGTCAAAGACAAGGCCGTTGAATACCAGGCCGGGTTTCTCGATGCGATTGGTGCCTTCATGCTGACCTCGCTGGATGGCGTAACAGTGGACTTGTACCGGTGGGAAGTCCTGCATGTGCTGGCACGTGCGAACAAGCTGAAATAAAAAAACAGCAGTAAAAGCGAACCCGAGACGGGCGGGGACGCTTGCAGAGACCGACTCTCGTTATGTGTTGAACTGACCGTACTTTTTCATGGGCAGCGGTAGCCCCTTAGGCGGTTGGCGTCAGACACCAACAAACCATCACTGCGGCGGGAAATCCGGATGCCAATGCAGTTTCAATCCCACCCCTCCACTCCCGGCACCCGCATCCCCTCCACCTCGGGCAAATCAATCCCAAAGTGCTCGGCCAACAGCTCCCGCAACGCGCGCCGGTCTTCCAATTCAAACCTGTGCGGCGTATTCCCTCGCCAGATCGTGGCGTCCCGGTTCATCACCGTCACGCGCCCTTCGTCCGTCAACGACCGCATCAGGATGCGGTTCATGAACGGCGACGCCGGATACGTGCTCGTGTAGTGATTCGCCATTTCGAAATCGATCGGGTAGTCCTGCTCCATCGTGGTGACCCAGGCGTCGACGGGCGTGTCGCTGCGCACCTGGGCGCGGAGTATCCAGCGGTCTTCATCACGCGCCATCCAGTGCAGTTCGCCATCGATGTTGGCCTGCGTGCCGTCCAGCGGCACAGGCACGCGGGGCGCCAGCCCGCCGAAACCCGGATCGATGACAAAGGTGCCCTCGGGCAGCGGCACCGTCAGGAACATGTGGGTGCGGGGCGCCTCGGGGCGCGGCGTCTGGATGATCACGCGCGACGAGTGGCGCGTGGGCTGAAAGCCAAGCTGCTCCAGCACGGCGGCAAACAACGTGGCGTGCTCAAAGCAATAGCCGCCGCGGCGTGCGTGGACGAGCTTGTTCTGCACGCTTTCCAGGTCGATGCGGATGCCGCGCCCGAGCAGCACGTCGAGGTTTTCAAACGGAATGTGCCGCATGTGCGCACCCACCAACTGCGCGAGCGTGTCGTAGCTGGGGCGGGTGCTGCTGCCCCACTGGATGCGGTTGAAGTAGGCATCCAGATTGAGTTGCGATGTCACGTGCTGTCTCCTTGTGCGCCGGGGGCGACGCAACGTCAGCCCTGTTTGCGGCGTCGGAATTGCTGTTCGGTTACGGTGCTGCCCCACTGCGTGCCGGCTTCTTCCTGCGTGAGTTGAAAGCCGAACGATTCGTAGAGGTGGCGGGCGGCATCCAGGCCCTTGAAGGTGTTGAGGTAGGTCTCGTCAAAGCGCTCGTCGACAAAGCGCATGGCTTGCGACATGAGCTTACGACCAATGCCGGTGCCCCGCAGTGAATCATCCACGATGAACCAGCGCAGGTGTGCAACGCGCGTGTCCGGGTTGCCGTCAATGGCGAGCGATGCAAGGCTGCGGCCGTTTTCCACGCACAGCCAGAGTGCCTTGTTGGCGTCGGGCAGGGATTGCGCAAAGTCGGCCAGCTCCTTGGCGACGCGGCGCTCGAAGAACACGCCGAAGCCCCAGTGCTGTGCGTAGAACCGGCCGTGCAGGCTGGCGATGTCGCCAATGCAGCCGGGCACGTAGCCTTGCACGATCTGGGGGCCGGCATCGGCGGGCGCTTGCGCGGGCTTGTGGTCGTTGTCATCGGCCAGCGCGCTGACGTATTGCGACAGCGATGTGACCAGTCGTTGCTGGTCTGCCGGGGTCAGGTGTCGCAGCGCATTGGAGACTTGGCCGGAAGCAAAGGCGTCGATCTTGCGCCGCAGTTGCTGGCCGTCTTTGGTGAGGTGCAGCTCGGAAGATCGGGCGTCGTCGGCGCAGGTGCGGCGTTCGACCAGCCCGGCAGATTCCAGCCGGGTGACCTGGCGGCTGGTGCTGGACTTGTCCAACCGCAGACGCTCGGCCAGGTCGCGCGCCTGGATGCCGGGCGTACCGGCAATCTCCAGGACCGCGTGCACCGCGGACGGCGGCAGGTCGCTCTCGGCCAGCGTGTTGCGCATGAAGCCTAATTCGCGAACGAGCTTGCGCGAGATCTCCCGCAGTTCGCGGATAGTCTGCTCGCGTGATTGCGTGGGGGCTTCAACGAAGTCCATATCGGCCTCGAATAGTTGTTTCGCGCAACCAATATAGTTGCACGAAACAACCTTTTCAAGGCCCGACGGTACCGTGGCGGGCAGCGCCTAAGGCGCCTGCCGCAGGTGCTCAGGCAAACGCGGGCCGACCGGCTCCATCCGACAGACGGAATACCGACACCGCGCGGCGCAGCGTCGTCGCCTGTTCTTCCAGCGATTGCGCTGCCGCTGCGGCCTGCTCGACCAACGCGGCGTTCTGCTGGGTGACTTCATCCATCTGCGTGACGGCCTGGTTGACCTGCTCGATGCCTCGGCTTTGCTCGGCAGAGGCGGCGGCAATCTCGGCCACGATCTCCGACACGCGGCGGATGGCATCCTTCACTTCGCTCATGGTCTCGCCCACCGCAGCGGCCTGTTGCGAACCCGCCTGCACCACGGCAACGGAGTCGCCAATCAGCCCCTTGATCTCCTTGGCAGCAGAGGCGGAGCGTTGCGCAAGCGTGCGCACCTCGCTTGCAACGACGGCAAAGCCCCTGCCCTGCTCGCCAGCGCGCGCCGCTTCCACTGCGGCATTCAACGCGAGGATGTTGGTCTGGAAGGCGATGCCTTCGATCAGCCCCGTGATCTCGGAAATCTTGCCCGAGCTGGTACTGATCTGGTCGATCGTGCCGACCATGGCTCGCACGGCCTCGTTGCCTGCCTGCGCGATGGTGCTGGCGCTGGCGGCCAGGCTGTCGGCCTGGGCGGCGTTCTCGGCATTCTGTTTCACGGTCTCGGTCAACTGCGTCATGCTCGACGCGGTTTCCTCCAGCGATGCGGCCTGCTGTTCGGTGCGGGCAGACAGATCAATGTTGCCGGCTGCAATTTCCTTGGATGCCACCGTCACGGATTCGGCCGATACCTTGATGCCGCGCACCGTCTCGGTCAACTGTCGATCCATTGAGCGCAGTGCGGCCAGCAGCTCACCAAACTCGCCCTGCGTGTCGATCACGATGTTGTTCTCCAACCGCCCGCCGGCAATGTGATTGGCAACGTCCACCGCGCGGCTGAGCGGGCGAGAGATCGCGCGCAGCAGATACCAGCACATGCCCACGCCCACCGCAAACCCAGCGCACACCAGCGCAACCGCCATGCTGAAGATGGAGTGGTAGGTGGCTTCGCTGTCATCGACGGACAGTTTGGCCTGCTGCAGGTTGATGGCAATGTCCTTTGCGAGCAGGTCGCTCACGGCTTGTCCAGAACGGGCGTGGCGGTTGATGATATGCGCGGCTACGTCGTGCTGGCCTGCCTGCAGCGCTTCGATCGCTTCGTTCGTGGCCGTGTTGAATTGCGGCAGGGCATCGTTGACCTTGCTGGCGACATCGCGTTCTTGTTCGCTCGTCACGCTGGCGGGGTAGTACTGCTTCCATGCGCCGTTGATCTGTTCCAGATCCGTGCGGATGGTGCGCACGGCCGCTGCAACTTGCGCGGCATCGTCGGTGAAGACCTGCGCGCGACGCAATTGCAGGCGTATATCAAGTTGGGCCGTCCGAAGCTCGGCAAGCTGCGCGATGGGCAGCGTGTTGCTGGTATATGCGGCGTTAATGTTGGCGTTCAGGCGCATCAGGCCCCGCACCCCAAACACACCGGTGGCCAGCAACAGCGCCAAACACAGACCAAACGCCCCGAGCAACTTGAAGCGCACCGAATGCACGATAGACGGCATGATTTCCCCCGATTTGTTTATCCGGAGGCACGTGCCCCGGATTTATGGATGTTCTACATCTGCATATCGGTAGGCCGCGAAATACCTTAAGTGCGTGAGTTCAAGCGCCCACATCGCGCCCTGCACCGGTGCATGCATTGCCGATTCGAGTGCGTGAGGGGAGACATCCGAGGGTCGGCCCGCGCGAGCGACGAGCCGACTTCGAGCAGCGCGAGCGTGCGTGCCTAGTTGAACGGCGGCATGGCGTGCGACCGCATGACGATGGCCGAGGGAGCTGTGTCCTTGGTCGTTTCATTCGGGCGCCGCACAGGCTTGTGCGGGCTTGACGGCGGCACCGACACCCCGCGTTGCGCGCGCCCCAGAAAACGCTGCATGAGGCAGAACACGCACAGCAACACCCCAATGGCGATGCGCGCCCACCAGGAGCTGAGCGTGCCGTCAAAGGTGATCAACGACTGGATGACGCCCAGCAACAGCACGCCCACCACGCTGCCGCTGATGAGGCCCACGCCGCCGGTGAGCAACGTGCCGCCGACCACGGTGGCGGCAATGGCGTCCAGCTCCATGCCCTGTGCATGCAGCCCGTAGCCGGAGAGCATGTAGAACGTGACCAGCACGCCGCCCAGTGCCGAGCAGAAGCCGCTGAGCACATAGACGAGGATGCGCGTGCGCGCCACCGGCAAGCCCATCAGCAAGGCGGAGCGTTCATTGCCGCCAAGCGCATAGACCGTGCGGCCGAAGCGGCTGCAATGCGCGAGCCACGCCGCAGCGGCAAACACCACCAGCGCAATCACCACGCTGGGCGACACGTAGTTGCCGCCACCCACCTGGATCTTGTACTGCGACAGCGTGGTGTAGATCGGGTCGGTAATGCTGATCGAATCAATGCTGATGAGGTAGCACAGCCCCCGCGCGAGGAACATGCCGCCCAACGTGACGATAAACGGCTGGATGCGGAACACCTGGATCAGCACGCCCATCATCAAGCCGAATAGGCACCCGACAGCCAGCACGAGCGGCACCACCACGCCAATCGACCAGCCGTGATGTTCAACCAGCGCGGCGGAGATCATGGTGGTAAGCGCCACCACCGCCCCCACAGACAGGTCGATACCGCCCGACAGAATGACGAACGTCATGCCAATGGCAACGACCATCAGGAACGCGTTGTCGATCAGCAGATTGAGAAACACCTGCACGCTGAAGAAGCCCGTGTAAGTCACAGACCCAAAGCCGAACAGCAGCGCAAACAGGAACAGCGTGACGTAGAACGGCAAGCGGCGTGGATTGATTCTCATGACTGCGCTCCTGCACGGCTTTGGCGTTGAAAGAACATGCTGCGAAACGCTTCCGATTGCGCCAGGCACACGGCAAATACCACCACGGCTTTCACGACGAGGTTGATCTCGGGCGGCACGCCCATCGAGTAGATCGCATAGGTGAGCGTCTGGATGATGAGCGCGCCGATCACGCTGCCCCACAGGCTGAACTTGCCGCCCACCAGCGAGGTACCGCCCAGCGTGACAGCCAGGATGGCGTCAAGCTCCAGCAGCAGCCCCGCGTTGTTGCCGTCCGCGCTCTTGACGTTCGAACAGATGATGAGCCCCGCAATGCCGGCCATGGCACCGCAGAATCCGTAGATGCCAAACAGCAGCGCCTTGGTGTTCAGCCCCGCAAGCCGCGCTGCCACGGGGTTGATGCCGACTGCCTCGATAAACAGACCGAGCGCCGTGCGATGCATCAACAACAGCAGCAGGCCCAGCACGGCGGCCGCGATGTACAGCCCAAACGGCAGCCCGAACAGATAGCCGTTGCCCACAAAGAAGAACGGCTCGTAGTAGACGGTGATGATCTGCCCGCCGGTAATGAGCTGCGCCACGCCGCGCCCCGCCACCATCAGGATCAGCGTGGCAATGATGGGCTGCATGCCTGCACCTGCCACCAGCAAGCCATTCCACAGGCCGCACACCAGCGCTGCGCCCACGGCAGCCAGCAGCGCCAGAAGCAGCGGCACCTTGGTTACATACACAGGCAAGCCGTTCTGCACCACCAGCGTGCCGCCGATGAGCGATGCGGCAATGGCGCCGGAAATGGCCACCACCGCGCCCACTGAAATATCGATGCCGCCCACGGCAATCACCAGCGTCATGCCCAGGGATATGAGCATCAGCGGCGCGGCACGGTTGAGGATGTCGATCAGGCTGCCGTACAGATGCCCGCCGCGAATGTCGAGGTGAAAGAAATGCGGGTTGAACCACGCGTTGAGCAGACACAGCAGGAGTAGCGTCACGCACGGCCAGAACAATCGGTGGCCGGTGAGCGCACGCAGGCTGGCGGGGTTCATGCGGCGCCTCCGGTGGTGGTGGACTGGGTGGTGGACTGGCTGGCGGGCACGTCGCCGCCGGCAATCACGTGGCACAGGTTGTCTTCCGTCACATCGGCGCCGGCAAGCTCGCCCACCTTCTTGCGATCGCGCAGGATCGCCAGCCGGTGGCTCACACGCAGCACTTCCGGCAGCTCGCTGGAGATGAACAGGATGGCCATGCCCTTGCGGCACTGCGCGGTCACCAGGTCCATGATGTCGAGCTTGGCGGCAATGTCGATGCCGCGCGTGGGCTCATCCAGGATCAGCATGGCCGGGTCGGTCGCCAGCCAGCGTGCGAGCACGGCTTTCTGCTGGTTGCCGCCCGAGAGTTGGCCGATAGGCTTTTCAGCGTCGGGCGTCTTGATGCCAAGCTGAGCGATGTACTGGTCGGCAATCTCGCGCTGGCGCTTCTTGGGCAGATAGCGGAACAGCCCACGCTTGGCCTGCAGCGCGAGGATGATGTTCTCGCGAATCGACAGCTCGGCAATGATGCCCTCGGTCTTGCGGTCTTCCGGGCAGAAGCCGATGCCCTGACGGATGGCGTCACGCGGGGAGCTGAACTGATGCGACTGGCCCTGCACGTTGATCGAGCCCGCATCGTTGCGATCCACGCCAAACAGAAGGCGCGCGGTCTCGGTGCGGCCCGAGCCCAGCAGGCCGCCCAGGCCCAGCACCTGCCCGGGGCGCACGTCCAGATCGAGCGGCTGCACGACGCCACGGCGGCCCATGCCGCGCGCGCTCAGGAATGCTGGCGCAGTGTCATCCACCGGCGGCACCTCGGTGCGCTCGAAGCGGCTTGCATCAATGTCGCGCCCGACCATCTTGTTGATCAATTGCAGCTGCGGCAGATCGCGCGCAGCGTATTCGCCTTCCAGCCGGCCGTTGCGCAGCACGGTAATGCGGTCGGCAATCGCGTAGGTCTGCTCCAGAAAATGCGTGACGAACAGCACGGCCATGCCGCGTGCCTTGAGCGTGCGGATGGCGGCAAACAGCCGGGCCACTTCGTCGTCGTCCAGGCTGGAAGTGGGTTCGTCCAGGATCAGGATGCGGGCTTCGGTGGATAGCGCGCGGGCAATCGCCACCATCTGCTGAATGGCCACCGGATAGAGCGACAGCGGCAGCGTCACGTCAATGTGGATGTTCAGATCGGCCAGCAGCGCCTGCGCGGCGCGGTTGGTGGCGCGCCAGTCGATGCTGCCCATGCGCATGGGAAAGCGGCCGATGTGGATGTTCTCGGCCACGGTCAGGTTCGGGCAGAGATTGACCTCTTGATACACCGTGCTGATACCGAGCTTCTGCGCCTCCAGCGGCGAGCCCGGAGCGATGGGCTGACCGCCGAGCAGGATCTCGCCCGCATCGGGCGCTTCCACCCCGGTCAACACCTTGATGAGCGTCGATTTGCCGGCGCCGTTCTGCCCCATCAAGGCATGCACTTCACCGGGAAACAAGCGGAAATCGACCCCGGCCAGCGCCTGCACGCCAGGAAAGTTCTTGGAGATGCCGCGCATGTGCAGCAACGCGCCACGGGCATCTGACGCGGCGGCATGATCAACGTGATCCGACATGGATGTCACCTGTTGATGGTGCATGCCCGCAAGGCGGAGTCACCCGCCCTGCCGGCATACTCCGGTTCAGCAAAGGGCTTGCGAACGCAGCTCAGTACTCAGTACTTGCGGTTCGGAAACTCCTTGGCCGCCACGTCCATCGGGAAGATGCCTTCCTTGGTGACGATGCGCTTGGGCACGGTCTTGCCCGCCAGCACGGCGCGCGCGGTATCCATCAGCTGCGGCCCGAGCAGCGGGCTGCATTCCACCGTGACGTTCAGCTTGCCGGCCATCATGGCTTCAAACGCGCCCTTCACGCCGTCGATGGAGATGATGGTGATGTCCTTGCCCGGCTTGAGCCCAGCCTCTTCAATGGCCTGGATGGCGCCAATCGCCATGTCGTCGTTGTGCGCGAACAGCACGTTGATCTTCTTGCCCTCGGCCTTGAGGAAGGCTTCCATCACCTCTTTGCCCTTGGCGCGGGTGAAGTCGCCGGTTTGCGAGCGGATGATCTTGTAGTGCGGGTCGGCCTTGATGATCTCTTCAAAGCCGCGCTTGCGGTCGATGGCAGGCGCTGAGCCGACGGTGCCTTGCAGCTCGACGATGTTCACGTCGCCGCCCTTGGGCTTGACGTTTTCCAGCAGCCAACGGCCCGCCTTGCGGCCTTCCTCGACGAAATCCGAACCGATGAAGGTGGTGTAGAGCGAGGGGTCCTTGCTGTCGATACCCCGGTCGGTGAGGATGACCGGAATCTTGGCTGCCTTGGCCTCTTGCAGCACGGTGTCCCAGCCGGATTCCACCACTGGCGAGAACGCAATGACATCCACCTTCTGCGCGATGTACGAGCGGATCGCCTTGATCTGGTTTTCCTGCTTCTGCTGCGCGTCGGAGAACTTCAGGTTCACGCCCTGCGCCTTGGCCGTCGATTTGATGGATTCCGAATTGGCGGTACGCCATTCGCTCTCGGCGCCCACCTGGGCAAAGCCCATGGTGAACGACTTGTCAGCCGCGTGAGCCGCTGTGGTCAAGCCCGTAGCCAGCAGCACACCGGCTGCGGCCAGGAAGGTCAACACGGTCCGTCTGGCGCCCGCGGCGCTCGTTTTTTCCATCGTTTGTCTCCTTTATGGTGGAACGCAGCGGGTGACTGCCCCCGGGGCTGCGCACGTCGTCTTTGCAACGCGGTACACGAGTCAAACCCGGCATGTGGCGCCCGTCTTCCCTTGCCGGTGATTCGTGGTGAGCCATGGTATTGACAGCCTGACATGACCGTCTAATGTTTTTTTGGGGGCCAACCGATATCGCTTTTGATATCAGACCGGGCGTTTGCGCATCGTGCAGCGCACCAAAATCGCGCGATGCGACGGCAGCCGTGCGGCCCGCTCAGCCAGAGCGGTAGCGGTGGCGCATGCCAAAAACCGAGCATGCATATCGAAAAAGCTTCGTTCCGCTGCATACGGCTGCTTCTTACACTGGGCGCACTTGTTATGACGAGTTCCGCGCCTGATGACGACTCCCAACCTGCACCGCCAACCGGCCCCGCCGCTCTATGAACGGATCAAGGGCACGCTGCGCGAGGGCATTCTCAGTGGCCACTACGCGCCGGCATCACTGCTGCCGTCGGAAGCGGCCCTGGGCGAGCAGTTCAACGCCAGCCGCATCACCGTGCGTCAGGCGTTGGCCGATCTGCAGAACGAAGGGCTGATCTTCCGCCGCCACGGAAAAGGCACGTTTGTGAGCCAACCCAAGGCGTTCCAGAACGTGACGGCGCTGCAGGGCTTTGCCGAGGCGATGTCGGCACAAGGTCATGCCATTCGCAACCATGTGCTGAAGCTGCGGACAGTGCCCGCGCCGACCGATGTGGCACAGGCGCTGCAACTGCCGTCCGGTTCGCCCGTCACCGAATTGCATCGCGTGCGGTTGCTGGATCAATTGCCGGTGTCGCTTGAGGTGACGTGGCTGCCGGAAGCACTTGGCAGCATCGTTGCGCGGGCGGACCTCGTCGCGCGCGATGTGTTTCTTGTGCTGGAGCAGGACGCAGGTGTGGCGCTCGGCCACGCCACGCTTGCCATCGATGCGGCATTGGCTGACCACGCCACCGCCGCCGCGCTCGACACGGGCGCAGGCGCAGCGCTGCTGCGCGTGGAGCGCCTGACGCATGACGCGCAAGGCACGCCCATCGACTTTGAACGCCTCTATTTCCGTGGCGACGCTTTCCAGTACCGGCTCCGCCTGGATCGGCAAGTGGCGGCGCACGCGCAATCCATCCTTCCTCTGCAAGGCACTGTATGAACACGTTGGAACTGGAGTACGACCTCGTCGTCGTGGGCGGTGGCACGGCCGGCCCGATGGCGGCCATCAAAGCAAAAGAACGCAACCCCGCGCTGCGCGTGCTGCTGATCGACAAGGCGCACGTGAAACGCAGCGGCGCCATCTCGATGGGCATGGATGGGCTGAACAACGCCGTCATTCCCGGGCATGCCACGCCGGAGCAATACACGCGCGAAATCACGCTGGCCAACGATGGCATCGTCGACCAATCGGCCGTGTATGCGTATGCACAGCACAGCTTTGCCACCATCGAGCAGCTCGACCGCTGGGGCGTGAAGTTCGAGAAGGACGAAACCGGCGACTACGCCGTCAAGAAGGTCCACCACATGGGCAGCTACGTGCTGCCGATGCCGGAGGGCCACGACATCAAAAAGGTGCTGTATCGGCAGCTCAAGCGTGCGCGCGTCGAGATCACCAACCGCATTGTCGTCACCCGTGTGCTGACGGATGCCAATGGCGCGGCTTGCGGCGTGCTCGGGTTCGATTGCCGCACTGCAGATTTTCTCGTGGTGCGCGCAAAGGCCGTGGTGCTGAGCTGCGGGGCTGCGGGGCGGCTTGGTTTGCCATCGTCGGGCTACCTGATGGGCACGTATGAGAACCCCACCAACGCAGGCGATGGCTATGCGATGGCGTATCACGCGGGCGCAGAGCTTGCCAACCTGGAATGCTTCCAGATCAACCCGCTCATCAAGGATTACAACGGCCCCGCCTGCGCGTATGTGACCGGCCCGCTGGGTGGCTACACCGCCAACGCCCGCGGCGAACGCTTCATCCAGTGCGATTACTGGAGCGGCCAGATGATGTGGGAGTTCTACCAGGAGCTGCAGGGTGGGAAGGGCCCGGTGTTCCTCAAGCTCGACCACCTGGCCGAAGAAACCATCCAGACCATCGAGACCATCCTGCACACCAACGAGCGACCCAGCCGCGGCCGCTTCCACGCCGGGCGCGGCACCGATTACCGCACGCAGATGGTGGAGATGCACATCTCGGAAATCGGCTTCTGCAGCGGGCATAGCGCGTCGGGCGTGTATGTGAATGCGCGCGCCGAAACCACCGTTCCGGGCCTATACGCGGCGGGCGACATGGCCGCCGTGCCGCACAACTACATGCTGGGCGCGTTCACGTATGGCTGGTTTGCGGGGCAGAACGCGGCGGACTATATCGCCGGCCGGCAAGGCGACGCCCGCATCGACGACGCGCAGATAGAACGCGAGCGCGCGCGTATCTTTGCGCCGTTGCAGCGCGATCACGGCCTGGCTCCCGCGCAGGTGGAATACAAGCTGCGCCGCATGGTGAACGACTACCTGCAGCCGCCCAAGGTCACGCGCAAGATGGAGATCGGCCTGCGCCGCTTCGACGAGATTGCCGAAGACATCACGCACCTGCACGCGCGCAACCCGCACGAGCTGATGCGCGCAATGGAAGTCAGCTTCATCCGCGATTGCGCTGAGATGGCCGCACGCGCCTCACTCTTCCGCACCGAGAGCCGCTGGGGCCTGTATCACCACCGCGTGGACTACCCCGAGCGCGACGACGCCAACTGGTTCTGCCACACGCGCTTGTACAAGGACGCGCATGGCGCCATGGCCAGCCGCAAGCAGGCGGTTGAACCGTACGTCATCCCTGTCGATGTGCTCGGCACCGATTCCTACGCGCACCTGCGCATTCCGAAGGCTGCATGACCATGCAACAGACGACTGTTCATTTCACCCACACGCCGCACGACATCACCTCACGCAGCAGTGCGCCCGTCACCATCGACGAAGCCAAGTGCATTGCCGATAAGGGCTGCACCGTGTGCGTCGACGTCTGCCCGCTCGACCTGCTGGCCATCGATCTGACCAAGGGCAAGGCCTTCATGCAGTTCGACGAATGCTGGTACTGCATGCCCTGCGAGCAGGACTGCCCGACCGGCGCGGTGAAGGTCGACATCCCGTACCTGTTGCGCTGAGGTGACGATGACAACAACCCTCCTGGCGCGCCTGCACGACGCAGATGCCACCACCCGCCGCGTTGCCCTGCTGCAGATCGCGGATGAAGAAGACGCCGATGCGCTGCCCAACGTGATTGCGCTGCTTGCGCACGACCCCGCGCCGGAGGTTCGGCTCGAAGCGGCGCGCATCCTGGCGACATGGGAGCAGCCGGATACCGTGGCCGCGCTCGCCCGCGCGTTGGAAGACGTGGATGGCGCCGTGCGTGATGCGGCGGCAATCGGCCTGGGGGATTTGAAATCGCCCGACTCTGCGCCTGCGCTGTTGCCTTACGTAGACCACGCGAGCGCCTTTGTACGCGCCGCCGCGTTGCGCGGGCTTCGTGAGTTGCGCGTGCCCGAGAGCGAAACGCCCGCGCTGCACGCCTTGCAGGACGCCGTTGCCGCCGTGCGCCGTGAGGCCGTTGCGGTGCTCGGCTGGCGCAAGCATGTGGGGGCATTGCCTGCATTGGCGGAACGCGCGCGTCATGACGCAGATGCCGAGGTACGCCGTGCCGCAGTGGGTGCCCTCGGCCTTGCCACCGACGCCACCGTGCTGCCGGCGCTGCTGGATGCACTGCACGACACCGCATGGCGCGTGCGCGAGGAAAGCGCCAGCACGCTCGGCAAGCTGCGGGCGCTCGCGCCTGACCCGGACGTCACGCAAGCGTTGGTCGATGCGCTGGCAGATGCGTATTGGCAAGTCCGTCTGCAAGCCGCCCGCGCGCTGGGCCGGTGGCGCGCCGCGCATGCCGTGGATGCGCTCGCCGCGCTGCTCGCGCACCCGATCAGCAATCTGCGCAAGGAGGCTGCGCTCGCATTGGGCGAGACCGGCGATGCCTCTGCCCTGCCCGCGTTGCGCACAGCAGAAGGCGATAGCGACCCGGAAGTCGTCAAGGCCGTGCGGATCGCATTGGCACAGATCGAGGGCGCCCGTGCAGCCGCCTGAGCACATCGACAACGACATCGCACAAGGCCGGTTGCGCCTGCACTGGGCGGACGCCATTGTGGCGCTAAGCCACGTGATGTTGCGCAAGGCATGCCGCTGTGCGGAGTGCCAGTTCAAGCGCCATCACGGCACGCCCATCAACGTGCCGGCCAACGTGCGCGTCACCACCGTCGAGCCCGCTGGTTACGGTATGCAACTGGTGTTCAGCGATGGGCATGCGCGCGGCATTTATCCGTGGGCGTATCTGGCCGAGTTAGCCGCAACTGCCGCGGCCGGCTGAACTTGGCGGGCTCGCATCCATCAGAAGTTGCCGAACCGGCCAACCCAGGCGGCGGCGCCTTTGCTATGGCCCTTGATTGCCGCGTCCAGTTCAGCGCGCGTGAGCCCATTGGGCAGCGCGTCCGGCGCCAGATCCGTGGCGATCAGCACAAAGACGTAGTGGTGCATGCCGGTGCCCTTAGGTGGACACGGCCCGAGGTAGGCCGGCTTGCCGATGGCATTGTGGCCCATGCGCAAAGCACCGCCGGTGCCGGCGCCTTCCGGCAGGCTCGTCTGCGTAGCCGGGATGCCGTAGGCCATCCAGTGGTTCACGCCCAGGCCGCCCGCGCCCTGCGGGTCGGTGGCGATCAGCACGAGGCTGTTGGTACCGGCGGGCACGTTGGACCAGTGCAGCGGCGGCGAGACGTTGTCTCCCGTGCAGTTGGCGTTGGCGGGGTTCTTGCCGGCGTATTTGCGGTCCATGACGCCGTTGTCGGCAAACGCGGGGGACTCGACGGTGAACGTGCCATCGGCCTGCGCATGCACATGCGGCACAGCAGACAGGCACGCCAGCGACAACAACGCGCGAAACAGGGTTGGCTTCAAGGCAGGTCTCCTGGCAGGAAAAGCGGCAAACGGGCACAACAATACGCGAATGCGCAGCCCGTGCGCAGAGGCATCAACGCACAGATGGACGTCAGATTGCCGTGCGACAATACCGCGCCCCAGCGCAGCGTTTGCCGCGCGCTCTTGCCTGACCTGACCATAGGAGAACCGGACGCATGTTCGGCGATATCACGCGTTTTCTGCTCGACACGATCTTCTCGCTCTTTGGCGCGGCACTGCTGCTGCGCGCCTGGACGCAAGCGGTGCGGCTGTCACCGCGCAATCCGCTGTCGCAGGCCATCTTCCAGTTGACCGGCTGGCTGGTGCATCCGCTGCGCCGCGTGATTCCGGCCACGGGCTATATCGATTGGTCGTCGCTGGTGGCGGCCTATGCCACGGCGCTTGTGTATCTGTTCCTGCTGCTGGCATCGGTGGGCGTGAGCCCGATGGCGCTCGTGCCGATGGGCTTTGTGGCGGCGCTCTTTACGGTGCTCAAGTGGGCGTTCAACGTTCTGGTGTGGGTGACCATTGCGTCGGCCGTGCTGTCATGGATGGGGCCGGCATCGCCCATGGGCGCGGTATTGAACACGCTGGTCGATCCGCTGTTGCGCCCGATCCGCCGCGTGGTGCCGCCGCTGGGCGGCCGGCTCGATCTGTCTCCGCTGATCCTGCTGGTGATTGCGCAGGTGATCGTGATCGCGCTGTCGCATCTGTCGCTCTCGCCGTTGTTCATGTGAGGGCGGCACGCGCCTTGCTCGACTGAGGGATATGCCGGCCGCTGCATTTGGCCGGCACCTCAGGAGGACATCATGAACGCATGGAAAACAGCGCTGGTCTGCGCGATTGCCGTGCTGGCTCCCACGCTCACGGCGTGTACGGCAGGCGGCGCAGTGGCAGGCGGCGTGGCCGGCCACGAGATCACGCATAGCACGGCCGGGACGATCGGGGGTGCCGCAGCCGGCGCCGTCATCGGGCACGAGCTGAGCAAGTAACCAAGTAATCAAGTAATCAATACAGCGGCCGACCAGCCGCTTTTTTTTTCAGGCTTGCGCAAACAACGCCCGGTAGGCGCTGGGTGACGTGTGATACGTCCGGCTGAAATGCTGCCGCAGCGATACCGCGCTGCCGAACCCCGCCAGTTGCGCAATCGCTTCGACCGGCTGGCGTGTGGTCTCCAGCATGCGCTGCGCATAGGCCAGACGCTGCCCGAGCAACCATTGGCCGACGGTGGTTCCCGTCAACTCACGAAAGCGCCGCGTGAAATTGCGGCGGCTCATGGCCGCGCGCTCGGCCAGCGAGTCGAGCGAATGTGGCTCCGCCAGGTTGGCCACCGTCCAGTTCAACAGGTCCGACAGGCGATCGCCGCCTGGCGCATCGTGCAGCGGTTGCTCGATGTATTGCGCCTGGCCGCCCTGCCGGTGAGGCGCCACCACCAGCCGCCGTGCAATCCGGTTGGCCACCTCCGCGCCATGCCAGCGGCGCACCAGGTGCAGGCAGCAATCCAGCCCGGCGGCCGTGCCTGCGGATGTCACCAGCCGGCCGTCGGCGGCGTCCAGATACAGCACATCCGGTACAAGCTTCACACGCGGGTAGCGCTGCGAGAACGCATCGGCGGCGCTCCAGTGCGTGGTTGCCTCATGGCCGTCGAGCACACCTGCCTCCGCCAGCACAAAGGCGCCCAGGCACAGGCCGACCACCGTAGCGCCGCGCGCGTAGGCGTCGCGTACCACGTTCACCATGGCCGCCGGCGGCCGCTCCTTCGTATCACGCCATGACGGCACGATCAGCACGTCGGCGCGGGCAGCGTCTTCAAGTGTGAAGTCGGTCTGCACGCCAAACCCGGCAGTGGTGCGCAGGCCGCCCTTCCTGGGCGGCTCGCCGGCACAGATCCGCAGGTTGTAGGACGGCAGCCCCGCCCAGATGCGGTCTTCAAACACGAGACACGGCACGGACAGGTGAAACGGGCTGATGTCGTTGAATGCCAGAACGGCGATTTCCTGAGGACGCTGAGTTTGCTGAGGTGGCATACGGGGCTCCGCGCTTTGGCCCGATTCTTTCGATAAACGTCTTCCGGGCCACTGTCGGGAAGGATAGACATTCGCGAAGATGCTGTCCACGGGCTCACGCAACTGCCCGCTCCAACCGACCTTGAGGAGTCAGCCATGACCACGAACAACACCCCGAAGCGCGCCCTGATCGTCATTGATGTGCAGAACGAATACTTCACGGGCGGCTTGCCGATCGAGTATCCGGACCCGCAACAGACTGTGGCCAACGTTGGTGCTGCCATGGATGCGGCGCGCGAAGCCGGCATTCCGGTGATCGTCGTGCAGCAGACCTCGCCGGCCAGCTCGCCGCTGTTTGCCATCGACACCGATGGCTGGCAACTGCACCCGGTGGTGGCATCGCGCCCGCATGACCACTATCTGCGCAAGCTGCTGCCCAGCGCCTATCCGGAGACGGACCTGGCGCAATGGCTGGAAGCACGCGGCATCGATACGCTGGCCGTGGTGGGCTACATGACGCACAACTGCGACGCATCGACCATCAACCACGCCCTGCACAACGGCACGGCGGTGGAGTTTCTACACGATGCATCAGGCGCGGTGCCGTATCAGAACCAAGCCGGCTTTGCGAGTGCGGAAGAGATCCACCGCGTGTTCAGCGTGGTGCTGCAATCGCGCTTCGCGGCGGTGATGTCGACCCAGGAATGGGTGCACAGCGTGAAGACCGGCGCGGTGCCGGTGCGCGACAACATCTACAAGTCGAATCAGCGGGCGCGCGGGCTGCTCAAGGATGAAGTGGCGCAACAGGCAGCCTGACCGTTCAGCCGGCCGCCCCTTCTTCGGCCGGCAGAAACCCGCGGAACGACACCTCCACCTGCTCCACCATCGACGCCGATGTGGCTTCGCGCAGGGCCGCCAGCAACGCATCGAACGCGCTTTCCACGGAGGCGCGGTCGGTGGCCTCGACCAGGCGCTGGCGGATCGGATGCTCGGCCGAGCTGAATGTGCGTGCCGCAATGTCCATGAGGTACATGCGCGCCGCCGCCAGCGAACGCTTGCGCGCCGGTGCTGCGGAGGCACCCGCCTTGGGTGCCTCGGGTGCCTCGGGCTGCGGCTCGGCCACCTGAACGAAGACGGCGTCGCCAGCAACATCGGTTGCGCTCTGAATGAACCCGGCCTGCATCAGCTCGAACACGGCCTGCGCCTCCAGGCCGAGCTGACCGGCACGCACGGCAAGGTCCTCGCCCGTGACGTGGCCATCCACCATGATCAGCAGTGCTCGGCTTGTGCGGCTGAGCGCGCCGTTGCGCGTGGCAATTTCACGGCGCCCCGCGTCGGTTTTTTCGAATCGTGCAGATAACCCCTGCATGGCAGCCTCCTATCCTCCCCCGAAGATCGGCACAACATAGGGTGGCTTGTTTGCAGAATCGTGAAACCAGGGCGCCTCCCTCTCAGGCGGCACCGGGCAAACGCTTGCACTCAGGTGGATGTCGGCAAATCCAGACACCCTCCCCCGAAGGGGGGCTGACAACGCGCACGTATCGTTGATGCGGCCGCCGCCGGCATGGCCTGACGCCGCATCGCCGGCCCGCTATTGCCTGCGCGTTCTTCCAGCTCTACTATTTGTTGTTACCGGTACCAAAATCGCATCACAAGCCTCCGGAAACCGCCACGCCGATTCCCCGCAGAGGGAACCCAATTCCACATCACGACCGAGACACCATGCCCACCCAACCCCCACGCAGACTGCGCAGCCAGCTTTGGTTCGACGATCCGAGCCACGCAGACATGACTGCCCTCTATGTCGAACGCTTCATGAACTACGGCCTGACGCGCGAAGAGCTGCAGTCGGGCCGGCCGATCATCGGCATTGCACAAACGGGTAACGATTTGGCGCCGTGCAATCGGCACCACCTGGAACTGGCGCAGCGTGTGAAGGCCGGCATACGGGACGCGGGCGGCATTCCGATGGAGTTTCCGGTTCACCCGCTTGCCGAACAAAGCCGCCGCCCGACCGCGGCGCTCGACCGCAATCTGGCCTATCTCGGCCTGGTGGAGATCTTGCACGGCTTCCCACTTGACGGCGTTGTGCTGACGACCGGTTGCGACAAGACCACGCCCGCCTGCCTGATGGCCGCCGCCACGGTCGACCTGCCGGCAATCGTGCTGTCTGGCGGGCCGATGCTGGACGGCTGGCACGAGGGCAAACGGGTCGGTTCCGGCACCGTCATCTGGCATGCACGCAATCGGCTGGCTGCCGGCGACATCGACTACGAAGGCTTCATGGAATTGACCACCGCGTCGTCACCGTCCATCGGCCACTGCAACACGATGGGCACCGCGCTCTCGATGAACAGCCTGGCCGAAGCGCTGGGCATGTCGCTGCCTGGGTGCGCCAGCATTCCGGCGGCGTATCGGGAGCGCGGGCAGATGGCCTATGTCACCGGCAAGCGCATCGTCGACCTGGTGCACGAAGACATTCGCCCCTCGAAAATCATGACGCGCGCGGCGTTCGAGAACGCCATCATGGTGGCCTCGGCGCTGGGCGCGTCGACCAACTGCCCTCCTCACCTCATCGCCATCGCGCGCCACATGGGCGTGGAACTGAGCCTCGAAGACTGGCAGCGCCACGGAGAATCGGTTCCGCTTCTGGTGAACTGCATGCCGGCAGGCGAATACCTGGGTGAGAGCTTCCACCGCTCGGGCGGCGTGCCGGCCGTATTGCGCCAGCTCGACGCGGGCGGCTTGCTGCGGCGCGATTGCCCCACCGTGTCGGGCCGCATGATCGGCGCGATTGCCGATGCCGCCCCTGCCGCCGACAGCGACGTGATTTTTCCTGTGGATGCACCGCTGAAGCACCGCGCGGGGTTCATCGTGCTGTCGGGCAACTTCTTCGACAGCGCCATCATGAAGATGTCGGTGGTGGGCGAGGCGTTCCGGCAAACCTACCTGAGCGAACCCGGCGCGGAAAACGTCTTCGAGACGCGAGCGATCGTCTTCGACGGCCCCGAGGACTATCACGCCCGCATCAACGATCCGGCCCTCGCCATTGACGAGCGCTGCATCCTCGTCATCCGTGGCTGCGGAACGGTCGGCTATCCGGGCAGTGCCGAGGTCGTCAACATGGCGCCGCCGGCGGCGCTCGTTAAGCAAGGGATCGAATCGCTGCCGTGCATGGGCGATGGCCGGCAGAGCGGCACCTCCGCAAGCCCGTCCATCTTGAACATGTCTCCGGAGGCGGCAGCGGGTGGCGGCCTCGCGCTATTGCGCACGGGCGACCGCATCCGCGTGGACCTCAATGCGCGCAAGGTTGATGTATTGATCGACGCGGACGAGCTTGAACGCCGCCGTGAAAGCGCAACGTTCAGCGTGCCGCAGTCACAAACGCCTTGGCAGGAAATCTATCGAAAGTTCGTCGGGCAGCTTTCAACAGGCGGATGCCTGGAGCCGGCAACGCTGTATCTGAATGTCATCGAGACGCGCGGCAATCCACGGCACTCGCATTGACGCAGGAAGCAGCCGGCGGCGCGCTGCCGGCTACGCACTCTCGCGCTCGACAACGCTGAATTCGATGTGCGAGAGCTTGCGCGCGCCCGTGGCCTCGCTAACGCCCAGCGCATCGAGCAATACCTCGCCCGTGCGCAGCCCGATGCCATAGGCATCGACGGAGATCGTCGTGATGGTCGGGTGGCAACACCACGCGACTTCAAAATTGCCGAACCCTGCAACAGCGATGTCGCCGGGCACGGACAGGCCGCGCCGGTGGCATTCCATGATGGCGCCGAATGCGGACATGTCGCTCACGCACATCACGGCATCGGTATCGGGCCACGCTTCCAGCAAGGCCGCCATGGCAGGCCCGCCGTGGCTCATGGTGATGGGGGAATCGCCCAGGCGGATCACGCGCGGCTCGCCAAGGCCAAGCGCCTTGATTCCGCTTACGTATCCGCGCAGGCGGTCCGTACCGCGCCGGTCCAGCTCGCTTGCGCCGCACAGGAAACCGATGCGCCGGTAGCCCCGCGCGTACAGGTGACGCAGCATCGCGAGCGACGCCTTGGCGTTCGAGAACCCGACCGCCTTATCGATCGGGCGCTCAGGCAGATCCCACATCTCGACGATGGGGATGCCGGCTCGCTCCAGTAGCGCACGCGTGCCTGCACTGTGGTGGCGCCCTGTCAATGCGATGCCACGCGGCTGATGGCGTAGAAGCGACTTCACCAGCGCCTCTTCCTGGTCGAGGTGGTAATCGGTGTCACCCAGCAGCAATTGCAGGCCATGCGGCGCAAGCGCATCCGTCAGCCCGCGCACGGTATCGGCAAAGTTGGAACTGGCCAGCGACGGCACCAAGGCAGCGACGAATTCCGACCGGCCGCTGGACAGCATCCCGGCTGCGGCCGTTGCAACGTAGCCGAGTGCGTCGATGGCCTGCTGCACACGGGCACGGGTTGCGGGCGACACGCTGCCGCCTGCCAGCACCCGCGATACCGTCATCTTCGACACGCCGGCAATGCGCGCAACATCGGACATGCGAGGAGGTGTGGGGCCGGTGGTCATTGAGAAACGTCTATGCGCAAGGGGAAAGAGGAAAGGGAGTGGCGATCATAGCGGAACCGGCGATGATGCAGCCGGGCGCTAGGCCTGCGCCAGCGCGCGGCCGATGCGGTCCGCCATGCCGGCAACACCAACAACGAGGCGCTTCTCCCTGCGGGCATCCAGTCGGCTGATGGGCACGCTGGAACTCACGGCAACGTGCTTTCCCAGCGGCGTGACACCGACGAACGCAGCAAAGCAGGCCAGCCCCGCTACCACCTCCTCACGCTCCGTCGCCAGCCCCCGCACGCGAATGCTTTCAAGCTCGTGGAGGAGATCGGCCCGGCGCGTGGTGGTGCGCTCCGTCATGGCGGCAAGACGGGCAGGCAGCAGCGCGCACACCGCTTCGTCATCAAGGCTGGCGAGAAGCGCCTTGCCCAGCGCGCAGCAATGCGCCGGCAGGCGCAGGCCGACATCCGATACCAGGCGGACCGGCCGCGGCGCATCCTCTCGCGCGATGTACACGACTTCCGTGCCGTCGAGCACGGCAAGCTGGACGACCTCGTTGTGTGTGGCCACGAAGGCGGCGGACTCACGCCGGAACGCTGCCAACAAGCTGTCGTGACGGAAATAGGCGTTACCCAGCTCAAACAGGGTCAGGCCGATCAGATAGCCGTCGGCCCGCTTCTCAATCCAGCGGCGCTTTTCCAGAGACTCCAGCAGCAGGTACAGCGTGCTTCGGGACATGCCCGTCGCCTGCGCCAATGCGGCCGGACGGACAGGAGACGTTGCCGCGCAAAGTATTCCCAGCACGTCATGAATGCGCTTGAGTGCTGGCACCTCGTAGTCTGTCTTCACAGAAAACCTGCTCCGCTCATGATTGACTCGATTGTCCAACAGGTTGGAAATTGCGTCACCGTGTTGGACACCCCGCATCGCCGTCTCTACGATCACGCGGGTTCCCTGCCAACACGGGTGTCCAATTTATGGAGCGCACATGACCGCCATCGCCAACTATTTGCCGCACGATCTGGAGCAATCAACGCTCGTTGGTCGGGTCTGGCGTACGACTGCCAACGGCGAGGGGCCTTCTGTCGTGGTGGTGCGCAATGGTGTCGTGTTCGACATCACGGAAGCCGTGCCCACGGTGGCAGATCTGTTCGAGCATCCTGACGCCCTGGCCGTGGCCCGGCAGGCACCCGGGGCCAACCTGGGTCGCGTCGAACCGCTTGTCGAACGCTCCCTGGCCGCCGATCGCACGGGCAGCGCGCCAACCCTGCTTGCGCCGAACGACCTCCAGGCGATCAAGGCCTGCGGTGTGACGTTCGCGGTCAGCCTGATCGAGCGGGTGATCGAAGAACAGGCCGGCGGCGACCCGGCCAAGGCCCGCGACGTGCGCGAGTCGATTGTCGGCGTGGTGGGCTCGGACCTCTCCAAGATCGAGCCCGGCTCCGATGCTGCCATGCGGCTCAAGGAGGAACTGCAGCGCCGGGGCGCATGGTCGCAGTACATGGAAGTCGGTATCGGCCCCGATGCGGAAGTGTTCTCCAAATCGCAGCCGATGTCGGCGGTCGGGTTCGGCGCCGACGTGGGCCTGCATCCGGCCTCGCGCTGGAACAACCCGGAGCCGGAGATTGTGCTTGCGGTCAGCAGCGCCGGCCATGTCCTCGGGGCAGCGCTCGGCAACGACGTGAACTTGCGCGACATCGAAGGACGCTCCGCATTGCTGCTGGGCAAATGCAAGGACAACAACGGCTCCTGTGCGATCGGCCCGTTTGTGCGCCTGTTTGACGAGCACTTCACGATCGACACGATTCGCGCGACGCAGGTATCGCTGCGTGTTGAAGGCGCGGACGACGGTTTCACGCTCGACGGCGTAAGCCACATGAGCGAGATCAGCCGCGACCCGCTCGACCTCGTCGCCCAGACCTGCGGGCCGCATCACCAGTACCCGGACGGCTTCATGCTGTTTCTCGGCACGATGTTCTCGCCGATCAAGGACCGTGACGCACCGGGTGCCGGCTTCACACACCACCTCGGCGACCGCGTAACGATCAGCGCCCCTGCGCTCGGCGCGCTCGTCAACACGGTACGCCTGTCGACAGAGATCGCGCCGTGGACGTTCGGTGTCCGCGCCCTGTATCGCAACCTGGCGGCACGCGGGCTCGTCCGTCAGGGCTGACCTATCGTCGCTACCGAAACCGCCTCAGAAAACGCCACCGCACAGTCCGTGGAAGGCAGCCCCTTGACCGGCGCGCGGAACGTGAATAATCCGCCGGCAAGCGGTTGCTCCCGCAACGCCTCGTCCGTCAGGCCCTTTCGGGCGGTGGTCGCATAGACCGTCTGCAAGTCATCGCCGCCAAATGCGAGCTTGGTGATGTTGGAACACGGGAAGTCGACGCGCCCGATGCACCGGCCGTCGGGCGAGAACCGCTCGATCCGTCCTCCGCCAAACAGCGCGACCCACACGCACCCTTCCTCGTCGACCGCCATCCCGTCCGGGTAGCCGGTACCCTCGATCGCAGTGAAGACGCGCTTGCGTTGCAAGCTGCCGTCGTCGGCGAGGTCAAAGGCATAGACCACACGCTGCAAGGTATCTGTGTGATACAGCGTGCGGCCGTCGGGGCTCGCGGTCGGGCCATTCGTAATCACGTAGCCTGAATCGCGCACGCTCAGCCCGCCATCCAGACCGACGCGGTAGAGCTGCCCGCTCGGCTCGCGCTCCCCATCGTCCATCGAGCCAAACCACAGTGCCCCGGTGCGATCGACAAAGCCGTCATTCAGACGGTTTCCCGGCCGATCGGTCTCGACCGGCAACACGCGACTGAAGCTGCCCGTTGCAAACGCGAACCGGTAAAGGCCGCCCTGCACGCCGCAGATCCAGTTGCCATCAACGCAAGGCAGCGCAAAGCCGATCTGGCCGGGCGCGACCCAGCTACGGCACACAGCGGTATCGGAGTCATATCGGTAGAGCCGTCTGCCTTTGATATCGACAAAGACCACGCAGCGCGATGCGGCGTGCCACACCGCGCCTTCGCCCAGCGTTGCCGCTACGCGCCAGACGCATTCCGGAATGATTTGCGCCTTCATCCGCCGTACCACCCAGCATCGACAAAGTACTCACGCGCCGTGCAACGCGCGGCATCGTCTGACGCAAGAAACAAGGCCATCCGCGCCACGTGTTCCGGCTCGACACGCTCATGCAGGCATTGCTCGGCCAGCAGCTTGGCTTCGCTCTCGGGCGATTGCCAAAGTGCCATCTGCCGCGGCGTGCGGACAGCGCCGGGCACGATGCAATTGACACGGATGCCGAATCCGCCAAGGTCGCGCGCAAGCCCACGCGTCAGGCCTTCAATGCCGGCCTTGGCCGTCATGTAGATGGCGAGGTCCGGCTGGGCAAGATGCCACGAGATGGACCCGAGGTTCAGGATCACGCCGCGCCCCAGCTTCTTCATGCCGGGCAGCACGGCTTGCGCGCAGAAGAACTGATGGCGCAGGTTCACCTCGATGCGGTTGTCCCAATAGGCCTGCGACACCGTTCCAGTTTGATGGCGGTCGTCATTCGCGGCGTTGTTGATCAGCACTTCGATGGGGCCCGTTTCGGCTTCAATGTCCGAGAACGTGGTGTTCAGCGCGTCGATATCGCGCAGGTCGCAGTAGCGGAAGACCGGCGGATGCACGCACTCGCCCAGCGACGCCGCCAGCGCCTCTGAGTCCGCACCCGCAATATCCAGAAACGTAACGCGCGCGCCCTGTTTGGCAAAGCCTTCGACGATGGCAGCACCAATGCCGCTACCGCCGCCGGTAATCAAAACGTTCTTGTTAACAAGGCTCGGATAAATTGCATAAGACATAGGAGATTCCAGTTACAGCAAAAGGGATAAAGCCCGAAGCGCAAATTCAGCGGCGGCCGGAGCGCGAGATGACATCCACCCAGACGGCCAGTACGAGGATGCCGCCCTTGACGATCATCTGCCAGTACGCATCCACGTCGAGCATGGACATGCCGTTGTCGAGACTGGCCATGACGAGCGCGCCGACCAGCGCGCCGTAGACCGTGCCCGCGCCGCCGCGCATTGACGTGCCCCCGATGAAGCAGGCCGCGATGGCATCCAGCTCGCCCATGGTTCCGGCGGACGGTGAGCCCGCAGCGAGACGCGCCGTATTGACGATGCCGGCGAACGCACACATCAGGCCCATGAGCCCGAAGATGGCCAGCTTCACGCGATCGGTGTTGATGCCCGACAGGCGCGTGGCCTCCAGGTTCGAACCCACGGAGTAGATACGGCGCCCGAACACTGTCTGGCTGGCAATCCACGAAAAAATACCCAGCAGCGCCAGAACAAGAAGAACGGGCACCGGGATGCCGCCATAGCTGTTGAGCGTGGCGACAAACGCAACGATGACCGCGCCCGCCACAACCAACTTGGCGACGTCTTGCCATAGCGGGGCGACGTCAAGTTCATAGCGGCGGTGCTCACGCCGCTGCCTGATCACCACGAACACCAACAGGCAGAAGATCAGCACCGCCATCAGGTCACCCACCCGGCGGGGCAGATAGCCCTGGCCGATCAGCACGAAGCTGTCCGACACCGGCGCAATCGTCGAGCCATGTGTGAGGCCGAGCAGGATGCCGCGATACGCGAGCATGCCGCCCAGGCCAACGATGAAGGACGGAACGCCCCGGTAGGTTGACCACCATCCGTTGAACAGACCCATGGCCACCCCAAGCAGAAGCACCACAGGCACCGTCGCGACAATTGGCCAACCCAGTCCTTGATCGAGGATGGCAGCCACGCCGCCAAGCAAGCCCAACAGCGAACCGACGGAGAGATCGATCTCGCCCGCGATGATGACGAACACCATCCCGCAGGCCAGCATCCCCGTAATGGACATCTGCCGCAGCAGATTGGAGAGATTGCGAGGCGAGGTAAACGCACCGTCGGTCAGCATCGAAAAGAACAGCCAGATCGCGGCCACGGCGATCAGCAACGCCAGGATCTTGTAGCGTGCGAAGAGTTGCCTCAGGCGCTGGGTTGCCTTGAGCGTGCTACGCGAAGGGTCCACCCCGCCGGCGGCTTGTGGGCTCGTCTGAGAAGTCATGCGTGGCCTACCTGATGAAAAGTGGATGCGTGCCGCACCGGTTGAATGGCTGCGGTCAGAATGTGTTCCTGCGTCAGCCCGTCGTTCACGAAGTCGCCACGCAGCTCACCCTCGCCGATCACCAGCACGCGATCCGAAATGCCGAGCACTTCCGGCAGCTCCGATGAAATGACGATGATGGCCATGCCGCGTTTGGCCAAGTCGCCGATCAGCTTGTAGATCTCGTACTTGGCGCCGACATCCACGCCGCGGGTCGGCTCATCCAGAATCAGGACGCGCGGCTCGGTAAGCAGCATGCGAGTGAGGACGGCCTTTTGCTGATTGCCGCCCGACAGGCTGGCAATCGGCAGCATCGGATGCGCGGCACGTACGGCAAGCCGCCGCATCTCCTTGCGGATCGTGTCGAGTTCGGCCGCGCCGTCAATGCGCCCGAGACGCGAAAAACGCTGGAGTACGGCGAGCGTGATGTTGTGGCCGACACTCATCAGCGAGACGATGCCGTGACGTTTGCGGTCTTCCGGCACCATCGCAATGCCCGCACGAATGGCGTCAAGCGGCGCCCGGACTTTCAACGGTTTTCCGTCCAGTTCGAGCTCCACCTCACTGGCGCCTTCATACGCGCCAAAAACCGCCTGCATCAGCTCGGTGCGCCCTGCGCCGACCAGCCCCGCCACGCCAAGAATTTCACCCCGCCGCACCGAGAAAGACACATCGTTGACCCGCTTGCGAGCCGGGTTGTTCGCGTCGTAGCACGTCACATTGCGCGCCTCGAAAACAACCTCCCCGATGGGATGGGGTTCGCGCGGGAACAGTTGCGTAATCTCCCGCCCGACCATCTGCGCGATGATGCGGTCGGTGGTCAGGTCCAGCATCGGCGCGGTGGACACATGGCGGCCGTCGCGGATGACGGTGACCGTGTCGCACACCGCTTCCACCTCGTCGAGCTTGTGCGAGATGTAGACACACGCGATGCCGCGCGCCTTCAGGTCGCGGACGATATCGAGCAGGATGCGCGTTTCAGCCGCCGTAAGCGACGACGATGGCTCGTCCAGAATCAGCAGCCTGGCGCGCTTGTTGAGCGCCTTGGCGATTTCAATCAGTTGCTGATGGCCGCCACCGTAGTGCATCACAGGCAACGCGACGTTGATGCCCTGAATGTTCAGGTCGCGCAGCAACTTGTCCGCGCCCTGGTACATGGCCGAGTAGTTCATCCGGCCGCCGGGCAGCGTAATCTCGTTGCCGAGATAGATGTTCTCCGCCACCGACAATTCCGGCACCAGCATCAGTTCCTGATGGATGATGACGATGCCCGCACGCTCCGTGTCTCGAATGCCGCCGGCTTGGAGCGGTCGGCCTTCCCAGAGAATTTCGCCATCCCAGGTGCCGCTCGGGTACACACCGGAAAGCACCTTCATGAGCGTTGATTTTCCGGCGCCGTTCTCGCCGCACAGGCCAACACACTCGCCCGGCCTCACGGCCAGGTTGATACCGTCGAGCGCCTTCACACCGTCAAACGTCTTGACGATGCCGTGCATCTGCAACAGAGGTTCAGACATGCCTCGTCCTTGAGGTACGAACGCGGCCGGCGACAAAGCGTTGGCTCGTCGCCGGCACAAAGTGGCCCTGACTGCGCGACCTTACTGGCCGCCGATCTGAGCCTGCGTGTAGAAGCCGTCTTTCACCACCAGGTTGACGTTGTCCTTCGTGAGTTGGGTGGGCTGCAGCAACACCGTGTCGACCTTCTTCTTGCCGTTGTCGTACTGCGCGTTGTATTTGGGCTTGTCACCCTTGGCGAGTGCCACCGAAAGCTGCGCGGCTTCCGTCGCAATCAGCTTGAGCGGCTTGTAAACCGTCATCGTCTGCGTGCCGGCAATCACGCGCTTGACGGCAGCAAGGTCCGCATCCTGCCCCGACACCGGCACTTTCCCGGCGAGCTTCTGCGCAGCCAGTGCCTGGATCGCGCCACCGGCCGTGCCGTCGTTGGATGCAACCACGGCATCGATCTTGTTGTTGTTCGCCGTCAGCGCGTTTTCGACAATACCCAGCGCCGCAGACGCGCTCCACTCGGGCACCCATTGCGAGCCGACGACCTTGATGTCACCGCGGTCGATGGCCGGCTGCAGCACCTTCAACTGGCCCTGCCGCAGCATCTTCGCGTTGTTGTCGGTGGGGGCGCCACCCAGCAGGAAGTAGTTACCCTTGGGCCGGACGTTGTAGACGCCCTGCGCTTGCAGCTCGCCCACCTTCTCGTTGTCGAAGGAGATATAGGCATCGACGTCGGCATCGAGAATCAGGCGGTCATACGACACCACCTTGATGCCTGCCTTCTTGGCTTCCGCCACCACATTGGTCAGCGCCTTGGAGTTGAACGGCACGATGACGATCACGTCGACACCGCGCGAGATCAGGTTCTCGATCTGGGAGATCTGACGTTGCTCGCTGGCATCCGCCGATTGCACCGACACTTTCGCGCCCAGCTTTTCTGCGGCAGCGACAAAGTAATCGCGGTCGCGCGACCAGCGCTCCACGCGCAGGTCATCAATACAGAAGCCGATTTCCGGATGCGCCTTGCTGGCATGCGCCAGGGGCGCTGCAATCGACAGGCTGGCGAGCATTGCACCGCAAAAGGCGGCCCTCAGAACACTACGGCGTTGGTTCGATTTCATGTCTCACTCCATCTTCTATTGTTGGTGGATACCCCTAGGCCGACGGTGCGCGTGGTGCGCCGCAATAGTGATCTCGCCCGGCTCGACGGCCATCGCATGGTGATGCGACCGCTCGGCACGGGCAATTACGAAATTGCCCAACCGCCCTAACATTTCTTGCCACCCCGCTGCGATCGTCTGACAGCGCCCCACGTAGCCAATAGAATGTGCAAGCGCGCAGCACGCCCCAGCGCTGCAGCCGTTTGGCAACCCCAGCCACCGCGAGCGGCCCGAGCCACCATGCACCGTCAACCGTCCGATCCATCGCAGCACGCGCGCATTCATCGCATTGCGCTGCTGTTCAATGCCAACAAGGTGTACGACCGCGAGATCATTGCGGGCATTGGCGACTACATGCGCTCCACGCGCGTGACGTGGGACCTGTTTCTCGAAGAGGATTTCCGCTGCCGGCTGCCTGGCATCGAGCGCTTTGATGGCGACGGCATCATTGCGGATTTCGACGACCCGGCAGTCGCTGAGGCGCTGCGCGGTTGCCCGCTGCCGGTGGTGGCCGTCGGCTCGTCATATGAAAATGCAGCGCAATACCCGTCCAAGGAGCCCTATGTCGCAACGGACAACGGCAAGCTGGTCTCGCTGGCATACCGGCACCTGATCGAAGCCGGCCTGCAGCACTTTGCGTTGTACAGCCTGCCCCAGGCACCGGAGAACCGCTGGGCACAGCAACGCGAACTGGCCTTTACCCGCTTGCGCCGGCAGGACAATCCCGCCGCCCCGATTGACCAGGAGATTTACCGGGGCCTCTCGACCAGCGCGCCGACCTGGCATCAGGCGATCGGTCAGTTGATTGAATGGCTGCGGGGCTTGCCCAAGCCCATCGGCATCATTGCCGTCACCGACGCGCGGGCCCGGCACCTGCTGCAGGCTTGCATGACGGCAGGGTTGGCTGTGCCAGAGGAAGTCGCCATCATCGGCATCGACAACGATCCGCTCACACGCACCTTGAGCCGCATCCCGTTGTCATCGGTCATTCAGGGCACGGTGGAGATGGGGCGCACCGCTGCGCATCTGCTGCATCAGATGCTGGGCGGTGCCCGCCTGGCAGGCCGGCAGATTCTCGTGCCGCCGGTTGGCATCAATGTGCTGGCGTCGTCCAGGCACCAGCCGCTTTCCAGCCCATATGTCATGCGCGCGCGCCACTTCATCCGGCAGTACGCCTGCCAGGGAATCAAGACCGAGCAGGTCGCGGACTACGTCGGTATCTCGCGGTCATCGCTCGAAGAACACTTTCGTCGTGAATTGAATTGCACCGTGCACCAGGAAATCCTTCGCCATAAGCTCGACGCCGCCAAGCACATGCTGGCCAGCCGTGATGTCGCAACCGCCGAGGTGGCGGTGCGCTGCGGCTTTACCTCACCCCAATACATGCACGCCGTATTCCGCCGTGAGCTGGATTGCACGCCACGCGAATACCAGGAACGCGCCATCACGGAGGGCCAATCATGAGCATCGCGCCAGCGCTGTCCGCACACGCGCCGCTCGACGGCGCCCTCTCGTCAGCAACATGGGGGCAATTGCCGGACGGTGAACCCGTTCGGCTGTTCACGCTGCGCAATGCCTCGGGCATGCGCGTTTCGATCAGCGATCTGGGGGCGACGCTCGTCTCCTGGCAAGCACCGGACCGCAGCGGGCGCCTGGGGGAGATTCTTCTGAACCACGGGACGCCTGCCGCCTACCTTGAATCGCCGGGCTATCTGGGGGGCTTGATCGGGCGCTGGGCTAACCGGATTGCGGGCGCGCGCTTCACGCTCGACGGCATCGACTACGCGCTCGACCGCAATGAGGGGGGCAACCTGCTCCATGGCGGGGCGAGCGGGTTTCATCGGGCGCTATGGAAGGCCGAGGATCAGGACGGCGCATTGGTCCTGCGGCTCACCTCCCCGGAAGGCGATGCGGGATTCCCGGGCAATGTCGCCGTCCAGGTTCGCTACGTGCTTGACGACGACGGCACGCTGTCGATCGACTATGAAGCCCGGACCGATGCGCCCACGCCGATCAACCTGACAAGCCACGGGTATTTCAACCTGAGCGGCAAGCCCGGCACCGACATCAAAGGCCACATCCTGTCGATCGATGCCGACGCCTTTCTGGAAGTCGATGCAAAGCTGATTCCGACGCGGACAGCCAGTGTCGCTGGCACGGCATTCGATTTTCGTCAGGGGGCGCCCATCGGGGTACGGTTGGACTGGCCTAACGCGCAACTCGCGCAGGCCGGCGGGTTCGACCACTGCTTCGTGCTGCGCAATACGGCGCCGGAGGGTCGCCCGCATGTGCGCCCAGTCGCCCGGCTGTATGACCCGGGCAGCGGGCGCGAATTGACAGTACTCACCGATCAGCGCGGGCTTCAGTTCTACTCGGGGCACAAGCTGGGGGGCACGCACGCGCTACGCAGCGGCTTATGCCTGGAAGCGAGCGCGTTCCCGAACCAGGTCAACATGCCCGATGCGGAAGCGGTCACGTTCCGCCCGGGCCAGGTCTACCGGCAGCGCACCGCATACCGCGTGTCGCTTGCTGAAGAGACCTGAGCCGCGAGACCTGATCTGCATTCAGGCACGCGGCTTGGATGTTCAATGCGCCGCTGCGGCCGCGCCGTGCATGACTTCGTGCGCGCCGCGGATGCCGTTGAACCATGCGTTGAGCACCACGGCCACCAGCGTGCCCATCACGATGCCGCTGTGGGTGATGGGGTGCGTCCAGTCCGGAAAGTGGTGGAAGAACGCCGGCGCCAGCGTCGGCATCATGCCAAAGCCGACCGACACCGCGATGATCAGCAGGTTGTGGCGCTGCTGCTGGAAATCGACCATGCCCAGCATGCGGATGCCGGCAGCGGCCACCATGCCGAACATCACGATGCCCGCACCGCCCAGCACGTATTGCGGCACAGACGCCACCACGTAAGACAGCTTCGGAAACAGACCCAGCACGATCAGCAGCACCCCGCCGGCGGCCGCCACATAGCGCGAACGCACGCCCGTGATCGACACCAGCCCGATGTTCTGTGAGAACGACGTATGCGGGAACGTGTTGAACACACCCGCCACGACCGTCGCCAGGCCATCGGCACGCAGGCCGTTGGTGAGTTCGTTGCGCGAGATCGGCTTGCCCACCACGTGCGACAGCGCGAGGAACATGCCGGTCGATTCCACCAGCGTGATCACGATCACGATGCACATCGAGATGATGGCCGACAGCTCGAACTTCGGCATACCGAAGTGGAACGGCGTCACCAGCGTCATCAGCGGCGCGGCGCTCGCATCAGCCAGCGACACCTTGCCGAACGCCGCCGCCACCAGCGTGCCCGTCACGATGCCAAGCAGGACCGCGATATTGCACAGCAGTGCGTTACCGAACTTGGTCAGCAGCAGAATCGTCACCAGCACCAGCGCTGCAATGGCCAGGCCGAACGGATCGCCGAACGCCGGGTTCGGCACCATGTGGCGCGCGCCGTCGACCACCTGCGGAATCATCTGCTGACCGCCCGCGGCCCAGTTGATCCCCACGCTCAACAGCGAAAAACCGATCAGCATGATGACCGTGCCCGTTACCACGCGCGGGAACAGGCCCAGCAGCCGGCCCATGAGCGGCGCAATGGCAATGCCGAACACACCAGAAACGATGGACGCCCCGAAAATGCCGGGCAGCCCCATGCCGGGCTCCACGCCAATGGCAATCATGGGTGCAACCGCGGCAAACGTGACGCCCATCATCACCGGCAGGCGGATCCCGAAGATCAGGAAACCGAGCGATTGGATGAGCGTGCCGATCCCAGCCGCAAACAGATCGCAGTTGACTAGATACGACAGATCGCTCTTCGACAGGCCGAGCGCATTGCCGACAATCAGCGGCACGGCAATCGCACCGGCGTACATCACCAACAGGTGTTGCAAGCCCAGTGCGAACAGGCGGGGCAGCGGCAGACGCTCGTTGACGGGATCGGCAACGGCGTGAGCGATTGTCGACGAAGAAGGCGAGGGTTGGCCGGGGGATTGGCGCATTGTCTGTCTCCTGGGGCCGCCCCCGTGTCAATGCCGGGAGCGTGCTTTAGGCGGGTGCGGCGGATTCCATCCGCCTGCATTCATGCGGCGTGATGCCGCGTATTTGCCGGCATCTTGGAGGGGCGCCATTTTTCTGTCAACAATTACAACCGTTTTTTGTGTACATATTTTGCGTTCTGAAACGCGTGTGCGCCGTGATCAACCTGCCTCAAGCCTCCAAGCGCGCCTCGTGACCGGGGCCCAAAGAAAAAGCGCGGCCGCGACATGAGTCGCTGGCCGCGCAGTAGAAATACCTGGCAGGTAAAGCTGGAACCAAGAGCCGCCATCAAACCCCGTGAAGCACAGGGTTGTATCAGTGGCTCTCAGCCGACCTCAGATCAGGTCGGCGTCGGCAGCCATGCGCGATCGCGCAGGCGCGAGCGGATGCGGGCGATGGCCTGGCTGTGGATCTGGCACACGCGCGATTCCGACACGCCCATCACGGCGCCGATTTCGCGCAGGTTCAGATCCTGCTCGTAGTAGAGGCTCATCATGAGCTTTTCGCGCTCGGGCAGAGCCTCGATGGCAGCGACAACCGATTCGCGCAGGTCGTGGTCCAGCAGTTGGTCCAGCGGCGTGGCGTCGTTCTCGGGCGCGCGGTTCTCGATGAAGGCGTCGGCGTCTTCGCGGTCGAAATCTTCGTAATACAGCAGCTGGCTGCCCTGCAGGTCGACCAGTTGCTTCTGGTATTCGGCCAGCGACATGCCCAGCGCTACGGCAATCTCGGTTTCGGTGGGCGCGCGGCCCTTCTGCTGCTGCAGCTTCTGGATCGCCTGCTCGATCGTGCGCGCGTTGCGGCGCAGCCCGCGCGGCAGCCAGTCCGAGCCGCGCAGTTCGTCCAGGATCGCGCCGCGAATACGCTGGGCCGCGTAGAACTCGAACTGCACGCCCTGCGTTTCCTCATAGCGCGACAGCGCATCGAGCAAGCCCATCATGCCGGCCTGGATCAGGTCATCCAGCTCAACGCTGGCCGGCAGCTTGACCATCATCTGGTTGGCAATGCGACGTACCAGTGGAGCATACGTGGCCATCTCGTCGGACTTGGTCTTGCGACCGGTTGCGGTGTACATATCCATGCCTGCCTTTGACGCTTCGTTCATGCTGCGCCTCAATAAACCAATTCGGCCGCGCGTGCGGTGGCGCGGATCGTCGCAGTCGATGTGGACATTGACGTTGCTTGCGCCGATTCATCTGCCGGCTGTGCCGGAGCCCGCGCCGACATGACCACCCGCGACGGCGCACTGCCATCACCGGCTTGGGCCTCGGCGCTGGCCCAGCTCAACATTTCTTCGGCAAGCTGGCGGAAGGCCATGGCCGAAGGCGATGCGGGAAACGCGCTCGCCACGGGCTTGCCGAGCGAGAGCGCAAGTTCTACGTGCCGGTCCTCAGGGAGGTAGCCAGCGAAATCGATACGGGTGTTCAGGTACTGGCCCACGGTGTTGGCCAGGTTGCCGAACACGCGCACGGCGGAATCCACCGAATGCGCGCCGCACACCACGGTGCGGATGCCAGCGCTGCCTTGCAGCACGGCGGTTTTCTTGAGCAGCGTGTACGCGCTCTTGATGCCTTCCGGACCATCGGAGAAGGTCAGCAGCACGTCGTCGCAGGCTTCAGCAACGGTGCACAGCGCCCGGGTGCCGAAATGCGCGGCCACCAGCGTCACATCCGCTGTCTCGTCGTGCTGCTCGAGCACGCCGGCCATGGCCAGCATGGTCTGGGCGTTCACCACGGCCGTGTCGCGGCCCATGGCGGACAGCGCGATGCGCAGGTTGTCGACAAAGTCATCGACCTGCTCTTCCGCACCGATCACCAGCACACGGCGGGCAGCGGCATGACCGAGCATGCGCCGCAGCCCTGCGGCTTGATCCTTGGCGAATGGCGTCGTCATGGTCGCCCCCTTGTCAGGCGAAATCGAAAGCGGCCAGGCCAGGTTCGCGGTTGCGCGCAGCGCCTTGCGCCACGAGCAACGATTCGTCCGAATCCAGCGTGAACGACGACTGCTCCGCACCGGCCCGGAACGAGCGGTGGATCAGCAGCTTCTTGTTCGGCACCGCAATGTCTTCCGGCACACGCTGGCCGTACGACACGTAGTGCAGCGGCAGGCGGCGGCGGATCATCACGTCCATCGCGTGGCCAACAGACGCAGCCTCGTCGATCTTGGTCAGGATGCAGCCGGCCAGGTTGGCGTCGCGGTAGGCACCCACCACTTCATCGAGCGTCTTGCCGTTGCTTGCGGCGTTCAGCAGCAGCAGGCGCTTGATCGACGGGCCCACGGCATGCAGCATCGCCATCTGTTCGGACACGGCGCGGTCGCGCTGGCTCATGCCGATGGTGTCGATCAGCACCACGTGCTTCTCGCGCAGATCGTTCAGGGCGAGGCTCAGGTCTTGCGCGTCTTTCACGGCATGCACCGAAACGCCCAGGATCTTGCCGTAGATGCGCAGTTGTTCATGGCCGCCGATCCGGTAGCTGTCGGTCGAGAGCAGTGCCACGCGCGATGCGCCATGGCGCAGCACGAAGCGCGCGGCCAGCTTGGCGGTCGTGGTGGTCTTGCCCACGCCGGTCGGGCCCATCAGGGCAAACACGCCGCCCTGGTCGAGCAGGCTGTTTTCATCCGACACGGTGGTCAGGTTCTTTTCAATCGCGCGCTGCACGAAATCCAGCGCGCCTTCATACGAGTCGTGCTGCGGCATGTTCTCCAGCACGTAGCGCGTGAGCTGTGCCGAGAACCCCGCGTTGAGCATGGTCTGGAACAGGCGCGTACGCACCGGGTCGCCCAGCTTCACACCCAGCGAGGCCAGGCTCGACATGGCGTCGGTCAGCGTGCTCTTGAGAGTTTCGATCTCGCCGACCATGCGGCGGGTCATCACGTCGGTCTCGGCGCGGATGCTTTCTTTCACGTCGGCCTGGATGGCCGAACGCTGCAGGCTCACGTCGTCACGCGGGGCTTCGGGCTTGGCCATCGTGTCCTCCACGCGGACGAAAATGTCGGACGCCTTGCCTGCGTCGGCTTGCGCGTCGCCGCGCGGCTTCACAGGCGCGTCGGCCTTCTGTTGTTCGGCGCGAAGGGTACGGGCCTGGGCTTCCACGCGCTCGGCAAAGCTGCGCAGCGAAACCGGGCGGTCATCCTGCTCGCGTGCCTGTTCACGCGCTTGTTCGCGACGTGCGGCAAAGCGGGCAGTCGATTCCATCTCCGGCTCGTCGTCTTCCACCGTGGTGCGGCGGGCGATGAACTGTGCGGTGCTGGCCAGGGCCTGCGCCGCAGACTGGGCAACCTCTGCATTGGCACGGTCCAGCGACAGGCCAGCCAGCATGCGGGTGGACGCTGCCAGCGCATCTTCTTCGCCGAAGGCCACGTCGTCATCCACGCGCGTTTGCAGCGTGCGGCCGGCCGGCTTGGCCACCGGAGCAACCGGGGCTGCCGGTGCCTCTTCCTGTGCCGGGGCGCGGCGCGAGGCAATGAAGCGGTTACGCAGACGGGCCAGCGCGTTGGGCGCCGGGGCCTCGGCCTGCGGGGCTTCTTCAGCAGGTGCCTGGGCGGCAACCACGGCTGCGGTTGCAGCGGCAATCGGGGCGGGCTCGGGGATCGGCGCCGGTGCCATCGGACGGCGCTGTGCCGTCTTGGGCGCCGACGACTGCGTGTCGACCAGCGCATCCACGTGCGAGTCGGATGCCGCGATGATCTCGATGCCGCCAGGAATGGCGCGGTTCGACAGGATCAGAGCGCCATCGCCCAGTTGGTCGCGGACCTTGCGCAAGACGTCACGCGACGTCAGTCCGGTGAATCGATGCATTTTCATGCGCGGCCTCCAAGCATGGCGACAACCTTAATCGTTCGGTGATCTGGAATTTCTGCGTGCGACAGCACGCGCAGGCTCGGTGCGGCACGCTTGAACAGGCGGGCAAGCATCGGGCGCAGTACGGGCGGTACGAGCAGGACGCCCGTCTGACCCATCTGTTCGTGCTGCCGCGACGAGTCCGCAGCCGCTTGCATGAGCGAGTCGGCCAGTTGCGGTTCGATCGGGCCGGCGTTAGAGCCAACGACGCTTTGCAGCAAGATGTTCTCCAGATTCGGGTCAAGCGTGACGACCTGCATTTCGGTCTTGTTCGGGAAGAGCTGCTGGGCAATCGCCCGGCCCAGCGCCACACGCACGGCAGCGGTGAGTTCGGCGGGGTCTTGCGTCCTGCCTCCGTGTTCCGCCAGCGTCTCGACGATGGTGCGGATGTCGCGGATATGCAGGCCTTCGTCCAGCAGGTTCTGCAGCACCTTCTGCACGGTCGCGACGGGCAACAGCTTCGGTACAACGTCTTCGACCAGCTTCGGTGCTTCCTTGCCCAAATGATCGAGCAATTGCTGGACTTCCAAACGGCCGAGAAGCTCGGTGCTATGGGTGTAAATCAACTGATTGACGTGGGTGGCGATGACCGTGCTGCAATCGACCACGGTGTAGCCCTCGGCCTGCGCGCGATCGCGCACATCAGCGTTGATCCACATGGCCGGCAGGCCAAAGGTCGGGTCTACGGTGGGCGTGCCGGGCAGTTGCGTGCCCAGGCGACCACCCAGGCCTCCATGACCGCCCAGGCCATCCTGGCCACCCGGATTGATGGCGAGGAACTTGCCCTGCTGCACTTCGCCCTGGCCGATTTCCACGCCCTTGAGCGTGATGCGGTACGACGACGGGCCCAGCTCCAGGTTGTCGCGGATATGCACAACCGGCGCCAGGAAACCCATGTCCTGCGTGAACTTCTTGCGGATGCCCTTGATCCGGCGCAGCAGCTCGCCGTCCTGGCTCTTGTCGACCAGCGGAATCAGGCGATAGCCGATTTCCAGGCCCAGCACGTCAACCCACGACACGTCGTCCCAACTCGCCTCGGGCGTATCCACCGGGGCAATTGCCTGCAACACGGGCTCGACCTCCGGCACTTCGCGTTTCTTCTTGAGATACCAGCCCAGATAGCCCAGACCGCCGCCAAACAGGATGAACGGGAAGTGCGGCATGCCCGGCACCAGGCCCAGCAGGCCCAGTACGCCGGCGGTGGTCATCAGCACCGTCGGCATGGCAAACAGCTCGCTCGACAGTTGCTGGCCGACGTCCTTGTCGGTGGAGACGCGGCTGACCATGATGCCCGCCGCGGTGGAGATCACCAGCGCGGGAATCTGCGCGACCAGGCCGTCGCCGATGGTCAGCAGCGTGTAGTTGGTGGCTGCGTGGCCGACGTCCATGCCGTGCTGGAGCACGCCCACGGCCAGGCCGCCGATGATGTTGATCAGCAGAATGGCGATACCCGCCACCGAATCCCCGCGCACGAACTTGCTGGCACCGTCCATGGAGCCGAAGAATTCAGCTTCCTGGGCGATCTCCGTGCGGCGCCTGCGGGCTTCGTCTTCACGGATGAGGCCGGCGTTCAGGTCGGCGTCGATCGCCATCTGCTTGCCGGGCATCGCATCCAGGGTGAAGCGCGCGCTGACCTCGGCAATGCGGCCCGCGCCCTTGCTGATCACCATGAAGTTGATGATCACCAGGATGACGAACAGCACGATGCCGACGGTGTAGTTGCCGCCCACCAGGAAGTGGCCGAAAGCTTCGATCACCTTGCCGGCGGCGTCCGGGCCGGTGTGGCCTTCCATCAGCACCACGCGCGTGGAGGCCACGTTCAACGACAGCCGCATCAGCGTGGTAATCAGCAGGATGCTCGGGAACGACGAGAAATCCAGCGGCTTGAGCGTGTGCATGCTGATCAGCAGCACGATGATCGACAGCGCGATGTTGAACGTGAACAGTAGATCGAGGATGAACGGCGGCAATGGCAGCACCATCATCGCCAGGATCAGGATGATGAGCACCGGGCCCGCGGCGGAGCGGTAGTCGCCCTTGCGCAGGATGTCGGTGACTCGGAGCAGTGCGGCGTTCATTGGCGGGCGTGCAGCGGGGGGCTTTTCGATGGATGCCATCTTGCCGGGGGAACCGCCAAATCGAAGACGTGAGAAAGCCGCCCAAAAGGCGGCTTTTCTTCGAAATACCCTCCCACCGGGGGGTACGGAAGCGGGCGGTGGCGCCGTCTGGCCGGAATTACGTCGCCGGACGGCCCATGCGTCGGCATCAAACTGCTACTCGCCGGGCAAAAAGCGTCGTGCTCGGCGCTTTTTGTCTGGCGATTCGAGTTCGGAACTCGGCGCGTGGGGTGTTTGCTCGATGGGCGACGTTTTAGGCGTCTTCGGGCTCGTCGTCCGGGCCGGGTTGCGGCCCCGGGTCCATATCGGCAGGCACCGGCAGGTCGGTCGGGCGCACCGGCACACGGCCGCCCACCTGATGCAGGCGGCGTAGCTGGTAGACATAGGCAAGCACTTCGGCCACGGCGGCGTAGAGCGCCTCCGGAATCTGGTGGCCGATCTCGGTATGGCGGTACAGCGCACGGGCCAGCGGGGGCGCTTCCAGGATCGGGATCTTGTGCTCCGTCCCCAGCTCGCGGATCTTGGCGGCCACCATGTCGGCGCCCTTGGCCAGCACACGCGGCGCGCCGCCTTCCTTTTCGGAATAGCGCAGCGCCACGGCATAGTGCGTCGGGTTAGTGACGATCACGTCGGCCTTGGGCACATCGGCCATCATGCGGCGCTGGGCCGCCTGGCGCTGCAAGTTGCGGATGCGGCCCTTGACGTGCGGATCGCCTTCGGACTCGCGGTGCTCCTTGCGCACTTCTTCCTTGGTCATGCGGTGTTTGCGCGCGTATTGCCACAACGACAGCGGCACATCCACGGCCGCCACCAGCATCATCACCGCCGCCATGCAGAGGAAGGCCACGCCAGCCACGTGCAGGGTGTCGCGCATGGCCACGCCCAGGTCCTGCTGCGGGAGTTCGATCAGGTCACCCCGGTAGTACCGGACCAGCAACCAGCCCACACCGGCAATCAGAAACAGCTTGATCAACAAGCGTGGCAGCTCGATCAGCCCCTCCAGCGAGAACATGCGCGTCAGCCCCTGCAGCTTGAACAGGCGCGAGATATCAGGTGCCAGCGGCTTGAACGAGATGGCCCCACGCGTGAGCGCCAGCGGCGACAGCGCGGCAATCACCAGCATCAGCATCAGCCCGCCCAGCGCCATGGCCAGCGGCATGAACTGGCCCGTCACGTAGTTCCACTGGTCCTGCCCGCTGGTGTAGTTGTAGCGGTGGAACTCCAGGCAGCGCGCCAGGAAAGACGACGCAGCCCGCACAATCGAGTCGCCCATCACCCACAAACCGCCCGCGGACACCGCCGTGAGGGCGAACGAAGCCAGTTCCCGTGATCTGGGAACGTCGCCTTCCTCGCGCGCCTGCTCGAGGCGCCTCGGAGAGGCGGCTTCAGTTTTCTCAAGATCGCTTTCTTCGGACATGCCGGGCGTGCGAGGGGTGAATGGACGCTCGCATTATCCCGCCCCGGTCTGGCCATCGAAGCGCAAAGAAGACGCCTTGAAAGCACGCTTATCGGCAAAAAGCCGTCCCGCAATGCCCCCTGACGCATGTGCACGTCGTCCGACATTGCCTGCGAGCCGCGCGGTGGCGATGACCCCTCCCGAACCCGATCCGCTCGCATGAGCGAGCCGCCCGGTTTGCGGTCGTGCCCCCTGGCTGCGCAAATACACCGCCCCCTTATATGGGGTCTGCCGCGCGAGGCATGCGGTGCGGCTCGACATCCTGCAACCGGTCCGCCGTGATATCCGCCGGATGCACCACCACGCCACCATTTCGCGCGATGAACCGTTGCGCATCCGCCAGATTCCGGAATGCGGGAAGGTTGCCGCGCCGCATCGGTCCCAGAGCGGTCGACCCCGACACATAAACGGCCTGCAATGCCGGAAGCCATCCACCGTCTCCCGTGGCATGCACGTAGCTGGCGGCAACTTCCGCGGCCTGTCGCCCAGGTGCGTAGCGCTGCAGGTTTCGCAGGTAGATGAACAGGGTCAGCGGTGAATCAAAGAAGTACGCATCGCCGTTGGCAAAAATGAGCTGCGCCGCCCACTCGGGAACGCGAGATGGAAACGCCCCGCAGACGGGGCAACGCGCATTGGCCGGAACCGGACGAGGGGCATGTGGCTGCAATCCGGATCGCGGATCGTACGGCACGGCCGGCGCGACAAAGCAGATCTCGTCGGGCAACTTCGGCTCGGCCCGAAGGTCTGCACGTCCCACAAACCACCAAAGAGACCAGAGTGTCGCAAGCAATGCTGCCAATGCGGACAGCCGACGGCGTGTCGTCATGACCCGCTCCATCCACCGGCGCTGATGCCACAGATAAAGACAGTTCTGGGCAGAAGATGACAGTGGCAAATCACAAGTGAAAGCTCCACGGGAGACAAGCAGGCGTTGCTTCCCCGGCCACAAGAAATGGAACGACGACACCACGGGCGTGACATGAACGAATCCATCGGCAATCGCATCGCCAACCAAGACCAACATGGCGAGCATATCGGCGCGGCTCATCCTCTGAATTGATCAATGGCAGGAATTGATGCTGGATATTTTAATTAGACCTTTCTGCTGGCAATTGCATTGCCTATTCCTGCTTAGCAAAAACATTCGAAAAAAATACCCGACATTGCGTTGTGGATAAAAAAAGCATCTGAAATGCTTGATTTGCATCAATTCTAGCCACGGCATTTCTGTCAATTGATACGCATCAATCTGTGCCGCAGGCGTACCGCTACCATCGGCCGCTTCTGACACATGCGGTGAAATCTTGAACCGTTGCACTCTGCCCAACCGTGGAATCCTGCCGAGTATCGGGCTCGCCGGACTGGCGCACACGCTGCGCTGGACGGCCAGTCCGGCCGCGAGCACGCCGCCGGCCCGGTACCGATATGCCTTCGAGGGCGACACGATGGGCACGACCTATCACGTCCGGCTCGCGCTTCCATCGCTTGATGACACGGCGTTGCTCGATGCGGCACGCGCAGCCGTGGATGCGGCTGTGCAGGCAGTCGATCAACGCATGTCGACGTATCGGGCGGACTCCGAACTGTCGCAACTGAACCGGCATGCGGGCGGGCACCCCTTCACGTTGTCCGCAGACACGATCAGCGTATTGCAGATCGCGCGATCTGTGAGCCTCGCAACGGATGGCGCGTTCGATGTCACAGCCGGGAGCTTCGTCAACCTGTGGGGCTTCGGGCCGGAAAAGGCGCAGCGGGTGGTAACGCCGCGCGAGCTGGCGATGCTCAAGAGCGCAGTCGGCACCGGCGCACTGGAAATCGATCCGCGCACGCGTACCGCCACGAAGGCCGACCCTCGCGTGTATACCGATCTATCGGCCATCGCAAAGGGTTTTGGTGTCGACCAGGCGGCCATCGCGCTCGACGCGCTGGGCATCGCCGATTACATGGTGGAAGTGGGTGGAGAGGTGCGCGCCAAGGGCCGGCGCCATGACGGGCGTGCGTGGCAAATCGGTATTGAAGAGCCTCAGCGGAAGCTACCGCGCCGTGCCCGATTCGTCGTGGCATTGCGCGATATGGCAATGGCAACGTCAGGCGATTACCGCATCTGCTTTGAGCATGACGGGCAGCATTACTCACACGAGATCGATCCACGTACAGGCCGCCCAATCGCCAATGGCCTGACCTCCGTCACCGTGGCCGCGTCGCAGTGTGCGATTGCCGACGCATACGCTACGGCGCTGATTGTGTTGGGCCCCGAGCGCGGCGTCGAGGTTGCCGAGCAACTCGGGCTGGCCGCCTATTTCGTCCTGCGCGATGCCGAAGGCCGCCATCAAGACCGGATGACAACCGCGTTTGCTGCGCTGGGCGGTCGCCCTGCCACATCCACCTGATCCGCACCGCAACCCGCACAAAGCGCAACGGCATCGTCACATTCATTCAATTCCGAATAGCCTTATAAAGAATAGGTTATTCAAATTTCCAATGGTCAATCAAATAAGGCTCATTGCAATTCAATTCGAATTGATGGGTTTTCTCTGACCTTTGATGGCTGTCAATAGCAAATTCTTGCGGTTTGTTAATGTGGTTTCCAATTCTGAGGGAGCGTAAGAGATGAGCCAATCCAACAATGATTTTGAGAATCCGATTCCTGTGAGCCCGACACGACGCAGCTTTCTGAACCGGACGGCAGCGGGGCTGGTCGGCGTGGGCCTGTCCGCCGGCCTGGCAGCCTGCAACAAAGGCACAGACAAGGATGCACCCGCGGCGGCGGCTCCGGCCGATGGCAAAGCGGGCGCAGCCGGCGGCGTCGACTACAGCAAGTACGAAGTTCCGCCCGGCCAGCTGGATACCTACTACGCGTTCTCCAGCGGCGGCCACTCGGGTGAAGTTCGCATCTACGGTCTGCCTTCGGGACGCTGCTTCAAGCGCATCCCCGTCTTCAACATCGATTGTCTGGTGGGCTGGGGCATCACCAACGAATCGAAGAAGATCATGGGCACCAATCCGGACGGCACGCTCAAGTACTGGACCGGCGATACCCACCACGTGCATCCGTCCTATACCGACGGCACCTACGATGGGAAGTACATCTTCGTCAACGACAAGATCCACAGCCGGCTCGCCCGTGTGCGCATGGACACGATGGAATGCGACAAGATCGTCGAATTGCCGAACGTGCAGGGCTTCCACGGCGTCTTCCCGGACAAGCGGGACCCGGTGGATGACAAGATCAACCACACCACCCGCGTGTTCTGCGGCAACGAGTTCCATATTCCGCAGCCCAATGACGGCCGCGACCTGAACGACCCGAAGAAGTATTTCTGCCTGTTCACCTGCGTGGACGCGGAAACGCTCGAGCCCCGCTGGCAGGTCAAGGTCGACGGCAACATGGACTTGGTGGCAACGTCGTATGACGGCAAGCTCGCCGCTTCCAACCAGTACAACACCGAAGGCGGCGTGCATTACGAAGAGATGATGTCCGCCGAGCGCGACGCGTGCGTCTTCTTCAACATTGCCCGGATCGAAGCCGCCGTCAAAGCCGGCAAGTCCTTCACCATCGGCACCTCGAAAGTCCCGGTCGTCGACGGCACCAAAGCCGCCAACACCGACCCGAAGACCGCGCTCACATGCTATGTGCCCGTGCCCAAGAACCCGCACGGCGTGAATGCCAGCCCGGACGGCAAGTACTACGCCTGTTCCGGCAAGCTGTCACCGACGGCGACGCTGATCGAGCACGACCTGGTCTTGAAGTGGTTCAACGGCGAGGTCAAGGAACCGCGCGACTGCGTCGTCGCCGAACCCGAGATCGGGCTCGGCCCGCTGCACACCGGTTTTGACAACCGCGGCAATGCCTATACCACGCTGTTCCTCGACAGCCAGATCGTCAAATGGAACCTCGAAGCAGCGATCAAGGCGTTCAAGGGCGACAAGACCGCCGTGCCGGTGGTCGACCGCATCGACGTCAATTACCAGCCGGGCCACGGTTTCACCTCGATGGGCGAAACCAAGGAGCCGGATGGCAAGTTCTTCATCTCGGACAACAAGTTCTCGAAAGACCGGTTCCTGCCGGTGGGCCCGCTCCACCCGGAAACGGCTCAGCTCATCGACATCTCGGGCGACAAGATGAAGCTCGTGGCAGACCATGCGGTCTATTCCGAGCCGCACGACTCGATCGTCATCCGCCGCGACATCATCAAGACGCGTCAGGTCTACAACATCGATGAGTTCCCGAACGCGGTGAAAGACCCGAAGGAGTGCCGCGTCGAGCGCAAGGGCAAGCAGGTGACGGTCTACCTGACCTCGCAGGCACCTGCCTTTGGCTTGCGCGAGTTCACCGTGAAGAAGGGCGACGAAGTGACGATCATCCTCACCAACCTGGACAAGGTGGAGGATTTGACCCACGGCTTTGCCATCCCGAAGTACAACATCAACTTCATCGTGAACCCGCAGGAAACCAAGTCGGTCACCTTCAAGGCCGACAAGCCCGGTGTCTACTGGTGCTACTGCACAAACTTCTGCCACGCGCTGCACCTGGAAATGCGCTCGCGCATGCTTGTTGAGGCATAAGGGAGAAGGCGGACGTATGAAACAACTGTTCTCACGATTGGCGGTGATTGCCGCCACTTGTGCGATGGACACGTCCGCACTGGCGGGCATCAGCGGCATGGCTTATGAGGCGCCGCTGCCCGCCGGTTTATCGACCGACCCGAACCTCTGCGCAATGGTGCCCTGCACGGACGTGCTGCCTGGCGCCAGCAGCTTCTCCCCGCGCAAGGGGCACCCTCCTTACGTGGAGGGCTATCGCGACGTTGCCGGCAAGCGCCAGCTGGTCGGCTACGCGTTCCTGTCTACCGACATCGTGGACATGCCCGGCTATTCAGGCAAACCCATCATTACCCTGATGGGCATGGATGCGCACGGCGTGATCACGGGCGTCAAGGTCCTGCGACATTCCGAGCCGATCCTTCTGCTGGGCATTCCAGAAACCCAACTGACGCACTTCACCTCGCAATACGTCGGCAAGTTCGTCGGCGGGAGCATCGAGATCGGCAAATCCCACGCGGTGAGCGAGGGCGCCGTCGAACTCGACGCGATCAGCGGTGCGACCGTGACGGTGATGTCCGAGAATCAGGTCATCCTGCGCAGTGGCAAGGCCGTGGCCGAGCAGGCCGGAATCATCACGCCCAAGCGCCGCGCCCAGGCGAAATTCACGCCGGTCAATCAGCCGCTGAGCTGGAAGGCACTGCTCGACCAAGGCGCCGTGCAGCGGCTGACCGTGCACCCTGAAGTCGTTGGACTCCAAGCCAGCGGCCAGCCTTACGTGGATATGGTGTTCGGTGACGTCAGTGCGCCGGCCGTAGGACGCAGCATTCTGGGCGATGCGAATTACGCATCGCTCATGTCGAGCCTGAAACCCGGCGAACACGCGATCTTCATCGCGTCGAACGGCACCGAGAGTTTCAAAGGCTCGGGCTTCGTGCGCGGGGGCATCTTCGACCGCATCCAGGTCGCCCAGGATACCGACACCTTCACCTTCCGGGACCTCGATTACCAGAACCTCTACGGCATCCGCGCAACCGGTGCGCCGGATTATCGCGAATCCGGCATCTTCATCATCCGCAGCCCGGGATTTTCGTCGGCGTATCCGTGGAAGCTGGTGTTCCTGGCCAACAAGTTGGATGCAGAAACCGGCGCAAAGACGTTCACGAGCTTCGAACAGGAATACTGGCTTCCGGCGGATGAGCTTGTGGGCGGGTGGCCGCAGTACGACCGCCCCGCACCGCCCTGGCTGCAGATCTGGAAGGCGCGTGCCGTCGAGATCGGTCTGTTCGTCCTCCTGTTGATCAGCGCAGGCGTGGTGTATGCGTCGCGAGACACGCTGGTGCGCCGCTCCAGGCGCAAGGACAAACGCTGGGTCTCCTGGCCCAAGTACGCACTGTGGACCACGAGCATCGGCTTCGCTGGATTCCATCTCATGGCGCAGCCGTCCATCACGCAGGTGCTGACATGGTTCCACGCCATTCTCTTCAAGTGGCGGTGGGATCTGTTCCTGTCCGATCCCTTCATCTTCCTGTTCTGGTGGTTCATCATCATCAGCGTGTTCTTCTGGGGCCGCGGCATGTTCTGCGGTTGGCTGTGTCCCTACGGCTCGATGAGTGAGATCCTCTACAAGGTGGGGGGCAAACTTGGCCTTGCGCGCTTCCAGTTCCAGTTGCCCAAGGCGCTGCACGACAAGCTCAAGTGGATCAAGTACGGTGTGTTTGCCGGTCTGCTCGGGATGTCGTTCTACTCGATGGGCACCGCCGAGAAGCTGGCGGAGATCGAGCCTTTCAAGACCACGTTCCTGGTCGGCGTCTGGAACCGGACGTGGCCCTTCGTCACGTTCTGGAGCGTGCTGGCTGTCGCCGCCCTGTTCATCGAGCGGCCATTCTGCAAATACCTGTGCCCGCTGGGTGCCTCGCTCGCAATCCCGTCCACGTTCCGGTGGTGGGGTCTGAAACGCAAGCAGGAATGCGGCCCATGCCGCGCCTGCGAGGCGGGCTGCGGATCGCAGGCGATCGGACGCGATGGCAAGATCGATCAGCGCGAATGCCTGTTGTGCCTGGATTGCATGGTCATGTATTACGACGATCATGCGTGCCCTCCGCTGGTCAAGGAGCGCAAGCACCGCACGAGCGCCGGCTTGAAACTGACACCGATCGGCGCCGACGGCTACTACATCCCGATCCAGCCCGTGCCAAGCGCGCCGCACAAACCCGCTGCACCGGCGCCCGCTTCGCTGCCGCTGCCGCCGGTGGGCATCGTCGCCCGGTTGCGTCGCGAGCTGACTGACCACCTCTTCCCCTGGAACCAGCAGTTCCTTCACCACCCGTTGTTCTTCCGTGCCGCCGGCATTGGCCTGGCCGTGCTGGTCACCTGGGCGTGGCTGCTCGGTGCGGGCGGCAGGCTTGGCGCCGGCATCGTGCTCGGCTGGTGGTTGGCGTGGTCCGCCTACGAATGGGTCATGCGCATGGCGTGCAAGCCCTATGTGAAGGAAGGCGCCTGGTGGGGTTACAAGCTGCGTACAGCCTCCTGGGCCGACATGGCTGCCTATGTCGGCATGAAGAACCTGCTGATTGGCGCAGGACTCTTCCTTGCCATGAAGGGCGTGGGCGTGCTTCCGGCGCTGCAATCCTTGCCCCAACTGAAATGGCTGTACTGAACCGGCTCCTCTGCGCGATCTCGGCACTGCTGGTCTGCACTGCGGCCTGCGGTGCAGAGATTCGCGTGCATGCCGGCAGTTCGATTTCGCAGGCGGTCACGCTCGCGCATGCAGGGGACACCCTCATCATCGAGCGCGGTCGGTATCAAGGCCCGGTCCGGATCGACAAACCCCTGACCCTTGTGGGCATCGACCGCCCCACCATCAGCGGCGGCCTTGTCGGAGATGTGATCCGCGTCACGTCGCCGGACGTCACGATCGATGGCCTGATTGTCAGCGACAGCGGCGACGACCTCGGTGCGCAGAACGCCGGCATCTACATCCAGCCCGGCGCGGATCGCGTCACGGTCAGACACTGCGAGCTCACTTACAACCTGTTCGGCCTGTGGATTGAAGGCGTGAAGGATGTACGCATCGTGGGCAACGTGATTGCCGGCAAGCGCGATTACCCTTCCGCCCAGCGCGGCAACGGCATCCAGCTCTACAACACGACGGGTGCGCAGCTCGAAGGCAATGAGATCAGCTTTTCGCGTGACGGCATCTATGTCGATGTGTCGCACCACGCGCTGTTTCGTGCCAATCGCATCCACAACGTGCGCTATGGCACGCACTACATGAACTCCAACGACAACGTGTGGGAGGGCAACGAGTCCTACCACAACCGCGGCGGACTGGCACTCATGATGACGCGCCGCCAGATCGTGCGTGGCAACCGCGCCTGGGGCAACTCGGACCACGGCATCATGCTGCGCACCATCCAGGATTCGGTCATTGAAGACAACGTCGTGTCCGGAAACCTGCGCGGTTTCTTCGTCTACGACGCCGAATACAACGTGCTGAGCAACAACCTCGTCATCGGCAACACGGTCGGCATGCACGTATGGGCCGGGTCCATTCACAACAAGGTGGACGGTAACGATTTCATCGATAACCAGGAACAGGTGCGCTACGTTGCCGCACACGACGAGCCCTGGGGCGGGCGTAGCGGCAACTATTGGAGCAACTATGCCGGGTGGGACCGAAACGGCGACGGCCGTGGCGACGTGCCCTATCGCGCGAGCGATCTGATGGACCGGCTGTTGTGGCGCTTTCCGAGCGCCAAGCTGCTGCTCAATAGCCCCGCGGTACAGACGTTGAGGCTGATCTCGGAGCAATTCCCGCTGCTGCGCTCACCCAGTGTGGTCGATGCCAGCCCCCGCATGCGTCCACGGGGCAATGATTGGCGCGCGTGGGTGAACAAGCATGATTGAAGCGCGGCAACTGGTGAAGCGCTACGGCGAGATCGAAGCCGTGGCGGACGTGAGCCTGACGGTGCATCCCGGCGAGCTATTCGGCCTGATCGGCCACAACGGCGCGGGCAAGAGCACGCTGTTCAAGATGCTCCTTGGCCTGGAGGCGCCCACCGCAGGTGAAGTGCGCATTGGAGGCCAGCCCATGAGCAGCGCGGCCTTCCGGTCGGTGCGGCGCAACCTTGGCTATCTGCCGGAAAACGTGGTGTTCTATGACAACCTGACTGGCCAGGAAACACTGGAATTCTTCGCTGCGCTCAAGCGCGCGCCGCGAACGGATTGCGCGCGCGTGCTGGAACGCGTGGGGTTGTCCCATGCCTCAAACCGCCGCGTGCGCGGATACTCCAAGGGCATGCGCCAGCGCCTCGGTTTTGCCCAGGCCCTGCTCGGCCAGCCCACACTCCTGTTTCTCGACGAGCCCACAAACGGCCTGGACCCGCAGGGGATTCGCGACTTCTATCGCACCCTGGGCGAACTGCAGGCGCAGGGCGTGACCATTGTGCTGACCTCGCACATCCTCTCGGAAATCCAGGAGCGCGTGGGTCGCCTAGCGATCATGAAGAACGGACGCGTGCATGCACAGGGGACGGTGCAATCGTTACGCGAATCGATGGCCTTGCCGCTTTGGTTCGACCTACGGCTGACGGGCGGCCCAGAGCATGCCGAGCCCGCACTGCGGCGCGCGCTCGCGGCCGCGCCAGGATGCGAACTGCACATGGATGGATCGCGCGCCACGGTGCTGTGCCCGCGGCCGGCGAAGATGCCATTGCTGCAATCGCTATCCACGCTCGGTGCAACACTTGCCGACCTGCAACTGCGCGAACCTTCGCTCGAAGACGTGCTCCTTGGCCAACCTGCTTGAGGCCAGACATGCAATTGACACTCGAACCCCGGCAGATCGGCATCGTCATCGCCAAGGAATTCCACGACCGCATCCGCAACCGGTGGGTGCTGGCGGTGACCACTGTATTGACAGCGTTTGCGCTGGTGATCGCCTACTTCGGCGCGGCACAGCAGGGCGAAGTCGGGCTGCGCGGCATGGAGGTCACGATTGCCAGCCTGGTGAGCCTCGTGATCTATCTCGTACCGCTGATTGCGTTGATTCTCGGCTTTGATGCGATCGTGGGCGAGCGTGAACGCGGCTCGCTGGACCTGCTGCTTTCCATGCCGATCACCCGAGTCGAGCTGCTGCTCGGCAAATACCTCGGCTTGGCGGCCGCGCTTGCGTGCTCCACGGTCGTCGGCTTCGGGGTGGTCGGGATACTGTTGGCCGTCAAGCTGCCGCTCGCGGCCATGTATCACTACGCCGGCTTCATGCTCAGTTCGGTGCTGCTTGGCATGGCCTTCCTGAGCCTGGCCCTGTTGGTGTCCGTCATCGCCGCCGACCGCACGCGCGCAAGCGGTGTCGCCATCGCGCTGTGGTTCTTCTTCGTGCTGGTATTCGATCTGCTGCTTCTCGGGGCACTGATCGCCACGGGCGGAAAGCTGGGATCGGACGCCCTGCCCTACCTGATGCTGCTCAACCCGGCAGACATCTTCCGCATCCTCAATATCTTCAGCTTTGACGAAGTCCGCACGCTCTACGGTCTGGCGACCGTATTCCCCGAGCATATGGCCGACCCGCTCGTGCTCGGCGCTCTGATGGCTGCCTGGATCGTCGCTCCGCTCGCTGTGGCCGCATGGAAATTCCGCAAATGAAACGCACACTGCAACCTCCGCTATCCGCCCTGCGCCGCAGCGCGCGCACGGCCCTGTTCGCTACCGCAATCGTCCTGGCCGGTTGCCAAGGCGCCGCCTCTACGCCCGGTCCGATCGAACTCACGCGCGATACGCCTTGCAGCCTCGATGGCATGACGGTAGCCGACTTCCCCGGCCCGAAAGCGCAGATTCTGTATGACAAAGGCACCCCCGACGTCTTCTGCGACACCATCGAGCTATTCGCGATCGTGCTGCGCCCCGAACAACAGCGGCACATGCTCGCCATGTACGTGCAAGACATGGCCAAGACAGACTGGAACACCCCGCGGGGCCACTGGATCGACGCCCGCACCGCGTTCTACGTCGTGGGATCGAAGGCGCGCGGATCGATGGGCGCCACGTTTGCGTCCTTTGCCACGCAGGCCGATGCCGACGCCTTCGCCACACATCAAGGCGGCAAGGTTTACAAGTTCAATGACATCACGCCCCAGATGGCACAGCTCGACGGTGGCGTATTGAAAGATCCCCAGATGTAACCGCCCCAGAGAAAACGAAATGATCGATTACTTTGCCAATCTACCGCCCGATGATGCCGTTCAGATGGAGCAGCTCAGTCGCCTGTCCTACGAGTTGCGGGAAAGCCGGCGCAAGCTGCTCGAACCCTATGGGGTGAACGATGAGGGGGATCTGCTGGCGCGCATCGCGGCGGCGGACTTGCCGGAGCATCCGGCCTATGAGCACTACCTCGGCTCACTCGCGCTTGCAACCGCCAAGCAAGACGTCACCGCTGAACTGAAGGCGCTGCTGGCGCGCATGGGAGGCTGATCATGCAGCACCTCGATCTCAAAGAGGCACTGGAGGCGCACTACGGTGCGGTGTTGGCGGAACCTCCTACGCTGTGCCAGGACGCCTTGATGGTCTCGCTCGACAACGGCGTTCTGCTCGAACTGCGTTACCCCGCTCGGTCGGAATATGCGATCGCGTGGCGGTGGGGCGATGCGCAATTACGCATCGACACCGCACCGCTGCATCGCACGCTCACCACCTTCCCTAACCATCTGCACGATGCTTCGGACGTGCTGCGCGAAGATCCCTTGACCAACCCGAACGCGGAACCCTGGGCCAACGTACGCGCCGTGATTGATGCCGTGCTGGTCGACCCGCTGTTACAGGCATAAACAAACGGCGCTCACCAGGAGCGCCGCCATGCCTGCCCGATCGCAAGTCCTTACGTTGCCTTCGACGTCATGTAATCCACCCCAGCCTTCACGTCTTCATCGCCGAGCGATGCGTTGCCGCCTTTTGCGGGCATCGTACCCTTGCTGCCCGAGAAGCCGTGCAGCGCATGGTCGTAGAGGGTGTCCTTGCCCTGCGCGATGCGAGGGGCCCAATCGTCCTTCGATTTGAACATCGGCGCGCCACCGGCACCGGTGCTGTGACACATGGCGCAAGTGGACTTGTAGACCTTCTCCCCTTTCTCGACATCGCCGGCGCTGGCCTGGGTTGCCTGCGGCGCAGCGGGCGCTGCAGCCACAGTTGCGGGAGCCGCAGTGGCGGAGGCAGCGGAAGCAGCCTCCTCATTCTTGCTGCATGCCGTCAGCAAGGTGAACCCCACCAGGGCAGCAATGGTTATAGGTCGAATGAGCACGTCGATACCTCGAATCAAAAGGAGTGAGAACAGTGGCCCAAATAGGCCATGACCATGATAAGAATGAATACCGACTCAGGCCTTGACGCCAATCAGCGCAAGGCTTTGTGGGGCGTTGTAACGTGTCAACTCCCCTACGGCGGTCATGGAAATACAGGCGGGATATTGCTGCACCTGGCACCTTCCTGACGCGCACGGGATCCGGTCTGGGCATGCCATCGCCACAGACGGTCACGGCGCCGCGCACGTCGTCATCATCGGCGTATCGCGAGCCGTCGGGCAAGACAGCGTGTTTGCTGCAGAGGCTTCGATGCATCGTGTTCTCTGATGCAGGCCAAGGCTTCGTTCCTACGTCTGCACGACACGCTCGGGCCGGGCGGGTGATGGTGCACGTGCGGGACTGCCGATCCCGGCAGGCTCTGCGTGGGCGACTACACCGCCGATGCGGCATTCCGCAGCGAATTTCATCGCTGGCCTGCACAGCTTTGGGAAGAGAAGGACGCGCAGATCGACGCCATGCTGGCGCGCGCGCCGCTGAAGAACCAATGAGGCGATTCGCTCCGTCGCAGTTGTCAACCTGTGGCTGACCGCACGGAGAGACGCCGCCCCCCGCATCCTGCGAGGGGCTGGCAATGCAGGGTCAGAACCCGAGGCTTTCCAGCAGGTCGTCGACCTGTTCCTGGTTCGCGACCACGTCCGGATGGTCCGGATTGATCTGCGGGCCGTTGAGCAGCGTCGTCGCAACTTGCGCGGCTTCCACGCGCAGGTGTTCCGGCGCGTTGTCGAGCAGGATGCCCACGAGCTGGCTTTCGATGAGCTGAACGACGTCCAGCACCTTCTTGATCACCTGGCCGGTCAAGTCCTGGAAGTCCTGCGCCATCAGGATCTCCATGAGCTGCTGGTTCGTGTCGCGCGTCTTTTCCGGAACGCTGCGCAGGAAGCCGTTGGTCTGCCCGACCAGCTCGCGGATCTCGTCGTCGCCCAGTTGGCGATCCATCCACGACTGCCAGCGGTTGACCAGCGCCTCGGCGTCGGACTCCAGCGCATCTTGCACGGGGCGCGCCGCGTCAATGGCGTTGAGCACGCGGGTGGCCGCCTGCTCGGTCATGTTGGCGATGTAGTTCAGGCGGTCGCGCGCGTCGGGAATAGCCGAAGCGGCCTTCTCCACGCCCTTGTCCAGACCCAGCTCACGCATGCTCTCACGCAGCATGCGCGTGAGGTGGCCGATGCGTTGGAGCATTTCCGGCATATCACCGTGGTCCACGCCTTCTACGGCAGGCGCCTGGGCGCCATCATGCATCTCGCTCATCACGCCCCCTTTTCGAGCTTCTCGAAAATCTTGCCCAGCTTTTCGTCCAGCGTGGCAGCCGTAAAGGGCTTGACCACGTAGCCGTTGGCACCTGCCTGGGCAGCGGCGATGATGTTTTCCTTCTTGGCTTCGGCCGTCACCATCAGCACCGGCATCTTGCTGATGACAGGGTTGGCGTCGCCACGGATGCTCTGCAGCATCTGCAGACCATCCATGTTGGGCATGTTCCAGTCCGAGATCACGAAATCGAACCGGCCTTCCTTGACCTTGGCCAGGCCGGCGGCGCCGTCTTCGGCCTCGTCGACGTTGGCATAACCGAGTTCCTTGAGCAGGTTACGCACGATCCGGCGCATCGTCGGGAAATCGTCGACGACGAGGAATCGGTACTGGCTCTTGTCCATGGACACAATCTCCGCAAACTTACTGAATTGGGGGGTTTCGGGCTTCCTTGGCAATCTTATCGGCGCCTGGGGCCGATTCTTGAGCGCTGGAATAGTTTGGGGCGCCTGACTGCTGCGCCCCGCAACCAATGTACCCGCAAAGTGCAGCGTTACACCCGGGTCACACGGCCATGGGCCGACAGCTTGGCCAGCACATGCGGGCCGATCTGCGACAGCGGCAGGACTTCGTGAACACCGCCATGGGCCACGGCCTCTTTGGGCATGCCGTAGACCACACAGGACGCCTCGTCCTGGGCAACGTTATAGGCACCCGCGTTGCGCATCTCCAGCATGCCGACCGCCCCGTCCTTGCCCATGCCGGTGAGGATGACGCCCAGGGCGTTGGCCCCTGCGTTGCGCGCGGCGGAGCGGAACAGCACATCCACCGCAGGGCGATGGCGGTTGACCGGCGGCCCCTGATCCAGCTCGGTGACGTAATTGGCGCCGCTGCGGCCGAGCGACAGGTGCATGTCGCCCGGGGCAATGTAGGCGTGGCCGGGCAGCACACGCTCGCCGTGCACGGCTTCTTTCACGCGGATGCGGCACAGGCCGTCCAGCCGCTTGGCGAACGACGTGGTGAAACCCGCCGGCATGTGCTGCACGATCAGGATGCCGGGGCAATCGGGCGGCATTTCCAGCAGGAAATCCTTGATGGCCTCGGTGCCGCCGGTGGAAGCGCCCACGATGATGAGCTTTTCCGTCGACGAGAAATGGGTACGCGCAGGTGCAGAGGTTGCCGGTGCGTGCTCCGCGCGAACGGGTGCGCCGGGCGCCGATGCGGTTGCTGACCCGGGGGTCGCGGCCACCGCAACCGGTGCAGCAGCGCGCGGACGCAGCTTTGCCCGGGCCGCCGTGCGGATCTTGTCGGCAATCTGGTCGGCGTATTCGTTCATGCCGTCGCGCATGCCCAGCTTGGGCTTGGCGACAAAATCCACCGCGCCCAGCTCCAGCGCGCGCAGCGTGGCTTCAGAGCCGCGCTCCGTCAGCGAAGAGATCATGACCACCGGCGTCGGGCGCAGGCGCATGAGTTTTTCCAGGAAGTCGAGGCCGTCCATCTTCGGCATTTCGACGTCCAGCGTGAGCACGTCCGGATTGGTCTGCTTGATGAGGTCGCGCGCGATGATCGGATCGGGCGCCACACCCACCACTTCCATGTCCGGCTGGCTGTTGATGATCTCCTTCAGGATGCTGCGGATCAGTGCGGAATCGTCGATGCACAGCACCTGAATCTTGCGTTTGTCGTTCATGTTCGGGAAGCAAGTCTTCTGAATGTTGAGACCGTTGTAAAACGAAGCGAAGCGGTTCTGATGGGTCAGCGCCGACGCAGACAGTACAAGTCGTACGGCAAGGCGGTGCTGGGTCGTCAGAATCGTTTTTCAGCGGTCTCCTAGGTAAACAGTTGCAGGCGCGAGGCTGGCTTCGTCGTGATGGACTTCGACAGCTTGCTGGCGTATTGCGCCTCGCTGTCCAGCTCGGCCACCGAGTTTTGCGAGCGCAGCTTGCGCACCATGATCTGACCGGTGGACGGTACGAAATACACCTTGCGCGGGTGCACGTCAAAGAGATCTTTGGCGGCCACCGTCAGGCCTTCGTTGCGCAGGAATTCGAGCACGAACTTGCCGTTGCGCTCACCCACATCAAGCGTGCTCATGCCAGCCAGCACGGCGGCGCCGCCAAATACCTTGATCTCCAGGCGCTCACGCTTGGCGCCCGCCTTGTAGAGCTGGTTGAGCAGGACTTCCATGGCGTGCGTGCCATAGCGCATGGAGGGCGACAGGATCGATTCCCCCTCGTTGCGCGAGGGCAGCATGAAGTGGTTCATGCCGCCAATGCCGAGGGTCTTGTCGCGCACGCAGGCGGACACGCACGAGCCGAGCACCGTGACCAGCATCAGGTCTTCGGTGGTGACGGAATACTCGCCGGGCAGCACTTTCATGGCGCGACGGCCAAAGGTGGTGTCGTAATAAGCGTGGGTGCTGGCCGCCGATTGCGCGAGCGTGGCCATGGCGCCAGCGCTCATGCCGCTGTTCATGCCGCTATCGCTGCGCACGGCGTCCGTGGCCGACTGCGGCGTCGCGCGTTTGCCGAATTCGATCATCGTGCCCCCATCTTGGCCCGCAGTTCGGGCGCGATTTCGTACACGGTCTTGCCGCGCAGCGACCACGCCTTGGTGACCTGCAGGAAGCTCTCCGAATGGCCGGCAAACAGCAGGCCATCGGGTTTCATCACGTCGATGAAATGCTCAAGAATCTTGGCCTGCGTGGGCTTGTCGAAATAGATCATCACGTTGCGGCAGAAGATCACGTCGAACTTCTGCTGCAGCGGCCAATCTCGGTCGAGCAGGTTGATCTGGCGGAAATCGATCATGGCCTGCAGCTCGGGCCGCACGCGGGCATAGCCCTCCTGCTTGCCGGTGCCGCGCAGGAAATACTTCTTCAGGCGCTCGGGCGACAGGGCCGCGACACGCTCCATCGGATAGATGCCGGCACGGGCACGCGCCAGCGCGTTGGTGTCCACATCCGAGGCAACTACGCTCACCTGGCTGGGCGACATCGAGCCGAAGGCTTCAGCCAGCGTGATGGCGATCGAGTACGGCTCTTCGCCCGTCGACGACGCCGAGCACCACACGGTGAACGGCGTGCGCTTGGCCTTGGCGTGCTCGTGCAGGATCGGGAAGTGATGCTGCTCGCGGAAGAACGCGGTCAGGTTGGTGGTCAGTGCGTTGGTAAAGGCTTCCCACTCGTCAGGCAGGTGGCCTTTTTCCAGCGCATCCAGATAATCGCGGAACGAGCCGAGGTTGACCACGCGCAGGCGGCGGGCCAGGCGGCTGTAGACCATTTCACTCTTGCGATCGGACAGCGAAATACCGACGCGGCGGTAGATCAAGTCGCGGATGCGGCCGAAATCTTCGGCGGTGAATGAAAACTCGCGCGACGCGAGCGTCGGCGAAACGGGCGCCAAATTTTGTGCTGCCATGGATAACTAACCCCGTGTTTGGCGAGTCTTGATGCCCGCTTTCAGTCGTTGGCGGGCACCGTTACCGCGGGCCGCGCCAAATTTGCTGTTGGCGAGGCTGGCGTCAGAAGGTGCTCCAGTCATCTTCATCGGCAGAACCCGAGGCCAGCTTGAGGGTCGGGGCGACGACGGCCTCGGAAACGGCGGCCGAAACCGCAGCCGCAGCCACCGGTGCAACCGGCGCATGTGCTCCCTGGGGCGCTTTTTCTGCTTGCGCGGCGGGAGCCTGTTCCGTTGCAGCCTCCGGCATCGCTACCGGCTTGGTCGCCTTGCGCGAAGCCAAGGCGCGCGCTACGGAAGGCACCACTTCGGTCTTTTCCGGGCGGACCTCGCTGCGGACGGCCGGCGCCGGAACGGCAGCCTGCGCCACTACGGCCAGTTCGGCCGAGGCATCGGTGCGGAACGTCGCCACGGCATTGCGCAGCAGTTGCGCCTGTTCTTCCAGCGACAAAGCGGCAGCGGCGGCTTGCTCCACCAGCGCGGCGTTCTGCTGCGTGACCTCGTCCATCTGGTTCACGGCCTGGTTGACCTGTTCGATACCGGAGCTTTGCTCGTCCGACGCGGCGGAAATCTCGCCCATGATGTCGGTCACGCGGCGCACGGCCACCACCACTTCTTCGATCACCGTGCCGGCTTCGGCCACCAGGGCCGACCCGTTGCGCACACGGCCCACCGAATCGCCGATCAGCTCCTTGATCTCCTTGGCCGCCGTGGCCGAGCGTTGCGCAAGGCTGCGCACCTCGCCCGCCACCACGGCAAAGCCGCGGCCCTGCTCGCCCGCGCGCGCGGCTTCCACCGCTGCATTCAGGGCGAGGATATTGGTCTGGAAGGCAATGCCCTCGATCACGCCGATGATGTCGGCGATCTTCTTGCTGCTGGCGTTGATGCCCGCCATGGTTTCGACCACGCGGCCCACCACTTCACCGCCCTTGACGGCGATGTCCGACGCGCTGCCCGCCAGTTGGCTGGCCTGGCGCGCGTTGTCGGCGTTCTGCTTCACGATGCTGGTGAGTTCTTCCATGCTGGAGGCAGTTTCCTCCAGCGACGAAGCCTGCTCTTCCGTGCGCTGAGACAGGTCGGCATTGCCGGCGGCTATCTGCTTGGTAGCGCTGGCGATAGAGTCAGCCGAACTCTTGATATTCGTGATCGTGCCGGTCAGTTGCTGCTGCATCTGCGCCATGGCGAAGAGCATGCTGTCACGGTCGCCGGGGCGGGTCTGCACGTGCACGGCCAGGTCGCCGGCGGCAATGCGGCGGGCAATATCGGCCGCGTACGATGGCTCGCCGCCCAACTGGCGCGACAGCCGGCGTGCAATGACCAGACCGAGCATGATGCCGAGCAGCGCACCCGCGCAGGCCATCACGATCATCACCAGGCGCGAGCGCTCCGCGTTTTCACGCGCCTTGACGGTCGAAGCGGCGGCGACCTCTTCCACGCGCTTGACCATCTTGTCGAGGGTTTTCTCAAAGGCAGCCGTATCGTCCTGCAGCCCAAAGTTTTCCGCGTCTACGCGGCTGTCGAACTGGGTCGGGTCCAGGCCCTGCGCTTCCATCAATGTCAGGAAGTCGCTCATCCGCTTGCTCCAGACGGGGTAGATGGCATCCACCTCGCGGATCATCTTTTTGCCCTCGTCCGACGCGAACAGCGGGCGCACGTTTTCCACGCTCTCTTTCAGGCGTTGCACGTTGGCCGTGATTTCTTTGCTGAGACCCTTGCGATCGGCGAGCGTGACAGCGCTCAGCAGCCCGATCTGCGCGCGAGTGGCGTGTGCAAGGCTATTGGCCGCACCGCCCATCTGCGTGATGGCGCGCATCTGCTTTTGCGCCAGCTCTTCGCTGGCGCGGGTCAACTGCGTGATCGTGTAGATGCCCAACCCGCCGATGGCCGCGCCCATGGCAGCCACGATCAGGAAACCACCGGTGAGTACCGTGGACACCGGCAAACGCTTGATCCAACCCATGTTGTCTACCTCTTCCTGTTTTTATATGCCCCCTAACCGCTATCGGCCTATGGGGGACGGCTCTTTAGAACCGCCGTGGGGTCATGCCACTTCAGTGGGGGGTCACCCCGGCTTCAGCAGGCACTAGCCCAGGCAAAAAAAAACCTGCCCCGGAGGGCAGGCTGCACACCACAAACACACACGAGAGAGCTTTCGCGAGCAGCGAAGATCCCGTGCATACATGGTCAAAAGGTCTCCCAGTCGCTATCGTCGCCGCCTGCGGCAACGAGCTTGGGTACGGGCAACTTGGGCGCTGACGCAGCCGCTTTGCTCACGGCAGCGGCGGCGGTGCGCTCGCGTTGTTGTTCTTTGGCGGAGGCCGGGGCTGCAGTTGCAGCGGCGGTCTTCGCGGTGGGTTCAGCGGTGGTTCGTGCTGCAGCCTTCGGCTGGGCTGCACGGCGCGGCACGGCCTTGGCTTTGCGCGCCGGCTTGGCAGCCGCGCTCGCGGCCACCGGCACCGTCGACATTGCGTTTGCCTGTGTGCCGGCCAGCGTCCGGAACACCGCCACAGCTTGGCGCAGCCCGCTCGCCTGTTCCTGCAGGGACATGGCGGCGGCAGCGGCTTGCTCCACCAGCGCAGCGTTCTGCTGCGTGCCTTCGTCCATCTGCGTGACGGCCTGGTTGATCTGCTCGATGCCCGCGCTTTGTTCGTCCGATGCGGAGCTGATCTCGCCCATGATGTCGGTCACGCGTTTCACGGCCACCACCACTTCATCGATAACGCTGCCCGCTTCGGCCACCAGCGTGGTGCCGTTTTCAACGCGGCCAACCGAATCGCTGATCAGCTCTTTGATTTCCTTGGCTGCCGAGGCCGAGCGCTGCGCCAGGCTGCGCACCTCGCCCGCCACCACGGCAAAGCCGCGGCCCTGCTCGCCTGCGCGCGCGGCTTCCACCGCCGCATTCAGCGCCAGGATGTTCGTCTGGAAGGCAATGCCTTCGATCACGCCGATGATGTCGGCGATCTTCTTGCTGCTGTCGTTGATGCCGGCCATGGTGTCCACCACCCGGCCAACCACTTCGCCACCCTTGACGGCGATATCCGAGGCGTTGCCCGCCAGCGTGCTCGCCTGGCGCGCGTTGTCGGCGTTCTGGCGCACGATGCTCGTCAGCTCTTCCATGCTCGACGCGGTTTCTTCCAGCGCCGAAGCCTGCTGCTCGGTGCGCTGCGACAGATCGGCATTGCCGGCAGCAATCTGCTGCGTGGCACTGGCAATCGAGTCGGAACCCGAGCGCACCTGCCCCACCATCTTCTGCAGGCTTTCCTGCATGCGTTGCAGTGCGTGCAGCAGGCGGCCGGTTTCATCGGCGCGGTCCACCTGAATGGTGTGCGTGAGGTCGCCCTGCGTGATGTGCTCGGCCTGTTCAATGGCGCGCATCAGCGGCAGCGTGATCGAACGGCGCAGCGCCCACGTCAGCAGCCCGCCCACCAGAATGCCGCCCAGCAGCAGGCCGGTGGTGAGGGCGCTCAGATTGCGATGTTCGGCCTGGCTGGCTTCGTAGCCGGCTTTGGCCGCGTCCATCTGCAGGCGGTTGAGCGCAGTGACCTTGTCGCCAAGGGGGCGGTACAGCGCGGGCATGACGTCCATGACCGTCTTGTTGATGCGCGCTTCATCGTGCGCCTGCACGGCTTGCATCAGCACCTGTGCGCCGTCACGCAGGAAAACGTCGCGCAGGCCCTGAGCCTCGTCGGCCAGCTTGCGTTCGTCTGCCGTGGTGGGCAGCGCGCGGTAGCGCTTCCAGGCGGCGTCGGACTTGTCGAGGAACATCTTGGCGCGCGCGACCGTCTTTTCCGTGCCGGGCGCGTTGGGCGCCATGGCGGCACGGTCGAGCACGATGCGGAAGCTCAGCAGGTTGGAATCGGATTCAGCCAATGCCACGGTGCCCGCAAGCTGCACGGCATAGCCGTCCTGCACGCGGGTGTTGGCGTGTCGCATGCCGATCAGGCCCGTCACGCCCACGATGACGGCGAGCACACCAATGCCCGCCATCATCAGCCCCAAACGGAGCCGGATGGTCATTTTGCTGAACATGCTTCCCTCCCCTAACGGCGCCGCACCTGTTGTTACGGTGTCTTGTCGCCCGGCAGGCCCCTTCGGCCCCGCCTCAATCGCTATGGGCACGTACGCCGCGCCCCAGCCGGATTCATGTCGCGATCAGGCTGCTTCGGCTTCGTCGCACAGTGCCATGTCGGCCGACATCAGCAGGCGCTCGATGTCCACCAGGATCAGCATGCGCTCGTCGATCGAGCCCAGGCCACGGATATATTCCGTGTCCAGCGCGCCCGAGAACTCCGGCGCCGGCTTGATCTGCTGGCTCTGCAGCGTCAGCACGTCCGACACACCATCCACGACGATGCCGACCACGCGGTCCATCAGGTTCAGGATGATGACGACGGTGTACTGGTTGTACTCGACGCGATCGAGCTGGAACTTGATGCGCAGATCCACGATCGGCACGATGATGCCGCGCAGGTTGATCACACCCTTGATGAAATCGGGTGCATTGGCAATGCGCGTGACGGTCTCGTAGCCGCGGATCTCCTGCACCTTCAGGATGTCGATGCCGTACTCTTCTTGACCCAGCGTGAAGGCCAGGTACTCCTCCCCGCCGGTGTCTTCGCCGATCGCGTGTTTCTTGACTTCCATTGCGGCTCCCCTCGGCCCCGTCGGGCCACTAGATTGAATTCGTTGTGGTGGTTGATAGCACCCTGTCAGGCGTGAACGCTTATGCCGCAGCCATCGCCTCGGTCGAAAAACGACCGCCCTGTGCTTCGCCCATCTCGTGCTTTTCGGCAGTAACGGCACGCGCCGCGTTTTCTGAATGGCCCGAGCGCGTCTCGCGCATCAGGGCCGACACGTCGACGATCAGCGCCACGCTGCCATCGCCCAGGATGGTCGCGCCCGAAATGCCGGGCACGCGGCGGTAGTTGGTCTCCAGGTTCTTGACCACCACCTGCTGCTGACCGACCAGCTCGTCGATCTGCAGCGCAATCTTCTTGCCTTCCGAATCCAGGATCACGACGATGCCTTCCGACGGATCGGGCAGCGACGGCGTGATGCGGAAGCGTTCGTACATCGGCACCAGCGTCAGGTATTCGTTGCGCACCTTGAGCAGGCGACCGCCGCCCGGCACGGCCTTGATGTCTTCCGGACGCGGTTGCAGCGATTCGGCCACGCACGACAGCGGGAGAATGAACACCTCTTCACCGGTCTTGACCGACATGCCGTCCAGAATCGCCAGCGTGAGCGGCAACACGATACGGATCGTCGTGCCCCTGCCTTTCTGCGACTGGATCTCGACGTAGCCGCCCATCGACTGGATGTTCTGCTTGACCACGTCCATGCCCACGCCGCGGCCCGACACGTCCGTCACCTGGTCGGCCGTAGAGAAGCCCGGCGCGAAGATGAGCTGGTTGATCTCGTCGTCGGTCATGTTGTCCGACACGGGCAGGCCGCGCTCGCGCGCCTTCTTGAGGATCTTGTCGCGGTTCAGGCCCTGGCCGTCGTCGCTCACTTCGATAACGATGTTGCCGCCCTGGTGGGCAGCGGAAAGCAGCAGTTGGCCGGTGGCGTCCTTGCCGGCGGCCACGCGGGCTTCGGGCAGTTCGATGCCGTGGTCCAGGCTGTTGCGCACCAGGTGCGTGAGCGGATCGATGATGCGCTCGATCAGGCCCTTGTCCAGTTCGGTCGACTTGCCGAACGTCGACAGCTCGACCTGCTTGCCCAGCTTGTGCGCCAGGTCGCGCACCAGGCGCGGGAAGCGGTTGAACACGTAATCCATCGGCATCATGCGGATGGACATGGCGGCCTCTTGCAGGTCGCGCGCATTGCGCGTGAGCTGCGACAGGCCCGCAAACAGGCGCTCGTTGAGGACCGGGTCGAAGGCCTGCGCGGTTTGCGCCAGCATGGCCTGCGTGATGACGAGTTCGCCCACCAGATTGATGAGCTGGTCGACCTTTTCCACGCCAACGCGGATCGACGTTTCAGCAGCCACGACCGGCTTGTGGTCGGCAGCGGCCGGGCGTGCCGGCGCCGGGGCGGCCGCAGCGGCAGCCGCCTGAGCCGGCGCAGCTTCATTGGCAGCCGGGGCGTGCACTTCCGTCTGTGCGGCAGCGGGCGTCGGTGCGGCGACAACCGTCGCGCTGGCTTCGGCCACGGCCGGTGCCGCGCCACCCACGTGCGGCGTGATGACGATCTGGTCGGCATCGATGATGAAGCAGCTCACCGCGATGATGTCGTCGGCGGTGCAGGTGGTCTGCAGCACGATGTCGCTGTTGCGGCCGGTGCGCGCGTGGCGCAGCACGGTGCCCAGATGCTTGAGTTCGGTGACGATCAGCTCGCAGTCTTCATTCGAGACGTTGATCAGCTTGATGTCCAGGCCGCCGTCGATGTCGCCCACCGCTTCGGCCGCAGGCGCTTGGACCACCACCGGCTCGGGTTCGGGCGCGACCACCGGTTCGGGCGTCGCCACCACGGGCACCGCAGCCACCGGCGCGGCGGCAACAGGGGCGCCTTCCTCGGCGGTCAGGCTGTTGAGCTTGGCCACCATGTATTCGAGCGTGGCCGTATCGATTGGGTGCTCTTGCCGGTAGGCATCAAGTTGGCTTTTCAACACGTCTTTCGTTTCCAGGAAGGCATCCACCATGTTTTCGCGCAGCTGCAGGGTACCGGTGCGAGCGCGGTCCAGAATCGACTCCGCCACATGCGTGAGTTCCGTCATGTGCGTGAAACCGAAGGTCGCAGCACCACCCTTGATGGAGTGCGCGCAGCGGAAGATGGCGTTCAGATCATCAGAAGAAGGGTTGGCGACATCGAGGTTGAGCAGCAGCCGCTCCATGTCGACGAGCAGCTCTTCCGCCTCTTCGAAGAAGGCGCCGAAAAACTGGCTAAGGTCGAGGTTCATATCTGTCTTCTCGGTCGTTTAATGCGTCGATGCAGACCCATGGGTCTGCGCATGCCATTCGAGCAACTGCATCACCGAATCCGTCAGCCCATCCGGGTCGAACGGCTTGGGCAGAAAGCCCGTCGCGCCGGCAGCGCGTGCCTGGTCGCGGATGGTGCTGTCAGCCTCGGTGGTCAGCATGAGGATCGGGGTGTCGGCGTAGGCCGGCAGTGTGCGCAGCGCGCGAATGAGGGTCAGGCCGTCCATCGACGGCATCACCTGATCGGTAATCACAAGGTGGTGGCTGCCCTGGGCGAGCGTGCGTGCGGCTTCCAGCGCAGCGGTGCCGTCGCCGGCTTCCGTCACGACAAAGCCGCACTCGCGCAGGCACGTGGCAATCATGCGGCGGATCGACGTGGAATCGTCCACCACCAGGATGTGTTTCTCGCTCATCGACTGTTTCTCCCCTCGGCGCTCTTTATGGCTTGGCCGCGCTCACCGCATCCGCCACACCCGTGGCACGTGCGGCGGCGTCGGTCAACGTATCTTTGCCGTCATTGCGCAGGTCGGCCACCGGCTCGACCCCACCCGAGCGCACGGCTTCAGCGGCGCGTGCGTTGAGCACAACGATGCTGATGCGGCGGTTGATCGGGTTGTAGATATTCGTCTTGTCCAGCGGCACCGATGCCTCCAGGCCCACCACGCGGCTGACCTTCTCGGGCTTCATGCCGCCCGCCACCAGCTCGCGTCGCGATGCGTTTGCGCGGTCGGCCGACAGTTCCCAGTTGCTGTAGCCGTGCTGTGTGGCGTACTGCGTGGCGTCGGTGTGGCCCGACAGGCTGATCGGGTTGGGCACGTCGTTCAGCGCCGAGCCCAGCTCGCGCAGAATGGTGCGCATGTACGGCTGCACCTCGGCACTGGCGTTGGCGAACATCGGGCGATTCTGCTGATCGACGATCTGGATGCGCAGGCCTTCGGTGGTCATGTCGATCAGCAACTGGTGCTTGAACTGGCTCATCACCGGGTTCGTCTCGACCATCTCGGCAATCTTCTGCTTGAGCTTGTTCAGCGCCGCATCGTCCGACTCATCGCGGATATTGCGCTGGCGCTGCACGGTCGGGCTCGGGCTCGGATTCGGCTGCGGCACGTTCTGCTTGAGGGAAGGGCTACCCTGCAGGATGCTCGACTGGTCGCCCGAACCGGCACCGCCGAACAGCGCCACCTTCAGCGGCGTGCGGAAGTACGTTTCGACCGACGACAGTTCTGCCTTGGTCACCGAGCTGAGCAGCCACATCAGCAGGAAGAACGCCATCATGGCGGTCACGAAATCGGCGTAGGCGATCTTCCACGCGCCACCGTGGTGGCCGTGTCCGCTTTTCTTGTTGCGCCGAATGACAATGAAGGTCGGCGTGCTGGACTTGCTCATGGTCCGTTCCCGTCGGTTTGTGCTGCGTTGTTAGTGGCTTGGCTCGTTGGCCACGCTCTGTGTCATATGGGCTTCAGCGCTACGCTGTCTTGGCGCCACGGACGTGGTCTTCCAGCTCGGCAAAAGACGGGCGCTCGGTTGAGAACAGCACCTTGCGGCCGAATTCCACGGCAATGGCCGGGGCGTAGCCGTTCATGCTGGCCAGCAGCGTCACCTTGATGCACTGGAACAACTTGGTCGATTCTTCGGCGCGCTGCTCCAGCAGCGACCCCAGCGGCCCGATGAAACCGTACGCCAGCAAGATGCCGAGGAACGTACCGACCAGCGCCGAGGCGATCAGCTTGCCCAGCTCTGCCGGCGGCAGGCCGACCGAGCCCATGGTGTGCACCACGCCCATCACGGCGGCCACGATGCCGAAGGCCGGCATGGCGTCGCCCACTTTGGTGATGATGCGGGCCGGTTGTTCGGCTTCGTGGTGGTGGGTGTCGATTTCCTGATCCATCAGCGCTTCGATCTGGAACGGATTCAGGTTGCCGCCCACCATCAGGCGCAGGTAATCGCAGATGAAATCCAGCGCGTGGTGATCTGCCTGGATAGCGGGGTAATTGGCGAACAGCGTGCTTTCGTGCGGGTTCTCGATGTCGGCTTCGATCGACATCATCCCTTCGCGGCGGATCTTGGACAGCACCACATACAGCAGCGCCATCACTTCCATATAGAGGGCCTTGGTGTACTTCGAGCCCTTGAACAGGCCGGGCAGGGCCTTGACGGTGGCGTTGATGGCCTTTTTGTCGTTGCCGACCACGAAGGCGCCAATGCCGGCGCCGAAGATGATCAGCAGTTCGGTCGGCTGGAACAAGGGCCCAAGGTGTCCTCCGGCCAGCATGTAGCCGCCGAACACCGAGGCGAGAATCACGATGTAACCGATGGCAACTAACACGGGGCGAACTCCTGAATGGGCGATCCTTCGATCAATACAAGGGGGAATATCGGCATCCCCCCGGTTAACTGAAGGCTTGAGCGCCGAGTTTTGCTGCTGCGCGGTGCTTGGAAAACCCTGCCGCCGCGCCCTTCTTCACAAAGAACGGCAACAAAACGGGCGGCTTGAGCACCACCCGGCCCAAAGTGGGCTTCCCCCTAGGCCGATCCAAAGAAAAAGGGACGGAAATCGCTTTCCGTCCCCACTTTTCGCCTGTCTTTCTGAGCGCGGCGGCAAAAAAAATGCCGGTCCGCAGTTGCCTGCGACCGGCCTACCCCCTTCCCCTTTTGTCCTGCCTGAGCCCCTGTGCTTTTCCTGCTCTGTGTTCCTTGCTCTTTTGTTCTTTGTATTGTTATTTGCCGATCTGGCCGGCTATTCCCGTATTTCCCGTACTGCTACCCGTATTTCCCGTCCGCCCTTTTTTGCCCATCCCCCGGCGGTTCTGCAAGTCCCGTGTTCCCGTATTCCCGTTTTCCTGCAATGCCGTTATCAGGCGTCGACCGCCTTTTCTGCGATCGCATCAACCGGAGCAGCGACGCGCTTTTTCTTTCCTGCGCGTGACGGCGGCTGGCATACACCGCACACGAAATCATGGTGCAGGTCGTCTGCGTGGGCCACGAAATGGCCGGTGCAGCGCTTGCACTTCACGGTGTGCAGCATTTTCCCCTCGAAGAACTTCAGCATCATCCACGCACGGGTGATTGAGAGCACCTCTTCCTGTTCGTGAACGTGAATATGTTCCTGGTACAGCTTGTAGGCCGAGATCAGGCGGCGCACACCAGTGCTGCGGCTGTTCTCACCCAGAAAACGGTAGATGTTCAGGAAGATCGACGAATGGATGTTCGGCGACCACGTCAGGAACCAGTCTGCCGAGAAGGGCAGCATGCCCTTGGGCGGCGATTCCCCACGGATTTCCTTGTACAGCTTGACCAGACGCTCACGGCTGAGCGTGGTTTCCTGTTCCAGCAGTTGCAGGCGCGCACCGAGCGAAATCAATTCCGCTGCGAGGTGGATCTGCTGAACTTCGTTCATGACGCTGGTGTGACGCATGGCACTGCTCCCGCTACGCTTGCTACTCATCCAAAGTGCAATCTCTGAACCCGGCGAAAAGGCCGCCGCAAATGGCTCAGCTGATCTGCTCAACCGCCTGACGTGCCAGCAGGATCGACATTTGCGATTGCTGCAGACCCTTGTCACGGTGCGGCTGGGTCACCAGACCCAGGATGGCGTGATCGTCGAAGCGGAAGCGGCACAGCATCATGTTCGTGCTGGCCAGCTTGACGATCTGCGCGGGCGACATCGTCAGCAGGATGTCAGCCAGTTCTTCAGAGATGCCGAGGCGAAACAGTGCGGCATCCCGATCCTTGGCCAGCATCTGCTGGGCAAGCATCAAGTAGGTGAGATTCAGTTCGCTGATCTCGGAAACAATGTCTTGCGTGTCCATGTATGTCCCGTCGTGTGCAGTAAAAGTACAACTTGCATCCGATCTCGCATGGTGATGTCCGGTGGCGCTATTTTCTTGCGCCTACCCTCGCCGGGCTGTTCACCAATCCCCACGGATCGGATGTTCCTGCAGTCGGCGCCGTTGCCGGCACCTCCTGCTCCTTCTTACTCACGTCGCTAAAGACATGGCGAAGTTGTTTTCTGTTGAACACATTGTGGGTTTACGTCCGGGGTAAGTAAAGAAGGGGGGACCCCTACGTCGGAGGGGTGAGGTAGTCCGTTTTCTTGTAGGCGAATTTCCTACAAATCTGTTAATAAACGTTGCAAATGAAGCCTTTGCCGACGCAACGGCCCTGGGTGGACGATGCGCTAAAGCGGGTGTTTGACACGTATTTACCCCAATTAACGGCGAAAGATAGCAATTAAATTGCCTAAAGTTGTCAGAAATCGACAAAGAAGGCGTCGCACTTCTGCGACTGTGAGCATCGGATGCCGGGTTAACCGCTTGTAGGACACTTCTGACCCGCTCCTACACGCCGTGTAGGACAGTTCCGACCGACTTTCGGCCGACTTTGTAGGATCGCTCCTACAGTCGAAAGGCGATTTTGTAGGACAGCTCCTACTTGTTTGTTTATCTAAAACAGACACGTATCTCTAATCGATACAAAATTCGGCCAGGAAACATACTTGCCTGGGTGGGAAAGGACGGACCACGCACTTCCTTTTTTGCAGCGCGGCAGGAAGTGGCGCATGGTCGTCTGCGGAAGGAAAAAACGCGGGAATTTTGAAGGTCTGCCAGCCGCCCCTCGTGTAGGACAGCTGTAGGACAACGTGAGCTGCGCCAACAGCCCACGTGCGTCGTCAGTCGTGGTGCGGCGCGGACCAGGGGGCACGCAATACAGTGCCAGTGGCGGATTCGGTGATGACGAGCGAGCGCCCGTCTGGCGTGAGTGCAACGTTGGTGGTGGTGCGCCCCTTGCACGACGTGATGCGCGCCAGCGGTTCACCATGCGGCGAAACGACAAACACCGCGCCCAGCGAGGCATGCGCGACGAACAGGTGGCCGGCCGCGTCCATCGCCATGCCGTCGGGCCCGCTGGTGCCGTAGAACTGCGCGAAGCGGCCCACCTTGCTCGTGCTGCCGTCAGCAAGCAGCGGCAAGCGCCAAACGGCGTTGTCGCGCGTCATGGCAACGAAGAGCGCGGATTCGTCTGGCGTCAGCACCAAACCGTTCGGGCTCGGGCCATTCGCCAGCAGGCAATCGAGCCGGCCATCCGCGCGCAGCCGATACACACGGCCGGTCGGGTCATGCAGGCCCGTCTGGCCTTGGTCGGTGAAATACACATCGCCGTTGCGGGCGACGATCAGATCATTGGGGCCTTTGAAGCGCTCGCTGTTGCGGCGAGTCAGGAACGGCGTGACTGCGCCCGTCGCAGAGTCCAGCGACAGCAACCCGTTCTTGTAGTCCGCAATCAGCAGCGTGCCGTCGTGGCGCAGCGCCAGGCCGTTCGGTTCGCCGTCGTATTCCGCCACCACATCCCAGTCGCCCTGCGCAGAAACACGCAGGATGCGGCCATGCGGAATATCCACCAGCCACAGATTGCCGTGCGCATCCCAGCACGGCCCTTCCAGAAAGCAGTCGACCGGCGCCCCGCCTTTGTTGGCGCGGGACCATTCGGTCGGCACCGGGCGACGCAGCCTGGCCGGCATCTCCGCAAAGATGGTGGTTTCGATGATGGGCCAGTTGAAATACGTCATGGCGCGGTGCCCGGTTCGGCTTGCGCCAGATGCCGCGTGACGTTGCCGGTATAGCGATACGGCAGTTGGCGCGGCATCGGGCCTTTGTTGCGCTCGCCGCGACCGCTTTGCTCCCAGGCGTGCGCCAAGATGCCGACGGCCCGCGAGAGACAGAACACGCCGCGCGCCAGCGGCGCCGCAAAACCCAGTTCCGCATAGATAACAGCCGTGGCGCCGTCGATGTTCATCGGGATGGGCTTGCCCTTGCGGCCGGAAAGCAACGCTTCGATGGCGCGGCCGATGGCGGCATAGCGCCCGCCGACCACGTCGCTCCGCGCAGCCTCGTCCACCAGCGCGAGCAGGCGCCCCGCGCGGGGGTCGACCGGGTGGAAGCGATGCCCGAAGCCCGGCAGGTATTTGCCATGTGCGGCGATGAACGCATCCACACCCGCCGCCGTAGCAGCCTCCAGCGAGGCGCCGTCACACATGCGCGCCTCGATATCGTGAAACAGCTCGACCGCCTGCTGCCCCGCCCCGCCGTGTACGTCGTCCAGCGCGTTCAACGCAGACGCCATCGCACCGTTGAGCGGCAGGCCACAGCTCGTCGCCATCTTGGCAATCGCAATGGATGGCGCATGCGGGCCATGATCGACGGACGCCACCAGCGCCGCTTCCAGCAGAGCAGCCTGACGCTTGGCTGGCAGCTCACCGCGCAGCATCAGCCAGATCATTTCGGCAAAACCAATCTGGCCGATCAGCTCCTGGATCGGGTAGCCGCGCACATGGATGCGGCCCGGTTCGATATCGATGATGTCGGTGCGCCAGTAATCGGCAGCGAGGCCGGCGGCAGAATCGATTGCGTTGGGGACAGATGCGGTCGTCATGATCAGATGGCGCCTTCAGCGCGCAAGGCTTCGATTTGGTCGTGGCGGTAGCCCAGCTTGGCAAGCCAGTCGTCGGTATGGGCGGAGAGCGACGGTGCGGGAGTCTTCGGGCAAGGGTCTTCACCAGACAGGCGAAAACCCGCGCGCGTCACGTGCTGCCCCGCCTCCGGGAAGGAGGTGACGAAGCTGCGGCCCGTCACCTGTTCATGCGCGAGCACGCCAGGCACGTCGAGCACCAGCCCGGCCGGCACGCCGGCTTCGATCAGCAGCGGCTCCCATTCGGCAGCCGAGCGCGCGGCCAGCGCAGCTTCCAGTGCATCGTTGAGTTGCTGGCGGTGTTCCTTGCGTGCATGACGCTCGGCAAAGCGCGCATCGGTTGCAAGATCCGGATGACCAACCACGCGACACAGCGCGGCAAACTGCTTGTCTTCGTTGGCCGCGATATTGATCAGCCCATCGCCCGTGCGGAACGTGCCCGACGGCGCCGCCGTGAAGTTCTGGTTGCCCATCGGGTGCGGCGTCACACCGGCATTCAGGTAATTGGAGACGACCCAACCCATGGTGGCGAGCGTCGATTCCAGCATCGACACATCCACCATGCAGCCCTGCCCCGTGCGTTGCGCGCCGAGCAGACAGGCGGTCACGGCCAGCGCCGCCGTGATGCCGCCCACCGTATCGCTGATCGGGTACCCCACGCGCAGCGGCGCGGATTCGTCATCGCCCGTGACGCTCATCACCCCGGAAATCCCCTGGATGATCTGGTCGTACGCGGGTCGGCCGCTAAGCGGGCCATCCTTGCCGAAGCCGGAGATGGCGCAGTAGACCAAGCGCGGGTTGACCTCGCGCAGCACGTCGTAGCCGAGCTCCAGGCGATCCATCACGCCAGGGCGGTAGTTTTCGATCAGGGCATCGGCCTGCGCTGCCAGCTTGAGCAGGATCGCCCGCCCTTCCGGGTGCTTCAGGTTGACGGTGACGGACTGCTTGCCCGCATTGACGGCGACAAACGAGGCGCCCATCTTGCGGCGCGCCTGCTCCGGATCAGCGCCTAGACGGCGCGCGAGATCGCCATTGCCGGGCACCTCCACCTTGATGACTTCAGCGCCGAGCAAACCCAGCTGATAGCCGCAGAACGGCCCGGCCAGCACGTTCGACAAGTCGAGCACGCGCAAACCCGCGAGAGGCAAAGCCATGAAAACAACTCCTGCTACACAATCGGCTCCGCCCCTCGCCCCGTTCAGGAAGTTGGGCGTCTTGGCGGAGCCTAGGTTTTCTGGATTAGCTGAGCGGCGAGACGCAGCGGCGCGGGGTCGCCACCCAGCGTGGAAGTGATTTGCGCGGCGTGCTCCAGCACCGGCACGCGCCACGATTGCAGCAGCGCGCCATCGATCCGCGAAGCTGGGCCGGCAAGGCACAGCGCACCCCGCAGCGCCTGCTGCGCACCAAACACCGGCACCGAGAGGCCCACCGTTTCCCGATCGCGTTCGCCAATCGACACGTAATAGTGATCGCGCCGGATCGCGTCGTACGTGGCGCCTTGCATGCCCGAGAACGCACACAGCACGCGCCCGCCCGAACCGCGCTCCAGCGGCAGCACATCGCCCTCGCGCACGTGATCGCGGATCGAATGGTTCGAATCCACGCGGTGCAGGCACACACGCACATCGCGCTCCCGGATGTAGAGCGACACCGCTTCGCCCGTCGCCTCAGCCAGCGCGCGCATGTGCGGCAGCACCACGTCGCCCAGACGCATGCTGCGCTGGTAGAGCGCGCCGAGCATCAACGGCGCGGCACCGATCTGGTAGCGGCCATCTTCCAGGCGAAACAGCATGCGATGCTGGATGAGCGAGCCTGCCAGCCGCAGGATCGTGCTCTTGTAGAGCCCGGTGCGGGCGGCCAGCTCGGCCAGCGTCAGCGCGTAGTCGCCGGGGCGGAACGCAAACAGGATCGAGAACGCGCGGTCCAGCGCGGCCACCCCCGACTGCCCCGGCGTGGCGGCATCGCCCTCATTGGCGGCGGTGGTCTCGTTCTGGGTGGTTTGGCGCTCTGCGGTCATGGCGGGTTGGGCGAGACGGTTCACTTGACCATCTTCAAGGCTTGGTCGACGAAGCGGTTAGTGTACGTTTTACTCACGTCGATCTTGGCGTTGCGGATCTTTTCGTCGTAGCTGGAGAGCACCGTCAGGGCCACCTTGGCATCGGCATCGGTCATCAGGCCGTCCTTCGAGAAGATCGGCTTGGAGTGACGCAGCGCATCGACAAACACGTCGCGCCCGCCCACCTGCTGCTCCTTGGGCATCTTGTCGGCAATGGCCTCGGGCGTGCTGGCGTCGATCCACTTGAGCGTGCGGATGAAGGCGTTCACCAGGCGCTGCACCGTCTCCGGGTTCTTCGTCATGAAGTCGCGCGTGACGTACAGCGTGGCCGTCGGGTAGCGGCCGCCGAACACGGCGTTTGAGCCGGCATCGGTGCGCGTATCCACCAGGAACTTGGCGGCGCGGCGCTTCTCCAGCAGGCTCGCCACGGGGTCGAAATTGACGAGCGCGTCGATCTCCTTACGATCGAGCGCCACCATGCCCGGCGCGCCCGACCCCACGGCGATGTACGACACGTCGTTGACCTGCAGACCGTTCTTGATGGCGTAGTAACGCGCAAACAGGTCAGTGGACGAACCGGGTGCGGTAATGCCGATCTTCTTGCCCTTCAGATCCTTGCCGCTCTTGATATCGAGGTCGGGCCGCACCGCCAGCACAATGCCGGGCGTGGTGTTGAGCAGCGCCACCGACACGATGTCCTTGCCCTGCGCCTGGATGTGGATGGTGTGGTCATAGAAGCCCACCACCGCATCGGTCGAACCGGCAATCAGGGCCTGCAGCGCCTTGCTGCCGCCGGCCTGGAAGTTCTCTACCTTGACGTTGAGCCCTTCCTTCTGGAAGTTGCCCAGCGACTGCGTGAGCGGCACCGGCATGTAGTTCAGGATCATCGAGCCGACCGACAGGCTCACGTCCTTCTTTTCCGGCTCGGCGGCATTGGCTACCGTACAGACGGCCGCACACAACAGGGCCGAAATCCATCGTTTCATGGTTGTCTCCGTGATGTTCTTTGCGGAAATGCGGATCAGGCGCCCGTTTCCGGATCGGCCTTCGGACGCCACACCAGCAACTTGCCTTCGAGCGCATCGACGCTGCGGTCCAGCGCAATCACAAACGCCGACAGCACGACGATCCCCGAAAACACACCGGTGGCATCGAACACGCCCTCGGCCTGTGCAATCAGGTGGCCCAGGCCAGCGGACGAACCGAGGTACTCGGCCACGATCGCGCCCATGACCGCCATGCCGACGGAGGCGCGCAGGCTGGAGAGAATCCAACTCGTGGCGGACGGCACATACACGTGGCGCAGCAGGCTGATGCGGCTGGCCTTGAGCAGGCGCGCGTTGGCCAGGATGACGGGGTTGACCTCGCGCACGCCCTGGTACGTATTGAAGAAGGTGATGAACAGCACCATCGTTGCACCCAGCGCCACCTTGGAGGTCAGCCCCAGCCCGAACCACATCACGAAGATGGGCGCGAGCAGGATGCGTGGAATCGCGTTGAAGACCTTGATGAACGGGTCGAGCACCTCGGCCGCGAGCCTGGACAAGCCGAGCCACAACCCCAGGCTGATGCCAAGCAGCGTGCCGATGCCGAACGAGAGGATCGTCTCGGCCAGAGTAATGGCCAGGTGCGTGTAGATATCGCCACCCGTGAACCACTCCCAGATGCGCGCGACGATGGACGACGGCATCGAGAAATAGAACGGGTCCACCACGCCCGCGCGGCCAAGGCCCTCCCACGCGCCGAACATCAACACCACCACGGCCAACTGAAACAGGCGGATCTTGGTCTTGTGCGCGAGACCGGCGCGCTGCGTACCCACGGCAGGCATCGTATTAGTGCTGGACGGCATGGCTCTTCTCCACTTCGGTGCCGAGGATCGACCAGATCTCGCGATACAGGCGGATGAACGCGTCGGACATGTTGATTTCAGACACGTTGCGCGGGCGCGGCAGCGTGATTTCCACATCCCCAACCGGGCGGCTGGCCGGCCCGGCGGACATGACGACCACGCGGTCGGCCAGAGCAATGGCTTCTTCCAGGTCGTGCGTGATGAACAGCAGCGATTTGCGGTCTTCCTGCCAGAGGCGCAGCAACTCGCTCTGCATGAGGTGGCGCGTGTGCACGTCCAGCGCCGAGAACGGCTCGTCCATCAGCACGATCCTGGGCGAGAGGATCAGCGTCTGCGCCATGCTGATGCGCTTCTTCTGCCCGCCCGAGAGCTGATGCGGATAGCGCGCCTCGAAGCCGGCCAGCCCGACCTTCTTCATCCACGGACGGGCGCGCTCGCGGGCCTCATCCACCGGCATGCCCTGGAACACAAGGCCCAGCGCGACGTTGTCCAGCGCCGTCTTCCAGGGCAGCAGCGAGTCCTGCTGCATCATGAAACCGGCATTGCCATTGAGCCCGGTCAGCGGCTCACCAAACACAGTGACGCTGCCGCCGGCCGGCTTGAGCAGCCCGGTCACGGCATTGAGCAACGTGCTCTTGCCGCAGCCAGTCGGCCCCACCACCGCCACGAATTCGCCTTCACCAATCGACAGGTCAACGCCCTGCACCGCCGTGAAGCTGCCGAACCGCACCGAAACCTGATTGAGCTGAACCGCCGGCAACCCGGCGCGGAGTCGGCCGCTGGCGGCCTGGGGGGAAGAAAGCATGGGCGTCTCCGTGAACGCGCCTGATTCGATGCGTTCTGTTTGATGGAATATAGTTCTATTTTATATGTCATATCTAGCGAGGTTAACGCGCGTAAACCCGAAAACAGCACAGGCATCAGCGGTTTTCGCAACTCCTTCCTAGGGCAACACCATAGTTTGTTCTTTCTGAAGAAACTTAATTCTTACAGACAGAACACCGCGTGCTGTAAATTTGCGAGAATTGTTCGCGTGAACGCTAAAGTTTTCCGCCCACCTTCCGATGAAGGGCGTACTGATCAGCGAGATGGCCATGCAACTTTCTTCCCCTTCCGTATCTACTGCGACCGCCGGCGCATCGGGCAGCGGGAGCAGTTCGGCCGGCGACATTGAGCGCCTGCAGCGCCAGCTCAAGAACCTGCAGAAGTCGATGCAGGATCTGCCCGCGCAGAATCTGCCGCCGGATCAGGCCCGCGAGCAGGCACAGTTGCTCAGTCAGCAGATTCAGATCGTGCAAGCGCAGATCGCCCGCCTTCAGGCGCAGAACGGTCTGGAGCAAGCGCAAACCCGGTTGGAAAACCGACACAACGCATCTAAAAGCGCTTCCGGCACAGGCAATACCGACGCAGCGGCCAAGGCCCGCACGACGGACAAGGTGACCGGCTCGTCCACGGCGAGCGATACCCGCCTGCACACCCGCGAAGCAACACAGGCACAGTCCGCGCAGTCAGCCCACCCCGCCAGCGCAGAGGCCATCACGCCGGCCAAGCCGCCGCTGGTTTCCGTCAGGGCCTGACGGCGGCAACGCGGCGGCCTGTCCTTGATGGCGCCCGTTGCCGATGCCTGACCACCTCCTTTCCTACCCCCTCCCATCGGGGGGACGCCAGCCCGCGGTGCCGACAGCGACAATCGCCGCGCCGCCATCCTGTGTGCGGCATCGAGAACACGCATGACCTCCGCCGCCAGCGACGCCCTGCCCCCGACCGCCCCCGCCGATCCGCATCCGGAACGCACGCCCTCGCGCAATTTCTTTGCACGCCACTGGCGCGGTGATTACAGCCTCGCCCGCTCGTATTGGTTGCATACCGCGCTGATGCAATTTGGCGTGGTGGCGCTCAGCGCGGGTGTTACGCATGCGCTGGCGCATAACGCACCGGCGCGCGCAGCCTCGTCGGCGCTGCTCGTGATTTACGTGATGGGTTTGGCCCTGTGGATCTGGGCGGTGGTGGGCACCTGGCGCTCCGCCGATCGCGAGCAAGCGCGCAACCGGCTTGCCGGCATGTCAAACCTGTGGCCGCTGATCGCCAAGGTGATGATCGTGCTGGGCGCTGTGGGCACCAGCTCGCGCCTCATCAACGATGGGCCGCGTCTGGGCGCGCATCTGCGCACCGCGCTGGGTGAGCAAGCGGCGTCACCGTTTACGGTGATGCCGCAACGCGATGGGCGCGCCATCCTCTTCAATGGCGGCATCAACGATGGCGCCGCCGATGCACTGGAGGCCGCGCTGCGCAAGGCGCCAAACGCCGTGGCCGTCGTGCTGCGCTCCGAAGGCGGCTGGCTGCGCGAAGGGACGTTGGTGGCAGACGTCATCCGCCGCCACCATCTGCGCACGTATGTTGAACGCACCTGCGCCTCGGCGTGCACGATCGCCTTCCTGGCAGGCGTTGACCGCGCCGCCGCACCGGGCGCACGCATCGGCTTCCACCGCCCGCGTGCGGTTGGCGCCGATCACGACCAGACCCCAGGCGCCACCGACAGCGAACTCTGGCGTGCATATGCAGACGCGGGCCTGCCCGATGCTTTCGTGCGCCGCGTGCAGGACACACCGTTCGACCAGATGTGGTTTCCCACCGCGCAGGAGCTGCTGGCCGACCACGTCGTCACGCGCGCATCGCCCGGTGGCGAATATGCAACCATGGCCACGCAGCTGAATACCCGCGAAGCCCTGGCGGCAGAACTGCGCAGCGCCCCGCTGTATGCAACCCTGGAGCGCAAGTACCCCGCGCACTTCAGCCGCTTGATCGACAAGCTGTGGCCAGAACTGCAGCGCAACGTTACCGATGCGCGGGCGGTAACACTGCTGCGCGAGCAGACGGGCAAGCTGTACCGCGCGCTGATCCCGACTGCACCCAACGCGCTGCTCTTTGCCAACGCGCAACTCACACTTGAACAGGCCCAGGCCCTGCAGCGCGTGAGCCCGGAAGCCTGCGTGGCTTATCTGGACGGCACGTCCGGGGCAAGCGCCGCTGCTGCACGATTGCCGCGCGCGCTGGTCACCCGCGAGCAGGCCTTGTTCTCCGACCTGATGCAGGCCGCCGACCCCGACCACGCGCCGGTTGTCACGCGCGCACAAACCCTGCCGGTGCTGCAACTGGCCGTGGCCGCGCTTCCCCTCAATGAACAACGCGTGCTGACCGTGCCCGCGCTGCGCCACTCCGCACCACCGGCCGAACGCTGCGAGGCGCTGATCGGTTTTTCGCGCTCCATCCTGGCCCTGCCGGAAACCGAACGTGCGCTGGCGCTGCGCGGCATGTTTGCCGATACGTCAGCGCCCGATTCGTAGCAAGACCCTTCAGGCCGAACGCAACGCGGCCAGCGACGCCCGCTGGCGCCCCTCTTCGTCAAAGTTGTCCGGTGACAGCCATTGCTCGAATGCGGCTCGCACCTGCGGCCAGTCCGCATCGATGATGGAGAACCACGCGGTATCACGGCTGCGGCCCTTGTAGACCACCGCCTGGCGGAAGATGCCTTCGAACTGGAAGCCCAGCCGTTGCGCAGTCTGCCGCGATGGTGCGTTCAGGCTGTCGCACTTCCATTCGTAGCGCCGATAGCCGAGATCTTCAAAGACGTGCTTCATCAGCAGGAACTGCGCTTCGGTCGATGCCGGCGTGCGTTGCAGCAACGGCGAGAACGTCACCGCCCCCACTTCCACCACGCCGTGATCAGGCGTGATGCGCATCAGCGCCAACGTGCCGACCGGGCGATCGGTGCGCGCGTCGATCACCGCGTATTGCAGCGGATCGCGCTTCGCCGCAATGCGCTCGATATAGGCGCGGTGTGCCGCCATATCGGCGAACGGGCCTTCCACCATGTACGTCCAGACGCGGTCGTCCTGCGCCTGGCTGAACGCATCGAACAGCGCGTCGGCGTGGCGGGCAGCGTCCAGCGGCTCCAGCCGGCAGTAGCGCCCGGCGAGCGGCGCGTGCGGCGGCAGCGGCCGGGCCGTCCAGCCGGACAGCGGCGCACCAATGGGTTGCTGATAAGCGTTGAGCGTGGGCATGCGGGAAACCTGGATCGAGAACAACAAGGAGCCTTCACCCTACCGAACGTCCTGGCTCCATGAAAAGAGCCATGGAAGCACACGTGGATAGAGCCACATCAACACCCTACGCCCGGATTAAACCGTTCGATGCCCCGCCACACGCCGATAGCGCAGGTGCGTGCAAATCGATATGTTGGCAGCGGGGGGAGACGGCGCCACGAATAGGCGCGGGCATAGGCATTGCTGTGCAGGGGTATGCACGCGCCCTCGGAATCGTCCGCCATCTTTTCTGCCAGGAGCCCGCGAGTGGCGCCGTTCATTACAGAGTGGTATTGCCGCTGGGGCCGCTGCGTCCAATACGCATGCGCGGCCGCATGGATCGCCTTTGTCGGCATGGCGCCCTGGAGCCCGGCCCGGGCGGCGCCGAGGTTCGCCTACCCCATCACGCAGCGCATTGACGCCGGCGCGAGCCTTGCCCTTCCGCGCACGTGGGGTCCATTGCGGCTGAACACAGAAACGCCCATTCCTTCCGTTGCGGCGACCATCAACTCGCCCTTTGGCCCATCGCGGCTGGTGTTTGCGCAGCAGACCGTAGCGCCGGAGAGCTTCGCGCTGGTAACGGTGCGTAAATCCGATTTCGACAAAGGCACACCCGATTACCTGGAAACCCTGCGCTCGCGCGATCTGGCGATTCTGCTCAGCCACATGGAATCGCGCGTGCATGGCGATCGCCCGGCCTGGGCTGCCCGCCTCGTCCGTGGCAAGGCCCCGACGCAGCAGGTGCTTGCGGGGCACCGGTTGATCTACTGGGAGGGCGAATGGAGCACCTCCACGGCACGGACGGTCGTGGTGCGCGGGTATGCGTTCTTCGGCAACGGCGCGGTCTACTTGCTCCGCGTATTCGGCACCGCCGGGCACGGCAACCCCGCCGAGTTTGCCGAAGAGGCACGTTTTGCCGATTTGGTGGCCGCGACCTTCCGCACGAAGTAGCCGTCCGACTGCCGCTTTGTTGCGGCGCAACAACAAGCGTAGCCCGCGCGGTGGCCCCGCCCCTCAAGCGCTGGCCGGGCCACGCAAGCGCTGAAATCTGTTGTTACTCTTGGAACAGTCTGTTCACCCGCCGCTGTATTGTTCTTCCGCATCGCAACACCTACACTTCGTGACAGTTGTTCAGACATCGATTGCCTGAACAAGCAATGCAAGTGTTGTAAGGAGAACAATGATGAAATGGTTGGATATTGGCGCCGTCATGGCCGCCTGGATTGCGAGCTGCGTTGCAGCAGGCTGGCTCATCAGCGCCGCCGCCTTCCTGGCTTAACGCCCTCAAATGCCCTAAAAGGCAAAACGGCCGAGCGGGAACCCCTTCCCCGCCCGGCCCTGAACACCCCCGTTGATCGATTCGTCAGGCTGGCTTTTGGCCTGCCCACTGAACGAATCGGTCGACAAACCCCTGCAAGAACTGGCGCGTACGCGCATCTGTCACCCCGCCCTGGGCATCAAAGGGCTCCCCCGCAAAGTGGAAGAACACCTCCGGCAAGGGTAAGACCTTCACCCCGACCGCCGCGAGCACGTTGCGCAATTGCGCCTGCGACAGCGCCGTCCCGACGGCGCCCGGCGAAGCGCCCGCAATGCCTGCCGGTTTGCTGCCCCACACGCTCTGGCCGTATGGCCGCGAACCCCAGTCGATCGCATTCTTCAGCACGCCCGGTATGCCGCGGTTGTATTCCGGTGTGACGAACAGAATGGCATCAACGCCCGCCACTGCTGCCTTGAAGCGCTGCACTGGCTCGGGCAAATCGGCATCCAGATCCTGGTTGTAGAGCGGAAGCTCGCCAATCTCAATGAACTGCGCCGTCGCGCCAGACGGCAGTAAGCCCACCAGCGCCTGCGCCAACTGGCGGTTGAACGACGCCTTGCGCAGGCTGCCGACGATCACTCCGATAGTCAGATTGCTCATGAACGCTCCTTGCGTGCAAAACAGTTCAAAACGGCCTTGATACTTAATCGGCCGTTGCCGGCTCTGGGGCCACCTCGCGCTTGAGGCGGTTGATGAGGGCAAACATCAGCGGGTTCAGCAGAATCGACAGGATTGCTGCCGACAACAGCAGCCCACGCGCGCGGTCGGGCAGGATTTCCAGGCTGATCCCCAGCCCGATCAGGATGAACGAAAACTCGCCGATCTGTGCGAGGCTGGCAGAAATCGTGAGCGCCGTGCGGTTGCCGTGACCAAACGCGCGCACCACCGCAAACGCTGCCAATGACTTGCCTACCACCACGATCAGCACCGTGCCGAGCACCGCCCAGGGGTCTTCAATCAGCACGCTTGGGTCGAACAACATGCCCACCGACACAAAGAACAGCACCGCAAATGCGTCGCGCAAGGGCAGCGATTCTTCCGCCGCGCGTTGGCTGAATTCGGACTCGGCCAGCACCATGCCCGCAAAGAACGCGCCGAGCGCGAACGACACGCCAAACAGCACCGTCGCGCCATAAGCAACGCCCAGCGCCGTCGCCAGTACGCCCAGGCGGAACAGCTCGCGGCTGCCCGTCATGACAATGCGTTCCAGCATCCACGGGATCACGCGGCGGCCCACCACCAGCATCAGCGCGGCAAACGCCACCACCTTCGAGAGCGTGACGGCCAGCACCTTGACGATGTCCCACGTACTGACCGCCGTGCTGCCCGCGCCGCCCAGCGCTCCGGCCAAGGCTGGCAGCAGCACGAGCGTTACCACCATCACGAGGTCTTCCACGATCAGCCAGCCGACGGCGATATGGCCTTCGTGCGAGTTGTCGATGCCGCGATCTTCGAGCGCCTTGAGCAGCACCACCGTGCTCGCCACCGACAGCGCCAGTCCGAACACCAGCCCCGGGCCCCAATCCCACCCGAGCAGCCGGGCCAGGCCCATGCCCATGAGCGTGGCCAGCGCAATCTGCCCGATGGCACCCGGAATGGCGATGGCCTTGACCGCCAGCAACTCCTTCATCGAGAAGTGCAGCCCCACGCCAAACATCAGGAGGATCACGCCCAGCTCGGCCAGTTGCGGTGCGAGGCTTTGATCAGCCACGAAACCGGGCGTGAACGGCCCGGCCACCACGCCCGCCACCAGATAGCCGACCAGCGGCGGCAGCCGCAGGCGCTGCGCAATGGTGCCGAAGATGAAGGCCAGCACAATGCCGCCGATGATGGTGGAGATGAGCGGGGTGTCTACGTGCATGCGGTCCTGGATTGGAATGGGGCGGGTTCAAAGACGAGAGGGGCGGAAACGCCGGGAAAGGGCCGGCCGGCCCTTGTGCGACAACCACGGCGCGGATTTGTTCAGCCTGCGTCACAACTATAAGGATTGCCCTTTGCGAAACCTTACGAAGCAAATGTCATGCAGAAGACATCGTGCCGAAAACACCGCTCCTACACTGCGCCGCAGACCGCTCGCTCAGGGCGGCCCCAAGGAGACGACACATGCGCTACGCCAACAAAGTCCTTTCCGTGGACGAAGCCATCGCCCACGTCCGCAGCGGCTGCCGCCTGATGCTGGGCGAATTCGTGGGCGCCGGTGAGCCGGCCTGCTGCATCGAGGCGCTGCTCGCCAGCGGCATCGGGCAACTCACGCTCATCACCAACACGCCGGGGCTGCGCGGTGGTTTTCTTAAAGCGAGGCTGTTCACCTCTGGCCAACTGGCCGAGTTCATCGGCACGCACGTGGGCACGACGGATGAATCGACGCAGGCTTACCTGACCGACTCTGTGCGCGTAGCCGAGTTCTTTCCGATGGGCACCTGGGCCGAGAAAGTGCGCGCGGGTGCGCTGGGCCTGGGCGGCGCACTCGTGCCGGTGGGCGTGGGCATCCTCGACCAGCCCGGGATGTTTCCCAAGCGCGGTGCGCCCAAGCCGACGCTCACCGTCGACGGCATGACCTGCTTCGTCGAGCCGCCCCTGCGCGCCGACGTGTCGATCATCAAAGGCTGGCGCGCCGATACGTTCGGCAACGTGGAGTTTCGCGGCACGGCGCTGCAGAACCAGCGCGATATCGCCATGGCGGGCGACTACACCATCGTCGAGGTGAATGAAATCGTGGAGGTGGGCACGATCCCGCCCGAGCGCGTCGGCTGCCCGGGCGTGTTCATCAACGCGGTGGTGCAAGGGCTGTCATTGGACGAGCAGCACGCGCTCTACAAACACCACTGGACCAAGCTCGGCCGCCTGCCCGCTGCCGCCGAAGCCTGATCGTCGATCGACACAACCAGGAGACCGCCATGCAATCTCTGCCCGAAACGCCCAAGCAACGCATCGCCGCCCGCTGCGCGCAAGAACTACGCGCGGGCGAAGTCGTCAACCTTGGCCTGGGTATCCCCACGCTCACGGCCAACTACCTGGAGGCCGATGCGGGCGTCATCTTCCATACCGAAAACGGGGCCTTCGGCTTTGGCGGACGCCCCGCGCTGGACGCCATCGACAGCGACTTCACCAACGCCGGGTGCGAGCCCATCACCCTGCTGCCCGGCGCGGCGCTCATGGACCTCGCCACGTCGCTGGGCGCAATGCGCAACGGCTACATCGACGTGACCATCCTCGGCGCGTTGCAGGTGGACGCGCAGGGCAACCTCGCCAACTGGGCGTGCGATCGCAACGGCAAATGGTGGCCTGGCATTGGCGGGGCAATGGACCTCTGCTATGGCACACGCAAGGTGATTGCCGCGCTGGCGCACACCGACAAGCACGGCAACTCCAAGATCCTGCCGCGCTGCACGCTGCCGCTCACGGGCCAAGGTTGCGTGAAGGTCATCGTCACCGAACACGCCGTGTTTGACGTGACCGATGCGGGGCTTGTGCTGCGTGAAATCCTCTCGCATGCGACACTCGACGACATTCGCGCCATGACGGCAGCGCCCTTTACGCTGGCCCCGCTGCTGCAGATGCGTGCCGCTTGAACACCAAGGAACGCTCATGCCCACCGCTGTCGATTGGTTCTTCGATGTCATCTCGCCGTTTGCCTACCTGCAGCTTGAGCAGTTCGATGCGCTGCAGGAAGCCAACGACATCGTCATCCGCCCCCGTCCGCTCGTGCTGGGCGCGATCCTGCACCACTGGGGGCAGAAGGGCCCGGCCGAGATCAGCACCAAGCGCGTGTTCACGTACCGGCATGCGCTGTTTCGTGCGCAGCAGCTCGGCATTCCGTTTCGCATGCCGCCCGCCCACCCGTTCAACCCGATCAAGGCGCTGCGGCTGACGATCGCGATGGGCGGCTCGCTCGATGCCGTGCGTGCGGTGTTCCGGCATATCTGGCGCGACGGCAACGATGTGGCCTCGCCGGAAGGTTTTGCCGCGCTGTGCGAAGCGGTGGGCTTTGCGCAAGGCGCAACCGCTGTCGAACAATCCGCCGTGAAAGACGCGCTGCGCATCCACACCGATGCGGCCATCGCGCTCGGCGTGTTTGGGGTGCCGACGCTCGTGCACAACGGCGAGCTGTTCTGGGGCGAAGACGCCACCGATATGTTTCTGCAAAGCTTGCATTCCGACTGGCTCTCCACGCCCGAAGTGCGGCGTGTGAGTACGTTGCCGGTGGGCATTCAACGTGGCTGAACACGACCCAAACTCGCGCCCCGGCATCAGCCGCGCACGGCTGGCCCATATTGCGGCGTGGTCGATTGAGCTGCCCCCGGAAGAAGCAGACCGTGCCTGCGCCGGCATCGTTGAGAAAACCTATGCGCGCGGCGCCTGCATCTGCCCGAAAAACACATTGCTGGAAAGCTGGACAGGCGTGGTTACGGGCCTCATCAAGATCGGCACGGTGTCGCCCGAGGGGCGCAGCGTCACGTTTACGGGCGTGCCTGCCGGCGGCTGGTTTGGCGAGGGCACGGTGCTCAAGAACGAGCCGCGCCGCTACGACATCGTTGCGCTGCGCGACACGCGCATGGCCTTCATGGACCGCGCCACCTTCATGTGGCTCGTGGAAAACAGCGTGGCGTTCAACCGCTTCCTGGTGAAGCAGCTCAACGAGCGGCTCGGGCATTTCATGGCGCTGCTCGAATATGACCGGCTGCTGGATGTCACGCCGCGCCTGGCGCGTTGCATTGCGTCGCTGTTCAACCCGGTGCTCTACCCTGGCGCGGGCGACCACCTTGAGATCACGCAGGAAGAACTTGGCTTGCTCTCGGGCATGACACGGCAGGTGGCCAACCAATCGCTCAAGGCCCTGGAGAAAGACGGCGTGGTGCGGTTGGAATATGGCGGTGTGACGGTCGTCGACCTCGAACGGCTGCGCGGCTACGGCACTTGAAGACGCCGTCTTTATTAACGAATCTTCATCCGGCGCAGCGGGCCGCACCCGCTAGAATCGCGGCACAACAAGACAAGATCGTTACGCTGCGGCATGCGCCCCGCGCGGCCGCAGCCGGAAGAGGGAACAGGGCAACGCGCACCGTGCGTGCCTGCATCTATGCTGCCGATTCATCTGCTTTCCACCGGCAAGGCATTGCCGGAACACCAAGTCACGTCCGCTGAGCTGGATGCCCGCCTGGGCCATCGGGCGGGGTACGTGCGCAAGAAGTCCGGTATCGACATTCGCCACCATGCCACGCTTGCGGAGCACCAATCGGAGCTTGCCGGCGCTGCCGTGCGCGATGCGCTGCGCCGCGCCGACGTTCCTGCCGCCTCCATCGACCTGTTGATTTCCGCCTCGGGCGTGCAGGAACAGGCGCTGCCCAACACGGCCACGCGCATCCTGGAGCCCGCCGGACTGCCTGCCGGCACGCCCGCGTTTGACGTCAACGCCAGTTGCCTGAGCTTCCTGACCGCGCTGCATGTGGCAAGCAGCCTGCTGACCACTGGCGCCTACAAACGCATTGCCGTGGTGGCGTCCGACCTGGCCTCGCGCGGCATCGACTGGGACGATGCCGAGACCGCGTTGATCTTCGGCGATGGGGCAGCGGCGGTCATCGTTGAAGCGGCACCTGCGGAGTCCAGCAAAGGCATTCACGCTTACCGCATGGAGACCTACCCTGCCGGCAAGGCCTATTGCGAAATCCCTGCAGGCGGCACGCGCCGCAACCCGCGCACCGGCGCGCAACCCACCGATTACCTGTTCCACATGGACGGCAAGCGCGTGTTCAAGCTCGCCTCGCAACTGATGGACGGCTTCCTCGATCGTCTGTTTGCGGGCAGCAATTACACGCTGCGCGACATGCACGTCGTCGTGCCGCACCAGGCGAGCCACCTTGGCATGCAGCATTTGCGCAAGCGGCTGGGCGTGCCGGAAACCAGCGTGATCGACATCTACGCGCAGCACGGCAACCAAGTGGCCGCGTCGATTCCCACCGCGCTGCATGAGGCGGTGACGAACCGGCGCATTGAGCCTGGCAAGCCGGTTCTGCTGGTTGGCACGGCCGCCGGCCTGACGCTGGGCGGCATGGTGCTGACGCTATGACCACGCTTGTAACGGGTGCCACGGGCGGGCTCGGCCGCAACGCGGTCGATGCACTGCTGGCACAAGGCGCAGGCGTACGCGCGACGGGGCGCGATGCCGCACAGCGCGAGGCCTTTATCGCACGCGGTGCGGACTATGTACCGGCCGACCTTGCACGCCTGACGCCGACCACGCTCGATGCGCTGCTCAATGGTGTCGACACGGTTTGGCATTGCGCGGCGCTGTCATCCCCTTGGGGCGCTTACGACGACTTCTACGCGGCCAATGTGCGCGCAACGGCCGCTCTGGCCGAAGGCGCCGTCAAGCGTGGTGTCCGCCGCTTCGTGCATATCTCCACGCCGTCGATCTACTTCGACTACCAGCATCACGCCGATCTGCCCGAGAGCTATCGCCCTGCCCGCTTCGCCAATCATTACGCGGCCACCAAGATGCTGGCAGAAGCAGCCATCCAACAGCAGGTGTCCACGCAGAACCGCACGCACTTCGTCATCCTGCGGCCGCGCGGGTTGTTCGGTCCGCATGATCGCGTGGTGCTGCCGCGCATCCTGCATCTGCTGAAACTGCGCGGAGGCGTGCTACCGCTGCCCCGTGGCGGTGCCGCGCGCATGGACCTGACGTATCTGGAAAACGTGGTGCACGCCATGCGGTGCGCCACGACAGCGGAGGTGCCTTCCGGCGCCGCCTACAACATCACCAACCACGCACCGGCCACGCTGCGCGATCTGCTCGATCAACTGCTGGGGCAACAGCTCGGCCTGCGCTACCGCATCCGCGCCGTGCCTTATCCGGCCATGGCATTGGCCGCACGCGCCATGGAATCGGCCGGTGCCATCACGCGCCGCGAGCCGCTGCTCACACGCTACAGCGCCGCTGCCCTGCACTACGACATGACGCTCGCCAACGACCTCGCGCGCATCGAACTCGGCTACGTGCCGCCCATCGACATGGCCGAAGGCATCCGCCGCACGGCCCACTGGTTACGCGAACAGGGCAACCGGTCATGGCAACGTTAACGGTCTTTGAAGCCGGGTACTGCACGCACACCGCGTGTGTGGCACTGCGCGGCGCGGGCTTGCGTACCTGCGCCTTCCCCGCACGCGCATGGCTGATCGAAACCGCCGGGCGACGCTGGCTGTGGGACACGGGCTATGCCTCGCATTTTCATGACCACACGCGCAGCGGCCTGTTTGCCATCTATCGCAAGGTCACACCGGTGTATTTCGATACATCGGAATCCATGGCAGCACAGCTCGCACAACAGGGCATGCGCGCCGCTGACCTGGATGGATTGATCGTCTCGCACTTCCACGGCGACCACGTTGCCGGCCTGCGGGACTTTCCGGGCGTGCCGGTCATCTGCTCCGGCGAGGGATGGACGCACTTGCGTGCGCTGCGAGGTGTTTCCGCGTTACGGCGCGCTTTCGTGCCCGGGCTGATCCCCGAAGATTTTGAAACGCGCACGCGCTTTGTCGAACAGTTCGAGCACGTTGCGCTGCCCCCGGAGCTGGCGCCATTCACATCCGCCTGGGCCCTGCCCGGGAGCAACGGCGACGTACTCCTTGTGCCGCTACCCGGCCACGCTGCCGGGCACCTCGGCGCGTTCGTGCGCACGGATGAAGGTTGGGCGTTGCTTGCCGCCGACGCGGCCTGGTCACCGTTGAGCTATCGCGAGCTGCGCGGGCCATCGGTGCTGGCGTATTCCATCATGGAAGACCGCCACGCCTACTTCGATACGCTGCGCAAGCTGCACGCGCTCGATGCCGGCGGCCACGTGCGCATTCTCCTCACACACGAGGGTGCATTGTGACGGCGTTGCATCGCCTGCTGTGGTCTTACTGGCAAACGCGCCGGTTGCGGTTGCCTGATCGCGCAGCCCTGCAAGCGCATCAGCAGCGTCAGATCGCACACTTCACGCAACGGGTGCTGGTTCGCAGCCCGTACTTCCGCCCGTTTGCATCGAAGCCTATGCACGAATGGCCATTGATGGACAAGGCCACGATGATGGCCAATTTCGACGCCATGAACACGGCCGGCCTGCGTCTGGCCGACGTGCTCGCCTGCGCGCAACAGGCCGAGCAGTCGCGCGATTTCCGGCCGACGGTCGGGGTCTATTCGGTGGGCTTGTCGTCCGGCACGTCCGGAGGACGCGGCGTCTTCGTCGTCAGCCCGATCGAGCGCGCGCAGTGGGCCGGCATCCTGCTCGCCAAGCTGTTGCCGCGCGGCCTGTTGCATGGCGAACGCGTCGCGCTGTTCCTGCGCTCCAACAGCAATCTGTACACGGCCGTGCGCAATCCGTGGCTGACGTTCTCGTTCTTCGATCTGTTTGCACCGTTCGACTCGCACCGCGCGCCGCTGGAGGCATTGCAGCCGACCATCATCGTGGGGCCGGCGCAGGTGCTGCGTGCGCTTGCCATGGAGAAACTGGCCGGCCGGCTCGACATTGCACCGGTGCAGGTGCTGTCCGGCGCCGAAGTGCTGGAGCCGATGGACCGCGCGCTGCTTGCGCAGGCCTTCGGCAACGTCGGCGAGGTCTATCAGGCCACCGAAGGTTTCCTGGGTGCGACCTGCCCGCACGGCACGCTGCATCTGAACGAAGCGCACGTGCACATCGAGCCGCAATGGCTGGACGCGCGCCGCTTCGTTCCCGTCATCACGGATTTCACACGCAGCACGCAACCCGTCGTGCGCTACCGGCTGGATGACATCCTCATCCGCCGCGACCCCGCGCTTGGGGCCTGCCTCTGCGGCAATCCGGCCATGGCCATCGAGCGCATCGAAGGCCGCTGCGACGATACGCTTGTCCTGCCCGCCCTTGGCGGCGGAGCCGTCACGCTGTTTGCGGACGTGTGTTCGCGGGCGCTGGCCCAGGCGCTGCCGCTGCATGCCGACTACCGCCTGGTGCAAACCGATGCGTGCACGCTGGCGTTGTCCATCCACCCTGCTGACGCCGACATTGCCCGCGCGTGCCAGGCGCATCTGGCGGATCTCTTCGCCTGCCAGGGCGTCGACACATCGCGCGTGACATGGCACGCAAGGCCCGAGCGCATCGCCACCGACTTCACCACCAAGCGCCGCCGCATCGTTCGGCTCGCGGCGTCGGGGGCGGCGCGATGAGCCCGTTTATCGCACGCCTGCGTCATATGGCCCTGGGCTGGTGTTCGGTGGGCCTCGTCTATGGTCTGTGCGGTGTGCTGCAAGGCGTGGGCACGGTTGTGCCGGAAACCGCGTTGGACCGCGCGATTCCGTTCAGCACGTCAGGCATCTGGCTGTACGTGTCGTTCTTCGCGCTGATTCCGTTGGCGTATCTGCTGGCCGACATGCCTCGCCTGCCCTGGCTGGAACGCGCCATGCAGATGAGCGCGCTGATGAGCGGGGCGGTGTTTCTGCTGTGGCCGACCACGCTGCACTACCCGCCGCTGGCGGATGCATCGCTGCCGGCCAGCGTGCAACGCATGCTGATCGCCGTGGATTCGAGCCAGAACTGCCTTCCCTCGCTGCACGGGGCGCTCACGCTGCTCTCAGTGTGGGCGCTGGCGGACGCGCGCAAGCCGATTCGCACGGTGCTTGCAGCGGCCTGGGGGCTGGGCATCCTGTACGCCACGATCCAGACGCGCCGGCACGTCGCACTGGATCTATCGGCGGGCGTGGCCGTAGGCGTGCTGTGCGGCGCGGCTGTCCGTCTATGGTTGGCGCGGCGCACGTCAACGCTTTCAATCGAACCGGTGTCGACATGAATGCCTTTGCTCTGCCGCTTGCATTGATGCTCGGCTGCGTGCTCTTGGAACTGGCTGCGCTCAAATGGTGGCGCGGCCAGCCCCTGCCGTGGCGCGACGTCATCCTCAACCTGAACTCTGGGCACGTGCTGATGTGGCTGTGCCGCGGCGTGGAGGTGGCCGGCTTCACGTGGCTGTATGCCCATGCCAGCCTGCATTGGGTGGATGGCTGGCATCCGATTGCGGGCTGGGCCTTCGCCTTTGTCGCATGGGATCTGGGCTTCTACTGGCTGCACCGCATGCACCATAAGCTGGGCTTTCTGTGGGCGATCCACGCGGTGCACCACGAGGGCGAGCATTTCAACCTGTCGCTGGGCGTACGTAACGCGTGGCTGTCGTCGCTGACATCGCTGCCGTTTTTCGTGCCGCTGGCGCTGCTGGGTGTCACGCCGGAAATGTTCGTGGCGGTGTCCGGCCTGCATTACTCGGTGCAGTTCTACAACCACTGCGGGCTGGTGGGCCGTTCGGGCGTGCTGGACCGCTTCATGGTCACGCCTGCCAACCATCGCGTACATCACGGCTGCAACCCGGAATACATCGACCGCAATTTCGGCGGCACGCTGCTCCTCTGGGACAAGCTGTTCGGCACGTATCAGCGCGCGCTGCCCGACGTGCCGATCCGCTACGGCGTGCACAGGCCCACCCACAGCGACAACCCATTCTGGGCCAACGTGGTGCCCGCATTGCAATGGATGGGGTTGCGTACACCGCTGCTGCAACGCGATGCGCGCGCCACGCCCGCCGGCTGGATCGCCACCGGCGGTGTGCTGCTGTTTGGCGTGGTGATCGACTACGTGCGCACCGATGGCCAGTGGCCCGGGCATTGGCAAGCGGTTTGGTTCGCGCTCATCCTGCTGCTCACGATTGCGCTGGGCGGCTTGTCGGATGGACGGGTCTGGGGCCGCTGGCTGTGGCCGCTGCTGGCGCTTGCACTGCCCGTGCTGATGATCGGCATATGCGGTGCGGGCGATGCATTGTCCGACACGTTGGCCGTTGCACTGGGGCTACATGGCCTTGCCTGCGGGCTGTGGCACGCACTGCGTGCCGAATCGCCGCTTTCTTCATCGCCGCATGCCGAATCTCGTTAAGCTTCGCTACGCCTCACCGCGCTCGTCATCGCTGGCGGAGGATTTGCGCCAGGCCGCGCACGATCATCTGCAAGCAAACGGCGACCATCGCTTTGCCGATGCGAGGCTCATTGCCAAGGGCGCCTTCCTTGTCGTGATTTCCGCACTGCTGTATGGGGCGATGGTGACAGCCAAGAGCACGATGATTTTCGTGCTCGCCTATGTGGCCTTTCCGTTCATCGCGATGCTGCTGGCGATGAACGTGCTGCACGACGGCGCACACCGGGCGCTGTCTCCCTGGCTATGGTTGGACCGCCTCATGACACGCGTGACCGCCATCCCGCTCGGCATCGAACCGGCCTATTGGACGGTACGCCATGTGCACTATCACCACGCGCATGCCAACGTGGAACACTACGACCTGGACACCGCCGCAAACCGCTTCCTGCGGCAGACGCCTTTTCAGCCGTGGTATCCGCAGTTCCGTTACCAGCATCGCTACTGGCCGCTGATTGCCGCGCTGTCGTTGCCGTACATCAACTGGATCTACGACTGGTCGGACCGGCTCGGCCTCACGGCGCTGACCACAGACCGCGTGTTACCTGGCCTGCGCGGCTGGGCGACGTTCCTGTCTGCCAAGACCTTGCACCTGCTCATTGCCGTGGCGGTACCGGCCTGGGTGGCACATCAACTTGGCCTCGGCTGGGGCTGGGTGGCGTTCAGCTACTTCGCGGGGCAGATGCTGGCCTCGTGTGTGCTGGTGGCACTGATTCTGGGCACGCACTGGGCGGACGTGACGTTCTATCTGCCGCCCGAATCAGGCCAGTTGCCGCACACGTGGCACGAGCATGCATTCCACACCGCCTGCGACTGGCAACCGCAACCGGCGTGGATCGGCTACTGGCTCGGCGGCTTGAACTGGCACCTGACGCATCACCTCTTCCCGACGTACAGCCACCGGCACTATCCGGCATTGGCTGCACGCGTGGCCGAGGTAGCGCGCGCCCACGCACTCGACTACCGCGCGCTCACCTACCGGGAGTTGCTGACCGCGCAGCAGACATTCCTGCGCGCCATGGGCAAATGCCCCGACTGACGCGCAAGCAACACGCCTCGCCTCAGTTGCGCACCTCGACCGCGTGCACGGCATCAAGAATCACCTTGGCCACATCCTGCGGCCGCGACTGCTGCGGCACGTGGCTCGTCGGGAGCGTCGTCACCTTGGCGCCGATCTTCCTTGCCATGGCGCGCTCCAGGTCCGGCTGGATCATCCTGTCGTGCGCGCTGACGATGAACCACGACGGCTTGCTCTGCCACGCCGCCACCGTGGTGCGCTCGCTAAATGCCGTCGCCTTGATGGGCCCTTGCGTGGCGGCCATCACGCGCGCCTGGGCAGCGGCCACATCCTGGGCAAAGTCGCTCGCCAGCGCCGCTGGGGGCAGTGACAGATAGCCGTTGGCATCGGCCACCAGCTTGCCGATGCCCGGCGCGGGCGCGTAGTCCTTGCCCACTTCTTCCGTCGACTGCCCGGCGTCCGGCGCAAACGCGGCCACGTACACCAGCCCGGCAACCTTGCTGTCGGCGCCGGCTTCCGTGATGACCGTGCCACCCCACGAGTGCCCGACCAGCACGACCTTGCCGACCTGGTTGTCAATCGCTCTGCGCGTTGCAGCCACATCGTCAGCCAGCGAGTTCAGTCCGTTCTGCACCGCCTGCACCTTCACGCCTTTGGCCTGCAGCAGCGGGATCACCTTGGCCCAGTCGGACCCATCGGCAAAGGCGCCGTGCACGATCACGACGGAAGGTTGATTGGCGTCGGCTGCCGTGGCGGCAAAGAGTGGCGCACTGGCGGCCATGCCAAGTGCCAGCGCTGCGATGGAGACGGCTTTGCGGTTGAACATGTCGGGTCCTTGTTATCTGCTCGGTTCTCGGTGGGTTGGGGTGTGCGCGAGGCTGTCGCTTCAGGCGTGTGCACCGTCGTAGTACGGATTCGCGCTGCGGGCGCCATCGGTGTAGATGTCGGTGGCACGCGCGCCGTCCGTATAGACATCAGACGAACGCGCGCCCTCGGTGTAGGCATCCACCGCGCTTTGCACGGCGCGGGCGCCTTCGGTGTACGGGTCGCGTGCACCGATGGACGAAGCGGCTTGGGCCCCGGCAGCGGCCACAGCGAGAGCAACAACAGCGAGGGTCTTGGTGAGATTGCGGGTCATGATCGTTTTCCTTTGAACGGTTGGTTTGGGACTGCGCGGCCTGCCGGTGCTTTGCTTTGCGTTGGCCCGGCGTCTTGACCACGGAATGCATTGAAGGCGCCTGACGTATCCGGCACGTAGCGATGTGCTGCCCGTTTTGTCTGGGTATGTACTAGAGCTGCCGCCAGATACAAACGCATACAAAACGCCGTCTATCGATGCCCGTTGCTACAAAGCAATACAAATCGGCGGCATCGTGAAACCGACCGGATACATCGCAGGCGCTCAATGCTGGAAACGAGGTGAACAAGACCCGCCTCGCCATCCATCCTTGATCACTGGAGCCCTCATGCAACCGAATCGATTGACCGCAACGTTGCTCGCACTGGCAGGCGCCCTGTGCGCACACAACGCATTTGCGCAAGCCGCTGGCGTGCATCGGACGGATCTCGTCCATCACGACCTGAGCGTGCCCGGCCGCGAAACCCTGCAAGTGCGCGTGGATTTTGATGAGCGTGCATTCGCCCCCGCGCATATCCACCCCGGCGAGGAAATCGCCCACGTCCTGCAAGGCACGATCGAATACCGGTTGGATGGTCAGCCCCCCGTGACGCTGCAGACCGGGGATTCGCTGTTCATTCCGGCCGGCGTTGCGCACTCGGCAAGAAACGTCGGCAGCGGCAAGGCATCGGAACTGGCCACGTACGTCGTGAAGTCCGGTGAGCCGCTGGTCAAGCTCGTTCACTAATCCCCTGCCCCATCCACCCCAAAGAGAGAACCCCCATGTCGAACCCCGTCAACCTCCGCCGTCGCCGCCTTCTGGGCACCACCATCGCCAGCATTGGCGTGCTGGATCTCGGCCTGGCCGAACTTGCGCATGCGCAACCGGCACCGTCCGCCAATGCAGGCACGCTGCTGGCCGGCCAAGCCAACCCGTTCGGCACGCTGCAGCAGATCGATGCAGGCGTGCTCAACATCGGCTACGCAGACCTGGGGCCGAAGAACGGCCCCGTGATGATCCTGCTGCACGGCTGGCCGTATGACATCTACAGCTATGCAGAGGTGGCGCCCGCGCTGGCGGCGGCGGGCTATCGCGTGCTGGTGCCGTACCTGCGCGGCTATGGCACGACGCGCATCCGCTCGGCGGACACGCCGCGCAACGGACAGCAAGCGGCGCTGGCCGCTGACATCATCGCCTTCATGGACGCGTTGAAGATCAAGCAGGCGCACTTTGGCGGATACGACTGGGGCGCGCGCACGGCGGACATCATCGCGGCGCTGTGGCCGGAACGCTGCAAGACGCTGGTATCTGTCAGCGGCTACCTGATCGGCAGCCAGGAGGCGAACCGCAAGCCGCTGCCGCCGGCCGCGGAATTTGCGTGGTGGTACCAGTTCTATTTCACGACGGAACGTGGCGCGCAGGGCTACGCCACCAACTGCAAGGAGTTCAACCGTCTGATCTGGAAGCTCGCTTCGCCCACGTGGAAGTTTGACGACGCCACGTACGACCGAAGCGCCGCCGCGTTCGACAACCCCGATCACGTTGCCGTCGTCATCCACAATTACCGCTGGCGCCTGGGGCTGGCGCAGGGCGAATCGAAGTACGACGCGCTGGAACAGCGCCTGGCCACCGCGCCGGGCATCACGGTACCCACCATCACCATGGAAGGCGATGCCAACGGCGCACCGCACCCGGAGCCGTCAGCCTATGCGAAGAAGTTCACGGGCAAGTACCAGCACCGGAACATCGGTGGCGGCATCGGCCACAACCTGCCCCAAGAGGCGCCCAAGGCGTTTGTGCAGGCCATGCTGGATGTGGTGCACCTTTGAACCGGCGAGCCATTTGACGCTTCTGGCTCACAGCGCCGCGAGCAACCCTTCGGGTAATCCGCGTGTGAGGGCCAGCAGCGTCATCACGGCCGGCATGGCTGCAGCGGCCATCACCGTCTGCGCGGCAGTGATGCCGGCCATGAGCGGTGCGTCACCGCCCAGTTGACGCGCCATGATGTACGACGAGGATGCCGTGGGCAGCGCCTGGAACAGCAGCGCCACGATCAATGCAGCATCGGTCAGACCCAATGCGTGGCCAACGGCCAGCGTCAGCACGGGCATGGCCAGAAATTTGATGCTTGACGACACGACCACCGGCCGCGCCCACGAACGCACGCCGCTGAAGTTGAGCGCAGCCCCCACGCACAACAGGCCCAGCGGCATGGACGCCACCCCGAGCGCACGCACCGCAGGCTCGATCGCCACAGGTATCTGCAGCCCCAGCGCCTGCATGGCAATGCCCAGCGTGCAGGCCACCACCGGCGGATTCGTCACGATCTGACGCACCAGCGCACGCCCACTGAGGCGCACCGAGCCATAGCGGGCGAAGACCAGCACGCACAGCAGATTGACCGTCGGCACAATCGCAGCGTTGCATACAGCCGCCAGCGCAATGCCCTTGGCACCGAAGATGCCCGTAGCCAGCGACACGCCTACGTAGTTGTTGAACCGCACGGCCCCTTGAAACACCGAGGTAAACGCCGCGCCGTCCACTTGCATCCACGGTCGGGCGATCATCAACGCCGCAGCCACCAGCAATGTCGCGCCAATCAACGTCAGCACGAGCGGCAGGACGGGGAGCGACTGCATGTGCGCCGTGGCCAGCCCGTGCATGAACAACGCCGGTAACAGGACGTAGTAGCAGAGCCGCTCGGCCTGCGGCCAGAAGGTTTCGGCGAGGAAGGCGGAGCGCTTGAGCCAATGGCCGAGCGCCACCAGAAGCGCAACCGGCGCCAGAGCGAGCAGGATTGCAGCGGTCATGGCCGTGCGCCTGCACCGTGGCGTGCTTGCAATGAGGGGGAGGAACGGAGGAGCGTGCGGAACGGCATGAGGTGCTCGGCGAAAAACAGGAACACCGCCAAGCTATCACGCAGTCATAGCAGTAATAATTGTTATTTATCTGGCAATCAATGAGAAATTCTCATTGCAGAAGCGACCACCGCATCGGCCAATGCCTGGGTAAAGCGCTGTGCGGTCCGCGATTGGTGTTCAAGCAGCACCACCGCGCGGTGCAATTGCGGTTGGCCGAACGCCAAACGGGCAATGGGCGGCAATTGCGTCAGCTCGGAGTCGGATAGCGCCACCACGGCGGCGCCCAATCCGCTTGCCACCATGCGCACGATCGTGTCCTTGTTGTCGAGCACCATCTCTTCGCGCACGCGCACGCCCAGACGCCGCAGTTCCGAGGCGATCATGCGGCCGGCCCAGGCCTGTGCATCAAAGCGGATAAACGGCAGCTCGGTCAGCAGCGCGCGCGCATCGTGCTCGGCGTATTGCGCGGGAGCGAGCAGCCAGAAGCGGTCTTCATAGAGCGTTGTCCAGACCAGTTCCGCCGGATGCGGCCGCACAGGGTGAGACGTGATCGCGGCGTCCAACTCGCCGTCGGCCACGCGCTGCGCAAGCTCGGCCGACATGCCGGCAGCAACGTGCACGCGCAGGCCGGGATGCGCCGTCCGCAGGGCCAGCAACGCGTTGGGCAGCGGCCCCGATAGCGCGGTCTGGATAGCGCCGATGCGCAACCGCCCGACCAGCGCCCTCTCATCGCTCAGCGCATCGGGAATGCGGTCATACAGCGCGAGGATCTGTTCTGCCTGGGCGAGCACGATGCGGCCTGCTTCTGTCAGCGCGGGCTCGCGGCGTGAGCGGTCGAACAGACGGACGTTGAACTCCTCTTCCAGCGATTTGACCTGCAGGCTGACGGCCGACTGCGTGAGCCCGATGGCCTCGCCTGCACGCGCAAACGTGCGGTGTCGGGCGATGGCAACGAGCGTTCTCAAGGCGCGGAGAGACATGGCGGATACGAAGTTCGATCGGGTGCAGATAGCGCATCGTACCTCTCACAACATCGCCGGGCGCCTGGGCCACGCCGGCCCGCCCTCCAGGGCAGTCAGACAAACCGCTTACGCCAGCATCGCAGCCAGCGCAGGAGGCAAGCCGCGGTTTGGCTTGTGCGGCGGCCGCGCAAAGCTGCCTTCCGCTGCGCCGTTCGGGGCAAGCGCGATCAGGCTCTCGCAATGGCGGATGGCGCTGGAGACGCCGTCCACAACCGGCACGGGAATGCGGTCCTTGAGTGTCCGGGCCAGCCCGGCAAGCGGTGCGCCAGCCACGATGATCACGTCGGCGCCGTCTTCACGCACCGCCTGCAGGCTGAGCTCCTCGAGCCTTGCCGCATGGTCTTCCTGCACGCTGCCGATGTCGCGTAGCGGCTGCTGCAAAGAGCGCACGCTCGCCAGCCGCGACGACAGCCCATTGGCAGCTACGCACTCGCGGTACCACGCCTGGATACGGTTCGAAATGGCGATGATCGAAAAGCGCTGGCCGAGCAGGCAGGCGCTGGTCAGCGCCGCTTCGGTCATGCCGACCACCGGCACATTGCACAGCTCCTTGATGCCGGCGAGGCCCGGGTCCCCAAACGCCGCGACAACCACGCCGTCGAATCGACCGGCATGTTCGGCGACGACGCACGCAGTGGCGTAGCCGCCCACCAGTGCTTCGAAGCGCGTTTCGATGTAAGCCACGCCAAATGGCGCCGTCGCCATTGTGAGCGTGGTGCCGGGTGAAACGGAGCGACGCGCCTCGGCATGTATCAACTCCGTCACGCTCTCGGAGATATTGGGATTGACGACCAGAATACGCATGATGAAATTTTGAGAACCCAACCAGAAACGTCAAACCAGCGACGGCGCGCCCGCCGGCAGGAACTGCCCGCGCCCCGGCGCCGGTTCGAGGTACTTGCCGTTTTCGACCAGCATCTCGCCGCGCGAGAAGCAATGCACCGGCCAGCCGGTCACTTCAATGCCTTCATAGGGCGTGTAGTCGACCGCGTGATGCAGCGCAGCGTTGGTGATGCGCACGCGACGCTCCGGATCCCACAGCGTGATGTCGGCATCGGCGCCCACGGCGATCGTGCCCTTGCGTGGGTACAACCCGTACAGCCGTGCCGGGCGATACGACGTCAGCTCCACAAACTGATGCAGCGACAGCTTGCCGCGCGCAATGCCATCAAACAGCAGCGGCAACCGTGTCTCGATACCGGGCACGCCGTTGGGAATATGGTCGAACGGTTGCGCCTGACCGCCAAGTTTCTTGCCTTCCGGGTCGTCATAGTTGAACGGCGCATGGTCGGAAGAGAACACGCTGAACACGCCCCCTGCAAGCGCGCGCCATACGGCTGCCTGGTTCTCCGGATCGCGCGGTGGCGGGCTGCAGACGCACTTGGCACCTTCGTAGCCGTCGTCACCTTGCAGGCCCATGTCTTCGGCGGTCAGGTAGAGGTACTGCGGACAGGTCTCGGCCAGGATCTGCAAGCCGCGGCTTTGTGCCCAGCGAATCTGCTCGATGGCTTCCTTGCCGGAGACATGCACGATCAGGATCGGCACGTCCACCAGCTCGGCAAAGGTAATGGCCCGGTGCGTGGCTTCACGCTCCACGGCAGCCGGGCGCGACAGGCCATGGAAGCGCGGCGAAATGCGGCCCTCGCCGACCAGCTTCTCGGTCAGCCAGGAAATGCAGTCGGCGTTTTCCGCATGCACCATCACCAGGGCGTTGTTCTGCTTGGCCACGTCCAGCACATCCAGCATTTCGCGGTCGGACAGCTTCAGGTCGTCATAGGTCATGTAGACCTTGAACGAGGTGTAGCCCTGGCGAATCAGCTCCGGCAGTTCGTGCTTCAGCACCTCGGGCGTGGGGTCGGCCACGATCAGATGGAAGCCATAGTCGGCCACCGCGCGGCCCTCGGCACGCCGGTGGTAATCGGCCACCGCCGCCTTGAGCGAGCCGCCCTTCTCTTGCGCTGCAAACGGGATCACCGTTGTCGTGCCGCCGCAGATGGCCGCGCGCGTGCCGGTGAAGAAGTCGTCGGCCATGCGCATACCGTCGGGCATGGGCTGGTCGAGATGACAATGACCATCAACGCCGCCGGGCAGCGCCAGCAGGCCGCTGGCATCCATCTCTCGCGCGCCGCGCGGCAAGCCGTGGCCGAGCACGGCGATGCGGCCATCGCGCACACCGATGTCGCAGCTAAAGCGGTCGGATGCGGTGACCACATCCGCATTGCGGATCACCAGGTCGAGTTCCGTGGACATGCTTAGCGCTCCCTCATTCCGTTAAGCAACGTCCGAGAACAGGCGGCCCCAGCCGCGCAGCTCGCGCGTGTCGACGCCCGCGAGCCGCAGCGATTTCCACACGACGGTCGAGATGGTGTCGTACACGGGGATGCCCGTTTCGGCTTCCAGCGCTTCAACCAGGTGAGCCGCGCGCAGGTTCGTGCAGAACGTGGTGATGGCGGCAGGCTTCTGCTGCGCCACGTCGCGCACCAGGGTGCGGATGGTGTCTTCTTCCACGTCGGCAAAGCTGTGGTTGACGTGCAAGTCCAGATGGCGCTCGGCCACGCACTTGAAACCGTGGCGCGCGTAGTTCTGCACGATGCGCTGCTGCACGTCATCCAGATACGGCGTAACGAGTGCGAAATCGCGTGCGCCGGTTTTGGCCAGGATTTCGTTGAGCGCCAGCACTGACGTGGTGGCCGGAATGCCGGTGGCTTCCGTGATCTGGCGGCACAGCGCCTCGTCTTTCTCAAAGCCGAGCCAGCCGGACGACGTGCCGTTCCAGGCAATCACGTCCACGTGCGCGTCGGCCAGCAACTTGGCGGCGTTCAGGATCTTCTCCAGATCGAACTGCCCCAGCGCCTGGTCGCGCAGCGAAATTTCCGTCACGGTAAAGCGCGAGAAATGCGCGCTCACGTTGGGCAGGCCGCTCACCATGGCGCTGGTAATGGGTTCCAGCGCCGTGTTGGACGATGGCGTGAGCATGCCGAGCTTGATGCGTTTTGTCATGGGAGTCTTCTTCGTGGTTTGCGCGCCCCGGCGCACGCGAGTGTGGGCATCGGGGCCTGCTTGTTATGTTGATGAGTGCGGTTACAGCTTGTCGTCAGAAGTCGGAAGCAAACGCCGCGCCGCAGATGGCGTTGGCTGACGTTAGTTCATCGCGCCTCAGACCGGCAGCTTCTTGCTGTAGTCGATCAGCAGCGTCGAGCAGATGAAGAGGCCCGCGCCGGCGGCGGCAAACAGCATCAGCGCCATGTCGTACGAACCGGTCGCCTGCACGATCAGGCCGACGATGATCGGCATGCCGACCCCCGCGAAGTTGCCGCCCAGATTCATCGTGCCGCCCAGGAAACCCACACGCTTGCGCGTTCCCAGGATCGACGGAATGCACCAGAACAGGCCGCACCAGCGCAGGAAGAACAGCGTGGTCGACAACAATGCCACCACGACGACCGGCTCCTTGAAGCGCGCCACCGTGTAGATAGCGATCGTGGCCAGTACCGAGGCGACGCCGAACAGCGTGCGCAGCACCCGGGCTCGCGATGCCCCGGTGGCCATCCATTTGTCCGCAATCCATCCGCCCACCATCTCGCCCACAAAACCGGAGAAGAACATGGTGAACACGGCACCGCCCATCTCCTTGATGTCCAGCCCATGCACCTTCGACAGATAGGTCGGCATCCAGGTCAGGAGCCCGTAGAACAGTGCGTTGAAGCACATCCAACCGAAGAACATGCCCCACACCGAGCGGTACTTGAAAAAGTCCAGCACGTTGCCGCTGACAGCGGCGGGTTCGGCGGCCTGGTCGGCGGCATGTGCCTCCTCGATGTAGGAGGCTTCAGCATCATTGACGGACGGATGCTCGCGCGGGTGGTTGCGGATGTACCACCACGAGAAGAGGCCCGCCACCATCGTCCCGATACCGGCCACCACGAACGACGTGCGCCACGAACCGAATTCGGCGATCAGCCCAGCGATGATGAGTGCGCCCAGTGCCGCGCCCAGCGGCGCGCCTCCGTCGAGCAGCGTTGCACCGCGACCGCGTTCGTTCTGCGTCATCCAGATGGCGTTGAGCTTGCCCCCGGCGGGGTAGATGGGCGCCTCGGCAGCACCCAGGCCAAGACGCGTGATGAGCAACGGCACCCAACCGGTACACAGCGCCGCAATGGATTGGAAGAAGCCCCAGCCCAGCGTGGCACCGGCAATCACCACACGCGGCCCGAAGCGGTCGGCCAGCATACCGCCTGGGATCTGCATGAGCGCGTACGTCAGAAAGAACGAACTCAGCAGTAAGCCTTGCGCCGCCGGGCCGATGTCGAATTCCTTAGCGATCAACGGCATGGCGACTGACAACGATGCGCGGTCGACGTAGTTGATGGAAATCAGCATCAACATCATCAAGAAAATCTTCCAGCGCACAGAGCTCTTCGTCTCCGTTAGCGCCATGGCCGGGGCCGGGCTTGTGGTTTCCATTACGCGTGTCTCCTGGTAGCTCCGAAGTCGTTTCGGAAAACGGGCTTTGGGGTCGGTCTTGACGCCGATCCGCCCCAACTCCGCCCACCGAAACGACCTCCTGAGTCGATTTGATTGGTTTGTGTTGCGCAACGTGGCCGAGTATAGGATACGTAATCTGTAATTACAACATCTGTAAGTTGTTGATTTTATTGAATGCAAAAAGCACAATATCGGTGTGTGATAGCCTTTTGTGGTGCATCTTCCCCATTCTGGTGACGTCTGTGACCCAACCACTGCTCCAATCCTCTCGCCTGCGCACGCTCGGCATGTCAGCCGAAATCGCCTCGCGCCTGCGCACCCTCATCGAAGAAGGCGAGTTGCCGCCCGGCGCCCGCATCGACGAGCGTGCTTTCTGTGAAATGTTCGATGTCTCCAAGACGCCGCTGCGTGAAGCCCTCAAGGTGCTGGTAGCCGAGGGGCTGGTGCTGCATCGCCAGTACATCGGCTACCGAGTCGCCCCGCTCGATCTGGATGAACTGCGCGCAACCTTCGAAACGCTGCATGGGCTGGAATTCACGGCTGGAGAACTGGCAGCGGCGCGGTTGTCCGAGGTGGCTCTGGCCCGCCTGGAACGCAAGCACCAGGCAATGCTTGAGGCGCATGCGGCGGGCAGACGCACCGAGTACTTCCGCATCAACCAGGAAATTCACCAGCTCATCATCGATGGCACGGCCAACCCCGTGCTGGCCGGCATCTATGCGACCTTGATGAGCAAGGTGCACCGCGCGCGCGGCGCAGCCAACGCCGACACGCTGCGCTGGCAGGAATCGCACGAAGAACACGAAGCCATCATGGCCGCCCTTCGCGAGCCAGGGCGCCCGCGCCTGGCACAGGTGCTGCGCCTGCACTCGGAGAACACGGCCAAGGAAGTGCTGAGCGTCGTGGCAAGCAGCCTGGCCGAGGCCGGACGCCCTACCCGATCAACCGAGGAAGCCCCCAAGAAAGGCGCGCAATGAAACTTGTACGCGTGGGTACACCCGGCGCAGAACGCCCAGGCCTGATCGATACGCAAGGCCGCGTGCGCGACCTGTCAGGCGTGGTCAGCGAACTGGGCCCGCAGCAGTTGTCCGATGCCGCCCTCGTGCAACTCGCAGGCGTAGACATCGCCGCCTTACCCGTGGTGCCGGACACCCGATTTGGTGTGCCATGGACGGGCATCGGCAAGATCATCGCGATCGGCCTGAACTATGCCGACCACGCAGCCGAGGCCGGTTTGCCGCCTCCCGCAGAACCCATCCTCTTTCTCAAGGCCAACAGCGCTTTGAACGGTCCCAACGATGCCGTCATGCTGCCGCGCGGCTCGGAAAAGACCGACTGGGAGGTTGAACTCGGTGTGGTGATCGGCAAGACGGCGAGCGATGTTTCCCGCGAAGAAGCGCTCTCGCATGTTGCCGGCTATTGCGTGGTGAACGATGTGTCGGAGCGCGAGTTCCAGCTTGAGCGCGGCGGCACGTGGGACAAAGGCAAGGGCTGCGATACCTTCTGCCCCGTCGGCCCGTGGCTGGTCACGCGTGACGAAGTGCCCGACCCGCAAGCGCTTGGCCTGTGGCTCGACGTCAACGGTGAGCGCGCGCAGCGGGGCAACACGGCGACCATGGTGTTTGGCGTGGCCCATCTGGTGAGCTACGTCAGCCGCTTCATGACGCTGCATCCGGGCGACCTGATTTGCACCGGCACGCCACCCGGCGTGGGCATGGGCGCCAAGCCCCCGCGCTATCTCAGCGCCGGCGACACCATGCGCCTGGGCATCGACGGCCTTGGCGTGCAGACGCAGACGCAGACGCAGACGGTCGCAGCCTACACCAAAGCCTAGACCGGCGGCGCGGCCCGCTTAGCGTTGCACCGCCACCAGCTTGCGCATGGCATCGACCAGCTTCGGATCGACCGCGCCCAGCGTATTGGTGCGTGCGTTGATTCGCCCTTCTGCGTCCAGCAGCAGGATCGTGCTCGAATGGTTGAAATCGCCATCGGCCAAGCGCCGATACTGCACGCCCAGCAATGCCGCCACCTCGCGCGTGCCGCTGGCGTTTGCGCGGGCGACTTGCCAGCGGTCGTCGGCGCCATGCGCGCTGGCCGTCTTCTTGAGCGCCGCAACGGAATCGCGCTCGGGGTCGACCGTCACCATCAGGACACGCACGCCGTCGTGCGCGGGCTTACCGCCCTTGGCCAGCGTGGCGCGAATGGTCTCGAAGATCATCGGGCAGACCATCTGGCACGACGAATAGAACATGCTCACGAGTACCGGCTCGCCGCGCAGGTCTGCCAGGTGAAAGACGCGGCCGTTCTGGTCGGTCAACGCCACGTCAGATTGATACAGCGAGCCCGAAGCGACGGGCCCGGCGGCAAGCGCGCCTGCGGCGGCACCCGCTAGCAGGAGTGCCACGAAGGCACGGCAAAGTTGCTTAAGAAGCGTCATGGACGTTCTCCATTGATGGATCGGGCGCAGCGAAAGCCAAGACTTCCCGTGGCATCGGCGCCCTCAAGTGATGACAGCAACGCCACGCGCATCAGCACGGCGTAGCTGTCGCGGCGCACGATGCTGATGGCACCGGCGCCGCAAAACTTCTGCTTGTCGGGGTCGCCCTGCGTGCGGCTGTCCCCGGCAATGAACAGTGCGTTGAAATCGTCAACCCATTCCCAGATCAGGCCGTGCAGATCGCGCACGCCATGGACATCCGCTGGGCCGCCAACGGGTGGCAACACACGCGTGGCGGGCCGTTCGTACCAGCCGAGAATGCGTTGCGCCCATTGCGGGTCGTCGCGGGCGTCTGCGCGTGTGGCGTCGGCGGCAGCGGCGGATTCCCACTCAAGCCACGTCGGCAGGCGCGCGCCTTCGCTTTCGCAATAGGCACGGGCAGCAAACCAGCTCACGCCGGTCACCGGCGCTTGCGACGAGACTTGCGCATCGGCGCGCGTCGCATCGGCCCAGTCGGCAAGGTAGGCCTTGCCGGCAAAGACTTGCGGCACCCGGCCGCGCTGCCAGGCCTCGTGACGTTGCACGAAGGCCTGGAACTCGCCGATGGTGACTGGGGTGGTGCGCAACTCAAACGGCTCGATGCGCACCCGCTGCGGCTGCCCCGGTGCGTTCTGGGGCAGCACGCTGTCGAAGTCGCCGCCGGGCAACCGCACATAGGCGGCGCCCTGTGCGGCAGCGCTAGCCAGCGCCATCAACATGGCAGCAAGGTGCAAGGTCAGGCGGCCCATGGTCGTGCAGATCCGGTCAATGTTCGGCCACGGCCTTGGCAGGCGCCGGCTGGGCACGCACCTTCTTGACGTCGTCCGCGCTCACGCGGCCGCCGGGGTTGTCCCAGCTGTTGAGCACGTAGGTCAGGATGTTGGCGACCTCGTCGTCATTGAGCTGCGTCATCGGCGGCATGACGGAGTCGTATTCCTGCCCGTTGACCTTGATCTTGCCGTTCAGGCCGTGCAGCACGATGTTCATGGCACGCTTCGGATCTGCCGCCAGGAAATCCGACTTGGCCAGCGGCGGAAACACGCCCGGCAACCCGGCGCCATTGCCCTGGTGGCACACCGAGCAAGTACCCGCAAACAGCGCGCGGCCGGCCTGCACCTGATCCTGCACGGTCAGGGTACCGCTCACCGAAGCCTCGGTCGCCTTGGTGACGGCGCTCATGTTCGGTGCGGCACGATCGCCCAAGTACACCGAATCCAGTTCCTTGCCGGAATAGACGAGCTTGTTCTCCGGGCCATCCACCTTGAGGATCGCCATGGCGCCCTTGTTGAAGGCACGGAAGATCGAGTGGTCGACCAGCACATAGCTGCCAGGCACGCGCGCGGTGAACTTCACAACCGCCGCGCCACCCGCCGGGATCAACGTGGTCTGCACGTTCTTCTGCACGTTGGTGCCGCCCTCGTAGCGCACCTGGTCGAAGATGGCGCCAATTACGTGGAAGCTTGAGACCAGATTGGGCCCGCCGTTGCCAACGAAGATGCGCACCGTTTCACCCACCTTGGCGTGCAGCGCCTTGTCACCGGTGAGCGCACCTTCGGCACCGTTGAACAGCACGTAGCTCGGGCGTTCGTCGATGGCCTTTTCCATGTCGAACGGCTGCAGGCCCTTCTCGCGGTACTTGCCGGCCGTGTAGAAATCGCCCTGCATGACGTAGTACTCGTGATCAACCTTGGGCAGGCCTTCGGGCGGCTCGACCAGGATCAGGCCGTACATGCCATTGGCGATATGCATGCCCACCGGCGCCGTGGCGCAGTGGTAGACGTAGATGCCCTCGTTGAGCGCCTTGAAGGTGAATTGCGATTCATGGCCCGGTGCGGTAAAGCTCGATGCTGCGCCGCCGCCCGGCCCGGTCACGCCGTGCAGGTCAATGTTGTGCGGCATCTTGCTGCTCGGGTGGTTCTTGAGGTGGAACTCCACCGTGTCGCCCTGCCGCACGCGGATGAAGCTGCCGGGAACGGTGCCGCCGAACGTCCAGAAGGTGTAGCTGACGCCTTCGGAGATCTGCATTTCCTTCTCGACCACTTCCAGCTCCACGATGACCTTGGCTGGATAGTTCCGGTGGACCGCCGGTGGCACAAGCGGCGGACTCGTAAGGACGGCGTGGATCGGCTCGCCGCGCGGCGGCCCGAAGTCACCCGGCAACTTGGTGCTGGCGGCGCGGGCCGCGGTGCCCGCAAGCAGTGCGCCCAGCACCACAGAAATCAAGCCCGCGCGCATCAGGCTGCGGACGGTGTGAAGACGGCTCATTTTTTCCCCCGTGTATCGGTCTGGTGTCGTCCGCTCCACGTTAGGCCCCGGCGGCCATTAGGGCTTTGATACAGCGCAAACGAAAACCGACCCCGTCCGGCACATCCACCCCACCGCGTGGCACGCAAGCCCAGTCGTGGCGTGATTTACCACATCAAGATACCCATAAAACAAGCATCTGATATACATCAATAACGCCGGAGATTCCGCTCACTAATATAGTTGCATCCTTAATGCATCTTTTTGATGCGACACCCACAGAGGGAATCCCCATGACACAGTCCGCCTCCACCATCCAGCTCGACCTCCGTGTGCTGGCGCCGCGCGAGCGCCATCCGCTGATCTTCTCCGCCTTCGGGGAACTCGGCATCGGCCAGAGCCTGGAGCTGATCAACGATCACGATCCGCGCCCGCTGCAGTCGCAGTTTCAAGTCGAGCGCCCGGGCCAGTTTTCCTGGGACTACCTTGAGCGCGGCCCCGCCACGTGGCGCGTTGCCATCACCAAGGTGGCATCTGCCGCCAGCGCCGGCCACTGCTGTGGTGGCTGCGGTGGTGGCGCCTGAATTTCCGATCGCATCCTGCAAGGAACCTTGTCATGAAAAACAACCAAAGGCTGTGGCGGTGGCTAGGCCTGATCTTCATCCTGTCGTTCGGAGCATTGGGCTATCTGGGCCGGCAGATCTATCTGGCAGCGCCGCCGATTCCGCATGCTGTTGTCACCTCTGTGGGCGAGGTGCTCTTTACCGGCGAACAAATCCAGCGCGGCCAAGAAGCCTGGCTGGCAGCCGGCGGCCAGCAGCTTGGCACCGTCTGGGGCCACGGCAGCTACGTTGCGCCTGACTGGTCTGCCGATTGGCTTCACCGTGAAGCCACGGCGCTGCAAGCCATCCGCGCGCATCAGCAGTTCGATACCGATGCGCCGTTGACGACCGTGCAGCAAGCCGCCGTCGACGCCAGCGTGAAGGAAGAAATGCGCCGCAATACGTACGACGCAAATCACGACATCCTGACCGTGTCGCGCGAGCGCGCAGATGCAATCCGCGGTGTGGCGCAACACTTCGAGGCCCTGTTCGGCACCGATCCGTCGCTGGCAACGTTGCGTGATCAATACGCCATGGCCACCGGTGTGCTGCCGGAGGCGGCCGATCGCGAAGCCCTGGCGGCGTTCTTCTTCTGGACGTCGTGGGCCGCCGCTGCCGACCGCCCGGGCGAGACCGACATCTCGTACACGAGCAACTGGCCGCATGAACCGCTCGTGGGCAACACCATGACCGGCGGTGCCGCCATGTGGTCGATGGTCAGCATCGTGCTGCTGCTGGGCGGTATTGCCGCCATGCTGTGGCTGCACGGCAGCAGCAAGCACGAAGAGGAAGCTGCGCCGCTGCCGGCCGATCCGTTCCTCAACGTGGTCGCCACGCCCTCGATGAAGGCCACGCGCAAGTACTTCTTTGCCGTGATCGGCCTGATGCTGGTGCAGATCGGCATGGGCGCCATCACCGCGCACTATGCGGTGGAAGGTGAATCGTTCTTCGGGATTCCCCTGGCACAGGTGCTGCCGTACGTGATCAGCCGCACGGTGCACACACAACTGGGCGTGCTGTGGATTGCCACGGCGTGGCTGGCCACGGGCCTGTACATTGCGCCGCTGCTGTCGGGGCGTGAACCGAAGTTCCAGAAGCTGGGCGTTGATGTGCTGTTCTGGGCGCTGATCTTTATCGTGGTGGGCTCCATCGCCACCGGCTGGCTTGGCACGCTGCAACATCGCGGTGCGGACTTCGGCTTCTGGGTCGGCAATCAGGGGCTGGAATACACCAGCATGGGCCGCGTGTGGCAGATCCTGTTGTTCATCGGCCTGCTGTTCTGGGTGGTGCTGCTCGGCCGCGCGCTGTGGCCGGCATTGAAGACGCCCTCGGAATCGCGCGGGCTGATCGCCATGGTGTTCCTGTCGGCCACGTGTATCGGCGGCTTCTATTCGACGTCGCTGGTGTGGGGTCAACACACGCACTATTCGATGATCGAGTACTGGCGCTGGTGGCTCGTCCACCTGTGGGTCGAGGGCTTCTTTGAAGTGTTCGCCACCGCCGTCATCGCGCTCATCTTCACGCGCCTGGGTCTGATTCGCGCCAGCAGCGCCAACCGCGCCATCGTGGCTGAAACGATCGTGTTCCTGTTCGGCGGCATTCTAGGCACGCTGCATCACTTGTACTTCACGGGGACGCCGACCTCGATCATCTCGGTGGGCGCAGTGTTCTCTGCGCTGGAAGTGGTGCCGCTTTCGCTGATCGGGCTCGAAGCGCTGCAGAACTATCGCCGCACGCAAGGCACGCCGTGGCTCAATGCCTACAAGTGGCCCGTGCTGTGCTTCGTGGCCGTGGGCTTCTGGAACACCGTCGGTGCCGGCCTGCTCGGCTTCGCCATCAACCCGCCCGCTTCGCTGTACTACGTGCAGGGTCTGAACATGACGGCCGCCCACGGGCACGCTGCGCTGTTCGGGGTGTACGGCATGCTCGGTATCGGCCTGATGCTGTTCTGCCTGCGCGGCCTGTATGCGCGCAGCCTGCATGCCGATCGCCTGCTCAAGCCCGCGTTCTGGGGCCTGAACATCGGCCTGGCAATGATGGTGTTCATGTCGCTGTTGCCGGCCGGTATCTACCAGGCCTGGGCCAGCGTCACCAAGGGCATGTGGTACGCCCGCTCGCCGGAAGTGGTGCACTCGAAAGTGATGGAAACGCTGGTCTGGCTGCGTGTGCCGGGTGACATCGTGTTCGCCATCGGTGCGCTTGTGCTGGCTTGGTATGCGCTGCGGCTGCTGCGCCGTCCGAAGGCACAACAGACCGAACCGCTGCCGGCTTCGGCTCGCGCGACGCGTTAATCGCGTGAATCCATAACCCAGCAGTCCTCCCAAAAACCCGCAGGGCCCGTGTCGATCATCCGACCGGGCCCTGCGGGTTTTCCTGTAATGCCCCCCGCCTTCAAGCTCCCTACAATGACGAGTCATATAGATGAATAGTTGACCACTTTCGATACCCATGCCCGCCGATCTCCGCCTACCCCGCTATCAGCAATTGCGCGACGATCTGGCCGCGCAGATCGCCCAACAGCACTGGCGCCCGGGCGACGCCATCCCGACCGAAGCCGAGCTTGCCAAGACGTACAACGTGGCGGTCGGCACAGTCCGTAAAGCCGTAGACGTATTGGTGGCCGAAGGGCTGCTCGAACGCTTCCAGGGCCGCGGCACCTTCGTGCGGCGCGCCAGTTTTGCCAGCTCCTTGTTCCGCTTCTTCCGCTTCCAGAGTGAAAGCGGCGAGCGGCGCATTCCCGAAAGCCGCATTCTCAAGCGCGACGTGCTCGATGCGCCGTCTGCACCGGCTGCGGGCCTGCAGATTGAAACCGGCTCACCCGTCATTCGCCTGACCCGGCTGCGCCTGCTGGATGGCGCGCCAATGCTCGCCGAAGAAATCTGGTTGCCGTACGACCGTTTTGCGCCGCTCGCCACGCTGGAACTCGACGCGTTTGGCGACCTGCTGTATCCGCTGTACGAATCCCACTGCGGCCAGATCATCGCCAGCGCCGAAGAAACGCTCACCGCCGAGGCCGTCAATGCAACGTATGCGCGGCTCCTGCGCATCCAGCCCGGCGATCCGGTGATGGTCATCGAACGCGTTGCGCGCGGCTACGACCGGGTGCCGCTTGAATGGCGGCGCTCGCGCGGCGCGGCGGCGCACTTCCGGTACCACGTGGATATCCGGTAGCGCCCGAGACGCTGCAATCCATACCGAAAAAAAACACACACAGGAGACAACATCATGCAGGCCAACTCATCGACGGCCCCACCGCTGCTGGATGTGCGCGGCGTCACGCTGCAGTACAAGACACGCCAGCATCTGGTGACGGCCACCTACCGCGTCGACTTTCAGGTCTATCCCGGCGAGCGCTACATCCTGCTGGGCCCGTCGGGCTGCGGTAAATCGACATTGCTCAAAGCCATCGGTGGCTACCTCACGCCCACCGAAGGCGAGATCCGCCTGAAGGGCCAGCCAGTGACCAAGCCTGGCCCGGATCGCATGATGGTGTTCCAGGAGTTCGACCAGCTTCTGCCATGGAAGACGGTGAAAGAGAACGTGCTGTTCCCGCTGCTCTCCACGGGCAAGCTGGGCCCGCGTGAAGCCGAAGAACGCGCCCTGCACTACATCAACAAGGTCAATCTCACCAAGTTTGCCGACCACCACCCGCACATGCTGTCGGGCGGGATGAAGCAACGCGTAGCCATCGCGCGCGGCATGGCGATGGAACCCGACGTGCTGCTGATGGACGAGCCCTTCGCCGCGCTCGATGCGCTCACGCGCCGCAAGATGCAGGACGAGCTGCTGCAGCTGTGGGATGAAACGCGCTTCACCGTGCTGTTCGTCACGCACTCGATTCCAGAGGCGATCCGCTGCGGCAGCCGCATCCTGATTCTCTCGCCGCATCCCGGCCAGGTGCGTGCCGAACTACCGAGCCTGGCGCGCGACGATGACGATCCTGAGCGCTTCAAAGCGCTAGAAGCCGAGATTCACGACATGCTGTTCGCCCGCACGGTAGAGGAAACCCATGCAGACTGAAACCCTTTCCATGCCGGCCACCACCGACATCAGCAATCGCGCGCCCGTCTACAGCACGCCCGTGGCGTTCGAGCGCATCGGCGTGGTGGAAAAACCGCTCTCCATTGCTGAGCGCCTGTACGAGCAGGCGTGGCTGCGCAAGCTCGTGATCCTCGTCGTGCTGGCACTCGTGTGGGAAGGCGGTGCACGCTGGCTCGACAACCCGCTGCTGATGCCGACCTTCTCCGACACCGTGCAGGCGCTGTGGGCAGGGCTGGCCAGCGGCACGCTGTTTGCTCGCATCGGCACGTCGATGCAAACGCTGCTGGCGGGCTATGCGCTGGGCCTGGCGCTGTCGTGTGCATTGGTGGTTCTGGGTATCAGCAACCGGCTCGGGCAAGACTTTCTGGAAACGCTCACCGCGATGTTCAACCCCCTGCCGGCCATCGCCCTGCTGCCAATCGCGCTCGTGTGGTTTGGCCTGGGCAACGGCAGCTTGATCTTCGTGATCGTGCATTCCGTGGTGTGGGCCGTATCGCTCAACACGCATGCCGGCTTCCTGTCGGTATCGAACACGCTGCGCATGGTGGGCCGCAACTACGGGCTCTCGGGCATGGGGTATCTGACCAAGATCCTGATCCCGGCCGCGTTCCCGTCCATCCTCACGGGCCTGAAGATCGGCTGGGCCTTCGCATGGCGCACGTTGATAGCATCGGAACTCGTGTTTGGCGTGAGTTCCGGCCAAGGCGGCCTCGGCTGGTACATCTACGAGAACAAGAACCAACTGCAGATTCCCGAAGTGTTCGCCGGCCTGCTGACCGTCATCATCATCGGCCTGCTCGTGGAGAACCTGGTGTTCCGCACGCTGGAAGCCCGCACCGTCAAACGCTGGGGCATGCAGAACTAAGCATTGGCGCAACGCAAGCGCCCAGACGGTTTGGCCGTACCCTGCCCTATGCGGCGCCTTGAATTTTTGTGAGCGGGCGGAAAAAAGAAGGAGGCCTGTTTGAGCGAAGCGAGTTTGCCTCCTTCTCCGCACGGTCACGGAAATTCAAGGAGTCTTTCGCCGCATCGGGCGCGCCTTTCTTTGCTTACTTTCTTTGGCAAGACAAAGAAAGTGAGTCAGCCCCGGCAGGGGATGAAACAAGAAATGCACCACCAACAAACATAAAGACCAACAGAGCAACAAGGAGACAACAAATGCAGCAGCCCCGCCGCAACATCCTCCGTTTCACCATGGCCGCCACGCTGGCCGCATCGCTCCTAGGCAGCACCATCAGCACCGCACATGCCGAAGCCAACGAAGTCCGCATCTCCCACGGCTACGGCATCCTCTACCTGCCCATCATGGTGATGGCCAGCGAACACCTGCTGGAGAAGCAGGCCAAGGCCGCCGGCCTGGGTGACGTGAAGGTCAACTACCGCATCCTGGACGGCGGCAATGTCATCAACGACGCCATGCTCTCGGGCGCGCTCGACATCGCCTCGCTGGGTGTGCCGGGCTTCCTCACGCTGTGGGACAAGACGCGCGGCAGCGCGATGGAAGTGCGCGGGCTGTCGTCGCTCAGCTCCTCGTCGATGTACCTGATGACGCGCAACCCGAACGTGAAGACGCTGGCAGATTTCTCCGACAAGGACCGCATTGCCGTGCCCGGCATCAAGACCTCGCTGCCGGCCGTGGTGCTGCAAATGGCTGCTGCCAAGACCTTCGGCGACAAGCAGTTCAACAAGCTTGACCCGATCACCGTGCCGCTGCCGCACCCCGACGCCACCGCTGTCATGCTGGCCGGCGGCAGCCAGATCAACAGCCACATGGCTTCGCCGCCGTTCTCATACACCGAGGCCGCGGCGCCCGGCCTGCACCGCGTGTTCAACACGGTCGACGTACTAGGCAACATCACGCTGGACATGACTTACACCAGCAAAAAGTTCTACGAGGCCAACCCGAAGCTATCGGCGGCATTCGTGGCCGCGCTGGATGAAGCCAACGCCCTCATCGCCAAAGACAAGACCAAAGCCGCGCAGATCTACATTGCGCAGTCGAAAGTGAAGAGTTCGCCGGAAGAAGTGAAGAAGATTCTGGACGATCCGGATTCGCGCTTCACCACCACGCCGGTGGGCGTCGCCCACTATGCTGAGTTCATGCAGCGCGTGGGCACGCTCAAGAACAAGCCCGCGTCGTGGAAGGATGTCTTCTTCCCGACGGTGCAGAACCGGCAGGGTTCGTAACGCGAAACACCTGAGCACAACGAGCAGCACGCAGCATCCGCACGGAGGCATTCCATGGCACTACGCATCGTCCGGCTCGGCGAGCCGCGTCACCCCGATGAAGGCTTGCGCATCGGCACCGTGCGGCGCCCGCCGCGCGGCGTGCCCAAGGAAGAATTCGCCAGCCGAGATTTCTACGACGTGTGGATGCCGCTGCTCTCGCCCACGCCCGAACTCGTCAAGCAGGCACAGGCCGCACAGAGTGCGCACGATGAGAAGGGCTGGCAAACCTTCGTGCGCCACTTCCGCACCGAAATGCGCGACGGTGATGCGGCACGATTGCTCGACATGCTGGCCGCGCTCTCGCACCAGACCCATCTGTCGATCGGCTGCTATTGCGAGGATGAAGCGCATTGCCACCGCTCGGTACTGCGCGAGTTGTTGAAGGAACGTGGGGCGAAGCTGGCTCCGTGAACAAGCACACCACTTATACAAGGAAGACCATGACCAGCCTGCCTCGAACGTTTCGCCACTGCACCGCATCTGCCCTTCTGCTCGCACTGGCAATGACCAGCGCGCAGACAGTCATGGCGCAAAGTGTGCCCGCCGCGCTCCAGCCAGCCGATGCACACCACGTCGTCGCCACGCTATCGGCCACGGGGGTGCAGATCTACGTTTGCAAACGGGACGGCGACAAGCCTCTGGCGTGGGCCTTCAAGGCACCGCTGGCGGAGCTCTACGATGCCAGCGGCAAGCTCGTCGTCAAACACGGAGCAGGCCCCAGCTGGGAAGCCTCCGACGGCAGCAAGATCACAGGGAAAGTCTTGCAGCAGGTGTCCAACACCTCAGAAGCCGGTGCCATTCCGCTGCTGCTGTTGCAAGCCACCAAGGTTGGCGGCGCGGGCCTGTTGAGCAGTGTGCGCTACGTGCAGCGGCTGCAGACCCACGGCGGCATCGCACCCGCACAGCCCTGCACGGAAGAAGGCCAGGAAGGCCGCAGCCCGTACCTGGCGCAATACGTCTTCCTCGACTGACGCACCGCTCTCGAAGGTCGGAGCCGCTACCCCATACGGGGGACGACGGGCTTCCTTGGCAACCCTATAACGAAGAGACGCACGACCGGTGGTTCACCGCGTCGCGCCGTCGTCATTTGTCATTCGAGGAGCACGCCATGGGCCGCCGCTACATCGATTGCCGCGCCTTCCCCAGCGAGACCAACTGCTCGGTCGCCATCAGCGCCGACAGCGATGCCGAATTGCTGGAGGCGGCTGTGCAGCATGCCGTTTCCGTGCACAAGCACACCGATTCGCCCGAGTTGCGGGCGCAACTGCAAACCCTCTTCCAGGACGGCACCCCAGCCGTGGCGCCACCAAAGATGGCCGCTGCCTGATCAAAACGCGACCGCCGCTACCGACGCGCCGACAGCGCCAGCATCAGCCGCACCACATCGCACTGGCTGTGCGTGTTGGTCTTGCGATAGACGTGCTTGAGGTGCGTGCGCACCGTGTCGAGTGAAATACCCAGCGTACGCGCAATACAGGCCGGGTCGGAGCCGCTTGCCAGCAAATCTGCCACATCGGCTTCGCGGCGCGTCAGGTGGAATGCATCGGTCAGCCACAGGCTGGCCGGCTGCGCAGGCGAGATACCGGTGCGTGCCGCAACGCGTTGCCAGCACAACGGCAGGGCTTGCGCAAAGTGTGGCAGCAGGGCTTGTGGCGCCACGCCCTGCTGCATGGGTTGCGGCACGCCTGCCTTGCGGTAATCGAGCCACACCGCGCCGCGCACTTCGGCATCGGCTACCTGCCAGGCGTGAACGCAATCACCACGCACCGCATGCAGCAGCACATCGGCCGAGCATGCGCCACGCGATGCCGCCCAATGCCACCTTCCATCGACGCGCCACCGGATCATGGCCGCAGCATGGTCTGCGCCGCACGCATCGCGCAGCACGTTCATCACGCCCACGGCATCGCCACCGCAGGCTGCTACGTAGCACTGGCGCAGCACGGTTGCCAAGGCATGAGGTGACGAGACAGAAAGACGCAGCATGAAGGAATACGGGCGCCGCGGCTTGCGACCGCGGCGCCCGTCTTAAAGGGGACTTCATTATAGGAAGCGCATGACCTCCCGCACTGCCCCTTTTGCCCTAGACCCGTCTTTACATCAGGCCAGCACACGGCGCGACATCCAGCGTGCACGCAGATGGTCGTACGCGAAGTTGAAGAAGAACGTGTACGGCAGGAACAGCAGCATGATGCCGACGTCGAGCACAAAGGCTTCCCACAGGCCCACGTCCAGCCACCAGGCGGCCAGCGGCACCAGCATCAAAACCAGCCCGCCTTCGAACAGACAGGCATGCACCACCCGCAGGATCACGGTGCGCGAAAGCCGGTAGCGACGCTCCACGCGTTCGAAGATGGCGTTGAACACCATGTTCCAAACCATCGCCACCGCGGCAAACATGAGGGTCATGACACCCATTTCAGCCAACGGCAAATCCATCAGCCAACTAAACAGGGGCGCACAGATGAGCATGGCAATCAGTTCGAACGACAGCGCATGTACGAGACGCTCGGCTGGCGTTTTGTATGAGACTTGCATTGCGATTACCTCCAAAAGCAGACGTCATTTTCATCGGTGCAAGCCGCTTTAGCCAGTTTCCTACTATCGGTTTTTCCGATACATTGATAGGAACTCCCCACTCTTAGGTTCCGATGCGCCACTCCCCGGAAGCCCTGCTCGCCTTTGCCGAAGCCGCCACGCTGGGTTCGTTCTCGGCGGCGGCCCGCAAACTGGGCAAGCGGCAATCCACCATCAGCGAGGCAATCGCCAACCTGGAGATCGATCTTGGCCTGACGCTATTCGACCGCAGCACGCGCCAGCCGACGCTGACCGAGGCGGGCCGTGCCATGTTCACGCAAGTGCGTCGCGTGCTTGACGCCAGCGCGCAGATGGACCGCCTGGCCGCGCAGATGGCTGGCGGTCTGGAAGCGCGCCTGACGCTCGTGGTGTCAGACACTTACCAGTCCGACCGCTATGAACAAACGCTCGCCACGCTTGAGCAGCGCTACCCCGACCTCGAACTCGAATGCCTGATCGCCGAACACGAAGACGTGGTCGACATCATCCAGTTGGGCCGCGCCCAGATCGGGCTGGTGGCCGCGCAGGCGGCCTATCCGGCCGACGTCGGGTGGGCAACCATTGCAGAGCAATCGGAGATCGGACTGTTCGTCGGGCTGCAGCACCCGCTCGCCCGATATGGCGACGAGGAAGTGCCGCACGCAATCCTGCGCGAGGCACGCGAACTGCGGCTGAACACCTTCGTCGACAGGGCTGGGCCGCGTGCCGACGCAGTGCCCGTGCGCAGCGCTCGCCGATGGTCTGCGCCGAGCTATCTGATGCTGCTTGAAATGGCGGTGCTGGGCTTCGGCTGGACGGAGTTGCCGCGCTGGCTGGTGGATCACTTAGCGGCAGACCGGTTGCATGAAGTGCGTGCCCGCGGCTGGCCCCGCCTCGTGCCAGTCGACGCGGTATGGTCACGCAATCGCACGCTTGGGCAGGCAGGCGCGTGGCTGCTGGAGACGATGCTGGCGGGCTAGGCGCTCACGCGTTTTCGTCCAGCCGATCGATGATCAGATGCGACAGCTGCGCTGTCTGCTCCTTCGACAGCGAAAACTCCATGCCAAATGACGGAAACGCAGAAGCAGGCGCCCCCAGGGCAGGCGACCCGCTCGCCACGCGGCCCGTCAGCGAAAACGACTCCAACTGCCCATCGACGTAAGCACTGAAATCGAGAATCAGCCGGTCGCCGGCCTGAAACGCCGCGCTGGCGCTTTGCACAAGCGCGCCATTCAGGCAGATATCGCGGATCACCGCCACGCGATCTGCCGCTGACGCCGCCTGCCCTTCGGGGCGCAAGCGGGCACCGATCCGTACCTGCACACGCTTGGCACGGCGCAGCGGCATCTTCTGCATCTTGATCGGCGCAGACAGCACCAGATACGGCGAGGGGAACTGCCCCACCGATACCACGCTGCACATCATCGTGACGACCGCGCGGCCCGAGAACCCGCGCAGCAAGAGGATGTCCCGTACCTCCGGGCGCAGCGTGCGCTTACCGTCAGCCGGCTGCGTGACGAACACCGCCTCGCCTTCGATGTAGCCGATCAGGCGACACGGCAGCAGCCCGCGCAACGGAGCAGATTTTTCCTGCACTTGCAGGACGTTGCCCACGCTTAGGCCCGTCGACCCGAGGCGGGGCTTCGTTTCGGCCGGTGCTGCGGCTGCGGAGGGTGCAATGTCACTGCTTTCGTCCAACGCCAGCACAGGACCATGATGAAACAGCAGGCGCACGTCTTCGGCATCCGGCACCACGGCACCAGCGGGCAGCAGCAAGTGGCCTACGCTATCGGCCAGCGGAAACGGCAGCGGCTGGCCGACCGGCACGTCTTCCTGGGTAAGCTGGCGCGTTTTTGGTTGGGTCATGAGGGACGATGGATCTGTGCGTCTGGGCCGGGCATAGGCATATGCCCCGGCAGGCATACCGGCCATTCTGCAACAATGGCGGGCAAACGGGCGGAGATCAACTCGCGCGAACCCTGCCTGCCTGACGCACATCAACGACAAGCGTTTGCATCACACCGCCAGTGCCGTCGCCTCGATTTCAACTGCCAGACCGTAATGCAGCGTGGGCACGGGCACCACGGCGCGCGCGGGCCGCAGTTCGCCGATCCACGCGCGATACAGCGCATCGAACGCCGGCCAATGCGTTTCCATGTCGGTCACGTACACGCGCACCTGCACCAGGCGCGAGCGGTCGGTGCCGGCCGCGGCAAGCACGGCGTCAAGGTTGGACAGCACTTGGCGCACCTGCGTCTCGAATGGTGCATCGACGAGCTTTTCGCCCGCCGGCGTAACCGGAATCTGCCCAGCCACAAACACGAAGCCATTGGCGCAGACCGCGTGCGAATAGTGCCCCGCCGGCGGACGCAAATCCGGCGCGTTGACGTAGCGAGCGCCGCTGGGGGCGGCTTGGCCGTGGCTGCTCATGCCGCCTCCAGCACCAGCTTGGCGAAGTGCTGCAAATCGACATTGCCGCCCGAGAGAATCACGCCGACACGCTTGCCACGCACATCGACCTTGCCGGTGAGTGCGGCTGCGGCGGCGAGGCAGCCGGTGGGCTCAACCACCGCCTTCATGCGCGACGCGAAGAATTGCATGGCGCTCACCAGTTCCGCATCGCTTACGGTCACGATGTCGTCGACCAGTTCGCGAATCACTGCAAACGTGTAGTTACCCAGGTGCTGCGTCTGGGCGCCATCGGCCAACGTCTTGGGCGTATCGATATGGACGATCTCGCCCTTGCGAAAGCTCTGCTGGCCGTCGTTGCCGGCTTCCGGTTCCACACCGAAGATCTTGCACGCGGGGTTCAGCGCGCGCGCCGCCGTGGCACAGCCGGAGAGCAGGCCGCCACCGCCCAGCGGGGCCAGCAGCACATCCAGCGGGCCGACCTCTTCGATCAGTTCCTTGGCCGCGGTGCCCTGCCCGGCCATCACGTGCGGATGGTCGTACGGCGGGATCAGCGTGAGACCGTGTTCTTCCGCCAGCTTGCGGCCGATGGCTTCACGGTCTTCGGTGTAGCGGTCGAAGAAGACCACCTCACCGCCGTAGCCGCGCGTGGCTTCCACCTTCACGACAGGCGCGTCCTTGGGCATGACGATGACAGCGCGCATGCCCAGCAGCCTGGCCGACAGTGCAATCGCCTGCGCGTGGTTGCCAGACGAAAACGTGATGACGCCCGCCTTGCGCTGCTCCGGCGTGAATTGCGACAGCGCGTTATACGCGCCGCGAAACTTGAACGCACCCATGCGCTGGAAGCTCTCGGCCTTGAAGAACAGCTCGGCGCCGGTCATGGCATTGGCGGTTGCTGACGTCAGCACGGGCGTCTTGTGAGCAACGCCTTGCAAGCGCGCGTGGGCGGCAACAACATCGTCGTAGGAAATGGGCAGGCTCATGCGAGGTTCTCGGGAAGGTAGGTGTAGACGGTGGAGCGCGCCACGCCGAGCGTCTGGGCGACTTCGGTCAGTGCGCGGCGCAAGTTCAGCAGGCCGCTGGCAGCGAGTTCACGCATGGCTTCGCGGCGCTGGTCGAGCGTCATGGCCATGGGCGTGGTGTTGCGCGCAGCGGCAAAGCGTTCGAGTGCGCCACGCACTTCTTCAACGCGGCGCGGTGCCAGAGACTCGGGCACCGGCGGCGCAGCCACGTCAACGCGCATCAGTTGCGTGAGGCCGGTTGTCACCGCGTTCAGCATGGAGACGTCCATGTTCAGGCAGATGGCGGCCACGTAGTCGCCACGGCTGTTCTTCAACCCGATCGATGTGCTCTTCGCCGGGCGCCCGTCGGGAAACCGGTTGGCGTAGTTCTCGATGACTTCCGGGAAGTCCGGATCGGCCAGGCGCGCGAGTCCCAGCTCGGTCACGGCGTCGCCCACCTGGCGGCCGGACAAGTTGTTGGCGATGGCGACGACGGAATGATCGGGATCGGTCAGGTCGTGCAGGACGACTTCCACCAGCGGCGCCAGCGTCTTGCCCAGCGCCTCGACGATCTTGCGGCCTTCGCGCAGCAAAAGGCGGTTTTCTTCAACGGACTTCATGGGTATTGACGATACGTCAATTACTGACATTTCGTCAATACCACAGGAGCCGCCCTGACAGCGCCCGGCCCCAGAAGAAAAAAAGCGCCTGCCCGAAGGTCGAGAGAGAACGGAGGTAACTAGGGCAGGCTGGGAAAAATTATTCGGGCACCAGTTGGCCTGGGGGCCGCGCCGTTTCGTGCGATGTGGGCTGCGCCTCGACCGCGTTGCCAGGCCGGATCTTGAACCAGATCGAGTACATCGCCGGCAGGAACACCAGGGTCAGGACCGTCCCGGCGAACGTTCCGCCGATCAGCGTGTACGCCAGCGCGCCCCAGAACACCGAATGCGTCAGCGGGATGAAGGCCAGGACGGCGGCCAGCGCCGTGAGAATCACCGGGCGAGCACGTTGGACCGTCGCTTCCACCACGGCCCGGAACGGGTCCAACCCCTCGTCTTTGTTGTGCTGGATCTGCCCGATGAGGATGAGCGTGTTGCGCATCAAGATGCCCGACAACGCAATCAGGCCAACCAGCGCGTTGATGCCAAATGGCTGCCCAAACAGAATCAAGGTCGGGACCACGCCAATCAGGCCTAGCGGGCTGGTCAGGAACACCATGACCATCGCCGGAATCGAGCGCACCTGGAAGATGAGAATCAGCAGGGTCACCGACAGCATGATGGGGAACAGCGGCAGCATGGCCTTCGTCGCCTTGCCCGACTCTTCGATGGAGCCCGCTTGCTCAATGCGGTATCCGCTCGGCAATTTCTCGATGATCGGGGCGAGCTGCTTGCTGATGGCGGTCGACACATCGGGCGGTTGCAGGCCGTCAGCAATGTCGCCGCGCACCGTGATGCTCGGCATGCGGTCGCGCCGGCGCATGATGGGCTCTTCCATGCGCACCTCGATCTTGCCGATCTGCGAGAGCGGAATGCGCTGCCCGTTGGCGCCAGCCAGCGTGAAGTCTCCGATCTTGGCCGGGTCGAGCCGCACGTTGCCGGCCGAGCGCGCCGTCACCTGCACGGTGCGGATGTCCTCGCGCACCGCCGTCACCGGAACGCCGTTGAGCAGGAATTGCAGTTGCTGCGCGACGGCACTGGACGTCAGGCCCACGGCCTGGAGACGGTCTTGCTGCAGGGTGAAGTGCAGCGTAGGTACACGCATGCCCCAGTCCGTATTGACCGTGCGCATCATCGGGCTGGCGTCCATGACCTGCCGCACATCGGCCGCGATGCGGCGCAGTGTCTCCGCATCCGGACCGGTCACGCGGTAGGCCACCGGGAACGGTGAATACGGACCGAACACGAGCTGCGTCACACGCACGCGCGCCTCGGGAGCGAGGCCATCCGCAACGGCCTGACGCAGACGCTGCTTCAGCGTGTCACGCTCTTCCTGGCTATCGGTGCGGATCACAATTTTTGCGAACGACGGATCCGGCAATTCCGGCCCCATTGCCAGATAGAAGCGCGGCGCCCCCTGGCCGATGTAGGCGGTCACGATCTTGGCTTCCTTCTGTTTGGCTAGCCAGCTTTCGATTTTTGCGGTCGCCGCGTCGGTCTGGTTGATCGATGTGCCATAGGGCATCTGCACCTCGACCAGCACTTCAGGCCGATCCGAAATCGGGAAGAACTGCTTCTTGACCACCGCCATGCCCGCAATGGCCAGCGCGAAAAGGCCCACCACCGCACCCGCCACCAGCCATTTGCGTGCAATCACGCGCCCGAGCAGCGCACGGAAGCGGTTGTAGCGCGGCGTGTCGTAAATCGCAGCATGGCCACCTTCGACCTTATTGAAGTCGGGCAGCATCTTTACACCCAGGTAAGGCGTGAACACGACCGCAACCACCCAGGATGCAATCAACGCAATGCCGACGATCCAGAACATGTTGCTCGTGTATTCACCTGCGGTGGATCGTGCAAAGCCGTTAGGCATGAAGCCGACGGCCGTGACCAGCGTGCCCGACAGCATGGGCGCGGCGGTGTGGCTCCACGCATAGGCCGAAGCGGCCACGCGGCTGTAGCCCTCCTCCATTTTCACCACCATCATTTCAATGGCGATGATGGCGTCGTCCACCAACAAGCCCAGCGCCAGAATCAAAGACCCAAGGGTGATGCGATCGAAGTTCTTGCCTGTCGCGGCCATCACCACAAACACCACGGCGAGTGTCAGCGGCACGGCTGCGGCCACGACGAGGCCGGCGCGCCAGCCCATGCTGATAAAACTCACCAGCATCACGACCAGCAATGCCGCAAAGAACTTCAGCATGAACTCGTCAACGGCCGCGGCGATGTTCACCGCCTGGTCCGTCACCTTGGTCAGGCTCATGCCGACTGGCATGTCCGCATTGATGGCGCCGACTTCCTTGTCGAGTGCCTTGCCCAGATCGAGCCCGTTCCATCCGTCGCGCATGACGATGCCCAGCAGCAAGGCGGGCTGCCCACCATTGCGCACCATGAACGTGGCGGGGTCTTCATAACCGCGCTTGACGGTGGCGATGTCCGAGAGCTTTAACGTGCGGCCCTGCGACACCACCGGCGTATCGCGAATCTTCTGCAGTTCATCGAACGCGCCATCCAGGCGGATGAACACCTGCGGCCCTTTCGTTTCCACCGAGCCGGCGGCCGTCAACGCATTCTGGCTGTTGAGCGCGGCAAACACGTCTTGCGGGCTCACACCCAGCGTCGCCAGCCGGTCATGTGAAAACTCGACGTAGATGCGCTCGGACTGTTCGCCGATGATGTTGACCTTCTTCACGCCGGGCACGTGCAGCAAACGCTGGCGCAGCGTCTCGGCATCGCGCACGAGCGCACGTTGCGGCTCGCCTTGTGCCTTGAGTGCAAACAGCGCGAAGGTCACGTCCGAATATTCGTCATTGACGATCGGTCCGATCACGCCAGACGGCAGGTTGGCTACTTCGTCGCCAACCTTCTTGCGCGCTTGATAGAACTCTTCCTGCACTTCCGATGGTGGCGTGCTGTCGAGCAACGTCAGCGTGGTGAACGCCAAACCGGGGCGCGTGTACGTTTCGGTGCGGTCGTACCAGCGCAGCTCCTGCATGCGCTTTTCGATCTTCTCTGCCACCTGGTCCTGCATTTCCTGCGCAGTGGCGCCCGGCCACACGGTGACTATGTTCATCACCTTGACCGTAAACGCGGGGTCTTCCGCGCGGCCCAGCTTGAAGAAGGAAATGAGCCCTGCCAGCGAGATCAGGCAGATGAGGAACAGCGTGACCGCACGCTCGCGCACGGCGAGCGCCGATAGGTTGAAGCGGCCCGGGCTCACAGTCGCACTCCCGCGATGGCGGTGCCGGTGCCCTGCCCGGCCACGCGGACTTGCTGGCCCTCACGCAGCAGTTGTGCGCCTAACGCGACGATCCGCTCGCCTTGTTTGATCTGGCCGGCAATGCTTGCCCCTTCGTCACCAAGACGCACGATGGTGATGGAGCGCCACGACACCTTGGCAGGGTCGCCCTGGATGACCCACACGCCGGGGCCCTTGCCGGCATCGAACACAGCGCCCAGCGGCACCTGCAGATCGCCTTGCGCGGTGGCCAATCGATCGGGAATCTGGATCGTGACGGTCGCGCCAAGCGGCGCATTGGCCAGTTCGCCATCCAACACATAGCGCGCTTCATACGTGCGGGTGAGCCGATCGGCAGCATCCGACAACTGTCGGAGCTTGGCGGGTGTTCCATCGCTTTCCTTGCCGAACAACGTGGCCTGTGCGACCGAGCCGATTGCCGGCCGCAACGTTTCCGGCAACTGGACCACCGCTTCACGGCGCCCGGCATGCGCCAAGCGCACAACCACCTGCCCGGCATTCACCACTTGGCCGGGCTCGGCCAGCGTTTCCATGACCACGCCGTCGCCATCGGCAACGAGTTCTGCATAGCGGCTGGCGTTGCGGGCTACATCGGCCTGAGCTTCAGCCGCGCTCAATTGCGCTTTTGCAGCATCCGCGGCGGCCTTGGCCTGGTCGTAAGCGGAGGCGGAAATTGCGCCCGTGCCGCGCAAGTCGCGGTAGCGCGCTTCGTCTTCCGCCGTCTGTTGCGCGCGTGCCCGGGCGGCGGCCACGGTTTCTTGCTGTGCGTGCGCGGCCAGCTTCAGATCGACCGGATCGATGCGTATGAGCGGCTGCCCGCGCTTGACGGTTTGCCCCGCGTCCACCAGCCGCTCCAGCACCTTGCCGGGCACGCGGAACCCGAGGTCGCTCTGCACCCTGGCAGCCACGACGCCTGTGAAGGAGCGCGATGCAGACGCCACAGGCCGAACAAACGCGGCGCGCACCAGAGGCGCCTGGGTGCGTGGGTCAGCGGGGGCTTTTTCGCCGCAAGCGCTCAGCGCGAGCGGCAACGCAAGAACAACGGAAGAGGTAACAAAGCGACGCGAAAGCATGAAAGCCCCATCGACAGGATGATCTGGACTTTCATTCTTGTTCTTGTGACCAATTTAGTCAATGGTCACAACGGAAAAATCTGCGCATCAGGGGGAAAGACTTCGGAGTACGAGGCTGGAAAGCAGTCCGGGCGCCGTGTCCGTGTAGTCAAAGCTGTATTGCAGAAGCAACGGATTCATGTACGGGCGCATGACCAGGTAGATGGCCGCGGTGGCCTCGTCCAATGGTGTCTTGCGCTCGAAGTCTCCGGTCTCCCGGCCCTCCAGCAGCACATCGCGCAGCAACTTCTGGATACGGCCTTCATAGGCGATCACCGCTTGCCAGCGTTCAGTCGCTGCCGAGGCCGCGATCTCGTACAGCTTGCGATCGTGGGAAAACAACCGGAGGCTGGCCTCCGTCAAGGCTTTGAACATGCGGCGCAGCTTTTCCGGCGGGGAGTCTGCCTCCGCCAGGGCGGCATTCACATCGGCCTCGATTTCGCGCAGGCAGTTGGCGCAGATCATCTCGCCAATGGCCTGCTTGGACTCGAAGAACTTGTAGATGTAGGCCTTGGAAAAACCAATGGCCTTGGCCAGATCGGACACGGCGGTCTTCTCATAGCCGTAGCGGCTGAAGTGCTCGGTGGCGGCGGCGACGATCTGGTCTCGCACATCGTGGTCCGCCGGGCCGCGGGCGGAGACGGGATAGGAAGGGGTCTTCATGGGCTCCAGCTTACGTGACTCGCGATAGTTGAACAACTTGTGACCAATTTGTACTATAGTCACTCAAAATTTCGATGGACCCCGTCATGTTGCCAAAACACGCCTCTGCGGCCCTCCTCCTCGCAAGCCTGAGCGCCGGATGCGCGGTCGGCCCGGACTATGTGAAGCCTGATGCACCGCTTCCCGGCCGGTTCCTTGGTCAGACAGCCGTGGAGCAGCGCACCGCCAACGCGGCGGCCGATCTACCGACGTGGTGGGCAGCTTTTGGCGATCCGCAACTCACCAAATGGGTGCGGCTTGCACTGGAACAGAACCTCGACCTCGCCCAGGCGTTCGCACACGTCACGCAGGCCCGTGCCGGCTTAGGGGCCGCCAATGCTGCACTGCTGCCGTCCGGCAATGTCACAGGCCAGGCTGCGCGTGCATACCAATCTGTCGAAACCCCGTTGGGCCGCGTGTTGAACTCAAGGCCCGGCTTTGACCGCTACGGCAACGCGTTCGAGGCTGACGTGAACGCCAGTTGGGAGCTGGACGTATTTGGCGGCCTGCGCCGTGGCCGCGAGGCTGCGCTGGCGGACTACCAAGCCTCCCAAGCTGGCGCCGTCGCCACACGGCTGGCCGTGGCAGCGCAGACTGCCGATATCTACATCACCATCCGCGGGTTGCAAGCGCGCCTGAACGTGGCGCGCCACCAAGTGCAAACGCAAGAGGAATTGCTCGCCACCATCAACCTGCTTTACGGCAAGGGGCTGGCGGCGGAGCTTCAAGTCAGGCAGGCGGAAGGCGCACTGGCGCAGGTTCGCGCCTCCATTCCGCAGCTTGAAGCAGGTCTGGATGCAGCGATGAACGCGCTGGACGTGATGCTCGGCTCGTTACCGGGCACGCACCGGGACGAGCTTGCACAAGACGGTGACATCCCCGCCGCACCGCAGATTGCCATCAGCGGGTCGCCCGGCGATTTGCTGAGGCGCCGCCCCGACCTCATCGTCGCCGAGCGCCGCCTGGCGGCTTCCAACGCGCGCATCGGCGTCGCCATCGCGGAGTACTACCCGAAGTTCTCGCTCAGCGGCCTGTTGGGCAGCACCACATCGGTGGGCGCTGGAAGCCTGTTCGGCAGCGGCGCCAGCCAATTTTCCGGCGTGCTGGGCTTGCGCTGGCGCCTGTTCGACTTCGGCCGCATCAACGCGCAGATCGATCAAGCCAAGGGGCAGGAGGCGGAGATGCTCGCTGCGTACCGGCTCGCCGTGCTGCGCGCCACGGAAGATGTGGAGGACGCGTTCTCCGCTCTGGTCAAGCGCGAGGAGCAAGCCACGGTGCTCGCGCAAGGTGTGGATTCGCTGAGCCGCGCACGGAATGCTTCATTTGCGGCGTACCAAAAAGGCGTCGTCAGCCTGATCGAAGTGCTGCAGGCAGACGAGAGCCTGTTGCGTGCATCGGACGCACGCGCCCAGGCCCAAACGGAATCCGCGCGTGCCGCTGTGGCGGCATTCAAAGCGCTGGGCGGCGGCTGGCAGCCCGATATCCCGACCGCAGTCGCCAGCAAATAAACCGCTGACAAAAACCCGACTTACCGCAGATCCCATTTACCCATACAGAAAGAAATTACCATGTCGAATTCCAAAGTCGTTGTGATTACCGGCGTGTCCTCAGGCATCGGCCGTGCCACCGCCGCGAAGTTTGCTCTGCGCGGGTGCCGCGTATTCGGCACCGTGCGCAACATCGCTCGCACTCAACCGATCGCGGGTGTTGAACTGGTCCAGATGGATATCCGTGATGAAACCTCTGTCCAGCGCGGAATCGAGACGATCATCGCGCAGACCAAGCGTATTGATGTGCTGGTCAACAGCGCCGGCGTGGCCCTGCTCGGCGCGACAGAAGAAACGTCGGTGGCCGAAGCCCAGACGCTGTTCGACACCAACGTGTTCGGCATCTTGCGCACCACGCAAGCCGTACTGCCGCACATGCGCGCGCAACGCTCGGGGCGCATCGTCAACATCAGCTCGGTGCTCGGCTTTCTGCCAGCGCCTTACATGGGCCTGTATTCGGCATCCAAGCACGCAGTGGAGGGAATGTCCGAGACCTTGGATCACGAGGTGCGCAAGTTCGGAATCCGTGTGGTGCTTGTCGAGCCGTCATTCACCAGAACCAGCCTGGATGCCAACGCACCTCAAGCGGTTTCCAAGGTCTCCGCCTACGACGCGGAGCGCGGCATCGTTTCGCAGGCGATTCAAAAAAGTGTCCAGAAGGCGCCGGACCCCGATGGGGTCGCGAGCACCATCGTCGATGCTGCACTGGGAGCATGGAAGATGCGCCGCACGCCCAAAGGCGAGGCATCTCTTCTGAGCAAGCTGCGCCGGTTCATGCCGGCAGGCCCCGTTGACTCGAGCCTGAGGAAAACATTCGGCCTCTCCTGAGCGCGCTCACTCCCCACCAGAAAGCTCAACAATGTTCACCGCAAGTCCAGAACCTCGGACGTACAGCCAGAAAACATCTTGAAAAAAGCTCATCAAACCTGCCCCTCCATGGAAGCTTGACGACGCATCCTGTCAGGCGTCGCGGCAAAGCGCGTCCTTGCCCACCAAAGCTCCACATGGCATGGTTCCTGCACGCCGTCATGCGCCGTACCACCAAAAAAAAAGTCGGGGGGACTTGCGTGATGAAGGGGCAGCACAAAAGGGGAATTCGCCTAACAAGAGAGATGTGCGCAGGGGCTCACGCTACGCTGCACTGTAAGCGGCGGCGCTGTGTTTTCCGGACCCGCTATGGAGACGGAGCCCCGCACGCCAGGGTGACCGCAGACCCCGCCGCCTGATCGCTCGTCAGGATGTGCTCGAAGTACCGCTGCGCTGCGTGCATCACCACCATGCGGTCGTCTAATGCCATTGCATGCGCTGCGGCGCAGGCTTGCCTGCCGCGCACGGGGCCCACATTGCACCGGGTACGACTGTTTGGTCTTGCGGCGCTGTTCGCTGCGCAGTACGCCCACGCTGCCCCGCTGGGCACATGGGATTTTTCTATCGAGCGGGCGCCCTTGGAGCGCGTGTTGATGGAAATCGCCCAAGTGAGCGGACAGCCCATGTCGTTCCCCTCCGGTCTTGCCAAAGACCTGTTGGCCGGTCCGGTTCGCGGCGCCATGTCGGCCCAGCAGGCGGCGGAGCAGGCCCTCAAAGACAGCGGTCTGCAACTGACCACACTGCCCGACAACACGTTGACCATCGTGCGCGCGCCTGACGAGCCGCGCGACATCGGGACCCTGCCCCCGGCCGAAGTACGCGCGCGGACAGGCAGCGACTTTGCCGTCTTCACAACAGGCTCCGTCACGCATGTCGAGACGCCCATCACGAGCGTGCCTCACGCCGTAAGCACCCTCACAAGAGACTTGCTTACCAGCCAGAATGCCCCGTCGATGGCGGATGCCCTGGCGCTTGCCGGTGTCTCGTCGGTGTCGCTCGACCCCTCGGCCCCCCCACGGTACGCCACGCGGGGTTTCATGACAGGGCAGATATTCGTCGATGGCCAGCCCGACAAGATGGCTGCGGTGCGACCCATCGAGGCGGTAGAGGATGTTTCGGTGATCAAGGGAACGCATGCTGACATCGGGGGCGCCCCGACCGCCGTGGGCGGCATCAATGCCAATCTCAGGGCACCCACGGTAGCGCCACAACGAACGGTGGCAGTGGAAATCGGCTCGCACGCCGAGCGCAAAGCCGTGGTGGATCTGGCCGGCCCGATCGGATCGACCGACCTGTCTTACCGGGCGGTGGCGTTGCAGGACACGACGGCCAACAGTGATTCGGGATACGCCGGTCGGCACAAGAGCTACGGGCTTGCAGCGCTCGGCTGGCACGATGCTGCTACGGAAGTCACAGTCGGACTGGAATCCGTCACCAGCCGCCAGCCCATGCCGCCCGCCACGTTTGCATTGAATGGCGCGCCTGTCCGACTGGCCATGCAAAGCCCGCTAGGTAATGCCGACGACAACGTGCAGTCCCGCGCGAGCCGCGCCTATTACAAGATCTCGCGCAACCTCACGGACGATTGGTCCTTGCACTCACGTGGCACGTACGAAGCGCTCACCGAACAATCTGCGCTTTGGCATACGGCGCTCGTGGTCAACAACACGGCGCCTACGTCAACGCTGAACTTTGGCGATCGCAGCAACGACACCTCGTGGGCCATCTCGAACGAGCTCACGGGCAGGTTCGCACATGGGCCGTTCCAGCACGTGCTCACATTCGGCTGGGATGAGTTTCAGGAGCGGCAGGACATGGTCTTTGCGGCGACGCCTTTTCTGATGCCGCAGAATCCGTTTGCACCTGTTCAACTGCCGCCGGCCACGTTCGTGCCGGGCATTCAGGTCTCGCAATCGGTGCGGCAGTCGGTGTTTCGCGCGCGCGACCAGATTGCCATTGGCGCGCGTTGGGAGCTGTCCGGCGCCCTGTACGTGAATGACTACATCGCCAAACTGCCGCGCGCGCAACTTCAGGGCTCGGCCTGGACACCGTCGCTGGGCGTGCTCTACAAGCTGACGCCGCATACCGCATGGTTTGCCGATTACTCGCGCGGTTTCCGTCTCAACACCGGCTACTTCGACCCGTGCGAAGCCTTGTTGCCTGAACGGAGTCGCCAGCTGGAAACCGGCCTGCGCTGGGCAGATGCCAACCGCGCGCTGACGATGCAGGCGGCGCTGTATCGCATCGATGCGCACCACGTGAGGCTGGTGGATGTGGCGCCCGCCGGCTACGACACACAAATCGCGCACCAGAGCAGCGAAGGGCTGGAAGTCTCGATGCAAGGGGCAGTAACGAAGGGCTTGGACACTTCGCTGTGGGTGGCACTGTCTCGCGTATCCGGCGCGCTGACCACGGGGTTCCTGCCGCAGGCGCCATTCCTGAGCGGGGCGCTTTGGACGACGTACACCATGCAGGCGGGTCAATTGAAAGGCGCAGGCGCCGGGATTGGCATCACGGGGCAACGCGGCGCCCCATGCTACGGCGACACTCCGTTTCGCATGCCCGGCTTTGTGCGCGTCGACACCAGTCTCTTCTGGCACCAGAAATCCTGGAGCGTCGACCTCTTCGCCCGCAATCTCTTCAATATCCGGGCGTACGGCAACGCACAGTCCGGGAACTTCATCCCGGTTCAGCCGGGCCGCACCCTGACACTGCGCGTGACCCGCAGCTTCTGACGTTGGCCGGCCAGGCGGCAAGGCGCAGCGCTTACAGCAAGCCGCCTTGCGCTCGCCACCAAGTCGGGGATACCGGCCACCGGGTGGGCTTAAAGCTGGCTCATGCCGCCGTCGGCAATGATCTCCGTGCCAACAATGAAGGCCGATTCCGGCGCCGACAGATGCAGCACTGTCGAAGCAATCTCTTCCGGCTGGCCGAAGCGGCCCAGCGGCACCTGGTCCTGGATCTGCGCAGCGGTGGCGGCCAGCGTGTCAGCGTCCAGGCCGAGCTTGCCGTACAGCGGTGTCGTCACCGGGCCGGGGCTGACCACATTCACGCGGATGCCCGAGCCGATCAGCTCACCCGACAGCGTCTTCGCCAGCGAGATCAGCGCAGCCTTGCTCGCTGCATACACCGACGAATTCGGCATGCCGATGTGCGCGTTGATGGAGCCGTTCAGCACGATCGACGTGCCCTTGTTGAGGATGGGCAACAGTGCCTGGATCTGAAAGAACGCGCCCTTCACGTTGGCGTTGAAGGTGGCATCCCAAAGGGCCTCGTCCACGTCCGGTACGGCGGCAAACCTGGCCATGCCGGCGTTAATGAACACGGCATCCAGACGCACGCCTGCCTCCTGCAGCTGACGGGTCAGCTCGCGTGCGGCCGCCACGCTGCCGGTTTCATTGCGGATGGCGATGGCGTTGTTGCCGAGTGCGGCGCGCGCCGTTTCCAGCGCTGCGGCGTCACGGCCGGTAATGACCACGCGGGCGCCTTCGCGCACAAATGCCTGGGCGGCTGCCAGGCCAATACCGCTGTTGCCGCCAGTGACCAGAACGGTCTTGCCTTCGAAGCGATTCATGATGTCCTCCAGTAGGAAAATTGAACTTGAACAATCGCGTGACTGCAGTGTGGACGCGGGCAAGCGGTTTGCCATACGATCCGAACGATGAATATGTTCGAAGGAATTGCACATGTTGACGGATGAAGAATTGGCCCTGCTGGAGGCCATCCGGCAGACGGGCAGCCTGTCGCGCGCGGCGGCGCAACTGGGCAAGGCGCCGTCGACCGTGTCGTATGCCGCGCGGCAACTGGAGCAGCGCTTCGACGCCCTACTCTTTGATCGGCGCGGCTACCGGCTGCAGCTCACGCGCGCCGGGCAGTTGTTGACGGAAGAAGCCGCGCGGCTGTCGCAGGACGTATCGCGCGTGACGCAGCGCGTGCGGCAGGTAGCCAACGGCTGGGAAGACCGCTTGTGGATCGTGACGGACGAGCTGCTGGAGTTCGAATCGCTCATGCCCGTGATGCACGCGTTCGATGCGCTGCAATCGGGCGTGGCGCTGCGCGTGACGCACGAGGTGCTGGCCGGCACATGGGAGGCGCTGCGTGATGGCCGCGCCGACCTCGTCATCGGGGCGACGAACGAGCCGCCGTCCATCCCGAACCTCGGGTGGTTCGAACTGGGCGTGGTGGAATGGGTGTTTGCCGTGTCGCCACGGCATCCGCTGGCAGCCATCGAGGCGCCGCTCACGCGCGAGGAAATTGCCCGGCATCGGGCCGTGGTGGTGGCCGATTCAGCGCGAACCACCGCCGGCCGCGCCTACGGCATGCTCAGCGGGCAACCTACGCTGGCCGTGCCCAGCATGCGTGCCAAAACGCTTGCGCAGCGCGACGGCCTGGGCGTCGGCTGGCTGCCGAGGCACCGCATGGCATCGCTGCTCGCGCGCGGGGAGCTGATTGAAAAGCGCACCACCGATCCGCGCGAACCGAATCTGCTCTACGTCGGCTGGCGCAGCGGCGATGGCGACGGTGAAGGCCGTGCACTCCAATGGTGGCTCGAACAACTACGGCAGCCCCGTCTGGCAAAGCGGCTGGTCCAGGGCGTCGACGCATTCGCCTGAAACCTCGCCGGGCCACGTGATCTTGCCTATGCTGGGATGGCGCCGACGCCGCATCGCCCGTTGGCGCAACACAAGCGACGCCGACTGTTGCGGAATGATCAACATTGCAGCGTTTGTCTTCTGACAAACCCTCGGGTGGGTCAACGCGCGCCGTCGGCCAGCGTTAATCGGTCACGCACGTATCTCCGTGCCTCGTTGAGGGTCTCGTTATGAAACTGTCTGCGTTGATGTTTTCGATGGGTGCGCTGGTGATGGGCTCGGCGTTTGCGCAGGGCACCGCCGCGCCCGCCACCGCACCGGCAGCGGCCCCAGCGGCCGTCCACGCGGTCTGCAAGGACGGCACGCCTTACAGCGGCGCGACGCTCAAGGGCGCTTGCCGCGGCCATGGTGGTGTCGACAAGAAAGCCAGCGCAGGCGGTGCACCTGCTGCCGCGCCGGCCGCGCCTGCAGCAGCACCTGCCGCACCGGCTCCGGCCAAACCTGCCGCAGCCGCTCCCGCTGCACCTGCCGCCGCTCCGGCTCCCGCCCCCGCGCCAGCAGCCAAACCTGCAGCCGCAGCGCCTGCCAAACCTGCTGCGGCCGCTGCGGGCACCGTTGCCCCCGGCGGCGGCCCCGACAAGGTGTGGGCCAATGCCAGCACCAAGGTCTACCACTGCCCGGGCGATCGCTACTACGGCAAGACCAAACAGGGCGAATACATGACTGAAGCCGACGCCAAGGCCGCCGGCATGCGCCCCAGCCGCAACAAGGCCTGTACCAAGTAAGACACGCCCGAAGCAAACCCGCACGCCGCGGCCCACCCGGACCGCGGCGTCGTCCATTTCAGCCTGATCACCGCATCGCATGCCCCCCAGCAACGAACATCTCGCCGTCGCCCTGCAACACCCAGAGGGCTTCGCCCCGCTGGATGCGCCACCACAGCCGCCACAGAAGCGCGTGGTGCGCGATGTCATCGCCGGGTTCTCGATTGCGGGCCTGTTGCTGCCCGAAGCCGTTGCCTACGCTGGCATCGCCAGCCTGCCGCCGCAGGCCGGGCTGATCGCGTTGCTGTGCGGCCTGGTGGTCTATTCATTGGTCGGCACGAGCCGCTTTGCCATTGTCTCGGCCACGTCGTCGTCGGCCGCCGTGCTGTTTGCGACGGTGCTATCGGAACCTAGCGGTAACGGCGCGACGGCGCTCACGATGGCAGCGGCGCTCATCATCGCGACGGGGGTGCTGTTCATCGTGGCTGGCGCGGCACGCCTGGGCGGCATGTCGGATTTCATCGCGCGGCCGGTGCTGCGCGGTTTCACGTTCGGGCTGGCGCTGACGATTGCCGTCAAGCAGTTGCCCAAGATCCTCGACGTGGCGGTGCGCCACAGTGACACGCCACGCATCGCGCTTGATCTCATCACCAGTGCGGCCAGTGCCAACCGGTACAGCACGACATTGGGAGCCGTCGCACTCGCCCTACTCTTCGGCCTTGGGCGCTGGGGGCGCATTCCGGCCACGCTGGTCGTCATCGTGCTGGCCATCGCGGCCGGCTACTGGATCGACTGGCACAGCTACGGCATTGCCGTGGTCGGCCATATCGACCTGCAGAACATCAGCTTCGGCGTGCCTGCGCTGAACCGGGTGCAATGGATGGAAAGCGCTGAACTCGGTTTTGCGCTCATGCTGATCCTCTATGCCGAGTCCTATGGCTCCATCCGCAACTTCGCGCTCAAGCACGGAGATGGCATCTCCGCCAACCGTGACCTCGTCGCACTGGGCTGCGCGAATCTGCTCTCGGGCCTGCTACACGGCATGCCCGTCGGCGCGGGGTATTCAGCCACGTCTGCCAACGAAGCCGCGGGCGCGCAATCACGTCTGGCCGGGCTGTGCGCGGCAGCGGTGGTGGCGCTGATCGTGTGGTTGTTCCTGCCGCAGCTCGCGCGCATTCCCGAGCCGGTGCTGGCGGCCATCGTGATCTTTGCGGTGAGCCATTCGTTGCATCCGGCTGTGTTCAAGCCCTACTGGGCTTGGCGCCGCGATCGGCTGGTGGTGATTGCCGCGTTGCTGGCCGTGCTGGTGCTGGGCGTGTTGCACGGGCTGCTGGCCGCGATTGGCGTGAGCCTGCTGCTCACTCTGCGCCAGCTCTCCGAGCCCAACGTAAGCGTGCTCGGCCGCCTGCGCGAGAGCCACGATTTTGTCGACGTGTCTCTGCACCCGGAAGCCAAGGCCGTGCCTGGCGTGCTGATCGTCCGGCCGGAAGTACCGCTGTTTTTCGCCAACACCGAACGCGTGCTCGGCGCGGTGCGCGCGATGCTGCAACAGCCGCACGAACCCGCGCTGCGCACCGTCATGATCAGCCTGGAAGAAACACCGGACGTCGACGGCTCGGCCATCGAGGCGCTGCGCATCTTTGCCGCCGAATGTGCAGCGCGCGGCCTGCAACTGATGCTGGTGCGACTCAAGCCGCGCGCGCTGACGGTCCTGCAGCGTGCCACCGATAACACGCTGCGCACCGAGATGCTGCATGAGCTGAGCGTGGATGAGTGCGTGCAGTCGCTGGCATCAACAGCCGGCACACCGGCGCCGGCCTAGCTCGACAACGCCACCGCACTCCGGACACGCCAGCCCCGACGTTGGCGGATTAGCGCGGTGCGTTGCCCGCTGCGCGCGCGCCTTCAAGAATGATGCGGGCCAACTTGGCGTAATCGCCATCAAAGTGATGGCCGCCGGGCAGCTTCACCAGTTGCACCTGCTTCGGGTCCAGGCCCGGGCAATTGGTGTCTTTCTCTTCCTTGCCGTAGATGCACATGCCAAGGCCCGCCGGCAGCTTCTGCACCTCGGGCAGGATCGGCAGGCCAGACGCGCTGCTCGACACCCAGTTGGTCATGTGGAACTCAAAATCGGCGCGCTTGCCCAGGCCCATCATCACGGCCAGCGCGACATGCTCGCGCGACGCCGCCGGCAACCGGTTGACGATGAAGGGCAGCACGTCTGCGCCCTGCGAATAGCCGATCAGCAAAGCCTTCTGTTTCTTCCAGCGCGCGGCGTAAAAGCGCACGAGGCGATCCATGTCAGCGGCGGCGGAGGCCGGCGTACGCGGCGTCCAGAAGTAGCGCAGCGAATCGATGCCGACCACGGGCACGCCCGACTTGGACAGCGCAGCGGCCACCTCCTTGTCGAGCCCGGCCCAACCGCCGTCACCCGAGAGCAGCACCGCGAACAGCTCGGATGATGTACCGGGCTGCGCGGGCACTTCGATGATCGGCAAGTCGGACACCGCTGCGGGCGGCGGCGGGGGCGGCGGTTTGCGTTGGGCGACAAGCTTGGCGAAAGCCACCTTGAATGGCTCGCTGGCTGTCACAGGCGGTGCATTGGCGGCCGACGCGGTGGCCGGCAACGCCACCGATTGCGCCCCCGAAATCGTATCGATGAAGGCTTGCGTGGCACGCGCTTCGCACAGCGGACCGGAGCGGCGCGCAAACGACGTCGGCGTGGCTGATTGCAGCGCCACCCATGGCGCAGACAATTTCGTGGCGGGCAGCAGGACCACACCGGCGTTCTCGGGCGGCTTGACGCGCTTGGCCGTGGTACGGCTCTCGCTCATGCGGCGGCTGAAATGCACGCCCTCGCCCTTGCACAGCGGCTTGCGCAACTCCAGCACCGGGCAGAATTCCATCGACATGGCCGCGGCGAAGATGTTCGGGCGCGCCTGGGCAATCATGGCGTAGGCCAGCGCACCGCCTTCGTTGTCGCCAACGAGGATGGGCGGGTAGTAGCCCGGCACTTTCTCGTAGGCCTGCAGGAAGCGGCTGAAGTTTTCGAGGTCACCATCGGGGAAGGCGCAATCGCCCAGGTCGGCCTCCAGGCTGGCGAACAGCGCAGGCGTTGACAGACCTGCCACCAGTGCGCCCTGCTGCGCGAGGCTCTCGGCCATGCGCGATACGGCTGGCGTCCAGCCCAGGTCGCCCGAGAGCATCAGCACGACGGAGCGGATTTCGCCCTTCGGCTTGTAGACCGGCACATCGCGAAAGCGCCCGTGCGTGACGAACTCGACGGCACCGGGCGCCGCCGCGGCCGTGGCAGGCGCCACCACGGGCAGCGACAGCACGCCGCCGTTGGCGGCCTTGTTGGCGGTGACGGCCGCAGCGCTCATCTGCAGGCGAGGCGGCATGTCGCCGCGTGGCGGCGCAGCCACAACGCCGCTGGCGCCCGCCATGCCCACGGGCGGCACCAGCACCGGACCCTGCGCAGGCGTGGGCTTGGCCGCAGGAGCATCGGCTGCGATGGCCCAGGACGTTGCCAGCACCATGCCGACCGCACTCAAATGCCCAGCCCAACGCAAGCCTTTGCGTAGCACTCCCCGATGCCGCGCCTCTTGCGTGCGCGGTGCTTGCCAACTCATTTGGAGATCACTCCCTTCAAGCCGCCGCCGATCAGCGCGGCGACGTCCGTCAATGTGAATAGCGGCGCAATCCCGCCACGTGCGAGCAGGTAGCGGGCTTCCCACACCGGCTCGAACTTGTCCTTGAAATTGCGCAGCCCTCTGAAATTGTAGAAGCGCGCGCCGTGTCGGAACATCATCCGTCCGAAGCGGTGCCAGCGCGGCGCAAGCTGATGCTCAACCATGCCCGACATCGGTGCCATCCCCAGCCCGAAACGCTGATACCCCTGCGCCTGGAAGTAGAGGATGACCTTGCCGAACAGGAAATCCATCGTGCCCGGCGGCACGTCGCTGCGATAGCGCATGAGGTCGACACTCGCCTCGATGCGCAGCACATCTGGGCACATCAGCGTGGCAAACGCCAGGATGACGCCCTCACGGCGCACCACGGCCACGGGCTGGCTGCAGATGTAGCGGTCGTCAAATGCGCCCAGCGAGAAGCCCTTCTCGCGCGCATTCTGGTTGCGCAGCCATTCATCGGAGATGGCGCGCAATTCGTCCAGCACGGTGGGCACATCTTCCGTCGGCACGATCTCGAACGACAGGCCTTCGCGCTCGCCGCGCGTGACACCATGGCGCAGGTTGGCGCGGCGCGAGCCCTTCAGGCTGAACTCGGGCAGCGACACATACGCCTCTTCGCCCAGCTTGTAGGCGCGCAAGCCCGCATCGAGATACAGCGACAGCGTCTGCGGGCGTGTCTTGTAGAACGCGGCGCGGCCGCCATGCGCATCGGCCATTTCGATAAAGCGCCAGATCAGCTCGGGCCATTCCTGCTGCGCGCCCACGGGGTCGGACAGCGCCACCCACGAGCGCCCCTGCTTGGCGTACATGATGAACGCGTTGCCCGACGGCGAAAACAGCAGGCTCTTGTCACCCATCAACGCGAGCGTGGCATCGGCGGCGGGCTGCTTGCGGACGATCTCGGCGGCGCGGGCAAGTTCTTCGTCGCTCGGGAACGTGGTGACACCGGGCTCCTTGCGAAAGAGCTGGCGCATGCCAAACCCGAGCCCGGTCACCGCCACCGCCATCAGCGCGCGTATGGAGCGTGGCGCATCGCCGTCGAACGTGAATTGCCACCAGAGCTGGTTGGCGTAGGCCACCTCTCGGTAGGCGAAGAAGAGAATCCACACGCACGCCGCAAACACGCAGAGCATGGCAACCAGCCACCCCGCCTCCAGCCGCTGCGAAAACAGCGACGACGGCCGGTCAAACTGCCGACGCGAGATGACGAGCAGCACCGCCAGCGTCACCAGCACCGCCATCTCAGACACGGCAATGCCCTTGGGCAACGCCAGCACGCCGGTGAGCAGCGACAGCACCAGCGCCGCCCACCACGCGGCGTCCAGCCGGTGCAGCAGCCCGCGCGCGACAAACAGCATGATGAGCCCCGCCACACTGCCGATCATGTGCGAGGCTTCCACCACGAACAGCGGCACATGCATGCGCAGAAGGTCTTCGGCTTCGTCCGTGGCGGGGGTGACGCCCGAGACGAGCAGCATCACGCCTGCCACCATCGTCAGCGCGGCCAGCAGCCCCGGCGACAGCTTGACCGCAGCGCGGCCGAACGGCGCCCCCGCGCCGGAACGCAACTCGAACACGCCGAGCATGGCGGCGGCCACGACCAGCGGCAGCAGGAAATAGATGACGCGGTAGAACAACAGCGCAGCAAGCACCTCGGCCGGCGGCGCCTGGCCGCTGCAGCCCAGCAGGATCACGGCCTCGAACACGCCTAGACCGCCCGGGCTCTGGCTCAGCACGCCCAGCGTGACCGCCAACGCGTAAAACGCCACAAACGTCGGCAGATCGACTGCGCCTGCCGGCATCAGCACCCACAGGGCCGCCGCCGCCGCAATCATGTCGGCCGCTGAAATCGCGAACTGACGCGCGGCCAACCCCGGCGGCGGCAGGCGGATCTCCCACCGGCCGAACAGCATCACGTGGCGCTGCCGCATGCAGAGCGCCAACAACGCCACGACGCCGGCCAGCACCAGCAATGCCACGACTTCAAGCAACGCGGCCGGCAAATGCGCAATGGCCGCGATGTGCGGGGCGCCCCACAACAGCCCGACCGCCCCAAAGGCCGTGGTGGACACGCCCAGCGCGCCCGCATCAAAGGCCACCGCCTCTGTCACGCGCGCAGGATCAAGCCCGGCCGCTGTGTACAAGCGCGTGCGCACCGCCCCGGCCGTCAGCGAACCGAGGCCGACGGTGTTGCCCAGCGCATAGGCAATGAACGAGGTGGTGGCCACCGTAGCGGGCGCCACATGCGCGCCCGCGTAGCGCAGGCCGGACGCGTCGTAACCGGTCAGGGCGACGTAACTGAGCGCCGTGGCCAGCATGGCCAGCATCAGGTGCGAGCGCGGCGTGGCCTGCAGCGCGGCGACCATGTCGGCGTAGTGCACATGGTCGAGCAGCGCATACAGGCTGTCGAACACCAGCGCGCCAAGCACCAGCACCACACCGATCACGATCCAGCTGGCAAGGCCAAAGCCGGAGTCAGAGGGCGCAGGCGTGGCGGGCGCGCCAGGCGCGGTGCGGGCCGAGGATCGGCGTGATGTTGGACTGGCGTCGTTGGACGCGGCGTCAGGCATGGTGAAAAACGAAATCCTGCTGGCTTGGTGGAGTGCCGGTCAAAGCGATACACGAATCCGGACACGCAGAGACGGGAGAGCGCGGCAAGCCAAGCCGCCGAAGCCCATGCTCCGCACGGTATCGACGTCTTGATTGGACCCCGACCTACCGGCACGGGCTTGTCGCGCGCGCCGGCTTTCTCTTGCCCCGCGCTTCAGACGGCGCGTGTGCTGGATTCGCACGTTGTTTGCGGCCTACGTAAGACGGCTAAAACCGCCGATGCGTTGACACGCAGCCCGCATTTTACGGTTTGGGCGCGCTCGCCGGCGCCTTGGGGGGCACATCGGGCTTGCCGGCATCGACGGAAACCGGGTCACTGGCAGGAAAGGTTTCCTCGATGCCCTCGTCGAGGAGGGCTTCCTCGTGCGTATCGGCCACGGGCGGATGCGGGTTGGCGGGCGCCGGAGTGGGTGAGGCGCGATCGTCTGGCTCTGGCATGGCGTTCTCCAAGGATGCTTACCCCAGAATAGGCAAAGCTGGCCTGACACGATGGCATGGGGTGCGGAATGCACATCTGTCGGGCGGGCAGGATGCCCAGCGCTGCGGGTGCGGCACTCAGCCGAGGATCAGCAAGCTGCACACCCGCGGCCACAAACGTTGCATGGACAGGATGAAATCAATGGCCGCAAACGTTTTCATTGCAGAAAACGTCTTAGATAGTATTGCGTAGGAAGGTGGAGTCCGGTACACAATTGAGGCTACCGTTTTCAATATTTTCACAATTCTGCGCATGCCTTTACAGCGCGCCACCAGTGCATTCCTGCGGCGGCCTTCCCTGCTGATCATCGGCGCGTCGATGCTGTCGGTGGTGCTGGCCGCGCTCACCGCGTTCTCGCTCTGGGAAATGCGCACGGACGCGCTGGCCCGCGCACGCGACGCCGCCGACAACCTGTCGCTGATCCTGCAACGCGACATCGCCCGCAACATCGAGGTGTACGACCTGTCGCTGCAGGCCGTGATCGACGGCGTGCGCGATCCTGCCATGCTGGCGTTGCCGCCCGCCGTGCGCCAGTTCGTGCTGTTCGACCGGTCGACCAATGCGCAGGACCTGGGCTCCCTGCTGGTGACCAACAAGGTCGGTGATGTTGTTCTCGATTCACGTTCGGTGCCGCCGCGGCGTATTTACATCGGCGACCGCGATTACTTCCAGGTGCATCAGGGCTCCGCGAACGTCGGGCTGTATATCAGCGAGCCATTTACGCCGCGCGTGACCGGCCTGGACACGTCGCTCGGCCTCAGCCGGCGGCTGAACGGCCCGCATGGCGAATTCAACGGCATCGTGGTCGGCACGCTGCGCCTGAACTACTTCCGTCGCCTGTTCGATGGCATCAACCTCGGCCCCCACGCGACCGTCACGCTGATACGCACGGACGGCACGCTGCTCATGCGGCGCCCTTACAGCGAAAAGCTCATCGGCCGAAGCCTGGCCGAGGACGTTGCCTTCCAGAAGCGCCTGCTTGCGCCCGAAGGCTCCTATGTTGACGTTGCCAGCGTTGACGGTATCGAGCGCCTGTTCAGCTTCCGCCATATCGGCGACCACCCGCTGATTGTCACAGTCGGGCTGGCCACCGAAGACATCTACGCGGAGTGGCGGCAGCGCGCATGGGTGATCAGCGGCATCGTGCTGATGCTCGACGCGGTATTCATGGTGCTGTCGTTCCTCCTTGCGCAACAACTGCGCAAGCGGCTCGAGATGGAGCAGCAATTGCACCTGCTGGCCAATACCGACAGCCTGACGGGGCTCGGCACGCGCCGCGCGCTGGACTCGGCACTGGACGTTGAATGGCGCCGTGCCAATCGCCATCACACCCCGATGTCGGTGCTGATGATCGACGTGGACAACTTCAAACCCTACAACGACAAGTACGGCCATGCCGCCGGCGATACCGCGCTGCGCACGGTGGCACGCTGCATCAACGACCGCATCAAGCGCCCGGGAGATTTTGCCGGCCGCTATGGCGGCGAAGAGTTCTGCGCCGTCCTGCCCAATACGGACTTGAGCGGCGCCGTGCGCGTGGCCGAGAGCATCCGCACCGCCGTGCTGGCCGCCAACGAGCCCAACGCGGGAAGCGCGTACGGCAAGCTGACGGTCAGCGTCGGGGTGGCTTCCCACTCGGGCATCGCCGCGGCCGACGATACCGTTCAAGACCTGATCCACCTCGCCGACGGGCGGCTGTATGAAGCCAAGGCCGCCGGGCGCAACGTGGTCATGCCCAGACAGGAGCGGCCAAAGCTGGCGGTCGTTTAGGCCAGCGCCCGTCGACACCCCACTTTGGGGGCATCCCATCATCGGCCACCGCTTCTGCACAATGCCGGGGGCTTTCAGGAAACCGCCGTGAGCAAACCTCCGCATTCCCACTTCGATACGTCTGCGCTGCCGCGCGAGCATCAATTTGCGGCGTGGCGGGATGCCATCAACGTGCTGTTCGACACGCGCTCTGCCGCGCCGCAATCGCATGGCTTTCAGGCCAGCGTCGATGCGTATCTGTGCGGCGAGACGGGTGTGGGCATGATCAGCGCGCAGGCACAGCACTATGATCGTTCCCGCTCCAAGCTGGGGCGCGACGGCATGGATGTCTACGTGCTCCAGTATTACCTGGAAGGCAGTTGCGGAGAGCGCGACGGCGCCAGCGGCACCGCCACGCGCCCCGGCGATCTGTTCATCGTCGACGCTGCGCAGCCGCTCGCCACCAGCACGAACGACAGTCGATTCCTGAGCCTGGCCGTGCCACGGCGCCTGCTGGCACCGCTGCTGCGCGCACCGGATGAACTCAGCATGCGGGTGCTGCGCGGCGATGCCCCGATGGTCGGGCTGCTGCGTGATCACCTGTGCTCGCTCTATCAATCGGTCGGGAAGTTGAGCGATGCCGAGGCACAGGCCGTCATCCCGGGCACGCTGCAACTGGCGGCGGCCGCCATCAACTGCCAAGTGACCGAAGCCAGTGCGCCAGCCGTCAGGGAAAGCCTGTTTGCTTCGATCTGCCGGCACGTGCAGCACAACCTGTCCGATCTCGCGCTTTCGCCCGAAGGCGTGGCCGTGCAGTTCGGCATCTCGCGCGCCACGCTGTACCGGCTGTTCGAGCGCGAGGGCGGCTTCTTCAACTACCTGCGCACGCAGCGCCTGCGACAGTGCCACGCGATCCTGGCCGACCGATCGCAGACGCACCGTTCGGTGGCTGAAATCGCGCAGACCTACGGTTTTTCCGACGCATCGAACTTTACGCGCGCGTACCGCCGCGCCTCTGGCATGTCGCCGCGTGAAACGCGCATGCTGGCCGTGGAAGGCCGGGCCGCTGCCATGCCTTTCGTGCAGCACAAGGACTGGCGCACCTGGGTCATGCAGATGCGCTGAAGCGTGCGCGGCACCCCTCGCGCACTCCCTCTTTCCTCCCACCTCCGGCGCCCTGCCGTTCCCAAGACTGAGACGCACTGACAGGTTCGCGCGACGGCCGAACCGGTTAGCGCGCGCAGCCGCATTCTTCGTTGAATCCCAACTGGCGTGCATGCGAGCATCCGGCCCGACCTGATGAGCGCCCATGCGCTCGCGGCGGGCACGAGCGACGTGCCCTCTCTTCGTCGAACAGGTCAAAGCGGTGCGGACATCCCGCGCTTTGCACAACACACAACGACAAAACGGGGGTCTCGTGAAAGACATTACGGGAAAATCGCTTGCCTTGACGCTGTTCGCCACCGTGGCCCTGGCCGCGTGCGGCGGTGGGGACTCGGGAAGCAACACCGCCAGCAATGGCGGCAACACCGGCGGCAACACGCCGCCCGCATCCACCTGCGCGGAAACCGGCGTCGATGCCAAGTACGCCTGCCAGACCGGCAGCACCGAGCCGCTGTACGCCTACCAGTGGGCGCTCAAGCAGGCAACCAGCTTCTTCGCGGCGTTCGGCCTGGTGGCCAACGGCACGACCGACATCGACGTGGAAGACGCGCACAAGGCCGGCGTCAAGGGCCAGGGCGTGAACGTGCTCGTGCTGGACGACGGCATCGACGTGCACAACGAAGATCTGTTCGCCAATGCCAACTCGGACATGACGCACAACTTCGACGATGGTTCGAACGATCCGACACCGGCAGACATTCCCGCGAACATCAAAGACGCGCATGGCACCAACGTGGCCGGCATCATCGCCGCGGCGCAGAACGGCAAGGGCGTCATGGGGATCGCTCCGCGCGCGACACTGGGCGGGGCGCGCTTCATCGGCGCGGCGAACCCCGACATCACCGCAGCCTACGGCGGCGCAGACTGGTCGAAGAACGGCCACATCATCAATGCCTCGTACGGCGCGAACCCGCAGGCACCGCTGGAGTACGACACGTCTACCTCGACACAGGCAGCGGTGCGCGCCTTCCCGAACCTGCGTGGCGGCCGCGGGCTGGTCATGCTCAAGGCGTCGGGCAATGAATATGAATACATCAACGACGGCGCCAGCGTCCCGCCGCGCACATGCCCGACCGTGGGCAGCGCCGCCGGCATGATCGGCTGCGAGAATCCCGCCAATGATCCGGAAGCGCTGGAGCCTGGCGTGATCGTGGTCGGCGCGGCAAACGCGCAGGGCATCAAGTCGAGCTACTCCAACGCCGGATCGGTCAACTGGATCACAGGCTTGGGCGGCGAATACGGCAACGGCGGCAAATATGGTGAAACGGGCAGCGGCCCAAAGATTTTCTCCACCGACCTCAGCGGCTGCGCACGCGGCTACAGCCGAGCCAATCCGGACGACACCTATGACTTTGCGATTGCAGGCACCTCCACCAACCTGAAAGACAACGCGAAGTGCGACTACTCGAGCATGAACGGCACGTCGGCGGCCACGCCCACGCTGTCCGGCGTGGTCGCGCTGATGCTGGCGGCCAACCCGAATCTGACGTGGCGCGATGTTCGCGAAATCCTGCGCGCCACCGCACGCAAGATCGACACCGACTATGGCAGCCGTGACGGCCGCAACGCGCGAATCGACTTGCTTACGGGCGCCGCCACTGGCGACACCAGTGCTGCGCTGACTGATGGCGCGACCACCGCACGCCTGGACTATGGCTGGCAGACCAACGCCGCCGGCTATGTGTACTCCACTTGGTACGGCTTCGGGCTGGTCGATGCATCAGCGGCGGTGAAGATGGCCAAGGCCACTGTCACCTACAAGCCGGCCGCTCTGTCAGTGCCGGACTTCGCGGCGGCCTTTGCCAACGTGAACCAGCTCAACTACGGCGCAGTGCAGAAGCTCGGCCAGTTCAACGTGTCGGGCACCGACAAGGTCGACGCCCTGCAACTGCGCGTATCGGGCTCGGTGTGCGTGGGCAGTGTCGGCTTCTTTGTGAAGTCGCCCTCGGGCACGGTGTCGGCGTTGTCCCTGCCGTACAACGGCTATTACAACAACGGCGTCGATACCGTGAACAAGTACGGCCTGGGCAGCTACGCCTTCTATGGTGAGAACGCAGCCGGCACGTGGGAGGTCTATGCCGTAAGCGGCGTGCCGACCAACGCCTGCTCGACATACCAGCCCCAGGGCGGTACCCACACCGTGACCCTCGCCACGCCGCTGGCCGTGGAGTACCGCGTGATTGCTGCCAAGTGAGCCCGTTCGGAGACCATTCAACATGATCAATACAACCCTGATGAAGACCGTGGCGCTGACGGCGCTCCTCTCGATGGCTTCGGCGTGCCAGGCGGCCGACCTGACGGTGGGCAAACACCTGAGCACGCAGGAGCTGACGCAATACGCAAGCGCACCGACGGTGCAGATCGAATCGCAGTCGTTCAAGGTGCTCTCCAGCGGCACGCGCACCAAGGCAGCGGGCGCGGCATCCTCAGCCGTCACGCAGGTGGTCAATGAGCGTGGCGTGGTGGGCGAGAGCCGCAACGAGGTGGTCGTCTCGCAGGTGTCGGTCGACAGCGTGCGCCAGGCCGTGAGCGGCCTGCCGGCAACGCCCGTGTCGGCGGAGTATTACGGGCACCTGAACATCAGCACCCTGCGCTTTGCTTCGTTCCAGGATGCTGTGAACGCGCGCGCGCAACTCAAGAAGACACTGCCGCAGGCGCGGGTGGACGTTCCGATCCAGTACGCCAAGCCCGTGGCGCGCTGATCGTCATCGCCCGGTAGCACAGGACGCCCCGCCTCCACGCGGGGCGTTTTGCATCGATCAGCACGGAAGTCACGGCGGTGCCGTCGCACCCCCGCGCGTCAGCCCTCTGCGCGCAACTGATCCTCCACCAGCGCCACCCAGCACGCCGCCCCGATCGGGATCAGCTTGTCGTTGAAATCGTAGCCGTCGTTGTGCAACGAGCAGCCGACCCACTGGCCGCCCAAACCGTTGCCCAGCGCGAAGTAGCAGCCAGGGCGCTTCTCCAGCATCCAGGCAAAATCTTCACTGCCCATCTGCGAGGACGGCGGCACCTGGATGACACGCTCCTCGCCCAGCACGCTCGCCACGGCACGGCGTGCGATGGCGGTCTGCTCGGGTGTATTGCAGATGGCCGGCACCAACCGCTCGTAGACGATCTCCGCGCGCACGCCATAAGATGCGGCTTGGTGCGTAATGACCTCGCGGATGCGCGTCTCCAGCAGCTCACGCACCTCCGGCTTGGTGGCGCGCACGCTCAACTTGAGCATGGCCGTTTCGGGGATGATGTTGTGGGTCGTCCCAGCCTGCATCTGCCCAACGCTGATGACGGCCGCATCCACGGGCGCCACGTTGCGCGAGACGATGCCCTGCAGCGCCACCACCGTCGCCGCCAAAGCCAGCGTCGGGTCCACAGCCAGGTTAGGCATGGCACCATGGCCGCCGCGCCCGCTGAAAGTCACGGTCACGCGATCTGACGAACCGCCCAGCGGGCCGCTCTGCACCACGGCCGCGCCCAGCGGCAAGCCAGGCGCGTTGTGGAAAGCGTAGATGCCATCGCAGGGGAAGCGCTCGAACAGGCCATCCTCCATCATGGCGACGGCACCGGTCAGGCCCTCTTCATCGGGCTGGAAAATGAGGTTCAGGGTACCGTTGAAGTTGCGCGTGGCTGCCAGGTGCTCGGCGGCGGCAAGCAACGTGGCGGTATGGCCATCGTGGCCACACGCGTGCATGCGACCGGCCACCTGGCTGGCGTAGGGCAAGCCTGTGCGCTCCTGCATGGGCAACGCATCCATGTCGGCGCGCAGGCCGATCGTGCGCGTACCGTTGCCCACCTTCAATTGCCCCACCAAGCCGTGGCCGCCGACGCTGTGTACGTCATAGCCCCATTCACGCAGCAGGCCGGCGACGAGCTGGGAGGTGTGCGGCACATCGGCACCCAACTCCGGATTGGCATGGATGCGATGACGCAGTTCGGCAAAGCGGTCAGCGCCCACGTGCAGGGCCTGGGGAATGCTGGGCGAATTCGGATCGAGGTACATGGTGCGATGTCAGAGGCGAACTGGGTGGGGGCAACGATGGCGCGACGTCAATCTCAATCGCGGCCGGGATACGTCGGGAACAGCGTGAGCGCGGCCAGGCTGATTGCACTGCTGGCCAGCAGATACCAGGCCGGTGCCATCGGGTTGCCGGTCACACCCAGCAACCACGTAACGATGAGCGGCGCAAAACCGCCGAACAGGGTCACCCCCAGGCTGTACATCACCGACATGCCGGTCGCGCGATGCTGGCGCGGAAAGGCTTCCATCAGCAGCGCCGCGCCCGCGCCATTGCTGACCGCCATGATCGTCACGCCCAGCGCGATCAACCCCATGGTGAGAGCCAACCCCGCGCCGGAAGACAGCAGCACGAAGCCCGGGTACGTGCACGACAGGCTGACCGCAGACGCGACATACAGCATCGGCTTGCGTGTCGGCAGGCGGTCGGCAATCAGACCAAACAGCGGCGACATGACCAGCATGGTTGCCCCCGCCACGCAGGCCGTGAGAAACGCCGTGACCGGCGGCATGTGCAAAGAGTGGATCAGATACGTGGGCATGTAGAAGATCAGGATGTACATGGACGCAGTGGCCCCGGTCATCAGCAGCATGCCCAGTACCAGCGTGCGCGCATGCTGGCGAAGCACGTCGACCACACTGCCGTGCGGGGCGGCCTCGTGCGTCTCTTTCAGATGCCGGCGGATATACATGCCAACCGGCGCGATCAGCAAGCCCAGCAAGAACGGCAGCCGCCATCCCCAGCTCTGCAGTGCCTCGGGGCTGAGCACGGCGCTCACACCGGCCGCACTCAACGCGCCGAGCAGTGCCGCCGCACCCTGCGTGGCAGCCTGCCAGCTCACCAGGAAGCAACGCCGGCCCTTGCTGGCCGATTCCAGCAGCAGTGCCGACGCCGCGCCGATTTCCCCGCCGGCCGACAGCCCCTGCAGCAAGCGCCCGAGCACCACCAGCACCGTAGCCGTCACGCCGATCGTCGCGTGGCTGGGCGTGAAGGCGATCAGCGCGGTGCCGGCCGTCATCAATGCAATCGTCAATGTGAGTGCTGCCTTGCGGCCACGCCGATCGGCCATGTTGCCAATCAGCACGGCGCCCAGCGGCCGCATGACAAAGCCCGCACCAAACGTGGCGAATGACAACAGCAACGATGCCAGCGGGCTGCTCGACGGAAAGAACAGTCGCCCGATGGTGGCGGCAAAGAAGCTATAGACCGTGAAGTCGTACATTTCGAGCCCGTTGCCGATGGCGGCGGCAACGACAGCGCGGCTCGAATGCGGGGTGGCGGTGGTGGTGCCTTGGCGCGGGGCGCCAGCGGGCACGGCAATCTGGGCATCCATCTTGATGTCTCCTCCAGTCGGGCGGGCTTCTATGAGCGTCCCGCAGTGCGCTGGATTGAAGGGCAATAGTAGGAGCTGTCGGGCCGATTCCGCCTCTCGCTTTTTTTCATGGCTATAGCTGTTGGCTATGGCGGGGGCGCGCATCCGAGCCTGCCCCGCTAGCCCAACGGCCGCCCCAGCAGGATTCCGCAGTACAGTTGCTGGCTGGCGGTGCGGCATGCCAACTCTTCGCTGCGCCGTGTATCAAGGACACCTATGAAGCTCAACCAGCTACGTGCACTGGTTACCGTCGCCGAGACGGGCAGCATCCAGGAGGCTTCGCGCCTGCTTCACATCACGCAGCCCGCGCTCAGCAAGGCCATCAAGGAGCTGGAAACCAGCGTGGGCGCAACGCTGTTCGTACGCTCCAGCAAGGGCATCCGGCTTACGCCGTATGGCCAGCGCCTGGTCGGGCATGCACGCTTGATCAACGAAAGCGTCAAGCGCGCACGAGAAGACCTGGAAGACATGAAAGGGGCGGTGACGAGCGAATTGACGGTGGGCGTCACCCCCGTCACCGCGCTCATCGGGCCGGTGGCTGACTGCCTCGTGACCTTCCGGCGCGAATTTCCCAAAGCGCGGTTGCGCATCCTGGAGGCACGTCCGGGCCAATTGCTGGAACTGCTGCGCGAGGGCGCCATCGACTTTGCGCTGACGTCTCAGTTGCAGACGGGCGAACGCGGGTTCGACCACACCGTGGTCTGCCGTGCGCAGACGCTGATCGGCGTACGCAAGGGCCACCCGTTGCGCGGCCACCAGCCTCTGCATGCCTTGCAGCAAGAAGAGTGGCTGGCTCCTGATTCGCTTGCTGACGAGCACTCGCCGCTGTACCGACTGTTTGCCGATGCCGGTCTCGCACCGCCCGAACGCGTGGTCGAGTGCAATTCCATGACGCTGCTGCTCGAGCTGTGCTGGAAATCGGACGCACTGCTCCTGCTGTCGAGCGAATCGACGCGCTCGCCCATCATCCGTCAGACGATCGACTTTATCGAGACCGATCAGCCGATGCCCGAGCGCGTCATCTCGCTGCTCACGCGGGACCGCCACGTTCTGACAGCGCTCGGCGCGCGCTTGCATGACGCGCTGGCACAGGCGCTGCGGCAGGCGTATCCGGAGCGGCCGGCGCAGCCGTGAACCAGCGCGGTTCTGCGCCCGATCAGGCCAACGCCAGCGCCTGATCCAGATCGGCGAGCAGGTCGTCGATATGTTCGATGCCGATCGACAACCGGATCGTCTCCTGCCGCACCCCCGCCTTGGCCAGCTCGGCTTCCGAGAGCTGCCGATGCGTGGTCGACGCCGGATGCGTAGCCAACGACTTCGCGTCGCCAATGTTCACCAGCCGCGTAAACAACTGCAGCGCATCCTGAAAGCGCGCACCGGCGGCAAAACCGCCCTTCACGCCAAACGTGAGCAACCCCGGTGCCTTGCCCGAGAGGTACTTGCGCACGAGCGCGTGGTCGGGATGATCCTCCAGGCTGGCATGGTTGACCCACTCCACCTTGGCGTGGCCGCGCAGATGCCGTGCGATGTGCGCGGCGTTCTGCGTGATGCGGTCGATGCGCAGGCCCAGCGTTTCGATGCCCTGCAGGATCAGGAACGCGTTGAACGGCGACAGCGCTGCGCCGGTATTGCGCAGCGGCACCACGCGGGCGCGGCCAATGTACGCCGCGTCGCCCAGGGCTTCCGTATAGACGACGCCGTGATAGCTCACGTCCGGTTCGTTCAGGCGCTTGAAGCGCGCCTTGTGCTTGGCCCACGGAAACTTGCCGGAATCGACGATCGCGCCGCCCAGGCTTGTGCCGTGGCCACCCAGATACTTCGTCAGCGAATGCACAACGATGTCGGCGCCGTGCTCGAAGGGCCGCGTCAGATACGGTGTCGGCACGGTGTTGTCGACGATGAGCGGCACGCCGTGGCGGTGTGCGATCTCGGCCAGCGCGGCAATGTCGGTGATGTTGCCCAGTGGGTTACCGACCGTCTCGGCAAAGATGGCCTTGGTGCGGTCGTCGATCAGCGCTTCGAACGATGCAGGGTCACGCGGATCGGCAAACCGCGTGGTGATGCCCGACTGCGGCAGCGTGTGCGCAAACAGGTTGTAGGTGCCGCCGTACAGCGTGCTGGCCGAGACGATGTTGTCGCCCGCTTCCGCAATCGTCTGGATCGCATACGTGACGGCCGCCTGCCCCGACGCCAGCGCCAGCGCCCCGATGCCGCCTTCGAGCGCGGCAATGCGCTTCTCCAGCACATCGTTGGTCGGGTTCATGATGCGCGAGTAGATGTTGCCCGGCACCTTCAGGTCAAACAGATCGGCACCGTGCTGTGTGTCGTCAAACGCGAACGCAACGGTCTGGTAGATCGGTACCGCCACCGCTCGGGTGGTCGGGTCTGCGCTGTAGCCGCCATGGACAGCCACGGTGTCGAGTTTCCAGGCGGGGGCGGTGCTCAAGGACGGGTGCGTCATGGTGCGTCTCCGGAAGGTGGGTCCGGCGAGCATATGGCCAGCCCTGCGGTTGGAGGAACGACCGTTTTTGCCTTTGGTTATGCGTGAAACGGCACGATGCGGAGGCCGCATATGGTCATGCGGATATCGCATACCTAGGGTAAACACGTGCCATCTGGCGTGAGCCGAACGGATAGCCTCCACAGCATTGAACGCACCGCGCTGGAGGGGACATGGAAGTCAAATGGATCGAGGACTTTATTGCCCTCACGCAGCACCAGAGCTTTTCGCGGGCGGCGGAAATCCGCAATGTCACCCAATCCGGCTTCAGCCGGCGTATCCAGGCGCTTGAGCAGTGGGTGGGCGCCGAGCTGGTGGATCGCAGCACCTATCCGCCCACATTGACGGCAGCGGGCCGCCTGTTTGAAGAGGCAGCGGATGACGTGCTGAGCAAGCTGATCGACACACGCGCCATCATTCGCTCCGAGCACCGCATGCCCGGGCCGGGGCTGCAGATTGCAGCGGGTCACACCATCTCATTGAACTGCCTGCCCGCCTGGCTGGCAACGGTCGGCAAGCACATCGGCAACCTGCGCGCGCGCATCATTCCGGGCAATGTGCACGACTCGGTGCTCATGCTGGTCAACGGCACCTGCGATCTGATGTTCGCGTACGACCACCCCAGCCTGCCGCTGCATCTTGACCCGATCAAGTACCCCAGCTTGACAGTCGGGCGCGACACCTTCATGCCGGTCAGCAAGCCCAACGCGCGGCTAGGGCCGATGCACCGCCTGCCCGGCACGGCCAACCGGCCCCTGCCGCTCATCTCTTACACCCCCACGAGCTACTTTGGCCGTTGCCTGGCGTTGCTGTTGAGCCAGGCCGATGCGCAACCGTTCCTCCGGCTCGACTATGAATCCGACATGGCCGAAATGCTCAAGAAGATGCTGCTTGCCGGTGAAGGCATTGCGTGGCTGCCAAAAAGTTCGATCGAGGCGGAACTTGCCGCCGGCGTATTGGTGCCGGCCGGCGGCCCGACGTGGTCGCTCGATCTGGACCTGCGTGTGTATCGCAACCAGTACACGCGCAACGAGCTGCTGGAAAAACTCTGGCGCCATCTCAGCCTGCCCTGAACTTGCCTTGGTGAGCCGTTTGCTCGTTTACCCGAACTATGCGGCGCTCGCATGAGCCCTTGCGGGAGCCGCATCACAACGCACGCTGCCGTTCCTACACTCCGTCCACGCAATGAAAGCCGAGCCGAATAACCGGCCGGCGTCGTGCGAAAGGCCACGGATTCGGTGTTCTCCGATTCCGGCAAGAGACCTCACTGGACGGAGCACCATGAAAAAGAATCGCCTTACCGCAACCATCCTGGCAGGCATGCTGCTGGGCATCGCCGTGGGCTATGCGTGCCACAAGCTCGCACCCGACGCCAATGCGGCCAAAGCCATCGCCGGCTATTTCTCCATCATCACGGACATCTTCCTGCGGCTGATCAAGATGATCATCGCGCCGCTGGTATTCGCCACGCTGGTGTCGGGCCTGGCCGGCATGGACGGCACGCAGGCCGTACGCCGCATCGGTTTGCGGTCGGTCGCGTGGTTTCTTTGCGCGTCGCTCATCTCGTTGGCGCTCGGGCTGGTGCTGGCCAACGTGCTGCAGCCGGGGGCGGGTCTGAACATGACGCCCAACGCGGCGGACGTTGCCACCGGTCTGAACACCGCCGGCCTGAACTTCAAGGACTTCATCACCCACGCGTTCCCCACCAGCGTGCTGGATGCCATGGCACGCAACGACATCCTGCAGATCCTGGTGTTCTCGGTGTTCTTTGGCGTGGTGCTGGGCGTGCTCAAGGGCGACGAACGTGTCGCGCCGCTGTCGCGCGCCATCGATGCCCTCGTGCCGGCCATGCTCAAGCTGACCGACTACGTCATGGCGCTGGCGCCCATCGGTGTGTTCGGCGCCATTGCCTCGGCCATTACGCTGCATGGGCTGGATGTGCTGGCGACTTACGGCAAGCTGGTCGGCAGCTTCTACCTGGGGCTGGCGCTGCTGCTGACCATCCTGATCGGCATCGGCCGCATCTTCCTGGGGCGCCAGACGTGGGCACTGCTCAAGGCGATTCGCGAGCCGGCCATGCTGGCGTTCTCCACCGCCAGCAGCGAAGCGGCCTACCCGCGCCTGACCGAAAAGCTCGAGGCCTTTGGCGTCGACAAGAAGGTCGTCGGTTTCACGCTGCCGCTGGGCTACGCGTTCAACCTTGATGGCTCGATGATGTATCAGACGTTTGCTGCCCTCTTCATCGCACAGGCGTTTGGCGTAGAGATGCCGCTGTCGCAGCAGATCCTCATGCTGTTGGTGCTGATGCTCAGCAGCAAGGGCATGGCAGGCGTGGCACGCGGCTCGGTGGTGGTGGTGGCAGCGGTGGCGCCGATGTTCCATCTGCCGCCCTCGGGCGTGGTGCTGATCCTGGCCATCGATCAGATCCTGGACATGGGCCGCACTGCCACCAACGTGGTCGGCAACAGCATCGCCACCACGGCCATCGCCAAGTGGGAAGCACGCCGGGCCGCGCGTGAGCAAACGCCAGGTTTCGACGGCCTCTCCAACATTCCGGGCGTTTCGGGCATTTCGGGCGAAGTGAAATGACAACACCGCACGCGCGTCGCTCGCTGGGCGTGATCGGTGGGCTGGGGGCGCTGGCCAGCGCAGACGTGTTCTTCAAGCTGATCCAGTCCACCCCGGCCAGCACCGATGCGGAGCACCTCGACATCGTGTTCGAGCAGCATCCGTTTTCTCAGGCAGGCCACACGACGGCAGCCACCACGGAGCGCAAGCTCTACATCTTCGACCTGATCCGCGACTTCCAGCGGCGCGGCATCGGGGCGGTGGTGCTGCCCTGCTTTTTGAGCCACACCTTCATTGACGAACTGACCGCCAATTCGCCGTTGCCGATCATCGACATGATGGCGGGGCTGCGTAGCCACGTGCGGCGCAAGTTTCCGGCCGCGCGCCGCATCGGGGTACTCGCTTCGGACACCACGCGCAGCAAGCGTTTGTTCGAGCACTACTTCAATGCGCCGGAGTTCGACGTCGTCCACCCGCGCGTTGACGGCATCGATCGCGTGACCGAAGCGGTGTACGCCCCTGACGGAATCAAGAGCGGCAACCTGCGGGGGCGCCCCATCGGGCTGTTGCGCGACGCCTGCGCGGATCTTGTTGACCAGCGTGTCGACCTGATCCTGCCCGGGCTGACCGAGATCGCCCTGGTGCTCGGCGAGCTTGGGCCCCTTGGCGTGCCCATCGTCGATTCGAACCTGGCCTACGCGCAGTACGTGGTGTCGGGGCAACACGATGCGCCCGGCAAGCTGTTCAAGGTGGGTGTGGTGGGCGGCGTGGGGCCCGCCGCTACGGTCGACTTCATGCAGAAGATCGTGCGCAACACGCCGGCCACGCGCGATCAGGACCACATCAAGCTGCTGGTCGAGCAAAACCCGCAGATTCCCGACCGCACCGAAAACCTCATCGGTGAAGGGCCGGACCCGACCATCTCGCTGTACGCCACGTGCCGCAAGCTGGAGGCGGGCGACGCCGACATCATCGCCATTCCGTGCAACACGGCACATGCGTACGTTGAGCGCGTACAGCCGTATCTCGGCATCCCGATCGTCAACATGCTGACCGTGACGGCCGAGCATATCCGCAGCACGCTTCCGGCCTTGCGAAAGGTCGGCCTGCTGGCGACCTCTGGCACCGTGGCCAGCGGTGTGTACCGCAAGGCGTTGGAGGCGGCGGGCCTTGAACAAGTGATACCCAGCACCGAGCGGCAAGCCCGTGTGATGAACGCCATCTATGGCCCGCAGGGCGTGAAAGCGGGCTTCACCGCAGGCGCCTGCGTTGACGATCTGATGGCCGCCATCGACGAGTTGGCAGCGCGCGGCGTCGAAGTGGTGGTTCTCGGCTGCACGGAACTGCCGCTGCTGCTGCCGCACGCCAGCGTCAACACAACTCAAGGCCGGCTCGTCACGCTGATCGACCCGACCGATGTTCTGGCGCAGCACTGCGTTGCGCGCGCCCTCGCCCACCCTTCTCCATCGCATTCCAACGCTTCATTACAAACGACATGACCCACCGTATCGAACACGACCTGCTCGGCGACCGCGAAATCCCCAGTGATGCCTACTACGGCGTCCACACGCTGCGCGCGCTGGAGAACTTTCCGATTACCGGCACTCCCATTTCTGTCTATCCGCAATTGCTCTGCGCGCTGGCCAGCGTGAAAGCTGCGGCAGCGCTGGCCAACCATGAGCTGGGGCTGCTGGACAGCCTGCATGCCAACGCAATCGTCCACGCATGCGAGCGTGTGCGGGCGGGCGAAGCACACGCGCATTTCGTCGTCGATGTCATCCAGGGTGGCGCAGGCACGTCCACCAACATGAACGCCAACGAGGTCATTGCCAACCTGGCGCTGGAGTCTCTTGGCCACGCGCGCGGCGACTACCAGCACCTGCACCCGAACGAACACGTCAACCTGAGCCAGAGCACGAACGACGTCTACCCGACCGCGCTGCGGATTGCCGCGCACGAGGGCGTCCTGGCCCTGATCGATGCCATGGGCGTGTTGCGGCAAGCGTTCGAGCGCAAAGCCGAGGCATTCCGCGGTGTGCTCAAGATGGGCCGCACGCAGCTCCAGGACGCCGTACCGATGACACTCGGCCAGGAGTTCAGCGCCTATGCCGTCATGCTGGGCGAAGACCAGGAACGCCTGACCGAAGCCGCCGCACTGATGCGCGAGATCAACCTGGGCGCCACGGCCATCGGCACGGGCATCAACACGCATCCGGACTATGCGGCCGCGGTCTGCCGGCATCTGGCACGAATCACGGGCATTCCGCTGGTGACGTCGCACAACCTGGTGGAGGCCACGCAGGATGTGGGCGCGTTCGTTCAGCTCTCGGGCGTGCTCAAGCGGACGGCGGTCAAGCTGTCGAAGACCTGCAACGACCTGCGGCTGCTCTCCAGCGGCCCGCGCGCGGGGCTGGGCGAGATCAACCTGCCGCCCATGCAAGCGGGGTCGAGCATCATGCCCGGCAAGGTGAACCCGGTGATTCCGGAAGTCGTCAATCAGATTGCCTTCGAGGTGATCGGCAATGACCTGACCGTCACCTTTGCCGCTGAGGCCGGGCAGCTTCAGCTCAACGCCTTCGAGCCCATCATTGCGCACAGCCTGTTCAAGAGCGTCTCGCACCTGCGCAACGGGTGCCTGACGCTGGCAGAAAAGTGCGTCGACGGCATTACAGCCAACGAAGCGCACCTGCGTGCCAACGTGGAACACTCGATCGGCATCGTCACCGCGCTCAATCCGCACATTGGATATGCGAATGCGACAGCGATTGCGCAGGAGGCGCTCGTCAGCGGCACCAGCGTGTATCAGCTCGTGCTGGACAAGCGCCTCCTCAGCCGCGAGGCGCTGGACGAGATTCTGCAACCGGACATGCTGGCCCAGCCGCGTGCGGTGACGGCGGCCCGGGCGATTTGACCGAACGGAGGCTGCTGAGCCGAACAGGGATCAGTCAACCGAAGCCGTAAAGCTTCACCGGATTGGCGACAAAGATCATCTGTTGCCAATCCGCACGTCCGATCCACGCGGCAATCGTGTCGAGCAGCGCGGCATCGTCGGGCTTGTGCGCCTTCTCGGTCGGATGCGGCCAGTCAGTGCCCCAGAGCATCCGCTCGGGCGCCATGTTGATGAATGCCTTGGCAACGGGCTCTACGTCGGCATAGGCCGGTGCACCGGTCTTGGTATCGACGTACGGACCGGACAGCGTGATCCACGTGTTTCCCTTGTCGACCAGGCGTTGCGCTGTGCGCATGGCGTCGGACTGCATGCCGCCTGGTTGCGGGACATGCGCAATGTGATCGATCACGAGCGGACATGGCAGCGCAAGCAGATGCGACTCCAGCGCGGGTAGCTTCGCGCCTTGCACGACAAGCTCGATATGCCACCCAAGTGCGCCGATGCGAGACGCCAGCGGCGCCAGCATCTCGACGGTAGTGGCGCCCGGATAGCTCAGATTGAAGCGGATGGCCCGCACACCTGCTGCGTGCATCTCCGCAAGCTGGGCATCCGTCACGGAGATATCGATCACCGCGACACCGCGCGCATTCGGCCCGAAACGCTTCAGCGCATCCAACGTGCAGCGGTTGTCCGTTCCGTATGTCGACGGCGTGACGACCACATTGCGCTGCGCGCCCGAGCGCGCCTGTACCTTGCGGTACTGCTCGATGCTCGCGTTGGGCGGCCGTAGCGTGGTGCCCGGGGCACTGGGGAATCGGTCATCGTAGATGTGCATGTGGCAATCCACCGTGCCGGCGGGCAGCTTGAACGTCGGCGTGTCGCTACCGCTGGACCACAACTCTTCCGCGTCCGTGAGCGCGGAAACGCTCGCCGCCACGGCACCGGCACCTGCCATCTGCAGGAACTGCCTTCTGCTGAGTGCGCGCATCGTCAGGCGGTCTCCGTCTTGTTCAGTACCGGCGCTTCCGGCGTCGAGCGGCTCAACAGCAGCAGCGTCGTCACGCTCACCAGCGTCAGCAGCGCCAACGGCATCAGCGCCAACGCGTAGCTGCCGGTGGCCTGCTTGACCCAGCCGTACACGTTCACCATCAGGCCGCCGCCAATGAGGTTGGCAATCGCGTTGATGGTGGCCAGCCCCGCAGCAGCCGCACTGTTCGAGAGCATGCCGGAGGCCAGCGCCCAGAAAGGTCCCTTGAACGAATAGGCCCCCACCAGCACCCCGCACAGCATCACCATGGTGGGCACGAGAGACCCGCTCAGCGATGTGCCAAACAGGCCGAGGCCGATCAGCAGCATGGGAATGGCGGTGTGCCAGCGGCGCTCCTTCAGACGATCCGAGCGGCGTCCCCAGAACACCATCAGCACCGAAGCCACGGCATACGGCACCGAGTTGAGCAGCCCCGTCTGCATGACGGTCAACCCGAAAGATTTGAGGAGCTGCGGCTGCCACACCGACAGCGTGCTGCCGGCGGCCGAAGCGCACACGTCCACCAGCGCGAGGCACAGCACATAGCGATTGCAGAACAGCTTCGCCAGCGGCATCTGCGCAACTTTCTTCGGCCCGCGCGCTTCACCGGCCAACGTATTCGTGAGCCACTGGCGCTCCTCACTCGACAGCCACTTCGCGTCTTCTGGCCGATTGGTCAGCAGGCGCAGGCAGGCGATGCCGAGCAGCACCGTCGGAATGCCTTCGAGGATGAACAGCCAATGCCAGCCGCGCAGGCCGGCAAACCCATCCATCTGCAGCAGCGCAGCCGAGATGGGCGAGCCGATGAAGCTTGCCGCCGGAATCGCCACCATGAACGTCGCCACAATGCGGGCGCGGTGCGTTGCCGGAATCCAGTACGACAGATACAGCAGCACGCCGGGAAAGAACCCGGCCTCCGCAGCACCCAGCAGGAAGCGCAGCGCATAGAACGATGCCGGGCCTTGCACCAGTGCCGTCGCGGCAGAGATCAGCCCCCACGTGATCATGATCCGCGCAATCCAGATGCGCGCGCCGTAGCGTTGCAGCGCCAGGTTGCTCGGTACCTCGAAGAAGAAGTACGACACAAAGAACAGGCTGCTGCCAAACCCGAACACACGGGCTGACAGTCCGAGGTCATGATTCATCTGCAGCGAGGCCATGCCTACGTTGCCGCGGTCGATGAAGGCCAGCAGGTAGCAGAGCATGAGAAATGGCACGAGCCGCCAGACCACCTTGCGTAGGGTCCGCTGCTCGATCTCGGTGACACCGGTACTGCCCGTCACTTGCATGTGTGTCTCCTGGCGCCGTCGTGTGCTGCGCGGCGCTGTTTGAATGTCTAGGAAGAAAGGTACTGCGATCGCTCGATCAGCGGGTTATGGCTTCACCGGCATCGGCGCCGGGGTCGCCCAGCCAAGCGATGGACAACGCACCGATGAGCAGCACGGTCGACACCGCCAGCAGCGGCGCAGTAAAGCCATGCGAGAACTGCTTGATGGCACCGATCATCGACGGGCCGACAAAGCCGCCAAGATTGCCCACGGAAACGATCAGCGCCAGGCCGCCCGCGGCCGCGCGGCCCGTGAGGAAGCTGGAGGGAATCGCCCAGTACGTAGCCTGGAACGCCAGGATGCCGCTCACCGTCAGGCACAGCGCCGTCAGCTTGAGTGCCGGTACATCAACGGCGGTGCTGGCCGCCAGCGCGACCGCTGCAACCACCAGCGCACCGGCCACATAGGGGATGCGGTTCTGCGCGCGGTTCGCCACGCGGGCCCACCACAGCATGACCCCCGCCCCGATCGCGTACGGAATGGCAGTCAGCCAGCCGACCACCGCGTGCTCGACACCAAACTGCTTGATGATCTGCGGCATCCAGAGCCCCACGCCGATGGAGCCGACGATGCCGCAGAAGTTGATGAACGCCAGCACGAAGACACGCCAGTTGGTCATTGCATCGCGCAGGGTCGTGCCGTGTTTGCTGGCGATGTCGCGTTGCTCCATGGCGAGGCGGCGCGCGAGCACGGCCTTTTCATCGTCGCTGAGCCAGGTGGCCTTTTCCGGCCGGTCTGCCAGAACGAACAGGCACGCGATACCAAGCAGCACCGCCGGCAGCCCTTCGATCAGCAACAGCCATTGCCAGCTGCGCAGCCCATGCAGGCCACCGAGCTCCAGCAACGCACCCGATATCGGCGAGCCGATCATGTTCGCCACCGGAATCCCCACCAGGAATGCCGCCGTCACCTTGGCGCGCCATTTGCCCGGAAACCAGTGCGTGAAGTACAGGTAGATGCCTGGCGTGAAGCCCGCTTCGGCAAGACCCAGCAGAAAGCGCGCTGCCGCAAAGCTTTTGGGCCCGACCACAAATGCCGTGGCCATCGAGAACAGGCCCCACGTGATCATGATCCGCGCGATCCAGATGCGCGCGCCCACCTTCTGCATGATGAGGTTGCTGGGGATCTCGAACAGGAAATAGCCGATGAAGAACAGCCCCGCCCCGAACCCGAACTGCTCGGCCGTCAGGCCAATGTCCTTGTTCATGGTGAGCGCGGCAAACCCTACGTTGGTGCGATCGAGATAGCTGATCACATAGCAGGCAAAGATGAACGGCAGGATGCGGCGGAATGCCTTGGCCAGCGTGCGTTCGCTCGCGTGGTAGTCGGCATCGGGCAGCGTGGTGGCGGCGCGCACATCCGCGCCGTGCGGTGGCGTGGTGGCACTCAAGGTCTGGGACATTTGCAGGGTCTCCTCCATCGCGCTTCTATGAGCGCTAGGGGTTGCGTATCGATGAGCTAGGGCGTGGGCTTTGTCTGTTTTGCCCGATGCGGCAGCGGGCCGGCGATGTCCATCTCGGTTTTGAGCACCGTGCCGGACACCGATTCGGTCATGAAAAGCGTCTTCATTTCGGGGCCGCCGAAGCACAAGTTCGTGAGCGATGCACCTTCGGGGCTGGTCACAATCACCTCGGGCTCGGCACGGTGGTTGAGCACCCATGCGCGGCCGAGTCCGGGGTTGGCCACGAACAGCCGCCCCGCCGTATCGATCGTCAAACCATCGGGGCCGCTCGGGCCGTGCGATGTGAAGAACTGTCCGACCTTGCTGACCGAGCCATCCGCCTGCAACGGCACACGCCATACGCAGTTGCCGCGCGTCATGGCGACGTACAGCACCTTCTCGTCGGGCGACAGCACAAGCCCGTTCGGGCTGGGGCAATTGCCGAGCAGCATGTCGAGCTTGCCCTCCACCGACAGGCGATAGACGCGCCCGGTCGGGTCATGCAGCCCGGTCTGCCCCTGATCAGTGAAGTACAGGTTGCCGCGCGAATCGAACGTCAGATCATTCACGCCCTTGAAGCGTTCCGAGTTGCGGCGCTCCAGATAGGGCGTGACTTCGCCGCGCTGGATGTCGAGCAGCATCAGCCCGTTGCGATAGTCGGTGATGAGCAGGTGCGCATCGTCGACGAACTTCATGCCGTTGGGCTCGCCGTCGTACTCGGTCACCAACTCCCACTCACCTGCGGGCGAAATACGGAAGACGCGGCCATGCGGGATGTCGGTCACGTACAGATAGCCTTGGCCGCCCGGGCTCCACACCGGCCCTTCGAGAAAGGAATCGGTAGCTTGCCCGCCGCGATTGGCGCGCGCCCATTCCGTCTGCACATCGGGCTTGCGGAACCTGGCTGGCATGCGTGTGAAGACTTCAGCTTCACGCACCGCCGGTGGCGAGAGCTGGAACATGGACATCACGCCGCCGTGCGCGAGCGTTCCTCGATCACCGCGAGCACATTGGCCGCCGCGCCCTTGCCCATGTTCACGTAGGCCGCATCGCTCACGCCGCCGATATGCGGCGACAGGATGATGTTCGCAACGCCCTGGAACGGGTGTGGCGTGGTCATCGGCTCCACGTCGAAGCTATCGAGCCCGGCCGCACGGAGCCGGCCACTGGCCAGCGCTTCCACCAGCGCCGGTTCGTCGATCAAGCCGCCACGCGCCGTGTTGACCAGAATCGCACCGGGCTTGAAGCAGTCGAACGCGTCGCGGTTCAGCATCTTGCGGTTCTCCGGGGTCAACGGGCAGTGCAGCGAGACCACGTCGGACTGCACGTACAACTCACCAAGGCTCGTCAGCTTCACGCCGGCCGGCGCCTCCTTGGCGTACGGATCGAAGGCGAGAACATTCATACCGAACGCCAGCCCGATGGCAGCCGCCCGGCGGCCGATCGCTCCCAGGCCGACCAGGCCGAGCGTGCGGCCGTCCAGTTCGATCGACTTGTGCGTCGCCTTGTCCCAGTGTCCGGCGCGCATGCGCGCGTCGAGCTGCGGGACGGACTTTGCACACGCCAGGATCAGCGCCCACGCATGCTCGGCCACGGCGGCGGCGTTGGCACCCGCCGCGGCACGCACCGCAATGCCACGCGCCGCAGCGGCGTCCTGATCGATGACATCGATGCCGCTGCCGTGCTTGGAAATCACCTGCAGGTTGCCGGCCGCGTCCATGATGCGGGCGTTGACCTTGCCATAGCGCACGATGATTGCCACCGGCTTGTACCGCGCGCACAAGGCAACGATGTCGTCTTCGGTGGGCTGCTTGCCGGCAAACACGACTTCGAAATCGCCCAGCATGTCCAACGCCTGGGGTGCCAGATCAGCCGCCGTGACGAGCAAGACCGGCTTGGTTGCCGTCGTGCTCATTACAGTGCCTCGCCTTCAGCCAGCATGCCCGCAGCGCGCAGTTCTTTCTCAAGCCAACCCGGGCGCGTGTCGCCCTTCTGGATGGCAGCAATGCGGGCAGCTTCCGCCTCGACCTTCTTTTGCGCGAGCACGAGAATGCGCTCGACCTCCGCACGCGGGATGACGACCACACCATCCGCATCGCCCACCACCAGGTCACCCGGATGCACCGTCGCCCCGGCGGCTGAGACCGGCAGGTTCACGCGGCCGGCCACGCTCTTGGTCGGCCCGCATGGGTTCAGGCCCGCAGAAAAAATCGGGAACGTGCCGTTGGCCAGTTCGTGCGAATCGCGCACCGCGCCATCGATGACAAACCCGGCAATACCCGTGGCGTGCGCCTGCGTGGCCATGATCTCGCCGATCAGCGCGCAGCTCTGGTCGCCCTTGCCGTCCACCACGATCACATCGCCGGGCTTGGCGACGGCCATGGCGGCGTGGATGGCAAGGTTGTCGCCCGGGCGAACTTCAACCGTCACGGCGGGGCCGACCACTTTCATCGTCGGCGCGAGCGGTTTGACGCGGCCGTTGAGGGTGCCGCGGCGCCCGGCAACGTCGGCCAGGATGGCTGCCTGAAAGCGGGCAGCAGCGTCGACCAGCGCGGGCGAAACGCGCTCGATATCGCGAACGATGGCGGAAGGGGTGTGCGAAGGGGTACTCATGAAAAACCTACCTCAGACTGTGATGTTTTACTCTGTACAACAATGGTGTACTCAGTGAAATCACTATAGCCAGGGCGAGCGGAGCGATCCAGTAGCGTTTACCCTTCCGCCAGATACAACAGCGTTGTACATAGTACAATCCTGCCGTACATGCGTTCGGGGAGTTGGGAATGGGGAATGACGGCGTTGCCGCAGTAGAAAAGGCGCTGGCCTTGCTGGATTGCTTCAAGCCAGGGGCGGAAGCCCTGTCACTCGCGGCCCTGGCGCAGGCGTCGGGCATGCACAAGACCACGGTGTATCGGCTGATGAACTCGCTGGAGCGCATGAGCTATGTCATTCGCTCCGAGTCTGGTGCGTACTCGCTCGGGCCGCGCCTGCTGTATCTCGGCAAGCTCTATGAGCAGTCGTTCCACTTGTCTTCCGTGGTGGAACCGGTGCTGCACGCGCTGGCGGCAGCCACGCAAGAGAGCGCATCGTACTACGTCATCGATCACGGCCGGCGGCTATGCCTGTTCCGCGCTGAACCGTCGGAAGGCCTGCGCGAGACACGCCTGCCCGGCACGTCTCTTCCGCTGGACGATACGGCCATCAGCCACGTGCTGCGCTACTGGGGGCTGGGTGAAGCGTTGTATGACGAAGCACCGGCGTTGCCGCTGTTCACCTCCGGCGCGCGCGACCAACACACGGCGGCATTTGCCACGCCCGTCTTCGGCTCCAGCGACAAGTTCATGGCCGCGCTGACGCTATCGGGCGCAGCCTCTCGGCTCGAAGCTGCGCGCACCACTGGCGATTTCGTCACGAAGCAATTGCAGGCCGCGTCCGACCTGTCGCGCAAGCTTGGTGCAAGTGCGGCATTGTGCGAACGCGTCTACGGTGTTTGACGTGAAGGCGCTGCCTGAAGCTAAGCTCGCCCCTCCGGGCTAAGGGCGCCCCGCAGATTCAACCGAGGTTTGCTCTGCCGTCGCCGCTTCGGCGGGGCGCTTCGCATGGCCGATGCGCTGCGCGTGATAGATGCCGGTGTGGCCTGAGAAGAGATAGCTCACCACGCACGCGATGCCGGCAAACGTGCCGACTTCGGGGCCAAAAAGCTCCATCGCCATGAGGGTCGACGCGATGGGCGTATTGGCGGCGCCCGCAAACACCGCAACGAACCCAAGGCCGGCCAGCAACGGGAACGGCAGCGGCAACACATAACCGAGCGCATTGCCCAACGTGGCACCGATGTAAAACAGGGGCGTGACTTCGCCCCCTTTGAAACCCGAGGCCAGCGTCACGATGGTGAAAGCCGCCTTGCCGGCAAAGTCGTAGGCCGGCAGCGGGTTGTGGAAAGCATCCACGATGACGGGAATGCCGAGGCCCAGGTACTTGTCGGTACCCAGCGCCATGGCCGCAGCCACGACCACGCTGCCGCCCAGCACGGGGCGCAGCGGGCCAAACGCAATGTGATGCTTCAACAGTCGGCTGAGCCGGTGCGTGAGCGCCGCAAACGTCATCCCTGCCACACCGAAGACGATGCCGGCCACGACCACCAGGCCGATCGCGACCGGCGTGAGATGCGGCACAAAAGGAATCGCGTACGGCGTGTGGTGCACGCCTAGCAGCGGCGGAACCAGGTCACCCACGATGGCCGCGATAAAGCACGGCAGGATGGCGTCATAACGCAGACGCCCGATCGCGAGCACCTCCAGCCCGAAGACGGCACCGGCGAGCGGCGTGCCGAAGACCGATGCGAAACCTGCGCTGATGCCCGCCATCAGCAGGATGCGCCGGTCCGCCGGGGCCAGCGAAAACAGCCGCGTCAGATAATCCGCAAAGCTGCCACCCATCTGGACAGCCGTGCCCTCGCGCCCCGCTGAACCACCAAAGATGTGGGTAACAACGGTGCCCAGCAGGATGAGCGGCGCCATGCGCTTGGGCACGACACGCTTGGGGTCGTGGATCTCGTCGATCAGCAGGTTGTTGCCGCCTTCCACCGAGCGCCCCATGTAGTGGTAGAGCAAGCCGACGGCAAGCCCCGCCACGGGCAGAAACCACAGCAGCCAGGGGTGGGCGGTGCGCGTGTTGGTCGCCCAATCCAGCGCCAGCAGCAACACCGCAGAGCCCAGTCCAGCGAGCATGCCGACGAGCGATCCCAGCGAGAGCCAGCGCAGCAGATACCCGAACATGAGCAGCGGCTCGGAGCGTGTAAGCATTTTCTTCATGATGACCAGATTCGAAGAACTCAAACCTGAGCGACAGAACGTCGTTTGGGCGTGTGCCTACAACTTCCTTCGTTCAGGAACTTGTAGGCATCATCAGCCGGTTTCGTGATCCGCAGACCGGCGGTTAAGGGAGGCATGCCATCTCCACAAGGTTGGGCATTGTGCCTGAAGGCGGCCCAGGGGCACAAGCCGGCCTGGGCCTCGCTTGGCGCGCTGCCCGCCGCCTCACGGCTTGGCGAGCATCTCCTCGATCGCGTGCTCGAACACACTCAGACCTTGCGCGCCGACGATCAGCCGACCCTGCACCATGCCATCCACCACCCTGCCGACCACAAACGACGGGGTGCCGGAAATGCCCACGGAATGCGCGTACTGGTTATCCGCGTTGATCTCTGGAAGATACTTGTTGTCCGCCATGCACTTCTGATACTGGCCGGCGTCGAGCCCCAGGTCTTGGGCGTATGACGCCAGTGCAGCGGTGTCGATCCGGCTCTGGTTCTTGAACACCAGATCCTTCATTTCCCAATACTTGCTCTGATCACCCGCGCAGCGCACCGACTGCGCCGCGTTGATCGCGAAGGGATGGAAGTCGAGCGGGACGTCTCGCAAGACGTAGCGCATCTTGCCCGTATCGATGTACTTCTTCTTGAGCTCGGGAAATGTGGTGGCTTCAAAGCGCGCGCAGGACGGGCACTGGAAATCGGTAAAGGCGACCAACGTGATCGGCGCATTCGCCTTACCCAACACATGCTTTGCCGGCGCCTTGACGGACAGCGTGCGTGCCGGCGCGGCAGTGCCCGGGGCTGCAGGCGCGGCCTGGCGGGCCAACAGTTGGTGGATCTCTCGCAACTCGTTGAGGATGGCCTCGCCTTGTTGCTGGGTCATGGGCGCATCGGCATACGCAGCGCAGGAAAAGAGCGCGCTGCCGACGCAAACGGAGATGGCTGACCAGAACTTCATGTCTTTCCTTGCATACAGGTGGATGGAGGACTCGCGGGTCAGTGGCAGAACCCGGCCGTGCACACGCCGGACTGGCAGTCGCTTGAAACCAGGCAGGTCTGGCCGGCGGCGCACTTTTGGCAGGATCCGCCTCCACCGCAATCCACGTCCGTTTCAACACCGTTCTTGACGCCATCGAAACACGTCGGCCCCTGGCAGATGCCCGACGTGCACACGCCCGACCCACAATCGCCCGGCGCGGCGCAATGTTGGCCCACCGCACATGTTGTGCAGGTTCCGCCCCCGCAATCCACGTCGGTTTCCTGACCATCGCGCACGCCATCGGTGCAGGTGGGCGCCTGGCATGTGCCGCCCAGGCAGACATCCCCGCCTGTACAGTCGGCAGTCGTCGTGCAAGCTGCGGCAACGCAGCCGCCGGAACTGCAGGCGAAGTTGGCGGGGCAGACCACGCCGCAACCTCCGCAATTGTTCGAATCCGTTGCGGTATCGACGCATGCACCGCTGCAAGCGCTATACCCCGACGCGCACGAACAGGACACGGAGACGTTCGTCACGTTGCCGCTGACGGTTCCTGATCCATTCACCACCGGGCAGCTCAGATTGGCGGGCTGGCTCGATACGGTCACGACGTAGGGATTGCCGTAGGCCACCGCCGATGGAAACGTGAAGGCGCCGTTGACGCTGCGCGAGAGGCTGTCCCCGCCATTGTTCTTGAGCACGACCGTGCCGCTGCTCAAACCCGAGAGCGTTCCGCCCACGGTATAGGCGTTGGTCGTGCAGGTGACCGCAACGGTGCTGATGTCGCCCGCGCCCATGGAGCCGGCGCCGTTGGCAATGCTGCAGCTCTGCCCAGCCGGATTGGTCTGCACCGTGACTGAGAATCCACCGCCTTCTGCCACCGGCGTAGCAAAAGCGAAAGCGCCGTTGGCGGAACGGCTCAGGCTATCCGTGCCGTTGTTCTGCAGGACAACGGTGCCGTTCAACCCTGAAACCGAACCGCCAACCTTGAATGCATTCGTTGCACAGACCACCGACACGTTGCCGACATTGGCGGCCGAAACCGTACCGGCGCCATTGGTCACCGTGCACGTCTGCGTGGCCGGCTGCGTCGATACGATGACGTGATACGCCGCGCCGTTCGATACGCTGGTCGCAAAGGTGAACGTGCCGTTGGCGCCGATGGCGAGATCATCGCCCGCATTGTTCTGGAGCACCAAGGTTCCGGATAGGCCCGTCACCGAACCACCAATGGAGTAGCCCTGCGCCGCAGGTGCTGCAGGCCCCGTAGACCCGACAGAGGCCGCACCGGTCGTGCTGCCTCCATCCCCTCCGCCGCAACCGGACAGACCCAGGACAACACAGCAAGCCAGGAGCCTGCATGACAACTTTTTCGACACGCTCATTTGGAGCCTAGCGGGTGACCGCATTCAGAACGATGCCCGCGACGACATGCACGGCGCGCGGCAAGGCCACATCCCGCCTGCGGCTGTCCGCCGTTGGGGATGAACCACAAGGAAGCCATTGAAGTGGAGTCCGGAGAGGCTCGACACACTGCGCCAATTCGCCGCCGGAAGCAGCGTCTGGAGACACCTCACGCGTCAGCACTTGCGGCCGACGGCCGTTGTGCCGCAGCGCGTCGAACTCGGTCTGGCGCATGCGTGAAGCACGCCCAGTGAGGGCTGCCCGGCCATCGGCCCTTACCTTCGGGTGATGCCCTTACGCCGGGCAATCGGATTGGCGTAGGTGAGAGGAGCGATCAGCCGGCCCGTCAACGCCCGGCTTCCCCCGTCTTCAATCGACTTCTTCTTATAGGCATGTGTAATTTTGTGGCATAGGCTACACATTCGACCCCACAGCCGCAAGGGATATGTGGAGAGGAGATCGCACCGAGCGAGGATAGCCACGTCGGCGCGGATCGACAAAAGACTCTTCGTTGTTCAATGGCATTCACCAGTGTGACGATTCCGAGGCGGATTGTTCACTATGGATTCGTCCGGCATGCTCGATGAAGAGCCGCAGCTCAATCGAGACACCCAGACCTTGCCCCAGGAGCCACGCATGACCGCCAGCCTGATCTTCGACGATCGCCCGACCGATGCCGATACGCTGCTCGCTCGGGGTTCCGCCCTTGCGGGTGGCCTGCGCCGCATGGGCGTGCAGGAGGGCGACGTGATCGGCGTGCTGCTGCGCAATGCGCCTGCCTACATCGACGTGATGCACGCCTGCCGCATCGCCGGGTGCTACTTCTGCCCCATCAACTGGCACTTCACGCCGGCCGAGGTGGAGTTTCTCGTGCGCGATTCCGGCGCCAAGGTGTTGATCGGCCATCGCGACCTCGTGGATGCGGTGGAACCGATGCTGCCGGCCCACGTGCAACTGCTTCGCGTGGATGCCGAAGGCACCGACCGCGCTGACGGCTATGCCAACTGGCTCGCGCTGCAGACGCCGTACGACGGGCCACTGGTTTCTCCGCGGGGGCACATGGCCTATACGTCGGGCACCACCGGCCGGCCCAAGGGTGTCGTGCGCCAGGCCGTGCCGCTCGATCAGCTCGACGCGCACCTGCAGAAGGCACGGGCCGTGGTGGCCGCCACGTTCGGTATCGTGCCGGGCTGCCGTGCGCTGGTGCCCGCGCCGCTCTATCACAGCGCGCCGAGCCTCTTCGCTCAGCAAGCCGCGCAGATGGCGGAGCTGCTGGTGTTGAACGCGCGCTTTGACGCGCTGCGCGTGCTGGAGCAGATCGAGCGCTACCGCATCGACACCGTCTACCTCGTGCCCATCATGTATGTGCGCCTGCTCAAGTTGACGGACGAAGAACGCAGCCGGTACGACCTGTCTTCACTGCGCTTCGTGGCCTCCACCGGCGCCCCATGCGCGCCCGAGATCAAGCGCAAGATGATCGACTGGCTCGGCCCCGTCATATACGAAACGTATGCATCGAGCGAGACCGGCATGATCACCGTGATGGACCCGCGCGACGCCGCCGCCCGCCCCGGCAGCGCTGGCCGCCCGGTGTGCGACGCGCGCGTGCGCATCCTGCGCGAAGACGGCACGCCCTGCCCCACCGGCGAGATCGGCCTGATCTACAGCCACCAGCCCGCCTACCCCGATTTCACCTACCGCGGCAACGACGAAGCACGCGGCAAGATAGAGCGCGATGGCCTCGTTACGCTCGGCGACATGGGCTACCTCGACGCGGACGGCTATCTGTATGTGTGCGACCGCGCATCGGACATGGTCATCTCGGGCGGCGTGAACATCTACCCGGCCGAGATCGAACATGCGCTACTGCGACACCCCGATGTGGTCGACTGCGCTGTCTTTGGCGTGCCCGACGACGAGTACGGCGAGCGCCTTGTCGCGGTGGTCCAGACCGAACGCCAAGACCTGCTGGCCGAGCCCGTGATCGAGTGGCTGCGCGGCCAGATTGCCGGCTTCAAGATCCCGCGCCAGATCGAGTTCACCACAGCGCTGCCGCGCGACGACAACGGCAAGATCGCCAAGCGCCGCCTGCGCGATGCCTGGTGGGGCGACCGGCAGCGGCGCGTATGACGGCGCACGAACCGCTGCCCGAACCGATCACGCGACAGCAGCCTCCTGGGCCGTGCCGGACTTGGCGAACAGCGTGCGCTCCGTGAACTTGATGTTCTGCGGATCGTAGTACGGGTCGGCCCATGCGCTGGTCGTCTTCAGCACCAGCGGCTTGTCGGCTGTGGCCTTGGATTCCCCTGCGCGGAACCGGTAATGGTCGAACAGGCGGATGGCCTCGATCGCATAGGCCGTGACGATGGCGGGGTCATAGATGGCGATCAGGCTGTCGCCGTTCTGTTCCTCGCCGCCCTTCGACAGGTTGGACGAGCCGCAGAACACGACCGGCTCGTCGCCATTGAAATCGCACACGACAAACTTGTGGTGGATGTGCTGGCCGGTGCCGGCATCCACCTCCTGCTTGAACGGCGCAGGCGCTTCGTCCTTCAAATACGCGAACGACACGGTTTGAGACGGCACGTCGCGGCCGGGGGCGAAGGCATCCACACCGCCCTGTTTGTCGATCACGCCCAGCGAGAGCAGCCCAGCCTTGTGCGGCACCACCTGTTCGAGCGTGGTCAGCATCTCGCCGCCGCCGTCGGTAGCCATCACCGCAAACAGCACGGAGGACAGCGCGCCCTTCACGCGGTCAGCCGCCTCCGTCAGCAACGCGTCGGTCTGATGCGGCGAGAAGCCGAAGCGCGCACGCGGCGTGCTGCCTTGCGGCACGGCCTTCCAGTTGGCAGCCAGCGCATCGGCACGGAAGGCAGCCGCCACCTTGCGGCTGCCGGCGGCGTCTTCACCATGCTGGCCGATCAACCCCCATAGATGCTCGAACACCTGCGCGTAGAGTTGCGCGGCGTCTTGCCCGAACACCAGCACGCTGTTGGCCTGCACGTACAACCCGCGCAGCGAGAAATTGGCCGAGCCCGCAAGCACGCGCACCGGCTTGCCGCCAGCATCGCGCAGCAGGATCGCCTTGTGGTGCTGGAAGCGTGCAAGGTGCGTGCGGCGGACCTCCGCGCCAGCCTGCGTGAAGTATTCAGCGGCCTGCGTCTCAAACGCGTTGTCGGTGCCGTGGCCCGCCGGGTTGGCGCCGGTGCTGACGTAGTTGTCCTGAATCACGCGGACCTTGCGGCCGTTTTGCGCAAGCCACGCAATGGCACGGATGATGTCCGGCTCGTCCAGGTCATAGGCCAGCACGTCGATGCCGTAGCCGTCGGATGCCTTGCACTGGTTCAGTAGATCGATGATGAGGCGGCGGCCCGTGGCGCCCAGGTAGGCGTACTTGTTCTGATACGGCTGCGTGTCGTACAGCAGCGGCGATTTTGTCTGCGCGCGCTTCTCTGGCGCCAGCGCCGTGTTGCCGCCGTAGTGATCGATGAACGCCTGCGACGACACATAGCCACGCACCATGCCCACGGTGGCCCAATCGCTCATTGGCTGCTGCAGCGTTACAGCCACCGTGCGCGTGGCGCGCGTCTCCAGTTGCACGGGGTTCGCCGACGCAAAGTAACGCGCGTGCACGGTGTAGCTGAGCTGAGCAGCCTCATGCGGCGGAAAGTGAACCCAGTGGAACGACTGAAACGGCGCGTCGATGGAATCGGCATACTTGCCGGCCTTCAGCGGCGCATCTGCATGGATGGGCGTGTCGAACGTCAAGCGGTTGGGCACCCAATATGGCGCCCCGCCCTGCGGTGTGCACTGGATGGCAAAACCGGCCAGATCGGCGCGGTCTGCATCGGCCACATCAAAGGCGAACAGCACCGCGCTGTCGCCCTGATACACCTTCACCTGAAATGAATCGACGGATGTCGCCATGGAAGCCTCCTGGGGTGGCAAAGCATCCATCCAGTAAGCACGGCGATTGTGACAACCATCTGACGCACGGCACCAAACCTAGCTGCCATGCGGGTTGGCAGGCGGAGAATTCAACCCGGCTTCAACCCGATCTGCGTATGCGTCTGCAACTGGATGCGTCGTCTCCAGCGCGGCGCATGTCACCCATGCGCCCCTTCACTTGCCACGCTCAACCAAGCCCCGCCAACGGATGCGCCTGCGTCCGCCAAGGCGACGTCAGAAAATGCCGCACCCGCTCCGGCCGCACCTGTGGCAGCGTTGCCGGCGCCCAGCCGGGGCGGTGATCCTTGTCTACCAGATGCGCACGCACGCCTTCACAGAAATCGCCGTCCTGGATTCCGCGCGCCACGATGCCCAACTCCATCTGGAAGCACTCGGCCAGTGACAGCTGCCGACCGCGCAGCAGCGCTTCGCGTGTGACGTGCAGCATCGTCGGCGAGTGTGAAGTCATTGCATCAAGCGTGGATTGCAGCCATTGGCGCGGCTCGCGGGCCTGCTCGCGCTCCAGGCTCTCGCGCAGCGTGGCGACAATGCGATCGACCGACGAACGGCGATCGAAATAGCGCAGCACCCACGGCGTTGCCTGTGCCAGCGGCGCGTGCGGCACGACGTTGCACGGCGGTTCGAACACGCGGCGCAGGGCCTGCATGAGGTCGCCATCGTGCGGCATGCGCTGCAGGCGCTCTTCGAAGGAGGCGAGCCATTCGGCCGGCACGCACACATCGGCCAAGTGGCAATGCAGCGCGTCAGCACCCGTCAGCGTCACGCCCGTCAGCCCGACATACAGCTCAAGCTCGGGCGACATCACGCTCAAAAAGCGCGTGGCGCCCACGTCGGGCAGAAAGCCGATGCGCGTCTCCGGCATCGCCATCTTCGTGCGCTCGGTCACGACACGCAGGCGTGCGGCCTGCCCCAGGCCCATGCCCCCGCCCATGGTGATGCCGTCCATCAGCGCCACGATGGGTTTCGGGAATTGATGCAGCGCGTAGTCGAGCCGGTATTCGTCGATAAAGAACTGCAGCCAGCCGTCGTCGCCATCCATGCGGCCCTGCTGCGCAAGCTGATAGAGCGAGCGCACGTCGCCGCCCGCGCAGAAGCCTTTCTGGCCTGCACCGCGCAGCACCAGCGCGACGATGCCGTCATCGTGGCGGCATTGCTCCAGCAGCGTCGCCAACTGGCGCACCATGCCGTGCGACAGCGCATTCAGGGCTGCCGGCCGGTTCAAGGTGATGACGGCAACGCGGTTCACCACGCGCATCAACACCTCGGGTTCGGCAGCGCCAGTCTCGGGCAGCGTCGCCCGACGTTGGACGGCACTCATTGCAGCGTCTCCGATTCATGTGCGGAATGCCAGCGCGGCGCGCGTTTCTCAAGGAAGGCGTTCACGCCTTCGCGCTGGTCCGGATGGTCAAACAGATCGACAAAGCGCTCGCGCTCCACGGCCAGCGCCGCGCCGCGCGGCACGCCGTTGCGCGCCTGGTGGATGAGTTGCTTGCTGAACGTGACGGCCTGCGGGCTCAACGTTGTTACACGCAGCGCCATGGCAATGGCGGCTTCGCGTGCGGCTCCGGTTTCCACGACCTCCTCGACCAGGCCGATACGCAGGGCGGTCTGCGCATCGACGCGCTCGCCAGTCAGGATCATGCGCTTGGCCCAGCCTTCACCCACGAGCCAGGGCAGCGTCTGGGTGCCGCAACCGCAGCACAGCAGACCGACAGCCGTCTCGGGCACGGCCAGCTTGGCGTGCGCTTCGGCGATGCGGATGTCGCATGCCAGCCCGCACTCTAGCCCGCCCCCCATTGCAAAGCCGTTGATGGCTGCGATCACCACGGGCCGCGCATTCTGCAGCGCTTCAAACGCGGCGCCGAAGCGCGCAGCAGCCTCGCGAGCCACATCGCGGTCGCCATCGGCAAAGGTGTTGAGGTCAGCGCCCGCGCTGAAGAACTTCGGCCCGTCGCCGGTGATGACGATGGCGCGCACGCGTGCGTCGGCGTTCAATCGTTCGACGGTGGCTTGCAGTTGCAGCAGACCTTCCGGCGTGAAGGCGTTGGCCGGCGGACGCTTGAGCGTCAGCAGGGCAATGGTGCCCTGATGCAGCGTTTCCAGTTCGATCATCACGCCGCTCCGTCTTTCCGATAGAGCTTGATGACAGCGGAGAAATCCAGCTTGCCATCGCCCTTGCTGCTCACGGTCTGGTAAAGCTGCTGCGCGAGCGCCCCAAGGTAGACGGGCTGACGGACGGACTTTGCCGCGTCGCCGGCCAGGCCCAGGTCTTTGAGCATCAGGTCGGTGCCGAAGCCGCCCGTGTAGCCGCGCGAGGATGGCGCGGTCTCGATCACGCCCGGGAACGGGTTGTAGGTGTCGGAACTCCAGCAGCGCCCCGTCGATGTGTTGATGATGCCGCCGAGCACCTTCGGGTCGATGCCGAGCGCCTCGCCCAATGACATGGCTTCAGCCACGCCAGCCATGGTGATGCCGAGCACGAGGTTGTTGCAGATCTTCGCACCCTGCCCTGCACCCGTGTCACCGCAATGCACAAGGTTCTTACCCATGGCCGACAGCACGGGGCGCACCTGCTCGAATGCCGCCGCGCTGCCGCCTACCATGAAGGTCAGCGTGCCAGCGGCTGCACCGCCCGTTCCACCGGAAACTGGCGCATCGACGAAGGGGTTGCCATGCTCGGCTGCCAGCGCGGCAAGCGCCTTGGCGCTGGCAGGGTCGATGGTGCTGGAATCGATGATCGGCACGCCCTTGGCAATGCCGGCCAGCACGCCGTCTTCTGCCGTCAGTACATGGCGCACATGCGCCGCGGCAGGCAGCATGGTGATGACGGTTTCGGCACCCGCCGCTGCCTCCTTGGGCGATGCCGCTGCCGTGGCGCCGGCTTCCACCAGCGCGCCCACCGCTTGCGTGTTCAGATCAAACACGGTCAGCGCGTGGCCCGCCTTGAGCAGGTTGTGCGCCATCGGGGCGCCCATGTTGCCCAGGCCGATGAATGCGATTTTCATGACAACGCTCCTGGTGCGATCAGCGCAGGCTGATGGTGGTATTCACGCCGCCGGCGTCGACCGCGTCATCAAACCAGCGCGCCGTCACCGTCTTCGTTTGCGTGTAGAACTGCACGACTTGCTTGCCGTACGGGCCCAGGTCGCCCAGCTTGGAGCCGCGAGAGCCGGTAAAGCTGAAGTACGGCACGGGCACCGGAATGGGAATGTTGATACCGACCTGCCCGACGTCGATCTCGCTCTGGAACTTGCGTGCCGATGCGCCGCTCTGCGTGAACAGCCCCACGCCGTTGCCGAACGGGTTGGCGTTGACCAGCGCAATGGCGTCGTCCAGCGTGGGCACAGTCAGCACCAGCAGCACGGGGCCGAAGATTTCGTTGGTGTAGATGTCCATGTCGGTCTTCACGTCGGTGAAGATCGTCGGGCCGATGAAGTTGCCGTCTTCGTAACCGGTCACGCGCACGTTGCGGCCATCGAGCGCCAGCGTGGCGCCCTGCTGCACGCCCGACTCGATCAGGCCGAGGATGCGCTGCTTGGCCGCACGCGAGACCACCGGGCCGACGTCGGTACCCGGCTCCACACCGGCGTTCACCTTGAGCGCCTTGGCTTTCTGCACCAGGTCTGGCAGCCACTGCTGCGCTGCGCCCACCAGCACGACCACGGAGGTCGCCATACACCGCTGCCCAGCCGCGCCAAAGCCCGCGCCGACGAGCGCATTGATGGCCTGGTCGCGGTTCGCATCGGGCAGCACCACGGCGTGGTTCTTCGCGCCCATCATCGATTGCACGCGCTTACCGTGCTCGCTGCCAAGTCGATACACATGCGTACCGACCGCGGTGGAACCCACAAACGAAATCGCCTTGACGTGTTCGTGTGTGCACAGTGCATCCACCACGTCCTTGCCGCCATGCACGACGTTCAGCACGCCCGGCGGCACACCGGCTTCCAGCGCCAGCTCCACCAGTTGCATGGTCGACAGCGGGTCCTGCTCCGAAGGCTTGAGCACGAACGTGTTGCCGCACACGATCGCCATCGGGAACATCCACAGCGGGATCATGGCCGGGAAGTTGAACGGCGTAATGCCAGCGCACACGCCAATCGGCTGGCGCAGCGTGTAGGTATCGACCGCGCCGGCCACGTTCTCCAGGAATTCACCCTGCTGCAGCGAGCCCACCGAGCAGGCGTGTTCCACCACTTCCAGCCCGCGGAAGATGTCGCCTTCTGCATCGGGCAGCGTCTTGCCCTGCTCGGCCGTGAGCGTGCGCGCGATGCGCGGCGAGTGCTCACGAATCAGCGCCTGGAACTTCAGCATGATGCGCATGCGTGCGCCCACCGGCGTGTTCTTCCATTTGGCGAACGCGGCGTGCGCCGAGCGGATGGCCGCATCCACTTCATCCGCCGTGGCAAACGGCACACGGGCCAGCACTTCCTGCGTGGCGGGGTTGACGATATCGCGCCATTCCTCCGACTGCGATTCGACAAACTCGCCACCAATCAGCAGCTTGACGGTGGGCGGGGTGTCCTGCTGTGCGGCAGGCTTGGCGGAAGCGAGAGAGGCAACGGCGCTCATGAGGGTCTCCTGGCGAATCGGTATCGGTAGCGGTGGCGGGTTCAATGCGGGATGGGCAAATCAGGCGAAGTCTTCTTCCCAGTACTCGCCGGGCATGCGGGCGGGCTGGGGGGTGCGTTCAAGTTCCAGGCGGCGCAGTTCCACACGCCGGATCTTTCCGGAAATGGTCTTGGGCAGCTCACTGAACTGCAGGCGGCGGATGCGCTTGTAGGGGGCCAGCTTTTCGCGCGAGAAGAGGAACACGGCGCGCGCCAGTTCAGGGCCGGCTTCGTAGCCCTGGCGCACCGTCACGAACGCCTTGGGCACCGACAGGCGCAGCGGGTCGGAACTCGGCACCACGGCCGCCTCGGCAATGGCTTCGTGCTCGATCAATACGCTTTCCAGCTCGAACGGGCTCAGGCGGTAGTCCGACGACTTGAACACATCATCGGTGCGGCCCACGTAGACGAAGTAGCCATCGTCGCGGCGCATGGCGACATCGGACGTGTGGTAGTAGCCGTTGCGCATCGCCTCGGCCGTGGCGCGTTCATTGTTGGCGTAGCCCTGCATCAGGCCGAGCGGGCGGTGCGAGAGCGGCAGCACGATCTCACCTTCGCTGGCCGGCTGATCGTCATGGTCGACGAGTTCGACGCGGTAGCCCGGCAGCGGGCGCCCGACCGAGCCCGGCACCACCGGCTGCCCGGGGGTGTTGCCGATCTGGCAGGTGGTTTCGGTCTGGCCAAAGCCGTCGCGGATGGTCACGCCCCAGGCGCTGCGCACGCGCTCGATGATCTCCGGGTTCAGCGGCTCGCCCGCACCGACAATCTCGCGCAGCTTGACGGCATACGACGCCAGCGGCTCCTGCACCAGCATGCGCCACACGGTGGGCGGCGCGCACAGCGTGGTCACGTTAAAGCGCACCAGCACATCCAGCGTATCCTTCGGCACAAAGCGCGCGTAGTTGTAGACGAACACGCAGGCCTGCGCATTCCACGGTGCGAAGAAGCAGCTCCACGCATGCTTGGCCCAGCCGGGCGAGCTGATGTTCCAGTGGATATCGCCGGGCTGCAGCCCGATCCAGTACATCGTCGACAGGTGCCCGACCGGATAGCTCTGGTGCGTGTGTTCAACCAGTTTCGGCTTAGACGTGGTGCCAGAGGTGAAGTACAGCAGCAGCGGGTCGGTCGCCTTGGTCGGGCCGTCGGGAACAAACTGCGCGGGCGCCTCGTAGGCTGCGCCCAGGTCGACCCAGCCATCACGCTGCGCGCCCACCGCGATGCGCTTGACGCTCGCATCCACACCGTCGAACTTGTGCAGCTCCGCCGCGTCGACCACCACGCATGTGGCGCCGCCGAGTTCCACGCGGTCGCGCACGTCGTCTGGCGAGAGCTGCGTGGTGGCCGGCAGCACCACCGCGCCCAGCTTCATCGCCGCGAGCATCACGTCCCACAGTTCAACGCGGTTGGGCAGCATCAGCAGCAGGCGGTCACCCCGCACGATGCCCAGCCCGCGCAGGAAATTCGCCATGCGCGACGAGCGCTCCGACATCTGCGCAAACGAAAGCTTCAACCCGCCGCTTTGCGGGTCATCAACGATCCACAGCGCCGGGTTGTCGTTGCCGCGCGCCATCACATCGAAGTAATCGAGCGCCCAGTTGAACGTGTCCAGCGTCGGCCACGCGAACTCGCGATACGCGCGGTCGTAGTCGGTGCGATGGCGCAGCAGAAAATCGCGCGCTTCCACAAAACCCTGTGCTGCAGATACCGCTTGGTTCATCGTCGTCTCCTGGTCGGCGCGTCTGCGCTCTTTCGTATTCGGTCGATGTGCGCGGTGCGTGCTAGACGTGCCGCGCGATCACCATCCGCTGGACTTCGCTGGTGCCTTCGTAGATCTGGGTAATCCGTGCGTCGCGGTAATGGCGCTCGACGGCGTAGTCGGCCAGGTAGCCATAGCCGCCGTGGATCTGGATGGCGTTAGAGCAGATTTCCTCGGCCAACTCGGACGCATAGAGCTTGGCCTGCGAGGCCTCCGACAGGCACGGCTTGTCTGCGCTGCGCAGGCGCGCCGCGTGGTGAACGAGCAGGCGCGCCGCGTTCAGACGCGTGGCCATGTCGGCCAGCATGTTGGCGATGGTCTGGTGCTCGCGCAGCGCTTTGCCGAACTGGATGCGCTCATTGGCGTAGTTGCGCGCGGCATCGAATGCGGCGCGGGCAATGCCCACGGCCTGCGCGGCAATGCCGATGCGCCCGCCTTCCAGGTTCGACAGCGCGATCTTCAGGCCTTCGCCGCGCTCGCCCAGCAGGTTCTCTTCGGGCACGGCGCAGTCTTCGAGCGTGATCGGGCACGTATCCGACGCGCGAATGCCGAGCTTGTGTTCCGGCCGCCCAACATGGAAGCCCGGGGTATCGGTCGGCACGATGAAGGCGGAGATGCCGCGCTTGCCGGCTTCGGGGTCAGTCACGGCAAATACGATGGCGATGTCTGCCCGCGCACCGTTTGTCACGAACTGCTTGTTGCCGTTGAGCACCCACTTGCCATCGCGCAGCACGGCACGCGTGCGCAGGTTGTTGGCTTCGGAGCCGGCGTGCGGCTCGGTCAGGCAAAACGCGCCAATCGCGCGGCCCGTGGCCAGATCCGGCAGGTAACGCGCCTTCTGCGCCTCGGTGCCGAATTTCAGGATGGGGCCGCAGCCGACCGAGTTGTGCACGCTCATCATCGTCGCGCTGGCAGCGCACCCGGCGGCAACCTCTTCCAGCGCGAGCGCATAGGCTACGTAGTCGGTGTACGAACCGCCCCACTCCGCCGGCACGATCATGCCCAGCAGGCCCAGCTCGCCCATCTCGCGCACCACGTCATCCGGCAGTGCAGCATCGCGGTCCCACTGCGCAGCGTTGGGCGCCAGGCGCTCGGTGGCAAAGTCGCGCGCAGCGTCGTGGATCATCCGCTGCTCTTCGGTATAGAAGTCGTCCATCGCTTGGCTCTTGCTTGGTTGCTGACCGGCGCCGCGTGACGCTGCCTCTGCAGGCGCCTTACACTGTGCAGCCTGCGGCGCTTGGGTTCGATGGGGAAAAAGTGTAGGCACGCGGCTGGGCGGCTTCGATGCCCGTCACGATCAACTTGCGTGAGCGGATTTGCCATACCGATGAAAAACAACGAAAAGGGAACCGTCTCTGTCAGCCTCGTCAACGAGGCCGTGACACGTGCGCGCGCGCATGGTGTGGACATGCAGCCCATCATGGCGGCTGCGGGCATCACACCGCAGATGCTGGCGCAGCCGCGCAGCCGCGTGTCGTCTGCACAGTACGGCGCGCTGTGGGCCGGCATTGCGCAGGCCATGGACGACGAGTTCTTCGGGCAGGATGCGCACCCCATGCGCTGGGGCAGCTTCGTGGCGATGACGCAAGCGGCGCTCACGGCGCGCACCGGCCGGCAGGCGCTGGCGCGGGCCGTCGGTTTTCTGCGGCTGGTGCTGGACGACCTGCATGTGCAGATCGAAGAAGGCCCGGATCGCGTGCGCCTCGTCTTCGTGCACCGCAAGGGCACTCGGGTGCCGCCCATGTTCACCTACGCCACGTGGCTCATCATGGTGTACGGCCTGGTGTGCTGGCTGGTGGGGCGGCGCATTCCGTTCATTGCCGCGCGCTTCCGTTGTGCGGCGCCACAAGATGCGCAGGAATACCGCCTGATGTTCTGCGACGACATGGCGTTCAAGCAGGACGCCTCGTACGTCGATCTTTCGCCGGGCTTCCTGGAACTGCCTGTCATCCAGACGGCAGCGTCCATCAAGACCTTCCTGCGCGATGCGCCGGGCAACTTCATCGTCAAGTACCGCAACCCGGATTCATTTGCGGCGCGCGTGCGCAAAATGCTGCGCAACCTGCCGGTCGCGAGTTGGCCGGCGTCTGACGCAATGGCGCTCAAACTGAACGTGGCCGAAGCGACGATGCGCCGGCGCCTGAAGCTCGAAGGCCACACGTATCAGTCCATCAAGGATGACCTGCGGCGCGACATTGCCATCGGCCAGTTGCAGGACACGCGCCGCACGATCGCCGACATTGCCATCGCTGTGGGCTTTGCAGAACCGAGCGCCTTCCACCGCGCCTTCCGCAAGTGGACGGGCATGCGGCCGACGGACTATCGGCTGGCCAGCGCAGACTGAGGCTGCGCAGCGACGGCGTCTTCGCTCGTGCCGCTGACTTCGCGCAGCGTCTCCAGAAAGGCCTTCAGCACCGGCGAGTGATCGTCCACGCGATAGTGCACGTACAGCGGCACGGCTGGCAGCGCGAAGGTGTGGCGGACCTGATGGCGTGCGCCTGACGGTTCAGGCGTCGAGCCGCAGCGCCATGTGTTCTTCGTCGTAGAAGCGGTTACCGACACGCATGGCGCGGCGCTCGATGCCGAAGGTCTCGAAACCCGCGTTGCGATACAGCGCTTGCGCACGCGGGTTTTCAGCGTTGACGCAGAGATGGATCTGCAGCACCTGCGCAGCACGCGCATGCGCAATGGCGGCATTCAGCAGACGGCTGGCAATACCGCCCCGCCGATGCGCGGGGTCAACAAACACGCCCCACAGCACGGCCTTGTGTGCGACTTGCGCGAGCGCTTCACGCCGCAACCCGGCAATACCGATCAGTTCGTGCCCCGCAAAGGCACCAAACACGATCTGATGCGCAGTCGCCCGGATGCGGTTGCAGGTTTCTTCCAGCGTGCGCCCCGACTCTTCATCGTGCGTCGGCCAGATGGCGGTGGGCGCGTCTTGAATGGCCTTCAGGCGCAGCGCCTTGAAGGCTTCGGCATCGTCGTCGGTCAACGGGCGGATGGCGATGTCGCTCATGGCTGTTTGGCCTCCACGGTGAACGCATCGCCGGTCTCAAAGAATGCACCGCCTGCAAGGTAGTGCACGGTCTTGCTGCTCGCATCGGTGAAGTGCCAGCGGCCGTTGCTGAACAGCGCTGGGTCCGCCCACGCGGCTGTCACTTCAGCGATGAACAGGTCGTAGCGCTTCTCATTGTGCGGCTCGGGAATGACGCGGCATTCCAGCCACCCTGCGCAACCGGCTACCAGCGGCACGTCGATCGTGCGGGCGGGCATGGTGGCAAGGCCGAGCGCATCGAACTTGTCGCCGTCGCGGCCCGAGAGCGTGCCGACCGCGAGTGTGGTTTCGGCGATGGCGCGGGTGGGAATGTTCAGTGCGAAGACACCGGAAGCTTCGATCAGCTCGCGAGTGAGGGTGCGGCTGTCGACCACGACAAGCACCTTGGGCGGGTCAAAGTCGAGTGGCATCGCCCAGGCGGCTGCCATGACGTTGCGCACACCGTTGTGGGCACTGGTGACCAGCGTGGTCGGGCCGTGGTTCAGGAGGCGGTAGGACTTTGCCAGTTCTACTGGGGCGAGTGTGGGGGGATTGGGCATGATGGCGCGGGGACTGAGGGGAGGCGTCATCATAGGTCAATGGGGTTGGAAGTGTTGGGGGTGGTTTTTGTGCTGTTCTTTTGTTGGTGGTCCATCCCCCTTTCGTACCCTGCCGGGCACGACTCACTTTTCTTTGTCTTGCAAAAGAAAAGTAAGCAAAAGAAAGGCGCGCCCGAGATGGCGACTTCCCCTTGAATTTGTGTGACCGTGCGGGGAAGGAGGCAAACTCGCTGCGCTCAAACAGGCCTCCTTCCTTTTTCCGCCCGCTCACAAAAATTCAAGGCGCCATCAAGGGCTCAACGTCAAAAGAGAACGGCCAACCCATCGCGCGGTTGGCCTTGTCGTTTGGGCTTGTGCCCAGATGGTGTGGCTTTTGTCTTTTGACTTTCCCTGCCCTAGATGGCGCCTTGAATTTCTGTTGCAGGGAGGAAAAAGGAAGGGAAACTGTCCGAGCGCAGCGAGTTTTTCCCTTCCCCTCCCTGCGACATAAATTCAAGGAATCTTTCGCCATCTCGGGCGCGCATTTCTTTGCTTACTTTCTTTGGGCAAGACCAAAGAAAGTGAGTCAGCCCCGGCAGGGGATGAAACAAGGGATGCACCACAAAAAACAAAACCCCAGCGAACCCCATCAACCGGGCCAAAACTCACTCAGCAACCCGCTTAGCAATATGCCCCAACGCCTCCTCCACCTGATCAATCAAAATCAGGCAGAGATCACCCGGCTGCAACCGCCCCAGCGCCGTGTCGATCGCCAGAAATTCACCACGGATTTCATCAACGCGGCTCGTGCGCGACGCACCCTGCAGCCCTTCACGCAGCAGCGCCAACACCTCGCCATCCTCACGCCCACGCTGGCACTGGTCTTCGTACAGCACAACGTCGTCAAACACGCCGCCCAGAATCTGCGTCTGGCGGCGGATATCCTCATCGCGGCGGTCGCCCGCCCCGCTGATCACCACCGAGCGGCGCTGGGCCGGCATGGTGGCCACGGCGTTGCATAGCGCCTGGATGGCGTCGGGATTGTGGCCGTAGTCGGCGATGAGCGTGGCGCCCTTGTAGTCGAATACATTGAAGCGGCCGGGCGCGGTGGCGGCGTCGTTCACAAAGGTGGCGAGGCCGCGGCGGATGATCGCCCAGTCGATGCCAAGCGCCCACGCAGCGGCAACCGACGACATCGCGTTTTCAACCTGGAAGCCGATGGTGCCGTTGCGCGTGAGCGGAATGTCGGCCAGTGCGATGCGCGTTTCGTTGGCGCCTTCGGTGGCCACAATCTCGGCGCCGTCGACAAACACCACCCGCTTGCCTTGTGCGCGGTGCAGGGCCATGGTCGGCAGGCTGGCATCGTGCGCGAAGAAGGTGACTGAACCCGGGCAGCCGTCAGCCATGCGCGCGACCATCGGGTCGGCGGCATTGAGCACCGCCATGCCGCGCGGTGCCACGTTCTGCACGATCACGCTCTTGAGCACGGCCAGGTCTTCCACCGTGCTGATGTAGTTCAGGCCCAGGTGGTCGCCCTCGCCCACGTTCGTCACGACTGCCACGTCGCAGTGGTCGAACGCGAGACCTTCGCGCAGCAGGCCGCCGCGCGCGGTCTCGAAGACGGCGGCGTCGACGTCCGGATGCAGCAGCACGTTACGCGCGCTGCGCGGGCCGCTGCAGTCGCCGGTGTCGATGCGCTGGCCCTGGATGTACACGCCGTCGGTGCCGGTCATGCCCATGCGCAGGCCGCTGGTGGCGAGCAGATGTGTGATCAGGCGCACCGTCGTCGTCTTGCCGTTGGTGCCGGACACCGCCACCACGGGGATACGGCCGTCGTCGCCGTCGGCAAACATCGTGGAGATGATCGCCTCGCCCACGGCGCGGCCCTTGCCGTACGACGGCTGCAGGTGCATGCGCAGGCCGGGCGCGGCGTTGACTTCCACAATGCCGCCGGCCTGGTCCTCGAACGGCTTGAGCATCGTTTCGCACACGGCGTCCACGCCGCAGATGTCGAGGCCGACCATCTGCGCTGCCGCCACGGCACGCGCCGCGATGGCGGGGTGCACGTCGTCGGTCACGTCGGTGGCGGTGCCGCCCGTGGAGAGGTTCGCGTTATTGCGCAACACCACGCGCGTGCCCTTGGGCGGCACGGCGTCGGCGCTCAGGCCCTGCTTGGCGAGCGTGGCCAGCGCAATGTCGTCAAAGCGGATTTTCGTGAGCGACGTGGCATGCCCTTCGCCGCGTCGCGGGTCGCGGTTTACCTCGTCGACCAGCTCACGCACAGTGTGCTTGCCGTCGCCGATGACTTGCGGCGGATCGCGGCGCGCAGCCGCCACCAGGTGCTTGCCCACCACCAGCAGACGGAAATCGTGGCCCGGAATGTAGCGCTCGACGATCACGTCCGACGAAATGTCGGCCGCCACTTCATAGGCGGTCATCACTTCTTCGCGCGTACGGATGCGCACGGCCACGCCCTTGCCCTGGTTGCCGTCGCGCGGCTTGACCACGACCGGGCCGTGGATTTCCTGCGCGGCTTCCCAGGCTTCCTCGGCGCTGCGCACCGAACGGCCCAGCGGCACCGGCACGCCGGCCGCGTGCAGCAGGGTCTTGGTCAGATCCTTGTCCTGGGCGATGGATTCCGCCACGGCGCTGGTCATATCGGTTTCGGCGGCCTGGATGCGGCGCTGCTTGCTGCCCCAGCCGAACTGCACCATCGAGCCCTGCGTGAGACGGCGGTACGGAATCCCGCGCGCCACGGCAGCGTAGACGATGGAACCGGTACTGGGCCCCAGGCGCACGTCTTCGTCCAACTCGCGCAGGCGGTGCAGCGCGTCGTCCAGATCGAACGGCTGGTCGTCGCGTGCGGCCAGGCAAAGTTGGCAGGCCAGCTCAAATGCCAGTCGGCCCACTTCCTCTTCGCTGTATTCGACGACGACCTGGTACGTGCCGGGTTCGAGCGTGGGCTCGGTATGGCTGAACGTCACCGGGCAACCGGCGGCGGCTTGCAGGCCCAGCGCGGCGGCTTCCAGCGCGTGCGCAATCGACGGTGCATCGGCTTCGTCATCCGGGCGCAAGGGGCCAATCGCCGGAAAGCGCGCGCGCAGGTGGTCTTCAAAGCCCGGCAGTTCGGCCAGCAGTTGGGATTGATCCGAGCAGGCCACGATGGCTTCGATGGCCGTATGGCGGCACCAGAGATTTGGGCCGCGCAAGGCCCGGATACGAGAGACTTCCATGCAATCAGCTTTCCGTTGTGCTTTGGGCGTTCTTTTGGATTCAGGCCCGATCGTCAGTTCTGGGATTCGGCGCGGCCCATCCACTGGTGTACCTGCTCGACGGTGCCCTCGATGGCGCACTCGTCGCATTGCAGGACCAGCAGGTCGCCTGCCGTGAGCTGCGAGAGCGCCGCATCCACGACATCCCGGCGCTTGGCCCCTTCGACGACGACTTCAGCCACGCGACCGCCTGCCTGCAACCCTTGCTTGAGCAGCGCGCGTGCTTGGCGATCGAACTCGGCATCGGTGCGCTTGACGCTGGCGTCTTCGCATAGCAGCACGCGATCGAACGTCTGGCCGATGACGGTGCCTTGCGCCACCAGGTCTTCGTCGCGGCGTTGCAGGCCGGCACCGAATACGAGCGTGCGGCGCTCGGCCGGGAAGTTGTCCAGCGCAGCGGCCAGGGCGTCCAGCGCCGAGGCGTTGTGCGCGTCATCTACCACGATGGTGGCGCCGTGGTGCTGGAACAGCGTGAAGCGGCCCGGCACATCCACCTGGCCCACATCGAAGGTGACGATACCGGCGCGCATCAGGTCGTTGGAAATGCCCAGCGCCCAGCCGGTGGCTACAGCGGCCAGCACGTTCTCAAGCTGGAACGGCACGCGGCCAGCGTAGGTCAGCGGAATGGCCGCCACATCGGCCAGAGCCAGTTCGGTCGAGCCGGTGGCGAGCACCACCTTGCCGTCACGCACGAACACGGCCCGTTTGCCAGCGGCGCGGTGCGCGGCAATCGCCTCCAGATCGCCCGACAACGCGAAGAAGATCACATCGCCGTCGCACAGGTCGGCCATTTCAACGAGGCGCGCATCGGCGGCATTGAGCACGCCCACGCCAGACTTCAGCACAACGTCAATCTGCGTGCGCAGAACGCTGTACATCCGGTCTTCGTCTTCGACGTAGAAGTCGCCCAGGTGATCGGGCTTGCCGAAGTTGGTGACCACGCCGACCTGGCAACGGTCATACGGCAATCCTTGCGAGAGGATCATGCCGCTGTCGCTCTCGAATACGGCGGCTTCCACCGCGCGATTCATCAGGATGCGGTGGCAGGCGTCCCACGCAGCGCGGTCGCCGTGACCGCCGCGATTGTTGCTCGCCTCGACTTGGCGGCGGTCCAGGAACAGGCCATCGCTGCAGCCCAGGCCCGTGTGCTTGCCCGAGAGCTGCAGCAACTGCGCAACCAGCTTCGCGACAACGGTCTTGCCGTTGGTACCCGTGATGCCGACGATGGGAATGCGGCCGTCGTCCTGCACGCCGTCCTTGTCGGAAAACAGGTGATCCACAATCGCGCGGCCCACAGGGCGTGGTTCGCCCTGGGCCGGCCGAATGTGCATCAGCAAACCCGGCCCGGCGTTGACTTCCACAATGGCGCCGCGCTGCTCATCGAGCGGGCGCGAGATGTCGTCGGCCACCAGGTCCACGCCGGCAATGTCGAGCCCGACCACCCGCGCCGCCAGCGATGCGTGCGCGGCCACGCTCGGGTGCACGCGATCGGTCACGTCAAAGGCGACGTTGCCATTGCGCTGGATCAGCACGCTGCGGCCAGCGGGCGGCACGGCGCTGCCGTCGGCATAGCCCTGGCGCTTGAGTTCGAGGAGTGCGGCAGAGTCCAGGCGCACGCAGTTCAGCGGGTGCTCTTCGGTGCTGCCGCGGCGCGGGTCGGAATTGATCTGCGATTCGATCAGTTCTTCGATGGTCGAGGTGCCATCGCCGATCACCGACGCGGTTTCGCCCATCGCCACCGCCGCCACACGGCCGCCCACGACCAGCAGGCGGTGTTCGTTACCGGAGACGAAGCGCTCAACAATCACGCCGTTGCCTTCCTCGATGGCCACGGCGTAAGCGGTTTCCACCTCTTCGCGCGTCATCAGGTTCGTGAACACGCCGCGGCCGTGGTTGCCGTCGTACGGCTTGACCACCACCGGCACGCCGATGTCTTCGGCCGCGTCCCAGGCGTCTTCAGCGTTGTCGACCATGCGGCCTTCGGGCACGGGCACGCCGCACGACTGCAGCAAGCTCTTGGTCAGGTCCTTGTCGCGCGAGATCGATTCAGCAATGGCGCTGGTGCGGTCGGTCTCGGCCGTCCAGATGCGGCGCTGGCGTGCGCCGTAGCCGAGCTGCACGAGGTTGCCGTCCGACAGGCGGATGGAGGGGATATTGCGGTCATCGGCTGCATCGACGATGCAAGCGGTGCTGGGGCCGAGGCAGTGCTCATCGACCAAGTCGCGCAGCGTTTCGACGGCCGCGTCCACGTCGAACGGGCGGTCTTCAATGGCCGCCATGACCAGATCACGGGCGGCCAGCAGGGCAGCGCGCGTCACGTCTTCATGCCAGGCACGCACGATCACCTTGTAGACGCCGCGCACCGGGGTCTCGCGCGCCTTGCCAAAGCCGCCGGGCATGCCGGCCAGGTTCTGCAGTTCCAGGGTGACGTGTTCCAGGATGTGGCCGGGCCAGGTGCCTTCCTTCAAGCGCATCAGGAAGCCACCGCGCACGCCGGGGCTGCAGCGGTGCTCGATCAGCGTCGGGAGCCATGTCGACAGGCGCTCGTAGAAGCCCGGAATCGTGTTGGAGGGAAAATCCTCCAGTTCACCAATGTCGACCCATGCCTCCAGCACTGGCCGATATGTCCACATATTCGGGCCGCGCAGCGACATGACATCGAGAATCTCAATGTCCTTCTTCTTCATTGAATTTGCTTGGAAAGCAGGGGGGGCGATGTACGCGTGAATTGGTCCGTGGAATCGAACCGTTACCTTTCAATAACGTTACAACGGCTTCGGCGTTGACGTCTTGAGCCCGAAGTGCGTTGTGCAGCGCACCAAACGCCTGGCTCGCGTGGCTATGTATACTTGCGAGCAAAATTTGCAGGCCGCAACACTTGCGACGCCGCACTCTTGCCTCGATTTATGTTCGTCCTTTTCCCGTTTTGGGCTGTTTTTTGGCCATTTGGACGCGCTTTTTGAATTCTTTGCGCCACTGATGACCCAGTCCTCCCCAACGTCCGCCCCCACCCTCGCCCGCGCTCAGGAACCCTGGAGTGTCGTGCTGGCCCCGAGCCTCGCTCCAGAAGAAACCGTCCTGGCCGGGCTGCAGCTGGATTTGGACGCAAGGTTGCATTTTACCCAAGGGTGGCTGGTTGTTACGAACCGGCGCCTGATCGGCCAAGCCCCTGGCGAAAAGGATTTGCAAAGCTGGGACATCGGCCCTGGCATGACGCTTGCCCACAGCGACCACGCCGGCGTTGGCACGCTGGAGCTGGCGGACGGCCAGCGCAGGCTGGCAAGCTGGCGCTACACGCTGGGCCACAACACCGACGCCCTGCGGCTGGCCGACGCCTTCGATGCGCAGCGCAACGCCCTGGCCACTGGCGCCCAAGCCGCACAGCCCGCCGCGGACATCTGCCCGACCTGCAAGGCGCCCCTCCCGCCCGGTGAAGACAACTGCCCGCAATGCAGCCGCGAACAGGAGCAGCCGCCTTCGACCTGGGCGCTGCTGCGCCTGTGGCGCTTCGCCCAGCCGTATCGGTGGGAATTGCTGGCCGGTTTCGCCCTGCTGCTGATCGGCACAGCCGCCACCCTGGTGCCGCCGTACCTGACGATGCCCTTGATGGACAAGGTGCTGATCCCCTATCAGAACGGGCAACCGGTCGATTACCACCTGGTCACGCTCTACCTTTCCGGCCTGTTTGGCGCCGCGCTGGTGGCCTGGGTGCTGGGCTGGGCGCGCACTTATCTGCTGGCGCGCGTGTCCGAGCGCATCAGTGCCGACCTGCGCACGACCACCTACGAGCACCTGCTCAAGCTGTCGCTCGAATACTTCGGCGGTAAGCGCACCGGCGACCTGATGGCGCGCATCGGCTCGGAAAGCGACCGGATCAGCGTGTTCCTGTCGTTGCACCTGCTCGATTTCGCGACCGACGTGCTGATGATTGCGATGACGGCCGTCATCCTGGTCTCGATCGACCCCTGGCTTGCGCTGGTCACGCTGGTGCCGCTGCCGTTCATCGCGTGGATGATCCACCTGGTGCGCGACCGCCTGCGCCATGGCTTCGAGAAGATCGACCGAATCTGGTCGGAGATCACCAACGTGCTGGCCGATACGATCCCCGGCATCCGCGTGGTCAAGGCCTTTGCCCAGGAAAAGCGCGAGGTGACACGCTTTGCCGAGGCCAACAAGCACAACCTGGCGATCAACGATCGCGTCAACGCTGTGTGGTCGCTGTTTACCCCGACCGTGACGCTGCTGACCGAAGTCGGCCTGCTGGTGGTATGGATTTTCGGGATCTGGCAGGTCAGCCATGACGCCATTACCGTCGGTGTGCTGGTGGCGTTCCTGACGTATATCAGCCGCTTCTACACGCGCCTGGATTCCATGAGCCGCATCGTGTCCGTCACGCAGAAGGCGGCGGCGGGCGCCAAGCGCATCTTCGACATTCTCGACCACGTGTCGAGCGTGCCGGAACCGGTCAAGCCTGTGCACATCGAGAAGGTGGACGGGGCAATCGAGTTGCGCGACCTGGGCTTCCGCTACGGCAACCGAGCGGTGATCCGCGGCTTGAACCTGTCGATCCAGCCGGGCGAGATGATCGGGCTGGTGGGGCATAGCGGCTCGGGCAAGAGCACGCTCGTGAACCTGATCTGCCGCTTCTACGATGTGTCGGAAGGCGCGATCCGCTTGGATGGCACTGATATCCGATCGCTGCCCGTCTCGGAATTCCGTCGCAACATCGGCCTGGTGCTGCAGGAGCCGTTCCTGTTCTTCGGCACGATCGCCGACAACATTGCCTACGGCAAACCCGGCGCCACGCGCGAAGAGATCATTGCCGCCGCGCGTGCCGCCCACGCCCACGAGTTCATCCTGCGCCTGCCGCACGGCTACGACTCGCTGGTGGGTGAACGCGGCCAGGCGCTGTCGGGCGGCGAACGCCAGCGTATTTCGATTGCGCGGGCGCTGCTCATCAACCCGCGCATCCTGATCATGGACGAGGCCACGTCTTCCGTGGATACGACCACCGAGAAGGAAATCCAGAAGGCCCTCGACAACCTCGTGCAGGGCCGCACAACCATTGCCATCGCGCACCGTTTGTCGACGCTGCGCAAGGCGGATCGCCTGGTCGTCATGGATCGCGGCCAGATCGTCGAAGTGGGCAACCACGATGAGCTGCTCGCGCGCGAAGGGGCGTACTACAAGCTTTATCAGGCGCAGGCCCGCAATGTCGATGCCGACACCGATCTGACCAGCGACGGCGAGCGCGTGGACGCCGCCGCGCCGGCTTACGCGCAGTGATCCCCTATTTGAAATGACTGCGATGCAAACGCCCGATTTCACCCTAAGCCGCAATGGCTTCGGCAAGCTTGTGATGACCCTGGCCGACGGCACCATGCATGAAGGCGTGGTGCCCGTGCGCGCGTTTCCGATCTCCGCCGCCGGCGAGGGCTTGAGCCTGATGAGCACCGACGGCCGCGAGCTGGCGTGGATCACGCAGCCCGATGCCCTACCCGCGCCAATGCGCGCACTGATCGAAGCTGAACTCGGTGCGCGTGAATTCATGCCCGAAATCCGCAAGATCGTCGGCGTATCGACCTACGCCACGCCCAGCACGTGGACGGTGCAGACCGACCGCGGCCAGACCGACCTCGTGCTGCGCGGCGAAGAAGACATCCGGCGCCTGACCGGCACCACGCTGCTCATTTCCGACAGCCACGGCATCCACTACCTGATCCGCGACCTGCTTGCGCTGGACAAGCACAGCCGCAAGATCCTCGACCGGTTCCTTTAAGCCCGCGCAGCCACGCAACCGCGCAGCCGTCGTTACCAGAGCGACGGCTGCACGGCCGCCATGACCTGGTCGAGCAGGTTTTCGGCCTGTTTCCAGGTTGCACGCTGGTTGTAGTCGCCCGCCGTGGTGACGATCACCATGTCGAGCCCGGGCACGATCCACAGGCGCTGGCCACCGTTGCCGATGCCGCCGATCCACGCGTGTTCGGTGCCGCCGGCCACCACCTTGCCGAGCCACCACTGATAGCCGTACTGCAGGCCCATGCCGGTGTCGATGTGCGGGCGCGTTGATTCGGCAATCCACGCGGCTGGCACGACTTGCCGCCCATTCCATTGGCCGTGCTGCAGCACGAGCTGACCGATGCGCGCCAGGTCTCGGGGGCGCAGGCGCACGCCGGCAAACGCCAGGGGGCGGCCACGGTAGTCGTCTACCCATTCCCAATCGGTGATGCCCAGCGGTTCGAACAGTTGCGTGCGCGCGTACTCCGGCAACGACATGCCGACGCGCTCTGCCAACAGCAGCGCCAGTACCGCCGTGTTGCCGCCGTTGTAGTTGAACTGCGTGCCAGCCGGCGCCGCCATCGGGCGGTCGAACACGTAGTGCGCCTGAGAGGTGTGCCAGAACAGTCCGAACTCGTCGTTGTTGAACAGGCTCGTCGCACGCCATTCGTTCCAGGCAAGGCCGCTGGACATCGACAGCATCTGCGAGAGCGTAATCGCCTCACGGCCGTCGCGATTCAGGTCGGCCAGCCCCGGAAACAGCGACAACGCCGGTGTTTCGAGCGGCGGCATCTTCCCCTGCCCTTGCGCAATGCCCCACAGCAGGCTTGTCACCGATTTGCTGACCGAGCGGATGTCGTGAAGTGTGCTGGCGTCGAACGTGCGCGTGGTGCGGAACAGATCCTTCACACGCTCATCCTTGCCGGCGTGATAGACCTCCGCCACCAGATGGCCATGACGCACCACGAGCAGGCTGTGGAAGTTGATATCGGCTTCGGCAAAATTGCGCAGGACGGCGCAAAGGCGGCCGGCTTCGAAACCGGCTGCGGCAGGGTCGGCTTCGGTCTGCCAGCCATCATTCAACTGGGCGGGCGACTCGCAGGGTGCCGCCCGGGCGCCGCATGCCGCGCAAACCAATGCCAAAGCGATGCCGATGCTGCGCAGTCGTAGCGTCATCCCAGCCCCCGTTGATGTGTCACCAAGTATCGTAACCGGCACTTGCAGGTGCAAACCCGCTGCGATGAACTGTCGATTTGGGCGTCCGAACGGCAGCGGATCGGCCATCCGGGGGAGCTTCCAGCCCGCGCCGGAACCTGGGCCCGCGTTACCATGTCGGACCCTTCTTATTCATCAGTCACATCACAGGCACCTATGGTCACACGTCGAACCCTTCTTGCCTCCGCATCCGTTACCGCCACGCTGGCGGCACTCGGCATCACGCCCGAGGCGCTGGCCGCAAATCGCGTCAAGCTGGGCGATGCCGCGCCGTTTTCTTTCGATGCGCTGATCGAACGCGCCCGCACAATGGCCGCCAAGCCGTACACGCCGCCCGCCACGGCGCCGGCCGACATCCTGGCCAAGATCGACTACGAAGCGCACGGCAAGATCAAGTTCGACACCGCCCACGCGCTCTTTGCTGACGGTCCGGGCCAATTTCCGGTGACGTTCTTCCACCTGGGCACGTTCTTCCGCGCGCCGGTACGCATGCATGTGGTGGAAAAAGCCGCCGCACGCGAGATCGTCTACGACGAGTCGTACTTCGACATGCCCGCCGACAGCCCGGCGCGCAAGCTGCCGCGCGGCAGCGGCTTTTCCGGCTTCCGCTTTCAGGAAAGCCGTCTGGGCGATCAGAAAAAACTCGACTGGAAAAAGAACGATTGGGTTGCCTTCCTGGGCGCATCGTACTTCCGCGCCATCGGTGAGCTGTATCAGTACGGGCTCTCCGCACGCGGGATCGCGCTCGACGTTGCGCAGGCCGGCAAGCCGGAAGAATTCCCCAATTTCACGCACGTGTGGTTCGACACGCCGGCAGACAACCGCGCAGATTCCGTGACGATCTACACGCTGCTCGACGGGCCGAGCATCACGGGTGCATACCGCTTCGTCATGCACCGCACGAAGGGCGTAGTGATGGACATCGATACGGCCATCTTCCTGCGCAAGGACGTGGACCGTTTCGGCATCGCGCCTGCCACGTCGATGTACTGGTTCTCGGAAACCGCCAAGGGCACCGCCACCGACTGGCGCCCCGAAGTGCACGACTCCGACGGCCTGGCGCTCTGGACCGGCACAGGCGAGCGTATCTGGCGCCCGCTGAACGATCCGCCGCGCACGATGGCGTCTGCCTTTGGCGACAACAACCCGCGCGGCTTCGGCCTGCTGCAGCGCGATCGCGATTTCAACAACTACCAGGACGGCGTGCACTACGAGCGTCGCCCGAGTTTGTGGGTCGAGCCGCTGGAGGGCTGGGGCGAAGGCGCCGTGCAGCTCATCGAGATCCCGACCGACGACGAGATCCACGACAACATCGTCGCCATGTGGGTGCCGAAGGCACCGGCACGCGCGGGCAGCCAGTATCGGCTGCGCTATCGCCTGCACTGGCTGGCCGATGAGCCGTATCCGACGCAACTGGCGCGCTGCGTGGCCACGCGCATGGGCAACGGCGGCCAGCCGGGCCAGCCGCGCCCGCACGGCGTGCGCAAGTTCATGGTCGAGTTCAAGGGCGGCCCGCTGGAGAAGCTGCCCTTCGGCACCAAGCCGGAGGCTGTGCTCAGCACCTCACGCGGCACGTTCTCGTACGTGTTTACCGAAGCCGTGCCGAACGGCGTGCCGGGCCACTGGCGTGCGCAATTCGATCTGACGGTCGATGGGAAGGAACCGGTGGACATGCGATTGTTTTTGCGTGTGGATGGCAAGCCGCTGTCTGAGACTTGGCTTTACCAATACCACCCGTTCCAATCGCCGGTGGGGCCGGTGGCGTCGTAAACGCCATCGCGGCGGCCAGCAAACAAAGGCGGGAGATTCCCGCCTTTTTTCATTACTGGTAGGCGAGTGTCACCACCGCAAGCGCTGATTCCACTCCCGGCGCGCGCGACAAGGTCAGCGTGCCGTTGTTTGCGGTCAGCAAGTTGGCCTTGAAGCCTGCGTACTTGAGCAGAACCTCGGCGTTGCTGCGCACATCACCCACCCGCAGAGGCCGGAGCGATGACGCCGCGCGTGCCTCCACCGACACATCAAGCGGCACCACGCGCACCGCAGACGAGCGAAAGTCCAACACCACCTGGTCGCCGGACGACGACGGGCTCGCCTTCAAGAGGTTCTCCGCACCGGTGCGCTGGGGCGCAGCCTGCACGTGGAACCCAGCCTCGACGATGGTGCCGCTGAAATGGATCACGCCGCTCTGGCTGCCGCCCGCCAGCGCACCACCTGCTCCGACGGCCGCTGCCACGGCGACGGCCATTGCCTTGTAGACCTTGAACATGAGGGCCCCCGATGTGTTGCATCCGTCCGTTTCCGTACGGGCCGGCGCAATAGTTTTTAACGATTTGCATCGTCCTCGGGATCGATCTCATTGTGGATTGCTGGCATCCCTGATTGCGAATCAGACGGCGGAGCCTGCAGACGCAACTCTTACGGCGCCGGCCACACCTCCAGCGCCTGCATCAACTGCTTGCCCAACGGAATACGCTTGGCCATGTCGCCCTCACGCGGCATGTCGATGTTCAGTGCGAAGGCATAGACGCGCCCGGCACGTTCCACCCAGCCGACCCACCAGCCGATCTCCGGCTGATACTCCGTCGCAACGCCCGTCTTGGCATACAGCGCGGCGTCGCCCTGCTGCTCGATCAACAGCATGCGGTGGACCAAGTCCCAGGTGCGCGGCTTCACCGGCAACTGCTTGAGCGCCATGCGGCTGGTGAAGCGCGCTTCTTCGAATGCGGAAATCTCCAGCGGGCCGCGTAGCCAGAATTGATCGATCACACTGCCGAGTTGCCGGTTGCCGTAGTCGAACGCATCGACGTAGGCTTGCATGCGTTCAAAGCCCACGCGGCGCGCCACCTCCTGGTAGATCGGCACGGCCGACAGGCGGATCGCCTCGGGCAACGCCATGTCGTGCTCCCACTGCTTGTAAGGCTGCGGCTTGCCGCCGTAAGGCAGCACCTCTTGATCGTCGCGCACGGCTCCGGTGTCGAAGGCGATCAGGCTGTTCGGAATCTTGAACGTGGATGCCGGGTGGATGCGCCGCGCGGCCCGCGCCGGGTCAACGACGTACGTGCGATCAGCGCTGATGTCCATCAGCACAAAGGTGCCGGAGACGCCGGCGGCGTCGAACACGCGCTTGAGGTCATTGCGCACGACCAGCTCGGCATGGGCAGTGGCGGTGCTCATGGCAACGGTGCAGGCCGTGAGGGCAAGCGCGAAGATCTTCGACCAGCGAGAGAACATGGAAAGCTCCTTGAATTGAGTGGATTGCTGCCGGCAACCATCAACGCGCAGATGAGCCGGCGCTGCGCATCGTAGGGAGCGCGCCGTGCCGCCGCCAGCGTGCAGGACACGCCGCACGTCACGCGCGTAACGCCTGTAACAAGGGGCTTGGCGCACAATGGCGCCACGTTTCGTTTCGCCTCGCCTGATTGCCTGCATGACGCCGCCTGCCCTGCCCGCCCTCCATGTCGAGCTGACCACCCCGCAAACCGTGGATGGCCGGCGCGCGCCGTTCCAGAGCCTGTGGTTGCTGGTGCGGCTGGCATACGCGCATCGTCTGTCGCCGGAGCAACCGCTGGTGCGCCTGGCCGACCTGCGCGGCGCCGTGTCGGACGCCAGCACGCAGCGCATGATGATCAGCCGCGCGTTTCGCGACTGGCAGAACTGGGGCGTGCAAGCTGGCTGGGGTGAACAGCGCGACCGCGAGCCGCGCTTCCTCAACGCAGATAAGCGCAGCCAAGGGCCCTTCTGGCTCACACCCGAAGACGCGGCACGCGTGGTCTGCGTGGTTGAAGGACGGATTGCCGATGACGCCGATGTGCGCGCCTTCCTCGGGATTGCCGCCCCAGATGGCAGCACGGACAACAGCACCGATACCAACGCCAGCGCGCTGTCCGGCCCGGCGCCTGGCACGCCCAACCCCGCGTTCTGGCACGCCTTTCTGACCGCGCGCCACGCCATGCGCGAAGGCCGCCTGTTGCATGCACTGGGCGCCAGCACAAGCGCGTCCGATACCGAGCGCGGCGGTGCCCTGCTCGCGCTGCGCCACGCCAGTGACGCCGCCGACAACGACTTCCAGCGCGCCCTCGTCACTCTGGGCGAGGCGATGGCCGCTCGCCGCCTGGGCGATTCCACACGCGCCAGCGCCCTGCTCTCGCAACTGCGCGCGCACCGCCGGCAACGCCACGTGCTCGGCAACGATTACCTCGCCGCCATGGAGCGCATCGTCACCGCATGGTGTGCGTATGACCGCCGCGACCTCGACCTCGCCGCCGGCCTGCTTGCACGCCTGGCCGATGCCGAGTCCGGCCGCAGCCTGCTGCGCTACCACCCGCAGATCCGCTTCGAGTGGAACAACCTCAACGCCCTCATCGAGCGTGCCCGCCTGCTCTATGCCGACTCAGACGGCACTGCTTTGGACGTACGCGCCCAGGCCGCACAGCGCATCGTCGCGCAATTCGAAACCGCGCTGGCTGCCGCATTGGAGAGCCAGGCGTCGGACGCTGTGCAGCAGGTTGCCGCCAATCTCGGCATGACTTGCTGGCTGCTGCGCGATGTGCTCGGCGACTCAACGCATGCCGACGGCACGGTCGACGCCGTCCGTTGGCTGGCCATGAGCGAATGGCAGGCGCTGCGTAACGGTGGGCCGCTGCAATCGGCGTGGAACGCCATCGCGCTGATGCGGATAGCACGCGCCGACACGCGCCGCGCGGCGCTCACGTTGACCGACATCCGCACGCAGGCCGGCCCATTTGCCGAAGCCTTTGACGCGCGCTACTGGCCGCAGCGTTGGACCGACGTGGCCGCACTGCGCCTGCGCGAACACGACAGCGGCCGGCATCGCTACGGCCACGTGCAAGTGAGCGGGTTACTGCTGGAGCTGGCATGGTTTGCCCACGCCGACGGCGATCACATCACCGCTCGCACGACGATGGACCGCCTCTCGCAAACCATGCAGGACCTGGCGCCGCACGATCGCGCGTACTTCGTCCAGGCGCTGAAGCAGCTTACGCACACGGCAGAAGCGGCGCCTTAGCGCCAGACTTTAAGCAGCACTGACACTGCTTCTTTCGCGCGACAACCCTCAAGCCACCAGCGGCATGAGCAACATCCGCGCAGCCAGTTCCTGTCGGAAGCCTTCCAACGCCCGCACGGCGGAATCGGCACCGCGCGCAGTGTTCTGCAAGCGGATGCCTTCCACCTGATGGATGCCCACCGTGGCAAACACATAACGCAGATACGGCATCAGAAAATCGGTCTGCGCGTGGGCGCCATCAAAGTTGCCGCCGGAGGCAGACACCACCAGCACCGAACGATCGGTCAGCATGCCCACTTTGCCCGTCGGCGTGCGCCGGAACGTGCGTTCGGGCCGCACCACCAAGTCGATCCACGCCTTCAACGCCGAAGGCACTGTGTAGTTGTGCACCGGCGTGGAGATCAGCACGGCATCCGCCGCTTCCAGTTCGCCGATCAGCGTTTCCGACAACGCAAGCGCTGCGCGGTGCGCTGCAGTGCGGTCGGCATCGGGCATGAGGCTGGCCTCGACAAAGCCGGCGTCGGGATGCGGCAGCGGTGTCGCCGCCAGGTCGCGCTCGATGATGCGCAGGCCACCGACGGCTTCGGCCAATTGTGCAATCACCAATTTCGCGCCACGCCGGCTGTGCGAGCGATCGTCGCGCGGGCTCACGGTCACGTGCAGCAGTGTCGTCATCGGGACGCTCCACGTTGCGTGTTCATGCCAAAGCGCAAGGCACCTGCGAGCAGCCCGTTGCGATAGTAGAAGCGATGGCCGAGCACGTTGGACAGCGGCGTGTCGAGCACGAGCCGTGCACAGCCCAGGCGCTCGGCTTCAACCTTGAGGTGGTCCATCAGCACGTTGCCGAGGCCGCTGCTGCGCAGGTTGGTATCGGTCACCAGATCGTCGACATACAGGAACGAACCGTAGACGAGATTCTCCTGCTGCCGATAACCTGCCAGCGCAACTGGCACGCCATCGCGCCAGACGGCGATGAGGCGATAGCCGTCTTCCACCTGCCGGCGCCAGCGCGCGGCCAGCTCGTCGGCGTCGGCAAGATGCGGCCGCAGTTGGTGCATGACGGGAAAGCACGCACGCAACGCGGCTTCGTCTTCGATGGGGCGGATCGTGTCCATGGTCATGCTTCCTCTGCGGCCACGGCGGCGGGCACCTGCGGCGCAAAGCGCATCGCAACGGCAATACGGTTCCACGCCTGGATGTTAGCGACGGCGGCCGTGAGGAACGCGACTTCCGTCCTGGAGAAATGCTCAAGCACGGCGTCGTATTCGCCATCTTCCACGCCGTGGTCGGAGGCGCGGGCCAGCGTGGTCAGCGCTTCCGTCCACGCCAGCGCGGCACGCTCGCGCGGCGTAAACACCGCCGGCGTGTCGCGCCAGACCGCCACCAGATCGAGCTTGGCCGGCACCACGCGCAGCTTGCGCGCCAGGTTCAGATGGAATTGCACACAGAACGCGCAGCCGTTGATTTGCGAAGCGCGCAGCTTGACGAGTTCGGTCAGCGGCTTTTCCAGCCCTGAGGCATCGACTGCCTTGCCGAGCGCCTGCAACGCCGGCGCCACACCGACGACGGTATCGACAAATTCCGAGTAATCCATGCGAGGGGAGAGATCTTCCATGTCTGGCTCCTGTTGAGGGGTCCGGGTGGGAGGAGTGGTAATATCAGTGCTCGAACATCATATTCGAACTCTGACATCATGAGCAAGCGCACCCCTGCCGCCGGCAAGGAAAACGACACGCCACGCAACTCGCCCGCCATCCCCGAGCCCGGACAGGGCAAGCGCGGTGAAGAAGGCTATCTCGGCTACCTGTTGCGCCAGGCCAGCGCCGCCCACCGGCTACGCATGGAGCGCGCCATGGCCGATGTAGGCGTCACCCTCCCGCAATTCCTAGTGCTCACGATGCTCCGCGCCTACCCCGGCATCTCGAACGCCGACCTCGCCCGGCTGACCATGCTGACGCCCCAGACGGTGAGCGTGATCGTTACCAACCTGGAGCGCAGCGGCGCTATCACGCGCCGGCCCCACGCCGTGCACGGCCGTATCCAGCACATCGACGTCACACCGGAAGGATCGGCCCTGCTTGCCGCGTGCCGAGAACGCTCGGGCGGCATCGAGCAGGACTTGCTGGAAGGGTTCTCGCCCAAGGAAGAAGAGGTCGTGCGGCGTTGGCTTGTACACGTCGCCAAACTCAGTAGCGACAAACCAGCTCCGTAATCCTCACGTCGTTTTTTCTCGACTGTCCTTGACTTCTGGATCGCCGCCACTATCATGCGATGTATCTTAAGATATATCTGATGATGCTCTTCAGGAGAATGGCAATGCGCGGATGGTTTGGACATCACCACAAAATGTGGATTCAAAAACACTTCATGATGGGTCGCCATGGCCATGGCGGACACGGTTTCGGGCGAGGCATGGGCGGCTTTGGCGGCCCCGGGGGCTACGGCGAAGGCGATGACGAAGGCGGCAGCCCGTGGCGCGGCCGCCGGCTCAGCTCGGCCGACCTGCAGCTCGTGCTGCTGGCGATGCTCAAGGGCACGCCCCGCCACGGCTATGAATTGATCAAGGCAGTGGAAGAGCATTCGCTCGGCTTCTACACGCCAAGCCCGGGCATGGTGTACCCGGCGCTGTCGTATCTGGAAGACCACGGTTTTGCTTCCGTCACGGTCGAAGGCAACAAGAAGCGCTACGGCATCACGCCCGACGGCGAAACATGGCTGGCCGAACGCCAGCACAGCGCCGATGCCATCCTCGCGCAACTGCGCGCCATGGGCGAGCGTATGAAGCGCATGAACGAAGCCATGGCGTTCGACCGCGAAACCGACAACGCCGCCGAATGGACGGACACAGGGCACGACCCGTTACGCACGGCGCGCTGGCGCCTGAAGTTCGCTCTCATGGAAAAACGCTTCGCCTCGCGCGAAGAACAGCAGCGCGTGGCAGACATCCTGCTACGCGCTTTGAAGGAAATTACCGGCGAGCGGTAAGCAGCAAGCAGCAGCCGTTCAGCCGCCCGGGGGACGTTTCGTCGTCCGGGCCACCGCCTCGGTCCCCGGGTCACAGCCTCGGGCCACTTCGCAGCCATCTATGTTTGCCTTCAATCGCACACAAGGTCTCATGTCGCAGCTGCTCAGTTCTGTCAAACCCGCCACACGCCGCATGCGTGTGCGCGCCATCCATACGCTGTCCCCGCGCATGCGCCGCGTCGTGTTTACCGGCGTAGCCGCTGCGGATCTCGCCGATCTGGCGGGTGCTGCACCGGGCGCAGCCATCAAGCTGATGTTTCCGCACGATGCCGCAGGCACCGGGCGCACGCTGGGGCGCGCTTACACCATCCGCCGCTATCACGCGGCGCGCGATGAACTCGAAATCGATTTTGTCGTGCACGACGAAACGCCCGCCGCGCAGCACGGCCCTGCCGCACGCTGGCTCGAACACGCCGCCCCCGGCGATGAAGTGGAATTTGCCGGCCCCAAGCGCGGCTTCCGTGCCGACCCTGCTGCACCGTGGACGCTGCTCATCGGCGATGAAACTGCGTTGCCCGCCATCTTCGCGATTCTGGAAACCTTACCCGCGCACGCGCAGGTGCTGACCTATATCGCCATTGGCGACGCCCGCGCCAGACTGCCCCTGGAAGGCGCCTTGGCCGGGCACCCGCGCAGCCGCAGCATCCATTGGGTGGAGAGCGATACGGCGCACGCCGGTGCCATGATGGTCGGCGCACTCAGTGCCCAATCCATGCCGACCGGCACGCCACAGGTGTTCCTGGCCGGCGAGGCGTCCTTGCTCAAGCAGGTCCGCACGCTGCTCGAAGGCGCCTGGGCGGTGCCCCGCGACGCCATCGACGCCAAGGGCTACTGGACGGCCGGGCTCTCGCGCGAAGAACGCAAGGCGGCCGAGGCGCGTTGATCTTCGCGTCGCCTCAGGTGGCAACTTCTGCACCGGGCGTGGCACCCCGCACCCAATCGCGCAGCAGGCGCTGCCCGTAAAGCAGCGCCGCGTCCATCGCTTCGCGCGGCGAGCCAAACGTGCATCCGGGCCGCACCGGTTGCGAGCCAGACAACGATTGCCCTTCCGCGCCGCGGAACACCACCTCGACACGCGCCTCCCAACCCCGCCCGCCGGCGGGAACCACACGCGGGACGATCTCGACGTCTCCACAGATCTTGTGCACCTCGTTCCTCCGTCTGCAGCGCCTGAACGGCGCATTGCCAGCGACGTAGCAACGGCCATGCCCATCTATGCAGGGCCTTGTGATTTGATCGAGATCAACTGCCGGCGCCCACATCACCTTTAGCCCGTCGCCGGTGTGCCGATGCAAAGGAGGACAGCGCGTCTCTCGCGCCCTTCCTTCCGTCCATCTGCGCCCACGAAGCGCGGCACAACCATGCGCAAGAATCTGCCGGTCACCCAAGCCGAAACCGCCCTCAACCCGACGGACTACCTCATCTCCCGCACCGATCTCAAAGGCCGCATCGTCTTCGCCAACCCGGCGTTCGTGCGCATCAGCGGCTATTTGCTGGAGGAGCTGGTGGGTGCGCCGCATAACCTCGTGCGCCACCCAGACATGCCCGAAGCCGCCTTCGCCGACCTGTGGGCCACGCTGCAAGCCGGCAAGCCGTGGCGCGGCTTCGTCAAGAACCGGCGCAAGGACGGCGGCTTCTACTGGGTGCTGGCCAACGTGACGCCGGTGTTTCAGAACAATGCGGTGGTCGGCTATACGTCCGTGCGTTCGATGGCCACGCCTGCGCAAATCGCGCGCGCGCAACGCGCCTATACCGCCATCAACGAAGGCGACACGTCGTACACCGTGCGCGCAGGCCGCATTCTGCGCACCGGCTGGCGGCGCGCAGTGAATCTGTTCCAGCGCGACAGCCTGCGCTTCAAGGTGATCGGCCTGCAAACGCTGATTGCGTCGGCCATCCTGATCGGTACGCTGTGGGCGCATATCGCGCTGGAAGCCGCCGATCTGCATGGCGCAGCGTGGCTCGTTTTCAGCCGCGACTGGCTATGGCTCACCGGCGTGGGTTGCGCCGGACTGGCGACGATGTCAGGTGTGTTGCTTGCGCGCACGCTCATCCGCCCGCTGGAAGAAGCCGCCATGCTGGCCACGCGCCTGGCAGCCGGCGATCTGACCACCGTGGTTGAAGCCCGCTCCAGCGACGAGTTGGGCGAAGTCATGCGCGCCATGGCCACCATGCGCGCGAGTCTGTCGTCCATCGTGCGCGACATCCAGGACGGTGCCGCCAGCGTCGCACACAGCACGCTGCAGATTTCGGCCGGCAACCATGACCTCTCTGCCCGCACCGAGCAGCAAGCCGCCGCGCTGGAAGAAACCGCATCGAGCATGGAAGAGCTGACGTCGATGGTCGCGCAGAATGCCGACCACGCCCGTGCGGCCAGCGCCCTTGCCGAGGAGGCCTCCACGATCGCGGCCGACGGCGGCCAGGTCGTGCAGCGCGTCGTACACACCATGGACGCCATCCGGGCCGACAGCCAGCGTGTAACCGAGATCATTGCCACCATCGAGAGCATCGCGTTCCAGACCAACATCCTTGCGCTCAACGCGGCGGTGGAAGCTGCCCGCGCGGGCGAAGAAGGCCGCGGCTTTGCGGTTGTGGCGGGCGAGGTGCGCAGCCTCGCGCAACGCAGCGCCCAGGCTGCAGCGCAGAGCAAGGAGATCATCCGCGCATCCGATCAATCCGTGCGCGACGGCGTGGATCTGGTTCACAAGGCCGGGGCGACCATGACGCAGATCGTGCAATCCGTGCAGACCGTCACGCAGCTCATGTCGGAAATCTCGGCCAGCTCGCGCGAGCAGAGTAGCGGCATTGCGCAGATCAACGCGTCGGTTTCGCAGCTCGATGGGGTGACGCAGCAGAACGCCACGCTGGTGGAAGAAGCTGCGGCGGCCACGTCGGTGCTGGCGCGCCAATCGGAAGATCTGAAGCACGCCATCGCGGTGTTCCGCGCGTAGCGCCGCCGCGGGTGCGGGGCCTTACAGCGTGAAGCGCGTGTCGCGTTCCAGGAGTGCCGTCACCGCCTCGGGCAACAGCGGCTCGCTGAAGTAATAACCCTGCAGCACGTCGCATTGGTGTGACGTCAGGAAGGCAGACTGCGCGGCATCTTCCACGCCTTCCGCGCACACCTTTACGCCCAGGTTGTGCGCGAGCACCACGACCGTCGTGCAGATGGCGGCATCGTTGGAATCGCGGTCGATGTCCTTGACGAACGCGCGGTCGATCTTGATGAGGTCGATCGGTAAGCGCTTCAAATAGGCCAAGCTCGAATAGCCCGTGCCGAAGTCGTCGATGGCAATGCGCACGCCAAGCTGGCGAATGGCCGTGAGGTCTTCGATGGTGCGCTCGGTGCCCTCCATCAGCATCGACTCCGTCACTTCCAGTTCAAGGAAGCCCGAGCCGAGGCCGTATTGGCGCTGGAGCTTGAGCAGTGTCGGCAGCACGGTGCCGCGCTTGAACTGCAACGGCGACACGTTCACTGCCAGCGTCAGGTCATCGGCCAGGCCGCGTTTGTGCCACTCGGCGCGCTGCTGCGCAGCCTCGGTCAAGACCCAGTTGCCGATCTCGACAATCAGCCCGCTCTCTTCGGCCACCGGAATGAACGCCGCCGGCGGCAGCAACCCCCGCGTCGGATGAATCCAGCGGATCAACGCTTCCAGCCCGCACACGCGGCCCGTCTTGGTGTCGATCTGCGGCTGATACAGCAAGCGGAACTGGCCCTGCTCGAGTGCCGCCCGAATCTGGTGTTCCAGGTTCAGCCGGTACGACACGCCGATATCCATCTCGGGCGCGAAGAACTCCAGGCGGTTACGGCCGTTCTGCTTGGCGTAATACATCGCCATCTCGGCATGGCGGATGAGGCTATCGGCGTCTGCGCCGTGCGCCGGGTATTCGGCCACGCCAATACTTGCGGTCACGAACACCTCGTGCCCTTCCACGCGCACCGGCTCGGCAAACAGGTCGAAGCCGAAATCGACACCGCGCGAACCCGCGTGCGAGATCACCAGTGCAAACACGTCGCCGCCAAAACGCGCCACGGTGTCTACCGTATCGGCGGCATCGCGCAGGCGCTCGGCCACACGGCGCAGCACCTCGTCGCCCAGCAGGTGGCCAAGGCTGTCGTTGACGACCTTGAAACGGTCAATGTTGACCAGCGCCACATAGAAGCGGCTTCGCTGGCGCGCGGCCATCTCCACCGACTGCTGCACGCGATCGGCCAGCAGCGTGCGGTTGGGCAGGCCCGTGAGCGAATCGATGGTGGCGTGCTGCGCCAGGCGCGTGCGCGTCATCTCTTGCTCCGTCACGTCGTCCTGAATGCCGACGTAATGCGTGACCGCACCTTTGGCATCGCGCACCGGCGAGAGCAGGAAGTTGTTCAGGAACGCGTGGCCGTCCTTGCGGAAATTACGCAGCAGCACGCGGATCTCGCTCTCGTCACGCAGGGCGGCACGCACTTCGTTGAGCGCAGGCTGCCCCGGCTCGGACGAGTGCAGGAAGCGTGCATTGCGGCCCAGCACTTCTTCTGCGCGATAGCCCGTCATGCGCTCGAAGCCCGGGTTCACGTACACGATCGGAAGGTCGGGCTGCTGCGCGTCGGCCACGGTAATGCCGGACGGCACCGATTCGACCACGCGGCGCAGCAGCCGCAGTTGCTCGTCGGAATCGCGCCGCTCGGTGATGTCCTGCATGGTGCCGAACAGGGCGACCACCTCATCGCGATCATTGCGCTCGATGTTGCCGCGCGAGAGCACCCAGCGGTGCTCGCCGTCGCGGCGGATCATCTCCAGGTCCAGCGAGTACGGTTCGCCTTCAGTCACGGCGCGGCTGGCGGCTTCACGCAGGCGGTTATAGCTGTCGGCGGTAAAGAACTGCGCCTGCTGCGCAAAGGCCGGGGGCATGCCCAGCGGCATGCCAGTCAACACATACATGCCCGACGACCACGTGGTCGAGTCGCGCAGCACGTCCCAGCGCCAACTGCCCAGAAGCGCAATCTGCTCCGCCACGCGCAGGTTCGCTTCGCTGCTGCGCAGTTCCTGCTCAATGGCCGAGCGCTGCGAGATGTCGGTCACCCCGCCGACCATGCGCACGGCGCGGCCAGCCTGGTCTCGATACAGGCTCGCACGAATTTCCACCGTGCGCGTGGCGCGGTTGGCATCGATCACGCGGCAGACGTGCTGCCAGCTGTCGCGGTCTGAATTCAGCACGGCGCGCAGCTCGTGACCGAAGGCATCGACGTCGTCCGGGTGTACGAACTGGTGGAAGGTCAGCGTGCGCGAGGTACCTCCACCTGTGCCGTCGTCGTCGCCCCGGCTCAGCAGCGCGTCGCTGCCAAGCAGCCGATGCAGGCTGGCGTTGGCCCAGGACTCGCCCGTGGCGATATCCCAGTCGAAGATCCAGTCATTGGTGGCACGCGCCACGCGCTGGAAGCGTTCGGTCAGGCGGTGGACGGTGGCGTCGTGGCGCTGGATGGAGGCACGCATTTCGTTGAAGGTGCGCTCAAGCAGCGAGAGTTCATCGCGCGAGGTGCCGTGCTCGGGCACGCGGGCAGAAAAATCACCCGTTGCGTAGTGGCGTGCCGCATCCACGAGCGCATCGATGCGTGGCATGACCATCCGCCGCAGCGCCATCTGGATCAGCGCCAGCAGCATCACGACCATCAGCAGGATGGCGCCGCCGCCGGCCAGTGTCACGTCGCGCTGCTGGCGAACGATGTCGGTTGCGTCCACGCCGCGCACGATGCGCAAATGCCCCCCGGCCGCATGCGGCACCACCATGGCGGCGTAGGCACGGCGCACGCCGTCGGTGTCGTCCACCAGCAGGGGTTCGCCCGGCTGTTGGGCCGCGGCAGCCACCAGCGGCCCGCGCATGATGGCCGGCACCTCGGCAGCCGCCAGGGCACCGTGGTTCGACAACACGTTGCCCTCGGCATCCACCAGATAGACGGGCGCTTCCGGCATGCCATCAACGGCCGCCGCAATCAGCGCACTCTGCCGCACCGCCGCGTACGCCACGCCGCGGATGGCGCCGTCGCTGCCTGCCATCGGCCGCGCCGAAATCAAGACGGCTTGGCTGGAGGCGCGTCCGGTCACGAACGTCGACAGAGACGGCCGGCCCGTCGCCATGATCTCGTTGATATACGGTCGGTCAGACAGATCGATGCCAAGCTTCGCCGTGTCGGGTGTGCATACCAGCTTGCGACGCGCATCGATGATGCCGAGGTTCGCGAGTTCGCTCTGGTTATGGAAGACGCGGTTGACGAAACTGCTGCACTCTTTCTGCTCCATGCGCAGCGCCGAATCGTCGGCCAGCAGCACCGACAGGAGCATGTTGGCGTTGGACAGCACCATGCCGACGCGCGCAGCGGCGGCCTCGGTTTCGTGGGTCAGGTGCTGTGCGAGGTGATCATTGAGCCGGTCACGGTAAAGCGCCACACCGGCAATCGCCACGACGATGGCCGGCAAGGCGGCCACCGCAGCCAGGGCAAGCAAGCGGCCGCGCAGCGTGGTGGGAAAGAAAGCGTGCTTCGGCACTTGAATGACCGGTAGAGCCTATATGGAGAGCGAATGCACTCTGCGGTTGCACGATGCGCGGCTCAAGGACCATCCCTCCGGCGCACGATGCAGTTGCGGCATCGTGCCGGCTGACGGCTGACGCAGTGCGCGAGCATTTTGCTTGCAATTCCTATCGCACGCAACTTGTGGATAGTCTGTAGGTGACCCGGCCGCAAATCGGCGTGGCAGGCGGCACGAAGCGTCATAACCGTGCGTGCGATGTGGCGCCCGGAGCACCGTTGCCGCTACCCTGGATCGGAGGCGTTGCGAGCCCGCTGTCATCGCGTCGGCAGTCTTTGGCGCAGATCGCCCAACTGGGCAGATGCCAATAGAAAAAGCCACCGGATAGCGGTATCCGGTGGCTTCAAGAATACGCTTTGAACGGGGAAGTTCAGCGCAGTTGAAGGATAGGCAATGGTCCCCGTTCAGGCCAATACCCAGGATAGGGTAATTTAGGAAAAACCCTGCATGGGCAGCGGTTTTGGCCAGCGCACCCGTTGCGCGTGTGCCTTCTGCGCAACGCCCGACTCCGTAACAACCCGTCCTCCGAAATATCCATCCTGGCGACCGGGTGCCGCAGCCCGTGACGCGGGTTGTTGCGTTATAATGAAAACGATTCGCATTTAGCCTCATTGCATTTACCACGTTACGTTAGCGATCACGCACGATGCGCCTTTCCGAGCTTTCCCGCCGGGCGACGGCGGTGGTGGATCACGTTGAAGACCGTGAATCCGCCGATCCCATCAGTCAACGCCTGCGCGAACTCGGGTTCGTGACGGGCGAAGAGGTCCGCGTGGTGGCCGTCGGCCCGTTCGGCGGCGATCCGCTCGTCGTGCAGGTCGGCTTTACCCGCTTTGCGCTACGTCGTCAGGAGGCCGCCCGCGTGCGTGTGCGCGCCGAATCCGCCACGCAGCCCGCCGCCGCCATTGCCGCCCCCGAAACCGCGCCACCCGCAAAGGTGCGCGAGGCGGCATAGCCCGCCTCCCATTGCTGCCGCTTTCCGGCTCCGCTTATCCGGCTCCATGCAGATGCACGCTTCTTCCTCCTCCGCTTCCACACCCGCATTGCGCGTCGCCCTGGTCGGCAACCCCAACTGCGGCAAAACGGCGCTATTCAACCTGCTGACGGGCAGCCGTCAGAAGGTCGCCAACTATGCGGGCGTGACGGTCGAGCGCAAGGAAGGCCGCTTTACCTCGCCGTCGGGCCGGTATGTGCAGATCCTCGATCTGCCCGGCGCCTACAGCCTGATCGCCACCAGCCCGGACGAAGCCATTACGCGCGATATCTGCCTCGGCACGTTCCGTGGTGAGTCCCGCCCCGACCTGCTGATCTGCGTGGTCGACGCCACCAACCTGCGGCTGCACCTGCGCTTCGTTCTGGAGCTGCAACGCCTGGGCTTGCCCATGGTGCTAGCCCTGAACATGGTGGATGCGGCCGAGCGGCGCGGCATCCGCATCGACCGTGCCAAGCTGGAAGCCGCCCTGGGCGTGCCGGTGGTGCAAACCGTGGCCATCAAACGCAACGGCGCAGCCGACCTCGTCGCGCATATCGATCACGAACAACTGCCGGCCGTGCCGGTTGGGCTGCCGGCCGACGCCGATCCGCACGTCGAAGTGAAGCGCCTGCTCGATACCGCCGTCACCATGCCGCGCAGCACGGCCGAGCTGGACGACCGGCTCGACCGCATCGTGCTGCACCCGGTACTGGGCCTGGTGCTGCTGGCGGTGCTGATGTTCCTGATGTTCCAGGCGGTGTTCTCGTGGGCGCAGCCGCTCATGGACGGCATCCAGGGCGCTGTGGAAGCCGTTGGCGTGTGGGTCGGCAACGTCATGCCCGACGGCATGCTCAAGAGCCTGCTGGTGAACGGCATCATCGCCGGCACGGGCAGCGTGCTGGTGTTCCTGCCGCAGATCCTGATCCTGTTCCTCTTCATCCTCTCGCTGGAGGAATCGGGCTATCTGCCACGCGCGGCCTTCCTGCTCGACAGGTTGATGGCGGGCGCGGGGCTGTCGGGCCGCTCGTTCATTCCGCTGCTGTCGAGCTTTGCGTGCGCAATCCCGGGCGTGATGGCCACGCGCACGATTCAGGACCCGCGCGACCGGCTGGTGACGATTCTCGTTGCGCCGCTGATGACGTGCTCGGCGCGGCTGCCGGTGTATGCGCTGCTGATCGGTGCGTTCATCCCGGTACGGCAGGTGTGGGGCCTGTTCAATTTGCAGGGGCTGGTGCTGTTCGGGCTGTATATGGCGGGCATCGTATCGGCACTGGTCGTGGCCTACGTGCTCAAGTATCTGAAACGCGATCGCAACGAGCACCCGCTCATTCTCGAACTGCCGTCGTACCGGCTGCCCAGCGCGCGCAACCTGATCGTCGGCCTGATCGAACGTGCACGCATTTTCTTGCGCCGCATCGGCACGGTCATCCTGAAGATGATGGTGGTGCTGTGGTTCCTCTCGACGTTCCCCTCGCCGCCGGCCAACGCCACGCTGCCAGCCATCGATTACAGCTTTGCGGGGATGATCGGCCGCGCGCTCGAAGTCGTGTTCGCGCCAATTGGCTTCACGTGGCAGATGTGTATTGCGCTGATTCCCGGCATGGCTGCACGTGAAGTGGCCGTGGGCGCGTTGGCGACGGTGTACTCGCTCTCGGCCACGCATGAAGATGCGGCTGCGCAACTGGCGCCGATCATCTCCCAGCAATGGTCGCTGGCCACGGCGCTAGCCTTCCTGGCGTGGTACGTCTACGCGCCCCAGTGCATCTCGACGCTGGCCACCATCCGCCGCGAGACCAACTCGTGGAAGGTCATGGCGGGCACCGCCGGTTACCTCTTCGCGCTGGCCTACCTGGCCGCGTTTGCCACCTACCAGATCGCACGGGTGCTGACATGAGCATGTACCACGTTGTCGAAACCGGTGTTGTCGCCACGGTCGTGGCGCTGAGCGCCTTGTCGCTGACCGGCCGCTATGCGCCGGCAATGCGTGCCCGCACGGCCGCACGCGTGGCGGGCTGGTGTGATCGACCGTCGCGGCCGGGCTGGATGCGCGCCTTCGGGCAGCGGTTGCTCACGCCGGGCGAGTCGCCTTCGTGCCACTCCGATCCGCTTTCAGGCAGCGCATGCGGCAGCGGTTGCAGCGGTTGCGCATCGGGTGAGTCGTCATCATCCGCGGCGGTTGAACAGCCGATCCACTTCGTGCGGCGCAAATAACGGCCGACGCAACGTCACAACACCGACGGGCTCGCATGACGCGGGCCCGTTTTGTTTTTGTCCAGCGCAGGCGTAGACTGGTCCAAACCTGAACGGGGGACGCGTCATGACCGAAGAGTTGCTGGTCCAGTTGATTGCGGAAGTCGAGAAGGAAGACCCAGTGGATTTCGCCAACCTGCCCTTTGACGAGCAGATGTTGCGCGACCTGGTCTGCAAGCTGGTGTCGCGCCAGCTGACGCAAATGGAAGATGCCCACTTCAGCCAGGACGAGGTGATCGTGTCGCTCACGGCGAGCATCGCCAAGCTGGTACTCGAAAATCTTGTGCTGAATGCGCGCCTGCTGGCACAGCAGGGGCACGGTGAAAGCGCACGCGCGCTGCTGGAGCGGATCTCTCGCCAGGCGAAGGGATAAGCGACGCAGGTTACTGGGCCGGCACCACGTTGTACTGCGTGCGGGCGCGCGTCAGTAGGCGCTTGGCGACGGACAGACCGCGAATGGCGGCGTCATCGTCGTCGACCGGAAAATCAAACTCGGCGCTCCAGTTGCAGCCGGTGTGATCTGGGCGGTGAATGCACATCGCCCGTAGTTGGCACTGCGCGCATTCCGGATGTTGCTGGACGCAGCGGGCCAGCAAGGTCTTGAGTTCATGTTCGGACTTCAGACGGCGTTGCATCGGCATCTCCTGAATAACAGGGAGTTGGAACACCGAGCGCGCAGTGAGTTTCGCCATGATTCCGCCGATACTGTTTCAGCAAGTTACCGGATCACATCACGCGTTCAACCCAATCGCGCCGGACACCCCCGCAACAGCCTGACACGCGGGGCATACGCCGTAGAGCGCCAGCGCGTGATCGCGCAGCACAAAGCCGCGCTCGTTGGCCACACGCTCCTGCCGCGACTCAATGGCGTCGTCGTGAAACTCCTCCACGCGGCCGCACGACAGGCAAATCAGGTGATCGTGATGCGCGCCCTCGTTCAGCTCATACACCGCATGGCCGGCCTCGAACGTATGGCGCAACAGCACGCCGGCGTCCACCAACTGATTGAGCACGCGATAGACCGTGGAGATGCCGACGTCGAGTTCCGACGTGAGCAACTGACGGTACACATCTTCTGCGCTCAGGTGGCGGCCGTGTTCCGTACCGGCGGTGAGGATTTCCAGAATCTTGACGCGCGGCGACGTGGCTTTGAGCCCCGCCCTGTGCAGGTCGGTCGAGTTTGGCATGGCGTTCGTTGGGGCGAGATTTGGGTACAGCAGGCGGGGCACTACAGCGGGCGAGAACCAGAAACGACCGGGCACCAAGCATGCAGGCCGGGTCGATGCGTTCCGAAAAAAAACGGCATGGCTGGCAGCCCGGAAAAGTCGCAGTCGGGAAAGCGGGGTCTGAGTGCTTTCCCGACTGTCGGGCGGCTTGCTACTGCCAAACGCTCTGTGTGTCAGAGCGGTCCCCACAAAAGATCGGTTGCCGGGCGCCGGCCCATGAAGCAGCGAGCACACGCAGCGAAATTCAGTTCGATGTGCTGTGCCTTGGGGGATGTGCCCTGGGGGCAGATCCATCGGCTGCAGCGCCGTCGATGGACACACTATAAATGCGAATGATTCGCATTACAAGGGTTTTCTTTGCGAACTGTTGAAGACCCCGATCCGAGTGCGGCTACCCGGCAGCACAAGTGGCATCACAGGGGCCCGATAGCGCGGGCGTAGCCGCCTACTCTCTCAATGCTGACGGTCTGGTGTATCAGGCGTTTGCTGACTGCAGGCGTACGGCATCGACCTGACTGCCATTCAGCAGATGGGCGTGCTGCTGGTCATGTTGGTTGCAAGCAAAGGGCTGCGTGGACGTTGAGAGATGCCCTCCCCGGCAACAATTCACCTGCGCCTCCGCAAGTCAGCGCGCGGCCTCCAAGAAGAACAATGAGACCAGATTGATTGTCGGTTTGTCCTTCGAACTGCAGATGGCTAACGTACGGGACGACTAGGCGGCCAATTGACTAAGCGCCCGGTTGAACGCGCCCGGGTTGGCGATGTTCATGCCATGCGACGCCCCGGCGATGGTTTGACGCTCAGCCTGTGGAATCCACGCATGGAGTTTGTCGACGGTGTTCCGGAACATGCGCGGGCTCTTTTGCCCGTCGATCAGCAACGTACGGCACTGGATTTCGCTGGCCGCCTCAGGCGTATAGGCGGGTAGTGGATCACGCAGCTGCTTGGGCAGCGTGAGCGCATTGTCCAGCGCCATCCTGCGGAAGCTCTGCGTGCTCTTGCTCCAGAAGCCGGGCATGGTGACCGAGTCCACAAACAGGTTCAGGCCTGCGTCAAATTCACCCTGTTCGATCAGGTCGGCAGCTTGCGCTCTCAATGCCTGGACCGCGGGCGGCAAGGCGCCAGTGGCTGCTTGCGGCGCTGCCTGCAACGGGCCGCCCGGATCGGCCAGCGTGAGCGTCTTCACCAGGTGCGGGTACTGCCGCGCCAGATGGAACGCAACGCAACCGCCGCGCGAATGGCCAACCAGGTGCACCGGGCCCAGCCCGAGCGCTTCGATGAACTCTGCCATCTCAACAACGTGCGCTTCCCAGCTGAAATCGCCGTGACCGAATGCGTGGGTTTCCGGCCAATAGTGGCCCAGGCTGGGCGCGAAGCAACGGAACTGCTTCGACAGCGCGGCGAGCTGCGGATCCCAATAGCGGTAATCGCACAACGACCCGTGAACAAAGACCATCGGCTCGCCGCTTCCGGCTTCCACGTAGGGCACTGAGGTGCCCGAGGCGGTGGCAGCAAAAGCGGGTTGTGGCCAGACACCGGCAAGAGCCAGCGTCGTCAGGGGCGTTCGCGCATTCATTGTTGAAACTCCGTTTTCCCGAGACTTTGCTGCACCGCAATTGAAAAGAAAATCGCATAATATTGATGGAATCTTTCAGTTTTTCTGATACATCCTCGCAAGCGAGCGCGCATGAGTACCGAGATGAAAGCCCTGGACGTCGACGTTCTCACCATGATCGTCGCCGTTGCCGACACAGGCACGATCAGCCGGGCGGCAGATCTCGTGCACCGCTCGCAATCAGCCGTAAGCATGCAGATCAAGACGCTGGAATCGGCGCTCGGAAAGGCGCTGTTCGTGCGCAAGCCGCGTAGCGTGATACCAACACAAGACGGCGAGGTGCTGCTGGCGTATGCGCGCCGGATCATTGCGCTGCGTGATGAAGCCTGGGCAGCGGTCGTGCGGCCGGACGTGACGGGCCGGGTGGTGATCGGTGTGCCGGACGACTACGCGTCGTCGCTGTTCCCGCCGATTCTCAAGAAATTCTCGGCCAGCTATCCGAAGGTCGAGATCCAGGTGATCGGCTTGCCCAGCGTGGCGTTGGCGCCGATGTTGCGTGATGGCACGGTGGACCTCGTCTGCGCCACACGCGTCAAAGGGCTGACCGGCGAATTTTTGCGGCACGAGCCGATGGTGTGGGCAGCGGGCCCGGGGGCGACGGAAATCTGGCGTGAGCGGCCATTGCCCATTGCGGTGTTTCTGCCGGGCAGCGTCGCGCGGGAAAAAGCGATTCGCAGTCTCGAGCGCGCAAAGATCGCCTACCGGACTTCGTACGAAAGCCCGAGCCTGCTGGGCTTGCTGACGATGGCCCGCGCGGGCCTTGCCATCACCCCATTGGCGCGATGTGCCGTGCCCTCCGACTTTACGTTGCTCGGATCCACGCACGGCCTGCCTGAGATCGGTACGTTGGAGATCGTCTTGGCGCGTAGCGTCACTTCCAACCGTCAACCCTGCGATTTCCTGGCCGAGCGGATTGTGGCTGAGCTAACTGCGTGAGCCGGCTTCGATAACCTTCGCGTGACTGACCGGGAAATCGCTCGCTTTTGAAGCAACGGCGGCTAGTTCGGTGAATCTCAGGGCGCAAGTTCAGCCCGAGCGCGACGGGCCTGCCAAGCTTCGTAAAGGCCATGCTCGCCCGTTGGCCTGGACGGATGCAGTTGCAGTTCACCGTCCGCCGGCGCGCGACGCATTTCGGCATACAAGGCGGCGGTCGACATACCGAAAGGCTCGCCGTCTTCGTTGGAATACGCAAAGTACGCCGTGCGAATGCCGCAGCGGCGCATGGCCGCAAAACACATCGGGCACGGATGGCCGCTGGCGTACATCACCGCACCGCGCAAGTCGGGCGTGGCCAGCGCCTGGCTTGCCTGGCGGATGGCCTGCATTTCGGCATGCGCTGTGGGGTCATTGGTGGCGAGCACCTCGTTCACGGCACGGGCCACGATCTTGCCGTCGCGCACCAACACAGCCCCAAACGGCAGCCCGCCGGCGCTGACGTTATCGCGCGCAAGCTCCACTGCCTCACGCATGTATGGCTCATCGGACATCGGGTTCTCCGCAGACGAAATTGCGGGTCGATTATGGTTGCGCCCCTAAACATGTTGAAATTAAATAATGGAATGAGATTCAGTGGGTTTTCAAATGATTGATCTTGTGTTGCTGCGCAGCTTTGTCACGGTGGTCGATACAGGCAACTTCACGCGTGCGGCCGAGCATTTGCACTTGACGCAATCGACTGTCAGCCAGCAGATCCTGCGGCTCGAGCAGCAGTTGGACTGCCGCCTGCTTGACCGCAGCCAACGCCAGGTGTTGCCGACGGAAGAAGGCGACCGCCTGCTTGGCTACGCACGCCGTCTGCTGCGCCTGGCCAACGAAGCGAGCGAGGCGCTCAGCCCCGAACACACCGGCGGCGTGCTGCGCCTGGGCGTGCCGGAAGACCTCGGCAGCGGCGCGCTGATGCCGCTCATTGCCAGCTTTGCGCGCGAGCGCCCGCGCCTGCGTCTGGAAGTAGAAAGCGGCCTCTCCCACCACCTGCTGCGCCTGTACCGCAATGGCGATCTCGACATGCTGCTCGTCAAGCAATGGGGCACCGATAGCGATTGCCATGCGCGCTGGGCTGAACCAGTTTGCTGGATCGACAGCGCCGAGCGGCCGCACACGCTGCCGCTCGGGCCGTCGCAACCTGCGTTGCCGCTGGTGGTGTTTCCGGTGGGCGCGCTGTATCGGCAGGAGATGCTGCACGCGCTGGAATCGATCGGCCAGCCGTGGCGTATCACGTATTCAAGCCCGAGCCTGGCGAGCCTGTGTGCGGCTGTCAGCGCGGGGTTGGGCGTGAGCCTGCTGCCGGCCAGCACCGTGCAGGCCGGACATCGCGTGCTCGGCGCTGCCGATGGTTTTCCGGAGATCGGCGGGCTGGAGCTGGCGCTTTTTGCGCGACCCGACCTCGACAGCGCGGGGCGCGCGTTGCGCGATCGCCTTGTCGACATGTGCTCCGCGCGCGCGCAGGTGCTGCAGTCCGCGGCCGACTGAGCGCCAAAGCGCCCAAGAAAAAAGCCGGGCCCGCTGATCGCGAAGTCCGGCTTTGTACAGCGTGGTTCAGCCTGGATCAGGCCTCAAGCAGCTTCGGCCAGCGGCACGCGGATCAGATGATCGAACGCCGACAGTGCGGCCTTCGCGCCATCGCCGGTGGCGATGATGATCTGCTTGTACGGCGTCGTGGTCGCATCGCCTGCGGCAAACACACCTTCCGCACTGGTCTGGCCACGCGCATCGACGACGATCTCGCCAAAGCGGTTGCGCTCAAGCGCCCCATCCAGCCACTCGGTGTTGGGCACCAGGCCGATCTGCACGAACACGCCTTCGAGCGCGACCGTGTGCTCGACGCCATCCACGCGGCTTTTGTAGCGCAGGCCGTTGACCTTCTGGCCGTCACCGGTGATCTCGGTGGTCTGCGCATTGGTCACGATGGTCGCGTTCGGCAGGCTTTGCAGCTTGCGCACCAGCACGGCATCGGCCTTCAGCTCGCTGGCGAATTCCAGCAGCGTGACGTGGCTCACGAGGCCGGCCAGGTCGATGGCCGCTTCCACACCCGAGTTGCCACCGCCGATCACGGCCACGCGCTTGCCCTTGAACAGCGGGCCATCGCAGTGCGGGCAATAGGCCACGCCCTTGTTCTTGTATTCCTGCTCGCCCGGCACGTTCACGTTGCGCCAGCGGGCGCCGGTCGACAGGATGACCGAGCGGCCCTTGAGCACCGCGCCGTTGGCCAGCGTCACCTCGGCAAAGCCGCCCGGCTTGTCCGCCGGCGTGAGCTTGACCGCGCGCTGCGTGTTCATGATGTCGACCTCGTACTGGCGCACGTGCTGCTCCAGCGCGGCGGCAAACTTCGGCCCTTCGGTCTCCTGCACGGAGATGAAGTTTTCAATGCCCAGCGTGTCGAGCACCTGACCGCCAAAACGCTCAGCCACCACGCCGGTGCGAACGCCCTTGCGCGCCGCGTACACGGCAGCCGCCGCACCTGCCGGGCCACCGCCGACGATCAGCACGTCAAACGCTTCCTTGGCGGCAAGCTTTTCAGCGTCCCGTGCGGCAGCGCCGGTGTCGATCTTGGCGAGGATTTCTTCCACGCCCATGCGGCCCGTGCCGAAGGTCTCGCCGTTCAGGAACACGGTCGGCACGGCCATGATCTGGCGCGCCTCGATTTCGCCCTGATACAGCGCGCCGTCAATGGCGACGTGCTGGATGCGCGGGTTGATCACGGACATCACGTTCAACGCCTGGACCACATCCGGGCAGTTCTGGCACGTGAGCGACATGTAGGTCTCGAAGCGGAAATCCCCTTCGATATTGCGAATCTGTTCGATGACGTCGGCTTCGAGCTTGGGCGCATAGCCGCCCACTTGCAGCAGCGCCAGCACGAGAGAGGTGAACTCGTGACCGGTCGGGATGGCGGCAAAACGCACGCTCACATCGGCGCCGGTGCGACGGATCAGGAACGACGGCGCACGCTCGGCGGCGTCACGTTGTTCGGTCAGCACGATCATGCTGGACTGCTCGGCCACGTCGCGCAGCAGGTCGATCATGTCGCGGGAGCCCTCGCTGTCATCGACGTTGGCGATCAGCTCAATGGGCTGCGCGAGGCGTTCGAGGTAGGCCTTCAGTTGGGCCTTGACATCAGCATCCAGCATGACGACTTCCTTTGTATTCGTTGAATCCGTGTCCGGACAAATCAGTGGGCGCGGCACATGCCTGCGCCCTTAAGCAAACGGCCGGCAGAGCCGGCCGTTTTTTCCGCTGCATTTCTGCAGCAACAGCCTTTACAACTTAGATCTTGCCGACCAGGTCGAGCGACGGCTTGATCGTCTTGGCGCCTTCGTTCCACTTGGCCGGGCACACGTTGCCCGGGTTGTTGGCGACGAACTGGGCAGCCTTGAGCTTGCGCAGGGTTTCCTTCACGTCACGGGCGATGGCGTTGTCGTGCACTTCCATCGTCTTGATCACGCCTTGCGGATCGATCACGAACGTGCCGCGCAGTGCCAGGCCTTCTTCCGGAATGTGCACGCCGAAGGCGTTGGTCAGTTGGTGCGTCGGGTCACCCACCAGCGGGAACTGGGCCTTGCCCACGGCCGGCGACGTTTCGTGCCACACCTTGTGCGAGAAGTGCGTGTCGGTCGTGACGATGTAGACCTCGGCGCCAGCCTTCTGGAATTCTGCGTAGTTGTCCGCAGCGTCTTCCACTTCGGTCGGGCAGTTGAAGGTGAATGCGGCCGGCATGAAGATCAGCACGGACCACTTGCCCTTGAGCGACTCATCCGTGACTTCGATGAACTTGCCGTTGTGGAACGCTTGGGCCTTGAACGGTTGGACTTGAGTATTGATCAGCGACATAGTGGTTTTCGGTTGGGTTGCTTGGTTGACAACGGAGTGGATCGTATCGTCGATCGATGCATTGCACAAGTTGATTGATATGATTTTATCGATTGTTTTTTTCTATCACATGGGCAGCCGAGCGCCTACGGCCTGAGGCGCCATCCGTCCTAAGCGGGCACCTGCGTGCATAGACGAAATTACATAGCGCACCCGCAGGTTGCACACCCCGCACGTGCTCTCGCAACGCGCACATCACGTACAGCCAAGGCGGGGCGGGCCAAGACTACAGCCTTGTCAGCGTCTGTCTGACTGGCATAGGTCTTGCGCGAAGAGGTCGATCGAAAACCTCCGCCGCGCATCGGCGCCGTCCACTGCTCATGCAGCTGGCCCACGGCCCGGCAGGCAAATTCCTCCGGGAGCATGACCTTGTCGCTGAACGTTCTCTTTGTCGCTTCTGAAGCTGTGCCGCTGGCCAAGACCGGCGGGCTTGGAGATATGGTCGGGGCCTGCGCAAACGCATTGCGGCGCGCCGGCATGAAAGTGACGGTGATGCTGCCGGGCTATCCCGACGCCATCACGCAGTTGCAGCACACGCGCACCGTGTGCGAATGGACCGACCTTCCGGGCGGCCGCGCCCGCCTGCTGAGTGGCCGCATGGGCGTCCAGGGCATCCCGGTGCTCCTGTTCGACGCGCCGGCGCTGTTCGCACGGCCCGGCAACCCTTACCTCGATGACCACGGCGAGCCCTACGAAGACAACGCGCTGCGCTTTGCGGCGTTCAGCCAGGCCGCAGCACGCGTTTCCGGCGGTGTGCCCGGGGTGCATCGCTTTGACATCGTGCAGGCGCATGACTGGCATGCGGGGCTGGTGCCGCTGTTCGTCAAGCGTGCGCAAGTGCCGGTGAAGACCGTCTTCACGATCCATAACCTCGCGTTCCAGGGCAATTTCCCGATGCACGTGGTGCCGGACATTGGCGTGCCGCCCGATGCGGCGCACGAAGCCGAATTCTGGGGCCAGTTCAGCTTCCTGAAGGCCGGCCTGCTGTGGGCCGATCGCATCACCACGGTGAGCCACGCGTATGCGCGCGAAATCCTGACCGACACCGCGGGTTGCGGCATGCAGGACCTGCTGCGCGCACGTCAGCAAGACCTCGTCGCCATCCTCAACGGCATCGACAACGACGTGTGGAACCCGTCGAAAGACCCGCTGCTTCCGCAGCCGTTTGTTGCCGCCAACCTGAGCGGCAAGCACACCGCCAAGCGCGTACTGCAGCAGCGCTTCGGGCTGCCGGAAGACGCCAAGGCGCCACTGCTGGCCGTGGGCAGCCGCCTGACGCATCAGAAGATGGCCGACGTGACGTTGCAGGCGCTGCCCCAGTTGCTGGAATCCAACCCGCAATTGCAGGTGGCCGTGCTCGGCTGCGGTGAACACGCCTACGAGACCGGCATGGCCGAACTGGCAGCGCGCTATCCGCGCCAAGTGGCCACGAAGATCGGCTACACCGAGGCCTATGCCCACCTGCTGCACGCCGGCGCCGACATCCTGCTGCATGGCAGCCGCTTCGAGCCGTGCGGCCTGACGCCGCTCTATTCGATGCGTTACGGCACGGTGCCGGTCGCGTCGCGCGTGGGGGGGCTGATGGACACGATCACCGACCACGGTTCGCCCGAAGCTGCGTTGCACGGCGCGACGGGCTTCCTGTTCGACGGCGACACCGCCGACGCCATGGTGGCCGCGGTGGAGCGTGCGCTGCGCGTCTTCGCCCAGCCGCAGGCGTGGCGCATCCTGCAATACAACGGCATGACGACCGACTTCGGCTGGTCGCAGCCCGCACGCGAATACATCGCGCTGTACCGCAACCTCGTGCCGGCCGCCACGCCCATGCCTGCCGTGGCGCTTGCACAGACGCCCGTCGCACCCGACGCGCTGCATACGCCCCGACCCGACCAACCTGTGCGTACGCCGGCGCGGCGACGCTCGACGGCACTGTCCGACGAGATCCGAGCGCACGCGGTGGCGCGCGCCGCCAGTGCCGAGAAGATCCGTGCCTGACCGCGCCTGACGCCCTGCCCCGCTTTCACGCATGCCCGAGACCAAGTCGCCCAAGCCCGCCACTCCACGTAAAACCACGGCCGCACTCAACGCAGCCAAGCCACCCGGCAGCACAGCCAAATCGGTGACCAGGCCGGCAGAAATGCCGAGCGCGGCACCGCCCACCACGGCAGCGTCCCCATACGCCCCGGCCATCTGCTACGTGCATCCGCTGCAACTGGGCAGGCTCGACCGATGGGACGGCGTGCTCGATCGCATCGCCTCGTTGGGTTTCGATCATGTGTTGATGGCGCCGCCATTTGCGGTGGGTGCCGCCGGCAACGTCTTCGTCACCCGCGACCATGCGCAATTGCATACGGCGCTGGGCGGCGGGCAGGCTGACGCAGCCCTCGCCAGGCTTGCCGAAGGCTGCCGCTCGCGCGGGCTTACGTTGCTGCTCGATCTGGTGATCGACCGCGTGGCGGTGGATGCGCCCCTGCGCGCCGACCATCCCGACTGGTTCGCCAGCCACGCCGAAGACGGCGACGCGCTGGACCCACGCCTGCCGCCCTCGCACCTTGAAGTGGCGTCCTTCCGGCACGACGACCCGCGCAGCGCAGATGCCATCCTCACGTGGTGGGCTCAGCAACTGCGCGCCTGGGGCGCGTTGGGCATCGGCGGGTTCCGCTGTGAAGCGCCCGCCCGCCTTCCTGCAGACCGCTGGCGCGCGTTGATTGCCGACGTGCGCAAAGACGCCGGCGCCGTGCGATTCCTGGCGTGGACGCCCGGCATGGACGGCGCTGCGGTCGATGCGCTGGCAGGTGCCGGCTTTGACGCGACATTCTCATCGCTGCGCTGGTGGGATTTCCGCGCCGGCTGGATGGTGGAAGAGCACGCACGCCTGGCGGCTGTGGCCCCGCCCATCGCCACGGTGGAAGCGCCGTTCGGCACGCGCTACGGCCAGGCCTTTGGCGACGCGATGGTCCGTGAGCGCGCCTATCGCCGCCTCCTGCACGTGGCAGACACGCTCGATGCCGGCTGGCTGATGCCGCTGGGCTTCGAACGCGGCGCGCTGCTGCCGATGCTGGCTGAGCGCGGTGACCCATCCGACCAGCAATGGATCGATGCCCATGCCGCGTTTGACCTGAGCGACGCCGTGCGCGATGTGAACGCCACCATCCGCGCCGCGCGCGAGACGAACACCGTGGCGCCGCACGCCGAACTGCGCATGCTGACCGGCCCCGACGCTCCCGCCACCGCCCTGCTGCGCGCCGATGGCCCTGACCTGCGGGCCGGCGATGCCGCCACGCTGACCGTCATCAACCCCGATCTGCACATGGGCGTATCGGTGCATGCCGATCACTTCCTGCCCGGCGTGGCCGGCGGCTTTACGCGCGGTGTGGCGCTGGACCTGCTGACCGAACCCGTTGGCAGTTGCGACGACACGCTGCGCGCCAATGCACGGCCCTTGGCCGAGATCGACCTGCTGCCCGGCGACGTGCAGGTCTGGCGCGTGTTCCGCAATGCCCCGGTGCGCACTCCCGCAGCGGGCAAACCCGCCAAGAGCCAGCGCGCTAAGGCCGGCGAAGCGAAAGAACCAGTGAACGCTGCGATTGCGTCGCCGCGCATCGGCATCGAGCAGGTGCAGCCCTCCGTTGAAGACGGCCGCTTTGCCGTGAAGCGCCTGGTGGGCGACGACATCATCATCGAGGCCGATGTGCTGATGGACGGGCACGACAAGTTGGCCGTGCACCTGCTGTGGCGCGCGCAAGATGAAGACGCCTGGCAGCACGTACCGATGGTGCCCCTGGGCAACGACCGCTGGCGCGGTGCATTCCGGCCCGAACGGTTGGGGCGGCACGCCTATGCCGTGGCCGCGTGGCGCGATGCGTTCGGCACCTACCGGTCTGAACTGGAGAAGAAGCACACCGCCGGCGTGGACGTGACGCTGGAGCTGGAAGAAGGCGCGCGGCTCGTCGCACAGGCGGCCGAACATGCGCCCAAGGACGCACCGGTCGACGCGTTGCACAAGCTGGCCCACCTGTTGGCCGAGGCCGACCACGCGCACCGTCTCAAGCTGCTGCTGGACCCTGTAACCGCCCACGTGATGGCGCAGGCCTCGCACTACCGGCCGTTCTACGTGGAAAGCGTGGCGTATCCGCTGGACGTGGAACGCGGTGGCGCGGCGTTCGCGAGCTGGTACGAGCTGTTCCCCCGCTCGGCATCGGATGACGAACAGCGGCACGGCACCTTTGACGATGTGATCCGCCGCCTGAGCGCCATTCGCGGCATGGGCTTCGACGTGCTGTACTTCCCGCCCATCCACCCCATCGGGCGCACCAACCGCAAGGGCCGCAATAACAGCCTGCGCGCCGAGGCTGACGACCCAGGCAGCCCATACGCCATTGGCGCTGCCGAAGGCGGGCACGATGCTATCCACCCGCAGCTCGGCACACTCGAAGATTTCCGCCGACTGGTGCGCGCCGCGCGTGAGAAAGGCCTGGAACTGGCGCTCGACTTTGCCATTCAATGCTCGCCCGACCACCCCTGGCTGCGCGAGCACCCCGGCTGGTTTGCATGGCGCCCCGACGGCAGCATCAAATACGCCGAGAACCCGCCCAAGAAGTACGAAGACATCGTCAACGTCGACTTCTACGCCGACGACGCCAAACCCGGCCTGTGGACCGCACTGCGCGATGTGGTGATGTTCTGGGCCGACGAGGGTGTGCGCCTGTTCCGCGTCGACAATCCGCACACCAAGCCGCTGCCGTTCTGGGAATGGATGATCGGCGAGGTGCGTGCGCGCTATCCGGATACGGTGTTCCTGTCGGAAGCCTTCACGCGCCCCAAGGTGATGTACCGGCTGGCGAAGGTGGGGTTCTCGCAGTCGTACACATACTTCACGTGGCGGCATACCAAGCAGGAATTCATCGATTACCTGACCGAGCTGACGCGCACGCCGGTGCGCGAATATTTCCGCCCGCACTTCTTCGTCAACACGCCGGACATCAACCCGGTGTTCCTGCAGACCTCGGGCCGGCCGGGCTTTTTGATTCGTGCGGCGCTGGCGGCCACGCTGTCTGGCCTGTGGGGCGTCTATAACGGGTTCGAGCTGTGCGAAGGCGCGCCGGTGCCGGGCAAGGAGGAGTACCTCGACTCAGAGAAGTACCAACTGCGCGCGTGGGACCACAACCGCCCCGGCAACATTGTCAAAGAGATTGCGCTGCTCAACCGCATCCGCCGGGCCAATCCGGCGCTGCACTCGCACCTGGGCGTGACGTTCCAGCCGGCCTCGGGCGAGCACATCCTGTTCTTCAGCAAATCGACGCCGCCCGTGGTGCCGGCGCAGGTGGGAACCTCGCCGGCCGAATTGGCCAACGCCCTGCCGTCAGACCGCTTTGGCGACAACACGGTGTTCGTGGCCATCAACCTCGACCCGCACCACGCGCACGAATCCGATATCGAACTGCCATTGTGGCAATGGGGCCTGCCTGACCACGGCGCGCTGATGGCCGAGAACCTGACGAGTGATGGGGGGGCACAGCGCACCGTGTGGCGCGGCAAGTGGCAGCACATCCGTCTTGAACCCGAGCAGCCGTTTGCCATCTGGCGCGTGCGCCCGGCCCTGCCATCGGAGGAACAACCGTCATGACGCGCAATCCGACCGCGCTGCTGGTAGACGACGCGCTCTGGTACAAGGACGCCGTCATCTATCAGCTGCATGTCAAATCGTTCTGCGATTCCGACAACGACGGCGTCGGGGATTTCCCCGGGTTGATCTCCAAACTCGACTACATCGCCGAGCTTGGGGTGGACGTCATCTGGCTCCTGCCGTTCTATCCGTCGCCGCGCCGTGACGACGGCTACGATATCGCCGAATACCGCGGCGTGCACCCCGATTACGGCAGCATGGCCGACGCGCGCCGCTTCATTGCCGAAGCGCATGCGCGGGGCCTGCGGGTGATCACGGAACTCGTCATCAACCACACGTCGGATCAGCACCCGTGGTTCCAGCGTGCGCGCCGCGCCAAGCCGGGTTCTGCGCTGCGCGACTTCTATGTGTGGTCCGACAACGACAAGAAGTACGCCGGCACGCGCATCATCTTCATCGATACCGAGCCTTCCAACTGGACGTGGGACCCGGTGGCCAAGGCGTATTACTGGCACCGTTTCTACTCACACCAGCCCGATCTCAACTTCGACAACCCGCGCGTGCTCAAAGCCGTGATCGGCGTGATGAAGTTCTGGCTGAACCTGGGCGTGGACGGCCTGCGCCTTGACGCCGTGCCTTACCTCGTCGAGCGCGAAGGCACCTCGAACGAGAACCTGCCCGAGACACACGAAGTGCTGCGCAAGATTCGCGCGGCCATGGATGGGGAATTCAAGAACCGCCTGCTGCTGGCAGAAGCCAACCAGTGGCCCGAAGACACGCAGGAATATTTCGGCGCCGGCGACGAATGCCACATGGCGTTCCACTTCCCGCTGATGCCGCGCATGTACATGGCGATTGCGCGCGAAGACCGCTTCCCGATCACCGACATCATGCGTCAGACGCCGGAGGTGCCCAGCGGCTGCCAATGGGCCATCTTCCTGCGTAATCACGACGAACTGACGCTCGAAATGGTGACCGACGCCGAGCGCGATTACCTCTGGGAGGTCTACGCCAGTGACCGCCGCGCGCGCCTGAACCTCGGCATCCGCCGCCGCTTGGCACCGCTGCTGGAACGCGATCGCCGCCGTGTCGAGTTGATGAACAGCCTGCTGTTTTCGATGCCCGGCACGCCCGTCATGTATTACGGCGACGAAATCGGCATGGGCGACAACATCCACCTGGGCGACCGCGACGGCGTACGCACACCGATGCAGTGGTCACCCGACCGCAACGGCGGGTTCTCCCGTGCCGACCCTGAACAGCTCGTGCTGCCCGCCATCATGGGCTCGCTGTACGGCTATGAATCGGTGAACGTGGAAGCGCAGAGCCGCGACGCGCATTCGCTGCTGAACTGGACGCGCCGGCTGCTTGCCACACGCAAGCGGCATCGCGTGTTTGGGCGTGGTTCCATCCAGTTTCTGCAGCCGTCCAACCGCAAGGTGCTGGCGTATATCCGCGCGCTGGAAGGCGAAGCGCCCATCCTGTGCGTGGCCAATCTCTCCCGTGCCTCGCAGGCCGTGGAGCTGGACCTGTCCGCCTTTGCGCAGCGCGTGCCGGTGGAGCTGATTGGCGGGACGGCGTTTCCGCCGATCGGCCAGTTGTCGTATCTGCTCACGCTGCCGCCCTACGCGTTCTATTGGCTGGAGCTGCGCGAGAACGAGCCGGGCCCGAGCTGGTCGCAACCTGCCGCCGAGCAGTTGCCGGAGTTCACGACGCTGGTGCTGCGCGCGGGGCTGGATGCGCTGGCCGACACACGCCAGCGCGAGGCGCATCGCCAGTTGATCGAACGCGAAATCCTGCCGACCTATCTGCCCAAGCGCCGCTGGTTTGCCGCCAAGGACAGCGTGCTGCGTAGCGCGAAGTTTGCCTGGGGCGCGACCGTGCCGGTGGATGCCGCATCCACCAACCGCCCGCTGGCCGGGGCGACGCGGCCAGAGGTGTTCTTCAACGAAGTGGCCGTCACGCTGGGCAGCCCCGACGGCAGCGAGCGCGTCGAACGCTACCTGCTGCCGCTTTCCATCGCGTGGGAATCGGCCACGCTACCGGCACTGCCGATTCAGCTCGCCCTGGCGCGCGTGCGGCGCGGCCGCCATGTCGGCTACCTGACCGACGCCTTCACCACCGAGACCTTCGCCCGCGCGCTGCTCACCAACCTCGTGCGCGGCGCCACGCTGGAAGCCAATGACGGCACCGTGCGGTTCGAGCCCGAACCGAACATCGCGGATCTGGCGGAACCTGCCGTGCCGCCTGAAGCAGGCAGCACACGGCCTGCACCGCTACCGCTGGCGCCCGACACACCCGTCCAATGGCTGGCTGCCGAGCAGTCGAACAGCTCGCTGGTGATTGGCGAATCGGTCATCGTCAAACTGATCCGTCGTATCGCAGCGGGCATCCACCCCGAGGTGGAGATGACGCGCCACCTCACGCGCGTCGGCTATGCCAACACGGCGGCGCTGATTGGTGAGATCTCTCACCACGCTGCCGACGGCGAACGTGCCACGCTGGCCGTCATGCAGAGCTTCGTTCCCAACCAGGGCGATGCCTGGACATGGGCGCTGGACTACCTGCGACGCACCATCGACGAACTGGCTGTGCAGATGGAAGGCGTGACCTCGGGCGATGGTGAATCGTCCCCCGTGGCCGTCTCGGAAGCGCGCATGGATACCGACGAGGCATTGGCCGGCTACGTCAACTTTATCGGCGTGATTGGCACACGGCTGGGCGAACTGCATGCCGCGCTGGCCGCGCCCACCGAAGACCCGAACTTCGGCGTGCGCATTGCTGATACCGACGATGCCGCCTACTGGACCACCCGCGTGAGCGAACAGCTCAATCGGGCGCACGACAACCTGACGGCATGGCAACGGCAAAACCCCGACAGCCCACGGCAACCCGACGTGCAATGGCTGCTGTCGCAACACCAGGCGTTGCTCGACGCCGCGCGCATGCATGCCGAAGACGGCCTGGGCGCCACGCTCTCGCGCATCCATGGCGATTTCCACCTCGGCCAGGTGCTGGTGGCGCAGGGCGATGCCTACTTGATTGATTTTGAAGGCGAGCCCTCGCGCCCCGTGGAAGAGCGCCGACGCAAGACGAGCCCGCTGCGCGACGTGGCGGGGCTGATGCGCTCGCTCGACTACGTGGTGGGCGCCATGCGCCAAGGCCCCGAACACGTGGCCGGCCCCGCGCAGGAGCGCCGCAACGTCCTGCTGGAGCGGTTCCGCGCGGCGTCCACCGAACGCTTCCTGGAGGCGTATGCCGCTGCGATTCGCGGGCCCGATCTGAACGCGCTGGATCAGCCCGTGGTCGACTTTCACCTGCTCGATCTTTTCCTGCTGGAAAAGGCCGCGTACGAGGTCAACTACGAAGCGTCCAACCGCCCGACCTGGCTGCCGATTCCACTGGAAGGCTTCACGCGCGTGGCACGCCGCCTGCTGCAGGCAGAGCCACCACCACCTGCTGCAGAAGACTCGATGGGAGGCCCACCGTGACCGCACTCGACTTTGCCTCTCCAACCAAAACCACCGCCGCCCCCGAGGCGCCGATCGTGCTACCAGCCGGTGTGGACCAGATGCGCCTCGATGCGCTCACGCATGGCCGCCTGGGCGATCCGTTTGCCGTGCTGGGGCCGCATCGCGTGGACACTGACGACGGCGCACGCTGGGTGGTGCGCGCGTTCTATCCCGGTGCGCGCCGTGTGCAGGCCATCGATGCACGCGGCCAGATCATTGCCGAGATGACGCCGGTGGGCCGCACTGGACTGTTCCACGGCCCACTGCGCGCCGATGCGCAAGACGTGTACGGCCACCCGGACCTTTATCGCCTGCGCATCATCTGGCCCGCGGGCACCGGTCATGAAGCCGTGCAGGAAACCGAAGACCCGTACGCCTTCGGCCTGCTGTTGGGGGATCTGGACCTGCACCTGCTCAACGAAGGCACGCATTGGGCGCTGGCAAACTGCCTGGGCGCGCAGGCCATGCGCATCGACGGCATCAGCGGCGTGCGCTTTGCGGTGTGGGCACCGAATGCGCAGCGCGTGTCGGTTGTGGGCGACATCAACCAATGGGACGGCCGCCGACACCCCATGCGCCTGCGCCACCAGGCCGGTGTGTGGGAACTGTTCCTGCCCAGTGGCTTGGGCGTCGGCCCCGGCACGCGCTACAAGTTCGAGCTGATCGGCGCTGACGGACACCTGATGGTCAAGGCCGACCCCGCCGCCCGCCAGACTGAACCGCCGCCCGCCACCGCATCGGTGGTGGCCGACCCGGCGCCGCTGCGCTGGAGCGATGACGACTGGATGCAAACGCGCGCCGAACGCCAGAAGCCCGACGCGCCCATCAGCATCTATGAAGTGCATGCCGGCTCGTGGTTGCGCGATCTGGAAGACGGCGGCCGCAACCTGCATTGGGATGAGCTGGCTGACCGCTTGATTCCCTACGTTACGGCACTCGGCTTCACGCACATCGAACTGCTACCCGTAGCGGAACATCCGTTCGGCGGCAGTTGGGGATATCAACCACTCGGGCTGTTCGCGCCGTCCGCGCGCTTTGGCTCGCCCGAGGCGTTTGCGCGCTTTGTTGATCGCTGTCATCAGGCAGGCCTGGGCGTCATCGTCGACTGGGTGCCCGCGCACTTCCCAACCGACGCGCACGGGCTGGCGCAGTTTGACGGCACCGCGCTGTACGAACACCAGGACCCGCGCGAAGGCTTCCATCAGGACTGGAACACGCTCATCTACAACTTTGGCCGCAACGAAGTGCGCGGCTTCCTCATCGCCAGCGCGCTGGAATGGCTGGAGCGCTTTCACATCGACGGCCTGCGCGTGGATGCCGTGGCGTCGATGCTCTATCGCGACTACTCGCGCCGCGCCGGCGAATGGGTGCCCAACCACTATGGCGGCCGCGAAAACCTTGAAGCCGTGGCGTTCCTGCAGCAGATGAACACCGTGGTGCACGAGCGATGCCCCGGCGCCATCACCATCGCCGAAGAATCGACTGCGTGGCCCGGCGTGACCGCCCCCGTGGAATTCAACGGCCTGGGCTTCGACTACAAGTGGAACATGGGCTGGATGCACGACACGCTGCACTACATGCAGCGCGACCCGGTGTACCGGCAGCACCATCACGACGGCATGACGTTCGGGTTGGTGTACGCATTCTCCGAGCACTTCATCCTGCCGATCTCACACGACGAGGTCGTGCACGGCAAGGGCTCGCTGCTGGGCAAGATGCCCGGCGATGAATGGCAGCGGCTGGCGAACCTGCGCGCCTATCTGGCGTTCATGTGGACGCATCCGGGCAAGAAGCTGCTGTTCATGGGCTGCGAGTTTGGACAAGTAGGCGAATGGAACCACGATGCATCGCCCGAATGGCACCTGCTCGATGACCCGCGGCACCGTGGCGTGCAGCGGCTCGTGCATGACCTGAACGCGCTGTACCGGAATGAACCGTCATTGCATGCGCGCGACACCGCACCCGAGGGATTCAACTGGGTGATCGGCGACGACCGCACCAACAGCGTGTTTGCGTTCCTGCGGCTGGATGGCGACGGGCGGCCGATGCTGGTGGTGGCAAACATGACGCCGGTGCCGCGAGAGGGATATCGCATTGGTGTGCCGCCCGCCGATGGCGCCACGCATTGGCAAGAGGTGCTGAACACAGACGCCGCCGTGTATGGAGGCAGCGATCTCGGGAACGGTGGCGCGGTGGATGTGGACCACGTGGCTGCGCATGGGCAGCAGCAGTCGTTGGTGTTGAGGCTGCCGCCGTTGGGGGTTGTGGTTTTGAAGGTTTGAGTTTTTTGCTGGTGGTGCATCCCTTGTTTCATCCCCTGCCGGGGCTGACTCACTTTCTTTGTCTTGCCAAAGAAAAGTAAGCAAAGAAAGGCGCGCCCAAGATGGCGACCCATTCCTTGAATTTTCATAACCGGACGGAGACGGGGAAAACTCGCTTCGCTCAGACAGTTCCCCGTCTTTTTTCCGCCCGCTTACGAAAATTCAAGGCGCCATCTAGGGCAAAAACGGCCAACGCGGCGGAGCACTAAGGTAAGCGACAAAGCCGGGGCGCTGCTCGGCGAACTGATGGAGAGAGAACGTATTGCGCCTGCACTCGATGGTTTGCTTTTTCTGCCCTTGATGGCGCCTTGGATTTTTGTTGCGGGGAGGATCAAGAAGGGAGGCCTGTCTGAGCGCAGCGAGTTTGCCTCCCTTCCCTCCCCGCGACACAAATCCAAGGAGTCTTTCGCCATCTCGGGCGCGCCTTTCTTTTGCTTACTTTTCTTTGGCAAGACAAAGAAAAGTGAGTCGGCCCCGGCAGGGGGCGAAAGGGAGGCAAACCACCAACGCAAAGACAACTCTGAAACCAACGAACTGATGCTCCGCTTCCCCAAAACCCTTGCCCCCGGCAAACCCTTCCCCCTAGGCGCCCAATGGGACGGCCTGGGCATCAACTTCGCTGTCTTCTCCGCCAACGCCAGCAAGATCGAACTCTGCATCTTCGATCCGGCCGGCCGCAAGGAACTGACCCGCTTCGCACTGCCCGAATGCACCGATGAGGTCTGGCATGGCTACCTGCCCGGCGTGGAAGCCGGCCTCGTCTACGGCTACCGCGCCTACGGCCCGTGGGAGCCGCAGCATGGCCATCGCTTCAACCCCCACAAGCTGCTGCTCGACCCCTACGCCCGCCGGCTGGCAGGCGCGCTGCGCTGGTCCGATGCGCTGTTCGGCTATCGGCTGAACTCCAATCGTGGCGACCTCTCATTCGACCGCCGCGACAGCGCCCCCGCCATGCCCAAGGCCGTTGTCACCGACGAGTCGTTCAACTGGGGCAACGACATACGCCCCAACACGCCGTGGTCGCGCACGGTCATCTATGAAGGACATGTGCGTGGGATGTCGATGCTGCGCGAAGACTTGCTGCCGCCTGAGCGCGGCACCTTCAGCGCGCTGGGCGACAGCGTCTTCATCGAGCGCCTGCAGCGGCTGGGCATCACCGCCATCGAGCTGCTGCCCATTCACGCCTTCCTACAGGACCAGTTCCTGGTAGAGCGCGGCCTGCGCAACTACTGGGGCTACAACACACTGTGCTTCTTTGCGCCGGAGCCGTCGTACCTGTCGGCGCCATCGCTGCATGAGCTGAAGGTGGCGATCCGGCGGCTGCATGCGGCGGGCATCGAGGTGCTGCTCGATGTGGTCTACAACCACACGTGTGAAGGCAGCGAACTGGGGCCGACGCTATCGTTCCGCGGGCTGGACAACGCGAGCTACTACCGTCTCGTGCCGGGCCAGGAGCGCTACTACATCAACGACACTGGCTGCGGTAACACGCTCAACCTGTCGCACCCGCGCGTGCTGCAGATGGTGATGGATTCGCTGCGCTACTGGGTCAACGCCTTCCATGTGGATGGCTTCCGTTTTGACCTGGGCGTCACGCTCGGGCGCGAGGGCAACGGCTTCGATCCGGGCTCCGGCTTCTTCGATGCCATACGCCAGGACCCGGTGCTCTCCACCGTCAAGCTCATCGCAGAGCCCTGGGACGTGGGCCCCGATGGGTATCAGGTCGGCAACCATCCGCCCGGCTTTGCCGAATGGAACGACCGATTTCGCGATGGCATCCGCCGCTTCTGGCGTGGCGATTCCGGACAGCGCCCAGACCTTGCCGCGCGCCTGACCGGCAGTGGCGACCTCTTCGACCGCCGCCACCGCCGGCCCTGGGCGTCGGTCAACTACGTGGCCTCGCACGACGGCTTCACGCTGCACGACCTCGTGAGCTACGCCGACAAGCACAACGAGGCCAACGGCGAAGACAACCGCGACGGCCACAACGACAACTGCAGCGCCAACTGGGGCACGGAAGGCCCGACGGACGACACCGCCATCCAAGCCCTGCGTGAACGCGTGACACGCGCGCTGCTGGCCACGGTGTTCTTCTCCAACGGCACGCCGATGCTGCTGGCGGGCGACGAGTTCGGCCGCACGCAAGACGGCAACAACAATGCCTACTGCCAAGACAACGCGCTGTCCTGGCTCGATTGGTCGTTGCTGGAGAAAGACCCGGGGCAGGCGCTCGCGCGCTATACGGCACGGCTGATCGCGTTGCGCAAGGAAAGCCCCGCGCTGCGCTGGCCGCATTACGTGCACGGCAACACCGAGATCCTGCCCGGCGTACCGGACATCGCCTGGTTTGATGAGCGCGGTCAGGTGCTCTCGCCCGACGCGTGGAACGACAGCGAGGCACGTGCGTTGGCGCTGCGCCGCGCATGTGTCGAGACCATCGACGGCGAAGCGCGTCCGCATGTGGCACTGCTGCTCATCAACGGCGCCGCCACGGACCTGACCTTCACGCTGCCCGAGCCGGCCATGGATTGGCAAATCGCCATCGATAGCGCAGCACCAGAGCAGGACACCCGCCCCCACGGCAGCGGCACGCTGAAAGTGGCGGGGCGCAGCGTCGTGCTGTTGCTCGCCACGCAGCTCGCCACGATCACCCAAATTGCCGGGCAGCCCGATGCAGACGTCAGTGGCGAAACCCTCGGGCACGTTCCCGAAACGCACAACGCCCCGCCACACGAAACACCCGTACAGCCCATCCCCGACGAGGAGCGCACTGCCCAAACCGCCGGCCCCGCAGCCAACGACGACAATGGAGACGCCACGCGATGACCGCACCCGCCCCCCGGTTTGCGCACGACATGCCGTTTGGCGCCACCGTCCTGGCTGACGGCAACACCCGCTTCCGCCTGTGGGCACCTGACGCGACCGCCGCCTGGGTCGACCTAGACGAGGCGCGCGGCGACGAAGCCATCCGCATGGACGCCGAACCCGACGGTTGGTATGCAGCGGTGGCACCCGTGGGCGCCGGCACGTGCTATCGGTATCGCATCACCAATCGGGACGGCGTGACGCTGTCCGTACCCGACCCAGCCGCACGCGCACAGTGGCAGGACATCCCCGGCCCAAGCCTCGTCGTCGATCCGCAGCGCTACCGCTGGCAGCACGCCAACTGGCAGGGCCGGCCCTGGCACGAGACGGTGTTGTACGAACTGCACGTCGGCACGCTGGGCGGCTTCAAGGGTGTGCGCGGGCGGCTGCCCGAACTGGCACGGCTGGGCATCACGGCCGTCGAGTTGATGCCGGTGGCGGAATTTCCGGGCGCGCGCAACTGGGGCTACGACGGCGTATTGCCCTTCGCGCCCGACGCCAGCTATGGCACGCCGGACGATCTCAAGGCGTTGATCGACACTGCCCACGGGCTGGGCATGATGGTGTTTCTCGATGTCGTCTACAACCACTTCGGGCCCGACGGCAATTACCTGCACCACTACGCGCGCCGCTTCTTCCGCGACGATGTGCATACGCCCTGGGGCGCAGCGATCGATTTCCGCATGCCGCAGGTGCGCGAGTTCTTCATCCAGAACGCGTTGATGTGGCTGCTGGAATACCGCTTTGACGGCTTGCGACTCGACGCCGTGCATGCCATCACCGAGCGCGACTGGCTGGGCGAACTCGCCGCTCGCGTGCAGTTGTCGGTCGAACCCGGCAGGCATGTGCACCTCGTGCTGGAGAACGAGCACAACGCCGCATCGCTGCTGCGCGATGGCAACACCCATGGCGACTTCGAAGCGCAGTGGAACGACGACGGCCACAACGTGCTGCACGTGCTGCTGACCGGCGAGCGCGAAGCCTATTACGCGGCCTACGCCGATGCGCCAGCAGAGCGCCTCGCGCGCGTACTGCAGGACGGTTTCTGCTACCAGGGCGAGCCGTCACCCATCCACGAAAACGCACCGCGCGGTGAGCCCAGCGCGCACCTGCCGCCCAGCGCGTTCGTGCTGTTCCTGCAGAACCACGATCAGATCGGCAACCGCGCTTTTGGCGAACGGCTGACGCAGCTTGCGCACCCCGATGCGTTGCACGCCGCGCAAGTGCTGTTGCTGCTGAGCCCGCAGATTCCGATGCTCTTCATGGGTGAAGAATGGGGCAGCACGTGCCCGTTCCAGTACTTCACCAGCCACCACGGCATGCTGGCCGAAGCCGTGCGGGAAGGCCGGCGTCGGGAGTTTGCGAAGTTCGAGGCGTTTGCCGATCCGCACCAGCGCGAGCGCATCCCCGACCCGAACGACGAGCGCACCTACCTCGCCTCCTGTCCCGGCGAGGCGAACCTGACCCAACCCGGGCCACTCAACACGCTGAACCGCATGCACCGCCTGCTGGCGCTGCGTCACGCGCAAATCATCCCGCGGCTGCCCAATGCGCGCGCACTCGACGCGGTGGCGCTGGGCCACGCCGGCGCCATTGCCCGCTGGCGCATGGGCGATGGCAGCGTCCTTACGCTGATGCTCAATCTGGCCGATCAACCCGTGGCGGTGCCCACGGTCCTGGCAGGCAGCCCTGCCGATCTGCTGCACGAATCGCGTGAAGGTGCGGCCGCAGCGCTCATCGCGCACCGCCTGCCGGAGCGCGCGTGCGTGGCATTGCTGCACACGCCGTCGCCTACCTGACGGCTGACAACCACAACGCACCATGGACCGCACGAACCACTCCTCAGGCACGCAGCGCACGCCGCTCCAGCAACTGGCCACCGATGCCGGTCTACTGGTCGACTGGGAAGACGCCGCCAGCCGCCCCATGCGCGTGGCCGACGAAGTGCTGCGCGCCGTGCTCTTCACACTGAGCCTGCCGGCCGGCTCGCCCGCCCAGGTGTCGGAAAGCCAGGCGCGCCTGCGCGCAGAAGCCGAAGCGGTCGCCATACCGCCGCTTGTGACCGGCGTGGTCGGGCAGCCGATCGTGCTGCAGACCTCGGCGCCCCAAGCTGCGTTGCTGGGCGGACAAACCTATCGCGTCGACTTTGAGTCCGACGGCAGCACCGAGGGCAAGATCAGCGTCAGCGCAAGCGAGCACCACGCAACGCTGCGCCTGGCGCCGGTGCAGGCCGTGGGCTACCACCGCCTGACCATCGACGCCGGGCCTGGCACCGTGATCGAAGCCACGCTCGCCATTGCCCCAGCGCGTTGCTATGGCGTGGCCGATGCCCTGCGACAGCACGATCGTCCCACCGACACCCGCCTGTGGGGAGCATCCGCGCAGCTCTACGGCTTGCGATGCGATGCCGAACGCGCCGCCAGCAGCGCCGGCCTGGGCGACTACACCGCTGCGGGCACGCTGGCGCGGCACCTTGCGCAGCGCGGTGCGGATGCATTGGCGCTGAGCCCCGTGCATGCCATGTTCACGGCCGACGCGCGCCGCTATTCGCCGTACTCGCCATCGAGCCGCCTGTTCCTGAACGCGTGGATGATCGACCCCGCCGCGCTCTTTGGGGACGAAGCCGTGCGGCAAGCCGTGGTCGACTGCAACCTCGTGGCTGACTATGCCCGCCTGGAAGCCGCGCAACTCATCGACTGGCCCGCCAGCGGCAACGCCCGCATGACGGTACTGCGCGCGCTGCATCGCCGCTTACTGCAGGCGCCGCTTGGGGACACTGTCGCCCAGATGCTGCTGGATGATTTTCGCGCGTACTGTATTGATGGCGGCACGAGCCTGCGCGATCACGCGCACTTTGAGGCACTGAATGCGCACCTTGGACCCGCGCATTGGAAGCAGTGGCCCGAGCAGTATCAACATCCGAGCTATCTGGGCGTGCAGGCCTTCGCACGCGAGCATGAAGATGCGGTGAATTTCCACCTCTTCCTGCAATGGGCTGCGACACGCCAGTGGGCCCTCGCGCAGCGCACTGCGGAAAACGCCGGCATGGCCATCGGCCTCATCGCCGATCTGGCTGTGGGCACCGACAGCGCGGGCAGCCACGCGTGGGCGCGGCAGCGCGACTTGCTGATCGGCGTGACGGTGGGGGCGCCGCCCGACGTGTTCAACGCGCAGGGCCAAGGCTGGGGCCTGACCACCTTCAGCCCGCGCGCCATGCGCACGCAGGGCTTTTCGGCCTTTATCGAGATGCTGCGCGCGGTGATGGCCGTGCCCGGCGGCGTGCGCATCGACCACGTGCTCGGGCTGATGCGGCTGTGGGTGATTCCCGATGGCGCCCCGCCGCTCGACGGCGTGTACCTGCGCTACCCGATGCAGGATCTGCTGCGGCTGGTGGCGCTGGAATCGTGGCGCAACCGCTGCATCGTCATTGGCGAAGACCTTGGCACCGTGCCACCGGGCCTGCGCGACAGGCTTGCCGACGAGGGCCTGCTCGGCATGCGCATCCTCTGGTTCGAGCGCGAGTACACGCGCGACGAAGCCCCCTTCAAGGCGCCGCGCACATGGGCGCCGGCGTCGGTGGCGATGACGAGCACGCACGATCTGCCCACGCTCGTCGGCTGGTGGATCGGCAACGATCTGCGCTGGCAAGCCCAGCTCGGCCTGCTGCCCGCCGGCATGACCGAGGGCGAAGCGCACGCACGCCGCATGGACGATCGCGCCGCGCTGGTGGCGGCCTTTGCAGAACATAACCGCCTGGTGCTGGCCGATGGCGGTGTGCCGATGATCGGCGTAGCGCCCCTGCTGGCTGCGGTGGAACAGGCGCGCGTGGCCACCGCGGCGCAAGCCGAAGTCATCCTGCAAGCCAGCGCGCAGGACTTTGCCACGGCGGCCACCGCGTTCACCGGCGCTGCCAATACGCCGCTTGCACTGGTGCCGCTGGAAGACCTGCTGGGCCTTGTCGAGCAGCCGAACCTGCCAAGCACGATCGACACCCACCCGAACTGGCGGCGTCGCCTGCCCGGGCCGTCCGACACGCTGCTCGACGCGCCCACGGTGCAGGCGCGCCTGTCCGCGCTGGCCAACGCGCGCATCAACACGCCATGAGCGAACCGACCACACACCTCCCGCCTGTCGCCCTCCAGCGTGTGCCGCGCGCTACGGTGCGGCTGCAATTGCACCGCGACTTTACGTTCGACCATGCGCGCGCGTTGGTGGATGACTTTGCCGCGCTCGGCATCTCGCATCTGTACACATCGCCCATCACCACGGCGCAACCGGGCTCGACGCATGGCTATGACGTGGTCGACCCCACACACGTGAACCCCGAGCTGGGCGGCGAACGCGCGCTCGAACAGTTGGTGGATGCGCTGCATGCGCGCGGCATGGGGCTCATCGTCGATATCGTGCCGAACCACATGGGCGTGGGCGGCGCACACAACGGGTGGTGGCTGGATGTGCTCGAATCCGGTCCAGACAGCGCCTACGCCAACTTTTTCGATATCGACTGGCAGCCGCCCAACCCGGCGCTGCGCAACAAGGTGCTCGCGCCCTTCCTGGGCGAAAACTACGCTGACGCACTCGCCGACAGCCGACTGCAGCTGACCTACGACGACACGGCCGCGCGGCTGGCGATCGCGTATTACGACCACCGTTTCCCGATCGCGCTGGCCGACTATGCCGCGCTGCTCCGCACGGGCAACACAGACACCGCCATCCACGCGGTGGCCGACCGTTTTGTCGCGCTCGGCACGATCCGCTCGCTGCGCACGCGCCGCGAACGCACCGACGAAGCACGCGACGCGCTGCGCAACCTCGCCACCACGGAAGCCGGTGCCGCACACATCGCCGAGGCTGTGCGCTTGCTCAACGCGCAACCCGATCAGCTTGACGCGTTGATGGCACGGCAGCATTGGCGCCTTGCCCACTGGCGCACCGCCAACGATGAGATCAACTGGCGCCGCTTCTTCGATATCGGCTCGCTGGCTGGCCTGCGCATGGAGCGTGCCGAGGTGTTTGAAGCCACGCATGCGCTGCTGTTCCGGCTCTATCGCCTGGGTTGGATTGACGGTGTGCGCATCGACCACGTTGATGGCCTGGCCGACCCGGCCGCCTACTGCCGCCAGCTACGCCGCCGCCTGCAAGCCGAACACGCCGCACGCCCCGCCGACAGGCTCACGAGTCGCCCCTGGATCGTCGTCGAAAAGATCCTCGCCAGCGATGAACCCATGCGCACCGACTGGGGCGTCGACGGCACCAGCGGCTACGATTTCATGAACCAGGTAGGCGCGCTGTTGCACGATGCGCACGGCGAGACCGCGCTCACCCAGGGCTGGCTTGAGTGGATTGGTGCACCGGCGGCTGAAGCGCCGTTCTCAGCCACGGCTGTACCCGCACGTCGTCAGGTCCTGCATGCGCACTTTTCTGCAGAACTCGATGCAGCCACGTCGGCGCTGCACGCGGTGGCACAGCAGAACCGCAACAGCCACGACGTGACGTGGCACGCCATCCGCCGCGCGCTGGCCGAGGTGATCGTCCACTTCCCGGTGTATCGAACCTATGCGAATGCGCAACAACGCGATGCGCAGGATTCGGCGATCTTGCAAACCGCCATGTCCGGCGCGGCGACCTGCCTGCGGCGCGTCGACCAGCCTGTGCTCGGCTGGCTTGATGCATGGCTGGGCGGGCAACCGGCAGGGCAAGACAAGCTGGGCCAACTGGCGTTGCGCCGGTGCCAACAATTGTCATCGCCAGTGGCGGCCAAGGCGGTGGAAGACACCGCGTGTTATCGCTACGGCCGGCTGCTGTCGCGCAACGAGGTCGGCGCGGATCCGGGTGCGTTTTCCATGAGCGCCAACGCGTTCCATCACGCCATGCAAGCGCGCGCCCACACCTGGCCGCACGCGATGCTCACCACCGCCACGCACGATCACAAGCGCGGCGAAGACGTGCGTGCGCGGTTGGCCGTGCTGTCGGAGCGGCCCACGCAATGGTTGGCCGCCGCACACCAATGGCGCACAGAACACGCTGCTTGGGTGCGCCCACTGCCTACAGGGCCTGCCCCTTCGCCCGCTGCGCAGTGGATGCTGTATCAAACGCTGGTGGGCATCTGGCCGGCGGATCTGGACTGGCATGACGCCGATGCCGTGCGCGAGCTGGCCGAGCGCGTCGCGCAGTGGCAGGAAAAAGCGCAGCGCGAAGCCAAGCTGCGCACTGACTGGTTCGCACCCGATGCGGACTACGAAGCGGCCAGCCGCGATTTCGTCTTTACGCTACTGACGGGCGAGGCGGCCTCGACCTTCCTGCCCTCGCTCTCCGCCTTCGTGCAAAGCGTGGCGCCGGCCGCCGCCATCAACGGCCTCGCCCAGACCTTGCTGCGCACCACGCTGCCCGGCGTGCCCGACCTCTACCAGGGCGCCGACTTCTGGGACACCAGCCTCGTTGATCCCGACAACCGCCGGCCCGTCGACTATGCCGCGCGGCATCGCGCATTGCGGGCATTGCACATGCATGCTGGGCACAGCCTCGCGTCGCTGCTCGCGCATTGGACCGACGGGCGCATCAAGCAAGCCGTACTGGCGCGTGCACTGGCCCTGCGTGCCGCGCTGCCAGCCGTGTTTGAATCCGGTGACTACCAACCGCTGGCCGTGACCGGTAGCGGCGCACAGCACGTGCTAGCGTTTGCGCGTGTGCATGGCGCCCAGGCGGTCGTCACGATCGTGCCGCTGCATGCCTCGGCCCTGCTCCATGCCGCCACACCAACGTTTGCGGAGGGTGCATGGCGGGACACCACGGTCTGTCTGCCGTCCGCGCTGTCGCACGCTCCGCTGCAGAGCGCTTTTGACGGCCAGACGCTGCACAGCCCCCGCCTGGCGTTGGGCCAAGTGCTGGCGCATCTGCCAGTCGCCCTGCTGCACACCTGATCACCCCGTCACGCATTCGCACGGGTTAACACCGACTGCGCCACTCCCTTGCTCGCCCTAGAATTCCTCTATTCATATAGATGACTAGAGCAATCGTGATGAACACGTCGCTCACGTCACCCGGAGGAGACCGCATGTTCGGCTGGTTCAAAGAGATTTCGAAAGGGGAAAAGCGCACGTTCTGGGCCTGCTTTGGCGGCTGGGCACTCGACGCGCTGGACGTGCAGATGTTCAGCCTCGTCATCCCGACCATCATCGCGGCCTGGCACATCGGCAAAACCGAGGCCGGGCTTGTGTCGGGCGTCACGCTGGTGGCGTCGGCCCTGGGCGGCTGGATTGCCGGCGCGCTGACCGACCGCTTCGGCCGTGTGCGCACCCTGCAGTTCACGGTGCTGTGGTTTTCGCTGGCCACGTTCGCCTCGGCCTTCGCGCAGAACTTCGAGCAGTTCCTGGTGCTCAAGGCCATTCAAGGCTTCGGCTTTGGCGGTGAATGGGCGGCGGGCGCCGTGCTGATGGCCGAGAGCATCCGCGCCAGCCACCGCGGCAAGGCCATGGGCACCGTGCAAAGCGCCTGGGCGGTGGGCTGGGGCGCGGCGGTGTTGCTGTATGCGCTCACGTATTCCTTTATCGAGCCGGACCTCGCCTGGCGCGTGATGTTTGCTGCGGGGTTGCTGCCGGCGCTCCTGATCATCTACATCCGCCGTGGCGTGCAGGAACCCGTACCGGCCGCCAAGCCGGATGCGAACGCCAATGCGATGCCGATCTCGCGCTTCCCCCTGCTCGATATCTTCCGCCCGCAGGTGCTGCGCATGACGCTGATCGGCGGGCTGCTGGGGGTGGGCGCGCACGGCGGCTACTACGCGCTGATGACGTGGCTGCCGACGTATCTCAAGACGGAGCGCCACCTGTCGGTGCTCGGCACAGGCGGCTACCTGGCGGTGATCATCTTCGCCTTCTGGTGCGGCTGCGTGGCCAGCGCGTGGCTGTTGGACGTGCTTGGCCGTCGCGGAAACATTCTGCTGTTCTCGTGCTGCTGCGTGGTGACGGTGCTGGTGTATCTGCTGGTGCCGCTGTCGGATGGCGCGATGCTGGTGCTGGGCTTTCCGCTGGGCTTCTTTGCGGCGGGCATTCCGGCCAGCATGGGCGCGCTGTTCAACGAGCTGTATCCACAGGGCGTGCGCGGCACGGGCGTGGGCTTTTGCTACAACTTCGGCCGCGTGGTGTCTGCCGCCTTCCCGGTGCTGGTGGGCAAGATGAGCGCGTCGATGTCGCTGGGCACAGCCATCGGCATTGACGCAGCCATCGCGTATTCGATCGTCGCGGTGGCGGTGCTGATGCTGCCCGAGACGAAGGGCCGCGACCTCGCTGCCGTCACTGTCTGAACCCCCAACACAACACCATGACGACGCACTTGATCCGTCGCCGCCAGGAGACCCCATGCCCACCCGCCGCGCCTTCAACACAGGGTTGCTTGCCATGCTAGGTTCCACCGCCCTTGCCGGCTGCGCCGCCACCGGTAGCAGCGACGTCTCGCGCGGGGGCCCCGCGCGCATCACCGCCATCGACACGCATGCGCATGTGTTCGAACGCGGCCTGCCGCTGGCCAATGCCCGCCGCTATGCGCCCACGTATGACGCACCGCTGTCGGCCTACCTTGCGCAGCTCGACGCGCATGGCGTGTCGCACGGGGTGCTGATCCAGCCGAGCTTCCTCGGGGTCGACAACAGCTACCTGCTGGCCGCGCTCAAGCAAGCGCCCCAGCGCCTGCGCGGTGTGGCCGTGATCGACCCGGCTGCGCCCGAGACCTTGCTCACGCAGATGAACGCCGAGGGCATCGTCGGCATCCGTCTGAACCTGATCGGTGCGGCAGACCCGCAATTGAAATCGCCCGTGTGGCAAGCCGCACTGGCGCGCCTGCATGCGCTCGGCTGGCATGTGGAATTGCATGTCGAGGCACGCCGCCTTCCCACGCTGCTGCAGCCGCTGCTGGAAGCGCAGGTGAACGTGGTGGTCGACCATTTCGGCCGCCCCGATCCTGCACTCGGCGTGGACGACCCGGGCTTTGCCGCATTGCTCGCCGCCGGCCGCTCGCGTCGCGTGTGGGTAAAGATTTCCGGCGCATACCGGAACGGCGCGAACGGACGCGGCGAAGCCATCGCACAGGCCGCCATGCCGCGCCTGAAAGATGCCCTCGGCCTGGACCGCCTCGTCTGGGGCAGCGACTGGCCGCACACGCAGTTCGAATCGCAAATCAACTACGACAAGATGTGGGCCTTCGCCGGCGTGCTGCTGCCCAACGCAGCGGATCGCAAGCAGGTGCTGGTCGACACGCCCGCGCAGTTGTTCCGCTTCGTCTGAACGCACAACTGCTGCAGCGCCCCCGCGCGATACCCCATTTCGCGAATCACGAATTTCGCCGCGCGGGCCGCGCTCCTACACTGGCCGCTCCTCATCCCCACACGCCGTAAGGAGCAGCCATGCAGCAGCATCGACTCGTCGACCAGCAATTCGGCCAGGTCGCCCAGGCCTACCTGACCAGTGCAGTGCACGCGCAGGGCGCCGATCTGGATGCGCTGGCCACGCTGGCGCAATCGGTGCCGCACGCCAAGGTGCTTGATCTCGGCTGCGGCGGCGGGCATGTGAGCTTTGCCATGGCGCCGCACGTGGCCGCCATGGTGGCGTACGACCTGTCGGAAGACATGCTGAGCGTGGTGGCCGCCGAAGCCGCGCGCCGTGGGCTTGCGCAATTGCACACGCAAGCCGGCCGCGCGGAGAGCCTGCCCTTTGACGACGCCGCGTTCGACATCGTTGCCACGCGATTTTCTGCCCACCACTGGTACGACGTGCGCAAGGGCTTGGCTGAAGCGCGCCGTGTGCTCAAACCCGGTGGCAAGCTCGTCATCGTGGATATCTTCGCGCCGGAAGCACCGCTGCTCGACACGCTGCTGCAAACCGCCGAGGTGCTGCGCGACGCGTCGCACGTGCGTGACTACCGCGTGTCCGAATGGCAAGCCATGCTGGCCGAGGCCGGTTTCCAGCCCGGCACCCCTCTCACGTGGAAGCTGACGATGGCCTTCGACAGCTGGATCGCCCGCATCCGCACCCCGCAGGTGCGCGCAGATGCCATCCGCGACCTGTTCGACCGCGCGGCCGATGAAGCGCGCACGTACTTTGCCGTGGCGCCCGACCATTCATTTGCCATCGACGCGATGCTGATCGAGGCCACCTGAGCCATGTGAGCGGCTTGGGCGCCTTCATCCCTCTCATCCTTTTTGTCACACCCGTTGGAGGGGTGGCGTGATGCGGCGCCATTTTCGCGGTTTCGCTTAATCCAGAATAAAAAAAATGTGATATCGGAACACGTGTACGAACGCGGCGTTGCCGGTAGCCTTCCGGGTTACCGCCGACTCCGGTCGGCCTTGGCGCGCGGCCACTGCGCCGACTTCCGATTTCCATGTACGCCCTGTTCCCCGCCTTCGTCTCGTCGCTCTTCCTGTTCTACGGCGTCTACGTCGTGACCACGCGCGGCCGCACGCGCGCGAGCCTGGCGTTTCTCGGCATGACAACGCTCACGTGCCTATGGCAAGGCATCTGGGCGTTTCTGTTCCAGACCCAAGACGTTGGCACCGCCCAGGTGCTCGCCAAACTCGGTTGGCTCGCCATCCTCATCATGCCGACCATGCTCTACCACTTTGCCGTGGAGGTGGCCGAGGCTCCGGGTGAGCGGCGCTGGCTCATGGCTGCCTATACGTTGGACGCCGTGCTGATTGCATTGCTGCTGACCACCAATCTCGTCATCGACGGCGTGTATCAGTTCCACTTCGGGTTCTATCCGAAGGCGGGCATGCTGGAAGCCGTGCATATCGCCCAGACTGCCGCGCTGGTCACGCGAGGCATGTGGGTGCTCTACCGCGAGCAGCGGCATGCCACGGCAGAGAAGCGAAAACGGTTGCTGACCTGCCTGTTCGGCGTGGGGCTGATTTCGTTGGCGGCGGCTGACTACGCCGTCAACTACGGCATGGCGTTCTACCCGCCTGGCGTGCTGCCCCTGGCCATTGCGCTTGGCATCATCGCCGTGGGCGTGGTCAAGTTTGACTTGATGCGCCCCTACGCACTGGCAGCCACCGTTGCACACGAAGTGCGCACGCCGCTGACCACCATCCGCTTGCAGGCAGCCGAAATCGCCCGCGCCTGGCCAGACGTCTATCGAGGCTATCAGCTCGCCATCGACAACGGCCTGTGCCAACCGCCGCAGCATCCGGCCATGCTGGATCGCCTGTCCAAACTGGCGGGAGCCATCACGTCGGAAGTCGCGTCCGCACACAGCGTGATCGAGATGGCCTTGGCCTCCGTCACGCTGGAGCGCCTGGACAGACGCACCTTCGCAGCCCATTCACTGCACGAATGCGTAGAGACGGCCGTGGCGCAGTATCCGTTCCAGGCCGGTGAGCGCGAACGCGTGCACGTGCAGCCGTTCAACGCCGACTGGCGCTTCGTGGGCTCCGATACGCTGCTCGTCTACGTGTTGTTCAATCTGCTGAAGAATGCGCTGCACGCCATCCAGATCGCGCGCAAGGGGCACATCGAAATCTCCGCCCGCCAGGATGGAGACAGCTATGTGCTCGTGGTGCGCGACAGCGCCACCGGCATTCCGCCCAGCGTGCAGCGCCGGATGTTCGACCCGTTTTTCTCCACCAAGCATGTCGGCAAGGGCTCGGGCGTGGGGCTGACGTTCTGCCGCCGCGTCATGCAGGCATTTGGCGGGCGCATCCAGTGCGAATCCGTAGTTGGGGAATACACGCTGTTCTCCATGCGGTTTCCCCAACCTCCTTCTATCTGACGTTCACGTCTTCAAAACGTCAGGACACGTGCGCCAACTCCGGCAGCGTGTCCAGCTCGTACGCCTTCACACGCAGGCGCACGTGTTCCGGCAGACGCTGAATCACGCGCTCGGCGTTGGCGCACACCACCTGCTGATACCCCAGCGACACCAGCCGCCCGCCCGAAACAAACCGGAACACCATGTAGAACGAGCATGGCTGTACCCGGAATGTATTCAGGTGGCATTCCACGCGCTGAAACGGGAATGTCTCTTCAACGAATTCCTGATGCGCCAGCTTGGTCACGAAGATCACGCGACCGCTCATGAGCAGGTCTGCGTCGATGCATTCGTGAAACCACCGCTCGCGCACCACGCCCTGCCACTCGAAATACCGGGCGAAATACGTGTTGGCGTAGGCGTTGGAATCCTTCAGATAGACATCGAAGGCGTGCTGGAACGTCTGCTGCGCGGAAATGGCTTCGGGCAGCTCGGCATTGCGCAGATAGTGGTTGACGACTGTGGCAATGGATTGGCCTGTCGGCATCGCATACTCCAAGAATGGAATTGGCTGCTGGCGGCAGCCGCGCATGCGCGGTGGTCCCGCGCATGTGTCCATTCTTCCGATGCACTTGCCGTTGCGTAACAAGGCAATAGCGTAGCCCTACGAACGGGCGGCCTACTCCCCGCCTGCAACACTCCGCAGCCCCGGCGGGCTCTGATGAAAGCGGAACGTATTGCGCCCGCTGCGCTTGGCATCGTAGAGCGCCGCATCGGCCCATTCCAACAGTACGTCCAGGGGTTCGTCGGCGGGCGTGAGGGTGACGGCGCCCGCTGACAGCGTGACGTACGGCACGGCAACGGACGCCGCGTGCGGTTCGGCCCGTTCGGCCACCATGGCCACGGCACGCGCCACGGCCAGCCGGGCCTCATCGCGATCCAGGTCAAACAGCATGGCGACGAATTCTTCGCCGCCCACGCGCGCAATGAAGTCATCGGGGTGGCGGCACGCCGTGCCCAGCGTGTCGGCCACCATGCGCAGGCAATCGTCGCCGCGCAGGTGGCCGTAGGTGTCGTTGTATTGCTTGAAGCAATCGATGTCGAACAGCGCCAGCGTGACTGGACGATTGTCGCGGCGGGCGTGGTCGAACAATCGCGGGGCCTGCGTTTCAAAAAAGCGGCGATTGAACAGCTGCGTGAGTGCGTCGCGGTTGACGTCGTTCTCCAGCACGCTGAGCAAGGCCCGCGTTCGCTGCAGCTCGCCGCGCAGCGCATCCTGGGCGCTGGCCATGCCGGCACGCTGCAACTGCTCGACCGTCACGTCGCGCAGCAGCAGGAAAACGCCGGCATGCCGGCCGCGCGCGTCGCTCAAGCCTTCGAGGGTGACTTCCAGCGTGCGGCCCGTGTCGGGCAGCCAGACCTGATGGCGGTTGGGCAGGCGCGTACGCTCAAACTCGCGCAGGATGCCGGCCACGTTCAGCACGGCGGGCGGCATTGCATGCACCTTGGCAGTCGGCAACAGGTGGCGCGCGGCGGCGTTGATGCTGGCGATGGAGCCATCGCGGGCGAGCACGATGCAACCATCACGCATGGATTCGATGATCTTGCCGCGAGCATAAGCGGCCGTATCGCGCAAGCGCGGCCGCAAGACGATCCAGCCGAGCAATGCTGTGCTGACGGCAAACGTGGCGGGTGTGAGATCGCCGCCGAGCGCCGTCGTCCAATGCTGCAGATAGGCAAGATGCGTCACCAGCGGCAGCAGTTGCCCGATGACAAGCGCCAGCCGTACCTGCGTGCGCGACGACACATAGAGCCCGGAGGTGACTTCGTCGATGGGCAACACCAACAGCACAAGGCTGATGGCCAGCAGCACGTAGTTGTAGGCGGTGGCCACCCAGAACATGCGCCCGTGCTCGAACACTGCGCCCCGTATGCCGTCGATGACGACGAAACGTGCATCGAGCCATACCAGATGGTGCAACTCATTGGTGGCGACCAGCCCGATGAAGCCAGCGGCCACCAGCAGCGCCAGCACCCAGCCAACGCGCACCATCAGCAATGCATTGAGTTCTGGCCGTATGAGGCCCACGACCATGCGCAGCCATGCGGCCGGCACCATCATGATCCCGAGATAGGCGACCTTGGCCCAGCCCACGCGCACGGGCATGTCGAAGCTGACGACTTCCATGAGGCGCGCGCCGCTCCAGAGCGCGGTACCGAGCGCCAACAGCATGAAGGCGGAGACCTCCGTGTCATCGCGGCGGGGCCATGAGAGGCCAATCAGCGCGATCGAAACGAGTGCAGCGCAAGCCAGTGCAGCGATCAGCATGATCGGCACGTCCAGCGCGCATGGCGATGCCGGCGAATGACGACGCCAGCCTGTTGGTCCACGTGTATTCCCCGTTCGTCCGTTGTTCTTGCAGTGTATCGGCCACTGTTGCCGTGTGATTGACTGCGTGGTGCGCACCCGATCACCTTCCCCTCCCATCGGCAGGAAATGTAAAAACTGAAGGCCCGTGCGGCTTTGCGGCGCATGGCGCGGCCTGTGCGTGCTGAGAGGTGCATATCGAGCTGCCGAGGAATTCGTTTGCGCGGCGTAGAAATCACCTTCGCGCTGACTGCCGAAAAGCTCGGAGGTGTCATGCGCACCGTGTTTTTTGGGTATTGGGCGCGGAGGCCGTGCTGCGCTTTCCCGCGATGCAGAGGGGGATTGGAGCGTCGCAAAAATGGGGGCCGTCAAGCCCTCCGGACGCCCCCTGCCACAGGCCGGCCGGGCAACGTTTTTGCCCTGGCGCGAACGTCCCGTTTCAGATGCCGTGACTTGAGCGACACCGCTATCTTGGCTTCACAAAACGTCGGTATCATCGAACACATGACCGATACCCGCGCCACAGCCCATCTCTATCCTGCGCACGACCTGGCGATCTGCACCGACGCCAACACCGCCGTCGAGCGCATCACCGCCATCTACGAGCGCTCCGCGCAAGCGATCCGCGATCGTTTCCACGCCTTTGCGCGTGGCGAGGATTGCAGCGAAGACCTCTCCGCCTGCTACCCCTACCTCGGCATCACCGTCGACCCGAAAACGCTGGTGAGCGACGCGCGGCCGGCGTGGGGCACGGTGGCATATCCGGGCGTGTACGGTACGACGCTCACGCGGCCCGACCTCTTCCGCGATTACTACCGCGTGCAGATCGAACGGCTGCTGCACTATCACAACAGCCCCGTCGTGGTGGGCGTGAGCAACCGGCCGATTCCGCTGCCCTTCGTGGTGGAAGCGTCCACCGTGGATATCACGCCCGAACAGGCGCGCGCGCTGGGCGGTGCGTTTACGCTGCCCGACCTCGCGCAGATCGACGACTCCATTGCCAACGGCACGTACCGCCCCATCGGCGACGAACCGCAGCCGCTGTCGATGTTCACCGGCGAGCGGGTCGACCTGGCTCTGCAGCGCCTGTACCACTACACCGCCACGCACCCGAAACACTTCCAGCGCTTCGTGTTGTTCACCAACTACCAGCGCTACGTCGATGAGTTTGCCGCCCTCGGCCGCAAGCTGATGGAAGACGGCAACGACGAGGGCTACATCCGCTTTGTCGAGCCCGGCGACACCGAACACGAACTCGGCACGCCCGCGCCGGACGACTCGCACCGCATCAAGGGCCTGCCGCAAATGCCCGCCTACCACCTGGTGCGCGAAGACCGCCTGGGCGTGACACTGGTGAACATCGGCGTGGGCCCGTCCAACGCGAAGACCATCACCGACCATCTGGCCGTGCTGCGTCCGCACTGCTGGATGATGATCGGCCACTGCGGCGGCTTGCGCCGTTCGCAGCAGCTGGGCGATTACGTGCTCGCGCACGCCTATGTGCGCGACGACCACGTGCTCGACCAGGACCTGCCGCCGTGGGTGCCCGTGCCGCCCATCGCCGAGATTCAGGTGGCGTTGCAGGAGGCTGTGGCGCGCATCACGGGGCTGTCTGGCGCCGATATGAAATCGCGCATGCGCACCGGCACGGTGGTCTCTACCGACGACCGCAACTGGGAGCTGAAGTACCAGGCGCTGTACAGCCGCTTCAACCAGTCGCGCGCCATTGCCATCGACATGGAAAGCGCGACCATTGCCGCCAACGGCTTCCGCCTGCGCGTGCCCTACGGCACCCTGCTGTGCGTGTCGGATAAGCCGCTGCACGGCGAGCTGAAGCTGCGCGGCATGGCCAATCTGTTCTATCGCCAGCGTGTGAGCCAGCACTTGGACATCGGCATGGAGGCCGTGCGCCTGTTGCGCGAAAACGGCGTTGAAGCGCTGCACTCGCGCAAGCTGCGCAGCTTTGACGAGCCTGCGTTCCGATAGCGCGGGTTGGTGCGGGTTGGTGCGGGTTAGTGCGGGCGCTGCTCCGGCAGCGCTTCGCGCAGGAAGTCCAGAAAAACGCGCACCACCTCGGGCAACGTTCGGCCCGCCAGGGTCTGCAGCTCCACTGTTCGCCCACGCATGCCGCGCTCGCGAATCTCCGCGGCATGCAGCTCACCGCGCTGTACGCGCTCGCGCACCGTGATTTCCCCCGCGATGCCCAAGCCGCCGCCGTGCAGCACGAAACTCAACAGCCCATCGAAGCGATTGCTGACGAGCACCGGCTCGAACACGAGCCCGCGATGGCTGCAGCCCATGTCGAACAGTTGGCGCACCGTGTTGTCGGGCCCCGAGAGCGCAATCGGAAACGGGTGCATCTGCGCAAGCGTCACGCTGTTGAACTTCGCCAGCGGGTGATCGGGCCGCATGATGGCAAACACCGAGCCGCGCTGTTGATATGCCACGCAAATGCCCTGCACGGCGGCACGGCTGTACGTCAAGCCAATGTCAACGTCGCCACGCAGGACCGCTTCGGTCACGCGCATGGGCTCGTCCGCGCGCAGGTCGAACTGAATGCCAGGATGCCGCTCGCGAAACGCCACGATGGCGCGTGGAACAAACTCAATCGCAAACCCATCGGAGCACGCAATGCGCACGCGCCCGCGCTGCAGCCCTTGCAGGCCCTGAATATCAGAGACCACGCGCTCTGCCTCCAACGCCCCGCGCAGCGCATGCGCGGCAAGCAGCTCGCCTGCTGCACTGGGCGTCATGCCACGCGGTTGCCGCTCGAACAGCGGCACGCCCAGCAGCTCTTCAAGCATCGCCACTTGCCGGCTGATGGCGGATGCGCTGACGTGCAAGCGCGCGGCCGCCTCCGTCAATGAGCCGCTGCGCACAACCTCCAGAAAATAGCGGAGGGACGTCTCCTGCAGGCGATGAGATGGCATAGGCGACGTGGGCGCGAGGCCCTTTTGCTTTGCAGAAAACGCAAAGATATCCCAAGAAAATTCTAATGGTCAAAAAGGTAGGGCGTGCCCAGACTCATGCGAAACCGTTCGATCAGCGGAGTGTCCAGATGCACCTTCAGCTCGCAGCCCGTCAACCTGCCACGTCCCGCGCATCCCATCGCCTTCGGGCGCTGGTGCCGGCTCTCATGTTGGGTGCCGCCGGCTTGGCCGGTGCCGCTGAACTCTCTGCGGCAGACGCCGAACGCCATGCCCAGACAACCTACCGCGAATACTTTCAACTGCTCTCCCTGCCCAACGACGCCATCGCGCCGGAGGACGTCCGCAAGAATGCCGACTGGCTGGAGCAGGCGTTCCGCAAGCGTGGCTTCACGACCAAGCAATTGGCAAACAATGGCAAGCCAATGCTCTATGCCGAAATGCCGAACCCGGATGCTGCCCGGAAGACGGTGCTGTTCTACATGCACCTCGACGGCCAGCCCGTGATTCCCGCGCAGTGGGCGCAGAAAAGTCCGTGGACGCCCGTGCTCAAGCACAAGACCGCTCAGGGCAACTGGGAAGAGATCGACTCCGCGCAGTTGTTCAGCGGCCCGCTCGATCCGGAATGGCGTGTCTTCGGCCGATCGTCTGCCGACGACAAGGGCCCGATCATGATGATGCTGGCGGCCGTTGACGCACTGAAGGCCAGCGGCGCCCAGCCCGCCGTCAACATCAAGATCATTCTCGACAGCGAGGAAGAGAAAGGCTCGCCGTCAATCAGCAAGGTGATGCAGGCAAACCGCGAGCTGCTGCGCTGCGACGCCATCGTCATCCACGACGGCCCCATGCACGCGAGCAACCGACCGACCCTGGTCTTTGGCAACCGCGGCGCGGCCGAAGCCAGGCTCACCGTCTATGGCGGCAAGGTGCCGCTGCACAGCGGGCACTACGGCAACTACGCTCGCAACCCGGCCCAGCAGTTGGCCAACCTGCTGGCATCGATGAAGAACGACGAGGGTCGGGTGACGGTGCCGGGCTATTACGACCACGTGAAGATCAGCGACGCTGACCGCAAGATCATGGCGGCCGTGCCCGACGACCAGGTGGCGCTCAATAAGCGCCTGGGCATTGCGCATGCCGACAAGGTCGGCGCCAATTACCAGGAGGCGATGCAGTACCCGTCATTGAACGTGCGTGGCATGGCGTCTGCGGCCGTGGGCGACAAGGTGGCGAACATCGTGCCCGACAAGGCCGTCGCAGAGCTCGACCTGCGAACCACGCCAGACTCCAGCGCGGCCTACCTCGGCAAGCTGATCGAGCAGCACGTCGAGCGCCAGGGCTACCACCTCGTAAAAAATGCCCCGACCGATGAAGAGCGCAGCCGCTACGACAAACTGGCCACCTTCACGTATCAGAGCGAAGGTGCGGACGCTGCGGGCTCACCGATCGACTCGGCAGTGGGCACATGGGCCTACAAATCCCTGACCGACACGTTTGGTGCCAACCCAGCGCCGGTTCGCATCCGCATGATGGGTGGGACCGTGCCCACCGCAGAAATCGTCGGCGTGCTGCAGGTGCCGTTCACGATCATTCCCCTGGTCAATGCCGATAACAACCAGCACGCTGCCAATGAGAACCTCCGGATGGGCAACTACGTCAGCGGCGTGCGCACGATCTACGGCCTGCTGACGCACCCGCTCTGACGGGCCACTCTGCCTATGCCGGGCGAAACAGCCCATGCAGCCCGAGCGGCGCCACGCCGTTCAGGCTTGCCATGGCGACGGGCCCCGCAGAAACATTCTGTGCATCGAACGCCGTCAGTCTGGTGCAGCCGGCGTCCACATCGAATACCGTGCCGATCAGCCAGCCTTCGCCTTCACGGGCGCTGGCCGAGGCCGGCACGAACACGTGTTCCTCCACCAGCGTGCGGTGCCCAAAACGGTACTGTTGCACCCGCCCCGAATCCGTATCGACGCGCATGACGGTGTCGAAACCGTTCAGCGACTGGGGGCTGCCGCTGGACGAAGGCGCCGTGTGGGCCACCATGAACAACGCGTGATGACGCTGCGCGGTGCGGCGTGTGTCGATCTTGGGGAATTCGGCCACATGCTCGGTGCTGAACTGCTCGGCGCGGCCAGTGCGCAGGTTCAACTGCACTTGCGTAAGGCGAGCGCCGGGCGACGGACGAATCTGCCCGCGCATCAATTCACGCAGCGACGTGGTGACGACCGCGGCATCGTCCGAGCGGATGTAATCGAGATGAACCTCCAGCCCATCCGGCGACGACCATGCATTGCCGAGATGAAAGACGAAGCCCGCCGGCAACTGCAGCCAGCGCATGCGCGTGGCATCGTCCTTGTCGAGCACGAGCACACGCATGCCCAGCTCCGGCCGCCAGACATGGGAATCCAGAAACGACATGCCTGCTTGCGAGCGCTCCACGTCGTACACGAAGGGAGGCAGCAGAAACACCAGGTGGCGCTGCGTCACGGCAAAGTCGTGCACCATCGCCACGTCCGGAACCTTGACCGATTCCACGCGCTTGAGCGCCCCGTCCCCGCCCACGCAGTAGACGGTCAGCAGACCGGCCGCGCTGCTCACGCCAAAATTCCATAGCGTGCCGTCGGGTTCGACCTTGGGGTGGGCGGAAAACGGCATGCCCTTGTAGTCGTCGCGCCAGGTCTGCACGCCCAGCGTGCGCAGTGAATCCGGATCGACGCGCATGGCCGAGCCACCTTCCCACAGCGCAAGCATCTCGTCGCCATGCATCACCAGGCTGGTGTTGGCCACATTGATGCTGTCGGGCGAAGCAACCGGCTCCATGTCGGGGTTGGCGGTGCCGAACGTCGCGCGCAACGGCCGGCCGGCGGCGGTGTCGGCGACAAACTTGTCAGTGCGCACGAACACGCCGCGGTGCGTTACGCCCTGCTCGCTGATGTCGTAACGCTGGATCATGCCGTCGCCATCGAACAGATGGTGGTAACGCACACCACCTATTTCATGTCGCGCCGGGCCGTTTCGGTAGAACGCGCCGCGCAACGCGGGCGGGAACCTGCCTTCCACTTTCAGCGCGCGAGTCGGCATGTCGGCGCTGACGCCCTGATAACCCGCCAGCCACGGATACTGCGCGCGCGCCGCTGCAAACCCCGCAGCCCACGGGTCCGGGGTGGCGGCCATTACATCGGTCAGGGTCAAGCCAAACGGTGCGGCGCCCAAGGCCGCAATGAAGGATCGGCGTTGCATGACGGGGCCTCGCTCAACATCAATGCAAGTGAATCGTCACGCGCTGGTCGCCCTGCACGTCGATGGCAGCGTCGTCAAATGTGGGCGGGCCGAAGCGGCCGCGTGCATCGCGGCTAAAACCGTAAGGCTCGACGGGAATGCCGGCCGGGTTGGTGCCGAGCTTCGCGTCGTTGTTGGCGTCATGGAAGACCGACAACGCGTAGCGCCCCGCCGGCAACTCCGGATACACGAAGGTGACGCTTGCGCCGGACACGCTATCGAGCGCGGCGATGTCCGCCCGGATGGCCGAATCGGGCTTGAGCCAGCCCGCAGCGTCGCGGAACATCGCCGCACGCACCGCGCCTTGGCGCCCTTGTGCGCCTTCCACCACCACAGTCAGGGTGGCGGCGGATGCACTTGCGGCAAGTGCTGTCAGCGTCAGGGCCAGCGCAAGGCGCGGCAGAGAAAACATGGCAGTCATGAGCGTCTCCTGAGGGGCCGGCGATGCGTTGGCAGGCCGGCGATCAGGAGGCAATGTAGGCGCAGACTTCGTGGCAGTCAGCGCGGATGCGACGAAGTGCGAATACCGCGGCGCAAACGGGCGCTTGCGGGCGATGAGCGCATCACAGCAGCTTGGAGGAATCACGCCAGAGGTGCTGACCAAAACGCCCGCGGGGTCGGCGGGCGCTTTGTGGGTGGTGCTAATGCTGCAAGCTCGACAAGCGGTGCTCGGCAAGCAGCACACTCGCACTCAAGGCAAGCTGAGCGGAGATGAAGCCCTCCGGGATCTCAATGTCTTCCCAGTCACACACGATGTGGCCGGCGCGACAGACCTGGAAACGGGCCGTCCACCGATGATCGTCGCGTTGCAGCGGATCAACGACGATGACATGCGTTCCATGTGTCACTTCCTGAATCGCCATTGTGGTTCCCCCGTTCGTGATCGTTGGGAGACCACCTTAGCAAAGGCACGTGACACAAATCTGTCCGCCGCTCACCTACAAATGGGGGAGGGCGCACCTCAACCGACCAGCGGATCTGGCCGTGCAGACGAGCGCGTGCCAGGCAGCGGATGATTATCGGGGCCGTAGTACGTGAACACTGCCGAGAACTTGACGGCGCCTGTCTGGTTGGCGCGGGCCGCATGGAAGGTGTTGCAGTGGAAGAGCAGCACATCGCCGGGCAGCAGAGGCACGGGGCGCGCGGTGTCGATCAGCGCACGGTTTTCTGGCAGCTCCTGGCGCAGGAACAGCTTCGCGTCGAACCGGTCCGCAGGCAGCTCAAGCGTGTGGCTGCCGGGAATCACCCACAGGCAGCCGTTGTCGACCGTCTCTTCCACCAGGGCCAGCCACGACGACACCAGCTCGTTGCGAGCGAACGACCAGTAGCGGCTGTCGCGGTGCCAATGCGTAGCGGTGCCAAACGCGGGGTGCTTGGTCATCACGCAGTTGTGGTGCGCGAGAGAAAGATGCACGGGACTGCCAATCAGTTGCGCAATCGCGCCGGCCACGCGTGGGTCGCGCGCCCATTCCGTATAAGGTGTGCCGCGTGAATCGGCGTCGAGCAGGCGGCGCACGGTCTGGCCCCCCTCGGCGTCGCGCGAGAGCGGTGCCCCGGCATAGCCGACGTCGGTTTCCAGCTCCACCGGCGCTGCGGCGCGGGCCAGCCCGTCCTGCGCGGCCGCGAGCAACGCGGCGCTCACCTGCTGGCTCACGAAGCCGCGCAACACGACGTAGCCGTGCTCCTTGAAGAAGGCTTGCTGCTCGTCGGAAAGCGGGTGGGCGTGGGTAGCGGTGGGGGCAGACGCGGACATGGTGGAAAAAGCGCACGGAGACGGCGAAAGACAACGAGTGTAACGCGCCGCCGTATGCGTTGCAGACCCGCCCCACGACTGGCCTGCTCAGGATCAAACGCAATGCGCGTTGTCCTGGTCGGGCTTTACCAAAAGGCTTGTTGGCCCGACAGTCGGAAATATTTTGCGATCACCATCAAACCGAGCAAGCGCTCCTGATCGCGATTCATGAATTGCGCCACCCATCGATTGGCGTTGCGAACGATCGCCAGTGCATCGCCGGGGTGCTTCCGGTAATGCTCCATTTTTTCCTGAAGGTCAGAATAATCGTCCTTCAGCAAGACATAATGCACATCCGGAATCAGTCTCCCCTCCATGAACCACGTCTCATAACGAGGCCGCCTCATGAAGCAAAGCGAATTGGAGGACATGATCCATTTGAGATTCGTCGCAACATCGTTTCCCTCGACGCTCACAATGAACTTGTATTGCAATTGCTCGGCAATCGTCATGGGCGATTTGTAAGTCGCCTTCCCAAGTTCCGATTTTCGAGTGTCGCCGATGTCAACGTTTGCCAAGTCGTGACAGCGCTCGACAAACGCTTTGCGATGTTCCTGATGGCAAGGGCCACGAAAAACCGCCATGGGCTTCTTGTCGTGGAAATCGATCGTGTCGCGTGCCAGCGCAAAATGCCGGATGGCGTCCAACTTCAAGAGAACCCCGTTATGGGAGCTGCTCTTGATGGGACGGCTCTTCACAAACGCCGGGTGGTTCGGCTCGGCAGTGACGTCGCCGCAGTCGTAGTCAAAGCAATAGCCCGGACCAAAATAATCCATCAAGTCGACAAGATCATAAAAATAGGTGCTTCCTATTTCACAATCCTTGTCGACGATGGTGCTTGTTGAGGATTTCAACAAGAAGTTCGAATACTCCACGGCATTGCGGCTCGGGTCGAATGACTCCGAAATCGAGTTGTAATAACTCAATCGATCAATGACGTCCTGCTTGCCCCCGTGGCCACCTTTTCTTTTCAGAAGCGCCTCAGCTCTTCCATTTTTGGTAGCGCGGGCCAGGAAATGGCTTGAAGCATTCGAAAAGTAATACCAGAATTTTTTTGCAGAGACTCTGCTCAAGCGGTATTTGAGATGACGCATGAACCAAAAGATGCCGCGGAAATTAAACCCAGGGCGTCGCTTTTCGAGCGAAATGTTTCAGCCCCCAACACGCAGATTCAAGTGGCGCACGATCCACTTCCTGCTCGCCGCTGACGCACGGTACGGTCTATCGTGCATCTCCTATCAGGCAGCACATCGACTCAGCTTGCCACTCGCATCTGCAGCGGCCCTCACTTTACCGTAAGTATCTTTCAGCGCATTGTGTTTCTTGGCCCCGAGCCGCCCGCCCACGGCATCGATTGCGCGGGCAGACGGCAGTCCGCCCGCCTTCGTGTTACTGCGCGTCCAACGCCGTCACAGTCAATGCGCCGTTCACCTTCTCGGCGACAAAGCGCACTTTGCTGCCAACGTGCACTTTGGTAAGCGTGGCCGGGTCCTGCACTCGAAAGACCATCGTCATGGGTTCCATACCGAGGTTCTCAAGCGGGCCGTGCTTGATGGTCAGTTTGCCGGCGGCGGTGTCAATCTTCTTGATCTCGCCTTCTGACATTGGGGCGGCAGCGGTAGCCGCAGGGGCGGAAGGGGCATCTCCAGCCGCGTGAACAAACGGTGCACCGGCCAGCAGCGCGGTCAGCATCAGGGCATGACGAAACATAGTGGGCTCCTTGTCGAAAGACGTGGCTGGGGAGAGATCAGGATTTGTTGCCGCGCACCTGCACGGCGCCGCGCATGCCGGCTTCGAAATGTCCGGGCTGCAGACAGGCAAACTCAACGGAGCCGGTGCGCGTGAAGTGCCAGACGATCTCGCCGCGCTGGCCTGGGTCAACGGTGACGGCGTTGCCGTCGGCGTGCTCCATCTCGGGGTGCTTGCGCATCTGCTCGGCGTGGGCGACGAGGTCAGCCGGCGTGCCCAGCGTCATCTCGTGCCGCACCTGGCCGCTGTTGGCGACCTCGAAGCGGATTGTCTCGCCGCGCTGCACCGTGATCTGCGCGGGCGTGAAGCGCATGGTGTCGGTCATGTCGACGCGCACGGTGCGTGTGATATGGGCGGCGTCGCCGGGTTCACCGATGGCTGCGTCGCCATGGTCATGCCCGCCGGCGTGACTGCCGGATGCGTGAGCGATGGCGGCCGTCGACATCAGCACGGCCAGGAGGGTGGAGCGGATCAGATAGCGTTGCATGTAGGGGCTCGTATTGGATGTGGATTCCGGCATTGCTCAGTCGTCGATGCCACTGCCGGTGTATTCGTAGGCGACAGTGCCCTTGGGGTGCTTGTACCAACCGGGGTCTGCATAGCTGTTGCGCGGCAGATCGCGTCGCACCTTCATCACCGTGAACATGCCGCCCATTTCGATGGCGCCGAATGGGCCCTGCCCCGTCATCATCGGCAGCGTGTTGTCGGGCAGGGGCATCTCCATCTCGCCCATGTCGGCCATGCCGGCCTGGCCCATGCCCATGTAGTCGGGCACCAGCGCGTTCATCTTCTTGGCGAGATCCTTCTGCTGCACGCCGATCATGGTCGGCACGTTGTGCCCCATGGCGTTCATCGTGTGGTGCGACTTGTGGCAATGAAAAGCCCAATCGCCAGGGTTATCCGCGATGAACTCGATGGCACGCATCTGGCCCACAGCAATGTCCGTCGTCACCTCCGGCCAGCGCGCGCTGGGCTGGACCCAGCCGCCGTCGGTGCCGGCGACTTCGAAGGTGTGGCCATGCAGATGCATCGGGTGGTTCGTCATCGTGAGGTTGCCCATGCGGATGCGCACGCGATCGCCAAGGCGTACGGGCAACGGGTCGATGCCGGGGAAGACGCGGCTGTTCCACGTCCACATGTTGAAGTCGGTCATCTGGGCCACGCGGGGCGTGTATGAACCGGGGTCGATGTCGTACGCGGCGAGCAGGAAGACAAAGTCGCGGTCTACACGGTGCTGCGCCGGGTCTTTCGGATGCACGACGATAAAGCCCATCATGCCCATCGCCATCTGCACCATCTCGTCGGAATGCGGGTGGTACATGAAGGTGCCGGACTTCTTCATCTCGAACTCGTAGACGAAGGTCTTGCCGGGCGGGATGTGCGGCTGCGAGAGACCGCCCACACCGTCCATGCCGGCGGGCAGGATCATGCCGTGCCAGTGCACCGTGGTGTGCTCGGGCAGCTTGTTGGTGACGAAGATGCGCACGCGATCGCCTTCCACGCATTCGATCGTCGGGCCGGGGCTCTGGCCGTTGTAGCCCCACAGGTGGCCCGTCATGCCGGGCGCGAATTCGCGCTCGACCGGTTCGGCCACGAGGTGGAACTCCTTCCAGCCGCCGCGCATGCGCCACGGCAGCGTCCAGCCATTGAGCGTGACGACGGGGTTGTAGGGCCGGCCGTTTGGCGGCGCGAGCGGCGGCTGTGTGGCGGGCTTCGATTGCAGCGGTGCTTCAGGCAGCGAGGCCGCACCGGCGCGCGAGACCATCGCCGCGCCCAGCATGGCCGCGCCCGTGCCGCCGAGAAATTGACGTCGGGAAACCATGTTCAGTGTCCTTGAGGAGAGTTGGGCGCAGGGGCAGTCGCGTTTGCTTCGGCCGGCGGCAACTTGCCGCCCAGCGCCATCTGCAGATCGGTCTGCGCAATCCAGTAGCCGCGCAGCGCGTCGATATAGCCGTTGACGGCATTCACCTGCTCGCGCGCATCGGCCAACAGCTCGAACACGCTCACGAGCATGCCGTTGTAGCGCAGCAGCATCTCGTCGGAGATGGTCTTGCGCACGGGCACCACCTCGTCGCGGTAGTGGCGCGTGAGGTCATATGTCGTCTGATAGCGCACGTACGATTCGCGCACTTCGGAACGCGCACGCACCGCCGTGTCGGCAAGCTGATCGGCGGCCTGCATGTAGATCGACTGCGCACGCGCCACGCGGGCGCCGCCCCAGTCGAACAGCGGGATCTCGATGCCGATCTCGTAGCCCGTTTCGCGTGGCTCGTTCGATTTGCTGTTGCGCACGTAACCGAGGTCGAGCACGTTGATGAAGCGCGTTGCCTGTGTGAGCCCCAGCGACGACGCCAAGCCATCGACCTGCAACTTGCCCGCCTGGATGTCGAGCCGGTTGCGCAGCGCGTAGGCCTCGATCTGCTGCAGTTCGGGGCGATCCTTCGGCAGGTCGGGCAGCCGATCCGGCAACTGGAAGCCGGTATCTGCGCCCCACACCCCAAGCTGGCGAATCAACGCCTCGCGTTCGGCCTGCGCCTGCTGGCGCGTGCGCGCGAGGGTGGCAGTGGCTTCCGCATAGAAGGCCTGTTCGCGTGCCCGATCAAGCTTGCTGAAGTTGCCGGCCGAAGCCAGGCGCTTGGCGAACTCGGCACCGGCTTCGGCGGCTTGCTGAACCTGCTCGGCATAGCGCGCGGATTGCTCCGCCGCCACGGCATTGACGTATGCGCGGCGCGTATCGGCCGCCACCTGCAGCATCTGGTTGGCAACCAGCAGCTTGGTCTGCTCGAAGTAACGGCTTTCGATGCGCGTGGCCATCGGCAGCGTCAGCAGGTTCAGGAACGACAGCGAGAACGTGCGCTCGATCGACAGGTCATCACCGCTGCGTGTGCGCTTGAAGCTGAAACCGGGATTCGGCAGGCGGCTGGCCTGCACGAGCGCGGCTTCGGATAGACCCAGCTCCGCATACGAAGCCTGCAGGCCATGGTTGTTCAGCAGTGCGATCTGCACGGCGCTGTCCATCGTCAGCGGCTGGGCGAGCAGCTCGCGCGTGCGTTGCGCTGCGCTGTCGCGTGCTTCTGGTGAACGCTGCCACGTGGCGTCTTTGCCGAGCCTATCGCGCGCCACATCGGCAACGGTCTTGAACCCGCTGTCTTGCGTGATGGTGGCGCAGCCGCCCAGCAGCAGCGTGGCGGCCAGCGCGCACAGGGCGAGGCGGCGTGTGGATGGTTTGAGCACGGCGCCTCCTAGTGGTGGTGCATGCCGGGCATGGACCCGCCGGCAGGCTTGTTGGAGGTGGCGGCTGGTGCGCTCGCTGGCATGGCGTGCCCTGCGTGGCCGCCTTCCGCAGAAGCGTCTGACTTGGGGCTCACGGCAGCGTTGGTCTCGCGCCAGGGTGCGGGGCCGGTATCGCGATACGCGTGGTAGCTGTCGAATGTGCGCGGCGCGGCTACAACCGGCACAGCCGCGTCCGCATTCAGTGGATCAGCCGGAGGAGCTGCCGGCGCAGACGCCCCACCCTGCGCCAACACCCATGGCGGCGCCAGCGTCAGCGCCAGCAGTGCGGCGGCCAAGAACCATCGTGTGGAAAACATGAGAAACCTCGATCAAGCGTGATGCCGTACGGCCGCGTGTGGTGCACGGAGCCGCAAAACCAGAGGCCAGCCCGTTCTATGGACGGACTGGTGGCGTCAAACGCGAATCGAGGGTGGACGTTGCAGCGCTTCGGGAATGAAGCTGCGGAAGGAAACAGCAAGGCCACGCGGCGCAGCGGCCGGCAGCTTGATCGGCGGCACGCCAAGACTGGCGGCCAGAGGGACGACCGAACCGAGCGAACAGGCCGCGCAGATCGGGCATGTCTTGCAGTGCGACTGCGCCGGCGCTTTCGGCTCGCTGTCGGCAGCCATGGCGTCTTCGTGCTCATGGCAGACGTCAGACATGACGGCGCCGTCATCCGGCATTGCCATGGCAACCATCGCATCGTCCATTGCACCGCCGCGCGCCATCATGGCCGTCGCGGCAAAACCTTGCAGGGGCAGTGCCAGGACAACCAGCCAGAGCAGGAGGCGGGTCAGCAATCGGTGCATGGAAGACAGGACGGGCTGAAAATCGTTTGCCGCGGAAAACCGGTAGTGTAGCGCGATGCCATCAAATTTCGCGCAACGCAGCACAAGATGAGTCGAGCGCGGCACAATGACGGCCTGCTGCGTACCCATTTCTGCGCGCACTGCTTTCCCATCATTCCAGCATCAACGCCCCCATGAATACGCAATCCCACCAGCTCAGCATGACCGTGCTGATGACGCCCGACATGGCCAATTTTTCCGGCAACGTACACGGCGGCCACATCCTCAAGTTTCTCGATCAGGTTGCGTATGCGTGCGCGAGCCGCTACGCCGGCCGCTACGTCGTGACGCTGTCGGTGGACCAGGTGGTGTTTCGCCAGCCAATTCATGTGGGTGAACTGGTGACGTTCCTCGCGTCGGTCAACTACACCGGCCGCACGTCGATGGAAATCGGTATCAAGGTTGTGACGGAGAACATCCGCAACCAGGTCGTGCGCCATACCAACAGCTGCTACTTCACGATGGTGGCGGTGGATGACGAAGGCAAACCGGCCGACGTGCCGCCGCTGGCGCCCGCCAACACCGAAGAAAAGGAACGCTTCGAAGCCGCGCAGCAGCGCCGCACGCTGCGTCAGGAAATGGAAGCACGGCACAAGGCAATCAAGGCAACCTACAGCACGGCAGTTTCGAGCAACTGAGCTGCCTGCCTACGCAGTCAGCAAAGGACTGCGAACCGCGTGGTATCGCGATCGGGCATCGTTATCCACAGGCTTACCCACTGATTCTGTGGATAACGCGCGGCGCAGTGTTGCGCAAACGCGCCAGACCTCCACGCGACTCAGGGCAGAGGAAGTCCGTGCAGAAACGCCAGCACGGCGTCGTTGAACAACGCCGGCCGCTGCAACGGCGCGAAATGGCTCACGCCGGGCAGCAACACAAACTGCGCATCAGGAATGGTCCGCGCGAGATACTGCGCGTGCTCGGGCCGGATGAACTCGTCGTGTTCGCTCTGAGCGATGGTTACCGGCACACGGGTCCCCGCCAACGCTTCGGCTGTTGCATTCGGCTGCGTCTGCATCATTTCAGTGACGGCCGCGACAAATGCATCGAAGTCGCTAGGTGTGGATGAGAGCGCGGTGTAATCCTTTCGGTGGCGCGCAAAGCAGCGATCGATGACGGGCGTGGGCGAAAAGGGCGTGGTGCCGCTTGGGTCCATGTTGCAGCCGAAGAAGAACACGCCGGCGGCGCGTTCCGGCGTCTGCATGGCCAGGGTGAGCGCAACGCAAGCACCGTCGCTCCAGCCGATGAACGCCGCGCGGTCAATCTGCAGCGCATCCATGACGGCCCGCACGTCGGATGCCATGCGCGTGTAGGCGTAAGGCTGTGCGTCGCGTGTGCTGCGGCCGTGCCCACGGCTATCAATGACGATTGGGCGGTAGCCCCCCCTCATGAGTGCCGGAACCTGATACCCCCAATTGCCGCTATGGCCAAGCCCGCCATGCAGCAGGATCACAGGTGTGCCGGCGCCGAAGGTCGCATACCAGATGCGGGCACCGTCGTGCTCGACATGGCCTTGCTCAACGGCGGCCGGCAGCGGTCCAGCACCGTGGGCGGCAAAGCGCGTCAGATCGTCGTCGAAGGCATCCATGTCGATCAGGTATCAGCTGGCATAGCCCAGCCCCGACTACCGCGCCTCTTCGATCTGGATACCGAGTTCATTGAGCACCTCACGCGCCGAACGAAACGCCTCGACGGCCGCCGGCGCGCCGGCATAGATGGCGCTATGCAGCAGCACTTCGCGAATCTCCACCGCCGTTGCGCCGTTGTTGATCGCGCCGCGCACGTGGCCCTTCAGTTCAGTGCTGCGGCCGAGCGCGGCCAGCATCGCGCACGTGCACAGGCTGCGCGTCTTGAGGTCGATGCCGTCACGCTGCCACGTGCTGCCCCAGGCGTGCTCGTTGAGCCAATCCTGCAGCGGTGCCGAGAACGCATCCAATCCGCTCATCGCACGTTCAACAAATGCGTCGCCCATCACCTGCGCACGGCGTGCGCGGCCGGCCTGCTTGTCTTGTTCCGACACGATGCCCTCCTCCGTTTTGAAAAACCGGGTCGATCAGGCTGGCTTGACCATCAACATCATCAGCGCCGTACCCAGCAGCACAACGCAGAACGCCAGCCGCAAACGCCACGCTGAAAACCGATACGCCAGGGCCACACCCCACGACACGCTCACGACACCGCCGGCCGCCAGCGGAATGCCCGTACCCCAATCCACATGGCCTGCATGCGCGTACGTGGCAAGTGCGATCAGCGAGCCCGGCACCACCAGTGCGAGCGCCATGCCCTGGGCGCGTGTCTGCGGCATGCCGAAGAACGTCACCAGCGCCGGCACCACCACCAGCCCACCGCCCACCGTGAAGATGCCCGACATTGCGCCGCTGGCGATGCCCATCAATGGCAGCGCGGCGGCCGGCATGGCATGTGGGGCAGCGTGCGCGGCATTACCGGCATTCGGTTTCTCTTTGAGCTGCGAGGCAAAGTACACCGCCAGCACGATCAGGAACACAGCAAACGCCGTATGCAGCAGATGGGCGTCCAGCCCCGCCGCAAAGCGCGCAGCAACGTAGGTGGCCGCCATCGAGAACACGCAGATCAGCGCGACGGAGCGCAGATGCACCGGATGTCGCTGGTGATACCGCCAGAAGCCGATCAACACATTGGGCGCAATCATCACCAGCGCAGTGCCCTGTGCAAGGTGCTGGTCCAGCCCGTAGAGATAACCGAGCACAGGAATCGCGATGAGCCCCCCGCCAATGCCGAGCAAGCCGCCCGCTACGCCAAGCCCCATACCGAGCAGCAAATTGATCAGGCCCGTAAGAACCGCGTGAGACGTCATGCCGACAAGAAGAAGAAAGCAGAAAGAAACGCGGCGGCGCGCTGTATCTGCTACAGCGCGCCGCCGGAGATGAATGTGAAATTGTAGCGCTTGCCGCGCCGGGCAAGGTCTAGGCGAGATGCGCAGCGAAGCCGGATTTTTCGGGAGCGATCTCGGCCCGCAGCGTAAGCGCCGGGATCTCGTATTCACCGGCATTCTGCTGGCGGAAAGGGATCGGCGCGGCGGTGAACAAGGTGTCGAGTCGTTCGCCCAGCGCCTGGGTGGTCTGCGTAAAGCGTGCCTCGTCCATGCGGCCGGTGCGGTAGCTCACGAATGGCGGCACCACATCAAAACCGGGGTAGTACAGGATGCCGTGCTGGATCGGGAACAAGATGTCGTCGACCGGGCCGTTGATGCCGCGCGGGCTGTAGTGGGACTCCCAGCCGCCCGTGGTGACGATGAGCATGGCGCGTTTTCCGGCGAGCTTACCTTCGCCATAGCGGTCGCCCCAGTGGGTGTCGGAGTGCTCGCCAACGCCGTAGGCAAAGCCGTACGCATAGACGCGCTCGACCCATCCCTTGAGGATGGCCGGCATCGAAAACCACCACAACGGAAACTGCAGGATCACGGCGTCGGCCCATTGCAGTTTGGCTTGTTCGGCAGCAATGTCGTCGGCTTGCAGGCCGTTCTCGAACGCGTGCTTGGAATCGAGCGACGGGTGGAAATGCGGACCGATCGGCCCGACGGTGCTGTCGCTCGCATCGAGCGCGGCCTTCCATTGCATGGCGTACAAGTCCGATACCTGCACGGTGTGGCCGGCCGCTTCGAGGCGCTGGACGGCAAAGTCCTTGAGGGCGCCGTTGAGCGACTTGGGTTCGGGATGGGCGTAGACGATCAGGACATTCATGGTGGCAACTCCAAATAAGGAATAGCTCCAGAATGCGGTGCGCCCAGGTATATTGGAAATGAATTATCAATATTCCAGGCATAGCCATGAATAATCTCAGGCGGTTGGACCTGAACCTGCTGGTGACACTCGATGTGCTGCTGACCGAGCACAACGTCACGCGTGCAGCGGAGCGGCTGAACTTCTCGCAGCCTTCCGTGAGCGTGCATCTGGCCAAGTTGCGCGACATCTTTGGTGATCCGCTGCTACTGCCGGGCCCGCGCGGCATGCGCCCAACCGCGCGCGCTGACAGCTTGCGCGAACCGCTGCGGCTGGCGCTGGAAGCGCTGGAACAGGCCGTCGCGCCCGCCAGCCCGTTCGACCCGGCCCGAGCCACTAACACCTGGCGCGTGGCCGCCACGGATTACGGCGAATCCACGATCGCGCTGCCGGCGCTGAACACCCTGCGCACAAGCGCGCCGGGCACACGGCTCGCCATGCTGGAACTGGTGCCCACGCGTATCGAGAAGCAAGCCGAGCAAGGGGAGATCGATCTCGCGTTCCACACCACAGACGGCGCACCACCCGGCCTGCGCCGTCGTGCGCTATTCACTGAGCGCTATGTGCTGATCGGCCGCGCTGGACACCCGCGCCTGAAACGCAAGCCGACGCTGGCGCAGTTCTGCATGCTGGATCACGTGATCGTGTCGCCCGATGGCGGTGGCTTCTTCGGCGTGACAGACGAAGCCCTGAAGGCGGCCGGTGCCACCCGGCGCGTGGTGCTGTCGGTCCCGCACTTCCTTTTTGTGATGACCGCGGTCGCCAGCACTGACATGGTTGCCATGCTGCCCGAGCGGCTGGTGCGCGGGGCCAGTGCGCTACAGGTGGTTGAGCCGCCGGTGGACGTGCCCGGGTATGAGATGTCGATGCTGTGGCATGAGCGCATGCATCGAGACCCAGGGCACCAGTGGCTGCGAGACGTGATTGCGGGAGCGGTCTAGCCGGCCGCCCCCAACGCCATCATGGAAAAAACTACAGCCCGACCTTGGGTGCAGTGAAGATCAGACGCAGCCCGAGCGCGCCGATCGCCACGGCCGCCACGCGATCGACCCAGGTCTTGGCACGCAAGTACATCTCACGCGGCACTCGGCTCGAAAAACACAGCGCGACGATGGTGTACCACCCGAACTCGACCAGGAACACCAGCGGCGGCAGCACGAAGTAGCACCACACCGGCGGATGCTGCGGCAGCAGCGCAGCAAAGATACTGCCGTACCAGATGGCCGTCTTGGGATTGCTCATCTGCGTGGTGATGCCGGTCCAGAACGACTTGCGCGCGCTGCCGGCTTGCTGCGTCAGGCGATCGTCCATCACCATGGGCAGCTTGGCGCCGCGCCAGATCTTCCACGCCATGTAGGTCAGATACGCGCCGCCGGCAATCTTGAGGCCGATGTAGAGCCACTCCACGGCTTGCAGCAACGTATAAAGCCCCGCCAGCGCCAGGCCACCGAAGAACAGGGCGCCCGCGCCCATGCCAAGTGCAGTGGCCAGGCCGTCGCGGCGCGATAACCCGATGGCATTGCGCGCCACCAGAACAAAACTCGGCCCGGGAATCATGGCGCCCAGCAACAGCGCAACGAGAATGGCAAATACGGCGGCAGATGCAGTCATCGGGAGTCTCCTTTTGTGGGCGCAGACGTTCACAGATGCAGACCGCGATTCTGCCACGCCGACGGGGCCAGCGTCGGCCTGGGCGGCAAGGCAGCGGCGGCACCTCTGCCGCCACCCGCCCTGCCGCTACTTGCACTGCTGCTTGTTGATCGACACGTCATTCAAGTCGGCGGCGGTGTATAGCGCCGGCACGTTAGGGTCGCCGGCACCCGTCATTGCCGCGTTCAGGATCGCCAAGGCCTGGAGGTGGCCAGCCTCGCCGCTTGAAAAGCGCTGCTGCGCCGATTTCGATGCGCCGTACATGCCGTTGCACAGGAGCGCCTTGCGGAAGATTTCCAAAACCGCGATCCGTGCAGAGTACGTCTCGCGCCGTTCGGCCGCTGTGGCGGGCGCGTGGTTAATCTTGGCGTAATGATTGGCGCACTGCGTGCCGAGAATCGGGTACGCATCCTTGATGCCTTCGCATGTTGCGACGGTCGCGGGCGGCGCAGCCAACGCGGCCGTGGCCACCAGCGAGGCGATCAGGGACACCACCGCCAACAGCACGATACGGATGACAAGCACATTCGAGCGGATGTTCATTGCAGGTTCTCCTCAGTCAGATACGTGGACAAAAAACACAGCGGCAACCGGTAGCGCTGCGTGGACTGACGATACGGGCGGGCTCTGCGGCGGCGGAATGCACCAGAGGTTCTGGCGCAAGTCAGGGGAAACGCGGCATGGGAGGAATGGCGACCAGACGCCCGTGCTTCACTGACGTCGACGGTTGATTGCCATGGCAGCGCGCAACGTGGGGTCCCGACAACGCTTCATGCGGCGGCCGGCGCGTTTGCGCAATCTCCGTTTGCCGGCCTGGCGCGGCCCCGGTAGAGTCTTTCCCCAATGGGTTCACACCCAGAGGTCTGGGCAAAACCGGAGTGATCCGGCGACGCAAAGCTACAGGGACTTCTCTAGACGAAGTCAGCCAGTTGCCCGCCAACCCACAAAGGGGCGCGGGCCTGATGTCACACGCAACAAACTGCGTGGTCGGGGGCACATAATGAAAACGATACAAACGGGGGGGCGTTTGCCCGCATCCGCCACGGTGGCCGTGGCATCGCAACTGGGCAACGCGAAGCGCAGGTTCGCGCGCGCAGCATGTGCGGCGTTCGCGCTTGTGTCCGGCGCGCTGATGGGTGCACCGCATGCCAGCGCTGAAGGGCTGCTGGTGCCGTCCTACATCTATCCGTCGGGCACGGGAGCCACGCAGTGGAATGCGCTGGCCACGGCGGCAACGTCGGTACCGACGACGGTCATCCTCAACCCGAACAGCGGCCCGGGCACGACACAGGACGCCAACTACGTTGCCGCCGTCGCCAAAGTGCATGCCGCTGGCGGCAAGGTGATCGGATATGTGTCCAGTTCATACGCAAACCGATCGTTGTCGGCGGTGGTGCAAGACATCAACACCTACCAGGCGCTGTATCAGGTCGACGGCTTCTTCATCGACGAGATGACCGCCGACAGCACAACCGCACACATCCAGTTCTACCAATCGGTCTACAACTACATCAAGGGGCTGTCGCCCAACTACACGGTCACGGGCAACCCGGGCACCAATGTGCCGGAGATCTATGCCAGCCTGCCGGTGGCAGACCAGCTCGTCGTGTTTGAAGACAGCGCCAAGCACTACGCCAACTATGCGCCCCTGGCGTGGCAGGCCAGCTATCCGACCGCCCGGTTTGCGCACATCGTCTACGCTGCGTCGGCCACGCAAATGCAAACCTTCGTTCGCAACGCGTCGAGCAAGGGCGCTTCCACCGTGTTCATCACAAACAAGACGCTGCCAAATCCGTACGGCGCGCTGCCGACTTACTGGAGCCAGGAGGTGTCCGCCGTAGCGGTTGCCCCGTGACGGCGCTGGCATGACGCACTCCGCATGTGCGGGCTGATGCTCCGCACATGCTTTATATTCGGGCCACACTGCATCGACCCTTCGCCGCCCGCCGGCGTTGAGGCAACAACAAGGAGAACTCCGTGGCCCTCTCTTCCAACAAGCTGCCCCCCTGGACAATCGCTGCTCCGCTGCTGGCGTGGGTGGTCCTGGTTGGCGGCGCGTTCATGACGCCCCCCGGGTGGCTGATCGCGCTGATGGCGCTTGCGCTGGCCGGCGCCGTCTTTGCCGCCGTTCACCATGCCGAAGTCGTCGCGCACAAGGTGGGCGAGCCCTTCGGCACGCTCGTCCTGGCGATTGCCGTGACCGTGATCGAAGTCGCGCTGATCGTTTCGGTGATGCTCTCTTCCGGTCCGGAGAAAGCGGGATTGGCGCGCGACACCGTGTTTGCCGCGGTCATGCTCATTTGCAACGGAATCGTGGGCGCTTGCCTCTTCGTGGGCGGCCTGCGCCACCGCGAGCAAGCCTTCCAGGCGCCGGGCGCCACCGCCGCGCTGGCCGTGCTGGCTGCGCTGGTCACGCTGACCATGGTGCTACCCAACTACACGAGTTCCACGCCGGGGCCTGTCATGACCTCGTCGCAGCTGGGCTTTGCCGGGGTGACATCGCTGGTGCTGTACGGCTGCTTCGTCATCGTGCAGACCATCCGCCACCGCGACTACTTTCTCGTCGATAGCGCCAACGAAGACGTACACGCCCCGCCGCCGCCCACACGCGTGGCAGCGCTCAGCGGGGTCTTGCTGATGGTGTCGCTGGTGGCCGTCGTCGGTCTGGCCAAGGTGCTTTCGCCTTCTGTGGAAGCGGCCATCCTGAATGCCGGGGCGCCGCCCGCGACGGTCGGCATCGTCATCGCCGCGCTGGTGCTGTTGCCGGAATGCCTGGCCGCCCTGCGCGCCGCCAATGCAGACCGCATCCAGACCAGCCTGAACCTCGCGCTAGGCTCGGCGCTGGCGAGTATCGGCCTGACCATCCCGACGGTGGCGGCCGTGTTCATCTGGATCGGCCGCCCGCTCGAACTGGGTCTGGGCCCGAAGGAAATGGTCCTGCTGTTCCTGACGCTGATCGTGTCGTCGCTCACGCTCGGCAAGGGCCGCACGACCATCCTGCAAGGGGTCGTGCATCTGGCCATCTTTGCGTCGTATCTGTTTCTCTCGATCGTGCCCTGAGCACGCACGGTAGCGGGTCGAGGTTGGGGGGTGCCGCCGGGCGCCCTTTGTTTTTTGAGCGCCATGCCCGGCGTTATTGCACCGGCTCCATGCTCTGCAGCAACGTGGGAATCAGCTCCGACACCGTCGGGTGAATATGCATGGCGCGGCTGATGGTCGTGTAAGGCGCCTTGGCATACATCACGTCGAGGATCGAATGCACTGCCTCGTCGCCACCCACACCGAGGAGCGACGCACCCAGAATCTCGTGCGTCTGCGCATCGACCACCACGCGCATGAAGCCCTGGCTCTCACCCTTCTCCACCGCACGGCCGACGCGTGTCATGGGGCGGTTGCCCACCAGCAGCTTGCGACCCGATTGCTTCGCTTCCGAAAGCGACATGCCGACGCGCGCAAGCGGCGGGTCGATGTACATGGCGTAGCCCTGGATGCGGTCCGACACCTTGCGCGGGTCGCGGTCGAGCAGATTGGCGGCCACGATCTCGTAGTCGTTGTAAGCCGTGTGCGTGAACGCGCCGCGACCGTTGCAATCGCCCATGGCCCAGATGCCGGGTACGTTGGTGCGCAACTGCTCGTCCACGCGGATATTGCCGCGCTTGTCGATTTCCACGCCGGCCTTGTCGAGCCCAAGATCGTCGGTATTGGGCACGCGCCCGACCGCCATCAGCAGATGCGAGCCCGACACCTCGCGTGCGCCGCTGCTGCAGTCCAGGCCAACCACCACGTTGGCGCCGTCACGCCGCACGCTCAGGCAATCGGCGTTGACCTGCACGTCGATGCCCTCGGCTTCAAGAATTTCGCGCACCGCCTGCGATACGTCTTCGTCTTCGCGGGCAATCAGGCGCGGCCCGTTCTCGACAATCGTCACGCGCGCACCGAAGCGGCGAAACATCTGGCCGAACTCCAGCCCGACGTAACTTCCCCCAATCACGACGAGGTGCTCGGGCAGAAAATCCACGTCCATCATGGTGGAGTTGGTGAGAAACGGCACCTGATCGAGCCCCGGCATCGGCGGCACCAACGCCCGGCCGCCCACGTTGATGAAGATGTGTTCGGCTTCTAGCAGTGCGTCGCCAACGCGCACGGTGCGCGCGCTCTCGAAGCGGGCGTGGCCCTGAAAAACGGTGCCGTGCTCCAGGCCGCGCACCCATTGTTCGACGCCATGGCTGGAGTGGCCGGAAATTTCATCCTTGCGAGCCTTGACGCGCTGCATGTCGACGGTGACGCCGCCGTTGATCACCACGCCGTATTCAGCCGCACGCTGCGCCATGCGCGCCGCATAGGCGCTGGCCACCATCGCTTTCGTGGGAATACAGCCGGTGTTGACACACGTGCCGCCAAAGCGGCCGCGCTCGATGATGGCCACCTTCATGCCCGCGCCGGACAAGCGCGCCGCCAGCGGCGGGCCGGCCTGTCCGGTGCCGATGATGATGGCGTCGAAGCGTTGCGTCATGGCGCTCTCCTTCGTGTGCGGGCCAATCGCGGCCGTCTCGGTATGGTAGGCGGCGCACGTGGCAACGGCGAGTCGCGGCGACAGGTTTTACCGACGCAGCGGGCGACGCACGCGGACAGCGCCGTCGCGGGAAGGAAAGCAAGAAAGCGGCCGTGGCGCTCAGTGGCGAGCGCAACGGCGCATCAGATCAATGGTGGTGATGGTGTTTGCCGTGGCGACGGTAGCCGCGGCCGCGGTCGTCGCGGTCGGAATACGAATTGCGCTGTACGTTGCCGCCGAGTGCCGCACCGGCGCCGCCACCCAGGCCCGCGCCAACGATGCCGCCCGTACGGCCGCCCATGGCATTGCCCGCAGCCGCACCCACGCCGCCGCCCAGCGCACCGCCCACGATGGCGCCCTTGCGCTCCCGGCCGTTGGCCGTCAATGCGCCGCCGGCGCCGCCGCCAACAGCACCGCCGATGACCGAGCCAGTCTGCCCGCCCAGCGCGCCGCCCACGGCCGCCCCGCCTGCGCCACCCAGCGCGCCGCCCAGCGCATTGCGCAAGTCATCCGCCGCAGCGGGCAAAGCCGTCAGGCCGGCGAGTGTTGCCACAATCAGGGCAGGTGCAATTTTCTTCAACATGGTGTTCTCCTATGCGCAAATGCAGGATGCAGCACTCAAACCAGCACTGAGAGGCCGGTCCGGGCTTGATGAGTTCGGGGCGAAGAATACAAGTCACGCAACAGGGCGGGTTAAACACATTCGTCAATCTCGTAACAGAATGTTGCCAATCCGAGCCCGCCCCTAAGCCATTAATAAGACAGACAGAACAGGAGAACCCATGCCCAGCTACATCGCCTTCCTGCGCGCCGTGAACGTGGGCGGCACCGGAAAACTGCCCATGGCCGAACTGCGCGCGATATGTGAATCGATCGGCCTGAGCGGCGTACGCACCTACATTGCGAGCGGCAACGTGGTCTTTCAGAGCCGGCTGGCGGAAGCGACCGTCAAGGCGAAGCTGGAACGCTGCCTGGAGGATTACGCCGGCAAACCCGTGGGCGTGCTCGTGCGCACGGGCGCGGAATTGGCGGCGGTGCTGGAAAACAATCCCTTCAAGATCGCCGCGCCCAACCGGACGGTCGCCATCTTTCTGGATACGCCGCCGCCGGCCGATGCATTGGCCGCCGCCACCGGCTGCCGGACGGAAGAGATGGCCCTGGGCACGCGCGAAATCTACGTGCACTACGGCGACGGCATGGCCGATTCCAAACTGAAGATCCCCGCCGCCAAGACGGGGACGGCCCGCAACATGAACACCATCGCCACACTGGTCGACTGGGCAGCCGACTAGCGCCGGTCATTGCGCTGCTGATTTGCGCTTGGTCATGTGGTGCAAGTACGCCAGCAGATCGTTGAGTTGCGCATCGGACAGCGTTTTCTCGTCGATGGCCGACATGCGGGCGTTGGGCCACCAGCGCAGCGATTGCGGATCGCGGATCAGGTGGCGCAGCTTCTCGTCGCCCAGGTATTCCACCGGGCTGTACGGCACGTTCAGGTCGGGGCCAAGGTTGGCATCGCCGGCGCGGTTGAGCGTGTGGCACGAAAAGCAGACGCGCTGGAACGTGGCGAAACCGCGCATGACAGGGCCATCTGCGGGCAACCCCGCCGCGGGGCGGATGGCCGCAAAGCGCTCGCCGGGCAGCGCGGCAATGTCGATGCGCACGATGCTGTAAGTCCACAGGCTTTCATTCACCACCGATGCCTTGGCCGGCGGCGCCGTCCAGATCAGGCGGAACGGGCCGATGTCTTGGCCCTTGAGCGTCGGCCACGGCGAGGCCGGGTCTTCCACGGCCAGCCACGCGCGCGGGCCGTCGACGCGGTCGCCCAGCAGCAGGCGCATCGGCAAGTGTGATACGTAGCCGTCGCTGGCGGCGGTGGTGGCGCTGGCATCCGGGCTGACAGTCTGCCCACGGAACAGCTCCGTCACCGGGATCGCCTTGAAGGTCAGGCGGCGCTTCAGGTTCTGGTCTTCCACCGTCACGCTGGTGAGGTGCGGATCGTGCAGCAATGCATCGCGCGACAACGTGCGGTGCTGCGTGCCGATGTTGACAGTCAGCGTCGTGCCGTCAGCGGCGGTGTCAGCCGCATGGGCGACGCTGCCGAACGCTACGCATGCGCAGAGCGCCCATGCGGCCGTCGTTGCAAGCCAGTTCTTCATGAGGTCTCCTGTGGGCAAATTGGGCCATTTCGTTGCGACGAGAGTGTAGGCAAGCGCACGAGGTTTGGCACGGTTTTCGTTATCGATACCGCTGTGCTTCCACGCGCTGCCTGACAGTCTGCAGCGCGGCATCGAGCCGGTCGAGCGCGACGGAGCCCAAGGCCAGCCGCAGCGCGTGCGGCACCTGCTTCGACGTCGCAAACGGCTCCGCGGTCGACACGGAGATGCCATCTTCCTGCAGCGCCACGGCCACGCGGTCGGCGCAGACCTCGGGCGGCAGCGCCAGCCAGACAAAGTACGACGCAGGATGCGTGACCAGCGTCAGGCCAGCCAGCGCCTTGCGGGCAATCGTCTGGCGCCCGTCGGCGAGAAAGAAGCCTACGTGGAAAACGCCCTGCGCAACCTGCGGCCTCACCTGCCTGGCTGATCGCGGGTGCGTTGGCCAGCCGATAGACTGGACGGCCCCTTCACGCATCGCAGACACACGATCAGGAGTCACTTCTTGAACACGCTGACGACACTGAAGACGCTGGCCCTTCCCGTTGCCGTTGCGCTGCTGGCACACAGCACCGGGGCGTTCGCAGCCGAAAGCCTGGCCAATGGCGTCAAGCGCCGCGCACCGCAGGGCATTTCCACCAAGCTCTATGCCTGCGTCGACAAGGCGCCGGACAATCCGGACGCAATCGGCGCATGTCTCTCCGCAGAAAAGACCGCGCAGGACGAGCGCCTGAACCGCGCGTACCAAACGCTCTCGAGCAAATTGAACGGCAAGGCGAAAGACGCCCTGGCGAGTTCCGAGCAGGCGTGGCAGGATTTTCACACCAGAACGGCCGCCCTTGAGACCGCCATCTACGGCAAGGACAAGCTCGACGATCTGCAGCGCCTGGAGAACGAAGTCTTCCGCCTGAGCGAACGCGCCAACGCACTCGACAAGTATCTGGCCGCGAAGGGGCAATAGCCGCTCAGGCCCCGGCGGTCATCGACAGCCAGTTGCGCAGGATGGCCACGCTGTAGCGTGAATCCACCTGTGCGATGAACTGCGCGAAGTCCACGCTGGCCGCGTCATCCGCGCGGTCGGAAATCGTGCGGATGGCAGCAAATGGCACGCCCCATTCGTGGCACACCTGCGCCACGGCGGCGCCCTCCATCTCCACGGCCAGGGCGTCCGGCAATGCCGTACGCAACACGGCGCTCTCGGCCGAGGTGCAGACAAAGCGGTCCCCGCTGACGATGAGCCCACGATGCACCTGCGGCGCCGCAATTCCGAAGGCCCGCATGACATCTGGACCCAGCAGCGCGTGCGGGTCGGCCAGCACAGCGCCGGCGCTTTCCAGCAGCCCGCCGGCGAGCGACACGTCGGCAGGAAAACGCGCCATGCCGGTCAACGGAATCTCCCAGCGCGGAAACAGCGGCGAGGCATCGACATCGTGCTGCAGCAATTCTTCCGACACCACGACGTCGCCCACGGCCACGCCCGGTGCCAATGCGCCGGCCACGCCAGCAAACACCACGGCGCGTACGTTGAACTGCGTGATCAGCACTGCGGTGGTGGACGCCGCTGCCACCTTGCCGACGCGCGACAGCACCACAACGACCGCGTGGCCGTCCAACTCGCCCGTCCAGAAATCGCGGCTGCCGATGTGGATGCACTGCGCGTCGGACAGCCACGTCAGCAGTTCGTTGATCTCTTCATGCAGGGCAGCAACGATGCCAATCGGGCCACGGGCGTTGGGCTGGGAAGACGGAGTGTTCATGCAGGATGCGGCGCCGGCTTGAGGCGTGGATACGTCGAAAGACGCCATTGTCGCCGCAATCCGGCGCGCGCCGGCGCCGTGGCTCAGAGGCGCTGCGCCGCCCGTTGCACGGCGTCGTGGCGATCCGCACGCAAACGATCGAGCCGCGACGTCACCGCTTCGAGAATCTCCGGTTCTGCGCGCTCGGGGCGGCCGCAATCGAACGGCGGCGCGGGAGCGTATTCGATACCGAGCTGCACGGCCTGCGCGTGTTCGACACCAGCAATGTCCGCCATGACCGTCAGCGCCATGTCGATGCCGGCCGTCACGCCACCGCCGGTGATGAGGTTGCCGTCACGCACCACGCGGGCTTCGTCCACCGTGGCGCCAAACGCCGACAGCAGGTTGCGCCACGCCCAGTGGCAGCCCGCGCGCTTGCCCCGCAGCAACCCTGCCGCGCCCAACACCAGAGAGCCAGTGCAGACTGAAGTGACATAGCGCGCGCCATCGGCCAGGCGCCGGACTTCGCGCACAAACTCGGCGTCTTCCATGGCTTCGATCACGCCAAAACCGCCGGGCACGCAGATGAGATCGGCATGCGGAATATCCACCAGCCGCTGCACGTTCGAGATGGTGAGGCCACCGTCGGCGTGAATCTCTCCGCCGGCCGCCGAGGCGACCACGCATTGCGCGCCGGGCAACCGCCAGAACACTTCGTGCGGGCCGGTGAAATCAAGCTGGGTGACACGGTTGTACAGCGCAAAGACAACGATGAACGGGGAAGTCGTCATGGTTCAGCTCTCCTGAGAGTGATGCGGTGGTGGGTTGACGCTTCACAGAATCGCGCTCTATCGTGTTGGCAGCAATGACCAGTCTCCCACTTTTTCTGCCATGGCCCATCGCATCGCTGTGCTCATCTTTCCGGATTTCCAACTGCTCGACGCTGCCGGGCCGGTGGCGGCATTTGAAGTGGCCAGCCGATATCGGGACGATCACTACGCGCTGCGCATGATTGCCGCCCAGGCCGGCCTCGTCCGCAGTTCTTCCGGTGTGCGCTGGGATGCCGACGCCCTGCCGCCGGCCAGCCAGGTCGACACGCTGCTCATTGCCGGCGGCGACGGCGTGGACGCCGCCATGGCCGATGCGCGCACGCGCCGCTTTGTACAGCGCTGCGCAGCGCGCGGCGCACGCGTGGCCAGCGTGTGTTCGGGCAGCCTGCTGCTGGCCGCCACGGGCTTGTTGAACGGCCGGCGCGCCACCACCCACTGGAGCCGCACCGAGCAGTTCGCGCGCACGTTCACGCAAGTGCAGCTCGAACCCGACCACATTTACGTAAACGACGGCCCGATCTGGACGAGCGCCGGCATCAGCGCCGGCATCGACTTGGCGCTTGCCCTCATCGCCGAAGACCTGGGCGAGCGCCTGGCACGCGCGGTGGCACGGCAGCTTGTCGTGTACTACCGGCGGCCCGGAGGTCAGTCGCAGTTTTCAGCGCTGAATGAGATGGATTCGGCACGCGGTCGCTTCAAACCGCTGCTGGATCATGTGCGCCGCAACCTGAGTGCACCGCATCGCGTAGGCGATCTGGCCGAGCACGCCTGCATGAGCCCGCGCCATTTCGCACGCGCGTTTCAAGTCGAAACGGGTCTCACTCCGGCAAAGGCCGTGGAAAAACTGCGCGTGGAGGCAGCCCGCGCCGCACTGGAAAGCGGTGCGGTTTCCATGCAGCGCGTTGCTACCGAGTGCGGTTTTGGCGATACCGAACGCATGCGGCGCAGTTTTCAGCGCCTGTTGGGCGTGCCGCCATCTTCCCTGCGCGACCGGTAACACCATTTAACCCGCGTCGCTCCGCCATTCGCCCGTCTTGGGCCCGAACTTTGCGTCCGCACCCCGACGCCGCCCGACACCAACAAGAGGGGGCCGAAACAAGGAACGTAAGGAACCAAGGAGGAGACGCGTATGGACACTCGGGAAATGCTGGCCATCGTGGGAGTTACGCTGGCCGTGATTACAGCCTATTCGCTTGCCCGCGATCTGACGGACGAGCCGCTGGGCCTGCTAGCGCCGCAAAGTGGCCTTGTGCACGTGCAAGCGCAGGTGAATGCGCCGCATCAGTGACGCGCAGGGCGCGCAAACGCCACCGCACCGCCCTGACCGAATGGCCGCCGCGCCTAGTGGAAGACATCGCCCGCGCGGCTCGCAACAATGACCATCCGCATTGGCATCTCTGGGTGGCGCCATGAAGGGTGGCGCGGCGTGTTCGATCCGGAAGATCTGGCACAGCGCCGCGAGCTGGAATATGCATCGCGCCGGTTCGACACCATCGAGATCAACGGGTCGCACTACTCGCCGCAATCGATCACGAGCCGGCAGGCCTGGCATGACACCGCGCCCGACGGCTTCGTTTTTGCGGTCAAAGGACCGCGTTACCTGACTCACATGCTGCGCTTTCGTGACGAGACGGCGGTGCCGGCGCTGGCCAACTTCTTCGCTTCCGGGGTGCTGGCGCTGCGGCCCGTGCCTGAGCGCTACCGCGTTCAGCCCGCTTTCGCCCGCTGGCGCTTCGTCTCCTTGACGGCCGTCGGGTGGACGACCGCCGTATCCTCCGGAGCCAGCGCTCGCCCATCCTGCGCGCGGAGTTCAAGTCGCGGCACCGGCTTACCCGTTGCCTTCTCAACCAGCACAACGTGCGCCTCATCGGGCCCAAAGCAGAACGCTTCGCCCCATTGCCGCAGCGCCACCAGCAGCGGAAACAGCGCACGCCCTTTCTCGGTCAGCACGTAGTCCTGATACGCACTGCCGTCAGCCGCCGGCACCGTTTCGAGAATGTCGTGCGCCACAAGGTTGCGCAGCCGCACCGCCAGGATGTTCTTTGACAGCCCGAGACTGCGCTGAAACTCTCCAAAGCGGCGCAGGCCGTCAAACGCATCGCGAACAATCAGCAACGACCACCAGTCGCCAATGGCGTCCAGCGGCCTGGCAACGCCGCAAAGAGAATCCGCGTGGCTCGTACGTTTGACCATCTTTATCGCGCATACCGTGCGCCCTCACATTCAATGTGGTTGCAATATAAAACCGACTCGGTTATCCCGCAACGGGCGCATTGCGCAACAACTTACATGAGGACGAGGCAACGCATGTGCCAACTGCTACCCCCAGCGTTTCCAGCCCTTATTCGCGTGGTGCTGACAGGGCGGCCTGACCGAGCCTGACTTCCGCCACCAGCCCACCACCCTCGCGGTTGCGCAACGTAAGCCCGCCGCCTGCGGCCACTGCCAACTGCTGGGCAATCGCCAGGCCCAGCCCCGTGCCGCCCGTCTCTCGGCTGCGCGAATTCTCCAGCCGCACAAACGGCTGCAGCACGGCATCGAGCTTGTCTTCGGGAATACCGGGCCCGCGGTCGCGCACTTCGATCACCACGGCTTCGCCGTCGCGGCGCACATCGACTTCCGCCGCGCCGCCAAACTTGATGGCGTTGTCGGCGAGGTTGGTCAGCACTCGGCGCAGCGCGTGGGGGCGCGTGACGATGGCGCCGGCGGCGTGCTGCTCCAGCGTGACGGGCTTCCCGGTGTCCTGGTAGTCGTACACCAGGCTTTCGACAAACGACCCGACGTCGATGCGCGAAGGCTTTTCACCATCACCATGCGCACTGCGCGCATAGGCCAGGCCCTCCCGCACGAGCGTTTCAATCTCGGCCAGATCGCTCAACAGCTTGCGCTTCTCTTCAGAGTCTTCCGCAATTTCTGCGCGCAGCTTCATGCGCGTGATGGGCGTCTGCAGGTCGTGCGAAATGGCGGACAGAATCTGCACGCGCTCTTCAACAAAGCGGGCAATGCGCTGGCGCATGGCGTTGAAGGCGTGTGCGGCGCGCGCCAGTTCGGTCGGGCCGGTCTCGTCCAGCGGCGGCGTCTGCGCATTGGGGTTGAGCGCATCGGCAGCGTCGGCCAATGCCACCAGCGGGCGGATCGACAATCGCACCGCAAACCAGCAGCACACGATCAGCAACAGCAATTGCACCACCAGCACATACGGCAGCCACTGCGCGATGGGCGTCATGCGCGGGTGCACGTCAATGGTGAGCGTGCTGCCGTCGCTTAGCGTGAGGTGCGCCTGCAGTTGCTTGTCGTCGCCCGGTATCGACTCCACTGTCACGGGAAAACGGCCGCCGCTGGCCTCGCTGATGCGCGCGGCGATGTCCTTGCCGCGCTGCGTCATCTCGGGCCCGCCCGGCGAACCTGGGCCGAGGATGTACTGATAGTTGCCGCGGTTCAGGCGCGCCAACCACTGCGGGCGCTCGTCCGCAGGCAGGCGGTCAAGGATGGCGATGGCCGTGGACACATCCGTCTCGAGCGTACCCAGCATGACCTCCCGCGCGCTCATGTAGCGCTCGGAAAACAGTACGGCAAACGACAGCGCATACGCCACCACCAGCCCCGCCAGCAGGATCACGAACAGGCGTGAGCCCAGCGTGCGCGGCCATGCCCAGGCACGTGCGCTCGTTGCTGTGTTCATTGGCGCGCCTCCTTGATCTCCACCGGCTTGGCAAAGACATAGCCCTCGCTGCGCACGGTCTTGATGTACGCCGGATCGCGCGCATCGTCATTCAGGCGCTGGCGCAGGCGGCTGACCAGCAGGTCAACGGATCGCTCGAACATCTCAGCCTCGCGGCCCTGCGTGAGGTTGAGCAGTTGATCGCGGTTGAAGACGCGCATCGGGTGGTCGACAAACACGCGCAGCAGGCGGTATTCCGCACCGCTCAGGGCGACGATGGTGCCCTCGGCATCGATCAGGTGGCGCGCGGTGGTATCGAGGTGCCAATCGCCAAAGGCCAGCATCTGCCCCGCTTCGGAAATCTGCAGGTTGGGTGGCAGCATGCGCGTGCGGCGCAGCACGGCCTTGATGCGGGCCAGCAGCTCGCGTGCAGCAAACGGCTTGGCCACGTAATCGTCAGCGCCCATTTCCAGGCCGATGATGCGGTCGGTCTCGTCGTCGCGCGCGGTGAGCATCAGCACGGGCGTGGCCTTGTGCTTGCCAGCGCGCAGCTCGCGACACAGCACAAGGCCGTCGTCGCCGGGCAGCATCAGGTCGAGCACGATCAGGTCGACGGTGTTGGCCTCCAGAAACGCACGCATGTGGCGCCCATCGGGCGAGGCAGTCACACGCAGCCCGTTCTTGGTGAGATAGGTCGAAACGAGTTCGCGGATCTCGCGGTCATCATCGACGATCAGGATGTGGTCGACGTGGGCGTCCATGGGGGTGACCTCGGCACGATGGAAGGTGGAAGGAAGGCGCTATTTTGCGCCTCTCGGTGTGACGCAGCGGGCCCGTGTTGTATCGGAATGCATCTGGCGGACGCGTTTGTACAGTCCGATACAAAGTCGCCCCTGCGGTGATACAAGCCAGCTACGCGCGCGGCGTCTGATGGAGGCAATCCCGATCCCTTGCGGAGGAATGTCGATCATGAGCCTGCTGATACTCGCCTACCTGGGCGGTGCGCTGACCATCCTGAGTCCGTGCATCCTGCCCGTCCTGCCGTTTGTGTTGAGCCGCACCGGCCAGCCCTTTGTGCGCGGCAAGCTGCCAATGCTCGCCGGCATGGCGTTCACCTTTGCCGGCTTTGCCACGCTGCTTTCAGCCGGCGGTGCGTGGGCAGTGCGCGCCAACGAGGTCGGCCGGTTTGCGGCGCTTGCGCTGCTGGCGGTGTTCGGGCTGTCGCTGCTGTGGCCCAGGCTGGCCGATCTGATGGCACGGCCCGCCGTGGCGCTGGGCAACCGGCTGGCCGGGCAAGCGGCGACGGGCGGCACATCGGCCGAGCCTTCGGTAGCGGGCTCGCTGCTGCTGGGCGTGGCCACGGGGATGCTGTGGGCGCCCTGCGCCGGGCCGATCCTCGGCTTGGTGCTGACCGGCGTGGCGCTCAAAGGGGCGAGCGTGTCCGGCGCGTTGGCCCTGGCGGCCTACGCCGCGGGCGCGGCCACATCGCTGGCGGCAGCGCTGGGGCTGGGCGGGCGTGTATTTGCCGCCATGAAGCGCTCCATGGGCCTGGGCGAATGGGCGCGTCGCATCATGGGCGCAAGCGTGCTGGGCGGCGTAGCACTCATCGGGCTGGGGGCAGATACCGGTCTGCTAGCGCGCCTATCTTCCGGCAGCACCACGCAGCTTGAACAGGCGCTGGTGAACGGGCTGGGCGGGCTGGGCGGCCTAGGCGTACGCCGCCCTGCGCCACAGGCGAGCCTGAACGTGGTGTCCGAAGTCAACGCTGCACCTGTGGCCCTGCCCAGCGGCTTGCCCGTGGAGGGCCGCGTGGCGTCGTTCGACGGCGCGGTGCAGTGGCTCAATTCCGCACCGCTCACAGGCGACCAACTGCGCGGCAAGGTCACGCTCGTCTATTTCTGGACGTACTCGTGCATCAACTGCATCCGCACGCTGCCTTACCTGCGCGCGTGGGCCGACAAGTACAAGGACCAGGGCCTGACCGTGGTGGGCGTACACACGCCGGAATTCGCCTTCGAAAAGTCACCCGAGAACGTCGCCCGCGCCGTCAGCGGCTTCCGCGTCAACTTTCCGGTGGCCATCGACAGTAACTACCGCATCTGGAACGCCTTCCACAACAGCTACTGGCCGGCCGCGTACTTTGTCGATGCCCAGGGCAACATCCGGCACCACCAGTTTGGCGAGGGCGATTACGCCGCCTCTGAACGCGTCATCCAGGCTCTGCTGGCCGAGGCCGGCAACAAGCAGGTGGCAGGCGGCGTGGTCGCGCCCGATGGCCCCGGGGCGCAGGCTGCACCAGACCTGGACAACGTCCGCTCGCCGGAAACGTACGTCGGTTATGCCCAAGCCGCACGCTTTGCATCGCCGGGCGGTGTGCAGATCGGCACGTCGCACGCATACAGCGTCGGCAAGCTCGGCCTGAACGATTGGGGCCTGTCTGGCCAATGGACGATCGATGCCGAGCAAGCCACGCTCGACCGCGCCGACGGCAGCATCGTCTACCGATTCCACGCGCGTGATCTGCACCTCGTGCTCGGGCCGGCTGCCGACGGCCGCGCCGTGCGCTTCACCGTCAGGATCGACGGCAAGGCCCCCGGCGACAGCCACGGCGCCGATACCGATGCCCACGGCAATGGCGCCATCACCCAAACGCGCCTCTACCAGCTCGTCCGCCAGGCCGGCACGGTGGGCGAGCACACGTTCGAGATCCGCTTTCTTGATGCGGGGGCACATGCCTACGCCTTCACCTTCGGTTGATGCCGCCGCCAACGCCGCTATGCGCGCGGCGTTTTTGTACGCGTTTGTATCCAGCCGCGACAGCGATACACGCCCAGACAGAAAGGCCCTTCCGCGCTACTTCGGGGATACGTCAGCCCTCTTTAATACGTCTCGTGGCTCCGGCAACAAGCCAACAACGCAAATCCAACCTCCAGTCTTTCCCCTTCATCAAAAGGAGATCACCATGACCCGCATCGAAAACGTTCTGTACACCGCCAAGGTCAACGTCACCGGCGGCCGCGATGGCCAGGCCCACAGCGACGACGACCGCCTGAGCCTGAAGCTGTCGCCCCCGGGCAGCAGCGGCCGCGGCACGAACCCCGAGCAACTGTTTGCCGCGGGCTGGTCGGCCTGCTTTATCGGCGCAATGGGCCGCGCGGCCAGCCAGATGAAGATCAAGCTGCCGGCCGACCTGTCGCTGAACACCGAAGTCGACCTGGGCACTACCGACGATGCGTTCTTCCTGCAAGCACGCCTGAACGTGAGCCTGCCCGGCCTGGACCGCGAAGTGGCGCAGGCCGTGGTGGAAGCGGCTCACCAGATCTGCCCGTATTCGAAGGCTACGCGCGGCAATATCCACGTCGAGCTGAACCTGGTCTGACGCTTCGCATGGCCCGCCGCCAGCGGCTGGCGGGCCCTCACCAGCAATCTTTCAGGGAACCCACATCATGCGCACGACCCTCCGCGCCGCCCTTGCGGCACTCACCATCGGCGCCGTCTACTTTGTCGGGACTGGCGCGCCCGCCTTCAGCCAGACCGCCGCGACCGGCGCGGCGGCACCCGAATTCACCGGCATCAATCAGTGGCTGAATTCGCAGCCGCTGTCGATGAAGGACCTGCGCGGCAAGGTCGTGCTGGTGGATTTCTGGACGTACTCGTGCATCAACTGCCTCAACACGCTGCCGCACGTGAAGCAGTGGTACGACAAATACAAGGATCAAGGCCTGGTCGTGGTGGGCGTGCACACGCCGGAATACGCGTTCGAAAAATCGACCGCCAACGTGCAGGAAGCGCTCAAGCGCCTGGACGTGCGCTACCCGGTCGCGCAGGACAACAGCTATGCAACGTGGTCGGCCTTCCACAACCAGTTCTGGCCGGCGCTGTACCTGATCGATACCGATGGGCGCATCGTCTATCAGCACTTTGGCGAAGGCCGCTACGCCGAGACGGAAGCCGCCATCCAGAAGCTGCTGGCAGACCGCAAGCCGCAGAAGCCTGCGTGATGAGGCTGCGGGAGAAGTCCCGCCCCGACGGCGCTTAAGAACGCCAGCGGGCGGGGCGTTTTTCCAGGAAGGCGTCGATGCCCTCGCCCGCGTCTTCTTCCATCATGTTGCGTGCCATGACATCGCCTGCGTAAGCATAGGCATCGGCAAGCGGCATCTGCCGTTGCCGATAGAACATCGCCTTGCCGTAACGGATGGCGACGGGGCTCTTCGAGACGATGTCCGCCACCTTGCGAGCGACCACATCATCCAGCTCGGCAGCCGGCACGGCCTCGTTGATGAGGCCCCAGTCAGCGGCCGTAGCCGCATCGATAAAGCGGCCCGTCACCAGCATGTCGAACGCGCGCTTCGCAAGCACGTTGCGCGACAGCGCCACCGCAGGCGTCGAACAGAACAGGCCGACGTTGATGCCTGACACTGCAAACCGCGCCGCATCCGAGGCGATGGCGAGGTCACAACTGCCGACCAACTGGCAACCCGCAGCGGTTGCCACGCCATGCACGCGTGCGATGACCGGCACCGGCAGCGCCTGAATCGCCTGCATCACCACACTGCATCGCGCAAACAGCGCCTGGTAATACGCAAGCTCGGGCGTGCCGCGCATTTCACGCAGGTCGTGTCCGGCGCAGAAGGCCTTGCCCTCGGCGCCGAGCACCACGCAGCGCACCGCCGCATCTCGCGCAATGTCGTCCAACGCGCGCTGCAGCGCATCAAGCATGGCTTCTGATAACGCGTTGAACTGCAGGGGCCGATTCAGCCGCAGGGTGACAACGCCGTCGCGGTCATCGCGCAGGACGGGTGCCTCGGTGGCGGTGTTGGTGGTGGGGTGAGGTTGCATGCGCACTCCTTTGCAGGCTGGTGCCCTGGGGTGGGCACCAGTCTATCTCTGCTGGATGCGTGCCGCACTCAGGCGTAGCCAGTAGCTGCCGGCTGGCTGTCGGCCACCACCCCGGGCCGGCGCGCCAGACCTGAAAGGCCTACCCCTTCGCCGCTTTGACATTGGGCAGGCTGCTGACTATCACGCGTCTATAAGACGTCAGCCGTCGGCACCCCGCAAAAATGCGCCGGACTCACCATCGCGGGCCGCCGCCTGGCAGCACAATCGCATCGCAGTCGCACAGCAAGTCACACCACAAGCAAACGCGTGACACAGTCACCGCAAGGGGGCCAACGTGATGTCGGAAACGCTGGACATGCAGCGAGGCTTGTTGCTGAGCCTCTCTCCAGGACGCCGGACGTACTGGATGGCGCAAGCGGTGGCTTTGCTCTCGCTCGTGGTACTGGTGTCGGCCGTGCCGTTCGCCAAGGTGCAGTTGGCGCAACTTCCGTCGTTCGTGCCGATTTACGAGTCGGCCCTCATCCTCAATGACTTGATTACCGCGGCGCTGCTCTTCGGGCAGTTCGCGATCACGCGGTCGCGCGCGATGCTGGCGCTCGCCAGCGGCTACCTGTTCACGGCGGCCACGGCGGTGGGGCACTTGCTATCGTTTCCGGGGCTGTTCGCATCACGCGGCCTGTTGGGCGCCGGGCCGCAGAGCACTGCCTGGATCTACATGTTCTGGCACGCGGGCTTTCCGCTGTTTGTCATCGCTTACGCCGTGCTCAAGGGGCGGGAAGAGCGCGAGCCCGGCCGCTTCCCAATCCACACGCTGACGCGACAAACGGCGCTGGGCACCGTGGCGGCCGTGCTGGGCGCAGCGGCCACGTGCGTGGCGCTGGCCACCGCCGGCGAACATCTGCTGCCCGCCATCATGGCGGCCAACCGCTACACGCCCGTGATGGGGATCGTGGCGGGCGGCACATGGTGTTTTTGCGTGGTCGCGCTGGTCGTGCTCTGGCGCAGCCGCCCACACCTGACGCTCGACATCTGGCTGATGGTGGTGCTGTGCGTGTGGATCTGCGATGTCGCGCTCAGCGCCGTATTCAACGGCGGGCGATATGACCTCGGCTTCTATGCCGGCCGCGTGTTCGGGTTGTTGGGGGCGAGCCTTGTGCTGCTGCTGTTGCTGATCGAGAACACGGTGCTGCATTCCCGGTTGGCAGCGGCGCGGGCGGAACTCAGACGGCTGGCGGCGAGCAATGTTGGAGATCGGAAGGGCTGACGCGGTGATGCGGTGACGCGGTGACGCCGCGCTACACCCGCCGCACTTGGGTGGCCCGGCCCGGCATCGACATCGCCGCCACCCCCACCACCACGCACGCCAGCCCGATCCACGCCGAAGACGGCAACGATTCCCCCAGAAACACCACGCCGATCGCCACGCCAATCGGCACACGCAAATAGGCCTGCGCGGTGGTACCGATCGCCCCCAGCGTCTGGATGAGCCGGAAGTAGATGGTAAAGGCCAGCGCCGTGGAGAACGCCGCCAGCGCCACCAACGCCGTCAACGAACGCACGGAAGGCTGAAGCGTCCAAGGGTGATCAACAAGCAGGCTCGCCGGCGTGAGCACCAACGCCCCCACCAGCAATGAGCCGGTAGCCGGCGCCGCAGGATGCAGCCCCTTGAAAGACCTGCCGTAGATCGCCGCACCTGCATAGCAGGCCGTGGCCGCCACGATAGCCAGTTGCGGAACAAGCTGCCCGCCCAGCCCATCGAGCGCGCTCGGGCCAATCACCAGGCACGTGCCGACAAACCCGGCAATCACGCCGATCAGCTTGCGCAACGACACCGGCTCGTGCCGCGTGATGAACGCCGTCGCCACAAACACCATCACGGGCGACGTCGAATTCAGGATGGTCGCCAGACTTGCCCCAACCGAGCACTCGGCCCACGCGATGAGCGTGAAGGGCACAACGCTGTTGAGCAGCGCCTGCACGCCGAAGCGCATCCAGACTCGCCGGTCGCGCGGCATGCGGACGTTGCGACTGCGCATCCACACCAACAGCAGCGTCGCTGCGATCAACGTTCTGGCGGCAATGAAAGTGAGCGGCGGAATGGTCTCCACGCCTATCCGGATGAAGGTGTACGACGCGCCCCACAGGGTCGACAGCGTGAGGAGCAGGGCCAGATCGGTAGCGTGGCCGGATGGGGGCGTGTCGGTGTGCGGCACGGAGTGCCCTCCTGTTTGGCGGCTGCAGCCGCAATTTCGTACCGGAGGATCGTAGCGGGGATGGGCTTTGGTCGTGCGGGAAACGGTTTGGTGTGGAGCGAAGTGTGGGTGGGAATGCGACGGAGCGCGTGGACAGCGCAGTGACACTTCAGTCCTACTTCATCCGCCGCTCCGCATACCCCCTAACCACCCCGCGCAACACCCCCACCATGTACTCCCGGTGCTTCTCCTCCTGCGCAGGATTGCTCCAATGCGGCACCGGATACCGCTCGCCCTGCAAGGTCACGCCCTGTGCATCCGCCACCCGCTGCCGCCATTCCTGCAGCACCTGATCGAGCTGTGCATCGTCGTTCTGATACCAGGCCTGTGCCACGCGATCGCCCAGCACGCGTTGCCGCAGGCGGTCGCGCTGTTCGCGCCAGATGGCGATGCGATCGATATCGACGGTGGCGGCCTGTATGTTGCCGTTCAGGTGCTGGGCAGCCAGCAGCTCGTCATGCGCCTGCATGTATGCCTGATACCGCTCGGCCAGTTGTAGGGCTTCCGCAAGCGCGGTGGGCGGGAGTTTGCTTTTGAGATAGACCGCCAACTGTTCAGCGCGGTCACCGTCAGGCTTGAGCAGGAAGATGTTGAACACGTTGAGCAACGCGGTATCCACAACCAGCGTTTGCTGCTCTGAGATGGCAAGCGCAGGAGCGATGCCCACGCGGGACGATGTTGTGCTCGGCGCGTTTGCGGGCTGGGCGGATAAGACAGCGGCGCTTGATGTGTGCGACTCAGCGGCAGCGGCGTTTTCCGATTCAGGCAGCGGCGTCGAGAACACGCCAATCGACAAGCCGATGACGGCCGCAAAGGCCGCAGCAGCGCACAGATACAGGCCTTGCCCGTCGCGCAGGGTTTCAGTTCGGATTCGCATTAACGGTGCCCGCGCCATGCAGGGCCGTGCGGCGCCGCTGCATGGCGAGGTACGTGCAGCCGATCAGAACGAACAGCTCGGCACGCTGCCCGACATCGTGAAGCTCGACGTGGTCACGCCGGTGCCCGACGGCACATCATTGGACTTGTAGAGGCCGACATTGGCGTACTGGTCACCGCTTTGCGCCGTGGCATCCAGGCTGACGTTGGCCAGGTACGCATTGACCGGGAAGCTCGCGTTGCGGCCGTCGATCTTCGTGTATGCGCCCGACACCGATTGCGTGGAATACGCACCGTTGACGACGATGTTCGACAGCGACGGGCTGCCACCCGTGGTGCACGCGTTGTAATTGGTGTCCATCACGATCAGGTGCTTCACGCCGGTCATGCAGGTATTGACGTAGCTCACCTGCTTGACGGTGAGCGAGCATGGGCCCGTCTTGACGTTGATACCGTTGTTGTTGGTGGACTGCGTGCCGCTCAGGTCATTCCCGTACACGTAGTTGTTCGTGAACAGGATGTTCGACACGGTGTTCTTGTCGATGCTGCCCACGGACAGACCATGCGTGCCGTGCAGCCGCGTGTTCGACACCGTCACGTTGGAGATGTCGCCCGAGTTGGTCTTGACGGCAATGCCGTCGTCGCCGGCCTCGATATCGGATTGCGTGACGGTGGCGTTGGTCAGGCTGTCGATGTCGATGCCGTCTGCGTTCTTGCGCGTGGCCGGCGTGCGGATGGACACACCCCAGGCGGTAAAGCCGTTGCCGCCTTCCACATACAGGTTCGGGTGCGCGGCCTGCGCCAGCGTGACGTTGTAGACGATGAAGTTGCTGATGTTGCTTGCCTGCACCAGGCGCGGCGTGCCGGAGATGATGTCGCCACGGCCATCCACCGTGCCCGGGCCCATGAGCGATGCATTGGTGCCCGTGAACGACAGCAGGTTGGCGTTACCGCTGTAGCTGTCGTTGCCGAACAGCGTCACACCAGAATTGATGACCAGCCCTGCCCCGCTAATGGACAGGCTGCCCGTGTAGAACGCGTCATTCGAGCCCGATGCGGCCAGCACCACGCTCTTGCCGGTGCCCTTGCAGTCGGTCAGAGCCTGCTGAATGACGCTGGTGTCGTCCGACGAAGACGACGGCGGCGACGCGCGCTGCGAGCTTGAATACCGCGCATTGATCGTCTTGCAGACGCCCGGATACGCCGGCTGCGTGACGGTGCGGCTATCGCCCGTGGCCAATGTCTGCGCCCCCGCGGAGCCAGCGGCCAGCAAGGATGCGGTCAGGATCAACCCGACCTTGGTTTGCATGTTCATCGATGTCTCACTCCTGTCTTGGTGTTCGGCACCGCAACGGCAGCGTGTCGGTGCCACCTGGGCAGACCGCACCCTCGGCTCAAGATATATCAGAGCAAACAAATTGGTATATCAGTGAGGAAAGTTGAGAATTCAGTCGAGGGGCCATCCGATCTGCGTTTCGCCGCCGAAGATGTGTCCGCAATTACGAATGCACAAAGCCGTATCGCCAGGCTGGAGGGTGACGCGGCGGCGGCGGTTACCTAAGATGCCGCCCTCTCGGCAGGTCGCTACAAGTGGTCATGCCGGGCCCGACGCTCATGCGCACCACCGCGTGCATGAACGTCAACCCCCGACCGCCACTCAGTGCAATCCACTCCCGATGTCGAAGATCAGCAGCGCGAACGGTATCCCGCCACGGCATGACAGCCCGCCTGGCGGGCGGCTTGCAGGGCTGCCGGCGCGCGCTGCACCGTCACCCGACTGCGCACCCAGGGTGCCCGGTCCGGGTCTGGCGCAACTGCCTAAATCCACCGCTGCACGTCAGCCCGCCGCGCCAACCCGGGTCAAAGCCTTGCGGACGCTGGAAACGCGGCAGCGCCTGCACCGCTTGCGCAAAGAACTCAGCAAGATTGACCCTCCACCGGCCTGTGCCGAAGACGCCCATGCCGACATCCTCGCGGCCATGGCGCGCGCCGGCTTGAGCGGCTGGGCGTTACCGGCACTGTCCGACCCCGCCAATGCACGCCATGCAGATGGGTCGGTAGTGGTGTCGCTGGTGTCTCACGCCATCGTCTTCAATGCGGGGGGCGCGTTCCGCATCTTCGATCTGCTGCCCCCGGGCAGCGTGTACTTTGAGTTGGCCGGGCACAACGGCGCTGCGTTTGTGCTGCCGTGCGGCTGCGCCCTCGTCGCGGCCCGTTAGCGCACGACACCACCGTCCGCAGCCCGCGCATCCGGTATCTCAAAAATTCTCGCCTCAGGGTTATCCGCCATTTCGGCCGGCGCTCACCTTTTCGACACTCCTGCCACACCACCAATAAAACAAGGGGCGGAGACAGGTATGGACCGGAGGCAATTCGTACGGAGTTCGATAGCACTGGGCGGCGCAATGATGCTGTCGCCCATGGCACGCGCGGCGGAAGCCGGCGTGTTTGCAGACAAGATCGTCTTTGGGCAGACGGTCGGGTTCGACAGCGTGTGGGGCGGGCTGTACAAGAACTACACCAATGGCCTGCTGGCCGGCTTCGAGCAAGTCAACGCCCAGGGCGGCGTGGCCGGGCGCAAGTTGGTCGTCAAGCGGCTGGAAGACAACTACCTGCCAGAGAAGGCCGTGGCCAACGTTAAGACGCTCATGCAGGAAGGCGTGTTCGGGCTGGTGTGCATGGGCGGCACCGGCAACACCATCGCCGCATTGCCGCTGCTGGAGCAATACCGCCTGCCGATGGTGGGCGCCATGACCGGCGCTACCGCCGCGCGCAAAGCCAGCGCACCGCTGTTCCATACGCGCGCCAGCTACGCCGACGAAGTCACGAAGATGGTGCAGCACGCCACCACCATCGGGCTCAAGCGCGTGGCCGTGGTCTACCAGGACAACCCATTCGGTTCCGGCAATGCCGACGCCGCCAAGGCTGCGGCCAGCAAGTTCGGCGCACAGATCGTCGCGCTCATCCCGCACAACGCCAAAGGCGACGACATCGACATGGTGGTCGACAAGATTGCCGCCGCCAACCCGCAGACCACGCTGCTGTTTACGTCGCCCACCTCCGTGGCCGACATGCTGATGCGCTACCAGGCCAAGCACGGCCCCGTGCCGTTGCCGCAGCCGTGGATCCTGTCCGTTACCACGCCCAAGACCGTGTTCGAGAAAGCCGGCACGCTGGCCCATGGCGTGGCTGTCACGCAGGTCATGCCCGGCCCCAACGTGCGGACCCAGCCGCTGGTGCGCGCGTTTCGCGAGGCCAATGACAAGTTTGGCGACCACAGCAACCAGACCTACGAAGCGGTGGAAGGTTTTCTCACCGCCCGCGTCATCGTGGAGGGCCTGCGGGCCTGCGGCAGCAACCCCACGCGCGACGCGTTCATCCAGGCGCTCGAAGGCTTCGGCACGCGCGACTTCGGCGGCGTGCGCGTCCATTACGACCGCAACAATCACGCCGGGCTCGACTACGTCGACGTCACCATGATCGGCAGCAACGGCCACCTGGTCGGCTGAGCCATGCGCGGCTTGTAAGCTCAACGGCTTGACGCCCGCCCGCCGCCGGAGACGTTCAATCCGGCGGCGGGCACGTCGTTTTGGGTGACGGGCGTTGTAGGCCGATCGCCTCCCTCGGAAGAGTTACTCCCACACCGCCACCAACGCGCGCTAAAGAACCCGCGCGCCACCGCCGTTACCTGACAGTGGAGACAATCTCGGCAGGCCAGCGCGCAGCGGGATTGATATATCAGAACGAATACAACACAAGAGGAAGTGCCCCCATGCCATGGTTCGCCAGTCTCAAATTGGGTCACAAGCTCATGGGCTTGTTGCTGCTCTGCGCAGCCACCACGGTGGTTGTTGGGGTGGTCGGTACCGTCAAGGTGCGCGAGCTCGCCACCATGCAGACGACGATGTATGAGAGCGAAGTCGTGCCCATCCGGCAGATTGGCACCGCCGCGTGGCAAGCGGCTGCGCACTATCGGCGGCTGTACGACTACGTTGTGAAGACAGACCCGAAGGGCCGCGAAGACACGCTGGCCTTCAACAAGGGTGGCGAGGCCGCCATCATCGCCGCGTTCGACTATGAACGTGCGCACCCGTTTGACGATCGGCAAAGGCAATTGCTGGCGGATTTTGATGCCACCTGGCCGGTCTATCTTGCTTCCGTGCAGAAGGTGGAAACCCTGGCGCGCCAAGGCGACCAGCCCGCTGCGCTTGCCGAGATGCAAGCCAACACGGATGGCTTACACGTGAAGATCCGCAAGATCCTGATCGAATTCTCCAACCTGCGCGATGCCTCGGCCAAAACACGTGCCGAAGCGGGCGTCGCACTCGTTGCCGGGGTCACGCGCTGGATTGTGGGTTGCGCGGCGGTGGGCGTGGGTATCGCGCTTGCGCTGGGCCTGGCCGTTGCCCGATCGATCGTGCGGCAGATCGGGGGCGAGCCCGCGCAGGTTGCGCGCGTCGTTGTGCAAATTGCCGGTGGCGACCTGCAAACACGTGTCGATACGCGCGCCGCCGACCGGCAGAGCATCCTGCATGCGGTCGTGCAAATGCAGGGCAGCCTTGCAGCGGTGGTCGGGTCAATTCGCACGAGCACGGAATCGGTGTCTGTGGCATCGCGCGAGATTGCCAGCGGCAACGTGGATCTGTCCTCGCGCACGGAGCAGCAGGCTGCCTCGCTTGAGGAAACCGCCTCGAGCATGACGCAGTTGACGCAAACCGTGAAGCAGAACGCAGACAACGCGCGCCAGGCCAATACACTCGCCGCACTCGCCACGGAAAAAGCAGACGCCGGCAACGACGCCATGCAAGGCATGGTCAGCACCATCGAAAAAATCAGCGGCAGCTCGACCAAGATCTCGGAGATCACCGGCGTGATCGAGGGTATCGCGTTCCAGACCAACATCCTCGCGCTCAATGCCGCGGTGGAGGCCGCGCGTGCCGGCGAGCAAGGCCGCGGCTTTGCCGTGGTGGCTAGCGAGGTGCGCAGCCTTGCGCAGCGCTCTGCGTCCGCCGCCAAGGAGATCAAGACATTGATCGGAGCATCCGTGTCGATGATTCAGGACGGCGCAACGCAAGCCTTGGCCGTCGGCTCCACCATCGGGCAGGTGAAAGACGCGATCAAACGCGTGTCCGACATCGTGGGCGAGATCACCGCCGCGTCGGACGAGCAGACGCGCGGCATTGAGCAAGTCCACACCGCGATTCATCAGATGGACGAGGTGACGCAGCAGAACGCCGCGCTGGTGGAAGAAGCTGCTGCGGCTGCGCAATCGCTGGAGGAACAGGCGGGCAAGCTCAAAGACGTCGTGTCGGTGTTCAAGCTGGTGGGGGCAGGCTGATAAAGTCACCTCCTCTTACTTGAAGCTCACCGATACAACGCGATGACGGTATCCCTAAGCCTGGACCCGCAGTTCTTCAACCTGCTGGCCGATAGCCACCAGCGGCTCGTTGGCACGCCGCTGATCGACAACGGTATCGCGCCCGCCGATGCGGCCCGGTGGCTGTATGAAGACGCGCCCTTCTGCGTGCTGGCGCACAACACCGACGCCGACCCGCACTTCATCTATGCGAACAGGGCCGCGCAGCGCTGCTTTGAATACGATTGGAATGGCATCACGGCGTTACGGTCGCGTTTTTCGGCAGAGCAACCGAACCGGGAGGAACGTGCGCAATTGCTTGAGTCGGTACGCACGCGCGGATTCGCCACCGGCTATCGGGGCGTACGCATCTCGCGCTCCGAAAGGCGGTTCTGGATTGAGGGCGGCACCGTGTGGAATCTGATCGACAGCGATGGCGTGTACCACGGGCAAGCCGCGACCTTCCACCACTGGCATGACGTGTGATTTGCGGGGCTGGAGCGCGGTCCGGGCTCGACGTTTTAGGCCTCGGAACCTCGCGCTTGGTATTCCAGGCCCGGCGTAAAATCCGTTCGCCAAGGAACCCGCCACGACCATGCTCGCTCGCACCATCGCAACGCTTTGCGCCATCGCGCCTCTCGCTGGGTGCGTCAGCTATCAAGACCCGCGCACGCCCGAACAGCAGAAGCTCGCGCTGCAGCGGGCCGCCAATGAACTGGCCGGCAGCTACACCATCACAGATAGCCGCAACGACGATGGCCGCCGCTATACGCAAGCCATCGTCAGCAAGCAAGACGGCTCATACCAACTCAGCCTGCAGTTGGTAGGCCCGGCCACCGGCGCAATAACGCTGGCCGGGTCCGACTGCCGCGGGTGGTATGTCGAGAACCAACGCTACACCGCCATGCAGTGCGATGCGTTGACGGGCGAGGTCAACTTCTTCTCTCTGGTGCGGCAGGCCAACCCAGACCCGGTGAACTCCGGCACCATGCCACCGTCGTTCACGACGATGGTGGTTCCGCAAGGCAGCTATCTCTTCGACATTGCTGACCGCAGCGGGCGGCATCACTATTACGTGTTGACGAAAACACCACTGCAGCAGATGCCCGAAACGCCCGGCGCAATGCGGCGATGGCCGGCACCGCGCTCGACGCAATAGACTCCACCGGCTGGTTCCGTCATATCGGCGGCTTAGCATTTACAACACAACAACGTACGTTCAGAAGGGGTAGGAGTTGTCGAAAAAGATCATCTCGCTGGTCTTGGCCTGCGCTTGCAGCATGAGCCAAGCGGCCTTCGGACAAATCTCAATGGAAGCGCCCCTGACAGACGCGCCGCAAAGCGAAGCGCTCCAGACGGAAGTCCTGCAAGCGGGCACACCTCAAGCGGAAGCGCCCATGCCGGAAGCCCCGCAAGCGGAAGCGCCTGCCCCGGAGCCCGCCCCAAGAGCGGAGCCCCTCGTCAAGGTCGAACAAAGCTATTGGGAAGCCGAAGGCCTGAGCGCGCGGATGCGCAAGGCGCGTGCGATCACGTTGTATTTGATGGACCCCGCCGTGGCATCGCTCAAGGCGGTGGACGAAGCGCAACTGAAAGACGCAGGCTGCGAATACAGCACCGAAGACGCCGCGCTCATCGCCAACTTTGCGGATTCCATCGAGCGCACCAGCGTGCGCAGCAACTCGTTCGTGCTGCAGTTCGAGCCTCGTGAGGCCATCTACATGGCGCTTGGCGGCGGCAGCGAGATGAAGCTGCTGTTTGAGAAGCCCTACCCGAATCAATCTGAGGTGCTGGGGCAGATCAATGGTCAACCGGTCACGGTCAGCAAGAGCCTGGTGGAAGGCCTGTACCGATGGGCCGCGAAGGTTGATCGCGTCCGTCGTTGCGAAAACTTCGTTGGCAAGTACAGGTAAGCCCGCGCGCCCCCGCCTTCAAAGCGCGCGTGCCAACGGCTGCAGGTTGGCATCCAGCACAAACTGCTGACACACGCTCGGCGCCAGCGGGCGGCTGAAGAAGTACCCCTGAAAACGGTCGCACCCCAGGGCCGACAGGCGCTTGAGCTGCTGTTCAGTCTCCACACCTTCGACCACCGTCGACAGGTTCAGCGTCCGGCTCAGGCTCGCGATGCTGCGCACGATGTGTTCGTTGATGCTGCCCGCGCTCACATCTGCCAGAGAGCGGTCGATCTTCACGGTGTCCAGCGGCAGCTCGCGCAAGTAGTGCAGCGACGTATGGCCCATCCCGAAATCATCGAGCGCGACTTTCACGCCGGCCTCACGCAGCCGCTTCAGGTTGCCGATGGCGTTGATGTCCGGCAGCAGCATCGTGGTTTCGGTGATCTCCAGTTCGAGCTGCGTTGGTGACAACCCTTCGCGGTGCAGGATGTCGATCACGTTTCGGTGGAACGCATAGTCCAGCAACTGCCGTGGCGACAGATTGACAGCGACCACGAAATCGTCCGGCAAGACATCGCGCCACGCAGCGCGCTGCTGACACGCCAGCGACAGGATGCGCAGGCCCAACTGGTCGATCTGGTCAATGTCATCGGCCAGCGCCACGACAATCGGCGGCGCCACGCGCCCCAGCACCGGGTGCTGCCAGCGCAGCAACGCCTCGGCGCCAAACACGCGCCCGGTTGCGCAATCCACTTGCGGCTGAAACTCCAGGAAGATCTGGCCTTCTTTCTTGATGGCGCCTTCCAGGTCGCTGGCCAGCGCCACCGCCATGCGGCCCTCGTCGCCGGGCAGGTCCAGACACCGCCGGCCCTTCAGGCTCACCTCGGGCGACTCGGCAATCTGCAGCAGAGACGCCAGTACGTCCTGACTGCGCCGTGCGGACAAGACATCCGCCATGCGCACAAACGGAAGGTAGATTGCCGCCCCCACCACCAGGCCAATGAGCTGCACCACCGCGCCTGATACCGAGCCGGTGGCCGCGTAGCCGCTGAACAGCGCCGGCGTGGTCCACGCCACGCTGTAGCCGGTCTTGGGCATCAAGTCAGCAACGGTGGCCGCATAGGCGATCAGAATCTGCACCAGCGGTGTGAGCAGGAACGGAATCGCATAGACGGGGTTCAGCACCAGCGGCAGCCCGAACAGCAATGGCTCATTCACGTTGAACAGCGCCGGCAACATGACGACGAGCGCCATCTTGCGCCCACGCAGCGTGCGCCTGGACATGAGCAGCGCCAGGATCAGGCTGAGCGTGCCGCCCGAGCCGCCCATGCGCGCGAACACCGCGAAGAAGTGGTACGTAAAGATGAACTGCGGCTGGCCACCGCTGGCAACCGCCGCCGCATTGGCCTGCGTGGCGGGCTCCAGTATGTGTTGGTGAATGGCATACAGCGCGTTCGGCCCATGAATGCCGAACAGCCAGAGCACCTGCGCCGCGGTTTCGTAGCCCAGACCAAACAGCAGGCTGTTGGAGACCTCCGAATACGGCGCCTCCAGCCGCGTGCCAAATGCCGCCATGAGCTGCGGCCAACCCGCCCAGGCCATGGCGACCTTGAGCACCGCAAACGTAAGAATCGTCAGCATGCCGGCCGGCATGACCGACAGCACATCGCCCACCAGAAGATCGTTGCTCAGGTGGTGAGACGGAATGCGCAAACGGCGGATGCCGCACAGCTTCAGAAACAGGCTGCCGCCCAGCGACGCAACCAGCAAGGCGCCAAACAGCCCGCGCCCCAGCGAAAGCGATGCCATCAAAGATGCATCCGCATCCGACGCAATGAGCGTGAAGAAGCACGACACCACCACAACGGCCGCCACGGTCGGGTTGACCACGCGATGCCCGGCGCGCTGGTTGTACAGCTTCGCCAGCACTTCGGCAAACCCAAAGAGCGCGACCAGCGCGCCGATGCCGATCGTTCCGGCCAACACACTGTCGCAAAAGACATCCAGCCGCGTGCCAAAGGCATTCAGCAGCGCGTGGCGCATGCCGGCGGTGGGCGGGTTGCGCAAGAGCAGCGCCAGCGCGCCCACCATGATGAGCGGCAAAGAGAGCGCCAGCCCGCGCCGAACGGCAATGAAATACGGCCCGCGGTCGATGCGCTCGGCAGCGCTCAGCAACCTCAGCCAGGGCGATAGCGTCTGCGTCGTCATAAGACTGGATCTTGTTCGAGGTGGATCGGCAACATCCCGGGTAGCCCGGAGCGCTGCCTATCGGGCTATGCATCGTAATCGACACAATTTCGCGTGCTCTGAAGCGCCGCCCTTTACGCAATACGCAAAAAAGCTCACCCGCCCATGGCAAGCTTTGTGCAATACCTAGGGGAAACCCGAAGTCTTGACGCGCCACTTGCACCCGGCGCGCACCACAACAAGGCGTCGGCACCAACGTGGCGCCCATCCTGGGGCCGTCGCGCCCTAGAATCTGCAACGATCTTGCTTATGTCGATTTCCATTCGTGCGCCCCGCACCGTGAAACTACCTGCCCCCCTCCTTTCCCTGCTCCGCCTCGTGCGCGACCCGCATCGGCGCTATCAGCACGCGCGGTACATCCATGCCACGCGCGTCGGCTTGGGCGTGCTGCTGTCGATTGCCGTCACGTCGGGCTTCGGTTGGCCGCATGGCGAGTGGGCCACCATCTCGCTGCTGATCGTCATTGCCGGCCTGCAGCACCACGGCAACATCCGCAAACGCGCGGCCGAGCGCGCCTGGGGCACCCTGATCGGCGCGGTGGCAGGCCTGTTGATCATCGTTCAGCAGACGTGGCTTGGGCACCTGCCGCTCACCTACGCGCTCACGGCCATCGCGTGCGGCATCTGCGCGTATCACGCGATTGGCAAGGGCGGCTATATCGCGCTGCTGGCGGCCATCACACTGGTCATCGTGGTGGGGCATGGCGACAACAATCTGCTCGACGGCGCCTGGCGCACGCTCAACGTGCTGGTGGGGATTGCGATAGCGCTGCTGTTCTCGTTTGCGCTGCCGCTGTATGCCACGTACTCGTGGCGCTACCGGCTGGCCGATGCGCTGCGGGAATGCGCCCGGGCATATGCCGGCCTCGGCCGCGCCGGTGAAGCCCCCGGCGAGCGCAGCAAGCACCTCGGCAAGCTCAATACGCTGCTGGTGCAGTTGCGCTCGCTCATGCCGTCCGTGTCCAAAGAGATTGACGTGCCCGTGGAGCGGCTGGAGAACATCCAGCGCAGCCTGCGCATCTGCATCAGCACGCTGGAACTGCTCAATGCAACGCACGGGGCATTGGGCGCACCGAGTGCTGGCGCCCTGCCCGGCATGGGCGCCCGGCGCATCCGTGACACGCTGATCGGCATGTCGCGGGCATTGCGGTTCGGCACGGTGGCGCGCCTGGCACGACCGCGCGCGGCTGACCCCGCCGAGGCGAGCCCCACGGCCAGTTCGCCAACGGTGGAAAGCGCGCTTGCAGAGGGCTTTGCCAACGAGATCGAGAACCTCCGTCGGCAATTGCTGGCGATTGCACCGCAGTGGAATATTGGGTGAAGCGAGGGACGCTGCATCTGGTGAGGGCCGCGGCGCACGCATTGCTCAATAATTCTCACCAGCACTGCTGGTGTGAGGTCACGTGGGTAGACTGGCGCGTAGCCATGGTTCACGAGCCTTCGTGAAAAGATGGTCGGGAGCCCCGGGATTGACCACCTCGGGGCTTTTTTTCGCCGGTGCGGAGCACCTTTCCATCGACCGGCCCTTCGGAGCAAGCGTCATGCGTTCGGGCGGGGGCACCCGGCGCTGCTGCGAATCCTTATGCTGAAGCGGTAGCGACATTGCGTACGTCGCCTGTCACGCTTCTTACGGCGTGATCGAGCCCACAACGCCACAGCCAGCCCGCATGAAGGTCAATCACACCAGCGCTTCCCACAGTGCAGCAGTGCCAACCAGCAGCGCCCCCAGCACCTCTGGTGCACCCGCTATCGGCGCACTGGATCGTCGGCGTAGAGCGCCTGCCGATGCCCCCGATATGCCGCCGCCTCGCAGGCAACGGCTGAATACGGCAACCGCTTCTGGAAAGCCGGAATTCCGCCGCGTTCAACTCGCCAGCGTTGCGGCACCTGCCCGCAATCATGCGGGCGCTTCGGCTGCCACCGAGCCCCACGAGCCCCTGCTGGACAATCGTCCGACATTGGAAAGAATGGGCATCGAGCACCCGTTGTTGGGGCACTCGTGGTACGGCGATCCTCCGGACAAAGCCCGTACCGCCGGCAAGCAGCCGGTCGTCCACGAGCGCGGCACGGGCCAGACAAGCCAGACTGCCAGCGGCCCCCAACTGACGCCGTCTCAAGAGGCCGCCATTGAGCATGCCCGGTCGCAGGTGCGCAGTACCCTGCAAGGGCCACTGACCAAGCTGCAGCAGGCGCTGGACAGAAATCTCGATTTGGAGATCGTCAAGTTCCCGATCAAGAAGGTGGACTGGGCGCTTGCGCCGCTGCTGATAGCGGCGGAAAACGCGCGCAATCCGGGGCTGAACCTCGTTGCCCTGCACATGGACACGGCAGAAGCCGGGTTCGATGACGACGAAGACGATCTGCCACCCCTGGTGAATTCACACAACTTCGGGGCCTTTATCGAGTCAGCGCCACCCGGGCGATACAGGGCCATCGTCAATGACGGCCCGCACACCAGAGCGGCCGATATCCGAAAAGACGCGCAAGGAACGACCGTGATCGTGGTCGACCCCTTACGCAAGGAAGAAGACGAAGCCGAGTACGATCAGTACGCAGACAACGTCAGCAGTGAAGCGGGTGAGCACGCCAAGTGTGCGTTCATCCCAGTGGACTTGCAGAAGTCTGCCTTTGGCTGCCGGATCTTCTCGATGTCGCTGGCCTTGAAAATGCACGCGCGCGAAGGCGACTTTTCGGCGTTGCATGATGCGTTGCGATCCGGGACAGACCCGACGCCGTTGGTGTCACGCGCAAAGACAACAGAAGAACTGGGTGCGTTGCTTGTGTTGGACGGGGCACCGCTGATCGACGCCAGGATGATGAAGCACAGCCATGCCGGCAGTTCGGTCAAACGCTACGTTGCAAGTCATCCGGATCAGTCGATGACACCCGTCAACAAGCGCAACGAGACCCTGCAGAGCAGAACGAGCCGGCATCTTACGGAACGCGAGGTTCTGGCACGCGTAGACCCCAACGCAACCATGCCGGTCGCTCCGACGAAAACAGCACGATTGAGTACTTCGATCGAGCACAAGCGTATTTCGATGATCGGCCGTGCGATCGCCTATCTGGATGGAGCACCACCACAAGCCGTGGCAAATATGGCGCATCTCGTGTCGCGCGCCAGCCGGGAACTGGCGAAGCAATAGGGCCGGCCGGAGAAGGCTTTCTCAGCCCCGGTTATGCCTTCGACGCCATCGACTTGCTGAAGTAACGGGCACAGCCGAAGGCCATCAAGACCCCGCGACGAGCGGGCCGGCATGCATGCATGCGTCAGGCTGCCAGCTTCACGTTCGGGGCGAGGCTCTGCGGCTGCTCGCCTGCCGGCTGGACGGTCAACTGATAGCCGCGCGAGTAGACCGTCTTGAGTTCAACGCCGGTCGCTGGGCCGAAGCCCAGCTTCTTGCGCAGCTTGTAGATGTGCTGTTCGATCGAGCGCTCTGCAACGCTGGCTTCTGTACCCCATACCGCAGAGGCGATCTGCTGGCGCGACAGAAACGCCCCAGACGAAGAGAACAACAGCCAAGCCGTAGCGAATTCGCGAGCGGTCAGACGAATCGGTTCGTCGTGCAATGTCACCGTGCGGGTCAGCCGACATAGACGGTAGGGCCCGGCCACCACCTGCGTATCGAGGGCGACCTGCGTCGACTTGCCGGCCCCGCGCAGGATGCGCCGAACGCGCGCACACAACTCCTCGGCGGTGAAGTGGCCGGAAATGATGTCGTCGATGCCGGCATCGAAAACGCCAAGCATCTCGTGGCGGCCGGCAAAGTCGCCAAACACCAACGTTGGCCGGCACATATTGGCGTTGGCGTTGCGCTCGCGCCCAGCAAGCAACAGTCGGGCGGCCGTGCTGAACTGCTGCGCATCAATCATCAGCAACGCGAAGGCCTCGGTGTGCCCGGTGCGCATCAGCGCCAATGCGTCGTCGAATCGCACGCACGTCACGCCCTGCGCTGACAGGCAAGCCGCTACATAAGCAAAGCTCGCTGGGTTGGTGGTGAGTACGGCAAATTTCATGGCAAAGCACCCCGACGGCGCGGGGTCGATCAACACGTCTACCCCGCTTGTTATGTTTCGCAACAGCATAGCGTTCACAGTGTGTTCATCCATCGCTATGACTAGCGATGCGGCGACCGGGGGGCGACCGACCGCGCACAATCAGCGGCGGCACAGGTGACGCGGTCCGCAGGTAATGCGGTCGACACCACGCAGGGTCGGCCCGTGACATCGTTCAGGATGCGAAATCCGTGATCACCGTCACGCCGGTGCCTTCAAACCGGTTCATGTTCGTCAATGCCTCGATCGAGGCGCTGAGGCTGATTTCCCTGCGGACCATTCGCCCAGGCTGCAGCTTGCCCGTGCGGATCATGTCGAGCATGGGGCCATAGCGATGGGCCTGCATGCCATGGCTGCCCAGAATCTCCAACTCATGCGCAATCACCTTGCTCATGGGGACTGCGGGTGTCGTGTGATCACCCAGCATCAGGCCGACCTGCACATGCTTGCCGCGCCGGCGCAAATTGCTGATGGAGTTGAAGCATGTGGTCGGATGGCCCAGCGCATCGAGCGAAACATGCGCGCCCCCTTGCGTGATGGCCTTCACCGCCTCAACCACATCTGACTCACGCGATGCGTTGACCGTGGCGACGGCCCCCAACGCACGCGCCAGCTCCAGCGCGCTGTCTGAAATGTCGATGGCCACGACATTCGCGCCGATGGCGTTGGCAATCATGATGGCCGACAGGCCCACGCCGCCGCATCCATGCACCGCAACCCATTGGCCGGCAGTGGTCTTGCCCTGGTCGACAACGGCACGAAACGCCGTCACGAAGCGGCAACCGAGGCTCGCCGCCGTGGTGAAGTCCAGGTCATCGGGCAAGCGCACGAGGTTCAGGTCGGCATAGCCAATGCCGACGTATTCAGCAAACGAGCCCCAGTGCGTAAAGCCAGGCTGGAACTGTTGTTCGCACACCTGTTGGTGCCCCGCGTGGCATTCGGGGCAGTGACCACAGCCGGCCACGAACGGCACCGTCACCCGGTCACCCACCCTCCAGCGCGTCACATCCGCACCGACCGCCGAAACAACGCCGGCCAGCTCGTGACCGGGCACGTGGGGAAGCTCGATGTCCGCGTCGTGGCCCATCCAACCGTGCCAGTCGCTGCGGCACACGCCGCTGGCCATCACCTGCACGACCACGCCATCCGTTGCCGGAGTCGGGTCGGGAACGTTCATGTGCTTCGGCACGGCGCCGAAGGCTTCGTAGACTATGGCTTTCATGATTTCAACGCAGAGCGGATGAGCGTTGCAATATAAGCCGCAGTCGCCGAAAGTATCTTTCTATTTTCAGGGCGTTTCTGGAGTCTTTCGAAGCGCTCTTTCTGATTCCGACACGCCGTGGAAAGGAGATTTCATGGAAGCACTGGACACCATCGATCTGGGCCTTTTGGATCAACTCCAGCAGGACGGACGCGTCTCCAATGCCAAGCTGGCGGAGCGCTTTTCCTTGAGTGAAGCGTCATGTTGGCGGCGGCTCAAGCGCCTGGATGATGCCGGCCTCATCGAGGGCTATCACGCGGCGCTCGACCGGCGCAAGCTCGGGCTCGGCGTGATGGTCTACGTGCAGATCATGTGCACCCAACACACCGAGGAGGTCACGGCGGAGTTCGAACGGCTCATCCTGGCAAGCCCCAACATCCTGGCCTGCGACAACACAACGGGCGAAGCCGACTACCTGCTCCAGGTGGTCGCCAACGATCTGGACGACTACAGCCGCTTCGTGGAAAAGGTCTTGAGAAAGCTGCCCGGTGTGTTTGGCATACGCTCGAATATTTCGCTTCGTCAGGTGAAGTCGACCAAGCGGTTGCCGATTGTTTGAGGCGGGCCAGCCCTGCACCTAACGCTGGGGCACAGCATCAGCTAGCCGGTCTTGGGCGATGGCTTGCCCATGAGCCGGCGCAACGTCACCAGATCAACGTCTTTTCAGAACAAGCGATTTGAGGATGTTTGAAATTCGCGCAACGTAACCGTTGCCGGCGCGGCACAGATGGCCACGCGCGCGTGCATTACTTCAGCGATCCGCCAGCTTCAAGCGCGGCAAGGCCGATCGCACTGCGTGAGTCCACACCAATCTTTTTCATGATGTGCCCCACGTGGGTGCGCACCGTCCAGTAGCTCATGTTCAGGGCTAGGGCGATCTGCTTGTCTGACATGCCCTTGAGCATGAGGTGGCAGACCTCGCCTTCGCGCACGGTCACGCCAAACTGCTGCTGGAACCAGGCCGATGACCCCACGCCCCGTGCGACGAGGTGAATCCGGCAACCGAGCCCAGGGCCATCGTGGGCAGCCAGTCGCTCCACGCAAAAGCCGAAGCCTTTCCACTGCCCGTGGCGTGATCCGTTGGCCGCCTCTGTCAATTGCTGATAGAGCGCGTCACGCTCTTCCATGCAAAGCCCAATCATGATGGCGCGCGCCTTTGCGTTGGGCAGAGGCGGTGACTTGCCGTCCAGCATGAATGTCGGCACATGCGCACCGGCATCAGCGGCAGCGCCGACTTCCCCCACTTCCTGGATGACGCGAAGCTGATGCGCATTCAGCAGATGCGGCTTCAAGAGGCTGAGCAGCAATGTCTCTCGATCACCGAAACGCTTGTTTGGATCGCTGGTGCTGAACCGATAGTCCAGCAGCATCCCGTTGGCATCTGGCAGGCGCAGGCTGATGCCCGGATACGCCTTGTGCCGACAGAGAAAATCTGTGAAGTACTCAGACTTGCCCCATTCAGAGCGGCAGATCTTCCGCTCGATCACGACAGGTTCAAAGCTGCCCGTCAGGCACTGCGCAATCGAGTCGACCCCATGGAAGTACTGCTGATACTCACCGCGCATGGCCTGGTCTCGGCCCCACAGCGCGCTTGGCCGTGTCTGATGCCTACCGTCGTGCCCCCACTGGATATGCGCCGCAAGATCGAAATGCAGGAGTGACCCCAGCTTCTCGGCCACTTCCGGACGGTCGAGAACGCTGCTGCTCGATGCCTCATGCAAATGCCCGGTGATATCGAGCAGTGCGCGCAGTTCAGCTGTGGAGAGGTCCATCGATCGCTTGGGCGGCTCGCCACTGGTGTTGAGTCTGAACATTCATCGTGGGGCTCCAGGCGCGCCAATCAATACAAATACAAACAGGTATATCGGCACAACGGCCCAGCCCTATAGCTGGTGCACTTGAGATTGGCCCAATCGCGTAACGCACGTGCACCGCACTGACCATCGCTATCCATAGCGATGGTTGCAGGCCGCCCGATTTTGCGATAGTGCGCCTGACGAAGGCTGGCTGCCGCGGCTGCGAGCCGTCATCACCGGCAACTGCCTGCCTTCAGTCAGGTTGCACCGTGCTTTTCAAAGAGGAACCCGCATGCCAGCGCGAACACCACCGTCGACCAGTCCGCCAGACATATGCAGTCCTGGCCTTCCATCGACCGCCATGGTTGCGCGCTGGGATGCTGCTGCCACATCGCTGGCCGTCATCTTTCTGGACACATCGCTGCTCAACGATTCCACCTGGCTGCCTTCACAGCCCACGCTGCAGCCGATGGCGCTGGAAGACGTGCAGCAGATGCTGAGCGGCGCATTGAAATCGCTTGAGCCGGCCAGCGGCATGGAGCCCAGTCCATCGCCCGCCACGCCGGAGCCCAAGCCCCTCACCCCGCGCCAGTGCGACATTCTTAAAGAGGTGGCCTGCGGCCGGTCGAACTCCGAGATTGCAGAACGCCTGCATATCAGCGTCGAGACGGTCAAAACACACATGCGCCAACTGCTCGTGCGAATGGGTGCACGCAACCGCACGGAGCTGGCCACGATCTACCAACGCACGCGCTAAGGCGCGCCAAGCGCCACCTGTATGGCGCGACGTTTCGCGTGCGATGCGTTTTGATGTGGAGCACAGCGCGGCCGCTGACGCTTAGTCCGGCCTGCTGGCAGGGTCATCACATGGCCGATTGCCGCATGTGACTCCATTGGGCGCTGCCCGAGCACCCAACGCGCGCCGATTCAACCAACACTGCCTGCACTGCGAGTGCACGCACCATGCGCGCACCCTTCAGGCTGTGACGGGTTGTCCGGCAACCTTGCGATGTAGCGCTACATCAGCGCGCCAGCGTCGCAACCTCCGCAGCACTCAATGCACCCGCCTGAACGCGGAAGCCCTGAATACGCCCGTTGAACGATGGATGCGCCCAATTGCGGCCCAGGAAGGTGACCTGATCGCCCACCTGGCGCGGCGACAGCAGCATGTCGTCGTTCTTCCCCACCTCCGTGCCGTCAACGTAGAGGCGGCAGGTGTTGCCCTGCAGCGTGACCGCCACATGGACCCAGCGGCGAATCGGCATGGCCCACGGCGCTTCTACAACCTGCGCATCATTGAACGTTGCGCCAAAGATCATGAAACGCAGCACGCCTGAGCCGGACTGCGGCGCGATGGCCATGGCGGCATTCGCGTCCTGCCCTGCGAAGAACATGCAGCTATCCCAGTGCAGCCCATTCGCGTAGGCCCAGAAAGACAGGCTGAAGTCGTCGAGGTCTGCAAACAGCCCCGAGGGCAACTGCAGGCCTGCCTTCTGGCCGTCGAATGCGATGGCCTTGTCGTTGACGCGCCCGTCGCCCCAGGTTGCGCCGTCCAGCAGCGTGCCCTGCACCAAGGCCGTGGTGCCGGCGGCGGTCAGCACCGCGCCAACTGTGCCGGTGCCGTTCGGGTCGTTCAGCGGCAATGACAGGCGCGTCTCTCCCGGCACCGCAATGCGTGCCACGTTCGAGCCCGTGTTCGGGGCACCGTTGCCCTGGGCGCTGATCTGATAGAACCAGATGCCGTTGGGCGGGGTATCGCTGTAGGTGAGCAGCTCGCTGGCCGAGACTGTGCCCAGCAGGCTGAAGGGGCCGTTGGCCTGGCTGGCGCGCTTGACCGCATACGAGGTGGCGCCGACGCTGCCCCACCAAGACAGCACGACACGGTTGCCGCGCAAATGGGCCGTGAGCCCAGACGGCGGCTTCATCGGCCCGGCATAGGGCGAGAGACGCTGCGTGAGCGTGGGGTACATCACGTCGTCGCTGCTGCCGCCGTAGTTCGGCTCGCACCACGTCACCATGCGCGCGACGTTGGGCGCCGCCAGCCCCATACGATTGACGTAGTGGTTGTAGATGGGCTCCCACGCGTTGCGGCGGTGCTGGAACGACTGGTTCACCTCCGTCCACGGTGCCGGGTGCGGGGCCGTGGGGTTCTGCTCGCGTGCATAGGGCATCGCGTAGGGCTTGCCGTTCTCGTCCAGCAGGTTCGATCGCGCCACATACTCGGCCGCCGAGAGGAAGCGGTTGTTATAGAGCCCGTAGAGATCGTCGCCCTGGTTCCAGGCCATCTCCATCAAGTCCCCACCCAGCGACATGCCCAGCGTGGAGTGGCCCTGGTCGCGGCCGCTTTCTTCCCACTGCCCGAAATGGCCGGGGTGCATGTAGTACACGCCGTGCACGATGGAGCCGTTGCCGAAATTGCGCAGCTTGCCGCGGTTGTTGCCCGCGTAGCAGTCGTAGGCCAGGCGGTACAGATCCGGCTGGTCGCAGAACACGCCGATGGCCATGGCGCCTGCCATCGAGGCCATGTCCCAGTTGGCATGCGAGCCGATACGCCCGTCGCTGAGGAAGTTCGAACAGATGGGCGCGAAGACGTTGAGCAGCATGTCCTGAAAGCGCTTCAGGCTTGCGGGTGCCCAGCCGGGGTACGTGCGCAGGACTTCGCCAATCTGCGCCAACTGGTGGCCTTGTATGCCGGCCAGAATGATGAAGGTGTGGTCGTCATGGGCAGTCGAGCCCGGCGGCACCGTTCCGATCACCTTCAAGGTGTTCGCCCAAGCGTCCAGGAACTCCACTGCCTTGTCGGCATAGCGGTTGTCTTGCGGGTCAGACAACTTCCAGTGCAGTACCAGAGACCACGCGCGCCAGATGTCGACGTACAGGTTGTTCTTGCTGCCATCGGCCCGGTAGACGGCGGGCAGCGGGAAGGGCTTGGTGTTGAGGGTGCCGAAGCGATCGACGCCAAGCGTGTTCCACCAGTTCGTCCACGGCTGGTCACCAGCCTTGATATGCGCGCGGATGCGGGTGAAGGCGTCTTCAGTCACCAGCAGGGCCGGGTGGCGGAAGACGCCACTCTCATAAGCCGACGCAGCCGTGGCGGGTGCTGGTTTGGCAGGGGCGGTCGGAGCCGCGCCGCCCGTCTTCTCTTGCGGCTGGCCTAGCCCCGCAGCGGAGGCGTCTTCGACACCGCCGCCGCACCCCGGCAAAAACGGCAACAGGGGGAACAGCCCCAGACCCAATGACAGCGCTCGACGCACAGGATTAGGCACCGCGTTGAGGCTCACGCGCTCCACGGACTTTTTCATCATGTATTAACCCGACCATCTTTTTTTAATGGCGCAACCGTAGGTCAGCGTGCGAAGGCGCGTCAACGCAAATGCCCAAACGGTGAGAATTGTTGAGTGTTCGGGTGTTCGGGCGTGCGGTCGGTCGAACTCCGAGATTGCGGAACGGCTGCACATCAGCGTGGAAACCGTTAAAAGCCACATGCGCCAACTGCTCGTGCGCATGGGAGCGCGAAACCGCACTGATTTGGCGACGATTTATCAACGCAGTCGGTAGGGGTGGTGTTTAGAACTCGCTTGGCCGCACTGAGCACAGCCACAGACGCCTCGCTCCACCGAGCGCGTCTTCCCTCTTAATCCCTATCAGCTTGCCGGATTGCGTGCCATGACGACCCACGCGGCGCCGTTGATCATCACCGACCGCTCGCCGGGAAGGCTCGCAAAGGCGGCACGAACTGCGGCCGAGGCGCGGGCGCGAATGTCGTCGGGCTGATCAGCGAGCACCCGCGACAGCGGGCCGACTTCGAGTGTCATCTTCACTGCGTCGTCGATCGCGGCGTCCCGCGTTTCGCCCTCGCCGAATGGGACGGCCGCGTCGAAGGGCGAGATAGCGATATTGCTGAAGCCGGCCGCCGTCAGGATGCGTGCCACGCGTTCCCTGTCACCGAATGAAAACGGGCCGGGCGCTTCGGGATTGGGCAGCGCGCTCGGCGGGAGGATGCCCTTGAGCGCGCCCACTGGCAGGCGCATCCAATCGTTCTCGGCCGCACCGCGCCAGCAAACGAAGGCGACTCGGCTGCCCGGCCGGAGGGCGCGTCGCATATGCGCGAACGCCGCTGTCGGATCGTCGAAGAACATCACCCCGAAACGCGAGAACAGGATGTCGAACGCGCTTTCGGGCAGCGCTGCGCTACTGGCGTCGGCCACCTGAAACAGCGCCGGCGAATCCTTTGGCGCAAGAGCGCGCGCTCGGTCGATCAGCGGTTCGGATATGTCCACGCCCAGCACTTGGCCCTCCGCGCCGACGCGGGCTGCCAGAGCTAGAGTCGACGCGCCCGCGCCGCAGCCGATGTCCAGCACGCGCTCGCCCGCTGCGGGCGCGGCGGCTTCTATCGCGGCCTGGCCGAACACCGCTACCAGAGCGTCCAGCCGCGCCTGGTTGGCGACCCAGCGCTCACCGCTTTGACCATTCCAGTCTCCGACCTGATCCGCGCTTTGCTTTGCCATGTCATCTCCTTGACTTGACGATCCGCCTTTCACCGCGCCGATCTACGCCAACCTTTTCGAAGGCGACGCCGCAACGGGAGAGGGGAATCTGTGCACTCAAACAACCATCGACTGCTGGGCGAAGATGCCCGCCATCGCGCCCTGCGAGGATGCCTGGGTGACCGATGGCAAGAAGGGCGTGGCGAGGTCGCCGGCGGCGTAGATGCCGGGCATGCTGGTTTGGCGTCGGTCGTCGACGTTGAGGACCACGCCGGTGGGCGTATCGAGCGTGGCGAGGCCCAGTGATTCATGCAGGCTTGCGGACGGCTTGTTGCGCGGATTGGCGAACAGGATGTCGACCGCGACATTGCGGCCGGTATCGAGATTGACGGTGGTGATACGGCCCTTCTCGTGCGCGATCTCGACGATCCGGCCATCGACGAGAGGGATGTTGCGGCGCGCCAGATCGGCCTGAATATCGGGCGCAATGTCCCGACCATCGGCGAAGACAGTCAACTTGTCAGTCCAATCGCGGAACAGCTTGGCAGACTGGTACGACTGCGGGCTGGACCAGACGAGGCCCCAATGCTGGCCGGCGACTTCAAAGCCGTCGCAATACGGGCACGGCACGATGGACGTGCCCCAGCTTTCGGCAAAGCCCGGCACATCAGGCATCTGGTCGGCGACGCCATAGCTCAGGATCACGCGGCGCGCCCTCAGGATTTCGTGATCGTCAGTGACGACGCAGAAATCATCGATTGCGCCAGACACGCTCTCGGCCCGGGCGTTGACGAGGCTGACCGTTGGATAGCGCGCAAGCTGCTGCCGCGCCTCGGCCAGGATGTCCAGCGGTGGCTTGTGATCGTGGCCGAGCAGGCCATGCGAGTGGCCTGCAAAGCGGTTGCGTGGCCGGGCCGTATCGAGAACGGTGACCTTGCGGCGGGCACGGCCAAGCTGCAGGGCGGCGGCGAGGCCGGCAAAGCTGCCGCCGATGATGATGACGTCATTCATGGTGATGGGCTCCGTGTTGTGGATGAGGGGGTGGGCCGGGGAAACCTGATCTGCACAACCGGTTGAAACCTGCCCTTGGCTTGCACATTACGATACTGAGTGGTATCGTATTAACCAATTTCAATACTGTCAAGTACCGTAATTGTCGTGAGCGAAAACAACCAAAGCCGGCGAGGCCGGCCCGCCAACGAAGCGCTTCGCCAAACGATCGTCGACGCCGCCTGCGAACTCTTTGTGGAATTGGGTTTTCAAGCGACGACGATGGACAAGGTTGCCCAGCGGGCGAAGATATCCAAGCTGAGCATCTATCGGCACTTCGAGAACAAGGAGGCGCTGTTCAGCGCAGCCATGGTGGCCCGCTGCGATCAATTTGCACCGCAGGCCCTTTCTGAAGGCGTTGACGGTTCGGCCGAAGATCAGCTCATGGCGGTGGGATCATCCCTGCTGCGCACGCTGTTGAGCCCGGACGTCCGCAGTGTCGAAGCCATGGTCCTGGCCGACAAGACGAATCAAAAGTCGTTAAGCAAGCTTCATTACGAAGCCGGGCCGGCCCATGTCGTCGCCCACATTGAGGCCGTATTGCGTCAGCTGCACGCGAAAGGGATGCTCAACGTGCCCGATACGCACCTGTCCGCCCGCTTGTTTGCCGCACTTTTCAAAGGGTCGGATCTCTTGCTGATCGCACGCTTTGATGAGGCGAGAGCGGAAGACGACAACGAAATCGAATCCTATTGCCGGTCGGCCGTCGCCATGTTCATGGCCGCGCACGGTGGCATCTAAAGGAGCGCTTTCACGGCCGATGAAGAACACGGAAATTCTGACAGGCCCTTAGAGCCTGGCGTTCGACTCTCCGAGGCCAACGTTCCATCCTCCAAGGTTGGCGTTTCACCCTCCGAGACTGACATTCCACCCTCCGAGGCTGGCGTTTCACCCTCCGAGGCTGGCGTTTCACCCTCCGACACTGACGTTTCACCCTCTAAGGCTGACATTCCACCCTCCGAGGCTGGCGTTTCACCCTCTGAGAGCGACGTTCCACCCTCTGAGACTGGCGTTTCACCCTCTGAGACTGGCGTTTCACCCTCTGAGACTGGCGTTTCACCCTCCGAGACTGACATTCCACCCTCCGACACTGACGTTCCACCCTCCGAGGCTGGCGCTCCACCCTCTAAGAGCGACGTTCCACCCTCTGAGGCTGGCGCCCGGTTCTCAAAGCTCCGACTAATTGGACCTCGGACATTGGCGCTTCGCCCTCTGGGGCTGGCAGTCGACAGTTTTAGCTCGGCAGTCGACCCTCTGACCTCGGCACGCGAGTGTTTCAGCTCGAAAATTTGAATGTCTGCGAGCGGCGCGTGGGTGTTGGCGCTCGGCGTTTGGGCCTCAGACCGTGGCGGTCGGGCCTTTGTGTGTCGTGCTCAGCCAGTTGGGCTCGGCACGTAGAGGGCTGGGCGTTGTGCCCTGGCCTGGCGCCCCCGCCCGTCGCGGGTTCGCTTTTACTGCTGTTTTTTTATTTCTGCTTGTTCGCACGTGCCAGCACGTGCAGGACTTCCCACCGGTACAAGTCCACTGTCACACCATCCAGCGAGGTCAGCATGAAGGCACCAATCGCATCGAGAAACCCGGCCTGGTATTCAAGAGCCTTGTCCTTGACGCGAATCTGATACTCCAAGCGCAACGTCTGGGGGTTGAACTGCCGCTGCACCTTCATGTTCATCTGCGTGCGCCGCAGATAATCCCGCGCGCTCAGCGCGCCTTGCGAGTACAGGATTTCGTCTTCAAGGCTCATTGGGCACCCCCTGACGGAGGACGCTGCACGATGCCGGGAAGGTGACAGATTGCGGGGCGACGCCCGCGTGGGATGGGTACAGCTTGGGTCGGTTGATCCATTGTCTTGCCTCTGGTTGAGTGAGGAGCCACCCACCTGGGAGGGTGGGCGGGCACACGACAAGGTCTGCAATACCGACGTTACTGTCATGACGGCAGGGCCGAAGCCCTCCCTGTCGGGCCCGCCCGAAGGGCGAACGACGACAGCGGTAGAAACTTGAGTTTCTTCCGGACAGGAACGGTCGAGATTGCAGTCTCGGCTGCGGTTGTTGCCGCAGCGGGGGGAGTTTAGCGGGTGGCATTGCCATTAGGCAAGCAAAGCCCAAAAGCCGCCGCGCACGCTCATCGTAAAGAGAGGAGCGATCTATTCAATTAACTCAACACTCGCATATACGGATCACATTAGAATTCCTATTTTCGAGACGCCAAGATATCTTTCAACAAATCAACAATCTTGTCCGGACTCGTTTTCTCAAGAACTCGCTCAATCGCATCATTTATTGGGGTGACAGGTTCTCTCTGCATAAGAACTCGGACGGGATCTGCTCCAAAATTTCTAATAGCAGATTCGCGTAGCAATTTCACCATCTCCGGATCGTCCGCCATTTCATTACGATAGCCAACGAAAGCATGCGCAGCTGCCTCCTTGAATCCGTAGTCCTCCGCTAAGCGCAGACAATGCCCGTACTGCCTTGCTGAAAACCAAGTCAACCAGATAACTGGCGCTGCGGCAAAGAACCGCAAGAAAAATGCAACTGCGCCACCAGCTGTCACACGGAATTCACCAGTCGGCCCTACGAGAGTAGCCGACCAATTAGGAACAACATTTAATCCAAACCAAATCAATAAGCCGATACCAGAAATAAAGGCCACAGCCCAAGCCCCTTGAGCAAATGTTTGCCAAACTCTTCTACTTCTAAAGGAGGCAGCGAGGGCGACCTTACTTGCTCCTTCCAGAGTTCCCTCAACGATTTCACGATATCTATCAAATTCCGAGAACAGTTCTCTCTGCCGCTCCTCTGCATCATTTAGGTTGTTTACGTAGTCCTCAACTCTCTTCGCCTCCATTTCGGCTGTCGATGCCGTGGTCAGCAAGTTGGTGGCTGTAGCGGCAACGGTCCTCTCATTAGAGACGACGCTCTCTCGCAAGATTTCTATTTCCGATTTTGTTTTCTCAGCAAAAACAACGTTCTCTTTTATCGCTTCAGCGCCTTTACGCGCATTTTGTGCAGCTAGCTCCACCCCCTCCGATTTAGCCGCCAGATCTTTTAGATTATTTTCATTAACAACCCCATCCTCAACAGGTAACAGCCAGTAAAGAATTGCCTTCAGATTCCAAAGGTAAGACAGTAACTGCGATGTAGTTTGATTTAACCAAGTCGACCCATTTGCGACCGCCGTATTCATATGTCCGACAATCTGGTTCACCCCGGACTGTAAGCCAGCCCAGTGAACCGAAAGCATCGCTGGATCAGGTGGTCTCTTCTCTAACAGCTTCAACCCATCTCTAATAGAATGAAACCATTTAGTGAACGAATCCAAATCAACCGGAAGAGAAGCCCCCTGGACCGGGGAGGGAATTGTCGCGGAGAGCTTTTCCCATTGATCAACTGCCACACCCATTGAATTGGCAAGCTCGGATATATTAGACATAATCACCCTTCTTCATTTCTACCGTCCACCAGAATCGATCCCGAGCAAGCCATCAAAGCTCTGCGTAGATAGTCATCATGCGGCTATCCCCTCGCTCGTATCCATAGCATGGACTTAAAAAGACTTCCCCAGTCACTTTCAGATCATGAATGCTGGATAGCAGACATAAATCCCATTCGTGTCCCGGCTTTATATGCAACCCTTTTATCTGGTAGCAACTCAATACTGGCCGCCCAGCTCTTGAGAGCCCAACGGTATGAGGCTCGACAACTCGAAATAGACCGTTATAACTAAAAGATAAAATTTTTCGACTTCTTATCGCCTCAATGATTACTTGCAACATACCGGCCCCCAAAAAATAATTAGACTCCCATTCTCGCTACGCCTTTGAGTCTGAATCGCCACTCTACGGATCACAAGCCGTAGGAATCAGCAAGCCCGTCCGATCTGTAGCCGATACCAACACTTCGGGAAATTCGAGCACCCCCAAAACGCCCCACTCTTCCCATTCCGCGCCACAAGCTTCACCCCACAAGCCGGGCACGAAGGCGTGCGGTAATCCCCCTCAAACACGTTCGCCAGCAGCGCGGCCTGTTTGTCTTCGGCTAGCGCGCGAATGCGCTCAAGCACCGCCGGGCCGTCCAATAGCTGGATACCGGCAAGCTCTGAAAACTCCTGCACCGGGTTGCCGACATAACCCGACAAAGACCAAAACACGCCCCGCTTGACCTTGTGCGCCAGCATGGAGCCGCCCAGCGCCCGCACCTGCTCCACCTTCACGGGCTTGGACCACGCCTTGCACTGGACCACCGCCGCGGGCGCGTCTTGGCCGGCCTTGTACAGCGTGGCGTCAATGCCGCCGTCTGCGCCGTGCGGCACCGTCTTCACCGCAAACCCCATCTGTTCGTAGTACTGCACGCACAGCAGCTCAAACCGCTTCCACTCAAGCAACTGGATGGCCTCCAGCGTCCAGCGCTGGGGCGTGGCGGGTTCTGCCGGTGTGGGGGCTTGCGGGGGCGTGGAGGTGTTGCGTGCGGGGTTGGGCGTATTGCTGCCCGCGGCGTTGCGGGCGGGCTGGGGCGGTGCCTTCGGCGGGCGGGTGCGCCCAGTCGGTTCAGTGCGCGGGGGGCCGAGCCGGGCATCGGCCTGCTGGCTGCGCTCCCGCAGGTACGACAGCACGGCAAAGAAGGCGAGCAGCAGCGCGGGCATCCAGGCCAGCCCGCGCGCCAGCATTCCGAGGCCGCTCAAGATGGGGTTGGCCGCAAACGCGGCTGGGAGGATGTTGTGAAAAATCAGGTAGCTGGCTGCCGAGCCAATCGCCAGCATCCACCACGGCAGCGCCAACAGCAGGTCGCTGGTGGATGCTTGTTTTCTCCTCCGCCCCATTTACCGCCCCCGGCCTAATGCTTTTAGATATTTAGGACTAGGCGCTTTCTCCGATAATCCGATTCAAATCAGGGCGCCGGTTTTTAATTGGGAAACAGCATAGGCGATGCATCGGGATTGCGCTGCCCCCGTTGGTGGGGTTTTTGGAGGTTTTTTTGGGTGGCGGTTGATAAAGATCGAAAGTGGGGGGCTGATTTATGTTTGGCGAAAGTCTGAATTAAGGATTGGGAATATCTGGGGTGCGGTGGCGGGCGCGCGGCGCTGCGTGGCTGCGGGTACCGGTCCTTTTTGCACTTACTCACGAAAAGACTCTCCGGTACGATTCGGCACCTATTTCCCATATCGTCATGGCTCTCCCGCTCCATGAGAATCGCCGCCCTCTCCGATATTCACGGCAATCTGGCCGCGCTAGACGCAGTGCTGGAAGACATTCAGGCCCAGGGCGTCGATCTGATCGTGAACCTGGGCGATATTGCGTCTGGCCCGCTGCAACCGCGCGAAACGGTTGACCGGTTGATGGCACTGAACCTGCCGACCATTCGCGGCAATCATGAAAGGCAGGTGCTTGCGGGCGACCCGTCACGCATGGGTGCGTCGGATCAGTATGCGTTTGAGCAGTTGCGGCCGGATCAGCTCGCGTGGTTTGCCAGCCTGCCCGTGCTTCGGTACATCGAAGACGATGTGCTGCTCGTCCACGGGTCTGCAAAGCACGACCAGACCTATTTTCTGGAATCGCTTTCTGAGAAAGGATGCCGCGCGGCCACGCACGATGAAGTGCTCTCCCGTGCCGAAGATGCCGACGCGAAGCTCGTGCTGTGCGGCCACACCCATATGCCACGCGCGATGAAGCTGGTGGACGGCCGCTTTATCGTCAACCCGGGCAGCGTCGGCCTGCAGGCTTACAGCGATGCCTATCCATTCGCCCACACGATTGAAACCGGCAGCCCGCATGCGCGCTATGCCATCGTCACTGAACAGGCAGGTGAATGGAGTGCGGAGTTCCGTGCGGTTGAATACGCGTGGGATGATGCAGCGGCAATTGCGGAGCAGCGCGGCAGGCCAGATTGGGCAGTTGCGTTGCGCACTGGCAGGGCAAAAGACTAAAGAAACTCGATATGCGCCTCTACCAAAAACTCCTACTCGTATTCAGTGCTCTCGCCCTGCTTGCTGGCTGCAACCAGCAAACCATGCTCGAAAAGTTCGCCCCAAAAGAGGAATCCGCCATCGCTCAGCGCGCGCTTTCTGAGCTGATCGCCAAAGACTTCGGCTCGCTCGATAGTCAACTCGATCCCAGCCTTCAAACGCCAGACACGCGAGACACACTAGAAAAGATGGCCAATGCGTTTCCATCGGCCCAGCCCAAGAGCATCAGCCTCGTGGGCACACAGACCAACATGCGCAACGGCGTCACGACCTACAACCTGACCTACGAATACGAGTACCCCAACGCGTGGGTGCTCACGAACGTCATGCTGCAAAGGAAGGATGCGCAGCTCCGGATTATCGGCATGCATGCCTATCCCGAAAAGCAGTCACTGCGTGAGACCAATGCCTTCAAGTTTGCAGGTAAGGGGTTCCTGCACTATTTCGTGCTCGGGCTGGTGATTGGCATCGCGTTGTTCCAGCTCTACGTACTGGTGCTCTGCTTCCGCACACCGATTGCCAAGCGTAAGTGGCTTTGGCTGCTGTTCGTTGCGCTCGGCATTACGAGGTTCTTCTTCAACTGGACGACCGGCGACCTCAGCTTCCAACTCTTTAACCTCGCCATCCCAGGCGTCGGCGCCTTTGCGGCTGGTCCGTATGCGCCGCTGATCTTGACCTTCAGCATTCCGGTTGGGGCGATTGTGTTCTTGCTGCGGCGGCGGGCGTTGGTTGCAGCGGGCCATGCGAGTTCAACAGATGGCGATCAAACGCCGGTCGCTCCCTCTGCGCAATAGCTGGGAACCGCCAACTGGATCAGCTTTTCCTTCATCGAAATCTTCACGTCGTATGAGACGTACGCAGCGCCGTACGAGAAATACGAGAAGAAAAGAACCTCTACAGGACGCTGTATTCTCCAGCACCAGTTGTGGCTCTCTACGACACTGCCGCTATTCAATTCACGCACTCACCGAATGTTCAAACACACCGTCGCCGGAATTTTTGCTCTGAGCTGTTATCTGCCCTGCGTCGCAGCCCCTTCTACAGGATGGGCGCCGGTACCTGTCAAACCCAGTCTCGAGTACCTCATAGACTCCGTGCACCGGATCGGGACGCACGTTTATCTCATGCATAGAGGGACATCCGCCTTGGTCCAAGGCGCGATGAAATATCAGACTCCAATCGAGTTCGACTGCGACGGCCACGCTCTCCGTTTTGCATGGACGGACGGAACGCTGGATGGCAAGCCCCTTCCTCGGGCGTATGGGATACCCGGTCGTGCATCCGGCCGCTACACCGCTACAGGGTTCGTGCCGACGCAAAACATGCCTGGTGCAGAATCCATATTGAACTGGGCGTGCCAACTGCCCGTTAAACCAGAACGCTTGGTGAACCTTCGTCGCGTAGACAAAGGGACGCTGATTCAAATGGACGCCAGCAGCTTCTCTAAGACGGGCACCACGGCATCGTTCTGGACAAGGTACGACTATCCAAAGATCACCTTTGACCCACCGTACAACGCTCCATACGATTCGAAGCGTGAATTTGTTCGGGTGAATTGCGCCGCAAAAACGTATGGCATCACAGTTGGCTACGACTTCACTCCAGAAGGAGCCATCACTGACGGAATCGTCGAGCAGAGCGACCTGGCAACACCTTTCGACTCCACTGATGACTACGCCATTGCCATCAGCGAGGTGGCATGCGGCAAACCGATCGATCAGGCCACCTACGCGGGGATCGGTGGAGAAACGCTCCGTATGAAGGCGCCCCTACAGCGGGATCTTGATATGGGCGATGTCACGACTCCGCCCGCCGTCCTAGCGACAGCGGAGAAGCTGGCGTCGGTTATGCCTAAGCCGCAAACTGTGTCGCTTGCAAGAATCACTGTTGCGGCCAAGCGCAACGGACAACCTCAGGAGAGCAGCGTCTATGAGGTTGAACCAAAGAAAGACGGCACAACACGAGTACGCGAGATCTACAGCTCAGATTTCACCGTCGATCGGGAAATGATGGGTATCGTTCAGCTGAAGTCAAAAATGCGCTCCGCTTTCGCAAACAGCCGAGATGTCACCGTCACAGAGTCGCTGGAAGTGGATGCGCCGAAATGGGCTCCGGGGGCGCGGCTGTCATACCACGCAGACATGCGCACAATCCCCACTCAGGAAATTCCGAGCCGGGTCGGGCACCGTTGCACAATCGGCCAACCCATTGAGGCAAGCCGAATCCACTCGGCATTCAGTGGGCGGGCATGGCCAATGGATTGTCTGAACGACAAAGGCGATCGGAACGTCGACTACTACATCGAAGAGCTTCGCTATCTCGTTGCCATTCACGCCGAATCCAAGGACTACGGCACGTGGGATTACACCGTCAGCGACGTGTCAATACAACGCTAGCCAGCAAGACCGCCGCCGACTGTCACTGCACCGGAACCGGGAGGGGTTGTTCCCACGCCCGTCCCGGTGCCTTGGCCAGTTTGCAACAGCGAATGACCGAGCACATGGCTGGGGTGTGTCCCGTCACCCGACAAACTTATAATGTCGCCCGGCCACCCGCCTACGCCGCCACCGCCCGCCGCGCACAAAACTTGCGCCGCACACGCAGTGGTGCCGCCGCCGCACCATCACCCGGCCGAGCCCTTTTGCCCAACGCCATGCCCTACCGCTTCCGTCCGTTGTCCGTTTTGTGCGCTGCTGCCAGCATCGCCGCCGCTCTGGCCGCGTGCAGCTCTGCGCCCACGCCGCTCTATCAGCAGGAGCAGTTTGATGCGGCGGCAAGCCCCTATGCGCGCACCTTCCACGCCAAGTCTGACGCGACGTGCGAGGCGGCACGCCGGGCGCTGCTGAGCCAGGGGTATGTGTCGAGCTCACCGCGCCCCGACACGATCGACGGCAGCAAGAACTTCCAGCCGAGCAACGATTCGCACGTGGTGATCTCGTTCCACGTGGTGTGTGCAGAGGCCAATACCGAGGGCACGTCGAGCACGGCCTATGTGAACGCGGTGCAAGACCGCTACACGCTCAAGAAGACGAGCACGTCGGCAAGCGTGGGCTTGAGCATCCTGGGCTCGGTGTCGCTGCCCATCGGCTCGGGTGACGACTCGATGGTGAAGGTGGCAAGCGAGACGATTCCAGCCGGGGTGTTCTACGAGCGCTACTTCAACCTGGTCGACCACTTCCTGAAGATCGACCCCGCCCGCCATGACCGCAAGATCGCCAAGGCGGCGGAGAAGGAACACGTGGCCCCGCTGCCCGAGCCCGCTCCCACGCCGCAGGGCGAGCCGATGAAGATGACCACGCCGGTGGTGCCCACGCCGGCCGCGCCGCCTGTGCCGGTGGCGGCGCCGGCTTCGGCTCCGGCTGCTGCGCCCGCTTCCGCGCCTGCAGCGGCGCCTGTGGTTGCGCCGGCTTCGAAGGCGCCGGCTGAAGCTGCACCGGCATCGGCCCCTGCAGCCACGACGCCGGCGCCGACGCCGAACACCGCGCCCGCGTCTGAACCGGCTGGTTCGACAACGGGCGGCGCGAGCTGAGCGCGATGCACGCGTCAATTGCCGCTACATAAAAAGAAAGCCGCCTTTGAGGCGGCTTTCTTTTTTGGGGCGCTGTATTAGAGCGCTTCTGGCTTCTGCGGGCTTTCTGGATCGGCACTCACGTCCACCGGCTCAGGCGCTCGTGCCTTGGCCTCGCGGGGGGTCACCTTGCCTTCACGTTCTGCGGCAAGCGCGTCCATTCCCTCTTTCAGTTCAGCAAACGGGTTTCGTTTCATGGCTACGAACTATACGTTTATTGCGTAGGGTTCCAGTTCGAGATCAAGGTGATCGCAAAGCTGCCCGAGCCGGCATGACGCATGCGTCAAACCTACGAGAAACAGTACCCGCCTCTGCCGTAGGAATGTGCGAGAGTGCAAGCCACGGCAACGGCATCCACGTCACATGACGGGCACGCGCACTCTGTGGAATGCCTCGACCGCACATGCCGATGCCCGCTCTTCAGGAGACACGCATGGTCAGCAAGAACACGATCTGTTTGTGGTACGACCGCGACGCGCTGGATGCGGCCAACTTCTACGCCAAGACCTTCCCAGACAGCAAAGTCACCGCTGTGCACCGCGCGCCCGGCAACTACCCCGCCGGCCAGGAAGGCGATGTGCTGACGGTGGAGTTCACCGTGGCGGGCATTCCGTGCCTGGGGCTGAACGGCGGCCCGCACGTCAAGCACAGCGATGCGTTCTCGTTCCAGATTGCGACAGACGACCAGGCCGAAACCGATCGGCTGTGGAACGCCATCGTCAGCAACGGTGGGCAGGAAAGCGCGTGCGGTTGGTGCAAAGACAAGTGGGGGCTGTCGTGGCAGATCACGCCGCGCGCGCTCACTGCGGCATTTACCGACCCTGACCGCGCAGCGGCCAAGCGCGCCTTCGACGCGATGATGACGATGGGCAAGATCGACATTGCCAAGATCGAGGCGGCGCGGCGCGGTTGAGCCTAGCTGGCCAGTGAGGGGATCGGCGCGCCGGTCAGCGTGCCGATGCAAAGCCAGTGCGTTTATGCCGTTAGACGAGCGCGCTCACTGCGCGACTGGGCGCGGCACCGACGCACGAAACCGATGCGCAAGCGTGTGATAGAACGACGGCGTGAGCGCCTTGGATACCTGGCTGGACAACAACGCCACGGCCATGAGCGGCAAGACCATCTCGTGGCCGTCGATCATCTCCATCACGATCACAAACGATGTGATGGGCGACTGCGTGACCGCCGCCAGATAGCCGACCATGCAGAGCGCGGCAAGGCTGGGCAGCGGTATCGCCGATGTCACCAGCGACATGACGTTGCCCAGCCCCGCGCCAATTGCCAGCGACGGCGCAAAAATGCCACCCGGAATGCCCGACAAGTACGACGCGATCAGCGCGCAGAACTTGAGCACCGCATAGAACGGCGAGAGGGCCTGATGGGTTTCCAGCAGGCCCCGCGCTTCTGCGTAACCGCTGCCGAACGTGGTGCCGCCTGACACCAAGCCAATCAGTGCGATGGCGATACCGCACATGAAGGCAAACCACACCGGCTGCCCTTGTTTGATGTCAACCAGCCGCGCGGGCATCCAGCGGGGTATGTTGAGCAGCAGCCAGCAGAACGCACCGCCTGCCACGCCCGAGATGGCGCTCGCGGCAATCACCACAGGCACCAGCGCCAGATGAAACTGCCCAATGGCCTGGATGCGCCCGAAGTACAGGTAATTGCCTTGCAGGCCCAGGGCGACCACGCCGGAAAAAATGATGGCGGTGATGAGCGTGCCGCTGTTGCGGGCCACGAAACTGCGCGTCAGTTCTTCAATGGCAAACACGACGCCCGCCAGCGGCGTGTTGAACGCAGCCGCAAGCCCGGCCGCTGCGCCCGCCAGGGCGAGTTGCCGGTCGATGTGCTTGCTGCTTCGACGATAGCCCCGCCGCATGGCGTACATGAGCGATGCCCCGATCTGCACCGTGGGCCCCTCGCGGCCAATCGTAAAGCCACAGAGGATGCCCAGGAACGAGACCACGATCTTGCCGAACATGATGCGCAGGGAGAGCAGCGCACTGGATAGCCGCCCGTCCTCCAGCGTCGCAATCACCTGCGGAATGCCACTGCCCTCGGCACCTCGAAAGAACTGGCGTGTCAGCCAGATGGCCAGTGCCGCACCAACCGGTGTAATGACGATCGGCAGCCAGAACGCGTGCGACACCATGCCTCGAAAAAGCTCGAAGCCTAAATCGATGAGCTTGGCGTAGGCGACGGATACCAGACCCACGAGAACGGCACCGAGCCAGAAGATGCCGTAGTTTGCCCAGAGTCTCCTGGCCCGACGCACTGATTGATCTGCGATGTGGAGAGGAGAAAACATGGGGCTGGGGTGTCGGGTCCGGGAAGCGGAGATTATAGGACCCGACGTGAGTTGGCCTCTTTGTGCGGCTTCGTCTTGCGGCCTCATCTTGCGACCGTGATCGCACGCGGCAGGCGGCGATGCCGCGTGATAGAGTCGTCCGCCATCGCCTCCCGGTTCGTGTAGCCCTATGTCGACATTCGCGCTTGTTCCCGAGCAAACGGCGTTGTTGGTCATGCACTATCAGACCGACATCATGGCGTTGTTTCCGGCCGTCGCCCCCACGCTGCTCTCCAACACCCGCAAGCTGTGCGACGCCGCGCGAGCCAAGGGCGTCAGCGTCTATTTCGCGAAGTTCCACTTCAGCCCCGGCTATCCGGAAGTCAGCCCGTTGAACAAGAACGGACAAGGCGTCAAGAAACTGGGGCTGTTCGTTGAAGACCGCATCTCGCCGGAACTCGGCCGGCAGCCTGATGAGTCGATCGTCATCGCGCACCGCGCCAGCGTGTTCTACGGCACCGATCTGCAGGTGCGGTTATCCGCCAAGGGCATTGATACCTTGATCATGGTGGGCGTTGCGTCGACGGGCGTGATGCTGTCGTCCATTGCCCACGCGAGCGATGCGGACTACCGCCTGTTCACCGTGAAGGACTGCTGCTACGACCCGGACCCGATCGTGCACGACCATCTTTTTGCGACGGCGTTTGAATCGCGCACGACGGTGCTGTCGCTGGCAGATGCGTTGTCGCTGCTGGAGTAATCACAGCAGGGGCTCGGCGTGCCTCAGGCGCTGACCACCTTGTTCTTGCCGGCGCGCTTGGCCTGATACATGCCGCGGTCGGCGCGATGGATGGCCGCCATGGGCGGTTCGTCCTTGCCGACTTCCGCCACGCCGGCAGAGAAGGTGATGAACAGCCGCGTGTCGCCCGCCGCAAAGAAGCGCTGTGTGAGCGCCCGCTGCAGGCGGACGATGGTCTGCACGCCCTCCTCCAACGGCGTGTCCGGCATCAGGATCACGAATTCCTCGCCGCCAAAGCGGGCGAGCGTGTCTTGCGGGCGCATCGATTCGCGGGCCACCTGGGCCAGGTGCGACAGCGCATCGTCGCCAAAGCCGTGGCCGTGCGTGTCGTTGATCGACTTGAAGTCGTCGATGTCCAGAAACGCAATGGAGAGCGTGGTGTTCTGGCGCGCGGCCCGGGCAACCTCGCGCTCCAGCGCCTCTTCCAGACCCTTGCGATTGAGCGCACCGGTCAGCAGGTCGTGGCGGGCTGAAGCCGATGCCATGTCGAGTGCCTTGCGCAGTTGCGCCACTTCGGCAGCAGCCTCTTCGGCTTTGACCTTCATCGCCGACAGCACGTCGCGATTGCGGGCCGACTCCACCGACATCCAGCGGGTGGCCGACAGCGCGTCCTGAATGGCCGGCGCGATCTCTGCGATGCTGTTGGCCGATTCGATCTTCTTGGCGCAGGCTTCCATCTGGCGGTGATGCTCGCCCGAGGTTTCGGCGGCAACGGACAGGCGCTCCATGAAGGCAGCCAGCAGCCGCTTCATCTCTTCCTGGGCTTCAATCGACTTCGACTTCAGCGAACTTTGCTTCTGGATCACCTCCATGAGGCGACGCCGCAGGTCATCCAGCCGGCGCAGGCTCACGGGGGCCTCGCTGGCTTTCATCAGGGCTTCGATCTGGCCGCGCAGCCAGTGGTCGTCCAATGACAGCTCGCCGATGTTCTCGAACACCAGTTGCAGCAGGCCCAGCAGCGCCCGGCGAATCTCGCCCTGGTCTTCGGCCGCGAGCGACAGCCTGTGGTTGAACGTCGAGAGCTTGGTGTTCAGGTTGGCAAGGCTTTCGAATTCGGAGCGGCAGGCCCGGATCAGCGCCCACGCGGCGGGGCCGATGCTGGCATCGTCTTCACCGAGCACCGGAAGGCAGCATTCCACCGTGCGCGCGAGTTGTTCGCACAACTCCCGTACCAGTGCCATCCGATCGGCGTCCTGGGCGTCTCCGTTTGCGTTTGGCTTGCTGCCGGCGATTTCGTAATAAATCGAGGCAAAGTTGTCTGGCGTGGGCGCCAACCTGCGTGAGGCCAGCAGCTTGAGGGCGTGCCGGGCGGTCTCCGAGGGATTGTTTTCTGTCATTCCGAACTACAGGTTGGCAAGCAGGATTGGAGCGCGATTCTCCACGGTTCCGGCCCGACCGAAAAGCCGTCCAAAGGGTTGTGTGGGCTTTGCGCTGCACGGCTAAGGCTCGCCAAATTGGGTGTCGCGGCAAGCATCTACGCGAAGAGCGTGACCCCAATTGGCAGGATCGCCGCGCATGGCGTTTCGCCGAGCGGGCGTGCGCCGCCAGCAATGACGCGCTGCACCGGGCGCCGATTATCCAAGCGTCTGGATATACCTCAGGAATGAAGGGGATTCGCCTCGCGCTCCGTAGAACCGGATGACACCCGACACGTCGCCGTACTGCTGCACCAGGCCTTCTGCAGCAGCACGGACGCGTCGAACCTCGGACACCTTCTTCAGGAAACACTCGACCAGGGTCGGGTCGAAATACCCGCCGCTCTGCTCGGCCAGCACATCCAGCGCGTGGGCTTCGGCCATCCCCTGGCGGTAGACGCGCGGCTCCAGCATGGCGTCAAAGGCATCAGCAATGGCGACGATGCGCGCAGCAAGCGGGACATCTTCCCCCGCCAGGCCACCGGGATAGCCGCTGCCGTCAAAATGCTCGTGATGATGGCGGGCAACGCTCGCTGCCAATTGCAGGATCGGATCGGGCGTTCCGGCAAGCAGGTCGGCACCGATGTCCGAGTGCCGTTGCATGACCTCTTGCTCCACGTCGGTCAGGGAGGCGGGCTTGAGCAGGACGTCATCCGGAATGCCCAGCTTGCCGATGTCGTGCACGGGCGCCACAAGATAGATGCGTCTTTGCTCGGCGTCGTCCAGCTCCAAAACGTTTGCCAGGTACGCCGCAACAGCGGCCGTCCGGACAAGATGGCCCAGAGCCGACGGATAGCGCGACCCGCCAGCAAGCGTCAGGCTGGCGAGGATGATGTGGGGGCGGCTTTGCTGTGCCATGGTGTTGACCTTCTTGGTAGCGCGCCTGCCAGCACGCAGGGAGGCTCGATGGAGGATTGCACGATAGTCAGCGCGCCAGTCGACCGCAACCACCTACGCGGGTCATTTTTGATCTACCCCGCCTGCAACCGCCGCCACAACGTCGTCTTGCTGATGCCCAATGCCGCACATACGGCGTCGCGATCGCCGTCGTGGGCTGCCAGTGCTGCGCGTATCTCTTCGGCTTCCACTCCACGGCTGCGCTCGCGCAGCGTCAATACCGCCGCTTTGCCGGGCGTGGCGCGGGCAAACACTTCCGGTGCAATCAGCCGCAGCACATCTTGCGTGACGGCGCTGGCGTCTTCGGTGTAAGCCAGCTCCACGGCAATCCGTTCGACCACGCTCTGCAATTCGCGCACGTTGCCGGCCCAGGCGTAGCGCCGCAGCGGCTCGGCAACGCCGGCCAGCACGCGGGCAGCCTCCTCGGTATCGGCAATGCGCAGCAGCAGGCGCGGTTCGCGGCGCGCGGCTTGCACGAGCAGTTCAGCGGCCAGGGGCATCACGTCGTCGGGCCGTTCGCGCAGCGGGGGCAGCGCAATGCTGAGGATGTTGAGTCGGTAGTAAAGGTCCGCGCGGAAGGTGCCGGCTTCCACCGCGTCCGTCAGCGCGCGGTGCGTGGCGGCCATCACGCGGATATCGACGCGCGTGGGCTCGGTGGAGCCCAGCCGCACCACCTCGCGCTCCTGCAGCACGCGCAGCAGGCGGCTTTGCAGCGGCAGCGGCATCTCGCCGATTTCATCAAGAAACAGCGTGCCGCGGTGCGCGGCTTCAATCAGCCCGGTCTTGCCGCCCTTGCGTGCGCCAGTGAAAGCGCCCTCTTCGTAGCCGAACAGCTCGCTCTCCAGCAGCGCCTCGGGAAATGCGCCGCAGTTGATGGCGACAAATGGAAAATCGCGCCGCGCGCTGAGCTGATGCATGCCCTGCGCGACCATCTCCTTGCCCGTGCCGGATTCGCCCAGCACGAGCACGGTGGCATCGGATTTGGCATAGCGACGCACCAGCGTGCGCACGCGCTCCATCGGCAGCGATTCGCCCACCAGGTCTTCGAGCCGGTAGCGCGCGCTGAACTGCTGCGGGCGCTGGCGTGAGCGCAGCGTGCGGTCCAGCCGCTCCACCGCGCGGGATTCCTGGAAGGTGAAGACCGTGCCTTCTGTCGCGCCGGCGCCGGTGCTCGTCAGCGGGCCACGGTGGATGACGTAGTTCACGCCCCGCACGGTGCCCAGCGTGTCGCCGTCGGCATCGGGCAGCAAGCCCAGCAGGCTGGGCGCGATGCTGAGCAGCGGTTGCCCGATTGCCTGTTTTGCCTCGATGCCCAGTGCAGTGGCCAGCCGCTGGTTGATGGCCTCCACGCGGCCCTGCGCATCCAGCGCGACCACACCGTCACGCAGATGCTGCAGCAGGTTGTCCAGCCGCTGGCGGCGCAGCGTTTCGCGGCGCGTGGCCTGTACGACTTCCAGCGCGGTATCGAATGCCGCACGCACGGAGTCACGCGAATACAGGAACACGGCATTCATGCCCGCCTGCGTTGCCAGATCCGTCACCAAACCGGGGCCGACCACCACGCCCACGCCACGGTCGCGCAGGTCCAGTACGCAGCTCTCCGCGCCCTGGCGCGAGGTGTACGAGGCAAACACCACATCCATGCCATAGGCGGCGACAAAGCGGCGCACCTCTTCGGGCGTGTCGCCGTGGGTGACGAGCGCCACCGATTCCGCATCACGCCGGGCGCGGGCCAGCGCGTGCATCACGTCAAAACCCGTCGGGTTGATGACGACCACGGGCAGCGACAGACGCGGCTTCAGATACGCGCCGTTGGACCCGCCCGCCACCACCACGTCGGGCCGCTCTGTGCCGGCGGCCTCGATCTCGCGCACGATGTCTTCAAAGCCGCGCGTGATGACGCGCAGCTCGGCGCGGTCGTTGTACTCGGCGGCAATGTCGAGAAAGAGATCGCTCAGGCGGCTGATACCGCAGGCCCAGATGCGGGGGCGGTCGGTCAGCTCGGGTGCAGTGGGGCTCATGGTGCGGTGCGGCCAGAAAAAACAGCGGTCTCGACATTATGCGCCGAGCGTTTCCACATTGAAATTGAAAATTTCATTTCTGAAATAATGTGCGCGCGAGCGGTAAAGTCACATCCATACAAATCAAGGGGTTACGTCGGCTCGCACAGGTGGCCCGCTTCCTGCTCTTTTATGCCGTTCTTTCTGGAGCCTTCATGAGCACAACCCAACGACACCCGACCAGCGCCGGCGCCAAATTCCGTGCCGCCGTGGCTGAATCCCAACCGCTGCAAGTGGTGGGCGCCATCACCGCCTACGCTGCCAAGATGGCCGAGCAGACCGGCTTCAAGGCCGTGTACCTGTCGGGCGGCGGCGTGGCTGCCAACTCGCTGGGCATTCCGGATCTGGGCATCAGCACGATGGAAGACGTGCTAATCGACGCGCGCCGCATTACCGATGCCGTGCAGATTCCGTTGATGGTCGACATCGACACGGGCTGGGGCGGCGCCTTCAACATTGCGCGCACCATTCGCTCGTTCATCAAGGCCGGTGTGGCCGCTGTGCACCTGGAAGACCAGGTTGGCCAGAAGCGCTGCGGCCATCGCCCGGGCAAAGAAGTCGTTTCCATCGACGAGATGGTCGACCGCGTGAAGGCCGCCGTGGATGCCCGCACCGATGACGATTTCGTCATCATGGCCCGCACCGATGCGGCCGCCTCCGAAGGCATCGACGCAGCCATCGAGCGCGCTGTTGCCTACGTGGAAGCGGGCGCCGACATGATCTTTCCTGAGGCGATGAAGACGCTGGACGACTACCGCCGCTTCAAGGCCGCCGTGAAGGTGCCCATCCTGGCCAACCTGACCGAGTTCGGCAGTACACCGCTCTTTACCACCGACGAACTGCGCAGCGCCAACGTGGATATCGCGCTGTACTGCTGCGGCGCCTATCGTGCGATGAACGCTGCGGCGCTCAACTTCTATCAAACCGTGATGCGTGACGGCACCCAGAAGGCGGCCGTGGAAACCATGCAATCGCGCGCCGATCTGTATCAATATCTGGGCTACCACGCGTACGAAGACAAGCTCGACACGCTGTTTGCCGCACAGAAATAACGCCTACGAATTCAACGCATCCAAGGAGACCACACCATGAGCGAAGCCGATAACAGCACGCCGAACGCCGGCGCTTTCAAGCCGAAGAAGTCCGTGGCCCTGTCGGGCATCACCGCCGGCAACACCGCGCTGTGTACCGTTGGCCGCACTGGCAATGACCTGCACTACCGCGGCTACGACATCCTCGACCTGGCCGGCGCGTGCGAGTTTGAAGAAGTCGCCCACCTGCTGGTGCACGGCAAGCTGCCCAACAAGGCTGAGCTGGCTGCCTACAAGACCAAGCTGAAGGCGCTGCGCGGCCTGCCCGCCAACGTGAAGGCTGCTCTGGAATGGGTGCCCGCTTCTGCCCACCCGATGGACGTGATGCGCACGGGTGTGTCGGTGCTGGGCACCGTGCTCCCAGAGAAGGACGACCACGCCACCCCCGGCGCGCGCGACATCGCCGACCGCCTGATGGCATCGCTCGGCTCGATGCTGCTGTACTGGTACCACTACAGCCACAACGGCAAGCGCATCGAGGTCGAAACGGATGACGACTCCATCGGCGGCCACTTCCTGCACCTGCTGCACGGCGTGGAGCCGCCGAAGTCGTGGGTCGACGCCATGCACGTCTCGCTCAACCTGTATGCCGAGCACGAGTTCAACGCATCGACGTTCACCGGCCGCGTGATTGCCGGCACGGGCTCGGACATCTACTCGGCCATCACCGGAGCGATTGGCGCATTGCGCGGCCCGAAGCACGGCGGCGCCAATGAAGTCGCTTTCGAGATCCAGAAGCGCTACGACACCCCGGACGAGGCCGAAGCCGACATCCGCCGCCGCGTGGAAGCCAAGGAAGTCGTGATCGGCTTCGGCCACCCGGTGTACACCGTGTCCGACCCGCGCAACAAGGTCATCAAGGAAGTGGCGCGCAAGCTGTCGAAGGAAGCCAGCAACACCAAGATGTTCGACATTGCCGAGCGCCTGGAAACCGTGATGTGGGACATCAAGAAGATGTTCCCGAACCTGGACTGGTTCAGCGCCGTGTCGTACCACATGATGGGCGTGCCGACCGCGATGTTCACCCCGCTGTTCGTGATCGCGCGGACGTCCGGCTGGGCCGCGCACATCATCGAGCAGCGCATCGACAACAAGATCATCCGCCCGAGCGCCAACTACACCGGCCCCGACGACCTGAAGTTCGTACCGATCGGCAAGCGCCCGTAAGAAGTAGGAAAACAAAAAGAAGGAACGTCACCCCAAGCCCACAGACGGTTTGGACGTTGACGTTCCGGCCCTAGATGGCGCCTTGAATTTTTGTTGCAGAGAGGAAAAAGGAAGGGGAACTGTCTGAGCGAAGCGAGTTTTCCCCTTCCCCTCTCTGCGACATAAATTCAAGGAGTCTTTCGCCATCTCGGGCGCGCCTTTCTTTTGCTTACTTTTCTTTGGCAAGACAAAGAAAAGTGAGTCAGCCCCGGCAGGGGATGAAACAAGGGATGGACCCACACCATGAATACAGAACACCGAAAGCCTCTTCCCGGCACGTCACTCGACTACTTCGACGCGAGAGAAGCCGTCGAAGCCATCCAAGCCGGCGCCTACGACAAGCTCCCGTACACCTCCCGAGTCCTCGCCGAGAACCTGGTCCGCCGCTGCGACCCAGCCACCCTCACCGATTCGCTCAAGCAACTGATCGAGCGTAAGCGCGATCTGGATTTCCCCTGGTTCCCGGCGCGCGTGGTGTGCCACGACATCCTGGGCCAAACCGCGCTGGTGGATCTGGCCGGCCTGCGCGACGCGATTGCCGACCAGGGCGGCGACCCCGCCAAGGTCAACCCGGTGGTGCCGGTGCAGTTGATCGTCGACCACTCGCTGGCGGTGGAATGCGGCGGCTTCGACCCCGACGCCTTCGCCAAGAACCGCGCCATTGAAGACCGCCGCAACGAAGACCGCTTCCACTTCATCGACTGGACGAAGCTTGCGTTCAAGAACGTCGACGTGATCCCAGCGGGCAACGGCATCATGCACCAGATCAATCTGGAGAAGATGTCGCCCGTCATCCAGGCGCACGACGGCGTGGCCTACCCCGACACCTGCGTCGGCACCGACAGCCACACGCCGCACGTGGACGCGCTGGGCGTGATCGCCGTCGGCGTGGGCGGCCTGGAAGCCGAGAATGTGATGCTCGGGCGTGCCTCGTGGATGCGCCTGCCGGACATCGTTGGCGTGGAGCTGACGGGCCAGCGCCAGCCCGGTATCACCGCCACCGACATCGTGCTGGCGTTGACCGAATTCCTGCGCAAGCAGAAGGTGGTGGGCGCATACCTCGAGTTCTACGGCGAAGGCGCATCCAAGCTGACGCTGGGCGACCGCGCCACCATTTCGAACATGGCCCCCGAGTACGGCGCCACCGCCGCCATGTTCTCGATCGACGACAACACGCTCGACTACCTGCGCCTGACCGGCCGCACCGACGAGCAGGTCAAGCTGGTCGAGACGTATGCCAAGACGGCCGGCCTGTGGTCCGACACGCTCAAGCATGCGGAATACGAACGCGTGCTGCGCTTTGACCTGTCGAGCGTGGTGCGCAACATGGCCGGCCCGTCCAACCCGCACGCACGCGTGGCAACGACCGACCTGGCCGCCAAGGGCATCGCCGGCAAGTGGGAAGAAACGCCGGGCCAGATGCCGGATGGCGCCGTCATCATCGCGGCCATCACGAGCTGCACCAACACCAGCAACCCGCGCAACGTGATTGCCGCGGCGCTGCTGGCGCGCAATGCCAACCGCCTGGGCCTGACCCGCAAGCCGTGGGTGAAGAGCTCGCTGGCGCCGGGCTCCAAGGCCGTTGAGCTGTATCTGGAAGAAGCCGGCCTGAAGCACGAACTCGAAAAGCTCGGCTTCGGCATCGTCGCGTTTGCGTGCACCACGTGCAACGGCATGAGCGGCGCACTGGACCCGAAGATCCAGCAAGAGATCATCGACCGCGACCTGTACGCCACGGCCGTGCTGTCGGGCAACCGCAACTTCGACGGCCGCATCCATCCGTATGCCAAGCAGGCGTTCCTCGCATCCCCGCCGCTGGTGGTGGCCTATGCGATTGCCGGCACGGTGCGCTTCGATATCGAGCGCGACAGCTTCGGCACCGATGCCAACGGCAAGCCGATCCTGCTCAAAGACCTGTGGCCGACCGACGAAGAGATCGACGCCATCGTGCGTGCATCGGTCAAGCCGGAGCAGTTCCGCAAGGTGTACATCCCGATGTTCGAGCAGCGCAGCGAGTCCGTTGCCAACGTGAGCCCGCTGTACGCGTGGCGCCCGCAGAGCACGTATATTCGCCGCCCGCCGTACTGGGAAGGCGCGCTGGCTGGCGAGCGCACGCTCAAGGGCCTGCGCCCGCTGGCCGTGCTGGGCGACAACATCACGACCGATCACCTCTCGCCGTCCAACGCCATCCTGGCGAGCAGCGCCGCTGGTGAATACCTGGCCAAGATGGGCCTGCCGGAAGAGGACTTCAACTCGTACGCCACGCACCGCGGCGATCACCTGACCGCGCAACGCGCGACGTTTGCCAACCCCACGCTCATCAACGAGATGGCCGTGGTCGATGGCACCGTGAAGAAGGGATCGCTCACGCGCATCGAGCCCGAGGGCAAGGTCACGCGCATGTGGGAAGCCATCGAGACCTACATGGAGCGCAAGCAGCCGCTGATCGTGATTGCCGGCGCCGACTACGGCCAGGGCAGCTCGCGCGACTGGGCGGCCAAGGGCGTGCGCCTGGCCGGCGTGGAAGTCATCGTGGCCGAAGGCTTCGAGCGCATCCACCGCACGAACCTGATCGGCATGGGCGTGCTGCCGCTGGAGTTCAAGCCGGGCACCACGCGCCTCACGCTGGGCATTGACGGCACCGAATCCTTTGACGTGGTCGGCGAACGCAAGCCGCGCGCAGACCTGACGCTCGTCATCCACCGCAAGAACGGCGAACGCGTGGAAGTGCCCGTTACGTGCCGCCTGGACAGCGATGAAGAAGTCTCGATTTACGAAGCCGGCGGCGTGCTGCAGCGCTTTGCGCAGGACTTCCTGGAATCGAACAAGGAGGCGGCATGACGCATCCGGCTCAGATCAAAATCCCCGCCACCTACATCCGTGGCGGCACCAGCAAGGGCGTGTTTTTCCGTCTGCAAGACCTGCCCGAGGCCGCGCAGCAACCCGGCGCCGCGCGTGACGCCTTGCTGATGCGCGTGATCGGCAGCCCCGACCCGTACGGCAAGCAGATCGACGGCATGGGCGGCGCCACATCGAGCACCAGCAAGACGGTGATTCTCAGCAAAAGCACGCGCCCGGACCACGACGTGGATTACCTGTTCGGCCAGGTCTCCATCGACAAGCCGTTTGTGGATTGGTCGGGCAACTGCGGCAACCTCTCCGCAGCAGTCGGGCCCTTCGCCATCAGCAACGGGTTGGTCGATGCGAGCCGTGTGCCGCAGAACGGCACCGCCATCGTGCGCATCTGGCAGGCCAACATCGGCAAGACCATCATTGCGCATGTGCCCATCACCAACGGCGCGGTGCAGGAGACGGGCGACTTTGAACTCGACGGCGTGACGTTTCCGGCGGCCGAAGTGCAGCTCGAATTCCTCGACCCGGCGGCGGAAGAAGATGGCGACGGCGGCGGCGCGATGTTCCCCACCGGCAACCTCGTCGACGACCTGGACGTGCCCGGCGTGGGCACGCTCAAGGCGACGATGATCAACGCGGGCATCCCGACGATCTTCATCAACGCAGAGGCCATCGGCTACACCGGCACCGAGCTGCAGGACGCCATCAACGGCGATGCGAAGGCGCTGGCAATGTTCGAGACCATTCGCGCGCATGGCGCGGTGCGCATGGGCCTGATCAAGAGCATCGACGAAGCTGCCACGCGGCAACACACGCCCAAGGTGGCGTTCGTTGCGCCGCCAAAAGACTACGTGGCGTCGAGCGGCAAGAAAGTCGGCGCGGGCGATGTCGATCTGCTCGTGCGCGCGCTGTCGATGGGCAAGCTGCACCACGCGATGATGGGCACGGCGGCAGTGGCCATTGGCACGGCGGCGGCAATTCCGGGCACGCTCGTCAACCTCGCGGCTGGCGGCGGAGAACGTGGCGCGGTGCCTAATGCCGTGCGATTTGGGCATCCGTCGGGCACGCTGCGTGTGGGCGCGGAGGCCAAGCTGGTGGACGGCGAATGGGCCGTCACCAAGGCCATCATGAGCCGCAGCGCACGTGTGCTGATGGAAGGCTGGGTGCGCGTGCCAGGCGCTTGAGCCAGAGGGAGTAGGAAAGAAAAAGCCGTTCAACATCTTGCAGAACGGCTTGGAGAATGGGCCAGCCTTGCTGGCCCATTTGCATTGCAGGAAGGCAGTCAGTGCATCAGTGCGTCAGGGCGCCGCCTATGGTGGTAAGTGCGCCGCCCACCGTGCCTGTCACCGGTGCCAGCGGCGTGGTGGCGCCCGTGGACGTGACGGAGGTGCCCACACTGGTGACCAGCGAGCCGATCGGCGCCGTGCCGCCAGCGGTCGGCGTACCGCCCAACGCGCCGGTCACCGCACCCAGCGGGCTGCTGCCTCCTCCTACGCCGCCCAAGGCATTCGTGATCGGCGCCAACGGGCTACCCGATGCACTACCGCCAGACAGCGGGCCGCCCAGTGCTGCCACCGTGTTGCCCGTGGCCGTGACCACGCCGCCCAGGCCCGAGACGCCCGGGGCATTCGTGGCGGTCAGCGACGTACCGACGTTGGCCACACCATCGCCCACCGTCTCCAACAGGTTCTTGGCAGGCGCGCCCAGGCCGGTGCTGTTGCCCAGCGTCTGCGTGGCAGTGGTGACTTGCGAAGTCAGCGGCACCACAGCGGAACTGACCTGCTGCGTGACCTGCTCCACCGGCCCCGTCGACAAGGCCGTGCCAAGCGTGCCGCCCGCGCCCGCCACTGCCTGCCCAACCTGCGAAACCGCGCCACCCACCGGTGACGTGACCGGCGACAGCGGCTGCAACGGCCCGGTGCCGAGACTGCTCACGAGGCCACCCGTTGCATCGACGGTGTTCCCGACCTGCGTCACCACGTTGCCGGTGCTCGACACCGTGGTGCCGACCGGGTTCGAGCTGGTGCCGATGCTACCCAGGCCCGATTGCACGCCCGTGCCGAGCGCCGACACCGTATTGCCCACGTTGTCGACCACGTTGCCCAGCGCCGACGCACCCGGCAGATTGCTGCCGCCCACCGTCGACCCCAGGCTGCTGATAGCGTCCCCCGTGGCCGTCACCACCCCGCCGCTTTTGTAGGCGATGTCGCCGGTGGGCGTGGTGGACGCAGTCGTTGTCGTGCCCCCCGAGCCGTTGGAACCGGAGCCGCCGCCGTTGCTGGCAGAGCTGCCATCGCTGCCGGTGGTACCGCTCATGTCACCCGAGCCGGAGCTGGCGCAGCCGCCCAGCACAAGCAGACCCACCAAGGCCGCCGAAACCAGTGTCCCTCGTTGCAATGTCTTCATGTCTGCCTCCCGTTTTAAAAATGCGCTTGATAATGCGCACTTTTGCCTGATTCGATCCTTTATCGGTGCGCCATCCGAATCACTGGATAGCGCGTTCAAATTAAGTCTATTAACCGAGTCGATAGCAATTGCAAACATTGTCAAACGCCGGCGATCCCTGGTCTGAAGCCAACTAGGCCCAGGGCATCGCCACCAGACGAAGTGCCACCGTGGCGCAAACGTTCGCCTTGCAGCAAGATTTCCGGATTATGTTTGGAGGCAACACTCCAAATTACCCAAAATGGGTTAAACGGCGAACACACGTTATCTGGCTGCGGTACGCAAAAATGGCAGGCGCGGCATGCGAAGCCCCGGAGCGCGCTGTGGCACGGTCGCATCAAAGTGATGACGTTCGATCACGATGCCGCGCGCCGGCGCCGCCTCGATGAAGTGCTCGACCATCTCGCGCACGTCGGAGTCGATGTAATCCGCTCGGGCACCGTCGACGATGAGCGTGGCGTGGTCCGGCACCTGCGCCAGATAGCGCTTGAGCGGCACCTTGCCCATGAACGACACATCCTTGCGGAACGACAGCAGGAAGTGGTCGTGATGGCGCGCCATGACAATCGTGCGGCGCAGGTTGGCGCGGATCGCCAGCGCGATGCTCAGCGCAATGCCGATCACGATGCCGATCAGCAAGTCCGTCAGCAGCACCCCAACGATGGTGGCGATGAAGGGTGCAAAGCGATCCCACCCCTGCCGCGCCACCGCCACGAACAGCGACGGCTTGGCCAGCTTGTAGCCGGTGAAGATCAGGATGGTGGCCAGGCACGCCAGCGGAATCAGATTGACGATGGTGGTGAGCGCAAACACGCTCGCCAGCAGCAGCACACCATGCACGACGGCTGACCAGCGGCTCTGCGCGCCGGCGTGCACGTTGGCCGAACTGCGCACGATGACGGACGTGATCGGCAGCCCGCCAAACAGGCCTGCCACCAGGTTGCCCACGCCCTGCGCCTTCAGCTCGCGATCCGGCGATGCGGCACGTTTCTTTGGGTCGATCTGCTCGACGGCCTCCAGGCACAGCAGCGTCTCGAGGCTGGCCACGATGGCCAGTGCCATCGCTACGCGCCAGACATCGGGATTGCCCAGTGCCCCGAGTGCGGGCGACTCAAGCGCATCGAGAAACGCCCCGAACGAAGCCAGCGACGGTAGATCGACACGATGCTCGGCCGGCACTGCAATGCCCGGCGCCACCACCTCAAGGAGCAATGTCACGCCAATGCCGAGTGCCACCACAACCAGCGGCGAAGGCAGCGCGCGGACCAGCGTGAATCGCCGCAGCATCGGCGTATCCCAGCCGATGAGCACGGCGGCTGACAACAGCGTCACCAGCAGCGCCGTCAAGGACATCGACCCCAACGGTGTGGCGACCATGCCCGCGCCGGCCGCACCATCGGCCCCTGCCAGCCCAAGCGCCAACGGCACCTGCTTGATGATCAGCAGCAGCCCGATCGCCGCGAGCATGCCCTTGATGACCGACGACGGCACATACGCCGCAAAGCGCCCGGCGCGCAGCATGCCGAACACAAACTGCAACGCGCCCGCCAGCGCCACGGCCATCAGAAACGCCGAGAAACCGCCCAGCTTGGCAATGCCGTCCACGACGATCACGACGAGGCCCGCAGCCGGGCCGCTCACGCTCAGTTGCGAGCCGCTGAGCAGCGCCACCACCAGACCGCCGATCATGCCGGAGAGCAGCCCGGCAAGCGGGTCAACGCCCGATGCATTGGCAATACCCAGGCACAGCGGCAGGGCGACAAAGAACACGATAAGCCCGGCGAGCATGTCGCGCGGGAAGAATGCCGGTGAGGTTGGTGTTTGCATGGTTGTTGGAGTTGTATGAATTACGCACGCGCGAACGCCTGCCTGCGGGCGGGGCACCGCCGGCATGCGTGAGGAGAGAAAACGTCGGGAAACGGCGGCGGCCGCAAACGCCGCCGCCGATCGGGTTAAGCGATGGCCTCGGCGGGCATCAGGATGTTGCCGCGGGTGGCGTGTTCCGCATCAGGATCGCCCGAAGCCAGCACGCGGATGTGCCCATCGGCCAGGCCGAAGATCCAGCCGTGTATGCGTGGCGGGCGTTCTGCCTCGCGCACGATGGCGCTCTCGCGCAGGCAGCGCACCTGTTCGAGCACGTTGAGTTCGGCCAGGCGATTGACGCGTGCATCCAGATCGGACACGGCATCGAGTTCCGTACGGTGACGGCCGGCCAGCGCGCACAGCGGCGCAATGCGGCGCGCCACGTGCGGCAAACCATCGGGCGGCGGCAGCAGCGATGCACGTACGCCACCGCAGCCGTCATGCCCGCACACGATCACGTGCGCGACCTTGAGCACGCGCACCGCATATTCCAGCACGCTCATCGTGTTGTCGTCCGCCGGACAAACAAGATTGGCGATATTGCGATGGACGAATAAATCGCCCGGGTTGGAATGCGTAATGGTTTCAGCGGGCACACGGCTGTCTGCACAGCCGATCCATAACACCTGGGGTTGTTGGCCTTGGGCCAAACGTGAAAAGAATCCGGGATCACGTGCGGCAGTTTCGTGCGCCCACGCGACATTCTCGACAAGCATGCGTTTCGGTCGATGCATTGGTATGGCTCCTGCGGAATCTGCGAGACCGCTGCAGGCCGGAAACCCAGTTGGGCGGGTGTTCGCGACAACGTTGCAGTGCAGCGGAAACGTTACGAAAACCATCGTATGAGAAAGGTTCCCGCTGTGCCAGTGAGGGTATCGACGTCAAATCGGATCGAATATGCACCGATAATGCGCACGCCCTGCACGACTGTGTCGCACCGATTATCTGCAATCGGGAAACTGCGTGCAGTTATTCCACTGCCCAAGTTATCTATCCGAAATATTTAATTCCTGGATCGGAAAATATTCCATCACAGGTGAATGACCAGCACCCTCGATCAACCACGTGGGTGCCCGCATTTGGGGCACGTTTTCTAAGCCGATCAACAGCTTGCGCGTTAGCCCAGGCGAACTTGCGCAACCGCTTCGCGCCATTGCGTGAACCGCTGGGCACGCGCTTGCGCATCGCCATCGTCGCGTCCGTAGCGCAGGGCGACGTAACCGGCGGCTGCATTGCGCAACGCCTGAGCCGCGTGCGGAAACTGCGCGGCGGCACGCTCGGCATAGGCCGTCGGGCCCTCTGCCGGACCGCGCGCGCAACCATGCCTTGCCAGCCGGTCACACAGGCGCTGCCACTGGGCCTGCACCGGGTCAGGCTTGGGCTTGCGCTGCTGCCACAGCAGCGGCAGCGCAGCGAGCAGGAACAAACCCGACACGCCCCACAGCACCGCGCGGGGGTCCGCTGCATCCAACCCAAGCCACGCAAACAGGCGCGCCTGGCGGCTGCGGTCGTAGCCGAGCACCCAACTGTTCCAGCCGCTGATCAGGCCATCCAGCCCCCAGCGCACGCTGCGCAGCCAACCCGGTTCTTCTGCGCGGCGCGAGCGGAATTCGCTGGCGGGCACGGCGGCAGCCAAGCCACGTTCAACGCGTTGCGGCGCGACGGCGGCGGTTGGGTCCACACGCACCCAGCCGCGTCCGTCGAGCCACACCTCAGCCCAGGCATGTGCATCGGACTGGCGCACGATGATGTCGCCGCTCATGGCATTCACCTCGCCGCCGAGGTAGCCCACCACCACGCGCGCCGGCACACCCGCCGCGCGCATCAGGAAGACGAAGCTGCCCGCGTAGTGCTCGCAGAAGCCACGGTGCGTGCGGAAGAGAAAATCATCGATCTGCTGATCCTGCAACGGCTCCGGTTCAAGCGTGTAGGCAAAAGGTGCGCGGCCAAACAGCTTGAGCGCCGCCGATACGCGCTCAGGCGGCGGCAGCTCTGCCCATTGCGCTGCCAGCGCACGCGCTTGGCCGTTGCCCGGCGGCAACGCCAGCGCCATCTGCTGCGTAAGCGGGTCGAGCGGGCGGGGGGCGTCCGCGCGATTGCGCTCCGGCAGCCGCGAGCGCGCGTGATAGCGCACGCGCTGGTCGAGCGGCTGCGTGCTGATGAATTCGCCGTCGATGCTGCGGCCGGTGCCGTCGCGCGCCTCGATCGACTGGCCGCGATCGAGCGCAAACAGCCAGCGCTGGCGCGTCGGTTCCAGCGTGATGTTGTAATCGAATACGCCCGGCGCGCCGCTCATTGCGTCCGCAGAATTGGGTACGCTTTCCGCTGCGGGACGTTGCCGCATCGACGCAGCCGTCCACGCTTGGCCATCAAAACGCCACAGCACCATGCCGCGCCAGTAGAGCGTGTCGAGCGGTGGCGGCACGCCGGCAAAATCGACACGGAAGGCAAGATCGTCGGAGAGGATCAGTTGACCGACGGAGCCGGGCGCCATGCGGTCAGACAGGCCGCTGACGGCGGTGTCGGCAGTTTGCGGCAGGCGCCACAGCGGATGATCCAGCCGGGGGAACAGCAGGAACAGCACCGCCGCGCACGGCAACCCCATGAGCACCAAACGCGCCAGCACACGCGCGGGGGATACGCGCGTACGCGCCTGCGGATGCAGCAGCAACAGCCAATTGCGCAACAGCAGCGCCACGGTCGCCAGCATGGTGGCGGCCAGCCAGGGCGGCTGGTCGAACAGCCCCTGCGAGAGCAGCAGGAAACAGCACAACTGCGTGACGAGCACGCCGTTGCGCACGGTGTGCGATTCCATCAGCTTGAGCACGAGAAACGCGCCAAGCAGCGCCACCGACAAGTCCCGCCCAATGTTTCCGCCGGTGCGCATGGCGAGTGCCAGCGTCACGACAAGGGTGGCCACGCCCGTCAGCCCCAACAACCACTTGCCCGGCAACGGCGCGCCCCGCACCCACAGCAGCGCGCGCCAGAGCAGCAGCACGCCGAACACGGCGCAGGTCACCAGCGGCAGCGCACGCAGCAGCGGCACAAGCACGACAGCAAGCTGCGCGATCAGCCAGCCGTGCTCGCGATGGGTCAGCGCGCGGGCCGAACCGAAGGCGGCCGCTTCGGTGCCGATGATGGCAGTGGTCATGTGGCCACCTCCCCGCGCATGTCGATCGTCCGAGCCGAGTGGTGTCGGTGGCCGGCGGCATTCGCGGCCGTGCGCATCCCCGCTGCGCGGGGCCCCTGCTTACTGCTCATGCCGGCCCCTCTTCCGGCATCGCAGGCTTACCCCACAACGCCAACGCACGCAGACATGCGTCCCGATGCGCAACACCTCGCGCCGGGCCAATGACAGTGCCCGGCAGGCTCAGCGTGTATTCGGGTTCATCGCCGGCGGGGGCGTGCTCGGCGGCCAGCACCCACGCGCACAGGCGCGACAGGCGTTGTTCCACGTTCATCGAGGGCGGCAGCGCTTCCCACGCGAGCACGCATTGCGCGTGGCGGACTTGCTGGCCGGTGCGGCTCATCCACGTGTCGAGCCGCGCGCTGTGCTTCCAGGCAATGCTGCGCAGTGCGTCGCCGGGGCGGTACGTGCGCAATTGGTCTGCGGCTTCTTCGACATGGGTGCGGGCGGCGCGCGTGTCGTCTTCGTCGCCAGGGTCGGGCGCAAAGCTGGCGGGCAGCGGCGGCGCGGAGGGTTCCGGTGCGGGATAGACCAACAGCGTGAGCGGCGCATCGGCATAGCTCCACGCGCGAAACAGGCCGAGCGGAAAACGCGTCGACACCGTCAGGCGCGGCAACTTGAACCAACCGCGCGGCTGATCGGCGAAAGACAACGCGGCCACGATGGCGTCTTGCGCGTCGAGCGATGTTTCCACCGCGGCGGCTTGCGCGGCGCTCACATCCACACCCACACGCGCCCATGGCGTGACATTGGCCAATGCCACGCCAACATTCAACGCATGCCCGGCAAACACGGCATCGCCCGCCGCGCCGCGCACTTCCAGATCAACGAGGTTGCGATGTGTCTGCCACATGGCGGACGCTGCCACGCCGGCCAGCACGAAGGTCAGCAGAAAACCGAGGCTCACGTTGTAGTTGAGCGAGGTGAGCAGCATCACGACCAGCAGCAACGCAAAGCCGCCGCCGGCCGCAGTGGGCAGGATGTAGACGTGATTGCGGTCCAGGCGGATGCGGCCTTCGCGCGGCTTGCGCGGCCGTTGCAGAAAGCGTTGCACACGCGAGCGCGCAAAGCGCACGCCGGGCAGCATCGCCAGGCCCGCACCGAGCACACGCAGCGGCGCCAACAGCAGAGACGTGAACCGCGCCATGACGCCGCTTACTTAGGGAATAGCGACCGTGTCGAGCAGCCGCTGCGCCAGCGCGGTGGCCGACAGCGTGCCGCCCGTGGGCAACAACCGGTGCGCCGCCACGGCCTTGAATACGGCTTGCACGTCTTCGGGCAGCACGGCGTCGCGGTCATCGATCAGCGCCCAGGCACGCGCCGCCGCCAGCAACGCCAGCCCGGCGCGCGGCGACAGACCCATCTGCACCTGTGCGTCGGTGCGCGTGGCGTTCACCAGCGCGAGCACGTAGTCGACCAACGCCGGCGCCACGTGTACGGCATCGGCGGTCGTCTGCAAGGCGATGACCTGCGCGGCGGTCAGCACCGCTTCAATGTCTTGCGGCGCACCACCCCCAAGGTACAACGCACGTTCCGAACCTTGATCGGGATAACCCAGCGACAGCCGCATCGTAAAGCGATCCAACTGCGATTCCGGCAGCGGATGCGTGCCGATCTGGTTCAGCGGGTTCTGCGTGGCAATCACGAAGAACGGCTCGGGCAGCGGATACGTCGCCCCGTCATGCGTGACCTGCCCTTCGGCCATGGCTTCGAGCAGCGCGCTCTGCGCCTTGGGCGTAGCGCGGTTGATTTCGTCGGCCAGCACCACCTGCGCGAACAGCGGCCCGGGGTGGAATTCGAATGCGCCCTTCTCTTTCACGTAGATCGATACGCCGATCAGGTCGGTGGGCAGCAAATCGCTCGTGAACTGCACGCGCTGGTATTGCAGCCCGAGTGTGCGGGCCAGCGCATGCGCCAGCGTGGTCTTGCCCACGCCCGGAAGGTCTTCCAGCAGCAGGTGCCCGCGTGCGATCAGACACGCCAGCGCCAGGCGAATCTGCAGCGGCTTGCCGAGCACGATGCGATCGAGCGCGCGTTGCGCCTGCGACAGCGCAGCCGGCAACGTGAGCGCCGTAGCGGGTGTCGTACGAACGGGAGACAGCGGGGCTTGGTTGGGCGTCATCAAGGTGCGGCCGAAGCAACAATGCCAGCGAGTGTAGCGGCATCGCACGACACCCGCGCGCCCATCTCTCGTGTGCGTGAGTGCGCTACAACATCAGTCCGGTTTGCGCGCGGGGATAGCCGCATCGAGCAACACGCGTGCCGTGCGCGGCAGGCTCTTGATGAGGCGCGGCGCATCGGTGCCGAAGGTCTGGCTGGCGGTGTAGGCGCCTTCGATCAGGAAGGCCAGGTCGTCGGCCAGCGCATCGGGATCGCTCGCACCGGCGGCTCGGGCGCGGTCACGCAGGCGGGTGAGCAGCAGCGCCTTGTTGCGCTGGACAAACTGCCGCGCCGGATGCGTCATGTCCGGAAACTCCGCCGCCACATTCACAAACGGGCAGCCCCGGTAGCCGGGGCGCGAAGCGCGCTCGGAGACATCGATGAAGAACTGCAGCAATTGCGCGCGCGCATCGTCCGGGTGCTTGGCCACGCTCGTGTTGAAGTAGCCCCAGAAGCTCTCATCGCTGCGCTCCAGGTAAGCGATGACGAGATCGTCCTTCGACTTGAACTGGCGGTACAGGCTCATCTTGTTGACGCCGGCCTTCTCCACCACGGCCTCGACGCCCACGGCCCGCACGCCTTCGTAGTAAAACAGTTGACGAGCCGCTTCGAGCAGGCTGGCGTGAGCGTCCTCGCCGCTGATGCGACGCGGCGTCGGCTTGGGTTGCTCAACGGTGGTGGAAAGCGCGCGAGGTCCGCGACGATTGAGGGTGGCCATGGTGGTGCTCCTGCAAGCGCGGTTGGGCACAAACCCCCAGCCACGCCGGTGTCATTCGAATGCTGCTTGACATGTTACCGACCGGTACCTACTATCGCAACCACGTTGTTACCGACCGGTAACGAATGCGATATTGTCGCCCCAACAAGAATCAAGAATCGAAAGAATCGGACAGCCCATGCAGCGACTTGCCCGCCTCATCGCCCCCCGTTTTCACTACAGCTGGCTTGCGCTGGCGGTGGTGTTCCTGATCCTGCTATGCGCGGCTGGCACGCGCGCCACGCCCAGCGTGATGATGCTGCCGCTCGAGCACGAATTCGGCTGGAGCCGCAGCACGATCTCGCTGGCCATCTCGATCGGTATTGCCCTGTATGGGCTGACGGGGCCGTTTGCAGCGGCGTCGATGCAGTATTTCGGCATCCGCCCGACGGTGCTCGGCGCGCTGGCGGTGCTGATTTCCGGCACGGCACTCTCGGCGATGATGCACGAGCCGTGGCAGATGGTGCTGCTGTGGGGCGTGATGGTAGGCGGCGGCACGGGCGTGGCGGCCATCACGCTGGGCGCGACGGTGGTCAATCGCTGGTTCACTTCGCATCGCGGGCTGGCCATGGGCATCCTGACGGCCAGCTCGGCCACGGGGCAGCTTGTGTTCCTGCCGATGATGGCCGCAGTGGTCGAGAGCTACGGCTGGCGCCCGGTGGTGCTGATCGTGGCCGGCGCGCTGGCGTTGCTGTTGCCGGTCGTGTGGATGCTGCTGCCGGAATCGCCCAAGAGCGTCGGTCTGCGCACCTATGGCGAACCCTCCGATGCGCCGGAAGTCGATCCAGGCCCGCGCGCCAACCCGATCACCCTGGCCATGCAGACGCTCGTGCAGGCGGCCCGCAAGCGCGATTTCTGGCTGCTGTTTGCCAGCTTCTTCATCTGCGGTGCGAGCACCAACGGCTACATCGGCACGCACTTCATCGCCATGTGCGCAGACCACGGGTTCTCTGAAGTGAAGGGCGCGAGCCTGCTCGCGGCGATGGGGATTTTCGATCTGGTGGGCACCACGCTGTCGGGCTGGCTGTCCGACCGCTACAACAGCCGCGTGCTGCTGTTCTGGTACTACGGCCTGCGCGGCCTGTCGCTGATCTACCTGCCGTATGCGTTCGGCTTCGAGTTCTTCGGCCTGCCGGTGTTCGCAATCTTCTACGGTCTGGATTGGATTGCCACCGTGCCGCCCACCGTGCGCCTGACCAACGACGTGTTCGGCAAGGCCGCGGCGCCCATCGTGTTCGGCTGGATCGTCGCGGGGCATCAGTTGGGCGCGGCATTCGCCACGCTGGGTGCGGGCATGATGCGCGCTTCGCTGGGCAACTACACGCTCGCTTCCATGATTTCGGGCGGGCTGTGCGTGGCGGGCGCCTTCCTGGTGCTGCGCATTCACCGCACGCCCAAGCAGGATGCCGAGCGCGCGGGCCAGCCAGCTACCGCGTAATCAAGGTTTCAGGAAACCGTACTTGGCCAGCACCGCCTGGCCGGCGGGCGACAGCACATACGCCACGAAGTCGGCCGCCGGTTGCGGCTGCTTCGTGCCCGAGGTCACGGCGATCGGGTACGTGAGCGGTACATTCAGCGGCACGGGGCTCGCAACCTTCACCTTGTCAGCGGCGATGGCGGCATCGGTGGAAAACACCAGGCCGGCCTCAACCTCGCCTCGCGACACATAGTCCAGCGCCTGCCGCACGTTCTGCGCCAGCACGGCCTTGGCCTCCACCGGCTCCCACAGTTTGGCCGCTTCCAGCGCACGCTTGGCATAGCGGCCCACCGGCACCGACGCCGGATTGCCGATCGCCACACGTTTCACTTCGGGCCTCGTGAGATCGGCCAGCGCATGCACGGGCACCGTGCCCGTGGCGGGCACGATCAGCACGAGCTGGTTGGCGACAAAGTCGTGGCGCGTCTCGGCCTTGATGACTTTCTCGGCCACGGCCTTGTTCATCGCCTCCTGATCGGCGGAGGCAAACACGTCTGCGGGGGCGCCCTTCACGATCTGCTGCATCAGCACGTCCGACGCGCCAAAGTTAAGCACGACCTTGGTGTCCGGATGCAGCACTTCGTACTGCTGCGCGATCGTCTTGAAGGCGTTGGTCAGACTGGCGGCCGCTGAAACAACCAGGTCCGCCGCATGAACGGGCGCGGCCAAACCCAGCGCCAGCGCAGCGACCAGACCAATGGCGCGCACGTGCGCGCGCAGCAAGAAGCGTTGCATGAAGAACCCGGGAAAGTGGATGGATGACCGGCCGTAATATACGAGTCGATATAACGCTCGGTCAATGCGCTACCTGAATGCCGGATATCACGCTCTGGTCATGCGGCTTCAGGTGCGATCGGCTCGCGCGGCTTCGCCAATGCAATCGGCAAGCCGCCCCGCAATGGGCTGGCGGCTGTGGCGGGGGCGTTCGATTAAACCGATCTCGCGGTAGAACGTGTCGTCGCCCAGGCTGATGGCACGTGTGCCGGACGGCCAGGTGGCTTGCGCGGCGGTCTGCGGGGCAAGTGCGACGCCTTGCCCGCGCGCGACGAGCTGCGTCATGCCTTGCAGCTCGTCGAGTTCGATCACGTCGCGCGTGGTGATGCGCTGGTCGCGCAGGAACTGATCGACGCGACGGCCGCCGAACGAGCGGCGGTCGTAGCGGATGAACGGTTCACGCGTGAGTAGCGCGCGCCAGTCGTCGCCGGGCATGCTGGCGGGCACCAGCAGCACGAACGGCTCGGCCACCAGCGTGCGCCATTCCAGATCGGCCGGTACCGCAAACGGAGGGCGGATCAGCACGGCTAGGTCGATCTCGCCGGCATCTACGAGGCCGAGCAGGTCAAGTGAGACACCCGGCAGGATGCGTGCGCGGCAATGCGGGAATTCGCTGCGAAATTGCACCAGCGCATCCACCAGGAACGACGTCTGCACCGAAGCAATCGCCCCGATACGCACAAGGCCGCGCTGCTCGTTGCCGCCGGCCTGGTCACCGAGACGGTCGTACAGCGTGACGATGTGCTCGGCCAGCGCCAGCGCATCGCGCCCCGCGGCGTTGAGCGTTGCCGAGCGGCCCGTGCGATCGAAGAGCGGGAAGCCGAGCGAGGCCTCCAGACGTTGGATCTGCGCGCTCACCGCCGACTGCGTCAGGCCGATGCGATCGCCCGCGCCCGCAAAGGTGCCGTGCCGGGCAACGGCGATGAAGGTCTTGAGTTCTCGAAGCATGGAGCGCGCGCGTCAATGGAGAAGCGCAAGGATACGCGCGCCGCGCCGGCTCACTTGGCAAACAGCGACGCCATGTTGGCAAACGCCTTTATCTCCATCGCGTTGCCCGACGGATCGAGAAAGAACATCGTGGCCTGCTCGCCCACTTCACCTTTGAAGCGGATGTGCGGCTCGATGATGAACTCGATGCCGGCGGCACGCAGCTTGTCGGCGGCAGCTTCCCATTCGGGCATCGACAGCACTACGCCGAAATGGCGCACGGGCACGTTGTCGCCGTCGACGGCGCTGGTCTTGCGATGGCCGATTTCGTCCGGCGCCAGATGGGCGACGATCTGATGGCCGTAGAAATTGAAATCCACCCAGTCCGGCGAACTGCGCCCCTCCGGGCAACCGAGGATGTCGCCATAGAAGGCGCGCGCCGCGGCAATGTCGTGTACAGGAAAAGCCAGGTGAAACGGGGCAAGCACGGGTGTGACGTCGCTCATGGTGTGGGGGCAAAGGCGGCAGTGATTGAACAAGGCGGCACCGGCACGCAGGTGGGGGGCACCCACGCACCAGGCCACGCGGATGAGTCTATGCGTATCCATTCATCCACAAAAGCGATGATTTTTTGCACTGAGCACCATTAATATCGATTGATTGACCAAAAAAAACGCCGCTCAACGGCGGCGAAAGAGACACACGGTAGGCGCGCCTGCATGGGGTGCAGACACGCAAAACTCGGACGATTCAGGCGAAAACGAACGGCGTCATGACCGCTTCAACATCGGCCAGCGGCAGGCGCACAGTGCAGACGGTGGCATCGCCCGGCACATTGGCAACGCGGAAACCCGCATCACGCGCCAGGCTGATCATGCGGCGGTTGATGGACAGCACCTCACCGAAGACCTCCCGCGCGCCGGACACCCGGGCCGCACGGACCAGCGTGGCGAACAAACGCCGCCCGACGCCCTTGCCCTGCCACGCATCGGCCACAAGCATTGCAAATTCGGCCACACCGTCTTCCACGACGAAGCGGCCATCGGCGATCAGGTCTTCGCCGGTGCCGTCGGGGCGCGCCACGCTCACGACCAGCGCCATGTGGTTCACGTAATCGATTTGCGTATAGGCGGCAAGCATCTCGTCGGTCAGCCGGCCCCCGCCCACCAGGAACCGCGCATAACGCGACTCGGACGACAGCCCTTCGACCAGAGCGGCCTCAAGGGGCGCGTCTTGCGGCAGAATCGGGCGCACGGTGGCGATGGAGCCGTCGTGCATGGTCCAGCGGTCGATCCATTCGGCGGGGTAACGGTGGATGGTGTAAAGCATGGGGATCTCCTCACGCGATGGATCGTTGTTATTGACCGCCAGCACGGGATCACCGCCTGACTTTCTAATTTGAAGCTAGATTAGCAGAAACCCTGACTTTTGCAAGTAAAGTCAGAATTGACTATGCTTTTGCCATGAGAATTCCGGAACCCTTCCCCGTCCCAGCGGCGTCGGAGCTTGTGACGTCGATGGAAGAGCCCTGCTCCATCGCGGCCGCCGTGTCGATCGTCGGCGAGAAATGGACGTTGCTCGTGCTGCGCGAAGCGTTCTCGGGCGTGACCCGGTTTGATGAGTTTTTGCGCCGCACGGGGTGCTCGTCGGCGATCCTGTCGTCGCGGCTCAAGGCGCTGGTGACGTACGGCATCCTGCGCCGCGTGCCGTATCAGGAACCGGGCGACCGCGTGCGCGATGCCTACCGGCTCACGCGGGCGGGCGTCGACCTGCTGCCCGCCATCGTCGCGCTGATGCAATGGGGCGACCGCTACCTCACGCCCGACGGTGAGGGCCCCATGCTGTTGCGCGACCGCGAAAGCGGCACGCCGATCCACGTGGCGCTGGTCAATGCGCTGGGCGAGCCGGTTGCGCCCAAGAACTCGATGCGTGAGCGCAATCCCCGTTATGGGCAGGTGGGAAATCCTGCTGCCAAGGCCGCGGATACGCCGTCAGACAACGGGTAACACACAACTTTACAGGCCTGGAAAAACGCCCTATCGTCGCGGATGAATGGGCAAATGGCCGCGTTCGGCCCGGCTTTCCAACGCATCCCGCGCCTTGCCCCATCGCTTGATGGCCGCCCCTCCTGATTTCGCCCTCGACCTCGCTGCTCACGTCCGGAACCACGACCGCCATGCCTGATGCCGTGGTACCGCTCTACCACCAGATCTACGTCGTCCTGCGCCAACAGATTCTTGAGGGCCGGTTCAGTGACGGCCCGATGCCGGGCGAAATCGAGCTGGCCCGCCAGTTCGGAGCCTCGCGCGTTACGATGCGGCGCGTGTTCGACTACCTCGTCAAGGAAGGTCTGGTGCGCCGCCATCGCGGCATGGGCACGTTTGTCGTCAAACCCGATGACCCGCTGACGATGGGCGGCGGCGCCCAGACGCTGCTGCAGAACATCATCGACGTGGGCGAGCGCACCTCCGCCGTCGTCGTCGAATTTGAAGACGTGCTGGCCCCGCCCGACGAGGCCAAATGCCTGGAAATCGCACCCGGCACGCCGATCAAGAAACTCGTGCGCGTGCGCCACCTGGAAGACACGCCCATGGCGCTGATCACCACGTGGCTGCCGCTAGACGTAACAAGCAAGCTCACGCTGGACCGCCTGGCAAACCAGTCGCTGCTGCGGCTGATCGAGGGCTCGGGCGTGCGGATCGATCGTGCGTCGCAGGTGGTGTCTGCCCGTTTGGCCGATGTGGCGACGGCGCAATATCTGGATGTGACAGTGGGTGCGCCGCTGCTGTCCGTTCAGCGCATCGTGCGCGAGATGAGCGGGCGGCCCGTGCAACTGCTGCAGGGCCTCTACCGACCAGACCGCTACGAATACCGCATGGAGCTGTCGCGCGTGGGCGAAGACCGCGCTCGCCTGTGGATCGACAACGCCGGCCACGACGTGCAGGGCGGCCACAGCGAAGACGTGGAAGAGGCCCCTGCCTCAGCGCCCAACCCCGCCGGACAGCGCGCCTGACACCACCCCCAGCAAGGTTATTGGCCGCCAGCAAGCCCAGAGGAAAGTTGTTAGCATCGCCGCTTCGCTGCGATGCAGCAATTTCCTCCATGAGGTTTCCATGTCGACCTCGCCTGCGTCCCCAACGCCCGCCACCGCCGCCACCGCTTCAGCCGCACCTGACACCCAAGGGTTGATCCGCCTGCTCACGGCCGGTGCGGGCATCAGCGTGGCATGCATTTACCTGAACCACCCGTTGCTCGGCCTCATTGGCCGCGACCTCGCCATCGCGCCGCACGCGTTGGGCGTGTTGCCGACGCTCACGGCGGCGGGCTATGCCAGCGGCATCTTTTTCTTCGGCCCGCTGGGCGACCGGTACGACCGTCGCATCGTCATCCTGTGGAAGGCGGTGCTGCTCACGCTGGCGCTCATCGCCAGTTGCCTTGCGCCCAACCTGCCAGTGCTGGCTGCGGCGGGCTTTGCAGTGGGGCTGTCGGCCACCATCGCGCAGGACTTCGTGCCCAGCGCTGCGGCCATCAGCACTGACCACAACCGCAACCGCAACATCGGCACGGTGATGACGGGGTTGCTGATCGGTATCGTCAGCTCGCGCGTGTTCAGTGGCATCGTGGCGGACCACTTCGGCTGGCGCGCGGCATTTGGCGTGTCGGCGGTGGCGATTGTCGGGCTGGCGATTGCCGTGCGCGCCGCCCACTTTGGTGTGGCGCCGCCCTCCGCCACCATGCGGCAGCCGTACCTCACGCTTCTGCGCTCTCTCGGCACGCTGTTCGCCCAGCACCCGCGGCTGCGCGCATCGGCCATCACGCAGGCGTTCATCGGCATTGCGTTCTCGGGCTTCTGGTCGACCGTGACACTGCATCTGACGGGTTCGCTCGGCCTGTCGACGGGGCAAGCGGGTCTGCTGGGCCTAGCCGGCGCAGCGGGCGCGCTGGGTGCGAGCATTGCGGGGCGATTGTCAGGCCGCGTTGCGCCGGGCCACATCGCGGCGGGCGGCGCGTTGCTCATGGCAGTGACGTTTGCCGCAATGTCGCTGTTCCCGCAATCGCTCATCGCCATCGTGATCGGCACGCTCGTCTTTGACGTAGGCGTGCAGGCAGCGCTGGTGTCGCACCAGACCATCATCTATGCGTTGGCACCCGAAGCGCGCAGCCGCATCAACGCGGTATTCATGACGGCGCTGTTCATCGGCATGTCGGTGGGCGCGTATGGCGCGAGCCTGGCGTGGACAAGCGCGCGCTGGACCGGACTGATGGCGTTCTGCACGGCGGCTGCATTGGTGGCGCTCGGGTTGCGCGTGGTGTTCAACGCGCGGCAGGGGGCGCGGTAAGCCGAATCGGCCGGGTACGCGCATTGAGCGTACCCGTTTCTGCGTAACCTCAGCACGCCCGTTCCACACCTCCCGCAACACACCATCTCATCGATCGGGGCAATTCCGGGGCGCGACAATCCGCGACATGTCGCTACAATTCTGAGGGTCAGCTTAGGCTGCCCACAGAACAACCACACCGAGACGCCCTCATGGATAGCACTGCAACCCCGCATGCGGTTGACCCGCACGACACACGCCGCCGCATCTTTGCCATCGTCGGCGCGTCGTCGGGCAACCTCGTCGAATGGTTCGACTTTTACGTCTACGCGTTCAGCTCGCTGTACTTTGCGCCGGCGTTCTTCCCCAGCGGCGACCGCACGACGCAACTGCTGAACACGGCGGGCGTGTTTGCGGCTGGCTTCCTGATGCGTCCGATTGGCGGCTGGCTGTTCGGCCGCATTGCCGACAAGCGCGGCCGGCGCACGGCGATGATGATCTCGGTGCTGATGATGTGCGGCGGCTCGCTGCTGATCGCGGTACTGCCGACGTACGCGCAGATCGGTGCGCTGGCCCCGTTCCTGCTGCTCGTGGCGCGGCTGTTCCAGGGCCTGTCGGTGGGCGGAGAATACGGCACCAGCGCGACCTACATGAGCGAGGTGGCGCTGAAGGGTCGGCGCGGCTTCTTTGCCTCGTTCCAGTATGTGACGCTGATCGGCGGTCAGTTGTGCGCGGTGCTCGTGCTGGTGATCCTGCAGCAACTGCTGACGACGGCCGAGCTGAAAGCCTGGGGCTGGCGGATTCCATTTGTGGTTGGCGCGCTGACGGCGCTGATCGCCCTGTACCTGCGTAAATCGCTGCACGAAACGCAGACCACCTCGGCACGCAAGGCCGAGCACGCGGGCACGATCCGCGGCGCCTGGCAGCACAAAGGTGCGTTCCTGCGCGTGCTCGGCTTTACCGCCGGCGGCTCGCTGATCTTCTACACGTTCACGACGTACATGCAGAAGTACCTCGTCAACACGGCGCACATGGACACCAAGACCGCCTCCAACGTGATGACGGGTGCACTGTTCGTCTACATGGTGCTGCAGCCGGTGTTTGGCGCGCTGTCCGACCGCATCGGTCGACGCAATTCGATGCTGCTGTTCGGGGCCCTTTCGGTGCTGGGGACGGTGCCGCTCATGAAGGCACTGGCCACGGTGTCGAGCCCGCTCGCTGCCTTCGGCCTCATCACGCTGGCGCTGGCCATCGTCAGCTTCTATACGTCGATCAGCGGGCTGATCAAGGCCGAGATGTTCCCGCCGGAAGTGCGCGCAATGGGTGTGGGCCTGTCGTATGCGATTGCCAACGCGGTGTTCGGTGGCTCTGCGGAATACGTGGCGCTGTGGTTCAAGCAGGCCGGCACCGAATCGACGTTCTACTGGTACGTGACGGCGCTGTGCGCGGTGTCTTTCGTCGTGACGTACTTCATGCCAGACCCGAGCAAGGAAGGGTATCTGCGCCACGAGCCGTGATGGCTCGTCGCTGATCGATGCACGCTGGGGCGCTCTGACTCGGTAGAGCGCCCTTTTTCATGTCCATTTCAATAAGCGGTCTTGCCCGTCGCCTGGCTGATTCGGCACGCAGCCCCTGGACAGGAAGTCGGCAAGCGTATTAGGGAATACCGACGCCACAGATGCTGCGATGGGACGCTGCGTCCTACCCTTAGACGGCAGCGTGCGCACCAAACCGCTGGCGAATCAGCTCCGGCGGATAGCGATAATTCCAGCGCAACTCGGCACCGGCGGGCACGCGTTCTGTCGCAAAGAAGGCGCGGATGGAAAAGCGTCGTCCGCAACGCGAAGTCGCTTCAAACACCGCAGCCTCCATGTTGTAGCCGGACTCCGCCTGCCGATCCGCCTTGCCGCGTTCGTAAGCAAAGATGGTGTTGGCCATCGCCAGGATGTTTTCACCGTCGACCCACGAATCGATGCCGCCAGCGCTGGTGCTCAGCACGAAGGAATCGTCGAGGCAGGTGTAATAAGTGGCAGGCGTCAGGAGCCGGCCACCGTAGACGCCAAGGCATTCGCCCACGGCAATGTCCCGGGCGGCAAATACACCACGCTCGCCAATGAGTGCCTCCTCGCGCGCGTCGCGTAGGTCAGCGCGCTGCATCCGCCGGCACACAAGCGTGCGTTGGTAAAGCGCGCCACGCAGACTGGGCACCACATCGGCCTGCAGATACGGCCATACGGCGTCTGCGGGGTAACGCTCGAAGCGGTCTCTGGATCGCCCGGTCGATTCCAGCGTGGTGATGAGAACGGGCTGCTCCATTTCATCGCGAAACGGATAGCGGCAGTCGACCTCGGGCGAATACGCGAGTCGCGCAATGGCGTACGTCTGCTTGAATGCCTGCGTCTCCTCTCGAAAGGCCTGAGCGCACGTCAGCACGGCGAGGTCGTCCGGTTCTTCGGACACCAATTCCAGAATTTCGGAGCGCAGCGCCTGCGCGGCGTCGTAGAAGCGCTCGTGCCGCGCGGCAAGTCCGCTCGTCTGGGCTGCCTGTCGGAGCGACGAGCGAATACGATCGGCCAGCGCATCGGCAGAGCAAAACGTTGATGACAGCATAAGCACCACAGCGGAAGAACGAGTCACGGACGGCGACAACCATAGCGGCTGGCCGCCGCATGGCGGCGCCATGGCGCGAAACGAACCGTTGCGAGGCGAAACGGGTCGCGCCAATCGAATTCCTTTCGCAAAGGAAAAAGGTCGCCCGATCTGTCGCCGCGTTGAGCTGCGCCGAGGAACTGGCGTCAAGCGTCTCGGCGGGAATCCCCCCCCACTTCGGAGGGGAAACGTGGCACGGTTCCTGCGTAATTCGCGTCCGTTTCACGACAATAAAAATACGGGTGGGGTATGAACAAGAAGCGGATCCCGTCGATCGCACTGGCGAAATGCGCACGCCAGTTCGGCATGGGTGTACTGAGACAGCGCGCAAGCCGTGGGGCGCATCCGCGCTCAACCGAGGCTTCTTTCCGGACACATCGCGGTACTGCCTTGACCGTAGCAGCGACGGCCTGCTCGACAGCATGTGCATCCATCGTGCCGCTCTGAGCGCCAGGCACATCGTGTCGCCGGTGAACATCTGCTTTCGGGAGCGCGCTTAGCCGTCAGGTCCGCCCCCCCCTTCTGCGATACCGCAGAACGCCCTGGAAATTCACCCGCAGGTTGCGCGGACGCGTTTCGTTCTCCGTCCTTTCCAGACCTTCGCCGCACAGTGACAGCGCTGTCCCTCATGACGCCCTTGCCTTTTACCTTGCTCCGCCTCCCTGGCCTGGCCGCCGTGCTGATCGGACTGTCGATGGCGCAGCAGGCGCATGCCTTGGCGGCTGACGAACCCCAGCGATTGCGTATCGAGCGATCAACGCTCGAGCATGTCCTGATGGAAATCACACGGTTGAGCGGCCAACCGGTGTCGTTCGCATCCAGCCTTGTGAAGGACCGCATGGCCGGCCCCATCGACGGCACGATGACGGCAGCAGATGCCGCCCGGCTGGCACTGCAAAACAGCGGGCTCGCGCTCTCTGTGCTGCCTGACGGCACGCTCACCGTCGTGGCGGCCGGCAACGCTGGCACCCCCGACTCGCTACCGCGCGACATCGGCTCGCTACCGCCATCGGAAGTCCATGGCGCAGGCGATACAGGGTTCGCAGTGCTCTCCAGCAGTGCCATCACCCGCGTGGAAATGCCGATGACGAGCATGCCGCACGCCGTCAATACGATCACGCGTGGTCTGTTGGCCAGCCAACAACCGACCTCATTGAATGCGGCACTGGCCCAGGCCGGCGTGGCATCGGTATTGGCTGACCCGACAGCACCGCCCCTCTACGCCATCCGCGGCTACCTGACCAACACAATTTCGGTGGATGGCCTGCCTGACAAGCTCGCCTCGCTGCGGCCCGTGGACGCACTGGAAGAGATCGACGTCATCAAAGGGCCGAACGCAGACGTGGCGAGCGTCACCATGGCTGGCGGCGCCATCAATGCCAGCCTGAAGGCGCCAACCGCCGTCGCGCAGCGCAGCATCGCCATGGAGATCGGCTCGCACACCGAACGTAAGGTGGTAGCCGACCTGGCCGGCGCTATCGGGGCCAACGGGTTGTCTTACCGCATCGTCGGGCTCAATGACACGACGGCCGACAGCGATGCCGGATACGCGGGCCACCGCGTCAGCTACGGCCACGCCGCGCTGGGCTGGAACGACAGCGCAACGAGCGTTACCGCCGGCATCGAATCGCTCACCAGCCGGCAGCCCGTGCCGCTCGCCACCTTTGCGCTGGGCGGCGCACCTGCTCGCGTGCCCGTGCAGCTTCCCTTCGGCAACGTAGACGACCGTGTGGAAGGCAGCGGCACGCGGGTCTACTACACGGCCTCGCGCAACTTGACCGATGACTGGGCCATCCATTCGCGGGCGAGCTATGAATCCGTGAGAGAGGAATCGGCCCAGTGGGACCTCGGATCGGCCTCGTCGTATAACGTCATGCCCAACAACACGATCTGCGGGCTGCGTCACACAGAGAGCCACCTCTGGGCCATGTCGAACGAGCTGACGGGCACCCTGTCGCACCACGCCGTGCGCCACACGTTCACCCTCGGCTGGGAAGAGATTCAGGAGCGGCAGAACCTGATCAAACCGGGGTCGGTCGCACAAGTCACGCAAGACCCTTTTGCGCCTGTACCGCTGCCGGCGGCAACGTTCATTCCGGGCAACCGGTTGTCGCAAACGTTGCGGCAATCGATCTTCCGGCTGCGCGACCACGTCTCCATTGGCGACAGGTGGGAAGTGTCGGGGTCCATCCGCGCGAACAACTACGTCGCCCTGCTGCCCCATACGCAATTGCGAGGGGTTGCCTGGACGCCCGCCGTGGGCGTGCTCTACAAGCTCACCCCCAGCACGGCGTGGTTTGCCGACTACATGCGTGGCTTCCAGATCAACACCGGCTACTTCTATGACGGCACCGGCACGCAACCCGAGCGCAGCCGCCAGGTCGAAACCGGCCTGCGGTGGGAAAACGCCCACCACACGCTGACGGCACAGGCAGCCCTCTACCGGATCGACGCAAAGAACGTGAGCCTGGCCGACGTGTCGCACCCGGGCTACTACACGCAACTGGCCGAACAAACCAACCAGGGCGTGGAACTGTCGATGCAGGGCACGGTGGCGCGCGGCTGGGAGGCGTCGCTGTGGTTGTCGGCCTCTCGTATGTCGGCAAGGCTACCGGGCGGCTACGTACCAGGCGTGCCAGCCCGAAACGCCTCACTCTGGACGACGTACACCATCCAAAGCGGCGTGATCGCAGGCGCCGGCGTGGGGCTTGGCATCAGCGCGCAAGGCCGGGCCGATGCCCATGGGGATGTCTCTTTCCGGGTGCCCGGCGCCGTGCGCGTCGACAGTAGTCTCTTCTGGCACCAAAAGGACTGGCGCATCGACGTCTTTGCCCGCAACCTGTTCAACGTGCGCACGTACGGCAACACGCTCAGCAGCAGCTACATCCCGATCCTGCCTGGCCGCACGCTGGCGCTGCGCGTCACGCACAACTTCTGAAACCCACTGTCGATTGGTCCGCCGCATGCCCTAACACGGCGGCGCGCGCGTGAGTTTTGCCTTCTCTCACCTCCCTCTGGCCTGCGATTTCGTCTCGGTGATCAGCGCTTCGGCCTTGCTGCATCGCCTGATGGCCGACATTCCCTAACGTTCCACCAAAGTCGCCCGACATGCCATTTCGCTTTGCGATCGGCGTGCCGGCACGCGGCTGCCCAGGGCTGCGCGGCCCGGCACGGGCAGAACGCGCAGGGCCATGCCGGCCCCGCGACCCGAACCGGAATCGGAAGCGATTGCCGTGCCGCCGTTTCTCTGCAGACGTCGGTCGTGCGGCGTTTCTCTCCTCTCTGTATCGGCATGCGTCCAGTCAGCGGCCTGGGCGGTGCCATGCATCACGCCTGCCCACTGAGGTGACACATGAATATGAAGGTCCAAGACAACGCTTCACTGAATATCTCGACCCAGCTCCAACTGGATCAGCCCGGCAAACAGAACCAGGCCGAAAGCCCGCTGCAGCATCTCGTGCAAGACATCCTGAAGGTGCTTGAAGCCATGCTGCGCAACGCCACCGCACAAGGCGGCGCCAATGCAGGTGCCGGCGGTGGCTCGGGTGGCCCAGCTGGCGGTGGCGCCCAGGGCGCGGGTGCTGCGCATGGCCCGTCGGCAAGCCAAGGTGCGCAAGGCGCCCAGGGTTCGCAAGGCGCGCAGGGTGCCAGCAAGGGCCAGCAAGTTGGCGATGACAACGGGGGCGACTCCGGTAGCCAGGACCCGATGCAAGCGCTCATGAAACTGCTGGAAGACCTGCTGAAGTTCATGAAGCTCAGCGAGCAGATGCAGCACAAGCTCGACACGGGCGAAGGCGCCAAGGGCGTCGATGGCGCAGGTGGTGCCAACGGCGGCAAGGGCCTCAATATGGACGACATGCTCCAGATGCTCGACGACGCGTTGCAACTGATGCAGCAGCAGATGATGACGAACGCGTTCGGTGGTGCCGATGGTGGTGCTGGCGCGGGCGCGGCAGGTGGTGCTGGTGGTGGTGCCGGCGCAGGCGCGGCAGGTGGTGCTGATGGCGGCGCCGGCGCGGGCGCGGCAGGTGGTGCCGATGGCGGCGCCGGTGCTGGCGACGCTGGCGGTGCCGACGGTTCCAACAGCACAGGCGATGCCGGTGGCGCCAACGGCGCTGACAACACGGGCGATGCCGGCGGTGCAAACGGTGCCGACGGCTCCAGCGCAGCCGATGGCGCAACGGGCGCGGACAACGCCAACGGTGCCGAGGCCAGCAGCCAGAAGAGCAACGACTCCATGATCGAACAACTGCTGAAGGTGTTGGACGATCTGCTGAAGATGCTGGCGCAACAACAGCAACAGGCGCTTGGCGGCGATCAGACGCAAGGCGGCGGCGCTGGCGCGGGTGGCGCAGGCAACGCTGGTGCGGCCGGTGGTGCAAATGGTGCAGGTGGCGCAGCGGGCGGCGGGGCAAACGGCGCGTCCGGTGCATCCGGCACGCCGAACACCTCCACGACGGATGGCGCAAACGGCGCAGACGGCAGCAGCAATGGCACCAACAGCCCCATGGCCCAGCTCGAGACACTGCTCAAAGACATGATCAAGGTGCTGGAGCAACTGCAAGCCCAAAAAGCCGGCGGCGCGCAACAGCAGCAAAACCACGTGCAAGGCGCCTAAGGCCAGGCTCGTCAATCCGACGGCCGGCAACGGCCGTCATTTTTGCTATCCCAAGCAAGGAGACTCACCATGAGTATCTTCAGCAAAATCAAGCACGCCTTTCAGCACTTGGGCGATGACATCGCCAAGGTCGGCAAGGGCATCGCCCACGCCGCCGAGAGCGTAGGCAAGAACCTCGTCCACGACGTGGAAGCCGTTGCCAAGCAAACGGCAGCCATGACCAACGATCTGGTTCATCTGCGCATTCAAAAAGCGCTGCACGACGCCGTGGGCGTTGGCGAAGCCACCTTCAAGGGCTTGCGGGATCTGAATACCGCGGCCTTCGACGTGGCTGAAAAATCGCTGGAAAACGCCCATCTGAGCAAGGGGCTGGACAAGGCCCTGAGCAAGGTCGACAAGGCCCGCGGTTTCGTCAACGACATCGCTGACCGCACGGTCAAGGGCATCGGTGACAGCGTCAACGGTTTCGCGGACAGCAGCATTGCCGCCGCAAAAGCGGCTGCGCATGGTCACTTTGGTGAAGCGCTGGGCGATATCGGCTCAGCCGCTGGCAACGCCGCACAGTTGGCCTCGGACCTGACACCCGAGGGCCTCGCCGCCAGCGCTGCCGTGGCAACACTGCAGAAGACGCACCTGGGCGGTACGGTGGTCGACTCTGTGGTGGAAGGCGCTCTGACCGGCGGCCGCAGCGGCCTGAAGGATGCGGTCAAGCTTGCTGCCAAGGAAGGCACCAAGGCCGAGGCCGGCGTACAGGCACAGAAACTGTTCGACAAAGTGAGCGACAACGGCAATGGCACCGGCGGCATGCTACTCGGCGCTGCTGCCGCGGGCGCTGGCGTGGCGGGAGACTTCCATGCCTCGCGCAAGACCCGTCACGCCATGCAACCTGAAGCCCACCACACCGGCACGCAACATCAAGCCGTCGCGGACGACCACGAAGGCGCCAGCCGCAAGGGCAAGAAGAAGCACGAGGCCGAAGTCGACTCCAGCAACGGCAACGGCAACGGCAACGGCAACGGCAGCAACAAGGCTCAACCCAACGGCGCCGACCCCACCGGGCAGGATGCGCTTCTGGAGCTGCAACTTCTGCAACAGCAGTCCGCGCATCAACGCATGCTGAACGCCATCAAGTCGAACGGCAACGACGACGATGATGACGATGGCGACGACGTCACCTCCAAGGCCCCCGTATCGGCGCCGCAGTCCTCCGGCTCGAGCCAAGTGAGCGCTAGCGCCAACGTCAGCACGTCGACGCATAAGAAGGCCGCATAAGCCACCGCGTGCGTTTGTTTGACCTCGGCCCCACGCGATGTTGGCGTGGGGTCGTTGTTTTCCACCATCGGTGCGACGCCACTGTCGCGCCTCCCAGACTCGAATTTCAATGCCTTCGATCAATCCATTCCGCCGCACTTCGCAGGCTCCGGCCGCAGATTCCACTCCAGCGCGCAGCAACGTTCCCGCCTACGCCACGCCCCCGCGGCAAGAGCCGGCACGGCAGCCCCGGCGCGGCGGTATTGCCGGATTGTTCGGGCTGCGCCGCTCGTCTGCCAATGCCGGCGGGCCTCCCGCTGCCCGCCCCAACATCAGTGCCGGCACACCAACTGGCGCATCGCGCACAGCGCCAAACAGCCCGCTCCATGCACGTGCCCCGGCACCCGAAATCCCGCTGCATGGTGAGGCCGCCGTGAATGCGCGCATCGCCGGTTCCGGTGTCCGCCAGGCCCTGGAAGCATGGCACGCGCAGATGCATGCCCGGATAGCGGACTACCGCCCGGCAAATCCGCCTGCTCACTTCAATGCGGCACGACAGCTCGACGTTGCACTGACGCACATCGAAGACGTAGCGCGAGGGCGTCGAGAGCCCGCAGACAAGATCGAGCTGAAGACGACGCCCGTGCTCCATCTGCCGGATCTCGTTTCCGACATCGCGCACCTGAAGGCCCTTCACCTGTCGGACTGCGATCTGCGCGAGTTGCCGCATGATCTGGGCAACCTTGGCATGCTGGAGACGCTCAAGCTGCACGACAACCAACGCTTGCACGCAATGCCCGATACGCTGGGGCAATTGTCGAGCCTGAAACATCTTGAGATCGTGGGAAGTGGCGTGCGCGAGTTGCCGGCCATGCACGGTCTGGCGAACCTGGAGCACCTTGCCATCCAGCATTCACCGCTCACCCAGTTGCCGCGCGACATTGGCAATGCACGCAAGCTGAAAACGCTGTCTCTGGCACACACCTACCTGCGCGAGGTGCCGGGCAGCATCGGCAATCTGTCGAAGCTCACCGAACTGAACCTGCACGACAACGTGGGCCTGACTTCGGTACCCGATTCCATTGGACAACTGCGTCATCTGAAAACGCTCGACCTCTCGCACTGTCCGCAACTACGCGCCGTGCCGGCGTCCGTCGGAAACCTGCGCCAACTCAAGACCATCGATCTGCGTGGCTGCACGGGGCTCACGATGCAAGGCCTGCCAAAATCGCTCATCACCCCGATGCCCGGCCGCAAGGTGCACTTTCCGGAACATCTGCGCACCGAAATCGGCAAGGTGCGTGAAGAATGGGCGATGAAAAACGCGCCTCGCCTTCAACTGCTGCACGCCGACATCGAGCGCAAGAACGAAGAGATGGAAAATGCCGTCTTCGGTTCGGCAAGCGGCATGAATGACGGCCAGTTGGTCTCGGTCGCGTTTCGACTGAAGAATGCCCATGACCGGCTACCCGAAGTAAGGAATCAGGCCCTGCGGAATCCGACGGCCGTGCAGGCCGAATCGTCTACCGCCATGCGGCAGGCATTGGCCAACGCGTTCAACGTAGAGCCCGATCGCGAGGTGTCCGCACGTTTGGCTACCGCCGCGCGTGCGCTGCCGCGCGCCCTGCAGCATGAACTTGCCGATCTGGTGGCCTCCAGCGCGGGGCGCCAGCTGGTGATCGCCATTGGCGAAGGCGCGTTCGGCGTGCGCGGGTCCAGCCGGCTGCAACACATGCTTCCGGCATTCGCGCAGAAGATTGCCAGCCACGCGCAGATCCAGGAGTTGCGCGAGCAGGCACGACGCTATCCGTCGACCCACCCTTCGCACCAAGTCGCTGCACAGCTGGTGCCGATTGTTCAGCAGTTGTGGACCGCCACGCAGGCGCAAGCCACACTCGCGGCGCTTGCACAGCCGTTGCAGACAGAACTGAAACCGCTGCTGGCATCAGAAGCTGGCCGCCAATTCGTATTGGACCTCAGCAAAGTGGCCGAGGGCGCCAAGGGAACGAGTACGCTCAGGCGTCTTCTGCCGCAATTGGCGACGCGGATTGCGCACGACCCGAATGCGCAGGCTCTCCACCGGTTGGCACGGCAGGATCAGCATGGCACCGCAGACGAACGCCGCGAAGGTCTTGCGCTGGCATTGCTTCCTATCGCCCAGCACCACTGGAATACGCTTGTGCAGGAAGGCACCGCGGGGCCGTCAAACCGCCCCTGACCGCGCGGCTGGCGGGCACGAATGACAAAGCCTCCCTTAGGGAGGCTTTGTCGTGACGACATCGGCAAAAGCACTACAGCGCCACCACGCGCGGTGTCAGCAGAAATAACCGCTGGAATCGCTGGCCCGTCGTCTGGTCATGCCGGAACAGCGCCCCCAGCAACGGGATCTTCGAAAGCCCGGGCACAGCATCTACGCCCTTGGTCTGCTGGTCTACCGAGTAACCGGCAATCAGCAGGCTCTCGCCTTCGTTGATGAGCGCCTGTGTGTTGATCTCGCTCTTGTTGACCACCGGCAGGTTACCCACCATCTGATTGGTGATCTGGCCATCCTCAATATGGATGTTCATGCGAATGCGCGAGGTGCCGCCATCGGTGACCACCATCGGCAACACGCGCAGCGACACACCCGCCGAAATGCTGTACAGATCCGCCGACTGATACCCCGCCACCGGCACATAGAAATTCTGCTTGCTGTCCATGATGGCCTCGGTGTTGTCGAGCGTGGCCACCTTGGGGCTCGCGGTAATGTGCGCCTGATTGGTCTGCTGCAGCGCGCTGATACGCGCCATCAGGTAACGCGATGCCCCACCGATCACAGCGGTCAACACCCCACCCGTCGGCGTGGCGGCAATGGCAGCGGCGGCATTGGCCGTTGTGGATACCGCATCGAGCGAGCCCGGATTGGACAATTGCGTGTTGGTGCCATAACCGGTTTGCATGTCGACGTGGCTGTTGTGCAGACGCCAGTCAACGCCGAGGTCTTCCAATGCGCTCTCGCTGATCTCGATGATGCTGGCGCTGATCTCCAGCACAGCCGGGCGCGTGTCCAGCGATTCAATCAACGATTGATGGGCCGCCATGCGGTCTGCGCGGTCTCGTACGAGCACCGAATTGCTGCGCGGGTCTGCATGAATGATCGGGGCGCTGCCGCCGTCTTCCTGAAAAGCATCCGCGCGGTTGCGGCCTTCGCCGCTGGGCAGCGGTGCCACCGAACCGCCGCCAGCATATTGGCCGATACCGCCTGGCGGCAGCGGCGCTTTGCCGCCATTGCGATCGTTGCCGTTAAGGCCCGACAGCGCGCGCGTGCCGGCGCGGCCTGCGTTGGGCTCTCCGGGGGCGACGCTGTCGACACGGCGGTCACCGCTGCGCAGCGGCGTGTTCTCCGTGCTGGGCGCGTTGTTGCCGTACATGCTGTTCAGGATGGATGCGACACCGCGAATGGTGATGGACTGGCCGTCCACCAGCATGGTGTGATCCGTGGCCCAGGCATAGCGCAGCGGGAAGGTGCGCACGACAGTGCGGTTGGCATCCTCACGGCCACGATCGATCAGGCGTGCGATGTCCTGCACGAGCTCGACCAGGCGCGGCGGCCCGGATACGACCACGCTGCCCGTTTCGTCGTCGTACAGCACGGGAAAGCGCGGGTCGGTCACCCCCAGGCGCGTCAGCGCACGCTTGACCTGCGCGGTAGACGCGCGCTGCAGCGCGATGGTGGCGCTCTGCGCTTCGTTGGCGCCCGTCACACGCAACACGGCGCCGTCGTAGTACCAGGCAAAGCCGAACGTGGCGGCCATGCGATCGAGAAACCGCTGAGGCGTTTCATTGAAGTTGCCCGTCACGCTGCCCTCGACCTGCGGCGATATCCACGTCATGACGTGCTGGCTGGCACCGAGGTCTCGCAAGACATCTTTCACGTCTTTGCGGTCGGCCACGTATTCAAATTTTTGCGACTGCCACGGGATCACCGCCGCAGCGGCACTTCCGGCCAGCGACAGCACCGCGATGGCCGCAGCCATCAAGCACCGGCACGCGGCCAGCACGCGACCCTTCCGGCCCGCAATTCGAGTCAGATGCATGGTTGCACTCGTGAGAATGAAGAAGACAGACCGCGCCAGCGCGCGGCCATGCGATACAGCGCCCGCGACTTAACGCCAGATGGTTTCCGAGGGCGCTTCGTTGAACTGCTTGCGATACCCCTTGACCAGCGCCGAGCGGCTGCGGATGCCCCAGCGCGATGCCGTATCGATGATGTTCGACGGCCCGCGCCCCTCGTCCAGCAGGTCGGAGCGGATGCCCTCCAGACGCAGGCGCCGGATGACCGAGCTGGGCGACATGCCCACCGCGCTCTTGAACGCAAGTTGCAGCGCGCGCTCCGTCACGTTGATGTGCGCGGCCACCTCACGCGTGGTCAGGTCGCTGCGTTCGATGTTGTCGAGGATGTAGTGATAGGCACGACGGTACTTGGCAGACAGCCGCGCGCTCACATCATCCGACGCACGTGACGCAGCGGGCGTGGTCTGGCTGACGCGGCGCACGCCGGGCGATTCGGTGCGCAGGCAGCGCAGGGCGTCCTGCATATAGGCGGTGTAGTACTTGAGCGCCCCAGCAGCATCGCCACGCTGCGCGGCCATCTTGGCGCGGCAGTAGAGGTAGTCGAAATTCCAGCGGCGCGCGCCGAAAGACGTATCGCGATTGCAGATCTGGTCATACACCTTGCCGGCCACGTCGTGCTGCTCGCCGCTGAGCGCTGCCAGCACTACCTCCACTTTCGTCTGCATCAACAGACGGCTGCCCATGCGGCGGGACTGCCCGATGATCGCCATGAGCGGGTCGATTGCAGCGCGATCGCCATCTGCCATGCGGCGCAGCAGGCTCAGATATTCGGCGCGGCGATGGATCATCGCGGGCACACTCGCATCGTGCTTACCGTTTGGGGCCCATCCGTCGCGGCCGCCATGGTGGTGCAGCATCGCGGCACCCACTTCGGCCGACTGCCAGAACGCGTGTTCCAGCAAGCGGTTGGAGCATCGGATGCCAGCCTGCACCGCAAACTCGTACACAACGAGATCCAGCGTAGTGACCCAGCCGGCATCATTGCGCTCCGTTGCAATGGCGCGGGCCGATTGCAGCGCCTCGTCTGCTGCGTCCTGCTGACCAAGCTGGTGGTGCACGAGGGCCAGGCCCATCATGCCTTCGACGCGCTGCAGCCATGTCGCGCCATCGTCTTCGGCCATGCGGGAGAAGCAGCCCGCCGCGGCCGAATAACGATCGCGCAGCAGCGATTGCCAGCCCATGTTGCGGCACGAGACCACGCGCAGCTGATCATCCGAATGGCGAATCAGACGCTGCGCGGTGCGGAACGCTTCTTCGGCGTCTTCATCGCACTCCAGCAGCATCGATGCATCGGCCATGGCCAGCACGCCGGCGTAGTCGCCCGCCTCCTTGCCGTGCAGGCCGCCATGATCGTCGACCAGTTGATACGCGCGGTCGAAATCCTCCGCGAAGACGGCCTTCGCATAGTCCGGCAGACGCTCACGCGCTGCTAATCCGGAGGCCAAGGCAAAGTAGATGTTTCCCAGCATGTCGACGCTCCCGTGTCAGAGATTGCGGCTGGCGAAGGGCTGGCCGCTTGGTGTTGGATTTCCTAAGGACATCCTAAGAAATCGCTGCACCGACAATCTCAACAAAGCTTCGTCAGGCGCTGAACAATCCTCACCGCATATTTTTCGGTTTTGACGACGTGCCATCGCCCACCAGTCCGTTCTTGACCCGCTGCAGCAACTGGCTATATGTAAGCGTGTCCCGCACCTGGGTGGACATGGCCACCACCAGCGCCGTGACCATGAGGATGGCCACCGCACCCTTGATGGGCTGGCCGAGCGACGCGGGCTCGAGCTTGTCTGCCGCGCGCGAGAGCAGCCCGATGCCGGCGTCGATGAGGAACAGCGTCATCATCACCGGCGCGGCCAGCTTGACGGCGGTGGAGAAGATGGAATCGGTTTGCTGCAGCAGAAAACTCTCGGCCACGGCGCTCATGTCAGGTAGCGTGGCGCCCAGCGGCCACCAGTGGAACGACTCGAACACCACGCCCAGCAGGAACAGCATGCCACCCGCTGCATAGAACAGCGTCACGGCCAGATTCAGCAGCGTGTTGCCGATGGGCGTGTTCTGGTCACCCTGCAACGGGTTGCTCATCTGCACGTTGTTGAAGCCCGCCATGTTGTCGACGATGGTGCCCGCCGTCTGCGCCACCCAGAACACCGTGGACGCCGCGTAGCCAAGGCACGCACCCAGAAAAATCTCCTTGCCCGCCAGCAGGAACCACCGGGCCGCGCTCAGATGCTCCGCCACGGCGGGTGGCTGCGCCGCCGCCACGATGATGGCGAGCGTGTAGACCACACCATTACGCGCAGTGCCGGGCACGGACTGGTCGCTCGTGGCCGGCAGGATCGCGAAGATAGTCATGATGCGCACGCACGACAGCGCGAGCAGCGCAAGGATGACCTCCGCGCTTTCATCAAGATCAAACCAGGCGTGCAGAACAGTATCGATAGCTTCCATATGAATGCGTGAATGTCGTCGGAATGTTTCGCCATCAAGCCGCTGCGCGTGGGCGCGGACGCGCCAGGATGGCCTCGACGGCTTCTTCCTCGGTGGCAAGCTCGCGCTCGGTGGCTTCCTGCTGGTCGATCCGCTCTGCAGTCTTGCGGCATTGATCGAGCATGGCATCGAGCCGCGCCAGGGCCTGGCGGCGTGCCTTGAGTTCGGCTTCGCGTTCGGCTACGGCGGCGTGCGCGGCCGCTGCGTCGTGCTCGGCCTGCACGACCGCATCGTCAAGCTCGCCGCGAAACGCGTCGTAGCGCAGATACGCATCGGCCAGCAGCACGGGGGCGGCAATCAGCTCATCCATGCGGCCGATATGGCCCCGCAGCCGCTCGTGCGCGCGCTCGCACGCGTCTTCGCTGTCTTGCGCGGCGGCCTGTGCATCCGCCACGGCTTGCTGTGCGACAGCGATCTCCGCTTCGACACGACGGCGCTGGCGCGTTTTGGCTTCGATCAGCGTGTGCCATACCGCGGAGCGCTTGCGCTTCATGTCTGGCCCACCTCGGTCAGCAGCCGATACGTCTCATCCGGGCTGCACCACTCGTCGGTGCGCTGGCGCAGGAAGTCTTCCATCCAGCCGTTCCATTGCACGGCGGTGTCGGCCACGGCATCGCTGCCTTCCTTGTACTCGCCCATCTGCAGCAGGGTCTCGACCTCGTTGTACTTGGCAAGCAATTGACGCATGCGGCCGGCAGCGGCGCAGTGGTCGGCCGGCGCGACCTGCGTCATCACACGGCTCAGGCTGTTCAGGATGTCGATGGCCGGATAGCGATTGCGCGCGGCAATGTCGCGCGACAGGATCAGGTGGCCATCCAGAATGCCCCGTACTTCTTCGGCTACGGGGTCGTTGCCGGATTCGTCTTCGGCCAGCACGGTGTACAGCGCGGTGATGGAGCCCGTGGCGCTCATGCCGGCCCGCTCGAGCAGGCGCGGCAACTCGGCAAACACCGACGGCGGAAAGCCGCGCCGCGTGGGTGGCTCGCCCGCGGCAAGGCCGATCTCGCGCTGTGCGCGGGCAAAGCGCGTGAGCGAGTCCATCATCAGCAGCACACGCAGGCCCTGGTCACGGAAATACTCGGCGATGGCGGTGCCGACGTGCGCGGCCTTGGCGCGCTCCACGGACGATCGATCGGACGTTGCACACACCAGCACGGAGCGGCGCATGCCTTCCTCGCCCAGGATCTGCTCGATGAATTCGCGCACCTCGCGGCCGCGCTCGCCAATCAGCACGATCACGTTGACGTCGCATTCCGTGCCGCGCGCCAGCATGCCGAGCAGCGTGCTCTTACCCACACCGGCCGGCGCGAAGATGCCCATGCGCTGCCCTTCCGCCAAGGTGGCCAATCCGTCGATCACGCGCACACCAGTGGCCAGCGGCTGCTCCACCAAGCGGCGCGACATCGGGTCAGGCGCCTGCGCGAACACCGGCACGTAGTCATACACATCCAGCGGCGGTCCGCCATCGGCGGGCCTGCCCAGGCCATCGAGCACGCGGCCGAGCAAGCCGGGCCCGATCCCGACCGAAAGCGTGCGCCCGCTCGGCACCACGCGGGTCGAGCGCGATAAGCCCACCACGCCGCCAAATGGCGCCAGCAATGCAAAGTGCTCGCTAAAGCCGACCACCTCGCCTTGCTGAAGCTCCGTTCCATCCGGTGTGGTCAAGGTGCACAGCTCGCCAAGCTTGACGTCCACGCCACCCACACGCAGCAGGGTGCCCGTCACTTCCACGACCTTGCCCAGCCGCTGGACGGGCGCCACGCTACGGATCGCCTCGTCCATGGCGTCGATCAGCGCGGCCTTGGTCATGCCGCATCCTCGTCAAAGCCGCCATCGTCATCTGCAAAGCCTTCGTGCGGATCGGCATGTTCAAGAGGCTTGCGCCTGCGCGCTGAAAGCGCCTGACGCAGCGCCGCCAATTGCACACGCAGGCTCGCGTCTGCCACGCCGTGGTCCCATTCGCATTGGCAATGTCCGGGCTCTGCGCGGTCGTCGGCCAGCACCTCGAAGGCGGCATTGAGCGAGCCCGTCTGCACGGCCTTGGCGAAGGCGGCACGGGCTGGTTCGATCTCGTCTGCGCACACGCGCACCGTCAGGCGCGCCTGACTTTGCAGCACGCGACCGAGCGTGGCGGCCACGCGCGCGAACAACGCCTGGCGATCGGATTCCAGCACCACGTGCTCGACCGCCTGCATGACCGTGGCGATCAGGCGGTCTTCCTCGCGGCGCGTGGCTTCGTCATCGTCGTACGCGCGCGCGGCCATGGACGCGTGAAAGTCCTCCAACGCACGTCGCTGACCAGCGGCATAGCCAAGCTTGGCGCTGCGCTGCGCGCGCTGCTCGGCTTGCCTGAGCAACTCATCTGCATTGGCCTGGGCTTGCGCCACGATGGCTTCAGCCTGGGCGTGAGCCTGCGCCAATGCAGCCTCGCGCGCTTCTTCCACGGCCTGCCATGCGGCATCCAGCTCCACCACGTGCCGGTAATCTTCGGCACGGATCACGTCCGAGCCAATGCCCAGCGGAGCATCGCGCCTCAACCAAATAACCATGACAACTCCGGAAAGAGAACAGGCAACGCAGCCATGAAGGATTCGGCTTGCGTTTCAGCGGTTGGCGTACCTGCGCACGGCGGCACGGCAGCCTGCATGCCGATCGTCAGGCGCATCAGTTGCGCGAGCGACGGATCCGACACCGTACCGTCGGCAATCAGGGCATGCAGGCCGGCCTCGGCAAGCTGCGCCAAGTCGAGTGCGGGCAACGGCCCACCGGGATCTGGCGCCCAGTGCTCGCGTTGCGTCAATGCCGTGAGGGCTGCCTCCCCCAACAGACCGGCAACGCCGGCGAGATAAGCGCCGTCAATGCATCGCGCCAGCGCGGCGCGCCTGCCGATCAGCATGCGGGCGGCCAGCACGCGCTGGAGATCGTCCTTATCGAGCACCGCCAGGCGATGCGCATGCGAAAGCAATGTCGGCAAGCCCACCTGGCCCACACCAAGCGCGATACACACCTGCCGCCAGTCTTTGGCTGCGCCCGCCGGCACATCGGTTGCCTGTGCGGCCAGCCCCGATGCATCGCGCACGTGCGCAAGCCCATGCAGCCGCTCTTGATACGCGTGCAACATGCGCAGGATCATGGCGGCGGCCGGATCAGGGGCGGCGCTGGTGTGGTTCATGCTGTCGCGCGCTTCTTCCAGCGTGCCGGCAACTTGTCTTCCAGGCGCGCGCGCGCTGCGTCAAGCCGGGTCCGTACAGCGGACAGCCGGGTTGCGGCGCGCCACAGCAATACGATCACGCCCAGCGCACCCACCACGGCCGCGAGCGTGGCCCACGACACGCCGGCAGGCGTGCGGCTCGCGGCATCGGCGGTGGGCGCATCTACGCTGCCGGGCACCAGCGTGACGCTGACGTTCTCGTAGGTGAGCCCCTCCACGCTATGCACGACCAGGTTCTTGATGCTGGGGACCAGCGAAGACACGTTGGCGCTCGGGCGGTATTTGATGAACACCGATGCGCTGGATGGCTTGACCACGGTGGCCAGCGGATCGTTGTTGGGCAGCACGATCTGCACATTGGCCACGGCCACGCCATCAATGCGCGAGAGCGTTTGCGAAAGCTGCTGCGATACGCCGTAGATGAAACGCACCCGCTCTTCCGTGGGTGTAGAGATGAGCCCGTCTTTCTTGAAGATGTCGCCCAGGCTCGCGTACTTTTCATGCGGCAGGCCGTGGCTGTGCAGGACTTCCATCGCGCGGGCAAAGGCATCCTGGTCGACCATCACTGTCCAGGTCTTGCCGTCGTCTGGCGAATTCTTCTGCGCGTCGATGCCGGCCTGCAGCAGCACGGTCAGCATGTCGTTGGCGTCAGCCTCGCTCAGCTGCGCAAAGAGCTGCTTGTTGCAGCCCGCCAGCAGCGCGGTCAGCACAAACAGCAGTGCCAGCGCGCCGCGCCGCATGCGGCAGGATGGAAGCGCGGTCCGCATCATTGGTTCCGCATCAAGGTCTGCACGGCGTTCTTGCCGGAATGCGCAATGGTGCTGCCAAGATGGATCTTCGTCATGGTGGCTGCGCACTCCATTTGCACGCGCACGCCTTCGGCCACCACTTCCTGCACCGACATGCCGCGTTCGGCCTCGGTCATGGCCTCCACACGCGCCATCGACGCCTGCACGGCGGCATCTTCCTTCTTGACCAGTTCGCCAACGGCCGAAGGCGCCTTGCTGTGGTGCTGACCGTGCTTGGCGTTCTGCAGCATGGATTCGAAACGAGCGACAAGCTCGGGCGCTGGCGTGGCGGCTTCAGCCGGTGCGATGCCGGTACCCGGCGTGCCGGCGGTCACCGGCGGAATAGCGGTCGGACCTTGGATCATGATGGGCTCCGGGAGGATGGTTAGGCGCGGGTGAAGTAATGCGCGCTGTGGTACGCGCTCAAATCCACACTCTCTGCGGCGGGCGCCGCGGTGGGGGTGCCGAACGTGCCGGCATCCATTTCTTCCTGCACACCGATCAGCGTGCGCACCAGCGCGACGGAATCGGGGTCTTCGTCGCGCGCGAGCACCTCGTTGGCATACACGTGCCATTCCTGATCGCCCAGGGCGTTCAGGCACAGGGCCATCATGGCCGAGGCAAACGGCACCACGCTCTCGGCACGCTCGCCGTTGTGCAGTTCACGCAGGATGCGTGCGGCGTCGGCGTATTGATGCCGGCCTACCAGCAGCCAGCCTTCCACCAGGTCGAGTTCGCGAAAATTCGGGCGCAGCGTGCGCAGTGCAGTCAGCAGCGCTTGCGCGTTGTCGAACTGCCCGCTGCGCGTTGCGTACATCAGGACTTCGAGCAGCCCGCCCAGCAGGCGGTTGCTACATTGAATCGGTTCCATATCGCAGGGTTCTCCGTGTCGGGTCATGTCGATGCCGGCATTGGTGGACCGGCCGACCTCGGGTGGAACCATAGACGCCCGCATGCCGCGCGCCGGCCAGCCGCCCCGAAAAAGAGCGCCCGGCCCCGAAGTCGGCAAGGCCCTGTGCGCCAGTACGCACAAGGCAAAGCCGCCCGCTCTCGCCTCGCCCTCGTCCTTGCCCTTGTCCTTTGTTCCCGCGGTTTCGGAACGGCGCATCCGCCTTCGCCCAGGCGCCAAGCGCGTAGCGTCCGCGTCAGCACAATGCGTCGCATCGCTACGGCACCGCACGCCGCGGCCTCCTCCGTCGACACCCCAGGGCACCGCCATGTCGGACGAAAAAACCGAAGAGCCCACAGACAAGAAACTCAGAGACGCGCACAGAGATGGCGAAACCGCCAAGAGTGCCGACCTGATCGCCGCCGTCGTGCTGCTGGCGGGCTGCCTGCTGCTTGCCATGACGGCATCGCTGCTGGGCGACCGCTGGCGGGCGCTGGTCGACCTTGCGCTGGATGTGAACAACAGCCGGCATCCAGCCATGACGCTCAAGCAGACACTCGGCCACGTCGCGCTTCAGCTGGCGCTGATGACGCTGCCGCTGAGCTTGGTGTTTGCACTCGTCGCATGGATTGCCACGTGGGGCCAGACGGGCATCGTGCTATCGACCAAGCCGCTCGAACTGAAGATGAGCGCCATCAACCCCGCGTCGGGTCTGAAGCGCATCTTCTCCATGCGCTCGATGATTGACCTGCTCAAGATGCTGGTGAAAGCGCTCGCCGTGGGGGCTGCGCTGTGGAAGCTGGTCCTGATGCTGCTGCCGACCATTGTGGGCACGCCGTATCAACCGGTCATGGATATCGCGCAGATCGGCATGTCGATGCTGGTGAAGCTGCTGGGTGCGGGCGGACTGCTGTTCCTGCTGCTCGGCGCCGTGGACTTTGGCATCCAGCGCTGGCTCTTCATCCGCGACCACCGCATGAGCAAGGACGAAGTCAAGCGCGAGCACAAGAACAGCGAAGGCGATCCGCACATCAAGGGCCAGCGCAAGCAGCTCGCGCGCCAGATGGTGGACGAGGCAAAGCCCAAACAGAGCGTAGCCGGCGCGCAGGCCGTGATCGTCAACCCCACGCATTACGCCGTGGCGATTCGCTACGCGCCCGAAGAATGCGGCTTGCCGTGCATCACCGCCAAGGGCGTCGACGACGAAGCCCTGAGGTTGCGCGAAGAAGCGCAGGCGCTGGGCATTCCGATCATCGGCAACCCGCCGCTGGCACGCGCGCTGTACCTCGTGAAGCTGAATGATCCCGTGCCCGAAGCGCTGTTTGAAACCGTGGCCGAAGTCCTCGCCTGGGTGGGCGAGATCGGCGCGAAAGACACCGGCGCCAGACACACCGGCGCAAGCCCTTCCATCTTGAACTGAGGCATCCGATATGGCCAAGAAGACCGCCGTCTCTGAATTCAGCGGCGAAATCGGCATCGCCGCGTTGGTGGTTGCCGTCATCGCGTTGATGGTGCTGCCGCTGCCCACCGTCCTGATCGATTCACTGCTGGGGCTGAACATCACGCTATCGGTCGTGCTGCTGATGGTGACGATGTACATCCCCGCGGCGACATCGCTGTCGGCATTTCCATCGTTGCTTTTATTCACCACACTGCTGCGGCTCTCGCTGAACATCGCGTCGACCAAATCGATCCTGCTGCACGCAGACGCCGGCCACATCATCGAGAGCTTCGGCAAGCTCGTGGTGGGCGGCAACCTGGTGGTGGGTATGGTGGTATTCCTGATCATCACCACTGTGCAATTCATCGTGATTGCCAAGGGCTCCGAGCGTGTGGCCGAGGTCGGTGCACGCTTCACGCTCGATGCCATGCCCGGCAAGCAGATGAGCATTGACGCCGATCTGCGCGCCGGCCACCTGAGCGCAGACGAGGCCCGCAAGCGCCGCGCGCTGCTTGCCATGGAAAGCCAGTTGCACGGCGGCATGGACGGCGCCATGAAGTTCGTCAAGGGCGATGCGATTGCCGGTCTGGTCATCACGCTGGTCAACATCCTGGCCGGCATCGTGATCGGGATCACGTATCACGGCATGACGGCCGGCGAAGCCGCCAACCGCTTCGCCGTGCTGTCGATCGGCGACGCCATGGTGTCGCAGATTCCTTCGCTGCTGATCTCGGTCGCGGCCGGCGTGATGATCACGCGCGTGTCTGACGATGACCACGGCGCCAAGCCAAGCTCGCTCGGCAAGGAGATCGTGCGGCAGCTTTCAACCAGTGCACGGGCCATGTTCACCGCCAGTGCGTTGCTGGCAGGCTTTGCGTTGGTGCCGGGGTTTCCGTCGTTTCTGTTTATCGCGCTGGCAGGTGCGGTCTTCGCCTTTGGCTATACGTTGCGCAAGCGCCTGAACACGGGCAGCACGGCCGACACCGATACCCTGCCCGCGCTGCTGCGCGAAGGGTCCAAAGACAAGGCACCGACCATCGCCGACAAGGCCCCGTCGTTCACGGCACCCCTGGGGGTTCGTCTGGGCACGCGGCTGGCAGAGGGACTCGACATTCCCAAACTCGATGCTGCATTCCAAAGCGGGCGGCACGCATTGGCTGAAGAGCTAGGCCTGCCCTTCCCCGGCATTGCCGTATGGAAGAGCGCCGCGCAACCCGAAGACGCCTATGAAGTGCTGGTGCACGACATCCCGGGCCAGCCGGTGGCGGTGTCCGACGGCAAGGTATCGGTATCCGACCTGCCGGAACCAATGCGCGCACAACTGGAGGCGGCCCCGGATACCGCGCCTCACGCTGAACAGGTGATTGCAGACCACGTCGTGCACGTGCTGCGCAAGCACGCGCATCTGTTCATCGGCCTGCAGGAAACGCAGTGGATCATGGAACGTGTGACCACCGAATACCCCGGTCTGGTCACCGAGGCGCAGAAGGCCGTGCCGGCACAGCGCATGGCCGACGTGCTGCGCCGCCTGCTGGAAGAGCAGGTGCCCATCCGCAACATGCGCGCCATCCTCGAAAGCCTTGTCATCTGGGGTCCGAAAGAAAAAGACACGTTGATGCTGGTGGAGTATGTGCGCGGCGATCTGGGGCGGCAGATCGCACACCAGGCCACGTGCGGCTCACGCAAGATGCCCGCCATTCTGCTGGACCAATCGGTGGAGCAGACGGTGCGCCAGGCGATCAAACCCACGCCGGCAGGCAACTTCCTGACGCTCGATCCACAGCAGGTCGACACCATCGTCACGCGGCTGGAACACATGAGCCGCACCGCACCGCAATCGGGAGCAGCGCCGGCGGGGGCGCTTGCCATTGTCACGTCCATGGACATCCGCCGCTATGTCCGCCGCATGATCGAGCCGCGATTGCAGGCGCTGAACGTGTATTCGTTCCAGGAACTGGGCGCATACGTTGATCTGCAGCCCGTGGGCAAGCTCACGCTGTAAGCCGCCATGACCACACCCGTACGCCTGTGGCGAGCCCCGCCCATCGTCCATCCGACCACACCCGTCCGGCGCCCCGTAGCGCAACGCAGCGCAGACGGGCGAACCGGCATGCAGACCGAGTCCTGCGCGGGTGAAAGTACCGCCTGGATCCCGCTCGATGCGTACAGCGACGCCGCATGCGAAGACACCCCGGAGCACGAACCGCCCACGCACGATCACGCCGACGCCGACACGCAGCCCGATGATGCCCCGCCCGAGGCCCCGCCGCTTCACACCTCGGCCATGGCCAGCCGCCTGGTGCGCACGTGCTCGGAGATCAGCGTGGGGAGCACCGTGACGGAGCATCTCGCGCAGTTGCTTTCCAGGTTCTGCGGCTCCCGCGTTGTAAAGGCTAACAGCGAATGCTGGGAGGTCACGCTGGACCTCGACCCGCGCGTGCTGCCCGACACCCGCCTCACCCTGCGCCTTTCGCCCCACACGCTATGGCTTCGCTTCCTGGCGGCACACCCGCGGGCGCGCGACTTACTCTCCGAGCATGGCGATGCACTGCGCCAACGCATTCACGTTTTGCTGGAGCAGCGCATCGATATCGAACTCGAAGTGTGGTGACCGCTGCCACACCCCACCCGACACCTCCCGCCGACTCGCTATGAACACCGGGCTCACGCCATCCCCGCTCGATGCGCATCTGCGTGCCTTCACGCCGGCCCAGGCCGCGTTGACACGGCTGATCGGCACGCCGTTCCCGGATGACGATGACCGCCACTGGCAACTGCGCGCCGTAGACCACGCCGCGCCCATGCAGGCGCCCGTGCGACTGGGCATCCGTTCATCGCTGTGTGCGGTCGACGTTGTTGTTGAGGGCGCCAACCACCCCGCGCTCCACGCCATCGCGCACGAAGCTGATGCGCAACGCCGCACGGCGCTTGCCGGGCTTTGGTTGACGCCGATGCTCGATACGCTGTCTGCCGCCGGGTTGGGAGATGCCGCCCTGGCAACGTTCGCGCCCGAACGCAACGATGCGCAACGCAGCGGTCAGCAGGAACTGCCGATGCGGCTCGATGGGCCACACGGTGAAACGCCATGCCGCATCGCCGCGCTCGATTGGCTTGCCGCGCCGCCTGCACCGCCCGTAGCCGATCGCAACGCTGTGCTTGCACAACTCGGCGTAGTGGGCCTGCCGGTGGGCGTGCGTATCGCCAGCCGGCGGTGCGCAACAGACACCCTCTCTTCGCTTGCACCCGGCGACGTTCTGCTCGGCTGGGGCCAGCACGCCTATTGCCCCGACACCGATGCAGGCGCCGTACGCCTGACATGCGGCGACAGCCGGCGCGCCCACTTCACTGCCCATGCTCACTACAAGGAAGGCACCGTGACGATCCTCGATGTTCCTACGCTCACTGACGACGACACGATCGCGGCACGCGACACCACACACGACAGCACAGACGGCATCGCAGTGGAAGCACTGGAGGTACCGGTACACCTTGAGGTGGCCGTGATGAGCCTGCCGCTGGCCGAGCTGGCTGCGCTGGCTCCAAGCCATGTCTTGCAGTTGCCCGTCTTGCTGCGCGATGCCACGGTACGTCTGGTCTGCCACGGCCAGACGCTGGGCCACGGCCAGCTCGTAGCCGTGGGCGAGCATCTGGGCTTGCAGATCTCCGCCATGAGCGCGCGCCATGCAGAACATTGAATTTGCCTCGCTCATCATTGCGGCGGTTGCCATTGCGCTGTTGCCGTTTGCCGCCATGGTGGTCACGTCGTACACCAAGATCGTCGTCGTGCTCGGCCTGCTGCGCAACGCGCTGGGCGTGCAACAGGTGCCGCCCAGCATGGTGCTCAACGGCATTGCGATGATCGTGTCGTGCTTCGTGATGGCCCCCGTTGGCATGGAGGCCATGCAGCGCGCACACATGCAGCTCAATGATTCCAGCGCGAACGTCAGTCAGGTCATGCCGCTGCTCGATGCCGCGCGCGAGCCGTTCCGGCAGTTCCTGGACAAGCACACCAACGCACGCGAGAAAGCGTTCTTCATGCGCTCTGCGCAGCAACTCTGGCCGCCGGCCAAAGCCGCACAGCTCAAGGAAGACGAACTCATCATCCTCGCGCCAGCCTTCACGCTGACGGAGCTGACGGCGGCATTCCGCATCGGCTTCCTGCTGTATCTGGTCTTCATCGTGATCGACCTCGTGATCGCCAACCTGCTGATGGCGCTGGGGCTGTCGCAAGTGACGCCCAGCAACGTCGCCATTCCGTTCAAGCTGCTGCTCTTCGTGGTGATGGACGGCTGGTCAGTGCTGATTCACGGCCTGGTCAACACGTATCGTTAAAGGGGCCACCATGGACTACGACAACATCACGCGCCTGACCAGCACGGCGCTCATGCTGTGCCTGCTGGTGTCTTTGCCCGCTGTGGCGGTGTCGGCCATTGCCGGGCTGCTGATCTCATTCGTGCAAGCCGTGACCTCGCTGCAGGACAGCAGCATCTCGCACGGGCTGAAACTCATCATCGTGTCCGTGGTGATTGTGGTGGCTGCACCCTGGGGAGCCGCGTCGATCCTCCAGTTCGGCAACACGATCCTGCAATCGCTCTTCCAGTAGGACGGTGTCATGACACGCATCTCCGCCTCGACGCCCAACGTTCTCTCGTTGCCCGATCCGGTACAGGCACCGCAGAACACGGCTGCGCCGCACCATCGCAAGCATCATCGACATGGCGCGCATGGACACGACCATTGGGCCGAGCAGCTGGTAGAAGATCAACTGCATCATCACAAGCACGTCGCACAGGTTGCAAAACGCGTGCGCCGGCCGCGCACGGGCAAACGCACTGGTGCGGGCTCGCCCGAAGAGCCGATCACCGACAGCACGTTCGAGGAATTGCTCCTCATGCTGGAGGAGCATGCGCGCAAGGTCGAGCCCATGGTGATTGGGTTGCCGTCCCGGCAAGACCAACGCGACGGCGATGACGAACAGTCGCGAGACCACCGCAGCGCCCAGGGCCGCCGTGCCCTGTTGCTGCAGTACTTGCAGGAACAAGCCGCCGAGACCGCCGCCGCCGCACCGCAGAAAGCCGCAGGCGCCGGGACCACCGCGTTGCCGGCCGACACGCTGCTGCCCGAGCTGGAGTCGCCCAGCTACCAGCGGCTTGAACAGGAGTTGCTTGCCGTGCGGCACGCCATGCAGACGGGGCACCCCATGCCGTTGCGCATGGCGTTCGACATCCTGCGCAGCTATCTGAAACAGGCGCCTATTGAAGGCATGCCAGGCACGCTGGCCGCTGTGAAAGACCGGCTGCTGGCAAACACCACGCTACAACACGCTGCCGCCCACGCACTGACCGATCGCGAAAAGACATTCAACCTGCTGTTTCCGCTCTTGCTGCTGAGTCCATCGCGGCCGCGCATTGGCCGCGAGCGCGCCGAAAGCATCGCACGCAGCAGCGCCGTCGCGCGCCGCTGGACAACCGAACTCTGGTCTTACCGGGCGGGGCTGGGTCTGGCCCTGCCTCCGCTTCCTGATCCTTCCCCGCAATCACCATGAATAAGCACATTCGCGTGTTGGCAGGCGCGCATGCCGGCGCATGCCTCGACCTGACTCCAGGCCGCTGGACGGTAGGCCCCGACGCACAAGCCAGCATCCGCATCTCCGATTGGGCGGGCGATCCGCTCGCGCTGCTTGTCGATACAGAACACGGCGTCCTGATCGAATCCGACGACGGCGGCAGCACCTGGGACGACCTGACCCCCCGCCGCTTTGGAGAGATCATTCTGTGCGTCGGCCCGGCCGGGGAGGCATGGCCATCCGACCTTGCACTCCTGGAGCGCGTGCTATCGCCCGCAGCCGCAGAGCCTGGCATCCACAGCGTTGCCGCCGCGCAAGCTCCTGCCGCCGACACCCCCACGCCCACCCGGCCCCGCGCACGCAAAGGCTGGATGGGCGTGACGGCAGTCGCGCTGCTGACACCGTGCGCACTGCTGCTGGCATCGACGCGCGAAACATCCTCCGCCGCGCATTCCGCAGCCACGGCACCGATACCGCTGTTGGAACGTGTGCGCACATGCCTGGCGCTGCACCGTATCGACGGCTTGCAGATCGAGCAGCACGATAACGAGATCGTCGTGCACGGCATCGTGACTTCAGCCGCCGAAGAGCTCGCCACGCTGCGCGATCTGCGCGCGGTGTCAGCGTCCGTCCATACCGATCTTTCAATCGCGCAGGAGGTCATTGAAAACCTGCGTGAATCGCTGCAGGAACCGGGGCTGCGCATCAGCTACCTGGGCAGCAACCGGTTCTCCATCACCGGGCCAGCCATGCACCCGGAACGTGTTCGTGCAACGGCGGACCATGTGCGTAGCGACCTGGGCGGCAACATCAAAGACATTGCCTTGGACATCACGCAAGCACGCGTGCGCGACCCTAAAGCCGATGCCACGTCCGCACTTTCGGTGGACGAACTGAGCTACATCGAAAGCTCAGACGGCACAAAAGATTTTCTCGCAGCGCGGCGTTAAGGCGCCTGTACGTTCTTGCCATTCCCTCTTCTGGAGACCCACATGTTTGACCACTTCTCGCTCGACATCATCGAAACGTTTGACGGCATCCAGGCGTTTGCCAAACAGGAAGGCCCGAAGGACTTCGGCCCGCTGAACAAGGCCATTGAAGCGCTCAAGCACACCGCCATGGACATGGAACAGCGCGCCATTCGTGCGGTGGACGTCAACCAGCGCGAGCAGCTTCGCGTGCTGTCGCATGGTTTTTCCAGCGCGGCACAAGTGTGCTCGGGGTTGATCCCGGCATAACACGCGCAGCGCGCAGACGGGCTTCGCGAGACGACATCACATTTCGCCTCTTCGCCAGTCCAGCGCAGAGAAATCCACGATGATGACTTCACGGCGAACACAACAGCAGCACGTTCGCTAAACCGAATCAGCGACATCCCATACCGGGGTGTTGTTGAAAAACCCGGCTCTCACCCGAGACCATTCATCCACTGCAAAGGAGTTTTCCATGACCATTCAAACCACTGCCGCTGGCCTGGGCGACGCCGCTAGCCGTCTGTCGTTCAACGCTCAAAACGAAGCCGTCACCAAGGAAGGCGAGCAAGACATGCTGAACGCAGCCAAGCTGCAAAACGAACTGAACCGCGTCAACATGTTCGCCAAGCTGATGGAAGCGGGCCCGAAGGCCGCCAAGGACCTGATCTCGTAATGATCGGTTCCGGACGGCACACCGTGTGCCGCCAACGTTCGGGAACGGGGCCGCGCCGTTCCCGAGCGGTTTTTCAACGCACCGCCCGCGCGCTTCTGCTGTTCTCTGCACTCGGCCCATCGCGCCGCCGCCCGATTCACTGAATCCGACCCGCCACCGCGATCCCGACATGACACCGATCCACCGCAACGTTTCCGCAGTTCCGGCACCCCCTGCACCGGGCCAATCCGCGTCGCACCCCACCCACGCCCACGCCCACGCAGGTGCGCGCGCATCCGGCACGCTGCAAGCCGTGGTATCCGCCGGCACGCAAGACATGCTGAACGCAGCCCATCTGGAAGATGAACTGAACCGCACGCAAGCATTCTCCAAGCTGATGGAAGCCGGCCCGAAAGCGGCCAAAGACCTGCTGGTGTAAAGCATGAGCATGGAACGGCGCGACAGCCTCATCCGCGACATGTGCATGCATCTGCAGATTCCGGATGCCGATGCCATCATCGCCGCCGGCAGGCTCACGGTGGAGGGGTTCGAAGTCATCATCGATGCGGTCGAGGAAGACCTCGATGCGTTCTACCTGAACTTCGACTACGGCATCGTCACAGGCGGCCGCACGCTGCGCGTGTTCCGCCTCATGCTCGAAGCCAACGTCACCATCTATGCGCAAGACCATGCCCAGCTCGGGCTGGATGGCGATACAGGCGGCATCATCCTGATCGTGCGCGTGGCGTACGACCCCGACATCGACGGCGAACAGCTAGCCGAACTGCTGGGCCACTATGCCGAGCACGGCCGGTACTGGCGCGACAACATCCTGCAGACAACCGACGACATGTTCGAGAACCTCTCGAACGGTACTTACGTGTGGATTCGCGCGTAACGCGCAATGCGTGAGGCCAACGACAACGCTTCCACCCGAGCGGCTTCGCAGCATCCGTGATGATTTCGTGAACGCGAACGTCCGCTGTCATATAACGCCGTACGCTCGCGGCATTACATGCGAAGGTGCTCGTTGAAGCTGACGTGTCGGCTGCTGGGGCATCGCCAATCCACGTTCATGTCCGCCTCACGCACACCGTATCTTCCGACCCTAGACGTCCCGCTTCTGCGCGCCGATGAGTTCTTCCCGTTCGCGGCGCACCCCATCCACATCGGTACATATCAGCTCTGGTTCACCTGTGATGCCGACGCCGACCCTGAGTCGGTCACGGTTTGTATCGACCTCGGCAAGCCGCTCGAGATCAACGTTGACGAAGCACTGCACGTGATCCTCGGGCTCTGCCTCGGCCTGCCTGCTTCGTCGCGGGGCGTGGTGGCGCAGCAGGCGCACACCGGTACGCTGGTCTATCGCTTTGCTTACATGCTGCACGAAGACCCCACCGGCGCTCTGCTGGTTGACGCAATGTCCGGGCTTGCAGCATCAGCCATATCGGTCTCGAAGTGGTCGGTGCACTGACGGATTGCGCGTGGGCCGGTGGCATGCAACTTCGCCACCGTCACACCCCGTTCGCATTGCACGCGCGTTTGTCATTCGTCCGCATCAAAGTGGTATGCCGATTGACCACGCCAGTGCCTGAGCATTCCGAGCCATGCCACCTTCACGCCTGTTGCCCGTCAACGTGCCGACATCGCCGTCGGAGTACGAGACACTCCACGACTTCGCTGCGCGCACACCATCGCCCCCGCCCGAGGGCAGCGCTGCTCCGCAGCCTCGCAAGAAAGGTGGCTGGCTCGGCAACCTGAAATCGCGCGTGCGCGAAAAGCTGCCCAAGAGCGACGAGACAGAACTGGCCACACTGTTAAGCGACCGCAAGCGCTCCGGCGCGTCGTTCAATACGGTGGACAACTACAAGGCGCCCACGCGCGGCACGTTGACGACCACGCCCGAGACAACCCCGCAGGCCGCCGAAGGCACACCGCATCCTGCCACACCGCAGGTTCAGGAACATCACGAGACGCGCCGCGCGGCACGTTCCCAGCGCAAGACTTCAACCATGATGCAGCGCGCCGAACAGGGTGCGCAGCGCCTGCGCCAACGCGGAAAACCGCCGACGCCCCAAGCGGCAACATCGACCGCTGCGTTGACGGTTCCAGCGACGGCCGAAGCGTTCCGCCAGAGCGTTGCGCAGTTGTTCCGCACGGCGGGCAGCACAAGCGAACGAGAGCTGCTGGCCGATCGGCTCGGCGTCTTGGCGGCTCCAGCGCAGGGCACCTCGTCCGCAGCAGGCAACTACATCGGGCCGATGTTGGCAGCACGCGCGCTGGCGGCCACCAGCGGCGGCAATGCAGCCGATGCGCTGCGGGTGCTGCAGCACGTTTCGCATGCGGTGCACTTCGACGCTGCCGCCTTTGCCACGCCTGTACCGACGCCGAGCCATGACGGCTCAACACATTCCACGGGCAGCTCTTCGATGGGCATGGGCCGCCTGTTTGGTGAGACGGCATCGGCAGCAGTGTCGCATCGCTCCAGCGCGTCTGACCTGGGCTTGTCGCATCTGTTCGGTGCGGACGAAACGTCGTCACATGGTGCCCAAGCCAGCGGTAGCGGGACGGTTGATCAGGAAAGCCCGCGTTCGCTCTCCCGGCAATCCAGCCTGTCGGCCCAGTACGGCTCAAGCGGCTCCGGTGGCTCTTCACGCAGCCTGACGGTCCCGCCAATGCCGCAAGGCATGAGCGATGCGGGCGTGGCAAGCGCGGCGTGGCGCACGGCGCAGTTGCTCTCGCGCAGCCATCACGGCTTTGAAGCGCTGACCCGTCTGATGCAAGCTCCGCCCACCCCGGAGCAGGCGCACACCGCACGCGCCTTCTTGCAAGCGGCCGACCATGTTCATACGGCTGCCACTACGGCGGCCGACCCCACCGCCCTGTTGCACGCCCACCCGGCTGGCAGCGGCACCCAGGCCGAGTCACTCGCCGTCAACGTCATGCATGCCGCTGCGCTCAAGCTGCGCGGGGAGCCCGTCGGCGCGCAACAGACCGGTGTCCTTTTTGCGTGGCACCAAGGCTTTCGTGAAGACGGTCCGGGCTCGGATCTGGCCAGCACCAAGGCACGCCTGGCGAAGTTTGTCGGGCGCACCATTCCGCGGGTGGAAAAGCAAACCACGGGCAGCCATTTCTGGCAGATGATCGGCAAGAAGAAATCGCCGCTGTCATCGGCTGCGCTTGGCATGCACGGCGCACAGCGGCCTGGGCTCGTCAAGGAAATGGACACCTATACGGCGGCGCTGCGGACGATGATCGACACGCTCGCGCAGGCTGGCAATGCGCCTTCGCTGCACACCATCGCCCACCCAGGCGATCTTTGGCGCGGCGCGATCCTCGAGCACTGGGCCCGGCTGGCAGCCGCCAACGCGCCGTTGAGCGACTACGCGCTCACGGCAGAGAAGCTGCGTGCGCTGCAACCCGAAGTCGGCGCAGCAGTCAGCCGCATGCAGCGCGAGAACGCCGAGCCAACCGCTGTCGCCCGCACGCCGGGCAGCTCGCCGGCCCACCAGGAATTCGCGCAATTCGTGGCCCTGACCGGACTGACCGACGATGCAGACAGCCGAGCCTGGGCGCAAACCCGGCTGAATACGCTGACCCTGCCGCAGGTCAACGCCGCGCAGGCCCACGTGGCGCAGCTCATCGACCACGCCGGCCTGGTGGGCGAACCGCCGGAATACCTGGTGGGGCTGCAACCATCGGCCACGCTGTTGCGCTACTGGAGTACCCACGCGGGCGAGGCCGCCGAAGCCCCCGCATTCCGAAGCGCACTTGAGCGTGCCGACAAGCTCGAGCACCCGGAAGACCTCAAGATGCAGGCGCCCACCATTGAAGACGCCCGCAAGACCATCGAGACGCTGCTCACGTCCATGGAATCGGGCAACAAGGTGCGCCTGTCCAACGGCGGCTGGATCGGGGGTAGCACGGCCGGCGTATCGACAGGCTTGTCGCACGTCGGCAAGGCGCTGCCGGTGCCCGTGTCCGTACAACTGGATGCCAATTACGGCAGGGGCCGCCAGGCCGTGGTGGAAATCGGGCGCAGTGCACACGGGCGCGACGTGTTCGTCGGCACCGATCGCACGATGCGCGCCTCGGTCGGCGTGGGTGCCTCTGTTGGCTACGACCTCAAAACGTGGGGCAAGCGCTTGCGCGCCAACCTGCTCGCCGTCAAGGTCACGCCATTCGATCTGGAGACCGGTGAGCCGCGCGGCGTGGTCATCCGTGCCACGCGGCCCACGCAGCGCCCCGTAGAAGGCCACGACGACTGGGAGCCCATCAAGTACGACGACAAAGCCGCGGCGGATGCCATCGTCAAGGCCACCAACCTGCTGTTCGAGCACGCGTCCGCCGCGCCCGAGCACCGGCCCGATGCCGACACGCTGTGGAATACGCTGGCGCAGCACTGCGGCGAAAGCGGTGGCAGCGGCGGCATTTCGATCAGTTGGGTCGACCAGACCAAGAAGCGCTGGCGCGCGTCGATGGACGCGAGCGTTGGCATGAACGTACGCGTGAGCAGCCCGCACACGCCGGTGCGGATCGGCCCATCCGCACGGCTGCGCGGCGAGAAGACGCTCAGCAACACGGCCACCCTGCAGGAGAAGACCGGCACGATGCGCATGGAGCAGTTCAGCGTCGCCACGGGGCACAAGGTGACGGCGCGCGCCGGCCTGGCGTTCTCGGTGGGCCGCACCTTCTACACGGCAGCCCCCGACGACAATGCATCGGCCAAGGCCGGCGAGAGCGGCAAGTTCACACAGTCGTTTACCGGCGGCATGCCGCTGGGGTTCAACTGGAAGCTGTCGGAAGGCGGCCACACGACGAAGGTGAAGATCGCTTATCAGAACGGCAAGATTGCCGATCGCGTCAGCTACTTCGACACCGAATACCGCAGCGTGCGCGAATACCTGGCTGTCGTGCGCAGCGACCGCGATGCGTGGATCAACATGCTTGCCCACAAGCCCGGCGGTACGCCGGAAAAAGCCGCACGCGAGTTCGAAGCCTACTGCGAGACCGTCGAAAAGCACGCCCGTCCCAACCAGCGCTACCTGCACCGGCATCGGCTTCGGCCGTCTGCCGCTCGCGAGATCGAGGGCCACCTGGCCTTGGCGGACCTGCACCGAAGCATCGACCCGAATTCTGCCGACGCACAAGCCTCCGAAGCGCTGGCGCAGGCGCTGCTGGAAGCGCCCACGTCGCGCCTGCCGGAAAAGCTCGCTATCGTCGAACAGGTGTCCACCAGCCGCAGCCGTGGCTTGACCAGCGCGCTACAGCTACGGGCCAGCAAGGAAGCGGAAGGCACGCGCGAACTCGCCGCCATCAAGTTCGGTTGAAGATCAATTCATCAGGTTGTCAGATAAGCCGGCGAATTAACGGTTTCGCCGGTTTTTTTATGTGCATATGCGCATAGTCGTTCACACAGAATGCGGCATTCGCATGCTCAAATGACGATTTCCAACTCAACAAAAAAAACTCAATCAGATCTAAACGCGATTTCACTCTTTATAGGGATGTGTGAGCAAATTGTGAACGTTATGCTTGGCCCCAGTTTGAAGCGTCATCTGCAAAGATTCCTCTGCGCGATGGCTTGAAATGGGGAAGCGCTATGAAGTTCGCCGTACTGACCTCCAACCCGTCCAGCTTTGCCTACGTGGCAAGCTGCCTATCCACGCAAGAGGCGGAGTGCATCCGCTTTGACGACGCCCTGTCGCTGCTGCGTGCGCGCCGCACGGAAACGTTTGATCTGTTGATGATTGACGCTCAGCACTTCCGTACGGCAGGGCAACTCGTGCTGTCGTGGCGGGAGTGCAATGCCGACATGTGCTGGCCCACCTTGGTGTTCGGGCAGTTTGTCGACCGGGGGGACATGGCGTCGGCCTTCGATGCCGGCGTGGACGACGTGCTGACCGGTCACTTCAGCGCTGAAGAACTGCAAGCCCGCGTGCAACGGGCGCTGCGCCGTGCCGAGCCAGTGCGCCAGAATGCCGGTATCCACGTCGTGGTGGGGCCGTACCGGCTTTGCCGCCTGACCCGCACCGCTACGGTCAACAGCGTCCCCATTCGCATGACCGCACGGGAATTTGCGACGGCATGGCTGCTGTTCTCTTCGCCCGGCTCGTTCCTCTCGCGCCAGCAGATTGCATCGGCCGTGTGGGGCGCAGACGCCAGCATCGTCGAGCGCTCGATCGAGCAGCACATCTACAAGCTGCGCAAGAAGCTCCAGTTCGGCCCCGAGACCGGCGTGGAACTCAAGACCGTCTATGCACGCGGCTATCAGCTCGCCGTGCAAGCCGCCAGCAACGAGCCGGCAGGCCCCCAGGCGCGCACCGTCCTGGCCGCTTAGGCCGCTTAAGCGGCCTTTTTTGCGCAAACGATTGCGCGCCGCAGGGCCACTGCGCCCACAGCAAATTGTTTTAGCGTTTCTTAATAAAAACCTTCAAGGCATATAATTTCAGTGCCGGCTTAAAAAACTCAGCGCCGGTTTAAAAAACATTGCCTTGTTAATGGTTATCGCGTTAATGATTCTCGTGCGAGCGGATTTCACCCGCACATTGCTGATATAGCGCTGCCAATTCGGTCCGATTGCGTGCTTGTAAACGCATCAGGATTTGGCGCACGTGCGATTTCACGGTTTCTACGCCGATATGCAGTGTCTGCGCGATTTCCACATTGGATTTTCCCGAGGCCGCCTCACGCAGGATGTCGCGCTGGCGTGGCGTCAGCGCGGAGAGCAAAGCCCCCTTGCTGGACGAACGGGCAGGCGCCTTCCGCCTGGATTCCAACATCCGCCCGAGCATCGCGTGCGCCTGCTCCAGCGTGACCGGCTGGGCCGGCGGGTCTTCGCCGGCGGCCTGGGCCAGTTCGGTCAAGTCGACCAGGATCCCAGTGTTCGGGGCGCGCGAGACCTGCCGAACCGTGATCGTAAGAGGCACCACCGCCTGCGCCCGCCAATCGGCTGCCGCAGGGAGAGGGGAGAAATACCGGCATTCTGCCGTGCTGTCGGCTGCGTGTAGCAGCACGTCGTTCTGGGCCCGGGCGTTCATGTCGTCCTTCGCTCTTGTGGAAGCTATTGCATCTGGATGCAGTGGCGTGCGCGGATGGGTATCGCGGCAGCCTCTTACTCTCTCTGTGCAACGAGGGAGAAAAACCGGAACCCCGATCGGAAAAAAATTTCGCGGCCGACGAACGCTCAGCGTGGGCCGATGCGCACCCACACGCCGGCAAGCTCCTTCACCTGGATGGGCAGCGTTTCGGCCAGCATCTGCAGGGCGCGGCAGCCGCCGAGGGGGAACCGCCCCGTCACGCGCAGGCCGGCCACCTCAGGATGCAGCTCGATCAGGCTACGGTGGTAGGGGCGCAATGCGTCGATCACATCGGCCAGCGGCTGGTGTTCGACCTCGACCATGCCGCGCGTCCAGGCGGCTACGTTGCGCGCCATGAGCGTGAGTTTTTCGATGCCGCCGTCGCCAAGACGCCGTACCTCGCCGGCATGCGCCGTGGACACCGCACCTGCCGGCGTCGACAACGCCGCGCTGCCTTCAAGCACGGCAACCTTCATTGCGCCGCCGGGCTCCAGCGTTGCGCAGATCATGCCGCCCGTGCATTCCACCGCGCCCGCGGCAGACCACAACCGCAACTGACCCGACGGCGACCCAGCGACGGCCAGCACGCTGCCGCTGCGCAGACGCACGTCGTAACCGCGCGCAAGCGCAGAGGCATCCACCGCGCTGCGCGCGTTCAGGCGTAATTGATAGCCGCCGGCCAGCGCGAAATCGCGGCGCTCCGAGGTGACCGTGCGCATGTCGGCAACCAGGTCGGCCAGCGGAATCTCTCTGTCAACGAGGGCGGCAACGCCCAGACCCAGCCCGCTGAAGATGAGCGCGCGGCGCACATGCCGTGTTGGCGAAGAGGGCGCATCAAGAAGCCGCCGCGCAGCGCGCCGATGCGGGTCTGCCACGGGGGGCAGTGCCACCGAACCCAACGCGCCTTGCAAACGCTGCACGGCAGCAGCATGCGCGGGGTCGGCTTCCTGCCAGGCGGCAAAGCGCTGGCGCTCCGTCTCGGAAGCTGTGCCCGAGCGGAGTACGACGAGCCACTGGATCGCCTGCTCGGCGATCCGATCGTCCAGCGCGTGCTTCACGACGATTCAGCCAGATAGCAAAGGCGCATGGCCTGCGTCATGTACTTCTGCACCATGCGAACGGATACCTGCAGGCGCTCGGCAATCTCAGGGTACGTGAGGCCATCGAGCTGGCTATAGAGAAAAGCGGCGCGCGCCTTGGCGGAAAGCCCATCGAGCATACGATCGATGGAGGTGAGGGTCTCGAGGATCAACGCACGGTCTTCGGGGGACGGCAGCGTTGCTTGCGGTTGCGTGGCGGCCCACGCCATGTAGGCCTCTTCCAGATCACGACGACGCCAGATGTCGTAGAGCACGCGCTGCGCAATCGTTGTCAGCAAGGCGCGCGGCTCGCGGGTGTCTTGCCACCCTGGCCTTTGCAGCAATTGCACAAACGCTTCCGCCGCGATGTCTTCGGCGCCAAAGCGGCAGCCCGTCTTGCAGCCCATACGACGGGCGAGCCACGCATAGTGTTGTCGGAACCAGTCAGAGGCCAGTTCGGTAACTGGCTGGCAGGTTTGCGTCACGGTACCCTCCGCGAAAATCTGTGCTGGCCGTTCCCCGGCAAACGACCCGACCCGGTATCGAGAAAACCCCACCCAGGTGTCGAGATTTTAACCACCGCTGATATTTCAGGTGGGCATTTTTTCGGCTTTTATCGCAGTTTTTCGGCACACCCGCCACATCCGGAAGCCCGTGCTGGCATCGTTCTGCGGTGCAACCCGGTTGCTGCAATGCGTTGCAGCGACAACCGCCACGGCGCCCGCCCATGCCCCCCGAAGACTTGCCCCACCCCCCGTTCGACGACGACGCATTGCCCGCGCATGCCCTGCGCATCGGCACCCGCAACGTCTGGTTGGCTTACGACAGCTACGCCGATCCCGACATGCTGACCGCGTACGTCGAACTTGGGCCCCGCGACACGTTGGACGTCGCGCTCACGCTCAATCTGCTGCTCGGCCTCTGCCTGGAAGTGGACGGTGCTGCACGCGGCAGCGTTGTGCAACACCCGCAAACCGGCCAGATGATCTATCGCTTCCGCTACGCGTTGGACGACGACCCGGAAGCGACCGATCTGCTCGATGCCATCGCCGCGCTCACGGCAGAGCTGGACAACGGCGCCGCGCCCGCACGGTACTGAGCCGCCGCGGGCGGTCGCTTCGGATGCCGACGCAGCACTTCGGTGCCAGTGACGTTCGTCGGCAGTGGCTGGCTACGCTTGCAAGGTTCAACTGTGCTCGGGCGAGTCCGCATTGCCCCGGCATGCCAACCTCGGAGCCCTCGCCCATCATGAAGATATTCTCCCGACACTCCAGCGCGACGCCTCCGGCGCAGACGTCGTCCAGCGCACCGGCCTCGCAATCCGCGCAGCCATCGATGCCAAGCGTGCGCAAGACTTCGCAGTTGCCCGGCGGCCTGCGCGATCTTGCCGACATGGTGACGGCGAACCGCCAGAAGAAAAGCGCTGCGTCCCTGACGAACGAGCAGCTCAAGGTTGCGCTGTCGAGCACCACGTTGAGCGGACGCGGAACGCGCGCCGCGCACCGGGAGGCCCAGAAGCGTATTCGCAACGGCAAGCTGCAGTGGCCGCCTCAACAGTCCGCACAGCCGCAAACCGCTGCGCCGCAGGCACAGGGGCACGCAAGCAGCACAACCGCAACGCCGCTTCACACCCCACACGCGCAAGCGAACCCGAACCCGACGCCCACGCCGACGGAGCAGCCCCACGCCGAATCGTCTGGTACTGCCCACACAGAACACACAGAACACGCCGAACACGCCGAACACGCCGAACACACCGAACACACCGAACACACCGAACACACCGAACACACCGAGCACACCGAACACACCGAACACACCGAACACGCCGAGCATGGCACCCAGCAAGACCTTGCCATCGTGCTGCGGCCGCCGTCGCCCTCGTCGTTGTCTCCCTCATCCAGCGCGCACGCGCAGGGCCGCCACACGCCGCCGGATGCGCCCGTGTTCGATCCCGATACCGGCGCGCTGAACAAGCCCCAGTTGCGCCAGATGGCGCTTGCGCTCAAGGATGCGCTACCCACGGTGCCGGTAGCACTCACGCGCTCGCACCCGCACAGTGACGGGCTGCGCGCCAAGCTTCAGCATCAGTTGGGCACTATCCAGACGATTGCCGCAGACAACACCCGCAAGGCTCCGCACGAAGTCGGCATGGCCGTGCGTGATGCCTTTGCGTCGGCGGCCAAGACCGCGCGCCAGCTTGCCAAATCACTGGGTAACCATGATCCGGCCGACGCCTACAAGGGGATCGCGGCGCTGCTCACCGAGCTCAAGCGCACGCACCTGAGCGGCAGCGCGCACGAGGTCATGAGCCACTACGCCGAGAAGGAAACCGCCAACCTTGAAGCCAAAGCCCCCGGTATCAGCACGGCAAAGCCCGGCTCCAACGTGAGCACAGGCACGTCGGGCAGCGTGTCGATCTCGGCCTTCCCAACCAACCGCTATGCCGGTGCCCACTTATCGGTGGAAGCGGGTGGCGGCAAGGGCCGGCTGTACTTTGCCGATGATGACGGCGACGTCGACTACTGGCCCTCGGCACAGGCCTTCGCCAAAGTTGCGCTCGGCGGCAAGCTGGGCGAGTGGGCCGCCAAGCTGGCGGGCCGGCTGGACCTGTCCGGCGGCAATGTCTACCTCGAACACGATGACTTGCGCCAACTCGTCAAGCTCGTTGCCAACCACGATGCCAACCACGCCTGGGTCAAGTCTGCCGGCCCACATGCGCGCCAGGCGATGCAGCAACTGGAATCGTTGGCCAATCTCGTGTCTCACGCCATCGGCCGCAACTACACGGAAGCCGCGGGCAAGCCCTACTTCCTGAACGACGCCAAGATTGCCAAGGGTTTCAACACCTTGAAGATGACGCTGCTGGCCGGCGCGATCGACCAGCAAGTGGGCGGCGACCGCTTCAGCACGCTAATGAAGGCCGCGTACCCGCCAATCGCCGACGTGCTGACGGACCGCATCGGCAGCGGGCAGCCCATGCCGGCGCAACCGCGACGCGACGTGCCCGATTCCGTGGCCTATGGCGACCGCTTCCTGGCCTACCGCCAGGTGACCGGCAGCGTAGATGCCAACGTCGGCAACGAGACCCACGGCGGCACCAACCTGGAAGCCGGCGGGAGCTTTGATGTCAACGTGCGCGGCAACGTGGCGCAGTTCTTCACGGAAAGCGCTGCCGCACCGCACACGCTGCTGGACCCGGGCTATCACAAGGATTACCAGTCCACGTTCAAGCTGCATCAGCAGCTCGATGCCGCCTGTGCCGAGCCACCGCCCGCGCAGCTCCACCTGTACAACGAGACACGCAAGGCACTCACGCACGAACTGCACGCGGGCCCCGCTCAGCCCTTTACCGAAACCGAGCGCCTGCACTACGGCGAGGAAGCCAACATCCCCGCGCAGTTCCACAACGCCATCACGCACGCCAGCCCCGAACAGCTCAATCACGCGACGGACCAGCTGGAGCATCTCATCGGCACCTATCTGCAATTTGCAGATCACGCCGGGGCCGTGCTCGCCAGGAACGATCGCTTCATGCCCGCCAAAGAGCGCGATACGCTGAACCAGCATCGCGAAGCGGCCTTCGCACAGATCAACCAGACCGTGTGGCATGGCCGCTATCCGCAGAAAGATGCGCTGGCCAACCCAGAGGCGTTCGTCGCCAAGAGCCATGCTGCGATCAGCTTGGCGCTGGGCTGTGTGGGCGCGCATATCTCTGTCGTGAAACAGCAGATGGCGCAGCGCGACGAGCACGGCACGGCCGCCGCCGAAGCCATCCTGACGGCGGATTCGATGTACAAGACCGCGCGTGAAATGCTGGACAAGACGTACCTGCCGCTCAAGAACTACGACGTGCAGAAGAACGGCCCGCTGAAAGACAAATCGCTGTGGCAGCGCTGGGATACGGCACTGAAGGCGACGGTTTCCGGCGGCGCGCAAAGCAGTGCGCTCAACGCGATCCTCAACCGCTTCGGCCGGTCCACCGGCAAAGTGCAACTGGGACCGTTCACAGGTTCCATCTCTGTCGGCAACAGCGCGGGGCAAGTCTCGCTCACCGCCGAGGCGCGCCTGATGAACGCCAATCATCAGGTCAACCCCAGCCGTACGGGCAAGTTCTGGCAGTTCACGTTCACCGCGCAGGGCGGTGCGCCCATCACGGGCGCGATACTCAACAAGGCCATTGCAGCGGCTATCGAAAAGTTCGCGCCGAACATGCGGCTGCAGGACGACAAGTTCGATCCGCACGAGTTGATCCGCCAGACGCAGGGGCTGCTGCTCAACGTGACCGACGGCACCAGCCTGGTCGTCAAGTTGCGCCAGGCGCCTGACGTGCAGAACGCCCCGATGGAGCTGCAATACGCGCGCGTCCTGCGCAACAAGAACAGCGGCATGAGCCTGTCGCTAACAGTGCCGACGCCGCATGGCACGTTCACGCCGTCGGTCTCGCATACGGACAGCACGCAGAGCTACGCTGGCGAGGTAATGGGCTCCGACACGAGCTACCTCATCATGCAGCATCCCTTCCTCGCCAAGATCGTCGACGCGGAAGCCCACCGCGAAGATGCCGCGCTACGGCAGGCGTTCGATGCGAACCCGGTGCAACGCGATCGCTACCTCGCCAATCCGAACCTGATGGCCGATGTGGTGGCCAAGTACGCAGCGGCGACCCAGGAGATCAATGCCGCGGCTACAGAGAACCGCCCCGTCCAGATCAAGAACGAGTTCGTGCGCTACCACGCCGCAACACCGTTCGCACGCGCGGCACAGGTGTCGACGCAGGTGGCTGCGCACGCGCCGGGTTCGACCGCCAACGGAGAACAGCTGTTCAAGCTTGCCGAACCGTTGGCCAAGCCGATCGACGTGAGCCACCTCGACGTGGAAGCGATGCGTGCACGCCTGCAAGCCATGACGACCATCGAGGAACGCGCCGACTATCTGTGCGACTCCAGCCAGGGCCGCCCGCTGCTCGACGCGTTCTCGAAGATCATCGGCAACACGCGCGCCATCAACTCGGCCGCGCTGTTCCATACCGAGGAGCGCAACACCGGTATCCAGTCGCTGGTGCGCAACCCCAAGGCGCTGCAACGCGAGAATGACCGCACCCAGGCGGCCCTGCACGGCAAACCGCAACCATCCGGCACCATTGGTCAATTGCGCACACGCCTTGAGCCGGCCAAAGCATCGGTCAAGCAGGCCACCCTGGCGGATCTGCAGCAGCTCGCTGCCATGAACCTGCCGATCAGCCAACAGGCACAGCAGGAGCTGCAGCGCCGCAAAGCGCTGCTCGGCAACGCATTCCCGACTGACGAGGGCCAATCGCCAACGTAAAGCCCACTGACTTCACGCTCTGCCGCCAGCCCTGGATGCGCCCGGGCTGGCGTTTTTTTGCCCCCTCGCAAGCATTCTTGTTTCGTTGCGTAGGCCCAGAAAGACAAAGGCCGGCATCAAGCCGGCCCATGGGAATACACGATTGAACGGCCGTATCAGCCGGCGTGCAGCCAGTCGCGCGCGACGGCAACGTGCCGCTGTGCCACGCCCTCGCCGGCCCTGACGTAGCGTGCAACGTAACTCTGCAGCGGCGTCCAAGCCGCGAGCTTCTGGACAGCCTCGTCAATCGACCCGCCAGCGGCGCCATATTCGAGCAACGCCGCAAAAGCCTCGGCGCGGACCATCCTGGCTGCCGCGTCTTCCAGCAACCCGGGCTCGCGCAGGCGCTCGCTCACCAACAGTGCCATCAGCGCGTCAAGCGGCAGCGCCTCTTCGTCCAGGCAACCCAGCGCATAGCGCTCTTGGGCTCGTTGGAAAACCGCGCTGCGCAGCGCTGCCAGCTCGCACAGGCCATCCACCAGTTGGCCCAGACGGCGGCTGTCGCGGTATGAACGCACGGCGTCGGGCGCGATGGCGTTGATATAGCGCTCCATCCAGATGCACAAGGCGTCGCTGCCATATTCGGCGTCATAGGGCTGCAGGCGTGCGCGCCAGCCCTGGCGCAGCGCGATCCAATCCGGTGCAATGCCAGAACCGGCCGTCGCGATGGCGCCGGCTGCGGGCCGCAATTCGGCCAGCCGTGCAGACAGGTGCGCCGGCACATCGACACGGCAGGCGGGCGGCAGATCGCGCAGCGTATCGGGCAAGCCAGCCAAGGCGTAGCAGCCGCGCAAATCCAGGTGCGTCAGCTGCTTCAGATCGCCAACAGACTCGGGCAAGATGCGCAGCGATCCGCAATCGCGCAGGCGCAGCGTACGGAGTTGCGCGCAATGGCCAATGCCCTCCGGCACAGCCACGAGGTTCGACATGCCAGAGACGTCAAGATGCCGCAGCTTGCGCAGTCGGCCGAGTGACTCGGGCAGTGTCGTCATGGCGCTGTTCTCGCGCAAGTCCAACCGTTCCAGTTCGGCCAGGTTGCCCAAGGTATCGGGCAGCACAGAGAGCAGAGGATTGCCACGCAAGTGAAGCTCGCGCAACTGCGAAAGCTGGCCCAGGCTGATCGGCAGTTGGGCGAGCAGCTTGTTGGATGCCAGCGTCAGCGTTTGCAATGCGGCCAGCGTGCCAAGCTCAACCGGCACGATGCGCAGATCCGTGCCCTGCACAACCAGGCGCTCCAGCTTCGGCAGTTGAGACAACGACGAGGGCAGCGCGCGCAGCGGCGAATCCAGCACGACAATCTCCTGCAGCTGCAACAGCTTGCCGATCCGCCCCGGCAACGCTGTCAACCGCGGGTTGCGCGCGAAATGCAGCGCGCTCAGGTTGACCGGCAAACCACCGGACGCCGGCCACTCGAAAAGATCGCAATCATGGACGGTCAGCCGCTCCAGCTCTTCGGCCAGGCACAGGGCGGCAGGCAGGCGCATCACCGGAATACCGTCGAGCACGAGGTGCCGACTTTTCTGCTGCATGGCCAGCAACATGCGCGTAGCAGCCAGTGCCAGACCCTGCTCGGTGGGTCGTGTGGTGTCGGTCAACAACGGGCCGCTGTAGCGGTGCAGGCGACGCGCCATCTCCTGCTGCCAACCCGCCACCGCCTCGCATACGGCCAGCCAGCGGCTGGCATCGGTGGGCGGAACGATGGCCCGTAGGCCGTGGCCCTGGGGCATGGCTTGCTGGATGCGCAGAGCATCGCGCGCCGCGCCTGCACGTTGTTGATGCTGCGTGCGTGAAGACGTCGGCGCTGCCTGTCGATCGTGATTCGGCATCGGCACGTGAAATCGGTTGGCGGCTGGCGACGGCTGGGTGTGCCCGGTCCGCACACGCTGCAGCACGCGCCGCAACGCACGCGACAGCTTGTTGGTCACCGAGACACCTGCATCCGCCGCACCCCAGTCGGCACGGCTCTGCGCGACGTTATCGGGCAGCACGGAGGCACTACCGTAATGTGATTGCATGATGGGCCCAAGAGAAGATGAAGTGGCAATAAGCGGCGGGCAACGCGCCCTCTCCGCCTGTTTGCTGATCGTATGGACCACCGCGCAACACGACCTGTGGCAGGACGAACCCGTTGCGCCCGCGGCGAACCGTCGTGCCCATGCACGCTGTTGATACGGTTTCGCTGCAAGCCCGGCAAATTCGCACTGTGCGTGCGCATCGCTCGGCGGGCATTTCTATGATGCGCGCATGCTCGTTACCGGAGATCCGCAATGCATGCCCCATCGTCTCGCATCATGGCTGCGCGGGAGCGTCGCGCAACCACCCATGCAGTACCGCCCACGCGTCGCGAAACGCATCACACCTGGCAGCAGCAGCGCCTGCAACAACGCCACCCAATGACGCGCGCCTGCGCCGGCAGGCAAGACCATGTGCGGGCGTAACCGGCTCGCCGTCGCGCTACGGCGGGGAGTGTTTTTCGTCATTGCCCTGCTGGGCTGCCTGCCCGCGGCGGTCCTGGCCGATTGCATCGACGATGCCGCCGCTTACCACGGCGTCAACGCACAAGTCCTGCGTGCCATCGGCTATCAGGAATCGCACCTGAATCCGCAAGCACACAACCGAAACCGCAACGGCAGTGAAGACCTGGGCATGTTCCAGATCAACACCATCCACCTGCCGGAACTGTCACGCTACGGTATCGGCCGCCAGATGCTCTATGACCCGTGCGTCAGCGCCTATGTGGCCGCATGGCATCTGGCCCGTAAGGTGCAACTGCACGGCAACAGCTGGCATGCCATCGGCGCCTATCACTCGGAGTCCCCAGGGGAAAACGGCATCTATGCCCGTGCGGTGGAAGGCATTCTCACCCGCAAGCTGGCAGCACGCGCGCCGTTGCCGGTTGCCGGGCAAACGCGTGCACAGGAGTCGGCGCCGCAACCGATGCAGGATGGCGCCAAACCCATGCACCCCGTCGTTCTTAAACACGCAGCAGATCAGCCCGCCGAACACAGGATGCATGCATCGACCGTGCCGACGGCAGGTGCAGATGAACACTGGCTCGATGCCATGCTGGCCAGCCTGAACCAGAGTGCAAGCTTGCGGGATCGGTTCAGCCGGTAAGCTCGCCCGCCATCGTTGTTTGCGGGGCCGCCCCCCATACCGCGTCGCGTCTTCGAACTCTGAATTTTTCTCAACTGCCCCGTCGTCAATGGCGGTCCGCTGACGAAACGCTCTATCCTTCCCGGCCACCCCCAAACCAATAAATCGGGTGTCAGCAATACAAGGGGAGCAAGCAAAATGAAAAAGCGATTTCGTGGAGGAATTGCACATCGGCCTATCCGCCGGTCACTGGTTGCAGGAGCGGCTGCCGCCCTGTGGGCGTGCATGCCGGCTGGGCACGCCGTCGAACTGGGCGTGCTACATCTGCATTCGAACATTGGCCAGCCGCTTGATGCGGAAATCGACTTGACGGGGTTGCGGCCGCACGACGCACAAGCGCTGGTGCTGCAACCCGGCAACCGCGAAACCTACCTTGCCGCCGGCGTGCCTTACGGCGCGAGCGCGACTTCTCTGCGCACGACATTGGTACAGCGGCAAGACGGCGGCTATGTCGTTCGCGTGTACTCGACCGTCCCGCAGGTGGATTCCATCGCGGATATCGTCGTGCGCCTTGCTGGACCAGGTGGAGACACGCTGGCGGCATATACGTTGCTGCTCAGCCCCCCAGGCACGGCAAGCGCCCCCACCACGTTCCTGCAGACGCAACGCAAACCGGCGCCTGCTTCGGGAGTGTCGGCGCCCAGTGAAGCACCAGCACAACGCGCGCAGACGCAAGCAGCGGCAGGCGCATCCACTCCCGCCGTACACGCGACGGCCAGCACTCAGCCGGGCGGCATGCGTCCATCGGCTGCGGCAACCGTCTCGTCTCTAGGTGAAGACGACGGACGTGCTGAAGCGGCCTATACCGTCAAAGCGGGCGACAGCCTCTCACGGATCGCGCTCAGCGCCGTGCAGGATCGGGCGGACGTTTCTGCCGGGCAGGCCGCGCTGGCGCTTTACCGGAGCAATCCGCACGCCTTCATTGCTGGAAACATCAACGGCCTGCGCGTCGGCGCAACGCTACGCATGCCGCCGGCAGAGGAAATAACCGCGGTGGCAAGAGGTGAGGCCGAACGCCAGATCCGCATGCTGACGCAGGCTGCGGCTACCGAGCGCACACCGCCTGTGCCCGAGGCAAATTCCAACGCCGTCGCCGGCAGTCGGCCGCCTTCGGTGCCAGCCAATGCATCGGACAAGGACACATTGCACCTTTCCGCCACGGGCATGCGCGAGCGGGCAAACGTGGGGCAGCTCAACGAAGAGTTGGTTGCGGCCAGGCAGGCGATCCATGAACTCGAATCGCGCCTTGCGCAAGTTGAGCAGAATCTGGCCGATATGCGGCGGCTCGCAGCCTTGAAGAATGCCTCGGCACAGCCTGCCGCAGCAACGGCGACGGCGCCGTCCGGGGAAGAGGGCGATGCACCAGACAGTGGTCTTGCAAGCCGCAGTCCGATTACCCCCGATGACCCGGCACCCTGGAAGCGTGCCCACATCATCGGCCCAGTCTTTGGAGTCTTGCTGGCTTTGCTGATCGCCGCGTCGATGTTCTACCGAATGCGCATGCGCAAGGTTCAATCTGCGCTGGCCGCGATCTACACCCAACTCCACGATAACGGCGACCCACTGACCGAGCGCGGCCCTCGCGCCCCGCGCAATAGCCAGACTGTGTCACCACGGTAGAGCGATGACGGCGAGGAAGTTCAGCAGCAAGACGAGCGCACCGAGAGCCCGTTACGGCTGCGCCACTTGCCGCATGTCCGAGCCTGCGCGGGCCGGCAAGTGCAGGATCGTATGTATGGCGCGTTTTCTCATTCGACGCCTAAGCAGTGAAAACCCGCACGCAAACGTTTTCTTTTCGAGGCACCGCTACACCTCCACGAGGACGTGCCGATTTAAGGCGAGCCCTTACATTTCCAGCGAAGCGTCAAACCTCGCCCGGTCTGGCGTCATATCAGAGCTGGTCTATACGGCGGCGCAAAAGGCACATGCCACGCCCCCGATCGCTGGAGTCGATGGCCCAATCCAACCTGATCGACGTTTGCCCAGCACCAAGCCATGTCCTCCGCGTGCCCTCCGCTTCTGAAAGCCATCCCGATTTGCCTGATCCTGACCGCATGCGGCGGTGGCGGCGATACGGCCACCACGCCGCCCACCAGTGCAACGCAGCCGCGTGCGCCGATCGGAGCACCGGTCGGCCCGGTGGCCCCAACGGCTCCGGCCACTTACACCATTTCGGGAACGACCACGGGCTTGCTCGATTACGGCAGCCTCACGTTGCTTAACAACGGTGCAGATGCGATCGTCCAAGCCGCCGACGGCGGTTTCAGCTTTTCAGTTTCTGTAGCGGCGGGCAGTGCCTACGCTGTCTCCGTCAACGCCCAACCGCTTTGGCAGTCCTGCTCCGTGGCAAACGGCAGCGGGCTGGCCAACGGTAACGTCAATAACGTGAGCGTGAACTGCGCGGTCGCTCAGTCAATGGTGTCCACCATCGCCGGTTCCACCACTGCGGGGTATGTCAACGGCACTGGATCGGCGGCCTCGTTCCGACAGCCGAGCGGTATTGCGCGAGACGTCTCAGGCAACCTTTATGTGGCGGATTTCGGCAACCACGTCATCCGCAAAATCGCACCGGGCGGCGTCGTCACGACCCTGGCAGGCACAGGAAGCCCGGGCCACGTCGATGGCATGGCGGGCAGTGCCAAGTTCGCGACTCCGGTCGGCATTGCGGTGGCAGCCAGCGGCAACATCTATGTGGCGGAGTTCTACGGCAACGATATTCGCAAGATCACGCCAGGCGGCATCGTGACGACGCTTGCCGGTTCGGCAACTGCGGGCAGCGCCGACGGCATCGGCGCGAGCGCCTCATTCAACAACCCGCTCGGCATTGCAGTGGATGCCAACGAAAACGTCTACGTGGCGGATTACAGCAACAACATGATCCGCAAGATCACGCCAGCCGGCGTGGTGACCACGCTGGCCGGCACAACAACAGCGGGCAGCGATAATGGCGCGGCTGCGCTCGCCACCTTCAACGGCCCTTCGGGAATCGCGCTCTCTCCGTCTGGCACGCTGTATGTGACGGAGTGGTTCAACAGCGATATCCGGCAGATCTCATCGTCAGGTGTTGTCACGACACTGGCGGGCTCCGGCGCGACCGGCAGTGATGATGGAGTGGGTACCGCGGCAACGTTCTCGCTACCGGTGGGAATCGTGATCGGTACCAACGGCGTGCTTTATGTCGCCGACGACGGCAACAACTTGATCCGCATGGTGACCCCGGCGGGCGTGGTTGCCACCTTGGCCGGTTCCCTCAACGCGGGAAGCGCCGACGGCGCCGGTAGCACCGCGATGTTCAATCAACCATCCGGGATCGCGGTCGACACCAACGGCAACCTGTACGTCGCCGACCAAGCAAACAACCTGATCCGCAACGTCGCACCCAACCCATAGAGAAGCTCGGCGTACCGCTGCGCACGCCCGCCGCGACTTGGAAACGCGTCACGCCCGGCGTCGCTTGGCCACGCCGGGCGCTGAACCGCTCTTGAGACAAAGGCTGTCTCTGGCGGGCCCGTCACTTACTGCACGCCAACACCACCGTACGAAAGGTACTGCCCGAACAGGCGTGCGAACTGGCCGCCGTCGGTGTTGATTGACGTGGAATACGTGCCGCCACCGCTAAAGACGATGGCGAATGTGTGCATGGCGCCGTATTCCCACGGGTTGCGCAGCATGTAGTCGACGTGGTTGTCGCGGTAATGCCCTGGGGTGCCGCCCGGGGTGTCGGATGGAACACCCAGCGGTGTCTGCCACCACAGGATCGGCAGACCATTGCCCAGTGCATCGCGGTAGGCAGAGACGGCGTTCTGCTGCTGGTGGAAGTTGGGCGTCTGGACGTTGTTTTCGTCCAGGTAGAACGGGCCAGTGCGGCCGGTGCATTCGCCTACCGCTGCGGCTTCGAGGCAGCCGGCATCGCGGTCGCTGGTCTGGGCGACGATGAAGTCAGCCGTATTCGCGCCGACTGCCTGCATTTCCTTGCCGATCACGTCCGGCCCGGCATTCCAGAAGGCGGGCGGGAAGCCGAGCAAGGCCTTGGGCGCGTGCCACCGCCCCATCGATACGAGGCACATGCCGATGCCGGCGGCCGTATTGGGGAGCCAGCTGCATTCCTGCTGGTTGTTCACGGAGGCGGCAAGCTGCGCCGGATCATGGTTGGGCGCCTGCGCATACACATAGCCCCAGAAGTCGGGCTCCAGATTCACCAGCACCGACGTGTTCAGATCGTTGATGCGTTGATACATCAAGCGCACCTGCGACCAGTAGTTGTTCATGAAATTGGCGTCGTTGATGCCGCTCAAGTTGCCATCGCCGTTGGATGCCATCTGGTAGAGCGTGAACATCGGCGTTGCGCCAAAGCTTTGGACGCGCTGCGCGGTGTAAGTCACGTATGCACCGTCAGTGTTCCAGCTAGGCCAGGCGTTCTGCCCGACGCCAACCAGGTAGGTGTCGATGATGTCCGGGCGAATGCTTTGGGCCTTCATGTCATCGGTCGATTGCCCTGCACCCAGCCCAACCTGCAGGCGCGGCACCCGGCCCATCTTGTTGAGGATGGCGGTTGCGGGGGCGCTGTCGGTGCTCTGCGTGTGCTTGATGCCGTCCTGGCTGGTCTGCGTACCGACGGGCGCACTGGCGGCCGCTTGCGTGCCCGCGCTGCTGCCGGACGTCCCGTCACCTTCGCCACCGCAGCCGAATAGAGCAAGCGAAATCAGCGCAACTGCCGCATACCGCTGAGAAGACCGGCCGACGTTGCCGCGCGAATCTGCTGCAGCGGGCACTTCCCGCACATTGCTTGCACCACGTTCTGTTTTCATTATCCCGACCTCGTCAAATCTATTTAATGTTCAACACGGCGGTGCACATCTACGCCTTCCAAATTTTTACCAAAGACGGGAATAGACTGGTCTACAACGTATTGCACAACCGGTCATCTTCCCGATAAAAACCCTGATGGCGAATGCCAACCGCCAAGGCGAGACTACCATCGCTTTTCGAGCCCGAATGACGGGTGAGGTTAATTGAAGTTTTTTTGAATGAACCAAATCGATTTGGAAGTATTGATTTGTATTTCTTTCAAAAACTCTATTCACCGAAGTTGCAGCGGCAATGTTTGAGAAGGCAGGCGAGCGTTTCTCGCATGATTGACGTGGCGCTGAAGGCCAGAGCGGCGGGGCCATGCCCCATCAAAAAGAAAGCCCCAGGCAGCTTGTAACCGCCCGGGGCTTCTTGACCGCGCTTCACGGAGGCACGTGAATCATGGCTATCGGCAAGTTTATCGGATCAACGCCCTCCAACGAACGTTGATGAGATTAATTGAACAATGCGCGCATCATTGCCATAAGGTATTCATCATTCATTGCGCCAAGCGATTTAATAACGCGATCGCGATATCGAATGACCGTTGATCGAACAGGCATTCGATGTGTTTTTCTCCAGTCAGGTGGACGATGTCTCGGATGCACGTGGCTTGGCGGCGGAGGTTGTCGCTGCGGTCGCTTCGGGCAGCACCGCCGCCTGCTGGTGGCTTGAGCCGGAGCCGGTGCTGACTGGCTGCTGCACACGCGGCCCGACAGATCGCGGCTTGGCCTTGCGCTGCCCAAACAGCTTGCTGGACAGACTGCCGGACTTTTTGGGAGCAGAAGCAATGCCGGCCTTCGCATCCATTTGCTGTTTCAGTCGCTCCAGATGCGCGCGGGTGTCGTCGGGTCGCGAGCGCGGCGGAGACATGGCCAGCATGTCGGCAAGCGACGGAGATCGCTGCTCGCGCGGTGGGACGGAAACCGGTTCGCGGTCAGCCTCTTCGTGCGCCGGCTCGATTTCGGATCGCGCACCTTGCACGCTCTGATACAGCGGCGTGCCCGATGACCCCTGGCGCTGCATCGGGCGAGGCGATGGAGGCACGCCGGTTGGGACATGAGTCGCCGCCGGAGGCTCTGGTGTGCTCTGATCTTCCTTCAACTGCGCTTCATACTCCTTGAGCAGCTTGGCGTCGATCGTATCGAACACGATCTGCCGCTCGACCTTGAGCCCGGTGTTCTGCGTCAAGCGCAGCCCCGCGTTGACGTTGAATCCGTCAGCCTCACTGTATTTTTCATAAGCGCGCAAGCCAATCGGCATCCAGGAGTTGGGGGCGTTGATCGTCTTGGTGTATGACGCGGCGAGCTGCTCGTGCAGCTTTGTCTCGCTTTGCGGCGTCACCAGCGAAAGCTGCTGCAGATGGTTGAGCGTTTTCGCGGCGTCCGCGGTGAGTGCCCGGCGCACAAAGAAGGCGTTGTATGGGGTGTCCAGCAGACGTGCCGTATCGAGATTGTCGTTGACGGCCTTGAGCCCCTTTGCCTGGCCGCCATCCGGATCGTTCCGGTGCGGATAGGCAAAGAACTTGACCCACTCCTGCTTGGTGGCTTCGACATAACGGGCGTAGTCGTGGAAGCTGTCGAATTCGAAATCGGCTACAGACTTTGTCGGCAGCACATTGTCCCGATCGATCGCCAGGCGCAGCTTCACGTTCGTGCCGCGCTCTTTGACCACCGCGCCACCACCGAACAGATCGGCCGAGGTGTTGCCGATCGTGCCCGTCACTGCTGACGTAGTGAGCCCAAGATTGATCTTGTGCCGGCTCAGTTTTTGCTCGCGCAGGTTAGCAATCCGGTATGTGCCGGTGGCGTCGAGCTGCTTGAATGTCGACAGCCATTGCTTCTCGAACGAGTAGCCGAGGCTTGTGCCGAGGGCGCCTGTCTCCTGCCTGCTCGCGCGGTGTTGGCTGGGGTTCAGCAGCTTGCTGACGGATACGCCGATCCCCACCGACATCTCGCTGCGATGCGCGCGCGTCTTCTGGTTGATCCAACTGATCGAAAGATCCTTCTCGGCGTAGAACTCGCTGGCAAAGGCGTGGAAAAGCGCGTCGGCGTCGGGCATGCCCTCTGGCGAGCGGCGCCGCGCATCCGCGGCCGAGAACATGAAGTCGGTAACGCGCGAGAACAGCGCGCGGACCTCCGCATCTTTAGCCGCCGTCCGGCGCGGGATGCGGACCATGATGCCGGTGGCATCCGTGCGCTCGTGCTCGTACGGATTCACATCAACGTTGGCGCCGGTGCGGCAGCATTTAAACAGCTTGGCGCCAAAGAAGCACCCCGCGCCGATGCGCCCACGGTGGCGCTTTTCCGTGCCGATAAACAGCTCGGCGGCGTGGACGGGGTACGACATGGAGACCGCCGCTTCACGCCCCTTCTCATAGCGCAGATCGACACGGGCATTGCCGGCAACCGGAACGCCAAGCAACCGCTTCTTCGCTTTGACAAGCGCCTTGGTAATGCCCTTGGTACTGAACCCTCCGGTGGTGCCGCGGCTGAACCGGACGGTGTTTCCACCGGGAATCGTCTTCAGGTAGTCCACCAGCATGGCACGCACGCTGTGCTGTGATCTGTCAGGCGGGGAAAGCGGCGGCGCCGTGGCAATTTTTCGAGCGGCTTCCATTGCCTTCTGGAATGGCTCGGCCCGCTCGACGTTCAGGAAGTTCGCCAGCGCATGCAGGTCTTCAAAGCCAAGGCGGACATTGCCAAGATGCTGCCGGACGTTTGCAATCGCCTGTTCCAGGGCCTCCGGAGAGCCCGACGTCACCTTGTGTGCGGCGTCTTCAGTGAACTTGCGAATACGCTGCTCGACATCTTGCGGCAACGCTGCGGGCGAGAATTCGCGACCCAGCACCAGTTGATGCCCCTGGCGTGCGGCCTGGTGTTCGGGCATCCAGTCATCAAGCGCGACCCGCAGGGCGATCCACTGGCAATGGGTGTCACTCAACGCATTCGGGCGATGGCCCCCCCCTTCTCCGGCGCCAGTCTCAGCGGGCGGGGTGCTACCGCAAAGGCGTTCCATCTCGACAGCGACGGCCTGCACCACCTCGTTGACCGCCGGTTTCGCGAGCTCGGCCATCAACGCTTTCTGCTCGTTCGCCAAGACAGCGCGATCGCCCTGCGCCATGCCATTGCGCGCGGCGGAGAGCGGCGATTTGTGGTTGCTTGGTAATGTCGCGTGCCGGTCGTCGTCCATGCGGTCGACCCATGCAAGCGACTTGAACAGGCGAGCCTTGAACTGGCTCAATTCGGAACCCGGTGCATCGTCGGTGAAGCCGTTGCGCCATGCGACCAGATCACTCTTGTCGGCGGCGCTCAAGGTTGCCGGACCTACACCGTGGATGAGCTTGGCGCTTGCGTCGCTGACGCGCTGGGCGAAGTTCGCGGCGCTCGACACGGCCTCATGCGGAGCGAGCCGCGCAGCAATCAGCGCCTCCGGGGTCGGCTTGGCATTCAGCGCATCGGCAATCACAGCGCCGGCCTGCAGATGGATTCGCAGGTTGCCTTGATCAGTGGCGCCAAGATTGCGGTTGCCCGTGGCGGCGAGCATGGCCTCGAAATTGCCGGTGGTTGCGGCATGCTGTAAAGCGCCCCACGCAACGGCCCGCCCCGATTCGGCATGCTTGAGCTGCTGGTCGTGTGCGTGCAGGTGGGCCGGCGTCGAAACAACCGAGATCATCGCCTCCTGCGCCTCGCGTATTTTCTCGACGGTGTGGGCGGAGACTTCAACCGCACCCTTTTGCCCGTGCGCAGGCGGTTGCGAGCCGATTTCATCGGCCACCGCTTCGAGCGTGGCCAGGCATGCGGCAGCCGCCTCGGCGTTGCGCGCATCGAACTGCGCGTGGCTGTCGCGCACACCCGGCCAATCGGCGAGGGCCTGCGGCGCATGTCGTGCCGCCCCGCGCATGGCGATGGGGAAATCGCGCACCGTCTGGATGAAAGCCTGCAGCGCCTTGACGTCGATCGCGTGTGACGGCACCGAAGACTCACCACCCGAACCTGCGGCCGTGGTGCACCGGTTTGCCATCAAGGCCTCGCGCGTCTGCTCCAGCGCGCCACGCAGGCCAAGGATATGAGTGTCGCGCGATGTCTCGGAATGCGTTTTCGCGTTACCGATTTCAGCGCCCAGGTCCGCATGCTTCAGGTAAGAAAAGACGTCGCCATTGAGCGTTGTGGCGTTATCCGGGTCGAGGCGTTCCTTGGCCGATACGAGCGCCAGCGATACCGCCATGGCGACGGCGGGCGAGTGCGCCGCAGCCATCTCCTGCACCCCCGCAACGAATGCCGCCGGTTCGCTGCTGACCTTCGCAGCCAGCGCTTGCCCTTGCGCAGATTCCCAGTAGGCAATGACATCATCGACATGTTCCAGCGCCTGAGCCGGTTTCGGCTGGCCACCGTGGAGACTGGCGCTGGCATTGGTGATCGCCGAAATCTGGGTGCGCAGCCCTGACATGGCTTGATTGAGCGCCTGCTCCGTTCGACGTGCCGAACCCGAAGGACTACCGGACTGCGGCGCGTCCTCGCGCGCGGCGGCCATCCGCTCCGCAGATTGCTTGACGTGCGCGAAATCACGCAACGTGGTCGGTCTGCCAGCCCGCGAGTGGGCGCTGAACGGCGTGTTCCAGTCGAGTCGGCTCGCGCCGTCCTTCGTTACGCAACTGAATGTGCTCTTGACTTGCGCACGCAATGCTTTCCCTACCCGCTTCATTACGCCGACGTCAGCCTGCGGTGTGCCCGGCAGCGCAGGCGGGGCAGGCGGGGCCTTCTTCAAACCGGCAAGTTCGCCACGCTGGCGAGACGCCTGTCTGGCAGGTGTGGATGGCGTAGCCGTCTCGCCCGTCACCGCCTGTGACGACGAAGATGTTGAGGCAGGGGCGCGGGACGAGATGCGGGGCAGTTTGAGTGGCATGGGTCAGCAGAGCGCATTGAACCAGGTTGGAACGCGTTCAAGTCTGCTTGCACCAAGGTGAGGCCGGCGTGCACCGTCCGAATATGCGGCATCGAAAGCGAAGTTTGGTGGGCTTACCGGCTGCCTCCAGGCTCGGTGAGCAGGTGCGTAGAACACACAAAAAAGCCGGTCCAAAATGACCGGCTATCGGGATCAGCGGCGGCAGAGCAAACTCCACGACGTCTATGTGGGGCTAACTGCAGACAAAAGAATCTGTACCAGAATCGCTGCTAAGCAATTGATCTTGTTGAGTCACGCAGAAAGTGGCAAGAGAAAAGTCTGTACCAACAAGACGCTTGAACAGACAAATGACGCACACAAAGTCTGGCCACCCGCATGGCGCCTAGTTTGCCAGGCATTCAGGTTCGTCAAAGAGGCTATCGAGCTCCGGCAACGCCCGAATCGGACGTGCGAAGAGATAGCGCGGCAAAAAGCTCAGGATCAAACCAGTTCGAGGACATCACCTGCACGATGCGGCCGCAGTGCGAAGCTGAACTGCGCTTGCAAGGACGGGCGATGCAGAAACCGTACTGGATCTTTGGCCATCTCCAACACTAGGCCCACCCTCGGGGGTCTTCGCTTGCTCGCGAATGCACGAGGTCGATTTCGAATCGCTATGCGGACAAACGTATAGACGTTGCGATGCATAAAAAGAGAGCGCCGATTTGCATCGACGCTCTAATCCAAAGCGCTCTCAGAGATAAAAGCGCCTAGAGACACAGCGGAATCTTCGCGATGGTCATCTGCCTACTCAACACGTACCCAATGCTGGTTGCGGGAAAAAAAAGATCTAGCCGCGCACTTCGAAAACGCTCCCCCGATCGAGAGGTTTGAGCCGAACACCGTAAACCTCGCCATTGATATGATATTTATCATATTTCGATCCAAAAAATATACTCCCGTCCGTGCCGGCGCGCCTTGTTAGACATCGCCGGCAGAAGTGACTTGCTTCAATGCAGCCGCAAGTAGCGCGTCGGAGAGCTTTGGGTCGTCGACAGCACGTGCAAGCGTCAACGTGCCGACCATCAGCGCCACGGTGACCAGTGCATGTTCGTGCGCACTCGGTTGCCCCCAATCTGGCAACTGCCGGGCAACAAGATCGATCATCTCCTTGATGCGACGCGTTGCGGCACGCCGGACCTCTGGTGCCTGACGCGGCATTTCGGAGGCGAGCGCGGCGGTTCCACAGCCGGTTTCCACACCCTCAACATGCTCTTTCGAGAGATAAGCTTGCGCCATCGCCCGCAGCACTTCCTGAGGTGGCGTGGTGGCAGCGATGTGCTCCATGAGCGCCACGCCCTCTGCTCCCGCCTGGTCGGCTGCCTCTGCAAGCATCGCTTCACGGGATTCGAAATGCGCGTAGAAACCTCCGTGCGTCAGCCCAGCATCCTTCATGATGTCGGCCACGCTAGTGCCGTTGTAGCCACTTCGTCTAATCGCGCGCGCGGCGGCCCCGACAATGCGCTGGTGGGTAACTTCTTTGGCAGTTGGGGTAGTTCTTTTCATATGATAAGCAGCATATTCGAATGCTGTGTCCAGTGCAAGCAGGCGTCTCGCTCGGCGCGGGCGACGTGGCCGCACGGAGATCGGCGAGCGAAGCCGAGCACCCCACGCTTTGCTGCAAAGACGTGCATGTAGATGCGACCCGGGCAACGTTGACCACGCAATCGGCGCTTGGGCCCGTGACCAGCACAACGAAGCTCAAGATCAATCCCCTGATCTCTCTGCAGTCCGTCGGTTATGAGTTCTGACTGCTGCCTGGTATCGGGCCGGCGCGATGCCGGCCAAGCGCACTTCACCTCACTACCTGCCGGCTGAGGCACCAGCCGGCGGCAACAGGCATGCCCAGCACACTGCACCACAAACTCACCTTGACAGTCGATTATCCGAAACATATGATGATCATCATATTTACGGTGCCAATCAATGAAGCCCACGTTCAACAGCCGCAAGAAGGACACGCACGAGCGCATCGTGGCTGCGGCTGCACACGTCATCCGCAGCCACGGCTACGCTGGGGTGAGCGTGGCAGAAGTGATGAAGAAGGCGGGATATACGCATGGCGGCTTCTACGCGCATTTCAAATCGCGCGATGCGCTGCTTGTGGAGGCGCTTGACTGCGCTAGCCAAGACATTGCTGCCGAAGCCGCGCGTGTGGCTCGTCTGCGCGCTGGCACGGGCGCTAGCGAATTTCGCTGTCTTGTCGAAGCTTATCTGGCTGATCAATACCTTGGCACGTTGGAGAACGGCTGCCCGATCGCAGCGCTTGCCGCCGAAATGCCACGGCAGTCGCAAGCTGTGCGTGGAGCGTCTATGGCCAGGGTGCACCAACTCATCGCAGCAGTACGTTCAACACTTCCCGAATCGTACCGCGCGATGGCGAGCGTGATTACAGGCTCGCTAGTCGGCACGTTGCAACTTGCCCGTGCCCTGGGTGACACCCCGCAGGGGCGAGAAGTGCTCTCGGCGGCCCGTGAATCGCTCCTCCGACTCTACGACACATCTGTACCTGCTCACTGAAATACTCGACCGTTTTCAGGTCAACATTTTTGCTCGCCCACAAATATGATAATCATCATATTTATGACCAATCCGGCTTACCAAAGGAGCCTCTCTTGAAAATTGAAAACGCTGTTGTTCTGATCACCGGCGCCAACCGCGGCATTGGTCTCGCCTTCGCACGCGCGTTGTTGGCCCGTGGCGCCCGCAAGGTGTACGCCGGCGCGCGCGACCCATCGACGATCACACAAGCGGACGTGGAGCCGCTGCAACTGGATGTCACCAAGCCTGCAGAAGTTGCGGCGGCCGCTGCGCATGCCCGCGACGTGACGCTGGTGATCAACAACGCTGGCATTGCGCAACCGGGAGGCTTTCTCGCGCACGACAGTGAGGAAGTCTCTCGCCGACTGTTCGAGACCAACGTCTTCGGCATGCTGCGGATGAGCAAGGCCTTCGCACCAGTGCTCCAGGTCAATGGTGGAGGTGCACTTCTCAATGTGTTGTCTGTGGCTTCGTGGGTGAATAGGGGCGAGCTGGCCGCCTATTCGGCCAGCAAGTCGGCAGCATGGTCACTCACCAATGCGCTGCGTCATGAGTTGGCAGCGCAGAAAACGCAGGTCCTGGGCTTGCATATGGCCTACGTCGATACCGACCTTACTCGCGGCATCGACAGCCCGAAGAGCAGCCCTGAGGACATCGTCCAGCATGCACTTGACGGCCTCGAAGCCGGCCTTGACGAAGTTCTGGCCGATGCACTGACGCAGCAGGTGAGGCAAAGCCTGGGGGCACCACGTCCCCTCTACCTTCCCCAAGCCTCCTAAGCCCCTGCCCCTCAATCGAAACAAAGGCTCATCATGCTTTTTGAACCGCTCACCGCTCCGTTCCTGAACCTGGGTAACCGGACCGTCATGGCACCGATGACGCGCAATCGGGCCGTCGAAGCCAATACACCCAATGCGCTGATGGCGGAGTACTACGCTCAGCGCGCGTCGGCCGGCCTGATCGTTACGGAAGGTACATCGCCATCGCCCAACGGTCTGGGCTACGCGCGCATTCCGGGACTCTTCAACGAGGCGCAGGTGCGCGGATGGCAGTTAGTCACGGACGCTGTGCATGCACGGGGCGGCAAGATCTTCGTGCAGCTCATGCACACCGGGCGCGTAGGCCATGTCGCCAACCTGCCGGTAGGCGCCGAAGTCCTCGGCCCGATGGGCAGTGCCTGCCCTGGTGAAATACACACCGATGCACAGGGTATGCAGCCGCATAGCACTCCGCAGGCAATGTCTCTCATCGATCTGAGCGCGGTGATCGACGAATACGTGCATTCGGCGCGGCTTGCCGTTGAAGCAGGTTTCGATGGCGTGGAACTGCACGCTGCAAATGGTTACCTGATCGAGCAGTTCCTGAACGGCAACGTGAACCAGCGCACCGATGCATACGGCGGCAGCGCTGGTGGCCGCAACCGCCTCGCACTTGAGATTGCACGCGCTACGGCAGACGCCATTGGCGCAGACCGCATCGGGATTCGACTATCCCCGTATGGTGTCTTCAACAGCACAGGTCCTTTCCCTGACGTCGACGCGCAGTATCTGGCGCTGGTTCGTGAGCTGTCGACACTCGGTCTGCTCTACGTTCATCTGCTGGATCACTCCGCAATGGGCGCACCTGCGGTGCCTGCAGCATTCAAATCTCAACTGCGTAAGGCATTTGACGGCTTGTTCATTCTCGCAGGCGGATTCGATCGGGCCAGCGCCGAGAAGGCGCTCTCAGACAAGCACGCCGACCTCATTGCCTTTGGCCGACCATTCCTGGCCAATCCGGACCTGGTAGCCCGCCTGCAGGCTGCTGGGCCGCTGAATCCCGTCGACACGTCCAGCCTCTACACGCCCGGCGCTGAAGGCTATATCGACTACCCCACACTCGCTGGCTGATTGACCGGCAACGACCATGACCATAGCCAAGCAAACGCTCGCGCAGCATCACCCCGGAAACATGATGAAGGCATTTATCGTCGATCGATATGGGAGCAAGACCGGCCTGCGATTCGGCGAGGTACCGATTCCAGAACCGCGCGAAGACGAAGTTCTGGTCCAAGTTCATGCTGCGGGCGTGAACCTGCTCGACTCTAAGATCGCAAGCGGAGAGTTCAAGCTCATCCTGCCCTACCGCCTACCGTTCGTCATGGGTCACGACGTCGCAGGCGTGGTGGTCAAAGTCGGGGCTCAAGTACGGCAGTTCAAAGTTGGCGACGAGGTCTACTCCCGGCCGGAGGATTTTCGAATTGGCGCCTTCGCCGAGTACATCGCGATTCGAGAAAGTTCGCTGGCGCTCAAGCCCAAGACACTCACCATGGAAGAAGCCGCTTCCGTTCCGCTGGTGGGGCTAACTGCATGGCAGGCGCTGGTCGAGAAAGCAAAGCTGAAGAAAGGGCAAAGGGTCTTCATTCAAGCGGGCTCGGGAGGCGTCGGAACATTCGCTATCCAGTTGGCCAAGCATCTTGGTGCAACGGTGGCGACAACAACAAGCACGGCCAATGTTGGGTTGGTGAAGAGCCTTCATGCAGATGTCGTCATCGACTACAAAAAGCAGGACTTCGAGAACATCTTGCGCGACTACGACGTGGTCCTGAACAGTCAAGACGGCAAGACACTCAACAAATCCCTCCACCTGCTCAAGGGCGGCGGAAAACTCATCTCCATCTCCGGGCCACCTGACCCGGAATTCGCCAAAGAAATTGGGGCGCCCTGGTTCGTCAAGTTGTTCGCGCGAATGCTCAGCGCCGGTATCAGACGAAAAGCGAAACGCCGCGGAATCAACTTTTCGTTCCTGTTCATGAAGGCAGCTGGAGACCAGTTGCGCGAGATCACGCGTCTGATTGATGCGGGGAATATCCACCCCGTGGTGGATCGAGTCTTTCCATTCGAGTCGACCAACGAGGCCATGGCCTACGTCGAAACCGGGCGAGCGAAGGGAAAGGTCGTCGTGAAGATCAAATAGCCGCCACTGCCCCGTTTCGAATGCCCGGATCCTGGAGATCAATGCAATGCGTCATCTACTGAAAACAAGCCTGCTCGGACTCGCTCTGGCAGCAACACTCATTTCATCCACGGCGAGAGCCGCTGATTCCCCGTCGGCCGGGGCGCAGATGACCCCGCCGCTGGCAATGCAGGCACAAGAGGTCAGTTGGAAGACGGTGCCAACGCAAACCATCACTGCAGGCGGAGTGGATTTTGCATACCGGGAGCTCGGCAGGCAGCACGGTGGCACGCCGGTGGTGTTTCTTGCCCACTTGGCGGCTGTGCTCGACAACTGGGATCCTCGCGTCGTAGACGGCTTTGCGGCTGCGCATCACGTTGTCACTTTCGACAATCGCGGGGTGGGGGCTTCCAGTGGCACGCCGTCGAAGTCGATTGAGGAAATGGCTGACGACGCCATCGCCTTCATCAAGGCGATGGGGTTCAAGCAAGTGGATCTCTTCGGCTTCTCGATGGGCGGGATGATCGCCCAGGAAATCGCGCTGAAGGAGCCCCAGCTCGTTCGTAAAATGATACTCGCGGGCACAGGGCCCGCTGGCGGCGAAGGCATCAGCACGGTTTCCGGCGTGACGTTCTACGACATGGCGCGAGGCTTCTTCACCGGCCAGGATCCGAAGCAGTACCTCTTCTTCACCCGCACACCAAACGGCATCGAGGCAGGAAAGGCATTCCTGGAGCGGCTGAAGGAGCGCTCGGAGAACCGCGACAAGGAGATCAGCGTCACCGCGTTCCTGGCTCAGTTGGAGGCACTGCGCGTCTGGGGGCTGAAAGAGCCAGCGGATCTGTCAGTCGTGAAGATTCCCGTGTTCGTTGTCAACGGCGAAAGTGACCGGATGGTACCGAGCAAGAACTCGCAAGACCTTGCACGGCGCCTACCGAACAGCAGCCTCCTCATCTATCCCGATTCCGGCCATGGCGCGGTGTTCCAGTATTACGCCGACTTTGTGCCCAAGGCACTCGAGTTTCTTGACAGCCACTGAAACCAACTCGCATTCCGGCTCGCAATCGCAGTGGTCGACCATGCCGAACACGCGGTCTTCCGATTCAACGCGGAGATACCAATATGACTGACACCCACCTCACCGCTCCTACGCGCTTCGTTGAGGTCGAAGGCGCTCGCTTCGCCTACCGCCGTTGGGGTAACCCGACGAGTGGCCAGCCGCCGCTATTCTTTCTCCAGCACTTCCGGGGCGGCATGGATCACTGGGACCCGCTCATGACCGATGGTCTGGCAGCAGGGCGCGAAGTCATCCTCTACAACGGTCGTGGCATCGCATCGTCTTCGGGCACGCCACGCACGCGAATTGAGCATATGGCCGACGATGCCGCCGCGGCCATACGCGCACTCGGCCTCGGTAAGGTCGATGTTCTGGGCTTTTCACTCGGTGGTTTTCAGGCTCAGGACCTGACGCGTCGGCATCCCGATCTGGTGCGCAAGCTCATGCTGCTCGGCACTGGGCCCCGCGGAGGAAATCCGGATTCAGATCCCCGTGTGCTGGAGGTTGCACCGCGACCGGTACCCACGGTGGAAGACTTCCTGTTCTTGTTCTTCGGCCGGTCAGAAACGGCACAACAGGCCGGGCGCGATTTCTGGGAGCGCCGTCACCAGCGTGTGGACCAAGACCCACCCAGTTCCCCGGCAGTCACGCAGGCCCAAGTCGAGGCAAATATGTACTTCCTGCCAAAACTCGATCTCAACGCGCCCTTTGCTCACTTGCATGAGATCAAGCAGCCGACGTTCATCCTAAACGGCGCGAATGACGTGATGATCCCGACAATCAACTCGTGGCACATGGCTCAGAACATTCCGAACGCACAGTTGTTTATTTATCCGGACGCTGGTCATGCAGCCCAGTTCCAGTACCCCCACAGATTTCTGAAGCATGCCATCCAGTTCTTGGACGAATAATGCACGAAACGCGACATGGAACCCGCTTGACCATGCTTGGTTTCGCAAAAATAAGCAAACCATATCACCATGATTAAATTTAAATTCCTTCTGTGGGCACTATCGAGGCTGCTAAAGAGGGCCGTGAATAAAGACCCCGCGTGTGCCGACTACGTCAGCGCGAAAGATCTAACATTTCAGATCAGAACACTGGATGGGATCGGGCGTTATTTCATCATTAGGAATGGAAAAATCAATTCCAATTCAGGCTTAACCAACAGCCCGAAGTTCACGATGACATTCAGAGACGCCGCCAAAGGCTTTGCAATTCTCTCCGCAAAGGATTCTAAAGATGCATTTCTGACGGCGCTACACCGGCAAGATCTCGATATCAGTGGAGATTTTCTCGAGGTGATGTGGTTTCAGGGACTCACTGAATACCTGAAGCCCGCAAAACAGCCATAACGGCAATTGAAGCCCGGCCACACAGAGATGGCGCAAGCTATATCTTTTGCAAAGACTGATGAGAGGAGAGAACCTTGTCCAACCTGGTAGAAAAAGATTGCGATGCAACGTATTCTGAGGAGCAAGCGGACCTGTTCAAAAGCTGGGTCAAGCATTTCGGAGCGGTTGACGCAAAGGAACTCGACCTTGGGGTGCTAACCGCAATCCACGAGCTGGTCGTGAACCACTTGCCTCCGAGCACCCCTCCGGGCCAAGAGCTATCGTCTGCGTCTGTGGACTAGATCGAATCTTCCAACGCGAACTTCGCGAGAGTTCGTCGCACATAGTCACGAGGTGAGCAACGTTATGAACCGCGCCATGGCCGATCACATCAAAATCCTCGCTTTTGACGTGTTTGGGACAGTCGTTGACTGGCACCAAGGCGTTATGCGCGAAGTCCGCTCGATGAACCTCGGCGTGGACCCGGACAAGTTTGCGCTAGCCTGGCGCGCCGGATACATGCCGGCTATGCAGAAGGTAATGTCTGGCCAGCTCGACTGGACGTCGATCGACGATCTTCACAGAATGATTCTCGATGACCTTCTGGATACGTTTCATGTGACGCATCTGAACGAAGGTCAGAAGCGCTATTTGAACAAGGCTTGGCATCGTTTGGATGCGTGGCCGGATGCGGTGGCAGGTCTGACGAGACTGAAGTCGCGGTACACCATCTGCACGTTATCGAACGGCAATATTGGATTGCTTACCAATATGGCTAAACGCGCTGCACTGCCTTGGGATTGCATCCTATCGGCGGAAGTTTTTCGCAAGTACAAGCCCGATCCAGCGACATACCTAGGTGTCGCTCAAGTCTTCGATGTGACTCCAGACGAAGTCATGCTCGTGGCAGCCCACCAAGATGACCTGGCTCATGCCAGAGCGGCAGGGCTAAGGACCGCCTATATCGAAAGGCCGATGGAATATGGACCATCTCGGCAAAAGGATGTCTCCGCGCACCCGGATAACACCTTTCATGCCAAGGATCTGATCGAGCTGGCAAGCCTTCTCAACTGTTGAGCGGCGCCCTCAGCTGGCTCACAGATAAGATCGGCTCACGGCCGAGTGCGGACTTTTTTGTGTGCCGTCAGTGGTGCCAAAAACGACTAATCCGGCACCACCGCCGTCACCTCAATCTCTACCTTGGCCCGATCCTCCACCAGCGCCACCACCTCCACCGCCGTCATCGCAATGCTGAAGCTGCCGATCAGTTCTCGGAACGCCTTGCCGATCTCGGGGTAGGCCGCCACGTACGCCTTCTTGTCGGTCACGTACCACGTCATGCGCACGATGTGCTCGGGCTTGGCATCACCGGCGGCAAGTACCTCGACGATGTTCTGCAATGCCTGGCGGACCTGCCCGGCCAGGTCGTCCGTATGGAACACGCCCTGCGCGTCCCAGCCGATCATGCCGGCCACGAACACCATGCGCCCGCGCGCGGACACACCATTGGCATAGCCCTTGGGGCGCGGCCAGTTAGGGGGGAGGAGTACTTCCATGATGCGATTCCTTCTAGTTCGATTGCGACTGTTGAACGCTCGCCTCGATCGCCTGCCGCACATCGGGCGGCATCGGCATCGCGCGATGCGTATTGAGATCGGTAAACACCAGCACCTGCTGTGAGCGCACGCGCTGTTCGTCACCCGCCCAGCAATCCAGGCCTAACGTGAGCGACGCATTGCCCAGCCGCTCCAGCTTCAACTTGAACTGCACGTCGTCGCCCATGCGGCTGATGGCGCTGAACTCGCAATGCAGCTTGACGATGGGCAGGCCGATGCGGCGCGGCCCCAGCATCTGCGCATACGAGATGCCCAGTCCGTCGGTAAACCAGTCTTCGACCAGCCCGTTGAACAGCACGAGGTACTGCGGAAAATAGACGATGCCGGCTGGGTCGCAATGCGCAAAGCGGATACGCGCGGCACGTTCGAAGTGGTAGCCGCTCATGATTTGTCGTGCTCCCGCAGGCGGTAGCGCAGCAGCTTGCCGACTTCACTGCGCGGCAGGCTCGTACGAAACTCGATGGCGCGCGGGTACTTGTACGGCGCCACGGTCTGCTTCACGAAATCCTGCAGCGTCTTGACCATCTCCGGCCCCGCCGTGTGGCCTGGGTGCAATACAACGAAGGCCTTGACGATCTGCCCGCGCTCGTCATCGGGCTCGCCGATCACGCCGCACTCGGCCACCGCGGGGTGCTGCATCAGCGCGTCTTCCACCTCGGGCGCGGCAATGTTGTAGCCCGACGAGATGATCATGTCGTCGGTGCGCGAGTGGTAGTGGAAGTAGCCTTCCTCGTCCATCACGTAGGCATCCCCCGTGAGGTTCCAGCCGTTGCGCACGTAGGCGCGCTGGCGGTCATCGGCCAGGTAGCGGCAACCGGTCGGGCCCTGGACTGCCAGGCGGCCCACCGTGCCCGGGGGCACGGGGTTACCGGCGTCGTCCACAACCTGCGCGACATAGCCGAGGACGGCCTTGCCGGTAGCGCCGGGGCGCACGTCGGCGTCAGCGGCGGAGATGAAGATATGCAGCATCTCGGTCGCGCCAATGCCGTCGATCAGCTCGATGCCGGTGGCGTTCTTCCACAGCGTGCGTGTGGCAACCGGCAGCGCCTCGCCCGCTGATACACAGCGGCGCAGCGGCGTGGCACGCAGCTCGTCTCCGCGCGCCGCGATGTTGCGGTACGTGGTCGGGGCCGTGAACAGCACCGTCGCGCCAAACGCGCGGATGCCATCGACCAGATCGTTCGGCGATGCCTTCTCCAGCAGCACCGTCGATGCACCCACGCTCATCGGAAACAGCAGCAGGCCGCCGAGCCCGAACGTAAACGCCATCGGCGGGCTGCCGATGAAGATGTCGTCCGCGCGCGGCTGCAGCACATGCGGCGGCCAGCACGCGCAAATGGCGAGGATGTCGCGATGAAAATGCATTGTCGCTTTCGGCACGCCCGTCGTGCCCGACGTGAAGGCGAGCAGGCATGTGTCATCTGCAGCCGTGTCGACGTTGGTGAAGGTGGCTGGCTGGCGCGCCATGGCGGCCTCCAGCCCTTCCGGCGTGTCATCGTGAAAACACAGCGTCTGCACGGGCTTGGCGGCTTGCGCTACGGCATCGCGTAGCTCGTCGACGAGCCGCGCATCGCACAGTGCGAAGCCGATCTCAGCCTTGCCCAGAATCTGCCCCAGCTCTTTGGCGCGCAGCAGCGGCATGGTCGTCACGGCAATGGCGCCCACTTTCATCACGGCAAACCAGCAGGCGGCCAGCATCGGGCTGTTGGGCGAGCGCAGCAGCACGCGGTTGCCCGGCACCACGCCCATCTCGTTGACCAGCACGTTGGCGATGCGGTTGGCGTGCGCCTGCAGGTCGGCATACGTCCAGCGGATGCCGGGCGCCTGGATGCAGAGGCGGCCGCCCTCGCCTGCAGCAACACGGCGGTCGAGCAGTTCGGTTGCACAGTTAAGCTGCGGCGGAAACTGCAGCGCCGGCAGGTCGAAGCGGTACACCGGTTGCAGCTCCGCCGGCGGCAGCCGGTCGCGGGCGAAGGTGTCGATATGGGCGCTGGGCATGGAGAACTCTCCGTCTCTGTCGTGGACGTGGGCGTGTTCAGGGCTTGGGGGGCGCCGCCGCGCGCAGCAATTCGCGCGCGATGATGAGTTGCTGCACCTCGGTCGCCCCTTCATAGATGCGCAGCGAGCGGATCTCGCGATACAGGCGCTCCACCGGCTGCTCGCTCACCACACCCAGGCCACCCCACATCTGCACGGCGGCGTCGATCACCTGCTGCGCGTTCTCGGTGGCGGTCAACTTGGCCATGGCGGCCTCGCGCGTCACGTTGCGGCCCTGGTCGCGCTGCCATGCGGCGCGGTACGTCAGCAGCGCAGCGCTGTCGATGGCGGTCGCCATCTGCGCGAGCTTGGCCTGCGTCAGTTGGAAATCGGCCAGCACGCCGCTGAACATCTTGCGGGTGGTGGCGCGCGCGAGCGCTTCGTCCAACGCACGGCGCGCAAAGCCCAGCGCGGCCGCTGCCACCGACGTGCGGAACACATCCAGCGTGCGCATCGCCACCTTGAAGCCCTCGCCTGCCGCGCCCACGCGCTGGCTGGCCGGAACGCGGCAATTGGTAAAGCGCAGGCGCGCGAGCGGGTGCGGTGCAATCACGTTGATGCGCTCTGCAATCTCAAAGCCTGGCGTACCAGCCTCGACGATGAACGCACTGATGCCGCGCGAGCCCGGCGCCTCGCCGGTGCGGGCAAACACGACGTAGAAGTCGGCGATGCCGCCATTGGAAATCCACGTCTTCTCGCCGTCGAGCACGTAATCCGTGCCGTCTTCACGCGCGGCGCAAGCCATGGCCGCAACATCGGAGCCGGCATCAGGTTCGGACAGCGCAAATGCAGAGATCGCCTCACCACGCGCCACCTTCGTCAGATAGCGCTCGCGCTGCTCGGGCGTGCCGTGCAACGAGATGGCGCCCGAGCCCAGCCCCTGCATCGCAAAAGCAAAGTCGGCCAGGCCGGAATGGCGCGCCAGCGTCTCGCGGATCAGGCAAATGGCGCGCGTGTCGATAGTCTCACCCGCACCGCCGTGCGCCGTGCCGCCCACGGCGTGGCGCAGCCAGCCGGCTTGCCCGAGCGATTTGACCAGCGCGCGGCATTCGGCATCCACATCGGCGCCGTGGTCATGCGGGATGTGCTTCGTGGCCCAGGCGTCCAGCTCGGCTTCAAGCTGGCAGTGCTTGTCGTCAAAGAAGGGCCATAGCAAATAGTCCTTGTCGCTCATCTCAGTTGCCCTCGAATACCGGTTTCTGCTTGGCGACGAACGCGTGGTAGGCGCGCGAGAAGTCTTCGGTCAACATGCAGATGGCCTGTGCCTGGGCTTCGGCCTCGATCGCCTGCTCGATCGTCATCGTCCATTCCTGATGCAGCATCGTCTTGGTGATGCCGTTGGCAAAGGTCGGGCCGGCGGCCAGGTCGGCGGCCAAGGCTTGCGCTTGGCTCCGCACCTCGGCCGGTTCGCACAGACGGTTGAAGAAGCCCCAGCGCTCGCCCTCTTCGCCGCTCATCGAGCGGCCGGTATAGAGCAACTCGCTCGCGCGGCCCTGGCCGATGATGCGCGGCAGGATCGCGCAGGCGCCCATGTCGCAGCCGGCCAGGCCGACGCGGTTGAAGAGGAACGCCGTCTTGCTGCGCGCGGTGCCCAGGCGCAGGTCGGAAGACATCGCCAGGATGGCGCCTGCGCCGGCGCATACGCCGTCCACAGCGGCGACGATGGGCTGCGGGCACGCACGCATCGCCTTCACCAGCTCGCCCGTCATGCGCGTGAACATCAGCAGCTCGGGCGCCTTCAGTTGCACCAGCGGGCCGATGATCTCGTGCACGTCGCCGCCGGAGCAGAAGTTGTCGCCCGCGCCTGCCAGCACGATGGCCTTGACGTCATCCGCCCACTTGAGCTGATGGAACAGGTCGCGCAGCTCGGCATACGAATCGAACGTGAGCGGGTTCTTGCGTTCGGGCCGGTTGAGCGTGATGGTGGCAACGCCGCCTTCCACGCTCCACAGGAAATGCTTGGCTTGATAACCCGCCAGCGGGCGGCGGTTGCCGGCCAGCAGGGCCGGGTCAATGCGGTCGGTCATGGTTTGGTCGGGTTCGTTTGGGGTTGATCGTCGCGGGCGTCCAGCTCGGCCTCACGCTGTGCAAGGTGCACGCGCAGGTGGCCGAGCTGCGCATACAGCGCGTCTTTGTTGGCAACGCCAAGGCCATCGAACATCTCGATCAGCCAGCGTTCATGCTCGGCAGCCATTTCGGCAAAGTGGCGGCGGCCGGCGTCGGTCAGCAGCACGCGAAAGGACCGGCGATCATCCGGATCCGCCTCGCGTTTGACAAGCCCTTCCTTCTCCAACTGGTCGGTCAGGCCGGTGACGTTGCCGCCCGTCACCATCAGGTAGCGCGACAGCACGTTCATGCGCAGGCCGTCCGGATGCCGGTCGAGTTGCGCCAGATAGTCGAAGCGCGGCAGCGTGGTGTTGAAGCGCGTGCGCAGACGCTGGCGGATCTGCTGCTCGATCTGCGTGCTGCAGGCCAGCAGGCGCAGCCAGATCTTCACGTCCATGTGGTCGTCGACATGCGCGCGGGCCTCCAGGCCGATGCGTTCATCGCCCAGCGCTTGCGCCACGGCGTGGTAGCCGGAGGTACTGGATGGACGTACTGCGGCCAAAGCGGTCTTGCGCGGCTTGCTCACATCACCTCCCCGCCAGACACCGAGATCGCCTGCCCCGTGATGGAAGACGCGCCATCGGAGCACAGCCACGCCACGGCGTTCGCCACTTCGTCGGGCGTGATCAGCCGGCCTTGCGGGTTGCCCTTCACCAGCTCGGCCAGCGCTTGGTCTGCGCTGCGTCCGGTGCGGGCGACGATGCGGTCGATGCTCTCGCGCACGATGTCGGTTTCCGTATAGCCGGGGCACACTGCGTTGACGGTGACACCGCGCGCCGCCAGTTCCAGCGCGAGCGAGCGCGTGAGGCCGATCACGCCATGCTTGGCAGCCACATACGCCGAGACATACGCATAACCGCGTTGCCCCGCCGTGCTGGCAATGTTGACGATGCGACCACGGCCCGACGCCTGCACATCTGCCAGCGCCGCCTGCGTGCACAGGAACGTGCCCGTCAGGTTGACGGCCAGCATGCGTTGCCATTGAGCAAGCGTGGTCTTCGCAAACGGTGCGCTCTCCGCCTGCCCCGCGTTGTTGACGAGGATGGAAATGGCACCAAGCCCTGCGCGCGCGGATTCGAATGCCGCTGACACACTCGCTTCATCGCTCACGTCGCACGTCACCACCTGTGCGCGGGCGCTGTCAGGCAACGTCCTGGCGGTGGCTTCCAGCACGTCGGGGTTACGGCCCATCAGCGTGAGCGTGGCGCCGTGCGCTGCGAGTTGCTTGGCAATCGCAGCGCCAATCCCGCGCCCTGCGCCGGTAACGACGGCGTGGTGTCCAGCGAGCATCGCAGGCATCGTCATCTCAGACCCCCTGCATGCGGTTGGCCTGCTCCAGCGGCGACAGCCCTGCCGCCTGCGCCGCCATTGCACGCTCGCGCTCCAGGTTGCGCTCCAACTGCAGCTTGCCCGCGCGGTACTGCTTGGGCCACGGCATGTCGAGATAGCCAATGCGGGCGGCTTCGTTCAGCGTCCAGGCCGGGTTGGCCAGGTGCGGACGCGCCACAGCGCACAGGTCGGCACGGCCGGCAGCGATGATGCTGTTGACGTGGTCCGCCTCGGAGATGGCGCCCACGGCAATGGTGGCGATGCCCGCCTCATTGCGCACGCGGTCGGCAAAGGGCGTCTGGAACATGCGGCCGTACACCGGCTGTTCTTTCTTGCTGACCTGGCCCGACGAGCAATCGATCATGTCCGCGCCTGCGGCCTTGAAGATGCGCGCGATCTCCACCGCATCGTCCGGCGTGATACCGCCTTCCACCCAGTCGTGCGCGGAAATGCGCACCGACATCGGCTTGTTGCTCGGCCACACCTCACGCACCGCGTGAAACACTTCCAGCGGAAAACGCAGCCGGTTTTCCAGCGAGCCGCCATATTCGTCGTTGCGCTGGTTCGTTAGCGGCGAGATGAACGACGACAGCAGATAGCCGTGCGCGCAGTGCAGCTCCAGCCAGTCGAACCCGGCGTCTGCCGCCAGCCGCGCCGAATGGATAAAGTCGTCACGCACGCGGTCCATGTCGTCACGCGTCATGGCGTGCGACCACTGGCTCACGCCATCCAGATACTGCTGTGGCGATGCGGAGATCAGCGGCCAGTTCTGCCCGTTTTCCAGCGGCAGATCGATGCCCTCCCACGCCACGCGCGTCGAGCCCTTGGCACCCGCGTGGCCGAGCTGGATGCCGAGCTTCGCATCGCTGTTGGCATGCACGAACTGCACGATGCGCGCCCAGCCATCGCGGTGTTCGGTGTTCCACAAACCCGGGCAGCCCGGGGTGATGCGCGCATCGGGCGATACGCAGGTCATTTCGGCCATCACCAAGCCCGCACCGCCCATGGCGCGGGCGCCCAGGTGCACAAGGTGGTAGTCCGCCGGTTGGCCGTCTTCGCACGAGTACTGCGCCATGGGCGACACCACCACGCGGTTCTTGAGCGTGACGCCACGCACCGTGAACGGCGTGAACATCGGCGGCACCGGGCCGTGCTGCGGGCCGCGCGGTGCGCCGGCCTGCTCGGCAATCCAATCTTCAAACGATTCGAGATAGCGCTTGTCGCGCTGGCGCAGGTTTTCGTGGCTGATGCGCTGGCTGCGCGTGAGCAACGAATACGCAAATTGCTCGGTCGGCAGGTTGGCGTAGCGGTCTACGTTTTCAAACCACTCGGTCGAGTTGCGCGCCGCGTTCTGGATGCGCAGCACTTCCACGCTGCGCACCGCCTCGTAGTGCTCAAGCGCGGCACGCAAATCGCCAGGGTGCTGGCCGATGCTACGCGCCAGTTCAATCGAGTCTTCCAGCGCCAGCTTGGTCCCGGAGCCGATCGAGAAATGCGCCGTGTGGGCGGCGTCACCCATCAGCACCACCGGCGTGTTGTGCGCATTGGTATGCACCCAGTGCCGGCAAACCACACGCGGAAACCGAATCCACTGCGCCGAGCCCCGCAGGTGCGTGGCGTTGGAAATCAGCTTGTTGCCGTCGAGATACTTGGCGAAGAGGCGCTCGCAATAGGCGATGGCGTCTTCCTTCTCCATGGTCTCCAGCCCGGCGGCGCGCCATACCTCTTCGGGCGCCTCGACAATGAAGGTGGAAGTCTCGTCGTCAAAGCGGTACGCATGCGCCTGGAACCAGCCGTGCTCGGTTTCTTCAAACGCAAAGGTGAAGGCGTCGAACAGCTTGTGCGTGCCCAGCCAGACAAAGCGGCAGCGGCGCGTGTCGATATCGGGTTGATACGTCGCTGCGTACTTGGTGCGAATGCGGCTGTTCAGGCCGTCGCTGGCAATGATGAGATCCGCATCGGCATAGGTGCCATCGTTTTCCAAATCCTTGTCCTGCACGTCGGTTTCGAAGACGAGCTTGACGCCCTCTTCCTCGCAGCGCGCCTGCAGGATGTTCAGCAGGCGCTTGCGCCCGATGCCGCAGAAGCCGTGGCCGCCCGAGCGCACCACCTGGCCGCGGATGTGGACTTCAATGTCGTCCCAGTGGTTGAAGGCGTCGAGGATCTGCGCGGCGCTCTTGGCGTCGGCGCGCTGCAGGTTGCCCAGCGTCTGGTCGGAGAACACCACGCCCCAGCCGAAGGTGTCATACGGGCGGTTGCGCTCCACCACGGTGATGTCGTGCGACGGGTCCTGCAACTTCATCAGCAGGGCAAAGTACAGGCCAGCCGGCCCACCACCAATACAGACAATCTTCATGACAACGGCTCCGCGTTCGATGCGGTATTACATTAGTCATGAATAGTTTAGTTGTAAAGCAATTTACTCAGCCGGCGCCCCGGGGTTTACACCGAACCGGGCGGCGCCAAGTTCACACCCGCATGTGAGTCCCCACTCAGCTCAGGCGGTGGCGGAAGAACGCGAGGATCTCGTCGCGGGCGGCGAGCGTGGGCTCCCCGGCTGCGTCGATCAGGTGGGCGGTCACCACGCTATGCGGACAAGGCACATGCTGGGCGAAGAACGACGGCGGGCTCGGGTGCGCGGCGCTGTCGGGCAGCACGCGCGCCACAAAGCGGCTGCCCAGCGCATCCGCGTACGCGGCAAAACGCTGGGCGCGGCAAAAGCGGTCGCCCTCGAACCGGTAGGCCAACACGGTCAGGTCTTCCCGCTCCAGCCGTTGGCGTACGGCAGCGACGTCCTCCTGCGCAATCTCGATCCCGCCCGGCTCGTTCAACGGCAAAGATGGCTGGCACAGCACAGGCGCCAGCATGGCCGGCTCCAACATCATCGTCAGCGCAAAATTGCCCGTGAAGCACATGCCGATGGCGCCCACGCCCGGGCCGCCGCACTCCGCATGGGCCAGCCGCGCCAGCGCGCGCAGCCATTGCGTGACCGGGCTCGACTGGTTGGCCGCAAACGCGCGGAACTCCGCGCTCACGCACGCATGGCGGAAGACCTCCGCGCCCGCATCCGCCTCGGGCACCGCGCCATCACGCCCGAACAACGACGGCATGTAGACCGTCAGCCCCGCATCGCGCACCCAGCGCGCAAACCGCGCCACGTGCGGGCTGATGCCCGGCATCTCGGCCATGACGATCACGCCCGGGCCCGCGCCGGCCACGTACACGGTTTTGGTGATGCCATCCAGCGTGATCTGGCGGCGCGTGAAGTCTTCCAGGCGATCATCCTGCTGCGGGGGCTGGCTTGTCATGCATGGGCTCCGTTGGAATGGCTTGGCTCAAGCGACGAGGTGCTGCAGGTGCGCATAACCCGCCGCCCTGGCGAAATCGGGCAGCGTCCACAGCGCGCCGTTCACGCCCCACGTACCGTCGGCCACGTCATGCAGCATCACGGAGGTCACCACGCGCCGGGCATCGGCCGCCGGCAACGCCTGCGAGAAGGCCTCGTGCATCTGCTGAACGAAGCGCGCCCGCGCATCGGCATCCAGCACACCCGCAGGTACATGGGCGACGACCAGACACGGCACCATCTGCCTTGCCACGTCCACCCCGCCGCACCACCAGGAGGCGGCCGGCACGTCTTCCATCACCACCCAGGTTGTCGCGCGCCGGCGCGGATCATCGGGAATCTGCTCGGCCTGCGCGGCCGCCTCGGTGATGCGGCGTGCGAGCGCCGCGCGTGCGTCGCCGTCAAAGGTGTTTGCGGGAATCTTGACGAGTATGTTTGGCATGTGGGCAATCGTCGGCGTTGTTGACATGCCTGCATTGAACCCTTGCAACCGCTAGACTGGCAGTGTCGATTTCGACATCTTTCGGGCAACTTCGGTCATGGCGGATTTCACCATCCTCGTACTCTCGGGCGCATATGCCACCAGCGTGGCGGCCACGCTGGACATCCTGCAGGCCGCGTCGACACTGGCCCCGCGCATCAAAGCCGCACGCCCGACGTGGCGCGTGCTGTCCGCCGACGCGCCCAGTGTGCGGCTGAGCAACGGCATGCAGGTGGAGGCCACCACGCTGCCAAAACGCCCGCGCCCGGATGGCAGCACCTGGATCGTGCCCGGCCTGGGCCTGGACCATGCGGAAGTGATTGCCAAGCGTCTGGCGCAAGACGATGCCCAGCGGGCAGCGCGCGCCCTGGCCGCCCAAGTGGCGGCGGGCGGGCAGGTGGCAGCATCGTGCTCGGCGGTGTTTCTGTTGCAGGCGGCAGGGTTGCTGCCCGGGCGCTGCGTCACCACGTCTTGGTGGCTGGCCGCAACATTGCGGCGGTGGGAACCCGCATGCACCGTCGACGCAAACCGCATGGTGTGCGCCGACGGCCCGGTCGCCACCGCCGGTGCTGCCTTTGCGCAGACCGACCTGATGCTGCACCTGCTGCGCACGCGCTTTGGTGTGGCGCTGGCCGATGCCGTGGGGCGCGTGCTGCTGATCGACGGCCGCCACGCGCAGGCGCCTTTTGTGGTGCCCGCCATGCTGGCCAACGGCAACGCGCTGATAGCCCGGCTGGTGGCGCGCATTGAAGCCGCCCTGCCCGACCCGCCCAGCGTGCAGACGCTGGCCGACGAACTGGCCATGTCGCAACGCACGCTGTCTCGGCACGTGCGCGAGGCCACCGGCAGAAGCACCCTGGCCCTGGTGCAGAGCGTGCGCCTGAACCGCGCCCGCATGCTGATCGAATCCAGCCGCATGACCATCGACAGCGTGGCCGCGGCCGTGGGCTACGAAGACGCCACCGCGCTGCGGCGCCTGATGCGCAAGGTGTCGGGCACCAACCCGAGCCAATACCGCCCGGCCGCCTAGGGGCCTAGGGGCCTAGGGGCCTAGGGTTACAGGCCGTTACACAAGAAGCTGCGGGACTTTAATTTTCGTTTAAGACTTGAAGCCTAACTTGGTCACGTCGCTCCCACCCAGACAGGAACCCACACCATGTCACCGCAAGAACAGCAAGCGCTGGAGAACTTCCTGGCCCAACTGACGCAAGCCCGCGCCGCAGCCAAGGACCCGCAGGCCGAAGCCCGCATCCTCGATGCCGTGGCGCGCCAGCCAGACGCGGCCTATCTGCTCGTGCAGCGCGTCATGCTGCTTGACCAGGCGCTGGCATCGGCGCAAGCGCAAATCGCCGCGCTGCAAAACCAGTTGCAAGCGGCACAGGCGGGCCGCGGCACATCGTTCATGGACTCCGCCAACAACTGGGGCAGCCACGCCAACAGCCCCGCGCCCAACCCAGCCTACGCCCCGCAGCAGGCCGCCCCCATGCAGATGCCGCCGCAGGCGCAGCCGGCCCCGGCGCAACCCGCGCGCTCGGGCTTCTTTAGCGGCGGCCTGGGCAGCACGCTCGGCAGCGTCGCGACCACGGCAGCCGGCGTGGCCGGCGGCGCGCTCCTGTTCCAGGGCATCGAGAACATGTTCCACCACAACAGCGGCGGTGGCGGCTTCTTCGGCCAGCAGCCGGTAATGGGCGGCACCACCGAAACGGTCATCAACAACTACTACGACAGCGATAGCAACGGCAACAGCGGCAATACCAACACGGCCTCGCGTGACGACAGCCTTGGCCTGATTGATGACAGCGATCTGGGCGGTAGTGATTATTCGGATGACGATTCGATGTTGAGCTAGTCGCCACAGCTCAGGGCTCAAGCGCGAGCGTCGTCTCCTCAATTCGGAGGAAACGTCCGTCGGAGCCGCGCTTTGCGAAGAGAGACACCTCTTGGCAAAGCGGGGTGGCAGGACAGAGGGCCCGCAAACACTTAATCAAGATAAGGCTTCAACACCCCTTCGATCCACGCCATAAAAGCCCGAACGCGCGGCGACAGGTTGCGCCGATGGGCCACGACGAGCGACGCGACCAGGGGTTCGGGGCGCAGGTCAGGGAGCACTTCCACAAGCGCGCCGCTTTCGATATGCGGCGCGAGCGCAGAATATCCCGCCTGAATCAGCCCAATGCCCGCGAGCCCGGCGGCGTGATAGGTCTGCACGCTGTTGACCTGCATGGCACTTGGCAGCGGCAGCCACGCATAACCGTCGCCGTCGGGGTATTCCCATCCGGCATGCCGGGCGCCGAGCGTGAGCGTGTAATGCACCATCTGATGCCCCTGGCTGCGCAGGTCTTCGAGCGTATGCGGGACGCCATACCGAGCCAGGTAAGACGGGCTTGCCGCATTGATCATGCGCAGCCTGCCAAGCGGCCGGGCAATCAGTGTTTCATCCGAGATCGGACCGAGACGGATCACACAGTCGAACCCTTCCTGAACCAGATCGACGCGGCGGTCCGTACTGGAGAGTTCCAGTTGCAGCTCCGGGTGCGCAGCCATCAGTTGCGGCAGCGCAGGGACCACGACACTGCGCGCCAACTCGGTGGGCATGTCGACGCGCAGCCGGCCGCGCAACGGCCCGCCGTTGCCCAGGAACATCGACTGCAGTTCCTGGGCTTCTGCCAGCAAATCCCGCGCGCGTGCATAGAATTCGCGGCCGTCTTCGGTCAGCTGCACACTCCGCGTGGTCCGATGCAGGAGCGCGACGCCCACATCCCGCTCAAGCGTGCGGATCACCGTCGAGACACGTCCCTTCTGGATGCCGAGGCTTTCGGCCGCACGCGTGAAGCTCATCATTTCGGCCACACGCGCAAAGATCAACAGCGCGTCGAGGTTTTGCATTGTTCACCCGTGGAAGAACAGAACGTTCAATTTGGCGTCATTTATAACGCAGTCGCCGCTCGCTAAAGTGGCTTCCCATGTCGTCCACAGCGGACCACGTTCACGATAGGAAGCCACCATGACTGAAACCACCAACACGGCAAAAACGGCCGTCGTCTATCACTCCGGCTACGGGCATACCGCACGCATGGCAAGCGCCGTTGCGCAAGGCGCCAGCGCGGTGCTCGTCGCAATCGACGCCGAAGGCAATATCCCCGAAAACGCCTGGGCCACGCTCGCCGCAGCGGACGCCATCCTGTTCGGCTCGCCAACCTACATGGGTGGCCCCAGCTGGCAGTTCAAGAAATTTGCAGATGCATCGTCAAAGCCGTGGTTCGAAGGCGCATGGCAAAACAAGGTCTTCGGCGGTTTTACCAACAGCGCGAGCATCAATGGCGACAAGCTCAACACGCTCGAATACTTTGTCCTGCTCACGGGGCAGCATGGCGGCATCTGGGTGAGCATGGATATCAAGCCTGCGAACGTAAAGGCATCGAAGCGCGACGACCTGAACCGCATGGGATCGTACATCGCGCCGATGGCACAGACGCCGGCCGATGCCTCGCCCGAAGAAATGTCGGCGGGCGATCTTGAGACGGCACGCCGCTATGGCGCGCGCGTGGCCGTGGTTGCGGCACAGCTCCGCGCGGGGCGGGCTCAAGCGCGCTGAAATGATGGAAGCGCACCCGCCGCCGATGACGCGCTTTGGCGCGATCGGTGGGCGGGGTGCGCCGGGCTACGGGGCAATTGGCATGGAGCTCACTCCTGGAGCCTCAAGCTCGACTCCCCGACACTCAACCCCCAGCCTCAAAGCCTCGCACCCGACACCCAAACACTCGTGTTCGACAGTGCGAGCGTCGAGCATCGCTTCCAGACAGTCGCGCTCCACAGCCTACCCCTGGCGCTCGACTCTTTGAGCTTCAAATTTTCGTCCTCCGAGTGTCGCGTTCCAGTCTCAAACAGTCGATGGCCACGGGCGGAGGCTGGTGCTCGACAGCCCGGCCCTGGAGCACGACTCTCAGAGGTCGAAAATTTCGAGCGAAAACAGCGGCGCTCCACTGTTTGGGTACCGTGCGTGAACCTTCCACTGTGGAACACGAGCCTTTGAAACCCAAACGCCGCGCTCAAACCTCAACGCTCGGCTACGTGTCGGTGGTCATCCGCTCAAGCGCCATCATCGATTGCAGTGCGTGCTGCAATTGATCGAGCGTGTACGGCTTGCGAAGCGCCGTCCACTTGAACGCAAAGCTGTCGTGGTCTGGGATGGGGTTTCCAGAAGCGAAGACCACCCGTAGCGCCGGATCCAATTCAGACGCCCGCTGCGCGAGTTCAATGCCGGACATGTCAGGCATGACGATGTCCGTAAACAGAACGTCGACGGAGCCTGCACGCAGGGCTGCGAGCGCCTGCGCGCCGCTGGCCGCCTGCTGCGGCGTGATCCCGATAAGCATCAACAGCTCGCATACCGCGCCACGCAAGGAAGCGTCGTCCTCCACCACGAGGATGCGCAAGCGCGCCGGCTCCCAAACAGGGCCCGTGTTGAGATCGAGCCGCGTCTCTTCTGCGTCGGGTCCGATCGCTTCCACCGCGTCGCCCCCCAGCACCTGGCGAATCTTGAATGCAAGCTGCTGGCGGCTGTAAGGCTTGCTCAGTAACTCGACACCGGGATCGAGCCGGCCGCCATGCACGATAGCGTTCTGCGTGTAGCCGGACGTGTACAGCACCTTCAGCGCGGGAAGCGTCTGAACCGCCCTGCGCACCATCTCCGGACTGCGCAGTGCCCCTGGCATGACCACGTCGGTAAAGAGCATGTCGATGTGCACGCCACTCTCGACCACGGCCAATGCCTGCTCTGCGTTGTTGGCCTTGAGCACGGCATAGCCGAGTCCGCCCAACAGATCGACTACGGTTTCGCGAACTTTTGCGTCGTCTTCCACGACGAGGATCGTCTCGTTGCCGTGCTTGAGCCCGCTGGCCTTGAGGCGTGAGGGCTCGACCGCCGTGCCGGTGGAGCGGGGCAGATAGACCCGCACGGTCGTGCCCTCCTCAACTTCGCTGTAGAGCCGAATATGACCGCCGCTCTGCTTGACGAAACCGTAGGCCATGCTGAGCCCCAGCCCCGTGCCTTCTCCCTCGGGCTTGGTGCTGAAGAACGGGTCGAATGCCTGCTCCAACACTTGGGGGCTCATGCCCGTGCCGGTATCCGTGACGGCGAGCATAACGTACTGCCCAGCCGACACATCGGGAACTGGCATCACATATTCGTCGTCGAGCGTGGCGTTGGACAGTTCGAGCGTGAGCTTGCCGCCCTCGGGCATCGCATCCCGCGCGTTGATCGCCAGATTCAGGATGACGTTTTCCAGGTGATGCGGATCGACCGCGATATTCCAGAGGCCGCCTGCGACCACCGATTCGATTTCGATCGCCTCGCCCAGCGCCCGCCGCAACAGATCATCCATGGCGCGCAGTTGCCGCGCTGGATTGATCACGACGGGAGCAAGCGGTTGCTGGCGACCGAAGGCAAGCAACTGAGCGGCAAGCGTGGCGCCGCGATCAACGGCATCGATGGCGTTACTGAGTCGCTCGGCGCTCCAGCCATCACGGCCGTGCCGACTTTCGAGCAGTTCGAGATTGCCCCGCAGCACCTGCAGCACGTTGTTGAAATCATGCGCAACGCCACCCGTGAGCTTGCCCAGCGCTTCCATCTTCTGGGCCTGGAACAGCGCCCTTTGCGTTTGCTCGAGCTGCTCGCTGGCACGCCGCCGTTCCGTGATGTCGCGGGTGATCTTCGCAAACCCGACCAACTCACCCTCTTCGTAGATGGCATCGATGATGACGTGCGCAAAGAAGCGGCTTCCGTCACGCCGCACGCGCCAGCCTTCGGCCTCGAAGCGCCCGTCGCGCCGGGCGGTCTCCAGGCCCCGGAACGGTACGCCCGCCGCAACATCCTCAGGCGTATAGAAACGCGAAAAATGTGAACCGATGATGTCGGACTCGGTATAGCCCTTGATGCGCCGTGCCCCCTCATTCCAGCTCGTGATGTGCCCGTCGGTCGACAGCATGAAGATGGCGTAGTCCGTCACGCCCTGAACGAGCAGGCGGAAGTTGCGTTCGCTCTTCAGCACAGCGTCGTGAGCGGCCTTCTTGTCGCTCACATCGCTGATCACGGTACCGAACCCGATCAACGCGTTGTTGCTGTCGCGAAGTGCCGTCATGGCGACGTTCGCCCAGAAGGGCGTGCCGTCCTTGCGCATGCGCCATCCCTCCTCGACATGCCGCCCTGTCTTGGCGGCGGCATGCAGCGCGGCCTCGGGCGCACCCGAGGCTCGGCCCTCCGGCGGATACAGAAGTGCGAACGGCCGGCCAATAATCTCGTCCGGCCGATAGCCGTGCATGCATTCGCCGCCCGGATTCCACGTTGAAACGATGCCCTGTATCGACAGCGCAAAGATGGCGTAATCGGAGGTCGATTCAGCCCACAGCCGAAGCCATGTAGGGCCGAATTCGGAGGGCGGAGAAGCGGCGTCGTTCATTCAGTTGGCAGGTAAGCGTGGAGCGCCGCAAGGGGGGTACGTGCCAAGAGCAGCAACTGGTGTGCCCATGGCCGCCCGCTCGTGCACCCACGACGGTCTGCGGGTGCGAGTTGTAGAGGAATCTCCGCACCCAGCTAGCGACTGGAACGCAGTTTGCATACCTTGTAGCGGTAAAACGGGCAACGACCCTTTCCATCATGTGGGCAATGGCCTCGTTGTGCCCAACCTCCCGTCTCAACATGGCTTTCGCAACCGTCGAGGAAATCCATGACGCTATCTGACTTTATCCAGGCAAACCTCCCCGGCATCGTCGACGACTGGACGGAATACGCGCGCACGGTCAGCAGCGGCCGCGCCGGTCTTTCCGAATCCCAGTTGCGTAATTCGATTCGTGATCTTCTCGTCCGGATTGCCGCAGACATGCGCGAGCGGCAGACGCCCGAGCAACAGCGGGCCAAATCGCAGGGCGACCGGGCGCCTTCGGAGTCCGGCTTCAATGAAGCGGCCCACGAGCATGCCGACGACCGCCTCTCGCACGGTTTCGACATCAACGATGTGGTGGCGGAATACCGCGCACTGCGCGCCAGCGTGCTGCGCCGGTGGCAGCAGTTTGCGCAATCGGACCCGTCAGCCTTCCAGGAGATGATCCGATTCAACGAAGCAATCGATCAGATGCTCGCAGAGTCGGTGCGACAGCACGCGCAGCGAACGGAGCGCACGCGCGACCTGTTTTCCGGCGTGCTCGCGCATGACCTGCGCTCCCCCCTCGGCGCGATCCTGGCCTCCGCAGAAACGCTGCTGCACGACGACGGGCTGTCGTCACGCAGCGTACGCGCGGTCGCATTCATACAGCGCGGTGCAATGCGCGTGCAACAGATGATCGACGATCTGCTCGTCTTTACACGCACCCGCTTGGGCGATTTCCTGCCCACGACTTTCAGCCCCCAGGATATGGGGCGGCTTTGCAGCGATGCCATCGACGAAGTGTGCGCGTCTTACCCCGATGCGCAGATCGATCTGCGCCTTGCGGGCGAACTTCGTGGCACCTGGGACGGGAGCCGGATCGGCCAGTTGCTGGTCAATCTATTGGCCAACGCGGTGCGTTACGGATCGGGGCGCGTCGCCATCGAAGCCGCTGGACGCGAGGGGCAGATGACGGTTGCCGTTTCAAACGAGGGCAACCCCATACCGCCCTCCGCTTTCCCAACACTGTTCGATCCGCTCACCCGCGCCAAACAGCCCGACCACAGCGGGAGCGCAGCCGGCATCGGGCTTGGCCTGTACATCTGCCGCTGCATTGTGCAGGCGCATCGCGGAACGATCGATGTGCAATCGTCCGAACACGGCACGACGTTCACCGTGCGGATTCCCTATTCGGTGGCTGCTTGAAACTTCCGGCTGCGGGCATGCCGGTCGCCCAGCGTTAAAGAAAAAAAGCCGGCACCCTGAGGTACCGGCTCTTTCTCTTCCTTTTGCGAATCGCAGCGTCGATCAGCCTGCCTGACGCAGCGCAGCGGCTTCTTCCCCACGCTTGCCCATCAGCAACTGCACCACCACCGCAACGATGATGTTGAAGGCCAGTGCCGCCAGGCCCGTGTAGATGGTGTACTTGTCACCGCCAATCACAAAGGTGTGCACGGGCTTGATGCCGTCGGAGAACGCCAGCCAGCTGCCGCCAATCATGCCCGCTGCCCAACCGGCCAGCAGCGCCGGTGCGCGGAAGCGGTTCGAGATGTTGAACAACCCGAACACGACCGACGGGAACGTCTGCACGATCCACACGCCGCCCAGCAGCTGCAGGTCCAGCGCGAACTTGGTCGGCAGGAACAGGATGAACACCAGGGCGCCCGCCTTGACGATGAGCGAGATCACCTTGGCAACCTTTTCCTCACCGGCGTGCGTGAGGTCCGGGGCCACGTAGGGCTTCCAGAAGTTGCGCGTGAACAGGTTGGCCGCCCCAATCGACATGACGGCCGCCGGCACGAGTGCACCAATGGCGATGGCCGAGAACGCAAAGCCCGTGAACCAGCTCGGGAACAGCGCGTTGAACAGCGCGGGCACGACGTCGTTGTTGTTGGTGACCTTGATGCCTGCCGCATAGGCCATGAAACCCAGCAGCGCGATCAGGCCCAGCAGCACCGTATAGGCGGGCAGGAAGACGGCGTTCTTGCGGATCGTGTCTGCACTGCGCGCGGCAAAGATGCCCGTGAGCGTGTGCGGATACATGAACGCCGCCAGTGCCGAGCCAATTGCCAGCGTGGCGAACGGCAGGAACTGCGCAGGCTTGAGCGTGAGGCCCGTGGCGCCGCCCTTCAAGGCAAACGCATCATGCGCGGTGGCAAACACCGCACCGTAGCCACCCAGCTTGGCCGGCACCAGCACCACCGCCACCAGCACCACGATGTAGATCATGATGTCTTTGACGAAGGCGATGAGCGCCGGGGCGCGCAGGCCGGCGGAGTACGTGTACAGCGCCAGGATGACGAACGCGGCCGCCAGCGGCAGCTCGCCCGTCAAACCCAGCGCCTTGATCACGACTTCCATGCCGATGAGCTGCAGGGCGATGTAGGGCATCGTCGCCACCACGCCCGTGAGCGCCACCGCAAACTCCAGCGAGCGCGAGCCGTAGCGGCCGTACACGGCATCAGCCGCCGTGACGTGGCCATTGGCATGCGCCACCTTCCACAGCTTGGGCATGATCAGGAAGACGATCGGGTACACCAGGATCGTGTACGGCAGCGCGAAGAAGCCATACGCGCCCACCGCATACACGAGTGCCGGCACGGCGATCACGGTGTAGGCGGTGTAGAAATCGCCGCCCACCAGGAACCACGTGATCCAGGTGCCGAAGTTGCGGCCGCCCAGGCCCCATTCTTCAATGTGGGCACCCTTGTCGGAGTTGCCGCGCTGCCAGCGCGAGGCGATGAAACCCATCACCGTGACCAGCGCGAAGAAGAAGATGAAGACTGCCAGCGCAGTCCAGTTGATTTGTCCGCCCATCATTCTTCTCCTTTGCTCTGACCGTTCTTGAAGACGATCCAGATCAGCAGCGAGGTGATCGGCACCCAGAGGAACTGGTACCAGTAGAAGAACGGAAAGCCGAAGAGCGCCGGCATTTCCTGGTTGTAGAACGGCACCCACAGCAGGCCGATGAAAGGCAGTGCGAGCAAGAACTTCATGGGTTGTCTCCTAGTTCGGGGACTTCGGATTGTTGTTTTGAACAGGTGAGGTGCCACGCCCGATGCGTGGCCAGACGGATGTCTGAGGGAGTGCTTTCCGCCTTTGTTGTTATCCGGCGCACTCTGATCGCGCGCCCTCCGGAAAACCATCCGCACCTGTACGCAGCAGCCACACGTAGTACTACGTAGTAAGCGTAGGCTTTTCGCGTGAAATAACCAATCGCTAAGGTGGGCGCGGGTTTCCTAGGGTTTTCACGAATTCCTGTCATGACAGACAGCGGCCGATTGCGTGAGCAACACGCGTAAGCCGTTACGGCGTCGCATGGCACCAAGCACAACGGGGAGCCGCAATGGTTCCCCGTTGATTGTTGTGGCGCAGCATAAGCCCTAGCGTGTACAGGGTTTCTGCACCGTGCAGCGCTGCCGCGTTGCGGTCGGCTTACCCGTTCCAGCGCATGCCGAGCTTGCCGTCGTAGCCGTGAAGGGGGCCGTCCGAGTGCTTCGAGCGGAAACCCTCGGCGCTGAACCGACACATAAAGCCCCGAATTCTTGCCGGCGGACGCGCCCCGAAATTCGATCAATGTCGATCAATGCAAATGCCTGCTCATGCAGTGGTGTGCGTGCCGATGGGCTCCTGGCGTCCAACATATCCGGTCAGATCGACAATTCAATACGGAATTGATTGAATTAATTTTCCAATTCATTTCAATCCAATAAAGTCTTTTTCATTGGGGGTTTTTTAGCTTTTTTTACTTGAAAGGCACCGCCATTGAAATTCCTCTTTCAAGAGGAAATCGTTTGCCATCAACCCGCAAATGGCGCAGCCATCAGGAAAAACCCGCACACCGGTTGACATTCAAGCGCCCGTTTCTTTAGAGCAAATCCTCAAAAACGTGTTGTGTTTTAAATTTGTTTTCAATCTGATCAAAGAAAATCTTGTAAGGTGATTCTGTCTTATGCATTCACATCCCACTTAGCCCGGCAATCCCCTCGCCGGGTATTTTTTTGCGATGCGTCAGATGGCCTTGCCTGTTCCAATCCGGCGTAAAAGCGGCAGGGCATTGCAGCGCGCTCAGTGGCGCTCAGCGCCATGCCGCCACGCCACGGCGGCGCATGCGAGCTGTACCGCGCCACCGTACAACATGGCCACGCGCAGCCCCGATGCGCCGCTGCCGCACACGGCATACGCCGCCCCCAGAATTGCCACGCCCAACGTCGCCCCGGTCATGCGCGCCACGTTGACGAGCGCCGATGCCGTGCCGGAACGCTCCGGCCCCACGGCGCCTACCGCCGCGCCCATCAGCGGGCCGGTGGCAAAGCCCATGCCGAGCCCCGTGAGCGCCAGCCCGATGGCTGCCGGCACCACCGATGCGACACCTGCAAACGCGCCCACCGTGAGCAGCCCCAGCGCGATGATGCCCACCCCGCCCGCCGTGGCCAGCCGCACGCCGTGGCGGCGCGCCACCGTGCCCGACATGGGCGACACCGCCATGAAGACCAGCGCCATCGGCATCAGCGCAATGCCTGCACCAATGACGTTGAAGCGCCCGGTGCTTTGCCACATGAGCGGCAGCAAAAAGAGTGCGCCGTACATGCCGAACGTCATGCCCGCCGTGGCGACAATGGCGCCGCGAAACTCCCGCACGCGAAAGAGATCCAGTGGCACCAGCGCCTCGCCACCATGGCGCGCCTCTACGCGAATGAACCACGCCAGCGCGATGATCGCCACGGCCAGCACAGCCGCCGCCACAACGGGCGCGTGATGCGCTTCGATGGCGGCAAAGGCCAGACCGCCCAGCGTGATGGCGCCCAACACCTGGGCCAGCGCATCGAAACGGCGATGCGCGGCGTCGGACGATTCCGGTACCACCCGCACGGCCAGCACCATGATGGCCACGCTCACCGGCACCACCACCCAGAACACGGCGCGCCAGCCGAAGTGCGTGACCAGCACGCCGCCGGCCGTCGGCCCAATCGCCATGGCCAAGCCGTTGCATGCTGCCCAGACGCCCAGCGCATGCGCACGTTCGCCCGGGTCGCGCCACACCACCCGCAGGATCGCCAGCGATGCCGGCAGCAGCAACGACGCACCCACACCCGCCATCGCACGCGCCCCGATCAGCCACCCGATCGACGGCGCCAGCGCGCACAGCACCGATGCCACCGAGAACACCGCCGCACCCGACACAAACGCCCGCCGGCGGCCGTACAAGTCGGCCAGCAGGCCGCCGCTGAGCAGCAATGCGGCATAGGCGAGGTTGTAAGCGTCGATCACCCACTGCAGCGGGCCGACCTCCGCGTGGAAGAACTGGCCAATCGGGCGCACCGCCAGGTTGACGACGGCGGTGTCGATCTGCGCGACCAACACGGCCATCGACAGCACGCACAGCACCACGCGTTTACGTGTCGCGGTGCTGGCATGCGCTTGTTGCATCGTGATTCCATCCATCTCGGGGCCTTTAGCTTTTGGCTTTCGCAAGTGATGGCCCCAGCGTAGTGCCGGCATCGTGGGCAACGCTTCGATGCGTGTCGAAGCATCGCGGCGCGCGGCTCCCTAGAATGGCCACATGACAAGGAGTCGGACATGTCGCATCCGAACAGCTTTTCCGGCACGGCCTTCCTGATTGCTGACCCGGCACGGGCGGCCATGCTGACGGCGTTGCTCGATGGGCGCGCGCTGCCAGCGGGCGAGTTGGCGCATGCCGCGGGCGTCACCGCGCAGACGGCAAGCACGCATCTGGCCAAGTTGCTCGACGGTGGCTTGGTGGTGGTGGAAACCGAGGGGCGGCACAAGTACTTCCGGCTGGCCGGGGCACATGTGGCGCAAGCGCTGGAACACCTGGCGGCCATCACGCCCGCAGCGGCCGTGCGACGCGCCACACCCAGCCCGAAGGCGCGAGAGCTTGGCTTCTGCCGCTGCTGCTATGACCACCTTGCCGGGCAGGTGGGCGTGGCCGTCACGCACGCGCTGCAATCACGCGGCTATCTGCTGCCGATGCCAGACAAGCAATACGAGATCACCCCCGCCGGCATCACCTGGTTTGGCGACGTGGGGCTCGATGTGTGCGCCATTCGCCCGACGCGGCGCGGGCTGGCGCGGCAATGCCTGGATTGGACGGAGCGCACGCATCACCTGGCGGGGCCGCTGGGGGTGCAGTTCCTGCGTCGCCTGTGCGATGTCGGCTGGATGCTGCGCGCACGCGATTCACGCGCCGTGCTGGTCACGCCCAAGGGCTGGCAGGAATTGCATCAGCGCCTGGGCGTGGATGAAGCAACGGTGCGCAGCGCGGCCGAACACCGTCATGCATAACGCCGTCGATCAGTGCCCAGCAAAGGCCAGGACTTCGGGCAGGCGCGCCAGCAGCGCATCGCGCGAGCGTATGCCGCCCGACGTCGGCTCCACCTTGTCGTCCTGGATCAGGTTGGCAAATACGTACGTTTTGTCTCCCTTTTTGGCCCAGCCGACAAACCAGCCGTAAGCGTGCGCCTGATCCCACGTGCCGTCGGCTGACGTATTGCCCGGCGCCGGGCCGGCGGTGCCCGTCTTGCCCTGCACGGCCCAACCACCCGGCACCTGCCAGGTCTGCACGGTACGGTCGACCATCTCGTAGGTGCGCGCCGACACCGGCAACTGCCGATTGACGATCCTGCGCATAAAGTCGACCTGCTCCTCCGGCGAGATCTTCAGCGACGAGGTGATCCACGAGCGGTCCATGCCGTTGTTCTTGCCCGGGTCGCCGCTCACGTCCATGTTGCCGTAGCCGAGCTTGCGCACGTACGCCTGGAAGGTCTGCGCGCCCATTGCGTGCGTAATGCGCTGCGAATACCAGACCACCGAATATTTGAGCCACAGCGCCGGGTCGATGGGCTGGTGCCAGGCTTCGCCGCCCCAATCGGGGTCACCACGCTTGAAGTGCTCGACCGGGGTGTGCTCGTCTTTGAGGAAACCGTGGTCAAAACCCATGACGGCGAGTGCCAGCTTGAAGGTGGAAGCGGGGGTCACGCGCTCGTCGCACTTGCCTTCGTGCAAGACGGCCTTGCCTGTGGCGGCGTCGGCCACGATCGTGCAGATCGGGTGCTCGGCGTGGGCAAACGTGGCAAGCGCGGCCAGCAGGGCGCCGGTGGCGGCGTGGCGAAGTTTCATCATCGATCAACCTCATGTTGGGGGGAATGCAAATGGCTGCGTGGCAGCGTAGCAGCGAGGTTGCCGTCCTGCTGACCCCTGCGGGCGTAACGGCTGTAACGCTGGCGGAATAGCCGTTCCAAAAAGAAGGGCTTGCAAATTTTTCGGCGGTCGGTAAAATGCGCGGCTCACCTAGCCCAGGTGGCGGAATTGGTAGACGCACTAGTTTCAGGTACTAGCGGGTAACTCCGTGGAGGTTCGAGTCCTCTCCTGGGCACCAAACACAGTCCCAAGCAGTTCAGGGGCGACAAAAAACCCGCGTGGCGATAAGCCTCGCGGGTTTTTTGTTGTCCGGACGAAGGCGAGATTCAAACCGTCCTGCATCGCCTCACATTGCTCTGATGACGCCCGGCACCGCCGATTCCATGCAAGGCAGAGCACGCGGCTCGGATCGTTGCTGGCTCCGGGAAGGGGTACGAAGGGGTACGAAGGGGTACGAAGGGGTACGAACGCGCCGTATCGGAATCTGGCGCTCGAATGCGCCCGCTGCATCAACGGCTTTGCAGTGGCAAGACGAGCCGAAAACACGTGCCCCGGCCAAGGTCGCTACGCACGTCGATCTGGCCACCATGCTTGCGCACGATGCCATAAGAAACGGACAGGCCGAGCCCCGTCCCCAGGCCAACGGGCTTGGTGGTGAAGAACGGATCAAAGATGCGGCTGAGATGCTCGGGCCGGATACCGCCCCCGGTATCTTCCACCTCCACCCAGACGTTGTCCTCGTCGTGGCCGGTTCGCAGCGTGATGCGTCCGTGGTCCTGAATGGCTTGTCCGGCATTGACCAGCAGGTTCATGAACACCTGGCTCAGTTGGGTGGGCCTGCACTCGATGTCCGGGATTCCGCCATATTCGCGCACCAGCTCCACCTTGTACTTCAGCTCATTCCAGACGATCTTGATTGTTGTTTCCAGACACGCTTCAAGATTGGCAGGTTGCGGCTGCGCTTCTTCTACATGGGAGAAATCCTTAAGACCCTGCACGATCGTCTTGACCCGCTGCAGCCCCTCCTGGGACTCCGCCAACAGCCCCGGCACATCTTCGCGCACGTACTCGAGATCAGCCGCCAGCTTGACCTGCGCAAGCGCAGCCCGCGTGGCGGGCGCCAACTCTGCCTCGTGAGATTCGTAGGCTGACAGCGCGTCGAGCAATCCTCCAACGTATCGCTGCAAACTGCCCAGATTGGCTTTGACAAACGAGACGGGATTGTTGATCTCATGGGCCACGCCGGCAGCGAGCTGGCCGATCGACGCCATCTTTTCCGATTGCAGCAGCTGCCCCTGCGTTTGGGCCAGTTCGTGCAGCAGTTGCTCCTGGCGCGCACGCTCGGCCTGCAGTGCCTCGTGGGCCAAGGCAAGCTGCCATCGGTCACGCTGGAATTGCTCGACCGCGCGCGCCATCTGGCCGATCTCATCGTCGCCATCCACGGGTACCGCACTGGGCGCCCCGTCCGAGTGTCCTTCGCGCAAGCTGCGGCTGACCTGCAGCAAGCGCTGAAGCACATGGCGCCCGAGCAGCCCGTAAGCCGCCAGGCAGGCAAATGCCACGCTGGTGGCGAGCAGCGCTGTCACCCAGCGCTGATTGCGCTCGGAAACTACCACCAACGCCTGCATCGCCTGCTGAAACGCCCGCGTGTGCTGCTCCGACACCTGCTGTGCCGAAACCACCATGGCGCCGGCTTGCATGTAAAGCGCATCCAAGGACCGGTGCCCGGCAAGGCTGCGTTCGGATGCCGGCGCCTGTGCAGCCGCGCCGGCAGTTCCGGCATGCTGCAGCTCGCTTTCCCACCACTGCGCGACGATATTGACGACGTTGCGAAACAGCTGAGTCGACTGATGCAGATCGAGCACTTCAATGTCGTCGTCGGTTGCAGCAAGCCGTTCGGACAACTGCTCGAACGCCTCCAGGTTGCGCAAGATCTCGGCATAGTGCCGGCGCAGGGCTTCCACCGACGAGGTCTTTTCCAACTGCGCCGATTCGCGCTCAATCAACAACGTGCGCTGAACGAGTTCCTGCGCCTCGCGCAATTGCATGAGCTGCTCGCTGGCGAGCCTGCGGGTGGCTTCCGCCGAGGTGCGCAGCGCATAGACCGCCGTGATGCCGCCTGCTGAGATCAGCAGCGCCAGCATGGCGACGACCAACATGAATTGACGCCCGAGCGATCTGGGCCACAGACCGTACCGCGGCATGCGCGCACAGCGGATAGCAGGGGCTGCGCTGAACATTCAACGGCCCCATATCCGGCGATACACGGCCCGGTAGCCGTTGTCCGGGTCGTATTGCCCGAGTGGTCCGCCATCGAAAGCGACGTTCTTGACCGTCACAAGGTGCACGGGGGCCACATACCCGGTGACCACATGATGGGTCAGCAGCCGGTTCACCTCGTCCACCAGTTGCCAGCCTTGCAGGTTCAACGGCTCGGCCACCGTGCTCGTCTGAAACGCTCCAGCCTGGATGCGCAGGAACGCCGCGGCGCTGCCGTCGCCGGCAGACAGCATGTGGATGCCGTCGGGCTTGCCGGCGCGGGTCAGCTCGGCGGCGGCGTAATCGAAGTAGATGTCGTTGATGGCCAGCGCATGCGTCCACACGCGGCCATACCGCTCCAGCAGACGTCGCATGACGGCGGGCATGGCCTGCGCACTGCCCGAGATAGGTACGTCCTCGACGGCCAGCAAGCGGCAGCCCTTGCATGCGCCGATCACCTCAGCCATCGCCGCAGCCTTTGCGCTGGCGATCTGGAAATTGGAGTCGGTAAAGATGACCACGTTGGCGTGGCCCGCCGATTCCACTACAGCCGCCATGGCCGTGAGCCGGGCAACTGCCATCGGGTCGGTGGAAACATTGATGGCGATGGGACTGCCCGTGATGGCGCCGGCCGTTGCGGCAACGTGCCAGCCGACCACGGGCCTGCCCTGCCGCACGAAGGGCAGCAGCTCTGCCTGCATCTCGCGCGCGTCACCCCCGACGAGCACGACGCCGTCCGGTTGCAGCGCCCAGGCCGATGCCATCGCTCGCTTGCGGCCCTCCGGCGTCCCGCCGGCGTCATAGACGCGGATCTTCCAGCCGATGGCCCCAGCGGCCTCCTTGATGCCTTTCGCAACACCAAGAATGCCGCCGTTGCGCAAGTCTTCACTCACGACGGCCAGCGTGATGCCGACCTGCGCACGAGGACCTGCCTGGGGACCATCCCAAGGGGCCCCGTGTTCGCTGGCGCGTGCGACGATCTGCTGCATGCGTGCGTCGTCGGCGATGCCGCCGGAGGCCATCGCCTGGCCTGCCATCGCTCCCCACCCGAATGCGCACAGCAGGGATGCCAGCATTCGCTTGCCGCTGCTTGGGACCATCGCCGCCTCCCGAAGGTCACCCTTCACGCTGCTGGTAGCACGTCTGCCGCATCCGTGGGATTGGGCAAAGGCGCATAGACAAGAATCGCGAACGGCACATCCTCATGGGTTTCGAAGCGCCTGATCTGCAAGACCTGATGCGCACTGACGATGCTGTCCCGTGTAATGAGCAGCACGCCGCGTCGCGTGAGCAGATCGTCGGCCAACCGCATGCCCTCCCGCAGTTCGGCCGCAGCGATCTGCCGCACAGGCATCACCTCGCCCTGCTGTCTGAGCACGGCCACGAAGCGCACAACCACGTCGGGGTCATAGCGCAGGCCCGATTGCGCCTTGACCATCTCCAGAGCTTGATCGCCCGAGACGTGGTCCTTGATGATCTCGCCCGTCAGAAGCCCCTCGAAATCGCGTGCGACCGCCACGATGCGTGCGCCGATCGGGATCGCCGATCCTGCCAATCGGTCGGGAGTACCGCGGCCATTGAAGCGTTCGTACTGGTGCCGGATGATTTGGGCCACATGCTCGAGCTGCGGCACGGGTGTGAGCACCATCTGAGCACGCAGCGGATGCTGATAGAACTGCTGTGCCTGTTCAGCCGAAAGCCTGTCGAGCGACGTATTCAGCAGGGCATCTGGCAGCGACAACTTGCCAATGCCGTGCAGCAAGCCAGCGTGGAAGATGTCCTGCACCTGCAGCCCCGTCAACCCGCATTCAATGGCAATGCGGCGCGCCAGATCGGCCACGCGCAGCGACTGGCGCGCCATGGCACCACAGCGCATCTCGATCATGCTGGCGCATACCTTGACCATATTCGTGAAGTTCGCTTTCTGGTCACGTTGAGCACCCTCCAGGAACATCACGGTCTGGCGAATTTCTTCGGTGCGCGCCAGCACCTGGGTTTCCAGCCCGGCATTCAATTGCTGCAGCGTTTCGTTCTGCTGCTGCGTCAACTCGCTCAGGCGGCGCGCCTCGCATGCGAGCGTGCGCTGCTCGATGGCGTGCTTGACGGTGAGCAACAGGTCCTGGTCATCCCACGGCTTGTTGAGGTAGCGATAGACGCCGCCCTCGTTGATGGCACGCACAGCCGAATCGACTTCGGAGTAGCCGGTCAGCAGGATCCGCATGATGTCCGGATAGCGCTCACGAGCACGTGCCAGGAACTCGGCGCCGTTCATGCCGGGCATGCGCATGTCGGAAATGATCAGATCCACCGGATACACCGACAGCATGTCGAGCGCCGCCGCACCGCCCTCGGCGGTGATCACGCGGTAGCCCGTGGGCCTCAGCAGCCGGCGCAGCGACGAGAGCACGCCTGGCTCATCGTCCACCAGCAGGATCAACGGCGTGGCGTCCGCAGGCGTTGCGCAAGCGGGCGCGCTTTCTGGCTGCGCGGCGGCTTTGATCTCGGGCGCGCTCGCTTGCGCGGTGTCTTCGTCGTAAACAAGCATGGCTGGCGTCTCACGGTTCGATGGCTGGCGGGGCGCGTCTCAAAGCGCCTGCAGGAATTGCTCCAGCGCGTGCTTCATTTTTCGGATGGCGGTTTCAGGTAGCAGCATGACCAACTGGGCCACAAAGCCGCCGCGCTCCAGGGTGAAGCGCACTTCCAGCAACAGCGCCACATCCCAACGATGGAACTGTTCGCCGGACAAGGCTTGCTGGAGCACCGCGGCCGGAACGAAGCTTGGCCGCGAGAACGACAGATTGCGGCCGAGCTGCTCGAAGACGCTGCGCACACAAGCACCCACGAGCAAGTTGGCGATATCGGCCAGCGCTTCGCTTTCGCTGTTTACGTCGGCATCGCCGTAGCCCATCAGTTCTTCGAGTTCTTCGCGGCCGTCCTTGCCGAACAGCACGATCGCCTCGCCCGGAATGTCGGACTGAAACGCCTGCCGCACCGGCGAGGGCGCGTCGCCGGCCATGTCGCGGCCCAGCAGTTCGGCCTTCAGTTGTGCCGCGTTGACAAGCTTGATGCCCGGCACCGAGAGCGTCACAAAGGCGCCCAGCAGTTCGGCCAGTGCCGCCCCCGCTTTGCCCATCCCGATATTGGCGATTTCCTGCAGAGCGTCGCGCTGGTCTTCGTTCAGTGTCAGGTCATTCATAAAGACCGTACCCCCGCAGGATCGGAACAATGCGCTCGGCCGATACGGGCTTCGGAATGAAGCCGATGGCGCCGAGGTCCTTGACGCGCTCGACGGCACCCGACTGGATGTCGGCGGACACCACGATGACGAAGGCGTCGTCGCAGGCCTTGCGGATGTGTTCGAGCACCTGGAAGCCGTCCATGTCCGGCATGGTCAGATCGAGAAAAACGACCGTGCCCTTACCGGCACGAAACAGCTCCAGCGCCTGCGCACCGTTGGATGCCTGCGTAACCTCGACATCCCAGTCGTCAGGCAAGGCGTTGATCAGAAGCTTGCGCGCCAACGATGAATCGTCGGCAACGAGCACAGGTAGCGCCATGATGTGTCCCCTTCAGGCGTAAAGCGTGAGGCTTACGTCATATAGCCAGCGCGGTAGCGGCCGGCGGTTGTTGTTCGACAGGTGGGGCTTCCGGCCTGCAACGTGGCAAGGTCACGCGAAAGGTCGTGCCCACGCCCACCGTGCTCGACACGTCGATGCGCCCGCCATGCGCCCTGACAATGCCGTAGGTGAGAGACAGGCCCAGCCCGGTGCCCTTGCCAACAGGCTTGGTGGTGAAGAAAGGATCGAAGATGCGCTTCAGGTTTTCGGGCGCGATGCCGCTGCCGGCGTCTGCTACCTCAAACCAGATCGATGCAGCGTCGGTCGCGTCAGTTCCGGTGCGGACGGTGATGGTGCCGCGCCCGCCGCCCTGCGTGCTTTTGCCCGCATACGACTGCGCCGCGTTGACCACCAGGTTCAGCACCACCTGATTGATCTGCGACGGGATGCAGGTCACGGCCGGCAGTTCGCTGTACTCGCGCACGAGGTCAGCCTGGTATTTGACCTCGTTGTGGGCGATGTTGAGCGTCGACTCGATGCAGCGGTGAATGTCCACCTGATCCCATTGGTGGGCGCTGTCGACGCGTGAGAAATCGCGCAAGTCCACCACAATGTCGCGCACCCGGGTCAGGCCTTCCTGCGATTCGGCCACGAGCGCTGGACCATCTTCGGCCAGGAACTCGATGTCGGCCGCCTGCGCAAGCGCCAAGAGCTGTGCGTCGAGTGACGGCGTATGCTGGCCAATCAGCTGATCCAGGCTGCGTGCGTAATCGAGCAGCGTGCTCATGTAGCGCTGCAAGCTGTTCAGGTTCGAGAGCACAAACCCCACGGGGTTATTGATCTCGTGTGCAATGCCGGCGGCAAGCTGGCCAATGGCGGCAAGCTTTTCAGACTGCAGCAGCTGCTGATGCGCCTGGGCCAGCTCTTCGTTCAGTGCGGAGAGTTGGGCGTTACGCACGGTGAGTTCCTGAAGCGCATCGGTTACGGTTTTTTCGCGCTTCTTCAGCTCGCCATATGCCAGGCACACGTCCGTCGCATCGAGCAACGTAATCCCCACCGCAATGACCACACCATTTCCATCTTCGATCGGAATAAAGCTGCAGTTCTGCTGCATCCATTCAATCGTGTCGGTAATGGGCCGCGTATGACGAAAACGAAACAAATACGGGCGGTGCTCCCAAGATGTGTACGCAGAGACACCTAGAATGAATACGCTCTCGATTTTCTTGCGCAGCCACTTCTCCGGCAACTCGGGAAACAGCGCAAACATATTCTTGCCGATCACTTCCTCGCCGGAAAAACCGCTGTGATATTGCATGAAGCGGTTCCACGACAGGATCTGCATCTGGCGATTCACAGAAAACACGCCACAACTTACCAATTCCGCAATGGCATCAGATAACAGGGGTTGGGTGACGTCTGCCATGTTTGGCATGCTTCCTGCGGGATAATGATGTTCGCTATCAGCCACTTGAGTTCCGTGGCCGTCTCTCTATCTATCGACCGGATTTTGCCCAGGCAAATGCGTATAAATCCCTATTAACCCCTGAATATCCGGATCGCCACGCTAAAACCGGATCTCATTTTTTTGATTTGGTAGTCTGGATAGAAGCAAAAGGCCCGCAAGTACGCTGCGGGCCTTTTGCTTTTCGGCATACCAGGTGCGCGACTCACCAGCCGTGGAATCGCCCCCACGTCTGCACCATGCCCCGCGACGACACCGCCTGATACTCCGGAAACTGGACCCCTGTCGCGCACGCATGGTTCGGCAGCACACGCAGCTTCGTGCCGACCGGAAATCGCGCCACCAGGTCGTCGCGTGCCGAGCCATCGCTGGCCGCCAGAATGCCGTGCTCCTGGTTCGCGCCGATCAGCATGAGCCCGTCGAGTGGCGTGCCGTCAAGCGCGCACGGCAGCCCGTAGCCGAAGTCATGCGACTGCTTGGCGGTGCCGCGGTCACGGCTCATCGCCATCCATCCGGCGTCGACAATCACCCAGCCTTTGTCGGGCTGATGGCCGATCACGGTGGTCAGCACGCTCAGGGCGATCTCGTCCAGCGCGCACACGCCCACGTTGTGCATGACCAGATCGAAGAACACGTAGACCCCCGCGCGCACCTCCGTCACGCCGTCGAGGTGTTCGGTGGCCAACGCGGTGGGCGTCGAGCCCACGCTCACCGCCGCGCACGGCACGCCGGCATCCCGCAGGCGCTGCGCGGCGCGCACGCAACCGGCACGCTCCTGCTCGGCCAATGCGCCCAGCGCGGCGCGGTCGTTCAGGTCGTAGCTGGAGCCGGCGTGCGTCATCACGCCGCCCACGTCGATGCCACCGCCTTTCAGGATGCGGCCGACTTCCAGCAGCGCCTCCTGCTCGGGCGTGATGCCGGAGCGGTGCCCATCGGTGTCGACTTCGATCCACACTTCACAGCGCTCACCGTGTGCGCGGGCGTAGTCGACCACAGCGTGGGCGGCCTCTGCGTTATCGACCACGAGCTTCAGATCGCAGCCCCGCTTGCGCAGCGCCATCGCACGCGGCAGCTTGGTGGCGACAATGCCCACCGCGTACAGGATGTCCTTGATACCGGCGGCAAAGAAGGCCTCGGCCTCCTTCAACGTCGATACGGTGATGCCTTGCGCGCCGGCTGCCATCTGTGCGCGCACCACATCGAGGCACTTGGTGGTCTTCACATGCGGGCGGAATTTCACGCCCAGCGCGTTCATGCGGTGCTGCATCCGGGCAATGTTGTGCTGCATGCGCGGCAGGTCAATCAACGCAGCGGGCGTGTCGAGGGTTTCAAGCGTGTGCGTGTCAGGGGTCATGGTTGCATCCTCATGCGGCAAAGCGGCGGGCCCAGGGCAACAGATCGTCGAGCGTGGGCGAGGTGATTTCCGGCAACTGGGCGCCCTCCACCGGCGTCAGGCCGATGCGGTTATGCCAGTACGTGCGCAGACCCACGGCCGCTGTGCCAAACATGTCGTAACTGGAGCCCGCAACAAATGCCGCGTCGGCCGCGTCCACGCCAAGCTGTTCGAGCGCCATGCGATAGGGCTTCGGATCGGGCTTGTACACGCCAGCCTGCTCGGCCGTGACAACGACATCCCACGTGACGGGCAACAGCGCTGCGGCTTGCCGGCCCAGCCGTCCCGAACAGTTGGTGACAACGGCCAGTTTGCAGTGCGGCTGGAGCTGGGCCAGCGCTTGCGCAGCGCCGCTCCACGGTGCGAGGTGCAACCAGTTGGCTTCCAGCGCTTCAGGGGCAGAGGCCAATAAGCCGACGTTCTGCGCGGCCTGCCGAACCATCGTTTCATACGGGACGTATGCGCCGCAGCCGTACGTGAGCCGCAGATACTCGGCGCGCCACGTGCGGCCTGCCTGTTCGGAGCCAGCGGCGCGGTTCCACAACGACCACGAATCGAGCAGCGCGGTCAGCAGATCGAACAGGATGGCTTTGGGATAGCCGGTATCGGGAGAAACCGCGGAAGCATTCACGCTTGTCACCTGCAAATCGGTAGAGATCGATGCAGCCGATTGTAGGTACCGCGCACCGGCTTTCGGTGAAGCCGGTTTAAATCAAAGATTCAGTGAAGCTGCATCATCCGCGCCACGGCGGCTGCGGCTTGAAACGGCTCTGCAGCGCCTGCATGAAGTGACGCGTACGTTGAGGCAACCCGGCGCGGTTGTGCGTGAGGGCGATCACGTTGGCGTCCGGCGCCTTCCAGCCGGGCAGCAAACGCACCAGCCGGCCCGCGCGCAAATCATCGGCCACATCCCATTCGGAGCGAAGGATCACGCCACGCCCTTCGCACGCCCACTGGCGGATGACATCGCCGTCGTTGCAGATCAGTCGGCGCGGCACGCGCACGCTGCGGCTCGTGCGCCCCTTGCTGAAATGCCAGAGCGACACGTCTTCCTTGTTCTCGCGCAGCACGATGCAGGGCAGCGCGGCAAGGTCATCGGGGGTTTCCGGCGGGCCAAAGCGCTTCACAAACGCGGGGGAAGCGCAGACAAAGCGCGCATTCGGCGCAATCGCATGGCCGACAAGGTTCGACACCTGCAGCGCGCCAATATGCACCACCACATCAAAGCGGTCCGCCGCTTCGGTCAGGGGCGCATCGGACAGCGCCAGTTCGATGTCGACATCGGGGTGCTGCTGCTGGAAATCGGCAATGACGGGTGCCACGTAGCGTCGCCCAAACCCCAGCGGCGCATTCACCTTGAGCGTGCCGACCAGGCCGCCCCGGCGCGTGTGCAAATCCTCTGACAGTGCGTCGAGCTGGCGGATCAGCTCTGCCCCGCGCTCGCACAGCAGCATGCCTTCCTGCGTAAAGCGCAAGCTGCGCGCCGTGCGATCGACCAGCCGTGTGCCCAGCTTCTTCTCCAGCTGTTGCAGCCGCTGCGACACGGCCGATGGCGTCAGGTCCAGCGCCCGCGCCGTCGCCACCAGGCTGCCGTTGTCCTGGATGGCGAGCAGGAAGCGCAGATCGGCGGAATCCGTCATGGTTTACTTGCCGGCAAAGCGGTCCGTTGCGGCCAGCAGTTGATCGAGAATGCCCGGTTCGGACCACGCATGGCCGGCGCCTTCGATCAGGTGGAAGTCTGAATCCGGCCACGCCTGATGCAACGCATACGCATAGCGCGCGGGGCACGGCATGTCGTAGCGGCCATGCACGATCACGCCGGGAATGCCCGCCAGCTTGTGTGCCTCGCGCAGCAACTGGCCCTCTTCCAGCCAGCACTGATGCGTGAAGTAGTGGTTCTCCAGCCGCGCGAAGGCCAGCGCGAAATGGTCGTCGGCGTGCTTGGCGCTATTGCTCGGGTCGGGCAGCAGCGTGATGGTCTCGCCTTCCCACACGCTCCAGGCGCGGGCGGCTTCGATCTGCCTGGCGGTGTCGTTGCCGGTCAGCACTTTGCGATAGGCCGCAATCATGTCACCGCGCTCGGCCTCCGGAATGGGCGCCTGGAAACGTGCCCATTTCTCGGGGAACATCTCCGACACGCCGTACTGGTAGTACCAGCGCAGCTCGGCCTGCGTGACGGTGTAGATGCCCCGCAGCACGAGTTCGCTCACATGCTGCGGGTACTTCTGCGCGTAAGCGAGTGCCAACGTCGAACCCCACGAGCCGCCAAAGACGAGCCAGCGCTCGGCGCCGGCAATCGCGCGCAGGCGTTCGATATCGGCCACCAGATGCCACGTGGTGTTGGCCTCCAGGCCCGCGTGCGGCGTCGACCGCCCGCAGCCGCGCTGGTCGAACAGCATCACGTCGTAGCGCGCGGGGTCGAACACGCGGCGGTGATCAGCCGAAACGCCGCCACCTGGCCCGCCATGCAGGAACACCGCGGGCTTGGCACCGGGCGTGCCAACGCGCTCGTAGTAGATCGTGTGGCCATCGCCCACGTCCAGCATGCCGGTTTCATAGGGCTCGATTGGCGGATACAGGGTGCGCAGTGCAGTCATGGTCGGTCCTGTCAAAAGGTTGCCGGGAGAATGGGCCGATTCTACAGAGGGGTTCTCGCTTGCACATATTTTTGAACGACGTATAAAATTGCACATCGTTTAAAAAAACAGCGGACCCACCATGTCGTCCATCCCGATCCCCATTGAAGCCGGCCGCCGCGAACGCAAGCGCAACCAGACGCTGGACCACCTGGCGGCCACCGCCTTCTCCCTGTTCGAGCAGCACGGTTACGACGCGGTGACGATGGAGCAGATTGCCGCGCAGGCCGATGTGTCCAAGGGCACGCTGTACAACCACTTTCCGGTCAAGGAAGCCCTGTTGGCACACCAGTTCCACGCCGAACTGGCGGCCGGCGGCGCGCAATTGCGTGCGCAGATCGAGGCGCAGCCGGATTTCGCCTCCCGCCTGGCGGTGCTGCTTTCCGCCTCGGCCGATTGGTGCAACGTGCGCCGGCCCTACCTGGCCGCGTATTTCCGTTACCGCTTTGCCAGCGCCGACCTGGCTGCCCGCAACCGTGACGCAGACAAGCGCAGCGGGCTCGAAGCGGTGTTCATGATGCTCATCGATGCGGCGCAGCGCTCGGGCGAACTCGATACCCGGCTTGATGCGCAGCACCTCGCGGTGTTGTTCGAGTACCTGTATCTCGGCGCACTGATGCGCTGGCTGGCACGTCCTGAAACGGACCTGCACGCGGGTTTCTCCGCCGTTATCGACCTGTTCCTGCACGGCATGGCCGCCAAGGAGGCGTGATGAACCCGCTCGTGCTCGATTGGCCGGCTGCGGCTGCGGCTGGTGCCGCAGTGGCGGGCGGCAAGGGCTGGCAGCTTGGTCGGATGGCGAGACTCGGCGTGCCGGTGCCCGATGGTTTCGTGCTGGCCGCAGAGGCCAGCCTCAGCCGGAAGCACGGAGATGCGGTGCCCGATACGGTGCTGGCTGCCATCGCGCAAGCGCTGGCCGCGCGCGGCTGGCAAAACACGCCACTGGCCGTGCGCTCGTCCGCACCGCAGGAAGATTCCGCGCGACGCTCGTTCGCGGGCATTCACGAAACGCGCCTGAACGTGATTGGCGTGCAGGCGCTGGCGGAAGCGGTGCGCGCCGTGTGGGACTCGGCGTACGCACCGCAAGCGTTGGCATACCGCGAGCGCTTTGGCATCGACACCTCCGATCTGGCGATGGCCGTGGTCATCATGCCGATGTTGCCGGCAGTGGCCGCAGGCATCGCGTTCACCGGCGACCCCCTGAGCGGCCGCGACGACCACATCGTCATCAACGCGCACTGGGGCCTGGGCGAAGCGCTGGTGGGCGGCCAAGCCGATGGTGACGTCGACCGGCTGGAAGTCGCGCCGCAAGACGACGCGCTGCGGGTGGTCCAACGCCAGATCGGCACAAAGCGCCGCATGACGCGCGCGCTGGCCGAAGGCGGCACCGCACTCGCCGATACCGCCACTGAAGATGCCCGCCGCGCCGTGCTGGACGACGCCCAGCTCATTGCACTTGCCACGGTGGCGCGCGACACGGCACGCGCGCTGGATTTTGCGCAGCCGCGCTATGACATCGAATGGGTCTGGGACGGGCAGCGCTTCTGGATCGTGCAGGCTCGCCCGATCACCACGGCCGCCCGCCAGACTTACGCCGCACTCCAAACCCAGCCGACGTTCTGGACGCGCGGCAACACGCGCGAGGTGTTTCCCGCGCCGCTGTCGCCCATCGACTGGACGCTCTACGGTCACGCGGCCAATCGCATGCTGATGCTGGCCTACTCGCTGGCCGGCTACGCATTGCTGCCCGGGCTGGCGCGCGCCAAGTTGTTTGGCGGCTGCGTGTACCTCGACGTCTCGTTGATGCAGTGGGAGGCATTTGACGCGTTCGGCATTGCGCCGGATGCCATCAACCGCATGCTCGGCGGCACGCAGCCCGAGATTGCGCTGCCGCGCGCCACATGGCCGCAGCGGCTGGCACGCGGGGCGCGTCTCCTGCGTTATTTGTGCAGCGCCGGCGCCGCGCGCCGCCATGCGCAAAGCGATCTGAACCGCGCCCGCAAGCAAGCCGCGCAATGGCGTGAAGACGCGTGGCCGGAATCGGCAGCGGAGCTGGCCGCCTGCCTGCGCGAGCGCTTCAACACCGCGCGCCGCGCAGACGGCCTGTTCTTCCTGCAGGGCTCGGCGGGCGGCTCCGTTTCGGGCCTGGTCGACGTGATCGAAAAACACTGCCCCGGCGAGGGCCACGCGCTGGCCGCCGCGCTCATGGCAGGCGCAGAACCCAGCGTCACCGCGCAGCAGAGCTACGAATTGATGGCGCTGGCGCAAACGGCCGCCGCCGATGCCGAAGCCCTCGCCTGGCTTCGCGCCGACAACCGCATCGGCACGCAATGGGCGCAGCAACTGCCGGCGCACAGCCCGTTCCGCCGGCACTTCAGTACGTTTCTGGAGCGCTACGGACACCGCGCCATTGAAGAGAGCTACTTCCGCCGCCCGCGCTGGCGCGAGCAGCCCAACTATTTGCTCGACCTCATCGTCGGGCTGATCGACAGCGACGCGCACGCCGTGCGGCAAAGGCAACTGGCGGCGTCTGAGCGTGCGTGGGCGCGCCTGCCGTTCTGGCTGCGCCCGATTGTGCGGGGGATGCTCAAGGGTGCCGTGCGCGACAGCAACCAGCGCGAAGCCGCGCGCAGCGCGCTGGTGGCGTATCTGGAAGCGCTGCGCATCGGCCTGCTCAAGCTGGCTGACAGGCTCGTCGGCGAGGAAGGACTCGATGCGTCGGAAGACATCTTCAACCTGACGCTGGACGAATGCGTAGCCGCGGCCACAGGCGCATTACCCCTGCGCTTCGCCGCGCAGCGCGCGCGTGAACGCCGCCAACAGTTGGACGATTGGGCCGCTGCGCAGGAGCCGGACATCCTCATCGAACATGGCGAGGCACCGGTCGTGGCCAGTACGTCAGTCGCCCTCTCAGGAGATGCCTGGAGCGGCACCGCCGTGGGCGCTGGCTCGGCACAGGGGCAAGCACGTCTGGTCGATCACGCCGCCGCCGGCACGGCACTGCAAGCCGGCGATATCCTGGTCGCCCCCAGTACCGATCCCGCTTGGACGCCCCTTTTCCTGAAGGCCGGCGCGCTGGTCATGGAAACCGGTGGCTACCTCTCGCATGGCGCCATCGTGGCGCGGGAGTTCGGGATTCCGGCCGTGGTGAACCTGCCTGGCATCCGGGCACAGTTGAAAGATGGCGAGACGATCCGTGTAGACGGCAATGCCGGTACGGTCAGTAGAGTGGCGCATTAGGCACCCATATGTGGTGATGAGGCGACACTGGCGAATGCGGTTTTGCTGCGTCGCAATATTCGGACTAATATTCGGGTATTCCCTACTAGGGTTATCCCTAAATCAGTCCTCAGAAGGAATCGCCATGAACACCGTCGCTCTCAAAGCCGCCCCCGCCTCGCGTTTCGCCCGTTTCTGGCAAATCGTGCGCCGTGAAGCCAGCCGCGCCGTTGCACTGCACGTGGAAAGCTGCGGCATGATGGCCGAGCTGTATCGCCGTTCGGGCCACTGAGCCGAAGCGCACAGCAGGCTCACATCAGGTCTCGCTCCACTGCCGCATCAGGTTGTGATACACGCCGATGAGCGTGCGGCGCGCGGTGGCATCCGCGTCGGTCTGGTTGAGCGTCTGGATTGCGTTGTCCAGGTCGAACAGCATCGCGCGCTGCGCGTCATCGCGAATCAGGCTCTGGATCCAGAAGAAGCTCGCCACGCGCACTCCCCGCGTGATGGGCGTCACCTGATGCAGGCTCGTTGCCGGGTAGATCACGAGGTCACCGGCATTGAGCTTGACGCTGTGCATGCCATAGGTGTCTTCAATCTGCAGTTCGCCGCCGTCATAGCTGGCGGGGTCTGACAGAAACAGCGTGGCCGAGATGTCGGTGCGCAGCTTTGTGCCGTTGTGCGGATGGATACGCACGCTGCCATCGACATGCGCGCCGAAGGTCATGCCCTCGCCGTAGCGGTTGAACATCGGCGGGTACACCACGTTGGGCAACGCCGCGCTGATGAAGCGCGGGTGCCGCTCCAGCACGCTCAGGATGAGCTGCTGGCACTGCAGCGCCACTTCTGCGCGCTCGTCAATCTGCTGGTTGACCTTGACCGGTGCCCCCGAATACCCGGCCGACACGCGGCCATCGACCCAGGCATCGCCCGCGCTATCGAGCAGGTCGCGCAGCGCAGCCACCTGCGCGGCGTTGAAGACGTTGGGAATGCAGACAAGCATGGCGCTGGAAGGAAACGGGGATGCAGCCGAGGGCCCATCCCCCTGCCATTACATCCGATATACCACCGACAACATCGCCGCACGGCCGGTGCCCGGCACGGCGCGACCGCCATCGGACGGAATCAGCGCATCGTAATACGTCTTGTTGAACAGGTTGAACAGGTTCAGCCGCACGTCGTATTTCGGTTGGTGATAGGCCAGCATCGCATCCCAGCGCACGAAGCCACCCACCTGCACCGTGTCGGTGTTGTTGGCGTAGCGCTGCGACATGTAGAACGCGCCCGCGCCCACCTCCCAGTTCGGCAGGAAGGTGTAGCTCGTCCACACCGTGGCAGCGTGCTTGGGCGTGTTGGCCGGCGTCATGCCCTGCGTGCCCGCGGCGATGCCATTGACGATCTGCGCATCCAGGTAGGTATAGCCCGCAAAGATCTGCAGCTTGTCGGTCACGTGGCCCGTGGCACCCAGGCGCGCACCGCGCACGCGGATCTTGCCTGCCGACGTGTACGTCGTGCTGTCGATCTGCGTGCGGGCGTTGTCCTTGGTGATCTGGAACAGCGCCGAGCTGACCGACAGATCGCCGTTGAGCAGATCCCACTTGCCGCCGGCTTCATACGACTTGTTCTTCTCCGGGTCCAGGTTCTGCTGGCCGGTGGTGCCCACGAGTTGCTCCAATGACGGGTTGAACGACGTGCCATACGACACGTAGTACGACTGCCAGTCCGTCGGCTGCCAGATGCCGCCCAGGCGCGTGCTGACAAAGTTCACGCTCTGCTGCGCGTACGGCAGCGCGGTGATCTTGGCCGACGCCGGCGTGTTCGCCGAATTCAGCGAGTTCGAAATGCTCGCAACGTAGCGGTCATAGCGCAGGCCGGCCACCGCCTTCCACTGCTTGGTGAATTCGATCGAGTCGTTGAAATACGCAGCCACCGTGTTGGCCGAGCCGCCCTGCAGGTTGCCCAGGCTGGACGGCGTGCTGGCCGGCGACGTGGTGTAGCTCGGGCTCACCAGCGGCTCGCACGAGACAAAGCCGCTCGTCATGCTCGACTGCGCCAGCGGCGTGCCATTGCACGAGCCGTTGCGGTAATAGTTCTGGTTGTCGTAACCGTCGTGGCCGAACTCGGTGCCAACCAGCAGCGTGTGCTTGACCGAACCCGTATCGAACTTGGCCGTCAGTTCGGTCTGGTTGAATAGCGAGTAATCGCGGATGCGGCGGTCATGGCTTTGCAAACGCACCGACAGCGCCGAGAGCGGCAGATTGCTGTTGGCGAGCGCCGTGAACACGCCCGACGAATTGACCGTACCCACAGCGTTGGGCGCCGTCTCCCGCGCGTCGGTCTGCACGTAGTTGAACTGCGTCTGGTTGCGCAGGCGCAGGTTGGGCGAGAACTTGTGATCGATATTGGCCGAGAACGACGCCACATCCTGCGTGGTGCGGTCATCGGTGTAGCCGTAGTACGTCTTGGGGCTCACGTTGACCGGGTGGCCGTTGAGGTTCGGCACGCCGTAGTCGGGCATGTCGCGGTTGTGCTGCAGCAGCGCGGACAGCGTCACCTCGGTCGGCGTACCGATGCCGAAACGCCACGACGGCGCGATGCCGAAATCCTGCGCGGTCATCTCGTCGCGCGTGCTGGTCTTGCCGTTCTGCGCCATCGCGGCGATGCGGAAGGCGGAGGTGTCGGACGTCGGCGTGTTGACGTCGGCCGTAGCGCGCACCAAGCCGTTGGTCGTGACCGATCCGGTGATTTCCGTGGCCGCTTTCAGCTTCGGCTTCTTCGTCACCTGGTTGATGACACCGCCGGTGGAGCCGCGACCGAACAGCATCGACGACGGGCCCATCAGCACTTCCACCGAATCGAGAGCGAACAAGTCGCGATAGTACTGGCCGCGATCACGGAAGCCGTCGAGGTAGATGTCGGTACGCGCCGAGAAGCCGTTCAGGTTGATGTTGTTGCCAATCTGCCCACCTTCGGCCGCGCCGATGGTGATGCCGGGCACGTTGCGCAGTGCGTCGGCCAGCGAGCTGCCGCCTTGCGCGTCGGTCAGCGCCTTGGGCACGACCGTCACCGATTGCGGCACATCGCGCAGGTTCTCGGGCAGCTTGGAGATGGAGCTTTTGGCGGCGTTGTAGTCGTCGCGCGGGGCGGAGCCCTTCACAACAGCTTCCGGCAACGTGGCGGTGGCGGGTGCCTGGGCAAGCGTGGCCTGCTGGGCGAGTGCGACGGTGGGGGTGGCAAACAGGGCCAACAGGGCGCTGGCGACGGGCGTGCGGCAGTTCATTGCGTGGTTTCTCCGGCGGCACTCTTCTAGTGGTGCCAGCCGCTACGGAACGCCCTCCTGCGCCCGCGCCGCCGTGCACGAGAGCGCACTACGAATTGCGGACGCAAATATAAATGATAACGATTCTCAACAGCAATAAATTGTCGCAATAACTCCCGAAAGTTCCCGGAAACGCACAATTAAAGAGGCTTATAGAGCGCTTTTCCTTGGATTTAGCTGACTTGGCAAGCTTGTCCTCCAGGAATATCTGTGGTCAGGCGCCTCCCAACCAGCAAAGCGTACCTATTTCTGCGTGCTGTCTGATGGCGATGGAAGGTGCTGCGCATCGTTTCCGGCATCTGCACGATTGCGCGCCAGCGCACGCGCATACACCGACGGCGCACCCGCCGCATGTGCCGTCACATAGCCGGTAATGCACGCCAACATGAGCGGCAGCACCACCTGATACGACAGCGTCATCTCGAAGATCATCAGGATCGACATGAGCGGCGCATGCGTGGTGGCCGCCAGCAACGCGCCCATGCCGACCACCGCGTAGCTGACTGGCACGGGCGCCGCATCCGGCAGCAGCGCGTGCATGCCCGTGCCGTACAGCAAACCCAGCGCCGCGCCACAGAACAGCGTGGGTGTGAACACACCACCCACCGCGCCAGAACCTGCGCTGGACGCCGTCGCCACCACCTTGCAGATCAGCACCAGCGCCACCGTCTGCCACAGCCATGGGTCATGCAGGAAGCCATTCACCACGCTGTAGCCGTTACCCCAGACCTCGGGCACGCCCGTGGAGAGCGCACCGACAATCAACCCGCCGGCGGCCAATCGCAGCGTGAGCGGCAGCTTGGTCTGTGCAAACGCATCACGCGCGCGGTCAATCAGACCCAGCAGCAGCGGCCCCACCATCCCCGCCGCCAAACCAAGGCCCAGATACGTCAGCACTTCCCAGCCGGAAACAAAATCGAAGTGCGGCATCTCGTAGACCGCCCCGTACCCGAAGAACTGGCGCACCACGATGTCTGCGGTGACAGCCGCCACCAGCAGCGGCCCGAGTGTCGCCGTGGTGATGACACCGAACACGATTTCGCAGACGAACACGGCGCCCGAGATAGGCGCGTTATAAGCAGAGGTGATGCCAGCGGCCGCACCGCACGCGACCAGCAGACGCAATTGCTCGACCGGCACGGGCGTCCAGCGCCGCAGCACGCGGCCGACCAGCGAGCCGCACATGGCCGCCAATTGCACCATCGGCCCTTCGCGCCCGATCGACGCGCCACTGGCCACCGAGCACAACGACGACGCACTGCGTACCAAGCTCTGCCGCGCGCTGAGCACGCCATCGCCCACGGCAATGGCTTCCATATAGTCTTCCGAGCCCTTTCGGGGGATCCACTTCAGGCCCACTTGCAAGGTAATGCCCGCCAGCAGTCCGCCCACGGTCGGCACCAGCAGGCGCGCCCACCACGGCAACGCGCGCGCCGTGGCCACCAAGCCCTGGTCCGTACCCGAGAGCCACCATTGCAGATGACGCAGGGACTCGCGAAACAGGATCGTCGACAGAGCGCCCGCGCAGCCGATCACCCCGGCAATCACGAACACAAGATGCTCGCGACCGAACGGCAGCCGGGCAGTCGCGCGCCGCCACCATGGCTGGCGCGGCACATCAGGTTGAGGCGGCGGCGTGTCGGTCATGTCGATTCGCGCAAGAACAGATCGACATGATAGCGGCGGCGCCGCGCCCGTTTTAAGTCGATGCCGCGACCACAGCGTCTGGCAACCACGCCTGCGGTGTATCAGCGCTGCGACGATTCGGGCCCCAGGCAATGACGCGCGCCTGTACGAGGTTTTCGATCACGAATGGGTCGCGCGCGACGATGGCGTCGATTTCTTCACGGGATTCGGCACGCGCCAGGATGCCACCGCCCTCACGCGGGAAGAACGGCCCCGACATCAGGAAGTGGCCGCTCGCATAGTGGGCGTCCAGATGCGCACGATGCGCAGGCAGCACGCGATCGAGCGTTTCGAGCGGTGCGGTGTAGTTGAAAAGAATCAGGTACAGCATGCGATGGCTCCTTGTGAGGTGAGGTAAAACCTTCGAAACGCGAGACCCGGCAACGTGAAGCAACGACGCTGAGTGTCCCGCAGAAACGGGTACGCTTTGCACGGAAACCCTTCGGCGCGCAGGGTTCTCAAGGGCGCAAGAGCAACGCCCCCGAGGTCTGTCCGGCTTCGAGCGCGGTGTGGGCGGCAGCCGCATCTTCCAGCGCATAGGTACCGCCCACCGGCACGCGCACGCCATCGAGCATGCGTTGCAACGCCGCCTGCGCTCCCATCCGGTAGTTCGACAGATCGGCCATGTAGCGGAATACGCCTGGCCGCGCCAGCGCAATCGAGCGCGACGGTCCAAGCGCCGCAAGATCGACGACATCCGTTTGGGCGTTGCCGACATCGCCCGCCTGACCGATGCTGGCCACCATGCCGAATGGCCGCGTCACTGCCAACGATGTTTGCAGCATGGCGCCGCCAATGCCGTCGATCACGTAGTCGACGCCTTCTCCGCCGGTGAGCTGCAGCACGGCTTCGCGCACGTCCTGCTGGCGATGCAACACGACGTGGTCTGCGCCATGGCCCAGCGCGACGGCGGCTTTGGCTTCGCTGCCAACCGTGCCGATCACACGCGCACCCTGGCGCTTGGCCCACTGCACCAGCAACACGCCCAGGCCGCCGGCTGCGGCGTGCACGAGCACCGTATCGCCGGCGCGCATCTGCCGTACCCGCGTCAGCAGCATGTGCGCAGTGATGCCGCGGACCAATGTGGCCGCGACGGTTTGGTCATCAAGCGCATCCGGCAAGGCAATCGCCCGTTCGGCCGGAATGTTGCGATGGCTGGCGTAGCCCCCGGGCGCGCCATCCATCAGGCCGGCCCAGGCCACGCGCTGGCCAACCACAAAGCCGCGCACATCCGTACCCACGGCTTCCACCACGCCGACACCCTCCACCCCGAGCACCGCCGGGAATGCGGGCACCGGATACAGCCCGGCACGGTGATACACGTCGACAAAGTTCACGCCGACGGCGGTATGCCGCACCGTCATCGCATTCGGCGCGGGCGGCGGCAACATCAGGCTGGCGGGCCGCAAACCCAATGCTGGTCCGGGTTCGCGCAGTTGGATCACCTTGGCGTGCATGGCAAAAGTCCTCGCAGAAATGGGTACGCTTTTCGGTTTGGTCGATGACGGGTACTGCGTTCGTCACGTTGTGAAACAAGCGTAATCCGTTCAGAATCACCCGGGAATTCACAAAAACCGATCAGCTTCTGTGCAAAAAAGCCCAGGTCGGCCAAAAAATGCACGTGCCCTGGCGCGTGCGGCGGCGGCCGAACCTTCCTCTTCCTTGCAGTGGGATGACGTGCGCTACTTTCTCGTGCTGGCGCGCGAGGGCAGCTTGTCGGCCGCTGCGCGGCGGCTGGCGGTGGAACACACCACGGTAGCGCGGCGTGCCGATGCGTTGGAGCAATCATTGGGCGTGCGCTTGTTCGACCGCCTGCCGCGCGGCTGGCGCCTGACCGCTGAAGGCAACGCCCTGGCCGAGCGTGCAGAACGCATGGAGCAGGAGGCCGCCGGCTTTGCACGTGCCGCAGCGGGGGCGGGCAGCTTGCGCGGGACGGTGCGTATCTCCGCGCCGCCCACGGTGGCCAGCCACATCATCGCGCCAAACCTGGCGGCACTGCGCCGGCAATGGCCCGGCATCGACCTCGTGCTGCTGGGCGAAAAGCGCAACGCCAACCTGATGGCGCACGAGGCCGACTTGGCGGTGCGCTTGTCGCGCCCGACGTCATCTACCTTGGCGACACGGCCGCTGGGCGACCTCGGCTACGGCCTGTACGCCACCGCAGAGGTGCTCGCACGCCCCGAATCAGAGTGGGAATTCATCGGCTACGACGAAAACCTGCGCCACGTCCCGCAACAGCGCTGGCTGGACAACTACGCAGGCGAACGTCGCGTGGTCTTACGCTGCAGCGATCTGGCGGCGATGCATCAGGCGACACTGGCCGGACTGGGTGTTGCAGCGCTGCCTCACCTGCTTGGCGCGCCCGCAGAAACGGGTACGCTTTTGCGCCGATTGCCTGTCGACGATCCTGCGTTGCACCGAGAAATCTGGTTGGTGATCCACCCCGACGTTCGACGATCACCGCGCGTGCGAGCCGTGGCCGATGCATTGATCGCGCTGTTCGACGCACAGCGACACGTCTTGGCGGGGTTTTGAACGTACGCAGAAACGGGTACGCTTTTGGGTGAAAATGAACCGCAAACCCAATGGATATGCGGTTCTTACGCCTCGGCAATGTTGCATGCCGAGGCGCGTTCTGAACGCTCAGCCGCCCAGGTAGGCTTCGAGCACGCGCGGATTGCCCAGCAGGTTTTTACCGCTGTCGGCGAGCACGATCTGGCCGGTCTCCAGCACATAGCCATGCTGCGCGATCTTTAACGCCTGACGCACGTTCTGCTCGACCAGGAAGATCGTCAGACCTTCGGCATTGATAGTGCGCAGGATGCGGAAGATCTCCTGCACGATGATCGGCGCAAGGCCCATCGACGGTTCATCCAGCAGCAGCACGCGCGGGCGAGCCATCAACGCGCGGCCGATGGCAAGCATCTGCTGCTCGCCGCCCGAGAGGTTGCCCGCCAGACCCTCGATACGCTCCTTCAGGCGCGGGAACAGGTGGAACACGCGCTCCAGGTCGGAGGCGATCTGACCTTTGTCCTTGCGCGTGTAGGCGCCCAGCTCCAGGTTCTCGCGCACCGTCATCGTGGTGAGCGTGGCGCGCCCTTCGGCCACCTGCACGATGCCGCGCTCCACACGCTTGTGGGCAGACCACTGCGTGACGTCTTCGCCCTCGAACAGGATCTGGCCGCGCACATCACCCTGCGACTTCGGGATCAGGCCCGAGAGCGCAAGCAGCGTGGTCGATTTGCCCGCACCGTTTGCGCCCACCAGCGAGGTGATCTCGCCGGCCTTGAGCGCAAAGTCGATGCCCTTGACGGCTGCGATGTGCCCGTACGACACGTCCAGCCCTTTGACTTCCAGCAACGTGGTCATGCCGTCTCCTTCTGCGCAGCATCGCCGTTCGCTTCATCGTCGTCATCGCGGCCCAGGTAGGCTTCGATGACCTGCGGATCGTTGCGGATTGCTTCGGGCGGCCCTTCGGCGATGATGCGGCCGAAGTTGAGCACCGCAATGCGCTCGCACAGGCCCATCACGAAACGCATGTCGTGCTCGATCATGAAGATCGTGTAGCCGCGCGCCTTGATGTTCTCGATCTCGGCCATCAGGTCGACCTTCTCGCCCGTGTTCATGCCAGCGACGGGCTCGTCGAGCAGCAGCAGCTTGGGTTCGGTGGCCAGCGCCCGCGCGAGTTCGAGCTTGCGCTGGTCGCCGTACGAGAGGTTGTCGGCAATGTCGTGCGCCTTGTGGTCGAGCTTGACCCAGGAGAGCAGTTCCAGCGCACGGTCGCGCGCGCGGCGCTCGGCGGCGCGGTACTTGGGCAGCGACAGCAGCAGGCCCGGCGCGCCGTAGTCGAGATGCCGATGCATGCCGACCACCACGTTCTCCAGCAGCGTCATCTCCTTGAAGATGCGGATGTTCTGGAACGTGCGCGCAATGCCCATCTGCGTGATCTGGTGCGGCTTCTTGCCGACGAGATTTTCGCCGTTGAACGTGAGCGAGCCGCCCGTGGGTGCCAGCAGGCCGGTGATCAGGTTAAAGACGGTCGTCTTGCCGGCGCCGTTCGGGCCGATCAAGCCGAAGATGGTGCCTTGCGGCACTTCAATGTTGACGTCCTGCAGCACCGACAGGCCGCCAAAGCGTTTGGAAATGGAGGTGAGCTTCAGCATGGCGGCCTCAGTGCGATTCATTGGAGGCGGCCGACGCACCCGGCATGGTGCCGCCGCGCTTCATGCCGAACCAGCGCGCGAAACGCGCCGGATCCCAGATGCCCTTGGGCAGGAACAGGACGATCACCATCAGGATCACGCCATTGACGACCAAGCGGAAATCCTTGAACGCACGCAGCAGCTCGGGTAGCAGCGACAGGATCAGGCTGCCGAGCACCGGGCCCGTCAGGCCGTTGGTGCCGCCCAGAATCGTCATCGTGAGAATTTCCACGCCGCGGTCGAAGCCGAATTCATTGGGGCCGATGAAGAACGTCAGGTGCGCATTGAGTGCGCCCGCCAGCCCGGCAATGGCCGCACCCAGCGTGAACGCCAGCAGCTTGGTGCCGGCCACGTTGATGCCCATGAGGCCTGCGGCGGTCTCGTCTTCCTTGATGGCCTCGAATGCGCGGCCGACCTTGGAGCGGCGCATGCGCGCCAGCACGAACAGCGTGGCCAACACGGCCAGCGCCACATGCCACCACTCGGTCAGTTGCGGAATGCCGTTCAGGCCCAGCGCGCCGCCGGTCCAGTTCTCGGTGTTCAGGATCAGCACGCGCACGACTTCGCCAAAACCAAGCGTGGCCATGGCCAGATACACGCCGGAAAGACGCAGCGTCGGCCGGCCGATGACAACGGCCACCACGGCTGGTGCCGCCATGCCACCCAGCAGCGCGACCGAAAACGGCATCTCCGCATTCATCGTCAGCAGCGCGGAGGTATACGCACCGATGCCCATGAAAGCCGCATTCGCCATCGCCAGCAGGCCGCACGACAGCGTGAGATAAATGGACAGCGCCAGCAACGCGTTGATGCCGAGCGTCAGCACCAGGTTGCTGTAGACCGACCAGAAGTTGTCGAACCATTCCATGTCGGTCTCCTTATGCCTTGCGTTCGAGCACCTTGCCGAACAGCCCTTGCGGCCGCACCAGCAGGATCAGGAACAGCAGACCGAACGCCACCGCATCGCGCATGGTCGAGCCGATGTAGGCCACCGACAGCACCTCGGCAAAGCCGAGGAACAGGCCGCCGAGCATCGCGCCGCGAATATCGCCCAGGCCGCCCAGGATGATGACCGCGATGCCCTTGTGCAGCATCGGCTGGCCCATCAGCGGGAACACGGCGTTGGAGTACAGGCCGATCAGCACGCCCGACAACCCACCCAGCGCAGCGGCGGCAAACGAGGTCAGCAGGAACAGCCCTTCGACATTGATGCCGAGCAGCGCCGCTGCCTTGGGCGACTCCGCAATCGCGCGCAGCGCACGGCCGAGCTGCGTGCGCTTGAGCAGCAGCATGAGCGCGCCCATCAGCACGAACGACAGCACGATGATGCCCAGCTCGAGCGGCGTGAGATGGATGCCGCCCAGGTCCAGCGAGGCGTCCGACACGAGCCCGGCCGGGAAGCGCAGGTTCTCTGCCCCGAACACGCCCTGCATGGCGTTATTGATGGCGATGCCCGCACCGATGGTCCCGATCATCGGAATCAGGTGGGGCGCATTGCGCCGGCGCAGCGGGCGCAGCAGCAGCACATCGATGATGAGCCCAGCCACGCCGCTCACGGCAAAACCGACGGCCAGCGCCGCCCACAGCGGCAGATCGAAGTGGAGGACGACCTGCAGCGCCGCATAGGCACCGAGCATGAAGACCGCGCCGTGCGACAGGTTGATCACGCCCAGGATGCCGAAAACCAGCGTGAACCCCAGGGCGAACAACGCATACACGCAGCCGAGCGACAGCGCATTGACGAGTTGCTGTTCCAGCATGATGAATCAGAGTGAGGAGCGGCCGAATGTCACCAAAGCAGCCACAAAAAAAGCGATGGGGCGTAGGTTTAGCTACGCCCCGCGTTTCGGTTTCAACGAGAACCGAAGATTACTTCTCGATCGTGTACTTGCCGTTCTTGGTCACGCTCACGATCGGCGTCTGCACGGCGTCATAGCCGGCCGGCTTGCCGCGCGCCGTCACCTGACGGAACGCAAACGCGCCGGTCGCGCCAACGTGCTTGACTGCCGGCAGCGCATCGCGGATCGCCTTGCGATCGGCTTCGAGGTTGCCGCTGAACTTCACCTTCTTCAGCGCTGTCGCCGCGATGTACATGGCGTCATACGACTGTGCCGCAAACTGGTCCGGCGCAGCCTTGTACTTGGCGGTGTAGGCGGTGATGAACTTGCTGTTCTCGGCCGTGTGGTTCTCGATCGACCACGGGCTGCCCACCCACAGGTTGTCGGACTTGTCCTTGGCCAGGTCGAACACCTTGACCGAGTTCATGCCGTTGCCGCCGATGATTGGCACATTCAGGCCAAGCTGGCGCGCCTGCACCATGATCGGACCACCTTCGGCAATCAGCGCCGACAGCACGATCGCGTCCGGGTTCGTCGCCTTGATCTTGGTGAGCTGGGCCTTGAAGTCGACATCGCCCTTGGCGAAGGTCTCGGTGGTCGTGACCGGAATCTTCAGGTCTTCGAGCGCCTTCTTGAAGTTGTCGTAGCCGCTCTTGGTGAAGACGTCGTCGTTGCCGTACAGCACGGCCACCTTCTTCACGCCTGCTTTCTTCACAACGGTCTGGATCGTGGCCGGCAGCACGTCGGCTTCGGTCACGGAATTGCGGAAGACGAAATCGCCGATGCTGGTGATGCCGTCTGCGGTGTTGGAAGTGCCAAAGGCAACCGTCTTGGACGCCTGCGCGATCGGGTCGGCCGCCTGTGCCGAGTTGGACAGCGTGGGGCCGAACACCATCGCCACCTTGTCCTGGAAGATCAGCTTCTTGAAGACGTTGATGGCCTCTTCCTTCTTGCCCTGCTCGTCTTCGATCACCAGCGCGATCTTGCTGCCGTTGATGCCGCCCGCGGCGTTGATCTCGTCAGCGGCCAACTGGAAGCCGTTGCGGATGGCCACGCCGTACTGGGCTGCGCCGCCCGACAGCGCTTCGGCCACACCGATCTTGATGTCCTGGGCCGCAGTTGCCGCGCCCGTTGCGATTGCCGCCCCCGCAGCCACTGCCGTCAACAGCAGCCGTTTGATCATTTTTTTCATGCGAACCTGCTCCTTGTTTGTCCGTCGCGATTGCTTGAATGCGATTCGTCTCGAAGATGCGCTGGCCCAACACCGTCGCTCCCCCCGCATGCGCCCTGCATCGCGTCCGGACGCTCGCCTGCCGGGTTTCGCGCCACGAAGACAAACAACGTTGGCGAAACGGCGGAAGACCTGCCGGGCGAGCGATGCCGGATCGGGCATGCTGCGCCGGGAGTGCGTCGGAGTGTGAAGCGAAGGCGCCATGGGTACAGCGCTCTTGTGCGACGCGCCGGGGTGGCCGGCACGTGCAGTCAGTCGCGGGACTTTACCGGAAAGCGCACGACCGTGCGATAGGGGATTGTCCGCCGCCCGGCCTGGGGGGCGACTGTTGCGGCGCAATATTGCCACGCGACACCATCAAATCGACGTGGAGCGTACCCGTTTCTGCGTGCCTTGCGGCACTGCGAAAATCACCCCGTCGGCAGCTCGTCGGCGCTCACAAACAACCCCTTGCCGCGCGATTTGGCTTCGTACAACGCCTCGTCGGCGGCTTCGAAGACGACGCTCTGCGCCAGCGTGCGCGCGTCGAAGGTCGCGATACCGATGCTCGCGCCCACCTGCACCACCGCTTCACGCAGGCGAAACGGCTTGTTGCATGCGGCGAGGATATTGGCGGCAACCGTCTTTGCGTCGTCCGCGTGCGACAGGTGCTCCAGGATGACGGCGAACTCGTCTCCACCAAAACGTGCCACGCCGTCGTACGGGCGCACGGCGCGCGCCAGGCGCTGCGCGAAGGTACGCAGCAGCGCATCGCCCACGGCGTGCCCGTGCGTGTCGTTGACGACCTTGAAGCGGTCGAGATCGACCAGCAGCAGCGCTCCGGTGGATCCGTTCACACGCGCCTGGTCCAACGCTGCCAGTAAGCGCTCTTCAAAGCCAGCACGGTTGGCCAGGCCGGTGAGGTGATCGGTGGTGGTCAGCGCGCGCAGGCGCAGCTCTTGTTTCTTGCGCTCCGTGATATCGAGGGTGACCGAATGCACGCCCGCCACGCGGCCTTGCGCATCGAACTGCGGAAGGTAGCTGACCTCTTCGCACCGGTACAGATCGCGGCCCCGGAGTTCGCGCTCAAAGACCATCGTCTCGCCGCCCAGCGCGCGCCGCAACGCATCGCGAAGGTTGCTGTAAGCATCGTCGCCCACAACTTCACGCAGCGTCTGTCCGAGCATGCTCGCAGCCGATCGTCCATACGCTTTCTCGTAGGCGGCATTCAGGAAGCGGAAGCGCTCGTCGGTGTCGATGAAGGCCACCAGCGCAGGCAACGCATCGGTCACCGTTTGCAGTGTTTCGCGGCTGCGCTGCAGCGCTTCCTTGGCGGCCCTGTCCTGCGTGATGTCGCGCATGACCGACGAGAAGTGCTCCATACGCCCGGCAGGATCGCGGTGCGCGATGATCATGTGGTTGATCGGCACGACCTGACCTTCGGCCCCTCGGACCGTGGTTTCGCCAATCCACACGCCGTCGCGTGAAGCCGCGGGGACGGCCACCTCGCGCAGCCAGCCCATCGTCTCGGGCGGATAGAAATCCGCAACGGTCAGGCCCTGGAGATTGGCGTCCAGCGCAATGCCGGCAAAGCGCCGGCCGGCCGGATTCATGTAGGTAACGTTGCCCTGTACGTCGCTCTGCGCAACGAAGTCGGTGGTGGAGTCGAGGATCTTGGTCAGCACGCGCGACGCCTGTTGCGCCCGCGCGCGTACGGTGATGTCTTCCATGGCCCCAACGTGGCCGACGATCTCGTCGTCCACGCGCACCGGCGCTGTCGTAACGACCAGCAGCCGCTCGCCGATGCCCGGCACGATCACGCGCTGCTCGGCGCTGTAACCTGCGCCGCGCGCGACCGCATCCCGCCAACCGGCCATGGTGGCATCGCGGTCGTTCGGATGCAGGCGTGCGAGCCACACGTCGGCCAGCGCCTCTTCATGCGTGGCACCGAGCAGCCGGCGATACGCCTCATTGGTATAGACGGTCCGGCCGTCCGCATCCGAGCGGAACAATCCGAGCGGCGAGGCATCGTTCACGGCTTCCAGTTCGGCGCGCTGGCGGACAACCTCGCCCATCAGCTTGTGGAATGCCGTCGACACCGCGTCGATTTCCGCCGAGGTACCGTCCAGCTCGAGCGGCGGCGCATTGCGCAAGTCCGTGGCCGAAAGCTGCGTCATGGCGGCATGCAACCGGCCAAGCGGGCGCAGCAGCCACAGCATCGCCGCCCACACCGACACCCCGATCAGCGCTGCCAGCACCAGGAGCGACCAGCGAAAACGCTGGCGCATGAGGAAGAGCTGCCGGTTGGCCTCGGCCCCGGGCAATACCGCAGCAAGCGTCCAGCCGGCCGCAGTGATGTCGTGCGTGGTAACCACGTCGCCGCCGCGATCAGGCAGCGCATCCGGATTCGCGCGGAAGGCCGCGGCCACCGCCGGATCGGCATCGAGCGGCGCAAGCGTCTTGTCGGCCTCGGGGTGGACGATATAGACGGGGTTGTCACCTCGCGTGGCCAGGTAGACATGGCCGGTCTGGCCCACGCGCATGTCGCGCATGTCCCCCAGAAAGTTCGGCTTGAGCAGGTACAGCGACGCGCCGATCAACCCGACGAGATTGCCGTCCTGATCATGCACGGGCGCGGCCATGATAACGATGGGCTCGCCGCCCACCCGGTTGCGCAGCGGCGCGGAGATGGTCGGCTGATCGACCACCATGACCTGCTTGAAGTAATCCCGATCCGAAATGTCGATGCCGACCACGCCCGCGCGGCGCCGCGAGGTGGCTGTCACCTTGCCATCGGCCGAGGCCAGGAACACCCCGTCGAACAGGCCGCTGGCGGGCTGGATGGATCGGTAGAACGCCGCTTCCTGCGCGGGCGTGCTGAACTGCACGGTACGCATCTGCTGGGCAGTGCGCTCGAGCACACCCAGGTAGGTGTCCAGCCGCTGCTTGAGGTCTTCCGCCGACTCCTTGACCATGGCCGTCTGCTGCGCCTTGATCTGCGCCATCACCTCGCGGCGGATCGGCTCACGCTGCGACCAGCCGAACAGGCTCACCACCGTCACGCTGATGACGGTCGCCATGATGGCCGCCTGCGACTTCAGGGTCAGTTTCATCGGACCGTCGGCTGGCACCGGCGCCCCTCGCGACCGGTGTCTTGTTGTAGTGGGAGGGCAGACACCATAGTGCTATGCCCGCCGGTCATTGTCGAGCCGCCGCGGCGTCTAGCGGCGGCCGCAGACGTAAGCGGCAGAGCGAGCAGCGAGCGTACCGGGGCGGATGCGCATCCAGTGCGCGCCGGCTGCGGTATCGGTATCGAGCGTGGCGCCGTCGGGACCGCGCACCACGTAGTCGACCAGGCGGATGCGCTGGCGATGGCAGTCGATCTCCTGACGCGAGAGGATCACCGTGCCGGGCCGGTAATGGGCCCCATGGGCGCGGCGTTCGCTGCGCTTGAGCACGGTGCGCGCCAGAAAGGTCTTGTGGCCGGTACGGTTGGAGCGCAGCGACGTGCGATCGATGGAAGCCACGACGGACGTCGTCGTCAGGTATTGGTGCCAGCGCGCAGCCTGGGCAGGCACCGCCATGCCGAAGGCGCCCACGCCGACACTGCATATCCAGATCCACCGCCACATCATGCGTTTCACGACCGTCCGTCCTGCCATATCAAGAAGTCAAGGAGCGGCACTGCTGCCGCAGGCACATATTGTAACAATCGGCCCGCAAGACTCGCGCCCGCGCCCTCAGGTAGCATGCGGCGACCTTCATTGCCCCAATTGCGCCATCCGCCATGCCTACCGTCGCCCTGTCTGCCCTCGTTGCCCACGCGGTCGCGGCCTTGCTCATCGCAAGCGTGCCAGTCGTGGCGTGGTTCTGGCTGCGGCGGCGCTTTGACCTGGCATGGCGCGACATCGGCGTGGGTGCGGCGGTGTTTGTCGTGTTTGCGCTGGTGCTGGAACGCACGCTGCATTTGTACCTGCTGCAGCTCAATCCGACCACGGCGCACTGGCTGCGCATGCCCGTGCTGTTCGTCATCTACGGCGCGCTGATGGCCGGCTTGTTCGAGGAAAGCGGCCGCTGGCTCGGCCTGCGTTTTCTCGTGCGCAAGCCGGGGGATGCCGCCACACCGGTGGCGTACGCGCTCGGTCACGCGGGCATCGAGGCCTGGCTGGTCGGTGCGGCATCGCAGGCCCAGATGGTGATGTTCGGCATTGCCGCCAACCGCGGCGAGCTGGAATCGCGCCTCGCGGCCAGCGGCGCCGATGCCATGGTCGGGACGATCCACGCCATGCTGGCGCAGCTGTCGCCATGGCTGGCGCTCGGTGCGGTGAGCGAGCGCATTGCGGCGATGCTGATCCAGTTCACGCTCACGTTGGTGGTGTGGCACGCGGTACGACAGCGTCGTTTTGTGATTGTCGTGCTGGCGGTGCTGCTCCATGCGCTGGCAGACCTGCCCGCTGCGCTGTACCAGGTCCATGTGCTGCCGCTGGCGGTGACCGAAGCGATCTACGCCGTGGCGGCCGTGCTGCTGGCAGCAACGTGCTGGCCCCCGCAAGGCGGCCGCAAGATCGGCGAATCCTCGCTGCGCTAACTGCTGCGGAAGCGGTCCGGCTCGATCCCGTGCCGGTTGAGCTTGTCGTACAGCGTCTTGCGCGGCACGGCCAGCAGATCGGCCGCGCGTGCAACGTTGCCCTCCGTGGCGCGCAGTGCTTCCTCGATGGTGGTACGTTCGACCGCCATCATCCGGCCCGCCAGGGAATGCTGGCTCGCTTCCGAAACCACCAGGCCATCGTCCAATCCGAGGCAAAAGCGTTCCGCCACGTTCTTGAGCTCACGCACGTTGCCCGGCCAGTCGTGGTGCTGCCAGCGCATCATGTCCTGCGCAGACCAATCGGGCGCCGCACGCTCGTAGCGCACCGCGGCCTGCTGCAGAAAGTGGGCCATCAGCAACGGAATGTCTTCGGCACGCTGGCGCAGCGCCGGTAGCGCAATCGATACGACATTCAGGCGGTAATACAAGTCCGCGCGGAACTGACCGTGGTCGGATGCATCCTTCAGGTCGACCTTGGCGGCGGCCACCACACGGCAATTGACCGGCACGCTCGCGTTACTGCCCAGCCGTTCGATGCTGCGTTCCTGCAGAGCACGCAGCAGCTTGGCCTGCAGCGCCAGCGGCATCGATTCGATTTCATCCAGGAACAGCGTGCCGCCATCTGCATATTCCATCTTGCCGATGCGGCGGCGGTTGGCGCCTGTGAAAGCGCCCGCCTCGTGGCCAAACATCTCGCTCTCGAACACGGACTCCGGCAGCGCCGCGCAATTGAGCGCGACGAACGGCCCGCGACGCCGGCTGCCTTCGTGAATGGCACGCGCGAGCACTTCCTTGCCCGAGCCGGTCTCGCCCGTGACGAGGATGTCAGCATCGGTGGGCGCCAACGCGGTGACGAGCCGGCGCACGTTCTGCATGACGGCGCTCTGACCGATCAATGGGTACGCCTGCCGGCCCTGCAGCGCTTCACGCAAACGCAGGTTTTCGGAAGTGAGCCTGCGCTTTTCCAACGCGCGCCGCACCACGTCGACGAGGCGCTCGGAGTGGAACGGCTTCTCCATGAAATCGTAGGCGCCCGCGCGCATGGCGGCCACAGCCATCGTCACGTCACCATGACCGGTGATGAGGATGACGGGCAACTGACGGTCGTGCTGCAGCATCTCGCGCAGCACAGCCAGGCCGTCGCGGCCGGGCAGGCGCACGTCGGTGACGACCACGGCCGGCGTTTGCGTGGCGAGTGCGGCCAGCGCGCTTTCCGCATCGGCAAAGGACTGCACCGGCACATCCGCCAGCGTGAGTGCTTGCTCGCAGCCCAGGCGCACCACGTCATCGTCTTCGATCAGGAAGACGGGCGCGTGGTCGATGGGGGAAGGGTCCGGCGTACCGTGTTCAGTCATGTGGGTTTCACAACGCGTTCAAGCTCGATGATGAATTCTGCGCCACCCGCTTCGTCACCCGCATTGCGACCTTCGAGCCGGCCACCAAAGTCTTCGATGATCGCCAGCGAAATCGCCAAGCCAAGCCCCAGGCCCTGACCATCGTCCTTGGTGGTGAAGAACGGCTCAAACAGACGCGGCAGCACATCGGCGGGAATGCCCGGGCCGAAGTCGCGCACGGTGATGCGTACCCATTTCTCGATGGGTTCGACGCTCACGCGCACGGTAGGCGAGTCGGCTGCGGGGGCCTCGGCGGTGGCATCAATGGCGTTGCGGATAAGGTTCACGAGCACCTGCTCGAGCCGCACAGCATTGGCCCAGACCGCAAGATCGGCCGGCACCGGCTCGGCCACCACCGTCACGCCGGCCTGGCGGCGACGCGTCTCAACCAGCATCAGCGCCTGGCGGATGGCCTCGTCCACCGACACGGCAGCGCGTGCCGCATCGCCCTTGCGCGAGAAGGCCTTGATGTGCGAAACGATACGCCCCATGCGCTCGGCAAGCTGGCTGATGTGGGTGAGGTTGCCGCGCACTTCGTCGATGCGGCCGCGCTCGGCAAGCTGGTTGGCGTTATCGGACAGCGTGGTCAGCGCGGTGAGCGGCTGGTTGAGTTCGTGCGTGATGCCGGCGGCCATCTGGCCGAGCACGGCGAGCTTGCCGGCCTGCACAGCGGCATCGCGCGTTTCGCGCAGGATGCGTTGCGCGGCATCGAGCGCTTCGACCTTGCCGGCCAGCGCGGTGTTGGCGGAAGTCAGCTCCGCAGTGCGTTGTGCGATGCGCGCTTCCAGATCACGCTGGATTTCGCGCAGCGCGGCGCGCGCGCGGTGCTGCTCTTCGCGCCGGCGCGTACGCAAACGCAACGCAACGAGTACGGCGAAGATCAGCGCCATCGCAAACGCGGCACTCGCACCGGCCACCAACGCAGTGCGCTGCTCATCGCGCGGGTCGATCAACACGGCGACCTGCCAGCCGAGCAGGCCCACCGGGCGGTACTGCACGCGCAGTGTCGACGCCGATTTTCCGGGCAACGCCACGCGCACGGTCTGCGGTGGGTGGTCCGCAGAAAAGGGTACGCTCACGGCGTGCCCATCGTTCATTCCGAGCGGCGCAAGTACGTGGGGCGCGTACTGGCGCGTCGCGTCGAGTGCTGCGCGCTGGTCCGCGCTCAAGGTGCCGAGCGTGCGGTATTTCCACTCGGGTACGGACGACAGGAAGATCACGCCGTGCCGATCCACCAGCAGCACCGTATCGCCGCTGCGCGACAACGTGGCCTCGAACGCATCGAGGTTGACCTTCACGACCACCACGCCGATCGGCTTGTTGTCTTCGCGCACGGGGGCGGCCACGAAATAGCCCGTCTCGCCCGTGGTATTACCGACACCGTAGAAGCGACCGAGCCCCTCGCGCATGGCCTCGACAAAGTACGGGCGGAATGCGTAGTTCTGGCCGACGAACGAGGTCGGCAGATCCCAGTTGCTGGCCGCAATCGTGAGGCCTGTCGTATTGATCAGGTGTGCGGCGGCCAAGTCGGTGGCCGCCTGGACTTCTTTCAGATAGGCATTGGCCGCGCGACGCATGACGGCGTCGCCAGCCTGGGGATTCTCTTGCAGCGCGACGTGCAGCACGTGCTCCAGCGCCGCCAGCCTGGGCAATGATTCATAGCGCGCCAGCGTGCTGCGCAGGTTCTGTGCGTAGAACGTGGTGCGCTGACCGGCCTCCTCGGCGCGCGTGGCGACGTAGCGCTGCAGGGCGACAGCGTAAGCGCCCCACCCCGCTGCGCCGCAACATGCCGCCATGGCCAGCGCGACGGCCACGCGCCAGCCACGACCGCGTGCGGGTGGGGCAAGGTCGGCGTGGCCGTCGGTTGGCGACATGGGTCAATGTTCGATGCGGGAATGCTCGCGAGTATCGCGCATGAACACGTACACCAACAGCGACAGGAAGATCGTGCCCGTCACATACCAGTAGAACAGCGACTCGTGACCCGCCTGCTTGAGCCACAGTGCGATGTACTCCGCCGTGCCGCCAAAGATTGAGACCGTGAGTGCATACGGCAGGCCCACGCCCAGCGCACGCACTTCCGCGGGGAACAGCTCGGCCTTCACCACCGCGTTGATCGACGTATAGCCCGAGACGATCACCAGCGCGGCCATGATCAGGAAGAAGGCCGTCCACACGTTGGTGGTCTGGCTGATGCCGGTCATGATGGGCACGGTGAACAGCGTACCCAACACGCCGAACGCAATCAGGATCGGACGGCGGCCAATGCGGTCGGACAACCCGCCCACGATCGGCTGCAGCATCGCGAACAGCAGCAGCGTGGCGCCGGACACCAGCGTCGCCGTGTCCTTCGACAGCCCGACCGTGTTGGCCAGGAACTTCTGCATGTAGATCGAGTACGTGTAAAACGCCACCGTACCGCCCATCGTCAGGCCCACGACCGTCGCAACGGCACGCGGATGCTTGGCCAGTTCCGACAGCGTGCCGCGCTTCTTGTTTGCCTTCGCGGCGGTAAAAGACTGCGTTTCCTCCATGTGCGAGCGCATGGCCATTGCCACCAGCGCACACAGCGCGCCGACAAAGAACGGAATGCGCCAGCCCCACGCCTCAAGCTGCGCCGGCGACAGCACGAACTGCTGCAGCACGATCAGCAGCACCAGCGCCGTCAGTTGGCCGGCGATGAGCGTGACGTACTGGAAGCTCGAGTAGAAACCGCGGTTTTCCTTGTTGGCGACTTCGCTCAGGTACGTGGCCGAGGTGCCGTATTCCCCACCGACCGACAGCCCCTGCAGCAGACGGGCCAGCACCAGCATCACCGGTGCCGCAACGCCGATGGTCGCGTAGCTCGGCGTAAGCGCAATGATGAGCGAGCCCGCGCACATGAGCACCACCGAGAAGAACAGTGCGCGCTTGCGGCCGTAGCGATCGGCGTAGATGCCCATCAGCCAGCCGCCCACCGGGCGCGCCAGGAAGCCGACCGCAAACACCGCCGCCGTATTGAGCAGCTGCGCGGTCTGGTCGCCCTTCGGGAAGAATGACTTGGCAAAGTACAGCGCAAACGCCGAGTACACGTACCAGTCGTACCACTCGACCAGATTGCCAATCGAACCGGAGAAGATGGAACGCAGACGACGGCGTACGTCTGCGGGAGTGTCTTTGGTGGGGGCCTGCGCGGGCGAAAAGTCGCCCGTGACCGCACCAGCCTGAGGCTGCGTCATGGTGTCTCCTTGGAGCGTTGGCGGCGGCCTTTGCTGGTGACGTGTCGCACAGAGAGCTGCGTGTGCGACGTCCGAGCGGTCCGCCGGTTTATGGGTGGTTGCTCTTACTCAAGAAGCATTCCATGCGGAAAACAGGCGCGTCGATCCGCCACAAAAGCCCATGGCACAAGGCTTTGCGAGAAATCGACGGAACGGCGGGAGATAGGAGAAGTGTGCGGTTTCTCAGAATCGACCGAGCGGCCTGTGCGGAAACCCGCACGACCGATTCTGAAAGAGGTGAGGCTCAGGCGGCCACGCTCAGCGGAATGGTGTCGCGGACCAACGAATCCATCTCGGCAGACACATCTTCATGCGTTTGGGACAGACCCAGACGGTCATACAGATACGCTTCAAAGTCAGCACGCACTTCCGGATGGCGCAGCGCAAACTCGACCGTCGCCTGCAGGTACCCAAATTTGCTGCCGCAATCGAAACGCTGACCACGGTAGCGATAAGCCAGGATCTGCTCTTCAGCGAGCAGGCTCTGGATGGCGTCCGTCAACTGCAACTCGCCGCCCGCGCCAGGCTTGAGATTGCGCAGATGATCGAAGATGCGCGGCGTCAGGATGTAGCGCCCGACCACGCCCAAGTTGGACGGTGCATCCTTCGGCGCCGGCTTTTCGACGATGCCATCGAGCTTGACCAAGCGGTCATCCCATTCGCGGCCGGCCACCACGCCGTAAGAACGCGAGGCTTCCGGCGCAATCGTTTCGACGCCGACGATGGAGCAACGGTAGTGATCGTAAAGTTCCGTCATCTGCTGCATCACGGGCGGCTGGTTGTCCAGCAAGTCATCGGCCAGGATCACGGCGAAGGGTTCATCGCGTACCAGTTTCTGCGCACAAAGCACGGCGTGGCCGAGACCCAGAGTCTCGGGCTGGCGGACATAGAAGCACTCGACGCCGGGCGGCTTGATGGACTGCACCATCTCCAGCAGCGCATGCTTATTCTTGGCGGCCAGCTCAGTTTCCAGTTCGTAGGCCTTGTCGAAATGGTCTTCGATAGCGCGCTTGGCGCGGCCCGTAATGAAGATCATCTCCGTGATACCCGCAGCGGCAGCCTCTTCCACCGCATATTGGATCAGCGGCTTATCGACGATCGGGAGCATCTCTTTCGGGCTCGCCTTGGTGGCGGGTAGAAAACGTGTACCGAGTCCTGCCACGGGAAACACGGCCTTGGTGATCTTCTCGTTCATGACAACTCCATTGGTGAGACGTAGCGTCATGAGCAAGTCATATGCCAGCGCAAGCCAAGCGGTCCACCCTTTAATGGAGCACGATCTGGCGTGCCCCGCGCAACGTTGCGGGCACTGCATCGGCGCCTTTCCTACAACCGGTTGCAACTCCGTCGCACCAACTTTCAGCGCCGAAAGTCGAAAAGCGTACCCAATTCTGCGTGCCGTTTTACGCCAACGTACGGTGTGCACGACCAGTAAGTACCCGCTAACAGAGCGTCAGGAAATCAGGAGGATGGCTTGACCCAGCCGCGCGAGACTGGTGGGGTGCGTTCCGGCATGCGCCGGTAGGCGTCGATTTGCGCGTTCAGTTGCGCGACCTCGGCTTCAAGGGTGCGGATACGCTGGCGCAGTTGATCGGCTTCGTTTTGCGTCTGCTGGCGCACCGCATCGTTCTGCAAGCGCAGAAAGCGCTCCGTACCCGCCAGCGCGCTGGCCGCCCCCTCCAGGCGGGTCACGGTTTCCATGGTCTGCTCCAGGCGCTCGAGCGTTGCGTCCGTCAACTTGGGGGGCACGGCGGGCGCCGTGGCAAGCGCCTCGCCGAGACGGCGCTCCAAGTCGGCCATCGCGGCCTGCAATTGCCGATTGCGCGCGGCTTCGTGTTCCAGCGCGCGCTCCGCCACCTCAGCGCGGATGCGCGCTTCCATCCATTCGGCGCCCGCACCGGGCGCGCCAATGGCGCGCGAGGCAATGCGGTTGCGCTCATCACGTGCCGAAAGCGTACCCGTTTCTGCGTGCGCCAACAGGATCGGCCACGGCTCGACCGCATCCGCGGTGACACCGTTTGCAACCGGCCCGCGTCCCTGCGCTCGATCTATCGCCTTCTGTAACGTCGTATTGCTCGGACGCCGGCGTAGTCCCGCCTCCGTCAACCACTGCACGTAGCGCCGAACGCCATAAATACGACGCGTCACGGCGTGGACGGCTTCGATCACCTCATCCAGGAACACCGCGTTGTCGTGCGGGAAGGCGATATCCAGCCTCCGGATCGCTTCAACGATCCGCTGCTGCTGCTCAGCCGAGAAATAGAGACCGGGGCGTGCCATAAGGGCTATCAGGTGTCCATGTAGTGTACATCAAGGGTTAAAAACCTCAAATACGTTCATATATACATCATTATTTAAATATTGAATAAGTGTAGTTGCAGTCCAATCCCGAATAGTTGGCATGCCCTACCAACGCCGCATCTGCTTGTTTCGGCGCACGTTTAGTGGTGAAGCGAGCCCTTCCGCGGGACGCACCCGACGCGTATCAGCCCGCGCAGAAACGGGTACGCTCCACACGCCGGCGAGCGTCCGGCACGCGAAATTGGGGCAAAAAAAAGCGCCCTGTTGGGCGCTTATGGCGAACAAAACTGCGTCGAAACTACAGTAAGGCGACGTCCAGGCCGAAGCGGCTTTTCAGTGCCTCGACCAACGATTCTCGTGCGCCTCGATCTCCCAGCTTCACATCAAGCATCACGCGTCCGGAATCCCACTCCTTAATTGTGCCGAGAAGATCACCTTCAGCGCTTCGGATCTTGTACTGGCGGCTGACTTCCTTGACCTTGCGGGTACGCCCCTCCTGAGCCACCTTACGGATCTGCTCCACGTCGCGGCTGGAGAGCCCCTCTTCGAGCACGCGATGCACGAGCTCACGCGTGCGGTCTTCGCCAGCGCTCTTGAAGTACAGCGTCAGCTCATATCCGGTCGCGATACCAATGCCAGCCGGTCGCTCCTTCATCACTTCAAGCACCGATTCCGGCAGTTTCAGCAGCGCCAATGTCTTGTTGACCGTTCCCGCGGATACGCCGGTAATTTCACAAATATCTTCTTCTTTTTTAACTTTTCCTTCATCTAGCAGCTGCCGCCACGCGATGGCGTTGTCCAGCACGGATTGGCCGGAACGCTGCTCGTTCAAGACGAAGGACAGACGGTAGAAATCGATGTCAGACAGGCCGTCTTCGATGAAACAGTCCATCTCGGCCTTCCCAGCAGCGGCCAAGGCACGCTTCCGATAGTGACCGTCGATCAGGACATACCACCCTGGCCGCGCGGGGTCTGGCGCCGCCAACCCAGGCGTCTGCTGACCATGTGTAGCGATGGATGCCGCCCGCTCCTGAACGATCTGCGGATCGTAGATGCGACGGGCGTTGAGCGGATTTTCCTGCAGCCGCTCAAGCGAAACCTTGATCACCCGGCGTTCGGAAGTATTTGCAGGTGCGGGACTTTCAGCGCTGAAAGCGGGGGCAGGAGCCGCCTGCCCAAGCAGGCCGCGGGGGTGCGATGTAATCGCTTTTTCCGCCAAAGCAAAGCGATCAACCGGTGTCGCCTTGGTCTTCTCTGCGGCAATGCCGGCCAGCATGCCGTCTTTGAGCGATTTCAACTTCGCGCTCATACACGTTCCTCCTGCAACAACTGCAACACCTCGTCGATCAAGATGTCGACTTCACTAACGGCTTCCCGGGCGCCCGACACACCATGCACCGTCGCACCGATTGCCTGACATTCACGAAATGCAGAGCGTGAGCCGATCATGGATTCCATCAAAGGAATATCGCCATCATCACCAAGAATTTCAATTGCTTGCTTGGCAAGCGAGACACGCCGCTGAACCATGTTCGCCAGTACACGAATACGCAGCGTCTCGTTGGTGACCTGCGCTTGCTGGGCCAAAGCTTTGGCTGCCACCGCAGCCCAAAGATCGGGCGGTGACGGCACCACAGGGATGAGCGCAATGTCGGAGATCAGCAGCGCGCTTGACGACGATGGCGAATGGACGGCCGGAGGGCAATCGACCACGATGTAGTCATAGTCCGCCACAAACTTGCGGACCTCTCGGTGCATGGCGCCACCAGACGGCGCCAAACCGATCACTGAAGCCGGGAAGGGCTTGTCTTCCGGCGCCTGAGCGGCCCACCGTGTGGCCGTTCCTTGCTCGTCCATATCGACCAGCAGCGTCTTATTTCCCCGCAAACCAAGGGTTCCGGCGATGTGCATGCTGACCGTGGTCTTGCCGCAGCCGCCCTTCTGATTGAATACCGTTACGATCTTGGCGCTCACTGGCCCTCCACTTTCAGCGCTGAAAGTCAGCAGCGCTCATCTTAGGGAAGACAGCACGAAAACACAAGATCGATAAAATTCAATTCGTACAAATTTAATTGTAAAAGTGGGCTAAAGGGATCATCCACACGTGGTTTTCGATTCACCTAAATTGAGATGTAAATGCGCCTTTAACGCACAACTTCATGTGTTCAACCCTGTATTTACGGGCTTCCTAGGTGTTTACCAGCGAGATGCATAAAAGCGACATTTTGGAAAAATGTCGCCCATCGACACTGTGCCCCAAACTGGTTATGATGCTTGGACAGTCGTCTGAAGACTTTGTCTACGCAAGATTCGGAATTAGCCGGTTCTTCGTGCGATGTCCGGATCGGCTGGACGACGTGTTTTTTGTTTTTTAAAGGAATTTTTGCATGGCCACGGGTACTGTCAAATGGTTTAACGAAACCAAAGGCTTCGGCTTCATCACTCCAGACGGCGGCGGCGCAGATTTGTTCGCGCACTTCTCCGAAATTCAGGGTTCGGGCTTCAAGACCCTGAAGGACGGCCAGAAGGTCACCTTCGAGGTGAAGCAAGGCCCGAAGGGTCTGCAAGCCTCGGCGATCAAGCCGGAATAAGTTTCGGGCTGATCGCCTGAGATGAAAAAGGGGAGCTTCTGCTCCCCTTTTTTTTGCCCGCCACTTCTGCGTTTTGCGTCAGGCCAACTTCCGTACGCTGGTACGCGAAGGCTGCAGAATCAGCGCCTTAGACGAGTCAGCATCCACCTTCGCGTCTGGATAGACAACCAGCACGTCTTTCAGCGCCTTACGGAACAACGCTCGGAATTTCCGCTCGCTTTCGGTCTCGGTGCCGAATTGCATCTGCAGCGCTTCCCAAGGGATCTCTGTACGCTTCTGGATCGTAAAGAAGCGGTAGGTAAGCCACGAATACACATCCAGCGCAAACGGCGACTGCTTGAGCGCCTTCAACGCACGCATATCCACCGGCACAGGCCGATTCACGAGTTCGTTGAAGAACGGTTCTGACAGCACCACGAAGCTCTCGAACATCGAGCCCTGGCCGGGCTGCATTGGATCCCACCAGGTCGACAGCTGATCGGCCAGCAGGTAACCGATGCGATCGATCGACAGCGGTTCCTGGTTCTGATTCTGGCTGCTGGGTGCAGACTTGTTCTGCACGATGGCAATCGTGGCAGAGAACAGGCGAATCATCTGCTGGCGCACCAGCGTCATGGTGCCCCGCTTGCCGCCCGTGGCCATCGGGATGCCCAGGTTATACATGAACTCGGACAACGAGTTGCCCAGCGAAATGCGACGGTCTTCCACCGTGCCCTGGAATTCGCCACGCTTCTTCTTGGCCATGATCTCCTTGCCGATCCAGGCCAGCATCAGGCGTGGATACGAGCCATAGGGATAGCCGAAGGAGACGGTCTCGGAGACGATGCGCTGCCGCCCATTGCTGGCCCGCTCCGAACGTTGTTGCGTGAAATAACCCGGTTGGATCATCAGCGAGATGTTGCCGCTCGACCGCGTCCAGACCGGCGGCGCACCTTTGGGAGCACGATAGGGAAGGGTGACCTGCACGCTGGCGCGGCTGAGAAAGCCGACCTCGCCGCTCTGCCAGGCGTCTTCGCGTTCCATCGCCTGCGCTTCGTCGAACAGGCGCTGAAACTTCTCCGGCGCGGCAATGACTTGCCCTCCCGAGGGGACGATGATGCGGCCGGGCGAATTGTCGTCCGGTTTCCCATTGGGTGTTAGGCGTTTGGTGACCATGGTGGGCAAGAATTGTTCAGAGCCTTTGTACTAAAACGCCTTCGCCTTGTCACGCAGAATTGGGTACGTTTTCTGAATTTTGCTCGTTGTCGCGGGAAGGGCATCGGTGGGCAACCGTTAAGGTTGTCCACGGAAGACCTTTCCTCACTACCAGCTATATATACCTTCTATGTTTACTACAGGTAAACCGTATACGCGGCCCGCAAAGCCTTGTCAGCATTAGGTTCAGTGGGGTAAACCGAACCAGATTCTGCGAAGGTGCGAACCAGATTCTGCGCGATGGCGTACCCGCTTCTGCGCGAAACCGTACCCGCTTCTGCGCATTGGGCGTACCGGAATCTGCGGGGACAACATCATGTTGTCCACAGTGTTATCCACAGAAAACAAGGGTAGAGGGGGCACGATTCGGTGTGTTTCTGCGCACGCGTACCCGTTTCTGCGGCTGATTCGGCCATTTTCGGGGCTTGCTCAGCCTGTCAGCCGCCGAAGCGTACCTGTTTCTGCGTGAGCAAGGGCGATTTCGGCGCGTACTTGCGTACCCAAATCTGCGAGTGCGTCGATACCTCCTGACGTTTCTTCCCTTCTTATTACGCCATTACTGCAAAAGCGAGTACACGCTTCGTACGGCCAGCCCACGCGCCACGCGTACCTGTTTCTGCGTGGCGGCCCGCAAGCTGCATGTGGCAGCACCTCACCGAGCCTGTCGCCTGGATGGGCGAATTCTGAACTTTCATCGCTGAAACCTGCACGAGAGGATGCGGTTTACGGAGGTCTCGTGACGCCGCGTTCTGGCCGCCGTACCTGTTTCTGCGGGTAAAAAGCCTTATTGGCCAAGGGCTTGGCGCGGCGGCTTGCAAATAAAGCGTACCTGTTTCTGCGGGGCATTGCGCAGAAACGGGTACGGCCAATCTAATGCCGCTTTCGCAGAAACGGGTTCGCTTTGAGCCGAGCCTCGGCGCCATCACGCGCAGAAACGGGTACGGAGTGCTCTTCAAAGGCGCGCAGAAACGGGTACGCCATCGCTTTTCGTCACGCGCTCTTACATTTGCAGAGGTTCGTACCCGTTTCTGCGGAGACAGGCGCAGAAATGGGTACGCCAATCGCTGCGCATGCCTCGCGGCATCGGGTGTTCGCAGAAACGGGTACGGTTTGTCGGTGGAGTCACGCCCTTTGTTGCCGAAGGGGTGCCTCTTGCCGGGCGAGTGCGCGCGCCCGGCGTTTCGGGCATCATGCGCATCCCGCGCGCCGGCCTGGCACTTGGCTGGCGCGTTTTCCATCATTCGATTCGCATGAACCGTATTTCGACCGCGCCGCCTTGGGGCGCCGGAAGCTTGCTAAGAGTAGCCTCGTCCCATGGTGGGCGTGCATCGGGGGAGCCAGCCGCAGGACAGCGCCGGCCAGCGATGACACTTCACAACAAGAGGAGACAACCTGAATGACCTGGCTCGCGCGCACCTTCAAGCTCGAGGAACACCAGACCGACGTCCGCACGGAAGTGCTTGCCGGGCTGACGACGTTCCTCACCATGGCGTACATCATCTTCGTCAACCCGAACATCCTGGCTGACGCGGGCATGCCGCACGACGCGGTATTTGTCGCCACCTGCATTGCCGCGGCAATCGGCACGATCATCATGGGGATGTACGCGAACTACCCGATTGCGATGGCGCCGGGCATGGGGTTGAACGCCTACTTTGCGTACGCGGTGGTCAAGGGCATGGGCTTTACGTGGCAGGCGGCACTGGGCGCGGTGTTCATTTCCGGCTGCCTGTTTTTGCTGGTGAGCGTGTTCCGCATCCGCGAGATGATCGTCAACGGGATTCCGCATTCGATTCGCGTGGCGATCACGGCGGGTATCGGGCTGTTCCTCGGCATCGTGTCGCTGCGGGGTGCAGGGCTGATCGTCGGGAATCCGGCGACGCTCGTGACGCTGGGCGATGTGCACCAGCCTTCGGTCATCCTGGCGGTGATCGGCTTCTTCGTGATCGTGGCACTGGACCACCTGCGCGTGAAAGGCGCCATCCTGATCGGCATTCTGGCCGTGACGGCAGCGAGCTTCTTCTTTGCGGGCAACACCTTCCACGGCGTGGTGTCGATGCCGCCGTCGCTCGCGCCAACGCTGATGCAGCTCGACATCATGGGCGCGCTGTCGGTGGGCATCCTGAACGTGGTGCTGGTGTTCTTCCTCGTGGAGCTGTTTGACGCGACCGGCACGCTCATGGGCGTGGCCAACCGCGCGGGCCTGCTCAAGCAGGGCAAGATGGACCGCCTGAACAAGGCGCTGCTGGCCGACAGCACGGCCATCATGGCGGGCTCCCTGCTGGGCACGTCGTCGACCACCGCCTATATCGAAAGCGCTTCGGGTGTACAGGCCGGCGGCCGTACGGGGCTGACCGCGCTGACGGTGGCGGTGCTGTTCCTGCTATGTCTGTTCTTCTCGCCGCTGGCTGGCGTGGTGCCGGCTTACGCGACGGCGCCCGCGCTGCTGTATGTGTCGTGCCTGATGTTGCGCGAACTGGTGGATCTGAACTGGGAAGACACCACCGAAGCCGTGCCGGCCGTGCTGACGGCGCTGATGATGCCGTTCACGTATTCGATCGCCAACGGCGTCGCGTTCGGCTTCATCACGTACTCGGGGCTGAAGCTGTTCACGGGGCGCATGCGAGAGGTGCCGGTCATCGTGTGGATCATCTCGGCGGTGTTCCTTTTCCGCTTCTTCTATCTGTCGAGCGGGCACTGAGCGCCAGCGTCTTCAAGCAACGCACAATGAACGCGGACTCTCGGGTCCGCGTTTTTTTTTGGAGCATTTGCGCCAAAGCGTACCTGTTTCTGCGTGCGATTTTGGGGCTGAGCGTACCCGTTTCTGCGGGCCACTGTTGACGATTCAGTGGCGAAGCGTACCCAATTCTGCGGACGACGTAAGCGACAACTGTCGCGCGAATCATGCCGACAATTGGTTTCGACGATGCGTGAATACGGCATCCGCACAGGCCGTGCGTACCCGTTTCTGCGCGATGTGTGGAGGCGTGTCAGGCGGACGGCAGAGCCAGCTTGCGGGCTGCGTCAGCAATGCTGGCCGCCAGATCGGCTTCGCGCGCGCGCACGGCGACGCTTGGCAGGGCGACCAGGCCAAGCGCATGGGCGACCTCGTCTGCGGCTTCACCGGCGGCAAGCCGCTCACGCAAATGCGCACCGCGCACGCCGCGCAACGAGGCATTCGCCAGGCGGACGGCCGCGTCGGCGCGGCCCGTGGCGCGGGCGTACTCAGCGGCTTCGCCGAGCATGGCCTTGACGATGAGCAGCAGTTGCGAACGCGAGGCGATGCCCTTGCGCTCGCCGAAGTCGCGGCGCAGGGCGGGCGAGTCGATGATGGTGCCGTCTGCGCGTCGCGGCGATCGCTTGCGCACTGACAGCAGCAGCGGCGTGGCTTCATTCGGCAGCGGCAGCGGCGACAGGCCAAAGGCCGCACGGTATTCGCGCAGCGCAGACATCAACGCATCGCATGGCAGCCAGCGCTGCGAGCGGCCTGTGCCGATCGCCAGCAGCCAGACCGACGTCGGCAGCAATGCGTCGGATGTCGCCTGCTCGGCCGGCACGGCGTGCAGCGCTACGTCGCCCATGCGGGCGGACACCAGCTCCGATACACGCATGCCCGCCTGTGCGAGCAGCACGGAGAGAAAGTGGTCGCGCGCCTGGCGCAAGCGCGCTTCACGGCCCAAGGCGACACGGGCGCGCACGGCATCGATCATCAATGCCATGTCGGATGCGCCAAGTGCCGTGTCCGGTTCGGATGTTGCGACGGACCTGGGCGCAGGCGCGCTCGGCGCGGGCACGGTAATGACGATCGCATCGTCATCGAGAAATGGGTTCACGCGCAGATAGCCCGTGCGCTGCAGCCAGCCGCAGAGGTTTGCCGCGATGATGCCGCTTTGCCGCGTGGAACGTGCCGAGAGCGGGCCGCGCAGCGGCGTCCAGGTGGCATCGTCGCGATCAATGCCGCGCGCACTGATCGCCCAAGCGGGCGGTTCTTGCAAAAAGCGCAGATAGGCCGACGCGTCATCGCGCTGCCAGCTTGCGATCGGCTTACCGAACGTGCGCGCGTACCAGCACACGCGCTCGGCTTCCACGCGGTACTGCGACAGCGTGGAAGCACTCACCGCACGGTCGCCCGAAGCCCGCGCAGCGAGCCACGCCTGCACGCGTTCGCGCTCTTGCGCGAAAGCCTGCAGATCGGCCTGGGAAGCGGCGTTATCGGGAAGGGGCACGGCATCAGCCGGACGCGGTTCGGGCATGCGGAGCGTGTGTGGCGCACGAAGACAAAACAGATCGCGCAAGTATAGCGATCCGCCTTCAAGCCCAGGCCGCGAGACCGGATTGGAGTGGTCATTCAACGGTGGTGGGCACGCGCCATGCTCAATGCGAGAAGGTCGCTTCGTGTGTCGGACGCTTCCGACAAAACGATCGGAACCGGTTCGATAGGCGCGCCTGTATGTGCGCGGCTATCGTCGGCTCCACAAGTCGGCAACAACGTACACGGGCATGCGCGATGTATGCGGCCCGGTTCATGACAGGACTCTCCCTCCGAGGTGGAAGAATGAAGATACAGATCAGGAAAATCGTCGCCGTGCTGGCGCTGGGTTCGTTGGGCGTGCTTGCCGGATGTGGCGGCGGTAACGACGACATCGGGCAGATCATCGGCACCAGCTCGCCGCAATACCGCACGGTGCACGCCAACCCGTTCATCGGTAACGTTGACTTTGGGGTGAACGGCACCACGAAGGTCACCAATGTCGGTTTCAAGAACGTCAGCAACTACTTCGGCATCGACGCGACGGCCAGCACGGCCACGGTTTCGAACACGGGCAGCAGTACGCCGCTGGCCTCAACCGGCTTCACGCCCGCAAACGGCCACCGCTATACGGCGCTCGCCATCGTGGGCGCCAACGGTTCGGCGACGAGCCTGGCGCTGATCGATGATCCGTATAACAAGTCGATCCTGTCGGACAAGGCGCGCGTGCGCACCTTCAACGCTTCGTACAACGCCCCCAACGTCGACGTCTACGTGACCGCGCCGAATGTGGATCTTTCGGCCATTGCGCCGACCATGAGCGGTGCAGCGTATGGCGGTGCTGCACCGGCCAGCACGCAGGATTCGATCTACGTCGATGGCGGAACGTACCAGGTGCGCGTGGCGACGGCGGGGACGAAAAACATCATCTTCACCTCGCAGCCGTTCAGCCTGGCCAACAACGCCGACTGGCTGATCACCACGCTGCCGGCCGGGGGCGTCGGCGCGGTTACCCCGAACGCGATTCGCGTGCTGGTGGCCCAGGCTAACGGCGCCTCGCAGACGGCTTCTGAATTGCCCTCGCAGTAACCTCGCTCCACGCCCTATGATGCGGTGCTGCGGCACCGCATTTTTTTCGCGATGCCCCCGGGAATGAAAACTGCTGGCGAAGGGCGCAATGAGTGAATCCGTAACGGGCTGGTCCGCACCCGTGCGCGCCGCGCGCGAGACGCGTACCGCACTGGCCGCAAGGAAGCAGGTTGATGTGTTCTGGGTAGACGATCCGTTGACGGGTATGCGTCTGCACGTAAGCGCCGGCGCGCAGACGTGGGGCGTGCAGCCCGATTCCTTGTGCGGCGTCCGTGACCGCTGGCTCGTCCATGTGCATCCGGATGACCATATCGCGTTGCGTGCCGCCTGGGAGGGCTTGGCACGGGGGCAGGAGTTTGCCCTCGAATACCGCTGGCTCGGCACCGACGCTGGCCAAATTCGCGAATACCGCGTTCGCGAACGCGGCTACCTCATGCCGAGCCTTGACGGTGCATCCGCCCATGCCGTGGGCGTGGTCGAAGATGTGACGCAGGGCCAGCAGAGCTTTGCGGCGCTCGCCGAGTCGGAATTCCAGTTGCAATGGCTGACCGAAAGCGTGCCATTTCCGCTTGTGCAGATCGACCCCGAGCACCGCGTGCGCTTTGCCAACCGCGCTTACGCAGAGCGCTTTGGCGCTCGTCACGAAGACGTGCTGGGGCACCATCTGCGCGAACTGATGGGCGAGGCTGCGTATGCGCGCATCCTGCCGTACCTGAACGACGCATTCGCGGGGCAGCGCGTCGAATTTGAAATGGAGCTGTCGTACCCGGCCGATGTCGGCCGCCGCTTCGTGCATGCCGCGTATTCGCCGCAGCACGGTCCGGACGGCAGCGTGCAGGCGCTCGTTTGCGTGGTGGAAGACATCACCGAGCGCAAGGAGGCCGAGCACGAGCGCTTTCGCCATCAGCGCGAGTTCGTCACGCTGGTCGAGAACGCGCCCGACGTGATTGCCCGGCTCGATCGCGAACTGCGCTGCGTGTATGTCAACCGCGCCGTAACCGAAGCCTTTGGCGTGACGCCTGCCGCGCTGATTGGCAAGACGTTGGCCGCGTCGCCGCTTTCCGTTGACGTCACCCTTCCGCTGGAGGACGCCGCGCGCCGCGCGTTCGCCTTGGGTGCGGAACAGACCCTCGCGCTGCATCTCGAAGTGCAGGACGGACGCCCACGCATTGCGCACTACAACGCGCGTGTCATTCCGGAAGCCGACCGGAATGGTGCGATGGAATCGGCGCTGCTCATCGTCTACGACGTGACCGAGCGCACCGAGGCCGAGCGCGAGCGCGATGCGTTGTTGTTGCGCGAACAAGCCGCGCGTGCACAAGCGGAGGCCGCAGCGCTGGCGCGCGATCAGTTCCTGGCGGTGGTGTCGCACGAACTGCGCTCGCCGCTCAATGGCATCCAGAACTGGGCGTATGTACTGGAGAGCCAGATCGCAGGCGGTGCGCCGCTCATGCAGCGCGCGCTCGCGGGCATCAAGACCGGCGTCGAGCAGCAGGTGCGCTTGATCGAAGACCTGCTGGACGCCACGCGCGTGATGAGCGGCAAGCTGCGCCTGACACGCGAACCGTTCGTGCTGCGCGCGGCGCTGGAGAGCGCGCTCAATAGCGTGCACGCGCTGGCCGCCGAACGGCATATCACCCTGCACACCGCCATTGAACTGGACGATCACGAGATCGACGGCGATGCCGATCGTGTCGAACAGATCGTGTGGAACCTGCTGACCAACGCCATCAAGTTCACGCAGGAAGGTGGCGAGGTTTGGCTGTCGGCCGATCTGCTGGGCGAGGTGGCGCGCATTGTTGTGCGCGATAACGGCCGAGGGATTGCGCCGGCGTTCCTGCCCTATCTGTTCGATCCATTCCGCCAGGCTGACGGTGCGCACACGCGACGCACAGGCGGTCTCGGACTGGGTCTGGCGTTGGTCAAGCGCTTGACCGAATTGCATGGCGGGCGCGTGTATGCGCGCAGCGAGGGCGACCAGCAGGGCACCACCTTCACCGTATATCTGCCGCTGCATGCGGGGGCCGATCTGATCACGCCGCTGGCTGAAGACCCCGAGCGCACCGGGCCGTTGCCCTCACTGGCGGGCCTGCGCGTGCTGCTGGTCGACGATCAGGAGGACGCGCGCGACGCGCTGGCCACCCTACTCACGCAAGTCGGTGCGGAAGTCGGCAGCGTGGGCTCCGGCCACGAGACGATGGCGCTGCTCGACGTCTGGGGCGCGCGGGGCGAAGCAGGCCGCCCGCAGGCGGTGGTGTGCGACATCGCGCTGCCCGACGAAGACGGCTACGCGATCCTGCAGAGAATTCGTGCGTGGGAACACGAACATCTGCCCCCAGGTGCGGCGCCGATGGCCGCCATCGCGCTGACCGCATTTGCGCAACCGCACGATCGTGCTCAGGCGTTGGCCACCGGTTTTCAGGAACACCTGATCAAGCCTGTGTCGCCGTACGACTTGGTGCGCACGTTGCGCATGCTTGCCATGTCTGTTTCCACGACTTCATAGACGCCCCAAGGCACAATTTTTGCGCAGAGAACGGTGAACCACATTCTCTGCCATGCCAGCCGAATTCACTCCGCCCCCCACGCATCCGGAACCGCTGCACGGCAGTCTGCTCGACGGGCTGCGGCAGCCCGCGTGGCGCGTGGCGATGGTGCTGGTGGCCATTGGCGGTACGTTGGTCTTTTTGCAATGGGCGCGGGCGTTTCTGGTGCCGTTCACTCTTGGTGTGGTGCTGGCGTTTGCGTTGAATCCGGTGGTGGTGTGGTTGCGACGGTGCTATGTGCCGCGCCCCATTGCGGCGGCCATCGTGGTGCTCGGCCTGTGGATTGCCGGTGCCGTGCTGGTCTTCGGGATGCAAGACGGGGTCTCGGCCATGGCGGACCGGTTGCCCGTGGCGGCGGAGCGCATGGCAGAAGCCATCGACGGTATGCGTGGGCATATGGGCGGCGCGTTCGACAAGATGCGCGATGTGACTGTCGCACTCGAACATGCCGCCGAAGGCGTGCAGGGCAAGCCGGCGCCAGTGCTTGCCAAACGGTCGCCTGCGGTCGCGGCTCCTGCCGCGCAGCCGGTGCTGCCGCTGCGCGAGTTTCTATGGACGGGTTCCGCCAACCTCTTCGCGCTGGTGGGGCAGCTCGTCGTGGTCTCGTTTCTCGTCTACTTCCTGCTCGCTTCGGGCCAGGCACTCAAGCGTAAATGGGTGCGCGCGGTGGGCAACACGTTGAGCGAAAAGAAGCGCGCGGTGCGCATGATGGCGGTCATCGGCACGCAGATTCAGTATTCGCTGCTGGTGCTGTTTGCAACCAACATCGTGTTGGGCGTACTCACCACGGTGGCCTTTGTGCTGCTCGGCATGGAAGACGCAGCGGTCTGGGGTCTGGCGACCGCCGTGCTGCACTTCGTGCCGTATCTCGGTTCGGTGGTGATTGCCGTGGCCAGCGGCATCGGCGCGTACCTGCAGATGGGCGCGTGGTCGGATGCGCTTGTCGTGGCAGGCGTTACGCTGCTGCTGGCCACGCTGGTCGGCACGCTGCTCGTGACGTGGCTGCAGAGCCGGGCCTCCAAGCTCGATCCGTGCGTGGTCTACATCGGCCTGCTGCTGTGGGGCTGGCTGTGGGGCTTGTGGGGCTTGCTGCTTGGAACGTCGATCACGGCAATGATCAAGGTTGTATGTGATCACGTCGATCGATTGCGCCCGCTCGGTACGCTGCTCGGCACCACAGACGCGCCGGCAGGCGTGTCGCAACGCTTGCTGGACCGACTGCGCGGCCGTCCTACGCGACGTGCGGAACGCGTACGCCTCCCGCATTAATTGCTTTTGGATCACCTTGCGCAGCAGGCGTTACAAGCGCGCATGTAACCCTTACGCAACGATCACGTCGCGACGCTGGCGGATGCATTGGTACGTGGCATTGTCTCCGTCGCGGTGTTGTGCAGGAGTGGTGCAGGTCTTGTCGATTGTACGAAGCATGCGGGCGGTGTTGGCACGTCGGTTGCGGTGCGCAAAGCAACGAGATCACGTCCGCAGGAGGGCGCCATGAACCCACTACGCCCCACCTTACGCGGCCCGCATGAGCGCGGCGAACGACCGGCAGGTACCACACCGCCGCGTGCGCCAGGCACGGGCCGAAACGCTGAAAACATCGACACGATGCTCGGCAAGCCGGAGCAAGGCAAGCCAGAGTCGGGTTCGGCAGATCGGCTGCCGCACGAGCGCGACCAACACCTTGAAGAGCAACGCTCCGAACCGCGCAGCAATGTCGAGCAGGCCGCGCGCGACATCGAAAGCGGTCAGCTCGACACCGATCTGCACAACACCCCCGGCGTAGAACGCGTCGTGCGCGAACGCCATGCGGCCAACCGCGACGATCGCGATCGCCAAGTCGCCAATCGCAGCGCAGACGACCTTGCTCACAAGCGAGGCCAGACGGGCGGCCCTTCGCACAGCCGCGATGAGCACAAAGGTTGATCGGCCCATGCGCATTGCTTATGTGACCGAAACCTGGCCGCCGGAACTTAACGGCGTGTCGCTCACTGCCGTGCGCACCGTGGCATTTCTGCAGGCGTGCGGGCATGACGTGATGGTCGTGCGACCGCGCCAAAGTGCCATCGACGCCGGCAAGCCTGCATTGGCAGACGACACGCTGCGAGTTCCGGGCGTGCCGATTCCGCTGTATCCGGATTTGCGCATGGGCTTGCCCGCACGCCGGCGTCTGCTTCGCGCGTGGGCCGCCTATCGGCCCGACCTTGTGCATGTCGCCACGGAAGGGCCGCTCGGCTGGTCGGCCATTCGGGCTGCGCGGCAACTTGGTGTGCCCGTGACTTCGGATTTCAGAACGCGCTTTGACGAGTACGGCCGCCACTACGCGTGGGAAGGCGCCGTAACGCTGGTGCGCGCCTATCTGCGCGCCTTTCACAATCGCACCGATCGCACCTTCGTCCCCACGCGCGAACTGCAGCGGCAGTTAAGTGACCTCGATTTCGAGCGCCTGACCGTGAGTACACGCGGCGTGGACGCACACCGATTCACGCCGCAAGCCCGCAGTCACGCGTTGCGTGCGCAATGGGGGGCTGACGCTGACACGCCGGTCGTGCTCGCGGTCGGGCGTCTTGCGTTGGAGAAGAACCTGGGTGTCGCGCTGGATGCGTTTGATGCCGTGCGCGAGTGCGTGCCCCAGGCACGCCTCGTCATGGTGGGCGATGGTCCACAACGCAACGCACTGCGCCGTCGTTGTCCCGATGCCATCTTTGCCGGCACGCAGCATGGCGAGGCATTGGCCGCGCACTATGCCTCGGCAGATATGTTTCTCTTTCCAAGCGTGACCGAGACCTTCGGCAATGTGGTGGTCGAGGCGATGGCCAGCGGCTTGCCCGTGGTGGCGTTCGATACCGCCGCGGCCGGCATGCACGTGCGCAGCCACGAGAACGGTTGGCTCGCGCCCGTCGGGGACGCCGCGTTGTTCACGCAGGCTGCTATCACGCTCGCCACCGATGTCGGCTTGCGGCAACGCCTGGGTAAAGCGGCGCGGTTGACTGCGCAGAGTTTGGATTGGCCGCGCGTGCTCGAACGCTTTGAAGCCGCGCTCATTGCCGTGCACGACGCTGCCACCAACGGGGAGGCCTACCATGGCGACCCACGCCTGGCCTGACTGGAAGCGCTGGCGCGAGCGCGATCGGCAACTCGCCGTGGCGCTCAACCACGTGGCGGGCGATGCCTCGGCCATGCGCTTCTATCGTGGTGTCAGCCGCCTGGGTGACGGCATGCTTTGGTATGCGTTGATGGCGGCGTTGCCCGTGGTGGGCGGTGACACCGGCTGGGAATGCGCCAAGCAGATGGGGCTCACGGGGCTGCTCTCGCTGGTTATCTACATCCTGCTCAAGCGCGGCGTGTGCCGACCGCGGCCCTACCTCTCGTGCGAAGAGATCCACCTGTGCGGGCGCGTGCTCGATCAGTTCAGCTTTCCGTCGGGCCACACGCTGCACGCGGTGTCGTTCAGCATCGTGATGGCCGCGTATTACCCGCGCATGGCGCTGGCGCTCGTGCCGTTTACGCTGATGGTGGCCGTCTCTCGCGTCGTGCTTGGCCTGCACTATCCGAGCGACGTGCTGGCCGGTGCCGGGCTCGGGATGCTGATCGGCGGATTGTCGGTGTGGTTGTTCTAGCGCTTGCGTTCAGTATGACGTTTGCGCGTGCCCGGCGATGGTGGTTTCCGGGCCGCCCATCCAGGCTTGGGCCAGCACCTGCGCAAAGCCGTTCTTGGTAACGGGCGTGCGCGTCTCCAGGCATGCAGCGAGCAATTCCTGCCAATGGCGAATGACGTCGGGATGCGCCGCGTCAGCCGGGTGCAGGCCCAGGCGCAGCAGTGGTGCCTCCGCGTGCCGCTGCGCCAGCCAGCGCAGGTAATACCGCGACACCAGCCGGCGCGCCGGCGAACGCACGCTGTACGTCAGGCATGGCGCCTTGAGCGGGCGCCGCGGGTGCAGCAAGTAGAAGCGCTGCAGCGTGGTCGTGTAGCGCAGGGGCAGGCCATCGAGCGCCTCCCAGGTTGGCCGGTTCATCAGCCACGCCGGGGCCACAAAGCCATGCAGCGGCCAGCCGTTGGCTGCAAACCACGCGGCGCCGGCCTCAATGCGCGCACGTGCCGCCGCCAGCGGAATTGCAGAGAATTCGCCTTCGCCTGCGGTATAGCGCGTGCGGATCAGTTGGTCGATCACGCCGCCGGGGGGCTGGTCGTCGAGGTGCGCATAGCCATGCAAGACAAGCTCATCGCCCTCGGCCAGGCATTCGCTCATGACGCGGCAGAAACGCTCACTGCTGCGTGCGGTCGGGCCGCGATAGAAGTTTGGGATGACCAGCAGAGACTTTGGTACGCGCGCCACCTCATCCAACGCTGAAAGCAACACCTTGCACGCAGGCCAAGTGGCGGGCGTGACATCGTGCATGGCAAGAATGAGATAGCGCGACATGATGAACAGAATCGATCAGGGCTACCGGGCGCGCGATGCACGCACGCGCTCGCGAGCCGGTTGTGGAGTTGTGTCCGGCGCGGCGCTGGTTTGCCGGCCGAGCAGGGCCAGATAGCGTTGCAGCAGTTGCGGCAGCACGGCCCGCCAGTCGTACTGCATGGCATGCCGGCGCGCCGCGTGCGCCAGTGCGACCGGATCGCGTTGACGCAGCGCCTGTAGCGCCTGCGCGAAATCGTCAGCGCGGCAGCGCGGCACGGCATAGCCGACACGCTCGTTCACCAGCTCGCTTAAGCCGCCGGCCGCGCAGGTGACGACCGGCACGCCGCTGGCCATCGCTTCCAATGCGACGAGGCCGAATGTTTCCTGATCGCCCGCGTGCACAAACACATCGGCACTCGCCATGGCGGCGGCCAGGTGCTGCGTGTCGCCTTCATAAGCGAGGGCGCGCACTTGCTTACCACGTGGGGGTGTCGGGCCCGAACCAATGGTGACGAGCACGCTGCCGTCGTCGAGCTTGTCCACCGCGTCGCACAGTACGTGCAGATTCTTCTCTGGCGCATAGCGGCCGACGTACAGCAGCACGCGTGCATCGCGCGGCAAGTCAAGTTGTTCGCGCCAGCGCAGCGAGCGCCGCGCGGGATGGAACAGGCGCGTGTCTACGCCCAGCGGCTGCAGTTCGATGCGTTGCACACCAAGGTCGGCCACTTTCTGCGCGATGTAGCGGCTGGGCACGAACACCGTATCGAAGTGCGGATACAGCTTGCGGGCGTACGCGGCAGCGGCCAGTTCGGCAGGCGGGCCGCCCAGGCGGCGGAAGAACGCGGGCAGATCGGAGTGATAAAACGCCGCCACCGGCACTTGGAGCTGCGCGCCGGCCTGCACCGCCGCCCACGACAGTCGGTACGGGTCTCCGGCTTCAATGAGGTCTGGCGACAATGCACACAGCGCTCGCACGGCCGGCCCCGTGCGCAGCGGAATGCGATAGCCATGCGATAGCGGCAGCGGCACGCCCGGCACCACGGCGATCTCATTGGTAGCGTCGTCCGCCGTGCCGGGCACGACCAACGTGTGCCGCCAGTGCGTGGAGCGCAGGAAGTCGTGCTTGGCGCGCAGGTAGCGTTTGACGCCACCGCTTTCCGCCGCCCAGAACATCGTCACGTCGGCCAGATGCAAGGACGCGGTCGTCGCATCGCCGTCGTCGCGATGCGGGTAGTGATCGGTGGGCAGCTTGTGCACAGGGCTCCTGTCGGTAGCGGGCGCGTCAGACCTGCCGCCGCATTTCCGCGGGCGCAATGCGCATGAGCCCGCGATACTTGGCGACAGTGCGGCGCGCAACGATCACGCCCTGCTCGGCCAGCATCTTGGCGAGCGACACATCGGAGAGCGGCGCGTCCGAGTCTTCGGCTTCGATCATCTCCTTGAGCAACGCCCGCACCGAAGCCGCCGAGCATGCGCCGCCGGTATCGGTTGCCAGCTGGCGCGAGAAGAAGTATTTGAACTCGAAGATGCCGCGCGGCGTGGCCATGTACTTGTTGCCTGTGGCGCGCGAGATGGTCGATTCGTGCAGGCCCAGCTCTTCAGCCACGTCACGCAGCACCAGAGGCTTCATGGCCACCTCGCCGTATTCCAGGAAGTGCTTCTGGTGCGCGACGATCGCCTCGGCCACGCGCTGGATGGTGGCGAAGCGCTGCTGCGCGTTGCGGATCAGCCAGCGGGCTTCCTGCAGTTGGTGCGCCAGCGGCGTGCGATTGTGGCCGCGCGTCTGGGCAAACAACTCCGCGTAGACCTTATTGACGCGCGCGCACGGTGCCACCGCCGGGTTGGTTACGGCAACCCACTTGCCCTTGATCTTGGCGACGATCACGTCGGGCACGATGTAGCCCGCATGCGCTTGCGAAAAGCGCAGCCCCGGGCGCGGGTCCAGCATGCGGATCAGTGCGCAGGCATCGCGCAACTCCTCTTCGGTGCAGCCGAGCGCGCGACGCATCTGCGTGAGTTCGCGCTTGGCCAATCGCGGCAGGTGGTTACGCACGATGTCTTGCGCAATCTCCTGGATGCGTTCTTCGGCTTCGGTATCGGCGGGGCGCGCTTCGATCTGCAGGCGCAGGCACTCCGCCAGATCACGCGCGGCCACGCCCGGCGGGTCCAGGCTTTGCACGAGCGCCAGTGCAATCTGCATTTCCTTCTCGGTGGGCGGCGGTTCCACCGGTGCCAGCGGAATCAACTCGGAGAGCAACTGACGCAGGTAGCCGTCGTCGTCCAGCGCTTCAATCAGCGTCTGTGCGAGCAGGCAGTCGCGCTCAGACAAGCGATAGCTGCGCAACTCCTGATGCAGATGCTCGCGCAGGCTTGGCGTGGAGTGCACCCATTCACCGATGTCGCTGTCTTCACCATCGCCATGGTGACCGCCACCATGGCTGTAGTAGGTGCTGAAGTCGGTCGGGAAATCTTCCGATGCGGCCAGCGTCGGGTCGGTTTCGATGGCGCTGGTGGTGGTTTCCAGCGGAGCGTCGTCTGCAGGCGTGTGATCGGCCGCGGCGCCGTCCCGATCGGCAGAAATGGCAATGTCGCCGGTGCGCGCGGCATCAGGCTGCGCACCTGCTTCTTGCTCGACTTCTTCGAGGAACGGATTGCTTGCGAGCGCTTCTTGCATTTCCTGCGCAAATTCGGTTGCAGACAACTGCAGCAGCTTGACGGATTGCTGCAGTCGCGGCGTTAGCGCGAGATGCTGCTTCGCACGCATTTCCAGAGCGGCCTTGACCATTCGCCTTGCCTCCTTTGGTGAGTGGGCGTCGACATTTCCGTCGACAGGTCACCGCATCGATGCAAAGGGTATGCCATGTCAACAAAGCCAGTCACCACAAGGCTTTACGGGCGGCTGGCACGCCGTTTCTACATGGTCATGTCGTTTTTATATGCCCATTGTTGCCGGCACATGACAGCGCCGGCTGCGCTTGCGCACTGCGCCGGCAGACGCAGGTGGGTGGCACCGCAGGTACATGCGTTGCTGCGGAGGGAGGCGGGAGACGCGCCGCAGTGCGCTTCCATCGCCTTCTCATCGAGCATTACATCCCAGGAGAAAACCCTATGCGAACACGTTTCCTGACCGCTGCGCTCGCCAGCGCCATCTTCGGGCTTGGCATCGGCACGGCCATGGCCCAGACAACGACCGCGCCGGTCGATAACCAGGAATCCAGCAATCCGACCAAGGCGCAGGGCAAGCGCACCGATCCGCCGTCTTCGACTGCCGACCGCACGGCTAATACGTCGATGCCAGGCAGCCAGGCGACACCTGCCGCGGCTAGTGGCAGTGACACCAGCAAGCCCATGCACAAGAAGCATCGCTATCACAAGAAATCAAAGTCGGATGCAACCGTGCCGGGCGGTACCAATAGCGCGGGCGACATGTCGCACTCGGGCGTGCAGTCCGGCGGCAACGATGCAGCGACGACGACCGGCAATTCCTACCCCGGTAGCTCGAAGCCAGGCCAGTAACGTTGAAAGGGAAGGGCTCGCCATGCCGATGACACTTACCACCGCCGTCCGCACGGGCCCGCGCGCCCGCGCGGAGACCGAACCCGCACCCCGCCGCCCGACACCGGAACCGCAGGAGCGCCGCCGCCACGAGCATCCGGGCGAACGCGCGCACGCACATCCGCGCTAGAACGTCAGCGCGGATGCAGCGGGGTATGACAGGGTCGGAAGCGTCGAGCTTAGAGAAGCAGAGCCGTCAGGCAGCCATGGCGGCGGCCGCGGTGCTTTGATAGAGGTCGAGGCGGTTGTACAGCGTCTTCAGGCTGACGCCGAGCGTCTTGGCGGCTTGGCGCTTATCCCCATGAAAATGCTCCAGCGTGGCCAGGATCATCGCGCGTTGCGCATCGGCCAGCGTCACGCCCACCGACAGGCTGAGCACACCCTCCTTGACGGTCGGGCGCGCAGGGCCGCGTGCGGGCGCCAGCGGTGCGGCCAGCTCCACCGTTTTCTCGCCGAGGATGTATCCGCGCTGCACGGCGTTGCGCAACTCGCGCACATTGCCCGGCCACGGCTGGCCTCGCAGTGCCGCCAGAGCCTGGCGAGAGAACACCTTGTCGGTTTGGTGCGCAGCGTTGAACTGGGCAAGGAAGTGCAGGGCCAGCTCTTCAATGTCGTCTTCGCGATCGCGCAGCGGCGGCACCTGCAGCGGCACCACGGCCAGGCGATACATCAGATCTTCGCGAAAGGCGCCTTCGCTCACTGCTTCCAGCAGGTTGCGGTTGGTGGCAGCGATGATGCGCGCGCGCGTCTGGATCGGCTCGGTGCCGCCCACCCGCATGAACACGCCGGTCTCCAGCACGCGCAGCAGCTTGACCTGCATCTCGACCGGCATCTCGGTGATCTCGTCCAGGAAGATCGTGCCGCCGCAGGCATGTTCGAAATAGCCGACATGACGCTGGGCCGCCCCGGTAAAGCTGCCCTTTTCGTGGCCGAACAGTTCGGACTCGATCAGGTTGGGCGAGATGGCGCCGCAGTTCACTGCGATGAAGGCCTGGTCTGCGCGCGGGCTCATGTCGTGTACCGTGCGCGCGATCAACTCTTTGCCGGTACCCGATTCGCCCATGATGAGCACCGTGGCCAGCGTGCCCGACACCTTGCCGATCTGGTCGTACAGCGCACGCATCACCGGCGAGCGGCCGTAGAGGAGACCGAAATCCGGCTCGGCAATCGATTGAACAGAGGATGTTCCGGCGTCAGACGGCACGCGTTCGGTGTCGTCAAAGTCGGCCAGGGCAGGGGGATAGCGCAGGCGCCCGATGGTCACTGCGCGGTCGTCGGCGAAGGCTTCGCTCAAGGACATGGCTCCCTCGTGGTTGGTCGCGACGGGGACGTCCTGGCGAGCGGCTGCATCTTCAGCGATGCAGTCTTCGGAAGGCAGGGTACGTCGTCATCCCGTCACATTGTGTTGAAAAGTTGAGCCATTATCAGGGCCGCCCAAGTGCGTTGTATGTCGGGCATGCGCTGACGTTTCTTCCATCCTGTCGGCCAAACGCTGACAAGAAACGGGCCTGAGACGCAGATGCAGCGCGGGTTTCACATTTGTCATGCGGCGTACGATGTCCATTTCGGCCCGCAGGTGGCGAAGCGCGGACCTTCTCAACTATGCTGACTCCTGCGTAGTACCAGTGGCCCGCCCTGGAGTGATGCATTCGATCCATTTCTTGCATGCGTGCGTGTAAAAGTTACCGACACCCGCGTTGACGACGCGGGTTGAGGCGCGCGATGGCGGAGGTTGTATTGGATGGAATACTTTTTGCACCTGCCGCCGGTCCTCTAGCCGAGCGGGCCGTTGCACCCTGCATGACCGCCGGCACATAACCGGCTCATCCAACCAAATCGAGATGCCACATATCCTGATTGTCGAAGACGATGCCAACGCACGCGCCGCTCTAGGTGAGCTGGTGGGCGCCGAAGGCTTCACCACCGCGCTGGCCGGGTCGCTGCGCGATGCGCGCATTCAGATGTCGCGTCACAGCCCCGATGCCGTGCTGATCGACCTTGTCCTGCCCGACGGCAACGGCATGGATCTGATGGAAGACATCGCGCCGCACTCCGGCACCGAGATCATCGTCATGACGGGCCACGCCAGCGTGGAAACCGCCGTCGAGGCCCTGCGCATGGGCGCGGCCGACTACCTGGTCAAGCCCGTCAATTTCCAACGTTTGAAATCCGTACTGGCGCGCATCCCACGCCCGGGCGATCTGAAAGCCGAGATCGGCAACCTGCGTGGCGAGCTGCGTCGCCTGGGGCTCTTCGGCCAGATGCTCGGCAACTCGACGGTGATGCAGACGCTGTATGACCAGGTCAGCCGCGTGGCGCCCACCGAGGCGACCGTGCTGCTGATTGGCGAATCGGGCACCGGCAAGGAACTGGCCGCACAGACCATCCACGACCTCAGCCTGCGTCGCAAGCAGCCGTTCCTGCCGGTCAATTGCGGTGCCATTTCGCCCAACCTGATCGAGTCGGAAATGTTCGGCCACGAGCGCGGCAGCTTTACCGGCGCCGACCGCCAGCACAAGGGCTACTTCGAACGCGCCAACGGCGGCACGCTGTTCCTCGACGAAATAACCGAGATGCCGATCGAGCTGCAGGTGAAACTGCTGCGTGTGCTGGAAACGGGCGTGTTCATGCGCGTGGGCACCAACCGCGAGATCGACTCCGATGTGCGCGTGATTGCCGCCACCAATCGCGACCCCGAAGAGGCCGTGGCCGACGGCAAGCTGCGCGCCGACCTGTATCACCGCCTGAACGTGTTTCCGCTGCAACTGCCGCCGCTGCGCGAGCGCGGCAAGGATGTCGAGCTGCTGGCCCAGCATTTCCTCGATCAGCTCAATGCGCAGAGCAATACCAAGAAGGCATTCCTGCCGCCGGCCATGGAAACGCTGCGCGGTTATCACTGGCCGGGCAATGTGCGCGAACTGCGCAATTACGTGCAACGCGCGTACATCCTGTCCGACGACGCCGGCATCGATACGGCCAACGTGCCGCTGCAGGTGTCGAGCACGCAGGTCTCGTCCGGTTCCACGCTGACGATTTCGGTCGGCACCTCACTGGCGAGCGCCGACAAGAAGATCATCCTCGCCACGCTGGAACAGTGTGGTGGTGTGAAGAAGCGCGCGGCTGAACTGCTCGGTATCAGCCTCAAGACGCTCTACAACCGGCTGGAGGAATACGGCAACAGCAACGCCGACGACGGTGGCGACGGCAACAGCGCGGGCTCCGGCCGCGCGCATGCCACCGAGGCATAACCCGACATCCTGGCGCGGTACGCGGCTTGCTGAACCGGTGGGGTATCCGCCCCATGGCGGCAAGCTCACTCAACTGCACAGGAGGTCACCATGCTGCGTTATGCAGTCATCTTTTTCATCATCGCCCTGATTGCGGCCGTGCTCGGGTTTGGCGGCATCGCTGCCGGCGCAGCGAGCATCGCCAAGATCCTGTTCATGATTTTCGTGGTGCTGTTTGTGGTCAGCCTCATCTGGGGTCTGGTCGCGGGCAGAGGATGACGCCGGGATGATGCGCACAGCTTTCAACCCGGCTCTCACGATGCCACGCAACTCCAGGAGCGCTGACTGATGGAACCGTCTCAAACCAACCCGTTTCCCAAATCCGATGCCAATGGCAACCTCATCCGCGGCGACGTGGCGCAAGCCGCCGAGCGTGTGAAGGCGACCACGGCACAGGCCATCGATCGCATTGCCGACGCAGCGGCCACTGCGCTTGACGAGGCCGCTGCCAAGCGCGATCAATGGCGCGCCTCGCAGCAGCGTCTGATGAGCGATGCGGCGGACTGCATGCGATCGCACCCGCTTGCGACGATCGGCCTGGCATTCGGCGCGGGCTTTCTCATCAGCCGGCTGCTGGGCAGCGGTAACGACTGAAGGGCGCAAGCCCTCACGTTTCCGGCCCGCCACGGTCGAGCTTGCGCGCGTCCCGTGTGCTGACTAGGCTCAAGGTCGAGGCCGGCACGGCGCCGGCCGCATCGCCTTGCAAGGAACCTTCATGCGCCCGGCTGCTTACTTCCACCGCGACCTCCTCAAGCGCTCCGCCCAGGTGCTGATGGGGGCCGTGCGGCAGTGGTCCGCGCATCGCGCCGCGAGCAAGGGCGCGGCGCTGTCGTTCTACACGTTGTTCTCGATGGCGCCGGTGCTGGTGCTGGTCATTTCCATTGCAGGCTTGTTCTTTGGCGAACAGGCCGCGCGCGGCGAAATCTTTGGGCAGATCCAAGGTCTGGTGGGGGCGCAGGGCGCCTCTGCGGTGGAAGCCGTGCTCGCGGCTACCCGGCGCTCGGGCAGCGGCCTTTTCGCTGCAGTCACGGCCGTCGCGCTATTGCTGGTGGGTGCCACCACGGCCTTCTCCGAACTCAAGGACAGCCTGGACGAACTATGGGAGGTGCCACCGCGCCAGCAGGCAGGGCTGTGGGGCTTGTTGCGTTCGCGCCTGCTGTCGTTCAGCCTGATTCTGGTGCTGGCGTTTCTGCTGCTGGTGTCGCTCACCATCAACGCGGCTCTGGCGGTGGTGGAGCGCTTCTGGGGGGCGTTGTGGGCGGGCTCCACTTCGGGCATTGCGCTGCTGGTGGCGCAGGTGCTGTCGTCCGCGTTTTCGTTTGCTGTCGTATCGCTGTTGTTCGGCACCATTTTCAAAATGCTGCCCGAAACGCGCGTGGCCTGGCGCGACGTTGCTCTGGGCGCCATCGTTACGGCGCTGCTCTTCACGCTGGGCAAACACCTTATCGGCCTGTATCTCGGCAACAGCGCCGTGGCGTCGTCTTACGGGGCGGCGGGTTCGGTGGTGGCGCTGATGCTGTGGATCTACTACTCCGCCCAGATCTTCTTCTTTGGCGCGCTGGTCACTCGGCAATACGCGCTCCGATTTGGCAGTCGCCAGTACGAGGCCTCCGGTCAGGCCGGCGCGGCCGCGCAGGCGGCGTTGCTCAACCCGACGCTGGCGGCAAACCTGTCCAACGGCGGACGGGCAGTAACCCGAACGCAGCGCGCCACAGCCGCCAAGACCTAAGGACGCCGGCTCAATCCCGCGTCAACTGCTCCAGCAGCATGCCTGCCACGAACGCCAGACCGATCGTAATGACCGGATGCTGACGCACGGAGCCGCTTGCCTGTTCCGAGACATTCGCGTGCAGGTTCTTCAACTGCTCGGTACGTTTGTCGAACTGCGTGAGCGCCGTGGAAAGGACGCTCGCCAGCCGGTCGATGCCTTCAGCCGTGGCATCTTTGACGCGCTGTGCGGTGTGATCGATCTGCGGATGGAGCGTCGTGACGGTCGCACCGTTGGCGCCATGTGTGCCGTTCGTGCCATTGCTGCTGGTGGGCGGCTTGGGGGTCAGTTCGGTCATGTTGGCCTCTTGAGCTGAGTCATGTCAGCCAATCCCAAGCAACCGTCATGCCCCTGCCACATGCCCCCCGATCGTGACGCCCAAAAGAAAAGGGCCACGACTGTGGCCCTCGACACGGTGAGGAACTGCGCGACTAGCCGACCGTCACCACGGTCTTGCGCACGGCCCAGATTTCAGCTTGCAGGGCGAGTGCGGCGAGTGCCTGCAGGCTGTCCTGCGGCAAAGCCTTGATCCGTTTGCGGCGATTGGCGGCACGCTGCTGACGCGCCGCGCGCACGCTTTGCTCGTCGAGTTGCCACGCCTTGCGGGTGGTCTCGATGATGCGTTGCACTGCCGGATCGACAGGGATTCGACTACGCACGATGTTGGACTCCTTGCTTCTTTGCTTCTTTCGACGTCGCGGCGTACCCAAAGGCGGGTTTCGCGACGGCCTCCACAATACGGGAGCTTCATGACAACTTCGATAACACCGACTCCGAAAGGGTTGTCAGTGCATTCCCACAACGGGTTGGTCTCCTCCGTCCGGTGGACGGTTCCTAGGGGGTTTCCCCTGTTTGCCGCTCGGATCAGTCGATCTTAAGCAAGGGCGCCGATCGCGTACAATCTCGGCTGCCCGGATTGACAACTCTGATCGGGCAGTCCATCGGCCGCCGGGATGACCCCGCCAGCCAGCGCCCATGCCATGAGCGCATTCATCACTTCTCCCTTTCGGTTTTTGCCCGTGAGTACGCTGCAGCAGGAGATCCGGCGCCGCCGGACGTTCGCCATCATTGCCCACCCGGATGCGGGTAAAACCACGCTCACCGAGAAACTGCTGTGGTTTGGCGGCGCCATCCAGATGGCCGGCGCCGTGCGTGCGCGCAAGGCCAACCGCCACGCCACCTCCGACTGGATGGAGATGGAAAAGCAGCGCGGCATCTCGGTGACGTCGTCGGTGATGCAGTTCCCGTACCGGAACGATGGCGGCGATTACATCGTCAACCTGCTCGACACCCCGGGCCACGAAGACTTCTCGGAAGACACGTACCGCACGCTCACGGCCGTCGACTCCGCCGTGATGGTGATCGACTCCGTCAACGGCGTGGAAGCGCAGACCATCAAGCTGCTCAACGTCTGCCGCCTGCGCAGCACGCCCATCCTCACGTTCATCAACAAGCTCGACCGTGAAGGCCGCGCGCCCATCGAATTGCTCGATGAAATCGAAAGCGTGCTGCAGATCCAGTGCGCGCCGATGACCTGGCCGATCGGCATGGGCAAGTCGTTCAAGGGCGTGTATCACCTCGTGAACGATACGGTCCAGTTGTTCGACCCGCACGCCGACAGCGAAAAGGGCGCCACCGCCGGCCTGATTCAAGGCCTGGACAACCCCGAGCTGGACCGCGTGCTCGGCTCACAGGCAGAAGAACTGCGCATCGACATCGAACTCGTGCGCGGTGCATCGCACACGTTCGACAAAGAGGCGTTCCTGGCCGGCAAGCAGTGCCCGGTGTATTTCGGTTCGGCGGTGAACAACTTCGGTGTGCAATCGTTGTTGGATGCGCTGGTGGACCAGTCGCCCGAGCCGCTGGCACGCCCCACCGAAACGCGCGAAGTCAAGCCGATGGAAGAGAAGTTCACCGGTTTCGTCTTCAAGATCCAGGCCAACATGGACCCGAAGCACCGTGACCGCATCGCCTTTGTGCGCGTGTGCTCGGGCCGCTTCGAGCGCGGCATGAAGCTGCTGCAGGTGTCGACCGGCAAGACGGTTGCCATCAACAACGCCATCACGTTCATGGCGCAGGACCGCAACACCACGGAAGAGGCATTTGCCGGCGACATCATCGGCGTGCCCAACCATGGCACGATCCGCCTCGGTGATGCCTTTACGGAAGGCGAGTCGCTCAAGTTCACGGGCATCCCGTCGTTTGCGCCGGAGTTCTTCCGCCGCGCGCGCCTGAACAACCCGCTGCGCCTCAAGCAGTTGCAGAAGGGTTTGCAGCAACTGGCCGAAGAAGGCGCCACGCAGATGTTCCGCCCCCTGGCGTCGAACGATCTGGTGCTGGGTGCCGTCGGTATCCTGCAGTTCGACGTGGTGGCGCATCGCCTTGAACACGAGTACGGCGTCGATGCCATCTTCGAACCGCACGAGTGCTCCACGGCCCGCTGGCTGCGCGGCAAGCAGGAAGATATCGACAAGCTGATCGACAAGGCGGGCCACAACGTGGCCCTGGATGGTGCGGGTGACTACGTGTACCTGGCGCCGAGCCAGGTGAACCTGCGCCTGACGCAGGAGCGCTTTCCGGACATCCAGTTCATGGAAACGCGGGAAATCGTCTAAGGGACGATGGGCGAAAAGAGACGGGGCCATGTGCCCCGTTTTTTATTGACCTGTCCGGCGCGCCACCGGGCAAACCGCTTCAAGTCGGCGGGCACCGGTTTCGGCGTTTCGCGGTGAGAGCTGTAGAAGTTGCAGAGGCTGCGGGTCTGCGCCGGTCACTTTGACCGTGATCGGCTTGCCTGTATGGAACAACGCGTAGAAGCGCGCCAGCGTCTTCACGTCACCTACGGCATACGCTTCCATGTCGGACACTTCAAGGCGCGCCGGGATCGTCAAACGGAGAGGGCCGGAAGCCAATTGGAAGCGGACGGCCTTTCCGTTTTGCGCCGTTTGCGCGTTTGTGGATACCGCAACGTGGAGCCGCTTGTCCTCGCAGTTGGCGTAAAAGCTCAGGCCATCGGTTTCGTAACCGCCATAAGTCAATGACTGTGCGACGTAGTACCAGCTTGCAAGCTCCTCTTCGGATGTCTCCGTGGCGGCCGCCAACGCGGATGTGGCGCACAAGGTGGCGATGGCAGCAATGGACACGACGCGCAATTCGGAGCCTCTCACGAGCGATGAAATCCGGTGCGCAACAATGCCGGAATGCCGCTGAAAAATCCATGGTGCAGACAATTCAAAGGCCATCCACGCGACGTTGGCGCTGGATCCGCACCCGCACCGCATCCAGTCCGCCGCCTGCATCCAGCACCGCATCGTGCGCAAACACGCCGTGCGCCAGACGCGCCAGCGTGCCGCCGCCCGGAACCTCCACCGCCATGCGTGCGCCGCGTTCCAATGCATGGCGAAGCGTGTCGTGCCACAGCACCGGCCGTGCCATGTTCCACGCAAGATCCTCGACGATGAGATTGGCGTGAAAGAGCGCTCGCGCCCGGCTGCTGCTGACGTAGGTGAGTTGCGGCGTGTGGGCCGTGACCTTTGCGGCAGCCGCAGCTAGCTCGGCAGCCTGTGCATCCAGCAGCGAACAGTGTGACGGCACCGCCATGCACAGCCGCGTAGCCGTTGATGCGCCCGCCGCTTGCGCGCGCGCCATGACTTGCGTGAGCGCCGCATCGTTGCCCGCCACGACAATCTGCCGTTCCGCATTCAGGTTTGCGACATAGGCCGGTGTTGCGGCGGAATTGACCTGCGCAACGATGGCGGCGACTTCGGGTTCGGTCAGCCCGGCCGTGACGGCCATGCCGTAACCGCTCGGATACGCGTCTTCCATGAGTTGCCCACGCAGGCGGACCAGGCGCAGCGCATCGCTGAACTCCAGCACGCCCGCGACAACGGCTGCCGGCCACGCGCCAATCGACAGGCCTGCCACCATGTCGGGCGCGGCGTCCTGCCGGACCAGCGTGCGCGCTACCGCAACACCGGCAATCAACAGGCAGAGTTGGACGGCCACGGTCGACCGCAGCGCCTCTGCGGTATCGAGCGTGAGCGGGTCCGTACCCAGCGCGTCGCGCGCTTCGGCCAGGGTCTGCACGACGGCCGGATCGACAGGCAACGCGTGCAGCATGCCTGCACGCTGACTGCCCTGGCCGGGAAACATGAAGAGCACGCTCATGCGAGATCGCTCCACGGGTCTGCAACGAGGTGTGGGCCGTGATCGGTCTTGAGCAAGGTTTGGTGGGGCGAGGTCAGCCAGTCGCGCCACGCGAATCCACCGTGCCCGGTGTCGATTTGCAGGTCGACGCGGCATTCGGTTTCGGTCAGCACGTGCACGAGCTGATCGCGCTGCGCGGCCGACGGTGCAGTCGGCATGCGCAGCACGAGATCGAGATCGCTGTCTGCATGCAGCACCGGCAAGCCGCTGGCAAGTGCAAAGCCCGCACCGCCGGTCGGGCCCCACGCCCAGCCCAGCGCGTCGAGTTTTGGCGCCAGCGCACGCAAGGTGCGCAGTGCCGCAAACGGCGCGTCGGCTGCGATGGAGGCCGTTGTGATTGCCAGCGCCTCAGGCGACGCCACGCGCGTGATGGCCCTGGCGGCCACGGTGGCCGCACAGCGTTCATGGCGCGCGCCGCCGCGCAGGCCGACCGGTACTGCACCATCGCTGCCGCGCGGTGCCCGGCGCACAACGACTGGCGCGCCTTGCCGGCATGCCGTGATGGCCCAGTCGGGCAAGGGCATGCCATCCGTCGCCATGGGTGTGTCGGACACCCACAGCAGATCGTGCGCGCGCAGCGGCGTGGGTGTCATCGCAGCAATGCCTGCGTGGCCAGGAACAGGATCGACGGCCCGAGCAGGCAACCGATACCCGTATGGAACGTCGCCACCAGCGAGCCGTAGGGCACCAGCCGCCGGTCGGTGGCCGCCAGACCTGCCGACACGCCGCTGACCGTACCCGCCAACCCGCCGAACACCATGGCCGCGCGCGGGTTGTTCAAGCCCAGTGCCTTGGCCGCGAACGGCGTGCCGACCATCACCAGGATCGCCTTGACGAGCCCTGTGGCAATCGACAGCGCCATCACATCGGAGGAGGCACCCAGCGCCGCACCGGTCACCGGTCCGACGATGTACGTGACGGCACCCGCGCCGATGGTGGTGACGCTCACCGGATCGGTATAACCGAAGGCGTAGGCAACGCTGGCGCCGACGATGAACGGCAGCACCGTGCCCAGCAGCAGCGAGATGGCGCCGATCATGCCCGCCTTGCGTGCCTCGGTCACCTGCACTTCAAAGGCCGTGGCAACGATGGCGAAGTCGCGCAGCATTGCACCGCCCATCAGGCCGATCCCGCCGAACAGCTTCAGGTCAGCCAGACCGCGTTCGCCACCGGTCTGCATGCCGCCCCAGTAGGCGAGCACCAGCCCGATCATGATGGCGATGGCCGAACCGTGCACGCGCCCAAACGTCAGCTTCTTGGACGCCCACATCGACAGACCCATGACGATGCCGACCAGCGCAAACGCCGCGACCAGCCCGTTGTGCTGCAGAACTTTCTCTAGCATTGACAGCATGGTGGGGCTCCTTATGCGCGGGCTTGTTCGGAGTCAGGCAGCGGGGGCAGAGGTTGCCGGTCTTCCGCGTTGCCTGTGCGGTTGATGAGGGCAATGCAGACACCGCACACCAGCACCGCGCCGATGGCGCCGAGCAGTGCAACGGGGCCGCCGCGCAGTGCCGTGACCACGTTCTGCGTGGCGGCCATGGCCACCACCACCGGGATGTACATGGCACCCCAGAACGAGACGCCCGCCTCGGTGGCCGCGGGCATGAGCCCCTGCCTGTGCAGGTAGAGCCGCGCGAAGATCAGCAGCAGCATGGCGATGCCCACGCCGCCCACATTGGCCTTCACGCCGATGGCCTGGCCGAGCAGGTCGCCCAGGAAGAGGCCGGCGAGATGACATAGCGCCAGCAGGGTTGTACCGTAGATGATCACTTCTTTGTCTCCTGAAGGAACGGCGATGGGTCGCCTGTTGTGTGGTGTGGTGATCGAGGTTTGAAGACTGGTTGTTTTGCGTTGATTGCGTTGGTGGTGCATCCCTTGTTTCATCCCCTGCCGGGGCTGACCTACTTTCTTTGTCTTGCCAAAGAAAGTAGGCAAAGAAAGGCGCGCCCGAGATGGCGAAAGACTCCTTGAATTTCTGTCGCAGGGAGGGAGAGGAGGCAAACTCGCTTCGCTCAAACAGCCTCCTCTCTTTTTCCTCCCTGCAACACAAATTCAAGGCGCCATCTAGGGCAGGTACGGCCAAACCATCGAGGCGCATGTGTTCGCGCCGCGATGTGTTTCCTATTCGTTATGCGCTTTCTGGCCGCGCGTTCCATTGCTCGCGCAGGCGTTTGCGTACCTCTGAGGACGCGTTGCGCAGTGGCGCGCCCATGCGGCTTTCGAGTCCGCGCGATGGGTCGGCAGCGATGTCCGCCAGCGCTGCCGCGAGCGCGGTCTGCACGGTATCGACGTCGCTTGCATCAGGTGCGTTGGCCGATTTCACCTTCAGCAGTTTCCACAGCAACCCGAGCGATGCGAAGCTGGCAATGTCGTAGGCCATGGGCGGAATCTCTTGCGCGAGGCGTTCCAGATCGGCGACCGAGCGCAGCGTCACGCGCGCCGCTGCGGCCTTGCCCATCGCGTGCACCATTACCTCGGCATCATCCAGGGCGAGCAGGCGATTGGCCTGGTAGCCGTGCGCCAGCAGCGCGCCCGACATGGCACGACCGACGATAAGACCGATCACGGGGTGGCCGGCCAACCTGGCAGCCGCGTAAGCATCCGCCGCTGCAGCCAGTGCGAGGTGAATGCCATAGGCCTCTTCCCGTCGCCCGTAGGCTTGGCTTGCCACATCGATGACGGCGACGATGGCGCGCTTCTTTTCCTGCCCCGCATCCGCAGTCATGGCATCGCGCACGGCACGCGCGAGCTGCCAGCCTTCGATAAGGCCGACTTCACCGTTGCGTGCGCGGGGGAAGCGGTTTTCCGCATCAGGCACCACGGCGATGTAGCGCGTGGGCTGGCCGGCCAGCGTGGCATCGACGACTTGCAGCGTGCTGCTGTAGCCCGCCACCGGCGTGCCGTTGGCAAGCGCGCGCATCCAGGTCGCGCCGCGCGTGGAAAGTTCGTTCTGGCTCATGCGTCGTCCTTTGCATAGTGCGTGCGCACATCTTCTGCCGTGGCTTGGCGCGATGTGTCGACGGCGTTGAGGCATTCGAGGTAGTCGTCGATCTGCTCGCTGCGCTGGTGCTTGGGTGCACCAGCGCGCAGCCACTCGATCACCTGCGCGCGGATGGCGACGGAATCGTCTTCGATGCAGACGTCGGCCAGCCCGGTGGCGGCGCGTTGTTCGCCGCCCGTCAGGCTCCAGATGAAGGGGCGATCGCGCGAGTCGTATTCTTCAATGCCGGCTTCCTGTTCGATCACCTGCGGGCCGTTCAGGCCGAGGCGTGCCTCACGCGTCATCAGCAGGTAGCTGCACAGGCCTGCGGCGATGCTCATGCCGCCAAAGCAGCCGACCACACCCGCCGTGATGCCGACCACCGGTCCGTACTCGCGCAGGGCACGGATGCCTGCGTGGATTTCGGCAATGGCCGCCAGACCCAGGTTGGCTTCCTGCAGCCGCACGCCGCCCGTCTCGAAAACGATGACGGCGCGTGTGGGAACGCCGTTGCGGTTGTCTTCTGCCGCCAGCTCCAGCGCACCGGCAATCTTGGCGCCGGACACCTCGCCCATGCTGCCGCCCTGGAAGGCGCCTTCAATGGCGAGCACCACGGCGGGCTGCCCGCCCAGCGTGCCGCGTGCCACCACCACGCCATCGTCGGCCTGCGTGACGATGCCCTGGCGCGGCAGCCACGGCGAGGTCAATTGCTCGAACGGATCGAGCAGCTCGCGGAAGGTGCCGGGGTCGAGCAGGGCGATGGCGCGTCGGCGCGCATCGCGTTCGATAAAGCTGTCTCGTTCAATCGGGTTGCGCGACATGCGTATCTCCTCAAGGCTGGGCGAGCGCTTCAAGCGCTTGCTCAAGCCGCAACCGGACCACGGCCGGTGTCGCGCCGAAGTCGTTGATGGTGATCTTGGCCGCCGGCCACGCGTGCGAGCCGAACACACGTGCAAGCTGCGCCTGCCATGTCGCGCTCATGCCATTGACGGACGTGGTGATGGCCACGTCGATCTGGCCGGCGCTGCCGGGGGTCAGCAGCACTTCGAGGTCACCCGAGCCGACCACGCCGGCATACGCACGGCGCGCGGCGGGTGCGCCGCCGGTGAACTGAAAATCAAGATGCTCCATGTTCGGTTTCCTGATGAGCGGATTCGATGTCGGACGCTGCTTGCGCACTTGCGGGCAAGCGGTCGAGGAAGAGCGCGGCGGCCAGCAAGTCGGCTGCGCCGCCGGGCGACACGTGCAGCGTCAGCATGTCTTGTTCAAGCGTGCGGAAAGCGCGACGGCCCTGCGCTGTGGCCAAGCCGCCTTCTGCGCGCACGGTGGCCGCGCCCGTTTGCACGACGCGTAGCGCATCCGCGCCGCCGCGTGCGAGCACGCAGGTGTCGTCCAGCGCGGCCATGACGGCAAGCAATGCATCCACGCGTGCGTGGTCTTCGCGAATGCCTGCTGCGCGCGCCTGGCGCAACGCCGGCAGCGCGACCTTGATCACGTGCGGGAAGCCGGCAGAGGCCTGCCCCTTCGCACCGCCGACGCCGTAGTCGTTGCACGCGCGCTCGCCCTTGTGGCCCGTAGAGACAGGCGCAAAGCGATCCGGGATGCTGGCCAGGTGTGCCGCGCGGCTTGCAACAGCGGCCGCGCCCAATGCATGCGGCGCTTGGCTCGCAGCCGTCACCAGCAAGCCGAGCGCCCAGATGGCACCACGGTGCGTGTTGATGCCGCCGGTGGCATCGAGCATGGCCGCTTCGCCTTCTCGGCCCAGGCGGCCGATGCGCTCGCGCAGCGCGAGTTGTGCGCCGGCTTGCGTTTCGATCTGCGCGCCGGCCAATGCCATGGCTTCAAATGCAGGGCGCAGGGTTTGTGCGGAATGCACCATCAGCGTCCAGTCGAGATCGTGATGCGCGCCGTTGCCACGCACGTCCACAAGACCGGGTTTGGGCGACAGCGTTACCTCGTCGATGAGGGCAGACTCGACCAGCGCGGCCAATCGCTTTGCACGCGCTTTCGGGCTGGCTGGCAGAGGCCGTTGCAATGTCTTCTCCATTACCAGCTCCGGAAGCGCGCAGGCGGGTCGTACAGGCCGCCGGACCATTCGACCAGGTCGGCGATGCTCTTGGCGGCGAGCAACTCGCGGCTCGCATCGCTGCGGCGCACGTCCAGGTCTTCTGGCAGGGCGATCAGGCCGTCGCGGCGCATCTGCTCCGTCTTGGACGGGTCGTGGCGCAGGCCGATCGACGTGACACCCGCCACGGCGGCAATCATGGCGCGCCGCTCTTCCAGCGAGCGGGCCTTGTAGAGATACGCAATGCCGTCTTCGGTCAACAGGTGCGTGACGTCGTCGCCGTAGATCATGATGGGCGCGAGCGGCATGCCGCTTTGCTTGGCCACGGCCACCGCGTCGAGCGTGTCGACGAAGGTCGGCTTGCCCCCTTCCTGGAACGTCTCGACCATCTGCACGACGAGCTTCTTGCCGCGCTCAAGCATCGTCACGGGTTCGGTCATGTCGAGCCACGCAGGCGTGGCGTGGCGGCGGCCGCGCGGGTCGTGGCCCATGTTGGGCGCGCCGCCAAAGCCGGCGAGCCGACCGCGCGTGACGGTGGACGAATGCCCGTCGCCATCCACCTGCAGCGTCGCGCCAATGAACAGGTCGACCGCATATTGACCGGCGAGCTGGCACAGCATGCGGTTTGAGCGCAGCGAACCGTCCCGGCCGGTGAAGAACACATCGGGGCGCGCGGCCACGTAGCGTTCCATGCCGAGTTCTGTGCCGAAGCAGTGCACGCTTTCCACCCAGCCCGATTCAATGGCGGGAATGAGCGTCGGGTGCGGGTTCAGCGTCCAGTTGCGGCAGATCTTGCCCTTGAGGCCTAGGCGTTCGCCGTACGTCGGCAGGATCAGCTCGATGGCGGCTGTGTTGAAGCCGATGCCGTGGTTGAGCGACTGCACGCTGTGCCGCTGGTAGATGCCGCGAATGGCCATCATCGCCATCAGCACGTGCACGGGCTTGATGAGGCGCGGGTCGCGCGTGAACAGCGGCTCGATGTAGAACGGCTTGTCGGCCTGCACGATGAAGTCGACCCACGAGCCCGGAATGTCCACACGCGGCAAGTCGGCCGGATCATCGACGATCTCATTGACCTGCACGATGACGATGCCGTCGGAAAACGCGGCAGGTTCGACCAACGCAGGTGTGTCTTCGGTGCTTGGGCCGGTGTAGATGTTGCCGTCGCGGTCGGCCTTGAAACCGGCCACCAGCGATACGTTGGGAATCAGGTCCACCACCAGCCGTGCATACAGCTCGATGTAGGTGTGGATGGCGCCGACTTCCAGCAGCCCGTCGGCCAACAACTGGCTGATGCGCAGGCTCTGCGGCCCGGCAAACGAGAAATCGAGCTTGTGCGCGATGCCGGCTTCGAAAATGTCGAGGTGTTCGGCCCGGCTCACGCTCGGCATGATCATGTGCAGATCGTGCAGGCGCTCGGGGTTCACCTTGGCCAGCGAGCGCGAGAGGAAATCCGCCTGCTTCTGGTTGTTGCCTTCCAGCACGACGCGATCGCCCGGGGCAAGCAGCGCTTCGAGCGCGGCAACGATATCGCTGGTGGGAATGACCTTGCCGTTGGCAATGCGCCGGGCTGCAGTCAGGCGGCGTTCTTTCTCGTCGCGCCGGCGGCGCCATTGGGGCGGGATGGGTGCGTTGGCCCCGTTTGCCGATTGGGTGGGCATCGGTTGCATTGGGTGGCGTCTCCAGCCTTGATTGATTTGATGCCCTGTACCGTAGGCGGGAACCCCGTGCGCTTCAATCAACCTAGACGCGGTTTCATTAACTTGAAGTTAATGAAACAATGGCGAATTCTGAGAGCAGCGCGCTCACAGACCGCGCCCGGAGGAGACCCTGCCATGGCAATCGATGAAGACATCACCCTGAAGAAGCTGGAGGTGTTCCAGTCGTTCATGACGCTGGGCAACATGGCGCGCGTGTCCGAAGCGCTCGGGCAAAGCACGGTGAGCGTGCATCGCGCGCTGCATTCACTGGAAGAGGGTTTGCGCTGTCCGCTGTTCAAGCGCGACGGGCGCAAGCTGATTCCGTTGTCGACTGCCTACGTGTTTGCCGAGCATGTGGAACGCATCCTGGCCGAGTGCGAAGCTGGCGTGCGCCGCACGCGCGAAGCGGCGGGGTTCTCGTCGACCACGTTGAAGATCGGTGGGCTCTATTCGATGACGGTGGGCACGCTGCCGCGCATCTTTGCGGGCCTGAAGACGCGTCGCTCCGCGCTCGACATCGAACTCACGCTGGGTTCAAACCGCAGCCTGCTCGCCAAGCTGGAAGACGGCCAGCTCGACGCCATCGTCATCGCACTGGGCGAGCCGCTGCGCAATCCCGATCTGCTGACCGTGCCGATGTTTGCCGACGAGATCCTGTTTGCTGCGCCGCTCGGCTCGCCGTATGCGTCGTCAGCGGAGATCGACTTGCAAACCGTACGCAGCGAAAAGTTCGTCGCGCTCGGCGACGATTTTGCGACGTATCACGATTTCATGGCCGCCTTCGACAAGGCGGGCTTTGCGCCGCAGATTGCCCTGCGCGTGGGCGATATCTTCTCGCTCATGAACCTCGTTAGCGGCGGCATCGGCTACGCGTTGCTGCCCCGTCGCGTGGCCGACTTCAGCCCCAAGGTGCAGCTGATTCCGCTGGCCGCGCGTTATGCGATCAGCCAGCACATCGTGCTGGTGATGCAGCGCAATCGCGAGCGCGATCCGAACCTGCTGGCGTTGTCGGCGGAGTGTCGGTTGTTGGGCGCGAGGTAGCGCGGGCCGAGCCGCGCACCACGCTTCAGGGTGATGGGTGGGCGAGCCCAGGCAAGCCCCGCACCGATGCTGCAACATCGGCGCGAGCAGACTTCATGCGCCTGGGTCGCCCATGAAGTCAGCGTTGTTGATCCGGATGTTCCGGCGCAGGCTTCGCGCCTGTATCGCACGTGTTGCGCGCGGCGTTGCGGCTGAACATGGCGCGCAGGAATCCGCGCGCTGTCTGCATGCCTTTCTGATATTCGCTAAGCGCGTCGCCAGCCGGTGAGTTGGTGGCGTGAGAGATCGAGCGGGTCACGGCATTCCTCTTCATGTGATGAACGGAACCGCGCCCAACCCTTGGGAGGGGTGGGCGAGCACAGGCAGGTTTGGAACACCGAGACATAACGATCGGCACGGCCGAAGCCGTACAAGCCTGGCTCGCCCAATGAGGGAGACGAAGCCAAGCCATAGCGGTTGAGGACAAGCACCTATGCTCGGCGCTTGCCCGTTATGCCCGAGGGTTCCAAGCCTCGATCGCTTTCTCTATGGCACGGAAAACGATGGCGCAGAGTGTACCGATGGCTGCTTTGTCTGAGCAGGGGCGAAACTATAAATCAGAATTGGCGTATGACCGGTCGGATGTGTCCCGCCGCTCTACGCTGGTGAAAGCTCGGCAGCTATTGCCGCAGGCCAAACAACCCTTGCCAGAACGACTCGAACGCGCTTGAGTGCCGCTGGGGCGAAGTCGCTTCATCGGGTTGGATCGTCGCTTCGCTGTCGGGCGTGTCAGCGGCGGCCACTGTGTTGCGCCGTGCTTCCTGCAAGGCCCACACGCTGTCGGCAATGCGCGCGGCAAGTTCTGCATCGCAGTCCCGGCCAAGCAGCACGCCGAACAGGACGTCGCGATTGCGGCCCTCGTCGGCAAAGCGCATGGCGATGGCGACCATCTTTTCGTAATGCTCCTGTGCAACGCGTTCGCGCTCGCGTTGCGCTTCCCGCTCCTGTGCTTCCTGCGCATCACGCTCGGCCTGCCAGCGCTGCATTTCCTGCGCGAAGACCTCGTCATAAACGCGGCGCTGTTCAGCGTCGGAGAGGATGGCGTAGGCTTCGCGGATTTCCTGGAACGCCGCATAGGCCTCGGCTTCGCGGCCGAGGTTGCGGTCGGGATGCCACTTCATCGTGGCGCGGCGGTAAGCGCGCTTGATTTCGTCCAGGGTCGCGTTCGGCTGCACGCCGAGTGTCGCGTAGATGGTAGTCATGTGCGGTGTGGCTGCTGCCGGGGGGAAGATCATCCTAGCATGGGGGTGTGTGCATGCCGACGGGCCAACCACCCACGTCACAACGCGCCCTCGAGCCCTGTTGCATCAAAGTATTCTCACGTATATAGTTAGCCAAATGGATAACAATGGAATTGCGCTAGACGCGGTATTTCACGCGCTTTCGGACCCAACGCGCAGGGCGGTTATTCAGCGGCTCGGCGAAGGGCCCGCGACGGTGAGTGAACTGGCAGAGCCATTCAACATGGCGCTGCCGTCATTCATGAAGCACATGCGGGTGCTGGAAGGCGTCGGGCTGGTCCGCTCGCAGAAGAGCGGACGCATCCGGACGTGCATGCTCGAGCGCAAGAAGCTTGCTGCAGCCGAGCGCTGGTTTGAGAAACAGCACGCGATCTGGGCGAGCAGGTACAGCAATCTGGACAACCTCTTAGAGAAACTCCAAGGAGAAAACAATGAAGGCTGATCTTCGGTTTGATTTCCTCGTCGACATGCAAAAGAGCAGCCTCACCGTGAGGCGAGAGTTCGCGGCGAAGCGCCAGCTAGTGTGGGATTGCCATACAAAGCGCGAATTGCTCGATCAGTGGTTTGCGCCCAAGCCGCTCGCCACCAAGACCAAGCATATGGAATTCAAGGAAGGCGGCTACTGGCACTACGCCATGATCACGCCCGATGGAGAGTCATTCTGGAGCCGTCTGGACTATCAGAAGATCAACCCGATCGACAGCTATGCGGCCATTGATGGTTTTTCTGATGAAACCGGCGCCGTGAATCCGGATATGCCCCGCGCCCGCTGGGATGTCACCTTTGCCGATGCGAACGAACGCACCCTCGTCACGACTGTGGTGCTGTACAACTCGCCGGAAGACGTGCAGAAGGTCATCGACATGGGTATGAAAGACGGCATGACCTCCACCATGGAGCGACTCGACGAACTGCTGCTGACCCTGGCTGTGCCAGACGCGCTGGCCTGAGACAGCGCTCGCAGATGAAACGCCCCGACTTGTTCGGGGCGTTTTGCGTTTTGCGTTGGCCGCTGCGCTTCAGGTGACGGTCAATGTTCCATTCATCGTCTCGTGGCCCGAGCCGCAGAAGATGTCGCACAGGAAATCAAACGTGCCGGTCTTGTCCGGCGTGAGCGCCAGCCGCACGGTCTGCCCCGGCACGAACGCCGCAGGGGCGCACATTGCCTAGCGCGCCTGAATCTGCACCGCAGTCCCAAGCTTGCCGGACACCACCGGTGCAATCACAAGATACCGGCGCGTGTTGCCAGCGTCCGCGTTGCCAGGCGTGACCACCTGCCGAATCTGCCCGATCGAGTTGACGATGGCGCCACCGGCCGGGTTGGTCATGAAGCTCGCCAGGGTCTCAAGCGGGCCGCTGCCATCCGCATGCTGTGACAAGGCAATCGCATAGGGCTGCTTCGGCTGCAATCCGGTCACCGATGCCTGGAACACCTGGACGAGCCCCTGATCGAACAGCGCCACGCTGGTGGGGGCGGCCGATGCGTCGGACTTGTCTGCGGCGGCCGGCACGAGTGCGAGATGGCTGACCTGCCCCGCTGTGCCAAGCGGTTGCAGGTTCTCCGTGCCGTTGCCTTCCGGCACAGCGTTCGGCACGTACGTCAGCGCCTGCGGTGCCTGCCCAATCGGAACAGTCGATACCACCTTGTTCGTCAGTGTGTCGATGACGGCCAGTGCGTCGTCATTCTCCAGGCCGACATAGATGCGGGTGCCGTCACCGGACGGCCATAGGCCGTGCGGAAGCTTGCCGACGGGAATCGTCGCGATCTGTTCGAAATTGTCGGTCCGGAATACCTTGACCTGGTTCGTGCCGCCGATCGTCACATAGGCAAACGTGCCCTTGGCGTTATGCGCGAAGTTGACGTGGTTGGTGATGGGCCCGGTCTCGAACGACGTGATCGCATTGAACGGCGGGCGGGCGTTGAATACCTGCACCTTGCCGATGTCCTTCAATGTGAACCACACCTGCTTGCCATCCGGCGTGGCGGCAATGTTGGGGCAGAACGGCGATTCCTGTTTGATGTGTCCCACGATCTTGTGATCCGCTGTCGAGATCACGACCGTTTCCGGATTGAACGACGAGCACACGTAGCCGTACTTGCCGTCCGGCGAGAAGATCGTCATGCCGGGGCCCGCCGGTACGGTAACGCGCGTCTTCTCTGCATAGGTATTGGCATCGAGCACGGCGATGTAGTTCTCGCCGCGCACGGTCACCCAGACCTCGCTGCCTTCCGGCGTGTAGAACGCTTCGTGAGGCGAGCGGCCAACATACGTGGTGTGTTTGACGGCGTTGGTCTGCGTATCGATGAACGTGACCGAGTTGGAGCCGATGGAGACCACCGCCAAGGTCCGGTGATCTGGCGAGAAGCCCATGCCGTGCACCAGCACCTGTCCGCGATAGAGCGGGCTGAAGTTGCCGGGCGCAGGATCGCCCAGTTTGATCACACCCAGGAGCGTGTTGCTGGCGGGGTCCGTGACGGACACCGTGTTTGAGAATTGCTCGGCCGCGTAGACGCGATCCCTGTGGCTGATGGGAATGTCAGGCGAGGCAAGGGATGCGGGTGCCTGCCCGGCGCTGGCGCTCGCGGCGCACGTGATGGCCGCTGCGGCAAGCGCCGTGGCAACAAACAGTCGGTGTTTCATTGGTCTTCCTGTTGGGGGGTGGTGGTGGTGTGGGCGTGATGCGCCGCATGGGATGCGGGCGCAGTCGTTGCGGAGGCGGGGCCGAGCTGCGTGGGGGCCGGTGCAGACGGGGGCAGCGGCTGGCCAAGCGCCAAGCGCATCGCTGCAATCTCTTGCTGTTGCGCGACGACGATTTCCTGCGCGATGCGGCGCAGTTGTTCGTTCTGGCCGTAGCGCAGGTAGGCCACGGCCATGTCGATGGCGCCCTGGTGATGTGGCGTCATCATCGCGACGAAATCCTGGTCGATGTTGCCGCTGGGCTTCGGGGCCATGCCGTCCATCATCTTTGTCATGGCGACATCGTTTTCGGCAAGGAAGGCCTGCTCACGATTGGCCTGTGGCGGTGCTTCCTGCGCAACTGCAGCGTGCGCTCCGATGCCTGACAAGAGTGTGAACACAGCAAACAGCAACGTGCGTAGGCGACGCTGCGAACGTGACGACATATGGGTCCTCCAGAGTGCGGGTCGATGGCGTGTCAGCGGAGTAAACACCGCAGGCCGACGGTTTATTCCCGCGCGTCGTAAAGAATCTGTGTGCCGCTGCAAGCACGTCATGCGTGCATCCTGTCAATGAAAACGCCCCGAACAGGTCGGGGCGTTTCACTTCGCTTTCTTCTTTGCTCTTTGCGCTTCAGGTGACGGTCAATGTTCCATTCATCGTCTCGTGGCCCGAGCCGCAGAAGATGTCGCACAGGAAATCAAACGTGCCGGTCTTGTCGGGCGTAAGCGCCAGCCGCACGGTCTGCCCCGGCACGACGTCGGCGCGCACGTTGAAATCCGGAATGGCAAAACCCATCAGGATGTCTTGCCCGGTCAGCTCGAACACCACGGGCACGCCGCGCTTGAGCGTGATCTTGTCGGGCGTGAAGGTGAACTTGCGCGCGTGTACGCGGATGACGGTCGGGCCTTCGCCACGCGCAACACAGGCGAGTGCCGCACCTGCCGCGAGCACGGTGAACTGACGCAGCGCCAGCCGGCGCTTGGGGTTGTGTGCAATGAGAGGGCGCATGTCAGGTGGTCTCCGGCGTCTTGGTGGTGGCGTTGGCTTCGCTGTTTGCCTGGATCGGCTGCTCGGCCAGCGCCCAGGTGGCGGCGTCCTGCTTGCCGTGCTCGGCAATGCTGCGCCAGCCCAGGCCGCGGTAGGGCGCGGCGGCATCCCACGGGATCGGGTTGCGTTTTGCCTGCGAGCCTGGTGCGGGTGGCGCGGGCAGCGGAAACATCAGCGAGCGCGCCGAGTGATGCGCAATGTGCCCGGTCACGTGGTGATGTTCCTGGTGGACGTGGCCGTAGAACACCGTCACGTTCGGGTGCGGCATCAGCAAATCGATGACCTGCTGGCCGTCTCGCGTGGCCCAGTCCCATTGCGGGTACAGATCGAACAGCGGCCTATGCGTGAACACGACGATGGGCGTGTGCTCAGGCACGGACCGCACATCCGCGGCCAGCCACGCGAGCTGTGCATCGCCCACGCGCGCCGATGGGTCCGATACGTTGTCGATGGCGATGAAATGCACACCCTTGTGGTCGAACGAATAATGCGTGCGGCCGAAGAATTCGATATAGGCCTCGCCGTTGTCGAGCGAGGCATCGTGCTCGCCCGGCATGTAATGCACCACCGGCACCTTGATCTTCGCGGCAATGTCGCGAAACTCGGCCAGGCGCTTGCGGCGCTCGGCAGGGTCGTCGCTGATGTGGCTGAGGTCGCCCGTGAAGATGACAAAGTCCGGCGCGGGCGACAGCGCATTCACCGCCGCAATCGCCTTGGGCAGCGTGCCTTGCGAATCCGGATTCGGTGCGCCCTTGAAGCCCCAGTGGGTATCGGATAACTGCACGAAGTAGAAATCGTCTGGCTTGGCGCCGGCGACGCGCGTGGTGGCCGCCATCGCCTGCCAGCCGGGCAGGCCGGATGCGTACACCAGACCGCCGACCGCGGCCAGTTGCAGGAACTGGCGTCGTCCAGGTTGCTTGCTCATGGGTGTCCCCTGCAATAGATGACTGAGTTGGGTAGCGGCCCAGCGCAATGGCAATGAAGGAAGCGCCGGTCCTGCCTGTCATACCGGCTGGGGTGCCCGCGTATTCCACAAGATTCGCGTTTTCACAAAATTTCTTCGGCGCGGGAATAAACTGGATTGCACCCCGGTATACGGAGGTCAACCGCCTCCAGGCCGCCATGCCCGACCTGCCAGACCCCACGCTCGATCTGCCCACCGACGCCCAGCGCTTTGCGCAGGCGGTGCTGCCGCATGTCGACGCCGCCTACAACCTGGCGCGCTGGCTTTCGGGCGACGCGCAAGACGCCGACGACATCGTTCAGGAAGCCTGCCTGCGCGCGTTCCGGTTGTTTGGTGGGTTTCGCGGTGGTGACGGCCGCCCATGGCTGCTGGCCATCGTGCGCAACACATGGTTTTCGGAATGCGCGCGCCGCAAGCAGGCACCGGCACAGCCGTGGGATGACGACGCGGCTGCCGGCCAGGGCAACGACGACAGCGCCAGCTACGGCGTCGACCCCGCCGCGCTGCTCGCCCGCATCGACGACGTGCGCCGTGTGCATGCCGCGCTGGCGCAGTTGCCCGTGCCGTATCGCGAGGTGCTCGTGCTGCGCGAGCTGGAAGACCTGCCGTACCGCGACATTGCCGCCGTGGTTGACGCGCCCATCGGCACGGTCATGTCGCGGCTGGCGCGGGCCCGGCAGCAGCTCGCCCGCCTGCTCACGGAAGACAACGCGCCGCTGCGCACCAATGTGACGCCCATCCGCGCATCGGGCGGTCTGGGAAACAGTACCAAGGAGTCCCGCCATGAACTGTGACGACATCCGCGCGCTGCTGGCTGCCCGCGCCGATGGCGAACTCGGTGCGGCCGACAGCCTGCGCATGGAAGCGCATCTGGCCACGTGTGCCGCTTGCACCGACATCGCCGCGCGCCACGACGGCGTGGTACGTGCGCTGCGGCAGGGGCTGCGTGCGCCGGCGCTCTACATGAAAGCGCCGCCGGGTTTGAGCGAGCGTGTATTGCAGGCCGTGCAGGCAGAGTCCGGCGTGCGCCCCGAATCGCCTGGTGCGCGCGCGCCGCGCCGGACGGAATTGCCATGGCAGCGCTTGGCCAATTGGTTGATCACGCCATCGCGGGGGCTCGGCTTGGGATTGGGCGCAGGCGCGCTCGCGGCCGTGGCACTCGGTGTGGGCGTGCTGGTGGGCCGGCCCGATACGGCGGCGCTCACCGCGCACGACATCACCGCCAGCCACGTGCGAGCGCTGCTGGGCGCGCGGGAGACGGATGTGCTGTCGTCCGATCGGCACACGGTCAAGCCGTGGTTCAACGGCCGCATCGACTATGCGCCGCCCGTTACGGACCTTGCCGCACGCGGCTTCCCCCTCATCGGGGGGCGGTTGGACTACATCGACGGCCGCCCGGTGGCGGTGCTGGTCTACCGCTCAGCGCAGCATCCGGTCGACTTGTACGTACGCCCCGAGGCGGGCGGTGATGCCGAGCCCGCGCTGCGCACCGAGCGTGGCTACCAGTTGATGGTCTGGCGCAGCGCCGGCATGGGCTACTGGGCCATCACCGATGCGTCTGCCGACGTGGTGCAAGCCTTTGCGCGGGCCGTGCGCGGCGGCTGAAAAACGATCAGGTTTCCGCAAGCTGCCTTTTGGCCACAAAGGCTTCAAACGCTGCGGGCGGCACCGGCGGGCAGAAGAGGTGGCCCTGGCCGTAGTCACAGCCTGCCGCCACCAGAATCGCCTTCTGCTCCTCGGTCTCGATGCCTTCGGCAATGACCTTGATGCGCAGTGCGTGCGCCATGCTCACGATGGCGCTGCACAGTGCGATGTCTTTCGGGTCATGCGCGAGGCTGCGCACGAACGACTGGTCGATCTTGATGTAGTCGATATCAAAGCGCTTCAGGTACGAGAGCGACGAATACCCCGTGCCGAAATCGTCGAGTGCAATGTCCACACCCGCGCGCCGGAATTCGTGCAGGTGCTCGATCACCTCCGCGCTGTCGGCCATCAACGAGCCTTCGGTTATTTCAACGACCAGACTGTGCGGCGGAAGCCCCCGGCGCTCCACCACCTTAGGCCACGATTCGGTGCCCGACTGGTGCGCGCGGAACTCCAGCGGCGACTTGTTGACCGACACCTGCATCGTGTTGTCGAGCGTGGCCTGCCAGTGCGTGAGCTGGTCCAGGGCTTTGTTCAGCACCCACTTGCCGATCTCGACGATCAGCCCGCTGTCTTCCGCCACCGGAATGAAATCCGCCGGATCGATCTCGCCCCGCACAGGGTGCGTCCAGCGGATCAGCGCCTCTGCCTTTCGGACCTTGCCCGTGAGCAGATCGACGATGGGCTGGTAGTGCACCGCAAGCTGGCCGTGCGCGAGCGCCACGCGCAGGTCGCTGGTCACGCGCAGGCGTTCCTGTTCGGCGCGTTGCAAGGCCGGGGTAAAGACGGCCCATTGATTCCGTCCCGCGCTCTTGGCCGCAAACATGGCCTGGTCTGCGCGCACGAGCAACGATTCTGCGGTGTCGGCATCGCGCGGGTACAGCGCCATCCCAATGCTGGCCGACACCTCCACGCTTTCCTGGCCGAGCTGCAGCGGCGCGGCAATGCGCGCGAGCAGGCTGCGAATGATGGGCGTGACCGCCCCGGCATCGGACAGGTCCGGCAGGATGATGATGAATTCGTCGCCCGCCAGCCGCGCGACCGTATCGGTGCCTCGCACGATGGCGGAGATGCGCCGGGCGATCTCCTTGAGCAGGACGTCGCCCTGGTCATGGCCGAGCGTGTCGTTCACTTCCTTGAAGCGGTCCAGATCGATGAACAGCAAAGCCAGTTGTGTAGACGTCTGTCGCGCCCGCGCAATCTCCTGCCGCAGGCGGTTGTAGAACATGTGCCGGTTGGGCAGATCGGTGAGCGCATCGAAGTTGGCCTGCCGCCAGATGACCTCTTCGGCGCGCTTTTTCTCCGTCATGTCGTGGATGAGCGCAACCCGGCGCGGCTCGCCCAGCGTGCTGTCTGCAAACGTGTCGATGGTGAGCAGCGCGGGGAACTCGCTGCCGTCCTTGCGGCGGATCAGGTATTCGCCGCTCCACGAGCCCTTGGTTGAAACGCCTTCGCGCATGGCGTCGATCACGGTGGCCTCGTTGCATTCGGAGCGGATGGCATCGCTGGACTGGCCCTTGAACTCCTGCGCCGAATAGCCGGTGGTGATCGTAAAGGCCGGGTTTACGTCGATCACGTGCCCATCAAGCGTCGTCACCATCATCGCTTCGCTGCTCGAGGCATAGACCATGGAGGCCAGGCGCATGTCTTCGATGTGCCGCTTGCGCTCGGCCCCCTGGTGGCGCAGCGTGAAATACAGCAGCGCGAGCAGCAGGGTGGAGCCGGCCGCCTCCACCAGCGCAGTGCGCCGGTAGCCGTCGTAAGGCGCCAGCACCGAGGCAACCGACTCGCCCACCAGGAAGTACAGCCCGATCTCCGGTACATGGTGATAGCCGATGATGCGCTCCACGCCGTCGGTGCCCGACACCACGCGGTAGCTGCCCGTTTCCAGCGCGCCCGGCTTGTTGAACTGCCGGGCGCGCGGCGGTTTTTCGATACCCGCGGTCGGGTTGGGCACGCGGGCCAGGACCTGCCCTGACTCGCGGATGATGGTGGCGGCCCCGTCCTTGCCAATGGCAAGCGTATTCGCAAAGCTGGCGAACTGTTCCGGGCTGACCGACACCACGACCACACCGGCAAACTGGCCAGCCCTGAGGATGGGGCGCGTGAACTGGATCGACCACTTTTTCGAGATCTTGCCCTGCACCGGGTCGCTGATGAACAGCACGTCGCGTCCGCCCGATTCCTTGTGCACGCGAAAGTGTTCGCGCTGGCTCAGGTCGACGCGTTCTGTCGTGGGGCCGATGCTGGAGTAGACCAGCATGCCGTTCTCGTCGATCACGGCCACCTGGAAGGTCAGGTCGCGCACGGCCTCCTGACGTTCGTGGATGACGTGCTCGAACACGTCGCGACCGGATAGCCAGCTCGCGCGCAGATCGAGCAGGAACTCCGACACGCGCCGCACGCTGCCGAGTGAGTACTCACCAAATGCCCGTGCTTCAACCTGCGTGCGCGCCTGCGCATCACGGATCAGCCTGTCGCGCTCTTGGGTGAGTTGATGGAACGTGAACGTCCAGATGAACAACAGGACCAACACTGCACCGACATTCAGCGGAGACAGCAGCATCCGCCGCCATCCTTGCCATGGCGTCGTATCGGTCGTGTCATCAGAAAAAGCCTTCGATTGCTTTGCGGGCATCCCCACTCCAGCGTTTGCGTGTCCAGTTCTCTGGGGCACGCGCGCAGCGTGCCTGGGTGTCGGCAATTTCAAGTGTCTTCCACTCTATATCGGAGCGAAGCACATGTGTCTTAAGCCGAACGACCTGGCCCGCGAATGGATGCGCAATCGTTTGCTTTTGGGGGCAGAACTCGGACTTACCCGGGGTTGGTGTGTGGGCGCAACGCTTGTAAGTGAGGCGCCGCGCAGACGGTGGTTGCGCGGCGCTGGAGGGTCAGCGTTCGTAAAACGCGGTCTGTTTGTCTGCCATGTCACGCAGCAGGACGGGGGGCGCGAAGCGGCGGCCGTGTTTCGCAGCCAGCCGGTCGCACAGCTCGACAAAGGCGCCCACCCCCATCCGATGGATGTGCGACACCGGCCCGCCCCGGAATGCCGGGAATCCCCAACCCAGCAGCGCGCCCACATCGGCATCGCGCGGGTCGGTCACCACGCCTTCATCCAGGCAGCGTGCGGTTTCCACGGCCTGCACGGTGATGAGGCGATCGACCAGCGTCTGCACGTCGGGCTGCGTGGCGGCTTGGGGGTATTCGGTTGCCAGCCCGGGCCACAGCGCCTTCTTGCCGCTCTCCGGATAGTCGTAGAAACCCTGGCCCGCTTTGCGGCCGAGGCGGCCCAGGGCCACCATGCGCTCGGCCACGGCTTCGCCCGGGCGCTCGATATAGGCGACACCCAGGTCGGCGCGGGTTTGCTGGTTGACCTTGTGGATCAGCTCGCTCGAAACCTCGTCGATGAGGGCGAGCGGCCCGACCGGCATGCCGGCCAGCATCCCGGCGTTCTCGATCAATGCGGGCGCCACCCCTTCGGCGAGCATCGCCAGGCCTTCGAGCACGTAGGTCGAAAACACGCGGCTCGTATAAAAGCCGCGGCTGTCATTGACGACGATGGGTGTCATGCCGATGGCCTTCACGTAATCGAGCGCCTGCGCCAGCGTGGCCCGCGTGGTCTGCCGGGCTACGATCACCTCCACCAGCGGCATCTTGTCGACTGGCGAGAAGAAATGCAGCCCGATGAAGTTGCCCGGCCGCTGGCTTGCCTCCGCCAGACCGGTAATCGGCAGCGTGGACGTGTTGGACGCGAAGATGGCATCGGGCGACAGCACGGCCTCGGCTTGGCGCGTGACGTTGGCCTTGATTTCGCGCTGCTCGAACACGGCTTCCACCACGAGCCCCGCGCCATCCAGGTCGGCGTAGGACGTTGTGGGTTGGATGCGGGCGAGCAGCGCTTCAGCTTGGTCGGCATGCAGGCGCCCGCGCTGTACCTGTTTCTCGACGAGCTTGCGCGAATAGTCCTTGCCGCGCTCGGCGGCTTCCTGCGTGGTGTCGAGCAGCACGACGGGCAGCCCCGCCTTGGCCGTGACGTAGGCGATGCCGGCGCCCATCATGCCCGCGCCCAGCACGCCCACCTTGGCGTAGCGGCGCACCGGCACATCGGCGGGGCGCGCGGCCAGCTTGTTGGCGGCGTTCAGGCTGAAGAAAAGGGTACGGATCATCGCGCGGGCCTCCGGAGACAGCACCGCCTGCACGAAGTAGCGTGCCTCGGTCTTGAGGCCCGTATCAAGATCGGTGATGAGCCCTTCGTACACGCACGACAGGATGCTGGCCGCTGCCGGATAGTTGCCGTAGGTTTTCTGCCGCAGCATGGCGTTGGCCGCAGTGAATAGCTGCTGCACGGCAGGGCCGGAGATGCCGCCCCCGGGCACCTTGTAGCCCTTGATGTCCCACGGTTGCTGCGCGCGGGTCTGGCCTTCGCCCAGCAGCCACGTGCGCGCAGCATCGACTTCTGCCCCCGCGTTGACGACCGCATCGACAATGCCGAGCTTGAGCGCCTCCGCCGCTTTGATGCGCTTGCCTTCAAGCAGCATCGGCAATGCCTTCTGCACACCAATCAAGCGCGGCAAACGCTGCGTGCCGCCGCCGCCCGGCAAGAGGCCCAGCGTGACTTCCGGCAAGCCGAAGCGTGCGCGGGCGTTGTCGGCGGCCACGCGGTAGTGGCAGGCGAGCGCAATCTCCAGCCCGCCGCCCAGCGTGGAGCCCGGCAGTGCGGCGGCCACGGGTTTGCCGCAGGTTTCCAGCTTGCGCAGCATGCGGTGCAGCTCGCACGTGCGTTCAAACAACGTGGGCGCGTCGTCGCTGGCCTGCAGCCATTCGAGGTCACCGCCGGCAATGAAATCCGCCTTGGCGGAAGTGACGAGGATGCCCTTGACGCTGGCATCTGCGCACACGCGGTCGATGGCGGCAAAGAAGGCGGCGCAGGTTTCGCCGTTGAGCACATTCTGCGCGCGGCCCGGCTGGTCCCACGTGAGCGTGGCGATGCCGTCGGTGTCGATGGCGATGTCGATCATGTCAGCTCGCTCCTTAAACGCGTTCGATGATGGTGGCGGTGCCCATGCCGGCACCCACGCATAGCGTGGCCAGGCCCGTGCTCGCGCCACGCCGCTCCAGCTCGTCGAGCAGCGTGCCGAGAATCATGGCGCCCGTCGCGCCCAGCGGATGGCCCATCGCAATGGCGCCGCCGTTGACGTTGATGCGGTCATGCGGCACGGCCAACACCTCCATGAAGCGCAGCACGACGGAGGCGAAGGCTTCGTTGAGTTCGTACAGGTCGATGTCGGACGCGGACATACCGGCGCGCTTGAGCGCCTTCTCTGCTGCGTGGGAGGGGCCGGTCAACATGATCGACGGCTCCGAGCCGATGCTTGCAAAGCTGCGGATGCGCGCACGCGGCTTGAGGCCCGCACGCTTGCCGGCCTCGCGGCTGCCGATCAGCACGGCCGCCGCGCCGTCGACGATGCCCGAGCTGTTGCCCGCGTGGTGCACGTGTTCGATGCGTTCAAGCTCTGGATAACGCTGGCGGATCACCGCGTCAAAGCCGTATTGCTCGCCCAATTCCGCAAACGACGGTTTGAGCTGCGCGAGCGTGTCCACGGTGGTCTGCGGGCGGATCATCTCGTCGCGGTCGAGCATGGTCAGGCCGTTCTGGTCACGCACCGGCACGATGGAACCCATGAACCAGCCGGCGGTGCTGGCTGCATGCGCACGGCGGTGGCTCTCTGCGGCGTAGGCATCGACGTCACGTCGGCTGTAGCCCCACTTGGTGGCGATGGTGTCGGCCGACACGCCTTGCGGCACGAAGTACAGCGGGATGGCGGCTGCGGGGTCGACCGGCCATGCGCCCCCGCTAGCGCCCATCGGCACGCGGGACATGCTTTCCACGCCGCCGCCGATGGCAAAGTCGCTTTGCCCGGCCATCACCTGTGCGGCGGCCATGTTGCAGGCTTCCAGGCCGGAGGCGCAGAAGCGGTTGATCTGCACGCCGGCCGTCGTCTCGGCATAGCCGGCTGACAGGACTGCCACGCGGCCGATGCACGCGCCCTGTTCACCCACGGGTTCCACGCAGCCGAGCACCACGTCGTCCACGAGCGATGTGTCGAGCTGGTTGCGGTCGCGGATGGCGCGCAGCGCGGCTGCGGCCAGGCGCAGCGGCGTCACGCCGTGCAGGCTGCCGTCCTTCTTGCCCTTGCCGCGCGGGGTGCGCACGGCGTCGTAGATATAGGCTTCCATAGCGTTGAGTCCTGAAGGTCGTGCTCGTTAAAGGGTGCGGGCGATCAGCTCTTTCATGATCTCGTTGGTGCCGCCGTAGATCTGTTGCACGCGCGAGTCGGCCCACGCGCGGGCGATGGGGTATTCCCACATGTAGCCGTAGCCGCCGTGCAGTTGCACGCAGCGGTCCATTACCTTGAACTGCAGGTCGGTGGTCCAGTACTTGGCCATCGATGCGGTGGCGGCATCAAGCTTGCCGGCAAGCTTGAGCGCGATGCACTGGTCAACAAACACGCGGCCGATCTGCACTTCGGTTTTCAGTTCCGCCAGTGCGTGCCGCGCAGTCTGGAAATCGAGGATGGCCTTGCCGAAGGCCTGGCGCTCGCGCACGTAGCGCAGCGTCCATTCAAGCGCGCCTTCGGCCGAAGCGATGGCACCGATGGCAATCTGCAGGCGCTCCCACGGCAGCTCCTGCATCAGGTAGGCAAAACCGCGGTGCTCCTCGCCGAGCAGGTTGGCGGCCGGCACGCGCACGTTGTCAAAGAACAGTTCAGCCGTGTCCTGCGCTTTCATGCCAACTTTCTTCAGGCGCTTGCCCTTGCTGAAGCCCTCCATGCTCGTATCGACCACGAAGAGGCTCGTGCCCTTGGCGCCGCCTTGGGGCGTGGTACGCGCCACGACGATCACCACATCGGCGTGCCAGCCGTTGGTGATGAAGATCTTTGAGCCGTTGAGAACGTAGTGGGTGCCGTCGCTGCTGCGCGTGGCGGTGGTGCGCACGCCTTGCAGATCGGAGCCGGCGCCGGGTTCGGTCATGGCGATCGCGCCGATCATCTCTGCGCTCGCCAGCTTGGGCAGGTAGTGTTGCTTCAGTGCCTCGCTGCCGTAGTGCAACAAGTAGGGCGCAACGATTTCAGAATGCAGCCCAAAGCCCAGGCCCGTGGCGCCTGCGCGGGCAATCTCTTCCATCAGCACCGTGCTGTAGCGGATATCGGCACCTGCGCCGCCGTAGGCCTCGGGCATGCTGGCGCAGTGGTAGCCCGCGGCGGCGGCCTTCTCCCAGATGGCGCGGTCGACGTAGCCCTGGTCTTCCCAGCGCTCGTGGTGGGGCAGGACTTCCGCGTCGATAAAGCGGCGGACAGATTCTCGGAAGGTGTCGTGTTCAGCGTCGAACAGCGTGCGGGCAATCATGGCGGCTCCTGATGGCGGCTCCGAGTGGGTGGCTCCGGACTGGCGGCGAATGGGTTGCCGTATTTCAACAAGGCCGCGACAATTCCGGTTGATCTGGATCGCCACCTTATTGATATGAAGCGCCAGCCGAAAGCAGTCTCCAAACGCCACGGTGTGCACGCGCGGGCGCGTATTGCCATCCTGCTGCCGCCGCGCCTCTTCGCGGGCTACGTGTTTCTCACTCAAGAGATGCTGCTGGTGGCGGGCACCATGCAGGCACGCAGCGTGGATGTGATGGGCAGCCGGCTCTTCGACATTGATTTGCTGTCCGCCGACGGTGCCGCCGTATCGAGCTTTGGAGAGATGCCGGTGCCCGCCACCGCCGCGCTGACCGATGCCGCTTACGACGTCGTGATCGTTCCCGCACAGTTCGCCCCAGAGTTGGTATTGGACGCGGAAGAGGCGCGCATCGCCGATTGGCTGCGCACGCGCTATGACGCCGGTGCCCTGGTGGTTGGCATGAACGCGGCACCGCTGTTCGCCAAGGCTGGACTGCTGGATGGTTGTAGAGCGACCGGGCTGGCGAGCGAGCGCGCCTGGTTTGCCCGGCATTTTCCCGACGTGCGTTACACGCCGGACCAGCCTCTGGCGGTGGATGGCCGCATCATCACCGTCAGCGGCATCAACCCCGCCGTGGACGCCTGCGCGTACGTCATCGATCACTGCTGTGGGGTGGGCGCATCTCGTCGGATGTTGCGCACGGCGCTCACGCAATCGCTGCCGTCATACGAACACATGGCCGTGTGGACGGCGCAGTTCAAGCGTCACGGCGATGCGGCCATCCTGGCCATCCAGGAAATCGTGGAGCGGGAATTGGCCGTGCCGCCTGCATTGGCGGAACTGGCCGCCCAGGCAGCGATGAGCGAGCGGACCTTGACGCGCCGTTTTGCCGCCGCTACGGGCAGCAACCTGCGGCGTTACGTGGCGACGCTGCGGTTGGAGCTGGCGGCGTTTCTGCTGCGCACGGGCCGGCTGCCGCTCGATCACATTGCCGATGAATGCGGTTACGGCAGTGTCAGCGCACTGAGCCGCGCGTTTTCTGCCGGCCAGGGTTGCAGCCCCTTGCAATACCGGGCGCAACAGCGCACGCGCTGAAGCGTCACGGACGCAGCAGATCGAAGCCAGCCAGCAACACCACACCCGAGAGCGCGGTCAGCGGCAACGAATGTTGGCCAAAGTACAGCAAGCCGGCGGCCAGCCAACTGGCCGCGAAGAAAGCGCTCATGCGGTTCATGATTTCACCTGTTCTTTGTTGGGTGGGATCGACGCGATCGGCACATTCACGCGTGCTGGTAGCGGTACTCCTGCGTCTTGCCGCCGTAGCCGTAAGCCGCTGCGCGAACGTCCTGCACATAGATATAGCTCTCTTCATGCAGATTGCCGAGTAGCTCAGCAAACGCCGTGAACGCCTCGGCGATGTACTGCGCCTTCTCCGCCTTCGTATTCGTTTCGTCCGTCACCTTGATGTCGAAATAGATGCTGTTCTTGCCCTGCGCGGCCAGCGTCTGCCCCCCGACGACCCAGTCTTCCGGGGCTACATAGTCGATGGCGATGGCCGTGACCTTCGGGTCTTTGCCCAGGATGCGAGAGGTGAGTTCCAGCAGCGTGGTGGAGATCTTCTGCGTCATTTCTGCAGAACGTTGGGCACTGACTTTGACGTTGAGAATCGGCATGATCGTTTTCCTTATTAGTTAGCAATGCAACTAGTTGATCAAAAAAATGGACGCTCATGTCAGGGTGGAGCGCACACCTCGGATCTTCGTCACCGTATCGGTGAATTCATTACTGCCCAATACGCGCTTCAACCTTGCGGTGACGGCGCCGCTTGCCTCGTTCAACGCTGCGCCGATCTTGGCCGCTTCCCGCGTCGGAAAGACGGCGGTCTCGCGGCCGTCGGCTTCGGTCTTGCGCCGTTCGATCAGGCCCTTGGCTTCCAGGCCATCGAGCGCGCGCGTTGCCGTGGGGCGCGTGACGGACATCGCTTCCGATAACTCGCTTTGCAGCATGCCCGGGCGGTCGACGATCGCACGGAGCATGAAGCCTTGCGGCGGCGTGAGATCGAAAGGCGCAAAGGCGTCTGCCCAGACGCGGTCGAGCTTGCGGGCCAGGGCGGTGGTGTTGAAGTAGAGGCAGTGGTCGAACATGGTGAAGTGGATGGTATGTGAGGATGGTTAGATATGCAACTTGTTTTTTGTTTTTGTGGTCCATCCCCCTTTCGTTCCCTGCCGGGACCGACTCACTTTTCTTTGTCTTGCCAAAGAAAAGTAAGCAAAAGAAAGGCGCGCCCGAGATGGCGAAAGCCTCCTTGGATTTGTGTCGCGGGGAGGGGAAGGAGCCAAACTCGCTGCGCTCAGACAAGGCTCCTTCCTTAATCCTCCCCGCAACAAAAATCCAAGGCGCCATCAAGGGCTCAACGTCAAAAGAAAAAAGGCCAACCCATCGTGCGGTTGGCCTTGCCGTTGGGGCGAGCGCCCAGATTGTTTGGCTGTTGGTCTTTGACTTTGCTGCCCTATGCGGCGCCTTGAATTTCTGTGCGCGGGCGGAAAAAGGAAGGAGGCTTGTCTGAGCGCAGCGAGTTTGCCTCCTTCCCCGCACGGTCACAGAAATTCAAGGGGAAGTCGCTGCATCGGGCGCGCATTTCTTTGCTTACTTTCTTTGGGCAAGACCAAAGAAAGTGAGTCAGCCCCGGCAGGGGATGAAACAAGAGATGCACCACCAACACAAAAACAAACACCAAAATAAAAAACATCAAAAATAAACCGTAGCACTAGCCCTAAACGTCCGAGGCGCCCCCTGCACAAGAATGAACCCCCAGCTCGGCAACCAGTACTTCTCATTCGTCAGGTTGTCGACATTGAACCGCAGCGTGACCGGTTTGCCGCTCACCTTGGTCGAATACCGCGCCCCCACATCAAACGTGTGATACCCCGGCACGATGTTGCTGTTGTTTGCTTCCAGCGCCGAGTTGCCAACGTATTGGCCGCCCGCCGAGAGCACAAGCCCCGGCATGGGCGGCACCGCATATTCCACATAGGCCGTGGCCTTGAAGCGCGGCGACCCATAGGCCCGTTTGCCCAGCACGGAGGCGTCGGACTCCGTGTTCTCGGAATTCATGAACAGCACGCCGCCCAGCAGCGTCCAGTCACGCGCGAGCTTGCCGCGTGCGCTCAATTCGAGCCCGCGATATCGCGTCATGCCGTCTTGCGTATAGACGTTGTCCGGCCGCAGATACGCCAGCCCGCGCTGCACCTGGAACAGCGCTGCGCCGAATGTCCAGTCATGCAGTTCGGCTTTGGCACCCACCTCCACCTGCTTGCTTTTGAGCGGCCCGAATACCGTGCCCGCGTTGAGTGCTGTGATTGGTGCGCTGGCGCCGGCCTCAAGCGATTCCACGTAGCTCGTGTACAAGGTCACCGGCTGCACGGGTTTGAACATCACCGCCAGCGTGGGCGTGATGGGCTCGCGGTTGTATTTGGCTGAAGTGCTGCCGTCGGCGTTGTACCCGGTCTGGTTGAAACGCGTGTAGCGCAACCCGCCAAGCACCGACCACTGATCGCTGAATTTGACCGTGTCGCTGGCAAAGACGGCGGTCTGGTCGATCCTGGATGTGCGAGCCAGACCGTCGGACGAGGGCACCCGCATCGGTGTCGCGCCGGAAGACACGAACGCCGACGTGTCGTACAGATTGCCCGTACCGAGTATCGTCGAAGCAAAGCCGCCCGTGGCTTGCGTGAGACTCTGCCACGACGTGCCGAAGACGAGTTCATGTTCGATCGGTCCTGTGCGAACCTTGCCGTTGGCCATCACCTGCGCCTGGCTGTACTGGTAGCGCTGGTACGAGCTGTACTGCAATTCGCTGAAGTTGCCTGTGTTGTCGGTCAGCTGGATCGCGCTGTCGGCATTGCCCCGGTTCTGCTGCGTGTAGCGATAGGCGGCGCGCACGTTCCAGTCGGGCGCGGCTGCCCAGTTCAGTTCGGTGCCGACGGATTTGATCTCGGTCTCGTAATACGAGCCTGGTGATGACACACGCTGGCTGCCGTCAATGGCGCGCGGCGTGCGCACGAACTCCGTCACTGGCACACCAAAATCCTGGCCGGGGATGATGCCGTAGTACGCACCCTGCACGTTGCGCTGCATGTACAGGCCATCGAACGACCACTGCAGATCGGGCGTGATGCGCGCATCGAGCGCCAGCGAGGCAGAGTCGCGCTTGATATGGCCACCGTCGACGAAGGTGTCGCCTTCCTCATGCACCACACCCAGGCGGGCGCCCAGCGCCTTGGTCGGGCCGAAGCGCCCGCCCACATCCACCGATTCCTTGAGCGTGCCGCCGCTGGTAAAGCCGAACGTGGCGCTGCCGCCAAAGGTGTTGGTGGGGCGCTTGGTCACGAAGTTGGCGATGCCTCCGGGCGTGCCGAAGCCATACATGAATCCCGACAGGCCCTTGAGCAGTTCCACACGTTCGAAGTGTTCGAGCGGAACATCGCTGCCCCAGTTGGGCACGGCCAGGCCGTCGACCTTGTAGCCCTCCAGCAGATCCAGTTGCAGGCCGCGGATGGTGATGTTCGATGCCTCGCCGATGTAACCGTCGTTGTTGGCGGTGACCGCCGGATCGCCCTTGAATACCTCGCCGATGGTCTGCGCCTGCCGGTTCTGAATCAGCTCCTGCGTGGCAACATTGATGGTGAACGGTGTATCGAGCACAGCCTTGTCGCCCAGTGCGCCGGTGCTGGCCTGCTTCGCGCCATACGCAGCAGGTTTGCCTGCAGTGACTTGCGTGGCGGGCAGGTCGACCTGCGTGGTGGTCTGCTGCGCTTGCGCCGATGCCCCTGCACCCATGGCGGCGAATGCCAGCGCGAGCCGGCGCACCAGCGGCGTTGGGCGAAGGAAAGCGATAGGACGGCGTGAAGCGGGTAGTAAAGCAACGGCTCGCATGATCAAGCTCCCCTGGATCAATGTTGTGGACAGGCGTGCGCAGTCCCGCGCGAGCCGGCGGGCGGCATGCGCGGAGTCTGTGCGGGTGGTTGTGGTTATTTGGTGCGGAGCGTGTGGAGCTATGGCTCTCTGGCGACGCTCGGGTGCAGGTCGTTGCCGGTGCGCGATTCACGCGCCGGCATGGCCCAGACAGAATCGGGCGCACCGTGGCGCGCCCGGCGCAGCGTCGCACGGGCAAGGCCGGCAAAGCCGCACGCGAGCGCCAGTGCGCCCAGGTCGAAACCGGCCACCATCCAGTCGCCGCGCGCCATCGTGCGCAGCAGGTGGTCACCGGTGACGACGGCATTGGTGATGGGCGCAAGCACCGCTGCAAGGGCGGCAGCGCTCAGCAGTTCGACGGCGCCGCGTGCTGGCGGCCGCAGCATCGCCCAGGCAATCGCTGCGAAGAACACGGTGTAGTACGTCACGCCCACCGAACGCTCGGGCCACAGCAGGGCCGCCGGGAATGTCGCCATGACGCCGACGCAGCATCCGATGCACACGCCAACCGTGGCGCGCGCCAGCAGTTGATGCACGCGTGGCTGATCGGCCTTGCGTTGCTTGCGGCGCGATTCGATCCACAGCAGGTTGCCCGAATAGAAGACGAACGCCCCCGCCAGCCCCATCACGAGATACGCGAGACGCAGGACGATGTCGCCGTAAGTGCCGAAGTGCAGGCCGTAGACAAGGCTGTAGATGGCGTGATTGGTGTCGCGCGCATCGGGCGTCTGGTTGCCGACGAGCTTGCCGCTGTCGGGCTGATTGGCAGCCGCGCGAATCGCCACTGAACCGTAGTCGCCGACCGCTCGGGTGCTGCTGCCACGCACTTCCGCCACGGCATTCGCATCGCCAATGTGCTGGTAGTGGATCGACTTGACGGTGAAGTTCGGATCGGCCACCTCGCGTGCACGGGCCAGCAGTTGCTCGGCCGGCAGCATCGGCGCAGCGCGGTGGGCGGCCACCACCGTGCCAGCCGCTGTGGTCACACGCGGCACCGCATCGAACAGCTTGCCGTTGAGTGCCACGGTATTGAACACGGTCATCAGCACGATGCTCAGACACAGCACCGGCGCGGTGATCGCAAAGATCAGGTGGAAGGGCAGGCTGAACAGCCCCAGCACGTTGTGCATGTCCATCCAGAAGCGCTTGAGATTGCGCCCCGGGCGGACGGCCAGCAGATCCTTCTTCAAACGCGGCAGGTGCAGCAGCACGCCCGAGATGAGCGCCACGCCATACAGCACCGAGATCAAGCCCATGAAGTACATGCCCGGCGCTTCCAGACCCAGCGAGTAGTGCAGCCGGTTCAGAAAATTGGCCAGCTCGCCCTTCGAGGGCTCGATCGACAGATCTTTCGGCGAGGTCTTGCCGGCAGCGAGCCTACTGCCGGTCGTCATCTGCCAGTCGCCCTTGCTGTTCTGCCAGTACGCGGAGAACTCCGGCTCGCCCTCGTTGGGGAAGATGACGTATGCGCTTGCCGCTGCGGCCGGGTGCGTGTGCACCAGCGCGTTCACGAAGTGATCGATATCGGCCGGCTTGATGGCAACGGCGGCATGGCCGGCGCGCAGCGGGTTCTGCCACGCATGCAGTTCTTCATGGAACACGGTGAGCGCGCCCGCAAAGAACGCGATGAACAGCGCCCAACCCGCTATCAGGCCCACCCAGGTATGCAGCGTCTGATACAGACGTAAGGTCGTCGATTTCATGGCGACGTCAAGCCACCATCAGGCGCGGTAGCCATAGCACGCCGAACGACACCGCGTTGGCTGCCGCCAGCACGCCCCACGCATGGGCGCTGCTCCGAAACAGCACGCTCACGCTGATGATCACGGCCCACAGCGGCAGGCACGCGAGCAGCGCACCGATGACGCCGCTGTCCCAGCCGCCCGGCAGCCACAGAATGGCCAGCGTGCACAGCGCGACCGACAGCGGCAGCCCCAGCACGGTACCGGCCAGCCACTTGGTGCCCATGCCGTTCATGACCGCGCCCCAACGCCTGCACGCCGTTGATGTGTCCACGCACCCAACATGGGCCATAGCGACAAGGCCCCCGTCACCACGAGCACCACCGCGATGGTTGCCCCCGGCCAGCCGAGCGCGTCGTTCCACAGCGCGGCGGCAATGACCGACAACGCAACGGCGGCGCTACACAGGACGCGCCTGCGCAGGCGTGGGGCGGGCGCGAGCAGCACCTGGTTGGGCGCGGCCGCATACAGGCAGCCCGCCGCCAGCAGCCCGAGCAGGAGGGCAATACCGTGCATGGCAGTGTTCAGTTTTGTTGATAACGCAAATGATAATGATTCGTATTAAATTACACAAGCCAGGCAGATTCAAGCGTGGGGATGGGGGAATTGACATGCCGCCGCGAGGGCGGACGTTGGTCAGGCAGCGCCCGCGCCATGGGTGGCGGGCGCGGCAGGTGTGACGGGGGTTACTGCTGCAGAACCTTGTATTCGATCTTCTTGAGCACGCCGTCCGCATCGTCGAAGTAGAACGAGGCGATCTTTTTCGAACCAATCGGAATCCCGACAAACATCACACCGATCGCTGCATCGCGCGTGTAGCGATAGTTCCAGATATCGAGACCACCGGCCGCAGCCTTGTCGCTTGGTGCACCCAGTTCGAGCGCCACGTCCCCGCGCTTGGCGACGCCGGGGACGAATTGCTTTTGCAACGATTCCTGCGTGGCGTCGGCAATCTTGTCAACGCCCGTTCCACTGCCGACGCTGACCGCGCAGCCGGACAGGGCAAGAGAAAGCGCAATACCGGATACGAAAATGCGAAACATGAAAGTCCTTTTTATTGATTGGAGTTTGGAAAGCCGCTTCAATGCCACAGCGCACATGGCTGATGCGCTGCCCCCGCATCGAATGCGCGCCCGCATCGTAGAGAGGACGCGCAGGAAGCGCATCCCCCAGAACGGCTCGTTCTCCAACAATCTGAGGTGAAACTTTCTAATGTCTCGTCTGATTGACGCTTAACTCAGCGTCCGCGGGCGTCTACGCGAGTGCCGCTTCCACAAAGTGCAGACGATCCTGCCCCCAGAACATCTCGTCGCCGACAAAGAACGTGGGCGCACCGAACACGCCGCGTGCCACGGCCTCTTCGGTCGTCTTGCGCAGCGTCTGCTTGATGCGGTCGTCCTGCACAAGCTCCAGCATCAGCGCGGGTGAGATGCCGGCCGCTTCCAGCACCGCAGCGAGTTCCTGCAGATCACTGAGATTGCGGGGGTGCTCGAACATCGCGCTGAAGATGGCGGCGAGGTAGCGGTGGAATTCCGCATCGCTGCGCAACTGCATGCCCACCGCACCGCGCATCAATTGCAGCGTGTTGATCGGAAAGTGCGGGTTCTGCTGGATCGGCACGCCAAAGTGTTTTGCCCAGCGTTCCAGATCCACATTGGAGTAGCGGCCCTTGGCGGGAATCGTCGCCGGGCTGCTGTTGCCTGTGGCCTGGAACACACCGCCCAGCAGCATCGGCCGCCAGACAATGTCCGCGCCCTTGGCTTGCGCGATCTTCGGCAACTGGTGATACGCGAGGTAGCTGTAAGGGCTGCCCACATCGAAGAAGAATTCGACCTGCTTCATGCGTGTGTCTCCTGGTGTCGTGATGTTGCGATGGGCTTGGAACAGGCTTCTACCAGCGCTCGATCCAGGGCCGCAGGTCGAGTTCATGGGTCCACGCATCGCGGGGCTGCGTGTGCAGATACCAGTAGTTCTCGGCGATGTGCTCGGGGTTGAGGATGCCGTCCTGGTCTTTCAGCGCGTAGCGCTCGGGAAAGTTCTCGCGGATGAACGCCGTGTCGATCGCGCCGTCGACCACCACATGCGCGACATGTATCCCCTTGGGGCCCAGCTCGCGCGCCATGCTCTGCGCCAGCGCGCGCAGCGCATGCTTGGCGCCTGCAAATGCCGCAAAGTTGGCTGCGCCGCGCATGCCTGCGGTTGCCCCGGTGAAAAGGATCGTGCCGCGCCCGCGCGTGACCATGCGCTTGGCCACTTCGCGCCCTGCCAGGAAACCTGAAAAACACGCCATCTCCCAGATCTTGAAATACTTGCGCGCGGTCTCTTCCAGGATGCTGCTCGGCACGTTGGCGCCAATGTTGAAGACCATCACCTCGATGGGGCCGACGTCGCGCTCGATGTCGTCGACGAGCTTGATGACGTCGTCTTCCTTGCGCGCGTCGGATGCGAAGCCCTGCGCCCGCCCACCTTCCGCGCGGATCGCCTCGACCAACGGTTGCAGCTTGTCGGCCGAGCGGCGTGTCACGCAGGCGATGTAGCCCTCGCGGGCAAAGCGCCTGGCGATGGCACCGCCCGTGGCGTCTCCGGCGCCGATGACGAGGGCCGCCTTGTTCTTGCTTGTCTCCATGTCCACCTCGTTTATAGAATAACGATCGTTACCGGAAATAAAATTATGCTACTGGTTGCATAGTGTCAAGCGGGAAACAGCAGGGGAAAACATGCGATACCAGCCCGGTCACAAGGAAGAAAAGCGCAAGGAGCTGCTGAAGGCCACGGGTCGCAAGGTCAAGGTGAACGGCTTCGCCGCGACCGGCGTGGACGCGCTTGCGCAGGCAGCCGGCATGACCAGTGGCGCGTTCTATAGCCACTTCGGCTCCAAATCGGATTGGCTCAAGGCATTGATCGAAGCCGAACTTGCCGCCAGTCGCGAAATGTGGGCCGGCAATCCGCACGATACGGCCGAAGATTGGCTGCGCTTCGAGCTGGATCGCTACCTGTGCCTTGCCCACGTGAAGCACCCCGAAGCAGGCTGCGCCGTGCCCGGCCTTGCCGCCGAGATCGCGCGTGCAGATGCTTCAGTGCGCAAGCTGTATCAGGAAGAGATGCGCAAAGGGCACGCGATCCTGGCGCAGCGTCTGGGTGACGATGATGCTGCGTGGGCGATGATTGCGCAGCTCGTGGGTGCCATCCATATCGCGCGTGCCATGCCGGAGGAGGCCATGCAGCGCACGATTGTCGAGGCGAGCAAGCGGTTTCTGCAGGACGCTGTGACGCGCCTTACCGCCAAGTCCTGACGTACGAGGCGCGCTATTGCAGGTTGCCCCAGCGCGGCACAGCGGGTTCCGCGTTCGCCCATTGCCACGTGGTGCCGTTCTGGCACGCATAGATCGTGTAACCGGCGCCGGGCGCATTTTTGGGAGCCAGGGCTTCCTGAACGGTCAGGACGGCCTCGCGGCAGGTGGCCAGCGGCGTCGTGAACGTGCGTACCAGCACGACTTGGCCGTGTGCCTTGGTCAAGCCCATCATGCGTTCGAGCGACCAGTTGAGCGAAGGCGTGCTGTCGCTCAATCGCCCGACTGCCATCGCCAGCGCGTCCTGCTCGCTGGCGGCCCATTTGCGCGTTGCGTATTTGATGGAGGCATCGGTCGCGGCGTTGACCGACACGGCCACGCCATAGGCCACCGCCGGATTGCCCGTGACGGTGCCCGTGGCCACGCCCGCTGCCGCGCCGGTCAACGGCCCCACCGACGAGCAACCGGCCATCAGACACGCACCCCCTGCTACAAGCCAGCGCGCGCGGCTCATTGCAGTGAACCCCATCGCGCCGTGGCCGGTTCTGCCGTCGCCCACTTCCATTGCTTGCCGTCATGGCAGATCGAGGCGACGAAGAAGTCGACCTTCGCTGCGCCGTCTTCCATTCCGTCGACGGTAAAGAGGATTTCCTTGCAGTTGACGAGCGGCCCGTTGATCGAACGCGTGACCACTACGCGGCCGTGTTCGTCTGGCTCTAGGGGGATGCGGTGCTTGACCTGCCAGTTGCCGACGGTGTTGTCGGCCAGCGCGCCGGCAATCTGCGCGATGTGGTCTTGGGTTTCGGTGTGGACGACACGCTGGCTGTGTTGCAACGCGGCCCGTGCGCCGGCTTGCACGCCCAGGCCGATGCCGGTGGCCACCGCCGCGTTGTCGGTCACCTTGGCAGCAAGGGCTGCCCCGCCGATGCCGGCTGCGGCAGTCGTGCCTTCCGACATCAGCGAACTGCAGCCGCTGAGTGCCAACGTGCTCAGGGCGAGCGCGCTGCCCAGCATCCGGGCGGATGCGAACCGAGGTGTGCGCATGTGTGGACTTCCAAATCTGCAACAGAGCGAATTCTAAAGGACACTGCGGCCCGCAAACGGCGATGCGGCGCGGTTTCTCACAATTGTTTTTAGTTGCTGCGGTGCGGTGTTGCCTTTGTTCAGCCTGGGCAAAGCGCCTTCAACTGCGTGGCCAACGCATCAAAAACCACCCGCACCCGTGTCGATACTGGCCCTCTTTGTGGTCGATACACATGGAGCGTCCAAGGTTGAGGCTCGAACCGTCGAAGCACGCGCACGAGGTCGCGCGCTTTGGTCGCTTGGTGCGGATGGCCTATGCGGCGGGGCGTTCGGTCTCGCCGCCCATCTGCCGTCGATAGCGCTCTGGCGAAAACCCAACCTGCTTGCGGAACATCGCAATAAACGCCGAGGGCGTTCCATAACCGAGCGCGAGCGCAATGTCCTGCACGGGGCGGTCTTCCTTGAGCCACACCAGTGCCCGCAGCAGGCGCACGCGGTTGCGCCATTGCACGAAGCTCATGCCCAGCTCGGCCTGGAAGCGGCGCGCAAGTGTGCGTTCGGTGCTGTGCACGCGTTCGGCCCATTGCTGCAGCGTGGTGGCCTCGGCGGGGTCCAGGCGGATGGCGTGCAGGATGGGCTCGAGCTGGCGATCGGTGCTGTCGGGCAGGTAGCTGTCGGCGTGGCCGGCACGCACCAACATTTCCACCAGCAACTCGAACTGGCGCAGGTCCCACGCTTCGGTCATGGCGGTGATGCAACGCGTGGTGAAGTCTTCGAACAGCGCGCGCACCAGCGGCGTTTGTGGAATCAGGCAGGCCATGGGCGGCAACCGCTGCGCAAGCGGTTCGGCCATGTACACCGAGAGGAAGTCCGTCGCCTGCCGGATCGATGCCGAATGTGGCTGATTGGCCGGCACCCAGATCACGTATTCGGCGGGCGCAGTCAGCCTGCGGCCATCGACTACCACCTCCATCAAACCGAGGCTGATCCGGTTGATCTGGCCCCAAGGGTGCGTGTGCGGCTCAATGTCGGTTTCGGGCTCGAAATGGTCATAGCGAAAGTAGAACGGGGCGCCTTGCGGCACGCGTAGATCGGCTTCGCGGTAGGCGGTGTACAGGGTGTCAGCCAAGGTTGTCGCTTTCGAGGGGTGATGTTGTCTGGTTCGAAGTATATGTTTTGAACCAGACATTACTAAACTGCGGTCTTCCATTGTTCGAGGAGGCCGTCGTGCCTGTGCTGTATCCCTTGCTGGCAGTGCTGATCTGGGCTGCCAACACCATCGCGTCGAAGGCCGCGGCCGGCGTGGTGGACCCAGCGGCCATTTCGTTCTACCGGTGGCTGCTGGCGGCCATCGTGCTGACGCCTTTCTGCGTGCGGCCGCTGTGGCGTCAACGTCAGGCTGTGCTGGCGCTGTGGCGGCGCTTTGCGGTGCTCGCGCTGCTGGGCATGGTGATGTACCAGTGCCTGGCGTATTACGCGGCGCACAGCACGAGCGCGACCAATATGGGCGTGATCGGGGCGCTGATCCCGATGCTGGGCCTGATCCTGAACGTGGCGGTATTTCGTCAGCCTGTCGGGGCGCAGGCAGTGACGGGCGTGGTGGTGTCGCTCCTTGGTGTGCTGTACCTGCTGGGGCGCGGAGAACCTGCCAACCTGTTCGATGGCGGCATCAACCACGGCGACGTGCTGGTGCTTGCGGGCGCCACTGCATACGCGCTGTACAACATCCTCTATCGCCGTTGGGCGCTGCCGTTCGGGCAGTGGCTCAATCTGTACGTGCAGGTGTTGCTGGCCGTCGTGATGCTTGTGCCGGTGGCGATGACGGCGCACAGCCTGGCCGTACCGGCCAGGGGCATCGGGCTGGTGGTGTTTGCGGGCATTGCCTCGTCAATCGTCGCGTCGTATCTGTGGATGCAAGGGCTCAAGCGCATCGGCAGCGAGCGTACGGCGGTGTTGATGAACTTGATGCCGGTCTTCACGGCAGGCATGGCTGCGGTGATGCTGGGAGAGACCGTGCACGGCTATCACTGGATCGGCGGCGGCCTCGTTCTGCTTGGCGTGAGCCTGGCGCAAGGCATCGTGCGGCTGCCGATCGGCAGTTCGGGATTGAGTGCCCGTTAGTTTTTTTGGCCGCGCCGCTTGGGGGTTGGCGGTAAAATCGAGCACATTGGCGGGCGCGTGATAGCGCCCGTTCCGTGTTCCAGAACCACTCTCGCCAGACCATCGTCAGACCATGAAGCGCAACGCAGGAGCTGTCACCGTCGATGATGTTGCCGCGCATGCGGGCGTGTCCATCAAGACCGTCTCGCGCGTGCTCAACCACGAGCCCAACATCAGCGAGAAGACGCGCGCGAAGGTGGTCGAGGCGATGCAGACGCTCGACTATCGGCCCAACCCGGCTGCCCGGCGACTGGCCAGCAAGCGCGCCGACATCATCGCGCTGGTCTACGACAACCCCTCCGACAACTACATCGTCAACATTCAGCACGGCGCGCTCGAAGCCTGCCAGGCGCTCGATTACAGCCTGCTGCTGACCCCTTGCAACTACCGCGACCCGAACCTCGCTGAGCAGATCATCCAGAGTGCGCGCCAGCGAGCACTGGCCGGCATCATCCTGACGCCACCGGTGTCGGATGTGCCGTCGCTGATCACGGCGCTGGATGAAGCGGGCATCGACTACGTGCGTCTGGCACCGGCCGATCGCGAGCACAAGGGGTTGTCGGTCAACACCGAAGACCGTGCTGCTGCGCGTGACATGACGCTGCACCTGATCGGGCTCGGGCATCGCCGCATCGGTTTCGTGGTGTGCGACCCCGCTCATGGCGCGGCGTATCAGCGCGTATTTGGCTATCGCGACGCGATGGCGCAGGCCGGCATCGAAGTCGACGAACGACTGGTGGAGCAGGGCGAGCACTCGTTCGAGTCGGGCGTTGCCTGTGCTGAGCGGTTGCTCTCCTGCGAGCCGCGTCCGACCGCCATCTTTGCGGGCAACGACGACATGGCCGCCGGGGTGCTCCGGGTAGCGCAGGCACGCGGCATCAAAGTGCCGGAAGAACTCTCCATTTGCGGCTACGACGACACGCCGCTCTCACGCCAGCTCTGGCCGGCGCTCACCACCGTGCGCCAGCCGATCCAGGCGATGGCGCATGCGGCTGTGGAGCAGCTCATTGCGATCCACCGCCCGCATCTACCGGGCCTGAAGCCGCATTCGGTGCACGAAAACTTGCAGTATGAGTTGGTGATTCGGGAATCGACTTGTGCGCCGGCGCGTTGAGCAGTTTGGCCGCCGGTTAGGTGGCGATTAGGCCGGCTGTCTGATCAACGCATACAAATCATCCTGCGGGTCATACCCCAGCAGCTTGCGCCCGGTCTCCAGGCCCCAATCCATTCCGCGATTGTTCGACACGCCATTCACGACGATGGCCGGTGCTGGCCAGCGCGCCGGGTCGGCCGTAATGGAGCAGAGGAACAGCCGGCGCAAATCCCCATTCGAGAGCCACATGTTACGGAACCAGCGTAGCGCCACGTGGCTGGCTTCATCGGGCAACTCGGTCGGCACGGGTGTGTCAGCGGTGCCGGAATAGTTGATCTCGTTGGGGTCGTTCTCGTCGGGCAGCGCCCAGCCGATGCGCAGCGACACGATCGATAGCTTGCCGCCGTTGGCTTCGGAGACGGCGCCTACTGCTTTGCAGAGCCGTTCGCCCATTGCCTTGGACGTTCCGTAGGCGAGCGAGTAGACGTCTTCTGTACCGTTATTCCAGCGCGTGCCTGGGGCGGGCGGCAGTTCAGCGGTGAGTTTGCCGGGGCCGATGGTGCCGGCCAGGGGTTGATCCTTGTACGCGCCCATCGCGTGGTTGGACGAGGCGAACACGAAGCGGCGCACGCCGTGCGTGGCAGCGGCCTGCAGCACATTGAGCGTCATGCCGTAGGAGGCCAGCGCTTGCTCCCACGTTGCGTCTGGCGTGGAGTGGATGGCGGCCAGGTGGATGACCGCATCGACGTTGCTCAGCAGATCAGTCCATGCACCATCGGCTTGCGTGAGGTCGGCCTTGACCCATTGGAAATGTTGGGCCGCTTGCGGCGAAAACTCGACGTTCTGTGCGACCCAGTCGATGCCGATGATGGAGGTGCACCACGGGGCAGAGGCCAACGCCTCGACGACCTTGCGGCCCAGGTTGCCAGCTACGCCGGTCACAAGAACGCGAGCAGGGGTTTGGTAGTCAGCCACGATGTGGAATTCCGTTCGGGATGAAGGAAAGAAAGGCGCGACCGGCGGCTGGCGCTGCAACATCATCGCGCGCCGCCGTGTCGTTCCAGATCAGGAAGGTGGGCCGGATGGGCCCAGGAGTTGTGTGGCGTTTGCCGACGGGGCAGCCGCCGAGGTCAGCCGCGATTGGAGCCCGACAGCACGTCAATCAGCACCGCGACCACCAGCACCACGCCCTTGACGATCATCTGCCACGAGGCGTCGACGTTCATTTGCTGCATGCCGTTGTCGAGGCTGGCCATCACGAGTGCGCCAATCAGCGCGCCGTACACCGTGCCCGAACCGCCGCGCATCGACGTGCCGCCGATGAAGCAGGCGGAGATGGCATCCAGTTCGCCGCCCACACCGGCGGAGGGCGAACCCGCCGCCGAACGCGCGGTGGTGATGATGCCCGCGAAGGCACACATCAGGCCCATCAGCACGAACACCAGCAGCTTGACGCGACCGACGTTCACGCCGGACAGGCGCGTGGCTTCCATGTTGCCGCCCACTGCGTAGACGTGACGGCCGAATACTGTTTGTGTCGCGACGTACGAGAAGATGGCCAGCAGCACCAGCAAGATCAGCACCGGCAGCGGCACACCGCTGGCGTCGTTGAGCACCGCGACGAAGCCAAACGACGCGGCAGCGATGGCCAGCAGCTTCAGCCCATCAGCCCAAATCGGCGTGAGCGAGAGCGACAGGCGCGCACGCTCGCGACGTCGGCGCACGGTCAGCACAACCGAGCCGACAACGATGACAGCAGCCAGCGACCACGACAGCCATGCCGGCACGAAGCTCTGCGCGAGGTTGCCGAGGTCATCGGGCACCGGGGCAATCGTCACGCTGTCCGTGCTCCACTGCAGCAAGCCGCGGAAGGCCAGCATGCCGCCCAGGCCAACGATGAACGAGGGCACACGCAGCTTGGTCGTGATGAAGCCGTTGACCACACCGATGGCCGCGCCCGCCACGAGCACCGTGCCCACGGCCAGCCAGGTGTTCCACCCGAGGTTGACGGTGAGGATGGCGACCAGCCCGCCCAGCAAGCCAAGCAGCGAACCGACCGAAAGATCGATCTCCCCCGCGATGATGACGAACACCATGCCGCAGGCCAGCATGCCTGTGACCGACATCTGCAGGAACAGGTTGGAGATGCTGTTGGGCTTGAGGAACGTGCCGTTGGTCTGGAAGTAGAAGAAGACCCAGATGAGTGCGACGGCCAGCAGCAGCGCCAGCACCTTGTAGCGCACGAACAGTTGCTGGATGGCGCGACCGTCCAGGCGCGGGCCGCCATTGCCGCCGCTTTGGCGGGCGAGTTGGGATTGCAGGATATTGGACATGGCAATTCAAGCCGCTTGGCGGCCGGGTTCAGCGTTGATTGCAGCAGCCAGGATGCGCTCCTGGGTCAGGCCTTGATTGACGAAGTCGCCGCGCAACTGGCCTTCGCCGATCACCAGGACACGATCGCTCATGCCAAGGATTTCCGGCATCTCGGAAGAGACCATGATGATCGCCACGCCGCTGGCGGCGAGGTCGGCAATCATCTTGTAGATGTCGTATTTGGAGCCAACGTCGACACCGCGCGTCGGCTCATCGAGGATGAGCACCTTCGGCATCGCCAGCACCATCTTCGTGACCACGGCCTTCTGCTGGTTGCCGCCGGATAGGCTGGCAATCGCCAGTGCGGGGCTTGCGGTCTTGATCCGCAGGCGTTTGATTTCGCGGTCGACGGTGGTGAGTTCGGCGCCCTTGTCGACACGCAAACCGCGCGCGTACTGAGCCAGCGTGGCAAGCGTGATGTTCTCGCCCACGGCCATCAGCGGGACGATGCCGTGGCGCTTGCGGTCTTCGGGCACCAGGCAGATACCGTTGGCAATCGCCTGTGCGGGCGTGCCGACCTTGACCGGCTTGCCGTCCATGATGATCTCGGCGCTGGAGCGGCCGGGGTAGGCGCCGAACAGCGCGGACACCATCTCCGTACGCCCGGCGCCCACCAGGCCGGCAATGCCGAGAATCTCACCGCGGCGCACGGCAAAACTCACGTTGTCTGTGCGCTTGCGGTTGGGGTTGGTGACATCCCAGCATGTGACGTTGCGCGCTTCCATCACCACGTCGCCCACGGTGTGTTCCACCTTGGGGAAGAGCGATGTCATTTCGCGGCCGACCATCATCGTGATGATGTTGTCGATGGTCATGTCGGCGGCGGGGCGCGTGCCGATGTGCTTGCCGTCGCGGATGACGGTGACGGTATCGCACACGCGCTTGACCTCATCGAGCTTGTGCGAGATGTACACGCACGCCACGCCGCCGCGCTTGAGGTCGTCAATGATCGACAGCAGCACCTCGATTTCCTTGGCCGACAGCGATGACGTCGGCTCGTCGAGGATCAACAGGCGCGCGTTTTTGGCGAGCGCCTTGGCGATTTCGAAAAGCTGTTGGTGGCCGCTGCCGTAGTTCATCACGGGCGCGGCCACGTTCACGTCGGTCAGGCGCAGGCGGGCGAGCAGTTCTTCAGCCTTGGCGTGCATGGCGTCGTAGTCCATGCGGCCCCCCGGCTTGGTGATCTCGTTGCCGAGGAAGATGTTTTCCGTGACGGAGAGCTGCTGCACCAGCATCAGCTCCTGATGGATGATGACGATGCCGGCGCGCTCGCTGTCACGCACGGAATGCGCGTGCAGCGGCTCGCCTTCCCACAGGATCTCGCCTTCGAAGGTGCCGTAGGGGTAGACCCCCGACAGCACCTTCATGAGGGTCGATTTCCCGGCGCCGTTCTCCCCGCACAAACCGACGCATTCGCCCGGCTTCACTGCCAGGCTGACGCCGTCGAGCGCGCGCACACCGGAGAACGACTTCACGATGTTGCGCATCTCGAACAGGGTGCCGTTACTGCTCATGGCGTTCTCCTACTCACTACGACTGACCACTGACCACCGACGACCGACTGCTGCATCGACTGCTTACTTGCCGAAAATCTGCTGATGCGTATAGAAGCCGTCCTTGACGACGGTGCTGTCCAGGTTGTCCTTGGTCAGCAGGGTCGGGGTCAGCAGCACGGTGTCGACATCCTTCTTGCCGTTGTTCAGCTTGGTATTGAACTTCGGCGCCGTGCCCTTCACGAAGTCGACGGCCATCTCGGCTGCGGTGGAGGCAATTTCCTTGATCGGCTTGTAAACCGTCATGGCTTGCGTGCCTTCGGCCACTCGGCGCACGGCGGCCAGGTCGGCGTCCTGACCCGACACCGGCACCTTGCCCGCCAGCTTCTGGCGCGCCAGCGCCTGGATGGCGCCGCCGGCCGTGCCGTCGTTGGACGCGACGATGCCTTGGATGTTGTTGTTGTTTGCGGTCAACGCATTCTCAACAATGTTCTGCGCCTTGGAGGGGTCCCACTCCGGCGTCCACTGCTCGCCGACGATCTTGATGTCGCCCTTGTCGACGTACGGCTTGAGGACCTTCATCTGGCCTTCGCGCAGCAGGCGCGCGTTGTTGTCGGTCGCGGCGCCGCCCAGCAGGAAGTAGTTGCCCTTCGGCGCGATCTTCACGACGCCCTGCGCCTGCAGCTCGCCCACCTTCACGTTGTCGAAGGTGACGTAGCCGTCAACGTCGGCGTTCAGGATCAGGCGGTCATACGACACAACCTTGATGCCCTTCTTCTTGGCGCTGGCAATGGCGTTGCCCAGCACCTTGGAGTTGAACGGCACGATCACGAGCACGTCGACGTTCTGGGCGATCAGGTTTTCGATCTGAGCGATCTGCTTGGCTTCGTTGGCGTTGGCCGACTGCACGTTCACGGTCGCGCCCAGCTTCTTGGCCGATTCGACAAAGTAGTCGCGGTCGTGCGTCCAGCGCTCGACGCGCAGGTCGTCGATCGAGAAGCCGATCACCGGTGCTTCCTTGCTGGCGTGGGCCGAGGTGGCAGCGAAGGTGAGGACCGCTGCAGCGGCAATGGTGTTCAGTACGCGGGAAAGCATGAATGTCTCCTTCTTCATTGATGTTGTCGTTCAGAACGCTATGCCGGCTGTCAGCCCGATGACGAACGCGTTCTTGTTCTGGCTGGTGCCGTCCGGATGCAAGATGTACTGCAGATTAGGACGGTAGTACATCGACGGCTCGTGTGGCTAGCTGCAGGACGGCTTGCGCACATGGAGATTCGTCGCCATCACGTACGAGGACGCTCTGGCCGGCACCGGCATCCGGTTCACGGGCCGGTTGGGACTGCAGAATGGTCAAAATTGACAGCGCTGTCAATCTCGGGATTTGCCCTAGGGTCTGAGGCACCACACGCAATTGCCTCCAACGCCTGGCAGTGACGCACATTGGCCAAAAACTAGGGCAACTCCCTACATTGACAGCGCTGTCAATTCTCCTCATTCTCCTGTCCGGGCCCGCCAAGAGACTCGGCTCGAACGAACAAAGACAACGCCAAATTGAGGAGACGAAAGCTATGCGTATCAAGAACCCATCCCAGCGGATTGCCATCGCAGCCGCTGCAGCCCTGCTGGCAGCCACTAGCGGCCTGGCCGCCGCGCAGAGCAGTGTCACGCTGTATGGCCGCGTCGGCGGCGGCATCGACTACACGAACAAGATTGCGACTGCGAACGGCACCGCCAGCAACCTGCAGTACGGCGGCAACCAATGGGGGACCAGCATGTGGGGCCTCAAGGGTTCTGAGGATCTGGGTGGCGGGCTGTCTGCTGTGATGAACCTCGAGAACGGCTTCAATTCCGGCTCGGGTTCATCGGATGCGCTGTTCAATCGTTTCGCTGTCGTGGGGCTGTCGAGCACCACATACGGCACGCTGTTGCTCGGCCGGGCCATGGGCATTCCCGACGGCGAGACATGGTCGATTGACCCGATGGGCCTGCAGAACATGGGCGCTGAGACGCTGCAGGCCAACCGCACCTGGGGCTCACGCCAGAAGGCGATCACCTACAACTCGCCGACCTGGGGTGGCTTCTCGTTCCGCGCGCAAGCCGGCCTGAACGGAACGGCGGGGCACTTCAACGCTGGCAGGCAGCTTGCCGGCGCCATGGCCTACCAGAACGGCCCGCTGATGCTCAAGGCCTTCTACGAAGAAATTCGCGACACAAACGGCGAGTTCACCAACCTCTATACGGCTTCCCGCTTGTTCACGGCCGGTGGTACCTATCAGATTGGCGACGTCAAGCTGTTTGGTGGCTACAGCCGTATCCAGTCGGGCGGCGCTACCACGGCGGACGCGGATAACCCGAGCGGCGCGACCCGCCAGCAAACCTACTGGCTGGGGGCCAACTATCAGGTCACCCCGGCTTTGACGCTGATTGGCGGTGCATACAGGGCCAACCGCAACCAAGGCGGCGGAAATGGCACGCTGCTGACGGTGGGGGCCAACTATTACTTCTCGAAGCGCACGTTGCTGTACGGCACCATCGGTACCGTAATGAACGGCAGCAATGCGTCTTTCTCGGTTGAGGCGGGTGGCGGCAAGCCGGCCCCGGGTTCTGGCCAGCAAGGTGTGTACACCGGGATCATGCACTGGTTCTGACGCGCTTCGCGTCGACGTCCGAAGCGCGATGGCGGCATGGCCGTCATTGCGCAACCCTTCAAGGGGCGGCGTTCCTGGGTTGGCATCGACCTTGCTCATGTCGCGTGCTGTTTTCTCACCCAACCCAGGGAGCCACCATGCAACGCGAAGACGTAACCGATCTGATCGTCCTGCAGAAAATCAAAAAGAAACTGACGTGGACGCAATTGGCCGAGGTCATCGGCCACAGCAAGGAGTGGAGCACCGCCGCGCTGCTCGGCCAGATGACGCTGACCGAAGCGCAGGCAAAGGCCATTGGCGCGGCGCTGGATCTGCCCGAAGAGGCCATCGCGCTGCTGCAGGTGACGCCGTACAAGGGGTCGCTGCCCACAGCGGTGCCAACGGATCCGCTGATCTATCGCTTCTACGAACTCATCAGCGTGTACGGCACGACCTTCAAGGCGCTGATCCACGAAGAGTTTGGCGACGGCATCATGAGCGCGATCGATTTCAACATGGACCTCACGCGCGAGCCCGATCCCAAGGGGGATCGCGTGCGCATCGTCATGAGCGGCAAGTTCTTGCCCTACAAGACCTACTGAGCCGTCACGCGTTGTCGTCGCTGTGGCCGCTGTCGTCGGGGTCGTCGAGAAGCGGCCGATTGCGGCGCGGCATCTCGGAATCCAGCACGAGGCGGCCGTGCACGCGGCCCTTCATGCGCGTGACGTGATGCGTGCAGTCTTCCATGTGCGTGCTCATGAGTGCGCGCACGGTGTCGGCGTCGCGCGCGCGTGCCGCGTCCAGAATCTGTCGGTGGAACTTGACGTTGGACGCGCCGAACTTGGCGTGGTCCTTCTGCGAGGTTTCGTTGCCGAACACCACAAGCTGCCGAATCATTTCGTTGATCAGCTCGCAGCAGAACCGCAGCATCGGGTTGGGATTGGCTGCGGCTAGGATGTCGTGAAAGCTCAGGTCTTCCTGACGCTGATCGAGCGGCGCGGCGGCCTTGGCAGAAGCCGGGTCGCACAGGTCGATGGTGTGTTCGAGCGCGCGGAAGTCGTCGTCGGTCAGATGCGGTACCGCACCGGCGGCAAGCTCCGGCTCCAGCAGCCGACGCACGGTGTAGACGTCTGCAATGCCGATGTCTTTGAAGAACAGATAGTTCTGCATGAGCTGGAACGTGCGGTCCAGCGGCACCTCGACGATGGTGCCGCCGCCGGCGGGGCCCGTGCTCACACTCACCAGACCCTGCACCTCTAATGATTTGAGCGCTTCGCGGATGGTGCCCTTGCTCACACCGAAGGTCTCCTGCAGCTTGATCTCCTGCGGGAGCCTGTCGCCGGGCTTGAGGTTGCGCTGCGTGATCAGCCGCTTGAGTTCTTCGGCGACGAGGTCGGCGCGCTTCTGCTTGCGGATGCCGATCGACGCCGTTTTGCCTGCTCCGAGTGTGGCCATGGATGTCCGTTCCTTGTTGCGCGCATTCTAACTGCGGGGTTGTGCCGCCCGGCTGTCCGGCGTGGTGCATGCATGCCCATCCATCGTGCGCGCGCACCGGTTTCACACATCCTCGCGCAGCGGGACCGCGTCCTGCACCTCGGCGTAAACACCAACCTCTTGACCGTTGACGCATCGCCAACACGGCTTCTATGATGATTTCGCCTATTTATCATAACAAATATAAGAAACTGGTCTGGTTTTTGCTCGGCGCTATGGTCGGCGAAAACCTCGCCGGTCAAGGCCAGGAGGAAGCCGCCGCCGGTGGTGGCTCCAAGCGCTGTTCTGTATCCACACGAACCCCAAGGAGTGCGCTTTGAATCGTCGAGACTTGCTCAAACTGGCGGCGCTGTCCGCCGTGCCCGCGTCCCTGCTGCAGGCCCGCCTTGCGTTGGCTGCCGATGCCATCGAACTCGGTTGCCCGGTGCCGATGTCCGGCCCGTTCGCTGCCAACGGCAAGTTCGCCGACCTGGGCATGAAGCTGGCTGTGGAGCAATACGGCAAGGTGCTTGGCCGGCCGCTGGCGTACAGCGTGCTCGACACCGAGGGCAAGCCGGCCACCGCTGTGCGCAAGGTGCAGGAACTCGCGCAGCAGAAGAATGCGCGCTACTTCGCGGGCGGCATCCTGTCGTCCGAATCGCTCGCGATGGGCAAGGAGGCGGAGAAGTTCGGCGGTGTGTTCATCACCACCGCTGGCGCCGATGAGATTACGGGCAAGGACTGCAACCGCGCGACCTTCCGCTGGTCGGTGCCGACCTATGGCGCCATCGAGCGCACCGTGCGCCCGCTGATCGAATCGATGCCCAAGGCCAAGCGCTGGTACACCATCACGCCGCAATACGTGTTTGGCGATGGGCTGTTGTCAGCTGCCAAGAACATCTTCAAGGAAAAGGGCATCGAGCATGTGGGCAACAGCTACCACGCGCTTACCGAGAAGGAATTCAGCGGCTACCTGACCAACGCGATGGCGGCCAAGCCCGACGTGCTGCTGATCCTGAACTTCGGCTCGCAGTCGTCCGACACGCTGCGCCAGGCAGTGAGCTTCGGCATGAAGAAGAACACGACGATCCTGGTGGCGTGGGCATCTGGCCTGGAGCAGTTCGAATCGCTCGGCGCGGACCTGTGCGACGGCGTGTACTTCGGCGCGCAGTACTGGCACGCCGTGGATACACCTGCCAACCACGATCTCGTCAAGCGCACGCAGGCCGCGTTCAAATCCAACCCGAACTACAGCCTTGCAGGCTCGTACACCTGCACGAAGATCCTGCTCGACGCGATGGCCAAGGCTGGCAGCGCCGACCCGAAGGCCGTGATCGCCGCGCTGCAGGGCATGAAGTACTACGGCCTGACGGGCCCGGAAGAGATTCGCGCGGCCGACCACCAGGTGCTCAAGAACTACTACCTGCTCAAGGGCAAGCCCAAGAGCCGCATGAAAGACAAGGACGACTTTGCAGACGTGGTGGCGGTCGGCAAGGCCTTCCTGCCGGTTGAACAGACGCAGTGCAAGCTGGCCTGAGGGGCTGATCTGCCGCACGCCCGCCTTCGGTCACTGAAGCGCGGGCGCCTGTCTTTCTGAGTGTCATTTCGATCAACGCAATGAACGTCTACCTGCTCCAGGTCGTCAACGGCGTGGGGATCGGCATGCTCTACTTCCTGCTGGCGGTGGGGCTGTCGATCATCTTCGGGCTGTTGCGCTTCGTCAATTTCGCCCACGGCGCGTTCTATGCGCTGGGCGCGTATCTCTGCTTTCAGGCCCTGCAGATGGGCATGAATTTCTGGCTGGCACTCGTGCTTGCGCCCATCGTTATCGGCGCGCTTGCCTGGGTGACGGAGAAGGTGCTGCTGCGCCATGTGTATGCGCAGGCGCACGAGTTCCACATCGTCGTCACCGTGGGGCTGGCGCTGGTCGTGCAGGAACTCATCATCGTGGCGTGGGGGCCGCTGGGCGTGGATGTGCCGGCGCCCGATGCGCTGCAAGGCGTGGTGATGTGGGGCGATTTCGTCTATCCGAAATACCGCCTCTTCGTGATCGGTTTTACCGCCGTGCTGGCGCTCGGGCTGTGGTGGCTGCTGGAAGGCACACGGCTGGGCAGTGCGGTGCGCGCGGGTAGCGAATCGACCGAGATGGTGTCGCTGCTCGGCATCAACGTGTTTCGCATGTTCAGCCTGATGTTCGCACTGGGTGCGGCTACGGCGGCGGTGGCCGGTGTGCTGGCGGCGCCCATTCGCGGTGCGGAGCCCTTCATGGGTGTAGAGGCCCTCGGCGTTGCCTTCGTAGTGGTGGTGGTGGGCGGCATGGGCAGCTTTGCGGGGGCGCTGGTCGGCGGCCTGCTGGTCGGCATCGTGCAGAGCCTGATGAGCACGCTGTGGCCCGAGGGTGCGCGGCTGATGATCTACGTGGCGATGGCGGCTGTGCTGCTGCTGCGCCCGCATGGCCTGCTGGGGAGGGGATGATGCAAGCCGCATTCCATGGACTCTCGCGCTACCGCTTCTGGTGGCTGGCGCTGGGCGTGACGCTGTTGCTGCCGCTGGTGCTGACGTCCGGCACGTTGGCCACCGAAGTGCTCGTCTACGCGATGGCCGTCATGGCCTGCAACCTGCTGCTCGGCTACACGGGGCTGCTGTCGTTCGGGCAGGGCATCTTCTTCGGGCTGGGCAGCTATGCCGTGGGCATCGGCCTCACGCAACTGGCGCTGCCGATGCCCGTGGCGCTTGTTCTGGCCGTCGTGGTCGGTGCGATCGTGGCGGCGGTGGTCGGGTGGTTTGCCATCCGCCAGCGCGGCACGTACTTCGTCATGCTCACGCTGGCCTTCTCGCAGATGTTCTATTTCCTGGCCTACACCACGCCGTCGCTCACGGGCGGGGATAACGGCCTGCTCGATATTCCGCGCCCGGCGTTTGCCGGCTCACCCTGGGCGTTCTATGCGTTCGCGGCGGCGCTGTTCCTTGTTGTGTTCTTCCTCGTGCAGCGCGTGACGGAATCGGTATTCGGCCGCACGCTGCTGGCGATTCGCGACAACGAAGAACGCGCCCTCGCCGTCGGTTACAACGTGCGTACGTTCAAGCTGCTGGCGTTCGTCATCTCGGGTGCGGTGACCGGGTTGGCCGGTGCACTGCACGCCATGCTCACGGGCATCGCGCCGCTGGCCAATATCGACTACCACGTCAGCGAGATGATTCTGGTGATGACCGTCATCGGCGGCACGGGCAACGTGTTTGCCTCAGTGCTGGGTGCGGCGTTCTACGTGCTGCTGTCGGACTGGCTCTCCAGCCTGTGGCCGCGCTGGCTGATGTTGCTCGGCTTCCTGCTGATTGCGGTGAGCCTGTTCATGCAGCGCGGGCTGTTCGGGCTCGGGCAGAAGCTGTGGCAACGCGTGCGTGCAACGCGTAATGCACCGGCGGTGCAGGAGGAACGCGCATGACCACCACGCCCATCCTGCAAGCCACCGGCATCGTCAAGCAATACGGCAAGTTCACCGCACTGGGCGGCGTCGATCTGCGTGTGATGCCCGGCACCGTGCACTCCGTGATTGGCCCGAACGGCGCCGGCAAGACCACGCTGTTCCACATGCTCACGGGCACACGCATGATCACCAGCGGCACCATCGTCTTCGATGGCCACGACGTGACGCGCGAGGCCGATTTCCAGCGCGTGCAGCGCGGCATTGCACGTTCGTTCCAGGTGACGAGCCTGTTCCCGAGCCTTTCCGTGCGCGAGAACCTGCGCCTTGCGGCACTCGGTACCGCGCCGCGTCGTGCCATGCACGGCTGGCGCTTGCCGCAGGGCGAGCTGGCCTGCGCCGATACGGTTGACCGCGTGCTTGATCGGCTTGAATTGCCACGCCTGGCCGATACGCCGGCCGCCGCACTCTCGCATGGCCAGCAGCGCCGGCTGGAGGTGGGCATGGCACTGGCCGCCAACCCGCGCGCGATCTTCCTCGACGAACCGACTTCCGGCATGGGCGTGGACGATCTGCCCGCCATGAAGGCGCTCATCCGCGGCCTGGCGCAGGACCATACCGTCGTGCTGATCGAGCACAACATGGACATCGTGATGGACATCTCCGACACCATCACCGTCATGCAGCAGGGCAAGGTGCTCATGGAGGGCACGCCCGACGCCGTGCGAGCGGACCCACGCGTGCGCGCCGCGTATCTCGGCAACATGATCACGGGAGGCAAGAAATGACGACGACGGCGATCCTCGACGTTGCAGACCTCCACGGCTACTACGGCAAGAGCCACGTGCTGCAGGGCGTGGGGCTATCGGTGGGCGAGGGCGAACTGGTGACGCTGCTTGGCCGCAATGGCGCGGGCAAGTCGACCACGCTCAAGGCGATTGCTGGTGTGGTGCCGCCGCGCGGGCATGTGCGCTTTCGCGGGAAGGACATTGCCGGACTGCCGGCGCATCGCATTGCCGCGCAGGGTTTGTGCCTCGTGCCGGAGCATCGCGGCATCTTCAAGCTGCTGACGGTGGAGGAGAACCTGAAGCTCGGCGCGCGGCGCGATTCTCCGTGGCAACTGGCCGACATCTACCGCATCTTCCCGCGCCTGCACGAGCGGCGGCGCAACGGTGGCGCCAACTTGTCCGGTGGCGAACAGCAGATGCTGGCTATTGGCCGTGCGCTGATGAACCACCCGCGCCTGCTGATGTTGGACGAGCCGGTGGAGGGCCTGGCGCCCGTCATCGTCGAAGAGATCGTCGCGCAGTTGAAGATGATCAAGCAGGCGGGCGTGTCTATCCTGCTGGTCGAGCAGAACCTGGAGGTCTGCACGCAGTTGGCTGACCGCCACGTGATCATTGAACAGGGCCGCGTGGTCTACACCGGCAGCAACGAAGCCTTCCGCACCGACGACGCCGTCAAGGACCGTTACCTCGGCGTCGGCCTGGCCGCATGAACTCGCGAGAAATGATGACGACAGAGACTCAACTTCGTATCAACGGCGCGCGCCTGTGGGACACGCTCATGCAGCAGGCCAGCATTGGCGCGACACCCAAGGGTGGCGTGCGGCGCCTGGCGCTGACGGATCTCGACCGCCAGGGCCGTGACTTCTTTGTTGCGCAGGCAAAGGCTGCCGGGTGCACCGTGCGCGTGGATGCCATCGGCAATCTGTTCGCACGCCGCCCCGGGCGCAACAATGCGCTGCCGCCGGTCATGACGGGCAGCCATATCGATACGCAGCCGACCGGCGGCAAGTTCGACGGCAACTACGGCGTGTTTGCCGGCATCGAGGTCTTACGCACGCTCAACGACGCGGGCATTCAAACCGAAGCGCCCATCGAAGTGGCCGTGTGGACCAACGAAGAGGGCTCGCGTTTCGTGCCGGTGATGATGGGCTCTGGCGCGTTCATCGGCGAGTTTGCGCTGGACGCCGTGCTGGCCGCGCAGGACCGCGATGGCGTGGCCGTGGGCGAGGCGCTGCGCAGCATCGGCTACGCGGGCGCCGAGCCGGTTGGCGGCAGGCAGGTCGGAGCCTACTTCGAGGCGCATATCGAGCAAGGGCCGGTGCTCGAAGCGCACGGCACGACGATTGGCGTGGTGACTGGCGCGCTAGGCCAACGCTGGTACGACGTGGTTCTGACTGGCATGGAGGCGCATGCAGGTCCCACGCCGATGGAGCTGCGCCGCGATGCGTTGCTGCCCGCGGCGGAGCTTGTCGGCATTGCCAACCGCATCGCGCGGGAGCGGCCACCCCATGCGCGCGCCACGGTGGGCTGCTTGAGCGTGCACCCGGATTCGCGCAACGTGATCCCAGGCCGCGTATCGATGACGATCGATTTTCGTGCCGCCGACGATGCGATGCTGTCTGACATGGACGCCGCACTCCATGACGCCGTGACGGCGTTGGCCGCACGCAGCGGTATCGACATTGCGTTGCGCCAGGTGGTCTATTTTCCGCCGCAGCCGTTCGACGCGACGCTTGTGGACGCGGTGCGCAGCGGGGCGCGTGCGCTGGGCTTGTCCGAGATGGACGTCATCAGCGGGGCGGGCCATGACGCGGTCTACCTTGCCCGTGTGGCACCCACCGCGATGATCTTCGTGCCGTGCAAGGACGGCATCAGCCACAACGAGATCGAGGACGCCCGCCCAGAGCATCTCGAAGCCGGGGCCAACGTGCTGCTGCACGCGATGCTGCAAGCCGCCGGCCGCGTTTGACACCACCACCAGACCGCCCCATGCGCATCCTGATCGCCCGCTTCAATCACGAGACCAATACGTTCTCGCCGGTGCCGACGCCGCTGGCATCGTTCCATCCACGCTACGGCGCTGACGCCTATCGCGCCGCCAAGGGCACGCGTACGGCGGCCGGTGCGTTCATCGATCTGGCCGAGGCGGCCGGCGCGAAAATTGTCGTGCCCGTTGTTGCCGGTGCGAACCCTAGCGGGCGCGTGGCAGCGCAGGCGTACACCACGTTGTGCGACGCGATTGTCGCGGCTGCGCCGGGGTGCGACGCGCTGCTGCTCGACCTGCACGGCGCGATGGTCGCCGAGAACAGCGACGACGGCGAGGGTGACTTGCTCGAACGCTTGCGCGCGGTCGTGCCCGACGTGCCGATTGCCGTCGCGCTCGACTTGCACGGCAATCTCACGCAGAAGTTCATTGACCTGGCCGACATCGCGGTCAGCTTCAAGACGTATCCGCACGTCGACATGTATGAAACCGGGGAGCATGCAGGGCGCCTGCTGTTCGACAAGCTGGCCGGCCGCGCGAACCCCGTGCTCGCGTGGCGCCGCTTGCCGCTGGTCACGCACACGCTGCGCAGCCGCACCGATGAAGGCGCGATGCACCGCGCCGTGGCGCTGGCCAAGCAGGCGGAGCAGGACGGCATGCTGGCCGTGTCGATCCTGGCCGGATTCGGATTGGCGGACATTTCCGCGCCGTGCCTTTCCATCGTGGTGGTCGGCAACGGCGACAAGCACGCTGCCGACGCTGCGGCGCAACGCATTGCTGACGCCATCTGGGCCGACCGCGAAGGGTTCGTCTACCGCTCTGAACCGCTGACCGAATCGATCACGCGCGCAGCCAAGTTGGCGGACGCGCCGGGCAGCGGCCCCGTGCTGCTGCTCGACCATGGCGACAACTGCATGTCCGGCGGCACGTGCGACGACATGCACGTCCTGCACGAAGCGTTGAAGCAAGGATTGAGTGACATCGCCGTCGGGCCTGTGTGCGACCCCGAGGCCGTCGCCGCAATGATCGAGGCCGGCGTTGGCGCCACCGTCACGCTGCCGGTGGGCGACAAGGTGCCGCTTGCGCAGCTGGGCATCTACCCGGTGCCGCGCCCGCTGACGGGCAAGGTCGCCGCCATCAGCGACGGTGAATACACGATCACGGGGCCGACCTACACCGGGCAGCGCATCCGCATGGGGCGTACGGCGCTGCTGGACATTGGCGCGGCGCAGGTGGTCGTCACCGAGACGCCGCAGGAGCATTGGGACCTCGGTATCTTTACGCACATCGGCGTGGACCCGCATGCCGCGCGCTTCGTTCTGCTGAAGTCGCGCATGTATTGCCGGCCCGTGTTCGTGCCCATCGCAAAAGCCGTGGTGGAGTGCGACGGCGGCGGCGTAACGAGTTCGGACTACGCGCGCTTTCCGTTTGCGAAGGTGCAGCGGCCTGTGTTTCCGCTCGATGCGGAAGCGGTGTCAGCCTGAGCGCTACGCGCTGTCGCGCTCAACGAGTGTGAAGCCCACGTCGACCGTGCGGCGTTCTTCGTCGCCGTGCTCGATGCGATCGATGAGCAACGTTGCCGCCAGCTTGCCAATGCCCGTGCCGTCGATGCGGATTGTAGTGAGGGCAGGCGTGGTGTCCTTGGCGAACACCTGGTCGCCGTAGCCGACCACGCGAATCTGTGCGGGCACCGCAACGCCGCGGTGTTCCGCTTCCATCAACACCCCGAGCGCGAGGATGTCGGCGCCGCAGAAGATGGCGTCGGTGTCCGGATGCTGCGCGAGCAATTCGCCCAGCGCACGCCGCCCATCGCCCAGGTTGGCAGGGGATTCAGCGGCAATCACGGGAATGTCGACATCCGGGCCGAACGCCTTCACGAAGGCTTGCGCGCGTGCCTGCGCGCGGCGGTCGCTGGGCGTGACGACGGCAGGGCGCTTTGCGCCGCGCTGCTTCAGATAGCGCGCTGCCGCTTGCCCCACCTTCTGGTGCGAGAAGCCCACCAGCATGTCCAGCGGGTTGCGCGTGATGTCCCACGTTTCCACCACCGGCACGCCGGCGGCTTGCAGCTTCTGCCGCACGCTGGCCGAATGCACCACGCCGGTCAGCACGATGCCCGCAGGCCGCCGCCCGACGATGGCGTCGAGCAGCGCGTCTTCGCGTGATTCGTCATAGCCGCTCTGGCCGATGAGCAATTGATAGCCCGCCGCCGCGAGTTCCGTGGTGAGTGCCGCCACCGTTTCCTGGAACACGCTGCCCGCAATCGTGGGGATGAGCGCGACGATCAACCGGCTGCGGTTGGACGCCAGTGATCCGGCCACCAGGTCCGGCGTATAGCCCGTCTGCCGTACCGCTGCGCGCACGCGTTCCAGCGTGTCGCTCGATACCAGCTCTGGCGTGTTCAGCGCGCGTGACACCGTCACCTTGGTCACGCCCACCAGCTTGGCAAGGTCGCTCAATGTGACGCGCCCGGTGTTCTTGCGCGCGCGGCGTGCGGCGGCGGGTGCGGTTTCTAAGAGGGACACGGCGGGGGACTTGGTCACGTGATCGAGAGGCCGATTAGGGAAACACAGGGGAACGAAGGGGCTAGCAATTATCGCAAAACCCGACTACGATTGCGCCAATGTTACCGGTTACATAAACCGGCAACATCAAAACTGACGATAGACGACGGCTGCACCAGAAGACAGCCCGGAGGAGCAAAGGATGTTGCAGGCAACCCCAACGTACGCTGGGCCGCTGATTCAGCTGAACGCGGCAGACAACGTGCTGATTGCGCGCGAAGGGCTATCGCTTGGGGCGAACCTGTCGATTAACGGCATCGCGGTGCGCCTGCGCGCGCAGGTGCCGGCCGGCCACAAGATCGCCGCGCGGCGGATCGCGCAGGGCGAATTCATCCGCAAGTACGACACGATCATTGGCCGGGCAGCGCGCGATATCGAAGCGGGCGAGCACGTTCATACGCACAACGTGGAGCTGATCGACTATGCGCGCGACCCCGGCTTTGGCCTGGATGTGCGCCCGGTCGATTACATCCCAGAGGCGCAGCGCGCAACGTTCAATGGCATCGTCCGCCCCGACGGCCGTGTGGCCACGCGCAACTTCATCGGCATCCTCGCGTCGGTCAACTGCTCTTCCACCGTTATCAAGAACATTGCGGCGTGGTTCACGCCGGAGCGCCTGGCGCCGTTTCCCAATGTGGATGGCGTGGTGGCATTTGCGCAGACGAGCGGCTGCGGGATGTCGTCGCCATCCGAGCATTTCGATGTGCTGCGCCGCACGTTGGCGGGCTACGCGCGGCATCCAAACCTGGCGGGGGTGCTGATCGTCGGCCTGGGCTGCGAGCGCAACCAGGTGGCGGATTTGATGACAAGCCAAGGCCTGGAAACCGGCAAGCTGATGCACGCACTGGTGATGCAGGACACCGGCGGTACGCGCGCCACCATCGAGGGGGGCATCGCCGCCATCCAGAAGATGCTGCCGGCGGCCAATGACATCGTGCGTCGCCCGGTATCGGCCAGTCATATCAAGATCGGCCTGGAGTGCGGCGGCTCCGATGGTTTCTCGGGCATTACCGCCAACCCGGCGCTGGGTGCCGCGATGGATTTGCTGGTGCGCCACGGCGGCACGGCCATCCTGTCGGAAACGCCAGAGATCCACGGCGTGGAAACCATGCTCACGCGCCGTGCGGTGTCGCCGGAAGTCGGCCAGAAGCTGCTCGATCGGCTCGCCTGGTGGGAGAACTACACGCGCGGCCACAACGGCCAGTTCAACGGTGTGGTTGGCCCCGGCAACCAGCAGGGCGGCTTGGCCAACATCTTCGAAAAATCACTCGGCTCGGCCATGAAGGGCGGCACCACGCCCCTGCAGGCCGTGTACGAATACGCCGAGCCCATCGACCGCGCCGGCTTCGTCTTCATGGATTCCCCTGGCTATGACCCGGTTGCCGTGACGGGCCAGATTGCCAGCGGCGCCAACCTCATCTGCTTCACCACGGGGCGCGGCTCGATGTTCGGCTCCAAGCCCGCACCGACGATCAAGCTCGCCAGCAACACGCCCATGTTCCGCCGGCTTGAAGAAGACATGGACATCAACTGCGGCCGCATTCTCGACGGCGAACGTTCGGTGGAAGAGATGGGCCAGGACATCTTCGAACACATCCTGCGCACCGCCTCGGGCGAGCGCACCAAGAGCGAGCTGCTCGGTCTTGGAGACCATGAATTCGTGCCCTGGCACATGGGCATCGTGAGTTAGCGCCTCGACTCGAAGGCACGCATCACCTATTACAAAACAGGAGACAAACCATGCAGGACACATCACAAGGCGGCCCGCGCTCCAAAGTGCGCTGGGTCGTCGCCGGCCTCATGTGGGCGGCGATTGCCATCAACTACATCGACCGTACCGTGCTGTCGGCCGCTGCACCGCACATCCAGAAAGAGTTCCACCTGAGCGCGGTGGAAATGGGCGTCGTCATGTCGGCGTTCTTCTGGTCATATGCGCTGCTGCAGTTGCCGGCGGGCATTCTGGCCGATCGTTTCGGGCAGAAGAAGGTGCTCGGGTTTGCGGTGCTGTGGTGGTCCGTTGCGACGGCGTTGACGGGCCTGGCAAACGGCTTCAAGTCGCTGGTCGGCCTGCGTGTGGCATTGGGCATCGGGGAGGCGGGTGCGTACCCCAGCAGCGCGGGCATTACAGGGCGCTGGTTCCCCAAGCAGGAACGCGCCACGGTGGCGGCCATTTTCGACAGCGGTTCCAAGCTGGGTAGCGCTGTCGCCTTGCCGCTCATCGCGTGGCTGCTGGTGATGTTCGATTGGAAGATCACCTTTGCGGTGACGGGCGCGCTGGGCCTCGTGTGGGCGGTGGTGTGGTGGGCGGTGTTCAAGGAAACGCCCGAAGCGCACAAGGGCGTGAACGCCGCGGAGCTGGCCCACATCCAACGCGGCCTGCCGCCAGCCCGCAAGGATGAACCCAAGGTGCCCTGGACGAAGCTGCTCACGCACCGGAACATCTGGGCGATGTGCATCGGCTTCTTCATGATCAACTACAACTCGTACTTCTTCATCACATGGCTGCCGACGTACCTCGTCAAGGAACGCGGCATGGGACTGATGGAGATGGGCTTCATGGCGTCGCTGCCGCTGTTCGTGTCGATGTTTGTGGAGGTGTTTGCAGGCTGGGCGTCAGACCGCGTGTATGCGTCGGGCAAGCTTTCGCTCACGGCCACGCGCAAGCTCTTCCTGGTGATCGGGCTGGTGATGGCATCGAGCATCGGGCTGGCCGCGTTCGCGCAATCGGCGGTGGTTGCGGTCATCCTGCTGTGCATCGCCAAGTCGGGCACGACCGTGGCGGCGTCGCAGGTGTGGGCGCTGCCGGCCGATGTGGCACCGGGCAACAACGTGTCGATGGTGGCGGGCCTGCAGAACAGCGTGTCGAACATGGGCGGCGTGGTCGGCCCGATCGTCACCGGCGCCATCGTGGGTGCCACGGGCTCGTTCATTCCGGCGCTGGTGTTTTCCGCCGCGCTGATCGGCTTGGCGATCCTGAATTATCTTTTCCTGCTCGGCAAGGTGGAACCCATCAGCTTCGAGCCCACTTCTGAAACACTCCATTCGCATGACCAACGCAATGCAAACGCCCGCGCTTGACCGCCCGAACAGTTTCAAGGCCGCGCTGGCCGCCAGGCAACGGCAGATCGGCTTCTGGCTGGCGATGAGCGATCCGTACCTGGCGGAGGTAAGCGCCACCGCCGGCTTCGACTGGCTGCTGATCGACAGCGAGCACGCCCCGAACGACGTGCGCACGATCCTCGCGCAACTGCAGGCCGTAGCGCCGTACCGCGCCGAGCCCATCGTGCGCCCGTACAACGGCGATCCGTCGCTCATCAAGCGCCTGCTCGACATTGGCGCGCGCACGCTGCTCGTGCCGATGGTCGACACGGCGGACGAGGCGCGCGAACTCGTGCGCGCGGTGCGCTATCCCCCGCATGGCATTCGCGGCGTTGGCAGTGCAGTGGGCCGCGCTTCGCGCTGGAGTGCCCGCACCGATTACCTGCAGGTTGCCGATGACGAAGCCTGCCTGCTCGTCCAGGCGGAGACCGTTACCGCGCTGCAAAACCTTGAAGCCATCTGCAATGTGGATGGCGTGGACGGCGTGTTTATCGGCCCGGCGGATCTGGCAGCGTCGATGGGCCACCGTGGCAATGCAGGCCACCCGGATGTGCAGGCTGCCATCGACAACGCCGTGCGCACGATTGTTGCGTCGGGCAAGGCCGCCGGCACGTTGACGTCCGATGCTGCGCTGGCACGTCACTATCTGGAGCTGGGCTGCACCTTCGTCGCCACTGGCGTTGATATCCTGATGTTCGCCAACGGCGCCCGCAAGCTCGCCCGTGAGTTCATCGCGCCGCAAGGTGCCTGATTCTTCTTCCTCTTTCTACCGGACCTGACATGACCCGCAAGACCTACCGGATCGCCGTGATCCCCGGCGACGGCATCGGCCGCGAAGTGATGCCCGAAGGCCTGCGCGTGCTCGAAGCGGCCGCACGCCGCTTCGGCATCGGCCTCGAAACCCAGCACATCGACTGGGCCAGTTGTGATTACTACCAGCAGCACGGCACGATGATGCCGGATGACTGGAAGCAGCGACTGCATGGCATGGACGCCATCCTGTTCGGCGCGGTCGGCTGGCCGGCTACGGTGCCCGATCACGTCTCGCTGTGGGGCTCGCTGCTCAAGTTCCGCCGCGAATTCGACCAGTACATCAACCTGCGCCCCGTGCGTCTGTTTGAAGGCGTACCGTGCCCACTGGCCAATCGCAAGCCGGGCGACATCGATTACTACGTCGTGCGCGAGAACACCGAAGGCGAATACACGTCGCTCGGCGGCATCATGTACGAAGGCACCGACCGCGAGATCGTCATCCAGGAATCGGTCTACTCGCGCAAGGGCGCGGAGCGGCTGCTGAAATTTGCCTTCGACCTCGCACAAAGCCGCGAGCGCAAGCACGTGACGCTTGCCACCAAGAGCAACGGCATCGCCATCAGCATGCCGTGGTGGGACAAGCGCGCGGATGAAGTCGCGCAAAGCTACCCCGATGTCACGCTCGACAAGCAGCACATCGACATCCTGACCGCGCGCTTCGTGCTGCAGCCGGGTCGCTTCGATGTGGTGGCCGCCACCAACCTGTTCGGCGACATCCTGTCCGATCTTGGCCCCGCGACGACTGGCACGATTGGCCTGGCACCTTCCGCCAACCTGAACCCCGATCGCACCTTCCCGTCGCTGTTCGAGCCGGTGCACGGCTCCGCGCCGGACATCTACGGCAAGAACATCGCCAACCCGATCGCGATGATCTGGTCGGCGGCGCTGATGCTGGACTTCCTGACCGAAGGCCAGGGGGCAGGGCGGGCCGCGCACGACGCCATCGTCGCGGCCATCGAAACCGTGTTGAAAGAAGGCCCGCGCACACCGGATCTGGGCGGCACGGCCAACACCACGCAGGTGGGCGAGGCGATTGCCGCGCACCTCGGTTGAACGGCTTGAAGGAATCGACGATGGCTTTCAGCTTCGACCAACTCCGCCAGACGGGGCTCGTGCGCACCGACAACCTGATCGACGGTCAATGGGTTGCCAGCACAGACGGCGCACGCTTTGCCGTGACGGACCCTGCCACCGGCAGCCTCATCGCCAACGTGCCTGACAGCAGCGCCGCAGACGCGCGTGCCGCCACCGACGCGGCAGCACGCGCCTTTCCCACGTGGCGCGATACGCTGCCTGCCGAACGCGCTGCAATCTTGCGCCGCTGGCACGCGGCCATCGTCGCCAATGCCGATGCGCTGGGGCGGCTGATTTCGCTGGAGCAGGGCAAGCCGTTTGCCGAAGGGCGCGGCGAGGTCATGTACGGCGCCTCGTACGTCGCGTGGTTTGCCGATGAGGCCACGCGCATCTATGGCGATCTGATCCCGCAGCAGCAGCGCGGCAAGCGAATGAGCGCCGTCAAGGAGCCTGTGGGAATCGTGGCGGCCATCACGCCGTGGAATTTCCCGCTGGCGATGATTGCGCGCAAGATCGCGCCGGCGCTGGCGGCGGGCTGCACCGTCGTCGCCAAGCCGGCGGAAGACACGCCGCTCACGGCGCTCGCGCTGGCGCAGCTTGCGCAGGAAGCGGGGCTGCCGCCGGGCGTGCTGAACATGATTTCCGCCTCGCGTGATCGCGGCATCGAAGCCGTGGCCGATTGGCTGCACGACAGCCGCGTGCGCAAGATCACCTTTACGGGCTCCACGCCGGTGGGCAAGTATCTGGCACGGGAATCGGCGGGCACGCTGAAGAAGCTGTCGCTGGAGCTGGGCGGCAACGCGCCGTTCATCGTGTTTGACGACGCGGACCTCGATGCGGCCATCACGGGTTTGCTGGCGGCCAAGTTCCGCAACGGCGGCCAGACGTGCGTGTGCCCGAATCGCGTCTACGTGCAGGCCGGCGTGTATGAGCGCTTTGGTGCCATGCTGGCCGAGCGGGTTTCCGCGCTGAAAGTCGCCCCCGCCACCGATCCGGATGCGCAGATCGGCCCGATGATCAACGCCCGCGCTGTCGACAAGATCGAACGCCACGTGCAGGACGCCGTCGCCAACGGTGCGCGCGTGCTGGCCGGTGGCAAGCGCTTGCCGGAAGTTGGCGAACACTTCTATGCGCCCACCGTGCTGGCCGACGCCAACAGCGGCATGGCCCTGTGCGGCGAAGAAACGTTCGGCCCCGTTGCGCCGCTGTTCCGCTTTGTCGACGAAGCCGAAGCCGTGCAGGCCGCCAACGACACGCCGTTCGGCCTCGCGTCGTACTTCTACACGCAGGACATTCGCCGCATCGAGCGGGTATCACGCGCGCTGGAAGCGGGCATCGTCGGCATCAACGAAGGCGCGCTTGCCAGCGAGGCGGCGCCCTTTGGCGGCGTGAAGGAATCGGGCTACGGCCGCGAGGGCTCCAAGTACGGGCTCGACGATTATCTGTCGATCAAGTACCTGTGCCAGGGCGGGTTGAACTAGCGCGCTGAATCCCAGAAGCGTTGTGCACGGAACGGGCGAACATCCACAGCGGATGTCTCGCCCGTCATCATTTCTGCAATTAATCGCCCGGTAATCGGCCCCAACGTCAGGCCGTGGTGTGCATGGCCGAACGCGAACCACAGGCTTGGATGGTGCGGCGCGGGCCCGATGATCGGCAACATGTCGGGCGTGCAGGGGCGAGCGCCCATCCACGGTTCCGCATCCACACGTTCGGCCAGCGGAAAGAGCTTGCGGGCGACGGGCTCGACGGCGTCCAGTTGTACGGGCGTCTTGGGTGCATCGCGGTGCGCGAGTTCCGCGCCGGTCGTCAGGCGAATGCCGCGCGCCATCGGTGCGAGCACATATCCGCCGTCGGCATCAAGCACGGGATGGTTCAACTGCGCACCTTGCGCGGGCGCGTAGTGCATGTGGTACCCGCGCTTGACGGCCAGCGGCAGGTTGTAGCCCAGGCGCGAGGTGATGACGTCCGCCCAGGGGCCCATGGCAATCACGACGTTGTCGGCGCGCAGCTCGCCTTCCTTGGTTTGCAGCAGCCACGGTGCGTTGGGCGTGAGCGTGTTGGCATCGGCTTCAAACAGGCGGCCGCCGAGTTGCTGGAAGTATTTCGCGTAGGCCGTGACCAGGGCGTTCGGGTCGCTCACGGAATCGGCTTCTGTGTAGCGCAGACCGCCCAGCAGCGATGTATCCAGATGCGGTTCAACCGTGCGCAGGCGCGCAGGGTCCAGCGCTTCAAAGGCGACGCCGTACTCGCGTTGCCAGCGTTCGACGTTGCGGGTTTCCTTGTCCTGCGTGGCCGTGTTGCGGAAGACCTTGATCCAGCCGCTGGGGCGGATCAGATGCATGGCGCCGGCGGCTTCGGCCAGTGCGCGGTGCTCACTCACGCTATGTGCGATGAGCGGCGCATACGCACGTGCAATCGCCGCGTGCCGCGTGGGGTGCGAATTGCGCCAGTACTGCCACAGAAACGGCAGCAGCCGGGGCAGATCGCCCAGGTGGTAATGCACGTCCGCCGACGTATTGCTCGCATAACGCAACAGCGTCGACAGGTCGCGCGGGAACGCATACGGATACACGCCCTCGCGCTGGATCAGCCCGGCATTGCCGAACGACGTCTCAAAGCCCGGCGCGCGGCGGTCCACCAGGGCGACGGCGCGCCCGCGTTTCTGCAGATGCACCGCCACCGATACGCCGACAATGCCGGCGCCCAGCACAAGGGTGTCGAAGCGCATGGCAACCCGCTCCTTAACGCTTGGCCAACGCCGTGACGGCAATTTCCACGTCAATGCCCGGGCGCATCAGGCCTGACTGCACGCAGGCGCGTGTGGGTGCGTGGCCGGCCGGCACCCAGGCCTCCCAGGCCGCGTTCAGCTCGGCAAAGTGCTTGGCATCGGTCAACCAGATGTTGGCGGAAATCAGTCGCGTCTTGTCCACGCCCGCTTCGGCGAGCAGGGCATCGATGCGCTCGAGGATATTGTTGGTCTGCTCCGTCACCGACAGGAAATCGACGTCGGGCACTTGCCCGGCCAGATGCACGATGCCGTTGGCGATCACGATCTGGCTCATGCGGGCGTTGGTGTGGAGGCGTTGGATATCGGTCATGTCGAGGAGGTCGTTGTAGGTTCAGACGGCCGAGGTGCCCATGCCGCTCGTGGCGGCATCGAACACCGGCGGCGCGGTGACGATGGATTGGAGTGCAGGCATCGGTTGCGTGAGCCTGGCGAGGTCCGGACGCGGCCGCCGCAGCGTATCAGACGCATCGAAAGCCTGCTCAAGCGCATGCGCCACGGCAAGCGTTCTGCGGTCGCCGTGAAAGGGCCCGACGATCTGCAGGCCGAACGGCATGCCCGCGTGGTCAACACCGCATGGCAAGGAGATCGCCGGGTGCGTGGTCAGCGTGACGACGTACGTCAGCGCCAGCCAGCGGTAATAGTTCTCCTGCGCGCGGCCGTCGATGTGCGTGGCATACAGCTCGCTCCATGGAAACGGCGACACCGGCGTCGTGGGCGACAGAATCACGTCGTACTGGCCGAAGGCCGCCTGGAAGCGCTTGAGGATGCGCGTCTGTTCAGCCTGGGCCCACGCGCAGTCAGCGAGCGTCATGGCGGCGCCCAGCTCGTAGTTGGCGCGCGAGTTGGGACCGATCGATGCCGGGTCGCGCGTATAGGCATCGTGCAGGCCGGCGACGAAGCTCTCTGCGCGGATCACGTCAAAGCAGCGATGCACCTCGCCCAGGTCGAACTGCACGGGTTCGCACGATCGGAACATCGGCGCGATGGCGGCCATGCGCTCGCGGAAGACCGTGCGGATGCTGGCATCGACATCGCAGCAGCCGAAGTCCTCTGTCCAGCCGACGCGCAGGGTGGAGAGATCGACGGGTGCGGGCGTGGCAAAGCTCAGTGGATCGACGTGAAAGCTGAGCGGATCGCTTGCCGCCAGGCCCGCCGTGGCGGCCAGTTGCAGGCAGGCTTCGGCCACGGTGCGTCCCATCGGGCCGACCACCGAAATGGGCGTCCAGCCGAGTTTCTTGCGCGAATTCGGCACCAGACCCGGCGATGGCCGAAAGCCGACCACACCGCATTTGGAGGCCGGAATGCGCAGCGAGCCGCCGGTGTCGGAGCCCGTGCAGACGGGCAGCATGTCGCACGCCAGCGCCGCTGCCGCACCGCCCGACGAACCGCCTGCATTCAGCATCGGGTTGAACGGGTTGCCTGTCGCGCCCCATACCGGGTTGCGCGTGTTGGCGCCGGCACCGAACTCCGGCACGTTGGTCTTTGCCACCAGCACGGCGCCCGCTGCGCGCAGGCGCTCGACCAGCAGCACATCCTGCGTCGGCACGTTGCTGCGTGCGGTGGGCGAGCCATACGTGGTAAGCAGGCCGGCGGTGTCTTCCAGATCCTTCACGCCCAGCGGCAGGCCGTGCAGCAAGCCGAGCGGTTCGCCATTGAGCACGGCACGCTCGGCCGCACGGGCGGCGTCGCGGGCCTGGCTGTAGCACGTCGCCGTGATGGCATTCACGGCTGGGTTGATGGCTTCGATCCGCTCGATGCAGGCGTCGAGCAACTCGACGGGCGAGATTTCCTTGGCGCCGATCATCCGACGCAATTCCACGGCAGAACGGCTGACGAGTGTGTCGTTGTGCGACATGAACATTCCCTTTAAAGCGCTTCGCCGGTACGGTCCCGCAGCCAGATCACCGGCACCAGTGACACTAGGCATGCCGCCGCCACATACCACGCCGGCGCCAGCGGGTTGCCCGTGCGCTCCACCAGCCAGCTCGCGATGAACGGCGAGAACCCGCCGAAGAACGATGCGCTCACCACATACGTGAGTGCAATGCCGGTGGCGCGCACATGCTTGGGAAACAGCTCCGGGATCATCACCAGCACGGGCACGATCTGCGCGGCGACGAATACCGCCAGCAATGCGGATACCGCGTACAGCGCCAGCGGCGTTGGATGCGCGCCCAGAAAGGCAAACGCGGGGTAGACCGCCAGCAGCATGATGATGCGCGAGGTGACCAGCAAGCGCTTGCGGGTGTAGCGATCGGCCATGCGCCCGGCAATCGGTGCGGCCACAAACAGGACGAGCGAACTGACCACGCCGGAAGCCACTGCCGCCGTGGGCGACATATGCAGCGTGCGCACCGCGTGACTCGGCAGGAAGAACGCGGTGATGTACACCGACACCGAGCCGCCAAGCTCCGCAAAGGTGCCGAGAATGGTCAGCTTCAGATGTGTGGTCAGCGCGGCCTTGAGGGCGCCCTGCGGCTTGGCGTGACCGGGCGCTGCATCGCGGCGGTCGAGCGTTTCTTCCAGCCGGCGGCGGATCAGCATGCCGGCCGGGGCCGCAAAAATGCCCAGCAGGAATGGCAGCCGCCAGCCCCAGGCGAGCACCGCCTCTTTGGACAGCGTCACGTTGATGAGTGTGGCGACCGCCGCGCCCAGTGCGAGCCCCAGTGCGGTTGCCGCAAAGTTCCAGCTCGCAAAGAACGCCCGGGTGCGGTCGCTGGCGTATTCGACGAGCAGCGTGGTGCCGGGCCCGAATTCGCCACCTGCTGCAAAGCCCTGCATCAGGCGCGCGGCCAGCACGATCATCGGCGCGAAGATGCCGGCCGTGGCGTAGGTGGGCGCCGTGGCGATCAGCGCGCACGACAGCGCCATCATCATGATGGTCAGCACCATCGCCTTCTTGCGGCCGACCCGGTCAGCATAGGCACCGATGATGACGCCGCCGAGCGGCCGCACCACAAAGCCCACGCCAAACACCCCGATCGACAACAGAAACTGGTTCACCGGCGATGCCGATGGAAAGAACAGTTGCCCGATCTGGATGGCGAAGTAGCTGTAGATGGTGAAGTCGTAGAACTCCAGCGCTGTGCCGATGGTAGTGGCGGCAATGACTTGCGTGCGTGACAGCGCGGGGCGGCTGTCGAGGGCGAGTGTCGACACGGGCTGCTCTCCTAGGTTGGAGGCTGGGGAGGGTTTGAGTTATCGTATACGAGAAAAATCAAATTCTCGTATACGAGAAAACCCGGAGACATGCGTGGCATCTAGCGCAAAAGCGGCTATCCAGGCCCATCCAATCGACGAGGCACCGGCGCAGCTCAATCACCAAGAGGTCGGCGCGCGCATTCGCGAGGCACGCAAGGCGCGCGGGCTGACGCTGCAAGAGCTGTCGGAGCGCTCTGGCGTGGCGCTGTCGACCATCTCCAAAGCCGAGCGCGGCGACATTGCGCTGACGTATGAAAAGTTTGCCGGCCTGGCGCAGGCATTGGGGCTGGAGTTCGAGCAACTGCTCGGCCGGCGCCGCACGCCGGATGCCGGACCATTGCGCCCGACCTTCACGCCCTCGGGCGGCCAAGTCATCTATGACACGCCGAATTACGAATACGGCATGCTGGCCGATGCACTGACCGGCAAACGCATGTTGCCGATGCGCGCGCACATCCGCGCACGCTCGGTCGACGACTTTCCCGATTACATCCGCCACCCCGGCGAGGAGTTCGTCTTCGTGCTGGGCGGCGAGATCGAACTGCGCTTCGAAAACGGTGAAGCCTTTCGCCTGGCGCCCGGCGATAGCCTGTACTTCGACAGCGCAGTCGGGCACGTCTATCTCTCCGTCAGCAAGGAAGACGCCGAGATACTCGCGTGCTGCACCGGCACCGATGTGCGCGAACTCGGCGACGTGATCTGAGCGGCTGACTTGCGCAGTGCCCGCCCCGCCAGAACATCCGGCACTGCCTTGCCGTCGGCCACCGCCACCGTGCCATTGACCAGCAGCCAGCGCACACGCACGGGCGGCAGCCCCGGCTGTCATAGCGCGCACGGTCGGCGTAGGTGGCAGGGTCGAGGATGACCAGATCGGCAAACTTGCCGGGCTGCACAGTGCCGCGGTCTTTGATGCCGAAGATATCAGCGGCGCGTGCGCTGGCTGACCAGACCAGCGAGCGCGAGGCTCAGGGTGAGGGCGGACAGCAGGCACTGCGGCAGACGGTGTGGGCGCATGTCGGCTTCCTTGTGGTGTGCAGCGGGTGTAAGGAGCCTTGCTGCCCACATGACATGCAAATGGTTCGGGCCGGTATGCGGAGCGGACATGCAGGGGTTCGCGGTGCAGGAGCGCTTGCGCGCAGGCGTCAATACAACACTCAGCGTTTTCAATATCTGAGTTAAGAACAACTAATCACCCGCAATGCCTTGCTGGCATTGGATCCGCCAAGACATTGACGACAATGTGGTGCTGTCCCCACTTTGGAGGGGGGCAACTGACTTGCCCCGGTGACACAATCGCGAAAATTCCGAAGTCATGCTGCGCCACATGCGACGCATGGCAGACCCGGTCGGGGAGCTTCATGCAAGAGAGTTGGATGGCAATTTCGGCGGCGCGCGCGCGGGCCCATCGCCTGTACGGCGTACGCGGCTGGCTGGTGACACTGCTGTGGCTGAACACGCTGCCGGCGCTGGCGATCGTGCTGGCGATGGGCATGATGCTCACGCTCGGCGAGGCCAACGGCGGGCCGGCGCGGGCGGCGCCGGCGCTGGCTGGGCTCGTCTTCCCGCTGGGGCTCGTTACCCTGGCCTTCTTGCGTGTGCGCTGGTTTCCGATGGTGTGGCTCGGATACGGCGTGCTCCAGCTGCTGGCCACGCTGGCCATGAGCGGCGGCATCCACGCGTGGACCATGCAAGCCTCCGGCGGTACGGCAGGGCGCATGCCCATCACGCTGCTGCTGGCAGCGGAGGCGCTGCTGCTCATCGGCTCGGCAGCGTACGTCTGGTTTTCGCGCCGCGTGCGCGTGACCTATCGGCATGAGGTGCGGCTGACCGATCCTGCTGCAGCACCGGCCGTGTTCGACAAGCCCGCCCCCAATGAAACGCCCTCTGACGCCACCGACCACGCACGCGAACGCGCGGCCCTGCGGCGCGTTGCACAGGAACTGAGTTCCGGGGTGCTGGACACCCGAACCTGGATGCACGTCATGCGGCATCACGCCGACGCCACAGATGGCACCCGCACGGCGGCCTATGTGCGTGCGCGCATGTCAGAGCTGTGTCCGCCGGCGCATGTGCATCCGCCCGTCGTACGCACGTTGTCGACCGGGCTGGGCGCGCTCCTGGTGAGCGTGCTGGCCGCGGGTGTGCTGATGGCTTTGGTGATTGCGCTGGCGCTGCGCATGCCTGGCGATGCCACCGATCTGCTTGAAATGCTCGTTGCCGTGGCGCTCACGCTCAGCTGGCTGGGCGGTCTCTTTGTTGGCGCGGGTTTTCAGCGCCGCGTTGCCTGACGCCTACTGCGTGGCTGCTGGCGCAGGCGCGGCGTGGTTCCAGTCGCCGCCCACCGCCTTGACGAGGAACACGCTCGTCGTCATCTGCTGGCCGAGAATCTGCACGGCCGTGCGCTGGTTGTTCAACAGTGATTGCTGCGCGGTGATCACGTCCAACGAAGTTGCGAGCCCGCCCTCGTAGCGCACGCTCGCAATGTCGTAGACCTTGCGGGCGCTTTCCACGGCATGGCGCGCCTGGTTTGCCGCGCGGTCCAGCGATTGCAGCCCGGCCAGTCCATCTTCCACTTCCTGCAACGCGCCCAGCACCGTCTGCCGGTAGTTGGCGATCGCGCCCTGGTAGGCCGCATTGGCAATGTCCACGCGTGCCCGTGTGCGGCCAGCGTCGAACACCGTCTGGGCGATCTGCGTGCCGAACGACCACAGCAGCGTAGGCGCAGAAAACAACAGCGCAAGATCGCGGCTTTCCCAACCGGCGCCGCCGTTGAGCATCACGCTCGGGAAGAAGGCCGCACGTGCCACGCCCACTTGCGCGTTGGCGGCCGCTGCACCGCGCTCTGCGGCGGCCACGTCGGGGCGGCGTTCGATTACGTCGGAGGGCAGCGCCACCGGAATCTGCGGCGCGGTGCCCGCCAGCGGTGCGGGGTCCAGATGAAAGGCCGGGGCGGGTGTACCGACGAGCGTCGCCAGCGCGTGTTCGTACTGCGCGCGTTGCTTGGTCAGCAGTTCGGCCTGCGTGGCGGTGCCGTCCACCAGCGCTTGTTGTTGCGCCAGATCGAGCCCCGAGGCCACGCCGTCCTGATGCCGCGAGGTGACGAAATCGAGCGCCTTATGCTGCAGCGCCAAACCTTCCTGCACCACGGCGATTTCCGCATCGGTCTCGCGCAGGTTGTACCAGGTGGTGGCGACCTGCGCGGCAAGCAGCAGGCGGAAGTTCTCGAAATTGGCGCCCGCCTGCTCTTCACTTGCGGCGGCGTTGGCGACGGTGTTGCGCACGCGGCCGAACAGATCGGCTTCGTAACTCGCGTCGGCGCGCAGGACGAAGTCGCTCTGCACGGTCGACATCGTCGGGCTCGTGTATGAAGAGAGCGGCCGTTCCGACGACGTGCGCGTGCGCGTGTCGTTGTTGGTGGCCGTGAGGGTGGGGAGCAGGCTTGCGCGGGCGACGCGCGTCTGAGCCTGCGCCTGCTCCAGGTTCGACAACGCAACCTTGAGCGATTGGTTGTGCGCCAGCGCCTGCGTGACGAGCTTGTCGAGCTGCGGATCGTTGAAGCGCTGCCACCACGGGCCTTTGGGCGCGGTGTCGGCGGGTTGCGCGGCGCGCCAGGGCGCTTCGGTCTGCCAGTGCGCGGGCACGTCCATGGCCGGGCGCTCGTAGGTCGGCGCGAGCGAGCAGCCGGCCAGCGCGGCGATCATCGATGCCACCAGCGTGGTGGTGCGCAACCGCGTCATGATGCATGCGGCGCAGAAGCCGCGGGTGCCGATGCCGGGGCAGGCGTGACGATGGTCACCGCTTCGCCCTGCTCGATGGAATCGGCCGGGTTGAGGATCAGCGCGTCCGTCGCCTTCAGGCCGGAGACGATTTCTACCGTGCGGCCGTAGTCGCGTCCGATGGTGACGGGGCGCAGGTCGACGTGGCCGTTCTCTGCCACGGCGATGCGCGGGCCCTCCTTGCGGAAGAGCAGCGTGTTGGTTGGCACCGTGAATGCAACCGGTGCATCGGTCTTCGCGCCCGCGGCGTCGCCAGCCCCGTCGCCAGCGGCTTTGCCCTTGATGGCGACCTGCACATAGGCGCCGGGCAGCAGGCGACCGTCCTTGTTGGGTAACTGCACTTCCACCTGCATGGTGCGCGTGGTGGCGTCGATGGCGCCGGAGGCGCGCGCGATGGTGCCGTGGAAGGTCTGGCCCGGCAGCTCGGCCAGCGTCACGGCCACGTCCTGCCCGACCTTCACCTGTTGCGAATACGCCTGCGGCACGTAGAGGTAGATGCGCAGCGGATCGGTCTGCGCAAGCGTAAACAGCTCGCGGTTGGCGCCCGCGTTGCCGGCGTTGACCAACGCGCCGACGTCGACATTGCGCTTGGTCACCACGCCCGCAAAGGGGGCCACCACGCGGCGGAAGCCTTGCAGTTCCTGCAGGCGGCGCACGTTGGCTTCTGCGGCAGCCAGGTCGGCCTGGGCCTGGTTGGCGGCGCTGGTGCGCTCGTCCAGTTCCTGTTGCGAGACGGCGTCTTTCTGGCGCAGGTTCTGCCAACGCGTGAGCGAGGTCTGCGCCAGCGCCTTGCGTGCGGCGGCCTGGTTGCGCGTGGCCTGCGCCTGGTTCAGTTCCTGGTCCACTTCTGGCGTGTCGAGCAGCGCCAGCACTTCGCCCTTGTCGACGTGCGCGCCGATGTCCTTGAACCAGCGCAGCACGTAACCGCTGGTGCGCGCATAGATGGGCGATTCAACGTAGCCCTGCAGCGTGCCCGGCAGCGTCAGTTCGCGATTGGTGTGGGCCGGTTTGGGGGCGATGGTGGTGACGTAGCGGCTGGTCTGCGCGTTCACCTGCCGCTCCAGCGCATGCGCGTTGTAGTAGCGGCCGACCAGCGTGCGCGCAGCGCCCAGCGCCAGCACCACCCCTACGGCAATCACGACCCAGCGTGCGCGGCGCATGGCGGGGCCGCGGTCGACCTGTTCGATCGGGTCCACCGTGACGACGTGGTGGGGCGGGCCGCCCGCGAGGTGCCCCGAATGCGGCCCTGAATGCGGCCCTGAATGGGCACCGGATGTTTGTTCAGACATGTCCTTCGCTTCCCCGCAAATCGTGACTACGCCGGGCGGCGCGCCGCTGCAATCTGTTGTGCACGCTGGCAAACACCACCGGAACAAAGAAGAGGGTCGAGACGGTCGCAAACAGCAGACCGCCGATCACCGCGCGCCCAAGCGGCGCGTTCTGTTCTGCGCCTTCGCCCAGGCCCAACGCCATGGGCACCATGCCGATGATCATCGCCAGGGCCGTCATCAACACCGGGCGCAGGCGTGTGGCGCCCGCTTCCAGCGCGGCCTGCACAGGCGCAATGCCTTCGGCCAATCGCTCCCGGGCGAACGAGATCAACAGAATCGAGTTGGCCGTCGCCACACCCATCGTCATGATCGCGCCCGTGAGTGACGGCACCGACAGCGTGGTCCCCGTCACGAACAGCATCCAGGCGATGCCCGCCAGCGCGGCCGGCAGGGCCGTCACGATGATGAGCGGGTCGATCCACGACTGGAAGTTCACGACGATCAGCAGGTACACCAGCACGATCGCCATCACCAGCCCCACACCCAGGCCGACGAAGGACGATTCCATCGTCTTTACCTGGCCGCGCACCGTGACCTGCGCGCCGCGCGGCAGCTTGGGGCGAATGTCGTCAACGGCTTTCTGCACTTCCTTGGCGACGGCGCCTAGGTCGCGGCCCTGCACGGCGGCGTACACATCCACCACGGGTGTGATGTCGTAATGCGAAACGACCTGCGGCTGCACCCCGGGGCCGACCTGCACGAGGTTGCCCAGCAACTGCGGGCCGCCTGCCTGTGCAGCGCCACCGCGCGAGCCCGCCACCGGCGTGCGCAGCAGCGCATCAAGAGAGTCGACGCGGTACTGCGGGCTTGTGACGGCCACTTGGTACACCACGCCGTTGATCGGGTTCAGCCAGAACGTGGGCGAGGTCTGGAAGCTGGAGCTGAGCGACACCAGCAGGTTCTGCGCCACGTCGCGCCCTTCCAGGCCCACCTGCTGGATGCGGGTGCGGTCCATGTTCAAGGCCAGCGTGGGCTGGTCGAAGCGCTGGTGCACGTGTGTATCCACCGCGCCCGGAATCTGCTTGATGCGGTTGGCCAGCATGCCCGCGAGCTGCTTATTGGTGGCCACGTCTGCGCCAGAGAACTGCACGTCGATGGCCGACGGCAGGCCGAAGTTCAGGATCTGGCTGACGATGTCGGCGGGCTGGAACGCGAACTCCACGCTAGGGAACCGTTTCGGCAGTTCTTCGCGCAGGCGGCGGATGTATTCGGCGCTGGGTTTGCGCTCGCCTTCGTGCAGGGCGATCAGGATTTCGCCGTCGAGCGTGCCGATGGTGCCGGCGTTGCTGTACGACAGGTTGATACCGGAGTTGGGCACGCCCAGGTTGTCGAGGATGGTCGACAGCTCTTTCTTGGGAATGATTTGCCGGATGGTGGTTTCCACCTCGTCGGCCAGGCGCGCTGTCTCTTCAATGCGCATGCCCGACGGTGCCCGCATGTGCAGGCGGATCTGGCCTGCATCCACATCGGGGAAGAAGTCGCGGCCGAGCACCAGGAACAGCGCGCACGACGCCACGCAAAAGCCCAGGAACGACAATGCAAACACGCGGCGGCGCTCCAGCAACCCGCCCAGGACGGCGGCGTAATTGCCGCGCATGTGCTCGAACTGCGTGTTGAAGGCCCGATAGATGCGGCCGAACGTGCTCGGTTTTGCGTCGGCTTTCTTGGCGTCTTGCGTGTGCCCGGTCATGAGCATCATCACCAGCGTCGGCACCAGCGTGCGCGACAGCACATACGACGCCAGCATGGCGAAGATCACCGCTTCGGCCATCGGCACGAACAGGTAGCGAGCCACGCCTGTGAGGAAGAACATCGGCACGAACACGATGCAGATGCAGAGCGTCGACACAAAGGCCGGCACGGCAATCTCGGCCGCGCCGTCCAGGATGGCGGTAACGGGCTCCTTGCCTTCGTGCAGATGGCGCTCGATGTTCTCGATGGTGACGGTGGCATCGTCCACGAGAATCCCGACCGCGAGTGCGAGGCCACCGAGCGTCATCAGGTTGATGGTCTCGCCCAGCAGGTGCAGCACGATGATCGACGACAGGATCGACAGCGGAATCGACACCGCAATGATGGCCGTACTTCGCCAGTTGCCGAGGAACAGCAGGATCATGGCGGCGGTCAGGCACGCGGCGATGAGCGCCTCGCGAATCACGCCTTCAATGGCCGCTTTCACGAACAGCGACTGGTCGAACAGCGGCGTGATCTTGATGTCTTGCGGAAGCGCCGCCGCGGCGGTGGGCAGCAGCTTGTAGATATTGCTGACGATATCCAGCGTCGACGCACCGCCGTTCTTCAGGATGGACAGCAGCACGCCGCGCTGGCCATCCTGGCGCACCACGTTGGTCTGCGGCGAGAAACCGTCGCGCACATGGGCCACGTCGCCCAGGTACAGCGTCGCGCCGTTGCTGGTCTTGACCGGAATGGCGTTGAGCGCGGCGATGCTGCCGGGCGTGCCGTTGAGCGTGACGCCGTATTCGGTGGCGTCGATCTTTTGCGTGCCCGCTGGCAGGATCAGGTTCTGCGCGCCCACCGCGTTGACGATGTCCACGGGCGTCAAGCCCTGCGCCAGCAGCTTCTGCGTGTCGAGATCGACCGTGATCTGCCGGCTCTTGCCGCCATACGGGAACGGCACGGCGATGCCAGGCACCGTAATCAGGCGCGGGCGCAGGAAGTTCAGCGCCGCATCATTGAGTTCCTGCTCCGACAGCGTGTTGCTCGACAGGCCCAGTTGCAGGATCGGAATGCTCGACGCTGAATACTTGATGATCAGCGGCGGAGTCGTCCCCGGTGGCAACTGCCGCACCTGCGCCTGCGACACCGAAACGATCTGCGCCAGCGCGGTCTGGATGTTGGCCGTCGGCTGGAAGAACACCTTGACGATCGAGATGCCGTTCAACGATTGCGATTCGATGTGCTCGATGTCGTTGACGGTGGTCGTCAGGCTGCGCTCCGTGACTGACACGATGCGGTCGGCCATCTCCTTGGCGGGCAGGCCGTTGTAATTCCAGATGATGCTGACGACCGGAATATCGATTTCCGGAAAGATGTCCGTTGGCGTACGCATGAGCGTAAACGGCGTCGCCAGCAGGATCAGCAGGGCGAGGACGATGAACGTCAGCGGCCTTCGCAGCGCGAGTTGGACAATCCACATGGAGGTGTTTCAGAACCGCGGTGCGTTGATGGGGGACGAAGGCCGCTCGAACGGCGGCGACCAGCCATTCTATCGCCGAGGGGTGTCGATCAGAATGTTCCTATGATCAGACTTTATTACATTGAATAACGGCGGCCGCCGGGGCAACTGAAGGCGCCCGCTCAGCGCAGATTCCGCCCACATTGCAGCAGCAGATCGTGCAGCAATGCGGCGTGCGCGACGTCGATTCCCTGCAACATTTCCTTCTCCAGCCGGCTGACGGCCTCGTCGCATAGCGCCAGCAGCGCGAGCGCTTCGTCGGTCAGGCCCAGCATGACGATGCGGCCGTGCGTCGGATCGGGCGTGCGCGTCACCCAGCCCCGCGCTTCCATCGTCTTCACCACTTCATTGGCCGATTGCGGCGACATGAAAGAGCGTTCCGCCAGTTGCGCGTTGGACAGGCTGCCGCGCGCGTGCAGCACAGAGAGCGCGGTGAACTGCGGGACTGTCAGCCCATGCGGCGCCAGCGCCTCGCCCAGGCGGCGCTTGACGATGCGGTCGGTGCGGCCGATCAGGTAGGGCAGTCGGGCAGACGTTGCAGGGGCGCCCTCTTGCGCGGGCTGGGGGGTGTTGCGTTTGGTTCGTGTGGCCGCCATGGATGTGAGTGGGTGTGCACCTATGCAGATGCGCACATTCTGCTACGTGTCGTTCGGATCAGGGTTTACGGCAATGATAATCTCCTTGTGATATCAGGTTACCTGATATTAAATGGGCACCAAGCTGAGACGCGCCGCACACACAAGGCGGCGGGTGTCTCAAGCAAGCCGACTGATCAAGGAGATGGAAATGGCTGATTACCAAGGGCGCTGGCAGACCGTGGACGTGAAGGTGGACCAGGGCATTGCATGGGTGACGTTCAACCGCCCCGAGAAGCGCAACGCCATGAGCCCGACGCTCAACGCGGAGATGATCCAGGTGCTTGAAGCGCTGGAGTTGGATGCCGATGCCAAGGTGCTGGTGCTGACCGGCGCGGGCGATGCATGGACGGCCGGCATGGACCTGAAGGAATACTTCCGCGAAGTGGACGCGGGCCCCGAGATCCTGCAGGAGAAGATCCGCCGCGACGCCTGCCAGTGGCAATGGAAGCTCTTGCGCATGTATGCCAAGCCGACCATCGCGATGGTCAACGGCTGGTGCTTCGGTGGCGGGTTTTCGCCGCTGGTGGCGTGCGATCTGGCGATTGCCGCAGACGAGGCCACCTTCGGTCTGTCGGAGATCAACTGGGGCATCCCGCCGGGCAACCTCGTCAGCAAAGCGATGGCGGATACCGTTGGCCACCGTCAGGCGCTCTACTACATCATGACCGGCGAGACCTTCACAGGCCAGCAGGCCGCCGCCATGGGGCTCGTCAACGAGAGCGTGCCGCGCGCCCACCTGCGCGCCCGCACCGTGGCGCTGGCCGAGAAGCTGCTGGAGAAGAACCCGGTGGTGCTGCGTGCCGCCAAGCACGGCTTCAAGCGCAGCCGCGAGCTGACGTGGGAGCAGAACGAGGACTACCTGTACGCCAAGCTCGACCAGGCCACGCTGCGGGACCCGGAGGGCGGCCGCGAACAGGGCCTCAAGCAGTTCCTGGACGACAAGTCGATCAAGCCGGGTCTGCAGGCATACAAGCGCGCCTGATCCGCTCCCTCCAACGCCCCCGGAGACGAACCCATGCTTGACGTGACTCAGCTTGTGACCCTGCTGATCGGTGGTCAAAGCCGGCCAGCCGCCAACGGTGCCACCTTCGAGCGCCGCAACCCAGTCAACGACGCGGTGGCCTCGCGCGCGGCGGCTGCCACGCTGGAGGATGCGGACGCCGCCGTGCAGGCCGCCGCCGATGCCTTCCCCGTGTGGGCAGCGCTACCGCCGGGGGAGCGCCGCAAGCGCCTGCTCAAGGCGGCCGACCTGATGGACCAGCACACCGAGGCATTCATCCATGCCGGCGCTGCCGAAACCGGCGCCAGCCCCAACTGGATCGGCTTCAACGTCATGCTGGCGGCCAACATGCTGCGCGAAGCTGCCTCCATGACCACGCAGATCGACGGCAGCGTGATCCCGTCCGATGTGCCGGGCAACTTTGCGATGGCCGTGCGTCAGCCGAGCGGCGTGGTGCTGGGCATTGCGCCGTGGAACGCGCCGGTGATCCTGGGCACGCGCGCGCTGGCGATGCCGCTGGCGTGCGGCAACACGGTCGTGTTGAAGGCCTCGGAGATGTGTCCGGGCGTGCACCGGCTGATCGGCACCGTGCTGCAAGAGGCTGGCTTGGGCGACGGTGTGGTCAACGTGGTGAGCAACGCGCCGGCCGATGCGGCCCAGGTGGTGGAACGCCTGATCGCGCACCCGGCCGTGCGGCGCGTGAACTTCACGGGCTCGACGCACGTGGGGCGCATCATTGCGCAGCACGCCGCGCGGCATCTGAAGCCAGCGCTGCTGGAGCTGGGCGGCAAGGCGCCGGTACTGGTGCTGGACGATGCGGATCTCGACGCCGCGGTGGATGCCATCGCCTTCGGTGCGTTCTTCAACCAGGGGCAGATCTGCATGTCGACCGAACGCGTCATCGTCGATCGCAAGATTGCCGATGCCCTCGTCGACAAGCTGGCCGCCAAGGCGCGCACGCTTCGCGCAGGTGACCCGACCGACGCCACCGCGCAGCTGGGCGCGATGGTGAGCGTGGATGCGGCCAAGCGCGTGCAGGCGCTGGTGGAAGATGCCCGCGCGCTCGGCGCCGCGCTGCCCGTTGGCTTGCACATGGATGGCGCCATCGTGCAGCCGGCCATCGTGGATGGCGTGACGCCTGCCATGCGGTTGTACAACGAGGAATCGTTCGGCCCCGTGGTGACGGTGGCGCGCGTCGATGGCGACGAAGAGGCGATCCGCTTGGCCAACGACAGCGAATACGGCTTGTCGGCCGCCGTGTTCAGCCGCGATGTGTCGCGCGCCATGCGGGTTGCGCAGCGTATCGAATCGGGCATCTGCCACATCAACGGCCCCACCGTGCACGATGAAGCGCAGATGCCGTTTGGCGGCGTGAAGAGCAGTGGCTATGGCCGTTTTGGCGGCAAGGCATCGATTGCGGAATTTACGGAGCTGCGCTGGATCACCTTGCAGAATACGCCGCGCCACTATCCGATTTAACCGATCTGAAGTTCGGCAGCCGCCCACCACAACCATAAAACGGGCGGCGCATTCAGGAGACAAGACGTGAATCACGTCGAAATGCAGGCTCAAGGCCGGCAGGTTCAAACCGGGCATCACATGCCGCCCCCGGCAGGTGTGCCAAATCACCCATACAGGCAGGTTGCCGTGAGCGATGCGCCTGCGCGTTGCGAGATGGAAGCGCGCGACGGCACCGTCTGGCACGTGCGCAATACCGAGGCGCTTGCCGAGCATCCGCAACGCATGACCGACTGCCTCGTGGCGGGCGCGCAGCGCCATCCGGATCGTGTGCTGGCTGCACGCCGCGGGGCAGACGGCGCGTGGATCAAGCTGACGTATCGCGAGATGCTGGAGCGCGCCCGCGCAATCGGCCAGGCGTTGCTGGATCGTGGTGTCTCCACCGAGCGCCCGCTGGCGATTCTGTCCGGCAATGATCTTGAGCATCTGCAGCTGGCCCTGGGCGCCATGTGGGCGGGTGTGCCGTACGCGCCGGTGTCGCCGCCGTATGCGTTGGTGTCGACGGATTTTGGCAAGCTGCGCCACGTGTTTGATGTGCTCACGCCGGGGCTCGTCTATGCGGCAGATGGCGCGGCCTTTGCCAAAGCCATCGATGCGGTGGTGCCGGAGGGCGTGGAGGTGATCACGCGCGACGGCATACTGCCGGGGCGCAGCGCTACAGCCTTCGGCACGCTGCTGCAGACGCCCGTAACGACAGCAGACGCCGCGCAGGCCGCAACCGGCCCCGATACGCTGGTGAAGGTGCTCTTCACTTCCGGCTCGACACGCGCGCCCAAGGCCGTGCCGACCACGCACCGCATGCTGTGCAGCAACCAGCAGATGCTGCGCCAGACCATTCCCGAATTTGCCAAGGAACCGCCGGTGCTGGTGGACTGGCTGCCCTGGAACCACACCTTCGGCGGCAGCCACAACGTTGGCATCGTGCTTTACAACGGCGGCACGCTTTACATCGATGACGGCCGGCCCGTGCCGGGCAAATTCGACGAGACCCTGCGCAACCTGCACGAGATCGCGCCCACCGCGTATTTCAACGTGCCCAAGGGGTGGGAAGAACTCGCGCTGGCGCTGGAACGGGACCCGGCATTGCGCGAGCGCTTCTTCTCGCGCGTGAAGCTCTACTTCTTTGGCGGTGCCGGGCTGTCGCAAGAGGCATGGGACCGGCTGGAGCGCGTGACCGGCCAGCACTGCGGCGAGCGCATCCGCATCATGGCCGGGCTGGGCATGACCGAGACCTCGCCGTGCTGCCTGTTCACCACCGCGCCGATCATGCGCTCCGGCTATGTCGGCACGCCGGCACCGGGGTGCGAACTCAAGCTCGTGCCCGTGGGCGACAAGCTGGAGGCGCGTTTTCGCGGGCCGCACGTCATGCGTGGCTACTGGCGCCTGGGCGAAGAGCCCGCGGCTCCCGTCTTCGACGAAGACGGCTATTACTGCAGCGGCGACGCGCTGCGTTTCTACGACCCGGAGCACCCCGAGAAAGGCCTCGTCTTCGATGGCCGCATTGCGGAGGACTTCAAGCTCAGCTCCGGCACCTTCGTGAGCGTGGGGCCGTTGCGCGCCCGCGTGATTGCGGCGGGCGCGCCGTACGTGCAGGACGTGGTGATTGCCGGCATGAACCGTGACGACATCGGCTTGCTGGTATTTCCGCAAATGGAGCGATGCCGCAGCCTGTCTGGCCTGCCGCCCACCGCGGGCGTGGCCGAAGTATTGGCTGCCCCCGCCGTGCGCGCCGCATTTGCCGCGCTGCTGCATGAACTGAACGCCACGGCCACCGGCAGCGCCACGCGCGTGGCGCGGCTGCGCTTGCTTGACGCGCCGCCGTCGCTGGACCGTGGCGAGATCACCGACAAGGGCACGCTCAACCAGCGTGCCGTGCTGACCCACCGTGCAGAGCAGGTCGACACGCTGTATCGCGATGGCGATCCCGCTGTCATCCGCGCGGGCTGATCCCAACGCAGCAATACGACCAACCGGCAAAGACTGGTTCATCCACCCAGGAGGAGACTCATGAAGACCGTCATGTCACGGGGCATGGCGCTGACCGCGCTCGCCCTCGCGCTGAGCTGCGCCGGCTGCAACGACGACAGCACAGGCGACGCATCAACGTCGCAAGCATCGCAACTGCCACAACTCACGCCTGCCACCGGCTTGACGCTCGCCACCACGTGCGAGAGCTTTGCCGGCAAGCTGAGCTTTGCCAACACCAGCATCACCGCCGTCTCTACCGTGGCGGCAGGCACGTTGACCGTTGGCGGCAACGCCGTGCCCGAGCATTGCCTGATCACCGGAACCATGAACACGCGCGTGAGCCCGGTAGACGGCAAGACCTACGCCATCGGTTTTGAAATGCGCCTGCCCAAGGCGTGGAATGGTCGCTTCTTCTATCAGGCCAACGGCGGGCTGGATGGCTCGGTGGCCACCGCGCTGGGCGCGTTGGGTGGCGGGCCCGTGAGCAGTGCGCTGGGCTCGGGGTTTGCCGTGATCAGTTCGGATGCTGGGCATAACGGCAGCCAGGTGCCGCTGTTCGGGCGTGACCCGCAGGCGCGCCTCGACTACGGCTACAACGCCGTCGCCACGCTCACGCCAATGGCCAAGTCGATGATCGCGCAGGTGTACGGCAAGGCGCCGGACCGCAGCTACTTTGGCGGGTGCTCCAACGGCGGGCGCCATGCGATGGTGGCCGCTGCGCGCTCGGCCAATGCGTATGACGGCATCGTTGCCGGCGACCCGGGCTTCCATCTGCCCAAGGCGGCCATCAACGAGGTGTACAGCGCGCAGCAGCTGGCGACGGTGGCCACGGCCAACACCAGTGCCGGCTTTCCAGACATCACCACGTCCCTGAGCGCAACGGAGCGCGCCATGGTGGCCAGCCACGTGCTCGCCAAGTGCGATGCGCTGGATGGCACGACCGACGGCATGATCAACAACCTCAAGGCGTGCCAGACGGCCTTCAGCCTCGCTAACGATGTGCCGACCTGCACCGGCGCACGCGACGGCACTTGCCTGACCGCCGCGCAGAAGACCGTGATGGCCAATCTGTTTGCCGGCGCGCACAACAGCGCAGGGCAGGCGTTGTATTCGGGCTTTTCGTTTGATGCCGGTATCAGCGGCAGCAACTGGGCTGCCTGGAAGCAGGGCAACTCCATTCAGCTCGACCCCGCAGCACTGGCGTTCGTGTTTACGACCACGCCGCAGCCCGCATCCGCCATTACGTCACTCACCGCGTATGGCCTGGCGTTCAACATGGACACCGACGCGCCGAAGATCTTCGCCACCGACGCCACGTACACCGAATCCGCCTGGTCGTTCATGACGCCGCCCGACGAGACCAACCTCGGCACGCTCAAGGGGCGCGGCGCCAAGCTGATGGTCTATCACGGCACGAGCGACCCGGTGTTCTCGTCCGACGACACGACCGACTGGTACCAGCGCCTGGCTGCTGCCAACGGCGGCGATGCCAGCAACTTCGCGCGCTTCTATCCGGTGCCAGGCATGAACCACTGCGCGGGCGGCCCGACCGCCGACCAGTTCGACATGCTTACGCCGCTGGTGGCCTGGGTGGAACACGGCGTGGCGCCCGACAGTGTGGTCGCCACCGCACGCGGCCCTGCCAACGCCGTGCCCAATGCCGAAGTGCCCAGCGATTGGAATTCCGCCGGCCACGACCGCACGCGCCCGCTGTGCGCGTACCCGAAGAACGCCCTCTATACGGGCACCGGTAACGTCAACGACGCGTCGAGCTTCAGTTGCCAATGACGGCCGCCCAACATCCGGAAGGAGACGCCATGCAAACCACCACCACGACATTGACCCGGGAGAACGTTGGCCCCGGTGTCGCCATGACCCTCGGGCTGTGCTTCATCGTTGCACTGCTTGAAGGGCTCGATCTGCAATCCATCGGCGTGGCCGCGCCGCGCATGGCGCGCGAGTTCGGCCTATCGGTCGGGCAGATGGGCCTGGCCTTCAGCGCCGGCACGTTCGGCCTGTTGCCGGGCGCCATGCTGGGCGGCCGCCTGGCCGATCGCATCGGCCGCAAGCGCGTGCTGATCCTGGCCACGGCGCTGTTTGGCATTTTTTCAATCGCCACGGCGCACGTGTGGGATTTCAACAGCCTGCTGATGATCCGCGTGGCCACCGGCATCGGCCTGGGTGCTGCCATGCCCAACCTGATCGCGTTGTGTGCCGAAGCGGTACCCACACGCCTGCGCAACACCGCCGTGAGCGTCATGTATTGCGGCATCCCGTTTGGCGGCGCCATCGCCGCGGTGGTCGGCATGTTGAGCGCGGGCGATTCCGGCTGGCGTCACATCTTCTACGTGGGCGGCTTCGGCCCGCTGGTCGTGGTGCCGCTGCTGCTGACGCTGCAGGAATCGCGCCGGTTCGACAGCGCGCAGCGTGGCGCCATCCAGCCACCGCCCGTGTCATGGGCACTGTTTGGCGAGCGCCGCACGGCCGCCACGCTGTTCCTGTGGGTCAGCTACTTCTTCACGCTGATCGTGCTGTATTTCCTGCTCAATTGGCTGCCTTCGCTGATGGCCGCGCAGGGGCTGAGCCGGCCGCAGGTGGGCATGGTGCAGATCCTGTTCAACATTGGTGGCGGCGCCGGTGCGCTGGGTATCGGCATGCTGATGGACGCGGCGCGCCCGCGCTGGGTGGTGTCGGGCATGTATGTCGGCATCATCGCGGCGCTGTCGTTGCTGGCCGCTGCGGGCGGTATGGCATCGATGTCGGCCGGGGCGTTCATGGCCGGGCTGTTTGTGATTGGTGCGCAGTCGGTGCTATACGCGCTGGCGGCGGCCTATTACCCGACTGTCGTGCGCGGTACCGGCGTGGGTGCCGCAGTGGCTGTGGGCCGGCTGGGCTCGATCGCGGGGCCGCTGCTGGCGGGGCAGTTGCTGGCGATGGGGCAGCACGCCACCACCATCATCGGCGCAAGCATCCCCGTCACCGTTGTTGCGGCGCTTGCGGCGTTGCTGCTGCTCAAGCGGCCACGCGTGCAGGACTGACACAGCGCTTCTTCAGCGCCGTCCGCCCGGATGGCGCCTTCCACGTATTCCAAACTGCCGGCCCGCCACACATGGGGGGCGGGACCGGCTCGACCCTAGGAGGGGCCCCACATGCAAACCACCACCTTGCGCACGCACTGTCTCGCGCTGGCAGCGGCCACCTGCGCACTCGCCAGCGGCGTGGCCAACGCCCAGAGCGTCACGCTTTACGGCCTGATCGACACCGGCATCGAATACGTGAGCCATGCCAACGCCAACGGCAATGGTCTAACACGCATCCCCTCGGTGACGGGTACGTTGCCCTCGCGCTGGGGCCTGCGCGGCGCTGAAGACCTGGGCAGCGGCATGAAGGCCGTGTTCACGCTGGAAAGCGGTTTCAACACAGACACCGGCACCTCCGGTCAGGGCGGTCGTCTCTTCGGCCGGCAGGCGTGGGTCGGGCTCGCAAGCGATTACGGCACCGTCACGCTGGGCCGGCAGTACAGCATGGTGTTTCTCTCGCTGGCCGATGCTGACATTCTCGGCCCCAGCCAGTACGCCATCGGTTCACTGGACGCCTACATCCCTAACGCCCGCACGGACAACACAATCGCCTACAAGGGCACCTTCAGCGGCCTGACGGTGGGCGCCACGTATTCGTTCGGCCACGATGCGGCGGGCGGTGTGCCCGCGTCCGGCACCTGTGCGGGAGAGGTCGCGGGTAATGCATCGGCGTGCCGCACCATGTCGGCAATGGTGAAGTACGACGCCGCCACCTTTGGTGTGGCCGGCGCCTACGAAGAGCAGCGCGGCGGCACCGGGGCTACTGCATCGTTCTTCAACGGCAGCGCGCCCATCGCGTTCACCGATGCGGGCGACAAGGACCGCCGCATCGTCGCCAACGGTTATGTGAAGCTCGGCAACGCCAAGCTTGGCGTCGGCTGGATCGGCCGCCACCTGCAAGCCGTTGCTGGGGATGTCCGCTCCAACCTGTACTTCGTCAACGGCAGCTATCCGCTCACGGGTGCGCTCACGCTCGATGCCGGCCTGCTCCGTATCGTCAATGCCGACCAGAGCCGCAGCGCAACGATGGCCGTGCTGCGCGGCGTCTATGCACTGTCCAAGCGCACGGCGCTGTATGCGCAGACTGGCTATCTCTGGAACAGCGCCAACGCGCAGTATTCCGTCAGCGCCGGAGGTGGCGGCACCACGCCCGCCAAGGGCGTGAACCAGCTCGGTGCGATGGTGGGGATGCGGACGGCGTTTTGATGATGTGGAAGGGGGGGAGCATCGCCACCCCGTCACCCATTGACGATCTCCCCCCCATTCGGATGCAGCGTCTGCCCCGTCATGTAACTCGCATCGGCAGACGCAAGAAATATGTAGCAGGGGGCCACTTCATCCGGCTGGCCGGCCCGGCCCAATGGCTCCTTGCTGCCAAACTTGGCGACGTGCTCAGCATCGAAGGTGGACGGGATCAACGGCGTCCAGATCGGCCCCGGCGCCACGGCGTTCACCAGGATGCCCTTGTCCGCCAACTGCTGCGCCAGTGAGCGGGTGAACGCCACGATCGCGCCTTTGGTGGCGGCGTAGTCCACCAGGTGCCCGCTGCCGCGAAACGCCGTGACCGACGTGGTCGCGATGATGCGCGCGCCTTCATGCAAGTGCGGTAGCGCCGCGCGTATCAAATAGAACATCGCAAAGACATTGGTGCGGAACGTGCGCTCCAGCTGCGCCGCATCAATGTCGGCCAGGCTTTGCTGTGGATGCTGCTCTGCCGCATTGCTGACCACGAGATCGATCTTGCCGAACATGGCCACCGCCTGCGTAACCACTGCGCGGGCATGCGCTTCGTCGCCCAGGTCGCCGGCAATGGCTTCGCAGCGGCGGCCCGTGGCGCGTACGAGGCGGCAGGTCTGGTTGGCGTCGTCGTGTTCATCCAGGTAGGCGATCAGCACGTCCGCGCCTTCCTTGGCGAAGCCGATGGAGACGGCGCGTCCGATGCCGCTGTCGCCGCCGGTGACGATGGCGACCTTGTCTGTCAGCTTGCCGCTGCCGACGTAATTCTCCATCTCCGCGCGCGGGCGTGGCGTCATGTTGCCCTCGGTGCCGGGCTGACGGTCCTGGTGCTGTGGCGGTTGCTGCTGTGGCTGGTCGGGCATGGCGGGCTCGCTATGAAAGTGTGGATACACTGGCTTTCAGCACGCGGCATGCCATTGCGCCCGAACGCGGCGTGAGATGCACTCTCGGGCGCATGCCGTGCGGCACGCCGCTTGCTCTGCTGGTGGAACAGACTCCACATCGACCACGGGAGGCGCCATGGACACGCTGCTGTTCCTGTTTGGCGAAGGCAAGGATCTCAACCCGCTGCAAACCGCATTGCGCGCGGTGGTCGTGTTCGCCATCGGGCTGGCGCTGGTGCGCCTGTCGGGCCGGCGCTCGTTCGGCCAGCGGGCGCCGTTCGACTTCGTTGTCGCCGTGTTGCTGGGCGCGACGCTGAGCCGAGCGATTGTCGGGGCCTCGCCGTTTGTGGCCACGGTGTCGGCGTCGCTCGCGCTGGTGGCCGTGCATCGCCTGCTGGGGTGGGCATGCGTGCGGCTGCCGAAGCTGGACCGGCTCATCGCGGGGCGCGAACGCGAGGTCTATCGCGAAGGGCGCTTCGATCAAGGGCAGATGGATGCGGCGCTCATCACCATGGGCGACTTGCAAGAGAGCGTGCGCCAGACCTTAGGCTCGCGCACGCTCGACGATGTGGAGGCCGCCATCCTGGAGCGCAACGGACAGGTCAGCCTGATCCGCAAGCGTCGCTGATTTTGCACACACGCACATCGGAGCCAGCCATGCGAAACAAGCAACAGAAGGAAAACCGAGACGCCGAACAACGCAAGGCTGATTGGGAACAGGCCGAATCGCACCGCAAGCCGGGCGACCGGCCGGCCAATGCGGAAGTGGGCCGCACCGGCAGCACGGCACCCAAGCAGCAGAGCCCGCACGACACGCGGCGCCGCATGCGCCAGGGCGAGGTGCCGCCTGGCATCACCCGCGACAAGCTGCACGACCCCGGCGACCAGACCCCCGGCGCTTCACCCACAGATAACCGCAGCTGAGCGCAACGTGCCTGCCGCAGACGACGCCCCGTGGTACCGCCGGCTGGGGCCCGGCCTGATCACCGGCGCCGCAGATGACGATCCGAGCGGGATCGCCACCTATGCGCAAGCCGGCGCGCAGATGGGTACCGGCATGCTGTGGACGCTGTTGCTGACGCTGCCCCTGATGATTTCCATCCAGCTCGTCAGCGCCCGCTTGGGGCGCGTGTCCGGGCAGGGCGTGGTCGCCAACATCCGACGGCATCAGTCGCCATGGCTTGCCTATGCATTTGTGGCGCTGGTGACGCTTGCCAACATCATCAACGTGGGTGCCGACATTGCGGCCATGGGCGACAGCGTGCGCCTGCTTCTGGGGGGGGCGACAGCGTGGTATGCATGCCTGTTTGCCGTCTTCACGCTCGTGCTGCAAGTGTGGATGCCGTACCGCCGCTATGCGCGCTATCTGCAGTGGACGGCGCTGTCGCTGCTGGCATATGTGGCGACGGCATTTGTCGTGAAGGTGGACTGGGTGCACGCGCTGCACGACACCGTGGTGCCCCGGCTGCATTGGTCGAAAGACTATGCAATGACGCTGGTGGCGGTGTTTGGCACCACCATCAGCCCCTATCTGTTTGTCTGGCAGGCTGCGGGCGAGGTCGAGGAAACACGGCTGGCCGAAGACGAAGCGCCGCTCAAGAAAGCGCCGTGGCAGGCGAAGGATCAGCTCGCACGCATCCGCATCGACACCACGGTCGGGATGGTGGTGTCGGCGCTGATCGCCTTCTGCATCATGTTGACGGCCGCTTACGCACTGCACACGCACGGCCTCACGCAAATCGAGACCTGCGCACAGGCCGCTGAAGCGCTCAAGCCCGTGGCTGGGCGCTTTGCGCAGACATTGTTTGCCGTGGGCGTGATCGGCACGGGGCTGCTGGCGGTGCCGGTGCTGGCGGGCTCCGCCGCCTATGCCGCTGCCGAGGCCTTCCAGTGGCACAGCAGCCTGGAGGCGAAGGTGCACCGCGCGCCCAAGTTCTACCTGTTCCTGGCGCTCGTGATGGCGGTGGCCACGGTGATGGTGTTTCTGCCTATCGAACCGTTCAAGTTGCTGTACTGGGCGGCTGTGCTCAATGGTGTGGCGGCCACGCCTGTCATGGTGATGCTGCAGTTGATGTCGCGCCGCAAGGCTGTGATGGGGCCGTTCCGCAGCTCCCGCCTGCTGCATGGCACGGCGTGGCTGGCGACGCTGAGCATGTGCGCCAGTACGCTCCTGTTCTTCGTGCTGGCTGTGCGCGGTTCGTAAAACGGCAGGCACTGGGGTTGCGTGTCTTGGGCGAAACCGCGCAACCGGCGCGGTGCCCTGTTGACCAACTAGGGGTCAATCATGAAAGCTGTCGTATTCCACGGCATTGGCGACATTCCTCTGGAAGACGTGCCCGTAGTGCCGCGCTCCACATCGCAGACCAGCCCGCCCGTCTGCCGGCTTGCATGAAGGCGCGGCCCGAACTGGGACGGTGCAGAAGACGGACTCGTCACCAGGCGTGGAATCCGCTCAGTCCTGCAACGCGAGGCGCGACGCAAGCCACGTTCCACGCCCGCACGGGTTCCGCTGCCCAGGTGGTCCCGGAATCGCGCGATAATGCAGGACTTTCCTGCTGTTTCCTGTCCTACCCCGCCTTTCTGCCGCCCCGCCATGACCGGACTGACCACCGCCCTCCTGCACGCCGACCGTGAAGCCGGCGTCGAGCACTACGCCGTCCACAAGCCCCTGCACACGTCAACCACGTACGGCTATGCCGATACACGCGAGCTGATCGACGTGTTCCAGGGCAAGCCCGGCTACACCTACGCGCGCCAGGGCAACCCGACCACCGCCGCACTGGAAGCCAAGATCACGATGATGGAAGCCGGCGTGGCCACTGCGTGCTTTGCCACCGGCATGGCGGCCATCATGGCGGTGTTTTCGACCATGCTGCGCGCGGGCGACCACGTGGTCTCCAGCGCCTTCCTGTTCGGCAACACCAACAGCGTGTTCGAGACGCTGCGCAACCTGGGCGTGGAGGTGACGTTCGTCGATGCCACGTCTGCCCAGGCCGTGGCCGACGCTGTGCAGCCGAATACGCGCCTCGTCTTCGTGGAAACCATTGCCAACCCGCGCACCCAGGTGGCGGATCTGAAGGGCATTGGCGACGTGTGCAAGGCACGCGGCCTGATCTACGTGGTCGACGGCACGATGACCTCGCCGTGGCTGTTCCGCGCGCGCGACGCGCAGGCGAGCCTGGTGGTGCATTCGCTGTCCAAGTACATCGGCGGGCACGGCAACGCGCTGGGCGGTGCGGTGGTCGATACCGGCCTGTTCGACTGGACGGCGTATCCGAACATCTACCCGGCGTACCGCAAGGCCAAGCCGGAAATGCAGGGCATCCAGCAGATTCGCAAGAAGGGCCTGCGTGACCAGGGCGCGACGTTGATTGCCGATGCCGCGCACCGCATTGCCGTGGGGGCCGAAACAATGGCGCTGCGCATTGACCGCACCTGCAGCAACGCCCTGGCGCTGGCCCGCACGCTGGCCGCGCACCCGAAGGTGGCACGCGTGTACTACCCCGGCCTGCCGGAACACCCCGAACACGCACGCGCCACCGAGCTGTTCCGCCACTACGGCGGCCTGCTGAGCTTCGAACTGGTGGACGGCGCAGACTACGTCGACATGCTCGACCACCTGCGCTACGCCGTGCGCGCCACGCACCTGGGCGACACACGCACGCTGGTGATTCCGGTCGCGCCGACCATCTACTGGGAAATGGGCGCGGAGCGCCGCGCATCCATGGGCATTGCCGATTCGCTGGTCCGCGTGTCGGTCGGCATTGAAGATGAGGCCGATCTGTTGGCGGATTTCACGCAGGCGCTGGATGCTACGGCCGTCGGCTGAGCTGGCACCGTTCTGGCTTTGAAATTTGAAGGCCCGCTCACTCGCACAGAGTGGCGGGCCTTTTTCATGGCCGGTCAGAACACGTGCCGGATGCCGACCATCGTGCCGAGCTGGTTTCCGCCGGCGGCGGGTGCGGCGCCCGTGGCGGCACTGTCTACAGACAGCGCCAGGCTGCCGCGGTTGTCGATATAGCCGACCGTGGCATACACCGACGAGCGCTTGCTGAACGCGTAGCTGGCGCGCACCGCCCCCAGCCATGCCTTGTTGGCGCTGTTGTGGAACCGCAGGTGGAAGACCTCGCCCGTGAGCGTGAGTGCCGGTGTCAGGTCGTACGCGGCGCCCGCATAGAAGAGGTCGCTGCGCGGCGTGGCCGATGCGCCATTGCGGCGGCCGATCCAGCCCAGGCCGATCTTCGCGCGGTCGAACAGCGCATAGCCGCCCAACGCCATGCGCTCATCCTTGAGTGAGCTTGACGTCAACCCGGCAAACGCGCCGGGCCCGCCGCGCTGGGAATCGTACGCGGCGGAAACGCCCCACTTGCCGGTCTCGTACATCAGCAGCGCAGACCACTCGTGACAGGCTCGCGTGTCGGCAGGGTTTTCGCCTGCGCAGTTGGTGCCGGACGGGCTGGGCCCGGCGTTGACGGCATCGCGGCCAAAGCTGTAGGTCGCACCGACCGTGAGCCCGCCGAACTTGCCCTTGTAGGCAATGGCGTTGTCGGCGCGGGCGTTGGGCAGGTAGGTGTCGAGCGAGCTGGAACCGTACGCGTTGGGGCCGAGCAGGTCGGTATCGAGCGTGGCCCAGAACAGCATCGTGTACTGACGGCCGAGGCTGATCTGCCCCCAGTTGTTGGACAGGCCCACCCACGCCTGCCGACCGAACAGGCGGCCGCCCTGGTTGCTCGTGCCGCTGTCGGGCGCGAAGCCCGATTCCAAGGTGAACAGCGCCTTGGCGCCGCCGCCCAGGTCTTCGGTGCCGCGCAGGCCCCAGCGCGAGGGTACGGTGCCGCTCAGGTTGGGCATGCGCACGACGCTATTGCCGGCCGAGCCGATGCGGTTGACGTATTCGACGCCCGTATCGATGACGCCGTACAGCGTCACGGACTGGGCTGCTGATTGTGCGGCGGCAAGCGCGGGCGCTGCCAGCAGCAAGGGAAACGCCAGGTGGCGCAGGTTCATGAGGTCTCCTCCGTTGTGATTGTTTTTCAGCGATGCGTGACGTGCATCAGGCGGCGAAATCTGGTTGTTGTGCCGGCGCGGCAGCCTTGAAGGCCGGATGCGCACTGGCGTGTTGGTAGATCGTCATCGCGTGCTCGTACCGCTCCAGCGAACACCCCATGCGCAGCGCGTTGGCAACCTGCGGCACCAGCGCCACGTCGGCCAGCGTCGGCGCATCGCCAAAGCACCATGGGCCGGTGCCGTACCGCGCGAGCAGGCGCTCGACGGTCGCCATGCCTTCGTCGATCCAGTGGCGATACCACGCGTCTTTCTGCTCGGGCGTGACCTTCAGCACGTCTTGCAGATAGCGCAGCACGCGCAGGTTGTTGATCGGGTGGATGTCGCAAGCGATGGCGTTGGCCAGTTCCAGCACGCGCGCCCGCTGCAACGGTTCGAGCGGAATGAGCCGTGGCTCGGGGTGGCGCGCATCGAGGTAATCGATGATCGCGAGCGACTGGCTCAATTGCATCTCGCCGTCGATGAGCGCCGGTACGCCCGCCGACGGGTTGATGTGCTCCACATAGCCTGCCGCGCGATGCTCGCCGGTGCGGATGTTCACCGGCAGCGTCTCGTAAGGCAGCCCTTTGAGCGCCAGCGCAATGCGCACCCGATACGACGTCGAGCTATTGAAGAAGCTGTAGAGCTGCATGGCGCGCCTGCTCAGACGATGCAGGCTTTCAGCTCGCCCAGGCCATCCACGCCCATGACGATGCGGTCGCCGGGCTTCACGGCCCCGACACCTTCCGGCGTGCCGGTAAAGATCACGTCACCCGGCTCCAGGCGGAAGAACTGCGACAGGTACGCCACCGTTTCCGCCACAGACCAGATCAGGTGCGATACATCGCTGCGCTGTTTGGTCTCGCCATTGACGGTCAGCCAGATGCCGGCTTGCTGCGGGTGGCCGATCTTGCTGACCGGATGGATGGGGCCCATCGGTGCGGACACATCGAATGCCTTGCCGATTTCCCACGGGCGGCCCATCTCACGCATCTTCATCTGCAGGTCGCGGCGGGTCATGTCGAGCCCGACGGCGTAGCCCCACACATGGTCGAGCGCGGTGTCCACGGAGATGTCGGCGCCGGGTTTGCCGATCACGGCCACCAGCTCGGCTTCATAGTGGTAGTTCTGCGTTTGCGAGGGATACGGCAGTTCAAGCGTTTGACCATCCGCCACCGGCACGATGGCGTCGGTGGGCTTGCAGAAGAAGAACGGCGGTTCGCGGTCAGGGTCGTAGCCCATCTCGCGGGCGTGGGCGGCGTAGTTGCGGCCGACGCAATAGACGCGGCGGACGGCAAATTGGTCGCGGCTGCCTGCAACGGGCGCGGCGGTGAGGGCAGGGGGCGTGAAGACGTAGGTCATGGTGGGCTCAGTGTGGTCGGTCAAAGCGCAGGGGTCAGGCGTGAATCGGCCCGGCGGCGGTGCCGTCTGGCACGCCGCAAGAGCAATGGAGTGGGTTCTTGTCAGGTACGCGCTTCGCGCAGCAGATTCAGTGCAGACAGCACGGGCCGGTCGGAATAGCTGAACAGCACCGCGTCCTCCGATGCGTTGAGCTGCACCGGCGCCCACGACGGCGCGACAAACACGTCGCGCGGCTCGAACTCGAATTGCTCGTCGCCAATGCGTGCCGTGCCGCGGCCTTCCACCACGCTGTAGACGGTGGCGTCGGTGCTGCGGTAGGTCTTGCCCGCAAAGCCCTTGGGCAGGAACTGCATGAAGGTGGCGATGGTCGGCATCGGCCAGCCGCCGGTGGTGGGATTCACGTAGCGCAGCTTCACGCCGTCCCAGGGGTCCAGTTCGCCGTGGCGGTAGAGCGTGTCGAGCGCTTCGAGCGAGCGCGCATACGGGTAGCTGAAGATCGGCGACGTGGGGTCGGTCACGCGATGGCGCACCGGCACCATGTTGTGGCCGAAGCGCGCGTAGCTGTCACCTTCCGGGCGCATCACGGGTTGCTGGGCTTCGGGGTAGTTCTCGGCAAAGCCGCAGTCGAACTGCTGCACCAGTGGAATGTCGAGGCCGTCCAGCCAGACGACGGGTTCGCCACCATCCTCAAGCGTCGGGCAGCCGTGGTCGTGCCACGTCCACGAAGGCGTGATGATGAAATCGCCGGGGTGCATCGTGGTGCGTTCGCCGTTGACGGCCGTCCACGCGCCACGGCCTTCGACAATGAAGCGCAGCGCCGATTGCGTATGCCGGTGGCTCGGCGCGATCTCACCCGGCAGGATCAATTGCAGCCCCGCGTACAGCGTGGACGTCACGCTGGCCTTGCCCGGCAGCCCCGGGTTCTCCAGGATCAGAACGCGGCGCACGGCCTCTTCGGCGCTGATGACGGCGCCGGCCTGCATGACCAGCGGGCGCACCTCGTTGTACTTCCAGATGGCGGGCACGATGCGCGGCTTGGGCTCGCGCGGCACCAGCGAATGCAGCGATTCCCACAGCGGCGCCAGTTGCTTGCCATCGAGTTGCGCGTAGTACGCGCCGCGCTCGGTCTGCAGCGTGGTTGATGTCATGGCCATCCCCTTACAGCTCGACAAAGACGTGGCCGTCTTCGATCTTGATCGGGAACGTGCGCACGTCGGTCGTGAGCGGTTCGCACATCGCCTTGCCCGAGCGCACGTCGAACTTGCCCTGGTGCAGCGGGCATTCGATCTCGTAGCCGTCGAGAAAACCGTCGCACAGGCGCGCGTGGCCGTGCGTGCAGACGTTGTCGGTGGCGAAGACTTCACCGGCAACGCGGTACACCGCGATCTCCGCGTCGCCGGCACTGACGGCAATCACGTCGTCGTCCGGCAGGTCGTCAACGCTGATGAGCTTGAGCCAGGTGGTGGTTGATGTATTGCTCATGGGCAGACCTCAGATCGGATAGATGATCGAGTTCGGGATCATTTCGCTGTCGAACACGCAGGTGCGCGACTTCAGCTTCAATCCCGCTTCGGTGCGGACGATGATGTCGATGTAGCGGCCGACGTTGAACACCGTCGACAACGCATCGGGCTTGGTGCGGAACACGGCGTAGTTGGCCTGCGCTTCAATGCGGTCGCCTTCCACATGCGTGACCTCGGGCAGGCCAACCACATGGCGCTGGTAGTACGGGTCGTGGAAGATCGTCTCTGTGATGCCGTAGATGCGGTCCTTCAACATGCCCTTGCTTTCGAACGACAGCGTGGCGAGCGGAAAGCCGCGTTCGTAGTTTTCGCGCGGCTGGACCTTGTAAGTGCAGTCGTCGACGAAGAGGTCGGTCCATTGATCCCACGCCGCGTTGTCCACGGCGGCGGCGTAACGGGTATAGAGGGCCAGCAGTTGCTGGTAGGTCGAGAAATCGAGCGTGTCAGTCACGTCAGCCATGTCAGATCTCCATCACCTTGCGCCAGTATTCGTACATGCCGCGGATAAGCGTTTCCGTGACCATGTGGTCGGTGTCGCCCACTTCGCGGCCGCCGAGTTCGGCCACGGTGCGGTGGCCCGGCTTCTGCTCAAAGCCTTCCTGCGAGAACTCGATGACCTCGCCGTCATCTGCCGAGACAAAGCCGGCGGGCCCGAACAGGTTGGCCTGGCGCAGGCGGCGCTGCGTCATCTCTTCGGTGTCGTCTTCAAAGCCGAAGTGGGTCCAGACGAAATCGAATGAGCCGTGGCCGTTGGGCTGGATGTGTCGTGTCGACACGGAATTGACCTGCTGCTGGATGATCACGCTCGGGAAGACGGTCATCATCACGGCCGTCGGGCCGCCCCACCAGGGTTCCTGCGCAACATCGAGAAAGCGGTCGTCGTGCAGCGTCATCTTCTCTTTGAAGCTGGTGACGCCGCTGGTGACGGCGCCTTTCCCGCCGGTGCCGCGCGTGGAAATCATCGCGGCGTGGCGATGCAGCGCATCCATCTTCAGCTCGGATTTGTTGTCCGCCCGCCAGAGCCCGAACGTGACGAACCACGTGTGCAGAAGCCCCGGGTGATACGGGTCTTTGATGTTCTCCTGCATCAGCTTCCAGTTGCCCGGAATGCGCTGCTTGTTGTAGCCAAGGATCTTCAGCTTGCGACCGTCGAACACGCGGTCGAAATAGCCAAGGATGGTCGGCCCGAGAAAGTCTTCCAAAGACGGCAGGTCGTGGTCGAACGAGGCAAAGATGACCCCGTTGCGCACGGCCACGTTGAGTTGCGTGAGGCCGTGTTCCTTCGGATCGAAATCGGCAGGCATGCCGCCCTGCACCTTGCCTTCGGACTTCACGCCCCGCCGAAAGGGCACGCCGATCAGGTTGCCTTTCAGGTCGTAGTTCCACTGGTGGTAGGGGCAGGTGAAGTCTTTGCGGTTGCCGGATCTCTCGCGGCAGAAGCGCACGCCGCGGTGCGCGCAGACGTTCTCCACCACGGCAATCGAGCTGTCCTGCGTGCGTGTGACGATCACCGAACGTTCGCCCACCACCGTGCGCTTGAAATCGCCCGCGTTGGGTATCTCCGCTTCCAGGCCGACGTAGCACCAGTGCCCGTTGTAGAACAGGCGTTCCAGCTCGCGCTGGTGGATCTCGTCGTCGGTGTAGGCGCGGAATGGAATCCGGCTGGAGCCATCGTCTTTCCAGGCGGGTCTGGAAAACGTGAGGGTCGACTCTTTCATGGGTGTCTCCGAGGCTTGTAATGGGCGTGCGGCTTCAGACGCCAACGGCGTAGAAGGCATCCGCGTAGATGTGTTCGGGCAGCACGCCGCGCTGGCGCAACAGCAGGCTCGCGGCGTCCACCATGACGGGCGCGCCGGCCAGGTAGGCGCGCCAGCCCGTGAGGCTCTGCCAGTCGCTCGCCACTGCGTCGGTCACGACGCCCGAGCGGTAGCGGTGGTCTGTGTTGGATGTCGTGATGACGACGTGCGTGTGCAGGTTCGGCAGGCGCTCGCGCAGCGCATCCAGCCAATGGGTGCCGTACACGTCGATGGGTGAGCGCACGCCGAAGTACACGTGTACCGGGTTGGTCATGCGCGCATCGGCCATGCCGCGCAGGATGGAGAGAATGGGCGCGAGGCCGGTGCCGCCCGCAACGCAAAGGATCGGGTCTGCATTCCGGCGGCGCAGATACGCCGTGCCCAGCGGGCCACTCACGCGCACGTCATCGCCCACCTTGAGTTCGCTGGCAATGTACGAAGTGACACGGCCATCCGGCACCACACGCACATGGAACTCAAGCGTGCTCCCTTCGTTGGCCACGGCCATCGAGTACGGCCGCACATGCTTGGGCGTGAACTGCAGCGTGGCGTACTGGCCGGGCGAGTAATCGAGCGGCTTGGCGAGATCCAGCCGGATGCGCTTGATGTCGTGGGTCATATTCTCGATGGACGCGACCTTCGACTTGACGATCCGGGCGGCGTGCACGACCACTTCGTCCACTTCCGGCAGTTCGATTGCGCAGTCTTCTACCAGCGTGGTCTGGCAGGCCAGCACGATCTGGCCCGAGGCCGAGGGGCTGTTCATGTCGGCACCACCCGTGACGGCCACATTGCCGGATACGACCCGGCAGCGGCACGTGCCGCAGCGGCCCGCCATGCAGCTATACGAGATAGGGACTTCGTTGGTGCGAAGGACTTCGAGCAGGTTATCGCCCGAGCGCGCGCTGACGATGCGCTGCAGTGGGGTGACGGTGACGTCCATGCCGTGTCTCCGGGCTAGTCGTTTTTCTGTGTGGAAGCATCATGGCCCGCTTGACGACATACATAAATAGAAGCAACCTGATGTCTCATATCACTCGCAGTGATAATGCGAGAACACGAGGAGACACGCGGTGGAACTGCAGGACATCGACCTCAACCTGTTGGTCGTCTTCAATGAGTTGCTTCGGCAGCGTCGTGTCTCGGCCGTGGCGGAAACACTGGGCATCTCGCAACCCGCCATCAGCAATGCGCTGAACCGCATGCGCAAGTTGTTTGGAGATGAGCTGTTCATCCGCACATCCAAAGGTATGGTGCCGACGCCCTTTGCCGAGACACTTGCGGAGCCCATCGCCTACGCGCTCGGGGCGATCTACAACTCGCTCAATGCCACGACCAAGTTCGACCCCAAGACGAGCACACGCGCCTTCACCATTGCGATGACGGACATCGGCGAGATCTACTTCCTGCCTAGTCTGATGCGCCGCCTGGAGAAGGACGCACCCGGGGTCACCATCAGCACGGTGCGCAACCATGCCGACACGCTGCGCGATGAGATGGAGGCCGGCCGTGTGGATCTCGCCATTGGTTTTCTGCCGGACCTGAAGGCGGGGTTCTTCCAGCGCAGGCTGTTCAAGCAGCGCTATGTGTGCCTCTTCAGAAAGGGCCATCCGCTCGCCAAGAACGGCATGACGATGAAGAGCTTCCTGGAAGCCGAGCACGTGTCGATCGTGGCCGAGGGAACGGGCCACGGCATGGTGGATTCAACCATCCTGCGGGCAGGGATGTCGCGGCGGGTGAGCCTGCGTGTGCCGCACTTCGTGGCGCTGGGGCACATCCTGCAGTCGACAGACATGATTGCGGTGGTGCCTGAGGCCTATGCCACGCGCACGCTCAAACCGTTTGACCTTGCCACGGCGCCTTGCCCGGCCAAGATTCCGGATATCACCATCAATGTGCTGTGGCATGGGCGCAATCACCGCGAGCCGGCCAACCAATGGCTGCGGCAGTTGCTGTTCGAGATGTTTGCTATCTAGGCAGGACACAAGGGTGTGCCGCCTCGTTGCCTGCGAGTTCTGGAGCATCGCTCCACCGTCGAACATTCGAATTCCAACTGGGGATCGTCAGGACTGAGGCTCGAACACTGATGCTCCAACTTCCGAGGGTCGAGCGTCAGGCTCGATCGCTCGACGATGGCGCTCTGATGGACAAGCTCCACCGTCTGGGTGGCGTGTCTCACTCTCGAACACTCGGCTGCCGCGTTCGGAGGCTGACGTTTCAGCCTCGAAGGCTCGAACGCGACTGTTGGAGGCTCGTGCTCCGCCCTGAAACATTCGACCCTTCCGTGATCCGAGGCTCGCAATCCGCCCTCGGACCGTCGCGCTCGGCGGGTTGGGGCTGGCGTTCGGCTCTCGGACTGTCGAACGCCGCGCTCTGAGGTCGAAATTTTCGACCTCAAACAGTGACACTCCACTGTTTGAGGTCCGTAATCCGCCCGCAACAGGCCGAATGCTTACGTGCCTTCCGGGGCAATGGGCAATGCCTGCCCGGCGCCGGTACGTTTTGCCTGGCTGCCGCATAGGAAGATGGCCACCGCCGCAATTGCTGCCGGCACCGCCACGATCAGGAACAGCAGCTGGAACCCGATGTTTGCCGTCAGCAATACGCCGCCCACCAGTGCACCGCACACCGAACCGAGACGGCCTACGCCCAGTGCCCAACTGATCCCTGTCACACGGTTGGCGGTGGGGTAGAACTGGGCCGCGAATGCGTTCGCGCCGATTTGCGAGCCGCTGATGCAGAAGCCCACACCCGTGACGGCAAAGGCGAGCATCGTGCCTTGCGTCACGCCTGTCAGGGCGAGGAATATGGCACCCAGGCCGTAGGTGCCGCACAGCACGATCGTCGCGGGGTACCGATCCATCAACCGTCCGATGATGAGCGCGCCAATGGTGCCGCCCACCTGGTACATCACCGCAATGCGCGACGCCAGCGCGAGCGACACGCCACCCGCGTGAACGAGCGTCGGCAGCCAGTTCGTCAGCAGATAGACGATCAGCAGGCTCATAAAGAACACCGTCCACAGCAGCAGCGTGCCCGTGCGGAAAGCCGGCAGGAAGAGCTGCCGCACCGGCGACCCCGGCGCCTTGGCTTCATGCAGCGCGAAGCGCGTGTCGGGCGTGACGGCCAATGGCGCAATGCGGTTGAGCAGCTTGCCGACCGTGGTGTTGTCTGCACCACTGGACACCAAGTAGCGCACCGATTCCGGCAGCGCAAAGGCCATCAATGGCACCAGCACCAGTGGCACGACGCCGCCAAACAGCAGCACGCTGCGCCAGCCGAAATCGGGCACCAGTTGCGCCGCGACGATGCCGCCAAAGCCCGAGCCCAATGTAAAGCCGCAGAACATGACCGTGGTGAGGAAGGACCGTCGGCGCTCCGGGCAGTATTCGGACGTGAGGGCGATGGCGTTGGGCATGGCGCCGCCCAGGCCAAGGCCCGTCAGGAACCGCAACGCGATCAGCGCGCTGACGTTCGGCGCAAACGCCGATGCCACGGTGGCAACGCCAAACGCCGCCACCGTGAGCAGCAGCGTGCGTTTGCGCCCGATGCGGTCGGCCAGTGGGCCAAAGGCAAGCGCCCCAACCATCAGCCCCGCCAGGCCGGCACTGAACACGGTGCCCAACACGCCGGGGGTGACGTGCCAGTCCTGCACGAGCGCCGGCGCGATGAAGCCGACGCAGGCGGTGTCGAAGCCGTCAATGGCGACGATGAAGAAGCACAGCGCAACGACGCGCCATTGGAACGCGGAAAAGCGTTGGCCGTCGAGCCACGCTCGCACGTCGATGGTTGTAGGGTGGGGCAGCATGGTGTCTCCTCAGTTTTTTGTAGGTGTGCGCTGAAGGTAGCGGGCACCGAGGAGGCACGCCAGTCGGCTGGTGAATGCGCGACATTCACCAGATTGATACTGGACGGAAAAGGTAGGTGGGGCCGGCCTGGGCCGGCAAGTCAAGCGACAGCCGAGAGGCAGCTCAGTGGAAGAACAACATGCGCATCCCGAACGTGTGATGCGCCTCCGCCGCCATCAGAACCATCAGCACCAGCAACGCGAGCGGCGGCATGAGAATGGCGTACACCAGTGCCAGCCGCTCCCACATCATGTGCATGAACACAGAGACGATCAGCCCCGCCTTGGCGATCATCAGAACGACGATCAGCACCCAGCGTGTGAGGCCTTCCACGCGAAAGTAATCGACCAGGTACGACAGCGTGCTGAGCACGAACAGCAGGCCCCAGATTTTCAGGTAGACGCTGATGCTGTGCTGCTGGCCGTGGGTGTCGGGCACTGCTGGCGTGGAGGATGGGTCGGTGTGGTTCATGGCTGCCTCACCACAGGTAGAACAACGCGAAGATGAACACCCAGACGAGATCGACGAAGTGCCAGTACAGGCCCGCGATCTCCACGATCTGGAAGTTGCCGTGCTCGGCAAAGCCCGGTTGTCGGATCTTGCGTGCGACCAGCAGCAGGTAGATCACGCCGCAGGTCACGTGAAAGCCGTGGAACCCGGTGATCATGAAGAAGCACGCGCCAAACTGCGCTGCACCCAGGGGGTTGCCCCAGGGGCGCACGCCTTCGAGCACGATCAGCTTGGTCCACTCGAACGCCTGCAAACTGACGAAGCAGACCCCCAGCAATGCCGTGGCCAGCATGAGTGCGGCGGCACGCTTTGCATTGCGCCGATAACCGAAGTTGACGGCCATGGCCATGGTGCCGCTACTGCTGATGAGCACGAAGGTCATGATGGCGATCAGCAGCAACGGCACCTCCACGCCGCCGATCTTCATGCCGAACACTTCGGCCGTGTCGGGCCACGGCACCGTGGTCGACATGCGCACCGTCATGTAGCCGATCAGGAAACTGCTGAAGACGAAGGTGTCCGACAGCAGGAAGATCCACATCATGGCCTTGCCCCACGGCACCTTGAAGGTTTCGCGGTCGCCCGACCAGTCGTTGACGATGCCGGGCCAGCCCTCGGGCAAGGCGTTGGCCGAGTCGGTAGGAAGCGTGGGGTTGCTCATGGCGTGGCTCCGTACAACGGCCCGCAGATGGCGCTGACGAATGCGGGCGTGATCCACCACATTGCGGCCAGCAGCACGAGCCACACGGCCAGCAGGAAGTGCCAGTACGTCGCGCAGAGGGCAACGGCACGTTGGGTGCGATCAGCGTTCTTGCGCAGCCGCGCGACCGTCACCGCCCAGACGACAAGGCCACCGATGACATGCGCTGCATGCAGGCCGGTGAACACATACAGAAAACTGTTGGATGGGTTGACTGCCACGCCTTGCCCGGTGGCGGACAGTTGCTGCCACGCTGCCCATTGGCCGAAGACGAACAGCGCGGCAAGCACGCCACCCGCCAGCAGCCAGATCGTGCGGCGTGCCTGCGCGCGCCGTGCCAGTTCCATGGCCATGCTCGCCAGCGCCAGCACGCCGGTGTTCCACCACAGCAGCACGGGGTGCGGAACGGGCATCCAATCCGGCTCGCGCATGCGCATGGCATAGGCCAGGATCAGCAGCGAGAACAGCGCCGTCACCACGGCCATGAAGACGCGCAGGCCAATGCGCCCCGCGGGTGGCAATACAGGCGAAGCATCGGGAACAAAGTGGCGGGGCAGGGTCGTCATGTGCGCACCCCGCCGGCGTGAAGGATGTCGGTTCCGGATTCCGTTCCCAGGTCGGGTGCACCGGTGGGCGGTTCGTTCTGGGGCACGAAGTCATCCACACGGTCGGGCGGGCTGTACTCGTATGCCCAGCGGTAGACCACCGGCAGCGCGGGCCCCCAATTGCCGTGCACGGGCGGAGTCTGCGGCGTCTGCCATTCGAGCGTCGTTGCCCGCCACGGGTTGGCCTCGGCCTTCCTGCCGCGCACGAGGCTCCATGCCAGGTTGAAGAGGAACAGCAACTGCGCCACGCCCACGATGATGGCGATGACGGTGATGAACGTATTCAGCGTCTGCGCCGAGGGCGGGATGAAGCTGTAGCCCTCATACGCGTAGTACCGCCGTGGCATGCCCAGCACACCCAGGTAGTGCATCGGGAAGTAGATCAGGTACGTGCCGATGAAGGTGATCCAGAAATGCGCGCGGCCCAGCGTGTCGTTCAGCATGCGGCCCGTTACCTTGGGATACCAGTGGTAGAGCCCGCCGAACACGACCAGGATCGGCGACACGCCCATCACCATGTGGAAGTGCGCCACCACGAAGTACGTGTTGGACAGCGGAATGTCCACGCTCACGTTGCCCAGGAACAGCCCCGTCAACCCGCCAATCAGGAACGTGCTGATGAAGCCGATGGCAAACAGCATGGGCACGGTCAGGTGGATGTCGCCACGCCACAGCGTGAGCACCCAGTTGTAGACCTTGAGCGCGGTCGGGATGGCGATGATGAGCGTGGTGGTGGCAAAGAAGAACCCGAAGTACGGGTTCATGCCTGACACGAACATGTGATGCGCCCAGACGACGAAGCTCAAGGCTCCGATGATGACGATGGCCCATACCATCATCTTGTAGCCGAAGATGTTCTTGCGCGCGTGCGTGCTGATGAGGTCCGACACGATGCCGAAGGCGGGCAGCGCCACGATGTACACCTCGGGGTGCCCGAAGAACCAGAACAGGTGCTGGAACAGCAGCGGGCTGCCGCCGCTGTGCTTGAGCTGCTGCCCCATCGATACCACCGCCGGCACGAAGAAGCTGGTGCCCAGCGTCTTGTCGAGCAACATCATGATGGCCGACACGAACAGCGCCGGAAACGCCAGCAACGCCAGGATGGTCGCGATGAAGATGCCCCACACCGTGAGCGGCATGCGCATGAGCGTCATACCGCGCGTGCGCGCCTGCAGCGTGGTGGTCACGTAGTTCAGGCCGCCCATCGTTGCCGCCACGATAAAGATCCCAAGCGACACCAGCATCAGCACGATGCCCCATTCGGTGCCCGGCGTGCCGGGCAGGATCGCCTGCGGCGGATACAGGGTCCAGCCCGCACCGGTGGGCCCGCCCGGTACGAAAAAGCTCGCCACCAGCACCAGCACGGCCAGCAGATACACCCAGTAGCTGAGCATGTTCAGAAACGGAAACACCATGTCGCGCGCGCCCAGCATCAGCGGGATCAGGTAGTTGCCGAAGCCACCGAGGAACAGCGCCGTGAGCAGGTAGATCACCATGATCATTCCGTGCATGGTGACGAACTGGTAGTAGTGGTTGGCGTCGATAAAGGCGAACTTGCCCGGAAAGCCCAGCTGCAGCCGCATCAGGTTCGACAGCACGAGCCCCACCAGCCCGATGGCGATGGCCGTGAGCGAATACTGCACCGCGATGACCTTGTGGTCCTGGCTCCAGACGTAGCGTGTCCAGAAGCTTTGCGGTGCGTGGCCCTGGCCGTGGGGGTCGGTCTGTGCGTAGGACATGGTTTCTCCTCGCTACGGTTTTGCAGCGGTCGCCGCTGCGTCGCCACCTTGCGCCTTGATGTACGCCACCAGCGCTGCGAGTTCCTGCTCGCTCAGGTCGAAGTTCGGCATGATGGGCGCGAAGCCTTTGACCACACGCGCTTTCGGATCGCGGATGAAGGCGCGCAGATAGGCTTCATCGGCCACTGCGGTCGAGCCGTCGGCCATGGTCTGTGTGGAGCCGTACAAGCCCTTCCATGTCGGGCCGACGCCGGGGCTGCCATTCACCGAGTGGCAGGCGACGCAGCCCTTGGCCTGGGCGAGCGTGTGGCCTTGCTCGGCCAATGCCTGTGCACCGCCGCCCGCAGCGCCGGACGCGGCCTGCACCTTCGCCTTCTGGCTCTGCTCAAAGGTGGTCTGCTGTGCGAGCCAGCGTGCAAACGATGCCTCGTCTTCCACGACCACCACACCGCGCATGTTGGAGTGCCCGATACCGCAGAGCTGCGCGCACAGGATGTCGTAGCGGCCGGCCTTGGTGGGCGTGAACCAGAACGTGGTGACCATGCCCGGCACCATGTTCATGCGTGCGCGGAACGGCGGCACATAAAAGTCGTGCAGCACATCGCGCGAGCGCGCCAGCACCTGGATCGGGCGGTTGATCGGCAGGTGCAGCTCGGGCGTTTCGATCAGGTAGTTGTCGCGTCCGTTCGGGTCAGCCGGGTTCATGCCGAACGGGTTGTTGTTGCTGATGTAGCGCACGTCGGTCGTGCCGAGCTTGCCGCCGGGGCCGGCAAAGCGGAAGCGCCATTGCCACTGCTGGCCGAGCACTTCCATCTGCAGGGCGTTCGCTGGTGGGCGTACGTAATCGGCATAGACGAACAGGCCGGGCGCGAGCAGCGCGGCCACACCCACGCTGGTGACGCCGATCAGCCACCATTCCAGTCGTGTGTTGTGCGGCTCGTAGGCGGCGCGTTGGTTGGGTTGGCCATCGCGATGGCGATAGCGCAGGAGCGCCGCGACGACGAAGAGGTTGATGGCGACAAACAGCACGCCGGTGATGACGATGGTGATCGTCAGCGTGTCGTCCATGCGCACCCAGTTGGAGGCGATCGGGGTGATCCACCACGGGCTGGCAAAGTGAAACCCCACCGCCAGCACGACGATCAGCACGAGCGCAATCGCAAGGGCCATGGGCACCTCCGGCGAGGGACTTCCTCAACACGCTAAAGACAGGCTAGGTCGCGCACTCGGATCGTGCAAGGCAACGTAAGGACGAGGCGCACCCCGCGTACGGATCGCGCCAATGCGGCATCTGCGTGCTGCGCCGCAATGCAAAACGGCCGCCTCCGGCATGTGTTGCCAGAGGCGGCCGCCTCCTGATAGCGCCGCTCAGCTTGCGGCGCCGCAGGAAAAAGGGTCGTGTCAGTGCATTGGTTCCCGCACGCGCCGTTCCAGCATGCCGTAGGTGATGGCCGCCGCCACCCCAAACAGCAGGTTCGCCAGTAGCGGCCCCGAGCCGCGCTCCGACACAAACCACGGAAACACGGCCGTCATGCCGTAGAAGTTCACCACGTACGCCACGATCCCGAAGGCCACGCCGACGGCCGCGAGCATGCCCGGACTCGAATCGAAGTGGAACGGCGCGATGATGGCGCCAAGGATCATCCCCATGCTGGCGCCCAGCACGAAGTGCAGCACGAGAGCCGTCGCCACGATGCTGTAGCTGAACAACGACATCTCTTCCAGTGCGCCCCGGCCCATGACCATAGCGGCGATCTTGTGGGTCGGGCGCCATGGGCTTTCATTGAGCACCATGGTCGACCAGAAGAATTCGAGCACGATGACCAGTGCGCCGCCCACGAGGCCGGCCACGCTGGCGGCGAGCCAGTCGGGCATGCGGCGCTCCCAATGATGCGATTGCATGTGCAGTTCCATACGAACCTCCTGCTGATGTATCTACGCAAGCACTTAGGAATCGGAAGCGCCACTTACGGTGCTGCAAAGCGCTGTGCGCCAAGTGCCTTGTGCAAAATCAGTCTGGCAGATACGGGTGCCAACGCAAGGTACAAAATCCGTGCGCATCGCACAGCACTACGGCGTTCTGCTCGAACGTGAGCATCAGGGTGTCGGCGATGGCCGGGTCTTCGATGAACAGGAGCAGGCTCGGCTCGGGCGACCACGTGTTCGCCGGGGCATCTTCCGGCGGGCCGCCTTCGCCAGAGAGCCAGGGCATGCCGCGCGCGATGGCCCAGGCCAGCAGCTCGGCCTGCCGCGCAGCGTTTTCATCGGCAGACACCGCGCGGGAGAAAGGCTGATGCGCCGTCACGAAGACGGCCCACGGTGAATCGGCTTGCGCGAGCAATGCCGCCACACATGGGTTGATGGCATCGACGCGCAGCAGCACGTCGCCTTGCGGTGCGCTGACGCGATACCGCGCGCTGCGGTAAGCAGCAATCAACTCGGGCGTAGGAGCGGGCGGATGACGGTGCATTGTTGCGTCGCATGGTCGCGGCCATCTGATTTGGCGCAACGCAAAAGGGCGTTCGATGTCACAGAATAGCGTGTGGGTGGCCAAAACGCTGCCCCAGCACAGTCAGCACAGTATTCCGACAACCACTCCCCTGCGAGGCTTGAACCATGTACAAGAAGATCCTGGTCGCCATTGATGGCAGCGAAACCAGCAAGCTGGCCCTGGCCGAGGCCGTGCGCCTGGCCAAGGCATTCCAAAGCACCGTCCGTGCCGTCTATATCGTCGACAGCCCCGCCATGTTGTTCGACGTTGGCTATTACGACCCGACCGAGCTGCGCAAGTCGTTCATCCAGGCCGGCACCGCGCTGCTGGCCGACACCGCCGCAACGCTCACCTCTGCCGGTTTGCAGCAGGAAACGGTGCTGGTGGAAACGCAGAACGTGGGTGAGGATGTGGCCGCCGCTCTGCAGGGCGAAGCGGTGCGCAGTGGCGCCGATGTGGTCGTGATCGGCACGCACGGCCGCCGTGGGCTGGCGCATGCGATGCTGGGCAGCGTGGCCGAGAAGTTCATCCGCCAGGCGACCACGCCTGTGTTGCTGGTGCGCGGCCCGGCCAAGGGCTGAGTTTCGCTGTCGTTGCGCAGGCAGGGCCTCCTGCCTGCGGGTGCCGGATATGATGTTGGGATTCGATTTGCCCCAACCAGCGTATCCGTCGCCGCCCCATCATGAATATCAATCCCGACGCTGTGCAGCGTCGTGCCATCCGTACCCTCACCGCACTTGAAGGACGCGTGCTCGGCGTTCTGGTCGAAAAGCAGCACACGGTACCCGACACTTATCCGCTGACGCTCAATGCGCTGGCGGCCGGCTGCAATCAGAAAACCGCGCGTGCGCCGGTCATGTCCGTCACCGAAGCCGAGATCCTCACGGCCATCGACGGGCTGAAATCGATGAGCCTGATCATGGAGGGCAGCAGCAGCCGCGTGCCGCGGTTCGAGCACAACATGAACCGCGTGCTCGGTGTGCCGAGCCAATCCATCGCGTTGCTTACCGTGCTGCTGCTGCGCGGTCCGCAGACCGCAGCCGAGCTGCGACTGAACGCCGCGCGGTTCCACGCCTTTGCCGATATTTCATCCGTTGAAGCGTTTCTGGATGAACTGGCCGAGAACGATCCACCCTATGTCGTCAAACTGCAACGTATGCCGGGGGAGCGTGAAAGCCGTTGGATGCACCTGCTCTGCGGTGAAGTTGCGCAAGCCGACATCCGTCAGGGCGACGGCGTTGACGAGTCCATCGCACCGTCTGAGTTTGAAGCGCTGAAGGCGGAGCAGAAGCAGTTGGCCGACAAGGTGGCCAGGCTTCAGGCGCTCGTCGAACAGATGGCGGGTGAGCTGGGTATCTCGATCGACAAGTCGATGCTGTAGAAGCAACCGGCCCCGGTATCGACCTCTGGGCCGGTCAGTTTGCCTTCAGCTTATGCGCCCGCCGATACGAACAACGTGCAGGCGCCTTCTTCCGCCGCGGACACATTGCGGCGGAAACCCGAGAAGAGGTCTCGCCCCACGCCTGCGTGGTAATGCGACAGATCGGGCGTGCTGACCTGGCGCGCATTCCACTCATCTTCCGACACGCGCACCGAGAGCGTGCCCGCTTCGGCATCCAGCACGACGATGTCGCCATCGCGCACGCGCGCCAGCGGCCCGCCGTTGAGCGCTTCCGGCGTGATGTGAATGGCGGCCGGCACCTTGCCTGACGCGCCTGACATGCGGCCGTCCGTCACCAGCGCGACCTTGAAGCCGCGCTCCTGCAGCACCGACAGCGTGGGCGTGAGCTTGTGCAGCTCGGGCATGCCGTTGGCGGCCGGGCCCTGATACGGCAGCACGGCCACGAAATCGCGCTCCAGTTCGCCGGCCTTGAATGCATTGATCAGATCGTCCTGAGCAAGGAACACGCGCGCCGGCGCTTCCACAAAGCGATGCTCCGGCTTGACCGCCGACACCTTGATGACCGAGCGCCCGATGTTGCCGTCCAGCACGCGCAGGCCACCGTCCGGCGAGAACGGCTCGGCCACGCCGCGCACGATGTTGGTATCGAGCGAGGCCGCGGCACCATCGCGCCACACGAGTTTGTCTCCGTCCAGGAAGGGCTCTTGCGAATGACGGCGCAGGCCCTTGCCCATGATCGTCGTCACGTCGTCGTGCAGGAGGCCCGCATCGATCAGCTCGCGAATCACGATGGAGAGGCCACCCGCCGCCTGGAATTCGTTCACGTCGGCCTTGCCGTTCGGGTAGACACGCGCCAGCAGCGGAATCACGCCCGACAGATCGTTGAAGTCATCCCACGTGAGCAGGATGCCGGCCGCGCGCGCCATCGCAATCAGGTGCAGCGTGTGGTTGGTCGAGCCGCCCGTGGCCAGCAGGCCGACGATGCCGTTGACGAAGGCGCGCTCATTCAGCACGTCGGCAATGGGGGTGTACTGGTCGCCGCTGAAGACGAGCTTGAGCGCCTGGCGCGCCGATTCACGCGTGAGCGCCTCGCGCAGCGGCGTGTTTGGGTTGATGAAGGCGGTGCCCGGCAGGTGCAGGCCCATCACCTCCATCAGCATCTGGTTGGAGTTGGCCGTGCCGTAGAACGTGCAGGTGCCGGCGCCGTGGTACGACTTGGATTCGGCTTCCAGCAGGTCGGCGCGCGAGAGCTTGCCCTCGGCGTAAAGCTGCCGCGTGCGGGCTTTTTCATCATTGCTGATGCCGGTGGTCATCGGGCCGGCCGGCACGAACACGGCGGGCAGGTGGCCGAACGACAACGCACCGATCACCAGCCCCGGCACGATCTTGTCGCACACGCCCAGGTACAGCGCCGCGTCGAACATCTGGTGCGACAACGCCACGGCCGTCGACAAGGCAATCGTGTCGCGCGAGAACAGCGACAGCTCCATCCCATCCTGCCCCTGCGTGACGCCATCGCACATGGCCGGCACGCCGCCGGCAAACTGTGCGGTGCCGCCGGCATCCAGCGCGGCCTGCTTGAGCCATGCGGGAAACGCCTCCAGCGGCTGATGCGCAGAGAGCATGTCGTTGTACGCCGAGACAATGCCGAGGTTCGGCCGTTCCAGCGCTTTCAGGCGGATCTTCGCTTCGCCCGGCATGGCCGCAAAACCGTGGGCGAGGTTCGTACACGAAAGCAGCGTACGCTCGACCTTGCGGCCGGCGTTCTTGCGGGTGACGTCCAGATAGGCCTGACGGGGGCCGCGGCTGCGGTCGATGATGCGCTGGGTGACGGCGGCCAAAGTGCGGTGCAGGGCCATGCGGGTTCTCCTGGGGGGTAGGTCCGGGCAGGACGGAATGCTGTAATTTTCCTACAAATGCGCCGGATGTGGTGCAGGGTTTTCCACAGGTATCGCATCCGACGCAGCGCCGATAACACGGTCGAGCACGCGAATTGCGTGCCAGAAGACGCGCCAGAGCCCGTGCCCTGTGGCAAAAGTCTCGCCGGAAACGCTTGCCCGGGCAGTTTCACGAACGTCTTGCTCGTGATGTAGTAATACTACAAAATGAGCTTAAAACGCGTGTTGTCTTGCTAGTCAGCTAGGCTAGCCTAATCGATGGCTCACACACAGGAGATGACGATGTCGGTGCCCGCATTCGACATGGTGTTGTTCGGCGGTACGGGCGATCTTGCCCGCCGCAAGCTGATTCCGGCCTTGTTCGATGCGCATCAGGGCGGCGAACTGCACCCGCGCGGGCGGATCTTCGCCATCGGCACGCAGCCGCTGGAGACAGCCGGCTACCTTGCCCTGCTGGAGCGTGAAACGCGCCCGACCATGCGCCTGTATTCCGGCGCGCCCGTTTCCGACGACGCCTGGGCCTCGTTTGCCGAGCGCATCGTCTACCAGCAGGTCGACGCCCGCAAACCCGAACAGTTCGATGGACTGGCCGCCGCGCTGGGCGAGGACCGCGCGCCAGTGACCGTGTGCTATCTGGCCACGGCGCCTGGCTTCTTCATCGATATCTGCAAGCAGCTCGCCCGTGTCGGGCTGAATACGCCGAATGTGCGGCTGGTGCTGGAAAAGCCGCTGGGCACCGATCTCGCGTCGAACGAGCGCATCAACTCCGCCGTGGCCGAGTTCTTTGCCGAAGACCAGATCTACCGGATCGACCACTACCTCGGGAAAGAATCCGTCCAGAACCTGATGGCGATCCGCTTCGGCAACGCGCTGTTCGAGCCGCTGTGGCGCCGCGAGTGGATCAAGGACGTGCAGATCACCATTGCCGAGCAGCTTGGCGTGGAAAAGCGCGGCGATTTCTACGACGGTGTCGGCGCGCTGCGCGACATGGTGCAGAACCACCTGCTGCAACTGCTGTGTATCGTCGCCATGGAGCCGCCGTCGAGCCTGTCGCAAGACGCCATCCGTGACGAGAAGCTGAAGATTCTCAAGGCGCTCAAGCCGATCCCGCTGCAAGAGGTGCCCGAGAAGACCGTGCGCGGCCAGTATCTCGAAGGCGCCATTGCGGGGCAGCCGGTGCAGGGCTATCTGCATGAGCAGGGTATTCCGCCGGACAGCCGTACCGAAACGTTCGTCTCGATCAAGGCCGAGATTGCCAACTGGCGCTGGGCTGGCGTGCCGTTCTACCTGCGCACCGGCAAGCGCATGCCGCAGCGCCTGGCGGAGATCGTGGTGCGCTTTCACGATGTGCCGCACGCGCTGTTTCCCAAGCCGCTGATCCAGTTCCCGGAAAACCGTCTCGTCATCCGCCTGCAGCCGGAAGAGAGCATCCGCCTGCAGTTCCTGACCAAGACGCCGGGCGCGGCGCTCGGCCTGCAGCCGTCCACGCTGGACCTGGACTTTACCGACCACGGCGGCGTGCGCCATGCCGGCGCCTATGAGCGTTTGCTGATGGACGCCGTCAATGGCAAGCTGGGCCTGTTCGTGCGCCGCGATGAACAGGCCGAAGCCTGGCGCTGGGTCGAGCCGATCATTGAAGCGTGGAACGAAGCACGCATTCCGCCCAAGGGCTACACCGCGGGTAGCTGGGGCCCGGCGGCATCGAGCGCGCTGCTCTCGCGCGACAACGCTGCCTGGCACGAGGAGATGTAATGGCGATGCGCTGGCACGCAGTTCCGGACGCCACCGCGCAGGTCCAGGCGTTGGCCCAGTCCATTGCGAGCACGCTCACGCATGTGATTGCCGAGCAGGGCAGCGTGTGCCTTGCCGTGTCGGGCGGGCGTTCGCCCATCGCGCTGTTTTCCGCGCTGCGCGTGTTGCCGCTGCGCTGGGCTGATGTGTCGATCACGCTGGTCGACGAGCGTGCCGTGCCGCCCGAGCACGCCGACAGCAACGCGCGCCTCGTCCGCGAGCACCTGTTGCAGGATGCCGCGGCTGCGGCGCGCTTTTTTCCGCTGGTGTTGCCACCGCACGTGCATGGTGAATCGGTTGACGTGGATGCATGCGTGGCGACTGCCAATGATCCGTTTCAGCAACCCGACGTAGTGATTCTCGGCATGGGCGACGACGGGCATACCGCATCGTTGTTTCCCGACGCGCCCGAATTGAACGAGGGCCTCGATCGCACGCAGGCGCCGGCCTATCTGCCGGTGCGTCCGGGCACAGCGCCGCATCGGCGTATCAGCCTGAATCTGTCTGCGCTGTGTGCGGCGCGGCGGTTGTTCCTTTCGATCTCCGGGCCGGTCAAGCGCGGTGTGTTCGACGATGCCGCGCGAGGCGCGGCACAGCGTGCGCTGCCGGTGAGCTACGTCATTCATCAGCGGGAGGTACCGCTCGATGTCTATTGGACTACATGAGGTGAACGCGGGCACTGGGGCCGACCAATTGGCCGATATGCTGGCCTACCCGCGGCTGGTGGCCGACGTTGGCGGCACCAACGTGCGCTTTGCGCTGGAGATGGCGCCGATGCGCCTGGCCCACATCGGTGTGCTGGCCGGCGATGACTACCCTTCGCTCGAAGCGGCCATGCGCGCGTACCTGGCATCGTTGCCGCCGGAAATCGCAACCGCTGGCGTGCGCCATGCGGCCATCGGCATCGCCAATCCGGTGCTGGGCGACCAGATTCGCATGACCAACCGCGATTGGGCGTTCTCGATCGAGGCAATGCGCCAGTCGCTGGGCTTCGACACCTTTGTCGTGCTCAATGACTTTGCCGCGCTGGCGCACGCATTGCCCTATCTGCCCGCAGATGAGCTGGAACAGGTGGGCGGCGGTGCCAGCCTGGCCGATGCACCGCGGGCGCTGCTCGGTGCCGGCACGGGCCTGGGCGTTGCATCGCTGCTGCCGACGCAGGAGGGCCGCTACATCGCCGTGGCCGGCGAGGGCGGCCATGTCGCCTTCCCGCCGATGAACGACGAGGAAGCCGTCATCTGGCGCTTCGCGCGCGAGCGCTTCGGCCATGTGTCGGCCGAGCGGCTGATCTCCGGCATGGGCCTGGAGCTGATCTACGAGGCGCTGGGTGCGTGCTTCGACCTCTGGCAGCAAGGCCCCACCCTGCGCCGCGCGGCCGACATCACCGCCATCGCACTTGGCGAGATGGAAGACGCCGCCGGCGACCATGCGCGCTGCCGCTATGCCGTCGATACGTTCTGCGCGTTTCTCGGCACCATCGCGGCCAACCTGGCGGTCACGCTGGGTGCGCGCGGCGGCGTGTACATCGGCGGGGGCATCGTCCCGCGTCTGGGGCCGGCGTTTGCCAACTCACCGTTCCGGCGCCGCTTTGAAGACAAGGGCCGCTTCTCGACCTATGTGGCGTCGATGCCGGTGTATGTGATTCATTCTCCGTACCCGGGGCTGATCGGCCTTTGCGCTGCCATGGACCACGCGGTGGCCCAGGGACACTGACGCAGCTTTCGCGTTACTCAGGTTGATCGGCGTGATGGAGTGCGCTGCCCTTGCGCAGCGCCACTTCCAGCACCAGCGCATCGAGCAGCGCCAGGTGCAAGATGCGCGCGACCATCGAACGGTCGGCCACGGTATCGTCAACGCCAGCGGGCAGCACGACATCGGCGAGTGCTGCGAGCGGGCTGCCGGGCGCTGTCACGGCAATCACGCGCACGCCCAGTTCGCGCACACGCTCCACCGCTGTCTGCAGTTCGGGCAGCGCACCCGATTTGGAAATGGCGATCACCACGTCGCCTGCCTGCAGCACGTTCAGCGACATCGACACGAGATACGGATCGCTATACGCATTCGCAGGAATGCCGTAGCGGAAGAATTTCGTCTGTGTATCGAGCGCCACCACGCCCGAGCTGCCGAAGCCGTAAAGATCGATGCGGTGGGCGTTGTCGACCAGCGCCACCGCTGCATCGAGCGTGCCCGGGTCGAAGCGGTCCTGCAGCGTGGTGAGCGAATCGATGGCGTTCTGCAGGACGCGCATGCCCGAGGGGGACGCGATGCGCGCCGGCGCGGTATCGCGGGCCACGTTGCCTTGCGCCAGCCGCAGCTTGAAATCCGACAGGCCATGGCAGCCCATCGAGCGGCAGAAGCGGATCACGGTCGGCTGGCTGACACCGGCCTCACGCGCGATGGCCGCCACCGGCAGGCTGAGCACTGTGCCGGGCTGGCGCAACACCCAGTCCGCCACCTGGCGTTCGGCCGGCGAGAGCGACGGGCGCGCCGTGCGAATGCGCTCGCGCAGGTCGGTCGGTGAATCAGGGGTGGCGGGGGAAGTGGTTTGCTGGGCGCTCATCTGGGCGCGGGTTCGAATCGCGGATCGCATCACGATAAAGGCAAGCGCTGCCTTGCGCAACCGCCCGGCGAGGGGTTGCTAGATGCAGCGCGCTCCGGATGCAACTGACTGTTTTCGCACTGTTGCGAGGGCAACGCGTTGGATACGGTGAACGACGCCCACGTCGTCACAAGCGGCGTGGTCCTGCAACGTCGTACTCCTCAAAAGGACATCCGATGCTCCGTACTGCTCTCCCCACGCAGCAACTTTCTACTTTGTGCCGTCAACTGGCTTGTGCATGGCCGCTGGTGCTCGCGGCCGGGCCGCTGCATGCCGCCACCGACTGGGTCGACACCCACACCAAGGCCTTCGTCACCGGCCCGCAACTCATGACGCGCGGCGCCGCCAACGAGGTCGCGCCCGGCCAGACCACTGATGTACTGATCAGTCTCAAGCTGCGCAATGAGGCCAGCCTTAAGGCGCTCGCGCACGGCGTCAACGACCCGCGCAGCTCACACTACCGCAAGTACCTGACCAGCGAGCAGTTCCTGGCCAACCACGCGCCCACGCAGGCACAGGTGGATGCCGTGGTGCGCTATCTGCGGCAGAACGGCTTTATCGATATCGACGTTGCGCCCAACCGGCTGTTGGTGTCGGCGCGCGGTACGGCCGGCACGGTCAAGGCGGCGTTCAACACGCCGCTGGTGCATTACCAGCTTGCCGGCCGCAGCGGGTTTGCGAACAGCAGCAAGGCCCAGGTGCCGCGCGCGCTGGGCGGCATCGTTGGCTCGGTGCTGGGCCTGCAGAACGTGGCGCGCGCGCGTCCGCTGCTGCGTGTGGGGGATGTGGCGGAAGCGCGTACACTGGCTGCGGGCACAGCCACGGGCCATTACCCGAAGGAATTCCCAGCGCTGTACGGTGCGACCGGCGTTCCGACGGCGGCGGGCACGACCGTGGGCGTCATCACCATCGGCGGCGTATCGCAAACGCTGCGTGACCTGCGTACGTTCACGAGCAACAACGGCTACGCCGCGGTGTCCACCACCACGATCAAGACCAACGGCAGCAGCGGCAACTACACCGATGATCAGGAAGGCCAGGGCGAGTGGAACCTCGACAGCCAGTCCATCGTAGGTGCGGCTGGTGGCGCGGTCGGCAAGCTGGCCTTCTACATGGCCGACCTGAACGCGCCGGGCAACACGGGCTTGACCAAGGCTTTCAACAAGGCAGTGACCGACAACACCGCCAAGATCATCAACGTGTCGCTCGGCTGGTGCGAGAACGATGCCAGCGCCGACGGCACGCTCGACGCCGAAGAGGCCATCTTCACCACAGCCGCCGCGCAGGGGCAGACGTTCTCCGTGTCTTCGGGCGACGAGGGCGTCTACGAGTGCAACAATCGCGGCTATCCGGACGGCGGCAACTACAGCGTGTCGTGGCCGGCATCGTCACCGCACGTGCTCGCCATTGGCGGCACCACGCTCTATACGAGCGGTTCCAGCTTCGCTAGCGAGACCGTGTGGAACGAAGGCCTGGACGGCAACGGCAAGCTGTGGGCCACCGGCGGCGGCATCAGCCAGATCCTGCCGGCGCCAAGTTGGCAGGGCGGCAATGCGCGCCTATTGCCCGATGTGTCGTTCGACGCAGCACAGAGCACCGGCGCCTACATCTACAACTACGGGCAGTTGCAGCAGATTGGCGGCACGAGCCTGGCATCGCCCATCTTTGTCGGCTTCTGGGCACGGTTGCTGGCGGCCAACGGCAACCTGGGCTTTCCGGCGGCGCGCCTGTACAGCGCCATTCCGGCCAACGCTTCGCTGCTGCGGTATGACGTGGTCTCGGGCAACAACGGCTACCAGGGCTACGGTTACAGCGCCGCGCAAGGCTGGGATTACCCGACGGGTTGGGGCAGCCTGAACATCGGCGCGTTGAATCAACTGATCAAATCGGGCGGGTTCTGATGGGGGGGTGAAACTGCGGGCGGCTCTGCACAAAGTGCGGGCCGCCCGCGCGGCAGTTCTACAATGAGCCCTCCCCGGCTAATTTTTGATTCGCCATGCGCGTACTGCTCGTAGAAGACGACGACATGATCGGCGACAGCGTGCGCAAGGGTTTGCGCCACGACGGTTTCGCCATCGATTGGGTGCGTGACGGCGAGGCAGCCGTGCACGCCATCACGGCGCCTGGCGCCGCCGGCGCAGAGTCCGGCGCCACCATGTTCGACCTCATGCTGCTCGACCTCGGCCTGCCCAAGCGCGACGGGCTGGATGTGGTGCGCGAACTGCGCCAGCGCGGCATCGCCATCCCCATCCTGATCCTGACCGCGCGCGATGCGGTGGCCGACCGCGTGGCCGGTCTCAATGCCGGCGCAGACGATTACCTCGTCAAGCCCTTCGACCTCCAGGAGCTGGCGGCACGCATGCACGCGCTGCTGCGCAGACAAGGCGGCCGCGCCGATCCGCTCATGCGCCACGGCGAGGTGCTGCTCAACCCCGTCACCCGCGAGGTGCTGCGCGCGGGTGTGCCGGTCAAACTGTCGGGCCGCGAGTTTGCGGTGCTGCATGCGCTGCTTGCGCGGCCGGGCAAGGTGTGGTCGATCGCCCAGTTGCAAGACAACCTCTACGGCTGGGATGAAGAGGTGGGCAGCAACACGGTCGAGGTCTACATTCACGCGTTGCGCAAGAAGCTTGGTAGCCATTTCATCCAGAACATCCGCGGCGTGGGGTATGTGATTCCGCGTGAGGCGTCGACGTCGCCTGCGGAACCTGCCGCTGGCGACGCGCACCAATAAGCCATGCAATCGATCCGTAAAACCCTGCTGTGGTGGCTGGCCGGCGGCCTGCTGGCGGGCATCGTCATCGCCACCGGTCTGATCTACGCGCAGGCGCGCCAGGAAGCCAACGCGCTGTTCGACTACCAGATGCAGCAGGTGGCCGCTGCGCTGCCGAGCCAGTGGATCGACCCGCCGCCGCCGGCGCTCGCCGGCATTGCGCGTGACGATGACGTCGTGATCCGCATCTGGGACGGCACTGGCCGCAGCCTGTATCTCTCGCACGCGCGGCCCGATCTGCCGGACCAGGCGGAGCTCGGTTTTTCCGACGCGAATACGCCGGAGGGGCCGTGGCGCATCTACAGCGTCGCGTTCGGGCCCGCCGTGGTGCAGATCGCGCAGCCATATAGCGCGCGGCACGAGGTGGCGGCGCGCATGGCGCTGCGTACGGTCGCACCGTTGCTAATCCTGCTGCCGCTGCTGGGATGGATCGTGTGGCTGGCGGTCGGGCGTGGGCTGGCGCCGCTGGGCTCGGTGGCCAAGCAGGTGCAGGCGCGCGATGCGGCAGCGCTGTCGCCGTTGCCCACGCAGGGTTTGCCTGACGAGATCCGCCCGCTGACACAAGCATTGAACGATCTGCTTGCGCGGCTCGGCACCGCACTTGCGCACCAGCGCGCGTTCGTTGCCGATGCCGCACACGCGCTGCGTACGCCGCTGGCCGCCCTCAAGCTGCAGTTGCAGGTGGCCGACCGCGCTGAGAACGAAGACGAACGCCGCGCCGCGCATGCCGATCTGCATCGCGGTGTCGAACGCATGATCCGCCTCGTTGGCCAGTTGCTGACGCTTGCACGGCAGGAGCCGGGCGCGGCCGATACGCAACGCGCATCCGTTGCGCTGGACGCCGTGGCGGCCGACGTGGTTGCCGAGTTGTCACCGGCGGCAGTGCACAAGGGCATTGATTTGGGGGTCGCGGTGGAGTCGCAGCCGGCATCGGTCATCGGCAATGCTGATGCGCTGCGCGTGCTGCTGGTCAACCTTGTCGACAACGCGCTGAACTACTGCCCGCGCGGTGCGCGCGTCGATGTATCAACCGAACACACGCCCGACGGTGGCGCGCAGCTGGTGGTGGAAGACAACGGCCCTGGCATCCCTGCGGAGGAACGCGAACGCGTGCTCGATCGCTTTTATCGGCCTGCTCAGGCACCCACGGGCGGTAGCGGCCTCGGCCTCGCCATCGTGCGCGAGATCGCCCAGGCGCACGACGCAACCCTGGCGCTGGAAGCGCGCGAGGGGGGCGGCTTGCGCGTGGTGTTGCGCTTTCCATTCAAGGCCAATGCGTAGAAACATTTTGTTTCGTGTGATGTGCGCGTGCGCCTTGCACCTTTAAGTCTCGTTTAAGTCTGCCCGCCTACGATGCCTTCAACCGATGGGCACGACAGGCGACTCCGCAGGCCGTGACCCTCGTGCTAAGCAAGAGAGGACACGACAATGACGCGTCAAACCCTGGCACGCAGTGCGGCTGGCCTGGCCGCAGTGGTCGCCGTTGCAGGCGGCTATGCCTATCTGCAGAAAGACATGATTTCGCGTGCGGTGGCGGCGCCCGTGGCCACTGCGACGGCAACGACCGCGCCTGCTCCCGGTGCAGCTCCGGTGGCTGTGGCGGCGCCAATGGACTTCTCAGGCATCGTCGATCGCTACGGCCCGGCGGTGGTCAACATCAGCACCACCGCGCACGCGCAGCGCACCAGCATGCAGGGCTTGCCGCCCGGCATGAGCCCGGATGATCCGTTCTCCGAATTCTTCAAGCGGTTCATGCCGCAGATGCCGCAGCAGCGCGGCGACCAGATCGTGCGCGGTCTGGGCTCCGGCTTCATCGTCTCGGCCGATGGCCTGATCCTGACCAACGCCCACGTGGTGGATGGCGCGCAGGAGGTCAACGTCAAGCTGACGGACCGCCGCGAGTTCAAGGCCAAGGTGCTCGGCGTCGACAAGCAATCCGACGTGGCAGTGCTGCGCATCTCCGCCAAGAACCTGCCGATCGTGCAGATTGGCAGCCCAGCCAATACCAAGGTGGGTGAGCCCGTGCTGGCCATCGGTTCGCCGTACGGTTTCGAGAACACCGTCACGGCGGGCATCGTGAGCGCCAAGTCGCGCTCGCTGCCGGACGATACCTATGTGCCGTTCATCCAGACCGATGTGGCCGTGAACCCCGGCAACTCGGGCGGCCCGCTGTTCAACCAGCGCGGCGAGGTGATCGGTATCAATTCGCAGATCTACAGCCAGACCGGTGGCTACCAGGGCTTGTCGTTTGCCGTGCCGATTGATGTGGCGATGAAGGTGGAGCAGCAGCTTGTGTCGACGGGCAAGGTCACGCGCGGCCGCCTGGGCATTGCGGTGCAGGAGGTCGACCAGTCGCTGGCCGATTCCTTCAAGCTGCCCAAGCCCGAAGGCGCATTGGTCAACTCGGTGGAAGACGGCGGCCCCGCAGCCAAGGCCGGCCTGCAACCTGGCGACGTGATCCTGCAGATTGGCGGTGCACGGATCGACCGGTCGGGCGATCTGCCCGAGCAGGTGGCCGACATCAAGCCGGGCTCCACCGTGCCGCTGCAGATCATCCGCCAGGGCAAGCCGACCACACTGACTGTGACCGTCGGTGCCGCCAAGGATGCCAAGGTGGCATCCAGTGAAAAGGCCGCGCCGGACCAAGGCCGCCTGGGTCTGGCGGTGCGACCGCTGCAGCCGGAAGAGAAGCGCCAGAACGGCCTGCCTGGCGGCCTGGTGGTGATGGACGTGACCGGCCCGGCGGCCAAGGTTGGCATCCAACCCGGCGACGTGATCCTGTCGCTGAACGGCACACCGGTGTCGTCGGTGCAGGAGTTGCGCACGCTGGTGGATCGCGCCGGCAAGCATGTCGCCCTGCTCGTACAGCGTGACGATACGAAGATCTTCGTGCCTGTGGATCTGGGTTGACGTAAATCTCGGCGCTGCCTCTCCTCGCATAGCCGGTCCCCTGGGGCCGGCTTTTTTTTGTTCCCGTCTTGCTGGCCTTACGGCTCTGCCGGGAAAACCCTGCCTTGACTTCTAATATATCAATTAATAGATTTTGATATATCAGAAACTGGCTGACCGGGGACCTGCCTGCTCGCAAGGACGCAGTTCTCCGGTAGTGGCCAATACAAAAATCAGAGAGGAGACGCATGGAACACCCCCGCCACCGGCGGTGGGCGCCAACTCGCGCCCATACGCTTTTCGCGCGTTCACGACGCACGTTGCGGCGCAATACCGGCGCGTGCTGATCCGCCCATTCGGCGCTCGTATTCCCACGCGCGCCCGCCTCCGCCAAACGCGTGCTGCTCCGCCTGCGAGCGGGTAGCACGCGCGCTGAATTCACACCCATACGAAGAAAACGAGGAGAACAACACGATGACCCATTCAAGAGCGATGCGGACAGCGCGTGCCCGCATCGGCCTGATCTGCCTATCTGTCAGCCTTGCGTTGACCGGCTGCGGGGGCGGTGATGGCAGCAGCAGCGACATCGCCAGCAGCGGTGGTGGTGTCGCGACCAGCCCTGGAACCGGCCCTGGAGTCGGCACCGGTACATCTACGACAACTTCCACTGCGCTCTGGCCGGCCACGGCGCTTTCTGATCCAGCCGTGCAGGGCAAGGAGCCGTCGCTACCCACTACGGTGTGTGCGACCTTGAGCGCGAGCTTGACCAAGAACAGCAAGGGGCTGCTCGACGCGTCGGTGGATGCGCCGCCGGCCAACTCTGAGCCCGACACCGCCAACATTCAGGCGGCCATCAACGGTTGTCCTGCCGGGCAGGCAGTGAAGCTCGTCAAGGGAAGCCAAGGCCAAAACGCATTCCTCAGTGGCCCGATCGTCTTGACGGGGTCCGTCACGCTGTGGGTCGACGCGGGGGTGACGCTGTTCGCCTCGCGTAAGCCGTCTGACTACCAGATCAGCGGCAAGAACAATTGCGGCGAAACCGCCAGCAGCGACAACGGCTGCAACGCGCTCATCACCACGACGCCCAATGGCAACGGTGTGGTCGGCGACGGCGTGATCGACGGCCGCGGCGGCGAGGTGCTCACCTCCGGCCTGTATGCCAACAAGCTCACGTGGTGGGATGTCGGCGCGCTGACCAAAACCATGAGCAACGCCAGCCAGAACAACCCGCGCCTGATCCAGGTGAATGGCGGCAGCAACTTCAGCCTCTATCGGATTACGTTGCAGAACGCGCCGAAGTTCCACGTTGTCACGAGCGGCGTCAGCGGCGTGACCGCCTGGGGCACCAAGATCCTGACGCCCTCGCTCGAATACTCCGTGGCAGGCTACCAATGCGCAGCCAACACGATGCCGGTCGTCTCAGGTTCGCCCAATACCACCACGCCCAGCACCTGCTTTACGCCTGCCACCGTCAAAAACACAGACGGTATCGACCCGGGCCAATCGCAGAACGTGCTCATTGCGTTCAACCACATCAGCAATGGCGACGACGGCATCGCCATCAAGTCGCACGCCAGCACCACGGGCCCCGTTTCCAACGTGCAGATCCTGCACAACCGCTTCTATTTCACGCATGGCATGTCGCTCGGCAGCGAAACCGACAGCGGCATGAACGGCATCACGATCCGCGACCTGACCATCGACGGCTTCGACATGGGCGCCACCAGCGGCTTTCGCATCAAGACCGACGATAGCCGTGGCGGTGAAGTCAAGAATGTGACGGTTGACGGTGTGTGCGCACGGCGTCTGCAACAGCCGATCGTGATGGACCCGTACTACGGCGACGCTTCGGGCTCGGCCAAGGCGCTCTACCCGAACCTTCACGACATCACGGTGCGCAATTTCCGCTACCTGGATGTGGCCGGCTCCGTCTATGACGGCGCCAACGCGGCCTTGTTGCTGCGCGGCTACCAGTCGCAGAGCCAGTTCAACTATCTCTACAACGTCGTCTTCGACAACGTGGTCTTTGATTCTCTGCCGGGTTGGGCAACGACCAAGCTGACGAATCCCGTGCCGTCCTATGCGGAGTTGACGATGGGTTCGGGGCCGGTGTCGTTTGCCAGCCTGCTGCTCGCGGGCCAGGACATCAACCACGTCCATATCTTCGATAACCGGACGGCAACGCCGGCGCCCTATGACTGCACGAGCGCGTTCGTGGACTTCCCCGCAGTGAATGCGCCGATGTCGATTCACTGAGCGCAACTGCGTCACGCTCATACCAAAAGAAGAAGAGGAGACAACAATGACAAGAATGTTCCAGCACGCAGTTGTGGTTGCAGCCCTGCCAGCACTGCTGTTGGCGGGCTGCGGCGGAGATAGTGGCACCGACACTGCCAGCAGCACCACCGGCGGAAGCGGCGGCTCGGCTGCAACGGCCAACCTCGCTTCTGTGAATGTGTCCGAGACCGCCAGCCAGACGAGCGCCGCCGTTGGCGATCGTGTGATCTGGACGATCACCGCCGTGAACAATGGAAGCGGCGCTACCGGGGATACCATTTCGCTGGTGGCCACCGTGCCCGGCAACGTCGGCGGTATCGCGGTGAACGCGCAGGGTGCAACATGCGGCCCGGCGGTCAGCACGCTCACGTGCACGATTCCTGCGGGGCTCGCAGCCGGAGCCGCCGCGACCGTCACCCTGACGGCTACGGCCACAGTCGCCGGTAGCCTCACCAGTTCTGTCTCGACGTCCGGCGAAGGGGTGTCGGGCTGCACGGCTCAGGGCAGTTGCAGTACGTCAGTGACTGTCGCGGCGGCTTCCAGCGGATCGGGGTCTTCCGGTGGTTCGTCGTCAGGCTCGACGAACGCGGTCGGGTTGGTTCCCGCCAATGGAGAAACCGCCGCCTATGTCGACACACGGCTGCAACTCAGCTTTGACGCCACACCCACCTTGGGCGCAACCGGCTTGGTCAAGGTCTTCAATGCCACGACGGGCGTGCAGGTCGACCAGATCGATATCAGCGGAGCGCCGGTCACCGCCGGCGGCGAAACGCAGACCTACATGCCGGCCGCCAACACCGAGATCGACACGCTGGGCAACAACACCGGGCTGACCCAGTGGCGGTATGTGTACTACACGCCGGTCACGATTTCCGGCAATACGGCCACCATCCGCCTGCATGACAACATGCTCAGCAACGGCACCAAGTACTACGTCACCGTCGACAACGGTGTATTGGCCGGCAAGATGAACGGCACGCCCTTTGCGGGCATCACCTCGCCTACGGCGTGGACCTTCACGACCAAGGCCGCCCCGGCATCCCAGACGGCCGTGACCGTCGCCAGCACCGGCACGGCGGACTTCCGCACCGTACAGGGTGCGCTCGACTGGATCATGCGCAACAGCAGCGCGAACGCGTCTGCCAGCAAGACGATCACGATCCAGGATGGCAGCTACAACGAGCAGCTGTTCCTGCGCAACGTGAATAACCTGACGATCTCGGGCCAGAGCCAGGCTGGCACCATCGTCTACCAGGACAACTCGGAGTCTTACAACCCGGGCACCGGCGGCAGCAAGACAGCACCGGCCACAACGCTCACGACGGAAGGCAGCGGCACCCGGCGCGCCCTGGGAGGCGGAAGATCTGTCCTTCTGGTGGAGGGCTCCGACCTGCTCAAGCTCACCAACTTCACGTTGCAGAACTCGCACGTCAGACAGTCGAACTTCAACAACCAGGCCGAGGCGCTTTACTACAACACCTCAACCCTGACCGCCAGCCGCATGGTGGCAAGTTTCATGAACTTCCTGAGCGCGCAGGATACGATCCAGACCAAGGGCTGGGTCTGGTACTACAAGTCCTACATTGCGGGAAACGTCGATTTCATCTGGGGCTCCCCCTATGCGGCACTGTTCGAGCAGAGCGAGCTGCATACGACGTTTGACCCGATTGCAGGCTCGGGCGGCAGCTATAGCGCCAACGCCATCATCCAGGCCCGTGCGGCCACGGGTTACCCGGGCTTCGTGGTGCTCAACAGCGCGTTGACCGCGGATGCCACGGTGCCTGCGGGGACCACCTATCTCGCACGATCCCTGACCGGTGCCACCCAGGCCGCGAACAGCTACTGCACCCAGCAATACACGGGCACCGGCAGTTTCGGCAATGCTCAACTGTATTGCGACACAGCTGCGTACATCAGCACGAAGATGGGCACACACATCGCAAGCGGCGGCTGGGAAGATCCGAACACCAACGGCGCCATGGCACCGTACCCCGGAACACCAACCGCCACCGCAGGGTGGCGCGAATGGCTGAGCATGGACGCGGCCGGCAATGCGTTGAGCATGTCGGGTCGCGATACCCAATATGCCACCAGCGCCATTGATTTGAGCGGGCTCAACACCACCGCCAAGGTGTTCGCCAGCTTCAAGGATGGCAACGGCGCGAGCTGGACGCCCACGCCCTGATTTCCCTAACAAGCGTGACGGATGCTGCGGCGCGTGCCCTTTCAGGACCGCGCCGTTTTTTCATGGGATCAGCGGGGGCTGCAGAGCCTTGCCGTTGCACGGTCCAGTGCAATCCGATGCAGGGTGTCGAGCGATTTCTCATGCACGACACGGCCGATGTCGTTTGCTACCTGCACCGGGCAATCCGCCTGGCCGCGTGCGGGGGCAGCGTCGCGCAGTGCTTGCAGGATGGATTTCTGTAGCCCGTCCAGCTTGGGGCGGATCACATCCGGCAGGCTCTGCCGTTGCGCGGTGGGCGCAGCCCCGGCCCGGCGCCAGTCGTTCAGCAGGGCGTATTGCACCTCCTTGTTCGCCTCGATCTGGTCTGTGAAGACGTTGCTCACGTCTGCCGCCGCCAAGCCGTAGGCGGGCGCCTGCGCCGAGGCATTGGCGATGACCTTGTCCTCGCGCGCCGGGTCGTAGACCGACTGGCCGCTGTCCCATTTGCTCAGCGCAACCTGGTCAGCGGTGACCAGCCGATCGGCCAGATGGCGGAGTAGCGGCGCGAATGCGCCTTCCTGGGCGTGGGCCTGGGTGGCGAAGCTTGCCGCCAACAACAGGGTGCAGGCGATTCGGGGTGTCATCAACGTGTTAAGGGCGTTCTTCATGCTAGGTACCGGTCGATTGCCGCGTGTCATGAAACTGGGAACGGCCATCATACCGAAGCGCTGATCGGACGACGTGCGCAACGTTGTTCCGATGCCCGCCGTTAGGCCGTTTGCACGTGCTGTCTGCCATAAACCCAGGTATCATGCGGGCTGCGCGCCGTGTTTGTCTGCAAAGCCTGCGGCGGCGCGGCTAGCTGAGCATACGACGATGGATTTCTACCCCGATCTGGAAGGTTTGCCGCTGTTTGCCAAACCCGCTTTCGGCTGGGAGGAACCAGCGTCGGCATCACCAGCCGAAACGTCCCCCACCAAACCCCGCCGCTTGCGCCGATGGCGCGGCCCGATCACGCATTGGGAACGCGGCTACCGCTCCCACTACTACCGTGACAAGCGCGGCAAGAAGCTCGGTGAAATCCACCTGAGTCCGCGCGGTCAGGCGCCGCTGCTTTACCGCTGGCTGGCCGGCACGCTCTCGGGCATCGAGGGGTCGCTCACGCACGCGCGCATGCGGGTGGAAGAGGCGATCGGGTTTGGGATGCGGCAGATGGCGCTGTTCTGAGCCACCCGCCCGGCGTGCCGCTGGGCACGGCCGATGCGTCAACTTTGGGTTCACCACGACGAGGAGAACCCCATGCCAACCATCGTCCGCATCTTCACAGACCATGCTGCTGCTGAGGCAGCCCGCCAAGCCGTGCTCAACACCGGCCTCACGCTGGAGCGCGTCGCGCTGTCGCACCAGGGCGACGAGGCAGGTGCCTTGTGCGGCAACTTCCTCTGCGGCGACTACGAGCCCGGCGGCGAAAACGCCGAGACCTACGAGCGCAAATTCCAGAATGTCGTGATCGGCGGGCGCTTTCTGCTGACCATCGACGCCGAGCCCGCACAGGTGGACGCCGCCGAAGCTGCGTTGCAGCCCGCCGGCGGACATGCGGTAGACGATCTCGGGCCGAAGGCCTGACCTTGCGCGACGGCTCCTTCATGCAAGGGTTGTCATCACACGATGGAAGCCACCGGCTGCGTTGATTTGCGGCTTTCGGCCCAGGTTGTGCCCCACCACCCGGTGATGTCCGCAATGCGCCGCTTTTCGTAGAATCCCCGCCACAGAAGACTTGCGGGAGTGCTCATGCTGGATCCAGGCGTCGCCATTGCCACGTCGGCGCTGATGAGCTTTGTGCTCCTGGGGCTGCTGGGTTCGTTGCTGCGCGCCGGCAAGGCCGGCATTGCCGAATGGTTTGGTGCCAATCTGGCTGTGGTGCTGGCGTTGCCATTGATCCTGCTGCGCGGGAAGATTCCTGACAGCCTCTCGGTGGTTGTGGCCAATGTCTTGTTGGCGCTGGGTGGCGCTGCCTACTACGCGGGCTGTGCGCGGTTTCTCGGCCGCCGGCCGCAGTGGCCGGTCCTGCTGGCGGGCGTGGCGGCGGTGGGGGTGGCAGTCATCTATTGGCGCTACGCCGTCGACAGTATCCCCATGCGGGTGTTTTCGACCACGCTGTTTTCCGCCGCATTCTGCACGGCACTGGCGTGGATGCTGGTGCGCCATTCGCCCGCCGGTCGACCGACCTATCCGTATCGGGTCACGGCCATCATTGCGCTCGTGTTCGGCGCCTGTCAGCTCGTACGCGGTGTCTATTTCCTGACGCTGGGCGCGGCTTCCAGCCCGAGCATGTTTGCCAGCGCCGGCAGCGTGCTGCTGCTCGTGGTGGCGGCGGCGATCATGCCCATCCTGTCGATGTCGGCCATGCTGATGGTGCATGACGCGCTGCTGGCCGACGCGCGCGATGCGGCCAACCGCGATTTCCTGACCGGTGCGCTGTCGCGCCAGGGCTTTGAGGCGCTGGCGCGCCGCCATGTCGGCCGTGTGCAGCGACACGCCAAGCCGCTCGCATTGCTGATTCTCGATCTGGATCACTTCAAGCGCATCAACGACAGCCTCGGTCATGCTGCCGGCGATGCGGTGCTGCGCGCGTTCGTGCAGATGGCGCATGTGCAACTGCGGCCGACCGACGTGCTCGGGCGCATCGGTGGCGAAGAGTTTGCGCTGCTGCTGCCTGACACTGACAGCGGCAACGCCATGCATCTCGCAGACCGCTTGCGCAAAGCTGCCGCCGCGCAAGTTGTCATGGCTGGTGCGCAGCCGTGCCGCTACAGCATCAGCGGTGGCGTGGCGGCGTGGCAACCCGGCGAATCGTTCGACCGGCTGAGCGCACGCGCAGACCGCGCGCTGTACGACGCCAAGCATCAGGGGCGCAACCGGATCTGCGCTGCCGATGCTGGCAACGTCGTTACAGTGGCGTAGCGCCGCGCAAGGCAATGGCAATTCGTGCGGCGTAACATCTCGCTCCTAAATTTCAACGGGAGCCCGCCATGTCGAAGACGCAGTACTACGCCGCTACCACCCTGGACGGCTTCATCGCCACGACGGATCACTCGCTCGATTGGCTGATGCAGTTTGGCTCGCTGGAAGGCACGAGCTACGACGGCTTCATTCGCGACGTCGGCGCGCTGGCGATGGGTGCGTCCACCTACGAATGGCTGCTGCGCGAACTGACCAAGCCCGGCCCGGCGGGGCAAGCCCAGCCATGGCCTTACGTGCAGCCCGCGTGGGTCTTCACATCGCGCACGCTGCCGGCGGTGCAAGGTGCAGACATCCGCTTCGTGCGTGGTGATGTGGCGCCCGTGCACCGCGACATGCTCGCGGCAGCCGGCGGACGCAATCTCTGGATCGTTGGTGGTGGTGAACTCGCCGGCAAGTTTCTCGATGCAGGGCTGCTTGATGAACTCATCGTGCAGGTGATGCCTGTCACCCTGGGCTCCGGACTGCCGCTGTTGCCACGCCGCATCGTGCAGCCCGCGCTCAAGCTCACTTCCGCAGTGCCCTACAAGAACACCTTCGTGGAGATGCGCTACGAGGTCGTGCGCGGGTAGAGCAGGTTCCAGCGTAGGACCGACGGGCCCGACGGGCGGGCCAAGCATCGCCGCGCATCAGCAAGTTGCTTGCCCGCAGCGCCCGATATGGCGCCGTTTCTGGCGCTTCGGCATGGTGCTGTTTTGCGCAAAACCTGTCGATTTGACAACGCTGTCCGCGTCTCCTTTTCTGGACTGGCTTTCCGTCCACCAGGCAGGAGATGACGATGCATCGACAGGCTCACTTTTTGATCCGGCACCGCGCGGCCAATGTTGCTGCATGGCTGGCGTTCGGTTTGGCGGCGTCGTCCGCATTGGCCGATGTGGGCGTGGGTGCCGCGCTGCCGCCGTCGCCCGACAAGCTCTACGGCGACTTGTTCGTGGCCGTGCAGACCGCGCAGGTGTATCCGGACCAGAAGACGTTTGTCGATGCGGTGCCCAAAGCCGCACCGGCCGTCATCCTGCAGGCCTACCAGGCACAGAAGAACGTGCCGGGTTTCTCGCTCAAGGCGTTTGTCGATCAGTACTTCACGTCACCGGTGGATACGCCCGTGACACCGCCTGCAGGGCAGACCTTGCGCGCACACATCGACTGGCTCTGGCCGGCGCTCACGCGCACGACGACCACCGCGCCTGACAACAGCTCGCTCATTCCTCTGCCCAAGCCGTACGTCGTGCCCGGCGGCCGTTTTCGCGAGGGCTATTACTGGGATACCTACTTCACCATGCTGGGTCTGCAGGAGGCTGGCCGCGAAGACCTGGTCGATAACATGCTAGACAATTTCGCCTATGCCATTGATCAGTTCGGCCACATTCCCAACGGAAATCGCACGTATTACCTCAGCCGCTCGCAGCCGCCGTTCTTTGCGTTGATGGTCGAGCTGGCCGCTCAGCAGGAGGGCGACGCGGCGCTCAAGCGCTACCTGCCGCAACTGCGCAAGGAGTATGCGTACTGGATGCGCGGCGCCACCACCACGCCCGTCGGGCAGGCGAGCAACAACGTCGTCGTCATGCGCGACGGCGTTGTCCTCAACCGTTACTGGGACGACCAGGACACCCCGCGCCCCGAGTCCTATCTGCAAGACATGACCACCGCGCAGCAAACACCCGCACGCCCCGCCAACGAAGTCTGGCGCGACCTGCGCGCAGCGGCCGAAAGCGGCTGGGATTTCAGCTCGCGCTGGTTCGGCGACAACGCCACGCTGGGCACCATTCGCACCACGTCGATCGTGCCGGTGGATTTGAACAGCCTGATGTTCCAACTGGAGAAGACCATCGCGCGCGGCTGCACAGCGGCGCGCGATTTTGCATGCACGGTCGAGTATTCCGTGCGCGCCGGAAAACGTTCCGTCGCCATCGAGCGCTACCTGTGGCACCCCGCCGGCTACTATGCAGACTACGACTGGCAGCTCGGCCGCATTCGCGATAACAAGTCTGCTGCGATGACGTATCCGCTGTTTGTGGGCGCCGCACGGCCAGACCGCGCGTGGAAGACGTTGCAGTGGACGCAGCAGGCGCTGCTGCAGGTGGGCGGGCTGTCCACCACCACCTTCAAGACAGGCCAGCAGTGGGATGCGCCCAACGGCTGGGCGCCGCTGCAATGGATCGCGCTGCGCGGTGCGCAGCGATACGGCTGGCAGCCACTCGCGCAGGCAATCGGCGAGCGTTTTCTCGGCAGCGTCGAGCAGCTCTACGCCAGCCAGCAGAAGCTCGTCGAGAAATACATCGTGGATGGAACGGGCACGGGCGGTGGCGGAGGGGAATACCCGTTGCAGGACGGCTTCGGCTGGACCAACGGTGTCACGCTCAAGCTGCTGGATGCGTATGGCCGCGGGCAGTAAGCTGGCGGTTCCATCCGCCACTGAGCCCCTCGCATGCCCATCGAACTTGACCGCGACGTCCGCGAAGAGGCCGTGCAATCCATCCAGCGTTACTTCACCGAGCACATGGAAGAGCGCATCGGCAACATTCAGGCCGGTGCGCTGCTGAGTTTCTTTCTGGAAGAGATCGGCCCGGTGGTCTACAACCTTGCCGTGCAGGAGGCGCAGGAACGCCTGCACACGCGTGTGGCCGAGCTGGACTACGAGTGCCATCAGGAGCCGTTCGGGTACTGGAAGAAATTCGACAAGCGCCGATAGTTCCCGGCTACCATGCCCGGATTCCATCGGGCTGCTCCGCTTCCATGTCTTCCTTGCGCGCATTCTTCAGCACAGCCTTCCGCTGGCAGCGCGGCCGCCAGGGCACCGGCTACGACAAGATGCTGCTGGCCACCGCGCTGTGGCCCATCCCGTTTGATAGCTACCTGATCCGCTATCCGGACGGTTCAGAAATTCCGCCGCATACCGACCCCGTAACGAACGGTCGGCACTATCGGCTGAACATCGTGCTGAAGTCACCGAGGGCGGGCGGCGAGTTCGTCTGTGCCAGCCCGATCTTCCAGACGCGGCGCATCAAGCTGTTCCGCCCCGATGCGTGCGAGCACAGCGTGACGCGCGTGGTGGGTGGTAGCCGGTATGTGCTGTCGGTCGGATGGGTGCTAGGGCGGCGGGCTTGAGGGGTGGGAACAGAATCGTGACGCACGCATTTACCACCAACCCATGGTTCCAGAGCCTGCCACCGCACGTGGCCGATGCGCTGCTCGAAGCTGCGGTGCCCCTGCACATCGCAGCCGGCGCATTTCTCTTTCGCCAGGGCGATCCGATGGACGCCGGTTCGCATGCCTTCTTTGGCGTGGCCAGTGGCGCGCTCAAACTTTCCATCTTCAACGCTGACGGAGATGAGGCCATCCTCACGTTGGTGGAACCTGGCAACTGGTTTGGCGGGGTGTCGACGCTTGATCAACAACCGCGCGGCCATTGTGCAATCGCGCTGGAAGATTCGGACGTGCTGGGGGTGAGCGTGGCGCGCTTTGAAGCACTGATGCGCGATGCCGCATTTGCCGGAGCGATTGCGCGGCTGGTGGCGACGCGCTTGCGCCTGGCGTATGGCTCACTGGCGAGTGCGGCGCTGCACGGTACGCGGGCACGTGTGGCGCGGCGTATTGCTTCACTGGCGCACGGCGATGTGTCGCAATCGGCAGAAGGCCGCGCGAGCATCTCCACCTCGCAAGACGCGCTGGCGATGATGTTGGGCATCAGCCGGCAGACGCTCAGCAAGGAGCTGCAGGCGCTGGTCAAACTCGGCGCGATCCGCCTGCGCTATGGCCACATCGAGATTCAGGACATGACGTTGTTGCTGGACGCGAGCGAGGCCGGCGCCGACTAACCCGCAGCCCGCAAGGCCGCCAGCAGATCACTGCCTGACCAGCTTGGGCGCGTGGCAGCAGATTCGGCGGCATGCACCATCGCACACAGCTGCGCGTTCACGGGGGCGCGTTGCCCCAGGCGCTCCGCCAGGCGCACAACTTCGCCGTTGATCCAGTCGACTTCGGTCGTGCGTCCGGCGGCAAGGTCGTCGGACATGGACGAACGCGCGAGCGGATCAATGGCGAGCATCTTGCCGCCCAGCCGCGCAAACACCGCATCGGGTGTGGCGAGCAGGCGTGGAATCCAGGCGGGCGGTATGGGCGTCAGCTTGGCGGGCTGGATGCCCGCGCGCGACAGCAGCCGCAGCGCCTCCATTTGCGCCAGCGCGAGGCAGCGCCGATATGCACGCTGCGACAGCTCTTCTTTCAGTGGCCGGTTGGCCAGTGCGTTGATGGCGTTGTTCAGGTTGAGCAGCAGCTTGGCCCACTGCACGGCTGTCATGTCGGTCCGTTCCGTGAGCGCCAGACCCGCGCGGAGGAAATCACCGAGAAACGGCTGCAGCAAGGGTGACGCTGCCACTTCCAGCTCACCGCCCGTGCCTTGGTGGAAGGCGCCGGGGCCAGGCTGCATCACATTGAAGGGCACCATGCCAGCCAGCACGGTCTGCTGCGGCAGGGTGGCCCGCAGCACGTCGGCGTTGCCAAGACCGTTCTGGAAGCTGATGACGATGGCGCCCGCGCGCAGCAGGGGCTTCAGCTCATCGGCCACGGACTGCGTGGCTGCAGATTTGACCGTGACGAGCACGAGATCGGCATCGGCGGCCGCGCCGGGATCGGTCGCGTAGCGCACCTCAGCCGCCGGTACCTGCCAGCGGCCGTTGCGGTAGTCCGTCAAGGTGAGGCCGTGCTCACGCAGTGCGTTGCCGATGCGCGCGCGGCCGACCAGCGAAACATCGGCACCGGCTGCCAGCAGACGGCCACCCAGATAGCAGCCGATCGAGCCGGCCCCCACGATGCAGATTTGCGCCATGCGTCTCCCTGTTGTTGCGCTGACTTGTCACGCCAGCCGCGGTACCTCGTACACCAGCGCCGGCTGCAGTGTATCGATGGCTTCCACTGGTTCGGGCGGGCGCCACATGAACAGCGAGAAAGTCATCTTCTCGGGCGTCACGTCGATGATGGTAAAGCCATTTTTCTCCGTCGGGCGCAGCGCCTCCTGCATGGCGACGGACAGTGCGGGTGTGGTTTCGATGCTGCGGAATGCCGAAGGGAAGGCGAGGTCGCCGGTGCCGAGCGTGCCGGTCATGACCGTATGCACCGGATGCGCGAATGTCAGATCGCCCGAGCGCGACATGGACCCGGCCGCCGATGCATGGAAGTCGCCCTGCACGATCACGGCCGCACGTTGTTTCTGCTCGGCAAGCGCTGCCACCAGGCGCTGGTGCTGCGAGTGCCAACCGGCCTGCCAACCGGGCTTGAGCTGGTTGGCGACGAGGCGGCCGGTCTTCCTGTCGAGCAGGTCCGGATACCAATCGCCCAGCTTGCCCGACGAATACGCAAACGGTAGCGACGGCACATGGAAGAAATGCGCGGTGTCTTCGGCGCGCGTGCGGGCTACGAGCCAGTCCTCCACCCATTGCGGCACCACGCGTGCGTGGATGCCCTTGTTGTCGAGAAAGCGCCGGCAGTCGTACAGCACGGCTTCGAGCAGCGCGCCGTAGCGCAGCGTGCCGAAGGCGCTGTTGGTGTCGGTGGGCATGCCGGCCTTGTCACCGCCGGGCAGCCACACGGGGCGGTTCGCGTCAGGCAGGAACTCGGGGTAGTAGCGATGTTGCGTAAGCTCAGCGCCCACCAGACCGTACGGCTCCGGCGGCAGTGTGGCGACCTTGTCGTCGAACTCGTCGTTCTCGAAGGTGTCGTGGTCGTCGGTCAGGAAATACGCCGGCGTGGAGCGCAGCGTGGTGCCGTACAGGCCGCTGATCTGGTAATCGCACACGCGCGTGAAGATGGCTTCGTTCTTCGGGTGCGACATTGGCACCGATGTGTCGAGCGCGCCGCCAAATTTTGCCCACATCAGTTCGCGCACCTGGCGTGCGAACGGCTTGTTCTGCGAGGTCTGCAGATCCCAGTAGATGTGGTCGCCATTGGCGATGACGGTGTCGGGCGCGAACGACATGCCGCGCGCGAGCAGGCGACGGCGGGCGCTCATGTCCAGCCACGCGGTCTTGCCCGCCACCGGCGGGCCGTCATAACCGCCGGCGCAGGTGTAGGCCAGGATACGCAGGCGCGCGGGGGTGGCATCGGGTGCGGGAAAAGTCCGCAGCGGCCATGCGTCGGCCAGCGGCTTGCCGGCCGCATCGACAATGCGCAGCGTGTATTGCGTCGCGGGCTGCAGGCCCCGCGCATCGAAGCGCCAGAAGCGGCCGGCGGCATCGGTCTGCTCCCCGGCGACGCGCTTGCCGTTGACCATCAGCCACGGCGCACGCGCAAGCGGTGCCTGGAACGATGCCTTGATGAGAAAGCGGTCGTGGCTCGCCGCCGGAATCAGATGCGTGAGCTGGCCGGCATGCCAGTTGGCGTCGGCGGCATGCGCGGCGGCTTGCGCGCCTTCCGGCAGGCTCACGCCCAGTGCGCCAAGGCTGGCAGCGGCGGTGCCGAGCGTCAGAAAATCGCGCCGGCTCATGCCGTGCGCAGGGGTGTTCGGGGGTGTACGGGAGGGCATCGTGATCCTCTGGCGTGGAGCGGAGACGCCATCGTGCCGAGCCCTGCACAGGCTGAATGTTCAGCTTTTGACAATTTAGGGGTAGGCCCCAATGCGGCGCGCCCATCGCACCAATGACAAACGCCCCGGGGGCCGAAGCCACCGGGGCGTTTGTCATGTCAGATGATGCCGGTGCTGCTGCTTAGTAGCCCCACACCTGCATCTCGTCCAGCGAGTAACCCCATTGCGTGGCGCGCTGCGTGCCGTACATGCGCACATAGCGGCCGCTGCCCTTGAGGTTGGCCAGCGCTGTGTGGCCCCACGAAGCACCGCTCGACGTCGAGTAGATGTTCGTCCAGGTCACGCCGTCATTCGAGGTTTGGATGTAGTACACCTTGGCGCCGGCGTCCCAGTACAGGTCGACGCCGGTGATGGTGCGGGTCGAGCCCAGATCCACCATCAACCATTGCGCGCCCGCAACGCCTTCCACTGAATCCCAGCGCGTGCTGGTGGTGTTGCCGTCAAACGCGTAGGCGGGGCCGAAGCTTGCGCTGTAGCTGGTGGACGCGCTGGCCGGCTTGCCCTGCGAGAGCAGTGTGACAGCCTGTGCGGCGGCCGTCGGCGTGCCCGGGTAGTAGTTCGAGCCGAGCTTCGCCTTGGTCGTGTCCGAGTTCACACCAAACTGCGACAGGCTCCAGCGCTGGCCGTTGCTCGCATCGCCCAGGTAGAGCTGGTAGCCGCCCGCGCTCGTCGACGAGAAGAACACGTAGTTCGTGCCGTTCACGGGCGACGGGTCGGAGTTGTTGCTGTTGCAGTCGTTGAGTGTGAGCTGGTTGGGCGTGTCGCTCGGGTTGACCTTGGTGTAGATCTGGTCGGCCTGGCTGGTAGCGTCGTGCCAGCGGGCATAGAAGACGGTGCCGTCGGCGCGCACGATCGGGTAGTACGTCGCCAGGCCCGCCGGCGTGTCGAACGCCACCTTGGTGGTGCTGCCCACGGTCTGTTTGTACAGGCCCATGCCCGAACCTGTGCCCGTGGTGTAGTAGACGGCCGTGCCGTCCGGCGTCGCAAACGGCATCGAGTTTTCCAGCGTCGGTGCCGTGCGCGTCAGATTCACAGTGGAAGTGAATACGGGGCCCGAGCTGGTGTACGACAGCGCGGCCTGCATGACATCGCCGTTCTGCTTGAAGAACAGCGATTTGCCGTCGGCGCTGAACTTCGGGTCTTCATTGCGCGTCTGGCCGGTGCTGTTGGTCAGGTTGATCGGCATGCTGGTCGAACCGACCTGCCAGAAGAACACGTTCCACGCGTTGTTGGTGATGCCCATGAAGGCGATCCACTTGCCGTCGGGGCTGAACACCGCATTCATCGGGTCCTGGATGCCCCAGGCCGCCTTCGACACCTGCTGCAGCGTGCGTGCCGAAAAATCATAGATGAAGAGCTGACTGGTGCCGTCGCCGTAGCTGACGTAGCTGTGATACGCGAGCTTGCCGGTCAGGCTGGCAGGAAAGGTCGTGTTGGATTGCGTGGGCGGATTGGCAACGCAGTTGGCCTGGGCACCGGCAGAGAACAGACCGAGGGCGGCGGTGGCGACAAGGCCAAGAGAAATCAGAGTGGAGCGCATGAAACGGGACTTCCTATGCAAATGGGTCAGTGGGGCGGGACAACCGCCGCATTAAGTCCGCGTCACTTTTTTGAATTTGGGCAAAGCTCCGCCAATTCCGGGAAATCCGGATTTGAAAAAGCGCCACAAACCGGGGGAGTGACGAGGATGAAGACGCGCCAAAAACCCTGTTGCTTCGTACCGTCGTGTTTCTTGTCGGGGTCTCGACTACATCGAGAGGGCGAGTCGCGGACCAGACTGTAAGGGTTTCGCTGACACTGTGAAACCCCAATAAGAAAGCCCTTCTTGCCCTAATTCGCTGCCGTGGTAGCGAATCGCCACACGCGCGTGTAAATCTGACACGTCAATTTTTCCGAACGTCGGTCAATCTGCACGTGCAACGTCGATATTGTTATTTTTACTGCGGCGTTTCGTCGCGGGGCGGCGGTGTGGTCCTTGCTGGGTGTCGCGCTTTCGCACCACTGCAATGTGGCGCCGGCGCACGCTTTGCGGCGTTTTCGGCACCGCAACGCGACGATGCGTACGGAGACGCACCTAGGCAGGAACCGCGAGCAATGGTGGAAACGGACGATACGAATTCCGCCTCCCCGGACTTTGTAAGAAGGGCCGATCAGGTAGACAGATTGCAATGGCGATTGCGGACATCTCGCGCATAAAGATCCGATTTAAATAATGGGCGTGTTTTTGCGCAAAGCCGTTTGACTATCCATTCATTTATCACTGTATTGCACTATTCAAATATTCGAGAAAACCTACTAATTGCATAGGCTATGCCTGGCGCGCAATTCGTTTTGGATTATGTATAGTTCCAGCACGCCAACGATTGCCCTCAGCAAAACGCAAGGCTGATCACGCTTTCCGCCCGTTTTGAAATGAGGAAAGCCAGTTGGCGGGAATGGGCGCGGGCATGGCGATTTAGCGTGTGTTCTGGGGGCTAATGGGATGGGCGTTCACAACCAATTGCCGCACGGCTGCGCAACATCCTGGCGTGCGGAATTGCTGCGCGAGTTGAACGCCCTGCGCGATGCCGATGCGGTCATCCGTTGCCTGCAACAGGCGGTGGCTCTACTGGGTTTCGACTATTGCGCCTACGCCCTGCGTGCAGCCATTCCGATCACGCGCTTCAACACCATCTGCTGGAGTACCTACCCGGAGCACTGGCGCGAGCACTACCGGGTGCGCGGCTACTTGGCCATCGACCCGGTGCTGCAATTTGGGCAGCGCTGCGTCAAGCCAATGCTGTGGTCCGGCATCGCCACGGCAGACGCACCGTTCTGGATGGACGCGCGCCGGCACGGGCTCAACCACGGGTGGTCGCACACCATTCGGGATCACACCGGCATCTTCGGCACCTTCAGCCTGGTCCGCAGCGCCACGCCTATCACCGAAGATGAACTGGCCGCCCGCGAGCCCGAAATGATCTGGCTGAGCCAGCGCGCGCACGACAGCATCAGCACGCTGATGGCAGAAAAGGTCTTGCCCGATGCCGCCACGCGCCTGAAAGAGGTTGAACGCCGGACACTGCACTGGACGGCCGAAGGCAAGACGGCGGCCGAAGTCGCGGCCATCCTGGAGATGACCGAGCGCAACGTGAACTTTCACATCCGCAACGCCATCACCAAGCTCAATGCTGCCAACAAGACGCATGCCGTGGTGAAGGCCGCGCTGCTCGGGCTGATTCCGGCGCTGTAGCGTTGTCTAGGCCATTGCGCGCATTGCCGCGGCGGAAGGCTGCATGGCTTCAAGGTAGAACCCATCGTCACTTTGCTTGGCACGCCGCTTGGCGAGTGCGGCGGCAGTGCCGATGTCGTCGCTGCTGCGCGCGGCACCGGGGTACACGTGCAGCGCGCCCACCGCCATCGTCACAAAGCGGAAGAAGGCTGGCAGCCCTTTGCGGTCTTCGGCGTGGATGCCGCCCGCAGAGCGGTCTGCCGGCGTATACATGGCGAGCGCGTTGGCGTTGAACGCCGCCATGGCCTGCGTGATGCGCGCCTGCCAGTCGGCGCTCTGAAACAGGATCAGGAAATCGTCGCCGCCCACGTGGCCGAGAAAGTCGCGCGTGGGCTCGCAGGCAGTGGCCAGCACGGCGGCGGCCATCTTCAGCATCTCGTCGCCTTGCCAGTAGCCGTATTGGTCGTTGAAGGGCTTGAAGTGGTTGAGGTCGACATAGCAGGCATAGAACTCTGCGCGCGCCTCCAGCAAACGTTCAATGTGCAGATTCAACGGAATGTTGCCCGGCAGGAATGTGAGCGGGTTGGCGTAGCGTGCGGCCTCGATGCGGATTTCCGTCACGGTGCGCACCAGCTCTTCACCGGTGCCCAGGCCCAGGTAGCGGCCATGCTCGGTGATGATGAAACCGTCGGTCAGGTAGCGTTGGTCTTCGCTCATCAGCAGCGCGGACATGTCTTCGAGCGAAGCGGATTTTTCCACCAGCACCGGCTGCCGGTTGGCAAACGCCAACGCCGGCTTTTTGCCGTACAGCTCGCGGTGATATGGCATCGCATAGCGGTCGATAAAGGCTCGGCGCGCGACGAGCGCGAGCGGCCGCTCGTCTTCATCGAGCAGCGCCACGGCGTGCAGATCGGGGTGGCGGTTGAACAGGTGCAGTACGTCGTCGTTGCTGCTGCGCAGGGGCACGGTGGGTGCCACGCGCAGCAGCTTGCTGGCCGTGATGGCGCGCCAGCCCACGCGCACAGCCTGAGGAAACACCGCAATCTGCGAAGACTGCAGCACGCGCGCCGCGTGGCTCGACATGTCGCTCGCGGGCTTGTCCTGTGGGCGTGCGAGGAAGAAACCTTGCCCAAAGCGGATGCCCAGATCGCGCACCACGCCCAGTTCGTCTTCGGTCTCCAGCCCTTCGGCAATGATGCTGGTGGCGCTGCCCTTGAGTGTCTGTTGCAGCGTGCGTGCCATGTCCAGCTTGGCCGGGTGCTTGGCAATGTCACGCAGGAAATATTTGTCGAGCTTGATGAAGTCTGGCGTCAGTTCGATCAGCAGGTTCAGGTTGGCATTGCCGGTGCCGAAATCGTCAAGCGCGCATTGCAGGCCAAAGTCGCGTGCCACCGACAGTGCCTCGGCAAAGCTGGCCAGATCATCGATCGGCGTTTGCTCGGTCAGTTCGATGACGATGCGCGAGGGGTGCAGGTCGTGGTCGGCAATGGCATGCAGCAGGCGGGCATGGTCTTCCAGTAACTGGCGTACGCCCTGCGCGCTGAAGTTCAGGAACAGCTTGCCCGGCAACCGCATCGCCGAGAAATTGGCGATGGCCAAACGCGCAGCGGTGGTCTCCAGGGCAATCGTGCCGGCTGTGTCCGACGCTGCGGCAAACAGCGCTGCGGGCGACTCCATGGCCGAACCCACCGGCCCGCGCAGCAGGGCTTCGTAGCCGAGCACCTCGGTGGTCGACAAGCGGAAGATCGGTTGGAACACCGTGCGCAGCATCTCGGGCGCAATGCCCGCAGGCAGGGGAAGCGGTGAGAAAGTCATGACGTTGGCGGTAGACGCAAGATCGGACATTCCGCTAAACGACCCGCTGAACACAGAGTTGAATGAATTTTTTGTGACGCACGCAGCGGCGCGGGTTCGCGGGACATTGTCCCCACCACAGAGGGGCGTGGTTCAGTATGCTCGATACGCCTGCGTCTTCATCGGGCGCTGTCCATTTCGATCCCATTCACGCCGCGCTTGACCCTCACACTGTGTGAGGTCCTAGCCTACATCCAAGCCAGAAGACAGGAGCCACGATGTTGTTGAAAGTGGGCGATCTCGCCAAACGCTGCGGCCTCTCGGTGCGCATGCTGCATCACTACGACACCATCGGCCTGCTCACGCCTTCGGCCCGCTCCGACAGCGGCTACCGGCTGTACGACAAGGCTGACGTCGCCCGTCTGCACCAGATCCAGGCCTTGCGGCGCTTCGGCATGTCGCTGGCCGATGTCGGGGCTTTCCTGGCCAATCCGGACATTCCCCTGACCACGATCGTGGAACGGCAGATTGCGATGCTCGATCAGCAGATCACGCAAACCAGCGTGCTGCGCGATCGGCTGTCGCGGCTGCACGGCCAGCTCGTGCGCAAGGAGGAGCCCGAATTGACCGAGTGGCTCACAACCTTGGAATGGATGACCATGTACGACAACTATCTTTCGCAGGAAGAGCGTGCCCGCGCCGAACGCATGGACGCCGATACGGCCCGTCATGAACGGTGGGCGGCATTGGTATCGACCGTGCAGGATGCGATGACGCGCCAGGTGCCCTCACGCAGCAGCGACGCACAGGCCCTTGCAAAGCAATGGATGGCACTGCTCGCGCAGGACGCGGCACTGGACCCGGTTCTCACGGCGAAGCTGCACACGATGCACATCAACGAGCCGGCGTTGCAGCAGCGCACCGGCATCAGCCTGGAAATGCTCGACTTCATCATGGAGGCGGCGAACGAAACCAAGCTGGCGATCTATGCGAAGTATCTGTCGGCGCAAGAGCTGGAGTTCATGCGCGCAAACTTTGGCAAGCGCGCTAACGAGTGGCCGACGTTGATTGCCGAGGTGCGGCAGCATCTGGCCAAGGGCACGCCACCGCATGCGCCGGCCATGCAGGAGCTTGCGCGGCATTGGATCGAGCTGTTCCGCTCATATGCCGGGGATGATCCGCAAACGCAGGCCAAGGTGCGCCTTGCAATGGAGCGGGAGCCGGAGCTTTCCGCCAGCCCGTGGATGGGTCCGGATCTGATCGCCTATGTGCGCGAGGCGATGGAAGGGCTGATGAAGGCGGCATAGCGGCGGCGCTACAGACGGCGGGTTCCATCGCGTTTCGATGATGACTCGGTGGGCCCGCCAAGCGTTTGCACAAAATCAGGCGGCCTCGTCCGTGGAAAGTGCAACGGCGTCGAGTTCGCGCATCGCCTCTTCCGGCAACGCAATCGCTGCCGCAGCGAGGTTCTCGCGCAGGTGGGCGACCGACGAGGTGCCCGGGATCACCAGAATGTTCGGTGACCGGTGCAGCAGCCATGCGAGGGCCGTCTGCATGGGAGTCGCGCCGAGCCGCGTCGCCACATCGTTGAGCGTGGACGATTGCAGCGGGTTGAACCCGCCTAGCGGAAAGTACGGGACATACGCGATGCCGTCGGCGGCCAGTGCGTCGATCAGGCCGTCGTCGTTTCGGTGCGCGAGGTTGTAGTGGTTCTGCACGCAGACGATGTCGCAGATTCGCCGCCCTTCTGCGATCTGGTTGGCCGTGACGTTGCTCAGCCCGATGTGCCGCACGAGCCCCTGCCGTTGCAGTTCGGCCAGGGCCGTGAGCGGCGCTTCGATCGATCCTTCGGCGGGGCCATGCGTGTCGAACATGATCCGCAAGTTCACCACGTCCAGAGCATCCAGACCGAGGTTGCGCAGGTTGTCGCGCACGGCTTCGGTCAGCGCCTGCGCTGAGAATGCCGGCAGCCACGCGCCGTGGGCGTCGCGCCTGGCGCCGATCTTGGTGACGATGAGCAGATCGTCGCGATAGGGATGCAAGGCTTCGCGGATCAGTTGATTCGTGATGTGCGGGCCGTAGAAGTCGCTGGTGTCGATGTGATTGACGCCCGAGGCAACGGCTTCACGCAACACCGCAAGCGCCGCGTCGCGGTCCTTGGGCGGGCCGAAGACGCCGGGGCCGGCGAGCTGCATGGCGCCGTAGCCGAGACGATGCACGCGATGGCTGCCGATGGAAAACGTACCGGACTGAACGATGGGGGACATGGTCACACTCCTGTGTGAAAAACGAGGTGACGGCAGATTAGGCGTAAGCGCCCTGCTCGATAAGAGGACATAATCCGCACGGGCTGTGCGAAAAAGTGAACAATGCAAGTCGATCTGGGTGATCTGAATGCCTTCGTGGCGGTGGCGCAAGCCAAGGGCTTTCGCGAGGGCGCAAGGCTGATGGGCGCGAGCGCATCGGGGCTGAGCGAGGCGGTGCGTCGGCTTGAGACGCAGCTTGGTGTGCGCCTGCTGAACCGCACGACGCGCAGCGTCTCGCCAACCGAAGCGGGGCAGCGCCTGCTTACCCGTCTGCGGCCGGCCTTGAGCGAGGTGGAAGCCGCGCTGGACGTCGTCAACAATTTCCGCGAAAGACCGGCAGGCACCCTGAAGCTCAATGTGCCGATGAGCGCCGCGCGGCTCGTGCTGCCTGCCATCATCCCGGGCTTTCTTGAGGCCTATCCCGAGATCCGGCTGGAGGTCGTGGCGGAAGAGAGCTTCGTCGACATTCTTGCCGCCGGCTGCGACGCGGGCATCCGTTATGACGAGCGGCTCGAACAGGACATGATCGCCGTTCCGATCGGGCCGCGAACGCAGCGGTTCGCGACGGCGGCGGCACCCGGCTATCTCGATCGACGCGGCCGCCCCACTCATCCGCGCGACCTGTTGGACCACGCCTGCATGCGCGGGCGGTTTGCGAGCGGCGCCATGCCGCCGTGGGAATTCGAGCGTGACGGTGAAGTGGTCAACGTGGACCCGTCGGGCCCGCTGCTCGTCCGTATTGGCGGCGCGACGGATCTTGTCGTGGACGCCGCTGTTGCCGGCGTCGGCGTCGTGCATCTGTACGAAGACTGGCTGCGCCCGCATCTTGCGAGCGGGGCGCTTGAACCCGTGCTCGAAGATTGGTGGCGGCCGTTTCCCGGGCCGTATCTCTACTATCCGGGGCGGCGGCTCGTGCCGGCTCCGCTGCGGGCGTTCATCGATTTCATCAAAGCCGGTTCGGATAAAGACGCGATCTGAGCTTTCGCAGCCGGGGCTCTCGCTAAGGCGTCACTGCTGCAACGAAAAAAACGCCCGCCGGCAGAACCGGTCGGGCGTTTTTTCTTGCGAGCAACAGCGGTGTCAGGCGCGTTGCGGCACGGCGCGCGGCGCACGCTTGGTGTCGTGCGCTTGCACGTCGTCATGTACGTGTTCGACTTCATCCAGATAGCGCGTGTGCCAGCCGCTGGCCACGCCCCAGTGGTAGAAGAACAGTGAGAGCACTGCCACGATGCCCATGTCCCAACCGTAGGGGATGTAGCCGTGGCCGCCGAACTCCGTGCTGCCGCAGTACGACAGCGCGGCGATGGTCGGCAGGTAAGCGATCATCCACCACGCGCCCTTGAGTTCCGTCTTGAAGTCGGGCCAGCCGGCCTTGGCCTGGTAATAGAAGTACACGGGCAGCGCCACCAGCATCAGCACGATGATCTCGCCCGTCAGCGGCCACTTGGCCCAGTACAGGATGAGCGATGCGCACACAAACGCGAACGGCGCGACGAGCGACAGCCCCGGCAGACGCAGCGGGCGATGCAGTTGCGGCGACGTGCGGCGCAGCGACATCACGCTGATCGGGCCCGTCAGGTAAGAGATGACCGTTGCCACCGAGATGACGGCAGCCAGCGCGCCCCAGCCACGGAAGAAGAACAGGAAGATGAACGACACCGCCAGGTTGAACCACATGGCCGGACGCGACACGCCAAACAGCGGGTGCACGCGGCCGAAGATGGCCGGCATGGTGTTGTTGCGCTCCATCGCGTAGATCATGCGTGTGGTGGTGGCCATGTACGTGCTGCCGGTGCCCGACGGGCTGACGAAGGCGTCGACGTACAGCACGACGGCCAGCCAGTTCAGGTTCAGCGCAATCGCCAGTTGGGCGAACGGCGAGTGGTAATCAATGCCGTGCCAGCCATTGACGAGCGACTCAGGCGGCACCGCGCCCAGGAAGGCCACTTGCAGCGCCACGTAGATCACCGCGGCCAGCAGGATCGAACCGATCACCGCGATGGGCACGTTGCGGCCCGGGTTGCGTGCCTCGCCCGCAAGGTTGATCGGGCTCTGGAAACCGTTGAATGCAAACACGATGCCGCTGGTGGCAATGGCGGTCAGCACCGCAGACCAGCCGTACGGGGCAAAGCCCTGTCCTGCCACGTTCGCACCCGTGGCCGTGCCAAAGTTGCCCGGGTGGAACCCTGCTGCAACCAGGGCCACCGCAGTTGCGGCCGGAATGATGAACTTGAAGATCGTGATGGCGTTGTTCGCCTTGGCAAACACCTTCACACCCCAGTAGTTCAGCAGGAAGTACACGACGACGAGCACCGCCGACAACACAAGCCCCGGCGGCGTGAGCTCACCGTGCTGGAACAGCGACTGCGCCCAGGGCCACGGCCAACTGCTCATGTACTGGATGGAGGCCTCGGCCTCGATGGGGATGACGGTGACGATGGCGATCCAGTTGGCCCATGCCGCCACGAAGCCCACCAGTGAGCCATGCGAGTAGCGCGCATAGCGCACCATGCCGCCCGATTCCGGGAACATCGCGCCCAGTTCGGAATACGTCAGGGCAATGGCCAGGATGACGACTGCGCCGATGATCCAGGTGAAGATGGCAGCGGGGCCCGCCACCTTTGCAGCGTGGCCGGCGCCGAACAGCCAGCCGGAACCGATGATCGAGCCCAGCCCGGTCAGCATCAATGCCCAGGCGCCCAGATTGCGTTGTACGTTTTTTTCCAAGAGGAGTCTCCGCCCCGGCGAGTCGGAAGTTCGACAGGGCATCGCGGTTGCTTACCAGTCCGCTTAGTTCTACCGAGGCGACGCTGTTTGGGCGCCGCCCGCCGTCCCATGTGGTGGGTGTCACCAGCCTGGGACATGCGTGTGCCGGATGATGCGTAGCATCAACCGCACCCGTCCGGCCGCGATGAAAGGCAAAACACGGTGTCTGCCTTCCGGGGGGATTCGCGTATAGTCATCGGCGACGTTGTGCGGGGTGCCGCACTTGCCGCCCGATTCCGGAGCCCGCAATGGGGCGCAATGATAGCGAAATCGTGAGCGGTTGCACCGCCTTTTTCATCGTTCCTCGCAGTTTTTTCTCCGCATGGAGTCCTCTTTCGCCACTTCGGTTGCACCTGCGTCACCTGCGCAGTGGCACAGGCGCGTGCTGACGCTGGCGTTTCCCATCGTGCTGGCCAACCTGACGCAGCCGATCCTCTCGGCGGTGGATACCGCCGTGGCCGGGCATCTGCCGGGGCCGGAATACATTGGCGGCGTGGCGCTGGGCGGGGTCTTCTTCAACTTCGTGTTCTGGGGGTTTGGCTTCCTGCGCATGGGCACCACGGGGCTGGTGTCGCAGGCGCACGGCGCGGGCGACACGCAAGCGTTGCGGGCCAGCGTGGTGCGCGCGCTGCTGCTGGCATTCGCCATTGGAGCGGCATTGCTGGTGCTGCAGGTGCCGGCGATCCGCATCACGCTGGCGCTGCTTGGTGCGAGCGAATCCGTCACCCGCATGGCCGAGGTGTATTGCCACACGCGCATCTGGTCGGCGCCGTTTGCGCTGGCCAACTACGTGGTGCTCGGCACGCTGCTCGGGCGCCAGCAGGTGCGGCGTGCTTTGCTGCTGCAGGTGTTCATCAACACCGTGAACATGGTGGCAGTGCTGACCCTGGTGCTGGGGGCTGGCATGGGCGTGGGCGGTATTGGCGCGGCAACGGCGCTGGCTGACATTGCCGGGTTTGGGCTCGGCATGCTGCTGCTCTGGCTGCAACGGCCGATGGGTTTGCCGGCGCTCACGCGCGCCGAATTGCTCGCTCGCGACGCCTGGCGCCGCCTGATGGGCCTGAACACCGACATCTTCCTGCGCACGCTGTGCCTCCTGGCCGCCTTCGGCTGGTTCGCCCACGCGGGTGCCAAGCAGGGCGACGTGGTGCTGGCGGCCAACGCGCTGCTGCTCAACTTCCTGACCTTCATGGCCTACGGGCTGGACGGCTTTGCGCACGCCGCAGAAGCGCTGGTGGGCGCCGCCATGGGCGCGCGGGACCGCGCCGCGCTGCGCATGGCGATTCGCGTGTCGACGTTCTGGTCGGTGCTGGGCGCAGGGCTTTTTGCCGCCGCATACGCGCTGGCGGGCGCCGGCATTATTGGCGTGCTGACCGATCAGGCCGCCGTGCGCGAAGCCGCGCGCCACTATCTGGTGTGGGCGGCACTGCTGCCGATCGTGTCGGTATGGGGCTTCCAGTTTGACGGGGTGTTCATCGGCGCGACGCGCACACGTGAACTGCTGGTGACGATGGCCGTGGCGGCTGCCGCGTTCTGGGGCTTGTCGGTCACGCTGCAGCCGCTGTGGGGCAACCACGGGCTGTGGTTGTCGATGCTGGGGTTTATGGCGTTGCGCGGGCTGATGCTCGGGGTGCTGCTGCCGCGCGTGTGGCGGGCGCCTCAACTGCAGGCAGCCTAGGCAGCATCAAGCTGCAGCGGCTACTGCGCGTATTCCACCACCAGCAACGCCGTCGCCACCGTCTTGCCGGCGTTTGAGATGGCGTGCTGCACATCCCCCGGGTAGCGCGCCGATTCCCCGTGCCGCACCTTCTTCTCACTCGGGCCGGATTGCACGGTCACCGTGCCGCTGAGCACGGAGATGTGCTCCTTCGAGCCCAGCTCGTGCGGCTCTGACGCGAGCACGCCGCCGGGCTGGATCGCCAGTTCATACCATTCAAAGCGCGCCGCCAGGTCCACAGGGCCAAGAATCTTCAATTCGCACTTGCCATCCGGGCTTTTGATGACTGGGATGGAGTGAGCGGGGATGACCGTCACCGCGGGCGCCGCATCGGCCGCGCCTTCGGGCGACAGAAAATCTGCCAGCCCTACGCCAAGCGCGCTGGCCAGGCGCCACAGCACCGCGACGGTCGGGTTGGCCAGATTGCGCTCGACCTGCGAGAGCATGGATTTGGACACGCCTGCGCGCCGCGACAGTTCATCGAGCGACAGCTTGCGCGCCTGGCGCAGCGCTTGCAGCTTGGCACCAACGGCGGGCGGGCCGTCGGCAAGGACATCGGTGGCGGGGGCTTGTGCCATCGGTTGGTATCTTGTAAATTGAACGAATTATTCGATATATCGAACATGTTCGATTTATCGATCAACGCAGTCTACAGGAGCAGCACCATGGGGACAACGCAAGCCAATGCTTCCACCGACGCCTTCTACGCGCACATCCGCCGCGAACTGGAGGCGATCGAGGAAGCCGGTCTCTACAAGACCGAGCGCATCATCACCTCGCCGCAGGGCGCTGTGATCCGCACGGCTGACGGCAAGGAGGTCATCAACCTCTGCGCCAACAACTACCTGGGCTTGTCGTCGCACCCGGAGGTGCTCAAGGCTGCGCACGAAGCGCTCGACACGCACGGTTTCGGCCTCAGTTCGGTGCGCTTCATTTGCGGCACGCAAGACCTGCACAAGACGCTGGAAGCGCGGCTGGCGAAGTTTCTTGGCACGGAAGACACCATCCTCTACGGTTCGGCGTTCGATGCCAACGGTGGCTTGTTCGAAACGCTGCTGGGCGCGGAAGACGCCGTCATCAGCGACGAGCTGAACCACGCGTCCATCATCGATGGCATCCGCCTGTGCAAGGCGCAGCGCTATCGCTACAAGCACAACGATCTGGATGATCTGCGCGCGCAACTGAAGGCGGCCGATGCGGCGGGCGCGCGCTTCAAGCTTGTGTTTACCGACGGCGTGTTCTCGATGGACGGCACCATCGCGCGGCTGGATGAAATCCGCGCCATTTGCGACGAGTTCGGTGCGCTGCTGGGCATTGACGAATGCCATGCCACGGGCTTTCTCGGCAAGCGCGGGCGCGGCTCGCACGAACACCGCGGCGTGTTCGGCAAGATCGACATCATCACCGGCACGCTGGGCAAGGGCCTGGGCGGTGCGTCGGGCGGCTTTACGAGTGCGCGCAAGGAGGTGGTGGCACTGCTGCGCCAGCGCTCGCGGCCGTATCTGTTCTCGAACACGGTGGCGCCGTCCATTGTTGGGGCCACCATCAAGGTGCTCGATCTGCTGGAAGCCGACACCGCGCTGCGCGACAAGCTTGAAGACAGCGCGCTGTATTTCCGCCGCAAGATCGTCGAGCTGGGCTTCGATATCAAGCCGGGCGACCATCCCATCGTGCCGATCATGGTGTACGACGCCCAGAAGGCGCAGGCTCTCTCCAAGCGCCTGCTGGAGTTGGGTGTGTACGTGGTCGGCTTTTTCTACCCGGTGGTGCCCAAGGGGCAGGCGCGCATCCGCGTGCAGATCAGCGCCGTGCACGAGCGCGCGCAACTCGATGCGGCGCTCAAGGCGTTTGAAACCGCAGGCAAGGAACTGGGGATCATCTGATGAGCACCGGTACCAGCGCGAATTTTGGAACGGCGCCGCGCATTCTCATCATCGGCGCCAACGGGCAATTGGGGACGGAGCTGGCCGCCGCGCTGGCCGAACGCTACGGCACTGGCAACGTCGTGACCAGCGACATGGTGCCCCGGGGCCGCCACCCGCAGATCCGCCACGAAACACTGGATGTGACCGATCGCGGCCAGTTGCGCGAGATCATCGAGCGCCACGGCATTACCCAGATCTATCACCTGGCGGCGGCGCTGTCGGCCGCGGCAGAGCAATCGCCCACGTGGGGCTGGGCGCTCAACATGAATGGCCTGCTGAACGTGCTGGAGGCCGCGCGCAATCATCAGCTTGAGCGCATCTTCTGGCCCAGCTCGATTGCCGCGTTCGGGCCCACCACACCTGCGGACAACACGCCGCAGAGCACGATCATGGAGCCCAAGACCGTCTACGGCATTTCCAAGCTGGCGGGCGAGGGCTGGTGCCGCTGGTATTTCGAGCATTACGGCGTGGATGTGCGCAGCCTGCGTTATCCGGGCCTGATCTCGTACAAGACCGCACCGGGCGGCGGCACGACCGACTACGCCATCGACATCTTCCATTCGGCCGTGAAGGGTGAGCGCTATACGTGCTTCCTTGATCACGACGAGGCGCTCCCCATGATGTATATGCCAGATGCCGTGCGCGCCACCATCGAGTTGATGGAGGCACCGGCCGAGCGCATCACCGAGCGCGGCAGCTACAACCTGGCAGGCGTGAGCTTTACACCGGAGCAGCTGGCGGCCGAGATCCGCCGGCATCGTCCGTCGTTCGAGGTGGCGTACGCGCCGGATTTCCGCCAGGCGATTGCGGCCAGTTGGCCGAATTCCATCGACGATTCGGTCGCCCGGCGCGATTGGGGCTGGAAGCCCGAATACGGTGTGGCGGAGATGACGACCGACATGCTGCAGAACCTCGCGCACTTGGCTACGCATCCGGCCTAGGCAGCTTTAATTAGGGGAAGTGCGAGTCTTCCCTAGCGCTGTTTTCTGTTTCGCTTCGATCGGTTGTGTTCAACAATGCAGCATGGCCATCACATCTCGTCCCTGCCGCATGTCTTCTTCGACACCCGACCCCGCGCCGCGCCATCGCGACGATCTGCCGCCCGCCAAGCGCACGTGGTGGGTGCCGGTGCTGCGTATGTCGGTGGCGGCCGGCGCGGTGGCGGCCATTCCGCACACGTCGATCCAACTGCCGTTTGCCGACGGTGCCTGGATGCTGCATATGGCGGCGGGCATCATCTTCATGGTGGGCGCCATCGACAGCCTGTTCCTCTTTGCCATGCGCCATAAGCCCTGAAGGGGCGCATCGGTCATCTATCCGCTGCCGGCCTGCCGCTAATGTGGCGCCTGCCGCGCTCGCTCGGTAAGTTTTAAAACAGGTTGTAAAAACGTTCAGTGGACAACCGACGGCATGACCGGGCCTGCCGTCACACGCCGCGAATTCGTAACTGAATCGTTACAGAAATGGAGTGGATTTGCGGCGTCGCACCAATCGATGCCACCGCCCAGCGATCCTTTGCCACAGTGGGTTTTCACCGCCTTCCTCATGACCGCATTTGTGCCGCAAGTGTAAGCAGATGTTGCGCTGCACGTAGGTGGCCCGATGCTTGCTCTATGTCGTGCGGTCACTCTGCATGTGCAAGGCATTTCCGCCACATGCAGAACATGTTCTTCCAATAAGCGAATCCGGAACCGGATTGGTCCCCACGGCACCACGGTTTCCACGGCATTCGCAATTCGCTTCTCCAGATCCGGCACATCGCCGGTGGCAGGGCGCTTCTCTCGGACGGTCCCGGGGTTTCGACGGTCACATGCGTGCTCGCCCGCAGCGGCTGGCCTGCGCGCGCCTGACCGGAATCGCTTCACAAGAAAACGAGGAAACCATGAAAGCAGTCCTGCTGGAGAATCATC
>NZ_JFZG01000023.1 GCF_000607165.1 Ralstonia pickettii | reverse complement strand
TGAATCGCCCCGGGTTTTGCGGAGGCTCTCACTCTTGAGAGAATGCGAGCCATGAGCAAGAACAACGCAAACAAGTTTTCCCCGGAAGTGCGCGAGCGCGCCGTGCGCCTGGTGCAGGAGTCGCGCGGCGAGTACCCGTCGCTGTGGGTGGCGGTCGAGTCCATCGCGCCCAAGATCGGCTGCTCGGCGCAGACGCTGCTGACCTGGGTCAAGCGCCACGAAGTCGACAGCGGACAGCGCGAAGGCGTCACCACCAGCGAGCGAGAACGCATCAAGGAGTTGGAGCGGGAGAACCGAGAGCTGCGCCGCGCCAACGACATCCTGCGCACTGCCAGCGCTTTTTTCGCGCAGGCGGAGCTCGACCGCAAGCTGAAGTCGTAAACACCTACATCGACCGGCACCGGGAGGTTTACGGGGTCGAGCCGATCTGCAAGGTGTTGCAGGTTGCCTCGTCGGCCTATCGGCGCCATGCCGCACGGCTGCGTGATCCGTCACGGCGCAGCGACCGTGCGCGTCGTGATGAACGGCTCATGCCGCAAGTCCAGCGAGTGTGGCAGGAGAACCATCGCGTCTACGGCGCCGACAAGGTCTGGCGGCAACTGAACCGCGAGGGCGTGACGGTTGCCCGCTGCACGGTCGAGCGATTGATGCGCGCCCAGGGACTGCAAGGTGTGCGGCGCGGCAAGCGGCTGCGAACGACCATCGCTGACGACGCCGCCAGTCGCCCGGTGGATCGCGTCAACCGGCAGTTCCGGGCCGACCGTCCCAATCAGCTCTGGGTCTCGGACTTCACCTACGTCTCGACATGGCAGGGTTGGCTGTACGTGGCCTTCGTCGTCGACGTCTACGCCAGGCGCATCGTCGGCTGGCGCGTGAGCAAATCCATGACGACGGACTTCGTGCTCGATGCGCTGGAGCAGGCCCTATACGCTCGCCAGCCTGGCAACGACGGTTCTCTGACCCACCACTCCGATAGGGGATCGCAGTACGTCAGCATCCGCTATAGCGAACGCCTGGCCGAAGCCGGCATCGAGCCGTCGGTCGGCAGCCGTGGCGACAGTTACGACAACGCCTTGGCCGAGACGATCAATGGCTTGTACAAGGCCGAGCTGATCCATCGCCGCGCGCCTTGGAAAACCAGGGAATCCGTCGAACTGGCAACACTGGAATGGGTCGCTTGGTTCAACCATAAGCGCCTGCACTCATCCATCGGCTATATCCCGCCCGCCGAGGCTGAGGCAAACTACTACAACCAACTCGGCAAAACCGCCGACGAGGCCGTTTTACTTTAACCAAACAGCCTCCGCGAAAACCGGGGCGATTCA
>NZ_JFZG01000022.1 GCF_000607165.1 Ralstonia pickettii | reverse complement strand
GGACAATCCCCTTCCAATATCCAGGGACGGATCATCGTTCCCATAGAAGTTCGTCCCCAACCGCGGCGGCGGAATGAGTTGCTGCTATCGCAGCAACTCATTCTCCGTAGACAGTCGCTGAGCGGTGCGATTGCTATTACCGACGTATGCGGTGGTCTGGATGTTGAATCAATACGGCACTAGGGGTTGCACGCCGAAAGCCGCCCAGCTCGGCGCCGGACGCCCTGAGCCGACGTCGTTCCGGATGCGAAGCCGCATGTTCCGGAACGTCGTGATCGAGTGCCCCGAATAGCAACTCAGAATTTGTGCCGCAAGCCGAGTGCCAACGAGCTGGGGCTGGGGCCGTTGATGCCGTTGTCCAAATTGAACGTTGCCCCGTTCTTGTTGTTGACCTTGCCGAACCGGCCGTATAACGTCGTTCGCTTCGACAAGGCATAGTCGGCACCCAATCCGATTCCGGTTGCACCTTTGTCGGCTGGTGTCTTGTCATTGACGCGCGTTGCGGTTGCGGAGAGGGTCCACGCACCTAGCGGCACGCTGACACCCAACCAGTAGCTGCTCTCGTCGAGGCCCACGGCACCTTCCTTGCGGGTGCGATAGGCGGCATACAGCTTCGCCACGCCGAAGTCGTACGCGCCTCCCAACGAGTGCCACCTTCGCTTGTCGCTGTTGGTCGCGTTGGTGCGCGCGTCATAAGCATAGGCGAGGTAGACCGGACCGTTATAGTACTGAAGGGAGGCGCCGACATCGTTGTTGGCACCGTTGAACGCGCCGGGTGCCTCGCCGAAGGCATACATGAGCCGGCCCACGAAGCCGTTCACGTTTGGCGTCTCATACACGACCGCATTGTCGGTGCGGAACACCGTGTTGGAGTAGGTATTGGAGGGCGATGCTGTGGAGCCCCCATCAAATGGGTCCATGCCGAACACGGCGCGGGCTTCGGGGCGGAACTGGCGACCGAGATCAACGCGCCCCCATGGCCCCGACAGGCCGACCGTCGCACGTCTGTTGAACAGCCTTGCGCTATCGGACAGCGCGCCGGTGTCCGTGTTGAAGCCGTTCTCAAGCCAGAAATTGGCCTTGAGTCCGCCGCCGATATCTTCGCTGCCCCGCATGCCGAAACGCGACGCTGAATTCTGCCCCGAGACCAGCCGGTTGACATTGACTCCGTCTCCACTGCGTGCCCACTCAACTGCCGTATCGACGATGCCGAATACCTCCACGTTCGACTGGGCCAGCGCGACTTCACTCGTCATTGCGATGATCGCGGGCGCGACCTTCCAAACTGTTGTCCTTATTCTCATGGCTCCTCCTTGTGGTCGAGCGGTCGTCTTACTTCGCCGCTTCGATCAGCTTCATGGCTTGATCGATCTTCTCGCCGACGGAATCGTGCAGCACGTCGTACGCGGCTTTCTCGGCCTTCGCCTGCAGCAGCAGTTTCCTGGCGGCATCGGTCATTGCGGGATCGCTGGTCTTGGGCGATGCGATCGCATCTTCCAGGCGTTTGATCTCGCTGCCGAGGAAAGCAGGCTGCGCTCCGACGAACTTGAAGCCATCGTTTAGCAACGCGCGGATGCGCAGGAGTTGGACGGTGTCCGAGTGGAAGTACACGGCGCGAGCCTGCTCGATCAGCACCTTTGCTTCTCGTGCCTCCTTGCTGTTCGGATCCTTTGTTGCATGGATCTTCTCGAACTTGGTGATATCGGCGTCGATGTTGTGCGCCAGCGCTGCCATGGACGCCAGGCCAAAGACGGCCGCTGCCATCATGTTTTTCATGGTTGTCTCCTCAAGGTAGTTGTGGTTGCCGCTCTTGCGGCGATTTCATGCGTAAAGTGCCGGCACACTGCGCAAGATGGAAAAACGTATCGATTGGATGGCTAACTGGAGAGGATCTTTGAAAGAAACTGCCGCGCGCGATCGGTGCGCGCATCGGGGCAGTCAAAGAAATCCGCCTTGGGCACGTCTTCAATAATCTGTCCCTGGTCCATGAAGATGACTCTGTTCGCCACTTGCCTGGCGAAGCCCATCTCGTGCGTGACGACGGCCATCGTCATGCCATCCCTGGCAAGATCGATCATGACGTCGAGGACTTCATTCACCATTTCCGGATCGAGCGCGGAAGTCGGCTCATCGAACAGCATGACCTCCGGGTCCATGGCCAACGCGCGCGCGATGGCAACACGCTGTTGCTGGCCGCCCGACAACTGCCCGGGGAACTTCGACGCGTGCGCAACGAGTCCGACGCGGTCCAGTAGCGCCAGCGCCTTGGCTTCTGCAGCGGCTCTGTTGCGCTTGAGCACCTTGATCTGACCCAGTGCCAGGTTCTGCAATACCGTCAGGTGAGGGAACAGCTCGAAGCTCTGGAAAACCATGCCGACGCGGGCGCGAAGACTCGCAAGGTTCGTGTCTGCGGCGCCGACGGAGATTCCTCCCACGTGGATATCCCCCTTCTGAAACGGTTCGAGTCCGTTGACCGTCTTGATGAGCGTCGATTTTCCTGACCCGGAGGGGCCGCAGATCACCACCACATCCTTTGGGGCGATGGAAGTCGTGCAGTCGGTGAGTACCCGAAACGGGCCATACCATTTGGAGACGTCGGAAATATTGATCATGGTTGGTGTCGTTTGTGTCTTGATATCGGAGCAACCGGGCAAGAGCCTGGTCACGCCCGGGCTCCCATGCGCTTCTTCTGCACGGCGGCGACGAGCCAGACGCCAAACGAGCACAGCACCAGGTAGACCGCAGCCGAGAACAGGTACATCTCGACCAGCCGCCCATCGCGCTGGCCGATCTTGCCAGCGGCGCCAAGGAAGTCGGTCAGGCTGATCACGTAGACGAGTGAGGTGTCCTTGAGCAGGGCGATCGTCTGGTTGATCAGCGACGGTGTCATGTTCCGAAACGCCTGCGGCAGGATCACGTGCCGCAAGGCTTGCCACTGCGTAAGCCCCAGCGCTTTTGCCGCGCTCAGTTGCCCGGTTTTCACGCTTCCGATGCCAGCGCGGATGATTTCGCAGTAGTAGGCAGACTCGGCGAGAATGAAGGCCGCCAACGCAGCCCATATCGGACCGACCGTGAGATACGGATCACCGGTCACAGCGCGCAGCATGGCCGGAACCAGAAAGAAGAACCAGAAGATCGTCAGGATCAGCGGTATGGAGCGGAACACGTTCACATACGCGGCAACAGTCATGGTGACGGGACGCGGGCCGAACAGCCGTCCGATCGCCAGCACGGTGCCCAGAGCAATGCCTGCTGTGATGGAGGCGGCAACCAAGCCGCCCGTCGTCGCGAGCCCTTCTACAAGGTAAGGCCACGCACGCGGAATGGAGGACCAGTCGAATTGATAGCTCATCGTGACCTCAGTGCGAACCGACCATGCCAGGAAGGCGCGAGCGCGCTTCGATCACGTGCATCAGCCAGACCACCAGCAGCGTGACCAACATATAGATGACGGTGGCGGCCAGAAACGACTCGAATGGCTGTGCACTGAATTCGCTCAGTTGGCGGCTCTGGCCGGTCAACTCCATGAGCCCGATGGTGAGCGCAACCGCCGAGTTCTTGAACACATTCATGAAGTCAGAGGTCAGAGGCGGAATGATGATGCGGAAGGCCTGCGGCAGAATGACGTGGCGGTAGATGCCGCCGGTGGAAAGCCCCAGCGCCAACCCTGCGGCCCGCTGGCCCGCAGCGATCGATTCAATTCCTGCCCGAATCTGCTCGGCGCATTTGGCTGCGGAATAGAGCGTCAGACACAGGACAACGGTCAGAAACTGATTCAGCGTCGGATTCATCTGCTTGATGGCATTGCCCCAGTCGACGGGTAGCAGCTCGGGAAGTACGTAGAACCACAGGAAGAGCTGGACCAGCAGCGGCGTGTTGCGAAAGCAATGCACATACGCAGCGCTTGGCCATCGAACCCAGCGCTGCGGCAGCGTGCGGGCGACACCGAAGAGGGTGCCCAAGGCCAGCGCCAACGTCCAGGACAACAGCGAGATCAGCAGGGTCCAACCCAGGCCTGTCAGGAGCATCGCTCCATACAGCCCTTCGCCCGTCACCGATGGCTTGAAGTAAATGAGCCAATCCCAGGAGTAGTTCATTGATCAATGCATGCGTGTTGCGGGTGATTTACTGGAACGCCTTGTCATTCGGATGCTTGAAGAGGTCCAGCATCTCGGGCGATAGCGGGCGATCAATGCGCAAGCCTCCCTTGACTGCGATGGTGGATTGGAAATAGCGCTTGTACAGCGCTTCCATTTCGCCGCTCTTCATCATGGCGGCGATAGTGTCGTCCACCAGCTTCTTGAACGCTGGGTCGTCCTTTCGCAGCATGCAGCCGTACGCTTCGCGCTGTTGCGGCATGCCAACGACTTCCCACATCGACGGGTCTTTCGCGCGGGCGATGTTGCTGTAAAGGATGATGTCGTCCTGCATTGATGCCACCGCCCGGCCAGTCTCGACGGTCAGGAAGTTCTCGTTGATGTCCTTGGCGAGAATGATGTTGATGCCCCACCTGTTCTCGACGTTGAGCTTGCGGAGCAAGCGCTCACCGGTGGTGCCGGCGCTGACCACCACGTTCTTGCCAATCAGGTCTGCCCAATGCTGGATTCCGGAGTTCTTGCGCACGAGCAATCGCGCACCAACGATAAAGAACGTGTTTGAGAACGCGACCTGCTTTTGGCGCTCCAGATTGTTGGTGGTGGAGCTGCACTCGAGATCCACGGTTTGATTGGCCACCAGCGCCACGCGGGTCTGCGGGGTGAGATTGATTTCCTTGATCTCGAGCTTGGGCAACTTGAGTTGCCTCTTCACCGCGTCGGCAATCCGGGTGGAAAGCTCCCATGCGTACCCCGCCTGCCGTTGATGGTCATCGAGGTAGTTGAATGGAATGGAAGCTTCGCGCGCGCCCAAGGTCATCACGCCGGTTTGCTTGATCTTCGCCAGCGTCCCGGTCTCCTGCGCGGTTGCGCTGCCGAGCACAGTGGCGAGCGCGGCAAATGCGAGTAGTCGAATCACGATGTCTTCTCCATGAGTGTGTTCTGCTTGGATTCAATGATGTCTACGCTTGCCCATTCAACCTGGTAAACCCGGCCTCTAGGTCTGCATACAGGGGTTCCAACGGTTCAAGCCCGATATGCAGTCGCAGCGCATAGCGTCCTGGAGGCCATGGCTGCACGATGCGAGAGGCGGTGAGGTCTGCAATGGCAATCAGGCTGTCCGTGCCGCCCCAACTGGCACCGATCCGAAAATGCTTTAAGCCATCGAGCATGGCGCTGATGCGTTCAAGATCCTGGCTGTGCAAGAGAATGGTCAGCAAGCCGTTGCCGGAGCTGAAGTACCGCTTGAAGCGTTGATGCTGTGGATCTTCCGGGTGAGCGGGATGGACCAGCGAGGCGACCTCGCGGCGGCCACGCAGCCACTGCGTCAGGTCCAGCCCTCGTTGCGCGTGTTCGGCCAAGCGAACGGAAAGGGTGCGCAGGCCGCGCAGCACGAGGAATGCGTCATCCGACGAAACCCCGGTGCCAACACCCGATACAAACGTCTTGATCTGGCGGAACAAGCGTTCGCTACGCACGGTAATGGAACCCAAACAGACATCCGAGTGGCCCGCCGCGTACTTCGACAATGCGGTGCAGACGATGTCCACGCCATGCTCGAACATGGCGGAGTTGCCGAAGCCCCATGCGTTGTCCAGCATGACCAGCGCGCCGGCAGTGTGAGCCTCGCGGGAGATGGCGGCGATCTCCTGGATCTCCATCGTGAATGAGCCGGGCGATTCGAGCAGCACGAGTCGCGTGTTGCTTTGCAGGTGCGCGTCGATCGTCGCGGCATCGGCGGCAAAGTAGGTGACGGCAACACCGATTTTCCTGAGGACGCTGTTGCAGAACTCGCGCGTCGGCCCATACACGCAGTCGGCCACCAGGACGTGGTCGCCAGCAGACAGGAGAGCAAGCATGGGATGGGTCAGCGCGGCCAGCCCGGAGGGCACCAGCACGGTGCGGGATCCACCTTCGATGGAAGCAACTTCCGTCTCCAGGGCGCGGGTTGTCGGCGTCCCATACAACCCGTATGAGTAGCCGTCGAACAACTGGCCTTTACGCGCAAGGAACTGGGCCGTCGTGTCAAAAACCAGTGTCGAAGCTCGGTGCACCGGCACAGTGAGCGCACTGAAGCGTGGCGACGAGGTCATGAAGTTGGGTGTTGTATTCGGTGGCATGGTGTCTTCCTGATGACTGGCGAGTATCCTGCACTCGGTCTATTCTTTCCAATGCCAAGTTGACTCAAGTCAATTCAAAATCGATATGAACCACAGACAGATAGAGGCGTTCCGCGCGATCATGTTGACGGGCACGACTGCCCGCGCGGCTCAGTACATGCATACCTCGCAACCCGCGGTCAGCCGGTTGCTCGCCCAGCTCGAAGCAAGCCTGCAGATGCGCTTGTTTGAGCGAGAGCGTTCGCGGTTGCGAGCGACGCCGGAAGCGAAGCTGTGGTTTGCGGAAATTGAGCGTGCCTATGCCGGCCTGGATCATCTGCAGCAGTACGCGACTCAACTGCGCTCTGGATCAGGCGGAAGCATTGCCGTGGCTTGTTTGCCTGCTCTCGGCCTGGGTCTGATGCCAAGAATCATTGCCGCCTTGCGCAAGGACTTTCCTGATGTGCTGGTCCGATTCGAGATTGGCAGCTCCGTGCAGGTGCGTGATCAGGTCGCGCGAGGCCAGTGCGATATCGGCTTCGCCGCTGATGAGGTCGAACTCGAAGGATTGACCGCCACACCCATCGTGACAACCAACGCGGTGGTCGCGATGCCGGTCAACCATCCATTGGCACGCCAACGACGCGTGAAGCTCTCCGATCTATGCGATCACCCGTTCATCGCCCTGTCACGCCGGGATACGACGCGCCGTCAACTCGACGAGTTGCTGGCAGTGGACGGACGGACGTTGCGCTTGGCCTGCGAGACCCCCTACTCGATCACCGTCGCGTCGCTGGCGAAGAATGGCGTCGGCATTGGCCTTGTGAACCCGCTCGCATTGAGCGAGCTGGACGCGCGAGGCGCGGCGTTTCGCCCCTTGGACAAGAAGATCCGTTTCCGGACGCTGGCGTTGCAGGCGGCCAGTGTGCCTCTTTCGCTACCGGCACAGGCGTTTATGGCGCACGCTAGACGTATTCTCGCGGCGGCGGCAAAGGAGGCAGGCTCTTGAGGATTCACCCGGCCCAACTCGGACTGACGACGCTACCCCGTGAGCGCGCAGCCTATGGAGTAGTTGCGGATGCGGGAACAGCCGCTTGGTTGCAATCCTGGAGATTTATGTAGACGCGCGCGCCTTCGTGCAGCCCACCCCCTTGCGGCAGCGGCACGATGACATGGCGTTGGTGTGGTCCGCTGTAAAGAAACTTGCCGTGGGTCGGCCCAAAGATGAACTGCACATAGGCAAAGCGTGCCGTGCTGCTCTGGTCTGCAAGCGAGCACATTGCCTCCACAGGGGCCATGTCGGCGAGCGTGCCGGTTCTTACGATCACGCCTAGCCGCCAGCCTTCGGCGTACTCATATTTGCCTTCGTAAGCAGTTGTGCAGCCACTGACCATCGCCGCCAGTGCCAGCGCGCTGCACGCCCGCAAAACGTACCCGCCTTCAGTAATCACGGGATATCTGATTGACATTACGCGCTCCGCTTCAGCTCATCACCGACGATCAAGCTTGAAGACCGGGATCTGCACGCCTAGCCGCCCCGTCCGAAAGAAAGCTTGGTCTTCGCTGTGCCCCCTCTTTCTCGAGCGGATTTTCTCCCAGCGCAACTGGCGAGCTTCAACCAGCACGCGTCTCATTGCAATTGATGTTGCCCCTGCTGATGGGTAACTGCCGATCGACGGGCGAGTGTTCCAAGATCTATCATTGATGCCACGGGCCGAGTTTTTGTCGCCAAGCCAACGCGATTCGGTAGAGGCGGGCCCCGTTTTGGCGAACGGCTTCCGCCCACCCCGCGGCAACGTCGAGCCGCACCAAGTATTTCAACCGCTTTCCAAAAGGGAGAGGCTCATGAACAGGTTTTCTCGCTCCATCCTAGCACTGAGTTTTGCGCCCCTAGCCGCCTTTGGTGCGGCGAATCAACTCGAAGGTCTCGGTTCCAATTCCAGCGAACCCGCGCCGAAGGCAGGCCAGCCTGGAGATCCTCAAAAGGTGACGCGTACCATCAATGTGACTATGAGCGATGACATGCGTTTCCAACCGACCACGCTCACCGTCAAAGTGGGGGAGACTGTGCGCTTCGTTGTCGAGAACATTGGCAAAGTACACCATGAACTGGTGATCGGCACCGCTGCCGACTTAAAGGAGCATGCCGAGATGATGCGCAAGATGCCGGAGATGAGCCACCACACTATTGGAAAGCATCTCGCGCTCGAGCCTGGCCAACAAGGAGCACTCATTTGGCGATTCGATGAACCCGGCATGGTTGATTTTGCTTGCCTTGTACCAGGGCATTACGAAGCCGGAATGATCGGAAAGATTGTGGTCAAGTAGGGGAAAGCGACAACATTCGATACTCGTCAATCGAGGTCTCGCTCTCGTCAAGCTAAAATCGGCATGTCATCCCAAGAATGTGAACCACATGAAGCGGAGGTTGTAGCCGCGCGCCATCTTGCGGCGCTTCGCCTTTCCCATCGCGACCGATTATCCTGCCCTGTAAAGATTGCTCCGCTCAATAAAAATCGCGATGCCCTTTGCCTCAGGAATATCAGGAAAGATCGAGCCCATATCGATTGGTTGGCCACCTCCGATTGTTGGGGCCGTGAACATCCAGCCAATTTCCTTTTCCCCAATCCGGAAAGCAACTGTTTCACCAGTGTACACATGCACGTATCTGATGCGTGGAGTCAAAATAATTGTTCGGCTCGCATGTGCAATTGCGACTGGATGCCCAAACTGCGCTGGCGTCGTAGCGACGGATGTACACCCAGACGCGAAACCTAGCAGCAAGAGCATGAGGGCGCTTTGGAGGGCCCGCATGAGGTTCATGACGTGCTCCGCACAAATGCTGAGAATGCATCCATGCTGCTAAATTCTACGTTGTAGACGACGACAGCACCCTGTCGCTGCGATTACAGTTTTGTTAACAAGCACTGCGTTTGTCGCAATCCTGGCACCTTTTTTTCGTGGATGGCACGCGGAGATTGGCGGTGAATAGGTCGCTTTAACTCTGTCGAATCAGCATTGAAACGGTGCCGGAAAGTACATACACTGTCCCGATCGGACAGTGCCACGATAAAAATAGTGGATTTTGCATGACCGATTTAACAAGAACGCTCATTGAGCGATGGAAGCCTGACAGAGACGGAACTTTCCAGACGTGGTTTCTCTGGCCCGAGCGCCTCAAGAATTTCCGCTCCATCCGGCGTGGCATTAGTACGGTGGTCAACGAGATCCAGGCTGGGACATTTGGCAACGCCTATCGCGGATCCTCTCTCGAAACCGTGGTCTCCGCGATTGCCGAGCAGCGCCAAATCTTCAAGGGGGCGGACCACGCATTCCTCTGGAAACCCAAGTTGCGTATTCCGGACATCTACGAGAACGCAGATCATCAGCGAGCGTTCGCCAGACTGCTGCATACGTGCAATTGCTGCGATACCGAGCAAGAGGTAGTTCAAGCGATTCAGCAGTTGAACCGGCACGGCATCAAGGGGCTGGGCCCAGCCGTTGCCAACCTGCTGTATTTCATCCACCCAACTTTGGCGGTTCCCTTCAACACTGCGATCGTCAATGGATACAACGCGCTGACGGGCTCTCGTGTCAAGCTCGGCAAATGGGACCACTACTTGGCCATGCGCGAGGGCGTGCTGTCCCTGAATGGACGCTACCGCGACCTGCTGTCCAATGACCTGGGTGCGATTGCCGGACTGCTGTTCGATATCGGAATGGAGCGCTATCCAGCTCCGCCGCAAGAGGGTGGCGCTACCACGATTGCTGAGTGGGAGAAGGATCTGGCTAAGGCCCGCGAGGAAGCAGCCTCCTTCGCCAAGCAACTTCAAGCAGGCCGAACCGACGATGCCTCTCATACAGAGGTGCAAGGCTGGTTGCGCGATCTTGGCAAGGCATTGGGCTTCGCGGTCTGGGTGGCGACCAACGACCGCAGCCGCCCCTACAATGGCGGCGTGCTCAGCGAGGGCTGCCTGGCAACATTGCCGAATTCACTTTTGGTTTCAGGCGCTGACACCGTGCCTCTCATCGATGTCGTCTGGCTGAACGCTGTCTCGCTGGAAGTGGAAGCTGCCTTCGAGGTCGAACACACCACATCCATCTAC
>NZ_JFZG01000021.1 GCF_000607165.1 Ralstonia pickettii | reverse complement strand
GTTGGCGCGCAGCTAATTTTGACCCACGGTTTTCATCTAAATTTGACCCACCCCAAGACAGCGTAAAGCGTTACTGCGGTGTGGATAACTCTTCGATTTCTGCCTCCTTGGGGCCTTTTCGGCGGGTTGATCTTGCCTTCGCTGAACTGGTCTTGAAGCGCCACGACTCATTGCCGGTTTCAACGATGTGGCAGTGATGAGTGAGGCGGTCGAGCAGCGCCGTGGTCATCTTGGCATCGCCGAACACGCTGGCCCACTCCCCGAAGCTCAGGTTGGTCGTGATCACCACGCTGGTGCGTTCGTACAGCTTCGAGAGCAGGTGGAACAGTAGCGCGCCAGCGGTCTGGCTGAACGGAAGGTAGCCCAGTTCATCCAGGATCACCAGATCGACATGCATCAGCCGATGCGCAAGCTGCCCGTGCTTGCCGGCCGCTTTCTCCAGTTCCAGTACGTTGGCCAGCTCGATCGTCGAGAAGTAGCGCACGCGCTTGCCGTGACGCTGGATGGCCTCGATGCCGATGGCGCTCGCCAGATGTGTCTTGCCTGTGCCGGGCCCGCCGATGAGCACGACGTTGTGCGCGCTGTCGAGGAACTTCATCTGGTACAGCTCACGGATCAGCCCTTCGTCGACACGGGCCTGCGCAAAGTCGAAGCCCTTCAGGTCGCGGTGCGCCGGGAACCGGGCGACGGCCATCTGGTAGGCAATCGAGCGCACCTCGCGTTCGGCACCTTCGGCCTTCAGCAACTGCTCCATGAAGCGCTCCGGATCGAACTCGGTATGTCGGGACTGCGCGTACAGCTCAGCCCAGCCGCTGGCCATGCCGTGCAGCTTGAGCGCCTTGAGGCGGGCAACGATCTCATTGGACATGCTGGTTCTCCGGTGCGCGCAGACGTTCATAGCGGTTCACATCCGCGACAGGTTCTTCGCTCAGGCTGAGCGAGGTGGCGGCCACGATTCGGTGCTGCGCCGGCGCTTTCAGCCGGCTCAGCACGTTGAGCACGTGATCGCTGCTGGGGCGGCCCGAGTCGAGCGCGGCTTGCACCGCCACCAGCACGGCGTCCAGGCCGTGTTCGCGAACGGCGGACAGCACCTGTGTCATCACACGGTCGCCGCCGGCATGCTTGAGCAGATGCCCCTGAAGCGCCTGCAGCGGCTGCGGCATCGTGGCAAACGGCGCACCGTTGCGCAGCGCGCCTGGCTTGCGCTCGACCAGCGTGATGTAGTGCTGCCAGTCGTAGAACGTCAGGTACCGCTCGAAGCTACGTTCGTGACGGGCGATCTCGCGACCGTCGGCAACGACGCTCAGCAGCGCCGGATAGCACCGCACGCTCACGAGCTGGTTCACGAACTCGGTCGGCACGCTGTAGCGGTTGCGCTGGAAGTGGATCAGTCCCGTCGAGGACACCCGCAGGAACTGCTCGACGTAGCCGTCGAACGGGCGCGGGTTCGCCATCAGCCGGGGGCGTTCGTCTTGCAACACGTCCTCGATGGTCAGTTCCGGCCACTGTGGGTGCTGTGCCCGCCACGCCTGCCGACACTGATCGGTCACCCAGTCGTTCAACGCCGCTAGCGATGCCCAGCGCCGCTGGGCCGCTTCGTGCCAGATCTGCCTGCGCCGATCCTGCACGTTCTTTTCGACGATGCCTTTCTCCCAGCCCGAGGCCCGGTTGCAGAACTCCGGCTCGAACAGGTAGTGGCCGCACATCGCCTCGAAGCGCGCATTAACCATGCGCTCCTTGCCACGCCCCACCTTGTCCACCGCCGTCTTCATGTTGTCGTAGATGCCTCGGCGTGGCACACCGCCAAACGCGGCAAACGCCTTCGCGTGTGCGTCGAACAGCATCTCGTGGCTTTGCGTGGGATAGGCGACCAGCCAGAACGCGCGGCTGGCGTTCAGCTTCACATGGGCGACTTCAAGACGTCGGCGCAGCCCACCGATGAAGACATACTCGCAGCTCCAGTCGAACTGGAACGCTTCACCTGGCTCGAAGGCCAGCGGCACGAACGCTTTGCGTCGGGGAGCCTGGGCCTGTTGCTCTCGCCAGCGCCGGGCGAACTCGCTCACCCGCGTGTAGCTTCCGCTGTAGCCCTGTGCCCGGATCGCTTCAAACATGAAGCGCGCCGTGCGGCGCTCGCGCTTCGGACGATGGCTGTCGGTGCGCAGCCACTCCTCAAGCTGCCCGGCCCATTCGTCCACCACGCTCGGGCTGACCCGTTTGGGATACTTCGGCTCCGTCGCTTCCGGCTCTCGCAGCCACGACCGCACCGTGTTCCGGGACAACCCCGTTCGCCGTGCAATCTCTCGCAACGGCACCTTCTCGCGGAAATACATCCGCCTGATCTTGGCCAACATGCCCACCGTGATCACCTCTGTATCCCCTGCTCAAAGATTGAGCAGGACATTCAATCACGTGGGTCAAATTTCGATGCAAATCACCCCGCCAGGTGGGTCAAATCTGCTCGCGCGTTAAC
>NZ_JFZG01000020.1 GCF_000607165.1 Ralstonia pickettii | reverse complement strand
CAGCCGGGCCCGTCCGCTCGCTGCGGTGAGGTACGGAGAATCGGTGGGCCGGCTGTGCGTGGCTTTTGTGCGGATACGCAGGCATCGCTGCGTCGCGTGGATATAGCTGCTGGCCAGCGACTCGCAATGATGTTCGCGATCTTCCTAGCTATACCGGTCGACTGCGGTTGTGACTTCCGAGGAAGGCTCCGCCAGCCTCTCCGTCGGCGCCCTGGTGCGAGCATTGGAGTGGCATAGCGGCGCCAGTCCCTCGTCGATCTGAATTGCCCTATAAGGATGAAAGCATCAATGCTCGAAATCTCGCGATTTCATCAAGCAATGCTTGACAGGGTGCCCTGATGGTCCCATAATCGCAAGTTCTCTTCGGAGAGGTGCCCGAGTGGCTAAAGGGGGCAGACTGTAAATCTGTTGGCTTACGCCTACGTTGGTTCGAATCCAACCCTCTCCACCAGAATTAAGCAGTGAGTTCGGTCGCAAGGCCGGGCGGCAAGGGAAGAAGTAGCCCGGGCGGGTGTAGCTCAATGGTAGAGCAGAAGCCTTCCAAGCTTACGACGAGGGTTCGATTCCCTTCACCCGCTCCATTCACTGTTCGTAAGTTTTGCCCATGTGGCTCAGTGGTAGAGCACTCCCTTGGTAAGGGAGAGGTCGGCAGTTCGATCCTGCCCATGGGCACCACGCATCCACCAACGCAAATCGCTACCGAGACAGGAGTCGCGACATGGCAAAGGAAAAGTTCGAGCGGACCAAGCCGCACGTGAACGTTGGTACGATTGGTCACGTTGACCACGGCAAGACGACGCTGACCGCGGCGATCACGACCGTGCTGGCGACCAAGTTTGGTGGTGCCGCCAAGGCATACGACCAGATCGATGCAGCGCCGGAAGAAAAGGCACGTGGCATCACGATCAACACCGCGCACGTCGAGTACGAAACGGCTAACCGCCACTACGCGCACGTTGACTGCCCGGGCCACGCCGACTACGTCAAGAACATGATCACCGGTGCCGCCCAGATGGACGGCGCCATCCTGGTGTGCTCGGCCGCTGACGGCCCGATGCCGCAAACGCGTGAGCACATCCTGCTGGCCCGCCAGGTTGGTGTGCCGTACATCGTCGTGTTCCTGAACAAGTGCGACATGGTGGACGACGCCGAGCTGCTGGAGCTGGTCGAGATGGAAGTGCGCGAACTTCTGTCGAAGTACGACTTCCCGGGCGACGACACCCCGATCATCAAGGGTTCGGCCAAGCTGGCGCTGGAAGGCGACAAGGGCGAACTGGGCGAAGTGGCCATCATGAACCTGGCCGACGCACTGGACACCTACATCCCGACGCCGGAGCGCGCTGTTGACGGCACGTTCCTGATGCCGGTGGAAGACGTGTTCTCGATCTCCGGTCGCGGCACCGTGGTGACCGGCCGTATCGAGCGCGGCGTCGTCAAGGTCGGCGAAGAACTGGAAATCGTCGGTATCAAGGCCACGCAGAAGACCACCTGCACGGGCGTGGAAATGTTCCGCAAGCTGCTGGACCAAGGTCAGGCAGGCGACAACGTCGGTATTCTGCTGCGCGGTACGAAGCGCGAAGACGTCGAGCGCGGCCAAGTGCTGTGCAAGCCGGGTTCGATCAAGCCGCACACGCACTTCACGGGCGAGGTCTACATCCTGTCTAAGGACGAAGGTGGCCGTCACACGCCGTTCTTCAACAACTACCGTCCGCAGTTCTATTTCCGTACGACGGACGTGACCGGCTCGATCGAGCTGCCGGCCGACAAGGAAATGGTCATGCCGGGCGACAACGTGTCGATCACCGTCAAGCTGATCGCCCCGATCGCCATGGAAGAAGGTCTGCGCTTCGCAATCCGTGAAGGCGGCCGTACCGTTGGCGCCGGCGTCGTCGCTAAGATCATCGAGTAAGTGCTGTAACTCTTCCGTGCGGCTGCCAACCGGCCGCACGTGAAGTGCCAGAGTGGGGTTGACCGAAATGGCAACCCCAAAGCTGTTTTAGGGGTATAGCTCAACTGGCAGAGCGTCGGTCTCCAAAACCGAAGGTTGGGGGTTCGATTCCCTCTGCCCCTGCCAATTCATCAGCCGCGTCGCGCAGGAAAACGCGCCACGCGGCTTAGTCTCGTTTGGGAAACATGGCCAATCCGAACGTCGAAACCGTCAACACCGCCAGCGGCAAATGGTTGCTGGCCTTGGCGTTCCTACTGCTGGTTGCTGGGGTGATCGGTTTTTACCTGCTGGCGCAACAGCCGAGCTATGTCCGTGCTGCCTCGCTGATCGGCGGGCTGGTGTTGGGCGCAGGCGTTGCGCTGGTGTCCGCACCTGGGCAGGGCTTCATCGAGTTCGCGCGCGAGTCGTACCGCGAAGTTCGCAAAGTGGTGTGGCCGACGCGAAAGGAAGCCGGGCAGATGACCGGTCTGGTGTTTGCGTTCGTCGTGATCATGGCCCTGTTCCTGTGGTCTGCGGACAAGCTCATCGAGTGGGTGATCTTCTCGCTCGTGCTGGGCTGGAAATAATCGGGTAAAGCCATGACGGATAACGTAGCGAACGACACGTCCGCGGATTCGTCCGCACCGGCCTCGAAAAAGCGCTGGTATGTCGTGCATGCCTATTCGGGCATGGAAAAAAGCGTGCAACGCGCGCTGCAGGAGCGCATCGAGCGCGAAGGCCTGCAACATCTGTTCGGCCAGATTCTGGTGCCGTCGGAAGAGGTGATGGAGAGCAAGAGCGGTCGTAAGACCGTGACGGAGCGCCGCCTTTTCCCCGGCTATGTCTTTGTCGAAATGGAGATGACCGACGAGACCTGGCACTTGGTGAAGAACACTTCCAAGGTGACTGGTTTCATTGGTGGTACGGGCAATCGCCCCTCGCCGATTTCCAAGAGCGAAGTCGACAAGATCATGGCCCAGATCCAGGAAGGGGTCGAAAAGCCGCGTCCCAAGACGCTGTTCGAAGTGGGGGAAATGGTGCGCGTGAAGGAAGGCCCGTTTACCGATTTCAACGGCAACGTCGAGGAAGTGAACTACGAGAAATCGCGCCTGCGCGTTTCCGTGACGATCTTCGGGCGTGCGACGCCCGTCGAGCTCGAGTTCGGTCAGGTCGAGAAGGTTTAAAAAATCGGCGTGGTGGCGCAAGCCACCGCGCCATTCGCCCGGTCCACTGGACTTGGCGGGCAACGGTGGCGAAGCCGCCCGCGCCAACAGAGGAGCGTCGGCTCTGCGCCGATGCGTTACCACTCAACAGGATTGCCGTGGTCGTTTGAGCTAGGCAATCCGGATTGGAGTCAAGATGGCCAAGAAAATTATTGGCTTTATCAAGCTGCAAATTCCGGCTGGTAAAGCAAATCCGTCCCCGCCCGTCGGCCCGGCCCTGGGTCAGCGCGGTCTGAACATCATGGAGTTCTGCAAGGCGTTCAACGCGCAGACTCAAGGTATGGAACCGGGCTTGCCGGTGCCGGTGGTGATCACCGCTTTCGCCGACAAGAGCTTCACCTTCGTGATGAAGTCGCCGCCGGCGACCGTGCTCATCAAGAAGGCTGCCGGTATCCAGAAGGGTTCCGCCAAGCCGCATACCGACAAGGTCGGCAAGATCACTCGCGCTCAGGCAGAAGAAATTGCCAAGGCGAAGAACGCTGACCTTACCGCTGCAGATCTGGACGCCGCCGTGCGTACGATCGCCGGTAGCGCCCGTTCGATGGGTATCACGGTGGAGGGCCTGTAATCATGGCAAAGATTTCGAAGCGTACGGCCGCTAACAAGGCCAAGGTCGAGCGTACCAAGTTCTATCCGATCGACGAAGCGCTGAGCCTCGTCAAGGAATGCGCCAGCGCCAAGTTTGATGAGTCCATCGACGTGGCCGTGCAACTTGGCATCGATGCAAAGAAGTCGGACCAAGTGGTCCGTGGTTCGGTGGTGCTGCCTGCTGGTACCGGCAAGTCGGTGCGTGTGGCCGTGTTTGCCCAAGGCGACAAGGCCGAGCAAGCCAAGGCTGCTGGCGCTGAGATCGTCGGCATGGAAGACCTCGCCGAGCAGATCAAGGCCGGCAAGATGGACTTCGACGTCGTGATCGCTTCGCCGGACACGATGCGCGTGGTCGGTACGCTGGGTCAGATCCTGGGCCCGCGCGGCCTGATGCCGAACCCGAAGGTCGGCACCGTGACGCCGGACGTTGCCACGGCCGTGAAGAACGCCAAGGCTGGTCAGGTTCAATTCCGTGTCGACAAGGCCGGTATCATCCACGCCACCATCGGCCGCCGCTCGTTCGAGCCGGCAGCGCTGAAGAGCAACTTGGCTGCACTGCTGGACGCACTGACCAAGGCCAAGCCGGCATCGAGCAAGGGTGTGTACCTGCGCAAGGTCGCCGTCTCGTCGACGATGGGCGTGGGCGTGCGCGTTGACCAGGCGACCCTGGCGGCTGCCTGATAGCCCTCGATTATTCGCACTGGGTGGCCCGATAACCATCCCGGTGTTAGCAGTTTTCTCTCGCGTGGCCCCGGCCACGCGGACCCTTGAAGTTTGAGGGACCAGACTTTGGGCAGTGGTAGACGTTTGCGCGAGCAAGCCGACGCCGCTGGTTATCAAAGACCGTTGGCGGTGAAGGGCTCCTTGGGGCCAACGCCTTAATCGCGGCTCCCTCCGGAAACGGCGGCGATGCTCGGCCAACGCAGATGGCGCCCCCGAAGGGAATAAGTGACTTTGGTATTGCCGAAGTGATTTGTGCCAATCGGACGCCGTACTTTTGGACTGACCGAGGTGACCGCAGTGACTGTGGAAACCGAAGTCGTTTTGGAGCTTAACCGTGGCACTCAATCTCGAAGATAAGAAGGCCGTCGTGGCCGAGGTAACGGCGCAAGTCGCCAAGGCCTCGACCATCGTCGTTGCTGAATATCGCGGTATCACGGTTGGCGATCTGACCAAGCTGCGCGCGCAAGCGCGCCAGCAAGGCGTCTACCTGCGCGTTCTGAAGAACACGCTGGCACGCCGCGCTGTTGAAGGCACGCCGTTTGCCGAACTCGCCGAGCAACTGACTGGCCCGCTGATCTACGGTATTTCCGAAGACGCAGTGGCCCCGGCCAAGGTGCTGAACGATTTCGCCAAGGGCAATGACAAGCTGGTGCTGCGCGCCGGTTCGTACGATGGCAAGGTTCTCGACGTCGACGCCGTGAAGGCGCTGGCAACGATTCCGAGCCGCGAAGAACTGCTCAGCAAGCTGCTGTTCGTCATGCAGGCTCCGGTGTCGGGCTTTGCCCGCGCCCTGGGTGCCCTGGCTGCCAAGCAAGGCGAAGGCGAGACTGCAGCGGCCTAATAGGCTGCAGCACCGCGTACAGATCGCACGATCGATACCGAATCACATTCTGGAGTTATTCAAATGGCAATCACCAAAGACGACATCCTGGAAGCCGTTGGCGCGATGTCCGTGATGGAACTGAACGACCTGGTCAAGGCGTTCGAAGAGAAGTTTGGCGTGTCGGCTGCTGCCGTGGCCGTGGCCGGTCCGGCTGCTGCTGGTGGCGCTGCTGCTGCTGAAGAGCAAACCGAATTCACCGTGACGCTGAAGAGCGCCGGCGCGAACAAGGTTGGCGTCATCAAGGCCGTGCGTGAAATCACCGGTCTGGGCCTGAAGGAAGCCAAGGACCTGGTCGATGGCGCACCGAAGCCCGTGAAGGAAGGCGTCGACAAGAAGACCGCCGACGAGCTGGTGAAGAAGCTGGTGGAAGCCGGCGCGGAAGCCGAAGCCAAGTAAGTGCAGGTCTCGCGTGCCGTACTCGGTACGCGATAGAGGCTGGCAAAGGGATATTTCCCGGCGCCAGCCTTTTTGCGCTTGTAGGGCCGATTGTTGAGCGATTCCGCAATCACGCTTTAAGTATCGTTGAAGTCTCTTTGCCGGGTTTTTCCGGCAGCCGGCCAGGACAAGGCCAGCAGAGGCCAAACATCAGTGGCACACTAGGCTGTTCGCAGTCCGCTGATGTTTGTCTTCTGAACCGACTGCAGAAGGCAAGTTTGGTCGGGTACTCCCCCGTCCGTAGCATGGGCTCCATGGGCCCATGTGCGGGTGGCGCGCGCAGTACCGTCAGCCAGAGGTTGGTAGCGGCCAACCGCCAAATCCCGTCACCAGTCGCTGAACACCTCAAGTGTCAGGCGTGCTTTATCGCCTTAAGTCCGTCGCGCGCACTTGCGATGATTCGGAGATCCCATGGCGTACAGCTTTACCGAGAAGAAGCGTATTCGCAAGAGTTTCGCGAAACGCGCAACGGTTCATCAGGTTCCCTTCCTGCTTGCCACCCAGATTCAATCGTATGCCCAGTTCTTGCAGGAGAACGCTCCTGTTGCACAACGCAAGAGCGAAGGTCTGCAAGCGGCGTTCAACGCCATTTTCCCCATCGTGTCGCACAATGGTCTGGCACGCATGGAGTTCGTGTCGTACCACCTGTCCAACCCGCCGTTTGACGTCAAGGAATGTCAGCAGCGTGGTCTGACCTTCCACTCGGCGCTGCGCGCAAAAGTGCGCTTGATCATCAACGACCGCGAGAATCCCACCAAGGTCAAGGAGATCAAGGAGCAGGAAGTCTACATGGGCGAAATTCCGCTCATGACCTCCACCGGTTCGTTCGTGATCAACGGTACGGAACGTGTGATCGTGTCCCAGCTGCACCGTTCGCCGGGCGTGTTCTTCGAGCACGACAAGGGCAAGACGCACAGCTCGGGCAAGCTGCTGTTCTCGGCGCGGATCATTCCGTACCGTGGCTCGTGGCTCGATTTCGAATTCGACCCGAAGGACATCCTGTACTTCCGCGTTGACCGCCGCCGCAAGATGCCGGTGACGATCCTGCTGAAGTCGATCGGCCTGACGCCGGAGCAGATCCTGGCGCACTTCTTCGTGTTCGACAACTTCACGCTCAAGACCGAAGGCGCACTGATGGAATTCGTGCCCGAGCGTCTGCGCGGCGAAGTCGCTCGCTTCGACATTTCCGACAAGAACGGCAAGGTCGTGGTCGAGAAGGACAAGCGCATCAACGCCAAGCACATCCGTGACCTGGATTCCGCCGGCACCAAGCTGATCAGCGTGCCGGAAGACTACCTGCTGGGCCGCGTGCTGGCGAAGAACATCGTCGATCCGGACACCGGTGAAGTCCTGGCCAATGCCAACGACGAACTGACCGAAGGCGTGCTCGAGAAGCTTCGCGACGCCGACGTGAAGGAAATCCAGACGCTGTACACGAACGACCTCGATCAAGGTCCGTACATGTCGGCGACGCTGCGCACGGATGACACGGCCGACCAGACCGCCGCGCGTATCGCTATCTACCGCATGATGCGCCCCGGCGAGCCGCCGACCGAAGACGCCGTTGAAGCGCTGTTCCAACGTCTGTTCTACAACGAAGACTCGTACGACCTGTCGCGCGTTGGCCGCATGAAGGTCAACAGCCGCTTGAACCGTTCGGCTGGTACCGGCCCGATGGTGCTGACGGACGAGGACATCCTCGACACGATCAAGCTGCTGGTGAACCTGCGTAACGGCAAGGGCGAAGTGGACGATATCGACCACCTCGGCAATCGCCGTGTGCGTTGCGTCGGCGAACTGGCGGAAAACCAGTTCCGCGCCGGTCTGTCGCGCGTTGAGCGTGCCGTGAAGGAGCGTCTGGGCCAGGCCGAGACGGAAAACCTGATGCCGCACGACCTGATCAACTCGAAGCCGATTTCGTCGGCGATTCGCGAGTTCTTCGGTTCGTCGCAGCTGTCGCAGTTCATGGACCAGACCAACCCGCTGTCGGAAGTCACGCACAAGCGCCGTATTTCGGCCCTGGGCCCGGGCGGTCTGACGCGCGAGCGTGCGGGCTTTGAAGTCCGTGACGTGCACCCGACCCACTACGGCCGCGTCTGCCCGATCGAAACGCCGGAAGGTCCGAACATTGGTCTGATCAACTCGCTGGCGCTGTACGCACAACTGAACGACTACGGCTTCCTCGAAACGCCGTACCGCAAGGTTGAAAACGGCAAGCTGACCGATCAGGTGGATTACCTGTCGGCCATCGAGGAAGGCAAGTACGTGGTGGCGCAGGCCAACGCGACGCTGGACAAGGACGGCAACCTGATCGACGAACTGGTCTCCGCGCGTGAAGGTAGCGAGCGTGAAACCCGTATGGTCACGCCGGACCGCGTGCAGTACATCGACGTGGCACCGTCGCAGATCGTGTCGGCTGCAGCTTCGCTGGTGCCGTTCCTCGAGCACGATGATGCAAACCGTGCACTGATGGGCGCAAACATGCAGCGTCAGGCCGTGCCTTGCCTGCGTGCAGACAAGCCGCTGGTGGGTACCGGCGTCGAGCGCACCGTGGCAGTGGACTCGGGTACCGCCGTGCAGGCAACCCGTGGTGGCGTGGTCGACTACGTTGATGCGAACCGCGTGGTGATCCGCGTGAACGATGCCGAAGCTGTCGCTGGTGAAGTCGGCGTGGACATCTACAACCTGATCAAGTACACGCGTTCGAACCAGAACACGAACATCAACCAGCGTCCGATGGTCAAGGTGGGCGACGTCGTTGCCCGCGGCGACGTGATCGCTGACGGCGCCTCGACCGACATGGGCGAGCTGGCGCTCGGCCAGAACATGCTGGTCGCGTTCATGCCCTGGAACGGCTACAACTTCGAGGATTCGATCCTGATCTCGGAGCGCATCGTGGCTGAAGACCGCTACACCTCGATCCACATCGAGGAGCTGTCGGTCGTAGCTCGCGACACCAAGCTCGGACCGGAAGAAATCACGCGCGACATCTCGAACCTGGCCGAAGCCCAACTGGCTCGCCTGGACGAATCGGGCATCACGTACATCGGCGCAGAAGTGGAAGCCGGCGACGTGATGGTCGGCAAGGTCACGCCCAAGGGCGAGACCCAGCTGACGCCGGAAGAGAAGCTGCTGCGTGCGATCTTCGGTGAGAAGGCGTCCGACGTGAAGGACACCTCGCTGCGCGTGCCTTCGGGCATGAGCGGTACCGTGATCGACGTGCAGGTCTTCACGCGTGAAGGCGTGGTGCGTGACAAGCGCGCCCAGTCGATCATCGACGAAGAACTGAAGCGCTACCGCCTGGACCTGAACGACCAGCTGCGTATCGTGGAAGGCGATGCCTTCCAGCGTCTGGAGCGCCTGCTGGTGGGCAAGGTTGCCAACGGCGGCCCGAAGAAGCTGGCCAAGGGCACCGCGCTCACGAAGGAATACCTGGCCGATCTGGACAAGTGGCACTGGTTCGACATCCGCCCGGCGGAAGACGAAGTCGCGCTGCAACTGGAAGCCGTGAAGGTCGCCATCGAGCAGAAGCGCCACGACTTCGACCTCGCGTTCGAAGAGAAGCGCAAGAAGCTCACGCAAGGCGACGAACTGCCGCCGGGCGTGATCAAGATGGTCAAGGTGTACCTGGCCGTGAAGCGTCGCCTGCAGCCTGGCGACAAGATGGCCGGCCGTCACGGTAACAAGGGTGTTGTGTCGAAGATCACCCCGATCGAAGACATGCCCTACATGGCCGACGGCACACCTGCTGACATCGTGCTGAACCCGCTGGGCGTGCCTTCGCGGATGAACGTGGGTCAGATTCTCGAAACCCACCTGGGCTGGGCCGCACGCGGTCTGGGCGAGCGCATCGGCAACATGCTCAAGGCGCAAGCCAAGGCTGCCGAGATCCGCAAGCTGCTGGGTCAGATCTACAACGAGAGCGGCAAGGTTGAAGATCTGGACAGCCTGTCGGACGCTGAAATCCTCGAGTTGGCCGAGAACCTGAAGAAGGGCGTGCCGTTCGCGACGCCGGTGTTCGATGGTGCGCATGAGGACGAAATCCGCCGCATGCTGGACCTCGCCTATCCGGCAGACATCGCGAAGGAGAAGGGCCTGACGGCTTCCAAGCAACAGGTCACGCTGTTCGACGGTCGCACCGGTGAAGCCTTCGAGCGTCCGGTCACGCTGGGCGTGATGCACATGCTGAAGCTGCACCACTTGGTCGACGACAAGATGCACGCGCGTTCGACCGGTCCGTACTCGCTGGTGACGCAGCAGCCGCTGGGCGGTAAGGCCCAGTTCGGTGGCCAGCGTTTCGGTGAAATGGAAGTGTGGGCACTCGAAGCGTACGGCGCGTCCTACGTGCTGCAGGAAATGCTGACCGTGAAGTCGGATGACGTGAATGGCCGGACCAAGGTGTACGAGAACATCGTCAAGGGCGAGCACTCGATCGATGCCGGCATGCCGGAATCGTTCAACGTGCTGGTGAAGGAAATCCGCTCGCTGGGTATCGACATCGACCTCGAGCGCAACTGAGCGCCGATGCGGTGAGGGCGTGGCGGCAGCATCGCCATGCCCTGGTAACAGCAGCCATTGACGAAGATTTAGGGTCGGCGACTTTGGGTCACACCAAGACGCCAGCCTCAAACTCAAGGAGTTTGGAATGAAAGCATTGCTCGACCTATTCCGTCAGGTACAGCAAGAAGAGCAGTTTGACGCGATCAAGATCGGCCTCGCGTCGCCTGAGAAAATCCGTTCGTGGTCCTTCGGCGAAGTCAAGAAGCCCGAGACCATCAACTACCGTACGTTCAAGCCTGAGCGTGACGGTCTGTTCTGCGCCAAGATCTTCGGCCCGATCAAGGATTACGAGTGCCTGTGCGGCAAGTACAAGCGCCTGAAGCACCGTGGCGTGATCTGCGAGAAGTGCGGCGTTGAAGTGACGCTGGCCAAGGTGCGCCGTGAGCGCATGGGCCACATTGAACTGGCTGCGCCGACCGCGCACATCTGGTTCCTGAAGTCGCTGCCGTCGCGTCTGGGCATGGTGCTCGACATGACGCTGCGCGACATCGAGCGCGTGCTGTACTTCGAAGCATTCGTCGTGGTTGAGCCGGGCATGACCGCGCTCAAGAAGAGCCAGATCATGTCGGAAGACGATTATCTGGCCAAGTGCGACGAGTACGGCGAAGGCGAATTCGTCGCCATGATGGGCGCCGAAGGCATTCGCGAGCTGCTGCGCGGCATCGACATCGAGAAGCAGATCGAGACGATCCGTGCTGAGCTGCAGGCCACGGGCTCGGAAGCCAAGATCAAGAAGTTCGCCAAGCGCCTGAAGGTGCTCGAGGCATTCCAGCGTTCGGGCATCAAGCCGGACTGGATGATCCTCGAAGTGCTGCCGGTGCTGCCGCCCGAGCTGCGTCCGCTGGTGCCGCTGGATGGCGGTCGTTTCGCCACGTCGGACCTGAACGACCTGTATCGCCGCGTGATCAACCGGAACAACCGTCTGAAGCGTCTGCTTGAGCTGAAGGCGCCGGAAATCATCGTGCGCAACGAAAAGCGCATGCTGCAGGAAGCGGTGGACTCGCTGCTGGACAACGGCCGTCGCGGCAAGGCGATGACCGGTGCCAACAAGCGTCCGCTGAAGTCGCTGGCTGAAATGATCAAGGGTAAGGGCGGCCGTTTCCGTCAGAACCTGCTGGGCAAGCGCGTGGACTACTCGGGCCGTTCGGTCATCGTGGTGGGCCCGACGCTGAAGCTGCACCAGTGCGGCCTGCCCAAGCTGATGGCGCTCGAACTCTTCAAGCCCTTCATCTTCCACAAGCTGGAAACGATGGGCATCGCCACCACGATCAAGGCGGCGAAGAAGGAAGTGGAAAGCCAGACGCCGGTGGTGTGGGACATCCTCGAAGAGGTGATCCGCGAGCATCCGGTGATGCTGAACCGCGCGCCGACGCTGCACCGTCTGGGTATCCAGGCGTTCGAGCCGGTGCTGATCGAAGGCAAGGCGATCCAGCTGCACCCGCTGGTCTGCGCGGCGTTCAACGCCGACTTCGACGGTGACCAGATGGCTGTTCACGTTCCGCTGTCGCTCGAAGCGCAGATGGAAGCGCGCACGCTGATGCTGGCGTCGAACAACGTGCTGTTCCCGGCCAACGGTGATCCGTCGATCGTGCCGTCGCAAGACGTGGTGCTGGGTCTGTACTACACGACCCGCGACAAGATCAACGGCCGCGGTGAAGGCATGACGTTCGCCGACATCTCGGAAGTGATCCGCGCCTACGAGAACAAGGAAGTCGAACTGGCTTCGCGCGTGAACGTGCGGATCACCGAGTACGACCTGGTGAACCCGGAAGCCGACGGCGACGCCCGCTTCGCGCCGAAGATCACGCTGCAATCGACCACGGTCGGTCGCGCGATCCTGTCGGAGATTCTGCCGAAGGGTCTGCCGTTCTCGGTGCTGAACAAGCCGCTGAAGAAGAAGGAAATCTCGCGCCTGATCAACACGGCGTTCCGCAAGTGCGGTCTGCGCGAAACCGTGATCTTCGCTGACAAGCTGCTGCAGTCGGGCTTCCGCCTGGCAACGCGCGCCGGTATCTCGATCGCCATCGACGACATGCTGGTGCCGCCGGCCAAGGAGAAGATCATCTCCGAGGCTGCCGCCAAGGTGAAGGAATACGACAAGCAGTACATGTCGGGTCTGGTGACGGACCAGGAGCGTTACAACAACGTCGTGGACATCTGGGGTGCCGCTGGTGACCAGGTGGGCAAGGCGATGATGGAGCAGCTCCAGACCGAAGACGTGATCGACCGCAACGGCAACACCGTCAAGCAAGAGTCGTTCAACTCCATCTACATGATGGCCGACTCGGGTGCACGGGGTTCCGCGGCGCAGATCCGTCAGCTGGCAGGTATGCGTGGCCTGATGGCCAAGCCGGACGGCTCGATTATCGAGACGCCGATTACCGCGAACTTCCGCGAAGGCCTGAACGTTCTGCAGTACTTCATCTCGACCCACGGTGCACGTAAGGGTCTGGCTGATACGGCACTGAAGACCGCGAACTCGGGTTACCTGACCCGTCGTCTGGTCGACGTGACGCAGGATCTGGTGGTGGTGGAAGACGATTGCGGCACCTCCAACGGCGTGGCCATGAAGGCCCTGGTCGAAGGCGGTGAAGTGATTGAAGCCCTGCGCGACCGTATCCTGGGCCGCGTGGTCGTCAACGACGTGGTGAACCCGGAAACGCAGGAAACCGCGATCGAAGCCGGCACGCTGCTCGACGAAGACATGGTGGACCTGATCGACGCGCTGGGCGTGGACGAAGTGAAGGTTCGCACGCCGCTGTCCTGCGATACGCGCTACGGCCTGTGCGCCAAGTGCTACGGTCGCGACCTCGGCCGCGGTGTGCTGGTGAACTCGGGCGAAGCCGTGGGTGTGATCGCTGCGCAGTCGATCGGCGAGCCGGGCACGCAGCTGACGATGCGTACGTTCCACATCGGTGGTGCGGCATCGCGTGCGGCAGTGGCATCGAGCGTGGAAGCGAAGGCAACCGGTACCGTGCGTTTCACGGCGACCATGCGTTACGTCACCAACGCGAAGGGCGAGCAGATCGTCATCTCGCGTTCGGGCGAAGCGCTGATCACCGACGACCACGGCCGTGAGCGTGAGCGCCACAAGATCGTGTACGGCGCAACGCTGCTGGTCAAGGATGGTCAGTCCATCAAGGCCGGCACGCAGCTCGCCACGTGGGATCCGCTGACGCGTCCGATCATCTCGGAGTACTCGGGCACCATCAAGTTCGAGAACGTCGAAGAAGGCGTGACCGTCGCCAAGCAGATGGACGAAGTGACCGGTCTGTCGACGCTGGTGGTCATCGATGCGAAGCGTCGTACCGCTGCCACCAAGGGCATCCGTCCGCAGGTGAAGCTGCTCGACTCGTCGGGCGCTGAAGTGAAGATCCCGGGCACGGACCACTCCGTGACCATCGGCTTCCAGGTGGGCGCGCTGATCACCGTGAAGGACGGTCAGCAAGTGCACGTGGGTGAAGTGCTCGCACGTATCCCGACCGAATCGCAGAAGACGCGTGACATTACCGGTGGTCTGCCGCGTGTGGCCGAGCTGTTCGAAGCCCGTTCGCCGAAGGACGCCGCCGTGCTGGCGGAAGTCACCGGTACGACTTCGTTCGGTAAGGACACCAAGGGCAAGCAGCGCCTGGTGATTACGGATCTCGACGGCAATGCCCACGAGTTCCTGATCGCCAAGGAAAAGCAGGTGCTGGTGCACGACGGCCAAGTGGTCAACAAGGGCGAAATGATCGTTGAAGGCCCGGCTGACCCGCACGACATCCTGCGTCTGAAGGGCGTGGAAGAACTGGCGACCTACATCGTCGACGAAGTGCAGGACGTGTACCGTCTGCAAGGTGTGAAGATCAACGACAAGCACATCGAAGTGATTGTTCGTCAGATGCTGCGCCGCGTGCAGATCGTCGATACCGGCGACACCCGCTTCATCCCGGGTGAACAGGTGGAGCGTTCGGACCTGCTCGACGAAAACGACAAGGTGATCGCGCTGGGCAAGCGTCCGGCGACCTACGAGAACCTGCTGCTGGGTATTACGAAGGCATCGTTGTCGACCGACAGCTTCATCTCGGCGGCGTCGTTCCAGGAAACCACGCGCGTGCTGACCGAAGCCGCCATCATGGGCAAGGTCGACGACCTGCGTGGTCTGAAGGAAAACGTCATCGTTGGCCGTCTGATCCCGGCCGGTACCGGCCTGGCCTACCACCGCGCCCGCAAGGCGAAGGAAGTGGCCGACCGCGACCGCGCTGCAGCGATTGCCGAAGAGGAAGCCGCTTCGATCTTCGAAACGCCTGCCGTCCAGCAAGAAGGCGACGCGTAAGCGAACGCAAGCAACACCATCAAAGCCCGGCCATGTGCCGGGCTTTTTTTTTGCCCGCGTTCTTCTCCGGCGCTTTGTGCGGACACCAAAAACAACACCGGCGTCGCCCGATTCGTATTTTCTTGAGACGTTAACCCGCCTTAACATGCCAACCGCTATGATTTCGCGGTTATAGACCGGCACTTTTTACAATCTGCTCGCCCTCCAGCGAAGCAGGTTCCAGCAAGTCGCCGGCCCCTCCAGTCTTGCCGACGATTCCTCCATGAAGCTCACACGCAAGCAGATCGCCGTTGGTGCGGTCGCCCTGGTCGTTGCCGGTGCGGCGGTGGTGCAGATGGTCTGGCACCCGTTTGGCCGCACACGCGCGCTGCACGCTCGCCAGGTCCAGCTCGACCTGACATATCCCGACGCCCTGATCGACAGCCAAAGCCTGTCGCAACTGCCGCGCGACGTGCTGCGCGTGCCGCTGCTGCGCGATGTGTTGACCGAAGATTTCGTCGCCTATTACGAAGGCAACGAAGACCGCCTCTCGGTGGCCGGTGCGCTGCGCCGCCTGGCGTACGAGCAGAAGCTCGACCTGGCCGAGACGGTGCTCAAGCACGTGTTTGACGAGCCCGCCCGCGTGATGCTGTGGCGTGGTCCGGACGACAAGCTGCGCTACTGGGTGCTCTCGATGCAGCGCAATGGCTTGGCCAAGGCGCTGGAAGCCGTGGCCACCGTGGCTACGAGCGACGCGCAGCTCAGCAAAGTCGCCGATGGGCTCGGCGATTCCGGCGCGCCGGTGTACGCGCTCAGGCTCTCGGCCACGCGTTCGATCCTGGTTGCCAGCAAGGGCGATCGGCTGATCGCGCTGTCCGAACCGGGCATCCTGCTGGACAAGGACGGCAAGCCGATTTCCAAGCAGGCGAGCGCGCTGGCGGCGCTGCTGTCGGACGATACCGGCAGGCGCAACGTGCAGGGCACAGCGTACGCGCTGCCCGCGCAGGAGCCGACGGGCCATCACGTTGTGGTGAGCGCGAACTATCTGTCGTTCGGTTATCAGCAGTACTTTCCCGGCATTGAAGCGCTGCGCTTCGACTTCGGTTCGGGCAAGGACGGCGGGGGCAACGGCTGGCAGAGCGCCGCGCTTATCGACCCGAGCCGCCTGACCGGCAAGTGGGACAACGCAGGCCTGTGGCGCGCGCTCCCGTCTGATCCGGCCGCGTGCGCCACGCTGCCGGTCGACTGGAAGGCCGCCGGCACGCTGCTGCGATCCGTGGCCGGCGACGCGAAGGAGATCAGTGAAGCCGCCGCGCACGTTGGCGATGCGTTTGCGGGCCCGGCTGCAGCGTGCTGGTACGGCAAGTCGTCGCTGGTCGCGCCGCTGTTCGTAGCGAAGCTGTCGTCGGCGTCGCAGGCCGAGGCGGTCAAGCCGGCCCTGGCAGCGCTGTTCGCTCAGATCGTTGGGTCGTACGAAGCCAAGGCGCAGGCCGACGACAAGTCCGGCCCTTACAAGCGCCTGCCGGTGACCACGAAGCCGGGGCCCGCCAACGCCACGCTGTGGCAGCGCCCGGTGAGCGCACCCTACGGTACGGCGCAATCGGCGGATGCTCCGTTTGCCGCGCAGCTGTCCTCGGATCGCTACTTCCCCGTCACGCTGGCGATTGCGGGAGACGTGGTGGTGTTCTCGCCGGATGCGCGCCTCGTCGATGACGCATTGGCAGTGCTCGCCAAGCGCTTCCCGGCGGTGGCGGATAGCTTGCCGAAGGACAAGACTGACCGCATCGTCCTGACGATGACGCCCGCATCGCTCGCGCCGCTCGTCCGCCGCGAAGCCGGTGCCGCGCTGCCGGCCGACCAGGAAGCGGTGTTCCTGAACGCTGCGCAGACGCATCTGTTTCCGAAGCTCAAGGCGTTGTCGCGGTATGCGCCGGTGTCACTGGCGTTGGATGGCGGTGTGCCGTCGTCGCGTGGCTGGGTGCCGGTGACGTGGCTCTCAAGCGGACGCGGTCTGCCTGCCGGTGGCGATGGCACGCCGCCGCCGGCTGACGCCGCTGCAGCGTCAGTCCCGTCGGCCGATGCGCCGATCGCAGCGGCTGCGGCTGCCGCTTCCGAAGACAACACAAGCACGCAATGACGCTGCGCGCCCAGGCCGCCGCGCTGAACCGCCGCCGTTGGTTGACGGCGGCGGGCGCCTGCCTGCTCGCTCCGTCTGTGCATGCGTTGTCGGGCTGGGCCGACACGGCGCCGGCGGACGCCGATGCACTGACGCCGGATCAATCCAGTGTGTTCCGTGCGTGGTTCGTTCGCATCGTCAACGAGCAGCTTCGACAAGGCCCGACGCCGCGCTGGACGCATCGCGACTGCGCCGGCCTCGTGCGCTTCGCCGCTGGCGAGGCGCTGCGCACGCACGACGCTCGGTGGCTGCGTGCCAACGGCATGCGCGACGCGGAATCCGCGCGACACCTGCCGCCTGAACTGAATCTCACGCCTGCCCAGCGCACGCTGACGCAGCGGTGGGCGCGCTTCGATGGCAGTACTGGAGCGTACGTTTCGGCGCTAGGGCTCATCCAGCAGAACAGCCGATTCATCGCCAAGGATGTCAACCAAGCGCTCCCAGGCGATCTGCTCTTCTTCGATCAAGGCGACGACCAGCATCTGATGATCTGGATGGATCGCTACATCGCTTACCACACCGGCACCGTCACCCGCACCGACAACGGCCTGCGCGCGGTCCCGGTCTCTGAACTGATGCAATGGAAAGACTCGCGCTGGCAGCCGCAGAGCGGCAACCCCAACTTCATCGGCGTGTTTCGTCTGGCCTTTTTGACACGGTAGAAAAACTCATGCGCAACCGTTGGCTGTCGTTCAATCTCGTTGCCACCGTCTGCCTGACGGTGCTGGCGTTGGTCGCTTCGGTACCGGCAGCGCACGCGGCCGATGCGCCGGAGAAGCCCAACCCCACGCTGTTCGACGTGCCAGGCAGCGGCTACGAGCCGTTCAAGGGGCAGCCATTCTTTCTGTTGTCGGATGCGAGCTACGGCACCGATCAGGAAGCGATGGTCCGCCTTGAAGCGCCGGGCCGCGAGTACAAGGACGAACTGTCCCGCTACGGCGGTGCAGACATCCTCGTCTACCGCGTGCCACAGCCGCTGGAATTTCTGAAGGCGCAGAAGAACCTGCACCGCATCGACGTCAAGGCTAACTACACGGGTGAAGGCCTGGCCAACACGCTCGCCTATTTGTGGGACAACTGGACGCGCCAGGCCCGCCGCGCCTGGCAACGCGTGCTGTCGTTCGCCACGCGCAGCAAGGCCGTGGAGACCGCGCCGCAGTTCAGCATGGGCGATCAGATGACCGCGCCCACGCGCTTCTCGCACAACCCGCAATATGCGCCGCTCAAGGGCTACGAACTGCTGGGCCGCTTCCGCTACCCGATCTGGGACGCCAAGCCCATCGCACCGCCCAAGGACGTAAAGCTCGAGGGCAGCAGCAGCGAATGGATGCCGCAGAACGCCGGCAACGTGATGATTCCGGTCGGCAAGCTGCCGGCGGGTTTGTACATCGTTGAAGCAGTGATTGGCGCATACCGTGCGCACACGCTGCTGTTCGTGTCGGACACCGTGGCCGTTACCAAGGGCACCTCGCAAGGGATGATGGTGTGGACGGCCGAGCGCAAGAGCGGTAAGCCCGTTGCCGGCGCGTCGGTGAGCTGGACCGACGGTGTGGGCGTGCTCGCCTCGGGCACCACCGAGGCGGACGGCACGGCCGACCTGCGCCACGTCTCGCCCGAACGCAGCTACGTGATCGGCAACGACCGCGCGGGCGGCGTGTTCATCTCCGAGAATTTCTATTACGACAGCGAGATCTACAACACCAAGCTGTACGCCTTCACTGATCGTCCCTTGTATCGCCCGGGCGACGAAGTGAACGTCAAGTTCATCGGCCGCAACTTCAAGAACGCGACCGAATCGACTGTGCCGGCTGCCGGCGACATCAAGCTGCAAGTGCTCGACCCGAATGGCGCGCCGGTAGCCACGTCCACCACGCGTCTGGCGGGTGAGACCGGGGCGGACGCGCGCTTTACGCTGCCGTCCAACGCACCGGCAGGCGGCTACTCGCTGCGCTTCGATTACAACGGAGGCACCTATGGTGGCGCTTTCCGCGTGGCCGAATACATCAAGCCACACTTTGACGTGAACCTGTCGCTGGACAAGGCGAGCTACGGCACGGGCGAAGCGGTCAAGGGCAAGATCAGCCTGCGCTATCCGGATGGCAAGCCGGTCAAGAACGGCAAGGTATCGGTCAGCCTGCGCGCGCAACAGGTGACGATGGTGGAGGGCGAGCTGCGTTACGCGGGCCTGTTCCCCGTCAAGCTCGAACAGCAGGAGCTGACCACCGATGGGGACGGCAACGCCAAGCTGGAACTGCCCGCCGCCAAGGAGCCGAGCCGCTACGTCGTGACCGTGTTCGCCAACGACGGTGCGGCGTATCGCGTGAAGGTCACGCGCGAATTGCTGATCGCACGTGGCGCCACGCCGTACAAGCTGTCGACCACGTCGAACTTCACCACGCCGGGGCAGAACGTCTCGTTCACGCTCACGCCGATGCCGGTTGTCGGTGGCACAAGCGGTGCAAGCGCCCCGCCCGCCAAGTGGGATCTGGTGCGCCTGGAAACGCGCACGCGCACCGAAGGCACGCTCGCGCCGGATGCCAAGGGCAACGCCACGTTCCCGGTCAAGTTTGACCAACCGGGCTCGTACACGCTGTCGGTGCGCGATGCTGCCGGCAACCTGCTTGCCGCATCGAGCCACTGGGTGGCTGGCGATGGCGTGCAGACCGTGCCGGGCAATATCGAAATGGTGTTCGACCGCGACCGCTATCAGATTGGCGACACGGCCGAAGCGCTGATCACGTTCCCGCAACCGGTGGACGACGCGTTGCTTACGCTGGAGCGCGACAAAGTCGAGCGCCATGCGTTGCTCACGCGCGGCGGCGAATGGCTGAGCCTGCAGAAGGTCACGCCGTCGCAATACCGCGCGCGCATCAAGATCGGCGCAGAGTTCGCGCCCAACATGACGTTCTCGGTGCTGTACGTTCGCGACGGCGACATGGTGTTCCAGAACGCCGGCATCGTCGTCACGCAACCCACCCTGGACTTGAGCGTGCATGCCGACAAGGCCGTCTACGCCCCGGGCGAGACCGTCACGCTGGACCTGACCAGCGCGCTGGCGGGCAAGCCCGTGCCGGCCAACCTGACCGTCTCGGTGGTCGACGAAATGATCTACGTGCTGCAGCCAGAAGTGGCCCCCAGCATCGTCGACTTCTTCTATCACCCGCGCCGCAACAGCGTGCGCACCACATCGAGCCAGAGCTTCATCAGCTATGACCTGGCGCTCGCCTCGCTGCCGGGCAAACCGGGTGGCACGTATGGCCGCCACAACGAGCGCGGCGTGAAGGTGCTGGAGCGGCCCCGCCGCGACGAGCAGGACACCGCCGCCTGGGTCGCCAACCTGCAGACCGGCGCCGATGGCCGTGCCCGCATGACGTTCAAGATGCCGGATTCGCTGGCGCGCTGGCGCATTACCGTGCGCGCGGTGTCCACCACCGGCGCATCGGACGGCATCGTCGGCCAGCGCACCGCGAGCATCCGCTCCGACAAGCCGCTCTACCTGAAGTGGACCGGCCCGCAACGCTTCCGCGAAAGCGATCAGCCGCGTCTGGACATGGTCGCCTTCAACCAGACCGACAAGGACATCACCGCCGACTGGATCGTCTCGGGCGCAGGCTTGAACATCAACCAGCGCGTGACGCTCAAGCGCGGCGCCAACTACCTGCGCGCGCCCGTCACGGCGCTGCAGGCGGGTGTCGTGAATGCCGAGCTGAAGCAGGACGACAATGTGTCGGACCGCCTGCAGACCACGCTCAAGCTGGATGCCGCGGGCTGGCTGGCCGACCGTGAAAACGTCGTCCCGCTCACGCAGTTACAGGGCACGCGCCTGCCGCTTGGGCTGCCGGCTGATGCGCGCGACGTGCGCCTGCGCGTGGTCGGTAACACGGCCAGCCAGTTCGCCCGCGTGGCGGATGACCTGATCGAGTATCCGTACGGCTGCGCCGAGCAGACCGCCAGCCGCTTGATCCCGCTGGCGCTTGCCCAGCAGAGTCTGGCTGCCACCGGCACGCGTCTGGGTGACGGTGGCCCCGCAGGCACGCAAGGCGTCGACGCGCTGCTGCGCACGCAGCGCCAGCGTTTGGCACTGCTGGCCGGCACCAACGGCACCTTCGGCTGGTGGGGCGAGCTGACGACCAGCAGCGCGCTGATCACGTCGTATGCGTATTACGCGGATTGGCTCGCCAGCCGCTCGGTCGGCATCAGCCTGCCGGCAGACAACTGGAAGCAGGTGCTCGAAGCCTACAAGCGCACCAGTCAGAACGAGCCGCTGCTGCATCGCGCGCTCGCGCTGTGGTTTGCCAACGAGATGGGCCTGCCGGTGGCAACGCCGCTGTCGGGGGTGGCCAACGAGCTTGCGCCTAGTGGCGGCAAGGCGGCCAAGGCCCCGGCCGATGCCGATCCTGCAGGGGGCGACAGCCTGATCTTCGTGGCACCGGATTCCACGCGTGGCCGTCAGGTTGCGACGGTGCTGACGGCACAACTGATGCGCCAAATCGGTCAGCCGGTGCCGGAAGCGCTGGTCTCCGCCGACATTGCTGCACGCAACGCGCTCGCTGCCAACAACTCGCCGCTGGTGCAGAGCCTGTTGCTGATGGGCGGTGGCCGCTCGGCAGCCGACCCGGCGCCGTTGCTGGCCCGCGCGAGTGCCGCCATGCCGACGATGGATCGCGCTGTCGCGCTGGTCTGGCTGCAGAAGGGGTTGGGCGGCCTGCAGGGCGCGAGCGCTGCCACCGTCCAGCCGGCCGTTTCGGCCGGCGGCTGGCAGGCGACGCGCTCGCCGGTGGGTGTGCCGACGTGGCGCTGGACCGGCGCGCAAGTGCCCGCCGCGCTGGACCTGACGGCGGCTCCGACCGACGTGACCACACAATCGGCCATCGTGTCGTACCGCAGCCGCGCGGCCGAGGCCTCCAAGCTGCCGATCACGGTGGAGCGCAAGTTGTACCGTCTTGAGCCGATCGACAGCGCGCCCGCCAAGGCCGATCCGAAGGCGCTCAAGCAGCCGGCGGCCGACGCTACCAGCAGCGGCATTGCCTTTACCGCCAAGCCCGTCAAGCCAGGCGACACGCTCGACAGCAACGCCCTCTACGTTGACGAGGTGGTGCTGACGCCGCGCCAAGGCACGTACCGCTACGGCCTGGTCGAAGTGCCGCTGCCGCCGGGCGCCGAAGTGGAAGCCACCACCTGGGGCATCCAGATCGACGGCCTGAAAGGCGAGCCGAACGAAGGCAACGGTGCGCAGGCGTTCGAGCGCAAGGCCGCGTATGAAATGGGTCAGCTCTCGTACAACCAGCCGGTGCCCGCGCTGGAGCGCCCGACCGTGCTGCGCCAGCTTGTGCGCTTCTCGCTGCCGGGCCGCTTTGCGCTGCCGCCGGTGCGCTACTTCCGCATGTACCAGCCGGAAGCGAAGGCGTTCCAGGGCGACGGCAAGACGGCTAGCTATCCGTTCAAGGTGGAGTGATCTGGCGATGCGCTCCCGCCTGCTCGCGCGTGGTGTGCTGACCGGCCTGTTCTGGGCTGCTAGCGCCTGCGCGCTTGCCGGGCAGGCTGGGCACGCCACCGCCGCGCCGGTTGGCCAGCCCCTTCCGCAACTGCGATATGCCGCTTTGCAAGGCGACGAAGCCAGGCTCTGGCAATTCAGCGCTGACCCGGCCGGCGGCGTGCCGCAAGCCACCGTGTTGCCGCGCGACGCCGAAACGCCGCTCGGCAGCGTCTGGAAGCTCTTCGTCTACAGCTACCTCGTCTCTCGCCGCATCAACACGCCCGACTACACGTGCCACGGCAACGACGCCGAGGAAGTCTACTGCTGCACTGCCGGCAACAGCATCGACCGTGAGCGCGCGCTCATCCAATCGTGCGGACGCTATTTCGAACCCGCACGTCTGGGCCTGGATCGCGCGGATTGGCGCCGCTTCTGGCAGCAAGCCGGATCGCCCGCATGGCTGCGCGACCTGCGTGCCATGCAACCGACGCATCGCGTGCCGGTCGCCGATCTGCTCACCGCGTTGCGGTCCGTCCCGGCCGATGGTCGCGAGACTGCCGCGCAGACGCTCGTCTCCGTGCTGACCGTCGGGCGCGGCGAGGGCACGGTATCGGATTTCGGCGGCCTGCTGCGTGCCAAGACGTGGACGATGCCCGACCCGCAGCGCCCCGGCGCGTCGATTGGCGGCGCGGCTGGCTGGCTGGCCGATGGCACGCCCGTCTGGTTGGGCGGCGCTGGGTCGAGCAACCAGGTGCTGGCCGCCGCCGCACCGCGCCTCACGCCGTTGATCGAGCAGACGCCTGTGCCCGACGATGATGCCTGCGTCGCGGTGGACTTCTTCGCGCGTTACCCGATTCGCGAGGTGCGCGATGGCAGCGGCAAACCGGTTGCCCCCGGGCGTCTCGAAGGCCGCTACGCCGTGCGCTTCGCCAACGGCAACACCCTGCCGATCGAAAGCAAAGGCGAGTTGACGCTCGCACGCCAGAACAACACGCCGGTCATCACGGGCCGCCTGGGCATGAACGATTACGTGGCGCGCGTGGTCGAGCGCGAAGGCGAACTTGCCGAGCCACAGGCCGCGCGTGCGTTGGCCGTGGCGGCGCGCAGCTACCTTGTGCAGCACGCCTCGCGCGACAAGGGCTGCTACCGCATCGCCGACAGCTCGCGCACGCAGCGCGTGCTGCCGCGCCCGCCGCTGGCCGCTGCACGCAACGCCGCCGAATTTACCGACACGCTGGTCCTGACCGGCCAGTCCGTGCAGTACCACGGCACCATCAGCGCGCGCGGCCAGATGAGCTGGACCGCTGCGCGTGCCGCCGCACAGCGCGGTCAGGGGTTTGATGCCATCCTCGCGCAGTGGTGGCCGCAGGCGACGCTTACGTCGTTCCAGAGCCCGGTGGCGGGGGATTGTTCGCCGGTGGCAGGCGCACAGCAGTGGCTGCAGGCGCACGCACCGCGTTGGTCCGCGCGCCTGAGTGCCGAGCCCGGTTATGAGACACCGCCGCTGCCCGCGGTGTGCGTCGTACAAGAGGGCCGGCCGTACGCTGATGCGCGCCGCAACCGGCTCTACGTGCACCGGCTTGCCACCGAGGAAGACCGCATCGCGCTGACGCACGAATATTTGCATCTGGCCTTTGCGCGGCACCCGCGTGGGCAGGACGAACAGTTTGTCGAGGCGATGGCGCGTCGCCTGATCCGAGGGGAGGGTTTGCTGTGAAGAGTGGGATGACGCGCTTGGCGCTGGGGGCCGCTGTGCTGCTGCGGGCCGCTTCGGCGCTGGCTGAGCCTGTGGCCGATCTGGAAGGACCCATCGGCGGCTGGCGCAACAGCAAGCTGACCAACGAGCTGGAGCAATACACCGCGGCGTATCCGAAACCGCCCGTGGACCGTGGTGCGCAAAAATACCGCACGCTCATCGCCGGGCGCATCCGCGCGGCTGGCAAGCAGCGTCGCCCGCCGGTGCTCGTTGTCAACGGCAACGCCATGCCGCTGTATGGGGATGGCGAAGGCCGCTTCGCGCGCCCCTGGGCGTTCGGCCCCGGCTCGAACAGCGTCGAAATCGTGAGCCCCGACGGCCAGTCGCGCCAGCGCCTGCAGTTTTACGAGGCCGACACCACCAAGACATCGGCCAAGCTGCGCGCCATCCTCACGTGGGACGACCCGCGCGCCGAGGTCGACATGCACGTCATTTCGCCGATTGGCGATCACGCGTTCTGGGCGCAGCCACTGCTGTCCGACGGTGGCGGCCTCGACGTGGACAGCGTCGACGGTGCCGGGCCGGAGATTTTCTCGACTGCCGCGCCGCGTCCGGGCGTGTGGTTGTTCTATGTGAACTACTGGGGCAACTTCAACGCCGGCGGCTACAACTTCGACGAAAAGGCGCACGATCGCGATCTCATCACCGCGCAACTGACGCTGATCTATAACGAGAACACGCCCAACGAGCGGCGCGAGTTCGTCAGCGTGCCGCTGCGCAAGATCGGCGAGCTGGCGCTGATGAAATCGATCCGCTTCTGACGTGACGCACATGATGCCTTCCACTTTCCGTCTTGCCGTTGCCATCGCGCTTGCCGCGTCTGTGGCCGCCGGCGGCGTGCTTGCGCAAACCGACGCCGGGAATATCGAGATCACCGCGCCGCTCAACGGCTGGCGCAATTCGGCGGGCGACGAATCCCGCTACACGCAGGACGTGCATTACCCGGCGGTGTCGGTCTCGACGCCGCAAGGGCAGGGCATCGCGTCGATGATTGCGGGGCGCATCCGCAATCAGCCGAAGACTGCCGCAGCAGCGGACGAAAGCAAGCCGCGCCGCCGTCGCGGAGCCGATGGCTCGTCGGTGGGCACGCTGATCGTCAACGGCGTGGCCATGCCGCAGCGCATCGAGGCCGACGGTACGTTCTCGCGCCCGTATGCATTTGGCGCGGGCAGCAACAGCGTCGAGGTGCGCAGCGCGCGCGGCGACGCCAAGCGCGTGCAGTTCTACGACAGCTACTCCGGCAAGCAGCGTCCGCGTTTGCGCGTGGTCCTGTCGTGGGACACCGACGGCACCGATCTCGACTTGCACGTCATTTCGCCCGATGGGCAGCACGCGTGGTACGGCAACCGCGTGGTCGAAAACGGCGGCGCGCTCGACGTGGACGTGACGACCGGCTATGGTCCGGAGATCTATTCGAACCCGGCCCCCGTGCCCGGCACGTATCTCGTCTACGTGAATTACTACGGCAGCGGCAATGACCGCAGCGCGATCACGACCGCCACCGTCACCATCATCACCGACGAGAACACGCCATCCGAGCGCCAGCAGACGTTTGTCGTGCCGATGCGCAAAGCCGGCGATCTGACGCTGTTACGCAGTTTCACGATGAAGTAGCCCACACGATTTCGGAGTCGCCATGGATACGCAGACCGTTGCCGTCTACGACACCCTAGCCGAGACCTTCGCGCAGGAGTGGCGCGAGCAGCCCGCGCCTGAAGACCTGTACGCGTTGCTGCGCCGCGAGTTCAAGGCGGGCGGCGCCACCGCCGACATCGGCTGTGGCGCAGGGCGCGAGGTGGCGTGGCTCAACGCTAACGGTTATCCGGCCGTCGGCTACGACGCGTCCGCCGGGCTGCTGGAAGCGGCGCGCGAGCAGTATCCAGGGCTGTCTTTCCGGCAGGCGCTGCTGCCCGAGTTGGTCGGTATTGCCGAAGGCGCGTTCGACAACGTCCTCTGCGAGACCGTCATCATGCATTTGCCGCCCGAGCAGATTGGCGCGTCGGTGGAGCGCCTGGTGTCGTTGCTGCGCTCGGATGGCACGCTGTACCTGAGCTGGCGCGTCACGCCGGACGCCGACCAGCGCGATGGGCGCGGCCGGCTGTTCACGTCGTTCGATGCGACGCCCGTGCGCCAGGCGCTGGCCGGCACCGAACTGGTCTTTGACGAGGCGGCTGTCAGCCAGTCGTCGGGACGGACGATCCATCGCATCGTTGCACGCAAGGTTTAACCGCAGCGTTGCCCACAATCCGAGTGTCCTGATTGACCACCCCTCGGCGGGGTTTGTCACAATAGCGGTTTCGCCCAGCCCGCGCGTGACACCGCGCGCACCCGCCGCCCCGATGTACGACTCTCCCGCCATAGACCACGCGCTGCAGGCGCTGCCCGAAGACACCGCCGCCGCTACGCATGCGGTGCTGCACGATGTGTTCGGCTACAGCGCTTTCCGCGGCCCACAGGCGGAAATCGTCACCCATGTGGCGGACGGCGGCGATTGCCTCGTGCTGATGCCTACCGGCGGCGGCAAATCGCTCTGCTATCAGATCCCGGCGCTCGTGCGGCACCGGCGCGGGCAGGGCGCAGGCATTGTGGTTTCGCCGCTGATCGCGCTGATGCAGGATCAGGTGGCCGCGTTGGAAGAGGCCGGCGTGCGCGCTGCATACCTCAACTCCGCGCTGACGGGCGCCGAGGCCGCCCAGGTCGAGCGAGACCTGGCTGCTGGGCGGCTGGATCTCGTCTACGTCGCGCCCGAACGGTTGATGACGCCGCGCTTCCTCGACTTGCTTGAGCGATCGCGCATCGGCCTGTTTGCCATCGACGAAGCGCACTGCGTGTCGCAATGGGGGCACGATTTCCGGCCTGAGTACATCCAGCTTTCCGTGCTGCACGAGCGTTTCCCGCACGTGCCTCGCGTTGCGCTCACCGCCACGGCCGATGCCGTCACGCGCGACGAGATCGTTGAGCGGCTGGCGTTGACGGACGCGCGCGTCTTCCTCTCCAGCTTCGACCGTCCGAACATCCGCTACACCATCGTCGAGAAGGACAGCGCGCGTCAGCAGTTGCTGCGCTTCATCCGCGCCGAGCACATGGATGGCGACACCTGCGACGCCGGCATCGTCTACTGCCTGTCGCGCAAGAAGGTGGAGGAGACCGCGCAGTGGCTGGCCGAGCAGGGCATCCGCGCGCTGCCGTATCACGCCGGGATGGACTCTGAAGTGCGCGCCCGCCATCAGGCGATTTTCCGCAAGGAGGAGGGCGTCGTGATGGTGGCGACCATCGCCTTTGGCATGGGCATCGACAAGCCCGACGTGCGTTTCGTTGCGCATCTGGATTTGCCCAAGAGCCTGGAAGGCTATTACCAGGAAACCGGTCGCGCAGGTCGCGACGGCATGCCGGCCAACGCGTGGATGGCGTATGGACTGGCCGACGTGGTGCAGCAGCGCCGCATGATCGACGAGTCTGATGCGGACGATGCGCACAAGCGCGTATCAACCGCCAAGCTCGAAGCGCTGCTCGGCCTGTGCGAAGCCGCAAGCTGCCGCCGTGTGGCCCTGCTTGCGTACTTTGGTGAAAGCAGCCAGCCGTGCGGCAACTGCGATACGTGCCTGACTCCGCCGCAAACCTGGGACGCCACGCGCGAGGCGCAGATGGCGCTGTCCTGCGCATACCGCGTGCAGCAGGCCAGTCGCGTGAGCTTTGGCGCTGGCCAGCTCATCGATATCCTGCGCGGCAATGCGACCGAGCGCATCAAACAGTGGCACCACGAGACGCTCTCCACCTTCGGCATCGGCAGCGATCTGTCCGAAGCCGCGTGGCGCGGCGTGTTCCGACAGTTGGTCGCGCAGGGCTTGTTCGCGGTGGATCACGGCGGCCACGGCGCGCTGATCCTGACCGACGCGGCGCGGCCCGTGCTCAAGGGCGCGCAGTCGGTGATCCTGCGGCGTCAGGCCGAGAAGGTGCGTGGCTCGTCCTCATCGTCGACGAAGAAGGAGCGTCGCGCCGATCCGGCCGCCGAGCTTTCCTCCGAGGCGCAGCTCCGCTGGCAGGCGTTGCGTGCCTGGCGGACGCAGGCCGCGCGTGAGCACAGCGTGCCCGCCTATGTGATCTTCCACGACGCCACACTCGCGCGCATTGCCGAGACCGATCCGGATTCGCGCGAGGCGCTCGGCGAGCTGCCGGGCATTGGCATGGCAAAGCTGGACCGCTACGGCCAGGCGCTGCTCGATGTGCTGGAGAAATGCCGCGAGCAGGCTTAAGCGGACGGCGGCAATGGACCCATCACGCCGGTGCTGCGGATGTGGTCACCCAAAAAATCGACAAACGCCCGTACCTTCGGCAGCAGGTGCACACGCTGCGTGAAGACGGCGTGCAGCGGCACCTCCCGCGCGGCGTAGTTCGTCAGCACCGCCTGCAAGCGGCCGGCCGCAATATCGTCGCGCACCAGATACGCGGGCCCGAGCGATACCCCCAACCCTGAACGTGCCGCCTCTCGCAGCACGAGGCTGTTGTTGGCCAGCATCGAACCATTCACATGGGCGATGTGGCGTTGGCCGGCGGCGTCCGTCAGCACCCAGTCGTGCGGCCCGTCGTAGTTGGCGTAGACGAGGCAGTTGTGGTCGCGCAAATCCTCCGGCGATTGCGGAATGCCCCGCTCGCGAAAATACGACGGCGCCCCGTAGATGGCGTGTGCGCAACTCGCCAGCCGCCGCGCCACCAGCGAAGAATCCTCCAGCATGCCGATGCGGATCGCCACGTCGATGCGCCCAGCGACAAGATCGGCGTAGCGGTCGTTCATGTCCAGATCGATCTGCACGGCGGGGTAGCGCGCCTGGAATGCGCCCAGCAGCGGCGCCAGCAATGTCACCGCAAACGAGGCCGGCGCGGACACCCGCAGCGTGCCGCGCGCCTCGTCGCGCAAGGCGGTCACGGCCTGCTCTGCCGCATCGACGAGCGCCAGGCCCTCGCGGCTTTTCTCGAAGAACGCCGCGCCCGCTTCGGTGAGCGACAGGCGCCGCGTTGTTCGTTGCAGCAGACGCGTCTGCAACCGAGCCTCCAGCCGCGCCAGCGCCTTGCTGATCACACCGCGGGACATACCCATCGCATCCGCCGCCGCCGACAAGCTGCCGCGTTCCACTACCTGCACGAAGATCGCCACGTCAGAGAGTCGGTCCATATTTGCGCGCCTGTGGAAACAATATTGCGCCAGAGGCTACCTTAATTTGCGCGAATCGGCTGGCTACGATGGGTGCTCCGATCTTACGTCCTGTTCATCATGACTACCGAAGCTCCTGCCGTTGCCGTTTCCAACCCGCTAGCCGCCGACCGGCTGCCCCGCAGTGCCACACCGTTGTTTGCCGCCGCCGTCGGGCTCATCGTCATCAACCTGTTCGGCATCCAGCCGCTCGTTGCCGAGATCGCCGCGAGCATCGGCTGGACCACGGCCGCCACCGGGCTGCTCGTCACCGCGACGCTCATCGGCTACGGCATTGGCCTGTTGCTGCTGATGCCGCTGACCGATCTGCAGGACAACCGCGCGCTCGCCTCGCGCACGCTGTGGGGCGCGGTGGCTTCGCTGGCGCTGACCACCGTCGCGCACAGTGGCCAGGTGCTGATGCTCGCCGCCTTTGCCATCGGCCTCACGTCGACTGTCATTCAGATGCTGATTGCGCTGGCGGGCCGCCTGGCCGCCGACCACCGGCGCGGGCGCGTGCTCGGCGACATCATGATCGGCCTGAACCTGGGTATTCTGCTGTCGCGCCCGGCGGCCAGCCTGATTGCGGCGCAGTGGGGCTGGCGAGCGTTCTACGGCGCATCGGCGGTGGCGATTGCCGTGCTGGCCGTCTTCCTGCCGCGCGTGATGCCGACCTTCGTGCCGCCGCGCACGCTGTCGTACGGCGCGCTGCTGGGCTCGTACGGTCGGCTGCTGCGGAGCGAACCGTTGTTGCGCCGCCGCGCCGCCACCCAGGCCTTGCTGATGGCGGCGTTTACGCTGTTTTGGACCGCTGTGGCCCTGCGGTTGGCGGCAGCGCCGTTCCATCTTTCGCAAAACGGCATCGGCATCTTCGCGCTGTGCGGCGCGGCTGGTGTTGTGGCCGCGCCGATTGCCGGACGATTGGCGGATCGCGGCTTGGTGCGCGTGGGCACGCTGCTCGCACATGCCAGTGCGGCGACGGGTTTGCTGTTAGCGCTGGCTTCGGCCCTGCTGCCAGGCCTAAGCGTCCCCGCCATGCTGACGATGCTGGTGGCCGCGGCGCTTCTGCTCGACTTCGGTGCCATCGGCGACCAGGCGCTCGGCCGCTACATGGTCAACACGCTGTCACCGGAGATTCGCGGGCGCGTGAATGGTTTGTACACCGGAGCGTTCTTCTTTGGTGCGGCCGCAGGCGGTGGACTGGCCGGCGTGGCGTGGGCGGGTGGCGGATGGATCGGCGTATCCGTTCTCGCCCTCGCGTTTGTGGCGGCGGCTGCCCTCGTCTTTGTGTGGCCGGCGAGTGCGCCGCGTGCCATTGGCGCCACACCGCGCCGTTGCTGACCTTCCTCACGCGTCGCCAGACTGGTGGCGCGCTTGACGCTTGCAAGACAGCCCGCTATAGTGCCAGATTCGAGTTTTTGGCTTCTGGTTTCGCGCGTCCATGCCCGGCAAAGCGCTGTGCAAGACATCTGAACCAGACGGGCTCGCGCTCTTTGGTCTTGATCTGTTCCCGCAGGTCCTCCCTTCAGAGCGTTCTGCTCGCCACTTCCATAAAACCCGATTGCGCCGTCCGCCTCGCAAATGAGGCGTTCACGTTACGTGAACCGGCGATTTTTCAAAAACCAAGCTGGATTGAACAATGCCAACCATCAATCAACTGGTTCGCAAGCCCCGCGTCTCGGAAAAGCTGAAGAGCAAGAGCCCGGCACTTGAGAACTGCCCGCAGCGTCGCGGCGTGTGCACCCGCGTGTACACCACGACGCCGAAGAAGCCGAACTCGGCACTGCGTAAGGTCGCCAAGGTGCGCCTGACCAACGGTTTCGAAGTCATTTCGTACATCGGCGGTGAAGGCCACAACCTGCAAGAACACAGCGTCGTGCTGATCCGCGGCGGCCGTGTGAAGGACTTGCCGGGTGTGCGTTACCACATCGTGCGCGGCTCCCTTGACCTGCAAGGCGTCAAGGATCGTAAGCAAGCGCGTTCGAAGTACGGCGCGAAGCGTCCGAAGGCGGCCTAAGTCGTCCGTGAGATCGCGCCGCTTTTGCGGTCACGGTCTTGTCATGAGCAGGCGGTACAACGGTGCGTTTTTTGACCGCACTGGCACCGTCGAGTAAGTGGTCACCCGGCTCAGATTGTTGGAAGACAAGCTAGTTGGTGGCCGGAGAACCGAAGCGGTTCTCAACTGAACAGAGAAGGAAAGAAGATGCCACGTCGTCGTGAAGTCCCCAAGCGGGAAATTCTGCCGGACCCGAAGTTCGGCAATGTGGAAGTCGCCAAGTTCATGAACGTCCTGATGCTGGACGGCAAGAAGTCGGTGGCTGAGCGTATCGTCTACGGTGCGTTCGACCAGATCGAGAAGAAAGCAGGCAAGGCGCCTATCGAGGTGTTCACGCTGGCTATCGGCAACATCAAGCCGGTGGTCGAAGTGAAGAGCCGTCGTGTTGGTGGCGCCAACTATCAGGTGCCGGTCGAAGTCCGGCCGTCGCGTCGTCTGGCATTGGCGATGCGTTGGCTGCGGGAAGCTGCGAAGAAGCGCAGCGAGAAGTCGATGGCCCTGCGTCTGGCTGGTGAGCTGCTCGAAGCCTCGGAAGGCCGCGGCGGCGCCATGAAGAAGCGCGACGAAGTGCACCGCATGGCTGAAGCCAACAAGGCGTTCTCGCACTTCCGCTTCTAAGCGACGCGAGACGTTGTTGGTTGCTGGGCGGGCTGTGTGCGCACATCTCGCCCATTTGTATTAGGGGCGCTTGGCCACGGGCCGGCGCCCCGTTGACGAATCTGAGGATTAACCGTGGCTCGTAAGACCCCCATTGAGCGCTACCGTAACATCGGTATTTCCGCTCACATCGACGCCGGCAAGACCACCACGACCGAGCGGATCCTGTTCTATACCGGTGTGAACCACAAGATCGGTGAAGTGCATGATGGCGCTGCCACCATGGACTGGATGGAGCAGGAGCAAGAGCGCGGCATCACCATTACGTCTGCTGCTACCACCGCCTTCTGGAAGGGCATGGGCGGCAACTACCCTGAGCACCGCTTCAACATCATCGACACCCCGGGCCACGTGGACTTCACCATCGAGGTGGAGCGTTCCATGCGTGTGCTGGACGGCGCGTGCATGGTGTACTGCGCAGTGGGTGGCGTGCAGCCGCAGTCGGAAACCGTCTGGCGTCAGGCCAACAAGTACAAGGTGCCGCGTCTGGCGTTCGTCAACAAGATGGACCGTACCGGCGCGAATTTCTTCAAGGTCTACGACCAGCTGAAGACCCGTCTGAAGGCCAACCCGGTGCCCGTCGTGGTGCCCATCGGCGCTGAAGATGGTTTCCAAGGCGTCGTCGATCTGCTGGAAATGAAGGCGATCATTTGGGACGAAGCCAGCCAAGGCGTGAAGTTCGAATACACCGACATCCCTGCGGAACTCGTTGACACGTGCAATGAGTGGCGCGAGAAGATGGTCGAGTCGGCCGCTGAAGCCAGCGAAGAGCTGATGGAAAAGTACCTGGGCGGCGAAGAGCTGACCCGTGCTGAGATCGTCAAGGCACTGCGCGACCGTACCATCGCCTGCGAAATCCAGCCGATGCTGTGCGGCACCGCGTTCAAGAACAAGGGCGTGCAGCGCATGCTCGACGCCGTGATCGATTTCCTGCCGTCGCCGGTCGACATTCCGCCGGTTCAAGGCATTGACGAAAACGACGAAGAGAAGAAGCTCGAGCGCAAGGCAGACGACAACGAAAAGTTCTCGGCGCTGGCGTTCAAGATCATGACCGACCCGTTCGTTGGTCAGCTGATCTTCTTCCGCGTCTACTCGGGCAAGATCAACTCGGGCGACACCGTGTACAACCCGGTGAAGCAGAAGAAGGAGCGTCTGGGCCGTATTCTGCAGATGCACGCCAACCAGCGCGAAGAAATCAAGGAAGTGCTGGCAGGCGACATCGCCGCTGCAGTGGGTTTGAAGGACGCTACCACGGGTGACACGCTGTGCGATCCGACCGCTCCGATCATTCTCGAGCGCATGGTGTTCCCGGAGCCGGTGATTTCGCAGGCTGTCGAGCCGAAGACCAAGGCTGACCAGGAAAAGATGGGCATCGCCCTGAACCGCCTGGCTGCTGAAGATCCGTCGTTCCGCGTGCGCACCGATGAAGAATCGGGCCAGACCATCATTTCGGGTATGGGCGAGCTGCACCTCGAAATTCTGGTCGATCGCATGAAGCGCGAATTCGGCGTGGAAGCCAACATTGGCGCCCCGCAAGTTGCCTACCGCGAAACCATCCGCAAGAAGGTTGAAGACGTCGAAGGCAAGTTCGTCAAGCAGTCCGGCGGTCGTGGTCAGTATGGCCACGCTGTCATCACGCTGGAACCGGCGGATGACGAGGCGAAGAAGGCTGGCAAGAACTTCGAATTCGTCGACGCCATCAAGGGCGGTGTGATTCCTCGCGAATACATCCCGGCGGTGGAGAAGGGTATCGTCGACACGCTGCCGGCCGGTATTCTGGCGGGCTTCCCGGTGGTGGACGTGAAGGTCACGCTGACGTTCGGTTCGTACCACGACGTGGACTCGAACGAAAACGCGTTCCGCATGGCCGGCTCGATGGCTTTCAAGGAAGCCATGCGCCGCGCCACCCCGGTTCTGCTCGAGCCGATGATGGCTGTGGAAGTGGAAACGCCGGAAGACTACACGGGTACCGTGATGGGCGACTTGTCGTCCCGCCGCGGCATCGTGCAGGGCATGGACGACATGGTGGGCGGCGGCAAGATCATCAAGGCCGAAGTCCCGCTGTCGGAAATGTTCGGTTATTCGACGTCGCTGCGCTCGCAGACGCAAGGCCGCGCCACGTACACCATGGAATTCAAGCAATACGCTGAGGCACCGAAGAACATCGCCGAAGCTGTGATGGCTGCCAAGGGTACGAAGTAATCCACGTGTTTTGGGCGGCGCGCGTGTGCGTGCCGCCCGCATCCAAATCTAGTAATTAGCCGATTCCGAATTGAGGAGCTGACATGGCAAAGGAAAAGTTCGAGCGGACCAAGCCGCACGTGAACGTTGGTACGATTGGTCACGTTGACCACGGCAAGACGACGCTGACCGCAGCGATCGCAACCGTGCTGTCGAGCAAGTTCGGTGGTACCGCGAAGAAGTACGACGAAATCGACGCAGCGCCGGAAGAAAAGGCGCGCGGCATCACGATCAACACCGCGCACATCGAGTACGAAACGGCTAACCGTCACTACGCGCACGTTGACTGCCCGGGCCACGCCGACTACGTCAAGAACATGATCACCGGTGCCGCCCAGATGGACGGCGCCATCCTGGTGTGCTCGGCCGCTGACGGCCCGATGCCGCAAACGCGTGAGCACATCCTGCTGGCCCGTCAGGTTGGTGTGCCGTACATCATCGTCTTCCTGAACAAGTGCGACATGGTGGACGACGCCGAGCTGCTGGAGCTGGTCGAGATGGAAGTGCGCGAACTTCTGTCGAAGTACGACTTCCCGGGCGACGACACCCCGATCATCAAGGGTTCGGCCAAGCTGGCGCTGGAAGGCGACAAGGGCGAACTGGGCGAAGTGGCCATCATGAATCTGGCCGACGCACTGGACACCTACATCCCGACGCCGGAGCGCGCTGTTGACGGCACGTTCCTGATGCCGGTGGAAGACGTGTTCTCGATCTCGGGTCGCGGCACCGTGGTGACCGGCCGTATCGAGCGCGGCGTCGTCAAGGTCGGCGAAGAAATCGAAATCGTCGGTATCGCCATGGACGGCGACAAGCCGAAGATCGACAAGACGACCTGCACGGGCGTGGAAATGTTCCGCAAGCTGCTCGACCAAGGTCAAGCAGGCGACAACGTCGGTATTCTGCTGCGTGGTACGAAGCGCGAAGACGTCCAGCGCGGCCAAGTGCTGGCCAAGCCGGGCTCGATCAAGCCGCACACGGAATTCACGGGCGAGGTCTACATCCTGTCGAAGGACGAAGGTGGCCGTCACACGCCGTTCTTCAACAACTACCGTCCGCAGTTCTACTTCCGTACGACGGACGTGACTGGCTCGATCGCCCTGCCGGAAGGCAAGGAAATGGTCATGCCGGGCGACAACGTGTCGATCACCGTCAAGCTGATCGCCCCGATCGCCATGGAAGAAGGTCTGCGCTTCGCTATCCGTGAAGGCGGCCGTACCGTGGGTGCTGGCGTCGTTGCCAAGATCCTGAAGTAAAAGGCGGATCGATGCGCTGTTCCTCGTAAGGGGGCGGCGCATCGCCTGTTGCATCGCTCTTTCAATCTACAGGCGGCCCGGCCGCCATGCTCTTTAAGGAAACATCATGCAGAACCAGAAGATCCGTATCCGCCTGAAGGCTTTCGACTATCGTCTGATCGACCAGTCGGCCGCTGAAATCGTTGAAACCGCCAAGCGCACCGGCGCGATCGTTAAGGGCCCGGTGCCCCTGCCGACCCGCATCCAGCGTTTCGACGTTCTGCGTTCGCCGCACGTCAACAAGACCAGCCGCGACCAGTTCGAGATCCGTACGCACCAGCGCCTGATGGACATCGTCGATCCGACGGACAAGACCGTCGACGCGCTGATGAAGCTGGACCTGCCGGCTGGCGTGGACGTCGAGATCAAGCTGCAATAAGCAAGACAACGCTGCCGGATCACTCCGGTAACGGGCAAACGGCGAGCTAAGTGCTCGCCGTTTTGCTTTTGGGCGCGGAATGTTGCATTGCGCACGATGTCCGGACCATCATTCGGCAAACGCTCTTGCATGTTGTCCGTAACCGGGATATATTGTAGGGCTACCCCTTTAGTCAGGGGAGTGGGCTGGCCGTTTTGGCCTCGCGCTGTCTCTTTAGGCGCAGTCCAGTTCAAGATTCGTAGTATCAATCAGCCCCGGCCAATCGCAGCTGGGAATGGAGCAAACCATGAGCCTTGGCCTTGTAGGTCGCAAGGTTGGCATGACCCGTATTTTCACGGACGACGGCGATTCGATTCCCGTCACCGTGCTCGAGGTCGGCGACAACCGCGTGACGCAAATCAAGACGGACGAGACCGACGGTTACACCGCGGTTCAAGTCACCTTCGGCACCCGACGCGCCAGCCGCGTCACCAAGCCGCTGGCGGGTCATCTCGCCAAAGCCGGCGTGGAAGCGGGCGAAGTCATCAAAGAATTCCGAGTGGATGCCGCTCGTGCCGCTGAATTCCAGCCTGGCGCGAACATCAGCGTCGACCTCTTCGAAGTCGGTCAGAAGATCGACGTCCAGGGTGTGACGATTGGTAAGGGCTACGCCGGTACCATCAAGCGTTACCACTTCTCGTCGGGCCGCGCCTCGCACGGTAACTCGCGCTCGCACAACGTGCCGGGCTCGATCGGTATGGCGCAGGATCCGGGTCGCGTGTTCCCGGGTAAGCGCATGACTGGTCACATGGGTGACGTCACCCGTACCGTTCAGAATCTGGAAATCGCCAAGATCGACGCAGAGCGCAAGCTGCTGCTGGTCAAGGGTGCGATTCCGGGCGCCAAGGGCGGTCAAGTCATCGTCACGCCGGCCGTGAAGGCCCGCGCCAAGAAGGCATAAGGAGCAAACGCATGGAACTGAAGCTGCTCCAGGACAACGGTCAACTCGGCGCTGGCGTTGCTGCCTCGCCGGAAGTGTTCGGCCGTGACTACAACGAAGCCCTCGTTCACCAAGTCGTCGTCGCTTATCAGGCCAACGCTCGCAGCGGTGACCGTAAGCAGAAGGATCGTGAAGAGGTCAAGCACACGACCAAGAAGCCGTGGCGCCAAAAGGGTACGGGCCGCGCCCGTGCAGGTATGAGCTCCTCCCCGCTGTGGCGCGGGGGTGGTCGTATCTTCCCGAACAGCCCGGAAGAAAACTTCTCGCAGAAGGTCAACAAGAAGATGTACCGCGCCGGCATGCGCTCGATTTATTCGCAGCTTGCCCGTGAAGGTCGCATCAACGTCGTTGACAGCCTGTCTGTCGACGCGCCCAAAACCAAGCTGCTGGCCGACAAGTTCCGCGCCATGGGCCTGGATTCGGTGCTCGTGATTACCGATAACCTGGACGAAAACCTCTTCCTGGCATCGCGCAACCTGGCGCATGTGCTCGTGGTTGAGCCGCGTCACGCCGACCCGCTGTCGCTCGTGCACTACAAGAAGGTGCTCGTGACCAAGGCAGCCGTCGCGCAGATCGAGGAGTTGCTGAAATGACGCAAGTTGCCAAGAACGACCATCGCCTGATGCAGGTGCTGCTGGCGCCTGTGGTGTCTGAAAAGGCAACCCTGGTGGCCGAGAAGAACGAACAGGTCGTGTTCGAAGTGGCTCGCGACGCCAACAAGGGCGAAGTGAAGGCAGCTGTCGAACTGCTGTTCAAGGTCGAAGTCGAGTCTGTCCAGATCCTGAACCAGAAGGGCAAGCAAAAGCGCTTCGGTCGCTTCATGGGTCGTCGTGACCACGTGAAGAAGGCCTATGTTTCGCTGAAGCCGGGCCAGGAAATCAATTTTGAAGCGGAGGCCAAGTAATCATGGCACTCGTCAAAACCAAGCCGACATCGCCGGGCCGCCGCTCGATGGTGAAGGTCGTTAACCCCGACCTTCACAAGGGCGCGCCGCACGCTCCGCTGCTGGAAAAGCAAATCCAGAAGTCGGGCCGTAACAACAACGGCCACATCACCACCCGTCACAAGGGCGGTGGTCACAAGCATCACTACCGCGTCGTCGATTTCAAGCGTAACGATAAGGACGGTATTCCGGCCAAGATCGAACGCCTGGAGTACGACCCGAACCGTAGCGCCAACATCGCGCTCGTGTTGTTCGCTGACGGCGAGCGCCGCTACATCATCGCCCCGAAGGGCGCTGTGGTTGGCCAAGCCATCGCTAACGGCTCGGAAGCGCCGATCAAGGCCGGTAACAACCTGCCGATCCGCAACATTCCGGTCGGTACGACGATCCACTGCGTGGAAATCCTGCCGGGCAAGGGTGCTCAAGTTGCCCGTTCGGCCGGCACGTCTGCTGTACTGCTGGCTCGCGAAGGCATCTACGCTCAAGTGCGTCTGCGCTCGGGTGAAGTGCGCCGCGTGCACATCGAGTGCCGCGCGACCATCGGTGAAGTCGGCAACGAAGAGCACAGCCTGCGCCAGATTGGCAAGGCCGGTGCAACCCGTTGGCGCGGTATTCGCCCGACCGTTCGCGGTGTGGTGATGAACCCGGTCGATCACCCGCATGGTGGTGGTGAAGGTAAGACTGCTGCTGGCCGTGATCCGGTGTCCCCGTGGGGCACGCCGACCAAGGGCTACCGCACCCGTCGTAACAAGCGCACTGACAGCATGATCGTTCAGCGCCGTCACAAGCGTTAATCGGTAGGTAGGAGCTTAGATATGACTCGTTCCGTAAAAAAGGGTCCTTTCATTGACGCCCACCTGCTGAAGAAGGTTGAGGCGGCGGTGCAAACGAAGGACAAGAAGCCCATTAAGACTTGGTCGCGTCGTTCGACCATTCTGCCGGACTTCATCGGCTTGACGATCGCTGTTCACAACGGTCGTCAGCACGTGCCCGTGTATGTCACGGAAAACATGGTTGGCCACAAGCTCGGCGAATTTGCGCTCACGCGTACGTTCAAGGGCCACGCTGCCGACAAGAAAGCGAAGCGATAAGGGGCAATCATGGAAGTTAAAGCGATTCATCGCGGCGCCCGTATCTCCGCACAGAAGACGCGCCTGGTTGCTGACCAGATTCGCGGCCTGTCGATCGAGCGCGCGCTCAACGTGCTGACGTTCAGCCCGAAGAAGGCGGCTGGCATCGTGAAGAAGGTGGTTGAGTCCGCCATCGCGAACGCCGAGCACAATGAAGGCGCCGATATCGACGAGCTGAAGGTCAAGTCGATCTACATCGACAAGGCCACGTCGCTCAAGCGCTTCACGGCGCGTGCGAAGGGCCGTGGCAACCGCATCGAGAAACAAACCTGTCACATCACTGTGACGCTGGGCAACTAAGGGGTCACGATGGGACAGAAGATTCATCCGACTGGCTTCCGTCTGGCTGTCAGCCGTAACTGGGCATCGCGTTGGTACGCGAGCAACACCCAGTTTGCCGGCATGCTCAAGGAAGACATCGAGGTTCGCGAGTTTCTGAAGAAGAAGCTGAAGAACGCGTCGGTGGGCCGCGTGGTCATCGAGCGTCCGGCCAAGAATGCTCGTATCACCATTTACAGCTCGCGTCCGGGCGTGGTGATCGGCAAGAAGGGCGAGGACATCGAGCTGCTGAAGGCTGAACTGCAGCGTCGCATGGGCGTGCCCGTGCACGTGAACATCGAAGAAATCCGCAAGCCGGAAGTCGATGCACAGCTGATCGCAGATTCGATCACGCAACAGCTCGAGCGCCGCATCATGTTCCGTCGCGCAATGAAGCGCGCGATGCAGAACGCGATGCGTCTGGGTGCCCAGGGCATCAAGATCATGAGCTCGGGCCGTCTGAACGGCATCGAAATCGCCCGTACCGAGTGGTACCGCGAAGGCCGTGTGCCCCTGCACACGCTGCGCGCCGATATCGACTACGGCTTCTCCGAAGCGGAAACCACCTACGGCATCATCGGTGTCAAGGTGTGGGTGTACAAGGGTGACCACCTTGGTCGCAACGACGCACCCGTCGTGGAAGAGCCGCAAGAAGAGCGTCGCAAGCGTCCGGGTCGCCCGGAAGGTCGTCGCCGTGAGGGCGAAGGTCGCCCGGCCGGTCAGCGCCGCGGTGCTGGTGCGGGTGCCCGTCGTGGCGCCGACGCCAAGACTGGAGAATAAACATGCTGCAACCTAAGCGCAGGAAGTACCGCAAGGAGCAGAAGGGCCGTAACACCGGTATCGCGACGCGTGGCAACGCAGTCTCGTTCGGCGAATTCGGTCTGAAGGCGATGGGCCGTGGCCGTCTGACCGCGCGTCAGATTGAGTCGGCGCGTCGTGCGATGACCCGTCACATCAAGCGTGGTGGCCGCATTTGGATCCGGATTTTCCCGGACAAGCCGATCTCGAAGAAGCCTGCCGAAGTCCGTATGGGTAACGGTAAGGGCAACCCGGAATACTACGTGGCTGAAATTCAGCCGGGCAAGATGCTGTACGAAATGGACGGCGTTGGCGAAGAACTGGCACGCGAGGCATTTCGCCTGGCCGCTGCCAAGTTGCCGATCGCGACCAGCTTCGTGGTGCGTCAGGTCGGAACGTAAGGAGCACACACCATGAAAGCATCCGAACTGCGCGACAAAGATGTCGCCGGGCTGAACCAGGAGCTCTCCGAGCTGCTGAAGGCCCAATTTGGCCTGCGCATGCAAAAAGCGACGCAACAGCTGCAGAACACCAGCCAGCTGAAGAAGGTGCGTCGTGACATTGCGCGTGTCCGCACCGTGCTGGGCCAGAAGGGGAACCAGAAATGACTGAAGCCGCAACGTCCCTGAAGCGCACGCTCGTCGGTCGCGTTGTCAGCAACAAGATGGACAAGACCGTCACGGTCCTGATCGAAAACCGCGTCAAGCATCCGCTGTACGGCAAGTACGTGGTGCGCTCGAAGAAGTACCATGCGCACGACGAAGCCAACCAGTACAACGAAGGCGACAAGGTTGAGATCACGGAATCGCGTCCGCTCTCCCGCACTAAGTCGTGGGTGGTGTCGCGTCTGCTTGAAGCTGCACGCGTGATCTAAAACAACAGCGGAGTAGTTTGCTGTTGCAAGGCCGAGATTATGTGATATAGTCTCGGTCTTTCCCTTTGAGAGGGTGGCCGGCAAATCTGCTGGTGGCTCGGGTGAGGGGAAAAGCGAATGGGCCAGGCGGCAATCGCCGTCGGGCAGCTACCGACTTCAAGTTGATCAACCCAATCGCAGTTGGCGCAATGCCAGCAGCCGGCGGGACCAAGACTGATCGCCTCTGCGCATTGTGCGTTTGGCGAATTAAGTTGGGACGAGAACACCATGATTCAGACAGAAAGCCGGCTCGAAGTGGCCGATAACACGGGTGCGCGTGAAGTCATGTGCATCAAGGTGCTGGGCGGTTCGAAGCGCCGCTACGCCAGCGTCGGCGACATCATCAAGGTCAGCGTCAAGGATGCTGCCCCGCGTGGTCGCGTGAAGAAGGGCGATATCTACAACGCCGTGGTGGTGCGTACCGCCAAGGGCGTGCGCCGTCCTGACGGCTCGCTCATCAAGTTCGACGGCAATGCCGCCGTGCTGCTGAACACCAAGCTTGAGCCGATCGGCACCCGCATTTTCGGGCCGGTCACTCGCGAACTCCGTACCGAGCGCTTCATGAAGATCGTGTCGCTCGCGCCGGAAGTGCTGTAATCGGAGGCCGCATGAACAAGATTCGCAAGGGCGATCGCGTCATCGTCCGTACCGGTAAAGACAAGGGCAAGCAAGGTACCGTGCTGGCCGTGCTAGCCGAGCATGTGACGGTTGAAGGCGTGAACGTTGCCAAGAAGCACGTGCGCCCGAACCCGATGCTGGGTACAACGGGTGGTGTGGTCGACAAGGTCATGCCCATCCATATTTCGAACGTTGCGCTCGTGGATGCCAATGGCAAGCCGTCGCGCGTCGGCATCAAGGTTGAAGGCGGCGTGAAGACGCGCGTGCTGAAGACCACCGGTGCTGCCGTCGGCGCTTGATTCTGGGCAATAGAGAGGAGTTGAGCATGACTGCACGTCTGCAAGAGTTTTACAAAGAAAAGGTTGTGCCCGAGCTGATCAAACAGTTTGGCTACAAGTCCGTGATGGAAGTGCCGCGCATCACCAAGATCACCCTGAACATGGGTCTTGGCGAAGCCATCAATGACAAGAAGGTCATTGAGCACGCCACGGGCGACCTGATCAAGATCGCTGGCCAGAAGCCCATCGTGACGAAGGCCCGCAAGGCTATCGCTGGCTTCAAGATCCGCCAGGGTTACCCGATCGGCACGATGGTCACGCTGCGTGGCCAACGTATGTACGAATTCCTAGATCGCTTCATCACTGTGTCGCTGCCCCGCGTGCGCGACTTTCGTGGTGTGTCTGGCAAGGCGTTCGACGGTCGTGGCAACTACAACATCGGTGTGAAAGAGCAGATCATTTTCCCCGAGATCGAATACGACAAGATCGACGCACTCCGTGGTCTGAACATCAGCATCACGACGACTGCGAAGAACGACGAGGAAGCGAAGGCGCTCCTCAACGCGTTCAAGTTCCCGTTCCGTAATTAAGGGGTTACCGTGGCTAAATTGTCTCTGATCGAACGCGAGAAGAAGCGTGCCAAGCTCGTGGCCAAGTACGCTGAGAAGCGCGCCGCTCTCGAAGCCATCGTGGCCGACCAAAGCAAGTCGGAAGAAGAGCGCTACGAAGCGCGTCTGAAATTGCAAGCGCTGCCGCGCAACGCAAATCCGACTCGTCAGCGCAACCGCTGCTCGATCACCGGTCGTCCCCGCGGTACGTTCCGTAAGTTCGGCCTGGCGCGTAACAAGCTCCGCGAGATCGCCTTCAAGGGCGAGATCCCGGGTCTGACGAAAGCCAGCTGGTAATCACGCACAGGCTACAGGAGAAACAGTATGAGCATGAGCGATCCGATCGCCGATATGCTGACGCGTATCCGCAACGCGCAAGCGGTGGAAAAAGCGTCGGTGGTCATGCCGTCGTCGAAGCTGAAGGTGGCAATCGCCAAAGTCCTGAAGGACGAAGGCTACATCGACGAATTCGCCGTGACCGAGCAGGGTGGTAAGTCCACGCTGACGATTGGTCTGAAGTACTACGCTGGCCGCCCGGTCATCGAGCGCCTGGAGCGCGTCTCGAAGCCTGGCCTGCGTGTGTACAAGGGCCGTAATGAAATTCCGCAAGTGATGAACGGCCTGGGTGTCGCCATCATCTCGACCCCGCAGGGTCTGATGACGGACCGCCGTGCCCGCGCAACCGGTGTCGGTGGCGAAGTCATTTGCTACGTCGCCTAAGGGAGGGGAACCATGTCTCGCGTAGGTAAGGCTCCCATCGCGCTGCCCAAGGGCGCGGAAGTCAATTTTGCTGGTGGTCTGCTGACCGTTAAGGGCCCGCTGGGCAGCCTGACGCAGCCGATTCACTCGCTGGTCAAGGTCACCACCGACAACGGCACGATCACGTTCGCGCCGGCAGATGAGTCGCGTGAAGCCAATGCGTTGCAAGGTACGATGCGCGCCCTGACGGCCAACATGGTCAAGGGTGTGACGACGGGCTTCGAGCGCAAGCTGAACCTGGTCGGTGTGGGTTACCGTGCATCGGTTCAGGGCACCGCTCTGAAACTGCAACTCGGTTTCTCGCACGACGTGATCCATGAGATGCCGGAAGGCGTGAAGGCGGAAACGCCGACGCAGACCGAGATCATCATCAAGGGTTCGGACAAGCAAAAAGTTGGTCAGGTCGCCGCTGAAGTGCGTGGTTATCGTCCGCCGGAGCCCTACAAGGGCAAGGGTGTACGCTACGCCGATGAGCGTGTGATCCTGAAGGAAACCAAGAAGAAGTAAGGGTGCACATCATGAACAAAAATGACTCGCGTCTGCGCCGTGCACGTCAGACCCGCCTGAAAATTGCGGAACTGAGCGTCGCCCGTCTGGCTGTGCACCGTACGAACTTGCACATTTATGCGCAGGTCTTCTCGGAAGATGGCACCAAGGTCCTGGCTTCGGCCTCGACTGCGGAAGCCGAAGTCCGCAAGGAACTGAACGGCAACGGTGGCAACACCGCTGCTGCCACCCTGGTGGGTAAGCGTATCGCTGAGAAGGCGAAGGCTGCCGGCATCGAAGCCGTGGCGTTCGATCGCTCGGGTTTCCGTTATCACGGTCGCGTGAAGGCTCTGGCCGACGCGGCACGCGAAGCTGGCCTGAAGTTCTAAGCCGGCATAGAGGATATCGTCATGGCAAAAATTCAACCTAAGGTCCAAGGGGACGAACGCGACGACGGTCTTCGCGAGAAGATGATCGCGGTCAACCGTGTGACCAAGGTGGTCAAGGGCGGCCGGATTCTCGGTTTCGCTGCTCTGACTGTGGTCGGCGACGGCGACGGCCGTATCGGCATGGGCAAGGGTAAGGCTAAGGAAGTGCCCGTGGCCGTGCAGAAGGCAATGGACGAAGCCCGTCGCAAGATGGTCAAGGTTCCGCTGAAGAACGGTACGCTGCAGCACGAAGTGGTTGGCAAGCATGGCGCCGCAAAGGTGCAGATGATGCCCGCGAAGGACGGTACTGGCGTGATCGCCGGTGGTCCGATGCGCGCCATCTTCGAAGTGATGGGCGTGACGAACATCGTGACCAAGTCGCACGGTTCGACCAATCCTTACAACATGGTGCGCGCAACGCTGGATGGCCTGCGCAAGATGAGCACCCCGGCCGAAGTTGCCGCCAAGCGTGGCAAGTCGGTCGAAGAGATCCTCGGCTAAGCCGAAGGGATAGGTGAACGATATGTCGCAGAAAACCGTGAAAGTCCAACTCGTGCGCAGCCTGATCGGTACGCGCGAAGACCACCGCGCCACGGTGCGCGGCCTGGGCCTGCGCCGCATGAACTCGGTGTCCGAATTGCAGGACACGCCCGCAGTGCGCGGCATGATCAACAAGGTGTCCTACCTGGTCAAGGTCATCGGCTAAGGCAAGACGGAGAAGAGCATGCAACTGAATAACCTGAAGCCGGCAGCCGGCTCCAAGCACGCCAAGCGCCGCGTTGGTCGCGGTATTGGTTCGGGCCTGGGCAAGACGGCTGGTCGTGGTCACAAGGGTCAGAAGTCGCGTTCGGGTGGTTTCCACAAGGTCGGCTTCGAAGGCGGCCAGATGCCCCTGCATCGTCGTCTGCCCAAGCGTGGTTTCACCTCGCTGACCAAGGAATTCACCGCTGAAGTGCGTCTGGGCGACCTGGCGGGCTTGCCGATCGAAGAAATCGATCTGCTGTCCCTCAAGCAAGCCGGCCTCGTTGGCGAGATGGTCAAGAGCGCCAAGGTGATCCTGTCGGGCGAAATCGACAAGAAGGTGACCCTAAAGGGCATCGGCGCGACGGCTGGAGCGAAAGCTGCAATCGAAGCGGCTGGTGGCTCGCTGGCCTAATAGCCTGCTGTTTCACACTGACGGAGCATCCGTTTGGCCACGGCGAAACCTAATGTGATGGCCCAGGCCAAGAACACGGCCAAGTACGGCGATCTTCGCCGTCGGCTGGTGTTCCTGGTTCTGGCATTGCTGGTGTACCGGATCGGCGCGCACATTCCTGTGCCGGGTATCGATCCGGATCAACTGGCGCAGCTTTTCCAACGGCAGTCGGGCGGCATCCTCGGGATGTTCAACCTGTTCTCCGGCGGCGCGCTGTCGCGTTTCACGGTGTTTGCGCTGGGGATCATGCCGTACATCTCGGCGTCGATCATCATGCAACTGCTGACGATCGTGCTGCCGCAGCTGGAATCGTTGAAGAAGGAAGGCCAAGCCGGCCAGCGCAAGATTACGCAGTACACGCGCTACGGTACGGTCGTCCTGGCAACATTCCAGGCGCTGGGGATTGCAGTGGCGCTCGAGGCGCAGCCGGGTCTGGTGCTGGATCCTGGTCTGATGTTCCGGGCCACTGCAGTGATTACGCTGGTGACGGGCACGATGTTCCTGATGTGGCTGGGTGAGCAAATCACCGAGCGTGGTCTGGGCAACGGTATCTCGATCATTATTTTTGGCGGAATTGCTGCAGGACTCCCGAACGCGATCGGCGGCTTGTTCGAGCTGGTGCGTACGGGCTCGATGGGGATTTTCTCCGCGATCCTGGTGGTGGCGATTATTGGTGCGGTGACGTTTGTGGTCGTGTTCATTGAACGCGGCCAGCGCAAAATCCTCGTCAACTACGCCAAGCGGCAGGTTGGTAACAAGATTTATGGCGGACAGTCGTCGCATCTGCCGCTGAAGTTGAATATGGCTGGGGTGATTCCGCCGATTTTTGCATCGTCGATCATTCTGTTCCCGGCCACGATCGCGGGCTGGTTTACAGCTGGCAACTCGACGAATCCGGTTGCACGGGTCGTCAAGGACCTAGCGGCAACGCTGTCGCCGGGTCAGCCGGTGTACATCCTGCTGTATGCGGCGGCGATCATCTTCTTCTGTTTCTTCTACACCGCGCTGGTCTATAACAGCCGGGAAGTGGCGGATAACCTGAAGAAGAGTGGGGCGTTCATTCCGGGCATCCGTCCGGGCGAGCAAACCACGCGGTATATCGACAAGATTCTGGTGCGTTTGACCCTGGCAGGTGCGATCTACATCACGCTAGTGTGTCTGTTGCCGGAGTTCTTGGTGCTGCGCTGGAACGTGCCGTTCTACTTCGGTGGGACGTCCCTGTTGATCATCGTAGTTGTCACGATGGACTTCATGGCGCAAGTGCAGTCCTACGTGATGTCTCAGCAGTACGAGTCTTTGATGAAGAAGGCGAATTTCAAGGGAAACCTGACACTCCGCTAGGAGTGATCGCACGAACCTGAAGGGACATGGCTAAAGATGACGTGATCCAGATGCAGGGCGAGGTGCTGGAAAACCTCCCCAACGCAACGTTTCGCGTCAAGCTAGAGAACGGCCACGTAGTGTTAGGCCATATTTCCGGCAAGATGCGTATGCATTACATCCGCATCTTGCCCGGGGACAAGGTGACGGTCGAATTGACCCCGTATGATCTGTCCCGCGCGCGCATCGTATTCCGGGCGAAGTGAGCGGACTGGAATTGAAGGAAGAGGAAAATCATGAAAGTGCTGGCTTCTGTTAAGCGCATTTGCCGCAACTGCAAAATCATCAAGCGCAAGGGCGTGGTGCGTGTGATCTGCTCGTCGGACCCGCGTCATAAGCAGCGCCAAGGCTAATTTCGCAAAGAGGATTGACGAATGGCACGTATCGCAGGGGTCAACATCCCCAACCACAAACATACCGTGATTGGCCTGACGGCGATCTACGGTATCGGCCGCTCGCGCGCTCAGAAGATTTGCGAGGCTACTGGCATCCCGACCGATAAGAAGGTCAAGGACCTGACGGATCCGGACCAGGACGCGCTGCGTAAGGAAATTGAGAAGTTCCTCGTCGAAGGCGATCTGCGCCGTGAGACGACGATGAACATCAAGCGCCTGATGGATCTGGGCTGCTACCGTGGCGTGCGCCATCGCAAGGGCCTGCCGATGCGTGGTCAGCGTACTCGCACGAATGCCCGTACCCGTAAGGGTCCGCGCAAGGCCGGCGTCGCGCTCAAGAAGTAATCCGTCGGGTAAAGGATAAGAACTATGGCAAAAGCAGCGAATACCGCCGCCCAGCGCGCGCGCAAGAAGGTTCGCAAGAACGTCGCCGACGGCATCGCGCACGTTCACGCGTCGTTCAACAACACGATCATCACGATCACCGACCGCCAGGGCAATGCTCTGTCGTGGGCGACGTCGGGTGGCCAAGGCTTCAAGGGCTCGCGTAAGTCGACGCCGTTTGCCGCTCAGGTGGCAGCTGAGAGTGCTGGTCGCGTGGCGCAGGACCAAGGCATTAAAAACCTGGAAGTGCGCATCAAGGGCCCGGGCCCGGGTCGTGAATCGGCTGTGCGTGCACTGAACAATCTGGGTATCAAGATCCAGTTGATCGAGGATGTGACGCCGGTTCCGCACAACGGCTGCCGTCCGCCGAAGCGTCGTCGTATCTAAGTGATTCGACCGGCCGCGCCAGTTGCTGGCGAGGTCGGTCTGCGGGTGCTATACTTGCCCGCTTGCCTGTCTTCCGGGTTCTCCGGAAGGCGGGTTTCGTCTTTTCATAAGCCCACTGTTCGCTGCGGCCCTGTTGCTAGGGCTGAGCAGGCGGACCATCCGCGGCCGTGTGCCACGGATGACTGATAACGAAGGAACATAACGTGGCACGCTATACCGGTCCCAAGGCGAAACTGTCTCGCCGCGAAGGTACTGACCTTTTCCTGAAGAGCGCACGCCGCTCGCTCGCCGACAAGTGCAAGCTGGACAGCAAGCCTGGTCAGCACGGCCGCACGTCCGGTGCTCGCACCTCCGACTACGGCAACCAACTGCGTGAAAAGCAGAAGGTCAAGCGCATCTATGGCGTGCTGGAGCGTCAATTCCGCCGTTACTTCGCTGAAGCCGATCGCCGCAAGGGCAACACGGGTGAAACCCTGCTGCAACTGCTGGAATCGCGCCTGGACAACGTCGTCTACCGCATGGGCTTTGGCTCGACCCGCGCTGAAGCGCGCCAGCTGGTGTCGCACAAGGCGATCCTGGTGAACGGTCAAGCTCTGAACGTGCCGTCGGCTCAAGTCAAGTCGGGCGACGTGATTGCTATCCGCGAGAAGTCGAAGAAGCAAGTGCGTATTGCCGAATCGCTGACGCTGGCTGAACAGACTGGCTTCCCGATCTGGGTTGCTGTGGACGCCAAGAAGATGGAAGGCACCTTCAAGCAAGCCCCGGATCGCGCAGATATCGCTGGCGATATCAACGAAAGCCTGATCGTCGAACTGTATTCGCGTTAATGACGGCGCCCGTACCTCAGGTGCGGGCTCGTGCGCCTTTTGGGGCGCCCATCATCAACGACATTGTGTTCGTGCGCCAACAGTACTCAGGTGCCGATCCAATCCGAATCGTTACGTGCCGCAACGCGATTGCGGCATGTGCGTCTTCCGTCGCAACGTTCTGCGATGGAACCTTTCCAGTCCAATCCGTCAGCCTTATCGGTGTAACGAGCCGAGGGTATTGAAATAGGACAACCTAATGCAAACAGCACTCCTGAAGCCCAAAATTATTGCGGTTGAGCCGCTTGGCGATCATCACGCGAAGGTCGTCATGGAACCGTTCGAGCGAGGCTACGGCCACACGCTCGGTAACGCGCTGCGCCGCGTGCTGCTGTCGTCGATGGTCGGCTATGCCCCGACAGAAGTCACGATCGCAGGGGTCGTCCACGAATATTCCACCATCGATGGCGTGCAGGAAGACGTCGTCAACCTGCTGCTCAATCTGAAGGGCGTGGTGTTCAAGCTGCACAACCGTGATGAAGTCACGGTGTCGCTGCGCAAGGAAGGCGAAGGTGTGGTGACGGCCGCTGATATCGAGCTGCCGCATGATGTCGAGATCATCAATCCTGGTCACGTGATCGCCAACCTGTCGGCTGGCGGCAAGCTTGATCTGCAGTTGAAGGTCGAGCAAGGCCGCGGCTATGTGCCGGGCAACGTGCGCAAGTTCGGCGATGAGTCGAGCAAGGTTATCGGCCGCATCGTGCTGGACGCCTCGTTCGCGCCGGTGCGCCGTGTGTCGTATGCGGTTGAGTCTGCACGTGTTGAGCAGCGTACCGATCTCGACAAGCTGGTGATGAACATCGAGACCAATGGCGTGATCTCGCCGGAAGAAGCGATCCGCCAGTCGGCTCGCATCCTGGTTGATCAACTGTCGGTGTTCGCCGCGCTGGAAGGTACCGAGAGCGCCGCCGAGGCCGCCGCCGCCCGCGCGCCGCAGATCGATCCGATCCTGCTGCGTCCGGTCGACGATCTGGAGCTGACGGTGCGTTCGGCCAACTGCCTGAAGGCCGAAAACATCTATTACATCGGCGACCTGATTCAGCGTACCGAGAACGAACTGCTCAAGACCCCGAACCTGGGTCGCAAGTCGCTCAACGAGATCAAGGAAGTCCTCGCATCGCGTGGCCTGACGCTCGGCATGAAGCTCGAGAACTGGCCGCCGGCAGGTCTCGAGAAGTAAGTTGCAATTGTCGGCCGGTGCGCAAGTATCGGCCGGTCTTCCTGCCATCGCTGTTTGGGTGGCTTATTGTTAAAGCTACCGGCCCGCGCCACGCAGCGTTGTACGAGCGGCGGCGATAGAAGAGCTGGTCAAACACTCTTAAGAAGGAATCATCATGCGTCACCGTCATGGTTTGCGGAAACTGAACCGCACCTCGTCGCACCGTCTCGCGATGCTGCGCAACATGTCCAACTCGCTGCTGCAGCACGAGCTGATCAAGACCACGCTGCCGAAGGCCAAGGAACTGCGCAAGGTTGTTGAGCCGCTGATTACGCTGGCCAAGAAGGACACCGTAGCCAACCGCCGTCTGGCATTCGCCCGCCTGCGCGATCGCGACATGGTCACCAAGCTGTTCAACGAACTGGGCCCGCGTTTCGCGACCCGTCCGGGCGGCTACACCCGTATCCTGAAGTTCGGCTTCCGTCAGGGCGACAATGCGCCGATGGCTCTGGTCGAGCTGCTCGACCGTCCGGAAGTTGCCGAGGCTGTGGAAGTCGACGGCGCTGCCGAGTAAGGTCAGCCTAGGTTTGCCGGTGCGACATGGCGTCGCGCCGGGCAAGCTAGAGAATGCGTGCTGTCGCGCGCATTACAATGAAGCCAGGATTCGTATCCTGGCTTTTTTGTTGTCCGCTTTCGGTGCTCTAGCAGTTGGCGCGCAACCGTGGAGTATCTATGTCTGACGGAACCGAAGTGCTGCTGGTGCTGACAAACCTGCCCGACGCTGACAGTGCGGATCGCATAACAAAGGCCGTGCTGGAATCCAGAGCCGCAGCGTGCGTCAACCGTTTGCCGGTTTGCGCGTCGGCGTACTGGTGGAATGGTGCGATCGAGCACGCCGCCGAGATCCCGCTGCTGATCAAGACAACGCGTGCAGCCTACCCCGCGCTGGAAGTCGCGCTACGCAAGGCGCATCCGTACGAGGTCCCTGAGATCATCGCTGTGCCGGTGGCTGCGGGCTTGCCGGCGTATCTTGCGTGGGTGGCCGACGAAACGTGCCTGCCTTCCAATTGATGTTTGATTGCCGTTGATATGACCTTCTCTTCGTTCGTGTCCGTGCGACGTGTGGTGCAGTTGGTGATGCTGTTCGTCGCAGTGGCGACGCTGCCCATGCGCGTGCATGCTGCTGACGATTTCCTGCCACCCGAGCAGGCATTCCGCTTCTCCGCCACGCAGGTCGACGGCCAGACTGTCGAAGTCAAGTTCGCCATTGCCGACGGCTACTACATGTACCGCGAACGCTTCGCGGTGGCGGCGGACCCGGCGACCGTCACGCTGGCACCCCCTGACATGCCGGCAGGCAAGGTCAAGTTTGACGAGACGTTCAACAAGGACGTAGAGACCTATCGGCATGACGTTGCATTCCGAGTGAAAGCGCAGAACGCCACGGCGCCTTTCACGCTGATCGTCACGTCGCAAGGGTGTGCGGATCGGGGCCTGTGCTATCCGCCGATGAAGAGCCGTTTCCTGGTGGAGCCCGCCGCCTCGTTGCCGGGCGCGTCTTCCGCAGGCGGTGGCGACGCCAGCTCCGGTGACGCCCTCGGCCGCATCGCCAGCACGCTCGGCAGCGGCAATCTGGGAGCGATTGCGGCGTTGTTTTTTGGACTCGGGCTGCTGCTGACCTTTACGCCGTGCGTGCTGCCGATGCTGCCGATCCTGTCGGCGATCGTGGTTGGCGAGCACGCGACGCGTTCGCGCGCAGCCATCGTGTCGGTTGCTTACGTGCTCGGTATGGCAGTCGTCTATACCGCCGTGGGTGTGGCAGCCGGCTTGGCCGGGCAGGGCCTGCAAGCTGCGCTACAGAACGCGTGGGTGCTGGGCGCGTTTGCTGTCTTGATGGTGGCGCTGTCGCTGTCGATGTTCGGGCTGTATGAACTGCAATTGCCGGCAGCTTGGCGCGATCACCTGACAAAAGCCTCCAGCAAGCATGGCGGCGGCGAGATTGTGGGAGCCGTCGTGATGGGTGCGCTGTCGGCGTTGATTGTGTCCCCGTGTGTGACGCCGGCATTGGCGGGCGCGCTGGCCTATATCGCGCAGACCGGCAACGCCGCGGTCGGCGGTATGGCGTTGTTTGCGATGTCGGTCGGCATGGGCGTGCCGCTCGTGCTCGTAGGTGTGGGGGCGGGCAACTTGCTACCGCGCGCTGGTCATTGGTTGATCGTCACCAAGGCGGTGTTCGGATTCATCCTGCTGGCTGTGGCGCTGTGGATCGTGCAGCCGGTGTTGCCGGCTTGGGCGGTGATGGTCGCGTGGGGTGGGTTGCTGATCGGTGCGGCCGTGTTTCTGCGGACATTCGATTCGCTGCCGGATGGCGCGGGCAACGTGCAGCGCTTGGGCAAGGTCGCGGGTGTGCTGCTCGCGCTGGCGGGTGCGGCGCAACTGGTTGGCGTCGCCGCTGGGGGCCGCGATCCGCTGCAACCGCTGAGCGGATTGATTCGCGCATCGGCGGGCACGTCCGCGCAAGCCGAAGCACACGGCGTGACATTCAAGCGCGTGAAGAGCATCGCCGAACTCGATGCCGAAGTGCGCAACGCGAGCGCATCGGGTCGTGCGGTGATGCTCGATTTCTACGCCGACTGGTGCGTAAGCTGCAAAGAGATGGAGCGCCTGACCTTTACCGATGCGCGGGTGCGCAAGGCGCTTGCAGATGTGGTGCTGCTGCAGGCTGACGTGACGGCTAACAACGCTGATGACCAAGCGCTGCTCAAGCGCTTTGGCCTGTTCGGTCCGCCCGGCACGATCTTCTTCGATGCGCAGGGTCGCGAACTGAAAGCGCGTGTGGTTGGTTTTGAGCGCGCCGACACTTTCCTGGAAAGCCTGCGCCGCGCGATCGGCACGACGCAGGCAGTCAAGCCGACGGCCTGATTACGCGCGCAGCAGGCGTGCGGCGTCCAATGCGAAATACGTCAGGATGCCGTTCGCGCCGGCGCGCTTGAATGCCAGCAGCGATTCCAGCACGACCTTGTCGTGATCCAGCCAGCCGTTCTGCGCGGCGGCTTTCAGCATCGCGTATTCACCGCTGACCTGATAGACGTAGGTCGGGAAGCGGAACTCATCTTTCACGCGGCGCACGATGTCGAGATATGGCATGCCGGGCTTGACCATCACCATGTCGGCCCCTTCGGCGATGTCGAGCGCCACTTCGCGCAGTGCTTCGTCCGAGTTGGCCGGGTCCATCTGGTAAGTCATCTTGTTGCTCTTGCCCAGATTGGCCGCCGAGCCCACCGCATCACGGAACGGGCCGTAGAACGCCGAAGCGTACTTCGCCGCGTAGGCCATGATGCGCGTGTGGATGTGGTCGTCATTCTCCAGCGCCAGGCGAATCGCTCCGATGCGGCCGTCCATCATGTCCGACGGCGCGACGATGTCCACGCCAGCCTCGGCTTGCACCAGGGCCTGGCGCATCAGGATATCCACCGTCTCTTCGTTAAGCACGTAGCCGTTGGCGTCGAGCACACCGTCCTGGCCATGGCTCGTGTACGGATCGAGCGCCACATCGGTCAGGATGCCCAATTCAGGGAAGCGCGCCTTGAGCGCCTTTACCGCGCGCGGGATCAAGCCATCGGCATTGGTGGCCTCGATACCATCCGGCGTTTTGAGCGAGGGCTCGATAACGGGGAAGAGCGCAAGCACCGGAACGCCAAGCTGCACGCACTGCTCGGCCACGCTCAGCAATACATCGATTGACACGCGCTCGACACCTGGCATCGACGGCACGGCCTGTCGCACATTGGTGCCTTCGAGGATGAAGACGGGGTAGATCAGGTCGTCGGGAGTGAGGCGCGATTCGCGCATCATGCGGCGGGAGAAATCGTCGCGGCGCATGCGGCGCGGACGATGGTCGGGGAAGCTCGCGATCATTTCAGCAGACCCTAAGAACACACTGTGAAGTTTCGAAACCTTTGTCGCGATTATCCATCCTATGCACGGACAATGCGCCAGCGACGCTGATGCAGCGTCCCCCGCGGCTCCTCCCTGACGCGGGTTCCCATCGATGGCTCGATGGGGTCGTTACCCCCGTTGCGTGTTTGGCGACGGGGTTTTTTTTGCCTGCTCGGCGTGCGGCTCCGGTTCCAGCGCCTCCGGCAGGCACAGCCAGCCTGCGACAATTCGCTGCGCCTCTTCGATGCCGCGGCGCTTCAGGCTGGAGAACAACTGCACCGTGAGCGACACATCGCCGTCGATCTGCGCGCGGTAATCGGCCAGCACCTTGCGTGCCGCCATGAGCGCGCGCGAGGCGTCGTTGTTGGTCAGCTTGTCCGCTTTCGTGAGCAGCACATGGATCGGCTTGCCTGTCGGCAGGAACCACTCGACCATCTGGCAATCGAGGTCTGTAAACGGCCGGCGCGCGTCCATCATGATGACGAGGCCGGCGAGCTGTTGGCGTGCCTTGACGTAGTCGCCCAAAAGGTGAACCCAGTGCGATTTGGTTTCGCCGGGTGCTTCGGCATAGCCGTAACCGGGCAGGTCGACCAGGAAGCCGAGCGGGTCTTCCGCCTTGGCGGGCATCACCGAGAAATAGTTGATGTGCTGCGTGCGGCCGGGCGTCTTACTGGAAAACGCCAGCCGCTTCTGATTGCACAGGATGTTGATCGCGGTGGATTTGCCTGCGTTGGAGCGGCCCGCAAACGCAACTTCCGGCACGGCGGTCGCCGGTAAATCACGCAGATGATTGACGGTGATGAAGAAACGGGCTTGATGCAGGAGCGACATGCGCGGCAGTACCTGTAAACTGCAGTTCAGAACTGCGTGGTTGCTGCGCCGCGAGGTCGCATTGCAGAGGTGTTATTGTACAATACGCCGGTTTACGGACGTCCCCACCAGATCCGTCGCAGGACCGCCCCGAGGCCCGGGCCGGTCCGTTTTCATGCGCTGGTCTGGCACGAGGAGAAGGGGGCGCCCCGCGCCGCAGGGTCCCACATTGGGCGGCGCACGCAGCATTCGAAAACAATCTAAACAAGGTGTGCGAATGAACCGCATCGCGAACGTTTTTGCTGTCGCAGCGCTGTCCCTGGCATCGGTCTTCTCCATAGCCCATGCCGAAGAGCAAAAAGTCGCCAAGGGCGACGCCGCGCGCGGCGAGACGATCTTCAACAACGGTGTGCCCGCCAATGGCGTGCCCGCGTGTGCCAGTTGTCACGGCGCCGGCGGCAACAGCGCCATGAACGTCAACCCGAAGCTGGCTGGCCAGCACGCCGAATACATCGAAAAGCAGCTCAAGGATTTCAAGGCCAAGACCGACCGTAACCAGCCGGTCATGTCGCTGTACGCCGGCGCGCTGTCGGATCAGGACATGAAGGATATTGGCGCCTACCTGGGCAAGCAAGCGGCCTGGAAGCCTGGTTCGGCCAAGAGCAAGGACACCATCGAGCTGGGCCAGAAGCTGTATCGCGGCGGCGACGCCAAGCGCGGTATCGCAGCGTGTGCAGGCTGTCACGGCCCGACGGGTGCCGGCATTCCGGCGCAGTATCCGCGTATCGCAGGTCAATTCTCTGAATACACAGAAGCTCAACTAGTTGCGTTCCAAAGCGGCACCCGCAAGAACAGCGTACAGATGCGCGATCTGGCGGGTCGCATGACGGCCCAGCAGATCAAGGCGGTGGCCGACTACATTGCGGGCCTGCGCTAATCTGCCGCACCTGGCCGTCATGTGACGGTCGCACAATCAACAAGAAGAACAGGGTGGCAATGCGCCTGGCATCGCCACCCTGTTTTCATTTCTGAACAGGTTGTCTTCCCGCATGTCTTCGGTCTCCACTTCCGGCGTCCAGATTCGCTCCCGCCGCCGCGCGCTGCGCGAAACGGTCGAGCTGCTGTCGTCGATGCGCTTTGCCATCAGCCTGCTGACGGTGATCGCCATTGCCAGCGTGATCGGCACGGTGCTCAAGCAGAACGATCCGTACCCGAACTACGTCAACCAGTTCGGGCCTTTCTGGGCCGATGTGTTCCGCTCGCTGACGCTGCCCACGGTCTATAGCGCTTGGTGGTTTCTGCTGATCCTGGCGTTCCTGGTGGTGTCGACCTCGCTGTGCATCGTGCGCAATGCCCCCAAGATGCTGGCCGACATGCGCTCCTGGCGCGAGAACGTGCGCGAAGGCAGCCTGCGCGCGTTCCATCACCGCGACGAATTTGATTCCCCCGCCGATACCGCAACCGTGACCGCACGCCTGGCGGCGCTCGCGCAGAACCGTGGTTTCCGCATCAAGGCATTCGCGCGCGAGGGTGGTGCGACGCTGATTACCGCAAAGGCGGGGGCGGGCAACAAGATCGGCTACATCCTGGCGCACACGGCCATCGTCGTGATCTGTATCGGCGGGTTGCTGGACGGCGACATGATGATCCGCGCGCAGATGTGGTTTGGCGGCAAGTCGCCCATCAAAGGCAATGCGGTCATCAGCGACATCGGGTCGGAGCATCGGCTCTCGGCGTCGAACCCGGGCTTCCGCGGTAACGCGTTCGTGCCGGAAGGTTCGAGCGTCAGCACGGCGATCCTGAACATCGCTGACGGCGCGCTGATCCAAGACTTACCGTTCATGATCACGCTCAAGAAGTTCACTGTTGAGCATTATTCGACCGGCATGCCAAAGCTGTTCGCCAGCGACATCGTCGTGACCGACCGCCGTACCGGCAAGCAGACCGCTGCGCGCGTGGAGGTGAACAAGCCTTTCGTGTATGACGGCGTGGCGATCTACCAGTCGAGCTTCGAAGATGGCGGCTCGAAACTCAAGCTGACCGGCTTCCCGATGCACGGTGACAACGCCAAGACGTTCGATATGTCGGGCGTCGTGGGCGAGAGCTCGAAGCTCACCGGCAAGGGGGGCGACTACACGGTCGAGTTCTCTGACTTCCGCCTGATGAATGTCGAAACCGTGACGGACGCCTCGGGCAAGCAGGACGCACGCGGCGTGGGCAAGAAGGGCGGGGCGGAAACTGGTCTGCGCGCGGAGCTTGGCAACGTCACCAAGATGACGCGCGACCGCGATCTGCGCAACGTCGGCCCTTCCGTGCAGTACAAGCTGCGCGACGCCAACGGCCAAGCGCACGAATTCAGCAATTACATGCTGCCGGTCACGCTGGACGGGCAATCGGTATTCCTGGCCGGCATGCGCTCTCAGCCCGACGAGCCGTTCCGCTATCTGCGCATTCCTGCCGATGCACAAGGCACCGTCCGTGACTGGATGCGCCTGCGCGCTGCGCTGCAAAATCCGGCGATGCGGGGCGAAGCGGCGCGCCGGTTCGCGCTGCTCTCCATGCCTGGCGAGCAGCGTGCGGAACTGCGCAATCAGCTGATGGAAAGTGCGCGTCGCGCGCTCGACCTCTTTGCTGGCGCTGCCGATGTGAAGGATGGGGCCGCCGGTGCAGAGGGCGGTTTTGCCGCAGTCGCTACATTCCTGCAGAAATCGGTGCCCGAAGGCGAGCGCGAGAAGGCCGCCGATGTACTGATGAAGATCATCAACAGCTCCATGTGGGAGTTGTGGCAACTGGCCCGCGCGCAGGACGGCCAACCGGCACCCACTGTGGATGCCGCCAGCAGCCAGTGGTTGCAGAGCGCCATCAACGCGCTGTCGGACAATGTCTTCTACGGCGCACCCGTGTATTTGCAGTTGACCGACTTCCAGCAGGTGCAAGCCAGCGTCTTCCAGCTCACACGTGCGCCGGGCAAAAACATCGTGTATCTTGGGTCGTTGCTGCTGGTGCTGGGCGTTTTCTCGATGTTCTACGTGCGAGAGCGCCGCTGGTGGCTGTGGATCCGACCGCAATCCGGTCAGGCCAACGAAAGCGCCTCCGGCGCACATGTGCTGACCGCCATGTCGACCATGCGCCGTACGCTCGACTTTGACCGCGAGTTCGAGCGCCTCAAGCACGATATCCGCGCCGCGGCTGGAGCCCCAGGCGCCCCCGATGCCGCCGGTGCAGCGAGCGTCGACCCCAAACCAACGAAGTGAGCCGGTGATGGAAGCGAGCAATCCCCAAACGACCATGGCGAGCGCCGATCTGGGCGCGCTGCAACGCCCATCGTATTTCCGCCGCCTAGGCTGGTTTGACTGGCTGTTTGCTGCAATGCTGGCGGCCGGCGCTGGTTATGCCTTTTCCCGCTATGGCGCTTACATGGATGGCTACGAGCGCGGCATTCTCGTCGCCGCCGTGCCCGCCTTCGCATGGCTGGGCTGGACGTGGAAGCCGGTGCGCGTGCTGATGATTGGCATCGCCGTGTTGTCGTTGTTCGGTATCTCGCAATACGCCGGCGCCAATGGCCCGGATCTCGCCCGCGCCGAGCACGCCTTCTTCCTCAAGTATTTCCTTGCCAGCCAGTCGGCCATCCTGTGGATGAGTGCGCTGATCTTCCTGTCCACGCTGTTTTTCTGGACGGGTTTTCTGCTGCGCTGGGAAGCGGGTGGGTCGATCGGCAGCAAGCTGTGCTGGGCAGCCGTGGTGCTCGGCCTGACCGGCATGCTGGTGCGGTGGTATGAGTCGTACCTGGTGGGCGCAGACATTGGCCACATCCCCATCTCGAATCTGTACGAGGTGTTCATCCTCTTTACGCTGATCACGTCGCTGTTCTATTTGTACTACGAGCAGCGTTACAAGACGCGCGCGCTGGGGCCGTTCGTGATGCTGGTGGTGTCGGCGGCGGTCGGCTTTCTGCTGTGGTACACGGTGTCGCGCAGCGCGCAGGAGATCCAGCCGCTGGTGCCGGCACTGCAAAGCTGGTGGATGAAGATCCACGTACCGGCCAATTTCATCGGTTACGGCACGTTCGCGCTATCGGCTATGGTGGGCGCGGCTTATCTGCTGAAGGAGCGCGGCGTGCTGGCCGATCGCCTCCCGTCGCTCGAAGTGCTGGACGACGTGATGTACAAGGCCATCACCGTGGGCTTTGCGTTCTTCACCATCGCCACGATTCTCGGTGCGCTGTGGGCGGCTGACGCCTGGGGCGGCTATTGGAGCTGGGACCCGAAGGAAACCTGGGCGCTGATCGTCTGGCTGAACTACGCCGCGTGGCTGCACATGCGCCTGATGAAGGGCTTGCGTGGTCGCATGGCGGCATGGTGGGCGCTGATTGGCCTTTTGGTCACGACGTTCGCCTTCCTGGGCGTGAACATGTTCCTCTCGGGGCTGCACAGCTACGGTGAACTGTAAGTCGTCAGTCACAAAAAACTTTCTGCAGACTGGAATAAAGACGCGCCTAGCGTGTTTACTGCTCAGTGAGGGCGCGATCGGCGCGCCCCTCCATCCAAGGAGAACAAGATGAGCCAGTCTGCAGCTTCCCAGAAGTTGTTCAATCCGCGCGCCGCGTTGGCCGGCGCCGCGCTGCTTGCCGCATTGGGTTTGGCAGGCTGCAGCGGCATGGGCATGGGCATGGGCGCGTCGTCTACGCCGTCGGCCGTCAAGGTGACCAACGGCACGCTTACGGATCAGCACGGCATGGCGCTTTACACGTTTGACCGTGACGCCACGGCCGGCAAGAGCGCCTGCAACGGCAAGTGCGCTGAGAACTGGCCGCCGCTGGCAGCCAATGACGCCGACAAGCCGTCTGGCGACTACACCATCATCACGCGCGACGATGGCAAGAAGCAGTGGGCCTATCGCGGCAAGCCGCTTTACCTCTGGACCAAGGACAAAATGCCGGGCGACCAGACCGGAGACGGCTTCATGAACGCGTGGCACATCGCCAAGCCGTAAGCACGCCGCCTTCGCTCGCGCCCATATGTCCGACCTGGCCAGCCGGCTGATCGCGCTTACGCCACGCCTGCGCCGACACGCGCGCGGCCTGATGCGGGATGCCAGCCGTGCAGACGATCTTGTCCAGGACACGCTGGAACGCGCCTGGCGTTACCGCTGGCGCTTCCAGTTGCGGCCCAGGCTCGGGCCCATCGGGCAGATTGGCGCGCAGGGCGAGGGCGACGGCTTGTTTGCCTGGCTGCTCACCATCATGCATCGGTTGCATCTGAACGCCGTGCGCCGGCCCGATCGGCTCGAGCTGAGCGACTCGCCCCCCGATATCCCCGTCGACGAAGACCCCGGCTTGCGCCGTGATCTGCTGCGTGCGCTGGCGACGCTGCCCGAAGACCAGCGGGCGGTATTGCTGCTCGTCGGCCTGGAGCAGTTCGCCTATAAGGAAGCCGCCGACGTGCTGGGCGTGCCGGTGGGCACGGTGATGTCGCGGCTGTCGCGGGCGCGTGAGCGGATGCGTGTGGCGCTCGACGGTTCGCCCGAGGCGGCGCGGGCATCGGCGGCATCTGGCGACGGGAGCAGCGCAGCGCTGCACCGCGTGAAGTGAGGCTCGCCATGTCCTCCAATTCCATTCATATCGACGAACTCCACGCCTATGCCGACGGCCGCTTGCCCGCGGCGCGACGCGCTGCCGTGGAGGCCTATCTTGCCGCGCACCCGGTCGCAGCGGCCGAGGTCGCGGGCTGGCGCAAGACGGACGCGCAATTGCACCACGCGCTCGATCCGCTGCTCAACGAACCGGTGCCGCAGCGCCGCATTCCGGCGGAGATCCTCGCGGCAGCACGTCGCCCCACGGCCAGCGGCTTTGGCGCGGTGCGTGGCTGGAGTGTCGTGGCGCTGGGTGTTGCGTGCCTGGCCATTGGCTCGGGCGCCGGTTGGCTTGGCCGAGGTGCCGTCGAGCGCACCATGCCCATGCAGCGTTTCGCCAACGATGCGCTCGTATCGCACGTCGTCTTTTCTCCCGAGTCGAAACACATGGTGGAGGTGCCGGCCGATGAAGAGGCGCATCTCGTCACATGGTTGTCGCGGCGCCTGGATGCGCAGTTGCGTGTTCCCGACCTGACGTCGCTCGGCTACCGGCTCATCGGCGGGCGCCAGACGGTGGTGGCTGATGCGCCTACGGCCATGCTGATGTATGAGGGGCCAGGCGGTACGCGTATCTCCGTACAGTTGCGGCGCATGCCGAACAATCGCGATACCGGCTTCCGGCTGGAGACGCTCGCCCCCGACAACCGCGTGCTGCAGGCGATTCATCCTGCTGTGGATCACCCGCCACCGATGGCGTTTTATTGGGCGGACCACGGTCTGGGGTTTGCGGTGGCCGGCCCGCTGGTGCGTGCGCAGTTGCTGGAAGTGGCCCAGGTGGTCTATCGGCAGTACAGCGAATTCACCGGACCAGCGCCCCGCCATGAATAGCGCCATTTTTTTTCCCGCGCTTTGTCAGGTTGGCGGCGCGGGCACGACCAACGCACATGGGACACCGTTCCCGCACGACGAGGACCACGAATCATGTTGATCAAGACAGACCGCTGGCTGCGTGGCGACGACATTCCCGCCGGCGAGATCACACCGCAGCACATCTTCGAGCAGCGCCGCCGCTTTTTGGCCGCTGCCGCCATGGGTGCCGCCGGCACAACGCTGGCGCCGTGGGCGTCGCGCGAGGCCTTCGCCGCCAACCCGCTGCTGACCAAGTTGGCCGGCAAGCCGAATCCGGCGTACACGACCGTGGAGAAAGCCACCCCATACGACCAAGTCACCACGTACAACAACTTCTACGAGTTCGGGACCGACAAGGCCGACCCGGCGCGCTATGCCAGCACGCTGCGCCCGCACCCATGGCAAGTCAGCGTGGAAGGTTTGGTGAAGACGCCCAAAACCTACGATCTGGACGACCTGATGAAGCTCGCGCCGATGGAAGAGCGCGTCTATCGCCTGCGTTGCGTCGAGGGCTGGTCGATGGTGATTCCCTGGGTGGGCTTTCCGCTGGCCGAGTTGATCAAGCGGGTGGAGCCCCAGGGCAGCGCCAAGTACGTCAAGTTCATCTCGCTGGCCGACAAGCGGCAGATGCCCGGGATCAGCAGCCCCGTGCTGGAGTGGCCGTATAGCGAAGGCCTGCGCCTGGACGAGGCGATGCATCCCTTGGCGCTGCTCACCTTCGGGCTCTACGGCCAGGTGCTGCCGAACCAGAACGGTGCGCCCGTGCGCGTGATCGTGCCGTGGAAGTACGGCTTCAAGAGTGCGAAGTCCATCGTCAAGATCCGCTTTGTCGACAAGCAGCCGCCAACGAGCTGGAACCTTGCTGCGGCCAACGAATATGGCTTCTATTCCAACGTGAACCCGACCGTGGATCATCCGCGCTGGAGCCAAGCCACTGAACGCCGCATCGGCGAGGACAAAGGCGGCTTTGGCGGCCTGTTCGCGCCCAAGCGCAAGACGCTGATGTTCAACGGCTACGAGCAGGTCGCGCCGCTCTACGCGGGCATGGACCTGCGCAAGAACTTCTGAGGCCGACATGACACTGCTGCCGCCGATGTTGCCGCCCAAGCAGTTGCGTGTGGTGAAGGCGATCGTGTGGGTCGTTGCGCTTGTGCCCTTTCTGCGCATCGTCTTCCTGGGCGCGACCGATCAGTTCGGGCCGAATCCTCTGGAGTTCGTCACGCGCTCGACCGGTACGTGGACGCTGGTGCTGCTGTGCTGCACGCTGACCATCACGCCGCTGCGCCGGATCACGGGCATGAACTGGCTGATTCGGCTTCGCCGCATGCTTGGGCTGTACACGTTCTTCTACGGCTCGATTCACTTCCTGATTTGGTTGCTGGTTGATCGCGGACTCGACCCTGCGTCGATGCTCAAGGACATCGTCAAGCGGCCTTTCATCACTGTTGGTTTTGCGGCGTTCGTGCTGATGATTCCGCTGGCCGCCACGTCGACCAACGCGATGGTGCGCAGGCTCGGCGGCAAGCGTTGGCAGTGGCTGCACCGGCTTGTCTACGTGACCGGCGTGCTGGGTATCCTTCACTACTGGTGGCACAAGGCAGGTAAGCACGACTTTGCCGAGGTGTCGATCTACGCGGCGGTGATGGCGGTGCTGCTTGGCCTGCGGGTCTGGTGGGCGTGGCGCTCGCCGCGCACTGCGATGGCCGGAGCAGCTATGCCCGCGCGCGATTGATGCTGGTCGCGCCCATGAAAAAAGCCGACGTCTGTGCGTCGGCTTTTTTCTTGCGGTGCAGGCTTACGCCGGAAACAGATGCTCGCCGCGGATCAGGTCTTCAAAGCACTCGCGCTCGCGTGCCAGGTGCATCTTGTCGCCATCGACGATGACTTCGGCCGCGCGATTGCGCGTGTTGTAGTTCGAACTCATCGTGAAGCCGTACGCGCCGGCCGACAGGATCGCGAGCACATCGCCAGGCTGCACTGCCAGCGAACGGTCGCGGCCGAGCCAGTCGCCGGATTCGCATACCGGACCCACCACGTCGTAGACGACGGGCGCGCTCTGGCCTTCGCGCACCGGCACGATGTGGTGATACGCCTCGTACATCGCCGGGCGGGCGAGGTCATTCATCGCCGCATCGACGATGCAGAAATTTTTGCTCGCGCCAGGCTTGAGGTATTCGACGCGCGTGAGCAGCAGGCCCGCGTTGCCGACCAGCGAGCGGCCCGGCTCGAACAGCACGGTGCGATCGCCAAAGCCGCGTTGCTCGACGCGGTCGAGCAGCGTGCGCGCGAAGGCGGTGATGTCCGGCGGCGTCTCGTCGGTGTAAGTGATGCCCAGGCCACCGCCCACATCGATATGGGACAAGCGGATGCCCTCGGCGTCCAGCTGGGTCACCACGTCGAGCACCTTGTCCAGCGCATCCAGATACGGCGACACCTCGGTGATTTGCGAGCCGATATGGCAGTCGATGCCGACCACACGCAGGTTCGGCATCGCAGCGGCCGTGCGGTAGGTCGGCAGGACTTCGTCAAACGCCACGCCGAACTTGTTGCCTTTCAGGCCCGTCGAGATGTACGGGTGCGTCTTGGCGTCGACGTCCGGGTTGATGCGCAGCGACACGGGCGCGACCTTGCCCATCGAGGCGGCCACGTCGTTCAGGCGGTGCAGTTCGGGAATCGACTCCACGTTGAAGCACGCCACGCCGACTTCCAGCGCGAAGCGCATTTCGTCCGCGCTCTTGCCCACGCCCGAGAACACCACTTTCGCAGCCGGCGCACCGGCGGCCAGCACGCGCTTGAGTTCGCCTGCGGACACGATGTCAAAGCCTGCGCCAAGCTGTGCGAACACCTGCAGCACGGCCAGGTTCGAGTTGGCTTTCATGGCGTACTGCACATGCGCGTTGCGGCCTTCGCAGGCGGCGGCGTAGGCGCGATAGTTGGCGGTGAGCGCGGCGCGCGAGTACACGTAGGTGGGCGTGCCGAACTGCGCGGCAATCGCGTCCAGCGCGACGCCTTCGATCATCAGCGCGCCTTCCTGGCGAATCAGGGACTCGGACATGAGTGGAAACATTCTGGGCGTCGCACCAGATAGGGGCGGCGCCGGTTGAGTAGAAAGGGGCTGGATCAGCGGTTCGCGGGTACCGCGCTGGCGGCATCGGCGGCTGCGGGTTTGGCGCCCGGCACCGGCGGCTGCGGCACGGCGTTCGGCCCGGCGATGCCGGGGTCCGTGGTTTGCGGCGCGGTTGGCGCTGGCGGCACCTTGGGCATGTACAGCGGCCCGCGAATCCCGCAGCCGGATAGGCCTGCGACCGTCAGGGTCAGGCCGACAGTGGCTACAATGGCGGCGGTTCGTATCATCGGATGATGGTGCAGAAAGGATGCCCCAGGGGTGTAACCCTTGCGGCGATCGGAGTCATATGGGACGAGGCGCCTGCTGGTCAGGAAGGGCCGCAAATGGCCGCCACGCAACGTCCGCGCAAGATTTTGGAGTGTAGCATGCCCCCCCTGAGCGAATCGGAGTTCCTGGCGCTGGCTGAAGCGGAACTCACCCGCATCGAAAGCATCGTCGAAACGGCCGCCGAGGAGGCCGATGCCGACATCGAGGTCACCCGTACCGGTAACGTGCTCACGCTTGAATTCGACGATGGCTCCAAGATCATCATTAACAGCCAGGCGCCGATGCAGGAACTGTGGGTGGCAGCGCGTGCCGGCGGTTTCCACTTCCGCCGCAGTGACGACGGCCGCTGGGTCGACACGCGCAGCAAGGAAGAGCTGTACGTCGCGCTGTCACGCTATGTCAGCCAGCAAAGCGATGTGGATGTGACATTGGCCGCCGACTGAGCGCAACGTTCTCGTCGGACCAAAAGAAAAGCCGCCCCGAAGGGCGGCTTTTTCGTTGGCGCGAAGTTCAGTTGCCTCGGAACATGTCGAGAATCTTCTGCTTCTCCTGTTCCTGCGTCGGCGCCAGGTTGACGCCAGGCTGCTGCGGTTGGTCGCCGGCCGGTGAGGATGCTCCCGGCATGGCATCGCCCAGGCCCACCGAAGCGACGCCCTGACCGTTGGCGTATTCCTCGTAGGCCCAGTCGCCGGCCATCTGCACGACGCCTTCAGGCGGCTGGCGCTCGGTCTGGGGCTCACCTTTGAGCGCGTAGCTCATATAGTTGATCCAGATCGGCAGGGCCAGGCCGCCACCGGTTTCGCGATCCCCCAGGCTGCGCGGGTTGTCGTAGCCCATCCAGGCCACGCCGACCACCTTGGGTGTATAGCCGCAGAACCAGGCGTCGAACGAGTCGTTGGTGGTGCCGGTCTTGCCGGCCATGTCGTTGCGGCCCAGCTTGACCTTGGCCTGGTAGCCCGTGCCGCCCGACACCACGCTGCGCAGCAGCGAATCCATGATGAAGTCGTTGCGCGGGTCGATCACGCGCACGGCGTCCTTGCCGGCGGTCATCGGATGACTCTGCTGCACGACGGTGCCGCGCGCATCCACCACGCGATCGATGATGTACGGGTTCACGCGGTAGCCGCCGTTGGCGAACACCGAGTAGCCGCTTGCCATCTGGAGCATCGTCACCGAACCTGCGCCCAGCGCCATCGGCAAATAAGCCGGGTGCCGATCGGCGTCGAACCCGAAGCGCGTGATGTACTGCTGCGCGTACTGCGTACCAATCGCGCGCAGGATGCGCACCGACACCAGGTTCTTCGACTTCTGCAGCGCGCGGCGCATCGTCATCGGGCCGTCATAGCCGCCGCCGTAGTTCTTCGGCTCCCACACCTGGCCGCCGGTGTCGCCGGTCGGGATGGAGAGCGGCGCGTCGTTGATGACCGTAGACGGCGAGAAACCCTTGTCCACCGCCGCCGAATAGATGAACGGCTTGAAGCTCGAACCCGGCTGGCGCCACGCCTGCGTGACGTGGTTGAACTTGCTGCGGTTGAAATCGAAGCCGCCGACCATCGAGTAGATCGCGCCCGTCTGCGGGTCCAGCGAGATGAAGCCCGATGCCACTTCCGGCAACTGCGTGATCGACCACTTCTGCGTTTTCGTATCCTGAATCACGCGGATCACCGCGCCCGGGCGCAGCTTGATCTTCGGCTGTGCATTGTTCGACAGGGCAGCCTGTGCAAAGCGCAGGCCATCGCCCGCCAGGTCGATCGTCTCACCGGTCAGCATCGTCGCGCGCACCAGCTTGGGCGTCACGCTCACCACCACGGCCGATTGCAGATCGTCGCTGTTCGGATGTTCAAGCAAGGCGTCGTCGATGGCCTGTTCGCGATCTTCTGCGTCGGAGGGGAGATCGATGAACGCTTCGGGGCCGCGATAGCCGTGACGGCGCTCGTAGTCGAGAATGCCGCGGCGCACGGATTGATACGCGACGTCTTGGTCGGCCTTGCGCAGCGTGGTGTAGACATTCAGGCCGCGCGTGTAGGTTTCTTCGCGGTACTGCGCGTACATGAGCTGACGCACCATTTCGGCCACGTATTCGGCGTGCACGTCGAACTCATGACCCTCGCCGCGCACCGGCAATTGCTCGTGGATCGCCTGATCGTATTGTTCCGGCGTGATGTAGTGCAGGTCGCGCATGCGCTGCAGGATGTACTCCTGGCGCACCTTGGCGCGCTTCGGGTTCACCACCGGGTTGTACGCTGACGGCGCCTTGGGCAGGCCGGCCAGCATGGCCGCTTCGGCCAGGGTGATGTCCTTGATGTTCTTGCCGAAGTAGATCTGCTCGGCGCTGGCAAAGCCGTACGCACGCTGACCCAGGTAGATCTGGTTCATGTACAGCTCAAGGATCTGATCCTTTGTCAGGCTCGCCTCGATCTTGTACGAGAGCAGCATCTCGTAGATCTTGCGCGTGTACGTCTTTTCGCTCGACAGGAAGAAGTTGCGCGCCACCTGCATCGTGATGGTCGACGCGCCTTGCGACAGGCCGCCGTGCAGGTTCGCCAGGCCCGCGCGCAGCACGCCGATGAAGTCGACGCCGCCGTGCTCGTAGAAACGGTCATCCTCGATGGCCAGTACCGCGCGCTTCATCACGTCGGGCATCTGCGTGATCGGCACGAAGCTGCGGCGCTCTTCACCAAATTCGCCGATGAGGACGTTGTCGGCGGTGTACACGCGCAGCGGGATCTTCGGGCGGTAATCGGTGATGGCGTCGAGCGACGGGAGGTTGGGCGCGGCGACGAGCAGGGCATAGCCCAGCAGCAGCGCTCCGACGACCCCCATAGCAACGAACAGGCCGAGCATCCAGAGAAGCAGTCGCGCCCACAGCGGGCGGCGGGCTTTAGGCGGCTTGGGCGAGGCTGGGGTGGTTTGGGCAGTAGCCATTACAGGTGGGCACCGGGGGTGTCAGTCAGCGTGGCGGCGATTATATCGTCGAGGCTTCCAGGGGCCTGCGGCATCGGACGTAACAGCACGTAACCAGTGTCACGTCAGCGCACGAGACTGCACTTGTGCGCCGCGTCATGCTCGCGGCGCGAGCAAATTGTGCGTCCGCCGTGCCTTGATTCAAGGCGGCTAAGAATCCGCCGTTAGAAGTAGACGGAGCGGAAATCAAGTCAGACGAAAGGGGTATCCCCCGACCGTGGGGTTTTGACAACGCTTTGCGAATGGCTTGGCGCGAAATGCATCGCGGTCCGCCTGAGCGTTTGCCTGTTCTAAAGGATTTTGTGAGAATCCAGCAGCAAATCTAAGCAGGCTATGGCGCACGTTGGATTTGCGACGGGCGCCAGGGTTCAAAAAACTATAAACGGTGGGGTGTCTCTGTGCGACGGGGTTTGTTGTCCGGCCTGCTGCGCCGCAATATCGTCGGGATAGATATCGGGTCTTCCAGCGTCAAGGTGGTGGAGTTATCCGCCAACGGCAAGCAGGGGGATTTCCGTCTCGAAAAATGCGCCAGCGAGCTGATTGAACGCAGTGCCGTCGCCGACGGCAATCTGGTGAATATCGATGCGGTGGGCAATGCGCTCAAGCGTGCCATCGCCAAGGCCGGCATTCGCGGTAAGGAAGCCGTGCTTGCCATTCCTGCAAGCCTGACGGAATCGCAAACCGTTAGCCTGCCCGACAACCTGACCGAAGACGAGCTCTTCGTGCAGGTCGAGAGCGAAGCCAATCGGCTGTTTCCGCCCTCGCAGAACGTCAATTTCGACTATGTCGTGATCGGCCCGTCCGAAACCGAAGGCGGGGTTGGCGTGCGCGTCACGGCAACGGTTTCCGAGCGCGTGACCGAGCGCGTGACTGCCGCCGAGATGGCCGGTCTGAAAGCGATCGTCATGGATGTGGAAGAGAACGCCATCCAGCGCGCCATGACGCACATGCTGGCCGTCAAGCCGGACGCCACCGAAACCGAGACGCGCGACATGCCCGTCGTGGCGATGTTCCACCTGGGCGGTGCACGCTCGCACGCACTGTTCTATCAAGGCTGGAAGGAGTTGTACGACCAGCCGATGTCCGGCTCGGGCGACCAGCTCACGCAAAGCATCTCGCGTCTGTTTTCCCTGGATCTACTCAAGGCCGAGGTGAAGAAGCGGAAGAACACGCTGCCCGACGAATACCGCAGCCAGCTGCTCAAGCCCTCGCTCGAGACGCTGGCCATGGAAGTCGGTCAGGCGATCCAGAATTTCCTGTCGACCTCGAGCGTCGGTCGCGTGGACGAGATCGTGCTCTCGGGCGGTCACGCATCGCTGCTGGGTGTGCAGACTGCAATCCAGCAACAGACGCAGATCAATACGACGCTGGCCAATCCGTTCGCGAACATGGGCGCGGCCAAGAACGTCAATGCGCGCTATTTGCAGCGCGATCTGCCGGCCTACATCGTCAGCGCGGGTCTTGCCCTGCGCGGGCTGCAATAAGGAGTCGACGATGGCCAATGAAAGCGCGAATGCCGTAAATGCGCTCCCGAACGTCAATCTGCTGCCGTATCACGCAGAGCGGCGTGCCGGTAAGCGCAAGAAAGTCTTCATGAGCCTGGGCGGCGCTGCCGTTGCGGGCGCTGTGGTGGTGTTCCTGGGTGGCATGGTGATCGATCACCAGACCGAAGAGGCGCAACGCATCAACGACATCCTCACGCAAAAAAACGCGGAGATGGACAAGCAGATCGCTGAGGTCAACACCCTCAAGAAGGACATCGACGACCTCCTGCAACGTCAGCAAGCGGTGGAAAGCCTGCAGAACCAGCGCAACCGCCCGGTGCAGTTGCTCGAAGAACTGGTGCGCCAGGTGCCGGACGGCATCTATCTCACCTCGCTCAAGCAGGATGGCGAGCGTTACACCGTATCGGGTGTGGCGCAGTCCAACGAACGCGTGTCGGACCTGCTGCGTAACCTTGGTGCGGTGCCCTGGCTGGATCACGCCGAGCTGGGTGAATCGGTGGCCACCACCATGACGAACAACCTGAAGGAACAGCGCCGCCTGTTCAACTTCACGATCCGCTTCCAATGGAAGGCCGAGCCGGTAGCGCCGGCCAAGCCGGGCGCGGCCACGGCGGGGAAATAACCATGGCGCTCTCGACCGAAATTTCGCTGGAAGACCTGGTCAGCCAGTTCCGTGGCCTGAACCTGAATGAGCCGGAAACGTGGCCGATCGCGCCGCGCATCCTGTTCATGATTCTCTCCGCCGTGCTGGTGATCGGATTGGGTTGGCAGTTCTACTGGAGCGGCAAGTTTGACGAGCGGGACGCCAAGCGTACCGAACAGAACAACCTCAAGTCGGCATACCAAAGCAAGCTCGCACAGGTGGTGAACCTCGAAGCGCTGCGCAAGCAGAAGGCCGAGGTGGAGCAGCGTGTCGCCAAGCTTGAGCTGCAACTGCCCAACAAGACCGAAATGGACGCGCTGCTGGCCGACGTTAACCATGCCGGTATCGCGCGTGGCCTGACCTTCGACCTGTTCCGCCCCGCTGCCGCCGTGATCAAGCCTTATTACGCTGAGATTCCGGTCGCCGTGAAGGTGAATGGCCGCTATCACGATATGGCGCTGTTTGCTGCCGACGTGGCGGCGCTGTCACGCATCGTTACGCTGCAGAACATCTCGCTGACGGGTACCAAGGATGGCGGCATGGTGATGGAAACGCGCGCTGAGGCCTACCGGGCACTCGACGCGGATGAGCAAGCGGCTCAGCGCAAAGCGAATGCCGCTGCCAAGGGAGGCGCCAAATGAGGGGCCGCACCATGAGCCGTCGCCGCATGTCGCACGTTCTGCGTCTGTCGCCCCTGTGCCTGGCCGTCGTGCTGACGGCCTGCGGCGCGAGCGAAGACGATGAATTGCAGCAATGGATGCAGCAAGCGCGCCAGAGCGTCAGTACGACCGTGCAGCCGCTGCCTGAGCCCAAGCCTTACGCGCCGCGCGAATACACGACCACCAAGCAGACTGATCCGTTCAGCGTGCAGAAGGTGGCAGAGCTTTCGCGCGCGCAGAACGAATCGCCGGAACCGAATCGCCGTCGCGAGCCGCTGGAAGACTATCCGCTGGAAGCCTTCAAGCTGGTCGGGACGATGAAGCGCAATGGCGAGACGGAAGCCGTCCTGTCTGTCGGGGACAAGACGCAGCATGTGCACGTGGGGCAGTACATCGGACAAAACTATGGTCGCATCGTCCGCATCGGAGACCAGGAACTCACCCTGCGTGAGCTGGTGCGCGAAGGCACGACCGAATGGAAAGAAAAAATGACGACCCTGAAAGTTCAGGAGAGCGCGCAATGACGATGCGTCTTGTGAAGGGCGGCCTGTCGCAGGCAACCCGAGTGGCCCGGGGGGGCGCGGTGGCATGGCTTTCGCTGTGCATGTTCATGTTGGCTGGTCAGGCCGTCGCTCAGCAGGCAGCCCCTGCGGCGGCAGTCTCCGGCAACACGATCGAAAAGGTGGAGCAGGCCACGGCCGGTGAATCCACCGTGGTGACGGTCACGCTCAAGAGCGCGCCGACGCAGAAGCCGGTGGAGTTCAGCACGCAGCAGCCTGCGCGCATCGCCATCGACTTCTTCGGGGCGACCTTCGCGCAAGGCCGCGCCAATTACCAATATGGCGGCAAGCTGCTGCGTTCGGCGAACGTCGTGCAGATCGGCGACCGTACCCGCGTCGTGCTCGATCTGTCGCGCCAGACGCAGTACAAGTCGGAAGTGCGCGGTAACCAGTACGTGCTGACGCTGCAAGCTGCGCCGGTGGCGGCGGCAGTCGCAGCGCCGACCTTCTCGGCCCCGACACCCGTCGCAGGCGCCGAGCGCCCGGCGGTGCGCAACGTTGACTTCCGCCGCGGCGAGGATCTTGCCGGCCGCGTGGTGGTCGACCTGTCGACTGCCAACTCGGCGATCAACATCGCCCAGCAAGGCCAGAACCTCGTGGTGGACTTCGTCGGTGCGACGCTGCCGCAGTCGCTGCGTCGTCGCTACGACGTGAGCGATTTCGGCACGCCCGTGCAGGCCATGCGTGCCACCGATAACGGCACTGGCGCACGTCTGATCATCGAGCCGCGTGGCAACTGGCAGTACAGCTCGTACCAGACCGACACGCAGTTCGTGGTGGAAGTGCGCCCGACGAAGGAAGACCCGAACAAGCTGATTTCCGGCCCGGGCTACCGTGGTGAGCGGCTGTCGCTGAACTTCCAGAACATCGATGTGCGTTCGTTGCTGCAAGTCTTCGCCGACTTCACGAACCTCAACATCGTGACCAGCGACAGCGTGACGGGTACCCTTTCGCTGCGTCTGAAGGATGTGCCGTGGGATCAGGCACTGCAGATCGTGCTCGATTCGAAGGGCCTGGCGTCGCGTCGCAACGGCAACGTGCTGTGGGTGGCCCCGCGTGGTGAACTGGCCACGAAGGAAAAGGCCGAGCTGGAGTCGCAACAGCAAGTGACCGAGCTGGAGCCGCTACGCAGCCAAGTGTTCCGACTGAACTATCAGAACGCAGGGGATGTGCGCAACATGCTGCTGGGTGCTGGTGCCGCAGGTGGTGCGGGCGGTGCAGCCGGTGGCGCCGCGACTTCGCGGATTCTGTCCAAGCGTGGCTCGCTCACGGCGGATACGCGTACGAATCAACTGTTCGTCTCCGACATCCCGAGCAAGCTCGAAGAGGTGCAGGCGTTCCTCCAGAAGATCGACATCCCGGTTCGTCAGGTGATGATCGAGGCGCGCATTGTTGAGGCGGACGACACGTTCAGTCGCAACCTGGGTGCCAAGCTGGGCTTTGCCTCCAAGACGAATGGCGCCGGTTACGGCAACACCTACACCAACGTGGTGTCGCCGGTTACGCAAGGCGCCACGTGGGACAACAGCCCGGCGATCAGCTTCCCCGCCAACGGCATCAACGGCGTGAATGCAGCCAGCGTGGCCGTGAGTTTGTTCAATGCCGGTGCCGGCCGTTTCCTGGCGCTGGAGCTGTCTGCGCTGGAAGCTGATGGTCGCGGCAAGATCGTCTCGAGCCCGCGCGTGGTCACTGCCGACAACATCAAGGCGCTGATCGAGCAAGGTACTGAAATTCCGTACCAACAGGCGACCTCTTCCGGTGCGACTTCGGTGCAGTTCAAGAAGGCCAACCTGAAGCTGGAAGTGACGCCCAAGATCACACCGGATGGCAACATCTTCTTGGATGTGGACGTCAACAAGGACAGCGTGGGTATCCAGACCACCAACGGCTTTGCCATCGACACCAAACACGTACAGACGCAGGTGCTGGTCGAGAACGGCGGCACGGTCGTGATCGGCGGTATCTACACGCAGAACGAGCGGACCGACATCAACAAGGTGCCGTTGCTGGGCGATATTCCGGTGCTGGGCAACTTGTTCAAGAGCACGAGCAAGATCAACAACCGCACCGAGCTGCTGGTTTTCCTGACGCCGCGTGTGCTGTCCGATCAACTGTCGCTGAAGTAATCGGCGGCGGTATCGCGATCTGAAAGCCCGGCCTCCTGAGTGGAGCGCCGGGCTTTTTTGTGTCCTGCTGCCGGGTTTGTGCTGGATGGTGACCAAATGCCACTACAATCAAGCTCAAATTCCTGATTTCACGCGATTTTGTCTGTTTCCAACGTATTTTTCGTCGGCTTGATGGGCGCGGGCAAGACCACGGTCGGCCGGGCGGTGGCGCGTCGGCTCGATCTGCCGTTCTTCGACTCCGATCATGAGATCGAAGCGCGCTGCGGCGTGCGTGTGCCGATCATTTTCGAGCACGAGGGCGAAGTGGGTTTCCGCGATCGCGAAACCCACATGATCGACGAACTCACCTCGCGCGATGGCGTCGTCCTCGCCACGGGCGGCGGTGCGGTGCTGCGTGCCGAGAATCGCGCGCTCCTGCGCGAGCGCGGGACCGTGATCTACCTGCGCGCCAATCCGCATGACCTGTACCTGCGCACGCGGCACGACAAGAACCGGCCACTGCTGCAGACCGAAAACCCGCGTGCCAAGCTTGAAGAACTGCATGCGATCCGGGATCCGCTATACCGTGAGGTGGCGCACTTTGTCATCGAAACGGGCAAGCCCACCGTCGCCCAGCTTGTTAATATGGTGCTGATGCAACTCGAGGTGGCCGGCATTGTGGCGCCGCCTGCGGGCGCCTCCACCTCCTCGCAAGTCTCCCCTCAGTCATGATTACCGTTGATGTTGACCTCGGCGATCGCGCCTATCCGATCCATATCGGCTCGGGGTTGCTGTCCAAGGCCGAGTTGTTCGCCCCCCACATTCGCGGCGCGCGTGCCGTGATCGTCACCAACGAGACCGTCGCGCCGCTGTATGCGGCCAAGGTCGAAGAAGCCATTCGCGCGCTTGGCAAGGCCGTCGACACGGTTGTGCTGCCCGATGGCGAGTCGTTCAAGAAGTGGGACACGCTCAACCGGATATTTGATGCGCTGTTGACGGCCGGTGCAGACCGCAAGACCACGCTGATCGCGCTGGGCGGCGGCGTGATCGGCGACATGACCGGCTTTGCCGCGGCCTGCTACATGCGCGGTGTGCCGTTCATTCAGGTACCGACGACGCTGCTGTCGCAGGTCGATTCCTCGGTGGGCGGCAAAACGGGTATCAACCACCCGCTGGGCAAGAACATGATCGGCGCGTTCCACCAGCCGCAGGTGGTGCTGGCCGACATCGATACGCTACGCACGTTGCCTGCGCGCGAGCTGGCTGCCGGCATGGCCGAGGTCATCAAGCACGGTGCAATCGCCGATGCCGATTACTTCGCCTGGATCGAACAGAACATCAAGGGCCTCAACGATTGCGATGCCGACCTGATGTCCGAAGCCGTGCGGGGCTCGGTGCGCATCAAGGCGGCCGTCGTGGCGCAGGACGAGCGCGAAACCGGCCTGCGTGCCACGCTCAATTTCGGCCATACCTTCGGCCACGCCATCGAGGCTGGCCTGGGCTACGGCGAATGGCTGCACGGCGAAGCCGTCGGCTGCGGCATGGTGATGGCGGCGGACCTGTCGCATCGCCTGGGCTTTATCGATATCGACACGCGCAACCGCATCACTGCACTCACGCGTGCGGCTGATCTGCCGACGGTGGCACCGGACCTGGGCGTCGATCGCTTCATCGAGCTGATGCGCGTCGACAAGAAGGCCGAAGCCGGCGAGATCAAATTCGTGTTGCTGCGCAAGCTGGGCCAGGCGTTCGTGACTACGGTGCCCGATGCCGACTTGCGCGCCACCTTGCAGCACGCCGTGCTGCGACCACCGACCGAAGCGCCCGTCGCCTGAGGCAAGACGAGATGGCCCGATGAACGACCGATTTGATTTGCCGTCCGCGCCGTTCGACCTCGAAGGCCATCTCTCCCCTTACGCCGCACATTCAGCGCAGACGCGCGGCCGCGTGCACGCCGAGCCGCCCTCCACCTCGCGCACCGAGTTCCAGCGTGACCGCGATCGCATCATCCACAGCACCGCGTTTCGGCGCCTCGAATACAAGACGCAAGTCTTTGTGAACCACGAGGGCGACCTGTTCCGGACGCGGCTCACGCACAGCCTGGAGGTCGCGCAGATTGGTCGTTCGATTGCGCGCAGTCTGCGCCTGAACGAAGACCTGGTCGAAGCGGTTTCGCTGGCACACGATCTGGGTCACACGCCATTCGGCCACGCTGGGCAGGACGCGCTCAACGACTGCATGAAGCCGTATGGCGGCTTCGAACACAACCTGCAGAGCTTGTTGGTGGTCGATCGGCTGGAAGAGCGCTACGGCGGTTTCGATGGCCTGAACCTCACGTTCGAGACGCGCGAGGGCATTCTCAAACATTGCTCGCGCAATAACGCGGCCACGCTTGGTGACCTGGGGCGGCGCTTTCTCGAAGGTCAGCAGCCCTCGCTGGAAGCCCAGCTTGCCAATCTCGCTGATGAGGTCGCGTACAACAACCACGATATCGACGATGGCCTGCGCTCCGGCCTGATTACGCTGGAGCAACTCGAAGGCGTGCCGCTGTGGGCTATCCACCGGCGTGAAGCCGAGGCCGCGTTCCCGGATGTCAGCGGCCGGCGCCTGATCAACGAAACCATTCGCCGCATCATCAACGCGCTGATCGTCGATCTGATCGGTACCACGCGTGCCGGCATTGCTGACGTTGCGCCGCAATGTATCGATGATGTGCGTGCCGCGCCGGCGCTCGTTGCCTTCTCCGAGCCGATGCGTGAAGAGGCGCGCGCGCTCAAGCGCTTCCTGTTTGACAACCTGTATCGGCATTACCTCGTGATGCGCATGGCCGCGAAGGCGCGCCGCATCATCGACGATCTGTTCCGCGTCTTCATGGAAGACCCGCGCCTGCTGCCGCCGCAGTACCAGGCGAAAGCCAACCCCGAAGAGCAGCCGCGCTGGATTGCGCATTACATCGCTGGCATGACGGATCGTTACGCCATCAAGGAGCATCGCCGCATCTTTGCCGTGGATGCGGTTTGAGTAACGGCAGTAACGGTCGAGCCGCTATCCGATCGCCTGGCTCCCAAGCGATCTGAAACCAGATCAAAATCAAACGCCCAAAAAAAATGCCCGGCCGCCCCAACGCATGCCGGGCCGAACGCGCCAACCACCGCCGACGAGCGCCCCCGCCGTCGACGGCCCCTGCGGCACGTCGGTAAAAGTCGATCAGGACAGTGTCAGTTCGCTGATCGCCCTCCCTTAAAAGCGATAACCCAGGCCGACGCCCAGCAGCCATGGGTCAACCTTGACCTTGCTGATGGTCTGGCCGGCCATCTTCACGTCGGCGCTGATCCAGGTCTTCTTCAGGTCGACGTTGAAGTAGAGGCGTTCGGTCAGGCGATAGTCGAAGCCGACCTGCAGCGCGGGGCCGAAGCTGTTCTTGCTCAGGTCCAGAGAACCAACGCCGGGCACCTGCAGATTTACATTCGAGATGCGCGTGTAGTTGATGCCAGCGCCCACGTACGGCTTGAAGCGCGACTCGGGCGTGAAGTGGTACTGCATCGTCAGGATGGGCGGCAAGTGGCGGAAACTGCCGATCTTGGTCGGGCCGCCCAGCGCGCTTTGCATGACCGTGACGTCCTGTTGTTGCGGGTAGGTCAGGATCAGTTCGGCCGCGAGGTGTGGCGTAAAGAAGTACGAGATGTCCAGCTCGGGCAGGACCTTGTTGTTGATCTGAATGGCGTCAGCCGGAATGGCCAGTGCGGGCACCGCGTCGGATTTGTTGGCGGCTGTCAGATTGACGGCGCGCAGACGCACCATCCAGTTGCCGGTGGCCGGCGCCAAATCCGTGCTCTGCGCAAAGGCGGTCTGGCTGAATCCGGCGGCAAGCATTCCGGCGGCTACAGCAACAGCGGCTAGGCGGTGAAAAGCCATGAATCGCTCCCTCTCGTGTCGTCTCGTGATGTGATGGGAGCCAGTCTCGCGGGGAAGTCGCTTGGCCGGTTTGCTCGGGATCAAGTTCTCCCTGTCGTCGATAGCGCGTAGGGCCACCGATTTGACGGCACGCAAACTCTGCCGTCGCCCCTCGACGACAACCGGCATGCAAGCGTTTGCCCACTGAAAAGTGGGGACAGATTCGTCGGCTTCGGGCTACGATGGCGCTTTTCGCCGCATGTCTTTTCCATGGCCCGCCTGCCTCGCCTCAGTCCCACCGATGTCCCTGTGCACGTGTTGCAGCGCGGCAACAACCGCCAGATCGTTTTTCGCGGCGACGACGACTACGCGTTCTATCTCGATACGTTGCGCATGGCCGCACGCGAGCACGACTTCGCTGTCCATGGTTTCTCGCTGATGCCGAATCACGTGCATCTGGTGGGAACGCCCAAGGTGGCGGACAGCCTTTCGCGCACGCTGCAGGCGGTCGGACGGCGCTATACGCGGTACTTCAACGCCGCCGCTGATCGCAGCGGAACGCTATGGGAAGGGCGTTTCCGCTCGACCGTACTGGACCCGGCCGAATGGGTGCTGCCGATACTGTTGTATGTGGAATCCAACGCGGTGCGCGCAGGCCTGGTCAGCACGCCGGAAGACGACCGATGGAGCACGTATCGGCATCATGTGGGCATTCAATCCATTCCGTGGGTGAGTGACCACTATTGCTACTGGCGTCTTGGCAACACGCCTTTCGAGCGCCAATCGCGCTATCGAACGTTGTGGCATGAAGGTCTGGGTTCAGACCAGCTTGCGAAGATTCGCCAGCATGTGCACAGCGGCTGGCCACTCGGAAACGAGGCGTTTCTCGCGACACTGGCGCGCGCCGGTGGTCGCCGCGTTGCGCCCCTGCCGAAGGGGCGACCGCCTCGCCAACCCGCAGAAGTGGGCGCGGAGGACAGCGCGCGCACTGAATAGTAGGGTGGCGGGGCCGTCACGCACAGCCTCATCACTGCGCTCGAATTTAATCTGTCCCCATTAATAAACCCGCACTGTTGTCGTGCATTTATTAATTTACTCCGACCCCATTTAAAAACTTTTGCCTGTTACAGGCTGCTCTTTTATATTCGTTCCACCCCGCATTCATGGTGCGGCGCGCCATTGCTTGTCTGCCACCGCATCCGCACGATCGCGAGGGCCTTCTACGACGGCGCGAAGTACCCACAACCTCGGAAGATCGCCGTGGAACAACATTCCTTCCCCGCCGCACCGTCGGCCCAGGGTCTGTACGACCCGACCAATGAACATGACGCTTGCGGCGTCGGCTTCGTCGCTCACATCAAGGGCAAGAAGAGCCACGAGATCGTCCAGCAGGGTTTGCGCATCCTGCATAACCTCGACCACCGAGGCGCGGTCGGTGCTGATCCGCTGATGGGCGACGGCGCGGGCATCCTGCTGCAGATTCCCGACCAGTTCTTCCGTGAAGAAATGGCGAAGCAGGGCATCAACCTGCCGCCGGCCGGCGAATACGGCGTCGGTATGATCTTCCTGCCGAAGGAGCACGCGTCGCGCTTGGCCTGCGAACAGGAACTCGAGCGCACCGTGCGTCTGGAAGGCCAGGTCGTGCTGGGTTGGCGCGATGTTCCGGTCGACAAGACCATGCCGATGTCGCCGACGGTCCAGAAGACCGAGCCGGTGATCCGCCAGATTTTCATCGGGCGCGGGCGCGACATCATGACCACCGACGCGCTGGAGCGGAAGCTGTACGTGATCCGCAAGACTGCCAGCCACGCCATCCAGGCACTCAAGCTCAAGCACGGTAAGGAATACTTCGTGCCGTCGATGTCGGCGCGCACGATCGTCTACAAGGGCCTGCTGCTGTGCGAACAGGTGGGCCGCTATTACCAGGACTTGGCAGACCCGCGTACGGTGTCGGCGCTGGCGCTGGTGCACCAGCGTTTCTCGACCAACACGTTCCCGGCCTGGGAGCTGGCGCACCCGTACCGCATGGTTGCGCACAACGGCGAAATCAACACCGTCAAGGGCAACGTCAACTGGATCAACGCGCGTACGGGCGGCATCTCGTCGCCGGTGCTGGGCGATGATCTGCCGAAGCTGTGGCCGCTGATCTATCCGGGCCAGTCGGATACCGCATCGTTCGACAACTGCCTCGAACTGCTGACGATGGCCGGCTACCCGTTGGCCCAGGCGATGATGATGATGATTCCGGAAGCGTGGGAACAGCACACGCTGATGGACGACAACCGTCGCGCCTTCTACGAATACCACGCCGCGATGATGGAGCCGTGGGACGGCCCCGCCGCCATCTGCTTTACCGACGGCCGCCAGATCGGCGCAACGCTCGACCGTAACGGCTTGCGTCCGGCGCGCTATTACGTGACCGACGACGACATGGTTGTGATGGCCTCGGAGGCCGGCGTGCTGCCGATTCCCGAGTCGCGCATCGTCAAGAAGTGGCGTCTGCAGCCGGGCAAGATGTTCCTGATCGACATGGAGCAGGGCCGCATCATCGACGACAAGGAACTCAAGGACAACCTGGCCAACGCCAAGCCCTACAAGAGCTGGATCGATGCCGTGCGCATCAAGCTCGATGAGCTGGACGCGAAGCCCGAAGACGTGGCCGCCGAGACCAAGCCGGCCGCCAAGCTGCTGGACCGCCAGCAGGCCTTCGCCTACACGCAGGAAGACGTCAAGTTCCTGATGACCCCGATGGCCGCCAACGGCGAAGAGGCTGCAGGCTCCATGGGTAACGACAGCCCGCTGGCCGTGCTGTCGTCCAAGAACAAGACGCTTTACAACTATTTCAAGCAACTGTTCGCGCAGGTCACGAACCCGCCGATCGACCCGATCCGCGAAAACGTGGTGATGTCGCTTGTCTCGTTCATCGGGCCGAAGCCGAACCTGCTTGAGCTGAACAACATCAACCCGCCGATGCGTCTTGAAGTGAGCCAGCCCGTGCTGGACTTCAAGGACATGGCGAAGATCCGCAACATCGAGCACTACACCGGCGGCAAGTTCATGGCTTACGAGCTGGACATCTGCTACCCGGTGGCGTGGGGCAAGGAAGGCATCGAAGCGCGTCTGGCCTCGCTGTGCGCCGAGGCGGTTGACGCGGTCAAGTCGGGCTACAACATCCTGATCGTGTCGGACCGCGCGGTCGACGAGAAGCAGGCTGCCATTCCGGCGCTGCTGGCCACGTCCGCCATCCACCATCACCTGGTGGAGAAGGGCTTGCGCACGAGCACCGGTCTGGTCGTCGAAACGGGTTCGGCCCGCGAAGTGCACCACTTCGCGCTGCTGGCCGGCTACGGCGCAGAAGCCGTGCATCCGTATCTGGCGATGGAGACGCTGGCCGAATTGGCGCCGGGTCTGGGCCTGACCGCCGAGAAAGCCATCTACAACTTCACCAAGGCGATCGGCAAGGGCCTGCACAAGGTGATGTCCAAGATGGGCATCTCGACGTACATGTCGTACACGGGCGCGCAAATCTTCGAAGCAATCGGCCTGTCGCGTGAACTGGTCGACAAGTACTTCCACGGCACCGCATCGAACGTGGGCGGCATCGGCATCTTCGAGGTGGCCGAAGAAGCGCTGCGCTTGCACCGTGACGCCTTTGGCGATGCACCGGTGCTGGCGAACATGCTGGACGCTGGTGGCGAATACGCCTATCGCGTCCGCGGCGAAGAGCACATGTGGACCCCGGATTCGATCGCCAAGCTGCAGCACGCGACGCGCGCGAATTCGTACCAGACGTACAAGGAATACGCGAACCTGATCAACGATCAGAGCAAGCGCCACATGACGCTGCGCGGTCTGTTCGAGTTCAAGGTGGACCCGGCACGCGCGATCCCGCTGGAAGAAGTGGAATCCGCCAAGGATATCGTCAAGCGCTTTGCTACCGGCGCCATGTCGCTGGGTTCGATTTCGACCGAAGCGCACACCACGCTGGCCGTGGCGATGAACCGCATCGGCGGTAAGTCGAACACGGGTGAAGGCGGCGAAGACGAGCGCCGTTACCGCAATGAACTGCGCGGCATTCCCATCAAGCAGGGCACGAAGCTGTCGGACGTGATCGGCCGCGAAGTGGTCGAGCGCGATCTGGAACTGCAGGAAGGCGATTCGCTGCGCTCGAAGATCAAGCAGGTGGCGTCGGGCCGTTTTGGCGTGACGGCGGAGTACCTGGCTTCGGCTGATCAGATCCAGATCAAGATGGCGCAGGGCGCCAAGCCTGGCGAAGGCGGCCAACTGCCCGGCCACAAGGTGACGGACTACATCGGCAAGCTGCGTTATGCGGTGCCGGGCGTGGGCCTGATCTCGCCGCCGCCGCACCATGACATTTACTCGATTGAGGATCTGGCGCAGCTTATCCACGACCTGAAGAACGTGAATCCGCGTTCGGACGTGTCGGTCAAGCTGGTGTCGGAAGTGGGCGTGGGCACGGTGGCTGCAGGTGTCGCCAAGGCCAAGGCCGATCACGTGGTGATCGCGGGCCATGACGGCGGTACCGGTGCTTCGCCGTGGTCGTCGATCAAGCACGCCGGCACGCCGTGGGAACTGGGCCTGGCCGAGACGCAGCAGACGCTGATGCTCAATGGCCTGCGCAACCGCATCCGCGTGCAGGCCGACGGCCAGATGAAGACCGGCCGCGACGTGGTAATCGGCGCGCTGCTGGGCGCGGACGAGTTCGGCTTCGCTACAGCACCGCTGGTGGTCGAGGGCTGCATCATGATGCGCAAGTGCCACCTGAACACCTGCCCGGTGGGCGTGGCGACGCAGGATCCGGTGCTGCGCAAGAAGTTCTCGGGCAAGCCCGAGCATGTGGTGAATTACTTCTTCTTCGTGGCCGAAGAAGTGCGCGAAATCATGGCGCAGTTGGGCATCCGCACGTTCAACGAACTGATCGGCCGCGCGGACCTGCTCGACACGAAGTCCGGCATCGAACACTGGAAGGCCCGCGGTCTGGACTTCGCGCGCATCTTCTATCAGCCGGCCAAGAAGGAAGGCGAGCCGTGCTACCAAGTCGACGTGCAAGACCACGGCCTGGACCGCGCGCTGGATCACCAGCTCATCGAGAAGGCCAAGGCTGCGCTGGAAAAGGGCGAGCGCGTGTCGTTCATCCAGCCGGTGCGCAACGTCAACCGTACCGTGGGCGCGATGCTGTCGGGCGAAGTGGCCAAGCGCTACGGCCATGAAGGTCTGCCTGATGACTCGATCCACGTGCAGATGCAGGGCACGGCCGGCCAGTCGTTCGGCGCGTTCCTGGCACACGGCGTGACGCTGGACCTGGTGGGCGACGGTAACGACTACGTGGGCAAGGGCCTGTCGGGCGGCCGCGTGATCGTGCGTCCGCCGCACGAGTTCCGCGGTGAGCCGACCAACAACATCATCGTCGGCAACACCGTGCTGTACGGCGCGCTGGCCGGTGAGGCGTACTTCAACGGCGTGGCCGGCGAGCGCTTCGCGGTGCGCAACTCCGGCGCCACCACGGTGGTGGAAGGCACGGGCGACCACGGCTGCGAATACATGACCGGTGGCACCGTCGTCGTGCTGGGCATCACCGGCCGCAACTTCGCGGCAGGCATGTCGGGTGGCGTCGCCTACGTCTATGACGAAGACGGCCTGTTCGACAAGCGCTGCAACACGGCGCAGGTCGCACTGGAATCCGTGCTGTCGGCAGCTGACCAGGAGAAGGCACATACCTCGGCGACCTGGCACAAGGTGAACGGCGAGCGCGTGCTAGACGAGCACCTGCTCAAGGCGCTGGTGGAAAAGCACTTCCGCTACACCGGTTCCGAGCGTGCCAAGGAACTGCTGGCCGACTGGAACAACGCCCGTCGCCGCTTCGTCAAGGTCTTCCCGACCGAGTACAAGCGCGCCCTGGCCGAGATATACGAGCGCGAACAGGAAGCCGGCCGCGAACAGATCGCAGCCTGATTCCCCTCGACTCGGCGAATGGTTGATCCGCGCGATCGGCCATTCGCCACCACCGAATACAACGCAACCTCACAAGACAGGCCCGACTGCCTGGCTAGCACGACTGTGCCAGCAGAGCAGCATCGGGTCAGGAAGGACACCATGGGCAAGGCGACCGGTTTTCTCGAATTTCCCCGCCAGAACGAGGCATACGAAGCGCCCGAAGCGCGCGTGAAGCATTACAAGGAGTTCGTGTTCGCGCTGGCGGACAACGAAGCCAAGATCCAGGGCGCACGTTGCATGGACTGCGGCATTCCGTTCTGCAACAACGGCTGCCCGGTCAACAACATCATCCCGGACTTCAACGATCTGGTGTATCGCCAGGACTGGAAGACGGCGATTGAAGTGCTGCACTCGACCAACAACTTCCCTGAGTTCACGGGCCGCATCTGCCCGGCGCCGTGCGAAGCGGCTTGCACGCTGGGCATCAACGAACTGCCGGTGGGCATCAAGTCGATCGAGCACGCCATCATCGACAAGGCCTGGAAAGAAGGCTGGGTCGCGCCCCAAGTGCCGAAGCACAAGACCGGCAAGACCGTGGCCGTGGTCGGCTCGGGCCCTGCGGGCATGGCTGCTGCGCAGCAACTGGCGCGCGCCGGTCACGATGTGACGCTGTTCGAAAAGAACGACCGCATTGGCGGCCTGCTGCGCTACGGCATCCCCGACTTCAAGCTGGAAAAGGCACAGATCGACCGCCGCATGCAACAGATGGAAGCCGAGGGCGTGACCTTCCGCACCGGCGTGATGGTGGGCGACAAGACGGTTCCGGCCGGCATCACCAACGACGCGCGGGAGATGATCTCTGCCGACGACATCCTTAAGCAATTCGACGCCGTCGTGCTGACGGGCGGTTCGGAAGTGCCGCGCGATCTGCCGGTGCCGGGCCGTGATCTGGACGGCGTGCATTACGCGCTGGAATTCCTGATCCCGCAGAACAAGGAAGTGGCCGGCGATGCGCCGAACCCGATCCGCGCCGATGGCAAGCACGTCATCGTGATCGGCGGTGGCGACACGGGCTCGGACTGCGTGGGCACGTCCAACCGCCATGGCGCCGCGTCGGTCACGCAGTTCGAACTGCTGCCGCGTCCGCCCGAAGAAGAGAACAAGCCGCTGGTGTGGCCGTACTGGCCGATCAAGCTGCGCACGTCGTCGTCGCACGACGAAGGTTGCGAGCGCGACTGGTCGGTCGCCACCAAGGCGCTTATCGGTGAAAACGGCCGCGTGACGGGCCTCACCGGTGTGCGCCTGGAGTGGAAGGACGGCAAGATGGCCGAAGTTGCAGGCAGCGAGTTCACGCTCAAGGCCGATCTGGTGCTGCTGGCGATGGGCTTTACGAACCCGGTCGGCGGCGTGCTGGATGCCTTCGGCGTGACGAAGGATGCGCGCAACAATGCGCGTGCCGCCACCGAAGGCGACAACGCCTACGCCACCAACGTGCCGAAGGTGTTCGCCGCCGGTGATGTGCGCCGCGGCCAGTCGCTCGTCGTGTGGGCCATCCGGGAAGGCCGCCAAGCCGCCCGCTCGGTCGACGCGTTTCTCATGGGCCATTCGGAACTGCCGCGCTGACCACGCGGTTGACCGGATGACTCAGGCCCGCCTTGGCGGGCCTTTTTATTTGTGACGCACGTGTTTTGGCGCGCGCGTCATGCCTCATGGTTTACGTCGACATGGTTTACATGAGTGCAGGGCGGACGGGCGGATTTCTAGAATGAGATCTCCTCGTGATCCCAACCTGCCTCATGCGACCTCGTGCCCGCAATGTGCGTGCTGATGTGCCCCACGCGCCCGATGTGCCGCATATGCCGGACCGGCAGCGGCGGCGGGCGCTTGCGTGGCTGGGTGTGCTGCCGGCAATGCTGACGTCGCCCGCGCATGCATTGCTGCAAGGGTATCCCTCGCAACCGCTGCGTCTGGTCGTGCCGGCGGCGGAAGGCAGTGCGTTTGATGCGCTCGCCCGGGCACTGGCGACGCAACTGCAACAGCAGGTCGGCCGCGAGGTGGGCGTCGAGGATCGCCCCGCAGCCAATGGCATGGCCGCCGGTGAGGCCGTTGCCCGCGCGCCATCTGATGGCCATACCTTGCTGCTTCAACAGACCACGTTCGTCGCTCAGCCCGCGCTGGAACCAGCGTCGTATGACCCGCTGCGTGACTTCCAACCGGTAGCGATGGTGGCCACGCTGCCGCTGTTTCTCGCTGTCGATGCGCGCTTGCCGATCTACTCCATCACCGATCTGCTTGCGCAGGCGCGCGGCGAGTCCGTCACGGTCAATTGCGGCTCGGATATCGTCGGCACGTGGTCGCACCTTGTCGCCGAGCAGTTTGTGCGCGACTACGCTTTCCATGCGCCGCATGTGGCCGTTCGCGGTGAAGCGGGGCTCGTGCAACAGATCCTGGCCGGACGCATGTCGGCATGTTTCGCCTGCTATCCGAGCGTGGCGGCAGCCGCTGCCAATGGCCAGCTACGGTTGCTCGGGGTGACGGGGGGAGCTCGCTCGCGCTTCGCGCCCGCCGTGCCGACGCTACGCGAAGGCGGTCTCGCCGGATTCGATCGCAGCGCCTGGATCGGCACCTTCATGCCCGCGCGCACCCCCCGGCTTTTGTCGATGCGCGCGGCGGCCGAACTGCGTCGCGCCGTCGCTTCAGGTGACGTCCACGCTACGTTGCGTGCTGGCGGCTTCGAGCCGGAATGGGATGCCCCCGACACGTTTGCCCAAGCCGTGCGCCGTGATGCCACGCATTGGCAGGGGGTGATTCGCCAAGCCGATCTACGGCTCGATAGCGGCGAATAGGCCACTTCCACTGCCGGTCTGCAGCGCCAGCCCAACTTCGCAGGCGCACCACTTTCAGCAACCCGCAAGGGCCGAAAACCCGCGGCGCGGCGAACAAGCCACACTAACTGTCGGTAAGCAAGGCGTGACTGACGGGCTACGCGGGTTTCCACCTATAATGGCGGGCCGCGCGAAGCCACCTCTTTTGGCGAGCCCGCGGAAGTCAAGACAACGAGATGCGGCAGCATGAAGCCGCCAACCTGCCGAGCCCTCTGCACCGATCTCTACCGTGTCCACCCAGCCTTCCAACGCCGTTGTCGAACTCGATCAGGTCGATTTCGCCTATCAGCCAGGCGCGCGGCGCATTCTGTCCGGCCTGTGCATGCGCGTGCCCAGGGGCAGCGTGGTGGCCGTCATGGGTGGCTCCGGTTGCGGCAAGACGACGATTCTGCGCTTGATTGGCGGCCAAGTGGCCGCTGCCGCCGGCACAGTCCGCGTACACGGCCAGGACATCGGCGCCATGGGCAAGCGTGAGCTGTACGCGGCACGCCGGCAGATGGGCATGCTGTTCCAGTTCGGAGCGCTGTTTACCGATCTGTCCGTGTTCGACAATGTGGCATTTCCACTGCGCGAACATACCGAACTGCCCGAACTGCTCATCCGCGATCTGGTGCTGATGAAGCTCAACGCCGTCGGCCTGCGCGGTGCGCGCGACCTGATGCCCTCGGAGATTTCCGGCGGTATGGCGCGGCGCGTGGCATTGGCGCGGGCGATCGCGCTCGATCCGTCGCTCCTCCTTTACGACGAGCCGTTCGCCGGGCTGGACCCGATCTCGCTGGGCCTGACCGCCTCGCTCATCCGCAAGCTGAACGACGCGCTGGGCGCGACCAGCATCATCGTCTCGCACGACGTGCAGGAGACGTTCCGCATCGCCGATTACGTCTACTTCATCGCCAACGGTAGCATTGCCGCGCAGGGCACGCCGGCTGAGCTCACCGCGTCGACCGATCCGTTCGTGCGCCAGTTCGTGCGTGGCGAGGCGGACGGCCCTGTGCCGTTCCACTATCCTGGGGCGCCCCTGGCCGATGACTTCGGTCTGGGCAAGAACGGAGGCGCACGGTGATCTCTACCATCGGCCGCTTTGTCCTGGTGCTGGTCAGCCGCTTCGGCTACGCCGCGCGCACGTTGATTTCGCTCATTGGCGCTTCCGGCGATGTGCTTCGCCGCCCGCGCCTGGTGATCGAGCAACTGCGCTTCGTCGGCAATGATTCGTTCATCATCATTGCCGTATCGGGCCTGTTCGTTGGTTTCGTGCTTGGCTTGCAGGGTTACAACACACTTAACCGATACGGCTCCGAGCAGGCGCTGGGCCTGCTGGTGGCGCTGTCGCTGGTGCGCGAACTGGGGCCGGTGGTGACGGCACTGCTGTTTGCCGGTCGTGCCGGTACCTCGCTCACGGCCGAGATCGGCTTGATGAAAGCCGGCGAGCAACTGATCGCCATGGAAATGATGGCCGTCGATCCGCTAGCCCGCGTGCTGGCGCCGCGCTTCTGGGCGGGTTTCATTGCCATGCCGCTGCTGGCCGCGATTTTCAGTGCGGTGGGTATTCTGGGCGGATACTTCGTCGGGGTCGGGCTGATTGGCGTGGACCCTGGGGCGTTCTGGTCGCAGATGCAGGCCGGCGTGGATGTCATGGACGACGTGCTTAACGGCGTCATCAAGAGTGTCGTGTTTGGTGTGGCGGTCACCTTCATTGCGCTGTACCAGGGCTATGAGGCCAAGGCCACGCCGGAAGGCGTCTCGCGCGCGACTACCCGGACGGTGGTGATCGCGTCGCTCACCGTGCTGGCGCTGGATTTCGTGCTCACGGCACTGATGTTCAGCTGAGCCGCCGGTTGTCGTTAGCGTTCAACGAGAAAAGATCATGCGTAAAAGCGTCCTCGATTTCTGGGTCGGCCTATTCGTTCTGGTGGGCATCATTGCGCTGCTATTCCTGGCGCTCAAGGCGGGCAATATGAGCTCGTTCTCGTTTGCCAAGACTTACCAGGTGAAAGCGGCCTTCGACAATATCGGCGGTTTGAAGGTGCGGGCTCCGGTCAAGAGTTCGGGTGTGGTGGTCGGCCGTGTGTCGCAGATCCTCTTCGACGACAAGAGCTACCAGGCAATCGCCGTGCTCGATATGGATCAGCGTTATCAGTTTCCGAAAGACAGTTCGGCCAAGGTCCTGACCTCGGGTCTGCTGGGTGAGCAATACATCGGTATTGAACCGGGCGGCGACTCGGCCATGCTTGCCAGCGGCAGCAAGATCACGATGACGCAGTCGGCGGTGGTGCTGGAAAACCTGATCAGCCAGTTCCTTTACAGCAAGGCCGCGGATGCCGGTGCCGGCAGCGCTAATGGCAGTGCTGGCGGAGCCAAGCCGGCCGAGGGCAGTGGGAGCAAATAAACCATGAAAACAACAACATCCATCCGTACGCTGCGCGGCTTTGCGCTGGCCGTGGCTGCAGGCGCCTCGCTGCTGGCCGGCTGTGCCACCGGGCCGAATGCCAATCCGGCCGATCCGATCGAGCCGTTCAATCGCGAAGTCTTCCGCATCAATGAGGACCTAGACAAGGGCGTGCTGAAGCCGGTTGCGCAAACGTATGTCGATGTGGTGCCGTCGCCGGCGCGCACGGCGGTGTCGAACTTCTTCTCGAATGCAGGCGATGTCTATTCGGCCGTCAACAACCTGCTGCAGTTGAAGGGCACGGCCGCGCTGGAAGACACCATGCGTGTGGCGATCAATACGGTGCTGGGTCTGGGTGGTCTGATCGACATCGCGTCGGACGCCGGCCTGCCCAAGCACAAGGAAGACTTCGGCCAGACACTGGGTGTATGGGGTGTGCCGTCGGGTCCGTACGTCGTCTGGCCGTTGCTTGGTCCGAGCACCGCACGTGACACTGTGGGGTTCCTGGTGGACTGGCAGATGGATCCGCTCACGTACTGGCACGACAGCGCAGTCACCTACTCGCTGGCCGCCCTGCGCGTGGTCGACGTGCGTGCGAACCTGCTTGGGGCCAGCAACGTGCTCGAACAGGCCGCTGTCGACAAATACACCTTCTTGCGCGACGCCTATCTGCAGCGCCGCCGCTACCTGATCTATGACGGCAACCTGCCGGAAGATCAGGACAACAAGAAATCACCGGATACCGGTGACGCCACGGTCTCGCCGTACCAGCGCTTCACCCCCAACTGGCCGGTATTCCGTCGCTGATCGGTACACGTAACAAGGTCGCCTCAAAGGTGACAAGGCGTAAAACTGGCCGGCCCGCACGAACTTGCCTGCGGGCGGTCTGTTCTAATCGCCAACAAGATTGCGGCGAATGTGCCGCAAGCGACCCGAAAATCACACTATAAGGACGCGATATGTTGAAGAAGCTTCTCCGCTCCCTGTTCGCCGGTCTCACGCTGACGGCCGCCGTGGCAGCCGCGCCGGTCCACGCTCAGGAGGCGGATGCACAGGCCACCGTCAAGACGGCTGTGGACGACGTGCTCACCACCATCAAGAGCGATCCGGAGCTGCGTGGCGGAAACATGACCAAGGTGTACCAGCTCGTCGACCAGAAGATCGTGCCGCGCGCCGATTTCAAGCGCACCACGCAGATCGCCATGGGCCGCTTCTGGAACCAGGCGTCGCCGGAGCAACAGCAGCAGATTCAGGAAAGCTTCAAAACGTTGCTGATCCGCACTTACGCCGGCGCGCTGTCGAACGTAAAGAACCAAACCGTTTCGTACAAGCCGTTCCGTGCGGCCGCGGATGACACCGACGTGGTGGTGCGTTCGACCGTGAACAACAACGGCGAGCCGGTGGCCCTGGATTACCGCCTGGAAAAGACGGCCGGTGGCTGGAAGGTGTACGACATCAACATCAGCGGCCTGTGGCTGTCTGAAACGTACAAGAACCAGTTTGCCGATGTCATCAGCAAGCGGGGCGGCGTGGCCGGCCTGGTGAGCTTCCTGAACGAGCGCAACACGCAGCTCGAGAAGGCTCCGGCAAAGTAAGCAGCCTTCCGGTAGAATCGACACAGCGGTCAACTCTGGCCGCTGTTTCTTTTTCTGACGCATCCATTTCCACCATGTTGACCTTGTCCGGCCCGCTGACTCACCGCGAAGCGCCGCGCGTTCTGCGCGAGGGCGAGGCTCAGCTCGGCCAAGCGCGCGAAGCCGGCATTGCCGCACTGCACGTCGATTGCGCCGGCTTGTCGCAGGTCGATTCGTCTGCGCTGGCGGTGCTGCTGTCATGGCAGCGCACCGCACAGGATGCCGGTATCGCGCTCGATATCGCAGGCGCTCCGCAAGCGCTGTCCAACCTCGCCACGCTGTACGGCGTGGAGTCTCTGCTGGCCGTCGCGCCGGCCCCTGCCGCCGACCATCACGCTCGACATTGAGGCGGCGTCCGGTGTGGGCGCGGGGTGATTGCCCCGAACCCATCATCGCGATGCCGCGCTCCGGTCGGGGCGTTGCGCGCGCCCTCGGCATTCGCGGTTCGGCGTCGTTAGCTGTGGCGCCGTGAGTTGGTGCAGTTCCCCTATAATTCTGGGTTTGTCGCTCTGCAGCCGCCGTGTGCGGTATCCGCGGCCGTCACGGTCTTGTCGATCCACGGCCCTGGGATGCGCAGAGTAGTTCACTTTGTCGGCCATGAAAGCCATCGAAATCGCTGACGTCCGCAAGCGCTACAAGTCGTTGCAAGCGCTAAAGGGCGTGAGCTTGTCTGTCGAGCAGGGCGAGTTTTTCGGCCTGCTGGGCCCCAACGGCGCGGGCAAGACCACGCTGATCTCCATCCTCGCGGGCCTGAATCGTGCCGATTCCGGCCACGTACGTGTGCTCGGTCACGACGTTGTTTCCGACTACCGCATGGCGCGCCGCAAGCTCGGCGTGGTGCCGCAGGAACTGGTGTTCGATCCGTTTTTCACGGTGCGCGAGACGCTGCGCCTGCAGTCGGGCTATTTCGGCCTGACCAAGAACGACGACTGGATCGATGAGGTCATGGCCAACCTGGACCTCACCAGTAAGGCAGACGCCAACATGCGCGCGCTGTCGGGCGGCATGAAGCGCCGCGTGCTGGTGGCGCAGGCCCTGGTACACCGCCCGCCCGTGATCGTGCTGGACGAGCCGACCGCCGGCGTGGACGTCGAGTTGCGCCAGACGCTGTGGAAATTCATCTCGCGGCTGAACCGCGAAGGCCATACCGTCGTGCTGACCACGCACTACCTGGAAGAAGCCGAATCTCTGTGCGACCGCATCGCCATGCTCAAGTTTGGCGAAGTGGTGGCGCTCGATCGCACGGCGAATCTGCTCTCGCAATTTGCCGGGCTGCAATTGGTGCTGAGCTTTGCGAAGGGAGCGCTGCCCGCGTCGCTGGAAGCCCTGCGCCTGCCGGGCAACCACGGCGAGCGCGGTGTGCGCTTGCGCCTGTCGGGCTATGGCGAAGTCGAACAGATTCTCTCCACGTGCCGCCTCGCCGGCTGCGAGATCGACGACATGGAAGTCGCCAAGGCTGATCTGGAAGACGTGTTCGTGCAGATCATGCGCCGCGAAGGTGGCTTGCCGGTCGGGCCTCAAGCGCCTGCCATTCCCGATTCTGCGCTGGAGCCCGCCGCATGAGCGCCATTCCCGAGAGCTTGCCGGGCCGTTGGGTCGGTTTCCGCACGCTGCTTTACAAGGAGGTGCTGCGCTTCTGGAAGGTGAGCTTCCAGACCGTGGCCGCGCCGGTCCTGACCGCGCTTCTGTATCTGCTGATCTTCGGTCACGTGCTGGAAGATCGCGTCAAGGTGTTCGACCAGCTGAGCTACACCGCTTTCCTGGTGCCCGGTCTGGTGATGATGAGTGTGCTGCAGAACGCATTCGCAAACAGTTCGTCTTCGCTCATCCAGTCGAAGATCACCGGCAACCTGGTGTTCATCATGCTGCCGCCGCTGTCGCACTGGGAAATGTTTGGCGCGTACGTGTGCGCGTCTGTGATTCGCGGTCTGGCCGTGGGTACGGGCGTGCTGGTCGTGACGACCTTGTTTGCGCATCTGCACTTCGCGCAGCCCCTGTGGATCATCGTGTTTGCGGTGCTGGGCGCGAGCGTGCTGGGCACGCTGGGGCTCATCGCGGGCATCTGGGCTGAAAAATTCGACCAGCTTGCGGCGTTCCAGAACTTTTTGATCGTGCCGGCCACCTTCCTGGCCGGCGTGTTCTATTCGATTCATTCGCTGCCGCCGTTTTGGCAGGCGGTATCCCACGCCAACCCGTTCTTCTACATGATCGACGGCTTCCGCTACGGCTTCTTCGGTGTGTCCGATGTGCCGGTGACGACGAGCCTCGGCGTGATGCTGATCGCGCTGGTCGTGGTGGGGGGAGTGGCCCTGCAGATGCTGCGCACGGGCTACAAGCTGCGCCATTGATGCGTCACATAAAACATGCGCACCACCCTTGGGAAACCCTGAAAAGCATAGCGAGCGATCCGAGATTGACCCGAGAAGCACAGCCGTACACGAGTACGGCGAGCATCGCAGGGCCAAGCTCGGGGCGCGCAGTAGCTTTGCAGGGTTTGCCTAACGTTTTTGGAGAAGGGACGGCTATGTTGCCCACACCCGAACAAGTCAAGCAGTACATCGAAACCGGTCTGCCGTGCGAGCACCTCGAAGTGGAGGGCGACGGCCAGCATTTTTTTGCCACCATCGTCAGCGGGCAATTTGAAGGCAAGCGGTTGATCCAGCGTCACCAGCTCGTCTACGCAGCGCTGGGTGAGCGGATGCGCGCGGAAATCCACGCGCTTTCCATGAAGACGCTCACCCCGGCGGAGTGGCAGTCCTGATGGCCGAGCTTGATCCCACCCCGGTTACCGTTTCAACCGATTCCGACCTCGCGCTCGCTGAGCGCCCCTCTCAAAGTGATCGACGAGACGTCTCGCTCATGGACAAACTGCTGATCGAAGGCAATGGCCCGTTGTCGGGCGAAATCCGCGTGTCTGGCGCCAAGAACGCCGCGCTGCCCATCATGTGCGCCGCGCTGCTGACGGCCGAGCCGCTGGCGCTGAGCAACGTGCCGAACCTGCAAGACGTGCGTACGATGCTCAAACTGCTGCGCCAGATGGGCGTGGAAGGTGCGCTCGACGGTCACCACCTCACGCTCGACGCCGCGACCATCCACACGCCGGAAGCTTCGTACGACCTGGTGAAGACCATGCGTGCGTCGATCCTGGTGCTGGGCCCGCTGCTGGCGCGTTTCGGCCATGCGCGTGTGTCGCTGCCGGGCGGTTGCGGCATCGGCGCGCGTCCGGTCGATCAGCACATCAAGGGCCTGCAACTGATGGGCGCCGAGATCGTCATCGAGCACGGCTACATCGAAGCCAAGCTGCCTGAAGGCGCCAAGCGCCTGCGTGGGGCGCGCATTGTCACTGACATGGTGACGGTCACGGGCACCGAAAACCTGCTGATGGCCGCTGCGCTGGCCGACGGCGAAACCGTACTGGAAAACGCAGCGCGCGAGCCCGAAGTCACCGACCTGGCCAACCTGCTCGTGAAGATGGGCGCGCGCATCGAAGGCATCGGCACCGACCGCCTGGTGATCCAGGGCGTTGAAGCGCTGCACGGCGCCGCCCACACGGTGATTGCCGATCGCATCGAAGCCGGCACGTTCCTGTGTGCCGTGGCTGCGGCCGGCGGCGACGTGACGCTGCGCGGCGTGCCGCCCGGCATTCTGGATGCCGTGCTCGACAAGCTGCGCGAAGCTGGCGTGACGCTCGCCACAGGCGACGATTGGATCCGTGTGCAGATGACGGGCCGCCCCAAGGCAGTGAGCTTCCGCACGTCGGAATACCCGGCGTTTCCCACCGACATGCAGGCGCAGTTCATGATGCTCAACGCCATTGCTGAAGGTTCCGCCACGGTAACGGAGACCATCTTCGAAAACCGCTTCATGCACGTGCAGGAACTGAACCGCCTGGGCGCCAATATCGTCATCGATGGCAAGACGGCGGTGGTGACGGGCGTCGAGCAATTGTCGGGTGCGACCGTCATGGCGACCGATCTGCGCGCCTCGGCCAGCCTCGTCATTGCCGGCTTGATCGCGCAGGGCGAGACGCTGGTCGACCGCATCTATCACCTCGACCGCGGCTACGACCGCATCGAAGACAAGCTGTCCGCTGTCGGCGCCAAGATCCGCCGCATTCAAGCGTAAGGTAAGGAACCCGCCGGCCATGAACGCATTCCAGTCCGCCTCCAACCAGCTCACGCTGGCGCTGTCCAAAGGGCGCATCTTTGAAGAGACGCTGCCGCTGCTGAAGGCCGCCGGCATCGAGGTGACCGAAGATCCGGAAACCTCGCGCAAGCTGATTCTGCCGACGTCGGATCCGGCGCTGCGCGTGATCATCGTGCGTGCGTCCGACGTGCCGACCTACGTGCAATACGGCGCGGCGGACTTCGGCGTAGCCGGCCGCGACGTGCTGATGGAGCACGGCATGGCCGGCCTGTATGCGCCCATCGACCTGAACATCGCCCGCTGCCGCATGTCGGTGGCGGTGCCCAAGGGCTTCGATTACGCCAACGCGGTGCGCCAGGGCGCGCGCCTGTCGGTGGCGACGAAGTATCTGAATACCGCGCGCGAGCACTTCGCCAAGAAGGGCGTGCACGTCGACTTGATCAAGCTGTATGGCTCGATGGAGCTGGGCCCGCTGGTGGGCCTGGCTGACGCCATCGTCGACCTGGTCAGCACGGGCGGCACGCTGCGCGCGAACAACCTCGTCGAGGTGGAAGAGATCGTGCAGATATCTTCCCGGCTGGTCGTCAACCAGGCTGCGTTGAAACTCAAGCGCGACCGGCTGGCGCCCATCCTCGACGCTTTCGAGCGCGCCTCCGCGACGGACGCGCGCGTTGGGGAAGCCGCATGAGCCTGACCATCCGTAAGCTGGATTCGACCGAAGCCGGATTCGCGGCGCAGCTGCGCCAGGTGCTCGCTTTCGAGGCGAGCGAAGACGAAGCCATCGACCGCGCCGCCGCGCAGATCCTGGCCGACGTGAAGGCGCGCGGCGATGCCGCCGTGCTGGAGGCCACGCGCCGCTTCGACCGCATCGAAGCCGACAGCGTGGCCGCGCTGGAACTGTCGCCAGCCACCCTGCAAGCCGCGCTGGATGGCCTGGAGCCGAAGCGCCGCGCGGCACTGGAAGCCGCTGCTGCCCGCGTGCGCGCGTATCACGAGAAGCAGAAGATCGAGTGCGGCACGCACAGCTGGGAATACGCCGAAGCCGATGGCACGGTGCTCGGCCAGAAAGTGACGCCGCTCGACCGCGTGGGCATTTACGTGCCGGGCGGCAAGGCGGCATACCCGTCGTCGGTGTTGATGAATGCGATTCCGGCTCGCGTGGCCGGCGTCAAGGAAATCATCATGGTGGTGCCCACGCCGGGTGGCGTGCGCAATGAGCTGGTGCTGGCTGCTGCTTGCATTGCCGGCGTCGACCGCGTGTTCACCATCGGCGGCGCGCAGGCTGTGGGTGCGCTCGCTTACGGCACCGACACCGTCCCCGCCGTCGACAAGATCGTCGGCCCGGGTAACGCCTATGTGGCCGCTGCCAAGCGTCGCGTGTTCGGCACGGTTGGCATCGACATGATTGCCGGTCCGTCGGAAATCCTCGTCATCTGCGATGGCACGACCGATCCGGATTGGGTGGCGATGGACTTGTTCTCGCAAGCCGAGCACGACGAACTGGCCCAGTCGATCCTGCTGTGCCCGAACGCAGAGTTCATCGCGCAGGTGGAAGCCAGCATCAACCGCCAGCTCGAAGACATGCCGCGCCGTAGCGTGATTGCCGAATCGCTGTCGGGCCGTGGCGCGCTCGTCAAAGTACGCGACATGGAAGAGGCGTGCGACATCGCCAACGACATCGCGCCCGAACATCTGGAGATTTCGGCAGAGAACCCGCGCCAGTGGGCCGAGCGCATCCGCCACGCCGGCGCGATCTTCCTCGGCAAGTACACCAGCGAATCGCTGGGCGATTACTGCGCGGGTCCGAACCACGTGTTGCCGACCTCGCGCACGGCGCGCTTCTCATCGCCACTGGGCGTGTACGACTTCATCAAGCGTTCCAGCCTGATCGAGGTGAGCGAAGCCGGCGCGCAGATGCTGGGCGAGATTGCTGCCGAGCTGGCCTACGGCGAAGGCCTGCAGGCGCATGCCCGCAGCGCTGAATATCGCCTGCAACGCCCCGCCTCCGAATAACACTCGCCGCACAACGATGACCGCCACCGCTCCGGCCCAAGCCTCTCTGGATGACCTGCTCGCCCGCATCGTGCGCGACGACGTTCGCGCCATGGGTGCGTACCACGTGCCCGACGCGACCGGCATGGTCAAGCTGGACGCGATGGAGAATCCGTATCCGCTGCCGGCGATGCTGCGCGACGCGCTGGGCAAGCGCCTGGCCGAAGTCGCGCTCAATCGCTACCCGGTGCCGACCGCCGACGCGCTCAAGGCGCAGCTCAAGCAGGTGATGCACGTGCCGGCCGGCGCCGATGTGCTGCTGGGCAACGGCTCGGACGAGATCATCAGCCTGATCGCCATTGCCGCGGCCAAGCCCGGTGCGACCGTGCTGGCGCCCGTGCCGGGCTTCGTGATGTATGCGATGTCGGCGCAGTTGCTGGGCCTGAACTTCGTCGGCGTGCCGCTCAAGGCGGACCTGACGCTCGACCGTGAAGCCATGCTGGCCGCCATGGCCGAGCACCAGCCCGCCGTCATCTACTTGGCGTATCCGAATAACCCGACCGGCAATCTGTTCGACGCGGCCGACATGGACGCGATCATCCGCGCCGCTCGCGGCCCCGTGTGCCAGAGCCTGGTGGTGGTCGACGAGGCGTACCAGCCGTTCGCGCAACATAGCTGGATGCCGCGCCTGCGCGATTTCGATCACCTCCTGGTGATGCGCACGGTCTCGAAGCTGGGCCTGGCCGGCATCCGCCTCGGCTACGTGGCCGGCCACCCGAAGTGGATCGCCGAGCTGGACAAGGTGCGTCCGCCGTACAACGTGAATGTGCTGACCGAGGCGACTGCCCAGTTCATGCTCGAACACGTGGATGTGCTGGATGCCCAGGCAGCGACCCTGCGCGCCGAGCGCACCAAGTTGATCGATGCGCTGTCGGCCCAACCGGGCGTGACAGTGTTCCCGAGCGCGGCAAATTTCATCCTGCTGCGCGTGCCCGATGCCGCCGCTTTGTTCGAGCGCCTGCTCAATCGGCGGATTCTGATTAAAAACGTCAGTAAAATGCACCCGTTGCTGACCAACTGTCTGCGCGTGACGGTCAGCAATCCCGAAGAAAACGCGCAATTTATCGATGCCTTTGCCGCATCGATGCAGGAAGCCCCATGAGCCGCCGTGTCGAGGTCACTCGCAACACCTCTGAAACGCAGATCCGCGTCGCCCTTGATTTGGACGGCACGGGCAAGCAAACGCTGAACACCGGCGTCCCCTTCCTCGACCACATGCTCGACCAGATCGCCCGACATGGCATGGTCGACCTGGACGTCTCGGCCACCGGCGACACCCATATCGACGATCATCACACCGTGGAAGACGTCGGCATCACGCTGGGCCAGGCCGTCGCCAAAGCCATCGGCGACAAGAAGGGCATCGTGCGCTACGGCCACAGCTACGTGCCGCTGGACGAAGCCCTGTCGCGCGTGGTCATCGACTTCTCCGGCCGTCCGGGCCTGGAGTTCCACGTGCCGTTCACGCGTGCACGCGTGGGCAATTTTGACGTGGACCTGTCCATCGAATTCTTCCGCGGGTTCGTCAACCATGCTGGCGTGACGCTGCATATCGACAACCTGCGCGGCGTCAACGCACACCACCAGATCGAGACCGTGTTCAAGGCCTTTGGACGCGCGCTGCGCATGGCGGTGGAGATCGACCCGCGCGCTGCCGGCACGATTCCGTCGACCAAGGGCGCCCTGTAAATCACTGCGTCGGCCTGGCCGCGCCTACCCGACTCCAAAACCGGCCGCCGATCCGATGGATCTGACAAAAAGCTTTTTCTCGCTGCTCGCGCTGATCAACCCGATCGGGGCGATCCCGTTCTTCATCAGCCTGACCGAGAGCCAGACGGATGAAGAAAAGCGCCGCACCATCAAGGTCGCGTCGATTTCGGTGGCGATCGTGATTGGCCTGTCTGCGTTGCTTGGCGAGCAGATCATCAGCTTTTTCGGGTTCTCGGTGGGCTCGCTGCAGGTCGGCGGCGGGATCATCATGATCATGATCGCGCTGAACATGCTCAATGCGCAGACCAGCCGCACCAAGGCCACGCCCGAAGAAGAGGACGAGGCCGGTGCCAAGGCCAGCATTGCGGTTGTGCCGCTGGCGATTCCGCTGCTCACGGGCCCCGGCTCGATCAGCACGGTCATCGTCTACGCTGGCAAGACCAAGCATTGGTGGGACTTGTTTCTCCTGGCTGGGGTCGGTGTTGCGATCGCGGCCGTGGTCTGGATCGTGTTGCGCGCGGCCGAGCCGATCGCCCGTGTGATCGGTCGCACCGGCATCAACGTCGGTACGCGGTTGATGGGTTTGATCCTGGCGGCGCTGGCCGTGGAATTCATCGTTGATGGGCTGAAAACCCTGTTGCCCGTACTTAGGGCCTAAGTTAAGTCATGACTAAGATCGCAATCGTCGATTACGGTATGGGCAATCTGCGCTCGGTAGCGCAAGCCTTGATGGCCGTTGCTCCAGAGGCTGATGTGCGCATCAGTGCGCAAGCGGATGAAATTCGTTCGGCCGACCGGGTGGTGCTGCCGGGGCAGGGCGCCATGCCCGACTGCATGGCCGCGTTCGACCAGTCCGGCCTGCGCGACGCTGTGCTGGAGGCATCGCGCAGCAAGCCGATGCTCGGCGTATGCGTGGGCGAGCAGATGCTGCTTGAGCGCAGCACAGAGGCACGCCTCGGGCAGCAGTACACCGAAGGGTTGGGCCTCATCAAAGGCGATGTGGTCCGCTTTGACCTTGACGGCCAGTTGCAGCCGGACGGTTCACGGTACAAAGTGCCTCAGATGGGCTGGAACCGCGTGCACCAGAGTCGTGCCCACGCCCTCTGGGAAGGTGTGGCGGATCAGAGCTACTTCTATTTCGTGCACAGCTACTACGCCCGGCCTGCCAACGCCGACGAATCGGTCGGAGAGACCGAATACGGCGTGCGGTTTACCTCCGCCATCGCCCGGGATAATATTTTTGCAACACAGTTTCACCCGGAAAAAAGTGCGCAAGCGGGCCTGCAGATCTACCGGAACTTCGTGCACTGGAATCCGTGATGCCCGCCGTGGCGTCGCAATCGAATCCATTTTTCGCCCTTTTTAATCTTTTCCCCTCAACTCTGTCGTCACGCTTATGTTGCTCATCCCGGCCATCGACCTGAAGGACGGTCAGTGTGTGCGCCTCAAACAAGGCGATATGGATCAAGCCACCGTATTCTCGGAAGACCCTGCTGCCATGGCGCGGCATTGGGTCGAGCAGGGTGCGCGCCGCTTGCACCTTGTCGATCTGAATGGCGCTTTCGCGGGCAAGCCGCGTAACGAGGCGGCCGTCAAGGCCATCCTCGCCGAGGTGGGCGATGAGATTCCCGTGCAACTCGGCGGGGGCATCCGCGATCTGGGCACCATCGAGCGCTGGCTCGACGATGGCTTGTCGTACGTGATCATCGGCACGGCGGCGGTCAAGGACCCGGGCTTTCTGCGGGACGCATGCACGGCGTTCGGTGGTCACATCATCGTCGGGCTCGACGCCAAGGACGGCAAGGTGGCGACCGACGGCTGGAGCAAGCTCTCCGGCCACGAAGTCGCTGACCTCGCCAAGAAGTACGAAGACTACGGCGTCGAAGGCATCATCTACACCGATATCGGCCGCGACGGCATGCTGCAGGGCATCAACATCGATGCCACCGTCAAGCTGGCGCAGTCGGTGAAGATTCCGGTCATTGCCAGTGGCGGCCTGTCGAACCTGAAGGACATCGACCATCTTTGCGCGGTCGAAGAATATGGCGTGGAAGGCGTGATCTGTGGTCGCGCGATCTACTCCGGCGACCTGAACTTCAAGGAAGCGCAAGCCCTCGCGGACAAACTCGGCGCGGCCTGATCGTTGATCCAGCCGTGCACAACGGGCGCTCCGGCGCCCGACTCATCATGCTAGCCAAACGAATCATCCCCTGCCTGGACGTGACCAACGGCCGGGTGGTCAAGGGCGTCAATTTCGTCGAATTGCGCGACGCGGGCGACCCCGTCGAAATCGCACGCCGCTACGACGAGCAGGGCGCCGACGAAATCACCTTCCTCGACATCACGGCCACGTCGGACGGGCGTGACCTGATGCTGGGCATCATCGAAGCGGTGGCTTCGCAGGTGTTCATTCCGCTGACGGTGGGCGGCGGTGTGCGCGCGTTGGAAGACGTCCGCCGGCTGCTCAATGCCGGTGCGGACAAGATCAGCATGAACTCGTCTGCGGTGTCGAATCCGCAGCTGGTTTCGGACGCCAGCGCCCGCCATGGCGCACAGTGCATTGTCGTGGCTATTGACGCCAAGAAAGTGTCGGGCGAAGGCGAGGCACCGCGCTGGGAAGTCTTTACGCACGGCGGCCGCAAAGGCACAGGCCTGGACGCCGTGGCATGGGCACGTGAAATGGCGCAGCGTGGCGCGGGCGAAATCCTGCTCACCAGCATGGACCGGGACGGCACCAAGGCCGGCTTCGATCTGGAACTCACGCGCGCCGTGTCGGACGCAGTGCCGGTGCCGGTCATCGCCTCAGGTGGCGTCGGCAACCTGCAGCATCTGGCAGACGGCATCCAGCAAGGTCACGCCGATGCGGTATTGGCCGCCAGCATCTTCCATTACGGCGAATACACCGTCGGCCAGGCCAAGCAATTCATGGCAGAGCAGGGCATTCCAGTACGGATCGGACTATGAGCAAGAAGTGGCTGAACAAGGTCCACTGGGACGACAACGGATTGGTACCGGTGATCGTGCAGGAGCAGGGCAGCAATGACGTCCTGATGTTCGCCTTCATGAACCGTGAGGCACTGCAGAAGACCGTGGAAACCGGCGAGGCCGTGTTCTGGTCGCGCTCGCGCAAGCGCCTGTGGCACAAGGGCGAGGAGTCCGGCCACATCCAGAAGGTGCACGAAATCCGCCTCGACTGCGACGAAGACGTAGTCTTGCTCCGCGTCACACAAATCGGCGGCATCGCCTGCCATACTGGCCGCCACGCGTGCTTTTTCCAGAAGTTCGAAGGCAATGTGGAGGACGGCGATTGGCATACCGTCGAGCCCGTGCTCAAGGACCCCGACGATATCTACGCCGGCAAGCCCGGCCACAATCATGAGTGACACCCTGCGCCGCCTGGGCGAGGTGCTCGAATCCCGCAAGCTCGCCAACGGCGGCGACCCGGAAAAGAGCTACATCGCCCGCCTGTTCAACAAGGGCGACGATGCCATCCTCAAGAAGATCGGCGAAGAGGCCACCGAGACGGTCATGGCGGCCAAGGACGCCCGCGCCGCAGGCATGACCGACGAGGCGCGCAGCAAGGTCGTCTACGAAGTGGCCGATCTGTGGTTCCACACCATGGTGTTGCTGTCGCACTTCAACCTCACGCCGGATGACGTCGTCAGTGAGCTGGCGCGCCGCGAAGGGCTTTCCGGCCTGGAAGAGAAGGCGCTGCGCAAGTCGCAGGCGCGCGACGCGGCGGGTGACTGACTACGGTGACGAATCGTCGCAGGGGGGCAGCGTGGACAAATACGGAGCAGCAGTGGCGGTGACGGACGACGCGGAGCGCTTGGCAGGGCTGCGTCGCCTGACGCATATTCTGTATGCGCTCTACGCCATTTTTTGGCTGACCGGCGGTATCACTGCATTGATTGCCATCATCGTCGGGTATGTTAAGCGCGACGATGTGCGGGGCACGCTGTATGAGTCGCACTTCCGTTGGCAAATCCGTTCGTTCTGGTGGTGCGTATTGTGGGGTGTGATCGGCGTGCTGCTCATTCCCGTGGCCTTCATCGGCTTTGCCGTCTTGTGGGCTCTGGGCATCTGGATGCTGTATCGTATTGTGAAAGGTTGGCTGTATCTGAATGACAGCAAGCCGATGTACGCAAATCCGTAAAATCAACCAATGGCGTCGCCACCGTTGCGACGCCACCAGCCGCATTTACGTGGGAGTAGGACATGGGTTCCTTTAGCATTTGGCACTGGCTGATCGTGCTGGTCATCATCATGATGGTCTTCGGCACAAAGAAGCTGCGCAACATCGGTTCGGATCTGGGCAGCGCCGTGAAGGGCTTCAAGGACGGCATGCGCGAAGGGCAGGAAGACAAGCCCGCGGGTTCGCAACAACCGCAACAGACCGCCGGCCAGCCGCCGCGCGAGCTGCACGATTCGACGACGATCGACGTCGAAGCGCGCGACAAGTCCAAGCAAGGCTGAACACCGACGCGCGCTGACCGATGATCGATCTCGGCATTTCCAAGCTGGCGCTGATTGGCATGGTGGCGCTCGTCGTCATCGGGCCGGAGCGTCTGCCCAAAGTGGCGCGCACCGCTGGCGCCTTGCTTGGCCGCGCACAGCGCTACATCGCCGACGTGAAGGCTGAGGTCAGCCGTGAAATCGAGCTTGAGGAGCTGCGCAAGATGCGCACCGACTTCGAGCAGGCCGCGCGCAATGTCGAGCAGACCATCCACCAGGAGGTCAGCAAGCACACGACCGAGATCAACGAACGCCTGAACGAGGCGCTTGGTGATCCCGCGCAAACGGCGACCTCCGCCCCGGACTGGCGCCCGGCACCGGGCAAGTCGCGCAACGGCCGCAACAGCTGGCGCAACAAGCAGCTCTCGATGCCCAGGTGGTACCGCCAGAAGCAGGGCGTACGCATGTGGGCGCAATCGGGCGCGGCACGCGTCAAGCGTCATCGTCCGCCCATCGTTGCCGCACAGTCGCGTGCGCGCTCCTTCTTCGAATGATCTTCCGGGCGCGAGCCGTGTCTGCGGTGCCGCGTCCTGACTTCCCTCTTTCCCACCCGACATGAGTGCCGCTCCGCTCGATCCGCAAGAGTCGCCCGAGGACGGCGCGCAGGAAACCTTCATCTCGCATCTGGTCGAACTGCGCGAGCGCATCGTCAAGGCGGGCGCCGGCGTGCTGCTGGTCTTTCTGGGCTTGGTCTACTGGGCTCCGGATATCTTCAATCTGTTCTCTCGACCACTGATCCAGGCGTTGCCCAAGAATGGCCACATGATCGTGACGGATGTCACCGGCTCGTTCTTCGTGCCGATGAAGGTGACGCTGCTGGCCGCCTTCCTCATCGCCCTGCCCTGGGTGCTGTACCAAATCTGGCGCTTTGTGGCGCCGGGGCTATATACGCACGAGAAGCGGATGATCATGCCGCTGGTGGTGAGCACCTATGTGCTGTTCCTGTGCGGTGTGGCATTTGCATATTTCCTGGTCTTCCCAACGGTGTTCAAGGTGATGGCGCACTACAACGCGCCGCTGGGCGCCGAGATGTCGACCGACATCGACAAGTATCTGAGCTTTGCGATGACCACGTTCCTTGCCTTCGGCATCACCTTCGAGGTGCCGGTGGTCGTGATGGTGCTCGTGCGCTTTGGCATCGTGAGTCTGGAGAAGCTGCGGCAGGCGCGGCCGTACGTGGTGGTGGGTGCGTTCGTGATCGCTGCGGTGGTGACGCCGCCTGACGTGATGTCCCAGTTGCTGCTGGCGGTGCCGCTGTGGCTGCTGTATGAGCTGGGGCTGATCCTGGCGGCAATCTTTATCCGTAAGACCACGGCTCCGGAGAACAATCCAGAGCACTTGCCGGTGGTAAAAGACTGACGGGCCGACCCGGCATCAGCCAAAGAAAAAGGCAGCCGAGGCTGCCTTTTTTGTTGCCGATGAATCCGCTGTTACGGCTGTTGCCTTAAGCGGCGTACAGCCAAAACTGTTCGCGCGGGAAGGTCAGTGCGTACTTGCCGTCGCTCGGGGCGCTGGCGGAGTAGGCGCGCAGGCCTGTGCCGGTCGCACCGCTGTCGTCGGTGGCACGGAACAGGCATTCCCAGCGGTCGCCCAGATACATGCGCGTTGCGAGCGGCAGGTGGATGGTGTTGTCGGCGTTGTCGACGCCCACGCGCACCTGCTCGAGGCGGATCACGCCGTGCGCTGATGCACCGGGCTTCAAATCACCGCGCGCCACACCCCACAGCGACCAGCCGCCAGTCTCGTCCACCAGGCGGGCCATGCCGTCACGCACTTCGGCGATCTTGCCGTTGATGCGGTTGTTGCTGCCCATGAACTCGGCGGTGAAGAGCGTTTCGGGCGCGCCGTACATCTGCTCGGGCGTGCCCTGCTGTTCGATCACGCCGTTGTTCAGCAGTAGGATGCGATCGGACATGGCCATCGCTTCGCTCTGGTCGTGCGTGACCATCAGGGCTGAAAGGCCCAGGCGCACGATCAGCTCGCGCAGGAAGGCGCGGGCTTCTTCGCGCAGCTTGGCGTCGAGGTTCGAGAGCGGCTCGTCGAGCAGGATCACAGGTGGGTTGTAGACCAGCGCGCGGGCGATGGCCACGCGTTGCTGCTGGCCGCCGGAGAGCTGGCTCGGGAAACGCTCGCCCAGATGGCCGAGGCCCAGTTGCTGCAGCACCGCTTGCACGCGTTCCTTGATCTGCGCGGCAGGTGTCTTGCGCAGCTTGAGCGGATAGGCGACGTTCTCGGCCACGGTCTTGTGCGGCCACAGGGCGTACGACTGGAACACCAGGCCCAGGTTGCGCCCTTCGGCCGGCACGTCGAGTTTCTTGGCGCCGTCGAACATGACCCGATCGCCGATCTGGACAGTGCCCTGGCTCGCTTGCTCGAGGCCGGCGACAGCACGCAGCAGCGTGGTCTTGCCCGAACCCGACGGGCCCAGCAGCGAGACGACCTCGCCCTTCTGCAGCTGCATCGAGACACCCTTGAGAACCGGGTTGTTGCCGTATTGCAGGTGCAGGTCGTTGACAGTGAGTTCAATCATGGAGCTTCACTCCGAAACGCAGTGCGATGCCGAGGCCGACGGCCACCAGCACGATATTGACGAAGGACAGCGCGGCAACGATATCGATGGCGCCGCCCGCCCACAGGGAAACCAGCATCGAGCCGATCGTCTCGGTGCCCGGCGACAGCAGGTACACACCGGTCGAATACTCGCGCTCGAAAATCAGGAAGATCAGCAGCCAAGCGCCGAGCAGGCCGTAGCGCGTGAGCGGCACGGTCACGTCGCGCGTGGTGCGGGCACGGGTGGCGCCCACCGAGCGTGCGGCTTCTTCCAGCTCCGGACCGACTTGCAGCAGCGCGGCCGAGATCAACCGCAGGCCATAGGCCAGCCACACCACCGTGTAAGCGATCCACACGCTGAAGATCGTGCTGCGCAGGTCGCGCAGGCTCGGCACGATGTTCTCGATGATCCAGTTGGCGAAGGGCAGGCCGCTGTCGGTCAGGCCGGTCTCGATCCAGTTGGGCACGAACAGGAACACCCACAGGAACGCCAGACCCGCCAGCAGACCCGGAATGGCACGAGGCACCAGCACGCTGTAATCGAGAAAGCGCGTCCAGCCATCCGGCTTGCGGTGCATGGCCAGACCGATGCACGTGTAGCAGCCCACGGCCAGCGCGCCGCCGATCACGCCGATCAGCACCGTGTTGACCATCGCACGCAGGAACTGCGGCTGCTCGAAGATCTGCTGGAACGCCGTGGTCGAGAATGCCTCGACCAGCGACACGCCTTCACCCCAGTTCGACACGAAGGCGCGCAGCGCGATACCCGAGAGCGGCACCACCACCGTTACGAAAAACCACAGCACCACAACCGCCCACGCCGGCCAGCGCCAGTTGCCCAGCGGCAACGGACGGCTGCGCGTGACCTTGCCCTTGACCGTGACGAAGCGGTTGGCCGACTTCAGCATGTAGCGTTGCAGCAGCACCAGCGGGAACGTCACCATCACGAGGCAGACCGCCACGGCCGCCATCAGGTGATATGCCGGCGTGCCGAGCTTGTTCGTCAGCTTATACAGATAGGTCGCCAGCACGAGGTGGCCTTCCGGATCACCCAGCACGAGCACCAGGCCGAACACCTCGAAGCCCAGGAATGTCACCAGCACGGCTGCGTACAGCAGGGCAGGGCGCACCATCGGCAGGCTCACGTTGAGTGCCACCGACAGCGGCGATGCCCCCGCGATACGAGCGGCTTCTTCCACGTCAGAACCGAGGCTGCGCAGCGCCGACGAAACATACAGATACACGTGGGGCACGTGCGTCAGGCCGGCAATGATGATGATGCTTGTGAACGAATACACGTTCCACGGCGCACCGCCAAACACGCTCTTGAACCACACGGTGTAGAAGCCTACCGGTCCGGCGGACACCACGTAGCCGAACGCCAGCACCATCGGCGAGACGAACACCGGAATCATCAGCAGCGGTTCGAGAACGCGGCGGCCGGGCAAGTCCGAACGCACCATCAGGAACGCCAGGATGCCGCCCAGCGGTACCGAGATCACCGCCAGACCGAAAGCGAGCGCGGTGGATTTCTCAAAGGCCTGCCAGAAATCCGAATCCGTAAAGATGAAGCGATATGCATCCAGCCCCGCCAGCGCGTCGGGCATGAAGAACGGCGCGGACAGAAAGCTCTGGTAGAAGATCAGCGCCAGCGGCGTGAAAATCGCCAGCGCGGTAAGCAGAATGACCACGCCGCGCGGCAAAGCCTGTCCCACACGCGTCCAGGGCGAGCGCTTGAGGGTGACTTGGCGAGCGGCGGCACGGTCTTGCGCTAGAGAACGCATGGTGCCTCCAGGAGGAGCCGGCGCCAGATACGGATGGCGCCGGCAGGTCGGTCAGATGAGAAGGGTGCCGGTGATCAGCGGATCAGATCAACGGCCGGCGGCGGTGCGCCATTGCTTGATGAAGTCCAGGCGCTTCTTGGGTTCCAGGAACGCCAGGATGGATTCGTCAACCGGAATCGGCTTGATGCTGCTGCCGAGAATCTTCTTCAGGCCGGCGGCGGTGGCTTCGCCCGTCACGTCTTCACGCAGCGAGTGCAGATCCGACTTGTTGGCGAGGATTTCCTGGCCGCGCTTGGACAGGATGTAGTCCAGCCACAGCTTGGCCGCGTTCGGGTTCTTCGCCTTCTTGGCGATCATCGCCACGCGCGACACCACCAGCGTGTAGTCCTTCGGATAGACGATGCCGATCGACGGATCCTTCTTGGCGCGCGCAATCGCGTACGAACCGAGGATGTTGTACGCCACCAGGTTTTCACCCGAGGCCACGCGCTCCATCATCGTGCCGGTGGAGGACTGCAGCACAAGGTTCGGGCCCACTGCCTTGACGAAGTCGAAGTACTGCGGCGAATCCAGATTGTCTTGCGCCGCCATCATGAAGCCCACGGCAGACTTCTCGATGTCGTACGTCGTGACCTTGTTCTTGAAGCGCTCGGGTTGGCTGGCGACCAGCTTGGCGAAATCGGCGTGCGTTTGCGGCACTTCCGAATCCTTGACCAGGCGCTTGTTGTACAGGAACACGGCCGGCTCATACGTCGTGCCATAGGCGATGCCCTTGTGGACTGCCCACTTCGGCAGGTTCGGCACTTCCGGCGAGTCGTACTTCATCGCGTAGGTCTGCGCGAGCTTGAGCTGCGAGTCCATCGACGAGTTCCACATCATGTCAGCCGAGGCGCCACCGGCAGCCTGCTCGCTGATGAAGCGGTTGTACAGCTCGCTGCTGTTCATGTCGTTGTACTCGACCTTCACACCCGGGTAGAGCGACTCGAAATCCTTGATCAGCGGATCTGCAGCCTTGGTGTCGGTCGTCGCATACACCACCACCTTGCCTTCCTTCTTGGCGGCGGCGATGGTATCTGCATAGCTGGCGGGGTAGCCGGCCGGGACTTGCGCGAAGGCGGCGGCGCTGAGGGTCAGTGCGGCAGCCGCGATCGAAGCGAGAGCGGCGTGCGCAGGCGTAAAGCGTCCACGAAGCATGGGTTTGTCTCCTGTTTGCTTGTGATGGTATGGGGCCGGCTACTTATGGCTTGCTGCGTGTAGCTCGGACGGATGGCCCCAGGTGCGGCGGATTATAGAAATCGCGCGCTTTCGTCACGCTTTCATTGCGTCTGCTGCGTCGCAGCATGTTCGGTGGGGGCTGTCGCAGCCGCCAGCGGCACGCGAATCCGCGCCGACAAACCGACGCCACCGTGCTCGTTCGGCTCGCCGTCTGCTAGCTCGATTTGCCCGCCGCTACGCGCGGCATAGGCACGTGCGATGGCCAGACCGAGGCCGGAACCTTCGGCGGCATAGCGGGCGTCTTTGGGCGCGACTTTGGGTTTACCCGAGCGACTTCCGCCCTCGTGCGCACGGCGGAAGCGCTGGAACGCATGTGCGCGCTCGTCAGCGTTCATGCCGGGCCCGGTGTCGTCCACGCAGACCAGGGCGGCATCGCCTTCCGCAGTGGCGCGTACGGTGATGCGTCCGCCTGCCGGCGTGTAGCGGATGGCGTTGTGCACGAGGTTGGAGAGCGCCTCGCGCAGGAAGGCCGGGTAGCCGATGACGGGCAGCGTCATGGCGAGGCCGCCGTCATCCCACCCGAGGTCCTGCTGTTTTTCGCGCGCCAGCGGCAGTGCGTCGACCACCACGTCGCGTGCCAATTCACCAAAGTCAAAGATTTCGGCCGGCGCATCCTGTCCCGCATGTCGTGCGCGCGCAAGAGCGAGCAATTGCGTGGTCAGCCGGTTCGTTGACTGCAGGCGCGCGATGATGGCGGACAGGCTTTCGCGCACGCGTGCCGGGTCGGTTTCGCGCAGCGCGTATTCGGCTTGCGTGAGCAGCACGGCCAGCGGCGTGCGCAACTGGTGCGACGCATCGGCAAGGAACTGGCTTTGCGCCTCCGCAAGTTCGGCGTAGCGATGAATGTGGTGGTTGATCGCGTTGACCAGCGGACGCACCTCGGCTGGCACGTCCGTGGCGTCGAGCGGCCGCAGGTCATCCGACGCGCGCACGCCGATGCTGCGTGCCAGGCGATTGAGCGGGCGCAGCGCGACAGTCACGCCGAGCCACAACAGCGCGGCGCTCACCGCCACCAGCGCCGCATCGCGCAGCAGCGTACCGCGCCACACCGCCTGTTGCAGCGCGCGCCGCGTCTCGATGGTTTCCGCCACCTGAATGACGATGCGCGCCGGCAGCCCGGGCTGATACAGCGGCTTGGCCACGGCGGCCACGCGCACGGGCTCGTCGTGGTACATCGCGTCGTAGAAGAGCGGGGTGTCGTTTTCCAGCCGCGTGACGGGCAGCGGCAGATCGTCGTAGCCGGTCAGCGCGGCTTCCGGCGCCTTGCCGGGCAAGGGCTCGAAAGCGACGCGGTAATAGACATTGCTCTGGGCGGTCGATTCGAACATGGACAGCGCCACATACGGCACGTTGACCTGGACCTGCCCGCGCTCGATCGTCACGCCGTTCTCGATGGCGCGCACCGAGCCGAGCAGGGCGCGGTCGTACGCGCGATCGGTCGCGCTACGCAGCGCCTGGTACGCCGAGACGATGTCGATGGCCAGCACACCCACCAGCCCCGGCAGCAGCAACCAGAGCAGCGTGAGTTTCAGGCTGCGCGGCAGCCGAAGCCAGGCGAGCCGCTGCATCATGCGCTGCTATCGCCGGCGGTAGGCGCTTCACCATCGCCGGCTTCAAGCATGTAGCCTAGCCCGCGTACGGTGACGATCTGCACGCCCGTGCCCGCCAGCTTCTTGCGCAGGCGGTGCACAACCACCTCGACTGCGTCTGGGCTGGAATCGCTGTCCAGGTTGAAGACCTTGTCGAACAGATGCACCTTGCTGATCGGCTGGCCGGTCTTGTGCAGCAGCGCCGACAGCGCGGCGTGCTCACGCGGCGTGAGCGACAGTGGCTCGCTGGACAGCAGGAATGCCTTGCGTCCGGTGTCGAACTCCAGCGGCCCGCAACGCAGACGCGGGAACGCCCGACCGCGGCTGCGGCGGATGAGCGCCATCAACCGCGCTTCCAGCTCGGACAACGCGAACGGCTTGGTGAGGAAATCATCCGCGCCGGCATTGAGCCCGCGCACGCGCTCGTCCAGCGCGCCCTGCGCGGTGAGGATCAATACCGGCGTGCGGTCGTCGCGCGCGCGCATGTCGGCCAGTACGGCAAAGCCATCCTTGCGCGGCAAGCGCAGGTCCAGCACCACCGCGTCAAATTCTCCAGAGCCGAGGAAGGCTTCCGCGATGACTCCATCGGCCGCGCGCTCGATCACGAAGCCGCTTTGCGCCAGCGCGCGCGCCAGCCATGCGGCCAATTCTTCCTCATCCTCCACCAGCAAAATCCGCATCGGGTGTCTCTCAATATCGTTCTGGCTACATTTTCATGATAATGCGTGGCGCCCGCATCCCCATCACACCGTCCACCTGATGCGGCTCCAGTTGAGCTTCAACCGGCATGTCGTCCATCCCCAATTCCCGTCGCCGCTGGCTTCAGACCGCCACATTGCTGGCTGCAAGCGGCGTCGTCGCGCGCGGGGCGCACGCGCAGTGGCTGGCCCGTCCGGCGCCGGAGCTGCCTTCGTACTACCCGCGCGATTACGGCGCGATGATCGACGCCGCGCGCCGCGAAGGCCGTGTCACGGTGTATTCCACGACGGATTTCTCAGCGGCGTACCCGCTTATCCGCGCCTTCGAAACGCGCTACCCCGGCATCACCGTCGACTACCGCGAGCAGAACAGCGACGACATTTACCGCCGCTTCCTCGCTGAATTCGCCGCCAAGTCGCCGGGCGCCGATGTGGTCTGGAGTTCGGCCATGCCCGAGCAGTTCAAGCTGGTGAACGACGGCCACGCACTCTCGTACGCATCGCCCGAACGGCCCTACCTGCCGTCGTGGGCCATCTGGAAGAACGAGGCGTACGGGACGAGCTACGAGCCGGTCGTCTTCGTCTACAACACGCGCCAGCTGCCGGCGGAGTTGATTCCTTCGACCCATGCCGATTTCGCCCGCATTCTGAATGGCCATCGTGACTTGCTGCGCGGTCGCGTCGCCTCGTACGACATCGAGCACTCCGGCTCGGCCTTCCTCTTCGCCGCCGAAGACGCGCGCACCACGCCGGTGTTCTGGGATGTTGCCAAGGCATTAGGTGGCGTCAACGTCAATCTATACATCACCACGGCCGCGATGCTGGAGCGCGTCGCGTCGGGCGAAAGCCTGCTCGCCTACAACGTGATCGGCTCGTACGCCGCGCGCTACGCCGATCGCAACCCGGCGCTCGCCATCAAGATGCCGACCGACTACACGCTGGTGGCTACGCGCGTTGCCTTCATCGCGCGGCGTGCTGCCCGCCCGAACGCCGCGCGCCTCTGGCTCGACTTCATGCTCTCGCGTGATGGCCAGAGCGTGATGGCAGACCGCGCGTTCTTGTTTTCGCTGCGCCAGGACGTTGAGACTGGGCTCACCGCCAAGCGCCTGCTCGCCGAACTTGGAAACACGCATCGACCCATTCCCGTCGGCCCGGGTTTACTCGCCCATCAAGATCAGCTCCGCCGTGCCGATTTCTTAAAGCGATGGCACGCCGCACTCGGTCGATAAAAAGAGAATAAAGAAGCACTTATTGCCGTAACGTGGTGCGAAGGCGACAATTCAGAGCTGTCGCCGACCGCCAAATTTGCTGCACAGGAAGGGGGTGACAATCGCCCGCCAACCCCTGTGCCACCGCGCAAAAAGCGGGTCGCGCCCCCCTCTCCACGAGGCTTGGCGCGTGTTGCCCATGAGCAACAACTTGGCCGCAAATCGCGGCCCAGAGCCAGAAAGGGTTTCCGGAATCAGTCAACGCTGGCACATAATGCGGTCAGACGTGAGGTATCTGCGTCGTCCATAAGGACAGTCAAGATTTCCCAATCAGTTGACAAGGAAAGTGTCGATATGAAGATGAAACTGTTTGCAGCTGCTGTTGCAGCTCTGGCCGCCAGTGGCGCCTATGCACAATCCTCCGTGACCCTGTACGGCGTGGTCGACGCTGGTCTGACCTACGCAAACAAGGTGCCGGGCGCTACCGCTGGCAGCAGCGGCTCGCGTTTTGGTCTGGATTCGGGCGGCCTGTCGGGCTCGCGTTGGGGCCTGCGTGGTGTTGAAGACCTGGGCGGTGGCCTGAAGGGTATCTTCAACCTGGAAAGCGGCTTCAACCTGGACACGGGTACGTCGGCTCAAGGTGGCCGTCTGTTCGGTCGTAACGCCTACGTCGGTCTGCAAGGCCAGTGGGGTCAACTGACCCTGGGTCGTCAGCAAAACCTGCTGTACGACTTCTCGCTGATGTATGACCCGATGGCAATCGCCACGCGTTACTCGCTGGCCTCGCAAGACGCGTTCTTCGCTGGTCGTGCTGACAACGCCGTCAAGTACGTCGGCACGTTCGGTGGCCTGAGCGTCTCCGGTCTGTACTCGTTCAACTACAACGGCAACGAAGTGGCTGGCAGCAACAAGACCGGCCGCGAGTGGAGCCTGGGTGCTAACTACGCTGGCGGCCCGCTGGGTATCGGCGCAGTGTACGACCAGACCAACTCGACGACCGTTGGTAGCGACAACCGCGAACAACGCGCCACGATCGCTGGTACGTACGCTTTCGGCCCGGCCAAGCTGTACGCTGGCTACCGTTGGTACAAGGCTAACTACGCAACTGTTGCTGGCAACGGCAACCTGCGTTCGAACCTGTACTGGGCTGGCCTGGGTTACCAAGCTACTCCGGCTCTGTCGCTGACGGGTACGGCTTACTACCAACAGTTCAAGAACAGCGGTACGGGCAACCCGTGGCTGTTCGTGGTCGGTACCGACTACGCTCTGTCGAAGCGCACCGACGCCTACTTCAACGTGGCCTATGCTAAGAACAGCGGCGGCTCGGGTCTGGGCGTGATGGGTCTGAACGACACTGGCTACGCTGGCACGACGCTGACGGGCGGCAACCAAGTGTTCTCGGGCCCGAACAACAGCAACAACCAGTTCGGCGCTACCGTCGGCCTGCGTCACAAGTTCTAATTTGACGCGCTCGTAAGGGCGCATCGAATTAAACGGTTAAACGCCGATTCCGAAAGGGATCGGCGTTTTTCTTTGTGCGAATGATTCGCAGCGCACCTCCAGCTGAAACGCTGCCAAGGGTGGCCTGGCTGGTGTGCAAGCTTCAGTTGATGATGTAGGAGCGCAGGCAAGCGACAGCGGGGCGTCACGCCTGCTGCTTTGCGACGGCATACGCCCCCGGGGCTCTCAGCAGCGCGGAACAAAGGCAACTCGTATCAACGCGGCAGCGCAGCGGTTGGTACGTCGGATCGCTCGTTGCGTTGAGCGGGCGCGGCGGCGTCAAGGCGGCTCTCGGCCCACCAACGTGCTGGCTTGATGCTCAAGCGTGCGCGCATAAAAAAACGGCGGCACATATGACCGCCGTTAGTGTGTTCCGACACCTGCCGCTTACTGTTGTTCTTCGTCGTCCTGCGAGGGCATCGGTACGTTGCGACGCGTCGGCGGCGGGCGCTTGCCGACGACGATAGTCAGTTCCACCGCCTTGCCTTTGCGCGATACCGTTACTTTGGCTTCCGCACCCGGTTGAAGCTGAGCGATGCTGTTGAGCAGCGCCGTCGTATCCAGGATCGGTCCACCGTTGACACTGGTGAGAATGTCTCCCGGGCGCAGGCCCGCCTTGTCTGCGGGGCCACCTTGAACCACGGCGGCAATCAGCGCGCCATCCTTGCGCGACAAGCCAAATGACTCTGCAATTTCCGGCGTCACATCCTGCGGCTCAACGCCGATCCAGCCGCGCACCACGCTACCGGTCGAGATAATGGATTCCATCACCTGCTTGGCCAGCGATACCGGAATCGCGAAGCCGATGCCTAGCGAGCCACCTGAGCGCGAGTAGATCGCCGTGTTGATCCCTAGGAGGTTACCGTCGGCATCGACCAGCGCGCCGCCTGAGTTACCTGGGTTGATCGCAGCGTCGGTCTGGATAAAGTTTTCGAAGGTGTTGATGCCCAGGTGGCTGCGACCCAAGGCAGAGACAATGCCCATCGTGACCGTCTGGCCCACGCCGAACGGGTTGCCGATGGCAAGCACCACGTCACCGACGCGCACGTTCTCCAGCCGGCCCAGCGTGATGGCGGGCAGATTCGGCAGGTTGATCTTGAGGACGGCCAGGTCGGTTTCGGGATCGGAGCCGACCACCTTGGCGTTGGCCTTGCGGCCGTCGGTCAGGGCGACTTCGATCTCGTCGGCGCCGTCCACCACGTGGTGGTTCGTTAGAATGTAGCCTTCCGAGCTGACGATCACGCCCGAGCCAAGACTGGCCGTGGGTTCCTGGCGTTGTTCCGGGGCGCGGTCTCCGAAGAAGAAGCGAAACCACGGATCTGCGCTGGCCTGCGGGTTATTGCCGCGCTTCGGCGCGTTCTTGCTGCTGAAGATGTTGACCACCGCAGGCATGGCGACCTTGGCGGCCTCCGCGTAGGAGTTGCTCGAGGTGCCGCCGTGGCCGAGCGGAGCGACTTCCTTAAGCGCAACAATTGGCGAGCCGGATTGCACTGCCACCTTGCCGCGCTGCAGCCAATCAGGCTTGAGCGTGGCGATCACAAACCAGACGGCCAGGACGACCGTGACGGCTTGCGCGAAAAACAGCCAAAAGCGGCGCAACATAGAGCGAAATTGAGTCCAAATGGATCGAAAAGAACTTGAATTGTACTTGAACGACCTGTTACAGGCGGCCCGTTTTCGGGACTATTGCCCCAATGGTCTGCAGGTACAAGGGCGCGACACCATTACGCATATCGTGACGGGGGTGACCGCCAGCCTGGCGCTGATCCAAGCCGCCATCGAAGCCCGTGCCGACGCCATCCTCGTGCATCACGGTTATTTCTGGAAGGGCGAGGACGGCCGTGTCGTGGGGCAGAAGCATGCGCGCCTGAAGCAACTTCTGGCGCACGATCTCAACCTGTTCGCGTATCACCTGCCGCTCGATGCGCATCCTGAACTGGGCAACAACGCGCAGCTGGGTGCGTTGCTGGGCATCTCGCCCCAGGGCCGGTTCGGCGACGATGAACTTGGCTGGATTGGTACGCTTGCCGAAGCGACCACGCTGGGCGCTTTCGCGCAGACGGTGTCGGCCAAGCTGAATCGGGCGCCCCTCGTGATCGGCGAGGAGGGTCGTCCGGTGCGCACAGTCGGTTGGTGCACGGGGGGTGCCCAAGGCTGGTTTGATGCTGCCGTGGCCGCCGGTGTGGACGTGTATCTGAGCGGTGAGGCGTCGGAGCAGACCACGCATCTGGCGCGCGAATCGGGTGTTGCCTATATCGGTGCGGGCCACCACGCCACCGAGCGCGGCGGCGTTCGGGCGCTCGGCAATCACCTGGCCGAGCGCTTCGGCGTGCGTCACACCTTCATCGATATCCCGAATCCGGTGTGATTCGACGTCCGATTACGGCTTGGTCTTCAGGCTGTCGCGAATCTCGCGCAGTAGCAGGATGTTTTCCGGCGTTTCAGCGGGTGCTGCCGGCGGGTTGGCGTCGATCATTCGCGTGATGGCGCGCACCATCAGAAACACGATAAACGCCAGAATCAGAAAATTGACCGCCACGGTGATGAAGTTGCCGTAGGCGAAGACCGGTACGCCAGCCTTCTTCAGATCGGCCAGGGTGTGCGGCACACCCGCGGGCGCCTCTGCCAGTTGGATGAACAGGTTCGAGAAATCCAGCTTGCCAACGATGCGGCCGATCAGCGGCATGATCAGATCATTGACGAGCGAATCGACGATTTTGCCGAACGCCGCACCGATGATCACCCCCACTGCCAGGTCGATCACGTTGCCGCGCATCGCGAATTTCTTGAAGTCTTGCATCAGTGCCATCGGTTTTCTCCGGATTGTTTGATTCGAGACAAACGGTCAAGCTAACGAACGGTTGACCTGAATTGTTGAAAGCGAGGCTGCAAGAGCCATGCCAAAGCCTTGTCAGCATTGGGCTGGCGGGCGATCGGCGTGTTCACTATATCTATAACCGCTGCGCCCCGCGACCGCTATCGTTCGCTCGGTACGCTCGGGTATAATTTTCGGTTGACGCGAATCTATCTTGATTTCTCATCCTGGGGTCTTGAATGAGTGACCAGCAAAACGTGGACAAGGGTCGCCGTAATCTATTGATTGCGACGTCCGTGGCTGGTGGTGTGGGAGGGGTTGCGGTTGCGGCCCCTTTCGTTTGCACATTCGCACCATCTGAAAAAGCCCGTGCAGCGGGCGCGCCCGTAGAGGCCGACGTGAGTGACCTGGCCCCCGGCCAGATGAAGGTGGTGGAATGGCGCGGCAAGCCGGTCTGGCTGCTCAAACGCACGCCCGACATGCTGGAATCGCTCAAGAAGACCGATAACGAAGTCGCCGACCCCAAGTCCGACGTGCCCTTCACCATGAAGACGCCGGACTACTGCAAGAACGAAACCCGCTCCCGTGCCGAGCATAAAGACCTGCTGGTCGTGGTCGGCATCTGCTCGCATCTTGGTTGCTCCCCGTCTGGTCCGTTTCCCGTGGGCGCCAACGTGCAGCTTGCCGGAGACCCCGGCTTCGTCTGCCCGTGTCACGGTTCAACGTTCGACCTGGCTGGCCGCGTGTTCAAGAACAAGCCCGCGCCGCAGAACCTCGACGTTCCGCCGTACATGTTCCTGTCCGACACGAAGCTGGTGATCGGTAAAGACGAGAAAGGAGAGGCTTGATCATGGCCGAGAAGAAGGTGGAGACAACCGGGCTGCTGGGCTGGATCGATGCACGCTTCCCGGCATCCGAGCTGTGGAAGGCGCATCTGTCGGAGTACTACGCGCCGAAGAATTTCAACTTCTGGTATTTCTTCGGATCGCTGGCGCTGCTGGTGCTGGTGATCCAGATCGTCACGGGCATCTTCCTGGTGATGAACTACAAGCCGGACGGCACGCTCAACGCCGCTGGCATCCCCGTTGCCTATGCAAGCGTGGAGTTCATCATGCGCGAGGTGCCGTGGGGCTGGCTGGTGCGCTATATGCACTCGACCGGCGCTTCGGCGTTCTTCATCGTCGTGTATATGCACATGTTCCGCGGCATGCTGTACGGCTCGTACCGTAAGCCGCGCGAGCTGGTCTGGATCTTCGGTTGCCTGATCTTCCTGTGCCTGATGGCCGAAGCCTTCATGGGCTATCTGCTGCCATGGGGCCAGATGTCGTACTGGGGCGCGCAGGTGATCGTGAACCTGTTCTCCGCCATCCCGCTGATCGGCCCGGACCTGTCGCTGTGGATTCGCGGTGACTACGTGGTATCGGACGCGACGCTGAACCGCTTCTTCTCATTCCACGTCATCGCGGTGCCGCTGGTGCTGCTGGGCTTGGTGGTGGCGCACATCATCGCGCTGCACGAAGTGGGCTCGAACAACCCGGACGGCGTTGAGATCAAGGCCAAGAAGGACGAGCGCGGCATTCCGCTGGACGGCATTCCGTTCCACCCGTATTACTCGGTGCATGACATCGTCGGTGTGGCGGTCTTCCTGTTCATCTTCAGCGCGATCGTGTTCTTCGCGCCGGAAATGGGCGGCTACTTCCTGGAAGCCAACAACTTCATCCCGGCAGATTCGCTCAAGACGCCGCTGCACATTGCGCCGGTCTGGTACTTCACGCCGTTCTACTCGATGCTGCGCGCGACCACGTCGGATTTCCTGCCGTGGCTGTGGGGCTTCATCGCGATCATGCTGGGTCTGCTGTTCGCTCGTACGAAGAGCATGAATGTCAAAGTGGTAGCTGTGGCTGTGGCCGTGATCCTGGCACTGGGCTTCAAGTTCATCGATGCGAAGTTCTGGGGCGTGGTCGTGATGGGCGGTTCAGTGGTGATCTTCTTCTTCCTGCCGTGGCTTGACCACTCGCCGGTCAAGTCGATCCGCTATCGCCCGGGCTTCCACAAGACTTTGCTGATCCTCTTCGTGATCGCCTTTGCGGTGCTGGGCTACCTGGGTATTCAGCCGCCAAGCCCGGTCGGTTCGATCATCTCGCAGATCGGCACCATTCTGTACTTCGCGTTCTTCCTCGCGATGCCGATCTGGAGCCAGATCGGGACGTTCAAGCCAGTGCCTGAGCGCGTCACGTTCACGCCGCACTGATTCGAGCCGAGCACAAGGACCCATGAAGGACACAAGAATGAAAAAGCTGCTTGCGATTTTCGCCTTGGCCGGTCTCGTGTTTGCCGCGCCCGTGATGGCCAATGAGGGCGGCGTGCCGCTCGATCCGGCGCCCAACCAGTCCAGCGACACGTCCGCGCTGCAGCGCGGCGCCAAGCTGTTCGTCAACTACTGCCTGAACTGCCACGGCGCCAGCGCGATGCGCTACAACCGCCTGCGCGACATCGGTTTGAGTGAAGAGCAGATCAAGCAAAACCTGCTGTTCTCGTCAGACAAGGTCGGCGACACGATGCACATCGCCATGGACCGCGAGGACGCGAAGAAGTGGTTTGGTGCCGTACCGCCAGACCTATCGGTGATTGCCCGGGCGCGCGGCAGCGACTGGCTCTACACCTACCTTCGCACGTTCTACCGTGACGACACGCGTCCGACCGGCTGGAACAACCTGGTCTTCGACAAGGTCGGCATGCCGCATGTGCTGTGGGAACTGCAAGGCCAGCAAGTGCCGAAGTATGCCGAAGTGAAGTCCGAGCACGGCGAGGCCGAGAAGAAGCTCGTTGGCCTTGAAGTGACGGTCCCAGGCAAGATGAACAAGGTCGAATATGACCAGGCGGTGGCCGATCTGGTCAGCTATTTGGACTGGATGGCTGAGCCCGCGGGCAACCTGCGCAAGCGCCTCGGCGTCTGGGTATTGTTGTTCATTGGCGTGTTCTTCGTGCTGGCCTGGCGCCTGAATGCGGCCTATTGGAAGGACATCAAGTAAAATCCGTGTTTTCCGGGCAAGGGCTAGGCCGGTGGAGAACTGGCTCTAGCCCTTTGCCTTTTCGCTTTTTGTGCCGTGGCGATGTCATTTGTCGTCACGGCTGTACCGTCATAGGGCCGCCCCCGGCCCATGCGCCAAGGAACTACAACCATGATGGTCTTGTACTCGGGCACCACTTGCCCGTTCTCGCAGCGTTGCCGCCTCGTCCTGTTCGAAAAGGGCATGGATTTCGAGATTCGCGACGTCGATCTCTTCAACAAGCCGGAAGACATCGCGGTGATGAACCCGTACGGCCAGGTGCCCATCCTGGTTGAGCGCGACCTGATTCTGTACGAGTCGAACATCATCAACGAGTACATCGACGAGCGCTTCCCGCACCCGCAACTGATGCCGGCCGATCCGGTGCAGCGCGCCCGCGCCCGCCTGTTCCTGTTCAACTTCGAGAAGGAACTGTTCACGCACGTTTCCGTGCTCGAGAACGAAAAGGGCAAGGCGGCCGAGAAGAATCACGAGAAGGCACGTGCGGCTATCCGTGACCGCCTTACGCAGCTGGCTCCGATCTTCCTGAAGAACAAGTACATGTTGGGCGAAGAGTTCTCGATGCTGGACGTGGCGATTGCACCGCTGCTGTGGCGCCTGGACCACTACGGTATTGAAGTCTCCAAGAATGCGGCCCCGCTGATGAAATACGCTGAGCGTATCTTCAGCCGCCCGGCGTATATTGAAGCGCTGACGCCGTCGGAAAAGGTCATGCGCCGCTGATTGCCGCTGGGTCGGGCCACGCTCAGGTTGAACCTGCGCGGGACCGCGCCCAACGGTCACTGATTTCATCATGTCGGAAACATCCACCAAGCCTTATCTGATCCGTGCCATCTATGAATGGTGCACGGATAACGGCTTCACGCCGTACATCGCTGTCTTCGTCGACAACAGCACCAACGTGCCACGCGAGTTCGTCAAAAACGACGAGATCGTGCTGAACGTGAGCTTTGACGCGACCAGCCAGCTCGACATGGGCAATGAGTGGATCACGTTCCACGCACGCTTCTCGGGCGTCTCGCGCAAGATCGAGGTGCCAATCGAAAACGTGCTTGCGGTGTATGCGCGCGAGAACGGGCAGGGTATGGCATTCCCGGTGGAACGCAGTACACCGACGACGCAGGCTGCAACCGAACGCGAGAACAATCCGCCGCCCAAGCTAGCCGCGGTGGACTCTGAGTCGGTGCCTGCGCCGGTCCCTGTCGAAGCGGAAACCGGCCCGGAAGACGAACCGACACCACCGAATGTGCCGCGCATCGGTGGAAAGCCGGCGCTAAAGGTCGTCAAGTAACGCGTGTTAGGTTAGAATCGCGTTTCTTTGCCGGCTTAGCTCATCTGGTAGAGCAGTTGATTTGTAATCATCAGGTGGCGGGTTCGAGTCCTGCAGCCGGCACCAGCATCACGAAAACGGTCTCCCTTGCGGAGGCCGTTTTCTTTTGTCCGGTGGCCCGTTCAACTTTGCGAGCTTCAACCGCGCTGCACCCAGATTACCTTGCCGCCCTGAATGCCCAGATTGCGGCGCTCTTCTCGGTAGTCCATCGTGCCGGGCAGGGCTTTGCCGTCGCGCTCGCTGATGCGCCAGAGGCAGCCGCTGAGCAAGGAGGCGGCCTCTTGTTCGGATTTGCCGATCAAGGCGTCATCGGAACTGGCGGCTGTCTGGCACGTGGCGGCAGGCGATGTGTGCTCGGCCATCTTGGATTCCCCCGCATTCTTGGTGTGTTCTAAGCCTGCCGTCGAGCAACCGACCATGCCTGCCATTGCGGCAATCGTGGTGAGCAGCATTGCTAAGCGCGTCATACAACCTCCGTCTGATATCGCTGTGGCGAGCACTCTCACGTGATGCGCTCGATCGCGATTGCAGTGTACCGATACCGACTTGCGAGGCGCCGCACATCGGGTTGTTGCCGCCGTGCAATGGGCTTCGCGACACCTCCAAGAAAACGCTTGCCGCCGTCAACGAGACTTTGTTACTCTGCGCCCCGTCATAGCTACGGAGTGCATCTCCATGGACAGTTGTTCTAGTCGATCCTCGATCGCACATTGAACGGCTAGACAGTCTCGGCGCACCGTCTTCGCGCCTCACCACTGCCTAGCCGTATTGCACGGCGGGCGGTGGCGCTTGCGTAGGTTCTCTACGCAAGTCACTTCCTGAATTCGATTGTTGTATCCGGCACAGCCGCGTGGCTGCGTGCGTTTGCGCGCGCCATGATGCGGCGTGGCCGGCGTTCGCCTACGCCTGTCAGAGAAACGGGCGGGGGAGGTCTCATGCTGTTTCTTTCGACGCTGGAGTACGTTTGGGTGGCGGTGTGTCCGCTGGTTTGGGTTCGTGTGCTGATGGGCGCGGCGGCCGTTGTGTCGGTGATGTCGATGGCGCAGGCGGCGGGTGTACCCCCTTCAGCGGATGACTTTCCACGCATCGCCAGCGGCGAACTGGACGACCGTTTCGGTTTCCATGGCCAAACCACCTATGTGTGGCAACGCAAACCTGCATTCGACGCTGCGTACAGCGGCGGTAACAGCCTCGGCGCCGCGCGCGCCAAAAGCTATTCCTTCACGGCCACGCTCGACCTAGGCATGCGCTTGTGGAAGGGCGCCGAGTTCCATTTCAACCCGGAGGTCGCGCAGGGCGTGGCGTTTTCTGAGCTGCATGGCCTTGGCGGCTTGCCCAACGGGGAGCTGGCCAAGACGGCCGGGACGAATCCCACGCTGTATCGTGCTCGCACTTTCCTGCGCCAGACGTGGGGTCTGGATGGCGGCACGGAAAAGGTCGACGCCGATTTCAACCAGTTCGCCAACGTCGTCGACAAGCGCCGCGTGGTGCTGACTGCCGGCAACTTTGCCGTGCCCGATGTGTTCGATGCGGTGTCCTATGCGCAAGACCCGCGCACGCAGTTCTTGAACTGGTCGTTCATGGCGCATCCGTCGTTCGACTACCCCGCCGATGCGCGTGGCTACAACTGGGGCGTGGCGCTTGAGTACATCGATAGCGAGAACGGTTGGGCCGTGCGCGCCGGCCGTTTCCTGCAGCCGGAGCAATCGAACGGTTTGCCACTCGACACGCGTTTCCTCAAGCACTACGGCGACATCCTCGAGCTGGAGAAGCGCTACACGCTGTTCGGTCAGGAAGGCACGGCGCGGTTGCTCGGTTGGCGCAACCAGGCGCGCATGGGCCGGTTTGACGATGCGATGGCGCTGGGCGCGGTCATTGGTGCAGCGCCCGATGTCGGGCTGGTGCGCAAGGCGCACGCAAAGCTGGGCGTTGGCGTCTCGTTCGAACAGAAAGCCGGCGACAACCTCGGCCTGTTCGCACGCCTGAACTGGTCCGACGACAAGACCGAAACGTACGCCTTTACCGAAGTCGGCCGGAGCGTCTCGTTTGGCGGATTGCTCAAGGGCGCCGCTTGGCAACGTACGAACGATGTGCTGGGCGTGGCCGTCGCGGTGAATATGCTGGGGCCGGATCACCGCGCCTATCTGGCCGCGGGCGGCAGCGGCGCGTTCCTTGGCGATGGCGGCTTGAACTATGGCCCCGAGCGCGTGCTGGAACTGTTCTACAGCTTGCAGATAACCAAGGTCCTGGCGATCAGCCCGGATTTCCAGCTCATTCAGAACCCGGGCTACAACCGCGATCGCGGTCCGGCGAAGTTTGTGGGCGTGCGTGTCCACGCCGAGTTCTAACCGTAGGAGGACCCATATGGACAGTCCGAGTCGACCTTACCGAACGTCTTTTTTCTGCTAGGCGAGTCCGCCGCACGGTTGTTCCCTGCTGCTGACTTGCCGCCCCGGCAAGGCAGCGGTGTCTGCATCGCTCCTTGATCGTTCCGACTAGGCCGCCGCGCGTGTCCCGCGTGGCGATTGCTGCGTGGCGTACGTATGCGCACGTGGCCAGGAGTGTGTCATGCGCAAATTCAATGTTCCCGCCCGTCGTTTCTCGGCGATCGCACTGCCGTTCAGCTCGGTGTTCGTGCAGCCACGCGCTGCTGCACCTGAGCGCACCGACGCCGTACCTGTGACCTCCAATCGCCGGGCAGGTGACGGCGGTCAGCCGCTTTCCAACCACGGTTACGCCGCAGCGGCTGTGCGCCTGTCGCGCACGTACTGGTAATCCAACAACACCACACAAACGGAGGTCGACATGACCCAATTCGCTTCGGGCATCGACGCACCACCACGTCATGCCGCGCTAGACGATGCCCATGTGGGCGACATTCGCGGTGCGCTCGGCACCATCGCGCACCACGATACGGGCGCCCGCAATAGCTGGCGCGCGCGCTTGCGCACGCTGCTCGCCATCCTCGGGCCTGGTCTGATCGTGATGGTCGGCGACAACGACGCCGGCGCCTTCGGCACATACACGCAAGCCGGGCAGAACTACGGCACCACGCTGCTGTGGACGCTGTTGCTGCTCATTCCGGTGCTGTACGTGAACCAGGAGATGGTGCTGCGGCTGGGCGCCGTCACGCGCGTTGGCCATGCGCGGTTGATCTTTGCGCGCTTCGGCAAGTTCTGGGGCAGTTTCTCCGTCATCGATCTGTTCCTGGTGAACGCGCTGACGCTCGTGACGGAGTTCATCGGCATCAGCCTGGCGCTTGAGTACCTCGGCATCCCGCGACATTGGGGCGTGTGCGCGGCGGCGGCATTGGTGATGCTGGCCGCGTCTACCGGAGATTTCCGCCGCTTCGAGCGCTTTGCGCTGGTGCTGGTGGCGGGCAGCCTCACGCTCATCCCGGTGTTCGTGATGGCGCATCCGCCGATGGGGCAGGTGGCACACGACTTCTTCGTGCCGGCGCTGCCAGCGGGTGCACCGCTGGCCGAGGTGATGTTGCTGATCATTGCCATCGTGGGGACGACCGTGGCGCCCTGGCAGTTGTTCTTCCAGCAGAGCTACGTGATCGACAAGCGCATCACCGCGCGTTTCATCCGCTATGAACGCGCCGATCTGTGGCTCGGCATCGTCCTCGTGATTGCTGGGGCGGTGGCGATGATCGCTTTCAGTGCCCAGGCCTTCCACGGCACGCCCGAGTTCGGCAACTACACCGATGCGCTCGGCACGGCGCACGGCCTGGAGCGCCACTCGGGCCGCTGGGCCGGCGTGCTGTTCGCGATTGCGCTGCTGGACGCCAGCATCATCGGCGCGTGCGCGGTGTCGTTGTCGACCGCGTATGCGATTGGCGATGTGTTTGCCGTACGGCATTCGCTGCATCGCAAGCCGACGGAGGCCAAGGGCTTCTACGCCGTGTACTTTGGGCTGACGTTGCTGGCAGCAGGGCTGGTGTTGACGCCAGGCGTGCCGCTCGGTTTGCTGACCAATGCCGTGCAATCCCTGGCCGGGGTGCTGTTGCCGAGTGCGACAGTGTTCCTGCTGCTGTTATGCAACGACAAGGCCGTGCTGGGCCCGTGGACGAACGGCCGCGCGATGAACATCTTCACCGGCGGTGTGGTGGCTGTGCTGGTGATGTTGTCGGTCATCCTTACTGCCGCGGTGCTGTTCCCGGGCATTGGCGAATTCGAGATTGGCGCCATCCTGATCGGCGGCACCCTGATCGCGGTGGTGATGTCGCTCGTGCTATGGCGTATCGAGCGACGTACCCATCGGCCGCATCATCCGCAGCGCGTGAGCGTGCTGGATCGTGACCACTGGACGATGCCCCCGCTCGAGCAACTCACGCCCGCGCGCTGGACGCCACTCAAGCGCACGTGGATGTTCGTGCTGCGCGGTTACCTTGCAGTGGCGGCGGGGCTGGTGCTGGTGCGGATCGCTGGGCTAATCAGCCAGTGACGCAGTCTCAAGGGATGAGAGGGTCACTTTGGTGGCCCTCCCAGATGCGAAGTGTTCTCATCATGGATCCCGCATTTGGGCGCACATCTGGGGGCAACGTCGGGTGCGCACCACTGTGGCTGATTGTCGCAGTGCAACAACATGCACTTTCGATTTGCTTACCCGCAAAGCCACGTAAACCCTAGCCGTACGGCGAGGGCATCACTTGTCAATCGACGCCGTTTTCTATTTGCCTGAGCACATAGCACGATCCGGAGCGCCATCTGGCGGTAAGATCGCGCCCGCATTCCACTCCCAACCGCGCTCCCCCAACGGGCGCATGACGTAGTGCCTGCTCCGACCTTTAACGCCCCCGATCTGTCGTCCGCCGCTTTGTGCGACGCGGCGGCGCTCGACTTCGCCCGTGCCCGACATGAGCGAAGCCCGCCTCGCCAACTGAGGGCGTTGGGTTCAGCTTCTCCCTGACCGGCGCCCGATGTGATCGAAGATCCGCTGCTGCACCCAGGCGTATTCGGGGTGCCGGTAGTTCGATCTTTTCTCATTTCCCGCGTTTTTCCGCCTGTGGCCGCTGTCTGGGCTGCTGGGCTCCCGTGATGTCCGGAAGCATCGCCGGCGCAATTGTGCAAGACATGAAGAACACACTCGTTCCACATATGAAGCGGCTCCTCGCCGCAAGCCTCCCGCTCCTGCTGGCGGGTTGCAACCTGACGGTCCTGGACCCGAAGGGGATGATTGCGGCTGAAGAAAAGACGCTGATCCTGGTGGCGACCGGCCTGATGCTGCTGGTGGTCATCCCCGTGATCGTGCTGACGCTGGTGTTTGCGTGGAAGTACCGCGCGTCCAACACCAAGGCCCGCTACGAGCCGGACTGGTCGCACTCCAACGCCATCGAGGCTGTGGTGTGGCTGATCCCCTGCCTGATCATCATCGTGCTGGGCGTGATCACTTACAAGTCCACGCACGCGCTCGATCCGTACAAGCCGATCGAATCGGATGTGAAGCCCATCACGGTCGAGGCTGTTTCGCTCGACTGGAAGTGGCTGTTCATCTATCCGGAACTGAAGATCGCGACGGTCAATCAGCTGGCGTTCCCGGCCAACACCCCGATCAACTTCAAGATCACGTCCGACACGGTGATGAACGCGTTCTTCATCCCGCAGCTCGGCAGCCAGGTGTACGCCATGGCGGGCATGCAGACCAAGCTGCACCTGATCGCCAATGAGACCGGTGTGTTTGACGGCATGTCATCGAACTACAGCGGCTCGGGCTTCACTGGCATGAAGTTCAAGGCCACGGCCATGACGAACGAAGAGTTCGACGCCTGGGTCAAGCAGGTTCGTGAGTCGTCGCAGAACCTGACCAAGGAAGGCTACGCCGAGCTGTCCAAGCCGAGCGAGAAGGTGCCGCCGGCGGCGTACGCCTCGGTCGACCCGACGCTGTATCACAGCATCCTGCACAAATACATGGACAAGATGGGCGAAGGGGACAAGGTCCTGACGCTCGACGAGGCGCTCGAAGGCGCCAACTGCACGACGGCCACGGCTGAGGCGGCAACGCGTCCGCTGCCGGTGCAGTCCGCCCTGCCTGCGCCCAAGAGCGCGGCCAAGAATTCCTAGGAGTTGACGATGTTTGGCAAGTTGAGTCTGGAGGCCATTCCGCTGCACGAGCCCATCGTGGTCGTGACGGTGTCGGCCATTCTGTTGGGTGGCGCGGGCGTGTTCGGCCTGATCACCTATCTCAAGAAGTGGACCTACCTCTGGAATGAGTGGATCACCTCGGTCGATCACAAGAAGATCGGCGTGATGTACTGCATTCTGGCCATCGTGATGCTGCTGCGCGGCTTTGCCGACGCCATCATGATGCGCTCGCAACTGGCGGTCGCCTCGGGCGGCGGTGCCGGCTATCTGCCGCCTGAGCACTACGACCAGATCTTCACCGCGCACGGCGTGATCATGATTTTCTTCATGGCCATGCCGCTGATGACGGGCTTGATCAACCTGATCGTGCCGCTGCAGATTGGCGCGCGCGACGTGGCATTCCCGTTCCTGAACACGCTGTCGTTCTGGCTGGCTGCCGCAGGTGTGGTGCTGATCAACGTGTCGCTGGGCGTGGGTGAATTCGCTCGCACCGGTTGGCTGGCATACCCGCCGCTGTCGGAGCTGGCGTACAGCCCGGGCGTGGGGGTCGACTACTACATCTGGGCATTGCAGATATCGGGCCTCGGGACATTGCTGACCGGCGTGAACTTCGTCGCGACCATCTTCAAGATGCGCGCGCCGGGCATGACGCTGATGCGCATGCCGATCTTCACCTGGACTGCCCTGTGCGCCAACATCCTGATCGTGGCCGCCTTCCCGGTGCTGACCGTGGCGCTGGCGCTGCTGGGTGCCGACCGCTACCTGGACATGCACTTCTTCACGAACGGTGGCGGCGGTAACGCCATGCTGTACGTGAACCTGATCTGGATCTGGGGCCACCCCGAGGTGTACATCCTGATCCTGCCGGCCTTCGGCATGTTCTCGGAAATCGTCTCGACGTTCTCGCGCAAGAAGCTCTTCGGCTACACGTCGATGGTGTGGGCGACCGCCGGCATCACCGTGCTGTCGTTCCTGGTGTGGCTGCACCACTTCTTCACCATGGGCTCAGGTGCGAACGTCAACGCGTTCTTCGGTATCGCGACGATGATCATCTCGATCCCGACGGGTGTGAAGATCTTCAACTGGCTGTTCACGATGTACCGCGGCCGCGTCGAGCTGAACTCGATGATGCTGTGGACGATCGGCTTCATGATCACCTTCGTGATCGGCGGCATGACCGGCGTGCTGCTGGCCGTGCCGGGCGCTGACTTCCTGCTGCACAACAGCCTGTTCCTGATCGCTCACTTCCACAACACCATCATCGGTGGCGTGGTGTTCGGTTACCTGGCTGGTATCACGTACTGGTTCCCGAAGGCCTTCGGCTTCAAGCTGGACGAGAAGTGGGGCAAGCGCGCTTTCTGGTGCTGGTTCGTGGGTTTCTACACCGCGTTCATGCCGCTGTACGTGCTGGGCTTCATGGGCATGACGCGTCGTCTGAACCATACCGACAACCCGGCATGGCAACCGTGGCTGATCGTCGCTGTGATCGGCGCCGCGATCATCGCCTGCGGTATCGCTTCGCAGCTCATCCAGATCTTCGTGAGCGTCCGCAACCGTCATGCGCTGGCCGATCTGACGGGCGACCCGTGGGGTGGCCGTACGCTGGAGTGGGCGACGTCGTCGCCGCCGGCGCACTACAACTTCGCCCGCGTGCCGGTCATCCATGACATCGACGCCTTTGCAGACATGAAGGCGCGCGGTGAAGTGCTGACGCAGGTCGCGCCGAGCTACGAAAAGATCCACATGCCGAAGAACACCGGCGCCGGCTTCTTCATTGGCATGTTCTCGATCGTGATGGGCTTCGCGCTGATCTGGCACATCTGGTGGATGGCCGTGCTGGGTCTGGTCGGCATGATCGGCAGCTTCATCCTCCGCAGCAACAACGACGACATCGATTACTACGTGCCCGCCCACGAGGTTCACGAGACCGAGTCGGCCTACTTCCAACGTATCGGTTCGCAGGCTTAAACCATGGCTTCCAATGTTCTAGACGGTCACGCCGCGCACGGTCACGCGCAGGGCCACGACCACGCGCATGACCATGCGCACCACCACGATGCCGCAGACACCAAGGTCTTCGGCTTCTGGGTGTACCTGATGAGCGACTTGATCATCTTCGCGTCGCTGTTTGCCACGTTCTGCGTCCTGCGCGGTGCGACGGCGGGCGGCCCGACGGGCAAGGAACTCTTCGATCTGTCGTATGTGGCAATCGAAACCGGCATCCTGCTGGTGTCGTCCATCACCTACGGCATGGTGATGATCAGCCTGCAGAACGGCCGCAAGGACCAAGTGATGCTGTGGCTGGGCATCACCTTGCTGCTGGGCGCCGCGTTCGTCGGCATGGAAATCAACGAGTTCCACCACCTGATTGCAGAAGGCGCGGGCCCGAGCCGCAGCGCGTTCCTGTCGTCGTTCTTCCTGCTGGTCGGCACGCACGGCCTGCACGTGGCGAGCGGCATGCTGTGGATCATCGTCCTGATGTGGCAGATCAGCCGCAAAGGGCTGACCCCGACCCAATCGACCCGCCTGTCGTGCCTGAGCCTGTTCTGGCACTTCTTGGACGTGGTGTGGATCGGCGTGTTTACCGTCGTGTATCTGCTGGGAGCGATGTAAATGGAACAGACCAACGTTTCGACGGGCATTGCCCACGATGATGCCCACGGTCATGCAGCGGGCGGCGCTGGCCATGCCACCGTCAAGGGCTACCTGATCGGCTTCGTGCTGGCGGTGATCCTGACGGCCATTCCGTTCAAGATGGTGATGGACGGCGGCTACTCGCACCAGACGGTGCTGGTGACGGTGATGGCCCTGGCGGTCGTGCAGATCGTCGTGCACCTGATCTATTTCCTGCACCTGGACGGCTCGTCCGCCCAGCGCTGGAACGTGATGGCCTTCCTGTTCACGCTGCTGATCCTGGCGATCGTCATTGTCGGCTCGCTGTGGGTCATGCATAACATGAACGCCAACATGATGACGATGTAACGAGGCCTGGCCTCCGATGCATCGGAAGGGCGCCCCTGGTGGGCGCCTTTTTCTTTTGCTCGTGCGGCCTTGAGCCTTGGGTTTGCCATGCCCCGGCTTTGTTAAACTCGCCGGGTTCGCCATTTCTGCGTTTCCCCCCGCAATTCCGCCATGTCACAGTACGTTTTCACCATGAACCGCGTGGGCAAGATCGTTCCGCCCAAGCGCCAGATCCTCAAGGACATCTCGCTGTCGTTTTTCCCGGGCGCCAAGATCGGCGTGCTGGGTCTGAACGGCTCGGGCAAGTCGACCGTGCTCAAGATCATGGCCGGCCTCGACAAGGATATCGAGGGCGAAGCCACGCCGATGCCCAACCTGAACATCGGTTACTTGCCGCAGGAGCCGCAGCTCGATCCCGCCAAGACCGTGCGTGAAGAGGTTGAAAGCGGCCTGGGCGAAGTGATGGACGCGCAAAAGCAACTCGAAGCGATCTACGCCGCGTACGCCGAGGAAGGCGCCGACTTCGACAAGCTGGCCGAAGAGCAGGCGCGCCTGGAAGCCATCATCGCCGCTGGTGCCGGTGACAACGTGGAATTGCAGTTGGAAATTGCCGCCGATGCACTGCGCCTGCCGCCGTGGGACGCCAAGATCGAGCACCTCTCGGGCGGTGAAAAGCGTCGTGTCGCGCTGTGCAAGCTGCTGCTGTCGCGCCCCGACATGCTGCTGCTCGACGAGCCGACCAACCACCTCGATGCCGAATCGGTGGACTGGCTTGAACAGTTCCTCACGCGCTTCCCGGGCACCGTGGTGGCCGTGACGCACGACCGCTACTTCCTCGATAACGCCGCCGAGTGGATTCTCGAACTCGACCGCGGCCACGGTATCCCCTGGAAGGGCAATTACAGCTCGTGGCTCGATCAGAAAGAGACGCGCCTGAAGCAGGAGGAGTCGAGCGAATCGGCCCGCCAGAAGGCGCTGAAGAAAGAACTGGAATGGGTGCGCCAGAACCCGAAGGGCCGTCAGGCCAAGTCGAAGGCGCGTCTGGCTCGCTTTGACGAGTTGAACAGCCAGGAATACCAGAAGCGCAACGAAACGCAGGAAATCTTCATCCCGGCCGGCGAGCGTCTGGGCAATGAAGTGATCGAATTCACCAACGTCAGCAAGAGCTATGGCGATCGCCTGCTGATCGACAACCTGAGCTTTACGATTCCGCCGGGCGCGATCGTCGGCATCATTGGCCCGAACGGCGCCGGCAAGTCGACGCTGTTCCGCATGATCACGGGCAAGGAGCAACCGGATTCGGGCACCATCAAGATCGGTCCGACGGTCAAGCTGGCTTACGTTGACCAGAGCCGCGACGCGCTGTCCGCAGACAAGACCGTCTTCGAAGAGATTTCGAACGGGTCCGACATCCTGACGGTGGGTCGGTATGAGACGCCATCGCGCGCCTATATCGGCCGCTTCAACTTCAAGGGTGGGGATCAGCAGAAGCACGTCGGCACGCTGTCGGGCGGCGAGCGTGGACGCCTGCATCTGGCCAAGACGCTCATCTCGGGCGGCAACGTGCTGCTGCTGGATGAACCTTCGAACGACCTCGATGTGGAAACGCTGCGCGCACTGGAAGATGCGCTGCTCGAATTCGCCGGCTGCGTGATGGTGATTTCGCACGATCGCTGGTTCCTCGATCGCATCGCCACGCACATCATCGCCTTCGAAGGCGATTCGCACGTCGAATTCTTCCCGGGCAACTACCAGGAATACGAAGCCGACAAGAAGAAGCGTCTGGGCGAGGAGGGCGCAAAGCCCAAGCGGATCCGCTACAAGCCCGTTACGCGCTAAGCGGGGACGCGCGGGTCTTTCGGCCCGCGTTCCCGCTTACGGTGACCGGTCTGCCTCAACCGGCGCAGGCGCGTCGAGGTTGCTGTCAAACTCGACGCGCTTGTGCGAGCCGTCACAGAACGGTTTGTTCAACGAGTGCCCGCAGCGGCACAGCCATGCCTGCCCTTCCTCCACCGGTAATTCGCGTCCGCCCTGGGTGACGATCCGGAAGCTTCCCTTGATGTGATACGGCCCGTTGTTGCGGACCGTGATGACCACGTCGTCGGCCATGGCCGTCTCCTCAGAAGAGGATGCCCTGCATGCGATACGCGAAATGAGCGGGCTTGGCGTCGCGCATCAAGGCCATGAACTGGTCCATGTCCATATGCACGACGTTTTCGTGGTCGCCAGCTTCAAAGTAGACGTCGCCGTGGGTCATCAGGCTGCTGTCGATGTAGGTCGGCATGCCGTAGGCCATGCCCACGGGCGGAACGGCCCCTGCATCGCAGTCCCGGAAGACTTCGCGCAACTCCGATTCATCGGCCAGCGTAAGGTCCAAGCGGCCCGATTCCTTTTGTAGCTCGGACAGATGCAGGTGATACGTGGATGGCAACACGGCCGCAACATAGCCAAGCTTGTCTTCGAGCAGCAGCGTCTTGGCCAGACGGTCGCCCGGGACATGCGCAGATTGTGCGGTTTCAGTGCTCGTGTGGGTATGCGGATGACGAATCACCTCGTACAGGCAGCCCTTGCTGCGCAGGCAGCCGTCGAGGGTGCTGGAGATCGACATGGCGTCCTCCCGTGTGCTGTGCGACCGGTGGCGGGATTGCAGTGGCCGCTACGTCAGCATAGGTCGGTTTGCGGATTGCGCAGGCAGTCGAGCGTACAAAAGTAACGGGCCGCTCGTGCGAGCGGCCCGTGTGCCGATGTGGCTTCCTGTTCGCGTTAGGCGTCAGGCGTTAGCGGTCCCAGCCGCGGTGCCACCCGTGATCGTGGTGCCATTCGCGTTCGCGCCACTCGTGACGGCGCCATTCGCGCTCACGCCAGTCGTCGCGGTCGCGGTAGTAGCCGCCATAGACGACCGGAGCGGGGGCATACACCGGGGCAGGGCGATACACCACAGGCGGCGGTGCATAGACAGGGGCCGGGGCCACGTACACCGGCGCAGGCACGCCGATCGACACGCCGACGTCCACATGGGCCAACGCCGCCGTCGAGGCGCACAGCGCGGCGCCGCCCAGAACGAATGCGAGCAGTGTGCGTTTCATGATGCTTCTCCTTACGGTTGCGAGGCCGGGGCTGATGTGCCGTCGACTTCGTGTATCAAGTTCGTGATGCCATTCTATGAACCGCCGGGCGCTTCAGGTGATACGCAAATCCTACGGATGTAACGGGAAGTAAAACGCCCCACCGGCAAGACACTGGTGGGGCGCGGTATTTCACGTGAGGCGGCTTGTTCAGCCCTGTGCAGGCTCCCAGGCCGTTCGCTGTTCAGGTGACGACCACACCGCCAGGTGCAGCGCTGACAGAGCGAACGGGTCCGACAGCAACACCAGCTTCTGCTTGCCCGTGAGCTTGTCGGGACCGACTTCCAGTGCGTGACGCACATGTGCCTCCCGCACAGCAATCAGGCGTCGGTCGTGCGGAAAGCGCGCGGTGCCAATCGCGCACATCAGTGCGTTGGTGACGGGGTCGACCACGGCTTGGCGGAAGTCCGGCATCGGGGGCGCATTGCGCAGGTGCTTGCGCGTGGCGCGGAGTTCGCGCGGCGGGCGCACTTCCTCGGGGATCATGAACAGGCGCAGGCGCCGCATGCGGCGGCCCAGGCTCACGCGGCTGGAGAACACCGACAGCGGAATCGACACGATCAGCGCGCCCACGACTGGCGAAAGCCACCACAGGAAGCTCGGGTTCAGCCAATACACGATCGCAGCCCAGACGATGCCGATCACGGTGTGCAGGCCATGGCGGCGTACGGCGTCGCCCCAATGGGTTTGCGCGTCCTCACGCGGCGGCGACTTCCAGTGCACCTTCCAGCCGAGGAACGCGGCCGTCACGAAGCGCGTGTGGAACAGCATGCGCACCGGCGCGGCCAGCACCGAGAACGCCGCCTCAATCGCCATCGACAACGCCAGGTGGATCGCCCCGCCAAAGCGCTTCGGCCCCTGCGCCCACAGCACCAGCACGCTCAAAATCTTCGGCAGGAACAGCACGGTGGCGGTGGCGGAAAACAGCGCGGCTGCTTTTTCCGGATGCCACTCCGGCCAGATCGGGAAGAGCTGGCGCGGCTGCGTGAAGTACTCCGGCGCGATCAGCGTGTGCTTGGCCAGCAGGGCCGTCGACAGGATCAGGAACAGGAACCACAGTGGCGCCGACAGATAGGCCATCACCCCGGTGATGAACACCGCGCGGTGCACACGGTGGAAGCCTGGCGCGCCGAACAGGCGGAAGTTCATCAGGTTGCCGTGGCACCAGCGGCGGTCGCGGCCCAGCTCGTCGAGCAGGTTGGGCGGCATTTCTTCGTAGCTGCCGTCCAGGTCGTAGGCGATCCACACGGCCCAGCCGGCGCGGCGCATCAGCGCGGCTTCGACAAAGTCGTGCGACATGATCTCGCCCGAAAGCGAACCCTTGCCCGGAATCGGCGCCAGCGCACAGTGCTTGATGAACGGGTCCAGCCGGATGATGGCGTTGTGACCCCAGTAGTGCGATTCGCCGAGCTGCCAGTAGTGCAGGCCGGCGGTGAACAGCGGCCCGTACACGCGCGTGGCGAACTGCTGGATACGCGCGTACAGCGTGTCGCGGCCGGCGGCGCGTGGGGCGGTCTGGATGATGCCCGCGCTAGGCGCACCTTCCATCAACTGCACGAGGCGCGTCAGGCAATCGCCGCTCATCACGCTGTCGGCGTCGAGCACGATCATGTAGCGGTATTTGCCGCCCCAGCGCCGACAGAAATCGTCGATGTTGCCGCTCTTGCGCTTCACGCGGTGGCGGCGCCAACGGTAGAAGATGCGGCCGAAACCATCGAGCGCGCGGCAGATATGCAGCCACGCATCGGCTTCTGCGGTGCGGATATCCGGGTCGCCGGAGTCCGATAGCACGAAGAAGTCGAAGTGCTCCAGATGCCCCGTGCGCTGCAACGATTCGTACGTCGCGCGCAGCCCCGCGAACACGCGCTGCACATCTTCATTGCAGATCGGCATGACGATGGCCGTGCGCGCGTCGTCCGGAATCGTGGCGTCGGGCGTGGCGCGGCGCGAGATGACGAACCGGTCGCCGTGGAAGGCCAGCAGCAGGAAGCCGGTGATGGCTGTCCAGAAGCCTGCCGACACCCAACAGAACAGCACCGCAAACAGCACGATGATGATGGCCTCGAGCCAGTCGGCGCCGTGGTACGGCAGCACCGTGCTCATCGCCCACGTGGCAGCGACGGTCTGCGCGATCATCAGCGCCAGCAGCGTCAGGCGACGGCGCGAGCCGACGAAGCGCCAGATGCCCTTCGGGTCCGGCGAGTCGGGCGCTTCGTACGGCACCGGCTTCTTGCCGCCGTGCATCCAACGGTCGATGGCCTTGCGGGTGCGCCAGATCGGCCCCAGCACCCATGGCCACGGCACCATCGAGCGACGCGCAGGCGTAGGCCCGGTATCCAGGTGGATGCGGCCTTGGCTGTCGTGCTCAAGCGGCGGCGCGGGCTCGGCAGAGGGCTCCGTCGACGTGGCATCGGCGCGCGTGGCGCCATAGGCAGCATCCAGACGCGAGCCTACAGAAGCGTAGGCCGGCGCATCGGCGTCGAGGGAGGTCGTCTGCGCCGGGTCCAGCCTGGCCAGTGCGTGATGCAGCTTGGCGAGCGCTGCCGCATCGTCGTCGCCGGCCGTGATGTTCGCGTTGCGCAGCAGCGCAGCACGCGCGTCGGCCGCCAGCGGCAGCGCTTCAAGGTAATGGTCGGCCACAGACTGCGCTGTGGCAGGGCTGGTGGAGGGGGCAGTGCCAGCGGCACCGCCAGTCTGGGCTGTCGTCACGTTCAGCCCGGAGGTAACAGGTAGCTCCACGTCTCAGAGAGTCCGGTGCCGCCGCTGCGCAGGTAGCCGCGCATTTCGACGGGTTTATCGTCGTCGACCCGCTTGAGGCGCACGGTCACGCGCCAGCCGCCGGTCGCGGTGTTGGGTTGGCCGAAGATCGATTCGATCTTGCCGTTGGCATCTGCCGAGAACACCGGCTCAACCGGTGCATTCGGCGCGAGCTTCGCCAGCGCGGGGCCTTCAAAGTCGACCACGAAGGCGATCGTATCGTCGGGCTTGCGCTCGTCGGGGCGCTTGGTTGTCCAGCCGTGCGAGCGGCGCGTCTGCGTAACCCATGCCAGCGCCGGTTTCTTGTCGGCGTCTTTCTGCCACAGCAGGCGGTATTCGAGATTGAACGGCTGATGCGGCTTGGGCGGGTTTTCGGGCACCCAGTAGGCGACCACGTTGTCGTTCGTCTCGTCTGGCGTCGGAATCTGCACCAGCTCCACGCGGCCCGCCCCCCATTTGCCGACAGGCTCGACCCACGCGCTCGGGCGCAGTTCATAGCGGTCGCCGATTTCCTGGTAGCTGGAGAACGCGCGGTCACGCTGCATCAGGCCGAAGCCGCCCGGATTGGTCGTCCCGAACGAGCTGACCAGCAGGCGCTTGGGGTTCGTCAGCGGACGCCAGATCCATTCACCCGTGCCGGAAAGCACCGACAGGCCGTCGGAGTCATGCACTTCGGGGCGGAAATCCAGCGCCGGTGCCGGTTGGTTCTCGCCAAAGAAGAACATGCTGGTGAGCGGGGCGATGGCCAGCTTGCTCACGTTCTCGCGCATGTACAGCTGTGCCTTGACGTCGACCGCCGTGTCGCTGCCCGGCTTGATGACAAAGCGGTAGGCACCCGTGGCGCGGCGCGAGTTGAGCAGCGCGTAGATCGTCAGCTCTTTCGCGTTGGCGGCAGGGCGTTCGATCCAGAAATCGGTGAAGCGGGGAAATTCTTCGCCCGAATTGAGTGCGGTGTCGATGGCCAGCCCGCGCGCGGAGAGGCCGTAGACCTGCCCCTTGCCGATGCCGCGGAAGTACGACGCGCCCAGAAACACGATGACCTCGTCCTTGTACTTGGGCGTGTTCATCGGGTAATGCACGCGGAAGCCGGCGAAGCCGAGCTTCTGCAACTGCTTCGGGTCGAGCTTGACCGGGCCGTAGTCGAACAGGCGCGGATCGAAGCGGATTTCGCGCACGCCGGCGGGCGACACTTCGTTGATCTTCACAGGCTGGTCGTAGTACGAACCCTCGTGGAAGAAGCCGAGTTCGAACGGCAGCTTGTCGCGGCGCCAGTACGCCTGGTCGGACTTGAAGCGAATTTCGCGGTACTGGTCGTAGCGCAGTTCGCGTAGTTCTCGGGGCAGGGTGTCGGCGGGCGCCTGGTACGGCTTGGAGGCCAGTTGCTTGGCGCGTACGGCCACATCGTTGAAACCGAAGGCCAGCGCAGCATGCGCCGAAGCCAGCGCCAGCAGGCCCACGGCCAGCCGCGCATAGCCGGCTACCGAACGGGTGCGTGCCGCGCGAGCGGCCCCCGGCATGCGGGAGGAAACAGCGGAGGGAATGTTCAAAATGAGATCGCGTCTATGCGGCGGGCCGAGGAACGTGACGCTTCGGTCCTGCCGGTCATTCGTCTGTGCCGCCAAGATTTTACCCGCCGTACCTTTCCGAGATCAAAACCGGCAACATTTTGATAATGTTTCTCGCCGCATCGGGCCGATATCCGCGTCAAATGGCGTGTAATCAGGCGGTCTGTGGTGGGTCAGCCGTTCGGTTGAGGGGAACGCGCACCGCCGGCCGGCAGTCAGAACGCTTTCCTGTGTGCCGCGATTCCCGCGTGGCACACTCTCGGCTCTTTCCTCCATGGAGTTCGCATGACCTGCTGGACGCGACGCGCCACGGCAACCGCCGCGCTTGCCTTTTCGACCTCGTTGCTCGCGCCTGGGGCGTTTGCCGCACCTGCAGCCAAGGCGGCTCCCAAGGCTGCAGCACCAGCTAAGGCAGTGCGCGATCCCGGCGACGTAGCGGTGCTGCTCGATGCCTTCCCGCTCGGCAAGCCGCTGCGCAAGCTGCCCTCGTGCGAAGACGTACGCGCGAATGGCGGCAAGGATGTCGCCGAATATTGCTCCGACGCGCTTGAATCGCATGGCCGCACGCGCTCGCTGGGCGTGCCTCAGGCATCGCGCCCCGAGTTGATGGATGGGCCGCAGGCTGTGCTCCTGATTGACCAGGATGGCAACATCGCCGGCATGTTCGTGCCGACGCGCGGCGTCGATACCGAGCAGCGCGTCTTCCAGGCCCTGTCCGATCGCTACGGCAAGCCCGCGCAGGAAGGCAAGGCGCCACTCAAGCTCAAGTCTGGCAAAACGGTCGATTCGCTGCGTGCACGCTGGGCAGGCCATCAGACCATCATCACGATGTACGCGATTCCCGAAGAGCCGCAGAACGGCACGGTGGAATTCCTTTGGGCGCCGCGTGCCGGGGCGGTCATGGACCAGATGCGTGCGGAAGTCGATCCGAATGCGCCCAAGCCGGCTGCTGCGTCCGGTGTGGCGGCTTCGGCACCCGCCGCGACGGCCAAGCCCTCTCCAGGCAAACCGACGCCTAAGCAGTGAGCTTACGGACACACGTTCGTAGTTTTCGGTTACACCGCTTACACCCGCATGACGCCGGCGTCGCTCGCCTCGGCTTATAACGTCCACATGGCTCCACTAGCGGGGCCGAAGGACGCTAATCATGAAAATCGTGGCTCTGGCCTTGTTGGCCGCGACGCTTGGGGGTTGTGCGGTGTATCCGGCACCGGTGGCCGTGGCCCCTGCGCCGGTCTATGTCGCACCGGCTTATCCGGCCTATTACGGCGGTTATTGGGGTGGACCGTCGGTGTACTTCAATTACCGCCACCGCTGATCGGCCGTTGGCTGATCTGCGTCTAGTCCGTTGAACGCAAGCCAGGCCAGCCCGGCGCCAACGTCTGCGGCAAGCCAAGCAGATCCAGCACGCGCCCGACCGTGTGGTCGACCAAGTCGTCGATCGTCTTGGGGCGCTGGTAGAAGCCCGGCACGGGCGGGAACACGATTCCGCCCATCTCTGTAACGGCCGTCATGTTGCGCAGGTGCGCCAGATTCAACGGCGTTTCGCGCACCATCAGAATGAGGCGGCGACGCTCTTTGAGCGTGACGTCGGCCGCGCGGGCAATGAGGTTGTCCGACAGGCCGTGCGCAACGGCCGCCAGCGTCTTCATCGAGCAGGGCGCCACCACCATCGCTTCCGCGGCAAACGAGCCGCTGGCAATGGTCGCCCCGATATCGCGCACGTTATGCACGACATGCGCCAGCGCTTCTACTTCTTCGCGTGCCATGTGCAGCTCGTGCTGCACGTTCATCAGCCCTGCGGGCGACATCAGCAGGTGCGATTCCACCCCCGCTGATTCACGCAGGCCCTGCAGAACCTGCAGCAGCCGCACACCGTAGATTGCCCCCGACGCCCCCGTGATGGCCACGATGATGCGGCGCACAGGTGGCGTTTGGGTCGCTGCGTTCAGGGTTGAGGTCACGCTGAAACGAGAACGGAGCTCAAGCAGCCAGCAGCGGCTGCAGTTCGCCGCTCTGGTACATCTCCATCATGATGTCCGAACCGCCGATGAATTCGCCCTTGACGTAGAGCTGCGGAATGGTCGGCCAGTTGGCGTAGTCCTTGATGCCCTGGCGGATTTCATCGTCTTCCAGCACGTTGACGGTGTGCGGCCGGTCTACGCCGCAGGCCTTCAGGATCTGGATGGCGCGACCCGAGAAGCCGCACATCGGAAATTGCGCCGTGCCCTTCATGAAGAGGACGACGGGGTGGCCTTTGACGATCTGGTCGATCTTTTCGTGCGTGGTGCTCATGGGGAGACTCGATTTGGTGAGGGGCGGCAGCTGGGTGTCCGAGCTGACATCCACATTGGAAAACCTGTCTATTTTAGCGAGGAACGCGCACCGGCGTTTTGATCCAGCCATTGCCCGCCGCTACAGCGGTCGTGGCCGGCCAGGTCTTGCGCCGTGAAGACGTTGGCGAAGCCCGCGCCGCCCAGCAGCGCACGCACAGGTTCGCCTTGGTCGTAGCCGTGTTCAAGCAGCAGCCAGCCGCCGGAGACGAGCCGCGCAGGCGCCCCTGCGACGATGCTGCGCAGGTGGCGCAGGCCGTCATCGTGGTCAGTGAGGGCGCTGGCGGGCTCGAAGCGCAGGTCGCCTTGGTCGAGGTGCGCGTCGGTGGCGGCGATGTAGGGCGGGTTGCTGGCGATCAAGTCGAAGGCGGCCGGCGCATCGGCTTCGGCCAGCGCGCTGTACCAGTCGCCCAGCGCAGCCTGGACGTTGGCGGCACCGAGCGCCTTGGCGTTGTCGATCGCCACGGCCAGCGCGTCGGAGGAGGCGTCGGTGGCCCATACGCGCGCGTCGCGCCGCGCCAGCGCAATCGTGATGGCGATGATGCCGCTGCCCGTGCCCATGTCGAGCACGGCCGGCGCATCGTGTTCTTCCAGACGGTCCAGCGCCTGTTCGACCAGCAATTCAGTATCGGGCCGCGGAATCAGCACGGCTGGCGTCACCTTGAACGTGCGGCCGAAGAATTCACGTTCGCCCAGCAGATAGGCCATCGGCTCGCCAGCCAGCCGGCGTGTGGCGAGTTCGCTGATCCGCGTGCGCGCCGTTACGTCGATGGCGCAGGTGTCTTGCGTGATGAGTTGCACGCGCGACAGGCCTGTCACGTGCGAGACCAGCATCCGTGCTTCCAGCGCAGGCAAGCCGGCGCCTGCCAGCACTGCCAGCGCGTCGGACACGCGAGCCAGGGTTTCGGGCGAAATGACGGGAGCAGACGACACGGCAACAGGCTAGCAGCGAAGATCGGGCGCACAAAATAACACGGGCCCGGCCGAAGTGGCGCGGGCCCGCGAGCGGGTCGGTGCGGTTAAGCAGCGTTTATTGCTTGGTCGCGTCCTTGACCTTGTTGGCCGCTTCCTTCGTGGCGTCAGCGGTTTTGTCGGCTGCAACCTTGGCGGCATCGGCCGTCTTGTCGGCCGCGGTTTTGGCGGCATCCTTGGCCTGGGCCAGCGCGCCCGATGCAGAGACCTGCGCATCCGACGCCGCTTGTGAAAGTTCCACCTTGGCGGCGTCGGCGGCCTTGCTCACGGCGGTGCCGGCGTTGTCGAGCGCCTGTTTGGCGGCGTCCTTCGATTGCTCCATCGCGCTCTTGGCGGCTTGGTCGGTGGCGTCGTCTTTCTTGCCGCAGGCGGCCAGACCGAGTGCGAGGGAGGTGGCGACAGTGATGGCCAGCAGTTGGGTACGCATTGCGATTCTCCTAATCGTGATGTTGCCGCGCTTGTTGGTGAGTGCTTGCCGGATGCGACCGGCGATGCACTCGGCGTGATCGAGATCGATTATAGGAACGCGAGGCCGGCGCGCCATCGCGCAAAGCTGTATCAAACGCAAGCGGATGTTACGGCAGGCGCGCTTTTTTAACGATTGGGCGATCAGGCGTCTTCGCCCAGCGCTGCGAGTTGTTCCGCCTGATGCTCGGCCGCCAATGCGCCCACAAGTTCGTCGATGTCGCCGTCCATGATCGCGTCGATCTTGTACAGCGTCAGGTTGATGCGGTGATCGGTCACGCGGCCTTGCGGGAAGTTGTACGTGCGGATGCGGTCGGAGCGGTCGCCCGAGCCTATCAGGCTCTTGCGGGCGCTGGCTTCCTTGGCTTGCGCTTCGCGCTCCTGGCGATCCTTCAGGCGCGCAGCCAGGACTTGCATGGCGCGGTCTTTGTTGCGGTGCTGGCTGCGGTCATCCTGGCATTCCACCACCAGACCGGTCGGCAAGTGGGTAATGCGCACGGCGGAATCCGTCTTGTTGATGTGTTGGCCGCCCGCGCCGGATGCGCGGAATGTATCGATGCGCAAATCCGCCGGGTTGATCTGGATGTCGGCCAGCGCATCGGCTTCCGGCATGACCGCCACGGTGCAGGCCGACGTATGGATGCGCCCCTGCGCCTCGGTGGCCGGCACGCGCTGCACGCGGTGGCCGCCAGATTCGAACTTCAGGCGCGAGTACGCGCCTTCGCCCACCAGCCGCGCAATCACTTCCTTGTAGCCGCCCAAGTCCGACGGCGATTCGCTCACGATCTCCACCTGCCAGCGCTGCCGTTCGGCGTAGCGCGTGTACATGCGCAGCAAGTCGCCGGCAAAGAGTGCGGATTCATCGCCGCCCGTCCCGGCGCGGATTTCCACGAAGATGTTGCGATGGTCGTTCGGGTCTTTGGGCAGCAGCAGGCGTTGCAGCTCGCCTTCGAGGGATTCCATGCGCTCACGCGCGGCGCGGAGTTCGTCTTCGGCAAACGCCTTCATGTCCGGATCGGCCGCCAGTTCCTGCGCGGTGGCGATGTCTTCCTCGGCCTGCTTCCACGCGGCAAATTGTGCGACCACGGGCTCCAGCTCGGCGTGCTCGCGCGTGAGCTTGCGGTATTGGTCGAGGTTGGCGGTGGCGTCTTCACGCGCGAGCAGCGCGTTGATTTCGACGATGCGCTCGGCCAGTTGGTCGAGCTTGGACAGCATGCTGGGCTTCATTCGGGCAGTCGCGGTGGGAAACGCTGGAAGCGAAGGCGGCGCATGATACCGCGCCAGAAGTTGCGTGCCGGAGTGAAAACATGCGGCGCGCGTGTGATGCGCTGGCCGCTAGCGCTCGGAGTGGCTGGACTGGCGGAACAACGCCGGCAGCAGGTCGATGAGCTGTTCGCGGCCTTCGCCCTGCGTGTGGTTGAGCGCATGCGTCGGGCCGTGGAGGAATTTCTTGGTCAGCGCTTGCGACAGCGCTTCGAGCACCAGCGCCGGATCATCGCCGCGCGCAAGCATGCGCTGGGCGCGTTCCAGTTCACCCTGGCGCAGCGTTTCGGCCTGCGCATGCAGATCGCGGATGATGGGCACCACGCTGCGCGCATCGAGCCAGTGCATGAAGTTCAGCACGCGCGTGTCGATGATGGCTTCGGCCTGCGCCACGGCGGCCTGCCGCAGCGCGTTGCCTTCGCGCACGATGGCGCCCAGGTCGTCCACGGTGTAGAGGAATACGTCGGACAGACGCGCGACTTCGGGTTCGATGTCACGCGGCACGGCCAGGTCGACCATGAACATCGGGCGGTGGCGGCGCTGCTTGATGGCGCGCTCCACGGCACCCAGGCCGATGATGGGCAGCGTGCTGGCGGTGCACGAAACAACGATGTCGAACTCAGCGAGCTTGGTCGGCAGTTCGGCCAGGCGCACGGCGCGGGCGTTCAGGCCCTGGTTCGACAGCGATTCGGCGAGCTTCTCGCCGCGTTCCAGCGTGCGGTTGGCGATCACCACCTCGCGTGGCGTCTGCGCGGCGAAGTGCGTGGCGCACAGCTCGATCATCTCACCGGCGCCGATGAACAATACGCGCTGATCGGCGATCGATTCGAAGATGCGTTGCGCCAGGCGTACAGCGGCAGCGGCCATCGACACGGAATGCGCGCCGATCTCTGTCGTGCCGCGCACTTCCTTGGCCACCGCAAAGGTGCGCTGGAATAGCTGATTCAGGTACGTGCCCAGGGCGCCCGCTTCGGTGGCGGTGCGCACGGCGTCTTTCATCTGGCCAAGGATCTGCGTCTCACCCAGCACCATGGAATCGAGCCCGCTGGCCACGCGAAACGCGTGGCGCACCGCGAGCGATTGCCCGAGCGAATACACATGGGGCGCGAGTTCGCCGGGATCGATGTTGTGGTGCTGTGCCAGCCAGCGAATCGCATGCTCGTGCGCGGTCTGCTCGGGCAAGTTGCCGTCGGTGGCGCAGTAGATTTCAGTGCGATTACAGGTGGAAAGGATGGCAGCTTCGGCCGTGCTTCTGAGGTGCGGCAGGTGCTGGCGCAGCGTGCCCAGCGCGGGCTTGAGCTGCTCGAGCGGAAACGCCACCTTCTCGCGCAGGGAAAGCGGCGCAGTGTGGTGGTTGATTCCGAGCGTCAGCAACTGCATGTGGGGCGGCCGGTTAAATGGGGACGGCACGAATTTTGAGCACTCTGGATTATAACGCCCGGCCCCCGGATGAGCAGGACCCAGGTCAAATCTGGTGGTGTGTGTGAATGAATGTCGGTTATTCGTCACGCGCCGCGCGGTGGGTCAGCGTGGCCTTCTGCAGCGTCCTGCGCTAAGGTACGCGTCCAGTTGAATCGCTCAAGGGCAATACGGAGAACAGGCATGGGGTGGATCGGGCCGCTGTGGATCGGGCTGGCGGTGGGCGTCGCGGCGCGTTGGTTGCATCCCGCAGGCAAACGCCTGGGGTGGGGGGCTGCGCTGGCGACGGGCGGGATTGGCGCGTTGTTCGGTTACTACAGCGGCCAGTTTGCCCACCTCTATGCCGATGGGCAGATCATGGCCTGGACGGCCGCCGTAGTGGGCGCCATGCTGCTGCCCGCCGCGTGGGGCCTGTTGCGCCGCTAGGGGCGAGTGTCCTGCGGCATTCTGGCGCGGTTCAGCCCGCGCCCAGGCCGGCAGTGCGCGCATCGCGCGCGGCCAGATAGCCGGCCATCAGCGTTTCCAGCCGCTTGAAGTCCACGGGTTTGGTCAGGTGATCCGTAAAGCCCGCGTCGCGGCAGCGGGCGATGTCTTCTTCCATGCCGTAGCCCGTAATCGCAATCGACGGTGCGGCTTGCCGCTCGGCAAAAACTCGCACCACGTCCAGGCCGCTGCCGTCTGGCAGACCAATATCGCTGATCAGCAGATCGAACGTGCCAGATTCAGCGGCTTGCATGGCCGTGCGGGCGCCATTGGCTACGGCGACGCTGTGGCCGAGGATTTCCAGCATCTGCGACATGGCTTCGGCTGTATCGGCGTTGTCTTCCACCAGCAGTACGTGCAGGCCGCGCGTCGGTTGGGCGCGTGGCGAGGGCGGCGAGGGCGGTGTCTCGAGCTGCACCATCTCGGTGGCCAGGGGCAGAGTGAGCGTGAATGTGGCACCCTCGTGGCGGCCGGCGCTCTCGGCAATCAGCGAGCCTTCATGCTTCTGCACCAGCGCGTAGGCAATCGCCAGACCTAGGCCCAGCCCGCCAAAGCGCTGCGTGATCGATGCATCGGCCTGCTCGAACGCCGAGAAGATACGCGGCAGTGCGTCGAGCTCAATGCCGATGCCGTTGTCCTTCACCGCCACGGCCACGGTGGCGGGCGACGGGTTCCAGACGCGCACCTCAATGGCGCCGCCTTCTGGCGTGAACTTGACGGCGTTGCGTACCAGGTTCCAGATCACCTGCTGGATGCGTGCGCCGTCGGCATACAGCCGGCTGCGGCCCGCCTCGAAGCGCGTCTTGAGCGACAGCCGCTTGGCCTGCATGTCGTTGCGCGACATCTCCAGCGTGCTCTCCAGCAGCGGATACAAATCGACCAGCGCAAAGCTCACCGCCAGCTTGCCGCGTGCAATGCCGGTGATGTCGAGCAGGTCGTCGATCAGGCGCGCTTCCAGCTCGGCATTGCGGCGCACGACTTCGAGCTGTGCGACCACATACGCTGGCAAATCCTGGCGCAGTTCCAGCAGATGCACGGCGGTCAGGATTGGCGTGAGTGGCGTGCGCAGTTCGTGCGAGAGCACGGCCAGGAAGTGGTCCTTGGCGTGATTGGCGGTCTCGGCTTCTTCCTTTGCACGGCGCAGGGCGTCGGCCGCGATGCGCTCTTCCGTGGAGTCGCGGATGATCTTGGAGAAGCCGACCAGTTGCCCGGTCTCGTTGTGGATGGCGGTGACCACGCTCGATGCGTAGAACGGCGTGCCGTCCTTGCGCAGCATCCAGCGGTCGTCGGTGAGGCTGCCTTCGCGGCGCGCGCGTTCGAGCTTGCGCTGGAATTCACCGGCCTCGCGCGCAGCCTGCGGATACAGAATCTCGGCCGACTTGCCGAGGATGTCCTCGCGCGCATAGCCGAGAATGCTGCGCGACGCCGCGTTCCAGGTGCGCACGATGCCCTGCGGGTCTAGCGAGAGCACAGCGTGCTCCTTGAGCGCGTTGATCAGCAGGCGAAAGTGCGTTTCCGCCTCGCGCAGGGCCGCTTCGGCAGCGATGCGCTGGCGGCGTTCGGCGGCTTCGGCCAGCGCGCGCAACAGCACCACGGGCAGGCGCTGCAGGCGCTGCTTGATGACGTAATCGGTGGCGCCGCGCTTGAGCATGTCCACCGCGTGCTCTTCGCCCAGTGCACCCGATACGAAGATGAACGGCGTTTGCGGCGCCATGCGACGCGCAATGTCGAGCGCTTCCGCACCCGTGAACTGCGGCAGCATGTAGTCGGCCAGGATGGCGTCGAAGGTCCGTGTGCTGAGCTGGGCGATGAAGTCGGACTCGTTGTCGACCAGCGTGGTGTCGGCCTGTAGGTTGGCGGTTTCCAGCCGTGCGCGCGTCAGTTCTGCGTCGAGCGGATTGTCTTCGACTAGCAGCAGTTGCAGATTGGGCATGGGGGCGAATGCTCCGGATGGGGCGGCTAGCTCGCCGGCAGCAACGTGCGGCGCGCCCGGGTGGAGCCGGGCGGCGGTTCGTTGAGCACCGCCCAGAACACGCCCAGGTCGGCAATCGCATCGACAAACGCACGGAACTCCACCGGTTTGACCACATAGGCGTTGACGCCCAGCTCGTAGCTGCGCAGCAGGTCGGTTTCTTCGCGCGACGAGGTGAGCATGACCACCGGCAGGCTCTTGAGCGCGGGCGTGGCGCGAATCTCGGCCAGCACTTCCAGGCCGTCGACCTTCGGCAGCTTCAAGTCGAGCAGCACCACGGCCGGGTTGCCCGGTACGCGTTGCGCGTAAAGATTGCGCGCGTGCAGGTAATCCAGCGCTTCAGCGCCGTCTCGGGTGACGACCACATCGTTGGCAAGCTGGCTGCGTTCCAACGCCAGCAAGGTCAGCTCGAGGTCGTTTGGGTTGTCTTCGACGAGCAGGATGGGTTTGAGCATGGTGACAATGAACGTGGAAAGAACGATCAGGCATCGCGAGTCATGGGTGTGCGCTGGCCCGCCCCGGATGCCACCTGCGGGTCGGGCGTGCGCGGCAGCGCGAAGTAGAACGTCGCGCCGCGGTCAAGCTCGCCCTCGGCCCATGTGCGGCCGCCATGGCGATCGATGATGCGCCGCACATTGGCCAGGCCGATGCCGGTGCCCTCGAACTCGTCCATGCGATGCAGCCGCTGGAACACGCCGAACAGCTTGGCCACGTATTCCATCGAGAAGCCCACGCCGTTGTCGGCAATGCGCACGATGGTTTCTGCGTCGGTCTGTTCGGCGTCGATATGGATGCGTGCCGGATCACGGTCACGCGTGTATTTGATGGCGTTGGAGAGCAGATTGCGCATCGCCAGTTGCAGGAATGCCGGGTCGGCGCGCACCACGGGCAACGCGGCGATGTTCCACTCGATATGGCGGCGCCCCTGGTCTAACGTCAGGTCCCGCACGACGCCGCGCACGAGCTGGGCGAGGTCGACATCGGTCAGGTGAAGCGCGCCCCGGCCCATCTGCGAGAAGGTGAGCAGATCGTCGACCAGCTTGCCCGCAAAGCGCGACGACTCCGAGATCGTCTGCAGAAAGTGCCGCCCGCGCGCCGAGACGTGCTCACCCTCCATCTCGTCGAGCAGTTCGGCATAGCCGGCAATGTGTCGCAGCGGGGCGCGCAAGTCATGTGAAACGGAATACGAGAACGCTTCCAGCTCGTGATTGGCGCGGCGCAGCTCGCTCGTCAACTCCGCGGCTTCTTCTGCGCGGCGCAGCACGATGTTGAGCACGGCGTAGCGGAACTCCGCGGCAGTTTCCACTTCGCTCGTGCGCCACGGGCGCGAGGTGTGCGCGATCTGCTCTTGCCAATGGTGCGTGCGACCGAGCATGTGCCCGGTTGCGTGGTCGCTGGCCAATTCCGGTGCGTCGCCCACCCAGCGTACGGTGTGCGGAGTTTCGGGGCGGAACCACAGCACGTAGTGGCGATGCAGTTGCGAAACCTGCACGGCCAGCACGCCGCTGGCCTGGGGCCGCAGCGCGGCGCCGTCCGGATAGGTGGTGGGCAGGCGGTCGGTGTGGAAGACCTCGCCGGGGTGCTCATTGGCCAGCCATTCGGTCAGGCGCACGATGCTGTCTTCGTCAGGCGCAGCACCGATGCGCACGCACTCGCCCTGGCGCACGATGGCGGCGCCGCTGGCCGAGGCAAAGCGCAGCGGATCGGCGGGATGTTCGATCAGGCCTTCGTGGAAATGGTCGCGATCGGCCATCGCGGCCAGCAGGCGCACCAGGATGCGTCGCAGTTCCAGCCGGTGGGCGATCTCGGCGCGGTCTTCCTTCGCTTCGATCTGCAGCGACAGAATCTGTGCGAGGTGTTCACATGCCGTGCGCACTTCAAACGACAACGAACAGGGCGTCGCATGGTGGCATGCGATCATGCCCCACAGGTTCCCGCGCACCGTAAGCGCCAGCGTGAGCGAGGCCTTCGCGCCCATGCGGCGCATGGTTTCGCGCTGCGCCTCGGACGCCGCGCGCAAGGCAGCGTACGTCAGATCAGTCGTGCGCCCCGTGGACGGATGCAGCGGGGGCACCAGCCCCACCGGCGTGTCGTCGACGTCTGCCACGAGCCGCAAGGGGTTGTGGCTATACAGGCTGCGCAGTTCGGGCGTCATGCCGGCGTCCGACAGGTGCGTGCCCACCAGCGTGTCATAGGCCTTGTCGCGCGCTTCGGCCAGTGCCTGCAAGGAGCCATCGCGGTCAATGCGGTAGATCGTGACGCGGCCAAAGCGGGTAAGGCGGCGGACTTCGCGGGCGGCGAGGTCCGTCAGCGCATCGACCGTGCCGACGGCTTGCAGGCTGGCGATGAAGGTGCGCACCAGCGGGTACATTGATGCAAACGCGCCGTCGGCCGCATGCACCGCGGGTTCCAGCTCCAAGATCAGAGTGCGCTTGTGCCGGTGCATCACCGCGTCGAGCGCGTGGCCGTGCGGCGTCTGCAGCGTGCCGATATACAGCGGATGGCCGTCGATGCTGTGTGTGCCCAGGGCGTGCTCCAGCAACTTGCGGCCGGCGGTGCCGATCACACGGTCGACGGGGGCCTGCAGCGCAGTGGCCAGTGGCGTACCCAGCGCGGCCTGCAGGTTTTCACTCGCCTGGTGGATGCGTAAATCGGGTTCGGACAGGCACAGCAACACCCCGCGCGACTGGATGGCAGCGTGGCTGCCGATGCCGGGCGAGGCGTCGATGTCGTCAACTACGGACAAGGGCGGAGGCGATTGCGAACTCATGGCGTTGGGCGAGTGCGCCGCCCCGAAGGCCTTGGCTGAATGCCTGGCGGGGGCGGCGGGCTGCCCCGGGCGGAAGCGGCCTGCCGGGGTTCAGCGTATCCGCTGTGCGCTACGCAAGCGACGTGCCCGACACGCGAAAACGGCATGACGATGCGCCCGGTGGAGCACTGAAGCCGCGTCATCGGTCCTTCCCGCATGTAAAAAAGTGATGCTGGGCCGCCTCAACGTTACAAGGCTGGACGGTACCCTGGCGGGCCTGTTACCCAGGCTTGCATACTCGCGTCCCCATGAAAAAAGCCCCGCAGCAATTGCGGGGCTTTTTCGTTGTGCTTGTGCTGATCAGACGTTGAACAGGAAGTGCAGCACATCGCCGTCCTTGACGATGTATTCCTTGCCTTCGGCGCGCATCTTGCCAGCTTCCTTGGCGCCTTGTTCACCCTTGAACTGGATGAAATCATCGTACGAAATCGTCTGGGCGCGGATGAAGCCGCGTTCGAAGTCGGTGTGGATGGCCGCAGCGGCGCGCGGGGCCGTGTCGCCGATGTGGATCGTCCAGGCGCGCACTTCCTTCACGCCGGCGGTGAAGTAGGTTTGCAGGCCGAGCAACTTGAAGGCCGCGCGGATCACGCGGTTCAGGCCGGGTTCGTCCATGCCGATGTCGGCCAGGAATTCAGCCTTGTCAGCGTCATCCAGATCCGCGATTTCGGCTTCGATGGCAGCGCAGACGGCCACCACCGGCGAATTCGTCTGCGCGGCGTAGTTGCGCACGGCGTCCAGGTGCGGGTTGTTCTCGAAGCCGTCTTCGCGCACGTTGGCGACGTACATGGTCGGCTTGGCGGTAATCAGGCACAGCGGCTTGATGGTTGCCCACTCGTCGTCGGTCAGGTTCAGGCCACGCACGGGTTTGGCTTCGTCCAGCACCTTCTGTGCTTTTTCCAGCACCGCGACCAGCTTGGCGGCTTCCTTGTCGTTGCCCGACTTGGCGGCCTTGGTGTAGCGCTGCAGTGCCTTTTCAACCGTGGCCAAGTCAGCGAGGGCCAGTTCGGTGTTGATGACCTCGATGTCGGCGATCGGGTCGACCTTGCCTGCGACGTGGATCACGTTTTCATCTTCGAAACAGCGCACCACGTGCGTGATGGCATCTGTCTCGCGGATGTTGGCCAGGAACTGGTTGCCCAGGCCTTCACCCTTGGAGGCGCCCGCCACCAGGCCCGCAATGTCGACGAACTCGACCACCGCCGGCAGCACCCGCTCGGGCTTGACGATGTCGGCCAGCGCTTGCAGGCGGACGTCCGGCACTTCCACCACGCCTACGTTGGGCTCGATCGTGCAGAACGGGTAGTTCTCGGCAGCGATGCCGGCTTTGGTCAGGGCATTGAACAGGGTCGACTTGCCGACGTTCGGCAGACCAACGATGCCGCATTGGAGGCTCATGGTGAAAAAGGCTCTAAATCAAGGGGTTGCGTGACGCGGGGGAGGCGGCAGCACAGCGGAATCCGGGCTGTGCGCGTCGTTCACGGAAAGGCGTGATTGTAACCGCTCCGGATGGCGTCTAGCCCTGGGATGCCGCTTCGGCGCGCTTGCGCTGCGTGCGGCTGGCCAGCACCAGGGCAATGCCGCCGAGGATGGCGGCGGAGGCGGCAGCCAGGCGCGGTGTCAGCGGCTCCGCCAGGAACAGCACCGCGCCGAACGCCGCAATGGGCGGCACCGACAGTTGCACCGCCGCCGCACGGATCGCCGACAGCCCTTTGAGCGCGGCGTACCAGATCACATAGCCGATGCCCGAAGTGAGCGCGCCGGAGGCGAGCGCGAGCAGGATACCGGCCGGGCTGGCGTGTGCGCGGCCATACAGCAACAGGCTCAGCGCAAGCGCCATGGGCGCGGCGCGCAGGAAGTTGCCGGCAGTGGCAGCCAGCGGATTGTCGAGCCCGCGCCCGCGCAGGGAATACACGCCCCAGGCGATGCCCGCCACCGTCATCAACGCGGCACCCAGCGGCGTCGGCGCTGTCACGCCGGGCGATACGAGATAGACGAGCCCACCTGCCGCCAGCGCAAAACCCGCCCAACCAAGGGCCTCGAACCGTTCGCCGGCACGCAGGCCAGCCGCCAGCATGGTGAGCTGCACCGCGCCAAACAGAATCAGCGCGCCGGTGCCTGCGCTCAGCGTCAGATACGCAAACGAGAAGAACGCGACGTAGAGGAACAACATCGTCGCGGCAGCCCAATCAGCACGCGCTGGCGGCGCCCGCCCCGCGCTCGCCCGCGCAAGGACGGCCAGCACGACGGCGCCCGACACCAGCCGGATGCTGGAAAAGCTCGCCGCATCGATGGCAGCGTGCTGCAACGCCAGCCGGCACAGCAGCGAGTTCGACGCGAACGCCACCATGGTGATGCTGGTGAGCAGCACCGTGCGCAGGGCGGGGTGCACGTCGTTCGTCTGGTCCATGTGAGTTCTCATGCGATGGGCAATCGGCGCGCCAGAGATGCCTGGCCAGGGAATGTCGACGTGATTCACGTGTCCAATTCTTCGGGCGACAGACCGCGCGGGAGCGGCGCGATGTCCTCATTCTAGAAGGCGCCTTCGGTCAGACAAGGCGCCTCCCGGCTGCATGGGCGAGGGGGGGGACGGCGTTACGGGCCCCGTTACGCGTTACGTTCCAGAAACGTAACAACTTCGCTTGAGGCGGCTGCTTTTCGGGCCCGCGATGCCTGCCACCAGATGCCCTCCGTATCCTGCGAGGCCAAGCCGGCAAAGGCTTGAGCGCCGTTTCCGCGCGAGCTGGAGACGGCTGCGGCCCGCCGGGCATGCCTATTGCACTGGCTTCCCGCAAACAACACGTTTGATTCTGGAGCACAGCATGTCCTGGACCGTCGCCACCGCCGCCCGCCCGATCCATACGGTTTCCGACAGCGCCGGCCTGTTTGCCTGCTACGAGGCCATCGCGAGCCTGTCCGAAGACATGGTGGATGCTGCCGAACGCGGCGATTGGGACGAAGTGAGCTTGCTTGAGCGCGAATGCGCGGCCCACATGGAGCGCCTGGGCCACGGCCTGCGCCCGGCCTTGTCGCACGAAGAAGCGCAACGCAAGCGCGACCTGATGATGCGCATTCTGGCCAACGACGCCCGTGTGCGTGCGCTGGTCTGCCCGCGTCAGGATGAACTGATGCGCTTGGTGAGCGGCGAGCGCCGTGCCATTGGCGCACGTCAGGCGTACTCCGCCGTCTCGTATTACTGAGCAGCAGAGCGGTTCGGAGGCCGGACCCGATTCAGCGGTCGGCCCGCAATTCTCCCCACGACATCAGCACCCGCTGGATGCTGCGCGCATAGGCGTCGCGGTGGACAGGCGTTTCCGAGTGATACGCGCCGATGGCCCGCCACGTGTTTCCATGGCGAACCATTTTTTGCTTGAGCAGCCATGCCGCCACGAACACGTTGACGCAGGCGTCGGTCAGCGCACGGCGCGGCACGCCGTAGCGGGCCAGCGTACTGAAGTGGATCGAGTTGATCTGCGCCTGGCCGATGTCGACCGAGCCATCGGCGTTGCGGTGGACAGCGCCCGCATCGCCCTTCGATTCAAACCACACGATCGCGCGCAGCACCGTCGGGTTGACGCCCTGATAGGCGCCGGCCTGCTCGAAGCAATCGCCCGAGGCGGCGTGCGCAGCAACGCTGGAGGCGGCCAGCACAAGCGCCGCGCCAAGGCGGCTGCAGTTCAAGCGAAGAGGGCGGGCGAGGGGCATGACGGCTCCGACGGCGATCGTTGGTTACTTCTGCAGGGCCACTTCAAGCTGCCGCTCGATACCGGCCAGATACGTATGCGATGCCTCCGACACCACCATGCGCGGCACCGGCTCGGTCGCCTTGCGCCACTGCGTGGTCACAACCTTGCGCTTGCCGCCGCGCGTGTGTACGGCGGGCGCGGCTTCGATTTCGGCACCGCCGCCGGGCGGTAGCATCGCCAGCGAGGGCAGGGGCGGATAGACGCGGTCGGGCGCTGCGGCCGTCGCCGGCATCAATGCGTCGGGCGGTGCGGCAAGGGTCGATGCGGCCGGTATCGCCAACAGGCCAACGGTGAGCGGGAAAAGCAGATGGTGCATACGCATGACGGTCCTCTTAATCCTGCGTGCGGATCGTCACGCTGTACGGCTGGCTGGCGCTGACGGTCAGGTTTTCCAGGCGGACGTAGCCGGCGCGCTGCGCGGGCACGCCGTTCCACAGCGCCTGGTTCAGATAACGGAAATCCTGCGCCAGCGCGGCTACCTGGATCGTCGCCGGGCGTTTCTGCGCTGCGGCCAACGCGCCGGCCTTGGTCAGCACGGCGGTCAGTTGCGGGTCATGCGCGCCCAGTGCATCGGGCGGGATGGCGAAGGTCATGACTTCGCCCGTGGGCGCGGTGCGGGCCACCGGGGGCGGCGTCTGGGCAGGCATTTGCGCGCAGCCGGCCAGTGCCAGCAGCGCGGCCAGCGTCAGCGATGCGGCGGAGCGTTCGGAAAAAGTCCACATGGCGATGAGGAATGCGTGGATCGGACCCGCACTGTATCGGCGGGTCGCGCGTGTCAAAACGTCGAATTACCCGGCTTTTATCGTCCATCCCGACGGATGGCTTGAGGCCCGGATTCAAGGTGAAAGTGGCATCACATTGCGGGTTTGTGTGCAGGCGACGTGTTTGGCACATATGCGGCGCAAACGCCATATCAAGCCGATGAATATGCGCGGTACGCTGCAATAGGCGGGGGTGATGCGAACGTCTTGCCAGGCCGGTGGTGCGCGTAAACACCGAGCCGGGATGCCACGGCGCAAAGTGTGGGCCGTGACACATTTGCGCGGCCACAAGGCTGGAACACCCCCCGCCGCTATAATCGGCGCACCATGAATACACCCGCGTTTTCCTCTTCCAAGGCTGCGCCCAAAGAGGCAGCGCCTTACCACTTGGCCGTGGTGGGCGGCGGCATCGTCGGGCGCGCCTGTGCGCTGCGGCTGGCGCAGATCGGCTTGCGCATTGCGCATATCGCGCCGCCCGCGCCAGCCTCCGCACCGTCGGGGCCGGATGCCTGGGATGCGCGTGTCTACGCGTTCTCGTCCAGCTCCCAGGCGCTGCTGGAGCAGTTGCGCATCTGGCCGGCGCTCGACATGACGCGCGTGCAGCCTGTGCACGACATGCGGATCTTCGGCGACGACGCTGCCGCACGCGGCGAGCACGCCCACCCCGACCTGCATTTTTCCGCCTACGCCGCCGGCACGCCGCAACTGGCGTGGATTGCTGAATCGTCGCTGGTCGAGCGCGCACTGGAAACCGCACTGCGCTTCGCCCACACGGTGCAGACCTTCCCGCACGCCGCCACCGGCTTCGAAATGGAAGCCGATGCCGTGCGGCTGACGCTGGCCGACGGGCAGACGATCCGCGCGGAATGCGTGATCGGCGCCGACGGCAAGAATTCATGGGTGCGCCAGCAGGCCGGCATCCAGGCTGAAGCGAAGCCGTATCGGCAGCTTGGCGTGGTCGCCAACTTCCAGGCCGAGCGCTGGCATCAGGACACCGCGTGGCAATGGTTCCTGGGTGCATCCGCCGAGCAGGCCGCCGCGGCGGATGACACCGCCCCGTTGCGCGGCGAGATCCTCGCGATGCTGCCGTTGCCAGATCGGCGCGTGTCGATGGTGTGGTCCGCCAGCGAAGACCACGCCCGCGAGCTGCTCGCGCTGTCGCCGGAGGCGCTGTGCCGCGCCGTGGAAGCCGCGGCCGGTGGCGCCATCGCCGCACGCTTTGGACGCCTATCGAACATCACGCCTGCGCAGGGCTTCCCGCTCGTGCTGCAACACGCCAGCCGGGCGGTCGCGCCGCGTGTGGCGCTGGTGGGCGATGCAGCCCATGTGATTCATCCGCTGGCCGGGCAGGGCATGAACCTCGGGCTTAGGGATGTGTCCGAAATTGGCCAGGTGATGGCGGAACGTGAAACCATGCGCGATCATGGCGATCTGAGGTTGCTGCGCCGTTACGAGCGCGCCCGCCGCGAAGACCTGCTTTCGCTCACGGCCGCCACCGATGGTCTGCACAAACTGTTCGCCCTGCCGGGCGCGCTGCCCCGTACGGTACGCAACGCGGGGATGCGCATGGTGGGTATGACACCATTTATCAAACGCTTGTTGATCAAGCACGCACTCGGCTGAGACAGTCTCAGCGGGTTTGTGGTTTTTCGGGGTTCCAGGAGTCGTTATGTCGTTTCGTATTCGGGTGGCGGCCATCGCCTCTGCGGTGGCCGTGGCAGCCATTGGCGCGGGCTATGTGTTGAGCGCCGGTGCTGCCGAGCCCGCATTGGACAAGGTCAAGGCCACGGTACAGAAGGCCCTGGGCCCGAACGTGGAGATCAAAAGCGTCACCAAGTCGCCGCTGGCTGGCCTGTACGAAATCAACCTCGGCAGCCAGGTCGTCTACAGCGACGCCACCGGCCGCTACGTGCTCAACGGCGACCTGCTTGATACGCAGACCGCTACCAACCTCACGCAAGAGCACCTGGCTGAGCTGAACCGCGTGAAGTGGTCCGACTTGCCGCTGGACCGCGCCGTGAAATGGGTCAAGGGCAACGGCGCACGCAAGATCGCCGTGTTCTCCGATCCGAACTGCCCTTACTGCCACAAGCTGGAGCAGATGCTCACGCAGGTCGACAACATCACGGTCTACACCTTCCTGTTCCCGATCCTGTCGGAAGACTCGAACACCAAGGCCAAGCAGATCTGGTGTTCGGCTGACCGCGCCAAGGCCTGGCGCGACTGGATGACCGCCAAGACCGCCCCGGGCGGCGCCGGTACCTGTGACACACCACTGGAAGCCAACCTGAAGCTTGGCCAGCAGCTCAACGTGACCGGCACGCCGGCCATCATCTTCCCGGATGGCACCCGTGCCCCTGGCCTGATCGATGCGGCCACGCTGGAGCGCAAGTTCGCCGCGCTCAAGAAGTCTTAATTCGCACGAAGGAAGCGCCGGTAGATCCGGCGCTTTTTCTTTGGGCGCTTGCATTCACCTCACCCTCGGAGACTTGGCATGTCGTTTCGCGCGCTGATGCTGGAAAAGCAGGATGGCGGGCCGCTGGCCCACATCGTCGACCTCGATGACGCGGCGTTGTCCACGCCCGAAGCGCTTGCCAACGACGTGACCGCTGGCGACGTGCTGATCCGCGTGGACTGGTCGACCATCAACTACAAGGACGGCCTGGCCATCACCGGTAAAGGTCCCGTCGTGCGCAAATGGCCAATGGTGGCCGGTATCGACGGCGCGGGAGTGGTGCTCGATTCCTCGCACCCGGACTGGAGGACGGGCGATTCGGTCGTGCTCAACGGCTGGGGCGTCGGCGAGGCGCACTGGGGGTGCTTGGCGCAGCGGGCGCGGCTTTCCGGCGATTGGCTGGTGGCATTGCCGGCGGGGCTCGATGCGCGGCAGGCCATGGCGATCGGCACGGCAGGCTACACGGCGATGCTGTCCGTGCTGGCGCTGGAGCGCGCCGGCGTGAAACCGGGCGACGGCGAGGTGCTGGTGACCGGCGCGTCGGGCGGCGTGGGCTCGATCGCCATCGCGCTGCTCGGCAAACTGGGTTACCGCGTGGTGGCGTCCACCGGCAAGACGAGCGAGGCCGATTTCCTGCAGGCGCTGGGTGCGGCGGAGGTGATCGACCGCGCCGAGCTGTCCGCCCCTGGCAAGCCACTGCAGAAGGAGCGCTGGGCGGCGGTGGTCGATTCGGTGGGCTCGCACACGCTGGTCAACGCCTGCGCACAAGTGCGCTACGGCGGTGTCGTCACGGCGTGCGGGCTGGCGCAGGGGATGGATTTTCCCGCCACCGTCGCGCCGTTCATCCTGCGAGGCATAACGCTGTGCGGGATCGACAGCGTGATGGCACCGCGTGCGTTGCGCCAGACCGCGTGGCAACGCCTGGCCGCCGATCTGCTGCCCGATCGCCTGGCCGCCATCACTCGCGAAGTGTCGCTCTCGGAGGCCATCGACGCTGCACACGACATCATGGCCGGCAAGATGCGCGGGCGCGTTGTGGTCGACGTCAACCGATAGGCTGGCAGGCCGGTTTGCGGACGATTTGCCTTCGGCAGCGTGGGACGGCAACGCTACAATGTCCGCCATGAAGCCGATCCGCTACACCATCGCCCCCGCCGCGCCCGAGGCGCACGTTTTCACCGTCACCGTCACGGTTGACGCGCCTGACAGCCAAGGCCAGCGCTTTTCGCTGCCGGCGTGGATTCCGGGCAGCTACATGATCCGCGAGTTCGCACGCAACATCGTGCGGATCGAGGCATCGTCGGCTGACAGGCCGGTGCGCCTGACCAAGGTTGACAAGCACACGTGGTGGGCCGCCCCGTGCAGCGGGCCGCTGACGGTTTCATACGACGTCTATGCGTGGGACTTGTCAGTGCGCGCCGCGCATCTGGACGCCACGCACGGCTTCTTCAACGGCACGTCGGTATTCCTGCGTGTGGAAGGCGCGGATGACCAGCGTTGCCTGGTCGATATCCAGCCGCCCGCCGGAGACGCCTACCGGGGCTGGCGCGTGGCCACCGCGCTGCGCGAGGCCACTGGCCGCGTCCAGGGCAAGGCTGGCGCCAAGCGCTACGGCTTCGGCTGGTACGAAGCGGCGGACTACGACGAACTGATCGACCACCCGGTCGAGATGGGCACGTTCGAGCTGGTGTCGTTCGAGGCCTGCGGCGCGCAGCACGACGCCGTCTTTACCGGCCGCGTGCCGAATCTCGATCTGGAACGCATTGCCCGCGACTTCAAGCGCATCTGCGAAGCGCAGATCCGCCTGTTCGAGCCGCACACCGCTACGGCGCCGTTCCTCGACAGCAACCGCCGCTACGTCTTCATGACGATGGTTACCACCGACGGCTACGGCGGCCTGGAACATCGCGCCAGCACCGCATTGATGTGCGCGCGCAACGACCTGCCCGTGACCGGCCGCGATGAGACCACCGAGGGCTATCGCACCTTCCTTGGCCTTGTCAGCCACGAGTATTTCCACACCTGGAACGTCAAGCGCATCAAGCCGGCCACCTTCGTGCCATACGCGCTCGACCGCGAGGTCCACACACCGCTGCTGTGGCTGTTTGAAGGGTTCACCAGCTACTACGACGACCTGATGCTGGTGCGCTCGGGCCTGATCTCTGAAGCGCAGTATCTGGAGATGCTCGGCAAGACGTGGAACGGCGTGCTGCGCGGCAGCGGCCGCCTGAAGCAGAGCGTGGCAGAAAGCTCGTTCGATGCGTGGACGAAGTACTACCGCCAGGACGAAAACGCACCCAACGCCATCGTCAGCTACTACACCAAGGGCTCCCTGGTGGCGCTGGCGCTGGACTTGACGATCCGCACGCAGACCCACGGCGAACGTTCGCTCGACGACGTAATGCGCGCCCTGTGGGTGACGTACGGCCGTGATTTCTATGCCGCCGGGCACACGCAGCGCGGCGTGACCGAAGCCGGACTGATCAGCCTGATGGAAGAAACCACCGGTGTACGCCTGCGCACGCTGGTGCGCCAGTTGAGCGAAGGCCGTGATGACCCTCCGCTGCCCGCGCTCTTCAAGGCGATGGGCGTGAGCGCCACGCGCAAGGCCGCCGATACGGCGCTCGCGCTGGGCGTCAAGACCGTCGCCGAGAACGGCTTCGTCAAGCTGCAGCAGGTCTTCGACGGCAGCCCGGCGCAGCGCGGTGGTTTGTCCGCCGGCGATCTGATCGTTGCAGTGGACGGCCTGCGTGTGCCGGCGGGCCAGCTCGACAAGACGCTCACGCGCCATCGCGCCGGCGATACCGTGCCGGTACACGTGTTCCGCCGCGACGAACTGATGACGCTGAACGTGACGCTCGCCGCCGATGCAACGCCACAGTTCACGCTGGCGCTGGCAACGGAGCCGTCGCCGCTGCGCTCGGCCTGGCTGGGCAAGCGGGCGGCAGCGCGCAAGGTGGCGCGCGGCAAGTCGGCCTGACGCACGCCGCCTGATCCGATGGATTACGTCCACGATCCACGCACCTTTCTTTACAGCCATTACGTCTCGCGCGGCATCCGCACTGCCACGGGCGTGATCGGCCTGACGCTGCTCGCACTGCTGGTGATGGACTTGCAGGGCGCGATGGTGGTGTCGATCGGCGCGCTGTGCACGAGCCTCATGGATCTGCCCAGCCCGCTGCGGCACAAGTTCAACGAGATGATGGCGTGCGTGCTGCTGACGACCGCCGTCACCTTTCTCGTGGCGGTGGTGACGCCGTACGCGATCCTGCCGGTGGTGATCGTGGTGGTGAGCTTCCTGGCGGGGCTCATGGTGGCGTACGGCAACAAGACGATGCCGCTGCAGTTTGCGGCGCTGTTCGTCATGACGCTCACCTTTACCGAAGAATTCGCTTTCCGCGAAGCGGTGGAACACACCCTGCAGTTCTTCCTCGGCGCCATCGGCTACATGGCCTTTGCGATGGCGGTGGCATGGGGCCAGCGGCGGCGCATTAAAGAGCAGGTGCTGGCCGAATGCCTGTACGAACTGGCCGTGTACGTGGAATGCAAAGCCGGCTTTTACGACGCATCCAAGGATTTCGACGAGCAGTTCAATGCGCTCGTTCGCCAGCAGATTTCGGTGGCCGACAAGCAGCAGGTGGCACGCGATTTTGTCTTCCGCGATAACCGTACCTCCAGCGACGGGCGCCTCGTGCAGATCCACATGCGGATGCTCGACATTTATGAGTACCTGCTGTCGTCCAACACCGATTACACCGTGCTGCGCCAATGGCTGGCCGATGCCGAGGTGTTGCGTCTGCTGCGCGAGCTGATCGAGCGCATGCGCCTGGACATCGAAGGCGTTGCCTATGCCGTCGGGCGTGATCGCCCATCGCCCACGCCGATGTCGTACGACCACGAGATGGCCGCCATCGAGGCTGCGCTGCTTGATCTACAGCGAAACCACCATGGCGTGCCCATCGAAGCCATCGCTGCGCTGGAGGAATCGGTGGCCACGGTGCGCGGCGCGATCCGCCTGATGGCGCAGTTGCATGCCGCCACCGACACGCAGGTCGAACCGTCGCAGGTGCTGCTGCGCCCGGACATGACGCCGTTCCTCACACGCCAGAAATACGAACTGCGGCTGGTGCTGGAAGAACTGACGTGGCGGTCTCCGGTGTTGCGCTTTGCGCTGCGCATCTCGATGGCGGTGGCCGCCGGGTTGTGGATTGCCGACCACCTGCCTTATGCGTCGCACGGCTACTGGGTGTTGCTGACCATTGTCGTGATCCTCAAGCCGACGTTTAGCATGACGCGCCAGCGCAATTTCGATCGTGTGCTCGGCACGCTCATCGGCTGCGTGATCGCGGCCGTGATTCTGCGCTTCACCCATTCGACGTGGATCCTGATGGGTGTGCTGTACCTGTCGACAGCGGCCAGCGCGGCGTTCGTCACCGTGCGCTACCGCTACACGGCCATTGCGGCGTGCGTGCAGGTGCTTATCCAGATCAACCTGCTGCTGCCGGGCAGCAAGGGCGCCATTGGTGAACGGCTGGTCGATACGCTGATCGGGGCCGCCATCGCCACCGCCTTCAGCTATGTGCTGCCAGCCTGGGAATATCGCAACCTGCCCAAGCTGGTGGACGACGTGCTGCGCACCAACCGGCGCTTTATTGAGGCCGCGCGCGAGCTGCTGCTCGGCACGCTCAAGGATGACTTTGCCTATCGTGTGCAGCGCAAGCAGTACATGGAATCGCTCACGGGGCTGATCTCAGCCTTTGCGCGCATGCTGGACGAGCCCAAGAGCCGCCACCGCGCCGTCGACAACCTGAACCGCTTCATCGTTCAGAACTACCTGGTGGCCGCCCATGTGGCGGCGGTGCGCATCTTGATGCGTCAGCGCGCGCAGGAACTGGACGAGGCCGACACCCGCGCGCTGGTCGAGCAAACGGCAGAGGCCGCGCTCGAAAGCCTGGCGCGCGCCAAGGAGCGTTTCGACCAGGCTGTGCATGAAGGCGGTTGGGGCGTGCGTCCGCGCGATACGCAAGAATTGGGCGCTGCGGATTTCGCCGATAAATCCGCCCGTTCCCGCATGGTTGATGCGGCAGCAGAATCGGATTCGCTATCGGCGATGCACTTGCTGGAGCGGCGCCTGCAGGCGCTGCGGGCCGACACGGCCAAGATCGCGCTGCGTTGTGGAGCGCTGGGGCGGGCACTGCGGGCGTCGAGGGATTAGGCGGCCCGCAACCTCAGCCCACCTGCGGCTTCAACCAATCAATTGCTGGCTGGTCTTGCGCCGCTAGCCAATCATTGGCCGTCTTGAAATGCCCGCACCCCAGAAACCCGCGATGCGCTGATAGCGGCGACGGGTGCGGCGCCTCCAGTACCAGATGCCCGTCCGACAGCAGCGCGCGCTTGGCTTGCGCGTGGCTGCCCCACAGCATGAACACGCGCTTGTGGCCGACGCGCGCGAGCTGCTCCAGCAGGCAATCGGTGATGCGTTCCCAGCCGCGCTTGGCGTGGCTCGCAGCTTGGCCTTGCTCGACGGTCAGCACCGTGTTCAGCAGCAGCACGCCTTGCTGTGCCCAGCCCTCCAGGTTGCCGGACGTGCCCGGCAGCTTGCAGCCGAATTCCGCTTCGATTTCCTTGTAGATGTTGCGCAGGCTCGGCGGCACGCGCACGCCGGCCGGCACCGAAAACGCCAGTCCATGCGCCTGCGGAATCTCGCGGCCATCGACGGTGCCCGTGCCGTGATACGGATCCTGACCGAGGATGACGACGCGCACATCGTCCACCGATGTCAGGTGCAACGCGCGGAAGACATCCGTCGGAAAAATCGGCTTGCCCGCCGCCCGCTCGCCATCAACAAAGGCGCACAACTCTGGCCAGTTGGTCTGCGCGATGCAAGGCGTGAGGAGCGCCTTCCAATCGGCGGGCAGGGCGTCGAACTGCTGGGCCAGCGGGGTGAAACTCACGGCGGTCGTGTCTGCTGCGGGTTCGTCGAAGAGGGCGGCTTGCGCCGGATCGGCGCGTCGCGTCACGCTTGGCCTCCGATGGTTTTTGCGCGCAACTGGTAGCCGCGTTGCGCCTTGCTGATGTCCAGCGGCATGAGTCCGGTCACAGCGGCGTGCAGCGTCTCGGTCCAGGCGCGTAGTCGCTCGGCAATTGCGTCTTCGCTGAGCGCGCTGCCGGCTGTCGGCTTCCACTCCAGTTCGAGTTCGTCGATCGGCTCGCGTGCTTGCGTGCCGGGGATGAGGATGGCGCCGGCGTCCAGTGCAATCTCGATCTCGCCGCCCTCGGCACGCACATGCCACAGGCGGCGCGTGAAATCGGTGCGGAACAGCGGGGCGAGCGCAGCCGCGTGTGGCCGAACATAATCAGCAGCCTCAGCGGCGTTGTTGGCGACGAAGGCATCGACGGACAGCGCATCGTTCTGTAGCGGCACCTCCCATTCGTGGCGGGCGCTCAAACCGGACGTACTCACTGCTGCGGTCTTCAGCGTTTGCAGCCATTGGCTGCCCTGACGGCGCACGCGCAGCGCGGCACGGTTGCGTGCCAGCGCCTGGTCGGCCGTGTCGTAGTAGACGTTTCCCAATTCCACCGAGCCGGCCGCCTGCGCATGGGCGTCCAGCCACCCGACCAGGGTGTCGTGCGTGCCGGCCGATACGGCCAGCTTCAGTTCAATCTCGCGGGCCATCGATCAGGCAAACAGGCGGGCGAGTTCGGCGCCCGGGTCTTCGGCGCGCATGAAGGCTTCGCCGACGAGGAACGCGTTGACGGCGGCGGCGCGCATCTTGCGCACGTCGTCCGGCGTGAGGATGCCGGATTCCGTCACGACGATGCGATCGTCCGGCATGTGCTTGAGCAGGTCGAGCGTGGTGTCGAGCGAGGTTTCGAACGTGCGCAGGTTGCGGTTGTTCACGCCCACCAGCGGCGTTTGCAGGCGCAGCGCGCGGTCCAGCTCATGGCCGTCGTGCACTTCCACCAGCACGTCCAGGCCGAGTTCGAGCGCGCACGCTTCGAGTTCGACCATCAGGCCCTGATCCAGCGCAGCAACGATCAGCAGGATGCAATCTGCGCCCCACGAGCGCGCCTCGTACACCTGGTACAGATCGACCAGGAAGTCCTTGCGCAGTGCGGGCAGCGCGCAGGCGGCGCGGGCTTCGCGCAGATAGTCGGCGTGGCCCTGGAAGAATTGCTCGTCGGTCAGCACCGACAGGCAGGCGGCGCCGTGCTCGGCATAGCTGCGGGCGATGTCGGCGGGCTGGAAGTCCGGGCGCAGTACGCCCTTGGACGGTGACGCCTTTTTCACCTCGGCGATGACGGCGGCGTGGCCGGCGGCGATCTTCTCGCGCATCGCCTTGGCAAAGCCGCGGGGGCCGAGGGCGCTGTCCGTGCGGTTGGCCTCGGCCTCTGCGCGCACACTCGGGAGGTCACGGTGCTTGCGCGCGGCGGCCACTTCTTCGGCCTTCACGGCCAGGATTTTCTGCAGGATGTCGGACATATCAGGCTTTGAACTGGTTGGTGACGCGCACGAGCTCGTCGAGCTTGGCACGCGCTGCGCCCGAGGCGATCGCCTCGCGGGCCAGCTTCATGCCGTCGCCGATCGAGCCTGCGATGTTGGCCGCATACAGCGCTGCACCCGCGTTGAGCGAGACGATCTCGCGCGGGGTGCCGGGCTTGTTTTCCAGCGCGTCGATCAGCATGGCTTTGGACTCCTCCGCATCGGCCACTTTCAGGCTGCGGTTGGAGACCATCTGCATGCCGTAGTCCTCGGGATGGATTTCGTATTCGGTCACCACGCCGTCCTTGAGTTCCCCGACGAGCGTGGCGGCACCCAGCGATACCTCGTCCATGCCGTCCTTGCCGTAGACGACCACGGCGTGTTTCGCGCCCAGGCGCTGCATCACACGCACCTGAATGCCGACCAAATCCGGGTGGAACACGCCCATCAGGATGTTCGGCGCGCCGGCCGGGTTGGTCAGAGGCCCGAGGATGTTGAAGATCGTGCGCACGCCCAGTTCCTTGCGGATGGGGGCGACGTTCTTCATCGCGGGGTGGTGATTGGGCGCAAACATGAAACCGATGCCTGCCGTCTCGATCGATTCGGCCACCTGCTCGGGCGTGAGCATGATGTTGACGCCCAGCGCTTCGAGCACATCGGCGCTGCCGGACTTGGAGCTGACGCCGCGCCCGCCATGCTTGGCGATGCGTGCGCCAGCCGCCGCCGCCACGAACATCGAGGCGGTCGAGATGTTGAAAGTGTTGGCGCCGTCGCCGCCCGTGCCGACGATGTCGACGAAGTGATCGGACACCTCAGCGGGCACATCGACCTTGGTGGCGAATTCGCGCATGACGGTGGCAGCGGCCGCGATTTCGCCGATGGTCTCTTTTTTGACGCGCAGCCCCATGGTGAGGGCGGCCGCCATGACTGGCGACATCTCGCCGCGCATGATGAGCCGCATCAGATGCAGCATCTCGTCGTGGAAGATTTCGCGGTGCTCGATACAGCGAACGAGCGCTTCTTGCGGGGTGATGGACATGATCGTTCCGTATTCAGTTGGGCGCTGCCGGAGCCGCAGCCGGGGTGGCCGGCTGTGCGACGTCGCGCAAGGCGCCGATGCGCTCACGCGACAGGTCGGCCTCGCACGCGGCTTCGGCCAGGTCGGCATCGGGCGTGTTGCGAGCCAAGCGGCGTTCCAGGTCGCATTCGGCCTGTCGATAGAGTTGGTGTGCGCGCACGGAGCGGTCAAAGGCCATGGCGGCGCCCCGATCAATGCCGCCGCGCAGGTTCATGCGTGCGCGCAGGTCGTTGCGGCGGGCGGATTCCGCGGTCGCCAGTTCGGCCAGCGCTGCCTTGCGTGCGCCTTGCACGCATTGAGCGACGCCGCCGGCTTCAGACTGGGCCGCGCGGCAGGCTTCCAGCGTACTGGCCATTGCCGGCAGGCTTGCCATCAATGCGGCCACGACCGCGCACGCGCGGCGCATCAGACGCGTTCCTTCAGGAAATTGCCAAGCAGTGCATGGCCGTGTTCAGACAGGATCGATTCCGGGTGGAATTGCACACCTTCGACGGGCAGCGTCTTGTGGCGCACGCCCATGATTTCACCGTCTTCCGTCCAGGCGGTGATTTCCAGGCAGTCCGGCAGCGTTTCGCGCTCGATCGCCAGCGAGTGATAGCGCGTCACCTTGAAATGCCTCGGTAGGTTGGCGAACACGCCCACGCCGGTGTTTTCGATGGTGCTGACCTTGCCGTGCATCACCTTCTGTGCGCGGATGACTCGTCCGCCAAACGCATCTGCGATGGCCTGGTGCCCCAGGCATACGCCCAGGATGGGCACGCGCCCTGCAAAGTGCTTGAGGGCTGGAACCAGGATGCCGGCTTCCGTCGGCGTGCACGGGCCGGGCGACAGGCAGATGCGCTCGGGGTTCAGCTTTTCGATCTCTTCGATCGTGATCTCGTCGTTGCGGAACGTGCGCACGTCCTGGCCGAGTTCGCCAAAGTACTGGACGATGTTGTAGGTAAAGGAGTCGTAGTTGTCGAGCATCAGCAGCATGGTGTTCTCCTTGACCTCAGAAATCGGCGTCGAGGCCGTCTTGCACTTGCTCGGCGGCACGCAGCACGGCGCGCGCCTTGTGTTCGGTTTCCCTCCATTCGGCATCCGGGTCCGAATCGGCCACCACGCCGGCGGCGGCCTGCACGTAGAGATTGCCGTCCTTGATGATGCCGGTGCGAATGGCGATAGCCAGATCCATCTCACCCGAGAACGAGAGATAGCCCACCGCGCCGCCGTAGATGCCGCGCTTGACCGGCTCCAGCTCGTCGATGATCTCCATCGCCCGCACTTTGGGTGCACCCGAGAGCGTGCCGGCCGGGAAGGTCGCGCGCAGCACGTCCATGTTGGTCATGCCGGGCTTCAGGCGGCCCTCGACGGAACTGACGATGTGCTGCACGTGCGAATACTTCTCGATGACCATCTGGTCCGTCACCTTGACGGAGCCGATTTCGGCAATGCGGCCGATGTCGTTGCGCGCCAGGTCGATCAGCATGACGTGCTCGGCGATTTCCTTCGGGTCGTTGAGGAGCTCGGTGGCGAGTTCCGCATCGCGCTCGGGCGTGCTGCCGCGCGGGCGCGTGCCGGCCAGCGGGCGGATCGTGACGATGCGGGCGGATTCGTCGGCGCCGTTGCCGTTGTTTTCAGCAGCCGGCACACGACGTTCTTCCTGGCGCACCAGAATTTCCGGCGATGCCCCGACGATCTGCATGTCGCCGAAGTTGTAGAAGTACATGTATGGCGACGGGTTCAGCGAGCGCAGCGCGCGGTACAGCGACAGCGGTGCGTCGCGGAACGGCTTGACCAGGCGTTGGCCGATCTGCACCTGCATCATGTCGCCGGCGGCGATGTATTCCTTGGCCTTGAGCACGGCGGTGATGTAGTCGGCCTTGTCGAACTCGCGGATGGTGTCGGTGCGCACCGACGGCGACGTCACCGGCACATCCACCGGCTGGTGCAGCTTCGTGCGCAACGCGCGCAGGCGCTGCTTGGCGCGTGAATAGGCCTCGGGCTTGGACGGATCGGCGTAGACAATCAGGTAGAGCTTGCCCGACAGGTTGTCGATCACGGCCAGCTCTTCGCACAGCATGAGCTGGATGTCGGGCAATTGCAGATCATCGGGCGGAGCGGTTTCGGCCAGGCGTGGCTCGATGAAGCGCACGGCGTCGTAGCCGAAATAACCAGCCAGGCCGCCGCAGAAGCGGGGTAGGCCCGGGCGCAGCGCCACTTTCTGGCGGCGCTCGAACGCGGCGATGAAGTCCAGCGGATTGCCGTCGTGCGTTTCCACCACCTTGCCGTCGGTCACCACCTCGGTGTGGTTGCCCTTGACGCGCAGCAGCGTGTGCGCGTGCAGGCCGATGAAGGAGTAACGCCCAAAGCGCTCGCCGCCCACCACCGATTCCAGCAGGAACGTATGCGTACCGCGGTCGTGTGATTGCGCCAGCTTCAGATACAGCGACAGCGGCGTCTCCAGGTCGGCCAGAGCCTCGGCAATCAGCGGAATGCGGTTGTAGCCCTGGTCGGCCAGCGATTTGAATTCGAGTTCGGTCATGAGCGGTCAGGTCGATTCGCCAGGCGGGCGGTTGCGCGCCCACCGGCATGCGTTCGCTCCACGGCAAACGCAAGAGCGTCAATGATGCCGTCGGAACGTTAGCAGAACATCAGGGATGGGAACGCGCGAACGTCGTAAAAGCGACCGTGCGATCCCGCAAGGGTCGTCCGCAGCCGAAAGCGGGCCAGCGGAAGACCGGCGGGCGGTCAGCGTTTGGGGCAGGAGATGCGAGGGTGGTTTGGGCGGCGCGCTCGTGACGCGCCAGAGTGCCGAAACCGAGGAAGAACGATCAGCAGCCGTGCAAACGCTTACGCCCGGACGAGGGCGTGCCAGGGCCGCCAGGGCCAGGCCCCCCGGTCACCACCAGCGTCGACGCGTTTGCGATTCAGGAACATGGATCGTCAGTTTGAAGCGGCAGAGACGGTGTTGTGTGGCTCTGCATAGGGCCGGATCAACTCAGCTGCCGCAAAAAGTGTGTCGACTATAGCATCGGCTCCTGCGTGCTGTATAGGCTGGCCGTGGTTGTAGCCATACGGCACCGCCAGCACGCGCATGCCGGCCGCGCGGGCCGCGCGAGCGTCGTTTTCCGAGTCACCAATGGCCACGATTTCAGTCGGGGTCACGCCAAACGCCTCCGCCACCCGCAGCATGGGGTACGGATCGGGCTTGCGATACTGGAAGGCGTCACCCGGGTAGACGAGGTCGAAATACGTGTTCAGACCGAGCTGCGCCAGAAGCGGCTGCGTGAAATCGTGTGGCTTGTTCGTCACGCACGCGAGAGCGATGCCCATGTCGCGCAGTGCAGCCAGCCCTTCGCGCACGCCTTCATAGACGTTCACGTGTTGACCATTGATGGCGATGTAGGCGCGCTGGTACGCCTCTAGCCCTTCCGCAAAGCGGCTGTTGGCCTGAGCCGGTGGCAAGCGCGCATCGAGCACGCGCCGCACGAGGTTTTCCGAGCCCTTGCCGACGTAGCCGACGACTTCCTCGGTCGGCATGTCCGGCGTGGCGCCAAGCGCCTCCAACATCGCATTGATGGCGGCGTGGAAGTCGCCCGCGGTGTCCACCATCGTCCCGTCCAGGTCGATGATGACAGCGCGAACAGGGCCGGCGGGTAGCACGCCCGTCGTCATGCCAGGGGGGCCAGCGCTTGGCGCAGCGCACCCACGGTGCCACGGTAGCCGCCATCTGCATCCGGCTTGCCGAACACCGCCGAACCCGCGACGAAGGTGTCGGCGCCGGCTTTGGCAATCTCGGCGATGTTGTCTGCCTTCACGCCACCGTCAATCTCAAGCAGGATCTTGCGGCCGGTCTTGTCTTGGTATGCGTCGAGCTTCTGACGAACGGTGCGCAGCTTGTTCAGCGCTTCCGGAATGAACGATTGGCCGCCAAAGCCCGGGTTGACCGACATGATGAGCACCATGTCCAGGCGATCCATCACATGATCCAGATAGTGCAGCGGCGTGGCCGGGTTGAAGACCAGGCCAGCCTTGCAGCCGTTGTCGCGGATCAGCGCCAGCGAACGGTCGATGTGCTCCGAAGCTTCCGGGTGAAACGTGATCAGGTCAGCGCCGGCCTTGGCAAAGTCCGGGATGATGCGATCGACCGGGCTGACCATCAGGTGCACGTCGATCGGCACCGGCTTGCCGTCCTTTTGCGCGTGCGGGCGAATTGCCTCGCAGACCAGCGGCCCGACGGTCAGGTTCGGCACGTAGTGGTTGTCCATCACGTCGAAATGGATCCAGTCGGCGCCCGATTCGAGCACGCGGCGCACTTCTTCGCCAAGGCGGGCGAAGTCGGCGGACAGGATGGACGGGGCAATGCGGAAACCGGACGGATCGATGGCTGCGGACATGATGGGAGACGGATAAGGCGCGCAGATGCGCAAAGGAGGCCGCCATTTTAGCCGGATCGGCCGTCTGCCAGCGCCTTGCCGCTGCCACAGCCATGCCGCACAATGGGCGCCAATTCTGATTGTGGATCGACATGCCGAGCTACGAATTCACCGTCCAGGTCCGGACGCGCTATCTGCCGGAGCAATCCGAGCCGGAACAGGGCAGCTACGCCTTCGCCTACACCATCACCATCCGCAACACCGGTGACGTGCCGAGCCAGCTCATTTCCCGCCACTGGGTGATCACCGACGCCGACGAGCAGGTGCAGGAAGTGAACGGCCTGGGCGTGGTTGGCCACCAGCCGCTGCTGCCGCCGGGCGAGTCTTTCGAATACACGAGCTGGGCGACCATCAAGACACCCGTGGGCACGATGCGCGGAGAATACTTCTGCGTGGCTGAAGACGGTCACCGCTTCGAGGCGCCCATCCCCGAATTTGCGCTGGTGATGCCGCGCATGCTGCACTGATCGGGAATCAGGGCGCGTCGGATTTGGCCGCTTGCGAATCTTTCGGGGCGGCGGCGGTCGATTCCGAAGGCTTGGCGGCATCGCTATGGCGCGACGGGTGTTCGGGCGGCGCACGCAGTGGGCGCGGATGCTTCTTGGCGCCCGACATCGTCCAGATCACGATGAAGATCAGCAGGAACAGCGCCACGCCGGCCTCCAGGCCGAACAGCATCATCGGATGGTTTTCAAAGAATTCGCTCATGGTCGACGGCGGGAAGCTCGGGTGCGAGGCATTGTAGCCAAGCCCGGGGCCGCACCGGACAGGATGGAACACGCATGACAGCAGCAACCTTGGACGCATTGACACGAGCCGGCAACGCCCTGCACCGCCGATGGGCTGCGCGGATGGGTTCCCTGGCCGCGGCCCTGGTCGCCGCAATGCTGGCAGCTTGCACGAGCGGGCCGCCGCCGCGCGTCGAAGCGCCGCAGGCGCCCACCGGCACGCTCGGCGGGCATCTGGCTCCCGCCACCTGGGCTGATGTGTCCGGCTGGACTGTCGATGACCTCGCCTCCGCCTGGCCCGCACTGCAGTCGAACTGCCAGGCAATGAAGCGTCGCGCCGATTGGTCGCGTGTGTGCACGGCCGGCCTGATGGTGGATGCCGGCGATCCGATTGCCATGCGCGTTTTCTTTGAAGACAACTTCACGCCGTATCGGGTCGTGAAGGACGACGGCACCGACAGTGGCCTCATCACCGGTTACTACGAACCGCTGCTGCGCGGCTCGCGCACCCGCCACGGGGCCTATCAGACGCCGCTGTACCGCATGCCCGCTGCGTGGCGCGGCAAGACCCTGCCGGCCCGCGCGCAATTGATCCGCAGTCCGGCGCTCCAGGGCCAAGAGATTGTCTGGGTGGACGACCCGGTCGAAGCAGCGTTCCTGCAGATCCAGGGTTCGGGCCAGGTTCAGTTGGAAGAGGGCGGCATCATGCGCCTTGGCGTGGGCGGGACCAACAACCAGCCGTTCCGCTCGTTCGCGCGTTGGCTGCTCGACATGGGTGAAATCACACCGGTGCAGGCGACCATGCAGGGAATCAAGGCCTGGGCACGCGCCAATCCGGGCCGCGTCGAGGAGATGCTCAACATCAACCCGCGCTACGTGTTCTTTGCAGAGACGCCGGGCAACACGGGCGGCCCGATCGGCAAGCTCGGCGTGCCACTCACGGACGAGCGTTCGATTGCAGTAGATCCGACTTACATTCCGCTGGGCTCCCCGGTGTTCCTGTCGACCACCAAGCCGCTGTCGACCGATCCCATCCAGAAACTCGTTTTTGCGCAGGACGTGGGCTCAGCCATTCGCGGCGCCGTCCGTGCCGATTACTACTTCGGCCATGGCGATGCCGCGGGCGACTTGGCCGGGCGCATGAAGCAGGCGGGCCGCCTTTGGGTGCTCGTGCCGAAGGGTGGCAGCGTCGGCGTCGCCGCCCGCTAAAGAGAGGGACTAACCCCGTCGCAAGTCCACCACGCGGCGCGCCTTGCCGACCGAGCGCTCGATCCCGCCGCTGGCCAACGTCTCGATCGCCGCTGTCACGCCAATCAACGATTTGATGTCGTGCGCCAGTTGGCGGCCCGCCGATTGGGCTGCGTCAGCCGGCGCACCCAGCGCCGCCTCGATCCGCACCGTCAGCGTATCCAGCGGTCCTTCCTTGCCGAGCACGCATTGATAGTGCGGGGACAGCGCCGCGTGCTTCAGGATTAATTCCTCGATCTGCGAGGGGAACACGTTCACGCCGCGCACGATCATCATGTCGTCGCAGCGGCCGGTGATTTTCTCCATGCGACGGAAGCTCGGACGCGCCGTGCCCGGCAATAGACGCGTCAGATCGCGGGTGCGATAGCGCACCACGGGCATCGCTTCCTTGGTCAGCGAGGTGAACACCAGTTCGCCGAACTCGCCGTCGGGCAGCACCTCGCCGGTGTCCGGATCGATGATCTCCGGATAAAAGTGGTCTTCCCAGATGGTTGGGCCGTCCTTGGTCTCGGCGCATTCGCTGGCCACGCCTGGCCCCATCACCTCTGACAGGCCGTAGATATCGACCGCTGAAAGCCCCATGCGCGCTTCGATGGCGCTGCGCATCTCGGGCGTCCACGGTTCGGCCCCGAAGATGCCGATCTGCAGGCTCGACGCGGCAGGGTCCATGCCTTGCCGCTCGAACTCGTCGGCAATTGCCAGCATGTAGCTGGGCGTGACCATGATGATCTGCGGCTGAAAATCGACGATCAACTGCACTTGCCGCTCGGTCTGCCCCCCACCGAATGGGATGGCCGTCAGCCCAGCGCGCTCCACGCCGTAATGCGCGCCTAAGCCGCCGGTGAAAAGCCCGTAGCCGTAGCTCACGTGGACCTTGTCGCCGCGCCGTGCTCCCGCCGCCCGAATCGAGCGCGCCACCAACCCGGCCCACGTATCGATATCCGCCAGCGTGTAGCCGACGACCGTGGGTTTGCCCGTCGTGCCCGACGACGCGTGGATACGCGCAATCCGATCCTGTGGCACCGCAAACATGCCGAACGGATAGTTGTCGCGCAAATCCGCCTTGGTCGTGAATGGAAACCTCGCCAGATCGGCAAGCGACCGCAAATCCGACGGATGCACGCCCGCCGCGTCGAATTTGGCCCGGTAGGCCGGCACGTTCTCATACGCGTGCGCCAAGCTGCGCTTCAGGCGTTCAAGCTGCAACGCCTGGATGGCGTCACGGCTGGCGGTCTCGATTGGATCGAGCGGCAGGTCGGTCGAGCGGGGGCGCATGCGGGTCTCCTCGGGATGCCGTCGTGCGGCGTCCTCTTGTGGTGGCGCGATCTCGGATCTTTATAACGATGGTGCGGCTAGGCCTCGCTGCTGTCGGAGACGGGAATGACGTGGCCGCGAATCTGTGCGGACTTGCCGCGAAACATGGCGACCACCTCACCGGCTTGGTTGGAGACACGAACGTCGTACACGCCATGCCGGCCGGACAAAACCTGCTCGGTTGCCTCGGCGACGAGCACATCGCCGCCATGCGCCGGCCGCAGAAATTCGACGCTGCACCCAGCCGCCACCGTGTTGTGATTGTGGCTGTTGCAGGCAAACGCGAAGGCAGAATCGGCCAGCGTGAAGATCAGTCCGCCATGACACGTGCGATGGCCATTCAGGAATTCCGGCCGCACGGTCATGGATAAGCGGGCATAGCCGGGCCCGACCGCCTCCACGTGCATGCCAAGCCAGCGGGTGCAGGCATCGGCGTCAAACATGCTCTTGCAGGCGGCCTCGGCCAGGGCCTGCGCATCGTGGAGGGTGGTCTCGGTCATGCAGATTCCTCTATTCGCCGGTGAAATGCGCCACGCGCTTGTTGAGGAATGCGTCGACGCCCTCAGCGTAATCATGAGAGTTGCCGAGTTCGCGCTGCAGGTCGCGTTCCAGATCCAACTGGGCGTCGAGCGACTGGGTGGGCGCCGCATGCATCGCACGCTTGATGGCGGCCAGCGCTCGCGTCGGCTGCTTGGCCAAGTGGTCGGCCATGCAATTCACTTCGGTCATCAGGATCTTGGCATCGTGATAAACGCCCCAGATCAGGCCCCAGGCGAGCGCTGTCTTTGCGTCCAGCTTCTCGCCAAGCATCGCCAGCCCCATCGCCCGCGCCACACCGATGCGTTGCGGCAGGAACCACGTCCCGCCCGAATCCGGCAACAGCCCGATTTTCACGAAGGCCTGCAGGAAGCACGCATTCTCGGCAGCCATCACGATGTCGCAGGCCAGCGCCAGATTCGCGCCCGCGCCCGCGGCCACGCCGTTCACAGCGGCAATCACTGGCAGGGGCATGGCACGCAGTCGGCGCACCAGCGGGTTGAATTGTTCGTCGATGAGCTGACCCAGGTCGGTCATCTGACCGGGCGTGAAATTGAGTTCGGAGAGATCCTGCCCCGCGCAGAAACCGCGCCCCGCTCCGGTCAGGATCAGCGCGCGGGCCCGCTGGCGCTCCACCTTGTCCAGCGCGTCGCGCAGTTCCTGGTGCATGCCGGCCGTGAAGCTGTTGAGCTGATCGGGCCGGTTTAGCGTGATGGTTGCCACGCGTTCATGCCAGTCAAGCAGCATGGTCGGGCTAGTCATCTTGTCTCCTCCTCGGTCATCGGTTCATTGATTAACCGACCGGTTGGTCGGCTAATATTACATCCATTCCAACTGGAGCTTCCATGTCCTACGAAAACATTCTGGTTGAAACGCGCGGTCGCGTCGGTCTTATTACGCTCAATCGTCCGAAGGCGCTCAATGCCCTCAACGATGCGCTCATGGATGAGCTTGGCGCCGCGCTGCTCACCTTCGATGCCGATGCCAACATCGGTGCCATCGTCATCACCGGCAGTGAAAAGGCGTTCGCCGCGGGCGCGGATATTGGCGCCATGGCTGAATACGACTTCGCCACGGTCTATAAGAACGAATACATCACGCGCAACTGGGAAACCATCCGCCGCATCCGCAAGCCGGTGATTGCCGCAGTGGCCGGCTACGCGCTGGGCGGCGGCTGTGAACTGGCCATGATGTGCGACATCATCCTTGCCGCCGACACCGCCAAGTTCGGCCAGCCAGAAATCAAGCTCGGCACCATGCCCGGCGCCGGCGGCACGCAGCGCCTGCCGCGCGCCGTCTCCAAGGCCAAGGCCATGGATCTTTGCTTGACCGCCCGCATGATGGGCGCTGAAGAAGCTGAGCGCGCCGGCTTGGTCTCCCGCGTCATCCCCGCAGACAAGCTGCTCGACGAAGCCATCCAAGCCGCAGAAACCATTGCCGGGTTCTCGCTGCCCACGGTCATGATGATCAAAGAGTCGATCAACGCGGCCTACGAGACCTCGCTCAGCGAAGGCGTACATCTTGAGCGCCGCCTGTTCCACTCCACATTCGCCACGGAAGACCAGAAAGAGGGCATGCGCGCCTTCGTCGAGAAGCGCGCACCGGCGTTCAAGCACCAATAAGCAGTGCTTAGCGGAGTGATCTCGGGAATACCCGAGTAACAACCTCGAGTATTCGCGGCCTCGTTTGCGCGTGCTTTGCGGCCGCAATCCTAGGCGCAGACGGGGCTGGCGGCGATTCTTCACGAACTCGTCATCAACCCGTAACGACAAAGGTGTTGCCAACCTCCAAGAACCCGCCTATAGTTCGCCCCTCGCTGCAAAACACAGCGCCGAAACGCAGGTTGAGGCGGTGGAGTTGGGTGGTGGAGAAGCAGGAGTGGGGCGGGTTTGCGGTCGATTGTGTGGTTGGCGATTGGCTGGAAATTCAGGAGTGGTTGGCGG
>NZ_JFZG01000019.1 GCF_000607165.1 Ralstonia pickettii | reverse complement strand
GGCCGCGCAAAGGCAAACACCCCAGCTCTAAGGTAGAGCTGGGGTGTTGTATGGGAGAGCCTGGCGATGACCTACTTTCACACGGGAATCCGCACTATCATCGGCGCGGAGTCGTTTCACGGTCCTGTTCGGGATGGGAAGGGGTGGTACCGACTCGCTATGGTCACCAGGCTATGACTTGTCGTCACGTTGACGAGGTCAACGGGACCAATATGGGAATGTAGATTTTGGGTTGTGAGTTGTGTGTATCAGGCACAAGGCGGACCCAGCCGGAAACATACCGGTTATAGGATCAAGCCGCACGGGCAATTAGTACTGGTTAGCTGAACGCATTACTGCGCTTCCACACCCAGCCTATCAACGTCCTGGTCTCGAACGACCCTTCAGGGAGATCAAGTCTCCAGGGAATCCTCATCTTCAGGCAAGTTTCCCGCTTAGATGCTTTCAGCGGTTATCTCTTCCGTACATAGCTACCCTGCGATGCCTCTGGCGAGACAACAGGTACACCAGCGGTACGTCCACTCCGGTCCTCTCGTACTAGGAGCAGCCCCCGTCAAGATTCCAACGCCCACGGCAGATAGGGACCAAACTGTCTCACGACGTTTTAAACCCAGCTCACGTACCTCTTTAAATGGCGAACAGCCATACCCTTGGGACCGGCTACAGCCCCAGGATGAGATGAGCCGACATCGAGGTGCCAAACACCGCCGTCGATATGAACTCTTGGGCGGTATCAGCCTGTTATCCCCAGAGTACCTTTTATCCGTTGAGCGATGGCCCTTCCATACAGAACCACCGGATCACTATGTCCTGCTTTCGCACCTGCTCGACTTGTCGGTCTCGCAGTTAAGCACGCTTTTGCCATTGCACTTTAGGTACGATGTCCGACCGTACCAAGCGTACCTTCGAACTCCTCCGTTACACTTTGGGAGGAGACCGCCCCAGTCAAACTGCCTACCATGCACTGTCCCCGACCCGGATTCACGGGCCAAGGTTAGAACCTCAAACAAACCAGGGTGGTATTTCAAGGTCGGCTCCACCGAAACTAGCGTCCCGGTTTCAAAGCCTCCCACCTATCCTACACAGATCGGTTCAAAGTCCAATGCAAAGCTACAGTAAAGGTTCATGGGGTCTTTCCGTCTAGCCGCGGGGAGATTGCATCATCACAAACACTTCAACTTCGCTGAGTCTCGGGAGGAGACAGTGTGGCCATCGTTACGCCATTCGTGCAGGTCGGAACTTACCCGACAAGGAATTTCGCTACCTTAGGACCGTTATAGTTACGGCCGCCGTTTACCGGGACTTCAATCAAGAGCTTGCACCCCATCATTTAATCTTCCGGCACCGGGCAGGCGTCACACCCTATACGTCCACTTTCGTGTTTGCAGAGTGCTGTGTTTTTATTAAACAGTCGCAGCCACCATTTTATTGCAACCCCTTCGTCCTTCTGGCGCGAGCCAGTCAAACTACAAGGGCGTACCTTATCCCGAAGTTACGGTACCAATTTGCCGAGTTCCTTCTCCCGAGTTCTCTCAAGCGCCTTAGAATACTCATCTCGCCCACCTGTGTCGGTTTGCGGTACGGTCTCGTATGACTGAAGCTTAGAGGCTTTTCTTGGAACCACTTCCAATTGCTTCGCGACCTAAAGTCGCTCGCCCCACACCCTTGAATCACGCACCCGGATTTGCCTAAGTGCCATCTCCAATGTAGGGACCGGGACATCCAACACCCGGACAACCTTCCGCGATCCGTCCCCCCATCGCATCATACGACGGTGCAGGAATATTAACCTGCTTCCCATCAGCTACGCATCTCTGCCTCGCCTTAGGGGCCGACTCACCCTACGCCGATGAACGTTGCGTAGGAAACCTTGGGCTTACGGCGAGGGGGCCTTTCACCCCCTTTATCGCTACTCATGTCAGCATTCGCACTTCTGATACCTCCAGCATCCTTTACAAGACACCTTCACAGGCTTACAGAACGCTCTCCTACCATGCACTTACGTGCATCCGCAGCTTCGGTATATTGCTTAGCCCCGTTACATCTTCCGCGCAGGACGACTCGATCAGTGAGCTATTACGCTTTCTTTAAAGGGTGGCTGCTTCTAAGCCAACCTCCTGACTGTTTTAGCCTTCCCACTTCGTTTCCCACTTAGCAATATTTAGGGACCTTAGCTGGCGGTCTGGGTTGTTTCCCTCTTGACACCGGACGTTAGCACCCGATGTCTGTCTCCCGTGATTGCACTCTTCGGTATTCGGAGTTTGCTATGGCGGGGTAATCAGCAATAGACCCCCCAACCATGACAGTGCTCTACCCCCGAAGGTGAGACACGAGGCACTACCTAAATAGTTTTCGGAGAGAACCAGCTATTTCCAAGTTTGTTTAGCCTTTCACCCCTATCCACAGCTCATCCCCTAACTTTTCAACGTTAGTGGGTTCGGTCCTCCAGTACGTGTTACCGCACCTTCAACCTGGCCATGGATAGATCACTTGGTTTCGGGTCTACACCCAGCGACTGAACGCCCTATTCGGACTCGCTTTCGCTACGCCTTCCCTAATCGGTTAAGCTTGCCACTGAATGTAAGTCGCTGACCCATTATACAAAAGGTACGCCGTCACCCGTTTCCAGGCTCCGACTGTTTGTATGCATGCGGTTTCAGGATCTATTTCACTCCCCTCCCGGGGTTCTTTTCGCCTTTCCCTCACGGTACTGGTTCACTATCGGTCGATTACGAGTATTTAGCCTTGGAGGATGGTCCCCCCATCTTCAGACAGGATTTCACGTGTCCCGCCCTACTTGTCGTACACCTAGTTCCACAATACTGTTTTCGCATACGGGGCTATCACCCACTATGGCCGGACTTTCCATTCCGCTTTGCTAACAATACTGCTAAAGAGTACAAGGCTGATCCCATTTCGCTCGCCACTACTTTGGGAATCTCGGTTGATTTCTGTTCCTGCAGCTACTTAGATGTTTCAGTTCACTGCGTTCGCTTCCCTTGCCTATGTATTCAGCAAGGGATGACCCATTCGGGCCGGGTTTCCCCATTCGGATATCTGCGGATCAAAGCTTGTTTGCCAGCTCCCCGCAGCTTTTCGCAGGCTACTACGTCCTTCATCGCCTGTAATCGCCAAGGCATCCACCACATGCACTTATTCGCTTGACCCTATAACGAGTATGTCTCGCTATAGGCTGAGTTCTCGCGTTGTGCCGTATTCCAAGACAATCTTTCGATTGCTCTGGTAATACTGGTTGATACAATCACAACCCAGTGTCGCGTTTTGAATGTGCGTCTCATCAACGCACCGCGACACCTTTACTACATTCCATATTGTTAAAGAACAGCCGAGTTATCACTCGTCTTGGCTAAGCCAAACGCAAACACCGCATTCATCGACTTCTCTGTCGATGCTTGCGTTTGGCAACCAAAAGGTATTGGTGGAGGATGACGGGATCGAACCGACGACCCCCTGCTTGCAAAGCAGGTGCTCTCCCAGCTGAGCTAATCCCCCAGTCACGGCAGAGAACAACTTCCACCGTCCGTAACTTGGTGGGTCTGGTAGGACTTGAACCTACGACCCCCGCCTTATCAAGACGGTGCTCTAACCACCTGAGCTACAGACCCTTGGCTGTAACATCAAACAAACCGATAAGTGTGGACGCCTAACGTCGGATGCACGCTCTTAAAGGAGGTGATCCAGCCGCACCTTCCGATACGGCTACCTTGTTACGACTTCACCCCAGTCATGAACCCTACCGTGGTAATCGCCCTCCTTGCGGTTAGGCTAACTACTTCTGGTAAAGCCCACTCCCATGGTGTGACGGGCGGTGTGTACAAGACCCGGGAACGTATTCACCGCGGCATGCTGATCCGCGATTACTAGCGATTCCAGCTTCACGTAGTCGAGTTGCAGACTACGATCCGGACTACGATGCATTTTCTGGGATTAGCTCCACCTCGCGGCTTGGCAACCCTCTGTATGCACCATTGTATGACGTGTGAAGCCCTACCCATAAGGGCCATGAGGACTTGACGTCATCCCCACCTTCCTCCGGTTTGTCACCGGCAGTCTCTCTAGAGTGCCCTTTCGTAGCAACTAGAGACAAGGGTTGCGCTCGTTGCGGGACTTAACCCAACATCTCACGACACGAGCTGACGACAGCCATGCAGCACCTGTGTCCACTTTCTCTTTCGAGCACCTAATGCATCTCTGCTTCGTTAGTGGCATGTCAAGGGTAGGTAAGGTTTTTCGCGTTGCATCGAATTAATCCACATCATCCACCGCTTGTGCGGGTCCCCGTCAATTCCTTTGAGTTTTAATCTTGCGACCGTACTCCCCAGGCGGTCAACTTCACGCGTTAGCTACGTTACTAAGGAAATGAATCCCCAACAACTAGTTGACATCGTTTAGGGCGTGGACTACCAGGGTATCTAATCCTGTTTGCTCCCCACGCTTTCGTGCATGAGCGTCAGTGTTATCCCAGGGGGCTGCCTTCGCCATCGGTATTCCTCCACATCTCTACGCATTTCACTGCTACACGTGGAATTCTACCCCCCTCTGACACACTCTAGCCGTGCAGTCACCAATGCAATTCCCAAGTTAAGCTCGGGGATTTCACATCGGTCTTGCACAACCGCCTGCGCACGCTTTACGCCCAGTAATTCCGATTAACGCTTGGACCCTACGTATTACCGCGGCTGCTGGCACGTAGTTAGCCGGTCCTTATTCTTCCGGTACCGTCATCGACCCCAGGTATTAACCAGAGCCATTTCTTTCCGGACAAAAGTGCTTTACAACCCGAAGGCCTTCTTCACACACGCGGCATTGCTGGATCAGGCTTTCGCCCATTGTCCAAAATTCCCCACTGCTGCCTCCCGTAGGAGTCTGGGCCGTGTCTCAGTCCCAGTGTGGCTGATCGTCCTCTCAGACCAGCTACTGATCGTCGCCTTGGTGGGCCTTTACCCCACCAACTAGCTAATCAGACATCGGCCGCTCCTATAGCATGAGGCCTTGCGGTCCCCCACTTTCACCCTCAGGTCGTATGCGGTATTAGCTAATCTTTCGACTAGTTATCCCCCACTACAGGGCACGTTCCGATGTATTACTCACCCGTTCGCCACTCGCCATCAATCTAGCAAGCTAGATCATGCTGCCGTTCGACTTGCATGTGTAAGGCATGCCGCCAGCGTTCAATCTGAGCCAGGATCAAACTCTTCAGTTTAATCTGCTGTTTTTCGCTCTTTACGAGCGGTCGCTCACTCTCAGAATCTGACTTGAACTTTCGTTCAAACCTTACTTCTGTGCGAGCACTTCATTACTTGTTAGCTAGCGGATCGAAATCCGCCGCATCCAGTATTAAGCGCCCACACTTATCGGCTGTTTGCTTGTTAAAGAACTTCGCGATCAACTTTGTTCACCGCGTCGCTGCATTGTCTGCAGCAGAGAAACGAGATTATGCAGAGCTTTTTCGTCGCTGTCAACAACTCGTCGAAGAATTTTTATCATCAACTCG
>NZ_JFZG01000018.1 GCF_000607165.1 Ralstonia pickettii | reverse complement strand
CTCAGAACCTCTTCTTGCAGGGCGTCCACCAGCGGTTGCAGACGCACGCCACAGATGCCCACCCACGCGCCCAGTGTCGATTGCGGGATGGCCAGACCGGCGCGCGCATAGATGCGCTCCTGCCGATACAGGGGAAGGTGGTCGCCGAACTTGGACACCAGCGTATGTGCCAGCAGTCCGGCCGTCGGGATGCCTTTGTCGATGACGTGGGGTGGCACCGGCGTCTGCACCAGCGTCTCACACTGATCGCACACCCATTTGCCGCGGATGTGACGCTCCACGGTGAACGTGCCCGGCGTGTAGTCCAGCTTCTCGCTGATGTCTTCGCCAATGCGCTTGAGCGCACACCCACAGGTGCAGGTCTCTGCGTCCGGCTCGTGGTGGATGTCGGTGCGCGGCAACTGCGGCGGCAATGCCTGGCGCTTGGGCTTGCTCTTGGCTTCAGATTTGGACGACGGCAGGAGCGCTTCCAGTTCGGTCTCAATCGCCTCGAGGTCTGCGTCAATGGCTTCGTCCAGCAGACTCGCCTGTTCAGATGTCAGTTGCTCGCTGCGCTTGCCGAACTTCCAGCGCTTGTGGATGGCCAGCTCGTGTGTGAGCTGGTCGATCTTGGCTTGCCGGTACCGCAACTCCCGGTCCTTCTCGCCGACCTGGGCCATCAACTGCGCAGCCAGTGTGCGCAGTTCGTCCGGGCTCAGGGCATCGAGGTTGGTGGGTAGGTTCATGCGGCGAGTCTGCCAGAACCCCAAGTCCTCTGGAAGGAAGCCAGTTTACGGCTTTGGGGGTATTACACGACCGTGATCGCGTGGTCGTGGGTGAGCGTCTGCCAAGGCAGCCCCGTCACCAGCGCACGCAATTGCTCGGGATTGAGCGCCGTGGCGATCGCCTGGTCGCCGTTCGTCCAGATGAAGCGCCCCTTGTTGAGGCGCCGCGCGGCCAGCCAGATGCCGAAGCCGTCGTAGACCAGCACCTTCATGCGCGTCGAACTCTTATTGGCAAACAGGTAGGCGTGGTGGGGGCGTGCCGCGCCGAACACCTTGACGACCCGCGCGAGGATCGTTTCGGTACCGGCGCGCATGTCCAGCGGCTCCACGGCCAACCAGATCGCGTCCACCCGAATCAACGCAACCACCCTTGCAGCCACTGGGCGCACTGCGCTGCGGCCGATCCCGGCCAGCGAAGACTGATCGTCGTCGCGCCACGGCGGACTTCGATCTGGATGTCCGGCACGGCAGTGGTCGGCTCGCCGATCCGCAACGGGATGAACTCGCCTTGCGGCACCCTCATCAACTCGCGGTCCTCAGGCGCGCCATTCTTTGCTTCCTGCTCGGCGACCCAGCGCCGCAGCAGATTCGCATTGAGGCGATGGTGCAGGGCTATCGCCGCGATCGAAACACCCGGCTGCATGCACTCCTGCACTGCCTTGGCCTTGAACTCGGCGCTATGCCGACGTCGGCGCCGTATTGGCGCGCTCTCTTCGATAGTGTCCACGTGTCCACCTAGAACTAGATGGACACGATGCTCCTTGCTACGCGGGTCCCCTTCAAGACGGGTTCACCGGGTGCTTA
>NZ_JFZG01000017.1 GCF_000607165.1 Ralstonia pickettii | reverse complement strand
CCATCTACTCGGGCATCGTACGACTGCTAGATCTGGCTTTGGGCACAGATCAAGCGACAAGGAAACACCTATTCCTGGTGGCTCCAGATGCCAGAGAGGCGGACGTGCGCGCCCAACTCGCACGTCCCGCTTTCCGCAGGGTTGCAGAACTAGGCATTCGCTATGTTCCCTATACCAGTCTCACCGAACACCGAGATAGCATTGCGCGTTTTGGCGTGGGGATCAAGCCGATCGAAGCTATCGCTCGAACGCTGTAGTCAGCGGCGAGAAACACGGCGAATTCCTAGCGGTGCGTGACACAAGGCACCCTGGAACCTGCGGCAGATCATGGGTTCCCAGAGCTTCGTCGCAAAGCGCGTCGACGTGGTTTCTTACTACGGCGGCCATGAATAGCGGCACGCGCGTCTGCGTGCCGTCTTACGCCATGTTTGCGGCGCAGGTACCAAGCGAAACCCACTAGGAGAACAATCCATGTGACGAAGACGAGAGCCATTGCCGCGAGTACATCGGCAGGCAGGTCGGCCACCGACATGTTCCTCATGACCGCTCCTGGTGAGCCAACCAGTGATTGCGTCGGTGTATCGCCAGATTTGTTGGCCACATACATGGTGAACCCATCGTTTTCACGGCCAACGTCTTCTATTCGTTCAGCTGTACGCTTGGAACACAGTGGATGTCCCATCCAAACCGATCAGTAATACGTTGTACGGCATACGTCGATTACCGTACGCCGGACCGTCCATGCCAGGCGCACCGATGGGCATGCTGGGGACCGCCAGCCCGATTGCCTTAGGGCGTTCCCGCAATAGGCGCTTGATCTCGCGCGCAGGCACATGGCCTTCCACGGCATAGCCCTGCACGGCTGCCGTATGGCACGAGGCGTAGCGATCGGGAATGCCTGTCTTGCGTCGAGCCTCGACGGTGTCTTCGACGTCGTGTGTGACTACATCGAATCCGTTGTCCCGCAGGTGGGACAACCAATCCTTGCAGCATCCACAACCCGGCGTCTTCCAAACTTGGAATGTAGGCTTTGGCTCAGACTTCTGCGCCAAAGCTATGGCAGGCAAGAGAGCCAGGCCGACCATCAGAGATCGCCTAGACGCGGATATAGACTGCGAGTTCAATGGCGTTGTCATGGAGCGTTGAATGGCTACACGAAAATGACGGAATTAGGTCCCAGGCGGAGAAAGCACCCCGAGCCACGCAACCAAAGCAAGTATCACGACGGCGAGGCTGGCCTCCGTGAGCAGGCTGCGGCGCAGTGTCATGACTGCGCCAGCGTGGTCGCCGCTGCGCATTGCGATTTCAAGTTGCGGACTCAACAGGTAACGGTTGGCTGCCGCCAGCCCGAGCATAAGCCCAAACAGTGCCAACTTGGCCAACAACAGGACGCCGTATGCCGAAGTGGCCAACCCGTCGATTGTTGGGCCCACGATCAACAGATAGTTGACGACGCCCGTTGCGAGCAGCGTGGCGACAATCAATGTCCCAAGACGGGCGAAGCCGTTGGACGTGTGGTTGAGGATTTCCACCGACTCCAATGAAGCCGCCTGCTGCGCCCGCGCAAGCAACACAAACGCTGTCAGCGATCCAACCCATGCACCCGCGGCTAACAAGTGGGCGATGTCGGCCGTGATGTGGACGTATCCACGCGAACCGTCGTGCATCGCGCCATGCCCTGCCCAGGCCACTGTTGCCAGCGCTACCGCCCCCAGAACAGCAAAGATATCAAAGTGCAGAGTTGGCATCCTACGCACACACATGACGATGATTAAACAAGCCGCCAGGGCTGCGATACGAACCAACCACCCAATGCCAACCGCAGTGCTACTCAGCATCATGCCGAAGACGTGGCTGCTCAACTCCGCGTATTCGGCGGCTCCGGTCATCGCTTTGGCCGTCACTACGATACTCCAGAGAGACAGCACAATACCGGAAGCTGCGGCGACGCCAATGGCGCAGACATACCGGCGCGCAATCGCTGAGCTCCGATGATCGGGGCGCAAGGCGTAAGCACCGAACAGCGAGACTCCAAACAGGATCGTCAGATCCACGTACAGCGCAAAGCGCAGGGCGATATTGAGCCAGTCGTCTGCCATAACTTTACTTCACCTTGAACGAGAAGTTTCCCGTCATCGGGTGCGTATCCGACGAGACAGCACGCCATTCGACCTTGTAGGTTCCCGTCATCAGCGGCTGTGCGGGCGTGATGACCATCGTCTTGGGGTCATCGTCGGCGGCGACCTTCGCGGCGACTTTCATGGCGTCGTGACTGGACATGCCAGGCATCTCCGTCATAACGAGATTAGCCCCCGAGAATTGCGTCGAGAGATTTTCCGAGAACTTAAGCTCGATCTTTGCCGGCGCGGCGACTTCCGCTTTGTCAGCAGGCGTCGAAGACAGCAGCTTAGGATGCGCGAATGCGGCCGTGCTGGCGAAAATGGCCGATGCCGCGACAGCGATGCTTGCGATGTAACGAGGGGTCAACATGTCAATACCTCCTGGTGGTGTAAATAGAGAATGGCTAGTACCAAACACGCAGGCCTGCCACAAATCGGGTCTCACCGCTTCGGCCGCCATCTGCCCGAATCATGTTGGCGGTGTTGCCAAAAGTCTGATACCGCTCGACGCCGATGTAAGGCGCGAATTGCCGACTGAACTCGTAACGCAAACGCAATCCGACGCTAGCGCTGGACAGGCCGCTGCCGATCTCCAAAGCCGGATCATTCTTTCCGTAGAGGTTCGCCTCCACGCGCGGTTGTAGGATAAGGCGCTGAGTCAGCAGCAACTCATACTCCGTGGACAACCGCAGGGCGGTACGACCACTGTTACCAACGTATGCAGTGGCCTGGATGTTGAACCAGTATGGCGCCAGACCTTGCACACCGAAAGCCGCCCAGTTCCGCGCTGGACGCCCCGAGCCAACGTCATTGCGAATCCCAAGCTGGGTGTCCCAGAACGTCGTGATCGCATGCCCCCATAGCAACTCGGTACGCGCCTCCTCGAGTCGACCTTTTTTCACATCGCCTTCCGCCTTCAGCACGACCTTGTCGTAAGTGCTTCCGTACCACGCTTGCGCTTCGTAAGAAGCGGCGTTGGAGTTGGGGCCGCGTACCCACTCCAGGCGATCAATCAAGAACGATCCAAAATTGTGCTCATCGGCCATCATGAGCTGGCGGGTATTGCCCAGCGCGAACTTTCCGACACCCAACTGATATCCACCCGAGTATGCATTCGGATCCCGCGCATCAGGAGGCGGTGAGCCGCCTTGCATTTGCATCGAACCATGATCCATACCCTGCATTGAGCCCTGATCCATACCCTGCATTGAGCCCTGGTCCATACCCTGCATTGAGCCCTGGTCCATACCCTGCATTGAGCCCTGGTCCAT
>NZ_JFZG01000016.1 GCF_000607165.1 Ralstonia pickettii | reverse complement strand
CCCAGACATCCCAGACATGTCACCCATGTCACCCATCATATCCGCCATCGTCAGCCATTCGGCCTTGTCGACAGCTGGCACAGGGGCTTGCACACCCGGACGCACGGCGAGAGTGCCGCGGGCGTACCCGGTCCGGTCCATCGTCTGGGCAAACACTGTGTGGGCCTCGTCCGTTGGAGCGACCACTACGTCGCAGGTCTCGCCAGGGCCGAAGCGGAACTCATCGACCGACACCGGCTCGATATCCTGTCCGTCGACCTGCACCACCTTCATTTTCAGGCCCGGAATGCGAACGTCATAGAACGTGTTGCCGGCCCCATTGATGAAGCGCAGCCGTACCGTCTGGCCCGGAGAAAATAGGCCGGTCCAATTCCCCGCTGGCGTCACGCCATTCATGAGGTAGGTCAGCGTTGCGCTGGAGAGATCCGCCAGATCGGTCGGATTCATCCGCATCTGGTTCCACATCCGTCGCTTGTCCATGGCAGAGGTCCATCCCTCACGCGAGACGTCGCGAAAGAAATCGACCACGGTCGGCTGGTTATAGTTGTAGTAGTCGCCCTGGATCTTGAGCTTGGTTAGGACGCGCATCGGATCCTCGTCCGTCCAGTCGGAGAGCAAGACGGTGTAATCGCGATCGGCCCGCACGCGGTCCTCGCCCGCGGGGTCGATAACGATGCCCCCATACAGCCCAGTCATTTCCTGGAAGCCGGAGTGCGAGTGGTACCAGTAACTGCCGCTCTGCTGTACCTTGAAGCGATACGTGAATGTTTCGCCCGGAGCGATCCCAGAAAAGCTGATCCCGGGCACGCCGTCCATCTGGAACGGCAGAATGATGCCGTGCCAGTGAATTGACGTGGGCTCCGGCAGGCGGTTGGTTACCCGGATGGTGACCGTGTCACCTTCACGCCAACGCAACGTCGGGCCGGGCAGCATGCCATTGATGGTGGTGGCCATGCCTGGCTTGCCGGTGAAGTTCACCGGGGTCTCGGCGATCACCAGATCGAACTCCGTGCCTCGCAGCACGGGCGCAGTGCCAAAGGCCGCGCCCTGGGGTTGCGACGCCCGCGCGGGCATCCCGCTTAAACCCAGGCCGGCGATCACCCCTCCGGCTGCCAAGCCCTGCACAAATCGCCTCCGCGGAAGGTTCGGAAGCACCACGCCCATTGCACGATTGCTGCGCATCTCTTTATTCCTTGCGTAAGTCCCTGATGAGATTTGTACGGCAGGAGCAGCCTAATCACTCCAAGGCTACCTTAACCTGACCGAAACATTACATATTGGTCAGGTTGGTCAGCAACCATGCCGCTCCATGTACGCTACACGATACCGGTCGCACTTTTCGTGCGCCATAAGTAATAAAGAGACAGACATGAAGCTCCTTGTTGTCGAAGACGAATCCAAGACCGGCGAATATTTGCAGCAGGGGTTGTCGGAAGCCGGCTTTGTTGTGGACCTTGCCCGCAATGGCTTGGACGGCCGACATCTTGCAATGACGGGCGACTATGACCTCTTGATTCTTGACGTGATGTTGCCCGATCTCGAAGGGTGGCAGATCCTGCACGCACTGCGCTCAACTGAACTGGCTGTGCCGGTGCTGTTTCTGACCGCGCGCGATAGCGTCGCTGATCGGGTCAAGGGCTTGGAGCTGGGCGCGGATGACTACATGGTCAAACCATTTGCATTTGCGGAATTGCTCGCGCGTGTTCGAACTCTGCTTCGACGAGGCAGTGCGCCATCGCTTGCAGAACGCATCCAGGTGGCCGACCTGGTGCTGGATCTGACTCGCCGTCGTGCTTCCCGTGGCGGTCAGCGAATCACGTTGACCAGTAAGGAGTTCTCGCTGCTGGAACTGCTAGCCCGCCGTCATGGCGAGGTGTTGCCCCGGTCCCTGATCGCCTCCCAAGTCTGGGACATGAATTTCGACAGCGACACTAACGTGATCGACGTCGCCATTCGACGCCTGCGCGCCAAAATCGACGATAACTTCGAACCTAAATTGATCCATACCGTCCGTGGCATGGGCTATGTCCTCGAAGGTCCGGAGGACGGGGAGTAATGAGGCGCCATTCACTAACGGCGCGGCTGACCGCGTATTTCTCCTTGTCATCAGCGGCCATGTTGTTGGGCCTCGGCATTCTGATCGCCCTGGCCATGGAGGAGCATTTTGCAGTGGAAGACTTTACGGCGTTGGGCGAGAACGTGAACGTCATTCGCCGGGTGGTTGAGAGTAGTTCTGCGGCCGAGGTCTCCACTCGACTCAACGACGTGTTGCAGCATCGCACGGATCTGATTGTGCGGGTCCAGGCGCCACAGGGTCAGCCCCTTTTTGCTACCCCCAACTTTGACTTTGCGGAGGTGTTGCGCGTGCTGCGCAAGGCAGGCCGCCATTCCGGGGCCCTTGTTTGGCAGCAGGGCGAAGAGCAATACCGGGGTGTGCATATGCAAGTGCCACTGCGCGACGGCGATGCGCTCGACGTGTTGGTGGGCATCAATACGGAGATCCATGCGCATTTCCTACGAGCGTTTCGGAAGACGTTGATGCTCTACATCGCGTTGGCCGCCTTGGCGAGCGGCCTATTCGGATGGTGGGCGGCCCGGCGCGGGCTGTTGCCATTGCGCGCAATGGCTTCGCGAGCGAAGTCTGTAACTGCCGACCGCCTGAACGAACGGATGCCGGTTGATATGGTACCTGTCGAGGTTGCCGATCTTGGCGTGACGTTGAACGGCATGCTCGCGCGCCTGCAGGGCGATTTCCAGCGACTCACCGACTTCTCGACCGATATCGCACACGAGCTACGCACACCGATCACCAACCTGTTGACGCAAACCGAGGTGGCACTCTCACAGACTCGCGAGCCTGCGAAATACAGAGACGTCCTTGCTTCAAACGTGGAAGAGCTGCAGCGGCTGGCTCGGATGGTGTCGGACATGCTTTATCTAGCCAAGATGGAGCACAACCTGACGCTGCCTAGTGCCGAGATGATCGAGCTTGCCGACGAGGTGCGTGCCCTCTTTGAGTTCTACGATGCGTTTGCAGAGGACAAAGCCGTGCAGTTGCAAGTGGAAGGACAAGCGCAGGTGCGCGGCGATCGGCTCATGCTCAGACGCGCCTTCAGCAATCTGTTGTCGAATGCAATACGGCACACGCCCAGGTGCGGCCGTGTGATCGTTTCCATCAAGCCAGGCGAGGAGGATCTCGCCGTGACGATCGACAACGACGGCGAAGCGATTGCTCCTGACGTGCTGCCGTTCATCTTCGAGCGCTTCTTTCGTGCAGACAAGTCACGCGCGCGTCCCGAATCTGACGGAGCAGGCCTTGGCTTGGCCATCACCAAAGCAATCGTTCTCGCCCATGGGGGAATCATTTCTGTTACACGCGCGCACGACCGTACTCGATTTACCGTCCGGCTGCCGATCCGCTCCTGAACTTTGGGCGTCCGCTCGCTGACGTGATGCGCCGGCTCGACCAGGATGACGGCACAGGCGCAGTCCAACCTGTCCGAAATCTTGCTTACCTATGACGTTTTTGAAAGTATGTGCACGCATCACAACATGGCGACAGCATTTCTCCACAAGCACCAAGGCCCAGGCTCTCTCCTTGCTCCACGTGCATCGTGCCATTTCGGCACGTCGCCAATCAAGGAGAACCCAAATGCCTCACCAATACTTCCAAACCTGCATCGATGAATGCGCCGCGTGTCACGTGGCGTGCCTGCACTGCGCCGCCTCCTGCCTGACCGAAAAGGACGCTCTGACATTGAGCACCTGCATTCGGCTGGATCTCGATTGCGCTGATATCTGCGGGACCGCCGTGGGGTTGATGGCGCGAGGCAGCACCCAAGCCAATGCCATATGCGAACTGTGCGCGAGAATCTGTCAAGCTTGCGCCGCCGAGTGTGCCAAGCACTCCCATGAGCACTGTCAGGAGTGCGCGCGCGCCTGCGAGAAGTGTGCCGACGCCTGTCGTGCCATGCATTGAGGGTGGCATACCGGATCAACCTCGCTGATCTGGCGCAGTTGTAATACGAGGGTCACGTTTCTGTCAGCCTCAGCCTTCTACACTGCCGTGACTAGCAGTGTCTTGTTTCAACTTGAAGAAGGAGAACGCGATGAACATCCTGAAAAAATCCGCATTGATGGGGGCAGCGTTGCTGGCGCTCGGTATCAACGTCGCCAACGCGTCAATGGCTACCGGCGCGCGCGACCCCTATACCGATGGCGGTCACGCGATGGGCAAGCGCGACCCCTATACCGATGGTGGACGCGCAGCGCGCGACATCTACACCGATGGCGCGCATTCGATGGGCACACGCGATCCCTACACGGACGGCGGTCACCAGTAACTGAAAGCTCAACCCCGGAACACCCCCTTCCGGGCTTTCCCCCTCACCCCGGAGCGCACCTCCGGGGCTTTTTTGCACGTCGAGGCATTCGCTGCACGTGCTCGCTGGACTGACTCATCAATCCGCTTCAATCGCTCTAGTGCCGCGCACTCTTGCTCGCCGACGCACGATAGCCTTCGTGGCGCTTCCGGCCGATGAGCATGTGTAGGGGAACGGCCGCAACAGCGGCGATGCCCATCACAAGGTGCGCAGTCTTTGCAAGACCACTCCAATCTTCGGGGCCGTAATACAGACCATAGGCGCTGATGGTCAGCAGCAAGAACACGATTCCCGTCAACGTGCCGGTCACGCGGTTGCGGCGCGCGACCCACGCGAAGCGGATGTGCTGCGGCAGCATGGAACCGAAGAGAATCAGGCTGCAGAACGCAAAGGCGCCGTGCAATTGCAGTATCTGGCGGACGACCGGCGCATCCGCCCATTGAAGCAGGTCATGCAAAACTGTCCACACCAGTCCAGACACCGCTACCGCTAGTAATACGGCGAGAGCAAGCCAATAGTGATACGGATGCAAGCGGATGCCTGTCCCTTTAAGCGGATGTCGATGCGAGGATTGCGTCATGATGCAACAACGTGTGCGTGATAACTCGATAGCGCGCGGATCGTGGAAGGGGCCGTCGTGCCCGCAAGCATGGCAACCTTGGTAAGAGCGTCCGCCCAGATACAGCGAGGAGCGATAACGGTGACAGTCCGCTCTGCGCAGGGCGCCTCCGTCAGTATTTGTTGCGATCGAATGGACTCAGTACCGGGAGGCAATCCGAAGCTTTCTGCGAAATAGTGACCGCTGGTGGCCGCGGCCCCGTGGGCGAGCATACCGAGTAATTCCAGCCGAGCCGGCGCGTTGGCACTGCGTACGTGGATGGGCTGCGCATGTGTGCCAAAGACGCGCAGATCCCCTCCAGCCGAAACGGCACCACTGCGGATGCCGTGGTGCCGTAAACTCAGGACGGCCATGTCGACGGCAAAGCCTTTGGCGATGCCACCGAGGTCCAACCATAGCGGGCGCCGCTTGCCGATGCGATTTTCACCGAGCGTCACCACGTCCGCAATCCGCGCGTCGACTTCCGCTGTCGGCCCCGCCGGGCGGGGCAGAATCTTGTGTGCCACCAACATGCGGGCCACGGTGGGGTCGAACACGCCGCCGGTACGCTCGTGCATGCGCTGGGCCTCGCGCAGCACACGCATGGTCCAAGGGTGAACGCGGACCGCTTCGCCTACCGACGCCGCATGCAGACGTGACAAGTCGCTATCCGAGCGCTGGAAGCTCATCAACGCCTCGGCTTGCTCGATTACGGAGAACGCCGCTGCGATGGCGGTTTCTGCCAAGTGAGCGCAGTCCTGGGGATACACATCGTCAATGCGAACTTCAACGAAAGTCCCCAATAGCGGTTTGGAGCGACGAATCACATCTTGGCTAGTAAGAGGTCATACACAGCCAGCACCCGCTTGACTCCCTGGGTGATGTGTTTGCATGAGAGCGTCGCGCCACTGATGTTACGGATGTCTTTACCAAGCTGCACAGCATCCTGCGCGGTCTTACCAACAAACTGGGCACGCCAGTCGGCATTGCGCACCTCATAGCCATACGTTTCCTGGTACGTCAGGATATCGACGGCGCGCACGGCTCCCTTGGCGTCGAGCGCCACGGCATACGTGATTTTTTCATGCTTGCCCACCACGCGATCCACGATGAACCAGCCGCCAGTCGACACTTTCCAGACCCCCTTGTCATTGAATGGCTCGTGTACCCCGGAGCGCTCGTTCAATGTTTCGCGAATCTGGTCCGTAATCTGGAGAGGCACGGCCTGAAAACTCGCGCCAGGAAACATCTGCGCCTGAGCCTGTTGAACTGTCAGGTATTCCGTCGCTTGGACGGGCACGACCAGCACCGCAAGCGGCACTGCCGCCATGGGAGTCCACTTCATGTCTGTCTCCGTATCAATGGACGCGCTTCAAAATGGGAACCCCACCTTGACCATGAACTCGTTGCGCGCATGCTCGTCACCGAAGATACGGTTGCCTGCCACTACGTCCGCCTGGTCCTCGTTGTAGGTTTTGACTACGGGCAATTGGTGGCGCCACGCGGCCGTTACCCACCAGTGTTTGGTGGCGTAGTGCAAATTGGGGCCAAGAAACCACGCGGAGTGATCACGACGGTTATAGCGATACCCCTGGAATTCACGATGGTTGCGCGCCTCCATGCCCAGGCTCAGGTTGTCGGTCAAGCGATAGGACACGCCGGCGGTCAGATCAAGCATGGAAGCACGCTCAATATCACCCATGGCGGTTTTGTCGCGCTCATGGGCACCGAGAATATTGGCGGCAAAAATGAGCCGATCATCCAACCAGTTCTTCTGCAAGATGATGCGCCATTCGAGATCGCGCTCACGGGGCCCCAGTTCTGGCTCGATGTACAGTGCCAAGCCGATCGGATCAGTCACTGGGTTCATGAGTTGGTAGATCGCTTCGAGTGAAACAGTCTCGAAGCGAGTCTTGCGGTAACGCCCAGTCGGATCGTCATTGGGACCGAGATCTGTCAGCGGCCCACGCGTGGTGCCATCAAGACCATTCCGATTGGCGTTCACGTAGCTCCAGTTGAAATAGCCGGCCAATTGGAATTTGTCCGTCACGCCGTACTCGACTTCTTCGCGGTTGAGCAATCCGCTATAGGATCCTTGGGACTGGCCCCGCTGCAGGAAAGACTGGTGCTCGAATTCGAAGCGGCCTTTGGGCATAACGTCGGCCGTGTAAATCCACCCGAACGGCGATTCGCCGGCAAGCGCAGTTGTGGAACACAGCCAGGCAAGCGCCCCAGCAAGCCAAACCTTCCCCCAATGCGTGCTTTTTGTAGCACCTTGCATTTGACTCCCCTTCCGAAATAAGGAGATTGTAAGGGAGAATGAGAATTGTTCGCAATAGCCTCGTGAAGCGGCGAATGCTGGGATCAGAGTCGGGTCGCACGGAGTCGCAGCGCATTGGCGACCACCGATGCCGAACTCAAGCTCATCGCCAATGCGGCAATCATGGGTGATAACAGAAGTCCGGTAAAAGGATAGAGCACGCCGGCAGCCAATGGCACACCCAGTGCGTTGTAAAGGAAGGCGAAGCCGAGGTTTTGCTTCATGTTGGCAATCGTTGCCTCGGATAAGGCGCGGGCACGGGCAATGCCCCGCAGGTCGCCTTTCACGAGGGTAACCTGGGCGCTGTTCATCGCGACATCGGTACCGGTACCCATCGCAATACCCACGTCGGCTTTGGCGAGCGCCGGTGCATCATTGATGCCGTCGCCTGCCATCGCTACAACCAAGCCTCGTTCTTGAAGTGTGGCGACCAACGCCAGCTTATCCGCAGGCTTGACCTCGCCGCGAAACTCAACAATGCCAAGTTGTTTTGCGACGGATTGGGCGGTCACGTTTCCGTCGCCGGTAGCCATCACGATCCGAAGCCCATCGGCTCTGAGTTGGGTCAGGGCCTGCGGTGTTGTCGTCTTCACGCGATCGGAAACCGACAGCAGGCCAGCAAGGACCCCATCGACCGCCAGGTACATCACACTGGCGCCTCGGGCTCGCATGGCGTCTGCCTCGGTGGAGGCGGCATCGACAGCAACCGCGTGCGCCTGCATCAGCGAGGTGTTGCCGAGCGCCAGGCTTCGCCCAGCGACGTGTCCTCTCACGCCGATCCCTGACGCGGATTCAAAATCTTCCGGCCGCTCGAGCGCGAGCCCCTGTTCGCGCGCTTGCGCCACGATCGCAGCGGCCAAGGGGTGCTCACTACCTTGGTCCAGACTGGCCGCCAAGCGCAAGACGTCCATGTCGGAAAATCCATTGAGGCCAATGGCCCGATCGAATGAGGGGCGCCCTTCGGTCAACGTGCCTGTCTTGTCCACAATAAGCGTGTCGACCTTGCGCAGGTTCTCGATTGCTGCGGCATCCCGAAAAAGAATGCCGTGTTCGGCCCCTTTGCCGCTGGCCACCATGATGGACATGGGTGTGGCCAGCCCGAGCGCGCACGGGCACGCGATGATCAGCACAGCAACCGCGTTGATCAAGCCGTGGGCCCAGCTTGGCTGGGGGCCCCAGATCCCCCAGGCGACGAGCGTCATGACAGCGATGGCGACCACGCCGATGACGAAGACGCCTGCCACCTTGTCCGCCATTCGCTGCATCGGCGCCTTGGAGCGCTGCGCTTGCGCGACCATTTGCACGATCTGCGACAAAACGGTCTGCGCGCCCACTTTCTCGGACCGGACCACAAGCGCACCCGAGGTGTTCAGGGTTGCACCGATGACGTGGTCACCCGCGCGTTTGGAGACTGGAATCGGCTCACCGGTGATCATCGACTCGTCGAGCGCGCTCGCGCCCTCGACCACGACACCATCCACGGGCACCTTTTCACCGGGCCGCACACGCAGCAAATCGCCCACATGGACATGGGCAATCGGAACATCTTCTTCACTGCCGTCCGCGTCGATGCGCCTGGCTGTTTTGGGGGCAAGGCCCAGTAGGGACTTGATGGCGGCCGATGTCTGTGAGCGGGCCTTCAGCTCGAGCATTTGCCCCAGCAGGGTCAGCGAAATGATTACGGCTGCCGCTTCAAAATACACTTCCACCCGGCCGCTCGCCGCGAAGGTCGAGGGGAATACGTCCGGTGCGACTGTCGCGACTACGCTATAGAGATAGGCCGCGCTCGTCCCCAGCCCGATAAGCGTCCACATGTTCGGGCTGCGGTGCAAGAAGGATTGCACACAGCGCTCGAAGAATGGCAAGCCAGCCCAAAGCACGGCCGGCGTGGCAAGCACCAACTCGAGCCAGTTCTTCCATGCTGGATTTAGGGGAATGAGACGATATCCAGCCATGGCCAGCACAAAGACCATCGCGGTCAATGGCAAGCTTATCCAGAAGCGTCGCCGGAAATCCATGAGCTCCGCATTCTCTTCCTCCTCCCCCGCCGGCATGATCGGCTCCAGCGTCATGCCGCATTTAGGACACGTGCCGGGATGATCCTGGCGGATCTCAGGATGCATTGGACAGGTGTAAATCGTGGACGCGGATGCCGGTGGTGAAACACTTGCCTCGTCGCCCGGGACAGCCCGCGGCGCGCCTGCCGAGTGAGCATGGTGACCATGCACATTGCAGTGGTGTGCGTGGGGTTGCGTGGGCTCATTGTGGTCGTGCGCCGTATCGGCGCTTTGTCGCGGGGAGGCGGCTTCTCTGTGGCTGTGCTGGCGGCTCATGCTCGGCATCCTGTTGGAAAAAACTGGCACGTGGCAGTGTCGTGGTCAGCATAGCGATCAACCACCCCGAGGACAACGGTCCGCAATGACGGTATCAATGGATTCACAAGGGACGTGCTTCTGTGGCCACGAGCTTGGTCTGCGGTGCAGGTCCATGCGAATTCCGGGCACGTCTCATGCTGAACGACTGTCTCATGCTGAACGACTCCCCGGGGATTGCTATGGAGGTCCTCCTCGCGTTCGTGACGCAGGGGCACAACCTTCCAACGGGAGCAAGGATCGTGGGCGACAACACTTCAATCGACTTGGCGCTGCGGCGCAAATTTCTACGCCAAATGGCTGGGGCGGGCTTGGCGGCAACGGGGGCCGGTATCGGCACGCCTGCTTCGGGGCTGCAAAGCCAGGATCGTTCAACTGACCTGTCCGGAACCGAATTCGCTCTGACAATTGGGCGCACACCCGTCAATTTCACGGGGCATTTACGGTACGCGCTTACGGTAAACGGATCAATTCCTGCGCCCATCCTGCGTTGGAAACAAGGTTCCGAGGTAACGCTGCGGGTCACCAACACACTGGCCACGCAAACTTCGATCCACTGGCATGGCATCCTCGTTCCGTTTGCCATGGATGGCGTGCCTGGCGTGTCCTTTCCCGGCATTCCTGCTCACCAGACCTTCGTCTACAAATTCAAGGTCCGACAGGCCGGTACATACTGGTACCACAGCCACACCCGCTTTCAGGAGCAACTCGGCCTCTATGGCCCATTGGTGATCGAGCCACAAAGGCCGGCCCCCATACCTAGCGACAGGGACTACGTCGTTATGCTGAGTGATTGGACTGACGAAGATCCTGAAAACGTCTTCCTTCACTTGAAGCAGTCGAGTGATTTTTACAATTTCCAATTACCGACGGTCACTGATTTTGTGGCCGACGTCAGGGCGGCGGGCCTCTCAAAAGCACTGGCTCGACGGCGTATGTGGAACCAGATGCGCATGAATCCCACGGACCTCGCCGATGTCTCTGCTGCAACCTACTGCTACTTGGTCAATGGCGCCACACCCTTCACTAACTGGACAGCTATCGCGGAGGCAGGCGAATACGTACGTTTGCGCTTCATCAATGGATCGGCCACCACAACGTTTGATGTTCGCATCCCGGGCCTGACCATGCGAGTTTGTGCGGCGGACGGACAAGATGTCGAACCCGTGAACGTCGACGAGTTTCGGATTGGTGTAGCGGAGACCTACGATGTGTTGGTGCAGATGCCCCGGAATGAGGCATACACCATATTTGCACAGGCGATGGACCGCAGCGGATATGCACGTGCCACCCTCGCGCCGAAGCACGGCATGCGGGCCGCGATTCCTATTATGGACCCCAAAACCTGGCTGACCATGGCTGACATGGGCATGGACATGAACATGAACGGAATGTCTATGACCAGCGGGCCACCCAATGAAACGATGGAAACTCAGGACAACGGCATCCATTCCCCCCTCGGCCACTCTATGCAGGCGGGGGGCGAAACCGCGGCCGACGCCATGCCAGGCATGCGACTGCAGTCCGGCGATGAAGGCATGGCCGGCATGAAACCCTCCATGTCGATGTCCCACGATGGTAAGCCCGAGCATTCCCACCCAATGACGATGCTGGGTATGCACGGCGGCCCCGAAGTCGACATGCGGTCGATGAACCCTTCCAAGTCGCTCGCAGACCCTGGGCCGAGATTGCGCCAAAATGGCCGGAGGGTTTTGACCTACGCAGACTTGCGAACGCTGGGCCAGCCCTATGACGATCGGCCTCCGGGCCGCGAGATCGTGTTGCATCTGACCGGCAACATGCGACGGTTCATCTGGGGATTCGATGGCAAAAGGTTCTCGGAGGCCGAGCCGATCCGTCTGTACTACGGCGAACGGCTGCGGATCACTCTCGTTAATGACACCATGATGAATCACCCTATGCACCTGCACGGGATGTTCAGCGAGCTTGAAAACACGGAGCGTCAAGCGCTCGTCCGTAAGCACACCATCAACGTTCAACCATCCAAGCAGATCAGTTTCCTCGTAACTGCGGATGCCCCGGGCCAGTGGGCATTTCATTGTCATCTGCTGTACCACATGGAAGCCGGTATGTTCCGCAAGGTGGTTGTGGCCTGACCCTTGGACAAAGGAGCGCGTCATGTTGCCAGGAGTGAAGGGACGGCTGCGTTTGGTTGCCGCAGCCTTATTGCTCACCGTGCGGCTTGCAGGCGCCCACACGTCTGAGGCGCCCACGCCAGGCATGCCGCAGACGCCACACGGCACACCGTCTCAGGCCCATGGGCAAGAAGCGCAGGTACTTGCAACACAAAAGCCCGACTTACCTTCCCAAGAGGAAGGCGTCAATGTGATCACCCCCAGTGACGAACCCCGCGTGCCAATGCAGAATCCCAGCCGAGGCATCGCCGTGCCGGGCGACACCATGGTCGACAACGATGTCTATCATCAGTTTCTGCTCGATCGGCTCGAGACGGTACGCACTCGCGACGCGACGGGATGGGCATGGGACATGCAAGGCTGGTTCGGTAAGGATCTTGACCGACTATGGTTGAAGACCGAGGGCGAGCGACTGTTCGGTCAAACCGCAGACGCCAAAGTTGAAGCGTTGTGGGGTCATGCATTTGCCACATTTTGGGATTGGCAGGCAGGCGTTCGCCGCGACTTCGGTGGTGGACCAACACGTACGTGGGCTGCCTTTGGAGTGCAAGGGCTCGCGCCATACTGGTTCGATGTCGAAGCGACCCTGTACGTCAGTAATGGCGGGCGTCTTGCGGCCCGTGTGCGTGCTACCTACGATGTCCGCCTCTCGCAGCGAAGTGCCCTCACTCCCGAAATCGAAGCCAACGTCTACTCGAAGACCGACCAGGCGCGCGAGATTGGCCGCGGGCTGGCCGATGTTCGCCTCGGCTTGCGACTGCGATACGAACTTCGGCGCGACTTCGCTCCGTACATTGGCGTGGTTTGGAGCAGGAAACTGGGAAGGAGCGCAGAGTTTGCGCGAGCGGCGGGGCAAGACGCCGTAAACAAGCAGATCGTGGCTGGAATACGATGGTGGTTTTGAACCAGGAGCCTGTCAGGCTGCGCTCTGGGCGCTTTGCTATATAGCTCAGCATCGCGGTTTCCCGATCGCGCCGTCGGCATGAACGTCTTACCAAGACGTAATTTGCGGGTCATCGAAGCGAGAGGATTGCCTCTCTAGAATGCTTGACATCAGTCACGTTCCAGGAGAAAACGATGAATCGCAATCGACTTGTTCCGCTCATGCTCGCAGTCCTCTTCGCAGGCAGTTCGGCGGCATGGGCCTCAGACAAATTCCGTGGCGACGGCGGGGACAATTGGATCGAACATGTGCGGCAAAGCCCGTCAGCAACTCAACCGGATGTGAACAGGACGGCGTTGCTCTTCGGCTCGCCCGCGCCAGTGTCGCTGGCTGCACGCACTTTGACAGTTAAGCCAGGAATGAAATACATCAACGTCGAATCCGGTGAAACCGTCGCTTTTTCGGCGGGGACTGGGACGCAAGCATGGACGTTCATCGAAGCAATGCAGAGTACTTCGGTCGATTTGGGCGTTCTGCTGCCGGATGTGCCCGACGCTAAGGGTGTGCGCGTCATCATTGCGCGCAGCAAGTGGCTCACAGGCAGTTAGGACTTTCGTTCGTTCACTTCGGTCCCGTTACGACTCACTCGGTCGTGCGGGGCTGGTGTCGCTGCGCCGCCTCCCCCGTCCCCAAGCGATCAGGGCGGCAACCTGGATTGCTGTATTGATGAATTGCAGTGCAATCAAGGCAAATTGCTTGGTCTCCAAGTAGACGAACACCAGTCCGATGTTACCGGCGATCCAAGCGAGATAGCCGCGCGGATCCTTCCTCGCAATAAGGAGCTGACCGGTCAAGCCGGCCAGGATGACGAAGAGTTGCAGTGCGTATCAAC
>NZ_JFZG01000015.1 GCF_000607165.1 Ralstonia pickettii | reverse complement strand
CCGTTCACGGTAAATCCGGTCGTTGCGGTCAGGCTCGCTAGATTGCTTGAGGAAGCCGACACGCATTCTGCTGAACAATGGCAGATTGCATGCCCCTTTTCTGGCTTTTGGGCAGCAAATGACGCCAGCTTGGCTGGCGTACCAGCGGGCGAGATACTTACTGCGCTGCCGCGCTTACCACCACAGTCATCGGCGTCCACGCTTCCATCGCCAGCTCCCTTGTTTCGCCTGCATCCAAGACCAAATTGATCGGTTGCGTTCCCGGCAGGGTCTTAACGCTGCTAGCATCCTTGACGTCCAGACGTAGGGCTACAGAAGCACTTCCCCGGTTGACCAGCCGCATGATGTAGCGTTGCTGATAGGAAAGTACTTTGGTCAGAATGACGCCACGCGGCGCAGATACGTCAAACTCCTCCGCATTTGTGGGAAAGGGTTGTGTACCCCCCAAGATTACGACGGGGTTGTGGGCGTCGAATCCGTGCTCAAGATGCAGGACGAAGCCTTTGGCCACCGTCGGAAAGCTGGCAGCCACGGCCAACACCGATATCAAAGCGTTTTTTTTCATGCAATAGTCTCCTAGTGGGCGGGACCTTGAGCGCGTCGTACCCGCACAGCCAAATGCCTGAGTTGGCGTGAAAGAGGGTTAGCTATCAGGTTTTTGCTGTGTACGCCAAGCACCAGCCTTGCAGTTTGAGGCGTCCACAACTGCAGGTGCTGCTTGTGCAACGGAAAATGTCCACCTGCGATGCAGATTGAAATTGATCAGAACCAAGATCCCGGTTGAGATCACCTGTGCAACCAAATAGTGCAGGCCCGCAGCGAACAGGACCGCCAGCATCCAGGCGTTGAACAGCAATGCCAGCACCCACACAAGGAGGAAGCGCGAGAGTGTCGCACCGACCTTGGCGGGGGCGCCGAACACCCATCGCCGACTAACCGTGAAATTGAGCACGAGCCCGAAGATCGCACCTAGGGTCGATCCCACCACGGGGGTGGTACCGGAGTGGACCAAAATGTACAGCGCCAGATAGTGAGTGGCGGTGGAAGCACCGCCACTCAGCAGATATCTGTAGAAGATTCGTCGATCGGTCATGCCGGCCTTTTCTCCAAGGCGCATCAGCGCAGGTGCGAATGACTGGTTTCAGTGCCTTGAATGGCCATATCACTCCTTGACCGCGACAGCGAGCAGCGAACCACCGGCGGGAAATGGCAAGCTGCGGGTCAACAAGCGATATTCAACGTCGCAGACGGTCGAAAACAGCCGATTGAGTGTCTTTCCGATGCGGAAACCCTCGTCAACCTCCAGATCGGTCCGCGCAATCTTCTGGTGCACGCGCGAAATAACCATGACGGGTAACAGCAGCGACATGAAGGAATTGACGTAGAGCGGACGGAACCCGGTGGCCCGCAGCTTCTCCACGAGATCCTTACGCGTATAACGACGCTTGTGTTTGGCCGCGTCGTCCACGCGACTCCAGAGAGAAGGATGCTGAGGCACCGTCAAGATCAGCCCACCTCCGCGCCGGCACGCCTTGTACATCTCGCTCAGGGCGAGTCGGTCATCATCGATATGCTCGATCACATCAAAGGCGCTGACCACGTCGAATGCTTCGACAAAAGGGATCGCGCGCGCGTCCATTTGCAAGAACTTCGCTGTGCAATGGCGGCGCGCCATTTGCAGCGCATGCAGCGAAGGCTCCCCACCGCATACCTCAGCATGTGGGAACCGGTCTGCAATCGCAGCGAGATTCTCTGCTGTGCCGCAGCCAATCTCCAAGAAGGACTGAAGCCGCGGGAAATAACGTTGCAGCGCCCACACGATTAACTTTCGGCGATACACGAACCAAAAGTGCTCGGCTTGAAGCTTTTGGTATTCGTCGAACAGCGGCTCGTGGAAGCCGTCGTTGTCCTGAAGCATTTCGGGCGCCAAGCAAGCGACTCCGTCATGGACGGCGGCTCTCCAGCCGCAGGCATTGCACGACCAAGCAAAAGGCCTCAGAGGCGCATGGCAATTTACACAGATATGCACGGCAAACTCCTACGCAGCGAACAACAGCGCTATTCACCGCGCCTTGATTGCTCGCTGACGGAACACTCAATTTCCCTGGTTGCGTGCCGGGACACGCTCACGGGTCTTACCGCTGTGGCCGCGTGCCTCCCTTACAAAAGCGAAGGCTGTCAGACGTCAGCAGTGATGCGTGTCAGGAAACCAGGCGCGGAGGCCGTAGGAGGAGCTCTGGGATGAAACTAAGAAATTGGGCGCTAGACGACGAATGTGTTCGCGCTGTCGGCCGACAACTGGACATGGTCAGTCGCGCGGGCACTGCATACTGCGGAGCCTCCTCGCAAGACGGACATAGCTTGCACCGGTCGTCATAACGAGCAGGTCCTGCTTTGCCATGGTGGTCGTGGCAATGCTTATGGCTGGTACGTGTAGCCACGGAGAGGCGCTTATGCTGAATGCTCCGCGATTTCTTGATTACAGCATGCGCGCGTTCGCAGTCGGCAGGAATACCGGCGCCCATGCCCTGTGAGGGCAGCGCAACTAGTACCAGCCAGAGCGAAAAAACGCGCAGCAACTTCACGGGCACCATCAATGGACGATCACGGAGCCGCAGTCTAGGAAAGTCAACCTGACCGTAGAGTTACGGGTGGATTACAAGAATGCAGCCGGAGAATGGTGCTTGCTCTCCGCATGCTTACCACCTCGAATCACCTTGCGCATACTGAAGGCGCAAGCATGCGATCAACTCATGGTCTGGCGCGCCAAAACTTGGCCTCTCAACGCATGCAGAGCATGCGCGGCACTCGGTGGAATCCCACTGCATCAGAAAAATATGCGCAGTGTCTCCTGCCAGTTCTTGCGGCGATGTTTTTGCCGGCAGCACGCTGAGGGTTGGGGTGCAGCCCTCTCAACAAATGTCCTTGTCCTTTACGGGCACGATCAGCCGGGCGGCAGATCTCGTGCACCGCTCGCAATCGGCGGTGAGCATGCAGATCAAGACGCTGGAATCGGCCCTTGGCAAAGCGCTGTTCGTGCGCAAGCCGCGCAGCGTGGTGCCGACGCAGGACGGCGAGGTGCTGCTGGCACACGCGCGCCGGATCATTGCGCTGCGCGATGAGGCATGGGCGGCGGTCGTCCGGCCGGACGTGACTGGCCGCGTGGTGATCGGCGTACCGGACGATTACGCGTCGTCGCTGTTTCCGCCGATTCTCAAGAAGTTCTCGGCCACCTATCCGAAGGTCGAGATCCAGGTGACCGGCCTGCCCAGCGTCGCGCTCGCCCCGATGTTGCGCGACGGCACGGTGGATCTCGTCTGCGCGACGCGGGTGAAAGGGCTGACCGGCGAGTTCTTGCGGCACGAGCCGATGGTGTGGGCCGCAGCGCCCGGCGCCACTGACATCTGGCGTGAGCGGCCGCTACCAATTGCCGTGTTCCTACCGGGAAGCGTCGCACGCGAGAAGGCGATCCACAGTCTCGAGCGCGCAAAAATCGTGTATCGAACTTCCTATGAGAGCCCGAGTCTGCTTGGCCTGCTGACGATGGCCCGAACTGGCCTCGCCATCACCCCGCTCGCGCGGTGTGCTGTGCCATCTGACTTTACGCTGCTCGGGCCCGCACACGGCCTGCCTGAGATTGGCACGCTTGAAATCGTCCTCGCCCGAAGCGTCACGTCAAACCGACCACCCTGCGATTTTCTCGCCGAGCGCATCGTCGCTGAACTTCACGCATGAGCGCGCCTCGCCCGACGCCCAACCGGGGGCCGGGACTCAGTATTTCCAGCGTGATGGAGCAATTTTTCGACTCCACGGCAATCACGCGAGTGACGCCGCCGTGATCCAAATGCGCCCAGTCTAGCCGTATGTCCTTTCAAAGTATCGCCGACGCATTGCAACTCTGTCATCTTTGCACATCTTCTCCGATCGTAGTGTCGAATACGTCTTGTAACTGTAGGGGGCACCACAGTAGTCGCATCGAAACGGGGTTTCCAGAAAACGAGCTTTGAGCAAGCAGAGCGGCTCGTAGCCGCAGCGTCGGCAACCGATCTCGAGTGGCGTCTGATGCGCCGGGCATGTGGACTCGCTCTGCAACTGATGGAGGGGACTGTGGTATCCACGCCCCAAACACTTGCGGCAAAATCGAAAACGCTCGTCGTACTGGCGGTAAGGAAAAGCATCGAGGACCGATCCGAGAAGTATCTTGGCCGGCAGGTGCAAGGTCTTGCGCAAGGCGGCGATATTGATCGCATCGTGCACCGGTAAAACGCCGGAATAGGGATCGGCGTGCAAGGACAAGGCGGCATGACGCACCACAACATGCCCCGAAAGCTGATTGGCCTGCGCGAATTTCCAAAGAATGGAAATCAGCGACTCGCACGGGTCGACCCATTTCGGGTCGAAGGTGTAGCCTAGCGCGGGCGAAAGCACGCTCTCGTCAAACGATAGAATCGGGAATCGATTCTTCCGGGAGCTACGCAGCGGCGATGATATGCCCGGTCGCATGGCGCGATTGGACGTAACCACACTGTTGCACGGCGTATGCCCACAATGCTGGCGCTGGGCTGTAACCCGGTGCGTCCCGGGTCTCGCTATCTTTCAGGACAATCTCAACAGCGCGCACGAAATATTCCATCGGGATTTCCATCTTGTAGGGGAGGCTCGCCTTGTGGTGCGCCGCGCTGAAGGCCTCCCAGAGCACGGTCGCGTCGTTGACAAGCCGGTAGTTGGTGTCGAATGCCTCGGGGACGTAAAACCGCGTGAAGGTCCAAGCGCTCGCCTCCGGGTAACAGGTTTCGTCATAGCCGAGCAAGCAAGTCGCGACATCATCAGCATCGCGTATCCCATAGAACGGCAACTCTTCGACCATGAGGCGCGCGATGATCTGCGTGGCCCCTGCCGCCTGCAGCGATTCCTTCTTGGCCAGCAACTCCTCCTGGCCGACCAGGAAGGTGTACAGCTTGATCTGCTGCCGATCGAGCGTATCGTGAATGTCGCGCAGCCACTCGTACTCATTGACGTTGTAGCGCTGTGCCTCATCGCAAAACAGGAGAATCGTTCCGCTGCCCGCTCGGGCCGCCGCCTCCCGCAGCTTATGGGTCAGCCGGAACCGCTTGGCCGTGTTGGTTCCCGTCTGCGGCTCGGGATAGCCGACGGCCTCCAGCAGGTTCGACAGAAAGGGGCCCTCCGCATGCTTGGGCTTGTGCTCGCACTGCGCGTGGAAGGTGGAGATTTTGGGGTAGTTGCGGGCGAGCAGGAGCCGTATGTATTCGATCGCCCGGGTCTTGCCAATGCGTGAGGGTCCGTAGATCAGCGCCCCAGGAACACGGTACCGCAGGCACCGTGTCACCAGTTCATAAAAATCCTGGATCGCTGCCGTGGCGATCCGGTAATTGCCAGTGACCAGAGGGTGCGTAGCCGGATCAACCGGGCGGGGGCGTTCGACAGACATGGTGGTCCTCCTTGCGGGCGGCCCGCCTAGGAAATCAGTCCCGTACCAATCGTGAGGCGGCGTGGTACACCGGGCGCTGGCGGCGGCGATGGTGAATCGTCAGCGACGGCATTGGAAAGCGGCGCAGAAATGGGTACGGTGGGTCGCAAAGGCGTGTAGATCGTCGGCGCAGTCGACAAAACACGGATGACGTGCGCGAGATCCGTGGCGGCTTTGCGTGTGTGTTTGGCGTGCGCCAGCTTCTCTTGGACGAACGCCTCGATCACGTTGCCTTCCATCCCTTTGCGCATGCCGCGCTTCTTACGCCATTTCAGGATCTCTTTGCGCAGCCGCAAATCGTGGGGCACCAGGCCCCACGCGCCCTGCGCCTGCAATGGCCCCAACTCGGCTCCATCCGCGAGAAACGCCCGTACGCCGCGCAGGTCTTCGACGTTGGAATAGACAAGCAGCTTCGTACCGATCAGATGCGTCGCCGCTGCCAGGGTTGTGCTGGTGTAGCGCACACCGTGCAGGTTGATGTGAGGACGCACACCTTGGTGCAAGTAGGCACGCACCGTGTGCCTCGACGCGGTTTGCATCAGGCACAGCGTGCGACGCCGATGCTCGGCCAACCAGGAGAGCATGCTCTGCTTGACACGGATCAACCGCTCCATGGCCTCCAGAGGCGTGATGTTGTTCAGCCCGCTGTGCGGTGTACCGTTGTAACTGGCGATGGCATATTCGACGAGTTCCGTCAGCTCATCGGAGGACAGGTACAAGCGGAGATTGCCCTTCGGATCGGACAGCGCACGCCGAAGGTCACGCGGATGCGATCCGGTGTAGCCAGGCAGACGCGACGACATCTCTTGCGCAATGGTCGCAAAGAAACGCTCAATGTAGGGGCGCTCGTCCGGGTGGTGATAAGGGCCCGCATCGACAATGCAACCCACGAACTCGCACAAGGCACTGAGCGTGTCGTTGGCAAGATTTGCTTTGGCGTTGTCGAGCTTGATCCACTCCCAGCAAGCGTAGGCGAGCTCGGGCAGTTTTTGCGACGGCAGGCCATCGTGCTTGGAGTACGCGAGATTGGGAAGGGTGAAGGTCATGGGGCGATGAGGCTCCAGTGCCTTCTCCATCGTCTTGATCACGTCATGACGGCTGTACTCGCGCGCGAGCACGACGTGATAACCCAGGATCGCGCGAGTGCAAACGTCGATGATGACCAGCAGCCAGATGCGCTCCATTTCGAACTCGTGCTCAAAACCCAAAGGGTCACGTACCACCACCTTGAGCCGAACATCCAGACGGTGCCCGTCGAATTCCACGACCTGATAGGGGCGCACGGCCGCGGGCGATACGGCATGTCCGTCCTGCAGGGGCAAGCCTTTGAGGTGAGAGGCGCCCGCCGCGCGCGCAGCTTGGCCGAAGGAGCGCAGCATTTCCGCCTTGAGCCGGTTGGACAACGAGCGGATTGCCAAATAGTCCATACAGAGCGGGTAGTCCGTCGCCTTCAGACCGAGCGACCGACATTGCTTCAGGAACTCCTCATGCAGGGCTTTCAGGCCGCGCAGGCGCGTCTTGAGCTTGCCATCCGTGCTGACCTGATGCAGCACGACCTTGCGTTGCCGAATCTGAGCCCGAAGCCACGTCACCAAGGCGGGATGGCTCTCGAAGATTTGCGATATCGCCCCGGCCGTACCGCGACTGCCGGTCTGCCCCTGGACGACGATAGGGGCAACGCGCGCGTATTCGGCAATCCGCACATTGGGAATGACGGCGCGAAAGCCCCAGATCCGTCCATCGGGGTGTGTCTGCAACGCACGATACAACCACCGATATAGTTGGCGACGATCGATACCGGTGGACAGTTCAATTTCGTCGATAGCGTCGCCTCGTGCATAGCGCTCGATGGCGGCAGTCGCCATGCGTACCCGCTGCTGACGCCCCTCCGTGAGCTCCGTCCATGCAACTGACGGCCAGGACGCGAGGTCGAGATGCTGGAGCTCCGGTTTGCGGCGCATCAGGACTGTCCTCCCGGTGCCGAGAACAGTGTGAGCAGCGACAACGCTTCCGTATGCAAGGTCGGTGCCGAGAGCTTGCCCGTGCGCAATAACTCATACACCGCGGTGCGAACCAGAACGGGATCGCCTGTGGCGTACTCGCGCTCAATGGTCAGGAGTTGCCTCGGCTCAGCTGTCGCAAAGCGCCGGATCGCTGTCAGCAGACTCGCCGCTGGCAAGCCGCGATTGGCCACGATCGTGGGTAACATCCGTTGCCAGTTGTCGATCCAGACTCGGGATGCAGCGAGTTCTGCCGGCGGCACCACACGAATATCGATCTCTGAGTCGTCCAGTTGGCGCCCTTTGTCGACGACCATGCCCTCGTCGTCTGACTCTGAGAGCAACACCAACTCGTCCCGAGTTTCATAACGGACCCAGAACTCGGCCAAGTGTCGCTGTCCGCCCACTAGGATGAACCCAGGCCTTTCGCAAAAACGCTGAACGTCGGGATCGGCCTCCAGCCTCAGCCATTGATCGAGAGCCGCACGCCGATAGAACGACACCCGGCGCCCCAATTTGAGGCTGAAGGCCTCGAGCCGA
>NZ_JFZG01000014.1 GCF_000607165.1 Ralstonia pickettii | reverse complement strand
GCAAATCAAGCCGACGCTAAGCGCAGTGCGCGAGCGGCTGGGCACTGGCAGCATGAACACCATCCACCGCCATCTGGTTACTTGGCAGGGTCAACAAAAGCCTGCCGCGCGCAAGATTGGCGATCCGAACCCCCGCCTGCTGGCCGCACTGGGCACCGAGTTTTCGCGGGTGGCCGAGGACGCCGCGGCCGACGCCGAGGCCGCACTGGCGCAGGTCATGAGTGAAAACGCGGTGCTGGCCAGCACTGGCGAGGCTCTGGAAGCTGAACGCGACGCCCTGACGCAGGAGCTGCAGCAGGTTGCGACAGAGCGCGACAAGCTTGCCGGCAAGGCGGCCGAGCAGGCAGCAGAGATCGAACGCTTGAATGCAGAGTCGGAGCGGGAGCGCGGCGAACTCGCCGCCGTTCGTCGGGCGCTCGCGCAAGTGGAGTTGCGCCTGGAAGCGCTGCCACACTTGGAGCGCGAACTGAGCGAACTGCGCGCCCAACTGGCGGCGGAACAGGCCGCCCGGGTCGCTGCCGATCGCACAGCCGCCGTCGCCGATGCGCAGCGTGAAGCTGCTGACATCGCCCGAATCCAGGCCAACGAGCGCTTGGCCAACGCCGAATCGCGCGAGCACCAGGTGCGTGCCCAACTGGCTGAAGCGCAGGCCGCGCATGAGCGCACCCGCGAGAAACTAACCGAGGTCGTCGGTCTTGAGGCCGGTGCCCAGGCCGAGTTGCGAATGCTGCGCGAGCAAATTGAGGCCGCGAAGCCGACACCAGAGTCGGCACCAGATCAGCAGACCGGTCAACCGCCGAGCAAACCAAACTCACGGCGCAAGGGGGCGTAGCAACGCCGCTTACCTACCCACTGGGCGGCACGGCCCCCCTCTGCATTGCGCCCTGCCCGCCATACAGTCCTTCCCCTAGCCCTCTTCACATCCGGAGTCATCGCATGCTGCGGTCGTTTGGCCTGGTTGACCAATTTCGCACACTGGCGGCATTCGTTTGTGTCGCCACCCTCGCCTCCACACCGGCTATTGCACAGGATGGCGTACCCGCACTCGCAATCACCGCGCCGAACGGGGCCAAAAGCGTGCTGGTCGCCACTCTCCACGTCCCCTATCAGGGCATGCGCCAGCCGGCGATGTCGGTGCTCCAGGGCGCCACAAGTTTTGTCATTGAAAGTTCGAGGGCCCAAGGTCCACAGCCTGTCGAACTCCAGGGCGCCGATCTACTGGACCCCGAGGTGTTTGCTGGTCGGGCCTCTCGTGCACCATGGGCCCGGTCATTGACCGATACACAGGTTGAATTTCTTCAGCTGCGCGCGAAATGCGCAGCACCTCAACGTCCCGACCTGGCCATCGAAATGCTGCAGCACAAGAGTCCGCGTATGGCCGCCGCGTACGCTTGGATTCCCTGCACAGAATTGAGCAACCTGTCCAGAGACGCGATATTCGCGATAGCGGCACTGCGCTACAACGTAGCGATAGTGCCTCTCGAAGATCAGACCGACTTGGAAAACCGGCGACGCGCGGTCCCGGATCGGATCTATTGGCGCCTGCTGATGGGCGGCTTGAACATCGCCCGCCAGCGAGAGGATTTCCGTCAAGCTGTTATCGCATTCAATCGCGGCGACTATGAGAGGATCGCCGCTCTCGCGAGTCTGGGTAACGAATCTCCAGAGGATGCGGCGATCTATCACCGCCTGATGGTCCACGACCGCAATTTGTCCTGGATGCCGCGCTTGCGCCAAGCCCTCGACGCCGGCGGCGCGGTGGTCGCGGTTGGTGCTGCTCACCTGCCAGGGTCCGACGGACTCATCGCACTCTTGCGAGCGGACGGCTACCAAGTCAACGACATTCTGCTGCCGAATGACACAGCAATGGAGATGCAAGCACCATGATGGATGATGCAATGCATCGCGCTCAAGATGTCGTCTATGGCCAAGACCAAGCCGCGCAGATGCGAAAGGCACCGGGCCTTGCGCGCATCCGCGCGGCAGCATCTGACTCCAGTTGCACGGTATTGGACCAGTCGGTCTGGAAGCGCACTGAGCTGGGCCCGGTCCTTGATCTCCTCACGACTGAAGGATCAACCCAGCGGGTCTACGTCGACGTGCCCATCGCCGCCGTGGTTGGCTTAACGCATCGGAATTTCAGCAAGGCCTTGACGTGGCGCGGCATGCTGCAGGACCTGCACGGTTTTGGCTGGGACGAGCGCGTCATTGACTACTGCGAATCGGAAATCGGCCACCAATCATTTCCCGCCCCTGAGGCAGCGTACGAACTGAAGCTGGCCGCCTACGGCGGGGCTGTGACGTGCACCAACGGCGTCCACCGCCTGGTCGCGGCCGTGAACTGGTTGGGCGCCACGCAAGGTGAACACGCCGTGCTGCGCAAGGTCTCGGTCTGGTACCGGCCGACCGATGCCTCGTTGGTCAGTGCGTTGCGCGCGCTCGAGCAGCAAGGCGCCCGATTGCGTCTCGGCTGCGCCAGAGACGACGCCGGCATCCGCCGTATGTGGTTCATCGAATCAACCACCGCGCACCGCGTCAGCTATTTCCACGTCACGCCCGGACGCTGCACTCCAATTCAGGTCGGACCGCGCTGGGTGGCAAAAGCACGAGCATGGGCGGGCCTAGAGGCCGACGCCGTACATTTCGTGTCGGAGTGGTTCGATATTCCCCCGACCGTTCTCGATACGGTGGTAAAGGATGCTTGGATCGACGCGCAGATCCGCGCGCCCCGCTACGAGGCCCCTCTTGACTAAATGAAGACGGTGAGTCCCGTTGTCCAGCACGACTGGCCTTGCTATTCTTCCCTCGCACGCAGTAGCGCGCACAATTCGCCATCTCGCGATGGTCAACCACCTTGAAATCTACGCACTCCATGGCGACGAAATCCAAGACCGCAGCAAAGAAAGCCGCACCGGCAAAGAAGACCGCCGCCGCCGCGGCCCCGACCATCAAGCCGCTGAAGGACACCTTCACCAAAGCCAGCCTGGTGAGTCACTTGGCCGAGCAGACAGAACTTGAGGCCAAGGCCGTGAAGTCCGTGCTCCTGCATCTGGAGAACACCATCCTGAGTGCGCTGCACAAGAAAGGCGCCGGCGAGTTCACGCTGCCTGGTCTCTTCAAGGTGGTATCCGTGAAGGTACCGGCCACCAAGCGTCGCTTCGGCAAAAACCCTTTCACGGGCCAAGAGCAATGGTTCGAGGCCAAGCCGGCCAGCGTGCGTGTCAAGGTGCGCCCGCTGAAGAAGGTGAAGGACGCCGCTCAGTAAGTCCTCCGCTGCCATTCGTGCCAACGGGAGGCCAAGCCTCCCGTTTTCATTGGCGCGTGTGCCCAACGCAACCCATGAGGATGTCTTGTCTCTCTTTCCCCAGCGTAGCGCGGACGTGCGCCGCTACAAGTTCATCAATTGGAACGTCGTACTGAAGCCGGCTCTGCAAGAGAAATTTGAGAAGGTCATCACTGCAGCCGAGCAAGCAGGCTACCTCGAACGGCTATACGTGCGCGTCGAACGCGAGCACCGAACTGTCACCCTATTCCCAGGCCAGCATCCGGTGGGCGCTTCGCTGAGAAAACAGGGCTCGACAGCGGCGGAGCACGGAGCCGCACTTGTGTTCTCTCAAGCCAAAACCGGCAATGTCGCCGTGCTGCTCTATCCGTACGAGTCTGAATTCATGCGGCAGCCCGAAAAGCTCATCGTTTGGCGAGTGTTCGTGGGCCCGAACGATGTCACACAAAGCGTCATCGACGCAGCCGTGGCCGACGCGTTCCGATACTGGCGCGTATCCAGTGTGCTCGACGGTGGTTCGCGGTGGGATCGTTGGCGCATCGGAATGCTGCGGCGCCGAGACCGTTACCAATCGGCGGAGAAGGCGATGACGACTCGGCCAAGCCTGGTAGCAAGGGCCGTCGGCGCGTTCCTTGCCTGGTGGCCTGTTGCTGCCTTCGTCGCGTTTAGTGCCCTCGTGACGGTCGTGACCGGCTGGCACGACTTCAGCGACAAGTTTGGTGCCGCTTTCCACTCAACATCCACCGCAGCGAAAGAGTCGACGACTACATCAAAGACAGGCCGCGCCAGCGAAGCGGCGGCGGCCCCCTCGACAGCGCAGGATCGCTAGGCCCGCACCCGTAGTTACGGGTTCAACCGAACTGGGGGGCGAGGCATCCCTGTTTTCGGGTAGTAGCTGTAGTACACGTCAACAGCGCGGGCCCAGCAGTCGAGCAACTCGTCCGAGTGGTCGCGTACCCACTTGGCCAAGGCCTCAGCGTTCGGGTGGCTCATTCCGAACGCCGGCGCACCAGTCGCCACGTCGAACGCGCTTCGTGTCCAAGCAGAAAGCGAACGCCTTCGCCTTCTCGAAGGGATAGTCGCAGGGCACCAGGGGGTGCAGCGACTGTAGCGTGGCGGCGCTGGGCACCACAAAGCCTGCGTCATGGAAGTGCTGCCGGCCATGCGCTTCAAAGTCGTAGTCTACGAACCCAGCCGGGCTGTTGTATTCGACCCGCGTAATCTCGGAGGCGGTGATCGGCGCAAACGAGAGCCACCACGTGCCTTCTTTGGTTGTGGTCGATTTCAATAAATGCCGCCGTCTCGTGAGAGGCAGACGCCAAGGATTTTCGACGTATGCGGAAAGGCCCATAAGCTTGGCTTCATCGGGCTTTTCGCCACGACGCGCGTAGTACTCGACAAAGGGCATCAGAGTGGCTGTGTCGGCCGACATCTCCACCGTCAGGCGCACTCGGGTTTTGTTCATGACGATGCCATTCTTGGGTGCGACCCCATCGACGCGGGTCAGATACTCCATGTCTCTCGCGGTCAACGTTTTGTCGCCTGTCGTCAGGCCGTGACCATCAGCATCGGGATCCGTCGTCAGCCAGACCACTGAGTTGCGAATGCTTCCGTCACCATGCTTCACGTGGCCACGCGAAATCCCCATCGAGAGGATCGTTTCGGCGTACGAGACGGACGTGAAATGGTAGAACTTCATCCGCGTTCCTTCATCGTTGTGTGTGTTGATAGTTCAGCAACGCGATTGACCGAATGCGGTGTCAAACGGGTGCCGACAAGCTTTCTTCATTCAATTAGTCGCAACTGTCCTAGGCGCTCCAATCGCTCGCGGTCGGCCTGATCACTATGCTCCGGTGCGACCGGGTGGGCAGCGCCGCAAATCGTGCAGATCCAAAGCTGCACCCGGTGTGCCGCGTCGAACGATGTTACGCCGGCATTTTCGGGAACGTGGTCACGCAGGACGCCACAACTGTTGCAGGCGAGCCATCGTGTGTGGGATCTCATGGGAGTGCTTCGAGGGTTTTGGCCCGTTCGATGATAGCGCGCACGTTCGCAAGGCAAGGTGCTCGCTCATACAGTGAACCAACTTCAATGCCGATTTTGGCGCCACTGAGCAAATTGCTGGCCGTCGATTAGTTCGAAGCCAAACTCGCGCCCGACCTCGGCGGCCCCCGAAGTAAAGCGGCTTGTGGTAATGACGATCCCTTTGCTGGTGCCGCTGCTGCCGCGATCAGCAAAGGCAATGGCCCCATGCAGTTCACGCACGATTTCCGGGCCGACACTGCGATGCGCCGCCCAGCATTTGCATTGTACGATCCAAGATTGGCCGCTCTCGTCAACCGCGTATAGATCGACGCCACCATCGCCATCCCGACTGGCGGCCTGGTGAATCACGCGCAGCCCTCGTTCCCTGAGCAGTTGCATACAATCCCGCTCGAACTCAAACCATGCCGGCCGCGCACCTTCTGGCGCGGTTGATACCTCTTCGTAGATCATGCGCGATGCCGAGCGGCTGCGGTAGACACGCACCCGCTCAGCCTCCGCCATTGCCCCGCGAGTGTGTGGGCGCACGAATGTGAACCCTTCTGGAAGGTGCATTCCATACCGCTGTGCGAGAAAACGCTGAGTCGCCGATGTTGTTGCCGCCCGGCGCAGGTGTTGAGTGACAGCGTGTGGGGCACGACCAGATTCGTGCGCGTGTTGTGTCGCCTGCCGTAGATTGGGCCGGCTATAGCGTACGCGCGGCAGGTACACCACCGTCGTCAAGTCACGGCCACGGCTGCGGCGCGTTGTCGTTCGCGTACCAAACAGCGACTCTCGCTCCTCCACCACAAGAAAGTCCCGGATGATCGCAGCTGCGATCAACTGCAAGCTCAACTCGGCGTCCGTGTTCCACGTCACTTCGCCATCATCATCGCGCGGGCGGATCAAGCGGCCACCTGTTGCGCGCGGCGGATCGCTGGCAATGCCAATCGCGACATGGTGGTAGCGCTGCGCTGCGTCGAGAAATTGGCACGCGAACTCGCCTTGGTTCTCAAAGATCCGCACCGCCACGAATGGGCCGAACGCCACTTCTACTCGTGCGCCCCACGGGATAGTCCATTGCCGAGCTTCCTGTGCTTCGCGCAGCATCGCCTGAATCGTCGCTTCAGCTTCGTCTTCGGTGCCATCGAGCGCGACGCCGCGCATGGCTTCACAGACATCCGACAACGGGACCGGAAAATCGTTTGGCCCGAGGCGCTGGCCCGCGTCAATGAGGTCCAGCATGTCCAGACCGCTGCGCCACATCTCCTCGATGTCGGACAGCGACGCTTCGAGGTTGAACGGCGCACTACGCAATTCCAAACCGTGTTGCCCAGTGTTGGCGAACCAGGGCCGGTGGGTGCCGCCCTGCGTGATCTTGTCATCCAACAGAGCAGCCTCGAACGTCCAACGTGCGGCTTCGGACAACATTTGGTCGCCCGCATCGTTGAGCAGCGGAATCAGCTTGTCGAGCAAACAGAACAGCGCGTACGTGTCATGCAGCACCTCAACACACGCCCGATACGCAGCTTCCGCATCGGGGGCTGGACCCGCCAATGCTGCCAGCCAACGTCCGATCAATGGCGCACGCGCCACTAGCACCCTGCCCTGCTCGGCAATAATGCCCTCACCGAGCCAGTTGCCCTCTTCCGTGACGACCGGTGGTACGCGGTCATATGCCTGTCGCTCTGCAATTCCGCGCACGAAGCCAGCGGCGAGGCGGCGATTCCGATACACCTGCCTGCCCCATGCGACGCGAGCCTTGTCTGTTGCATTTAGGTCGCCTGCCCAGGGCCCGTCATAGTTCAGCTCCGACCAGACGTCTGACGCGGGTTCCGCCCAAAGCGGGATCGCAGGAGCGGCATCGGTTGTGTCAGCCTTTCGTTCGCGCTCGAATGGATCGAATCGCTGACCCTCGCGTGACCCCTGCAGTCCAGGCACCGGATGTTGCCATTGCTGCTCCATGCCTTGGAGTGAGGGAGCGGTTTCCCCAAAACCCGAATGCAACTGCGCCTCAAACCAAACAGTTTGGTACCCCTCCGGCGAAACGGCGATCATGCGAAAGCGACCGCGCTGGCGAATCGCCGCAACCACTGGATCAGCGCTCGGCCGCATCCACCGTGTGTGGGGATGGGGATTCTTTCCCTCTGTCATCAACGTAAAGGAAAACACCATGGAGGGGG
>NZ_JFZG01000013.1 GCF_000607165.1 Ralstonia pickettii | reverse complement strand
GGGTGTTGTTCCAACGCCAACCAATTGCGACGCACGTCCGCTGTCGACGTAGCCGTTGGATGGTGTCACGGTCCTGGGCGATGAACACTATGCAAGCAACGCCATCTTCACCGATCCAGCCAGGTCCGAAGAACCGTTGACCCACCGAGGTTCCCTTGAACGGCTCCGCCAGCGCTTTGACTTGGGCGGCCGTGGCATGTTCTATCGTCGTGGCAACCGCGCGCGCCACCGGCACTCGTTCGTTCCGGGGGAATTGCTTAGCAGGTGGGTTTTGGTCGGCGGGCATAGGCGAATCGGCAAGCTCAGTTCGTTGTGCCATACAGGGCAGACTGGCGATCAGCGGTCAGATGCCACCGCTGGGCAAGGTTGGCCGCTTCGGTGTTGCTGGCCAGGACCGCCTCAGCCTGCGGAAACAAGGCAACGTAGCTCGTTGCAAAGAAGCTCATGAAAACGAGGGCCACGCTTACGAACCTAGCGGCCATCGCCTCCTGGTCGCAAAGCGCTTGTGCATCGCGAATCTGCAGAATGCTGAGCCAGCTCGAGTGCGCGTAGCCGCAGAGGAAGCTGTAGATTTGGCGGATATAGACGGGGTGGAAACCGGCGGCGATGCCAGTGTCGATCCAAGACTGGCCGGCGCGCCATTCGCCCTTCAGAACCTTTTTACGCATCGGTTCGGAATACTGCTGCCAGACGCCGTGGGCTTCGATCTCGATCTGGAGTTGATCGATCCTTGTCTTCTCGTCGGCCAACTTCTGTTGGTGCTCTGGCGCACGTGCCGGATACGCCTGTCGGTCCAGTAGGCCGGCACGACGCCAGATCATATGGCGGAATTGTCGGACCTCCACATCTTTGCTGCCGTAGATGTAGGCGAACGTGAGGTAGGTCTCCAGAGCCGCGCGCGCAAGAATCATCACGGAACTGTGGTCGATGTGAAGATCTGCGCCATACCCGGCAATATCGATTTGGACCGGTTGGGCTATCAGGCGCAGCGAGGCTACGTGGTAACAGAATTTTTTGCCCAGCACTTGCGCATCGTTCATCCAAAGCTGGTCCACCGGGATCTGCTGCCCGGCCTGGGACTCAACGAGCTGCATCACCAACGTGAGCAGGCGCTCAAAGTCCCCCGAAAGATCATGGTTCAGCACTGATGCAGTCATTGCAGATATGAAAAAGCCGCCCGAAGGCGGCTCCTGTAACGTGCGAGTGTGGCCTCAGCCTGCAACCCTTACGCGCCGGCCTGCCAACACCGATCCTGCTACTTTGGGCTCCACTACCGACCGGCGCGCGACCGCCTGTTCGCGCGTCAATTTGGCGAACACGGCGAGGCGCGCGGCGACCTGTTCCGGCTTTTCGGCCAGGAGCGCTTGGCGTCGAATTTTGCGTGCTGTCGGCTTCATGGTTGATCTCCCTTGCGCATTGCGGACAGGACTGCCCCCAGATCGCGCTCAAGTCTCTCAATCTTACCCTTTTTCTCCACGACCCGTGAGTAGCCCAGGCTTTTGTAGAAATCTACCAACTCGGGAATGGGCCGCTGCAATGAGGCCGTCGTGCAGTCAAACGCCGCCGCACAGAATTCCAGGTAGCGCACTGCGATCTTGGCAAAGCGGCCCTGCAGCGGGTTAGGTGCCGGCGCACGGCTGAGCAGGTGGATCGACGCGACCACGTGTCGATTACTGATCCGCCCCAGGATCAAGCCACACAAGACATGCGTGTGATCCGGCAACTCCGCATAAACGGCGGCCTCCACGCGGCGCGGCCGACGGCGAGCCCGTGTCAACTCGCGGGACCATAGCCAGCCTGGGGCATAGCCTCCGAAGGTCCAGCGATCTGCAGCATCGACGTCCGTCCGTCCGATCGGCCGGAAGCGCACCGTTACCCCCTCTTCTACCGCGACGGCCGCGCTGGCCGCCGCGCCTGCCAGCTCGCGACGCTCAGCGCAGCGGCTTTCGGCAGTGTCCCAGTCTTGGCGCTGGGCCGCCATTTTTGAGGTCGGCGACGACATTTCGGTCTGGATGGAGGCTATTGGGCTGATTCTAACATGCCTAAAAGCGCACTCCATCGAGTGAAGTGCGCTTTTTACTGTGGTTGATAAGTATTCTTATCATGTACTGTGAAATTAATGTACGCTTTCGAGAACGTCACTTTTTCGCGTTTTCCAACAGGCCCGGAAACCCAAGCCCGACAACGCTTCGCCGCCCATGGACCCGCTCGACCCCGACCACAACCCTGAACCACCCCCCAGCCTCGAGACGCTGCAAAGTGAAATAAAGCGCACTCGACCCACCCGCCGCCGCGTTGTCGTTCGACGCCACCTCCACCGTGGCCATTTCGCGTTCCTGCGCGCGGTCGTCCAGGGGCTGGATGCCCGGCCGATGTGGGCGCGCTACCTGGCCATCGATGGCGAACTGGAGGCGCAGGCCGAGCTGACGCAGGAGACCTTCGTCGCGCACCCGAAGGTACGGCGCATGACCGCCTGGCTGCGCGCTGAACTGGCGGCGGCCGTGCGCCGCGCCGGCCACTACGGCAAGGTGCGCCTGATCCGCATCGACCTCTCCGGCCTTGCGCAGCGCGGACCCGCGTTGCCAGCGCTGGAGGAGTTCGCGCTGGAGAACGGGCTGGATGACTTCAGCATCGAGGAGCAGCTCGAAGCCTATCGGGAGCGCTTCGGAGACGCGGTGCAGCGGGCCGAGCGCCGGACCAAGCTGATGGAGCGGCAGCTGCGCCTGCTGGCCGACCTGGAACAGGTGCTGGCGGAGCCGGTGCGGGTCGACGACCACTGCCACGCGTGGCTGGCCGCGGGCGTCGCGGATCGGCTGGAGGCCGCCGGCGTAGCCACCATCGGCACCCTGATCGACCGTATCAACAGCCTGGGCGGCGGCTGGTTCCGCGCGCTGCGCGGGGTCGGCGAGAAGAAAGCCCACGCCATCGAGCGCTTCCTGCGCGCGAACGCCGACACGCTGGCGCGCAAACTGGGCGAACACGCCCGGATCCCGCGCCGGCAACTCACCGCGCACGAGCGTGACCGCGTGGTGGCATCCGGCACTGGCCTCCTGCCCCTGGAAAAGATCGTTGTGCCGGCCGCGCTCGACGGCAGTAACGGCCGTTTCCGGCGGCCCCCGGTCGAGTGCCTGCTGGACGCCCAGAACGACTACGAGGCGGTACTCACCTGGCTGCGCTCGAAACCGGGGCTGCCGCCTGCCGAGATCGCCCGGCGGCGCACCGGCCGGCGCGATGTCATCACCGAGCCCGGCCCGCTGGATTGGCTGCACTACCTGTCCAACACCCAGCGCAGTTATCGCAAGGAGGCAGAACGCTTTCTGCTGTGGGCCATCTGGATTCGGCGCAAGCCGCTCTCGTCGATGACGACTGAGGACTGCGTCGCCTACCGCGATTTCCTGGCCGACGTGCCCGACGACTGGTGTGCGCCACGCTCTCGGGAACGGTGGACGCCGAGCTGGAAACCGTTCGAGGGCAAGCTGTCGCCCGAGTCGCAGGCCTATGCCCTGACCGTGCTGCAGAACCTGTACCGGTACCTCAACGACAAGAACTATCTGAGCGGCAATCCGTGGGGCGGCGTGCGGGCGACGAATGGTGGCAAACCACAGCTGGACGTTGGGCGCAGTCTGACCGAGGACCAATGGGCGTTTGTGGTGGAGCGCCTGTTCCTGCTGGAGCGCACGTCATCGAACCTGCGGCTGCAGGTCGCCTTGCCCTTGCTCTACGCCACGGGCTTGCGTCTCGCGGAGATCGTGGGAGCGACAACGGCCGACCTGGCATGGCGCAGTCTCGCCCTCCCCCGCTCCGGCGAACGCATGGACGGCTGGTGGCTGACCGTGGTCGGCAAGGGGTCGCGTGTACGTGAGGTGCCAGTGCCCGATGAGGTCGTGCACGCGCTGGGCGCGTACCTGGACTCCCGCGGCTTCCCCAGCGACCCCGCCCAGATTCGTGAGCCGGTGGCCCTGCTCGGCCACGCGACCGATCAGGCTGAGCGTGCGCCGTGGGCAAAGCGGGACACGGCGAGCCCTGCCGCTCCGCTGACGCCGGGTGTGCTCTACCGGCAGATCAAGCGCTTCTTCCAGGCCTGCGCAACCGAGTTGGAGGCAACCGATCCGCAGGGAGCAGCACGGCTGAACGAAGCCAGCACGCACTGGCTGCGACACTCACACGCATCACATGCCATTGCCGCCGGCACGCCGGTCGAGATCATGCAGCAGAACCTGGGGCACAAGTCGCTCGACACCACGACGGTCTACGTGACGTCGGAAGAGGCCATTCGGATGAAGGAGCTGCGGGGGTTTTGGAAGCGTTCGTGATTTTCGAATGCGGGGGCCGCAACTTCCCCGTCTTTGCAGGCTTAGCCGGCACTGTCCTTAAGCTGGCGCCAAGATCAAACGAAGCCCGTCCTTCATTGGGCTAACTTTCAGTATATAGCGAGCCCCCGTGAACCCCTCAATGAGTTGTCACGTGGAAACTCGCCCCGCAAGCATCCCCAGCTGCATTGCTGCAGTTTCCACGTGACAACTTATCAGACGAGTGTCATGCGCACGCAGAATCATGCGACATGTTGTCGCCGACTGCCGCCAGAGACCGTACTTCTGAACCTTCTATTGCATCACATAGATGCTGGATAGTGACGCCAGCAAAGGGGCCCATCGCGTTTCCAGGTGGCAGCTACCAATGGGGTTCGGTAGATCCGTAAAAGTTTCGCCCAGACTTCGCGTCATTGCGATCGCCGATTCGGCTAATAGCTCCAAGTGTTCCCGTCAGCCACGAAGCCCGTTCGCCCGAACCGCACATGCAACGTATGCTTGGCACGAGTTTCCACGTGACAACTGCACTCCAGCGTCAGGAAAGATGTGACGGGTTGTCACGTGGAAACTGGTCGCAAAGTTCAGTCCACAGTGCATGACGAGGATAGTTTCCACGTGGCAACTCATTTACAACGGCTGATGAGAAAAACACTAAGAGAGATAAGAAATTCCTTGAGTTCACAGCAAGTCTCGCTAAAATCACAAAAACCTTGGAGAACCTATGAGCGCATTTACGATTGCAATCGCAAACCAAAAAGGTGGCGTAGGTAAGACAACGCTGAGTCTCAATCTCGCATCTGCCTTCCAATCTGGAGGCACGGACGTCGCTCTAGTCGACGCAGATCCTCAGAACACCTCATTGCGATGGGCAACAAGCGGTGAGGAGCCTCTCAAGATTTCGGTGGCGAGTCTCGCTCCCGCAGGTTCTAAGATCGGAAACGAAATCCAAAAATTGCAAGGCAAATACGATCTTGTCGTTGTGGACTGCCCTGGTAACCTTGAGGACCCGCGAACGCCCGAGGTGCTCGGCATCGCAGATTTCTGCCTGATCCCAATGGGGCCATCGCCGGCTGACTTGTTCAGCACTCTGGCAATGATTAACGAAATCAAGAACATCAAACGGCGCATCAATCCGGAATTAGCTTCCGCACTGATGCTGAACAACATCAATGGCCGTACACGCATGCGAGAAGAAATCCTTTCGCTGCTGAACCAGCAAGACGTTGGTACGCATCTGCTCCAGAGTCAAATTGCCCAACGTGAAATCTATCGGCAGCTGTTTGCTCTTGGGACTACCGCACATGAGTGCGGGCGATACATGAAGGGGTTGAAGGAAGCACGCGCTGAAATCGAGTCGCTGGTCCTTGAGTTGACGCAGCACATCACTCAATCGCGTTCGCAAAAGGTGGAAAATGTCTAAGAATACTAAGGACACTAAAGTGCAAGGCGCCTCGACAACAAAGGGGCAGCCCATCCCAAAGCTCACCCTCGCGAGCGGGCTGATTAAGGGGTTCAAGAACGAGCAGCAGGCCATTCAGACTCGCGAGCGAGAGCAGGAACCGCCTCCGGCTTCCCCTCAGGAGCAAGAATCTCAACCCGTTACCGAGACAACCGCCAACACGGTGGAACCTGCTGCCGGCCCAACTGCGTCCGCAGTTGGTGGGCGCAAGAGCATCGCAATTGCCGATTGCGTCTCGAACCCGTACAACCCTCGCGTCTTCTATCCAGAGGCGAAAATCCAAGAGTTGGCCCTAACCCTTCAAAGGGAAGGCCAAATTGAGGCCATCAAGTTCACGCGCCTACCTCAGTTCCCTGGCAAGTATGTGATCATCGACGGCGAGCGTCGGCTGCGTGCGAAGAGATCGCTGGGCGAGACGCACATCGATGCCGAAGAACGTCATGACGTACTGCCCATCGACCTCTACACCACGGCTTACCGAGCGAACAACGACCACGAGCGGCAGTCAATCTTCGATGACGCGATTGCGTGGCAGCAATTGATCGAGCAACAGGTGGTCGCGGATCAAAATTCGCTGGCTGAGAAGGTCACCAAAGACAAGGCATACGTCAGCAAGGTTCTTTCGCTGAACGCACTGCCGAGAGCCATTCTAGAGCGCATGGCAGAAAGTGCTGATCGTGTGGGGTTGCAGGCGGCCTACTGCCTCAAGTTGATCTTCGACCGTGTCGGGGAGGAAGGCGCTGATCGTCATCTGACGGCAGTTATCGAAGGCAAGAGAACGGTGCGCGAATTGGAGCTCATCTTGCGCAACCTGCAAGGCCCGGGCGCTACCGCGAAGCGAAGTCGCACTCGCTACCACCAGCTTTTCGATTTCAAAGCTGATGGTGTGCAGCGCGGCCAACTTAAGACATTTCCTGACGGCCGAATTAGCTTGGAGCTGAAGGAAATTCCGGCTGATAAACAAGAGGCGCTGGCTGAGAAGCTGAAGGCACTGGTTGACCAAGAGTTGGTAGAGCCATCAGCGGGCTAGCAACAGCACGCTGTATGCAGGTTTTTCAACGACGAGGCCCAGGTGTACCTGGGTCTTTGTCTTTTTTTGACGCTCTCTGAAAGAGACGCAGCGTTTACTTTGTTTACGTAAACACTTTAAACCTTTAAACAACATTTAGGCTCCGGAAACCCAAGCCCAGTAAGGCTTTGCCGGTCATATGGTGCATAGATTTGTGGATTGGGTGAACACCATTGGGGAACGCCGGTTGTGGATTTGGGGCTACGGTGAAAGCCATTGGGGCCAAGGGGTTGTGGATTTGGGGCTTTGGTGAACGGATTTGGGGCGCCGCCAGCGAACCCTAAAGGTGAAAGGATTTGGGGATGGCGAGGGTGAACAGATTTGGGGAGAGCCACCCTAGAGTACAGCCCAGGTGCGACACACGAGACCGTAGGTTGGACCCGCTTGGTGAACGGATTTGGGGAGATGAAAGGTGAAAGGATTTGGGGCGCATGCGAGCAGGCACTCCCGCACAAATCCATGCCTGCAAACATAGGTGAAAGGATTTGGGGATTCCATAGGTGAACGAATTTGGGGTAACCCCGTGAGTACCCACTTCCATCCAGCCCCAGGCTCCCGGGCATAGGTGAAAGGATTTGGGGAGGGGAAGGGTGAAAGGATTTGGGGCAATTGGCTCCGAAAGCGCACCCGAGACGACTTCAAGAGTCTGTCGCCCCTTCCAATGCTTACGAAATGGGCAAATGAGCGCTATGGAGCACAATAGATGGACGGGCAACTGCGGAAAGCCCCCCAAATCCGTTCACCTTTCGAGGAATGCGGGGCCGAAAGCCCGCGTAAAAGGTGAACGTTTTTGGGGAGAGCGAGATCAAGAGTCGAACACTCAGGCAGCGAGCGCTGTCCCTTCCTGGCAACGTAAGATTGCCAAACGAGCGCTATAGGTGAAAAATCTACCCCTAGTTTTTCACCTATAGCGAACCCACCCACTAGGTCATGGCACGCGTACCCGAAGCAAAGAAGGGTTCCCAGATCGCCCTGTTTCAACAACAGGAGGCTCCTGAGCCGTTCAAGAAGGCGGTTCAAGCGATCCACGTTTCACCGGTAGGTAGTGCGCTGTCGCTCCAGCAGCGCCGCATCTTCAATGCACTGATCAAGAACGCCATCGAGCAACGCCTGGCAGGCCGAGAAACAAACAACACGTTTCAGGTCTCTATCCCTCAGATGATGGCAGCGCTCGACCTCACCACGAAGGACAACGCATACATCAAAGAGACCGCAAAATCGTTGATGCGCACTGTCGTGGATTGGGATCAGCTCAATAGCGACGGCACGTCGACATGGACGGGTTCAACACTCATTGCCGGCGCCAAGATTGTGGGCTCCGTCTTGTCGTATTCGTTCGCTCCGCAGATCAGTGAGGAGCTACTGGATCCCCAACGGTACGCAATGATCGACATGCGGATCGCCAAGCTGTTCCGGCGGTCCTATTCGCTTGCGTTGTGGGAGAACACTGTACGGTTCGAACGGATAGGCCTGACCGCACGTATCCCACTGGCCACCTTTCGCAATCTCATACTCGGACGCGAAGAGAGCGAGACCAAATACAAGGAATACAAGATCTTCAAGCGAGCGGTGTTGACGCCGAGTATTGCCGAAATCAATGATGTATCAGACCATGAGATCGAGTTGATCGAGCACAAGGTCGGCCGAACCGTCGGTGAGATTCAATTCAAGATCAGTCGCAAAGTGAGCGCACTGGAGGAGGAGCCTCACCAAGACCTAGTCAACACAGTGGTCAAGTTCGGTGTCCCGCATTCCGAGGCCAAGCGCCTCGTTCGCACGTTCGGAGCCGAACGCATCCTGGAGGCAATCAGCTACACGCGCGCTCGACAAGCGAAGAAGGGTGTTCCGCCGTTGGATAACATCCCGGCGTACTTTCGCAAGTCGCTTACGGAGGATTGGGGCAAGGGCGCGGGCAAGGCTGAGTCTGCCGGAGCTGGTCAACAGCAGCAGAAGCCGTTGGCACGAAGCCCAAAGAATGAAGAGGATGCGCGGGCGCAATACCTCGCAGCTCGCATTCCGCATGCGCAGGGCTACTTTGGGGAACTATCCGCTGACGATCAGTCGGCGATGCTCTCGCGTTACAACGATCAGTGTTCTGTGAAGGAGTTGAAGGTCGTCGCAGGCAAGAAGCCCTCCAAGGCAGCGGAATCGAATTTTTTCGAATGGGTGGCACACGAAACTTGGGGCGAACCCAATGCCGGCGAAATTCTGAACTTCGTGCTGTCGGGAAAAGTCTAGCTGATTATTTCGACACACCGGCTTCAAGAACGAATCGAGAGGTTGGATTCTTCTTCGCCGTGCTCATCTCAAGACGGTCGCGCGCACGGGTCATGGCCACGTAGAACAAGCGACGCTCCTCGGACTCTGTGCTCTTCTCGTTCGGCACCACGGTTTCTTCAGCCCTGATGATGCATACGTGATCCCACTCCAAGCCCTTTGAGTTGTGCATGGTCGTGAGAATCAGCGCGTCGGCCGCCGGTACGTTGTTCTCGCGCCGCAGGAAGGCGATACGATCCGAGAATGGACCGTTGAGGCGGCTCAGCACGTCGTAGGTCGTGGTGACCGCACGCTTGGCGGTGTCTGCTTTGGCACGTTGAGCCATCCACTCGTAGACACCTTCCAGCACGAGCGGATAGAACTTCCGATCGCAGAGACCGCGCCATTCGGCAAGCCGCTTCATCAGCTCCCGGTACGTGTCCGCGGTGCTCTCGGCCAGGCCCATCTCGACCAGCTCCTTGCGCGGCCGCTGCTCAAGACTGGGACCGATCCGGCTGTGCAACGTCTTGAGGTCTTGCGCTCCGACGCCAGCGAACGCCAGCACGGCATCGAGGCCGTTGGTCTTCGTTTTCTGGATGAGTTCGAGCAGGTTGCACATTAGCGCGGCCTCGGCCCGGCTCAGGATTGATTTGCCGGACGCTCGGAAATACTTCACGCCATGGGAGCGGCAGACGGCCTCAACTGGGTCGAGGATACGGTTCGTTCTTGCCAGGATCGCTGCCGATTTGCTGGCGCGCATCGACGCTGCGAGGGCCTCCACTGCGTTCACGGCCTCGGCATATTCGTCATCGAAGCGCCGAAACGAGATGTGGCCGCCGGGGCCACGCGCGGCGACCAGATCTTTGCGGATGCGCTCCTTGTTGTTCCGAATGACGTTGTCGGCAGCGGCGAGGATTTCTGACTTGCAGCGATAGTTCTCCCCCAGAATCACGGGACGCGCGTCGAACTCCTTGATGAACGACTCCATGCCTCGGAATCCGAGCGCGGCCCTGAAGCCGTAGATGCTTTGGTCATCGTCACCGACTACGGTCACGATCGAGCCACTGCGCGCGTGCTGCGCGACCCACTGGTATTGCAGCGGATCGGTGTCCTGGAACTCATCGACCAGCAGGTGCGTGAAAGGGTAGGGCGAGATGGTTCCGCGCTCCATGCCCTCGATGGCCATACAGAGCATGTCCTGGAAGTCGAGCTTCCCGTTCCGCGCCAGCGCTTGTTGGTATGCCGAATACAGGCGCTCCTCAACGCTGCCAGGCGGAACCCTGCCGAAGTCCATTTTGATTGCCTCGATGGCGGCCAAAGCGGCTTCTTCCTTCCAATCAAGGTCGGCTTCCTTCAGGGCTTGTGCAACCAGCGCCAACTGGTCCCCCTCGTTGGCGATGTCCTGCTGCTTGCATCCCTTTGGTGTGAGCTGCTTGAACGCCAGCCCGTGAAAGGTCCCTGCCAACAGGCGAGCCTTCGATGCCGGCCCGGCCAGCGCGCGAATGCGCTCCTGCAGTTCCGTGGCCGCCTCCTTGTTGAAGGTCACAGCACCGACCCTGCATGCGGGATCGGCGAGAAGAATGGCTGCCTTGGTCGCAATTGTCTTTGTCTTTCCGGCGCCCGGGCAGGCAACGGCGACACAGTGCAGGCGTAGGTCTGCCACTTCGCGCTGTGACGGGTTCAGTTCGTCTAGGATTGACGTGGGCATCTGAGAAACCAATACGGTGGCCAACCCCGAGCCTGCGATGGCCGATGGGGTCGGCAAGTGGCCTGCGAGCCGGGTGAAGCTTCTGGAAACTCGCAGGCACCCGGGACTTAGGCTCGACGGACCTTCTGAAGCGACGAGCGGAATGCGCGCAGGCTGTCGTTGAAGGACCCAGAGAACAAGTACCAACCCCAGCCCAGAAGCGCGAAGATGCTGTACATCAGCGCCAGATTCATCCCCGCTTCGCGCGCCGAAGCGTCGATCGACTGCTGTTCGAAGCCAAACGTCTTGCACAGGGCCTGCGGCGGGGGCAAGCCTTTGACGGCAGACGTGGTGTCCTTGCATGTCTGCATCGTGATATAGCCAGCCGGAGCCGCCGGATACTTGGCTCTATCAGCGACGGACTGGAGCAGCTCGCGCGGGATCGCGGAGAATGAGAAGTCACTATGGATCGCAAGCAGTAGGCAGAACGCGACGCTCGGCACGACAACCAGCAAGCGGAAAGCCCAACCACCCCAGAATGCGATGTGGCGGACCAGCGTCCATGCGACGGACAGCTTTGTCAGTGTGGCCTGTGAGTTCATGGTGTTCCCAATGGATGTGTAAGCGGTTAGCGATCGAGTGCGTCGCCACTCCATAAATGGCAGTGACTCGCAAAAACCGGCAATCGGCTTCAAAAAATGTCGGTGGT
>NZ_JFZG01000012.1 GCF_000607165.1 Ralstonia pickettii | reverse complement strand
AGGCGTGATCGCCCTGTGCATTGCGGCGGCAGTCGCATCGTTCGTCATACCGGGATAGGAAAAACGCCGGCTGCGCCGGTAGAAGGAAACAGACCATGTCAATTGCGAACAACAGTACCGATCCGCAGCACCTGCTGGGGCACCTGGCCAGCCAGCCTGTCGCAGCACCGTTCAAAGTGGATTTGTCGAAGCCGACCGACTTGGTTGAAGCGATGTTCGGGCCAGGCGCCAAGATCGTGCATCCGTGCGATGCATTTGCGCGCCGGGCAGGGTGTGCGGACTGGGCGTCTGCGGTGCAGGCGATGAAGGCAGGCAAGGTGCTGGTCGCGCAGGGCCCCAAGGTTGGAAAGTCGATGATGGACCTGATGATGTTCATTGAACAGGTTCGTTCCGAAGGACTCCATTCCTACGCAGACGACCTTGGCCGGATCTGGCTGGGGCTGAAAGAGAACTTTCCGCAGTCCGTGCTCGACCGGCAAGAGCAGGAACAGCATCTGCGTGACCTTCTCATTGGGCGGTAGAAAGAAACATGCCGAGTCGCCGGCCGCCACACTGGGACGAACCACTCTCGCCGCTGTGTGAACACGGCAACGGCTATAGCTGCAAGCATTGCCGCGAAGTGCTTCCTTTCCCGACAGAGCCGTTGCCTCACCAGACCGGGCATCGCCCCAGCGGGAGCAAGCACATTCGCAAGGTGGCGGCCTACAGGACCAGTGATAAGTGCGAAGGAAAGACGCCGGCACCGCGCGGGCTGACGAAATAGGACAACGACGATGAATGCAAAATATGCGCTGCCGGGGTTAGTTGATGCGGTTGGTAGTCTTTTGTGGATGCAGGTTGATCGCTATTCGTTTAGTTCGTACTGGTGGGTTTCAACGCTGATCGCTTTGCTGGTTGCCATGGCCTGGATGGTGGCAGACGGTAAGGCGGAAGGTTGATCGGAAGAACGGATAATGCGTGAGCACGTTGAAATGCAGCTCGGCGAGTGGTTCGTGCGCTTGTTCTGCAAGCTGATCGCACTCGGCGCCGCGATATGCGGGGCTGGTGGCTTCGCGATTATCGGGATGCGGACCATCCTGCCGCTGCTGGATGATGGCAGGTACGTCGAGACCGCGTGCGCAGCCATCGCGTGTGTCGCAGTGCTGTACGGACTCACTCCACTCGCTTTGGCCGTGGACGGATCGCTTCTCCATGCCTTCGGCATGGAGCCGTTGAAAGGGCTTCGACAGGACCCGAATCAAGAGCGATAGAGGGAAAGCCTCGGACGCCTGATCTGATCGTTGCCGCTGTGAAGGCAACAGTCGGACCCGAAAGGGGGTAGCCGGCCGGTGCCTTTTCGGGGATGCTGCGAGTTTTTCAAAATGCGTGTCGACGGCCCCTTTCCGGCGCCAAAGCAAGCTGCTACGATGCCCTTGCTTTCCGCGTCTTAGGCGCATCGATTCACACCAGTCTTTGGCTGGTATCTCTTCTCCCCCCCTTACGGGCCCTCACGCCCGTAGGTGTGATGGGCCCGTTTTTTTCGAGGCCCATCATGTTCAAGTCCTTTTTCTCCGCTGCTCTCGTCGCCTTCTGCGTTCTAGCATCTGGATGCGCTCTTCAATAGAGCTCGCCCGACGTCTACCGCGGCATGGAAGTCATGCGCCGCGGTGATGCCGAGCAGGTCACTGTTGTTCGCGTTCGCAATGTCACGATCACTGGTGACGATGGCTACATGTCCGCATCAAGCGGCATGCCCGGTCTCATCGGGGCAGGCATCAGCGCATTCCTCGGTGGCCGTTCCATCGGTAACGGCAATGGCCGCTATGTCGCCGGCGCAGTCTCCGGCGCCGTGGGCGGTGTGATCACGCAGCAAGTCTCCCAGGTGCTGAACAAGCGCCCGGGCGTAGAAGTCATCGTTCGCACGGATGCTGGGCGAACGTTGGTCGTTACCCAGGATGCCACGCAGCAGTTTGTGGCTCGGGAGCGTCTGTACATGATCTCCAGCGCGGCGGGCTTTCGCCTGACCCGCTGATCCTCTTGGTGGCCGCCGCAAGGCGGTCACCGCCCTGTTGGCGCTGCCAACGCTGCTCCCCCTCCACTCAATGGCCACCCCAACCACAGACGATCTGGCTGTCTATCGTCGGGATCACCGGACGCTGGAAGTCTTCAGCCACCTGACGCGTGGCCGCTGTTCCACCGTCTTCTTCTTCGAATTCAGTTCGCATCCCTCGATCGTTCCGTTCCTGATTCCCAGCTACATGCAGGGCATCACGACGGAGTTGATCCGGGAGGCGGGCCAACAATTCTTGCAACGCGAGGCGGCAGTACTGCCCGTCTAGCCGACCCATCATGAGCGAACAAAATCTCATCCGCTGCACTTCCTCGAAGTACCCAAATCCCGGCGAGGCGAGCGACGCTCTCTCGGGTTCCAGCTGCGTCCCGGGCTTTCGCTTCGGGTATGTCGATCAGGATCACCGAGTGGTGGTGTTCTTCGATGACGCACACCCGGAGAAACCTCTGCCCGAACGCAAGGGGCTGTTGCGCGTCACCGCGCGTGTTCCGCTGCCGCAGCTCCAGCGCTAGTCCGCGGCGCTCCATCCCATAGCAAGCCCGAGAGGGCTTGCCCAACTGCCAACAGTTGGGCAAGCGCTTTTGATCGCGTCACCGACGCATCGAGCTTTGTCTGGCATGCCCAGACTGACCTTGCCCCTGTTCCACGAATCCCATAACCGAGGGAATTAGGCAGCCCGGTGTTGCTGAGCTGCGGACCAGTTTTTCTCGAACGTCATGGGGCTGACGTAGCCCAGCGTCGAGTGGAGTCGGCTGGCATTATAAAAGCCAAGCCAGTCAATTACCTCGTCCATTGCGGCGCGGCGGGTAGCGAACTGGCGACCGTGCAGGCGAGCGACCTTCAACGACCCCCACAGACTCTCAGTCGGCGCGTTGTCCCAGCAATCGCCCCTGCGGCTCATTGACGAGCGCATGCCATACGCCTTCAGGGCGTCTTGAAACAGATGGCTGCAATACTGGCTTCCCCGGTCGGTGTGCACAATCACACCGGCTTCCGGGCGGCGCCGGAACCAGGCCATGCGCAGCGCGTCCGTGACCAATTCGGCCTTCATGTGTGGTTGCATCGACCAGCCAACCACCTGCCGGCTGAACAGGTCGATGATGACCACCAGGTAGAGCCAGCCTTCGGCGGTCGCCACATAGGTTATGTCGCTCGTCCAGACTTGATTGGGTGCTGCTGGGCTAAAGTCGCGTTGCAGCAGATTGGGGGCCACCGGCAAATCGTGGTTCGAGTTGGTTGTCGCGATGTACTTGCGCTTGTGGCGGGCACGGATGCCGTGCAGCGCCATCAGCTTGCGAACACGCTCCTTGCCCACCCGCACCCCACGCGCCAGCAGTTCCTTCCACATGCGCGGCCAGCCGTACTCCCCCTTGACCCCGGCGTGAATCGCCTTGATGTGGGCCAACAAGGCATCGTCACTGAGTCGGCCTCTATCTGGCCTGTCGGTGCTTACTGTGCGTTGCTTGCGCTGGTGATAGCCGCTGGGGCTGACCCCTAACAGCTCACACAGGACCGAGACCGGCCAGTAACGTCGGTTTCGCTCGATGAACGCATACCTCACACCGACTCCTTCGCAAAGTATGCTGCGGCTTTTTTTAAAATATCGCGCTCCATCTTCAAGCGCGCCACCTCCGCCCGAAGCCGGGCCAGCTCCATCTGCTCCGGGCTGACCGGCTTCATACCCGCACCAGTCAGCTTGCCTTCCCGCTCCGCCTTGACCCAGTTATGCAGCGTCTGCGCTCTGATGCCCAGGGTCGCGCTAACCACTGCCATGCTCTGCCCGCTCTTCACCAGCCGTACCGCTTCCAGCTTGAATTCCAGCGTGTACTGCGCCCGCTTTGTCTTGCTTGTCATCACATCTCTCCTTGCTTCAGTTTAACCTCAGCAAGGGATTCGTTTTGCGGGGGCAAGCTCAGAGGTTCGCGTCATGCAAGAGTTTTCTGGCAATGGCGCTGTGGCGCAGATCGTCGACGCGAATCTGGTGCATTTGCCGCCGTACTTCGTAATGCCGTACTTCGAGAACGGTGATGTTTCCAAACACACCGCTTTCATTCGGTCGCGTGCGGAGATAACCGAGCAGTACTTCATGCGGATGATCGACTGCATTGAGCAGCTGCATATGCGCGGCATTTTTCACCGGGACATCAAGCCACAGAACTTCCTGCTTGGCGGCGGCAACCTAGTTGTCTCGGATCTGGGATTGTGCACACAGCTTGATTCATCGACTATGTTCACGCGCCAATCGGATTGGGCGGGTACGCCAGGCTTCATCCCTCCCGAATTCCTCGACAATGGCGGGTTTCGGAACGCCGACGCACGTGGCGACGTTTTCATGCTGGGCGCGACATTTCGCAACATTCTCGCCGGCGCCCTGCCCATTCATCCAGCGATCCAGGCAATCCTCTCCCGCGCAACGGCACCGGACAAGTCGCGACGCTATGCCAGCTTGGCCGATTTACGCCAAAGCCTCCAGTCCGCGTTCGACGTCATTTTGAACCGCCAGCGCGGACAAGCCGGTGCACTTGAACTCAAACAGCGCGTCGTAGACAAATGGACGGCATCGCACGTCGCTGATCCGGGCGAAATCGGGACCTTCATCCAGACCCTACTCGCTGCTTCCCCCGCCGAACGAGAAACGATCTGCCTAGACCTGAAAGTGGAGATCTTCCAAGCGCTGGCGGCCTCTCCGTTACAACCTGGAGCACTTTCGCAGTTCTTGGACAGTTATCGCGAAATGGCAGAACACAGCAGCTATGGCTGGTCCTTTGCTGAGACCATCGCCGACAACTGCAAGATTCTCTTCGCGTCACCATACGTCGGCGAGGAGGATAAGGCAGAAGCGCTGCGAATCGCCGTGATCGCGGCCGAGCGCCAGAACCGCTTTGCGGCAATGGATACCTGCCGTGACATGATTGTGAGTGTGAGCGATCTCGGTCTCGCCCAACGCGTGCATGACTTGATGATGGAGTATGACTACTACTTCATGCAGAACATCGACG
>NZ_JFZG01000011.1 GCF_000607165.1 Ralstonia pickettii | reverse complement strand
GAACCATGGCGCGCTCGGCTCAAGGCGAAGCGCCTCCACAACGCAGGCAGGAACGTAACGCCGAGCGACGGATTGCATTTCGGCCTCGGCATACATTGCTGTTAGACGAAAACTGGCGGATGGCATAGATGAGTGTCACCTCATGGCCGGTACAGAATGGCTGCTCTTTGCCGGAAGCTGACATCGGGGGCATATGATTTACTTCTATCAGCACAAGTCCCAAGCGAACAGCACTTGCCTGCAGTGCCTACAAACGAATTTGTACAGAGCGGAGTCACCACCTGGTTGGTAACCCTCCGTAACCCGTCCCCACCCCGCCTCGTCCCGTTTGTACTCAAGGAGCCAAGCTTGTTTGGTGCTCTCGGATGCTGACTCGACGTCCTGAATACTGGCATCGCCATGGAACTCACAAGCGTCGCCGCAGTGAGAAAGCCACCACTCCTGTTGCCAAGAGATATAGCCCGGGGTCCGAAGATTCACCTCTTCCATAGCTTCGACTGGCACCCCTGCACGCGCCAGTGGGTACGAGTCAGCGAAAGATGCATCCCGCTTGCTGGCTGCAGAACCATCGGCGATGCACCACGGGCACAGCGCGTCGTGCAAATCGTTAACTGAATAGACCGGTCCTACATAGATGTAGCCTCGCGCTTGCTTGCAGCACGCGCATATCGTTTCGCTGGCAGCGCCGGCGCCGGTTACAAGGGGCGCCGGATGGTAGCGAAAATATGGGAGCGGTTCTGTTACGGTCATGGCCCTGTACTTTAATGTTCGGTAACGGCCAACACGCCTGCAAGGACGATCAGCCGGCCTCTCTAGCCTTGCTCTATGGTACGCCGAGCCGCTCTTCAAGCAGATTGTGTACCTCGGTCATAAATCGAGCATAGTCGACCGGACTGGCGATCCGCGCTCACCTAGGTAGCGCGTGACGACCTCGCGGGTGGACAAGCGCTCTGCGGTGTGCGGAGTAAAGCGGGGACGAATCGGTGAGGTTGTAAGGTCGAAATAAATGATGTATTGTTAATGCATGTTATATCACTGCGGGCAAAGTTGAAAACCGCGCACCCACGGCCGACGGCAAGACAGGCCGAACAGGAAGCTGAAGGATACGAAGTGAAGCTAGATGGCCTACTAACCAAACCGGCACCCTCTTTCGACGAGCCGCTCGAAATGCTCAAGGCCTGTCACGAGCGTATTGCCGCGCAATGCGCCACGCTCGCGAAGCTGTCGGCACATCTGCCATCGCACGGTGCGGACGAACAGGCGCAGCAGGCGGCCCGAAACATCATGCGTTACTTCGACGTGGCCGGGCCTCATCATCATGCCGACGAAGAAGAAGATCTCTTTCCGTTGCTGATCGCAGAGGGCCAGCGTCGGGGTTCGCCGGTGGTCGAGGTGATCGCGTCGCTGCTCAATGAGCATCGATCTCTGGAAGCGAACTGGGCGCAGTTGCGAGCAGTCCTTGCCGATATTGCTCAGGGCCAGGTCAGGCCGATCGAGCGCGCCTGGGCAGAGAGCTTCGCTGACGCATACCGTCGTCACATCGCCGTCGAAGAAGGTCAGGTTCTGGTGTTCGCCCAAGCGTGCCTGGATCGAAAGCAGCTCGCCAGGCTGAGCACAACGATGGTTGCCCGACGCGCCGTGGCATCGCACTGAAACCCAATGAAGCCCATCACGAGGGCACCCTTTCCAGGAGAAACTTCCATGCCAACTTTGAAAGCCATCGGCACCATCTTCGCCCAGCATCATGTCTTCGATGCACGGGGCATTGCCAAGCGTTTCCGGCACGCGGCCATCTTCGGCGCGCTCGACGCCCTAGAGCCAGGCGAAGTGATGCGCTTTGTCAACGATCATGATCCGCTCCCGCTCCTTGCGCAGATTGAGCGGCACTACGGCCCACGCGTGGATGCCGGATATGTCGCCCGCGATCCGGGCAACATCGTGATCGACTTTACGGTGAGAGCGGCCGGCTGAATGTCTGCCGCGCCCGCAATCAATGCCGGCGAACGTGTCTTGTGGCAGGCCGCGATCGTCGATCTGGCCGGCACAACGGATGCATGATGCGCAGATGATTCGGTCATTTGCGAACGATGCGGACACGTGCCGGTGACCTTAGTACCGGTGGACAGAGGACAACATGCTGACCACAATCGAACCCGACGGCGTCCACGCGCCTGACGCCTGTTGCCAGACGCTTCTGCCGCAGGCGCGCCAAGAGATTGAGGCGACGAACGTCACCTGCAACAGTTGTGCATTGGCGCGCCTGTGCACCGCTGAGCCGGTCGACACATCGGCCGCAGAGCGGCTCAACGAGTCTATGCGCTGCATCCGTATGATCAAGCGCGGACAAGCGCTGTACCGCAGAGGCGGAAGCCTCCAAAGCATCTATGCCATCCGTGCCGGCTCCTTCAAAACCGTAATCCATCGGACGGGAGGCGCACAGGTCGTCGGCATCGCTTTGTCGGGTGATCCGCTCGGCATTGACGGTATCGCCAGCGGCAAGCATGCCTACGATGCAATCGCACTGGAAGACAGCTCGGTATGCGTGATGCCGTTTGAGCGACTCGAACGCCTGTGCCATGACCTGAAGATCGTTCAGCGGCACGTATTGAGCATGCTCAGCGCCGAGATCGTGCGCGGGTCCAAATGGATGGGGCTGCTCGGCACGATGGGAGCGGAGGATCGCGTCGCCACCTTTCTGTTCGATTTATCGGAACGCTGGAGCGCGCGCGGTTTTTCGTCGACACAGTTCACGCTGAAAATGACGCGCGCGGAGATTGGCAGCTACCTTGGGTTGAAACTCGAAACTGTTAGCAGAATGCTGACGAAACTGCAGCAGCGTCGGCTGCTTGAAGTGCGCGGCAAAGACATCCGGATTCTCGATATGGACCGATTCCAGGCCGTGGCGATGGATGGCTGCACGCCATTTTCCGGCTCCTGTTCAGTCTCGATATACGGCTAGGCTGAGCGCTAGCGTGACGCCTACCTCGCATGCCCACGTGTCCAATCACACCTACTCGTCGCTGATATAGAGATAGAACCAGCGCGGCGATGGCCCATCAAACCGAAGGCTCATTTCACCTGAGTGCCTAACCGCCATCGCACCCGCTACGAGAGCGCGGTGCCTCACAGTGGAAAACAAGCGCCGAAGGAGAGACGTCATGAGCGACACACGCGTTTTCGAGGTCTACCGCTACGATCCCGATTCAGATGTCCAGCCCTACATGCAGGCCTTTGACGTCGAGTTGAAGCCAGACGAACGGATGCTGCTGGATGTTCTGATTCGCCTCAAGGCGCAGGATCAGACACTGAGCTTCCGAAGATCATGCCGGGAGGGTGTGTGCGGTTCAGACGCGATGAACATCAACGGCAAGAACGGTCTTGCCTGTACGACCAACCTCAACGAGCTGCCGCGCCATATCGTTCTACGCCCGCTTCCGGGCCTGCCCGTCATACGCGACCTGATCGTGGATATGACGGATTTCTTCAAGCAATACCACTCGATCAAGCCGTACCTGATCAACGACACCGCACCGCCGGAGCGTGAGCGCCTTCAATCACCTCAGGAACGCGACCAATTGGACGGCCTCTATGAGTGCATCCTGTGCGCATGCTGCTCAAGCGCATGTCCGTCGTACTGGTGGAATCCCGACAAGTATGTCGGCCCGGCTGGCCTGCTGCAGGCGTATCGCTTTCTCGTGGATTCGCGCGACGAGGCTACTGCCGCGCGCCTGGACAACCTCAACGATCCCTACCGCCTGTTCCGCTGCCGAACGATCATGAACTGTACGAACGTGTGCCCCAAGGGCCTGAACCCAGCCAAGGCGATCAGCGAGATCCGAAACATGCTCGCCCGCAGGGCAATTTGACCGACGCAGCTTTAACGACCAGGAGAGAACATGGCAACACCACACGCCGCGCCCGGAGAGCTGATCGACGTCCGCCCACTGGGCGCTGCACTCCAGCAAGCAAAATCCGTCGCCTTGATCCGCTCGACGCACCTTGAAGTCATGCGACTCGTGCTGCCTACAGGCGGCCGTATTCCTGTCCATCAGGCGCCGGGAGACATTACGGTGCAGTGCCTCGAGGGCGTGCTGAAGCTCGGTATGAACTCGGGCACACACACCATGCGCGCAGGAGATCTTCTGCTGCTTCCACCGGAAGAACCGCATTGGCTAGAGGCAATAGAAAGTGCGTCTGTGCTTGTTACCCTCTATCTTCCGCAGCGTCCATAGGCAAGTTGGGGAAGCGGAAGACGGCTTTCGCTGCCCTCTTGCGAACGCCGCACCTTATTGGACAGCCCCCCCGGTCAACGTGCCCGGTCAACGGAGCCTGTCGCACTTCCGATAGGAAGAGAAGGGGCGGCAGAGACTGCGTTGCTCAATCATCTCGCTCATATGCGCCTCTCCGACATTGCCGAGTGCGTGCGGGTGCAAGATGTTTGAGACTCCCCCGTCCATCATCGAGCAGGCACCCACGCCGCATAAACGGCGACTTTTCTTTTCAGCCCGCTTCACGTCGGCTTTGCAAGAGCGAACCGCTCAACCAGGAAGTCGATGAGTACACGCACCCAGTGCGATAAATGGCGCCCAGGAGGATAAATCGCATACAGGCTGCCTGCCGCCAGGCGGTAATCGGAAAGAACCGGTATCAGCGCGCCCTGTGCCACCAACTCGGTTGAAATGAACGCTGGTACGGCGGTAATCCCTAACACCGCCACGGCGGCCGTAATGACGGCTTCTCCGTTGTTCGCCTTCAACGGAGTAAAAGCGCACTACCAGGACACGCGCGCCGGCGTGCGTGGCGAGGTGGTCATCGACGCTTCCAACGCCGTGGCGACGAAAGAGAAGCGTGCTCCCAAGGGGAAAAGAAGAAGCAGGAGACCGTCCAGGCCAACCGAACCCGGACAACGTGAAGGTGCTACGGCACACATACGTCTCACGGTCCAACGCCGAGCGCGCGGCGCGGGCGGAGTGGCAGAAGATTCAGCGCGGCGTGGCCACGTTCAACATAACGCTGGCGCGTGGGCGGGCCGAGCTGTTCCCCTCGCTGCATGCGAAGGTGAGCGGGTGGAAGCCGCAGATTGACGGGACGGGCTGGTCGGTCGGCCGTGTCGTTCACAGTCTGAATGACGGTGGCTTTACTACGGCGCTTGAGCTGGAGATTCAGCCAGACAAGATCGAAAAATAGCGATGACCGCTTCGGCGTTACCGGCGTGGGTACGCGTAGGCCTCGTTACGACAGAGAAGATCAGAGCAAAGAAAAATTCATGAGAATCGGCATCAATGGGTTCTTAGACTTAGCCAAGCTCGTCTGTTTTTAGTCCTGTGCCGAACGAGATCGCACAGGGCATTTTCGATTGGACACAAACCTGGAATTTGAAGCCATGAAACTTCGTCTACTGAGGTTTGCCGTGCTCACTCTCTGCGCCGCCCTTGGCTCAACGAGCCTTCCCCTATCTGCACAATCGAAAAGGGTCCGGTCACCATCTGAGAAGTGGGAAGGTTACACAATAAATTTCGGGAACATGACCGGGAAAGATATCACTCTCACGCGGCAATTCAGCCAATGTATGCATGACTCAGGACCGCCGACATACCTCGTCAAAGCTGGCCAACAAGGGGATTTCGAGATATATGACAACAATTCGAACGAGTCGGGCTGCCAGAACTTCCCGAAAGTAGTCGTATGGGAGATGAGCTCGGGTGGCAAGATCCAGTTTGAGCGCCAGCGGAAAGGAGACCAGTGGCAGACGCAGGTGCAGGGCCCGGTGCAATCCGCCACGTGCGATGGGCAAAACTGCCTTGCTCCCACCTACCTCGGCAGCGGCGACCCCGCCGTCATTTTCGTCACGTTTTAGAGTTCTCACTGACTGCGGCGCGGGCATCTGTCGATTGCCTGCCCCAGGCGCGTGACGTTGTGCGCTCGCGCAATATTTGAGTCCCCATACGCAACCGGCTATGGGTACTTTAAGGCGCGCAAAGGCCGCACTTAAACTTCCACCACTCGCTGCACCTTGATGTCTGGCGGAGCTTGGATGAACTCCCGCCACGCAACGAGCGCGCGACGAAGCGTCTGAAGGTCAACGACCTCGAAGACGTCTTCGTCGTATTGAAAGTAGATGACTGCCCCGCTTGGTTTCAGGTCCGCAGCCAAAGTTTCGCGCCCCCATTCTGATTCCGGTAGTTCACCGTCTGCCACGCGATCAATCCTGGCAATCCCTTCGGCAATCCAAGAGACGGAGTGATCGATTCCAAGACCGCCGTCGTCCACCAGCAGGTTTGCAAGAGGACTAGAGTTGAAGCCCTCTTCATTCACTGGCTCCGAATGGCACTGGGGAACCACCCTTCCGAGTGCTTCAAACCAAAAAAACGTCAGTTTCATCGTGACCATTCCCTGGCGGCTTGCATGGACCGATAGCCTTTGGTGAAGAACGTAGCTGTTAGCAGGACTCGCTACCCGCCACTTCTTGTGTGTGGGCGCTATGCGGCTCGCAGGTAGTATAGAGGCCAATAGAAGTGCACATCTGATGCTCGTTCCATAGGTCCTACATGCGCCCGCTGCTCATCGTTGCTGCTTGCCTGACGGCATCGCCCTCGTTCGCGACGGTCGCCTGGCACTGCACCTACAACGGCGAAACCTTTTTGGTCGGCGTGCCCTGTGAAGAGGCAATCAAGCGAGGCATCACGCCACCGCTTAAGGAACGGCCGGACACGCCCGAATGTGCGGGCCTCAAACGCCAGATAGACGTTTTGCGCGCAGAATTGGAAGATGCAGTCTCCACACCCGGCAAGGTTCCCGACGGAGAGGTTGCTCGGCTAGATCGGAGCATTGCTGACTTGGGGACAGAGCAGCATCTGCATGGATGCAAAGATGCGCCTCCAGTGCCGTAGGGCATCGATCGTCCGTTCTTGGTCAGCAGCAGCCATCAAACGACTTCACAATGACGCGAACCATAATGAATGACCGCCTCGATGCCCTGCAAGCTCGAACGGGATTTAGCTTGCCCGCTGACTTCGAGCATCGACAATTGCGCTCTGCGAGGCGCGGTTCCGCGCAAAGACGCTGGCCGACCTTACCGACACTCAGCTGCGCGCAGCGCTATGGGTAACAGTGGCAGACTGGCGGGCGTATTGGGCGCAACTGCAATCGGCCTAGCCCGGGCAGGCCGTTGTGTACATGCCCGACGTGTTCTTAAGCGCGAGATATGACCCTAGACGAAATCGCCCAAGGGCTTTCGGATGAAAGCCTGACCTCAGCAGATATCGATTTGCTGTGCGAGCGTCGCGTCCAAACGAAGCGCGCACTGTTCGACGAGCTGGCGTACTGGCTAGCCGTAGCTTTCATTGAGGGACGCAAAGACTTCTATTTTTGCGACGGTGTTGCCAACATGTTCCTGCCTTTCTCGAACTGGGAACTCAGCGACTTTGCATGGGATGTCTACCTTGCGTTCGACAACGGGGAGTTCCACCACGAGGGCGATCCGATAGAACTGGACACGGTTGAAAAGTACACACGGCCGATGCTTCTTGCTGCAATCGAAGGTTGGAACAAGTAAGCGGCGGGCACGGATCAAACACCACGAACAGCGTCTACCAACGAAGGAAACCCATGTCACGGTTCGCACGCGTTGTCCTACTGGCCATCCTGCTCACGCTGTCTGCCAAACCAGCAATGGCGGACTGGACACAAGACTTCGTCAGAATTGCCTGCAACCCGGATGCACGCTTCTTCCGCTTCGAGTGGGTTGGACTCGACGGCAGCAGCACTTGGTCCGACGCTCAATACGATGACAAGCGCATGGAAGAGCGGAAGGCCATTTGGAGACAACATGGCTTTTACGTACCCTCGGATCTCCACTACGAGTGCAAAGTGGGAGACGCCATATATCGTCTCACAACGAAACAGCAAGCCCCTTATTCCCCCGGGATGTGCGGTGAGCAACCGCCAATCAAATTGAACCTCACCAAGGATGGCGAGGAAATCCTGAAGGATGTGACCTTCGGCGATGACTGCTTCGGCGGCCCCTCTGTTGCCAGCGTGACCATATTCGAGACCCTGATGGGCTGGGGAGGGGCAGACACTTCGATGTGTGCCTGGCCTAAGACCAATTCCGGTAGTAGCCCATACAAAGAGGTCTGCGAAGACCCTTCAGCGTTCTCGCGCACCATGCCTGTCACCCAAGAGCAGATGGGAATCTATCTGCGCAAGCGGTCTAAGGAATAGAGGTCTTTTAGTGCGCTGAGCCATTGCTGCGTAGAGTCTTCGACGAGAGGAGGCAAGTCAGTGTCGCGTCGACTTCCAGTGCACGCAATGGCACAACGCCATCGACAGCGCCGCGCTGTAACAGATTCGGCTCAAAGGAAGAAAAGCGCCACACCAAACGCCAAAAACACGCACCCAGAAACAAGTTGCGATCGGAGAATGGGCCGCCACCCCGGATAGCCATACGGCACGGGCGCCGAGAAGCGGATCGGGACAGGCAAGCGCAACAGCCAGATTCGCCATGCGTGTGAAACCGACAAGACTCCGCAAACCAGCACGCAGAACTTAGCCAACCGAAGCGGCTCCAGTTCATTGGGCAGGTGGAAAAGTTGCATCGTGGGGAATGCCAGCGCAGCCAGTGCCAATAGCACGCACGAGGCACGGTAGGCCAGCGTGACGGCCGTCTTGAGCCACTGCGGTGCACCGCTATCACCTTGCGGTGAGGGAGTCCATGTCATGTTCGTTCGGGGGCAATCTTCACCAGGCTGTCATGCGGCGCCCTCACCGCCGCTCGCGTCGCAAAGAACGCACGAAAGCGCCTGTACCAAATACCGATCCAGAAAAGAAACGCGATACCTCCCAGGGCAAACATGCCTGCGATGTACCACTCAACGATGCGGAGGTTGTCATCCATAGTCACTAAAGGCGCTTGAGCTGATCGCCCGGCAGCTCTCCCGTCATGAGCGCGAGCGCTCCATCTTCGTCCACTACAGGAATCCCAAATTCCTCCGCCCGAGCAAGCTGCTTGTGCCCCACCAACGGCCCGGCAACCACGTACGTTACGGTCTTGGTGATTCTCTTCCGCACTTCCCAACCGGCTCCCAACGCGCGCGCCTCCAAGGCATCGCGTCGAGCAGGGTGAAGGCCGGCAAAGACCACCGCTGTCTGCCAATCCCATGCATCTGCTTTGCGCCGGCCTCTTTCCTTCCGCTTGGTCGAATCCGGCGACATCGATACAGCACAAAGCCAAGAGGCAGCGCTCATAACTTCCCCGGACTCTGAGCGGGTATCCATGATGTTAACGTTTGTGGTTGTGCAATTTCCCAGTACCTAGAGTACCGACGAGGGTTGGTGCCTGCTCAATGTGGGCGCCTGTAAACGACGTCTCGCTAGAGACCGAGACGAGGAATTCGTAATTCTTGTCGACGCAGACTACTGACGTTCTGCCAATCGGACATCTCATTCAGGCGTCTCCTTTTGGCTGGTAGAGGACGTTCGCTCTATCCCGGCGTTGGGACTCAGCTCAGCATAGAAAAACGAAAGACCCCGTGCTCTGCCGGAATGGTGGAGTGCGCAAGCGGCGCGGCCAATGGCATTCCATGTTCGCTATTGGTAAAGAGGACGAATCCGTTCCGGGACGACAGCGACACCATGGCAAATGCTCGGTACCCCGGGTTATTTCCCCAATGCCAGAGGTAGGTGTCGCTGTTCGCAGTCTCGATGCCCCATCCGTATCCGACTTTCACTCATTGCGCGATGGCGATGGTTGGAACTGCAAGAGCAGATATTTCCACAGTCTTGATGTTCTAGCATGGTGCTCCTCGCCTGCGGGTTGAGCGCTACACCATGCGGCGCCGCAAGCATTGCGAGCAGTGTCCCTCGTACTCCTTCAAAGCAGCGTGCGTGACCGCCCAAACGGATCGGAAATTATTTCCACGAGAGCCTGGGATACTGCTCCTGCTGTCGCCGCCGACCGTTTCGAGACAAATGACGGCGTGCCCGACGACAGAACTTGCCGCTTCGAGTTGGCTGAGATTTGAATCGTCGGAAGGCACTTCGAGCACATAGTCAGCACTTTCTCGCATCTCCTTGGCGCGCTCCCGATCAGACGAAATCGCTGACGAACTCGCACTTCAGATGAGTCGCACGCGCGACTGGATCCCGGGTAAACAGCGCGCGTCTGCACGCGTGCGCAACCCCACCAACTAACTACGTCGGCAGATGAACTTCAGCGCTTGTGCATCAACTACACTCGACTAAAACCAGAAAGGTTGTGGCTTGCGAGTTGATATGAGATTGGCAGACTTACTTGGGGTTAGCGGAGCCCTGCGTTTGAGCACCGTTGAAAGGCTGCCGGAATATGAGCAAGCGCTGTTGCGGATCTACCTGGGCCCGCTACCCCTCCTGGCCTATGCAGTCGTTGCGCTTACCCAACCAACGCCTGAGGCCTACCGAACGCTATTGACATGTCTTTTTTATGTCGTATTCAGCGTCGGTACATATATAGCTGTCAATGCACTGTCCGGCCCATCGCGCACACGGTTAGTCACGACCACCGTCATGGACCAAGCCTCGGTCGTCATGATTCTTGCCGCAGGAGGCCGGATAGCATTGCCCATGCTCTGGGCTTTCTTCTGGTTTTTGGTAGGCGCCGGGTGTCGCTATGGCAAGCGCATGTTGGCACTCTCCTGCACTGTCGCGCTTGCTGGCATTGTCGCGCTCATGCGATGGGCACCGTGGTGGCAGGAGAATTTTTCCGCCGGGCTGGGCATCGCCTTTGGCGTTACCGCAACCTCCATATATTTGTCAGTGTTGGTCAACAGGCTCGAGAAGCGAGCCGCTACTGATCCTTTGACGGGTCTGAGCAATCGCAAAAGCCTTGAGAAGACCATCGCGCGCGTCCTTTGTGGTCAAGATGGCGAGGCGGAACGAACGGCTCTGTTGCTCATTGATTTGGACGGGTTCAAACAGGTCAACGACGCGTATGGGCACGGAGTAGGAGACTTGCTGCTGCAACGCTTTGCCCAAGCCTTGCAAGCTCGCATGCGCCGCGGCGATACGCTCTCCCGCCTGGGAGGCGACGAGTTTGTGATTCTGGCGCGCGACCTTTATCGCAAGACAGACGCGCAAGCCATTGCAGATGATGTCCAATCGGTACTGAATGCGATTCAAACCGTTGATGGGCATCCTGTTTCTGTGTCGGCCAGCATCGGCATCTATCTGTTTTCAACTGACGCACGAGGCGAACCCCTCGACATTCCTGCCATCTTGCGTCGCGCAGATAGTGCGATGTATCGCGCGAAGACCTCTGGGAAGAACCAGACCGCGTTCACCGACGAGCGTTTCCGCTGAGATGATGGGCGAGCGGGAAACGCGCTCGCTCCCAAATGCGATCCGCTGCCGCTGCCGCTGCCGCTGCCGCTGCCAGATATTTAACCTCGCTGCCATCCGCAAGGCGTTGCATACACGCACCTACTCTGGCAGCGGCCTTGGCAACGTGTGCGCCACGCGCCGCATCCAGGCTGTTTGAATAAGAGCCACGACTCTACTCCGCGATCCTGTCACATGAGGGACCGAGCGCCACTGCTACTGTCCGCGCGTTCTAAGGATGCCTTCAGGGCGATACATAAGCGGGAGAAGTTGCGTGACTCAGAAGATTTCAACGGTGCGTTTCCAGACGCGCCGCCGATTGCTTGGTGCGGCGGCTGCAACGCTCGCCGGTGCCGGCTTGTCTGCATGTGGCGGGGGCGGCGATGGCAGCCTCGCAGGGGATCCGGGTGGCGCCTCATCTACGGGGAGCGCGCCCGTGCCAACACAGTTGGTGCCACCGGTCTTGCCCGGTCCTGCGCAGTCGGGCATCGACCACGTCGTGCTGGTGGTGATGGAAAACCGATCGTTCGACCACTATCTGGGCTGGCTGCCGGGTGCCAACGGAAAGCAGGCTGGGCTCCAGTTCATCGACGCGTTTGGCAATCCGCAGAACTCGTTCCGCCTCGCGACCGATCCCAAGTATGGTTTTCAGGGTTGTGGCTTCGCCGATCCGGATCACAGCTACGAAGGGGCACGCATCCAACTCGACGGCGGGAAGATGGATGGATGGTTGCTGACGCCGGACACAAACAAGACGCCCGGCGACCTCTTCCCCATCGGTTACTACCAAGCCGAAGATCTATCTTTCTTTGGGTCAGCCGCCCGGGATTGGACAGTCTGTGACAGCTACCACTGCGGAATTCTGGCGGAAACCTATCCGAACCGGTTTTACCTGATGTGCGGCGAAACCGATCGACTGCACAACTCCAATGCAACCTGCTCGCTGCCGACCATCTTCGATCGCTTTGCCGAGAAGGGTGTGTCCGCCAACTATTACTTCAGCGACGTGCCATTCACGGCGCTGTTCGGCGCGAAGTATCTCAACACATCCAAACCGTTCGCGACGTTTTTGACGGACGCTGCAGCCGGCACCCTACCTGCATTCTCATACGTCGATCCGCGCTTTACCGGGGAGAACCCGCAAGGCATATCTGCCGATGATCACCCGAACTCAGATATCCGAAACGGGCAGGTGTTTCTTAATCAGATCTATGACGCCGTGCGTAACGGCCCCGGATGGCAGAAGACACTGCTGATCATCACGTACGACGAATGGGGCGGCTTTTTCGACCACGTGCCGCCATTCAAACGCCCCGTCTCTGCTGCCGAGACGCAGTTAGGTAACGATGGCTACCTCGGCTTCCGTGTGCCGATGGTGCTGATTGGTCCACGCGTCAAGCGCGGGCATGTCAGCCATTGGCCGCTTGACCCGAGTTCGATCCACCAGTTACTGGCTTGGCGCTTCGGACTCAATCCCCTCGGTGCGCGTGGAGGCCTGCCGGACACCAATTCGATCGCCTACGCGCTCGACTTCATCTCACAGCCGAATTTAACGGCACCGGCTTACTCGGTTCCGCAAGGTCCGTTCGGAGGCGTGTGCCCGGGCTCCATCACAGGCAGCGCCCCCGGAATCAGCGGGGTTCCTGGCATCAGTTCCCTTCGCACGATCGCCACCTCGTTGGGCTTTCCTCTTCCTTGAATCATGGCAACCATGCGACTTTCCAAATTGAACTGGCTGACCGGCGGCATCGCCGCAACCTTCTTTGCATGCCTGCTGGCGGGCTGCGGCGGGGCAAGCGATGCAATCACCCCAACTGGCGGGGCGTCGTCGGCAGCAGCTCCAGTCTCGCCACCCGCGCAGTCCCCAGTGACGCCCACCGCAAGCCGGATCGGCCACGTTTTTGTGATCGTGTTGGAGAACAAGGGCTACACCCAAACCTTCAGCTCCGGCAGTCAGGCACCTTATCTCGCCAACACGCTGACAAGCCAAGGGGCATTATTGACTCAGTACTACGGTACCGGCCACAACAGCAACGACAACTACCTGACCATGATCAGCGGGCAGGCACCCAACGCGCAAACACAGGCTGACTGTCAGTACTACACCGACTGGTTGGGCACCATGAGCCCCGATGCCAATGGGCAGGTAACAGGTACCGGTTGCGTCTATCCTGCCGCCATCGGCACGATTGCCAGCCAGTTGGATGCCAAAGGCTTGGCTTGGCGCGGCTACATGGAAGACATGGGCAACGATCTAACGCGCGATGGCAGCCCAACCTGCTCTCACCCCGCGCTCAATGGCAAGGACGGCACCCAGACCGCCACCGCGACTGACGGCTACGCAACACGCCACAACCCGTTCATGTATTTCCACTCGGTGATCGATCACCAGTCGTACTGCGATAGTCATGTCGTGCGGCTCGATTCTCTGGCCACCGATCTGAATAGCATTGCGACCACGCCCGCGTTCTCGTTCATCGTGCCGAACCTTTGCAACGATGGACATGACGAGCCAACCTGCGCCGACGGCAAGAGCGCGGGCGGCTTGCCGGCGGTCAATCGCTTTCTGCAGACCTGGGTACCGCAGATCACCAACTCGCCGGCCTTCCAGTCCGATGGCTTACTGATCATCACTTTCGACGAATCGGATACGAGTGACACCTCCGCCTGCTGCGGTGAGCCCACTGGTCCGAATTCGGTAGCACCGGGCCTCACTGGTCCTGGCGGTGGCCGCGTCGGCGCTGTGGTGCTCTCGCCTTTCATCAAGCCGGGCACGGTCAGCAACACGCCCTACAACCACTATGCGCTGCTCAAGAGCATCGAGGACGTGTTCGGGTTATCGCATCTTGGCTATGCCGGCATGAACGGCTTGCAGGGCTTCGGCAGCGACGTCTATACAGCCGCGCACTGATGTTTTGAGGGTTGTGCGTTCACCCCCAACGCCGGTCAGTTGGAGGGTCAACGTGCCGTCGCAATCGAGATGGTGATGGTCAACATGTCTTCGGCGAGCGCCCTCGGTCGGTGAGGGCATAGGCCGGGTAGTCAGATGGGTGTCTCTCGCTCCTCAACGGATGCCGAGAACCACCGTAGAGCGAGTGCCCGGCCTTCCCGCATGCCTGCGGAAATTGCGGCGTCCATCGAATCAAAGTCGGCAGAGATATGATGGAACCGCTGCATCTTTGGGTACGACATGTCGTCGCCTTTCGGGCCGCAAACAAAACCCGTGTACGCGTACCGAAAATCGGCCCCCCGTCCAAGGACCGCGAGCACATGTATCGAGCAGCCCCGAAACTCTTGAATCGACCACGCCTGCATATTGCCCCCACCACGCTTCCCCGTCCGGATATTGTCCCGTGGGTAGCGAGTGCATGGCAATGAGGGGAGGCTCAAATCACATTCGTGACAAATCACGTTTGTGAAAAATTTCCGTCATAACGCGCGTGTAACTTGGCGCCGCGACGAGAGACGCACCCCGCCTTCTCGCCGCGCGCAGCCCGATGGCTGCGTTTTTTTGCCCTCCGCTCTGCCGGCCTGTCCAACAAAGGGAGGGCGCGGCGCGTCAACCCTTTGCTGGCCGCCCGGTCTTTACCGACTCGACGCTGGCTACTGCCGCCAGCAGGCGTTTTGCCGGAAGCGATGCAAGCAAGGCGAGTCCGGCGCGCAGCAGTTCGCTCTTCTTGACCTTCTGCCCGCCTGCGAGACACCGTTCCTTGAGCTCGGCCAGCTTCCGATAGTCCTCTTCCGGCATCGTGAAGCTATCTCGGACCACCTTAGTTTTTTTGGGCTTTTGGCAGGCCGCCGCCTCGGCCGAACCTGCGGCACCATTGGCCGGCTTCACGCTCTTCTGGTTCTTCTCCTGCGCGGCTGGCGCTGCCGCTCGCTTAGTCGAGCTTGGCTTCACCACTCGTGCATCTGCGCCCGCTACGGATTTGGTACGGCGCGCCTTCGTTGTCGCGCTGGTGGACGCAGTCTGATCAGTTGCTGCTTGCTTTGCCATTTCAAGATCCATTTTTTACCCCTCCTTTCTGACGCGTTTGGAAACAGTATATACAGTTTCCGTGGCGCACAAAGTTTGAGCACACCGAGCCGATTCAAGTCCAACGCGGGTTGACAGAGCTCGAAGCGTGCTTTGTTCACAGCTTTTGTGGATAAGTAACGCAACCCCTCAGCCACTGGACGAACAGGTCGTAAGCCGCCGCGTACTCCGGGCTAACCGGGACTTGCCCCAGGTATGCTGCTCCGACGACCACGTCGTTCAATTCTCCGAGCGCGTCTTGAAGCTGTTCAAGCCGTCGAATGCGCTTGCGGTCCTCCTTGCTTAGCACTTCCCCGAAGAACTCAAGGAGGTAACGCAAGCGTTTCATCTGGATGAGAGTCTGATGCGATTCCTGCAAGCCACCATTCGACGCGCGGCGAAGGGCCTTGGCAACCTGTCTCGATGCGCCAGCAATGCTGCGTGGGCGAGTTCTCCTAGGGGCTCACCGCTCTCTGTCTCCGCCTGAATAGCCTGCCCGATGGCCTCGTTGAAAGAAGCTATCAGCCCGTGGGGCTCAAGGCTGCCGAGAGCTATGCGGCTTGCCGTGTGCCGCGCTTGATGCTGTAGGTAGGGCCCGTCGTAGTTTGCTTTTCGAGTAGCGCAATACCGGAGCCAATTGTTTCATTACTAGAAACATTAAATCCACATCCTCGTTGATTGTTTACTTATTGCTGTCACATCACTGACGCATTCTCTCGTCTCAGCGTTAGGGGGCACGTTCAATAGCAGGTCACGACAGGCTCCAACGCAGATTCGTTTGTTCAAACAGCAACTGAGGCTAACAGTGAAAAAAACTCTCCTCGCCGTGACGATGGCAGCCAGCACCTTGCCTGCCGCCGCATTCGCGCAGTCTTCGAATGTCACGCTCTATGGCATTGTTGACGCCGGCATCAGCTATCAAAGCCACGTGAACGGCGGCGCCAACGGGAATGGCTCCGTCACGGGGCTCACCTCCGGGGGGCTGTCCGGATCGCGCTGGGGAATCCGTGGCGTTGAAGATCTGGGGAATAACCTGAAGGGTATCTTCGTATTGGAAAGCGGCTTCGACATCGACACCGGCAAATCTGCGCAGGGTGGTCGGTTGTTTGGTCGCCAGGCCTACGTCGGCTTGCAGGGCGATTTCGGTGCCGTCACGATGGGGCGTCAACAAAACGCACTTTACGACCTGTTCGCGGCTTACGACCCGATGGCCGTTGGGCCAAACTACTCGCTGAATTCGGTGGACAACCAATTCAACGGCCGAGCCGACAACGCAGTCAAATACACAGGCAAGTTCGGCGGGCTGACTGCAACGGGCTTCTATAGCTTCGGGCGTGACAGCAATTCCGGACTTGGCGGTGAAGTCCCTGGCAGGTTCAAGGTGGGCAAGAACTATGGTGCGGGCGTCGCTTACGCAAATGGGCCGCTTTCGGTGGGGGTCGCCTATGACCAGTACCAGGGCAGCACCATCGCCGCATCGGGACTCGATGCCAAACGCGCTGCCATTGGCGCTTCTTACGCGGTGGGCGATGCCAAGGTATTTGCCGGCTACCGCTGGCTGCGCGATGAAGTCACGACCGGCACGGCACGCCACGACAATCTTTACTGGCTCGGCGCGCTCTACAAATTTACCCCTGCCTTCACTCTGACGGGCGCTGCCTACTACACGAACGCACGTACCGACAGCAACAGCTCCTGGATGTTCGTGCTGAACGCGGACTACGCGCTGTCCAAGCGCACCGATGCCTACGCGCTGATTGGTTATGTGAACAACAAGGGAAATGCAACCTATGGCGTGACCGGTACGGCTAACACTATGCCGGGCCAGAACCAGACTGGCGCGATGGTCGGCGTGCGCCACCGCTTCTAGTACATCCCAATAAGGCAGGGCGACGCGTCTAGGGCGCGTCGCCGATAGATCATATCGACCTTGACTTGTCACTGGGTTCAAGGACGTTTGGCCGGCGCTTTCGCCGGCCATTTTTTTGGAACGCGGTGAGTGCCCCGCTCTTAACTAGATGAGCTGCAAGACTGCTGCTACGCACCCATCCAGGCAGGACTGCCATCGTTTCGAGCGGTTAAGAGTTGACAACAGATGTCTCGTGAATTTGCTTTCAGGCTGGGAAGAAACCTCTACCCCCAGGTAACTTTGCTTCCCGAGAGCTGCTTCTCGTGAATGTCGGTAATTGGCTGCGGATTCAACCGGCCGATGCAACGTATTGATGGAATCGTTCCGCTGACGCATGACGGCGCGTAACAGCGGGCGCTGTGAGGGGATCCGTCGCACAAAGCCATTACAATAGCGCCCCTTCGCCGGTGGCGCCCGCTCCTGATATCCCGTGCAGGCGCATGCCTCCCGCTGTACTCGAGAAGCCACAATCCTATGATGTCAAACGCTTGCGGCGTCGATTTCGGCACGTCCAACTCCACCGTCGGCTGGCTGAGATCGGACGCACCCACCCTGCTGCCGCTCGAAGACGGCAAGGTTACGCTGCCTTCCGTCATCTTCTTTCACGCCGAAGACCCGCTGGTCAGCTACGGCCGTGCCGCGCTGACCGACTATCTTGCCGGCCACGAGGGGCGCCTGATGCGCTCGCTCAAGAGCCTGCTCGGCACGTCGATGATGGACGAAAGCACCGAGGTCATGGGCCAGGCCATGCCCTTCCGCAAGCTGCTGGCGCATTTCATCGGCGAACTCAAGAGGCGCGCCGAGCGCGCCGCCGGCCATGAATTCCGCCGCGCCGTGCTGGGCCGCCCGGTGTTCTTCATCGACGAAGATCCCAAGGCCGACCAGCTCGCCGAAGACACGCTGTCGGAAATCGCGCGCGACGCCGGCTTCGACGAGATCGCCTTCCAGTACGAGCCCATCGCCGCCGCGTTCGACTACGAGGCCGGCATCAGCGGTGAAGAACTTGTGCTGGTGGCGGACATTGGCGGCGGTACGTCGGACTTCTCGCTGGTGCGCCTGTCGCCCGACCGCGCGAAACGCCCTGACCGCCGCGAGGACATCCTCGCCAACGGCGGCGTTCACATTGGTGGCACCGACTTCGACCGCGCCTTGAGCCTAGCCAACGTGATGCCGCTACTTGGCCTGAACAGCACGCTGCGCAACGGCAAGGCGATGCCGTCAGGCCAGTATTTCGACCTGGCGAGCTGGCACACCATCAACCACGTGTACACGCGCAAGGCGTGGGCGGTGGTGATGGACAATTACCGAGATGTCGCCGACACCGAAAAACTCGACCGCCTAATCCGCCTGATCCGCGAGCGCGCCGGCCACTGGCTGGCCATTCAGGTGGAAGACGCGAAGATCGCGTTGTCGGACGTCCCGGTGGCGGAGATCGACCTGCACCGCATCGCGCCCGAGTTGAAGCAGCCCGTCACGCGCGAGGACTTCGACCAGTCGATTGGGAAGCTGGTCGGCAAGACGGTCTCGACGGTGCAGGCGATGCTGAAGACGGCGGGCGTCGCAGCGGAAACGGTCGATACCATTCTCTTCGCCGGCGGCTCCAGCGGAGTGCCGTTGCTGCGAGAGCAACTGGCGCAAGTGCTGCCGTCGGCGCGGCGCGTCGAAGGCGACCTGTTCGGCGGGATCGGTTCTGGCCTGGCGCGCGATGCGGCGCGCAAGTTTAGCTGACGGGCTGAAAGGCTGAGGGGCAGCGGGACCTTTCGAGCGTATCGAACCATCCGGGCGGGGATATTGCTGTAGACGAGGACCACGCCATGCGCGGCACGGTTTCGCAAAGCTGCAATGGCAGAATTAACCGACACGGAACTCAGAGCAGCACTGTGGGTGACCGTGGCCGATTGGCGATCCTACTGGGAGCAGAAGTAGCGTCGCAAAGTCCGCATCAAGGGGAATGGGCTCTAGCCGGCGCGTAGTGCCGCTTTGATGGACGAAGCAATCTCGTCTTCGGTGCGGCCGCCATTGATTTCGGGTCCATTACCAAAAACGAAGTGAGGAACCGACCGAACGCCCGCAGCGGCGGACCTGGCTGCTTCCATCTCGACCCGCTTGTGTTGCGTCATGTCCAAGGCGATGGCGCGAGCCTCTGCGTGATCGAACCCATGGCCGATAGCGATGTCTGCAAGCACATCGACATCGGCAATGTTCTTTGCGTTGAGGAAGTAGGCCTCAGTGATCGCTACCGCGAGACGATGCTGCGTGCCGCGTTCTGCTGCGGCTTGAATGAGTGCATGAGCAGCCTGGGTCGGATAGGCGTAAAGCTGATATCTGAGGTCCAGATTCAGCCCGGAGGCCCGAGCGGCGGCTTCGGGTCTGGCGAAGGCGGCACTGGTGTCGGTGACGCCGTAGCGCGAGCGAAGCAGATCGGGAATAAACAGTCCAGAGGACGGCGCGTCCGGCAAAAGCAGCACCGGATGATGATGAATGTCCGCATTCAGCTCTGGGAAGCGTTCTGCAAGAACCTTGTCGAGCCGATGCTGGCCGACAAGGCACCAGGGGCACGTGATCTCGGTATAGAGGTCGATTTTCAGCATGGTGCCTCCGTCGTTCGTCTGCTGTTTGCGATGCCGGGAGCGGCCCGAAGGAATGTCGTGTCCGCCGCTTGGTTCGCGTTCCAATCTACGTCCACGTCGCTATCCGCTGGCCCATCCGTAAGGGTCGGAATCCTCACCAGCGCCCAATCCAGATCGGTGCGGACGATCAAGCAGGCTGGGCCAGCAAGGATTGCAGCGCTTTGCCCGCCGTAGCGATTGCCGCCTCAGCCGCTTCGGGGCCATAAGCTGTCCCTTCGATACGCAGTTGCTCGATGTCGGTCATGCCGAGGAAGCCGAGCAAGTGCTTCAGATAGCCGCTCTGGAAATCCATGGGTGCGAAGGGACCCTGGGAGAAGACGCCGCCGCTGGCCGTAACCAGATAAACCTTCTTGCCCCTCACGAGACCCTCGATGCCATCGCCGCCGTACTTGAAGGTCACGCCCGGCCAGGTCACGTAGTCGAACCATGCCTTCAACTGCGTGGGCGGGCCGAAGTTGATCATGGCCGAACCAATGACAAGGATGTCTGCGGCTGCCAGCTCCGCGATCAGTGCCTCGGCCAGCTTCACGGCTTCGATTTGCGCGGGGGTGCGCGATTCAGGCGGCGTCACGCGACCATCGACGTAGCCGTCATCAATGTGCGGAAGCGGATCGACCGACAAGTCGCGAACCGTCAGGGTGCTGTCCGGGCGCTGGTCGGCAAGTTGCCGGGCCAGGTCGGCGGCGAAGCGCGTGGACAGGCCGTCGGCACCGCGCGGGCTGGACGTGATCAACAGGATGTGACTCATACAAGCTCCTATGGGCTAAAATCAGAACTAGGTAATCCTTATGAACCTAATTACCTTTGCATAGTTAGGATCGTATGGTTCCTAACTGATCCCCACAAGAAGGCACATGTATGTCACTGAGTCACACCGATCTACCTGGCTCTCCTAAGCCGAACGAACGCGACTGCCAGGCGACGCGGAAGATCCTTGATCGCGTTGCCGATAAGTGGAGCCTGTACGTCATCACCACGCTGCAGGGGGGATCTCGGCGCTTCAATGAGCTCAAGCGAGAGATCGACGGGATCTCGCAGCGCATGCTGACGCTGACTCTACGTGGGCTGGAGCGCGACGGCTTGGTCACGCGGACGGTGTTTCCGACCATCCCCCCGCGCGTCGACTACGAACTTACGGAACTGGGTCGGACGCTCTTGGAGCCAGTGATGGCGCTGGTCGCCTGGGCGGACAAGAACACGCAAGCGATTGCAGAAGCGCAGAGGCGCTTTGACGAAGAACCCAAGCCAGAGCAGGCCACGATTCAAGGTGTCGTGTATCAGCGGCTGTGAACGGCTGCACGCAATGGCCTAACGCCATTGAAGGCGCCGCCCTGGGAGAGATTCGGATCAAAGAAAGAAAAGCGCCACACCGAACGCCACAAGCACGCACCCGCAAACAAGTTGCGCCTGGAGAATGGGCCGCCACCCGGGGTAGCCATATGGAACGGGCGCCGAAAAGCGATGCGGGACAGGCAAGCGCAGCAGCCAGATTCGCCATGCGTCGGATATCGCCATTACGCCGAAACCCTGTGCGAAAAACTGCGGCAACCGAATCGGTTGCCGCTCAATAGGCAGGCGGAAAAGTTGCATCGCAACGAAGGCAATTCCAGCCAGTATCAATAGCCCGCACAAGACCCGGTAGACCAGGGTGACGACCATCTTGAGCCACTGAGGTGCACTGCTATCGCCTTGCGGTACGGCGGTGTGATTCATGGTTAATGGCCGGCTTTATCTGGAGCGCTTGCTCCTCGGCGACCTTCAGCCCGCCTCTATACGTTCTCGGGCTTCCTGATGCAAGGTGATCACGCCTCTAACGCTGCCAAGCACCTCTCTCGGGACACGCTTTCTTATTTCCCGAAGATTGGTTGTCACGAAGGCGACGGCTATGAAGAACCACTCTTGAGTTGGCGCCTACGTAGCAACAAGTAGCCCGCCGGCACGACAAATAGCGACAGCAAGGGGGCGGTCACCATGCCACCGAGCATGGGTGCAGCAATGCGCTGCATCACCTCTGAACCCGTGCCGTGAGACCACATGATTGGAATCAGCCCGGCCAGGATGACCGCGACAGTCATCGCCTTGGGCCGCACCCGCAACGCTGCCCCCTCCTCAATCGCTTCGACAAGGGATTGCACATCCGCAGCACCATTCGCCTCACGCGCTGCCCATGCCTGTTTCAGGTAAAGAAGCATGATGACGCCAAACTCCGCCGCCACACCTGCGAGCGCAAGGAAGCCGACGATGCCGGCAACTGATAGGTTGAATCTAAGCAGGTATAGCAGCCAGAAGCCGCCAATCAGGGCCAGTGGAAGCGTGCCCATGATGAGCAGCGCCTCTTCGAAACGCTGGAAGACCAGGTAGAGCAAAACGAAGATGATGAGCAGCGTGAATGGAACCACGACGCTCAGCTTTGCGGTGGCACGCTCCAGGTATTCGAACTGTCCAGACCAGCTCACGGAGTAGCCGGGAGGCATCGGGACAGCCTTGGCCACAATGCCTTGCATCTCCTTCACGGCCGAGCGCAAGTCGCGCCCCCGGATATCGACATAGACCCAACCGGACAAGCGAGCGTTCTCGCTGCGCAGCATCGGCGGCCCCTGGACGACTCGGATATCTGCAACATCGGACAGTCGAATCTGTTGCCCGCGCTCGGTCACGATGGGTAGCGCTCGCAACTGCTCAATCGAGTCACGGTAATCACGGGGATAGCGCACGTTGATGGGGAAACGTGCCAGTCCGTCGACCACCTCACCGACGTTGTCGCCGCCGATGGCCGAAGACACGATGCTCTGCACATCCTCAATGTTCAGTCCATAGCGACCGGCCGCTGCACGATTGATATCGACGTCGATGTATCGACCACCAGACAGCCGCTCAGCAAGCGCCGAGGTAACGCCGGGAACCTGCTTCACCGCCTCTTCGATTCGGGTCGTGAGCTGGTCAATCTCCTTGAGGTCAGCGCCCGATACCTTGATGCCAACTGGGCTCTTGATGCCGGTGGCCAGCATGTCGATACGGTTGCGGATGGGCGGCACCCAGATGTTCGACAGGCCTGGAACCTTGACCGTGCGATCAAGCTCCTCCACCAACTTGTCCGGGGTCATGCCAGGCCGCCATTGGTCTCGCGGCTTGAACTGAATCGTAGTTTCGAACATCTCCATCGGTGCAGGGTCCGTCGCGGTGTCGGCGCGCCCAGCCTTGCCGAATACCGAAGCGACCTCCGGTACGGTCTTGATAAGCCGGTCGGTCTGCTGGAGCAATTGAGCGGCCTTACCGGCAGACAGACCCGGTAGTGCTGACGGCATGTACAACAAATCGCCCTCGTCCATGGGAGGCATGAACTCCGCACCAATTTTCAGTGCCGGCCACGCTGTCAGCGCCAGCAAGACACCGGCAATCACCAGCGTTGTCTTCGGAAAGGCAAGAACGCGCGCAAGGACCGGCTGATACGCGCGAATCAGCCAACGGCTGAGCGGGTTGGACTGTTCGTGCGGAATCTTTCCTCGAATAAGGTAGCCCATGAGCACCGGGACCAACGTCACTGACAGCCCTGCCGCCGCCGCCATCGAATAGGTCTTGGTAAACGCCAGCGGCGAGAACAGCCGCCCTTCCTGCGCTTCCAGGGTGAAGACCGGGACGAAGGAAAGCGTGATGATCAGCAGTGAGAAGAACAAGGCGGGCCCCACCTCGGAGGCCGATTCTCCAATCACTCTCCAGCGCTCCGCCCCGTCGAGGCCTTGATCCGGATGCTCTTCATGCCAGCGCTCCAGATGCTTGTGCGCGTTCTCAATCATGACGACGGCAGCATCCACCATGGCGCCAATCGCAATGGCAATCCCACCAAGCGACATGATGTTGGCATTGACCCCTTGGTATCGCATCACCAGGAAGGCGGACAGCACGCCAAGCGGCAACGAAACGATGGCGACGAGTGCCGAGCGCAGATGAAACAGGAATGCAAGGCAGACGACGGCAACAACGATGAATTCCTCGATGAGCTTGTGCGTCAGGTTGTCGACTGCTCGATTGATGAGCGACGACCTGTCGTAAGTCGGCACAATCTCCACGCCGGCAGGCAAGCTCTTTTGCAGGGTCGCCAACTTGGCCTTGACCGCCTCAATGGTCTCCAACGCGTTCTTGCCGGACCGCAGGACGATGACGCCACCGGCTACTTCGCCTTGTCCGTTGAGTTCGGCGATGCCCCGACGCATTTCCGGCCCCAGCTGCACCGTAGCGACGTCCCCGAGCCGCACGGGTATGCCGGCATCACTTGTCACTACGGGTATCTGGCGGAAGTCATCGAGGGTCTTCAGGTAGCCACTGGCCCGCACCATGTACTCGGCCTCACCCAGCTCCAGTACCGAACCGCCTGTTTCCTGGTTGGCACCTTTGAGAGCAGCGAGAACCTTGGCCTGCGAGAGGTTGTAGGCTCGCATCCGGTCGGGTTGCAGCACGACCTGGAACTGCTTGACCATCCCGCCAATGGAGGCGACCTCGGCCACGTTGGGCAGTGATTTCAGCTCGAAGCGCAGGAACCAATCCTGCAGCGCACGCAGCTGACTCAGGTCATGGCTGCCGGTCTTGTCGACCAACGCGTACTCGTAGACCCAGCCCACACCGGTGGCGTCCGGGCCCAATGCGGGCTTGGCCCCGGCAGGCAGGCGTGACTGCACCTGGTTGAGATACTCCAGCACGCGCGAGCGCGCCCAGTAGAGGTCGGTGCCGTCCTCGAACAAGACATAAACGAACGAATCGCCGAAGAATGAGTAGCCGCGAACGGTCTTGGCCCCCGGTACCGACAGCATCGTGGTGGTCAGGGGATACGTCACCTGATTCTCCACAATCTGCGGGGCTTGGCCAGGGAACGGCGTCCGGATGATGACCTGCACGTCCGACAAGTCTGGCAGTGCGTCAAGCGGCGTGCTACGGACCGCCCACAAGCCCCACCCAGTGAGCATCACTGTCGCCAGCAACACCAGGAATCGATTGCGAATGGACGCAAGAATGAGTCGGGCAATCACGGTTTGGACCCTCCCGGTGCGGAGGCAGGCTGAACAGAAGACAGAACTGCCATGCCGTCCTCATCCAAATGGAAGCGGAACCGGATTTGCTGCCCGGCCCTCAGGTCCTTAGGCAACCCGGTTGGCGGCGCCATGAATTCCATCGTCATCGCGCGCCAGTTCAGCGTCGGAATCGGCCCATGGGAAATCGTGATGCCGTCCGAAGACACGGCTTCAATGCGGCCAACGCCCTCGTGCTCTTGCGCGGCCACTGCAGCAGCCGGGGCGGATGCGCTTTCCATGCGCGTTGCGGTGCCTCGCAGACTTGCCTCGGAATCAAGCAGGAACTGACCCGATGCGACGACCTTTTGGCCCGCCTTCAAGCCATCGGTGACCTCTGTCTGCCCGTTTGCCTCGGCACCCGTTTTGACCTCGGCGGGACTGAAACCACCATTGCCTGAGTCGACCATGACAATCGTGCGGCTACCCGTGCGAATGAGGGACTCGGTTGGAACCAGCAGCTTGTCAGCACTGCCCTGTGAGCCAAAGCGGACATTGACGAACATCCCGGGCACCAATTTCCGGTTCTTGTTTTGCAGTTCGATTCGCACTTTTAGGGTGCGCGTGGCGGGGTTGACGTCCGGCAGGATGGCGTCGACTTTGCCTGCCAAGGCCTGACCGGGAAACGCCGAAGCCGTGGCCGTAATTGGCTGGCCTGGTTTGGCGACAGAAGCCTGACTCTCCGGGACTTCGGCCACGACCCATACCGTTGAAAGGTCCGCCACGCGGAAGAGCGTCATGCCAGGTGTGACTGTCATGCCGTCCCGGACACCGACCTCGGTAATGACACCGTCGACTGAGCTTGCGATGCTCAGCCGAGGCTGAAGCTTGCCCGTGGTTTCAGCGAGCCGAATTTGCCCTTCAGTCATGCCGACTTGCCGCATGCGGGCAAGCGCAGCGTCACGCAGGTTGCCGTGCAGCTCTGAACCCGCTCTGGCGACAGCCAAATACTCCTCCTGAGCCGCGACCCACTCTGGAGCGTAGAGGGTCACCAGGGGCTGGCCTCGCTTGACAGGGTCCAGCGTAGTCTTGGCATAAGCGTGTTCGACAAAGCCCGTCGTACGCGCTTGAATGACCTCGATTCCGCGTTCGTTGATGGCAACGTTACCGGGCGCTTCCAGCACCGAATCCAATTTACCCAACTTCACTTCGACGGTCCGGATACCCAGGTTCTGCGTGATGCGGCTGTCGACGTTGACTGCGGCCGAGCCTGCACCAGCATCCTCATAGACCGGAACCAAGGGCATATCCATGAAGGGCGACTTTCCTGGCTTGTCGAAGCGCTGTGCGGGCACCATAGGGTCGTGCCAGTACAGAATCTTCTTACCTGTCTTAGGGTCAACATCGCCAGCCTTGAGGCTCACGCTTGCACTTGCTGCGGAGGTCTGCGCGGAGTTTGTGCCGTGCTTCAGACCCACTTGGTATGCCCCGTACAGTGCGCCCCCTGCGAGCAGCACGGCTACCGCAGCGCCGATAACATGCTTTTTCATTTGAATTCCTTCGCGTCGATGCCGGACTGCGCGGTGGGTAGCGGAATGAGGTAGGCCAGTTCGGACCAGAGCTTCGCGGTCCGGGCTTCAAGCGTGAGTCGTTCCACCGACGTATCAATCACGCGGTGGTTTGCTTGAGCGACGGCAAGCAACGGCCCGCTGTTCGTTCGATAGGCCGTCAGCGCAGCGTCAACCTGGGCTTTAGCCAACGGAAGCATCTTTTCGTCGTAACGTTGCAGCCTCACGAGATTGCGCTGCAATTCAGCCAGCTTGGCCGCAATCTCGGCCCGCGTCGTGCGCGCCATCACCTCGGACTTGGCTCGCGCTTCCTCCGCGCTAGCCAGCTTTGCAGCAACTTCCCGGTCTTGGCGGTTCGCGCGGTCCCATGGCAAGGGGAAGCTGACGTTAATGGAGGCCATGTTTGCGTAAGCCGGACCGCGCTGGCTGTACATCAACTCAACGGAGACGTCCGGCTTGCGGGCTTCGGTTGCAACGCGCACATCAGCCTCAGCGAGAGCCACATCGCGTTGAGCCGCCTGCAACTCCGGCACCGCGTCCATGTCGGCCTGGCCTAGCTGTTGAATGCGAGGCGGAACAACGATGGGCGGGCGCTCTGAAAGAGGCCGATTGCCGGCTGGTCCAATCCACCGCTCGAGGTTCGCTTTGGCAGCATCAATGGCGGCCTGGTTCTCATCCCGGCGGTCTTGCAACTTTTGAATCTCCATCTCCGCCGCAAGCACATCGGCGCGTGAGCCACGCCCACTCCTGTAGGCCGCAGTCGCCGCCTGTAATTCGAGTTCAAAAGGACTGCCGTGGTGACTGAGCAGCGCGTCGGTCTGCTCGGCATACCAACGGTCAAGCCACGCAGAAGCGACGCCCCGCTGAACGCTGGCAAGACCCACAGTCCGCTGCGCCTCAGCAGAAGCCGCTTCCGCTTCAAAACGTTCGGAGCGTCTGCGGCGTTTGTCCGCCCGCGTGAACTCTTGCATCACGCTGATGGACCGCATGGTCATGAAGTCCCGACTGACGGAGTACTGGTCTGGACCGCTCAGCGGAACATTGTTGACGCCGTACTTGAGGACGGGATCTGGCAGTTGACCGGCAGCAACCGCCATTTGCGAGGCGGCTTCCACTGAGCCGCGCGAAGTTTCCGCGTTAGCGGACCGAGCGGTGGCAAGCGCAACGGCTTCTTCCAGGGAGAGTGGGAAGTTTGGCTCCGCCTGCGCGACAGCAGGCACAGCCAAACCAATGACGGGCGCAATGATTAGCACCCGCAATAGACGACGGGAAAAACACATAGGACCTCCGCGAGCAACGACGACTGTCTCGATATAAAGAGACAGACCTAAACAGCGTCGCTCAGGAGGCTACGTTCGATAACAACAGTGAAAGATGGCGTGCGGCGGTGGGGGCGCCCTCGCGACGGACCCTTCGCGTAAGGATGCTGCGAAGGCAGACGTGGAAACGGGGGTGGGTTCAATCACACCCAGCAGGACCGGCAGAAACGCTGGGCTTTGGGGGGAGAAATGGTCAGCAGACTTATCGTTGAGCTTGCAATGTTCAAGGCACAGGCCGTCGTGCTCCCCGATGTTCTTGTGCGCCTGCGCCACCATCTCCGGACAGGATTCCATCATGCCAGCCATCTCGTCCATGGCGCTGAACGAATACAGATTTCCCGCGCAGGCGTAGGCTGCCGCTGCCAGTTGGACTGTCAGGAAAGCAACTACGAGAAAGCCGGTCATCCACAGCCGGCGAAGGGGCATGCGCACGCTATCTCTGTCGATTTGGCGGGAACGTTAGCAGCGGTCGTTTTAAGTTGATACGCGATGGCTGACGTCACCGTGTCATGCGATCGCGTCGAGCAGCGACATTCTCATGATGTACTTTTCCCCAACGGGAAGGTGAAGGTCAAGGGTTCACTCTCCACGTTCGCACGGCAGTTGACGAGCATCAATTTGAAATCGGTGCGCTGGCCTACATTCGCTACAGGGCACTCGGCCTCATCCAAATTACGAAGGAGCTCGGTCATCATGAAGAAATGCAGCGTATCTCTTTTTATTGCGGCGACCGCTTTGGCTTGGGCACCGCTAGCTTTTTCCGCCACACCGGCTAAAGACCCTGCTCACAACGTCCATCACGCTCCCGAGGTTCCCGAAACACCGGCAGCAGCGCCTCAAGGCAACCCTGAGGCAGACGCCCAGATTGCCCACTTGCGCGCAATCCGCGAACGGATGTCCCGGGCAAATACCCCAGAGGAGCGCCAGGCACTTCAGGCCGAGCGCGCTCAGGTCATGCAGCAAGCCATGGCCGGGATGCAGAAGTCCATGGGAATGGCCGGAAGGATGCAACCATCAAACGGCAAAGGCAGAGGCAAAGCCGCGACTACACGGATGCAAGGGTGTCAGGGCATGATGGGCCAAAACATGGCTCTGATGCAGGAGATGATGCAGTCGATGATGGACGGCCAAGGCATGATGGGTGGCCAGGGAATGATGGGGAACGGTATGGGTATGGGCGGCGGCATGATGACGAAGTAGTCCGCTCGGGACCGGGGCGTCGCCGTCCTCCAGATGGAGGAGGCACGGGCAGCGCTTTCGGTTCTCTTGGAAGCGCGCACCGCATTCGCTAAACTGGCGTCTCCAGCTGTCCAGCTGCGGCCGCCGCTCAATGCTTCGTTTCCTTACGCGCTTCCTTCTCCTGCTCTTGATTGTGGCCGTGCCGCTGCAAGGGGCTAGTGCGGCCGCGATGATGGCAAAAGAAGTCCTTGGCGGCCATGGCCCCACTCAAGTGACGACTCAGAGTCACAATGCGAATGACGCCGTTGTAATGGCAGCTGCCGACGACGACGACCATTGCTTGGTACATTCGCATGCCGCGCCAACGGAATCCTCCGGGAAATCTGCCAAGCACGCTGGCCATGCTTGCTCTGGGTGTGCCGCGTGCGCCCTGTGCTCTGTTGTTCCTTTCTCCTTCCCTCTGTCCATTCACCTTGACGACTCGGTGGTTCGGGCCTCCTTTAGCCTGAACGTCGGCTTCTCCAGCCACGTCCCCGACGGGCTTCAGCGTCCGCCAGCCCTTCGCGTTTGACGCCCAACGTGTGCCCATTTTCTGGGCGGGTAAGTCGCTTAGCCAGAAGAATGTAGCTGGCGCCTCACTTTCACGGGCATCCACCGACGGTTTCACATGTTTCCGATGCGCTTGCTGGCCCTTGCCAGTTTGGCGGTCCTTGCCATATCGCCCCCCCAACCGATGAAAGAACAGGGCGACATGCAAGCCTCCCAAACGCACAGCGGCACGCGCGTGCGCCAGCGCCCTGCTCGGCGATTGAACTAGGCGGTGTGCAGCCCGTTCACCTCACGATCTTTAATCCGGAGTTATCTCATCATGAAAAAAGCCACCCCGATTCTTGTTGCTGCCACGCTCTTGGCCTCGACACCCGTGTTCGCCGCTGAAGCTGGCGCCACAGCCGCCACAGCGACTGCGCCAGCCAGTGAAAAGATGTCACACGGCGAAATCAAAAAGGTCGACTCCTCGGCGGGTAAGCTGACCATCAAGCACGGTCCTCTGGAGAACCTCGGTATGGATGCCATGACGATGGTTTTCCGCGTCAAGAACCCTGCCATGCTTCAGCAGGTATCCGTCGGCGATAAGATTGATTTCGTTGCCGAACAGGTCAATGGCGCGCTGACCGTCGTCAAGATGCAGAAGAGCCAGTAAGCATGACCTGTCGGCGCGGCTTGTGGCGTCGGCCCATTTCCCTTAGGCCCTCCATTACATAATCAACATGAACGCACGACTCAAACAATCGCTGTTGAGCCTGACCGCAGCCATCGCTATCGCCCCCACTATCGCCTTTGCCCATGGGAAACTCGAAAGTACGGAACCTGCTGCAGGCAGCACCGTGGCAACGCTCACCAGCCCGCTGCGCATGTCCTTTAACGAAGAACTGGAGCCGGCTTTTAGTACGGCGCACGTGACCGACGCGAAAGGAAAAACCGTCACCACCGAGAAGGCCAAGGTCGACAGCACCAATCCCCGGGTGCTGACCGTGGCCGTACCGAGGCTCGCCGCTGGAACGTATTCGGTCAATTGGGCCGTCATGACGCACGACGGGCACAAAACAAAGGGCCAATACAGCTTCACGGTGAAGTAATGAATGAAGGCGCCCTGAACATAGCGCGCTTTGGACTGACGGCACTGCAAAACCTCGGTTTTGCGGTGCTGGTTGGTACGTTGCTCAGCGATAGCTGGCTCAAGCGCAAGCCGTCAGCGTGGCAGGCCGGTGTCACAGAGATTCTGGGGAGAACATTCCGGATTGCCGCCATTGTTGTCGTGGCGGCCAGCGCTCTGTATTTCTGGATTCACTGCGCTCTGATGGCCGAAACCTCCCTGCTTGAGGCGTGGCCAGCCGTACTGTCCATGCTGCGCTCAACGGAGTTCGGGTACGCGTGGGCAGTCGCAACAGTCCTGATGCTTGTTGTGGCGGCGCTGTCGTTCGTTTCATGGGAGACGCAATCGCCCGGGCTTCGTGCTGCGTTATGGGTTGGGGTTGCTGGAACCGCGCTGGCACGCAGCCACGGCGGACACCCTGTGGATGCTGGGGCGTTCAGCTTGCCGGTTTGGGTAGATTGGATGCACCTGCTGGCAATCAGTACCTGGGTGGGCCTCGTCTATGTCGCCGCATGCGTCGCGGGGCCACAGATACTTGAGGTGCCGCCAGCAGAGCGCCCCAACGGCGCTGACTATGTTCAAACACTGTCGAACGCAGCCACCTATGCGCTTGTCGTGTTGGTGTTCACCGGTGCTTATAGCGGTTGGCGAAGCGTCGGCATGCCTGCGAATCTACTGGGCGCAATCTACGGAAAGCTGCTGCTCCTGAAGCTTGCATTCGTTCTCGTCGCAGCGGCGCTCGGTGGCCACAATCGCTTTTTCGAGATGCCGGTGCTCTTGGCATCGCTCAAACAGCCAGGCGAATTTGACGGGTTGCGGGTTGGCCGGCGATTCGTATCCGTGCTGCGCATTGAAGCCGTTGTCTTGGCGGCTGTGCTCCTTGTGGCAGCCGTTCTTGTTGCAAGTGCCTTACCTGGAACCGAGTGAGTTCTTTCGCGGGAACGAAACCCAGCGGTTTCGGCCCGCGCCCGGCGCCACAGGTTATTGACCTTCCCGCCATGGGAAGGCTCATCATGTGTTTTGGGTCAAGGAAAGAGACTGTTTGGCTGGGAGCGGCAAAGTACCACCGATACCATGCGTAAAAGGCCACATCGCGTGCGCTGAATCCACTCAGATAGGCGGCCCGAACCGAAAGGAGTACGCGCAATGGAAGAGCAGCGTCATCTTCATGGTGAAGAGCAAGGGCATGACCACATGCATCCTGATCGTCGCTTGCATGTCGTTCATGGTTCATCTGAGCACCACCACCACAATCCCCAAGCGTCCACTGCCGGACTGACCGAGAAAGACCCGGTGTGCGGGATGACTGTCAGCGCCGACTCGCGCTTTCATGCTGCGCATCAAGGCAAGACGTATCGGTTCTGCAGCGAAAAGTGCGAAAGCAAGTTCGTTGCAGACCCTCCGCGGTATGTGGCCGCGTCTGCCGACGTTGCACCTGCTCCCGCAGAGGACGGGACCATCTACACATGCCCGATGCACCCGCAAATCCGGCAGGACCGACCAGGGAACTGCCCCATCTGCGGGATGACGCTAGAGCCGGTCATCCCGGAATTGAGCGAGGAAGAGAATCCCGAACTCGTCGATTTTCAAAGACGTTTTTGGTGGACCCTGCCACTTACGGCAGTCGTTTTCATCCTGGCCATGTTCGGGCATCGGTACAGATGGATGGAGCCTTCTGTTCAAAGCTGGGTGGAACTCGCTCTGGCGACCCCGGTTGTGCTGTGGGCTGGGTATCCGTTCTTCGAGCGCTGCGCTCAGTCCTTCATCCATCGCAGCCCGAATATGTGGACGCTCATCGGTCTCGGTACTGGTGCAGCGTATGTCTATAGTGTCGTTGCCACCATTGCCCCCGGCGTATTCCCAGAAACGTTCGCCGTCCACGGCCGCGTCGGCGTGTATTTCGAAGCAGCCGCAGTCATCATTTCGCTGACTCTCGTCGGGCAGGTACTTGAATTGAGGGCACGGTCTCAAACGTCGGCGGCCATCAAATCCCTTCTCGGCTTGGCTCCGAAAACAGCACGCCGAATCAACCCGGATGGCAGCGAGGAAGACGTTCCGCTGAGCCACGTGCACGTTGGGGACCGCCTACGCGTGCGACCTGGCGAAAAGGTACCCGTCGATGGTGTCATCATTGAAGGCACCAGCTCGCTTGACGAGTCCATGATTACAGGCGAGCCCATCCCCATCACCAAACGGGTAGGCGACCGCGTCATTGGTGCGACGATGAATGCCTCTGGCAGCTTGGTCATCGAATCCGAGAAGGTTGGCTCCCAAACCGTCCTGTCCCAGATTGTCCAGATGGTCGCTCAGGCGCAGCGGTCCAAAGCGCCGATGCAGCGGATGGCCGACAAGGTAGCTGGCGTTTTCGTGGTTGCCGTGGTCGCCGTTGCTGTGCTGACGTTTTTCGCCTGGGGCCTCTTCGGGCCGCAGCCAAGCTGGGGATACGGACTCATCAACGCCGTCGCCGTGCTCATCATTGCCTGCCCTTGCGCCCTTGGTCTTGCGACACCTATGTCCATCATGGTGGCCAGCGGCAAAGGGGCGACGACCGGCGTGCTGTTCCGCGATGCGGCAGCTATCGAGAACTTGCGCAAGGTCGATACGCTCATTGTCGACAAGACCGGAACGCTTACCGAAGGCAAACCTGCTTTCGAACGAAGTGTCGGTATCAGCGGCTTTTCTGACCTGGAGGTGCTGCGGCTCGCTGCCAGCCTTGACCAAGGCAGCGAGCATCCATTGGCCGCCACGATTGTAGAAGCGGCGCGTCAGCAGAATCTGACGCTCGACAAGGCAGAGGACTTCGAGTCGAGCACAGGCATCGGAGTACGCGGCACGGTGGCCGGGAAGAAGCTTGCGCTAGGCAACACCGTGCTGATGGAAACCGAAGGCGTATCAACAACTGCCATGAGCCAAGCTGGCGATGAACTGCGCGCCCATGGCGCGAGCGTCATGTACCTGGCGGTTGACGGGGCGCTGGCGGGCCTCTTGGCGGTATCCGACCCTATCAAGGCGACCACTGCGGAGGCGCTTGAGCGCCTCAAAGAAAAAGGCATCCGTGTCGTGATGGCAACCGGGGACGGCGTGGTAACTGCCAAGGCTGTCGCGGCAAAACTCGGCATTGACGAGTTCCATGGTGAGGTCAAGCCCGCCGACAAACTCGCTCTGGTCAGCAAATTCCAAAGTGAAGGCCGTGTCGTGGCCATGGCCGGTGACGGCATCAATGACGCCCCTGCGCTAGCCAAAGCCGATGTTGGCATCGCCATGGGAACCGGAACTGACGTTGCAATGAACAGTGCTCAGGTCACGTTGGTGAAGGGCGACTTGCGGGGCATTTCCAGAGCGCGTCAGCTGTCGGAAGCGACCATCGCAAACATGAAGCAGAACCTCGGTTTTGCCTTCATCTACAACGCGTTGGGCGTGCCCCTGGCAGCAGGCGTGCTCTACAGTGCGACCGGTCTGCTTCTGTCGCCGATGATTGCCGCCCTTGCCATGAGCCTGAGTTCAGTATCCGTCGTCTCCAACGCCCTGCGCTTAAGACGCACGGAAGTCTGACCCGTGCTATTTGGCGATGGAGCCGCTCTGCAGGTGCTTCCATTCATAGGGGAAGACGATATCGGCCTGGGGCTGGACCAGGCTGTCGTCCTTGCCAGCATAGTGGAGGCGGTGCAGCATATCCTTGATAACGTTCAGGCGAGCAACGCGCTTGTCGTCAGCCCGAACGACACTCCACGGAACCACCTCGCCAGTTCGTTCGAGCATCTCGTTTCGTGCCTTGCTGTAGTCAGCCCAAAGCGAGACGGCTTGGTCATCGATTGGGCTGACCTTCCACTGCTTCAAAGGGTCCTTACGGCGAGACGCTAGTCGCCGCTTTTGTTCCGCCTTGCTGATGTCGAGGTAATACTTGATGAGCCGGATTCCCGAGCGGACTAGCATCTTCTCGAAGTCGAAGACGCACTCCATGAACTCCTCGTATTCCGCTTCCGTACAGAATCCCATCACACGCTCAACGCCCGCCCGGTTGTACCAACTGCGGTTGAACAGCGTGAACTCGCCGGCGGTTGGCAGTTGCTCCACATAACGCTGGAAGTACCAGGAACCCCGGTCGCGGTCGGACGGCTTACCCAAGGCGACAACGCGCGTTTCGCGAGGGCTCAGATGCTCGACGATACGTTTGATGGTGCCGTCTTTCCCTGCAGCATCTCTACCTTCAAAAACCACCAGTATCTTGTCGTTGCAGCAGAGGAAGTGCTTCTGAAGTTTGACCAACTCTATTTGCAGGACATGGAGCTCCCGTTCGTACTGGTCGTGGGTCAGTTCGCTGGTATCGGCGTCGTTGCCTGTCGAACGTTCTTTGGCTCGCATGATGGAGGTTCCGTGTCGCACACCGTAACCGAAGGTGTCAGGCTTCCTTTTTGGAGCCGAACGCATCGGATAGCCACGAAAAGAACATGGCTGCCAGGAACGCCCAGATACCGAGGATGACGTCGGCATAGATGGTGCCACCCAGTGTCGCTGGCTCGGCTTGGAGGCGATGGAAATCAAGGCCGTGAAACAACTGGCTCATGAATCGCATAAACGGCTCGGGGAGTACGAACCAAACGAGCGCGCACAGGGCATAGAACAGCATGACCGTCACGGCAAAGGTCACGCCTGTTTTGACTGGTTTCATCACAACCTCCCGCAGTTGATGCAGTAGCGGTTAGTGAACCTTGGCGCCCGGTGGGCTGCCAAGATGAGGAAAGAAGGCAGGTGTTCTGCTTCGGTATTCCTCGTATTCACGCCCGAACTCAGCGAGGGCTTCCTTCTCTTCTTCCTTGGCCAATCGAACGTACATCCACACCAGGATGGGGAACATCAGCACGGTAAGTATCGTCGGCCACTGGAGCAGGAAGCCAAACATAATCAACATAAACGCAACGTACTGAGGGTGTCGCATACGGGCATAGAGGCCGGACATCGCCAGACGATGGGCGCACTGCGCGGTGTAGAGAACGCGCCACGCCGACGCGAGCATGATGAAGCCGCCAAAAATCAGGACGTTGCTGACGATATGGAACACCCCGAAATGCGGGTTGGCTCGCCAGCCAAACATCATCTCAAGCAAGTGTCCCGAGTCATGCGCGAGGAAATCGACACCGGGGAACTTGGCAGTGAGCCACGGCAAGAGCAGGTAGATGGTCAACGGTACGCCGTACATCTCGGTGAACAGCGCCACGATGAACGCCGAGAAAGCACCAAACGACCGCCAGTCGCGGCTGGTCTGGGGCTTCGTAAAGCTGAAGGCAAAGATGATAAAGACCGCCGAGTTGATGAACACCAGCGACCACAGACCGTAACCGAAAGAGGCATCGTGTTGCATCACCGCTCTCCTTTGGTGTCGACTTCTTCCGGCTCTTGCTGCCTACCGTGGTGATGACCGTGTCCATGGCCACCATGCATGAACAAGTGCATGAGGGGACACGAGGCGAGCAGAAGGAACGGCAAGAACTGGATGACATGAGCCCGGTGTTCGGTCCACAGAAAGTACGCAATCACCAAGAGAAAACCAATCAACACCAGCTTGGACCGGGAAATGGTTCCATACGGCTCGCCTTGCTGCTCGTGCTCACGGTGGTCCATTTCACGCTCCAACGTTAGGAAGGCAGATTGGCTGGCATTCCGCCAGCCCATTGCAACAACCTCGCATTTTCAGTATTGGCGTTGTGAAATTCCGGAGGTTGACCCTCGTCAACCCCCCCACGGCAAATGCTTCTTAGGCCTGGATGAGTGTCAGGCTGGGGGTAGCCATGCACGTCGGTTGCCGTCGGACAGCATGCGCCTTGGCATGATTTCCTCGATCGCAGGCTTGGCTGGTATCGAGATGAGGAGCCGGTGCCGGGCGAGGGATGGCGGACAGAAAGTCGCCCGAGTACCTGCCGCATCTGCTTAAACACTAACGCGGATCAACCCTCCCCCGATATCTCGGCACACCTGTGCAACGAATTTCGGTGCTACGAATGATCGGCCACACCGAAACAGCAAATGACCATACGCGTGAGGGCATTTATCCGATATTTGACCTGGCAACATGAAGTTCTGTGAGCGACGGCCGATAACACTATTTTGTCTTCCCCCCAATGTCCCATGTCCGATAGCGCCCCCACTCAAGGCTGTACCACGTGTCGAAACGGTCACCTTTGCCTTTCCCGCGGTTTGAACGCCCGTGAGGCGGCGCTGGTAGAAGACATCGCACAGCGAAAAATCCGGGTAAAGAGAGGCGAGTCAATCTTCCGCTGTGGCGATCCCTTGGATGAAATCTACGCGGTGAAATACGGCACGTTCAAGCTAACGCTTGGTACAGCCGAAGGCCGCGAGATGATTGCCGCCTTCTACCTGAGCGGCGACATATTCGGCACGGACGGATTCGAATCGGATACCCGAACCTCAACCGCAATCGCATTGGAAGACTCGGAGGTGTGCGCCGTATCGTGGAAGCGCCTTGCCGAGCTAGCACAGCAAGAAAGTGCCATTCAAAAACTGGTTACGCAGATCTTCAGCACGCGCATCGGCCGCAAACAACGCCTGATGCTCTGCCTCGGTTCCATGCGCTCGGAGGAGCGCGTCGCCGTGTTCTTGCTCGATCTTTCGGAGCGGCTGAAAGAGCGGGGCTTTTCAGATCGGCACATTGTTCTGCGCATGAGTCGGGAAGAGATTGCCGAGCACCTAGCCATGCAGCTCGAGACCGTGAGCCGAATTTTCAGTTCGCTCGCGCGCGAGGGCATTTTGCGAGTCAATCATCGCGAAATTCAGATATTGGACGTACAGGGCTTGGCGACGGTTGCACAGGCGCGTGTTCAGAAAAATCGTGCTTTCTAAGATCGTTTGCTGGCGAGTTACGCCTACGGCGTAATACGGGTCGACGCTTTCCACGAAAAGCTTTCCACGAAAAGGGAGCGCGACGACAAATGCGCCATGCGTCGATTCCGCGCCCCCTTTTGCAAACGATGCTCCCGTTAGTGGGACCACACTTGCAAGCGACAAACCACACCACGGCACCTGCCCCCGACGCTAGCTGTTCTCAACGTCGCGAATTGCGCCGACTATGCTGCGGGTCGTGTCCGTTGAAGTGGGGCTTGTCTTGAAGCATGCAAAGTGCGCTGTGTAACGTAGTCATAAAACGCGTAGACCCTGAACACCGACGCAAAGCCGGTCTTGACTTGCGATCGAGCCGTCATGGCCGTTGTGCATCGACGGCTGGACGGAAAATGCCTCCCGGTACAAGCGCGCAGATATCGAAGCCCATCTCGTTGTCGCCAGTCTCTTCTGCGCCCTCGAGCGCCCAGTTCGCCCAATCCTTCAATCGTCGGCACGTACTTGCACGAGCGTCAACGGACTGGTGAAAGTAGACCTGCAGCATCAACTCCGTCAGGTGGAATGAAAATGAATTGACCTGCTTGTCGCCTCGCGGGCCTTCCACTATCCACCACGCGTGTGCATCTATTCCGCCTAATTCATCGCCTTCAAGCCGCAAGACGGCCCGACGAGGCAGCGTCTCTGTCAGCGCATCTTGGAGTTCCCGTAGACAAGTCCTTTCGGCTTCGTTGATCCGCTCGCGCATAAGACCTCCCGCATTTCCCCGCGCCCACATTGATGGGCCGCCATTCGAAGGTAGCTTCTGCGTAACCCCATGCATTGACGGCGCACAACGAACCGGTGTTTAGAAAGCCAGCCGGAGGAAAGGGCACAACCCAACAGCCGTTGGACAGAGCTTCCACTCACGTCAATGGCGGCACTGATGCGCCCCGATAGAGCGAAAAATCGTGTTCCCGGTCTTCCCGCCCCACGCGAATGGCGTCTCTCTCATCGAGAAAGAAGGCGTTTGGCGCGGTGAGTACCAAGTCGTAGCCCGTGTCTGCGCACTGTTCTCCACCCTGGAATTCCAACTGGACGCTCAACCATTCGCTCACCCGCCGACAAATCTCTTCCCGTCTTGGGTGATTCAATCGGCAGTACGCCTTAGCCTCGTCCAAGCTGAAATGCACCGCTACCGTGCATTCCTGCCGATTGCCACGGACTGTCGACATCGCCCACTTCGCTGCCACGTCATAGCCACCGCAAGGGGCACGAGCCGAATTGACGAGCGCTCCTCTAGGCAATGCGCGGGACACTGAGGACTCCAGTTCCCAAAGCGCGGCGGCAACCACCTCGTCTGGTTGTTGTTCATGCATGACGTTTCCCCGTTTTCAGCCTATTGAATGGCTCTTTCTGATAGCACTCCACGGTAAGCCGATGCGGGCCTTCACTGGCTGATACAGATCAACCTCTAAATCTGCCGCGCAGCATTTAGAAATGACGCTCGCGGGTTTTCCTGTGGTCCAAGCCCCTCCCCCGATCGTGCTTTTTTCCCACCATTGAAGAAATGGCCAACCGCCTCCGCTGCCTGGAAGCCAACTGCTCCGCCCCCCCCCCGGCGAGGAACCCTGGCATGCCGGCTGCTTCCGCCCACGGGAGCGCAACGGAGGCCACGCATGCATCACGCATTACGAGTGACAAAGCGAACTGCAGCAGGTTGGCTGTTCTTCCTGGCATCGACGGGCGGCAACGGACTTTCGCTTGCGCAGCCTACTGAGCCCCGCCCGGCGTCGCCAGACGTCGCTCCAGCGGCCCTACCGAAGACCGTAAAACATTCCTTGTCGCGATATCCGGACACCGTGCGGGCCTCCGCGCCTGATCCCTCCACGCCGCAGGCCGCGTCTCCTTCCCCAGGATCGGGCGGGGCTGGGGCATCACTGGGCCTTCGGGCACCAGTGCCGGCGCAGGCCCCGGCGGCCCGGCCGACATGCGTGGCGCGCCTGCGCATAAGCAGCCATTGCGTTAATGTTGTCGCCAAAACCTGATAAGGGTCTCGAATGAGAGCGAGTGATGACCAGCGCAGCGGAACTGATCGTGACAACGCCCAAAGGCCTGTACTGCCCAGTAGGCGACTTCTACATTGACCCTTGGCGGCCGGTTGACCGTGCCGTCATCACCCACGCCCACAGTGACCACGCCCGCATCGGGCACCGGCATTACCTTGCTGCCGCCCCTGGTGCGGGTGTGCTGCGTACGCGCCTGGGTGAGGACATCCCCCTCCAGACGCTGCTGTACGGCGAATCCATCGTCCATCACGGCGTCCGGTTGAGCTTTCATCCGGCGGGGCATGTACTCGGGTCCGCGCAGGTGCGGCTGGAATACGACGGCGACGTATGGGTGGTGTCTGGCGACTACAAGGTCGAGGCGGATCGCACCTGCACGCCGTTCGAGCCGGTGCGCTGCAACACATTCATCACCGAATCCACATTCGGACTGCCGATCTACCACTGGCGGCCGCAGACCGAGATTTTTGCGCAGCTCAACGCATGGTGGCGCGGCAATGCCGAAGCGGGTCGCACGAGCGTCGTGTTCTGCTATGCGTTCGGCAAGGCCCAGCGCATTCTGTCGGGGCTCGATACCGGCATCGGGCCGATTGTTTCGCACGGCGCCATGCTGCAGTTGGACGCCGCCTATCGGCACGCGGGCGTGGCGCTACCACCCACGCAACTGGCGGCAGACGTGCCTCGCGCTGAATTGCGACGCGCTCTGGTGCTGGCGCCGCCCTCCGCCCAACGCACGCCGTGGATGCGCCGTTTTGGCGACTATGCCGATGCCTTTGCCAGCGGTTGGATGCAGCTTCGCGGGGCGCGTCGGCGGCGCGGCGTCGATCGCGGCATCGTGCTGTCAGATCATGCCGACTGGCCCGGCTTGCTGCAGGCCATTGATGCCACGGGTGCCACGCGTGTCTATGTCACGCACGGGCAAGTGGCCCCGATGGTGCGCTGGCTGTGCGAGCGCGGCCTCGATGCACGCGCCTTCGCCACCGAGTACGGCGACGAGGGTGAAGAAGGCGATACGGCCAAGGCAGGCGAACCAGCAGACACGCCCGCGCCATGAAAGCCTTTGCCGATCTGTACGCGCAGCTCGACGCCACCACATCGAGCAACGGCAAGTTGGCCGCACTGGTGGCCTACCTTCGCACCGCGCCCGATGCCGACGCCGCCTGGGCGGTCTACTTCCTGGCCGGCGGCAAGCCCCGCCAGTTGGTGCCCGTGCGCGTGCTCGCCAGCTTTGCGCAGACCACGTCCGGCTTGCCGGATTGGCTGTTTGACGAGTGCTACCAAGCCGTAGGCGACTTGGCCGAGACCATCGCGCTCGTCCTGCCCGATGCCGATCATGCAGACGACGCCAGCCTGGCCGAGTGGATGGAAACGCGTTTGCTGCCATTGCGTGGTCAGCCCCCCGAGCTGGTACTGCCTCGCCTTGCGGAACTGTGCCGGGGCCTCCCGCTGCATGCGCGACTGGCGTTGATGAAGCTGATCACGGGAGCGTTTCGCGTGGGGGTGTCAAAACTGCTGGTCACGCGCGCGCTGGCCGAAGTGGGCGGCACCGACCCCAAGCACGTCGCGCAACGGCTGATGGGCTATACCGACATAGGCCAGGCGCCCACCGCCGAGCGCTATCGCGCGCTGCTGGCCGATGCCAGTGTCGATGGCCACGCACTCGATACCGGGCACCCGTATCCGTTCTTCCTCGCGCATCCGCTGCAGGCCGACGCGCAAGCCTTCGACACACTGCTGGGCCCACCCACTGAATGGCAAATCGAATGGAAATGGGATGGCATCCGCGCGCAGCTCGTACGCCGCGCCGACAGCGCATGGCTGTGGTCGCGCGGCGAGGAACTCATCACCGATCGCTTCCCTGAACTATCCGCCATGGCGGAGGTATTGCCTTCCGGCACCGTGCTTGATGGCGAGATCGTGGTGTGGCAAGACGGCCGCGTGCAGCCGTTTGCGCTGCTTCAGCAACGCATCGGCCGCAAGACGCTGAACGCGCGAGTGCTGCGGGAAGCGCCGGCCGTGCTGCTGGCGTATGACCTGCTCGAATGGCGGGGGCAGGACCTGCGCGAGCGCACGCAAAGCGAGCGGCGCGTGCAACTCGAACGTGTGATTGCCACATGCATCCATCCGGCGCTGGAGCTGTCTCCGTTGCTTCAAGGCGACGACTGGCAGCATCTTGCGCACCAGCGCGAAGCCTCGCGCGCGCTGGGCGTCGAAGGGCTGATGCTCAAGCGGCGCGATGCGCGCTACGGCGTGGGCCGCACCAAAGACGTGGGCGTGTGGTGGAAGTGGAAGATCGATCCGTTCTCGGTGGATGCCGTCCTCATCTATGCGCAGCGTGGCCACGGCCGGCGCGCGAGCCTGTATACCGACTACACCTTCGCCGTATGGGATGCACCGCCCGACGTGCCGGAGCGCAAGCTGGTGCCCTTTGCAAAGGCGTACTCCGGCCTGAGCGACGCAGAGATCCGCCAAGTCGACGCGCTCATCCGCAAGACCACGGTGGAGAGCTTCGGCCCCGTGCGCAGCGTAGCGCCCACCCTGGTGTTCGAACTCGGCTTTGAAGGCATTGCACGCAGCGCGCGCCACAAGAGCGGCATCGCGGTACGGTTTCCGCGCATGCTGCGCTGGCGCCACGACAAACCCATTGCCGAAGCCGATACGCTGCAGACGCTGGAAAGCCTGCTGCCGCCGTCATGACCGAGCCTGCCCTGCCCGATCTTGATGCCTGGTTTGCCGCGCGCGACTGGACGCCGATGCCGTTCCAGCGGGCCGTGTGGTCGGCCATGGCGCGCGGCGAATCGGGCCTGCTGCACGCCACCACGGGTGCGGGGAAAACCTATGCCGTCTGGCTCGGTGCGTTGCAACGGTTGGCGCAAGTGCGCGGGCGCGGCGGCGCGCCGCCGTTGTCGGTACTGTGGCTCACGCCCATGCGCGCGCTGGCGGCCGACACCACGCGCGCATTGACCGACGCCGCACAGGCATTGGCGCCACATTGGACGCTCGGGCTGCGCACCGGCGACACCGGCAGCGCCGAGCGTGCCGCGCAATCGCGCCGTTTGCCTACCGCCCTGGTGACAACGCCCGAGAGCCTGTCGTTGCTGCTCGCGCGCGCCGATGCGCGTGAAGCCCTCGGCTCTGTACGCGTGGTCGTCGTCGATGAATGGCACGAACTGGTGGGCAACAAACGCGGCGTGCAGGTGCAGTTGGCGCTGGCGCGGCTGCGCACGTGGTCACCGGGGCTGGTCGTGTGGGGACTTTCCGCCACGCTGGGCAACCTGGCTGAAGCGATGGATGCACTGGGCGATGCGGCGGCGCCCACCGCCGGCACGCTGGTGCAAGGCCACCTGCCCAAGCGCATGGAGATCGATACGCTGCTGCCCGATGGTGTGGGCCGATTTCCTTGGGCCGGGCACCTGGGTATGGCGATGCTGCCCCACGTGCTGGAAGAGCTGGAAAGTGCCCGCACCGCGCTGGTGTTTCTCAACACGCGCTCGCAAGCGGAGCTGTGGTACCAGGCCGTCATCACTGCGCGACCGGAATGGGCGGGGTTGATCGCGTTGCATCATGGCTCACTGGACCGCACAACGCGTGACTGGGTGGAGACCGGGCTCAAGCAAGGCATGCTCAAGGCGGTGTTCTGCACGTCAAGCCTGGATTTGGGCGTCGACTTTCTGCCAGTGGAACGCGTACTGCAGATTGGCTCGCCCAAGGGCGTGGCGCGGCTCTTGCAGCGTGCCGGGCGATCGGGCCACGCGCCGGGCCGGCCCTCTCGCGTGACGGTGGTGCCCACGCATAGCCTTGAACTCGTGGAAGGCGCAGCCGCACGCGCAGCCGCCATGTCGGGCCAGGTGGAAGCCCGCACCTCACCGCACAAGCCGCTCGATGTGCTGGTCCAGCATCTGGTGACGGTGGCGCTGGGCGGCGGCTTCGTGCCCGACGCGCTGTTGGAGGAAGTGCGCCGCGCATGGGCTTACCGAGATTTGCGCGACGACGAGTGGCAATGGGCGCTCGACTTCGTGCGGCAGGGCGGCCACTCGCTCACCGCATATCCCGACTACCACCGCGTCATGCCGGATGAACATGGCATCTGGCGCGTGCCCGATGCACGGCTCGCACGGCGGCACCGCATGAGCATCGGCACCATCGTCAGCGATGCAACGATGACGGTGCGCTGGTGGCGTGCTTCCGGCGGCGGTGCGTTGGGGTCGATCGAGGAGGGTTTCATTGCGCGGCTGCGCCCCGGCGACAACTTTCTGTTTGCGGGCCGCCTGCTGGAACTGGTGCGCGTGCAGGACATGACGGCCTATGTGCGGCGTGCCACCGGCAAACGCGCTGCCGTGCCGCGCTGGAACGGTGGTCGCATGCCGCTTTCCACCGAGCTGGCGCACGCGGTGGTCGCGCAGCTCGATGCGGCGGCACATGCGCGTTTCGACAGCCCCGAAATGGAAGCCGCACGCCCGCTGCTGGAACTGCAGGCGCGCTGGTCTGCGCTGCCCACCACGGCAACGCTGGTGGCCGAGACTCTGCACTCCCGCGAGGGCTGGCATCTCTTTCTCTACCCGTTTGCCGGGCGGCATGCGCACCTGGGGCTGGCAAGCTTGCTGGGCTGGCGCGCCGCCAATCGCACGCCAGCCACTTTCTCCCTGGCGTTCAACGACTACGGCCTCGAACTCCTGTCGGCCACGCCCATCGACTGGCCCGCGTTGCTGGCCACCGGCGAACTCTTTTCCACCCACACGCTCATGCAGGATGTGCTGGCCAGCCTCAACGCCGGAGAACTGGCGCAACGCCGTTTTCGTGAGATCGCACGCGTATCGGGGCTGGTGTTCCAGGGCTACCCTGGCGCGCACAAGAGCACGCGCCAGTTGCAGGCATCGTCCGGCCTGTTCTATGAAGTCTTCCGGCGCCACGACCCGGGCAACCTGCTGCTCTCGCAGGCGGAAACCGAAGTGCTGCGCCAGGAGCTGGACCTCGACCGCATTGAATCTGCCCTCATCCGCATGCGCGGTTTGCGGCTTGAACTGTGCGCACTGACCCGGCCTTCGCCGTTCGGCTTTCCGTTGATGGTGGAGCGTTTTCGCGAGCAGCTCTCGACCGAGAAACTGGCGGATCGGATCGCGCGCATGCTGGCCGAAGCCGAGCGTGCCGCAGGCCCCGAGCCGTCCGACCCGGATGCCGCAACACGGCCGGCGATTGACGCAGACGTACAGGCCGCGTTGCGCTTGACTGAATCGCCCGACACAGCGGGCAAATCCGGCCGCCGCACCCGCAGGCCACGCAAGACATCGAAGCCGCTCCCACTGCTATGACCGCTCCCCAAGACCTCGTCATCCAGTGCGCGGGCGAGACCGTATGGCTCCTGCCCGAGCGCGCGCTGTGGTGGCCCGCGCAACGCATGCTGATGGTGGCCGATGCGCACTTCGGCAAGGCGGCAACCTTCCGTGCGCGCGGCGTGCCCGTGCCCACCGGAGGCACCGTCCAGGCGATCGCTCGGCTGGATGCCATGCTGGCGCGATTGCCAGTCTCACATATCGCGTGGCTGGGCGATCTGCTCCACGCCCGCGAGGCGCACGCAGCAATCGACGCGCTCGTCGCCTGGCGCACACGACACGCCGACGTAGCCTGCACGCTGGTCCGCGGCAACCACGACCGCCATGCGGGCGACCCGCCTGCGGACCTGCGCTTCAACGTGGTGGAAGAACCGTGGGCAATCGGCCCCTTCGCCCTATGCCATGAGCCGCAAGTGGTGGCCAATCGCTACGTCATCGCCGGCCACGTGCACCCGGGCATTGTCATCAGCGGGCGCGGAAAGGATCGGCTCCGGCTGCCGTGCTTCCGCTTTGGGTCAACCGGCGCACTGCTACCCGCCTTCGGCGAGTTCACGGGCTTGTGGACCGCACCCGTTGCGCCGGGCGAAGCGCTCTATGGGGTGGCTGACAACCGAGTCTGGCCGCTGCCCAGCTAGACGACGCAATTTGGCTGTAGGCCCAGCGCCCAGGCTCAAAACTCAAGGCCGCTCATGCGTGAGCAGCAAGCGGGCCTGTTCCATGCCGTCGCGAATGGCCTCGCCTTCGGTATGCCAGCCGCGCCAGGTCTGGGAAGCGCCGATAGCAGCGTTTGTGCCCGCAGATGGGTGCGGCGCAGCAGATCAGATCAATTGGCCCAGGCGCGACAGTGCTCAAGATACTGGCGCTCGTGCAGCCCGAGCAAGTCGACAATCGAAGACCACAGCCAGAACGGCGCATTGATGGACCGTCCGTGACGCGCCTTCAGCTCACGGTGCCAGGCCATGGCGACATCTCGCGGCATCTGGCTGCCGTGTGCGAGGCCCACGATATTGCCCAGATAAGCAGCCAATACCGTGGCGTCCTTGTGCTCCAGCTTGTCGACAGACAGCTTCAGATCTTGCGGTTGAAGTTCGCGCATGAAAAAGCTGCTACCCAGCATGCGCCCCCATGCCATGCGATCGCCCAGGTCGGGAGAGAGACGGCGCGCACCTGTGACCACGCGCTCGCCGTTGATCCGGGGCATCTCGCCTGCTGAGGCACTGGGCGCTGCAGCCTTCCCCGCCTCCTTGATGTCGATCAGCCGATACCGCGGCCCGCGATCCTGGTCGACCGCGAGCAAGGCGGCATAACGCCGCTGCCCGAGCGAGCTGCACCCTTTGACCCAGTACGCCGCATCCACGATGCTGACCGAGGCTTCCCCGGGCATCTCGTAAAGGCGCGCCACCAAGGCAAGCACCTCGTGCTGGCTCACGAGTTGTTTCAATTCGCGCCGTTCTTCGCGAGAGAGCGGCCAAAAATGGCGCCCCAGAGGAATGGACGGAGACGTGCCATCGAGCCGCTCCTGGGCCAACTGTTTCCACGTACGCGCAGTCGCCGCCTTCATGGCGGTACGCACGGAGGCGGGGCGCGGCGGCAGGTGCAGCGCCGCATCCGGATCGATGCCGTGCAGATAGCCCGCCATCAGCGCTTCCACCATTCGTGCGGTCACGATGCCCGGGAGGTCTGACCCGCGAGCGGCCGTCGCCAGCGACACGCCAAGCCGAATCAGGTCGTGCGCGGGATTACCAAGCACCGTCTGGTCCAGATCCCGGATTTGTATGCGCGTGGCGCCGGAGGCATCGCCAATGGGGCCGAGGTTACCGACATGGCAATCGCCGCAAATCCAGATGACGGGCCCCTCCGGGAAGGTGTGCGGCTGCACCTCGCTCAGCCACTCGTAAAACTTCACGGTGCTGCCGCGAACGTACGCATGAGTCGAACGCGTCATCTTGGATTGACGCAGCCGGGCGAGTACGGGCGCGCGGTTTTTGGGGCTCACCACGCTGCGCGACGATTTTCGTTGGGGCATGTCTGTGCTGAACCTGGGACGCTTCAGTTGGTTGATGAACGACCAAACCGTATGCAATAAGCGTTCCCTGGCCCCCGAACAGCGTAGATAACGCCTCCACGGTGCCGAACCTTTGCTATGCTTGCTCGAAGCGCGCTGCACAGGCGTCGCTTCCATTGAATGGTCAACTTTACCCAACCATCTATTCTCACTATGGCCACCAAAACCAAGACCGCTGCCAAGACCGCTGCAAAGAAGGCCTCGCCGGCTAAAAAGGCCGCGCCGGCAAAGAAGCCTGCTGCAACGACGCCGACCCTCAAGCCTTTGAAGGACACGTTCACCAAGGCGAGCCTGGTGAGCCATCTGGCTGAACAAGCTGCCGTCGACGCCAAGGCGGTGAAGGCCGTGCTGCTCCATCTGGAGAACACCATCGTGGCTTCGCTGCACAAGAAGGGCGCCGGCGAATTCACGCTGCCGGGCCTGTTCAAGGTGACGTCGGTCAAGGTGCCGGCAACCAAGCGCCGCTTCGGCAAGAACCCCTTTACCGGCGTCGACCAGTGGTTCGAAGCCAAACCGGCAACCGTGCGCGTCAAGGTCCGCGCGCTGAAAAAGGTCAAGGACGCAGCGGTCAACAGCTGATAATCGCAGCAAGAAACCGCCGCAAAGAAAAAGGGAGCCTTGGCTCCCTTTTTTGCGTGCCTGCTGGTCAAAAGAACCAGCAGTGATACCTATGTCACATATACGACTGATGGACTACTGGAATTCCTAGCGCGCCTTACCCCGCGCCTTTCCGCCGCTGCGGGCACCCTCGTGGCCACCGGCGGCCCCGTCCCCGCTCATGCGTTCCAGCCAGGAAAGCGCATCGACATACGACAAAAACTGCCGCAGATAATCGGGTGCTACCTCGCGCATCAATAGCAGTGACCGATGCACAAGACTGCTCGAATTCAGCGGACCCGCATTCACCGGCACCTTCTCCAAGGCGTCGCGCAACTGTTTTTCGGCGCTGACGCGGGACCAGGTGTCCCGCACGTCTTCGAGAATCTTCAGGTCCGGCAATGTGTGCAGATGCCGCGCTGAACCGCCATTCGCAGCGTCGCCGACATCCATGCGTTCACGGCTGGCAATGTCACGCAGCAGTTCGGCCAACGCGCTGCCGGCAGGCGCATCTGAGTCGGACGAAACGGACGCCGCCTTCGCGCGATCGACATCGCCCGCATAGGCCGCGACGAGTTCGCCCAACCGCGCTTCGAGCATGCGCCGCGCCTCGCCGGTTTGACCGGACGTGCGCCGATGAAGCGCCTCGATGAAGCAAAAGCGCACGCGGTTCAGCCGGTCCGCGCCGCTTGCGCGCCAACTGTCGAGCATGGCTTGCGTGGACAAATCAGTGCGGCTCACGGCGTCCACCGTTGGAAGCGGCCTGCCTTGGAACCGGCGCGATCTCCACACGCCGGTTCTTCGCACGGCCAACGTCGTCCGCATTGGAACTCACGGGCTGCTGCGAACCAAACGCTGCCGCAAACACGCTGGAGGCGGGAATGCCTTCGTCAATCAGGGCGCGCGTCACGGTCAAGGCGCGCTTGGCGGACAGCTCCCAGTTATCTGCGAACAAGCGGTTGCCGGCACGTACCTGCTGATCGTCGGAGAACCCGCTCACCATCAGGATCTCTTCACGCGACGTGAGATACGCCGCCAACGGCCCCGCGAGGCTCTTCATCAGCGTGCGGCCCTCGGGCTGCAGCTGATCGGAGTTGATCGCGAACAGCACATTGCCATTGATGCCGATACGCCCGTTGACGAGCGTCACGCGCCCGGCCGCCAGCGGGCCAGCAAGCGCCTGCTCCAGCGTCTTGCGGCGCTGCGCCTCGGCCTCGCGCTGCTTGACCTCGCTCTCCAGCTTGGACGACAGCTCCAGCTGCACGCCGATCACGCCCACCAGAATCAGCACAAACGCGCCCAGCAACACCGACATCAGGTCACCAAACGCGGCCCAAACCGGTGCGGTGGCCTCAATGCCACCTGCGCCATCTACGCTGCCGTCAATCTCGTCACTCATGCCGCTTCGGTCCCGGCCAGCGCGCGCTGGTCACCCAGCCGTTGCAGGTCTTCCAGAATCTGCTTTTGGGACAGCATGCTCAGGTCGATCACCTCACGCGCCTGCGCCACGTAGTAGGCAAGCTGTTCGTCGCTGCGCGTGAGCGACTTGTCGAGCGCCGCTTCAATGCGCTGCAGTTGCGCCGCAAGCTTGTCGTTCGACTCACCAAACAGCTGCACGGCCACACCAAACGCCTCGCCCAGGCTGGCCACCTCGACGGCGCTGCCGGTCACCTGCGCGGCCACCGCGCCGAGCTTGCCGGTCTCGGCTTCCACCCGATCGGTGAATCGCACGCCCACGCGCTCCAGCAGATCTGCGGACGTTGCCACCAGCGCATCCACCGCTGTGCGCTGCTCGGTCGATGCATGGTTGACAGCGTCGAGCAATGTTTCCAGCGTGCCAAGCAGGCGCGCACGCTCGTCCAGCATCGCGGTATCGCGCACCATGCTGTCGGACAGCTTCTGGCGCAGCTCGGCCACCACTTCGGCCGCAGCCTTGGGCGCTTCCGATGCAGCCTGTACCAGGCGAGAAATCTCGCTGATCGTGTTGTTGGCGTGCGCCTGCGTTTGCGCAGAGATGTCGCGCGCGGTTTGCGCCAGTGCATCGCAAATCTGTTGCTGACGGCTTGCCGTATCGGCGCCTGTTTTTTCCCACACCTCGCTCAGCTTGGCGCCCATCGCGCCGAGTGCATCGGTCCAGGCCGCCAAACGTTGCGCGTCGCGCGCTTCCAGGGCGGCTTGCAGCGTGGCATGCGACTGGCGCGACGCCTCTTGCTGCAAAGCGATATCGCGCGCGGTCTGCGCCAGCGCATTGCAGATGTCCTGTTGACGATTGGCCGTATCGGCGCCCGCTTTCTCCCACGCCTGGCTCAGCTTCTCGCCCGTTGCGCTGAGCGCCTCGGTCCAGACAGCCAGACGTTGCGCGTCTCGTGCTTCCAGCGCGGCTTGCAGCGCGGCATGCGACTGGCGCGACGCATCCTGCAACGACACGGCGTGTTGCTCGAACGTGGCGGCAGCGGCCTCCAGCGCGCGCTGGTTCTGGACGGCCAGTTCGGTGTGGGCGTGTTCTTGCCGGGCAAGCGCATCACGCCAGGCAGCGGCCAAGCCGCCTGCCGTGGCGTCCAGTCGGTCGGTAACGCCATCGAGCAACCGCGCAGAGCGCTGCTCGAATGTTTCAGCAAACCGGTCGAGCGAGGTGCCGACCTGGCCAACCAGCGCTTCGCTGGAGCGTTGATGCGCCGACAAGGCGTTGTTCCAGATGCCGGAAACCGTCTCGGCCGTGGCTTCAAAGCGGGTCGACAGGCCGTCGAGCTGACGCTGCACCGCGTGCGTGACCGTCTCCTGCAGCGCGGCCGATTCACGCGCGAGGCCAGCCATCGTCGTTTCCACCACAGGCTGCAGCGCGGCGCTGGCAACGCGTGCGCTTTCGGCGGCACTGTCCTTCAGGGACTCGCCAACCGAGGAAGCAAGCTGGCTGTAGGCGGCTTCCGTCTTATCGAGAAATGCCTGCTGGGCAGCGATCTGCCGCTCGCTGCTGGCCGCGCCCTGCTGTTCCAGCGACAGCATCATCGCCTGCAGCCGGTCAACCAGCGCGGGCATCACATCGGATTGTCGCTGCAGAAGCTTGAACATCTCTTCACGCTGATGCGCGTGCGAATAGATGCGCAACGTGGTCGCGATCTTTGCGTCGAGCGCCTGGACTGCCTGCAGCCGCTCGCGCCGGCACAGCGCCGAGAGCAACCCCAGCATGGCGGACGTCGCCACACCGGCAATCGAGGTACCGAACGAGAATCCCAACCCCTTGATCGGGGCAGCAAGCGATGCGCGGATCGCCTGCAAATCCGTCGCGCTCTCCAGCGCCGCGCCCGTGCCCTTGAGCGTCACCACCATGCCAAGCAGCGTGCCCAGCATGCCGAGCAGCACCAGCAGGCCCACCAGATACGGCGTCAACGCGGGCGCAGGCAGTGCAACGCGTTCGCCTTCCACGCGCAGGCGCACGGCATTGCGCAGGCTCGGGTGCAGCTGTTCCAGCCAGGCAGACAGCTTGGGCGGTGGCTCGGACAGCCCCGCCACGGCCTGCGTGACCGTGCCCGTGGCGTGTCGATAGCGGCGCAGTTCCAGGGCGCCAGCCACGTAGGCGGCACCAATCACAAGCGTGACAGCCAGCGCCAGCAGATTTCCGCCAACGAGGTAACCGCCGGCAATCCACCCCAAGGCCGCCAGCCCGACAAAGAAAACGATGAGATTCAGGTGAAGTCTGGACATGAATGGTGTCTGTCCCGCTTAGCGGGGGCGAAGGGCTGCAAGCAACCCGTCGACCGGTTGAAAACGAACATCAAGCTCGGCCAGGAGCACGCTCTGCATATCCTTGCGGAACGCATCCAGCCAGGCGCGGGATGTGGATTGGGTGGCTTGGCCCTCTGCAGGCAACTCGGCCTGCCGCTGCTGCTCGGCCGTGCGCAAGCGCTCGAAGTACGGCCCCAGCATCGACGGAATGGTCCCCAGCAACGAACGTTCGCGGCCCGCGAGCGCCTGCTCCATGCTGGCGTCCAATACCGCGAGGCGCGCGAGGTCGGGCGTCCTGGCTGCCAGCAAGCGCCGCAGGCGGCCACGCAGGTCACTGATCTCCAGCTCCATCGTCTGCTGCATCAGCACGTAGCGCTGCCGAAAATCGGCATAGTCGACCACCAGCGGCGCCGAGGGGCTCTGGATCGGCGCGCGTGGGCCCGTCCTGGCATCGGGCGCGCAACTGGACGCGATGGACTTCGTCAGCGCTGCGCGGACACGGCTACCGATGGTCTCGGCGTCCGGGCCGACGGGCCGCGTGCTGGACGCAATGGCGGGCGGTGCCGCGCTCAGTGCCGACGAAAGCGTGATGGCATCCGTCCAACTGAGCCATTGGCTCAACCGGTCTGAGAGGGGCTGCGCGGATGCGGAAACGTCGACGTCCGTCAGGCGAGCAAGAATGCGGATCAGCGCAGGGCCGCTGAGCGCCCTGCGTTGCTGGGCGTGCGCCATGCTACGAGTGCCGAAAAAAGGCTGGAGTTTACACTGCCTGCCCCGTCGGACAGTCGTCTTTGGGTGGCAAAAGCGTCACTTCCGAAGAAGAATGAGGGCGATCAATCGGCTCGCCGGCGATATAGCGCCGCATCCTCCAGCGCAGAGCGGGGCATTGGGCCTTTAATGACATGGGGGCTTCGCCGAAACCGAGTCACTCCAGCGCTGCCGCGGAGGGCGTCCGGGTCGCCCCTCCGCATTTGTGCGATCAGGCCGACAGCGGTATTGTGTCGCCCACTACCGCACCCTCCTGGCTTTCCTGCCATTTCCCCCGTGACCGATCACCCCACCCTCACCTGGACCGACGACCGCCCTGAAGCCAGCAGCGACGCCGTCCATACTGTCCTCTGGCGCTCCGAAGCCGGCAATCCGCCGCCCAAGCGCGTGGTCGTTGCGGACGATCGCACCACCGCCGATGCGGCTTACCGCCTCGCCTGCGAAGGCACCGCACTGCTCTGGCAGGGCGATTTCCAGAACGCGCGCCAACTGCTGCAGGCCATGTCCCGCCGCACTGATCGCAAACCCGGCAAGGCGCGCAAGGAAGCCACCTCTGCCATCGATGCGTTCAACCTGCACCGGCAGGCGCAATCGCAGCGCGCACGCACGCTCGGCATGCTGCTGATCCCTCTGGATGCGGACTACGGCATCCCGCTGCGCCGCGCGCCTGACATGCGCGAAGCCTGCACGGAGGCCTACGGCACGAGCAGCGCCGCCTCCGTCGTCTCGCTGCGTGAGCTGCTGGGCCTGATCGGCGCGCATGAGTGGCGCAAGAAAGGTGTCGAGATTCCCGCGCTCGGAGGTGAGCGCATTCACCCGCACTACGGCGTGTTCTCGCCGGTGCGTGGCGAATACATCGATCTGGTGGCGAAGGCGCCGTTGCCTTCAAAAGCGCTGGCGTTCGACATTGGCACGGGCACGGGCGTGCTCGCGGCGGTGCTGGCCAAACGCGGCGTGAAGCGCGTCATCGGCACGGATCAGGACCCACGTGCCCTGGCCTGCGCCCGTGAGAACGTGGCGCGCCTCGGGCTGCAAACCCACGTCGACATTGTTGAAGCCGATCTGTTTCCCGAAGGGCGTGCGCCACTGATCGTGTGCAACCCACCGTGGCTGCCGGCACGGCCCAGCTCGCCCATCGAGCGCGCCGTTTACGACCCTGACAGCCGCATGCTGCGCAGCTTCCTGAATGGGCTGGCCGCACACCTGGAGCCCAACGGCGAAGGTTGGTTGATCCTGTCGGACTTTGCCGAGCACCTGGGCCTGCGCACGCGCGATGCGCTACTGGCGATGATCGACGCAGCCGGCCTTCAGGTCGTGGGCCGTGAAGACATCAAGCCGAAGCACCCGAAGGCGACCGATGAAAACGACCCACTCTATCGCGCCCGCGTTGCCGAGGTGACGTCGTTGTGGCGCCTGAAGGCACGCCAATAGGCCAGTCATTCAGCGCGCCATCGTCGCCAGATAGTCGAGCGCGCCCTGCCCCGCGGCAGCGCCGCTCGCAAAACACGCCGTCAGCAGATAGCCGCCCGTCGGCGCTTCCCAATCGAGCATCTCGCCGGCGCAGAACACGCCCGGCAGACGCTCGATCATCAGCTTCGCATCCAACGCTTCAAACGCGACACCGCCTGCAGTGCTGATCGCCTCGTCAATGGGCCGGGTGCGTGTGAGCCGCAACGGCAGCGCCTTGATGGCTTTGGCCAACTGGGCAAGATCGGCAAATGCTTCCTTGCTCAGGCACTCACGCAGCAACCCGAGCTTCACGCCCGTGATGTTCAGCTTGCTTTGCAGATGGCTCGACATCGAACGCGCGCCGCGCGGGCGCATCAGTTCATCGCTCACACGTTGCGCGCTCCAGCCTGGCGCAAGGTCAAGCCAGATCGTCGCGCCGCCCTCTGCGGACAGCACATCGCGGATGGGTGCTGACAGCGCATAGACGAGGCTGCCTTCAATGCCCGTCTGCGTGACGACGAACTCGCCCTGGCGGAATTGCAGCGCGCCGCCATCGCCCGACGGCAAGCCGATGGCGACCGACTTGACCGGCTGCCCCGCAAAGCGCTCCTGGAAATACGCGCTCCAATCGGCATCGAACCCGCAGTTGGCTGGCCGCAATGGCTGCACCTGCACGCTGCGCGCCTGCAACAAAGGCACCCAGGCGCCGTCAGAGCCCAGGCGCGGCCAACTGCTGCCGCCCATGGCAAGCACCACGGCATCGGCTTGCACAAGGCGTTCAACATCGGTGGTTTCAAAGCGCAGCACCTGCGCGTGGTCCGATGGCTCTGCCCACCCCACCCAGCGATGCCGCATATGCAACTGAACGCCGGCCTCGCGCAGCCGGTGCAGCCATGCGCGCAGCAAGGGCGCAGCCTTCATCTCGGTCGGAAACACACGGCCCGAACTGCCGACGAACGTGTCGATGCCCAACCCGTGAATCCAGGCGCGCAGGGCATCCGGGCTGAAGCGGTCAATAAGCGGCGCCAGCGCATCGCGCCGCGTGCGATAGCGGCCGAGAAACGCGTCGATCGGCTCGGAATGCGTGATGTTCATCCCGCCAATGCCCGCCAGCAGGAATTTGCGTCCGGCCGAAGGCATGGCATCGAACACCTCCACGCGCACACCGTTGCGCGACAGGACTTCAGCGGCCATCAGCCCGGCGGGGCCGGCGCCGATGACGGCAACGAGGGGGGCGTTGGGTGTTTCAGACATGCGGGGGTGGATGGCTTATGCGGGGCAGACAAGCGGGGCGCTATTGTCACATCCTGTCTGAGCGTGGGCAAACGAGGTCGCGCATGGCGCCCATTTAGGGTGCGCTTGCCGTCGCCCACCCCGCTTTTCGGTAAACTGACGTCCTCTTTCCGCTTTTTCTCCGCGCCGCCGCACCGATCCCATTCCGTGCGGCATGTCGCCCAGGCTGTCCTGACGATGTCCAACAAGACCCACGAAATCCGCCCCAACCAGTCGATCGAGCTGCTCAAGGAACTGCACATCCTGACGCGCGACGGCAAGATGAACCAGGACAGCCGCCGCAAGCTCAAGCAGGTCTATCACCTGTTCCAGTTCATCGAGCCGCTGATGGCCGACGTGCAGCAAGCCAAGGGGCACGTCACGCTGGTCGACCACGGCGCGGGCAAGTCTTACCTCGGCTTCATCCTGTACGACCTGTTCTGCAAAGAGCAGCCGGGCGATGGCACCTCGCACATTTACGGCATTGAAACGCGCGAAGAGCTGGTCGCCAAGTCGACCGAGCTTGCCGCGCGGCTGGGCTTCAAGGGGATGTCGTTCCTGAACCTGTCGGTGGCGGAATCGATCACGTCTGACAGGCTGCCGCCCACCATCGACATCGTGACCGCACTGCATGCGTGCAATACCGCCACGGACGATGCAATCCGCTTTGCGCTTGAAAAGCACGCGCAATACATCGTGCTCGTGCCGTGTTGCCAGGCGGAGGTGGCCGGCGTGCTGCGCAAGAACAAGGGCAAGTCGCTCGGCAACGCGCTCACGGAAATCTGGCGCCACCCGCTGCACACGCGCGAATTCGGCAGCCAGGTCACCAACGTGCTGCGCTGTCTGCAGCTTGAAGCGCACGGCTATCAGGTCAGCGTGACGGAACTCGTCGGGTGGGAACACTCGATGAAGAACGAGTTGATCATCGCGCAGTACAAAGACCTGCCGCGCCGCCGCCCGACCGAGCGGCTGAACGAGGTGATCAGCACGCTGGGGCTGGGAGAACTGCACGAACGGTTTTTTGCACCGACTGACTTCTGAAGAAAGGCAGTGTGAGCGCAGTCTGTCAGTGCATCAGCACCGGGGCCAGCTCGTTCGGGCCCCAGGATCGGTGCACAGCGCGCGCAGAGCGCCGCGGTTATGCCGGGCGTCCGCCTTCGTGCTGGATCCGCTTGTCTTCGTACATGGCGACATCGGCTTCGCGCAGCGTTTCTTCCAGACGCCCGCCTTCGTGGCAGGTGGCGCAGCCCATGGAAAAGCCGAGCACCGCGCCCGGATAGAACTGGTTGTTGAGTTCGACCAGCTTGCGCAGGCTCTCCACGAGCGCAGCACCGGCCTGGGCGTCGGCGCCGGGCAGTAGCACGGCAAACTCATCGCCGCCAATGCGCGCGGCGTGTGCGGGCTTGTCGATGGCCTTGCTGAGCACCTCGCCGGCGCGGCGCAGCAGCGCGTCGCCTGCGGCGTGGCCGAGCTGGTCGTTCACGCGCTTCAAGTCGTTCAGGTCGATCATGATGACCGTGACCGGAAACGGGCCCTTGCGCTCCAGCCGGTTGATCTCGTCTACGTAGAACGAGCGGTTCTTCAGCTTGGTCAGCACGTCGTGCTTGCCGAGATATTCGAGGTACGACTCAGCCTTCTTGCGCGCGGTGATGTCGGTCAGCGCCAGCAGCACCATGTCCCAATCCTTCTCGCGCCCGGGGAAGACAGAGAACTGCAGGTGGATGTTCAGCGTGTTGCCATCGAGCCCATAGTTGACCACCTCGCGCTGCTGGAAGAGCCTGCCTTCCCACAGGTCGATCAACTGCTCGCGAAAGTGCGAGCGCATGTCGTCGCGAAAGATTTCCGGCAAACGGGCAAGCAGGTCGTTGCGGTTGCGTGCCTTGAACATCTCCAGCGTGAAGCCGTTGACGTCGAGCACCTGGATCTCCTGCATGCAGCGCTCGACAAACTCGGGATGCACGTCGGTAAAGGTGCGGAAATCGGTGATGCCCTGCATGCGCACTTCGTCCAGCAGCATCTTGATGGTGCTGAAGTTCTCCACCCACAGCGACACCGGCGCGTGCTCGAACACGCCGCGCGCATAGAGCTGGCTGGCCGCGGCACGGCGGCGGGCGTCTTCGAGTTCGGTGATGTCGTCCACGGCCACCAGCACGCGGTCCCACGGCTGGTCGTGATCGGGCAGGACAACGCCCTTGAGCAGGATATCGAGGCGGCGGCCATCGAGCGTGTAGTTGACGCTGCGGCTCTCGAACGACGGCTCGCCAGACCAGAGCTGAACGAGTTCGCCCACGTGGGCTTCGAGCATGTCGTCGCGCAGTACGTCGGCCAGGCGCGCGGTGAGGGTTTCGGCATCCGGCGCGGCGTACATGGACAACGTGCGCCGGTTCACGCGCAGCACCTTGATGCAGGCGGAACACGCCGCCACGCGTGATGCGTCCTCTTCCAGAAAGCGCTGCAGATCGGTCACGCCGGCGGCACGCCATTGGGCAAAGAGGCGGTGCAGGTCGCTGTAATCCTCCAGCCACAATGACGTGGGGGTGACATCGAAGAAATCGATCAGGTTGACACCCACAGCCGCCGGGCTGCTGACGCTATCGGACGCGGATTGCATGAATTGCTCTACGGAAAACAGAAAACACTTCGCAAACCTTGCAAGCGTAACGGCTTTGTGTAACACCGCGCACAGCACCAGCCTCATCCGGAAGGATTACCCCCAGGCAGGCGATCGTCACTCAGCTGCTGCAGCGCAATACCTTGCCGAATACCGAGAAAGTTCCCCGACGGGATTTTCCAATCCCGCCCCGCATTTAGTTTTGCTTTATCTGGCGTTGTAAAAATAGCCGCTTCAATTTTTAAGATATTTTCACGAAGCGAGAAACGCATTTCATTTTTTCAACGCGCTTTGCAGATGTCACCAAGCACCCCGGAAAGTGGCCGCAGCTTTGCGTATGCGCATGCCAAAAATTGCAAATTCTCCGGCGTCTTCCCTTGCTCGTGATTTAAAAAACTTCGTCTCGATTCGCAGGCCGTTTCCTCCAGAATCCGTGCATCCCGTGCGCGGGCTGTGATTTGCACCGCGCAAGAAGCGGGTAATTCCTTGTCCCGATTCTGCGGCCTGCCCCCCATTTTCTTTTGAGCCCTGGGCCGCCGATTCGTTTCCACCTCAGGAGAAATGCAATGCGGGATTCGACAACCCACCGTCGTACGGCCACGACACGCACCGGACGCGCCTACAGCGCCCGGACACGTCGTTCGTTCAAGCTGGCACTTGTGGCTCAGGCTGCGGCCGCGCTGATTCTGGCCGCGTGCGGCGGCGGCGGAGATGACGGGCTTACCCCGGCCGGCGGCAAGCTGGACGCAAACGGCTCGCAGCAGCAGGGCAATACCAATACCGGCAACACCAATGCGCAGGCGCCGGCAGTCGATGCGTCGGTGCCCCCGGTGGAACTGCCGGACTACATCAAGCCCGTCAACTACAAGCTGTGGTTCCGCCCCAGCGCAGACCTGAACAGCTTCTCGGGCCGCGCCGACGTAGAGATCAAGGTCACCAAGCAGACCGGCGCCGTCACGCTGGCCGTGCGCGACCTGAAGCTCGACGCCTCGCGCCTGACGCTCACGCCCACCTCGGGCAACGGCGCATCGCGCGTGCTGGTGCCGATTCCGCAATCGCAAGGGGCCTTCTACGATCTGCGCGACCCGACCGGAGACATCAAGCCCGGCAACTACGTGCTCCATATGGAATGGACGGGCACGATCAACTTCACCAAGGCTGAAGGCATCTTCAAGCTGGGCCTGCAGGCCGCAACGGGCGAGAGCTCTGACGCCATCGTCACGCAAGGCGAATCGAACTTCGCGCGCGAGTGGTTCCCGAGCTGGGATGAGCCGGCCTTCCGCAACACCTTCGAGGTGACGGCCGAAATTCCGGGCGACTGGAAGGCCGTGGCCAACGGCAGGCAGACCGGCGCGACCAAACTACCGGATGGCTATCAGCAGGTGTCGTTTGCCAAGACGCCGTCGATGCCTGCTTACCTCCTGTTCTTCGGCGGCGGCAAGTTCGACATTCTGGAAGACCAGTTCACCAACCCGCTCGATGGCAGCAGCATGCGCCTGCGCTGGTGGGTGCCGCCTGGCGAGGCACACTCGGCGGTGGCCGGCATGCAGTTCACGAAGGAAGCGCTGAACCACTATTACAACTACTTCCAGATCCCACTGCCGTTCGACAAGATGGACACCATCGTCGCCAACGACAGCTACGACAACAAGAATGCCGGCTTTGGCGGCATGGAGAACTGGGGCGCCATCTTCGAGTTTGCCGACCAGGTGCTGGTGCCGCCCGATGGCGCACCGACAACCGTCCACTCGATGGGCAAGGCGCGCTCGTTCGTTGTGGTGTCGCATGAACTGGCGCACCAATGGTTTGGCGACCTCGTCACGCTGGACTGGTGGGACGACATCTGGTTGAACGAATCTTTCGCCAACTGGTTCGAGAACGTCACCAAGATCGCGCTGCATCCCGAGTTCCAGGGCAACACCTGGGCCGACTATGCAGCCGTCAAGCAGCGCGTCTACACCTTGGACCTGCAGCCGACCGCCGTACCGGTACAGCACAACCTGAGCGACGCCGGCTCGATGGACTTCCTCGACCGCTTTGCCTACAACAAGGGCGGCCATGTCTTGCAGATGATCGAGAATTACGTCGGCAAGGATGCCATGCGCAAGGGGCTGCAGAGCTACCTGAACAAGTACAAGTTCGGCAATGGCACGCCGCCGCGCCTGTGGGCGGAGCTGGAAGCCGCCAGCGGCAAGCCCGTCGGCAAGGTGGGCGACAGCTTTGTGCGCCAGACCGGCGTGCCGCTGGTCAGCATCGACGCGCAGTGCAACCCGGCCACCAACCAGAACGTGCTGACGATCACGCAGAAGGCGTTCCCGAACAAGAACGTCTATTCCGGCTATCAATGGAACATCCCGCTCACGATCGCCTACGGCGATGGGCTGGCGCAGACGCAAACGGTGGTGCTGGACCAGCAGACCGCACAGGTCACCCTGCCGACGTGCTCGGCCGTGCTGGCGAACCCGACGGGCCTGGACTACTACGTGACCAACTACAGCCCGACGCTGTGGAGCGCGCTGCTGGCGCAGGCCGGCACCATCACCAACAAGGCGACAACGACCAACATCGCCGGCGATGCGACGCAGCTGTACAACGCGCAGATCATCGACAAGGCGCTGTATGACCAGATCGTCGGCATCCAGAACATGCAGCCGGCTGTTGCAACGCTGCGTGCCCAGGCTGTGACGCCGACCGGATCGCTGCGTCCGCAAGCGGTGCAGTTGCAGGAAATGCAGTCGATGGACCGTCCGATCCACAAGTTCCGCTACGAAGGTCTCATGAAGCATCTGACCGACATCAAGCGGTAAGCGCCAAAGCAAACGGGCCGCTTCCCGTGTGTGTTGGGAAGCAGCCCGTTGCAACGTTGGCTCCTGATTTACGGCGGACAGGGTCCGCCGTTTTTCATGCGCGCGTTACACGATTCTCAACCAGTGCGATGCAGGAAAGTGGCCTGCATCACGTCGGTCATCCAGATGGCGCTGTCGCCGGTCTGGCCGTGCTCCAGCACCTTGACGGCACTCTCGAACAGCACGCTGGCCAGCGCATCCGACGCAACGATCTCGATGCGCACGCGCGGCACGAACTCCGTCAGGTCCTCCTTGATGGAATGCGCGCCGGCCTGGGAAGCCGCTGGTGGATAGGCGTTCACCTCACCCACCGTCATGCCCGGAAAACCCGGGCAACTGCGCAGCGCTTCATGCATGCGTTCCAGTAGTTGCGGGCGCACTACGATGCGGATTTCCTTCATGCCTTCGACTCCTCATCAAACCCTTTGTACAGCGTGGGCAGCATCACCAGCGTGAGCAGCGTGCAGGTCAGCAGACCGCCGATCACGACGATGGCCAGCGGCCGTTGCACTTCCGAGCCCGGCCCCGTGGCAAACAGGAACGGGATCAAACCCAGCATGGCCACCGTGGCCGTCATCATCACGGGGCGGAAGCGCATGCGCGAGCCCAGCCGCACGGATTCCTCCACCGACATGCCCTGCTCGCGCAAGCTGCGGATCGTGCTGACCAGCACCACGCCGTTGAGCACCGCGATGCCCCATAGCGCCACGAAGCCGACCGATGCCGGCACGGACAGGTATTCACCCGTGACGAACAGCCCGATGATCCCGCCCACCGAAGCGAACGGCAGCACCAGGATGATCAGCGTGGCGTAACGCACGGAGTTGAACAGCAGGAAGAGCAGGAAGAAGATGGCGGCCACCGTAATCGGCACGATCACCTTCAAGTGGCCCATGGCGCGTTCCATGTTCTGGAACTGGCCGCCCCACTCCAGGTAGTAACCCTCGGGCAGCTTGACCTTCTGCGCCACGGCTGACTGCAGCTCGGCCACGAAGCCGCCCAGATCGCGGTCACGTACGTTCACGCCCACCACCACGCGGCGCTTGCCCAGTTCGCGGCTGATCTGCGCGGGGCCGTCGGTCACATCAATGCGGGCGATGCTTTCCAACGGCACTTGTGCCCCGTTGGGTGCGGCCACGATCAGGTTGCGGATGGCCTCCACGCTGCCGCGATACGCTTCCGGCAGGCGCACCACCGCGCTGAAGCGGCGCTCGCCTTCGAAGACCTCCGTCGCTTCCTTGCCGCCGATGGCGGTTTCGATCACGTTGTGCACGTCGGCCGCGTTCAGGCCGTGACGCGCGATGGCCTGGCGGTCGATTGCGATCTGCAGGTACTGCTGGCCGGTAATGCGCTCGACACGCATGTCCTGCGCGCCCTGGATGCCCTGCGCCACCTTGGCAATCGCCTCGGCCTTTTCGCGCAGCGTGTTCAGGTCGTCGCCAAACACCTTGATGGCCACATCCGAACGCACACCGGTCACCATCTCATCCACGCGGTCGGAGATCGGCTGCGCCATGACGATCTGCACGCCGGGCAGCACCTGCAGCGCCTTGCGCATCGCCTCGGCAATGTCGTCCTGATTCCAGCCCTTGGGCCATTCGTCGCGAGGTTTCAATGACACGATCGGCGTCGATTCATTCTGGCCCTGCGGATCTGCCGGCGATTCACCACGGCCCACACCCGAGACCGCCGACTTCACGCCCGGCACCTGCATCACCAGGCGCATGGCTTCCATCTCCATGCGGATCGACTCTTCCAGCGAGATGTTCGGCGCACGGTTGATGCCAGGCACCACCGAGCCTTCCCTCATCTCGGGAATGAACGCCGTGCCCAGGAACGGCATCAGTGCGCCGGTGGCGAGAAATACCGCCACCGCCACGATGACGGTCTTACGTCCGTTGTTCAGGCTCAGCTCCAGCAACCGCAGATACGGCTTCTTCATCTTGCGAATCAGCCACGTGTCATGCGCGTCGTGTTCGGCGTGTGGGTCGTCACTGTGTTCGCCTTCCACATGCTTGTGCGCTTTGGGCTTGAGCAGATACGACGACAGCACCGGCGTCAGCGTCAGCGACAGCACCAGCGAGAAGAACAGCGCAATGGCAATCGTGAAGGCCAGCGGCGCAAACATCTTGCCTTCCATGCCCTCCAGCGTCATCAGCGGCAGGAACACCAGGATGATGATGCCCACGCCAAAGATCACGGGCGTCGCCACTTCCGTCACGGCATGCAGGATGACGCGCGCGCGGCTCTCGTTCGGGTCGCGCGGCTTGGCCAGGTGCGCAAAGGCGTTCTCGACGACCACCACGGAGCCATCGACCATCAAGCCGATGGCGATGGCCAACCCGCCTAGTGACATCAAATTGGCCGAGATGCCGAGCTTGTTCATCGCCATGAACGTCAGCAACGGTGTGAGGATCAGCGTGCCCACCACGATAAGCGACGAACGGATGTCACCCAGAAACAGCAGCAGCACGATCACCACCAGCACCACGCCCTCGGCCAGCACCTTGATGACGGTCTGCAATGCCGAATCCACCAAGTCCGAGCGCTCGTAGTACGGCACGATCTTCAGGCCGTCTGGCAGCATGCCGTCGTTGTTGATCGCCTTGACGCGATCCTGGATGCGGGCGACGACTTCCTTGGCGTTGCCGCCGCGCATCATCATCACGACGCCGCCAACAGATTCCGTCACGCCGTTCTTGACTACCGCCCCCGCGCGCACCGCCGTGCCAATCTTCACCTCAGCCACATCGCGAATCGTCAGCGGCGTGCCGTTGACCTCCTTGAGCACGATGGCGCCGATGTCGTTGGTGTCACGCACCAGGCCCACGCCGCGGATCAGGTACTGCTCGGCAAAGTGCGGCAACACGCCACCGCCGGAGTTGGCGTTGTTGGCGGCCAGCGCCTCGAACACCTGCTTGACCGTCACGTTGTGGTGGCGCAGGCGTTCCGGGTTGACGAGCACCTGATACTGCTTCTCATAGCCGCCCTGCGAGTTGATCTCGGCCACGCCCGGAATCGAACGCAGCAGCGGACGCACCACCCAGTCCTGCGCGATACGGCGCTGGGTGAGTTCCTCGACCGAGAGCTCCTTGTCGCCGTCATCCGGTTTGTCGAGCGTGTATTGATACACCTCGCCCAGGCCCGTAGACACGGGGCCGAGCACCGGCGTCACGTCTGCGGGCATGCGGGACTGCACCTCGATCAATCGCTCCATCACAAGCTGGCGTGCGAAGTACACGTCGGTCTCATCGGTGAAGACGAGCGTGATGAGCGACAGGCCCGGCTTGTTGAGCGAGCGCATCTCCGTGAGCGCCGGCAGGCCGGTCATGGCCATCTCCACCGGCACGGTCACAAAGCGCTCGACTTCTTCCGGCGAGCGCCCCGGCGCTTCCGTGGCGATCTGCACCTGCACGTTGGTCACGTCCGGAAACGCGTCAAGCGAGAGCTTGCGTGCGGCGTCAAACCCGAAGAACAGCAGCACGGCAGCGATCACCGCCACCACGAGCCGCTGCTTGAGCGCGCCGCGAATCAATGCGTCGATCATGCGCCCTCCATCTCGGCGCGCTTGCGCTCGTTGTTCAGATGGAAGCCCCCTTCAACGACGATGGGCTGGCCGGCTTGCACGCCGGAGACGACCGGGCGCACGCCGTTCGATTCATCGCCCAGCTTGACCAGCGTGAGCTGGTAGTTCGTATCGCTGGTGCGCACGAACACGTAGTCGCGGTTGTCTTCACGCACCACGGCGGAGGTCGGCACCACCACACGTTCTTCCGGGCGCGACTGAATGATCAGCGTGGCCAACATCGACGGCTTGAGCGCACGCTCCGCGTTGTCGACTTCAGTGCGCACCGTGACGGTACGCGTTTGCGGGTCAACAATGTCCGACACCCAGATCAGCTTGCCGACAATGCGCTCGCCCGCACCGGTGTCGATCTCCACGGCCTGGCCCGCGCGCACGCCAGCGGCAGCGTTCTCAGGCACTTCGCCCACCACCCACACGCGCGACAGATCGGCCACGGTGAACAGCTCATCGGCCGGCTGCACCACCTGGCCGCGCGTCACCTTGCGCTCCACCACCGTGCCGCTGATGCTGGCCACCACGGGCGAGATGGACGACATGCCGCCCGTTCGCATTTTCGCCAGCGTCCCAGGCGACACACCCATCACGCGCAATTGGTCGACGGCTGCGCGCACTTCGGCATCGGCCATCGCCAGTTCGCTCTGGCGCTTCTGCAGCTCAGCCGAGCCGATCACGTCGGCGGCCAGCAGCAGCTTGGCGCGTTCCAACGCACGCGCCTGCAAGTCGCGCTGCGCAGCGGCCTTCTGATAGGCGAGCTGCGCGGCACCGAGCTCCGTGCTGTGCAATTGCGCCAGGATGTCGCCCGCCTTGACGCTTTGGCCCGGCGTGGCAACCAGCTCCGTCACGCGGCCCGTGACGGTGGCACCGATGCGGGCAACGCGTTGTTCGTCAAATGCGATCTGCCCCGGCACCCGCAGGCGTTCCGCAATCGGCTGCTTGCCGACCGGCACCACCTTCAGGCGCTGCACCAGCGTGGGTTGCGCAACCACGAGATTCGGGTCGGTGGCCTGTTGCGCGGCCTTGGGATCGTTGCCGGCGTCTTTGCCGCAGGCGCCCAGCAACAGCATCGCCGCCAGGGCAACGCCGGCCAGCCGGATCGAAGAAGAGAAGGAAGAAGGTGCGTTCATGGTGAGGCTGGATTCGTAAGTTCGAGAGGCAACGCGGCAGATCGGGCGTGTCATTGGGCCTCCGGGCGCAGGCGGTCGAGTTCGACGGCGGCGGTGCGCAGGTCGGCGCGTGCGGCAATCAGGTCGTTACGCGCCTGGCGGAAAACGCGCTGGGCGTCGAGGTAGTCGAGAATCCCGCGCTCGCCGTGGCGGTATGCGGCTTCGGCCACGCGCAGCGCCGATTCAGCCTGCTTGATGACGCCGGATTCGAGCGCGCTGACTTGCGACTCCGCAATCTCGTATTGGCGATAGGCGGATTCCACCGCCTGGCGCACACGCAACTCGCGGTCGCGCAACATGGCGCGAGCACGTTCACGGGCGGCCACGGCTTCGCCCACCGGGCCTTCACGTCGGTCGAAGAGCGGAATCGACATCACCAGGCCCACGCGGCTGTCCTGCAGGTCGGGCTGACGATCGACCGACCCGCGCAGCGCAAGCGACGGCCAACGCTGGCTGCGCTCGTGCGCCAGGCGGGCCTCGGCCTCGCGCACGGCGGCGCGGTCGGCTTCCAACTCCGGATGCGTGGCGAGAACCGTACTGACCAGATCGGCCAGCGGCGGCAGATGCGCCACAGAGGGCGTCTCCGCTCCGGCATCGACATCGAACGTCAACGGCAGATCGGCACCCACGGCGCGGCGCAGTTCTGCAAGCGCCTGTTGCACACGCAGTGCGGCGGCCTGTTCGTTGCGCTGCGCGTTGAGCAGCTCTGCGTCGCCACGGATGAGTTCATAGCGCGGGGCTTCGCCGGTTTCCACTCGCACAGCCACGCCACGGCGAATCTGCTCGACCAGCGTCACGTCTTCGCGCGCATTGCGTTGTTCGGCCTCGCGGCGCACCACGTCGTAGAAACGCAGCTTGAGATCGGCTTCCACATCGCGCGCCTGGGATCGGGCGGTCGCCTGCGACGCTTCGTACGCAGCATCGGCGGCTTGCTTGCGAGCGGCGCGCTGCCACGGCAAATCGAGCTTTTGCGTGATCGACACGCTATTCGTGCGGCCTTCCGCCGCACCCGGCACGCGGGCACGCTGGCGGCCGGCCATGGCTTCCACCTCGGGGTTGGGCCAAGCGCGCGCAGTGGCGATGCCCGCCTGCGCAGCCTGCACCTGGGCCTGCGAAGCGGCGAGCGCCGGGTGGTTGGCGCGGGCCAGCTCCAGCAACTGCGGCAAGGTGTAGCGCGGCTGCGGGAGCGCCTCGTCAGCCCGTGCGGTGCCGGTCTGGGCACCACGTGGCGAAGGTGCCGGGGGCGCGGCGTTGGCGTGGACGGCAATTGCAGCCAGCACAGCGGAAAGAACAGCACGTCGCGACGCGCGCGCACCCGCTGCGGGGCGCGGGGTGGCCGCATCCTGATTGGACAACATCCGAAATCATCCTGAAAAAGAAGAACAGGCAAGCGCGAACGTCCAGCCGGTCAACAGACCAGTTGGCGCAGCACTAGCAACTCAAAGGGATGGTTTCCGGCGAATGCCGGAGATCAGGCGCGTGCGGGCGGACGCAGCATGGGGGCCGGCGTGGGGCCAGCCTGGAACGGGGGAAGAGAGACGCGGACGCGCGCGACACGCAAGCCGGGCATCAACGCCATGGGCGGCGGCGGCAGCCAGAGTTCCGGCGCATCGCTGGGGTGATCAGGGGCGGCGGCGCTGCTCGTGGGCATGTCCGGCGCATCGGATGCATGCGCAACCCAATGTTCAACGCTGAAGCACTGGCCAGGCTGCTTGACCGCCTTGCCGAGTGCGACCTTGATGGCGCGCTCGAAACCCTTGTTGGATTTGGCTGCCGGCAGTGCATCGCCCGGGATATCGTCGACCACGGCTTCGATGGCTTCCAGCGCGTCGTCCGCAGCCTGGCCATCAGGGAAATGCGTGGCCGAGAACACCGAGACCGTAAACAACAGGCACCAGATCGTGACGATCCAACGTACGCCGCGCACGCGCGACAGCACGCCCCGCGCAGTGGCGCGAGACAACGTCGGCAAGGCAGAGAAGAGAGTCGTCACAAACATGGGCCCCGAATACTATCGGAAAAATGCTGCATCTGCACACAACGTCCGGCAGATCGCGCAGATGTCAATCGGAATCGACCTGGCTTTTTCGAATCCGTTCCATTTCGGGCCAATGCGCGCGCACCCAGTCGTCCAAGCCGACGAGCGTGCGGTTGAGGGATTCGCCCAGCGGGCTGAGCCGGTATTCGACGTGCGGCGGAACGCTGTCGTAGATGGTGCGCAGGATGAGGCCGTTGGCTTCCAGCTCGCGCAGTGTTTGCGTGAGCATTTTCTGCGAGATGCCGTCGCCCACGCGGCGCAGGACTTCGTTGTTGCGCACGGGGCCGTTTTCCAGTGCCGGGAAGATGCGCAGCGCCCATTTGCCGGCCACCAGTTCCAGCGCGCGCGTGGAAGGGCAAGCGCCAGTGGTGCCTTCAGGGCGGCCTTCCGGCGATGGAGATGAGGACGGGGCCATGTTGTCCGCCATGGGGCCTCCGGAACACGATTGGGATACGCGTGACCGTACCGCCAATCGTGCCGCCCCGCAACGCGGCCGGGGTGAAGCACATGCGCAACGAGGAACGATGGCCCACGCGCCATACCCGCACCGTTCCTAGTGGTTACCTCGAGGTGCGTACTTGTTGCCGCGTCGCCCCATCCTTACTCTGGGTGCATCGCAACGCATCCGCTTGCCGCCCGGGCAGCGGACATTCCCCTGGGAGGCTCCATGCTTCAAACCGCTTGGCTTTGGCTGCTGGCAGCCGGCGCAGTGGAGATCGCCATGGCGATCTCGCTCAAGTTCGCGCAGGGGTGGACGCGCCCCATCCCCAGCGTGCTCGGCATCGTGACGGCGCTTGCCAGCGTCTTCCTGCTTACGCATGCCATGCGCGGCCTGCCCGCCGGCACCGCCTATGCGGTCTGGACGGGCATCGGCTCGGTGGGGGTGACCGTGCTCGGCATCGTGCTGTTTGGCGAGAGCATGCAGCCCGCGCGCCTGGCCTGCATCGGGCTGGTGATTGCAGGCACCGTCGGCCTCAATTTCTTCAACGCGGCGTAAGACCGCACCTGGAGCCCATCATGACCCGCCTGCTCTATATCGAAGCCTCGCCCATGAAAGCGCTGTCCCATTCCATCGACGTGGCAAAGCAGTTTCTCGACGCCTACCGCACCGCGCACCCAGGCCACGAGATCGACACGATCGACTTGTGGAGCAAGGGCATCGACCTGCCCGAATTCGACGCCGACATGATCGGCGCCAAGTTTGCAGTCCTGCGCACCCAGAACGCCACGGCGGAACAGCAGGCGCAATGGCAGCGCGCGGTGGCGCTGTCGCAGCGTTTCAACGCGGCAGACCACTATCTATTCTCTGTACCGATGTGGAATTTTGGAGTGCCCTATCGGCTCAAGCACTTCATTGATGTGGTGACGCTGCCGGGGCAGAACTGGAGTTGGTCGCCGGCCACGGGCTATCAGGCGCTGCTCTCGGGCAAGAAGGCGGCCCTCATCTACGCCAGCGCCGGTGCTTACGCCGCGCACACCGAAGGCGCGAGCGAATCGCCGGACGATTTCCAGAAACCTTATCTGCGCCGCTGGCTGCGCTTCCTGGGCATTGAAGACGTGGCCGAGATCAGTGCAGCGCCCACGCTCACCACGCCCGATGTGCTGGCGGCCGCCAAAGCAGATGCCAAAGCACGGGCCACCGCACTGGCCTCCGCCTTCTGAAGCGCACGCGTGCCACGGGGTTGACCGCGCGTCAAAGTGTATCTACCATGGTTACACTTTTGCATTCACCACCATGTCCACCAGCAGCCGCTTCGCCGTCGCCGTGCATATCCTCACCCTGCTTGCCAGCGCGGAGGGGCCGGTGCCGTCGTCGCTGATCGCGGGCAGCGTGGGAACCAACCCCGCGCTCATCCGGCGTCTGGTGGCGCAGCTGGCTGAAGCCGGTTTCGTGACCTCGCAGATGGGCGCGACGGGCGGCGCCACGCTGGCACGACCGGCAGACCGCATCACGCTGCTGGACGTCTTTCGTGTGGTGGAATCTCCGGTGCTGATTGCGCTGCCGCCCAATGCACCCAACCCGGCGTGCGAGGTCGGCCGCGAGATCACCGGCGTACTGGAGCGCGTGACGGAGCGCGCGCAAGCCGCGTTGGAAGCCGAGCTTGCCGCGCAAACCATCGCCAGCATCCTCAACGAGGTGGGACACGCACAACGCCGCCGCCGTCGAGCCTAGCCAGGCCACTACGTCGGCCTATTTTTTTACCCCTATATGTAACTGCATTAATTACATATAACGTTTTAACCGCTCAAACCATTCCATAAGGAGTTGACTATGAAGATCGCAATCATCGGCGCCACGGGGCGCGTGGGCACCCGCCTGATCGACGAAGCACTGCGCCGCGGCCACCAGGTGACAGCCATTGCGCGCACGGCGTCCAAGCTGCCTGCACGTGCGGGGTTGACCGCCAAAGATGTGGATGTGGCCGACCAGGCTGGCCTCGTGGCCGCACTCGCTGGCAACGATGTGGCCTACAGCACGGTGCGCTTTCTGCAGGCTAGCGCCGACCAGATCGTCGGTGCGGTGAAGAAGGCGGCCGTGCCTCGCCTGCTGGTGGTGGGTGGCGCCGGCAGCCTGGAAGTGGCCCCGGGCGTGGCACTGATCGACACGCCGCAGTTCCCCAAGGAGTACTTTGACGAGGCGTCGGCCGGGCGTGATTTCCTAAACGCGCTGCGCAAAGAAACCGAGCTGAACTGGACGTTCGTGTCGCCGTCGGCCATCTTCGAGCCGGGCGAGCGCACGGGCCACTTCCGCGTCGGCAAGGATTCGCTGCTGGTGGATGCCAATGGCAAGCCGTGGATTTCGATGGAGGATTACGCCATCGCCTTCCTCGACGAAACCGAAAAGCCGGCGCACCCGCGCCAGCGCTTCACGGTCGGTTACTGATCAGCGGCCGGTGGACGGCACGGCCAGCGCGCGCCAATCAGTGGCTGGGCGTGTCGGCCATGCCGGGAGGCGCATCGTCGGGCTCGATCGGCTCGGGCGCGGAATCCAGCGCCGGCAGGCGGATCACGATCGCGCAGCCTCTGCCGTCCGCATGGGCGAGGCCGTCTTCGATGGCCACCGAGCCATTCCCCAATTCCACGATACGGCGCACGATCGCCAAGCCCAGGCCGCTGCCCTGCGACTGGCTGGTGCGCGGACGGTAGAAGCGCTCGAATACGCGATCGCGCTCGTCGGGCGGGATACCGGGGCCGGAGTCTTCAATGCGCAGCTCGACCATCGGCACGCCCGCCTGCTCGATGCGCTTGACGGCCAAGCGCACCTCGCCGCCGTTGGGCGTTTCGCGCACGGCGTTGTCGAGTACGTTTTCCACCAGCGTCGCAGCGTCTTCATGCGAAACCGACACCCACGCCTGGTTGGCGCCGTCGTACGACAGCGTGATGTTGCGACGCTCTGCGCGCGAGGCCTGCTGGATCACGCCGCTGCGTGCACAGCCCGCCAGGTCCGACAACGCGCCCTGGGCAAGCTGCGCCTCCACGCGGCGCGCATCCAGCCGCGCAATGGCAAGCAGCTTGGCGAGTGACTGCGTTGCGCGTGAAATGCCGCGGTCGAACTCACGCAGCGCGGTAGAACGATCGTCTTCGCTATCGGAATGCGACACGACATACGCCTGCGCCTGAATGGCGGCTAGCGGCGTGCGCAGTTCGTGCGCGGCATCGGCAAAGAAACGGCGGTCCGCCTCGATGCCGCGACGCACACGCGCGAACAGCCCGTTCAAGGCATCGACCAGCGGTTTCAGCTCGGCGTGCTCGACGCTCTGCACGGGGTCGAGGTCGGCAGAGTCACGCGCCTCAACCTGGCGCGTGAGCGTGCGCAGCGGCTTGAGACCCTGGTGCGCTGCCCAACCAACCATCACCATCAACGCGCTCGCCAGAATGGCCAGCGCCACCGCCACCTCCTCGAACAGGTCGCGAATGGCGCGCTCGTACGCGGTCAGGGGCTGCGCCACGGTGGCCGAGATCTTGCCGTCGACGCTGTCGACCGTATAGCTGCGCCACGGCTTGCCCTCCAGCATGATCTCGACGACGGTGTCGTGCGCCTTGCCGCACGGCATGGTGGGGGCACCGGGGAAGGCGGTGATGACGTGGCCGGCACGATCGCACAGCACGTAGCGGAATTCGCCCGGCAGGATGTTGGGCAGCGACAGGCCCAGCTTGATGTCGGTGAGCCGGCGCAGGAATTCTTCGCGGCGCGGCACGTCGTCCATGTTGAGCGTGGTGAGGTCCGCATAGGCCTGCGCCGACATGCGCAGGTCGCTCACCACCTGGCGGCTGTTGGTGCGCGAGATTTCCAGATGCGCGATGACGAGCTGCACCAGCAGCATCAACACCAGCGCGAGCAGGATCAGCACATACAGGCGGAACGACAGTGAGCGAACCCGCAGGATGGCTGGAACCGCCAGCTTCATTGGGCGGCCCCGCGGTTGCCGCCGATCATGTAGCCGACACCGCGAATGGTCTGGATGGTTTCGTTGCCGAGCTTGCGGCGCAGGTGGTGGATGACGACTTCCAGCGCGTTGGCGCTCACGCTGTCGCCCTCACGGTAGAGCGCGTCCATGAGCGTTTCGCGCGGCACCCAGCGGTGCGCGCGGCGCACAAGTTCAAGCAGCAGTTGGTATTCGCGCGGCGTGAGTTCGATGACCTGGCCCTCTTGCGTCACGCGCTTCTGCGAGGGCTCCACCACCAGGTTGCCGACGTTCCACTGGTTGGTGCTCTGCCCCGCATGCCGACGCAGCACGGCGCGCAGGCGGGCGATGAGCTCATCCACGGGGAACGGCTTGACGAGAAAGTCATCCGCGCCGGAATCCAGCCCCTTGAGACGTTCCGACAGCGCATCGCGCGCGCTGGCAATGATGACAGGCACGTCGCTGTGCGCGGCCCGCAGTTCTTCCAGGAAGGTATGGCCCTCACCATCGGGCAACCCGAGATCGAGCACGATGGCTTCGAAGGTGTTGGTGGTGATCCATTTCTGCGCGTCGACCAGGCGGCGCACCCAGGTCGCGTTGTAGCCGGCCTGACGCAGCGCGCGGGCCAGCGCCGTGCCCAACGGCAAATCGTCTTCGATAAGGAGGATGGCGTTCATGCGCGGGAGTCTCGGCGGCGGTAATGACGGTAAACGGACAACCGGCGCGTGGAAACAGGCGCCGGCGAAGCTCGAAATCTACCGCAACGGACTGAGCTTTGCCTTAAATGTGTGGAGACACGTGACGAGAAAGTCGCCCCACCAACACATATCGGGCGCGGTTCCAGGCGTGCAGCGTGGCGTTTAGCTATCATTCCGGAATTCCGATTGCGTTTTCCTTAGTCACACGCGCATGTTCCGCCTGCCCACGACCGCCACCGCGCCGTTCTGTCCATCCGAGGTGCGCGGCACCGTCGCCGTGCCGCCCGGCCTGCCGCTGTGGAAGAAGCTGCTGCGCTTTGCGGGGCCGGGGCTGCTGGTGTCGGTCGGCTATATGGACCCGGGCAACTGGGCGACCGACATTGAAGCCGGTTCACGTTACGGCTATGCGTTGCTGTTCGTGGTCGTGCTCTCCAGCCTGGCGGCCATGGTGCTGCAGTGCCTGTCGGCACGACTGGGCATCGTCACCGGCATGGACCTGGCGCGCGCCTCTCGCAACCGCTATCAGCCTGGCGCATTGCGCGTGCAATGGCTGCTGGCAGAGCTGTCCATCATTGCGTGCGACCTGGCTGAGGTACTGGGCTGCGCGCTGGCCTTCCACCTGCTGCTGGGCGTGCCGATCCTTTGGGGCGTGGCGCTCACCGCGCTGGACACGCTGATCGTGCTGGGCCTGAAGGGCAAAAACTTCCGCCAACTGGAAGCCATCGTGCTGGGGCTCATTCTCACGATTGGGCTGTGCTACTTCGTTGAACTCGTGCTCATCAAGCCGCACTGGCCTTCGGTAGCGGCCGGGTTGATGCCCTCGTGGCAGGCCGTGAGCCAGCGCGAGCCGCTGTATCTGGCCATCGGCATCCTCGGCGCCACGGTGATGCCGCACAACCTGTACCTGCACTCGTCCATCGTGCAGACGCGCATGACGGCGAACACCGAGGATGCCAAGCGCGAGGCAATCGGCCTGTCGCGGCTGGACACCATCGCGTCGCTGAGCCTCGCGCTGCTCGTGAACGGCGCGATCCTGATCCTGGCGGCAGCGGCATTCAACGCGCACGGCCATCAGAACGTGGCCGACATCGAAGACGCCTACCACCTGCTGGAGCCCATCGTCGGAACGGCGCTGGCCGGGCTGCTGTTTGGCATCGCGTTGCTGGCGGCGGGGCAAAGCTCGACCTTTACCGGCACCATCGCGGGGCAGGTCCTGATGGAGGGGTTCCTCGACTTGCGCATCCCCTGCTGGCAGCGGCGGTTGATCACGCGGGCACTGGCGCTGATCCCCGCGTTCATCGGCGTGGCGATGCTGGGCGACCACGCCATCGGCAAACTGCTTGTCATCAGCCAGGTGGTGCTCGGCCTGCAACTGCCGTTTGCGATGCTTCCGCTGATCCGCATGACGGGCGATCGCACGCTGATGGGGGTATTTGTTAACAGTCGGTTAACGTCTTGGCTGGCGTGGGGGCTATTCATCGTCATCAGCGTCGCCAATGTGTGGCTGGTGTGGCAAGTGCTGGCAGGCTGAGACACACATTGCGGGATTCCCCCCACTAAAAATCCGCGCACGGGGTTGCCTGCCGCCATTAGAATGCGCGCTTTGTTGCGCAATTCGGCCCCGCCCGCGCCCGCATCATCCCGTCGCGCCAGAGGGTCTCTCTTGCCCTGCCTTGAGCGCGAACCTGCCTACCGCCTCCGACCTGCCCGACGCACGCACACCCTCGCGTGACTATCAGGCGCGCCATTTTGTGCCGATGATCATCGCGCTGAGCAAATGCGGCGTGCTCGGTTACGCCTTCGCAATCGTGCTGGGCTGGTCAGTCGGGCTGCTGCATCGGCCGGGGCCGCTGCTCGCGCTGCTCCTGCTGCTGATGGCGATCGTGGTGGTCGCACAGCGGTATCGGCACACCGGCATGTGGGGGCTGCTGGCGCTCACGCACCTGCTGGCAGAGGAAGTGGCCATCATCGCGTTCGGCCATCAGGCAGGGCTCCAATGGGTCCTGCCGGCGTTCTATCTGATGCCGCTTGCCACCAGCCCCGCGTGGCTCAACCGGCGCGATTTCTGCATCGCCATGGCGCTGTGCACGGCCGGGCCTATCGTTGCCCTGCTGATCGCGCCAGAACCCGCCACAGCAATCCACCACGGCTGGCTGGGGCTGGTGCTCTATCTGCCAATCTGCATTGCTGCGGCCGCCGTCATTCACCACTACCTGCTGCGCGCCATGGCGCGGCACTTTGCGGCCGAACGCAGCCTGGCCGATCGCGCCAACACCGACCACCTGACCGGTATGCTCGCGCGGCAACGCTTCTTCGAACTGGGCACCTTTGCGGTCGAACGTGCGCAGCATCATGCCGAGCCGCTGTGCGCGCTCTACCTCGACGTCGATCACTTCAAATCCATCAACGATACGTGGGGACATGCCGCCGGCGACGAGGCACTCGTCGCGCTGTCCGATGCGCTGGCCGGCGTGCTGCGCCCGGCTGACCTGTTCGGCCGTCTGGGCGGTGACGAGTTTGCTGTGCTGCTGCCGGGCTGCGGCCTGACCGGCGCGCTTGCCGTGGTGGACAGGCTCAAGACGGCGGTGGCCGGCACGCAAACGCCCGTGGGGCCGCTGACAGTGAGCGTGGGCGCCGCACCGCTGCGCCCCGGGCAAGACCTGGCACGCCTTTTGGCCGATGCCGATCTCGGCCTGATGGAAGCCAAGCGACAGGGCCGCAACCGCGTGTGCGTGCCGACCGACGCCGAGCCGAAGGCAACGCTGCGGCAGTAAGGGCAGGCACGCTATGTGCGGCGCAGCATCCGTGTTATCTGCACGGAGATGTCCATGGAGTGGCTCAACGCCCACACCTTCCTGCGCGTGCCGGCCCGCGATTGGGCCGCCGCCGCATTGACAGTAATCGCTGCATATGTGTTGCTGTCCAGCGTCTTGCACCTGATCTGCAACCGGTTTGACGCGCGTGCCCGCCGGACGGGCTACCGCTTCGACATTCTCGTCACGGCGGTGCTACGCGATACGCATCCGGTGTTCATTGCGCTGGCCGCATTGCTCGCTGGTTCGTACTTCATCGATCTGCCAACGCGCATTGCCAACAAGCTCGACCACATCTGGTTCGTCATCATCGGTTTCCAGATTGCCCTGTGGCTCAATCGCGGCGTGAAGCTATGGGCGCGTGACCGGCTGTCGACGCAGACCCACGCCACGCGCAACCCCGTGATCACATCAATGACCGCGTGGGTGCTGCGGTTTGCGCTGTGGTCAATGCTGCTGCTGGCCATTCTGGCCAACGTGGGCGTCAACATCACGGCCTTCGTTGCCAGCCTGGGTGTGGGCGGCGTGGCGGTGGCGCTGGCAGTGCAAAGCATCCTGAGTGACCTGTTTGCCTCGCTCGCCATCGGGCTGGATAAGCCGTTCGAGATCGGAGACTTCATCGTCTTCGAATCGATTGCCGGCACGGTGCAGCACGTGGGCCTCAAGACCACACGCATCCGCAGCCTGTCGGGCGAAGAGATCATCGCTTCCAACACGGCGCTGCTCAAGAGCACGATTCACAATTACAAACGGATGTCGGAACGACGCATCGTCTTCACCTTCGGGGTGACCTACGATGCGCGCGCCGCGCAGCTGCAGAAAATTCCGGACATCGTGCGCCGTGCGGTGGAAGCCGCCGGCAACACGCGGTTTGATCGCGCGCACTTCAAGGAGTTTGGCGAGAACGCTCTGAACTTCGAGGTCGTGTATTTCGTGACCGATCCGGACTTCAACCTGTACATGGACATCCAGCAGCGCATCAACCTGACGATCCTGGAAGGGCTGGAGAATCTCGGTACCTCGTTCGCGCTGCCCACGCGCACGATCCAGCTGGTGCGTCGTGACGGCGAGCCGGTTGAACCCGAAGACCTGGCAGACCGCAAATCAACGGCTAACACCCAACGCGTCAGCGCGCGAGCTAGCGGCTGACCGCCACGGGCATGCTCAGGAACGCCGCATCGAGGCTGCGCCATAGCGGCCTTGAGCGCGGCACCATGTCTTGCCGGAAGTACCACCAGAAGTAGCCGCCGACAAAGCGAGGATGCGTGACCGCGAGCCCGTAGTAGTGCGCGACGAGCGCCGGCTTGCGTACGGCATGCCGCGTCCCGACTTCTCCAAACCCCAAAGCGGCGTGCGGAAACAGTCCGCCTAGCCTGGTGAACACTGCGTTCCAATCGGGCGGTGCGATCTTGCAATCGTCTTCATAGAAGCTGATGAAGACGTAGTCGAGCCCATCGCGCAAGCGCAGCGGCACATTACGTTGCACCCACTCGAACATCGCGCGTGACGGCTGCTCGGCGCAGCCCTCGTTGTAGTACAGCGTGAGCGCCGTGCGGCCGCCGCCGGCTCTGATGACTTCATAGGCCGCCATGGTCTTGTCGATCACGTCGCGTGTGGGGCCGGTCCACTCGCCGTTGATCTCGTTGCCGATTTCCCAGACGTCGACATTGCTGCCGAGCGTGTGCAGGTAAGCGGCGGCACGCTCGCGCAGTTGCGGTGTGGTGTATTGCTTGAGTGTGGAGGAATCCACCAGTTCGCCCATCACATACGCGACGTCCCGGATGGCCGCCACCGCCCCAACGTAATGCGGCGCGTCCATGCCTTCATCAAAGACGACGCGCACCGTGGGCGTGCGCGAGAGGTGCGACAGCGCGTCCACCACGGCAGGCACGTTGTCCACAGCGTCAACCGTCACGCCATACAACGGCACAGGGCCGGCGGGCATGGCGCCCACCGACCCTGCGGCCTCAGAGGATGCGCTCAATGCCAGCATGACAGTCGCCAGTAACAAGCGCATCCGGCACATCGTCACTTCACCGTGCTAGCGTCAACCCAGGTGTACCCCATGCTGGTGATACCTGTGATGATGGTCTGGAAGTCGGTATAGCCCGGCGTGCCAAGATCGGGCTCCAGCCAGAACGGATGGAAGAAGAACGAGGCAAAGCCGTCGCGTACCACCTGTGCATACGTCGCGTTGGTCAGGATGTCCTGTGCGGTGTACGTCAGGCATGACGACGGATCGATATTGCAGATGTTGTATTCCACGTTGCCCAGGTTTTCCGGAATGATGCGCTGGTTGTAGTAGTCCTTCTGAATGATGTAGGGGAAGAACTGGCCAACCGAAAAATCATGTCCTGCGGTGGTCGAGTTCAAGGTCTGCGGGTTATCCGATGTGTAATACACCACGCGCTGGTAGGTGTTCTTGAAGTACTGCGGCACGGCCTTGATCGACAGCGGAGACGATTGATAGTGCGGCGCCTCCCAGGCGAACGGCGCGTAGCCATTGAGCTGGAACTCCAGCAGCCCGGAAGACAATCGCCCTGCTGCCCATTGCGTTGAATCTTCGTTCACAGGCCGGTTCTGCGTAGCGAGCCAGAACTCGAAGTCGTTCGCGCTGACCGCGTTGATAAGGTTCGGGATGTTGCTGTACTGGTGCGTGTAGCCGTGCATCAGGATCTTCCCCCCACGTGGCAACGCATGGTTGAGCGCTGATTTGAGCCCCGTCGCGTTGACCAGGTGGATCGTCTGCGACACGCCGCCGTTGTAGACGCCGTTCGGGTCCGTGTACAGCGGGATGGTGGCGATCGAGAACGGAATCTTCAAGCTGTACAGATAGTCCGTCAGCGTGTTGATGGACTTCACGGTGTTGGTGGCGTTGACATCTTCCAGGCGCACCAGCGCGCGGTGCAGGGTGGGCGCATTGGTACCCAGGATGTCATGCAGCATGTCGCACATCGCCAGGTAGCGGTCGCGTGGGCCGATATACGAGAACGGCATGTCGGCCACGTACCAGAAGTTGCCCGAGTGCATGATGTACGGGGCGGTCTCCTGCGTAACGGAATTGGTGATCGTCACCACACTGCTCGCCTTGGTGGGATCAGCCACCGAGGTCACGCCAATGTCCGGATCAGCGCTGATGGCGCCGGTCGTGGCATTGAAGGCGTAGTACTTGGTCATGGTCTGGCTCTTGTACGACACCGTATCGAAGAACCCCGGATTTGGTGTAGTGGCCGACGGTGCCGAGTTCATGCCGCGCAGACCGACAAAATTGATGCCGTAACGCGAGGTGAACGGATACGCCGCGTTCCAGGCAAGTTCCCACAGGTTGTACTTGAACCAGACCACGGTCTTCTGCGTGGTGGTCACATCCGACAGGAACGCCGCCGGTATGGGGTTGTTGTAGTAACTCCCCATGTAGAAGATGGCGGTGTACTGCTCGGTCATGCCAGCCGTGTAGTTCTGCACGGGCAGCATCGTGATGGTGGTGTTGAAGTGCGCGAGCAGGTTGTACAGCATGATCGCGTACGCCTTGCCCAGGTTGGTGTACTGGTCGTTTGGCGGGGCGTCGTACAGCACCAGCATCGGGGCTGGCGTACTGGTTGTCGTTCCCGCCACCGTCACGCAGATGGACCCGAGCCCGATCGTGCAGGTGGCAGCCTGCGCTGGCGCTGTCAGCGAGATGCCGAGCAGGCCGCCCGCAAAGACGAGCGCGCACAGGAACTTACGTAGCAATGTCTTCATGATGACTCTCCGACTCATGACAATCATGGGCGATAGAACGAGCCGTCCGCTTGGCGGTAGAGCCCGAGGTTGAAGTTGGGGCCACGATCGTGGCCACGGTCTGTACCTGCCGTCTCGTTTTCCGGCGTGCCGGGGCGGACTTCGGTCATCACTGCCGTGCGTGGCGGTGGAATGACCTGTCCGTTCTCATCCATGACGCCGTAGCCGTAGGCGCGCGCGCCTCCAGTCACGGGCCTGGGTGTGACTGCTGCCACAACGGTGGGCTGCATGGGTGGCGCAGCCGTGGCGGTCGCCCTGGACGACGCGGGCGCTGGGGCTTTCTTGTCTGTGTCGATACTGGGGCTGCCCTGGCCCGTCGCGCCGGTCACGATGGCGGGTACGCCGCCATCACCAGCCCACGGCGGCGTCACGATCAGCCACCCGGCAACAAGTGCGGAGGCAACCAACACGCCGCCCCCGATTTGCTTCGCTTTCATCAAAGCCTCCTAACCGTTCAGGCGGTGCTGCGTTGACGACCCTTGCGCGGTGGCACGCGCCGCTTCCAGATCGATGATTTCGGCCTCGGTGGCCGGTTTGCGAATGAGTTGCGGACCGCGCGCCACCTTCTGCGGCTGCGTGGCAAAGGCCTTCTTCAGCGCATCGACAATGCGCCGGCAGGCCTGGCCGTCGCCATAAGGGTTGTGGGCTTGCGCCATGCGCTCGTATTCGGCGGCGTTGTTGAGCAGCGTTTCTGCTTCATCGACGATGCGTTGCGTATCGGTGCCGACCAGCCGCGCGGTGCCCGATGCCACGGCCTCCGGCCGCTCGGTGGTGTCGCGCGTCACCAGCACCGGTTTGCCCAGCGCGGGCGCCTCTTCCTGAATGCCGCCTGAATCGGTAACGATCAGGTACGCCCGATCCATCAGGTAGACGAACGGCAGGTAGTCCTGCGGCGCAATCAGGTGAACGTTGTCGTGGCCGGAAAGGATGGCGTTGACCGGCTGCTGCACGTTCGGGTTCAGGTGCACCGGATACACAACCTGCACATCCGGATGACGCGCCGCCAGCAGGCGCAGCGCAACGCAGAAGTTCTCGAACGGCTCGCCGAAGTTCTCGCGGCGATGGCCCGTCACCAGGATCATCCGACGCCCGGCCTCCAGGAACGGATAGCGCGCCGCCATCTGGGCTGACAGCGTGGCGTCGTCGTCCAGCCGCTGCTTCACGGCCAGCAGCGCATCGATGACGGTGTTGCCGGTCAGCGTGACCTGCTCCGGGTCGATGCCCTCGTCCAGCAGGTTCTGGCGCGATTCGGCCGTGGGCGCGAAGTGCCAGGTCGTCACGGAATCGGTGACGCGCCGGTTCAGCTCTTCCGGCCATGGCGACCAGATGTTGCCGGTACGCAAGCCTGCTTCCACATGCCCGACCGGAATGCGTCGGTAGAACGCCGCGAGGCTTGCCGCCAGCGTGGTCGTCGTGTCGCCGTGGACGAGCACGGCATCGGGCTTGTAGGCATCGAGCACGCCGTCGATGCCGCCCAACACGTTGGACGTGATGTCGGATAACGTCTGCCCAGGCCGCATCAGGTTGAGGTCAAACTCCGGCACGATGCCGAAGAGTTCCAGCACTTGATCCAGCATCTGCCGGTGCTGCGCGCTCACGCACACCGCCGAGGTAAAGCCTGCCTCGGCCTGCAATGCCTGCACCAGCGGCGCCATCTTGATGGCCTCCGGGCGCGTGCCGAACACGGTCAAAATTTTCCCTGTCATGATTCCCCCCAGTCGTCTGCATCGGCGCATGCAAAAGCGCGACGACGAACGTGTCGCTTCTGACGTCGGCGCAGACTTCGCCATTGAGCGAAGGCCGTGCCAACTGTCCCGCTTTGACTCGCCATGGCGCTGCGACGCCATCCTTCGGATGCCGCTGCAACTCCTCTTTGTTACCCGTTTCCCTCGGCGGTCAAAAACGTTTCATCTGCGACACCTCTGACTGGGGTCTGCTTGAATCCAGGACTGACTTAGAACCAAAGAATGGCTCGCGCGACCACCCCCTTTGCTCGATCCGCGTGCGTCAATGGCAAGCGGTATTGCACGGTCAAATCCAGCCAACTGGCCGGCGCTGCGTAGTGCGACTCGCGAAACCAGTAGCGGAAGTTGATGCCTGGGCCGACACCCAGTGCGAGCCGCTGATCGATCGCCTTGTTGTCGTGATCGCCCGCCAGCACGATATGCGGATAGACCGTCAGGCGATCGCTGATCGAGTTAAGTAACCACGTGTGTCCGTAGCGCATTTCCGTGCTGACGATCATGCGGCCCTGGTTGAGGAAGTACGCGCCCTCGCCAAACACCTGCCACGTCTGCCAGCGCGGCTTGGTGACCTGCAGGTCGAGCCCCTGGTCGGTCGAGAAGCCGATGCGCAGCAAAGTATCGTTGGTGGTCAGTTGCCCGATGCGGAAGAGACGCTCGGCGGTGAACACCAGGTTGATGTCCTTGATCGGCTTGTAGCGTGCGCCCACCGAGCCCTGCGCGGTCGGCAGACCCGTGTTGCCGTTGCGGTCGTACACGCTGTCGTAGCCGCGTACGAAGAGCTGGAAGATGCTGCCGTCGCGGTAGCCGATACCGGGCGGTTGCCAGTACACCTCTGCGCCAGCCTGCCCCGCGCTCACCGTGTTGGGCAAACCGAATGCAGACGTTTGATACGCGCCAGAGAGAACCATGCCGAACGTGCGCTGCATCTGCTCGACTTCACGCCGGTAGCCGAAGCGGCGATCCGGTGGAAGGCGGTCGTCTCCATTGCCACCGCGGTCGCTGTTGGCATCGGCGTCGGCATGGTCGAGGCTCTCTCGGAAGAGCTTGATGGCAGTCGGGTTGTCGCCCAGCCGCTTTGCTGCGTAGGCGGCATCGGCGTAGTGGGTCCAGTTACCCTCGCCCGTGGCGAAGCCGCGCTGGAACGCTGCCAATGCAGCGCGGTCGTCACGCGCACGCAGATGGCTGTAAGCCTCGTTCAACTCACGCTGGCCGATCACGCGCGGATCATTGGCGGACGTGGGCGCAGCCTGCGCTTCGGGCGCCATCGCCTGGGCGAGCAGCGCCTTGGCGTAGCGCTGGCGCGCCGGGTCCGTAGCGTGTTCGGCGGCCAGCGTGGCAGCCTGCATTGCGCCATCCCGGTCGCCCAATTGCAGGCGTGACTGCGCGAGACGCACTTGCACGTCGGCATCGGGGTTGTCCTTCATGCCGCTGAGCGCATCGAGGGCAGCCTGCGGATGCTTGGCGGAATACGCGCTGTCCGACCAGGCCAGATGCAGGTTGCGCTGCTCCTGCGCGGTCCAGTCGGTGCCTTGCACGGCGCGCGCAAAGTCTCGTTCAGCGACGGCGGGGTCGTTGGCCTTCTGCGCCAGGAACCCGTGCTGGGCGTACACGCGTGGCTCGTCGGGATACTTCTGCAGCAACGCATCGGCCTGCGCGCGTGCCGCATCCAACTGGCCCTTGCGGGTGAGCACATCCAGCAGCAGCAGGTTCAGTTGCAGGCTGTCAGGCTGCACGGCCAATGCCGCACGCGTGGCGGCTTCGGCATCGTCGAGCTTGTTGCCATCGATGGCGTGATAAGCGCGATCGGCGCGAAAGTAGGCATCGGGCTGCAACGGCGCAGGCTGCTCTGCCAGTGATACGCCATGACACAACGCCCACACTGCCGCAGCAATCGGCCAGCGCAGATGGCGCACGGTTAAACGGTTGACTCTCTCGTGTGTCATGCCACACCTCCCGCAACAGATGGGTTCGGCCGCGGGTCTGGCCCAGGGGGCAGGTCCGGCGGCACAGGAATCGGGGGGATGGTGGAAGCCTCGGGTGCGGGTGCCGTGCCGGCTGCAACACCTGGGCCGGCGCCCGTCATGGATTCGACGGCCAGCATGGCCGAATGCGCCGCCGGGCCAAACACGACCGTGGTACGGCGGTTGGGGTCGGCCATCTGCGCCAGCTCGGCCGACATTTCGTGATCGCACGCCATGAAGCACGCGACCTTGCGGCCGGCCGCATGGGCCAGCTCTTCCAGCACTGCGCCGTCGGGCAACTCCGACACGGCGATGTTGAGCGAGCCGTCTTCGCCAATCGAGAACGGCACCACGTGATGCCGTACTGCCAAGTCACGCGGCAGGCAATCGGCAAGCGCACCGAGCACGACGTTGGTCAGGCTCACGCGCGGCAGGTCGACCTGCTCGGCCAATGCATCGGCCAGCGTATCGGGCGTCACCAGGCCCTGCTCGATCAGCACTTGCCCAAGCCGGCGTCCGGTTTGGCGCTGGATGGCGAGTGCGGCATCCAACTGCTCCTGCGTGAGCACTTCCCACTTGATGAGCGTCTCGCCCAGCTTGCAGCGCGTACGGCCCAGTGCGTCGTTCGACAGATAGGTGTGCTGCGTCTTGTCCCAGGCGATAGGCTTGCCGGTCAGGCAGTAGATCAGGAAGATCTTCCACGCGCGGCATACCGAGAAAAAGTTGATGAAGTTGTTCACCACCAGCCTGGGCAAACACAGCACGCCTTGCAGCGGGCCGTTGAGCCGCCCGACAAAGTACACGCGCTGCGCCAGCCGATTGACGAGCAGCGCCGCATTCACAGCCAACAGATCCTGCATCCAGATGCTGCCGACCACGAACGTGCCGTCCGGAATGGTGACCAAGCCTTTTGACATCAACGCGGCTAGCGCCAGATAGTTCAGCGACAGCACGTAGGCCAGGATCGAGAACAGGGCCGTCAGCACGCCCTTGCGGTCCCGGAAGAACATGTAGCGGGTGATGAGGTTGCCGTTCCAGCCCATCTGCAACCAACCCTGAAACGCAATGCCGAGCACCCAGCGCGCGCGCTGGCGGTACGCCGTGCGGAACGTGCTCGGAAAGTACTCGCGCGTGGCCAGCAGTTGCGGGCGTGCGCCCTTGCGCCGCCCAAAGCGCCAGCGTGTGCGTGTCTTGCCCTGGGCGTCTTCAACCGGTTCTGCGTTCTCGCAGATCGGGAAATGCACGAATGCTTCACGCATGCCGAGTTCCCGCAGTCGGAAACTGAAGTCGTAGTCTTCGGTGAGCGTGCTGGTGTTGAACGGAGAATCGCCGCGCACCTTCATCACCGCTTCGATCGCGCGGCGGCTGTAGCACAGCGCAACACCGGCCCCAGGCACCGTGCCGGTTAGTGCCTGGCGCGCCACCAGGTCTTTCTGGTGCGTCTCGGAAAAGTCATCCATGTACGTACCGGCCACCCACTCGTACCACTTGCGCTCAAGCGATAGCACCGGCAACTGCACCAGATCCTGATCGCGGATGAAGTAGTTGAAGTACTTCAGCTCCAGCGGGTGGATCACGTCTTCACAGTCATGCATGATCACGCCGGCAAAGCGGATGCCGTGGCCTGCCTCGTGCCGGATGATGGTCTGGATGATGGTGTTCAGGCAGTCGGCCTTGCACGTCGGGCCATCGTGCGTGACGGCTGCGCGCACCACGCGGCCGGGATAGCGGCGCACCATGCGCTCGACTTCGGTGGTGGTCTCCGCATCGTTGCGGTACGCGCCGGCAAAGATGATGAAGCGCGTGTACTCCATCGTCGCCAGGGTGTTCTCGACCATCTTGGCGATGACGTCGTACTCCTTCCACGCCGGCACCATGATGGCGAGCCATTGCTCTTCGCGCTCGCGCAGCGATTGCGCCGAGATCGTGACCGGCGTGCGCCCACGCTGCGGCCAGAGCCACAGCTCCCGCACCCAGTAGAAGGCATCCAGGAAGAAATCGTCGGCGGTGCTGATGAAGATGACGAGCGTGGTCGCCACCGTCAAGGTATTGAGCAATGCCAGGTAAAGCTCCCATGGCAGATCGCTCATGGCTGCTCCCCTGCTCCCACCCTACGGGCGCGTCGCCAGTGTCCGGCGTACCCCCCGCCTTGCGCTGTGGCACTCATGCTTCCCCCAAAGGTCTTCTTCGACGTCCGGCGCAACCGCTTTGCGCCGTGGCATCCGTCCCGCTTACCTGCTGTCGATCGGGTGGATGCGTCGCCCTCTAGCCTGCTTCCCGCGAGGAGGAACGCGAGGACCATACCAACGCCCGCCGAGGCGCGCGGTTATGCGGTGCAACGCACCACATACGCCTTCAGACACGTGCCGGGTGCGCCGGGTTGTTGCATGGGTGAACGCAAGACGCGGGCGGTGGGGGGAGCAATATCAACGCCACGGCATGCAACGCCATCCGATGGGGTGGGACAGTCGTCCGGGCAGCGTACAAGGCCTCCCTACGAATGACGGAGGCGTTGAACGATCAAGTGCAGGGTGTTTGGGTTAGGCGAGCAGGCAGCCCGTCTGACAGGCACGGTGGGATGTTGCCCCATGCGCGGCGGTGCGCAACATGGGGCGGGTTGCGAAGCCTTATGCGCAAAGGATCGGCATGACGAACGGCAGGCCGCAGGCGTACCGGCCGGGTTGTCTTGCCACGCGCGCACGACGTTGCTGCGCGAATCGCAGCCCGGGCTGACAACATCGGCCCAAGCAATCCAGCAAATCGGTTACAGCGCTGAAACACAAAGCCGCGCTCAGGGCGCGGCTTGTTGGGAGGAGTGTGTCGGCTTGTGCGTCAGAACTGTTCCCAGTCGTCGGCATCGCTGGAGGCCGCAGCCAAGGCAAGCTTGCCAGGTTTGGGCTCGGCTGCCACGGCAGGCGCTACCTTCGCGCTTTGAACTGGCACAGCGGCCGACTTGACCTGCGCAGCGGGGCGCTTGCCGGCCGCACGCGCCGTCGCCACGGCAGGTCTGCGTGCAACCGGTTTAGCGACCGGGCTGGAAACGGTCAATGCGGCCGATGTAGCCGACGCAGCGGGCGCCGCCTTTGCGGCCACGGGCGCCATCACGGGCTCAGCGTGAGCACCGGCCGCCGGCAAGCGGAACGACGCCACCGCTTCACGCAGCACGCCGGCCTGCTCTTCCAGCGATTGCGCAGCAGCCGCTGCCTCTTCCACCAGCGCGGCGTTCTGCTGGGTCACTTCGTCCATCTGCGTGACGGCCTGGTTGACTTGCTCGATACCGGCGCTTTGTTCGTCCGATGCGGAACTGATTTCGCCCATGATGTCGGTCACGCGCTTGACTGCCACAACCACTTCGTCAATCACCGCGCCAGCCTCGGTCACCAGCGTCGAGCCGTTCTCAACACGGCCAACCGAATCGCTGATCAACTCCTTGATCTCCTTGGCCGCCGTGGCCGAGCGCTGCGCCAGGCTGCGCACCTCACCCGCCACCACCGCAAAACCGCGCCCCTGTTCGCCTGCGCGAGCGGCTTCCACCGCCGCATTCAACGCGAGGATGTTGGTCTGAAACGCAATGCCTTCAATCACGCCGATGATGTCGGCGATCTTCTTGCTGCTGTCGTTGATGCCCGACATCGTCTCGATCACGCGGCCCACCACCTCACCGCCCTTGACGGCGATGTCCGACGCGTTGCCCGCAAGCTGGCTGGCCTGTCGTGCGTTATCGGCGTTCTGGCGCACGATGCTGGTCAGCTCTTCCATGCTCGACGCGGTTTCTTCCAGCGACGAGGCCTGTTCTTCCGTGCGTTGCGACAGATCCATGTTGCCGGCCGCAATCTGCTTGGTGGCGCTGGCGATGGATTCGCTGCCGCCGCGCATCGTCACGATGGTACGGATCAGCCCGTGCTGCATGTCGATGAGACCTTGCGTGAGCGCGCCCATTTCGTCCTTACTGCTGACGGTAATGCGCTCGGTCAGGTTGCCGTTCGAGATCGCGCTGAAGTGGCCCAGCATCTTCGACAGCGGCACCGAAATCGCGCGGTGCAGACCGAATGCGCAGCCCAGTGCCGCAGCAATGCCCACCACGATGGCGCCAACGATCAGCATCAGAAACGCGTGCGAGCGGGCGACCGCGCCTTCGTAGGCGGTCTTGGCCTGCTCGGCCTGGCTGCGATCCAGTGCGTCCACAGCAGCAGACAGTGCCACGAACTGCGGCGGGATGATGGTCATGACCACTTTATCTGCGGCGGCGGTATCGTGCGCGCGCAGGGCGCTCATCAGCGGTTCGACGCCATCGCGGAACAACGCTGTGCGCTTGGCTTCAACGTCGGCGGCCAGGCGTGCTTCCTCCGCGTTCATGGGCAGCGCCTTGTATTGCTTCCACGCCCCCTCAGACTTGGCGCGGTAAGCGTTGGCCTTTTCGATGATGGCCGGCACGTCGGCCGCATCCGGATGGAAGACCGCCCGATCAAGCGTCGTACGCACGATCGCTGCATTCAGCTGCGCCTTGCCCATCAGCGACGCCGAAGCGAGCTGATTGGTGTAGACCTCATTGATATTCGCGTCGGAGGCGCGCATCCCGATCACGCCAATGGTGCCGGTAATCGCCAGCAGCAAAGCGAGCAGCGCCAGCGCTGCGTTGAGTCGGAAACGGATGGAAAGTCGATTGAGCATGGCAGTCACGGCGGGTTATTGCCTCCGCTATATCGGCCGACCCGCTCCGTTTCTGAAGCCCACGCGGGCGGCCCCATGCAGGATGTGGCTAGTAAGGCACTGCCATGTTGTTTTCGATGCGGGCGCGATCACCCACGCGCAATCCGTTCGGGTTGTTTTGCGTGAGCGTCACGCGCGAGTTGTCGTTCAGCCGCATGGTCACGCGATAAGTCTGGCCGACCACCGTATTGCCTTCCACGGCGTTGCCCGCCATGGCGCCCGCCACCGCGCCGCCGATGGTGGCCACGGTGTTGCCGCGGCCGCCACCAACCTGGTGACCAAGCAAGCCGCCCACCACACCGCCGAGTACCGCACCTACGCCGCTCGACTGGCCGCGCACGGGCACCGCTTCGACGTATTCAACAACGCCGTACCGGTTATCCGCGGGCGCTTGATAAGACTGATCGCCGTTGTTCGGATACGGCGAATAGTTCGGTTGCGAGTAAGTCGGCTGTGGCTGCGAATAGGTCGGCGCCGGCTGCTGCGGATAGGGCTGCGGCGCGTTCGGATCATAGCTGCCGTAGCCGTTGTTATACGTGTTGTCGTACCCGCTGGCATAGCCGCTGCTGTAGGTGGTCGGGCCGGTGCTGTTGCCGTAAGCATTGCTGCCCGCGGCATAACCCGCGCCATAGCCCGCGCCATAACCGGGGTACGCCGGCGCCGTCACGCAGCCTGTCAGCCCCGCTGCCACGGCAGCCAATGTGGCCACTGTCACCCAACGCGCTACGCGCCCTGCACGGTCCGACTTGTTCGTTGCTTGCATGATCAATCCCGTCTTGTGAACAAGGCGTCTGGGCCGGACCAGCAGTCTGCTCTGCGGCCTGCGGCCATGCGCCTCTTGCCGCAAAGTCTATGCCGCAGCCCTACAAACCCGTGCAACCAAACCCGCTCATCGGTAACGGGGTGTAACCGCATGACGGCCGTGGCTTTCAGCAAGGCGGCGGGGCGCACGTTATCATCGCCAAGCGCCGTGCGACGCACCTCCTTGCCGACGGGGCCTTGCCCCATTCATGCGGCCCGCCTCCTCTCCTGACCATGCAACCGACCCTGCTGCTCCTCATTGCGATGACGCCCGATAACGTGGCGCAGATCGCTGAACATTTTCACGTCATCCATGCACCGACCCGCGCCGAACGCGATGCCGCCATCGCGCGCGACGGGCAAGCAGTTCGCATCGTGCTGACCAATGGCTCGACGGGCCTGACCGGAGCGGAAATTGCCGCGATGCCCAAGCTGGAACTGGCCTGCGCGCTGGGCGCTGGCTACGAGAACATCGATGTGGAGGCCGCCCGCGCCCGTGGCGTAGCGGTTGCCAACGGCGCCGGCACCAACGACGCCTGCGTGGCCGACCACGCCTTTGGCTTGCTGCTGGCCACCGTGCGAGGGATTCCCAAGCTGGATCGATCCACACGCAACGGCGTCTGGCGCGACGACATTCCGCTGCAACCGGGTGTTTGCGGCAAGCGCCTGGGCATCGTTGGTCTGGGCACCATCGGGCTGCAGATCGCACGCCGTGCTGCGGGCTTCGACATGCAGATCGGTTATCACAACCGCAAGCCACGCGACGGGGTGTCGTACCGCTACTTCGACGCGCTCAAGGACATGGCCGAGTGGGCCGACTTTCTGATCGTTGCCACGCCGGGCGGCGCGCAGACCAAGCACCTCGTCAACCAGACGATCCTGGAAGCGCTGGGCCCGAACGGCTACGTGGTCAACATCGCGCGCGGCAGCGTGGTGGATACGGCGGCGCTGGAAGCGGCCATCCGCTCAGGCAAGCTGGGGGGCGCGGGGCTGGATGTGTATGAGAGCGAGCCCAAGCCGCCGGCCGGGCTGCTGGATCTGGAGCAGGTCGTGCTGACGCCGCACATTGCCGGCTGGTCGCCGGAATCGGTGCAGGCCACGGTGGATCGCTTTCTAGAGAACGCCCGTGGGCACCTGGCGGGCACGGGGGTGGTGTCCCCGGTCTAGGCCGGGAACACCACCATCACGCGGTTACGACGCCGGACGCTTCATCTGGCACGACGTCGGCTGGGCCGCAAGGTGCGGCTCCAGCGTGACGTCGGTACGCCAGCCATAGCCGGTGTTTTCCTGGTCGTACTTGATCTTTTTGCCGTCGGCCTTCACCCAGGTGGTCACGTACAGCGTCTGCTGCGCCTGGTGGTCGGTCTTGCGCATTTCGATCGGGCCATTGAGGCCATCGACCGTCATGCCTTCCATCACCTTGGCCACCTTGGCAGGCTCGGCAGAACCGCTGGTCTTGATGGCCTTGGCCAGGAAGGCGATGCCGGTGTAGACATCAGCGTTGAAGAAGTCGTCGTTGTACTTCTTCTTGAAGCCGTCGAGCACGGCGCTCGTCTTCGGGTTGCCGTCGTTCGGCGCGAAGTAGCTGATGACCTTCACGCGGTCTGCGCCGGAGGCCCCCATCGCCGTGGGCACACCGGTGGTGCCTGCATAGTACGTATAGAAATTGGTGGTCAGCCCCGCATCCTTCGATGCGCGGATCAGCAGTGCCAGATCGCTCCCCCAGTTGCCGGTGATGACCGTATCGGCGCCGGAAGCACGAATCTTCGCGACATACGGCGAGAAGTCCTTCACCTGCGCGAGCGGGTGCAGATCTTCCCCCACCACCTGGATGTCCGGACGCTTGCGCTTGAGGTATTCCTTGGCCGCGCGCGCCACCTGGTGGCCGAACGAGTAGTTCTGGTTCAGCAGGTAGACCTTCTTGATGTTCTGGTCCTTGGCGAGATAGCTCGTCAGGGCCTCCATCTTCATGTCGGAGTTGGCGTCCAGACGGAAGTGCCAGTAGTTGCACTTGTTGTTCGTCATGTCCGGATCGACCGCGGCGTAGTTGAGATAGATGATCTCCTTGCCCGGATTGCGGTCGTTGTACTTGGCGATGGCGTCCTGCAGCGCCATGCCCACGCTGGAGCCGTCGCCCTGCGCGACGTAGCGGATGCCCTGGTCGGTGATCTGCTTGAGGATCGTCAGGCTCTCTTGCGGCGAAACCTTGTTGTCAAAGCCAACCACTTCAAACTTGGTGCCGTTGCCGCTCCAGTTCTGCTGGTTGGCCAGATCGGCCGCGTATTGCCAGCTGCGCAGCTGGTTCTGGCCAAGCGCCCCCATCAGCCCGGATAGCGGATCGATCCACGCGATCTTGACGGTCTCGGCGTGGACGGTGCTCGGGCAAAATGCGCCCGCGAATGTGCCAACTGCTGCCGCCGCGCACAGCGCGAGTCGGAATGCCTTCATGCAAATGTCTCCTGATGTCTTATCGTTTGACGCCGTGCAGAAGGCATCGTCGAGCATGGTTCTTGCACTAAACCGCAAACCAAGGCTTACGGTAGCTCGATCCTTCCATACACAAACGTATGTGCATGGTAGGAGTGCGTTTGTTGCCGTGTCAACCCGCGCAAACCTGGGGGCCTCAGCACGATTTAAGCGCTGGACAGCCTCGTCAGCGGGGCTAGAATCCGCCTTCATGCCAAAGTCATCCCCGCAGATCGACGAACACGACGAAGCCGTCGCAGTCGATGCCGATTCCGCCTCCCCCGCCGCGCCGCGTGCACAGCTCACGCCTGACGACTGGGTGCGCGCCGCCACCGATCTGCTCGTGACAAAGAGCATTGATGCCGTGCGCGTGGACGTGCTCGCCAAGCAGTTGGACGTTACGCGCGGCAGCTTCTACTGGCACTTCAAGAACCGCGACGACCTGCTGCACCAGGTATTGCAGGACTGGAGCGAGCGCACGCGCGTGGGTCCCAAGCTGGAGCGGCAAAATCCGTCGGTGCAGGGGCTCGTGCGCGATCTGCTCGCGCTGCCGTTTCGCGGACGCAGCGCCCGCCGCACGGCCATGATCGAATTTGCTATCCGTGCCTGGGCGCGGCGCGACCCGATGGCGCAAGAAGCCGTCGAAGCCGTCGACGAGCATCGTATGGACTATTACGTCCAGCATTTCCAGGCGATCGGCTTTGCGCGCAAGGACGCCAAGGCGCGCGCCTTCATGCTGTACGCCTACCAGCTATCGGAGGCCACGCTCTGGCACCAGGGCAGCAAACCCGACAAGGACGCGCGCCGCCGCTTCTTTGAAGACACACTGCTCGCGGGCGCACCGTCTGAAGGTTCGGCGGCGCCGTCGCGGGAATAATTCGTGCTGCATCGAGCGCATTCGACTTTGAGTGCGCCGCGATGCCCGAATCGCCAGCCTTTCATACATCCGACCTGCCCGGCCGGCTCGATCGCCTGCCGTGGAGCCGCTTTCACACGCGCGTGGTCATTGCGCTGGGCATTACATGGTTGCTCGACGGCCTGGAGGTGACGCTGGCCGGCGCCGTGGCCGGCGCGCTCAAGCAAAGCCCCACGCTGCATCTCACCAACGCGCAGGTAGGCATTGCCAGCAGCGCCTACCTGGTCGGTGCGGTGTTCGGCGCACTGCTGTTCGGCTGGATGACGGATCGACTGGGCCGCCGCAAGCTGTTCTTCATCACGTTGGGCGTCTACATCCTGGCCACGCTGGCCACGGCATTTTCGTGGAGCTTCGCCAGCCTCGTCGTGTTTCGCGTGCTCACAGGCGCAGGCATCGGCGGCGAATACGCGGCCATCAACTCGACCATTCAAGAACTGACGCCGGCACGCGTGCGCGGCTGGACCGACCTCGCCATCAACGGCACGTTCTGGATCGGTGCCGCGTTGGGCGCAGGTGCATCGTTGTGGCTGCTGGACCCAGCGCACATGAGCATCGATACCGGCTGGCGGCTGTGCTTCTTCATCGGCGCCCTGCTGGGGCTCATCATTCTGGTGATGCGTTTCTGGATTCCGGAAAGCCCACGCTGGCTCATCACGCGCGGCCGGCACGAAGAAGCGCAGACCATCGTGCAGAACATCGAAAGCGAAATCGCCACACGCGGCCATCGCTTCGATACCGCTCCGCTGCCCGCATTGCGCATGCGCCGCCGCGGCCATCCACGCTTGATGGAAGTCGCACGCGTGCTGTTCGTGCAGCACCGGCAACGCGCGCTGGTGGGCCTCGCGCTGATGGCGGCGCAGGCGTTTTTCTACAACGCGATTTTCTTCACCTACGCGCTGGTGCTGACGGATTTCTATGACGTGCCCGCAACGAAGGTCGGCACATACCTGCTGCCGTTCGCGCTGGGCAATTTTCTTGGGCCGCTGCTGCTTGGGCGGCTGTTTGACGTGGTCGGCCGGCGCACGATGATTGCCGCGACCTACGCCATCAGCGGGGTGCTCTTGCTAGTCAGTGGCGCGCTGTTCAAGGCGGGTGTGCTGGATGGCACTACACAAACCATCGCGTGGACCGTGGTGTTCTTCTTTGCGTCGGCCGCCGCCAGCTCGGCGTACCTGACGGTGAGCGAAACCTTTCCGCTGGAGGTGCGCGCGCTGGCTATCGCGCTGTTCTATGCCGTGGGCACGGGGCTTGGCGGCGTGGCCGGGCCTGCGCTGTTCGGCTGGCTGATCGATACGCACTCGCGCGGTGCCGTGTTCGGTGGCTACGCATTCGGCGCGGTGCTGATGCTGCTTGCTGCCGCTGTGCAGGCTTGCTGGGGGACGGCTGCCGAACGCAAGCCGCTAGAACACGTGGCTGCGCCGCTGTCGGTTGACGACAGGCCGGCTTGATCTGTGCCAAACCTGCGCCACGCGCGTCGCCGCCGGTCGCCTATATACTTTCGCGCAGCGCTTTCCCGTGCATTTCCCGCTTACTGGAGACACCCATGCCTGACGCGACTTACGACAACCAGAACATCTTCGCCAAGATCCTGCGCGGCGAACTGCCTTGCATCAAGGTGTACGAAGACGACCACACCATCGCTTTCATGGACATCATGCCGCAGGCCGACGGTCACGTGCTCGTGCTGCCCAAGGAAGGCGCGGCCGAGCTGTTCGACCTGTCGGACGATGCCGCGTCGGCCGCCATCCGCACCACGCGCAAGCTGGCGCGCGCCGTGCGTACTGCGTTTACGCCGCCGGGTATCGCGGTCTTCCAACTCAACGGCAGCGCTGCCGGGCAGACGGTGCCGCACGTGCACTTTCACGTGCTGCCGCGCTACAGCGATACCCCGCTGCAACCGCACGCCCGCGTGCAGGCCGACAGCGACAAGCTCAAGGCCCACGCCGAAAAGATCATCGCCGCACTGCAAGCGGAATAAGCACCGCCGTCACGGCGCAGCGGACGGCACTGCCGAATCTGCCTGCGCCGTGGCGCCTTCTCGCCCATCCTCCCGTCGATAGGCCAGCCGGTACAGCACCGGCAGCACCAGCAGCGTCAGCGCCGTCGACGACAGAATCCCCCCGATCACCACCGTCGCCAGCGGACGCTGCACCTCCGCGCCCGTGCCGGTTGCCAGCGCCATCGGCACGAAACCGAGCGACGCCACTAGCGCCGTCATCAGCACGGGGCGCAAGCGTGTGAGCGCACCCTCACGCACCGCCTCGTCGACCGACTGGCCACTCTCGCGCAGGCTGCGGATAAAGCTCAGCATCACCAGCCCGTTGAGCACCGCCACGCCCGACAGCGCGATGAAACCCACCGCCGCTGAAATCGACAGCGGAATGCCGCGCAGCGCCAGCGCCAGAATCCCGCCCGACAGTGCGAACGGAATGCCCGAGAACACGAGCAAACCATCCTTCAGGTTGCCGAACATCATGAACAGCAGCGTGAGCACCATGGCCAGCGCCAGCGGCACCACGATCTGCAGGCGCTCGGTAGCCGACTGCAACTGCTCGAACTGCCCGCCCCACGCCATCCAGTAACCGGCCGGCAGACGCACCTGCGCATCGAGCACTGCCTGCGCTTCTTCAACAAAGGAGGCAATGTCGCGCCCGCGCACATTGGCACTGACGACGATGCGGCGCTTGCCATCTTCGCGGCTGACCTGGTTGGGGCCCGTGACTTCATTGAGCGTAGCGACATCCGACAGCGGCACGTAGCCCTGACCGTTTGGCAACGCCAACGGCAAGCGGCCCAGCGCAGCGGGGTCGCTGCGTGAGGTTTCCGGCAGGCGCACGACAATGCCGAAACGACGGTCGCCCTGGAATACCGTGCCCGCATCCTTGCCGCCGATGGCCGCGGACACCGTGTCCTGAATCGCCCCGATGGAGAGGCCGTAGCGTGCAGCCTTGTCACGATCGATGTCGACGTTCAGGAAAGGCAGTCCGCCGGTCTGTTCGATCTTCACCTCCGTTGCGCCTGTCAGCTTGCCGAGCTGCGCTGCAATCATCCTGGCCTGCGCTTCCAGCACGCCCATGTCGTCGCCGAAGAGCTTGACCGCCACATCGCTGCGAACGCCGGAGATCAGTTCGTTGAAGCGCAACTGAATCGGCTGCGAGAACTCGTATGCATTGCCGGGCAGTGCTTCCACCGTGGCACGAATGTCGGCGAGCAACTGGTCACGGTTGCGGCGTTTGCCATCGGGGCCGGCGGGCCAGTCACGCTCGGGCTTGAGCATGATGTAGCCGTCGGAGATGCTGGGCGGCATCACGTCGGTCGCGACTTCCGCCGTGCCGGTGCGCGCGAAGACACGCTCGATCTCGGGAAACTTCGCCTTGAGCGCGCGCTCGATCTGCATCTGCATGTCCAGCGATTGCGCGAGGCCCGTGCCCGGCACGCGCATCGCCTGAATGGAAAGATCGCCCTCGTTCAGGTTGGGGACGAACTCCGCGCCCAGGCGGGTGGCCGCCACCAGCGAGACCGATACGGCCACCGCTGCAAACGTCAAAACCACGGCCGGCGCGGCCAAGACGCGTTCGAGCAACGGCGCGTACATGCGGCGCGCCCAACCCATCAGGCGGTTCTCTTTCTCGGCCACGCGCTCGCCAATGAACAAGGCCACGGCCGCCGGCACAAACGTGATGGAGAGGATCATGGCCGCCGCCAAGGCCAGCACCACCGTGATCGCCATCGGGTGGAACATCTTGCCCTCTACACCCGAGAGCGCAAAGATCGGCAGGTACACCACCATGATGATGAGCTGGCCATACAGCAGTGGGCGGCGTGCCTCGCGGGCCGCTTCAAACACCTCATCGAAACGCTCGGCGCGCGTGAGCGGCCGACCGCGCGATTCCTGCGCATGCGCAAGGCGCCGCACGCAGTTCTCGACGATCACCACGGCGCCGTCAACGATGATGCCGAAGTCCAGCGCGCCAAGACTCATCAGGTTGGCGCTCACCTTGGCCGACACCATGCCGCTGAACGTCATCAGCATCGACAGCGGAATCACCAACGCCGTCAACACGGCTGCACGCAGGTTGCCCAGGAAGAGGAACAGCACCGCCATCACCAAAATGGCGCCTTCCAGCAGGTTTTTCTTGACCGTGGCGATGGCCTTGTCGACAAGCACCGTACGGTCGTACACAGACTCCACGCGAACGCCCGCCGGCAGCGTCTTGCGAATTTCCAGCATGCGCTTGTCCACGGCCTGCGAAACGGTGCGGCTGTTCTCACCCACCAACAGAAACGCCGTGCCAAGCACAACCTCGCGCCCGTTGCTGGTGGCGGCGCCCGTGCGCAGCTCACTGCCGCTTTCGATGGTGGCGACGTCACGCAAGCGCACCGGCGTGCCGTTGGGGCTGGCGAGCACCACGTTGCCGATGTCGGCCGCATCGCGCAACTGCCCGGGCGCGCGCACAAGGTATTGCTCACCCTTGCGTTCGATATAACCGGCGCCGATGTTTGCATTGTTGCGCTCAAGCGCTGCCACCACATCGGCCAAGGTGAGCTTGTACGAAGCCAGGCGTTCCGGGCTTGTTGCCACCAGGAATTCCTTTGCGAAGCCGCCGATGGTGTTCACTTCCGTCACGCCCGGCACGTTGCGGATCTGCGGACGGATCACCCAGTCCTGCAACTCGCGCAAATCTGCGGGGGTGTAGACAGTGCCGTCGGGCTTGCGTGCGTTGGCATCGGCCTCCACCGTCCACAGGTAGATTTCGCCCAGGCCAGTGGAAACGGGCCCCATGCTTGGCGAAATGCCATCGGGCAATTGCTCCTTCGCAGCCTGCAGGCGCTCGCTCACCAGTTGGCGCGCGAAGTAGATGTCGGTGCCTTCCTTGAAGATCACCGTCACCTGCGACAGGCCGTAGCGCGAGAGCGAGCGCGTCTGCTCCAGCTTCGGCAAGCCAGCCATGGCGGTTTCCAGCGCATAGGTGATGCGCTGCTCGGTCTCCAACGGCGAGTAACCCGGCGCCGGGGTGTTGATCTGCACCTGCACGTTGGTGATGTCAGGCACCGCATCGATGGACAGGCGCGTGTAGCTGTACACGCCAAACGCGGCGGCCGCCAGCACGGCCAGCTGCACCAGCCAGCGCTGAGCGATGACGGTGCGCAAGAGGCGTTCAAACATGACGCCTCCTTTTAGTGACCGTGGTCGGCGGACTTGCCGGCTTCGGCCTTCAGCACGTAGCTGTTGGCTGCGGCGTAGTGCGTGCCGGCGGGCAGGCCCTCCAGGATTTCCGTCCAGGTACCGTCAGTGCGGCCTGTCTTGACGGGACGCACTTCAAAGCCGGTCGGCACGGGCACGAATACCGATGGCTTGTCATCCACGGTCTGCACGGCATCGGCGCGCACCGCCACGGGCACCTGCACACGTCCCGATTCAACCGACACGTTGACGAACATGCCCGGGCGCCATGCCAGCTTGGGGTTGTCGAGCGTCACGCGGGCGGGCGCGGTGCGGGTCTGCTCGCCCAGCAAGGCGCCAACGTACGAGACCTTGCCTTGCACAGCGGTGCCGGTGGCCGTGCCGCGCACGGTGGCCAAGGCGTTGGCGGTGACCGCCTCCAGATCCTTGGCAGTAACGGAGAAATCCGCCCACACGGTGCGCAGATCAGCCACGGTAAAGACGGCCGTTTCTGCCTGCACCGCTTCGCCCTGCGACAAATGCTTGGCGACCACCACGCCATCAAACGGCGCACGCAGCTCGAAGCGATTCAACGCTGAACCCGCCGGTGCGGCACCAATGGCCGTCAGCTTCTGGCGGGCGTTGTCCGCCGCAATGCGGGCTTCCTGTAGCGATGTACGCGCCTGCTGGTAATCCTGTTCGGCGGCAATGCCTTGCTCCCACAAGCGCTTTTCGCGCGCGTGCGTTTCCTGCGCGAGTGCAAGGCGTTGCTGGGCCGCCTGTAGTTCGCTGCGTTGATCCGACAGCGCGGGGCTGGACAGCACGGCCAGCAGTTGGCCGCGTGCCACCGGTTGGCCCAGCTCCACCGCTACCTTCTCGGCGACGCCCGCCACGCGCGGCACCACGTGCGCGGTGCGATCTTCGTTCAGGCGAATTTCGCCGGGCAGGACAACCTCTGTTCGCAGCTCGGCGGCACCTACGGTTTCCACGCCGATCTTTGCATTGGCGATGGCGTCGGCCGTCATGGCAAGCGTTTCGGCGTGGGACGCCTCGGCCTGCTCGGTGGCGGCCGGTGCAGGTGCCGCCTCGGCCTCGGACGTCGCAGCCTGGCGCGCACCCATGCCGAACCACAGCCCGGCAGCGGCCAGCGCCCCAAGCACGACGATGAGCGCGATGGCGCGCCGTTGTTGCGGTGGAAGTGTCATGTCAGCAGAAAGAAAGAGGCCGCACTACCGGCCGAGGATGCGATCGATACCGGCGGCCGCCTGATGCGCGCGGGACAGCGCAGCCAGGTATTGCGCGCGCGCCTGGAACAGGGTGCGCTGGGCGTCCAGCACATCGAGGAAATTGAATTTGCCGGCATCAAAGCCAATGCGTGCGGCGTGATACGCGCGCTGCGCACCGGGCAACACGTCTTGCCGCAGCGACTGCACGGCGGCGCGGGCCGCGTCGAGCCGCGCCACGTCCTGCGCAAGCGTGGCGTTCTGCTCAAGCTGCAGGGCGCGATAGTCTTCAAACGCCTTGTCGGCCAAACGCTGTGCTTCGAGCTGGCTGCCCTGGTTGCGGTCGAACAGCGGCAAAGGCACGGCAATGCCGAGCACCGCCATGTTGTTGTTCGCGGCGCTGTCGCGCTTGGCGCCCACCGTGAGCGTCACATCGGGCACGCGCTTGCTGCGTTCCACGTTGGCGAGCGCTTGGCGCCGGTCGATCTCCAGACGGGCGCGGATGGCGCGGGGCGTGTTTTCCAGGGTGCCAGTGGCTTGCCGCGCTTCGGGCGGCACGACGGGCAACGTCTCCGCACTACCGTCGGCTTCGGGCGCGATGGAAGCGATGCCCCAGAAGGCCGCCAATGCGCGCTGGGCGACCAGCAACTCAGCTTTCGCGTCACGCAGTTCGATGGCAGCACTGGCACGTGCCACGCCAGCCTTGGTCTGCTCCACCGGTGACACCTTGCCCGCCTGCACGCGACGCGCGGCTGCGGATTCAGCCTGGGCGGCCAATGCATCCGACGCCTGCGCGAGCCCCAGGCGCTCCTGCGCAATCACCAAATCGAAAAAGGCTCGTGTGACATCCGCACGCAGCTCGGCCTGCAGCACGGCGGCATCTTGCGCCGTGGCGTCTCGGGCGATTTCTGCGGCGCGCGTGCGTGCACCGCGCTTGCCGCCCAGTTCCAATGGGATATTCAGTTGCGCCGTCATCGTGGCTCGGTCGCGGCGAACGTCTTCTGTCGTGAAGGCGGCTTCGGGATTGCGCAGCCGGCGGGCCTGATCGAGCGCCCCTTCACTGGCGGCCACTTCATAGCCCGCTGCGGCCAGCGCCGGATGCGACTGCACCGCGCGTTCAACGGCTTGCTGCAGCGTCACGCGTTCGGACGACGCAGCCGCAGGCCCGCCGGGCATAGAAAGCGCCACCGGAGCGACGGGGTCAGTCACCGCTGCGGTGGCCAACGGGGCAGCCAAAAGGCAGATGAGAGCCGCCCCGGCACGCTGGAAGCGAGGCATTACGCAATCGCGCCGTCGGTGTACGGATCCGGGCTGCGCGGGCTGCTCAGGCTCCCATCGGTGTAAGGGTCGCGAGCGCCGACGCGGGCATCGAGCACCGTTTGCGCTGCACCGTCCGTGTAAGGATCGCGGGCGCCGGTTTTGCCGCCATCGGTGTAGGGGTCACGCGTACCGGACTTGGCGCCATCGGTGTACGGGTCACGCGCGCCGGCCTTGGCCAGCGGTGCGGACATCGATTTGATCTGCGGAGCGCAGCAGGCATCGTGATTGTCTTGCGCGGCCACGGCCGTGCCGGTTGCCAGCATTGCGGCCAGTGCAGCCAGGGGAAGCACACGTTGGAATCGAATCGCCATGAGAATCTCCTTCAAAAGGCCTGACATCAGCAAACAGGAAAGGGGGCGATGTCAGTGGGGCCAGTCTAGGGAGCGGTGCACCACGCGGGCATGACTCGAAGATGACAAACTTGTCATCTTTGTGCCGCCATCTGGGGTTTTGGCATATCGTGGCGGCACTGGCGGATGCATCAAGCGCACGCCACTTTTCATCATGCGACTGCTGATTGTTGAAGACGAGCCCAAAGCGGGCGACTACCTGCTCAAGGGCCTGACGGAATCCGGCTTTGTGGCTGACCTTGCCCGCACGGGCCCCGATGGTCTGTTCCAGGCCATGGAGCATGACTACGACCTGATCGTGCTGGACGTCATGCTGCCGGGCATGGACGGCTGGCAGGTGCTGCAGGAACTGCGCCGCCGCAAGAGCACGCCGGTGCTGTGCCTGACCGCACGCGACGAACTGGCCGACCGCCTGAAAGGCCTCGAACTGGGCGCAGACGATTACCTCGTCAAACCCTTCGCCTTTGCCGAGCTGGTGGCGCGCGTGCGCACCATTCTGCGGCGCGGCCCGCTGCGCGAAAGCGAGATCCTCGAAATTGCCGACCTGACGATCGACACGATCAAGCGCCGCGTCACGCGTGCAGGACAACGCATCGACCTGACCGCCAAGGAATACGCGCTGCTGCATCTGCTGGCGCGCCGCACGGGGGAGGTGCTATCGCGATCGCTGATCGCCTCTCAGGTGTGGGATGTGAATTTCGACAGCAACACCAACGTGGTGGATGTGTCGATCCGGCGGCTGCGCGCCAAGGTGGACGACCCGTTCGAGCACAAGCTGATCCACACGTTGCGCGGCATGGGCTACGTGCTGGACGCGGTGGATCGCTGATGAGGCCGCTGATGCGCTGGCCCGCGTCGCTTGCCGGCAGGCTCGTGCTGGCGTTTGTGGTGGTGGCATCGGTCACGCTCACGGCAGCCGGCACGTATCTGTACTTCGCGCTCAACGCGCAACTGCGCGTGGCTGACGATGCGATGCTGCTCGGCAAGATCACGCAACTGCGCCACCTGGCCAGCGAGGCGCTCAACGCCGACGATCTGGCGCGCACCGCGCACCGCTACACCGATGTGGTGTCGGGCCACGATGGGTTGATCCTGCGCATTGCCACGCCCGAAGGCCGCACGCTGGTTGAGGTGAACCCCGAGGGCGAACAGGTGACGATGCCGCCCGTGGTTGAGGCTGCGGTATCGCCATCGGAGTCTGCCGTACACACATGGACGTCGATGACGGGCATGGCATCGCGCGCCGTAGCCGCGGAGGCATGGCTGGGGCAGAACACCGCAAAAGTCATCGTGCTGGTGGCGCAGGATGGCGACAGCCGCGCGGCACTGCTCACCAAGTACCAGCGCCACATCGTGTTTGCAGTGCTTGGCGGTGTGGCTGCGGTGGCGCTGCTGAGCCTGCTGCTCGTGCGCGGCACGCTGCGCGGGTTGGCACGCATCGGCAATCAGGCAGCGGCCGTGGTGCCGAGCCAGCTCGATACGCGTCTCACGCTGCAGGGGGCGCCGCGTGAGTTGGCCGACTTGCTGGCTTCACTCAACGCCATGCTCACGCGCCTGCAGGATGGCTTTGCGCGGCTCTCGCAGTTCTCGGCAGACCTGGCGCATGATTTCCGCACGCCGCTGGCCAACCTGGTAGGCCAGACAGAAGTCACGCTCGCCCACCCGCGCACGGTCGAGGAATACCGCAGCGTGCTCGAATCCAACCTGGAGGAATACGCGCGCCTGTCGCACATGATCGAAGACATGCTGTTCCTGGCACGCGCCGACCATGCCCGTGTGGCGCTGTCCATCGCGCCGCTGGATGCGCGCCACGAGGTGCAAGTGCTGGTCGACTACTTCGAGGCGGTGGCGGCTGATCGTGACATCACCATCGACGTGCGCGGCGATGCGCAACTGCGCGCGGACGCCACGTTGCTGCGCCGGGCGATCAACAACCTGCTCGACAACGCGCTACGTCACACGCCCGCCGGAGCGCGCATCGACGTAGCGATCGAGTTGATGCCGCAGGGCATCGCAATTACCGTGGGCAACCCCGGGGCAGGCATTCCGGCCCCCGCCCTGCCGCTTCTGTTCGAGCGGTTCTACCGGGGCGACCCCTCGCGGGCGCAATCTGGTGCGCAATCCGGCGCGCAATCAAGCCAGTCCACTGGCCTGGGATTGGCTATCGTCAAAACCATCATGGACCTGCACGGCGGTAGCGTACAGGCCAGCAGCCCGCCGGGTGGGCGGACCGAGTTCCGGCTCGTGTTTCCGGCTTGACGCACGGCTTAGGTGCCAATCCGCTGTGCCGACGGCGTACGCGCAGCATCCTGCCCGTCGTCACGCAGAATCTGCCGATACGCAGCCACCACCAGCAGACCGATGAAGCGCAGCAGGCGGCGCGGGGCGTTGATGTCTTCGGTCACGGCAAAGCGCGCCGGCGTACCTTCGACCGGTTCACCGGAGAGCCAGAAGCGCACGCCCGCCGGTACATCGATCGACTGGCCTGGCTTGAGCCAGATGTCCTGCCGCTGATGCTCTTGCGTGACCCACAACAGCCCGGCTTGTGCGGCGATGGTTTGGGCCCGTGCCGACCGCCAGCTCACCGGCACGCCCGGCCGGTCCAGTTCGAAGATTCTGATTTCGCGCATGATTGAGACTCCTGTGCCGGGGTTCGTGGTGGATTTTTATGGGGACTGCGGATCGGCACGGTTCCATCTTGCGCGGCAGTTCAAGCCGTTGACATGAACAGTTGTGAACAGTTTGGCTGAACTGTTCAGCATCTTTCGCGAACAGTTCAGTGCAATGACGGACAGAACTGCATTTGGATATGTCAAACCGTTCGTTTTCCGTTGGGCGCCGGCTGGCTAGCATGGTCCATCGCCATTCCTGCCGGAGCCGCCATGCCACACGACCACAACGCCGCCATCGACCCCACGTTTGGCGCCCTGCGCGTACGCCGGGTGGCCGGCCACATCGGCGGGGAGGTTCTCGATCTCAAGCTTGGCGCGGAACTGACGGAAGACGCGTTCGCGAGCCTGTATGCCGCGCTGCTCAAATACAAGGTGTTGTTCTTTCGCGACCAGCAGCATCTGGACGACGACCGGCACCAGGCCTTCGGCAAGCGCTTCGGCCGCATCGTCGCCCACCCGACCGTGCCGGCGCCCACCGGCACGCAACTGTTTGAACTCGACGCGTCAAAGGGCGGCGGCCGCGCCGATTCCTGGCACACCGACGTGACGTTTCTGGATGCGTTTCCGAAGGTATCGATCCTGCGCGCGGTGACGATTCCCGCTTACGGCGGCGACACCGTCTGGGCCAACACCGCCCGCGCCTACGAGCTGTTGCCCGACCCGCTCAAGCAGCTTGCCGAGCAACTCTGGGCCGTGCACACCAACGATTACGACTACGGCGCCGAGCGCACGCAGATCGACGGTGCGCGCCTGCGGCATCACCACGAGGTATTTACCGCCTCGGTATATGAAGCCTCGCACCCGGTGGTGCACGTGCACCCCGAGACCAGCGAACGCGCCCTGCTGCTCGGCCACTTCGTCAAGCGCTTCACCGGCGTGGCGGGCAGCGAATCGACGCGGCTGTTCGAGTTACTGCAGAATCGCGTGACGCGGCTCGACAACACCGTGCGCTGGCAATGGCGCCAGCACGACGTCGCCATCTGGGACAACCGTGCCACGCAGCACTACGCCATCAACGATTACGGCAACCAGCCGCGCCTGGTACGCCGCGTGACCGTGCACGGCGACACAGCCATCTCAGTAGACGGCAGCCGCAGCACGCAACTGCGCCGCCCCGAAGCCACCAACGACGCGCACATCGACACGCTGCTGGCGGCCTCGCACTGACATCAAGCCCCGGCTGCCTGCTGCACCAACCGGTGGTAGAACCGGATCAGCTCCACCAGGTTGGCCTCGGTGATCCGCTCGTTGGTGCCGTGAAAGCGCGGCAAGTCTTCCGGCTTGGCGCGCACCGGCGAGAACCGATAGACATGGTCGGCAATCTCGATCATGTGGCGCGAATCGGTCGCCCCGATCATCAGCCCGGGCGCCACGACCGTGCCCGGAAACAGCTCGCGCACCGTCTTGTTGATCAACTGATACGACGCCGATTGCGTGGGCGACACCGGCGAGGCCTCGCTCGAACCGGGCAGCCGGCTCAGTTCGAACTTGCCGTTGGGCGCGGCCGCCTTGGCGGCATCTTCCACGTGCGCGGTAACGGAGGCGATGGTGTCGCCGGGTAGCAGACGGAAGTTGACCGTCGCCTCGGCGCGGCCGGGCAGCACGTTGTCCTTGTTGCCGGCCTGCACGATGGTCAGCGCAGTGGTGGTGCGCAGCATGGCGTTGGAACTGGCCGACGCTTCCAGCTGCTTCTGCACCAGCGGCCCGAACAGCCACAGGTTGGACAGCGCCACGCGGCTGAAACCCTGCATCTCTGGCGCTAGCGTTGCAAACATCTCCTGTGCAACACCGCGAATGCCGGCGGGCAATTGATCGTCATCCAGCCGCTTGAGCGTGGCGCTCATCATGGCGATGGCGCTCTGCCCGTGCGGCGGCGGCATCGACGAATGCCCCGGCGTGGCCCCGACCTTGAGTTGCACGGAGAGAAAGCCCTTCTCTGCCACGCCGATCAGCGCCGCTGGTTTGGTGAGCCCCGGCAGCACGCCTTCGGTAATCAACAGGCCTTCGTCGATCACGAAGTCGAGACGCTCACCGCGCGACTTGAGCAACGCGGCGATCTGCTTGGCACCGCGCTCGCCGCCCACTTCCTCGTCGGCGCCAAAGGCCAGGTGGATGGTGCGGCGCGGCTTGAAGCCGCTCGCGGCCAGCAACTCGATGGCCTCCATCTGCGAGATCAGGTTGCCCTTGTCGTCCCACGCGCCCCGGCCCCAGACCATGCCGTCTTTCACCACGCCGTCGAAGGGCGGCTGGGTCCAGTCGCCTTCGGTGCCGGGGGCGATGGGCACGACGTCCTGGTGCGCCATCAGCATGACGGGCTTTAGCGACGGGTCGGAGCCCTTCCAGGTGTAGAGCAACGCAAAGTCGCCCACTTGCTCACGCTGCAGCACGGCATGTGCCTTGGGATAGCGCGCCTCGAGCATGGCGTGCAACTGGCGGAACTGATCGGCGTTCAGTTGCGCATCGGTCGCGCTCGATACGGTGCGTGCGCGTACGGCTTCGGCCAGGTGCGCCGCAGCGGCCGGCCCGTCCACTGCGACCGGCGTGACAGCGGGCACATCGAGCTGGCGCGAGCTGTGCCGCCACGTGTTGAACGCCACGTAAGCGGCCACCAACACCACAACCGCAATGGCCAGGCGCAACAGCCGCCCGATGACGGCTCCACGACGCTTGAACGACGTACGCATTTGTCTCCTCTCCTTTGAAGGTGCATGGCCTTCGCCCGATTTGTATGCGCCGGGCGTAAGGCGCCAGTATCGCCGCAGTCGCTTGTATTCGGTGGGCTTCCGAATGCGGCCTCAAAACGCGCGAAAGAAAGGGCCGGCTCCCCTTTTTCACGGAGCCAGCCCGGCGCATCGTCCCGCGGAGAATGCGGCCCGCCGCGTGGCGATCCGCACCATCGCGTTCCGGCGCGTTTGGCTACAATGCCTGAACAGTACTGAACAGTTGCTCGCATCTGTTCAGAAGCTTCCAGATCAGCCTTCACGCCATGAAACTTCTCATCGATGCCACCACCCGCGTACCGATTGCCGACCAGATCGTGGCCGGCGTGCAGGCATGGATCCGAGACAACGACGTGCGCCCCGGCGCCAAGCTGCCGTCGATCCGGCAACTGGCGGCCGACTACGGCATCAGCCGCTTCCCCGTGATCGAAGCCTATGATCGATTGGTCTCCCTGGGCCTGCTGGACTCGCGCCACGGCTCGGGCTTCTACGTGGCCGAGAGCAACCTGACCGGGCGCGACGGGCGCGGCTGGTCAGACCCGCGCCGCGCAGAGGCTGAGTCCAAACACATCTTCGAGCAGTTCAGTTACCCCGACGGCATGCTCAAGCTCGGCGGCGGCTTTGTGCCGGCCGACTGGCGCGATGTCGACGGCCTGACGCAGGCCATCCGCCAGGTGTCTCGCACCGATACACACGCGGTGATCGACTACTCCTCGCCGCTTGGCAACATGGCGCTGCGCCATCAGGTCATGATGCGAGCACGCCAGCTTGGTATCCAGGCGGAACTGCCCAATGTGTTGATCACCGCCGGCACGAGCCAGGCGATCGACCTTGTGATGCGGCACCTGCTCAAACCCGGCGACACGGTGTTTGTGGAAGACCCGGGCTACTACACCGTGTTCGGCCTACTGCGTTTGCATGGTGTGAAGCTGGTCGGCATTCCGCGCAGAAGCGATGGGCCCGACGTGGAAGTCACAGAAGCGATGCTGCGCGAACACCGGCCCAAGCTGTTCTTCATCAACAGCGTGCTGCAGAACCCGACCGGCTCGGTCGTGTCGCCACCGGTCGCGTTTCGGCTGCTTGAGCTGGCGCGGCGCCACGGCTTCACGTTTCTGGAAGACGACATCTTTGCCGACCTGCAGGCCGACCCCACCGCGCGGCTTGCAACGCTGGACCAGCTCGACCAGGTGATCTACGTGGGCGGATTTTCGAAGACGGTGTCGGCATCGCTGCCGGTGGGCTACCTGATTGCCAAGCGCGAGCTGGTGCATGACCTGACCAACGTGAAGATGCTCACCAGCGTGGGCGGCTCGCGTTTTGCCGAGGCCGTGGTGAGCACGTTGCTGGAGCGCGGCGCCTATCGCAAATATGTGGAGCGGCTGCGCCAGCGCGCGGGTGACTCCGTCATCGCGTCGCTCGATGTGCTGGCCGATGCGGGCTGGGAAGTGTTTCACCATCCCTCTGGCGGCAACTTCCTGTGGGCACGTGTGCCGCATGTTGAGGACTCGCGCGATCTGGCGGCCACCGCCGAAAAGCACGGCGTGACGTTGGCGCCCGGGCATTACTTCCGCCCGAACCTGGAGGTATCGCCATGGGTGCGCATCAATAGCGCGTACGCAACGGAACCGCGTGCGGTGGCGTTCCTGCAGGAGGCAGGCAAACGGGCCACCCGCAAGCGCGCATAGACGCTGCGCTGGCATGACGGTTGCGGCAGGTTTGCCGTCTGCTCTCACTCAGGAGCCCCACTCAGGAGCACGTCATGCCCTACGACAAGTTCCGTTCTGCCCGCCCGCCGCTGCAAGAAGCCGGCAAGGCAGGCACCACCTATGTTCAAGGCCCCAGCCCGGCCGACCCCGTGCAGCAGGCATCACAGCGCATCCGCTCTGTAGACGCCGCCGGCACCGAAGCCTCCGGCAGCACGATCGACACGGACGGCAAAAGCCAGGCGGCGGTCAAAGACTCATCGCTGTGGCAAGACAACGTCATCTATTCCAACGCGTCGCTGGCCAACACCAGGCCCGAGCCTGATCCGGAAGCGCCGATTGCCGGCATCGACAGCCGCCGCAGCCACGGACAGCCAACGGTAGCGCCCGACCGCGGACACAAGCTCGTGCACCGCGGAGTGGTTGACGAGACCGTGCGCAACGGCACGCGCGCGGCGCAGCGATTTTCTTTGGAAGACGACGAACAACCTTAGCCTGGTGCGCTGCCCCCCCTGTGTCACGGCACCCGTTACCCCGCTCAGGTATTTGAATCCCCCGCGCGCGGGCTGAAGGTGCGCGGGAAGACGACCGGCGCGCTGCGGTCAATCAGGCGGTAGCCCTTGGCGGGGCGATACGAATCGCCTTCTGCCAAACCCGCCTCTTCCAGAAAATTGGCCGACAGCATTCGGGTGCGGAAGCCGCTTTTATCGACCGGGCGACCGAGCACGATCTCGTACATGCGCTGCAACTGCGGTAGCGAGAACGGCTCGGCCAGCAAAAACGCCGGCAACGATGTGTATTCGACCTTGCTGCGCAAACGCTCGACGGCAGTGCGCAGGATTGCCGCGTGGTCGAAGGCCAGTTCAGGTGCGCGCAGTACGTCGTCCACCGCATACCACGCCACGTCGGCCGCATTGGCGCCCTTGGCAAGCACGACGCCCTGCGCAGGTATCAACGCAAAGTAGACATGCGTGGCCGACCAGCCGCGCGGGTCGCGCGTGGCCCCGCCCCAACTGCCCAACTGCTCCAAATACGGGCTGCCCACGCCAGTCTTCTCCAGCAGCTTGCGGCGCGCGCAGTCTTCCAGCGTGGCATCGACGGCCGTATCGACATATCCGCCGGGCAGCGCCCATGCGCCGGGAAAGGGCTCCCCTTCGGCATTGGGCCGCTGAACGAGCAGCACGCGCAATACGTCATCCAGCACCGTGAAGATGACGACATCCACAGTGGTGAACGGTAGCGGAAAGGTCTTGACGGAAGATCGGGTGGCCATGGCGGGTCACAAATTTCTTGACGGCCTCAATAGTAAGTTGTATTGTCCAACCCATACAAGTTGTACTGTACAACTCACAACACAAAGGGGGTCATCATGTTTGGCATCCGTTTCATCAAGTCGCAGCCCACCGTTCACCTCATGCAGTTCCGTGCCGGCAAGGTTGTGCGCGAAGGCTCGGGCCTGTCGTTCTTCTATTACGGCCCGACGACCACGCTGGTGGCCGTGCCGGTGGCCAGCCAGGACCGCCCGTTCATCCTTGAGCTGGTGACGGCCGATTTCCAGAGCGTGACCGTGCAGGGCCAGGTGACGTACCGCATCAGCGACCCGCGCCGCACCGCCGCGATGATGGATTTCTCGCTCGCCAAGAATGGCCAGAGCTATGTATCGGAAGACCCGAAGCGTTTGGGCGACCGCGTGGCGCAGCAAGTGGAGGTGATCGTGCAGCAGGCCGTGCAGGCGATGGAACTGAAGGCGGCGCTGCGCGCATCGGCGGCCATCGCGCGCACCGCACAAGCTGAACTGGCTGCACAGCCTGAAATTGCAGCGTTGGGGCTGGAGATCCTGGGCGTGTCGGTCATGGCGGTCAAGCCGACGCCCGACATCGCCCGCGCGCTGGAAGCCGAGGCACGCGAGTCCAACCTCAAGGCCGCGGACGACGCCGTCTATTTGCGCCGCATGTCGGCCGTGGAAAACGAACGCGCCATCCGCCAGAACGAGCTGGACACCGACATCGCCGTCGAGCAGAAGAAGCGCCAGATTCGCGAGACGCAGATGGAAGCCAAGGCCACCTTGATGCGCAAGGAGAATGCCCTGCGCAACGAGCAGATGGCCGCCGATGTGGAACTCGAAGGTCAGCGCAAGGCCTTCGTGGCCGGCCAAGCCGAGAACAGCCGCACGCTGGCCGAAGCCGAGGCCTATCGCGTGGCCGCCGTCATGCAGGCGCTGGAAAAGGCCGACCCGCGCATCGTCAACGTGCTTGCTGCGGCCGGCATGCAGCCTGGTCAGCTCATCGCACAGGCCTTTGGCGGCATTGCCGAACGTGCCGAACGCATCGGCCAGCTCAACGTATCGCCAGAACTGCTGCAAGGGCTGATGAACGCCTCCACCGGCACAATCGGCACCACAGGCAGGGCTGCATCATGAGCACCGATGGCCGCAAGGTCGTGCTGGTGACGCGCCGCACCCGGCTTGAAGAGCTGGTGGCGCGCCACCACACGCTGGCGCAGGCGAAGTTCTATCTCGAACACCTGGGCGCCGATTTTTCCGACTACCTGGCCGAGAACGCCGCCTACGCGCGCAGCCTGGAGATCACGGTGCGCGCGCTGGAAACGTGGGGCCGCTACCAGGTGGTGGACCGCGGCTACCTGCCCAACTTCATCTTTGCGCCGGACGACATCGTGGTGGCACTCGGCCAAGACGGGCTGGTCGCCAACTCGATGAAGTATCTCGACGGCCAGCCGCTGATCGGCCTGAACCCCGAGCCCGGCCGCTGGGACGGCGTGCTACTGCCCTTTGAGCCGAAAGACCTCGGCACCGTGCTGACCGACGTGGCACGCGACAAGCGCCCCACCAAGGCCGTGACGATGGCCGAAGCACGTCTGTCCGACGGGCAGGTGCTGCGTGCCGTCAACGATCTCTTCATCGGGCCACGCACGCATGCGTCTGCGCTGTACGAAATCGAGGTAGGCGACCGGCGCGAAGCGCAATCGTCGTCGGGGATCATCGTCGCCACGGGGTTGGGTTCGACCGCGTGGCTGAAGAGCATCGTGACCGGCTCGATGGGTGTCGCGCGCGCCATGCATGCGGGCGGCGATGACTTCCACTACGCGCCCGAACCGTGGGACGCTCCGCAACTGACGTTCGCCGTGCGCGAGCCGTTTCCGAGCCGTGCATCGCAGGCCACGCTCGTGTTCGGGCATGTGGATGCGGATCAACCGCTCAAGCTGCGCTCGCGCATGCCTGAGAACGGCGTGATCTTTTCCGACGGCATGGAAGCCGATTACCTGCGCTTTACCGCCGGCATGGAAGCGACGATTTCCGTGGCGGCCACGCAGGGGCGATTGGCGGTTTGAATGAAAAAAGGCGGCCGGACCAGGGCCGCCGAAGGAGACACCGCCGCGCTCAGTGCGCCACGGCGTTGAAATTGGGCGGCCGTCGATCGACAAACGCCCGGAAGGCTTCATGCGCCTCCGGAGATTTCAAGCGCTGCGCAAAGCAGGCGCTCTCGACATCCATCCGCTGCTTGAGCAGTTCGGCATCGCGCATCAGGCGCTTGGTTTCGGTCAGGGCGCCCAGCGGCTGGCGCGCCAACCGCGCCGCAATGGCCTCCGCCTCCGTGCCGAGCTGATACAACGGCACCACCCGATTCGCCAAGCCCCATGCGAGTGCCGATTCCGCGCTCACCGCATCGCCCAGCGCGAACATCTCGAACGCGCGCACATGGCCCAGGCGCGCGGGCATCAGCAGGCTCGATGCCGCCTCAGGCACCAGCGCCAGATTGACGAACGGCGTGGAAAGCTGCGCGTTGTCCGCCAAGAGCACGAAGTCGCAATGGAGCAGCATGGTTGTGCCGATGCCGACCGCGCGGCCCTGCACTGCTGCCACCAGCGGGCGCGTGGCGCCCGCCAGTGCATGCAGGAAGCGGATGACGTTGCGCTCGCCATCGCCCTTGCCGCCCGACATGGCAATCGATGCGAATTCGCCGATGTCGTTGCCGGCGGAGAACATGTCGCCTTCAGCGCGCAGCAGCACCACGCGCACGGTCTTGTCACGCTCGGCGGCGTCCAGCGCATCGGCCAGCGCGCCATACATCGCATCGGTCATGGCGTTCTTCTTGTCAGCGCGTGCCAGGGTGAGCGTCAGCACGCCATCGGCGGTGCGGCTCTGGATGTGTTCAGTCATTGCTCGTCTCCGGTGGGGAATTTGCTTTGCAGGCTGGCGAGCCAGCGTGCGACAACATCGATCTCAGCGTCGGTAAAACCTTCGGTCAGCCGCGCGTTCAGTTCGGCCAGGCCGGTGCGTGTTTGTGCCAAGGCTTCACGGCCGGCGGGCGTAATCCTGAGCTGCCACGCGCGGCCATCCTTGGCATCGGCGCGGCGCTCGATCAGGCCGGCGTCGGCGGTGCGATCGACCAAGCCACTCATGGCGGAGGGGCCGAGATCCAACGCGGCGCCGGCTTCGCGCATCAACGCGCCGTCGTTCTTCTCCAGGAAGAACAGCAGGCCGGATTGCGCTGCGGTCACGCCCTCCGCGGTGCGCGTTTGAATCCAGCGCTGCAAGCGTCGTTGCCCTACGCTGATCAGATAGACAAGGCGACGGTCTGGTGCGGTCATGCAGCCACCGCTTCAGGGCGCGTGGTTGCAGCGCGCTCGCTCAGCCAATCCACCAGACCTGGCCACAGCGTGGCAGCAAACTGCGCGCGGAAGAAGCCCATGTGCCCCACCGCGCCGCCGGCCTGCGCGGGCGCAATCTGCCGGCGCTCGACCCACGTGTTCGTGAAGTGCATCGTCAACGCGTTGATGGCGGCGGGCGTGGCCCACGGGTCGTCGTCAAAACCGTAGACGAGCACGGGATGCGTCACGCGGTTGAAGCGCTCGATGGCGCCGAGCGTCGGGTCATCGAAAAAGTAGCGCTGCATGCCGGCCCATGCGCCCCATTCGATGGCGACGCCGCCGGGCAGGTCTTCGCCCAGACCCAGGCGCTTGCCGGGTACGTAGCCAATCAGCCGCGCCATCAGTGGCCCAACGCCGCGCAGGATCAGCTCCACGCGCCAGCGTTCGCCGCGTTGGCGGATGAAGCGCGAGTTGCCCGTGTGGCAGGCCACCTGAACAACGCCCGCGACATCCCAGTCTGCACAGCACAGGCCGATGGCGTGGCCGCCCACCGAATGCCCGACTGCCAGTTGCGACAGCGCCGGGTAACGTGCCCTTGCCCATCGCATCACGCCTTCGGCGTCGAGCAGCGCCCAATCGCGCATGCGGGCAGCAAAGCGGCGCAGGCTCTTCGGTCGGGATGCACCGATGCCGCGGTAGTCATACGTGATGGCATGAAACCCGCGTTCCGCCAGGAACTTGGCAAAGGCTTGATAGATGCGTTGCGGCACGCCCGTGGCCGGATGCATGACCACCACGCCCTGCGGCGTGCCAGCGGCCGTCCAGAGCATGGCGCCCAGCGGGTAGCCGTCGGTGGCGGGAATGGTTTGGGGTGTGCTGTTCATTGCGCCGATTTAGTTCGCATACGAATTTTTTACTTTGTATGCGAACTAAATCGGCTTGTCAACCGACGTGTCAACGACGCAAAGATAAAGTACTTGCTTAACTATTCAGGGTCGCTATAGTTAACCACATGCTTAACAATGACACCTCCCTCGATCTCGCCTTCCAGGCGCTGGCAGACGGCAACCGGCGCGCAATGCTGGTGCAGCTTGTGCGCGGGCCTGCGTCTGTGAGCGAACTCGCCCAACCCCTCGATATCTCGTTGCCTGCCGTGATGCAGCACCTCTCAGTGCTGGAGAACTCCGGTCTCGTGCGATCGGAAAAGGTGGGCCGCGTGCGTACTTGCCGTATCGAACCCGAGGCGCTGAGCCTCGCAGAGCAGTGGATCAACCAGCGGCGCCTGGAGTGGGAACAGCACTTCGACCGCCTCGGCGCCTATCTGGACACCCTCAAAACCCAAGGAGACGTACATGACGACGACCATTGACAGCCCCGCCGGCACGACCCTGCGCCCCCTCGTGATCTCGCGCACCTTCCCCGTATCCCGCGACTGGGTCTTCAAGGCCTGGAGCACCGCCGACCACATCAAGCGCTGGTTCTGCCCGACGCACTTCACGGTGCCCGACGCGACGGTGGAGTTTCGCGTGGGCGGCAAGTTCGACGTATGCATGCGCTCGCCCGAGGGGCAAGACCACTGGTCGCGCGGCCACTTTCTTGAGATCGTGCCCAACGCGCGCCTGGTGATCGACATGAACGTCGTGGACGGCGACAACCGCCCGCTGATGAACGCCCACACCGTCGTCACCTTTGCTGAGGAATGCGGTGGCACACGCATGGAAGTCACGCAAACCCACACGCCGCTCGCCCCGATTGCCGAAATGATGATCAAGGGCGCGCCCGAAGGCTGGAAGCAGACGCTCGACAAGCTCGAGCGCGAAGCCGCAAGCATCCCGCTGGCCGAGGGCATTCAGCGTTCGGTCGTGCATGCGACCTTTACGGTGGAGCGCACATACGACGCACCACGCTCACGCGTATTCAAGGCGCTGACCGACCCTGCCGCCAAGGCCAAGTGGTTTGCCGGCGGCAACGGCTACACGCTGCTCGTGCGTGAGATGGACGCCACGCCCGGCGGCCGCGAAGTCGTCAAGGGCCGGTGGGACAGCGGTGTCGTGTCCAGCTTTGAAGCGCTATATCACGACGTCATCCCCAACGAGCGCGTCGTCTATTCGTACGTGATGCACCTCGACGACCGCAAGATTTCCGCCTCGCTGGCCACGCTGGAATTGCGTGAGCCGAAGGACGGTTCGGGCGGCACGCACCTCGTGATGACCGAGCAGGGCGCCTTCCTGGATGGCTACGACGATTCCGGATCGCGTGAGCGCGGCACGCAGTTCCTGCTCGACATGCTCGGCAATTCGCTCAAGGACTGAGCCTCTGCAATACGTCGCGCGTGACGGCCGCCAACATGACCGCTGCGCCAACGATCAACACTGCCGCCCACAACACGCCGCCCAGGTGCGCCAGAAGCGCCTGGCGCGGCGTCATTGCGCGTACTGCGCGAGTCCGTTGCCGAACGACCAGTTCTCGGGCAGCACCTCCACCAGATTGATGAACACATCTTCGGGCCGTATGCCGGGCTTGTCGCCCAGCAGCTCGACGATGCGGCGATAGAGCGCCTGCTTCTGCTCCAGGTTGCGCGTGTTGTTGGCGGTGATCTGGATGATCACAACGTCGTCGCTGCGCGCGATGCCGAAGTAGGTCGGACTGACGCTGAAGGTGCTCGCGTCGTGCTCGGTGAGCATCATGAAGCGATCGTCTTCGGGCACGTTGAACGTCTCGCGCATCGCGCGATAGACGCCATCGAAAATGGCCTGGTGATAAGCGGCAGGCTTGCCGCGCCGCAGCGACACTTGAACGAGAGGCATGGTGGGCTCCGTGGTTTGCAGTGACCACAGAATGCCTCACATTGATCATTGAAAAAAGGCATCCTAAGATATTTCAATCATTCGATTTCAAAATGACTGAGCCATGAAGATGCTGGATCTGGAGGCCGTCCAGGCTTTCGTGCTGACCGCCGATCTAAAGAGCTTCACGCGCGCGGCGGAGGCCATGGACTCCACGCAATCCGCCGTGAGCCTGAAGATCAAACGGCTGGAAGATGCACTCGGCCGCCGGCTTCTGGAACGCACGCCGCGCCTCGTGCGGCTGTCGCAGGATGGCGCAGCCTTTCTGGCAGCGGCGCGCGAGCTGGTGGCCGCGCACGACGGCGCGATCGGCGCGTTTGGCCTGGAACGGCGACGGCTGTCGGTCGGGATCAGCCATCACATTGTTGGGGCCGAGCTGCCACGCCTGCTGCGCCAGATGGGCCTGGCCGAACCCGCGTTGACGCTGGAGATCCGTATCGCCAGTTCGTGGGAGATCCTCGAGATTTTCGAGAGCGGCGCGTTGGATGCGGCCATCGTGCTGCGCCACGACAACCGCCGCACCGACGGCGACGTCCTCATGGAAGAACCGTTCGGCTGGCTGGCCGCGCCCGACTTCGAGCACCGTGCCGGCGAGCCCATTCGCCTGGCGAATCAAGCTGACACGTGCCGCATACGGCAGATGGCAGTCGCCACGCTGGAAGCTGCGGGCATTGCCTGGCAGGAGGTGTTTGTGGGCGGCGGCGTGGCCACCATCGGGGCAGCCGTGGCAGCGGGGTTGGCCGTGGCGGCGCTCAGCCGCCGCGTTGCGCCACCGGGCACGGTGGACATGGGCGAAGCGCTCGGCCTGCCTCGGCTCCCATCGCGCAGCGTGGTGCTGCATTCCCGCTTGACCGATCCTGTGGCGAAGAAGGCGCTGCGCACGTTCGCATCCGCCCTGCGGGCCACGGCCGCGCGATAGCCATACGCGCACATTTGCGCAATCGCTGCACCGCGCGAAGCGTGCCGGGCGACTATGCTTTGCCGCATGAAGCCGCGCACTGAACACGACTACCACCGCCGCATCGCCCGCGTGATCGAAGCGATCCTGGCCGACCCAGCCGCCCCGCACACGGTGCAGAGCCTGGCGGCGGTGGCGCACCTGTCGCCGTTTCACTTTCATCGCATCTACCGGGCGCTCACTGGTGAAGGCGTGTTCGAAACCGTCCAGCGCATGCGGCTGGCGCAGGCCGCGCGGCGTTTGAGCGGCGCAGAAGATTCCGTCACCGATGTCGCCCTGAATGTCGGCTATGGCAGCCCGCAGGCATTCGCCCGTGCCTTTCGCGAATTCACCGGCGTAAGCCCGCGCGCGTTCCAGAGCCGGCAGCAGGCGTTGAATGTGCGCAGCGCAGATACCGCAGACCTGCCGCCCATCGAACTGATCGAGCAGCCGCCTCTGCACGCACTCTGCCTGCGCCACGACGGCCCCGTCGCAACCATCCGTCAGACGTTCGTCATGCTGCGGCAACTGCTCGGCATCGATATGGAATCGGCGGATGCGCCCGACCGCATTGGCGTCTGCTATGGCGATCCGGAAACGCCCGGCTCGTTCGAGTACTTCGCGGGCGTCATCCTCGATGCGCCGCGCGCCATGACCGGCCGCTTGCTGCCGATGCGCATCGAAGGCGGCCTCTACGCTTGCCACCGGCTGATCGGCCCTTACGCGCTGATCGCGCCCACCATGCAGGCGCTCTACGGCGGCTGCCTCCCAAGCTACGGCTTCGATCCGGACGACCGGCCGGCGCTTGAGTTGTATCGCAGCCCAGGGCGGCACCACCCGCCGCGCGCCTGCGTGACCGATCTGATGATCCCCATCCGCAAGGAGTAAAGATGCTGCATCGTTGCCTTGTCGCCGCGCTGGCGGCCTTCGTCATGGGCGCAGCTTATGCCGGTTCGGCAGACGCGTCCGCTACGCCTTATCACGTGGGCGAAACCACCCGCGCGTTCCACCCTCAGGCTGAACGCCACTGGCGCGGGGCGCTCACGCACGCGCTCATCACCAACGTCTGGTATCCGGCGGACGTTTCTGTGCCGGAGGTTTCGCACAACATCGATGCACTAGGCCGGTCGCCGTTCCGCATGCAACCCTCTGCGGGCGAAGCGCCGGTCGCGTCAACGCATGCGCAATATCCGCTGCTGGTGCTTTCACACGGCACTGGCGGCACGGCCGGAAGCCTCGATTGGATGGCCGCTGCGCTGGCAGCGAACGGCTACATCGTCGCGGGCGTGAACCACCCGGGCAACACGGCGCTGGAACCGCTCACGCACGACGGCTTCATGCTGTGGTGGGAGCGCGCCACCGATGTGAGTGAAGTACTGGATGGCGTTCTCGCCGATCCCGTATTGGGCGCGCATGTCGACCGCACGCGCATCGGCGCAGTGGGCTTTTCGTTGGGCGGGTATACGGTGCTGGAGCTGGCCGGCGCGCGCACGGATGTCCCGGCATTCATGGCGTTCTGCGGCTCGCCGCAGGCCGATGCGATTTGCCATCCGCCAGAGATGGCCCGTGCGCAGGTCAACCCCACAGCTGACACAACAAGGACACCGCAAACGGAAGCATCGCTCGCCCGCTCCGGTGCGTCCTATCGCGATGCACGCATCAAGGCCGTCTTTGCGATGGCGCCTGCAATCGGCATGGCGATGGATGCCACGTCGCTCGGCAACATCACCATCCCGGTCTCTCTGATGGCCGGAGATGCGGATACCACCGTGCCCATCGACACCAACGTGCGCCGTGTCGCCAAACTGCTGCCCAAGGCGGATCTGCTGCTGGTGCCAGGCGCGTCGCATTACACGTTCATGGATACCTGCCTGCCCGGCGGTGCCGCCCATGTGCCGCTGCTGTGCAACGACAACCCCGGCGTGGATCGTGATGCGGTGCATGCCCAAGCCGTGCACCGGGCGCTGGATTTTTTCGGGGCGACGCTACCCGGTCAAACCTGAGTGTCGCCCGCCGGTTGATGTCGACGCCAGTCGATTACTGCTTCTGTACCGCCACGCTGCCGATCGAATAGCCCGCACCAAACGAGCAGATCATGCCCAGGTCGCCGGACTTCAGGTCGGCACGATGACGGTGGAACGCGATGATGGAACCCGCTGATGCGGTGTTGGCAAACTCATCCAGGATGACCGGCGCCTCGTCCGCCGACGCATCGTGCCCAAGCAGGCGCTTGCCGATCAGCTGATTCATCGCCAGGTTGGCTTGATGCAGCCAGAAGCGGCGCACGTCGGCCGGGACATGGCCCAGTTGCTGCAGATGGCCAGCAATGTGTTCGGCGGCCATCGGGCAGACTTCCTTGAAGACCTTGCGGCCTTCCTGGCGGAAGAGCTGATCGCGGTCCTCCGGGTTGCGGTCTTCGCTGCGCGAGAGATAGCCGGCGTTGTTGCGGATGTTGTTGGAAAAGCTCGTCGCGCATTTGGTGCCGAGCACGCGCCAGGCATCGGCGGAGCGCGTGTCTTCTGCCCGTTCGACCAACACGGCGGTGCACACGTCACCGAAGATGAAGTGGCAGTCGCGGTCTTTCCAATCGAGGTGGCCGGAGGTGATTTCCGGGCTCACCACCAGCGCGGCGCGCGCCGTGCCGCTGCGCACGGCATTGATGGCCTGTTCCAGCCCGAATGTGGCTGACGAGCACGCGACGTTCATGTCGAACGCGTAGCCGCCCGCGCCAATGCCGTTCTGAATCTCTACGCCCAGTGCCGGATACGGACGCTGGAAGTTGGACGTCGCGCACAGCAGCATGTCGACGTCGGCGGCATCGCGGCCGGCAGCGGCCAATGCATCGCGCGCGGCCGCCACGCCAATCTCGGCTTGCAGCGACAGCGCATCATCGGGGCGCCGCGTCAGATGCGGGCGCATACGCGTCGGGTCCAGCACGCCGGCCTTGTCGATCACGTAGCGCTGGCGAATACCCGAAGCCTTCTCGATGAACTCCGCCGACGACTCCGCCAACGCCGTCAGCTCGCCTGCGGCAATCGCCGTGGCGTGCTGCGCGTTGTAGAGCTGCGCGTAAGCGTTGTAGGAGGCGACCAGCTCCTCGTTGGTGATGACCTCGGGCGCGACCCACAGGCCCGTGCCGCTGATGACGACGTCGTGCATACCCGGAATTTGTTAATTTTTCGTGGCGGCGACGATAGCACATCGGCCGGGCAAGGCGGGGCGCGGGATGTGGTCGTTTACATCTAGTGTGGCCTTGCGCTGCCGCGCGCACATGCGCAGACGCCGCCCCAACTCCGCGCCCAGCACTGGCACTGCCAGCAAAACAAAACGGGTGACAGCACCGCTCTGTCACCCACCCTTTGTTGCGTACCGCCGGCGTGGAGCTTACTTGCTCGCGGCAAGCTCCATGATCATGCGCGACAGCAGATAGAGGCGCGGCACGACGCTCTCTACTTCTGCGTATTCCTCCGGCGTGTGGATGCCGCCGCCAACGATGCCGAAGCCATCGAGCGTGGGCGTGCCGACACCGGCCGACAGGCTGGAATCGGCCGCGCCGCCGCTGCCTTCAAGCGTCAGCTTGCGCCCGATCTCACCGTAGATGGCTTGCGCCTTGGCGGCGAGCTGGTCCGACGCGGCATTGCGCGGCATCGGGGGGAAGCCGCGCACCAGCGAGGTCTTCACTTCCGTATCGGCGATCAGCTTGTTGGCCGACACGCGCGTCATGTCGCGTTCCACGCGGTCGAACTCCTCCGGCACGGCCACGCGCACGTCTGCATAGGCCGTTGCATGGTCGGGAATGACGTTGGTTGCGTCGCCCGCCTTGAGCACGGTCACGTTGAAGGTCGTCTGCTTGGCGCTGTCGCCCAGCTTGCCGAGCTGCAACACCTGGTGCGCCAATTCGTTGGCGGCGTTGCGACCCGACTCGGGTGCCACACCGGCGTGCGCGGCCTTGCCTTTGATGTCGATCTCCGCCGTGCCGCTGCCCTTGCGCCACACGACCAGCCCATCGGCGGGCCGGCCAGGCTCCAGGTTGAGCGTCACGTCATGCTGTTTGGCCTCGCGCTCGATCAACGCGCGCGTGCCCTTTGAGCCGGTTTCCTCGTTGGTGTTGAGCAGCAGCGTGACTTGCCCGTACTGCCTGAAGTCGAGCTGCTGCAGAATCTTCATCGCGTACAAACCCGCCACCACGCCGCCCTTGTCGTCCATCACGCCGGGGCCGTAGGCGCGCTTGTCCTTGATGGCGAACGGCTTGGCGCGAGCCGTGCCGTCTTTGAAGACGGTGTCCATGTGGGCCATCAGCAGAATGCGCGTCTTCCCAGTGCCCTTCCAGGTAGCGAGGATGTTGTTGCCCACTGCCGGCGCGGCGGGCACCGTTTCCACCTGGGCGCCGGCCTTGCGCAGTTCATCGGTGACGATGCTGCCCATCTGGCTGAGCCCCGCCTCGTTGCCCGTTCCCGAATCGATATTCACCAAGCGCTCAAGCAGGTGCAGTGCGTCGCCACGGTAACCCTCTGCGGCGGACAGCACCTTGGGATTGGCATCGGCAGCGGAGGACAAACCTGAGGCACACAGCAGCAGCGCAGCAACGGCAAGGCGGGATGGTTTCATACGGGACCTTTGTAGCGGAGTGGCAAAACGGCCATTACACACAAGATCGGTGCTTGCGGGGGCAGCGATGTTGCGCGAGGCGCACGGGTGTCACCCGCAGCTTGTCCTGGCAGACGAGTCATGCAGTGGCGCCGGGAGGCGCGATCAAGCACCGGCCCAACTATTCATTGCATGCATTACCGGTCATTCAAAGAATAAATTTCACAAATAATGCACGCCCCGCTAATCTGATCCCCCTTTGATTTGGCGAGCAGACGATGGCAGAGCTTTATCTCGTACGGCACGGACAAGCCTCGTTTGGCGCGGCAGATTACGATCGGCTCTCCGAACGCGGCGAGCAGCAGAGCGTCTGGCTCGGCGAATATTTCGCGCGGCAGGACATCGTTTTTGATCGCGTCATCTGCGGCACATTGCGCCGCCATGAGCAGACCGTCGGCGGCATCCTGCGGGGCATGGGCATGTCGGGCACAACGTATGAGCAGCACGCCGGGCTGAATGAATACGACTTCCAGGGGCTCTTTGCCGCGCTCGGCGAAGATTTTCCGGAGCTGACAGAGTTGGCGTCGGGCTCGATGCGCGATCACTACCGGGCGCTCAAGCAGGTGCTGCATCTGTGGTCGGACGACAAGATTCGCGGGCCGCTGCCAGAGACCTGGGCCGCCTTCCAGCAGCGCGTGGCCGATGCGCGCGCGGCCATCCAGGCCGGCGGCGGGCAGCGTGTGCTGGCGATCAGTTCCGGCGGCCCCATTGCGGTGACCGCGCAGCAGGTGCTGGCCGCACCGCCCACCAGCGCCATTGCGCTGAACCTGCAGATCCGCAACAGCAGCGTCTCGCAGTATTTCTTCAACGCCGAATCGTTCCAGTTGGCCACCCTCAACGGCGTACCGCATCTGGACGACCCGGCGCGACGCGCATTCCAGACATACGGCTGATCGCCCAGGCGAACGCCCACAACACACAACCATTGGAGGAGCACACCATGAGCACGAACCTGTTCGACCTGACCGGAAAGATCGCCCTGGTCACCGGCGCCAGCCGCGGCATTGGCGAAGAGATTGCCAAGCTGCTTGCAGAACAAGGCGCGCACGTGATCGTGTCGAGCCGCAAGCTGGCCGACTGCGAAGTCGTGGCAGAACGCATCCGCGAAGCCGGCGGCAAAGCAGAAGCCCTCGCCTGCCACGTCGGCCGCATGGAAGACATTGCGGCGGCGTTCGACACCATCCGCCGCAAGCACGGCCGGCTCGACATCCTCATCAACAACGCGGCGGCCAACCCGCACTTCGGCCACATCCTCGACACGGATCTGGCGGCCTATGAGAAGACCGTGGAGGTGAACATCCGCGGCTACTTCTTCATGTCGGTCGAAGCCGGCAAGATGATGAAGGCGCAGGGCGGCGGCGCGATCGTCAATACCGCGTCGGTCAATGCGCTGCACCCGGGCGACAAGCAGGGCATCTACTCCATCACCAAGGCCGCCGTGGCCCACATGACGCGCGCCTTCGCCAAGGAATGCGGGCCGTTCGGCATTCGCGTCAACGCGCTGCTGCCGGGCCTGACGAAGACCAAGTTCGCGGGTGCCCTGTTTGAAGACAAGGCCACGTATGACCGGTGGATCAGCGAGATTCCGATGCGCCGCCACGCTGAGCCGCGCGAGATGGCCGGCACGGTGCTTTACCTCGTGTCGGATGCAGCGAGCTACACCAACGGCGAGTGCATCGTCGTTGATGGCGGCATGACGGTCTGACACCGGCCGAGCCACACGGAGCAAGCGAGATGGCGACCCTGCCCCGCGCAACCACGGCGCGCGCCGACTTCGGCCGCGTGTCGGTGTTCTTTGGCGAGAAAAGCGGGAAATATCCCGACGGCAACCAGGTCGTCATCCGCGGCTCCGACACGCTGGCCGCGTTCGACACACCGCTCGTCTCCAACCACATCGGCCCCGAATTCGACGCGACCGAGCTGGTGGTGATGGGCCACGTGCATGAAGACCACATGGCGGGTCTGCACCGGCTGCCCCGCGCGACGGTGTACGTGCATGAAGCCGATCTGGCCGCCGCCCGCAGCTGGGACGGCATGGTCACCACGTACGGCCTGGACGAGGCAACCGCCCCGGCCATGCTGGAGAAACTGCAGCGCGAGTTCTTTTATGCCCCCCGCCCCGATGCGCTGGGCTATGAAGACGGCGCGCAGTGGGACCTGGGCGATACGCACGTCCGCGCGTTTCACATGCCGGGGCACACCGCCGGCCACACCGTTCTGCTGGTCGAGCCCGAAGGCGTGGCGTTCATCGGCGATATCGACCTGACCGGCTTCGGCCCCTACTACGGCGACGCCTGCTCAAGCCTGCGTGATTTCCGCCGCAGTTTGGCGCGCCTGCCAGACATTCCGGCCAAGGTGTGGGTCACGTCGCACCATCGCGGCGTCTACACCGACCGCGAGCACTTTCTGCGCGACCTGGCGGCGTATACGGCCAAGCTCGATGAACGCGAACAGCGCCTGCTGGCCATGCTGCGCGAATCCCCCAAGACACTCGCGCAATTGGTGGAGCAACGCCTGCTGTATCCCCCGGGCTACGAGACGTTGTGGGTCGTCAGCGCGGAAACCCACACGATTTCGCAGCACCTGGCCGAACTGCAGACTGATGGGCGGGTGCAGGTGGACGAATACGGCGTGTACCGGGTCGACTGAGGCGCCCGTCGCGGTGATGCAGCGCGCCCGCAACATCGTCCTTGAAATCTGTGGATACCTGTATATATTTACAGTAACTGTAAATTTATACAGCACTTGCCATGGACGACCTGATCCGCATCGAAAACGAGTACGACCGCCAGACGGTGCTCTGGCTGCGCGAGCGCCTGGGTGAACAGGCGCTGAACGAAGTCGTGTTGCGCATGGACGGCCGCGGGCAGCCATATGCGTCGGAAGTCTGCCGCACGCTGGGCCTGACGCCGCCGCCGCGCAAGCGGGCGACACCGCGCGCGCGACCGCTCAACCGGGCCGTTGGCGAGGCATATCTGGCCGCTATTCGCGGCATCCTGGGCGGCGGGCACGCAGCGGCGTAAGCCGCCGTGCGTTAATCCGCGAGCGTGGCGGCCGTCTCTTCACGCAACCAGGCGAGCCACGCGCCGGCCGCGCTGTCGTCAGCAATAGGCGCATCGGCCAGCAGGTAATAGCCCGAGCCGTCACGCCGGAACCCTTCGGGCGCGATCAGCCGCCCATCTTTCAGGTCATCACCGGCCATCAGCTTTGATGCGATGGCCGTGCCCTGCCCCGCCAGGGCTGCCTGCAAGCTCAGATAGAAATGTTCGTAGCGCGCCTCGGGCAACCGACCACGCGGCCGCACCATGCCGCTGGCCCGCCACCATGCCTGCCATGCATCGGGGCGCGTGGCCGTGTGCAGCAGCCGTCGGCGCACGGCGATATCCGCTTGCGGGGCGTGCACCGGGCCGATCCACTCATCGCAGATGGGCGCCGCATGCACGTGTGCGGGCCATGCAAAGTCATCGCGGCGTAGTGCGACGTCCACACCTGTGCGTGCGAAATCGATGGGGCCACCCGCCGCAAACAGATGCACCTGGATGGCCGGATGCCGCGCTTGAAAACGCGACAGCCGCGGGATCAGCCACCGCATCGCCAGCGTCGGCTCACACGACACCACCAGCGCTGAAGATGTGGCCCGACGGGCAATACGGTCGATGCTATCTGTGAGAATCGCGAACGCATCAGTGCTAGCCGCATGCAACTGCTCGCCCGCAGGCGTCAAGAAGACCGCGCGGTTGCGCCGCTCAAACAAAGCTACCCCTAACGACGCCTCCAGCTGCCGTATCTGTCGGCTCACAGCGCCATGCGTAACGTGCAACTCTTGCGCCGCGCGCACGAAGCTGCCATGCCGGGCGGCAGCTTCAAACACACGCAGGGTGTTCAGCGGAGGCAGGGTCATCTGTCAGATTTTCTCACCGAAAAACGGCATCATAAATCGATTTTCAGCGATGACGGACCCATCCAGAATCGGCGCTTCCTCACTTTGCGACTGCGCACCTGACATGACCGAACTCCTTGCTGTTGCCGTCATCACTATCCTGGCCGTCATCAGTCCAGGCGCGGACTTTGCCATGGTCACGCGCAACAGCCTGCTGCATGGGCGGCGCGCCGGCGTGCTCTGCGCGTTGGGCATTGCGCTGGGCGTACAGGTGCACGTGTTCTACACGATGTTTGGCGTGGGGCTGCTGATTGCGCATGCTCCGGCGCTTCTGCAGGGCATCAAGCTGGTGGGCGCGGCGTACCTGGTGTGGATTGGCTGGAAGACGCTGTCGGCCAAGGCATTGCCCAACGGTGAGGCAACCGCCCACGGCACCAGCACGCCGACGCTATCGACCCTCGCCGCGCTGCGCATGGGATTTCTCACCAATGCGCTCAATCCAAAAACGACGCTGTTCGTGGTCAGCACGTACACGCAGGTTGTTCACGCGGGCACACCGCTGGCCGCGCAGTTCGGCTATGGCGTGTTCATGTCGGCGGCGCACGCGGTGTGGTTTGCGTTGGTGGCGGCGGTGTTTGCGTCAGGTGCGTTGCGACGTTCGCTGCTGGCACGGCAACGCATCGTGGACCGCGTGATCGGCGTGATCCTGATCGGGTTGGGATTGGCGCTAGGGCTCGCGCGGCTTGCGTGATTTCAGACAGAGCGGCCTGCCCGTGCCTGCGCCCATGCCATCTGCCCCAGGTCTTCTGCTGCATTAACAGGCGCCAGCCTGTTTGAGACAGTGCCCTCGCGCCCTGCCCGTCGCCACGCGGCGATGGAGGCCATCGCGCAACCCCGCTGACTCGCAGCACAACCTCACACCTGGAGTGCAACCATGCAATGGAATCGCGCCTTCACTGACCTCATCCGCAATGGCCGCGCGGCTTACTGGGGCAACTGGACGCTCGCCCCCACCATCAGACCCGGCGCCGTCGGTTTTGTGTCGCCCGACACCGGCGACTTCACACCCGTCAAGCCGGAAACGCCGGGCGTGGCAGTCAACACGCGCACCGTCCCCAATCAATGGAAGCTGTCGACCAACAACGTCCACCGCACGGAGACCAACGTCAAGCTCGATGGCTCGGCCACCGATCCTGAAAGCGGCACCAAGATCAACGCGGGCGTGGAAGTGAAATGGGAGTTCTCGTCGGTCGGGTCGATCGCCTCGGAATTCGGCATTGCCTCGGAGTCGTACATCAACGACCTGACGCAGCTCACGCGACCCGAGACAATCAAGTGGCTGGCCGAGCAGGCGCAGTCGGTCAGCATGGGCTCGGGCGGCAACATCGCGCAGGGCTTCGGCGTGGTGACCAGCGTGATCCTGGCCAACAGCGGGCTGAACGTGGGTTCGCAAGACAACAACTCGTCGTTCTCGATCACGGGCTCGGCGGGTGCCGTGCATGACATGCTCGGCAGCGCGACGGGCAAGGGGTCGTTCGTGTCGGTCAACCAGACCAAGAGCGTCGATCAGCACCTGTGGCCGTTCGAGCCGGGCAAGCAGGCGCCGGCGCCCATTCCGGTGGCCTACACGTTTGCTTCGTTCGACGGCAACCTGCTGATCCCGAACTGGATCACGCGCCTGGGCGGCTTCGAGATCTACTTCAACAACAAGCCGGGCTGCACCTACGTCACGCACATCAAGCTGCGCTACAACACGCCGCAAGGCCCGCGCAGCGACGAGTTCTCGCTCAGCGGCGGCATCTCCAAGACGGTCGCGAACATCCCGCTCAACGCCACCAATATCCAGGTGGACGTGAAGTTCCAGGGCGTGGTGAACAGCGACAACTACTCGTTCAACTGGTCCAGCCCGCTAGGCCAATGGCTGACCGGCCGGCGCGAGATCGAGATGACCGGCGTGTGGCCTGGCCAGACCCACGCCATCGAGAAGTAACGCCCAAAGCAAAGCGGCGGAGCGTCCTGGAGGGGACGTCCGCCGCGCTGTGTCTGTATGCCGTATGCGGCGCGTTACGCCGCCTGCTGGCGCTTGCGCTCGATATCCGGCAGGAACACCGTCAGCAGGCCGATGAGCGGCAGGAACGAGCAGAGGTGATAGACGTTGTAGATGTCGGTTGCGTCAGCCAGCTTGCCGAGCACCGCGGCGCCAATGCCGCCCAGCCCGAACGCGAATCCGAAGAACAGGCCCGACACCATCCCGACCTTGCCGGGAATCAGCTCCTGCGCATACACGAGGATGGCCGAGAACGCCGAGGCCAGCACCAGCCCGATGATCACCGTCAGCACGGCGGTCCAGAACAGGTTGGCGTACGGCAGCAGCAGCGTGAACGGCGCCACGCCCAGGATCGACACCCAGATCACGACCTTGCGGCCCACCCGATCACCAATCGGCCCGCCCACGATCGTGCCGACCGCCACCGAGAACAGGAAGAGGAAGAGGAACAGCTGCGACGTCTGCGCCGACAGGTGGAACTTGGTGATCAGGAAAAACGTGTAATAGCTGTTCAGGCTCGCCAGATAGAAGTACTTGGAGAACAGCAGCACGACCAGCAGCGTCATCGCAAACGCCACCTGCTTGCCCGGCAGCCTGACCGCGGCATGCGCCCGGCCGCCCGCCTTGCGGCCATGGCCTGCGGCACGTTCACGCTTGTACCAGCCGCCTACGTGATAAAGCACGAAGATGGCGATCAGGGCCGCGATCGAGAACCACGCCAGGCTGTGCTGCCCATACGGCATGATGATGATTGCCGCGAGCAGCGGACCCATCGCGCTGCCCACATTGCCGCCCACCTGGAACAGCGACTGCGCCAGCCCATGCCGGCCGCCCGACGCCATACGCGCCACGCGCGACGATTCCGGATGGAAGATCGACGAGCCCGTGCCCACCAGCGCCGCCGCCAGCAGCACGGTGCCAAAGTTGGGCGCCACCGACAGCAGCACCAGCCCCACCAGCGTGAAGCCCATGCCCACCGACAGCGAATACGGCTTCGGATGCTTGTCGGTATACAGCCCGACCATCGGCTGCAGCAGCGACGCCGTGATCTGGTACGTGAGCGTGATCAGCCCGATCTGCGAGAAATCGAGGTGGAAGTTGCCCTTGAGCAGCGGATAGATCGCCAGGATCAACGACTGCATCATGTCGTTGAGGAAGTGCGCGAAGCTGATGGCGCCAATCACGCCAAAGCCGGTCTTGTCGGCCTGCGCGGCGGGGGCTGCCGATGCAGCGGCCGTGCCGTTTGCGGTGGTTTGCATGATGGTTTGAGGTAACGAGGATGAGGCGAGGAAGCGCTCAATCTTGCGCCTAAACGGTGCAGGCGTGTTACCGCAAATTCGACAACGATTAACGCAAACCAGACAATTTGCTGTCGGGGCAAAAGCGTCAGCCCGCGCGGCGCCATTTCCACCAAAACACCGGCCTTCTTCCCGCAAACCCTTGTCCAGCTTGCCCTGGCAGGCAGCTAACGTGTTAGCCATTTTCGCGCGCGGGGCTACTCCGTTCGGAGCATGGCCGCTCAGGAGACGCTTTCTATACTCGCCAGCATGGACTGCAACACGACGCCGGAAGCAAGCGCAAGGCGCCAGTGCCGACAGCCTGACGGAACCCGCTGCGTGAGCAACTTCACACGCACAACGATCCGCAAACTGAACCGATGACCAGCGTCCACGATGCTGCACACCGGCCAACACGGGAGGGGAGCCATGATGATCCTGCTAACGGGAACGCTATGCCGCGCGATGGGAGACCTTTTTTATCAGGCCTTGCTCGACGACCGGGTCGTCTGCTGCTTCGTCACGTCCGAAGCCGTGGATGTCACCGGCAACGCCACGCGCCCGCCGCCCGCTTCGTCCCCGTGTACCGACCCTCGGCTCGCTGACGTCTCTCGGTCAGCGAGTTATTGCGCGCCCCTCGTCCCGTAGGGCGCGCTCTTTTCTGCCGATGCCGTCAGCGCGGGGGCGCTGGCGGGTCACCCAGCACATCAATGCGAGAAACGTCTCAGCCGATCAGCCCGGCGTCCGTCAACTCACGCTTCATATAGGCGTAGACCACCGGCGCGGCAATCACGCCGCCCACGCCAAACAGCGCCTCCATCACGATCAGCGCGAGGATGAGTTCCCACGCGCGCGCATCGATGCGGCTGCCGATGATGCGCGCGTTCACGAAGTACTCCAGCTTGTGCACCACCACCAGAAAGATGAGCGACGCCACCGCCAGCTCCAATGAGGCGGTCACGCTCATCACCACGATGGCCGTGTTCGAGATGAGGTTGCCCGCCACCGGAATCAGCCCCGCCACGAAGGTCAGCAGGATCAGCGATTTGGAATACGGCACGTGCTGACCGAACAGCGGCAGCGCGCCCAACAGGTAGATGGCGGCGAGCGCCGTGTTGAGCGCGGAGATCTTCACCTGCGCAAAGACCACCGCCTCGAATGCGTCGGTCAGCCGGCTCAGCCGGTTCACCAGTGCTGCGGCCAGCGGCTTGTGGTGCTCGGGATCAAGCGTGTCCGACCACGCCACCATCGTCCCCAGGATCAGCCCGACCAGCATCAGTGCGCTGGCACGCAACCCGTCGATACCGAGGGTCGACACCTGATGGCCGTGCTCCTTGATCATCTGCACGAGCTGGACGCGCAGCTCAGTCACCGACTGCGGAACGTAAGCGACCACCGCCGCCGGCAACGATTCCCGCACGTTGTCGAGCACGTCGGCAATGCGCGTGAGCATGCCTTCGAGCCCATGCCCGTGCTCCACCAGGCGGCCGATCCCGATGCCAAGCCCTGCAAGAATGAGCGCGGCGATCACGGACACGCAGATCACCGCAGTCGCCTTCGCGCGCTGCGACAGCCTGCTGCGCTCGCGCAAGCGCGCCTCCAGCTTGCGCGCCAACGCATAGACGAGGAAGCCGGCAATCGCGGCCGGCAACAGATGCAGCCACAGCACTGCCGCAATCATGGCCGCCACCAGCACGTAGCTGATGGCGTTGATGGAGCGAGTGGGTGCGCTGGGAGAAAGCTCGGGAGGCAGCATCGTCATGAAAACAGGCCGGCAGCAATGTTGATGGAGAGCGCGAGGATGCTCGTATTGAAGAAGAACGACAGCAGCGATTGCCCCAGCACCGCTCGCCGCATTGCACGCGAGCGAATGCCGATATCGGCCGTCTGACTGGCGACCGCGATCGTAAAGGAGAAGTAGAGGAAATCCCAGTAATCGGGGTCAAGCTGCTCGTCGGGAAACTGCAGCGGCGGCTCGTGGGGCGCACGGTAATACAGATGCGCGTAGTGCACCGTGAACATCATCGGCACCATGAGCCACGCGCCCAGCACCGTGATACCGGTGAACACGTAGTGCGACGTCTGCGCATGCCCCGCCGACTTGGCTGTCGCGAGTTCAAACGCAATGGCCACCATGCTGGCCACCACACCGAGGCAGACCACCGCCAGCACGGCCGAGGTACGCTCGTCTTCACGGCGGGCGACGGCGCGGATGCGGTGTGGGTCTGCGCGCAGCATCATCACCGTGATCAGGAGGAGGTACGCCCACACGGCGATGTCCCAGCCGAGCAACAGGCGCGCAAGCCACCCGTGCGCTGGCACAACAGCGACCGCAACGGCGCCCAGCGCAAACGCAGACAGCAGGCGCGGCCGTGTCGCCGCAAAGCGGGAAACCTGGGAAATCTCGGAGGACTTGTCTTGCGGGTTCACATGCGCCTCAGGTGCGTGCTCGGGATTGTTCACACAAGGCCGGCAACGCCAGCCGATGAGGCGACATGGTAGCCGCTTCAGCGCAGCATCAGGACGGCGAGAGCATTGAAGCAAACGAACGCTTGCAGCGTTCCTGCAGGCGCTCGTGCGTTGAGAGCTGCTCTGCGATGACGGTGGCTTCCGGATACACGCGGCACATGCCGATCATGGCGGTCTCCAGCGACCCCTGCGAGCCGGCCTGGAACTGGAATTGCTCCAACACCGTGTCGTCGGCATCGCGCACAGTGATCTGGAATGGGCCCGGCGTTACGGTCGCACAGCCGGCCAGCATGGCGACCGCGGCCAGCGTAAAGCACAGAAGGGAGCGGGGCGGACGACGGAAACGAATCATCATGGCTTCCTGGTTGCGATGACAGTGAGACGCCGCAATGGCAACTCGGTTCGCAATCATCGCGCTTCCCGGTGACACAAACAAAAACGCCCGCAGTGTGCGGGCGTCTTTGCGGGAGGAACCAGGCTCAGGCCACGGCGCCTTCGGTGTACGGGTCGAACTTGCTGCCAGCCTTGGCGCCTTCGGTGTAGGTATCGAACTTGCCGGCACGGGCCAGCGCGCCTTCGGTGTACGGATCAAACTTGCTGCCGGCCTTGGCGCCTT
>NZ_JFZG01000010.1 GCF_000607165.1 Ralstonia pickettii | reverse complement strand
GGGTGTACGGGTCGAACTTGTCGCCAGCCTTGGCGCCGTCCGAGTACACGTCGAAGCGTTGGCTGATTTGCGCAGCACCTTGCGTGTACACGTCAAACTTGGCTGCGGCCAGTGCCGGCACGCTTGCCAGGGCGATCAAGGCAGCGATCAGGGTGCGTTGGGCTTTCATGATGTCTTCTCCAGATGGGCGCAGCGCGTCAGGCAGGTGATCCGGGCATTTCCTGGATCTTCTTTTTCGCTGCGGCGCCGCATTCGATGGAGTCATCGTAGGCGAGGCTGTTCAGACAATAAATGTCGCGACAGACAATTTATTGTTGCGATATGTGAAATTACGGGAAAACCCGCATCAACAGTGGCTTTGCGGCCTGGAGAAAAGGCTGGCAGGAAAATTTGCGCAAACAAAGAATGTGACTTTTTCACCCAAAGTCAGCGTTGTACGGCTTTCGAACGGATTTTATTGTTGCGCTCTGATGCATCGCATCATGGTTTTGAGACCCGCACAGATTGTCATTTCCCGATACAAACGCGCACAGGTTGGCGAATGACTCTGTGTCACACTGCCCGGCATTCGCTTTCAAACCCACCCACGATGAAACGCCTTCTGCTCGCTGTGTCCTTGCTTGGTGTTGCTCTCCTTTCGGGCTGCGGCGTAGTGGCCGCGCCGTGCCGCGTGGCATCTGCGGGCCTGAAGATGGTGCCGCTGGTCGGGCATGTGGCGGCCGCGCCCACTGACGCCTGCGCCGACATCATCGATTGAGCGCAGTGACCAATAGCCTCTGAATTGGGCTCAAAACTGTGATGCGTTCCGGAGGAGTCAACGCTGGCCTTCTCGACTACTTTGGTTTTTCGCTGAACCTCTTTGATTGGTTCAGCTAGCGCCCTCACCTCACAAGACTCTCTGCATCAGCAAACAATCCAGCCAGCGTCCAAACTTGTAGCCCACCGCCTCCAGCACGCCCACTTCCCGAAACCCGCAGCGCGCGTGCAACTTGGCTGATCCCGGGTTTTCGCGGCCGCCGCCCACCACCGCCACCATCTGCTTGAAACCGCGCGTCTGGCATTCCCGGATGAGCGCCTCCAGCAGCAACGTCCCAACGCCCCGCCCTTGCGCTGCAGTGTCAAGATAGATGGAGTCTTCCACCGTATGGCGATATGCGGGCCGAGCACGATGCGGGCCGGCATACGCGTAGCCGAGCAGCGCACCGCCGGCTTCGGCCACAACGTAGGGCATGCCGGCATCCTGCAGTACGTGAAAGCGGCGCGTCATCTCGGCCAGATCGGGGGCGTCGATCTCAAAGCTGGCGGTGCCGGTCTGCACGTGATGTGCGTAGATGCCGACGATGGTCGGCAAATCCGCCACGGTAGCCGGACGAATGGCGATGGCACCAGATTCATGCACGGAAGGGGCAGCGTCGATGGGCATTGCAGAAGACATGGCGACAGGATTCAGAAGCGGTATGAAGCGTTCATTGTCACGCCAATTCCACACGAACCCCATATCACCGAGCGCATTCCGGTGACATGGCTATCGGGCGGCGCCGGAATGCGGTAACTTGGCGGACGCTTTCGCCCCCCCCGCCGCGCCCCTCCTGCCATGCATGACCTGTTTCCCCTGATCGCCGAATACGGCGCGTTTGCCGTGTTCCTCAATGTGCTGCTGACGCAAGCCGGTGCACCGCTGCCGGCCGTGCCGACGCTGCTGGTGGCCGGCGCGCTCACGTTCAATGGACCGCTCTACCTGATGGAGCTGGCGCCCGCCGCCGTGTCAGGCGCACTCCTGGGCGACGGCCTATGGTACTTCGCAGGCAAGCGCTATGGCCGGCACGTCATGGCATTGCTGTGCCGCGTATCGCTGTCGCCCGATTCCTGCGTGCGACGCACGCGCACGCAGTTCGAGCGCTGGGGCGCGCCGATGCTACTCATTGCGAAGTTCGTTCCGGGTTTGTCGACGGTGTCGTCTGCGCTGCTGGGCACAATGCGCACACCGTTCAGCACGTTTGCGCTGTACAACCTCGTGGGCTCGGCAGCTTGGGCAACGCTCTGGCTGATGCTGGGCCGCGTGGCGCATGACAGCATCGACCAGGCGCTGCGCCAGCTCGACCAGCTCGGCACGCGTGCCGTACTGCTGATCGCGTTGCTTGCAGCGGTGTATGTGGCAGCGCGCTGGCTGCAGCGCTGGCGCTTTCGCAAGATGCTGGAGATGGCGCGCATTTCGCCCGATGAGCTGCACGCACTCATCGAATCAGGCGCGGCCCCCGTCATCATCGACGTGCGCGCCGACAGCTCGCGCATGCTGCAGCCGCAACGCATTCCGGGGGCGATGCTGTACGACATGTCCGCCAGCCACCGCGCGATCGAGATTGATGGCCCCGACCGCGAGATCATCATCTACTGCGCCTGCCCCAACGAGGCGTCTGCCGTGATGCTGGCGCGCACGCTGATGGGACGCGGCTTCAAGCGCGTGCGTCCGCTGCATGGCGGTATCGATGCGTGGGTGGCACGCGGCTACGGCGTGGAGCACGTGGTGTCGGTCACGCCCGCCACACTGGCAACGGCCGAGGCGGGCGCCTGAGGCTTCTCCACGTAGCGGCTCAACGACGAAGCCCGCACACAAAAACAAAAAGCGCACCTCGCGGTGCGCTCTCCCGTAAGTACGGCAAACATGCGGTGCGCCAGCCCCCCGGCTCGGACACCCCGCATCGGTCCGTGTGCATCCGCCCGTGGACGGATGTGGCGAAATGATCCCCGTTTGATCCCTTCTTCGCCAGTCGGACTTGACCCCCTTGTTATTCATTTGCAACGCTGCCGCATCAAACGTATGCGCAGCGTGCTCGCGTTGTTATTTCCCGTCCTTCTTTCGTTGCCTTGCGGCTGGCCATTTATGCATGGCACTCCTGCGTACTAACGGCCGGCTGGCATCAAACTTTAGGCACCGCCGGTAATCGTCACGCGAATGTATCGATCGCGCCTTCGTGGCTGGAAACACGGCGCGGCGCCACCGTCGACGTATCGGCGCGGTCTTGCGAGCCGCCGCTGCCATAGCGGCTGCCGCTGCCCCCGTTGCCCGAACCGCTGCCTTGGTTTTGCGCCGACGAGCCTTGCGATGCGCTCTGCTGCTGGCTGAAGTCACCCGTGCTGACGGACGTTTGCGCAAGCTGCATCCCGCCTTGCTGCATGGCGTCGCGCAGGCGCGGCATGGCGTCCTGAACGAGTTCGGCCACGGCCTGGTGCTGGCAGACAAAGCTTGCGTTGACGGCGCCGTTGTCCACTTCCAGCTTGACGTGCATGCCGCCCAGCTCGGCCGGGTTCAACTGCAGCTCGGCTGACGATTGGCGATGCACCTGCATGAACGCGAGCTGGCTGGCCATGCTCTGCGGCCATGCAGCATCGCCAAAGGTGGGCAGCGTGTGGACTTGCTGCGGCGTGATCGACGCACCCGCCGTTGCGCCTGCGTTGACGCCACTCACCGCAAAGGTCGGTGCGGCCATGCCCGCGTCGCCATTGGCACGCGACAGCACGCCCTGGAACTGCATACCGTTGCCCTGCGCATTGGCTTGCGTGCCAGCGTTGTCCGTATTGCCGCTGTTACCGCCATTGCTGGCGTGGCTGGTGGCATCGGTCACGGCGGCGGTTGCCGGTTGCGCAACGGTGCTGTGTGCGTTCAGGTCGGTGCGGCGCGGCAGGCCGCGGTCGGCATTGGTGCCCTGTGCAGACGACGTGCTGCCGAGTTGGCGCACGGTGGCCGGCGTGTTGTCGGCAACGGCGCGCGTGCGGGCCATGGTCTGGGCCAGCGTGCCGCTGTCGGGCAGCGCGGTGGCGGGCGGCGTCGGCGTGTTTGCGGCGTTGGCTTTGGCGTCCTTGGCGGCGGGCAATCCGGCTTGGCCGGCTTGTGCCGTCGTGGCCGGGTCAGCGGCGCCCTGCGTCCCGTTGGCTGCAGCATTTGCGGCGGCCAGTGCGGCGGCGTCATTTGCGGACGATTTGCTCGCGACCGGCGTCGTCGCGTCGGCATCGGCGTTGGTATTCGATTGGGCAGCGGGCTGGGCAACCGGTTGTTGCGCAACTGCGGCCTGCTGCGCGGCCTGGCGTGCGGCCTCGATCTGGGCAGCCAGTTGTGCAGCCGGGTCAACCACGGCCTGCTGCGCCGCGGTATCGAGATCCTTGGCGGCAGGCAGCGCCGGCTTGGCGCTGGCCGTATCGGCGGTGCTGCTGGCCGGCGTGGTATTGGCCTGCGCCGGCGTGTTGGCATCGGCCGGATTGGCATCCTGATCGTTGCGCGCGGCGCCGTTGCGTGCGACGTCCTTGCGGGCGATATCGGCACGGCGGCCGGCATCGTCGGCGGCGGATTGCGCATCGGCGCGACGGCGCGCGGCGTCCTGGGCCAGTCGGTCCGACAACAGGTTGCCGAAGGTATCGGTGCCCGACGAGGAGGCCTGTGTCTTATCGGCGGCGGCAGTGTTGCCGGCCGACAGCATGGCGCCCAGGTCCTTGGCGGCGGCATTGGGGGTGGCACTCAAGCCCACGTTGACTCCATCTTGCGACTGCGTGTTCGCGTTGGTCTTCAATTGCCGCCCTGCGCCGCACGCATGCGGATCACCTTGGCGGCGTGTTCATCGTTGTCGCGCTGGGCACGGCGTTCTTCGTCCAGGCGCTGCTCTTCAATATGGCGCTGGCGCAGGATGTCGAACGACTGCTCGCGGCGCTGCTTTTCCAGCCAGTTGGCACGGCTCATTGCAAGCTGCTGCTCCAGCGAGTTGATGGTGCCCTTCTGCTGATGCACGGCATTGCCCAGGCGGTCGATAAAGGCCGCGTAGTTGCGCAGGCGCGTGATGTCCATGCCGCCTTCGGCGGTGCTCAGCATCTGCTGGTGGTAGTTGTTGCGGTAGTCGGACAGCAGCGCCAGCTTTTGCGTGGCAGCCTCGCGCGTGTTCATCAGGCGGCCGACTTCCTGCGTGGCTTTCTCGGTGTCCTTCTGGGCCAGTTCCAGCACAGTTTCGAGGCGGAACGGCTTGTTCATGGTGGTCATCGGTAGACCCTCCAGCTTCCCGTTACATCAACCCATCGGACGCAAACCCGGCGGCTTTAGCCTCCGGCTTGCGCAACGCCTGCGGTTTCACAGTGTTAAGCGAGCACATCACGCGAGCACTCCCTGCATCTTCTCCAGCGTGTGCTCGCGGCTTTCGTTTTCGAACATGCCCTGCTGCAGGAACGCTTCCATGTCGGGGTAGCGCGCGATGGCCTGGTCGGTCACCGGGTCGCTGCCACGCGCGTAAGCGCCCACGGCAATCAGGTCTCGGTTGCGCTGGTAGCGGGCATAGAGCTGCTTGAAGCGGCGGGCCGTGTCGAGCTGCTCGCGCGGCACGATGGCCGACATCACGCGGCTGATCGACTGTTCGATATCGATGGCGGGGTAGTGGCCCTGCTCGGCCAGCTTGCGCGAAAGCACGAAGTGACCGTCCAGAATGGCACGCGCCGCATCGGCAATCGGATCCTGCTGGTCATCGCCTTCGGCCAGCACGGTGTAAAACGCGGTGATGGAGCCGCCGCGCCCGTTGGCATCCACCATGCCGTTACCGGCACGCTCGACCAGCGCGGGCAGCTTGGCAAACGCCGAGGGCGGATAGCCCTTCGTGGCCGGCGGTTCGCCGATGGCCAGGGCGATCTCACGCTGCGCCATGGCATAGCGCGTGAGTGAATCGACGATCAGCAGCACGTTGCAGCCGCGGTCGCGGAAGTACTCGGCAATGGTGTGGGCGTAAGCGGCGCCCTGCAGGCGCATCAATGGCGAGGTGTCGGCCGGCGCGGCCACCACGGCCGAGCGTGCCATGCCTTCGTCGCCAAGAATCTCGTCGATGAATTCCTTCACTTCGCGGCCGCGCTCGCCGATCAGCCCCACCACCACCACGTCGGCTTCGGTGTAGCGGGCCATCATGCCCAGCAACACGCTCTTACCCACGCCGGAGCCGGCGAACAGACCCAGACGCTGGCCCTGGCCGACGGTCAGCAGACCGTTGATGGCGCGCACGCCCACGTCGAGCACATGCTCGATCGGCTTGCGCTTGAGCGGGTTCAGCGGTGCCGGGTTCAATGTGCCCCAGGCCAGGTCTTCATGCGCGCCCAGCGGCCCCTTGCCGTCGAGTGGCTCGCCGTTGGCGTCCACCACACGGCCCAGCAGGCGCGGACCCACGGGCAGGAACTTGCTGTGTGAAATCGTCGGGTTGGCGCCGTCTTCGCTCGTCACCGGCAGGCGTTGCGGCTCCAGCGGAAACACGCGCGCGCCGGGCACCACGCCCACCAGATCGGTTTGCGGCATCAGGAAGGCGCGCTCTTCAGCAAAGCCCACCACTTCGGCCAGCACGTGCCGGCCGTGCGGCAGTTCCACGCGACAGGCGCTGCCCACCGGCAGCTTCAGGCCAACGGCTTCCATGACCAGGCCGGCCACACGCGTGAGCTTGCCGCACGTCACCACCGGGCGTGCCAGACGCGCACGCTGCGCGGTCTGCTGCAGGTGGGCTTGCCACATGCGCACGTTGGGATTGTTGGCGGCGTTCTGCGCTGCCGGCTGCATGGTCTCAGGCGACATGGAGTGCGCCCCCTGCCACGCGTTCGGCTTCCGCGCGCTCGCTGGCAAGCCATGCCGTATCGCGGCCCAGCGCGCGGGTCAGTTCGGCCCAGCGGGTTTGCAGCGTGGCATCGGTTTCGCCAAAGCGGGTCTGCACGCGGCAGCCGCCGCGCTCGATGGCTGCATCGACGATGAGCGTCCAGCCGGCGGCGGCCAGCTCAGTGCCCAGCATCTGGCGGATCAGCTCTGCATCATCGGCATGCACGCGCAGCATGGCGGGCGCCGGTGCGGTGGGCGCGTCGCCCAGCACTTCGCGAATCAGCGGCAGGATGCGTTCGGGCTGCGCATGCAGCGCGCCGCGCAGAAACTGCTGCGCCAGTTGCAGCGCCAGATCGACCAGCTCTTCGGCAACGCTGCCGTTCAGTTGGTCGATCGCATCGCGCACGGATTGCATCAGCGTGGCGATGTGCTTTGAGTCTTCCTCACCCTGGCGGCGGCCTTGTTCAAAGCCATCCTGAAAGCCTTGCGCAAAGCCATCGCGGCGGCCTTCGTCGCGGGCGGTGGCAAGCTCCGCGTCAAGCGCGGCCTGCCATTCCTCTTCGGAAATCGGCGGCTCTTCAGGCTCGGGCGGCGGCGGGGGCGGCGCGGCTGCAGCGGCGGCCAGCGCTGCCTGTCGCTCGAAGTCGGTCGGCTCCCACGGCTGGCAGTTGACCAGCGTATCGCGCGGGATGATCGGCGGGCGCGGCATCTCAGCGCTCCGTCACAACATGGCAACCAGTGCGGTCAGACATAAGCGTCCTCCGCCTTGCGGCCGATCGTGATCTCGCCTTCGTCGGCCAGGCGGCGCGCAACGACCAGGATTTCCTTTTGTTGCGCTTCGACTTCCGACACCTTGACCGGGCCGAGCACTTCCAGCTCTTCCTTGAGCATCGTGCCGGCACGCTGCGACATGTTGGCGAACACCTTGTCGCGGAACTCCTGCTTGGCGCCCTTGAGGGCCACCACCAGAACGTCCTGGCTGATCTCACGCAGCAGCGTCTGCAGCGCACGGCCGTCCAGATCGATCAGGTTGTCGAACACAAACATCTTCTCGACGATGGCGTCGGCCAGTTCCGGATCGCGCGAGCGCACGCCTTCGATGACGGAGCTTTCCACGGCACTCGGCACCAGGTTGAGGATTTCCGCTGCCGTGAGCACGCCGCCCATCGCGTTCTTCTTGCGATGGTCGTTGCCTTGCAGCAGCTTGGTCAGCACGTCGTTCAGCTCACGCAGGGCGCTGGGCTGGATGCCGTCGAGCGTGGCGATACGCAGGATGGTGTCGTTGCGCAGGCGCTCGGTGAAATAGGTCAGGATTTCCGATGCCTGATCGCGATCCAGGTGGACCAGGATCGTGGCGATGATCTGCGGGTGTTCGTTGCGGATCAGCTCCGCCACCGACGATGCATCCATCCACTTGAGGCCTTCAATGCCGCTGGTGTCACCGCCCGACAGAATGCGGTCGATGATGTTGGCGGCGCGGTCGTCGCCCAGTGCCTTGCGGAAGACGGTGCGGATGTACTCGTTGGAATCCACGTCCAGCGGCAGGTCTTCGGCTTCGATGAAGAACGCGTCAAAGGCGTCCAGCACACGCTCGCGCGACACGTTCTTCAGCGCGGCCATGGTGGCGCCCAGCTTCTGCACTTCGCGCGGGCCCAGGTGCTTGAGCACTTCGGCGGCTTCGCTTTCGCCCAGCGACATCATGAGGATGGCGCTGCGTTGGAGTCCTTCGGCGCTCATTCGTTACTCACCCATTGTTTGATGACGGCCGCGACTGCTCGCGGATTGCTCTGCGCCACGCGGCGCATGGTCTCGAGCTTCTTCTCGAAGTCGTTGTTCTTGAGTTGCGGCAGCGCGTCCGGCATATCTTCGGAATCGGCGCCGGCAGCCGCCGGGCCTTCCAGCTCAGGCCCGGCCGAAGCCGCGGCACCGGTGATGATCGGAGCGTTCGGATCTTCGCCTTCACGGCCGACGAAGGTGGGCGTGGCTGCCTCGGCCTTCTTGCCCATCGAGCGGATCGCCGGGCGGATCACAGCGAACACCAGGATCAGGAAGCCGATTGCCAGCGCCAGATACTTGGCGGCCTGGATGGCGTACTGGATCATCTCCGGCTGCTTCCACAGCGGCAGGTCGTCCTTGGCCATCGGCAGCGTGCCAGAGAACTGGCTGTTGACCACGTTCACGGAGTCGCCGCGCTTGGCGTCAAAACCCACGGCATCCTTGACCAGCGCGTTGAGATTGGCCATCTCGGCTTGCGACAACGGCTTCCAGGTCTTGCCGTCGCCACGGTAGTTGACCACCACGGCCACCGACAGGCGGCGCACGGTGCCCACTGCGGCGCGGGTGCGGCGCACGGTCTTGTCGACTTCGTAATTGGTCGTGGTGTCGCGGGTGCTCGACGAATTGCCGCTGGTTGCGGTACCGCTCGTGTTGGCGGCCGCCGCTTGTTGCGGTTGACCATTCGGGCCGGTTGCGGCCGGTTGCGACGCCGAGGCCGGAGCCGGTGCGGTCGGCAACATGCGCGGTGCGGTTGGCGGTTGGTTGGACAGCGCGCCGGGCACGCCGCCCTGTGCGTCGGCCTTGTTCTGCGTGGCTTCAGCGGTGTGCGTGCTGCGCACGGCTGCGTTGGCCGGGTCCTGGTTCGGACGATACGTCTCGGCCATCTGCTCGGTGTTGTCCAGATCGACGTCGGCCGTCACCTGCGCACGCACGTTGTCTTCGCCCACCACGGGGCCCAGGATGGCTTCGATACGCTTGATATAACCCTGCTCGACGTCGCGCACGTAGCTCAGTTGCGTCGGGTCGAGGCCCGAGGCGTTGTCCTGGAACGACGACGACAGCAGGCGGCCCGATTGGTCGACCACCGTCACGTTGGCCAGCGGCAGGTTCGGCACGCTGCTCGACACCAGGTGGCCAATGGCCTGCACCTGCGAGCGGTCAAGCATGCGGCCCGGATACAGCTTGAGCAGCACCGACGCGCTGGGCTTGGCCTGCTCACGCACGAACACCGACGGCTTGGTCATGGCCAGATGCACGCGGGCGGACTGCACCTCCTGCATGGCCTGGATGGTGCGAGCCAGCTCGCCTTCCAGGGCGCGCTGGTAATTGACTTGCTCGGCAAACTGGCTGGTGCCGAATTTCTGGTTCTCCATCAGCTCGAAACCGGCTTGGCCACCCTTGGGCAGACCTTGCGAAGCGAGCTTCAGACGGGCTTCATGCACGCTCGTCTCGGGCACCATGATGGCGGTGCCGCCTTCGGCAAAGCGATACGGCACGTTCATTTGCTGCAGCGCAGCGATGATCGCCCCACCGTCGCTGTCGGACACATTGCTGTACAGGACGCGGTAGTCCGGCGCACGGCTCCACAGCATCGCGGCGGCAATGACGGCCACCAGCGCGGCACCGCCGATCATCATCAGCAGACGCGGCGACAGACGGCCGAGCGGGCCCAGGGCGCCCAGCGCACCTGCACCTCCCGCTTTCTGACGCGTCATCGCGCCCTGGCCCACCGCCGGCATATCCACCGTACCGAGCGTGTCGGCGACAGCAACCGAATCGGCTGTCGTTGGCATCCCAAATCTCCTGACTGACTACGTTGCTTGAGCGCTCACCCAATGTCTGGGCATGGCTCCGTGGTTGCCATTATCGGCAGTGGGTGCGCAAGCAAATCGGCAAGAAGAGGGCCTTTTCCCGTTCTTTTGGGCGCTTGGGAACCGCGGGCGGGCGGCTACCTTTGCATCACCGTGGCGCCATAGCGACCAACCGGCCGGGGCGGAAAGCCCTCAAGAAAGCCGGCCCAGGCAGCTAAGCAACGGCGCCGCAAGCAAGACAGAGCAAAGAGGAGCTTTCTTCACATGGATATTACAAACGCCAATTCAGTGGTCTCGCTGATGAACAGCGTGCTGGCACCGTCCAGCACGGTGGGCGGCATTGGCGCGGGCGGCGCGGCCTCTGGCGACGGCGCCAAGGTCAGCGTTGACTTCGGCGCGGTGCTCAAGTCGTCGCTGGACCGGGTCGACGCGTCGCAGCAGAAGGCTGAATCCGTTTCGCGCAGCTTCGAAATGGGCAACAACGACGTGGATCTGCACGACGTGATGCTCTCGCTGCAGAAAGCCAACATCGACATGCAGACCGCGGTGCAGGTGCGCAACAAGTTCGTCTCGGCGTACCAGAGCATCATGAGCATGTCGATCTGACGTCACTTTTTCTAGGCTTCTTTTTCTTCGCGCCGCATGTCCAAACACGCCAAACACCGCGCCAAGCCCGCCCGGGGCAGTCTTGCGCTGGTCGTCATCGCCCGCGACGAGGCCGCCTGCATCGAACGCTGCCTGATGAGCGCCAAGCGGCACGTCGATCGCATGATCGTGCTGGATACCGGCTCGACCGACGACACCGTGGCGATTGCCAAGGCGTGCGGTGCCCAGGTGCACCATTTCACGTGGGTGGATGATTTTTCCGCCGCCCGCAATGCCGCGCTGGACGCCGCCAATGCGGACTGGAACCTCGTGCTGGACGCCGACGAATGGATTGAAAGCGGCACGGACGAGCTGCGCGACGCCTGCACCTTCGGCCCGTTGCTGGGCGTGGTGTGCATCCGCAGCGGGTTTGAAGTCTCGGGCAAGGTGGAGCAATCCAACAGCTGGATCGCGCGCCTGCTGCCGCGCGGCGTGCGCTACAAGGGCCGTATCCACGAGCAGCCCGATGCCGACCTGCAACGGGTGCGCCTGCCGCTGGTGATCGGCCACGACGGCTACCTGGACGTCAAGCTCGACAAGAAGCGCGGACGCAACCACACCCTGCTGCAGCTGGAGCTGGCCGCGCGCCCGGACGATCCGTACGTGCTCTACCAGCTCGGCAAGGATTTCCAGATCAACCAGGGCGACGCCGCCCAGGCCGCAACGCATTACCGGCGCGCCGTGGCGACGGCACCCAAGCAGTCGCCCTATCGGCACGACCTGTGTATCTGCCTGCTGGCCTGCCTGAGCCAGACGGGGCAACTGGACGAGGCCATCACCCTTGCCGGTGAGTGGATGGACGAATGGTCCGGCTCGCCAGACTACTTCTACCTGCTCGGCCACCTGATGTTTGAAGCCGCCGCAAAACACCCGGCCGAGGCCGAGAAACAGTGGCTGCCGATGGCGGAAAACGCCTTCCTCAAGTGCCTGGAGATTGGCGAGCAGCCCAAGCTGGACGCCGCCGTGTTCGGGCGCGGCAGCTTTGCCGCCGCAAAGTACCTGGCGCTGACCTACCGCGCCCTGGCCGACACGCTGGCCATCAAGTCGAACCAATATTCCGACCTCGCGCGGCAGATGCAGGAACGCAGCGCAGTCGCCGCCGCATGAGCACGCAATCATGAAGACAGTCATCCTGGCCGGGGGCCTCGGCACGCGCATCAGCGAGGAATCGCACCTGCGGCCCAAGCCGATGATCGAGATTGGTGGCCGCCCGATCCTGTGGCACATCATGAAGATCTATGCCGCCCACGGCATCAACGACTTCATCATTTGCCTCGGTTACAAGGGCTACGTGATCAAGGAGTACTTCGCCAACTACTTCCTGCACATGTCGGACGTGACGTTCGATATGTCGAAGAACGAAGTGACCGTGCACGAACGCCACGCCGAGCCCTGGCGCGTCACGCTGGTCGACACGGGCGAACAATCGCAGACCGGCGGGCGCCTGAAGCGCGTGGCCGCCTATCTGGACCCGAACGAGCCGTTCTGCTTCACCTACGGCGACGGCGTGTCCGACATCGACATCACCAGCAAGATCGCCTTCCACCGCGAGCACGGCAAGATGGCCACCGTGACGGCCGTGCAGCCGCCTGGCCGCTACGGCATGCTCCAGCGCGACGGCGCACGCGTGACCGGCTTTACTGAAAAGCCTCCCGGCGACGGCGGTAGCTGGATCAACGGCGGCTTCTTCGTGCTCAATCCGTCGGTGATCGAATACATCGCAACCGAAGACACGCCGTGGGAAGGCGCGCCAATGGCACGCCTGGCCGAGATGGGCGAACTGAACACGTTCGAGCACCACGGCTTCTGGCAGCCGATGGACACGCTGCGCGACAAGAACAGTCTGGAAGCCCTTTGGCAAGCGGGGAGTGCACCGTGGAAAAAGTGGTGACGCTCGACCCGCGTGCGTGGGCTGGCAAGCGCGTCTTTCTGACCGGGCATACCGGTTTCAAGGGCAGCTGGCTTGCGCTGTGGCTGCGCCAGCTTGGCGCCGAAGTGTACGGCTACAGCCTGGCCCCGGAAACAACGCCGAATCTGTTCACGGCTGCTGACGTGGAACCTGCATTGGCCGGTCACACGCTGGCGGATATCCGCGATGCGGACACCCTGCGTACCGCGATGACAGCAGCGCGGCCCGATGTGGTGTTCCATCTCGCGGCGCAACCGCTCGTGCGCGCGTCGTACAACGACCCGGCCGGCACCTACGCCACCAATGTGATGGGCACCGTGAACGTGCTGGAAGCCGCGCGCGGCTGCACGAACCTGGCTGCCATCGTGGTGGCCACCACCGACAAGTGCTACGACAACCGCGAGTGGGCCTGGGGCTACCGCGAGACCGATGCGCTCGGCGGCCATGACCCGTACAGCGCATCGAAGGCCTGCGCCGAACTGGTCGCCGCAAGCTACCGGCGTGCCTTCTTCGCCAACGGCCCGCTGCTGGCCACGGGCCGCGCAGGCAATGTGATCGGCGGCGGCGACTGGTCGGAAGACCGGCTCATCCCCGATGCCGAGCGCGCGATGCGTGCCGGTACCCCGCTGATCATCCGCTCGCCGCACGCTACGCGGCCGTGGCAGCACGTTCTGGATTGCCTGCATGGTTACCTGGTGCTCGCGCAACGGCTGCTGGCCGGTGACGCAGCCTGCGCGACCGCCTGGAATTTCGGCCCGGACAGCGCCGCCACGCGCACGGTCGAACAGGTCTTGCAAGGCTTGCAACACCATTGGCCCGCGCTGATCTGGCAACTGGACGCCAATGCCGCCACCGGCAAGCACGAGGCCGGCATGCTGCATCTGGACGCCAGCCGGGCACGCCAGCAGCTAGGCTGGCAGACGGCGTGGCCGTTCGAGACCGCGCTGGAACAGACCGCCGCGTGGTATCGGCATCTGCATGAAAAGACGGCGAGCGCACGCGCGCTGTGTGACCAACAGATCGACCGCTTCACCGCCGTCGCGTCTGCTGCCACATCCAGGAGCGCCGCATGAGCCGTTTCACCATCCAACCGACACCGCTGGCCGGCGTGGCTGAAATCACCCGCAAGGTCATGGGTGACCATCGCGGGTACTTCACGCGCTTCTTCTGTGCAGAGGAACTCGCTGCCGCCGGCTTCGACAGCCCGGTCGCGCAAATCAACCATTCCTATTCGGCCAAGCGCGGCACCGTGCGCGGGCTGCACTTTCAATACCCGCCGCATGCCGAGATCAAACTCGTGAGCTGCGTGCGTGGCCGTGTGTTCGATGTGGCCGTTGACTTGCGTGCGGGTTCGCCAACGTTCCTGCAATGGCATGCGGTGGAGTTGTCAGCCGAACGCCACAACAGCCTGCTGGTGCCGCGCGGGTTCGCCCACGGCTTCCAGGCGCTGGAAGACGATTGCGAGTTGCTCTATCTGACCTCGACGCCATACGCGCAAGCCGCCGAAGACGGGCTCAACCCGACCGACAGCCGCTTAGGCATCGCCTGGCCGCTCGACATTACCGAATGCTCCGACCGGGACCGCAACCATCCACCGCTGACCGACGCGTTTGCGGGCATCACGTTGCGTGCCCTGAATCCTGAACTGCAGGAACAGCCATGACCCAGAAGATTCTGTACTCCAAGCCGTCGATCACCGAGCTGGAAGTCGAATACGCCACCGACGCCGCACGCAACGGCTGGGGCGACCAGTGCTACGCCTACATCAACCGCTTTGAAAAGCAGTTTGCCGAGTTTGTCGGCACGCAATACGCCATTGCCACATCAAGCTGCACGGGTGCCATGCACATGGGCCTGGCAGCCCTCGGCATCGGCGCCGGCGATGAGGTGATCCTGGCCGACACCAACTGGATCGCTACGGCATCGCCCATCACTTACGTGGGCGCCACGCCGGTATTTGTCGACATCCTGCCCGACACGTGGTGCCTGGACCCGGCGCTCGTGGAAGCGGCCATTACGCCGCGCACGAAAGCGATCATCGCCACGCACCTCTACGGCAACCTGTGCGAGATGGACCGCCTGCTGGACATCGGCAAGCGCCACGGCATTCCTGTTATCGAAGACGCAGCCGAAGCCATTGGCTCGCGCTGGCACGGGCATGCAACGGGCGCGCAAGGCATCTTCGGCACGTTCTCGTTTCATGGCACCAAGACCATGACGACGGGCGAAGGCGGCATGTTCGTCACGAACGACCGCGCGCTGTACGACCGCGTGATGACGTTGAACAACCATGGCCGCGTGCCCGGCGGCAAACAGTTCTGGTCTGACTTCATCGGCTTCAAGTACCGCATTTCCAACGTGCAGGCCGCCATCGGCTGCGCGCAGCTCGAGCGCATCGATGCACTGGTTGCACGCAAGCGCGAGATCTTTGCCGAGTATCAGGCGCACCTTGGCGGCGTTGCCGGCCTTGCACTGAACCCCGAGGCACCCGGCACGCTCAACAGCTACTGGATGCCCACCGTGGTGTTTGACGAAGCGCTGGGCATGACGCGCGATGGCCTGCTGGCCGCGTTCTCGCGCCGCGGCATCGATGCACGCGTGTTCTTCTATCCGCTGAGCGAGACCGAGTTGTTCGGCACGTCCGCCGCCACTGCACGCCACAACGCGCCCAACAGCTACGCGATTGCCGAGCGCGCCATCAACCTGCCGTCGTATCACGACATGTCGAGCGAGAACATCGAGACGGTGTGCAACGTGGTGCTCGATCTCGTGCGCGAACATCAGGAGAAGCTGGCATGCCTGGCATCCTGAGCCCCGATCAGATCGAGACCTTCCAGCGCGACGGCCTGCTGATCCTGCGCGACTTTTACGCGCCGTCGCAGGTGGAGCCGATTCAGCGAGCGATCTACGACATCATCGGTCTGGTGATCGACAAATACCGTCTCGACATCGAGCGCGCACCGTTTGCGCCGGAACGATTCGACGACGGTTATCAGGCCGTCATCCAAGCCAATCGCAAATACGGCGCCGAGGTGTACGACGCCGTCAAGCAGATCCCCGCGTTTGTCCGCCTGCTGGGCGACGAGCGCCATGAGCAGCTCGTTCGGATCGTGCGCCCCGGCGCACTGCCGGGCATTGCGCACGCTGGCTCCGGCATCCGCATCGACAACCCGCGTGAAGAGAAATTTCGCGCCAACTGGCATCAGGAATATCCCGCCCAGTTGCGCAGCCTTGACGGTGTGGTGTTCTGGAGCCCGCTGGTGGAGATCACGCCCGAGATCGGGCCAGTGGAGTTCTGCCCCGGCTCGCACGTAGAAGGCCCGCTGCCCGTCTTCAGCGCGGACCCGGACAACGCCGGCAAGCAAGGCGCCTATGCATTGCTGATCAAGGACGAGGCGAGCTACCTCGCGCGCTATCCGCATGTGCAACCGCTGACCAAGCCGGGCGATCTGGTGATGGTCGACTTCCTGGTGCTGCACGCCTCCGGCCACAACACGAGCCAGCGCTCGCGCTGGTCGATGCAGTTCCGCTACTTCAATTTCTGCGAGCCGACCGGGCGCTCGCACGGCTGGAAGGGCTCGTACGCCAATGGCGTCGACTTCCGTACCGTTCACCCCGAACTCTCCGTGGAAGCCTGACCATGACCCAAGGTGCACTGCCCTGCAACGTCTGCCAGCAACCGCTGCCAGAACCGATTTACCGCGCAGCGCCGCAAAGCTCGCTGTCTTCCCTGCGCCGCGCCATGGACGGCACGCTGGAGGTCTTCTGCTGCGCCGCGTGCGGTCACATCCAGACCGTCGAGTTGTGTGACAACGGCAGCTTCTACGACACCGAGTACGACATCCTCGTCAACAGCGAGGAAGAAGACCAGATTTACGCCGTCGAGAACGGCCAGAAGATCTTCCGTGCCGATCATCAGGTCGGCACGCTCCAGCGCAAGGTGGCGCTGGCCGAAGGTGCGCGCGTGGTCGACTTCGGGTGCGCAAAGAGCGCAACCATGCGCCTGCTGAAGCAGCAGCGCCCGGACGTGAACGTCCACCTGTTCGACATCAGCGACCGCTACGTCAGCTTCTGGGAAAAATTCCTGCGCCCCGAGCAATGGGCCACCTACACGATCCCGTCGGCATGGCAGCGTTCGTTCGATGTCGTCACCTCGTTCTTCTCGCTGGAGCACATCCCCGACCTGGCGACTGCGCTGCGCAACATCCACGGCCTGCTGCGCGACGGCGGCCGCCTGTATGCCATCGTGCCGAACACGTTCACCAACTCGGTGGACTTTCTGGTGGCCGATCACGTCAACCACTTCACGCACACGTCGCTGCAGACGCTGCTGGCCAACCACGGGTTTGACCTGCTCGAGGCCGATGCGCAAAGCCACCGTGGCGCATTCGTCGTGACCGCCGTGCGCCGTCCTGGCGACAGCAAAGTCGCGCCGGCGCTCGATGCGCAAGCGTTGGCCGACACACAGAGCGCAGCCAACAAGCTTGCCCGCTTCTGGCAGCAAGCCTCCAGCCATCTGACGGATTTTGAAACGCAGCACGGCAACGCGCCCGCCGTGATCTATGGCGCCGGTTTCTATGGCGCCTACACCGCAAGCAACCTGCAACAGCCGCACGCCCTGCGCGCGTTTGTTGATCAGAACCCGTACCTGCAAGGGTCCTCCCTGGCGGGCAAGCCGGTTGTGGCGCTGGACAGCATTCCGGATGAGGTTGAGGTGGTGTACCTGGCCGTCAATCCGGTCATTGCCGATGAAGTGCGGCACACGGTGGAAGCCGCGTATCCGAATCGCTTCCGCTATTTCCGCTTCCAGCCATGATCGCGCGCGGCTCACTCGTCCTTCGGGAATGGCGCGAGAGCGACATCGCGCAACTGCTGCCGCTACGCAACGACGTTCCAACGCAGTTGCAGCTCATGACACGCCCACGGCCAAACTCGGCCGCGAGCGTGCGCGACTGGCTGATCGCGAAATCCAAGCAGAGCGACCTGGTGCTCTTTGTCATTGCCAGTCAGGCAGATGACAGCGTGCTGGGCTACCTGCAGTTGAACCACATCGATGCGGTGAACAGGCACGCGTCCCTCGGTATCTGCCTGGCGTCGTCCGCGCAAGGCAAGGGCCACGGGCGCGCTGCATGCGAAGCCGCATTTGCCTACGCCGCCGAAACGCTGTGCCTGCGCAAGATCACGCTGGAAGTGCTGGCCGAAAACACACGCGCCATCGCGCTGTACGAGAAGCTCGACTTCCGGACCATCGGCACGTTGGCCGGCCACTACCTGCAAGACAACCGCTGGCACGACGTTGTTCTCATGGAACGGATGCTGGCGTCATGAAGGTCGTGATCACACAACCGATGCTGTTCCCGTGGGTCGGCCTGCTTGAGCAGATCATGCTGGCCGACGTGCTCGTCAATTACGCCGACGTGCAGTTCTCCAAGGGCAGCTTCACCAACCGCGTACAGATCAAGGAGCCGGCCGGCACGCGCTGGATGACGGTGCCGCTGGAGAAGTTCCACCTCGGCGCGCGCATCGATGAAGTCAAACCCGCGACCAACGTTGACTGGCGCGCGCAGCATCTGCGCATGCTGGAGCAGACCTACGAGGCCGCGCCGCACGCAAGCGACATGCTGACGCTGGTGCGCTCCGTGTACGAAGCCGACTACCCCAACATGGGCGAGCTGGCACTGGCGTCCATGCGCGCGGTATGCCGCTACCTGGGTATCGAGCTGGACCGCAAGTTTGTCGATTCGCCTGAACTGGACATTCCCGGCCGCAATACGGACCGTGTGCTGGCCATCGTGCAGAAGCTGCAAGGCGATACCTACATCACCGGACACGGTGCCAAGAATTACCTGGCCCATGCCGAGTTCGAGCAGCACGGCATCGCCGTCGAATACATGAACTACGCCATGCGGCCGTATCCGCAACTGCATGGCGCGTTCACCCCGTTTGTCAGCAGCCTGGACCTGATTGCCAATCATGGCCCGGGCGGCAAGCAGTACATGTGCCCTCAGACCCTCAACTGGCGCGAGTTCATCCATGAGTGAGATCGAAGCAATCCAACCGGAAGCGCTGCAGGACGTTGCGCCCGTGAAGCACGACGCGGTCATCCAGCAGGTCGCGCTGAGCGTCTGCATCCCGACCTACAACCGTGCGCGCTATCTCGACAACCTGCTCGCAGAACTGGTCTCGCAGATCGGCGAACTGAAGTTCAGCTACGAACTGCTGATCGGCGACAACTGCTCGACCGATGCCACCGAAGAGGTCGTCGGCCGCTATCAGGACAAGCTGAACATCCGGTATTTCCGCCGCCCGTCCAACCTGGGCTCGGCAGAAAACCTGAACCAGCTCTATCGCAGCGCGCAGGGCAAGTACGTGCTCTACCACGCCGATGATGACCTGCCGATCCTGGCCGAGATCAACAACAACATCGACATCTTCGAGCGCAACCCAGGCGTGGATGTCATCTTTGCGCCGTGGTTCATTCACGACCTGCCGACGCGGCAGGATGTCACCGCGTTCTATCGGCAGGACGACAACTACCTGATCGAGCAGCACGACTACGCCAAGCTGCTGGCGCTGGTCTTGTCGCACCACCTGTTTCCGGAGATCTACCTGGCACGCCGCGAGGTGATGGACCGCATCTACTTCAGCGCGCCGGAACACGCGTTCTACGCCTTCGTGCACGCGGCAGAAATGCTCGGCTCCAGCGCGGTGTACTTCAGCAAGACGCCGTTCTACCGGTCGGTCTCACGCTACTTTGCCGACGAGACCCGCGCCCAGGCCGGCAACGAAGAAGTGAAGCATGCGTGGGACCGCTATCGCGGCGGTCTGGAATACCTGTTCGGCAAGTTCGCGCACACGCTGCCGGCAGCCGAGCGCCCGGAGTGGCTGAACGCCATCAACCAGTTCGTGCTGGCACGCATGAAGGTTGCGCTGCGCCTGCGCACGCATGAAGGCGGCAATTGGATCGACAACTATTACATCGCCAACCGCGTTCGCGCGCTGGGTGAAGTGTCCGATCTGCCCGCGCCGTATGACCTATACCGCGTCAATGCTGCGTTCGAATACTTGACCAAGCTCGACCCGTTCAAGCCCGAGCCGCCCAAGTACGCCACCCTGCGCCGCGCACCGCTTCAGGTCTTCCACCACGCGCACGGCTTTGCCGAAACCGAGTTTCTGGTGCTCGATGACGATGCCGCCATTCCGCATCACACCATCGTCGTCACGCCGATCCCGATGGACATAGCGGTGCCGGCCGGCCGTGAAGTCCGCTTCGTGTCGGAGCTCGAAACGCTCGCCAAATTCCCCTGAGTCACTGATCACGCCAACATGGACCTCTCCAACGCCAATTCCGTGGTCTCCCTGATGAACAGCGTGCTGGCACCGGCAAGCGCCGTCGGCGGCAGCACCGCCAGCGGCGATGGCGGCAAACCCAGTGTCGACTTCGGCTCCGTGCTCAAGTCGTCGCTGGACCGTGTCGACGCTTCGCAGCAGAAGGCCGAAGCCATTTCGCGCAGCTTTGAGATGGGCAACAACGACGTCGACCTGCACGACGTGATGCTCTCGCTGCAGAAGGCCAACATCGACATGCAGACTGCCGTGCAGGTGCGCAACAAGCTGGTCTCGGCTTACCAAAGCATCATGGGCATGTCGATCTGAGATCACGCTCTTCCGCCCTTTTCCACGTTCCGGAAAAGGGTTTCTGGTTGTCCTTGCTATTTATATTGTGCGCAATATAATTGCGTCATCGATTTCAGGATCGATCTCCCGGCCGACATGTCGCCGACCGGGCTTCCCAAATAAGAGGACCCGACCATGAAGACGCTCTACCAGACCCAAGTCACCGCTGAAGGCGGCCGTGCCGGCCATGTTCGCAGCGCCGATGGCACGCTGGATCTGCCCCTGTCGCTGCCGCGCGAACTCGGCGGTGCAGGTGGTGCCGCCACGAACCCCGAGCAGCTCTTTGCCGCCGGTTATGCCGCCTGCTTTGAAAACGCTGTGCTGCATGTTGCACGTGGCAAGCAGATCAAGCTGGCATCGACCTCGGTGACCGCCACGGTGGGCATCGGCCCGCGCGAGGATGGCGGGTTTGCGTTGACAGTGTCGCTGAATGCCACCCTGGGCGGCGTGGATCAGGCGACGGCGGAGGCGCTTGTGACCGCCGCACACGGTGTATGCCCCTATTCGCATGCCGTCCGTGGCAATATTGACGTCCAATTGAACACGGTCACGCGCTGAGCCTTGCTTAGCCCTTTTCGGGCCGATGCGGCATTCGCCGCTCGGGCGCCAGACCGTCCCCCCCGGGAGTTTTCCGTGAACGACGTGCTGGCGCTCGATCAGCAGCTTTGCTTTCCTTTGTATGCCGCCGGCCATCTGCTGACGCGCCTCTACCGCCCGCTGCTGGATGAACTGGGCCTGACCTATCCGCAATACCTCGTGATGCTGGCGTGCTGGCAGCAGGCGCCGTGCGCCGTGGGTGACCTCGGCCGCACGCTGTACCTCGATACGGGCACGCTGACGCCGCTGCTCAAGCGTCTGGAAGAACAGGGCCTCGTCACCCGCACGCGCGATCCCGATGACCAGCGCCGCGTCGTCATCGAGCTGACCGATGCCGGCCGCGCGCTACGCGAGCGCGCTGCCAAGGTGCCCGAAGCCCTTGCCTGCAAGATTCCGCTGGAACTTGATGAAATTGGCGCCACGCGCAACGTGCTGCGCAAGCTGCTCGACGCCCTCGCCACGGCGGATGACCGCGAATGAGCGCCCCGTCCGCTTCCGCCGATGTGGCGTTGGTCGTCATCGCCCGCAATGAAGCCGCCAGCATTGCGCGCTGCCTGCTCAGCGCGAAGCCGTTTGTCGATCGCATGGTGGTACTCGATACAGGCTCCACGGACGACACCGTGGCCATTGCCCAGTCGTGCGGCGCGCTCGTCAGCCACATGGCCTGGACAAACGATTTCTCAGCTGCGCGCAACACCGCACTGCAGGCAGCCAACGCCGACTGGAACCTGATCCTCGACGCTGACGAATGGCTGGAAAGCGGCGGTGAACATCTGCGCACGCTCAGCGGTGCGGAGCCGGCTGTCGGTGTGGTGTGCGTCAAGAACGATACCGACGACGCCGAAGCTGCCAGCCAGCTGATTGCGTGGATCCCGCGTGTGCTGCCCCGTGGCGTGCACTACACGGGGCGCATTCACGAGCAGCCGGTGTCGTCATTGCCTGCGGCGCGCGTACCCATCGTGATCCGCCACGACGGCTATACCGCGGCCAAGATGCAAAAGAAAGGCGAGCGCAACACGCAACTGCTGCTCGATGAACTCGCGCATCGGCCGGACGACCCGTATGTGCTGTATCAGCTCGGCAAGGAAACCGAGCTGCATCACGAAGACTACGCAAAGGCCGTGAATTACTACGCGCGCGCCTTCAGCCTGGCGCCGCCTGATGCGCCGTACCGCCGCAACCTGACGCTGCGCTATGTGTACAGCCTGGGCAAGGCCGATCGCGTTGAAGAAGCGCTCGCGCAAGGCGATGTCGCCATCCAGACGTGGCCAGATTTTCCGGACCTTTGCTTTGCACTGGGATTGGTCTTGCTGGATGCGGCGGCCAAACACCCTGATGAGGCGGCCGCCCGGTGGCTACCGCTGGCAGAACAGGTCTTCAACCGCTGCCTTGAGATCGGCGATCAGCCGGAGATGGACGGCAGCGTCGTCGGGCGGGGCAGCTTCCTCGCTGCCCAGCAACTGGCGATCGTGTACCAGATGCAGAGTCACGCGCTCGCACGCAAGTCCGAGCACTATCTGACGCTGTCAAAACAACTGCAAGACGCTTCGTCTCAATAACGCGCCATGCTGCCGTAAGCGTTGCTTGCGGTGGTGGCACGGCGTGCCGTGTCGATGCGCTTTTGCAGGCGGTCCAGGCGCGGATACACCATGGCGCGCACGCGGGCGTCATCTTCCAGAATGCGTACCAGCAGCGCGCGCTTGCGTTCCACGTCCGCACGCGAGAGCTGCGGATGCGGCTCGGAACGGCGCAGTGCATCCACATAGGTGGCGCTCTCGCGTTCAAGCGTGCTGACGACGTCCCAGTTACCCACTTCGGCCGCGCTGACCATTTCGGCGGTCAGGCGTGCGATGGCTTCGTAGCAGGTGAACAGACTTTCGCTGTCCTTGATCGGGATGTTGCGGTGCATATTGGCTCCAGTTGGGCCGAATTCAGTCAAAGGTCGCTTTACTGCCAACGTCCGGCAATCAGCTCACAACGCTCAGGTGGCTGTTTGCCACGGCGGCGCCAGGCTGGCCCATCTGGCCAATGGCGAGCCACGCATCCTGCAGCGGGACGAGCAAGGCGTCCACTTCAGCGAGGATCGTCAGATCGTTGTTGCCGTTGGCCAGCAGCAAGCGGCGCAGCATGTAGTCGTACAGATTGTTCAGTTGCACGGCGATGTCGCCGCCGCGCTGGTGATCGAGGCTGGCCTGCAGGCCCTGGCCGATGATCGAGATGGCCTTGTCGAACGCCCGCACCTTGGCCAGCACGTCACCGCGCTGGATGGCGGCGCCGGCCAGGTTGATGGCGGCGCGCGCGCCTTCAAACAGCATGGCGATCAGGCGGTGCGGATTGGCGTCTACCACGGACGTCTCGATGCCGACTTGCGCATAGGCACCGATGGCACGGCGTGCAGCGTACATGGAAAAGGTCCTCGCTGTAGTCTGTTTTGTTTTGGGTTGTGCTCTAAACCTGAACCTGGCTTAGTTGCTGCTCGAGGTCTGCTTCGTAATGGCCGCGAGCTGCGTCGTCAGGTAATTGCTTGTGTTCGTCATGCTCGCCACCGCTGCCGACAACGCGTTGAACTGCGTGTAGTACAGCGCCTGCTTGTTATCCAGCCGCGTCTGCATGGCGGTGATCTGGCTGGCAAGCGAGGTGAGCGAACTGTTGATCGAGTCCGTCTCGTTCTGCACCATGCCGCTGGACGACAGCAGGTTGGTCATCACCGTGTTGAGCTGGGCAGCGTAACCGCGCTGCACCGTGACCGTGCCACGGGCGCCCAGCGGGCCGCCGGCCACCTGCACGGTCAAGCCGTCGGTGGCGGAACCGCTGATGCCATAGAGGTTCTGTCCCGAACCGGTTGCAGCAACGCCGTTGATCGTGCCTTGCACATCCACACCGTTGGTGGCCGTGGGGCTCGCGCCGAAGAGCGACGAAGCGCCATTGCCCGACACCGATACCGCCGACACCGAGCCGAACTGGCTATCGGTTACGCTCAGCACGCCGCCGGCATTGGCCGACACCGAAGCGTTAACCTTCGCGTTCTGCAGCGTCGTCGATGCGTTGATCTGGCTTTGGATCTGCGCAGCCAGCGTCGCCGCGGTGTAACTGCCGGCCGCCAACGTCACGTTGATGGACATGCCGCTGATGTTGAACGCGAGCGTGTCGTTCACACCCGCCGTGATGGTCGTGCTGGCGGCGGCCGAACCCGTGAGCGTGCCCTGCGTGGCCAACCGCGTCACGTTGAGGGCGTAGCTGCCGGCCTGCGTGGAATCCGAGAACGTCGGCACGCTGACCAGTGAATCGGTGGCCGTGCCGGTACCGGCAAACAGACCGGCTACCTGGCTGGGCGACTTTGCAACGGCAGCCGACAGCTTGGTGTTGTCAACCGACAGCGTGCCGTCGGAATTCATCGTCACGCCCACGCTACCCAGCGACTGGTAATTGCCGTTGCCAACCGCTTGGCCCAGCACGTCGGTAATCTGGTTGATGAGCGTCTTGGTACTCACATCGCCCGCCAGCGGGCCGTTGTTGGCGCTGTTGGCGGTGTCGATGTTGGTGAGCGAATTCAGTTGCGTGCGCAGCGCGTTGTAGCCGTTCACAAAGTTGGTGACGGCGGTGGTGGTGGCGGTCGGGTCGTTGGCGACCGTCACGTTGGTGCTGCCCGTCTTGGACAGCGTGAACGATGTGCCGTCCACCACGTTCGACAACGTGTTGGTCGGGCTCTGCACGGCAATGCCGTTGATGGTGGCGAGGGCATTCTGGCCCGTGGTCACCTCGGTCATGTTCTGCGTGCCTGCCGGGTCTTGCGAGAGCAGCGATTGCAGCGTCGAGTCGCCCGACACCGAAATCTTCATCTCCGAGCTGGAGCCGCCCGCGGTCGACGTCAGCACCAGACGGTACGGGCTGCCGCTGCCGTCGTTCACGATGCTGGCCGAGACACCCACGTTGGCCGAGTTGATCGCATCACGGATACCCGCGAGCGTGTTGTTGGACGAATCGATCGTGATCGAGCCACCCGCCAGGTTGCCGTTCTGCGTGAACGTCGAACCGGTGTACTTGCCGCCCGAGAACGAGCCGCCCGACACCGAGCCGAACGAGAACGAAATCGTGGTCGAGGTGCCGCTGCCGATGGCCGTCGTAGTGGACGTCTGCCCCTGCGCCGCCAGCACCTGCGATTGCGCAAGCTGCGTGACATTGACCGCGTAGGAACCTGCAGGCGCCGAGCCCGTCACCGACGCACTCAGCATCGAGGTGTCGTAGCCGCTGGCCTTCATCGCGCTGTAGTTCGACGCGTTGGTCAGGTTCGATAGCGCGGTCTGGAAGGTCGACAGCGCACTCTTGAGCGAGCCCACGGCCGACAGCTGCGTCTGGTACGAGCTTTGCTGCGTCTGCAGTTGCGTCAGCGGCTGGCTCTCCACCTTCATGAGGCTGGTCACCAGCGAATTGACGTCGATGCTCGTCCCGATGCCGGGAATGGAGATCGGCGGAACGTAGTTGCTGGTTGAGGAGGTGGTAGTGGTAGTCGCCATGATCGGGTCCGATAAGCATCTGCGCCGGCGGAAGTCTCTCTACACAACGGCACGGGTTGCAGCTTCTTTAGGGCAGGTTATGCAGGCGCCACCCACGAAAAAGGGGGGTATCCAAAAAAAGAAAAAAGGCCGACGCCCCGAGGAGCGCCGGCCCTTGGCCCAATCGCGAAGCGGCTGGGCTGCATCCAACTTACTGATTAACCCTTCAGCAGGCTCAGGATGCTGTTCGGTGCCGAGTTGGCTTGCGCCAGCATCGCCGTACCCGCTTGCTGCAGGATGTTCTGGCGAGTCATGTTCGACGTTTCCGACGCGTAGTCCGTATCGACCATGGCCGACTTGGCAGCCGACAGGGCGGTGTTCGACGAGGTCAGCGTGTTGATGGTCGAGCTCAGACCGCTTTGCTGTGCACCGAGGCTGGCGCGGGCCGACTTCAGGCTGGCCAGATCGGTATCGATGGCCGCCTGAGCTGCCGTTGCGTTGGCAGTCGAGGTCACGCTCGTGCTCGACAGCGTGCCGAAGCTCGCCAGGTTGGCGTTGGTCACGGTAGCGACGTCGGTCGATGCGCTTTGGCCGTACTGGAACGTGGTCGAGGTCACCGAACCATCGAACAGCTTGGCGCCGTTGTAGTTGGCGTTCGTCTCGATGTTCTTGTTGGCCGTGGCCAGCTGTTGGTATTCCTTGTCCAGGTTGGCCTGGTCGGTGGTCGACAGACCGCCGTTGTTGGCTTCCACAGCCAGTTGGCGCATACGTTGCAGGTTGTTTTCAACCTGGCCCAGGTACGAGTCAGCCGTTTGCAGGTACGACTGTGCGTTGTTGGCGTTCTGGATACCTTGGGTTTGCGAGTTCAGCGTGGTCGTCAGGCTGGAAGCCACAGCATATGCAGCGGCATCGTCCTTCGCGCTGTTCACGCGCAGGCCGGTCGACAGACGTTGCAGCGACGTTTGCAGAGCGGACTGCGATTGCGACAGAGCTTGCTGCGTTTGCAGGGACGAGATGTTGGTATTGAGGCTGAGGGACATGACGGCTCCTAAGTTTCCCGATGGTTTGTTGCCCGTGTTTGCTAATTCCGGCTAGGCCGGGCAACGTGACCTGCAACTTGAAGGGGATCAGGTCTGCGTTGTACTCAGGTTATCGGTGGCCTCTGAGGAAAGTTTAGGGTCGCCTTGACAAATTTGTGCGTCGGCGGCGGTTTGGGCTTGCGGGCGCCTGACTTTCGACACCCCCTCCAAAAGAGGCGGCAAGCCTGCTTCTTGGCCTGCAGACCCTCGGCTATACTCGTTCGACCAGTTCATAGGCGCCAGCATCCTTCTATATATAGAGCGCCACACAGTGCACAGATGGGGAGTTGCAAGCCCGCCAGTTCGGCCGGAAGGCCTGCGGGCGGAAAGAAGAGCTCGATGCGAGCCCGCGTTTGACCCGCAACACCCACCATGCTCAATGTCCTGATCGTCGAACCGCACGATATTGCCCGTGTCGGCCTGCGCCAGATCCTCAAGGATTCGCGCCTGGCCCGGCAGATCGAGGCCGTGCCGGACCTGCGCGATGCCAATAACGACCTGCTCGCGCAGCGCGAGTGGGACGTCATGCTCTTCTCGGTGGAATCGGCCACCGGAGACGAATTCCAGACCATCAAGACCGTGCGCCAGCAGCATGCCCGCCTGGCCGTGCTGGCACTGGGCCGCCATCCTGAAGCTCTGCTTGCCGTACGGGCACTCAAGGCGGGCGCCGCCGGCTATCTGCCGATGGACGCCAGCCAGCCGCAGTTGCTGGCCGCCGTCAACGCCATCTCCAAGGGAAAGAAATACCTGCCTTCGGACCTCGTGGAGGTACTTGCCGACAACCTGAATGTCGACTGGGACAAGCCCCGCCACGACATCCTTTCCGACCGCGAATTCCAGACGCTGCGCATGCTCGGCTCTGGCCGCACGTTGGGCGAGATTGCCGAGGCACTGCAGATCAGCGTCAAGACGGTCAGCGTGTATCGGGGGCGCGTGCTCTCGAAGATGAAGCTGCGCAACAACGCCGAGCTGACCATGTACGTGGTCAGCAACGGCCTGCAACTCTAGGGTGTCCCGTAAAGCTACTGCGCGGCCCGATCTTGGCGGTGCGATGCTCGCCGTACACATGTACGGCTGCGCTTCTCCCACCAACCTCGGGCCGCTCGCTACGCTTTCCGGGACACCCTGAATAGACTCAAGACTTATAGAAACCGGGGGACACGCTCGCCGTAGCGGCGCGCGTTCTCGCGTACGAGGTCCTGTACCGCCGTCGGCTCCAGCGGCCGCGTGAGCAGATAGCCCTGAAACTCGTCGCAGCCGACTTCGCGCAGAAATTCGAGTTGCCCGGTGGTCTCCACGCCTTCGGCCACGGTCTTCATGCCCATGGCCTGCGCCATCATGATGATGGCCCGCGTGATGGCCGCGCGTTCCGCCACATGCGGCAGGTCTTGCACGAACGAACGGTCGATCTTCAACGTATCGATCGGGAAGCGGTGCAGATACGACAGCGATGAATATCCGGTACCGAAATCGTCCAGCGCCAGCGATACGCCCATCGCGCGCAGCTCGGTCAGCAACGCATGCAATGACGGATCGTCGCGAATCAGAATGCCTTCGGTCATCTCCAGTTCCACCGCATTGCCGGGCAAGCCACTGGTCGATAGCGCGCCACGCACCATCCCGCTCAACTGCCCAGAGCTGAATGCCTGGCCCGAGAGGTTGATCGACATGCGCAAGTCCGGCAGCCCGATGCGGCGCCAGCGTGCAAGCTGGTCGCAGGCAGCGCGCAGAATCCAGCGGTCGATCTCGACGATCAGGCCGGTTTCTTCGGCGTCCTGAATGAACTGGCCGGGCATCATGTGGCCGAAATCGGCCGAATTCCAGCGGATGAGCGCTTCCACGCCGACGATACGGCCGCTCTTGACGTCCACACGCGGCTGGTAGTCGGCGTAGAACTCGTTGCGGTCGCTCGCGCGGCGCAAGCCCGATTCAATGCGGAAGCGGCGCGAGACGCGGTCGTCCAGGTCGCTCGTAAAGGTCTGGAAATTGTTGCGGCCGCGCTCTTTTGCCAGGTACATGGCGGCGTCGGCCTTGCGCAGCAGCGTGTTCGGATCGTCGCCGTCGTGCGGCGCCACGGCAATCCCGATCGACACGCCCAGATACAGCTCCTGCCCCTCAATATGGAACGGCGCGCTGATGGCCGAGAGAATGCGCTCGGCCACGCGCCGCGTGCCCAGCCCGTCGAGCGCTTCGAGCATGACGACAAATTCATCGCCGCCCAGGCGGGCCACGGTGTCGGCTTCGCGCGCACAAGCCTGCAGGCGGGCCGCCACTTCGCGCAACAGCATGTCGCCAAACTGGTGGCCCAGCGTGTCGTTGACGTTCTTGAAACGATCCAGGTCGAGGAACATGACCGAGACGCGCGAGCGGTTGCGGCGCGCGATCGCCAGCGCGTGCTCCAGACGGTCTTCCAGCGCGGAGCGGTTCAGCAGACCCGTCAGCGTATCGTGCGTGGCCAGATGCCGGATGCGCTGCTGGGCTTCGCGGATCTGCGTGATGTCGACCAGCGACACCAGCACCGAATATGGCGTCGCACCGGCTTCCGATGCCCGCGGCGAGGCCGTCATCGAATGACCGCCATCGGCATACAGCGGCGTCCAGTTGCTGGAAACCCACACCGTGCGGCCATCCACACAGTGCATTCCGAAAATCTGGTTCAACTGCGGCTGCCCTTCGGCGATCACATCCTGATCAGGCCAGTCGGCCTCGTGGATGGACGCATCGAATTCATCCACCGCGGCGTTGACGACCGTGGGCAGCAAGCGCCCCACCAGCGCTTCCACCGGCAAACCCAGCAGCCGTGCGGCACTCGGATTGGCGTAGGTGACGCGGCGGTCTGTTCCGCACACCAGGATGCCCTCCGTCAGCGCGTTGACCATCGACAGCAGGTCCAGCTTCGGGCAAAAGCCCGGCGGCTCGCCGCGCGCAGGACAGTCGGCCGGCAAGCCTTCGGCATCGACGAGCGCAAGGTCAATACGGGTGGGAAAGGGCAAGGAATTCAAGGCGGCTTCCGGCAAGGCAACGCAGGTATGCAGGGCCGGACCGTGCCGGCGCATTCCATCATTACAACGGCAAGTGCGGGCAAATCTTTCGGGCAACGTCACTTTTGCGGCGGAGCCGGCGAGCGGCGCGACGGGTAAAGCGCCCGGCGCAACGTAATCGGCACATAAAAGTGCCTCGATAATCACTTTCAGCGCACATACCGTCCCACCCTGCACATCGCAAACGCCCGAGATAAGCGGGATTGACCACGTTTCTTGCTGGAATGAGCTGGACAGAGGTGGGGAAGAATGCCATCCGAGAACCCGACTCTGTGCTTTGCGTTGTTTTACGGTGTCTTGCGCGACGCGAGCCGGGAAAGCCCACCCCCCCCCTAGTCCCCGAGTGATCCCCATGGCCGAAGCCGCTGCCGCCACTACCGCCCCCGCCCCAGCAAAGGGCGGCTCCACCAAGCTGCTGCTGATCATCCTGATCGTGCTCCTGCTCGCCGGCATGGGCGGCGGCGCTGCCTGGTTCTTCCTCGGAGGCGGCAATCACGCCGCATCCGGCCCCGCAGCACCACCCAAGCCCAAAGAGCCGGTGTTCGTGGCCATGGAAACCCTGACCGTCAATCTGCAGCCTGAAGAAGGCAACGACCGTTACCTGCAGATCGGCATTACGTTCAAGAGCTTCGACAAGCATGCCGAAGAAGAGATCAAGACCTATACGCCCGAGTTGCGCAGCAAGGTCCTGATGCTGCTGGCCAGCAAGACGCCCACCGAGCTGTATCCGGCGGAGGGCAAGGTCAAGCTGTCCAAGGAAATCGTTGAACTGTGCGAACACGTCTTCAAGGCTGTCGGCAAGGAATCGCCGGTCGCTGATGTCTTGTTCACCAACTTTGTGATCCAGTGACATGCTCAAGGAAGAGTTTCTTTCCCAGGAGGAAATCGACGCGCTCCTGAAGGGCGTGTCCGATGACGCGGACGACGACCCTGTCGAAGCCGCCGACCCCTCAGGCATACGCTCGTACAACCTGGGCTCGCAGGAGCGCATCGTCCGTGGGCGCATGCCCACGCTGGAAATCATCAACGAGCGGTTCGCACGCAACTGGCGCATCGGGCTGTTCAACTTCATGCGGCGCAACGCGGAAATCTCCGTCGGGCCGGTGAAGGTGCAGAAGTACAGCGAGTTCATCCGCAACCTGGTGGTGCCGACCTCGCTCAACCTTGTGCACGTCAAGCCGCTGCGCGGCACGGCGTTGTTCGTGTTCGACCCCAACCTCATCTTCCTGGTGGTCGACAACCTGTTCGGTGGTGACGGGCGCTTCCACATGCGCGTGGAAGGCCGCGACTTTACCAACGTGGAGCAGCGCATCATCCAGCGCATGCTGCAGCTTGTGTTCGAGCACTACGCCAAGGCGTGGCAGCCGGTCTACCCGATCGATTTCGAATTCCTGCGCATGGAAATGCACACCGAGTTCGCCAACGTGGCCACGCCCAATGAAGTGGTGATCACCACCAGCTTCAGCATCGAGCTGGGCAGTAACGGCGGCGACGTGCACATCTGCATGCCGTACACCATGATCGAGCCGATCCGCGACCGGCTCACCTCCGCCATCCAGGGCGAAGCGCTGGAAGTGGACAAGCGCTGGCTGCGGCTGCTGTCGCAACAGGTGCAGACCGCCGAGGTGGAGCTGATTGCCGACCTCGCTACGGCCAAGGTGCAGGTGTCCGACATCCTGAACATGAAGGTGGGCGACGTCATTCCGCTGGAGCTGGATGACTGCGTGACCGCCAAGGTAGACGGCGTGCCCGTCATGGAATGCAACTACGGCACGTTCAACGGCCAATACGCGCTGCGGGTCAACCGCATGCTGAATATGAGCGGCAGCGAGTCTGCCACGGAGTCTGACGATGACAACTGAACCGACCATGAACCCCGAAGCCAACGCCGACGACATCGATGTCGAGATGACGATGGAAGAGGCCATGGCCCTGGAAGCCGCGCAGCGTGCTGCGGCCAACCCGCCGGCTCCCGCGCCCGCCGCCGAATCCGGCACGGTGTTCAAGCCCCTGACGGCCGACGGCCTGGGCGGCGCCCAACGCCAAGACATCGACATGATCCTGGACATCCCCGTGCAGTTGACGGTGGAGCTGGGTCGCACCAAGGTGCCCATCAAGAACCTGCTGCAACTCGCGCAAGGTTCGGTGGTGGAACTCGACGCACTGGCCGGTGAGCCGATGGATGTACTTGTCAACGGCTACCTGATCGCCCAAGGTGAAGTGGTGGTGGTCAACGAGAAGTTCGGTATCCGCCTCACCGACATCATTACGCCGTCGGAACGTATCCGTAAGTTGAACCGATAAGCCACACAAGTGCGCCGTCAATCGGCACCCTGACAGCAACCAGTGCTCCCCCCGGGCAAGGTGTTGAAATGAACCATGCAGTGGATTGGGCCCGCACCCTAGGCGGGCTGTTTGTAGTGTTGGCGATGATCGTGGCGGCCGGCTGGCTACTGCGCCGTCTGCAGCAGCGCGCGGGCATGGGCCCCGCAGGTTTAGGCCGGCGCCGCAGCCAGGTGATCACCGTGGTTGCGCAGCAGATGCTGGGCGCCCGCGAGAAGGTCGTCGTCGTCGATGTGGAAGGCACGTGGCTCGTGTTGGGCGTGACTCAGCAGCACGTGCAGACGCTCCACACGCTGCCGCGCCCCGCAGAAGCTGCTTCCGCGCCGGACGACCAATCCGGAGACGGCTCTTCCAACTCCGGCAAGCCGCCCCGCTTTGCCGACGCGCTGTCCATCCAGCTCAAACGTCATCTGACGGGGAAGTCGGAATGAACGCGGGCACCTTCTTCCGTTGCCTGATCGCAATGGCGCTGCTGGGCGCCGCGCCCGCCGTGTTCGCACAGGCGCAACCCGGCCTGCCGCTGCTCACGGGCACCGCCGGGGGCCAAAGCTATTCGCTACCCGTCCAGACGCTGGTCTTCCTGACCTCGCTCGGGTTTCTGCCGGCGATCATTCTGATGATGAGCAGCTTCACGCGCATCATCATCGTCCTGTCATTGCTGCGCCATGCGCTGGGCACGCAAACCACGCCGCCCAACCAGGTGCTGATCGGGCTGGCGCTGTTCCTCACGTTCTTCGTCATGTCGCCGGTGCTCGACAAGGTCTACACCGACGCCTACGTGCCGCTGCGTGACAACAAGATCACCGTCGAACAGGCCATGGACACGGCCGCCACGCCGCTGCGCCAGTTCATGCTCAAGCAGACGCGCGAGCCGGATCTCGCCCTGTTCGTCAAGATGGGCAACATGCCGGCCATTGCCTCGCCCGAGCAAACGCCCATGCGCGCGCTCATCCCCGCCTTCGTCACAAGCGAGCTGAAGAGCGCATTCCAAATCGGGTTTGCCATCTTCATCCCGTTCCTCGTGATCGACATCGTGGTGGCGGCGGTGCTGATGTCGATGGGGATGATGATGGTCACGCCGTCGATCTTCTCGCTGCCGTTCAAGATCATGCTGTTCGTGCTGGTGGATGGCTGGCACCTGCTGCTGGGCTCGCTGGCGCAGAGCTTCGTGCAATAAGCGTCGATAGGAAACCGACATGACACCCGAGTACGTTCTGGATATGGCCCGCCAGGCCATGCAGGTCGCCATGATGGTGGGCGCGCCGATGTTGCTGGTGTCGCTCGTCGTCGGCCTGCTGGTGGCAGTATTCCAGGCCGCCACGCAGCTCAACGAGCAGACGCTGTCGTTCATCCCCAAGCTGCTGGCCGTCGCGGCCACGATGGTGCTGGCCGGCCCGTGGATCGTCGCCGTGATCGTCGACTACACGCGCGGCGTGCTGACCAATATCCCCAACTACGTGAATTGACGACACCGAGCTGACGCAGCCGCCAAATCAACGATGATCCAATTCACCGCCACGCAGCTCAACGGCTGGATCGCCATGTACTGGTGGCCGCTGGTGCGCGTGCTGGCGTTCATCGCCATTGCGCCCCCGTTTGCCAATACCGAGATCCCGACGTCGATCAAGGTGGCATTTGGCGTGGTCATCACGGTGGCGCTGGCGCCCATGCTGCCGGTGCCCGCAGGCGTGTCGGTGGGCTCATACGAAGGGCTGTGGATCACGCTGGTGCAGGTGTTGATCGGGCTGGCGCTGGGCTTTTGCGTGCAGCTCGTGTTCTCGGCCATCAGTGGTGCCGGCGAAGTGATGTCGGTGCAGATAGGCCTGGGTTTTGCGTCGCTGCTCGACCCAACGCAAACCGAGAGCAGCATGCTCCTCGGCCGCTTCCTCAGCCTCACGGCCGTTACCGCGTTCATTGCAGGTGACGGCCATCTCGTGCTGCTGCACGCGTTGTTCGACAGCTTCACCGCCCTGCCCGTCTCGGCAGCGCCGCTGGGCAACGCGGGTTGGCAGACGCTGGCCGGCGGCGGCACGATCGTCTTTGCGCTAGCCCTGCGCATCGCCCTGCCCATCATCGCGATCATGATGATCGTCAACCTCGGCTTTGCCGTGCTCTCGCGCACGGCGCAGGCGCTCAACCCGTTTGCCGTGGGCATCGCCGCCACGCTCGTGGTGGGGCTGATGCTCGTCATGGTGATGATGACGTCGTTGGCGCCGGTGGTGGAGCGGTCTGTGATGGATGCACTGGACCTGGGTGGGCGGGCGTTCAGCCAGTTCAGTACACCCCCGTCATCGGGCCAACCTCGCCCATAATCCGAACAAATTAAAACGGCGGTTTCAATACCCCTCTACATGGGGGAATCCATTCAAGCGCCATCACTTCAATAACCGCGCGAACGACGCCGTCCTGTTTTGTCACATTCCTCGCGCATTCTCGCCAGCGTCGCGCATGTGACACGAAGTCAAGCAAGCGGTTGTTTTCCTAGGGGACTTTTCAGTATGATTCGGCCCCAGGGTTGGGGAATAGCAAGCGCTTTGAAAGACAAAATCGGCTGAGAATAACGGCCCGCGCATTCACCCAGATCAATCGAAAACAATGAGAGCGAATCGGGTGAGGCAAGTGTTGCGTTGATGCGCGACAGCCAGCCCCGCGCCGGGCGCCGCACACATTGCGGCCACTGGCAGTGCTCCACATGCGAACACCGATATGCCCGATTTGCACTGGACAATCCCGGTTGCTCGCTGGTCCTGCTGGCCTGCCATTGGTGCTGATTCAATATCGTCTCCGGAAATCGGTTTTATTGAACCGATGGTTCGGCGGCGTCTGAGCACGCTCTCTAAAAGCGCGCTGAAGGTCGCACACGATTGCGCTGCCGATGTCCCACGCGCACGTGTCGTCTTTGCCTCCCGGCATGGCGAATTGCGCCGCACGGCCGGCATCCTGGCCGACATCGAGAACGCCGCCCCGGTCTCCCCCACCGCATTCAGCCTGTCTGTACTCAACGCCATGAGCGGCGTATTTGGCATTGCGCGCGGCGACACCTCGCCTGCCATCGCCGTGTCGGCCGGCCCGGCTACGCTGGGGCTCGCTCTGCTGGAAGCGCATGCCCAGTACGCATCGGACCCTGCTTCACCGGTGCTGCTGGTCTACGCCGATGAACCCGCCGATGCGCGCTTCGGCTCCGTGGCCGATGAGGTGGATACGTGCGCGCTAGCCGTACTGCTCGACGGTTCGGCCAGTGCCTCGTTGGTGTGTTCGCATGGCCCCGCGACAGCGGGCGGGCAAGCGGCAAATGTCACGACAACCCAAAGCCAGGCCGTTCTGCACTGCCTGTCGTCCCGCACCTCCGGCGTCTGGCAACACGCAGACGGCAGCTGGACGTGGCAATGGCGTGAGGGCCCATGGCAAGCACACTGAGCGCCCGCCTCAACTTGGCATGGCGCTTGGTGGCAACGGGGCTGGCCTTTACCGTCTTCGGCGTCTGCGGGGTGCTGTTCTCCGTCGTCGTATTTCCCTTGGCTTGGCTGTGGCCGCACCGGGCATCGCGCCAACGCACTGTCACGTTCGTTATCCATTGGTTCTTCCGTACGCTGGTTCGCGCGCTCCAATGGCTCGGTGTGATGAGGCTGGATGTGCAAGGTGCGGAGGAGCTGCGTGCGCGCCGACCCGCCATCGTGGTGGCCAACCACCCGACCTACCTGGACGTGATGGTGCTCCTGGCGCTGACTCCGTCAGCCTGCTGCGTGGTGAAGAAGGCCCACTGGGGTAACCCGTGCTTCTGGGGCATCGTGCGTGCCGCCGAATACATCAGCAACGCAGACCCGACCGAACTGGTAGAGGCGAGCGCGCGCCAGTTGGCCGCGGGGTACACCATGATCATCTTCCCGGAAGGCACGCGCAGTCCAGCCAAGGATCGGTTGCATCCATTCTCACGCGGCTTTGCACATATGGCGCTCAACGTGGGGGCCCCCATCGTGCCCGTGCTGATGGATTGCGACCCGCCCGCCTTTACCAAAACCATGCGTTGGTACGACGTGCCACCACGCGCCTTCTGCATGAAGATCGCCGTGCTGCCGCCTATCAGCGTCGCGCAATACGTGCCCGATGGCTCGCCGCCGGCGCTCGCCGCACGTGCACTTACCACCGGCGTCGAAACCCACATCACCGATCATCTTCTGCAACATGGATTCTTTGAAGCTCGAAATTAAGCAACTTCTTATCGAAGCGCTCGATCTGGAAGATATGACGCCAGCGGACATTGACGACGATGCCCCGCTCTTTGATACGAACGGTATTGGCCTGGATTCCATTGACGCACTGGAAATCGGCATCGTGCTGCGCAAGCGTTACCAATTGACGATTGCCGCCAATGACGAACATACGCGCGAGCATTTCCGCTCGATTAACACACTCGCCGCACTGGTGAAGAGCCAACAATAATCGCCCGGGCATTGGCACCGGCAGGCACAGGGAGAAAAAAATCATGACGGACACTGAGATCCTCGAGCGCATCCGCGTCATTTTCAAAGAGAACTTCGATATCGATCCGGCACGCGTCACGCCCGAGGCGCATCTATTTGAAGAGCTGGATCTGGACAGCATCGATGCAGTCGATCTGGCAATCAAGCTGCAGGAAATGACAGGACGCCGCATCAAGCCCGAAGAATTCAAGACGGTACGCACGGTGGGCGACGTCATCGGCGCAGTCGAATCGCTGCTCGCGGCATAAGCGGATGCAGGCGCAACCTGCCCGCCAACCCCTCGCACTGCCCAAGTGGGCGCGTGGCGCCGCTCAAGCGGCGTTGAAGATCGCGTATCCGCTGGTGCTGATCGGGGCATGGCATTTCGGCACACCGCGCTACGCCGGCATCGCGCTGCTGGCGTTGCTCTGGATGCAGCGGTGGATCGGCGCGGGCAGCGTATCGACGCTGCTGCGCCAGCTCACGCCGCTGGATTGGCTGACTGCGGGAACGCTGACATGCATGTCCGCCGCCGTCGCCATCACGGATAGCGAATTGCTGCTGCGCCTGTATCCGGCGCTGGTCAATGCTGGGCTGTTGCTGAGCTTTGCAGCTACCCTTCGCTCGGGCCCTTCCATGATCGAAAAGTTTGCGCGCATGCGCCTGCCCGACCTGCAGCCGCGCGCCGTTTGCTATACGCGGCGCGTCACGCAGGCGTGGTGCGTTTTCTTCGCACTCAACGGAGTGACGGCAATGATCGCGGCCCTGTACTGGTCGCGCGGTGCATGGGCGTTGTACAACGGCGTGATCGCTTACGTCTTGGTCGGTGTGTTGGTTGTAGCGGAAATGGCGTTCCGTCATTGGATTGTGCGCCCGCACGCCCTGCCGTCGGAGGCGACATGATTGCCCTCCACGCCCTGCTGTCGGCTGCGCAGCCTGTTGACACTGCCATCTGCGCCGATGGCCGGCAATCCATAACATCCGGCGTCTTTCGTGCCCGTGTAGCGGCCTGCTCAGCGGTGTTCGCTGGCCAGCAGGCGACACGCTACGCGCTGTGCGTCGACGATCCGTTCGATTTCGCATGCGCGCTGTTTGCGTTGTTTGCATGCGGCAAGCATGTCGTGATTCCCGCCAGCGCCGCGCCTGCCTATCTCGGCACGCTGGCAGACGCGTACGACGTGCTCATCACCGATACCGACCTCCCGACCATCGGCGCGCATGCCGAAGGCGTGACGCTCAGCACAATCCATCCGGATGTACCGATCACGCTGTACACCTCAGGTAGCACCGGCGCGCCCAAGCCTATCCGTAAGACGCTCGCGCAATTCGATGCGGAAGTCTTAACACTTGAACAGCAGTGGGGTCCGCAGATGGGCAGCGGCGTGGTGCTGGCCAGCGTGCCCCATCACCATATTTACGGGCTGCTGTTCCGCGTGTTCTGGCCGTTGGCCGCCGGGCGCGCATTCAGTCGGCAGACCGTTACCGAACCCTCCGCATTGCAGCGTGCCCTGATGTTGCAACCCGCTGCCGCGTTGGTCTCCAGCCCGACCCAACTGGCGCGATGGCCGTTGCTTTCGGGTTTCGATACGCTGCCGGCACTCCCAACCGTGTTTTCGTCTGGTGGCCCATTGGATGCGGCTGCAGCAACGGCGTTTGCAGATGCACATGGAAGTGCACCCATCGAAGTGTTCGGCAGCACGGAAACCGGCGGCATCGCCTGGCGCCGTCAGGACCGCTCCCATGCATGGCAGCCGTTCGGCAGCATCGAAGTCCGCCAGGAAGACGACGGCGCGCTTGCCGTACGCTCGCCGCATCTACCCCACCGTGAATGGCACCGCACCGATGACGCGATCGCGTTTGACGACAGTGGCCGCTTCGTCCTGCGTGGCAGATTGGACCGCGTCGTCAAGGTTGACGGCAAGCGTGTCTCGCTGCCAGAAGTCGAAGCGTGGTTGGGTGAGCATCCGTTTGTGGCGCGGGCAGCGGCAACGTTGCTAACGGGGACGTCACGCGACCGATTGGGCGCGCTGGTCGCACTCACGCCGGCTGGCGCGCAGGCGCTGCGCGCACAGGGCCGCGTGGCGCTGGCCAAGACGCTGCGCCGGCACCTGTCCGCCTACACCGAGCCCACGTTGATCCCGCGCCGCTGGCGCTTCTGCATGGCCATGCCGATAGACGCGCGCGGCAAATTGCCCGCGGCAACCGTGGCCGCTGCGTTCCGGCCGGGCGCCGAGGGCTTCGAAACGCTCTCCCATGTGAGCGATGCCGACAGCGATCACTACGAGCTGCGCGTCAGCCACGATCTCGTGCATTTCGCGGGCCACTTTCCTGGCCTCCCGATCCTGCCCGGTGTGGTGCTCATCGACTGGACTGTGAGCCTGGCCGCTGCCCGTAACAGCGCAGTACGTACGATTACGTCAATCGACCAACTGAAGTTCATGGCGCCGGTACCTCCGGGTGCCGTGGTGTCGCTGCGCCTCGTGCACGAGCCGGATCGCAGCCGCGTACGCTTCACTGCCCGACTCGGCGCCCGTGATTGCGCCTCGGGCGTACTGGTCCATCGGGAGGCTGCGTGAGCCCGAACACGGTCATCGTCATCCCGATCTACAACCACAAGGATGCGATCGGCAACACCGTCGCAAACCTGTTGATCCACGGGCTGCCGATCCTCATCGTCGACGACGGCAGCAACGCGGCCACGCAATCCGTGCTGGCCGCGCTCGCACAGCAGTACGCACAACAAGTCACGCTGCTGCGGCTACCGGAAAACGGCGGCAAGGGCGCAGCTGTGATGGCCGGTCTGCGTGCGGCCTACGCTGCCGGCTATACCCACGCCCTGCAGATCGACGCCGACGGCCAGCACGATGCGGGCGACGTACCTCGCTTTCTTGCCGCCGCCATTTCCGCGCCCGACGCCATCATCCTCGGCCGCCCGGTCTACGACGAAAGCGTGCCCAGGTCGCGCCTGTACGGCCGCTACCTCACGCACGTGTGGGTGTGGATCGAAACGCTGTCATTCGACATCCGGGATTCGATGTGTGGCTTCCGCATCTACCCGTTGGCGCTGGCGTGCAAGCTGATGGATGACGTGGCGCTGCCCACCCGCATGGATTTCGATATCGAGATTCTGGTACGCCTGCACTGGCGCCGGGCGCGCATCATCACGCTGCCCACGCGCGTGACGTATGAACGCGGCGGGCTGTCGCACTTTGACGTGCTGTGGGACAACATCCGCATCAGCAAGAGCCACACGCGGCTGGTGGCCGGCATGCTGCTGCGTTTTCCGATGCTGCTGGCCGGAAAATGCTTGCCGCGCTGGCGTCATTCTTCGGCATCAACCACGACGCAAGGTTGGTGGCGCGTGGCCGAGCGTGGGAGCCAGTTCGGCATGCAACTTCTTGCGCTGAGCTGCCGCCTGTTCGGCACACGCCTCACTTCGTTGTGGCTATACCCGATCGTCGCGTATTTCCTGATAACCGGGCGTGCGGCGCGAGAGGCATCGCGGCAGTACTTCACCCGCTTGCATTCGGTGTCGCCGGGTACAGGCATGCCGCAACCGGGTTGGCTTAGTGCATACCGCCACATGATCGCGTTTGCGCAGTCGGGGCTAGACAAGCTGGCCGCATGGTCGGGGCAGGTCAAAAATGAACGCGTGCGCTTTGATGACCCGACCGCATTCGAAGCACTCGTTGCCAGCGGTCGTGGCGCACTGGTCATTGGCGCGCACCTGGGCAACCTGGAAATGACGCGCGCGCTGGCTGCCCGCAATGGCCTCGCCAAGGTAACTGCGGTGGTCTACACCGAGCATGCGCAGCGCTTTAACCACGTGCTGGCACAAGCGCATCCGGATGTCGTCTCGCACCTGATGCAAGTGACCGACTTCGGCCCAGCCACAGCCATGCTGATGCAAGAGCGCATCGACGCCGGCGAACTGCTGGTGATCGTGGGCGACCGGGTGCCCGCACACGAATCCGGCCGCACGGTGGAGGCCCGCTTTCTGGGCGCACCTGCACAATTCGCACAGGGCCCATACGTTCTGGCACACGCGCTGGGCTGCCCGGTGTACCTGTTCTTTTGCCTAAAGACGGGGCAGGACCATACCCTGTATTTCGAGCCATTTGCCGAGCACGTTGCGCTACCGCGTGCCGAGCGCGCACGCCACCTTGGCGCATTGGCCCAGCGTTACGCAGAGCGGCTGGAACACTATTGCCGCAAGGCCTCTTTCCAATGGTTCAATTTTTTCGATTTTTGGGCGCGCCCCAACGCCACCAAGAACATGGACGCCCATGGCTGAACACGATTTGAACGTGCCCGCGCAAGTCAATGCGCCCGCCCAACGGCTCGGCGTTGTCATCGGCAACCGTCATCTGACGATTGAAGACGTCGTTGCCATTGCGCGCGACCAGCAGCCGGTTTCGCTCTGCGCCGATGCCGCGTGGCGCGATCGCATCGAACGTGGTGCGCAGTTCCTGTGCCAACGGCTGGCCGAAGGCGCAACCATCTACGGCGTCAACACAGGCTACGGCGATGCGTGCCAAGTAAGTGTGCCGATGGCGCTGGTTGAAGCTCTGCCGCTGCAGCTCACGCGCTATCACGGTTGCGGCATGGGCCGCCACCTGGAGCCGGCTGAAACGCTGGCCGTGGTGGCTGCACGACTGAACTCGCTGGCCCACGGCTATTCGGGTGTCCGGTATGTGCTGCTGCAGCGCCTGGCCGACCTGATCAACCACCGCATCCTGCCGCGCATTCCGGCCGAGGGATCGGTGGGCGCCAGCGGTGACCTGACGCCCCTGTCGTACGTGGCTGCCACGCTGGTCGGCGAGCGCGACGTGCTTTTCAACAACCATGTGCAGCCCGCCGCCGGCGTGTGGCACCAGATCGGCCACTCGCCCATCACCCTGGCCCCGAAAGAGGGGCTTGCGCTGATGAACGGCACTGCGGTCATGACTGGTCTGGCGTGTCTGGCCTACGCCCGCGCAGAGCAACTGATTCGCCTGTCTTCTCGACTGACGGCCTTGGCCACGGTGGCACTCGATGGGCGCGCTGCGCACTTCCACCCGACCATCTTCGCGGCCAAGCCACATGCGGGGCAGGCGGAAGTTGCCGGATGGATTCGCGCGGATCTGGCCGACTGGGATGACGCTTCGGCGCACCGCGTGCAAGATCGCTATTCGATCCGCTGCGCTCCGCATGTGATCGGCGTGGCGCGCGACGCGCAGTCGTGGATCCGCCGCGACATCGAGAACGAACTCAACAGCGCCAACGACAACCCGCTGGTCGATCCCGACGCGCAGGAGATCCTGCACGGCGGCAACTTCTATGGTGGGCACATCGCGTTCGCGATGGACGCGCTCAAAACAGCCGTTGCCAACCTGGCCGACCTGATGGACCGCCAGTTTGCGCTCCTGGTGGACGACAAATTCAACAACGGTTTGCCGCGCAACCTGTCGGGCGCCACCGCCGAGCGTGCACCGATCAACCACGGTTTCAAAGCCGTGCAGATCTCGTCATCAGCCTGGACGGCCGAAGCGCTCAAGCACACCATGCCGGCCAGCGTCTTCTCGCGATCAACGGAAGCGCATAACCAGGACAAGGTCAGCATGGGCACGATTGCCGCGCGTGATTGTCTGCGCGTGCTGGAGCTAACGGAACAGGTGGCAGCCGCGCATACGCTCGCAGCTGTGCAGGCAGTGCGATTGCGCTGTCAGCTTGACCCGTACACGCAGGTGCCGGCACCCGTGCAGGCGTTCGTGGAGCGTATCAGCGCCATGTCGGCATTCGTGAGCGAAGACCGCCCACTGGAAGCCGATCTGCGCACACTGACGCTCGCCATCGAGCGTGGCCTGCTCACCAACGCAGACAACCAACAGGAAATGCCAGCATGACTTCCCGCGACCTGCCGCCACTGGCCGCCAGCGCCCAGGTTGAGGTGCCGTTTCACGACGTCGACGCCATGGACGTCTGCTGGCATGGTCACTACCTGAAGTACTTCGAGATCGGCCGTGCCGCGCTGCTGCGCCGCTTCGACTACGATTACCGCGAGATGCGCGACTCCGGCTACCTATGGCCCGTTGTCGAAGCACACCTGAAGTACATCAAGCCGGCAACTTACGGCCAACAGATCGAGGTGCGCGCAACGCTGCTGGAGTACGAGAACCGCCTGAAGATCGGCTACGAGATCGTCGATTGCGCATCCGGCACCCGGCTGACCAAGGGAACCACCACGCAGGTAGCCGTATGCGCCCGCACCGGCGAACTGCAGTTCGTCTCGCCGCCCGTGATGATCGAACGTGTGGAGCGCGCATGGTTGGGCTGAACGCTATCGTGCGCGCGTGGATTACCGCGCTGATGCTGGGGACGTGCACACTCGCCAGCGCGACACCGAGCGAAGTATCGCCGGGCAGCACACTCGTCTCGCAAGTCGCTGCGCAATTGGCACAGGCACGTGGCGTACGCGCGCAGTTCGTACAAACGCAATCGCTGCAGGCCATGCAGAAGCCGCTGGTAAGCAGCGGCACGCTGCTGTTCTTGCGCGATCTGGGCGCAGTCTGGCGCATCGAGCAGCCGACCCGCATGACGTATGTGATGACCGACTCGGGTGTCACCGTGCTGGATGCCAACGACCGGCCGACGCGTGGCGCGCGCAACGCCGCTGGTGTAGCGCAGGTCTCGCGCATGATGCGCGCGATGCTCACGGGCGACCTGTCCGCGCTCTACTCCCAGTTCAACGTCAATGCACAAGGCAACGTCAGCCGCTGGCATCTGAAGTTGACCCCAGCCCAGCCGCAATTGGCACAGGCACTGCGCGGGCTGGATCTGTCGGGCGACACCTACGTGCGGAGTATCCGCATCCAGTCAGCCAATGGCGATGAAACACGCATCGAGTTCACGGGCAGCACGCGTGTGGAAGCGCCCAGCGCTGCCGAGCGCACGCTGCTGGGAGCGCCCTGATGACGCTGGAGCTGGGGTTGCATCGGCCGGCCCTCTCTGTCCGACGAATGTGGGGCATCCGGCTCGGCTGGCTGGCGGTCGTGCTGGCCGCCCTGCTCTATTGCGGCCTGCGCCTGCACGACGGTACGGCGTTGCAAACGAACCTGCTGTCGTTGCTGCCGGACACCGAGGCCGACCCGGTTGCGGAAAAGGCTGTCGATACGCTGGCGGCATCACTGGGTGACCGCGCGGTCTTCCTGCTCAGTAGCCGCAACGCTGACCATGCAAAAGCGGCTGCCATGCAGTTTGGTTCGCAACTCAAGCGCAGCAAGGCGTTTCGCACCGTGATTGCCCAGTTGCCGCCATTCGATACCGCGCAGATCACCCGCTTCTATCTGCCTTACCGATTCGGCCTGCTGAGCGCCGCAGACCGCGCGGCACTGGATGACACATCCACCGCGCTGCCCACACTGCTCGCGCAAAGGCTGTACGCGCCGGTCGAAGCCGGTCTGAGCGCACCGCTGGCTGACGACCCATTCGGCTGGCTCAGCCACTGGCTGGCGGGCCTGCCGCTGGCCGCCACGCGGCTCGAACTGGAAGACAACCTGCTGATCACCCGGCGCGGTGACACCACCAGCGTCTTGGTCACCAGCACGCTGGCCGCTTCTGCCTACGATGGGCAAACCCAGGCCGACGTCCGCACCGCTGTCGCACAGGCTGAGCAATCATTGGCGCGTACCTTTCCGGACGTCACTCTGGTGCGCACCGGCGCCGTTTTCTATGCCGCCGCTGCGCGCAGCGCTTCGGAACAGGAACTGCATCGCATCGGCATCATCTCGACGCTCGGTATCGCTTTGCTGATGTTGTGGGTCTTCCGCTCGCCGCGCTTTCTGCTGCTCGGGTTCCTGTCCACGGGCATTGGGATCGTGTTTGCGTTGGCCGCAACGATGCTGGTCTTTGGAAAGCTGCACCTCCTCACGCTCGTATTCGGCGCCAGCCTGATCGGCGAGGCGGTGGATTACTCCATTCAGTACTTCGTCGGCCACCTCGGTGCCCAGGGGCAAGACGCGCAACGCAGCGCGCGCGAGGTGCGGCCGGCACTGCTGGTGGCGCTTGCAACAAGCCTGCTCGGCTACGCGATCCTGGTTGGCGTGCCATTTCCGGCGCTGCGCCAGATTGCGTGCTTTGCGATCGCTGGGATCGGAGCGGCCTTTTTGTCAGTGGCATCGCTGTTGCCTGCACTGCTGACGAATGCGCAGCGACAGCCATACCGCACCTACGATCGCGCCGCGCGTTGGCTGGGCCGCTGGCAGGCAGCACTGACGCGACGGGGTGCTTGGGTTTGCCTGGCACTCATTGCGGCGGCCGCCGTGCCCGGATGGCTACGCCTGACCAGCGACGACGACATCCACCTGCTGATCCAGCGCGACCCCGATCTGGCACGACAAGAGGCCTTCGTGCGCGAAGCCATCGGCGTAGAAAACAGCACCCAATTTTTCGTTGTGAAGGGCGACTCCACCGAGCAGGTGTTGCAACGTGCTGAAACACTGCAACACAAGCTGGAGCTGCCGATTGCAGGTGCCTCGCTCAAAGGCGTGCAATCAGTCACCCAGTTCGTGCCTTCCGCTCATCAACAAGCGGAAGACCGCGCCCGCCTGAGCAAACGCGTGTCTGCTGACCCGCAAGCCCTGCGCGCGACCTTGACGGACGCTGGCTTTCGGCCCGAGATCGCCGCCAAGTACGTGACTGCATTTGAAACCACTCCGAGCGCCCCGCTTACGGTGGATGCATGGCTAGCGATGCCTTGGTCGCAGCCCTATCGCCACCTCTGGTTAGGCCAAGTGTCGAGCGCCGGTGCGCCGCGCATGTTTGCCGCCATCGTCATCCCGACCGGTGTCACGTCGGCGCAGTTGCCCGCGTTGGCGGCACTGGCCGATGCCACCCCTGGTATCCGCTTCGTCGACAAACCCGCCAGCGTCGCGCGCCTGTTCGCCACGTACCGCATCGATAGCGGTTGGTGGCTGGCTGGGGCGCTCAGCCTGATCCTCATGCTGTTCTGCGTGCGCTATGGCGTGGCCGCCGGTGTGCGCGTGACCTTGCCGGTCGTCTGCGCTGTCGGCATCACGTTTGCTGTGTATGGCTACGCGGGCATTCCGCTAAACCTGTTCCATTGGCTAGCCCTGATGCTGGTGCTGGGCGTCGGCGCCAACTACGCTGTGTTCCTGCGCGAAGGTTGTGCGCGGCAGCGCGCGGATATTGGTGGCGTATGGGTTGGCGTGTTGCTGTCGGCGTCCACCACGCTGCTCTCGTTCGGCCTGCTGGGTACAAGTGGCATGCCGGTGCTGCGCAGCTTCGGCATGACACTTGCCCTGGGCATTGTCATTGCGGTTGCGTTGGCGCCGCTCGGAATGCCCACCGTAAGACATCGACCATCATGACCGCTTCTCCTGTTTATCTGCATGCGCTCGGCATGGTCAATGCGCTGGGTGATGACGTGAATTCCATCCGCCGCAACCTGGCAGCCGGGCATGCGCCTGGCATGGGGGCGGTCGACCGGCCGGAAGGTTCAACGGGCATGATCGGACGCGCCTTGGCTGCACTCGAGATCGAACCGCCCGCGCACTTGTCCGCCTACGACTGTCGCAACAACCGGTTGCTGCTTGCCGCGCTCGCGCAGATTCAACCCGTGGTGGACCAGGCCCGCACCCAGTATGGCCCGCACCGGATTGGCATCGTCCTCGGGACCAGCACGTCGGGCATCGACGCTGCCGAGGCGGCGCTGCGCCATGCAAAAGAACACGGCAATCTTCCCCGCGCGTTCGACTATCGCCAAATGGAAATCGGCACGCTGGCACCGTTCGCCGCTGCGGCACTTGGCACCACTGGTCCGGCTTATACGGTATCCACCGCTTGCACATCGAGCGCCAAGGCTTTCGCCTCGGCCCGCCGGTTGCTGCAACTAGGCCTGTGTGACGCAGTGGTCGTGGGGGGTGCGGATTCGCTATGTGAGTTGACGCTGCAGGGCTTTGCCTCGCTGGAATCGACCAGCGCCGCGCGCACCAACCCCATGAGCCGCAACCGTGCCGGTATCAATATCGGCGAAGGGGCGGCCGTATTCCTGATGACACGTGAACGCGGCCCCGTACGGCTGGCGGGTGTGGGGGAATCAAGCGATGCCCACCACATTTCTGCGCCCGACCCGACCGGCGCCGGCGCTGAAAGCGCCCTGCGTGCCGCCTTGGCGGATGCTGGCATCGATGTCAGCGCCATCGGCTACGTCAACCTGCACGCCACCGCCACCCGCAAGAACGATGAGATGGAAGCGCATCTGATGGCGCACGTCTTTCCAGCGGGTGTGCCGACCAGCGGCACCAAGCCGCTGACGGGGCACACGCTGGGCGCCGCAGGCGCCACCGAACTCGGCTTCGCATGGCTGACGCTCGCCGATGAAGGCATCACCCTGCCGCGCCACCTCTGGGATGGCGAAGCCGACCCCGCTCTGCCCACGCTCGATCTGATCGAAGACACCCGCCGCCTGGGCGCCGGCCGGTACGTAATGAGCAACTCGTTTGCTTTTGGCGGCAGTAACGCCAGCCTGATCCTGGGGCAGGGATGAGCATGACTGATACCGAAGTGAGGGCTGCTTTCCCCTTGGCTCCCATCGAATCGATCCTGCCGCATCGCGGCACGATGTTGCTGCTCGCAGGCGTCGAATCCTGGGATGACGAATTTCTTGCGGCGGTTGCACATGTCGACCCTGCCGCCTGGTATGCCGACACCCGCGGCAACATGCCCGCGTGGATCGGCATTGAGCTGATGGCGCAGGCCATTGCAGCACATGTCGGCCTGCTTTCGACGCGCGCTGGTCAACCAGCGCGGCCTGGCGTGCTGCTTGGTTCGCGCAAGTACGAGGCCAGCGTTCCCGCGTTTGAACAAGGCAAGCCGTTGCGCGTGGAGGCACGCGAGCTGTTGCGCGGTGCCGAGGGTCATGGCGCGTACGAGTGCACAATCAGTGCAGGCGGCCAGCCCCTGGCCAACGCCATCATCAAGGTTTACCAGCCGACCGATTTTCAAGCATTCATCGAAGGGAGTCTCACGATATGAGCCGCCGTGTTCTTGTGACGGGCGCAAGCCGTGGCATCGGCCGCGCCATCGCCTATCAGCTCGCAGCCGACGGGTTTGACGTCTCGGTGCATTGCCGCAGTGGCCGCAACGAGGCCGATGCCGTTGTCGCCGGTATCCAGGCGCAGGGTGCGAATGCAGGTAAGGCCCGCGTGCTCCAGTTCGATGTACGCGACCGCAACGCCTGCCGTACGCAGCTCGAGGCCGACGTCGAAGCGCACGGTGCCTACTACGGCATCGTTTTGTGCGCGGGTGTCACCCGCGATGCCGCCTTCCCCGCCCTGACGGACGAAGACTGGGACATCGTGCTCGAAACCAGCCTGGACGGTTTCTACAACGTCCTGCACCCACTCACCATGCCAATGGTGCGTGCTCGCAAGGGTGGACGCATCGTCACCATCGCATCGGTCTCGGGCGTGATGGGCAATCGAGGGCAGGTCAATTACAGCGCGGCCAAGGCCGGGCTGATTGGTGCAACAAAGGCCCTGGCTGTAGAACTGGCTTCACGCAACATCACCGTCAACTGCGTAGCCCCGGGTCTGGTCGAAACCGAGATGCTGTCCCACGTCGAACACCTGGACCACGCACTCCAGACGGTACCGATGCAGCGCGTCGGCCAGCCAGCCGAGGTGGCTGCGGTGGTGGGCTTTTTGATGTCGGATGCGGCGTCGTACGTCACGCGCCAGGTCATCGGTGTCAACGGCGGGATGATCTGATGAAACGGGTTGTCGTCACCGGCATGGGCGGTGTTACCGCCCTCGGCTCTGAGTGGAGTGAAATCCAATCGGCCCTCGAACAGGGCCGCAATGCCGTTCGGCGTATGCCGGAGTGGGATTACTTCGACACACTGCACGCGCGGCTGGCGTGCCCGCTGCCGGCCTTCAGCACACCGGCGGAGTACCCACGCAAAAAGACGCGCTCGATGGGACCTGTCTCGGTGTACGCGGTGCGCGCAAGCGAGCTGGCCCTGGCCGATGCAGGCTTGGCGGGAGACACCTCCATCGCCGATGGCCGCATGGGCGTGGCGTATGGCTCGTCGTCAGGCTCGGTGCAGCCCATCCGCGCGTTCGGCAACATGCTGGACACGGGCTCGATGCAGGGCGTCACATCCAACAGCTACGTGCAGATGATGCCGCACACGACGGCGGTCAACGTCGGGCTGTTCTGGGATTTGAAGGGCCGAGTCATTCCCACATCGTGCGCGTGCGCATCGGGCAGCCAGGCGATCGGCTATGCCTATGAAGCCATCGCGACCGGCAAACAGACGATGATGCTGGCCGGCGGCGCCGAGGAACTGTCCGCACCAGCCGTGGCCGTATTCGACACCCTGTACGCCACCAGCACGCGCAATGATGAGCCGCACCTCACGCCTCGCCCGTTCGACAAAGCCCGCGATGGTTTGGTCGTGGGCGAAGGCGCAGCCACGCTGGTGCTGGAAGACTACGACCACGCCCGCGCGCGCGGCGCGCGCATCCATGCCGAGGTCGTCGGTTTCGGCTGCAATTCCGACGGTGCACACATGACGCAACCTACCGCGGCCACCATGAGCCAGGCCATGCGTCTGGCGCTGCAGGATGCACACCTGCCGCAGGACGCCATCGGCTACGTCAACGCGCACGGCACATCCACAGACCTCGGTGACGTGGCTGAGAGCCTGGCCACGGCCGAGGTCTTCCGCCCCACGATGCCGATCAGTTCGCTCAAGAGCTATATCGGTCATACGCTGGGCGCATGCGGCGCCATTGAAGCGTGGTGGACCATCGAGATGATGAAGCGCAACTGGTACGCGCCCACGCTCAACCTCGAGAACGTCGACCCGGCCTGTGCACCGCTCGACTACATCGTCGGCAGCGCGCGCACCCTTGATACCGAGCACGTGATGAGCAACAACTTCGCGTTTGGCGGCATCAACACGTCGCTGATTTTCAAGCGCGCTGCCTGATGTCGCTTAGCACTTCGCGCCCCTTGGCTGCACCGGAACGCGTGGTCGTGACGGGCCTGGGTATCGTAAGTTGTCTGGGTAACACGCTGGATGGGGTTTCTGCGGCGCTGCGCGACGGCCGCTCGGGCCTCTCGCACGTTCCGGCCTGGCAGGCGCTGGGGCTGTCGAGCCAGGTCGCAGGCTTGGCCTCAGTTGAGGGCGCTCCGCCGTTTGCACGCAAGTTCGAACGCTTCATGGGCGAGACCGCGCGCATGGCGTGCCACGCGGCACGCAACGCCATCGGCGATGCTGGACTGGAATCGACGGCTCTGCAGACGCCGCGCGCGGGCTTGGTGGCAGGCTCCGGTAGCGGTGCATTGGCCGCGTATGACATCGCACTGGACGCCGTACGTGCGCGCGGCGTGGAACGGGCATCGCCCTATATCGTGCCGCAGGTGATGAGCAGTACGGTGTCGGCCAACCTTGCGCAGGTGTTCGGGTTTGGCGGCATCAGCTACTCACCGTCATCGGCGTGCACTACGTCGGCGCTGGCGATTGGTCAGGCTGCGCAATGGATCCGCTCAGGGCAGCAAGACATCATGCTGGCCGGCGGTGCAGAAGAACTACACGACAGCTATGCCATGTTCTTCGATGCCATGGGCGCGCTGTCGCGTGCACCGGCGCACGCGCCCGAGCGCGCATCACGCCCGTACGATGTGGCACGCGACGGCTTCGTGCTGGCTTCCGGCGCCGGCATGCTGGTGCTGGAATCGCTTACGCACGCACGCGCCCGTGGCGCCCGGATCTATGCGGAACTGACCGGCTTCGGGCAGAGCACCGACGTCGGCTCGATGGTATCGCCGCGTGCACCGGGCATTGCGCGTGCAATCCAGAGCGCAGTGGATGATGCCGGCACCCGCCCTGACTACATCAATACGCACGGCCCATCCACACCCTCTGGCGACGTGGAAGAGCTGCTTGCCCTGCAAACCGTATTTGGTACCGCCATGCCGCCGTTCTCATCCACCAAGGCCCTCACCGGACATCCCCCGGGGGCGGCGGGCGCGCAGGAAGCCATCTATACCTTGTTGATGATGCGAGACGGCTTCATTGCGGGTTCGGCCGGTATCGAAACACTCGACCCCGCGGTTGTCGGCCTGCCGTTGGTGCGCCAATCGCGTGCCGCTCGCATCGAGCGTGCGCTATCGATTTCCTTTGGGTTCGGCGGCAGTTGCGCCGGGCTGATGTTCGACGCCGTGATCTGACACCATCCTCGGCGATTTTCTCAACGCAATAAGAAGACAGGAGTGCTCTCAATGAAGAAACAACTACTGCTGGCCGCCAGCGCGCTTGCCATGCTCACGCAGGTTGCACACGCGCGCACAGAAGTCATGACGTACCCGATCCAGCCCGTGCTGCAATCGCAGCAATTCGCCCCCGGCGTGGCGCTCTACTTCGGCAACCAGGCGCACCCGGCAGTGGTGTCCAGCCTGGGTGAAGTCACGAAGTCGTCCCACCCGGCACGCAAGACCGCCACGGAGGTCGAAATCTGCAACGCCACGCTGGCCGATGCCCTGCGCCAGCTCGCAAGCGCCGCGCACGACCGTGGCGCCAATGCCGTCATCAACATCAAGACGTGGTTCCACTCGACCGAGAGCAACGACGTGAACAACTACACCTGCGGTGTCAGTGGCGTATCGGCGGCATTGCGCGTGAGCGGCGAGTTGGTCACGGTCGAGGCGGCCAAGTAATCGGCGTTCGTCGTCCGCACCCACTCACACTCGTTACAGGAGTCTGGAATGAAGCGTCACCTGATGCTGGCCGTGCTGTGCGTTGCCACGGTGAGCACCGCCGCGTTTGCCCGCAACGATGTCGAGGCGTACTCGCTCGATGCGGCCCTTAAGAGCGAAGGTTCCGACAAGGTGGGCAGCGATATCGCGCTCGTCTTCGCCGGCCAGAAGCACGCGGCGGTCGAGAAATCGATGGGCGAGATTGCCACCAACAAGAAGACCAATGGCGTCGGCCGCAGCGATGAAGCGGCGTGCCAGTATGTGTTCCTGTCTGCCGTGCTGGCGCTGCAGGAACGTGCGCGCCAGTTGGGTGGCAACGCGGTCATCAATATCAAGAGCAACTATAAGAACAAGCTGACCGAGAGCGCCACGGAGTTCACCTGCGGTTCGGGCGCGCTCATGTCGGGCGTTGCACTGAAGGGCGAGGTTGTAACCCTGAAGAAGTAGTGGCCAGCGGGCGCCGCCGGCCAGAGAGATCGGTCGGCGGCCCCTCAGGCAGCCAACTTGGTGGCGGCGACATTGACGAGCGTCTCGCGCCGCTTGCCCGGCTTCGGATGGTGCAAGCCCAGGCGTTCAAACAAGCCGAAATCCGCCGCCCTGCTCCACCAGAGATACGGTAGCGACACGTTACGTTGGTCAAAATCGAAACCGCCCGCACGCAGCATTTGCAGATACCCGTCCGCGCTCTTTTGCACATGCATCGGATGACGGAACAGCAACCGGATGACCCACGACTTGATATACGCGTCGGTCGATTCAGCGAACAGCAGCACGCCGCCTGGCTTCAATACGCGGCGGAACTCCGCCAATGCGCGCTCCTGTTCGACAAGATGATGAAACGTCTGGTGGCAGAACACGATATCTGCGCTGGCATCAGGCAAGGGCAGCGCCGCACAATCGGCATGCAGGATGTCGACCGGCGTGCCGATGGCACGGGCCGCCCTACGGGACGCCTCCAGCGAAGGCGCATGGCAGTCCACCCCGACAATCCGTTGCGGGGCAAACGCTTGCTCCAACAACCGAAAGGAAATGCCCTGTCCGCACCCCACATCCACTAGGACCGGCGCGGCAGGCAGCGGTTTGGTGATCAGCCGTTTGAGGTCATTGATGGCAACACGCAGCACATGGTGCTCCCACGTATACGTGCGCAGAAACCAGATGCCGAAAGCGGTTTCCGGAACAAACGATCCGATATGCGCAGGCGTTGAAGTGGTATCCATGGATGAATGGTGTTGGTCTGAAAATCAAAACGGGTTTTCAAGGCTGGCGCATTGTACCGACATCGATCGCCGGTTTTCAAAGCGTTTGGGAAGACGTAATCTTGTGCGTTATCTCGGCCGGCCGCGAAAAGACAACGAAAATCACAACCGATAATGCACACAACTACCCAAGCAATCGAAAAGCACGAACATGTTGACGTCGCCATCATTGGCGCGGGCCCTTCAGGCGCGGTAGCAGCAGCCTTGCTGCAGCGCGCCGGGCGCAATGTGCTGGTGCTCGAACGCCAGCACTTCCCGCGCTTCTCCATTGGCGAAAGCCTGCTGCCCCAAAGCATGGCCTACCTTGAAGCGGCGGGCATGCTGCAAGCGGTTGTGGAAGCAGGATTCCAGTACAAGAACGGGGCGTATTTCGTACATCAGGACAAGCACGCCTCCTTCGATTTCCGAGACAAGCATTCCACTGGCTGGGGCACCACGTATCAGGTTGAACGCGCGGTGTTTGATCAAACACTGATCAAAAGCGCCGCCGAACAAGGCGCCGACGTTCGCTTCGGCCACACCGTGCGCACGATGCAGCCGGGCGATGCGCCTGTGCTGGAAGTTGAAGACGAAGCCGGGAACGCTTATGCCGTTCATGCCCGCTTCGTGCTAGACGCAAGCGGCTTTGGCCGCGTGCTACCGCGCCTGCTGAATCTTGAAGCGCCGACCCGCATGCCAACCCGTGCGGCGCTGTTCACGCACGTGCGCGACGCCTTGCCCGCCGGCAGCACCGATCGCGACAAGATCTGCATCGCCGTTCACCCCGAGCGGCGCGATGTCTGGTACTGGATGATCCCGCTGGCCAACGGTCGCTCGTCAGTCGGCTGCGTAGCCGAAGCGAGTTTCCTCGACGTGCCGGAGGCAGAGCGCGAAGCGACCTTGCGCAAGCTGATCCAGGCCGAACCGAATATCGCAGCGCTGATTGGCGACGCGCCGTTCCTCATGCCCGTGCGACAGATCGGTGGCTACGCGGCCAATGTAGAGCGCCTCTATGGGCCAGGGTATGCGTTGCTGGGCAATGCGGGCGAGTTCCTGGACCCGGTGTTCTCGTCAGGCGTAACGATCGCATTGCGCTCGGCGGACCTGGCGACGCGCGTCCTCGTACGCCAACTCAACGGCGAAACCGTCGATTGGCTTGCCGATTACGACAAGCCGCTACGCAAAGGCGTCGATACGTTCCGCGCCTTCGTCGACCGGTGGTACTCGGGCGAGCTACAGGACATCATCTTCCACCCACGCCATTCTCCAGGCATCCGCCGCATGATCAGCGCCATCCTGGCGGGCTACGCCTGGGACGAAACGAATCCGTTCGTGGTCAATCCGGTGCGGCGCCTGAATACACTGCACGAGGTATGCCGGCGGGAAATAGGCTGAGGGGAGCGCAGCTGCGCACGCCCGGGCCGATGCAGCCCGGGCCCGTTTACCGACGACGCGCCAGCAAATCATCCACCACTGGCACAACGGCCAGCAGCATCAGGATGGACGCCAGCGGAATCGTGGCGGCATAACCCAGATACTTGAAGCCCAACGCGCCCGCCACGCCGCCCACGAAGAACATCCCCAGCAACGACGCCAACAATCGCAGCTTGGGCCGATTGGCTACGACGGCCGGCAGGTTGCGGTGCCCGTGGTTCCAGTAGAGCGCCTTGCCCACTTCGATGCCGATATCGGTGGCCAGGCCGGTCACGTGCGTGGTGCGGATTTCCGCTTTCGAAATCTTGGTGATGATGGCGTTCTGCAGCCCCATCAGGAAACACAGCAGTGCCACGGTGGCCGGCACGAACACGACACGGTATTGCCCCAGCGATGTCCCCATCAGGCCGAACAGCAACAACAGCGCGGCTTCGAGCATGAGCGGCAACGCGAATTCGCTCTGCGTGCTGCGCCGACGGCCCCAGTTGACGAGCACCGCCGTGCAGGCGGCACCGCAAAGGAATGCCAGCAGCGAGGCGAAGCCGGCGAGCACAAGGACGATATCGCCCAGCACGAGCGAGTCGGCCATCGCCGAGACGATGCCGGACATGTGGGAGGTGTATTGCTTGACGGCGAGGAATCCGCCTGCGTTGGCGGCGCCCGCCACGAAGGCCAGCGACTGACCGAGGCGCCGGTTGGCATCCTCTGAGCGTTCCGGGCTGGTCAGGCGGCGAAGATACTGGATAGGCATGACCAGTCCTGACGGTAGGTTAGCCGACATGATACGCCGCGCCACCCCACCGTCTGCCCGCGACAGATCACGGATTGATGTACTGGAACAGCGACATGCCCTGCATTGCCGTGAACGTCTTCTGCGCGGCCTGCAGCGACACCTGCTGCTGAGAAAACTGCGAAATGGCGGTGGTGTAGTCCACCGATTGCAGCTTCGAGATCTGCTCCTTCAACTGCTCGCCGTAGTTCGAGCCGCTGCTGTTGAGCGTGGTGATCTGCGCTTGCTGAGTGCCCACCGTCACCTGCGCTTGCAGGGCGACCTGATAGGCGTTGTCCAGATTGCCCTGCGCCGTCTGCACGGCCTTTTGCAGGTTCGCGACGTCGGTGGCCTGGGTGGCCGCGCTGATCGGGGTCGACAGCGCCGAGATCAGGTTCTCGTACGTCTTGAAGATGCTCTGGTTGGTGTTCGGGTTGGACGTATCCGAGTTGGGGATGCGCACGAACACCGAATCGCCCGACACCGAATTCGGCATCGAAATGTTCTGTGACACCTGCACCGTGGGCGGCTGGCCGCTACCAACGTACTGCACGGAACCGCTGGTATTCGTGAAAGGATCGGTCGTGCCGTTGGCGCCGCCAAACAGGGCCACGCCTGCGGCATCGCGCTGGTTGGCCGTCGACAGCAACTGCTGGTACTGCTGCTTGACCTGCGCCAGCACACCAATGCGCTGCGAATCCGTCATCAGCGAGGTGTTGGCCCCCACCAATGTCTGCTTGCCCTGCTGCAGCGTGGTCACCAGGTTGGTCAGCGCCGAAGACACGTTGGTCAGACGCGCGTCGGTGGCGTCGCGATTGGCTTGGTATTGATCGTTGGCGTCCTGCGTTTGCTGCAGTTGCGCCATCTGACCAAACGCGCTGGGGTTGTCGCCCGCGCTGTTGAGCGCGATGCCGCTCGCAATCTGCTGCTGCAACGTGAGCAGGTTCGATTGCGTGTTCTGCATCGAAGCGGAAGACGCTGCAAAGAATTGGGCGGTACTGACTCGCATGATCGGTCCGGACGGTAGGGCTTTAGGACGTTATCGGCAGGCGGGGCGATTTCTTCAGCCGCCCCGATCAGCCGCCGGCAATCGACAGCAAGCTGGCAAACAGCGAATTGGCCGTCTGCATCACCTTGGCCGAGGCCTGGTAGGCCTGCTGATACTTCATCAGGTTCATCGCCTCGTCATCGAGGTTCACCCCGGAAACCGACTGCTGCTGTTGCGTGGAGCTGGCCAGCAGCGCCTTCTGCGAGGTCAGGTTGGTGCTGGCCCGGTTGGCCTGCACACCCACCTGGGTGACGAGGTTGTTCCACGCCGTGCCGATCGACGTCGTGCCGCCGTCAAGCAGGTTGCTGTTGCGCAGCTTGGCCAGCGCGCTGGCGTTGCCGTTGTCGGTGCTGTTGGCGGTGTTGGCCGAAATGGTGAACGTGTCGCCATTGCCGGGCGAGCCCGAAAGCGTCATCTGCACGCCGTTGAACGCATACGTCGCGCCCTGCGTGTACGGCGCCGTGCCGCCCGTGTACGTGGTGGACGTGCCGCCCGCCGTGACCGTCACACTGCCCGGGAACCCCGACAGCGAGCCGCCGACGGCCGAGCTGTACGTCAGGTTGATTGGCGAGGTGAGCGGCGAACCGGCATACGTGCTGTCCACGCCCAACGACGACACCGTGGCACTGCCCGTGTTGTTGCTGCCCTGGTTGAGCACCACGGGCGAGGCCGCGGCCACGTTGTGGTAGTCGGTGGTGAGCGTCTGCATGGTGGCGGCCGCGTTGGCGGTCGGACGCACCAGGAAGGAATCGCCGCTGTTCATCGTGCCCGACAGGTTCAGCGTGACGCCGTCAATCGTGGTCGGCCAGCTCGACACCGTTACAGAGGCGGAGCCGTCCGGATAGTGCGAAACGGTGTAGGCGCCGCCCTGGTACTTGACCTGATAGTCGTAGCCTTGCCCCGCATTGGCGTTGGTGATGCTGGCAGTGAGCGTGCCGCTGCCGGTGTTGTTGGTGCTGGGTGCAACGCTCGGGCTGGCCACGGAGAAGAGGTCCGTGCCCATCTTGCCGTTGGCGTCCATGCCGAGCTTGTTCTGCGCATTCACGTCGGCCGTCACGGCCGTGGCCAGGCGGCCCAGGCTGTTCTGCGCCGGAATGAGCGTGTTGCTGCGGAAGTCCATCAGGCCGCCCAGCGCACCGCCGCCGAGCTGGCTGTCGTCGATGTTGACCGTGCCGCCCGGGCTCTTGTACCCCACCGACAGTTGCGTCGGATCGTACTGCGACGGCACCGCCGTCAACTGGTAGCTCTGATTGCCCTGCACCAGCGCCTGGCCGTTGCCCACGTAGATGTTGAACTGGCCGTCGCCGGTCTGCACCACGCTCGCCTTGATCGACTGGTTGAGCGTCTGCACGAGCTGGTCGCGCTGGTCACGCAGGTCATTGGCCGGCTGGCCGGTCGACGCTTCCGCCTTGGAAATCTGATCATTCAACGAAGCGATCTGCTGCGCGGTGCCATTGACCGAGCTGATCTGCGTCTGCACCTGCGTATTGACCTGGTTGCTGAGCGAACTCAGCTGCCCGGCAATCGAATTGAAGCGGCTTTGCAGGCCCGCGGCCGCGTTCAGGAAAACCTGGCGAGCGGTGGTATCCGACGGCTTGGAGGCCAGGCCATCGGCGGCATTGAAGAAACTGGTGAGCGACGAAGTCAGGCCGCTGTTGCTGTCCGACATGTACTTGCTCAGGCCCGACACCAGGCTGTTGAGCTGGTCGGCCGCGCTGGTCGAAGCCTGGCCGCTTTGTACCTGCGCAGTCAGGAACTGGTCGTAGATACGCTTGACTGTCGTGACATTGGCGCCCTGGCCGAGATAGCCCACGCCGGCGTACAGCGGAATGTTTTCCGTCTGCACGGCTTCCTGGCGTGAATAGCCGGGGGTGCTGGCGTTGGCAATGTTGTTGCCGGTCACTTGCAGGTTGATATCGGCAACCCGCAGGCCGGACGCGCCAATATTAAGAAGGGAGCTGCTCATAGTTGTCTCGGTGCGGGCAGCATGACGCCGCCGAAATAAGCTCTAGAAACAACATCGGCCGGACAAGCGCAAACTTGAGCCGGCCGTCGTCGCCAAAATATGCTTCTTGGATCACTCAAACGATCTGCTTGAGCACCGCCATGATCTTGTGGGCGTAGTTCGGATCGGTGGCGTAGCCCGCGCGCTGCAAGCCCTTGGCGAACGATGCTGCGTCGTTGCCGTTGCCGGCCGCCACAACGTTGCTGTAGCGCGGGTTGTTGGCCAGCAGGTTGGCGTAGTCCTTGAACGCTTCGGCATATGAGCTGTAGGCGCGGAATTTCTCCTGGACCTTATGGGCGACGCCGCCAATGTATTCGGTGGTCGTCACCGTGGCGGTCTTGCCGGCCCACGAGCCACCGGCCTTGATGCCGAACAGGTTGTGCGTGTTCGTGCCGTCCTTTGCCTTGATCTCGCGACGGCCCCAGCCGGATTCCAGCGCCGCGTGGCCGATCATGAAGTTGGCCGGAATGCCGGTTTCCTGCGCGGCCTGCGATGCGTGGCCGATCAGCTTGTTGTAGAAGCTGGTCATGCGCTCGCCGCGCGGCTCAGACGCCACCGTCGACAGGTCAACGTCGGGCGGCGCGCTCGGGGTCTGCGCCTGCGCATCCGCCTGCTTGCGCAGGGCGGCCAGTGCACGTTGCACGCGTTCTTCCAAGCCCGGGCGCGGCACAGTGCTGATGCCCGAACCGTCGTCTTCCGTGCCTGGCGCGACGGCCGCGGCCATGCTGTTCAGCGACGAGCGGGCGATGGCCTTGGCGGCATCGCTCGTGGAGCCGGCAGCACCTGGCAGCGCGGTATTGGTGGCCGTCGTGTTGGACAGGGTGGTGTTCACCTTGCCGCCCGCATCCGGGTTCACATGCGTGGCCTGACGCAGCATCTGCTTCAGAAGCTGGTCTGCCACGCCCACGCCGCGCGAGGCCATGGTCTGCGAAAGCTGCTGATCGAGCATCGACGTGTACATCTTGCTCGACGACGAATCGAGCGGCCCGTTCTGCGGCGTTGCATCGCGCATCTGCTTGAGCATCATGTTCACGAAGATCGCGTCGAACTGCTTGGCGACGGTCTTGGCGGCGCCGGTCGGGTCGGTACGCGCCGTTTGCTTGAGCGACTCGAAACCCTTGGAATCGAGCGCCAGGCGGCTGGTGAGGTCGGTTTGGTTCATCGTGGCCTCCCCAGCGTCAGATGATTTCCAGATCGGCGCGCAGCGCATTGGCCGCCTTCATCGCCTGCAGGATCGAGATCAGGTCTTGCGGGTTGGCGCCAATCGCGTTGATGGCCTTGACCACGTCCGCCAGATTGGTGCCGCCCTTCACGTTGATAAGGCTGCCGCCTTGCTGCTTGACCTCGATGTTCGAGCGCGCTGCGGCCACCGTCTGCCCTTGCGAGAACGGCGCCGGCTGGCTCACGACCGGATCTGTGCTGATGGTGACCGACAGGCTGCCGTGCGCCACCGCGCAGGGCTCGAGCTTGACGAGCTGGTTCATGACCACCGAGCCCGTGCGGGCGTTGATCACCACACGTGCGGCGGCCAGCGCCGGCGTCACGTCAATGTTCTGCAGCTTGGCCAGGAAACCGACGCGGTCCGACGCCAGGGCCGGTGCGCGCACGTTGACCGTGCGGCCGTCCGCGGCTTGCGCCGTATCCGAGCCGAACTGCTTGTTGATGGCCGTGACGATGTTCTGCACGGTGCCGAAATCCGTCGTGCCGGTATCGAGCTGGATACTGCCCGCCTCGCCCACCGTGGCCTGCACAGCGCGCTCCACCGTGGCGCCATTGGCGATACGGCCAGCGCCGAGCTGGTTGATCTGCACCTTGCTGCCATTGGCAGATGCGCCCGCGCCGCCAATCACCACGTTGCCTTGTGCCAATGCGTAGAGCTGGCCATCCACGCCCTTGAGCGGCGTGAGCAGCAGCGTGCCACCACGCAGGCTCTTGGCGTTACCGATGGACGACACCGTCACGTCGATGGTCTGGCCTGGCCGCACAAAGGCAGGCAGCGTGGCCGTCACCACCACGGCGGCGGTGTTCTTGAGCTGGATGCTCGCGCCGGCCGGCACATTGATGCCGAACTGCGTGAGCATGTTGTTGAAGCTCTGGACCGTGAACGGGGTTTGTGTGGTCTGGTCGCCGCTGCCGTCCAGGCCGACGACAAGGCCGTAGCCGATCAGCGCGTTGTCGCGCACGCCGGCAACGGTGGTCAGATCCTTGATGCGATCCGCGTGTGCCGTTGTCGGAACAACCGCCGAGATTGCGCTCAGTGCCACCAGGGCCGCGCCAAGGGTTCGATACAACCTCGTTCGATGCAAAGTCATGGCAGATCCCTTAGAACGGTGACACGGTCAGGAAGAACCGCGACAGCCAGCCCATCTGCTGCGACTCGGCCACATAGCCCGTGCCGCGGTATTCCATGCGTGCGTCCGCCACCTGGGTGGACAGCACGGTGTTTTGATTGTTGACGGTGGTCGGGTTGACCACGCCGGAGAACTTGATCGACTCGGTGCCCTGGCCAACGGCCATCTGCTTCTCGCCGCTGACCACCAGGTTGCCGTTGCCCAGCACTTCCACCACGGTCACGGTAATCGTGGCCGTGAAGTTGTTCTGCGCACCGTTGGCGCCCTTGCTGTCGAACTTGTTGGCGTCGCTGGCCGACACACCCAGCAGCGAGAGCACGCCAGCGTTCATGCCGGCGAAGGTCGGCACCGAAGCGCTCATGCTGCCCGTGCGGTTGACGCTGCCGGAGGTCTGCTTGCTGGCCGCCGTGTTCTCGGTGATCACGATCGTGATCGTGTCGCCCACCATGTGGGCGCGGCGGTCTTCAAACATCCCGCGGAAACCACCACTGCCCGATGCCACTTCCTGGTAGATCGCCCCGTTCTGGCGCGGCGCCATCACCGGCATCGGTGGGCGCGCGGTTGTCGGACCCTGCACGATCGGGGCCGGCGGCGGCAGCATGCCGCACGCCGTAGCGAGCAAGGCGGCCGTGCCGAGCACGGCCAATCGAACGACTCGAACAGCAGACACAGCGCGGCCGCTGTGCTTGCCATTCTGGAGCGAGTAAACCGGGGGGGTATGCATCGCACTACATCCTCAAAAACTGCGCCGTCAGCTCAAAGCTGAGACAGCTTCTCCAGCATCTGGTCCGACGTCTGGACCGACTTGCTGTTGATCTCATACGCACGCTGCGTCTGGATCATGTTGACCATTTCTTCCACCACGTTCACGTTGGACGTTTCAACGTAGTTCTGATTGAGCGCGCCCACGCCATTCGAGCCCGGGTTGGCCAGGTTGGCCGTGCCCGACGCTTCGGTTTCGGCGTACAGGTTTTCGCCCATGCTGCGCAGGCCGGCCGGGTTGATGAAGTTGGCCAACTGGAACGTGCCCACCTGCGTGTTGTTGACCGTGCCCGGCGTGGTGACCGTCACAACGCCGTCCTTGCCGATGGTCAGGCTGGTGGCGTTCTGCGGCACCGTCACGGCCGGCTGCACCGGGTAACCACTCGAGGTCACGAGCTGCCCCTGCGCGTTGATCTGGAAGCTACCGTCACGCGTGTAGGCCAGCGTGCCGTCGGGCATCTGCACCTGGAAGAAGCCGTTGCCGTTGATGGCCACGTCGGTCGAGTTGCCCGTCTGCTGCAGGTTGCCCTGCGTGTGCAGACGCTCGGTGGCGACGATGCGCGTACCCGTACCGATCTGCATGCCCGAAGGCAGCGTGGTTTGCTGCGACGACTGCGCACCCGGCTCGCGCACGTTCTGATACAGCAAGTCTTCGAACACGGCGCGCGAGCGCTTGAAGCCCGTCGTGTTGACGTTCGCCAGGTTGTTCGAGATGACATCCAGCTGCGATTGCTGGGCGTCCATCCCGGTTTTGGAAATCCACAGGGAGCGAATCATGTTCGAGTCCTTGGTTGATTCAATTCATTGCGCCGGCCGTTCAGGCGTGGCGCAGCAGTTCATTGGCCGACTGGGCGTTCGTGTCGCTCGTGTGCAGCGACTTCATCTGCATTTCCAGTTGGCGCGAGATTTCGATCATGTTGACCAGCGAGTCGGTCAGGTTGACGTTGCTGCCCTCCAGCGCCCCGCCTGTCACACGAACTTTTTCATCCACATCGGCGTCCTGGCCGTCGCGCTGGCGGAACAGGCCGTCGGCGCCGCGGTCGATGTTCGACGGGTCGATGCTCACCAGCTTCAGACGGCCCAGCGACACGGGCGGCGTACGGCTGTCCGCGCTGATCGCGTTGACCGTGCCGTCCTTGGCAAACTGCACCGTGGTGTCGGGCGGCAGCGTGATCGGGCCGCCATCGCCCAGCACCGGCTGGCCGGAGAGCGTCTGGATCGTACCGTCAGGACCGAGCTGGAACGTACCGGCGCGGGTGTAAGCCTCGCCGCCATCGGGCGTCTGCACGGCAAAGAAGCCTTGCCCGTCGATGGCCACGTCCAGGCTGCGGCCCGTGGTCTCGATCGGGCCAGGCGCGAGGTCCGTACCGATAGCCGATGCCATCACATAGCTGCGCGTGGGCGAGCCATCGCCTTGCACACCCACCGTATGGAACGCGTCGATCTGCGCCTTGAAGCCGGTGGTGCTGGCGTTGGCGAGATTGTTGGCGCTGGCAGCCTGTTGATCGAACAGGTGCTTTACGCCAGTCATCGACACGTAGATCGAGCGGTCCATACGAGTGTCCTTGGTGTGCGGTCAGTCAGCTTCGGGCAACGACGATTACATCGTCACCAGGGTCTGCAGGATGGTGTCCTGCGTCTTGATGGTCTGCGCGTTGGCTTGATACGAGCGCTGGGCAATGATCATGTTGACCAGCTCGGCAGACAGGTCCACGTTGGATTGCTCCACCGCCGACGACTGCAGCAGGCCGAACGAACCCATGCCCGGCGTACCCAGGTTGGGGGCGCCCGAGTTGGACGTTTCCACCCACTGGTTGCCACCGATGTTCTGCAGACCTTCCGGCGACTTGAAGTTGGCCATGGCAACCTGGCCCAGCGTTGCCGTGCGGCCGTTGGAGTAGCGCGCGGTGACGGTGCCATCGGTACCGACCGCATAGCTGGCCAGGCGGCCGGTGGCGTAACCGTCTTGCGTCACGCCCGGGGCGGTGTCGTTGTAGCCGCCGCCGTACTGCGTGGTGCCCGTGAAATCCATGCTGGCGATGCTCATGCCGGGGAAGGCCGTGGCGATCTTGCTCGGCGTGGAAGTCAGCTGGCCGCTGCTGTTGAACGTGAGCGACGTCACCGGGTTGCCGCCGGTCGGGTTGTTGCCGTCCACTTGCGAGTACACATCCCAGCCTGCGGCGGTGCGCACGTAGTAGTTGGTCAGCATGTGGGCCGTGCCCGTGCCGTCGTACACCTGTTCCGAAACGGAGTGGTTGAACGTGGCCGAGTTGGTGGGCGAGAACGGCGTGGTGGTCGGCACCGTGGCGGCGGCATCCAGGTTCACGCCGAACGCGGTGTTGGTGGTGGCCAGCGGCGCCAGGTCGTTGACGGGAATCTTCAGGTTGGTCAGCACGGCCGTGTTGACCTTGCCGGTGGAGTCCACACCGTAGCCGGTCAGATTCTGGCCGGTGGCCGAGATGATGAAGCCGTTCTTGTCGGTCTGGAACTGGCCGTTACGCGTGTACGACACCTGGCCGCTGGACGGGTCGACCATGCGGTAGAAGCCCGTGCCGTTGATGGCGATGTCCAGCGGGTTGCCGGTGTTTGTCACGTTGCCCTGCGTGAACGACTGCGACACCTTGGTCACGCTCACGCCCTGGCCGATCTGGTTGTCGGACGCCCCCACCAGCGAGCGTGCGTACACGTCGCCAAACTCGGCGGTCGATTTCTTGTAGCCGACAGTGTTGGCGTTTGCCACGTTGCTGCCGATCACGTCGAGGTTTGCAGAGGCGGCGTCGAGACCGCTCAGGCCTTGCTGGAATCCCATAGTGTTCTCCCGTAGAAGATAAAAGCGCGGGGTCTGCCCGCAGTTGACCCGTAATTACTGAATCGATGCAACGTCGGACAGCTTGGCGGTTCCGCCAGACGCCAACACCAGCTGCATCGTGCCGTTGTTGATAGTGACGCCGGCCACCTTGTCGATGCCCAGCGCGTTACCCGTGACCACCTTCCCACCCTGCGTGGCCGACACCTTGATGGAATAGGCACCGTCGGCGAGCTGGTTGCCCTTGTCGTCCTTGCCGTTCCACGTGTAGTTGCCACTGCCGGCCGCCATCTGGCCGAGGTCGACGGTGCGCACCGCCACGCCCGCGGCGTTCGTGATCGTGACGACGACATCGTCGGCGCCGTTGGGCACCGAGACGCCGAAGTTGGCAGCGCCCGAGGCCAGCGTCAGATTGTTGGTCGGCACCTGCACGGTGCGGCCGATCATCGACGACGCCTGCGTTGTCGCGTTCTGCGTGAGCATGCTCGACATCGTGGTGTTCAACTGCTGGATACCGTTCACAGTGTTGATCTGCGCAAGCTGCGAGGTCATCTGCGAGTTGTCCATCGGGTTGAGCGGATCCTGGTTCTGCAACTGCGCAACGAGCAGCTTCATGAACGTGTTCTGCAGGTCGCCGCCGTTGGTGATGGCAAGCTGGTTGCCGGAGGTCGTGCTCGCGGCGCTGGTCGTGTTGGTTGTTGAGCTGACGGTCATGTTCGTGTCTCGCGATGAATAGAGCCGCTTACTGGCCCAGGGTCAGAGCCTTGGAGGCCATCGTCTTGGTGGTGTTGGCGACTTCCACGTTGGCCTGGTACGAGCGCGACGCAGAAATCATGTTGACCATTTCGTCCACCACATCGACGTTCGGCATGGTCACGTAGCCGTCGGCATCGGCCAGCGGGTTGCCCGGCTGGTGCATGCGCTTCATGGGGGTGACGGTGTCTTCGACCACGCGGTCGACCGACACGCCGGTGGCGTAGTCGTCAGACTCCTGCACGGGCGAGAACACCACTTGCTTGGCGCGGTACGCCTTGCCGTCCGGGCCCGTCACGCTTTCGGCGTTGGCCAGGTTGGAGGCGACCACGTTCATGCGCTTGGACTGCGCGGTGAGCGCGCTGCCCGCTACATCCATCACCTTGAATAGCGACATGTTGATTCCGATGTCTTCAAACACTGTTGCCGGCACTGCTGCCGGACCGTTCCGGTTGTTCTGTATGGCGGCTTGCTCCGGACCGATATTTCCCGGCCCGGAGCGCCACACAGTTCCCGCCCCTCTTTCGCCGCGCGTGATTGCTGCGCGGTCGTCTTAATGCCTGTCTGCTGCTCTTGCTGCTCTTGCTACGTCCGCGCTAGCTGTTCTGAATGGCCGCCAGCATCGACTTGATCTTCTGCGTCACGATGCTCAGATCGGCCTCGTAGCGCACGGTGTTATCGGCAAAGCGCATGCGCTCGCCATCCATGTCCACCGTATTGCCATCGATGGACGGCTGCTGCGACGTGCGGTACTGCACTTCGCCCTGCAGCGCCTTGGTCTGCTGCGACAGCGACGCCTGCATCAGCGACACATCGCCGGCCGGTGCGCCATCCACTGTCAGGTGGCCTGAAGCCGTTGCCGTCATCGGCAGGCTGTTACCGCTTTGCTGGCCGACCGCTTTCTGCAGCGCCGACTGAAAATCGAAGTCGCGCGCCTTGTAGTTGGGCGTATCGGCGTTGGCAATGTTCGAGGCCAGGATCTGGTGACGCTGCGAGCGCAAGTGCAGCGCCTGCTCCTGAAAACCGAACAACTGATCCAGCTTGTCGACCATGTCTGTCATTCCTTGCGCGTGGCGCCCTGGTTACTGCTGCCACCCGCCGGGGTTGCGTTCTGTATTGCGTGTTCCCTTCGGCCGGAGAACTCGGCATCAGCGGCCCCTTCAAAACCGCCGATGCCGTCTCCAAAACCGCTGAACCGCTTGTCTTGCTGAGTTGCCGTCATGCGACCTCAGTGGAAAAGACCTGTCTGCGAATCCGATATCTGGCCGAAGAACGAGCAACCTCGCCACCTACCGGGACAGGCTGTACGGCCAGGAACCGCACAACGCCAGGGACTTCACCACGTTGCAAAGTCTAGGGGCCGGTGTGCAAGACCATTCGTCCGAATAAGGGGGGGATTGGCCGACATTTCCGCATTTGGCGCTCGCGCACGCGTGGCTAAACTTCACCGGACTTTTGATGAAGGGGCTCTCCATGTCCACGCGGTTTGCACGCAGCGCGCACCACCCGACCCGACCTGCCGCCACGGCCATGCCGCTGGCTGGGCGCCAGCGCAAGCTGTTGTTGATCCTGGCGCTGGGCCTGCTGGCCAGCGTCGTGCACCCGATCCTGGCGCACGCACAGGGCATGGTGCGCGTCGGCTATCCGCCGGCCCAAGCCGTGCAACAGCCCGTGCAGCCCACCACCATCCAGGGGCCGAACGCCATCCAGATGCAGATTCAGCAACAACTGCAGTCGCAACTGGACATCCTTGGCGGCACGAATGAGACGGGAGCGCCACGTGCGTCGGTGGAAGTCGGACCGGTAGATGCCCGCGTGGCCAACCAGCCCTGTGACCAGATCGACCTGATGCTCCCGGCGGCGAACCGCCTGCGCGGCCGTGTACAAGTGGGCGTGCGCTGCCGTTCGCCGCATGCCTGGGCGGCCTGGGTGCCGGCCACGATCCAGATCACTGGGACGTATTACGTCGCCTCGCACCAGCTCCCGCCGGGCAAGACGCTCGACATGGGCGATCTGGAAGCCCGGACGGGCGATCTTTCGATGCTGCCGGCCTCGGTCGTGCAGCAGCCGGCCGATGTGGTGGGGCGTGTACTGCTCACCAGCGTGGCCGCCAACCAGCCGCTGCGCGCCGAAAGCCTGCGCCTGCCGGTTGCCGTACAGGCAGGCCAGACCGTCAAGCTCATCGCCGAGGGCGGGGGCTTCCAGGTCAGCAGCGACGGTCGCGCCTTGAACCAGGCGGCCGTGGGCCAGGTGGCGCAGGTGCGCACCGCCAACGGCAATGTCGTTTCCGGCATTGCACAGTCTGCTGGCGTCGTGGCGATCCAGTTTTAAGACAAAATTGATAACGACTGATCACTTTTAACCGTGATGCGTTATCGATACCTGCCGCTAAAGTTTGAGCCGGGGTTGGCCGTTATGGGTGATAGGATGAACGCGCTCTTCGGAGACACCCGTGAAAATCAACCATATCGTGAACAACACGCCGGCCGTTGCGCCGACCAAGGACGCTGCGTCCGGGTCGACGCGCGCGACCGGCTCGTCCCCGGCCGCTACGACGGCTTCGGGCACCACGCGCCACACCGGCGATTCGCCGTCGCTGTCGGTCCAACAAGTCTCGCGCCAAGTGGGCAGCGGCGACTTCGACGCGGCACGCGTCGAGCAGATCCGCAGTGCCATTCAGAACGGCACGCTCAAGATGGACGCCGGCAAGATCGCCGATGCGGCGCTTTCCGACGCGCAATCGCTGCTCTCCACGCGATCCAAGAAGGTCTGACGGGGCTTTCCCGTCGTCCGTCCCCTGTATTTTCTGACGCCGCCGGTCCGAGGGTTTCCGACCCTCGACTGATCGCGGCGGGGCGGCGTGCCGGCCGGCGGCTGCCCAAGCTTCCCAGCCTGAGGTTCAGGGCCTATTCCCGTATGAAACGTGTGCGCGCAATGTCGATACGGGCTGTAGGGCTAGGCGCGACCGGCGCCGCTTGGCCAGCCAAGCAAGTCGGTCGCAACGACGCCATGCGGCCCGTATCGTCATTGCCCTCCGGGTTGGCCCAAGCGGGGGCCATCTGCTTTGTCGGCGCGTCTTGCAAAGGGAATCACCCTTTGCGGCGACGCCCTTCGCGCATCTGGCCCCCGCTTGGGCCAACGCGCGCACGTTTCATACGGGAATAGGCCCTACCATGGACAACACACTGCTGATCCGCACCCTTGCCGACGAGCAGGAACTGCTGCGCGCAGCCACCCTCACCCTGGATGCCGAAGCGCAGGCGTTGCGCGACGGCGACATGGTCGAGCTCGAACGCATCACCCAGACCAAGCAGAAGCAACTCGCCGCGCTGGGCGAAGCCGACCGTGACCGCCGCCTGTGGTGGGCTCAGCACGGCGGCGCCGATCCGTACGGGCTGGTCAAATACCTGCGCACCGATGAAACCGCCAGCCGCCTGTTCGACGAAAACCTGGCCCTGGCCCGCCTGCTGCGCCAGCGCAACATCGACAACGGCACCCTGATCGACCTGCGCCTGCGCGCCACGCAAAACGCGCTGTCCGTCCTGCATGCTGCCAACAACGGCGGCGGCACACCCTACGGCCGCGACGGCAAGCAACCGCTGTCGATGCCACGCTTCTCGGTCGTCGCGCAATAAGCCACCACAACACGTTTTTTGGGTACAAAAGCCCCGCTTTACGCTTACGTCAATGGGCGTGAAGTGGGGCTAGCTGCTGCTGTCTGATCCTGCTATCTATAGGGGGGTCTAGCACACCACCGATCGGGGTAAACAAAAAGGTTTACATCCCATTGATGGGTGCAACAAGCATGCTGGGGATTTATTCTGCGATTTTGGCGGGGTTAATCCTCCGCGCCTGGCGACATAAACAAGAAAAACCGGAAGGAAATTGCGCCTGAATGGCGTGCCAAGGTTTCGGCCCGGCGGCACCGCACTGCGGTGACTGCCGGTTGAACGGGGAATATACCGAGACCGCACGCCAAAAGCATTTTCCACAAGCACGGCTGCATTGATTTTGGACCCAGTGGTCCAAAAAGGCGCGGCAACAAGCTGATTCCGGAAATGGGCAAACAAACCATAACCAGACAGGCGGCGCAGTGAAATCAATCGTAGTGGAGGCACACCCTTTGGTGCGTGCCGGCGCGACCCACGTGTTGCAATCCTTGCCGGCCATTACCGAAGTGGTCAGCGTCGAGCCGGACGAAGCCCTCTTTGAAAATCTCGCGGCGCATGCGGACGCCGAACTGGCCCTGATCGGCCTGCCCTTACCCGGCATCGACGATCTGCCGGCCCTCTCCCGGCTATTGCAACAGCCGCATCCCCGGCATGTCGCCGTACTCGGCGAAACCGATTCCGCTGCGCACGTGCGTACGCTGATGCAATTGAATGTCTCGGCATATCTGCTGAAAAGCTATTCCGGCAAATTGATTGCAGCGGCATTGGAACTGGTGCTCGCCGGCGGCCGTTATGTGCCGGCGTCGATCGTGCTGACACGGCCTGAAGCCATTGCGGCAGGTTCTGCCAACGGTAATGACGATGGCGCGTTGCTCGGCCTGACGCAGCGGCAATATGAGATTCTCGTCTTGCTCTCCCGCGGGCATCCGGTCAAAACCATCAGCCGCATGCTGAGCATTTCCGAGGCGACAACCAAGGCGCATATCAACGCGCTGTATCGCCGGCTGGAAGTGCGCAGCCGTACCGAGGCCGTCTTCGTTGCCACGCAGCGCGGCGCCATGCTGCTGAATCATCCGAACATTGGAGCGGAGGCCTCATCGCCGCTCTCGCCGCCGTTGCGCCTGGCCCGCACAGGCTGACGCCGCCGCCCTTTCGGCTTTTCCGCACAACAAAAAACGGCGCCCGGACTCCGGACGCCGTTGCAAATGCCCGCCCACGCTGTCGAAACGGGGGCGGTGACAAGGAAAAGCAGAACGCGAAAGGCTTAGAACTTTGCGCGGATGCCTACACCAAAGGTGTCGGCCGTCGACAGGTCCGACACCTTGTCGCGGAAGTACGCCGCATACACATCGGTGCGCTTGGACAGCGAATAGTCGTAGCCCACCGCCCAGGTGTTGCGCTTCACGTCAGCCGCACCCGAGGTCTTCGTGTAGGCATACGATGCCAGCACGGCGCCCGGGCCCACCGGAATCGACACGCCCAGCTGGCCGCCGTTGCTCTTCGCGTCGCCGGTGCTGATCGTGTTCTTGATGTACTGGTATTGGCCGTACAGCTTGACCACGCCAAAGTCATACGTGGCGCCCAACTGCCCCGCCGTCTGGCGCGAGAAGCCTGCCACCAGGCTGTTCAGATCGCCAGGCGCGCCGTCGTAGCGCACCTGCTGGAACGCCGCCGTGGCCGCAAAATTGCCGCGGAAGTACAGCAGGCTACCGCCCCACTTGTTCTGACCGTTGTGGCCGGCTTGCTCGCCCGCGCCGTAGATCAGGTTGGCCGTCAGGCCCCCCATGTCCGGCGTGGAATACATGATCGAGTTGTCCCAACCCGAATCCCCGACCAGACCCGAGATGCCCGCGGCGCCCGAACGGCCGTTGCCGAGGTAGGTGTGGAACACCATCGGCGAGAACGTGTACGAATCGATGAACGGGTTAAACAGGATCGTCGAAACGAAGTACGGCGGGGTGTTACGGCCGAGCTTGATCGAGCCCCAGCTGTTCGACTGCAGACCGACAAACGAATTACGTGCGAAGAAGTGGTCGCCATCAAAGCGGCCGGACTTGCCCGTATCGGGGCGGAAGAACGCTTCCAGGGTGAAGATCGCCTTCAGGCCATTGCCCAGATCTTCGCTGCCCTTCATGCCCCAGTACGACGTCGACATGCCGCCCGAATTGACACCCCAGGCGCGGTCCTGGCCCAGGTTCTTGGTGGCGCCCGCCCAGGCATCCACCTGGCCGTACAGCGTCACAGACGATTGGGCCTGCGCCGCGCCTGTGGTCAGGCCTGCGGCGGCGGCCAGCACGGCCAGCGAAAAACGTCGCTTGAGTTGCATTGTTGATTTCTCCCTCTTGGTTCCGATGTGTTGAATCGACTGAATCAGCGTTGAGGCGGCAGGTGGCTCAACCCGCTGCTGCTGAGATGGCGCCGTGAATGCAACAGCCGTGCCAATACGCTGTCGGCAAAGCGTCGCTTCACAAATAAATATGTTTTCTGGGGAAGGGGCGCAGACTAGCTTGAATACTTTAGGCGGACAAGTCCCCATCGCGGGGTGTGTGGCGCCGTTTCTGCACCGGTCTGGCGCAGTGCGCTTTCAGTCGTTTTGGAGCACGCGGATGTCGACTTCGCGCGTGTAGCGCTCAGGGGAAAAATCGCAGTAGGTGAGGGAGATCGGCACATCAGCCACGCTGTAGCCGATGCGTCGCACACGGACCAGCGGCACGCCGGCTTCCACGCCGAGCTGCGCGGCCTGGTGGGCATCGGCCACACAGGCCAGTGGCGCCTCGCGCGAGCGCGCGATGGTCAGATTGGCGCGCTGGAAGACCTGCACGAACAGGCGATCTTCAAAGTCGCGCGCCTCAAGCATCGCGGCCAACCGCGACGTCAGCCAAGTACGCAGCAGCATGATGGGTTGCCCCTCCACCTGGGCTCGGCGCTCGACAAACGCCACTTGCGCCCCCACCGCCAGGTCGAGCGCGGCGGCCACGGTCTCGTCGGCCAACTCCAATCGAAATGCGCTGACCGTATAGACGGCCCCCGGCACGTATTCCAGCGCAGCGTCGGACTGGCCTGGCGCGTACAGCACTGGCCGATGCGGCCCCACACGATCGAGCACCACGCTACGCTGCCCCCGCGAGCGCCGAAGCAGCCCGCGCGCCGCGAGTTCGTTCAGAGTCCGGCGCGCCGTCAAACGGGATACGCCGTAGCGCTGGGCGACTTCGTTCTCGCTGGGCGCGATGCTGCCCGCCGGCAAGGTTCCGTGCAGGATGTCGAGCCGAATGCGGTCGGCCAGTTCGAGGTATTTGGGCAGGCGGGGCGTCATGCCATTGTTATACAGGAACGATCATCACGCGCAGCAACGCAAATGGCCCACCGGGCGGGTGGGCCATTTGCGTTGCACGCTTGCGCGCGCGCCAGGCAGGGCCTGGAAGATCAGGCGATCAGGAATTTATCGCGGTTCTTGCCGATCCAGGCCGGGGCACGGCCGCGGCCGGACCACGTCGCGCCCGTCTTCGGGTCACGGTACTTGGCCGGCACCGGCGCCTTCGCACCAGCACGGCGGCCGCGACGCTGAGCCAAGCCCAGGTCTTCAGCCGTCAGGCCATATTCGACAACCGTCTGGCGCACTTGCTGGATAACCGCTTCCAGTTCCTTGGCACGCGCAGTTTCGATCTGCTCTTCGAGTTTGGCCTTTTGTGCAACCAATTCCTTGTATGTCGCCATATGCGCTCCCAATAAAGTCTGGTGTGAAATCTGGTGTGGACCAGATATTAGATCAATTGTATTCATAACTGAAATAAAATTTCAACGTTTTTGATCATGCCCCTTCAAACGCGCCACTAGGCCAAAAATCAACTCGTGGCACACCAGATGCCCAGGTTTCAACCCGAAAGCCAGATTGGCGCATCGGATTCGCGTGCGCGATCATGCAAGGCCGCAAGCCGGTATCGCGCTGCATTTCAGTGCCACCACCATAGCAAGCGCTGCCGGGTCCCGCAATTCCGGTTCTTGCTCCAAGCGGCAATCTGCGGCATCGCAGCAGTACAGCAAACGCAATATCAATTCATACGCAAGCTGCTGGATGCCGGGCATGCGATTGCACCGCGATTGCAACCGCAGTGGCATGTTCATTTGAGCGCCCGGTAAAACGATTCAATGCGCCACCTTTCTTGGTTGCAGCTGGATGAGACAACGATGAATTCGCCCTTGCCATGCCATTTTTACTATCTGCTTTTGGCCTTTGGCGCACTGATCGGCACCCTGTTTTTCGACGCCTCCCGTTTTCTTTCCGCAACGTTCAGTCGAACGGATCAGCGCTGATTTCAGCCTGACAATGGGAACATGCGTTTTGATGTGTGCAATCGGATTGGCACTGATGCATCGCTGGACCGATCGGTATTTCGCCGCGCACGAAGATGGGGATGGCTCGGATACTGAAATAGAACCGACTGCGGCCGAACCGGAGCAAACCGTTTTGAAACCCGCGCCGCAAACAAACTAGAGCGCGACCGGCAAGGCGAATTCTCGTGTGTTGTATCGGCCACAAACTAGGCTTTGCGCCGCGCACGACTTTTGCGCATCATGAAGAGCATTGCCCCGACTTCCGGAGCCGGCGCGTTCTCGCGGTCAGCCTGGCCAGAAGTTCATGCTGAGTGAGATGTCGGGCAATACCTCAGGTTGGAGCGTGGGATGCCAGACGAAATTTCCTACCCGTTGTCGGCGCAAAGCCTTCCGGTTCCGCTCTATGTGGTGCTCGAAGGCCGCATCGTCTTTGCCAATGCGGCCGGCGTTTGCATGGTGCGGGCGCTTTCGTCCGATCAACTGCTCGGCGAGCCCTTCTCGCGCTTCTTCCAGGACGTGCCCGCGTGGCTGGAGACGCATACCGGCGCAGACGCCGATT
>NZ_JFZG01000009.1 GCF_000607165.1 Ralstonia pickettii | reverse complement strand
AGTCCATATCAAGCAATGCCGTTACGTAGCATAGAGGGCGCCTCTTTCAAGCCCGCACCGCAGGCGCCGTCCAGCTTTGTCGGCAGAAACGGCCGCAGCAATGCCAATATTTGGTCACGTGCCGCGTGAAACGAGCGCGTCATGACGCTCCGGTCATTGAATTGCCCGGCGTTCTGCAAGAACTGGAATGACAGCCAATACGTCGCCACGATGACCGCGCAGCGGCAAGCAGTTTCCAGTTGAGCCAGGCGCGGCCCACCCTGATGCTCAGATCGGTCTACGCAAAGCGCGCCGCTCAGAGCGTGCACGCTTTGGTCGACCAGTTCCTTGAATCCTTGCTCAAGCGTCCGGCTTGATGCAATCAGTCCGTTCATGTCCCGGTAAAGAAAACGATATTCCCAGACGCAATCGAGAACCTTGAGAAGGCGTTCGGCTAAGTACTCGCCCGACAACGGGCCACCTGGACGAACAAACAGCTGCGCCTGCATATCGCGCTTGAAGCGACCGAAGAGATGCAGCACGACCGCTTCCTTACCGCGAAAGTAGTAGTAAAAATGGCCGGGGCTCATGCCGAGCCCCGCACAGAGGCCCGTTGTTGTAACGCCCGCCACGCCGACCTCGTTAAAGGCCTTCAAGGCGTAAGCCACGATCCGCTCGCGTGTCTGGCTTGCCTGGTCGCCGGAAATCAGTACGCCGTGTCGCGGCTTCGGTGTGATACGCCCCATGCCTGGTCATCCAAGCGGCGGCACATCGGCACGTGCGACGCTTGCCCCGCTCGCTATCCGCTCGCGGGCAAAATCTGCGAGCGTGCGCAGTGCATCAACTGCGGAGCGCAGATAAAACGATTGAAGGTGAAAGACATGCCAGCGCGCAGCGTGGACCTCGATGCGGCACGGCACACCGCAGCCCGCAGCGTGGTCTGCCAGCCGGGTGGCATCCGAGCGCAGCACTTCGTGTTCGCCAACTTGAATCAGCATGGGCGGGAGGCCACGCAAATCCACCTTGAGCGGCGTGTGCTCAGCCGCTCCGGCGGGTGCCTGGTACCAGCGCAATCCTTGTTCGAGCCAACCGCGGCGGATCATTGGATCGCGGGTCCGCTGAGACACCAGCGTGTCGCCGCTCAACGTGGCATCGGTCACGGGTGAGATCAGCAGCAGGCCTACAGGAGCGGCATCGCCGCGCTCCCGCAGTGCAAGCGCCAGTGCCAGGGCCAGTGCGCCACCGGCAGAATCGCCCGCGACGACAATCTTCTCTGCGGCATAGCCCTGGCTGCGCAGCGCGTCGTAGCACGCGAGCGCATCGTGCAGCGCGGCAGGGTACGGGTGCTCGGGCGCAAGCCGGTAGTTGGGCACGCAGACCGGCATGCCCGATTCGACCGCCAGGAGGGTCGTGATGCTGCGGTGCGTGCCCGGGCTTCCCAGGCAAAAAGCGCCGCCATGCAGGTAGAGCATGGCGCCCTCGGTTTCACCGCGCTTGGGCGCAACAACTTCTACCGGCACGTTGCTGACCAAGTTCCGGTAGCGGATCACCCCGCTCGCACCCGGCATGAGCGGGGCAAGCAGGCGCACGAAGCTGCGCTGCACGGTGACACCAAAAGGCGGGCCGATGAGCGAGCGAAAACCGATGCGCAGGAAGTTACGCAGGAACCATGCGTTGGCCGCTTCCCACCACCCTGGTGGTTCGGCTACGGCTACGGCAACGCCAGCGGTCAGGCCCATCGGTCCCGGCAGTGCTCGCGTCAGGCGGTATGCCTGCAGGCTGGAAAACCGGGTCAGCCAGCGGTAGGTCAACGTGAAGCCGGGCCAATTGGTGCTGTTGTGCCCGCTGGCATCCAAGTACCAGCTCTTGCACCCGCTCCAGACGGATTTGGCCAGGCGCTGCTGAATGCGGGCATTGAAACGCCGGTAGCGGCGCGCATCCGTTTCGATGCTGGTCGTATGGGTGGCCGTCATCGCCTTGCAGCAGCGGATGACGTGAGCGATCTGGCTCTCCAGCATGTAGACGATGGAGTTGTGCCCAAGATTCGTGTTCGGGCCGTACAGCATGAAGAAGTTTGGAAAGCCCGGCACGGTCAAGCCGAGGTACGCCTCTGCCCCGCGTCGCCAGGCATCGTTCAGGTCCAGACCCGCGCGTCCGGTGATTCGCATGGGCGAGAGGAATTCGGTGGCGGCAAAGCCTGTGCCGTAGATGATGGCATCGACCTGGTGGTGCGTGCCGTCAACGGTTTCGATGCCCTCTGGGGTCACCCTGCGGATGCCGTCGGTCACCAGGTGAACGTTCGGCTTGCTCATGGCCGCGAGGTATTCGCTTGAGAGCAGGATGCGCTTGCAGCCGATCGGATAGTCGGGCTTGAGCTTGGCGCGCAGCGCGGCGTCGGGAACCTGTTTTGAGAGCAGCCGCCGGAACGGCACGCCCACCGCCAGTCGCATAAGCCCCTTGAAGCGCGTGAACGCCAGGGCGCGAGATTCATAGCGCGTGTAGATCATGGCGCGGTGCAGCTTCATCGCCCATGGCAGCGCCCGGAACACTGCTTTCTCCCAAGGCCGATAAGCGCGATCGGGGCGGGGCATGATGTAGGCCGGCGAGCGCTGGAAGACCGCGAGTTGCTGCACGGCATCTGCGATGGCCGGCACGAACTGGATAGCCGAAGCGCCCGTTCCCACCACCGCGACGCGCTTGCCTGACAGCGCATAGCCGTGATCCCAGTGCGCGGAGTGGAAGGTGTGCCCCTTGAAGGTTTCCATGCCCGGCAATTGCGGGAAGGCGGGACGGCTCAACTGCCCAGTGCCGCTGACGAGGCGGTTCGCGCTGAGCGTTGTCCCATCCCGTAGCGTGACCCGCCAGACCGAATGCTGTTCGTCATACTGCGCACACGCGACTTCGGCGCCAAATCTGATGTGCGGCTCGACGGCGTATTTGCGCGCGCAATGCTGCAGGTACGCATGGATTTCCGCTTGGGGCGCAAAGGTGCGCGACCAGTTCGGGTTGGGCTCGAAAGAGAAGGAATACAGGTGTGAGGGAACGTCGCACGCCGCCCCCGGATAACTGTTGTCGCGCCAGACGCCGCCAACGTCATGCGCCCGCTCAAGGATGACGAAGTCGTGCAGCCCTGCCTGCTTGAACGCCACGGCCATGCCAATGCCGGCAAAGCCCGATCCGATGATGATGGCTGCATGCGGTGTTGCCGCGTCGGAAGGGCGGGTGGGGTTAGCTGAACGCATGGCTGGCTTCCTTCGAGGCATCGAATTGGAACTGCGCGGGCATGGAGACCGCTTCGCGGGGCGTCGGCTGCACCCGGCTGCGGCCCCGCATCATGTCGACCGCCTTCTCGGCAATCATGATCGTCGGCGCGTTGGTGTTGCCGCCGATGAGCGTGGGCATGACGGAGGCATCAACGATGCGTAGGCCCTCCACACCGCGCACGCGTAGTTGAGGGTCCACGACGGCGTGCGGGTCGTTGCCCATCCGGCATGTGCCGACCGGGTGGTAGACGGTGTCAGTGCGCTGCCGCAGGACCTCGCGAATCTCGTCGTCGGTGTTCACGTTGGCGGTGAATACATCCTTCGTGATCCATTCAGCCAGCGCGGGTGCCTGCATCAGCCTGCGCGTGAGCTTGAAGCCCGCCACCATGTCTTGGATATCCTGCGGATCCTGAAAGAACGCGGGGTCGATCAGCGGCGCGTCCTGGGGGTTGTTGCTCTGCAGGGTGACGGAGCCGCGGCTGCGCGGACGCAGCAGGCAGACATGGCAAGACAGCCCATGACCCAGATGAAACGACCGCGCATGGTCGTCCACCAGCGCGACGACAAAATGGAGCTGGACGTCGGGCATCGCGAGCCCGGCACGGGTCTTGAGAAAGCCACCGCCTTCGGCAAAGTTTGACGTGAGCGCGCCTCGCCGTTCCTGGCGGAATCGTCGGATCTCTTTCAGCATGCGCAGGCCGCCACCGAGCGACACGCCCATCGTGTCGAGGCTGCGCGCCCGGTAACCGAAGATGAAGTCCGGATGGTCTTGCAAGTTCTTGCCCACCCCCGGCAGATGCGCGCGCGTCTGAATGCCGAGACGATCCAGTTCATCAGAAGGGCCGATGCCGGAGAGCATCAGCAACTGGGGGGTCTGGAAAGCGCCGGCGGCCATCACCACTTCGCGGCGTGCCCGCACGGTGTGAAGCTGGCCGCCTTGCAGGATTTCAACGCCCACGGCCCGCTTGCCCTCGAACAGGATGCGCTGGACTTGGGCGTACGTCTTGACGCTCAGGTTGTCTCGCCGCCCGATGTGCGGCAACAGGTAGGCGCGTGCTGCGCTCCACCGCTCACCGTGCTTTTGCGTCACCTGGTAAATGCCGACGCCTTCCTGTTCTGCACCGTTGAAGTCATCCGTCAGCGGAAGCCCTGCTTGGCGTGCGGCTTCCAGGTAGCGTGCCTGGAAGGGGTTGTCGGAGCGCAGGTCGCTGACCCAGAGCGGGCCGTCCCGGCCATGCCATGCGTTGTCGAGCCGCTCGTTGTGCTCGCTGAGCCGGAAATACGGCAGCACGTCTTCATAAGACCAGCCGACATTGCCGCGCGCGGCCCAGTCGTCGTAGTCATTGCGATGCCCGCGTATGTAGACCATCGCGTTGATCGCCGATGAGCCACCCAATGCCTTACCTCGCGGTTGATATCCCCTGCGCCCGCCCAGTCCGGGCTGGGGCACGGTCTCGAATGCCCAGTTGTTGAGCTTGGTCGGCAGCATCGCAACGGCGCCGGTCGGGACGTTGATGACGAGTTCGCTGCCGCCACCGCCCGCCTCCAAAACGCAGACCGTCACCTGCGGGTCTTCAGTAAGTCGCCCTGCCACGACGCTGCCGGCGGACCCGCCGCCCACAATGACGTAGTCGAAGATGTTGCCCATGTTGTTGTCTCCACAATGTCTTTTGAGCCAAGCGCTGTGAGCCGCCAGCCGCTTGGCGATCCGACGTGCAAGGCTGGCGCCCGCGGGCTCGGAAAGATCCGGGTCTTCCTGGGAGCGGGTGTTGCAACGCCACCGGGGCGGCATATCGGATGCGCTTGATGTTGCTTCCGGCATGGGAAAACACCAATGGCGCGCGGGGACAACTGTTTTAGTATTTGGGCCAAATGACACGTCCCAAGGGTTTCTCCGTATGCGTTTCTGGGAGTTCACTCGGAGCCCAGCCAGCGCACGCTTACTGGTCGATTTCGGGCAGGAGCGCGGGCTTTCGCCGGCAAAGCTGCTGGCCGGCACGCAACTGTCGCTGGCCCAACTGTCCGACCCGAATGTGGAGCTGACCGCTGCGCAGGAGCTGCGCGTGGTCGGCAACCTGCTGCGCCTGTTGAAGCATCCGCCAGGGCTCGGACTGGAGCTGGGGCTGCGCTACCACTTTTCGGCGTATGGGGTGTGGGGCTACGGCCTGATCAGCAGCGCCACGGCAGGCGATGCCATGGCGTTGGCGTTGCGTTTCCTGCCGCTCACCTACGCATTTACCGTGATCACGTATCACGAAGAAGGCCGTCTCGCCGTGCTGAGTTTTGGCGAGCCGGAACTTGCCGATGAGGTGAAGCGTTTTGTTGTGGAGCGCGACATGGCCGCCGCCGCGGTCTTGCTGCAGGAAATCGGGGGAGATGACTTCGCACTGTCTCGCTTTACGCTCAGGGCCAGGCCCCCGCTCGCGCGTGGGCCTTCTCCGGTGCGCAGGACGCTCTTCGCCGCGGAGCCGGAATATTCAGCGCACGTCAACAGTCTTGCGTTCGACCGATCATTTCTGAGCCGGCCGCTGCCACACGCCAACCCCATCACGGCTTCGATGTGCGAGCAGATGTGCAGTCGTCTCATTGAAGAGCGGCGCTTACGTGTGGGCACGGCGGCGATGATCCGCCATTACTTGGGCGCCGCGCCCGGCACCACGCTCTCCACGCTAAGCAGCATGGCCCGCCTGATGAACACCAGCGAACGCACGCTCAAGCGTCGGCTGCACGATGAAGGCACAACCTTCAGAGCGTTGCTGGCCGAATCACGCGGTGCGATGGCCGAGGCGCTGCTCAGGGAGGGTGAACTGGCGCTCGGTGAGATCGCGGAGCGGCTTGGCTTCGCCGACTTGTCCACCTTCTCGCAGGCCTTCAAGCGCTGGTATGGCGTGGCGCCCAGTACGATGCGCCGCCAGGGCTTGTCTATCGACGACGAGACGGACCAAGTTTGACCCTACACCGGAATCAGTTCCTCACGGCATGGGCAACTCGTCCGCCAAACAAGGTTGCGCCCCTACGCGAGGCGCGCCGCGGGCCTGGCGCTCGCGATGGTCATCCCAAGCAACGCCAGTGTGGCTGCGACACATGCCTGCATCGACTGCCGACCGGTATCAATCGACAACGCCGGAGCCTGGGGCGGCTCATAGATATCGCTGATGCCGGTAAAGTTGGAGATCGCTCCAGCGCGCGCACTCCTGTATAGCCCTTTCGGGTCACGCGCTTCGCACACGGACAGCGGTGTCGCGACATGCACCTCATGAAAACGCGATGCGCCGACAATCTGTCGGGCACGCTCGCGGTCATCGCGGTAGGGCGAGATCAGGGCGGCAATTGCCCACGTGCCGGTGTTGTTGATCTGCGCACACCATTGCGCCACACGGCGCACGTTTTCGCTGCGATCGGCCCGGGAGAATCCAAGATCCGAGCAGAGCTGCTTACGCACGGCATCACCGTCGAGCACGCGGCACGGCACGCCTCGTGCTGTGAGCGACTCGGCCACGGCCAGGGCCACCGTGGTCTTGCCGGCGGCGCTGAGCCCCGTCAGCCAGAGCGTGGATGGAACCGGTTGCATGCATTGCTCCTTAGCGTGCTTTGCAGACGGGTGCCAACGGCAGCATCGCCGGCCATTGCCCGGCCCAGTCGCCGCTGTGGTCCAGGCCCGGCACGATGTTGGCCTGTGCACATCGGCCGCCGGTCGCCCGCACAAAACGCTGCGCCACTTCCGGTGGCACCACGGTGTCGTCCGCGCCGCTGAAATGCACCTGTGGGACCATTGCCACACGCGACGCCGCATCGATCGGGTTCAGCGATTCCGGCATCGCCGAGACGTCGTGCAGGCGGTTGACGAACTCTGTATCGAGGTTGCCTGCCACAGTGCGGATGGATGCGATGTCCGCGCGCCGTGCAGCAACCAGCACAGCCACCGCGCCGCCACCCGAATAGCCGACGAGGTGAACGGGCTGGCCAGGCACCTTCGCTGCGAACTGGCTCACGGCCTCGTCCATGGATGCCACGATTTCCGGTGCGAACCGCTTGCTGGTCCAGTACGGCACAGCACACAGCGGGTTCAACGCCATCGGGGTGAACTGGCAGGGGCGGGCGAGATACACGACGTTCGGTGTCGGGTCCGCTGCTGCCAGCGCAAGAGCAGTGGCCATGCGCGGGGTCGGATCGGCCGATGGCTCCGTGCGGGAAATCCAGGCTAGGCCATCGCCCTCGATGTAGACAGTGAGCGGCTGGTCTGCGCGCGTCATGCGCACGAAAGCAGTCAATACGAAGTGCTCCGTCTTCACTTGCTCACGATGCAGTTGGAACGGAGCCGCCAGCGCATCGGCGTGGGCATCGCGGTCCAGCGTCGTGCAGTCGGACAGCAGGCTGCAAAGCACAACCAGAAGCACAGCGAACATCGCCGTCAAAACCTTTGATGTGAGAGGCGACAGAGCAGTCATGCGTGTACGCCCGCGAGTTGTGCCAGCGCCTGCGCCATGGCGCCCATGACGCTGCCCCAATCGCCGCGAGACGGCTGGCGGAACAGGCGCACGCTCGGGTACCACGGCGTGTCGTTGCGTTCGAGCAGCCAGCGCCAGTCCGGCACGAGCGGCAGCATCACCCATGCGGGGCGACCGAGGGCGCCTGCCAGATGCACCGGCGACGAATCCACCGAGATCAGCAGATCGGCCACGGCGAGAATGGCGGCAGTGTCTTCAAAGTCCTGGATCTCGTCGCTGAGCGACACCATCGACATACCGGGCGGTGGCGACGCGGCCTGTTGTGCGGCCGGACCTTTCTGGATGGCAAGGAACGTGACATCGGGCCTGCCCAACGGTGCGAGGTCCGCCAGCTTCATCGAGCGATTCGCATCGTTGACGTGCGTGGGGCGCCCGGCCCAGACCAGCGCCACCAGCGGGCGCGGCAACCCGGCCAGGCGCGCCTGCCACTTGGCAACGCGTTGCGGGTCCGCCGACAGATACGGGGTGGCACCGGGCAAATCAGACAGCTTCAGGCCCATCACCATCGGCAGGCTCATCAGCTCGCAATGCACGTCGAATGCGGGCGGCAATTGGCCGCGCGCCGTCAGTGCATCAAAGCCTTCGTAACGGCTGGCCAGCGATGCGCTTTCCGCGTTCACCTCCAGGATGACGCGCGCGCCGCTGCGCTCCTTTGCCCAGCGCACCATGCGCAGGAACTGGAACGTATCGCCGTAGCCCTGCTCGTCATGGATGAGCAGCGTCTTGCCGGGAATGGGGCGACCGTCCCAGCGCGGACGTTGGACTTTGCGCTCGATGGCCGCGGTGTGCGGCATGCCGTAGCGATGGTGGTACTCGCGCCAGCCGCGCTCAAAGTCGCCTTGCAGCAGCAGCGTTTCGGCCAGATTGAAGCGCGCGGTGAGATTGCCTGGCATGTTGGCCACCAGCATCTCTTGAATGGCCTGCGTCTCGGCAATCTTGCCTTGCGGGCGAATCGTGTCGGCCAGCACCTGCCACAAGATCAACGGCCCGGTGCCGGATGCCAGCCATGGCCGCACCAGCGCCTCGGCCTCGTTCAGGCGTCCGTCGGCCAGCAGGGCGCGGCCTTGGCGTTCCACCGTGGCGACATCGACGTCATTCACGGCGCGCTCATCCCGAGTGCGGCGAGCAACGGGCCAAGATGATCGGCGTACTTCTGCCAGCGTCCCTTGGATGTGGTGTAGATCGGTTGGCGCACCTGGTTGACGCTGGCGGTGCGCACTACGCGGTCATTTGCGTGGAACTGCAAGCAAGCGTCTTCCCAAGGCAGCCTGAGGAAGCTGACCAGGCGCTTTGCCTCGCCTTCCAGGTCATCCACCACGTGCTCATAGTCCACTTCGATGAATCGATCGGTTGGCAGGACCTGGGCCCAATGGGCCATCAGCTTCTGATAGTCGGTGTAGAACGCACCAAGCTCCGCCAGATCGTAGGCGAACGGCTGTTCACCGCCGAATTGCTTCGTGTAGCACGATAGGCACGTGTCCACCGGATCGCGCCGGCAATGGATGATGCGCGCGCCCGGCAGGATCAGCGGAATCAGCCCTGCATAGATGAAATTGCCCGGCATCTTGTCGATCAGGCGTCGCCGACCTTGTGCCAACGGTTCGATACGGTTCAGGTAGGTTCGGCCCAGCCGCTGCGTGTCCTCCGGGGTCAGCACCTGCGCGATGTCGGGAAACAGACCGGCGCCCTCCACCACCTGCCGCAGCGCTGAAAGCTCGCCCGCACCCATGACCTGCGAGTGCGACGACAGGATCTGCTCGACCAGCGTGGTACCAGAGCGCGGCATGCCGATGATGAATACCGGCAGGTCAGACTGCGTGCCAGCGGGAGCCAGGCGCTCCATCCGTTCGGCGGTGAAGACTTCAGAGATGCGCTGCATCCATTGCCGGGTCGCCCTGGCGTCGTAGCTAAACGTCGCACGCTTTCGCTGGTTCGCGGTATGCAGATGCGCGAAGGCGCGCGGCGCGTCGTGCAGGTCGAGATAGGCCTTGCCCAACGCAAAATGCGCCGAGATGCGTTCGTTCATCGGCTTCGATGTTTCGTTGGCAAGCCAGCCTTCAATGGCCTCGACATCCGGATCGTCAGCACGGAATGTCTTAGCCTCGGCGCGAGCCGTGAGCACCCGTATGGAACCGGGATACATCGACAGCGCCCGATCGAAGGCTGCCCGAGCGGCCTCCTTCTGACCGGATTCCATCCAAAGCGTGGCGCTTCCCACCAACGCCTCTTCGGCCACCGTGCCTGGCAACGTTGCGGCCTGCTCGAAATGCGCGAGCGCCTCGTCGGTTTTGCCCTGCGCCTGAAGCACCTGCGCCAGTGCGTGATGGGCTTCGGCACTGCGCGGCGCCAATGTCATGGCTTGCTGCGCGCAAGCGAGGGCGGCGTCCAGGCGCTCAAGTTGCATCAACGCTTTCGCACGGGCGGTCAAACCGGCGGGATGCTGTGGCGCGAAGGCCTGCAACGCGTCCAGCACCTGGAGCGCTGCGGCATGCCGATGGCGCGTCACCTCCACATCGGCCAGGTTCAAGTAGGCATCGATCAGACGCGGGTTGAGCTCGATGGCCAGGCGCGCTTCTGCGGCAGCCTGGTCGTACTGTCCTTGCGCGGTCAGCAGGAAAGCGAGATTGCTGTGTGCCTCGGCATAGTGCGGGTTCAGCGCCAACGCCCGGCGGTAGTGCTGCTCGGCTTGGCCGAGCCTGTCCAGCCGTCGATACGTATTGGCCAGATTGTTGTGCGCCTCGGGTGCATCAGGCGTGAGCTTCACAACCCGTTCCAGACATGCGAGGCTCTGCTCCAGCTTGCCTGCTTCCTGCAACAGGATGCCGAGATTGCTCCAGCCCGGAACGACCGATGGGTCCAGTGCCACCGCGCGTTCGGCGGCTTCCTGTCCTTCAGCCAGCATGCCCTTCTGGCGATACATCTCTGCGAGGTTGCTTGCGTAGATGGCGGGCGCACGTGGTGCCATGCAAGCCTGGCGCAGGTGGGCAATGGCCAGATCCAGGTTGCCGTAGGCATGCGCCATGAGCCCGAGCAGATGCAGGGCATCGGCCTGGCCCGGCCATGCGGCCAGCACATGCTGGCAATAGATTTCCGCTTCCGCCGCCTGGCCTGCGTTCCAGTGCGCATGTGCACGGTTGAGCGCTTCGGGAATGCTGATTGGATCTGTATTGGGCGCGCTCGACATGCGGGACTCCAAGGGCTCACTCGATGAGAGTAAGAGCGTGATCGTACTAGAAGGAAAGGCGCGCCTTCCCGCAAGAAAACGCGCTCTTCGGTACCTCTTTTCCCTGCTTAGAACAACTGGCGCAGACGCACGCTGCCCGTCTGCGAAACGAAAACCCCTGCCCGCCTGCAGCGCATAGCGCGCGCTCAGTTGGTTACCGGAAAGAGTCCGCGCCCACCGAGCGAGAGCGTTGATGCAACCGGGTGCTCATTGTTTGATGGGGGACGCGTCTACCACCCCATAAAGCAATGAGCGCGCTCTCCCTTTCGGGAGGCGCGCCATTGGCGTATCACTTCAAGTCGTTAGAACAACTGACGCAGTTGCAGGCTGCCGGCATGCGACACGTACCCGCTACCCACTTGCAGCGAGTAGCGCGCGCTGATGCTCAGGTTGTTCGCACGCAGCAACTTGACACCGGCAGAGAGCACAGCCGAATCCGTCACTGGGCTGGCACCCAACGACGTGAAGCTGGTCTGGCCCGTCGGGTCTGCCGCAAAGCTGGCCTGCGTCTGAGTGCGCGTGTTGTTGTACTCATGGCGCCATGCGACCTGCAGTTCCGGCACGAGCGTGCCGTACGAGGTTGCGAGCTCGCGCGAGAACTTCACGCCAAGGTCGCTGGTAACCGACGTCGTGTGCGACGCGCCCACCGATAGCGCCGCGCCATTGCCCCCCGATTCGGTGTAGCCGTTCTGGCGCAGGTAACCATACGTCAGGCTTGCCAGCGGCGTAACCGTGGCAACAGCCGTGGCGAACGGGTAACCGGCTTCTGCTCGCGCCACGTACTGCGTGCCGCTGAAGCTGCCATTGGCGTTGCCCGAGAAGCCTGCAAAGTTGACGGCGCGGGTGGTGTCGTAGTGCTGCTGCACGGCACCCGCCGACAAGTTTGCATACCACGGGCTGCCCGTGTAGCTGGCGTAGCCCATCAGGCCGAACGAATTCACACGCGTCGAGTTGCCATCGGTGTCGCCCGTGTTGCTGATCTTGGCGTTGCTGTAGCTGAACACACCGCCCGCACGCCATGCGTCGCTGACCGCGTGATCGACGCCGAACAGCAAGCCGCCGAAGTTGGCGCTGTAGCCGTCCACCTGATCACGCTGGCCCTGGTGTGCGTGGCCGCCAAATGCCTGGCCCCACACGCCCCATGCCGGAGCCGCTTCACCGGTCGAAACACCGCTCAGGCCACCGGACTGGGCAAGGCGCATGCTGTCGGCATGCGTGGAGATGATGTTGAGCACATCCAGCGTCGGTGCCAGTGCGGCCTGGGCCGTCGACCCCTGCGACACCGGGTTCAGTTGCTTGCCGGCGTGGTTGGCGGCGTCGCTGCTGCCCAGGTTCAGCGCCATCGAGGCGTTGTACAGGTTCAGCAGACCCGGATCGCTGATGCCCGTGTACTGCGACAGACCCGTGAGCGCCGCTTGGGCGTTCGGCACAGTCGCCAGGCTGGGGACCGGTGCAGGCGCGGGAGCCGGAGCAGGTGCCGGCGCAGGTGCCGGCGTGGGGCTCGTGGTCGGGATCAGATCTGCGCTGACCACGGTCACCACCAGATCGCTGCGGCCGTTGGCTGTAACGTTGGTGCCTGTCAGGACACTGTTGTAGCCGCGAATCCCATACCGCAGCGTGCCTTCGTTGTAGTTGGTGCCGGTGCTGGACGCATCGACGATCACATAACGCTGACCCGCGGCAAACGGATACGGATTGACCTGCGCAAACGAAACGGCCGAACCCGCGGCAAGATTCACTGCACCCGAAACCACCAGTCGACCGTAGCCACTGTCGCCGGTGAGCGAGCCGTTGGTCACCGCACCAGTGTTCACGCCAATCTGCAGCGTACCGGCCGCACTCTGGCTGTAGGTGCCGGTAATGGTGATCGGGTTGTTGACTTGCAGGACCGCGCCCGTGTTGCTCACCGCCACCGAACCGGTGGAGGCGGCACGGGCCGTGCGAACGCTGGCCGGGTTGATGGGAGAGGGGAGCACGACACCGATGTTGTCATTCAGCACCAGGTTGCCCGAGCCGAATACGACGCCCGCGCTGGGGCTGACGATGCTACCGATCGTTCCGCCAAAGCCGGTCAGGGTGCCGAATGTCGTGCCCGTTCCACCATTGATGTTCAGATCTTGAGGGCTCCCGTTCGTGATATTGCCGGCAATCACGCCTGAGTTGGTGATCGGGCCGATCGACCCGGCGTTGTTGATGGCATTGCCAGCGCCGGTGATGGTGCCGCTGTTGTCCAGCGCGCCGATCGTCCCGCCGTTGAGAATGCCGGCGACAAAGGGCATGGTGCCCACTGTGCCACCGCTGATCGTTCCGCGGTTGACCAGCGCGCCGATCGTGCGTGTGTTGTAGAGGCCTGGGGCGCGACCGCTGATCACACCGCTGTTGGTCAGCGAGTTGATCGTTCCTTCGTTGCTGACGCCGACACCGCCACCACTGATGCTGCCGCTATTGGTGAGCGAACCGATCGAGCCCCCGTTGAAAACGCCGGCATTCTGGGGACCAGTGCCCGAGGGGAGACCAAGAATGGTGCCGCTGTTGCTCAGCGTCTGGATCGTGCCGAAATTGTTGATACCTTCGATGCCACCGCTAATGAGGCCGCTCGCGTTGTTGGTCAACCCGATGATCGTACCGCCGTAGTTTGCGACGCCAACGGAGTTGGCACTGGTACCACTGATGGTGCCGCTGTTCGTCAACGTACCGATCGCGGCACCGTTGAGGATGCCGTTCACACCACCTTGGATAATGCCGCTCGCAGCGTTGTTCAGCGTGGTGATCGCACCGCTGTTGGAAATGCCTAAGCCGCTACCCGTACCCGCGCCATTGGTGCCGGTTCCGTTGGTGCCGCCGGTTCCGCCGATGATGCCGGTGTTGCTGAGCGAGACGATGGTCCCTTGGTTCTGAATGCCGAAGCCGTTGCCGCCGCCGCCGCCGGCAGCGCCCGTGCCGCCAGCGCCACCGTTGCCACCCTGGCCAAGGATGGTGCCACCGTTGTTCAGCGTCGTGATCAGCGCGCTGTTGATCAGGCCCGTGCCGCTACCGCCAGCGCCGCCTACACCGCCGGGCACGCCAGAACCGCCGGCGCCGCCGTTACCGCCGACGCCCATGATCGTGCCGTTGTTGTTCAGCGTCGTGATGTTGCTTGCCGCCAGGCCAAACGCGTTTTCGCCCCCACTCCCTGCCCCGCCGGGCCCCGGCATTGGCGGCATGGGAGGCGGCATTATGATTCCGCCGGCCTTGCCGTTGCCACCCGCCTGGCCGATCGCACCGATAACGCCGCCGGCCGCGTTGTTCAACGTATCGATCGAGCCACCGTAAGAGGAAATTCCGGCATTGCTCCCGACGATCGAGCCGCTGTTGCTGAGCGTGCCGAGCGTGCCATCGGTCCCCAGCGCAGTGCCAGCGCTCGAAACGCTGCCGCTGCTGGTTACCGTGTAGTTGCCGGCGCCCCAGAACTGCGAGGTGGTGAGCGCAGTGCTGACGGTCGTATCGGCCGCAGCGATGGCCGGGACCATGCTGGAGAGCGCTGCCGCGATTGCCAGCGTCAAGGTGCTCTGTTTAGGAAACTGATTGCGTTGAGCCATTGTTTTCGTACCTGAGATAGGCGGTTGAACGGCCAATTCGAGCGGCGCCCCGCCACAGGTGTTGAGGCTCAAGGTCTGCCTGTCGGTTTCCCCCGAGCCTCAACACTGTGCGGTTTGCTTGCGTCGAACGACTTCCCCGTTTCGCAATCCGGTACGTTCCGGCAAATGGCGCTGTTATGTTCTGCGCGCCTCTGCAAGCCACGTTCTTGGATCAGGCAAACCTGCCGGCTGGCTCTGTTCTGACGCGGCACCGGATGCCGCACGCGAGCGTTTGACCGACAGCCCTGAGCCGCTACCGACTCCCCCCGGACTGCTGACACATGTGTGTCGGACCCGATAGTGACGATTTTTTTTGGGCCAGTCTTGACCGTGCGTCTCAGTTTTTGAAAAGTTCCGCGCGGCGTGGAAATATCGATAAGATCCGAGCGCCATCGCCCGGAACCCTTTGCATGCACCCACGCACTCCCGCGACGCCAACGCGCACCATCACGCACCGAGACCGTGCATGAGCCGGATCATTTTTGCGTGGGAGTTGGGTGAGAACCACGGGCATTTGTGGCGCCTGCTGCCGATTGCCCTGGCGCTACAAGCGCGTGGCCACGAGGTGGTGTTCGGGCTGAAATCGATGGCCTCGGCCCAGCGCTATCTGGCGCCTCACGGCATTCGCTGGTTTGCCTGCCCAACGCCGACGAACGTCACAACGCTGGGCCGCGAGATTGCGACCTACGCCGACATTCTCGCCACCCATGGCGCCACGCAGCCCGATCTGCTGGGGGGCATGGTGCAAGCCTGGCAGCACCTGTATGCCATGCTCCAACCGGATCTGGTCGTGATCGACCACGCGCCGCTTGCGCTCCTGGCCGCCAAGCGCGCAGGCATCGGCACTGTCCAGGTCGGCACTGGCTTTACCATCCCGCCCACGCTCTCTCCGGCACCGTGTTTCCGCCCCTGGGAAGCGAGCAACGCTGAAGCGCGCGCGCAAACGCAGGCTGCGGTGGAGCGCAACATCCAAGCGTTGTTCGATTTGCCACAACCGCTCACGACGTTACTCACTGCTGACCACACCCGGCTGTTGACGCTACCGGAGCTGGACCACTACGCCCTGTTGCGGCCGCCTGGCACCACCTTTCTCGGCCCGATACCCGAGCCGGACACGGGCGAACGCGTGCAATGGCAGCAACCCGACAAGCCGCACGTCTTCGTGTATCTGCAAGTGCAGCCCTGGCTCGATACCGTGCTGACAGCGCTGGAAGCCTCCGGCGCCGAAGTGATTGCGGTCATCCCCGACCTCAGCTGGGAGACGGCAAACCGCCACCGCGGCCTGCGGCTCTATCGGCAGCCCGTACGGCTGCTCCCCTTGCTTGCCGGCTGCACGCTGGCCATCACCCACGCGGGCCACGGCACGGCATTGAACTGCTTGCTGGCCGGTGCGCCGATGCTGCTGCTCCCGCAGCACATCGAGCAACTGATGGTCACCGAGCGCGTGGCCGCCATGGGCGCCGGCCTTGGCATCCTGCCAGCGTATGTGGAGACCGGATTCCGCGCGGTGCTCCACGATCTGTTGGGCAATCCAAAATACCGTGACGCAGCACGCACCATTGCGGTGCGCTACCACAACTTGCCGCGCGATCGCACCTTGGAAGAGGTGACCGGATTGATGGAGGATGCGCTGGTGCAGCGCCGTTAGGTGCCGCCAAGCACTGCGGAGTGTTGGTCCCGTGCCTCACCCTTTGTGGGGGAGCGCCGCGTCGCACGCGATTTATTCGATACAGTCCCAGCGATAAAAAGCGGTACATAAAAGCAGCACCATAAAATACTCACGGGACGGGGACGCTCTTGCATGAAACACTGCCCGCTCACGGCTGACGTTCGCCTGCCGTGTGACGCGCCGCCATGGTGGGCCGATTTCGAGACTCCGCGATGCGCACTGCATTGAACGACGATGCGCTCCACACTGCGCCACTACTCAGCCGCCTGTTGTTGCCCGGGCAACCGACGCTCGCGCCCGGCATCGTGCACAGCGATTTCAGCGTTCAAGGCGACGCACGAAAAAGCTTTCTGGCCTGGCAGGAGCGGATGAGCCCGGTCTACGACATACGGCCTCCGGGCAAGCAAGCCGAGGATACGTTTGATGCATCACTGTCCCGCTACACGATCGACAACCTGAGCCTCATCGACTTTCTCACCGCGCCAAATCTGGCCGTGCGATCGTTGGGTCGGGTCTCGACCGAGAGCGTTCGCGATGTCACGTTCAGCATCTTTCTTGAAGGGCCGCCGTCGCAGTTTCTGGGCAACAAGCCGCGCACTGAAACGCAGCCCGTTCCGGGCGTGCCAAGCATCCTCGCACTGGACATGGATCAGCCCTGCACCATCCGAAGCTTTGAGGGCCGGCTCCTTCTTCTTTTTGTGCCGCGCGCGCTGGTGGAACAGTTGTTTCCTGATGCGGCGTCGCTACATGGCCGCTGGATTCACGCCGCCACCCCGCTGACGCGCCTGCTGATCGAGCATGTCATCGCGCTCAGGCGGCAAATCGTTGGGCTGAATAAGGAAGAAGCGCATCAGTCTTTTCTCACGGCGGTGGAGCTGATCCTTGCGGCCTTCGCCCAGCAGGCGGGCTTTGCCGGCAACGCCCGCGCGGCGGTACGCGCTGCCGTCTATGGCAAGGTGCGGCGGCATGTGGAAATGCATCTGCGTGATCCGAATCTGTCGCCTGAAAGCGTGTTGGCATCGCTGCATTTCTCACGCGCCAGCGTCTATCGACTCTTCGAGCATGAAGGCGGCCTGGCCGCGTATATCCGCAATCGCAGGCTGCGGATGGCGGCCGACGAGTTGGTGCGCCTGCCGCACCGGGGCATACAGGACGTTGCCTCGGGATTGGGGTTCAACGATGCGTCGAGCTTTACGCGTGCATTCCGTCGCGCGTTCGACATCGCGCCGCGCGAATTGCACGAATACGCACCGTTGCTCCGGCGCGATCACACACAACAAACGCGCTTCATATAGAAGCATCGTCAGTGCCATAAAACGCCTGCAAGGTCACTTTGCGCCCAAGGTGTTGGTCCTGAGCCTCACCCTTTGGTGGGGGGCGCCGCGCTGCGCGCGGTTTCTTCGATACAGTCCCAACCATAAAAAGCCGTACATAAAAGCAGCACCACAAAATTCTCACGGGGCGGAACTCTCTTGCATGGAACAGTGCACGCTCACGCCTGACGTTCGCCCGCCGGGTGAATCTTCCATCGTTCACAGCCACTTCGACGTGCGGACGCAAACGCATCAGCAGCCGCTGCTGGCGTGGCGAGAGCGGGTCGGCCACGTCATCGACGTCCTCCCGTCGCGCGCCGATCTTGAGAGGCCGTTTCACGCTGCCATCGATCGCTACAAGGTCGACGATCTGGTGTTCACCGATTGCCGGTCCGATGCGATGGTGCTGGACCGTTCGCTCGCGCGCATCTCGACCGACCCGATCCGCGACTACGCGTTCCACGTATTTCTGGAAGGCGGTGTCACTGATGTCGCCGTGCGTTCGTCTTCGTCGCGCGGCAACATGCCGACGGCTGGCAGCATCCTCACACTGCACATGGGCCAGCCTGTGCGCATGCAGCGCAGCGCTTGCCGGGTCGCCACCATCTTTGTGCCGGGCGCACTGGTCGGAGAGATCTTTCCCGACCCCGAAGCCATCCACGGCCGCGTGATCGCGAACACGACGCCGCTCACGCAACTGATCTTCGAGAACGTGATCGCACTCAGTCAGAACATTGCAGACATGAGCGCACACGCGGCGGGCAATGCCATTCGCACGAGCACGCAACTCATGGTCTCTGCATTCGGCAAGCAAGCCCAACTGAGCGGCAATGCGCGCGCGGCAGCGCGCGCTGCCATGTTCGGTCGCGTGCGGCGCTACATTCAAGCCCATCTGCGTCAGGAAGACCTTTCTCCAGAGAGCGTGCTGCAGGCGCTACAACTGCCTCGCCAGACGTTGTATCGCCTGTTTCAGCACGAGGGCGGCCTGGGTGCCTACATCCGCCACCTGCGTCTGCGCGAGGCGGCAAGCGAACTGGTCCGGCACCCCTACCTGACCGTGACAGACATCGCGTTCGGGCTTGGCTTCAAGAGTTCGTCCGATTTCACGCGCGCGTTCCGTCGTGCATACGACATGGCACCGCAAGACTTCCGGGCGCTGTCCGGCAAAACGTCTTACGCGCGGCCAAAGGTTTCGCGCAACGAGCCGACTGCAATCAGTACATAAGCAGCGGTTTCAGGCCGCAGCGCGGCGCTCCTTGAACGCGAGCACGGCAACGAAGCTCACCAGGCATGCGGGCGCCACATACCAGGCAGCGGATACCGGGTCACCCGTCCACTTGATCAGCCCGGTGATGATGAATTGCGCGGTGCCGCCAAACAGCGTGACGCCCAGGGCATGCGAAATCGCAAAGCCGCTGGCACGCACCCGCGCCGGAAACGCCTCAAGAACAAGCAACGCGCCGATGCTGGTGCCAAGCGCCAGCAAGACGCTGATCACCGCAGAGCCGAGCAGGACGGCCCGCGGGCTCTGTGCATGCGTCATCATCGCGAAGACCGAGTACGCCAGGACCGCCGTCGTGCCCGATGTGATGAGCACCATTGGCTTGCGGCGTGGTAACCGGTCTGCCAGCAGGCCCGACAGCGGCGACACCACCACCAACAGCAACGTAGATAACGTCGACGACATGAACCCGATGATGGGGGGCATGTGCAACACCCGCGTCACGTAGCTCGGCATATACGTAATGACCGCGTAGACCGGTACCGTGCTCCAGATTTTCGCCAATGTGGCCAGCGCCAGCGTGCCGCCGTGCTCCCGGCACAGTTCGACAAACGGTATGGCAGTGCCGCGATTGGAGGCGGCAGGAACGGGGCTATCGACAAGCCGACGACGCAGGTACAGACCAGCGGGCACGATCGACAACCCGATCAGAAAAGGGATGCGCCAACCCCACTGCGTCAGGCTTGCCGGCGACATCGTGCTCGTGAGCAGTGTGCCGAGCAACGCGCCAAGCAACGCGGCCGCAGCCTGACTGGCGTATTGCCAACTGACCAGAATCCCGCTTCGTGATGGTGGTGCAGCTTCCATCGCGAACGTCACGGCCGTCCCCACTTCACCGCCGGCGGCAAAGCCTTGCAGCAACCGCCCGACGATGATGATGAACGGTGCCGCCACGCCAATCACTGCAAACGGCGGACATACGGCAATCGCGGCCGTCCCGATGGCAGTCAGCCAGATGGTGATCGTCATGGCGGCTCGGCGGCTGACCCGGTCGGCGTAAGCGCCGATCACCATGGCACCGAGCGGTCGCATGAAGAAGCCGACGCCAAAGGTACCGACTGCCAGCAACAGCGACGTCATCGGATCGGTGGCCGGAAAGAACTGGTCTCCGATCATCACAGCGAAGTAGCTGAACACCGTGAAGTCGAACAGCTCAAGACAGGTGACCAGCGACGTCGCAATGACGACCTTGAGCATCTCGCGGTGGGAGTTAGCGTGTGCGGCGCGCAAATCGCGTGTCATGGGTGGAAGGCGCCATCCGTATTGTTGTTCTCGATTCAGCTCGCGCGAGAAGTCTTGCTGTGGTCGCTGTATCCGAAACCAATCGATACCTTACACGCCGCCACTGCAGGCGCAAAGTATCAATTCTCTGGCGCTGTCGGGGTACCGCTGCTCAACGTCCAAAGACACTGGACAAGCCGGTATCGGGAGCGAATCAAGCGTCTCAGAGTTTGTTGACCAATCGCAGCAGCACCACATGCACCGGCCTCAAAACCCGGCCCTCACACTGTCGAAATCGAATGTTTGAGATCGACACACGCGCCGAAAACTGCGGCACTCAGCCGAGGGGCGATCGCCGCATGCATTGGACCGACATGCGCCGTGCGTGCGCGCTGTATGGAGCATTTCTGGCAGGCGAGTACGGCGGCGCTTCGTTGTAAGTCAACCCCATTCGATCACGGAGCCAGATCGGCGGGCGTGTCGACATCGCGCAGGATGCCCGCGTCATCGGAGTCAATGCGGACGAGCTTGGCGGGATCGATCAGCCGCCGAGCGCCCTCGTCGCCGTCGAGCGACGTCAGGCCAGCGAAGAAGTCGGCGCCGAAGCCGATGGGGTGGCCCCGCTGCCCGGCGTGAAAGGGCGCCACACAAGAGTGCGAGTCAAGTGCGTTGGCAACTTGAGTGATGGTCTCGGGTGCAATCCACGGCATGTCGGCCAGGGCGATGATCCACCCGCCGGCTTGCGGGCGCGCGGCCACACCGCCTGCCAGGCTGGCGCCCATGCCACGAGCAGCATCGGCACAGCGCAGGACTTCGCAGCCTGCTTCGCCCAATAGCGCGGCCAACTGATCGACCTGCGCGCCATGCGTAGCAGCGGCGGGCACTACTGCCACCACGTCACCCAACGCCTGCTTCAGATGGCGCGCGGCCTGGACCGCCACGGGGGTTCCGTCGGGCAGCGGGGCAAGCAGCTTGTTGGCCACGCCCGCCGCATCAAAACGGCTGCCGCGGCCTGCGGCCAGCAACACGCCAACAACAGGCCGCCGCTGCATCAGACCACCTCGGTCTTGAGGGTGACTTCCACGTTGTTACGCGTGGCGTTCGAATACGGGCACACCTGATGCGCCTGGGCCACCAGTTTCTCGGCATCGGCTTGCGACAGACCGCTGATCCGTGCGATCAGGCCCACCTTCAGACCGAAACCGCCTTCCTCCCGCGTACCGATACCCACATCACAGTGGATCTCGATGTTGCTCGGATTGAGCTTGAGCATGCTCTTCGCAACGAAGTCGCACGCCGAGCCAAAGCAGGCGGCATAGCCGGCGGCAAACAGGTCTTCAGGCGTGGTGGTGTTGGGCTTGCCGGGGCCGCCCATGGCCTTGGGCACCGACAAGTCGTGCGAGACCTGGCCATCTTCGGTCTGTGTGTGGCCGTTGCGGCCGCCTGTGGCTTTGGCGTGGGCGGTGTACAGGATATTCAATGCCATGACATGCTCCTCCGGAGGGTGAACAACGCAATCGCGGACGCAAGAATCGGTCCGCAAAACTGAGCGGATACGGCTGCAAGAACAAGAAAGCCGGCACACATGACTGCATGCCGGCTTCCATCACATCACGCGATGATGACAACTAGACCGTGTCGAACGGCAGCTTGCGCTGACGCTTGCCGGTCAGGGTGAACAACGCGTTGGCTACCGCCGGTGCAATCGGCGGCGTGCCGGGCTCGCCCAGACCGGTCGGGTTGTCTTCCGACGGCACGAAGAACACGTTCACCGGCGGCGCGTCCGGCATGCGCACGGGCGGGAAATCGGTGAAGTTGCTGTTCTTGGTGGCGCCGTTCTCGATGTCGATGGCAAAGCCGGGTTGAATCATCGCCAGACCGAACACGCACGCACCCTGGATCTGCGCTTCCGCGCCCATCGGGTTGACCACGCGGTTGGCATGCACGCCGGCCGTGACGCGATGCACGCGCGGCTTGCCCTGGTCGACCGACACCTCAACCACATACGCCACCACCGATTCGAACGACGCATGCACCGCCACGCCCCAGGCCTGGCCCTTGGGCAGCTTGCGCTTGCCGTAGCCGGACTTGTCGACGGCGAGTTGCAGCGCCGCACGATGGCGTTCGTGTTCTTTGCCGGTAAAGCGCGCAAGGCGGAAGGCCACGGGGTCTTGCTTGGCCGCGTGCGCAACCTCGTCGACCATCGTTTCCATCACGTAGGCCGTATGCGTGTGGCCCACGGAACGCCACCACAGCACCGGCACGTTCACGTCCGGGTGATGCACCGTCAATTGCATCGGGAAGCCGTAGTCGTTTTCGACCACGCCCTCGACCATGGTTTCATCCACACCGTTCTTGACCATGAAGGCCTCGAACGGCGTGCCCTTGAGGATCGACTGACCGACGATCACGTGGTCCCAGCCGACGACCTTGCCGCTGTTGTCCACGCCCACGTTGACGCGGTGCAGATGCATCGGGCGGTAGTAGCCACCGCGGATGTCGTCTTCGCGGCTCCAGATCACCTTGACGGGGCCGTTGTGCCCGGCCGCCGCATAGGCCTTCGCCACGTTGGCCGCTTCCACTACGTAGTCCGACGTGGTGATCGCGCGCCGACCAAAACCGCCGCCCGCCATCATCGTGTTCAGCTCGATCTTCTCGGGCGATACGCCGAGCACCTTGGCGATTGCGCCCTGGTCGATGGTCTGGAACTGCGAGCCGACCCACACCTTCGCGCCCGTGGTCTTGCCACCGTCTTTCTGCAGATCGATCGTGCAGTTCAGCGGCTCCATCGGCGCGTGCGCGAGGTACGGGAATTCGTAATCGGCCTGGATGCGCGTGGCGGCAGATTGGATTGCGCTCATGTCGGCAGCCTTGGCCACCGTGCCGGGTTGGCCGGCGAGCTTCTTGTACTCCGCCATCAGCGCGGGCGTGGACACCGTCGAGCCTGCGTCTTCCCACGTGACTTGCAGCGCGTCACGGCCCTGCTTGGCGGGCCAGTACCCGTCAGCAATGACGGCCACGCCCGTGCCGCCCCGATCGGTCGGGATCTGAAGCACATCGACCACGCCCTTCACCGACTTGGCCGCAGCCACGTCGTACTTGGCCACCTTGCCGCCAAAGCGCGGCGGGCGGGCCAACACGGCGACCTTCATGTTGGGCAGGCGCGTGTCGAGGCCAAATTTGAGCGAGCTGTCGAGCTTCGCACGTGCATCCAGACGTGGCGTCGGCTTGCCGACAATGCGGAACTGCGACGGGTTCTTCAGCGTGACCTGCGCGGGCACGGGCAGCGCCATCGCCGCCTGGGCCAGTTCGCCATACGTGGCGCGGTGGCTGCCAGATGTGACCACGCCATTGGCCGTGCGGCATGTCGACGGATCAACCTTCCAGCGTTCCGCCGCCGCCGAGATCAACATCGCACGTGCCCGGCCGCCCAACTCGCGGTATTGCTGGAACGAGTGGTTCAGCGCGGTCGAACCGCCCGTCATCTGAATACCGAAGCCCGGGTCCTTGTACGCGTCGGCTGCAGGCGCCAGCATGCCGCGCACGTTGCGCCAGTCCACGTCGAGCTCTTCGGCCAGCGCCATCGGCAATGCCGTGTGCACGCCCTGACCGAACTCAAGCCGGTTGACCGCCACGGTGACTGTGTTATCCGGCGCGATGATGATGAACGCCTGCGGCGGTGAAGGCGGCTTGGCCTTGGCGTCCTGCGCGCCGGCCAGCATCGGAGCCACACCCAGCGCCAGGCCGCTGCCGGCCAGCGTCGTGAGTTTCAGAAAGCTGCGGCGATCAAACGTTGCCGAACCAGCATCCGCAGACGCCGGTTGATGTTGCGCGCCGCCACCGGCCAGCGCTTCAAGATTTCGAATACGCATCGTGAATTCTCCGGTGGGGCTCAGGCCAGCGATTTCGCTGCATCGTGAATGGCCGCGCGAATGCGTTGGTACGTCGCGCAGCGGCACAGGTTACCGGCCATCGCGCTATCGATATCGGCGTCGGTCGGCTTCTTCTTGGTGCGCAGCAAACCCACCGCGCTCATCATCTGGCCGCTCTGGCAGTAGCCGCATTGCGCCACATCGTGCTTGACCCACGCATCGAGCACGGCCTTGCCGACCTTGTCATCGGCGATGTGTTCAGACGTGGTGATCTGCTGGCCAGCCACCGCAGAGATCGGCAGCACGCAACTGCGCGTGGGCTGGCCGTTCAGGTGCACCGTGCAGGCGCCGCACGAGGCAACACCGCAACCGAACTTCGTGCCAGTCAGACCGAGGTTGTCGCGCAGCGCCCAGAGCAGCGGCGTCGACGGATCAGCATCAACTTCCACTGGTTTGCCGTTGATGTTCAACGTGACCATTGGGGGTTTCTCCTTGTGGGGCGTGAGGGAGTCTTGCCGTTATAGCCCCTTTGATATAGCGGGCTGGCGGCATGGACGGGGTGTATTAAAGCAGGTTCGGATGGGTTCTGCTGGCGCCCACGTCACATGGTTCCTAGCGGGTGGCACACGTTTTCGTCGGCACTGGACCCGGCGTTTCATCTGCCCCAAAAAACCGTCCAGAACCCGCCCAGCCAGCTTGACAACACCCCGCCTTCCCCATCAGTATCGTCGCATGCACTTCCAGCAGACCACCCTCCCAACCGCTCCTGCCCGCACCCTCTCGTGCGTGCGCGGTCTGCTATCCGCTTCTCTACTACGCGTGTAAGCGCGTAGATCTCTCTTCCCCCTCGTTCCGGTATTTGACCGGTCCGTGCCGTAACCGGCGACGGACCTTGTGTGTGGCGCAGTCTGTGCGCCGAATCGTTGGAGCCTCTCATGCCTGCCTCGATCCCGCTTTCGCTACGACTACCGATCGGTTGCCAGACCACGCGCCCGTGGCTGTCTGGCCGCCACATCCCAAACCCGATTCCGGCCACCCTGGACGCTGCCCGCGCGACCGTCCCCGTTGTACGAAACCGATCTCGATCTCCTAGGACGCACAGACCATGTTGAAGAACCCCAACACCAAATACCGCCCCTTCCCCGCCATCGCCCTCGCCGATCGCACCTGGCCCAACAAGACCATCACCCGTGCACCAATCTGGATGAGCACGGATTTGCGCGATGGCAACCAGGCCCTGTTTGAGCCAATGAACGCCGAGCGCAAGATGCGCATGTTCAAGATGCTCGTGCAGATCGGCTTCAAGGAAATCGAAGCCGCTTTCCCCGCCGCCTCCCAAACCGATTTTGATTTTGTGCGCGAGCTGATCGAGGGTGGACACATCCCCGACGGCGTTGCCATCGAAGTGCTCACGCAGGCGCGCGAAGACCTCATCCGCCGCACGATGGAATCGCTGCGCGGCGCCAAGCGCGCCATCATCCACGTCTACAACGCAACCGCGCCGGTGTTTCGCCGCACGGTGTTCAACACTGACCGCGAGGGCGTCAAGCGCATTGCCGTGCAAAGCGCCAAGCTGATCCGCGAGATTGCGGAAACGATGCCCGAGACGCAGTGGACGTACCAATACAGCCCGGAAGTGTTCAGCGGCACCGAACTGGATTTCGCGCTGGAGGTTTGCAACGCGGTAACCGAAGTATGGGAGCCGACGCCCGAGCACAAGATCATCTTCAACCTGCCGGCCACGGTGGAGATGGCTACGCCAAACATCTACGCCGACCAGATCGAATGGATGCACCGCAACCTGGCGCGTCGCGATTCAATCATCCTCTCCGTGCATCCGCACAATGACCGCGGTACGGCCGTGGCAGCGGCTGAACTGGCCGTGATGGCCGGTGCCGACCGCGTGGAAGGTTGCCTGTTCGGCAATGGCGAGCGCACCGGCAACGTGGATCTCGTCACGCTTGCGTTGAACCTGTACTCGCAGGGCGTGGATCCGGAGCTGGATTTCTCGCACATCAATGACGTGGCACGTACCTGCGAAGAGTGCACGCAACTGCCGGTGCATCCGCGTCATCCGTACGTGGGCGACTTGGTATTCACGGCGTTCTCGGGCTCGCACCAGGACGCAATCAAGAAGGGTTTTGCGGTGCAGAAGCCCGATGCACTGTGGGAAATGCCCTACCTGCCCATCGACCCGGCCGACGTGGGCCGCACGTATGACTCGATCATTCGCGTGAACAGCCAGTCGGGTAAGGGCGGCATCGCGTATCTGCTGGAATCCGGCTATGGCGTTGCCATGCCGCGCCGACTGCAGGTGGAATTCAGCAGCACCGTGCAACAGCTGACCGATGAGAGCGGCCGCGAAGCCACGGGCGCCGACATCTGGGCGCTGTTCCAGCAGACCTATCTGCGCGGCGACGGCGCGATCGGCTACGTATCGCACCGCCTGACCGAGCGCGATGACGGCAGCCAGCACATCCGTCTGGTGGTCAACATTGACGACCACGAGCACATCTGCGAAGGCACCGGCAACGGGCCGCTGGACGCGCTGGTGCATGCGCTGTCGCACGTGCTGGCGGCCCCCGTGTCGATCCACCATTACGAGGAACGCGCGCTGGGCCAGGGTGCCAATGCCGATGCCATCGCATTTGCAGAAATGGCCGCGCCGGGCGTGGCGGGCAGCGTATTCGGCGTGGGCGTGGATGCCAACCTGACAACGGCATCGATTCGCGCCGTGGTGGGCGGCGTCAATCGCCTGATCGCACGGGCCGGTAACGGCATGCTGCGCAGCGGCAAAAGCGAGGCGCAAGCGGTGTAACGCACAAGTCGGGCTCACGCTGTGGAGCGCGAGTTGCTAAATTGGAGAGATGGGTCTCGGGCCCTGCCCGGGCTCATCCCTTCCCAAGCGCGCCAGCGTGCACATCCACTGCCACAGGAGAACCGACATGACCACTCGTCCGACCGCGAAAGAGAATGCCAAGCGTTTTGCCAGTGTGATCCAGGCGCTGCAGGCATGCGAGGCCGCTTGCACTCATTGCGCGACGGAATGCAGCAAGAATGGCCACGCCGAAGCCATGGCCCGCTGCATCAGCTTGTGCACGGATTGCGCGGAATACTGCGCCCTCACGCGCAAATTCCTTGAGCGCAACAGTGAATTCGCAGAGCTGCTGCTGGAAGACTGCGCCGAGATCTGCTCTCAATGCGCGGAAGAATGCGATCATCACGGCCAAGGCCATTGCAGCGCCTGTGCAACTGCCTGCCGCGCCTGCCTGGACGCCTGCCTGAAAGTCGCGGGCGTTGAAGCGGTCACTGCCGAGCCGACTGTTTTCTGATTCTTTTTTCAACGCGTATGAAAATTGGCGAACTCGCCCAGCGCACGGGCATCAGCATCGAGACCATCCGCTTCTACGAAGCCCAGGGCCTGCTGCCCCCGCCGGCGCGCGCCGCCAACAATTACCGCGTCTACACGCCCGAGCATGTCGAGCTGCTGGCCTTCATTGCGAAGTGTCGGTCGCTCGACATGGCACACACGGAAATCCGCCGCTTGCTCGAGTTGCAGGCCAATCCGCAGGCCTCGTGCGAAGAGATCAACAACCTGCTGGACGAACACCTGCGTCACGTTGAAGCGCGCATCGCCGAGCTGACCGATCTCAAAGGCCAGATCGAGGCGATCGGGCAACGCTGCACGACGGCCGCATCGGTGGCTGAGTGCGGCGTGCTGCAATCGCTGCACGAAGAGCCCGTCGCCGCCAATCATCACGGCCTCAGCCACGAACATGGCGAGGGCGAACACGCGCACCGGCATATTCGCGGCGTGCATCGCTGAGCTGTCTTTTCCCATGCCGGGCACATCACTTTGACGTGCGCTTTGACGTGCGCTTTGACGTGCGATACTCGCCGCATTTCACGACACGTGGGTGAGGCGGATGAAGACGAAACCGGCTGCAGCGGCACGATTCCAGCATCGACAACGCGCAGCCTGCGCGGCGCTTGGCGCGATTGCGTCTGCCGCGGCTGTCACGGCGCAGGCAGCGACGCCTTCGCGCATCACAGATGTCACGTTGTATCCGGATAGCGCCACCGTCGTGCGCACGGCCACGGTGGCCGCAGGCGCCCGCACCGTAGAACTGACCTGCCTGCCGATGACATTCGACGCAGACAGCCTGCGTGTGGAAAGCGACAGCAGCATCCGCGTGGGCGATGTGCGCGTGGAGAGCATTCCCAGCGAAGGCAGCGGCTGCGCCAGAACTGCACTGGACACACAAATCCGCACGCTTGAAGACCAGCGCGCCGCGCTTGGCGTGCAGATCCAGGCGAATGCACTGTCAGCCAGCTATCTGAAAGCCGTGAGCGAACGCACGGGCGGCGATGGCCGCGCACCGGCCACGGATTTTTCCACGCTCGGCCGCGCGACCGACGCACTGGCACGCAACGCGCAAGACATCTTTACCCGCCAGGAACAACTGAAGAAGCGCGATGCCGAATTGAAGGCGCAGCTCGACGCGCTGCAACGCACACACGGCTCGGCATCCAGCACGCTGCGCACGGTGCGCATTGCGGTGGCGGCACCGCGCGGCGGTGAGTTGCGCGTCAGCTATCAGACCTCGCGTGCAGGCTGGCGTCCGGCGTATCAGGCGAGTGTGGATTCTGTGCGCTCGAATGTCGTTGTCGAGCGGCAGGCCACGCTTGCGCAATCCACCGGCGAAGACTGGCGCGGCGTGCATCTGCGCCTGTCAACGGGCCAGCCGCGCAACACTCCGCGCGGGCCGGAACCGTACGCGTGGCAATTGGATATTCAACCGCCGCCGCAGGCGATGCCCTACCCCGCTGCACCTGCAGCGGCGATGGCGCCAGCGCCTAAGGCCAGATTCAGCCGGAACAATGAGCAACGCGAGGCCGATGGCGAACCGCTGTTCGAAGTGAACGCCGTCCAGACCGCGTTTGCCACCGAGTTCGATGTGCCGGGCGCAGCCGAACTGCCATCCGACGCGCAGAAGATCACCCTCACGCTGGCCAGCGAAACGCTGCCCGCCAAACTGGCGGCACGCAGCACCCCGCGCATGGATACCACTGCGTACCTCGTTGCGACGGTGGACCGCCCAGAGGGCATCTGGCCCGCAGGCAACATGCAGTTGCGCCGCGATGGCGCGGTAGTTGGCAGCACACAGTGGAATCCGGCTGGCGAGGACCAGAAGGTCACGCTGCCCTTCGGCCGTGACGATCTCGTGAACGTAGTGGTGGAAACGCCGAAGACCTTCCAGCGAAGCGTGGGCCTGCTCGACAACCGCAACGAGCGCCAGCTGGCGGCGCTCTACACGGTGCGCAACCGGCACCGTGACGCGATCGACGTGCAGATCCTGGAAGCTACGCCGGTCAGCCAGTCCGACGACATCAAGGTGCGCTCCACCTTCTCGCCGGAGCCCGCCAAGCGCAACTGGGAACGCCGCCGCGGCGTGATCGCATGGGAGCAGACGATCCCGGCCGGCGAAAGCGCGCGCTTTTCGGCCGACTACCTGATCACCTACCCGAAAGACGCGCGCATCACCGGCTTGCGCTGATCGCGTTGCCCCGCGCGCGCCGGCAAATCAGGCGCGCGTGCGCATCACCCGCAGGCCGTTGAACACCACCAGCAGGCTTGCGCCCACATCGGCGAAGATCGCCATCCACAGCGTCGCGTCGCCCATCACGGCCAGCGCCAGAAACACCGCCTTGATGCCCAGCGCCAGCACAATGTTCTGACGCAGCACGGCCACCGTGCGACGGCTGATGCGGATGAAGCTGGCGAGCTTGCGCGGGTCGTCGTCCATGATGGCCACGTCGGCCGCTTCCAGCGCGGTGGCGGTACCGGCGGCGCCCATGGCGAAGCCGATATCGGCACGCGCAAGTGCCGGGGCATCGTTGATGCCGTCGCCGACCATGCCGACGAAGCCGTGTTGTGCGGCCAGCTCGCCCACCACGCGTTGCTTGTCGACGGGGAGCTGCTCTGCGTGCACGTTGTCGATGCCGACCGTCTTGGCGATGGCCCGTGCGGCGCGGCGGTCGTCGCCGGTGAGCATGACGGGCGTCACGTCCAGTGCGCGCAATGCGGCGATGGCTTCGGCGCTTTCGGCGCGCTCGCGGTCACGCACGCCGAACAGCGCCACGACACCGTTCGCATCGCACAGCGTGACAGCGGACATGCCCACCGCTTGCAACGACTCGGCAGCAGCACGCCAGGCCGACGTGTCGAAGCCACGCTCTGCGACAAGCGCCGCGTTGCCAAGATGCCAGCGCACACCGTTGAGCGTGCCCGCCACGCCACGGCCCGGCAGCACCGACAGGTCTTCCACCGCATTCGCATCGACCGCACCGTGCGCCGCAGCGGCCTGCACGATGGCCACGGCAATCGGGTGCGTGGTGTTGGCATCCAACGCTGCGGCCACTGCCAGCGCATGCAACTGCGTGGCGTCGGGTGCGGCGTTCAGATCTGCGACGGCGCGGCGTGTGCCGTCGGGCAACATCACCGTATCCAACACCGGGCGGCCGGCGGTGAGCGTGCCGGTCTTGTCCAGCGCCAGCGCGCGCAGGCGCCGGCCGCTTTCCAGATACACACCGCCCTTCACGACGATGCCGCGGCGCGCAGCAGCGGCCAGGCCACTGACCACCGTGACCGGGGTGGAGATCACCAGCGCGCACGGGCAGGCGATCACCAGCAGCACCAGCGCGCGATACGTCCACGCCAGCCAACCGTCGGCCGTGACCAGCGGGCCAATAACGGCCACCGCGAGCGCCAACAACATCATTGCGGGCGTGTAGATCGAAGAGAACTTGTCGACAAAGCGCTGCGTGGGCGCGCGCTGCGATTGCGCTTGCTGGATGGCCCCGGCGATACGCGCGAGCGTGCTGTCCGCAGCCACCGCCGTGGCTTGCGCCTCGACCACGCCGTCGGTCACGATGGTGCCGGCGAGAATGGTGTCCCCAACGGCTTTTTCCACCGGCAGGCTTTCCCCCGTGACGGGCGATTCGTCCAGCGCCGCGCGACCGCTGACGATGCGCGCGTCGACAGGCACGCGGCTGCCGGTGCGCACACGCAGGCGCGCGCCAACGGCAACGGTGTCGACAGCCACTTCGCGCCAGCCGCCCGCGCCATCGGCCAACTCCGCGGTGTCTGGCGCGATGGCGGTGAGAGCGCGCACAGCGTCGCGAGCACGCACCAGCGCGCGCGCTTCAATGGCTTCTGCCACGGCAAACAGAAAGATCACCATGGCGGCTTCGGCCCACTTGCCGATCAGCAGCGCGCCGATGACGGCCACCGCCATCAGGAAGTTGATATTGAACGTGAGCGCGCGCAAGGCAATCCAGCCCTTGCGCAGCGTCGGCCCACCCGCCAACGCGATGGAGGCAAGCGCCAGCGCCAGCACAGGCCAGGCGTGATCGCCAAGCGACCAGGCGATGGCCTCCGCCCCGAACGCGGTCACGCCGCCGATACCGAGCAGCCACGTCCGGCGCGAGATGCGGGCCGGTTCCGCAGGTGCTGCGGCCAGGCGATCGTGCTGTTCAAGCACCTCGCCATCCATGCCGATGGCACGCAGCGCCTCCAGGAAGGGCGCCACATCGTCAACGGTGTGGTGGATGGTGAGATGACGCTCCAGCAAGTTGAAATCCAGCGCGACAACGCCGTCGGCGCTGCCGAGCTTGGCGCGGATCATGCGCTCTTCAGTCGGGCAATCCATCTGCTCGATGCGCACGACGGTGCGGCCAGTGGCGGCTGCGCGTGCCTCGACATCGACGGGGGCCGCGGCTTCGGGCGCGTGATCATGATCATGATCGTCGTGGTCGTGGTCGTGGTCGTGACCGTGACCGTGACCGTGACCGTGACCGTGATGATCGTGGCCATGATCATGCGCATGTTGGGCGGCGTCCCTTGCGACCGGTTGCGCATGACCGCAGCAACCGCCACAGCCAGAGGCTTCCGGCGTGGCGTGGTCGTCGACAGGCAGGGTGGAGGCGAGATCGGGTTTCATGCCTCCATTCAAAACCCTGAAGAAGCTTCAGGGTCAAGCCCCCCCATTCCGCTGATTTCAGATGAGATCCTTCATCCACTTGGCGACGATGGCGCGGGCTTCCGGCCAGTCACCGAGACCCGATTCGGCATTGATATGGCCGCGCGCGCCCAGGTTGACGGGCTCCGCACCCCACGTTTCGGCTTGGCTGTGGCTCCACGCTGCGTCGCTGAACGGGTCGTCGGTGCTGAAGACGAGCACAGCGGGAAATGGCAAACGCTGTTGCGGAATGGGCCTGAAGTCGGCCAGCTCCGGCGGCATGTCGGCGCGATCGAGCTGCGGCGGAGCAACCAGCAAGGCCCCGCGCACCCGCACAGCACGAGCCGACGTGGCCGCCCAATGCGCCGTCAGCACGCAGCCCAGGCTGTGCGCCACCAAAATGACGTCGCCGGGCGCCGCGCTGACTTCGGCTTCCAGCGCGGCCACCCAATCCGCACGCTTGGGGGCAAACCAGTCGCGCTGTTCGACACGGCGATCACCATGCAGGCGTTCCCAGCGCGATTGCCAATGCTCGGGTCCGGAGTTCTGCCAGCCGGGGAGGATCAGGACGGTCGGGGTAGCGCTCACGGTGTCTCCGGCAGGGATGGGTGGAATTGGGGATGCGAGACATTCTGCCGGGATTTGGTGCGCGGCGTCGGCGGCACTGATCGGCGAATCCGCACAATCGATCCAAATATTCTGTTTCACAGGCAGATCACCAACTTCTACAGTCGCTCCTAAATCCCGCCAACAGGGATTCCGAATCCTAGGGTCCATCGACCCCTCACTCGGAGGAGACCATGCTCGCACTGCTCGGGCTGCTGACCATCGTTGCGCTGTTTGTCGTCATCCTGACCAAACGCATGTCGCCGCTGGTCGCGCTCATCGCCATTCCCGTCATCGCCGCGCTTGTGGGCGGCTTCGGGCTCAACACCAGCAAGTTCATCATCGGCGGCATCAAGGACGTCGCGCCCGTGGCGGGGATGTTCATCTTCGCCATCCTGTATTTCGGCATCGTCACCGACGCCGGCATGCTGGACCCGATCATCGACCGCATCCTGCGCACCGTGGGCAGCCGCCCGCCGCGCATCGTGGTGGGCTCGGCGCTGCTGGCGCTGCTCATTCACCTGGATGGCTCGGGCGCGGTGGCGTTTCTGATCACCATTCCCGCCATGCTGCCGCTGTACGACCGGCTCGGCATGGACCGCCGCATCCTTGCGTGCGTGACGTCGATGGCGTGCGGCGTGAACTTCCTGCCGTGGACGGGGCCGATGATCCGCGCATCCGCATCGCTGCATATGCCCGTCACGGACATCTTCAATCCGTTGATTCCAGTGCAGATTGCGGGGCTCGTTTTCGTGTTCGCGTGCGCATGGCTGCTGGGCAAGCATGAGGAAAAACGCCTGGGCTTGGCCAACCACGCCGGCGGCGCGCAAGTCGTTGCGCGCCCGCTGTCGGACGCGGAACAAGCGCTGCGCCGCCCACGCAATTTCTGGATCAACCTCATCCTCACCGTCGTGGTGATGGGCGTGATGGTGAGCGGCAAGGTCGATCCGGTGGTGATGTTCATGCTGGGCGTGGTCGCCGCACTGCTGATCAACTACCCGAACGTCGACGAGCAACGCCAGCGGGTGGACGCCCACGCCAAGGCCGCCCTGATGATGGCGAGCATCCTGCTGGCGGCGGGGGTGTTCACCGGCATCATGAGCAAGTCGGGCATGCTCACGGCAATGGCGAAGACGGCGGTCGATTTCATTCCGCCCGGCATGGCGCACCACATTCCGGTGGTGCTGGGCGTGTTGTCGATGCCGCTGTCGCTGCTGTTCGATCCGGATTCGTTCTACTTCGGTGTGCTGCCCGTTGTAGCCGAAGCATCGAAGATGCTGGGGGTTGCGCCGGTGCATGTGGCGCAGGCCGCCGTGCTCGGCCAGATGACCACCGGCTTCCCCGTCAGCCCGCTCACACCCGCCACCTTTCTCGTGGTCGGCCTGTGCGGTATCGAGCTGGCGGACCACCAGAAATTCTCGATCCCCTTCCTGTTCGGTGCCTCGCTGCTGATGACCGCAGTGGCCGTGGTGCTGGGCGTGCTTCCATGGTGATGGCATGAAGACCGAGTTGAAGACATTCCGCATCGGCGGCGGCGCCGGTTATTCGGGCGACCGCATCGAACCGGCGCTGGAACTGGCAGAGCACGGCGACATCGACGTGCTGATGTTCGAATGCCTGGCCGAGCGCACCATCGCGCTCGCGCAGCAGGTGCGCCGCAAAGACCCATCGCACGGCTACGACCCGCTGCTCGAAGCGCGCATGCGCGCCGTGCTGCCCGCCTGCGCGGCCCGCGGCATCCGCATCGTCACCAACATGGGCGCGGCCAACCCGCAGGCGGCTGCCGAGCGTACGCGCGACATCGCACGCGAGCTGGGCCTCAAGCTGCGCGTGGCGGCCGTCACCGGCGACGATGTGTTCGATCTGCTGCAGGCCCGCGGCCAGGATTTCACGCTGATGGATGGCGGCGCACCGGTCGCATCGCTGCAGGCACGCATGGTGTCGGCCAATGCGTACCTCGGCGCGCAGGGCATTGTCGATGCGCTGGCGCAAGGCGCGGACATCGTCATCACCGGGCGCGTGGCCGATCCGGCGCTCGCGCTCGGGCCGCTCATCCATGCGTTTGGATGGCGCATGGACGACTGGCATCGCCTGGGCTGCGGCACGCTCGCCGGGCATCTGCTCGAATGCGCGGGGCAAATCACCGGCGGCTACTTTGCCGACCCCGGCATCAAGGACGTACCCGACCTCGCACGTCTGGGCTTCCCCATTGGCGAAGTCGGTGAAGACGGCTCGGTGCTCATCACCAAGGTCGCCACGGCCGGCGGCCTCGTCACCGAAGCCACATGCAAGGAGCAGTTGCTGTACGAGATCCATGACCCGGCGCGGTACCTGACACCTGACGTGGTGGCGGACTTCTCCAACGTGCGCATGCACGGCGGCGGCAAAGACCGCGTCGTCATTGAAGGCGCCACCGGCACACCACGCACGGGCCAGTTGAAGGTGTCGATCGGCTATCTCGACAGCTACATCGGCGAAGGCCAGATCAGCTATGCCGGCCCGAACGCGGTCGCCCGCGGCAAGCTGGCACTCGACATCGTGCGCGAGCGATTGGCGCTCACCGGCGTGCAGATGACGGAAACGCGCTTTGAACTGATCGGCGTGGATGCACTGCATGGCGCTGCCCTTTCCCGCACCGATGCCGAACCGTATGAAGTGCGCGTGCGCGTGGCCGCGCGCACCGAGTCGATGGCCGAAGCCGTACGCATCGGCAACGAAGTGGAAACCCTGCTGACGTGCGGCCCGTCCGGCGGCGGAGGCGCGACCAAGAGCGCGCGCGAGATCATCGCCGTCGCATCGACGTTGATTCCCGCTGACCTCGCACCGCACGCCGTGCACATTCTGGAGAGCTGACATGCCCCGCACCCTCCGCGACCTCGCCCACACCCGCGCCGGCGACAAGGGCGACATCTCGTGCATCTCCGTCATCGCGCTTCGTCCGGAATGCACGGAAGAATTTGCCTTGCTTGAACAACACGTCACGGCCGAGCGCGTGCGCGCGCATTTCGCTGACCTTGTTCGCGGCGATGTCGAGCGCTACGTGCTGTCGCAGCTTGGCGCGCTCAACTTCGTGCTCCACGGTGCCCTGGCCGGCGGCGTGACGCGATCCCTGGCGCTGGATGCGCATGGCAAGTCGCTCGCAAGCGCGCTGCTCACGCTGGAGATTCCAGGCTAAGCTGGCGCACCACGCCCGGCATCGCCATGAACCTCTCCGTCAAGCAGCTCCGCGCCTTTGCCGCGCTGCGCGAGCACAAGAACTTCACGCAGGCGGCACAGACGTGCCACTTGTCGCAATCGGCCTTCAGCGCGCTGATCCAGAACCTGGAGGCCGACGCCGGCGTGCGCCTGTTCGACCGCAACACGCGCCATGTTGAACTGACCCCGGAGGGCGAAGCCTTTGCCGAATCGGCGCTGCGCCTGCTGGCTGATTTCGAGGCGACATTCTCGGAGTTGCGCGATCGCGCCGCCGCACGCACGGGGCGCGTGACGGTGGCCGCCTTGCCGTCGATCGCGGCGGGCATTCTGCCGGGCGTGCTGGCCGCGTTCTCTGCCCAGCATCCGGGCATTCAACTGGCGCTGCACGATCAACTCTCGGACCCGTGCATCGACATGGTCCGGCGCGGCGCGGCGGACTTCGCCATCGCGGCCATGGGCGCCGACATGGCGGGTCTGGCCGCACAACCGTTCTGCACCGACGACTTCCACCTCGTCTGTCACCAGGATCACCCGCTGGCGCGCAAGCAGGCGCTGGCCGTGGGCGATCTCGTCGATACGCCGTTCATCCACCTCGCGCGCAACACGAGCATCCGGCAATACCTCGATGCGGCGTTGCACCCGACCAAGCTGCGCAGCGGCATGGAAGTCGAACACCTGGCCACGGCGGCTGCGCTGGTGGCGGCCAACCTGGGCATCACCGTCATTCCCGCGCTGGCGCTGTTCCAGTTCCGCCTGCCAGAGCTGGTGGTGCGGCCGCTGCCCCTGCCGGGGCTGGTGCGCACGCTGTATGTCATCCGGCGCGACGGACGCAGCCTGTCGGTGGCGGCGCAAGGGCTGCTGGACTTGCTGCTGGCGCACCCCGCGCGCACGACAGCGCCCGTTTGATGCGACGCAACCCGGGCACATCCGGGGTGCAGCATCGCCCACCTGCGCTGCTACAGTGACGCATTCCATTCCGATTCTGCGGAGCGCCCCATGCATCAACGCATTCTTGCCGCTTTCGACGGCACCCATGAAGCCCACCTGGCGGTGGAAGAAGCCGCCGCCCTTGCCCGTGCATTCAACGGCCGGGTCCGGGTCGTCTGGGCGATCGGATCGCCGGCCATGCCGGAGTCGCGCGAAATCTACAGCGTCGACAAGTTGCGCGAAGAGGCGCACCGGACGGCCAGCGCATCGCTGGTCGAATTGCAGCGCCTGTTCGACGCCGACGGCACCGCTGCTGAAACCGGCGTGCTGATGCTCGACTCCACCGACGACGACATCGGCCACGCGCTCGAGCACGAGGCCGAGCGCTGGCAGGCCGACACCATCGTGGTGGGCTCGCACGGCAAGCACGGGCTCGCGCGCCTTCTGCTGGGCAGCGTGGCCGAGCGCACGGCGCGCCTGTCGCACCGCACCGTCATCGTGGTACGCGCCCAGCACCCGGACCACGCTGCCGGCTGATCTTGTCTGAAGTCGAATAGCCCCACTATGCAACTTGTTGCATAGAAAAACGCGGCTGTGCTATGTTGCGTCCCACGTTGATGCAATCCGTTGCACTTTCTGCTCAGGAGCCAGCATGCCGCAGCCGATTCCCCAGACATTGAACGCCCCCGCGCAAGCCACGCTCGAGGCCTGGCATGCCATGCTCGACAGCGGCAACATGGACGATCTCGACCGGCTGTTCGCCGACGACGTGGTCTTCCGCTCACCCGTGGCGCATACGCCCTACCCGGGCCGCACGGCGACCACGCTGGTGCTGCGCACCGTCAACACCGTCTTTGAAGACTTCGAATACCACCGCAGCTTCGCCACCGACGACGGCGCCAGCGTGGTGCTGGAATTCAGCGCCAACGTGAGCGGCAAGGCGCTCAAGGGCATCGACATGGTGCGCTTCAACGCTGAAGGCAAGATCGTCGAGTTCGAAGTCATGGTCCGCCCCGCCACCGGCTTGCAGGCACTCGGCGCTGCCATGGGTGCAAAGCTGGGCGACAAGATCGGCATGCTCAAGGCCGGCGCCTGAATACCCATCCCCCAATTCCGAATTCCAACCAAAACCAACGGAGACTGCCATGTCGCTGCCCCCGATCCTGCAAAACCGCCTGTCCGTGCCCGTGGTGGGCTCGCCGCTGTTCATCATTTCCAACCCCGACCTCGTGATCGCGCAGTGCAAGGCGGGCGTGGTCGGCTCGTTCCCGGCGCTCAACGCACGGCCGGCCGAGCTGCTGGAAACCTGGCTGCAGCGCATCACGACGGAGCTGGCCGAATACGACGCGCAGCACCCCGACAAACCATCGGCACCGTTTGCCGTTAACCAGATCGTGCACAAGTCGAACGACCGTCTGGAGCACGACCTGGCGCTGTGCGTGAAGTACAAGGTGCCCATCGTCATCACCTCGCTGGGCGCGCGTGAAGATGTGAACCAGGCGGTGCACAGCTACGGCGGCATCGTCCTGCACGATGTCATCAACAATAAATTTGCGAAGAAGGCGATCGAGAAAGGCGCGGATGGCCTGATCGCGGTGGCGGCGGGCGCGGGCGGCCATGCGGGCACGACCTCACCTTTTGCGCTGATCCACGAGATACGCGAATGGTTTGACGGCCCGCTACTGCTGTCGGGCGCCATCGCCAACGGCAATGCGATCCTGGCGGCATTGGCAGCCGGTGCGGACCTGGCCTATGTCGGATCCGCGTTCATCGCCACCGAAGAAGCCAACGCGATCGAGGGCTACAAGCAAGCGATCGTGGAAAGCACCGCCAGCGATATCGTCTATACGAACCTGTTCACTGGCGTGCACGGCAACTACCTGCGCAAGAGCATCGAAGGCGCCGGCCTGGACCCAGACGCGCTGCCGGAATCGGACCCAAGCAAGATGAACTTCGGCTCGGGCGGCGGCGCAAAGGCCAAGGCATGGAAGGACATCTGGGGCGCCGGCCAGGGCGTGGGCGCAGTCAAGCGCGTGGTGCCGGCGGCAGAACTCGTCAAGCGCTTTGCCGAAGAGTTCGAGGTAGCCCGCCGTCGCCTGAACAATATCGAAGCCCTGCGCGCTCCGGCGGGTGACAAGACGACGGTGTAAGCAGTTAGGCCTTCAGGCCATCAGGCCGTCACAGGGGCTGGCTCCAGCAACGGCAGCACATCGTCTGCCCACGCGAGCCAGCCTTCTTCGTAAACGATGCCGCGCTGAAGCACCGCGTGCTGCAACTGCTGCGCACGTGTGAGATCAGCCCGCGAAAAATCGCGCTTCTCGATCTCGCGGAAGGTGTTCAGGCGCGTGCGGTGCTGCTCGATCAGACGCTGCATCTCGTCGGCAAAACCGAGGGGGCCGATCACCGCTTCGGCACGCAGCTTCACCAGCACTTCCTCACGGTTGTCCGACGACACGGTCGGCTCCAGCACCCAGCGTGCGAGTTCGTCCCGGCCGGGCGGCAACACGGTGTACGTCTTCTTGCGGCTGTCCTCCTCTTCTTCCACGCTCACCCAGCCAGCCTCGGCCATGCGGCCAAGCTCGCGGTAGATCTGCTGATGCGTGGCGCTCCAAAAATAGCCCATCGACTTGTCAAAGCGTCGAGCAAGCTCGTAGCCCGACGAGGGCTTTTCCAGCAGGGATGTCAGCAGTGCGTGTTGGATGGACATGGTGGAGTTTTTTTTGTAAGCCGTTGATTCTAAATGCAGAGCGCCCCTCAGGTGGAAGATTTTTTCCCACCAGATCAGGGCTTTCCTTGGTAATAAAATCAATGACTTGCCACGGCGTTTTGAACGCTGATTGCGCCCCCGCTCACGCTCGTGCTCTTCGCACGGATAGGACGTATTTGGCAGTCCCTCGCCACCAACGTTAGTGCAACGTTCCCACTTGGCAGGCCCCTGCGGCCGTATTACGTGCATCCGGCAGCCACGTGAGCAAAGCCCGGCGTTACCCACCCTGCGGAACACCACTGCAAGTTGCCGCCGTTACGATTTCAGAGGTTTGATCATCAGTCGTCGCGGCCCGGCCCCCTCCTGGGCTAACTTGTCCAGGGGATTGCGCAGGCGGCACCGGTCGATCGACAAGCAGCCACAGCCGATGCAATCGTCCAATGTGTCGCGCAGCTTCTTGAGTTGAGCGATGCGCTCGTCGAGATCACTGCGCCATGTCGTCGACAATCGCGACCAAGCTTCGCGGTCCGGAATGCTGCCCTTCGGCAGTTTGTCCAGCCCGGCCGCTATCTCAGCCAACGAAATTCCGACACGCTGCGCCACACGCACAAACGCTACGCGGCGCAAAACGTCGCGCGAATATCGGCGCTGGTTGCCGCTCGTCCGGTGACTCTCGATGAGGCCCTTGGCTTCGTAGAAATGCAGTGTCGATACAGGCACGCCGCTGCGACGGGATACCTCTCCCACGCTCAACGTGAGCGAAATACCCATTTCTTCCAAGGGATGTTTTTTCATGCGCGAACCTCTTGACCTCAACCTTGCTTGAGATTTTAGAGTACGGCGGTATCTCCTGGCCATTTCTAATGACGAGGTTCCGCATGACATCCGCACAAGCTTCCGACGACTCACACACGGCGGTTTTCCGCATCAGCCGCTTTGCCGTGCCGCCTGCCGCGATGCCGGCTTTCATGGAGCGCATCCAGCAAGCGAGAAACCTGCTTGCAGCCCAACCAGGCTGCTTGAAAAGCTCAGTGCTGACGCACCCCGCTGGCACCGCCGAGTTCAACGTTGTGTCCATCGTCGAATGGGCCAGTCTGCAAGCCATGGAGACCGCCAAATCCGCGATTGAGGCGCAGCAGGTTCAGGAGGGGTTCGATCCGGAAACGTTCCGCCGTGACCTCGGCATTAGCGCCGATACGGCTGTTTATACGGCCGCCACACGTTAAGGAAATCGCGGCGCCGAGCACCTCGCGTGTTTTTGCGCTTTGCGAAAGCGCAGCGCCTCACTCTGCGGACTGCGTGGGCATGAAGTCTTGCGCCGCTTTCACCAGCCATGTCCGCAGCGCTTGCAGCGGCGGATAATCCGCGCGGCTCGTGGGCCAGGCGAGGTAGTAACGCTCGGCGCTTTCCATCTCGGGCACATGCGGCAACGCCCGCACCAGGTCGCCTTGCTGCAGCTCGTGGGTGATCAGAAAACGCGGCAGTAACGCCACGCCCAGGCCGGCAACTGCAGCTTGCGCGGCCGTGGCAAATTGGTCGAACAGCATGCCCTGGGGTTCGGCACCCGTCACGTGGTGGCTGGCCAGCCAACGCGGCCAGGCATCGGGGCGCGAGGCCAGGTGCAACAGCGGCGCATGCAGCAGATCGCGCGGCTGCGCAAAGTCGTAGCGGGCCAGCAATGCCGGGCTGCAAGCAGGCACGACGGTTTCGCTCATCAGCAAGGCCAGTTCCGCCCCCGGCCAGTGCGGTGTACCGAAATGGATGGCCGCGTCCACCGCTTCCAGTTGAAAGTCGAACTGCGACAGCCGCGTCGTCAGATTGATGGTGATGCCGGGGTGCGCGTCAAAAAACGCCGGCAGGCGCGGTGCCAGCCAGCGGGTGCCGAACGTCGGCAGGATGGCCAGATTCAAGCTGCCGCCCTGCGGATTGGCGCGGAACCCGACCGTGGCGCTGGAGATGCGCATCAACGCACCGCGGATTTCCTCCGCATACGCCTGGCCCGCCGCGCTCAGCCGCACGGTCTGGCGTTCACGCACGAATAGCTCAGCGCCCAGGCGATCTTCCAGCGCGCGGATCTGGCGGCTGACGGCGCTCTGCGTCAGGTGCAGCTCGGCAGCGGCAGCCGTGAAGCTCTGGTGGCGCGCGGCGGCCTCGAACGCGCATAGCAGGGACATCGGCGGCAGAAAGCGGCGGGACAGGAACATGGGGCGCAGGAGTTGTGCGGTGCAGAAGTCGCTCAATCATTCTAGTTTGGAATGACCTAGGGCCGGATTATCGTTTGACCGGCGTTCCTTGGCCAACCTAGCATGGCCTCGTCCCTGCCAAACCCCATTCAGTCATGAGCACTGCGCATCAACCTCCGGCGTCGAACTTCATCCACGCGAACGAAATCCGCTCCCGCTTTTCGCGCGCCATGTCCGCCATGTACCGCGAAGAAGTGCCCCAATACGGCACTCTGGTCGAGCTGGTATCCGACATCAACGCTCGCACGCTGGACGCCCAGCCCGCGCTGCGCGCGCAGATGGCGCAGTCGGGCGAACTGGAGCGGCTGGACGTCGAGCGCCACGGCGCCATTCGCGTCGGCACGGCAGCCGAACTGGCCACGCTGCGCCGGCTGTTTGCCGTCATGGGGATGGAGCCGGTGGGTTACTACGATCTTTCGGTGGCTGGCGTGCCCGTGCATTCGACGGCGTTTCGCCCGGTGGCCGATGCCGCGTTGCTGGCCAATCCGTTTCGCGTGTTCACGTCGCTGCTGCGGCTTGAACTGATTGCCGACGCTGCCCTGCGCGACAAGGCCACTGCCATCCTGACGCAACGGCAGATCTTTACGCCGCGCGTGCTGGAACTGATCGCCCAACGCGAAGCTGACGGCGGTCTGGCCGACGCGGATGCGGACGCCTTTGTGCGCGAGGCGCTGGAGACCTTCCGCTGGCACAGCACCGCCACGGTCGATGCCGAGACGTATCGCGCGCTGCAAGCCGCCCACCGCCTGGTGGCCGACGTGGTGTGCTTCCGCGGCCCCCACATCAACCACCTGACGCCGCGCACGCTCGACATCGACGCCGCACAGGCCGCCATGCCCGCACGCGGCATGGACGCCAAAGATGTGGTGGAAGGTCCGCCGCCCCGCAACTGCCCCATCCTGCTGCGCCAGACCAGCTTCAAGGCGCTGCAGGAAGCCGTGCGCTTTACCGACGATGCCGGCGCCCACACGGCGCGCTTTGGCGAAATCGAGCAGCGCGGTGTGGCCCTCACACGCAAGGGCCGCGCGCTATACGACCAACTGCTGGCCGAGGTGCGCAGCATGGGCAATGCCGGCAGTGCCGCACCCAACTACGAAGATCGGCTAGCCCAGGCGTTCCGCGCCTTTCCGGATACCCATGAGGCGTTGCGTGCGCAAGGGCTGGCGTTCTATCGCTACACCCTCACGCCAACGGGCCATGCACACGCCGACAGCGCAGCGGCGGCCGATGCGTCGTTGGATGAACTTCTGGCCAAGGGCTGGGTACAAGCCGATCCCATCACGTATGAAGACTTCTTGCCGGTGAGCGCGGCAGGCATCTTCCAATCCAACCTGGGTGGCGAGGAGCAAAAGCAGTACCAAGCCCACGCCGCACAGCAAGCGTTTGAGGCTGCGCTGGGTGCACGCGTGCATGACGAAATCGCGTTGTACGAGGCGGCGCAGCAGCGCTCGATCGATCAGGTGCGCGCCGTGCTGCGCGGCACGGCCGTCGTGGATGCCGCATGACCGGCCTGCACACACCCGCCGCCATGCCGGGCTTTGCCGCCCCGTTTGCAAACCCCGCCGGCTCGCCCATCCGCGAACTGTTTCCGTACCTCAGCCAGCCGGGGATGATCTCGCTGGCGGGCGGGTATCCGTCGCCCAGTCTGTTCGATGCCGAAGGGTTGGCGCAGGCCGCCGCCCAGGCCATGGCGGGCGATGCGCAAGCCCTGCAATACGGCGCCACTGAAGGGCTGCCCGTCCTTCGCACGGCCCTCGCAGCGCTGATGGGTGCACGGGGCATCCAGGCCAGCGCCGAGCAGATGATGGTGACCACGGGCTCGCAGCAAGCGTTCGACCTTTTGGTGCGGGCGTTGATCGAACCCGGCGATACGGTGTTGGTGGAAGTGCCCGCCTACCCTGCCACGCTGCAAGCCTTGCGCCTGGCACAAGCCCGTATCGTGCCCGTGCCGATGGACGAACACGGCCTGCAGACCGATGCACTGGCCGACCTGCTGCACCGGTTGCCCGCCACGCAGCGCCCCAAGCTGCTCTACACGGTGCCGAATTTTTCCAACCCGCGCGGCACGCTGCTGTCTGCACAGCGGCGCGAAGCCCTCGTCCAGTTGGCCTGCACCCACGGCTTCTGGGTGGTGGAAGACGATCCCTACGGCGAGCTGCGCTTTGATGCGCCGGAGAGCAACGCCGCTGCGATGCCTCCAACCTTGCGTGCCTTGGGCGATCGGCTGGCAGCAGACGGCATGAACCCGGTGGTGTATCTCTCCAGCCTGTCCAAGACCGTTGCTCCCGCGCTGCGGATCGGCTGGATGCTGGCCGACAGCAGCCTGCTGCGCCGCTGCGCCATCGCCAAACAGACGGTGGATCTGTGCACGTCGCCGCTGACGCAAATGGTGGCGGCCCGCTATCTGGCAAGCGACCGCTACCCGGCCACGGTGCAGCGCGCCCGCATCGAGTATCAACGGCGCATGTTGGCCCTGGTGCAAGGCATCGCCACGCAGCTGGATGGCCATGTGCAATGCGCCGCGCCGGCAGGCGGCATGTTTGTCTGGGCGACGTTCGCGCAGTCGATCGACCCGCAAGCGCTCTTTGATGCCGCCGTGTCGCAGCAGGTGCTCTACGTGCCGGGCACGGCGTTCTACCCGGACAACGCACAACTCAACACCATGCGCTTGTCGTTTGCCGCGCCCGAGGTGCCGCAGATCGAGCAGGCCGTGCGGCGGCTGGCTGCGGCGGTAACGCTGTCCATGCGTTGATAGCGCCCTCAAACAGACAACCTTCATCGCCATTGCCATGACACCCGACAACCTGATTCCGGCCTTGCGCGACATCGTGGGCCCCGCCCATGTTCTGACCGGCGACGACTGCGCCGAATACGAATCCGATTGGCGCCAGCGCGTGCGCGGCAAGGCGCTGTGCGTGGTGCGGCCGGGCTGTACGGCGGAAGTGGCCGCGGTCGTGCGCGCGTGTGCGCAAGCTGGAGCGTCCATCGTGCCGCAGGGCGGCAATACGGGCCTGGTGGAAGGCTCGGTGCCAGATGCCAGCGGCGGGCAGATCGTTGTGAGCCTGCGCCGCATGCAGACCGTGCGCGCCATCGACGCGGCCAACATGACGATGACGGTGGATGCCGGTTGCGTACTCCAGTCACTGCAGGACGTGGCAAGCGAGGCGGGCATGCTGTTCCCGTTGAGCCTGGGCGCGGAAGGCAGTTGCACGATCGGCGGCAACCTGGCGACCAACGCGGGCGGCACACAGGTGCTGCGCTATGGCAATGCGCGCGAGCTGTGCCTGGGGCTGGAAGTTGTTCTGGCTGACGGGCAAATCTGGGAGAGCCTGCAAGGCCTGCGCAAGGACAACACCGGCTATGACCTGCGCAATCTGTTCATCGGCAGCGAGGGCTCGCTGGGCATCATCACGGCGGCCACGCTGCGCCTCTATCCGCAACCGGCCGCGCAGTTGACAGCGTGGGCCGCCGTGCCTTCGCTGCAAGCAGCCACGGCGTTGCTGGCCTTGTCGCACCGGCATCTGTCTGCCGCGCTCACAGGCTTTGAAGTGATGAGCCAGGAAGGGCTCCGGCTGGTCGACTCGCACTATCCACATCTGCGCGTGCCGATGTGGCGCGACACGATGTGGTGCGTCTTGCTGGAAGCCTCCGACAGTGAGTCAGAGGCGCACGCCCGGGCGCAGTTTGAACACCTGCTGGAAACCGCGATGGAAGACGGCATCGTGACCGACGCGATCATCGCCGAGAACATCCGGCAGGCGCACGACCTGTGGCACATCCGCGAGAGCATCACCCTGGCCCAGGCGGCCGAAGGGCCCAACATCAAACACGATGTCTCGGTGCCGATCTCGCGCATTCCCGAGTTTGTGGCGCAGACCGATGCGCAACTGCAGGCCCTGGCGCCCGGGCTGCGGCTCATCAATTTCGGGCACCTGGGCGATGGAAACCTGCACTACAACGTGCAGCCGCCGGCGGGCGCGGATGCTGCAGCGTTCGTTGCCGCGCATGAGGCTGCGATTGGCGATGCGGTGTACCAGTCCGTCCACCGATTTGGCGGTTCGATCTCAGCCGAACATGGCATCGGCTCGCTCAAGCGCGATCATCTTTCGCACTACAAGGCGCCGGTGGCCCTGCAATTGATGCGGACCATCAAGCAGGCACTTGACCCGCAAGGCTTGCTGAACCCGGGTCGCGTGCTCGCATGATCGCCTGGTCAGATCAGATGGCGCGATAGGTATCGCTCACGGCCATTGATTGCATGGGCCGACGCAGTGTCGGGTCAAACGGATTGATCTGCGTGGTCAGCCGATTGGCCTCGCGCAGCAGCATGTCGTAGACGATGGGCAGGCGCTCGGCGCTCAGGCGGTTGGCAAGCGTCCCCACAGAAAGCGCGGCGACGACATTGCCATTGCGATCGAACACCGGCACGGCAATGCCTGCCATGCCTTCGAGCAACCCGTCCGTCTTGGCGCTGTAGCCGAGTTCGCGCGCCTTTCTGACCTCGGAGCGCAGATAGACCTCGTCGTACACGCTGTAGTGCCGGATGCGCGGCAAGTTGTAGCGCAGCACCTCCTCCTGCTCGGCCTCGGGCAGGTGCGCCAGGATCACCAGGGCGCCCTGCCCCACTCCTAGTTCGATCCGGCCGCCCACGTCGCCGGTGAAGGTGCGAATCGGATATTGGCCTTCCACGCGATCCAGACACACCGCATCAAAGCCCGAGCGCACCAGCAGCAACACTGTGTCGCCCAGGCTGGCATTCAGCCGCAGCAGGGCCGGCCGGGCGACCGAGCGCAAGTCGTTCACCGCACCGGCCTGGGCCGCCAGGCAGAACAGGTCCAGGCTCAGCCGGTACAGCTTGTTCTGCTGATCCTGCTCGACCATGCCTTCTTGCGTCAGCCCCTGCAGCAGGCGGTGCGTGGTGGCGGGGGTCATTCCCAGCGTCTTGGCCAGGTAGGTGACGCGCACACCTTGGTGCTGCTGCTCCGCCATGGTGCGCAGGATCTGGAAGGTGCGGTGCATGGCGCTGCGCTGATGCGCGTCGTCGTCGGAATCTACGGACATAAAGCTGGAACGGACTGAATTCGGTTGATCGATTGTATTCCGATGAACGGAATAAATATGAGAAAAATTCCAACTACAGCGTATACACCTAGGCTGGAACGATGTTTTGGCACAGGTGTTGCAATAGCATAGCCATATTGTTCAAACAGAAGCGTCTGGCGACGCCCCCAAGTCGCAAAGGATGACCGATGAGTTTTCTGCGCCTCAACCATGTCTCCAAGCAGTACGGCGACCTGCGGGTCGTTCAGGACTTCAACCTGAACGTGCACAAGGGCGAGTTCGTCTCGCTGCTGGGCCCATCGGGCTGCGGCAAGACCACGACCCTGCAGATGATTGCGGGCTTCGCGGAGGTGACGGAAGGCTCGATCGAGCTGGACGGCAAGGACATCACCCGTGCCAAGGCCAACGCGCGCGGCCTGGGGATCGTGTTCCAGACCTACGCGCTGTTCCCGCACATGACGGTGCGCGAGAACGTGGAATTCGGGCTGGAGATGCGCAAGTGCCCCGCAGCAGAGCGCCGTGAGCGCGCCATGCAGACGCTGGCGCTGGTGCACCTGGACAAGCACGTTGATCGCTACCCGCGCGAACTCTCGGGCGGCCAGCGCCAGCGCGTTGCCCTGGCGCGGGCGCTGGTCATCAAGCCGCCGGTGCTGCTGCTGGATGAGCCGCTGTCGAACCTGGACGCCAAGCTGCGCGAAGAGATGCAGTTCGAGCTGCGCGAGATCCAGCGCAAGGTCGGCACGACCACCATCATGGTCACCCACGATCAGGCCGAAGCCATGTCGATCAGCGATCGCGTGGTCGTCATGGAGGCGGGCCGCATCACCCAGGTGGATACACCGCTGGCGGTGTATGAGCATCCGCGCAATGCGTTCATCTCCACCTTTGTCGGCAAGGCCAATCTGCTGCATGCCGCGGTGGTGTCGGGCACCGACGGCGAACTTCGCGCATCGATCGGTTCCGTGCAACTCGCGCTGCCGCCGGGCACGCCGGTGGGCAGCAAGGTTGTGCTGGCGCTGCGCCCGGAAAAGATGACGTGCACCGCCGACGGCGCCGGCCGCTGTGAAGGCCGCGTGACCGAACGCTTCTTCCTCGGCAACCAGTGGATGTACACCGTCGACACGCCGCTCGGCGCGATGCTGGTATCCGCCGTCAACGATGGCGATGCCCCGCGCGAAGTGGGCCAGACCGTCGGCGTGGATTGGCAGGACCGCTATGTCCGCGTGATCGGTACCGAGGGGCATGCAGCATGAGCCGCAGACCGACCTGGGTGCCATGGAGCATGACCGGCCCAGCGCTGGCCCTCTTTGCCGTGATGCTGTTCGTGCCGCTCGCGCTGAGCGTGATTTTGTCGTTCAACGTGTTCGATGCCGACAAGGGCCCCATTGCGGGCACCTTCACGTTCGTGCACTACCTGCACGTGGTGCAAGACCCGTACTACTACGAGATCTTCTGGCGCACGCTGCGCGTCTCGGCACTCGTGACGCTGGTCTGCATCCTGATTGGCGCGCCCGAGGCCTACATCCTGAGCCGGATGCGCAAGCCGTGGCGTTCGATCTTTCTGCTCGTCATTCTCGCGCCGCTGCTGATCTCGGTCGTGGTGCGCGCCTTCGGCTGGAGCATGCTGCTCGGGCCCGAAGGCCTGATCAACGCCGCGTTCAAGGCCGTTGGCATCGGCCCGGTCAAGCTGCTGTACAACGAGACGGCCGTCGTGATTGCGCTGGTGCACGTGATGCTGCCGTTCATGGTCATCCCGGTGTGGACCTCGCTGCAAAAGCTCGACCCGTGGGTGGAAAACGCCGCGCTGTCATTGTCCGCATCGCACTTCACCACCTTGCGCCGCGTGGTGCTGCCGCAGGTCATGCCGGGCATTCTGTCGGGCAGCCTGATCGTGTTCGGCCTGGCGGCCAGCTCATTCGCCATTCCGGGCCTGCTGGGCGGGCGCCGCGTGAAGATGGTCGCCACGCTCATCTACGACGAATACCTGAACGAACTGAACTGGCCGCTGGGCGCAGCCATCGCGCTGATTCTGCTGGCGGCCAACCTCGTCATCATGCTGGGCTGGAACCGCATGATTGAAGGGCGCTACAAAAGAACGCTGGGCTGAAGGAGCGCACATGCAAAAGAACGGACCGCTCGCGCTCATCTTCAACGCGCTCGTCATCATCTTCATGCTGGCACCGCTGGTGATCGTGTGCATCGTCGCCTTCACGCCTGAAGAAACGCTCACACTGCCGACCCATCATTTCTCGCTGCGCTGGTTCGATCAGGTGCTGCATCACCCCGACTTCGTGCAATCGTTCTGGAACAGTCTGTGGCTGGGCCTGGCGGCGGCCACGCTGTCTACCGCGCTGGCAGTGCCGGCCGCCATGGCCATCGTCCGCTACCGCGCGCCGGGGCTGCAGTATTTGCAAGGCGTGTTTCTGTCACCGCTGATCATTCCGCACCTGGTGCTGGGCGTGGCGCTGCTGCGCATGTTCTCGCTGGTGGGCGGGCAAGGCAGCTTCGGCTGGCTGATCTTCGCCCATGCACTGATCGTCACGCCGTACACCATGCGGCTGGTGATGGCAGCGCTGGTGGGCTTTGACCACTCGGTCGAGCACGCCGCTTATTCGCTGGGTGCGAGCAGCTTCACGGTGTTCCGCCGCATGACGTTGCCGATGATCCTGCCGGGCATCACGGGCGGGTGGCTGCTGGCCTTCATCAACAGCTTTGATGAACTGACCATGTCGATCTTCGTGGTGTCGCCCGCCACCGTCACGCTGCCGGTGCGCATGTACATGTACGCCACGGAATCGCTCGACCCGATGATGGCCGCCGTCTCGGCGCTGATCGTCTTCCTCACGCTCGCGCTGATGCTGCTGCTGGACAAGGTCTACGGCCTGGACCGCATTCTGATCGGCAAGCATTGAGACACAGATCACGATGAACGCTCCTGCAAATCCATCGGCCCGCGCGCAGCTCCAGCGCCTCAAAGAGCGCAACCGCCCCGCGGTGCCCTTCGTGCTGGATGGCCGCCCCGCCGAAGCGCTTGCCGGCGACACCGTCCTGACGGCTGTGCTCACGCAAACACGCCAGTTGCGCTTGAACGAATTCAGCCAGCAGCCGCGCGCCGGTTTCTGCCTGATGGGCGCGTGCCAGGACTGCTGGGTGCGTCTGGCCGATGGCAAATCGCTGCGCGCGTGCCAGACCATGATCGAACCCGGCATGCACATCTGCACGCAACCGGCTGGCAGCGAGGGAGCCGCGTGATGACGCAACCCGCCCCCACGCTGCAGCGCCAGTCGCAGGCGGATCTGCCGCCAGTCATCATCGGTGCGGGGCCGGCAGGTGTGCGTGCGGCGCAGACGCTGCTGGCGCACGGCCTCAAGCCCATCGTGCTGGATGAGGCTCCGCGCGCCGGCGGTCAGATCTATCGCCGCCAGCCGGATGGCTTTGCCCGGAGCGCGGCCGATCTGTACGGCACCGAAGCCGCGCGTGCGCAGGCCGTACATGCCGCCTTTGACCAGCTCCAGCCACAGATCGATTACCACCCGCAGACCCTGGTGTGGAATGCCCAGCCCGATCTGCTCGACCTGCTGCATGTGCCTACGCGCGCGGTCAGCAGCCTGCCCTGGCGCGATGTGATTGTCGCCACCGGCGCCACAGACCGTGTGCTGCCGATCCCGGGTTGGACACTGCCGGGCGTCTATACGCTGGGCGGCGCGCAAGTCGCGCTCAAGTACCAGGGCTGCGCGATTGGCGATGCCGTCGTGTTTGCAGGCACCGGCCCGCTGCTGTATCTGGTGGCCTGCCAGTACGCCAAGGCCGGCGCAAACGTCGTGGCGGTGCTGGACACTGCCCCGGCCACCGCGCGCTACAAGGCGGCGCCGGCCATGCTGGGCCAGCCTGGCGTCATGGCCAAGGGCATGGCGCTGGTGGGCTGGCTCAAGCTGCACGGCATCCCCATGCATCACGGCGTGCGTTTGCTGCGCGCGGAAGGCGATGCGGCATTGGAGCACCTCGTCTGGCAAGACAGCGCCGGCCGCGAACAACGCACGGCTTGCTCCGCTGTGGGCATGGGTTACGCACTGCGGCCCGAAACACAGCTCGCCGATCTGCTGGGCTGCGCGTTCGAGTTTTCTGCACTGCACCGCTGCCATGTGCCGCGCATCGACGCCATGCGGCGCAGCTCGGTCGCGGGCGTGTATCTGGCAGGCGATGGCGCGGGCATCATGGGCGCCGATGCAGCCGAGTACTCGGGCGAATTGGCGGCGCTCGCCCTGTTGCAGGATCGGCAAATCACCGTCGACACCAATCGCTTGGCTGCGCTGCGCCAGCGTCTGCAGAAGATCGAGCGGTTCCGCCACGCGCTGGAAGTGGCCTTCCCCTTTCCCGATGACTGGGCCGCGCACGCCAGCGACGACCTGGTCGTATGCCGCTGCGAAAACGTCACCGCAGGCACTCTGCGCCAGACGGCAGCGGAATGCGGCGTGCACGAGCTGAACCGGCTGAAGGCGCTGTGCCGGGTGGGCATGGGCCGCTGCCAGGGCCGGATGTGCGGCGCAGCGGCAGCGGAAATCCTGGCGCACGCGCAGTCCGTTCCGCTGGCGCAAGTGGGCCGGTTGCGCGGCCAGGCACCGATCAAGCCGCTACCGCTGGATGTGACCGAGGCAAGCGAACCGGAGAGCCACCATGCGTGAGCAGCTTGCGTGCGACGTGGCCATCATCGGCGGCGGCATCATGGGCAGCGCCACCGCGCTGTTCCTGCGCCGGCGCGGGCTGGCCGTCACGTTGCTCGAGCGCGACCTGTGCGGTTCGCGCTCAAGCGGCGTCAATTTTGGCGGTGTGCGGCGTCAGGGGCGCTCCATTGAGCAATTGCCGCTGGCCCAGCGTTCGCACCAGATCTGGGGGCGTCTGACCGAGTTGATCGGCACCGAGGCCGAGTACGAGCGCAGCGGGCACTTCAAGATCGCTCGTTGCGTGGCTGACATGGAATCGCTGGCCAGCTATGCAGCACGCAGCGAGGGCTTTGGCCTCGGGTTGCAGCTCATTGAAGGCCAGGCTGCGCTGCAGAAATATTTTCCGATGGGCGGCGATCAGATCGTCGGCGGCTCGCTGTGCCCTGAAGACGGGCAGGCCAATCCGCGCCTGCTGTCGCCCGCATTTGCGCGCGCGGCGCACGCGGCAGGCGCCGATGTGCGCGAGCACGCGCCGGTGCAATCGGTCGAGCACGATGGCGCCCGCTTCGTCATTCATGCACGGCAGCATGACCGCGATCTGGAGGTCAAAGCCTCCGCGCTCGTCAACTGCGCCGGCGCCTGGGCAGCGCAGTTTGCAGCGCAGTGGGGCGAGCCCGTGCCGATGTTCACCATCCCGCCCACCATGGGCGTGACCGAGCCGCTGCCGTTTTTCCTGCCCTGGAGCCTGGGCGTGGAAGGCGGCGGCATCTACTGCCGGCAGGTGCGGCGCGGCAATGTGGTATTCGGCGGCGGGCGCGGCTACGTATTGGACGACCAGCGCGCGCGCTCGTCGCACGTGGCGATCCTGCGCCAGTTGCCGCAGTTGGCTGCCCTGCTGCCACAACTCACGGGCGCCCACATCATCCGCACGTGGAGCGGCACGGAAGGCAACCTGCCCGACGACCAGCCCGTGATTGGGCCCAGTGCCCGCCGCCCCGGCCTGTTCCACGCCTTTGGCTTTGCCGGCGCCGGCTTCCAGCTCGGGCCAGGCGTGGGCGATGTCATGGCCGAGCTGATTGCCGAAGGCCGCACCACCACGCCGATCGAACCCTTTTCCATCCAACGCTTTCTGCAACCCGCAGCTTGATGCACTTGATGCCCCAGGAGACCACCATGCTTGTGAAACACGCGAAAACATCGTTCACGTCCATCATTGCAGCGGCTGCCGGAACCGCGCTGCTCGCCGCCGGCGCCGCCCACGCCGAAACCAAGACGCTGTACATCGGCATGAACGGCGGCAACATGGAACGCACCTACACGCAGTTCGTATTCCCGCCGTTCGAGAAGGCCAACAACGTCAAGGTCGTCGTCGTGCCCGGCACCTCGACCGACATCCTCGCCAAGGCCCAGGCGACCAAGGGCAAGGCGCAGATGCACGTGATGACGCTGGACGACGGCGTCATGTTCCGCGCCATCGGCATGGGGCTATGCGAAAAGCTCAAGCCTTCGGCCAACCTGTCGGCCGTGCCCGCCATTGCCCACCTCAAGGGGGACTACGCCGTGGGCCTGTCGATGGGGCTGACCGGCCTGGCCTACAGCACCAAGATCTTTGCCGACAAGGGCTGGACGCCGCCGACCTCGTGGGGCGATCTGGCTGACCCGAAATACAAGGGCAAGGTGGTCGTGCAATCCATGCCGGCTTCGTCGTTTGGGCTGGATGCCTTCCTGATGTTCAACCGCCTCAAGGGCGGCACTGAAAAGAACGTCGATCCGGCCTTCAAGGCATGGCCCACCACCATCGGCCCGAACGTGGTCGAGTACATCCCCAACTCGTCGAAGGTGGTGGAGATGATGCAGGCCGGCGATGCCGCGCTGTTTCCCTACACGCTCACGCAGGTCGAGCTGATGAAGTCCAAGGGCATCCCGATGGAATTCGTCGCCCCCAAGGAAGGCGCCGTCGTTCTGCTGACGGCGCAGTGCGTGCTGGCCAACAACCCGGATGCCGATCTGGCGCAGAAGCTGGCGGACTACCTGATCAGCCCCGAGGCCCAGGCGCTCGCCATGGAAAACGGCTCCTACAATCCAGTCAACCCCAAGGCGCCGCTCAAGGGCAAGGCGGCGGACGAGCAGAACAAGATGAACAACATCCTGAAGACGGCCGTTGCCCTGGACTGGGACGTGATCAACGCCGAACGCCCCGAGTGGAGCAAGCGCTGGAACCGCACCGTCGAGCGTTGAGTTGAGCGCTGCCGCAACGCAACAGTTTTTTGATTGAACACGAAAGAACAGCAAGGATTCGCGCCATGTCAGATTCACGAACACGATTGCAGACCGTACTGAAGGCCCTCGGCCTGGACCTGAAGGCCTACGAAGGGTCGGACTGGACGAGCCGCGCCCCGCGCGATGGCGCGGTATTGGCGACCGTGAAATCGCATACCGCCAGCGAGGCCGAGGCTGCCATCCAGGGCGCGCATCAGGCGTATCTGGCATGGCGTACCGTGCCGGCACCCGTGCGCGGAGAACTGGTGCGCCGCCTGGGCGAGGTCCTGCGCACGCACAAGGCAGCGCTTGGCGAACTGGTCTCACTGGAGGCAGGCAAGATCACCTCCGAGGGCCTGGGCGAAGTGCAGGAGATGATCGACATCTGCGACTTTGCCGTCGGTCTGTCGCGGCAACTGCATGGCTTGACCATCGCCAGCGAGCGCCCTGGGCACCGCATGATGGAAACCTGGCATCCGATGGGGGTGGTGGGCATCATCTCGGCGTTCAACTTTCCGGTGGCGGTGTGGTCGTGGAACGCTGCGCTGGCCCTGGTGTGCGGCAACGCCATCGTGTGGAAGCCGTCGGAGAAGACACCGCTGACGGCCATTGCTTGCCAGCACCTGATGCAGCAGGTTGTCGACGCGTTCAATGCGGAAAAGCCAGGGGCCATTCCTGCCGGGCTGAGCCAACTGCTGATCGGCGGGCGCGATGTGGGCGAAGCGCTGGTTGCCAGCCACCTTGTGCCGATCGTCAGCGCCACGGGCTCGACGCGCATGGGCCGTCAGGTGGGCGTGAAAGTGGCGGAACGCTTTGGCCGCTCGATCCTGGAGCTGGGCGGCAACAACGCGATGATCGTCACGCCTTCGGCGGATCTGGAACTGGCGGCACGCGCCATCACCTTTGCCGCCGTTGGCACGGCGGGCCAACGCTGCACGTCGTTGCGCCGCCTGATCGTGCACCGCTCGGTGGCCGACACACTCCTCGCCCGTCTGGAAAAGATCTACCAGAGCATTGCGATTGGCGACCCGCTGGCGGACGGCATGCTGGTCGGCCCGTTGATCGACCAGGCTGCCTTCGACGGCATGCAGCAGGCACTGGCGCAGGCCCGCGCTGAAGGGGGCGAAGTACTGGGTGGCGAGCGCGTGCGCGAAGACCTGGGCACCGACGCCTGGTACGTGCGCCCCGCGCTGGTCAAAATGCCGAAGCCGACGAAGGTGATGGAAAGCGAGACCTTCGCACCGATCCTCTATGTCGTGACGTATGACGGCGACACCGAGCAGGCCATCGCCATCCAGAACGGCGTGCCGCAGGGCCTGTCGTCCGCCATCTTCACGGCAAACCTGAGCGATGCCGAGCGCTTCATGTCGTCGGCGGGCAGCGACTGCGGCATTGCCAACGTCAACATCGGCACATCGGGCGCCGAGATCGGCGGTGCATTCGGCGGCGAGAAGGAAACCGGCGGCGGCCGCGAATCCGGCTCGGACGCATGGAAGGGTTACATGCGCCGCGCCACCAACACCGTCAACTACAGCGGCGCGCTGCCGCTGGCGCAGGGCGTCCGGTTCGACGTTTGATCGGCGTTTAATCGACGTGATGATCAGGCGGCGGCGCGGAATGCTCCGCCGCCTTGATGGTCAACGCGGGCTCAACGCGCCGCGCCACCTACATCCGTGATCGCGCTATAGACAAGCGTGCGCAATTGCCGACGCACGGGGTAAGCAGACGACGGCAGGACCTGCGTCAGGAACAGGCCGATCAGATCCTCCTGCGGGTCCACCCAGAAGAAGGTGCCAGCCGCGCCGCCCCAGAAGAAATCGCCCGTGCTGCCGGGAATCAACGTGGCCGCCTGGGAGATCGTGGTTGCAAAGCCCAGCCCGAACCCCACGCCGTCATAGGCTGCCTCGCTGAACATCGAAGGCGACGATAGGCTCGACATGTCGCGCCCGCCCGGCAGATGGTTGGCCGTCATCAACGCCAGCGTTTTCGGCCCCAGCAGGCGCACGCCATCCAGCTCGCCGCCCTGCAGCAGCATGCGTGAGAAGCGCAGGTAGTCCGCTGCGGTAGAAACCAAACCGCCACCGCCAGAAATGAAGCTGAGCGGCTTCAGGTACGGGCTGGCGCGCGGATCGTCCTGCAAGACCGGCCCACGATCGGACACCGTCTTCGACCCCATCGCCCCCACGGCATAGCATGCGCAGAGGCGCGACGCCTTCTCTTCCGGCACATGAAAGGCCGTATCGACCATGCCAAGCGGGTCGAAAATCCGCTCCTTCAGGAACGTCTCGAACGGGATGCCGCTGATCTTGCCGACCAGGTAGCCGAGCACATCGGTGGAGACGGAGTAGTTCCACGCGTCGCCCGGAGAGAACTCCAGCGGCACGCCGGCCAGCTTTTCGATCATCTCGTCGAGCGTGCCATCGGTGGCGATGTCGCCCAGCTTCAGCCGGCGGTACGCCGCGTCGATATTCGTGTTCTGGTGGAAGCCATAGGTCAGGCCGGAGGTGTGGCGCAGCAGGTCGACCATGCGCATGGGGCGTTTGACCGGGCGCGACTGGAAGCCCTCCATGAAGCCGCCGGCGTGCACGCCCAGGTTCGCCCACGCGGGGATGAACTTGCTGACCGGATCGTCCAGCGCGACCTTGCATTCCTCCACCAGCATCATGAACGCCACCGACGTGATGGGCTTGGTCATCGAGTAGATGCGGAAAATCGAGTCTTCGGCCAGCGGCACCTGGCGCTCGCGGTCGGCCAGGCCCAGCACGGAGTTCAAGGCCAGTTCGCCGCGCCGCCATACCTGGACGAGCGCGCCGGGCAGCTTGCCCGTCGCAATGTAAGCGTCATCGATGAAGCGCTCGACCCGTGCGAGCCGATCGCGGGACATCCCCTGCGTTTGCGTGCCTTGCCTGTCCATGCCTTCTCCTTGCATTGATGCCCGCGCCGGGCGCAGGCTTGCCAGACTCCGATCCGGTCTGCGCGGTATTCCGACGCGCGCAGCCCCGCCCAGCGACACTGTACAGCGCTGATCCATTGCCCGCGACAACGTCCGGGCAGCGCCTATGCTTCAATGCGATTCGACCGCAACCCTGTACCACCATGAAGCGATTCGACGACCTGTACCTCTTCACGCGCGTCGTGGAAGCCGGCGGTTTTTCCGCTGCCGAGCGCGCCACGGGCATCCCCAAGTCACGTCTGAGCCGGCGCATTGCCGAGTTGGAGGTGCAGCTCGGCACGCGGCTGCTGCAGCGTTCAAGCCATCGCGTATCGGTCACGCCGGTGGGCGAAGCGGTGTATCGGCACGCTCGCGACATGGCCGATGCGTCAGCGGCCATTGAAGCGCTGGCCGGCGCAGCACGCAGCGAACCGGCCGGCGTGCTGCGCGTCGGCACGTCGCCTTTGCTGGCGGAAACGCTGGTGGCCGGCTGGCTGGCCGAATTTGCCGATGCACATCCGAAGCTGCGCATCGAGCTGGACTTGTCCAACACCTACGTCGACCTGATCGAGCAGCGCATTGACGTGGCGATCCGCGCAGCCACGGGGCCGCTGCCCTCACGCGATGTGGTGGCGCGGCATCTGGTGGTCTCGCCGCGCGTGCTGGTGGCCAGCCCCGCGTTGATTGCCCGTGTGGGTGAGCCCGACACGCCCGCCGCGCTGGAAGATTTCCCGTGCCTGGGGCAAGGCTCGCTCGCCCGCAGCCGTGATTGGATATTGCAGGATGCGCGCGGCCATCGGCTCGCGCTGCCGATTCGCCCGCGCTTTGCCAGCGACAACATCATCGCCCTGCGCGAAGCCGCCATAGCGGGGCTTGGCCTGGCCATCCTGCCGCAGCATTGCTGCCATGCGGCGCTTAACAGTGGCCACCTGCGCACGGTGCTGCCGGGGTGGACACCCGAGCCGGCCGACCTGCACGCACTCTATCCATCGCGTGCAGGCGTGCCGCCTTCGGTGAAGGCGCTGGTGGCGTTCCTGCGCGAGCGCTTTGCCGCGGAAGCCACCATGCAACCGATGACGTGAACCCACGCGTTACTTCACCACGCGACCAAGAAAGTCGAGCATGCGCGCACCAATTTCCGCATGGTGCGTCTCCAGCGCAAAGTGGCCGCTGTCGACAAAGTGGATCTCCGCCTCCGGCAGGTCGCGCTTGAAGGCCTCCGCGCCGGGCGGAATGAAGATGGTGTCATTGCGCCCCCACACCGCCAGCAGCGGTGGGCGATGCGCGCGAAAGTACGCGTGCAGTGTCGGATACAGCGCCACGTTGCTCGCGTAATCCAGGAACAGATCCATCTGGATGTCGAGCTGGCCCGGGCGGCTCAGAAAATACTGGTCGAGCAGGTAGCCATCCGGTGCCACGCGCGTCGGGTCTGGCACGCCATTCAGGTATTGCCACTGGGTCATCTCATCCGAAACGATCGCATGCAACTCACGGCGATGCGCTTCGTCCGGGTTGTCCCAATAGGCCTTGACTGGCGCCCACGGCCCCTCGCCCAGGCCTTCCTCATAGCCGTTGCCGTTTTGCGTGACGATGGCGCTGATGCGCTCCGGATGCGCCGTCGCCAGGCGCCAACCGACCGGCGCGCCGTAGTCGAACACGTAGATTGCGTAACGCGACAAACCGATCGCCTGCGTAAAGCCGTCTACCACGCGCGCCAGGTTGTCGAACGTGTAGCGGAAGCCGCTCGGCACCTGCGTCAGGCCAAAGCCGGGAAAATCCGGCGCCACCACGTGATAGCGCTCCGCCAACTGGGGGATGAGGTTGCGGAACATATGCGACGCGCTGGGAAAACCGTGCAGCAACAGCACGGTCGGCGCATCGGCGGGGCCGGCCTCCCGATAGAACACGCGCACACCCTCGACATCCACCGTGCGGTGGCGCACGGCGCTTGGGGCATACGCATCGACAACCAGATCAGCGGTTCGGGCAGGGGCGTTCATGGCAAGGCTCCGGGATGGGTTTCGGGGAAACAGCAGCGAAACCATCGTAACCTTTGAAATTACATTTCACAAGTTACATAAAATTTTCCCATCGCTCGCATACCGATTTGTGATGCGAAATAAAACGGGCACGCCGTCTGGCGTGCCCGCGCGGGAGACGATGCAACAGAAAAACTCAGGTGAGCCGTTCGAGCGCCTGGGCGGCAATGCGCCGCGTGATGGCTTCTGCCGAGTCTTCCGTGGCCAGCCGGCCGGCCTGGCCCGACCACAGGTTGATGAAATCGCCCGAGCCGGTGGGCTCCGTCTTGGCGCGCAACGGCGCCAATGCACCGCCGGCCGTGGGGAAGGCCGGGGCAAACGTGCTCATCGGGCCGATCTCACGCATCAGCCGGTTGACGATGCCGCGCGCCGGCCGTCCGGTGAACAGGTTGGTGAGGGCGGTGTCGGCATCCGTTGCCTGCTTGAGCGCCGCGCGATGAATGGCCGAAGTCTTGGCCTCCGGCGACAACATATAGGCGGTACCGATCTGCACCGCCGATGCCCCCAGCGCCAATGCCGCCACCACACCGCGCGCATCGCCGATGCCACCCGCTGCGATGATGGGCACCTTCACCGCATCCGCCACCTGCGGCACCAGCGCGAACGTGCCGACCTGCGATTCGATCGTCTTGGCGAGGAACATGCCGCGATGGCCGCCCGCCTCGTTGCCCATCGCGATGATGGCGTCTACGCCGCGCGCTTCCAGCCAGCGCGCCTCTTCCACGGTGGTGGCGGCGGAGATGACCTTCGCCCCCGCGGCCTTCACGCGGGCCTGCAACGCCGGCGAGGGCAGGCCGAAATGGAAGCTCACCACCTCCGGCTTCAGTTCCTCCACCAGCGCGCAGGTGGCTTCGTCGAACGGCGCGCGGTTCACGGCCGGCGCTTGCGCGTTCAAGTCGATACCGAACTCGGCGTAGTAGGGCGCCAGATGGGCACGCCATCTGGCATCGCGCTCGGGGTCCGGCTGGGGCGGCGTGTGGCAGAAGAAATTCAGGTTGATGGGGCCGCGCATGGCCGCCCGAAACTGCTCGACCTGCTGGCGGATCTGCTCGACGCTGAGCATCGCGCAAGGCAGCGAACCAAGGCCGCCGCCACGTGCCACGGCAATCGCCAACTCCACGCCGGCCACACCCGCCATCGGCCCCAGCACGATGGGCACTTCGATATTGAACAACTCCAGCACGCGTGCATCAGGCCATGCGCTCATGATCATCTCCGGCAAGAAACGTGGACGACACATGGTAATGCGGCGGGCTTTTCACCGGATTGGGCCGTTGAAACGTGCATGCAACAAGTAACTGGAATATCACGTTAAATTGGTTACAATTCCACCGTCCGTTTGCTTGCAGACCACCATGTCCTCACCTGCCGCCGCCCCCGCCCCCGCCGCCGATAAGCCCCTGCTGATCGCCGACGACCCGGTCCTGGACATGCTCAACACCGTGGCCAACATCAACGGCCACCCGCACGATTTCTGGCAGAACGACGCCGATGTCTCCGATTGGCTGGTGCGCGCGGGCTGGCTCGTTGAGCCGGTGGCAGGCCGCTACCCTCCTGGCGTGCTGCTGGCTGTGGCGCGGCACCTGCGCGAGGTGATTCGCACATTGGTGGAAGCACGCAAGGCGGGCCGTGTAGCCAGCGCCGATGCGCTCAACGTGTTCCTGCGGCAGGCGCCGAGCCATCCAGTGCTGGTATGGGAAAGCGGCACCCCGCGTGTCGAACGCGTGCGCCCGACCGATTCAGTCGAACAATGCCTGGCGCCGCTGGCCGAAGCCGCCGCGCACCTGCTAGCCGAGGGCGATTTCCAGCTCGTGCGCGTGTGCGAACACCCCGAATGCACGCTGTGGTTTTACGACCGTACAAAGTCGCACAAGCGCCGCTGGTGCAGCATGGCGGTCTGCGGCAACCGCCACAAAGTGGCCGAATACCGCAAGCGGCAGCAAGGCTGATCGCACTTCGCTCGTTCCAATGCTGGAACGCCGCGTCGCGGCCAAACGGGCTGCGCATCAGCCCGCCGGTTCGTAATCTGTTCTCCCGAAACATTCAGCGCCTCAGGAGAACAGCATGTCTCAAACTCAATCCACACCCGCACAACGCCTCGCAGGTCGCACGGCTATCGTCACCGGAGGCTCTCGCGGCATTGGCGCCGCCGTGGCGCATCGACTGGCGGCCGACGGCGCACGCGTGGCCGTGGTCTATCGCAGCAACGCTGCGGAAGCCGACGCCGTGGTCAACGCCATCCGCGGCACCGGCGCACAAGCCATTGCCGTACAAGCCGACGTGAGCGATGCCCTGTCCGTCGACGCAATGGTGAGCACCGTGCGCGAGGCCTTCGGCGCCATCGACATCCTCGTCAACAACGCCGGCATCCTGGAAAGCCAGTTGGTCGGCAGCATCGATCTCGCATCATTCGACGCGCAGTTCCGCACCAATGCCTTCTCGACGATTCTCGTGACGCAGGCGGTGCTGCCGCATGTGCCGGCACGCGGCGGGCATATCGTGAACGTGTCGTCGAGCCTGGTGTACCGGCCCCGATCGGGGCTTGCGGTGTATGCGGCAAGCAAGGCCGCCGTCAGCGCCCTCACCCACGCGTTTGCGGTGGAACTGGGCTCGCGCAACATCACCGTCAACGCCGTGGCACCCGCGCTCACGCGCACCGACATGACTGCCCCGATTCCCGATGAAGTCAAAGCGCGCATGCGCGAATCGACACCAATGGGCCGTCTGGCAGAGCCGGACGACATCGCCGACGCCATCGCCTTCCTGGCCTCCGACGACGCCCGCTGGATCACCGGCCGCACCTTGATGACCGACGGCGGATTCATCTAAGAAGCAACCGTCTAAAGACGCTCGCCGCGCCGCCAACCCCGGCGCCCAGAAGGGGTGGCCGTACCCTGCCCTAAATGGCGCCTTGAATTTCTGTTGCAGGGAGGAAAAAGAGAGGAGGCTGTCTGAGCGCAGCGAGTTTGCCTCCTCTCCCTCTCTGCGACAGAAATTCAAGGAGTGGGTCGCCATCTCGGGCGCGCCTTTCTTTGCCTACCTTTCTTTGGCAAGACAAAGAAAGTAGGTCGGCCCCGGCAGGGGACGAAACCCAACACAAACCAGCACCAACCAGCCGCGCCCGCAAAAAAAGCAAGCGCAGCGCCCGACAACTCACTCAGCCAACTGCCTCACAAGCCGATAAAGAAACTCCCGCCCGTCATACAAGCGCGCAATCTCGATGCGCTCATCCAGACCATGCGTGCGCAAGTCAGCCGGCTCGGTAAACAGCCCCGACACCCCATACATCGGAATACCGGCATTGCGCATGAACCGGCTGTCGGTCGCCCCCGTGCTCATCGCCGGAATCACCGGCACATTCCACATCTGCTGCGTCAGCGCCTCCACCGTCTTCACCAGGTCGCCATTGAGCGGCGACGCGGGGCTCGCAAGCGGCTTGTTGACGTAGCGCACGCTGATCTTCTCGTTGCCGATCACCTGCTTCAACTGACGATCAATATCGGCCGGATCATCGTGCGGCAGGATGCGGCAATTGACGGTGGCCTTGGCCGATTGCGGCAGCGCATTCTCTGCATGGCCGGCATTGACCATCGTGGCCACGCAGGTGGTGCGCAACTGCGCGTTGTAGAACGGAATGGCCGAGAGCCGATCGATCGCAGCCTGGTCCGGCTTGCCGGTACCGACCGAACGCATGTCGTCCGCCAGCTGCCCCGTGGCCAGCGGCGCGCTGCGTGCGAAGTAGGTCTGCGTCACGTCGGCCAGCTTGACGGGAAACTGATACGCCCCCAACCGATCCAGCGCGGCTGACAACGCATAGATCGGGTTCGTCTTCGTCGGCACCGAGCTGTGGCCGCCCACGTCACGCACTTCAAGCTCGTACGTCGTGTACATCTTCTCGGCCACCTGAATGCGATGGAGCACCGGCTTGCCATTGCGCAACTCGCCACCACCGCCTTCGTTGATGCCGAACTCGGCCTTCACCAGCTCGGGCTTGTTATTGACGATCCAGTACGCGCCGTTGGTCGGCACATCGCCGCGCTCCTCATCGGTGGTCAACGCCAGGATGATGTCGCGCGATGGCTTGAAGCCTTCCTGTTTAAGCTGCCCCAGCACCGACACGAAGGCCGAGGCCATCGCCTTGTCGTCAATCGCGCCACGCGCGGTGAAATAGCCGTCAGTCTCCTGCAGCTTGAAGGGGTCGGTCTTCCAGTCTTCGCGCTTGGCTTCCACCACGTCAATGTGGGCAAGCAGCAGCATCGGCTTCTTGGCGCCGCTGCCCTTGAAGCGCAGCACCAGGTTGCCCTTCTTCGGGAACGGCTCAAGCACCTGTATGTCGGCAGCGGCAAACCCCGCGTCGCGCAGGCGCTTTTCCATCGCATGCGCAGCGTTGGTTGTGTCACCGGCCGAATGCGTCGTGTTGATCTCGACCAGCTCTTTGTAGATGTCGTGATAGCGCTGCTGCTCGGGCGTGAGCGTGGTGGGCGCGGGCTTGCTGGCGGGGATGGTCTGAGCGAACGCGCCAGCGCTGCATGCCAACACAGCTGCAGACACCAAGGCGCGAACGGGAACACGACGACACTGGAAACGCATGACACCTCCGGATAATCGTTATGTGAACCGGCTCATGGCGCGTAGCGAGCGGCTCGGGGGGCGTGGCAGGACCATGAGCGGCTTCTGAGTGCACCGCATAAAACAAAGCGGGGCCGACCCGAAGGCCGACCCCGCAGTGTAGCGCCGCGGCAGCCATTTCGCTGCCAGGGCAACCCATCAGGAATCGTGCGTTACATCGCCACGCGGAACACCGCCACAGCGCGGCGCAGCTCGTCCGCTTGTTCCTCCAGTGCCTGTGCAGCGGCTGCGGCCTGCTCGACCAGCGCCGCGTTCTGCTGCGTCACGTCGTCCATCTGCGTGACCGCCTCATTGATCTGCTCGATGCCGGTGCTTTGCTCAGCCGAGCCCGCGCTGATCTCGCCCATGATGTCGGTCACGCGCTTTACGGCCACGACGATCTCTTCCATCGTCTTGCCTGCACGCGCCACCAGTGTCGAGCCCGACTCCACACGCGTGGCGGAGTCTTCGATCAGCGATTTGATCTCCTTCGCGGCACCCGCACTGCGCTGCGCCAGCGTGCGCACTTCACCGGCCACCACGGCAAAGCCGCGGCCCTGTTCGCCTGCACGCGCGGCTTCCACCGCAGCGTTGAGCGCCAGGATGTTGGTCTGGAACGCAATGCCTTCGATCACGGCGATGATGTCGGTGATCTTGCGCGACGATTCGCTGATCTCGCCCATGGTGGTTACCACATCCTGCACGACGGCACCGCCCTCCACGGCAATCTCGGAGGCGCTGACCGCCAGCGTGCTCGCCTGACGCGCGTTGTCGGCGTTCTGCTTCACGATGCTCGTGAGCTCTTCCATGCTCGAGGCGGTTTCTTCCAGCGAGCTGGCCTGCTCTTCCGTGCGCTGCGACAGATTGGTGTTGCCCGCTGCGATCTGCTGCGTGGCCGAGGCGATCGACTCGCTGCCGCGACGCACCGTCACCACGGTCTCCTTCAGCTTGGCTTGCATCTGTTGCAGGCCTTCCATCAGCAGGCCCATCTCGTCACGCGAGTGGATGCGTACGTTGGTGGTCAGGTTGCCGCCCGAGATCTCATGGAAGTGCACCAGCATCTCTTCAAGCGGGCGCGAGATGGCACGCGAGAGCACGAGGTAGCACGCAGCCGCCAGCGCCACACCCACGGCAATCACGATGATGAATGCCCACACCAGGCCGTCGAAGAACGACTGCGCCTTACCGTAGGACGAAGCGGCCACCTCAGCTTGAATGGCGCTCAGTCGATCGGCCTTGATGGCGTACGGGACGAACAGTTCGTACAGCTTGTCGAGCACCAGCGGGCGCGCGGCAGCGTAATCGTGGCGGTCGAACGCCGCCAGAGCCGGCTTCAGGCCGTCGTTGAAGAACGCATCGCGCAGGCGCTTGGCCTCGCCGGCGGTCTGCTCTTCCTCGGGCGTCGCAAACGGCAGGGCGCTGTAGGCATTCCAACCGTCGTCGCTTGCCTTGACCTGTTCGCGGGCGGCCTTCACCAAGTCGGCGATCTTCGCGTCATCCGTTTCATAGACGGCACGATCCAGCGCCGTACGGACTTGCACCAGCCTCGAAATGGCCTGACCCAGCGCACGTGTGGATGCGAGCTGATTCGAATAGGTTTCCTTCAGCGCGTTGTTGGAGCGCATGTTGCCGTACAACCCGAGCGCGCCGACGCCCGCCAGGAATACAGCCAAAACAAACAGGACCAGCGCCAGCCGGGCCTTGATGGAGAGCGTCTTCATATCTGCCGTGGATTGCTAAGAACAAAACGTCGCGAGCCCAGACGGGGCGCCGACTTTAGCCAAATTAACGACAGATACTCAGCGTTCTTTAATCAATATGTCCGGGTTTGTACTGAATATACGGCGCATACAGCGCACTGCTGAACGCACTTCGCACACTGCACGTACGCGCGCTCAACGGGTGAAACATTCGCGCTGCTTTCACGATCATTGCCCCGCGTGCGGCATGTCCATCGACGCGAGCACATCCTTGATGTGCTGTGCCGCCTGCTGGGCATTCTGCGCAGCGGGGACGGGCGGCTGTTGATCGGTCGACAAGTTGCGCACGTGGTCATCGATGCTGATGCCGGTGCCCAGCGGCGCCAGCATCGCCGCCGATTCGTGCATGGCCCATTGGAAGTCATTGAGCGGCGCGTTGCGGGCGGCCTGCAAGCCCGCCGGATTCGCAGCCATGGCACGCGCGACGACGGGCTCGCGGTTGTCATCGGGCGCGCTCAACTCCAGCACCTGCCCCAGGTTGGGCGCGCTGGCATCGCGGGCGGTGAGCGGCGTCCGGATGTTGTACCGCACGCGCAGTGTCTTGATGATGGCGGTGTGGTCGTACGGCTGCGCCACCGTCGAGCGGAAGATCGTGCCTTTGGGAATCCACGGCGACACCACCACCGCCGGCACGCGCACGCCCAGCCGGTCGAACGCGAAGAGCTGCCCCGGTTGCGGCGGGCTGGGCGGCACCACGGCGGGCGGAGGCACGTGGTCGAAACAGCCACCGTGCTCGTCGAAGGTGATGACGAGCATGGTCTGATGCCACTGCGGCGAGCTGCGCAGCGCGTTGTACACCTGCGCGACGAGCGCATCGCCGTAGCCGACGTCGTGCGGCGGATGCATATCGTTGGGCCAGTCGAGATCGGCAAAGTAGCGGGGCTCGATAAAGCTGTATGAGGGCAGCTTGCCGCTGGACGCATCGTCGAGAAAATCGTCGAACAGGTGAAAGTGGTCCAGATGCAGCCACAGCCGCGTCAGCGTGAGCGACTGCGCGAAGTCGTGGTAATAGACGGCCCAATCGTCGGGCACCGCGCCGTCGAGCACATTGAACAGCGTCGGCATGAGATACGGAAAGTGCACCGGCGAATTGTTCGGATAACCGTGCGCGGTACCGGTGTGCACAAAGAACCGATTGGGCCACGTCTGGCACGGCGCCGAGGCAAACCACGCATCGCACACGGCGTAGTTGCGCGCCAGCGTGCTGAGTGCGGGCACCTGGTCCGACGTGAAGAAATGCATGATGTCGCGCGGGTCGCCACCGTTCTTGGCGTAGTTGGTGGTGAAACCCTGCATGGTGGGCGTCTGGCCCAGCGGCATCTGCTGACCGAAGAGCTGCTGGTTGATGTCGGTGAACAGCTCGCCCGGGTCGGGGTTGGGCAGCGTCATCACGTTGGGCGGCGCGGGCGATGTCCATACGCGGATGGGCTGGCCGCCGCCGTCGGGGTTCGTCTCTTCGCCCGACAGGCCGTCGAACTCCGCGCTCTTTGAATACAGCGTGCCGAACAGGTTGTCGAACGACCGGTTCTCCAACATCAGCACGACCACGTGCTCGATTGCATCCAAGCCAGCCATGGCGGCCCCCTCGTTTCGTTGCGTTGCTTCGTTCTGCGGGCCCGCGCGGGGCGGCGCCCTGCGGGTCACTATAGGAAGAAACGAAGGGGATTGGCGTGGCGCGCGCCTACCGACGGTCCGCCGGCAGCACACGCCAAGCAATCAGCGCGCTCCCCGCTGTCACCAGCCACACCACGGGCCACGACGACCACGCCAGCAGTTGCGGCAGGCACAGCGATGTGATCCCGAGCGCCGCAAACGCGCCCGTGTTGCCCAGACCCAGCGCCGTGCCAGCACGCTGCGCACCGGCCAAGGTGGCCAGTTCGGTATAGCCCACGCCATGCCACGCCGATACGCAGATGCCGCCCGCCACCACGGCCGCTACCAGCGCAACGCGCATGACCGACAGATCGATCGACAGCGCCGACGTCATCCACGCCACGCCGGCCAGCACGACAAACAGCCCGGCGCTCAACCGCGCGCAGGTAAGCAGATAGGCGCGGCGATTGCCGTGACGGTCGGTCCAGCGCCCGCTCCAAACGCGCATGACGGCCGCCCCGCCCTGCACCGCTGCCATGGTCAGGCTGAGCGTGAGCACATTGGCGTGCGCAAAGTCGCGCAGGAACACCGTGGCGAAGGCGACAACCGCCCCTTGCGGCACGCACAGCAGCCCAATGGCCAAGGCCATGCGCAACAGCGTCGGATCGCGCAGCGGGCCCGTACCGCCAGGCGCCGCTGTGTGTGCAACCGCATTCACCGTGTCCGGTGCGTCATGCACCCACAACCACGTCAGCGCCGCAGTCAACGCACACGCCGCCGCCAGTACCCCATACACGGCGGCAAACCCGGCGTGCGCGGCCAGGCTCGGCAGCACCAGGGCGCCAATGCCGCCGCCCAGCGGAACGGCGGTCTGGCGGATGCTCATGGCCAGCCCCCGCTCGCCTTCGCGAAACCAGCCCATGACGGCGCGCCCGCTTGATCCGTTCACGCTGCCACCCAAGAGGCCCACACTCAGCATGCCGCCCACCAGCCACGCCAGCGGCGGCACGTGGCCATGCAGCGGCGCCACGCAACATGCCATCACGAACAGCGCCAGCGCGGTCAACCCAAGCCCCGTCAGCAGCACCGTGCGGTCGCCCCAGCGGTCGGTCAGCAAGCCCCACGGCAACTCGCTGATGGCGATGCCCAGTCCCAACGCGCCCAGTGCCACGCCCAGCTCCGCATTGCCCAGGTGATACGCCGAGCGGATAAACACGGCAGTCGTCGGGATGCCTGAGAACGCTGCCGAAAAGCTCGCATTGGCCGCCACGCCCACACCCAGCACCTTCCAGCGGTGATGGCGCGACATGGGCGTCGAAGTGGCCGGTAAGCACATCGCGGTTGTCATGATCGTTTCTCCAGAAATGCGTTTGACAGCAGCAGTCTGGCGGAGCAACATCAGGCCTAAATGACGTTAATCCCTCATTTCAAGACATCATGCGCAGAATCGGCTTTTTGGTGTTTCCGGGCTGCAGCCTGCTCGATTTCACCGGCCCGCTGACGGCCTTTGACGTGGCGAATCGACTCGCGCCGCAGCCGGCATATCGCATCGACGTGCTGTCCGAAAGCGGCACGCTGGTGCAGAGCGCGCCCGGCCTCGTCATGCAGACGCAGGGCCTGGACGATCCAGTCTTCGATACGTTGATCATCTCGGGCGGCAACGGCCCGCGCGAAGACGCGTTCTCGCCGCGGCTGATCGCCTTCGTGCGGGAAGCGGCCGAGCATTCGCGACGCATGACAAGCGTGTGTTCCGGCGCCTTTGCGCTGGCGGCGGCGGGCCTGCTCGATGGCCGGCGCGCAACCACACACTGGCGCATGGCAGCGCTGCTGCAGCGGCGCTATCCGCGCGTGCAGGTGCAGAGCGATCACATCTTCATTCACGACGGGCCGGTCTGGACGTCGGCCGGCATCTCGTCGGGCATCGACCTGGCGCTGGCGCTCATTGAGGAAGACCTGGGGGTCGACGTATCGCGCGCCGTGGCCCGCGAGCTGGTGGTCTACCACCGGCGGCCCGGCGGGCAATCGCAGTTCTCGACCTTGCTGGAGCTGGACCCGGCATCGAGCCGCATTGCACGTGCGCTGGGCTATGCGCGCGAACACCTGCATGAAGCGCTCGATGTCGACCGCCTGGCCGAAGTCGCCCACCTGAGCCGCCGGCAGTTCGACCGCGCCTTTGTGGCAGAGACCGGCCAGACGCCGGCCAAGGCCATCGAAAAGCTCCGTGCAGAAATCGCCCGGCCGCGCGTGGAAGCCGGCGATGAATCGCTGGAACAGGTCGCGCGCGCCGTGGGCTTTGCCGATCCGGAACGCATGCGGCGCGCGTTCATCCGCGTGTTCGGGCAGCCGCCGCAATCGGTGCGGCGCTCGGGGCGCTCCGGGCGATCGGGACGATCGGGCCACACACGCCTGGTGGCCTAGCACGCCGCGCCCATGCATCCGCTACCCTGACGCGCTTGAAATCCGTCACTTCGCATTCGCACCGATGTCCGACCGCCAAGACTTGCCCCTGCTCTACAGCTATCGCCGCTGCCCCTACGCCATGCGTGCGCGCCTGGCGATGCTGCAGGCCAATCGGCGCTTCCGGACGTTTGAGATCGTCATGCGCGACAAGCCTGCCGAACTGCTGGCGCTGTCTCCCAAGGGCACTGTTCCTGTCTTGCATTTGACAGACGGCAGCGTGCTGGAAGAGAGCCTCGACATCATGCGCTGGGCCTTCAACGCACGCGACGCCGATGGCTGGTGGAGCCGCGCGCAATCCGATGACAACCTCGCCCTGCTGCGTACCAACGACGGCGAGTTCAAACGCCAGCTCGATCGCTACAAGTACCCCGACCGCTATTCGCACGAGACCACGCCCCGCGAGACGGCCCGTGCTCGGGCAACAGAAGCCCTGCTGATACCGCTGGAATCACGCTTGCTGGATCAACGCTATCTTGGCGGCTCGACACCGTGCGCAACGGATCTGGCGATCTTCCCGTTCGTGCGGCAGTTTGCTGCGGTAGAGCCGGACTGGTTTGCCGGTCAGCCTTTGTCGGCAGTGCAGGCCTGGCTGGCCGAGTGGCTCGGCAGCCGCCTGTTCGAGGTCTGCATGACGAAGCAGCCCGTGCAGGCCGTTGCTGTGTTTCCCGAGTATCAGCATCCGAATTGATCACCTGATCGACTGATCCATCGATGGAGGCGTGTGTGCAATGAACGAACCACAGACAGCATCCCCCGACAGCACCGCAGCGCGCGTCGCATTGTGGCGCGCCTTGCATGTGCACAGCGATGCACCGCCGCACGTGCTGGAAGACGAGGTGGGCTTGAAGTTGCTGGATCCAGAACCCGGCTGGCAACAACGCGGCGACATGGACCCGCAGTTCACGCGTCCGTTTCGCGCGTCCATTGTGGCGCGCGCACGCTTTATCGAAGACCTCGTCATCGAACAAGCAGCCCGTGGTTTGAGCCAGTACGTGATTCTCGGGGCGGGACTGGACAGCTTTGCGCAGCGCCGGCCCGATGTGGCATCGCGCATGACGGTGTTTGAGGTCGATCAGCCGGGGCCGCAGGCCTGGAAGCGGCAGCGCCTGGAAGAACTGGGCTTCGGCGTTCCGCATTGGCTGCGCTTCGTTCCGGTGGATTTTGAGGCGCGCGAATCCTGGCAGGATGCGCTGGTCGCCGCCGGGTTTGATACGGGCAGGCCGGCCATTGTGGTGTCCACGGGCGTGAGCATGTATCTGTCGAAAGAAGCGAATGCGGCCACGCTGCGGCAGGTGGCGTCGCTTGCGCCGGGCTCGATGCTGGCGATGACGTTCCTGCTGCCGCTGGAGATGGCAGACCCGGACGTCCGGCCTGGCCTTGAGATGGCGGAGAAAGGTGCACGCGCGAGCGGCACGCCGTTCATCAGCTTCTTCACGCCGCCCGAAATATTCGCGCTGGCCCGCGAAAACGGCTTTCGCGATGCCCAGCACATTTCGGCAGACATGTTGACGGACCGCTATTTTGCAGGCCGCGCCGACGGCCTGCGCCCGCCGCGCAATGCCGAAGAGCTGCTCGTGGCCACGGTCTAGCCGCGCACGCGTCTACCGCTCGCGCAGCGGGCCGGGCAGTGCCTTCAGGCCAATCCACAGCACCCCAATGACTACGTTGACGGGCACGCTCAACGCGCTGGGCACGTAGAACAGCACCGACAGGCCCGGCGTGTTGAGCCCCAGTTCCAGCACGCCGCCCAGGGCGTAGAAAAGCAACCCGCACCAGAGCCAGCGCCGCATATAGGCCAGCAGCCAGTGCGCGTGCGCCTGATTGAAACGCCACGCGGCCGAGCGCTCGAACAGGTTGCCGCGGCTGGCGTCTTTGAACAGCCAGCCGAAGAAGAAGTAGCGGTACAGCAGCGTGCGAAAGGCGAGCTCTTGCATGATGGCTCCCTCGGCCAAACCAGCTTCAGGCAAGCAAGTTTGGCTCCAAAATCGCGCGGGCGCCATGCCCTCCAGCGCCGGGTTGATCATGAAGCACCCGGCCGTGCCGCCCCGTCTTTCAGCTTGCCAACTTCTTGAAGGTCTCCAGCACTGCGTCGCCTTTGAACGGCTTGACGATCCAGCCCTTCACGCCGGCGGCCTTGCCACGGTCTTTCATGGCAGGGCTGCTTTCGGTGGTGAGCATGATGACGTTGACCGTCTTGTTGCCCAGCTCACCGCGCACCTTTTCGACCATAGTCAGGCCGTCCATGTTGGGCATGTTCACGTCACTGATGACGAGTCTGACGCCGGGGTTGGCCTTGATCTTGGCCAGGCCGTCCTTGCCATCCACGGCGGTGTCCACCGCCAGACCGTGCTTCTTCAGAAAACCGGCCACCTCATCGCGGACGGTGCTCGAATCGTCGACAACCAGAATCTTGCTCATGACGCTTTCCTCGTTCTCAATCTATCCAATCAAAACAATTCCAACTCGCCGCCGGATTCCACTTCGCCGCTCACATCGGCCACGAAATCCAGCGGTGCATGGGCACACACGCACACGGTAGCGTCCACCCGCACCGTGTCGTTGATGGTGACCGCATAGGCGGCCACGTAGCCTGGCTTAAGCACGTCCAGATACGGCAGGCAGCGCGCGCTCACCACATAGGGCGTGGACATGCCAAGGTCGGGAAACACCTGCAGCAGTTCCTGGTTAAGCGCGCCGCAGCACAGGTTGCCGATTTCCAGACGCGCCTCTTCAAAAGAACGGCCCGCGCCTTCACCAGTGAAGTAGGCGCGCGTGGCGTCGGAGTCATCAAAGCGCAACACCAGCAGCAGGCGAAAGGCGATGGACGAGATGGTGAGGATGAGGGCGTCCTCGCCACTCAGGGTGTCACCTTCGGCTGCGGTGCTGATATGGCAGGTGTCTTCCGGCTGCCGCGTGAGCCGCGTACGTGCGGCCTTACGGAAGATGCGATCGAAACTGTCTTGTGCGTTGCTGCGGATCACGTCGGGCCTGCCTAGTGAAGCTGGTGTTGAAACTGGCTAGCCAGCGCCTCGACGCTCGACAGCGACGCGGTGATCATCTTGCCGCCCGCCTGGATGTCCTGGAACGTGGCGGTGGTGGTCAGATCGTTGAGGTGCAGGCTGTTCCGGTAGCTCTTCGACAGTTCTTCCGAACGCGCAGCCAGCGCGCGCACCTCGCTGGCCACCACGGCAAAACCCCGGCCCGCCGTGCCCGCACGCGCCGCCTCGATGGATGCATTGAGCGAGACGATCACGACATGCCGCACGATGGACTGCAGCTCCTGGTTCTTCGCGTGCATGTCGTGGTTCTGCTCCATGAGCGAGATCATCTGCTCATGCCAGCGCTCGAACGTCAGCGCCAGGCCCCGCAGGCGTGCGGCTTCTTCAGCAATCTTCGTGGCGCGGCTCGCCCACTGTTCCTTCGCTGCCGTGGCCGACTGCAGTTCGGTACGCAGTTGCTCGATGACTTCCAGTTGATCGGAAGCGGCATCGCGCATCTGGGCGACGGTGGTTTCCAGTGCGGCAACCTCACGCATGCCCGTTTCCACCAGCGCGGCGTGCCTTGCAAGCTCGACCGACAGATCAGCGATGCGGCCATCGGCATCGTCCAAGGTGCGCGCCATCGCACTCACCTTCCGTTGCCGGATCAGCCACACCAGCACACCAGCCACGGAGCCGCCGGTGATTACGGCCAGAACAATCGCCCCCATCACGATGCTTCCTTATCCAGATCCATGCGCACTGCCGGTTGCGCGCCGAGCGCAGCGTTCACGCTGTCGACTGCAAAACGTTCGGGCAGGCACACCACCGTCTGGAACTGGCGAAACGCAGCACCCTTGTTGTCGTCGGTAAAGCGCAGTTCGATGCGGCCATGCTCGCGCTTAAGGAACTCCAGCACGGCGTCCATGCCGACGCCGCGTCCGGACACTTCTGTCACCTTGTCGGCGGTCGAGAAGCCCGGACGGAAGATGCACTGCGCGATGTCTTCGTCGCTGGCGTGTTGGCCTGGGCCGATCCAGCCGCGCTCCATGGCGATGCTGCGGATGCGGTCGAGCGCAAGGCCCCGGCCGTCGTCACACAGCGTGATCTGGAGCATGCCCTGGTCCACACCGACGTCGATATCGATCGTGCCGGCAGCCGGCTTGCCGTGGGCGATACGCTCTTCCGCCGGTTCGATGCCGTGGTCGATCGAGTTGCGAAGCAGGTGCATGAACACGTTCTGCAGGATGCCGCGCGCCTCGGTGCGCACGCGATAGCCGTTGTCGTCGATGCGCACGGCCACAGGCTCCTTGCCCAGCTCTTGCGCCAGCGACGGCAGCGATTGCAACGCGCCGGACAACAGCGCGTCCACCGTCTCGCTGCCCAGCAGGCGCAGCAGTTGATAGACCGAATCGCGCATCGCCACGAGTTCGTGCAGGCTGCCCGGGTTGGCCGATTCCAGCAGGCGCAGGCTTTCTTGAATGCGCAGCATCGCGTCGGGAGCGGCTTGCGTGGCATGGCCTGACACCGCATCGCCCTTGCGGCCGAGCTTCACCTCATTGAGGCGGGCGTAGTTTTCGATGGCCTCGCGCACACGCGTCAGCTCTTCCATCAGCCAGTCCTGATCCCATGTGTGTTCGGTGTCAGGTTCGCGCAGCGCGTGGTAGGTCTGCTCGGTCTCGTGCACCACGTTGGTCAGATGCTGCAGGTTGTACGTGCGCGCATTGCCCTTGATGGTGTGCATGTTGCGGAACAGCGCCGCAATGGCCGCGCTGTCCGCCTGCGAATACTGGCGAATGATCCGTTCGTTCTCGTGCACAAATGTCGTGGAGCTGTCGATGAAGTGCTGGAACTTCTCCTGGCTCACCGCCAGGATCTCGCCGATCATCTCCAGGTTGCGGCGCTGCTCGCTGGCCTCGGCGGCCAGCTTGCGCAGCTCGGTTACATCGCGCACGCACAGCATCAGGCGCAGGATGGTGTCGCTCTCGTCGGTAATGGCCGACCACGACAGGTCGAGCGTCTTCACGCGCCCATCCGGCATGCGCTTTTCCACCTCGCTCGCCAGCAAATGCTGGTTGAACGCGAAGTTGATGATGTCCTGCCCGAGGCAGGCATCGACCGCCGCCTCCACCTGCGACAGCGTATCGGCGCCAAGGCTGGTATCGGCAAAGATCAGCTCCATCAACTTGCGGCCGGCGATCTCCTGCGTCTCAAAAATCGATTCGAGGTAGATCGAGTATTCCTCGTGCACCACGCCGCCATCGACCACGGTCAGGATGCCCTGCTGCATGTTCTGCAGCATCGCCTGGATGTCGGCCGTCTTCTGCTTGAGCAGCGCGGCGTTCTCCTGGATCTTCTCGATCATCTGGTTGAACGCGACAACAGAATGGCCGATCTCGTCCATGCGGCCCACCGGCACACGGCGCGTGAAGTCCTGGCTGGTGGCGATCTCGCTCATCTCAGCCTGCATGCGCGTGAGCGGACGCGTGATCTGGCGATACAGCAGCATGCCGATGGCGGTGAGCAGCACGATGGCCACGCCGCTCACCACGCCGATGGTGGTGGCTGTGTTCGCAAGCTTGCCGTTCAGGCCGGCGATGGCCTCGTCCTTCTCACGGTTTTTCTCGATGCGCAGCGTTTCGACAATCTTTTCCAGCACGTCGCGGTAGCTGGCCACGTTGGCAAACAAGAAGGCCTGTGCCAGCTCGTCCTTGCCCGCGAGCTTCATGTCGGTGGTCTGCTGGATGGCCTCGACATAGCTGTCGACGCTTTCCTTGGCCTGTGCAACCAGGCCTTCCTGCGCGTGGCTGTTGGCGCGCTTGGCTTGCACGTCCAACGCAGCGCGCAGCGCCGCTTCCTTGGCCTTCAGGTCGTCCCGGGCTTGCGCAACGATGTTACCGTCAGGGGCATACACCAGCACCATCGTCGCAAGCTGGACATCCTTGACGAGCGATACAAGATCAGCCGATGCCAGCGCGCTTGGCACCACGCCCTCGGTCACTTGGCGGACTTCTGCCGCGCTGCCCCGGGTCTGGTAGACCGCGTATCCGCCGATGGCCGCCAGCGCGGCAAACATCAGCACCACCAGCAATGTAATGCGATGACGAATGGTCATTTGAAATTCTCTCGATTCAGCCACCCCCTGAAAGAAGGGTGCCTCAATATGTTTTCCTAAACTCCGGAGGCGCAATTATTGAAGTCGAAAGATGACCAATCGATGACTGTCGCATCAACCATCCGGGCATTGCGGCATTGAATTTTCGTGGCACAGGCATTGCGGCGCCTACCCTTGCTGCACTTGGATTCCCGGCGAAATCGTTTTACACCCCCACTCAAGTGGGGAATTGCGCAGAAACGCTCAAGTTATTTTTCTCATCGCCGTTAACTGAGCGCCGTTTTATTTTCTTTTTACCTCGCGAATTATTTTTTTGTTGATGCCAAAAGCAAAAAAAACGGCATTTATCGGTTTTTCAGCGCGCGGCCAGATGGGGCATCTCGCCCACCGTTGCCGAGTGGCTACCAGCCCATGTTCCTGCCAGAATGTTCTGCTTGGGCCCACCACGGAGGCAGACACATGAAGAAGAGCACGCAGGACACCGCCGCACCCGCATCCGAACTGATCGACGCACGCATTGCAGAGCTGGGCGACTGGCGCGGCGAGATGCTCGCCCGCCTGCGCGCCATCGTCCGCGCGGCCGATCCCGACGTGGTGGAGGAATGGAAATGGAGCGTGCCCGTGTGGTCGCACCATGGCCTGATCTGCACCGGCGAGGCCTACAAGCAGACGGTGAAGATGACGTTTGCCAAGGGCGCCTCAGTGCCTGATCCTTCCGCCCTGTTCAATTCCAGCCTGGACGGCAACACCCGCCGCGCCATCGATTTCCGCGAGGGCGACAAGGTGAACGAGAAGGCGTTGAAGGCGCTCATCCAGGCAGCCATTGCCGTGAACAAGGCCGGCGCCAAACGCTGAAGAACGCGCAAGCTCGTGCGGGTCGGGCCGGAGCCGTTAACATACGGCCCGCCTGATCAACCAACGGAGCAACCGCAGTGATTCAACCGACCAGCGTATTCAAGGACAACCTCGCCCAACTGCCCGCCATTGACGGCATCGAACGCATCGATCTGGTCGACGGCCAGGGCGCAGTGGTGGCCGATATCGAAAACAAGCCGGGCAAGCAAGGTTCGGTGGCGGTGTATCACTACCTGCAGCAGACGTTCGGGCAGCTCGACGCCAAGGCCGCCGAGCACGGCCTGGCCGTGTTTGCCGAGCACACCATCGATGCACGCAACCGCCCCGGCGCCCACCCGAATGTGGACCGCCTGCTGGCCATCGCGGCGGGTGAGCCGGCCCTGCGCATCAACGTCGTAAAGGCTGGATGACGCATCGCTGATGCGCGCGGCAAGTAGCGAGTGAACCACCTGTTCTCTCGCTGCACTGCACACAGCGGCATCTGAAAAGCCGCGCGCCGCGCACGCTGATTGCCAGCCATGGGCACGCGGCGTAGCATGAGGCAGCCCTTCTTCGGGAGCCGCCTCATGCCTGCCCAGCACGAAGACAAGGTCCGCCAGCACATGGCGGATGCAGTGGCCCTGGCGCGCGAACGTGCGCCCGATATTGCCGACCTGTTCGAGCCGTTCCTGCGGCATTACTACGGCCTGGCAGACCCCGAAGACGTGATCTCGCGCAGCGTTGCCGACCTCTACGGCGCGGCGATGGCGCACTGGCAACTGGGCCAGAAATTCGTGTCGGGCCAACCGCGCGTACGGGTCTACAACCCGAGCCTCGAACAGCACGGCTGGTACTGCGGTCACACGGTCGTTGAAATCGTCAACGACGACATGCCGTTCCTGTTCGACTCCGTGACCATGGAGATCAACCGGCAAGGGCTGGCGCTGCATTCCGCCTTCCATCCGGTCTACCGCGTACAGCGCGATGGCGCAGGCATGCGCGTGGCGGTCTCGGCTGGTGGCGGTGTCCAGCGCCCGGCGGCCCTTGCGGGCGACATGCCCGATACACCCGCCGATGCGGACAGGGAAACCCACGGCGTTGCCCGCTTCGAGTCGACCATCCACATCGAGGTCGATCGGTTCTCCGAACCGGACCGCCTGCAGGCTTTGCACGACGGCCTCATGCGTGTACTTGGCGACGTGCGTGCCACGGTGGAAGACTGGAAGCCCATGCAAACGGCCGCCCAGGCCGCCATCGATGCGCTGGCCGTACGCGCCGCGCAGCCCTCCACCGGTGACGTGGAACGTGCCGAGATCGCCGAAACGCAGGCCTTCCTCACCTGGATGATCGAGCGGCATTTCACCTTCCTTGGCTACCGTGATTACGAACTGATCACGCAAGACGATGGCCATTACCTGCGCGGCATACCAGGCACCGGCCTGGGCGTGCTGCGTGAAGCGCTGCGCGACACCTCCACGCCGGACACGACGCGCCTGGCACCGGGCGCGGCCAAGTTCATCGACGCACCCGAGCCCATCTTCCTCACCAAGGCCAACTCGCGGGCCACCGTGCACCGGCCCGGGTATCTCGACTACATCGGCATCAAACTGTTTGACGCCGAGGGCCGTGTCTGTGGGCAGCGGCGTTTCCTGGGGATGTACACGTCGAACGTCTACATGGTGCCGGCTGAAGACATTCCGCTGGTGCGCCGCAAGGTGGCCGACGTCATCCGACGCACGGGCTTCCTTCCCGACGGGCATCTGGCCAAGACGCTCGTCACGATCCTGGAGCAATACCCGCGCGACGAGTTGTTCCAGATGGACGCCGAAGCGTTGCACGACATCGCACTCGGCATCCTGCGGTTGCAGGAGCGCCAGCGCACGCGCCTGTTCGTTCGCCGTGATCCGTTTGACCGCTTCGTGTCGTGCCTCGTGTTCGTGCCGCGCGAGAAGTTCAACACGGACCTGCGCGTGCGCATCCAGGGTCTGCTGCAGGCGGCGTATCACGGCACCGCAGTGGAGTTCACGCCATTGCTGTCGGAATCGATGCTGGCGCGCATCCACATCACCGTGCGTACGCAGCCAGGCAACGTGCCCGACGTGGACGTGGCCGAACTCGAAGACCGCATCGTGCAGGCCGCCCGGCGCTGGCAGGACGACCTGGCCGACGCGCTGCTCGAACGCGGCGGCGAAGAGCGCGGCAATCGCCTGCTGCGCCGCTATGCCGGCGCGTTTCCCGCGGGCTTCCGCGAGGACTACGCCGCACGCCTTGCCGTGCGCGACATCGAACTGATGGAGCCGCTGCTCGGCGCCAATGCCGCGGACAACGTGCTGACCATGCAGCTCTACCGGCCGCTCGAAGCGCCACCCGGCGCGCTGCGTTTCAAGATCTACCGCGCCGGCCAGCCAACATCGCTGTCGCACAGCCTGCCGATGCTTGAACACTTGGGCGTGCGCGTCAACGAAGAGCGCCCCTACTGCATCGAACCTGCCGATACCGCCCCCATTTGGATGCACGACTTCGGCATGGAGACCATCGACGGCAGCGAAGTCAATCTGGACGAAGCCCGCGCACGCTTTGAAGACGCCTTCGCGCGCATTTGGAGCGGCGAGCTGGAAAACGATGATCTCAACCGCCTCGTGCTGCAGGCCGGCCTGACCTGGCGCGAGGTCCGCATCCTGCGTGCATACGCGCGCTACATCCGCCAGATCGGTTCGACCTTCAGCAATACGTATATGGAAAGCGCGCTGAACGGCAACCCGTCGATTGCACGGGCGCTGGTGCGGCTGTTCCTGGTGCGATTCGACCCTGCCCTTGCCGAGGCCGAACGTTCGCGCGCGAGCGAAACGCTGCGCAAGCAGATCGACGAGGCGCTCGAAGACGTGCCCAACCTGGATGAAGACCGCATCCTGCGGCAGTTCCTGGGCGTGGTGGAAGCCACGTTGCGCACGAACTATTTTCAGAGCCTGCCGGACGCCGGACAGGGGCAGCCCAAGCCCTATCTGTCGTTCAAGTTCGACCCAGCGCGCGTGCCGGGCCTGCCCGAGCCCAAGCCGATGTTCGAGATCTGGGTGTATTCGCCGCGCGTAGAAGGCGTGCACCTGCGCGGCGGCAAGGTTGCGCGGGGTGGTTTGCGCTGGTCTGACCGGCGCGAAGACTTCCGAACCGAGGTGCTCGGCTTGGTCAAGGCGCAAATGGTCAAGAACACCGTCATCGTGCCGGTGGGCTCCAAGGGCGGCTTTGTCGTCAAGCAACCGCCGCCGGCCAGCGACCGTGACGCGTATCTGGCCGAAGGCGTGGCGTGCTACCAGACCTTCCTGCGCGGGCTGCTCGACCTGACCGACAACTACGTCGACGGCCGCGTCGTGCCGCCGCGCGACGTCGTGCGCTATGACGAAGACGATCCCTACCTGGTCGTTGCCGCCGACAAGGGCACGGCCACGTTCTCCGACTACGCCAACGCCATCTCGGCCGAATACGGCTTCTGGCTCGGCGACGCCTTCGCTTCGGGCGGCTCGGTGGGCTACGACCACAAGAAGATGGCCATCACCGCGCGTGGCGCATGGGAATCGGTCAAGCGTCACTTCAGCGAGATGGGTGTCGATACGCAGACGCAGGACTTCACCGTCGTGGGCGTGGGCGACATGTCGGGCGATGTGTTCGGCAACGGCATGCTGCTCTCGCGCCATATCCGCCTGCTCGCGGCGTTTGACCATCGGCACATTTTTCTCGACCCGTCGCCCGATGCGGCCACGAGCTTTGCCGAGCGCGAGCGCCTGTTCAACCTGCCGCGTTCAAGCTGGGCCGATTACGACCGGGCACTGATCAGCCCCGGCGGCGGCATATTCCCGCGCACGGTCAAGTCGATCGCGCTCACGCCGGAGGTGCGCGCCATGCTGGATGTGACGGCCACCGAGATGGCGCCGAACGACCTGCTGCACGCCATCCTCAAGGCACCTGCTGATCTGCTCTACAACGGCGGCATTGGCACCTACATCAAGGCCAGCACCGAAACGCATGCACAGGTGGGCGACCGGGCCAACGATGGCCTGCGCGTGAACGGCGCCGAGCTGCGCTGCAAGGTCGTGGCCGAGGGCGGCAACCTGGGCTGCACGCAGCTCGGCCGCATCGAGTACGCGCAGCATGGCGGGCGCATCAACACCGATGCCATCGACAACTCCGCCGGCGTGGATTGCTCCGACCACGAGGTCAACATCAAGATCCTGCTGGGGCTGGTCGTGACCGACGGCGAGATGACACTCAAGCAGCGCAACACGCTGCTGGCCGAGATGACCGACGAGGTGGGCGAACTGGTGCTGCGCGACAACTACTTCCAGACGCAGGCGCTGTCACTTGCGCGCACGCGCACGGCGCTGTGGCTCGACCCCGAGGCGCGGCTGATGCGGTATCTGGAGCGCGGCGGGCGCCTGAATCGCGCAATCGAGTTCCTACCTGCCGATGAAGAGATCGACGCTCGCCGGGCAAGCGGCGGCGGCCTGACCACACCCGAACGCGCCGTGCTGATGGCCTACAGCAAGATGTGGCTGTACGACGTGCTGCTGGGCAGCGATCTGCCCGACCAGCCTTTCGTGGCCGACGGTCTGCCGGACTATTTTCCGCAGCCGCTGCACACGCGTTGCGCTACATCGATCCCCCGGCACACGCTGCGTCGCGAGATTCTGGCGACGATGCACGCCAACGCGCTCGTCAACCGGGCCGGCGTGACCTTCGTGCACCGGATGGCCGAAGAAACCGGCGCAGAGCCGCTTGCCGTGGTGTGGGCAAGCCTCGTCGCACGCGCGGTCTACCGGCTCGACGCGCTCTGGCAACAAGTCGATGCCCTGGACGCCCAGGTGCCGCACGAAACGCAAACTGCCCTGTTCACGGCGCTCGCGCAGTTGCATGAGCGCGCGACGTTGTGGTTCCTGCGGCGGCGCGTGGCGGATGTACCAACCGCAGTCGAGCACTTCAGGTCTGCGGTCGATGCGCTCGCACCCGAGATTGACGCGCTGCAGCCTGAGGAATCTGCGCAAGCTGCGGTGCAGCAGCTGCAGGTCTTTACCGATGCCGGCGTGCCGGAAGCACTGGCGCGCGTGGCAACTGGCGTGCCGGCGCGTGTGTCATTGCTCGATATCGCCGAGGTTGCGACCGCCGGCGGCTGCGATGCACGGCTCGCCGCACGCGTGTACTTTGCCCTCGACCAACCGCTGGGTTACGGGTGGCTGCAAGGCGGCATCCTCGGCCTGCCGACGCAAACGCATTGGCAGATGCTGGCGCGCGCAACGCTGCTCGAAGAACTGGGGCAACTGCGGCGGCGGCTCACGCAATCCGTCTTGCAGGATGCGGCGCCCGGCACGAGCGCGGATGCCCTCATCGACACATGGCGCGGCACGCGACAGGAGGCGCTGGCGCGCTACAACCGCGTGATTGCCGATCAGGTCGCGGCCGGCTCGGCTGATCTGGCGATGCTGTCGGTGGGTCTCAAGGCACTGGCAGAGGTCGACGCTTGATCAACGCCGCTATCGGGCACGCGCCAGTGCGGCGTTGACGCGCACTGGTGGCGTGTCGTGCGAGAACGGCGGCTGAATGACGAAGGCATCCACCACACCGGGCTGGAAAAACATGCAGTACGTCGATCCTCCGTACTGGAAGTAGCCAAGCTCGCATCGGGTGCGCTTGGGCCACGAACAGCGCGTTTCTGTCTGTATCGATCGCAGGCACATCACTCGCCGTCCTGGACTTTGCGCCCAGGCAACGACTTGCTGCACTGCAATGAGGAAGGATCGTCTAGTGAGACGCGGCCATCGAACGGCGGCCGCTGGTGCGAACGTGTCCGGAAGCCTTGAGCAAAACGTAGCCCTGGAGGGTTACCCGGGCATAGCTGTGGTCGGGGCCACGGCGTTCCAGCGTCACGAGCTGTCGCTCGATGAGCGCTTCGACATCGGCGCGATCCAGGTCGTCGGATTCGGCGCCGTCGTTGACGAGAAGCAGGACGGCAAATTCATGGGGACTCAGCACAGTTGGCTCCAGCTTGTCTGTTGGCCACGGCATGCGTGACGGTGGGTGGGCTTGGTTTTCACTGACACCATGAGCACTGCAAGAGCCACCAAGAACACCGGGAGAGAGCAGCTGGGCTTGCAGGAGAAGCCAGCATAGGCACCCTCGCAGCGGCATTCAAGAGGGCAATTCCATCCTTCTTCCGTCGGCGCCTGCGGCCGCATGGGCGATGACGGTGCATCAACCGTTTGCCGTGCTGTATTGCGCACCGGCGGCAACGATTGCGCATCACAGAAAAGTCCGTCCTCCTCCGTTTGCGCTAAATCAATTGCCCAAAAGAACGCGCCCCGGTGACTCACATCACCGGGGCGCTGAGTGCTGCGCTGGGGGGCGACCTTACAGGTCGTCGTCGACGATGTTGGCACGGCGGCCGAAGCCGTGCAGCGGGTCAATGCGTTCGACGCGTTGGAGTCGCGCGTACGGATCATCCAGTTGTGCATGCGCACCAAATGCATGCAGCGCGCGATGGCGTTCGGTGGCTCGGTCCGCTGCGTGCACTGCAGCACGGCCATGCACCACGGCGGTCACGCTGCCGTAATGGCGGGCCATACCGGGCCGCATCGCGTACGTCTGGGCTGGCGATTGGGCCGATTGCGGCTCGACCCAATCGTTACGGCCCAGACGGCCGCGATAGCCAAAGCGATGAAAGCCGGCGGCATCGGCCGTCACCGCATCCACGGCCTTCACCACGTCGCGCGGTTGCTGTGCAGGTGCATCAACGCGTGCCAGCGAAGGCTCTTCGCGGTCGAGGTTCTCCAGCACGATCGCCTCGCTGACGGGGCGCATGCCCAGTACCGGCTCTTCCGGGTCGTATTCGGGGCTGCGGATGAACGGCGTGGGCGGTGTGGCGGTGCCGGCAGGTGCCGGGCGACCCGCCCACTCCTGCCACGAGCGCACGTGGGTGATATCGCCGTCATCGTCGTGGTCGACCACCAGCAGGCGCGTGTTGCGCGGACGCTGCCAGGCCGGTTGCTGCTGCCCATGCAACGCCCCCCGCGACGCGCGGGCGGAAGCCCCGACGGATGGAGCGGGCACCGCCGGCGCACGTACAAGCTTGCGGCGAATGGCGCGGTCCAACCGCGACAGGATCATCCACACCACGAGCACCCCGCCCATGCCGGCGATGATGTTGCCGTACATGCGCAATTGCTCGAATGGCAGGCCGCTGGGGCCCACGCTGCTGATGGAGTACCCCACATACAGGCCCAGCAGGCCCCAGATCGAAATCACGAGCACCGGCCGGAAGATGCGGAACCAAAGCACGTGGTGCAAGGTGCCGACGACACCCTTGTCTGAGAACGACTGTCGGATCGAGTTTCGCGAAACATCAATGACAAGCATGGTCATGGCGAATTCCCCTGTTGTTGTTGGATGCCCCGGTCAGGGCTGGTCCAGCGGGCACGGGCACGCGTACGCTGGAAGGCGACGGCCGGAAAGCCGACCACCGTGGTGACAAGGTTCAGGATCCAGAACGCAACCGGATACCAGACAGTGTCGATGAAGTAGCGCAGGATGTTGTCGTCGTAGCGGCGATCAATAAAGCAGCCGATCAGCAACTGCAGCACGCATGTGATGAAAAGCAGCGTGCCGTGCCAGCGCGGGAAGGCTTCCATGCGCCATTCGGGTGGCAGGGTGATGAAGAAGCCGAGCACCGACCACGTGATGACGATCAGCATGTTGTACGCCCACACGACCGACAGTGCGTACTCGAAGAAGATCGGCCACATCATCGATTGCCGTAGGCTCACCATGGCCGGCGCGTACTTGATCAGCGCCTGGATGCCGCCCTTGGCCCAGCGCAGGCGCTGCTTGTACAGGCCGCGGAAGGTCTCGGGCATCAGGATCCATGACAGCGCGCGCGGCTCGTAACGGATCATCCAGCCGCCCACCTGCAGCTTCCAGCTGATGTCGATGTCTTCGGTGAGCATGTCGTTGCTCCAGTAGCCGACATCTTCAATGGCGTGCTTGCGGAACATCACGACCACGCCCGACACCGTCAGCAGCCGGCCATAGACCTGCTGCGTGCGCTTGATGAGCCCCACGATCGACGAGAACTCGCCCACCTGCATGCGCCCCAGCAAGGTCGAGCGCGTGCGGATGCGCGGGTTGCCCGTCACCGCGCCAATGGTCGGGTTCTCCATCAGGTGGCGGATCATCCAGGCAATCGCATCCACATCCAGGATCGAATCGCCATCGATGCACATCAGGTACTCGGCGTCGGTCACCTGCGCCGCGGTGGTGAGGCCAATCGCCTTGCCCTGGTTGGACGACTGGTGGATCACCACGAGTTGCGGGTATTCCGCCGCCAGTTCGTTCAGGCGTTCACCGGTGCGGTCAGAACTGCCGTCGTTCACGGCGATGATGTCGTAGTTCGGATACCGCATGCGTGCGAGGTGGCTGATCACCTCGCGCACATTGGCCTCTTCGTTGTAGCAGGGCACGATGATCGACACCTTGGGATAGCTCTTCACCCCCAGGAGTGCCAGCGGATGCCGCACGTTCTGCGTGCCCCGCTCGAGCAGGAAGTAATGCAGCAGCCCGCCGATCATCCAGAAATACGACATGAAGAACGGGTAGTAAAAGACAAAGCCCGAGATCCAGCGCTTAGCGGCGAGTGCGTCCACCATGTCAGCCTCCCGCCTTGTTGGTGTGGGACGGCGCTGCCGCTTCGGTCGTCCCGGGCTGCTTGTCTGCGCCCGTCGCGCTGGCCTTCGGCGGCTGGCTCTGCGGGGCAGCACTGCTGTCGAGCTTCTCGACGCTGCGCGTATTGCCGCCGGGCGGCTTGCGCGTCTCGATATACGTCTTGAGCGACATCACATCACGCAGCACCTCGGTATCGGGCCGGCCGGCAATGAAATCATCCGGGTAGTAGCCGTAATTCAGAGCCCCTGCCGAGCGCAGCGCGCGCATCTGGTCACGCAGTTCGGTCGTCGGGATCGGCTTGTCCTGATTGCGCCAGTCCACCGCCTGCAGCTCGAAGATGGTCTTCTTCAGCCCACCCTTGTGTTTGGCCACGGCGGCGGTCAGCTTCTTCATCCAATCCTTCGGGTCCTTGGCTTCCTCCATGTACGGCATGGCTTCGAGCGCCACGTAGTCGTACGCCTCCAGGAAGTCGTCATAGTTCTGCGCCGTCCAGGCCTCGGCCTTCGGATCAAGCACCGGCCCCGAAAAGATGTTGCGCGCGGTCAGCATGTCGCGGCCGTTCTGATAGCCCTGCGCCACCGCGATCAGCTCTTTCGAGAACGAGATCAGCGCAGCGGTCTTGGCCTTCGACCACTTCTGCATCAACTCCGGCGACTGGCGGATCTTGTTGATATCGCCGGGCAGGCCCATGGCCTCGTAGGCCTTGAGCGCGGCGGGGCTGGCATCTTCGTAGTCGTCGAGCACGCCGTCGTCGTGGAAGAGCACGCCGTCGATGATCGAGTTCTTGGCCAGGTCCTCATAGATGTCGCGGATCATCTGGCGTGCCTGCGGATCGAACGGCGACAGTCGCGGCGGCTTGACGGTGCCCGGCTTCTGCGGCGCGCCCGGCAACGACTGCACCAGGTGCGTGGCGGCCGGGTTGTTGGCCGGCAGCTTGTACGACAGCATCGGCAGCCAGGCGTACACCTCCACCTTTGCTCGCGTCTTCAACTGCCACGACACGCGCGAGAACAGGTCCGCACGCATCGGCATGTGCCGGTTCGGGAAGTACACAGCGTCCACGGCGCCGTTGCCCTTCGGATCGGCGAAGGCCTGCAGGTAGACCACACGCGGCGCCAAGTCCTTGATGCGGTCGATCAGCTTGCCGAGGTTCGCTTCCTGCTGCTTCGGGTCCGGGTCGTAGATGTAATCCATGTCAACCTGCACCACGCGCTGCACGGGGTTGATCTCGCCGTGATGAGTCACGGGCTCGCGCAGCGAACGCTCCAGATCGCCGGTGTTGGTGTCGTAGCCCATCAGGCTTCGGCGGATGGCGGTGAGCGGCACGTCCGGCGTGTTCGGACCCGGCTCCAGCGTGAGCATGTACTTCAGGCCCACGTTGGCGGCCTCCTGGTCAGCCATCAGGTTGTGGGCGCCATACGGCCACACCACCGTCTGCACCTTGGTACCCGTGTTCTTCTGGATCAGGTCGATGCTGCGCTGCAGGTCATCATGCACACGCTTGCGGTATTCGTCATCGGTCTCATAGCGGCCCAGATTGCGCAGATATTCATGCGTGGTCGCCGCCGGCATCTCGTTACCCTGGGGGTTGCCCAGCGCGCCGTGGTGCATATCTGCCGTGTGGGTGGCGAACTCTGCCAGGCCGGAGGCCTGCATCTCGCGGATCTGGTTCCAGTTCATGAAGAAGTCCCGCGGCACGATCTGCTTGTCCGACAGCTTGACCTTCGATCCCTGGGGTGCGTTGGTCCACTCCGTTACCAGCCCGAACACCGCCGGAAAGCGGAACTGCTTGAGCAGCGGGAAGACCTTTGTGTAGTGACTTTCATAGCCGTCATCGAACGTCAGCAGGAGCGGGCGCTTGGGCAGCGGCTTGCCGCCATGGCGCGCCTCGTCGATCTGCGCGAGCGTGACCGGGTGGTAGCCGTTGGCCTGGATCCAACTGAACATGTTCGTCAGCATCTTGGTGTCGACGGCAAACCCATCGGGCAACGTCTCGAAGCTGGCGCGCAGGTTGTCGCGGATGTCGTGAAAGCACAGCACGCGGAACGTCTTGCCATCGTCCGGATCGGGCTTGGGCAGGAAGTCCACCTGAACGGCGGCGGCAGGCCGAACGGCAGCAAGGAAAGCCAACGTCAGGGCCAGCGCCAGTCTCGGTGCCATCCAGGCGAAGAATCGTCGCAATGACGGTTGTCGGAGAGCTTGCATGGGCATCACAGCGGAATGTTGAGGTTCAGGTACAGGAACTTGCGGTTCTCAGGCTGGCCGTCATAGCTATGGCGACCAAAGCCGATGCCGTAAGACACCTGCGTCTTGCGATTGATTTGCCACACGTGCTCCAGCCGCGCTTCGTACATCGGGCTGCTGCCGAACGACTGCTGGTTGTACATGCCGCCGGTCAGGTACACGCGCTGCGTGAACGACTTGTCGGCGTAGCGCCAGGGCGTCCACGACCAGATGGCCGTGGCCTGGCCGCTGTAGTCGCGCGATGGGCTGAAGTAGTTCAGGCCCGTCATCGTGTTGCGGCTGGTATCGGCCCCGAACAGCACGCCGATGGTGTGCCGCGGCGAGGTGAACACCTGCTGATAGAAGTTGGCTCCCACGCGCTGGCGCAGGTTGTCGTCGGTGTAGCGCGACACGCCATACGTGAGCGAGGCGTAGCGCGTTTCGTCCCAGGTGTAGCGCACGTTGCCGCTGACGGTCTTGCCGGTCACGCCCACCTGGTACGCCTTGTAGGGCACTTCCAGGTCGTCGTTGGTGACCATGCCCGACACCTTCCAGTGGTCGCTCGGAATCCACGCTGCATCCAGGGTGCCGCCGGTCTTGCCCACCGCGCCAACCGATTGGTGCACCTCGCCGTTCACCTCGACGCCGGTGTCGAACCACTGCAGGCCCGCGCCGTTGCGCACACGGCTCTGCGATGCGCCGTCAAACTGCGCGCGGCCGGCAAAGTTGTGGAAGAACAGTCGATAGTGATCGGCAAACGGGCCGCTGTAGGCCTTGGTGTCGATACCGTACTCGTTGTTGGCGAACGCCGAATTGCCCTTGTCCGCCGTTGACTGAATGATGAGCTGCGGGCTCTGATAGACGTCCAGATCCCTGCGCAGCGCACGCACCGAGCCGTTCTCCGGAAAGCGCTCGTCCAGCCCGTTGGCGACATCCTTGGCGGTCTTCAGGTCGTCCACTGCCAGCGATGCACGGCCATAGCCGGCTACCACGCTCAGGTCATCCGGGTGCTCGGCCAGCGCGGTCTTGTACATGTCGCGCGAGCGATACGGCTCGGTCTGCACCATCGCGCCGTCGGCACGTGCGCTGACGAGCGATGCGGCGAACGGTGCTTCGTGGCGCCACTTGTCCAGCTCGGCAATGCCCTGGTGCGTGCGGCCCGTCAGGATCAGGTACTGCGCTTCCAGACGTTTGATGCGCGAGTAATCGGGATTGGGCGTACCGGCTTCGGGCGCCAGGCGCACGTATTCCGGGTTGTCGGCCTTCATCTTGTCGAGCAGCGCGCGAGCCTCTTCAAAACGCCCGGTGTCGAGCATGGCGTAGAACAGGCCTTCCTGAACGTCGCCGGTTTCGATCTCGCCAGGGCTGGCATCCTTGAGCGCGCGGGCGTAGGCATCTGCGGCCTTGTCGGGCGTATCGAGATACGCATAGGCATCCCCCGCGGCCACGCGCGTGTAGGCGGGCACCTTGCCCGTCTGCGACATGGCTTCGTAGCGCTTGACGGCATCTTTCATGCGCCCGCGCGAAGCCAGTGCCACCACTTCGTCCGCCACGATCTGCTGGCGGAACTCTGCGTTTTCCGGCGTATCGGGCACCTTCTTGAGCAGCGCCTCGATCTCGGCCACAGCCTGATCGATGATGACGAAGCGTTCCGGCCCGTTGATGACCTTCAACTGCTGACGCCCCCAGCGGATGCGCTGCGCGGCGGCGGCATGGTCAACGTGCCACGATTCGCTTTCCTTGAACCAGTCCGGGTGCTGGCGCAGGTGCTCTTGCGCCAACGTGGCAGCGCCCTCGCGCGACTCGCGCATGACCTCATCGTGGAAGGCCTGGCGGTCGGTCGGCATCGGGCCGACGGGCGCATTGTCAGGCGCATTGCCGGCGGCGTGGGTCGCTGCTGCATTGGCCGCTTCTGGCGACACCGGCAGCGGTTCGAGTGCGCCGGGGCCTTGAGCGCTCGGGCCCGAAGGCACGGCGGGCGCCTGTGCAGCCGTATCCGGTGCGGGGGCGCCTGGCGGCAGGATCACCGTGGGCGACGGCGGCGCAGATGGTGGCGCCGGGGGCGCCGCCTCAACAGCAGGCATCGGCGACGTGGCAGCCGGCGCGGTTGACGCGGGCGATGTCGTGACGGATGAATCCGCAGGCGGCACCGCCTGTTGCGCAACAAGGAGCGTGTTGGCCGGAGACGCCGGCACGCCATCACCGCCGGCGATGACGGTCGTGGATGCAAACGTGGCCGGGCCCTTGGCCGCGGCGTCGGTCAGTTGCGTATCGATCAAGCGGCGCGTGGCCGCGTTGGAAGCATCGTCGGTCGCGGCGTGCGCGATCATCGGCACCGTGCCGACCACCACAACGGTGGCGGCAGCAATCGCGCAGCGGCGAGGATGCCATGCCGCGGCCGCGCTGTTGCGCTCGGCCGGCAGGCTCCAGGAGATTGGCTCGTGGGTTGTCATTGTTGTCATGTCCAGTGGGCGGCGCGTGCGGGCGCACGCCATCCGCATTGCATGAAGAGTTGACCGGGCTGAGTCAGCCGAGGCGGGCCGTACCGTTGGCGGTGCGCACCGGGGCGCGCATCGGCTTGGCAGGCGTCACGCCCCCAAAGGCCCGTGTCATGGCGGCCCAGCGCGATTCGGCGCCCAGTTCAGCGCCCGAAGCAGTCACCGATGTGGTGGTCCGCTCGGACGCTCCCGGCTGGGGGGATGAAGACGCCATCACCGCGTCTCGGGCCGGTGCGCCGGCCTGGAGCGGAGTCGGTGTGCGTGCAGCGGTTTGCACGAACACATCTGCGTCTTGCGCATCTCCAGACACCTGGACCGATGTGTGCGCAGATGCAGCGCTGATGGTGGCGGCAGCCCCGCCCTGCAGTTCCAGTGGAATCCCCAGGCGCATGGCGGCGTACACCGCTTCGCTCTTGTTGCGCACGTTCAGGCGTCGATACAGCGTGCACGCGTGCGTCTTGACGGTGGCCTCCGAAATGCCCAGCAGGCGGCCGACACCCTTGACGGAGTGACCGCGCGACAGCAACACCAGCACTTCGTACTGTCGCAGCGAAACATTCAGCCGCTGCGCCGCTTCCGATGCATCCAGCGAGAGCATCGGCATGACTGCATTCGCCGCACGCGGCATCAACGCCGGATACGACTGGCCGCCGGCCAGCACCAGCCGCAGCGTGGCCAGCAAGACTTCGGGCGATTGCGATTTGGCGCAGTAGGCGTCCACACCGCACGTCATGGCGACGTGCGCTTCTTCAGCAGACAGGCTTGCGGCGAGCAGCACCACGCGGCTGGCCTCGCTGGCATCGATGGCCTCGCGCAATTGGGCAGCGAATTGACCAGCGTTGATCGGGCCCTCGGCCTCGTCCAGCCCGATGACGAGCAGATCGGCTCGCTCATCGAACGCGTGCAGTTCGCCGGGGATGCCCGCAGGCAATGCCGGGGCGACGACCTCCAGGCCAAGGGTGGGATGCGCGAGCAACTGCGCAAGTCCGGCTCGTAGCAACGGATGATTCGTAAGCGCTCAATTGACGACGTCTGGTATTGAAGGCTGAACGTTGGCAGGCTAGCGTCCGCAAAGACTTTGCGGACGCAAACATGATCCAAGACGAGATTGACCTATTTCCGCTGCAGGCGGTGCGAGTCCGCTCCAATGGGAAGCGCGACTACGAGCCAGCGGCCAAGCGGCGTCTGATTGAGTTCTGTCTTCAATCGGGAGCATCGGTCTCGGGCACGGCGCTCAAGGCCGGTATCAACGCTAACCAGTTGCGCAAATGGATTCGGGACTACCGAGATTCAGTGCAGGCGCGAGGTGCGTTGCCGGCATTCGTGCCGGTTGTCCAGGAGGTTCAGGATTCGCGGCCAATCGAGACACTTGCAAAGGTTGCGGTGCCGCGTCACGAAGCGGCATCAGCGACTGGCGATCCGCCACCGCGGCAAGCGCAACCGCTGGCGCTCTTGAGCGCAAAGCTGCCCAACGGTGTATCACTTGAGCTCGAATGCAGCGAGCGAGACGTTGGGCTCGTAAAGGCAATGATCGAAGCACTGAGTGGAGACCGTTGATGTTTCGGCTCGACGCTGAGCTGCGGGTGTATCTGCATCGCGACGCAGTGGACTTCCGTAAGAACATCAACGGCCTGGCACTGCTGGTCGAGCAGACGCTCGGGCTGGATCCGTTTGCATCGGCTGTATTTGTGTTCCGTAACCAGCGGGCCGATCGCATCAAGATTCTCGGGTGGGATCGCAACGGCTTCTGGCTATTGTTGAAGCGATTGGAGGCGGACCGGTTTGCCTGGCCACGCGAGGCGGCTGTGGCTACGCTGACGGTCGAACAGTTGCACTGGCTGCTCGAGGGAATCGACATCGAGGCGATGCGCCGGCACCCGCACCGAGAATACCATCGCGCTGCGTGAACGCTGTTTGGCGGCAGCGGTCTAACCCGCCATGCCATCCACGCCCGTCACCGTTACCGCCGCCGAGCTGCAACTGTTGCGAGACGCCGAGCGCGAGCTCAAGGCAATACTCGCGGAACGCGAGGCAATCAAGGGCGAACTGCGTGTGATGACGGTCCAGCGAGACCTGCTCTTGGAACAGCTCAAGGCGTTTCAGCGTAAGCTGTTCGCCGCAAAGAGCGAGGCGCGAGGCTCGGAGCAGAAGGACTTGTTCCTCAATGAGGCCGAGGCCTTGGCGACGGCGGCCGCGCAGCCGGCGCAGGAAGAAGAAGGTACGCCCGAGACCGAAGTGGCCGGACACAAACGCAAGAAGCGCGGCCGCAAGCCGCTCGACCCGGCGCTGCCCCGTGTCGAGGTTCGTCACGAACTACCCGAATCGGAACGCGTCTGCCCCCTCGATGGCCAGGCTCTGGTCGAGATTGGCGTCGAGGTCAGCGAACAGCTCGACATCGTGCCGCAGCAGGTCCGCGTGATCCAGCACCAGCGGGTCAAGTACGCCTGCCCATGCTGCGACGGCGGCATCAAGACGACGCCGGCACCGGCGCGCATTATTCCCAAGGGACTCCTTACCGAATCGGCGCTGGCCTGGTGCATCACCTCGAAGTATCAGGATGGCCTGCCGCTGTACCGCCAGGCAGCGCTGCTGCATCGCTTCGGCGGGGACCTCTCTCGCGGCACCCTGGCCGCAAGCATAGTGCGAGTAGGCCAGGCGGTGCAGCCAATCATCAACCTGCTGCGTGACCATCTGCTGGAAGCAGACGTCGTGTACGGTGACGAGACAACGGTACAGGTGCTCAAGGAGCCCGGCAGGCCTGCCCAGAGAAAGAGCTTCCTATGGGCGCAGATGAATGGCACAGGGCCGCCGGTACGGTTGTTTGCCTATAGCCCGACACGCGAGACAAAGCAGGCTACGGCTCTCTATGCCGGCATCAAGCCTGGGGCGGTGTTGATGACCGACGGCTATGCACCATACGACGACGTCGCAAACACCTATCAGTTGGTGCATCTCGGATGCTGGGCACACGCGCGCCGCTACCTGGTCGAGGCGGAGCAAGCCTTGCCCAAGGACAAGCGCCCCGACCACCCGGTCACCGGATTCCTGCAGCGCATCGGCAAGCTGTTTGCCATCGAAAGCCACACGCTCAAGATGAAGCCGGAACAACGGCAGCAGGTTCGCGCCGAACAAAGCCAGCCGCTGCTGGCCGAGATCGAAACGATGCTGCTGCAACATCTGCATACCGTGCTGCCGCAAAGCCTGTTCGGCAAGGCGCTGCACTACCTGCATGGGCAGTGGCCAAAGCTCGTGCGCTACATCGAGAACGGAACCTGGCCGATCTCGAACAATCCCTGCGAGAACGCGATTAGGCCATTCGTGATCGGACGGAGAAACTTCCTCTTCTGCGACACCGTGGCCGGTGCCAACGCTAGCGCAAGTCTTTACTCGCTGGTGGAAACCTGCAAGGCCAACGACGTCGATCCGTATCAGTATCTCGTTGCCTTGTTCAAGGCGTTGCCACACGCACAGACCGCCGACGACTACGAGGCTCTGCTGCCCTGGAGGCTCAAGCCCTCAACCGTCTAGCGGATACCGCCGGCGGCCGCAAGGGGCGCCCTTAAAAGACCGCTTAC
>NZ_JFZG01000008.1 GCF_000607165.1 Ralstonia pickettii | reverse complement strand
CTATAGGCGGGTTTTCCGAACAGTGCAAGCCCTTTCTCTTTACGGGGTCTTTCTGCACTTTCCCCAGGGTTATGGCGCCTTGTGGGACCGCATCCATCGCAGACCCTTGGCTGCCCGGCCCCGCGCGCTGCTGGCGCGCTTGTGAAAGGCGTTCACTATAGACAGCGGCGGCGTCGCATCCAATACGCCCGCAACGCAATCAAGGGCGACACTCGCATCGTGTACCTCGCCCAGGGCGTCTTGCAGTTTGCGCAAATGGCTCCGGTACCGCTTGGCTACGTTGGCGCCAAGCGCCGGGTAGAACGCTTCATATAGATAGCGCCATTGCTTGGCGGCGATGCGAGCACGATGCAGCCGCGGTGCAGACAACCGCCTGGGGTGGCGCCCGCGACGGATCAGCTTCTTTCTGAGCGCCCGGGCCTGTGCACGAGCGAAACGGAGATGCCGTTCGGGCTCACCTTCTATATGAAACGCAGCGACCGCCTGCTCCAGTTCAAGCAGCGCTTCCGACACATCTGGCGACGCCAGCTCGGCACGCAGTTCCTCCCATGCACGGTTGCGCGCCCCTTGGGACTTTGTAAGCGCCTCGTCCAGCCATGCCCGGCCTGCCTCGTCACTATCGAGTAGCGACTCCCGGGCAGCGGGAAGCCAATCGGAGAGCAACACATCCCATTCGCGCACAGGACCCGTGGAAGCGGCGAGCGCACGCAGGCGCGGTATCCACTCTGCGGCAAAGCTGGTTGGCAGGACCGGCGCGAACGTCACCCAAGCCGAACGCAGGCGGCGCAGAGTGACGCGAAACTGGTGAAGATCTTCGCCGCTTGGGCTGGGCGCAGCCAGCCTGGCGAGGGCATCGCGCAAAGCAGCGATGTGTTCGGTGACGATGCCCGCGAAGATCGAAAGGATTGCCGCATGTGAGTGCTTGCTCACGATGCTCCCCGTATGACGAATCTGGATGACAGTGCGGCTCGCAAGGTGCGCGCCTTGTCATTTCACTGTAGTCGACGGGGCGAAGACTGCAGGAGCGCCAGATCAAACGTCAGAGCGTTTCGCTGGCGACGACCACGTCGACCTCGGCGGCGCGGAAGACTTCGGCCATCGGCTCGGGCACCGGGACGTCAGTGAAGAACTTGTCGATCTGGGAAACATGGCCCAGGCGGACGACCGCGCGGCGGCCGAACTTGGAGTGATCGGCGACGAGCCAGACTTCGCGCGACTGCTCGATGATGGCCTGGGCGACGCGGACCTCGCGGTAATCGTAGTCGAGCAGCGTGCCGTCTTCGTCGATGCTGGAGACGCCGATGATGCCGATGTCGACGCGGAACTGCTTCATGAAGTCGATCGTAGCCTCGCCAACGATGCCGCGGTCGCGGTTGCGCACGAGGCCGCCGGCGACGATGACTTCGGCATCCGGGCTGCCGGAGAGGATCGACGCGACGTTCAGGTTGTTGGTGATGACGCGCAGGCCGCGCGGTCCGCTCTGGCCGACCAGCGCCTTGGAGACTTCTTCGGTGGTCGTTCCGATATTGATGATGAGCGAGCGGCCGGGCTCGACATGGCGCGCGACGACTTCGGCGATGCGGCGCTTGGCGTCGATGTGCAGGACCTGACGCTGGTCGTAGTCGATGTTCTCGACCGACGATGGCAGGCCAACGCCGCCGTGGTAGCGCGCGAGCAGGCGCTCGTCTTCGAGCTGCCGAATATCGCGGCGAATGGTTTGCGTCGTGACGCCGAGCACGCGAGCAAGCGCGTCGACGGAGGCATCGCCGTGCTGGCGGACGTATTCGAGGATCTGGCGGTGTCGCGGAAGCATCAAATCACGAAATGAACACAAACGAACACATGTGAGCGGATTAGGCGATTCCCTATGTTGCTTTATTTTCGCCCTTCACTAAACTATCCGCCAACGCGTCACTATTCGCAAGAAAAGACGCGCAAATCAACAGATTCCAACCCATGCAACTCACTGACGCGTCGCATCTGGACTGTGATCTGCTGGTGGTCGGAGGCGGCATCAACGGCGTGGGTATCGCGCGGGATGCCGTGGGCCGTGGCCTGTCGGTGGTCTTGTGTGAAAAAGACGACCTGGCCCAGCACACCTCTTCGGCCTCAACCAAGCTGATCCACGGCGGGCTGCGCTACCTCGAATATTACGAATTCAGCCTGGTGCGCAAGGCTCTGCAGGAGCGCGAGGTGCTGCTGCGCATGGCGCCGCACATCATGTGGCCGCTGCGTTTCGTGATGCCGCACGATGCGGCGCAACGCCCGGCATGGATGATCCGCGCGGGCCTCTTCCTCTATGACCACCTGGCGCGCCGGCGCTTTCTGCCGGGTTCGGAATCCATCAAGCTTGCGCAGCACCCGGCAGGTAAGCCGCTCAAGGCAGGCTACACGCGGGGTTTCGTCTATTCCGACGGCTGGGTGGACGACGCCCGCCTGGTGGTGCTCAACGCCCGCGACGCGGCGGACCGCGGGGCGCAGATTTTCACCCGCACGCGCTGCCTGAACGCCGAGCGCCGCGCCGATGGCTGGCACGCCTCGCTGGCCGGCCCGGAGGGCATTCGCTCCGTGCGCGCAAAGGCAATCGTCAATGCAGCCGGGCCGTGGGCAGCGGAGTTCGCCCGCTCTGCGCACGCCCTGCCGAGCACGCGCGGCCTGCGCCTGATCAAGGGCAGCCACATCGTCGTGCGGCGGATGTTCAACCACCCGTTCGCCTATATCTTCCAGAACCCGGACGGGCGGATCGTGTTTGCGATTCCGTACCAGAACGAATTCACGCTGATCGGCACGACGGATCTGGAATACAAGGGCTCGGTGGACCAAGTGGCCATTGACGCGGGCGAAATCCAATACCTGTGCGAAATGGCCAGCCGCTATTTCACCCAGCAACTGACACCGGCCGACGTGGTGTGGAGCTACTCGGGTGTGCGGCCGCTGCTGGACGACAGCGCCGCCAACGCTTCGGCCATCACGCGCGATTACCTGGTCGAATGCGAAACCGGCGCCGACGGCGCCAGCGCACCGCTCGTCAACGTGTGGGGCGGCAAGATCACCACCTACCGCAAGCTGGCCGAGGAAGCGCTGGACCACCTGGCCCCGCATTTGCCTCTTGCGGGCAAGCCTTCGTGGACGGCCACCGCATCGCTGCCGGGCGGCGATCTGGAAGCGCCGGGGCAGTTGGTTGCCGAATACACCTTCGACGATTTTGTGACGCGCCTGCAAAAACGTTTGCCTTGGCTGCCGACCCAACTTGCGATGCGCTATGCGCACCAGTACGGCACGCGCCTGAACACGATGCTGGCCGGCGCCACGCGGCTGGAAGAGCTGGGCGCCGAAGTGACGCCCGGGCTGTACGAAGCCGAAATCCGTTATCTGATCGAACACGAATGGGCCCGCACGGCGCAAGACATCCTGTGGCGGCGGACCAAGCTGGGCCTGCACGCCAGCGATGCAGACCGCAGCCGCCTGGAAGGCTGGCTGGCGCGGCATCTGCCCGAAGGCGAGACCGCTCCAGTTGCGGAACGCGCGCCCTGACGCACCGGGCCGGGCGCACGAGCCAAGACATCAAGAAATCAAAGCAGTAAGACGGGAGACATCAATTGATTCTGGAACTGGACCAGGTTACGGCCATGGTCGGGGCGCAGACGCACCTGTACCCGACCAGCCTGCGGCTGGCGCCCGGCGCCATCAACGTGTTGCTGGGGCCGACGCAGGCCGGCAAGACCACGTTGATGCGCATCATGGCCGGGTTGGACCGTCCGACGACCGGTCGCGTACTGGTCGACGGCAAGGACGTGACGGGCGTGGGGGTACGCGATCGCAACCTGGCGATGGTGTACCAGCAATTTATCAACTACCCGGCGATGACGGTGTACGACAACATCGCCTCACCGCTGCGCCTGCAGGGCACCAACAAGGGCGAGATCGACACGCGTGTGCGTGCCGTCGCCGCCAAGCTGCACATCGAACACCTGCTGCAGCGCCTGCCGGCGGAGCTGTCCGGCGGACAGCAGCAGCGTTGTGCGCTGGCCCGGGCACTCGTCAAGCGTGCACCGCTGGTGCTGCTGGACGAACCGCTCGTCAACCTCGACTACAAGCTGCGCGAAGAACTACGTGCCGAGCTGGCATCGCTCTTTGCCGACGGCGGCACGACCGTCGTCTATGCCACCACCGAGCCGCAGGAAGCACTGCTGCTGGGCGGCCACACCGTCGTCATGCATGAAGGCCGCGTGCTGCAGGACGGTCCGACGCTCGACATGTACGAAGTGCCGGTGTCGGTCAACGCGGCGGCCATCTTCAACGACCCGCCGATGAACGTGCTGGACGCCACCGTGGTTGAGGGCAACCAAATCCGGCTGCCGCAAGGCATTGACGTTGCGTGGACGCGCCCGCTGCCGATGGCGGCCGGCACGCGCTGCCGCATCGGCCTGCGTCCGAGCCACATCCGCCTGACGCCGCGCAACGGCGGCGCAGTTGCCCTGCCGGGCACGGTAGAACTGGCCGAGTTATCGGGCTCCGAGACCTATCTGCACGTGCGCGCGCATGCTGCCGGCCAGTCGGACACGATCGGCTTGGTCGCGCAGTTGCCCGGCGTGCACGAGTTCGAACTCGGCGCGGCGCTGGACGTGTTTGTCGATCCGGCCGAACTGTTCCTGTTCGACGATGCGGGCAAGCTGGTGAGCGCGCCCAAGCAGGGAGGCGCACATGGCACGCATTGAATTCCGCAACCTGGGGCACAGCTACCGGCCCAATCCGCAAAACCTGAGCGACTACGCGCTGCAGCCGATGAACATGACCTGGCGCGACGGCGGTGCATACGCATTGCTGGGCCCGTCGGGCTGCGGCAAATCCACGCTGCTGAACATCATCTCCGGGCTGCTGACGCCGTCCGAAGGACAGGTGCTGTTTGACGATCGCGACGTCACGCACGCAACGCCGCGCGAACGCAACATCGCGCAGGTGTTCCAGTTCCCAGTCATCTACGACACGATGACCGTGTTCGACAACCTCGCCTTCCCGCTGCGCAACCGCAAGACGCCGGAAGCCGAAGTGAAGAAGCGCGTGGAGGAAGTGGCCGAGATTCTCGAACTGCAGCACGCGCTCAAACGCCGCGCCTCGGGCCTGGCGGCCGACGCCAAGCAGAAGATCTCCCTGGGCCGCGGCCTGGTGCGCAAGGACGTGGCGGCCATCCTGTTCGACGAGCCGCTCACCGTCATCGACCCGCACCTGAAGTGGCAACTGCGTCGCCAGCTCAAGAAGATTCACCACCAGCTCAAGCTCACGCTGATCTACGTGACACACGATCAGGTGGAGGCGCTGACCTTTGCCGACGAGGTGGTGGTCATGACCGAAGGCAAGGTCGTGCAGCAAGGCGGCCCGGAAGCGCTGTTCGAGCGGCCGGACCACACCTTCGTCGGGTACTTCATCGGAAGCCCGGGCATGAACCTGTACCCGGTGACGGTGGACGGCGATGTGATTGCCCTGGGCGATCAGCGTCTGACGGTCGGTGGCGACACGCTCGCCACGCTCAAGAACGCAAACGGTTCGCTCAAGCTCGGCATCCGCCCGGAATTCGTGCAGCTGGCGGCGGCCGGTGAAGTCGGCACCGTGGCCGCCAACGTGCATCAGGTGCAGCAACTGGGTACGCACCAGTTGCTGACGGCCAGCCTGAGCGAGGCCGGCGGCTTGCCCATCAAGGCAAAGCTGCCGAATGAAGTGAGCATCACCGAATCGCGCGTGTGGCTGCGCCTGGATGCGCCGCAGACGCTGTACTACAGCAATGACGAGAGGATCGGCCGATGAACAAGCCGCTCAACAACAAGGCGTGGTTCCTGATCCTACCGGTGTTCCTGTGCGTGGCGTTCTCCGCCATCCTGCCGCTGATGACGGTGGTGAACTACTCGGTGCAGGACATCATCAGCCCCGAGCAGCACGTCTTCGTGGGCGTGGACTGGTTCCGCCAGATCCTGCGCGACAGCGATCTGCAGGACGCGCTCACGCGCCAGCTGATTTTCTCGCTGTGTGTGCTGGCCGTGGAGATTCCGTTGGGCATCGGCCTGGCGCTGTCGATGCCGTCCAAGGGCTGGAAGGCTTCGGCTGCACTGGTGGTACTCGCCATGCCGCTGCTGATTCCCTGGAACGTGGTCGGCACGATCTGGCAGATCTTCGGGCGCTCGGATATCGGCCTGGCCGGATACTGGCTCAACGAGATGGGGATCGACTACAACTACACGTCGCACTCGTTCGATGCGTGGATCACCGTGCTGATCATGGACGTGTGGCACTGGACGCCGCTGGTGGCGTTGCTGGCGTATGCCGGCCTGCGTTCGATTCCGGATGCGTTCTACCAGGCCGCCGAGATTGACGGCGCCAGCCGCCTGGCCGTGTTCCGCTACATCCAGTTGCCGAAGATGCGCGGCGTGCTGATGATCGGCGTGCTGCTGCGCTTCATGGACAGCTTCATGATCTACACCGAGCCGTTCGTGCTGACCGGCGGCGGCCCTGGCAATGCCACGACGTTCCTGTCGCAGTACCTGACGCAGAAGGCGGTCGGCCAGTTCGACCTGGGCCCGGCGGCGGCATTCTCGATCGTGTACTTCCTCATCATCCTGCTGTTCTGCTTCGTCCTCTACAACTGGATGCAGCGCATGGGCAGCGCCAGCACGGCTGTGGGAGACGACCATGCCTAAGCAGAACAACAACGAGCACAAGCGCAAGATTGCTCGCGCGATCACGCTGGCGGTGTATGTGGCGTTTGCCGTGCTGCCGCTGTACTGGATGTTGAGCATGTCGCTCAAGACCAACGAGGAGACGCTCGCCGGTTTCTCGATCTGGCCGAAGCTCGTCACGTTCGACAACTACAAGATCATCTTCACGGACCCGTCGTGGTACTGGGGTTACATCAACTCCATCATCTACGTGACGATGAACACGGTGCTCTCGACCGTGGTGGCGCTGCCGGCGGCCTACGCCTTCTCGCGCTACCGCTTCCTGGGCGACAAGCACATGTTCTTCTGGCTGCTGACGAACCGCATGACGCCGCCCGCGGTGTTCCTGCTGCCGTTCTTCCAGCTGTATTCGACGGTCGGCTTGATGGACACGCACCTGGGCGTGGCCCTGGCGCACATGCTGTTCAACGTGCCGCTGGCGGTGTGGATTCTCGAAGGCTTCATGTCGGGCATCCCGCGCGAGATTGACGAGACGGCCTACATCGACGGCTACAGCTTCCCCAAGTTTTTCCTGAAGATCTTCCTGCCGCTCATCAAGGCCGGCGTGGGCGTGACGGCGTTCTTCTGCTTCATGTTCAGCTGGGTGGAGCTGCTGCTCGCGCGCACGCTTACGTCCGTCGATGCCAAACCCATCACCGCGGTGATGACGCGCACGGTGTCGGCCTCGGGCATGGATTGGGGCGTGCTGGCTGCGGCCGGTGTACTGACGATCATTCCCGGCGCGCTGGTGATCTGGTTTGTGCGGAACTACATCGCAAAAGGCTTTGCGATGGGCCGCGTGTAAACGCGATCAGGACGATTCTGACGGCCCGGCGCGGCCTTGCCGTACCACACGTACTGTCTGCGGCCACGCCGAACCGTCAGAACCGCTGTGCTTCGCCCTGATCACGTTTCCACGAACGCGGGAACGAATGTTGGAGAAAAGAATATGTTCAGTTGGATGGCCTGGACGCCCGAAGTGGCGACCTTCTTCGGCTGCATCGCCTTGATGCTGGCCAGCATGACGGTGTGGGAGGTAGTCCGTCCCACGGTGGAACGCAAGGGCTTCCTGCCCATTGCCACCACGCGCGGCGACCGCCTCTTCATCGGCCTGCTGACTGCGGCCTATATCAACCTGGCGTGGGTTGGGCTTACGTCGGAAGAGACGAGCGCCTGGGGTGGCTTCATCGCCTCGATGGTGGTGCTGGTGATCGTGATGTGGCGCGGCTGATGCGCCATCGATGTACTTGAATTTTCAAGTCCGGAGGCATCGGCACACGTTGATGCTTCCACGCCCAAATTGACGTACGGGCACAGGCATTCCATCACGCTCCCCGCGTCGGAATGCCGGATGTTTTCGCTGCGGGGAGAACAACAAGCCAACAAGCACGAGGAGATACCAATGAAAACATCCTGGCGCATGACGCTTCAGATCAGTGCCATTGCACTGGCGAGCGCCCTGGCAGTCGGCGCAGCCCATGCCGGCGAAGCCGAAGCCAAGAAGTGGATCAGCAGCGAATTCCAGCCCAGCACGCTGTCGCAAGACAAGCAGATGGCGGAAATGAAGTGGTTCATCGACGCCGCAGCCAAGCTCAAGGCCAAGGGCGTGACCGAGATCCACGTCGTGTCGGAAACGCTCGACACGCATGCGTATGAATCGAAGACGCTCGCCAAGGCCTTCGAAGAAATCACCGGCATCAAGGTCAAGCACGACATCATGCAGGAAGGCGATGTCGTCGAAAAACTGCAGACCTCGATGCAGTCGGGCAAGAGCATCTATGACGGTTGGATCTCCGACTCCGACCTGATCGGCACGCACTACCGCTATGGCGTGGTGATGCCGCTGTCGGACTACATGGCCGGCGAAGGCAAGGAGTTCACCAACCCGGGCCTGGACCTGAAGGACTTCATCGGCACGAGCTTCACCACCGCGTCTGACGGCAAGCTGTATCAGCTGCCGGACCAGCAGTTCGCCAACCTGTACTGGTTCCGCGCCGACTGGTTCGCCCGCAAGGACCTGCAGGACAAGTTCAAGGCCAAGTACGGCTACGACCTGGGCGTGCCCGTCAACTGGACGGCCTATGAAGACATCGCCAACTTCTTCACGAACGACGTGAAGGAGCTGGACGGCAAGCGCGTCTACGGCCACATGGATTACGGCAAGAAGGATCCGTCGCTGGGCTGGCGCTTTACCGACGCCTGGCTGTCGATGGCCGGCTCCGCCGACAAGGGCATCCCGAACGGCCTGCCGGTCGACGAATGGGGTATTCGCGTGGAAGGCTGCGCCCCGGTGGGCGCCTCGATGTCGCGTGGTGGTGCCACCAATAGCCCGGCCGCGGTGTACGCCCTCACCAAGTACATCGACTGGATGAAGAAGTACGCGCCGCCCGAAGCCACCGGCATGACCTTCAACGAAGCCGGCCCGGTGCCCGCACAAGGCCACATCGCCCAGCAGGTGTTCTGGTACAGCGCCTTCACCGCGCCGATGACCAAGCCGGGCCCGGTCGTCAACGCCGACGGTTCGCCGAAGTGGCGCATGGCCCCGTCGCCGCACGGCCCGTACTGGAAGGACGGCATGCAGAACGGCTACCAGGACGTCGGCTCGTGGACGTTCTTCAAGTCCACCCCGTTCGAGCGCCGCTCGGCCGCGTGGCTGTACGCGCAGTTCGTCACGTCGAAGACCGTGTCGCTCAAGAAGTCGATCACCGGCCTCACGTTCATTCGTGACTCCGACATCCACAGCGACTACTTCACCAAGAACGCAGCGAAGTACGGCGGCCTGATCGAGTTCTACCGCAGCCCGGCCCGCGTGGCCTGGACGCCGACCGGCAACAACGTGCCCGACTATCCGAAGCTGGCCCAGCTCTGGTGGAAGAACGTCGCCACGGCCGTCACGGGCGAAAAGACCCCGCAAGGCGCGATGGACAACCTGGCCAAGGAAATGGACCAGGTGATGGGTCGCCTGCAGCGCGCCGGCATGAAGAACTGCGCGCCGAAGCTGAATCCGGAAAGCGATCCGTCGAAGTGGCTGTCGACCGAACACGCCCCGTGGAAGAAGCTCGACAACGAGCGTCCGAAGGGTGAGACGGTGGCCTACGACAAGCTGCTCGCAGCCTGGAAGGCAGGCAAGGTGCGCTGAACCCGCTCACGATCCTACGGCGCGGCCCGATCTTGGCCCCGCGATGCTCGCCGTACCCATGTACGGCTGCGCTTCTCAAGCCAACCTCGGGCCGCTCGCTACGGATCGTGAACAGGTTCCAGATAACGAGTGATCCGGCACCAGGATCATCTGCATCGCACGCCTGCCAACGGCGGGCTATGCTTTCGCATCACCATTGCATCAATTGCCGGGGTAGAGTGATCTTCCCCGGCACTTCAATGTCTCTGCCTTATGGAATACCTCCTCGCGCTCGACCAGGGCACGTCCAGCTCACGCGCTATCGTCTTCAACCGCGCCGGCCAGATCGTCGCCAGCGCCCAGCAGGAGTTTCCCCAGCATTTTCCGCAGCCCGGCTGGGTCGAGCATGACCCGTTCGACATCTGGAACAGTCAGCTCGCCACCTGCCGCGCCGCACTCGAACAAGCGAAGCTCTCCGCCGCCGACATGGCTGCGCTGGGCATCACCAACCAGCGCGAAACGACCATGGTGTGGGAGCGCGCCACGGGCAAACCGATCTTCAACGCCATCGTCTGGCAGGACCGCCGCACGGAATCCATCTGCGAGCGCCTGCGCGCCGAGGGCCTGGAAGACGAGGTGCGCAAACGTACCGGCCTGATCATCGACCCGTACTTTTCCGCCACCAAGCTGCGCTGGATTCTCGACCACGTGGATGGCGCCCGCGAGCGCGCCGCGCGCGGCGAACTTGCCTTCGGCACCATCGACAGCTGGCTGGTGTGGCAACTCACGCGCGGCCGCCTCCATGTGACCGACGTGTCGAACGCCTCCCGCACGATGCTGTGGAACATCCACACCGGCGAATGGGACGCTGACCTCATGCGCGCGCTCGACATTCACCCGAGCCTGTTGCCCGAGGTGCATCCATCCGCGTATCAATTCGGGCAGACCGATGCCGACTGGCTTGGCGCCTCGCTCACCATCGGCGGCATTGCAGGCGACCAGCAATCGGCCCTATTTGGCCAGGCCTGCTTCAAACCCGGCATGGCCAAGAACACCTACGGCACCGGCTGCTTCATGCTGCTCAACACGGGCGACAAAGCTGTCCAGTCGCACAACGGCCTGATCAGCACGGCGGCTTGTCAGAGCGGCGCGAAACGCAGCTACGCGCTCGAAGGCAGCGTGTTCGTTGGGGGCGCGGTGGTGCAGTGGCTGCGCGACGGCCTGCGCGCCATCCAGCGCTCGGCCGACGTCGAAGGCCTGGCCGCCTCGGTGCCCGATTCCGGCGGCGTGGTGTTCGTACCGTCGTTCACGGGCCTCGGTGCGCCGTACTGGGACCCGACCGCGCAAGGCGCCATCGTCGGCCTGTCACGCGGCACGACCATCGGACACATCGCGCGCGCGGCGCTGGAATCCATCGCCTTCCAAAGCACCGCCCTGCTGCAGGCCATGACGCGCGATGCCGTCTCTACCATCTCGGAACTGCGCGTCGATGGCGGTGCCTCGGCAAACAATCTGCTGCTGCAGTTCCAGGCCGATTTACTCGGCATCCCGGTGGTGCGCCCGGAGATCATCGAAACCACGGCGCTGGGTGCGGCCTATCTGGCCGGCATCGCCACGGGCTTCTATCGTGACGAAGCCGAGGTCGCCCAGCAATGGCGCGCCTCGCGTACATTCCACCCCGTCATCAGCCGCGACGAAGCCGCGCATCGCATCGCCCAATGGGAAATGGCCGTCGCGCAGGTCCGCCTGCCGACAACGCGCGGGCACTGAAGGCAAAATCAGCGGACAGAAAAAAGGCGACCCTCGGATCGCCTTTTTTTCATGGTTCGGCCGGCGGCTTACTTGCCTTCGCTGGCCGGCGTCTGGGCAGGCCCGCCCTGTTCGCTCATGGCTTCCTTGCGCTTGGCGCGGGCTTCCTTCTTCTCCGCCTTGCGGTTGGCCTTGGCGGCCTTCTTCTCTTCCTTGTACGCGGCCTTGGCGTCGGACTTGCGGGCCTTGTATTCGTCGCTGGCGGCCTTGTCGTCAATGCGCTTCTGCACCAGCGGGTCAGACGACGAGGTGGCCGGCCCACCTTGTGGGGCGGTCTGCACGGTGCCGGTGGTCTGCGGTGAAGTCTGCGGTGCCGGCGTCATCTGTGCGAAAGCAGCCGACGCAGCAAACGTGGCGGCCACGGCGAGGGCGGTTTTCAGGCGCAGTTCAATCATGGTTGGGCTCCTTCTTTTACAAAAACACGGAATGGACTGACCACATAAGCGGCGCGCGAAGCACCCGAAGTGATCTCGGCGCACATCAACAGCGCACGCCGGACGTTGCAAATCACAACACCCATCCCGTCGCAAGAAGCGCTCCCAGGCCATCGACTACACTGCGCGCTATCTCATCCCTCCTATGCGCCGTGTCCAATCACGCCCCTGATTTCGTCCTGCTTGATCCGCCCGCCGATGCGCTGCCCCTGAACGCGGATGACGCAGCCCATCATGTCGCGCGCGTGCAGCGCTGGCTCGAAGACGCCGTCATCGGCCTGAACCTGTGCCCCTTCGCCAAGGCCGTGCATGTCAAACAGCAGGTTCGATACGCCGTCAGCCGCGCGACGATGGACGGCGACGTGCTCGACCACCTGCGTGCCGAAGCCGATTTGCTGCACGCCACCCCCGCCGCACAGATCGACACCACGCTGCTGATCGTCCCCGCCCTGGCTGACTTCCTCGATTTCCACTCGCTCACGGAGCGCGCTGACTCCGTGCTCGCCAAGGCCGGCTACGAAGGCGAGCTGCAACTGGCAAGCTTCCACCCCGATTTCGTCTTCGCCGATGCCGCCCCAGACGACATCGCCAACGCCACCAATCGCGCGCCCGTCCCCATCCTGCATCTGCTGCGCGAAGACAGCATCGCCCGCGCCGCAGCAGCCGTACCCGATGCAGCGGACATCTACGAGCGGAATATCGCGACGATGGAAAAGCTCGGCCCCGAAGGCTGGGCAGAAATGGCGGCGAAGTTCAGCAAGACATCGCCCCGTGACTAACCAAAAGCAGCGACGGTTTGGCCGTCCCCTGCCCTAGATGGCGCCTTGAATTTCTGTTGCGGGGAGGAAAAAGAAGGGAGGCCTGTCTGAGCGCAGCGAGTTTGCCTCCCTTCCCTCCCCGCGACATAAATTCAAGGGATGGGTCGCCATCTCGGGCGCGCCTTTCTTTGCCTACTTTCTTTGGCAAGACAAAGAAAGTAGGTCAGCCCCGGCAGGGGATGAAACAAGGGACGCACCACGCGCATCAATCAACCAAGCCAAAGAATCAAACCGCCCGATCCACCGGCGGCGTCCACTGATACGCCCAAGTCTCAGACAGCAACCGCTCCCCCGACTGCAACGTCAGCAACAACTCGATCGGCGCGTTGCTGGCATCCGGCACCACGTCAAACATCGCCCGCACACCGTCGATGCTCGCCAGCGGCCGCGCCGATGCAATCTCGACCCGCCCGCGCGAGGCTCGGATGACAGGCTCCACGGTCGACCCCGCCGTGCTGCGCCCCAGCCGCGACAACTCCCCACCGGCAAAGTCCACCACAAACCGCCAGGAGAAGTATTTGCGCGGCTGCCCGACCACGCCGCCAATGCCCGTGCGCGTGGCTACCACCCGCGCGAGCGGCGAGGCCGCCGCAGGCTGCGCGCCCCACGTCAGCCGATAGCCAAACGCCAGCTCCTGCCCCGCATGCGGCGCCACGGCCGGTCGCCAGAACGCGACGATGTTGTCGAAGGTTTCATCGTTGGCCGAAAGCTCCACCAGTTCCACCGCGCCTTCACCCCAGTCATGCGTGGGCTCCACCCACACACTTGGGCGCTTCTCGTAGAACACGCCGTCATCCTGGTAATGATCGGGATTGCGATCGCGCTGCAGCAGGCCGAAGCCGCGCGGGCTGTCGTCGGCAAAGCGCTGACTGCGCAGCATGGGCGGATTGGCCAGCGGCCGCCAGACCCACTCGCCCGAGCCGCGCCAGATAGCCAGGCCGTCGGAATCATGAATTTCCGGGCGCCAGTCCGATGCACGCCAGCGGCGGGCGGCGCTGTGGCGATCGCCAGCGCGGTCGGCGCGGTCGTTCTCGCCGTAAAGGAACATGCTGGTCAGCGGCGCGATACCCAGGCGCTCGATCGGCTTGCGCACGTAAAGCGTGACGGCCACATCCATCACCAGCGTGTCGCCGGGGCGGATGTCGAAACGGTAGATGCCCGCCACGCTTGGGGAATCCAGCAACGCATAGACGCGCAACGTATCGGCGTCGGCGGCGGGGCGCACCAGCCAGAATTCGGTGAAGTCCGGAAACTCTTCTGCGCGGGGCAAGCCGGTATCAATCGCCAGCCCCCGCGCCGACATGCCGTACTGCCACTGCCCGCCGACGGCTCGGAAATAGCTGGCACCGAGGAAGGCAGCCACATCACGCGTCGGGTCTGCCTTGGTGGTCAGCCGAAAGCCGGCAAAACCGAGATCGGCCGGCAGCGCCCGATGATCCAGCCCGCTCTTGCCGTAATCGAACATGGTGGGGTCGTAGGCGATTAAGCGAGCTTGGCCGTCGACCACCTCGTGCATCTGCACGGCCGACTTGAAGAACAGCCCCAGGTGGAAGAACTTGGCCTCAAAAGGCAGGTGCTGCCCGGCCCACAGGGCGTGATCGCGGCGATAGCCGATGGATTGGTAGCCGTCCCAGCCGAGTGCGGCCAGTGGCGGGGGCAACTGCGTGCTGCGAGGCCGGTATGGCCGCGCCGCCAAGGCCCGTGCACGCGCCAGCAGGCGCGCTTCGTCAAACGGCTCGGAGGCGCCAGCGGCGGAGCCGGGCGCGGCACTGCGGGACAAACCAGGAGCCAGGGCAAGCAGCCCGGCGGCCAACTGCTTGAGCAGGTCGCGACGGTGCATGGATCGGGGCAAGACCAGGGGGTGAGCCAGGGATGATTCATCTTCGCACAACCCACGCCCGGGCAGCATCCGGGAAAAAACCTTTCATTGGACCCACAACCCTGCGCCGTGACCGGGATTGGACCGGTTGCGCGTGGCGCGGGGCAGCCAGTTGGAGCACAATCCCGGGTCTGTTCACATGTACAACGCATGTACGTCGCCTATGGTGAACAGAACAGATCCGAGCAATCGGCCGGGCTAAAACGGGTCGACGCCCGCCACGATCATCACGGCGCACATGCTTTCACAATCCTCCTCGCCCCCGCTGCCCGATACGGCCACCGAACTGTCCGCTGACATTGCGGCTGCCCTGGAATCATTCGACCGCTATTACGACGACGTTCTGCTGCCCATGTGGCTCGGCCCGGGCTGGAACGCGCAGGCCGGTCTCTGCTATGAGGCGCTCGTCGTCAACAACGGCGCGCTGGTGCCGGCATCAACCGCGCGGTACCGGGCGATGGCATGTGCGCGGCAGTTGTATACCTTCGCGCGCGCCACGCAGCTCTCCAAGCGCCACCGCAATCTCTGCGCCGAACGCGCCGCCGCGCTGTGCCATGCACTGGACACGCGCTTTCGCGACACGATCCACGGCGGCTGGCTGTTTGCGATCGACAGCGCGCTGGCCCCGCACGACACCACCAAGGATCTGTACACGCACGCCTTCGTGCTGTTTGCCGCTGCACATTGGCTGGCCGTGAGCGAAGACCCGCGTGCCGCCGCGCTGATGCACGACGCGCACGACGTGATCGTGCGCAGCTTTGCTCGCGCCGGGGCCAAACCGCTGCCGGTCGCATCCATGGACGCCACGTTCAGCACCACGCTGGCCGGTGTCGCGCAGAACCCGGTGATGCACCTGACCGAGGCCTACCTGGCCGCCGCCGCGCTGGACGAACCGCCCGCCTGGGCCGAGACCGGCGTGCGCACGCTGGCCGAAGGCATCCTCGCGCGCTTCATCGACACCCGCACGGGCAGCATCGCGGAGTTGCCGGTGGACGAGGCTAGCACCGACAACCGCATCGAGCCCGGTCACCAGTTCGAATGGTTTTACCTCGTGCGCGCACACGCCGACGTCTTTACGCGCTCCGAAGCCGGCCGCCATCTGGCCGAGAGCCTCGCCCGTGCGGTGGACGCGGCCTGTGCCGACGGCGTGGATGCCGAGACGCAGGGCGTGTGCCTGTCACTCAATCTGGACGGCACGATGCGCGATGCCAGCCAGCGCATCTGGGCACAGACTGAATACGGCCGCGCCCTCGCGCTGTGCACCGAAACGCAGGGTGCCATGCTCGCGCGCCTGCTGCCGGCGTGGTCGGCACGCTTCCTGCACGCACACGGCTGGAACGAGGTAATCGACCCCGCGGGCCAGCGCCTGCGCGCCGACATGCCGTCGAGCACGCCGTACCACATCACCACTTTTTACGAGGCGGCCCGCAGTTCGCTGTCCGGCTCGCCCGCGCGTTGTACCCAAGCTGTTGAGTGAGACCCTTCATGCATACCTCCAACCCCAACGAATCCAAGGCCCGCACCATCTTCCGGGTGGTCAGCGGTAACTTCCTGGAGATGTACGACTTCATGGTCTACGGCTATTACGCCAAGGCCATCGCCGACACCTTCTTCCCCGCCGGCAACGAGTTCCTCTCGCTGATGCTGTCGCTGGTGACCTTTGGCGCCGGCTTCCTGATGCGACCGCTGGGCGCGATCTTCCTGGGCGCGTACATCGACCGTCACGGCCGCCGCACGGGCCTGATCGTCACGCTAGCGCTCATGGCCTGCGGCACGCTGCTGATCGCACTGGTGCCTGGCTACGCCACCATCGGGCTGGCGGCGCCGCTGCTGGTCCTGGTCGGCCGGCTGCTGCAGGGATTCTCGGCCGGCGTGGAGCTGGGCGGTGTGTCGGTCTACCTGGCCGAAATCGCCACCCCCGGCAAGAAGGGCTTCTTTGTGAGCTGGCAATCGGCCAGCCAGCAAGTGGCCGTCATGTTTGCCGCCCTGCTGGGCGTGTTGATGTCGTACCTGCTGCCGCCGTCTGAGATGAGCGCATGGGGCTGGCGCGTGCCGTTCCTGATCGGCTGCCTGATCGTGCCGTTCCTGTTCATCATCCGCCGCTCGCTGCAAGAGACGGAGGAGTTCCAGAAGCGCAAGCACCGCCCGGACCTGGCCGCCGTGTTCCGCTCGATGGGCCAGAACTGGCGCCTGGTAGGCGCAGGCACACTGATGGTCGTGATGACCACGGTGTCGTTCTACCTGATCACCGCCTACACGCCGACCTTCGGCAAGAGCGTGCTGCATCTGTCCGACATGGACAGCCTGATCGTCACGCTGTGCGTGGGCGCCTCGAACTTCTTCTGGCTGCCTGTGATGGGCGCCGTGTCTGACCGCGTCGGCCGCCGCCCGCTGCTGATCCTCTTTACCGTGCTGATGCTGGTGACGGCCTACCCGGCCATGCAGTGGCTGGTTGCCGCACCGTCGTTCGCCCGCATGCTGACCGTGCTGCTGTGGCTGTCTTTCCTGTATGGCAGCTACAACGGCGCGATGGTCGTCACGCTCACCGAGATCATGCCGCCGGAAGTTCGTACCACCGGCTTCTCGCTGGCATACAGCTTGGCCACGGCCATCTTCGGCGGCTTCACTCCCGCGATTGCCACGTGGCTGATCCACACCACCGGCAACAAGGCGATGCCGGGCGTATGGGTGTCGTTTGCCGCGTTGTGCGGGTTGATTGCCACGCTGGCGATCGTCAAGCCGGCGGGCAGGCATGAGCATGGGGCGAGCACGGCGCCTATTGCCTGACCGTCATCGTGGATGAATGAACGCCTCTCAGAGGGGAATCTCTGAGAGGCGTTTTGCTTTGTGCTTTTGGCTTTTTGCTGGGATTTTTTTTGTTAGTGGTTCATCCCCCTTTCGTTCCCTGCCGGGACCGACTCACTTTTCTTTGTCTTGCCAAAGAAAGTGAGTCAGCCCCGGCAGGGGATGAAACAAGGGATACACCACCAACAAAGAAATCCCCGCCCCTCGCAACTTCCAAATCCGCCATTAGGCACAACAAACTGCACAGACGCAGCCTTACTGAATCACCAGCCCATTCGGCCCCACCACCCCCAGCTCCACATAGTGCGAACCAGGCCGCGTACGGTCGGAAAAGTCCACCATAAACCCGCCTCCCACATCGAAATTACGCAGGCGGGCCAGCTCGCGGCGCACCTGGTCGCGCGTGGGCTTGGGGCCCGCGCGGCGCACGGCTTCGGCAAGCACCTTGGCTGCCACAAAGCCTTCCACGGCTCGGAATGAAAGTTCGACATCTCTGGCGCCCACGGCTGCGCGTGCGCGGTTGAATTCGCGGATGACGGGGTTGACGCCCTTGCCCGGGTTCGGCATCACAAGCGCCAGCGAATAGCCGCGCACCGCATCGATACCGGCCACCTTGAGCAGGATGCCCGGATCGATGGACGACAGCCCCAGGAGTTGCGCAGCACCGCCGCGCGCGCGGTATTGCTTGACGAACTGCGCGGCGGGCTCCGCCGTGGCGCCCAGGAAAATGGCCTGCACATCGGCGCCGAGCAGCTTGTCGACAGCGGCGCTCACCGAGGCCGTATTGCGCGGGTACGAGGCGGTGGCCGCAATCGTCAGCTTGTACGGCTTGAGCGTGCGCTCAACGCCCGCCAGCACCTCCTTGCCCAGCGCATCGTCCTGATACAGCACGCCGATACGCGTAACGCCGATGGTGGCGAGCGCCCCCACCATCTTGTCCATCTCCTGCTGATAGCTGGCCTTGATGGGGAAGACCAGCGGATCGCCGGTCATGCTGGAGGCCCCCGTGGCGGGCCCGACCAGCGGCAGGTTGGCTTCGGCCAGCACGCCGCTGCGCATGAGCGCTTCCACATTGGCGGTGCCGACCACGGTGAGCGCCGCCACGGGGTTGTCGATCTTGGCCATGTCGCGCACATTGCGCAGGGTCTGCTCGACCTTCTGCTCGTCGTCGCGGGCGACCAGGCGGATGGTCTCGCCGTTGATGCCCCCATCGAGGTTGAGCCAGTCGAAATACAGGCGTGCCCCGGCATTGAGCGCCCGCCCCGTCGCGGCTTGTGTGCCGGACAGCGGCAAGGACTGGATGATGCTGATGTCGGCGCGGGCGGCCGGCGCTGTCAACGCAGCCATGCATGCCACACACATGGCAAGCGCGGCCCACGGCCGCAACCATCCCATCGCCCCGCGCGCCCCCCGGCTACGCGTGTGATTTCCCGTTTGCATTGTTCGCACCCATGTCGCCGCGTGCCTCGTGGGCAACGGCGTTTTTTGTCGAGACCGCTTGAGCGATCCGCTTTGTTGTGTGGCGCCAAACATCTACGGCGCCGGGCGATAGCCTGCCATCGACATCTGCCTTCGACAAGTCCTGTCGGCGCATTTACACTGGCCTGACCGTTTCTGTCGCAAACCCGCCATGCCACAGCGCATCCTGCCTACCGATATCGAAGGCCGCACGCCGCCCTCAACGGCGCATCCGGTGCGGCTCTACACGCGGCAGATGGACGCCAACACGCGGTTCCCGCGCCACACCCATCCGTGGGCGCAGGTGGCGTATAGCCACAACAGTGTGCTGCGCGTGCAGGCGGGCGACACCGCCTGGGTAGTGCCGCCCTCGCGGGCGATCTGGATTCCGCCCGGCATCGAGCATGAGGTGTGGGTGGTCGAAGCCGCCTTTCTGCGCACGCTGTATGCCGACCCGTCCGTGGTGACCGGCACGCTGGCGCAGTGCCGCGTGATGGAGGTGTCGCCGCTGTTGCGCGAGCTGATTGCCGCGATGGACGTGCGCCAGCCGCTGCCGGCCGCGCGCGAGCAGGCGCTGGCCATGCTCATCCTCGACGAGCTGCGCCGTAGCGCCCCGCTGCCGCTGGATTTGCCCATGCCCGCCGACAAGCGCCTGCGCGCCCTGTGCGAGCGCGTGATGGCCGACCCCGGCACCCCGCTCACCTTCGACGTCCTCGCCCGCGATGTAGGCGCCAGCGCCCGCACGCTGGCGCGGCGCTTCCGGGACGAGCTGGGCGTAAGCTTTTCGCAGTGGCGTCAGCAGGCCGTGCTCGCCAGCGCCATCCCGATGATGTCGCAGGGGATGCCGCTGTCGCGCGTGGCGCAGGAGCTGGGCTACAACAGCCAGAGCGCGTTCTCTGCGATGTTCCGGCGGGCGTTCGGCAGCAGCCCGAGCGCGTTTCTGCATCGGCCGGGCGGCGACCAGGCCTAGCCCCCCCAGGTTGACCGATCCAGCTGCGCTTACAGCGGCGGAATCGCCATGTCAGGCAGCAGCACGGAAAAGCGCGCACCGCCGCCCGTTGCCGCATCGAGGCGGACATCACCGCCATGCACCAGCGCAATACGCCGCACGATCGCCAGCCCGAGGCCGAAGCCTCCGGTGTGGCGGTCGCGGCTGGCATCCAGGCGCAGGAACGGCTCGAACACGCGCGCGCGGTCCGGCTCGGGAATGCCGGGGCCGTCGTCTTCCACCGTCAGGCGCAGCGCACCGGCGGGACCCGCTTCGGCGCGGATGGTGATGGTGTTGCTGGCATAGCGCGTGGCATTGCGGATCAGGTTGAGCAGTGCACGCGCCAGCAGGCGCGGGTCGCACACGTGGTGCGCGGGGGCGCCCTCGGCATGCACGGCCAGGGTGAGCTGGCGGTCGGCCACGTCGTTGGCGACGCTGGCAACCACGCTGTCGAGCCATTCACCCACGGCCACGCGCATCAGCACGAGGTGCATGGCGCCCTGCTCCAGGCGGCTCAACGCCAGCAGCTCGCTCACCAGTTCATCGAGTTCACGCACATCACGGCGCAGCGCATCGAGCCGCACGTTGCGCTGTATTTCTGACGACGGCGACACCGGCGACTGCAGCAGCGCAATGCCGAATTCCAGCCTCGCGATCGGCGTCTTCAGCTCGTGCGAGATGCCGTTCATCATCTCGCGCTGGTGCTGGATCGAGCCCTGGATGCGCTCGGCCATCTCGTCGAACTGGCGCGCCAGCGCATACACGTTCGAGCGCTTGCGCAGATTGGCGCGCGTCGCCAGCTTGCCCGCGCCAAAGCCGCGCGCCGCTTCTTCCAGCACGCGCAGGTCGCGCCAATGCATCCAGACCCAGAGCAGCAGCGGCAGAAGCGCGGCAATGGCGATCAGCGAATAGGCGACCAACTGGATGCCGAGGTAGTCCATGTCCTCGCTGTAGGCGTGCAGCACGGTGCCGTCGCGCAGCGGCAGGTAGTAATCCTTGCCGTTGGTCATCAGCACGAGCTTGTGATCCGCCAGATCGCGCCGCTGCTGGGCTGAGAAATTCGGCACGGTGTCCGGATCGACGAGGTCGAATGTCTCCCACGCGTTCTTGTTCAAACGCGCGATGGCGGCATCGCGCCCGTCGGGGCCCGCGCGATCCAGGTAGTCCTGCAGCACGAAGGCGTAACCCTTGCGCACCTCGCGCTCGCCGTGGGTGAGTGTGTCGTGGAACAGCCAGACGAACGACTTGTTGACGCCGATAAGTGCCAGCGCCGCGGCCACCACGACCATTGCGTACAGCTTCAGTAACGACTTGAGCACGGTTCAGTCCTCCCACGCCGACGGGCTGAACAGATAGCCGCGCCCCCAGATCGTCTTGATCTTGTGCGGCTCGGGCGAGGCGTCGCCAAAGCGGCGGCGCAGGCGCGAGATGCCTGAGTCGACGGTTCGATCCAGCCCGTCGAACTCGATGCCGCGCAACTGCTTGAGGATGTCGTCGCGGCTGAGCACGGTGCCGGCGGCGCGCGCGAGGATCAGCAGCAGATTGAACTCCGCCGTCTTGAGGTCGACCGGCTGGCCGCGCCAGGTGACGGTGCGGTTGGGTGGCGAGATGGCGAGTTCGCCAAAGACAAGCGTGTCGTCGCGCGGCGCCACCGGCTCGGACGTCGACATGGCCGGCACCGAACGGCGCAGCAGCGCGCGGGCCCGGGCAACGAGCAAGCGCGGCTCGATCGGCTTGAGCACGTAGTCGTCGGCGCCGATCTCCAGCCCGGCCACCTGGTCGTACGTATCCACGCGCGCGGTCAGGATCAGCACCGGCACGCGCGAGAACGCGCGGATGCGCCGGCACACTTCCATGCCGTCCATGTGCGGCAGCATCAGGTCGAGGATCACCAGCGCAGGGTGGTGTTCGCGCACGGCAGCCACGGCGATGTCGCCACGGCGCACCACTTCGACTGCAAATTCATAGTTGCCCAGGTATTCGCTGACGAGCTGCGCGAGACGGTCGTCGTCTTCGATCAGCAGCACCTTGGTCTTGAGCGGCTCGTCGGTCATCGCCGTCATCGCTCGTACCCCCGTTTCTTCTTGTGTTGGCGCGCAGTGTACGGCGATGGCCTTGCGAGCGGATGGCGTGGAGAAACTTGCAGACACTCGCGCACAATTGCGCACAACTTCCCGGCAATTTCCAGACAGACGTGCGTGCGGCACCTCGCCAGACTGCGGGCTCTCTCTCAAGAGGTCCAACAAGAGGTCCTACGTGCTCAATCGTCTCTCCCCCCGGTTCTCCATCGCTTATCTGGCCGCGCTCTCGGGCATGTGGCTGTCGCCCTCTTCGGTGTATGCCGACGATGCGTCGTATTCGCTGTCGCTCAACGCGGGTGTAGCGCCGCGCTACCAGGGCGGCAAGGAGTACACCGTGACGGCCGGCCCCGGCTTGCGGGCAGATTTCGGCAACGGCTGGTTCATCGACCCGACCCAGGGCGGCGCGGGCTATGCCATCCGCTTCCTGAACGGCATGTTCGCCTCGGCCGCGCTGTCGTACGACCCCGGCCGCTCCGACACCAACCGCTACGGGCGCCCCGGCTCGGACCATCTCAAGGGCATGGGCACCGTCAAGGGCTCGCTGCTGGGCGTGGTCACGGTGGGCGGCAAGCTCATCGGCGACACCACGGGCAGCGCCACGCTGGAAGTGCCCATCACCAACCGCGAGCGCGGCTGGTCGGGCCACATTGACGTGGCGGCGCCGGTCGTGAGCTGGGGCAGCGACAAGATCACCGTCAGCCCGAGCCTGCATTTCGGCTCCAGCAAGTACATGCAGACGTACTTCGGGGTGACGCCGCAGCAGTCGGCCAACAGCGGCTTCGCCCAGTACAGCGCGGGCAGCGGCCTGCAAGCCGCCACGCTCACGGTGGCCTGGACGCACGAGTTTTCGCGCCATTGGGCGGTGCAGACGGCGATCGGCACCTCGCGCCTCTTGGGCAACGCGGCGAAGAGCCCGATCGTGCAGAACAAGCAGAGTTACTTTGGCGGTACGGGCGTCGTCTACACGTTCTAAGCGCGCGGAACCGCAAAGGACGGCTCAGGCCAGGGCATCGAGCCACGCCACGGTTTCACGCCACCATGGCGCACCGGACGATGCCCGGAAGAAGCCCATGTGGCCGACACCCTTTGCACCCAATGCTGCGCCGCCCATTTGTCGGCGCGTCACGCGCGTGGCGGGAAACTGTGCGACCAGCGCATCGATGGCGTTAGCCGGTGCCAACGGGTCATCGTCAAAACCCCAGGCGAGCAGCGGCACGGCGAGCCTCGGATAACGCGAGGTATCCAGCCCGGTGCGCGGCGCGAAGATGTAGCCGCGCAGGCGGGCAAAGCGCGCCCAATCGCCCAGGATGGCGGCCGGAATCGACATCGGCCCCATGCCGACGGCCGCGAGCGGCAGCATGCCACCGCGCACGCGCGCCACCGCCAAGGGAATCCGCACACGCAGCAGCCAAGCAAATTGCGGACGGGCCAGCGGCCCGCGCCACGGCCACAGCCGCGCATCTGCCAGCGGCACCGCTACGTGCGCCAGCGCATCGGCATGCACGATGTGCGGTGCCAGCCCCGCCAGTTGGCCGCCCGCGCTGTGGCCGAGCACCACCAGCTTGCGGCCGCTGCAGCCCTCGGGGACGAGCGTGTCGTGCACCCATTTCAGCACGGCGTCGATGTCCTGCCGGCCCCAATCGGCAAAGCGCGGGGTGCCCGGACCGGTCGCGACCGCCTCGCCAATGCCGCGGTAGTCGAACGTCACCACACGCCAGCCCGCCAGGCACAGGGCACGCGCAAACGCCGCGTAGAACTGGCGTGGCACGCCCAGCGCCGAGCAGATCACCACCGTGCCGTGCGCACCCAGCCCAGGGCTGGTGACGGTCACGGGCAGCGTCCAGCCGTCGGCTGTGCGGACGCGGTCGTCGCGGGTGGGAAGGGCATCGGCGGGGTAGTCGATCGGTTCGCGCTGCATGGGCACTCCGCTCGGGAGTCTCGGGATAGGCTCAGTATTGGCGCCGCCCGTTGCGGTCACAATTACGCGACAGGTAATCGCGGCAGCTACCTGACTCTGCTTCAATAGGTGGCATGACATCCGCCAAGCCTGCCTCATCATCCTCGTCCTTGTCCGCCACCGACGACACCCTCATGCTTGAAGACGCCGATGCCGCCCCAGTGGCGATTGAGCCGCCCGAAGCAGCGCTGTCGCGCTTTCCGCAGTTGCTGCGCTTCTGGCGCACGCGGCGCGGGTATAGCCAACTGGCGCTGGCCCTGGCAGCGGGCGTATCGCAACGGCACGTGAGCTTTCTGGAATCCGCGCGCGCGGCGCCCAGCCGGAACATGATCCTGCAACTGGCAGAGGAGCTGAACGTGCCGCTGCGCCATCGCAACCAGATGCTGCTGGCGGCCGGTTTCGCCCCCGCCTATTCCGAGCAGGGCCTCGCCACACCGGCCGATGAGGCCTCGCCGATGATGCAGGCGGTGCGCCATGCGGTGAAGCTGATCCTCGACAAGCAGGCACCGTATCCGGCCATCGTGCTCGACCGTTTCTGGCATGTGCTGGATGCCAATGCCGCGCATCGCCGCCTGATGCGCTGGGCCATCGGCGACGACCGGTCCGAAGGCGCACCCGGTGCCGTCAACATGATGAAACTGGTATTCGACCCGACCGCGCTGTGGCCGGCCATCGCCAACCGTGACGTTGTCGGCCGCTACCTCGCCCGGCGCGTGCGGCAGGAACTGGCGCTGCAAGCCATCGACCCTGCCACGCAGCGGCTGCTGCACGACATCCGCGCAATGCAACCGGCGCTGTTCGATGCGGCGGATGCGCCGGCAGCCCCCGCCACGCACGCGCACGATGCCGGCGATCCGCCGCCGTTCCTGCCCATTTCACTGCAGCGCGACGGCGTGACGATCTCGCTGTTCTCCACGCTCACCACGCTGGGCACCCCGCGCGATGCCGGGCTGCAGGAGATGCGCATCGAGTGCTTCTATCCGGCGGATGAGGCATCGCGGCGGACGCTGGAGCGTATTACGTTGTAACCGTCGGCCGGCCTGAAGTCTGCTTCATGCAGGGGGGCCTTCGAGTGAGGGGACGTCAAAAGGTTGAGAGATGCCCTCATTTGGGAGCTCTCCTCGTGGCCAATGGCATATCGTGTCAATCGCTTCAGCCAGTTGAATCAACTGACCGGGTTGGTAATGCACAGGCTGATCGTTCTTGACCGAATCTTCCACGGTCACGCGAAAGCTCACGCCGTCCCGAACCCAGCCGACGTCCCAGAGCGCGGGGCCGTCACGTCGCCCCCATGACAGCATCAAGCTTGCGGGATTCTTATGGACCGAGAACTTGAGCGTGAGGCCAAACTTCCCAGACTGACCTCCATATGCCCAGAAATCAGAACGCCCTAAAAGCAGACGCCTTTTCCCGTTGTCGACTGAGTACACCGCGGACCAGATTCCGGGTTGCTCTGGGATCGCGCCTACCAACTTGCTCCCATGTGGCATGCATCTGAGGGCCTCGTCAGTGACCTTCTGGTCTCCCTCACGCGGCTTCTGCGCTACACGCTTCGCTTCATTTTCCGCAGTATCGAGCAGGCTGAGATATTCATCGCGACCACGATTACGTACGTAGCCGGATGCATCAAAGACGTTGTCCCCCATCAAAATCTGGCGTTCTTCGTTGGTGATATCCCACTGAATACAAGCTTCACCAGATTGGATTCGACTCAGACACTGGTTTGGGACATAGCCGGGCGCCCGGTAGTGCTGAAAGCTCCCTTCGTACCAATAGACTGCGGCTGCAACAGCGAAACCAATCACACCCATCGTCAAAAAATATTTCATCGCGTTTCAAAACCCCATTCCGCCAAGTTGCAGTCAGTGGCCTTCGTTTTCGCCAGCGGCCTCGTCTCCTGTATGAACGGGTCGTAAAGCCAATGAGTTCCGCCGACGCGTGCGGTGGGCCCTTCGATCACGTCGTAAATGGCCGGATGTCCTGCTCGAGCGCTATACAAGGTCCCTCGGTTATGTAGGAATATCTGCAGCCTAGAGTCCTTCAGCACCGCGTCGCTCGGTCGCTGGGCCGCCCAGCGGGAATAGCGGGTCTCACCAACAACATACTTTCCCTCCCCCGGGCGGTATCGATATAGGGTTGATGAGGCAAACAGGTAATACCTGACTGCGCCGTAGTCTGTGGTGATGGATTCAAGGATCCAGTGACTTTCCTTCTCTATCCGCCACGGCAAATTCACTGTGTTGGCGGGGGCACCCAGCAACACGAAGAACACAGCCGCCGGCTCTTGAAGCGCGCGGGGAATATCGCCAAACCGACATGCACGACTAAACTGTGACAATGCATTCGCTTGACTGGAAGCGAATGCGCAATAAAAGACGAAGGCCGCGAGAAGTAGGCGAGGCATTAGAAATCCTCCCAATTTCTGGGCGGATTGACGGTAGGCACTTGGCTTGGTGGTGGGCCACCTGGAACAGGCAAATCGATCATTCCAGGCTCTATGGCGGGAGTCCCCTCACCGCTACCGTCGCCGCTGCTTCCTGTGTCGAACAAGCCCACCAACAGCGGAGACGCCTCACCAAAATACTCGTACTGGTAAGTTCCCGAGCGACTGACTAGTCGCTGCAATCGCCATTGAAAACTAACCTGCTGACAGACCGATGGAGCAATGAGATTGCACGTCGCCTCTGTTATGAATCGAAATGTGAAATCATTTCCGGGATAAATTTCCTCTCTGTCACCCTCAATGCCAATACCCCACGAAGGCTTTAGATTTCCATTTCCCATGCTAGCGAGTTTCACCTCGCCCGCTTGCCATACCTTGGTACCGGTGTTTCTGAATGTGAGCGTGACGGTATATGGTGTATTGAATCGCAATGCACTTGCCGGAAAACTCTGCGCGACAAATTTGGAGTCAAACGAGCTCGGCATAGAGCTCATCATGAGCGGCACGTCCAGCAGGTCATCATCGTCCGTTGAGGTGCGCGGCTCCGCCGCAGTGGCTACCACAGCAGCAAGCCCCACCGCGAATGCGAGAGCGACACGTATGGCATTCGCTCTCATTGGTTCCGAACGGCGATGAAATACGGGGCCAAGACGACCCAGGAACTTTGTTGTGTGCACGACTTGCCATCATCAAAGTAGAGATCGACGATGGCGTTCCGTGCCTGTGCGGCCACCATCATGGAGTACCACCCTTTGCAGACCGTCGGCGGGATATTGGTCTGCGCATGCAAGTTGCAGACAACCCATATGCCGTATCCGTTGTCGACATAAACAGAACCGTCGGTATTCATCCCAAAGGTTCGAACCTGACCAGAGCAAGCGTAGGCGGCATACGAAGTCTGGCTAAACAGCAGCACGAGACAGATTGCAGCAACGTGTCGAAACAGTCGCATCGGATGGCTCCTTCCGAGGTAAGTACTTCATGACGAGAAGGAACTGTAGTTAGCAGTGACACGGAACATGGCGACGGCAACGAAACTTCACAGGCCGTCTGAAACGCATGACTCTCGCAGTAGCCTGCACCCGATTGCAACGAGAATCATTCTCATCTATATTGGCCGGTCGATTTGCCTCCCTCCGGCGGCCCTTGCGCCGCCTTGTGCTTCATGACCGACCTGTCCCATCCCCGGCTCTCGGCCGAGCCCGACACCAATCCAGGCGCCAACGCGCGCCCCGCGAAGGCCAAGGCCGAGCATCCCGCCAATCGCCGCGCCACGATCGTCCGGTGGCTGCGCAAGACACACGGCTGGTTCGGGCTGTGGGGCGCGGTGATGGGCCTGATCTTTGGTGTGTCAGGCATCTGGCTGAATCACCGCGCGGTATTGAAGCTGCCCGTGGCGCAGCAGCGCACCAATACGCAGATCGCCCTGCCCGACCCGGTGCCTGCTACGCCCGACGCGATGGGCGCCTGGCTGCAGCAGACGCTGAACCTACCGGAGCCCGCCACCCGCACGCGCGTGGAAAAAGCCAAGCCGGTCGCCTGGGCCGAGCGCCCTGCCAAGGGTGAAGGCGCGCAGGACGAGAAGAACGCCGACGCCCCGCGCGAACCCGCCGCCAAGCCGCTCATGCAGCCCGAGCAATGGACCTTCAACTTCGGCAGCGCGACCACGCAAATCCAGGCTGAATACTGGGCCGGCAATCGCTCGGTATCGATCCGCCAGACCGACAATGGCTTCCTCGGCACGCTGATGAGTCTGCACAAGGGCGTCGGCATGACGGTGCCGTGGATTCTGCTGGTGGATACGCTGGCCGGCTGCCTGATCTTCCTGTCGATCTCGGGCCTGTGGCTGTGGGTGATGACGACCAAGCGCCGCACGGTCGGCTGGACGATCTTCGGGCTGGGGAGTCTGCTGGCGATCGGGCTGGCAATCTCGCGGCTCTGAACGCCGCATTTGCTACGGATGGCGCCCGCGTGGCGCCATTTTTTTCGCCTTCGCCGTTTAGGGGCGGTCGACGCTGCGCTCTGTCAGCAGCCGCTGGATCGCACGCATGCGCGAGCGCACCATCTCATCGCGGCGTTGCGCCACGCAGGTCATCAGGATTTCGATGACGGTCAGGTGCACCAGGTACGCCTCGGTGCCCACCCGCATCACGGCATCTTCCGGCACGTCCACCGTCAGCGCGATCTGCGCGCGTTCCGCCAGCGGTGTGCCCGCCTGGGTGATGGCGATCACGCAGGCGCCCTGCTCCGCCGCATAGGCGATCGACTCGAGCAGATACGGCATCCGCCCCACGTGCGAGAACGCCACCACGACGTCGGACGCACCCAGCATGGCGGCCGACACGAGCTGCAGATGCGCATCGAAGTAGGCGTTGGACGCCAACCCCAGCCGCATCAACCGCGCTTGCATGTCGTTCGCCATGAACGATGACGCCGCACCGGCCGCATAGCAATCGACGCGGCGGGCGCGGGCGATGCGCTCGGCGGCGGCGTCGACTTGTGTGGTGGACAGCGATTCACGCAGCTTGGCCAACGCCCGCGCGGCACCGTCAATGACCTTGCTGGCGACCAGTGCCGGCGGATCTGCCCGACCGACATGGCCCGGCAGCGTCGGCTGCGCGTGCGCCAGCTCGGCGGCCAGCGTGGCCTTGAACTCGCGCAACCCTTCAAAGCCGAGCGCCTGGCACATCCGCACGATGGTCGGCATCGACACCCCGGCGCGCACGGCCAGCGTCTCCACGGATTGTTCGAGCGACAGCTCCGGCGCTTCCAGGATCAACCGCGCCACACCCTGCTGCGCCGGCGAAAGCGCGGGCAACTTGTCACGCAGGGCGTTGAGCACGGGAACGGAGAGCGATGGCATGGCGGTACGCGGGTGGCGATCGGAAATCAGCGTCGCCAGTGTAGCGGCAGCCCCGCACCACGCCGCTTGCCCGAGGGAAAACCCCCAAGAATCTGTAAGCCGGCGGTTTACGCTCAACGCCCCTTCAGCGGGCAACACCCCACCCGGCGCGACGTGTGCGGCGCTTTGCCGGTGCATGCGTAACTTCAACCCTTACAGCGCAGACTTGCCTGAGAGTCGGCCCCCGAGCCAGGCCGGAAAGCCCATTCCGGCCAACACAACAGTCGTCACGACAACAAGGGAGCCACATGACCACTTCGAACCGTTCCATTCCGCTATCGGCCGTTGCACTGTCGGCACTGCTTGCCTGCGGCGAGGCGCACGCCCAATCGAGCGTCACGCTGTACGGCGTGATGGAAACCGGCCTGCGCTACAGCACCAACAACGACGCCGACGGCCACGGCAAGGCCGAGATGGCGGGCGGTTACTACAGCGGCAGCCGCTTCGGCATTCGCGGGTCGGAAGACCTCGGCAACGGGCTGAAGGCCGTGTTCCACCTGGTCAGCGGCTTTGCACCGGACACGGGCGTGGGCTCCACCAACGACATGGGCCTGGGCGGCTACAAGCCCACCACGCCGGCAACGTCGCGCCTGTTCGGGCGCCAGGCGTATGTCGGGCTGGAAGGCGGGTTCGGCTCGCTGACGTTCGGCCGGCAAGAGAACCTCGTCTTCAACACGGCCGGCCAATACGACGCGCTCTCCATTGGCAACCTCGGCGCGACAGCCTGGCACGTGACCGCCACCGGCGTGCGCATCGACAACTCGGTCAAGTACGTGGGTGATTTCAACGGCTGGCGCCCGGGCGTGATGGTCGGCATGGGCGAGCAGGCAGGCGCGTTCTCAGCGGGTAACTACAGCGCCCTGTCGCTCAACTACGCCAGCGGCCCGTTCGCCTTCGGCGGCGCGTGGGAGCAGCAGAAAGACCTGCAATCGGTCGGCACGCGCACGTGGACCACCGGCGGCAGCGTACAGGTCGGCCCCGCAAAACTGATGCTCGGCTACATCAACTACCGCGACGGCACGCCCACCAAGAACGACCTCATCCTCGGCGGCGTGAAGTACGACTTCAGCGGACAGTACAACCTGGTGGTCGGCGGCATGGCCACCCGCCAGCGCGACCCCGACGGCCTGCGCTACACCGCATACGCGATCATGAATTACGTGGTCAGCAAGCGCACGTGGCTATACGTCGGCATGGACTACACCCACCAGAAGGATGCGGGCACCGTGCTCGCAGCCGCGCTGCCCAAGGCCTCGCAGACCGGCGTGATGGTCGGCATGCGCCACGGGTTCTAAATCAGCGCACGGCCATCCGAGCAAATTCGGCGCAGACACACGCGCCCAGACGGTTTGGCCGTACCCTGCCCTAGATGGCGCCTTGAATTTCTGTTGCAGAGAGGAAAAAGAGTGCAGGCCTGTTTGAGCGAAGCGAGTTGCCTGCGCTCCCTCTCTGCGACATAAATTCAAGGGGAAGCCGCCATCTAGGGCGCGCCTTTCTTTGCTTACTTTCTTTGGCAAGACAAAGAAAGTGAGTCGGCCCCGGCAGGGGACGAAACAGCAGCAAACCACCAACGCCCTTACGCCGGCGCAGCAGCGGGTGGTTCATTAGAAGCCGACGCCCCTTTCCCCTCATCCGCCCCAACCCGCGTCATCCACTCCTCAAACGCCGCCGAAGTCCGCAACACCGTCCCCGGCGCCGCCAGCGGCACGTGCGCCTGATCGAACGCATCCTTGAGCACAACGTTGAACGCCCGCAGCACGTCAGCCTGCTTCTGCGGGCGCGTCTTGAACCGCCCCTTGACGATCATCGCGCCACCTTCGAAGCGGTCCAGCCCGAAAATTTCCGCACCGCCGAGCAGCGTGTAGGCAAAGCGCGGCTCACCAGCAATCTGATCAGCCGCCGTGCGCACGAGCTCGATCGCCTGCTGCGGTTCAGCCTCCATCGCCACGCGCACTTCAAAATCGGCAAACGAGTAATCGCGCGACAGATTGCGCACGGTCTTGATCTGGCTGAACGGAATCGACAGCACCGCACCGGTGCCATCGCGCAACCGCACCGTGCGGATGGTCAGGTTGATGACCGAGCCTGTGGCCACGCCCACGTCCACCGTATCGCCCACGCTGATGGTGTCTTCCATCAGGATGAAGATGCCGGTGATGAAATCCTGCGCCAGCGACTGCGCACCAAAGCCCACCGCCAGGCCGATCACGCCGGCGCCGGCCACCAGCGGCGTCACGTTGACGCCCAGGTTGGCCAGCACGCCGATGCTGGCCGTCACCACCAGCGTCACCTTCAGGCCATTACGCAGCAGCGGCAGGATGGTCAGCGCGCGCGTGCTGGGCTGCGCCCGCGCCGAGGCCGGCGACAGCGCCCGCAAGATCGCCGTGTCGAGCAGGATCCAGACGAGCCAGGTGGCAAAGACGGTGCTGATCAGGCCCACCATGGCATCGGCGATGCGTTTGCCGTTGACGGAGCTGTGCGCCAGCTCCACCAGCGTGTGGCCCCACACGCGCAGCACCAACTCAAGAAAGGCGATCCAGATGACAAGTTTGATCAGCGCACCAACGAAATGCTTGAGCCGCTCCACGTAAGGCGAACTGCGCCCCAGACGTAGGTGCGAGCGCCAGTTCGCGCGGGGGCGAATCAGCGCCGACAGAAAGAACGCCGCCACCAGCAGCAGCGACGTCATCACCGCACGGCGCGCCACGACGTCAACGTTGTCGGGCGTCGTCAGCGTGGCCACGACGGTGGCGCTCGCCAGCACCACCACCGGCACGGGCCAGAACGCCGCCAGCAGACGGCGGACCTGGTTGCCCGTGTGTTCGCCGCTGCGCAGCTCCAGCGGGCGATTGGCGATCAACTGTCCGATCGGCCGGCGCGCCCACAATGCGCCCACCGCCAGCATCAATGACGCCACCACGTTGCACGCCGTGGCCAGCAGCAGGCTGAGCGAGCCGCCCAGCACCAACGCCACGCGCGGGTCGACCAGCGCATCGCCGCAGGCCCCCAGACTGGCCGTCAGAAAGATCGGCCACATGCCGTGCTTGAACAGGTATTCCACCGCGACGCGCCGGTGCGCACTGCCGGAAAAGAGCGAGAACAGCATCGCCACGCCCGCCGTGATAATCGCGCCCCATACGATGGCGTAGGCCAGCACCAGCGCCAGGACAAAGCCGGGCGAGGCTTCGCGCTCCAGCCGCATGATGACGGCAAAGGAAATGGCCCATGGGCCGATCTTGCGCGCCGCGTCGATCAACAACGCGCGCGTGGTCGGATGCAGCCCGAGGCCCGCCGTGAGGCCAAACACACGGCGGATCAACCAGCCCAGGGCGAGCAGGCCACCGGCAATGGCGGCCCAGATGCCCACGGTGCTGGCAAAGTCGGCGGCCAGCGACATGCGCTTGTCTGGCGAGAAGAGCAGGCCGGCATTACCGCTGGCGGCCTCGATGCGGCGCAGCCAGTAGCGCGGCGCCCCGGCTTCCACATCGGCCTGCAACGAGCCGTTCTCGATGAGCGACGCCACCGCTCCCAACAGACCCGGCGCCTGTTCGGCCTGAACCTTCTGTTGCGCGCTCATGCCGTCGCGCAACTGCTTCAGTTCATTGACGAGGGCCGTGCGCTGCTGGTCGTTGTTGAGCAGCGTGATGACGGTGTCGAGCGACTGGCGTGTCTGCGCAGGGTCCGCCGCCGGCGCCGATGCGCTGGCGGTGGAGCTCGGCAGCCCGGCCAGTTTGGCAAACGACACCGGGGCAGCGTTGGCCACGTTGGCGGCGCAGGCCACCAGCACAAGCAGGAACGATGCGAGCGGCCACAGTCGCCGCGTCAGGAAGAGAGAATGAGTACGCATGACAGGGAAAGCGATCGTGCAGACATCGACCACGGCACGATACGCGAATTCCCCGGGCGCACAACCTCACCGCTTGGCGCCCTGCGGCAGCGGCGCCCGCCGCCAGAGCCAAGCGGCCGTGCCGAGCGCACATGCCATGCAGGCCATCACAAGGGCCACCACCCCGGGCCAGCCCCACGGCGCATAGAGCTTGCCGCCTGTCGTGCCGATCAGGCTGGAGCCCAGGTAATACGCCAGCAGATACAGCGCAGCCGCTTGCCCCTTGGCACGTTGCGCGCGGCGCCCAACCCAGCCGCTGGCCACCGCATGCGCACCGAAAAAGCCGAAGGTCAGCAGCGCGATACCGCCAATCACCAGCACCAGCGGCCCCGCCAGAGTCAACAGCACGCCCGCCGACATCAGCGCCGTGCCCGCCAGCAGCATGCGGCCCCGGCCATGGCGATCCGCCAATCGGCCAAACCAGGCGGAAGCGCCAATGCCCAGCAGGTACACCATGAAGATGCCGCCCACCGCCGTCTGGCTGAGGGCATACGGCGCATCGAGCAAGTGAAAGCTCGCGTAGTTGTAGATCGTGACGAAGCCGCCCATCAGCAGAAAGCCCATGGCGAACAGCGCGCGCAGGCCCGGCTCGCGCAGATGTGCGCCCAGCGTGTCGAACAGATCGCCCAGCGCCAGACCCTTGCGCGGCACAAAACGGCGCGACGGCGGCAGCAGCCACAGGAACGCCAGCGCCACCAGCAAACCCAGCGTGCCGGTAAAGCCGATGGCGGCACGCCAGCCAAAATGGTCAGCCACGGCGCCGGTCAACACACGTCCGGCCATGCCGCCGAAGGCCGTCCCGCCGATGTACAGCCCCATCGCCATGCCAAGCCCTTGCGGATGCACCTCTTCGGCCAGATACGCCATCGCCACCGCCGGCACGCCGCCAAGGACCACGCCCAGCAAGGCCCGCGTGGCCAGCAACCCGTGCCAGCCCGGCAGCACAGCCGCCGCCAGCGTGAGCCCCGACGACAGCACCAGCGACACGCCCATCAGCGTCTTGCGATGGATCGACTCCGACAGCAACCCCGCAAACAGAATCGCAAATGCCAGCAGCAGCGTGGACACCGACAGCACGAGGCTCGTCTGCGCGGGCGTGAGGCCGAAGTCGTGCGCCAGCATTGGCATGAGCGGCTGCACGCAATACAGCAGCGAGAACGTAGAGAAGCCCGCCGCGAACAGCGCCAGATTGGCGCGCAGATAACCGGGGTGGCCCCGGACCAGCCAGTGGGCAGGATCAGCGGCGTCGATGGCGGGCGAAGGAACCTGCGAAGAAGAAAGTGGAGCGTTCACGGCGGGCGGGTTGAAACAAGCGCAGAGGCAAGCGCCTATTATCGTTCGCAGGCACCGTTCCCGCTGCGATGCGGCATCGCTCTTGCTGCGCAGCACCCACCTCGCTTATCCGCCCGACCATGGAAACCACGCTCTACTACTGGCCCGAAATCCAGGGCCGCGGCGAATTCGTCCGGCTGGCGCTGGAGCAGGCCGCCGTGCCCTATACCGACCTCGGCCGCGAAGACGCGACCGCCATCGAAGCGTTTCTCGACGATGCGGGTATTCCCACGCCGCCGTTCGCGCCACCGTTCCTGGTGGCCGGGCCGCTGGTGATCGCGCAGACGGCCAACATCCTGCTCTACCTGGGCCAGCACTACGGCTTGGCTCCGCACGACGAAGCCGGTGGCCTTTGGACGCACGGCCTGCAACTGACAATTGCCGATTTTGTGGTGGAGATTCACGACACGCACCACCCCATCGCGTCAGGCGAGTACTACGAAGACCAGCGGCCCGAAGCGAAGCGCCGCACGCAGGATTTTCTCGATCACCGCGCGCCCAAATTCCTGCATTACTTCGAGCGCGTGCTCGAGCGCAACCCCGCCGGCCCGACATGGGCCGTGCGTGATGCGTTGACGTATGTGGATTTGTCGCTGTTCCAGATCGTGGCGGGGCTGCGCTACGCATTTTCGCGCCACATGCGGCGATACGAGCGCGAGCTGCCGCATCTGGTGGCGCTGCACGATCGCGTGGCGGCGCAGCCGAACATCGCGGCGTATCTGGAATCGCCGCGGCGCATTCCGTTCAACACGATGGGCATTTTCCGCCACTACCCCGAGCTCGATGCGCTGAAATGACAGAACCCGGCGCAAGGCCGGGTTCGCATGGAGATTGAATCGCTCAGACCGCCAGCGGCGTATCGGGCAACCTGCGGGGCAACCGGCCGCGAATGTCTTCCAGCGCCGCGGGCCAGCTTTCGATGGCGGCCAGATCGTGGATGTCCTGCAGATTGATCAGCAGATCCACCACCTGATCGTCGTCGACATTCACGCCAGAGCAGCGCAGCGCACACGCGAGCGGATCGTCGCCAGGCACACGCAGCAGACTGACGCCCAGGCGCTCGATGGCGCCGCAGTAAAACGCATCGTCGATGAGAATGCCGACGCCGCACCGACGGTTGTCGAGGCCTCGGTAACGCGGCTCGCCGTCGGCGTCTTCGGAGCGGCATTGCTGTGCGAGCAGGTGCGTGCGCACGCGTTCAAAAATGTCCTCGATGCCGAGGAACGTCCCCTTCCCTTTCATGGCGTCACCTTCTATAGGGTGATCTGTGACCGGCCGGTCGGTCAGAATGTATCGACGAGAGCGCCGCTCAGGCCGAATTGGCGCGCAATCGACTGCAGGCGGTCCTTCCACTCCCATGTGCCGAACACGTCGTGCGCGTTCTGCAGCTTGGAGAGCAGCTCGACGGTGTCGCGGTCGTCCACGTCAATGCGCGCACGCTTGAGCGCGCGGCGCAACGCGATGACGCCGGCATCCATGTAACGCGGAATCTCGTTGGTGGGCTTGAGGATGTAGCGCACCGGCACGCTTTCCATCGACGTGGTGTAGTCGCGCACGCCGATCAGGTTACCGATCGGGCAGCAGCGCCCGCCCTGGCCATGGTACGCAGCACCGCCGCGCGGCAGGATGGCAGCACCGCCCTGTCCGAACAGATGGCGGACTGCGCCGTCGTAGATTTCTTGTTTGCTGAGATATTGCGTCTTCATGTTCTTTCCCCTGACCCCAGATTGCAGGCGTCGCCGATTCGATTCACTTCCGACTTCCGGCCTGACGTTGCGTCCGACGTCGCACAATCTGCCATCCGTGCGATCTATCTTGGTTCAGGATGCACCAGAACCATGGGCCGAAAAAGGACCGGAATGTAAGTCATTTTTACCGTTTGCTTTTTGGCAACGGATTGCCCGCAAAGGTGCGCCAGTCAACGCTTTGCGGGTGCTTCAGACACCACGCGATCGGGCCGTTTTGGCATGCCCTGATGCGCGCTCGCAACAGCATGTGCGCATGGCTGCTCGCACGTGGCGCATGCGTCGTAGGCGCGGCGCTTACATCCCGATGATCTGGTCTGCGTGGCCGAGACAGAAGCCACGTCGGTCATGGTGCCCACAGGTGGGCATCACCTCGTAGCCGGCAGCGCGCAGCAACACTGCACGCGCGGCCACCTCCACCGGAGGCAGGGGCTGCCCCGAGTCTTCATCGCGCACCAGCCGGCCGAGTTGGGCAAACGGCTGGCGCAGCAGATGGTCCAGATCCAGCGATCCGCAGTACCGCATCACATCACCTTCTTCAAAACGGCGGCAGCACTGGGGTGCGCCGACTACATCGATTCGTCTGCCAGCTCAGGACACGCAACGAGCGTCCGGCGCACACGCGCATAGGCGGCACGCTGCGCCCAGATCGCGTCGGTCAGGGCCGCGATGAGCGCATCGCGTGGCAGGCTTTGCGGTGCCACGCCGAACTGCGCCTCCACGGTACGTAGAGCCTCCGTCACTTCGCTTCGCCATCGGGCGTCGAGTCGCTGGGTCATGTTGTTCTCGTTGGGTCGGTTCTGGCGCGGTGGGCGGCGGGCTTGTGCCCACTCTGGCCGCGCTGGGAAGGGATTGGCGGAATGGGTTCCGCTCTTGTTTGTGAAGAACGGCACACGGGGCCGAAACTTGATTGCTGCGGCGGGGGGTAAACCGGCGCCTCCGTCGGACTTGGCGACACCCGGCGCCACTCCGCCAAATGGGCTCCCCCATTCGCGCAGCAACTTCGGCGGGTGCCCGTGGCCCAATCGGTTCTGCAACCGCCACCGAGCCACCGATGAAGATGGAGCGTCACGTGTCCCGACTGTCTTTCCTGCGCCGCACCCTGCTGGCCGTTGCCTGCGCGCTGACCGTGCCCGCCATTGCGACGGCCGGCGCCCCCGACCCGCGTCAATACATGCATGGCATTGGCGCGGTGCCTGGCACAACGGCCAACACCTTCAACGTGTTCTTCAGTGCCTCGGGCCTGCCCCCGCGCGGCGCCGATCGCAGCGGCAGCTGGCCGCACGATGTCTATGTCGCGCAATGGCATGCCGACACGGGCGTACTCGATGCCCCGCGCATCTTCATCCAGAAGCCCGAAGCACAGGAACCTGTGACGGTGGCCCGCAACCGCGCTGGCCAGGTGATGGTGTCATTTGAAGACGGCTGGAATGCGCCGGAGAACGTCAACCAGCGCTTCGGCATCTACGACACCGCGCTGCGGCCCATCAAGCCGTATCCGCAACTGGTGGAATCCGGTGGGCACTCGGGCCACATCACGGCCGTGGGCGACCGCTTCGTGGTGTTCTATTCCGATGGCTGGATCACCGGCGGCGGCGTCGACAACCTCGGCAGCGGCAACGGTGTCTACCTGAAGGTCTACGACGGACGCGGCCGTCGCCTGCACAACGTCGATGTTGCCGATGGCCGGCGCGAATGGTGGCCCATGGTGGCAGGCGGCAGCACCAATGCGCTGCTGGCCTGGCAGCAGTTCGTGCCGGGCCAGACCGAGGCCAATCTGAAGATCGCCGTCTTTGATCCGGTCAGCGGACGCGTGACGGGCGAGCAGCTTCTGCACAAGCATCTGCAGTACTACACCTACAGCGTCACGTGGATGCCGGCGATCGAGCGGTACTTGCTGGTGGGCGTGGCCAAGGGCAACGGCTTTGCCGATCTGATCGACACGACGGGCAAGGTGCGCGCGTCCATTTCATGCATGCCGGCAACCGTGCGCGAAGCGGGCATCACCGTGAACCAGAACACCGCTTATACGCCCGCCGCTGATGGCCGCCTGCTGCAACTGCAGGCGGGGCCGGATTCGCTCACGCTATCGGCCACGCTGCTGAACACCGACGGCAAGCGCGTGCAATGGCGCCCGGTGGGCAGCACCGGTTTGCTGCGCACGTCGGGCGCAATAGACTGGATGTCGCTGACGGAAAAGGGGCTGGAGCAGCTGCACTTCGACCCCACCAAGACGCAGCCGGCCAACGCGGTTGACCAATGCCGTTAGCGCGACAAGCTTAAGCGTCGGTAACGTCGGTAACAAGCACGCGCAGGCGTACGATGCCATCCCACCTGGTGTGGATGGCATCGGCAATGCGGGCGATTTCGGGGGCCAGCGCCGGCGGCAGGACCAGGTCGACCTCCACCGCGCCATCGACGTAATGCAGCACGCAGTGGCGCGCGTCCAGCGGCGTGCCGGGCGGCAGCAGTTGTGCCAGCACGGCATGCAGCGCATCGCGATCGGGTAGCGGCACGGGGTCTGTCGCGATGTGCTCGCGCGGGTCGACGTGAATCTGCACGTCGAGCACCGCCATCGCCGTGTGTGCCGTCAGCACGTTGGTGCGGGCCCGGACGGCAATCGCATGGCCCTCGCTCACGGAGACACGCGGGTCCACCTCGATATGCGCGTCCACCAATGCCTGGTCTCCCGTCACACGCGTACGCAGATCGTGCACATTGATCACGCCCGGCGTGGCTTCCAGGCTGACCCGGATCGCCTCCACCTGCGCGGGCGGCAAGGCTCGGTCCATCAGGTCATTGAGCGCCTCCCAACCAAAGCGCACGCCCACACGGCCAATCATCAGCCCGACGATGCAGGCGGCCACCGGGTCGAGCCAGTGATAGCCCATCAGGTTGCCCGCCACGCCAATCGCCGCCACCAACGACGACACCGCATCGGAACGCGCATGCCACGCATTCGCAATCAGCATGCGTGAGTTGATGCGCTTGGCCACGGCCAGCATGTAACGGAAAAGTCCTTCTTTGGCCGCCAGCGCGATCAGTGCCACGACCAGCGCCAGACCATGAACCGGCGTCGGCCCCTGCGGCGAGCGCAGGCTCTCCACCGCGGCCCAGATCATGCCCGCGCCCGCCCCCATCAGCAGCAGCCCGAGCCCCAGCGACGCGGCGTTCTCGTAGCGCGCGTGGCCGTATTGGTGGTCTTCGTCTGGCCCCTTGTGGCTGTTGCGGTTGGCAATGAAGACGATGCCATCGGCGATCAAGTCGGACAGCGTATGCAACCCGTCCGCCACCAGGCCCTGCGAATGCGACCACAGCCCCGCCGCAATCTGCCCCGCCGAGAGCAAGCAGTTGACGCTCGCACTTACCAGAGTGGAGCGTTCGGCGCTCTGCTTGCGTGCGGCCGCAGAAGGTGCTGTCGAGGATGTGGGCGTCATGGGAAATCGGTGCGATCAAGCGTGCGAAGCAATCGCGAGCATTGTGCCACGCACCGACGCGCCGCCTTGGCCCGAAATCAGGGCTGCGATCGCAACGCGCTGCGACAAATTTGCACCAGAAAAGCGCAGATCGGGGCGTACTAATAGGACTTTTCCGATGTTCCGCCCCTGAGGCTTCGGCGATTCTCAGCAATGCGGCAAACACGTTGCCGCACGTTACACGCTCGGAGACACGTCGACATGCAGGCCCCCATCCAACTCGTCATTGCAGATGATCACCCCGGCGTGGTGGCGGCCGTGCGGCGCCTCGTATCGGTGGTCGACGGCTTCGAGGTGGTGGGCGAAGCCAGCAACGCCGATGAGCTGCTCGCCGTGCTCGGCCGCGTGCGCTGCGACCTTGTCATCACCGACTACGCCATGCCCGGCAGCCGCTATGGCGACGGCATCCTCCTGCTCGAATTCCTCGTGCGCCGCCACCCGGACCTGCGCGTGATGGTGCTCACCATGCTTGAGACCCGCGCACTGATGAGCAACATCCTGCGCGCGGGCATCAAGGTCATCGTCAGCAAATCCGACGAGCCGCAGCACATCCTCGAAGGCATGCAGGCGGCGGCGGACGGTCGCATCTATCTCTCGCCAATGCTCAATGTCAAGCTGCTCTGCCGCAACGGCGAACCGCAGCCCGTCCACGACGACCCGGTCTCCAAACTCGGCAAGCGGGAGCTGGAAGTGCTGCGCATGTACGTGACCGGCAAGACGGTCAGCGAGATTGCCGTGCAGCTCAACCGCAGCGTCAAGACCATCAGCTCGCAGAAGCAGACGGCTATGCGCAAGCTCGAGCTTGGCACTGAGGCGGCGCTGTTCGACTTTGCGGTACGCCACGGGCTGCTGGGCAGCAGCGAGGGCTGACGCGATGATGGCGTGGCTCGCGCCCAGGGCGGCTGCCCACCTGCGCGTTGGTATCGTTGCGGGGTTGCTTGCCTGCGCGGCGGCGTTTGTCTGGCTGGGCGGAGCGCGCAATGCCGACGCGGAGGACGCCGCACAGACCATTCAGCGGCTCAAGCAGTTTCCGCCCAAGGTAACGGTCGGCGTGATCAGCGACGCCATGGCTCCACTCGAAGACGTCGAAGCCGACCGGCTCAGCGGCTTCTCGGGTGACCTGCTGATGCGTTTGATTCCGCAGGATCAGGTACGCGTCATCCCGCACGTCTTCGCACGGCGTGACGAGCTGCTCAAGGCGGCTTGCCGAGGCGACGTCGACATCATCATGAGCGTGGCACCCCGCTCGCAATACGATCACTGCCTCATCTATTCCGCGCCATACCTCGAACGCCCCATCGCGGTGGTCGCGCGCAACGACAACACGCACGTCGCGCAGAACCCGTTTGCCTCCGGCATGCGCATCGCCGTCGAGCAAGGCTCTTCACTCGAAGAAGAACTGGCGGTGCAGTACCCGAGCATCCGGCTGATCAGTACCCCCACGGCAGCCGACGCCCTCGATGCCGTGCTGCACGACGCGGCCGACGCTTACGTGGGTGTGACCTACCCCACGCGGGAGTTGATGTCGCAGCCGCGCTACCGGCGGCTGTCGATCGTGCAACTGGTGAACCAGCAGGTTGACGCGCTGCACTTTGCCGCGCCGCGTGAACAGGCGATGCTGATCCGCTATCTGGACCGCCATCTTGCCCAGTTGCCCGACGCCACCATGAGCGAGCTGCGCGCGCGGTGGATCACGCAAGGCGGCGGTCCGTTGGCGGGGCTGCAGTTGTCGGCCGACGAGCGGGCCATGCTGGCGTCGCTGCCGCCGCTACGCTACGCCGCCGACCCCGACTACATGCCGTACACCTTCAACGGATCGGGCGGCGGGATACTCGGCATCTTTCCCGAGTACCAGAGCTTTCTCTCGCGTACGCTCGGGTTGCGCTTCGAGCGGGTGACCGTGCGCGACTGGGCCGAAGCACTCGCGAAGGCGCATAGCGGCGAGGTCGACATCCTGCTCGGCATATCCGACCAGGATTCCCGCCCCGCGGGCTTTACGCTCACCCAGCCGATCGATGCCACGCCGATGGTGATCGTCGGGCGCAGCGACGCGCTCACGGTGGCGGCGCTTCCCGAGCTTTCCGGCAAGACCGTCGCTCTGCCCACGAGCGAGACCCTGACCACGTTGCTGAACCAGAATGTGCCGAAGATCCGCATCCTGCCGGCACGTTCGGTGAGCGATGCGTTGTCCATGACGGCAACTGGGGAAGCCGATTTCACCATCGCGAACCTGCCGGTGGCCGATGCGCTGATCCGTCATCACTTTCCGGGCGAGCTCAAGGTTACCGGTTCCGCGAATACGATCGAGAGCCTCGGCGTGGGGGTGTCGTCGCGTTACGCTGCGCTGGTGCCACTCATCAACCGCGCGCTCTTCGCCATGCCCGAAGGCGAGCAGGTGAGCATCCGCAACAGGTGGCTGTCGGTGAGCTACCAGCTGGGTCCGTCGGCGTCGGCCGTGCTCGGCAGGTTTGGACCGGTAGCGGCGCTGGTGCTGGTAGCGCTGCTGGCACTCTTCATCAAGCAGATGCAGCTGCGCCGCGAGAACCACCAGCGGCGCCACGCTGAAGAAACCCTGGCTCGCCAGCTCAGCTTCCAGCGCGCGCTGATGGAAGCCGTGCCGTTCCCGCTCGTCGCCAATGACGCCGGGCACCGTTACGTTGCCGTGAATGCGGCGTTCTGCAACATGTTCGGCCGGACACGGGCGTCGCTGCTCGGGCACACGCCGCAGGAGCTCGGGCTGCAATCGGTCGGCAACACGTCGCCGCTGTCCGATATCAACCGGCGCGCCGTGGAGACCAGCGAAAGCACACGCGAAGAACTCATCATCGACACGCCCGACGGGCCACGCAACGTTCTGTATTGGATCGAGCCGCTGCACATGCCGGACGGGCAGCCTGCCGGCACCGTCGCCTCGCTGGTCGACATCAGCGAGATTCGCGACGCGCAGGCCCGTGCTGAGCGCCTTGAGCAGCGCCTGCGCGAAGTCACCGAATCGCTGCCGGCGCTGGTCTATCAGTTCGAACTGCGGCCAGGCCAGGTCCAGGGGCGCATCACCTACGTCGCCGGCAAAGCGTACGAGACGCTGGGCGCGCGGCCTCAGGATCTGCTGGACTACCTGTCCACCCCGGAGCTGCTCATTCACGAAGACGACCGGCAGCGCATGCTCGACACGGTGCTGGTCTCGGCGCAGCAGCTGACGCCCCTGGACCAGCAGTTTCGCCATGTCAGCGCAGACGGCGTGGTCCGCTGGCTGCATGCGCGCTCGATCCCGCACCGCGAAGCGGACGGCCGCACGATCTGGAACGGCTACCTGAGCGACGTCACCGCAGAGCGCGAGCAAGCCGACGCACTGGAAGCGGCCAAGAACGCGGCGGAATCGGCGTTGCACGCGAAAGACCGCTTCCTGGCCATGATGAGCCACGAAATCCGCACGCCCATGAATGGCGTACTCGGCCTGGTCGAACTGCTGCAGCAGACGAAGCTCGAGGGCGAGCAGAAGCAGATGGTCTCGTTGGTGCAGGATTCGGGACGCGCCCTGCTGCATATCCTCGATGACATCCTCGATTACGCAAAGGTCGAGGCCGGCCGATTGGATATTTCACCAACAGCCACGGACCTGCGCGACGTCTTCGACGGCACGGTGGGCCTGCTGGCAAGCCGCGCGCACGAAAAATCGCTTGCCGTGCATGTGGAGGTGGCCGCCGACGTGCCGGCCAGCGTCTCGGTCGACAGCATTCGTCTACGGCAGATCCTCTTCAACCTGCTCTCCAACGCCATCAAGTTCACCGACACGGGCAGCGTGCGGCTTTCAGCGGAGTGCACGCGCATCGAGAACGACACGGCGCACCTTGCCATCTGCGTCAGGGATACGGGCATCGGGATCTCATCCGAGGTCCAGGCCACGCTGTTTGCACCGTTCGTGCAGGCTGAGCGCTCGACTACGCGGCGCTACGGCGGCACCGGTCTGGGCCTGGCGATTTCGCGCCAGCTTGCCGGCCTGATGGGCGGCAAACTCGTCATGGAGAGTGTTCCCGGGCATGGCACGGCAGTCACGCTGCACCTGGCCGTGCCGATGCTCAGGGCGCAGTATGCGTTGCCGCAACTGGCAGGCCGCAGCGTTGCCATTTTGGTGGATGACCCGGCCGTGCGGCACAGCCTCACGCAGTTCGCGATCGCGGCCGGGCTGCAAGCGGGCCCCGCAGCCAACGCCGACATCCTCCTGGCCTCCACCGCCCAGGCAGACGCACGCACGATCCGCATCACTTCAGAAGCGTGTTATGCCGGACCCGGCAACACACTGAGCACCAATCCGCTGAACTGGCACGCCTTCGTGCAAGCGTGCGAGCGCACGCTCCCTCGATTTGACGATATGCAGGCAGCCAGCGCGGCGGTACACACGCTTGCTGCCACCACCCCCTGTGATGCGCCGGGAGCGCACATCCTCGTGGCGGAAGACCACCCGATCAACCGCGAACTGATCGCCAAGCAACTCCGGCTACTGGGTTATCGCGTCACGCTGGCCGAAGACGGCGTCGTCGCGCTCGAGCGTCTGCACGAACATCATTTCGATGCGTTGCTCACGGACTGCCACATGCCGCGCATGGACGGCTTCGACCTGGCGCGGCACATCCGCCACGAAGAACGCGCCGACGGCCCTCGCCTGCCCATCATCGCCATCACGGCCACCACGCTCGCCGAGGAACACGCGCGGTGCCGCGCAGTGGGAATGGACGCAAGCCTGCTGAAGCCGACGACGCTTGTCACGCTGCAAGAAGCGCTGTCTGCGCTATGGAGCCCCGAAGCCGCAGAACCAGCGGAAGCGCCCCAGGAGGAGCCATTCGCCCTGTCGCTCGACGATCTGCACGCCGCGCTGGGGGCCGACCCCGCCGCAGCCGGGCTGGCACAGGTCTTCCTGTCATCGCTGGCCGAGGATGCGCAGCGGCTGCAGCCGCTGCTGGACGCAATGGACCGCGCAGCGCTGCGCCAGTGGGCCCATCGCACCGGAGGCGCGCTGGCGCTGCTGCACAACCCGAGCGTCGACGCCACGTTGGAAGCCCTCTGCCATGCCGTGCATGACGGTAGCGAGCGTGACATCCGCGTCTCGGGGCGCCATGCCACGCGGCTTCTTGCGCACATCAACGCGTTGTTGAGTGCCTTCGCGCCGGCGGCCACTGAGGTTGTGCACCGCACGCAAGTGACGGATTCATAAGGGAAAACCGTTTCAAGCGATTGATGCATCGCTTTTAGACGAGCCATTCCAATCGCCCGATTGACTCGGTCCTGGCAGCCTCCTACGATGACATCGACCAATGTCACATTAAGAGGCGCCCATGTGGTGCCCACGGAGACACCACGTGAACGCACGGACCGATTTTCCGCGCGCCGACGCTCTTGCGCCGGCCCCGCACAGCCCTGACGCCCCCGCCCTGATCGATGCCGCCATCATCGGGACGGGTTTTGCCGGCCTGGGCATGGCGATCCAGCTCAAGCAGAACGGCATCGACAACTTCCTCGTCTTCGAAAAAGCGGGGTCTGTGGGCGGCACGTGGCGCGACAACCATTACCCCGGCTGCGCGTGCGATGTGCAATCGCACTTGTATTCGTTTTCGTTCGCGCCCAATCCGGACTGGTCGCGCATGTATTCGCCGCAGCCCGAAATTCGCGCGTATCTGGAGCGCTGCACCGATGAATTTGGCGTGCGCCCGCATGTGCGCTTCCATCACGAACTGACGCGCGCCACGTTTGACGAAGCCGCCGGCGTGTGGAATCTGGAAATGGCCGACGGCCGCCGCTACCGCGCCCGCACGCTCATCTCCGGCATGGGCGGCCTGAGCCGTCCGGCCTGGCCGAACATCCCCGGCATCGAAACTTTCCAGGGCAAGGCGTTCCACTCGCAACTGTGGGAGCACGATTACGACCTGCGCGGCAAGCGCGTGGCCGTGATCGGCACAGGCGCGTCCGCCATCCAGTTCGTTCCGCAGATTGCGCCGAAGGTCGGCCGCCTCGACCTGTATCAGCGCACGCCGCCGTGGATCCTGCCCAAGCCCGACCGCAAGGTGTCGCGCGCTGAACATTGGCTGTTCCGCCACCTGCCGGTCACGCAAAAGCTGATGCGCACGGGCATCTATTGGATGCTGGAGTCGCGCGTGCTCGGCTTTGTGGTGCACCCGAAGCTGATGAAGGCGGTGGAGCGCATGGCGCGCGGTCATATCAAGCGCCGCATTGCCGATCCCGTGCTGCGGGAAAAGGTCACGCCGAACTACACCATTGGCTGCAAACGCATCCTGATCTCGAACGACTATTACCCGGCGCTCACGCGCGAGAACGTCGACGTGATCACCTCCGGCATCGCGCGCGTCGAATCCAACGCCATCGTCACCACCGACGGCAAGCGGCGCGAAGTCGATTGCCTGATCTTCGGCACGGGCTTTCATGCAACGGACCCGTTCCCGCGTGGCGTGCTGCTTGGCAGCCAAGGCGTGGACATTGTCGATGCGTGGGACAAGCACGGCGCCGAGGCCTACCTCGGCACCACCGTGTCGGGCTTTCCGAACTTCTTCATGGTGGTGGGCCCGAACACGGGGCTCGGCCACTCGTCGATGGTGTTCATGATCGAGTCGCAGGTGGCATACATCGTCGACGCGCTCAAGTCGATGCGTGCGCACAACGTGGCGGCCATCGACGTACGCCCCGACGTGCAGCGCCGCTTCAACGACGGCATCCAGAAGCGGCTGTCGAATGCAATCTGGTCTGCCGGCGGCTGCGTGAGCTGGTACCTCGACCCGAAGACGGGCAAGAACACGACGCTGTGGCCGGGATTCACTTGGCAGTTCCGCCGCGCCACCGCGCATTTCCGGCTGGCGGATTACCGCACGCGCCCGATGGTTGTACCGAAGGGCGTGCCCCTGCGCGTGCCTGCCCGCACGGTGCCCGCCGCTCAAAACACCCCCAACGAAGAAGCGCTCGACCGCGTCTGACGCGCGCCCGCCCCAAGGAGACCACGCCATGAAGTCATTCAACAACCAGGTTGCCGCCATCACGGGTGCCGCGTCGGGCATGGGCCGCTCGCTGGCACTGCAGCTGGCACGCGAAGGCTGCCACCTCGCGCTGGCCGATCGCAATGAAGCGGCGCTCGCGCAGACGCTGCAACTGGTGCGTGCGCACGAAGGCGACCGCATCCGCGTGACTACACATGCCGTCGACGTGGCCGACCGCGCCGCTGTGTACCGCTGGGCCGAAGAAGCGGCCGCCGCGCACGGCAAGGTCAACCTGATCTTCAACAACGCGGGCGTGGCGCTGTCCAGCACGATCGAAGGCATGGAAGACGACGAGCTGGCCTGGATCATGAACATCAATTTCTGGGGCGTCGTGCACGGTACCAAGGCGTTCCTGCCGCTGCTCAAGGCAACAGGCAATGGCCACATCATCAACACGTCGAGCATCTTCGGCATCTTCGCGCAGCCGGGCATGGGCGCCTACAACGCCAGCAAGTACGCCGTGCGCGGCTACACCGAAGCGCTGCGCCAGGAACTGGATCTGATGAACTGCGGCGTGTCGGCCACGTGCGTCCACCCGGGCGGCATCAAGACCAACATTGCCAAGTCGAGCCGCGTCTCGCCGAGCATGAACGGCTTCCTGGTGCGCGACGAGCAGCAGGGCAAGGCGGAATTCGAGAAGTTCTTCATCACCTCGGCAGACAAGGCTGCGCAGGTGATCCTGGATGGCGTGCGCAAGAACAAGCGCCGCGTGCTGATCGGCCCCGACGCTCACGCCGCTGACGTGATGGCCCGCGTGCTGCCTGCCGCATACCAGGCGCTGGTCGTGCGCGAAGCCTGCCGCACGCGCAAGAAGGCACTGCGTGACGATACGGCGCCAGCCACCGCGCGCGCAAAGTAGGAGCCGCCGATGAACACGGCCACCACCAACGAACTGTTCGCCAGCCCCCCGCGCGCGAACCTGCTCAACGTCGCCCGCGCGATGCTGCGCCCCGGCCGCATCGGCCTGCGCAGCATCGGGCGCGATGTGCTGATCGCGCGCTACGCCAAGCCGCAATCGCGCTACCTGCCGCTGATGGGCACGCGCGTGCATTACACCGATGAAGGCGCCGCCAACTCGGAAGGCACGTTGCTGCTGATCCACGGTTTTGGCGCGTCGCTGCACACGTGGGACGGCGTGTTGCCGCAGCTCACGCGGCGCTACCGCGTGATTCGGCTCGACCTGCCGCCGTTCGGCATTACGGGCCCGCTGCGCGATGCACAAGGCCGCCCGCGCACGATGGAGCTGCCGCTGTACCGCGACTTCATCGACGCGTTTGTCGATACGCTGGGCCTGTCGAAACTCACGCTGATCGGCAACTCGCTGGGCGGCATGGTGTCGTGGGACTTTGCCGTGCGGCACCCGGGCCGCGTCGAGAAGCTCGTGCTGATCGATTCGGCAGGCTTTCCGATGAAGCTGCCGATCTACATCGACCTGTTCAATCACCTGGGCGTGCGGCTGACATCGCCGTGGATGCTGCCCGAGGGGATCATTCGCGCCGCCACGCGCGATGTATATGGCGACCCATCGCGCGTGTCCGAACCGACGCTGCGCCGCTACGCCGACTTCTTCTATGCCGACGGCGCACGACAAGCCATCGGCAAGATGGTGCCGAAGTTCCGCTTTGACGATGTCGATACCAGCGGGCTGGCCTCGATCCGAGTGCCCACGCTCATCCTCTGGGGCCAGCGCGACCGGTGGATCCCGCCCGCGCATGCCGGTGAATTTGCCCGCCGCATTCCCGGCGCCACGCTGCGCATGTATCCGGCACTCGGCCATATCCCCATGGAGGAAGACCCCGTGCGCGTGGGGACCGACCTCTGTGCATTCCTCGATCAAGGGCGCGCATCGACGCGCCTTTCAGAAACCACATTCCAGGAGAACCGCCCATGATGCCAGTCCGCCGCGACGTGCATCCTCACCTGCCGGCTGATCGCATCAGCAACTGGCACGAGCGAGGCACGCACGTCACCCACTTCCTGAACGCGCTGTCGATCTTCTTCCCGACCGGCGAGCGCTTCTTCATGGACAGCGTGCGCAACTACCGCCATCTGGTGACCGACCCCGAACTCAAGCAGGCCGTGGCCGGCTTCATCGGCCAGGAAGCCATGCACACGCGCGAGCACGTGCTGTACAACGATCTGCTCGACCGCGCCGGCCTGCCCGCCACACGCATCGACCGCTTTGTCGGCAAGTTCCTGAACGTACTGCGCAAGTGGACCCCGAAGTCGCACCAGTTGGCCGTGACCGTGGCGCTGGAGCACTACACCGCCATGCTGGCCGGGCAGGTGCTTTCACATGAAGATGGGCTGGGTCGCAACTCGGAACCCGGCTATCGCCAGGTCTGGCTGTGGCATGCCATGGAAGAAACCGAGCACAAGGCCGTCAGCTACGACGTGTGGAACCTTGCCATCAAGCCGGGCCTGCACCGTTACATCCTGCGCACGTCGACGATGCTGCTGACCACGCTGATGTTCTGGTCGATGGTGTTCTACGTGCACTTGCGGCTGATCTTTGCCGATCGCACCTGCAAGAACAAGTTCTTCGGTCTGGGCAAGGCGTTCCACTTCCTGTGGATCCACCCTGCGCCGCTGCGCAAGATCATTCCGGAGTTCTTCGATTTTTTCCGGCCTTCATTCCACCCGTGGGATGAAGACAACCGTGACGCACTTGAACGCCTGCCCAAGCTGATTTCGGAAATCGAAGCCTACGCCGCAGCAAACGGCGAGGCGCCGTCGCCGTCGATCCGCCGCAAGCTGTCGACGGCAGGTGCAGCCGGGTCTTGAGCAGGCATTCAAAACGCCTGCAGCACCCGTCGTATCAGGATCAAACTAGAAATAGATAAGGCGCGCCCCACGCATGGGCGCGCCGGAGACACTAGCCTTTGTCCGGCCCAGGCGCGTTGCCTGGCGGTTCATGCATGTGCTCGATGACCTGCGCCACGCGGTCGCCCAGGTATTTGTTGGCGGCCGTCTCAAGTGCGCGCATCAGCTCGGCTTCAACCGCCACCAGCGCCAGCGGACGGATGCGCCAGATCACGTCGACCAGACGCGGCACGTCTTCGACCGGTGGCAGATCGCTGCCGTATTTGTCGAGTTCGCGCACGACCATGGAGACGAGATCGTCGGCCACCGCCTGCGTATGCGGCCGGGCACGCTCGATGATGTCGAGCACTTCGACCAGCGGGAAACCGGCCTTTGCCATCTGCGCGCCGGCCAGCAGTGCTTTCGGGCTGCGCGCCAGATAGCCGAGGCCATCGGGTTCAAGCAGGCCAAGCGAAATGGCCCGCGCGAGCGCCTGACGCGACATGGCACGGCCAAACAGCTTGGCCAGTGCCAGGAGCGAGTAGTGCTTGGGCGACTCATCCGACCACGGGCTGGCGATGGCGGATTCGAGCCCGAGAATGGAGCGCAGGTCATGGCCCTCGACGATGGCCTTGAGCAGCTCCTGGATGTTGGAGAGCGTGTAGCCGCGCCCGAGCAGGTGATTAATGAGCTTGAGCCGCCCCAGATGCGCCTGCGTGTAGATACCCACGCGACCACGCCGCTCGGGCGGATCGATCAGGCCGCGATCCTGATACGAGCGGACGTTGCGGACGGTGGTTTCAGCCGCGCGCGCCAGTTCATCGATGGTGAACTCGCGGGCAGGCGGAATAGCGGGTGGACCGGCATCGCCGGTTGGTTTGCGGGCAGGCATGCAAAAAATTCTACACGAGCGCGGCGACAGACCGCGTCGGTTACCGGAACGTTTCCGGTGCGTTTCTCGCGACGAGGAGACCGTCGATGTGGGACTTGACCTTGCGTCACCGTAATAGCGCGCTCCGGGCTGCGGGCGCGGTGGTTGCGGCGCTGCTGCTGCAAAGCTGCGCCACCGCCAGCGACGAACACGGCGCCATCGAGGCCGAAAAGGCCAAGCAGCTGGAAGATGCACGCGCGCAAGCCCGCGCACCGTTCCAGTCGGGCAACCTCGCCACGCGCGAGGTACGGCCCGCCACGCTGCGCGATTCCGGCCAGCCCGATGCGATCTCGTATCTGCGTCATGTCGATTTCCGCTTCGATGGCGGCGTGGGTTTCCTGGTCGATCAGCTCGCGCTACGCATGGTGCCGCGTGCGCCAGGCGATCCGGTGTGGCTCGACGATGTGTCGTCGTACACGCTGCAGCCAGTGAATGGTTCGGTACGCGTCACGGCCGAGAGCATGGCCGCGCTGTTCAATACCGTGGTCTTTGCGCGCGGGCCGGGCGATGACCCTCCGCTGCGCAACTTCAGCTTCTCGCTCGACGACGGCACACTCGACATGCGCGCCGAGATGCGCCGTCGGGGCGCGTGGGTGCCGATCGAACTGCGCGGCCCGCTGGTCCTGCGCGACCCGCAAACCATCGTGTTCCGCCCCAACGTGGTCAAGGTGCGAGGCCAGGATGCCAGCGCGCTGATGGGCGCCGCGCATATCGAACTGGCCGATCTGTTGCCGGTGTCGACGCCTGCCGTTCAACTGACCGCGAGCGAAATCGTCATGCAGGTGCCGAAGCTGTTTCCGCCCCCTGCGCTGGATTTGAAGCTCTCCGCCATTCGTGTCACGCGCGAGGGGCTGCTCATGCAGATCGGCGATGGCAACCCGCAGATGCCGCCGCTGGCCAACGCCGCTGACGCGCAGCGCCCGTACATCCTCTTTCGCGGCGGCGACATCCGGTTCATGCGCTCGATGCCGATGAACGCGCGCATCGATATCGTCGTGGCCGACCCGGCCAAACCGTTCGTCTTCAACCTGTACCGCTATCGCGATCAGCTTGTGGCAGGGTCGCTGCGCTTCTCGCCCGACGGCGGCATCCGCGTGCTGATGCCGTCGTTCGACTCGATCGCCGCCACCAAGCCCGCGAAGGCAACTGCCCTCGCCAAAGCGGGCAAACCCGCCCTGCAACTCGCCAAGAGGACCGCGCCATGATCGCCCCCGCCTTCGCTCTCGCCGCTCTGATGTTGCGCCTGGCGTTGGTGACGCTCGGCTTGGCCGGCCTCGTGGCCAGTGCGCTCGCCCGCGCTGCCGAGCCGCCGATGGCCAGCGCGCAACGCAAGGAGTTGACCGCGGTACGCCAGCAATGGGCGCAGCGCTGCGATCCTTCCTCCGGAGCGCCCAACGCCAGCGGCCCCGCCGTTGCGCGCGACTCGGGCACGGCACCGCCCGTCGTGCAGATGCGTGATGTGGATTTCCGCATCACCGGCGACATCGGCTTCCGCGTGCACCAACTCACCGCGCAGCTCGTGCCACACAAGCCGGGCCAGCCCGTCGACATGGACGATCCGAGCCAGTTCGACATCCGCATCCTCGGCGGCGAAGTGACGGTGCCCAAGGATTCGCTCGACGCGCTGTTCAACCGGTATCTGCTCGACTATTCGCCGCGCTCGCTCAATGCGCTGTCGCTCACGCCGGGCGACGGCGTGCTCGACGTGTCGGGCGGGCTCAAGCTACGCAATCATTTTCCCGGCGTGTGGCTGCCGTTCGGCATGCGGGGCACATTGGCGCTCAAGGAATCGCGCTACCTCGTCTATACGCCCACCGAGGCCCGCGTGATGGGTATCCAGACACTGGCGCTGCTCAAGGGAATGGGGCTGGAATTGTCGGGGCTTGCGCCGCTCAATCGCGACGGCGCCAAGCTGGACGGTAATGACATGGTGCTGGACCAATACACCGTCTTCCCGCCGCCGCGCCTGATCGGTCAAATGAAAACGGCGCGTGTCACGCCGGACGGGCTGGTGCTCGGGTTCGGCCCCGCGCCCGCGATGTGTGCGTCTGCACCAACCGACGCGGCCAGCCGCATCTGGATCCAGTCCGGTGACTTGAAGATGTACAACGTGCTGGTGACCAACAGCCGCGTGCTGGTGACCGATACGTCAACGCGCGGGCCGCTGCGCTTCGACCTGTATCACTACCGCGAGGCCGCCGCACGCGGCACCACGCACATGGATGCGGACGGCACGCTGCGTGTCGACCTCGCGCCGGCAGCGGCCGTCCAATAACGCTGTCGTCGGCGCACTATTTTTGGCAGACAGCGTGCAGGATTGCCTCGCCCTCTGAGCGCGACACGACGGCTTCCCAGCGGGGGCCGTCGATGTTTTTGGTGAGCACCGTGGCGTGCTGGCCGTCCTGGATCAGCGCGCTGACCGGCAGGATGCGCCCTTCCTTGCAGTCGTAGACGGACGTGCGTGTGTCGTACTGGTACGCCCTGCCGTCGGAGAGCTTGCGGGGCGCGTCATAGGCGTCGCGCGTCGTGGCACGCACGGTGCCGTCCTTGTTGTGCTCAATGGAGTCCTTGTCCAGATAGAGCGAGCCGCCGTTGTCGGCCAGCGGGGCCAGCTTGACCCAGTTGTCGGCCGCCATGGCGGTCGAGCTACCGATTGCCAGCGCGGCAGCCACCCAGTAGATCAGCGTCGTTCGTTCCGTTCGCATCGCAACCTCCGTTTGCCTCATTTCACAGACGTATGCGGGGCGACGCAGCATAGCTGCCTCGCTCTCTGCACATTCGAATTTGGCGTAGCAAACCGCATGCCCCGCGCGTGACGCTGCCACGGCAGACAACAAAAAAGCCCGCACGGGGCGGGCTTCTTCGGGAATGCGGGACGGCTTACTTGGCAGCGGCGGCCATGTAGTCGACGGCGGCTTTCACGTCGTCATCGGAGCCGGCATAAGTGCCCTTGGGCGGCATCGCGCCCTTGCCGTGCAGCGCGGAGTCATACAACTTGGCCTTGCCTTGGGCAATGCGCGGCGCCCAGGCGGCCTTGTCGCCAAACTTGGGCGCGCCAGCCACTCCGGCGGCGTGGCACATCTGGCAAGTCGAATCGTAGACTTTCTTGCCGACTTCACCCGCAGAGGCTTGCGGTGCGGCAGCCGCAGCCGGCGCGGCCGGTGCTGCAGCAGCGGGTGCCGGCGCAGCAGCGGCCGGAGCGGGGGCAGCCGCCGGCGCCGAAGCTTCCGGTGCCGATGCAGCAGCCGGGGCTGCGCCCGCGCCCGCCGGTGCAGCCGGTTCTTGCAGCTTGCCGCCAGCGGAGTTGGCCATGTAGACGATGGCGCGTTCGATTTCGTAGTCGCTGACGTCATCCGGCGACGTGCCGCCGCGTGCGGGCATGCCGCCCTTGCCGGCCAACGCCACCTTCGTCAGGCCATCCAGGCCCTGCGGCAGGCGCGGGCCCCAGCTTGCCGCGTCGCCAAATTTGGGCGCGCCAGCCACGCCAGCCGCGTGACAGGTCGCGCAGACTTCCTTATAGAGCTGCTCGCCCGTCTTGAAAACGTGCGGTGCGCTCGGGTCTTTCAGTTCGAGTTGCGCAACGGGCTTGATGCGATCGTTGACGGCCTCTTCCGACATGCCGGAACCGCCCGCGCCTTCCCTGGCGCCCAGGCCAACGTAATTGGCCAGCAGGATGATGATGAGAATGGGAACGACAAAGGCGGCGATCACCGCGATGATCAGCTGCTTGGGGGTCTTGATCAGAGGCTCGTGTTCGTCGTGTTGCGCGTCGCTCATGCTCAACTCTCAGGATGGTGAAACCGCTCTTGGAGCCCTCAGAGCGCCGCCGGCAAGGTCACGAGCATCGCCGGCAGGGCGTGGGGGCCGCATTGGATCGCGATGAGGGCAGGAAGACCGTGGCGATTCAATCGCCGCGTCGGCCCAGACAGACCTGTCCCCGTCTTTCTTCTGGCAAATAACGCGCGATTATATCCGTAATGCTTTGGCCTTTGACACGCGGGACAGCCCTAGGCGCCGCTTTTCGACCTGCGTCAAAAACCCAACGAAACGTTGCAGCAGCAGGCCTCGTACCCAGGGGGTCACGGGCGTGCGATGGACGCTTGCGCCCAAATGCGCTATCCTGCGGGGCTTCTCTTTCGGTGCGTTCTGTGCCGATATGCGCCCGTAGCTCAATGGATAGAGTACTGCCCTCCGAAGGCAGGGGTTGCTGGTTCGATCCCAGCCGGGCGCGCCAAGCCTGACAACACTTCGCAGCACCCTCCCTTCTCCCTGCCCTACCCGACTGTAGCTAAATTGCAGCTACCTTCAGCTCCGGCGCCTGTTCCGGCGTCTCGGTAAGCGGCACCACCCACTGCGCCAGGTGGCCGGCCGACAGGTGGGCATACCGCTGCACCATCTCCATCGTTTCCCACCCACCCAGCTCCTTCAGCACCTGCAGCGGCGTGCCGCGTTGCACGTGCCAGCTCGCCCACGTGTGGCGCAGATCGTGCCAACGGAAGTTGCTGATCTGCGCCCGCGCCAGCGCCTTGCGCCAGGCCGCCGTGACGGTCTGGTACACCGGCGCGCCCCGGTACACGAACACGCTGTCCACGTGTTCGGGCAATCGGGGCTTCGGAAACTGCCGTCGCAAGATCGCCACAGCGGTTTCCGACAGCGGCACGGTGATGGCCTTGCGCGCCTTCGCTTGGTCGGGATGAATCCAGGCGACCCGGCGCACCAGGTCTACTTGCGACCACTGCAGGCCCGTCACGTTGGCACGCCGCAGCCCAGTCTCCAGGGAAAAACGCGCCATCTCGGCCAGATGGTCGGGCAACTCGCCCAGCAACCGTTCCGCCTCCGCTGGCGTCAGCCAACGGATGCGCTTCGCCGTGCCTTTTCGCCGCTTCATCTTGGGGGCCGCGTCGATCCACCCCCATTCCGCCGCAGCATTCAGCACAGCCACCAGCACGCCCACCACCCGTCGCACGGTGCCGACGCTGACCGTACCGGGCAGCTCCTTCACCCCGTCCCGCGTCTTCACGATGCGCCGTTCGGCGCGCTTCGCGGCAGCAATCGTTTCGATCCGATCCAACCCGATCGCGGCCAGCTCGACACCTGAGAGGCGGCGATCAAGCCAGCGCAGATGCGTCTTCGTGGTCTCGATGCTGGAGCGGTCGGCCCGTGCCTCCACGTATCGCACCACAGCGTCGTTCCAGGTGTAGCGCGGGCGTTGCCCGAGCTTCGCCTGATTCCACAGATCCACCTTTAGGCGGTCGTGGTACTCCTGGGCCTGCGCGCGGTCGCAGGTTCCAGTGCTGCCCTGTAGCGGCGTGCCGCCTCCAGGGGGGTACAGCTTGTAATACCAGTTGCTACTGCCTTTACGTTTGAAGAGCGACATGGCTCACCTTCCTTTGCCTGTTCGCCCTGCACAACTCGCGGGACCCATTCTCCGGCGAGGTAACGTTCGAGGGCAATGGTCGAAAACATCCATCGCTTACCCACTTTGCGCCCGGGCAACTCGCCAGCCTTTGCCTTGAGTCGCACGGTCTCCGGATGGGCGCCCAACAGCTTTGCAGCCGCGCCCAGGTCGATCGTGGTGCCTATTCCCGTCATGTCCGCCCCCGTCTCAAGCCGCGCGAGGGGACCACACGCATTGCAACCTGTGGACCTGTGGATTCACATTCGCGAAGAACTAACCCATTGATTTCGCGGCGCTTTCCGTCCACAGGTTTCCACGTGTTGGGCGCTTCTGACCTGTGGAATCCGTGGATGAAAAAATAGGCAGGGGTCCGAACCCGTGGAAAAACGCCCTCAACCCGTGGATGCCCTTGCGCGCGCCCTGCCTGCTTCTCTCCCCGTTCTTTCTTCTTCTCTTTCAATGATTTAGAGAGAGAGAAAGAAGGGGCGGCGGGGCAAGCGGCCGAATCGCGACCCGTGGAGAAACAACCGCAACCTGTGGAAAATCGCCCCCGACTTGTGGGCGGCATCGCTTCCAGAATCAAGGACTTAGCGCGACCGAGGCCCGATTTCCACGGGGCTTCTGCGCTGCCCGTGCCCCCCCATTGGAAAAAGCTATGCACGCCCCTCGCTTCCAGCGCCTGGCCGAAGGCTCCCGGCCGGCTCTCTCTTGAAGGGGGTACGGGGGAGACAGCAACCAGGTCGCCGCCGGCGCCGTGCCCCGTCACCTGCAGGACGCTGCCGTGCGGCACACCGTGGGCGCCAGGCACGGCCACTACGCGGCCGTAGGCCAGCAGACTGAAGTGCGCCAGGGCGCAGTTGACGAAGCGGCCTGCGGCCGCATGGAACGGGGAAGGTACGGTGGCCAGCATGGTGGTATCAGGCATGGACATGGGCATCCTCCCGAACCGCGACCGACAGGCCGTAGCCCGCCAGGCGTGTGAGCGAAATCGGCGTCAGGTGCGCCACGCGACGGCTGAAGATGGTGCGCTCGACTTCCTTCTCACCTGCGACCACGCCGGCGCCGTAGAGCTGCTTCTTGAACACGCGGTCGGACTTCACCGGCAGGCTGTTCCACTTCTCACGCAGCGGGTTGCTGTGTGCGATGTGGTCCATGATGTGGCTGGTGCGCAGCAGAATGCAGCGCTCGCCCTCCACGGTGTCAAAGGCGTGCGGGAACGAGAACTTGCCGGCGTCCACCTCCGACAGCGCGGTCTCCATGATCCACACCCAGGGCTCGCGGTCGGCGCTGGTTTCAGCGATGTGCGTGTTCATTTCGGCCAGCAGGTCGTTGATGAAGTTGCCGGCGCTGTGATGGATGCCAGCGAACTCGGCCAGGTAGTACCAGGCCGTCATGACTGCCGCATAGTTGGTCAGCATCCGCTTGGCGCCCTCGTCCTGGCCCGAGGCTCGCGCCATGCGCGTGCAGTAGGCGTGGATCTTCCGGTACTCGGCCAGGACCACGGCCTTGTCCAGGCTGGCCAGGAACTGCAGCCACTGCTTCACAGGGAAGCGCGGCAGGTCGTCGGGCATGATCGGCCCCTTCTTGCCGGTGAGCGTGGTGCGCACCAGCTTGCCGAGCAGGCTGCGCACGGGCACGTCTTCACCGGCCAGCATCACGGGCGCGCTGATCAGGTATTCCGTCATGTCGGTGCCGCGTTTGGTGACGGTGTACTGATAGTTCTCCTGCAGCAGGCCCACGGCCTTGTCGATGATCTCCTGCCGGCGGGCGGACAGCTCTTCCCAGCCCACGGGGTGGCTGGTGTGCGAGACGCTGGTGAGCAGCCGGAACTCGGTCTGCAGGCTTTGGCCCGAGAACATCGTGAAGGCCAGCGCGCGCTCCAGGCGCTTGATGAGCGTCGATTTGCCGGCGCCCTTGTCGGCCTGCACGGTCATGTGCGGCCAGAAGCCCAACAACGCCTTCAGGTGGCCTCCGAGCGCCCACACCAGGGGGACGGTGGCGGCGTTCTGCTTAAACGTCGCCTGGAAGGCCTCCAGCACCGTGCGGGCGTCCTGCTTCGGGCCGCTGGGGAAGGTGAGGTTGTGGTACGGGCACTGCTTCTCGGGCTCGGTGAAATAGCAGTCCGGCCCCTCGTTGACGATCAGCCGGCCATCGCGCCAGGCCAAGCCGACAAAGTTGGCCGCGTCACGCGCGCCGAGGTCGGCCGTGCGCTCCAGAATGTTGACCATGCGCTTGAACGGCGCCGGTGCCCAGATCGGGCCGAACTTGCCCCACAGGTCGGTGTTGTGGAGCTGGTCGTCCATCATCACGCGGCGGATCAGCTTCGCACCGTGGCGCGGCGCCTGCACCGAGACAGCGAAATACACCGTGGGCGACTGGTCGGGATCGCCCGTCATGGTCGACGTGGCGCTGGCCACCGATACGCGGCTGATCGACGCAACGCGAAAGCCGCAGAGGTCGGTGTACACCGGCGTTTCCACGTCACCCTCGCCCTGGCGGTCCATCTTGGTGATGTAGCTGGTGAAATCCGGCTTCACACGGAAGCGCCAGTACTGTGCGAAGTCATGCGCCGGCAGGTAGACGCGCGGTCGGCCGCGACGCGTCTCATCGCCCGCCATGCCGGCGATGATCCACGGCTCGAACTTGTCCAGTGCCCGGGCAAGCCGCTCAACCCCGTATTCTTGCAGGTAGTCGTTCACGTCGTTGATCGACTCGGCCGACGTCTTGTCGTCGTTCAGCCCCCGCACCCATTCGGATTGATCAACCAGCATTGCGCTGATGTTTAACGCGGTCAGGCGTTCATACAGCACCCATGCGGCCTCGGGGCCGGGGCGTTGGCCAGCGCGCGGGTGCCCGCTCTCAAACGGCGCATCGTTGTCCATGCAGATGACGCACTGCTTGCCCTGCAGGAACGAGAAGTCGATGCCGTCGACGTTGGACAGACCGCGCAGCGCGAACGCCGCTGCGCCCGGCAGGCCGCACGTGTCGATCGAGAGCGCGTTGATAGCGGATTCGACCAGGAACACACGGCGAGCGCGCGCCAGGCGTGCCGGGTCGGAGGTCCAGCCGTGCCCGTTCTTCTCGCCCTGGCTCTGCGTCTTGACGTTGCCGTTCTGCGCGGGGTCCAGGTAGCGCATGTCGACGGCCACCACCTGGCTGGTGTTGAGCGACTTGACGATGAACGCGGCCGCAGGCCCGCCGTAGCCGACTTCGCCCGGCTGTAGGCGTGAGCTCGTCCAGGCGTTGTAACCCAGCGTGCGGGCACGGAACGCGGCATCGATGGCCGCATCCGAAATGCCGCGGCTCTTCAAGTACTCGCGCGCATGCTCGCGGTCGGCGTGGCAGCGATCGGCGATGTACTCCGCCTTGGACTTCTCCCGGCGTTCCTGCTGGCCTGCGGGCACGTCACGCGGAATGGCGTAGGCGTCGTGCAGCCACTTCACTGCCTCCGACACGTCGCAGCCGTGCACCAGCATCACCAGGTCGATGCAGGTGCCGCCTTCGCCAGAGCTGTGGTCTTTCCAGCCGGTGCCGTGCGTTGGGTGGTTGACGAAGATCGACAGCGACGGGTTCTTGTCGGCGTGCAGCGGTGAGTGATAGAGCGCCTTGTCGCCGCCGGGGCCGCGCTTGATGCCCAGCCGCTCGGCCAGGTCGTGCAGGTCGATGCGTTGTTTCAGTTCTTCAATGGTTGCCATGCTTCGACCGCCTTAAAGGATCTCCGGGACGGTGGGCTGCACCGCCGCGTCCGCCACCCAATCCATGCCGTTCCAACGCGCAAATCGCGTGAGCTGGCGGTGGTAGTAATCGCGGCCCTGATGGTCCCAGACCGGCACGGGGACGCCACGCATCCAGCGCAGAATGATTTCGCGGCCGATGTGCTCGACGAGCACGCCGGCGTCGTGGTCAGCGTGGGGCACGGGGTTGACCTGGGCGATATGCCAAAGCGCAGCGATGTACTCGTCGGTGTAGCTCTGCAGGCGGTCGGTGTCGAGGTTGAAGGTGATGGTTGTTTTCATGGTCTTGTCTCTATGAAGATCAGTCGTCCAGGTCGCCGGCAGCGCGGCGTTTGAAGTCGACGGGAGGAAGTCGGGAAAGACGTTGGCGCAGGCGCGGCAACAGGGCAGCGGCTGCGGATTCGACGGCCTGGCGAAGCGCGGGCGGCATCGCGTCAAACGGCGTGGTCAGGCACAGGAAGTTGTGCATCCATCGGATGTCCGCTTCCGTGACTACGGGTCTGGACATGGCTTCAGCTCCGCGCGAAGAAACCGCGCCATACGCCGGTGCAGTAGCAAACGGTGAAGAACAGCGACGCGGTGAACATGCCCGGTTCGCCAGTCACATGCGTTAGGTAAAGCCACGCGGGCTGGCCAAGCAGGCCGGCGAGTGCTCCCCAACGATGCGTGCGCGGGCCGTAGTTCTGCAGTGCGACGGCGACGAACGCCGTCAGGAGCATCCAAAGATTGACGATGAACGCGAGCATCACGCGGCCCTCCCGAGTGGCCGCGCGGCACCGCTGCATGCAACCACTCCCTGGGATTCAAGCGCGCCAAGCACGCGCATCAGCGCGTCGATGCTGGAGGCGGCGATGGTGTGAACGGTCAGGTGGTGCCCATTGGCAGCAACGCGGACGATGAACGGTTTCATGCCGGCACCTCGTCGACAGCCGGAAACGCAACGGTTTCGCCAGCCGCGAGTGACGCGGCGCCTTCTTCAAGGTGAAAGCACAGCTCGATGTGGTTGCCGTCGTGAAGCCTGACAGACAGCCGCTGCGTGGCGTAGACATATGGCGCACCAATCACGATTTCGTGTCGACGAAACTGAACCGGTCCCACCTCGATGCTGGCCGCAGCGCAAAGCGTTGTAGTGAGAGAAGACATGCGTGACTCCTTTTTTCAGGCAAAAGAAGCCCCCCGCGCCTAGAAAGGCGCGAAAGCAGACGCGAGGGGATAAGGGGTTAGAGAGGTGCCGTCAGCCGGTCAGCAGTTCGAGCTGGCGGGGGTTTTCGGCGAAGAGACGAGAGCGGCCGGCAGGCAGATACGCCTGCGGGTTCGGCTTCATGCTGGGCGCGATGGTGCGAACAGCAGACAGGATTGCGGCGCAGGTGTAAGCGCACTCCACGTTGGGGCATTGGAGATACAGTTCACGCGACAGCAGCGACACGGGGCGGCTGGTGCGAATTTGCATGCGCGCAGCGCAGTGTGGGCAGGTGAGTTTCATTGCGTGTTCTCCGGTGATACGAGCTGAAGTGAGCGGCGTTTGCCTGTCATCCGTTCGGCGGCACGCCTTATCGACGCTTTCACAAGCCACTCGGCGGCTTGCTGCAATGTCTCCAGGCCCTGCTGCCGCCGCACGTTCTCTAGCGCTTGTAAGTCTTCGTCGGTAAAGCCGATATCGATTTCCGGCATCTTTCCAGCGGCTCTTTGGCGCCTTCGATCAGGCGTGGTGTCGCTCTACAGTGGAATCACTGGCGAGCATTTGTGCGGCTTCCTTGAACAGAACGCGGCGCGCGAGCGCTGCAGGCTGTTCACCAACGAGGTTTGCGAGCGAGATAAGGAAAGCAAACTCGTAGTCGTCAAGGCGAATAGTGATGCGGTGGTCGCGCACCCGTTTCGGATCGGGATACATGTCTGTCTCGCTTTGTGTAAGTGCGGTCACGTGGCGGTGGAGGGGCAGGAGTCTCGATCTGCCCTCATGCTGCGGATGATGAGTAGGCGGGCCAAGTTGGAGTAGGTCCTGCCCTCCCTCTCTGCCCGCGCTTTCAGGTCTGCCATCTCTTCGGGCTTCAGGTTCACCAACACGCGCGAGCGAGCACCATTTGGACAGCGCTCCCGCAGGGATTCGGCAGTGGTCATGGGCGATAATCGGTTTGTGAGTCAGGTGGATTCACAATGATTATCTTCGCGAACGCGAAGAAATACAAGGAAATTTCGAGATGCCGAATTCTAGCTTTGGCGACCGACTTGAAGAGGAGCGCAGCCGCCTTGGTCTGAAGAAGGGGCAAATGGCGGAAGCTGGCAACGTTGCACCGTCGACGTACACCAGCTATCTGCAGGGCGACCGCATACCCGATCTGAACGCGTTGGTCGCGTGGGCAGAGGCAGGGGTCGACCCGCTCTATGTCGCTGTGGGGCGTCGCGTGCCGGATCTGCTGGCGCCGGAAGAGGAAATGGTCCTGTCGGGATACCGCCGCCTCGATGCGCGCGGCCGCGCTGGGGTGCTCGCACTCATTGGTGGCATGCAGCCCCAAACCAACACTTCGATCAAAGTCCAAGGCGAAGTCGGCCAATACATTGACGGTGACCATACGGGCCCCAGCCACATCGACATGCGGAAGGGACCGAAGAAGTCGCGCAGGTAGCTTATCGAATCACCAATGACGTGGCTCGAAGCTTCTTATTTTGGATCTATGAAAAAGGAACACTTATGAGTTCATTCGGAACGATTGCCGTGTCCAGCGGGTCGGTGGTGCAAATCTCCACCGGCGGCTATGACGTGCTAGCCGCCGGCACTGTTATTACCGCAGACTCAAGCGGTCTCACTTTCAAGCTTGAGGGTCCTCTCATTGTTGAAGTGCAGTTTTCAAATGATGGAAACCCCGCTCGAATTGAAGGCAATCCTGAAGGGCCTTCACGTCTAAAGCTAACGATGTGGAACTTCAGCAACAGCATCGGCTCCGGAACAAATGCACCGATTGAAATCGGAACATTGAAAGGGCGAAAGCTCTACGTAGCTTTCAGCGTCTACGCTTTCCAGCCGACTGGTCCGCGGACTGTCCACTACACTTTCCTATTGGGCGCAGCGTAACCATGAGTGATGGCGACAAAGACTCTGAGGTCGAACAACCTCCGATTGCAGAAATTCGTGCGCCGATTCAAATGGCAATTGGTCGCGCCGAACCCGAGAGCAGGTTCGTAACAGGAAAAATTGCTGAGCAAATCGGCAGCGGATCACACGCAAAAAATTCAATCGTTTATCGAACGATAGGATGGTCGTTCTTGGCTGGGGGAGTGTTCTCTCTGTGCGTTGTCTTTTATTCGGCCTTCGCTACTAGTGAGTCACCGTTCAGCTTCAAAGATGTTTGGTCTGTTTTTACGCCAATCATCACGCTCGCACTCGGCTACTTGTTTGGGAAGGGCGACAGTTAAGGAGTGTGAGGTACGCTAAAAATAAAGAACTGCGTGCCGGTCTAAATGGGGAGCGTTCTTGCAGGTGGCATCTAGCGCCCGGCCACGGGGCGGTCAAAAACAACATCTGCCGATGCAAGAGAAGCAAATATCAGTTGAGGGGGATGCAGGTCAGGTTGTTGCAGGCGACGCCACGCATGACGGGGCGACAGCCAACAACCAGATGAGCAACGTGATCAACATTCACCACCACGGCGCCGCAATGAACGATGCCAGGTCCCTCACTATGGAAGGCCGTATGAATCGACTGGCGCAGTGCTCAAGCTGCGCCATCGCACAACAACAGCAGACACGCCTGCGCCGGTGGCTGGTTTTCACCGGCGCGTTGGCGCTGCTGGCGTCTGCCGTCGCCATATGCGTCGCGATCGTGGGCGGTCCAGCCGCAGACCCTGCCCTCGCCATCCAAGGAAGCCTGTGTCATCACGAGGGCAAGGCGCACTCACCCGGAGGTGTCGCTCGGATGGCGGATAGCCAGCTCTACGTCTGTGCCCCCCCTTCGACGGGTGGTGTTGCATTTTGGGAACCAGCAGACGAAGCCGCCAAGCGGCGCAATGCCAGCTCGTAATACGCAAGCTCCAACTCGGACCCAACCCATTGGTGGCCGGCTTCCTTCGCCGCCACCAGGAACGTGCCTGACCCTGCAAACGGATCGCACACCACACTGCCGGGCGGCACCAGGCGCACCACCTCACGCGCTAGGTCCAACGGTTTCTCCGTCATGTGTTGCTTCGGAAACGCCAGGCGTTCCGCAAACACGCCTGGCAGGTGGGTCTTGCTGCCTGGCGGAATGGCGCCCTTGGTCGCCCACACCAGGAACTCGGCCTGCTGCGAGAAGCCGCCCATGCGCGGACGGGCGCGGCCAGCCGTCTTGTCCCAGACAGCGACACCACGCCAGATGAAACCCGCGCCCTGGATCGCATCGGTGAGGCTCGGTAACTGGCGCCAGTCGATGAAGCATGCGAGATAGCCGCCGTCCTTGGTGGCGCGATACGCCTCTGCGAGCCAGGTCATGCACCAGAAGGTCCACGAGCGCTGATCCTTGTTGTCATGGCCGAAGGTGGCGTACTGCGTTTTGGTGTCGCTGCGGATGTACTTCTGGCCTGGCGCCTGTGCACGTGTGCCGGCGTGCAAGCCGCCCGACGAGTAAGGCGGATCGGTGAAGAACAGATCCACCGACGCATCGGGCAAGGCCCGGAGCACGTCGATGGCGTTCTCACGGTGTAGTTGGTTGAACGGCGCCTGTGCGTGAGCGTTCGTCATGGGTGGGTTCTCCACTGTGCGAAGCTCGACGGCTCTCTGGTGTGGGGCGCTCGGCCCTCAAAACGTTCAATGCCCCACAGCGGGGGCATTTGATGGAAAGGCGCACGTATTCACCTGCGCCGAGTTTGCGGTTGCATTGCCCGCAACGGATGTCCTGCATTTGTGGCTGTTCCTGCTGTGCTAGGATGCCGGCGCCTCGCGAGGTGGCGCGGCCCTGGCCGGTCTGGCAGGTCCGATCTGCTAGAGCGGGTCGGGGTTGGTGCTCCTACACCTTCCTCGTCGCCGCGTCTTTTTCTCCGTCGTCGGCTCGATGCCGACGTGCCCCTTGCGAGGCCCCTCTCTACGCCCTGGCCGATCGACGGCCAAGCGCATCAAGGTTGACCCGCAGAATGCCCCGTACGCGCGCAAAGCGCACGCAAGCCTTGTTGTAGGGCGCGGGCGCACAACAACATGCCCCGCACTGCAATCAGGATTGGCCGACCGTACCCGATTCTTCCAGCTTGTCCGGCTTGATCTCCAGCTCCAGATCGGTCGTAAAGCCGCCGCTGTTCAGGCGGTGCACGACGCGCCCAAGTGACCACGCCGTGTTGTCGATCGGCGGTTTCCAACCGCTCACCTTCACGTGCAAAGACGGAAACAGTTCCGCACGGCCACGCGCCAGCGTCATGGTGAAGGTGGCCTGCCCGCGTTGAATCTTGCGCCATTCGCCGCGCGCTGCCCGCTCGGCGTTGGACTTCGACGCATAGGTGTGGCGCAACACCTTCACGTTGTCCGGGTTCGGATCGGAGTGCACGGTCTCGGACTTCTTCTTGCCCTTGGGCGTGGGCTTCTCTTTGACGATGGTGGCGTTGGAGGCATCGATGACCACTTCACCACGCACGCCGGCGCGCGTGTCCTGGTAGTAGGCCTTCACGCCGTTGTAGTTCTCGCGGTCGGCGATGTTGAAGTTGTGCCGGTCACCCGAGGCGCGCGTGATGTTCACCACTGGCAGCGTGAGCCCCGAAGCGCTGGTCGGCTCGCCGGCGGGGATGAAGAGCAGCGTGCCGTTCTTCACGGTGGCGATCGCGTCGAACTCCTTCGCCAGGCGCGACAGGAAGTTGGCGTCCGACTCGCCAGTCTGGTCGACGTGCGCAATCACCTGGTCGGCCAGCTTCTTGCCGACCAGCCACGTGAACTTGTTGCGCAGGGCGATCGCCTGCACCACCTGGCTGATGGTCTTGCCGACGTAGGAGTTGTCTCGTCGGGTGGTAAGGCCGCCATCGAGCTCCGCACTGCGTGCGCGGATGATGAGGCGATCGGGCGGGCCGGTGTGCCCGATCTCGTCCACCTTGTAGGTGCCTTTGTCCACCACGCCGCTATGTGCCCAGCCAAGCGAGAGCGACAGGCGCACGCCTTTCTCGGGCATGGCCAGCATGCCGTCGCTGTCGTCCAGCTCGATGTCAAGCTGGTCCGCCTCAAAGCCGCAGTTGTCGGTGAGCGTGAGCTCGATCAACCGCCCCTGGAAAGCGCCGGTGATGTCTTTGCCACCCTTCGATAACCGATAGATCGGACGCGGCTCGCGGCCGCCCGTAAGAAGGTCTTCAATCACAGCAGCACCTTGGTCACGGCGGAGGCGATCTTGGACAACAGGCCGTCGTCCACGCGCGTGAGCTTCACGGTGAAGTCGCACGCGCGGGCCTTGCCGTCCTGGAAGAAGTACGACTTCTTCGTGTCCAGGCTATCGATGACGTACTGGCCGTAGTAGCGCCCGGTGCCTTCGATGAGGGTGTACGCGTCGCCCGTGTCGCCCATGAGCTCCAGCACAGCAAGCGTCAGGTCGCCGCCGGTCAGCTCGGACATGAGCCGGCCGGACAGCGTGATGGTCTCATCGTCCGGGCCGGTGTACTGGTGCGACGGCCGGCGCCCGACGCGGGCATTGCCCGGGTGGCGCCAGCCGACCTGGCGTTGAAACTCGGAATACGGGGCCGTGTCCAGGCTGAACACGAACAGCCCCAGCGCCATCATCATGTCGTCAATCCCTGTCAGAGAGACGCGAGCGCGCACGCGCTGCGTTCTGGTTCTCGATCTTGCGCAGCTCGTCCTTTACTGCGCGTGCAATGGCCTGCGGATCAGCGCCGGCGGCCGGGTAGATGTTGATGGTGATGGGCGCCGCGGCCGCCGGCGCAACGGTAGCGCCCACGCTGGCAGTCAGCGGCGGCCGGGTGTCAAACGACACGGGCGCGGCGATCGCGGACGTGCCGCCGATCGCAATGCCGGCGCCAATGCCGGCCAGCTTCGTCGCCATGCGCTGCACGGTGCCGAGCGGGCCGGCCTCGCCATCGGCAAGCCCCTCCTGCAGGCCCGCCATGGTGAAGCCACCCAGTGCGGCAAACACGCGGCTCGGGGAATGAATGCCGAGCTTTTCCTTGAAGAGCCCAATGGTGCGATCGGCCACACCGCTCACCGCATCCACCACCCAGCCAATGGCGCCCTTGATGCCGTTGGCCAGGCCCTGAATCATGTTGGTGCCGAACTCGGTGAACTTGGTGGGTACGTCGATCCCGAACCACTGCAGCACGGTGGCAAAGGCTGCGTGGAAGAGGCCCAGTGGCGACCAGTTGATCAATAGCGCACCCACGCCGACGATGCCGCCGTTGAACGCCTCCTTGACCTGGTTCCAAAGGCCCAGGAAGAAGCCCTTGATCGGCTCCCAGTATTCGTAGATCAGGTAAGCCGCCACGGCAATGGCCGTCACCGCCAGGCCGATGGGGTTCATCAGCAACGCACGCCCCAGCAGGCCGACCGCGCGCATCACCCACGTGAAGGCAGTAGCCAGCCCCTGCAGGACGCCCGACAGCAAGCCGCCCACGCCACCCACCTTGCCCATGATCAGCACCAGCATGGCGTACGGACCCAGCACCGAGGCAATGGACAGCATGATCGGGCCGAGGATGAGCAGGGCAGCCGCCAGAGTGCCCACGCCGATGGCCATCGCCTTGGCCAGGCCCGGGTTCTCCTGCATGAACTTCATCACACCGTCCGCCGCCTTGGCGACCCACTCCAGGGCGCTGGCGTACAGCGGCAGCACCTTCTCCCCGATCTCTTTCTGCAGGTCGTGGACCTTCGCGAGCGTTTCCGCTTCCTTGCCCTGCGGCAAGGCCTTGGCCCGGGCGTCGAGCTGATCAATGCTGTCCGCGCCCCTATTGAGGCGCATGTTCTTGTGAATCTGGTCGCGTTGCAGGTACATCTGGGCCATGAGGTTGGACGCCGTGCGGTTGGAGAAGATGCCGCCAATGGCGTCGAGCACCTGGTCCTTACCCGTAATGCCCTTCTCCGCGAGCGTCGGTAGCAGCACCGTTTCCAGCCACTCGAACTGGCTCTTACGGAACACATCCGCGCCCTTGAGGGCGCCCGGGTCCATGAACGAGACCTGACCGGCCTTGTCTTCTTTCACCTTGGTGCGATCGGCAATGAGGCCCAGCCGGTCCAGGTTACCAAGCGTGCGCTTGGTGGTCTTGCCCTGGTACAGGTTCTGGTAGGCGCTCATCATGGCCGTGCCAACCGTGTTGCCGCCCATTTCCTGCACCAGCGGCTCCAGGGCGTAGAAGAACGATTCGCTTTCCATGCCCTTGGCGGCGAGGCCTCCGCGCTTGATGACCTGCAGCCACTGGTCCGACTGCACGCGGCCGCCCGTGGCGGTGATGACGCGCTGGATCATGTCCGCTTGCTTCTTGAACTCTGCAGGACTGGAGAGGCCGCCGCGCAGCTCCACGACCTTGAGCAGGTCCAGGAACATGCGCTCGTTGTCTTCGCCCTGCGCCTGGCCGAAGACCGCCTTGTTGGCGAACTTCATTTTGGCGAGCGTCGGCAGCACCATCTCCGCGTGGTGCGCATCGGCAAACACCGACAAGGCATCGCGCATCAGCTCGGCCTTGTCGACCTGGCTCACGCCGTAGGCCTTCATCTGCTTGGCGAACGTGATCGATTCCTGGGTCGCGGCGTCGCCCAGGCCCAGCGCACCGATGCGCGCTTTCTCCAGCTCGTAGTGCTTCGATTCACCGATACCCTTCCAGATCGGGGCACCGGTTGCCATGCCGGCCACCGACGCACCCGCGCCGGCGGCGGCCAGGCTGCCGGCGCGAGCGCGGATCTTGTCTGCAGTCTGCTGGGTGGCCGCCTGGGCGCGCGCCCGGGCGTTGTGGGCCTTCAGGCGCGCGTCCTGGTCAGCCAGGGCGTGCGTGGCGGCGGCTGTCGCCGTCCGTAGCTGTTCCTGGTACTGCGCCATGGTCTGGGTGCCGCGCCCGGCGTCCTGCAGGCGCTGGCGGACCTCCACGAGCTCGGCGCGCTGCGCTTGGAACTTCCGGGTCAGCCGTTCGGCCTCCGCCGTGGCTTTGCCGAGGTTTTGCGTCAGCCGACCGCTGGGCGAGTCGGCCGCCTGCACCGCCTGGGTGAGCCGGCCCACACGCTCGCGCGCTTCCCGCAGCGCCGTGGTGGTCTCGCGGATGCTGCCGCGCAGCTTGCCGAACTGCTCGGTCAGGCCCTGCGCACGCTCCAGCGCCTTCATGTGGTCGCGCGTGGCCTTCATCGAGCGGGCCAGCTCGTTGTTTGCCTTGAGCAGGTCGCGCACCGGCCGCGTGGCTTTATCCACGGCCTGCAGGACGACCTCCAGGCGCAGGCGGCGTGCGTCGCTCATTCCTGGGCCTCGCTACGCTCGCGGGCGCGTTCGCGCCACTCCATCAGCTCCATGACGCCCATGGCGTACAGCTCCTCCAGGCGGAAACCGAACATCACTGCAACGTCGGCTGCGGCGTCTTCGATTCGGTCGGGTAGCCGTCCTCCTTGGCTTCCTTCGGCAGCAAAAAACCCGTCACCTCGCTGGCGAGCTTCACCAGGTCGGCCGGGTCCAGCTTGCTCACGTCGGCCGTGGTGAGTGTCGGCGTGGTGATGCGCGGCAGCACCGTGTGCAGTGCGGTCACATCCATGCGCATCAGGTCCATGAGGCTTACGCCTCGCAGCTCGCCCGAGCCGGGCTTGCGCACCGTGACGACGGCAATGTCCTGCTCGCCGCGCTTGAGGGGGCTGTCCAGGGTGATGGTGGTGGTCTGTTGGTCCATGGTGGTCTTGGCTTTGAGAAGGGGAAGTCAGGGTGAACGGCCCGTACCGGACGGGCCGCAGTGTGGTGAAGCGATCAGAGGCCGATGGCTTTGCGCTGGTCGGCCAGGCGGTCTTTGCCGAACACGCGCTCGATGAAGTTCACGTGGTCGATCTCGATCCACTCTTCGCCGTTGACGGTCAGCTTGTAGTAGGTCAGCGAGGACTTGACCTTGAAGGGGTCCTTGCTGCCCGCCTTGCCCTTGCCGAAGGTGATTTCGGTGTGACGGCCGCGCACGATGATTTCCACGGCGTCGACCTCGCCTGAGTCTTCGCGCTGGTAGGCGCCGGCGAAGCGCAGCATCGCGCCGTCGATGGTGGTCGTGCCGTACTGCTGCAGGACTTCGCGCATCAGGCCGCCATACGTCGTTTCGAGCTCCAGCTTGTCGTTGCCCAGGTCGATCTCGACCGGGCCGTTCATGCCGCCGGCGCGGTATTCCTCCACCTTGCGGGTGAGCTTGGGCAGGTCGATTTCTTCGACCTCGCCGGCGTGTGTCACGCCATCGGTGAAGACGTTGAAGTGCTTGAGGATGCGGGGGAGTGCCATGTGGATTCCTTGGATGGTGGGCCGCTCAAGCCGCCTTCACGGCGTCAGCGAACTGCATGAGATACCGGTCGGTGATGCGCTGGCGGAAGGTCAGGTCTTCCACAGGCGGTACCGGCGTGTAGTCGTAGTCGATGGCGAGCTTCCCGGCCTTGAGCGAGTCCTTGTCGTTGACGGCCGGGTCGTACCAGGCCTCGCCACCGAGCAGGTAGCCGTTGCGCACGAGGTTGCGCAGCTTCGCGTTGATGGCCGCCACGATGTCGCGCACCAGCGTTGGCGTCATCGGCTTGTCGATGGCCCACAGGTGCGCCTCGGCCATCGTGTCGGCCAGCACCTGTGCCGTGCGCGTGTAGTTCTCGAACGCGTACAGCTTGTCGTTGCTGCAGGTGCGCGAGCCCCAGAAGCGGAAGCCTTCCTGGCGGATCAGCGTGGTGACATCGTGCGAGTTCAGATAGCCCGCATCGGTGGCCGGGTTCTGCAGGTCCCAGTACACATCGCGCGAGAGGCCCGTCACGCCGTTGACCGGCACGTTGGAGAGCGTCTTGTGCCAGCCGGTCTCGTTGTCGATCTTCGCGCGCAGGCCCACGGCGCGGGCGGTGGCCCACAGCGTCTGTTCGGCGTTGGCGGCGGTATCCCAGCCGACGAACTCCGGCCAGAGCACCATCAGCTCACGCGCCGAGAAATTCTGGCGGTAGGTGGTCGCTTCTTCCTTGGTGGCGCAGCCGGCGGCGTTCACGTAACCAAACGCGCGCAGCTTCTGCGCGATGCTGACCAGCTCGGTGGCCACCGGCAGCGTATCGAGCCCGGGCACCGCGAGAATGCGCGGTGTGACGCCCAACTGGTTGCGGGCGGCCAACAGCGCCTTGAGGCCCGTAAAGCGCCCTTCGGCGGTGGTGGTGCCGATGAGGTTGCTGTTGGTCTCGTTCTCGGCCTTGCCTTCGGCCACGCGCACCACGACGGTCAGCGGGCTGGTCTGGTCGGCGATGGCCTGCAGCGTGCGCGCCAGCGTGCCCTTGGTGCCGGCGCGGCCGATGGCGGCCTGCACGTTGGTGAGCAGGACCGGTTTGTCGAGCGGGAAGGTGGCGATGTCCGCATCATCGGCCGTGCAAGCGACGCCGACCACGGCGGTCTCGATGGTGCGAATGGGGCGAGTGCCCTCGTTGATTTCAACGACGCGTACGCCGTGGTGGTAGTCGGTGGGCATGCATTCCTCCGGGTGGGTCCGACGATGGATGTGTCCCGGCCAAGAATGCAGCGCGCGCGCGAGGATGTCCCGCGCGCGCTGTTGTGCGGCAAGCCGCTACAACAAGAAGGAGCCGCCAGCAGGTTTAGGTGTTGGTCGGCAGCAGGTCGGCGAGGCCTGCGGGCACCTGCGGCCACTCGAACGCGTCGGGGAAGCCCGGCAGCGTCGTCACATCACGCAGCGCCTGGCGGTACTGGCCAGCGAGGCGCATGCGTTCCGTGTCGCCCGTGTCCATCGCCTTGTAGACCAGCGTGTCGGCGACCTTGAGGCGTCGCTCGCGCTCGATGCGCGCGTCCCGCGCGACTACAAAGGCGCGGGCTGCCGCGCCGTGCTGTTTGACCAGCGCTTTGAGCTCGTCGGCCGAGGGCGCGGGTGTGGCGAGCTTCCATTCATAGAGCTGGGCATCCGATAGCTGGGCACCGGTCTCCTGGTCGACCAGGTGGAAGACCCAGAAGTCGGTGCCGTGCACCGCGTGGGGGTATTGCTGCTGGATGCAGAAGATCAGTTCGTCGTGAGTCAGCATGGTGTCGGTATCACTGGTTGCGCAGCCAGACGGCACGCAGGTAGACGCGGTAGAAGGTGTTGCGCAGGCCCACCAGCACCCACGGTGCCGGCACGTCGGCGGCACCACCGGATTCACCGGTCGGGACGGAGCCGAATTCCGCAATGCCGCTGGCCCACTGGCACTGCGCACCGGCGCCTGCTTTGCCGTTGTTCAGGTTGGTGAGGTACTCGGAGAGCCACTGCCCGGCCCACGACATGTAGACGTTGCCGTTCGTCGCCAGAACGGCGCCATCTCCGCCGGCTTTGATCGCGCCTTTGGTGACCAGCTCGCCGGCTCCATTGATCGAGAGGGCGTGCTGCAGGGTCCCGACATGAAACGAGACGTATGGCTGCGAGAGATTGCTACCACCCGCATAGCAGTCGATCGCTGCAAGGTGGCGTTGCCCCCACTGCGTCCACCGGATGCCCATGTAGGCGGCGGTAGGGGCTGGGCAGTCGATCTGCAGGGCCGGGGTGCGCGTGCCGTTCCAGTCGACAAAGCCGCCGCCGATGGAATCCGTGCCGTTCGATGAGACGACCAGCGCGGAACGCCCGTAGCCCACGCCGAAGGTAAAACCCTTGTTGGCGGTGAGCGCACCGCCTTCAGCCGTCAGCGGATTGATCAGGTTCTTGGTGTCGTAAGGCGTCGCGCTATCGAACGTGGGCCGCGCAGAAAACGCGACTTGTCCCGTCGTGTAGTTGACGAACAGGGGCTGATTTCGGTTCGTGCCATCGGAGTTATAGCCGGCGAGGACTAGGTTGCCGGTCGGCCCCGCCATGAACATGCGCCAGATGACGGTGTCGCCACCGAACTCCAGGAAGCCCTTGCCGTCGTTGTTGTAGGCCGGCAGGTTCACGCCCGTCTGCGACTTGAAGGCCCCGGCGGTCACCATGCCAGGCAGCGTGGCGTTGCCCATGCCGTCGACCTGCAGCACGCGCAGGAACGTGGAGAAGTTGCCGTTGGTCGCCGTGTTGCGATCGAGGATGAGCGAGCGGCCAGACGACACCATGCGAAAGCGGCCCAGCGTGATGGGCTGCTGGTTGTCGGTGAAGCGCAGCTCGTTCGACGGACCCACCATGTCGATGATGCCGGTCATCTCGCCGCCCGATTTCGGCAACGCGGCTTTGGCCGTCGCCAGCGCATCGGTGGCCGTGTCCTTGGCGTCCTTGACCGCCGCCGGCGTCGCGTACCGGGTGTCAGCCTGCGCGAGCGGCACCGCGTGCTCGTCTGCTGTCGCCGTGGCAACGGCGAAGGCCTGCTTGCCCGATCCGGCCAGATCGGCTTTCTTGGCGAGCTGCGCGGCGACCTTCTTTGCGGTGACAGCCTTGGCGTCATCCTTGCCGGCCACAAGCTCCGCATCCGTGGCGAGCTGCACCAGCCCCGAGCGTGTCTCCGTCGCCGTCCGGGCGGAGAGGCCCGCGGGCGTGACCGCGCGCTGATTGTCCGTGCCGTCCTGCGTCTCCTGGTCGGTGGCCAGCTCCACCACGCCCTGGCGTTGCGTCGTCGCCGGCGGGTTGGTGAAATTCGCCTCGCCAAATGTGAGCGCCGTCACATCGAGCGACTTGAAGACCACGTCGACCGCCAGCAGCAGGATGGCCACCGGTGACTTCTCCATGATGGGCGTGGCCTGGCAGTACGTGCCGAGCAGCACGCCGTTGTCCAGGTACAGCCCGAAGCCGTACAGCTTGAACTGGTCGGCGCCGTCGTCGCGGATGGTGACGTGGATGGTGTCCGCGGCGATGTTCTCGCCGGCGATGGTCGACACGCGCTTGAGTTCGTTCGGCAGCGCCTTCAGGCCTGCATTGAAGTCGAACGGTGCGTTGGCAAAGCCCACCTGCACGACCTTGCGCGCGTTGGTGCCGGTGTGGTCGCCGGCAATGAGCGCAGCGCGGCCGGCGTCGGTGATGTTGAGGGTCGTTCCTGCCATGTCAGGCGTCCGTGAGAGAGAGGCGAACAAAGAGGGCGGGACGGATGGCGGCGGCGACGCCGAGACCTCCGCGCCGGTTGAAGCCCTGGGTGAAGGTGTAGTGCGCGCGCACGGGCTTGGTGCGGTCGATCTCGGCCACGATGTCCGCCACGAAATCCGCCGTCGACGGGATGTCGTCGCGCTCGCTGACCGTCATCACCAGCTCGAAGGTGTACGGCCGCCCCTTGGGCTCCATCTGCCACCACTCGCGCAGGGCGATGTTGGCGCCGAAGGAGGCCACGACTTCGCGCACCGCAGCGGCCGTGCCCTTCTTGCGCGCGATCGGGATCGCGGCTCGCACGCGGGCGCGCTTCACCTGCTCGGGCCAGTAGTCTTTCCAGGCATCGAGCCCCAGGTGCCAGGCGAGCCACGGCAGCAGGTGCGCGGGGATGGTGTCCGGGTCGATCAAGGTGCGCAGCGGCACCGGCAGATCGCTGATGACGCCGGCCACGGCCGTGGCGTTGCGCTCCAGCTCCGTCGCATTCGGTGGCAACAAACTCTGTGGCAACAGGCTACGCACGCTGGGCTCCTGGCGTGACGGTCATGTCGGTGCAATACGGGGCCTGCGTCGGATCGGCAAGAATCTCATCGGCGGGCGAGTGCAGCTCTACCTTCTGCACGCCCGCAACGTGCAAGGCGGCGTCCAGCCCGGAGCGCGCCACGACGGCCCCCAGTCGGTGGCAGGCCTCCACGTAGGCGGCCAGGCGCTTGCGAGCCTCGGTGACCACCACGGTGGCGTCGGGGCCTGGGAAGAGGTGCAGCGTGGCCGAGACCGCATAAGGCAGGATCGTGGCCGACTGCACCGTCACGTAGTCAGTCAGTGGGCGCACTTCTTCCGGGCGCAGCGCCGCCAGAACCTTGTCCAGCAGATCGGGCGCGGCGGCGCCGTCGCCTTCGCGCGAGAGCACCGTGATTCGCACTTCGCCAGGCGTTGGACTGGTGGCCGACACATCCAGGACGCGACCGTCCGCATTGCGCCCGTGAGAGTGATAGGCGCCTTCCGGGCCGGCGACCGAGAACGACTGCGGCGCGAGCTGCACGCGCAGGCGCAGGTCGGTGTCGCTCTCCATCTCGGCCGGTGTCCCGGCGATCGGGTCGGCCGGTTTGATGACCAGGCGCTCAATCCCAAAGAGTGCCGCGATGTGTTCCAGGTCTTCGCCCTTGGCGTAGGCCAGCATTACCGCGCGCGCGGCCTCGTTGATGCGCTGGCGCAGCAGCAGCTCGCGCAACGCCGATTCCTCCAGGAACTTGGTCAGCGGCTCGGATTCGAGCGCCAGCACGGCGGCAATCTCGGCTTGCTTCTCTGCCGGGTAGCGCGCGATCAGCGCGGCCTTGCGCTCAGCAAGGATCGTTTCGTAGTCGAGCGCTTCCACCACGTTGGGCGGCGGCAGTTGCGAGAGGTCGATCAGGGCACCCATGGTCAGCCTCGCAGCGGGATGGTCAGATTGCGCACGGCTTCGCGTCGCGGCCCGTCGATGCGTTCGCCCTCAATGTCGATGACCGCGGCGCCCATGGTGTCGACGGAGAACTGCACCGACGAGATGCGCAGGCGCGGCTCCCAGCGCACCAGCGCCGAGACGGACGCGGACATGAGGCGCAGGCGGGTGGCCGGGTTCATCGGCTGGTCGATCAGCTCAGGGATCAGCGAGCCGTAGTCGCGTCGCATCACGCGCGAGCCGATGGGCGTCGTGAGGATGTCGCGCACCGATTGCCAGATGTGGGCCAGGTCGCTGATGGCGCGACCGGTGGTGGCGTTCAGGCCGCTCATTTGGTGCCCTCGGTCCAGTCACCACCGCGCTGCACGGCACCGTGCCCGTGGTTGTCGAGCACCACGCCGTTGGACGACAGCTTGCCGTCCTGGTGCGTGAGGTCGCCCGTGATGACGTTGCCGTTCTCGCCACCCTTGCCAGCAATGCCGTTCTGGAACGCGAGCAGGCCTTGGACGGTGGCGTTGCCCTTGACGGTCACGTTGCCGTCGAAGGTGGTGTCGGGGCACTTCACCAGCACGCTGGTGGCGGCCTCCAGGAACACGGTGTTGACCCCATGGACGGACAACAGGCCCGCGCCGTGGTCGTAGGCGGTCCATGCACCGTCCGGGTACAGGGTGACGGTCTGATTGCCGTCGTGGCTCGGCACGTCGGCATCATCCGAGGGGATGGCGCACAGCACAATACCGTTGGCCAGGTCGCCGCTCGGGCACAGCAGCACCACCTGCTCGCCAACGGTTGGCGGGTTCCAGGTGCGTGTGTCGCCGGCGCGGTCTTCGCACCACGGCAGCCACGTGGTGGTCATGCCACCGGTGCGCACGCGCACGGCGGGCGGCCGGGTGTGGCGCACCTCGGTGACGCGGCCGGTGCGGATGAGGTTTTCTAAGAGACGGGCGAGTTCTGCGGTATCCATCTCCGCAGAGTGCCGTGCGCGCGCGAAGACCGCACGTGACTGTTGTTGTGCAGGCGGTTGTCACAACGACAAAGCGACACAGGGCAGAATATCAACCGATATCGTGTCCACCAATCGGCCAATGCGGAGGAGCAATGACCGACAACCTTGATACAGAAGAAGGCCCTGTTTCCCAACCAATGGACGCCCTTGATGCACTGCTGCAAGAAGAAGAGCAGCGCAGCGGCCGCAGGGCATTGAATGACAAGCTCACAGAAGAAGAGCTCCACGCCTTCTACGATCAATCTTCTGAGCGTGCGATGGCAGTCCTGCTCGGTGCGATCGTTGAAAACCATCTGACGAGCCTGCTGCGTCTGTATATGCGCCGAGATGAAAAGATCGCACGAGAGCTGTTCCAACCCAGCGGTCCGCTGGGTCCGTTTGGAACCAAGATTCGCCTTGCATACATGCTACGGATCATAGGCCCCGAGCTACAGCGCGATCTTACTGCCGTCAGCAAGATACGAAATGTGTTTGCCCACGACCTAACTGTTGTGAAGTTCGACAGTGACCCGGTCCGAAGCTGGATTCAAAGCATGCACATGTACGACATGGTCAAGAACATGGCGGCCAAGGCTCAATCTCGATTGGATGGCGGCACCAGCACTGACCATATCAGAGACTCGATCGCCAGCGACTTTATGTCCAGCGTCACAGACGCCTACCGTGCCTGCTTGCGCTTCCTGATTCATTGGATCGTCGATAAAGAGACGGCCATAGTGGAGGCCGAAAAGCGCATGAACGAAGGCAAGTAGCGCCCTCGTGCGCCAGCCGCAGTAGCGTGCGAGTGTCGAGCCCAACAGTGCTCCGAACTACGCGGATCGCTGCAAGTGCAGCAACACGATGTCGGTTATGTTTGCAATATCGCCATCGTCAAAACCCAGCAGTTGGCGTGCCGGGTATTTGGCGGTCAGCCCGTTCTTGTTGACGCGATCGCGCAGCCCGAAGTGGTGCACGGTGGCGATGCGTTGCGCGGTCCCGGCGAAGGTCACCACGGCCGTGTTGGGGTCGGCTTGGGCTTTGAAATAACGCGCCATGCGCAGGCGCGAGAACATCGCGCGGCGGATGCCACCCCGCTTGTGCCGCAACTGCGGCTTGCGGGGCGCGTAGGCGCTGCCGTCCGGGTTGCGCTGCGTGGCGACGCGCGCGGCCTGGCGCCGGCGCAGCTCCACCGCGATGGCCCGGGCCAGCAGACGCCGCTGCGGCGCGTCCAGCTTGGCCAGCAGGCCGGCCAGGTAGGCATCGAGCGCGTGCAGCCCGCTCACGCAGGCCTCCAGCTCGCCGGATCGTCCTCCGCGTTGATGGGCTCGGGGTGGTGCTCCACCTGGTAGCCGGGGCCTTCCACCTTGACCGTCACCCGCTCGGTCAGCTTCAGCTTGATGGAGATGTCGACCGTGGTGTGGTTGAGGATTTCCGCTTCGAACTTGAACGCATCCTCGCGCTTGTCGGGGTTGGTGAAGGTATCGGGCTGATTGGTGCGCAGCCAGGCCAGGACCGGCACGACGATCGTGTCCGAGCTGTGCGGGTAGTCGGTCACGATGAGCGTCAGCGTGTACCGATACTCGAAGCCGAGCGTTCGCGCGCCGGTGCCGACCACGTTCCCTTCATCCACAAACACGTGCAGCGCATCGGGGTGCGCGGCCAGGTGTGGCACGGCCGCCGTCAAGGCCTCGCGCAGGCTGGTGGCCTTCATCATGGTGTGGAAGCCTCGCCAATGATCGTCACGCCCTGGTCGCGCAAGGTCTGCTGCAGCGTCTTCAATTGCTCGCTGTTGGCAAGGCTGTCGGTGTAGTTGCCGGCAACGGTGCCGGCGACGGCAGAGAGTGCAACGCCCGAGGGGGCCGCATCAGCATCTCCGGGATGTGGATCTGGCACTGCGCCGGCGGCAGCGGCGTCGTGCAGCCGCACAAAGCCGCGAGGCACAGCGCAGGCAGCGTCAGCTTCGATCGGAACATAGCGAGGGACCTCCTTCACAATGGTGTCGCCCTTGAGGCGGATGACGCGCTCACGGTCCACGTACTGCGTGACGGTGACCGTGGCGCCACGGGCGTTCTTGAGCTGCGTGCGCAGCTCGCTGGCGGCCGTCTCGGCTTTCTCGGCGCGGTCGACTGCGGCGGTGTAGCTGTGCGTGGCCCACCAGGCGAAGCCGGCAACCACAGCCAGTAGCGCGACGATGGCGGCGGCGCGGTTCATGTGGCCACCGCCTCGTCGGCCTGGTAACGCTCGAAGGCGCGCTCGAGCTTCACGTCGTACAGGTTGGCCTTGTAGTCGGCGCCGTTGTAGCCGGAAGCAAAGGTTGCCCACTTGCCGGCACGCAGCGCCTTGAGCAACGTCGTATCGGCTTTGACGAACCGCACGAAGGCCTCCAGTTGCGCGGCCTCGCTGGTGCGCATGGTGGCCACGAAGTCCTGCACGCTGCGGTAGTCCAGCCGCAGCCAGTGATAGGCCATGACCTGGAACAGGCCCCAGCTCGCGGACGACAGCGCGCAGGCCTCATCGATGGCGAGGGCCTGGGAGAGCCGCATGTGCTCACCGGCCTTGCCCACATAGCCGCCGCGCTTCGGATTGACTAGGTTCGGGAACTGCCGCGCGAGCGCATCCGCATCGCGGCCGGCGTCCTGCAACTGGCGGTACATCACGTGCCGCTCAAAGAGAATCACCGGCCGGCCATCGGGCAGGAAGCCATTGCCCCGGCTCTCCACCTCGTTCACCGCACGGACGGCCGCCACCGGCACACCCAGCGTGTCGGCGGCGGCGATCAGGTCGGTGTCGGTCAGCAGGCGCGGACTGCGTGCGCCGTCCTGCAATGCCTGCAGGGTCTTGGGGCCGGCAATGCCGTCCACCACCAGGCCAAAGCGCGCCTGCGCGGCCCGCACGGCGGCGGCCGTGTCGGGGCCGTATTCCCCGGTGTCCGGCACGTTGAAGCCCTTGACCGCCAGCATGCGCTGCAGCTCGCGCACCTCGGCGCCCAGGCGCCCCTGTTTCAGCACCATCATGAGAGCCTCCGCAGAAATCGCACAACACAGGACGAATCGGCGCCGCCCATGCGGAACAGCTCCACCACGTTGCCGCGCACGGCGAAGACCGCCACACACAGCACAGCCGTGATGCCGTTCTGCGCGAGCAGCGCCCACTCGTAGCGGCCGAAGAGCACGCCGATCGTGACGGCGCCGGTGAGCACCACCAGGCCATAGGCCAGGCGAGACGCCCAGGGCCGGTGTGCTGCGCCCTCGCGCTTGAAGAGCAGCAGGCGCAGCGCGATCAAGGCGCACAGCACGGCCTGCACGATGAACAGGGCCTTCATGGGTTGCCTCCCTTGTCGGTGCCGCCGGTGATGCCCTTGAATATGGCCCCCAGCCGGTCGCTGTTGTCGGCCAGGCGGATCATGGCCAGCAGCAGCTTCACGACCACGGCGGAGGCCACGAGCGCCCCCACGGCCTGGCTCACTTCGGTGTTGGTGGGCAGCGCCCGGGCAAGGAGCGCAGCGGCCAGCGGCGCCGACAGCAGGCCCGCCACGATCGACGCGGCCAGGAAGCCGAGCTTCTTGACTGTGCCCAGCTCGCCGCTGTTGAGCACGAAGACGGCAGCGCCGGCGAAGGCACCCAGCACGGCGCCCGGGTCGACGCCGGGTAGCAGGATGGACAGCGCCCCGGCGCCCGTCACAGCGAGCGTAGCGGTTGAGCTGGTGGAAATGGGTTCAGCCATATGGGTTCCTTGGGGTCAGTCCCAGAGCTGGACCATTTGCAGGGCCGGCTGCGGGGAAATGTCGGGCATGTCGAGTTCGGTGCCGTGCGGCAGGATCGGCCCCAGATCGGCAATGCCCGGGTTGGCCAATAGGACGGCCTCGGTGACGCCTGCCGTGCGGCCGTAGACCCGCTGGCAGATGGCGTCCACGGTGTCGCCCTGGATGGCACGCACGCGCATCAGATGAGTTCCACCGTCGTGCGGCTCACACCCATCAGGTCACTGATGGCCCAGCGCGCATCGCGGCGCAGATCGTCCACGCCCAGGTTCTCGGCCTCGGCCTTGCGGTCGCCCGTGGCCGTCGCGTCGATCGTCCGGTACCGCTCAATGAGCCACGCGGCCGCCATGCAGTGCACGGCGCGGTGGTAGCGGTGAAGGTGGGCACTCTTGTCGTCGATCTTGGGCGCCGGCACGTCGACCAGCGTCAACCGGCCGAACGACACTTGCGCCACCTTCCAGGCCTCCAGCTCGGCGTTGACCGAAATCACCGCCTCCACCAGCGAGGCGCGCAGGCGCTGCGGGGGGACGGTGCCGTCTAGGCGCATGGCTGCGTACGCGTGGTCGAGGTCGATATCAGGGAAGAAGCCGTCGTTGCCGATCGGCTCACCACCCGGTTGTGCCGGCGCGGGCACGGGTGCGGCTGCGATGAATGAAGACATGGGTTCAGTGAATGGGGAGGCGGTGGACGGGGCAAGGCTTCGCGGCAGGCCGGAAGACTGCCCCGTGCCGCCTGATGCGCGGGGTCACGCTCGGTGTCAGCTCTTCCCGTCGCCCTCCTGGGCGCCGGTCGGGGCTGCGTTCTTGATCTCGCGCTCGATGCGCTCGATGTCCTTTTTCACGCCGGATTTGTCGTGCAGCTCCAGGGCGCGGCGCAGGTGGGTCAGCGCTTGTTCTCGCAGCTCTCGCGCCGTGGCGTCATCCATGCCGGTGACGGCTTGGTTGACCGCGTAGCCGAGTGCCTTGTGGAGCTTGGCGCGCACCTCGTCCGGCATGTCTTCCCCATTCAGCAGCGCCTCCAGTTCCACGAGCGCGCCGGCGTCCTCCAGTCGGATCGCCTCGGGCGCCTTGAGCACCATGTTGGCGAACTCCTCTGCGATGAGGCAGGCGGTGGTGCGCTTGTACTGGTCGGGCATCGTCAGCTTGTGGCGGATCGCGTAAGCGGCCAGCGGCAGCGCAGCAGCGAATTCCCCCGCATCGATGTGCCAGACCAGCACTGTCATGAAGACGTCGTCCTGCGCGCCGCTGTCGGCCTGCAGCACGCCCTCCATCCAGGCCGCGTACTCCGGCAGCATCCGGCGCTTGGCCTCTGCCTTGCGCTCGACCGACTGAATCTGCTTGAGTTGGCGTTTGTGCTCACCTAGCTGCACCAGCATGAGTTCGTACCCCGATGCGTTCTGCAAAGGGTTCGCATCCTGCTCGGCCTGCGCCGCGAGAGCGGCGCAGGCCCGCAAGAAGTGATTGCGGGCCGGGCTGCTCATTACGCAGCCACCGTGATGTTCTCGGCCGATGCTGCGCAGCCCAGGTCTTCAAGGACATACGCGTCGTTGCTCGACTCGTAGTTCTCGATGCGATCGCGCTTGGCGTTGTCCACGATCGTGCGACGGCGGGCGCCCTCCTGGTAGTAGATGGACAGGTTGTCCAGGCGAGTCACCAGCAGGCCATTGGCCGGGAAGTACGGTACACGCACAGCAGGCAGGTTGCCGATGCGCTTCTGGCTGACGATCAGGTCCACTGCCAGGGCGTCGGTGGGGCGGTTGGACTGGTTGATGATGGGGAAGTACTTGTCGGCCAGCAGTTGACGGCCGCACACCACGACCAGCTCCGGGTCTTCCGCGTACCACGGGTCAATCATGTGGTTCACCACGTCGAAGACCAGAGCGTCCAGGTTGGCGTAATCGCCGCCGGCACCGCCGACGACGATCTTGCCCGAGTCCTTCTTGCCTTCCGTCATAACGCGCTGCGGGGCTTGCTCGCGCATCGTTTGCAGCCAGCCCTTGTTGACGTCCTGCAGCATCGGGTTGGCGGCACGGTCAGACGTCGGCGCGCGCTTCACACCGTGAAAGCCAATCATCATTCGATCCAGCGCCTGGCGGCGGATGATGGCGTCGCGGATCCGCGTCTGGAAGTCCGGGAACTTCGCCCAGGCGTCCAGCTTCTGGTACGTGATGTGTGTGTCGGAGTTGGTCTGTTCGCAGCGGTAGTGACGGCCGTCCAACGTGGAGATGTCGGACGTTTGTCGATCCTGCTTGGTGGTGTCGGTCGTGCTCGCTACCGGGCCGGACACGCCCAGGCCGATCTTCTCGCCCTCTTGCTCGGTCACGCCGTGGAAGTTGATCTTCTTCAGGAAGTCGCTCGATTCCTGGATCTTGTCTTCCAGGCGCTGTTGCACAGTCGGTTCGACCGAGAACTTCACGTCGACGCGATCGACGCCGTTCAGTTTGGCGACTTCGGCCGCATAGGCATCGTAGAGGCGGCGGGTGTTGTTACGCATGTGTTGACTCCGGTTGATGGTCTTCGTGGTGGTGCTGGGTCCGGTGGCCGGGTCAGCAGTCGGTCTTGATTTCGGCGGCGCCATTCCCGCCGGTCGCCGGCGGGCGCGACGCGAAGGCCTGCGTGGTCTCCATGCCGTTCTTGAGCGTGTTGAAGGCCTGGTCGCGCTGCTCGCCTTGCGTCTTCAGCGCTGCCAGTTGGTCGTTGATGCTCTTGAAGCCCGCAACGACCTGTTCGCCCATCGTCTGCACCTGTGTGGCAACGGTCTGAATGGCTTCCTGCGCGTCAGCGAAGCGGGCGTCAGTGCTGTCGTCCGTCTTGCGTTGCTTGGAGAAGAGCGCCTTGATGCTGTCGGCGAAGCGCGACGGGACAGGCGCCGGGTCGGCCGCGACCGATTGCGAGAGATCAACCTCCACTTGCACCACTTCCGTGAACAAATTGGCCGGATCCAGCTTGCGCGCCGCCAGGGGATTCACAGGCGCCTGCGCGTTGAACTTGAGCACGTCGCAGCCCAGGCTGGCAGGGTTGTCCGTCACGGCAAGACCGACTAGGTAGGCCTCGCCGGTGTCCGCAAAGCTCGGCTGCACCTCCATCGACGAGAAGATTTTTTGACGGGCCTTCGTCATCGCCACCAGCTCGTCGGTCGGGTCGATCTGCGCGAACAAGCCCAGCTTGCCGTCCACCTCTTCCGTCTTCAGTGCAACCACGTCGCCGTAAGCCTTGAAGGGGCCGGCCGGGTCGTAGCCTCGGATGTGCTCCAGGTTGACGCGCGCGGTGTAGACCTTCGGGTCGTAGCTCTTCGCCATCTGGACCAGCGTTTCGCGGTCAATCACGCGGCCGTCGCTCGTCGCGCCTTCGGTGGCAATGCGGAAAAACTTGGTGGGCATGGTGTCCTCTGTGGTCGGTGTCCCGGTGGTTCGGTGGTGTTGCCATTTCAGCGCCGGACACCCGCGCGGGCAACGCGTTGATGTTGTGGAACCCCGCGCCACAACAGGCGCCGCGTGGCACGCGCGCGCGGGGCCGGTAGCGTTGCGGCATGACTACGCTGCCGCCTATTGCCTCTCTCACCATCGACCCGGAAAAGGACCCGCGCCGCATCGCACGCACCCTGTACTGGCAGGGCTATCGCGTGGCGCGCATCGCCGACATGCTGGGCGTCAAACCGGTGACGATCCACAGTTGGAAGCGGCGCGACGGGTGGGCTGACACCACGCCCGATGAACGCGTTGCGCTGACGATCGAAGAGCGCTTGATGCGCCTGGTCGCCAAGGACAAGAAGGAGGGGCGCGACTTCAAGGAGATCGATCTGCTGCGGCGGCAGCTCGACAGCCTGGCGCGCCGTGAGCGCTACCGCGACGGCGGCAACGAGAGCGACCTCAACCCCAAGGTGGCTAATCGCAATGCGGGGCCACGGAAGAAGGCAGAGCGCAACGCGGTGAGCCCGGAAGAGCAGAAGCAGTTGCTCGACGCGTTCCACGATTCGCTGTTCGGCTACCAGGACGTGTGGTATCGCGCTGGCCAGGCCGAGCGCATCCGCAACATCCTGAAGTCGCGACAGATCGGGGCGACCTGGTATTTCGCGCGCGAGGCGTTCATCGACGCCTTGACCACGGGGCGTAATCAGATTTTCCTGTCGGCCAGCAAGGCCCAGGCGCACGTCTTCAAGCAGTACATCGTGCAGTTCGCGAAGGATGCTGCCGGCGTCGAGCTGAAAGGCGATCCGATGGTGCTGCCCAACGGCGCCACGCTGTACTTCCTAGGCACGAATGCGCGCACCGCCCAGAGCTATCACGGCAACCTGTATTTCGACGAGTACTTCTGGGTGCCGCGCTTCCAGGAGCTGCGCAAGGTCGCCTCCGGCATGGCGATCCACAAGCACTGGCGGCAGACGTATTTCTCCACACCCTCCAGCCTGGCGCATGAGGCGTATCCGTTCTGGTCGGGCACGCTGTTCAACCGAGGCAAGCCGAAGGACAAGCAGATCAAGCTGGATGTGAGCCATGCCGCGCTGCGCGATGGCATGCGGTGCGCTGACGGCCAGTGGCGCCAGATCGTGACGGTGGAGGACGCGCTGCGCGGTGGCTGCAACCTGTTTGACCTCGACCAGTTGATGCGCGAGTACAGCGACCTCGACTACGCCAACTTGCTCATGTGCGAGTTCGTGGACGACACGGCGTCGGTGTTTCCGCTGTCGCTGCTCATGCGCGGCATGGTGGATAGCTGGGAGGTGTGGGACGACTTCCGGCCGTTCGCGCCGCGCCCGTTTGGCTACCGCCAGGTGTGGGTGGGCTATGACCCCAACGGCGGCGGTGGAGACAGCGCTGCGCTGGTCGTGGTCGCTCCGCCGCTCGTGCCGGGCGGCAAGTTTCGCGTGCTGGAGAAACACCAGTTCAAGGGCATCGACTATGAAGAGCAGGCCTCGGCCATCTTGCGCGTGTGCGAGCGCTACAACGTGACGCACATCGGCATCGACAGGACGGGCATCGGTGACGCGGTCTACAAGATCGTGACGAAGGTTCGCCCCGATGCGAAGGGTTACACCTACAGCGTCGAAGTGAAGACGGCGCTGGTACTCAAAGCCTACGACGTGATCAGCAAAGGCCGGCTGGAGTTTGACGCCGGGTGGTCGGACCTGGCCGCGTCGTTCATGGCGATCAAAAAAACCGTCACCGCCGGCGGTGGCCGCGTCACCTACCAGGCCGGACGCTCCGAAGAGATCAGCCACGCCGACCTGGCGTGGGCAACCATGCATGCGCTTTCCAATGAACCCATCGAAGGCGCCAGCGCGACCAATACCAGCATTTTGGAGTTCTCATGAGCCGCAACAAGAACCGCCGCGCCGCCGGTGCAAGTAACCCGCACGTGCGTGTCGTCGACGCCCAGGCGCCGGCCGAACAAAACACCCATCGCGCGCCGCGCGCGGAGGCCTTTTCGTTTGGCGATCCGATCGAGGTACTCGACCGGCGCGAGCTGCTCGACTACGTCGAATGCATGCGCATGGGCAAGTGGTTCGAGCCGCCGATGCCGCTCGATGGCCTGGCGCGCTCGTTCCGCGCGGCAGCACATCACAGCTCGGCCATCTTTGTGAAGCGCAACATCCTGGTGAGCACGTTTATCCCGCACAAGCTGCTGTCACGCCAGGCGTTCGAGCGCTTCGTGCTCGACTGGCAAGTGTTCGGCAATGCCTACCTGGAAAACCGGATCAGCCGGGCAGCCTCCAGCATGGGGCTGCAGCCGGCCCTGGCGAAGTACATGCGGCGAGGCCTGGACCTTTCGACCTACTATTTTGTACAGAGCTACCAACAGCCGCATGAGTTCGCGCCGGGCACGATCTTTCACCTGCAGGAGCCAGACATCAACCAGGAGGTGTACGGGTTGCCGGAATACCTCTCGGCGCTCAATGCCACCTGGCTCAACGAGTCGGCCACGCTGTTTCGCCGGCGCTACTACAAGAACGGGTCGCACGCGGGCTTCATCCTGTACATGACCGACGCGGCGCATAGCCAGGAAGATGTTGACCGACTGCGCGAGGCGATGAAGAGCGCCAAGGGGCCGGGCAACTTCCGCAACCTGTTCATGTACGCGCCCAACGGCAAGAAGGATGGGATTCAGCTCTTACCGGTGTCGGAGGTGGCGGCGAAAGATGAGTTCTGGAACATCAAGAACGTGACTCGCGATGATCAGCTCGCGGCGCACCGGGTGCCGCCTCAGCTCATGGGGATCATTCCGTCGAATACCGGTGGCTTTGGCGACGTCGAGAAGGCTGCCAAGGTGTTCGCGCGCAACGAGGTGAAGCCCCTGCAGGATCGGTTGCTGGCGATTAATGAGTGGGTGGGGGAGGAGGTGGTTAGGTTTGAGGAGTATGGGTTGGGGGCTTAGACGCTCACCACCGGCACCATTGGTCGTAAGGAACTTCACCTTCAGACTTAGGGGAATCGTCCATGCAAAGTACCCAACGAAGAGAGGGACCACTGTGCAACAGTCTCCCCCCGTCGAATGCGCTTATCCGGATCTCTAATAGCCCGTAACCACCGTCCTGACCGAGGTGCCGCGTTTCTCCAGGAAGGATACGGGCAGCACTTCCCGGATGGCGTTCGGATGAAAACTCGAACCAGGAACAGTCAGGATCAAAGTTGCCATATGGGTGGAAACCACGCACTTGGCGGTTGTAGTCGCCTTGCACGAAGCCGTAACCGACCGGTAGCCCAACCGATAGCGTCCAGTGGTTTACGGTCAACCTGCCGATATTTTCGAGGGCGGGCGTAACGACATATCGGTGTTGCTGTTCGTGTAGGTCTACGTAGTTGATTTGCAGGGAGGGGACGAGGATCGGCCTCGTCCGCCTGTTCATGACGTCACGGATGGCATAGCCGTACATTGGGACCGACGATGCATCCACACGGTTGTAGTACCGCCGATCTATCTTGTTCTGGAACGCTGTATCACCTTCTGCAACTTCCACTACGAAGACATTCCCTTGGGCAACGGGAATGCACTTAATCTTGAAATCGGAAAAAGCAGGGTCGGTGTTCGAGTAGACGATCTCGCGCAGCCGGTCTTGGGTGACGCGATCGTCGGTCACGGGGGAAATCGTGCCCGCGAGCGAACGGCCATCCAGCTGCTGCTCTGCAATTCCGTAGATGATCGTGCCGCCTCCCGAGTTCGCCATCGCGGTGACATCGACGACCAACTCTTTGCGCGCGTCATTGGTCATATTGTTGAGCTTGATGCCATCCTTGAAGTCGAGGCTCACAGATTCGGCCCCAACTCCAAGTAGGGCTCGCAAGTCATCTTCGGAGTCGTACATGGCGGTGCTCGCAGGGAAGATTGCTTAAAGGTCCGTCACGCGCGGCAGCAAATCTTGGTCGACCAGACGCACCTCAATCTTGTTGGCGATGCGCACGTGCTCGTGATCAGCGTCGGAGAACGGCGCATCCGTGACGCTCACGACAATGGTGCCAATTTGCTTCTTGCCGTCCATCACGGGAATCAAGGCGCCGGCTTCGGGCACTTGCTGCACCGTCAGCGTCTGCGGCAGATAGATCATCCAGCCGACGCCAGGCCTGTCCTTGAACACCTTGAGGGGAAAGTACCCGCCCGATTCAAGCGTGATGGCGCTTGCTTGCCATTGCAAAGCTGCTGCTTGCACGACTGCTACTGCGCCTTCATAGGCCTGGGGAAAGGCGCCTGGTTTGACCCGCAATATGGCTGTCGATGTCTCGGAGCCAGGTCGCGCGATGAGTTGGAGAGACGCGCCGTTGGCGTCGGTCTTGCCATTCCAAATGCCGATGATGCGCGGATCCACTTCTTTCCGGAGTTCTTCGGTAACAACCGCGGTCGCCGCTGTGGTCGGGCCGTTGGCGTCGAACACCTCGTACCGGGTTGCCTCTTCCTTGGAATCGCCTTTCAGGTACCAGGTCGACAGCTCGGGCGATTGCTCACCCAGCACGCGGCAAAACGTTGCCAGTTCCTGCAGCAAGGCAATGGCTTCCAGGGAGCCTTGATGGCGGAAGACAGCGGTTAGCTCGTAGGGACGCTTCATGGTGTGTAATGCGTTTCGATCGTGAGCCGCATGGCGGCAAAAATCCGGGTGAAGTAGGCGTAGCTGTGTGGCTCCATAAAGTGCCAATGTAGCTGAACTGGCGGCATCGGCTTCGCTACCAGAGCCTGCTTGGTGGCTTCTGCCATGAGGGGCTGGTCACCTTTCCACCACTCAAACGGTCCGAAATCATCGAAGAACTGATCGTACTTTGCCTTGGCTTCTAGCAGCAGACACGGCGCGGATTGGAAACCATCGAAATCAACGCCCGCAAAGTTCCACTCAGTGAACGGCGCAAAGCCCGTGATGCGCGCCTGGTAGGCGCGCGACACATCCGACATATTCCAGTTGCGCGTTACCAAGGTCCCTTTGTCGGGGGTGCAGTCTTTGCACTTTTCCTTGGTCTTCGTTTGAGCTTCAGTTTTCGCAATGGGCGCGGTGCGGGCGTTATCGGCTTCCTCTTTCCGCTTGAGCACTTCTTTGGTCGCGCCGTCGGCGACGACACCTATGCCCAGCGCAACCAGTAGGCGCGCGAGCGCTCCCTCAATGAGTGGTGCCGCTGCGGCTGCCATCAGAGTCCCCCTTCAAGTTTCTTTTGCAACACGGCCTCGAGATCGTCGAGCCGTTGCTCCGGTGTGGCGCCTGGCTTCCGAAGGTAGGTTTCGATGACGGGATCAGTCACGAGCGTTGGTGCGTCGGCTGCCATGTACATGAGCCACACAATATGCGGCGTAGACGTGAAGCCGATGCGCTGCGCGTAGTCGTGCGCCGCCTGCATGCGCCCCAGAATCACTTCGCGCCCAGGCTCCTGCAGCAGCTCGGGGCGCTTTGTCAGAAACTGGTCGCACACCGTAGCGACGAACTGATTGGCGTCGCAGGCCTGCAGTGCCTGCCACTGGCGCTCGTCAAGCCTCAGCATGTTTTCTCCCAATGTGAACGCGCTGGCCATCGCGCAGTAGATGCCATTCGTGGATGTGGGCGAAGAAGGTTTCGCGCTGCTTGGGGTCGAGTACGTTGGCCAGGCTGGCAAGCACGCGCGGATCCCAGAAGCGAAGAAGAGCGACGCGGCCGTCTGGTATGCGCACGTCGAGGTGGAGCCGTAGCAGTTGCGCGAGGCCATGCAAGTCGGCTTCGGTGATCAGCCATGTCACTGACGGGGCTTCGCGCTCCAGGCCTGCGATGTCTTTTGCGATGGCATCGCCGGCCTCTTCGATGTCGACCAGCCAGGGGCCAGCGTGCGCCAGTGGTCCATCCGCCGTGCCGTGGAACAGTGAAGTAAAACCGGTGCTGTAGTCCAACCGTTCGCCGCGATGATTCTCGTATTGGATGCCGTCGACCAGCGCGTAGAGACGGAGTGCGGGAAAGGCTGTCTGCAGGTCGGCCAACCGCTCGACTACATCAAGCGCCATGATCAGCTCCGAACGACAGTGGAGCTACCACTTGCAGCAGCTTTGATGAGGCAGGACAGGCAAACGCCGGACGTTGTCGGTGCGGCGATTGTTGCCGCCTGTGCTGCCAATGCGCCAGCCGGACTACCGGTACCGGAAACCATCGCGGTTGCGGTGCCAGTCGCCTGACTGGCAAGCAGGTTGGCACCGCACGCGGTCTTGTCCAAGTGGCGGGCATACGTGTTACCGCCGCCGTCAACGACGATGCTGTCGCTCTTAAGTATGGGGAAGGTGCCCTTGCATTTTGGACACACTGTCATGTCGCCAGAGCGGGCAATGGGCTTGCCCTGCATGGTGGACGTCATGTCGCCGGTGATGACGGTGCCACCGTGGGTGGTTTTGTCACCCACGACGATGAAGGGCTTCTGTCCTGAGGGCACGGGATTCCTCCAGTAGCTACGCATTGCCTGGTGCCCCTGGTGGGGCGGCGCCATGCTATCGAGCTTTGGAGGGCGCGGGTGCTGAAAAGATTTGAAATCTGAGTTGAGAGACCCGCAGGCCGGCGTCACATCGATGTCGCTTTGCGGTGGACATAAAACGGCTGCGACTTGTCGTCCAGGATGGCATCCATGGCATCAAGGTTGCGCGATTCAGGATTCAGCCACGCATCGATGCTCTCCGGCTTAATAGGGACCGGACACCGATCGTGGCCAGCCTCTGAAATCTCAGGCGGCGGGTCGTCGGTGATGATGGCGAACGACAGCAGATCCTTTTCGCCGGGCTTGGTCGCGCGCCAGTGTGACCACACGCAGGCGACAAGCATCGTCTGCGGCGGGTCGGGGCGGAATTCGAGCACGACGTTTTTGCCGTCCGGCCCCGTCACGTTTTCATAGAATGCGTCGACCAGGATCAGGCCGTGCGTGTGGCCGTACTGGCCTTTCCAGAAGCCGCGCAGGTTGTCGCGGCGGGCGTTGTAGGTGCCGGGATACTGTTCGTCGTAGAAGGCCGGTTTGCCGGCAGGGCGACACTGGTAGCGCATCGGTTTGACGACGCGCCGGCCGTTCTCCATCACCATCACTGGCGCGTACCAGCCGGGGTAGATGCGCGAGTCGCGCGGCTTGAGCTCGGTGCTCTTGAGCTCTTCGAGTTTGCCCTTTGCCGCCGCGATCTTGTTGGTGGCGATGCGGATGTCTTCAGCGGCTTTCTTGGTGGCCTTGGCGGCGAGGGCCTGTTGGGCTTTCTCCAGCCGTTCGGTCTGCTTGGCCAGCTCCTGCAGCAGCGCGATTTCGTCTGCGGCCATGCGCGCGCGGATGACCTCCGCAATTTTCTTTTCTTCTTCTGTCTCGGGCGATTCGAGGAAATGCGCGCTCATCGCCCTCGGTACGCGCATCTTCGGGTTGGCGAAGTACTCCATCACCATCCGCGTGAAATCGTCGAGCGACATGATGGCGCCGTACTCGTGTACGAACCGTCGATAGTCGGCTTCGATTTGGGCGGAGTAGCACATGGGCACCTCCATTGGGTGAGGCCATGATAGATCAGCGGCGCGCTTTGGCGAGTCGCTTTAGGCCAACGATTTCGGCACTGCTCCATTCAAGTTCGGCCGGAGAAGGATGGCTGGTCAGCATGGCCTGGAGCATTTTGAACCGGCGGTCAAACGGTGGATCGATATCGATCTCCTCTAGCCACCCAGCAACGTACCGGGCGTAGTCCACCGTGCTGCGGAGATACCAGATCTCCCAGATCAAGCGCCTTACGTCTGGGCATTTGTTTCGCTCCCATATCGCGCGCACCTCCTCGACCTTCAGCCTGGCAGGAGGGGTCGGGGCGCTCTTGAGCGGATGGCAGTCGATGCCCTTCCCCTGCATTGGATGGCCGCTGCCGCGATCCTCGCGTGTGGCTTCAACCGGCTCCCATTTCTTGGCCCTGAAGTGTGTCCCCGCGCCGGGCGCAAAAAACTGCTCGGCCGCCTCCGCGCTCATGTGATGCCGGGTCATTTTCCAGCGACCGGTCTTGGCATCTAGATAGCGGTATTTATGAACGATGTGCGAACGTGCGGCGGGTTCCATGGCTTGAGATACTGTATGGATATACAGTATCCGGGGCGCAAACCTACGCGTCAACGTAGACAATGCAGACGTGGACGGAGAGGCACCTAAGCGGGCGCTGGAGGGCGTTTCCCACGCGGAGCTCCCGGCCCCCCCCTTTCCATTTGTGATCGTGCAGCTACGCGTCTCCTGGCGGGCTTGGCGGCCCCTCGGCGGGGTGGAGAGGAGATGGGCTCGCACCGGCGTCGCGACCCGGCGCGCGCGGTTGGGACCCCGCCTCACCTGCCCGCTTCATTGAGTGGTTTCTATGCAGGTGCAGAAGTGCCCCAAACGCCCGCGCTTAAAGGCGCGGTGCCCTGACTGCCGGTCCAGCAAAGTTATGCGGCTTTATGCACTTAGCTTATGCAGCAGTAGCAGGCAACTCGCTGAATCGCCTGCAGGGCTATAGACGTCGGCGACCTATGACGAGCTAATTTGAGGCGCCGTCGGCTGGGCCGAGCGAGCAGCCCGCACACAGTGACGGGTGCCCCAGCTACCCATTGAGAATAGGGTTTAGGAGCGGCATGCGACTGAGGGTATTGCGCAATGCGCTTTTCGTTTCCTCGTCCACTTCGCCCGGAAGAACAGCAGTAATGGCCGAAACTATTGAGTCAAGCTTGGTCTTCTGTTTCCGCTCCATCTCTGTGGCGACCTTCCCTTGCATTTCCTCGAAGCTTGCGACCTTGGTGTGCTGCTTTTGATATGTCGCATATTCTTTTTCAGGAAGCCACACCACATATTGGTCCATGGAATTCTGCACAAACTCTTCAAAATCTCTTTCGTCGGATATCGCGCCCGGTACGTAATCTTGGGTTCCGACTCGGGAGTAGAGATTTCCCACCAGCCACCCCAATTTCGCCCTGAATTCGTCCTTTAACTCCAGGATCTTGGCTTGCAGACAAAGGTCGTAATGTTCATACGCCCGGATGGCGATAGACAAATGCAATTGCGTGCAACAATCAACATCCAGCCCATAGTCCGGGCTGGATTTCAAGAAAAAGTTTTGTGTATCGTTATTGTTGAATAGTTTTACAAACAGGTCCTTGAGCGCTCTCCTGTGAGTTGCGCTGCAAAAGAGCTTGTTGTCGAAAACAAACTTTCTTTCATAGCCGTCAAGAGCCCGCTCCACAATGAGGCTCATCGGCCGGACTGCTGCGAGTGTGATATATCGGGACTTGCAGTCCTTCCCGCCCCGGCGAACAAGGTCGCAGCTCTGAGTTAGTACCTGGAAGTACCGATAGTCCTCATTCGCGTAGTGAGGATGCACGGCCTTAATGAGGTCCAGAAGCTCTGGCGTTTTGCGTAAGATATCGCCTTGACGCAATTGGTCGAGCTTGGGCTCAGCATATGTGAAGTGCAGCATGCCCGCACGCCCAAACTTACTTGGTTGGCTGCCGAAGTTTCGAATTCAACGACAGGTATTTATCTGAGCTGGACGAGATTGAACCCGCATAGCGTTGCGAGCGTCCTTCGGCCCCGACCTGGACGGAAACATAAGTTTGAGATTGAGTCATTGCAACCACGTCTGGCTGAGCGGCACCCGCCTGCGACGGATGGTATTCGGCACTCAGCACCAATGCCGTACTTTCGATCTGACCAATACCAGATGTAAGCAAATTTTTCATATCCCCCCCCTTATTATTCCAACTCTATTTCATACGCGTTCTCAAGAAACGCTATGGCCTCGGCCTTCTTTGCCAGGATAAGCTCCGGCGCGGCTTTCAGTTTCGCTTCTGCCGCAGAAGTGACATCAAAATGGAAATTGAATTCAACACGAACATCTGTGCCAACGCTTTCTTCAACCAGATTCAGGATACCGCCATCTTCTAAGCGGTAAGAGCGCCTTATAAGAGCACCGGTCGATCTATATTTGTCCGCATCGATCCTCCGTGAATCTGAAAACAGGAATAGCTCTGCTAGCTGGGGTTCATCGGCAATTTTCCCTGTATACCGGAAATTGGCGCCAATCGCGGTAATCGGCGTGTGCGGCAAGAGATCACACACGGTGCCAAAAGTCTGACCCACCGCCCGCAACGATTCGTCGTCGAACTGTACACAATCCAATATCAGCGTGGCTGCGGACGGATAAAGATTCACGTTCCCTAGGGTGAGCCGGGGTGGGGCCCCCCCGCCTCCCGGAAAGGCCATAGGGATCGCCATCACCACTTCCTGCGCTGGATCTGCCACCAAGTGGCTCTTGGTCCACTGCGGGGAAAAGATCGCAGGGTTCCATGCACCGATCGCGATAAGGTTGAAGGCTTGATTCGCCTCGTCTGCTAGCTTCATTACTTATCCTTTTGGTGACGATGGTACACCAGCGCCGCGCCGGTCGATGACCGATATCCTGACTGACGGTTCTTTCCCAGCCGAGATGCCTACAGCCACTGCTAACGGCATCTGCGGCAAGAATCCTTAGCTAGAAGCCGCTTCGTAAGCGCTGCAAAAACTGTAGCTGTATTTCACCTAGGGCCTACTTGCGCCCCCTTTGGTAGCCTAGGTTGGCATTGCCCCTGTAGTATGCGAGTTGCGCAAGGCCTTGATTTATATAGGGTCCTGAGTCATCCCCAAAACTCCGAAGGCAGGGGTTGCTGGTTCGATCCCAGCCGGGCGCGCCAAAAATCAAAGATTGACGCAACTTGTACGGTTTTCCCACGCCAGAACCGCGCTTCTGCCGCAACGTGCAGGCCTGCCTATTCCCGAACCTTACTCAGCTCCCCTGCATTTTTCGATTCATCGATCGCGCTGCGGGCACGCTTAGAAAATAGTCACCTCATCAGGAGTCGAGCCGTGAGCCGTTACTGGAGCGATATCGTTCAGCAACTTGTGCCCTACGTCCCGGGCGAGCAGCCGGCCATTGCGCGGCCCATCAAGCTAAACACCAACGAGAACCCGTACCCGCCGTCGCCGCGCGTGGTGGCCGCAATCTCTGCAGAGTTGGGAGAGACGGGCGACAACCTGCGCCGCTATCCCGATCCCTTGTCGCGCCGGCTGCGCGAGATCGTGGCCGCGCAGGTCGGCCTCCAGCCCGAGCAGGTCTTTGCGGGTAACGGGTCGGACGAAGTCTTGGCGCACGTCTTCCAGGCGCTGCTCAAGCACGACACGCCGCTGCGCTTTCCGGACATCTCGTACAGCTTCTATCCGACCTACGCGCGGCTTTACGGCGTGCAGTGCGAAGTGGTGCCGCTGGCGGACGACTTCTCCATCCGCGCCGATGACTATCTTGGCGACGCAGGTGGCGTGCTGTTCCCGAATCCGAACGCGCCGACCGGCCACGCGTTGCCGCTGGCAGAGATCGAACGGATCGTCGCCGCGAACCCCTCTTCGGTCGTCGTCGTGGATGAGGCCTATGTGGATTTCGGTGCGGAGTCCGCCATTGCGCTCATTGATCGCTATCCGAATCTGCTCGTTGTGCACACGACGTCGAAGTCGCGCTCGCTGGCCGGCATGCGCGTGGGCTTTGCGTTCGGGCATACGGCGCTCATCGAAGCGCTTAATCGCGTGAAGGACAGCTTCAATTCGTATCCGCTGGATCGCCTTGCACAGGCGGCTGCCCAAGCGGCTTACGAAGACGATGCGTACTTCCGCGCCACGTGCGCGCGCGTGATGGCAAGCCGCGCACGGCTGACGCAATCGCTGCAGTCGCTGGGGTTCGAGGTTGTGCCATCGATGGCGAACTTCGTGTTCGCGCGGCATCCGGCCCACGACGCGGCAACGCTGGCAGCACGGCTGAAAGAGCAGGCCATCTTCGTGCGCCACTTCAAGCTCGCACGTATCGATCAGCATCTGCGCATCACGGTCGGCACCGATGATGAATGCGACGCATTCTTAAAGGCGCTGCGGGGTCTGCTGGCGTAAGCACGTACGCGTGTGCGGCAAATTGCCACCGGGGTTGACCGGCCATTTGGGGGACTGCGCCCGCGCTGATAGCGGCATTCCTCGACCACGCGGTGCATCCGCGGCGTTGCGCGGTGTGGATCGGAGGCCACGAAAGCAACCCATTGCTGCACTCAGGTATGTGGAACATTGACCATACGCAGATGCTGCCGGCCGATTGCTGTGCCAGAATGCACGAGCGGGTAAACGGCGCGCCGACGCCGTCCGCTGTCCCCTAGGGCGAGCCTGAGCATTGCGCGGGCGGCACGGGACGCCACACAACACACTCCCACAAAAGGAATCAGCATGTCCAATCGTCGTCAATTCCTGAAGAGCATTCCCATCGTGGCCGCCGCAGGCGCCGTCATGTCGATGTCGGACCTGGCACTGGCTGCACCGATGGTGGCGGAAACCGACCCGCAAGCCAAGGCGCTGGGCTACGTGGCTGACAGCGCCAAGGCCGATAAGGCCAAGTTCCCGAAGCACACGCCGGATCAGCATTGCGGCAACTGCGCCCTGTACCAGGGCGGTACGGCTGCGCAAGGCGGTTGCCCGCTGTTCGCCGGCAAGGACGTCGCCAACAAGGGCTGGTGCAGCGCCTGGGCAAAGAAGGCTTGAGCGAAGCGGTATCGCGCGCAAGCAAAACGGACCCTTCGGGGTCCGTTTTTTTATGGTCGCGCCCTCTACAATGCGTGCCATGCCGTTCACATTCACACCCACCGTCCTCGTCATCGACGACGAACCGCACATCCGACGCTTCGTCCGCGCCGCTTTGGAGGAGGAAGGCTGCGAAGTCCATGAAGCCGATCGCGTCGAGCGCGGCTTGATCGAAGCCGGCACGCGTCAGCCGGATGCGGTGATCCTCGATCTCGGCCTGCCCGATGGCGATGGCATGCAGTTGATCCGCGAGTTGCGCACCTGGACGGAAGTGCCGGTGCTCGTGCTGTCGGCCCGCGTGGATGAGCGCGACAAGATCGACGCGCTCGATGCCGGCGCAGATGATTACCTGACGAAACCCTTCGGCGTGGGCGAGCTGGTTGCGCGCCTGCGCGTGCTGTTACGGCGGCACGCCAAGCGCGGCGAAGACGGGGGCAGCATCATCCGCTTCGGCGAGGTCGAAGTCGACCTGGCGCGCCGCCTCGTCAGCCGCAATGGCCAAGCCGTGCATCTCACACCGATCGAATACCGGCTGCTGGCGGTGCTGCTTGGCCGCCGCGGCACCGTGATGACGCACCGCGAACTGCTGCGCGAAGTCTGGGGCCCCGCGCATTCCGACAGCAGCCACTATCTGCGCATCTACATGGGCCACCTGCGCCACAAGCTCGAGCGCGATCCGGCGCGGCCCGAGCACCTGCTGACCGAAGTCGGCGTCGGGTACCGCTTCACGGCGTAAGCCGGTTCACTGCTCCTTGATGCCTGCGGCGCGGACGATGCGGCCGTTGCTGTCGTACTCCGCACGAATGGCCGCGGCAAACTGTTCGGCCGTGCCGCCGGCCGGCACCACGGCGGCCTGCGTGAGGCGCTCGCGCAGATCGGGCGCAGCCAGCGCCTTGTTAATCTCGGCATTCAGTCGGGCAATGACGGGCGCAGGCGTCTTGGCCGGCGCGAACACACCGAAGGTCGACGCCATGTTCGCCTTGGCGTAACCCAGTTCGGTGAAGGTCGGCACGTTCGGCAGCGTATCGAGCCGGTGCGGCGCACCCACCGCGAGCGGGCGCAGCTTGCCGCTCGTGATGTGTTGCATCAGGGTCGGGCCGACATTGGTCGACATGACTTCCACCTGGCCGCCCAGCGCATCCGTCAATTGCTGGCCACCACCTTTGTACGGGATGAGGGTGATATCCACGTGCGCCTGCGACTTGATCTGCTCCAGCGCGAGATGCCCCACCGTACCCAGGCCCGATGTCGACCAGCGGATCGAACCCGGCTTGGTGCGCGACTGGCTCAGCATGTCGGCAAAGCTCTTTCCCGTGAACGACGGCGTGCCCAGCAGGATCATCGGGGCGTACATGACATTGGCCACGGGCGCGATGTCTTTCTGCGGGTCATACGGAAGCTTGCTGAAATGCGGGTTGAGCGTGAGCGGGCTGACCGACGAAAAGCCCAGCGTGTAACCATCGGGCGGCGCCTTGGCCACCGCGTCCATGCCGATGCTGCCGCCGGCCCCTGCGCGGTTCTCGACCACCACGGGCTGGCCAAGTTGCGCCGACAGCTTTTCGCCCAGCGCACGCGCCACGTTGTCGGAAATGCCACCGGTCGGGTACGCGACGATGATGCGGATCGGCTTGGCCGGATAGTCCTGCGCCTGTGCAGGCACAGCGGAAAGCAGCGGCAGGCCGGCGCACAGCAGCACGGCAGAGGCAATCAGACGACGGCGGGCAGTACGTGCGGAAGTCATGGCGCAATGTCAGATGAACGAAACAGGAAGCAACATTGTAGGCGGATGCCCAGGCAACCTCGCCCGACGACGCACAAAAACAGCCGGTAAAAGAAAAGGCGCCCGAAGGCGCCTTTTCCGTTCCCAATCGAGTGACTGCGTCGATTAGAAGATGTGGCGAATACCCACGCCAACGCTGGTCTGGTTCGACTTGCCAGTGCCGGTTGCGTTGCCGCCACCCGACAGTTCCGGCAGAGCTGCGTCCTTGACCTTGTTGTAGTCGACCGTGCCATACACTTGCGTGCGCTTGGACAGAGCGTACTCAGCCAGCAGCACACCGGTGTAACGCTTGCCGTCGTTGCCGGCGGTCAGAGCAGCGTTCTTGATGCTGTCGTAGTAGAACGCGCCCGTCAGAGCCAGGGCCGGGGTGATGTTGTACGTCACGCCCAGGATGCCGACGTGGTCACGACGCTTCGTGGCGCCCGGGGTCAGGCCAGCGCCCGAGGTGGCGTTGCCGTAGATGTTCAGGCCGAAAGCGCTGCCGCCGACGCAGTTTGCCGAGCTGTTCACGCAACCCGTGGCGTCGCTGCTGTCGATGTAGCCAGCGAACAGCTTGGCTGCAGCGATGGTGTAGTTACCACCGATACCCCACACGGTTTGCTTGTTGCCAGCAACGTCCTTGTGCTGTTGTGCGAAGGCGCCGATGTAGGCCGGGCCGAATTCATAGGCCACCGTGCCGCCAACGTACGAGTTCTGGCTTGCAGCGCCAGCCACTTCGCCAAAGCCGTAGGCCAGGCCGACCGACAGGCCGTTCCACTTGCCTTCGTACTTCAGCATGTTGGATTCACGCAGACCGGTCAGGCCGTAGTACATCCACGAGTTGCCGTCGTAGTTACCCACGCCCAGCGGGTCGAAGTTGCCGCCGGTCGTGAAGCCGAAGTTGTATTGACGGCCCAGCGTGATGGTGCCCAGGTCCTTGTTGGACAGGCCCACGAACGATTGACGGTTGAACAGCGTACCCGAGCTGCTCATGCGGCCCGAATCCGAGTTGAAGCCGCTTTCCAGCACGAACAGTGCCTTGTTGCCGCCGCCCAGGTCTTCCGAGCCCTTCAGGCCCCAGCGGCTGTTCGACACAGCACCGCTTTCCATCTGGGTCACGCTGTTGCCAGCTTGGTTGGCGTTGTTGATGTAGTGAATGCTGGTATCGACAATACCGTACAGCGTCACGCTCGATTGGGCGTAGGCAGAACCTGCGAACAGGGCGCCAACTGCAACCAGAATGGCAGACTTTTTCATGTGGGCTCGTAATAAAAGAGTTGTCTCAAACCGCCCGACCCCGTGTGCATGAGGTTGGGCTCCTCCGTTTCCTTAACTTCCGTGTCGGAAGTGCCGCGCAAATTTAACAAAAGCCCATATGCGCGGCAAAGTAATTCACGGAATCGTTCTACCAAGTGTGGTACGCGCGCATCGCTCTTAATGCGCCGCACCAAATCGGCCTACGACAAGGCTTGCCAGCGCGTCGCGCCCTGCTGTGGTGCACCAAGGCGGACCGCCGACTTTGGACCGCTCTCTTGATTAGACAAAAAGGTTGGGCGGATTGCCGGGGCGTTACGTCATTGGCGCGTTTTTCAGCGCCATTCACGCTGACTTGCATCATTTCGGCGCCGACAACAAACCGTTCGTCGCACCACCGTGGATACGGCATGCCCCCTGACCTAGGCTGTACACCGTGGCAGGACATCAAATGACCACGAACAACACCGAAAATCAGTTGAAGAAGGAGTTCGCCATGCGACTCAAGCAAATGGGGTTGGCCGCCATGTTGGCGGTCGGAGCCCTCGCGGCGGGCAGCGCTTGGGCGCAGGCCAGCCGCGTGGAAGTGTTCGGCCAGAATGCACGGGCCGAACGGTTTGACGTCTATAGCGACGGTGCCCGCACCGGACGCTTCGACACGTATACAGAAGGCGCACGCAGCGGCCGCTTCGATCCGTATTCGGACGGCATGCGCAGCGACCCGGCCGGCCGCTCCCGCGACGGCGGCGGTACGGTCTACGGGTACCCGGTTCCGAATTGATGCGCTGAACGGCATTCACTGCATTCGTCACGCATTGATCAATTACGGGCCGGTCTCCAGGCATCCTCCGTTTTCCGCCTCTTGGCCCACTCTGGCCCCGCTGGTGATGCGCCAGCGGGGCTTTTTCATGCACGCTCAGATGAGCTTGTCGAGCGTGATCGGCAATTCGCGCACGCGCCGGCCGGTGGCGTGATAAACGGCGTTGGCAATGGCTGCCGGCACGCCGGTAATGCCGATCTCGCCAATGCCCTTGGCACCCAGCGGGTTGATGTGCGGGTCCGCCTCGTCGAGCACGAGGATGTCGATGTCGGGCACATCGGCATTGACGGGCACGTGGTACTCCGCCAGGTTGTTGTTGACGATGCGGCCGTAGCGCGTATCGAACAGGCTCTCTTCGAACAGCGCCATGCCCATGCCCCACACGATGCCGCCCATGAGCTGGCTGCGTCCCGTCTTGGCGTTGAGCAGCCGCCCCACGCCGTAGCTCGCCACGATGCGCGAGACGCGGATCACGCCCAGGTCCGCATCGACATGCACCTCGGCAAACACCGCGCCGAACGAGTGCATTGAGTACTTCTGCTTCTCCTCGCCCGGCTGCACCTTGGCGGTCACCTCGATGGGACGGCCGTGGCGCGCGACCACGGCGGCCACGGGCTCACGCGCACCGCTGCGAGCCATCAAGAAGCCGTCGGCCACGGTCATCTCGCTTGCGGCCAGCCCATGCAGCGGCGAACTGGCATCGGCAATGGCCGCGGCAATCAAGGCGTCGCGGGCCTGCGCGCCGGCGGCCTGCACGGCGGGCGATACGCTGGCCACACTCTGCGAGCCGCCCGACACCGGCGCCTCGGGCATGCGCGTATCGCCCAGGCTGAAATGCACGCGGTCGACGGGCATGCCCATGGCATCGGCGGCCACCTGCGTCATCACCGTGTAGGTGCCCGTGCCCAGATCCTGCGAGCCCGATTCGACCTGCGCCGTGCCGTCCGGCAGGTAGCGCGCGGTGGCACCCGCCGCGCTGCGGTTGGCGGGGTACGTGGCCGTGGCCATGCCCCAGCCGATGCGTGTATTGCCTTCGCGCATGCTGCCGGGCTGCGGGTTGCGGCGTGCCCAGCCGAAGCGTTCGGCGCCGGCACGGTAGCACGCCGCCAGCGATTTGCTCGACCACGGGATGCGTTTCTCGGGGTCTTGCGCGGCGTCGTTGCGCAAACGCAGTTCTACGGGGTCCATCCCTAGCGTGTACGCCATCTCATCCAGCGCCACTTCCAGTGCGAACGTGCCGGTGGCTTCGCCAGGTGCGCGCATGAACGTCGGCGTGCCGATGTTGAGCCGCGCGAGCCGATGCGTGGTCCGCTGGTTGGGCGTGTCGTAAAGCATGCGGGTGACGATGGCGCACGGCTCGGTCCAGTCTTCGATCATCGACGTGGTGGTCAGCGAATCATGCGAGATGGCAGTGAAGCGGCCATCGCTGGCGGCGCCCACGGCGATGCGCTGCTCGGTGCGCGGGCGCCCGCCGACCGGGCCGAACATCTGCGGGCGTTCCAGCACTAGCTTGACGGGCCGCCCCGCCTGGCGCGCGGCCATCGCCGCCAACACCACGTGCGACCACACCGAGCCCTTGCAGCCGAATCCGCCACCCACGAACGGGCACATCACGCGCAGCTTGTCGGGCGACAAGCCGAGCGTCTTGGCGACGGTGCGGCGCACGCCCGAGACGTATTGCGTGCTGTCGTACAGCGTGAGCGAATCGCCCTCCCACACGGCGATGGTGGCGTGCGGCTCCATGGGGTTGTGCGCTTCCATGGGCGTCCCGTAGACGGCCTCGATGCGCCGCGCCGCCTGCGCCATGCCGGCAGCGATGTCGCCGCGCGTGGTGTCGGCCGATTGCGTCTGCACCTTGCCGGGCGAGTGCGCATCGGCGCGGGCGGTTTCGAAATCGAGCCGCGCTGGCTGCTGGGCAACCTCCACGCGCACCATGCGGGCTGCGGCCTGGGCGTGTTCCAGCGTGTCGCCCACCACCAGCGCAACGGGCTGGCCGTTGTAATGCACCTGATCGTCCTGCAGCAAAGAAAGCGCGCGTCCAGCCGGTGGTTCCAGCGCGGGCTTGCCGCCGTTGGGCAGGCGAGGTGCGTTCTCGTGCGTCATCACCAGCAGCACGCCGGGCATGGCCTGCGCGACGTGGGTATCGACCCGCGTGATGCGCCCGGCCGGCACCGTGCTCTGCACCAGCACCGCATGCACCAGACGCGGCACCTGAAACTCTGCGGAGTAGCGCGCCTGGCCCGTGACTTTGAGCAGACCGTCCGTGCGGTCCAGCGGTTTGCCGACGTTGCTCATGCCACACCTCCGGTCGGCTTGGTCGGATTGGTCGCATTGGTCGGCTTGGTCGCATTGGCAGCCACGGCCAGCGCGCGTGCTACCGCCCGCTGTGCGAGCGGCACCTTGAAGCCGTTGTCACGCAGCGGCTGCGCACCCTGCATGGCCAGTGCACCGGCCTGGGCAAACAACTGCGCGTCCAGCACCTGCCCCGCCAGCATCTGCTCCGCCGCATGCGCGCGCCACGGCTTGTGCGCCACGCCGCCAAGCGCAATGCGCGCCTCCCGAATCGTCCGCCCATCCGTCTGCAGCGCCAGCGCCGCAGCCGCCGACACCAGCGCAAACGCATAGCTCGCGCGGTCGCGCACCTTCAGGTAGTGCACCTGCGTGCCGAACACCGGCGGCGGCAAGTCGATAGCGACGATCAGCTCGCCGGGTCCGAGTGTCGTGTCGATTTCGGGGTGCGCTTCCGGCAGCCGATGGAACGCTTCGATGGGAATACGCCGCTCACCGTGCGCGCCATGCACCACCACCGTGGCATCCAGGGCGGCCAGCGCGACAGCCATGTCGGACGGATGCGTCGCCACGCACGCCTCGCTTGCACCGAGGATGGCATGCATACGGTTGAAGCCCTCACGCGCGGCACAGCCGGAGCCGGGCTGCCGCTTATTGCACGCCGGGTACGCTGTGTCGTAGAAGTAATGGCAGCGTGTGCGCTGCATCAGGTTGCCGCCGTTGGTGGCCATGTTGCGGAGCTGCCCGGACGCGCCCGACACGATCGCCTCGCTCAGGAGCGGATACCGCGAGCGCACCAGCGGATGCGCCGCCGTATCAGCATTGCGCGCCATCGCACCCACGCGCAGGCCACCGTCGGGCAATGCGCGAATCTGCGCCAGCGGCAGGCGGCTCACGTCCACCAGCCGCTGGGGCTGCTCGACGCCGCCCTTCATCAGGTCCAGCAGGTTCGTCCCGCCGCCGATATAGCGGGCGCCCGGCTCATGGCCCAGGCGCACGGCAGCTTCGACGGAAGACGCACGGTCATAGGCAAGCGATTGCATGGCGGCTCCTCAGGCAGCGTTGCCAGACTTGGCAGCCACCACGCGAATCGCCGCCACGATGTTGGGGTACGCGCCGCAGCGGCAGAGGTTGCCGCTCATGCGCTCGCGTATTTCATCTTCAGTCAGCGAAACGGGGCCGTCATTGCCCATTGCCGCGGGCGACGTGACCGTGCTGGGCATACCGCGGCGCGCCTCTTCTAGCACGGCCACCGCCGAGCAGATCTGCCCCGGCGTGCAATATCCGCACTGAAACGCGTCGTGCTCAAGAAACGCGGCCTGCACCGGATGCAGCGCCGCGCGGTCGACCACGCCGTCTTGCGCGTGCGCCAATCCTTCGACGGTGGTGATGGTCTCGCCCTCGTGCATGATCGCCAGCGTCAGGCAGCTGTTGATGCGTCGGCCGTTCATGAGGACGGTGCACGCGCCGCACTGGCCGCGGTCGCAGCCTTTCTTGGTGCCGGTCAGGCCCAGCACTTCGCGCAGCGCATCGAGCAACGTGACGCGCGGCTCCAGCGACAACGCATACGGCTTGCCGTTGATATTGAGCGATACCGGCCGCGCCGGCGCCAACGCAGCGGGACGTGCCGGGGCCGGCGCAGAAGTGCGCGCGCCGGCCGACTCGTGCGGCAACGCAAACGCCGAGGCCGCGGCTGCTGCGCCCTGCAGGAAGCCGCGCCGGCTCGGGCGCGCAGGCGGCCCATCCGGGTCGTTGGCGGGGTCATTCGATGCTGCTAAGGGATGTTCGGACATGGCGCGCGCTCCACCGGCCGGGGCGGCCGTAGCTGGGGACATGCGTCAGGGGAAAGCAAGCGGAATACCCGGCACCCGGGCGTTGGGAAACCACCGAACAGTGGCTTCGCGAGGGGGAATTGCTGCGGCGCGTGTAAGGCTTACGCGCCGCGTTGCAGTGCGGTTACCTGGCCGGGCCGACGCGATCGCGCGACACATCCATGACCATGCGCGTCAACAGGTACAGGCGCGGCACGATGGAGTTCAGGTCGACATATTCGGCGTCATTCGAGTGCGCGCCAAAGCTCGCCAGACCGAAGCGCTCGATCACGGGCGCCTTGGTTTTCGAGGCGGCAAACGCGGCATCGGTGCCTCCGCCTTCGGCCTTGTCGTCAATCTCCAGCGTCTTGCCGAGTTCGCCATAGATCTTCTGGGCGTGCTCGGCCAGCGCGCGCGACGCCGGCGTGGCTTCCAGCGGCGGGCGGCGGCGCTCGAACCGGGCCGAGACCAGGGTATCCGGAATCAGCTTGTTCTTGATGCGCTCGTTGACCACCTCTTCCAGCTTGTCGGCATCAGCCGCCCGCAGCAAGCGCACGTCGGCCTGGGCGCTGGCCACGGCGGGGATCACGTTGCGGTTGGTGCCCGCCTGCGCCACCGTCCAATTCACCTTCAGGCCGGTATCAGGCTTGGACAGATCGCGCATCTGCAGGATCTGGTGCGACAGCTCGTACAGCGCGTTGCGGCCCTGTTCCGGCGCGCCGCCCGCGTGTGAAGCCTTGCCCTTCACATCCAGCAGGATCGCGCCGATGCCGCTGGTGGCCAGCGACAGCTTGTCGGAGGTCACGCGCGTGCCTTCACACGAGAACACGGCGTCCTGCTCGGCACCCAGCTTGGCCTGCATGGCCCGCGCGCCCGGCGAGCTGATCTCCTCATCGCCGTTGATCAGCACCGTGAGCGTGCCGTACTGCTTGAAGTTGACGGCCTGCAGGATCGATACCGTGTGCAGGATGACCGCCACGCCGTTCTTGTCGTCGGCAATGCCCAGGCCGTAGGCGCGCTCACCGTCGATGCGGAATGGCTGGTGCGCAAGCATGCCCTTCAAGTACACGGTATCCATGTGCGCGATCAGCATGATGTTGCGCTTGCCCTCGCCCTTGAAGCGCGCAAGCACCATCTTGCCGATCTTCTCGGGCGTGTCGGCCATGCGGTAGGCATGGTCGCTGGGGTCGATGAGCTTTACGTCGCCGCCCATGCCGCGCAGGCGCTCGGCGATCACGCCGGCAATCTTGTCCAGGCCTTCGATGTCCTTGCTGCCCGATTCGATCGAGACCAATGTCTTCATGGTGTCGATCAGCGCCGGTTTTTCCTGCTGGGCACGCTTGTAGATTTCAGCCGGCGGCACGGCGGCGGCCTGGCCGGCAGCCAGCGCACCCACCATTGCGATGACGGCGAGCACTGCAGGGCGCACGCCCTTGGGCAGCAACGGGGCTCTCATGAATGTTTCCTCACCTGTTCTTAGTTATGGTCTGCAACAAAACGGCGATTTTCGCACGCCCGCCTGAGCGTTGCCCGAGGGCTATCCCCCCTTTGGGTAGGCGCATGACACCGCGCAAAGGAATACTGATAGAGATGCGTAAAACGAAAGCGCCGGGCTGACACTCTCGCTACAATTGCTGCCATGCAATACATCCATGTCGTCAACGGCGATGTTGCCGGCGCCACGCTCAAGCAGGCGCTCGCACAGGCTGGCCGCCCCGATTCCGTAGTCGTACTGCGCGACGATCTCGCCGTCGGGCCGCTGGTCGACGTCGACAGCGTCGCCATGGCGCGCTCCGGCTTCTGGCAGCGCGTGGCGCCCAACAGCAATATCGACTTCGCCGCCGAGATGCGCGATGCACTTGCGTCGCTCGCCGATCTGCGCGATGCCACCACGGAAGTCGCCATCTGGCACGGCCAAAGCGCGTCGGACCAGCTCATGCTGCGCCGCGTGGCGTTTCACCTGCACCAAGCGCCCCAGCGCATCAATGAAGTCGGCATGGATGTGCGCGAACTTGAGGCGCCCAACGGTCAAGGCCCGCTGACGACCATCGGCATGTATTCGGGCGCCCGGCTGGCGCGGCGGTTTTCGACCATCGCGCCGGTATCAGTGCTGCGCATCGGCCGCCTGGCCTACGAATGGCAGCAGACCGTGCGCGAAAACGCCGATACGCGGCTGTGGAAAGGCAACACGCTGGTGCCGGTGTCGTACGGCACGGTGGATGAAGTGATCCTGGAGCACGTTCCCACCGACTGGGCCAGCGCCCGCGACGTGGTCGGCAGCATCATGGGCGCCATCGACGGGCTGCTCGCCAGCGACTGGTTCGTCTTCTGGCGCTGCCGCGAACTGGTCGGCAACGGTCAGTTGCTGCTACGCGGCGAGGCCGATTCGCTCAGCACCTGCGAACTGCGTCGCAATGTGAGCGTGGCCGTGTAAGTGCCACCCGAAACCTGGATCTGCCCCGAGGAGCGCCGAAAGCGCTCCTTTTTTATTTGTTCGCGCTGCTTGCGCATGAATCGCGTCCGTAACCGGCGCGAGTCAGCCGTCTCGGCGGAGACCTGCGCGCGCGGGGCAATCGATCGGGGTTTCGGCGTCACTGCCGTCGACCTCGTTGGCCAGATCGCTATCAGGCTGCGTGCTTTCCACGTCGCTATGGACGTCGCCCTCGCCCCATGGCAGGCCGGATTCGCGCAGGCGCTTGCGCTGGGTGCGGTCGCGCTGGAACATTTCGGCCAGTTCGTCGCGCCCCTGCTGTGCAAGGGACACAAGCTTCTTCTGGTCGCGGTAAACCGGGTAGACCTGCTCCATTGAATTGAGCGTATGGCGGCGGAACGTCTGCGCGATGCGGTGCGCTTCGTACGGCTCCTTGCCCAGCCCTTCCAGCACCCGGCGGCTGAGCATGAGCGAGCCCTCGAACATCTCCCGCTCGATCACTTCCACGCCGCGGTCGCGCAGTTGGTACACGTGCGACACGTTGCGCGCCCGCACGTACAGCTTCAGGTGCGGAAAACGCTCGCGCACACGGTCGACCACCTCCAGGTTGGTCTCCATGTCATCGATGGCGACAACCATCATGCTGGCCTTGTCGGCGCCGGCGGTTTCCAGCAGGTCCATGCGCGTGGCGTCGCCGTAGAAGACCTTGAAGCCGAAGCGGCGCAGCATGTCGATCTGGTCCGGGTCGTGATCGAGCACGGTCGCGCTGTAGCCCTGGCTGTACAGCATGCGGCCGACGATCTGCCCGAAACGGCCGAAGCCCGCGATGATGACCTGGTTGTCCTGTGGGTCGATGGCGTCGGGTGCGCGCTTCTTTCCGTCCATCAGACGCGGTACCAGCACCTTGTCGTGCAGCAGCAGGAGCAATGGCGTCGCGGCCATCGACAGCGCCACCACGAGGTTGAGCGCAGCGGCGGTCTCCGCACCCAGCACGTTGCCGGCCACACCAGGGCCGAACACCACGAATGCAAATTCACCGCCTTGCGAGAGCAGGAAGGCAAACAGCCACGCCTGCCCACGCGCAATGCCAAAGCGGGTGGCAAGCAGGCGCAGCGCGCCAATCTTCACCGCCAGGAACACCGCAACCAGCCCGATCACGGCCAGCGGCTGGCGCATCAGCACGCCAAAATCGATCGACATGCCAACGGCCAGGAAGAACAAGCCGAGCAGCAGCCCCTTGAATGGCTCGATATCGGTTTCGAGCGCGTGACGGTATTCGGAATCGGCCAGCAGCACTCCGGCAATGAAAGCACCCAGCGCCATCGACAAGCCGACGCTGTGCATCAGCAGCGCAATGCCCACCACCAGGAGCAGCGAGAACGAAGTGAACATCTCGCGCATGTTGGTGCGGGCAATGGCGCGCAGCACCGGCCGCAACAGCGTGCGGCCGCCAAAGATCACGGCAGCCACCACGCCCACCGCCTTGGCCGCAGCCACCCAGCTATGGCCGTCGGACGCGTCGCTTGCCTCGGTCGCCAGCAACGGCAGCAGCGCGATCATCGGGATGGCCGCAATGTCCTGGAACAGCAGAATGCCGAAGCTGGCCGTGCCAGCGGGCGTGCGCATGAGGTTGCGCTCGGAGAGCGTGGCCAGCGCAATCGCCGTGGACGACAGCGCCAGCCCCAGCCCCGCCACCACAGCCGCGCGCCACGGGTGGCCCACCGCCATGACCGCCAGCCCGACGGCCAGCGCGCACACCACAATCTGCAGCCCGCCGTAACCGAAGATGCTGCGCCGCAGCGACCACAGCCGCGCCGGCTCCAGCTCCAGGCCAATCACAAACATCATCAGCACGACGCCGAATTCCGAGAAATCCAGAATCGACTGCACATTGGTGATGAGCCGCAAGCCCCACGGCCCCACGATCACCCCGGCCAGCAAATAGCCGAGCACCGAGCCCAGCCCCAGCCGACGCGCCAACGGCACTGCCGCCACGGCCGCGGCCAGGTAGATGACGAAATTGACGAGCAGATCGTGCGATTGCATGGGCAAGGAAGAAGTCGGAAACCTCAGGTGACGGCGTCGGTCGGGAGCCAGGGTTGCAGCGCGGCGCGCACCTCGGCGATATGGGCGTCGATGACGTCGGCAGGCACGTCGTCAGCGTCGTGCAGCACATGCGGCGGCTGCCATTGCATGCCGCACAGCGCGGCGGTCTGCTGCAGCGGCAGCAGGAACATGTCGAACGTGTGGCCGTGGATGCCATCCGGGTTGTAGGAATGGGCACGGCCGCCAGTAGTGGCCAGCACCATCAGATGCTTGCCGCGCAAGGCGGTGCCGTCCGGCCCGTAGGCCCAGCCCATCTCCAGAACCACGTCGATCCACTCCTTGAGCAGCGACGGCGTGGCGTACCACTGCACCGGAAACTGGAAGACGATCAGCTCCGCAGCTTCCACCGCCTCCTGCTCGTGGCGCACGTCGATGTCGAAATCGGGGTAATGGCGATAGAGATCGTGCATGGCCACGCCGGGCAGGCTGGCCAGCGCACGCGCGAGCGGCTTGTTGGCGCGCGAACGGCGCGGCGCAGGATGCGCGTAGATCACAAGAATGCGCGAGGGCGTCATGGAAAATCAGGAGGCTGGGGCGTCTTGATGGCGCATCTTCGCACGGCTATTGTTGAGCGGCGTTACGAGCGGGGATCGCGCTTCGAGTGGTGATGTAACGCGCCCAGCACCTGAAAAGCGTGCCCTCCCTCGCTTTTGCGCGGCGCAGCATTTACGTTGTTGTCGCACCACACCGCTGGAAGCCGTGCTCGGATGCGCTAAATCAATGATTTATCGGGAAATCCTGCGGAAAGCCTGACGCCAGACTTACGGGGAAACCCTGATTGCACTACAATAGCATGGTGCGTTGCACAACACTCAGTTGCACCCGATTGAGTGCCCCGGAGGTGCCATCCGCGCCTCCGATTCATCACTTCGCTGCCTTCCACTGAAGCGCGCGATCAGAACAGGAACCGTGTCGTGAACCCGCTCGAACTGAGCAAGGCCATCGGCGTCGTCACCCAGGACGACATCGACAAAACGGAAGCAGCGCAAGGTGCGCCGCGTTCCACCGTGCTGGTGCGCGAGCTTGCTGCCCACCACCGGTCGCGCCTGCTCAAACACCTGCTCGCCCTGGGCGAGGAGGACCGCCTGCTGCGATTCGGCCAGGTGGTGCGGGATCACGTCATCGAGGCGTACGTCGACAGCATCGATTTCGACCACGACAAGGTCTTTGGCGTCTACAACGAGCGCCTTGAGTTGACCGGCGTGGGCCACCTTGCGTACCTGCGCGACAACCCGCAAGGGCGCGTGGCGGAGTTCGGCGTGTCGGTGTCGGAATCGGCGCGCGGCAAGGGCGTAGGCAGCGCGCTGTTCCAACGTGCCGCCATGCACGGCCAGAACACCAAGGTGCGTACGCTGTACATGCACTGCCTGTCGCGCAATGCGGCCATGATGCACATCGCCAAGAAGGCGGGTATGCGTGTGCAGTACGCCTATGGCGAAGCCGATGCCTATCTCGAACTGCCGCCCGCCGACACGATGAGCCTGCTGACGGAAGCCATCGACGAACAAGTGGCCGACCTGGACTACATGCTCAAGCGCAACCTGCGCGATGTGCGCCGGTTCGGACAGCGCTTCTGGCGCTCGCTGGCGCCCCAAAAGCGTACTGTGTAACTGCTTCGCCCAACAAGAAACGCCCGGTTCCCGCCGGGCGTTTTTGTTTTACATGACACTTTTGGATTGCTCGCAATTTAATGTAAGTCATTTCAATAAAATAATATCTGCAAAAAGCGCCATCGATATTCCCGATCTTATTTTGTGATGTCAGTCCGACATGCCATTACGCATATTGAGTAATTTTATTTAAATCACTCAAGCTCCCGCCATACCGCTCGATAGTGCATTCGTTATCGATTATGACGGGGACAAACATGCGCTTCTCGAAAATGAAGGTGGCCACCCAACTGGCGTGGGGTTTTGGCTTGACGATGGGGCTGCTAGTGCTGCTCATGGCATTCAGCCTGCAGCGCATGTCAGATTTTCGGCGGCTGCTGGAAGACACCACGGAAATCAACGCCGTGGAAGCCAAGCTCGCCGCAAAAATGTATTCGAGCGTCACTGAACGGGCATTGGCGTATCGGAATATCGTGCTGCTGGAACAGCATGACGAAATTCAGCTCGAACTGAGCCGTATTGAAAAGCAGGAGGCCCTGTACAGCGAGGCCGACCGCAAGCTCGGCCGCATGTTCGACGCGTTGCCGGACACCACCACCGAAGAAAAAACGCTGCTTGCGCAAATCCGGCAGCAGACTGAATTGGCCGCGCCGTTCGCAACGCGCGTCAAGGCGCTGATTGCCGCCGGCCACAAGGAAGACGCGTACAAGGTGTTGCGCTTCGAATTCCGCCCCGTGCAGCGCGCTTGGTGGGATCTGCTCGGCAAGCTGCAGGCGTTTGAAGAAAAGCTCAACGACGAAAACACCGCCAAGGCCAAGTCGAGCTATATCGACAGCCGCAACTGGCTGCTGGCCCTGAGCGTGCTGGCGCTGTTGGTAAGCCTCACGGCCAGCACCCTCATCACGCGCGGGCTGCTGCGCAAGCTCGGCGGCGAGCCCGGCACGGTGGCCGACATTGCCAGCCAGATCGCCGGCGGCAACCTGGCCGTGGTCATCGACACGCGTCACGACAATCCGGCAAGCCTCATGCACGCCATGAAGCGCATGCGCGACAGCCTCGCCACGATTGCCGAACAGGTGCACACCAGCACCGACACGCTGGCCACGGCATCGGAGCAGATCGCCACCGGCAACTTCGATCTGTCGACCCGCACGCAGGAACAGGCCTCGGCGCTCGAAGAATGCGCCGCGTCAATGGAAGAACTCAACGCCACCGTCAAGCAGAATGCCGAGCACGCGCGGCACGCCAACCAACTCGCCGCCACAGCCGCCGAGGTCGCCACGCAAGGCGGCACGGTGGTGGCGCGCGTGGTGGACACCATGGGCGCGATCAGCGAATCGGCACGCAAGGTGAGCGAGATCATCGGCGTGATCGACAGCATTGCGTTCCAGACCAACATCCTCGCGCTCAATGCGGCCGTGGAAGCAGCGCGCGCCGGCGAGCAGGGGCGCGGCTTTGCAGTGGTCGCCAGCGAGGTGCGCGGGCTGGCGCAGCGCTCTGCCGCGGCAGCCAAGGAGATCAAGCTGCTGATCAGCGATTCGGTCAACCACGTGGATGCGGGCAACACGCTGGTGGAGCAAGCCGGCACCACGATGCAGGATGTCGTGACCAGCATCCACCGCGTGACCGCCATCGTGACCGAAATCATGGGCGCGACCGACGAGCAGGCCAGCGGCATCGACCAGATCCACCGCGCCATCACGCAGATGGACGAAGTCACGCAGCAGAACGCCGCGCTGGTTGAAGAAGCGGCCGCAGCGGCGGAATCGATGCGCGAGCAGTCGAGCCGACTGGTGGGTGTGGTGAGCGTGTTCAAGCTGGCAAACCAGGCGAAAGCCGCAGCCCCCGCAGCGCGCATCGGCTACCACCAACCCGCCCTGTTGCCGGCTTGAGCCGGAGGACGCCGCGATGAAATCTGCCCTGTCTTCCTGCGCCGGCCCCGCTGCACGCAACGTCTACTGGCATGCCGGCTCCGTGGCTGACGAAGCCCGCGCGCATCAGTTCGGCCATGCGCCGCTCACGTTATGGCTCACAGGCTTGAGCGGCGCGGGCAAGTCCACCCTCGCCTATGCGCTGGAAAAGCGCTTGTACGAAACATGCCAGCGCTGCGCCGTGCTCGACGGCGACAACCTGCGTCACCACCTGAACCACGATCTCGGCTTTACCGAAGCCGACCGCACGGAGAACCTGCGCCGCGCCGCCGAGGTGGCGCGCCTCATGAACGACGTCGGCCTGATCGTCGTGACGGCGTTCATCTCGCCGCTGCGCTCCGATCGCGAGATGGCGCGCGAGATCATCGGCGCAGACCGGTTTGTGGAAGTGCACGTCTGCACCGCGCTTGATGTGTGCGAGGCGCGCGACCCGAAGGGGCTGTACGCCCGGGCGCGCGGCGGGCAGATCCCCCAGTTCACCGGCGTGTCGTCGCCGTATGAGGCACCGGAGGCGCCGTCGCTGCAGCTCGATACCGGCGCCATGCCGCTGCTGGCGGCCACAGCCGCGCTGCACGCGCACTTGTCCGCCTGGCTGGACACCCGTCAACCGGAGACCGTTCGATGACCGCCCTTCCCCGTCCCGTCCTGATGATTCCGCTGCGCCGCTGCGGCAGCCATGCGCTGCGCCTGCGCCTGAACTTCAACCCGGCGTTCTACGCGCCGTATCCGCTGCACATCGTCGACTTCATGCCGCTGGTACCGCTGTACGGCAACCTGCAGGACGATCGCGCCTACTTCCGCCTCGTGACCGACGTGATCGGCCTGCAGGCGGCGAGCATGGTGAAATGGCCCGGCATGGTGTTTGATCCGGTGGAGGTATTCGAAGCCCTGCGCGACCAACCGCGCAGCGTGCATCGCGTGGTGTGGGAACTGCTGCTGCGGGCGGGCGCACAGCACGGCGCCCGCGTCGTCATGGACAAATCGCTCGACAGCGTTCACTACGCCGCCGAACTGATGACGCTCTTCCCGGACATGCGTTTCCTGAACGTGGTGCGAGACCCGCGCGCGCAGGTCGCGTCAATGAACCGCGCGATCATCCACGACTTCGACACCCTGCTGAACACGCAGACCTGGGTGGCCGCGCACCGCGCCGCCAACGCACTCATCGCCCAGTATCCGGAGCGCACGTGCACCATCCGCTATGAAGATTTCCTGGTCGATCAGGAAAGCACGTTGCGCCGCATATGCAGTTTCCTGGAGATCGACTTCCTGCCACAGATGCTGGATGTCTCGCGCTCGGCCGAAGCGCGGCAGATTTCGCGGTTGTCGGCGCTGTGGACGTCCAACTGCTTTGCGCCCATCACCGCCAATATCGACAAATTCCACCAGCAGTTGTCGATGGACGAAATCACGATCATCGAAACCCTGGCGCGCGACGACATGACCCGCTACGGCTATGCCCCGTTGACCGCCGCCAACGCCCACATCGAAACACGCGAACTGGAAGCGGCACGCATGCGCTCCGAAGCCGACCGCCAGACGGCGTGGCGCGCTCTGGAAGCCGACAACTACCGCGATTTCGTCTTGCGCCGCCACCGCGCTGATTTTCTGAGCAGCGTGCGCGAGCGGCTCATGCTCCAAGCGATGACGGCGGCGGCCGTCAAACCCACGGTACCGCATCGGCTGGAGGTGCTGACCGACCCGGCTGCGTTTGAAGTCGCGGACTAACCGACGCGCCCGCTTGGGTGCCGATGCGTTGCCGCGGACGGCCGCCAGCCACCGGCAAGGTACATAAACAGCCGTTAACACGCGGCTGGCGAGCGCTGGCTACCATGCCCCTCCACAGGTCACGCAACCACGGAGGGGCGCATGGTCACCAAGGCCCAGGTCAAACCGAAAACCGATTTCGAGCGCTGGCAGGATTACATCAACACCTCCACCCAGCACCCCGACCGCTGGAACGGCTACGACTGCGATATCCAGTCTGCCGTGGGGGAATACAACCGTTATCTGATGGGCAACGCCGGTTATCTGCCGCTGGACTGGCAGATCGTCAAAGCGATGGTGTGGGTCGAGACCGGAGCGGATTCGGAAGCGTGGCAGACCAAGCCGATGCAGATCGGCAACTTGGGGGACCCCGGTTTGAATACCTTGCTACGCGGCGAAGAGGGCAGCGACCTGATCGTCCCTCCGGCCATCCGCACCCGGCTGAATGCGGGCCTGGCCCGAACGGTGCCAGCGTGGAACATTCGCGCCGGTATCGGCTACCTGCTCACGCGCATGGCAAAGTTCGACGTCAGGAGCGTGCGCGACACCGACGACAAGGTCTATGAGGTCACCGTCAAGGCGGGCGACAGCCTCGACAAGATCGCCCGCGCGCAAGGCTCTACCCTGGCGGAGATGCGCGCGCTCAACCCGAATGCCGCAACACTCAAACCCGGGCAAGTGGTCAAATACCGCAAAGCCGCCATGCGCAAGGTGATTACCGGCTGGCGGCCGGTGACGACGCAAAACATTGCCGTGCTGTACAACCACGGCGACGCCGCGTACATCCGGAAACTCGATTACGTGCTCACGCTCATCCCGAAGAACGGAACCGCCGCATGCAAGTAGGTCGCCTCCTCATCGCCGTGTCGCTGCTGGCCGCGCAATCGGCCATGGCTGCAGACACTTTGACCGGAACCTTCCGCGGCGATGGCCGTGCGTGCTACGGAGCATTGTTCGTCCGGCCGAAGACCATCGAGTGGAATGCCAGCTTCTTCAAGTGCGGCCCAACGCGCTACAAGGTGATCGAGCAGGACCTGTCGGGCGACCACCCGCACGCGGCCTTCAAGATTGACGACCACCGCAAGCGCTGCGGCCTTGCCGTCATCGAGGTCTCGCGCTACAGCGAGTTCTCTTGGAGCGTAAAGGGCTACCAGACCATGGAGGCCTACCAGAAGCGCGAAGAACCCGGCTGGAAGGATTCCGCCGACCCCGCGCGCCAGGTCGCCCTGTGCGGCATGCGCAAGGAATAGCGCACGCACCGCGCCGCCGTCATGCAGCCGCTCCAACGCTTCGCCCTGGAGAAACACAGCGGCCCGTATGAGCAGTGGCCCATGCGCACGCGCGTGATCGTCGACGGCGTACCTCACACCACACTCGCCATCCCTGGCTACGAACTGCTGCGGCAGTATCAGACCGATCTCGGCTTCGTCCTCATCACCAGCTACGACTGCCCGTTTGAAGAGGCGGTCTCCGTCACACTCGTCGCGCCCGACCTCTCACGTGCGATCAGCACCGGCACCATCGGCGCGGCGTACTACACATTCTGGCTGGATGACGTCGAGTGGCTCGACGCGAACCACTTTCGCCTCACCTGCGAAAACGCCGTGGGCGATTGGCTGGTCACACTGCGTGCCCGGCATATCCCGGTGTTATCCCCGGCGGTCTTCATCAAGCGCCGCGTGGCGCCACCGGTCGAACCCGCGGTGTAGAGTCAACAGCTACCGCTTCAACGAGACCCGCACCGCCATGACCGACGACGAACGCGCCATCCGCAACGTAGTGGACACCTGGCTCGCCGCCAGCAGAAGCGGCGATCTGGCCACCGTGCTCAGCCTCATGACCGACGACGCGCTCTTCCTCATGCCCAGCCAGGCGCCCTTTGGCAAGGAGGCTTTCGCCAAGATGTCCGAAGGCATGAAGGACGTGCACGTCGATGGCACGAGCGAGATTCAAGAGGTGCAGGTGTTCGGCGACATCGCGTATCTGCGCAACGCGCTGCACATCGTCGTCACCATGCCGGATGGGAAGGCGGCGCGGCGCTCAGGGCAGACGTTGACGATTCTGCGCAAAGGGGCGGATGGGAAGTGGCGGGTGGTGCGGGATGCGAATTTGGTGGTGGCGGACAATGCCTGATACGGGCGCACATCTCAAACCACCACCGGCAACGCCGTCGTATCCTTGATCCGCTCCAGCGCGAAGCTGCTCTTCACATCAATCACCGCCGGGTGCGCAAGCAGTTGGTCGCGTATGAAACGCGCGAAGTGCTCCATGTCTTCCACGAACACCTTGAGCAGGTAATCCATCTCGCCGGTCATGGCGTAGCACGTGACCACCTCCGGCCACGTCGCCACAGCCGCGCGAAAATTGTCGGACGGGCCTTTCCCTTTGGGCGCACCGCCCTGCTTCTCCAACCGCACGTTGATGTACGCCGACAACCCGAGCCCGATCTTGGTCGGGTCGAGCAGCGCGGCGTATTGGCGGATGACACCGCTTTCCTCCAGGCGGCGGATGCGTCGCAAACACGGGCTGGGCGACAGGTTCACCCGCTCGGCGACTTCCAGATTGGTGAGGCGGCCGTTGTTCTGCAGGACTTCCAGGATCTTGCGGTCGATCTTGTCGAGTTCCACTTTATTCATTTTTGTTGCTCCGCACCAATTAATTCGGCAATTTTCTTGCGCAAATTTAGCAAGACGGGCACAACTTCGCAATTTTTGCTTGGATCGACACTCCTACACTGCGAGGATCGTCAAAGACCTGAGCGCTGTCACAGCGCCCGCCCCGCAGGAGACTCACCATGCAATTCACGCCTTGGGAAAACCCGATGGGCACCGCCGGTTTCGAATTCATCGAATACGCCGCGCCGGACCCCGTTGCCATGGGCAAGCTGTTCGAGAACATGGGCTTTACCGCCATCGCGAAGCACCGTCACAAGAACGTGACGCTGTACCGCCAGGGCGAGATCAACTTCATCATCAACGCCGAGCCGGATTCGTTCGCGCAGCGCTTTGCGCGTCTGCACGGTCCGTCGATCTGCGCGATCGCGTTTCGCGTGCAAGACGCCGCGTTCGCCTACAAGCGCGCGCTGGAGCTGGGCGCCTGGGGCTTCGACACGCACAGCGGCCCGATGGAGTTGAACATTCCGGCCATCAAGGGCATCGGCGATTCGCTGATCTATCTGGTGGACCGCTGGACCGGCAAGAACGACGCCAAGGCCGGCGACATCGGCAACATCAGCATCTACGACGTGGATTTCGTGCCCATCGCGGGCGCCAACCCGAACCCCACCGGGCACGGCCTGACCTACATCGACCACCTGACGCACAACGTCTACCGTGGCCGGATGAAGGAATGGGCCGAGTTTTACGAACGCTTCTTCAACTTCCGTGAAGTGCGCTACTTCGACATCGAAGGCCAGGTCACGGGCGTGAAGAGCAAGGCGATGACGAGCCCGTGCGGCAACATCCGCATCCCCATCAACGAGGAAGGGACGGAGAAGGCCGGTCAGATCCAGGAGTATCTGGACATGTACCACGGCGAAGGCATCCAGCACATCGCGCTGGGTTCGACCGCGCTGGACAAGACGGTGGACGCACTGCGTGCCAACGGCATCAAGCTACTGGACACGATCGACACGTACTACGAACTGGTCGACAAGCGCATCCCCGGCCATGGCGAAAACGTGGCGGAGTTGAAGAAACGCAAGATCCTGATCGACGGCGCTCCGGGCGATCTGCTACTGCAGATATTCTCCGAGAACCAGCTTGGCCCGATCTTCTTCGAGTTCATCCAGCGCAAGGGCAACCAAGGTTTTGGCGAGGGCAACTTCAAGGCGCTGTTCGAGTCGATCGAGCTCGACCAGATGCGCCGCGGCGTGCTCAAGGCCGACGATCAGCCGGCCTGAAGACCCTCAAACTTCAGGCGTGCTGTACCCGCACCCCGATGGTTCGCCGTCGGGGTGTTTTTTTATGGGCATGAGCTGCAGCGGCGCATGCGGCGCAGACATGGCCCGATAGCAAAATCGACCCACACCCGCCTTGCGCCTCATTGAGGATGCGGACTGGCGTGGGCAATAAAAACGGCGCCCGAAGGCGCCGCTCGCGTGCGGAGAGATTCAGACGAGCCGTCACTCACCCTTCGTTGCCGACGGGCCGCCCGGCATGGCCGCGGCTGCAGGAGTGTTCTTCTGCGCCTTACGGGCATCGTGACGGGCCTTCATGTAAGCGCGGATTTCGTCTTCGGTGATCTTGCCGTCGTGGTTGGCGTCGATCTGGTCGAAGCTCTTGGCAAGGCGCGGCATGCCAGCCTGCACTTCGTCCTTGCTCAGGGAGCCGTCGTTGTCCTTGTCGGCCGCCTTGAACTTGGCGTCGAAGCGTTCCGCCATCTTTTCGTGCATCTCGCCCTTGTGGGCCTTGTGCCAGGCGGCCAGCTCGTCCTTGCTGAGTTGGCCGTCGTGGTTGGTATCGATCTGGTCGAAGTTCTTCTCAAGCCAGGCGTGGCCCTTGGCCTCGTCGCGCGAGATCTGGCCGTCGCCGTTGGTGTCGATGGCCTTGAAGCCGCCTTGGTGGGCCATCCTGCCCGGGCGGGCGCTGGTTTGCGGCGCAGCCGGTGCCGTGGCGGTGGCCGGCGCCTGCGCGCTGGCGGCTGGGGCGCTGGCATCCTGGGCGCGGGCGTTCATGCCCGACATGGCCAGGAACAGGGCCGAGGTGGCGAGGAAGGCGTGGACAGCACGCTTGTTGGTCATGGTCAGCTCCTTTTCACATGGACTGTGTAGCGGATTAGAACCCGACAATGCCGACGCGTTGCCGGCTTTTACACGCTGTTACCCCAATGACATGCGCTGTAATATGCGCCCGCCACCGCATGGCGGGCCGCCAGATGCCTATTGCCAGAGGCCTATTGGTTGGCACCCGGCTGGGGGTTATCGCCCTTGCGTGCGGCAGCCGCCGCGCGGTGGCGCGGGCCGACGATACCGCCGCCCTGGTTGGCGGGCTCGTCACCCGTGTTGATCTGTGCGGGCGCAATGGGCAGCATGGCGCCCGGCATGGCGGTGTTGGCCGGGTTGTTGGGGACCGGCGGCGCGGGTGGCGTGGCGGGCGTCGATAGCGGAGCCGCGGCGCCTGCAGGTGGCAGCGGCAGCGGCGACGCATTGCGATTGGCCGGCGACACCCCCGCCACGGCGCTGGCCGGCAGCGGAATCTCTTGGCGCGTGCCATTGCGCTCGATCACCACCGAGCGCGCCTTGATTTCCACCAGCTTGAGGTTGGACGACAGCGACTTGCCGGCCCGCACGGCCTGCGGTGCGCCACCGTCCACCGACACGATGGCTGCGCCCGAACCATCCGCCAGATCGGCCACCACACCCATCACCTGCACATCGCGCGGACCATTCTGTGGGCCGCCGCCAAAGAGCGTAACGGCCGCGCCAGTCTCCAGCGCGTCGGTCTGGGCCACACGCGCCTCGCGCGGGGCGCCCAGCGAACGCAGTGACGACAGCGTCAGCACCCAGTGCGTCAGGAGCGCACACAGGGCAGCAAACAGTACAAGACTGAGCAGGCGGGACGACTGTCGAGCGTTCATGAAATGGGGCGAGGCACCGTAGGAATACGCCGATTCTATCCGCCCTTCATGCCGGTTCGGTGAACAGCTTGGAGGTGCGGCTCTAGAGCCAACGCAGCATGACCCTGCCATGCAATATATGGTCATATGTCACGGATATACTGTGTCTCTTCCCCTTATTGCCAACTCTGTCGCCATGATGCAAGGCCAACTTCGCTCTTCCTTCCGCCAGCGCGCCCTCGCCCGACAAGCAGCGCGTGGTTTCACCCTGATCGAGATCATGGTGGTGGTGGTGATCCTGGGCATCCTCGCCGCGCTGGTGGTGCCGAAGATTATGAGCCGCCCTGACGAGGCGCGCATCATCGCCGCCAAACAGGACATCGCTTCCATTTCGCAGGCGCTCAAGCTCTATCGCCTGGACAACGGCCGCTACCCGACCACAGAGCAGGGCATTGGCGCGCTGGTCGCCAAGCCGACCACCGAGCCGATCCCCAACAACTGGAAAGGCGGCGGCTATCTGGAACGCCTGCCCAAAGACCCGTGGGGCCACCCGTACCAATATCTGAACCCCGGCGTGCGCGGTGAAGTGGACGTCTTCAGCTTCGGCGCAGATGGCCAGGCCGGCGGCACGGGCAACGACGCCGACATCGGCAACTGGGACAACTAAGCCGCCGCCGTCCCCTCAGCCCCCCGCTCACCATGCTCGGCCATTCACACCGCCGCCGGCAGGCTCTCGGCTTTACGCTGCTGGAGTTGCTGGTGGTGGTGGTCATCATCGGCATCGTGCTGGCCGTGGTGGCCGTGAACGCCACGCCCAACCCGCGCTCGCAACTGGTCGATGATGCGCAGAAGCTGGCCCGCCTGATCGAGCTCGCACAGGAAGAGGCGCAGCTCACCTCGCGCCCCGTGGCGTGGGAAGGCGATGCACAGGGCTGGCGCTTCTACGAATCCACCCCCAACGGCTGGCGCCAGCTCAACCGCGACGTGCTCGCGCCGGGCCACTGGCGCCAAAGCATGGACAACGTACAGATCGTCGCCGGTGCCGCTGCGGTGCCGGGTGCGCCGCAGCGCCTCGTGTTCGGCCGTGAGGCGATCGGCCTGCCGTGGCGCGTGGCACTGACCTCGCAAGGCTCGCGCGTGGATGTCGTGTCCGATGGCGGCCCACGCGTGTTGACGGAGGCGCAAACGCAATGACGCGCAACCACCGTCCCACGCGCACGCGCGGCTTCACCCTGCTCGAAGTGCTGGTGGCGCTAACCATCGTGGCCGTGGCGCTCACCGCCACCATGCGCGCCATGGGCAACATGACCACCGCAAGCGATTCCCTGCAGACGCGCATGATCGCCACCTGGAGCGCCGAGAACCACCTCGCCAACCTGCGCCTGGCACGCGTCTTCCCAGACCCCGGCGCGCGCGGTTTTGCGTGCCCGCAAGGCGATACGCAACTGTGGTGCGAAGAGACCATCGCCACCACGCCCAATCCGGTGTTCCGCCGCGTGGAGGTGTCCGTCTATCCGGATGCATCCAAATCCGTGCGACTGGCCTGGCTCGTGACTCTGTTGCCAAACGATGCGCGCAATGTCTTCTAACCGTTCGGCGCGCGGCTTCACCCTGCTCGAACTGCTGGTGGCGATCACGCTGCTCGCCATCCTGGCTGTGATCGCCTGGCGCGGGCTGGACAGCATGACCCGCACGCACGAGGCGCTGGCCCAGCGCGACGAACGCATCGAAGCACTCAAAACGGCTTACGCCCAGTTCGACGCCGATTGCACCCAGCTGGCCGATCCGAACACGCTGTCGCGCTCGCCGGTGGAGGTAGACGCCAACCGCGTGCTGATGGTGCGCGACCGCCGCGGGGAGAGCGATAGCGGCCAGCCGCCCGCGTGGCAAGTGGTGCTCTACCGCATCGTTGACGGCCGGCTCGAACGCCTCCAGACCCAACCGATCACCAACCGTGGCGACCTGCGCAATGCGCTGGACAACCTGCGCCAGGGCGGCGTGGGCGCCGCGCGCTACCTGCTCGCCACCAACGTCGACAGCATCAGCGCGCGCGTATGGATCGAACCCGGCGGCTGGATGGACAACACGGGCGCGCTGTCTGCGGCACTGTTCCCGGCCGGCAGCAATACCACCACCCTCACCGGCTTGCCGTCGGCTTCCACGCCCAGCGCGTCGGCCCCCTCGGCCAACACCCCGGGCGTGGTGGTGCCGGCCGCCTCGGTGCGCGCGGTGGAACTGGCATTGCTCGTGCGCATGACGCCGCAGGGCGCGCCGCAGCGCTTCACGCGCATCTGCATGACGGGGCTTTGACATGGCGCGATGCTCCCGTCGACTTGCTCAACGTCATCCGCATGCCGGGCGCCAGCGCGGCGCGGCCATCATCACAGCGCTGCTGGTGGTTACGCTGGCCGTGGTGATCGTGTCGGGCATGCTGTGGCGCCAGCAGGTGGAGATTCGTGCAGTGGAAAACCAGCGCCTGAAAGCGCAGGCCACGTGGATTGCGCGGGCGGGCATCGACTGGGCGCGCCTCATCCTGCGCGATGACCAGCGCCGCACTGGCGCGGTGGACCATCTGGGCGAAATCTGGGCCGTGCCGATCCAGGAAACCAAGCTGTCGGACTTCCTCGGCAGCTCGCTGCGCACGGATACGGCCGGCGAGGAGTCGTACCTGTCGGGCCGCATCTTCGATGCCCAGGCACGCTTCAACCTGATGAACCTGCTGACGGCGCAAACGCTGGGCGCCCGCACGCTCATTACCGGCCGCGACAAAGACGCCATCAAGGCTTACGGCCTGCTGCTGCAATCGCTCAACATCGACCCGAGCCTGGCCAATATCACGGCGACGTACCTGGCGCAGATGCTGGGCGGCTTCCAGTCGATCGAAGGCATGCAAGGTGGTCAGCAGGGCGGCGAAGACAGCGGCGGCGGGAGCGGCGGCAGCAACAGCAACGGCCCACGACCGCTCGACGACGTGGCCAGCCTGCTGACGATCCCCGGCTACACGGCGGACATGATCGCCAAGCTGCGCCCCTACGTGATCGTGCTGCCCACCCGCACACAGATCAACGCCAACACAGCCAGCGCCGAAGTGCTGGCCGCTGTCATCCCGAACCTGAGTCTGGACCGCGCCCGCTCGCTGGTGCAGGCGCGCGACCGCGCTTACTTCCGCAACATCGGCGATGTCACGAACCAGTTGCGCGGCATCGCGCCCGGCGTCGACACCACTGCCGCGGCCAATCTGCTGGACGTGCAGACCCACTATTTTCTGGTCTACGGCATGGCCCGCCATGAGCGCGCCCGGATCGGAGAAGTGGCGCTTGTTTCACGTGGCGATCCGATCAACAATAACGCGACCCGCATCGTCTGGGTCCGCCGCGTTGACGAGATTCCGTCATGACGGCGGCGCAACACCCCTCTACGTGCGTACGCGCCGCTTGTAGACAGACCCTAGCCTTCGCCGTATTGTCATCCGCATCGTTCAGCATCGCGGGTTTTGCGCAATCCGGCGCTTCCGTTGGCAGTTCGCATTCACACTCTCAAGATCAATAGAGGAGCGGTTTGACGACCTCCCTGTACGTGCGCCTGCCGCACCGGCCCATTCAATCGCCCGAACGCTGGTCGGCGGGCGCGCTTGCCTCCGTGCCCTTCGCGCTGGTGCGTGAAGAGGGCGCGCTCGGGGCCCAACGTGTTCAGCGCGAAGGTACGTCGCGCACCGACGAACTGCCCGCGGCTGATCGCCTGATCCTTCTGCTGCCCGCCGCCGATGTGCTGCTGGTGCCGACCAACGTGCCGCCGCTGGCGCTGCCCAAGCTGCGTCTGGCATTGCCCAACTTGGTGGAAGACCGCCTCGTGCAGGACGCGCAGCAATGTCATATCGCCCTTGGCCCCCGACTGGGCGACGCCCCTGCGCGTGGCTGGCGCGCGCCCCGCGAGCCGCAATCGCGCGCATTGATGATTGCCGACCGCGCGTGGGTCCGATTCATTCTCGATACCTTTGCCGGCCACAAGCACCGCACCTGCCATCTGCTGCCCGCGCAGCTTTGCGTGCCGTTTGAAACGGCTATCGCAGCTGCGGTGCCGCTTGCAGAATCGGCAAACGCCGTCGAACGTGCGGAACCGTCGCTTGACGCTTCCGCTGCCGCTGAACCTGCAGTCGCCGCGCCTTCTGCGGAAACCGTAGCCGCCGCTGCACCGGCAACCATCACGCTTGATGCGGCACCGCCGTCCGACCCGGACGCGCCCGTCGCCATCGACATCACCGTACGCACCGGCCGCGCCGAGGGCTACGGCCTGCGCGTGCTGCCGGCCAACCTCGGCAACTGGCTGGGCATTGCCCCCACGCCGGCCACGCTGATGGTCTCGCCCGCATTGCGCGAGCTGGCGCCGGGCTTGTCGGCAGACCCGGCCGCCGCCACGCTGGACTGGTCCACCTGGGCCGCCGGCGCACGCGATGCCCTGGCTTCGGGCGAGGCGGACCTCTGCCAGTTCGACTTTGCGCGCGGCGGCGTGGCCGGTATGGACTGGAGCCTCTGGCGCCTGCCGATCGCGCTGGCCGTGCTGCTGGTGGTCGTGCAAATCATCGGCATGAACGCGCGGTGGCTCACGCTGCGTGCCGAGCAGAAGCGGCTCGATACCGCCATGCGCGCGCAATTGCAGACGGCATTCCCGAATACGCCGGTGATCCTCGACCCGCCCGCGCAGATGCGCCGCCAGGTCGAACAGCTCCGCTTGGCGGCCGGCAAATCGGCGCCGGAAGACTTCCTGCCGCTGGCCGATCGCTTTGCCCAGGCCGCGACCGGGCTCGCACCCGATGCGCTGCTCGCGCTCGATTACCACGGCCGCGCGCTTACAGTCACGCTCAAGGACGGCACCGACACTGCCAGCCTGCGCACCGCCGCCCGCAATGTCGGCCTGAACATGGACACCGCCGAGGCCCCGCGCGGCGCAGAAACCACCGTACCGGGCTCGCGCTGGACGGTCTCCATCGCCCAATAACGATTCCTCCATGGTGACTTCCTCCCCCTCTTCCCGATCGTCATCCCGCCGCCTGCCGCGCATTGGCGTGCCCGACTCGGTGCGCGATGCGGCCACAACCTTCTGGATGCAGCGCGAACCGCGTGAACGCCGCATCCTGGCCGGTGGCGGCGTGGTGCTGCTGCTCGTGATCGTCTACCTGGTGCTGTGGGAGCCGGCCTTCGAAGGCCAGCGCCGCATCGAAAAAGCCCTGCCGCAGATGCGCAGCCAACTCGCCGAGATGGAAACGCTCGGCCAGGAAGCCCGCGGCCTGTCTGCCATTGCCGCTGCGCCCGTGCCGCGCGGTGCGGAACTGCAGCAGGCGCTCAACACGAGCCTGACCAACCACGGCCTGAAGGCCACGCGGATGGCGATGTCGGGCGAAAGCGTGCAGGTGCAACTGGACAAGGTGCCCTTTGGCGCGGTCGCCGAATGGCTGCAGGAGGTTCGGCAGGCGCAGCGCATGAAGGTGATCGACACGAACATCAAATACGTGGGCGCAACGGCCCTGGTCAACGTGACGGCGACGCTGCAAGGCCCTGCCGCCGCGGGCCACTGACGGGTCCGATCGTGCCGATGGGAATTGAATCACTGCCGCCGCTGCGCCTGCGCCGCCCTGCCGAGTCCGACGAGCGCACGAGCCTCGGTTGGCGCGTGCTGTGGTGTGGCGTGGCGCTGCTGGCTGTGGGCGTGACCGTGGTGGCGCAGTATCCGGCCGCGTGGGCGGCCGAGCGCGTGGCCGCGGCCACGGGGCACCGTGTGTTGCTGGCCGACAGCCAGGGCAGTATCTGGCACGGCAGCGCAACGCTGGCGCTGACCGCAGGCAACGGCGGGGCCGACGCGACCGTGCTGCCCGGCCGGCTGTCCTGGTCGATCGACATGCTGCCACTGCTGACCGGCACGCTGCGCGCGCACCTGACGCACGATCGCGCGCTGGAGAAGCCGGTCACGCTGACGGTCACACCAGGGCATTGGGACGCAGAGGCTGGCACGGTTGCGTTGCCTGCATCGTTGCTGGAAGGCATTGGCGCGCCGTTCAACACGCTCAAGCTGGATGGCCGGCTGCGGGCGCAGTGGACGCCGCTCTCGGGCCAATTCGGCAGTAGAAAGGGCCAGCCAAACACCGCCCAGGGCGCGCTGACTGTCACGCTTGAGCAGGTATCATCCAGCCTCAGCCGGGTGCGGCCGCTGGGCAGTTACCAGGCCGTAGTGTCGTTTGGCGGCGTGAGCGGCGCGCCGATGCAGTTGTCGCTGTCGACGCTGGCCGGGCCGCTCACTCTGCAGGGCCAGGGCACCCTTGGGCCCAGCGCGCATTTTGCCGGGGTGGCCAGTGCCACGCCGGAGTCGGAACCGCAATTGATTGGCCTGTTGAGTCTGCTGGGCCCGCGCGACGGGTCGCATCATCGACTCCGCTTTTGATCCTCAAGCCGGCGCGCGAGCCAGCGTGCCGACAACCATGAACGAGACCATGTACAACGCCTCTTCCCGACTCACCGTTCGCGCCATCGTCCTGGCATGCTGCGCAACAATGGTGGCCGGCTCGATGCCAGTCTTCGCCGCCCCGCCGAGCGCGGCATCTGCCCAGAACGGCGCCGTCGGCAACCCCGGGGATGAGGTCTCGCTGAATTTCGTCAACGCGGATCTGGACTCGGTGGTCAAGGCCGTCGGCCAGGCCACCGGGAAGAACTTCATCGTCGACCCGCGCGTGAAGGGCACCGTCAACCTCGTCACCGAAAAGCCGGTGACGCGCGCGCAGGCGCTGGAATCACTGGGCTCGATCCTGCGCATGCAGGGCTACGCGATTGTCGAGGGCAACGGCTTCACCAAGGTCGTGCCGGAAGCCGACGCCAAGCTGCAGGGCTCGCCCACGAGCGTGGGCGCGGCAGGCTCGCGCGGCGGCGAACAGGTTGTCACGCAGGTCTTCCGCCTGCAGCATGAATCGGCCAACAACCTGGTGCCGGTGCTGCGCCCGATGATCGCGCCCAACAACACGATCACCGCATACCCTGCCAACAACACGCTGGTCATTACCGATTACGCCGACAACCTGCGTCGCATCGGCCGCATCATCGCCTCCATCGACACGCCCGTGGCCGGCGAGACCGAACTGATTCCGCTGAAGAACGCCGTGGCCATCGACGTGGCGGCCACGCTGCAGAAGCTGCTCGACCCGTCGGCCGGTGGTGCAGGCGGTGCGGGCGCCGGCGCGGCGCTGTCGGACCCGAGCCTGCGCACGTCGGTCGTGGCGGAGCCCCGTTCGAACAGCGTGATGGTGCGTGCGTCGAGCGCGGCACGCCTTGCGCAAGCCAAACAACTGATCGCCAAGCTGGACGTGCCGAATGCGCGCCCGGGCAACATCTGGGTGGTGCCGCTCAAGAACGCCAACGCGGTGCAGCTGGCCACCACGCTGCGCGCGATCGTCGCGGCCGATGCCACGTTGTCGGCCTCGGCATCGACCGGCCCGGGCGGCCAGAGCGCCGCCCAAGGCGCGACCTCGCAGCCGGCCGGCGGCGTGAACACCTCGCAGAACCAGAACACGCAGAACACCAACTACGGCAGCAGCTCGGGTTCGGGCAGCGGCTCGGGCAGCGGCAGCTCTTCGTTCCGCGCCTCGTTCGGGCAGAACAACACGCCAACCACCGGCGGCATCATCCAGGCCGATCCAGCCACCAACGCGCTCATCATTACCGCCAGCGAGCCGGTCTATCGGAACCTGCGCGCCGTGATCGACGACCTCGACGCGCGACGCGCGCAGGTCTATATCGAATCGATGATCGTGGAAGTGACGGCCACCAAGGCGTCGCAGTTGGGCATCCAATGGATGGCCGGCGCGGGCGGCCCGACCACCTTTTTTGGCGGTGGCACCAACTTCGGCTCCGGCGCCAATAACCTGATCAACCTCGCGGGCACGATTGCCACCATCACCAGCGGCGGCATCGGCAGTACGGCCGCACAGACTGCCATCGGCACGCTCTCAAACAGCGTTGGCCAGCTCAACGGCGGCAACTTCGGGGTGTTCAACAGGGGCAGCGGTTTGGGCGCCATCCTCAGCGCGCTGGGCTCGGACGGCTCGGTCAACGTGCTGTCCACGCCCAACCTGATCACGCTCGACAACGAAGAGGCCAAGATCCTGATCGGCCAGAACGTGCCGATCACGACCGGCTCATATGCGCAGACCGGCGGCGCCGCTTCGGTCACGCCGTTCCAGACCTTTGACCGCAAAGACGTCGGCATCACGCTGCGCGTCAAGCCGCAGATCACCGACGGCGGGCTGGTGAAGATGCAGATCTTCCAGGAATCGTCGGCCGTGGTGCCGGGCACGCAGAATGCCACGCAGGGCCCCACCACCAACGTGCGCTCGATCGAGACCAATGTGCTGGCCAACGACGGCCAGGTCGTCGTGCTCGGCGGCCTGCTGGAAGACAACTATCAGGACGGCGAGCAGAAGGTGCCGGGCCTGGGCGACATCCCCATCCTGGGCGCGCTGTTCCGCTCGGAAAACAAGACGCGCGTGAAGACCAACCTGCTGGTGTTCCTGCGCCCGATCATCCTGCGCACGGCCGATGCCACCGGCGCGCTGTCGGACAACCGCTACAACTACATGCGCGACACGCAGCAGGGCTTTGTCTCGCCGAACATGCTGCCGACCACGTCGGACAAGGACACGCCGGTACTGCCCACGCCCAGCGCCATGCGCCCGGCTGACAATTACGGCGATGTGTCGATCGTGCCGAAGGGCCCGGCCGGCACGCAGGTGCCTCCGGGCGCCCCGATGCCGATGCCGCAAGGCACCACGCGCAGCCAGCCGCGCCTGCAGAACTTCGCGGCGCCCACTTCGGGCGGCTACGATGGCAATGCGCCGCGCAATGGTGGCTGACAACGGACAACGAACCATGGCAACGCAAGCTCCCACCACCGACGTCAGCACGCTCGAGCCGCCCTCGCAGTCCGCCGTGCGGCTGGTGCCGTATGCGTTTGCGCGCGACGCCAAGCTGCTCGTCGCCCGCCAGGACGTCGACACGCTGGAGGTGTGGGTCTGCCCCGAAACCTCGCGCACGGCGCTGGCTGAACTCGGCCGCGTGTTCGGCGCGCTGCAGTTGGTGACGCTCAGCGCCGCAGCACTGTCCACCGCCACGCAGACGGCTTACAACGCGCAAGACGGCAGCGCAGCCCAGGTGGTGGGCGAAGTGGAAGGCGAAGTCGACCTCTCGCGCCTGATGCAGGACATTCCGGCCGTGGAAGACCTGCTGGAATCCGAAGACGACGCGCCGATCATCCGCATGATCAACGCGCTGCTTACGCAGGCCGCGCGCGAAGGCGCCTCGGATATCCACATCGAGCCGTTCGAGAATGCATCCGTGGTGCGCTTCCGGGTGGACGGCACGCTGCGCGACGTCGTGCGCCCCAAGAAGGCGCTGCACGGCGCGCTCATCTCGCGCATCAAGATCATGGCGCAGCTCGACATTGCAGAGAAACGCCTGCCGCAAGACGGCCGCATCACGCTGCGCGTGGGAGGTCGCCCGGTGGACGTGCGGGTGAGCACCCTGCCCACCGGCCACGGCGAGCGCGCGGTGCTGCGTCTGCTCGACAAGGAAGCCGGCCGCCTGGATCTGAGCAAGCTCGGCATGGGCGCCGGCACGCTGGCGCGCTTTGACCACCTCATCAATCAGCCGCACGGCATCGTGCTCGTCACCGGCCCCACGGGTTCGGGCAAAACGACCACGCTGTATGCGGCGCTGTCGCGGCTCGATTCCGCTTCCACCAACATCATGACGGTGGAAGACCCGATCGAATACGACCTCGACGGCATCGGCCAGACGCAGGTCAACCCGAAGATCGACATGACGTTCGCCAAGGCCCTGCGCGCCATCCTGCGCCAGGACCCGGACGTGGTGATGATCGGGGAAATCCGCGATCTGGAAACCGCGCAGATTGCCGTGCAAGCCTCGCTCACGGGCCACTTGGTGCTGGCGACGCTGCACACGAATGATTCTGCCTCCGCCGTGACGCGCCTGATCGACATGGGGATCGAGCCGTTCCTGCTGTCTTCATCGCTGCTGGGTGTGCTGGCGCAGCGGCTGGTACGCCGCCTGTGCGTACATTGCCGCCGCGAAGAAGTGCTCGAACTCACGCCTGCGGAAGTGGAAGCCGTGGCCGGCACGCCGGTTGCGGATGGCGTGGCACCCGCCGCACCGGCACGCAAATCGGTGTGGCATCACGTCGGCTGCGACCGTTGCAGCAACTCCGGCTACCAGGGCCGAACCGGCGTCTATGAACTGCTGACCGTCACGCCGGAAATCCAAACGATGATCCACCGCCAGGCCGCAGAATCCGAGATCAAGGCGCTCGCCATCGGCCAGGGCATGCAGACCATGCGCATGGATGCACAGCGCTGGATCGACACAGGCGCCACGTCGCTGGAAGAAGTACTGCGGGTCACACGCGACTAAGGCGCGATCAAACGAATAGCGCATGCCAGCCTTCCGCTACGAAGCCGCCGACGCCGCCGGCAAGACCGACAAGGGTGTCATCGAAGCCGACAGCGCACGTCAGGCGCGCACGCTGCTGCGCGCACGCGGGCTGACTCCGCTGCTGGTCGACGTACTGGGCGCACAGGCCACCAAGCGCAGCGGGTCCAGCTTCGGCAAGCGGCTCACGGCGCAGGAAAACGCGCTCGTCACGCGCCAGCTCGCCAGCCTGCTGGTGGCGGGTCTGCCGCTCGATGAAGCGCTGGCCGCGCTGGCCGATCAGGCCGAACGTGCGTACGTCGGCGAGCTGCTCGCGGCCATTCGCGCGGAAGTGGTGGGCGGCAGCTCACTCTCGGTGGCACTGGCGCAGCATCCGAAGGATTTTCCGGACATCTACCGCGCCCTCGTTTCAGCGGGGGAGCACTCGGGCAACCTGGGCCTCGTGCTCTCGCGCCTGGCGGACTACATCGAGAGCCGCAACGCGCTGACCTCCAAGATCAAGCTGGCATTCACGTATCCGGCCATCGTCACGGTGGTGGCGTTTGCGATCGTGATCTTCCTGCTGTCATACGTGGTGCCGCAGGTGGTGAGCGTGTTTGCCAACACCAAGCAGAAGCTGCCGACACTCACGATCATCATGCTGTGGCTGTCGGATTTTGTGCGGAACTGGGGCTGGCTGGCAGCGATCGTTCTGGTGGCGATCGGCGTGCTGATCCGCAATCTGCTCAAGCAGCCGGCATTGCGGTTGTCGTGGCACAAGTGGCTGTTGACAGCGCCGCTGTTCGGCAAGCTCGTTCGCGGCTATAACACCGCGCGGTTTGCCAGCACGCTCGCGATCCTCACCAGTGCCGGCGTGCCGATCTTGCGGGGCTTGCAGGCGGCAGGCGAGACGCTGAACAACGTCGCGCTCAAGACCAATGTGGAGGATGCGTCCACGCGGGTGCGGGAAGGGACTTCGCTGGCGCGGGCGTTGGCGGCGCAGAATCAGTTTCCCCCTGTGCTGGTGCATTTGATCCGCTCGGGCGAGGCGACGGGCAATCTGCCGGCGATGCTGGAACGTGCCGCACAAGGTGAGGCGCAGGAGTTGGAGCGGCGCACGTTGTTTCTGACTGGCTTGCTGGAGCCGGCTTTGATTTTGACGATGGGCGTGGTGGTGTTGCTCATCGTGTTGGCTGTGTTGATGCCGATTATTGAGATTAACCAGCTGGTGCACTGAGTTTTGTTCTTGGTGTGCCCCTTGTTTCATCCCCTGCCGGGGCTGACTCACTTTCTTTGTCTTGCCAAAGAAAGTAAGCAAAGAAAGGCGCGCCCGATGCGGCGAACCCTTCCTTGAATTTATGTCGCAAGGAGGGAGGGGAGGCAAACTCGCTGCGCTCAGACAGCCTCCCCTCTTTTTCCTCCTTGCAACAGAAATTCAAGGCGCCGCATAGGGCAGGGAAAGTCAAAGACAAAAGCCAAACACTCTGGGCGCCAGCTCAAACGACAAGGCCAACCTCGCGATGGGTTGGCCTTTTCCTTTGACGTTGAGCCCTAGATGGCGCCTTGAATTTGCGTAACCGGGCGGAAAAAAGACGGGAAACTGTCTGAGCGCAGCGAGTTTTTCCCGTCTCCGCCCGGTTACGCAAATTCAAGGAATGGGTCGCCATCTCGGGCGCGCCTTTCTTTTGCTTACTTTTCTTTGGCAAGACAAAGAAAAGTAAGTCGTGCCCGGCAGGGTACGAAACACAGATGGACCACCAAGGCCAAAAAAAAACCGGACCGACCAGCCCTCACGACATCACCGCATCCACCACCGACACACGCGCACTATCCCTCCACTCCTGCACGTAGTCGGGCGTACCTGCAGGTGCCGCATCCACCACCGGCGCCAGTGGCAACAGCGCCATCGGCAGCACGCCGGCCCACACGGGCAAGTCGAGATCCTCAGCATCGTCCTTCGGACCACCCGTGCGCACTTTGCACGCAGCCTCATCCAACGGAATGCGCAGCACGGTCGTGGCGGCAAGCTCCTTGGCATTGCCGGGCCGTGCCTGCTGCGAACGGCCCGGCGCGAGGACTTCCATGAAGGTATCGAGCACCGCAGGCTTCTGCGCATCAGGCACGACTTCGAACGCGCCGTAGATGACCGCCGAGCGATAGTTCATCGAATGGTTGAACGCCGAGCGCGCCAGCACCAGGCCATCGATGTGCGTGATGGTTACGCAGACCTGCGCACCGCTGCCTGCCAGCCGGAGCATGCGGCTGCCGTTGGAACCATGGATGTAGAGGTGGTCGCCCTCGCGCCAGCACGCGGTCGGGATGCAATGCACGCCATGCTCGTCGGCGAAGGCGATGTGGCAGACGTAGGCCTCGTCGAGGATGGCATGCAGCGTGGTGCGGTCGTAATGGCCGCGGTGCGCGACGCGACGCACACGGGTGCGCGCGGTGGGCGATGTGGGTTCTGTGCTCGACATGCAAGGCTCCGAAATCGTAATCGATATGCCGACGATAAAAAAACCGTGGCACCATGCATAGACCCACCAAAATGCAGAGTCTTGGAGCCACGATGGATTACGGCGTCCTGCTGTCGAACTACGAACGCACCGCGACGCACGCCGAGGGCGTGGCCCGCGCCTCGCAGCAGCATCGGCTATATGCCTGCCTGCGTGCAGCCATCCTCAGTGGACAGATCGAGGAAGGCACGCGCCTGGCGCCCTCGCGCACGCTGGCCGAAGAGCTGGGCATCGCGCGCAACTCGGTGCTCTACGCCTACGAGCAACTCGCCACCGAGGGCTTCGTGCTGAGCCGACGGCAAGGCACGGTGGTGGCGCGCGTCGGCCTGCAGCAGACGCCCGCGCATGCGCCCGAAGCCCCGCCCGAGCTGTCGCGCCGCGTGAACGACCTCGAACGCCCGCGCGGCGGGATGGGCGACCTGCTGCCCTTCTTGCCCGGCACGCCCGCACTGGATGAATTCCCGCTGGCGCAATGGCGCCGCTGCATGGAACGCGGATGGCGCCGGATCGGCCCCGGCCAGATGGGCTACGGCCCGGTCGAAGGCAATGTTGCCCTGCGCCAAGCCGTGGCGGAATACCTGCGCGTTTCGCGCGGCGTGCGCTGCGACGCGTCGCAGGTGTTCATCACCGACGGCACGCAGAACAGCCTCGACATGTGCGCCCGTACGCTCGCCGATGCGGGCGACGCCGCGTGGATCGAAAACCCCGGCTACTACGGTGCGCGCGCCGCCTTGCAGGCAGCAGACATGCGATTGGTACCGATCAGCGTCGACGCCGATGGCCTCGCCCCGCGCGCGGAAGACTGGCGCGACACGCCACCCAAGCTCATCTACATCACGCCGTCGCACCAATACCCACTGGGCGCGGTGATGAGTCTGGAGCGTCGCCTTGCGCTCATCCAGCACGCGCGCGCAGCCGGCGCGTGGATCATCGAAGACGATTACGACAGCGAGTTCCGCCACACGGGTGCGCCGCTATCCGCCGTGCAGGGCCTGACGGAGGATGCGCCGGTCATCTATCTCGGCACGTTCAGCAAGATGCTGTTCCCGGCGCTACGCCTCGGCTATATGGTGGTGCCACCCGCGCTGGCGCCCGTGCTGAAAAAGACGGCAGGTGCGCTGATGTTGCGCGGGCGCGTAGCCGAGCAGCTCGCGCTGGCCGAGTTCATCGAGGCGGGACATTTCACGCGGCACCTGCGGCGCATGCGTCGTCTGTACGGCGAGCGCCGCGATGCGCTGCAGGCCGCAATCGAGCGGCACCTGGATGGCATCGTCACCGTATCGGGCGGCGCAGGCGGCATGCACCTCTCGGCACGGCTCGACGCGCCGGTGCGCGATACCGAAGTCAGCCGCGCCGCGCGCGAGCACGGAATGGTGCTGCGCCCGCTGTCGCGCTTCTGCCTGCCGGGAACCTTCACCGCGCAGTACAACGGCCTGGTGCTGGGCTATGGGAACGTGCCTGCCCAAGCAATGGACGGGCTTGTCGTCCGCATGCGGGAAGTCATCGAACGCCTCGGGGATTGATTCCGACCGTGCCGGTGCGTCGCGAAAGCGCATCGCCCCGGCCCGCTTTGCCGCAAACGTTGCATGCACCGCACAACCGGTGCAACCCCGTCGTCCAGCGCTGTGCATGCGTGCACCGGACACCACAACCAAGGGAAAACCCACCCCCATTCTTGCTGCGTTGCACGGTGTTCGGAATGTCACGCGATGCTACGATGCCTCGACCCACAGCTGCATGCCAGTTTCCACAAGAAGCGGCGCAGGCAGCACCAAAAGAGACCTGCTGTCGGTGATCCCGACACACCCACACGGAGCACGCATGAATGCCCCTCTGAACGACGCGCTACGCCGCGCGCTCGAAACTGTTTCCCTGGACGACAAATACACGCTTGAGCGTGGCCGCATCTACATCAGCGGCACGCAGGCTCTGGTGCGTCTGCCGATGCTGCAGCAGGAGCGCGACCGCGCCGCTGGGCTGAACACGGCAGGCTTCATTTCCGGCTACCGCGGCTCGCCGCTGGGCGCGCTGGACCAAGCCCTGTGGAAAGCCAAAAAGCATCTGGCGGGGCACAACATCGTCTTCCAGGCGGGGCTCAACGAAGACCTGGCCGCCACGGCGGTCTGGGGCTCGCAGCAGGTCAATCTGTATCCGAACGCCAAGTTCAGCGGCGTGTTCGGCATGTGGTACGGCAAGGGGCCGGGCGTGGACCGCACGATCGACGTGTTCAAGCACGCCAACTCGGCGGGCTCGTCCGCGCATGGCGGCGTGCTGGTGCTGGCGGGCGATGACCACGCCGCCAAGTCGTCCACGCTGGCGCACCAGTCCGAGCACGTCTTCAAGGCAGCCGGCATTCCGGTGCTGTATCCGTCCAACGTGCAGGAATACCTCGACTACGGCCTGCACGGCTGGGCGATGAGCCGCTACTCCGGCCTGTGGGTGTCGATGAAGTGCGTGACGGACGTGGTGGAATCGTCTGCGTCGGTGGATGTCGACCCGCATCGCGCGCAGATCATCCTGCCCGAAGATTTCGTCATGCCGCAGGGCGGCCTGAACATCCGCTGGCCCGATCCGCCGCTGGTGCAGGAAGCGCGCCTGCTCGACTACAAGTGGTACGCCGGCCTGTCGTACGTGCGTGCCAACAAGCTCGACCGCGTGGTGCTCGATTCACCGCAGGCACGCTTCGGGATCATGACCGCCGGCAAGGCGTATCTGGACGTGCGTCAGGCGCTGGTCGACCTCGGCCTCGACGAGGAAACCTGCCGCCGCATCGGCATCCGCCTGTACAAGGTCGGCTGCGTGTGGCCGCTGGAAGCGCACGGCGCGCGTGCCTTTGCCGAAGGGCTGCAAGAGATCCTGGTGGTGGAAGAGAAGCGCCAGATCCTGGAGTACCAGCTCAAGGAAGAGCTGTACAACTATCGCGACGACGTGCGCCCGCGCGTGTACGGCAAGTTTGACGAGCGCGACAACGCCGGCGGCGAATGGTCCGTGCCGATGGCCAACTGGCTGCTGCCGGCGCATTACGAGCTGTCGCCTGCGCTGATCGCCCGCGCCATCGCCACGCGTCTGGAAAAGTTCGAGCTGCCGTCGGACGTGCGCGCACGCATTGCCTCGCGCATCGCCATCATCGACGCCAAAGAGAAGGCGCTCGCCAAACCGCGCATCACTGCAGAGCGCAAGCCGTGGTTCTGCTCGGGCTGCCCGCACAACACGTCGACCAACGTGCCGGAAGGCTCGCGCGCGCTGGCCGGCATCGGCTGCCACTACATGACCGTGTGGATGGACCGCCGCACCGACACCTTCAGCCAGATGGGCGGCGAAGGCGTGGCGTGGATCGGCCAGATGCCGTTCTCGGGCGACAAGCACGTGTTCGCCAACCTGGGCGACGGCACGTATTACCACTCGGGCCTGCTGGCGATCCGCGCGTCGATTGCGGCCGAGGTGAACATCACCTACAAGATCCTCTACAACGACGCCGTGGCCATGACCGGCGGCCAGCCGGTCGACGGCCCGCTGTCGGTGCCGCAGATCGCCGCGCAGGTGCATGCGGAAGGCACGTCGCGCATCGTCATCGTCACGGACGAGCCCGAGAAGTACAACGCTGCCATCAAACTGCCCGAAGGCGTGACGGTGCACCACCGCGACCGGCTCGACGCAATTCAGCGCGAGCTGCGCGAGGTGCAAGGCACCAGCGTGCTGATCTACGACCAGACCTGCGCGACGGAAAAGCGCCGCCGCCGCAAGCGCGGCACGATGGTCGATCCGGCACGCCGCGCGTTCATCAACGATGCGGTGTGCGAAGGCTGCGGCGATTGCTCGGTCAAGTCGAACTGCCTGTCGGTCGAACCGCTGGACACGGAGCTGGGCACCAAGCGCAAGATCAACCAGTCGTCGTGCAACAAGGATTTCTCGTGCGTGAACGGCTTCTGCCCGAGCTTCGTGACGGCCGAGGGCGCGCAGGTGCGCAAGCCCGAATCGCACGGCGTGTCGATGGAAGGCCTGCCGCTGCTGCCGCATCCTGAGCTGCCGGCCATCCAGCGCGCGTACGGCGTGCTCGTCACCGGCGTGGGCGGCACGGGCGTGGTGACCATCGGGGGCCTGCTCGGCATGGCTGCGCACATTGAGGGCAAGGGCGTGACCGTGCTCGACATGGCGGGCCTGGCGCAGAAAGGCGGCGCCGTGCTCTCGCACGTGCAGATCGGCGAGCGTCCGGATTCGATTCACGCCACGCGCATCGCCATGGGCGAGGCGGACCTTGTGATCGGCTGCGACGCGATTGTCTCGGCGTCGGACGAAGTGCTGTCGAAGGTGCAGCATGGCCAGACGCGCGCCATCGTCAACAGCACGGCTTCGCCCACGGCCGATTTCATCAAGAACCCGAACTGGCGCTTCCCGGGCAGCTCGGCCGAGGCGGACATCCGTGCGGCCATCGGCGATGCCTGCGCATTTGAAGACGCCAACACGCTGGCCGTGCGCCTGCTGGGTGATGCCATCTACACCAACCCGCTCGTGCTGGGCTTTGCGTGGCAGAAAGGCTGGCTTCCGCTGACGCACGACGCGCTCATCCGCGCGATCGAACTCAACGGCGTGGCCGTCGAGAAGAACAAGACCGCGTTCGAATGGGGCCGCCACCTCGCACAAGACCGCGATGCGGTGCTCAAGCTCGCCGACGATGCGCCGCGTGCCAAAGCCGACGTCATCGCCCTGCCCTCGCTGGACACGCTGATCGCCCGCCGTGTTGATCTGCTGACCGCGTACCAGAACGCAGCGTATGCCGCTGAGTTCCGCGCGGTGGTGGAACGCGTACGTGCAGCCGAAGCTGCCGTGGTGGGCGCAGGCCAGCCGCTGGCGTTCACGGAAGCGGTGGCGCGCAACCTGTCGAAGCTGATGGCGTACAAGGACGAATACGAAGTCGCCCGCCTGTACACCGACCCGGCATTCCTCGACAAGCTGCGTGCGCAATTCGAGGGCGAGCCCGGCCGCGACTACCAGCTCAACTTCTGGCTTGCGCCGCCCATGATTGCCAAGCGCGACGAGAAGGGCCACTTGGTCAAGCAGCGCTTCGGTCCGAACACGATGCGCATCTTCAAGCTGCTCGCCAAGTTCAAGGGCCTGCGCGGCACGGCGTTCGATATTTTCGGCAAGACCGAAGAGCGCCGCACCGAGCGCGCGCTGATCGCCGAATACCGCGCGCTGGTCGATGAACTCGCGCGCGGGCTGACGGCGCAGAAGCTGGGGCAGGCCGTGGAACTGGCCCGCCTGCCGGAGGACATCCGCGGCTTTGGCCATGTGAAGGAGGCCAACCTGGCGGCGGCGCGCATCCGCTGGAACAAGCTGCTGGCACAGTGGCGCGATCCGGCGGCGGCACAGCAGGCAGCCTGATCCGCGCCGCTTTAGGTATCACCATGAAAAAACGGAGGCTTCGGCCTCCGTTTTTCTTTGCGCGCGTCCGCTTCGTCAGCCCGGCTCCTCAGCCCGGTGCGATCTGCTGCGCGTAGTCGTACAGGTCCTGCAGGATGGTCTGCGCACGCGCGTCGCCGTTCTCCGTGGCTTCCGCGCCCAATCGTTGAAGCCGTTCGCCGAAGACCTCGAAGGTCAGATAGCCATCGCGGCCTTCGAACAAGCGCTCGGCGCGCAGTTGCTCCCACTGCTCGTATTCCTCTTCGTTCAACGTATCGGGGAAGTTGCGTGCGCGGTAGCGGAACAGCAACTCGGGCAAGCGCGCGTCGGCGAAATCCGGGTGCAGTTGCGCGAGCTGTTCGCCGCTGAGCGTGCGCAGCTCGTTGAGCATGCGGCGGTCGTCGTTGCCGACAAATCCGCCGTAGAGGTTCTGGTCGACGTCTTCAGTCGGCTCCAACTCGCGGGCGTACACCTGGCGCCACGTGTCGCGCATGTCCGGCGCCCCCTGCGCGATGGCGGCGTGGCGTTCAATGGTGGCGAAGTCGATGCCCCAGCGTTCTGCCTGCGCGGGCTGCAACGTCTTCATGTTGCTGATGACGATGGGCGACTTGTTGATGTGGATCGACTTGATCGGCAGTCGCGTGGTGCCTTCGACCAGGTCAGCCGTACGCGTGAACATGCGCTCGCGGATCGTCGCAACGTCCATGTGGAACAGCTCGGACGGGTCGAACGCCAAATCCCACACGATCAATTCGTTCTTGTTGGTCGGGTGCCCGCCCAGCGGCCACACCACGGCCATGCAGCCACGCTCCACGCCGTACATGCCCGAAATGTGCAGCAGCGGCCGCGGCGCATCGCCGATCTCGGCCACCACGCGGTCTTTCTTGCGCAACGCCAGGCAAAAATCGAACAGGCGCGGCTGTGCGTTGCGAATGAGGCGCGCCAGCGCAATCGTCGCGCGCACATCGGATACCGCATCGTGCGCCGCATCGTGCACCAGACCGTTGGCCTTGGACAAATGCTCCAGCTTGAAGCTCGGCCTGCCGTCTTCATGCGTCGGCCATTGAATGCCTTCTGGGCGCAGTGCCCAGGTGGTGCGCACCACGTCGAGCAGATCCCAGCGCCCGCATTCGTTCTGCCACTCGCGTGCGTATGGGTCGATCAGGTTGCGCCAGAACAGGTGCCGCGTAACCTCGTCGTCAAAGCGGATGGTGTTGTAGCCGACGCCGATGGTGCCGGGCGTGCCCAGTTCGCGCTCGATGGCCTGAGCGAAACGGTATTCCGGAACGCCTTGCCTGGCGCACTGCTGCGGCGTGATGCCGGTGATGAGGCACGACACCGGATCGGGCAGCCAATCGTTGGAGGGCTGGCAGAACAGCTCGACAGGCTCACCGATCTCGTTCAGCTCGGCATCGGTGCGGATGCCCGCAAACTGGGCCGGACGATCACGGCGCGGCACGGCGCCGAAGGTTTCGTAGTCGTGCCAGAGGAAGGTGGGAGTGACGGGCAAGGCAGCGGCTCGTTGGAAAGACTGAAGATGCCGGCATGCTAACAGTGTTGCCGATCCCGCTCGCTTTGGCGGTTGACTCACATCAACCCGCACCGGGCAGGCGTCGACCAGACTGGTATCTCCCCCCCAACCAGGAGATCTCTCATGGCCCAGTCGATGAAAGCTGCGGTTGTCCACGCGTTTGGCGAACCCTTGCGCATTGAGGAAGTGCCGGTTCCCACACCTGGGCGCGGGCAAATTCTTGTGAAGATCGCGGCCTCGGGCGTCTGCCACACCGACCTGCACGCCGCCGATGGCGACTGGCCCGTCAAACCCAGCTTGCCATTCATCCCCGGGCACGAAGGGGTGGGTTATGTGGCGGCGGTGGGCGAAGGCGTGACCGCCGTCAAAGAAGGCGACCGCGTGGGTGTGCCCTGGCTCTACACGGCCTGTGGCCACTGCGAGCACTGCCTGAGCGGCTGGGAAACCCTCTGCCACGAGCAGCAGAACACAGGCTACTCCGTCAACGGCGGCTATGCCGAATACGTACTGGCCGATCCGAACTACGTCGGCCACCTGCCCGCGCAGGTCAGCTTCGAAGAGATCGCACCGATCCTCTGCGCGGGGGTGACGGTCTACAAGGGCATCCGCATGACGGATACGCGGCCCGGACAGTGGATCGCCATTTCCGGCATTGGCGGGCTGGGACACGTGGCGGTGCAGTATGCGATCGCCATGGGCCTGCACGTGGTGGCGGTAGACGTGGCGCCGGACAAGCTCGCGCTGGCACGCGAGTTGGGGGCCAAGCTCGTCGTCGATGCCTCGCAGCAGGACCCCGCGGCCGTGATTCAGAAAGAGATCGGCGGTGTGCACGGCGTGCTCGTGACGGCGGTGTCGCGCAGTGCCTTTGCACAAGCGCTGGGCATGGTGCGGCGCGGCGGGACGATCTCGCTCAATGGGCTGCCGCCGGGCGATTTTCCGTTGCCGATCTTCTCCACGGTGCTCAATGGCATCACGGTGCGCGGTTCGATTGTCGGCACGCGGCGTGATCTGCAAGAGTCCCTGGAGTTTGCCGCCGAGGGGCTGGTACGCGCCCACATTCACCGCGACAAGCTCGACAACATCAACCAGGTGTTCGCCGATCTGAAGGCCGGCAAGGTGGATGGCCGCATCGTCCTGACGCTCTGAGTGCCGCCACCGGGCGGTGCGAGTAAGCTGCAGGCATCACGTCCGCTTACCCCACCGCCATGCGCATCCTCTTTTTCAGCAGCCACCGTTACGACGAAGACAGCTTCCGCGCCTCCCTGGCGCGCGGCGGCCACAGCTTCGACCTCGTTTTCCAGCGCGCGCACCTTGACGCACAAACGGCGTCCCTCGCAGCGGGCTTTGAAGTGGTGTGCCCATTCGTGAACGACGCGCTCAACGCGGAAGTGCTCGAAGCGTTGGCAGCGGGCGGCACGCGCCTGATCGCGCTGCGCTCGGCAGGCTTCAACCACGTCGATCTGCCGGCCGCACAGCGCCTCGGGCTGACGGTGGTACGCGTGCCGGCCTATTCGCCGCACGCGGTTGCCGAACATGCGGTTGGCATGATCCTCACGCTCAACCGGCGCCTGCACCGTGCCTGCAATCGCACGCGCGAAGGCGATTTCTCATTAGATGGATTGCTGGGCTTCGACCTGGCGGGCAAGACCGTCGGCGTGATCGGCACCGGACAGATCGGGCAGGTGTTCGCGCGGATCATGGCGGGCTTTGGATGCCAGTTGCTGGCATTCGATCCGTTTCCGCAGGCCTCGCTGACGGCGCTGGGCGTGCGCTACGTGCCGCTGCCTGATTTGCTGGCGCAGGCGGATATCGTCAGCCTGCACTGTCCCCTCAACACCGGCACCCACCACCTGATCGACGCCAACGCTCTGGCCAGCATGAAGCCGGGCGCGATGCTCATCAACACCAGCCGCGGCGGCCTGGTCGACAGCCCCGCGCTGATCGACGCCCTCAAGACCGGCCAGCTCGGCCACCTCGGGCTGGACGTGTACGAGGAAGAGGCGGATCTGTTCTTCGAAGACCGCTCCGCCGATGTGCTGCAGGATGACGTGCTGGCGCGGCTGCTGAGCTTTCCCAACGTCATCGTGACCGCACATCAGGCGTTCTTCACGCGCGAGGCGCTGGCGGGCATTGCCGACACCACGCTCGCCAACGTGGCGGCCTGGGTGGCTGGCGCACCCGTCAATGTGGTGAAGGCCTAGACCCGCAGCAAATCAAACTGCCTCGGCTTTCGGCTGGGACAGCTCGCTCTCGCCTTCCTTCACGTAGATGGAGTTGCGTGGCTTGGCCAGCACGCGTCGCACCATCGGCTCGAAGAACGACAGCGGCAGGTTGTCGTAATCGGCCATGAAGGCGGCGGCGTCGTATTTGGCGCAGAACTCGGCGGTGCGCTCGAACAGCTCGGGCTGGCTGCGGTACTGCTCGCGCAGGTTGCGGTCGAGCCCCAGATGGTGGAAGAAGTAGTAGCCCTGGAAGATGCCGTGCTTCTCGACCATCCACAGGTTTTCCGGGCTCACGAACGGCTTGAGGATGGCCGCGGCGATGTCCGGGTGGTTGAAGCTGCCCAGCGTGTCGCCAATGTCGTGCAGCAGCGCGCAGACCACGTATTCCTCGTCGCGACCGTCGCGGTGGGCGAGCGTGGCGGTTTGCAGGGAGTGCGCGAGACGATCGATCGGGAAGCCGCCGCAATCGCCGTCGAGCAGCTTCAGGTGCGCGAGCACGCGGTCGGGCAGCGCGCGGGCATAGGACATGAACTCGGCCGAGATGGCGGCCCAGTCCTCGCGGGTGCCGTGCTCCATGTGGGAAAACGTTGCGCGCGGGGCGGTGTGCTGCGGATCGGTCATTGGGGGTGTCTCCTTCGTCGCCGGAATGGTCGCGTCGGTGCCGCGTCGTATTGAATGGCTGCGCGGCTGATGGGGCATTCTCTGCCCGGCGCTTGCATGCAGACTGTCAAGCGTTTGACAATGATCGGACTGCCTTCGCCGCATTCTGCCGCCATGCCCGCAGACACCTCCCATACCGCCCCGGCCCCTACACCCGCGCAGCTCGCGCAGGGTTGGCTGCGCGACGCCCCCGCCGACCTGCTGGCCGAGATCGCACCCACCGCGCGCCTGGTCACCTACCCTGACGGCGAATGCATCCACCCGCACGGCGGCCCGGCGCAGGGCATGTTCCTGATCGTGCGCGGCCGCGTGCGCATCAGTCGGACGACTGACGGCGGCAGCGAACTCGTCTACGGCGTGCTGCGCGCGGGCGAGTGGTTTGGCGAGATCGCGCTCATCGACGGCGGCGGCCGCACGCACAGCGCCCACGCGCAGGGGCCCACCACGCTCGTCCTGCTTGGCAGCGCGGCGTTTGCGCGCGTGGTGTCTGCCTACCCGGCCGGCATGTGGGCGCTGATGCAGCAGCTCTGCCAGCGCATCCGCCTGATCTTTGACGAGTTCGAGCACGCCAGCGAAATGCCCGCCGATGCACGCCTCGCCCAACGCCTGCTGCAGCTTGCCCGCGCCGGCGATGGTCGCACCGTGGCCGCCAGCAATGAAGAGCTGGGCCGCATGCTGGCACGCTCGCGGCAGACGATTTCCAAGTACCTGCAGGCATGGCAGCGCGCCGGCTGGGTCCGTTGCCATTACCGGACGGTCGAGGTCGTCGACACGGCAGCTTTGCGGAGGCTGATCGACGGCCACGCTTCCTGAGCGCGCCCTGCGCAGGGGGCACGCGCGCCGCAACCTCCGCCGATAGAATGGATTGTTGCCGCGCAGATCCGCCTGCCTTCACCACTCCCTCCTCCATGCACCCCATGTTCTCGCCCGGCTCGCCCGAGGGCCGGCGCCTTGTGTTGCTGCTCGGCCTCGCGCAGATGGTCTCTTGGGGCACGCTGTACTTCAGTTTCACCGTGTTTCTGGCGCCGATGCACGACACGCTCGGTTGGGCCCGGCCGTTTCTGGCGGGCGGGTTTTCACTCGGGCTGCTGGTGTGGGCGCTGTGCTCGTTCTGGGTTGGGCGCACGCTGGATCGCTGGCCTGCGCGCCGTGTGATGGGCGCAGGCACCGTGCTGGCGGCGAGCGGCCTGCTGGCTTGGTCCTTCGTCTCGAACGAGACGGCCTTCCTCCTGCTCTGGCTGCCGATGGGCCTGGCGATGGCCACCACGCTCTACGACCCAGCCTTCGTCGTGCTTCGCCAGGCGTTTGGCGACGCGTATCAGCGCCCGATCATCGGCCTCACACTGATTGCAGGGTTCTCCAGCACGCTGTGCATTCCGCTCGCGCAATGGGGCGTGGAACACCTCGGCTGGCGGCACACGCTGCAGCTTTTTGCGTTGGCCCATGTGCTGATCTGCCTGCCGATCCATGTGCGCCTGCGCGTGCGGCCCCCCGTGCACGCGCCTGCCGAGGCGCTCGACCCGACGGCACCGGCGCATGCCTCGGCATGGCGCATGGTGTTGCGCTTGCCGGTGTTCTGGGCGGTGGTGCTGGCCTTCGTAGCGACCAGCCTGATCGCCACCGTGCTCGGGGCGCACCTGATTCCGCTGCTGACGGAGAAAGGCGTGCCGACCAGTCGCCAGTTGCTGATCGCGGCGCTCATCGGCCCCGCCCAGGTGCTCGGGCGGCTGGCCATGATGCGGTCGCGCCCGGCGCACCCGGTACGCATTGCACCGTGGACGTACGGCGCCATGGCCGCAGCGCTCGTCTTGCTGGCGCTGTCCAGCGGGCCGCTGCTGATCGTGTTTGCGCTCGTCTACGGCGCAGCCAACGGCATCAACACGATGGTCCGCGCGATTGCGATGCCGGAGCTGGTTTCGCGCAACCAGTACGCCACGCTCAATGGCCTGATGATGACGCCCGTGCTGCTGGCGCAGGCCAGCGCCCCATGGCTGGGCGCACTGCTCTGGCGGGCCAGCGGTGGCTATGCAGCAGTCGAACGGGCGATGGTTGGGGCGGCCCTCGTCGCACTCGCGGCCTTCGCCTATGGCTTGCGGCACGCGCAAAAACGCCACGTACCTACCGCTGCGTCGCGCACCGAGGTGACGCAATCGCCATGACGCATTCACCACTTTCTACGCAGAAGATTGCTTTTAGGAACCTTTGCAAGCGCACATCTGTCTTGAAACATGGGACGTGATGTTTCATTCTCATAGCAAGGGCGGCCCGCTTTTTGCGAGACTGCCGACGGAGGAAGCGCCTTGTCACAGGTTCATCTGGAAACATCTGAGAGCGAGCGCATGCCGTGGTCGGTCCAGGAGATCGCTTACGACAGCATCGACGTCGCACGTGTGCGCGAAAACGGCACGCTGTTCTACCTCGTTGCCAGTGCGTCGTTTGTGGAGAGCGGCTCCGACCTCTATGCCGGCAACCTCGCTCAGTACTACGCCGATCGCCCCGAAACCGCGCACTGGCTGATCCACCATTGGGAACGCGAAGAACTTCAGCACGGCCGTGCATTGCGCCGCTACGTTGAAACCGTCTGGCCCGAGTTCGACTGGGAGCGCGGCTACGCCCGCTTCTTCGAGGAATACTCGGTCACCTGTTCGGTCGACCAGTTCGAGCCCACGCAGGCGTTGGAAATGGTCGCGCGCTGCGTCGTCGAAATGGGCACTGCCACTTTCTATCGGGCCATCGCCCAAGCTGCGGCTGAAGCCGATGAACCGGTGCTGCGTGACCTCGCCAGCCGCATCTCGGCCGATGAAGTCCGACATTACAAACACTTCCTGCGTTTCTTCAACGAGTGCAACGCTGGCGAGGGCGTGGGCCGCGCGCGCGTGCTCAAGGCGCTCGCCTCACGCCTGCGTGAAATCAAGAATGAAGATTCGATGATCGCCCTGCGCAATGTGCTGCGCATCGAGCGCGGGCAGGAGGACGTGCCCGAAGCCGATGTCCGCGCGCTGAACTCGCGCGTCAGCGCGCTGGTGCGCTCTTATCTACCGCTCGATATGGCGGCCAAGATGCTGCTCAAGCCCTTGCGCCTGCGCCCGGGGTTCGAGCGCTCGATTCGGCCGCCCCTGGTGGCCGTGGTGCGGCGGGTGATCCTGCACTAGAACGCGGCGCACGAAAAAGGCGCCAACAAAAAACCCGGGTTGAAGCCCGGGTTTTCTATATCTAGCCGACAGAATGCCGATTAGAACTTGTGGCGGATACCGACCATGGCACCCATTTGGTTGTTGCTGCTGCCGTCCGCGCTGGTGAACACGTCGCCGAGGCCAGCGACACCGAGCGGCAAAGCTGCGTTGCTGCTGTTCTTGGCGTAAGCCACGTTCAGATAGGCGTCGGTGCGCTTGGACAGCGCATAGTCGCCGCTCAGGACAAACAGCCAGGGATTGCCGGCACCGGTGGTCTTGAAGTTCTGGTAGTAGGCCGTACCGGTCAACGCCAGAGCCGGCGTCACTTGGTAGCCGGCGCCCAGCCAGTACAGGTTCGAACGCAGTAAGGATTCGGATGCCAGCGGATGGGTCGCATTGAGCCAGCGATAACCCGCGTAGAGCTTGGCCGGGCCATAAACGTACGTGCCGCCGATGGTGGCGCGTTGTACCTTGAGGTCGGAAGCAATGCCGTAGGCCGCGGGCACGTCCGTATTCCCATTCATTTGGTCATACACGGCACCCACGGAGAACGGGCCGTTCGCGTAGTTCAGTCCAACGCTCCACTCGCGGCCCAGCTTGCTCGCGCCGGCAATCTCCTGGCCATCGTTGCGCGTCGAGTACAGCGCCGAAGCGGTCAGGCCGCCGAACGTACCCATGTATTTCACCGCGTTGTCTGCGCGCCCCGCCATGGCAGCGTCCTGCGAAGCCAGCGAATAGCGCGAAACCGCCATCGGGTCGTATTGCAGCGCGAAGTCGTACAGCAGGTTCTGCTGGCGGCCCAGGGTCAGTCGGCCCCACTGGCCTTCCAGCCCGACGTAGGCGTTACGGCCGAACAGGCGATCGCCCTGGCCCATCTTCCCGTCGTCAATATTGAAACCGCTTTCCAGGTTGAAGATACCTTTCAGGCCGCCGCCCAGGTCTTCCGTGCCGCGCAGGCCCCAGCGCGAACCGGACATACCGCCCGACTGCACGGCACCACGAGAGCCGCCGTTACCCGGCGCCTTGTTCACCCACTCAACGCCGGCGTCGACCACACCGTACATCGTCACGCTCGATTGAGCGAAGGCACCAGCCGAAACCAGGGCGGCAGCAGCGGCCGCAAACAGCTTGATCTTCATATCGTCTTCCTTGAAAAACACCATCGCGGGGATTTGCGATCGGCGGCCATTATGTATGCTCAATTCTCATATTCAGCAATTTCAAAAACGGCCTGTGGTAAATATGAAACCTAAGCGCCAATAGCGAAATTCTTCATATCAATCAACGTCTTGCAATCCCACGTAGATAGCCGTAAGTGGGGTCCACAAGAAGATAAGCCAATGCCTTACGAGACGTAATCCATTGGACGCACAAAGTCATCCAATCGATGATAAAAATTAAATTATTCGAGCGCACCGCTTTTCGATTATGATTCGGCCCGAAGCTTGAATGACAGTTTCACAGCTTCACATCGACTTTAAGAGGCCGCCTTAAACAGCGGTCTCTTTTTTTTGCCGGTGAACTGCACTGATCCGTCAGCCGGGGAGCCCGATCTTCCTGGAGATGCGGTGCTTGAAGGTGGACACCGTCTTGGGCGAAATCCCTAGGCGCCTTGCGATCTCGATGTTGCGATGGCCTTCGGCCAGCAGTTGGTTCACGCGCATTTCGCGCTGGGTGAGCGTGGCGACGCCGGCGCCATCTGACGGCCCCATCGCGGAAGCGGGAAATGAGAGGTAACCGCGTGCCGCCAGCAGCAGCGCCGCTGTCAACGCGGATGTTGCTTCCGATTTCGGCACGTAGGCGTTGGCGCCGGCCAGGAAGGCGAGCCGCGCCTCGTTGCCGGTGGTCTGGGCAGACGTGACCACCAGGCCGATATCGTGGCGTTGCGCTCGAACGCGGCGCACGAGTTCAAGACCGTCCAGGCTGGGCAGATTGATGTCGACGATGGCCAGCTTCGGGCGCGCCGAACGTATCAACTGCAGCCCGCGCGCGCCATCGGCTGCCGTCGCAACAAGCTGCAATTGCGGCGACCCGGCGAGCAGCGCCTGGATGGATTCGAGAACGATCGGGTGGTCGTCAATCGCGACGACGGAATGAAAGGCTTGATCTGCGGGGGACATGGTGGGCGGCGGTACCTGAGCGGGTTCCATGCTGCGAGTCCCCTGTGCGGGTCAGGTTCCGCGCGGTACAGGTTTGCACGATTGCCCGTCAAACCTTGTACCGATTGCAACGCCACGTCCTCAATTCATGACATCTTGCCGGCTCAGGCAAGCCGGAACACATCCACAGCGCCGCGCAGTTCCTGGGCCTGTTGGCGCAGGCTTTCGGCGGCAGCGGCCGCTTCTTCGACCAGCGCAGCGTTCTGCTGGGTCACCTCGTCCATCGACGTGACCGCATGGTTGACCTCTTCGATCCCTTGCGACTGCTCGCGCGAAGCGTGGCTGATCTCGCCCATCAGACCGGCGATGCGTTCCACGCGCGTCACGATGTCCTGCATGGCATCACCAGCGCCGCGTGCGGCCTCGTTGCCGGCCTGCACTTCTTCCACCGAGCGATTGATCAATTCCTTGATCTCCTTGGCGGCGGCTGCGCTGCGTTGGGCGAGGCTGCGCACCTCGCCGGCCACGACGGCAAAGCCGCGGCCCTGTTCGCCTGCGCGGGCGGCTTCCACGGCGGCGTTCAGCGCCAGGATGTTGGTCTGGAACGCGATGCCGTCGATGATGCCGGTGATGTCGGCAATCTTCTGCGCCGTGGCATGGATGCCAGACATGGTGCCGACCAGCCGTTCGACCGTCTGCCCACCAGCGTTGGCCGCCTCGCTGGCGGACTGCACCATGTCATGCGCGTGGTGGGCGCTCTCGGCGTTCTGGCGCACGGTGGCGGCCAGTTGTTCGATGCTCGATGCGGTGCGTTCCAGATTGCCGGCCTGCGCTTCGGTTCGGGCAGAAAGATCCGCATTGCCGGCCGCGATCTGGCCAGTGCTCGATGCGATGGTGGAGGCGCTGGCGCGCACCTTGTCGACGATGCCTGAAAGGCCGTCGCCCACGCCATTGACAGCGCGCATCACCTGGCCGATTTCGTCGCGGCGGGTGGTGGGCAGGCGGTGCGTGAGATCGCCCGCAGCCACACGCTGGGCGACGTTCACCACCTCGGCCAGCGGCGTGCTCACAGTACGGCGCAGCATCCAGTACAGCCCGCCGGCCAGCAGCGCACCGAGTGCCAGGCCCAGCAGCAGGAAGCGATTGCGGGCGGCCACCAGATCGGCGTCGAGTTCATCTACGTAAGCCGTGCCGGCAATCACCAGTTGCCAATCCGGGTACTGCGTGAAGACGGTCAGGCGCTCACGCGCGGTGCCACCTTCCGTGTCGGCCAGCGTATGACGCAGCGTGCCGTCCTTGCGCGCGATCATCTCGCGCACCCAGGCTTGGCCGGCGGCGTCCTTGGCGTCGAGCAGGTTCTTGCCTTCGCGGTCTTGCGTGTGGTCGATCAGCACCTTGCCCTGATCGGCGCCGGGCTTGCCGTCGATGACGAAATAGCCGCCCGTCTTGCCGATGCCGTGCGAGCGGATCTTGTCCTTGAGCAGCGCCAGTTCCGAGCGCACGTCCACACCCACATACAGCGCGCCGATCACCTTGCCCGACGCATCGCGCACGGGTTCGTACTTGCTCATGTACGGCACGCCAAACAGCCAGGCCAGGCCGCGGAACGGCTCGCCGGCCATCAACGCCTTGTAGCTCGGGTGGGCGCGATCGAGAAGCGTGCCGATCGCGCGTTCGCCGTTTTCCTTCTTGAGCGAGGTGGTCACGCGCACGAAGTCGTCACCGGTGCGGGCGAACACGGTGGCGATGGTGCCGCCGGTGCGCGCGAAGAACTTATCCGGCACGGTGAAGTTGAGGTTCAGAACCGTTTCACCGTTCGGGCCGCTCTTGAAGGTGGGCGTCGGCTTGCCCGCCACTTGCACGGTCTGCGCCGGGTCGATGCTGTAGGGGCCTGGCGCGGCGTCGGCAAAGGCGGTCAGGAAGCGGTCGGCCTCGGAGCGCATGGTGCCGTCGAACAGGCCGATCATGTCGCGCATGGCGGCCTCCTGGTTGTGCATGGCCGATTGGGTATTGGCTTCCAGCATGCGCAGACTCGATTGCGAGTTTGCCAGCGCAAACATGCCGAACACCGCAACCAGGGCGATCAGGCCAATCACGGCCAGCCGGGTACCGAGGCTGGTTGGGGGCTGTGAAACTTCAGAAAGGGGCGCAGACGCTCTCATGCTTTTTTTTCCTGGGGGTCGTCAGTCGGGTTAACAACGGATCAACCGGGAAAAGCTTGAGCGCAAACGTTTTACAGGCGGCTATGTCCGACAAAGCAGACTCGCGTCTGCGTTTCCGGACGTCATTTGTCGCAAGTCAGCTCGACGTGCTGGGGCGCGAGCTTGGCGGGGTTGCCAGCACCCAGTTCGATGCGCCAGTCGGCGCCATGGGAGGCACTCACTTCGCGGCCGTCCACGGTCGCCCGGCAACGGGCTGCATTGGCAAAGCGGATGAACGGTCGCGTATAGCCGGCAACATCGACCGACAGCGAGCTGCCATCCGCACTGCGCTGCCAGTTCGACAGCCGGCCGCTGGCATCGCGCACGTAGGGTTGCGTTGGTGCGGCGTTGTTCAGGGCGAAGCGTGCCGATCCGCTGGTCAGGTGGATATAGGTGCCGCCAGGGCCCGCAGCGTAGCCGGCCACATCGCGCGCATCGGCAAGGCGGGGCACGCCGGGCCCCGTCCAACGGACGGTCCGCAGATCGCCATTGCCGCGCACGACCCAGGCATCGCCGTCACGCGCGACAGCCATGGCGCGGAAGTCGAGCACCTTGCGGATGTAGTCCGACGCGTAGATCGGCATGACCGGCTGCGCGACCGCCCAGTCGTACACCTGCCGCAAGGCGGTGAGCGACGCCAGCTTGGTGCCGGAATACATGTGGTAGTAAATGCCGATCGGCTTGAAGCGATAAGGCTTTTCGGTCAGCTCGAACGTTTCGATGGCCCGCGAGAAACCGTAATACGGGCCGTGCCAGAGGTTGGTGTAGATGTTCTCGTTCTGGTCGGGCGCAAACACCTGGAAGAGGCCATCGCCTTTGTCCACGCCAAGCGGCGCCACGGCCGTCCAGCTCGGGTTGGAGCGCGTGATGTAGGTGTCGCCGCCGTTCATGTTCAGCACTCCGGCCTCGACTGTCTTCTGCACGGCAATCGGTGGCACCTGGCCGTTGCCGCTCCACAGCAGCACCTTCACGCGCTTGCCCGGCGGGGCCAGCTTGGTGTTGATGTAGCGGATGGAGCCCGCGATCTCGCGGTCGAAACTGAAACGGTAATTGGGAATGTTCAACGAGAAGGCGGTGTCGGTGCCTTCGGGCGTTTCGGCAGAAGTCGGATCAGGCGGGTTGGTAGTGCGCAGCCAGTTGAACGGGTGCGAGAACGTGTGACTGGCCAGCTCCACGTAAGGCTGCGCAAAGATGGTACGCGCGATCGGCTCGAGCTGCGGCGTGAGCTTCGGATACACACCGTCGGCGGCCACTTCGCCCTCGATGATCGACACGGTGGTCGGCACCTTGTAGCGATCCAGAATGTCGCGCAGCAAGGCCTGGCCGGAGAACTCTCCGGGCGGAAACTCGGTCCGGGAGGCGAATCCGTCGCCGTCGATATGCACAGTCATCAGCCGGCGGCCGTTTTCCGTCGTGGTGTCAGGCACCGGCATGGCGGGCAGTTGCAGCGCGCGGCGTAGAAAATCCAGCGGCTGGATGACCCAGCGCGCCTGGTCGACATCGGGCATGCGAAACACACCGAACGGCTGCAGCACGTAGCCGCCCCACGGCATGATGGCCGCCGCATCGTAGGTGTAGCTGCCGGCCGAGAGCCGCAACAGCGATTGGGCCCCTGCCACGCGGGAGTCGACCTGCACGCCCACGGCCATGCGCCGATCGGGATGGGGCTGCAGCTCGAAGCCCATCATCGGATCATGCGAGACGATGGCAAGCGGCCCCGCCGGCGTGCCGGGCACGGTTTGCAGATTCAGCATCTGCGCCGTAGGGGCATCCATGTTCAGCCCGAACTGGTTGAACATCGCCACGCGCACGCCAGCGCCCATCGTGCGCCGGAGCCACGACGCCCACGAGCCAGGTCGCGGTGCGTTGCTGTCGAACCAGGTGACAACGCCGGCATAGCGGTCGGGCGTGACGGTCGGCAACGGCTTGTTGGCGTCGGCAAATTCGGTGCGATAGCCAAGGTAGTTGATGGGCATGGCCAGATAGAGCACCGATGGCGCGGTGTTGCGGCTGGTGCCTGCCTCTTGGGGTTCGACCAACAGGACACGGCGCGGCATCACTTCCAGCCGACCAATGCCGATGAAGTCGGCGCCCGGCGTGGTGGCGTAGCTGGTGACGCCCGCGGCGCGCGCAACATTGGCGGTCTCGCGCAGACAGGTGCGGTTGTAGCTGGCGCAGTAATCGAGCGCGACCGCCGGCAAGTGATACTGCGCCCCGATGTTGCGCAGCGTAGCAATGCGTGCGGCGCGGTCGGCATCGGGCACATCGCGCAGACCTTCGCCGCCTGTGCGCTCACGCACCAGACCCGCCGTCACAACGCCGGACAATTGCGGCGCCAACGTTTCGAGCCAGGCCGTGCCGCCGGCCAGCAGCTTCGTCTGCGGTGCGCGCCCATGCAACGCCTGAACCAGCGCCGCAATGGCATTGGCGGCATCGGGGGCGCCGCGTTGGAGCGTGTCCAGCCCATCGAGCAGGAAGCCTTGATAGCCTTGCGCAAGCAGCGGCGCAAAGACCTGGTCGGTCACATTGGCAGGCCAGGCGCTCGAGCGCATCGCATCGGTCTGCTGTGTCAGGTCTACGCGAGCGAACCAGAGCGTGGACGATGGCTGTTTCGGATCGAAACTGCCACCCGTTGCCGGGTCCACCACGACCCAATCGAAGGCTTGCAGTTCAGCGGCGGGCACATCGCGGCCGTAATAGAAGGCGATCTGCGGATCTGCAGGCGCAGGCGTTGCCGGCTGCTGTGCGCGAGCGGCCGCAACGCCGAACGCCAACGTAACGACACCCAGCCACGCCGTCCGCCACCACAACCCCATGCTGCCCACAGCTCGCTTGCCCTGCATCCCGATCCTCGAAAGTCGTTCCGACTTTTATTGTGACGGGCTGCGGGCCGATTGCAATGTTTGTGGACACTGCGTGCCCGCCACGATGTCCCGGCGGAGACACGTGGCGGAGGGCAAGCGGCTCAGTAACCGACCACCGTGTACTGCGGAAATTCAGCTTCGAACGCCTTTTCCAGGTCGTCGACGCTGGCGACTGCGGAAGTGTAGACAGCGGTTGTCGTGCCGCTGTTGTATGCGAGCGTGACGGCCCAGGCGGCGTGCGCCTGGTTGACGCGATCGCGTGCGGCCTGAGCCGCCAGTTGACCAGGGCCGTTGTCAGGTTTGGTTCCGTAGACTTTGCAGTTGGACATGGCAATCACTCCGAAGATGTGGAAGGAATGCCGCCAGCGCACGGGCGAGGACACGCTCGATCTGGCTGGTCTGCGATCTCGACGATACAGGCGAACAGACGCGCTGCCGGCTTGTCCCGCCGGCATGCACCAGCGACACGGCCAGCGTAAAAGCCGGGGCCGCGCGCCGGAATGGTGCGTTCGTCAGGGCTGACGTTCTAGAACGCCGACTTCACCACGCCGCCATCCACGCGCAGCGCAGCGCCCGTGGTGGCCGACGACAGCGGGCTCGCCACATAGGCAACCAGGTTGGCCACCTCTTGCGTGCTGGCAAAGCGCTTGATGAGCGAGGTCGGCCGCGCCGTCTCGAAGAAGGTCTTCTCGAACGCTTCGAAGCTCTGGCCGCCGGAGAGCTTCTCGACAAACTCGTCCACGCCTTCGGAACGCGTCGGCCCCGGCAGCACGGCATTCACGGTGATGGCCGTGCCGGCGGTCAATTCGGCCAACCCGCGCGAGAGGCCCAGCAGCGCAGTCTTCGTGACACCGTAGTGGATCATCTCCACCGGGATCTGCACGCCGCTCTCGCTGCTGATGAACACGATGCGGCCCCAGTTCTGGGCACGCATGCCGGGCAGGTACGCGCGGGACAGGCGCGCGCCGCTCAGCACGTTCACGTTGAAGAAGTGCTGCCATTCGGCGTCGTCGATTTCCTCAAACGGTTTGGGGTCGAAAATGCCGAGGTTGTTGATGAGGATGTCGACCTTGGGAAATCGGGCGACCAACGCATCAGCCTGCGCCGGATTGGACAGGTCACCGGCAAAGCCCTCGGCCTGGGCGTCGGGCACCTCGGTTCGCAGACGTGCAATTGCGTCGTCAACGGACGCTTGGGTACGTCCGTTGACGATCACGCGGGCGCCTTCGGCGGCCAGTGCTACAGCAATGGCATGACCGATGCCCTTGGTAGAGCCGGTCACGAGCGCGAGCTTGTTCTGAAGGTGGAGGTTCATGGCGTTCAAAAAAGGAATATGGAGGAGGACGAGCACGCCGCGCCACATGCGTCGGCTGCCACGTTTCAACCATGATACGAACCACCCCGCCCCTTGGCAGCCGCAATCGTTTTGCAGCGATATCCAACGAGATTTGACGATCCGCGTTGGTATCGATCCCGGCTTGACGGCCTGGGCAAGCGACGATTAGTGTGCAATGAAGCACGCTAGCGTTACGGGAATGCGGCGCGCCTTACAAGCCGGATCACCGGCAGAACGGGGAGCACCACCATGAGCATCGACGTACAGACACCTGAGGCCGCCGACACCAGCACCAGTGAAGGCGCCTACCAGCTTGACACCATGGACCGCGATACCAACATCGGTCGGCTCGTGCATCGGGTCCGACACGCGTTGGTGACACACATCGACAGTGCCCTGGCATCGCTGGACCTGACGGCCGCGCAGTGGACGGTCGTCATCTACCTGGCCGAAGACCTGGCCACCACCCCGGCCGAACTCTCTCGCGCGCTGCACTACGATCCGGGTGCGATGACGCGGCTGATCGATCGGCTGGAGAAGAAGAACATCGTCAAGCGCGCGCCCAGTGATGCGGATCGCCGCTCGGTGGTGGTCTCGCTCACCGAGCAAGGCCGCGCGCTGTATCCGGAAATCCGGCCGCTGATCATCGATGTGCTGAACAACCTGCTGCGCGGGTTTTCGCAGACCGAGGTCAAGCAGTTGGAGAACCTGTTGCTGCGCGTGCTGCATAACGCCTGACCTGTTCAGGCGTTCGCGGTTCGGTCATCTGAGCCGACGGCGTTGCCGGCGTGCAGGGCATGGCTTGGGCGCCGCTCAGCCCTCACTGCCCCTCAAGCTCGTGCTTGATCTTGAACAGCTCGGTATCGGTGCGAATACCCAGCTTTCGATAGGCCGATTGCTTCTGCGAGCTGATAGTCTTGATGCTGCGCGCAAATTTTTCGGCAATGTCCGTGACCGACATGCCGTCAAGGCAGCAGCGCAGCACTTCGCGCTCGCGCGGGCTCAGCTCGGAGCGGTCGAGCAGTGCAGAGAGTTTGCTGCCATTCGCGGTGGGCGGGGGCGCATCGGTAGAAAGGGCATCGCTCTCCATCTCGGCAGCCAGCGCTGCATTCAGGCGCTTGCCGCCCGTAGCCACGGTGCGAATGGCGCGCACCAGTTCCGTCAGCTCCTCTTCCTTGCCGACAAACCCACGCGCACCGGCATGCATGACCATGCCAACCGTCGCCTTGTTGTGATGCGCCGAGGCCACCAGAATCTTCAACTCCGGATAGCGCACGCGGATCAGGCGGATCAAGTTCAGCCCGTCGATTTCAGTGGGCCCCAGCGAATAGTCCATGAGCAGGACATCCACCTCGAAGGTGTTGTCCTTGAGTGCCCGCACGATTTCGCGGCCCGACGCAAACAGGCCGCAGACCTCGATATCGGCCTCCTGCTTCAGGCGCGCAGCCAGACCATGGCGGACGACCGCATGGTCGTCGAGCACGACCACGCGGATCGGTCGGGTCGCGGTCCAATTCATGTTGGCGGGTTCCTAGTCGACTTGTTTTGAGTTACTGCGCAGGCTCGCTTGAACGGCACCGCACAGCCAAACGGGTCACATATTAATGTCTTCATGCCCTGACCTGACCCGGGCGGAATCGATGCCAACCGTTGCGAGGGTCTTTATTTGGCCTCGACAACCGTGTCATCACGGGCATAGATGGAGCAGTTCTGATAACGCTCCTTGCACGACGACACCGCACGGAATTCAGCGTTCTGGCCCCACTCGTAGACGAACTGATCGCCGTCGGCGGCCACGAAGATCTTGGGCCACGGCTTGCGCAAATACTCGCCAAAGGCGGCTTGCGACTTCGGCCCGAGTTCACCGGGCTTGCGCGGCTGTAGCGCGGCGGCGGCCACGGTTGCCGCTACGGGCGTCGTGTTCGCCGCCACCGGCGACGCTGCGGCAGCGCGCTCAGCCAACGCCTTTTGCGCACGCGCGGGCACATCGTTGATCCACTCGGCGGGCGCTGCAAAATTCAGGTTCTGCCCGTAGACGGCGGACACCATGCGCGACGTGATGCCGACCAGCCGCGCGTTGCTGTCGAACAGGCCGCCGCCGCTGGAGCCCTGCGAGATCGCCGCCGACGTCTGGATCGCCTTGAGCTCGCCGTTTTCGTCATGCCGCAGCGACGAGATCAACCCCTCGCTGATCGTCAGGTCAAACCCGAGCGGATTGCCGATTGCGTAGACCTTCTGGCCCGTCACCAGCATGCTGCTCGGCACGATCGTGACGGCAGGATAGTGGAAATCGGCAACGCGCAGCTGGCACAGGTCGCGCTGCACGTCGGGATACAGCAGGCGTGCGCCAAAGCTGGCGTTGCCGCGCTTGAGGCTGACCTGCTTGCCGCCGCGCAGCACGTGGCAGTTGGTCACGGCCAGCCCGTCGCCGATCACCACCGCGCTGCCGATGGCCAGCGGCTGGCCGGCGGCGTTGGACACGCGCACCTCCCAGATGCTGGGCGCGACCTTGGCGAACACTTCGGCCGGCTCCAGCGCGGCCACCGGCAACGCGGCCAGTGCCGATGCAGTGGCCACAAACGTGCGGATCATGAAGGCGGTGCGGCGGGTCATTGCGGCGTCAGCAGATCGGAAAGGTCGCTCAGCGTGGTGGAGCCGTCTTCGGAGCGCGTCTTGTCACGCATGAAGGCGACGTCGGCGTCGGTCAGACCGGGGCAGCTTCCGGTGCCCCACGACGGGTTGATGCGGTAGGTGCGATAGCGCGCGTTGATGGCGTGCCACGACCGGCCGTCGTCAGACTCAACCACGCCGGCGCGACACACATGGGCGTTGGTGGGGTAGCTGGCCGTCATCTTGTACTGCTTGCCCGCCTGCGGCACGAACGTCGCCGACACGCCGCAGCGGTAGATGAGCGTGCCCGAGGTACGGATGAAGCTGGCGCCCAGCGCGGTCGGCACACCGGCCAGCACGCGGATCGGCCGCGTCGCATCAGCCGGCTTGAGCGCAGTGCGCGGGTTGCCGCAATACTTTGGGTCGTCAAACGCGAGGATGGTGGCATTGGTGCTGGTGAGCGGGCGGACGAAATCCACCGTGGCCGTGTTGGCGCCGGCAGGCGGCTCCGCATAAGGCGCTGCGCAGCCCGTCAGCCACAGCGCGCCCCCGATTCCGATGGCCGCAGCAATCGTTTGGCTCCTCATAGCCTGTTCCCCCGCGAGTCTTGTGTTTGGTGTGTTTGTGCGACTGCGCACAAGTGTAACCAAAGGTGGAGCCACCGGAAGACCGGGGCGCCGCGCGGGCGTTGCTTGCGCGCGTCGCGTGTTGGGAAGTCCGCTCAGGCGAGCGCCGCATCGATGCGCACCTGCGTGCTGCGGCGCGCGCGCTCGAATACCGCCATGTCGCCCATCAGAAACGCCACGTTGGCGTTGGAGCGAAACGATTCGATTTCGAAGACGAGCTGATCGACGTCGACATCGGCGCGCAATTCACCGGCGGCCTGCGCCGCCGTAATCGTCTCGCGAAAACGGGCGCGCACCGACTCGCGATGCCCGCGCACACGGTCCTGGATGGCTCCCGGCCGCGCCCGGTATTCGTAGCTGGCCGCGCAGACGAAGCAACCGCCCGGCGACGCCCCGCCGGCCACGTAGTCGAACCAGCCATCGGTTAGCGCACGCAGGCGGGCGAGCGGGCTTTCCAGCGCTAGCGCCGGCTCGACCACCATCTCGCGGTAATGCACGACGCCCGCATCCAGCGTGGCCAGTTGCAGCGTTTCCTTGTCGCCGAAAAGCACCTGGATGTTGCCCTTGCCCACGCCCGCATCCGTGGCCACGCGACCGATAGTCAGACCCTCAAGTCCGTCGGTGGAGGCAATGGCGGTGGCGTGCTCCAGCACCTGGGCGCGCGCACGTTCGCCACGCTGGCGGCGGCCGTCGGTTTCGTTCATGGCAATGCCCTATCGATGAGTGGGGACAACGCAATCGGCGCTTGACGTAGGCCAATCGCTCTCTAGTATACGTACGACCGTATATTAATAAACCGAGATCCCCCATGTCAACGGAATCCCTTTCTGCCGCTGGCGTTGCCTCGCCAGCCAAACGGCACTGGCCGGCGCTGGCGGCGCTGCTGACCGGCAACTTCGTCACGATTCTCGACCTGTTCATCGTCAATGTGGCGATTCCGGACATCCGTGCCGGTCTGCACACCAGTTTTGCCGAAATCCAGCTCGTGATGGTCGGTTACAGCGCCGCGTATGCGGTGTTCCTGCTCAACGGCGCCCGCCTGGGCGACCTGTTTGGGCGCAAGCGCATGTTTCTGGCGGGCATGGCGCTGTTCACGCTGGCATCCGCACTGTGCGGTCTGGCGACAACGCCGTGGATGCTGATCGCCATGCGTGTCGGCCAAGGCCTGGGAGCAGCCATTCTGATGCCGCAGGTCATGGCTTCGCTGCGCGTGCTGTTTGACGGCGACGCACGGCGGCGCGCGTTCGGCACCATGGGCGCGGTGCAGGGCGTGGCGGCGTCGGTCTCGCAGATCATCGGCGGCTGGCTGATTGCGCATCCGCTGGCGGCGGAAGTCTCAGGCTGGCGCGCGGTGTTTCTGGTGAACGTGCCGATCGGCATTGTCGCCATCTTGGCGGCGCGCGCCTTCGTGGCGGAATCGCGTGCGCCGGTGGCGGCGCGGCTGGACGTGCATGGCGCCGTGGCAGGCGCGGTGGCATTGGCGATGCTGCTGGTGCCGATCATGCAAGGCCGGGAGTCCGGCTGGCCGTGGTGGTCGTGGGCGGTGCCGCTGGCTTCACTGCTGGTGTTCCGCCATTTTGTGCGCGTAGAGCAAGCGCTGTCGGCGGCGGGCCGCGTCCCCATCATTGAGATGGCGCTGTTCCGCAACCGCAGCTTTGTGCTGGGCGTGCTGGCGATCTTCCTGTTCTACACAGCCATCAGCTCGTACTTCCTGGCGTTGACGATCCTGCTGCAGTTCGGGCGCGGCTTGTCGGCGTTGGCAGCGGGGCTGGTGTTCACGCCGGCGGCCATTGCGTTCTTTACCGGCTCGCTCACAGCCCCCCGCCTGGCTGAACGCATCGGGCAGCGCGCCTTGCTGCTGGGCGTGGCGATCTTCGCGGTGGGCATGGTGGTGCTGGCCGGAATGGCGCAACTGGGCGCCGGCACCGCCTGGCTGATCCTGCCCCTGATGCTCAACGGCTTTGGGCAAGGCATGGTGATTCCGCTGTCGCTCAACACCATCCTGAGCGGCGTGGAGACGGCCCAGGCCGGCATGGGCGCCGGCACCGTCACGACCATGCAGGCCGTCGGCAACGCGGTGGGCGTAACGGTGGTGGGCGTGCTGCTGTTCTCGCTGCTGGGCCAGGTGGACGGGGCAAATGGGGCGGTGGCGATGGACGCCGCCACGCACGCCGCGCACTACGCCCACGCGTTTGCGCTGGCGACGCTCTACAACGTGGGCGCGACGATACTGTCCTTCGTGCTCTTCTGGCGTGCCTGGCGCCGGCACGCCTGACCCACGCTTACTTGCGCACCCAGCCGCGCCGCACGCACGGAGCCAGCAACACACCATGCAACGCCAGCCCCAAACGGTGCAGCGGCTCCGACAGCCTATGCGCCACGCGCCCGCTGCACAGCCATGCGCTCAAGAGTGATACAGCAGCCGCGCCCAGCATGTCGAACGGATAGTGCACACCCAGGTAGATGCGCGCCCACGCCATCGGCACGCCCAATAGCGCCAGCAATACGCCCACGCGCCGCAGGCGTGCGTGCCACATCAGGCTGAACGCTACGGTCCACAGCGCGGTCAGGTGGTCGCTCGGGAACGACGAATCCGGCGCATGCGGCAGCAGATTGGTGCCCAGGTCAATCGCAAACGGCCTCGGGTGATACCAAAGCAGGCTGAAGCCAACGTTGATCAACAATGCCAGCGCAGCAGCCACGCCGGCCTGCAGTGCCTGGCGCCGCGTGGTCGGCTCGCCCCAGAGCCAAGCGGCCACGAGCGTCAGTGGCACCAGCCAGATCGCGTATTCGGCAAAGGCCATCGCCAGCCAGACGGTGGTGGCCGAAGCGTCGGCCGGCGCGTTGATCCAAAGAAACAGCGTGTGATTGAGTGATTCCATACAGCGTCGGCCAACGGCCCAAGTGATTCAACAACGGCGTGAGACCCGGCCCACACTACGAAAGGTTCCCTTCAATTCCCTTGGAACGGGCCTGTGGATAAGCCTAGGCCACCCGACTTAGGCCGGCCGTAGCGATGCCACCAATCCTTGCCTAGGCTTTTCCCGCCGCCGGCCGCTGCCTATGATGTAGGCACACCGACACGCAAGCAGGTCGGATACACACAATCTCGAACCCCGGGGGGTGGATGGAGAGTTTTCTGATTCAGCGAGCCACACGCCAGCAAGCGATGATTGCCGGCGCGATTGCGCTGCTGATCCTGTTGACGCTGGCCGTGGCCGCACCACGTGCAGGCCTGCAATGGCCGGCGATCAACCCGTTCATGCCGATGTGCGCCTTGACGGTGTTCACCACGGCCGGCATTGCCGCGTTTTTGCTGGGCGCGCAGTTCACCGTGACGCGGCAGCCGATGCTGGGCGCGCTGAGCGGTGCCTATGCCTTTACCGCGCTGGCCGTGGCGCTGCAATTGCTGACCTTCCCGGGCGTGTTCTCACCCACCGGGTTGTTTGGCGCCCGCCCCACCAGTGCAGCATGGATGTGGGTGTTTTGGCACGGTGGCTTTCCGCTCTTCGTGGTCCTGGCGGTGCTCATGCGTGATCGGCTCTCGCGCGATGCCGTTGCTGACGGGCGCGTCGGCCTGTGGGCTTGGCTGCTGATCGGCGGGCCGGTGGTGGTGGGTGTGCTGCTGTGCAGCTTTGCGGTACTGACCAACCTGCCGCCGCCGTTGCACGCCAGCAATGGCGACAACCCCGTGGCGGTCGTCCTGTGGGCCATCAACGCGATTGCGGTGCTCGCCGTGGTGGCCAGCGGCCGCCTGCGTGCGGTGCTCGACGTGTGGCTGGCCATTGCCGCGTTGGCCTGCCTGACCGACACCACCCTCAACCTGCTGAGCACAGACCGCTTTACCGTGGGCTGGTATGTCGCGCGCCTGTTCAGCATGTTCGCGCCTGGGGTGCTGGTCTGCGTGCTGGTGTGGGAGGTGACCGCGCTATACCGGCGGCTGTTCGAGGCGCATGTCTCGCTGCGGCAGGCGTCCATGCATGATGCGCTGACCGGCCTGTACAACCGCACCTACTTCAACGAACGTGTCGACAGCCTGATCAGCGCCGCCCTGCGCAGCGGACAGCCGCTTTCGCTGGTGATGGTCGATGTCGACCACTTCAAGCGCTACAACGATGCGTTCGGCCACCTCAAGGGCGACGCATGCCTTGCAGCCGTGGCCCATGCACTGGCGGGCGTGGTGCGCCGACCGTCAGATTTCATCGCACGCTATGGCGGCGAGGAATTCGTCGTCGTCCTGCCCGAAACCGATGCGACCGAAGCGCAGGCCCTTGCCGAGCGCGCACGCGAAGCCGTGCTGCGTCTGCGCATCGAAGCCACCGCGCCGTCGCGCTACGTGACCGTCAGCGCCGGCTGCGCCACGTCTGCGCCGGACAACAGCGCCCTCTCCATCGACACGCTGGTCGAAACCGCCGATGCCGCGCTGTACCGCGCCAAGGCAGGCGGACGCAATATGGTGATGAGTGCACAACAGCCACTGCCGGCCGCGCTCACGTAACGCACGTCAAACGAAGGGGCAGCCATGACGCTCATCCATCGCTGCACCCTTGCCATTGCGCTGGCCCTGCCGCTCCTGGCCCACGCGCAGATCGACACGCAGACGCTGCGCGCCGGCGCCTCGCGCGCGCCGGATCTGACCTTTCCTGACAAGGTGAGCGAACTCGGCATGCTCACCACGCCATCCATGGCGCTCTACAAACCCGCTGGCGATGGCCCCTTCCCGGCGCTCGTGCTGCAGCACCAGTGCAGCGGCCTGGGTCATGGCAAGCGGCAGAACCAGGCCATGCTCGAATGGGCCCGCCGCGCAGTACGCCATGGCTATGTGGCATTGCTGATCGACAGCCTCGGCCCACGCGGTGTTGAATCGGTGTGCATGGGCCCGCAAGGGGGCGTGACGCCCATGCGTGGCGTGCGCGATGCGCTGCAGGCCGCCGCGTATCTCGGTCAATTCGATTTCGTCGACAAGGCCCGCATTGCCCACGCCGGCTATTCCTGGGGCGCGATGATGGGCCTCGGGCTGAGCAGCAAGCACTGGGCAGAAGCCCTGGGGGACGGCACGCGCTTCGCAGCCGCCGTCGCGTTCTACCCTGTGTGCTCAGGTCTCAAGCTGCGCAACGGCACCCCGCTCGACATCCTCAACCCCGACATCGACCGCCCCCTGCTCGTGCTGATGGGTGAAGCCGACACTGAAGGCCCCGCCGCAGACTGCGTCTCCAGGTTGCAGGCCGCCAAGGCCGCTGGTGCGCCCGTGCAGTGGCACGTCTATCCCGACACCACGCACTGCTGGGACTGCCAGCACCTGAACAACTTCAGCAAGACCGACGTGCGCGGCCATCAGGTCGTCTATCACTACAGCCCGCAGGCCACAGAAGACTCAGAACGCCGTATGTTCGAGTTTCTTGATCAAGCACTGCAGATCAAGCGCCCATGAGCATTTGGCTAGCCCGTCTTTGCTGTCTTCTTTATTTCTTCTGTATATAAAAATAGTAGTAGTAGATAACGGTGGATCGTTTCTGTGGATAGCTGCAGAAAACGCTTTTGCGTCAACTGCTTGCGAAATGCACAACCCATCGGACAGCGTGTGGCGTGGCGTGGATGACTCGTGCAGAGTGCGCCCCACCCTCTCGGCAGACACCAAAGTTATCCCTCTGCTGTGGACAACCTGACCCCGGAGAGCCAACACAGTTGTCCCTGAAGTTCTTCACGTGCTTATCCACAGAAACAATCGTGCTCATGCTGCCGGTTACTTCGTCGGCCCCCGCCCCACCCGAGCCGGAAAAGATTCCACCAGCCAGTCAATGAACACTCTCAGGCGGTGCGTGACGTGGCGTGTCTGCGGATAGACGACATGGAACGGGTAAGGCGCCGGCCGCCACGGCTTGAGGATCTCCACCAGAGCGCCGTCGTTGATCGCCGCTTCAGCCGCATAACCAAAGGTCTGCACGATGCCCAGGCCCGCAAGGCAGGCGGCCAGATGCGCATTGCTCTCGTTCACACCGATGCGATGCTCGACCTTGATCTCGGTCTTTTCGCCGTCGCGCTCAAAGCGGAATGGAACCGACCGCCCCGTCTGGCTGAACACGTAGCTCACCAGCCGGTGGCCATTCTTGAGTTCATCGGGATAAGCCGGCGTGCCGTATTGCTTGAGGTATCCCGGGGTGGCGCAGGTGATCAGCGGCGCGTTGCCCAGGTGGCGTGCGACCAGGGACGAGTTGTCCAAGGGGCCACCACGAATGACGCAGTCGACGTTGTCCGCAATCAGATCTACCGAGCGGTCTGACACGCCCAGGTCGATCCTGATCTCGGGGTAGCGCGCCACGAATTCCGGCAGCAGAGGAATGAGCACGTCGCGCGCCGTCGAGCCGCCGACATCGATGCGCAAGGACCCGCGCGGCCGCCCGCGTGCGAGGCTGAACGAGGCGTCGATGTCTTCCAGGTCGCGCAGGATGCGCGTGCTCTTGGCGTAGTAATCCTGCCCTTCCGGCGTCACCGTCACGCGCCGTGTCGTCCGCTGCAGCAGGCGCACACCCAGGTGGGCCTCCAGTTCCTGCACCTGCTTGCTGACCGTGGCAATGGGCATGTCGAGCGAATCGGCCGCGCGCGTAAAGCTGCCAGCCTCCACCACGCGTGCAAAGGAACGCATTGCCAATAGTTGATCCATTCGAGTGCCTTTGTGCTTGATCGTGCAGCCGCCAATTATCCACAGTTGTGGATAGTAATTCTGTTTGCAGCGCTTTTTCGAAAAGTTTCCGAGCCCTACAGTGCCTCCATGCCCAACGCGACGGGGCCACGCAGAGCAAGGCACCACCCGGCGCAAGGTCATTCATCCAAACCTGAAATCACGACATGGAGCACATCATGAGCAAGCAACTGGAAGGCAAGATCGCCCTCGTCACGGGTGGCAGCAGCGGCATCGGCCTTGGCGCCGCCAAGGAACTCGCGGCCCAAGGCGCGCGCGTGTTCATTACCGGCCGCCGTCAGGCTGAACTCGACGCCGCCGTCGCAGAGATCGGCGCCGGGGCCACCGCATTGCGGGCCGATGCGTCGGTGCTGTCCGACCTCGACGCCGTCTATGCCCAGATCGCCAAGGTGGCCGGCAAGCTCGACATCCTGTTCGCCAATGCCGGCGGCGGCGACATGATGCCGCTGGGCGCCATCACCGAAGAGCATTTCGACCGGATTTTCGGCACCAACGTGCGCGGCGTGCTGTTCACGGTGCAGAAGGCACTGCCGCTGCTGACCGACGGCGCATCGATCATCCTCACGTCGTCCACGGTTTCCGTTCAGGGCACGGCCAACTTCAGCGTCTACAGCGCCAGCAAGGCGGCGGTGCGCAACTTCGCCCGCTCATGGGTGATGGATCTGAAGGATCGCGGTATCCGCGTGAATGTCGTGAGCCCGGGCCCCATCCGCACGCCGGGCCTTGGCGGCCTCGCATCGGATGAAACGCGCCAGGGGCTGTTCGACTTCCTCGCCGCTCAGGTGCCGCTGGGCCGCCTGGGGGAGCCGGCCGAAGTGGGCAAGGCCGTCGCGTTTCTTGCCTCGGATGCGGCAAGCTTTATCAATGGCATCGAGCTGTTTGTTGATGGCGGGATGGCTCAGGTTTGAGCGGCGGTAGCCGGAAGCGGCTACCAACCTCCAGGCCGCCTGCGTACAAATTGCAAAGCGAATGCTGAACAGCATGCGATGCGTGCGGGCAGCCAATCCTTGGCCAGGCACTTCTGGCGCCTCATCGCAGTGGCTGTGCCTGCTTTGATTGCTGTCGCCGGGCAGCATATTCTTATGCAGATGCACGGGAAGCGACTTCCAACAGGTTTGCCTTGGGCGCTCGAACCCGTTGCGATGAGGGCTTGGTATGGATACCAACGCAGGCAGATTGCGAAGACTGGGAAGCGATGCACCGATCGCTCACGTGCCCGTGGAGGAGCGTTATCGCACCTTGGTGGACGCGATACAGGACTATGCAATCTTCCTGTTGGATCCGACAGGTCACATTGCCAGTTGGAATGCCGGTGCTGAACGCATCAAGGGCTATCGCGCCGACGAAATCATCGGCCAGCACTTCTCGGTTTTCTATCCAGCCGAGGCAATTGCGCAGAACTATCCGAGCGAAGAACTCAAGCGTGCCGCAGCGCTTGGCCGCTGGGAAGACGAAGGGTGGCGCATACGCAAAGACGGCTCGCGATTCTGGGCCAACGTGGTGATCACGGCTCTGCGAGATGAGGACGGCGACCTGATCGGCTTTGCCAAAGTCACCCGGGACCTGACCGAGCGAGAGCGGCTCAAGCAACTTGAGTACGCGAGCGAGCTGGCAGCCCGCGTCGAAGCCACTCGCGAAGAAGAAAAGAAGCGTATTGCGCGCGAGCTTCATGACGACCTCGGGCAGCAATTGACGGCGCTGAAGATGATCATCACCGGCCTGCTTGCCGATGAAGGCAGCACGCCAGAAGCCCAGGCGTATGCGCGCGAAAGAACACGGACAATGAGCAATGCCATCGACCACGCGCTGGCGTCGGTCCGTCGTCTTGCCGCCGGCCTGCGGCCGACCATGCTCGACGACCTGGGGCTGCTCCCCGCACTCGACTGGCTTGTCACCGATTTCGGACAACATACCGGACTACGGGTCGCGCTGAATTGCAACACGCATAGGGTGGCGTTCAACGACACCGCCTCCACCGCGCTGTTCAGGATCGTGCAAGAAGGTCTGACCAATGTTGCCCGGCATGCGACGTCGGCAACGGAGGTGGTGATCGACCTCCGATGCGACCGGTCGAGTTGCGAGCTGACGATTCTCAACGATGGAGCCGTCGTCACACGCTTAGCCGAACCGGCCGCCGGGCGTCCGCCGTCATCGGGAATCGCGGGCATTCGTGACCGCGTGCGCCGCCTGGGCGGGACTTTCGCAGCGGGACCGCTTTCACAAGGCGGGTACCGCATCCAGCTTTCGATTCCGCGAAAAGCGGTTGAACTGGATTTACCACTTGGTCAGTAAGGTGCTTCCACCCGCCGAATAGAAAGCCCGCCGGTTACGAGCGCGGCTTCCCCACGAGCGCAATGCGGACGCCGTCTAGCGTTACCGTCTGCCGCGCACTATGACTGGAATCATCTCGCGCGGTTTGGTGCCGGCGACGCGCATCCATGGCATTGCCGCGGCAGCCATGAGCGGCGACGCAATGTTCGGCGCCGCCCCCCCCCCGAGACCGTGCGGTATCGGAACCGGAAGGCATTCATCGATCAGCGCTACCAGGCATCGATGCACGTAAGCAGGAGAGAACATCATGGTGCGAACCGTCAGCGCTCGTCGTTCTGTGATCAAGGCCGCGACGTACCGAATCGTGATCATGTGCCTGGACTTCGGCACTCTTTATCTGCTGACTGGCACGGTTCACCTGGCAGTCGGTTTCATGATCGCCAGCAATATCTATACGTCGATCGCCTACTTTGCCCACGAACGCATATGGGCTCGCATCAAGTGGGGAATTTTCGAAACGTAAATGGGCGGCCGTCCTTCGACAGGACCAGAGAACAGCGACGGATTCGAAGATACGAACCCCACGGGCAGTGCGACGCAGAATGCCCGCGCCGTCCGCACAGCGTGCAATAGTCGTCCATGACAATGTCCTTTATCGAGAGCCGGGTGCCACCAGGTTCAGTATCGGAGGGGCGCCCGGCCGTCGCTATCAGGGGACGCCAATTGTCTTGTCCGGGCGCGCCCTTGTTTCTGTAGGTCAATACACAGGCGCTGTCAGTGCAGGCTGACAGCATTCGGCGCCCCGATTGTCGAGCGGAACGCGTCGCGGCCGCTCTGGCAGAGCCGGCTCAGGCTGAGCGCGCCAACCAGATCTTTTTGCGGTTCAGCAGCAGCGGAATGACGCCGATGGCAATGCCTCCCATCCCCACGACGTTGGTAACCCAGTCGAAGGTCGGGATGCTGTAGAGCGCGATGAAGAACAGGAAGAGCCCGCTTGCCACCGGCCAGATGACATGGGTGATGGCGACCCACGGCCCCTGCATCAGCACCTTGCGGTAATACCAGCCGCAGGCAAGGCCGGTGAGCCCCAGGTAGAAGCAAATCTGGAAGCCGATGGCGGTAATCGAGTCCTGCAGGATGACGTTGATCGTCGGCAGATAAGACGACATGAACAGCAGTACGAGCCCGGTGATCCAGATGAAGAAGATGGCGATGTGGGGCGTGCGCCAAACCGGATGCAGACGCGCATAGCGCGCGTGGAGTGCACCGTCGCGGCTTTTGGCAAACAGCGTGCGCGTGAACTGCAACATCTGGGTTTCGACCGTTCCCACCGTGCTCAGCAATACCGCAACGATCGCGACGTAGCCCCAGGTCGGCCCAAACAACTTCTCCGCAATGGCGAAAATGATGTTCGTGTTGTAGTGCTGGATCTCAGCATCGGACAGGCCCAGCTGCGTAATGACGATGAAGATGAGGAAGAACGCCATCAAGAACACCATCGACCAGAACGCGGCCCGACCGGGGGTGTGGTTCGCGTCCCGCGTCTCTTCGCTGAGGTTCATCGTCACGTCCCAGCCGTAAAAGAAGAAGATCGCAACCAACGCGCCGTTGGCGAACATCTTGGGCGTAAACGCGAAAGGCCAGAACCAGACCCACGAGAACGGATGCGCTGGCGTATGCGGGAACACGATGAAACTCGCGACGATGATCACGAGCAGGATGATGCCCTCGACGATCGTCATCAGCACCTGCACATAGCTGGTGAGCTTGATGCCCTTGACGACCACCGCGCTGACAATCGTGAGCCATGCCGCAGCGATCAGCGTCACGTAATGCACGTTGTTCATCATGGGCCGATCAAAGATGAGCAGCGTGGCATTTGCCGCCGGAATCATGGCGGACACCATGAACACGCAGCACAACACCAGAAGCGCCCAGCCGGCAAGAAAGCCGAGCGCACGCCCGAACACCATGCTCACCCACGAATACGAGGTGCCGGCACTCGCCAGGGCGCGGTTCATGTTGATGAACGCGTAAGCGATGCCAAACATGATGAGCCCGCACACCAGGATGCTCGCCGGCGATTGCGTGCCAGCCGTCCCGATGATGGTGGAAGTCGTAATCTCAATGCTGTAGGCCGGTGCCGTGCCGGCAATGCCCATGATTACCGATTCAACGACGCCCAGGGAATCGGCATTGAGCTTGGCAGGTTGGTCCATGGGTGTGCGATTTCTGGTCGACATTGGGCAATAGACCGATTTTTACCCTGTGCCGGATGTGCGGGCAATAGGGGCCTCTCTGGACCTGCTCAGCGCTTGGACGGGGGCCGGCAAGCCTTCGGCGATCGGGCGAGGTGGCACGCGTTTGCGCATGTGTTCTTCGTCCAGCACCCAATGGGCCTCTTGAAATTTCTGCCTGCTTCCCTATTTTAGGTTTCGTCAATGCAGTCGCGGTTCTCGCGCTGCGTGTTTCGATTTGTTTGTCAGTGGCCCGCCACGGATCGATGAACTGGAGCGCGTAGTTCGGTTCAGTCTCCGTGCGGGCCCTTCAGGAGCCAGCCATGAGCGATCTGTTTTTTGGCACCGATCTGCTGGGCGAATTCGATCGCCTGCAACGGCAGATGGCCACGCTTTTTGCGGGGGCACCCGCCAGCCTGCGCGCAACGCGCATCGGTACCTTTCCTCCCGTCAACATTGGCAGCACCGATGACTCGGTAGAGATCGTCGCGTTCGCCCCGGGGCTCGACCCCGCGCAGATCGATGTCTCGATCGACAAGGGGCTGCTGACGATCAGCGGCGAGCGCAAGCGCCCCGATTTCGAGCTCACCGACGAGACGCGCGTGTATGCCGACGAACGCTTCACGGGCGCCTTCCGTCGTGTGATTGAGCTGCCACAGGACGTCGACCCAGACAAAGTCAGCGCCCGGTACGTCAACGGCTGCCTGACCATCAGCGTGGGCAAGTCGGAGGCATCGAAGCCGCGTCAGATCAGGGTGCAAGGCTAAGCCGCACCTGCGCAAGCATGAAGGAGCACATCATGAATGACACCACCCAATTGGCGACCCATGCGCAGCCAGGTAAGGCGGCGGTTGCAAAGCAGACGGCCGAACAGGCGGCCGCGCGACAGACCCACATGGCGCCTCCCGTCGACATCTTCGAGAACCGCCAGGGCATCACGCTGTATGCGGATCTGCCGGGCGTGCCGCGCGAGAAGCTCGATGTTCGCGTGCAGGATGGCACGCTCACCGTCGATGCCGAATTGATGGTGCCCACGCCACCCGGACTGCGTCTGCAGCACGGCGAAGTTCGGCACCCGCATTTCTCGCGCACCTTTGTGCTGAGCCCTGACTTCGATGCCTCGCGCATCGACGCTCAACTGCGCGACGGGGTGCTCAAGCTGACGATCCAACGCCGCGATGAAGCCAAACCGCGGCGTATCGAAGTGCAGGCCGGCTGATCCCCTCACCGACCGTTGTTTTGCCATGCAAGCGGGCGCGTGCCTTGCGCGCCTGCATTTGGCACCGTGCCCCCTGGTTACGGTTGTTTGTCACTAGGAGACAAAGATGCTGAGTGCACACGAATTTGCCACCTTGATGCTGGTCAGTCAGTCACCAGAGCAGGTGGATATGAATCGCGCTGAATTGGATTCGTTACTGGAGCGGCAATTGGTGATGTTGGAGCGCTCGGCAGAAGGACATCGCCGCCGCGCGCGTTTGACTGATACCGGCCGTTCGGTGCTCCAAGCCATCAACGCCGTTGATCGTCAGTAGCACGGCAGGTTCGCGGGCAGCAGAACAGCAGGCTCGCTGGGGGCCTGCATTCTTCAGGCCGTCGAGGCCCCTGGCAGAGTAGGCCCGCGCTTTACACCACGGAAGAGAATGAGTGCCACGCCGAGCATGATTCCAATGTCTGCGACGTTGAATACACCCGTTCGCAACTGCCCGATGCCTATGTTCAGAAAATCAAAAACCCGGCCATCGTAGACACAACGATCGAACAGGTTGCTGAGCCCTCCCCCCAGAATGCAAGCTGCCGCAATGACTTCGGTACGGCCGAGCCTGGGTGAACGCAACAGCCACACGAACAGGCCGACCAGAATCGCCAGAACGCCATAGATGAAAACGACATTGCGAGTCGCATCGGACATTCCCGCCCCGAGGCTTAGGAACGCGCCGTGGTTATAGGTGGGTAGAACGAGAAGGCTTCCTGAAAGTAATGACACGACTTCGCCGGGCGTCAATATTTGCTTGAATATGGCCTTCGTCGCCTGGTCGATGATGATCCAGGCGAGCGCGCCAAGCAGCGCAGTGGCAACTCTTTGTTTCGTCGTCATTCGAGAGGTCATCTGTAGGCGGGCCCCCATTCTAGTCAGAGTTGGATGCTGCGAGCGGGTGCTCGGGGGTTGTCAACGACCGCGATGACGGTATCGACCCGCCGCCTTTGGCCGCCAGGGGCCGCCAGTTCCGAACGACTTAGACTGGCTACGCATATTTGTCGCCCACCGTACTGCGAATCGGATGGGTGTCGTAGACGATGATCATTCGCTCAATGAGCCCATTGTCGTCAAATTCAAAAACATCGACGCACTCAAAGCGCACCGCCGTCCCATCTTTGAGCCCCCAGTCATAGATGAAGTAACCGGTCGCACGTCGGGCGCCCATCGTGCTGACGCAGATGTCGATTGGCGTGATTTTGCTTTCACCAGATGCCGCATCGACCCTCGCAAAGAACGGCGCGGGGTGCATCCACCCGAGAAACGGCGAGAAGATCTGGGCATCGGGCGTGAACAACGCACAGATCGCCGCGACATCGCCGCGCTCCAATTCCCTGAGATAGTTGCGAACCTGCCGCGTGTATAGTGCTTCCGACGATGAGGCCATGTTCATTCTCCGGTCATTCGTTGACAACCCCGCGCGCTCGTGCGGTCGCGCGCTAGATGCATGCACGATATCGATGCACCGATGTCCGAACAATCGAAAAATCCGCAACCCGGGTATGCAGCCCATGCATACCCCTTGGCCGATCTGACGCGGGCACTGCCGCCGCTGGCAGCGTTCCAGTCATTCGTCGCCGCGGCGCAACTCGGGAGCATCAGCAAAGCCGCAGATCATCTGTGTCGAACACAGGGCGCGGTGAGCCGTCAGATCCAGCAACTGGAATCGCACTACCGGTGTGCAGTTTTTGTGCGCCACGCTTCAGGACTCACACTGACGGCGGAAGGAAGCGAACTGCTGACCGTAGCCGTCAGCATCCTCACGCAACTGGTTCAACACGCAGACATCCACGCCAAGACAGCGTCCGTCGTCACTCTGCGGGTGCCATCCACGTTTGCGATTCGTTGGTTGCTGCCGCGGCTGGCAGACATCAATGACGCCTTGCCTGGAACAGAACTGCGCATCTCCACATCGGCCGACGACACGCCGGATTTCACTACGCCTGACGTCGATGCCATCGTCGTTCGGGGAACCGGCCAGTGGGCGGGTATGGATGCGGTTCCATTGTTTGCCGAGCAACTCACACCGATGTGCACCAGCGAGATAGCCGCATCGCTTGGATCGCCGGCCGATCTTGCTCATGTCACCTTGCTCCATCCCGGACAGAGCCGTGAGGAGTGGCGGTGCTGGCTGGAAAGCGTTGGGGCACCTCACATCGACGCAGACCGTGGGCTCGTTTTCGATACCCTCGAGTTGACGCTCACCGCTGCGGCGGCGAGGCATGGCGTTGCAATAGGTGACCCGCGGATGGCGAGAGACCGCCTGCGGGCGGGGACGTTGGTCACGCCTTTTATCGACGTGGCGAAAAACGGCTTGTCGTACTTCGTCGTCTATCCATCCCAACGAGCCGCCCAGTCCAAGATCCGCGCCCTCGCCGACGTCTTGTCTCGGCTTGCGCAGAAAGACTGATTGCTGTCGAGGAAAGCAGCCCTGTACTGCAACGTGTCGTTGCCGCATCGGCATGCCGTCTGACAAAAAAAGGCCCCGGCCGGGACGGGTGGCCGAGGCGAGCTAGGACTGCATGGACGACTAGGGAGAGGGAGGAGCCTCCCCTTAATTTTCCAGGGGCGGAGTCTATGGAAGGGGCCCTGCCGAGGCAATTCAACAATTCTCAGCGGAAACGCGCCCCTCCCGGCCTGCTCAATGCGCTTGCCGGCGTGCCCGCAACGCGTGCAGCACTGCATCAAGCCAGCGAAGAACTGAAGGCGCGGTTGAGGTCATCGGCTGGGCGGGTTGTCACCGCCCATGCGCTGTTGCAAACGACGAGGAGCAGCGCGTAGGCCGGCTCACAGCTCAGGACAGAAACCCTGCGTTACGCAATGCCTCCTCGGCGGCCTCGTGGTCCTGGGCAGAACTGCCCCCGGAGATACCGATGCCACCCACCAGGCGCCCTTCGTAAAAGATCGGCACGCCACCGCCCACCGGCATCAGCCGCGGATGGTGCGCCAGCGGGGCAACGGCAGGCTCGGCCATGTACTGGTTCCATTGATGCGTGGCCATGCCGAACGATGCTGCCGTCCATGCCTTGTTGATGGCGACATCAGCGGTCAGGAACGGCGCAGCGTCCGCACGCTCGAACGCGCGCAGGTGCCCTCCTGCATCGGTAATGGCGATGGTCGCGGCAAACCCGCGCGCGGCACAGGCCCGACGCGCCTGGGCCAGCAAGGCTTGCGCGGCTTCCAGGCTGATCGTTGCCGTGGGGACGATGGGGGATGTCATGGTGAGGCTCCTTCTCAGATGTCTGCAGGGTTCAGGCGTTGGCGACAACGACTTTGCCGATCATGTTTCCGGCTTCGACCAGCGCATGCGCCTGGATCAAGCTCGCGGCGTTGATGCCATCGATGCACTGCGTCAGGGTGTGCTTGATATCGCCGCGATCGACCAGTTCGGCCACACGCCGCAGCAAGGCGTGTTGTCGGGCGATGGTGGCGGTGGTGAACATGGCGCGCGTGAACATCAGTTCCCAGTGAATCGAAATGGATTTCCCCTTGAACGGGCCGATGTCCAGATCCACCGGGTCGTCGATGAGGGCGAATTGCCCCTCGGGGCGAAGCACAGCGGCGATCTGCGGCACGTGAGCGGCGCTCTGGTTCAGCCCGGCCACATGCGTGACGTGTTCAATGCCAAGCGCTGCCAATTGAGCCGCCCACGGTTGACGGTGATCGATGACGTGGTGCGCGCCGTGCGCCAGCACCCATTCACGGGTTTCCGGCCGCGAGGCCGTGCCGATCACGGTCATCCCCGTCAGCGCGCGCGCCAGTTGGGTCAGGATGGAACCGACGCCGCCCGCAGCTCCGGTCACCAGCAGCACGTTGTTCTCGGTCGGGTCGGCAGCCTGGACGCGCAGACGATCAAACAGCAGTTCCCACGCAGTGATGGCCGTCAGCGGCAGCGATGCGGCTTGCGCGAAATCCAGCGATGCCGGCATGGGGCCCACGATGCGTTCGTCCACCGCATGCAGTTCGCTGTTGGTGCCAGGCCGCGTGATGTCGCCGGCATACCAGACACGGTCACCTGGCTTGAAGCGCGTGGCCAACGGGCCGGCAGCGCGGACGATGCCCGCTGCATCCCAGCCGGCAATGCGCGCCTGCCCTTCTGGGATGTCTCCGCCCCGCCGGATCTTGGTATCGACCGGGTTGACCGACACCGCTTTGACTTCCACCAGCAGGTCGTGGTCGCGAAGCGCAGGCGTCGGCAACTCGATGTCTTGCAGCGCCTGCGGGTGGCTGATGGGGTGGTTCTGATAGAAACCGATGGCTTTCATGCACGTTCTCCAGAGAGTGAATGAGGGCCATGCTATCTTTCAGCGATATGCGGATAAACGGGCGGCACGCCCAAACACTTTCGGCATTTCAATGAAAATCATCCGCCTCGATGACGTGCAAATCTTCGTGCACACGGCTGACGCCGGCAGCTTCTCGGAGGCGGCACGCCAACTGAACATCGCACCTGCGCAGGCAAGCGCATCTGTGCAGCGGCTGGAAAAGGCGCTGGAGGCCCGCCTGTTCACACGTTCCACGCGCAGCATGCAACTGTCAGAAGCTGGAGAGCGCTACCTGCCGCATGCGCGCGTCATGCTGGGCGCGCGGGAACAAGGCGAACAGGCGCTGGCCGGTGGCCGGGAAGCACTCTCCGGCCCGCTGCGGCTATCTGCTCCGTCCGATTTCGGAAGAAACCTGCTGCTGCCGTGGCTCGACGATTTTCAGCACCAGCACCCCGGCTTATCGGTGCACCTGAAGTTGAGCGACCGTGCGGCCGACCTCATCCGCCAGCCGCTGGACTTTGCCGTGCGCTACGGGGCGCTGCCCGATTCCTCCCTGCTGGCCATCAAACTGCTCGACAACAACCGGCGTGCGTTATGCGCGGCGCCGTCGTACATCGAACGACACGGCGCGCCGACCAAGGTGGATGACCTGCGACGACACAACTGCCTTCGGTATATCTGGAGCGAGCAAGTCCACGAACGCTGGCGCTTCACGCTACCCGGCGGCGAGCGCACCGTGGCAGTCACAGGAAATCGCGTCAGCGACGATGCCGATGCGGTGCGCCGCTGGGCCATCGCAGGCGAAGGCCTGCTCTATAAATCGCGACTGGACCTCATCGATGATTTGAAGGCCGGCCGATTGGTCGAGATCTTTCCGCAGGAATATGGCGAGCCCGCGCCGCTGCATTTGATTTGCGCCCACCGTGCGCAACTCACACCCGCCATCAAAGCGCTGAGTGCATTCCTGCGCGAACGCTGTATGGCCCTGCTCGCAAGCTACTCGCCGCAAGGTTCGCCATCCGAGTAACTCGGCGGCAACCGACTCTGGCTGAATCCTCTTCGACCTGTTCGACCTGATCGACTGGTCCGCCGCTCCCCCTCTTTGAGCGCGCAAACGTACAACCGTTGCGCCGCCTCTCTCTGCAGGCACGCCCGTGCCTTGTGGCATTCGAAATAAGTTGATCCGTATCAGGCGAATGCCGCCGGAAGGTTTGACAGCTGCGGCCATAGCGCCTTTCATGGTCGTACGTGCTGGTGAAAAAACCGAAAAAAACATTGGGGAGGGACACCATGCGACGTCTCATTACTGCGCTCCGTGCGCTCGCGGGGCTGCTGATCGGTGCGCTTTTGGCGTGGTCGGGACAAGCCAGTGCGGTACCGGCTTTCGCGCGTCAGACCGGGATGGCATGCATGGCGTGCCACGTCAGCTTTCCTGAACTGACCCCCTTCGGCCGCTTCTTCAAGATGACCGGCTATACGCTGGCCAACAACAAGACGATTCCGCTCTCGGGCATGGTGCAGATTTCGCGCACCAACACGCGGACGATCGATCAGGACAACTTCGACTTCGTGCGCAACGGAGACACGGTTCCGCAGCAGGTAAGCCTGTTCTATGCGGGGCGCATTGCGGGGCCCGTGGGTGCCTTCGCTCAGTGGACGTACGACGGTATTGCCCACCACAGCGCGCTGGACAACACCGATATCCGCGCCGCATGGCACCTCACGCGCGAGGACGTCGAGTTCATCTACGGCGTCACGGTCAACAACAACCCGACGGTGTCTGACGTGTGGAACAGCACGCCGGCATTCGGGTATCCCTATGCCGCTCCCAGCATCGGCGTGCCTCCACTGGCAGGCACCCTTGTCGACGGTGGTTTGGCGCAGCAGGTGGTAGGCGCCAGCGCATACGCATTCTGGCAACGCCATATCTACGCAGAACTGGGCGCCTATCGGACTGCCGATCAGGCGTTCTCCGTGTTCCGTGCTGGGCAGGACACCGCAACCCCGGGCGGCGTTGCGCGCTTGAGCGGCGCGAACCCGTACTGGCGTCTGGCATACAACCAGGAGTGGGGCTCGCATTCGGTCATGTTTGGCACGTTCGGGTTGCTGGCCAACCGGTACCCCGACAACACCATGCCGGGCACACCAACCGATCGCTTCAAAGACTATGCGCTCGACGCGCAGTACCAGTACTTGACCATGACCCATGCGTTCACGGCGCAGATGGCATGGATCCACGAGCAACAGAACTGGCGGGCGAGCTTCCCGAGCGGTGGCATCGGCGCGGGCCCCACTCCGGCCAACCCAACCGATCATCTCGATACCTTCAAAGCCAAAGCGTCGTACTACTACCAGCGCAAGTACGGGGGGTCGGTCGCGTACTTTTCAACAACAGGCAACGCAGACCCCGGCCTGTACGCCCAAGCGCCTGTGACGGGCAGTGCCAACGGGCGACCAGACACACAAGGCGTGATCCTGGAGCTGGACTATTTACCGCATCCGCAGATCAGGCTCGCGTTGCAGTACACGTGGTTCCTGAAGTTCAACGGCGCCCATGCCAATTACGACGGCAACGGCAGAAACGCGGTCGACAACAACACGATTTACCTGCTTGGCTGGTTCATGTTCTAGCCGTAGGTCACGCGCGAAGATGCGAGGGGGGGAGAACGCCATGAAAGGATTCCATCAGCCCAGGCGAGTCTGGCTGACCGCGCTGGCAGCGTTGGCGATGATCGGCTGGTCGAACATGGCGGGCGCGCAAGATGGCGAGAAGCTTGCCGCGCAGTTGTGTTCTTCGTGCCATGGGGTGCACGGCAAGAGCGAAGCGCCGATGTTTCCGCGCCTGGACGCACAGGTACCGCAGTACCTGGAAGCGCAGTTGAAAGGCTTCCGCACCCGTGGCCGCGGTGAGACCGATGCACAGGCCTTCATGTGGGGTATTGCATCGCAGCTGGACGACGCAACCATTGCGTCCCTGGCCGAATACTATGCGCGGCAGACTGCACCTGCCGGCCCTGCGGGTGACCCGGCACTGATGGCGCGCGGCAAAGAGATTTTCGAGCACGGCCTGCCTGCGGAAGGCGTACCAGCATGCGCGTCGTGCCATGGGGCGCAAGCGCAGGGCAACGCAACGTTCCCGAGGCTGGCGGGCCAGCATGACGCCTATCTCTTACGGCAGATTGCGGTGTTCAAGAACGGCACGCGCGCCAACGCTCCCGTGATGAGCGCCGTTGCACACACGCTGTCGGACGACCAAGCGAAAGCGGTTGCTGCGTTTTTGCAGGCTCAGTAGCGGGGTGCAGAACGCCATCGGGCCTAGGTACTCAGCAGCCGGTTCCGCACCTGCAACGAAATCTCGTTGGCCACGATCTGCTCAAGCTCCAGCCAAGTCACGGGCAACCGTACAAACACACCGTTATTGTTGTCCGACGAGACGCACAGCTTGATGTGGCTGACGTGGTGGTTCACCCCGCACCCAACATGAAGGATGCGCGTGGTCGCCGATGGGTGCCACACCACGTTGCCGAGGAAGTACGTGAGAGCGCTGCCCCGCTCCACTGGGTCAGTGACCAAATCGAACGTGCTGCTCAGGAATGTATGAAGCTCGTCGATCGTCATGTCTGAACGTAGTCCCCGCAGTTCGTCAGCATCCTTCCATCCTCTGCAGTGGTTTGCTTTTTTTTGAGCGTACCGGGAACGTGCGTTTCTGGCCGGCCATCCCCAAGACCGGCCAGTTCACGGCACAACAGCGCATCGACGGCGCGCCCGCGCGCTGACTGACTTTGCGCGGGGCGTCGGTGCAGATTTCGGATTTGATTGAGGCGGGGGTGTAGGCGTTGCGCTGGGTCTCGCATCGCCGGCCGGGTTGGCGGCGGCGGTGCGGGCCAATGAGGCTGGCCGCTATTGGCCGAAAGACATCATCCGGCCCATGGATGCTCCTCGCGCGCAAAGTTGGGGATTCACGGCGATCTGGCAGAGGCATCAAACGCAGAGTTGGCGAGATGTCTGACCGTCAAATCAACGAATGCAGACAAGCGGTTAAGCCGCCTCAAGTCGCGATGGTAGCCCATCCAGATCTCGCGATGCGGCGGTTCCACGTCCAGCTCCAGCCGGCGGATACCGAGGGTCTGGTCACCCAGCGGGCGCGGCAGCACCGCAATGCCCATTCCCATCGCGCACATCTGCGCTTTGACGTTCCGGTTGTTCGAATGCAGCGCCACGCCTGCGTTCGGGAACATTTCTCTCAGCCATGCCGTGTCCGGAAACGACCCACTTAATACATCCGGCGTGATCAGCCGATATCCGCTGCCGTCGCCGGCGATCGGGGCGGGCCCGGTGGCAGACACATAGACGCCATAGCGCATCTGGAGCAACCGCCGCTGGACGATGTCCTGCTCCTCGAACGGGACAATGCGAAACGCTACATCAGCCTCCCGTTGCGCCAGATTGAACTTGCGCGTTCCGGTGAGCACCTCGATCTGGACTTGGGGATATTTGGTCGCATACGCCGCCAGCACCGGAGGCAACACGTAGGCGCCGAACCAGTCGGCGGAGGTCACACGTAGCGTGCCGTCGAGCGCTTGTTGCTTCCCGGCCAGTCTCCGCTCCATCGCCAGTGCGCCCTCTTCGATCTGCTCGGCAAGAGGAAGCACGCCCAGCCCTTCTTCTGTCAGAACGAAACCGTCGGCCGTCCGTTGGAACAGCACCTGCCCTGTGGCCTCTTCCAAAGCGCGCAATCGCCTGCCCACGGTCGGGTGGCTCACGCGCAGAGCCCGTGCAGCGGCACCGAGCGTGCCCGTGCGGGCGACAGCAAGAAAGATCCTCACATCACTCCACTCCATGCCACCCCTTACAAAACTGAACGGACGGTGTTCATTATATTCAGTTGATGAACAGTATCGAACGTTGCGAGACTACGCTCCATCGCATGCCGAACGATCGGCTGCAGTCAACGGCCCGGTTGGCTCGGTTCGAGCTGGGGGCCTGACTTCTGGAGAAAACAACGCAAATGGAAATCGGAATCATCGGCCTTGGTGCGATGGGCCGGGAAATCGCACGCAACCTGGCTGCGGCCGGCCACAAGGTTGTCGCATGGAATCGCTCAGGCGGGAGCGTCGCAGGCGTGCGAATGGTGGATACGCCAATGCAGGCATTGCAAGCCGACATGGCATTGACCATGTTGTCCGACGACTCTGCCATTCGCAGCGTGCTGATGGAAGGCGATCTGCTGGCGCAGGCAAGGCCTGGCTTGGTGCACGTAGTGGCGTCCACGATCTCGGCTGCGTTTTCACAAGAGCTGGCGGATCATCATCGCGCCCGCGGCATCGCCCTTGTCGCAGCGCCGGTACTGGGACGGCCTGATGTCGCTGCGCGGGCCGAACTCAACATTCTTGCCGCCGGTGACCCGGCCGCGATCGATAAGGTCAAGCCAGCGCTGGAGGTGATCGGTAGGCGCATCTGGCGCATGGGCGACGATCCGCGCATGGCCTATGCCGCCAAATTGGCGTGCAACATGATGATCAGCTTCGCGATCGAAGCGATGGCCGAAGCGGTGGTGCTGACCGAAGCGCATGGAGTGCCGCGGGAACGCTTTCTGGAACTGATCCTCGGCACCCTGTTTGGCACGCGCCCCTACCAGACCTACTCCGGCAACATCATCAAGAACGAATACCCGCCAGGCTTCAAGGCCACGCTAGGCCTGAAGGATCTGCGGCTGGCGAAAGAAGCCGCACGAGACGCCAACGGCGAGCTACCTATGCTCGACATCGTTTATGCACGTATGCAGGACGCTGTGGATGCCGGCTACGGCGACCAGGACTGGTCAGCCATGGTCAGAGCCACCTTGGGTGGGAAATGAAGTAGGCGGCCATATTGCTGTCAACCCAAACCGCACTCCCGCTGCGCCGCTTAGACGCCGATGCGGACACCGATATAGAAAAGGCAATCATGAAATACCGACATCCAATGACCAAGCTGTTTGCCCTCTGCAGCCTTCTGGCAATGTCCGTGCTGCTGCAGTCTGCAGCCCACGCGGCCGCTCCCCTTGCACGTAGCTCAGCGCCAGGCTTTTACCGTTTCATGCTGGGCGGTTATGAGATCACCGCACTCAATGACGGCACACTGGAATTGCCGGTTGACCAGTTTCTGACGAACACCACACCGCAGAAGGTCGACGACGTGCTGGCAGAGGATTACCTGCAAAGTCCGCTCGAAACGTCCTACAACGCCTTCCTGATCAATACGGGTCCGAAACTGATTCTGATCGATACCGGCGCAGGCAACCTCTTCGGCCCGCGCCTGGGGAGGCTGGCAGCCAACATGAAGGCATCCGGTTACGCGCCGTCCCAGGTGGATGAAATCTACATCACGCACATGCACGCAGACCATATTGGTGGGCTGACGACGGATGGAGACATGCGCTTTTCCAATGCGATCGTCCGCGTCAATCGTGGTGAGCTGGATTACTGGCTGAGCGAGGCGAACATGGCCAAGGCGCCAGAGGGCAATCGCGGCGACCAAAAAGGCAGCTATCGCCGCGCCATGGCGATCATGGAGCCCTACATCAGGGCAGGCCGCGTGCGGCCGTTTGACGGCAACCAAGAGCTGAGCCCCGGCATCCATGCGTACCAGAGCGCTGGACATACACCCGGGCACGTGGGTTACATGATCGAGAGCCAAGGAAGTCGCTTGATGGTCGTGGGCGACATCGTGCATGTCGCGGCCATTCAGTTTGAGGATCCGACGGTCACCGTTTCGTTCGATAGCAACAGCCCATTGGCCGAACAGGAACGCATCAAGGAATTCACCAGCATCGCCAAGGACAAGATACTTTTCGCCGCCGCCCACGTTCCTTTTCCGGGACTAGGGCACTTGCAGACGGATAAGGATGGCTTCCGTTGGATTCCCCTCAACTACTCGGCTGGGAAATAAGTCACTACGATTTCCATCGTCGTATGCCTTCGGGCAACTGGTCTAGGCTAGTTTCGGCAGGGGAGCGCAGCGTGCCGACTAAATAAGTCCCAAGCCCGACCGCAATGCGCGTAGATTGGGCATCAGGCGCTGACCCTGTCAGCGCACTCGGCAGTCCGTGCAGAGCCTTCGATGCCGATCTTGTGGGTCTTCGCGGCGTTCGCTGCGGGAACGATAAGAGCCTAAGGCGGTTCACCCCTTTACGGCGGGACGTGTTCTGAAGCTAGGGCTGAGATCCTGGCGCAAGGAAATAGCGCACCCCGGAGGCAATATGACACGCACCACCGAGTATCGCGGCTTTCAGATTCATGTGGATCTCGTTGAGACGTCTGAAGACATGTTTGATCTGTGGTTCCGGATCGAAGGCCCCCTTGAGACCGCTGGCGTGATAGCGCTGGGCAAGCGGATCAAGATTCATGGGGGACCCTTTTCCAAGCGTTGGGCGCACTTGGTAGGAGAGGTGGCGGGGCGCGCCGCGGTGGACGTCATTCTTGGCCCCGAGGATGTTCCTCCGGCCACGCAGGAATGGTAGGCAGCGCTGGTGGCTTACCAAGTGCAGATTGCTTGGTCGGTCGCCATTGGCATATCGGCCTTCGGCTCAGCGCTTGTGAGCGCTTGAACCTCGACGCGAGGGCGAGTCGGCTCGACATCGCCAAAGATCATTGCGATGGGCACTTCAGTGGCATCGCGCCCGGTACCAATCCGCAGGAGCCCCATGGGCATCGATCCGTTTGATGGATCGAGCAGATTCCACTGGTTGCCCAGGTACACCTCTACAAATGCATGGAAGTCATTGGGGCCGAGAGCAGGGTCGGCTCCGTAGTTGACGCTCGTCGCGAAACGGGCCGGTATGCTTAGCGCGCGACACAACGCGATCATCAGATGGGCGTAGTCCCGGCATACGCCATGCCGATCCACCAATGTGCCCACCGCAGAGGTTTGCTCGCTCGTGGATAGCGGGATGAACTGCACATACCGGCAGACCCAATCCCGAATCGCAAGGACAAGCGCATACCCGCGCTGATACCCGCCAAACTCCCGGCGCGCAAATGCCATGAGGCGGTCGGATTCGCAATAGCGGCTGGGCGCCAGGAAGGGAATAACATCCAGCGGCAAATCCGCAATGCGAACTTCAAACAGTGACTGCGGCGGTTTGAGCAAGTGGCGCATCTCAACGGTGGCCACATAGTTGATGGCGAGATAGCCACGCGGTGCTCGCACCCGTAGATGACGATTCAGTAAGGTCGGTTCCGTCTGAAGCGTGGTCGGAATGGCGGGGGTCAGTTGCAGTGATTCGGCAACGATTGTCTGCCGCGCGGTCTGCGCCGCGTGAAAATTGAAGATGAAGTCTGCGGCCTGATCGCGAATCTCATAAGCCAGGCAGATTGAGTACTGCATTCGAACCATTCGACCTCCTGACGCCCGGCATGGCTGGGTCGCTTGCGTAGACGGTGGCCCTTGAGAGCGCCACCGGACAGACCTTCCGATTTGACCTCATGGAACGGTCTACTCGCCGGCCATAGATTGGCCAGGCACAAGCCCATTGATGATGTCCTCTGCGCCCTGCGTGGCCGCGCGCTTCGCAGCGCCTACGTTGTCCCATGGCTCGCCTCTTAGACGAAAGACGCGGGAGCGCTCATCGTCCATCGTCTCGCCTTCAAGACAGATGACGACCGAGACGCTGTACGCGCGGTCGGGGCGTTTCTCGTGCCACTCGCGCGGCGGGTTGAATGGGTAAATCAGGGGGTAAATCGCGAACCCTTTGTAGAAGGATGTCGGGTAGGTATCCATGGTGGATCTCCCATAGGAAAAGCAAGCAGGCCGGGGTACGCCCTTGGTGCTCTGATGGCAAGGCGAGAATGCCCGGGGGCGGTGAATGCGAGCCGTGCTGAAAAACGACTCGGAGAGGCAGCTTGGGAGGCTGGATCGAGGTAGAACGTCCGCGACGCGTCGATCAGAGGCGAGGCAAATTTCTCTTGTGCCGGGGCCGACGATGCGCCCCGCTGATATCCGTACCCCACTCTACTCCGATATCGGGATCGTGGGCCCGGGTATTTCTTGAAGCGCTGGGCGTCGCATTGCGCGCTGTGATGCTGCGGGTTGCCAAGTCAGCAATGCAAGTCGTTCATCCGCAGAACTATCACCCTTACCACGCCCCATCTGCGCGGCATTCCCGCCCGTCACGGGAATGCATCAATCTGTTTTTATTGGCCGTAGCCACGCCGCTCTACGGCGGCAAGTACATCCCACGTTTGCGGATCAACATCGCGGCCCCCGAGCGACATCGACACGTAGGCATCAATCGCATCGACAAAGCCTTTGATGAAGGCCGGCGGAAATGCGTGCGCGGACAAATGTTGAAGCTGCTCGCGCAGCATGCCCGGCCGGCACTGGCCGTGTGAGCGCATGGCGGTGCGTGTGCGCTTCAGATATGCCTGCGCTGCAATGGCGCCGTTCAGGTAGGTGCGGTTCTTGGTGAGCCTGCCTGTGTCGGATGACGTGGGCGGTGGGCTGGGTGATGCGGGTGGAGATGGGTACGACGCGGGGCGGTGCCCGCTTGGACCATTTGGCATAGAGCCTCCAGAGGTGGTTGGAGGCCCGGCAACTCATCGCCAGACGAGGTGGCGGGCCTGACGGCGGGGCTGGCGAACCGGCTCTCTGGAGCACCGGCAGACCTTGCGGTCTCCCCACCCGGCCCGCCGTAGTGCGTGCGTGGGTGTGCGGAGGCGATGCACGAAGCATCGTCTCTCCAGAGCCACCAGTGCAGGTCGCCAAACCCGGCTGCCGTTGGTGCGGCAGCGGAATGGATTATAGCGATGGGGGCAGCGGCGAAAGTTGGATTATTGATTCGCCAGCAGCGACGGTCGGAAGGTCACGCTCCGGCCTCAAACAGTGGCGCTTCACCCTCAGGGAGTGGAACGCGAGGGTCAAACACTGGCGTTTCACTGTTTGAGGGTCAAGCGTCGGTGTCAAAGAGTCGAATTCCACCCTCTGAGGGTCGCGTGTGAGCCTCAAACACTCGAACTTCACTGTCTGAGGGTCACGTTCCACTGTCTGAGGGTCGAGCGTCAGTCTCAGAGAGTCGAATTCGACAGTCCGAGGCTCGCGCTTCACGCTCCAACACTCGAACGGCGTGAGCGGGCTTGCTCGCCCCATGTGCGAGCGGTTTCCCGTCAAAAGTTGTGTACAGCATTGCGATACGCCGCAGCGGTAGCCAACCTCACCGGGTTGTGCCAATCGGCATGACGTTGATATCCGCTTTAGAAGGAACGCAATGTCTCAGAACTTGATCTCGTTTCAACCCAGCGCCACCGACCTGACCGCCATTGACGGTGCGCTGAAGACACTGGAAGAAAAGCTCGTCGGCCTGATTGGCCTGTCAGTCGAGCAGCGCAGCACGCTCATGAAGATGGGCGACAAGTCCGAAGCGTTCTGCCGCCAGGCAGTGGAACTGCTGAGCAACAACCCTGGCGTGCTTCCTGCCAACTTCAACCTGCAGGAAATGCGACGTGACTTGGTGGGCTTCGACACCCTGCGCCCTCGCCTCGCCCGCGTGGAGAAGTTGCTGGAACGGATGCAGGATTCGCAACTGGCGATGGGCAGTGATCTGATGACAGCCGCGCTGGAGGGTTACACGTACCTGAAGGTTGCGGGCAAAGGGGAAGGATTGGAATCGGCGCGACGGACGTTGTCGGCGCGGTTTAGTCGGGGGCCACGGAAGAAGGTGGAGGAGGTGGCCGGGGAGTGAGGTGAGGGGCTGCTGATGGTTTGATGGCGGCCTAGATGGGAGAAAGCCCGTGATGCTGAAAGGCTCGCGGGCTTTTTCTTTGGCGTTGCGGGTCGACCTGCGCGGGGGAGTTGGTGGCCGAAGGTCACCCTAACGCGCACGGGGCGGGCGGTCGTCAGGTACCGGCTCAGACAGCCGTCTCGTTGGGCGGTTAAGCGTGTAGTAGTCGTAGTAGAGGTCACTTGCGCCGCTGATCGATAGCAGTATGCGGTTCATCAGCATCATCAAGACCTTGTTCTCGCGCACGGTCTGGATACCCCGCTCTTCAGTTATGCCGCCGCCGTGCGCCGCCCGGTTCCTGTTCATCCATACGTCTTTTTCGAGTGCACTGATTTCCAATCCGATCGCTGTGAAGAATCTGTCAGCGAGGACCGCCTGTGGCGCCGAATTCAGATGCTGCGCCTTGTTGCCCAGCATTCGCTTCTGCTCGGACGACAGAGCTGAGTCTTGAATACACCGGTCTATCTGCGCGTAGAGTCCCCGCCACGCCTCCTCCTCGGCCACAATGCGGGTGTGGGCCTCGACGGCGGTGTTGCTGAAGTACGCTCTTTGCAGCGCCTCAATCGCCGCACCGAAGTGCGCGGCGACCATATGTACAGGTGCGGCGGCGGCATGCCAGTAGTTCCAGAAGGCAGTGCGAAGGTTGTAGGCCTCATAGGCTGCGAACAGCCCCGAAGCTATCCGGCCCAGCAACGCAGCGTTCACATCCCGATCGTATCTCAGGCCTAGCGGAGCTGGCGGCCGGCCACTGATGTCATGCGCGTTCTCGACAAGCGCATGTGCCGCCACAGCGCGGAATGAAACCGGCTTCCATTCGGCATCAAATGTAGTGCTACCGAGATAGACGAAGTAGTCGCCAAGGCAATAGGAGAGACATCCCCTGATGCGCGATCGGATCTCCTCGGTAGGCAAACCCAAGTAGAGAATAAACCCGGGGTTCTTTATATGTTCGGGTTTCGCGCGTGACTCACCGATGATGACATCCCAGCCTCCAATAGAGAGCCGAGCGCACGAGTTGCTGTGCTTCGAGGAAGTCGTCGTCAATGGAATGACAATGTCTCCACTCGCCGAGCGCAGAGTTCTGCTTTTTGCGTCCGTTTCTTCAACGTTGTCGGAATCGGGCCACAAAAAGCTGCCTGACAGGTTTTCAATCCAGTCCATCACGCACGAAGCCTCGCCGGAGTGGCTATTTTCCCAGTCCAGTGACTCGATCAGTGATGTCTGCACCCTCGTGCCCGCCGCTGCATCTGCCGTTGCAGCCACCGGAAATGTCAAGCTGTACCCTCGCGGAGTGAGGCCCCGCGCAGTGACTGTGGAATCGGTATACCGGCTCTGGCAATGGACTTGACCATCCGGCCTGCGGACCGCGTTTGCCACTGGCTCACACCCGCCCGCCGGGCTATTCGCTGCCGATGTGCTTTCCAGCACCAAGTTGAGACGGTTGTCCCGCTTGACGACAAATGAAGTCACAGGGCCATGCAATGGGCCATGGTCAACTACTGTATAGACGTCGCTTTTGACTTCAGTTTCGAAAAACTCCCACTCCTGGTAATCCATATCCGCAGCGCTCCTTGTTCGAGTTGCCTATTTTCCTTTTAGAAGCGTGGCAATACCGCTGATATCTCGCGCGAATTGTATGTCGCTCACGGCCCCGAATTAGCCCCACCTACCCCACGGAGGGCAACGGCGATTAAGCAACGTTGGCAATAAAAAACCCGCGACGCTCAACGCTTCGCGGGTTTTCTTTGGGGCATCGCTCATCAAACGCTGCCAATAACTTGGTGGACCGAAGGAGGATCGAACTCCCGACCTCCGCATTGCGAACGCGGCGCTCTCCCAGCTGAGCTATCGGCCCGTGGAAAATGAGTCTACCCGAACTCCCCGGGCGCTTTCAATCGGGGCTCAACCTGCGTTTTCCATGCCCGCATTGCCTTCCATGCCGACAATGCGCGGCGTGTTGAGCGGCCCGGCGGTCACTTCGCGCTGGTCGCGCAGCCAGTCGGCCAGTACGTCCCACACGGGGCGGCCGCCTGCCTTGCGGGCTTCGGGCGATACGGCGGCCCAGCCGGCCACTTTGTAGCGGCGGTCGGCGTCGATGGGCTTGCCGTCGCCCGGGCCCAGGCGCATGTCGGTAATGCGCTGGCCCATGGGCTTCATCGGGTCGATCGTGTAGCGCAGGCCGCCCGTGCGCACCATGTCGCCGCCCTGCTGGTAGTACGGGTCTGGGTTGAACAGGTTGTCGGCCACGTCTTCCAGCACGGTCTTGATGGTCGCGCCGGTCATCTCGGTCAGCGTGGTGGCCGGGTACGTGATGGCGGTCTGGGCCATGAGCGCTTCCATGGTCAGTGCGTCGCCGGGCAGCAGCGTGGTGCCCCAGCGGAAGCCGGGCGAGAAGGCAATCTCGGCGCCCTGCGCGTGCATGAGGCCATCGACGATGAGCTGGTCGAACGTGCCGTTAAAGTTGCCGCGCCGGTACAGCAGGCCACGGTTGACGGCCAGCGTTTCACCCAGCTTGTCCTTATACGGCGCGCGCACGCGGTTGATCAGCGCCGTCATGGCCGCATCGGGCGGCAGCAGATCGGCAAACACGGGCAGCAGCGTATAGCGGATGTCTCGCACGGTGCCGCCGCGCACATCCAGATCGAGCACGCCGACAAACTTGCCGTTGGCGCCCGCGTTGGTGACAAGCGTCACGCCGCCCGGGTTGCTGACCTTGACGGGCGCGGGCACGGCATCGTGCGTATGCCCGCCGAGGATGGCATCCAACCCACGCACGCGCGAGGCGAGCTTCAGGTCGACATCCATGCCGTTGTGCGACAGCAGCACGACCACCTTGGCGCCCTTGCCGCGCGCCTCGTCAATCATCTTCTGCAGCCGTTCTTCCTGAATGCCGAAGGTCCAGTCGGGCGTGAAATCGGCCGGGTGGGCGATGGGCGTGTACGGAAACGCCTGCCCGATGATGGCGACCGGCACGCCGTTCAGCTCGCGCAGCACATACGGGTCGAATACCGGATCACCAAAGTCTGCCGTCTGGATGTTCTGCGCGACAAAGGCAACCTTGTTCTTGAAGTCGTGATCGACCACGTGGCGCACGCGGTCTGCGCCGTAGGTCATCTCCCAGTGCGGGGTCATGACGTCCACGCCCAGCGCGAGGGCCGCGTCGACCATGTCCTGGCCGTTCGTCCACAACGCGGTGGCGGAGCCCTGCCATGTGTCGCCGCCATCGAGCAGCAGCGCATTGGGGCGCGTGGCGCGCAGGCGCTTGATGAGCGTGGCCAGATGCGCGAAGCCGCCCATGCGGCCATAGCGGCGCGCGGCCTCGGTAAAGTTGAGCGACGTGAACGCGTGCGCGGCGCGCGAGCCGGGCGCGATGCCGTACCGCTTGAGCAGCGCGTGCCCCACCAGATGCGGCGGCTGCCCGGCCCATTGCGCCACGCCCAGGTTGACGCTGGGCTCGCGGTATTCGATGGGCAGCAGCTGCGCGTGGCAGTCAGTGAAGTGCAGCAGGTGGACGTTGCCAAAACGCGGTACGTCGTAGCTGAGCGTGTCAGCGTGGGCGTCGGTCAGGCGCAGGCCGGCGGCGGCGGCAATCGCCAGGGCTTGAACGAATTCGCGGCGGTTCATGGTGTGTTGCTGTGCGCGTAGCGAGCCAGGTCGGCCACGTCGTCTTCAAGCATCTCGCCGACTTCCTTGCGCACCACCCGCCCTTTGGCATCGAGCACGAGCAGTTCGGGCAGCCCCTTGCGCGGGCCGGTGGCGGCGCACAGCGCGTCGGTTTCCATCGTCACCGGAAAGGTGAAGTTGCGCTTGGCGACGTAGTCTTTCGCGAGCTGCGGGTTGGCGTCGATGCTGATGGTGAGAATGCGCAGGTCAGTACCGCGCGTGGCGTCGACCAGCTTTTGCAGGCGCGGGTTCTGCAGCGCGCAGAACGGGCACCACGATGCCCACGTGGCGATGATGACGGGGTGCCCGCGCCACGCATCGCCCGGCACGCGCGTGCCATCGAGCAACTGCAGGTCGGGCAGCGCAACCACATCGCCCACTTCAACGGCCTGTGCATGATTGGCAAACTGCGTGGCGGCAAACACCATCGCCGCTGCTGCCCACATCAGGAACCGTCGAAGCGTGTGCATGGCGTTATTGGGTCACTGGTTCACTGATTCACTGGCGATGCCGGGTCGAACAACAACGCCATCACGTCGCGGATCTGCTGCTCGGTCAGGATGCCCTTGTGCCCGAAGCGCGGCATGTTGGAGCACGCCGCATACGCGTTGGAGTTGTAGATCTTGCCCCAGGTGTAGCGCAGGATCGCTTCCGAATCCCCGCGCAGCTTGCCGTACTGGTACAGCGACGGGCCGATGGTGCCGTAAGACACTTCGTCTTTCGAGAGGCGGTGGCACGCGTAGCAGTTGGCGCCGTTCGCGCCGCCGGCCGGGTCGGAGAACTGCATGCCGCGGCCGTTCTGGGCGGTCTTCTCGCCGGCCTTCCAGTCGCCCAGCCATTTGTCGTCAGCCGGGTAATGGATGGTCTTGAGCTGCGCGTCTTCCAGCTTCTTGGCCACGGCGGCGGGCACGGCGTTGCGGTCGGCAAACTGGCTGCAGATCTTCTGCACGTCGTCGCGCTCGGTCACGCCTTCCACGGTGGCCGGACCCTTGGAGACAAAGCTCTCGTGGATCACCTTGGCGAGCGCGGCGTCGGCCTTTGCGTCGGGCTTGGGCGCGGTGACGGCCTGGGAGGTGGCGTCCGCTGCGTGCGCGGTGCCGGCAGCCAGCGCCAATGTCAGCGCCGTCAGCACGATGGGGGTCAGTCGAGTCATGCGTGGCCTCATCGTTTGATGGACGGCGCGTCCATCTTGCCGCCGTTGGCGTTGCGGGCAAGGAACATCTCCAGCGCGGTGATCACCTCGCTGCCGTAGAGCGGTTCCGGAAAGCGCTGCTGGCGCAGGCAGTCGTACAGCCGGTGCTGCATGGTGCGTACCTCGCCCTGCGAGACGCGATAGCCCGGCCATGTGGAATACGCATAGCGCGCACCGTCGGCGGTCAGCAGATCGGGCAGGTCTTGCAGGCGGATGCGCAAACCCGGCTGGGCATGGCACGTGGCGCAGGCAAAGTCGTACGCGCCGCCACGGTAGAAGAACATGCGGCGGCCGAGTTCGTACACGCGCTTTTCTTCGGGGTGGGCGAGCGGAATGTCGATGGCCGCGCCGCGCGATTCCGAGGCGACGTAGGCCATCAGCCGTTCAATGTCCGACGATTTGCCCGGCGACGAGAACGGCCGCGCCGAAGCCTCTTCCTTGGTCAGCCCCTGCAGCGTCATGCGGCAATACATGAGGCGCTGTTCGGCGTCCATCACGCGGCCGGTGTCTTTGAAGAAGCGCGGCAGCTTGGCGTAGGCGCCCTTCACCACGCCGGGGCCGAGGCCCAGGTCGCACGCTTCGAGCGAGGCCTGCTTCGGGCCGGCGGGCTTCTTCCAGAGTTCTTCGCCAGCGGCTTCCCAGAGTTCGGCCGGATTGCCGTCAGCCAGCATTTCGCGGTACTGCGCGATGCCGGCGGCGGTGCTGTCCTTGGCATCCTGCGCGGATGCCATCACGGCGCCGCCGGCTGCCAACGCCGCAGCCAGCACCATCGTCCATGTCTTGTGTTTCACGGTCCCCTCCGTGGGTCGCCTACGGTTTGATATAGGCGAAACCTTCTTCCTGCTGCAAGCGCGTGATTTCCACCACACCGGCGGGCACCACCTTGGCTTCGAGCAGCAGCTTGTCTTCCGGCACCTTGAAGGCCATCAGCGAGTTATGGCACACGCGAAACTCCACGCCCATGGCGGCCAGCGCGGCCACCGGCGCATCAAACGGGCGGCCTTGCGCATCCTTGGCGCCTTCAACCATAAACTCGATGCCGTGGCCGAAGGCCACCACCACGATCTTCGTGCCGGGCGCACCGTTCAGATGGTTGCGCAGGTTGCCGATGGCGCGCATGGCCTGGTCGATGCCTTCGCTCAACTGGTAGACCACCTTGTAGCGGGCACCGGCGCCGCCAGCGCGCGGGGCATTCTGGGCAGCGGCCTTGCCGGCCACACCCAAGGCCGCCAGCGCGGCGGTCACACGGAAGAAGCTGCGTCGCATTTGGGCCTCCGGGCCTTTACTGGATAGACGTCTCGTCGGTGCGCTTGTCGCCGTGGTTGTCGACCCACGTGACCGTAACCTTGTCGCCCTTGGCGCCGCCCTTGAACTTGAAATTGAGGAACGGATCTTTCGACACGGCGGGGCCGAACTGCGCGTCGAGCACCGTCTTGCCGCTGTGCAGCACCGTCACGTTGGTGATGTGCCAGGCTGGCACGACCTTGCCGGACGCGTCTTTGCGCTGGCCGGTTTCCATGTCGTGCTTCATCAGGATCTTCACGTCGGTGGTGCCGCCGTTTTCCATTGCGCGAATGCGCATCGGGTCTGCCATGGTGTGTTCTCCTGATGTTTAACCGCCGCAGCCACCAAGGGTGACCTTTACTTCCTTAGCTGCCAGCACCCATTTGCCGTTGGCGCGCACGGCGGCGTAGACCTGCGAGGTCTCGCCCATCTTCACGCGCGTGCTGACAAACGGGTCGGTGCCGGCCGGAATGGCGAACGTTGCGGCCAGCGTGTTCGGGTTCTTTTCAACCAGAATGGCGATGAGGTCGGTGCCGGGCAGCGTGCTCGTCACGACCAGCGGCACCACGGCGCCGTTTTCTGCGATGTCCGGTGCGGTGAGCTGGATGCCGGCGCCGCCCTTTTCAACCGCGCCGCCGCCCAGTTGCTTGAGCACTTCGTTCACGCCCTTGACGGCAAAGGCGGCCTTGTTCCATTCGGCTGCCTGGGCCGGCGTGGCGATGCCGGCGGACACCAGCAGCGCCATCATGGCGCCAGCGCGCAGCACGTCGCGGCGGCTCAGGTTGATTGCATCATTCATCGTCCGTTCCTCACTTGGCCGGGGCGCCTGCGAGCACCCAGTCGATCACGGTTTTCAGATCGGCATCGGCGATCTTCGGATTGGCCGGCATCGGGATCTGGCCCCAGTTGCCCATGCCGCCTTCGCGCACCTTCTTGATGAGCCTGGCTTGCGCGCCGGCATCGCCCTTGTATTTGGCGGCAACGTCCTGGTAGGCCGGGCCAACGAGCTTGCGGTCTACGGCGTGGCAGCCCATGCAGGCGTTCTGGTTGGCGATGGACAGCGCGCGGGCAGCGTCAACGGTGGCCAGCGCGGGCGTGGCGGACAGCGCCAGGCCGGCCAGCACCGCCGCAGCGGCGAGCGTGGGGGCGAACTTCATGTGGTCTCCAGAAGACGAGGCTGCCCGCATGCGTGTGCGGGCCAATGGTCGCAGGGGTAGGGATTGGACCCGGTATTGTGCCCGAAGTAGGCCAAATCCTATGTCGCCCCCACAGCAAAACGCCCGGTACCTTTCGGCCCGGGCGCTTGCTGCTGATGGGGTGCGGCGTCAGGCCATCGCCCGCCGCGCCGCCAGCCGGCCGCCAAATACGTTGAGCAGCAGCCCGGCCATCACCACCGCACCGCCCAGCCATTGGGCGGGCACGAGGCGCTCGCCCAGCAGCACGGCGGCAGACACCAGCCCCACCACCGGCACCAGCAGCGTGAGCGGCGCGACCTGGCTGGCTGCGTAGCGCGCCAGCAGGCGGCTCCACAGGCTGTAGCCGAAGATGGTGGCACCAAAAGACAGGTAGACGATCGCGCCGATGCTCGACCCACTGATGTTCGCCAGGCTATGCGCAATCTGCTCCGGCCCCTCCAGCCAGTACGACAGCAGGAAGAACGGAATCGGCGGGATGGCGGCGCCCCACACCACCAGGCTCACCACGTTCACTGGCCCGATCCGCTTGGTGACGATGTTGCCGCTGGCCCACGAAAACGCCGCGCACAGCGTCAGCAGGAAACCGGCGGTGGTCATGCCCGTGACCGAGCCGCCACCCGCCATGCCGATGATCGCCAGCCCGCCCGCCGCCACCGCCATGCCCGCCAGATGGAACCAGCGGATCGGCTCGCGCAGCACGATGGCGGCAATCGTCAGCGTAAAGAACGCCTGCGATTGCAGCACCAGCGAGGCCAGCCCCGCCGGCATGCCCACATACATGGCGGAGAACAGGAACGCGAACTGCCCGAAGCTGATCGTGGCGCCATAGGCGACCAGCCACTTGAGCGCGATCTTGGGGCGTGGCACGAACAGCACGGCCGGAAACGCGACCAGCGCAAAGCGCAGCGCACCCAGGAGCATAGGCGGCACGCCATGCAGGCCCACCTTGATGACGACGAAGTTGACGCCCCACACCAGCACAACGGTCAGGGCCAGCAGCAGATCCTTGGGAGACATGATGATCGGAAGGTTCGGACGGCCGCCCGTGCGGCCAGATGACGCACTGTAGGCGCGGGCCGCTTACACGACTTGCACAATCTTGCGCATTGTTTGTGCCCGGGGCCTCACCTTCTGCGTCACCTTCAGCCTCACATTCAACCGAGCACGTCCGACCAGATGGCGCGGCTCCAGCCCTGCGCCAGCTTGCCCTCCGCTGCGGAAGGCGCCTCGGAAAGCCCGCCGGCGCCGGGCACGGTCACCATGGTGTGCTCCGCCGCGTCGTAGCGGTGCACGGTCGCCACGTGCATCGCCTCTTCCGGGGTGGCAAAGCTGTAACAGGTGTTGGTGTACAGCGGTGATGCATCGGGCGCGTGGCCGGCCAGCATCGCGACCACGGCGGCGGCGGCCACCTTGCCGTGCTGGTTGGCCATGTGGCCCGACTTGGGCATCAGCGGCGCGGTCTGGATGGCATCGCCAATCACATGCACGCCCGGCGCCACCTTCGATTCGAACGAGAGGAAGTCCACCTCGCACCAGCGCCCGTTGGCCGTCGCCAACCCGGCTTGCACGGCAATCGCGCCGGCACGCTGCGGCGGGATCAGGTTGACGACATCGGCCTGCACGTCGTCTTGAACATCGAACTTGAGCACGCGGCCCGTGGCATCGATGTCGACGGCGTTGTATTGCGGGCGATATTCAATGTGCTGTGGATAACGTTCGGCCCACACGCGCTTGAACAGCGCACCTTTGGAGGTGACGTCGTCGTTGGCATCGAGGATGAGCACGCGCGAATCCGGCTTGGCGCGCTGCAGCCAATGGGCGATCAGGCACGCGCGCTCGTATGGCGCGGGCGGGCAGCGGTACGGCGCCAGCGGAATGCTGATCGCCACCGTGCCGCCGTTGGGCATGGCTTCGAGCCGATGGCGCAACGCCAGCGTCTGCATGCCGGCCTTCCATGCGTGCGGCGCCTGCGCGGCAGTGCCCGCATTGGCGAGACCCGGGATTGCTCCCGGCACGAAGTCGATACCGGGGGAGAGGATCAGCCGGTCGTAATCGAGCGTGCCGCCGCCGGTCAGCCGCACCTGCTTTGCGCCAAGGTCGATGGCCGATACGCGATCGCGCACCCACCGCACGCCGTGGCGCTCAACCAGCGCGTCATACGGCACGGTGATCGAAGCCATGTCGCGGTCGCCCGACAGCACGAGATTCGACAGCGGGCACGAGACGAACGCGGCGTTCGGCTCAACCAGCGTCACGTCGACATGGCCACCGGAAAACACGCGCACATACTTGGCTGCCGTCGCACCGCCATACCCGCCGCCAACCACTACAACGCGCGCATTGCGCACACCCGACAGCGATGCACATGCGGCCAGCGGCCCGGCCAGCGCGGACACCCCAAGCGCGCGCAAGACTGCGCGTCGATCCTTGCGCAGCGATTCACTCATGGCGCCTCCTGCGATTGGCGCGACAGCCAGCCGGCAATGGCAACGATCTGCGCATCGTCGTAACCGCGAGCGATCTGGCCCATCACCGTGGCCGGACGCGTGCCGTTGCGGAATGCCTGCATCGCGTCGATCAGCTCGGCCTGCGAGCGGCCTGCGAGCGGTAGCAACGTCTGCGCAGGGAGCTTGGCACCGGGCGCGGTATCGGCGTGATGGCAGCTTGCGCACGTGGCGGCCCAGGTGCGGGCTTGCAGATTGGTGGGCGGGCGATCAGCCGCATGGGCCATATCGGGCACAGGGGCAGTAAGCAGCGTCGCAAGCAATGCTGCGGTGGCAAGGCGGTGGACGACGGGCATCGGGGGGCTGCGAAGTCGCGGAAGCGTCATACGCTAACACGCACGGCCTGCCATGTGCCCTGTGATGCGCGCAGCCAACAAAAAACGCAGCACGGTGGCTGCGTTCCTTGCGAGGCGATGTTGCGGACGTGGCTTACGGCAATTGCTTGCCCGGCGGCAGCGCCGGCGAGTTGGTCGGCGACACGGTCACGCCAGGCGAGGCCGATGTGACGGGTGCCGGGGCCTGCGTGGCCGTCGGCGTACCTTGCGCCGGCGCCGGGGTGCCTTGCGACGCATCAGGCGCCGTCGACGCGTTGGTCGACGTGGCATTGGCGTCCAGGCGCTTGCGCTCGTCTTCGCTCACGTAGTCGAACACCTTGACGACCTTGTTCACGCCGCCCACCGTGCGCACGGCTTCGGTGGCCTTGTTGCCTTCGGCCTCGGTTACCACGCCCATCAGGAAGACGGTCTGTGCTTCGGTCGTCACCTTGATGGAGTTCCAGGGCACGCCTTCCGTGCCGGCCAGCACGCTCTTCACCTTGGTGGTGATGTACGTATCGTTGGTGCGCGAGCCGAAGGTGCTCGACACCGGCGTCACCACGATCTCGTTGACGACCTCACGCGCGTTCTGCAGCTTCTGTGCGTATTGGCCGATCTCCTGCTTGGTCTGCTCGGTGCCGGCCTCGCCGGTCAGCAGGACCTTGCGGTTGTAGACCGTCACGTTCACGTGGGCACGGCCGTCGTAGCGCGAGATCAGCGTGTTCTCGGCTTCCATCTGCAGGCCGCGGTCGATGGTCTGGGTGGCGGTCGGGCGGCGGTCGGTCGCGAGCGCCACGCCGCCGGCCACGGCGCCGGCAAACAGCGGGAAGCAGGCGGTCAACTGCGTTGCGGTAATGCCGGCCAGAGCGGCCAGCACGGCGGTGCGCTTGACCGTGTGACGGAAGCGGGCAAACGTAGGCGACGAGAGTTTCATGCTGTCCTTGAATGAAGTCCGGAAGAAAGAAGAGCGAGGTTCATGCGAGGTTTAGGCGTCGGCACCGAAGGCATCGCGCATCCATTCGATACGCGCACCATCGATGGCGATAACGTCAAAACGGCAGGCGGGCACGTCTTCAGCCTGCCGCGCGAGAAAATCTTCGGCCGCAGCAATCAGGCGACGCTGCTTGGCGGGCGTGACGCTCGCGGCCGCCCCGCCAAAACGCTGCGCGGAGCGCGCCACGCGGGCACGCACCTCGACAAACACGAGCGCGCCGGCCGCATCGCGCATCACCAGATCGATCTCACCGCCCTTGCAGCGATAATTGCGGCTGACCACCGCCAGCCCGCGCGCCTGCAGGTAGCGCAGCGCACGGTCTTCACCGGCTTCACCGGTGGCGGCTGTGATGGTCTGCGGCGCATGCATGTGCGGTTTAAACCTAAGGCCTGTCTTCATATGAAACGTGCGCGCGCAAGGGGAATCTGGGCCGCAGGGCTCGGCGCGGCCGGCGCCGCTTGGTCGTTCCAAGCAAGCCGGCTGCAACAACGCCGTGTAACCCAAATTCCCCTTGCCCTCCGGGTTGACCCAAGCCGGGGCCATCTACTTTGTCGGGCACCTTGCAAAGGGAATAACCCTTTGCGGCGGTACCCTTCGCGTATCTGACCCCGGCTTGGGTCAACGCGCGTACGTTTTATATGAAGACAGGCCCAAACTGAGAGAAGTTCTCGTGAGTGATCCTGACTGGACCCTGCTGGCGCATGACCAGCACTATCCCGCCGGCGCATTATATGTGGTGGCCACCCCCATCGGGAACGCTGCCGATGTGTCGCTGCGGGCGCGCTACGTGCTGGGCCTCGTCGACGCGGTGGCCTGCGAAGACACGCGCAACACCGGGCAACTGCTCAATCGGCTGGGGCTGTCGCGACCGATGCTCGCGGCGCACCAGCACAACGAGCGAGAAGCCGCTGCACGCATCGTCGCGCGCTTGGCGCAGGGCGAGCGCATCGCCTATGTGTCCGATGCGGGCACGCCCGGCGTATCGGACCCGGGCTCGCGCATTGTCGAGGCGGTGCGCGCGGCGGGCCAGCGCGTGATTCCGCTGCCGGGCGCCAGCGCCGCGGTGACGGCGCTTTCCGCCGCGGGCGAATTGCTGGACACGTCGGAGGGGCAGTTCACCTTTGTCGGCTTCCTGCCGCCCAAGGCCGGGCAACGCGATGCGGCCATCCGCCAATGGGCGGCGCACGGGCCGGCATGGGTTCTGTACGAGGCACCGCATCGCATTGAGGCCACACTCGCCGCGTTGGCCGAGCACTTGCCCGCGCGACGCATCCTGATCGGGCGCGAGTTGACCAAGCTGTTTGAGCAGATCGTCGTGCTGCCTGCTGCGCAGGCACCTGCATGGCTTGCCGCCGATGCCACGCACGGCAAGGGCGAATTCGTGTTGGTGGTGGAAGGCGCAGGCGCGCAGGACGCGGCACCGACCGCGATGGCGGCGGATCAGGTGTTGCGTCTGCTGTTGGCCGAGCTGCCCGCCAAGCGCGCTGCCAAGCTGGCGGGCGCGATTACGGGCGCGTCGGTCGACACGCTGTATCAGAGCGCGCTGGCGCTGAAAAACGAAGGGAAGGACTGAGGCAGGAAGGCGGTTGATTCAGCGGCTCAGCGGCGCTTGGCGCGACGCTTGATCGCCTTCTTCTTGACCGGTGCGGGCTCGTCACCGCCCACATCGGCATCGCCATCGTTGCTGGCGACATCGGTTTGCGTCAGCTCAGGACGCAGCGCTTCGACTTCAGCGCGCGACAGGCGGCGGATTTCCACCTGCGTCGAACCGCGCTTGACGAAGTCGAGTCGCTTGGCTGCGGCATACGACATGTCGAGGATGCGCTTGCCATAGTACGGGCCGCGATCCGTCACCTTGGCTACGACCACGCGGTCGTTGGCGAGGTTACGCACCAGCACCCAGCTCTGTAGCGGCAGCGACGGATGCGCCACCGTGAAGGCGTTCATGTTGAAGCGCTCGCCGCTGGCGGTGCGGCGGCCGTGGAAGCCGCGGCCGTACCAGGAGGCCAGGCCGCGCTGTTCGAACGTGCCGAGGTCGGCGCGCAGGCCGGGGCTCGTATCGGTGTTCTCGTCGAGCTTGAGGCTGCTCGAATCCGGCACGCCACGGAACGACAGCGTGCCCCAGGCATCGGGGTTGTCGCGCGGGTCGGCAACCTTCAGCGCGGGCGCTGCAGGCTTGCTGGCCTGGAGACCGGATTGCCCACCCACGGGCGGCTCGCCAGGAATGGCGGCACAGCCCGCCAGCACCAGCAGCGCGGTGCCATGCGTCAGCCAGGCACGCAGCGTGCGGCCGGCCGAACGGCTGGAATTGAGGGGGGTCAACTTAAGCATGGCCGCGAGTCTAACATGCATGCTTCGATCGATTATTTACATTTCCTATTAAAACGATCCCATCATGCTGTCATCTCACATCAATTTTGTAATATTTTCTTTCTGATGTAACAGCACACCCCGCGAGCCCAGTGCTGGCGCGGGCTCGGGCCGATACAATCGGGTTATCCCTGCCATGTGCAAATGCGCACACAAGATCACATGAAAGTCGTTGTCGTCCCCGTTACGCCGTTTGAACAGAACTGCACGCTGCTGATTGGCGACGATGGTGCTGCCGCCGTCACCGATCCGGGCGGCGATATCGAACGCATCCTGGCCGCCGCCCAGCAGCACGGCGCGCGCATCGAAAAAATCCTGCTCACGCATGGCCACGTCGACCACTGCGCCGCCGCCGATGCCCTGCGCACGCAGCTTGGCGTGCCCATCGAAGGGCCGCAGAAGGATGAGGCGTTCTGGATCGATCAGCTGCCGATGCAGAGCCAGCGCTTTGGGTTCCCGCCCGCCAAGGCGTTCGTGCCCGACCGCTGGCTGGAAGACGGCGACACCGTGGAAGCCGCCGGCCGCACGCTGCAGGTGTTCCACTGCCCTGGCCACACACCCGGTCACGTGGTGTTCTTCAGCGCGGAAGATCGCGTTGCCATCGTTGGCGACGTGCTGTTCGCGGGGTCGATCGGCCGCACGGATTTCCCGCGCGGCAACCATGCAGACCTGATCAACGCGATCCGCACCAAGCTCTGGCCGCTCGGCGACGACGTCACGTTTGTGCCGGGCCATGGACCAGTCTCGACTTTTGGTGAGGAGCGTGCCAGCAACCCGTACGTCGCCGATCGCCTGTTTGCCAACGAAGGCTCAGCATGAGCGGGACCACCAACGACAGCGCCAAGGACAGCGCCAACGAGAGCGACGACCCCTTCGCCGACAGCGCGCCCGCTGCGCCGGCGGACAAGCCCCGCCGCAAGCGCGGCAACCAACCGCCCGACACGCGGCCCGAAATCTACGTCAGCACCGACATCGAGGCCGACGGCCCCATCCCCGGCCCGCATTCGATGCTGAGCTTCGCCAGCGCGGCGTACCTGGCCGACAAGACGCTCGTCGGCACGTTTGAAGCGAACCTGCAAACGCTGCCCGGCGCCGAAGGCCATCCGATCCAGATGCAATGGTGGAAAACGCAGCCCGAGGCGTGGACTGCGTGCCGCGCCAACCTCGAAGCGCCCGAGGTGGCCCTGCCGCGTTACGTGGAATGGGTCGAGAGTCTGCCCGGCAAGCCCGTGTTCGTGGCGTTTCCAGCCGGCTTCGATTTCACGTTCATGTTCTGGTACATGATGCGTTTTGCCGGGCGCTCGCCGTTTGGCTGGGCGGCGCTCGACATCAAGACGCTGGCCTTTGCGCTCACGGGCATGCCGTATCGGCGCAACGTCAAAGCGGCTTTTCCCGAGCACTGGCACGACCCGCTGCCCCATACGCATATCGCGCTGGATGACGCAAAGGAGCAAGGCACGCTCTTCTGCAACATGCTGGCCGAACTGCGCAAGCGCGAAGCCGAGCGCGCCGCCGCACAAATGCCCCACCAATCTGCTCAGGATTGAGCGCCGCGCACATCACGCAGTTGGCGAAGACCCGCACGCGGTTTGCCTCTTGCCCGCGTGATGCGCGCACCATGCCGCAACGCAACTTGCGGCGCCGCAAACCCCCGTCTACGCTGGGCTTGTGCGAGCGACCAGACGACTGCGCCACCCGGCGCCGACAAGCAAAGCCACTCGCATACGCCATTTGCTTGCCGTATCGTTTTCGGGCCGCACGTGCCCCCGACGCCGGTGCGTGCCGGCGTCGGCTATCAGCCAACAACGGGGAGGTACCGCGATGCGATTTTCCCGTGACGCGTTTGACACGCAACACTTGCGAGCGATGACGGAGCGCTTGCATTGGCATCGCAAATCATCTGCGAAGGCGGTTCCGTTGAGCATGCGTGCGCAGCATCTGCATCACACGCACAGCAACGCACACCACGACGCAGACGTCATGAAAGTCGCCATGGTCTCGACCGCGGCGGCGCTGGCAGTGGTGCTTGCCGCCCTGCTGGCAGTTGGCTTCGGGTCAGAAATGGCCCGATGGATGGGCCTGGAATAAACCGGTGCCCTTGCGCGTCTTGACGGACGCAGCCCCGGCCCTCGCGCAAAGCGAGATACGGCCACCCCTGAACGGCCTGTCCGATGGAAATCGGCAGGCCGTTCAACTTTGTGGGCCGTGGTGAATTACTTCAGAAACGCGTCGAGCGCCTCGGGCGTGCGACCGATGGTGGCGCGGCCGTTGCGAACGAGCACCGGACGCTGCAGCAGCTTCGGATGTGCTGCGATGGCCTTGAGCAGCGCGTCGTCCGAGGCATCGGCCAGATTGAGCTGCGCGTACTCGTCTTCGTTCTCGCGGATCAGGCTACGCAGCGGTGTGTCGAGTTGCGCTGCGAGCTTCTTGAGGTCAGCCAGCGTGGGTGGCGTCGTCAGGTATTCGATGACGTCGAGTTGTTCTCCGTTTTTTGCGGTAAAGGATTGCGCTTGTTCGAGGGCGGCGCGGGATTTGGAGCAGCGGGGGTTGTGGTAGATCTGCATGGGTTTTGGGCTCTAGGCCCTCTTGTTGGCTTGATGGAACGTGCTGCAATCTTAAGGGCTGGCGCTTGGTGGCTGGTTTCGTGGTTGGTGTTGGGGGGATTCGTGCTTTTTGTTTTTGTGGTGCATCCCTTGTTTCATCCCCTGCCGGGGCTGACCCACTTTCTTTGGTCTTGCCCAAAGAAAGTAAGCAAAAGAAATGCGCGCCTGAGATGGCGAAAGATTCCTTGAATTTATGTCGCAGGGAGGGGAAGGGAAAAACTCGCTGCGCTCAAACAGTTTCCCTTCCTTTTTCCTCCCTGCAACAGAAATTCAAGGCGCCATCTAAGGCAGGAAAGTCAAAGGCCAAACCATCTCAGCGCCAGCCCAAACGACAAAGGCCAACCGCGCGATGGGTTGGCCTTTCTCTTTTGACGTTGAGCCCTTGATGGCGCCTTGAATTTTTGTGAGCGGGCGGATAAAGGAAGGAGGCCTGTTTGAGCGAAGCGAGTTTGCCTCCTTCCCCGCACGGTCACACAAATTCAAGGGGATGTCGCCATCTCGGGCGCGCCTTTCTTTTGCTTACTTTTCTTTGGAAGACAAAGAAAAGTGAGTCGGTCCCGGCAGGGAACGAAAAGGGGATGGACCACCAAGGCAAAAACAAAACAACAATCACCCACCCAACAACTCCCCCACAGCGCACCCCACCACCACAGTCGCGCCCCGCAGATCATTCAACCGGAGGTTTTCATCCGTGTTGTGCCCACGCGCTTCCATCAATGTCCGCGGTCCCGCGCCATACAGTACCGTCGGCACGCCATGCGCCGTGTAATGCCGGGCATCGGTATACAGCGGCACGCCGTGCACCGGCACATCCCCGCCAAACACGGCCAACGCATGCCGCCGTAGCGCGCCAATCAGCGCTTCCACGCCCGGCAGCTCAGCAAGCGGCTCTGCCAGCAGAATGCGTTCGATCGAAACCTCGATCCCCGGTCGTTCTGCCGCCGCGCGCTCGATCACTGCGCGCAGTTCGCCTTCTGCATCGCGCCCGGCTTCTTCAGGAATCATCCGGCGGTCAATGCGGAACGTCACCAGATCGGGCACCACGTTGGTGTTGATGCCACCCTGGATCAACCCGACGTTGAGCGTTGCGTGGTCGATGCCCGGCACGGCGGATTTGCGCGTCGCGAGTTCCGCGCGATATGCATATACGGCCTGCAGGATATGTGTGGCCGCCTCGATGGCGTCGATGCCCGTATGCGGCATGGCGGCGTGCGCCTGCTTGCCGCGCACCGTCACCTGCACGTGCAGGCAGCCGTTGTGCGCCGAGGTGATGCCATACGCAAAACCCGCCGAGATCGCGTAATCGGGCTTGCTCAGGCCTTGATCCAGCAGCCACTTCGGGCCGATGTCGCCGCCGGTTTCTTCGTCGTATGTGAAGTGCAGTTCGACCGTGCCGTTGAGCTTCGCGCCACGCTTCTCAGCCTCGATCAGCGCGAGCAGCGCCCACGTGTAGGTTGCAAAGTCCGACTTGGACACCGCCACGCCGCGGCCGAACATGGTCGGGCCGTGTTCGGTCTCGACGATCTCGCCACCGTACGGGTCGTGCGTCCAGCCCAGGCCGGGCGGAACGACATCGCCGTGTGCGTTCATGGCGACCGTGGGGCCGCCGCTGCCGAACGTGTGGCGCACGATCAGGTTGGTGGCGCTGACCATGCCGGCGGCGCGTACCTGCGCCTGCGGCACGGCATGCGCCTCGACCGTCAGGCCCAGCGCCTCCAGCAACGCCTTGGCGCGCGCGGCATGCGGTGCGCAATCGCCGGACGGGTTGTCCGACGGCACCTTCACCAGCTCACGCAGGAAATCAATCTGCTGCGCGTGCGCGGCCTCGACAAACGCGCGGATGTCCGCATCGATGCCGGGGGTGGCGAGTTGAGCCTGGGTCATGTCGATGTCTCCCTGCTTGTAGTGGGACGGAGATTGAAAGTGACTGAGCCCCCGTTGTGCGGGGGCTCAGGATTGGCGCGGATGACGCGATGCTTACTGCGCGGCCTGCATGGCGTCGGCGGTCAACCACACCGATTCGGCCAGGTCTTGCTCGTCGCAGTTGTGGCCTTCGCCACCACGGTCGACGACGAGGAAATCGCTCACCTCGCCCAGGGCCAGCAGCGGGTGATGCCACACGCCGCGCGCGTAGTTCACGCCTTGCCAGCCACGCGAGACGAACGCGCGCAACTTGGACGGGTCCAGCTCGCCTGCCGGCGCCACAACCACCAGATACGGCTTGTCGTTCTGCGGGATGAACGCCTGGCTTCCACGCGGATGGCGCTCCAGCATCTTGACCTCGAACGGCAGCGTGCGCGGCTGGCCACGGAACAGGCTGATCAGCGCGCGGCCGCCCTCGCCCACATCCACGTTGGCGAGGTCATGAAAGCGGGTGGTCGTGCCCTGGTTGATGGGAAATTGCTTGGCCCCTTCCAGCTCGATCACATCGCCGAACGGCGCAAAAGCTTCGCGCGTGAGCGGCTCGATGGTCAGCGCAACGCGTGCGGCGGTCTCTTGGCTCATTCGAGCACCCCCCACAGGCGCAGACGCGACACACCGCCATCCGGGAACATGTTGAAACGCACGTGCGTCACGATGCCGAGGTCGGCGATTTCCGCTTCGTAGTAGTGCTGCAGATCCATTTGCAGCTTTTGCTCGGGCAGCAGCGTCTGCCAGAACATCGCTTGCGTCTTCAGCGAGCTGTCAGTGCCGCCCACCACGCGCGCGGCCTGGATGGAAACGCGATCAGCAAAGTTGCCCTTGAAGTGCGCGGTGTCGACTTCGATCTTGCGGATGCGGCCCGGGTTGGCCAGGGCGATCACGCACCAGTCGTTGCCCGGTTCGCGGCGCCGGCGCGTTTCCCAGCCGTCGCCCATGTTCACGCCACGGCCTGGCATCAGCATGCGCGAGGCCGGCCCGAAGTGTTCGTTGTTGGCTTCGACCACATAGGCGCCGTTTTCCATGGCGGCCAGGTCGAACAGCTTGGTGCGATCAGCACCCTTCCAGTCGACTTGCGGCTGGCCGTACACGCGCAGGCGCGCGATGCCGCCGTCCGGGAAGATGTTCACGCGCAGGTGCGTGAAGGCTTGCGTGCTCGTCACGGCCACGTAGGCGTGGCTGTTGCCTTGCAGCGTCGTCGACGGAACGATTTCGGTCCACTGCGTGGCTTCGGTCGGCTCGCCATCCGGCAGATAAGCGGCTTCAATGGAAGCGGCCGGAGGGAAGTTGCCGGTGAAGTGGCTGGTGTCGATATCCACACCTTTCACGACGCCCGGGCGGGCCAGGCGGACGATGCAGTGGTCATAGCCACCGTTGCGGCGACGGCGCGTTTCCCAGCCATCCATCCACTTGCCGTGGTCGTCGTACTTGCCCGGAATGAAGACCGCCGGCTCGGGGTTGAGCATGCGGTCTTTCGGCGCGAAGAATTCGTCGGTCGCGAACGTGGCCTCTGCGCCAAGGCGGGGGTCCGCCAGGTTCGGATATCGGCGCGTGAAATCCGGCGCGTTCGGATCGAGCGTGGGCATCGCCATGTGGAACTCCTTGGTATTTGTCTCTGGATGTTATACGGCCGCCCCATCGAACAAAAACAGCGAGTAAGAACACTCGAAACTGTAGCGATGGGAACGCCGGAAGTGCAGCGTAGATGGCGGAAGCACAAGGCTTCGCGGGACTGCATGAGTCGATCCTAGCATGTGAATTCAAAAATTGCATACAAAAATTGGATCGCCTATGATGCCGTCAACGCTCAACAATTCATCGCGACAATTTGTTGCGACGCAGCGAGCGAAACAAGGCCGTGACGACAATCGCAACCAACTGAATTAGACGATTGGGCACGGCTTGAGACACCAGTAATCCAAAGGAGGATTCACCATGCAACGCTTTACGCGCCCGTTGTTCGGGCAGGTTTTGATTGCCCTGGCGGTGGGCATCGCGCTGGGCATCTGGGCGCCGGAGTTTGCGCAGAAACTGCAGCCGCTTGGCGATGGTTTTCTGAAGCTGATCAAGATGCTGATCGCGCCGATCGTGTTCTCGGTGGTGGTGGTGGGCATCTGCGGCGCCGGCGAGCTGAAGAAGGTTGGGCGCGTAGGCGGCAAGGCCGTCATCTACTTTGAAATCGTCACGACGATTGCGCTGGCACTGGGCATTGCGCTGGCCTATCTGTTCGGGCCGGGCCACGGCATGAATGTGGATCCGAAGACGCTCGATCCGGCAGCCATGGCGTCGTACATGACGACCGCCAAGCAGGTGGAATCGACCGGCGTTGCAGCGTTCTTCCTCAAACTGATTCCCGATACGTTCGTCAGCGGTTTTGTGAAGGGCGACATCCTGCAGGTGCTGCTGGTATCGATCCTGTTCGGCTGCTCGCTGTCGTTGCTGGGTGAGCGGACCAAGCCGCTGGTCAACCTGATCGATCAGCTCTCGCATGTGCTGTTCCGCATGATGGCCGTGATCATCCGTCTGGCACCGCTGGGCGTGCTGGGCGCGGTGGCCTTTACCGTCGGCAAGTACGGCGCGGGCTCGCTCAAGCAGCTTGGCTTCCTGGTGCTGCTGTTCTATGTCGCAGTGGCGCTGTTCGTGTTCGTCGTGCTCGGCACCATCCTGCGCCTGGCGGGCTTCAACATCTTCAAGCTGATCCGCTTCCTGCGCGCTGAACTGCTGGTGGTGCTGGGCACGGCTTCGTCCGACGCGGTGCTGCCGTCCATCATGAACAAGCTGGAGAAGATGGGCATCAAGCGCTCGGTGGTCGGCCTGGTCATCCCGACCGGCTACTCATTCAACCTCGATGCGTTTTCGATCTACCTGACGCTGGCGGCCGTGTTCATCGCACAGGCAACCAACACGCCGCTGGCGCTGCAGGATCTGCTGCTGATCCTGGGCGTGGCGCTCGTCACTTCCAAGGGCGCGCACGGTATTCCGGGTTCGGCGATCGTGATTCTGGCGGCCACACTGTCGGTCATTCCGGCCATTCCGGCGATCGGCCTGGTGCTGGTGCTCTCCGTCGACTGGTTCATCGGCATTGCCCGTGCGCTGGGCAACCTGATCGGCAACTGCGTCGCCACCGTCGTCATCGCAGCGTGGGAAAAGGACATCGACCGCGTGCGCGCCAATGCGGTGCTCGACGGCAAGATCGACATCACCGAAGAAGGCGAAGCGATTGCGCACAGCCACGGTGTGGCCGCGGCCGCCCACACGCTGCCGCATGCCTGAAGCGGCGCTACTGTCGGACGGCGGTAAAATCGGCGCCATGACCGAAACCACCGCCGCCGACATCTCCTCCGAAGGCATTGCCGATGACATCGCCCAGGCGATCGTCGCGCATCGGCTGCCGCCGGGCACCAAGCTGCGCGAAGAGGCGCTGGCGCGGGTCTACCACGTCAGCCGCACGAAGATTCGCGCAGCGCTGCTGATGCTGGCCAAGGACAAGCTGATCCGCATGGAGCCGGATCGCGGTGCATTCGTCGCCAAGCCGGATGAGACCGAGGCGCGCGAAGTGTTTGCCGTGCGCCGCGTGCTGGAAGTGGCGCTGGTGCGCGAGTTCATCGCCAAAGCGACCCCCGCCGATTACAAGCGGCTGGAGAAGCACCTGGCCGAAGAACACAAGGTGGCGGCAAGCGGCGACTTGTCTGACGTCCCGCGCCGCAATCGCCTGATGGCCGACTTTCATCTTTTGATGGCCGACGTGGTCGGGAACAGCGTGCTCAAGGAGATGCTGTATGAGCTTTCCGCCCGCAGCTCGGTGATCACGATGATGTACCAGTCGACGTACGACGCCGTGCGTTCGTCCGACGAACACACTGCTTTCCTGGACGCCGCCAAGCGCGGTGACGTGGAAGGCGCCATCGCACTGATGGAAGAGCACATGGCGCACACCGAGGCGTCGCTCAAGTTCGAATCGCCGGGCGGCCGGGCGACGGATCTCGTAGCCGCCCTCCTCGCCTGACCGCGCGTGCCGACGTACACGCTGCGCGCGCCGGTTTCTGCCGAGCTGGAAATCAAGAAGAGCCGCTTTATCGGGTTGGCCGTGCCGGTTGAAGACCGGGCCGCCGCCATGGACGTCATTGCACGCCTGCGCGCCGAACACCCCGCTGCCACGCACGTCTGCTGGGCGCTCCTGGCGGGCGGCCAGTCAGGCATGTCCGATGACGGCGAGCCCTCCGGCACGGCAGGCCGCCCCATTCTTGAAGTGCTGCGCCATCACGATCTGGACGGCACGCTGGGCGCCGTGGTGCGTTACTTTGGCGGGGTCAAGCTCGGCGCCGGCGGTCTTGTGCGCGCCTACACGGATGCCATTGCCACCGCGCTCATGCACGCCGAACGCGTGGAGCGCATCGCCAGCACCACGCTCACCCTCGCCACCGATTACGCCGATGAGGCGCGCATCCGCCGCTGGATCGATGATGGCGGGTATGCGCTACTCGATGCTGCCTACGATGTGGGCGTCACGCTTACCGTACGGTTGCCGGTGACGGATGAGGCTGCAGCACGCGTCGCGTTGCGGGATTTGACGCAGGGGCGCGTGGCGATTACCTAGCGCTTATCGCTCGGGAGCGAGCGGAGAGGCGGGCGCGGAGCCCGGGCAACACGGGTTCTGGCAGTCCGGTTGGAAAACTACGTAGGCGGCTGTCGGCATTTTGGGAGCGACACCCTCGCGTTCCACGGCACGTAGATGCGTATCGGCTTCGGACGACTCGACTTTGTCGCCCTCGATTCCGACAGCGTCCAGCACGGCCTGGATGCTTCTGAGCCGCAGCACTGCCAGCTCTGGGTCGGGAGCAGGCTCGGACGCCTCCCGCAAGCGCACCCGGTACTTGCCGCCGCTGCGGAAATCTTCTTTGAGCTGCGAATCCCATTCCGCCAGTTTCAGGATTTCGGCGGTCGGCAGCGCAGACTCGCCGGGCGAGAACACCAGCGGGTGCTCAAGCCCGGTCAGATCGCACGCCAGGGCGGAAGTGCTGAGCATGAGAGCGCCGACAACTGCAGTTCTGTGTAGCATCTTCAGTCTCCGGCATTGAGCGCGCCACCCGCGAAGCATCTGATGACAAGTTTAGGAACCGTCATCCATTTCCGCACGCTCAACTCGTTCGCGACCAATACCCCGCTTGGCCATACACCGTCTTCAGGTGTTCGATAAAGAACCGGATCTTTGCCGGCACCGGCCGCTGCTGCGGGTACACGGCGAGGATGTCGTAGTCGGGCAGCGCGTAGTCGTCCAGCACGGTCATCAGCGCGCCGGATTCCAGCTCGGGCTGAATCTCCCACGTTGAGCGCCACCCCAGGCCTAGGCCTTCGCCCATCCAGCGGTGCAGCAGTTCACCATCGTTGCAGTCGAGATTGCCGTTCACCTTCACGGTGACGGCCTTACCGTTCTGCTGGAAATACCAGCCGCGCTGCTGCCCACCCTGCAGGTTGAAGGCGAGGCAGTTATGGCGCTCGAGATCATCCAGCGTGCGAGGCACGCCGTGCTTGGCGAAGTACGCAGGCGTGCCGCACACCACGCGCTTGTTCGACGCCAGGCGGATCGCCACGAAGTTCGGATCGATCGCGCCGCCAATACGGATGCCCACGTCGTAGCCTTCGCGCACGAGGTCGACCACGCGGTCGGTCAGGTTGAAGGAGATGCGCACGTCGGGGTTGGCGCGCAGGAAGTCCGGCGCGTGCGGGGCGACGTGCTTGCGGCCGAAGGCAGCCGGCGCCGAGACGATCAGGTGCCCGGTCGCCTTGTGGCGGCCCTCGGCAACCAGCAGCTCTGCGCGGTCCAGCTCGCCCAGCGCCTTTTTGCACTGTTCCATGAACACCGCGCCCTGCTCCGTCACCGCAATGCGGCGGGTCGACCGGTGCAGGAGCTTCACGCCCAGGCGGGCTTCCAGCGCGTTGATGCGGCGGCCGATCATGACGGGCGTCACATCCTGCGTGAGCGCGGCGGCGGCCATGCTGCCGTGTTCCACCACGGCGATGAACGCTTCGATCTGCTTGAGCTTGTCCATTCCATCATTCCAGTTCGCAATGTCTGACCATTTTAGTGAGCATTCCGTACCTGGATTGCAGCTTTCTGGCGCATATCACCTGTGACGAATGGCAAAAATGGTGGACAACGATGTGATCGATACGAGCGCGTTGCGCCATTCTTTTGCGCCGCACAAAAGCAGCTTGAAACGGCTTCAATACAAGCTTCTTCGGCGTATTAGTTGCCGGGGAATTGGTGCGGTACGCAAAACCATTCGGTATTCAGAGTTAGCAATCAACTGACGAAAGCTGCGTTTATCCATATCGGCATGCGGGAATAGGATCAGCTCCAACGGATTCCCACCTTCCCCTTCCTGGAGACACCCCATGCCGAAGATGAGAGCGATTGATGCCGCAGTTGCGGTGATGGAAAAAGAAGGCATCACCACCGCCTTCGGCGTGCCTGGTGCCGCCATCAACCCGTTGTACTCGGCGCTGCGCCGCGCCGGCAACATTGACCACGTGCTGGCCCGCCACGTTGAAGGCGCCTCGCACATGGCCGAGGGCTACACCCGTGCCGAACCCGGCAACATCGGCGTGTGCATCGGCACGTCGGGGCCGGCCGGCACCGACATGATTACCGGCCTGTACTCGGCCTGGGCAGACTCGATCCCCATCCTGTGCATCACCGGCCAGGCGCCCCGCGCCCGTCTGTACAAGGAAGATTTCCAGGCCGTCGACATCGAGTCGATCGCCAAGCCGGTCACGAAGTGGGCCGTCACCGTGCGCGAGCCGGCACTGGTGCCGCGCGTGTTCCAGCAAGCCTTCCACCTGATGCGCTCGGGCCGCCCCGGTCCGGTGCTGATCGACCTGCCCTTCGACGTGCAAGTCGCCGAAATTGAATTCGACCCCGACACGTACAGCCCGCTGCCGGTCTACAAGCCCGCGGCCACGCGTGCCCAAGCCGAGCGCGCCATCGAGATGCTGTGCCAGGCCGAGCGCCCGCTGCTGGTGTGCGGCGGCGGCGTGATCAACGCTGATGCGGCCAAGCTGATGGTCGAGTTTGCCGAGTTGGTGAACGTGCCCGTGGTCCCGACGCTGATGGGCTGGGGCGTGCTGGCCGACGACCACCCGCTCAACGCCGGCATGGTCGGCCTGCAAACATCGCACCGCTACGGCAACGCCACGCTGCTCGCTTCGGACTTCGTGTTCGGCATCGGCAACCGCTGGGCCAACCGCCACACGGGCAGCGTCGACGTCTACACCAAGGGCCGCAAGTTCATTCACGTCGATATCGAACCGACCCAGATCGGCCGCGTGTTCGGCCCCGACCTGGGCATCGTCTCGGACGCCAAGGCTGCGCTGGAGAAGTTCATTGAAGTGGCCCGCGAGCTGAAGGCCGCCGGCAAGCTGCCGTGCCGCAAGAGCTGGAACGCCGACGTGCAGAAGCGTAAGCGCACGATGCTGCGTCGCTCCGACTTCGACAACGTGCCCATCAAGCCGCAGCGCGTGTACCGCGAGATGAACCAGTACTTCCCGCGCGACGTGCGTTACGTGAGCACGATCGGCCTGTCGCAGATCGCTGCTGCGCAGTTCCTGTCGGTCAACCAGCCGCGCCACTGGATCAACTGCGGCCAGGCAGGCCCGCTGGGCTGGACGATTCCCGCCGCCATCGGCGTGAAGGTGGCCTCGCCCAACAGCGACGTGGTGGCCATCTCGGGTGACTACGACTTCCAGTTCATGATCGAAGAGATGGCGGTGGCCGCGCAGTTCAAGGTGCCGTACATCCACGTGGTGGTGAACAACTCGTACCTGGGCCTGATCCGCCAGGCGCAGCGCAACTTCGAGATGGACTACTGCGTCCAGCTCGCCTTCGACAACGTCAACGCTCCTGAGCTGAACGGCTACGGCGTCGACCACGTGAAGGTGGTGGAAGGCCTGGGTTGCAAGGCGATCCGCGTGTTCAAGCCGGAAGACATCGAACCCGCCTTCGCGCAGGCCCGCCTGCTGATGGCCGAGTTCTCGGTGCCGGTGATGGTGGAAGTGATTCTCGAGCGCGTGACCAACATCGCGATGGGCACCGAGATCGACAACGTGGTCGAGTTTGAAGACGTGCTCGACCTGGAAGACACCCTCACGGAAGCCGAAGGCGTCACCGCATAAAGACGACCCGCCGTTCCCTCACCGTCCGATAAAAGGAGAAACCATGACAAAGCTGGCAGCCAACCTGACCATGCTCTTCAACGAGCAGGCCTTCCTTGACCGCTTCGAAGCCGCCGCGCGTGCGGGCTTTCGCGGTGTGGAATTCCTGTTCCCCTACGCGTTCCACGCAGACCAGATTGCCGATCGTCTGAACCGCTTCCAGCTCGACCTCGTCCTGCACAACCTGCCGGCCGGCAACTGGGACGGCGGCGAGCGCGGTATCGCCATCCTGCCCGATCGCGTGAGCGAGTTTCAGGACGGCGTGGGCGAAGCCATCAAGTACGCCAAGGTGCTCGGCGTGAAACAGCTCAACTGCCTGGTAGGCATTCGCCCCGAAGGCGTGAGCGAAGACGCTGCACGCAAGACGCTGGTGGAGAACCTGAAGTTTGCGGCGAAGGCGCTGAAGGCCGAGAAGATCGATCTGCTGATCGAGCCGATCAATACGTTCGATATTCCCGGCTTCTACCTGAACCGCACGCAGCAGGCGCTGGATCTGATCAACGACGTGGATGCGTCCAACCTGTATGTGCAGTACGACATCTATCACATGCAACGGATGGAGGGCGAAGTGGCAAGCACGCTGAAGCGCCATCTGGACAAGATCAAGCATGTGCAGTTGGCGGACAACCCTGGCCGTAACGAACCAGGTACCGGCGAGATCAACTACCAGTTCCTGTTCCGTTGGTTGGATGAGATTGGCTACCAAGGCTGGATTGGTTGTGAGTACAAGCCTAAGGCTGGGACTGTGGAAGGTCTTGGTTGGCGGGCGGCTCACAACGTTGCTTGATGCCCCATTGGTGATGTTCGCCTTGTCCCGGCGGGAGTGGTGCATCCCTTGTTTCATCCCCTGCCGGGGCTGACTCACTTTTCTTTGTCTTGCCAAAGAAAAGTAAGCAAAAGAAAGGCGCGCCCGAGATGGCGACTTCCCCTTGAATTTATGTCGCAGAGAGGGAGTGCAGGCAACTCGCTTCGCTCAAACAGGCCTGCCCTCTTTTTCCTCTCTGCAACAGAAATTCAAGGCGCCATCTAGGGCTCCAACGGCCAAACCATCGACCACAGGTGCAGTAGGAACCCGCAGCACAACGCGAAGCGAAGCGAGCAGCAACAGCAACAAGCAAGAGCCTCTAGGTCAGCACACAGATTGTGTGGCCGTACCCCTGCCCTAGATGGCGCCTTGAATTTGTGTAAGCGGGCGGAAAAAGGAAGGAGGCTGTTTGAGCGCAGCGAGTTTGCCTCCTTCCCCGCCCGGTTACACAAATTCAAGGAAGGGGTCGCCATCTCGGGCGCGCCTTTCTTTGCTTACTTTCTTTGGCAGGACAAAGAAAGTGAGTCGCCCCCGGCAGGGGGTGAAAGGGAGATGAACCACCAAGGTTCAAACAAGCAAACCACCAACACATTCAAACCAAGGAGATCCCTCACCATGGCAACCACCAATCTCAACCTCGGTTTCATCGGCCTCGGCATCATGGGCGCCCCCATGGCAGGACACCTGCGCGCCGCCGGCCACACGTTGTTCGTGCACGACGTCAACCCGGCCCCGGCCGCGCTGGTGGAAGCCGGCGTGACGGTCTGCACGAGCGCCGAGGAAGTCGCCAAGCGCGCCGACATCATCTTCATCATGGTGCCGGACACGCCGCACGTTGAAGCCGTGCTGTTTAGCGAGAAGGGCGTGGCCAAGGCGCTGAAGGATGCAGGCAAGGACGTTGCTGCCGGCAAGATCGTGGTCGACATGAGCTCGATCTCGCCGATCGCGACGAAGGACTTCGCATCGCGCATCAACAAGACCGGCGCGCAATACCTGGACGCTCCGGTGTCGGGTGGCGAAGTGGGCGCGAAGGCTGCATCGCTGACGATCATGGTGGGCGGTGAGCAGGCTGCGTTCGATCGCGTTGCTCCGCTGTTTAACCTGATGGGCAAGAACATCACGCTGGTCGGCGGCAACGGCGACGGCCAGACCACCAAGGTGGCCAACCAGATCATCGTCGCGCTGAACATCCAGGCCGTGTCGGAAGCGCTGCTGTTCGCATCGAAGGCGGGTGCAGACCCGGCGAAGGTCCGTCAGGCACTGATGGGCGGTTTCGCTGCGTCGCGCATTCTCGAAGTGCACGGCGAGCGCATGGTCAAGCGTACGTTCGACCCGGGCTTCCGCATCGAGCTGCACCAGAAGGACTTGAACCTGGCCCTGCAGGGCGCCAAGACCCTGGGCGTGGCCCTGCCGAACACGGCCACCGCGCAGGAGCTGTTCAACACCTGCGCTGCCAACGGCATGGGCAAGCAAGACCACTCGGCGCTGTGCCGCGCGATCGAGATCATGTCGAACCACGATATTGCGTAAGTTGTGTGCACTGTCGCAGCCTTCGGGCGGCGGCAGTTTTTTTTGCTGTCTCCCCGCTTTCTGCCATGCACCACGACCAGTCTGCCCAGGCCGCCCTGCGCGCTGCCTTGCCCAATCCGTCGCCGCGCGCGTTGCTGCACGGCCTGTTTGATACCGCGGTGGCTGCGGTCAGCGCTGCGCAATGCTTGCCGGCATTCCTGCCCGAACCGCCGCGTGGCCGCACCATCGTCATCGGCGCGGGCAAAGGTGCAGCCGCGATGGCCGAGGCAGTGGAGCAGCACTGGAAGGGCGAACTCTCTGGCCTGGTCGTCACGCGTTACGAGCACGGCCGCGCGCCCGGCACACAAGGCCGGATTGAAGTGGTTGAAGCCTCGCACCCCGTGCCCGATGCGGCCGGCCAGCGCGCTGCGCAACGCATGGTCGGCCTGCTCGAAGGTTTGACAGAGGACGACCTTGTCCTGTGCCTGATCTCGGGCGGTGGCTCGGCCCTGCTGGCTGCACCAGCCGAGGGCCTGACGCTGGCCGACAAGCAGTCCGTCAACCGCGCGCTGCTCAAAAGCGGCGCGAGCATCGGCGAGATGAACTGCGTGCGCAAGCACCTGTCGTCGATCAAGGGCGGGCGCCTGGCGCTGGCGTGCGCACCGGCACGCGTCGAGACCCTGCTGATCTCCGATATTCCTGGCGACGACCCAACGCTCATCGCCAGCGGCCCGACGCTCCCCGACGCCACCACCTGCGCGGATGCCCTGGCCGTGATCAACAAATACGGCATCGACGTACCCGATGCAGTGCGCCGTCATCTGGAAACCGGCGCAGGCGAAACGCCCAAACCCGGCGATGCACGTTTCGAAGGCCATCGCAGCCACGTCATCGCGACAGCTCAGCACGCGCTGGAAGCGGCGGCCGCACAGGCACGCGCACTCGGTTATGAGGCGCACATCCTGTCGGACAGCATTGAAGGTGAAGCGCGCGATGTGGCCGAAGTGCACGCCGGCATCGTGCGGCAGATCGTGGCGCGCAATCAGCCGTTCACCAAGCCGTGCGTGATTCTGTCGGGCGGTGAAACCACGGTGACGGTGCGCGGTAACGGCCGCGGTGGCCGTAATGCCGAGTTTCTCCTGGCACTGGGCGTGGCGTTGGATGGCCTTCCGGGTGTGCATGCAATTGCCTGCGATACCGATGGCATCGATGGCTCGGAAGACAACGCTGGAGCGATCCTGACACCGGATAGCCTGGCGCGTGCTGAAACGCTTGGGTTGAAGCCGAAGCAATGGCTCGACAACAACGACGGGTATGGGTTCTTTAATGCGTTGGGCGATTTGATTGTGACTGGGCCGACGCGGACTAATGTGAATGATTTTCGGGCGATTTTGATTACTGCTTGACGTTGGACTGGACGAGGGATGGATTGATGCTTTTGGTTCATCCCTTGTTTCATCCCCTGCCGGGGCTGACTCACTTTCTTTGTCTTGCCAAAGAAAGTAAGCAAAGAAAGGCGCGCCCGAGATGGCGACTTCCCCTTGAATTTATGTCGCAGAGAGGGGAAGGGGAAAACTCGCTTCGCTCAGACAGGCCTGCCCTCTTTTTCCTCTCTGCAACAGAAATTCAAGGCGCCATCTAGGGCTCCAACGGCCACACCATCGAGCACGAGTGCAGTAGGAACCAGCAGCACAACGCGAAGCAAAGCGAGCAACGCAGCATCAAACAAGAGCCAACTAGGACTGCGCACAGATTGTGTGGCCGCACCCTGCCCTAGATGGCGCCTTGAATTTGTGTAAGCGGGCGAAAAAAGGAAGGAGGCTGTTTGAGCGCAGCGAGTTTGCCTCCTTCCCCGCCCGGTTACACAAATTCAAGGAAGGGGTCGCCATCTCGGGCGCGCCTTTCTTTGCTTACTTTTCTTTGGCAAGACAAAGAAAGTGAGTCGCCCCCGGCAGGGGGTGAAAGGGAGATGAACCACCAAGGTTCAAACAACAACCCCACCGGAAACACCAACATGCGCCGCTTCCGCAACACCAAAATCCTAGCCACCCTCGGCCCCGCCAGCAGCGACAAAGACACCATCCGCGCCCTCTTCGACGCCGGCGCAGACGTCTTTCGCTTGAACTTCAGCCACGGCTCGCACGAAGACCACCGCAAGCGCTACGACACCGTGCGCGCGGTGGAGGCCGAGACCGGCCGCCCGATTGGCATCCTCGCTGACATGCAAGGCCCGAAGCTGCGCATCGGCACGTTCGCCGATGGCCGTGTCGTGCTCAAGAACGGCGATCGCTTTGTGCTCGACCGCGACCCGACGCCGGGTGATGTCACCCGCGTGCACCTGCCGCACCCTGAGCTGTATGCGGCTGCCGCGCCAGGACAATCGCTGTTGCTCGACGACGGCAAGATCCGCCTGGAGGTGGAAGCCGCCGATCCGACGGTCATCGTCACGCGCGTGGTCGATGGCGGCCCGCTGTCGGACCGCAAGGGCGTGAACGTGCCGGATGCGGTGATCCCCATTCCGGCGCTCACAGAGAAAGACCTGCGCGACCTGGACTTCGCCCTGTCGCTGGGCGTCGATTGGATCGCACTGTCATTCGTGCAGCGCGCCGAAGACGTGATCGCCGCGCGCGAGATCATTGGCGACCGCGCCGGCCTGCTCTCCAAGATCGAGAAGCCCGCAGCGCTGCTGCATCTGGAAGACATCGTGCAGGCGTCCGATGCCCTGATGGTGGCGCGCGGCGACCTGGGCGTGGAACTGCCGCCCGAGCGCGTGCCTGGCGTGCAGAAGCGCATCCTGCGCATGGCGCGCCACCACGGCAAGCCGGTGGTCGTGGCCACGCAGATGCTGGAATCGATGATTGAGGCGCCGGTGCCGACGCGTGCCGAAGCGTCTGACGTGGCCAGCGCCGTGTATGACGGCACCGATGCCGTGATGCTGTCGGCCGAGTCGGCCAGCGGCAAGCATCCGGTGGCTGCGGTCAGCATCATGAACCGCATCATTGCCGAGACCGAGCGCGACCCGCTGTACCGCAACCTGATCGACGCGCAGCATCAACCGCCGCTGCCCACGCGCCAGGACGCCATCTGCGCGGCCCTGCGCGACGTCACGCACATCCTGGGCGCAGTGGCCACCGTCACCTACACGTCCAGCGGTCAGACCAGCCTGCGCGCCGCGCGCGAGCGGCCGCTCGCGCCCATCGTGAGCATCACGCCGCGCCTGGATACGGCGCGCCGTCTGGCGATCACGTGGGGCGTGCACAGCACGGTCAGCCCCGATGTGAGCAACGTCGACGAAATGGTGGATGCAGCGTGCCGTGCCGCTGCGCGTGAAGGCTTTGCCGTGTCGGGCGACCAGATCGCCATCACGGCGGGCATGCCGTTCGGCCAGGCCGGTTCGACCAACCTGCTGCGCCTGGCGGAAATCTGGCCGCAGACGCTGGTCAGTGCGCAGACGCAAACCACTGCACTGCAGCCCGAACCGGTAACGGTCTGACGTGACGTCGGGCCAGTAGGCGGATCAGACCACTTTGGAGTAGCGCGGGACGAAGGTGACGGGCTTGCCCTCGGCTTCCACCGCGCGCTCCGTGCCTGCCTCACGCAGGTGCGAATCGAACACCATGGCGATGCGGCGTACGAGCAGCCGCCCTTGCGGCGTGATGACGATACGCTCGTCCCCTACCTTCACCAGCCCGGCTTCCTCCAGGGGTGCCAGCGCCTGCAGCTCGTCCGCAAAGCTGCGCTTGAAGTCCAGCCCGTGGCGCGCACCGAATGCGCGCATGTTCAATTCGAACCCGCACATCAACTCGCCAATCAGCGCGCGGCGCACGTGGTCGTCCGGCGTGAGCGACATGCCGCGCAGCACGGCAAGTTCGCCGGCGTCGATACGTGCGTAATAGGCGTCGAGATTCTTCTCGTTCTGCGCATACACATCACCCACGCGGCTGATGGCGGACACGCCAAAGGCCAGCATGTCGCAATCGGCGTGCGTCGAATAGCCCTGGAAATTGCGCTGCAGCCGCCCTTCGCGCTGCGCGATGGCGAGTGCATCGTCAGGCCGCGCGAAGTGGTCCATGCCAATGTAGACATAGCCCTCGGCAACGAGGCGCTCCACCGTCATCGCCAGCAAATCGAGTTTTTCGTCTGCGGTCGGCAGCGTGAGCATGTCGATGCGGCGCTGCGCCTTGAACAGATGCGGCAGGTGCGCATAGCTGTAGACGGACAGCCGATCAGGCGCCATCTCCAGCACACGATCCAGCGTGGCGTTGAAGGTTTCCGTGCGCTGATACGGCAAGCCGTAGATCAGGTCGAAGCTGATCGACTCGAAGCCCAGCCGGCGCGCCGTGTCGACCACGCGGCGTGTCTCTTCCACGCTCTGGATGCGGTGGACCGCGCGCTGGACATCGGGGTCAAAGTCTTGAATGCCGAGGCTTGCGCGGTTGAACCCGATTTCGGCCAGGACTTCAAGCGTGGCGTCGTCGGCGTGGCGTGGGTCGAGTTCGACGGAGATCTCGCCATCGTTGGCCAGATCGAAATGCTCACGCGAGGCGGCCATCACGGCGCGCATTTCGTCGTGCGCAAGGAAAGTGGGCGTGCCGCCACCCCAATGCAACTGCGTTACGCGGCGCAGGGGGCCAATCTGGTTGGCCACCATCGCCATCTCGCGGGCGAGGGTTTCAACGTAGCGTGCGCTGCGCGAGCGATCCTTGGTGATGACCTTGTTGCAGCCACAGTAATAGCAAAGGTTCGCGCAGAACGGCAGGTGCATGTACAGCGACAGCGGCGCATGCAGCGCGGGCGCAATCGCCGCGCGGCGGTGCAAGGCGTCGAGGTAATCGGCGTTACCGAATTTGTTGTGAAAGCGGTCTGCCGTCGGGTACGACGTGTAGCGCGGGCCGTGCGTATCAAAGCGCTGCGCGAGCTCGCGCACCTGCGGCGCCGACCAGCGGAAGGCGGTGTCATTTGCGGCGGACGGATCGTCGGCCGGCTTGGCGAACGGAAACATGGGGCGATTGTTGTGGGGGCGATGGTTCATCCTAAAACTGCGGTGCGGGTGTCGCGTTGATGTGTGTCAACGTCAGTCACCGCCTGTTCAAACGCATCGCCCCCTCCGCCGGGAGGGACCCAACTTCACCGATCTGTCACGTTCTACCCCCTAACATCGACAATCGGCACCATGGCCGCGTCGCCAGCCATACGCTGGCCGTCACAACAACACAACAGCGCAGGTCGTCGACTCGATTTTTTGGGGGAAACACCATGTGGCAGAGACTGGCACGCCGCGGCGCATGTGCGCTGGCCTGCGCGGCCGTGACGCTGGCGGTGCATGCGCAGGGTACGTCTTTTGTCGTCGGCCAACTGGTCGAACGCGGTGCAGACCAAGCCGACTACGCGCGCGACTTCATGGCCGGCGCCAAGGTTGCATTCGATGCGGCCAACCAGAACGGCGGCATCAAGGGCCGGCGCATCAGCCTCGTCCGGCGCGAAGCTGCGCTTGGTGAAGCCGTACCGCAGGCCGTCGACATGATCGATCGCGACCATGTAGAAGTGCTCTTTGGCGTAAGCGAACGCCTGCTGCCCGCGCTGGTCGCGTCTGCCGAGATCGCACGGCGCAACGTGCCGCTGCTCGCCCCGCTCTCGGGCGCGACATCCGCGTCTGACAACGTCCTGTTCATCCGCCCCGATTACGACCACGAGATCGTCGCTGCGCATAACCGGCTGCGGCAGTTCGGGATGCGGCGGATTGCGCTCGTCACTGCAGCAGGCTTTGATCCGCAGCTTGGTGCGCGTCTGCGAGGCACGTTAGCCAAGGGGAGCACTGGGGAGACGCTGGACCTTTACACGCTCACCGGAGACCCGGCGGAACTTGCTGCCCGTATTGCACTGACAAAACCCACGGCAGTGATCATCGCTGGCGATACGCTGACCTACGCCACCGTTGGGCGTGCGCTGGCGCAGCAGGGGTGGTACGGCTTTCTCGTCGGGCTATCGTCGGTCAACCCACAAGTGGCGCGGGAGATCCTGGGCGCGGGGTACAGCGGCGGCATGCTGCTCGCGCAGACGGTGCCGAACCCGGCCAGCGGCGCCACCAAGGTCGCGCGCGAGCATATGGCGCGGATGAAGCAGTTTCTGGATGAGCCGCCTTCTGCTGCAACGCTGTCGGGGTATATCGCTGCGGTGTATTTGATTCAGTCGATGAATGCCAGCGGTGGCAAGGTTGCCGGTGCAGAACTGCGGCGTGCATTGCAGACCCGCGTTGATGTGGGCGGGTTCACGCTTGATTTCACGCGTGGGAATCGGGGGAGTGAGTTTGTTGATCTGAATTACATTCAGGGGGCGGGGAATTGATTTGGACTTGGTGGTCTGGTTCTGTTTCAGCCCCGGCAGGGGATGAAGCAAGGGATGCACCACAAACAAAGAACAAAAAAACCAATCACGAAGCCACAGGTTTCTTCGCCGCCAGCAACCCCTTCAACGCCCCGAGCCGATCCTTCGGCGACATCGCCGGCATGGTGTCCTCCGGTGTCGGCCCCGCGTCTTCGCCAAGCTTCATCTCCGCGATATAGCGCGACGGCTCACACACCACCGTCTCCCGCGCACGCTTGCGCTTCTTGCACCAGCTGATATGCAGACTGCGCTGCGCCCGCGTGATGCCCACATACATCAACCGCCGCTCTTCTTCGATCTTCTCGTCGGTCAGATCATCGTCTTCGCGGCAGTGCGGCAGGATGCCCTCTTCCACGCCCACCAGGAACACGTGCGGATATTCGAGCCCCTTGCTCGCATGCAGCGTTGACAGGCGCACAGCATCCGGGTCCTCTTCCTTGCCTTCGAGCATGCTGATCAGCGCGATGGTCTGCGTGAGCTCCAGCAGGTTTTTGCCGGCGTCCATCAGGCCATCGGCATTGTCGAAACCGGTGGCCTCTTCGTCGTCGTCTTTCTCGGGCTTGGTGCCCTTGCGCTTGAGCCAGTCGAGAAACTCCAGCACGTTGGTCCACTTGTTCTGGGCCTGGCGCTCGTCGTGGGTGTCATACAGGTAGGCCTCGTAATGGATGCCTTCCATCATCTCGTCGAGCAGCGTGGCGGCTGGTTCCTTGGCGGCCCGGTCCGACAGCCGCACGATGAACTCGCAAAACACCCGCAGCGGCTCGAGCTGGCGCGGCGCCAGTTGGGCTTCGATGCCGCCCATCATCGCCGCTTCGAACAGCGACACCTTCGCCTGTCCCGCAAACGAACCCAGCACTTCCAGCGTCGCGTTGCCCACGCCGCGCTTGGGCGTGGTGATGGCGCGGATGAACGCAGGATCGTCATCCGCATTGGCAATCAGCCGCAGGTAGGCGCACAGGTCCTTGATCTCGGCCTTGTCGAAAAAGCTCTGGCCGCCCGAGAGCACATACGGAATGCGCTCGCGGCGCAGGATCTGCTCAAACAGGCGTGCCTGGAAGTTGCCGCGATACAGGATCGCGTAATCCCGAAACTGCGCGCGGCGCTCGAACTTGTGGGCAGAGAGCTTGAAGACCACGCTCTCGGCTTCGTGCTCTTCGTCATTGGCGCTGGTCACGTTGATCGCGTCGCCCATGCCGTGCTCGCTCCACAGCGTCTTCTCGAACAGCTTCGGGTTCTGCGCGATCACGGCGTTGGCCGCATTCAGGATGCGCACGGTGGAGCGGTAGTTCTGCTCCAGCTTGATGACCTTCAGGTTCGGGAAATCCGTCTGCAACAGCTTGAGGTTGTCGAGCGTGGCGCCGCGCCAGCCGTAGATGGCCTGATCGTCGTCGCCCACCGCCGTGAAGGCCGGCGCACGCAGGTGTGAGCCACCCGCCAGGAGCTTCAGCAACTGGTACTGGCAGGCGTTGGTGTCCTGGTATTCGTCGACAAGGAAGTAGCGCAGGCGGTTCTGCCACTTCAGCCGCACCTCTTCATTGCGCGCGAACAGCTCGGCAGGAATACGAATCAGATCGTCAAAATCCACGGCCTGATACGCGTGCAGCGTCGCAACGTAATTGCGGTAGACGAGCGCCGCCTGATGGTCATCGACGTTGTTGTTGGCGAGCGCCTCGGCAATCGCGGTGTCCGGGTCGACGAGACCGTTCTTCCACAGCGAGATCGTGCTCTGCACACGGCGGATCAGTTGCTTGTCGGTGGTCGCCAGTTGCTCCTGGATCATCCCGAAGCAGTCGTCCGAATCCATGATCGAGAAGCGCGGCTTGAGGCCCACGTGCTCGGCCTCGGCCCGCAGGATCTGCACACCGAGCGAGTGGAACGTACACACCGTCAACTGCTTGATGGGAATGCGCTTGCCGTCTTCGCGTGTTTTGCCGTCCATCAGCTTGGCCACGCGCTCCTGCATTTCCTTGGCGGCCTTGTTGGTGAACGTAACGGCAGCGATGTGCCTCGGTTCGAAGCCCTTGTCGAGGATCAGGTGCGCAATCTTCTGCGTAATCACGCGCGTCTTGCCTGAGCCCGCCCCGGCCAGCACCAGGCATGGGCCGTCGAGGTAATGCACACCTTCGGATTGGGCAGCATTGAGCCCGTGGGCGAGACCGGAAGACATGGGAAGAGGCAGAAGAAAAAGCAGGCGGGAACGTACAGCGGAAGGGGATGGTAGCACGTGCGATCCGATGGTTCCCGCCCTCGGCACGGCGGCGGGTGCCCAGGGGCCTCGCCTCCGTTTTTTATTTTTTTGTCGATTTTTAGGCTCGCAGTTTCCGATGGAGTCGTTTTTTAAACCACGTTTTTGACGCATTTCCTTTTGCGCGGCACAGCGAGGTCGCTACCAGATTTTGGAATCCACTGATTGATGGTTGTCAAATTCAAAACTAAGAATTGGCTGACATCTGTAATTTCTTGTGGTGGCAATGGGCATCTTTATGCCATCAAAACCAGCGGTCTAGCATCGGCCGTACGCCTTGATGTAGGAATTTTCTGATCTTGCGGATTCCATCGCTTATTGCGATGCGCACGAAAATCAACAGAACTTGCCCCTTGATTTCTACAGACTCTGCGCCGGCTGATCCGCGGCACGGATCAGTACCGGATTCCGTTTCTTATTTCGCAGGGTAATTGACATGAACAAGGCATATCGCGTCGTTTTCAACAAAGCGATTGGCGTATGGATGGCAGTTTCGGAAATCGCGCGTGGGCGTGGCAAGGGACGTCCTGTTGTGCGGGCTGCGGTTTCTGCGCTGATCGCGGGCACGGTATTGCTTTCTGCGCCTGGGGCGATGGCGCAAACGCTGATCGAGCAGCCGGACGCTGGAGGGCCGATCAATATTGGCAGCGGTGTGACCGGAGGTTCGGTCAATTTCTCTAATTTAGCGGGACAAAACCGTCGCCTGACGGGCGTTCAAAATGGTATCGGTACAACCGATGCCGTGACCGTCAACCAGCTCAACGGTGCGCTTACCGCACTCGGTGGCGATGCTCGCCTCAATAGCGTGACGGGTGCCGTTGTTGCGCCGACCTACACACTGGGTGCGGACAGCACGGGAAGCACGACGTACTCAACCGTGGGCGGCGCGCTCGGCAATCTCGACGATCGTATCAAGGGTAATGCTGCCAGTATCGTCACCAACGCCAACAACATCACCAACCTCACCAACGGCAAGGCCGGCATGGTCCAGCAGGCCGGGGCTGGCGCTGAGATCAGCGTAGCGAAAGACACCGATGGTGATGCTGTGAACTTCGCCGGCAAGGACGTGGACGGCAACGCCATCACGCGCAAGCTGACCAACGTCACCGCTGGTACGGCAGACACCGATGCCGTGAACGTCCAGCAGCTCAAGAACGCCGGCCTGATCGGCAACGACGGCAGCGTCGGCAACGCCGTCATCTATGACGATGCCACCAAATCCAGCGTGACGCTGAACAAGGGTGGCGATGCGGTGCAACTGGGTAACGTCGCCGACGGTAAGGTGGAAGCCGATAGCAAGGATGCCGTCAACGGTGGCCAACTCAATGACGTCAAGTCCGTGGCCGATAACGCGGCCAGCTTGGCCAGCAATTCCGTGCAATACGACGCAGGCGGCACAAGCGTGACGCTCCAGGGCGCAGGCACGGGGCCGGTGCAGGTCAAGAACGTGGCCGAAGGTACGGATGACACCGATGCCGTGAACGTACGCCAGCTCAAGAACACCGGTCTGGTCCGCGACGACGGCAGCATCGCAAACGTAGTCGTGTACGACGATGCCACCAAATCTAGCGTGACGCTGAACAAGGGTGGCGATGCGGTGAAGCTGAGCAACGTAGCAAATGGCGTGGCTGACAACGACGCTGTGAACTTCAGCCAGCTCAACAGTGTTGGCAGCGCCTTGGGCGGCGGTGCCGGGTTCAACAACGGTGTGTGGACGCCCCCGATGTATTCGTTCACGGACAAGACCGTGCATAACAACGTGGGTGATGCGCTCGCGAACCTCGACGGCCGCGTCAACAAGCTGGAGGGTGCCACGAGCGATGGCGGCGGCGCGGAAAATCCTCGGTTTGTCGGTAGCGGCGGCAGCGGTGACCCGGCAACGAAGGAGGAAGCCGCAGCAACCGGCAACTACTCCACAGCATCGGGCGCCAACGCCGTTGCCAGCGGTGCAAATTCCACGGCGACCGGTGCCAATGCCGTCGCGTCGGCAGACAATGCTGTCGCAGTGGGTGCTCACTCGGTGGCCGATCGCGCCAACAGCGTGTCGGTCGGCTCCGTTGGCAACGAGCGCGCCATCACCAACGTTGCAGAAGGCACGCAAGCTACGGACGCCGTTAACAAGGCACAGCTCGATCGCGTGGACAACAAGGTGGCCGATGTGCAACAAGGTCTGGGGAACGTGCAGAACCAAGTCAATCAGATCGACACCAAGGTCAATCGCGTGGGTGCAATGAGTGCCGCCATGTCGACCATGATGGCAAGCGCTGCCGGCCTGCAAACCGATAACCGCATGGCCATCGGCACCGGGGTGTACCGCGGCCAGGCAGCACTCGCGATCGGCTACCAGCGCAAGATCGGCTCGCGCGCCACGGTCACCATCGGCGGCTCCACGGCAGGCGGCAGTGAGTACAACGTTGGGGTCGGCGCTGGCTTCGGCTGGTAAGTCAACCACGTTGAGCGGCTGAAGGTAAGCGCCGGCACCACATTCGTTTGCGCCCCCCGGCCTTCTGCGCCGCGTTACACGGCTTACGTGTGGTTACACGAAGACCGTAAGCGCGTCGGCAACGCGGTTCGTTATAGGCAGGACAGCGGCTGAATCAGTCGGCCGCCCACCGGAGAAACCACCATGAACCGCATCGTCAAAGCCCTGGCCGTTACCGCCGTCGCCCTGTCCGCCACCACCGGCGCCTTCGCCCAGACGCAGTGGCAAAAAGACCACCCGCGCCGCGCCGAGGTCAACCACCGCCTCGCCAACCAGAACAAGCGCATCCACAACGAAGTGAAGGAAGGCGAGATCACCAAGGGCCAAGCGCGCCAGCTGCACCGGGAAGACCATCAGATTCGCCAGGAAGAGCGCGACATGGCGGCTCAGAATGGCGGTGCCATCACCAAGCAGGAGCAGCGCACGCTGAACCAGCAGGAAAACCAGGTCAGCCGCCAGATTGGCAAGTAAGTCACAGCAAGACCAACCAACACCCGCACTCCGGCCACACCCTTGGGGCTTGGCGATCTCGCCAGCGCCCCGAAGCTGTGGCCGTTGTCTTTGGTCTTTGGCCTTTGACGTACCAGCCCTAGATGGCGCCTTGAATTTCTGTTGCAGAGAGGAAAAAGGAAGGGAAACTGTCTGAGCGCAGCGAGTTTTTCCCTTCCCCTCTCTGCGACAGAAATTCAAGGGGAAGTCGCCATCTCGGGCGCGCCTTTCTTTTGCTTACTTTTCTTTGGCAAGACAAAGAAAAGTGAGTCAGCCCCGGCAGGGGATGAAACAAGGGATGGACCAAAAGCATCAAGCCAGCCCTCCTCCAAAAAGCCGCCGCCCCCCAATTGACAATCCCATCCCCCTTCCGTAAATTCCGCTCATCCATCCGGGAGAGCGTGCCCGCCGTACACGGCAAGGCGCCGCCGAAGGGGTAGCACCCGAAAACTCTCAGGCATCCAGGACCGGGCGGATCGGCGGACATGCGTCCGACCGCACTCTGGAGAGCTGGCGCCGCACGAACCACAGCGGGCGCCCACCGAAGGGGCTCACGGACCGGCGCGTACCGCAGTACGCGCTGCTTCGCAATCTCTCAGGTACCAAGGACAGAGGGGCCATCTGCGCAGCTTGATGATCTTCATGGCGTCACCATGAGGAACTAGGCTGCGCGGGTGGCCTTTTTGCTTTTCTGGTCCCCGTTCAATGCGCCGCGCCCGGCCACGGCGGCGTAATCAGCCGAGAGATTCCATGACGCTCCAACACACGCCGCTCAATGCCATCCACCGCTCGCTGGGCGCCCGCATGGTCGACTTTGGCGGCTGGGACATGCCCGTCAACTACGGCTCCCAGATTGAAGAACACCACGCCGTGCGCCAAGACGCCGGCATCTTCGATGTCTCGCACATGTGCGTGGTCGACCTCACCGGCGCGCGCGTTCGCGACTTCCTGCGTGGGCTGCTCGCCAACAACGTCGATAAGCTGCAGACGCCCGGCAAGGCGCTCTACAGCTGCATGCTCAACCCCAAGGGCGGCGTGATCGACGATCTGATCGTCTACTTCTTCCGCGAAGACTGGTTCCGTCTGGTGGTCAACGCCGGCACCGCGCCGACGGACCTGGAGTGGATCGTTGCGCAGAACGCCGCCGCCGGCACCGACGTGACGATCACGCCGCGCCGCTCCGACAACAACGGTGGCGCCGAGCCGCTGGGCATCCTGGCCGTGCAAGGCCCGAATGCGCGCGCCAAGACGTACGCCGCGCTCCCCGGCACGCAGGCCGTGGGCGAAGCGCTCAAGCCGTTCAACGCCGGCTTCGCCACCGTCGAGCACGTCGGCGAGATCATGGTTGCGCGCACCGGCTACACGGGTGAAGACGGTTTCGAACTGATCGTGCCGGCCGCGCAGATCGCCGGTGTGTGGGAGCGCCTGCTGCAAGCAGGCGTACGCCCGGCCGGCCTGGGCGCACGCGACACGCTGCGCCTGGAGGCGGGCATGAACCTCTACGGCCAAGACATGGACGAGCACGTCTCGCCGCTCGACGCCGGCCTCGCGTGGACGGTGGACCTGCAAAGCGAACGCGACTTCACCGGCAAGGCCGCGCTGCAAGCCGGCGGCCAGCGCGAACAGTTCGTCGGCCTGATCCTGCGCGACAAGGGCGGCGTGCTGCGCGCCCATCAGAAGGTCATCACCGCTGCCGGTGACGGCGAGATCACCAGCGGCACGTTCAGCCCGAGCCTGTCGCTCTCCATTGCGCTGGCGCGCCTGCCCAAGGACGTGGCCGTCGGCACCGACGTGCAGGTCGAAATTCGCGACCGCAAGTTGACCGCGACTGTGGTTAAACTGCCGTTCGTGCGCAATGGCAAGGCGCTGGTCAGTTGAACACCGAATCCGCATCCCCCAATACCAATCTTCCGGAGAAACCTTTCATGAGCAACGTCCCCGCCGATCTGAAGTACACCGAACACGACGAGTGGATCCGCGTTGAAGCCGACGGCACGCTGACCATCGGCATCACCGACTACGCGCAGGACGCGCTCGGCGACATCGTCTTCCTGGAGCTGCCGGACGCTGGTCGCGCCGTCGCCAAGGACGAGGCGATTGCCGTGGTCGAATCGGTCAAGGCCGCCTCCGACATCTACGCCCCCGTGTCGGGCGAGATCATCGCCAACAACGCCGACGCCGCAGGCGCGCCCGAGTCGGTCAACGCCGGCGCCTACGACGCATGGCTGTTCAAGATCAAGCCGACCAACGCCGACGATGTGAACGCGCTGATGTCGGCCGAGCAGTACGCCGCCAAGATCGGCTAAGCCGGTCACCGAAGCCGATGTGCCTGACCCGCACATCGGCGCTTTGCCTGAATTTCGAGCCCTTGCCATGAACGCTCCGCACCCCGCTTCCTCGGCGCTTGCTGCCGAACGCCCCACCCTCGCCGCCCTGGAGGCGTGCGACGCCTTCGCGCACCGCCACATCGGCCCGTCGCCGGAAGAGCAAGCGCAGATGCTTGCGGCGCTCGGCTTTGATAGCCGCGCCAAGCTGATCGACGCCGTGATTCCGCCGGCCATCCGCCGCCAGGACGGCATGCCGCTGGGTGAATTCACACAGCCGCTGACCGAAGAGGCGGCGCTGGCCAAGCTGCGCGGCATCGCCGGACAGAACCGCGTGGTCAAGAGCCTGATCGGCCAGGGTTACTACGGCACGCACACGCCGGGCGTCATCCTGCGCAACATCCTCGAGAACCCCGCCTGGTACACGGCCTACACGCCGTACCAGCCAGAAATCTCGCAGGGCCGCCTGGAGGCGATGCTGAACTTCCAGCAGATGGTGATCGACCTGACCGCGATGGACATCGCCAACGCGTCGATGCTGGACGAAGCGACGGCCGCTGCCGAGGCGATGACGCTGCTGCAGCGCATTGGCAAATCGAAGTCGACCGTGTTCTTTGTGGCGGACGACGTGCTCCCGCAAACGCTGGAAGTCGTGCGCACGCGCGCCGAGCCGATCGGCGTGCAGGTGGTGACCGGCCCGGCAGCCGACGCTGCCAAGCACGACGCGTTCGGCGTGCTGCTGCAATACCCGGGCGCCAACGGTGCGCTGCTGGGCGATCTGGCGACGTACCAGGCGCTAACCGATGCCGTGCACGCTGCCGGCGGCTTGGTCGTGGCGGCTGCCGACTTGCTGGCGCTCACGCTGCTGGCTGCGCCGGGCGAATGGGGTGCCGACGTCGTGATCGGCAACACGCAGCGCTTTGGCGTGCCGTTCGGCTTCGGCGGCCCGCACGCCGGCTACATGGCCGTGCGCGATGCGTTCAAGCGCTCGATGCCCGGTCGCCTGGTCGGCGTGACGATCGACGCGCAGGGCAACCCGGCCTACCGCCTGGCTCTGCAGACGCGCGAGCAGCACATCCGCCGCGAGAAGGCCACCTCGAACATCTGTACCGCACAGGTGCTGCTGGGTGTGATGGCATCGATGTATGCCGTCTACCACGGCCCGCAGGGCCTGAAGCGCATCGCCCAACGCGTGCACCGCCTGACCGCCACGCTGGCCGCCGGCCTGCGCGCGATCGGCTACACGCTGGAAGCCGACGCCTTTTTCGACACGCTGACGGTCGCCACCGGCGCACGTACTGCCAACCTGCACATCGCGGCACAGGCGCACGGCATCAACCTGCGCCAGATCGACGACACACGCCTGGGCATCTCGCTGGACGAGACGGTCACGCGCGCCGATGTGGTCGCGCTGTGGGAAGTCTTCGCGCACGCCGCCCACGCTGCCGCGCCGGACTTCGACCAGACCGAAGCAGCAGTTGCGGACGCGTATCCGGCGTCGCTCGTGCGCCAGAGCGCGTACCTGACGCACCCGGTGTTCAACGCACACCACTCCGAGCACGAAATGCTGCGCTACCTGCGCAGCTTGGCCGACAAGGACCTCGCGCTCGACCGCACGATGATTCCGCTGGGCTCGTGCACCATGAAGCTCAACGCCACCGCAGAAATGCTGCCGGTGACGTGGCCCGAGTTCTCGAACATCCACCCGTTCGCGCCGGCAGATCAGACCGTCGGCTACCGCGAGATGATCGACCAGCTCGAGCAGATGCTGTGCGCCGCCACCGGCTACGCCGCCGTTAGCCTGCAGCCGAATGCCGGCTCGCAAGGTGAATACGCTGGCCTGCTGATCATCCATGCCTACCACGCCAGCCGTGGCGAAGCGCACCGTAACGTGTGCCTGATCCCGTCGTCGGCGCATGGCACGAACCCCGCGTCGGCACAGATGGCCGGCATGCAGGTCGTTGTCGTGGCGTGCGATGAGCGCGGCAACGTCGATCTGGCTGACCTGGAGAAGAAGGCTGCCGAGCACAGCAAGAACCTCGCGGCAATCATGATCACCTACCCGTCCACGCACGGCGTGTTCGAGGAAGGCGTCAAGCGCGTGTGCGAGATCGTGCACAGCCACGGCGGCCAGGTGTACGTCGACGGCGCCAACATGAACGCCATGGTCGGCACCGCGGCGCCCGGCCACTTCGGCGGCGACGTCTCGCACCTGAACCTGCACAAGACGTTCTGCATTCCGCACGGCGGCGGCGGCCCGGGCGTGGGTCCGGTGGCCGTGGGCGCGCACCTCGCACCGTTCCTGCCCGGCCGCGCGGCCTCGGGTGAAGACGCCAGCCAGAACATCGGCAACGTGTCGGCTGCAGCGTTCGGCTCGGCGTCGATCCTGCCGATCTCCTGGATGTACATCGCGATGATGGGCGCAGCGGGCCTGACCGCCGCTACCGAGACGGCCATCCTGTCTGCCAACTACGTGGCCAAGCGGCTCGCTCCGTATTACCCAGTGCTGTACACGGGCGCGCACGACCTGGTGGCGCACGAGTGCATTCTCGACATCCGTCCGCTGCAGAAGGAATCGGGCATCAGCAACGAAGACATCGCCAAGCGCCTGATGGACTTCGGCTTCCACGCACCGACGATGAGCTTCCCGGTGCCCGGCACGCTGATGATCGAGCCGACCGAGAGCGAACCGAAGGTGGAACTCGACCGCTTCATCGACGCGATGATCGCCATCCGTGGCGAAGTCGACAAGGTGATCTCGGGCGAATTCGACCGCGAAGACAACCCGCTCAAGCATGCACCGCACACCGCAGCCGTGGTGATGGCCGACGATTGGTCGCACAAGTACACGCGCGAGCAGGCCGCCTACCCGGTAGCATCGTTGCGCAAGCAAAAGTACTGGCCGCCGGTCGGCCGCGCCGACAACGTCTACGGCGACCGCAACCTGTTCTGCGCCTGCGTGCCGATGAGCGAGTACGCGCAGGATTGATGCATTCGACGTGACATGAGGCGGCGGCGGTGCATTGCGCTCCGCCGCCGCGTCACATGTAACGCGGCGCAATCCCTGTAACTCGTGCTCACAACCGCTTTTTTCAGCGCGCCTCGCCGTTTATGGTGACGACAGTTCACCTGATCGACGAGACCCCGCTATGCCGATGCTCCAGCCTTCCTCGCTCCTCCGTCTGCTTGCCTGTGCTGCCGCTGTTGCGGTATGCGGTGCGTGCTCGCCGGTGCAAGCAGGTGCGGCCGTATCGGAATCCGCCGGCGCGCACACCTCGACCGGGTCGGCACGCGAGTGGTGCAGCGTTTCGCCTGCGCTGTCCGGTGAGCCTGCTGCTGGAAAACTGATCGCCCGCGCCACCCAGCATCTCGAGCGGACGCCGCACCCGTTGCCGCGCCTGCATACGGAAGGCACGCTGCCCCATCAGGGCATCTACGACGAATCCGTTACGGCCGCGCGGGACTTTCCGGTCATGCGCGACGCAGCAATGGCCTGGCGCCTCACGGGCGACATGCGGTTCGCCGAGCAGGTCGACACCTTTCTGCACGCGTGGGTTGGAACGTATGTACCGAGCTTCAACCCGATCGACGAGACGAAGTTCGATGCGCTGATCCAGGCCTACATGCTCGCGCGCGACGGCCTGACGCCGGGCACGCACGCAGAGACGCAACGCTTCCTGCACACGCTGGCCGAGGGCTATATCGCCCGCGCCGAGGCTGCGCGCCAGCCGCTGTCCCACACGTGGGTGAACAACTGGCAAAGCCATCGCATCAAGCTGATGGCAATGTCGGCTGCCGCGCTGGGTGACCACGCGTTGCTCGCGCAGGTACATCGCCTGTTCCTGCAACAGCTCGCCAATAACGTGCGCCCGGACGGGTCGGTGGAAGATTTTGAAGACCGCGATGCACTGCACTACGTCGTCTACGACCTCGAGCCGCTGACGATGGCCGCGATTGCCGTGCAGCCTTTCGGCCAGCACTGGCTACATGAGCGCGCAGCCAACGGCGCCACGCTCGCCGCCGCCGTTGATTGGCTCGTGCCGTATGCCGACGGCAGCCGCACGCACGAGGAATACGTCCACTCACACGTTGCTTTCGACAAGAAGCGAGCCGACGCGGGCCTGCCCGGCTTCTCCGGCATGTGGGAGCCGAAAAGCGCCGGCACGCTGTATTGGCAGGCTGCGCGACTGGACCCGAAATACCGCACGCTGGCCGAGCGGCTCGCCGCTACAGCGCCTGATTGGCTGGCGCTATGCGCAGCCCGCTGAACGGCGAAGCGCTGTACTGAGAGCGCGCGCACAACAACCTGGCGCAAGCGGCCACAAGCCGCTTGCACCCTTTAACGCCCCCCCGGAGCCTCACCCATGGCTGTTTCCGTTTTCGACCTCTTCAAGATCGGCATTGGCCCGTCCAGCTCACACACCGTCGGGCCGATGCGCGCCGCGCTCATGTTCGCCTCCGGCCTGGAAGCTGATGGGCTGATGCCACAAGTCGCCAGCGTGCGCGTCGAGCTGTACGGCTCGCTCGGTGCCACCGGCAAAGGCCACGGCACGGACCGCGGCGTCATCCTCGGCCTGATGGGCGAGGCGCCTGACACCATCGACCCCGACACCATCGATGCCAAGCTGGCGGAGTTGCGTGCATCGCAATCGCTGTCGCTGCTGGGCCGTCACGCGATGCGCTTTACCGAGAAGGAACACATCGCCTTCTACCGCCGCGAAGCGATGGCCGAGCATCCGAACGGCATGAAGTTCCACGCCTTCGACGCCGCCGGCGAGCGTCTGCGCGAGGCTCGCTATCTGTCAGTCGGCGGCGGTTTTGTCGTCACGGCTGGCGCACCGAACACGCAGGTGCTGGCAGCGCATGACCAGTTGCCGCATCCGTTCCGCAGCGGCAAGGAACTGTTGGCGATGTGCGAGTCGACGGGCAAATCCATCGCCCGCCTGATGCTCGAAAACGAGCTGACGTGGCGCACCGAGGCCGAAGTGCGTGCCGGTCTGCTCAACATCTGGCACGTGATGCAAGCGTGCGTGGCGCGCGGCTGCCGTACGGAGGGCGAACTGCCGGGCCCGTTCCACGTGAGGCGCCGTGCCGCCGAGTTGTATTCACGGCTCACGGTGCAGGCCGAACGCACGCTGTCCGACCCGCTGTCAGTCATCGATTGGGTGAACCTGTATGCGATTGCCGTGAACGAAGAGAACGCTGCGGGGGGGCGCGTCGTCACGGCACCGACCAACGGCGCAGCGGGCATCATCCCGGCGGTGATGCATTACTACGACCGCTTCGTGCCCGGCGCGAACGACAGCGGTGTGGTGGATTTCCTGCTCACCGCCGGTGCGATCGGCATGCTCTACAAGATGAATGCGTCGATCTCTGGCGCGGAAGTCGGTTGTCAGGGAGAGGTCGGCGTGGCGTGTTCGATGGCAGCGGGCGCGCTCGCTGCGGTGCAGGGCGGCACGCCTGCTCAAGTCGAAAACGCTGCTGAGATTGGCATGGAGCACAACCTGGGGCTGACGTGCGACCCGGTCGGCGGGCTGGTGCAGATTCCGTGCATCGAGCGCAATGCGATGGCGTCTGTGAAGGCGGTGAATGCGGCGCGCATGGCGTTGCGTGGGGATGGCACGCATTATGTTTCGCTCGACTCCGTGATCAAGACGATGCGGGAGACGGGGGCGGATATGAAGACCAAGTACAAGGAGACGGCGCGGGGGGGGTTGGCGGTGAATATTGTGGAGTGCTGATTTTTGGTTTTTGCCTTGGTGGTCCACACCCCTTTCGTTCCCTGCCGGGACCGACTCACTTTTCTTTGTCTTCCAAAGAAAAGTAAGCAAAAGAAAGGCGCGCCCGAGATGGCGACATCCCCTTGAATTTGTGTGACCGTGCGGGGAAGGAGGCAAACTCGCTTCGCTCAAACAGGCCTCCTTCCTTTATCCGCCCGCTCACAAAAATTCAAGGCGCCATCAAGGGCTCAACGTCAAAAGAAAAAGGCCAACCCATCGCGCGGTTGGCCTTGTCGTTTGGGCGAGCGCCCAGAGTGTTTGGTTTTTGTCCTTTGACTTTGTTGCCCTATGCGGCGCCTTGAATTTCTGTTGCAAGGAGGAAAAAGGAAGGGAAACTGTCTGAGCGCAGCGAGTTTTTCCCTTCCCCTCCTTGCGACATAAATTCAAGGAGTCTTTCGCCGCATCGGGCGCGCCTTTCTTTGCTTACTTTCTTTGGCAAGACAAAGAAAGTGAGTCAGCCCCGGCAGGGGATGAAACAAGGGATGCTCCACAAGAGCAAGAAATCTAGAGCACCCCCCAAAAAAAACCCACAAGCCCCCGCCCCCATCCACTCCTATAATCCGCGCCACAAGAACCCTCTTTGGAGAACCGCAGGATGCAATCCCTCCATCCTCCCAAGCACATTTCGGCAGCGACCCTGCCGGAGCTGACGCTGCGCGGCATGATCCTCGGCGCGATCATCACCGTGATCTTCACCGCTTCAAACGTGTACCTGGGCCTGAAAGTCGGCCTGACGTTCTCATCGGCGATTCCCGCAGCGGTGATTTCCATGGCGGTGCTGCGCATGCTCGGCGGCACGAACATCCTTGAGAACAACATGGTGCAGACGCAGGCGTCTGCGGCCGGGACGCTGTCTTCCATCATCTTCATTCTGCCCGGCCTGGTGATGATTGGGCATTGGCAAGGTTTCCCGTTCTGGCAAACGTTTGGGGTCTGCATGGCGGGCGGCATGCTCGGCGTGGTGTTCACGATTCCGCTGCGCCACGCGATGGTGGTGCAGAGCGACCTGCCCTATCCCGAAGGTGTGGCGGCGGCGGAGATCCTGCGCGTGGGCAGCGGCGAATCAGCGGACGGTAAAGACACTGCCGAAGGCAAGGCGGTGCCGGCTGCCACCGGCATGCGCGATCTGGCTGCCGGCGGCATCGTCGCGGCCATCGTGGCGTTTGCAACCAGCGGCCTGCGCCTGCTGGGCGAAGGGGCAAGCTGGTGGTTCGCTGCGGGGGCCGCAGTGGTGCGCTTGCCGCTGGGCTTTTCAACGGCACTGCTGGGCGCGGGCTATCTGATCGGGCTGGTGGCAGGGCTTGCCATGCTGGTGGGCCTGGTGATTGCCTGGGGCATCGCCGTGCCGTATCTGACCTCCATCACGCCAGTGCCGGCGGACAAGGCGCTCTCAGCGTTTGGCACGGATGTGTGGCGCACGCAGGTGCGTTTTATCGGTGCAGGCGTGATTGCGGTGGCGGCCGTGTGGACGCTGGGCACGCTGATCGGCCCGGTGGTGCACGGCGTGAAGCGCTCGTTCGGCAGCCTGCGCCCGAAGGCCGATGGCGCCCAGCGCACCGAGCAGGACATGGCGCCGCGCTGGATTCTGCTGGTCACGCTGGCCATGGTCGTGGTGCTGGTAATCACGTTTGCCGCGTTCCTGGCGCCGACCATGCTATCGGCCGGCTCGCGCTGGACGTTGATCACCTGCGCGGTGATCTTTGCGGTGGTGTTCGGCTTTCTGGTGGCGGCGGCGTGCGGCTACATGGCCGGGCTGATCGGTTCGTCGTCGAGCCCGATTTCGGGCATTGGCATCATCGCCATCACCTTGGTGTCGCTGCTGCTGTTGGCCATCGGGGCGGACAACGGCATCGTGGGTTCGCCGGAAGCAAGCAAGCTGGGCATTGCGCTGGCCATCTTCACAACCTCGGCCGTGGTGGCCGTGGCGACCATCTCCAATGACAACCTGCAGGATCTGAAGACCGGCTGGCTGGTGGGTGCCACGCCGTGGCGCCAGCAGGTGGCGCTGTTGATCGGGTGCGTCGCGGGTGCTGCGGTCATCTCGCCGGTGCTGGAGCTGCTGTACAACGCGTATGGCTTTCCGGGCGCGCTGCCGCGTGCCAGCATGGACGCGGCGCAGGCGCTCTCTGCCCCGCAGGCTACGCTCATGACGGCCATTGCCACCGGCATCTTCACGCACCAGCTGGAATGGAACATGGTGATTGCAGGCATCGTCATCGGCATGCTGCTGATCGCCGTCGACTGGGCGCTCAAGCAGCGTGGCGGCGTCGCCCGGCTGCCGGTGCTGGCGGTAGGCATCGGCATCTACCTGCCACCGACGATCAGCACGGTGCTGGTAACGGGTGCGGTGCTGGCGTGGGTCATCGAGAAGATTCTTGCCAAGCGTGCGCAGGCGGCCGGTGTGCCGTACGCGCGCTATGCCGAGGTGCCGAACCGCCATGGCGTGCTGCTGGCGTCGGGCCTGATCGTCGGTGAAAGCCTGGTGGGCGTGCTGATGGCGGCCGTCATCGGGGCCACGGGCAAGGATGCGCCGCTGGCGATCGTGGGCGGGTCGTTTGAAGGCACAGCGCAATGGCTTGGGCTGATCGTGTTCGCCTTGGTATGCTGGGCCTTCGCGCGCCGCGTTCTGGCGGTGCGTCCGACCCATTGAGCCCATCACGCATCATGCTGCTCCGCGACGCAACGCAGGCCGATCTGCCGGCCATCCTCGCCATCTACAACGACGTGATCGCCACCTCCAACGCGATCTACACCGAAACGCCGGTCACGCTGGAAGACCGCACCGCGTGGCTGGCGTTGCGTGCCACGCAGGGGTATCCGGTGCTGGTGGCCGATGATGGCGGGCAAGTCGCGGGCGTTGCATCGTTTGGGGATTTCCGGCCGTACCCGGGCTTTCGCACCACCGTCGAGCACTCGGTGCATATTCATCGCGACTGGCGCGGCAAGGGCTTGGGCAGCCTGCTGGTCGAAGCGCTGTGCGAGCGTGCCGCTGCCCTGGGCAAACACCTGATGGTGGGCGCCATCGACGGCGCCAATGCAGGGTCGATCCGCCTGCACGAAAAGTTGGGCTTCAAAGAAGTCGGCCGCATGCCGGAGGCTGCCATCAAGCACGGCCAGTGGCTCGACCTCGTCTTCATGCAGCGCTGGCTGGAAGCGCCGGGAACGGTCCGCAACGACTGACCGTTCTTCGAGGCGTCAGGCGGGCTGCGTTGCCGCCTGCTGCGTCCACCGCCCGCAACCGCGTCGCACGGTCTCGTGCAGGTTGCGGGTTTCACGTTGCGCCGCGCGGATCCATTCGGCATCCGCATCGCGCGCTTCCACCACTTCCCGCACCATATCGAGCGCGCCTTCGGACGACAGCGCTTCGGCATGAGCCGACAGCACCTTGCTCGTCTCCAGGATGTGATCGGCCAGCGCGCCTCGGTTGCCCGTGGCCGGGTCGACGTATTCGCCGGCCAGCCCAAAGCGGCATGCCTGGAAGCGGTTGAAGGTGTAGACGAGGTAATCGTCTTCCACGGGCATGAACGGGCGATCGAGCAGCAGCCAGCGGCCAAGCGCCTGGATATAGGCAGCGATGGCGGCGGCGCGTTCAACAGTCAGCGGGGTGTCCATCACGCGCACTTCGATCGTGCCGAATTCGGGCTTGGGGCGGATGTCCCAGTAGAAGTCCTTCATGCTTTCGATCACGCCCGTGGCGTGCATCTTGTCGAAGTACGCGATGAAGGCATCCCATGTAAGCACAAACGGCGCGCGGCCCGACATCGGGAAGGCGCTGACGGAGTTCATGCGCGCGGAAGCAAACCCCGTATCCACGCCCTGCACGAACGGCGACGACGCGGCCAGCGCAATGAAGTGCGGCACGTAGCGCGACATGGCGTGCAGCAGATACAGCGCATCGTCCGGATTCGGGCAGCCAATGTGCACGTGCTGCCCGAACACGGTGAACTGCTTGGCGAGGTAACCGTACAGATCCGAGATGTACTGATAGCGCGGCGATTGCGAAATCTGGCGCTGGCTCCACTGCTGGAACGGGTGCGTGCCGCCGCCGCAGATGCCGATGTTCAGCGCCGTGGCGGCGTCGGCCATGCGGTCGCGCATCTCGCGCAATTGCCAGAGTGCTTCATCGTGGCTGTGGCAGATGCCGGTGGAGATCTCGATCATCGAATCGGTGATCTCCGGTTTGATGTCGCCGGGGTATTCCTTGCCCTTGAGCATGCGCAGCAGGTCGGGCGACGCCGAAGCGAGGTCGTAGTCATGGCGATTGACGAGCTGCAGTTCCAGCTCGACGCCAAACGTGAGGGCTTCGGATTTCGAGAACGGTTCGAGGGACATGGGGCTCAGTGCCTCCCTTCGTCTTGTCGCACCTCACCTGCCCAGCGCAGCGAACGCGCGGTCAGGATTGGTGCGGCAATCTGTTGGATCGCCAGCGTGCACAGGATGATGGCCGCAAGCGGCCCGCCGGTTTGTGGATACAGTGCCGCCGTATCGTGCATCAGCAACCATGACAGTCCTGACATGGGCCCAAGCGCCAGGCCCAGGGCGATGCTCTGCCGCATCGACAGGCCCGAGAACGAGCCCAGCGCCGTCGTGGCTGCCAGTTTGGCGATGAAGCGCGACAGCACCAGCGCCACCGCCGCCACACCACCAATCACCCAGTCCGACGCCTTGAGCGGCAAGCCGAGCGACACGATCATCACCACAATCAAGATGCTGCCCGCGCTGCCGAAATGCGATGGCCACACGCGGGGGTGATCGTCCTGGTGCTTGAACACCACGCCTGCCAGCAGCAATGTGAGCGGCACCGACAGCTTGAGCAGCTTGGCCATCGCCAGCGCAAACAGCACCAGGCCGACCAGCACCAGGAATGCGTAATGATCGTCACCCGCCATGCGGTGATACAGCGCATGGCCCACTTTGCCGACCACCCAGGCAAGAAGCACGGAGCCTGCCAGCAGGTACAGCGGATGGAGCAGCGCTGCCGCCCAGTGGCCGTATTCGCTGTGCAGCCAGCCGGCGGTAAGCGGCACCAGCACGCTTGCGTAGATGCTGTTGAGTGCGCCCAGCGAGAGCAACCGCTCCGTCACCTGGCCTTCGGCGCGTAGTTCGTTCTTCAGTTGCAGCAGTACCGTGGGGGACGTGGCCACCGCGATGGCGCCTGCGGCCACCGCCACCGGCGTCGCCACGCCAAACAGCTGCAGCACCCAGGTGACCAGGCCCCAGGTCAGCAGGCTCTCGAAGCCACTGGTGAGCAAGAGCCAACGATTGGCTCGCAGCCACTCGAACGACAGCCGGTGCCCTAGTTCGAACAGCGCCAACGCCAGCGCCATCTCGATCAGGATGTGGGTCTGGTCGAGCATGTCGGCGTCGATGAGCGGGCGGCCAAGCACACCCGCCACCAGCCCCGCCGCCGCATAGCCGACGATGCGGGGCAGCTTCAGCGCCGCACGCGCAAACTCGCCGCACAGTGCCGCGCCGACCAGCGCCAGCCCGATCCAGAAGAGACCGCCAGGTGCGGGCGGCCACGAAGGGAAGAGATCGTGAAGTCCTGTCATGGGCGACATGGTACCCGAAGCACCCGCTTGGGAAAGTCAGCCAAGCACTGACACGCGTTAGACCCTCGTTACACGATATTTAATAATAGATCGATGACGTTCGACGCAGAAAGCGACAACTCTGCATTTGGAGCCTTGAGCCGCCGGCAAAGAAAAACCGCCCCGGAGGGCGGTTTCCATACTGCGAATGGCTGAGAGCCGGTCGGATTACTTGCCGCCGACGCTCTCCAGCGGCGTCCACTTGCCGCCGGTGACCTTGTAGACGGTGATACCGCCATCCTTGAGGTCGCCCTTCTCGTCATAGGCGTAGTGCTTGGCGGTCACGCCTTGCATGTTGGTCGCGGCCAGGATCGGCAGGTACTTGCTCGGATCCGACGAGCCGGCCTTCACCATGGCTTGCATCAGGGCCATTGCGCCGTCGTAGGCGTACGGGGAGTACGTCTGCACCGGCGTGCCGAAGCGCTTCTCGTAGCGGGCCTTGTAGCCAGCGCCGCCCGGCATTTGTTCCAGCGGCAGACCGGCCAGCGAGCACACCACGCCTTCGGCCGATTGCGCGCCAGCCAGCTTGATGAAGTCGTCGGTCTTGGACATTTCGCCCGACATCAGCGTGGACTTCATGCCCAGTTCGCGCATCTGCTTGACCAGCGGAGCCGATTGGCCTTCCGCGCCGCCGTAGAACACGGCGTCAGGCTTCTTGGCCTTGATCTGCGTGAGGATCGACTTGAAGTCGCTGGCCTTGTCGTTGGTGAACTCGCGACGCACGATGGTGGCGCCGGCAGCCTTGGCTGCCTTCTCGAACTCGTCCGCCAGACCTTGGCCGTAAGCCGTGCGGTCATCAACGATGGCGATGTTCTTGTAGCCCAGCTTCTTGACAGCGTACGTGCCAACCACCGAACCCTGCTGGGTGTCGGAGGTCATCATGCGGAACGTCGTCTTGTAGCCTTGCTTCGTGTATTCCGGTGCCGTTGCCATCGCGATTTCTGCGATGCCGGCGTTGTTGTAGATGCGCGAGGCCGGGATGGTCGTACCCGAGTTGAAGTGGCCCAGCATGCCCTTGATGCCGTTGTCCACCAGCTTCTGTGCGACGGTGGTGCCGGTCTTCGGGTCAGCCTGGTCGTCTTCCGAGATCAGCTGGAACTTGACTTCCTTGCCTGCAATCTTCGGATGCGTGGCGTTGAATTCCTCGACCGCCAGCGTCAGGCCGTTCTGCATGTCCTTGCCGTACTGGGCTTGAGGACCGGTCATCGGGCCGGCGTAGCCCAGCTTGATGACTTCCTGGGCCGATGCCGCGCTGCCAAGCGCGCACAGTGCTGCCGCCAGACACAGTTGCTTCAATTTCATTTGTGCGTCTCCTAGTTCAAACGCAATTTGGATCAATAGCGCGACGGGATCACCGTCGCCCTCCTCCCGCTTCGCGCTCCACCCACACCCGTCGTGCGGATGGCGCTGCGAATCCTGCTCGTGCTCCCCGTCAGCCGATGGTCATCAGGCTGGCGTTGCCACCCGCTGCGGCCGTATTGACCGACAGCGAACGCTCGATCAGCAGGCGCTCCAGCGCCAGCCCTTCCCCGCCATGCGGCAGGCCTTGCACGCCCACGATGGGGCCGGCACGTCGTGCCAGTCCTTCGCAAATGGCGCGCAGATGGTCCGAATCGCCGTGGTGCAGCACCGCATCAAAAGCCGCTTCGTCGGTCGACCCGACCACGCGGACGCGCGATTGTACTGCCGCCGGCAAGCCCCGAAGTACCGCTTCGATGGCAGGGTTTTCCTGCACAACCGCCACGCTGCCCACGGCCAGCACAGCCGCCAGTTGGCGCAGCCAATCGGCCGGATCTGCCGCCACGCACAGCACCGCTTCGCGCGGCAGCAGCGTGTAGGTGTTGCGCTCGCCCGTCGGGCCCGGCAACGTAGCCGTGGCGCCCGTGGCTGACGCCGCAGCTAGGCGTTCGCACAGCGAAGCCAGCTCAGGCGCCTGCTTGCGTGCCCAGTCCGCCAGCGCATCGAACGGCGCCAGCAGCGCGCGGCGCGCATCGGTGTCGATTTCCGTGCCGGCACCCGCGGTCAGTTGCAGCGCGGTGCGCATGCCGTCCTGCGGGCACGTCGACAGCAAGCGCAGCAGATACAGCGGCCCGCCGGCCTTCGGGCCCGTGCCCGACAGGCCTTCGCCGCCGAACGGCTGCACGCCCACCACGGCACCGACGATATTGCGGTTCACATACAGGTTGCCGACATGCGCCCGGTCCACCACGTGCGCGATGGTCTCGTCGATACGCGTATGGATGCCCAGCGTCAGGCCGTAGCCCGTGCCATTGATCTGCTCGATCAGCTTGGTCAGGCCGGCGCTATCCGTATCCTTGGCCGTGCGCTTCCAGCGCACCACGTGCAGCACGGGACCGAAGATCTCGCGCGTCAGGTCCGACAGGCTGTCGAGTTCGATGATGGTCGGGGGCACGAACGTACCGTGCGCGCACGCGGCCGGCACCGGCGCCTGATGCACGCGGCGGCCCTTGGCCCGCATCGCTTCGATATGGCCGACGATGTTGTCGCGCGCTTCGGCGTCGATCACCGGGCCCACATCCGTGGCGAGGCGATCCGGATTGCCCATCGCCAATTCAGCCATGCCGCCCTTGAGCATCGCGAGCACGCGATCGGCGACATCATCCTGCAGGCACAGCACGCGCAGCGCCGAGCACCGCTGGCCTGCCGAATCAAACGCAGACGACAGCACATCCGCCACCACCTGTTCTGCCAGCGCGGAAGAATCCACGATCATCGCGTTCTGACCGCCGGTTTCGGCAATCAGGGGGATCGGCGCGCCGTTGGCATCCAGGCGGCCAGCCAGCGTGCGCTGCAGAATGCGCGCGACTTCGGTCGAGCCGGTAAACATCACGCCCTTGGTGCGCATGTCCTTCACAAGCGCCGCGCCGACGGTCTCGCCACGGCCCGGCAGCAGTTGCACGGCGCCGGCCGGCACGCCGGCTTCACGCAGGATGCGCACGGCCTGAGCGGCGATCAGCGGGGTCTGCTCAGCGGGCTTGGCCAGGACCGGGTTGCCGGCAGCTAGTGCCGCGCTCACCTGGCCCGTGAAGATCGCCAGCGGGAAGTTCCACGGGCTGATACAGACCACGGGGCCCAGCGGGCGATGCGTGTCGTTGGAGAACCCGCCGCGCACCTGCGCCGCGTAATAGCGCAGGAAATCGACCGCTTCACGCACTTCCGCAATGGCGTTGGACAGCGTCTTGCCCGCCTCGCGGATGATCAGCCCCATCAGGTGCTGCATCTCGCCTTCCATGAGGTCTGCTGCGCGATCGAGCAACGCGGCGCGCGCCTCGGGCGGCGTGGCTTGCCAGATCGGGGCAGCAGCGGCGGCGGCCGACAACGCTGCATCGACGTCGGCTTCGGTGGCCTCGGTCACGTGGCCGACCACGTCGCGCAGGTCCGACGGATTGCGCACCGGTTGCGGCCGGGTTTCCGAAATGCGTCCCGTGTAAGGCGCATCGCCGATGGTCGGCTCGGCATTCCAGACCGTGCTCGTGCCCGCAAGAAGGGCGGACGACAACGACGCCAGGCGCTGCTCGTTCGCCAGATCAATGCCTGACGAGTTGGCACGCACATCGCCGTAGAGGTGGCGCGGCAGCGGAATCTTCGGATGCGGCAGGCCGAGCGTCCCTTCATCGGCGTGCATCTTTTCCACCACTGCCACCGGATCGGCGACGAGGTCGTCCAGCGGAATCGACTCATCCGCAATGCGGTTCACGAACGAGGTGTTGGCGCCGTTTTCCAGCAGGCGGCGCACCAGATAGGCCAGCAGCGTTTCATGCGTGCCGACCGGCGCGTAGATGCGGCACGGGCGGTTCAGCTTGCCTGGCTTGTTGCCGACCACCTGCTCGTACAGCGGCTCACCCATGCCGTGCAGGCACTGGAACTCGTACTGACCGGGGTAATAGTTTTGGCCGGCCATGTGATAGATGGCCGCCAGTGTGTGCGCGTTGTGCGTGGCGAACTGCGGGAAGATCGCTTCCGGCGCGGCCAGCAGCTTGCGGGCGCAGGCCAGGTACGACACGTCGGTGTAGACCTTGCGCGTGTAGACCGGGTAGCCCTCCAGGCCGTCGACCTGCGCGCGCTTGACCTCGCTGTCCCAGTACGCGCCCTTCACCAGGCGGATCATCAGGCGGTGCTTGCTGCGGCGGGCCAGGTCGATGATGTAGTCCAGCACGAACGGGCAGCGCTTCTGATAGCCCTGCACCACAAAGCCGATGCCGTTCCAGCCAGCCAGCTCGGGCGCAAAGCACAGGCGCTCCAGCAGATCGAGCGACAGTTCCAGGCGGTCGGCCTCTTCGGCATCGATGTTGATGCCGATGTCGTATTCACGCGCCAGCATCGCCAGCGCCTTCACACGCGGATACAGCTCGTTGATCGTGCGGTCGTACTGCGCGCGCGAGTAGCGCGGATGCAGCGCCGACAGCTTGATCGAAATGCCCGGCCCTTCGTAGATGCCGCGCCCGCCCGACGCCTGGCCGATCGCGCGGATGGCCTGCTCGTACGACGCGAGGTAGCGCTGCGCGTCTTCCTCCGTCATCGCGGCCTCGCCGAGCATGTCGTAGGAGTAGCGGAAGCCTTCGGCCTCGAACTTGCGCGCGTTGGCCAGCGCTTCGGAAATGGTTTCGCCGGTGACGAACTGCTCGCCCATCAGGCGCATCGCCATGTCCACGCCCTTGCGGATCAGCGGCTCGCCGCTCTTGCCGATGATGCGCGTGAGCGCCTTCGACAGCCCCGCTTCGTTATGCGTGGCGACCAGCTTGCCCGTGAGCAGCAGGCCCCAGGTGGCGGCATTCACAAACAGCGACGGGCTCTGGCCGACATGCGAATACCAGTTGCCGTTGCTGATCTTGTCGCGGATCAATGCGTCGCGCGTGGCCTTGTCGGGAATGCGCAGCAGCGCCTCGGCCAGGCACATCAGCGCCACGCCTTCCTGGCTCGACAAGGAGAATTCCTGGATCAGGCCCTGCACCAACCCTTCGCGGCCAGTGCCGACCTTTTGCGTGCGCAGCTTGCCGGCCAGATCGCGGGCCAGCTGCTTGGCTTCCGAGGCGAGCGCGCCCGGCAGACGGGCCTGCTCCAGCAACATCGGAATCGCTTCGGTTTCCGGTCGGCGGTAGGCGGCCGTGATGGCAGCGCGCAGCACCGACTGCGGTTGCACGCTCTGCGCGAATTCGAGGAACGGTTGCACCGCGGGCTCATCACCCTCGTGCACGTCGGAGACGGCTGCGGCGGCGGACGGGAGGCCATCCGCCGCCGGGCCGTTTGCATCAGTTGGCAGCTGCCCCCGCTCCACTTGGTCCAGATACGTGAAGATCGCCTGCTTGATCAGCCAGTGCGGCGTGCGGTCAATGGACTGCGCAACGCGCTTGAGGCGTTCACGCGAAGCATCGTCCAGCTTGACCCCGAGGGTGGTTGTAGCCATGTGGGTTCCTATCCAGAGCTGCCATTGCCTAGCTTGTGGCCGGCAAATTGGGCGGATCATACGCCTGGCGATCTTGAAGGTGCAACCTAGTGAAACCCCTTGGTTCGAAATGGGTAGATTTGGGTGCAACCGCACGTGGTGTGGGGGGCTCTCGGCGTGGCTTTAGCGTCGCTTTATGGGCTTGGTTTTTTGTTTTTGGTGCATCCCTTGTTTCATCCCCTGCCGGGGCTGACTCACTTTCTTTGGTCTTGCCCAAAGAAAGTAAGCAAAGAAATGCGCGCCCGAGATGGCGACCCATTCCTTGAATTTATGTCGCAGGGAGGGAGGGGAGGCAAACTCGCTGCGCTCAGACAGGCCTCCCCTCTTTTTCCTCCCTGCAACAGAAATTCAAGGCGCCATCTAGGGCAGGAAAGTCAAAGGCCAAACCATCTCAGTGCAAGCCCAAACGACACGGCCAACCGCACGATGGGTTGGCCTTTTTCTTTTGACGTTGAGCCCTTGATGGCGCCTTGGATTTTTGTTGCGGGGAGGATTAAGGAAGGAGCCTTGTCTGAGCGCAGCGAGTTTGGCTCCTTCCCCTCCCCGCGACACAAATCCAAGAAGGCTTTCGCCATCTCGGGCGCGCCTTTCTTTTGCTTACTTTTCTTTGGCAAGACAAAGAAAAGTGAGTCGTGCCCGGCAGGGTACGAAACACAAATGGACCACCAAGCCTCAAATCCTCAAAGGATCAATCTCCAACTGCCACCGCACCCCCTTCACAGTCTTGCCGATCCCAGCAAACCCCTCGGTCCAGGCAGACAAGAACTTCTGCAAAGCCGCCCGAGAAGCCGACTCCACCAGCAACTGCGCGCGCTCGCGGTTGGCCAACCGCACCATCGTCATGGGCACCGGATCATGCAAAAACACCGGCGCACCCATTTCGGCCGCCAAGGCTTCACCCGCAGAACGCGCAGCGCCCAAAAATTCAAGCGCCCGCGCCACTTCCTTGTGCTCGGCGGTGAGCAGCGCCTGATAGGCAAACGGCGGCAGCCCGGCTTGCTTGCGTTCCCGCAGCAACTGGCGCGCAAAACCGCCGTAGTCGTGCCGAACCAGCGCCTGCAGCGCGGGGGCATCCGGATACCGCGTCTGAATCAGCACCTCCCCAGCCAGCCCGGCCCGGCCCGCGCGGCCCGCCACCTGCATCAGCGAGGCAAAAAGATGCTCCCCCGCACGAAAGTCGTGCGAGAACAGTGAGGAGTCGGGTGCGACCACGCCCACCAGCGTCACCCGCTGGAAGTCATGCCCCTTGGCGACCATCTGCGTGCCGATCAGGATGTCGACACTGCCTTCGTGCACGGTGTCGAACAGCGCTTCGGCACTGCCCTTGCGGCGGGTGGAATCGGCGTCGATGCGGGCGACGCGGGCCTGCGGAAACAGCTCGCCGAGCGTCTCTTCGATGCGCTGTGTGCCGCGCCCAAGCGGAGCGATGTCGACGTTGCCGCAGTCGGGGCAGTGATGCGGGATGCGGGATTCGTACCCGCAGTGGTGGCAGCGCAGTCGCCGCTCGGGCTTGTGCAGCACGAGGTACGCCGAGCAACGTGGGCAGCCCGACAACCAGCCGCACGCGTCACACGAAAGCACGGGCGCGTAGCCGCGGCGGTTGAGGAACAGCAGGCTCTGTTCGCCGCGCGCCAGGCGATCGGCAATCGCATCGACGAGCGGTTTAGACAGCCCATCGCGAATCTCACGCCCGGCGCGGCGCTCCAGATTCAAGTCGACGAGCGATACGCGCGGCAGCACCGCTTCAGCCTGCGCGCGTTGCGAGAGCGTCAGACGCGTGGTGGGGGTCTGTTCTGCGCGCCACCACGTTTCCAGTGACGGCGTGGCCGAGCCCAGCACGACGGGGATGTTGCGCTGCTTGGCGCGCCACAGCGCCAGATCGCGTGCGGAATAGCGCAGCCCCTCCTGCTGCTTGTACGACGTGTCGTGCTCTTCGTCGACGAGGATGAGCGCGAGGTTAGGCAGCGACGCCAGCATCGCCAGCCGCGTGCCGAGGACGATGCGGGCCTCGCCGCGATGGGCGGCCAGCCAGTTCAACGCACGCGGCTGTTCGGCCAGGCCGCTGTGCAGCGCGGCCATGGGCACGCCGGGGAAACGTGCGGCGATACGCGCTTCCAGTTGCGGTGTCAGGTTGATCTCGGGCACCAGCATCAGCACCTGTGCGGCCGGGTCCCGCGCCAGGGCGTCGGCGATGGCGTGCAGGTAAACCTCGGTCTTGCCGCTGCCGGTCACGCCGTACAACAGGAACGGGCTGAATGTGCCCGCCGCGCCAGCTTGGGCAATGGCCGCCACGGCGGTCGCCTGCTCATCGTTCAGGGCGGGCGCGACGGAAGGCGCCGGCAATTCGAGCGGTTGCGGCAACAGCGCTTTCGGCCGCAGTTCTGCGCGCAGCCAGCCGACGGCCGTCCAATCCCGCAGCTTAGCGACGGCTTGCCCGTGCAGTTCGACGGCAGCGCTGGCGGACAGCTCGCCATCGCCGGTCAGCGCTTCAGCTAGGCGCATGGCGCCGGACGCACGTTTCGGAATGCTGTCCAGCAACGCGGCCCGGGCCGGTTCGAACATTACGTAGACGGTTTCGTTGGCCTGGCGCGCGAGGTTGTCCCAGCTGCCCGGCGTGCGCCAGAGCGGCGGTAGTGCGGGCAACGTCACTTCGCCCAGCGCGCGGTGGTAGTAACCGGCAGCAAACTCGGCCAAAGCTCGCCATTCGACATTGAGCGGCGGCACCCAGTCGAGCACCCGCTCGACATCGCGCAGCTTCTCTTGGGGCACATCGGTGGTCGCGGCGGTGTCGATGACCAACGCCACCACACGGCGGTTGCCAAACGGTACGACGACAAGTTGCCCGGGAAGCACAGGCGGCCCGCACCGGTAATCGAACACCGCATCGAGCGGCGTATCAATCACTACCCGCGCGATGGCGGCCGACGCCTTGGCATCAGAGAACGCAGCGTCGACTTGGGCGGTGGTCATGCAAAGCGCAAACGGTTGAATTGCAAAGGGATTGTTGCGATGCAGCGGCGAATCCTGCACCTGGGAAATGCGTCTTGCCCATCTCACCTTGCCTTCACAGCCATTGTCGTGGCCGGCTCAATGTTCAAGTATTACTTGAGGTTTGCGCCCTGGCGCCCTGATCGGCGACCGTTTTCCGGGCTATCCACACAGCCTGTGGATAACTTTGTTGAAAAGTCGCCTGCCGCGCCTGCGAAGGCCAATGGATTCACCGTTTTTCTAGCTTGCACGATTTACGCGCACGCGGCTTTCTCTTAGAAAAATCAAACACTTATGCGTTGGATGCACAACGCTTCCCCTGTTGCGTCGCGGAAAGAACCAGCCGCGACAGCTTTGTGCATAAGTCAAGTCTTGACAGGCGGCTTACGCACCAGAAAGCGCGAAATAAATCGCTTGACACCCCTTTCGGGCCAGATGGGGCCACCCGCACGCGAGTAGTCACTCACCCTTACTGCACCAAAGCGGCGAAGATTCCACCCGTGCCCTTGGCTTCACGCACTACTGCGGCCCAATTCAAACGCTATCGCACCGCAGCATTGATCTGATACGTGTTACTTCGCTTTTGTGCGCAGCGCACGGCTGAAACTGTGCGCCTCGTCCACCAGCACCGACACGGCTTCGGGCGGCGTGAACTGCGAGATGCCGTGGCCGAGGTTGAAGATGTGGCCGTCGCTGTCGCCGCTGGCTGCGTAGTCTTCCAGCACGCGGCGCACTTGGGCGCGAATGGCATCCGGTTCGGCAAACAGCACCGTCGGGTCCAGGTTGCCCTGCAGGGCGACACGCCCAGCCGTGCGCTGGCGGGCGAGCTGCAGGTTGACGGTCCAGTCAACACCCAGCGCGTCGGCCCCGGTGTCGGCCATGGCTTCAAGCCACAGGCCGCCGCCCTTGGTGAACAGGATGACCGGCACGCGCTGGCCATCGGCCCCGGCGCGGATGCCTTTCACCACGCGGGCCATGTAGGCCAGCGAAAACTCCTGGTAGATGCCATCGGCCAGCGCGCCGCCCCAGGTATCGAACACCTGCACAGCTTGGGCACCGGCATCAATCTGCGCGTTCAGATAGTCGATCACGGCCTGCGCGTTGATCTCCAGGATGCGGTGCATCAGGTCGGGGCGCGCGTAGAGCATCGACTTGACGGTGCGGAAGTCGTCCGAGCCGCCGCCTTCGACCATGTAGCAGGCGAGCGTCCACGGGCTGCCCGAGAAGCCGATCAGCGGCACACGCTGGCGGCCGTCCTGCACGAGCGCGCGGCGGATTTCCGCCACGGCATCGAACACATATTGCAGCGACGACATGTCCGGCACCGACAGCGCCGCCACATCGGCTTCCGTGCGCACCGGCTTGGCAAAGCGCGGGCCCTCGCCCTGCGCGAACGACAGGCCCAGGCCCATGGCGTCGGGCACGGTCAGGATGTCGGAGAACAGAATCGCCGCGTCCAGCGGATAGCGATCCAGCGGCTGCAGCGTCACTTCCGTCGCATACGCCGGCGACTTGGCCAGGCCGAGGAAGCTGCCGGCCCGCGCGCGCGTGGCGTTGTACTCCGGCAGATAGCGGCCCGCCTGGCGCATCAGCCACAGCGGCGTGTAGTCGGTGGGCTGGCGGCGCAGGGCGCGCAGGAAGGTGTCGTTGGCGAGCGGTGCGGACATGGCGATGGACTCTTTAGGAGGGCGCCATTGTAAGGGATGGTGTTTTCATCCCGCCCTGACCCAGGCCAACATGCCGCAGATCACGGCGCAGATGTCACGGCACCTTGTGCGTATCGCCCGCACGCTGCGGCGGCAGCTTGATCGCCATCGATTTGAAATCCGTGCTGGTGGTCAGCGTTCCGTGCACTACGCCGCGCGGAATCACGATCAGATCGCCCGCCCGGACCTCACGCGGCGCGTTGTCGAGCCAGACGGTGGCCGTGCCCGACATCACGTACTGGATCTCATCCGAGTACGTATGCGTGTGCTTGGCCACAGTGCCCACCTGGATGCCGACCGTGCCGTTGGCGGCCGTCACCAGCGTTTTCGTGCGCAGCGTACCCATCTCGGCGATGACGGGACCGATCTCGTCCGGGGTCATGCCGCCCATGTTGATGATCTGTGCCGAGATCTGTGGCGCTAAGACTGGAACAGCCGCCGGTTCCGACGCTTGCGCAAACGCGCTGGCGCTGCCGACAAAGATGGCGGCGGCAGAAACCGCCCGGATCACAGCAACAGGACGATGGCGATGCATGATGGCTCCTCATGACGCGGTCGCCGTCAAGGCGCGGCGATCCGTGGGGCGTTCGTGTGGTCGACTCGCGGCGATTGTCGCACCGCTGCATGGAGGCAGAGACCTAGGGTGATTCCCGAGAAAGCGGGCATCGTGCGCGGACCGGCTCGCCTATAGTGGACGGCGCCACATCCATCACAAACACGCCACAAGGAGACCGGCATGACACACAAGGGAAGCTGCCACTGCGGAAACGTCGCGTTCGAAGTTGAAGGTCATCCGGAAAGCGCGATGGCGTGCAACTGCTCGGTCTGCCAGCGCAAAGGCTCGCTGCTGTGGTTTGTGGCGCCCGACAAGGTGCGGCTGCTCACGCCGGAAGACAACGCCAGCACCTATCTCTTCCGCAAGCATGTGATCAAGCACCGCTTCTGCCCGACTTGCGGCATCCATCCGTATGCCGAAGGCGTCATGCCCGACGGCACACCGATGATTGCCGTCAACGTCCGCTGCCTGGAAGACATCGATCTGGCCAGCGTGCCGGTCACCCACTTCGACGGACGGTCAATGTAACGGCGTGGTGCGCTACAGCCACATCTGCATCACCCGCTCGCCCGGCTCCACAGGCTTGCCGCTGGGCATCCACACGGCGTCCAGCATGGGCCGCACAAGATCGAGTTCGGTGGAAATGCCGTCCTGGCGGTTAAAGCGCGCGCTGTTGGCAGCCTGCGCCTCAACCACGCGGCGGTCTTGCTCAGCCACGCGATACAGGAACGGCCAGACGAACCAGCGCACGGCCCAGGCAGGCGCCCAGCGGTTTTCCACATGCAGCGTGGCGAACAGGCGCGTGCGCATGTCGTCTTCGGGCGTGAAGTGCAGCGTGAAATACAGCGCGCTGCCGTTGGCGTAGCGGTATTCGAGCTGGGCGGTCGCCGGGGCGGCAAGACCAAAATGCGCGCGCTCCATGGTGCGGGGTGATTCGAACAGGCGGTACAGCAAGCCGCTTTGCTGCGCCTGACCGGCGTAGTCCACCTGCAAGCCATCTGCCGACTGGGTGACGGTCACCGTCATCGGCTGGCGCGCGCCATGGCTGCGCACCAGGCCCGGGTGGACGAGATGCGTGTGCAGCGGGTCGAGAAAATTCTCCAACGCGTCGGCCGGGCGGGCCTGCCACAACGTGCTCCACAGAAAGCGGCGGCTGCCGGCCGGCAAGCGATTCAGGAACGCCGGCAATGCGGCAGGGGCGGCCTCACCTGGTGCCCGTGCGCTCATCCAGACCAGCCCGTCGTGCTCGAACGCCTGCCACGCGTTCACTTGCACGGCGGGCACAGCGGCGCCCGGGCACATGCCCGGCATGGCAGTGCAGCGGCCGTCGGCGCCGAACGTCCAGCCGTGGTACTTGCATTGCAGTGTCACGCCGACGAGCTGTCCATCGGACAACGGCACATGCCGATGCGGGCAGCGGTCATCAAGCGCAAGCAGGCTTCCCGAAGGCAAACGCGCGAGCACCACCGCGCGGTTGAACAGGGTCACGCGCATCGGCTTGTCGCGCAGGCGGTGCGCTTCGGCGACGGGATACCAACCGCGCAGCAGCGTGGCGTTCCAGGCAGTCATAACTGAAAGCGTTGCATGATCGGCACGCCGATCCGGGTTGTGAGGGTGCGCAGCACAGCGATGGCGTGGCGTGTGGCGGGCGGCAGATGCCGGCAGTACACGGCGCTCATCTCAATGGCGGGCATGCCGCCGCGCAGGCGCTTGAAGTGGGCGGCACCGGCGCTCAGGTTCAGTTCGGCACCGCGCGTGATGGTCAGGCGCAGCACGTGCGCCATCAGCAGGCGATACAGCGCCGCCTGCTGTGGCCACGTCGTGTCGTACCCGACGATGGGCGCTGTCAGTAACGGCCCTTGCCCAAACACGCCGACAACGGCTCGCAACACGCCCTGCGCATCGCGAAATCCCGCACATTCGAGCAGCCCCGCCGCATGCCACGCTCGAAGGAACGCTGCGGTATAGCGCGGGTTCAAGGCGGAATATTTGTCGAGATAGAGCTGCGCATACAGCCGCTCGGCCTGCGCGAAATCGGCATTGGTAAAGGCATCGTGCGGCACGAACGTCAGCGGTGTCGAGCTGAGCAGCTTGAGATCCCGCCGCAGGTCGCGACGCACCTCCGATGCGCGCGAGGCACGCTGCAGGTGCTGGAACAGATAGACCTGCCGCGTGGGGATCAAATCGAAGCCGGCGACCGTGGCAGCGCGCAGCCAGTCGGCATGCTGGATCGTGTTGAGCGAACGCAGCCAGATCGCGCGGTCGGGCCACCGGTCGCGGCACGTACGCGCCAGCGCGCCCAGATCGAACGCCGCTACCGATGGATACAGGTTCGTGCTGACGAGCCAGTTGTTGACGGCCACCGCCCGGTCCAGCTGCGCACGCCGCATCCACGCATCGGCCAGGCCGATCGCACCGCGCAGCAGCGGCCGCAGCACGCGCGGCATCAGACGCTCGGACTCTTCCGCCGCATAGCGGCCATACGTGGTGATGGGCGAGCAGACCCAGGCATTCTCGGCATGATTGGCGCGATCGTCACTGCCGTTGATCGTCACCGGCAGCGGCAAACCGCCGGCCTCCATCACGTCGACCTGCGTCACCAGATTGGCGACGAACGGCAGCGACGCCTGCCCGCGATGCACATGCAGGAACGCGCCCGCCTTGTCGGCAAAGCATGCATGCGGCACGGCGCCGGGCGCCGTCATACCTCGGGCAGCTCCTGGCCATCCCACTCGATGTCTTGCGTGGCCGCTTCGCGCATATTGCAACGCTGCGCGATCGCCATGCGCGCATAGGCGGCGAGATCGCACACGCCGCCCCACAGCGGGCCGCGGTCGCCCGGCGTGGCGATGACGTCGGTGGCGGCGCGCCAGTCCTGGCGCCATTGGCGCAGCCTGCCGTGGCGCACGGCATCGAACAGCCCCGCTGATGCCATCACCGCAGCCGCCATGCGCGGCACACCCGGCGACGGTTCGATGCAGCCGTCGAGCGTGCCGGCCAGCGCGGCGGGCAGTGGATCGTCAAGGCCGAACAAGTGGCAACCGCTGGTGGCGCGCGGGTTGCATTCGAGCGGGCTCACGCGGCCATCGGCCTGCTCGATCCAGTCGAACGAGAGCTGCCCCGTGAAGTCGAGCTTGCGCGCAAAGTTGGCGACGAAATTGCGGACCGCGTCGATGCGTGCGGGCGCGAAGTAGAAGCTCGCACTGGTCGACATGCGCCAGTCGGGCCGATACAGCGCGTGCGCCACCAGCCGACCGCGATCGGCCACGCTGTACGAGCAGAATTCCTGCCCCGCCACCAGGCGCTGCACCACCCACGCGCCCAGATCGGCCAGCGGCGGTGCATCGTCGGGAATGCCGGTGCGATACAGGCGCACATGCACGCCAAAGCGTGAGAACTCCGGCTTGAGAACGACGGGGCGCCCGGCTGCCCAGGCGCGCGCTTCAGCCAACGTGCGCACCCGCGCGGAGACCGGCACATCCACGCCGCAATCCTGCGCGAGTTCCAGGAACTGCCATTTGCTGTGCACCGCGCGCAGCGTGTCGAAATCCTCGGCCAGGACCCGCACGTGGTTCGGCAAGTGATGCCGATAGCGCGATACAAAAAAGACTTCCTCGCACGTCGGCACCACCAGATCGATGGCGCGCTCCCGGACGATGCGTGCAAGGTCCGCCGCGAACTGCGCCGGCGCATGACGCGGCGATGCAATGCGAAAGGTGGCCGCGACCGCCCTGGAGGCCCCGCTGATCTGGCACGGAATACTCTCGGCAATGCAGACCGTCCACCCCTGGTGGGCAAAGCGGCGGGCGTGGTCGAGCGCCACCGGCGCGCGGCCACCGAGGATCAGCACATTGGGCATGCAGGCGGAGCGTTGAGGTCAGGCAACGTCCGCCGAAGGCAAGAGGCGCGGGGAAAGTTGCCGGGGCTCCATTCTAGGCAAAGGAGCACCCGGCCCGGGCGCGGTGAAGAGGGGTGCAGCGCTTCAGGCGCTGCGCAGCTTGAACAGCCCGACCGTGCGAGCCAGACCCTGGGCCTGCTCGTTGAGCATCGACGATGCGGCCGTCGACTGCTCGACCAGCGCAGCGTTCTGCTGCGTGGCCTGGTCCATCTCGGCGACGCTGCGATCGATCTGGCTGATACCGGTGCTCTGTTCGTGCATCGCACCATCAATCTCGCCGATGATGCGCGCGACACGCTCGATGCCCTGCACGATCTCCTGCATCGTTGTGCCGGCGGCCTGCACGCGTTGCGCGCCGGTCTTCACGCTGGCTTCGGATGCCTGGATCAGATCCTTGATCTCGCGGGCGGCCGTGGCGCTGCGTTGCGCCAGCGTGCGCACCTCGCCGGCCACCACGGCAAAGCCGCGGCCGTTCTCGCCGGCACGGGCGGCTTCCACCGCGGCGTTCAGTGCGAGGATGTTGGTCTGGAACGCAATGCTGTCGATCACGCCGATGATCTCGGTAATGCGCGCCGACGATTTGGCAATCTCGTCCATCGTGCTGACCGCGCTCGAGACCACGTCGCCGCCGCGCGTGGCGGCATCGCTGGCGTCGCTGGCCAGGCGCGTGGCCTGCACGGCGGCATCGGCGGAGTTCTTCACGCTGGTCGTCAGTTCGGTCAGCGCGGCAGAGGTTTCCTGCAGGTTGCTGGCCGACACTTCGGTCCGATTGGACAGGTCACGGTTGCCCGCTTCGATCTCGCCGGTGGCGGACTTCATGCTGTCGACGCTGGCGCGCACTTCCAGCAGCACTTCGCCAATCTTGTCGATGAACGTGTTGAACGAGGCGCTGATCTGCGCGACTTCATCGTTGCCGACCACGGGCAGGCGGTGCGTGAGGTCACCGCCGCCGGAGCCGATGGTGTCCATCGCATCACGCACCTGCGACAGGCGGCGGAACGACTGCGAGGTGAAGAACGCGGCGATGCCCACGGCAGCCAGCGTCAGCAGCACCATGGCCACTGCCAGCGCACGCACGACGTTGCGCAAACCGGCGGTGGCTTCCGCCTTGTCCAGCGCGATCACCAGGTACCAATCGGTGCCTTGCACGGCCTGCGCCTTGAGCAGCTTAGGCGCGCCGGCCAGCTCGACCTCCAGCGGCGCGGTGGCCTTCGCCAGGTTGGTGAGCGTATCGACGGTGAGCGATGCCGCCACGTCGGTGGCCGGCTTGAGCATCAATTTTGCGTCAGGGTGGGCAATCACCTGGCCATCCTTGGCGACCACGAAGGCGAGGCTCGACGGTGTCGGGTGTACCGCTGCCACCACCTCGCGCACGCCGTCCAGCGGGACGGCGCCGGACAGCGCACCGGTGGTTTCGCCGTTCTTGATGAGCGGCGCAGCAAATGACACGTAGGGCACGCCGGTCGACACGTCGCCGTAAGGCTTCGTCACCAGCAGTTGGCCTGCGGCAATGGCCTGCTTGTACCAGGGGCGGATGGTCGGGTCGTAGTCCTTGGGCGTGGTGGCGCTGGTGGAGATGAAGCTCTTGTCGGTCCAGCCGATCGTGATGATCGGAAAGCCGTTGGCGTCACCCATGTGCTTGCCGAAGCCTTGCGGGTCTCCGTGCTCGATCACGCCGGCGGTGGCCTTGACGGCCTGCGCCTTCGCCGCGACCCATTTGTCGATGGCGAGCGTGTTGCCGCTGGCAATGGCAGCGAGGTTCTGATCGATCGATTCCATCGTGTTGGAGCGCACGATGGAATAGGTGGCGGCGCCGGACAGCGCCAGGGCACCGACCACGGTGGCCGATGAAATGAGGAGAATTCGGGTGCGGAGAGAGGAGATCATGATTCTTCTAGGCCAAACGTTTTCCATGAATCTGACTGCGTACGGTATTTGCCGTAGCGCCCTCCAGATCCGACTGCCGGCTGTCGGGGGCCACTCCGAACTGCTACGGCACCGCGCAGGCGAACTTGAGGCGGCGAAACCCGCCCCCACGAAAGGATGGCTGCTATAAAAGGAAACGCCCCGCATGATTGCCCAGGCAGTTCATTCCCTTGAAACCCAAGCCCATGCACGACGCTCTCCACATCGACCCCGCCACGGGTGACGTCCGGTTCGCTGACGTCCGCATCACGCCGCAGACAAAAGCCGATGCCCTGCCGGCACGCTTTACGGTCGGGCCAGTGCGGCCTGTAAGCGTCGAAGGGATGGACGTCCCCTGCCAATTCGCGACGGTGGCTGCACTGGACGACACAACGCCCATTACCGTCAGCCTGCGGTTTGAAGCCGAGGCGCTCGTCAGCGTATTCGTCGAGCTGGCACAGCCGGTTTCGTACGACGACATCGACGTCGTAGAACAACGCCACCGCCGCTGGATCGCCAGCAAACTCGGCAAGGACCCGGGCGGCCTGACGCGCTATACCTGGGGCAGCGCCGGCGTGGCGCAAGACAAGAGCGGCGGCGTGCACATCTTTCTGCACAACCGCAACAACACCTGGGGGCGCTGAATACGTTGTAAGACGCCCCGGCGTCGGCCCCAATTGCCGCCCCGGCATCGTTTGCAGTACCGTCGCTGGCATTCCTACGGAGCCGGGAGCCCCGCGCCATGGCCGTGCTGTTCACCATCCTGAAGATTGCCGTCGTGCTCGTGCTGGTGTCGTCACTGGCCGAGGCGATCGTGCTGTCCTTGAGAAACGGCTGGGCCAACTACGACTGGAAGGCCGCCGGCGTGTCGGTGGTGGATTTCCTGGTACGCGAGTACCCACTGCGCTGGCTGCTGCCGCTGGCGTTCTGGATGCAAGGCCTGGAATGGGTCTACCAGCATCGTCTCTGGACGCTGCCGATGGACCACTGGACGGGCTGGGTTGCGTGCTTTCTCGGCCAGGAGTTCTGCTACTACTGGTACCACCGCGCCGCGCACCGCGTGCGCTGGTTCTGGTGTACGCACGCCATCCACCACTCACCAAATGATCTGAACCTGTCGGCGGCCTACCGCTTCGGCTGGACGGGCCGATTGACGGGCACGCTCGCCTTCTTTGCGCTGGCGCCGCTGCTGGGCATGCCGCCGCGCATCGTGCTGATGCTGCTGTCGCTCAATCTGCTGTACCAGTTCTGGATTCACGCCACGTGGATTCCCCGCCTCGGGCCCCTGGAATGGGTACTGAATACGCCCTCGGCACACCGCGTGCATCACGCGTCCAACCTCGAATACCTCGACGGCAACTACGGCGGCGTGCTGATCGTGTTCGACCGGCTGTTCGGCACGTACATCCCTGAGCGAAAGGACGTGCCCTGCCGCTACGGCCTCGTGCACCCGATGCGCACGTACAACCTGCTGGTGATCGAATTCGCGCACTGGCGCGCGCTGTGGCAAGACCTGAAGACGGCCCGCTCGGCGAGGGAAGTGCTTGGCTACCTGTTCCGCCCGCCAGGCTGGCGAGCCGACGGCAATGGCGACACGACCGAGGAGTTGCGCCGCCGCGCCGCGCTCATTCCCGAAGAGCAGCCGATCGCCCGGGCCGTTGCGGCCAACTGAACTACGGCAACCGCAACGTCTGCGCCAAGTGCCCATACACCACGGCAATCCGCCGCAAGTGCCGCGATTCTGGATGCGTCAGCAGCCATAGTTCGGATTGATTGGCATCTTCCAGATCCCGCAGCACCACCAGATCGCGACGGTCCTGTGCCATCACCACGGGCAGGATCCCAACGCCCATGCCCATCCCCACCATCTCGGCCGCGATCTGCAGGCTGTTGACGAAGTACGTGGGCATGACCTTGGGGAAATGCCGCTTGCGCCAACTCACCGATGGGTGATCCGGAATCGCGTCGTCAATCGCGAGCCACGGCGTGCGGCCGGCTTCGACATCGGCGTAGGTGGTGCCGCTCGTGCGCCCCGCGTACAACCCCACCCGAATCGAGCCGATGTGCTTGCCCACCAGATGCTGCGGCGGGCGCCGCGTGGCCCGCACGGCGATGTCGGCATCGCGCCGGGTCAGGCTGGCCAGTTCGTTGCTCACACGGAGGTCGTAGGTGAGGTTCGGATGCTCGGCTTGCAGCACCTTCAACGCAGGCGCGACCAGGCCGACGAGGATCGTGTCCGTGGTGGTGATGCGTACCGTGCCTGACACCTGATCGGGCACCGCATGCACCGCCGATCGCGCCGCCTCGAGCGCCGACTCCACCTGCTCGGCCTGCTCCGCCAGCGCGTGCGCCAAGTCCCCCGCGAGATAGCCGGTACGTGAGCGAGCAAACAACGTGGCGCCCAGCCCGCGCTCGATGCGCTGCAATGACCGGAACACGGTGGACGCATCCACGCCAAGCCGCTCGCCGGCCGCGGCGAGCGTGCCCGTGCGCGCCATCGCCAGTACGATCTCAAGGTCGGCCGCGCTCAGCCGGTATTGCGTCTGCGCAAGCATGATTTTCTTCCCCGCCTATTTCATTGGCAACGACGCAATCCTACAGTGTCGTCACCGCCGCCGTTGGCGGCATCCCAAACCCATTTGCGAGATGACAACCATGAAGCTCTACTACTCCGCCGGCGCCTGCTCGCTGGCCGTGCACATCGCCCTGCGCGAAGTGGGTGCGCAGTTTGACCTGACCGCCGTCGACCTTGCCAAGCACCTCACCGCCGACGGCACGGATTTCTACACGATCTCGCCGCGCGGTTACGTGCCGCTGCTGGAGCTCGCGGATGGTTCGCGCCACACCGAAGCCGCAGCGCTGCTGCAATACGTGGCCGACCTCGACCCGACGCAGGCGCTCATCGGCAAGCCCGGCAGTGCGCATCGTCTTGCCGTGATCGAATGGCTCACCTTTGTCAGCACCGAGCTGCATAAAGGCTTCGGCCCGCTCTGGTACAAGGACACGCCGGAAGCCACACGCCAGGGCGCAAAGGACAAGCTCGCCAAGCGCTTTGCCGAACTCGATGCCCGCCTTGCCAAACAGCCGTACTTGGCCGACACCTACAGCGTGGCCGACGCCTATGCCTTTACGGTGCTGAACTGGACGAACTTCCTGGCGCTGCCGATGGGCGCATATCCGAACGTGCAGGCGTATATGGCGCGGGTGGGTGCGCGGCCGCAGGTGGTTGAAGCGTTGAAGACTGAGGGCTTGATCAAGGCCGACGCGGCCAGCACTGTCGCCTGACCGGTAGTCCGGGATCGGCGAGCCCTAAACAAAACCGCCGATCCCACCCCCTACTCCGCCCAACGTTTGCGGAACGTCTTACAACACATCTCCATGTTGTAGATGGGCTCTATCAGGGCTGCACACCGTGCTGTCACAGGCGCGTCGCTACAATCGCACGCTTCGCGTCTTCTGCAGTCCGCAGCTCTCCCCATGTTCAAGCACGTTGTTCTCGCCCTGGCCGTTGCGGCTGCGGGCTTGCCGGTTGTCGCGCGCGCTGATGTGCGCGGCGCAGGTTCGACCGCCGCTGCGCCGGTCTATCGCGTCTGGTCAGCGGGGTATGCCGCGTCGTCGGGCGTTGCGCTCAGCTATGACGCGGTAGGTTCAGGAGAGGGCCTGAAGCGCATTCGCGCGGGCGCCGTGGATTTTGGTGCGTCTGACGTGCCGCTCTCCAGCGCAGAGGCTGCCAAGGCGGGCCTCGTCTGCGTGCCGTCGGTGGTGACAGGTGCGGTGCCGTTTGTGAACGTGCCGGGCGTGCCGCGCGGTCAGCTCAAGCTGACGGGCGAACTGCTGGCGCAGATCTTCCTCGGCAAGATCGAGAGCTGGGATGCGCCTGAGCTGCGCGCGCTGAACCCGGGCGTGACGCTGCCCAAGCTGAAGATCCATCCCGTCGTGCGCTCCGATGGCTCAGGCACGACGTACCACTTCACCGACTATCTGAGCGCCGTCAGCCCCGACTGGAAAAGCGCTTACGGCACCAAGTCGACCATCAACTGGCCGGCGGGCTTTACAGCCGCAAAGGGCAGTGGCGATGTGGTCAAAGCGGTGCAGGCCACGTCCGGCGCCATCGGCTATGTCGACTACAACTACATCCTCGACAACGACCTGAGCGGCGTGCAGCTACGCAACCCGGCGGGCCGCTTTGTCAGCGCGCAGGTGAGCGGCTTTCGCGAAGCGGTGATGCAGAGCGCGTGGAACCGCAAAGGCGATTTCACGGCTCCGCTGGTCAACCTGCCGGGTGCGGAGACGTGGCCGATCACCATGGGCACCTTCATCGTCGTGCCGGCAGTCAGCGCATCGGGCCCGCGCACGCTGGCCGCGCTGAAGTTCCTGACGTGGGGTTACTTCCACGGCGACGAGCTGGCCGCGCGTGCGAAGTTCGTGCCGCTGCCCGAGCGCGTGCAGGCCATTGCGTATCGTGAACTGGCACGCGTGACGGATGCGTCGGGCGCCGCCATCGGCCTGCAGAGCATGCCCGCAAACTGGGGCAAATGATCATTGCCAGTGCAGTGTCTGCACCGGCAACAGCACCGTTTTGATGCCGCGCAGGTGACCCGTTGAAAGCTTTGCAACAAGGCTGGATTGTTCCGACGCGTTTCCTATAGTGGTCACTCGCCGCGCAAGTCAGCCAGCGCGTCACCGCCAGAGCAACGACCGGAAAGCAAACATGGGTACCGCCATCGCAGACCAGGACGAGCAGATCCACCAGATCGCACAGGACACCGGCGCACCGGCTGATCTCGTCCGCGAGCAGTACATGCAGACAATGCGCACATTGGCGGCCGACGCCAGCGTGCACGACTATCTCTCGCTGTTTGTCACACGCCGGGTGCTCGCCGCGTTCCGCCCGCGCCGCACGCCCACGCGTTAGTCCCGCCCTGCTTATTCCTCGCTGATTATCCCGACGAATGCATGCGCTGCGCGGCGCATCCATTCGCGTGCGCGCTCGGCCTCGAACTGGATGCGCGCAAAGGCGTGCGTCATGCCGGAGGCTTCGATGGTGATGACCTGCGCGCCGTGCTGCACGAGGTAGTCGGCGTATTGCAGGCCGTCGTCGCGCAGCACGTCGTGCGCTGCCACGATAACGACGGTGTCTGGCGGCGTATATGCCGGCGCGCGCGCCATCAGGAAGATGCGCGCGTCGTGCTCGGCGAGTGGCTTGGCGAGGGCTTCTGCACCGATGTATTTCTCCCAGTACCAGCGCATTTCGTCACGCGTGAGGCCAGGGCCTTGTGCAAACGCGTTGTAGCTTTCGCTACCGAAAGCCGGCGTGGTAACGGGGTATAACAGGAACTGCGCGTTGACGAGGCCAGGACGCATGCCCTGCGCGGCCTGCACCGCAAGATGGCCGCCCGCGCTATCGCCACCCACGGCCAGAAACTCTGGATCGAAGTCGAGGTACGCGCGCTGCTCGGCTAGGTACGCGAGCGCGTCGCGTGCATCGTCCGCCGGCGTGGGAAACGCATGCTCGGGCGCGAGGCGGTAATCGACACTCACAACGGCGCAGCCCGTGTCTTGCGCGACCAATGCGGCCAGCATGCGATGCGTTGTGCGCGGCGCGCCGACCACCCAGCCACCACCGTGGAACCACACCAGCAAGCGCGGCGTGATCACGCCTTTTGGACGAAAGACGATGGCGTCGAGCGTGCGCCCCACGAGCGGCAGGCTGAGGTCTGAAACGTCAACGCCTTCGGGATCGGGCCGCTCGGATACCGCAGCAATCGCCTCAAAGCGCGCGCGCTGCGCGGGTGCGTCTTCAGGCGGGGGCAAGGCGCCGAACTGTTCGGCAAGGCGTTGGTAGAACTGCAGGATTTGCGGATCGACGGCCATGATGTAAGCAGGATGCAATGACCGCCAGAGTGTAGCGCGCCAGGTTGGCTGAACTCCCTTGATACGTCAGGAAGCGATCGTCAGCGAAACGTCTGCCCCCCCCCTGCGCCGTCGTGTTTGTCACAAGGCGTTGGAGCGGCATTCATTTTTGCTCGCCGACACCGAGTCGCCAGTGTTCGATCTTCGTGCAGCGGTCTTGCACGGCCGGAATGCCGGCGTTGCGCGCCACGGCCATCGCCTCGTCATTCACGATGCCGAGCTGCACCCAGATCCCACCCACGCCGAGCGTCACGGCTTCCTGTACGACGGGCAGAACCTGTTCTGAGCGCCGGAAGATATCGACCAGATCGATGCGCTGGCCGGCGGCGGCAAGCGTCGTCGCCGCTTCGGTGAGCGTGGCGTAGCAAGGCTCGCCGAGCACGTCTTCGCCTGCGTGCTGCGGGTTGACGGGCACGATGCGATAGCCGGCCTGCTGCAGATAGCGCGCCACGTCATAGCTGGGCCGCGTGAGACGCGGCGACAGCCCGACCACGGCGATGGTCTTGCCGGACAGCAGCCGGCGCATGGTGTCTTGCTCGTCGACGTAGGAAGGATTGGCGGACATGGTTGGCGATGCAGGTGCAATCAGGTTGTGGGCCGCTTGCATGCGGAGCCCAGGTCATCGAAGCGCACGGCGGCACGGAAGGCGCCCGACGAATACGGACCGACCTCATACGGCCCGTAGTGCACGACGATGCGGTCACCTTGCAGCGTAAACGGAAACGCGGCGTTACGCAGATCGCGCTCCTTGAGGGCGCCGCGCGGCGCATCGGGTGCGCCTTCGCGCTTGAGCGCATCGACAATCTGCGTATTGAAGCTCTGCAGGCAGGCGGATGTGGGGTTCAGCACATCGGCCAAGGCGATGGGCTGAAAGCCCTGCGCGCCGCGTCGCCAGTTGCCGGCTGTGAAGCTGTAGTTGCCGTGCGCGCCGCCGCTGTAGGCCCACACCATGCGCAAGAGGCTCACGGTGTCGCCCAGGCCGACGGCGCTGATGCGGATGACGCATTCGGTGTCGTATTGGTCGCACTTGCGCACGCGCAGCGATTGGATCAGCGCGTCGATGGCGGCATCGCCCGTCACCGGGTAGCGCTCGGTCAGCTTGGCTTGGCCGGAGGCGCCCGTGGCCTCCTGATAGCGCGCCACGCGCTGCAACGTGAAGGGCTGGCTGCGGCCACCGTCGCTCCAGGTGCCGGCGGCGGTGGTACCGTCGGCCGACAGCGCACCGGAGAGCGTGCCGCCCTCGCGCACGACGGACTGGCCGGCCGCATCAAGCGCTTCTGCGCGCTCGCGCCACACGAAGCGGCGCTCGGGCACATTGCGCCCTTCGATGGTCCAGAAGGCGCGGCCCTGGGGGCGGTCATCGTAGGCTTCGCCGGTCAGCGTGTCGGCCACGGGGTCCTTGTCTTTGTCCTGCTCTTTGGGTGGCGGGTCGTACACGTTCAACCAGACGTTCCAGCCAGGGCTGTCGGCGCCCTTTCCTACTGCGCCCTGCCAGAAACTGCCCGCCGGGCGCTCGGGCTGCTCTTTCGTTTTTGCAAGAGGGACGGTTGGCACAGAAGCAACAGGTGCGGAGGCGGCTGGCGCACTCGCGGACGCACTAGGGGGAGCAGAAGCCCCTTCGATGCCGGCCTGTGCGGCGCCCGCCGCGCTGAGTGCCCCCATCAAGGTAACAAAAACGCCCACTGCTCTCGACTTCTGCAACACATGGTGCATCGCATGCCTGTGCATGCCTCCCTCCTATGAACCCGACACCCCAGACTAGGACACCCCCCGCTGGTTCGCCTTTTCCCAAGCCCCGTCTGCCTAAGCGGCAAAGCGATGGGACTGTGCAGGTGCAGCAGGCGTTCCCTGAGCAGCCCCTCCAGGCGCTTTTGAGCTCACACGAAGCGGCTTTTACCGCGCTTGCATTCGATTGCAATCCGACACACTTTGTTACGCCTCGGGGCCACCCCGTCACCCACAATGCCTTCGCACCCCAGCGTTTGTGTCCAATTGTTGTGCGCTATATCAGGCCCGCGACGGCGGCGACACAGTCCCCGGGTGCAAGGTTACCCCCTCCTTTCGAATTGACCCCTCGAAGGGATTTCCCGTCCGCGCGGTGCTCCCCGGCCCGCGCGCTTTTTTTTGTGCGCGCAATTCGCGCGCCTGCCCGCCTGCTTCCCGCCTTTCCCCAGCGCTCTGGGTGCGGCCGATCCGTCTATCGGCTTCCCGCGTTACGAAACACGCTCTTACAAAGGCAAGTCGACCCCTCGACGCCTGCCGCGTTAAATGGAGACATCCACGCGGCACAGGCCGCCATAAAAACGAGGGCTCATCATGTCCAATCTTTCCCGTCGTTCTCCGCTCTCCGGTGTACGGCTGCCGCATGTGTTGCGCGCGGTAGGTGTTGCCGCCGTGCTGCTCGTCTGCGGTGCGCAGGCTGCGATGGCCGCTGATCCGGCTTCGCGGGTGGCGCGGCTGTCGGATTTTTCCGGCACGGTGAGCTTCGCGCCCGCCGGCTCCGATGATTGGGCCGGCGCCTCGCTCAACCGCCCGCTCACCACTGGCGACCGCCTGTGGTCGGACCAGGGCAGCCACAGCGAGCTGCACGTCGGGTCCACGGCGTTGCGCCTGGGCCAGAACACCGGCGCCACACTCGTCGACCTGGACGACCGCAACACCCAGGTGAAACTCACCCAAGGCGCCCTGTCGGTTCGCGTGCGTTCGCTGCCCGCCGACCAAACCATCGAGATCGACACGCCCAACCTAGCCTTCACACCGCAGGCACCGGGCGAATACCGTCTCGACGTCGCACCCGATGGCTCCAGCACGACCGTCACCGTGTGGCATGGCCAGGGCACAGCCTACGGCGATGACCGCTCCGCACCGCTGGGCGCCGGTCAGCAAATCCGCTTTGGCGGCACCGACCTCGCCGAGGCCGGCGGCACCGACAACCCGGGCCGCGACGCCTTCGACCGCTGGGCGGAATCGCGCGATGCCCGCGAAGACGCTTCCATGTCCGCCCGCTACGTCGGCCGCGAAATGACCGGTTACGAAGCCCTCGACGACAACGGCACATGGCGTGAAGAAGACGGCTATGGCGCCGTGTGGGTACCGCGTGCCGTGCCCGCCGGCTGGGCCCCGTATCGCACAGGCCATTGGGCGTGGGTAGCGCCCTGGGGCTGGACGTGGGTCGATGACGCGCCGTGGGGTTTCGCGCCTTTCCACTACGGCCGTTGGGCGTATGTCGGCTCCACCTGGTGCTGGGTGCCCGGGCCGGTGGTGCCGCGTCCGGTCTATGCGCCGGCACTCGTCGGTTTCGTGGGCGGCGGAGGTGGCGGCGGCGTGAGCTGGGGGATCAACATCTCGATCGGCTCGCCGGGTGTGGCGTGGTTCCCGCTTGCGCCGGGCGAGGCATATCGCCCCGTGTACGCGGCCAGCCCGACGTACGTGACGAACATCAACCGCACGGTGGTGGTGAACAACGTTACGGTCAACAAGACCATCATCAACAACACCAACGTGACCAACGTTCGAAACGTGAACCGGGTCACGTACGTCAACGCGAACAACCCGGCCGCCCTGACTGCCGTGCCCGCCAAGACGTTCGTGAACGGCCAGCCGGTCGGCCCCGCCATGACGCATCTGCGGCCGGAACAACTGCGCGCGCAGATGGCGCACGCGCAGTTTGTGTCGACGCCGGCGTTGGCACCAGTGCGTGCCAGCCTGGTGGGCGCAGCGGCCAATGGCGGGCCGCATCAGTTGCCGCCGCCGCAGGCGTTTGCACGTCAGGCGATTGCGGTGCGCGCACCCGCCGTGCCGGCAGGCGGGCACGATGCGTTGGCAGAACGGTTCCGCTCCCAAGGTGGTGCGGTCCCGGGCGCTGGCCCGGCGTGGACGGGCGGCAACGTGGGAGCCCGCGTTGCGCCGGTGCGGGGTCACGCCAATATGGGAATTCCGACCCCACCCGCGGCTGCACAGGCCGCGGGTCTACGGCTGACTCGCGCCGCACCGAGTGGGTCGAACGGGCCGAATATGCCCGCACACGCCGGTAACGAGCCAGGCCGACCGGCGGAACAACACGGCCCGAATGGTCCGCAAGGATTGATGGGCTCCCCGAACCCGCAGGGCACACCGGCGCAGCATGGCGGCCAGCCTGGACCGGCTCCGCGGGCCCTCATGGCCCCCGACGCGATCAACCGTCCACGCCCGTTGCCGGGTGCCGCCGCACCGCAGGAGCGGCCGGGGCAACCGCAGACTGCACCTGCACCACAAGGCCCGGCCGGCATGACGACGCGTCCGCCGCAGCGCGAAGGCGCGCCCGGTACACCGCGTGACGAGCGCCGCGCCTTCGAACCGCGTCCGCAACTGCCGCAGCCCGGACCACAAGCGCAGCGTCCTCAACCGCAACCGCAACGCGGTGGCCAGGAGCCGAATCGCTTCAACGGCAACCCGGCACCGGTCATGCAGGAGCGTCCGCACAACGAGCCGCCGCAGATGCGCGCACGCCCGGAGCCTGAACAGCGCCGGCCGGAACCGCACATGGAAGCCCCGCGTCCCGCACCGCAACCGCACGTTGAGATGCGCCCGCCGCAACCGCAGGTCCAGCCGCGTCCGCCTGAGGCCCGTCCGCCGCAACCTCAACCGCAGACCCAACCGCCTCGGCAGGAACACCACGAAGCCCAACCGCATCCGCAAGGCAATCGCGGTGAAGAAAAGCGCGAAGGTGAGCACCGCTGACCAAGTGCCGCGCCAGTTCGCAGGCAAAAAAAAGCAGCCCTTCGGGGCTGCTTTTTCGTCTGCGCCGGCCGATGACACCGGCCAACACACACTTGCTTAGCGCTTGCGACGCAGGCGCGCGATCGCTGCAAGCTGCGCAGCGGCCACGGCCAGTTCACCTTGCGCACGGGCCAGATCCAGATCGCTGCTTTGATTCTGGAGCGCCTCTTCGGCCGCACGCTTGGCTTCGTTCGCCTTGGCTTCGTCCAGGTCGTGACCGCGGATTGCGGTATCGGCCAGCACGGTCACCTTCTTCGGCTGCACTTCGAGAATGCCACCGGCAACGAACACGAACTCTTCGCCGCCATCTTCCTTCTCGATGCGCACGGCGCCCGGCTTGATGCGCGTGATCAGCGGCGTGTGACCGGGCAGAATGCCCAGCTCGCCGGCTTCGCCGGGCAGCGCCACAAACTTGGCATTGCCGGAGAAGATCTCGTGCTCAGCGCTGACGACGTCTACATGAATGGTTGCCATCTCGATTCCTTTGCTCAGAAAAGCGGCTTCCTGAATGGGCCTCAGGAAGCCAGTACTGGCCCCGGCTTACGCGCGGCGCCAGACGTTGCTCTTACTGGAGCTTCTTGGCCTTCTCGAAGGCTTCGTCGATCGAGCCGACCATGTAGAACGCCTGTTCCGGCAGGTGATCGCACTCGCCGTCCACCAGCATCTTGAAGCCGCGGATGGTTTCCTTCAGCGGCACGTACTTGCCCGGCGAGCCCGTGAACACTTCGGCCACGTGGAACGGCTGCGACAGGAAACGCTGGATCTTACGAGCACGGCCCACGGCCAGCTTGTCTTCCGGCGACAGTTCGTCCATGCCCAGAATCGCGATGATGTCGCGCAGTTCCTTATAGCGCTGCAGCGTCTTCTTCACGCGGTCGGCGACTTCGTAGTGCTCCTGGCCAACCACTTGCGGGTCGAGCTGGCGCGAGGTCGAGTCCAGCGGATCCACTGCGGGGTAGATACCCAGTGCAGCGATGTCACGCGACAGCACGACGGTCGAGTCCAGGTGCAGGAAGGTCGTTGCCGGCGACGGGTCGGTCAAGTCATCGGCAGGCACGTACACGGCCTGGATCGACGTGATCGAGCCAGTCTTGGTCGACGTAATACGCTCCTGCAGCTTGCCCATTTCTTCAGCCAGCGTCGGCTGATAGCCCACGGCGGAAGGCATACGGCCCAGCAGTGCCGACACTTCAGTACCGGCCAGCGTGTAGCGGTAGATGTTGTCGACAAAGAACAGGATGTCACGGCCTTCGTCACGGAAGCGCTCGGCCATCGTCAGGCCGGTCAGCGCCACGCGCAGACGGTTGCCCGGCGGCTCGTTCATCTGGCCGAACACCATGGCCACCTTGTCGAGCACGTTGGAGTCCTTCATTTCGTGGTAGAAGTCGTTGCCCTCACGGGTACGCTCGCCCACGCCAGCAAACACCGACAAGCCCGAGTGCTGCTTGGCGATGTTGTTGATCAGCTCCATCATGTTCACGGTCTTGCCGACGCCGGCGCCACCGAACAGACCAACCTTACCGCCCTTGGCGAACGGGCAGACCAGGTCGATCACCTTGATGCCGGTTTCCAGCAGGTCCACCGACGGCGACAGCTCGTCGAACTTCGGGGCCTTCTGGTGAATCGCGCGCTTTTCGTCGCAGGCGATCGGGCCGGCTTCGTCAATCGGACGACCCAGCACATCCATGATGCGGCCCAGCGTGCCGTGACCGACCGGCACCGAGATCGGCGCACCAGTGGTCGCCACACGCATGCCGCGACGCAGACCGTCGGACGAACCCAGCGCAATGGTACGCACCACGCCGTCGCCCAGCTGTTGTTGCACTTCGAAGGTCAGGCCCTTCTCGGCGAACGAAGCGTCGTTGCTGTCATCCAGCACCAGCGCCTCGTAGACCTTCGGCATCGCGTCGCGCGGGAACTGAATGTCCACCACGGCGCCGATGCACTGCACGATATTTCCGTTTGCGATACTCATTTGTATCTCCAATAACTTGATTCTTTGCCGTGGCTATCAGACTGCCGCTGCGCCGCTGACGATTTCGGACAGTTCCTTCGTGATCGCTGCCTGACGGGTCTTGTTGTAGACCAGTTGCAGTTCGCCGATCACGTTCTTCGCATTGTCCGAAGCCGCCTTCATCGCAACCATCCGGGCCGATTGCTCGGACGCCATGTTCTCGGCCACCGCCTGGTACACCAGCGCCTCGACGTAGCGGATCAGCAGCTCGTCGACCACCGTTTGTGCGTCCGGCTCGTAGATGTAATCCCACGAGTAGGCCTGCTTCTCGGCATCGCTCTGTGCGAGCTTGTCGGCGGTCAGGGGCAGCAGCTGCTCGACCACCGGTTCCTGCTTCATCGTGTTGATGAAGCGGGTGTACGCGAGGTACACGGCATCGATCTGGCCTGCGTTGAACGCGTCCAGTTGCACCTTGATCGCGCCGATCAGCTTTTCCAGATGCGGCGTGTCGCCCAGATGCACGACGTTCGAGACCACCTTCGCACCGACGCGGCCCAGGAACTGCATACCCTTGGTACCGATGGCGGTGGTTTGCGTCTCAACGCCCTTGTTCTGCAGATCGCGCAGTTGGGTGGTGACGGCACGCAGCACGTTTGTGTTCAAGCCACCGCACAGGCCCTTGTCCGTCGTCACCACGATCAGGCCGGCACGCTTGACGTCGCGCGCAACCATGAACGGGTGCTTGTACTCCGGATTGGCCAGTGCCATGTGCGCAGCCACGTTGCGGATCTTCTCAGCGTACGGGCGGGCAGCGCGCATCCGTTCCTGCGCCTTGCGCATCTTGGATGCGGCGACCATTTCCATCGCCTTGGTGATCTTGCGCGTGTTTTGCACGCTCTTGATCTTGGTGCGGATTTCTTTTGTTCCGGCCATTTCTTCCTCTCCGTTCAAACCTGGTCACGCAGGCTACGCGCGACCAGTTTCGGGAATGACGCGGTTAGAACGCGGCGGACTTCTTGAAATCCTCGATCGCGGCACGCAGGGCAGCTTCATCTTCCTTCGAAAGATCTTTCGTATCTTCGATGCGGTTGATGAGGTCGGCGTACTTCGTCTTCAGCGTGTCGTGCAGGCCCTTTTCGAAAGCCAGGATGTCCTTCACGTCCACGTTGTCGAGGAAGCCGTTGTTGGCTGCGTACAGCGACGCGGCCAGCTGCCACACTTGCAGCGGCTGGTATTGCGGCTGCTTGAGCAGTTCGGTCACGCGGCGGCCGCGCTCGAGCTGCTTGCGGGTCGCTTCGTCCAGGTCCGAAGCAAACTGCGCGAACGCAGCCAGTTCACGGTACTGGGCCAAGTCGGTACGGATACCGCCGGACAGCTTCTTGATGACCTTGGTCTGAGCGGCACCACCCACACGCGACACCGAAATACCGGCGTTGATTGCGGGGCGCACACCTGCGTTGAACAGGTCGGTTTCCAGGAAGATCTGACCGTCGGTAATCGAGATCACGTTGGTCGGAACGAATGCCGACACGTCGCCGGCCTGCGTTTCGATCACGGGCAGTGCGGTCAGCGAACCGGTCTTGCCCTTGACTTCACCGTTGGTGATCTTCTCGATGTGCTCGGCGTTCACACGTGCAGCACGCTCCAGCAGACGCGAGTGCAGATAGAACACGTCGCCCGGGTAAGCTTCACGGCCAGGCGGACGGCGCAGCAGCAGCGAAACCTGGCGGTACGCCCAAGCTTGCTTGGTCAGATCGTCATACACGATCAGGGCGTCTTCGCCGCGGTCGCGGAAGTATTCGCCCATCGTGCAGCCGGCGTAGGCCGACAGGTACTGCATGGCAGCCGAGTCGGAAGCGGCAGCAGCCACCACGATCGTGTAGTCCAGCGCGCCGTGCTCTTCGAGCTTGCGCACCACGTTGGCGATCGTCGAAGCCTTCTGGCCGATTGCCACGTACACGCAGAAGATGCCCTTGCCCTTCTGGTTGATGATGGCGTCGACTGCCACAGCGGTCTTGCCGGTCTGACGGTCGCCAATGATCAGCTCACGCTGGCCACGGCCGATCGGCACCATTGCGTCGATCGACTTCAGACCGGTCTGCACCGGCTGGCTCACCGATTGACGTGCGATCACGCCCGGAGCGACCTTTTCGATCACGTCCGTCTTCTTGGCGTTGATCGGGCCCTTGCCGTCGATCGGCTGACCCAGTGCGTTGACCACGCGGCCCAGCAGTTCCGGGCCAACCGGCACTTCCAGAATGCGGCCCGTGCACTTGACTTCGTCGCCTTCGGAAATGTGCTCGTATTCACCCAGCACCACAGCGCCGACAGAGTCGCGCTCGAGGTTCAGCGCGAGGCCGAACGTGTTGCCCGGAAATTCCAGCATTTCGCCTTGCATCACGCCCGACAGGCCATGAATGCGGCAGATACCGTCCGTCACGGAAATGACCGTGCCGGTGTTCTTTGCGTCAGCGCCAGCCTTCAAGCCCTCGATACGGGTCTTGATCAGGTCGCTGATCTCGGAGGGGTTCAGTTGCATCGAATGCTCCTAATTCTTCAATCTGTCTGCGGGCGCGATATCGTCGATTGCATCGGCGCCTCGCGAAACAGCATTACGCGGCGGTCAGCGCAGACTGCATCTGCGTCAGGCGCGCGCGCACCGAGGTGTCGAGCACTTCGTCGCCAATCTGCACACGCACGCCGCCGATCAACGAAGGATCGACGCTCACGTGAGCCTGCAGCTTCTTGCCGAACTTGCGTTCGAGCGTGGCGACCAGTTCGGTCAGGGGCGCGCCCTCAAGCGGGAACGCACTGGTGATCTCGACGTCGGCGGCGCCTTCGCTGGCATTCCGCAGCACATGGAATTGCGCGGCAATTTCCGGCAGCAGCGACAGACGCTTGTTGGCCACCAGCAGGCCAACCAGTTCCTTCGCCTCATGCGAAACCGGAGATTTCAGCGCCGACAGGAAGATCCCCGCCACATCGGCTTTGGAGAGCTTCGGATCATCGGCGACTGCCTTCATGTCGGGCACGGCGGCAATTTGCCCCATCTCCGACACGAGCTCAGACCATGCACCCAGATTGCCGGCCTTCGCCACGCGGAACAGCGCCTCTGCGTACGGACGGGCAACGGTTGCGAGTTCTGCCATGATTACAGCTCAGCCTTGAGTTGATTGAGCAGATCGGTGTGGACCTGCGCATTGACTTCACGCTTGAGGATCTGCTCGGCACCCTTGACGGCCAGCACAGCAACCTGGTCACGCAGCGATTCACGCGCGCGCACGGTTTGCTGCTCGGCTTCTGCCTTGGCTTGCGCGATGATGCGCGCGGCTTCGGCCTGGGCGTTTTGCTTGATCTCGTCGGCGCTCATCTGGGCGCGCTTTTCAGCGTCCGCGATGCGTTGCGCGCCTTCATTGCGCGCTTCGGTCAGTGCCTGGTCGACCCGCTTGTTGGCCAGCTCCAGCTCAGCCTTGCCCTTATCGGCAGCGGCCAGGCCATCGGCGATTTTCTTCGCGCGTTCGTCGAGCGCCTTCACCAGGGGCGGCCAAATGAATTTGGCAACAACCCACCACAGGATGAAGAACACGACCATCTGCGCGACGAGTGTGGCGTTCAGGTTCATGGTGTGTTCCTTTCGGTATTGAGACTACGGATCAATGCACGAAGCGGCGAGGGTCACGCGTAGCGTTCACCCAGGCCGCCTCCGGCATCATGCAGACCGAAAAGAATTACTTGATGACCGACAGCAGCGGGTTGGCGAACGCGAACAGCATGGCCACACCAACACCGATCAGGAATGCCGCGTCGATCAGGCCAGCCAGCAGGAACATCTTGGTTTGCAGCGGGTTCATCAGTTCAGGCTGACGTGCGCAGGCTTCGATGTACTTGCCGCCCATCAGTGCGATGCCGAGGCAGGCGCCGATAGCACCCAGGCCAATGATGATGCCGATACCGATGGCGGTCAGACCTTGGATGTTGGCGAGAAATGCTTGCATGATGACTCCCTTTTACGTGAAAGACTAAGAACTTGAGAACTTGGAAAAATCAAACGGAACCGGAGAACCTGAACCGCAACTACTTAGTGGTGTTCATGTGCCTGGCCGATATACACCAGCGTCAGCATCATGAAGATGAAGGCTTGCAGCAGCACGATCAGGATGTGGAAGATCGCCCACACTGCACCCGCCACCACGTGACCCACGAAACCCAGTGCCGACGTGTCAGCACCGAACGTCCAGATCGAGCCAAGCAGCGCGATCAGCAGGAACACCAGTTCGCCCGCGTACATGTTGCCGAACAACCGCATGCCCAGCGACACAGCCTTGGCGAGGAATTCAATGATGTTGAGGATCAGGTTGAACGGCGCGAGGTACCACTTGGCGCCGAACGGTGCTGACAGCAGCTCGTGCGCAAAGCCGCCAGCGCCCTTGATCTTGAAGCTGTAGTAGATCATCAGAATCAGCACGGCGAACGACATGCCGAACGTACCGTTCAGGTCAGCCGTGGCCACCGCGCGGTGGTGCGGCACGTGCACACCGAAGGTACCGAGGAGGTGGTTGACGCCCGTGACCCAGTCCACGGGGATCAAGTCGACTGCGTTCATCAGCGTGACCCACACGAAGACCATCAGCGCCAACGGAGCAATCCAGGAACGATCGCCGTGGATGATGCCCTTGGCTTGGTCATCGACCATCTCGACGACGAGTTCAACGAAAGCCTGGAAGCGGCCAGGGACGCCGGAGGTGACGCGGCGTGCGGCGATGCCCAGGAAGATGATGCCGATCAGGCCCATCAACACGGACCAGAACATCGTGTCCCAGTTGATGACAGAGAAGTCGACGACGGAGGCCTGCTTGCCACCGATGCTATTGAAATTCTGCAAATGCTCCGCGATATACGCGGAAGGCGTAAGAGCGTGCTCGGCGGCGTGGCCGGCGGCTTCTGCGACTTCAGTTGCCATGATGATTCAGTCCAATATTGCGAAACATTCTTCGTGACCCGTTCCGACTCGCGCCCGATTCAACCAGGTTCCTCCTGGAGATCGCGGACTGCACGCGGCCGGAACGCGCCACCTTATTCTTGCGGAGTGTCAGCGCAATGAACCGGGGCTTCTCCTGCCTCAGGTTCCCGCTACATGCCAACACGTCCAGTGTGCCCGCCGTGTCGCGGTGGGCTGGAGCCGACTCAACGCGCTATCGCAGCGCGAGACCGACCCAATACATCTTGAGTGCCAGGATCAGGGTGATCAGCAAGGGCGGCCAATGCAGGCCCTTGAAGACAACCACCACGATCACCAGCAGCGCGACCGTGCCAAGCACCTTGATCGCTTCGCCCACCACAAGACGGGCGATGGATTCGAACCCCTTGGCCGTCGACAGCCGCATCGCGAACCATGCCGAAGGCACCACGCACACGCCGCCACCCAATAGAGCAGAAAGCGCAGCCTCGCCCGCTGACGCAGCGCCCATGCCCGTGAACCAACTGCCGACATACCAAGCGAGCGCACACAACAGTGTGATGGCCACCTGGCCGAGCACGATGGAAAAGGGCGTGATACGCGAGGCCTGCAGCGCCTGCTCACCGAACAGGGCGACCGCCTCGTCATGGGACAGCACATGCACCGGCGGCTCCGCCTTCTCCTCATCGTCCCAACTATCGAGCTTCGGGTCCTGCACCGACGCAGGCCGGGCGGCGTTCAACGAAGCGTAAGAATCGGGCCGTTGCCGGTCGGCTGGCTGCATGGAAGAATGTGCTTTCATCATGCCGCACCGCTTTGGGTCAGGCGGATTTAAAACCGCACGATTTTACGGGACATGGCGTTCGCCAGTCAACGCGCAAGCGAACGCTCGTGCGGGCGCCTTCGACAGCACTCCGCGCTGGCGCGTTCCATGCGGTGCGCGCAATGCGGTGCTGTTGCCGGGGCACCGAACCCGCCTGATGGAGCGGCACCCCGTTGATTCCATGATGGTGCTGGCGACACTCAGCGTCGATGACGCGCGAGGTAATCGCACCAATTCCGTGCCAAATGGCTGCCCACAAATGGCGCAACGACGCCAGCTCCACGTACATGCGTCAAACTGCCGCAGGCGAAATTTAGGCAGCCTCTTCGTCGCCATCGGGACGCAGGCGCGCCAGCAACCCGTCGAACTCGTCGAGACTGCTGAACTGCACGGTCAACTGACCACGGCCCTTCGCTGCCAGCTTGATCTGTACACCCAGGCCCAGTTGATCAGCCAATTCCTCTTCCAGGCGCGCGACGTCACGGCCGCCTTGGTGGCCGCCCTTCTGCTTCAGTGACTTCAGCTCAAACGGCTTGAGCGTCAACGCCACCAGTTTTTCCGTCTCTCGGACCGACAGGCGCTTGTTGACGATCTGGTTGGCCAATGTGATTTGCGTAGCACCATCAACGGCGAGCAACGCACGGGCGTGGCCCATATCCAGGTCGCCGGCCATCAGCATGGTCTGCACGGGCTGGGCGAGATTCAGTAGGCGTAGCAGGTTCGACACCGCACTGCGCGAACGCCCCACCGATTCCGCCGCTTGCTCATGTGTGAACTGGAATTCACGCACCAGGCGCGCGATGCCTTGCGCCTCTTCCAGCGGGTTCAGATCTTCGCGCTGGATGTTTTCGATCAGCGCCATGGCGGCGGCCGATTCATCCGGCACGTCCTTCACGAGCACGGGCACTTCGGTCAGGCCCGCAAGGCGCGATGCGCGGAAGCGGCGTTCACCCGCGATGATTTCGTACTTGGGCTTGGTGCCGTCGGACTCCACCTTGCGCACCAGAATCGGCTGCATCAGGCCCTGCGCGCGGATGCTCGCGGCGAGTTCCTGCAGCGCGCCTTCATCCATGCGCGTGCGCGGCTGATATTTGCCGGGCTGCATCTGCTCCAGCTTCAGCACAGTGGGCGCGCCCTCTTGCTTGGCAGCTTCGACAATCTCGGCGGGACTGCCGAGCAGCGCTTCGAGGCCTCGGCCCAGTCCCTTTTTCTTCATCGTGCTCATGTTGTTCCTCTTACCGCTCAGGCCGGCATCTCGGCCGCCATCTGCCGCACGCGCGCGATCATCTCGGCGCCGAAATCCAGATAGGCCCTGGCACCTTTCGATGCCACGTCAAACGCCACGCCCGGCATGCCGTACGACGGCGCTTCGGCCAGACGCACGTTGCGCGGAATGACCGTCTTGAACACCTTGTCGCCGAAATGCGATTCGAGCTGCGCCGATACCTGCTGCTGCAACGTCACGCGCGGGTCGAACATCACACGCAACAGACCGATCACCTTGAGCTCGCGGTTCAGGTTGGCGTGCACCTGCTTGATGGTGTTCACCAGATCCGACAGGCCTTCGAGCGCAAAGTACTCGCACTGCATCGGCACGACGACGCCGTGCGCGGCACACAGGCCGTTGAGCGTGAGCAGCGACAGCGACGGCGGGCAATCGATAAGGACGAAGTCGTAGTCGGCTTCTACCTCGGTGAGCGCAAGCTTGAGGCGGTTTTCGCGATGCTCTAGATCGACCAGCTCGACTTCGGCGCCGGCCAGGTCGCGGTTTGCGGGCAACACGTCATAGCGCCCGGCCTCGGAGCGCTGGCGCGCCTGCGGAATCGTCGCCAGCCCAACAAGCACTTGGTAGACGCTGAATTCGAGCGTGTGCTTGTCAATGCCCGAGCCCATCGAGGCGTTGCCCTGCGGGTCGAGGTCGACCAGCAGCACGCGCTGCCCTTGCGCGGCCAAACCGGCCGCAAGATTCACCGTGGTGGTGGTCTTGCCGACCCCACCCTTCTGGTTGGCGATCACGAAAATATTCGACATGACTCCTCTGCGGTGAATGGCTCGCTACAACGTTCGCTCACGCCGACGGCGCAAGGATGACCAAGTGACGCTCGGCCGGCAGCCCCGGCACGGTCAGGCGTTCGATGGCTTCGACGGTCCAGCCGGCGGGCAGGCGCTCGATTTCGGCATCCGGGCGCACACCCTTCATGGCGACCATGCGGCCGCCCGGGGCCAGCAGATGGCCAGCCAGATTCACGAAATCCACCAGCTCGGCGAAGGCGCGCGAGGTGATGACGCCGTAGCCGGTGGCATCAGCCAGTTTTTCCACGTGGCCCCAATGCGACTGGGCATTGGTCAGGCCAAGCTCAGCTCGGCACTGTGTCAGGAAGGCGGTCTTCTTTTGCACGATGTCGACCATCGTGACGCTCACATCTGGATAAGCGATGGCCAACGGAATACCGGGCAGGCCGCCACCCGAACCGACGTCCAGCACGCGCGGTGCGTCAGGTTGAGCACGGCGAGCCAGCTCAGCAATGCGCGACACGGCCGAGAGCGAATCCAGCAAGTGATGCGTCAGCATGTCGCCGGCGTCGCGAATGGCGGTCAGGTTATAGACGCGATTCCATTTGGCCAGCAGCCCTTGGTACGCCAGCAGGCGATCGACTTGCGCGCTGTCCAGCGACAAGCCAAGCGCGCGGGCGCCGGCTTCCAGCTCTGCCCGGGCGTCAGTCAGTGCATCCGCCATCAAGCTGCCTCGCCTTGGGAATCGGTGCGAGGGCCCACTTGGCCACGCAACACGCCCTTCTTCAAGTGTACGAGCAGCAGCGACACGGCGGCCGGCGTGACGCCGGAGATACGCGAAGCCTGCCCGATGGTCTCGGGCTTGTGTTTGGCCAGCTTCTGCTGCACCTCGATCGACAGACCGCGCACTTGTGAATAGTCGAAATCCGCAGGCAGACGAGTGTTCTCGTTCGCCCCCAGACGCTCGACTTCATCGGCTTGCCGGGCGATGTAGCCATGGTATTTGATGCCGATTTCGACCTGCTCGCGGATCTGCTCGGCCAGCAACGGATCTTCAGCCAACGGGGCTTCAAGCGCGTACTTGCCGCCTTGCATGCCCATGAGCGTTTCGTACGTCACGTTCGGGCGGCGCAGCAAGTCGGCCAGCGCGTACTCGCGCTCGATCCCCTTCCCAAGGACCGGCTCAGCGTCTTCCAACGGAAGCGTGGCCGGGTTCACCCAAGTCGACTTGAGTCGCTCTGTTTCACGTGAAACAGCGTCGCGCTTGCGGTTGAAGGCATCCCAGCGCGCATCGTCGACCACACCTAAGGTGCGGCCGACTTCGGTCAGGCGCATGTCGGCGTTGTCTTCGCGCAGGCTCAGGCGAAACTCAGCGCGGCTGGTGAACATGCGGTACGGCTCGGTCACGCCCCGGGTGATGAGGTCGTCGACGAGCACGCCCAGATAAGCCTGGTCGCGGCGCGGCGTCCAGGCGTCCTTGCCCTGCACCTGCAGGCCGGCGTTGATACCCGCCAGCAGACCTTGCGCTGCTGCCTCTTCGTAACCGGTCGTGCCGTTGATCTGGCCGGCGAAAAACAGGCCGGAAATCGCCTTGGATTCCAGCGAAGCCTTCAGCCCGCGCGGGTCAAAGTAGTCGTACTCGATGGCGTAACCGGGGCGCAGGATGTGGGCGTTCTCCAGCCCGCGCATCGAGTGGATCAAGTCGAGCTGAACATCAAACGGCAGGCTGGTCGACACGCCGTTCGGGTAAAACTCGTTGGTCGCCAGGCCCTCCGGCTCCAGAAAAATCTGATGGCTATCCTTGCTGGCGAAGCGGTGGATCTTGTCTTCGATGCTCGGACAATAGCGCGGCCCCACCCCTTCGATCACGCCCGTGTACATCGGGGAGCGGTCCAACCCGGCACGGATGATGTCGTGTGTGCGCTCGTTGGTATGCGTCACCCAGCACGGCACTTGGCGCGGATGCATGTCCGCGCGGCCCATGAACGAGAACACCGGCACCGGGTCGAGATCGCCCGGTTGCTCTTCCAGCACAGAAAAATTGATGGAGCGACCGTCAATACGCGGCGGCGTGCCGGTCTTGAGGCGCCCTTGCGGCAGCTTCAATTCCTTCAGACGCGCGGACAGCGACACCGCGGCGGGGTCCCCCGCGCGGCCGCCGGTGTAGTTGTTCAGCCCGACATGGATCTTGCCATCGAGGAACGTCCCCGCCGTCAGCACCACGGCACGTGCACGGAACTGCACGCCAACCTGCGTCACCGCCCCGACTACACGGTCGCCTTCCACCAGCAGATCTTCCACAGCCTGCTGGAACAGCATCAGGTTCGGCTGGTTTTCCAGCCGATGGCGGATGGCTGCCTTGTATAGCACGCGGTCCGCCTGGGCACGGGTCGCACGCACGGCCGGCCCCTTGCTGGAATTGAGGATACGGAATTGGATACCGCCCTCATCCGTTGCGATGGCCATGGCCCCGCCCAGCGCATCCACTTCCTTGACCAGATGGCCCTTGCCAATGCCTCCGATGGACGGATTGCAGCTCATCTGGCCCAGTGTCTCGATGTTGTGCGTCAGCAGCAGGGTCTGGCAACCCATGCGCGCCGCCGCCAAGGCGGCCTCGGTGCCGGCGTGTCCGCCGCCCACCACGATCACATCGAATTCAGTTGGATACAGCATGGCTTCCTCCTCGCATGGAGGCATCGAAAATTTGGAGAAGCGGAATTATAAGTCGCGCAGCTACACCGCAGTTCGACCATGCGGCAATCGAGACAAAATTCGCCCGCTTTTCGTGTTTCACGTGAAACATGCACCGCTTGTTGGCCACGTTTGTGTTTCACGTGAAACACATCAATCGGTTGACGTTCCGCCCTCGCTGCTCGAATGAGCACGAAGAAAATCGATGAAGACCCGAAGCCTGCCCGGCAAGCTGGGGCGGTGCGGGGGAAATAGAGATGAAGGCGATACATCGCCGGCGCGGCCGGTCTGAAGCTGACTGACGCGGGCCTCGCCGAAATCCGGGCTGCGTTGCCTAGACCACGGCATCGCCCGGTACCCCTCGCTAACGCTTGAGCCGCAAAAAACAAAACGCACGGCGCGAACCGTGCGTTTTGCGTGGAGCGATGACGTTGGCTACGCCGTCAGTTCTGCAGTTTCCACTTCCCGTCCTTGATCTCCACCATCACCCGCGCCCGCTGATCCAGCCCGAGGTGATCCTTCGCATTCATGTTCATCACGCCGTGCGAGATCGCCAGATTGGTCGTCGTCTCCATCGCATCGCGCAGCCCCTTGCGGAACGCCGGCGTGCCAGGTTGCCCTTTCTTCAGCGCCTCGGGCATCGCATGCGTGAACAACAACCCGGCATCCCACATGTGTCCGCCGAAGGTGGAGACCTGTCCGCCGTACGCCTTTTCATATGCCGTCTTGTACGCCAGCGCCGGCTTCTTCACCGGGTTGCTGTCGGGCAGTTGCTCGGCAACCAAGATCGGACCTGCCGGCAGGAAGGTGCCGTCGCAGTCCTTCCCGCACACTCGCAGGAAGTCGGCGTTCGCCACGCCGTGCGTCTGATACAGCTTGCCCTTGTAGCCCCGCTCCTTGAGCGCCCGCTCCGGCAGCGCGGCCGGCGTACCCGAGCCTGCGATCAGCACTGCGTCTGGATTGGCCGACATGATCTTCAGCACCTGCCCCGTCACCGACGTATCGGTGCGCGCAAAGCGCTCATTGGCAACAACCTTCAGCTTGCGCAGCCCCGCCACCTTGTCGAACTCCTGCGCCCACGAATCGCCATAGGCATCGGCAAAGCCGATCAGCGCGACGGTCTTCACGCCATGGTTGCCCATGTGTTCGGCAATGGCGGTCGCCATGTGCGAATCGTTTTGCGGCGTCTTGAACACCCACGCCCGCTTGGCGTCCATCGGCTCGATGATTCGCGCCGAGGCGGCCAGGGTGATCATCGGCGTTTCGCTCTCGGCCACCACATCCACCATCGCCAGCGAGTTCGGCGTGACGGTCGAGCCGATCACCAGGTCGACCTTGTCTTCGGTGATCAGCTTGCGCGTGTTCTTGACGGCAGTCGTCGTGTCAGACGCATCGTCGAGCACGATGTACTCGATCTTCTTCCCTGCGATTTCCTTGGGCAGCAGCGCCACGGTGTTCTTTTCCGGAATGCCGAGCGAGGCGGCCGGCCCCGTGGCGGACACCGTGATGCCGACCTTCACCTGGGCGAATGCCGTGCCTGCCAACAGCGCCGTTGCGGCGAGTGCAATGCGGGATGCGCGCGAAACCTTCATGCCGTCTCCTGAGATATGCCGAGCGGGTCTGCGCCCGCCCTGAATCTGCGATTGGCCGACCGCTGGGTCGGGGATGAACGAGTCTAGAAGGAGTCACGCCACGCGGGCAAGGGGGAGATACCCCGAACCTTAACGTGTTCACGACCTAGGCAGATTCAGCCTACGCGGTACACCCGCCCGCTCTGCACACCTTCCACGCTGCGCCGGTACGCCAGCGCCGCACGCGCTGCCGGCACGGGTTCGAAGCCGGGAAAGAACGGGCCGTATGCGCCCATCGATTCGGTCAGCACCGTCGGGCTCACTGCGTTGATGCGGATACCGCGCGGCAGCTCGCACGCGGCGGCGCGCACGAAACCCTCGACGGCAGAGTTCACGGCGGTCGCGTTGGCGCCCTGTGCAATCGGCTCCTGCCCGACGATGCCGGTGGTGAGCGTGATCGATCCACCATCGTTCAGATAATGCTGGCCGACCAGCGCCAGGCGCACCTGCCCGAGCAGCTTGTCCTGCAGGCCGACGTTGAAATCCGCTGCGGTCATCTTGGTGAGCGGCCCGAAGAACAGGTTGCCGGCGGTGGAGACGATCGCGTCCACACGGCCAAGCCTGTCGAACAGCGCGGCCACGCTGTCAGCGTTGGTGATGTCGACCTGGTGCTCGCCCTGCGTGCGTCCGACACGGATGATCGCGTGCGCACCGCCCTGCTCCAGTTCCGCAACCACGGCGCGGCCAAGCGTGCCGCTGGCGCCAATCACGACGATTTTCATACTCTGCTCCTTCACAAATCCGGTTGGAATGGCGCCCATTCTTGGCCGAACCTCCCATTCGATAAAGCCGTGATACCTTCGATCATTCCAAATCAATGGTTCGGAATATGGACAAGCTGCGCAGCATGGAAACCTTCGTCGCCGTGGTGGAAGGCGGCAACTTCACCGAGGCGGCGGCGCGGTTGGAAATGTCCGCGGTCATGGTCGGCAAATATGTGAGCGCGTTGGAAACGCAGCTGGGTGCGCGCCTGCTCCAGCGCAGCACACGACGCCAGAGCCTGACCGACGCCGGCCGCGTGTTCTATGAAGACGCCAAACGCGTGCTGGAACAGGTGCGCTGGGCGGAAACGTCCGTCGAACGGCTGCGCGCGTCGCCATCGGGCACGCTGCGCGTGAGCGCGCCCACCACGTTTGGCGCGTGCGTGATCGCGCCGTTGGCGGCGACGTTCCAGCAGGTGCATCCGCAGGTGCGCGTGGAGCTGAACCTGAGCAACAGCATGGTCGATCTCGTCGACGAGGGGTTTGACCTTGCCATCCGCATCGGGCCGTTGGGCGACGCCGACCTGGTCGCCAAACCGCTGTGCATGTATCGCATGGTCATCTGCGCGTCGCCGGATTACCTTGCGCGATACGGGCGGCCAGAAACACCGGCGGACCTATCGCAGCATCGCTGCCTCTCACACATGGTGTGGAACAACCGCAATGCGTGGCAGTTGCGTGACTGGAAAGGCGACACGCCGTGGCGCGACGACCCAGCCTTCACCTGCAACGACGGCCACGGCCTGCGCGCAGCAGCGGTTGCCGGCGCAGGCTTGCTGCTGCAGCCGGAAGTGCTCGTCGCTGAAGACTTGGCCAGTGGCCGCCTTGTGCGCGTGCTGCAAGCGTACGCGCCCGAGCCGCGGCCGATTCATGTCGTGTATCGGCAGGATCGGCGGCCGCTGCCGAAGCTCTCTGGTTTTGTGGCGCATTTGCTGGAGCAGGTGCCCACGCTCGTCCCCACATCGACGGCACAATAGCGTCCATGAACCCCGAAGACCTCCAACGCCTCGTCACCACGCAAATGCCCTTTGGCAAATACAAGGGCCGCCTGATTGCCGACCTGCCGGGCCATTACCTCAACTGGTTCGCGCGCGAAGGCTTTCCGCCGGGGCAGATCGGCCGGTTGCTCGCGCTGATGCAGGAGTTGGATCACAACGGGTTGAAGAGCCTGCTCGACCCATTGCGCCAGAAGCGATAACAACGCGATCGATCAATCGCCGTTGATGTACCGCAGCAGTCCGTTCGCCAGCGCATCAAACACGACACGGCAGCGCGGGCTGTCACGCAGGTCTTCGTGCATGGCGAGCCATGTGTCGAGCGTGATGGTGATCTGATCGCTGAACAGCCGAACCAGATCCGCGTTGTGCCGTACCAAGCCGACCTGGCAGAAGCCAACACCAAAGCCAGCACGCAGCGCGGCAATCGCAGCCAGGTCACTGTCGGTACGCAGCGCGAAGCGATTGCGTTGGATCCACGGGAACTGCGCTCGCACGCTGCGCAGGAATGCGTTTTCCTTGTCGTAGCCGATCAGGGTGTGGCCAGCGAGTTCTTCCACCGTGGTTGGCGTGCCGCGCTGTGCGAGATAGCACCGGTGCGCAAACAGCCCCAATTCAATCTCGCCCAGGTGCCGCGCGACGAGCACGCCCTGGCTCGGTGGCTGCATGCGCACGGCGATGTCGGCCTCGCGGCGTAGCAGGTCCTCCATGCGGTTGGACGGCACAAGTTCGAGCGTCAGTTCTGGATAGATAGCATGCAGGTCGGCGAGGATGGGCGGCAACACCTCCACCGCCACGACCTCGCTGGCGGTGATGCGCACGGTGCCGCGTACGCCCTCGCCCTGGCTGGAGGCGGCGCGCAGCAAGGCGGCGCTGGTGGCTTCGAGCGATTCGGCAAACGGCCGCAGCAATAGCGCCGCTTCTGTGGGGCTCAATCCCTGCTGCGTGCGGATGAACAGCGACATGCCCAGCGCCCGTTCCAGAGCATCGACATGCCGCCCCGCCGTCGGCTGCGTCAGCCCAAGCGCGCGCGCAGCGCCCGACAGCGATCCTTCTCGCACGACAGCAAGAAAGGTCCGATAAAGCTCCCAACCCGGTTCAGATCCGATCATACAAATTCGTATAGCTGCACGCTCATCACCAACAATTCCATTGAAGCACAGCTGCGCCCAGAATGCCTCCATCGCAACGCTCTCACACACAGCAGGAGCACGGTCATGGAACAGGCACAACGCATCGCATTGGTATTGGGCGCTACCGGCGGCATCGGCGGCGAAGTGGCACGTCGGCTGGTGGCACGTGGCTGGCATGTGCGGGCGCTGCAGCGCAATCCGGATGCGCTGACGAACCGCAACACCGCATTCGAATGGATTCGCGGCGACGCGATGGTGCGCGAAGACGTGGTTGGCGCGGCGCAAGGCACGGAGTTGATCATCCACGCCGTCAACCCGCCGGGCTACAAGAACTGGGCTGGCCAGGTGCTGCCGATGATCGACAACACCATCGCCGCTGCCCGCGCTTCGGGTGCGCGCATCGTGCTGCCGGGCACGGTGTACAACTTCGGGCCGGACACGTTCCCTGTGCTGCGCGAAACGACAAAGCAGGCGCCCCTCACGCGCAAGGGCAAGATCCGCGCAGAACTGGAGCGCCGCATGCAGGCCGCCAGCGCCGAAGGCGTGCGCAGCCTGATCGTGCGCGCGGGCGACTTCTTCGGGCCGCAAACAAGCAATACGTGGTTCGCCGGCGCGCTGGTCAAGCCGGGCAAGCCTGTGCGCACCGTCACGTATCCGGGCGCGGCGGGCATCGGCCACCAATGGGCTTATTTGCCGGACGTGGCAGAAACCATGCTGCGCCTTGTCGAGCAAGGCGATCGTCTGCCGGACTTCGCCGTCTATCACATGCGCGGCCACTGGGATGCCGACGGTACGCAGATGCCCGCATCGATCGGTCGTGCGGTGGGTCACCCAGTCAAGACACGCGCGTTCCCGTGGTGGCTGATGCCCGTGCTGGCGCCGTTCTCGGAGATGCTGCGCGAGATGCGCGAGATGCGTTATCTGTGGCAGCAGCCGGTGCGCATGGACAACGCCAAGCTCGTGCAGGCGCTCGGCGCCGAACCGCACACACCGTGGGACGAAGCCGTGGGCACGACGCTGCGCAGCCTAGGCTGCCACTGAAACCCGCGCGGCCGTCGCCAGGAAGTGGGCAAGATCAGGCGTGCGCTGCCCGGCTACCTTGGCGAGGTCATCCCAGCGGCGCAGTTGCAGTGCATCGGCAGCGTACGGACGCTGCATGAATGCCTCGGCCTCGTGCGCCGAAAACACACCGCCCTGCAATGCCAGGCTCCGTATGGAATCCGCCGACAGACGCGCGTAGTAATGCGCATCCATCGCACACAGGCAGCGCTTGGCATCCACATGCAGGCGGATCGGCTCCAGCACGGCATCGGGAAACGTCGCACGCAGAAACGGCAGCGCAAAGTACTGGTGCTGATCGTCGATGCCGTGGGCGGTGGGCGTTTCACCCTGCAGGTTCAGCAAATGGCCAAGGTCGTGCAGCAGCGCCGCGGTAACCAACGCATCCGACGCGCCGGCCGCCTCCGCCAGCGCCGCCGTCTGCAAGGCATGTTCGAGTTGGGTGACGGGCTCGCCGCTGTAGGCAATGTTGCCGTGGCGGTCGAATAGCGTGCGGATGTCGTCGAGGCTCAGGGCCATGATGCTGCGCTGGAGAAAGCGGAACCTTGCAGCCTAGCCGGCCCATGCGGCAGCATAGTGACAACGCACGGTGCATTAGCCCGCGTGATCGGCGCGATTAGAAAGTTTGGTTGGGAATGCCCGGCGCCCGCCCTTATCTTCAGAGCCTTCCCACACACCGGAGCGCAACATGCTCGCAGGACACGCCGTACAGGTCACGCACGCGCTGGAACAGGTCACGGACTATTGGTCGCCGCGCATTGTCGGCCAGGTCAACGACCAATACATCAAGGTCGCCAAGCTCAAGGGCGAATTCGTCTGGCACGATCACCCGAATGAAGACGAGCTGTTCTTTGTGGTCTACGGCCACCTGAAAATCGCTTTCGAAGACCGCGCCGACGTGCACCTCGGCCCGGGTGAATTCTGTGTCGTGCCGCGCGGTGTGCGTCACTTTCCCGTCGCCGACGAGGAATGCGGAATCATGCTGATTGAGACCGTCACCACGCAGCACACGGGTGACGTCATCACCGAGCGCAGCGTGGCGCTTGAGAAGCAACTCAACGGATGAACGCGTCGTAAGCCGTCTTCAAAATCAGCGCCAACACCACCACGATGAACACCTTGCGCACGAAGCGGCTGCCGTGCCGCAGCGCGAGGTGACTGCCGACCTGATTGCCGGCGACGTTGGCGACTGCCATCACCACGCCGAGCTGCCACCAAACGTGGCCCTTGGCGGCCAACAGCAACAGCGCGGCCACGTTGGTCGCCAAGTTGACGATCTTGGTGGACGCCGACGCGTGCAGAAAGTCGTAACCGAACACGCGCACGAACACGATCATCAGAAAGCTGCCGGTGCCCGGGCCGAATACGCCGTCGTAGAAGCCGATGGCGGCGCCGGCCAGCAGGGCTGCCGCACGCTCGCGCCCGCCCTTTAGGCTCGGGGCATGATCGGCGCCGAGGTTCTTCTTGGCAACCGTGTAGACGAGCAGCACGGCCAGCACGAACGGCAGCGCGCGGCGCAGCGGCTCGGCCGGGATATGTATGAGCGCCCACGCGCCCAGCAGCGAAAAGGCAAACGCCGTGACCACGGCCGGCGCCGTCGCGCCCCAGTAGATGCGCACTGTGCGGCCGTAACGCACCGCCGCCGTAGCGGTGCCCGACATCGACGCGACCTTGTTCGTTCCGATCAGCGTAGCGGGCGCGATGTTGGGATACGCCGAGAACAGCGCGGGAATCTGCACCAGGCCGCCGCCACCGGCCACGGCATCGATCAGGCCGGCCAGAAAGCCAGCCACGGCGAGCAAAGCGAATTCCATCAGGAGAAACGAAACGGGAAGGATTAGCCCAACGACTTGGGTGACGGGCGGGCGCTGCGCCGCCAGCAGCCGGATGTATCGGGCGCAAAGCCGAGCGCGGCGGCGGCGTCAGCGGAAAGCGCTGCGGGCGGCAGCAGGACGTGGAGTATGCCATGTGCTCTGGCGTACTCATTCACGGCGGCCAAGGCGGTATCGCGCGTGGCCATGTCACCGGAAAACACCATCACGCCCGCCGGCAACCACGCCACCAAACCGCCCAGCACCAGATGCGGCACGAGCGTGATCGGCGCCACGCCGGTCAACACCTCCCCCATTTCAACGAGGAAACAGGGATGCACGCTTGGATGGGCGAGCAGCGTATCAACGGCATGCGCCAACTGCAGCGGCGAGGCAGTCGATGCAATGGCGGCGAGCAGGCGCGGCCGGTCTTCGGGCGTGGCAAGGCGAGTGGAGAGGGTCATGGGCGGCTCTGGCGAAGGCGCCATTGTCATGCAGCGCGCGCATAGGCGTCGACACCGAATGCATTTCTCTTGTGAATGCGCGCGAACCAGAATGGATCGGTCGCCCCACGCGGAGCCCGCCATGGCCGATCCGACCCATGCCCTCACCCTGCAATTGCTGCAGTCGCTGGCCGAGCGGCCCCGGCCTTATGCCGAAGTGCTGGAAACGTGGCGGACGTCGTGTCCGCGTTTGTCGATCTGGGAAGACGCGTGCATCGACGGGCTGGTGGACTGCGCGCCCGGATCTCCGCCTGAGTTGCATCTGATGACGGTCAGCGCCCGGGGCCGGGCGCTATTGGCGGCAAGCGCCACCGGTTGAACGCACAAACTAAAAGGCCCTGCCGGGGATCGCCTGGCAGGGCCTTCATTTATTTTGCATCTCCACCGTACATGCGGTGTGTGCTGTCGTCTCCTCGCTCCCGCCTCATTTATCTCGTGCGAAAACCGTAACGCGACTGTAAAAGATGCACCGCAATGCAGCAACTAGAGCAAACCCTTACGGTGCATGAGGCACCAAGTTCAGTCGCTTGGGTGAAGTTCGCCGGCATCTTCGCGCATTGTGGCGTCAACGTCGCAACCAGGGCACGCGAGCCGCGATTTCGCCCATGATGCCCCGGCGGAAGGTCAGCACGCAGATCACGAAGATCGCGCCCGTGACCGTGGTGACCGATTCCCCGAGGATATTGAAGCCGTCGATGCCGGTGGCGCCAGCCAGGAAGCTGCCGATGTCGCCGAGCTTGTTTTCCAGCGCAATCACCAGCGCCGCGCCCAGCAGCGGGCCCGACAGGATACCCAGGCCGCCCACCAGGGTCATCAGGATGACCGAGCCGGACATCGACCAGTGCACGTCGGTGAGCGTCTCGAAGCCCAGCACCAGCGTCTTGAGCGAGCCGGCCAGGCCCGTGAGCGCAGCCGACAGCACGAAGGCCAGCAGCTTGAAACGATCGGTGTCGTAGCCGAGGGACGTGGCGCGCGGCTCGTTCTCCTTGATGGCCTTGAGGATCTGCCCGAACGGCGAGTGGATCGTGCGCACGATCAGCAGAAACGCCAACGCCACGATGACGAGCACAACGTAATACAGCGTCAGATCGGACGACAGATCCAACACGCCGAACAGCTTGCCGCGCGGCACGCCTTGCAGGCCATCTTCACCGCCGGTGAACGGCACTTGCAGACAGAAGAAGTACAGCATCTGCGCCAGCGCCAGCGTGATCATCGCGAAATAGATGCCCTGGCGACGGATGGCCAGCAAGCCGACGATCAAACCAATGAACGCACCCGCCGCGGTGCCGGCCAGCAGCCCCACTTCAGGCGTGACATGCAGGTCGCGCATCATGTAGCCGGCCACGTAGCCCGCGCCGCCAAAGAACGCCGCATGCCCGAACGACAGCAGCCCCGTGTAGCCCAGCAACAGGTTGAATGCGGAGGCAAACAGCGCGAAGCACAGCAGCTTGGCGACGAACACCGGATACGCGCCCACCAGCGGTGCGGCAATCAGCGCAACCAGCAGCAGGCCGTACAGGACGTATTTGAGGGAAGAAGAGTTGGTCATGTTGGCCGCGCCGCTCATTTCTCTTTACCGAACAGGCCCGCCGGACGCACCAGCAGCACCAGCACCATGATCACGAACACCACGGTCGCCGACGCCTGTGGATAAAACACCTTGGTCAGGCCCTCGATCACGCCCAGGCCCAGGCCGGTGATGATCGAACCGAGAATCGACCCCATGCCGCCAATCACCACCACCGCAAACACGGTGATGATCATGCTCTGCCCCATCAGCGGCGAGATCTGGATGACGGGCGCAGCCAGCACGCCAGCAAACGCCGCCAGCGCCACGCCAAAACCGTAGGTGAGCGTGACCATCAGCGGCACGTTCACGCCAAAGGCTTCGACCAGCTTCGGGTTCTCCGTGCCGGCGCGCAGGTAGGCGCCCAGCTTGGTCTTTTCGATCATGAACCACGTGGCGAAGCACACCGCCAGCGACGCCACCACCACCCACGCGCGATAGTTGGGCAGCATCATGAAGCCGAGGTCGGTGGCACCCTGCAGCAATTCGGGGGTGTCGTACGGCAGGCCCGACACGCCGTAAATGGCGCGAAACACGCCCTCGATGACGAGCGTCACACCCAGCGTGAGCAGCAGGCCATAGAGATGGTCCAGCTTGTAGATGAAACGCAGCAGCGTACGTTCGATCACCATGCCCAGCAGACCGATCACCAGCGGCGAGAGCACCAGCATGGCCCAGTACGGCACGCCCAGGTACGAGAAGCCCATCCACGTGAGCACCGCGCCAAGCATGAACAACGCGCCGTGCGCAAAATTGATGACGTTGAGCAGCCCGAAGATGACCGCAAGGCCGAGGCTCAACATCGCATAGAAGGAACCGTTGACCAGACCCAGCAGCAATTGGCTGAGCATGGCCGGTAGCGGAACGCCGAAGATTTCCATCGCGGTCAGGAAGAGAACACCACACCAACAACGTTGATGACGCCGCCATCCACACGGACAGCGGCGCCGGATTGCCTACGCTTTTACTTCTTCATCAGCGAACACTTCGATTCGGCCGGGGTGGTGAAGGCCTGTTCGCCCGGGATCGTGGCCACGACCTTCAGGTAGTCCCACGGCTTCTTCGATTCGGCCGGCGTCTTCACCTGCAGCAGGTACATGTCGTGGATGCCGCGGCCGTCCTGGCGGATGTAGCCCTTCGTGTAGAAGTCGTCGATCTTGGTCTTCTTGAGCTGCGCGATGACCTTGTCCGGATCATCCGTGCCGGCAGCCGCCACGGCCTTGATGTAGTTCGACACCGCCGAATAGTCTGCGGCCTGCAAGCTGCTCGGCATCTTCTTCATCTTCATGAAGTAGCGGTTGGCGAACTTGCGCGTGGCGTCGTTCATGTCCCAGTACCAGCTGTCGGTCATCAGCAGGCCTTCGGCCGTCTGCAGGCCCAGGCTGTGCACGTCGTTGATGAACATCAGCAGGCCGGCGATCTTCATCGTCTTGGTGATGCCGAATTCCTTGGCCGCCTTGATCGAGTTGATCGTGTCGCCGCCAGCGTTGGCCAGGCCCAGGATCTGCGCCTTGGATGCCTGTGCCTGCAGCAGGTACGACGAGAAGTCCGACGCCGACAGCGGGTGCTTGACCGAACCCACCACCGTGCCGCCGTTGGCCTTGACCACGGCCGTCGTGTCGTTTTCCAGCGAGTGGCCGAAGGCGTAATCGGCGGTCAGGAAGAACCACGACTTGCCGCCCTGCTTGACCACCGCGCTGCCCGTGCCCTTGGCCAGGGCCACCGTGTCATACGCATAGTGGATCGTGTACGGCGTGCACTCTTCGTTGGTCAAGCGCGCCGTGCCGGCACCGATGTCGATGAACACGCGCTTCTTCTCGGAAGCCACCTTGTTCATGGCCAGGCCCGTGGCGGAGTTCGTGCCGCCCAGCAGCATGTCCAGGCCTTGCTGATCCATCCATTCGCGCGCCTTCGAAGCGGCAATGTCGGCCTTGTTCTGATGGTCCGCCGTCACCAGTTCGATCGGCTTGCCGAGCACCTTGCCGCCCGCATCCTCGATCGCCATCTTGACCGCCTCGACACCACCCTGCCCGTCGATGTCGGCATACAGACCCGAGAGATCGGTGATGTAGCCAATCTTCACCTTGTCGCCGCTCACCTGTGCGTGCGCGCCGAATGCCGCCGCGCCCAGCCCCACCGCCATCAATGCACCAGCCAGCTTCTTGAGTGTCATGGTCTTGTCTCCTGTGTCGTACGCGCCGCGGATCACGCTGGCGCAAGGGTCTTGCAAATCGATCGGGAAAACGCCTTAAACGCCGAGCAGCTCGTGCAGCACCGGCATCTTGTCCTGCAACTGCGCCGCTTCGAAGCGCTCGACGATGCGGCCGTGTTCCATCACATAGAAGCGGTCTGCCAGCGGCGCGGCAAAGCGGAAGTTCTGCTCCACCATCACCACCGTGTAGCCACGCTTCTTGAGCATCAGGATCATGCGGGCCAGCGCCTGCACGATCACCGGGGCCAGTCCTTCGGAAATCTCATCGAGCAGCAGCAGGTTCGCGCCGGTGCGCAAGATGCGCCCCACCGCCAGCATCTGCTGCTCGCCCCCCGACAGGCGCGTGCCCTGGCTCTGGCGGCGCTCGGCCAGGTTCGGGAACATCTCGTAGATCTCGTCGATGCTCATGCCGGCATTGCCGGTCTTGGCCACCTGGCCCTTCAATACCGGCGGCAGCATCAGGTTCTCTTCGCACGAGAGGCTCGAGAAAATGCCGCGCTCTTCGGGGCAGTAGCCGATGCTGCAATGGGCGATCTTGTGCGTGGGCAGGTCGATCGTTTCTACCCCCTGGCCGCTCGCGTCATGCACGACGATGGAGCCCTTGCGCGTGCCCACCAGGCCCATGATGGCGCGCAGCGTGGTGGTGCGGCCCGCGCCATTGCGGCCGAGCAGCGTGACGACCTCGCCGCGGTTCACGGTCAGGTCGACACCATGCAGGATGTGCGATTCGCCGTACCAGGCGTGCAGGTCCTTGATCTGGAGCGCGGGCGTGCTCATGCAGTGTTCTCGTGTGTTCGGGTCTAGCGTTCGCTTACGTTTGATACGCGGCATGCAGCCGCGTCGCGTGATCGATCAGCGTCGATCAGTGGCCTCAATGGGCTCAATGGCCTTCCAGCGCCGCATCGGCGGTGCCCATATAGGCTTCCATCACCTGCGGGTTCTTCGAGACGTCTTCGTACGGGCCTTCGGCCAGGATCTGGCCGCGCTGCAGCACCGTGATCTTGTCGGCGATGGACGAAACCACGTTCATGTTGTGTTCGACCATCAGGATCGTGCGGCCCTGCGCGACGCGCTTGATCAGCTCCGTTACACGGTCCACGTCTTCGTGGCCCATGCCCTGCGTGGGCTCGTCGAGCAGCATCAGCTCGGGCTCCATCGCCAGCGTGGTGGCAATTTCCAGCGCGCGCTTGCGGCCGTAGGGCAGCTCCACCGTCACGGTGTGCGCGAACTGCGTCAGGCCCACCTGTTCGAGCAGCTCCATCGCCCGCGTATTCAACGTGTTGAGCGACTGCTCGCTGCGCCAGAATGCGTACGCCGTACCGAGCTGCCGCTGCAAACCAACGCGAACGTTTTCCATCACCGTCAGATGCGGAAACACGGCGGAGATCTGGAACGAGCGGATCACGCCGCGGCGTGCGATCTGCGCCGGCTTTTCCGAGGTGATATCGACGCCGTTGAACAGAATCGTGCCGCGCGTGGGCACCAGGAATTTGGTCAGCAGGTTGAAACAGGTCGTCTTGCCGGCGCCGTTCGGGCCGATGAGCGCATGGATGGACCCACGCTGCACGCGCAGGTTGACGTCGGACACGGCGGTAAAGCCTTTGAAGCCCTTGGTCAGTCCGCGCGTTTCGAGAATGATGTCCTGCGCCATGATTCCCTCTTGTCTCCCGCCCTTTTTATGGTGCGGATGATTGTCAACGGCTGTTGCGTTGCAAAACATCGGGGTTTTTACCGAGACGATTACACCCCGCTTACGCCCCGGAAACCCGCACCGGTATTGGCTTTCCGCCTCACAGGAGGGAGTTACGTAGAGTTACCTATCGGGGCAATGCGGATTGCGTATTCATATGACACGGGCGGTGTGTCACGCCCGTGTCATCGGTATCGGAACCGGCGTCAGGCTGGCAGGGCCTCGCCGCGGGCACGGGCCTTGCGCGCGGCACGGATCATCTCGCTCGCCTTCTCCGCAATCATGATCGTCGGTGAGTTGGTATTGCCCGACGTAATCGTCGGCATGACGGACGCGTCGACGACCCGCAGCCCTTCGATGCCGCGCACCCGCAGTTGGGCGTCGACCACCGCGTTTGCATCATCGGCGCGCCCCATGCGGCACGTGCCGACCGGGTGGAAGATGGTCGTGCCGATCTCGCCGGCGGCGCGGGCGAGATCCTCGTCGGTTTGAAACCTCGCGCCGGGCAGGTACTCCTCGGGCTTGTATTGCGCCAAGGCCGGCTGTGCAACGATGCGGCGCGTGAGGCGCAGCGAATCGGCCGCGACCTTGCGGTCTTCCTCTGTGGACAAGTAGTTCGGGGCGATGCTCGGCGCAGCAAACGGGTCGGCAGACGTGACATGCACCGTGCCGCGCGAGGTCGGCCGCAGGTTGCACACGCTCGCGGTAAACGCATTGAACGCGTGCAGCGGATCGCCAAACTTGTCGAGCGAAAGCGGCTGCACGTGATACTCCACGTCGGGCCGCGACACGTGCGGATTCGAGCGCGCGAACACGCCCAGCTGCGACGGCGCCATGCTCATCGGCCCGCTCTGGTTGAACGCGTATTGCATGCCGATGAGCGCCTTGCCCCACCATTTGGAAGCGCGCGTGTTGAGGGTGGGCACGCCGTTCACCTTGACCACGCTCCGCAGTTGCAGATGGTCCTGCAGGTTTTCTCCCACACCCGGCAATGCCTGGCGCACCGGAATGCCAAGCGCTTGCAGACGCTCCGGCTGGCCGATGCCCGCCAGCTCCAGCAACTGCGGCGAGTTGATCGCGCCGGCCGAAAGGATCACCTCTTCGCGCGCGGCCACCGTGTAGTCCTGCCCGGCCCCGCGATACGTCACGCCGGTGCAGCGCTTGCCGTCAAACGTCAGCGCCCGCACTTGCGCACCCGTGACGATCGTCAGGTTCGGCCGCTGCGATGCCGGGCGCAGAAAACCCTTGGCGGTGTTCCAACGAATGCCGCGCTTCTGGTTGACCTCGAAGTAGCCGACGCCGAAGTTGTCGCCGCGGTTGAAGTCGCTCGTGCGCGGAATGCCCGCCTGCACGGCCGCCTCGATGAAAGTCTCCAGCACCTGCCAGTGCAGGCGTTGCGGCTCGACCCGCCATTCGCCGTTCGCGCCGTGCCATGCGTTCGCGCCGCCGTGATGGTTCTCGCTGGCCTTGAACAGTGGCAGCACGGCATCCCACTTCCATGAATCGTCGCCGGTGATGGCGGCCCAGCCGTCGTAATCCTCGCGCTGGCCGCGCATGTAGATCATCCCGTTGATCGACGAGCACCCACCCAGCACGCGGCCGCGGGGGTAGCCGAGCGATCGGCCATTCAGGCCGGGTTCTTCGCGGGTGCGATAGAGCCAGTCGGTGCGCGGGTTGCCGATGCAATACAGATAGCCCACGGGGATGTGGATCCAGTGGTAATCGTCCTTGCCGCCCGCTTCCAGCAGCAGCACGGAGACGTCGGGGTCGCGGGTCAAACGGTTGGCGAGGACGCAGCCTGCGGACCCTGCGCCGATGATGATGTAGTCGTAGGTTTCCATGTCTCCGTGCTTCTTTTCCTTGGTGTTATTGGTTTTTATTGTTGTGGTGCAACCAACTCACTTCAAATCAAATCCGCGAAGCCAACCACTCCGTCATCTTCCCAAACACCTCACTACGCAGCGGTTCTGCTTCGTTGAAGATCTCGTGATAGCCCTTGTCGAACCACGCCAAGGTCCGCAGATCCTCAGGCGCATTCGCATAGAAATCCCGGCTGCCTGACGGATCGACAATCGAATCCGCGCCACCGGCCATCAGCAGCATCGGCGCTTCCAGACGCGGCGCATCCTGCTGCGCCTGCGTGATCGCATTGAGCATGAACTCCAGCAATGATGCGCTGATTGTGCCCTGCACCAGCGGGTCCGCTCGATAGGCCGGTGCGACGCTCGGGTCATGCGAGAGCTTGGCCGGGTCCACGGGATTGGGCACCGCCAGCTTGGGCGCCAGCGCAGAAAGAACGCCACGCACGATGCCCGCCCCGGGCGGTAGTTTCACGCGCAGCGCGGGCGATGACAGCAGCACGCCACGCACGGGCCGGATGCGCGCAGTGGTGAAGCGCGCGACGATCAATCCGCCCATGCTGTGCCCGAGCACAAACGGCATCTCGTGCCATTCGGCGACGGCCGCGTCGATGATTTCTGCGAGATCGGTGAGGTAGTTGTCTTGCGCGTCGAGCGCCATGCGCGGGCCGCCGCTCTTGCCGTGGCCGCGCAGGTCGAAAGCCCGTACGCGCAGGCCCAGGTCGGTGAGCACCTTGGCCACATGCGGATAGCGGCCGCTGTGTTCCGCCATGCCGTGGACGAGGATGACGGTGCCACGCGGTGTGCCCATGTCGGGCTCGGGCAACCAGGTGCGGACCAGCAGTTCAGTGCCGTCCTTCATGCGCTGGCGCGTTTCCAGTGCTTGATGGGCGATGGCCTGAGCGGGGGCTTGCGTCATCGGCGTCTCCTCCTTGGGTTGCCAGATTGTGGCATAGACGCCGCCTGTCGCAATCCGCGTCAGTAGAGCGGCCCGTCAGTGACAGCAGGCGTTGGTGTCGCCGCCTTCGCCACCTTCGCCGGCCACGCTCTGGAGGATCGGGCAATCGGGGCGATCATCACCGTGGCACGCATTGGCGAGCGTCATGAGCGTGTCGCGCATGCTCTGCAGCTCGCTGATGCGCGCGTCGAGATCCGCCACGTGGCGCAGGGTGACGGCCTTCACATCGGCGCTGGCGCGTTCGCGGTCGTTCCATAGCGAAAGCAGCGTGCGAATCTCTTCCAGCGAGAAGCCGAGCGAGCGCGACCTGTGGATAAAGCGCAGCACGTGCACCGCCCGCGCGTCGTACATGCGGTAGTTGCCTTCGGTGCGCGGGCTGGGCGGCAGCAGGCCAATGCTTTCGTAGTAGCGGATCATCTTGGCCGACACGCCACTGGCCTTCGCGGCCTCGCCAATGTTGACGGGGCCTTGGGTCTCGTTGAGGTCCGTACGCGTCATGCGTTGTCTCCGGTGGCGCGCCAGCGGCGCAGCATCAGCGCATTGGTGACCACGCTCACGCTGGAGAACGCCATGGCTGCGCCGGCAAAGGTGGGGTTCAGCAAGCCGAATGCCGCCAGCGGAATGCCCACCACGTTATAGACGAAGGCCCAGAACAGGTTCTGCCGAATCTTGGCGACGGTGCGGCGCGACAGGTCCAGCGCGTCGCCCACCAGACGCGGCTCACCACGCATGAGGGTGATACCGGCGGCTTGCATCGCCACATCTGTGCCCGTGGCCATGGCGATGCCGACATCGGCCGCCGCCAGCGCAGGCGCATCGTTGATGCCATCGCCCACCATCGCAACCACATGGCCGCTCTGCTGCCACGCCGTCACGCGCGCGGCCTTGTCTTGCGGCAGCACTTGCGCAGCCACTTCGTCGATCCCCAATGCCTGGGCCACGCTGCGCGCGGCGCCTGCATTGTCGCCCGTCACGAGCGCGGTACGCACACCACGCGCCTGCAAGGCGGCCACGGCATCCCGGGCACCGGGCTTGAGTGCATCGCCAAACGCGATCAGGCCACGCAGTTGCACGCCGCCTTCATCACGCTGCGCGAGCCACGAGACGGTATTGCCTTGTGCTTCCAGCGCATCGGCACGCGCTTGCAATGCACTGCGATCCAGCCCCAGTTCATCCATCCATCGCGCATTGCCGAGTTGCAGCGATGCGCCATTCACGATGCCGCGCGTGCCGCGTCCAGCCAACACTTCCGGCGATTGCGCGGGCGTGATTGTGCGGCCCTGCTCCTCGGCATAGTCGCGCGTGGCCTGCGCAAGCGGATGCGTGTTCTCAGCCTGCAGCGCGGCAAGCTGATCGAGCAGCGTGTCGGCGCCGATGCCGGATGCCGCTTCGACCGCCGTCACGCGCGGCTTACCGACGGTGAGCGTGCCCGTCTTGTCGAAGACGACGAAATCCACCTGCTGTGCGCGCTCCAGCGCCTGCGCATCGGCAATCAGGATGCCGCGCCGCGCACCAGCACCGGTGCCCGCCATGATGGCGGACGGCGTGGCAAGACCCAGCGCACATGGGCAGGCAATCACCAGTACGGCCACGGCGTTGACGATGGCCGTCTCCCACCCTGCACCGGCGATGGTCCAACCGGCCAGCGTGAGCAACGCCGCCACCAGCACCGCCGGCACAAAGATCGCGCTTACGCGGTCGACCAGTTGCTGGATCGGCGGCTTGGCGGCCTGCGCGTCTTCCACGAGGCGGATGATGCGCGAGAGCATGGTGTCTGCGCCGATCGCCGTGGTGCGCACAAGCAGCACGCCATCGGTGGCGATGGCGCCGGCAGTCACGCGGTCGCCTTCGCGCTTGGGCACGGGCAGGCTTTCGCCGGTCAGCATGGATTCATCGACGTGGCTTGCGCCTTCCAGCACCACGGCATCCACGGGGATGCGTTCCCCGGCACGCACAGACACCACATCGCCCACGCGCACCTGGGCCACGGAGGTATCGCGCAGCGTGCCATCGGCGCCACGCACGCGAGCGGTATCGGGGCGCAGTGCCTGCAGCGCCCGGATAGCCTGCGCGGTCTGGCGCTTGGCACGCACTTCCAGCCACTTGCCAAGCCGTACCAGCGTAATGACCACGGCTGCGCTTTCGAAGTACAAGTGCGGCTCATGGTGCATCCCGTCCGCTCCCGCGCGCGCCCACAGCCACAGCGACAACCCATACGCCGCCGACGTGCCGAGCGCGACCAGCAGATCCATATTGCCGGCACCCGCGCGCACCGCCTTCCAGCCCGCTTTATAGAAGCGCGCGCCAATCACGAACTGCACCGGCGTCGCCAAGAGCCATTGCGCCCAGGCGGGCAACATCCAGTCACCGCCGAACCACCCCGCGATCATCGGCAATACGAGCGGCACGGAGAGTGCGGCGGCAATCCACACGGGGCCGGCACCTTCCCAGAAGTCGGGTTGCGCAGCAGAGGGAGCGGCGGTTTCATCGGAAGCGACGCGCGCCTCATAGCCGGCGCCCATCACAGCGGCGATCAGTGCATCGCTGGCGGCACCGCCCTGCACGCGAGCGCGCTCGGTCGCGAGATTCACGCTGGCGTCGCTCACGCCAGGCACGGCGCGCAAGGCACGTTCGACACGGCCTGCACAGGCGGCACACGTCATCCCGCTGATATCGAGATCGGTGGAGGTCACGTCGGCAAGGCTGGCGGCGGTCATGGAAGCGTCCGTTCTAAAGAAGATGGCATCAGCCTAGACCTTCCCATCTTGGTAAGGTCAAGCCCGCATTTTACGCTTGCGTTTCCAACGATGGGAAGGTTCATACTTCTCTCGTGATTCTCTCTTCCCTCTTTCAGGAGCAAACCATGACGACGTCTTCCACGACCTTTTCCGTGAGTGGCATGAGCTGCGGCCATTGCGTGTCGGCCGTCACGCGTGCGGTGCAGCAGGTCGATGCCGGTGCCAATGTGAAGGTGGACCTGGATAAGCAGACCGTTGCCGTCACCAGCGGGGCCAGCACCGACGCGGTCAAGGCCGCCATTGAGCAAGCCGGCTATCCGGTCAAAGCCTCCGCCTGAAGCCTGTGCGGGCAACAAAAAGGCGTGCCGCTGTGGCACGCCTTTTTGTTTGCGCGGAAACCGCTCAGAAGCGGTAGCCGACGTTCAGGAAGGTCACGACCGGGTTGATCTTGATCTTCGCTTCGCTCACAACGTGGACACCGGTGGCCGTCGTGCTGTCGATCGTTGCCGTCGTCTTCAGCGGCAGATACGACACCGACAGGCCAACGAACCAGTCCTTGGTGATGGCGTAAGTAGCACCCACGTTCAGCACCGGGTTCAACGAACCGTCGGTCGACACGTTGCTCTTGCTGCCCGGGCCCGCCAGCTTCGTCTGGAAGGCGCTGTTCGTGATCTTCTCGTCGGAGAACCACGTGTAGTTCAGGCCCAGGCCGACATACGGGCGGAACTTGGTGTCGGCGTTGAAGAAGTACCACTTCGCCAGCACGGCCGGGCTCCATTGCTTGGCCGAGCCGATTTCGCCGTAACCCGACAGCGCGCCGGTGCCTTCGATCTTGTGGCGGGGCGGAATGCCGCCGACCAGTTCAACGGCGATGTTGTCGGTAAAGAAGTGCGTGAAGGCGAGACCAACGGTATCGGCTTCCTGGATCTTGGCGCCGGTGCCGGACTGCGATTGATTCACCGGCATCCCGCCGATGCTCTTCACCAATAGCGGGTCGCTCGAGCTGTTCGGCATCACGCGGAACCAGCCGAGGCTGACGATGTTGCTGCCGGCAGCCTGTGCGTGCGCGGCGGTGGCGAGGATCATCCCGGCGGCGGCCGCCAGTGCTTTTTTATAGGCCATCTCTGTATGTGCTCCTGTGTCAGACGCATCCGATGCAGACGGTTGAACCGTTTGCGGTGCGTTCTAAGTCTCCTCCCAGGCGGAAGGGATGGCCATTATCCCGTCTGATTGCCTTGGCTAGAACCCTTTTTCTAGAGGTTTCCTGTTACAGGCAACGCGCCAGATCAGCCTGCAGCGGGCGTCTTCAGCACATGCTCAGTTTTTAAACAGACTTGGACTTGGACAGGGCGAGCACGCACGCGGCCAGATCCCACAGGGCATTGCCAACGCTTTTGAATACCACTGGCGACACCGTCGCGGGCTGCGCCAGCGTGTCCGGCGGCGTATCCACGCACTGTTGTAACGGCCGCACACGCGACCACGGCACGCCGGCCTGCAGCAGGTCGCCGGCTTCGGCTTCCAGGTCGACCAGGGTATCGGCGTACAGCCGGTCGACTGCGGCGGCATGCACGCACAAGCGCGGCGGAAGCTCAGCCATGTCGGGCCGGAACGCGCCAACGGCGGCGATGAAGTGGTGGGCGCCCCATGCATAGCCGGCAGGGTGGCTCGAGTCGCCCAAATCCGGCAGCACCGGTTGCGATGACGGCGTGGCGGTAATGACCAGAGGCGTCTGCGGCAACACCGCACGGGCAGCATCTGCCACGCCGGCCGCATCGCCACCCGCCAGCGCGGTGGCATCCATGCCGAGCGCGCGGGCGTACCCCGCCAGCCCATCCGCGCTGGCAGCCGAGCGCGCGATGATCGTGACGCGTCGTGTGCCCAGCCCGAAGCGGAAGGCTTCCAGATGCGCGCGTGCCTGGGCCCCGGCGCCGACCAGCAGCAAATCCCCGGCCGGCTCAGGCGCCAGCAAGCGCGCCGCCAGCAATGACACAGCGGCTGTGCGGTGTGCGGTGACAGTCGGGCCATCCAGCATGAGCCGGCGCTCGCCGGTGCGGGCGTCCATCACCACCACCTCGCCGTGAATGGCAGCCAAGCCCCGGGCGGGGTTGTGCGGGTGCACGGTGATCATCTTGGTGACGGCGATGTCGGCATTGGACGCCGGCATCAGCAGCAAACTGCCACCATCAGCCACCGGCATCACAAGCCGTGCGGGCGCCTGGGCACGGCCCGCGCGCGCATCGCGCAACACTTGGGCGATGGCATCGGCCAACGCGGCATACGGCAAGCGGGCCGCCGTGGTGGCAGCGTCGAGGGTCTGCAGCATGGAGCTCCCGCAGCGGAGGAAACGTCGGACGGACCTTATGCCGCGGCGCGGCGCGCGGGGGGCGTGCGGCGCGTAAGCAAGCCGGCGCTGATAAGGAGCTGGGCGGCAGCGTAGCTCCACCAGATCGCCAGCTCGTGATCAGTAAACGGGAAGACGAACACGCTGATGCCGATCATGGCGTCGGAAGCCGCAAAGGCGAGTGCGCCCCAAGCCGTCAGCGGCCCAGGCAGGCGCGCAAGCAATGCCGCGCACACCATCGCCGAGAGCACCAGCATGTAGACGATCACGGGCCCCTTCAACTCGCCCAGGCCCGGCCAGTACCACAGCAACATGCCGATGGCCACGCCGATCATCACGCCGACGCCAATCATGCGGATGGCCGACGACGCCCCACGCAACCCCACCAGCACCCGCAGGTAACACAAGTGCGCCAGCAGGAAACAGCCCAGCCCCGCCATGAACGAGAACGCCAGCCACGGTAGCGCAAGCCATAGATCGCCGAGTGCGGAGAACACCATCGCGCCGATCAGCCAGCGCCGCTCGCGCGGAATCTCGTGCTGCGAGGCGGCGCGCGCCAGCAGCAGCGCCATCAGCATTTTCCAAAGCGGCTGCGCAACGATGCGGCCCACCAGTGGCGTGCCGGGTGGCACTTCGACGGCCACCATGGTCAGCATGCCGCCATAGGTGACGCCTGCCACTGCAGCAGCCACCCACCACGCGCGAACCCGTGCCGGCATGCCGTAGCCGCCTGACAGATGCGCCGGCGCGTGCACCGGATGCGTGGTGTGTCCCTCAACCATCATGGTCTCCCGCCCAAGACAGGCGTTTCATATCAGCAAAGTGATGTCGGCTTGCAGCGTGACACGCCGTGCACCCTGGCGCAAGGCGCGAGTCTACCCACCAAGGTGGGATAGCGGCAACGCGCCATCCCGCTTCAAGGCCGTCAGAACGATATTGGAACGCACGTTGTCCACACCCGGCACGCGCATCAGCTTGCGCATGACGAATTCCGACAGCGCGGGCAGATCGGGCACCACCACACGCAGCATGTAGTCGGCGTCGCCGGCCACGGAATAGCACTCCTGCACTGCGTCGAGCAGGCTGATCTCTTCGTGAAAGCGTTCGACGATGGCGTCGCCGTGGTGCGCGAGCTTGACGCTGGCAAACACCGTCACGCCCAATCCCAGCCCCGTCGGCGAAAGCACCACCCGGTAGCCCTCGATCACGCCTTCCGATTCAAGCCGCGCGAGGCGCCGCCCGACCTGGCTGGCCGACAGGTGAACCTGCTCCGAGAGCTGCTGATGCGTCGCACGCCCATCGCGCTGAAGGGCCGCCAGCAGGGCCAGATCGAAGGTATCGAGCGAAATCATGCACATCTCCTGCATTGATAGACTGAATTCTGCACGATTTCCGCAAACAATGCGCAATGGGTGGTGGTTTTGCGGCCAACCCGCGTGGGCGCGCCCATACACTGGCCGGACTCTGATTGCACAAGATCGACATTACAAATGGCCATGGCAACCACCGCCCCCGACGCAGCCCAAAACGCCGCCCCGGCCGGCTTCAACGGCACCCTGACCGACAAGCTGCGCGAGCAATTCGCAGAAGGCCTCGATGGCCAGACGCTACGCGCCGACTTCACCATGCAACAACCGGTGCACCGCTACACCGCCGCCGATCATGCAACGTGGCGCACGCTGTACGATCGCCAGGAAGCGCTGCTGCCGGGCCGTGTGTGCGATGAATTCCTGCAAGGCCTGTCGACGCTGGGCATGAGCCGCGATGCCGTGCCGTCATTCGACCAGCTCAACGAGACGCTGATGCGCGCCACCGGCTGGCAGATCGTTGCTGTGCCGGGCCTGGTGCCCGACGAAGTGTTTTTCGATCACCTGGCCAACCGCCGTTTCCCCGCAAGCTGGTGGATGCGCCGCCCCGATCAGCTCGATTACCTGCAAGAGCCGGATTGCTTTCACGATATCTTCGGCCACGTGCCGCTGCTGATTAACCCGGTCTTTGCCGACTACATGGAAGCCTACGGCAAGGGTGGCCTGAAGGCCGCTCGCCTGGGCCAGCTCGACATGCTCGCGCGCCTGTACTGGTACACGGTGGAGTTCGGCCTGATCCGCACACCGGCTGGTCTGCGCATCTACGGTGCGGGCATCGTGTCGAGCAAGAGTGAATCGGTGTACGCACTGGATTCGGCCAGCCCGAACCGCATCGGCTTTGACGTGCGCCGCATCATGCGCACGCGCTACCGGATCGACACGTTCCAGAAGACCTACTTCACCATCGACAGCTTCGAACAGTTGTTCGATGCCACGCGCCCGGACTTCACGCCGCTGTATGAAGAACTCGCTGCGCTGCCGACCATTGGCGCGGGTGATGTGGTGGATGGCGATGTGGTGCTGAACGTCGGCAACCGCGAAGGTTGGGCAGACACTGCGGACATCTGATGGCAGATAGTCGAGCGCTGACTATACTGCGCGCATTCAAGACCGAACTCCGCACCCCATCATGATGCCGACCCTGAACGAAGACCAACGCAAGGCCCTCTTTGCCGAACTGCCCGGCTGGACGCTACAGAGCGAGCGCGACGCCATCCAGAAGACCTTCACCTTTGCCGACTTCAACGCCGCGTTCGGCTTCATGACGCGCGTGGCGATCAAGGCCGAGCAGATGAATCACCATCCGGAGTGGTTCAACGTGTGGAATCGGGTGGACATCACCTTGTCCACACATGACGCGAACGGGCTCACGCACCGTGATGCAGATCTCGCGCGCTTTATCGAGCAGGCCGCGAAAGGCACGAGCGCCACCGGCGCAAAGTAACGACCAGCAATGCTGGCGTTCAGCCCTGTGTGGCTGCGCGCCACGCCTCATAAGCTGCCCGCGCCTTGTCGCCCAATTGCTCAGGGGCGATGCGGGTGGCGCCTTGTACAATCATCAGCGCATACGGCTTGGCCAGCGCCGACGCCTCGGCACACAGCCGCAGTTCCTCGCCTTCGGCGGGCGAACGGGCACGCCAGAAATTGATGGCGGCCTCCAGATCGGTGATGGTGAGCAGGGCATCGGTCATCCGCGCATTGTAGCGCTGCCAAATCACGCCGATCGCCCCTTTTTGCCTTTTCCGCCCCGCACTCTGGATCGAGTCAATGCGCATCCTGCTGATTGAAGATGACCGTGCCATCGCCAGCGGCATCCATGCCGGACTCACACAAGCCGGGCATCGCGTACATGTCGTGCACGACGGCGTCTTTGCCACTGAACAACTCGCCAGGCAGACACACGATCTGGTGATCCTCGATCTTGGGCTGCCCGGTATCGATGGCATGACGTTGCTGTCGCAGTTTCGGGCACGCGATCGCGTGACGCCCGTGCTGATCCTGACGGCACGCGACGGTCTGCTCGACAAGGTGAACGGCCTGAACGCCGGTGCCGACGATTACCTGCTCAAGCCGTTCGAGATGCTCGAACTGGTGGCCCGCGTGGGCGCATTGCTGCGCCGTCGCAACGATTCAACCGAACCCGCCGCACGCCCTGACGTCCTTGTCGGACGGCTTCGCATGAGCGGCGTGGAACGGCGCATCTTTGTCGATGCCGCGCCGCTGGAACTGTCGCCGCGCGAATTTGCCGTGCTGGAGTTGCTGATGCTGCGCCAGGGGCGGGTCGTCAGCAAGGTGCAGTTGCAGGACCACCTTGCCAGCTTCGGGCACGCCATCGGCGAGGCCAGTCATGATGTGGTGGGCGATACGGCCATCGAAGTCTATGTGCACCGCGTACGCCGCAAGATCGAGCATTCCGAGGCGGAGATCGTCACGGTGCGCGGCTTCGGTTACCTGTTGCAGGCACGCGCCCCGGCGTAGTCCTGGCCCATGTTCAAGCGCCACCGCCCTGCCTCGTCGTCGGCTTCATCAGCTCCGGCCAAGGGTGCTGGCAACGGTGCCATCAGCCTGCGCCTGCATCTGTTGCGTGCGCTGGCAACACCGCTGTTTGGTTTGATCGTCGGTACCGGCGCGCTGTCGTATTGGCTGGCGGCTCACTACACCGCCCAGGTGTTCGATCGCGCATTGGTGGGCGTGGCCAACACGCTGGCCGAACAGTTGCGCATCGCTGGCCCGAACGTGCCGGCGGCCAAACTCTACGACATCGCCCTCACAGCACAGACGCTCGTACAGAACAGCGGCGAAGACCGCATCTACTGGCGCATTTCCGGTCCCACAGGCACGCTGGTCGGGCGCGACACGCCGCTGGGCTATGGTTCGGGCCAGGTCCGCATTGGCGAAGCACGCGTGTTCTATAGCTGGATCGACGGCAAACAGGTGCGCGCCGTGCATCTGCTCGTTCCGGGCGTGAGTGCTGAGGTGCCCAGACCTCGCTCGCCGCGCCAGCCTGTGCCGCCCGAACCTGAAGACGACGTCACGCGCCCAGCGCTTGCGCCAACGCAGGCGCAGACGGCACCGGCACTCAACCCATCCAATCCGCCCGACACCATGAAGGCCGAAGACGGCATCGTCGTGGAAGTCGCGGAGCTGCTGGACCATCGCGATACGGCCGCCAAGGAAGTGCTGCTGTCGGTATCGATTCCGTTGATCTTGCTGTTGGCAATCGGGGGGCTGATCCTCTCCCTCGTGCTCAAGGAAGAACTGCAGCCGTTGCAGACGCTGGCCGACACGCTCAACAAGCAAAGCGCACGATCGGTGACGCCGCTGCCCGCAGAATCGGCGGAACGCGTGCCCGCCGAACTGCAGCCGCTCATCAATGCGATGAACGCGCTGCTGGCCCGGCTGCGCGACGCACTGGAAGCGCAGCGTACCTTTATCGCAGACGCTGCACATCAACTTCGCACGCCGCTTACCGCGTTGAAGCTGCATGCCGATCGCGCAGTCGATGCAAAGACGTTGGACGATGCCCGCCCTGCACTGCTGGAGCTGCAATCAGGTGCCAACCGCGCCGTGCGCCTGTCCAACCAGTTGTTGACGCTGGCGCGTGCCGAGCCAGGCATGACGCTCGATCAGCTGGGCCCGCCGATGCGGGTCGATCTCGTCGCGCTGGCGTTCGATACCGGCGCCGAGTGGGTGCCGCGCGCCCTCGCGCGGGGGCTGGATCTGGGCTTTGAGGCCTGGCCGCAAGAAGCCACGTCGCCGGGTTCCTTGCAGGCGCCGGTGCTGGCCAACGCGGTGCTGCTGCGCGAGGCCATCAACAACCTGCTCGACAACGCGATCAAATACGTGCCGGCCGGCGGACGCGTGACCTTGCGCGCAGGTATGGAGGCAGACGCTGCATCCCAGTGGTGGGGTGTGGTGAGTGTGGAAGACAATGGCCCGGGCATTCCACCCGAGCGGCGCGGTGAAGTTTTCCAGCGCTTCTTCCGTGGGGATGCGGACCACCGCCCCGGACAACCGCAAGGTAGCGGCCTGGGCCTGGCCATCGTGCACGACATCGTACGTCTGCATGGCGGCACCGTCGCCATTGACGATGCGACTGCACGTGATGGCAGCCGCGTGATGCGCTTCGTGTTGCGCCTGCCGCTGGCAAGCGAATCCGTCTGAACGACCGACCTTCGGCTTACTTCTTCTTGCGCTTCTCGGGCGGTGCCAGCATCGTGCCGCGGCACTTCTTCGCGCCGCAGCGGCACGCAAACTGTTCCTTCAGTGCCTTGGTCTGGCGGCCTTCGATGACGAGGCCGTAGTCGTAGAACAGTTCTTCGCCGGGTTCGATGTCGCGCAGCGCGTGAATGAACACGTGGCCATCCTTTTCTCGCGCCTCGCAGTTCGGCTTGCAGGCGTGGTTGATCCAGCGCGCGCGGTTGCCACCAAACTTGGCGTCGATCACGCTGCCGTCTTCCAGGCTGAAGTAGAACGTGTGATTCGGGTCGGAAGGGTCATGCGGATGGCGGCGCAGTGCCTCCTTCCACGTGATGTGCTCACCCTTGTATTCGATGATCTTCTTGCCGCGTGCAATGGCCACCACGGCATACACACCGCGCCCGTGCACGCCGGATTCGCGCACCTCGATGCGATCGCGGCGGCGCAGTTTGGCCGGAGCTTCCGGCGTGGGCGAGGACTCAGCCAGAGCCGGCGTGGCATCAGGAGACGTGCGTGTCATGAGGAAATGGCGCAGTAAAGCGAAACAAGAACGTCGATCAACGAAGCCGTGAGCCTACACCAAAAGCATGGCTTCTCGACACGTGCCGCAACCTCATGTCGTCCTGCCAATGTGGATAACCCGGCCTGCAACTGTGGATAACTACCGGCAAAGCCTGTTGGCTGTCTGTGGCTGCCCTGTCGACGGTGTGGGCACAACTGATGGGGTTCCCAGCCGGGGGGTCGGAAAAATCAGCAAGCTATCCACGCGAGGACACACACCGTACCCTCGGTTTTGCTTGCAACAAGTGCTTGAACATAAAGCGCTTTTTCCACTTATCCACAGAAACTATCCACCGTTATCTACTACTACTATCTGTATACATAAGAAAAAAGGTAAACCAACCAATCGACTTGCGTCGAACCTATCAGCGAGCAGACAGCCAACCGCAAATCAGAACATCGCGCGTTAGCATTCATGTGATTGGATCGCCTCGCAACGTAGAGCCCATGCGGTTTTGCGGAACCCACATGCCACGCGCCGTTACAAAGCTCAAGTGCCGACGCTGTTCGCATGCCGGTATCATGTCGCCCTTGGAGCCATCCCCCGGACGCTCTGTTGTGTGTTTTATCTACTCTTGAAGGGAGTCAAGCAATGACGAAAACCGAACTGATCGACGCCATCGCCAGCGGCGTAGACGGTCTGACCAAGGCCAAGGCCGAGCAGGCACTGAACGTGACGCTGCAAGCCATCATGGAATCCGTTGGCAAGGGCGATGCGGTCAGCCTCATCGGCTTTGGTACCTTCAGCCAAGGCGAGCGTGCCGAGCGTATGGCCCGCAACCCGCGCACCGGCGAAGAAATCAAGGTCGAAGCGGCCAAGACGGTCAAGTTCAAGGCCGGCCAGAAGTTCAAGGACGCTGTCAACGCCTAAGGCAATGACAACCCTCGGCGTGACCAGCCGGTCTGGTTAGCGCCAACGACGTGGCATGCCATTGCATGCGTGAATCGACCGCAGCATTGGCGTACCACGTCGGAAGGCCTGTCTCCCCGTCAGGCCATCCCTTCCCCCTCTTCCATGTCCCGCCCTTTCCTGCGCAATTCGCTCACTCTGCGCATTGCCCTACCAATCGTTCTGATCGCACCGGTCCTCTGGTTTGCCGGTTGCGCGACACCGCCTGCGCGTCCGCAAGCCGAACCGCTGCCTGACAACGAAGTCGTGCAGACTCGGCCAGGTGCCACGCCACGCGAAAAGATGATCGAGATTGCCCTGACCGAATGGGATCGGTGGGGGCGCCAGGTGGTGCGCGTGGGGCGTGACGATACGTATTGCGTCGCAGGCGGCGGGTTTCCCGACCAGCCGCAGGGCCGCTGGCTGACGGCCGACGACCCCACCCCTGCCCCGTCCGATGAAGAAAGCGGCACCGACATGCCGTTGCCCAACGCAGCTGCCACGTCTGCGGTACCGCCCCCTGCGCCTTGCCTGCGCTATCCGGACGGCACGGGCGGTGAAGCCACCGCACGGGGTTGCATGCTGGCCAAGCGCTATTGGGGCATCGTCGGCAAGACACCGACTTGTCAGCAGTTGACCACCGGCGGCTGGGCGTGGTCTGCGGTGTTCCTCTCTTGGATCATGCGCAAGGCTGGCTTGCAGAACGATCAATTCCTGACCGGCGCCACGCATGCGGAATACGTGACCGACGCGCGCGATCATCTGCTCAAGCATCCCGCCTTCGTCCTTGAACGCACACCCGCCGTGCCGCATCCGGGCGACCTCATCTGCACCGCGCGCGGCGCCGATCGCTTCATGACGGATCCGGCGGAGATCCAGGCCGGCAGAACCCCCATGCACTGCGATCTCGTCGTCGAGGTGGACCCGGTGCGCCATGAGGTGAAATCGATTGGCGGCAACGTGCAGCAATCCGCCTCGATGAGCATCACCGAGTTGAACGACGCCAACCAGCTCGATCCGTACACCAATTCGGTCATGCAGTGGCTGGTGATCCTGCGCAACCAATTGCCCTAGCAGGCAGCGGATGTAACGTGGTTTGACGTCCGGCACAAATTCATTAACATGTGAATAAATTTGGCGCCGGCAACCCGACCGGCGCATGGCCCCTGCGATCAGGAGACAGGTCATGACGGTGCTTTCGCTTTCACCCGATTCCCATCCGGATATCCAGGCCCATCGTCCGGCCTGGTGCGGCCCACGCGAATGGGCCGCGCGCGTGAAGCTGGCGGCGTGCTACCGCATCTTTGCGCAGCTCGGCTGGACCGAACTCATCTATAACCACATCACGCTGCGCCTGCAGCCGGAAGACGGTGTGAACGACGATGAAGGTCCGCACTTTCTCATCAATCCGTTTGGCCTAACGTATGCCGAGGTTTGCGCGTCAAACCTCGTGAAGATCGACCTGCAGGGCAACGTGCGGCGCGCGGCAGGTCAGCCGGACTGGCCGGTCAACCCGGCGGGCTTTACCGTGCATGCCGCTATTCATGCCGGCATCCCGGGGGCGCACTGTGTGATGCACACCCACACCACTGCCGGCATGGCCGTGGCATGCGCGCGCGATGGTCTGTCGATCAGCAACTTCTACGCGGCGCAACTGCACGGCAAGGTGGCGTATCACGACTTCGAAGGCATCACCGTGCATGCCGATGAAGGGCCGCGCCTGGTGAGGAACATCGGCGACAAGCCTGCGGTGATCTTGCGCAACCACGGGCTGCTGGCCTGGGGCGATTCGATTGCGCGGGCGTTTGCGGTGCTGTGGCTGCTCAACCGCGCATGCGAGATCCAGCTCGCTTCCACATCGATGGGCCCGGTGCTGGAGATTCCCGAAGCGGTGGCGCGCAACTGCACGCGCGATTCGCTGCAGTTCAACCCGAACTTTGGCGCAGGTGAAGACGTGTTCGCGGCACTGACCCGTACCATCGACCGCATCGATCCTTCCTACCGAACCTGATCACATGACACGTATTTGCATCGTGGGCGCCGGCGCTGTCGGCGGCTATCTTGGCGCGAAGCTCGCGCTGGCAGATCAACCGATCAATGTACTGACACGGGGGGCGACGCTTCAGGCATTGCATGCTGAAGGACTGCGCCTGACCGAAGACGGCAACACGCGATCTGCGTCCGTGCACGCGAGTGACGACGCGCACGCGTTCGGTGTGCAGGACGTCGTGATCGTTGCCGTGAAAGCCCCTGCCATGGAAAGCGTGGCACAAGGCATTGCCCCGCTCATCGGCCCCGAGACCTGTGTGGTGGTAGCGATGAACGGCGTGCCATGGTGGTTCTTTGATCGACACGGGCCGCTGGAAGGTCTGCGACTTCAATCGGTGGATCCACACGGTCGCATCGCGCAGGCGATTCCAACGAAGAACGTGCTGGGTTGCGTGGTGCATCTGACGTGTTCAATGTCGGCACCAGGACACGTGCGTCATGGTTTCGGCAAGCGATTGATTCTCGGCGAACCCGCAGGTGGTGCCACACCGCGTTTGGACACGGTCAGCAAGTTGTTCGAGTGCGCGGGCTTGCAGATCGAACGCAGCGAAGCCATCCAACGCGACATCTGGTTCAAGCTGTGGGGCAACATGACGATGAACCCGGTGTCGGTGCTCACGGGCGCGACGTGCGACCGCATTCTTGATGATCCGCTGGTCAGTGCGTTTTGCCTGGGCGTCATGGAAGAGGCCAAAGCAATCGGCGCACGCATCGGTTGTCCGATTGAGCAGAGCGGCGAAGAACGCAGCGCGGTGACGCGTCAACTCGGCGCGTTCAAGACGTCGATGCTGCAGGATGCCGAAGCCGGACGCGGCCCGCTGGAGATCGATGCGCTGGTGGCATCGGTGCGGGAGATCGGCCAGCACGTGGGTGTGCCGACGCAGCAGATTGACGCCCTGCTGGGTCTGGTGCGCCTGCACGCTCAGACCCGCGGGCTTTACTAAAGGAACTGCTGTATTACGGCGCGAGCGCTGGATGCTTCAGCGCATGTGCCGTTTCGATCCACTGCTGGTGATACGCCGCATCGTCGCGCTTGAGACCCAGTTCGCCGTTCTGATACGCCATCGCCAAGGCTTGCACGGCCTCTGGCAATTCGTGCTCAGCGGCATCCTGGTACAACGCCAGCGCGCGGGCTTCGTCGCGCGGCACGCCATCGCCTTCACGGTAGGCGTTGGCCAACATGAACATTGCTGCCGGAATCTCGTGGCGGGCAGCGCGATCAAACCAGTGCGCAGCCTGTGCGGTGTCGATGGCCGTGCCGTAGCCGCTGCGATACATCACGCCCAAGTAGTACGCGGCTGCCGCGTCGCCCTTGTCAGCGGATTGACGCAGCAGGCGCAGCGCGCGCGGATAGTCTCGTTCAACGCCGCTCGTGCCGAGCAGCAGCGCCTTACCCAGTGACAACTGCGCACGCGCATCGCTCGGTGCAGCGGTTTCGAGCCAGCGCATCCCTTCGTTACGCAAGGCACTGTCGTGCGCGCTGAGCAACGCTTGGCCCAATGCCGACTGCGCCGGCACCGAGCCGCTGCGTGCGAGCTGACGCAACTGCTGCAGCGCCTCGGGCTCCATCGCTTGCACGACCATCGCGCGCCACGATTCCAGCTGCGTAGCATCCACGGCCGGTGCCTGGCGTGCGTGCGACAGCCAGCCGCCAGCCGTTACGATGATCGCCAGGGCCGCAGCCACCGTGAGCATCGGCACCGACTGGCGCGGAGATTCCATCGCCGATGCACCCGCCCATGCGGAACGAAGAGATGGCATGGCGTGGCCCTCTTACTGCGTCAGGTCGATCTGGTACACCGCGAGGCCCTTGCCCGAGCCGTCATCCGCGGCCACCTGCGTGACGTTGGTGATGCCGGCGGCCGTAGCGCTGGCCAGCTTGTTGGGCGCAGACGTGAACTGCACCTGCGCCACCGAGCTGGCCAGCTTCGTAAAGCGCCAGCTACGCTGCGAACCGTTCGTCGCACGCTTCACGCTGCCGATCTTCTTGATGTAGCTGATCAGCACGTCGCGGTTGGCATCCGGCGAGGCATAGATCGTCTTGCTGCCGTCCAGGCCCGGGAAGTTGCCGCCACCGCTTGCACGGTAGTTGTTGGTCGCCACGATGAACTGCGCCGCCGGGTCGAGTGCCACGCCCTTGTACATGAGGTTCTTGATGCGGCTGCCCACGGGCTGCGTGACATCAATCTCATACGTCAGGTCCGGCGTGGTGAACATGTCGAAGTTGTAGCCAGGGAACGTGCTCACCAGCTTCTGCACCGTCGCTTGCGTCGGGTCGATGGTATTGAAGCGCTTGGCGGCCGTCTCCAGCCAGTTCTTGATGTCGGAGCCTGCCACCTTCACTGCGTAGACCGTGTTCGGATACAGGTACAGGTCAGCCGCGTTGTTGATCGCCAGCGGGCCAGCCGCCACGTCAGTGAAATCGGTACCGCCACCGAAACCGCTCTTGAACGGTGCGCTTACCGACAGCACCGGCAGCGACGCGTATTGCGGCAGGTTCGCCTGAACGTACGCCGACACGTAATCGGCCTGCGCCTGGTTGACGATCTCGATCGCGCCCGGGTCACCCACATCGGCAAAGTACGTGCTCATGTTGAAGTCGGTGCTGCCCACCGGCGTCTTCACGTAGTTGATCGTCGCCTGGTGTTCGGTGGCAATGGCTGCGGAAACAGTCGGGTCGGCTGCCACGTACGTCTTGTCCGCGTTCTGGATCGAGCGCGCCTCCACCGTGGTCTGCGTCTTGTCGACGGCCCAGTTCGTGCCGTTGAACGTCAGCCCAAGCTTGATTACACCCAGGTGCTTGCCCCAGTAGTTCGCCATCACGGTCGGCACACCGTTCACAGTGCCGGCCACCTTGTCGACACCCGGCAGGTTGAACTGGCTGACCGTGCTCTTGGCATCGGGGAACAGCTGGTGCGAATGGCCGATCAGCATGGCATCAATGCCCGGCACGGTCGACAGCCACCAGCTGCCGTTCTCCATCGTCGGCGAATACGTCGAGTTATCTAGCCCGCCGTGCGAAATCGCGACCACCAGGTCAGCACCCTTCGCGCGCATCTCGGGGATGTACTTGGCAGCAGTTTCCTTGATGCCGACCGTATAGACCTTGCCGTCGAGCCAGCGCTTGTCCCAGCTCGTGATCGTGGGCGGCGTAAAGCTGATGATGCCGACCTTGACCGGCGCGCTGACGGTGCTGCCGTCGGGCGCCGTGGCAGTCACCGTCTTGGTGATGATCGTGTACGGCTGGAACAGCGGCGCATTCGTCTTCGCGCTCACGACGTTGGCCAGCACTTGCGGGAAGTTCGGGCCAGCGCATTTCTTCTGCGTGGCCGGATCGGGCAGGCCATCGACGTTGAACGTGTTGCCAGTCACCTGCGACAGATACGGCAGGCCGTAGTTGAACTCGTGGTTACCGATACCGCCGCCGTCGTACTTGGCCGCGTTCATCACCTTGTAGATCGCCAGCGTCTGGTCGCACGTGACCGGGCTCACCATGGCCTGGTAGTCCGACAGCGCGGTGCCCTGGATGGTGTCACCGTTGTCCAGCAGCAGCGTGTTCGGGAATTGCGTGCGCGCTTGGTTGATGAGCGTTGCCACGCGCTCGAAGCCGAGCGAGTTGTCGGCCGCGAGCTTGAAATAGTCGTACGACAGCACGTTGGTGTGCAGGTCGGTGGTTTCCAACACGGCCAGCGTGGCTTTGGTACCTGCGGGGGCAGTGCTGGCGGCAGGCGTGGCGTTGCCGTTGGAAGGCGTATCGCCGCCGCCGCCACAGGCAGCCAACGATATCGACAAGAAAACAGCAAGCGGCAACGCCGCAGAACACAACGGTCGGACTCGCATGAACTTCTCCCTGAAGTTTATTTTTTGGTATGCGAACTACGGACTGCGAACTGCTGATGAAGCGAATGACGCGCGGGCGCGCACGCAGAATCGGAGGGAACCGTTTGCGCAACGCGATAGGACAACGGACTGGACCGGGGGGCTCAGAAGCGGAGAAGTATCGAAAGCGTGCATGACGATGCTGTGACCATCGCATGACATTTGCGCGTGGCGCCGGCAGTGTTGAGAACGGCGCCGGCTGCGGGTCTCAACCGGATGGCGGAGCGGCGGGGCCAAAAAATCCAAGGCGTTTCGTCAACAACGTTAGAATGAGCCCATTTTTCCGCGTAGCCGTTCTATGTCCCAGAAGAAAGCGCCGCTGTTCGAGATCCGCAGCGGCACCGTCGATGCCCTGCTGCTGTCGCCGCGCACCGCCGACATGGACGCCTTGGCCGCCGAACTCACGCGACGCTTTGCCGACACGCCCGAGTTTTTCTCCAACGACGTGATCGCCATCGACGTGCGCCGTCTGGCTGAAGACGAGCGCCTGCCGATCGACCGTTTGGTGGAGACCCTGACCGCGCTGCGTGCCCGCGCGATCGGCGTGGTTGCCAGTCCCGAGCAGGCCGAGTGGGCGCAGGCCTTTGGCCTGCCGCTGCTCGACAGCCATGGCCGCCGTCCGCGCGGCGAGAAAGACGCCAAGGACAACGGCGAAGGCCAGGACGCCCCCGAGCACGCCCAGGCTGCCGAAGCGCCTGCCCCCGCCCCTGCTGTTCCCCCCGTCGATGCCGTGGCCATGCAGCCCGGCACGATGATCGTCGATCGCCCCTTGCGCTCCGGCCAGCGCATTTATGCGCGCGGCGACCTCGTCGTGCTCGACTTGGTGAGTGACGGCGCCGAGGTGATCGCCGAAGGCAACATCTATGTCTATGCCTCGCTGCGCGGTCGCGCGCTGGCGGGCGTGAAGGGCAACCTGGATGCGCGCATCTTCTGCACGTGTCTGGAGCCGCAACTGATTTCCATCGCCGGCATCTACCGCACCGGCGAAACCCCGTGGCCCGACGCCTACGCCAGCAAGCCTGCGCAGGTCCGGCTCGCGGACAACACGCTGGTTTTCGAACCGTTGCGGATGAAGTGACGCACCCCGTGCGCCGAGCGATTTAACTTTTCGATATACGAGCCATGACCAAGATCATCGTAGTCACCTCCGGCAAGGGCGGCGTCGGCAAGACGACCACCAGTGCGGCGTTCTCTGCCGGCCTTGCGCTGCGCGGTCACAAGACCGCCGTCATCGACTTCGACGTCGGCCTGCGCAACCTCGACCTCATCATGGGCTGCGAGCGCCGCGTTGTGTATGACCTGATCAACGTGATCCACGGTGAGGCCAACCTGAACCAGGCCCTCATCAAGGACAAGAAGTGCGAGAACCTGTTCATCCTCCCCGCCTCGCAAACGCGCGACAAGGATGCACTCACGCGTGAAGGCGTCGAGAAGGTGATCGAAGGCCTGAAGGAAATGGGCTTCGAATACATCGTCTGCGATTCGCCGGCCGGTATCGAATCGGGCGCGCTGATGGCGATGTACTTTGCCGATGAGGCCATCGTCGTGACGAACCCGGAAGTGTCTTCGGTGCGCGATTCGGATCGCATCCTGGGCATCTTGTCGTCCAAGTCGCGCCGCGCGGTGGAAGGCAAGGAACCGATCAAGGAACACCTGCTGCTCACGCGCTACAACCCGAAGCGCGTGTCCGAAGGTGAAATGCTGTCGCTCACCGACATTCAGGAAATCCTGCGCATCAAGCTGATCGGCGTGATTCCGGAATCGGAAGCGGTGCTGCAGGCGTCCAACCAGGGCACACCCGCCATCCACATCGAAGGCTCCGACGTAGCGAACGCCTATCATGACGTGATCGACCGCTTCCTGGGCAAAGAGAAAGAACTGCGCTACGTCGAATACAACAAGCCGGGCTTCCTGCAGCGCCTGTTCGGCGGCAGCGGTAAATAAGGAGACGCACATTCATGTCGATTCTGTCTTTCCTGCTGGGCGAGAAGAAGAAGACTGCGACCGTCGCCAAGGAACGTCTGCAGATCATCCTCGCCCATGAACGTACCGCCAGCGGTGCGCCTGCCGACTACCTGCCCGCGCTGCAACGCGAGCTGGTGGCCGTGATTTCGAAGTACGTGAAGATCGGCAACGACGACATCAAGGTCAATCTCGAGCGCCAGGACAACCTGGAAGTGCTTGAGGTGAAGATCGAGATTCCGCAAGCCTGATCGCGCGTCAGCGCACACGAATGATGCGGCCCGCCGGTGCACCCGGCGCGGCCGGCATCGGCCCCACATAGGCGGCTCTCGGGCGGATCAACTGCCCCGCCGCGCGCTGCTCCAGCGCGTGCGCAATCCAGCCTGCCGTACGCCCCGCTGCAAACAGGCCAAAGCCTGAACCTTCCGGCAGCCCGAGCACACGCCGGGTGGCCACCAGCGCAAAATCCACCGATGGCCCATCGCCGGTCAGCCCGGCCACGGCATCAATCACCGATTGCAGCCGCTTGCGCACCCTGCCGGCCTTCGGCAACTGCGCCAGGATTGCGTCGGCGCGCGGGTCGGCCTTGCGATACAGCGGGTGGCCAAAGCCGGGCAGCGCATCGCCGCGATCAAGCCGACGACGCAATGCCGTTGCCACGGAGCGCTCCCCTTCCAGCTCGCTCAGCAATGCCTCCACGCGCGCCGTGGTGCCGCCATGCCTGCCACCGGTGAGCGCAGCCAGGCCCGCGCTGACCACGGCGCCCAGGCTGGCGCCGGTCGATGCAACAACGCGCGCCGCAAAGCTTGAGGCATTGAGTTCGTGATCTGCGCAGAGCACCAATGCGACGCGGATGGCCTCAGCAGCGTGCGCGTCAACGTTCCATGCCTGCTGGCATTGCAGATGCACGGGCGCGGTGTCGGGCTTGCGGCCGAGCATGGCGGCAAACACCACGCGCAAGAGTGCGCCGGCATCGCGCGCCGTGCGTGCGGAATCCTGTCGCCACGCGGCCTCGTCCAGCGCCGGCAAGGCAAGCGCGCACAGCGCCATGCAGCGTTGGCGGATGTCCGCGTCTGCCAACGACGTGAGCGCTGCGTACCAGCGCTTCGGCAACACCGGCGCGGGCGTGTTGAAGGCCAGCGCTTCTTCGCATTGCCACAGCCGCGCCGCAACGGTCTCTAGCGTGGCGCGTTCGGCTAATTCCAAAGCGGGCGTACCGCGATAGAACAACTGCCCGTGATCGATCAGCGTGATGGCCGATTCCATCACCGGCAGGCCCCAGTCCAGCGCGTGGCGGACCACCTGGCGCGGGCGCCGTCCGCCGGAACGCTGATCGGCCAGGCGGGTGACATCGGCTTCGCGGTAGCGGCTGCCGCGTCCATCGGGCGACGGGTATGCCGCCAGCAGCCCGCGGCTCACATAGGCGTACAGCGTGGGGCGCGAGATATGCAGGCGCGCGGCGGCTTCGGCGGCATTCAGGTAGGTCGTCATCCGGCCGGATGAAGTGGACGGCAATCGAGGTTGATCAGTCTAGTCAATGTTGACGCTATCGGCGGTGCGGGACTGTAATGGGCGCACCTTCCCTGCGGAGCCCCGCCATGCCGTCACCCGTTGCTGATGTGGTCGATCCTTCCATGCAGACTGTCAGCCCCGCCGGCGCACTCAGCCAGTTATGGACGGTGCTCGGCCAGCCGCCCGACGCGCTGTCGCGCGCAACGTTGACGGGCGCGGAGCCGGCGCTGCCGTCGTCGTTTGCCGTGGGCACGCTCGCGCAGAGCACCATCGCTGCGGCTGCGCTCGCGGCAGCGCAGGTCGACACGTTGCGCAGCGGGCGGCAGCAGACCGTGTCGGTCGACATGCATCACGCCGCGCTGGAATTTCGCTCCGAGCGCTACTTCCGTCTCGATGGCCAGTTGCCGCCCGAACCGTGGGACAAGATCGCCGGGCTCTACCGCTGCGGCGATGGCCGCTGGGTGCGTCTGCACACCAACTTTGCGCATCACCGTGACGGCGTGCTGAAGTTGCTCGGCTGCGCGTATGACCGGGCGGCCGTGGCCGCTGCGCTGAACCAATGGAAGGCCGAAGCGTTTGAAGAAGCGGCAGCGCAGGCGGGCATGGTCGTGACCGCCGCGCGCACGTTTGAAGCGTGGGACGCACACCCGCAAGGCATTGCCGTGGCGCGCCAACCGCTGATGACGATCGAACGCATTGGCGATGCGCCACCGCAGCCCCTGCCCGCGCATGCCGACGGCCGTCCGCTCTCGGGCGTGCGCGTGCTCGATCTCACGCGCGTGATTGCCGGCCCCGTCTGTGGCCGCACGCTGGCCGCGCACGGGGCCGATGTGCTGCTTGTCACGGCGCCGCATCTGCCCGCCGTTCCGCCGCTGGTGATCGATACCGGGCGCGGCAAGCGCTCCGCGCAGCTCGACTTGCGCGAAGCGGCGAGTGGCGAGCAACTCCGCACGCTGCTGCGCGACGCCGATATCTTCGTCCAGGGCTATCGGCCCGGTGGCTTGGCGGCGTTGCAGTTTGGCCCCGAGCAGGTTGCAGCACTGCGCCCGGGCATCGTCTACGTGAGCCTGTGCGCATACGGCTATGACGGCCCCTGGGCCAATCGCCGAGGCTTCGATTCGCTTGTGCAGACCGCCAGCGGCTTCAACTGGGCGGAAGCGCAGGCAGCCGGTGATGCCAAGCCGCGCCCGCTACCCGCACAGGCGCTGGACCACGGCGCGGGTTACCTGATGGCCGCCGGCGCCATGACCGCTCTTTCGCGCCGCATGATCGAGGGCGGAAGCTGGCACGTGCGTGTGTCGCTCGCGCAGACGGCGCAATGGCTGCGCAGCTTCGGCCGTATGGCCAACGGCTTTGATGCGGCCGACCCGCGCTATGAAGACATCGGCGCTTACCTGGAAACGTCGCCCTCCGGCTTCGGCACGCTCACCGCGCTGCGCCACGCGGGGCAGCTATCCGAGACGCCGCCGCACTGGACGCTCCCCAGCGTGCCGCTGGGGACGCATCCCGCGCGGTGGTAGCATTCGCGCCTACCGTTTTCTCCGCCCGCGCCTGATACTCCGGGCGCACATGGTCCGCCGATGCTCAGTTACCGTCACGCCTTCCACGCCGGCAATCACGCCGATGTCCTCAAGCACGCCGTGCTTGTGCAGATGCTCGATTACCTCACGCAGAAGGACAAGCCGTTCTGGTACATCGACACGCACGCCGGCGCCGGCCTCTACGCGCTGGACCACGAATGGGCGCAGAAGAAGGCCGAGTTCGACACCGGTATTGGCCCGCTGTGGCGCGCGGCCCAAGCCGGCGAAACACTGCCGCCGCTGCTCGACGCCTACCTCGACCAGGTGCGCGAACGGAATCCCAACGGTGAACTGAGGCACTACCCGGGCTCGCCGTGGCTGGCGTGGCAAATGCTGCGCGACGCCGATCGCCTGCGCCTGTTCGAGCTGCACAGCTCCGAGATCAAGGTGCTGTCGAACAACTTTCGCGGCGCGGGGCGCAAGGTCATGCTGTACGACGGCGATGGCTTTGCCGGCATCAAGGCGATCCTGCCTCCGCCGCCGCGCCGCGCGCTGGTGCTGATCGATCCGTCGTTCGAAGACAAGCATGATTACGCCCGCACCGTGCAATCGCTGCAGGACAGCCTGCAGCGTTTTGCGACCGGCATGTATGCGGTCTGGTATCCGTTGGTGCAGCGGCGCGAAGCCGCGCAATTTCCCTCGCGCCTGAAGCAGTTGCGACCGGCGGATTGGCTGCACGTCACGCTCACCGTCAGGCATCCGGTCGAGGGTGGCCTGGGCTTGCACGGCAGCGGCATGTTCATCGTCAACCCGCCGTGGACGCTGAAGGCGCAATTGCAGGAAGCCATGCCCACGCTGGTGCGCCTGCTCGGCCAGGACGACGGCGCCAAGTTCATGCTGGAAGGCGAATCGAGCTGAGGCCGCGGCCTCATCTAAGCCATACCCCTAAACATCGTTGGGAGCGGTCTGGGCCGGGTGCGATGCCAATGGGTAGCGCTGCAAATCGACCGCAACGTGGGCGATACGTGCAGCTGCCTTCGAGACTTCTTTCACGCCGCTGGCACCCAAAGTCCGAGCGATTTGGGTTGCGTGAACCTCCTGACGCAACGGCGCCATCCGGCGTTCACCGATGCCTACCCGTTCGGCGGCCTGCTGGACTTGGTCTTCGTGTTTCGGCGCCAGCTTGGCCGGGTCGGGTTCTTGAATCATCTTGTCGACCACGCGTTCGGCAAACTCTTTCGAGATGACCGGGGTGGCCGACCAGACCGAGGATTCATCCGATGGATATCGGAAATCCGGCCCAAGCTTCGCCATCTCTTCGTGAACGTCGGCTTGTATTTGACTGTGCTCCTTGCGCTGGAGCTTTTGCATCTTGGCGTGCGCTTTCGCCCCGCTTCTGCGGTCATAGTGATGCTCGGTTTCTACCGCGTGCTTGTCTTTCGACAAGGCACCGTCAATGGCGAAGATGGCGGGGCCTTTAGCCCACGGGTCCATGACGACGTCATGCGCGCGGTCCGATGTCTTACCCCGCAACTCGGCCCAACCGTGGTCTTTCTTTGTGCTGCCCACGCAATGGACTCTCTCGCCTTTCTGTAATTTGCCGGCATGTAGAAAGGTGGCCACATAGGCGTGCTCACCGCAGTTGCCAGCCTGGGCCGCCAGGGTGCTGGCTGTTACCCTGAGTTTCTGTCCGTAGTGGCGCGGAATCTTCGGCCTTGCGTTACGGCCAGCCTCTGTTCTGATCGTGCTGAGACCGTTGCTGTCATTGATGTCGGCCGTTACATTGCCGCGACCATGCGCCAGCGCTTGACGGGTCTCCATGACGGTTTCATTTCCACGCTTGAGCCGATCGAGCGCCGTGCCTTCCACTGGGCGGCCGTCGACCTGGCGGGCGTGTACATAACCGCCCAGTTGGCACTCGCCGTCGGACAACGCCTTGCGCGTATCGGGCACCAGCGCCTGGATCTCGACCTGCCGCTGGCGAATGCGTTGGGCGTCAAAGTTGGCCAGGCCCTGCAACGTCACCGGTGCGCGGCGTGGCGGGTGCGGCGCTGAATCCACCGGCTGGCCGGTTGAAGTGGAAGCGCGCTCCTCTGCTGTGGGCGTCGGGCGGAAGCAGCTTAGGATCGATTGCAACGGACGTGGCATGGGCGGCTCCTGTGACCCGCCAGATACGCAGCGGCGCAGGCAGATTACGGCCGATGTGGCGCGCGACGGCGCAGCCGGGCGAAAACCTGGCGCAATGGGCGAAGCAATGCCATGTCACTGCCCTGCCACATGCCCGTGCTACCTAGACGGGCTTAGACTTGCACTGCGCTGCCCATGCGCAGCGCCCCCTCTCGGCAATATCTGCAAGATCGGCAGGAGCAACACACCATGAGCGAACGCGACGCAGCCCGCCAGGCGCGCCTGCAGGAAGACCTCCTCGACACGCTTGACGAAGAGCTGGAGATGGAAATCGACGACCACCTGCTCGGCGGCGGCGAAGGCATCGACGACGAAGCCCGCGAAACGCGGCGCATGTACTTTCGCGAGCTATTCCGCCTGCAGGGCGAGCTCGTCAAGCTGCAGGACTGGGTGATCGAGACCGGCCACCGGCTGGTGGTGATCTTCGAAGGGCGTGATGCCGCCGGCAAGGGTGGCGCCATCAAGCGCATCACGCAGCGGCTGAACCCGCGGGTGTGCCGTGTGGCCGCGCTGCCGGCTCCCACCAACCGCGAACGCACGCAGTGGTACTTCCAGCGCTACGTGGCGCACCTGCCCGCCGCTGGCGAGATCGTCCTGTTCGACCGCAGCTGGTACAACCGTGCCGGCGTTGAACGCGTGATGGGTTTCTGCACCGACGAGGAATACGACGAATTCTTCCGTTCCGTGCCCGAGTTCGAAAAGATGCTCGCGCGCTCGGGCATCCAGATCGTCAAGTACTGGTTCTCGGTGACGGACGAAGAGCAGGAAGTGCGATTCCAGAGCCGTATCAACGATCCGCTCAAGCAGTGGAAGCTGAGCCCGATGGACCTGGAAAGCCGCCGCCGCTGGGAAGCCTATACGCGCGCCAAGGAAGCGATGCTCGAGCGCTCGCACATTCCCGAATCGCCCTGGTGGGTGGTGCTGGCGGACGACAAGAAGCGCGCGCGCCTGAATTGCATCCACCACTTGCTTGGCCAGGTGCCTTACCACCCGGTGCCGCATTCGCCGGTGTTGCTGCCGGAGCGGGTGCACCACGAGGAGTACATCCGCCACCCGGTGCCGGAAGACATGATCGTACCGAACGTGTATTGATCTGCCGACAACGCCATCCGCAAAAGAAAGGGCGGCCTGCGCGGTCGCCCTTTTTGTTTTAATGCGCGCGTTCAGTTGCTTGGAAGACCGCTGCGCTGCGCATAGCGGTTTCGTGTCGAATCCGTGTCCGCTGATCGCCGAGAATTACACCGTCGGGCGGATCTCAAAGCCGGGGACGGGCGCCTCATGCTCGCCCGCGACCACGTCCAGCTGCGTGACTTGGGCGCTGTCGGGCCCCTCCCACATCCATTCACGCATGCTCAGCACATTGGCCTCGGGACCGGCCAGGAACGCCTCGACCGCCCCATCCCGGCGATTGCGTACCCAGCCACGCAGACCGAGCAGGCGGGCACGGTCGGCACAGGCCGCGCGGTAGCCGACGCCCTGCACGCGGCCCTGTACGGTAACGATCACTTGCGCAATGGCGGACATGGCGACCTCCGAAGCGAACCCGCAGGTGATGTGTTGGATAAAACATGACAAACCGGCGCTGTCGTATCTCTGTCACATTTCTGGAATGTGACGTCGTCAGACTGACAACCGTGCAGCGGGCTCTGACGTTACGCAAGGTAAACTAGGCGGCTTGCCGCCGGGTGCCAAGCAACGCTTGCGCAAAGCACTGCGCTGCGCCCCGCACGCCATGTATCGCGCCTCGGCCCCAGGCCTTGAGGCGCCCGAATTTCGTCCGCGGTTTCCGTCCCGGTTATCCAAGATGCAGCAGAACGACAACGAAACCACCATCCGGGGCCGCTTGGGTACCACCTTCGGTACCAACTTTGGCGTCAACTTCGGCCACCTGCTCACTGCGCCGCCCAACCGGTTTGACCTGGCCCTGCTGCCGATCATCCTGGCCGCCATCCTGCTCTTGGCCTATGCAGCCAAGCAGATGAACGTGCCCTACACGCCTGGCGAACAGCTGGACGTGAGTCTGGACGTGATTGAGCTGCCGTATTACCTGCTGCGCACCAGCATCCGCATGCTGCTGGCGCTGGGCGCGTCGCTGGCGTTCTCGTTTGCGTTTGCCGCTATCGCTTCCAAGAACCGCACGGCCGAGAAGGTGATGGTGCCGGCGCTGGACATCCTGCAATCGATTCCGGTGCTGGGTTTCCTGTCGATCACGGTCACGGGTTTCATTGCGCTGTTTCCGGGCAACCTGGTGGGCGTGGAATGCGCGGCCATCTTCGCCATCTTCACGTCGCAGGCGTGGAACATGGCGTTCTCGTTGTACCAATCGTTTCGCACCATCCCGACCGATCTGGAAGAGGCCGCCACGGTGTTCCGGCTGTCCAAGTGGCAGCGCTTCTGGCGCCTGGAAGTGCCGTTCGCCATGCCGGGCCTGCTGTGGAACATGATGATGTCGATGTCGGGCGGCTGGTTCTTCGTGGTGGCATCGGAAGCCATCTCGGTGTCGGGCCACGACATCAAGCTGCCGGGCATCGGTTCGTACATCTCGCTGGCGATCCAGCAGCAGAACCTGCCGGCCATCGGCTGGGCCATCCTGGCCATGCTGATCGGCATCATTTTGTACGACCAGTTGCTGTTCCGCCCGCTGATTGCCTGGGCAGACCGCTTCCGCTTCGACACGATGTCGTCGGAACGCGAACCGCAATCGTGGCTGCTTGACCTGCTGCGCCGCTCCGAGTGGGTCAAGGCGCTGCTTGAGCGCACCGCAGCGATGGCCGAGCGCACGCTGTCCTGGGGTGCCGAGCGCACGCGGCCCACCGCTGCCGGCGGCAGCGGGTTTCTGCCGCGCTTCCCGTGGTCGCACCGCATCGCTGATGTCGTCATCATCTTGGCCGCGCTTGTGGCGGTGGCGCACGTGCTGCAATTCGTGCGCTCAGAGGTGGGCTGGGCCGAGGTCGGCCACGTCTTCTGGCTCGGCTTCCTGACCATGGTGCGCGTGATTCTGCTGATTGCCCTGGCCGCGCTGGTGTGGGTGCCGATCGGCATTCGCATCGGCCTGAACCCGAACGTGGCACGCATCGCCCAGCCGGTGGCGCAGTTCCTGGCGGCGTTCCCGGCCAACCTGATGTTCCCGCTGGCGGTCATGCTCATTGCGCGCTTCGCGCTCAACCCCGAAATCTGGTTGAGTCCGCTGATGATTTTCGGCACGCAGTGGTACATCCTCTTCAACGTGATTGCCGGCGCGTCGGCAATCCCGACCGAGCTGAAACTGGCCGCCCGCAACTTCGGCCTGCGCGGCTGGCTGCTGTGGAAGCGCTTCCTCATTCCCGCCGTGTTCCCCAACCTGCTGACGGGCCTGGTGACGGCCGCCGGCGGCTCGTGGAACGCCAGCATCGTCTCCGAATACGTGTCCTGGGGCGACCGCACGCTGGTGGCAACGGGCCTGGGCAGCTACATCGCCGAGATGACATCCAAGGGCGACTTCCCGCGCATTGCACTCGGGATTGCCGTGATGAGCCTGTTCGTGGTCGGCTTCAACCGGCTGCTGTGGAACCGCCTGTACGACATCGCGCAAGAGCGCACCCGCCTGTAAGAACATGCTCGTGATCCTGCTGCGCACCCCGATCTTGACCCTGCGATGCTCGCCGTACTCATGTACGGCTGCGCGTCTCGGGCCAACCTCTGGGCGCTCGCTACGGATCTTGAGCACGTTCTAAGACGACCTTATTTAGCAGAGAACACACATGGTTACCACCAGCACCCATAGCCAGAGCGCTGAAAGCGTCATGGAGCTGCGCGGCGTCTCGAAGATCTTCCGCACCGCAGACCACACCGACCGCGCCGTGCTCGAAGGCGTGGACCTCAACCTGCGCCAGGGCGAGATTGTCGCCATGCTGGGCAAATCGGGCTCGGGCAAGTCGACGTTGCTGCGCATCATGGCGGGCCTGGTGCGCGCCGATCGTGGCCAGGTGCTGTTCCGTGGGCGCGAGTACGCCGGCCCAGTACAGGGCATCGCGATGGTGTTCCAGTCGTTTGCGCTGTTTCCGTGGCTGACAGTGCAGCAGAACGTGGAGCTGGGCCTGGAAGCGCAAGGCGTGGCCAAGGCCGAGCGTGAAGAGCGCGCTGAACAGGCCATCGACCTGATCGGCCTGTCGGGTTTCAACAGCGCTCTGCCGCGCGAACTGTCCGGCGGCATGCGCCAGCGTGTAGGCATTGCGCGCGCACTGGTGACCGAGCCCGACCTGCTGCTGATGGACGAAGCGTTCTCCGCGCTCGACGTGCTGACCGGCGAGAACCTGCGCGACGAAATGCTCGACCTGTGGGAAGGCCGCCGCACCAACATCAAGAGCATCCTCATCGTCTCGCACAACATTGAAGAGGCAGTGATGATGGCCGACCGCATCGTCATCCTGTCGAGCGATCCGGGGCGCATCCGTGCCGAGGTGCGCGTGCCGTTCCCGCGCCCGCGCAATCGTGATTCCGCCGCCGTGCGCAACCTCATCGACGAGGTGTACGGCCTGATGACCTCGCCCGAGCGTGTGGGCGTGCATGTGGGCGTGGAGCCCGCGGCCGAGCAGCTTGCCTACCGCCTGCCCGATGCCGAAATCGGCCAGATGGAGGCCATTCTCGACCTGCTGGTCGAAGCGCCGTTCAACGGCCGTGCCGACCTGCCGCATCTGGCAGAAGAAGCCGGCGTGACCGACGACGACCTGCTGCCCGCGTGCGAAGCGCTAGCCCTGCTGCAACTGGCCACCATCGAGCGCGGCGACATCATCGTCACGCCGTTCGGCAAGACCTACATGGAAACCGAACCGCCCGAGCGCAAGGTGCTGTTCGGCCAGAAGCTGCTGGAGCGCGTGGCCCTGGCCGCGCACATCCGCGCCGAGCTGGACGCCAACGAAGACGGCGAGATCCGAGAAGAACATGTGCTGCGCGAACTGGAGGCGTACCTCAAGCCCGAAGAAGCCGAACGCGTGCTCAAGATCGGCATCGAATGGGGCCGCTACGGCGAGGTGTATGAGTACGTCTACAACACCGGCATGCTGACCCTGCCCCGTGAAGAGCGCGAGGAACGCGAAGAGCGTGAGGCGCAGGAAGGTGGGGATAACGCGGCGTAAGAGCGCGTTGCTGCTGACGTAAGAAGAGCCGCTCGATGCGGCTCTTTTTCATAGTCGCTACCGTTTGTAACCCCCAGTCAACGTTGCGGAACACCTCGGCGTTTTGCACGAGCGGACGCCGCGTTCATGTGAGCTACTCCGCATCCTCCGGGGGTTCCAATGCGCCGTGCGTCCGTTCAAACGCTGTTCGCCATTTCGCTGGCCATTGGCACCGGCTTCGGTCTGGTGCATGCAGCCCGCGCGTGCGAGATCCCCGCACCGGTCAAGACGATCGATCCACCAGGCTTCTACGACGACGCGGCAGGCTATGCGCGCGACGTGAAACCGATGCGCAATTTCATCGCGCACCTCAACGCGTCGGCCGACAAGGGCGATTGGACCTGCGTACTGAGCCAGCTTCGAACGTGGGCCGAGGCAGATGCACTGATGGGCAAGATTTCCGGCTACCAGGGGTACTACGAGCGGTCATGGGCGGGAACGGATTTCGCCATGGTGCTTCTGCGCATGCCGAACGACATCCGCAAGCAAAACCAGCCGCAGTTGGATGCCATCGCACCTTGGCTCGAACGCATTGCCATCGCTACCCGCAACGCCGAAGCGATCAACCATCTGCATAACAACTTGGTGTATTGGGCCGGTCTCAATCTGATTGCCATCGGCACCGCGACGGACAACAGCGACCTGATCAACTCCGGGCTGCTGCGCGTTCGCGAGGGCATCCGCGATATCGGCCCGGACGGCGCGCTCGCACGGGAGGTCAAGCGAGGTAATCGTGCGTTGCACTACCACACGTTCGCGCTGATTCCGCTGGTGTTTGCCGCAGAACTGGCGCAGCGACGCAATATCGATCTGTACCGGGAGAACGGCCATGCAATTGGCCGCTTGGCGAACCTCGTGATCGAGGCGGTGATGGATCCGGCGAGCTTCGAAAAAATCACGCCCATCAAGCAAGAACTGTTTCCGTGGACCTTCCAGGATGAGCTGTGCTGGATGGAGCCTTACTACGCCCACGTGCGCGACCCACGCCTGCCTGTCCTGATTGCACCGCGCCGCCCGTTTGCCGAATGGCGGCTCGGCGGCAACGTCACGGCGGCATGGGGCGCGATGCTGCCCGGCCACTGAATTGGCCGAGCAGCGTCGCGCCGTATGGGCGCGCCTGGTTACGTGCGTTGCCTTACCACCCCCAGCGCACCCCTGCCTTGCCGTTCACCCCATGCAAGCGACGGTCCGCGCTGACCTGGTAGCCGAGGCTGGCATAGAACACGCCGTTCTTCGCCACCTGCGCCGTAAGGTCGCCCGTCAGCTCCAGCGTCGTGCTCGGCAGTTGCGACGTGAACGGCACGAAGCCACCATCCGGCGACGACATCTGCGTTCCCGTCTCACCGCGGAACTCGTGCCACACATTCGCACGCACCCACGCGGTGTGCTGACGTTCCGGCGATTCACCCCAACGCTTGCTCACGCGCACGCCCAGGCGACCGAGCATCGAGTTCACCGAGTTGAAGCGCACGTCAGCGGCACCGTCGTTGGCATCGGCAAACGCGGCACGCTGAACCACGAGCTGCGCTTGCGGCTCGACACGCCATTGCGGTGACAGCGCGATCGGGTAGCCCGTCTCGAGCGATGCGGCGTAACCGAGCGCGTGCGTCTTCAGGCCGTTCACGCCGTGCGGCGAGGCATCGGCGTCGTAACGGGTGCCCTGCACCACGCCATCCAGATACCAGCCGGACGGGCCGAAGTGCGTCCAATACAGACCGACCGTGTTGGCGTTGACGGTGTCGCGGCCGGCGTCTGCGCCATCGGCGTGCGTCACGTCTGCCGCGATGCGGCCGGTGGCGAAGTAACCACCGGCATGGTCGTGGCTGCCGTCCTCGCGCTGGCGCTGGTAGACATCGGCACCGACCTGCACGCCGCCGAAGTCGTAGCTGAACGCGGGGCCCTGGTTACCGTAGATACCGTTGCCATCCGACATGCGGCTGCCCTTCTGGGCGATCACGCGTGCCCAGCCGGTGCGCAGCACGGGAGCCGTGCCTGCCGGTGCGGTGGCCTGGTTGCTCTCTTCGCCCACGCGTTCGTGCAGCGTATCGAGCAGCGCGCGGCCGTATAGCAAGGTCAGCGACGGAATGGCGGTGTAGAGCGAGACTTCCGGACGCAGCGCAGGCTGCGTGGCGCTCGTGCCCGTGCCGATGCCCGTGCCTTGGGTCGCGGTCTGCAGGGTGCGCAAATACCAACTGTCTGCGCTGGCCGAGCCACCGCGCTGCAGCGTGTACTCATACGGGCCGGCGACGACTCGGTTGGCGAGTGCGAAGGCATTGGTCTGCGTGGTCGCGCCATTGATCGCGCTGACGACTTCGATGCCATCACCCGTGGTTCGCGCACCGGCGCCGCCAGCATTGGTGACGCGCACCGCCGTATTGCCGCTCGCCGTGCCGCCCGAGATGACGAGCTTGTCGGTCGGCGAATTGTCGGTGCCCAGCTTGGTGTTGATGGCCAGCACGCCGCCATTGCCGACGTAGTTGCCGTTGACCACCAGCTTGTTACCGACGCCTGCGCCACCAACCTGCACCGTGCCGGCGTTATTCAGCGACCCATTGATCGTCAGGCTGCCGCCGCCAGCATTGGCAAACGCCGCCAGCGCATCGGCCACGGCCACCGTACCGTTGTTGGTGACGGCGCCGTTCACGGTGCCGTAGCCGCCCAGCGTGGCGTTGGCTGCAATCTGAACATTGTTGCCGCTGCCGCCCGCCATCGGCCGCAAGCTCTGCGGCGCATTGGTGGCCGACACGCCGAGCGCGGCACTGGCGTGCGTCGCGTCGCCGATGGCCAGCGCCCCGCTGGCGACCAACGTGTCGCCCTGGATCGCGTTGTTGGCGGTGAGCACGGTCGTGCCCGTGCCGGCCTGCGTGATGCCGCCCGTGCCGGAGACGATGCCGCCGAAGGTGAACACGTCCGATCGGTTGAACGTCAGCGTGCCGTTGTCCACCACATTGCCCAGGATCGAGCCCGACGTACCACCGGTACCGAGTTGCAACGTCCCCGCCGCGACAGTGGTACCGCCCTGGTACGTGTTGTCGCCCGCGAGCACCAGCGTGCCGCTGCCGGTCTTGGTGAGCGCCCCCACGCCCGAAATGCCCTGGCTCACGGTCGACGTAAAGCCCTGCGTATCGATCGTGCCGTTGGCATTGGTGATGCCGATGGCGCGTGTGGCCGCCACATCCACATTGCCCGCCAGTTGCAGCGTGCCGCCGTTGAACGTCAGGCCGCCCGCGGTGCCGCCCAATGCGCTGTCCGCACCAATGGCAAGCGTGCCCTGCGTAATGGTCGTGCCGCCGCTGTACGTATTGCCAGCACCCAGCGTGAGCGTGCCCGTGCCGGTTTTCTCCAGCGCACCTGCGCCGACGATCTGGCCGGCATAGCTGCCATCCACGTCCTGTTGGAAGCGCACCAGGCCGTTGTTCGTCACGGCCTTCGTCACGCTCAGCGCATCGCCTTGCAGCGTGCCGCCGGCGTCCACCTGCATCGTGCCGGTGTAGGTGCCGTTGTTGCCTTGCAGGATCAGCGTGCCTTGCTGCACCTCCGCATTGGTCACGCCCATGCTGGCGAGCGTCTTGGACAGCGTCCACGTGCCGCTGTCCTGCTTCTGTAGGGTCTGGAAGTTGGTGATGGTGCCCAGCGTCGCGCTGTCGGTGCCGTTGAGTGTGATGACGTTGGCACCGCCGCCGCCGTTGATGCTGCCGCTCACCGACGAGCCGGTATAGACGTGCAAGGCATCATTGCCGCCCGCAAAGATCAGGTTGCCGATCACCTTGCCGCGGTTGGTGAAGTCGACCGACCCGTTGCCCGACGCGCCCATCACGTTGCCGTTGGCGACGTCCGTCTGGATCGTCCCCGTGGCGTTGTTGATGACCGTGTTGCCGCCCGAGGTGTTCTGGAACCAGATCGCCGCGCCGTGCGCCGATTTGATCAGGCCGTCATTGACGATGGTATTGCCCGTGCCTTCCGGGTTGACGGCCTCTCCGCTCAGCTGTGTGCCGTTGGCCAGCACCTGCGCGCCTTGCTGCACCGTCAGCGTGCTGTTGTTGCGGAAGTCGATCGCGTTGCCGCCCGTACCGTAAAAGCCGGAGTTCGACACCGCGTTTGCGCTGACCGAGCCGCCGGTTTGCACCGTGATGTTGGCGTTGTCGCGCACGGCGATGGCGCTGGTGTCACCCACCGCCAGCGTGCTGCCGTTCTGCACCGTCACCGTGCGATTGTCTTCTGCCGCCACGTTGCCGGTGCCGACGGTGGATGTGGTTGGGTTGGGTGCCGCCGTATCGCAGACGGTGATCTGCCCGGTGGTGGTGCAGTCTGCATGCGCAAGCGCCCCAAACAAGGCGAATGGCGAAGCAACAAGCGCGATGGAGACAAACTGAAGCCGCCCGCGGCGGCGCTGGAACAATGGCGTAGACATACGTTTGCGTCCGCGCGCACGCGAAAAGAAGCCGCTACGTCTGTCCCCCCGGACAGACGTAGCGCGATTTGCGCAGACTTCCCCTTCTTATCTTTTGATGGTTTGATGAAGTCCAACTTCCCCGGTGGGCCAATCATCTCGCTGAGGTTGTCTCCGACCCGGCCCCGTCTTTTGCCGTGGACATGCCAGAACAACGCATCGCTGCGAGCATCAGCCCTGTCCGCGCAACTTGATCCACTGCATTTATTTTTAAAGTGGTGCGGACGGCGTGATTCTAGGAATGCCGATCAATAGCGATGTACAAAGAATGTAAAAATCAACGGTATTTGAGAATGTGTTTCTTCCCAACATCGAATGAGCCGCGTTTTATTTCCATTCAATAAAGAAAGAAGCGAAGAACCGCTACCAACCTAGAATTCCAGCGATGACCCTTTCTCTACTATTGAAAGAACAAATGAGAAGCTGCACTGATTTGCGCGATGAAAAAGACGCCGGGTGCATATACGCGTGGCGGTGGAATGCAATCGGCGCGTTGATGCTCGGCATCCTCGTCATCGCGCTGATCTCCGTGCCTGCTTCAGCCCAGGAAATCGTCAGCGATCTCTCTGCAAAACCAACGGGCCGGATCCACTTCAACAGCGTCACCCCCAAAAGCAAATGGGAGCTGGTGCATCGCAAGTTCGACAAGACGCCCACGCCCATCTGGGGCACGTTGTATCTGCCCGAGACCCTGCAGGGTCGGGTGCCCGCGATGGTGATCTCACACGGCTCGGCGGGGCCGCAGCAGAAAGACGTCGACCGGTGGGTACGGCTGTTCAACCGGATGGGCATGGCCGCCTTTGTGGTGGACTCGTTTGGCCCACGCGGCATCACCAATACGATGGACAACCAGTCGCAGCTGAACCCGGCGGCCAACGACGCCGATGCGCTGTTCGCGCTCAAGCTGCTGAGCACCGACCCGCGCATCGATCCGAAGCGCATCGGGCAGATCGGTTTTTCACGCGGCGGCGGCGTGGCACTGGACATGACGCTCGATGCGTTCCGCAAAGGTGTCATCGATGACGACACGCGGTTTGCGGCGCTCATCGGCTTCTACCCGGGGTGCTCCGCGTTCTGGTGGGAAGTGCCGCCGCCACCGCTGGCAGGCGCCCCGCTGATGCTCGCGCTGGGCGAGAAAGATGACTACACGCCCGCGCAGCTCTGCCGCAATGCGGCGGAGATCATGCAGCGTAACGGGCAGACCGTCGAGGTGCATGTGTACCCCGGCGCGTATCACGACTTCGACAACACGCGGGCGTACTTCAAGTACTTCCCGGGTGCGACCACGGCGCGCGAGTGCCCGCAGACCATGATCGACGTGCAGCACGATGCGTACTACCACCTGCAGACCGGTGAGAAGTACGCCAGCCTCCAAGCGATGGAGGCTGACTACAAGCGCTGCACTGTCCGCGGTGTATCCACGGGCGCCAACCTGGAGCAAGCCCAGCGCGCAGAGGCCGACGTCAAGGCGTTTCTGACCAGAGCGATGGGTCTGTCTGTGCCGTGATGCGTGGGGCGGCGGGCACTTCTGTGTAGGCATCTCTACAACATTGCAGCGGTTATGACGCACGCCTATGCTGCCGTCATGACTGCCTCCCCCGATTCGTGGCTGCTGCTCATCGTCAGCCTGCCCACTGCCAGAGCAACCGCGCGCATGCGTATCTGGCGCGCCATCAAAGCCATCGGCTGTGCGGCCTTGCGCGATGGCGTTTACCTGCTGCCTGCGCGTGCCGAACACGCAGCGCAACTCAATGACCTGGCAGACGAGACCTTGCAGGAAGACGGCCAGGCGTGGGTACTGCGCGTGCAGGCCAGCGATGCGGCGGAAGACGCGGCCTACCGCGCCCTGTTCGACCGCACGCCCGACTATGCCGAGTGGCTGGCCGAGCTGTCTGAAGCGCGCAAGACGCTCCCTGACCTGCCCAGCGCCGAGCGCAACCGGCTTCTGCGCCGCCATGCCCGCGCCTACGAGGCCATCCGCAAGATCGATTTCTTCTCCAACGAAGCGACCGTGCGCGCCGATGCGCAATGGCGCGACTTTGCTGCGGCGGCCGAAGCCACGCAATCGGCGGGCGAACCCCGCGCCGCTTCCGGCAGCATTCCGCGCCGTGATCCCACCCAATATCAGGGCCGCCTGTGGGCAACACGCCGGCACTTATGGGTGGACCGCGTTGCCAGCGCCTGGCTCATCCACCGCTTCATCGATCCGCACGCGCGGTTCCTGTGGCTCGACAGCCCGTCCGATTGCCCTGCCGACGCACTCGGCTTCGACTTTGATGGCGCAGCGTTCACGCATGTTGGCGAGCGCGTCTCGTTTGAGGTGCTCATCGCCAGCTTTGGGCTCGATGACGACGCCGGGCTCGCGCGCCTGGGCGCCATGGTGCATGCGCTCGACGTGGGCGGCGCGGCCACGCCGGAAGCCGGCGGGTTCGAGGCGATCCTGGCGGGCGCCCGCAAGCGGCTGACGGACGACGACGCCTTGCTCGCAGAGATCGGCACCGTGCTCGATTCGTTGTATGTGCATTTTTCCAGCGGCCGGAAAACATGACCGCAGTCACCCATCGCAGGTAGCCCATGAACATTGCCCCCGAACGCCCCACCTACACGCTGCGGCAGCTGGTCCTGTATTTCCTCCGGCTTGGCGCATTGGGCTTTGGTGGCCCCGTTGCGCTGGCTGGCTACATGCGCCGCGACCTGGTGGAAACACGCCACTGGATCACCGAGGCCGACTACAAGGAAGGCCTCGCGCTCGCCCAGCTCGCGCCGGGGCCGCTGGCCGCGCAACTGGCCATCTACCTCGGCTACGTTCACTACCGCATCGTCGGCGCCACGCTGGTCGGCATTGCCTTCGTGCTGCCCTCGTTCTTGATGGTGGTGGCGCTGGGCTGGGCCTATGTCCGCTTTGGCGGCCTGACGTGGATGCAGTCGGTGTTCTACGGCGTGGGCGCGGCAGTGATCGGCATCATCGCCATCAGCGCGCACAAACTCACCACCAAGAGCGTCGGCAAAGACAAGCTGTTGTGGGCCGTCTACCTGCTGCTAGCGGCAGTGACGGTGGTGACTGAATCCGAAGTGGCGTGGCTCTTCCTGGCGGCCGGCGTTCTGGTGTGGTTCTGGCGCGCGCCGCCCAAGTGGCTGCGCCAGGGCCGCATGAACGCGGTTGCCGTCACACCCGTGGCAGCGGCCAGCGGTTTGCTCGGCACGATCGATTGGCCCTTGCTTGCGCAGCTTGGCGCGTTCTTCGCCAAGGCCGGGGCGTTCGTATTTGGCTCGGGGCTCGCCATCGTGCCGTTCCTTTACGGCGGCGTGGTCACAGGGCACCACTGGCTCAACGACAAGCAGTTCGTCGACGCGGTGGCCGTGGCGATGATCACGCCCGGCCCGGTGGTCATCACCGTCGGCTTTATCGGCTACCTGGTGGCGGGCCTGCCCGGCGCGTGTGTGGCCGCGCTTGGCACGTTTCTGCCGTGCTACCTGTTCACCATCCTGCCGGCGCCGTACTTCAAGAAGTACGGCAAGCTGCCCGCCATCCTGGCCTTTGTCGATGGCGTAACAGCAGCGGCCGTGGGTGCCATTACCGGCGCGGTAATCGTCCTGGCCAAGCGCTCGATCGTCGATGTGCCGACGGCGCTCTTGGCCGTGGCCACAGTGTTGCTGCTGGTGAGGTTCAAAAAGCTGCCCGAGCCGGTGATCGTGGCGGGGGCTGCGTTGCTTGGCTTGGGGCTGTATCCGCTGCTGCATCGCTGACACACGATCGGCAGTGCCCGATCGCGCGCCGCAATATCTTCTGCGCACCGCAAGCGTTTGCAACCCAAATGGGTGAGACCGCACTCACCCCTGCGGCGTTACGATTGGTTTCAAATCGACCAAAGTGCGTGCCACGGCCAGGACTATGCTTCGGGCACCCCCCCAAACTGAGGAGACAACCATGAGAACAACTTATCGGAACATCCTGCTTGCATTGCCTCTGCCGTTCCTCATCGCAGCATGCGGCGGCGGGGATGGCGGTACGGATGCCGGCACGGGCACCCTCCATGTCTCGATGACGGACGCACCGTCCTGCGGCTTTGATCACGTCTACGTCACGGTCAACAAGGTGCGCGTGAACGCCAGCGCGTCGGCCGCCGACACCGACGCCGGCTGGACCGACATCGCGTTGGCCACACCGCAGAAGGTCGATCTGCTATCGCTCACCAACGGCGTGCTGACTGACCTCGGTACGGCCCCGCTGCCCGCCGGGCAATATCAGCAGTTGCGCCTGGTGCTGTCTCCCAATCAGGGCAACACGCTGGCCAATTCCGTGGTGGTCACTGGCTCGTCGACCGAGCAGGCGCTGGCCACTCCCAGTGGCACGCAGAGCGGCTACAAGATCATCCAGCCCTTCACGGTGCAGCCCAACACGCTGGTCGATCTGGTGCTGGATTTCAACGCCTGCAAATCGATCGTGCAGCAGGGCAATGGCGGCTACAGCCTCAAGCCTGTCGTTACGGCAACGCCTACGGTCGTGAGCGGTTCGATTACCGGCTACGTGCCCGCCGCACAGGCCGGCGCTACGGTCTATGCCGAGCAGAACGGCCAGGTCATCCGCGGCACGGTGGCGGACTCCACGGGCAAGTTTGTGCTGTCGCCGCTGGTGCAGAGCAGCACCAATGGCGCTTATGACGTGGTGATCGTGGACAACGCACAGCCGACCGGCCACGCCACGGGCATCATCCGCACCGTGCCTGTCACGGCCAGCACGACGACCACGGTTTCCACCACCGGCGCGCCGATCACGCTGCCGGCCTCCACCACCAATACCGCCTCCGGCACGGCGACCGCATCGGCGCAGGCCACGCTGCGCGCGCTGCAGACGGTGAACTCGGTGTCGTACGAGATCACCTCGGCCAATGCCAACCTCGATACCGGCGCGTACTCGCTGGCGTTGCCCGCGGCCGCACCGTTGGTCGGCACGTACAGCGCGACGCTGCCGATCGCGCTGTCGGCAGTGTCGGCATCGGCGGGCCAGTATTCGGTCCAGGCCACCAGTGCATCGGGCACCACGCTGAGCAATCCGGTCAACGTTTCGGCCGGCAGCCAGACCGGGGTCAACTTCAGTTTCTAACCAGGGAAAAAGGGGGGCGGAGCCCGCCCCTCACCACACAATGAAGAACATCATCCTCATCCTGTCTTTGGGCGCATCGCTGCTGGGCGGTTGTGTCTATCTGCCCGACGATGGCCCCGTCATGCGCCCACAAGGCGGCCCGGGCAATGGCTTCTGCCCGCCGGGACAGGCGAAGAAGGGCAATTGCTGAGCCGTTGACTTCGTACTCGCGCAACAAAAAAGCCGGTCAGCGTGACCGGCTTTTTCTTTGCTGCGTTGCGGCGCTTACTTGCCCTTGCCCGCGCGCTTGTGCTGCGTGGATTTGCCATGTTGATGCGCACGGTCTGCCGCACGCGCCTTGCCTTTATCGCGGTCCATGCTGTCCGGGCCGTTGGTGTTGGACATGCCGTGGCTGCTCATATGTGCAGCAGAGCCGCCACCGGCGTTCCCGCCCTTGGCCTGCGCCGACAGCGAAACGGTGCACAGCGCGGCCATTGCGGCAGCCACCATCCATTGTGCTCGGGTCATCTGTTTCCTCCTTCTCGGTTTTGGTTCCACCGATTGTAGGGACGCGCAGATGAGAACGTGCGTTTGAGTGCAACCAAACGTAACGACAACCGCAGGTGCACCGCACAAGGGGATGGGCGGGGGATGAGCGCCGCGAGGCGTCACCTCACTTCCACTTGGCGCCGATCTCCGCCAACCCCGCTTTCTGCAGATCCTCCGCACTCATCACGATGCGGAACTCACAGTCTGCGTTGAACAGCAGAAACCACGGCTCCGCCAGCGCGGGAATGTGCGAGGCTGATTCCACATTGACGATGAGCACTGCGCCGCGATGGCCGTTCTGCTCCGTGAAGTAGACAACCTCGGGCTTGCTCTCGGCCATCACGCGCGGAATCAGCTCGGCGATGGAACCGTCGCGCACGTAGGTGTTGAAGGGTTCGTGCGGAATCCGCACGTTGACGAGCATGCGCATGATTTGCCTCCTGGGTGATGGCCAGGGCAAGCGCCGCGACAAAGCCGCCACGGCCATGCATGGCCGAACACCGTAGGTATAGGACGGGCGCCGCGTTTGCGTTATCAGCCGTTGGCTAGGCGAGATGGCGTAGACGCCAGGATGAGGGCGGAGCGATCCCGCCCACGCTTGCCTCTCAATCCAACGGCATCAGCGCCTTCGGCACGACGTATTGCTTGCCGTCATGCGCAAGCCGGTAGGTTGTGCGCCGCGGCTTGGCGTCGTGCGTCTGGCATTCGCCGGCCTTGTCGACCGTGTTGGTGGACGAGGACTTGGTTTCCGACACCGCGATATCGGCGTACCCGTTGTGGGTGTCCGATGTCATGTTCAGCGTGCGCTTGGTTTGCTCGAACGCGCCGGCGCAGTTGGTATCCCATTCACCGCCGCCGCTTTCCACGACAACGCCGTTCAACACCGGTTTCAATTGATTGCCCTGGACGGTGTAGAGCCATAGGCCGGTCTCGTTGAACGGATTGGGCCGCGAACTGCCCTCTTTGACGATGCGCACCCCGAATGCCATCTGCCCTGGCGCGACCACGTAGCGCGCGGTATCGAACGTGACGGACCGGATGCGCACCGCATCGTCCGACATACGCGCTGGCAGGCGCAGACGTTGCCGGATGCTGCCGTTGGCGCTGTCGACCACGAACAGTTCAAGGTCGCCTTCATTGGTGCCCGCGTCTGCGTCCTCCTGCTGCATGAGCGGCACGGCCATGAGCGTGAGTTCCGGATGCGCGGGCCACGTGCGGCACACCACCGCATGCGGGTCGGACTCCTCCGGCAATTGGATGTGCGCGTCGCCGACCTTGTAACCACGGCCTGCACGTTTTGCAGCGGGGTAGGCCCGCTTGATTGCGCTGTCCACCTGGGCGGTGCAGGCGTCTTCAGCAGCGTGGAGGGTTTGCGCGGCAAGCAGCAGGCCGGCAGCGCACAGCAGAGGGGGCAGGCGAGCGTGTTTCATGTCTGTTGATATTGTTTGTGAGCGCGTTCACTTCGGCATCGGCTCGTAATGCACCTTGCTGCGCCATTTGCCGTTGACCAGTGTTTCCACGGTGACTTTCATCTTGTCGCCGCCGCCCTGCGCGTCATCAATGCGGCGTTCAACGGCGACCGGTACATCGTGTTCGACGGCGTACACCGTGCGCTCGTGATAGCAGCAACCGCTCTTCGCCCACGTGCGCAGACGCTTGTTCCTGGCATCCACTTCAAAGAACCCGAGTGTTTCCAGAATGAGCCCCGTCATCTCACTGTTGCGCACAAAGCGCTGGGTCTGCGCATTGAACAGATAGACGTCATAGCTGGGGCCACCGTAACTGCCCTCGTTGCCGGTCTGGATGCCGAAGTCCTCCTTGCCGTCGAAGTTGAAATCGCCAACGTTGATCACGCCCTGGTAGTCATAGAGACGCGTCGAATTGACCAGGGGCCCCATGCCCCCCTTGGGCAGCGTGACAAACACCTTCGGCAGGTTGATGACCTGACGCACGGCGCGTTGGCCCTTGTCATGAATGAGCAACTGGGCGGGCCCTTCGCAGGTGGTGTCCTCTTTGCTGCTTTCCGCCGGACAGGCTTCGAGCATGCGGAGCACGAAATCGTGCTGCTTGGCGATTGCCTTCAGGTGGTAAACCGGGCCATCCACTCGCTCGCCCGGATCGGGAAACACGGGTTGCGATTTCACCTCGTCAATGCGCGTGCGGTACGCCTCTTTCAACGCTGCCACGTCGATCTGGCCGGAAGGCGCACGCTGTTTCAACCATTCGCGTTGTTCGGCCTTCAATGCGTCGGTGTCGGCGCCGCGCTTGTTCAACGCAGCGCGGTATGCATCGGCCAGTTGGCTATCCAAGGCGGAGAGTTGTGCGTCATTGCAGATGGCCTGCTCCATCGGGCTGCGCGCGGCGGCGCAGTCAAAGCTGGCAGCGTGCGCAGCCATGGGCAGAAAAGCAATGCCAAATGCGATGGCGGCAATGCCGCGAAGTGGCGTCATTGGATGAACCTTTGGGAACTGGATGGGAACGTGTGCGCGATTGTGCTGTGGAATTTGGCCGTGTGGTGTGCTTTCTCCGCACATGGCCGCTTTCATCGCGCGCCCCGTGCGGCACGGCAAGACTTTTCCTACCATGGCAACCACCCGGCTGTGAAAACCATGAGGTACGCAATGGCCCTTCCGATGCACATCAATCAGCCCCGCCCGACACGCCGTTCTGCCAACCAGGCTGTGCGTCGCGCCGTGCGCGCGTTATCACTCGCGGCTCTGCTGCTGCCCTTGGCCGCATCGGCCGCCGACCCGGTCGACGACGCGCTCCAGCAATGCCTGAAGAGCCCGCGAGGCACCACGACGGCCGGCATGACCGAGTGCACGCACACCGCCTACCAAGCCTACGACCGCCAGATGAATACGCTGTATCAGGCGGTCATGAGCAAGACGGACCCGGCCTCTCGCCAGGCCATCCGCAACGCCCAACGTGCATGGCTGGCCTATCGAAACGCACAGCGGGCCGCCGACAACGCACCGTGGCGCGCAGACAGCGGCTCAATGGCGAGCCCCGATATTGAAGGGCTGAACGTCGAGGCGATCCGGGCGCGCATTGCCGAGCTGGAGTATTACCCGCACTAGTCGGACTTGAAGAACCCCGCTGTGGATAACGCACCCTGCCCCTGTGAATAACTCCAGGGACAAGCGTGTTGGTTCTCCGGGGTCAGTGGGCAGATAGCACAGGAACAACTTCCCACTGGGTCGACAGGGTCAGACGCGATGCCCCGGACTCATCCACGCGACAGCACACGCTGTCCGATGGGTTGTCCGTTCTGCAAGCCTTTGATGTCAAAGCGCTTTTGGTGCTTATCCACAGGACTTATCCACCGTTATCTACTACTACTATCTGTATACATAAAGAAGTAAACCTATAAACCCTCTGTCGGGCATCGAGCCCCTGGCTGGGTTGTGGGCAAAGCAGCATGCAGGCGTTGGCCATTGGTGATGCAGCCACCGAATGCCACCGCCCAATCTCTCGCGCAATAGCGTCAAGTGCTCCCCAAGTTGTTCCCGACATCGCAGGCTGATCGCCTTGCTGCCGTCAAACATTTCGAATATATTGGAAATATGGAAGAAAACGACGCTATCCGATCCCTCGCCGCGCTGGCCCATGGCATTCGCCTGCAAGTGTTCCGCATGCTGGTGGTTGCGGGGCCAACGGGCCTCACGCCAGGCGCGATTGCCGAACAGCTCGACGTGCCGGGTGCCACGCTGTCATTCCACCTCAAGGAACTGACAGCCGCGCGCCTGGTGACGCAGGAGCGCGACGGCCGCAACCTGATCTATCGCGCGGCGTATGACCACATGAACGCCCTGCTGGGCTTCCTGACCGCCAACTGCTGCCAGGGCGAAACCTGCCTGGAAGCAAACGCCGCCGCCTGCAAGTGCTGAAGGAGCATCCCATGAAACGATTTCACGTCCATCTCCACGTTGACGACCTGAGCAAGAGCATCGCCTTCTACTCGAAGCTGTTTGCAGCCGAGCCGACGCGTGTGGAGACCGATTACGCCAAGTGGATGCTGGACGACCCACGCATCAACTTCGCCATCTCGACGCGTGGCAGCGCCGCGGGCGTGGACCATCTTGGCTTCCAAGTCGATGACGCTGCCGAGCTGGCCGAGCTGAAAGCCCGCGCCGAAGTTGCAGACATGGCCCTATTGGACGAAGGCGAAACCACCTGCTGCTATGCCCGCAGCGACAAGCACTGGATTACCGACCCGCAGGGCATCGCCTGGGAGCACTTCCATTCGCTGGGCAATATCCCGGTGTTTCGCGAAGACAAGAAGGAAGAAGCCACGACGGAAAGTTCTGCCTGCTGCGCACCCCGTGCCCCGAAAGGCAAGCCGATCGGTATCGCAGTGAAGTCCGGCTCATCCTGCTGCTGACAGCGAACCCATGACCACCAACGTCCTCATCCTCTGCACCCACAACTCCGCACGCAGCGTGCTGAGCGAAGGCATGCTCAACCATTGGGCCCAACAACTCGGCAAAGACGTGCGCGCCTACAGCGCCGGCAGCGCACCGAGCGGCCGCCTCAACCCGTTTGCACTCGAAGCCCTCACCAACGCAGGCATCGACACCACCGGCTACCGCAGCAAGAGCTGGGACGAGTTCGTTGCAGACGGCGCACCGCAGATGCGCATCGTCATTACCGTGTGCGACAGCGCTGCAGCGGAGACCTGCCCGTATTGGCCCGGCAGTCCCGTGAAAGTGCATTGGGGCTATGCCGACCCATCCAATGCGCCCGGCGGTGACGAAAGCAAGCGCCAGGCCTTTGAGCTGACACGCCAGGCCATCGGCTACCGCATGCTGCAACTGCTGGCCCTGCCGCTCGATGGCATGAGCAATGCCGAGCTTCAAACGGCGTTGGAACGCATTTCGCAAAACTGATCTGAAGCCTGTCCAATGACTGCATCGAACGTAGCGCCGCCAGCACAGGCCGCCACAAGGCCCGCCATCAACTTCTTCGAGCGCTACCTGACTGTCTGGGTGGCGCTCTGCATCGTTGCCGGCATCGTGCTCGGCCAAGTGCTGCCTGGCCTGTTCCAGCAGATCGGCCGGATGGAATACGCACAGGTCAACCTCCCGGTCGGGCTGTTGATCTGGGTGATGATCATCCCGATGCTGGTCAAGGTGGATTTTGGTGCGTTGCATGAGGTGCGTCAGCACGTCAAAGGTATTGGCGTCACGCTTGTCGTGAACTGGCTCGTCAAGCCGTTCTCGATGGCGTTTCTCGGCTGGTTTTTCATCCGCCACCTGTTTGCGCCGATGCTGCCTGCAGACCAGATCGACAGTTACATCGCGGGCCTCATCCTGCTGGCCGCCGCGCCGTGCACGGCGATGGTGTTCGTGTGGAGCCGGCTGACGGGCGGCGATCCGCTGTTCACGCTGTCGCAAGTCGCGTTGAACGACAGCATCATGGTTATCGCATTTGCGCCGTTGGTTGGGCTGCTGCTGGGCATGTCCGCCATCACGGTGCCGTGGGCGACGCTGCTGACCTCGGTCGTCCTCTACATCGTCATCCCTGTGATCCTTGCGCAGATCTGGCGCAAGGCGCTGCTCGCGAAAGGCCAATCGGCGTTCGATGCCGCAATGGTGAAGATCGGCCCGTGGTCAATCGCTGCGCTGTTGGCGACGCTGGTGTTGCTGTTCGCGTTCCAGGGTGAAGCGATCCTGAAACAGCCGCTGGTCATCGCCTTGCTGGCGGTGCCGATCCTGATTCAGGTGTTCTTCAACTCTGCGCTTGCGTACTGGCTTAACCGGGCAGTTGGCGAGAAGCACAACATTGCGTGCCCCTCGGCCCTGATTGGCGCATCGAACTTCTTCGAGCTGGCCGTTGCGGCGGCGATCAGCCTATTCGGTTTCCATTCCGGTGCGGCGCTGGCCACCGTCGTCGGCGTGCTGATCGAAGTGCCGGTCATGCTTCTGGTCGTGCGCATTGTTAACCGGACGAAGGGCTGGTACGAGTGCCGTACCTAGCAGTACACGTTTCGATCTAGCGCTCAGCGCGCTCCCGGTCGTTCGCGGCGAACCGCCAAAGTTCGCATTGCCGCGACCGGCCATCCCTCCCCCCTCCTTCTCGCTTGCGTCGCGCCGGGCGCGTACTACTCTTGACGAGGCCCTGCGTCGCGCGTTTGCCCGCAGCGTGTGTGGCTCGATCTGCAGGCTGCTTCCTCATCGGCCCGGCCAGCCACCCGCCCCCGGAGAGAACAGCCATGCGAAAACTGTTTGCCGCCGTCGCGCTCATGCTTGCCATGACGCCCTTTGCGCAAGTGCAGGTCAAGCCGTATCCGCTGGGCTTTCGGCACCAGAACATCCAGACCGACGGGGCGACGCTGTTTGTGCGCGTCGGCGGCAGCGGCCCGGCGGTGGTGTTGCTGCACGGCTTTGGCGACACGGGCGACATGTGGGCGCCCCTGGCGGCCGAGCTGGCCCGCACGCATACCGTGGTGGTGCCGGATCTGCGCGGCATGGGGCTGTCGTCGCACCCCGAAGGCGGCTATGACAAGCGCACCCAGGCCGGCGACATCCGGGCTGTGCTGACGAAGCTGAACATCGACCAGGCCGATGTGGTCGGCCACGACATCGGCACCATGGTGGCGTTTGCCTATGCGGCACGCTATCCGGACAAGACCACGCGGCTGGTCGTAATGGATGCGCCCGTGCCGGGAGTGCCACCGTGGGAGCAGATCGTCCGCTCGCCCAAGCTCTGGCACTTCTCGTTCGGCGGCCCCGATGCCGAGCGGCTGGTCAAGGGCCGCGAGCGCATCTACCTCGACCGGTTCTGGAATGAATTTGCCGGCGACCCTTCAAAGATCGACGAAGCCACACGGGTCCACTACGCCCGCCTCTACGCCAAGCCGGGCGCCATGCATTCAGCGTTTGCGCAATTCCTGTCGATCCCGCAAGACGCGGAAGACAACCAGAAATCCATCGCCACCAAGCTGCCCATGCCGGTGCTCGCCATCGGCGGCGCAAAGTCCTTCGGCGAGAACGAGGCCATCGTCATGCGCAATGCCGCCACCAACGTGCAGGAACTGGTGATTCCCGATGCGGGGCATTGGTTGATGGAGGAACAGACGCAGGCTACGGTGAATGCCGTTGTTAAATTTCTGGCGCAGTAGCGTCGGTCTTCTTCATTGGTGTTTCACGCAGCTCAACGAGAGAGGAGTCTCCAATGCAGCCAGTCGTCCGAGTTTCAATTCTGCGGTGCCCACCAGACAAGTTTGCCGAGATGCGGCAGATGATGAACGATCTCGAAGCGGTGCTCCGGCCCGGTATCGAGGCCATGCGAGGGCTGGTCGCGTTCTATGTGGGCGAGGACGAGTCAACGTCGTCGCTGTCGAACGTGAGCCTGTGGACTGACCTGGGCGCGGCCAAGCAACTGGATACGTTCCGCCCGATGCTGGATTCGGGCAAGCCCTTTATCGACAAGGGCGGCACGTTCGAGCGGCCGATCATGAATTACCTGCCGATGTGGGAGTTGAAGCCGGTGGAGAAGGTTTGAGGTTTTGCAGAGACCATGGCATTCCCGCCCGTCACGGGAATGCATCAATCTGTTTTTATTGGCCGTAGCCCCGCCGCTCTATGGCGGCTAGTACGTCCCACGTCTGCGGATCGACATCGCGTCCCCCAAGCGACATCGATACGTACGCATCAATCGCATCCACAAAGCCTTTGATGAACGCCGGTGGGAATGCGTGTGCAGAGAGGTGTTGAAGCTGCTCGCGCAGCATGCCCGGCCGGCATTGGCCGTGCGTGCACATGGCGGTGCGAGTCCGCTTCAAGTACGCCTGTGCCGCGATGGCGCCGTTCAGGTAGGTGCGGTTCTTGGTGAGCCTGCCTGTGTCGGATGACGTGGGCGTCGGGCTGGGTGGTGGTGCTGGGGGAGATGGATAGGACGCGGGGTCGTGCCCGCTTTTGACAGATGGCATGTCGGCCTCTCTAAGTTGCATCGGAGGCTCGCCATCTCGTTGCTACACGGGGTGGCGGGCCTGACGGCGGGGGTAGCAAACCGGCCCTTAGAGAACGACCGGCAGACCCGAAGGTCTCCCCGCCCGGCCCGCCATGAAAAACACAAGCGAACGAAGGCGGACCGTCGCTTGCGCGACAGTCTCTCTAAGGATTGCTGTGCGGGTTGCTACGCCCGGCTGCCGTTGGTGCGGCAGCGGGGGAATTATAGCGATGGGGGGTACGCGCCGGATTCTGATTTTCGTACGCCGAGCTCTGAGCTTGGCCACCCGAGCAAAAAGCCCTACGCGCCGAGCTCCGAACTCGGCCAGCCGAGTAAAAAGCCTCACGCGCCGAGCTCCGAGCTCGGGCCGCCGAGCAAAAAGCCTCGCACGCCGAGCGCCGAGCTCTGGCCATCGAGAACGCCTCTCGATGTGTCGAGTTGTGAGCGCCGCATCAGATCATTCTGATTCTTCGCCCGAAATCCCCTCCTGGCATTGCGGACCAGCGCCGCAGCGGCCAATCTCCCGCCCTCGTGCCCTTGATGGCACGGCACTGCCAATTGATTTACGAGGAGTGAAATGCCGCAGAACTTGATTTCGTATCAGCTCACCTCGGCTGATCTGGCCGCCGTCGACGGCGCGCTGAAGACGCTGGAAGACCGGCTCGCCAGCCTGATCGACCTCACCCCGGTTCAGCGCCGAACGCTGGTGAAGATGGGCGACAAGTCCGAAGCCTTCGCGCGTTAGGCCGTGGAGGTGCTGAACAACAACCCCAACCTGCTGCCCGGCAATTTCGACCTCGCCGAACTGCGCCGCGATCTGGCGGGCTTCGATCAGCTACGCAGTCGTCTCATGCGCGTGGCCCGCATTCACGAGCGCATGGCGGATTCGCAGTTGGCGCTGGGCAGCGATGTGATGAGCGCCACGTTGGAGGGGTATGCGTTTCTCAAGGTGGCGGGTCAGGGCGAAGGGTTGGATGCGGCGCGGAAGGCGCTGGCGGTGCGGTTTAGTCGGGGGCCGCAGAAGCGGACGGATGACGCGGTCACGTCAGCTTGATAGCCGGACAAGCAACTTCAAAGGTAGAAGACGCAGTGAATAAGCCAGACGAGAAGCCGTTGTTTTTCGAGAGAAGCATCCTGTTTCAGCCGTGGTGGGTTCCCTCTAAGGGCGCCTGCACTGCAGTCGATGCAGAAGAATTTTCCCTATCGATGGCGAGACCGGCGCCACCGTTGCGCGACCAGCCTCCCCCGTCACCCCCACCCCCGAAGCCAACAGAACCCAAGCGACCGCCGAAGAGCGCGATCGAGGCGTTTCTGGATTTCAAAGACTGGCTCAATACGCCACCACCACCAAAGCCCCCAAAGCCTGCAGTCGCACCGGAAATCAAAAAGCCAAGAGTGAAGCCTTTCGACATTCAGCAAATTCCTGACGCAATGGACCGCATTGGTTGGTCGATGTCAGCAAAGCTGCAAAGAAAATGGTTTGCTGGTGAACTGAACTACATCACAAGCGACAAGGGGGAGGCGCTCAGTGTGAATCAGGATGGGAAGCCATTTCCGCCAGACATGATTGATACAACCATGTTTAAGTTGGATTGGATTCTTAAATTTGATCGAGCGAAAATCAAGTATGAGGATTTGACAAGAAATAAGATATTCACCAAGAAAGCTAGGAGCGTTATTGTTGATATGGTCAGGGGAACACAACCCTCTCAATACACCGTAGACCCCTGGGGGCTTTGCGGAGAGAGTGTCCATGATCTTCACAAGAGTTGGCAGTACCAATTTATTTCCGTCGACAGCAATGGTGGCGAGAAATTCGCAATGCTGTTCAGGGGAATTCAGTGGGAAAATGGGCGATTCATGGACGATCTGTACGGCTCGCTTGGGGCATTCGCGTTCTACCTCGCCCTTGGTAAGTATCGCTATACAACATACGTTGATCGCAATAATAAGGTCTTCGGTAGAATCGAAATCCGTGAGGTTTGCGCATATATGCGCGACATTTTCACGTTCTACGATCGCTCGACCGAATCGGGGAGTCAGTATTTGGGCCATTGGAACCATACTGGATTTGTTGTCCTTGTAGACGCGATCGCGATTGGCGAGACAACAAAGAAGCGTGGAGCGAGGCTGCCCTATTCCAAAAATGGAGCTATTGAAAATTGGACAATATACTACCCCGTCTACAATGACAGCTACCGGGATTGGCAGTTGAAGCACAAGCAGGGTGGTGATTTAATTTTGTATTCTGATGTAAGAAAAATATATTTTAATCGCCCGTTCGTTATCGAATTTGATCTGAATACGGGAGAAACCTTGTAGGGCGCCCACGGTAATTTTCTTTTCTTGGTATGCGATCCCTGTTGCAAGGTGATTTATATGATGCCTGGTTTGGGTGCGAGTTTGTTTATCCTGATTCGCTGGCTGTTTACAGCGATTGCGATAGGTTTGATCTCGACATGCGTTCTCTATTTCTTGTTTCAGAAGATCTGGTGGCGGAACAACGCCGGTAAGGCAGGGGTTGAAAATGCCGGGCGCCTCGTGGCCGAAAGCTTCCTAAAGCGCAGATGCAAAACGATGCTGCTCATTGCTGTTTTGATAATTGGTGCGCAATATGAGCTGGCAGCACGCCATCGCATGGGTGCGAGTGCTTGCGAACAAGAGAAAAGCAGAGATCATCAATATATTGGTGAGGTCTGCCTCCTTCCATACGAGGATGGAACGCTATTTAGACTTTATGATGCAAATACGAAGGCGATTTTGGCGAAAAGAGAGTATTACGATCTGGCGCCGAAGATGTTTTTTGATCGCGATCGAGTCTATTACAGCATGGATGCCTCGAGAGAGGATGCATATATCCTGCTGCCGCCCTCCCCTCTCGACCGGATCATGGCAAAACTACCATGAGACGAAATTAATCTATTCAATGCTTAACGCTGCAGGATTCCGTTTGCGAAATTCCGAATGTCCCGCAGACCGTAATAGACCGCTTCCATGCTGCTAGCGCTATGAGCGACTTTCAACGGTGCTATGTAGGCTTGTCGAACATTTTGAAACGACCCGCTCCGACCCAGTCCACCGAAATTCGAGGCAATGCAGAAATAGCTTTTATGCCCCTTGGTTAGGATCGAATAAATGGCCTTCGAAGAATCAATGCGTTGTGGACGATCCCTTCCTAGCCTCTTTGCCTGGGAAATCGGAATCCTCCGATCTCCGACAACGATCAGGTCACGCGAACCCTTGTTCGCAGTCGCATAGCCAAACGTTACGCCATGGCGAACACAGGAAAAAACCGAGTAGCCGTGAATTTCGTCGTCGCTGACTGTTCCAGTGCTCTCAATCTCAGCGTAGTCGACGTCCGGCCCGGCACTTTCCAGAAGCATGCAGCTTCTCACGATCGATTCGGGAATCTGAGCAATCCCATTGAGCGAAAACAATCCCAAGCACAGTGCAATCCATCGCTTCACGAATGCTCCTTGGAATCCATGCGCGCATCTCCTAGCTCGTTGTGTATCGCGTTGACCTTGTCGTTCTCGGCAAGCCGAAAGAGTCGCGACCAAGCCTAGCCAGAAGGGGCCTGGATATCTGCAAAGGTTTGTGCCTGTTGGATGTGCAGCGGCGGCTCAAAGTCGGCGACTGGCTAGAAGGCCATTGGCCATCAATCGCTGATCCGGCAGTGGTACGTTTTTACACGGCGTTTACACCCCTCCCCCCAACCTTTACCCCGTTTTTACCCCCTTTCCCTACTGTTGCACTGCACGCAGGCCCTGTGACGGGAGCCTGCCTGCACGCCGCATCCGGCCCCAGTTGACGCGCACCTGCGCCGGGCCGTGCGGCACCCAAAACAACAAGGGAAAGGTCCATGCAAGCCAAGGTTTCTTTGCACGCCACCGTCATCGGTGGCGTTGTCTTCTGTGCCGCAGCACTGTCCAGCGCGGCCGCTTTTGCGCAGTCCACTGAGGCTGCGCCGGCGCCCGTTGCCACACCGGCCGCGCCCGCCAGCCCGCTCACGGCCAACGTCACGCTGGCCAGCCAGTACCGCTATCGCGGTCTCATGCAGACCAACAACAAGCCCGCCATCCAGGGCGGTGTGGATTACGCGCTGCCCAACGGCTTCTATGTGGGCAACTGGAACTCGTCGATCAGTTGGCTGGGGGATTCCAACCCCAACGTCTCCGCCCCCATCGAGATGGATTTTTACGGCGGCTACAAGACCGAGCTGATTAAGGACGTGCCCATTGATGCGGGCGTGCTGCAGTACTACTACCCGGGTAGCTACCCCGACGGCTACACCCGCCCGCACACCACCGAGGGTTATGCACAGATCGGCTACGGGCCGGTCTCGTTCAAGTACTCGCACGCGTTCTCCAACCTGTTCGGCTTTGCCGACAGCCACCACAGCCAGTACTTCGACTTGTCGGGCAACTTCGACACCGGCTTCTGGGGCCTCACGCTGAACCTGCACGTGGGCTATCAGCAGGTGCCGCATCAGGTGGTGCGCACGTCGTATGCCGACTGGAAGGTGGGCGTGACGAAAGACTTCGGCAGCGGCTGGACGGCCTCGCTTGCGTACATCGATACCAACGCTGCGCGCGCCGCCTACACCAACGCGCGCGGCAATTACATGGGCAAGGCCACCGCGCTGCTGGCCGTGACCAAGACGTTCTAACGACCACGACCTGAAGGAAAGGGGAGCGCATATGGACCTCGTTTATCTCGCCGGCCTTGCGGTGCTGGCCCTGGCAGTGGGCGGCTTGCTCGCCCTCTCCGGCCGGCTTGCTGCCAAAGACCAACCCACCACGCACGCGATGGAGAAACAGCAATGACCTGGCTCTATGTGCTGTCCGGGGCCATCACGGTGGTTCTGCTCGTCTACTTGTTCGTGGCCTTGCTGTGGCCCGAACGCTTCTAACAACACTGCGAGGCACACCATGAATGCGTTCCTCCTCCAGCTGGCGATCTACCTGGTCGTGCTGCTGGTTCTGGCCAAACCGCTGGGCGCGTATATGACCGGCGTGTTTGGTGACAAGCCGTCGCGCACACATTGGCTCGGCCCCATCGAGCGGCTGTTCTATCGCGTGGCCGGCGTCAACCCGCAGGCCGAGATGGGCTGGAAGCGCTATGCGCTGGCCGTTATCGTCGTCAACGTGCTAGGTGCGCTGGCGGTGTATGCGCTGCAGCGCGCGCAGCAGTGGCTGCCGCTCAATCCGCAGGGCTTTGCTGCCATTACGCCGGATTCGTCGTTCAACACGGCCATCAGCTTTGTGAGCAACACCAACTGGCAAGGCTATTCGGGCGAAAGCACGATGAGCTATCTCACGCAGATGCTCGGCCTGGCGGTGCAGAACTTCCTGTCAGCCGCCACTGGCATTGCGGTGGTGATCGCGCTCATTCGCGGCTTTGCGCGCCACTCGGCCAACACCATCGGCAACTTCTGGGTCGACTTCACGCGCGCCACGGTCTACGTGCTGCTGCCGCTGTCGATTCTGGTGTCGGTGTTCTTCGTGAGCCAGGGCGTGATCCAGAACTTCGATGGCTACAAGGAGGTGACCACCGTCACCGCCACCACGTACGACAACCCGAAGATGGACGCGCAGGGCAATCCCCTCAAGGATGCGCAAGGCAACCCCGTCACCGAGAAAGCCACCACGCAAACGCAGACCTTGCCCATGGGCCCGGTCGCGTCGCAAGAGGCGATCAAGATGCTGGGCACCAATGGCGGCGGCTTCTTCAACGCCAACTCCGCACACCCGTACGAGAACCCCAACGCGCTGACCAACTTCGTGCAGATGCTGGCGATCTTCATCATCCCGGCGGCGCTGTGCTTTACGTTTGGCGGCATGGTGGGCGATGGTCGGCAAGGCTGGGCTGTGCTGGCGGCGATGACGGTGCTCTTTGTGGTGCTTGCCGTCTTCCTGGCATGGGCTGAGCTGCACGCCAATCCGATGCTCGCCAACCTCGGCATCGATCAGGCGGTGGGCAACATGGAAGGCAAGGAAACGCGCTTTGGCATCGTGGCCTCGTCGCTGTTTGCCACGATCACCACGGCGGCGTCGTGCGGTGCCGTCAATGCCATGCATGACTCGTTGACCGCGCTGGGCGGCTTCGTGCCGATGTTCCTGATGCAACTGGGCGAAGTGGTGTTTGGCGGTGTGGGCTCGGGCCTGTACGGCATGCTGGTGTACGCCATCCTGGCCGTGTTCATTGCGGGCCTGATGATCGGCCGCACGCCGGAATACCTCGGCAAGAAGATCGAGGTGTTCGAGATGAAGATGACCTCCATCGCCATCCTCGTTACGCCGCTGCTGGTGCTCGTGGGCACGGCCGTGGCCGTGGTGGTGACGCAGGGCAAGGCGGGCATCTTCAACCCCGGCACACACGGCTTCTCTGAAGTGCTGTACGCCTTCTCGTCTGCCGCCAACAACAACGGCAGCGCGTTTGCGGGCCTGTCTGCCAATACGCCGTTCTACAACGTGGCGCTGGGCATCTGCATGTGGCTGGGCCGCTTCTGGATCATCGTGCCGGTGCTGGCCATGGCAGGCACGTTTGCCGCCAAGAAGCGCCTGCCCGTGACGGCCGGCACGCTGCCCACGCATGGGCCGCTGTTTGTAGTGCTGCTGATCGGCTCGGTGCTGCTGGTGGGCGCGCTCACGTACATCCCGGCCCTCGCGCTCGGCCCCATCGCAGAACACCTTGCGCGCTAAGCGCAAGGCGAGTCGTCTACCCAATATCAACAGGTGCCTTATGGCTATCCGTTATCCCGAATCCGAACCTGCCGTGCGTACGGTCAAGCACAAGCTTGAGCCCAGCGCCGGTACTGGTACTGCCGCAGCCGCCGAGCCGCAGGCGCGCAGCACGCACACGACGCTATCTGCCAAGGATGTGCGCAAGCTGTCGATGTTCTCGTCGGCACTGGTCAAGCCCGCCATTGTGGATAGCTTCCGCAAGCTGTCGCCGCGCGCGCAAGCCAAGAACCCGGTGATGTTTGTCGTCTATATCGGCAGCATTCTCACCACCATCCTGTGGGTGATGGCCCTGCGCGGCCAGGCGGAAGCGCCTGCGGGCTTCATCCTCGCTGTGTCGGTGTGGCTGTGGTTCACGGTGTTGTTTGCCAACTTTGCCGAGGCGCTGGCCGAGGGCCGCAGCAAGCAGCAGGCGGCATCGCTGCGCGGCATCAAGACCACCGTGCAGGCCAAGGTGCTGGCAGACCCGCATCGCAGAGACCGCGCGGAAGCGCGCGCTGCCACCGCCCTGCGTCGTGGTGACATCGTGCTGATCGAAGCCGGCGACATGGTGCCCGGCGATGGCGAGGTGATCGAAGGCGTGGCGTCGGTGGACGAAAGCGCCATCACGGGCGAATCGGCGCCGGTCATTCGCGAATCGGGCGGGGATTTCTCGTCCGTGACGGGCGGCACGCGCGTGCTGTCGGACTGGATCATCGTGCGCATCACCGCCAACCCCGGCGAGAGCTTCCTTGATCGGATGATCTCGATGGTGGAAGGCGCCAAGCGCCAGAAGACGCCCAACGAGCTGGCGCTGACGATTCTGCTGGTGAGCCTGACCATCATCCTGATGCTGGCCACCGTCACGCTGCTGCCGTACTCGATCTTCTCGGTGGAGGCGATGAAGGCCGGCTCGCCCATCACCATTACCGTGCTGGTCGCGCTGCTGGTGTGTCTGATTCCGACCACCATCGGCGGGTTGCTGTCTGCGATTGGCGTGGCCGGCATGAGCCGCATGATGCAAGCCAACGTGATCGCCACGTCGGGCCGCGCTGTGGAGGCTGCCGGTGATGTGGATGTGCTGCTGCTCGACAAGACCGGCACGATCACGCACGGCAACCGTCAGGCTTCGCGCTTCATTCCCGCGCCGGGCGTGACGGCCAAGCAGTTGGCCGAGGCGGCATGGCTGTCGTCGCTGGCCGATGAAACGCCGGAAGGCCGCAGCATCGTCACGCTGGCACGCAACCTGGGCGAGGCGTCCATCGATGAAGCTGCCCTTGCGAAGACGCAGCCCGTGTACGTCGCCTTCTCTGCGCAAACGCGCATGAGCGGTATCAACGTCTCGCTTGCAGGCGACGCCCGTCAGATCCGCAAGGGGGCGGCAGATGCCATTCGCACGCACGTGACGCTGCTGGCCGGCAAGTTTCCCGATGCCGTGTCGACTGCCGTGGACGACGTCGCGCGCCAAGGCGGCACGCCGCTTGTGGTGTCCGACAACGACCGCGTGCTCGGCGTGGTAGAGCTGAAAGACATCGTGAAGGCCGGCATTCGTGAGCGATTTGCCGAGCTGCGCCAGATGGGCATCAAGACGGTGATGATCACCGGCGACAACCGCCTGACCGCCGCCTCCATCGCAGCAGAAGCGGGGGTTGACGACTTCATTGCTGAAGCCACGCCCGAGACCAAGCTCGCGCTCATCCGCGAGCAGCAGGCCCAGGGCCGCCTCGTTGCCATGACCGGTGACGGCACCAACGATGCGCCCGCGCTGGCGCAGGCCGACGTGGCCGTCGCCATGAACAGCGGCACGCAGGCCGCCAAGGAGGCCGGCAACATGGTCGACCTGGATTCCAGCCCCACCAAGCTGATCCAGATTGTCGAGATCGGCAAGCAGATGCTGATGACGCGCGGCTCGCTCACCACGTTCTCGATCGCCAATGACGTGGCGAAGTACTTCGCCATCATCCCCGCCGCATTTGCGACCACGTATCCGCAGCTTGCCGCGCTGAACGTGATGCACCTGGCCACGCCCGCATCGGCCGTGATGAGCGCGGTGATCTTCAACGCGCTGATCATCGTGTTCCTGATCCCGCTGGCGCTCAAGGGCGTGAAGTACCGCGCGCTGGGGGCGGCTGCGCTGCTGCGCCGGAACCTCTTGGTCTACGGCCTGGGCGGCCTGCTGCTGCCCTTCCCCGGCATCAAGATCATCGACATGTTCCTGGCCGCAATGGGCTGGGTCTAAGGAAGGAGTGCATTCATGGCAACCACAACACAAAACGCGCAGGCCGATGTGCCGCAACAAGGTGGGCTGCTGCGTGCGGCGCTGGCGGTCTTCATTGGGCTGTCGCTCATTACCGGGGTGCTGTATCCGGTGGTGGTGACGGGCATAGGCAAGGCGCTGTTTCCGGCGCAGGCCGGCGGCTCGATCATCGAGCGTGGCGGCAAGGCAGTCGGTTCATCGCTGATCGGGCAGAACTTTGAAACGCCCGAGTATTTCTGGGGGCGGATCTCGGCGACTGCGCCGAACGCGTATAACGCGCAGGCTTCTGGTGGGTCCAACCTGGGACCGAGCAACCCCGCGTTGACGGAGGCGGCTAAGGCGCGGATTGCTGCCCTCAAGGAAGCGGACCCGACGAACAGTGCGCCGATTCCTGCTGATCTTGTGACGGCTTCTGCGAGCGGGCTGGACCCGGAGATTAGTCCGGCTGCTGCGGCGTACCAGGTTGAGCGCGTGGCGCGTGCGCGGCACATGTCGCCGGACTTGGTGAGGAAGGTGGTTGGCGAGAACACCAAAGGGCCGATTCTTGGTGTGTTTGGGGAGGCGACTGTGAATGTGTTGGAGCTGAATTTGGCGTTGGATGATTTGAAGTGAGGGGTTGGGGTTTGTGGACTGCTGGGTTTGATGTTGGTGGTCCATCCCCCTTTCGTTCCCTGCCGGGACCGACTTACTTTTCTTTGTCTTCCAAAGAAAAGTAAGCAAAAGAAAGGCGCGCCCGAGATGGCGACTTCCCCTTGGATTTGTGTCGCGGGGAGGGAGGGGAGGCAAACTCGCTGCGCTCAGACAGGCCTCCCCTCTTTATCCTCCCCGCAACAAAAATCCAAGGCGCCATCTAGGGCAGGAACGTCAAAGGCCAAACCGTTGGTTTGCGTGTTCTGTCGGTGTCTCGTTTGTTGCTGTGTGCTGCTTCGCTGCGCTCGCACTCCACCGATGATTTTGTTTTGTTTGCCTTGCTTCGCGGCTTGCCGCACACGCACCTACTGCGTTTGTTCTTCGATGGTGTGGCCGTACCCGGCCCTAGATGGCGCCTTGAATTTTCGTAAGCGGGCGGAAAAAAGACGGGAAACTGTCTGAGCGCAGCGAGTTTTTCCCGTCTCCGCACGGTTACGCAAATTCAAGGAATCTTTCGCCATCTCGGGCGCGCCTTTCTTTGCTTACTTTCTTTGGCAAGACAAAGAAAGTGAGTCAGCCCCGGCAGGGGGTGAAACCAGGGATGCACCAACAACAAAAAAACACCCAAAATACGCAACATGCCAGAAGCCGCGCGCCCCAACCCCGACCAACTCCTAGCCGAACTCAACTCCGGCAAGGCGCAGTCCGCCCGCGGCAAACTCCGCATCTACTTCGGCGCCTCAGCCGGCGTAGGCAAGACCTACGCGATGCTGGCAGCAGCAAAGGCCGCTCGCGCAACAGGCATTGACGCCATCATCGGCCTGGTCGAAACCCACGGCCGCGCTGAAACCGCCGCGCTGGTCGCCGACCTCGAACACCTCCCCACCCGCCAGATCGAATACAAGGGCCGCACGCTGCCCGAGTTCGACCTGGATGCTGCGCTGGCGCGAAAGCCCGCGCTCATCCTCGTCGATGAACTTGCGCACTCGAACGTGGCAGGCTCGCGCCACCCCAAGCGCTGGCAGGACATTGAAGACCTGCTTGCCGCCGGCATCGACGTCTGGACCACCGTCAACGTCCAGCATCTCGACAGCCTGAATGAGGCGGTGGGCAGCATCACCGGCATCCGCGTGTGGGAAACCGTGCCCGATGCGGTGTTCGATGCCGCCAACGAAGTCATCCTCGTCGACCTGCCGGCCGATGAACTGCTGCGCCGCCTAGCCGAGGGCAAGGTCTACATGCCCGAGCAGGCGCAGCATGCGGCGCGCAATTTCTTCCGCAAGGGCAACCTCATCGCCCTGCGCGAACTCGCCCTGCGCCGCACCGCCGACCGCGTGGACGACGACGTGCAGGCCTACCGCCGCGCGCGCCGCATTGAAAACGTCTGGCGCACGCGCGAGACCGTCGTCGCCTGCCTGGACCCGCAGGGCGACGGCGAACAGGTGATCCGCAGCGCCGCGCGCCTGGCCGCGCAGCTTGAATGCGATTGGCACGCCGTGGCCGTGGTGATGCCGCATCTGCGTGCGGCCGATGCGCGCGCCGAACGCCTGCATGCGTTGCTCAAGCTGGCCGAAGATGCGGGCGCACGCGTGGAAACGCTGGCCGGCACCAATGCCGTCGAGGCCATCACCGGTTATATCCGCCGCCACAACATCACCAAGGCCGTGATCGGGCGGCCGCCCGAGAAGCGCTGGCGATCGGCGCGGGCTATCGTCGTTGCGTTGCGACTGACGATCGGGCTGGAGCGCCGGTTGCCCAGCGGCGACTTTGCCGAGGCACTGGCGCGGCATTGCCCCGAGGTTGACGTGATTCGCGCCGCGGCGGACCCGGCGCATATCCAGCTCACCCCGCGCGCAGCCGAGGTCGGCCGTGCTGATGTGCGCAGCGAAGCGCAGCGCGCTGCCGATGCACAGGCCGGTTGGCTCAAGCCGGCTTACGTGGCCGCGTGCGTGTACGTTGGGATTGCGACGGCGCTCTCCAGCCTGGTGCGCCCTGTCTTCGATCTGGCCAACATCGTCATGCTGTTCCTGGCCGCCGTGGTGGCGGTGGCGATGCGCCATGGGCGGGGGCCGGCGGCGCTGGCGTCGGTGCTGTCGGTGGCGCTGTTCGATTTCTTTTTCGTGCCGCCACGTTATTCCTTTGCCGTGAGCGACGTGCAGTACCTGCTGACCTTTGCGGTGATGCTGGCCGTGGGCATGCTGGTGGGCCAGTTGACGGCGGGCCTGCGTGAACAGGCCGAGGTGGCGGTGCAACGCGAGGCCGCTGCGCATGCGCTGTATGAGGCCGCGCGTGAACTGTCCGCCGCGCTCACGCTGGATCAGATCGTCAGCATCGGCGGGCGCTTCGTCAACGCGACCTTTGGCGGGCGCTGCGCGTTCTTCTTCGTCGGGCTCGATGGGCGGCTCGGTGCGCCACAGGTCGCCAAGCCGCAAGGCTCCACCGATGCACCGTCAGGCATGCCGAATTTGGACCGCGTGCTGGCCGATTGGACATACCAGCACGGCCAGCCTGCCGGCACGGGCACGCACACGCTGCCGTCGGGCTCGGTGCTGTATCTGCCCCTGAAAGCGCCGATGGCCATTCGCGGCGTACTGGCCGTGGAGCCAGAAACCTTCCACGTGCTCGCGCAGCCCGACAACCGCCGCCAGATCGACGCCTGCGCCACGCTCATCGCCATTGCCATTGAACGCGTGCATTACGTGGAGGTTGCCCGCGACGCCTTGGTGCGCATGGAGTCGGAGCGGCTGCGCAATTCCCTGCTGGCCGCCGTGTCGCACGATTTGCGCACACCGCTCACGGGCCTGGTGGGGATGGCCGAGACGCTGCTGCGTGCGCAGCCGCCCCTGCCCGCGCTGCAGGCCGAGGCCGCCAGCGCCATCGGCCAGCAGGCGCAGCGCATGCGCACGATGGTCACCAACCTGCTCGACATGGCGCGCCTGCAGAACCAGGACGTCAAGTTGCGGCTGGAGTGGCAATCGATGGAAGAACTCGTCGGCGCAGCGCTCCAGGCGATTCCGCTGCCCGATCATCGTGTGGTTGTGGATAACCTCGCTGCCTTGCCGCTCATCCGCTGCGACGGGCCGCTGATGGAGCGCGTGCTGGCGAACCTGCTGGAGAACGCCGGCAAGTTTGCGCCGGCCGGCACCGAGGTGCGCATCTCCGGCGAGATCGTCCACGACGACGCGCGCGGCGATGAACTGCGCCTGCGTGTGCGCGACCATGGCCCTGGCGTGCCGGCGGGCTCGGTGCAGACCATCTTCGAGAAGTTCACGCGCGGTGAGAAGGAATCGGCCACCACCGGCGTCGGCCTGGGTCTGGCCGTGTGTGAGGGCATCGTGAGCGCGCATCACGGCCGTATCTGGGTGGAGGCGCCGGCCGATGGCGGCGCGTGCTTCGTCGTCGCCCTGCCCGCCGCCGAGCCCCCGCCCGTGGAAGACGGCGAGCCCATCGCCTAGCTGCACCGTTCTTGGGCATATGGACATGCCGAAAATGTCGTTCTGCCGTGAGCGTATGCGTGACACGATTGCGTCACACCGCCCGCTACCCGCGGGCGATTTCATTCACGACAAGATCCACGAGGTTTCTCCATGTCTCTGTTCTCACGCCTTGCGCGCGTGGCCGTACCGGCCATCGCCTTTGCCGTTGCCACTGCCGCCAGCGCCGACACCAAGCAAATCAAGCTCGGCACCATGAGCGGCCCCGACGCGCAAATCTGGGAAGTCGTGCAGAAGGTCGCCAAGAAGGATGGCCTGGACGTCAAGATCATCGAGTTCAACGACTACGCCCAGCCCAACCCCGCGCTGGATTCGGGCGACCTGGACGCCAACGGCTTCCAGCACCAGCCCTTCCTCGAGAGCCAGATCAAGGCGCGCGGCTACAAGATCGTCAACGTAGGCCTGACCTATGTGGCGCCGATGGGCTTTTACTCGAAGAAGATCAAGTCGCTCGCGCAGCTCAAGGAAGGTGCCAAGGTCGGTATTCAGAACGATCCGTCCAATGGCAACCGTGCGCTGCTTCTGCTGCAGAAGGCGGGCGTGATCAAGCTCAAGGCGGGCGCCGGCACGAACGGCAACAATGCGACACCGCGTGACGTGGTGGAGAACCCGAAGAAGATCAAGCTGATCGAGCTGGACTCGGCGCAACTGCCGCGCTCGCTGGATGATCTGGACGCCGCTTCGATCAACACCGACTACGCGGTCAAGAACGGCCTGACGCCGGCCAAGGACGCCATCGCACTGGAAGATCGCCAGGGGCCGTACGCCAACCTGATCGCCGTGCGCGAAAAAGACAAGAACCAACCGTGGGTGAAGACGCTGGTGCACGCCTATCAATCGGAAGACGTGCGCAAGTTCATCGACACGCAGTTCAAGGGCGCGATCCTGCCCGCGTTTTAAGCAGCGGGTGCTAAGTCAGCGGTTACTTTCGCGCATTGCCCTGAGAGTGAAGCGCGCGAGCCTGGGGCCGGAGGAGGTTTTTAGCGCGCCGCGTTGTTTTGCTGCGATGCGTCATCGTGTGACAGGTGCAATCGTTTTCGTCACACGTGGCGCTGCGGCAACGCTTGTAGCCTCTCGTTACATTAAGTAGTTCTACGTTATTGCAACGCAACAAACGATTCGCTATAGTAGGAACTGTCTCCTCCACCCTCCTTGGTGGATTGTGGCCCGAGCACTTGGTGCTCGGGCTTTTTTCTTTGGCGCGCGGCTTTTGCTTTTCTTCCGGCCGCCTTGCATCTCGGCCGGTTCCGGCTACCCTGAATTCTCAACTTTTCTGCGTGTTTTCCTTGGTGGCGTTGCCCGATAGCAACGAGCGAAGATTTTTCAAGCGTGCGCTTCGAGCCACCCTTCGAACACCGACATGCATGTCGGCGGGAAGGAGCCAAAGCGCTGCTTGAATCACGTCAACGCGGCGAATGTGGGCGCAACCGCCTGCTTTGTGCAGCTAACATCGCGAAATATCGTCAGTTTTTGTCCTACAAGCCTTTCGGCCAACCCCGGACAGTCTGACTTCACCCCCTCCACTAAACTTCACCTTGCTCTCTCTTTAGAGAGCACTCCCCCCCTTTTGAGCCCGCCCCTGTTGCGGGCTTCATTTTTTTCGGGCACGATTTCTTCCATCCCGACGCTGTCGACACCGGCGTCGGAAGCTCAAAAGGTTGGGGGAATCTCTCAAGGCCCGCGCAGTTGAAAAGCTGCGCGGGCTTTGTTTTTTCCGGCGCCGCACGCTAACTCCACCTGACAAGGCCCCCGGCCGGTGCTTCAATGGCGGCTGACGGTGCCGTCACACAGCGCAAACGGGATGCGCCTCGCGCCGATACTGACAACAACAAGGACTGGCCGATGGAAGGTTTCGCGCAACTCGCCGTGCTGGTGGTGGACGACCACCCCGTGCAACGGGCCGCCGCCCGGCAACTGCTCCATACGCTGGGCGTGCAGCAGATCCTGACCGCCTGCGACGGCCGCGAGGCGCTCTACCTCCTCCAGCTCTGTCACGTCGATCTCGTGCTGTGCGACATCGACATGCCCGGCATGAACGGCCCAGAGCTGATGGAGCAGATGCACTTGCGCGGCGGTCGCGTCTTTCCGCGACAGGCGCCCGTGTGGGCGTGGGTCAGCGCGATGGATGCGCCGATTGTCGAGTCGCATATCAGCCTGGCCGATGCGATCGGGTTGACGCGCACGCACGGCGTGCAGAAGCCGTTGCGCCCGGCGCACGTGCTGCCGCTACTCGAACAAGCCGCCGCGCGGGAGCGGGACGAGGCACCGGCTGCAGCCGCTGTCTTGCCGCAGTTTTCCGACGACGAGCTGGCCGCGCTCATCCAAGAAACGCCTGAACAGATCGAGGTCGTATTCCAACCCCAGCACGATCTGGCCACCAACCAGATCGCCGGCGCCGAGGCGCTCTGCCGCTGGATGCATCCGGTGCACGGGCGTGTGTCGCCCGCAGCGTTCGTGCCGCGCCTGGAGGCGCTCGGGCTGGCTGATGGCCTGTTCTTCCATGTGCTGGAGCATTGTGTGCGCGTACAGCACGCGCTGGCCGCGCATGCGTATCCCGTTTCGATTGGTGTGAATGCGTCTGCGCAGACGCTGAGCCGGGCCGGCACCGTAGACCGCATCGAAGCCATCGTGCGCGAGGCGCGTATTGCGCCGGCGGCCATCGCCATCGAGTTGACGGAGGATTCGCCCGTGCACGATGCCACGCAGCTCACCATCGCACTCAACCGCCTGCGCCTGCTGGGCCATCCGCTGGCCATCGACGATTTTGGTGTGGGCATTGCCACGCTCAAGCTGCTGGCCGATCTGCCCTTCACCATTCTGAAGATCGATCGCTCGTTTACGGCTGCGGTGGACCAGACCAGCCAGCGTGGCGTGATCTGCCGCACGATGATCGAGCTGGCGCGCACACTGCATCTGGAGTGCATTGCCGAGGGCGTGGAAACTGAAGCGCAGCGCCAGACGTTGCGCGCGCTGGGCTGTGCGACCGGGCAGGGCTATCTGTGGGCGGCACCGCTGTCAGTCACCGCGTTTCTTGCGCACGTGCAGGCGGCAGCGTAAGCAGCAAGACCTCAACGTCATTCAGTTTTCCTCAACCCAGATAGAAGCAGCTTCTGCCCCGAAAGGTTACGCAGAGCCAAAGTAAGAAAAGTCTGATCCCGCGCGGCATATCTGGTGAGTAAGGTACCGGCTCCTTTCAGCGGCGCTCCTGACTCCCATGACGGCTCCGATCTCTCTCACCCTGCTGCTCGCCACGCCGGACGCGTCATCCCCGGCGACGCGCCTGACCTGACGGCTTGCACATGTGCGCTGTCCACTCGATCGTGATGGCAGACGATCATCCGGTGATCCTGATGGGGCTGGCGGCAGCCATTGCGCAGTTTCCACAGCAGCAGGTCGTGGCACAGGCACACGACGGGCGCGAGCTGATGCAGGTGCTTGCGCAAATCGACTGCAACGTCATCGTGACCGATTACAACCTGGGTGGTGAGCCTGCCTTCGATGGCATGCAGTTGCTGGCGCGCTTGCGCAATCAGCATCAGAAGCGCGCCATCGTTGTCTGCACGATGGTCCGCAACCCAGCCCTCTTGCGTGCCATGCGACAGATTGGTGTGGCTGGCATCGTCAGCAAGGACGATGACTTTGTTCATGTCGGGCACGCCGTCATGGCGGCCGCGCGCGGCGTGCGGTATGACAGCCCCTGCGTCCTGGAAGAGACGGGCCTCGGTTCCAATGAGCGGAACGTGTCCGAGCGACTGAGTGCGCGCGAGCGAGAAGTCCTGCGCCTGTATGCCGCCGGCACGGCTGTGTCGGACATTGCGCTCATGCTCGGTTCGAGCGTGAAGACCGTCAGCACGCAGAAGGCTGTGGCGCTGCGCAAACTTGGCCTGGCGCGCGAGATCGATCTCTTTCAGTACGCCCGCGCCAGCGGGCTGACAGCGCTCCGCTGAGCCTCCAGCGTCAGCTTGCCTGGCGGGGCATCGGCACGGCTTGAGCCGACGCGATGGCGGTGCCGGATGCCTGCGCGGGCGGCGCTTCCACGCCCATCAGCCAACTGAACAACGGCGTTGCCAGCAGCGCGCCGGCGAGCTGCGCCAGCATGTAGCCTGGGACATCGCCGGGGCGGATGCCGGAGGGGCCGTCGGTCAGTGCGCAGGCAAAGGCCAACGCCGGGTTGGCCAGCGATGACGACGACGTGAACCAATAGCCCGCCGCGATATAAGCGGCTACCACCAGCGGCAATTGCTTCGGCGCATGACGCCCGCATGCGATGCCCACGCCGATCAGCCCGAACGTTGCCAGAGCTTCGCTCCACCACAGCGCGGAGCCGGTAGCGGCATGGGTGCCCGGCGCCCATGCCGGCATGCCAAACATGGCGTGCACGGCGGCCACGCCCAGCGCGGCGCCCACGGCCTGTGCGGCCAGATAGGCCAGCGCTTCATGCCCACGCAGGCCGCCCCGCAGCAACGTCGACAGCGTGACCGCCGGGTTCAGGTGGGCTCCAGACACCGGCGCGAACACCGTCAGCAGCGCCAGCAGACCGGCGCCACCAGCGAGCGATTGCGCCAGCAGCGTCCACGTGGCATCGCCACCGGAGAGCCGGGTTGCGTGGATGCCGGTGCCGATCACCACTGCAATCAATAAGGCCGTACCGAGCCCCTCCGCGACGATGCGGCGCGCCAGGGATGGTGCAGCGGACGTGGCTGAAGCCGCGGTACGAAGGTGGGACACAGTGGTCATGCGGGAAAGAGGCGAACGATGCCAAGCGCATCGCGCGGGAGTTTGGAACCTCCGCTGGGGCCGATCAATGCACAGGGGCGCGCTTGTGTCGCGCGCCCGAGTATCGAATGGTGGGATTGAGGCGGGGCGGCTCAGGCCGGGCTTGCCGCGCCGGCTGCGGCCAGTTGGCGCTGTTGTGCACCCAGCCGCGCAAAGCCGACGGCCGCTGCACCGAGCGCTGCCAGCATTGCGATGCAGCCCGCCATCGTGCCGTGCGCCATGCCGTTGGCGCCGCCGGCAGCGGCAAAGGTGAAATACAGCCCGCCGATACAAGCGACGCCCAGCGCGCCTGCCAATTGCTGCGCGGTAATCAGCAACCCCGCTGCTGCCCCCGCTTGCGTACGCGCCACGCCGGTCAACACCAGGCCGATCAGCGGAACGACGACCAGCCCCTGCCCTGCCCCGTACAGCGCCACGGCAATGCCGATGCGCATCATGCTTGGCGTGGCGGGGTGCGCCCACTCCGTACCGAAACCCGACAGCAGCGCCAGCAAGCCCAGCGCCATCAGGCCGAGGCCCGCCAGCAGCGCGCGAACGCCATAGCGCCGCACCAGCAGATTGGCCACCCGCGACGTGATCAAAAAGGTGATGGCCAGCGGCAGGATGGCGACACCCATGCGCACCGCAGAAAGCTGCCGCCCGTTTTGCAGATACAACGTCAGCACTAGGAAGAACGCCATCATCCCGATGTAGTGCAGCGCCGACGCCGTCAGGCCCGTCATGAAGGCGCGATGCTGCAGCAAGGTGGGCGGCAGCAGCGGCGTACCGCCAGCGCGGTCGACCCGGGCTTCAAGTTGCTGGAACGTGGCCATGCCGAGCAAGCCCACGACAAGCAGCACAAGGGTCCATACCGGCCAGTGCAGTTCGCGGCCGAACAGCAGCGGCACCAGCACGGCCGCCACGCTCACGGCCATCCACACCACGCCAGTTGTATCGAGATGCACCTTCGCTGCGTTGGCACTCGGGTGCGGAATCCAGCGCCAGCCCAGCAGCGCGGCAATCAAACCGACCGGCACGTTGATCAGGAAGGCCGCGCGCCAGCCCAGCCCGGCGATGTCCGCGCTGGTGAGTGCGCCGCCCAACAACAACCCGGCCGCGCCGCCGGTGCCCATCACCAGGCCGAAGATCGACAGCGCGCGGTCACGCTCGGTGCCGGCAAAGAGCGCCTGCACGCTCGCCAGCACCTGCGGCACCATCATCGCGGCCGACAGGCCCTGCGCGAAACGCCATGCAATGAGCGCTGCCGCACTGCCCGCCAGCCCGCAACCGGCCGAGGTGGCGGTAAAGGCGACGAGGCCCAGCAGGAACACGCGTCGGCGCCCGAACAGATCACCCAGACGGCCACCAGTGATGAGCAGAATCGCGTAGCCAAGCTGGTACACCGCCAGCACCGCCTCCAGTTGCGCGGGCGTGGCGTGCAGGCTCGTGCGGATGCTCGGGATCGCCACATTGGCGATGAACGCGTCGACGATGAACATGAATTGCGCCGTCACCATCACACCGAAGGCGAGCCAGCGGCGAGGTTCCGATACTGAGGAAGCAGAAGAAATGTGAGTCACGATCGGCTCCGGAAAGAGGGATGAACGCAGCGTAGGTGCGCGAGCCGATTCGATGCAGAGCTAGGATTAACCTAGGATTGAGCTGTCCCTCCCACCTTCACGCGCTGTCGTGTGTAATGCCCCTCATGGACGATTTCACCGCCGACCTTGCCTCCTTCCCTGCCGCGCCCCGCAACGAGCTGGGCGAGTTCCTGCGCAGCCGCCGCAGCCACCTGCGTCCGCAGGACGTGGGACTGCCCGAGGGCAGCGGGCGCCGCCGCACCGCCGGCCTGCGCCGGGAAGAAGTCGCGCAGTTGGCCAACATCAGCATCGATTGGTATGTGCGTATCGAGCAGGGGCGCGACGTGCGGCCTTCCGTGGCGACGATCGAGGCGATCGGGCGCGCACTGAAGCTGTCTTCGGATGAGCGCGCGCACATGCGTGGCCTGGCGCGTGCCGAATCGGTTTTCACGGGGCCCGGAGTTGGGACCCCCGGGCGTTCAGCGGCCGAAGCGGTGCCCGATGTCTTGCGCCGGGCCGTCGCCGGCATGGTCTTGCCCGCCCACGTGCGCAGCTACCGCACCGAGCTGCTGTGCTGGAACGAGGCGACCTCGCAGCTCTTCATGGATTTCGGCACGATGCCGCCGGAAGACCGCAACTCGCTGGTGTACATGTTTTTGTACACCAATGCGCGCGAGCGTTTTGTCGAGTGGGAGAACGAGGCGCGACGCATGCTGGCGAAGTTTCGCGCGGTGTACGACCCGCACGCAGATGACCCGGTGCTCGTGGCGTTGGTCGACCGGCTGCGCACGAGCAGCCGCGAGTTCGATACCTGGTGGCGGCAGCACGAGGTGCGCGCCCAGCGCGCGGAACACAAGCTGATCCGCACGCCCGCCGGTAAGGTCGTCCGCTACGACTACATCGGCCTGCCGGTGATGGAAGACCCGCGCCTGCGCATGGTGCTATACGTGCCGGTCGAAGACGGCGCCTGAACGTTCAGGCCGCCAGCGCCGCGAGGATGGTGCCGGTATCGCGCACGCGGCCCAGTCGCGGAAACACGTTCTCCACCGACGATCGATGCATGGCCGCATCGTTCGAACTCATTGCATCTTCGGCCAGCACCAGCGCGTAGCCGTGCTCCCACGCGGCACGGGCGGTCGATTCCACTCCCACATGTGTCGAGATGCCGCCCAGCACGATGGTGGTGATGCCCCGACGGCGCAGTTGCAGATCGAGTTCGGTGCCGTAGAACGCGCCCCACTGGCGCTTGGTGATCTGGATGTCGGTAGGCGCCACTTCCAGCTCGGCGGGTTGTTCCCACCATTGCGGCGGCAGGCCGCCCGGCTGTGTGGGCGCGGGGCGGTCGACGGGCTGGCGCGGCGCATCAGCGTAATCCGGCGCCCACCCCACGCGCACCAGCACCACGGGCGCACCCAGCTCGCGAAAGCGCTTGGCGAGCTTGGCGGACGCGCCCAATACCTGCTCGGCCGAGTGCGGCCCCTGGGCAAACGGCAGGATGCCGCGTTGCAGGTCGATCAACACCAGCGCGGTGGTTTTCGCAGACAAGGCAGACAGGGTTTGCAGCGGTTCAGACATCAAGTGCTCCAGGTGAATCGGGGTTACGGACGGCGGATGACACACGTTGCCGTGGCGTGCGCCAGCAATGTGCCGTCCTGCGTTTTGAGCGTGCCCTCCGACACGCCGATCGTGCGCGAGACATGCAGCACGCGTCCTACCGCCACCAGTGGCGTATCCACCGGCACTGCCTTCACCATCTTCACGTTCAAGTCGACCGTGCCGTAGCCGACGCCGGCTTCGAGCATCGAATGCACGGCGCAGCCCGTCACGGAGTCGAGCACCGTCGCCGCAAAGCCGCCATGCACGCCGCCCAGCGGATTGAGGTGGCGTTTGTCGGCCTGGGCACCGAAGTGCACGGTGCCCGCTTCGATGAGGTCCATCGTCATTGGGATGGTCTCGCTGATGGATGCGCGTGGCAGATCGCCGTGCGACATGGCCTGCAGCAATTGCAGGCCGGTCATTTGGGACGGATGCATGGGAGGAGTCTGGCGGAGTTGAGATGAGGTGACTCGACACTCTACCGCGAGCCCGATTGCCCGGGCTGCAATGCGTTGCATTGGCCGACGCAACAACGCCCGCCTCTGCGCACGTCCCAATGCGGGTAGACCCTAGCGTTGCGCGCACGCCGACGCGAAAGGCTCCAGAAAGGTGCCCCCTTCTACGCTCGCCCAGCGATTGCATCGGGCGGTCTGACCCACTGCCGTTGCGCGTTTCCCGAAGCCGGCATCACGACCGGACACCATCACCCACAAAGGAAGGAGACTTCAATGTCCCGCATCAAGTTTGCCCTTGCGGCAACTGCAGCCGCCGCGGCCACGCTGGCCACCGGCGCCGCTCATGCCCAGTCGAACGTGACGCTCTACGGCCTGATCGACACCACCATCAGCACCGTCAACAACACCAACGCTTCAGGCGCGCGCACCACCGGCTTCCAGATTCCCTGGTTCTCGGGCAGCCGCTGGGGCCTGACCGGCAAGGAAGACCTGGGCGGCGGCACGTCGGCCATCTTCAAACTGGAATCGGAATACGAAACGCCGACCGGCAACATGGACACTCCGGGCGTGCTGTTCAATCGCGACGCTTGGGTGGGCCTGTCGAGCGAATCGCTGGGCAAGCTGACCTTCGGCCGCCAGAACGCGATTGCGCGCGATATCTCTGCCATCTACGGCGACCCGTACACCAGTGAGAAAGTCGGTTTGGAAGAAGGTGGCTACACCAACACCAACAACTTCAAGCAGCTGATTTTCTACGCAGGCAGCGCCACGGGCACGCGCATGAACAACGGCGTGGTGTGGAAGAAGATGTGGGGCGGCCGCTTCCTGACGGCACTGGGCTATCAGTTTGGCGAAGTGCCGGGCCAGTTCACGCAAGGCACCACCGAGTCGCTCGCACTGGGCTACAACGGCGACAACTTCCATCTGGCAGGCTTCGCGCAACAGGCCAAGGTGGGCGGCTTCATGGACCGTTCGTACTCGGTGGGCGGCAACGTGATTCTGGGCATGTTCCGTGTCAATGCGGGCTACTTCCACTACACCGGCGAGCAGCCGGCCGCGCTGGGCAACCGCAAGGATGACGCCTACACGCTGTCGCTGAAGATCGCTCCGCAAGGCGCGTTCGACTATGAAATCGGCTACCAGATCATGAAGGCCGACAACGCCGCCTTCAACGCAGATGGCAACACGCTCAATGCGTATGCCAGCGTGGTGGGTGCCACCGCAGCAGGCAGCGGTCGCAAGAACACGCTGTACGGCTCGGTGTTCTACCACGTGTCAAAGCGCACGGAGTTCTACGTGGCGGCGGACTACATGAAGCTCAAGGATCAGTACATCGTGGGCGGCACCAACGGCCACAACAGCCAGACGGAGTTTGGCGTCGGTATGCGCACGCGCTTCTAAGCGAGTGTTTGGTTTGAGCTAGCGGCGCTCGCGCACCTGATCGACAAACTTGTTGGTGTAGGTGCGCGAGAGGTCGATGTGCTTGTCGCGCGCGTTGGCATTGCTGGCGGCGAGGACGCGCAGGACGGTGGGTGGGCCGTCGTCCGGCATGCGTCCGTCGGTGCTGAAGGTGGGCAACGCGGCGGCAAGCGCTTTTGTGTACAGCTCGGGATGATCCCGCCGGAATTCAGGCGGCATGCGTCCGGCAATGTCTTCAGCACCGTGCGTGTGCATGTAACGCAGGGTGCGCACGAATGCGCGGGCCAGTTTGGCGGCGACGTCCGGATGCGCTTCCAGCCATTCGGTCTGCAAGTACAGACACGCGGCCGGATACGAACCGCCCAGCGCGGCACGCGTGCTCTCCAGCGTGCGCAAGTCGAGCAGCACGCGTGCTTCGCCGCTGTGCACGAGGCGCGAGACCGTCGGGTCGGTGGTCATGCCGGCATCGATGCGGCCGCTGCGCAGCGCGGTGACGAAGCTGCGTTCGGCGCCGACTGGCAGCATGGTGTAGTCGCCGGCCGACAGCCCCTGCTGCGTCATCAGGTAACGCGTGAGAAAGCTGGTGGATGCGCCCAGCCCCGTCACGCCCAGCGTGCGGCCGCGCAGGTCACGCATGGACTGCACCGTCGCCGGCAACCGTGTCGACACGACTTCCGCCTCGCCCGGCACCTGACTGAATACGACAATGGCGCGCACTTCCTTGCCCTTGGCCTGCAGGTCGATGGTGTGGTCATAAAAGCCGACCACGCCTTGGGCAAAGCCGGTGAGCAGTTCGCTTTCCGCATCGACGCCGGCGGGCTGCGAGAGCAGTTCCACGTCGAGCCCTTCGTCATGGAAATAGCCCAGGCGCTGCGCTAACGTAGCGGGCAGGTAGATCATCTTGGCGGTGCCGCTGACCATGAGCGTCAGGCGCGCCGGGTCTTGTGCAAGGGCATGCGAAGTTGCCACGGCCAGAAAGGCAGCGAGCCACGGCGTGACCCAGCGCCGGACGCCGCGTGCGCGGGCGGTCCTGCAGGTAAAAACACCCATTGAGTTGTCTCCGGCTCTTTTGTAGATATCAGTATCGCGCGGTCCGGATCTGGTGAGTGATGCCTCCGGCGCGCGTAGGCAGCCGCCACCATTCTAGGAAGCGGCAACCCACAAATCGCTTTCATTTTTCGGACGCGCTGTTTTCGCATGAAGCTGCTCCTGATCGAAGACAACGCCCCGCTGGCGCACTGGCTCTCTGAGGCCCTGCGCCGCGCCCATTTCACCGTGGATCACGCCACCGATGGCGAATCCGCCGACACGCTGTTGCTTACGCAACACTACGATGTGGTGCTGCTTGATCTGCAATTGCCCACCTTGTCGGGGCAAGGTGTATTGCAACGTTTGCGTGGCCGGCGCAACCCGGTGCCGGTGCTGATCCTCACGGCCAGCGGCGGGATCGACGACAAGGTTGCCTGCCTGGGTGCCGGCGCCGACGACTACCTCGTCAAGCCGTTCGAGATTCGCGAGCTGATTGCGCGCATCCAGGTGCTGGTGCGGCGCAGCGCTCCCGATCAGTCCGTCGAACTGCAATGCGGCGACCTGACGTACCACACCGGCAGCCGCACCTTCAACCTGGCCGGCCAGCCTCTGGTGCTGCCCGCGCGCGAGCACACCGTGCTGGAAATCCTGATGCTCAAGCTGGGGCGCACGGTGTCCAAACCGGCGCTGGTGAACGGCGTGTTCGGGATGGATGACGAAGCCAGCCCCGAGGCCATCGAGATCTACATCCACCGCCTGCGCAAGAAGCTGGAGCATTCCGCCGCCACCATCGTCACGCTGCGCGGCCTCGGTTACCTGCTGCGCGATGCCTCCGCCGCGCAGTCCTGATCAAGCACCAGCGCAGTCCGCCCCAACGCGGGCGCGCAGCCTGCGTGCGCGGCTGGTGTTGTGGCTGGCATTGCCGCTGGTCGTCTACGTGGCGGCCGATGGCTGGCTTGATCTGGCCGCCGCACGTCACAACGCCGATCTCGTGCACTTCCATGCGCTCGACACGGCCGCACAGATGATCAGCGGCCAGATCGAATGGGACGAAGGCCGCCTGCGTGTGTCGGTGCCGCCGGCTGCGCTGGCCGTATTCGCCGCGCCGGAAACCCCGGTGCGCGATCAGGTGGCATACCAGGTCAGCACCGAGCACGGGCGCCTGCTGGCCGGACGGCTCGACTTTGGCACGCGCCCGGCGTTTGACGCGGCCGGCCTGGCCGACGCCGGCACCTACACCGATACCGTGGAAGGCCAGCCCGTGCATGTGGCCGCCGTGGTGCGCACCATGTACGACGCGGGCCGTACCGAGCGCGTCGTCACGCGCGTCGCGCAAACCATGAACGGTCGTGACGCGATGGTCCGCCAGTTGTGGTGGCCCGGCACCGTGCGCCAGCTCGCGCTGGTGGGGCTGGCACTGGCAATGATCCTCATCGGCCTGACGCTCGAACTGCGGCCGATCTTGCGATTGGCCGGCAATGTGTCGGCGCGCGCGCCTACCGATCTTGCACCGCTCGACCCCGATGGCTTGCAGCACGAGCTGCAGCCGATTGCGGGCGCGTTCAACCAATACCTGCAGCGCATTGCCGACAACGCGATCACGCAGAAGCGCTTCATTGCCGACGCTGCGCACCAGATGCGCACGCCGCTCGCGATTCTCGATACGCAGATGCAGGTGGCAGCGCAAACCAACGCAGATGCCGCGCTGCACGAAGTCCTGAAGGCCGCGCGAACAAGCACGCGCAACCTGGCGGATCTCATCAACGACTTGCTGCTGCTGTCTCAGGCCGAAGCATCGGCCGCGACGAGCGAGGTGGTCGACCTCTCGCAAGTGGCGCGCACCGTGCTCGAAGACCTTGCGCTGCTGGCCGATGGCCGCCGGATCGATCTGGGCATCGAGCCTGCCGAGCTGCCCGTGTGGACGTCAGGCAATCGCACGCTGATCGCTGCCCTGCTGTTCAACCTGGTCGACAACGCCGTGCGTTACACGCAGGAAGGCGGCCACGTGACGGTGCAGGTGTCGGCGGACTACGGTTGGGCCATCCTGTCCGTGACCGACGACGGCCCCGGCATTCCGCCCGAGGCGTACACACGCGTGTTCGAGCGCTTCACGCGTCTGGAAGGCACGCAGACCCAGGGCAGCGGCCTGGGTCTGGCGATCGTGCGTCAGATCGTGGATCGCATGGGCGGCCAGATTGCGCTGGCGCCCGGGCCGGGTGGCGCCGGGCTGGCGGTGACGGTTTGGCTGCGGCGCACGAGTGCGCCTGCCGCCGCGTAAGTCACCGCCGCTGCCTTACTGCTTCAGCGCTTATTGCACCGACACAAACACCGGGTTCGAGTAGAACCACAGATCGTTGTAGTTGCGATCGTTGATGGCGTTGAAGCGCGCGGCGTTTTCCGTCACCACAGTCTTCTGATCCGGCAGCGGGTTGCCGTTACTGGTTTCGCCCGACACGTTCATGCCGAGGTTGGTGCCGCGCAGGCGGAAGTACTGGTTCTTGGCCGCTGTGTAGGTGTACGTGATGCTGTTGTAGCCGTCGGCGTCGACCTTCCAGTCTGCCTTCGTGAACGTGGCGATGACTTTGGTGGAGTCATTGGTGTCTTTCGCATAGGCTGGCGTGCCCGATGCAGCCTTGCCCGTCACGTCGCCCGCAATCAGATCAACGTGATCCACCACCGGACGCATGTTGACCTTGAAGCCGCTGCCCAGCGGGTACTCGTAGTTGTTATGGTCGGGGCTCTTGAAGCGGATGGTGATCGTCACCTTATCACCGGCCTTGGCCGTGAGCGTGCCGCCCATGTCGGTTGACGTGGTCGTGGTGCCCGCACTGAAGTCCAGCGCGTTGATGAGGTCGCCAAACACGGCGAACGATTTGCCCGAGCGCATGGCCGTCAGCAGCGTCTTCAGGTCGGTGCTGGTGCCCGGCAGCCAGATGTAGGTCTTGGCGTATTCGCCGGGGTAATAGCCGCTGCTGAACTGCTGCGTGGCGTCCACTTCAAAGTGGTGGTCGGAATCGGCAAAGTTCCAGACGCGGCGGCCCTCGCCGAGCAGCGCATCCCAGATGCCGCCGACTTGCGCGACCACGTAATCGACGCCGCCGTAGGTGCGATTTTTCAGGTTGGCGTCGGTGTAGGCGCTGGTATAGCCGCCGCGGTCGGGTTCCATCTGGTTGCCGACCATGCCTTCGATGCCGAACATGATGTCGGGTGCGGTGTCGTTGAACTCGCGGAAGTCCGCCACCGTGTACTTGCCCGGGTTGCGCGACGGATGGTTGATCAGGCCGTAGCTCGAGTTCGGGTAATTCGTCTTGAGCCACTTGAAGGCATTGACCACATCGGCGTGCGTGGTGCCGGCGCGCGGGCCTTCCTGCTGCCACGCGGTCACATCGTTCGGGTCGAACAGCGACGCGGACTGCTGCGTGAAGAAGTATTCGAACTTGTTCAGGCCCTTGGCCGACGTCTGCAGCTTGTCGGAGCCATCAAAGATGCCGACGTTCAGGTGGTCGTGCGTGGGCATGTCCCACTCGGCAGCCGAGAAGATCAGCTTGCCGGCGTACTTGCCTGCCGCCTGCGCCTGCGCAATGGCGGGCATCTCGTACTTGGCGATCCCGGCGGACGCGGCAATGGAGCCGCCCGCAAGCGCGGCGCCCGTGGCATCGCGCGGCGACGGGCGCAAGTGGTTCGATACGGCCATCCAGTCCAAGCCGTTGAGGTCGAACGCGTGGTCGAGCACCGTGGACAGCGGCGTGACGGCATCGACGGACTCCGCCGTGTGCACGTGCAGGTCGCCCATCGTCCACATACCCTGCGGCTTGGCGGGCTGTGTCGGCGTGGTGGGCGTCGTCGGTGCCGGCGAGGTGCCTGCAGTGCTCGTGGGCGCGGGGTCGTCGCTGCCGCCGCACGCGTACAGGCCGAGGGTCATGCACGCCGGCACCGCAATCGCGAGCAGCGTTTTCTTGGTCGAAAGCATTGTGGTTTCCTGTCGATTCGATGAGGTCGGGCAAACGCTTCCGACCACCCATGCGTGTGGGCGGCTCTTGCACGACTAAAACGTTTGCGCGGCCGAATCTTGGCGGGAAACCATGAAAATTTAGTGACGAAGCGGCATGAAAACAGGAAGCGGCGTGGCCCAAAACGAAGCGGTTGGACACGCAAACAGCGCGCAAAGAAAACGGCCCCAAAAGGGGGCCGCGTGCATCGCGATTTGTCCCGGCGTCAGGGCAAGGCCTTGGCGGACGTAGCGAGGAATTATTTCACGGCGGGTTTTAACTGCTCCGCCATCTGTCGGACTTGCCCGCCGCTGCCTGCGCTATACCAAGCGCCCCGCCACAGCCCAGCGCGCCCCAACAGCCGACGCGGCAACACGGCGCGCGCCAATATGCTGTGTCGATCGGTTCATGAATCGTCCTCCTGCGCGGGTGCGCATCACATTTCGTGGCCGATGGCCTTGGAAACGGCGGCCGGCGTGTCGTACTCGTCGCCGGGCATATCGCGCAGCGTCCTGAGCGTCCTGAGCGTGCTGTCGTCTGCGCCGTTGGCCTGCGCGGCCTTCACCAGCTCCTGCTTCTTCGCCGGTAGGACGCGCCCTTCAGGGCCTTCTGAATGCCGATCGGCGAATGCGTTGCGTGTTCACGCCCGCTGCCGCCCTGTGTGCCGCGCTCGTGCGACTTGGCACCCGCACGTTCAGACGATTTGCCGGCGCTGCCGTGGCTGGCGTGTCCGCCACGCTCGTTGCTGGATGCACTGCTGCGCTGGCTCTGGGACGTCGATTTCGAGTTCGACGCGTGCTTGCTCTTGTCGCGAGTTGGTTTCATGACACCTCCGCTGGTCGGTTGATTAGGCCCTCACCGGAAATGGCGCGGCCAACAACCGTTTTGCAGCAGCGAACATGCCTGCGCGGTGATGCGGTGAGCGCGGAAGAGACACGCTAGGTAGAAGCGGCGCGCGGGCTACGTCAGCCATGGTGGCGTCGTGCGCCTCATGCGCGAACGCCGGCAGCGCCGCTTCGTCGGCAATGCTGCCTGCTGTGATATGGCGAACAACGTGCGGCGGGCATGCGGATCGTTGACTAGAGCCGCCTGCGCTGCCCCTGCAGACCCGTTAGACATTGCGCTCGCAAGATTGCGTGCCAAAACGCAAAACAGGTCTGGTGGCGCGGTTGGGTGCGTCGCCAGCACTTGCCATAGCTCTGGCCAGAGGCGTAGCCAGAGCGCGAGCGAAGTGCCTGGCTGGCCGCGGGAATCAGGCCGTGCCACAGCAGCCGGCATTCAAGTATTTTCCGGCTCAGAGGGCTCGGCGTCACTCTTCAGCTGCCGAAGTTCTTTCTCGATCTGCTTGATGCTCTTGGCTGGCGTAGGCAGTTTCTCGGGCATGGTGCCGCCGATCTCGGCAATGGTCTGGCGCACCTTGGCGCCTACCTCTCGATGCGTCTCATTGGCCTGGCGCTTGCCACGCACGTTGTCGCGCCGCAGCTTGTCTTCCGTCTGCGTGGCGCGGAACAGGTTGGCGGCCAGTTCCGTGCTGCCCATGTGGTCCAGGATCTTCTGGCTCTTCTTCAGGCTTTTCGTCGTGTGGATGTCTTTGGCGCCCAGACCGCCGTAGAGGCCTTTGTAGCCGTGGTCCTGGAAGATGGCGTAGTCCAGCCCGGACTCCACGCCAGCCTTCTTGGCGGCACTCGTGAGCGCTTTGTTGTGCTCGGTCAACTCGCCGCGCAGCATGAGGCGGCGGGCGTCTTCGGATAGCTGGCCTAGACGCCCCTCATCCGCCAGTTCCTGCCGGCGTGTCAGCACGGCAAAGTACGTCTGCCCGTTGGCGATGACCGGCTTGGATGGGTCGCCGTTCTGAACGATGAGGTAGCAGGCGTATCGGGTGAGCCGGTAGTCCGTCACCCGACGGGCGGCACCGGAGCCGAGCTCGACCATTTTGTCGAACTCGACAAAATGGTGGTCGGTGGCCTGGCCGGAGCGCTCGCAGGCCAGCTTGGCCTTTTCAATGACTTGCACAAAGTTGCGCCAAGCTTGGTATTCCAGCACCGGCGCCAAGTCCCGCGCAAACCAGAACTCGGAATCGTCCTCGTTCAGTTGCCGGATACTCTCAAATGTTCGTGCATGTTTGGTGTCGACACGTTTGTCGCTCATTGCCTGCCCCAGATGGCGGGCACCTGGGCTGCGGGCCGACAGCGTGTCGGGCACGGCGCCGCCGCGCGTGTGCGGGCGGCGTGAAGCCTGGGTGCCGATTGTTTGCGGAGCAGACAATCTAGGCGGCGTCAGGCACGGTTGTTGTCAAACGTTGTCAACTTGCGCCGGAGTGGGCGCGGTGCGTCAGAGCAGTCCTGCAAACGGACGGTGCTGCAGCGAGGCAAACAGCGCGTCGAGTTGCGCCAGTGCAGCGCGGTGGGTGGATCTGCACGACTACAGTTTCTCCAGCCCATCAGCCGCCGCTCCGGTGGTGCCCGAAGTTCGAACGGACGACGGACTGGAAGGACGCCAAGGTCAAGGCATTGAAGATGCGCCCGGTAGCCACCGGAAGAGCGTTCCGGTGCGCGCCGATCAGCCCACCTTGCGCTTGGTCGCACGCGGCATCGGTAGCGGCGCCTCTCCCAACGCCCGGCTGACCGCGTTCGGCTTGTCGACCAGATCCTCCAGCGTGTAGCCATTGAGGACCTCAAAGTACGCCCGCAACGCCGCGTGCAGCACGCCCCGCAAGCCGCACACGCGCGTGATGACGCAGTGGTTGTCGTCGCCATGGAAGCACTCGACCATGCGGAAGTCGGGCTCGGTGGCGCGCACTACATCGCCAAGGTTGATTTCGGCCGCTGGGCGGCCGAGCGTGATGCCGCCCGCGCGCCCGCGCACGGTGTGCAGGAAGCCGTCCTGGCCAAGCTGCTGGACGATCTTGATGAGGTGGTTCTTGGGAATGTCGAAGGCATCCGCAATGCGCTGGATCGTGACGAGTTCGTCCGGGTGCACGGCCACGTAGATCAGCGTGCGCAGGGCGTAGTCGGTGTAGTCGGTCAGTCGCATGGCGGGCGTGCGGGTTTGCCGCAGATAAAAACATTCATGAGAGGCACATCTTATCGGGAAGTTGCCTCCAAGGTGCGCCGGTTTGCCGCAGGTCAATTTGTTGCATAACAAATATATGTTTAATAGAATCCAATGCAAGCGGTTGCCTGAGCACCAGGCCATCCAGAACAAAGCGTGACGGCGCCCCCCGTCTTATTTGTTGCATATTTCACGCATATTTGGAGTCCAGCATGCTGTCCGACAAGTCCAAGCCCTATATCGATGCCAGCGTTCCTGTGCTGCGCGAGCACGGCTTGACCATCACCCAGACCTTCTATCGCAACATGTTCGCCAGCCACCCCGAGCTGACCAACGTGTTCAACATGGGCAACCAGGCCAATGGGTCGCAGCAGCAGTCGCTGGCGTCGGCAGTGTTTGCGTACGCCGCCAACCATGGCAACAACGCGGCGCTGGCGCCCGTGGTCAACCGCATCGTGCACAAGCATGCCGCTGTGGGCATCAAGCCGAGCCACTACCCCATCGTCGCGCGCCACCTGCTGGGTGCGATTGCCGAAGTGCTGGGCGATGCCGCCACGCCCGACCTGCTTGCCGCCTGGGACGAGGCCTATTGGCTGCTCGCGGCCGAGCTGATTGCGGCTGAAGCACGCCTGTACCAGCACACCGGCAGCGGCCCCGACCATCGTCAGCCGGTGCGCATTGTCGAGCGCCGTCAGCAGGCCGAAGACGTGGTCTCGCTCACGCTCGAAGCCGTGGGTGATGCGCCGCTGGCCGATTTCCTGCCGGGTCAATACATCTCGGTGCAAGTGGAGCTGGCGCCGGGCGCGCTGCAGCAGCGCCAGTACAGCCTGTCGGATGCGCCGAATGGCCGCACGTGGCGTATTTCGGTCAAGCGCGATGCGGGTGATGCCGATCGCCCGGCGGGCACCGTGTCGAGCTGGCTGCACGCCAATGCGCGCGAGGGCGATGTCCTGCTGGTCAGCCAACCCTACGGCGACTTCGTGCCGCAACTGGCAACCGACAACCCGATCGTGCTGATGTCGGCCGGTGTTGGCATCACACCCATGATCTCGGCGCTCAACACGCTCGCGCAGCAGAACAGCGCGCGCAAGATCGTCTTCAGCCACGCCGGTCGTGCGGCCTCGCATGTCGCCCATGCCGATGATCTGGAGCGTGCCGCACAAGCGCTGCCGGCGTTTGAAGCGCACGTGTTCCTGGAGTCCGGCGAAGACGCGGAGTTCGCACAGCGCCCGGCCCAGCCCGGCCGCATGACGGTCGACACGTTCGTGCGCGACAACGGCACGGAAGCGGACTTCTATCTCTGCGGCCCGCTGCCGTTCATGCAGGCGCAGCGCGCGGCGCTGCTCGCCAGCGGCGTGCCGTCGGAGCGCATCCACCGCGAAGTGTTCGGCCCCGATCTGCTGGACGACATCCTCTGACCTGAACCACGGAAATCACCATGCCCCGCCAAGCCCCGTTGCTCACCATCGGCAAGCCCGACCCGGCAAGCCGCGTGCCTTACACGGGGCGAGCGGTCTTCGCGCTCGGCTTCCGGCCGTTCTACCTGCTCGCAGCCGCGTTTGCCGCGCTGGGCATGGCGTTGTGGGCAGCGTTGCTGCTGGGGGTGCTGCCGTCGGCGCAGGGTCCGGCCACCATGGCGCCGCTGTTCTGGCATGCCCACGAGATGGTGTTCGGCTTTGCGGCAGCGGTGGTGGTGGGTTTCCTCTTCACCGCGGGCAAGAACTGGACGGGCCTGCAGACGCCACAAGGCGCGCAACTCGCTGCGCTGGCTGCGCTGTGGCTGGCGGCGCGTGTGCTGATGTGGACGGGTCCCGTGCCGCTGGCCGTGGCGGCGGATGTGGCGTTCCTGCCGGCGTGCGGCGTGGCGTTCCTTCGCGTCCTGCGGCGCGCAAAAAGCGCACGCAACTACGGCTTGGCGATCGCGTTGCTGGTGCTCGGTGCCATCAACGCCGCGTTCCATGCGGCGCTGGCACTGGAGGCGCCGCTGGCCGCATTGCGCTGCCTCGATGCGGCCGCCGGGCTGGTCTGCCTGTTCGTCACGGTCATTGGCGGGCGCGTCATCCCGATGTTCACGTCCAACGCCGTTCCTGGTGCACACGTGCGCCGCGTGGTGTGGGCCGAGCGCGCCATCGTGCCGGCGACGGCGCTGGCCGTTGTCATGCTGGCGACGCCGCTTCAAGGCATTGTTCCGGCCATCGTGTTTGCGGCGGCGGCAGTCGTGCAGGCCGTCCGCTGGGCCGGCTGGGACACGCGCCGCACGCTGCGCACGCCCATCGTCTCCATCTTGCATGTGGCGTATGCCTTTCTGCCCATCGGCTTTGCCATGTTGGCCGCCGCAGCGCTCGGTTGGGGCGATCGTTCCACCGCGCTGCATGCGCTCACGGCGGGGGCAATCGGAGGTGCCATCATCGCCATGATCACGCGCACCGCGCTGGGCCACACCGGCCGGATGCTGCGCACGGGCCGGGCAGAGAATTTCGCCTACGCAGCCGTCGCGCTGGCTGCAGTCGTGCGCGTGGCGGGGCCCGCCTTCTTGCCGCGCGAAGTGTGGATCGGCGGGGCGAGTGTGCTGTGGGTGGCGGCGTTCGTGGCGTACCTGTGGCGCTACACGCCGTGGCTGATGGCGCCGCGCGCTGACGGCCGGGAAGGCTGAGCTTCACCCCTGCCCTTCCCGCCTCCGGCGGCTTCCGTAGAATGGCGCAGCCCCTTAGCACACTGCGCCCACGATGGATGTCCATTTGACGATCCATGGCCGGCACGACCTTGCCGGCCAGCTCTATCGACAACTCCGCACTGCCATCCTCGATGGCCGGCTCGTGCCGGGTGAGCGTCTGCCCTCCACGCGCGACCTTGCGCTGCAGATTGGTGTGTCGCGCAAGACCACGCTCGACGTATTCGAACGCCTCATCGCCGAGGGCTATCTGCAGCCGCGCGCCGGCTCTGGCACCTTCGTGGCCGAAGCCACCGAAGGGTTGCGCACCCGCACGCCGGCCGCTTCGCCTGCGGCGCAACTTGCGTCGCCCACGCCGGCCGTACGCACCTTCGACACGCCCTGGAACAACATGCCTGCGGTGCTGCCCCTCCCGCGCGCGAACCTCGTCTACGACTTTGTGGGCGGCGTGACGGAGAAGCGCCTGTTCCCGTTCGACGTGTGGCGGCGTTGTGTTGCGCATGCGCTGCGCCAGCAGGCCCGCGGGCGCGGCGGCTATCACGACCCGGCGGGCGACCAGGCGCTGCGCCTGGCCATTTCGCGCTATCTCGCATTCAGCCGCGCGGTGGTGTGTGCGTGGGGCGATATTGTCGTCACGCAGGGCGCGCAGCAGGCCATCGACCTGATCGCCCGTGTGCTCGTGCGCCCCGGCGATACGGTGGCGATCGAAGACCCCGGTTACCCGCCCGCACGCATTGCGCTGCAGGCGCTGGGTGCCAAGGTCGTGCCGGTGCCGGTAGACGCTGACGGCCTGGTCGTCGATGCGCTGCCGAAGCACGCGAAGCTCGTCTACGTAACGCCGTCGCACCAGTTTCCGTTGGGCATGCCGATGAGCTTGGCGCGCCGAGCGCAACTGCTCGATTGGGCGCAGCGCCATGACGCGCTGGTCATCGAAGACGATTACGACAGTGAATTCCGCTTCGACGGCCGCCCCATGGAATCGCTCAAGAGTCTGGACGCCGCCGGTTGCGTGGCTTACGTGGGCACGTTCTCCAAAACGATCTTTCCGGAGCTGCGCATCGGCTACGTGGTGCCACCCGCTTCGTTGGTGGCGCCGCTGCGGCACGCCAAGCAGGTGGCCGACTGGCACAGTGAATCGCTCATGCAGGCGGCGCTGGCCAAGTTCATGCTCGACGGCGATTTCGGCAAGTACCTGCGCCGCATGCACAAGGAGTACGCGGCACGCCGCAATGCGCTGCTGCAGCATCTGCGTGGCCCGCTGGCACCGTGGCTGGCGCCCGTGCCGTCGGCGGCGGGCATTCACATGGCAGCGCAGTTGCAAACGCCGTTGGCGGAGGCCGAGCTGGTCAAGTTGGCGGAGAGCGTGGGCGTCGGGCTATACGGCACAGCCAGGATGCATGTGGCGCGGCCGCCGCAGCCCGGGTTGCTGATCGGCTACGGCCATGTGAACGTTGCGGAGATCGACGCGGGCCTCGGCAAGCTGGCGGAAGTGCTGGCCACATTGGCTACCTGATATTCGCTGGGATTGGCAATTTCAAGGTGCCACTGCGGCGCCTAGACTGGCTCCAGTTCTCAAGCACAGGAGCCATCTCATGGAACCCCGCCTCGACTTCTATCAAAGCAATCCCGCCGCTATCCAGGCGGTCATGGGCCTCGAAAAAGCGCTGACCAAAAGCACGCTGGAAAAACCGCTGACTGAACTCGTGCGTCTGCGCGCCTCGCAAATCAACGGCTGCGCCTATTGCGTCGACCTGCACACCGCCGATGCCCGCAAGGGCGGTGAAGACAACCGCCGCCTGGCTACCGTGTCCGTCTGGCATGAAACGCCGTTCTTTACCGACCGCGAGCGCGCCGCGCTGGCGTGGACGGAAGCCGTCACCCTCGTCGCACAAACGCGCGTGCCGGATGACGTCTGGCAGTCCGTGCGGGCGCAGTTCTCCGATGCCGAGCTGGTCGATCTCACGCTGCTGGTCAGCACCATCAACACGTGGAACCGCCTGGCCATCAGCTTTCGCAAGCTGCCCGCCTGAGCGCCGCATATACTGCCTCGCACGGCGCGCACCGCCCACGGAGGCCACATGCTGCACAACGTCCGCACCCTAAGCGTGAATGTCGAGCGTCACTTCGATGATGTGGCCACGTTCCTGGCCGAGCCGCTGAACTTCCCGATCTGGGCGACAGGCCTGTCGGAAGGGCTTGCGCCCGGCACACAGGGTTCGGGCGCGGCACCCGACGAGTGGATTGCCAAGGCCGCACCCAACAGCGACGAAGGCAGCGTGTTCATCCGCTTCAGCCCGCCCAATGAATTTGGCATTGCCGATCACTGGGTCCGCCTGCCGGACGGATCGATCGTCTACGTGCCGCTGCGCGTGGTGCGCAACGGCGCGGGCACTACCGTCTCGCTCACGCTGTTTCAGCAACCGAACATGGACGACGCACAATTCAACGCCGATGCCGAATGGGTGCAGCGTGACCTGGTGAAGCTGAAGATGGTGCTGGAAGCCGAATAACTCCTCAGGCCTTTTCGGCTCGCGGCGCTTGCGGCGCCGTTTGCGGACCGGACGCTCCGGCGGATGCCGGAGAGGCACCCAGCGACGGGTCGCCGTGCGTATCGGATCCCTTCACCTGGCTCACCCAGAACACGCAGAACAACCCCGCCACCACGGCCAGCCAGCCGTTGAGGCCATAGCCTTCGATGCGTCCACCCGCGCCACTGGACAGCAGAAGCCCGCCCAGCCACGCACCTACGCCGGTACCCACCGACATCACAGCGCTGTTGGCCGACAGAAACGCACCGCGCACCTGCGGGGCGGGCACCGTCGTCATCAGCGCTTGCATCGGCACCATACGGCTGGAGAGGATCACCATGAAGAACGGGAAGAACAGCAGCATGCCGATGAAGGGCCAGTCGGGCAGATGCGTCATCACCAGCACCGGGATGAACGCCAGCAGTGCGGCGCCCACGAACACGCGGCGGCGGCCGTAACGGTCGGCCAGCTTGCCCACGGCGCGCGAGCTGAAGAACGACGCCGCGCCGCCGGCCACATACAGCCATGACAGGTTTTCTGGCGACACCCCGTGGTTGGCCACCAGCACCGGCGAGATGAACGGAATCACCATCATGTGCGAGCCCATCATCACGAAAGTCAGCACAAAGGCGCGCAGGTGGCGCGGGTTGGTGAGCAATTGCCACAGGCCGGAAAGGATCTCGCCCAGCGTCTGGCTGCGCTTGCCTGCCAGATGTTCGGCCAGCGGCGGAATGGTCTGCCGTGCGCCCAGCCAGATCAGCACCGTGAGCGCTGTCAGCAGGAAGAACGGCGCCGACCAGCCGAAGTGCGCGCCAATGGCAATGCCCACGGGCACGCCCGCCATGGCCGCCAGCGCAAACGACGACATCACCACACCAGTGGCGGCGCCGCGCCGTGCGGGTGGCACCACGTCTGACAGCACGGCCATGATGATCGACCCGAGCACGCCGCCCGTGACGCCCGCAAAGGCGCGGGCAAACAGCAGCATGCCGTAGCTGCCCGACAGCGCGCAGGCCAGGTTGGCCAGCGTGAAGAGGCCGTAGACGGTCAGCAGCAGGCGGCGCCGGTCAAAGCGGTCGACATAGGTGGCGGCCAGCAGGCCGGAAGCACCCGAGCACAGCGAATACACCGACACCGCCGTGGCGAACGCCGCCGGACCGATGCCAAACGTATGCATGATCTGCGGACCAAGCGGCATCATCACCATGAAATCCATGATGACGGTGAACTGCGTGAGCGCGAGCAGCCAGAGCAACCGGCGCTCGCGCGAAGAATCAAGTAAGGGCATGAGGGCGAGCGAAGAAAGGGAGGCGGCGGCGCGCGCAGGCTGGAGCCGGAATCGGCCGGCAGGCACGCCGCGTTGTGTCAGAAAACATATCTTACGATAGTTGTCGCGACACAAGAAGTCAAACTTTATTCAAGCGGGATTCTGCGCCTCGTCACGATTTCGAGGCGTGCAATGCGCTATTTCGCCCGGAGCATCCAAAGCACGTCGAGCACGTGCTGTGTCGATCGCTCTACATGACCGGCCCGGTGGGCGATACCAAGCTCTCGCCACAAGGCGGGCCGCAGCGGGCGCATGGTGATGCGCGTATCCGATGGCGCGTCCGATGCCTCATGCGGCAGCAGCGTTGCACCATAACCGGCCGCGACCAGGCTCTTGATGGCGTCGTTGTAGTTGAGCTGGATGCGCGGTACGGGATGATGGCCGCCCGCCGCGAACCATTCGGTCGTCTGGCGCGAGAGTCGTGTGGTGGCGTCGTTCAGGATCAGCGGTTGTGCAGACAGCCACGCGGGCGTGATGCGCGCCGGGCTCGTCCAGTGCGCCGGCAGGAACGCCATGACTGGGTCGCGCCGCCACGGTTTGATGGCGAGGCCGGCCACCTGCGATTGCGGCAGCGCCACCAGGCCAATATCCAAGGCCCCATCGGCGAGCCCCACCAGCGTTTCCTGTGAGGTGAGCACCGCCACCTGCACGTCGATGGCGGGGTGGTCTTGCCGCAGCACGTCCAACGCCTGTGGCAGCAGATGTGCGATCGCCCCGGTGGAAGCGCCCAGCCGCACGCGCCCGCTCAGGCCCTGCACTTGCCGTTGGATATCGTCCAGCGCCTGTTCGGCATCGGCGAGCAGCTTGCGGGCGCGGTCCACCATCACCTCGCCAATGGCGGTGGGCTGCACCTGCCCGCGCTTGCGTGAGAGAAGTTGCGCGCCCACGCGGTCTTCCAGCTCGGCGATGTGCAGGCTGACCGTGGGCGCCGCGAGATGCAGGGCCCGAGCCGCGTCGGCAAACGAGCCGCGGCCGGCCACTTCCACGAGGGTGCGCAGGCGGTCCAGACTGATTTCTCGCATGATTCAGAAAAGCTGAATGTGATGGTTGGGAAATTCAACTTTTCATATTCTAGGTGCCGCTCGAAGATGGGGGTTCGCATTTGCCACTACTCTCTTTCCACTGGAGCGCCCCGTCATGTCCACTCCCCTCGTCTTCATTGATGGCGACCAAGGCACCACCGGCCTGCAGATTCACGAGCGGCTGCGCGGCCGTGTGGAGCGGCAAGACCTGAAACTGCTGACGCTACCCGCCGCCGCGCGCAAAGATGCGCAACGCCGCGCCGAGGCCATCAACGCCTGCGATATCGCCATCCTGTGCCTGCCCGATGCGGCTGCGCGCGAGGCGGTGGCGGCCATCGTCAACCCGGGCGTGCGTGTGATCGACGCCAGCTCCGCGCATCGCACCACGCCGGGCTGGGTGTATGGCTTTCCGGAGATGAACGAAGCGCAAGCCGATCGCGTTGCCGCAGCGTCGCACGTGACCAACCCGGGCTGCTATCCGACCGGCGCGATTGGGCTGCTGCGCCCGCTCGTGCAGGCGGGCCTCGTGCCGGCGGATTACCCGACCAGCATTCATGCCGTGTCCGGCTATTCGGGGGGTGGCCGCGCCGCGGTGGAAACCTACGAGGGGCCGGAAGCAGCGCATGCATTGCCGTTCCAGGTGTATGGGCTGGGCCTGGCACACAAGCACACGCCGGAGATCCAGTTGCATGCGGGGCTCACGCAGCGGCCGATGTTCGTCCCGGCCTACGGCGCATATCGCCAGGGCATCGTGTTGACGGTGCCGTTGGAACTGCGCCTGCTCAACACCGGCGTTGATGCGGCCGCGCTGCACGCGTGTCTGACCGACCACTACGCTGGTGCGCGGCATGTGGAGGTGATGCCGCTGCAGGTGTCTTCGGCCTTGCCGCATCTGGATCCCCAGGCGCTCAACGGCACCAACGACATGCGTCTGGGTGTGTTCGCCAATGGCCACGGTCAGGTCTTGCTCACGGCGGTGTTCGACAACCTCGGCAAAGGCGCCTCAGGCGCGGCGGTCCAGAACTTGGACCTGATGCTGGCGCGCTGATCTGCGCACCGCAGGGGCCAGTGGGTAGTGGCAAATCGAATGGAAGTCATCGCAACATTTAATTGGTCGATTGTGAGTGACTTCGCTATCGTCAACGCCGCCCGTGTACGAACCGCCCGATGCTGTTTGCGCCCGGGGCCGGACCAACCCATTGCCTGAATGCAATATGTCTAAGACCACGTATTACGCGCCGCATGGCGGCCATCCGCCGCAGACGGATCTGCTGACCGATCGCGCGATGTTCACCGAGGCGTACGCGGTGATCCCCAAAGGGGTGATGCGCGACATCGTCACGAGCTGGCTGCCGTTCTGGACCAACACGCGCCTGTGGGTGATCGCCCGCCCGCTCTCGGGCTTTGCCGAGACCTTCTCGCAGTACATCGTTGAAGTGAACCCGGGCGGCGGCAGCGACAAGCCCGAGCAGGACAAGAACGCCGAAGCCGTGCTGTTCGTTGTTGAAGGCCAAGCCGAGCTGACGCTGCAGGGCAAGAAGCACACGCTCACGCCGGGCGGGTACGCGTTCATTCCCCCGGGCGCCGACTGGACGCTGCACAACCTCAGCGATGCCGCGGTGCGCTTCCACTGGATCCGCAAGCACTACCAGGTCGTGGATGGCATTCCCTTGCCGGAAGCCTTCGTCACCAACGAACAGGATGTCGAGCCGATCCCGATGCCGGGCACCAACGGCGCCTGGGTGACGACGCGCTTTGTCGACATGAGCGACATGCGCCACGACATGCACGTGAACATCGTGACGTTCGAGCCGGGCGGCGTGATTCCGTTTGCCGAAACCCATGTGATGGAACACGGCCTGTATGTGCTCGAAGGCAAGGCTGTCTATCGCCTGAACCAGGACTGGGTCGAGGTCGAAGCCGGCGATTTCATGTGGCTGCGCGCGTTCTGCCCGCAAGCCTGCTATTCGGGTGGCCCGGGCCGCTTCCGTTACCTGCTGTACAAGGATGTGAACCGTCACATGAACCTGACCCTGAACCCGGCGCGCTAAGCGTCGCAGCGGTCGGACAAAAAAAGCCCGCGGCAGCATCAGCGGGCTTTTTTCGTGGCTGGCGTTTCTGTTTCTGAAACTCCAGCTACTTGCGCGTGGCCACGATGAACAGGCGCGGAAATGGCAGCAACACCGTGCCGTCGTCGAGGGCCGGATACGCCTGGGCGATCGCGTCTCGATAGCGCGTGAGGAACGCGGGGCGCTCATCCTCGCTCAACGCTGCCAGGAACGGCCGCAACGCGCTGCCCTTGAACCATTCGACCACCGCATCCGCCCCGCCTTGCAGCGGGTGCATGTACGTGGTGCGCCATACGTCGACGCGCGCGCACAGCGGCGACAGCATTGCGTAATAGCGGCGCGCATCGAAGCGCTCCGTGCGCTCCACACCCGTGAGCTTGCCGGCCCACGGCCCCGTAGCGGCCACTTCGCGCATCAGGCGGTGCGCCGGCTCATCGAGGTTGTCCGGCATCTGCACAGCCAGGTGGCCACCGGCCGCCAGCTTGCCGATGAGCTTCGGAAACAGCGTTTCATGCGACGGCAGCCATTGCAGCACCGCATTGGCGAGGATCAGGTCGTACGCGCCGGGCTCATCCCACGCAGCAATGTCGGCGACATCGAAGCGCACGTCGGGCAGGCGCTTGCGTGCGGCTTGGATCATGTCGGGCGAGGCGTCGGTGCCGCGAATGGCTGCGGCGGGCGCACGCGCCATCAGCGCTTCCGTCGAATTGCCCGGACCGCAGCCGATGTCGATGGCGATATGGATGGGCGTAGGCGGCACTGCGGCCAGCAGGTCCCGGACGGGTCGCGTGCGCTCGTCCTCAAATTGCACGTACTGTTTCGCGTACCAATCGTGTGGGGTCGTCACGATGCGCTCCTTCGTTTGCCGATGTGCGGAGTGTCCGGTTTCCTGATCGATCAGTAAAATGAATTCAATTTCCAGATTGATTCACGACGCTGATGAAAATCGATACGCTGGGCGTGCAGGCATTCGTGGCGATTGCGGAGTGCGGCAGCTTTACGCAAGCCGCTGACACGCTGCACGTGACGCAGACTGCGATCACGCAGCGCCTGCGCAAGTTGGAGGCGTTCCTGGGCGTCGCGCTGGTGGAGCGCACCACGCGCCGGACCGAGCTGACGGAAATCGGTGAACGCTTCCTGCCGCAGGCGCGGCGTCTGCTCAACGAGCTGTCCGATGCGCTCACGGAGATTCGCGAGACCGGCCTGAGCCAGCGCGGCGACATCACGATCGCGTGCGTGCCGACGGTGGGTGTGCAATATCTGCCGCGCATCTTGCGCGCGTTCTCCGAGCACCGCCCGCACGATCGCGTGAAGATTCTCGACCATGCATCGGCGTCTGTGCTGCAAGCGGTGCTGCGGCGTGAGGCCGAGTTCGGCATCAGCATTGCGGGCGACCAGCATCCGGAGTTGGTGAGCGTGCCGCTGACGAGCGATCCGTATGTCCTTGTCTGCCGCGACGATCATCCGTTGGCCAAGCGCCGCCGCATCCGATGGCAAGCCTTGCAGCCCCACCCGCTCATCTTTGCCGGCGAGGTCAGCGGCAACCGCAGCCTGCTCGATGGCGCGCTCAAGGCGAGCGGCGTCACGCTGCATTCGTTCTACGAAGTGCAGCGCAGTTCAACAGCACTCGGCTTGGTGGCGGAAGGGTTGGGCGCGGCGGTGGTGCCGCGGCTCGCCATTCAGAAGAATGCGTATCCGATGATCCGCACGGTGGAACTGGTCGAGCCGGAGGTGTCGCGCACGCTGGTGCTCGTCACGCGCAAGGCGGCGCAGTTGTCGCCTGCGGCGCGTGCGCTGTACGACCGGATCGTCGAGGGGGCAACGCCGTCGACGTGATGCCGGCGCAGAGGGGGCCGTGTCTCTTAGGGGCCCCTCTCATGCCATACGCAGCCAATCACGCGCTTGCGCCGTCCGTGCCGCCGGGGTAGCGCGTATCGCCGCGCCATGTGAGCGCATCATGTGCGCTGGCTTGCCGATCCGCGCCTTGCGCATACGGATCGAAGCGATCGTACTTCCACGACAGATAGCCGTAGGTATCAGCCTGACGGTCTGCACCTTGCGTGAACGGGTCCGTCTTGTCGACGGCGCCTTGCGTGTATGGATCGTACTTGGCCTGCGCGGCCGAAGCCGGTTGCGCGATGAACAGTGCGGCAGAAGCGGAAAGCGTGGCAAGCAAGGCCAGGGTAATGCGGCGGGTATGCATGGTGAACTCCTCGAGCGGTGAACGTGCCGCCGGAGGCGGCATCCCATCGGATCGCTGGCGGAGCGTGGCCGCCCGGATCCCACAGGTTGGTCGCGGTGCGCATGCAAACCTGACACTGCATCGACGAAAAACATGCCGCACCAACCTGTACCTGCAGATACGCAGGCCGCGCGGCAGTGGATGCAGCCTTGCAGAAAAAAACGTGGACGTTGCTACGGCAGTTGCATCAGCCCGTGCACGCCCTGCCAGCCCACGTACAGCCCCACCAGGGCAATCAGCGCGCCCGAGAGGTACGGCGCCTTGCGCGCAAACTCACCAAAGCCACCCCAGCGGCGGGAGACGTGTTTCACGCTCAGCGCCGCCAGCGCGCCAGACGCCACCAGCGTGAGCGCCAGCCCGATGCTGAAGCACAGCACCAGCGCTGCGCCCAAGGTGATCTTCTTGAGTTGCAGGCACAACAGCAGCACGGTGATCGACGCCGGGCACGGAATCAGCCCGCCGGTGAGCCCGAACACGATGATCTGGCCCGTGGTCACTTCACGGTTGGCAAAGCGGTGGCGGATGTCGTTGGCGTGCGCGCGTTCGTGGGCGTCCTGGTATTCGGCAGAGGACACATCGAGCCCGCCATGGTCGTGGTCGTGCTCGGTGAACGTGACGTCATAGTCATGCCGATGGTGTTCGTGCCCAAGCGACAGGCGCGCCACAAAGGCGTGCGGCTCGGGAATGGATTGCTCCGATTCCAGAAAGCCATCGCGCTGGACGAAGCGGAAGGTTTGCAGGCTGCCGTCGGGCCGCTCGGTCACAACCTGCACCTGCTCGGCCGACCAAGCGGTGCCACGCGTGCCCTCGCGCGTCAGCCGGAAGCGCGGCGGAACGCCGTCTTCAAAGATCGCCAACTGCACGACGCCATGGCCGGTGTCGATGCGCTGAACCTCGTCATGGCCGTGATCGTGATCATGGTGATGATGGTCGTGGTCGTGGTCGTGCGCCGCGTGGGTACTGCGCCAGGTGCGCCACATCATCCACGCTGCCACGGCCACGATCAGCACGGCAGACACCACCTGAAAATACGGTTCGGTGGTTTCGGCGTTCCAGTTGCGGCCGAAGTACAGGCCTGCCATGGCTACTGCCCACACCACCGCCGTGTGCGACACCGTGGCCGACAGCCCCAGCAACACCGCCTGCGTGAGCGTGCCGCGGATCGCAACAATGAACGCCGCCATCATCGTCTTGGAATGCCCAGGCTCCAGGCCATGAAGCGCACCCAGCAGGATCGCACTGGGAACGAACAGCCAGGCGTTGCCTTGCTGTAGCAGGGTGGTGAAGGCGGTCATGGATGGCAGTCAATAAATTCGGGTAGGCGAAATATACTCCCCCCTAGTATAGTGATGCTACCCTCCCGCATCATTTACACCACCTCGATACCTGATCCATGGCCCATACCATCCGCGATAAAGCCAAGCTGCTGGCGCGCGTGCGGCGTATCCAGGGGCAAGCCGCAGCGTTGGAAAAACAACTCGCTGAAGAGGGCGATTGCACGGCCATCCTGCAGCAGATTGCGGCCATTCGCGGCGCGGTCAACGGGCTGATGGCGGCGGTCATCGAGGGCCACCTGACGGATCACGTCGTGAAGGAACCCGCCGAGGCGCAGCGCCAGGAAGATCTCGACACGGTGATGCAAGTGATCAAGTCGTACCTGAAGTAGCGCCAACCTTGCGCTATGCGCGCGACCCCGATAGGCTGCTCCAACGCCATCGGCCAATTCTGATTCTTCGATTCTCCGAATCTTCGTCTTCATGTCCCGACTTCGCGCCACCCTCCTCGCCGCCGGCCCTCGCGCCCGCGTGGATGACGTGTGCGTGCGGCCCGGCCCCTTCCCTCCTCCTGTCGTCTGTTCGGGCTACGACGTCGGCGCGCCGCCGCCGCCACATCTGCCCGCACTCGGCTGACGTCCAGCCGCTTCGTTTCCGGTTGACCTGAACCAGGCTCGGGCACACGCCCGAGGCAGGCGCTCGCCTGCGCGTCGGAACCCGACATCCTTTTTCGACAGGTGAGTGGTATGCGTTCCATGCAAGCCGCGCTGGTAGGGTCCGGCGCGACGGTTCTATTCGTGCTGCTGTGGAGCAGCGGCGCAATCTTTGCGGAGATCGGGGTGCAGCACGTCTCGGCGTTCGCGTTTCTGGTCGGGCGCTTTGCGCTCGCGTCTTTGGTGCTGGCGGGGCTCAGGTTCCGGCGGGGGCAATGGTGGCCGGCACGGGGATCACGCCTGAAGGTGGCCGCCACCGGTGCGTTGCTCACCGGCGGCTATTCGATCTGCTATCTGCTCGCGCTGGACCGCGGCCTCACGCCCGGGCTGCTGGCAACGGTGCTTGGCGTGCAGCCGCTGCTCACGCTGCTGGTGACCGAGCGCACGTGGTCTGCGCGGCGGATGGCCGGGCTCGTGCTGGCACTGGGCGGCCTATCGCTCGTGGTGGGCGGAGCCGATACGCACCAGGTGCCGATGGTCGGTCTCGGCTATGCGCTGGCCGCCCTCCTTGGCATGACGGTGGGCGCCATCTGCCAGAAGCGGCTGAACCAGTCGCCCATCGATACGCTGCCGCTGCAGAACGCGGTGAGCCTCGTTCTGTGTGCGGGGTTTGCATTGGCGCTGCCCGAGCAAACACCGACTTTCACGCTCAGCCTGCCCGGCATCGCCGCCTTGCTGTGGATGGGCGTGGTGATGTCGGTGGGGGCGCAGTTGCTCTTCTACCGGCTCATGCAGCGCGGCAACCTCGTCAACGTGACGAGCCTGTTCTACCTTGTGCCGGTGGTCACGGCGCTACTGGATGATTTGGTGCTGGGGCATCGCCTTGCGCCGGTTGCAATAGCGGGCATGGCGATGATTCTGCTGGGGTTGGCGGTGGTGTTTCCGGCGGCCCGCTGATTGAAGCCGGGGGCGAGCCATCCGGTCTTGGTGGCTCGCTCAACCATAGCCGCCCGGTGGCCGATGCCTTACTGCGCCAGCGGCCGCAACTTCCATTCCCCGCTTGGCTGCTTGCACAGCCATGCCGTCCACTGTTCCTTGCTGCTGCCGCGTGCCAGCTCGCTCTGCAGGCGGCGGCACGATTGCCCTGCGTCTGTCTTGGATTCCAGCGGCGTGATGGTCGCGTCGATGGCGGGTTGCTTGCCTCTGGCCGGCGCGGTCCATTGCGCGGGCGTGTTGTCGGCGGTGCTCTTCAGCACATCGCCGATGGCCTTGGTGAACGACTTCAGCTCCGTCGGGCTCATCGAGCCGATGATGGTGCTGGCCAGCACGTTACGGAAATAGGCGAACGAAGGCGTGGCAGCAGCAAACAGCGCGGCGCCCGCGAAGGCGAGCGCAAGACGGCGGCGATGCAACATGGGGTCCCCCAGGATGTGACGAAAAGGTGCCTTCATCCTAAACCATGCCGCATCGGCCTGCGGTGCCAATGCGCGCTCAGCCGCGCCCATCGTCGGCAGCAACGGACCGCCGCTGGGGTAGCGCAGCGCGCAGCGGAGTTGAGCTGCTCCGCGCTTCCCGCCCCCTTCAAGCCTTGGGCGCCTTCACCAGCACCACCGGGCATTCGGCATGGGCCAGCACCCGGCCTGCCACCGAGCCCATCAGGGCTTCGACGAACACGCCGCGCCCATGTGAGCCCATGACGATGGCCGCGGCCCCCGCGCTTTGCGCGTGATGCACGATGCGGTCGGGCGGAAAACCCACCAGTGCATGCTGCTCGAATGGCACGCCAGCCGCACCCAGGACCGCGCAGACCGATGCCATGGCGCCGGTGCTTTCCTCCGCGTACCAAGCGTCGACCTCTGCCTTGCCGACGAGCGACTTGATATCGCCAGAAAGGTCCGGCATGCAGTGCACGACGTGCACCGTCACATCGCTGCCGAAGAGGGTCTTGTCGGCAATGCAGCGCGCTGCCGCATCGGAATAGGCCGATCCGTCCGTCGCCAGTACCAGGGTTTTCATGTGGCCTCCTTGCCATGTCCGCGGCCGCGCCCGTGCGCGGTCGGTGTCTGCTTCCAACTTAAGCGCTGCTGAAAGCAACGCGTTGATACGAGTCAACGGAAGCGCTGTGGTGCAGTCACGCTGTCAGCGTTTGCACAGGAAGGCAGGCAGAATGCGCAGGTTGCCCCAGACTTCGCGCCCCCCCCTACATGACGACCACGCCATCCCTTTCCGATTACCCGCTGCATTCGACCGACAAGCTCCGCTACGGCGACACCGACCGCCAGGGCCACGTCAACAATGCCGTCTTCGCCACGTACCTGGAGACGGGTCGCGTTGAGATGCTCTTCTCGCCCGACAACCCGCTGGCCGCGCCCGGCTGCGAGTTCGTCATCGCGCAGCTCGTGCTCGATTTCCGTAGTGAAATTCTCTGGCCCGGCTCCGTGCAGATCGGCACGCGCGTGGCAAGCGTCGGCCGCAGCTCGGTCAAGCTGGAACAGGCCATCTTTCAGAATGGCCGCTGCGCCGCCACCTCGCAATCGGTGATTGTGCAGATCGACGTTGCCACGCGCCAATCGAGCCCGATTACCGATAGCGCCCGTCAGCGCCTTGCCGCGCTCACCGCTACCCCTGCCGGCGCAGAAGCGGAGTGACGCGCGCTGTACGCAAACGAACGCCCGCCGAAAATTTTTAACTTTGCTTGCACTTCCGCCGCTTGCCGGTGGGAAGATGGCTCTCCCGTTCAATCACGCGGAGGTGACCATGGGACTGTTGGATGAAGTGGGCAAGATCGCCGGCGCCGTCGCCGCCGTTGAAGCCGCCGAGAAAGTCGATCCGGATGCCGGCCTGCTGACCAAGGCGGTTGCCGCCGTCGCCGGTTTCAAGGGTGCGGGCGCGCTGGAAGAGATGATCGAAAAGAAGGATGAAGCCAAGGCCGAAGGCGCCGAGGCAGCTCCGGAAGATGGGGCCGCGCCGCAAGCCTGATTTGCTTGCAGGCTCAAAAGGATTTGGGGGACCCCGCCGGTTGGCGGGGTTTTTGTTTTATCGAACCGATGAGTCCGCTGCAGCCTTATGGTTCAACCCAATTGTCTGGAGCGCATATCTTCAGGGTTGGAGCGCATATCCAGCCACGAAGAACACGCCTGTCGCAATGACCAGCCCCAATAGTCGGAGCCATACTCGCAGCGCACTGGTGCCGGGACGGGCGCTAATCCAACCCGTTATGGCAAATAGCAGCGTGGGGCCAAGCAAGTATCCAAGCAGGGGAACAATCGCCCACCACGGCAGCCAGCAAGGGCCAATTTCATAGCAACCTCTTCCTGCGCGAGGTACAAGTTTGAAAGGCAGCCTGTATGACATCTGGCTGCTGACCTTTAGCGCCATCCACGTTGTGAGCAGTCCAACGGCAAGAAACAGCAACGCGAAACCAACGCGCCTCACTTTAAGCCTTCCTCACTTTGGTCATAGCGCAAGCGAGGATCACGAACGAAGGCGAATTTTTTGAGCATCACAGCACGATCCACCCAGCCATACCCCGATCTGCAGTGGATTTGGGTTCGTCCGACCGTTGGTCCTCCGGCTGTACAGCGTTCCCATTGCTTAATGAGAATCGACTGCTCCCGATTCGCAGGGGCATGGAACGCATATGCCTGCACATCTTCTTTGGCGACGACAGTTAGGTAGAAATCCGACTCCGGTTGTATCTCACGGATGCTGTAGAGGTATGCGTTCTCTTCTCGCAACTGATAGATGTAAGCGCTCATCGCCACCACGAGAGTGATGATGAGTTCAGCGCCAAGGACGAAGGTCCAGATGGCAGTACGGCTTCGCTTGAGTCGCAACGTAAGGCAAGTCGCGCACAGCAAGATGGCACCCACTAACGCACAGGAAAGTAGCAACCCTAGCCGCCTTGCGGCGCAGTCCTCTCCGCACACGGGAATGAAGTGCATGAAGGGCAGCGATAAGACGATGCCAATTGCGGCCCCAAAAAAAGAACCAAGTACTGCAGTTATGAGAGCCTTCACTTGATCTCCCAGAAGAGAATTTTCTTGGAGTTCCGCAAGTCCGAATACCAAAGACTATTGAAGCCAAGCCTGAATCGAAAAAAGGACGTCGAGGAAGGCGTCAACGTGTCTTTATTCCAGAGATCGATGTGACCACCACTAGCGCGATCCGATGATTCGCCATCGCGAGTCCAATATTCCCCGAAGAAGATGATGCCGGTACGTCCCTTCACCTTCATCTCCCAGTCCTTGCTCGTCACGTCCTGCGGTCTTTTAGGCAAGCCACAGAACGGTTGCAGATTCAGCCATATGGCCATTTCATCAGCCCGCGTTGCCGTGGCTTTTCCTTTTAGCAAGATACGCCCGATGGTGTCTTTGCCGGGTGGGGGTTTTATCACCTTCTCTGAGAACGATTTCATCTCTATACCAATGCGATGCAAGGTTGCGCTCATGCGGATTGCGCACTGATTTTTGTAGGCTCCAGTGGGGTCAGCATAGGGATCGCCCGTGACGTAGTTGTCCCATAAGTCCGCAAACGTCACCGCCGGCGCGTCTATTCGGCACACTGAGCCCCGCGTTGTATTGGTCCGAACCTGCGCCTTTTGTTTGAGCGGTTTGCGTTGCGCTGCCGTCATGCCGATTCCCCCGCTTGCATTGCCAGTGCCTCGTCGCCCCAGAGCACTGTGTATGGCTCGTCACCTTGCGTATCAATTCGCGGCAGCAATCCATTTGCGGGTACGCACCCAGAAAAAGCGCGGCCGTCTGCGGTTTCGATGTAGTACGGGATGCCCTCAACGCCGGGGGACACGAGATGCGTCTGTTCGTCGTACGAAGAACAGGCATTGAAGTGCCTTGTAGCCGACAGCGCAGTACGCAAAGGGTTGCTGCTTTCACCGAATCCCAGTGCAGCAAGCTCATGGTGCTCAAAACTCTGGAAGCTGTCGTTTTGAGACGCAATCATGATGGGTGGGGGCTGGCACTTGCAGATGCAGATATCCCCTTCAAGTGCCTGCTCTTTCTCCATCATGAAATCGGGCCATCGCGGCCCTTGTGCAGCGATCAAGCCAACGGTCTTGCATGCGTAGCAATAGACCTTGGCCCCAATGAATGTCAGCGCGGTACCGTTGTGCGTGCAGGTTTCCTCGCCTTCAAGCACTTCAGCTCCGGCGGTTGATCCATCGCCCTTCTTCAGAAAGTTGCGCCTCAAGTCAGCCTCCTCGTGGGTGTTAGTCCTCAAGGATTCTCTTGGCCGAACGAAGCGCCATGCGGGATTTGGCGAAATATTACGAATAGGATGGATGTATCCGATCGCTATAATCCCCACCGTCACCGCACCAACGGTGACCGGGTTTCGCAGCCCATTTCCTCCCTTTTTTCCCAGACGGACAGCCGCCTCCGCGCGGCGTTTTCATGTCCGGTGCTTGTGCACGCCTATGCTTTTCATGGCGGGCCGGGCAGGGAGACCTTCGGGTCTGCCGGCAATGCTGGGATAGGAGGCCGGTCTGCGAACCCTGTTGTCAGGCCCGCCACCCTCGTTTCGCAGCGAGCGGCGAGCCTCCCTCGACCTATCCCCGGAGGCCACATGGCTACCGCATCCGGCGGGCATCGCCCCGCGTCTTACCCCTCTCCTCCCCCTTGGCGCTGCGTGCACCCCACGCAACCGGGAGGTGCCGCATGTCTCTGACCCAAAACCGCATCTACCTTGACGGTGCGGTCTCGGCACGCGCGTTTCTGTGCCGCACGCACAGCGTCATGCGCGACCCTGGGCATTGCCGGCCCGGCAGGCTGCGCGAGCAGCTCACGTACTTTTCGGAACACGCGTATCCACCGGCATTCGTGAAAGGCTTTATCGATGCCATCGACGTGTATCTGTCGATGTCGCTCGGGGGAAGCGACGTGGATCCGCACACGTGGGAGGTGTTGGCCGCCATTGAGCGCCGGCGGGTTTCCGCCGCATAAGAACAGTTGGACCCATCCCCGAGACGGGCGGGGATGCCGGCACCACGCAGCAACGCCGTGGAATGCGCTGTGGCATGCTGGGCGCTCCGGTTTCAGACCGATATAGCGGGAGCCATTTTGAAGCTCGATCACATTGCGTTCGTCGCGCAATCCCTCGACCAGGCGCAGGCGTATGCGTCGCAGTTGTTTGGCGTCGCGCTGCCTGCAGGCGGCAAGCATCCCTTGATGGGCACGCACAACTTGGTCACACGCGTCGCGCCCGGCGTCTTTCTGGAGTTCATCGCCATCGACCCCGAGGCGCCGCCGCCCAACAGGACGCGCTGGTTTGCACTGGACCGCCTGATGCAGGAAGGCAAGCTGAAAGATGCGCCCCAACTGTTCGGCTGGGTTGCCAGCGTTCCCGATCTGGCGCGCAACGTTAAGGCTGCCCCGCAGCACGAATTGCTTGAGGTGTCCCGTGGCGATTTGCGGTGGCACTTCTTCCACCGCAAGGACGGTGAAGCGGAAGCGGGCGGTTGCTGGCCCGCACTCATCGACTGGGCCGGCGGCCAAAGCCCAGTCGACCGGATGCAGGATGTTGGGCTGCGCCTGAACCAATTCCAACTCGCACATCCGGAGATGGCGGCCATCCGCACAAAGCTTCAGGGGCTGGGTTGGGATGCTTCCGAACCGGAGAACCGATACGTCGAATTGACCGAGGCGGCGCGGCCGGCATTGACGCTTGTGCTCGATACGCCGAACGGGCGCGTGCAGATCGAAGGCGGCGGGCTGTAACCGCCGGCCACGGGTCAGGCGGCGCGCCGCTCCGCCACGCGCTGCCGCGTAGAGAAACCGTCGCGCACGCACTGGGCCAACGCCAGCGCCGCCGCGCTCGCACCTTGCGCGGGCAACAGCAGGCTGATCGCAAACATCGGCAGTTCAGGCAGGCCAGCTTCAGGCCCGAGGATGTCCAGGTCCGCCGGCACCGTCGGCGTCAGCCATGCCGTGACGGCCAGCCCGGTGCGCACCGTGGCGGTGGTCGCTTCAATGTTGCCGCTCTCGAACACCGTGCGCCATTCGATGCCGTGCTCGCCCAGGGCTTTCAGCACGCGGGCGCGGAAGGCGCAGCTCTCATCCACCATCGACAGGGGCAGCGGCCGTTTCGCATGCACGTTGCCGCCGCGCGGGCCAACCCACACCAGACGCTCCACGCACAGGCATTCGCCCGTGGCTTCATCCACCGGGGCTTCGACCACGGCGACGTCCAGCTCGCCGCGCGCAATGCCCTCCGCCAGCTCGGGCGAGGTGCCGCACACGATGGTCAACTCCACCGACGGCCACGCCTCGGTAAACGCCTTGAAGATCGGCGGGAAGACGGTGCCCACGAGGTCGTAAGGCACGCCCAGGCGCACCGGGCCCTGCAGCGGGCGGGCGGCCATGTCGGCCCAGATTTCGTCGTTGAGCGCGAGCAGGCGTTTGGCGCGGCCGAGGAAGCGTTCACCCGCGTGGGTGAGTTCCAGCCGCCGGCCGTCGCGCTCGAACAGGCGGCATTCGAAGGCGTCTTCGAGGCGCTTGATCTGTTGGCTGACGGCGCCCTGCGTGAGGTGCAGCGCGTTGGCGGCCACCGTCATGCTGGCGTTTTCCGCCACGGCAATGAAGGTGCGCACGAGGGTGATGTCGAGGTTCTTGGCCATCGCGGCATTCTAGATGCTAATGGACTGCATCAAAAACCTTCGATTTGCTAATGGTTTTGCGCGCTCTACAGTGGGCCATCCGTCACCACCCGAGAGTGCCGACTATGGCCGTCGAAGCGTTTTCCTCCATCGCGCCGCTGGTGTTGTTTGCCGTGGTGTCTACCGTGTCGCCGGGCGGGGCGACGACGCTGGCGACAGCCTCCGGGTCGCAATTCGGGTTTCGGCGCTCGATTCCGCTCATGGTGGGCATTGCCGTCGGGCTGGCTTCGTTGGCCGCGGGTGCGGCAGCGGGCTTGGCCGGGTTGCTGATGGCTGCGCCGGGGCTGCTGCTGGTGATGAAGGGGGCGGGTTCGGCCTATCTGCTGTGGCTGGCGTGGAAAGTGGCGCGCAGCGGTCCGCCCAATCTCAATGCCGCCGCCACGGTGCCGACCACGCTGTTTGGCGGCGCCTGCCTGCTGTGGCTGAACCCCAAGGGCTGGGCAATGGCGCTGGGCGCGGCGGCTTCATTTGCGATGCTGGCCAGCGGCCCGCTGCAGTTGGCGGCGCTGCTGGGCGCGACCTTTGGGTTGGCCGCGCTGGCGTCGCTGTCGCTGTGGTGCGCGGCCGGGATCGTGCTGGCGCGGCTGTTGAAGACGCCGCGCCAGTGGCGTGTGCTCAATGCGGTGCTGGGCATGCTGCTGGCCGTCTCGATCGTGCCGATGTGGCAGCCGTGATCGGGTGCCCGTCGATCAGCGCACCAAGAGCTTCATCATCGCCTCAAACGTCTTGCCGTACGGGGCACGGAACAGGCCCAGCCCGTTGATGGCCGATTGCCGGAACACCGGCTTCATCTTCGAGAACCGCTCGAACCCGTGGATGCCGTGGTACGCGCCCATGCCGCTGGCGCCCACGCCGCCAAAGGGTAGGTCGTCCTGCGCTACGTGCAGCAGCGTCTCGTTGATGCACACGCCGCCGGCAATCGTGCCGGCCATCACGCGGTCGACCGTGGCGCCGTTGCGCTCGAAGAGGTACAGCGCGAGGGGCCGTGGGCGCGCGCAACCGTGTGCCGGCCCTGAATTGCTGCAATGCAATATCCCGCTGTTGGCGTCAGCTAAAGGGTTTGGGTGCGGCCTCCCACCGCTTTGTTGCATGACATCGAACGATGCCTCTAATGCGGGTAAGCCCGGTCGTTTGAAACAACCCGGCACGCCTAGGATGTGAACTCGTGACCGGCAATAAGCCGGCGGCGTCGCTCGCCCATTAGAAAACCATCCGGAGACACCCATGGCCACCGAATCGCAGACATCCGCGCTCACTTTCGACTACGTCATCGTCGGCGCAGGCTCAGCCGGTTGCGCGCTTGCCAGCCGGCTGACCGAAGACCCCGACGTGACCGTCGCGCTGCTGGAGGCCGGGCCGCACGACCATCACCTCTCGGTATGGGTGCCAGCCGGATGCGCGGCGTCGCTGCCGTTCAAGAACAAACGCAACTATGGATTTCAGACCGTGCCGCAAGCGGGGCTGGGCGGGCGTCAGGGCTATCAGCCGCGCGGGCGGGGGCTGGGCGGCAGCTCGTCGCTCAACGCGATGATCTACATCCGTGGCACGCCCAGCGACTACAACCACTGGGCGGCACTTGGCTGCACCGGCTGGAGTTGGAGCGATGTGCTGCCCTACTTCAAGCGCTCCGAAGGCAACGAACGCTTTGCTGGCCGCGATGACGACGCGCTGCACGGCGGCACCGGCCCGCTGCACGTAAGCGACCTGCGCACCGGCAACCCCATCGCACAACGCTTTGTCGATGCCGGCGTGGCAGCAGGCTACCGCCGCAACAACGATTTCAACGGTCCCGACCAGGAAGGCGTCGGCTCATACCAGGTCACGCAATACAACGGCGAGCGCTGGAACGCCGCGCGCGCCTATCTGCATGGCGGGGACAAGGCAGACGCCACCTTCAGCCGCAACCGCCGCCAACTCACGGTGATGCCCGACACACAGGCGCTGCGCATCGTCTTCGAGGGCAAGCGCGCGGCAGGCGTGACGGTGGAGCGCGGCGGGCGCACTGAAACGCTGCGCGCACGTCGCGAGGTGATCGTCTCATCAGGGGCGTTCGGGTCGCCGCAGTTGCTGATGGCCTCGGGCGTGGGCCCGGCGGAGCATCTGCGCTCGCTCGGCATTCCCGTCGTGCACGACCTGCCCGGCGTCGGTCAGAACCTGCAGGACCACCTCGACATCATCCTGCACAAGAAAGTCTTCAACCTGGATTTGATCGGCTATTCCGCGCGCGGCAGCGCCCACATGCTGGGCCAGATACTGCGCTACCGGCGCGAGCGTCGCGGCATGCTGACGACCAACTTTGCCGAAGCCGGCGGCTTCATCAAGAGCCGGCCCGATCTGGCCGATCCCGATCTGCAACTGCACTTCGTGGTGGCCATGGCCGACAACCATAACCGCACGTTCAACTACGGCCACGGCTATTCATGCCACGTGTGCGTGCTGCGCCCAAAGAGCCGTGGTGAAGTGCGCCTGGCCACCGCCGACACGCGTGAGGCACCGCTGATCGATCCGCGTTTCCTATCCGACCCGGACGACATGAACGGCATGCTTGCCGGCTTCCGCGCCGTGAAGAGCATCTTCGCGCAACGGCCGCTGGCCGATCTAGGCGGGCGTGAGTTGTATTCCGGGAACATCCGCGGCGATGGCTCCGACGACGAAGCCGTGCGTGCGCTGATCCGCCAGCACGCCGACACCATCTACCACCCCGTCGGCACCTGCAAGATGGGCAGTGCGGACGACGCCATGGCCGTGGTCGACCCGGAACTGCGCGTGCGCGGCCTCACGGGCCTGCGCGTGATCGACGGCTCGGTCATGCCCACGCTGATCGGCGGCAACACCAACGCCCCCATCATCATGATCGCCGAGCGCGCTGCCGACCTCATGCGCCAAGGCGGACGCCCGACGCTGAATGTGGTGAGCAGCATCCCGGCGCAAGCAGCACCGGCCGAGGTGCACTAAAAACGACCAGGGCGATGAACCGCAGCGTCGCCCTCCGCACACCGACGGTGTGGCCGTTGGAGCCCTAGATGGCGCCTTGAATTTCTGTTGCAGAGAGGAAAAGGAAGGAGGCCTGTTTGAGCGAAGCGAGTTTGCCTCCTTCCCCGCACGGTCATGGAAATTCAAGGAGAAGTCGCCATCTCGGGCGCGCCTTTCTTTGCATACTTTCTTTGGCAAGACAAAGAAAGTGAGTCAGCCCCGGCAGGGGATGAAACCAGGGATGGACCACAAACACCCACCCCGGGGGGACAAAACAGCCGCCAGCATTAGTTGCCAGCACTATCCGTAGGCGTATTAAACGAATCCCGCAGCAAATAACTCATCGGCACCTCCAGATTCACCCCATTCGGCGGAATCGGCTGCTGAAACCACTTCTTGTAGAGCTTCGGCACCTCGCCATCGACAATCAGCCGCGTCATCGACTGGTCGATCAGCTTCTTGAACTCCGGGTCCTGCTTGCTCAGCATGATCGCGTACGACGACACAAGCTGCGTCTTGCCCGTCAGGCGGTAGTCAGCCGGGTTCTTCGCGGTGGCGCGCATGCCCGAGAGCAGGATGTCGTCACCGGCAAATGCATTGGCGCGGCCATCGGCCAGCATGGCGAAGGCGCTGCGCAGGTCGTTGGCGTCCACCACGTGCATCGTCATGCCCGTCTCGTTGAGCTTGCGTGCGAGGTCGGCATTGGTCGATCCGCGCGCGGCCACCACCGTCTTGCCGTTCAGATCTTCCCATTGCTGGATCGGCGAGCCAGCCTTTACCAGCATGCGGCCCTTGGTGATGTAGTGCGGAATGGTGAAGGCGACCTTCTCACGGCGCTCGCGCGAGTTGTTGGTCGAGCCGCATTCCAGGTCGGCCTTGCCCGAAGCGACCACGTCCATACGCGTGGCGGCGGTCACCGGCACGTATTGCACCTTCAGGTCCGGGCGCTTGAGCGAGGTCTTGATCGTATCGATCAGGCGCGAGCAGATATCGATCGTGTAGCCGACAGGCTTGGTGCCATCGAGGTACGAAAACGGAATCGAGTCTTCCCGATACGCCACGTGCACCGTGCCCGAATCGCGGATGCGATCGAGCGTCGGGGTGGCGGCAACGGCGTTGGACGGGAAGACAGCGGTGGAAACAGCAGCAGGAATGGCAAGCGCGGCCAGCAGCCACGTGCGCGCAGCGAACGGCATCGTCAAAGGTCCTAGGAGAGGTTCGGGCTTCTAGTGGCCAGCCGACCGCATCGGGGCCCTATCGACGCGGCCGTGCGCGCAATCGATTGCCGGGCGATATCCGCCCGGCTGCGCAGCATTGGCTGGGGCGCGCCGTCACTCCCCCCGGGAATGCCAAAACGTGAAGCAATGTCACGCGCCGCCATGGGCGCGCATTATGCGCTGAATGCGGGTATACCCTCAAGCACCTTCTCGGTGCATGGTTGATAAGCGTTGCGCTAGTCCGCCACCTTGTCGGTGGGGAACTTGAACGAGTCGCGCAGCAGGAAGCTCATCGGGATCTCCAGCTTCACGCCATTTGGCGGAATGGGCTGCTGGAACCACTTCTTGTAGAGCTTTTCCGCCTCGCCATCGAGGATCGTGCGTGACATCGCCAGGTCGATCACCTTCTTGAACTCGGCGTCGTCCTTGCCGAGCATGATCGCGTACGGCGCCACAGCCAGGTTGCTGCCGACGACCGCGTAGTCCGCCGGGTTGGGCGACGTCGCCCGGAAGCCATAGAGCAGCACATCGTCCATCGCAAACGCATCGGCCTTGCCGGCCGCCACCATGCCGAAGGCTTCAGCGTGGTCGCGGGCCTCCACCACGTTGACCTTGAGCACGCGCGCGTCGGCCATCGCGCGGATCTGCCCGCCGTTCGTGCTGCCGCGCGTGGAGACCACCGTTTTGTTGTTGAGATCTTCCCAGCGGTGGATGCCCGAACTGGTCTTCACCAGCATGCGGCTGCTGGCAATGTAATGCGGGATAGTGAACGCTACCTTCTCGCGGCGCTCGCGCGTGTTGTTGGTCGAACCGCATTCGAGGTCTGCGCGGCCCTCGGTGATGGCGGCGATGCGCGTGGCTGGCGTCACGGGCACGTACTGCACCTTCAGGTCCGGCCGCTTGACCGCCACCTTGATCGCGTCGACCAGCCGCGCGCAGAGGTCGATCGAATACCCCACCGGCTTGCCGCCATCGACATAGGAGAACGGTACGGAGTTCTCGCGATACGCCAGCCGGACGGCGCCGGTATCGCGGATGCGGTCAAGCACGGGGGATGCAGCCAACGCCTGGAAAGCGCACAACGCCAGGCCGGCCGCGAGCAATGCGCGGGTCGGGTGCGGCACGGAATGTCTCCTGTCTGGTTATTTTTCTGGTGCCGGCGCGCTCGCGCGGCTCCCCTACCCTAGGCGATGTGGTCTTTCATCCCGCTTTCACGCCGGCCTTCCCGCGTTTCTCTTCACAGAATCTTCATACGGGCCACGCGCGTTGCAGCACCGCACCCAGCTCCTGCGCATGTCCGTCGAGCGTGCCGAACACGCGGCCATGCTGATGATGGAAGCGGCTGGCGATGAAGCGCTCGGCGTCGTCGGGGTGGGCATGGGCCAGCATCAGGGCGGCCTGTGCGGTGAGCGCCAGCCCCTGCGCGATGCGGCGGGCAGACGTCTCCTGAATGTCGCCGGGCTGGTGCAGCATCGCCTGCAGCGCCGCCAGCTCTGCGCGCACGGCACGGTGGCCCTGCGCGCGCTCGCCAATGTCGTGCATCAGGCGCAGTGCGTCGTCCGGCGTGCGGGCGATGGCGCGCAGCACGTCCAGGCACATCACGTTGCCCGAGCCCTCCCAGATGGAGTTGACCGGCGCTTCACGGTACAGGCGCGCCATCGGGCCTTCTTCCACATAGCCGTTGCCGCCCCAGACTTCCATCGCCTCGCCGGTGGCCTCAATGGCGCGCTTGCAGACCCAGAACTTGGCGGCGGGCGTGACGATGCGCTTCCATGCCGCGGCCAGCGGATCGACGTCTGCGCGCTCGAACGCGCTGCCCAGTTCCATCATCAGCAAGGTCGCGGCTTGCGATTCGAGCGCGAGGTCGGCCAGCACGTTGCGCATGAGCGGTTGATCAGCCAGCAGGCGGCCGAAGGCCATGCGATGCCGTGCGTGGTGCAGCGCCTGCATCAGCGCGTGGCGCAGGATGGCCGCGCTGCCGATCACGCAATCCAGCCGCGTATGCGTGGCCATCTCGATGATGGTCGGAATGCCGCGCCCTTCCTCGCCAATGAGGATGCCCTCTGCGCCGCGGAACTCCACTTCGCAGCTGGCGTTGGAACGGTTGCCGAGCTTGTCTTTCAGGCGCTGGATCTGGATTGGGTTCTTGCTGCCATCGTCGCGAAAGCGCGGCACGAAGAAGCACGACAGCGGTCCGTCTTCCGCGCCCATGCGCGCGACCACCAGGTGTGCATCGCACATCGGCGCAGAGAAGAACCACTTGTGCCCCGTGATCGCGTATGTGGCGCCACGGCCCTCGCCGCGCAGGGGCGTTGCCACCGTGGTGTTGCTGCGCACATCGGAGCCGCCCTGCTTTTCGGTCATCCCCATGCCGACGAGGATGGCGGTCTTCTGGCGCCACGGCAGATCGCGTGCATCGTGTTCGCGGGCGTAGAGGCGGGGGCCCAGTTCGGCAAACAGCGCGGTCTCTTTCTGCAGCACGGGAATGCTCGCGAACGTCATCGTCGCCGGGCACAGCGTGCCGGATTCGATCTGCGCCTGCATGTAATAGCCCGCCGTGCGGGCGGCCCATGCGCCCGCGCGCGGCTCGGCAAAGGGCAACGCCTGCAGCCCCTGGCTGCGCATCAAACCGAGCAGCGCATGCCAGGCGGGGTCGAAGCGGATGGCGTCGATGCGCTCGCCGGTGCGGCTGTGGGTGTGGAGTTCGGGGTGGTATGTGTTGGCCTCGGCAGCCCACCGCAGCGTCTCGGGGGCGCCGAGCTGATCACCGAAGGCTTGCAGCGCGCTGGCGTTCCAGCCGCCGCCCAGGCGTTCGAGTGCGCTTTGCAACGTGGTGTCGGACGTCAAGGGGTTGAAGCCGGTCAGGTCCGAGACCTGGTTGAAGACGCGGTGGGTGGCCTCGGTGGGCATTGGGAGTCTCCTGGCGTGGTGCTTTTGGTTGTGTGGGCCATGGTAGACCACTGGTGCTGGGGGTGGGTGGAGGGTGATTTCTATACGGTTGCCGCTTGCCTGGCGGCGCCATCCCACTCGAGAAACAGATACACGCCCTTGTCCTCCACCAGCCGAAACCCCATTCGCTGATACAAACGCTGAGCGGGGTTGAAGCGCTCCACATGAATCTGCACGCGTTTTCCTGAAGCGCAGGCCTGCGCAAACACAGCAGAAATCACCGCGCTGCCGATGCCCGAACCGCACTGCTCCGGCACCAGCGAGATATCGATGATCAGCAGGGCTTCCCGGCGGTGCTGCAGATAGATCCGCCCGGCGGGTATGCCGTCCTGCTCGATCACGAAGAACTCCGCGTCGGGATAGGCAAAGTACGCCCGTTGCTGCGCATCGAACTGCATCCGGACGAACTGCGCTTTCTGTTCATCGGTCCAGCCGGTCGCCTGAAGTTCGGCCTCGCGGGTGGTGCCGTAGAGGTGCAGGAGGAAGGGCTGGTCTGCGTCGGTCAGGGGGCGCAGCGTGGTGCCGGGCCGGTCAATGCGGAAGACGGGCATGCGGTGCCTCAGCTGAGGTTGAAGCAGGCTTGGTACCGGAAGCCGTCGGCACTGCGTTCGACCGGTACCAGAAAGATCGCCTGTTCGGGCAGCGTGTCGTGCTGCAGGAAGTACGTGCCCTGCCGCAGCGTGAACGAGGCATCGCCTGTAAAGAACAGCGAGAACGCCTGCTGGCCCGGGCGTGCCGCGGGTGTGGTCACTTCGTTCAGTCGCAGAGTGAACTGCGGATTGGGGATCTGGCCAGGCTCCTGGAGCACAGAGAAGGCGGTGCCGACATGCGGCTGGAACAGTTCGGCGGAAAGGGTCATGGGGGCAACGAAAAGACGGATGCGGAAATCGAGGAGCCGAAAGGCGGACCGGTGCGACATGCGCGACCGGTCCGCCACGAGGGCTCGGCTTACGGACGCGTCGGCCAAGCACCCTGCAGGGCGATGCAGTAGTTCATCACCAGGTATGGCTGCATGTTTTCGTGCGGCTGACTGCCGCCGGCTATGCCGACCGCCTGCGGGGACAGGGTCGTGAGGGCCGGGGACGAATCCGTCGCGATGAACGCCTGGTTGAATGTCACCTGGAAGCGCGACGGCAGACGGCCTGCTGCAGTTTGTGAAGCTGCACGGCTGTTGTCACCGTATGCGGTGTGGGTGTGAGCGGGCATCTCCGCGCTCAACAGCGTGACCGTCGACGAGCCTTGCAACTCGTTCGGCACGCCGTTCTGCTCCGTGCCCATTACTGCGCGCCCCCGCAGGTCGGGCAAGCCGAACGTGCTGGTGCCGTTGCCGCCATACATGGTGCCCAGGATCGAGAACAGCGGGGTGTTCTGTGAGATCGGCATGATCGCGCCGTCGCAGGCTGCCCAATCCACCGGGGCAAAGTTGAAGCCGAAGACCCGGATCTCTCCGAGGAATTGATCAGACATGGGGTTCCCTTTTTCGACTCAGCCTTGCGACGGGTAGATGCCCGCGGTGGCAATGATGTAGTTGATGGAGGCCGTCGGCATTTGATTGGTATGTGGCTGATTGCCACCGGTCTGCCCGATCGTCTGGGGGGCCAGTGCGGCCTTGCCCGGCGGATTTGCCGTGCCGGCGTCGTAGAAGCCCTGTGCGTTCGGTACGGTCGCCAGCAGTGTGCTGGGGCCGGGCGTAATGGTGGTGGCCGCCGCACTGGTGCAGTTGATGGCGTGGTTGTGGCCCGGAATCTGATCAGTCGTCAACGTCACGCTGTCGACGCCGAACTGCTGACCGATCAGGCGGTTGGTGAGCCCTAGGCCCTGCCCTTGTCCCACGGGAAGCTTCCCTTGCAGGTCCGGCAAGCCGAAGTTGCTCTGGCCATCGCCACCGTAAGTGGTGCCAAGCAGGGTGAAAAGGGCCTCGTTCTCGGATATTCCAATGATCTGGCCCTGGCAAAGCAGCCAGCCCACCGGGGCATAGTTACCAGCGAACAGGCGGATTTCGCCAACGTATGGTTCTGCCATGAGTGATCTCCTAGCCGCGTGACGGGTACACGCCGGTCAGCGCGATGATGTAGTTCAGCGCCAGCGAAGGCTGCATGTTTTCGTGCGGTTGGTTGCCGCTGCTAGAGCCGCAGGCTTCGCTCGAAAGCGGCGTCAACGTGTCCGGAGCGCCATAAAGCAGGGTGCCCGCGCTTGGGGGCCCCGGATTCGTCGCGTTGTAAATGTTGCTGGTGGCTAGAAGATGGTTCTGCGTGATGCCTGTGTTCGGCAATGTGGCAGGCGTCGTCGATGCGGTGAACGCGTGGCTGTGCGCCGGCAGTTGCGGGGTCGACAGCGTGACGGTCTCGGCGCCACCTACCTCGCCCTGCACGTAGTCCTGGAGGTCGCGGTGCAGCGGCGTGCGGCCGCGCAGGTCCGGCAACGCGAAGTTGGTCGTGCCATTGCCGCCATACTGGGTGCCCAGCAGCGAAAACAGCGCGGTGTTCGTCTGGATGGGCAGCAGTGCGCCATTGCACAAGGCCCATCCTTTTGGTGGAAAAGGAAATCCACAGAGGCGAATCTCGCCCAGGTATTGATCCACGACCCCTCCTCGTAATGTGGCATCGCCACGATCTTGAATTCTTCGCTTCGAAGCAGAAAATCTTCTATTAATGGTTTCTGCGTCTCAATTTGATTGCCAGTCTGGTCATGGCGTATCACAAAACATAATGGACGGGATTTTCGCGTTGTCCGTATGAAAATCCAGTGTCAAGGCAGCAGAGCGTGCCAAAAGCGACACATCATGCCAATTCATCCGAAAGTTGGTATTGACGACACGGGACACCTTTCATAGCATCGCGTCGGGATCATTGCGCCTGCTCATTTTAAAAGAAAAAAAGGGGCATTGATCTGTCGGGGGGTATTTGTGAGGGTTAACGCTTAATCATTGCATGGTTAGACGCTATGCAATGGATTGTAAGTGTTCAAATCTGCGCGCTATTTCCCCTCATTACCGGGGAGTGCCTGATCGGGATCGGGCACTGAATTTCCCATGACGCCACAAAGAGAAAAGCCCGCGACAGAGCGGGCAGAGCGAGGGAGAAATGCGCGTGCTGAAACAAAGCAGCCCGTATGGCCGGCGTGGGGTCGCCGGATGGTCAATGTTCAGGTGCCTGAAGGCGCAGGGGCGGGAATGGATGCGCCGGGGCCAGCTGGCTTTTCTGGCGATCGGGTTGATGTTGTTATCGCAGGGCGCGCTTGCAAACATCTCGTGCTCCGTCTCGTTTTCGATGCAGCAGAACACGACGAAAACCTACACGCTGACGTCCAGTGAAAATACGGCATGTGACCCGCTCAACGCGGGGTTGGCGTTCGACACCATCGGGGACCAGAACTTCAACTCCACCTCGGGTGCCGTTACTACGCCGACCACGCAAGGCGGCACGTTCTATATCTTCGCGAACGTTCCCGGCGGCGGCGGTGCCGCCAACGGTTTTGTCTACACGCCACCAAGCCCCTCTTTCAGCGGCACTGATACGGCGACGTTCTTCATCACGGATAACGGTGGGGCTTGGACTGCGACAGGTTTCTTGACGATTACCGTCATCCCGACCTCGCCCACGGTAACCAGCATTTCCCCCACCGCAGGCACAACAGCCGGCGGCACCTCCGTCACCATTACCGGCACCAATTTCACCGGCGCTACGGCCGTCAAATTTGGTGCAACCAACGCAACCGGCTTCACTGTTGATAGCGCCACGCAGATCACGGCCACCTCGCCGGCAGGGGCGGCTGGCATTGTTGACGTCACCGTGACCAACACTGGCGGAACCAGCACCACCGGCGCCGCCGACCGATACACCTTTGTGGCGCCTCCCGTTGCGAACGCGGTCAGCACCACCGTTACGCACGGCAGTACAAGCAACCCCGTCACGCTGAACATTACCGGCGGCGCGCCGACCGGCGTGGCCGTTGCAACGCAGGCAGCGCACGGCACAGCCACCGCGTCGGGCACGTCGATCACCTACACGCCCAGCGCGTCCTACTCAGGCTCGGACTCATTCACGTACACGGCGACCAACGCGGGTGGCACGTCCGCGCCGGCCACCGTGACTGTCACCGTGTCGAATCCGACCGTCACGTATGGGCCCTCCTCGCCTGCAGCCGGCACGGTGGGTACGGCTTATAGCCAAACACTGGCTTCCGCCAGCGGCGGTACGGCGCCCTATACCTACACGATCGCGTCGGGCGCGCTGCCCACCGGCATCTCGCTGGCCAGCGACGGCACGCTGTCGGGCACGCCCACGGCGGGCGGTACGTTCAACTTCACCGTCACGGCCACCGACAGCAGCACAGGCACCGGTCCGTTTACCGCGACCAGCGGCACGCTCACGCTGACCGTCGCCGCACCGACGATTACGCTTTCGCCGTCCGCGCTGACCAATGCCACCGTTGCGACGGCATATAGCCAGACGATAACGGCCAGCGGCGGTACGGCGGCCTACACCTACGCCATCACTTCCGGAGCATTGCCGACTGGCCTCACGCTCAGTTCTGGCGGCGTGCTGTCGGGGACGCCCACGGCGGGCGGCACGTTCAACTTCACCGTGACCACCACCGACAGCAGTACCGGCAGCGGCCCGTATACCGGCAGCCGTGCCTATTCGCTGCTCGTCAATGCGCCCACGTTGGCGATCACACCGGCATCGGGCAGTCTCAGCGCTTCGGCCGGCGTGGCCTACAGCCAGACCTTCACAGGCAGTGGCGGCCTGGCGCCATACACGTATAGCCTTGCCGTCAATAGCGGCACGATGCCGACCGGTCTCTCGTTCAACACCGGCACCGGCGTGTTGTCCGGTACGCCCACCACCACGGGCGTGGTCAATTTCACGGTGACTGCCACTGATCACGCAACGGGCACGGGGCCGTACAGCACGTCTGGCACCTACACGCTGACCACCTCGGCACCCACCATTACTGTGTCGCCCACCACACTGAGTGCGGCAACTGTCGGCGCCGCCTACAGCCAGACTGCCACGGCCAGCGGGGGTGCCGCGCCTTATAGCTACGCGCTGACGGCCGGTGCCCTGCCAGCGGGCCTGAGCATGAACAGCAGCACCGGGGCGATCATTGGTACGCCCACGGCGGGCGGCACCTTCAACTTCACCGTCACGGCCACCGATGCCAACAGCTATACCGGCTCGCGTGCGTACAGCCTGACGGTCAACGCTGCCACCGTCACGGTGAGCCCGAGCACGTTGCCGGGCGCTACCGTCGCTACGGCTTACAGCCAGACCATCTTGGCCAGCGGCGGCACAGGTTCCTACACATATGCCGTCACGGCGGGTTCGCTGCCGGCGGGGCTGACGCTGTCCAGTAACGGCACGCTGTCGGGTACGTCCACGTCGGGCGGGGTGTTCAACTTCACCGTCACCGCGACTGACAGCAGTACCGGAACCGGCCCCTACACGGGTAGCCGTGCCTACTCGCTGACGATTGGGTCGCCCACCTTGACCATCACGCCGGCCTCGGGTTCTCTCAGCGGTGTGGCAGGCACGGCGTACAGCCGCAACTTCACGGCAAGTGGTGGTACGAACCCGTACACCTATGGCCTCGTAGTCAACAGCGGCACCATGCCCGCGGGCCTTACGTGGAACGGCGCCACTGGCACGCTGGCAGGGACCCCAACAACGGCCGGCACGGTCAGCTTTACCGTCACCGCTACCGACAGTTCGACGGGGACGGGCGCTCCGTTTGCGGTAGGCGGTGTCTATACGCTCACCATCGCCGCGCCTAGCGTGACGGTATCGCCGGCCACGCTGCCCAACCCGGCGATTGCATCGGCGTACAGCCAAACCATCACGGCAGCCAACGGCACCGCGCCGTACACCTATGCTGTGACGGCGGGCGCCTTGCCGGCTGGCCTGAGCCTGAGTACCACCGGCGTCCTGTCGGGTACGCCCACCGCAGGCGGAACGTTCAACTTCACCGTCACGGCGACGGATGCCAATAGCTTCACGGCCAGCCGTGCATACAGCGTCACCATCGGTGCGCCCACGGTAACAGTGAATCCGGCGGCCGCCACGTCGGCCCAGGTCACCACGGCCTACAGCCAGACCTTCAGCGCTACCGGCGGCACCGCGCCCTACACGTACGCCGTCACCACGGGTACGTTGCCTGCGGGCCTGAGTCTGAACGCCAGCACAGGCGTTCTGTCAGGCACGCCCACTACGCTGGGCAGCAGCACATTCACTGTGAGGGCAACTGACAGCAGTACCGGCACCGGCGCTCCGTACAGCGGTACACGCAGCTATACGATCACGGTGGGCCAGGTGATTGGCACCGCGCCGGCAATCACGGCCACCACCATGTCAACGGCACCGATTACGCTGCATGCAACGGCCAATGCAACGGGTGGTCCGTTCTCGTCCATCGCGATTGTCAGTCCGCCTGCCAGCGGCACTGCCGTCGTCAACGGTCTGGACATCGTCTACACGCCGACCCCGACCACCTCCGGCGCAGTCAATTTCACTTATGCGCTGATCAACACGGCCGGCACGTCGGCGCCGATTCCCGTGACGGTCAACGTGAACGCGGTGCCGATTGCCGTGGCGCAGAAACAGGCCACCACGTCGTCGGGCCAGGCGGTGAGTGTGGATTTGACCGAAGGCGCCACGGGTGGCCCCTTCACGGCGGCGACGCTGGTGTCGGTAGTGCCGGCCAACGCCGGCACGGCCACGATCGTGCAGAAGGCTGTGCAGACGCCGGCGGGCGTGAGGAGCCCGGCTGCGGCGGCATCGACCTATGTGCTGAACTTCACCCCGTCGGGCACCTACAGCGGCCAGGCCGTGCTGACGTACACGCTGTCCAATGCGTTTGCCACCTCGACGCCGGCAACGGTGCAGGTGAGCGTGGCGCCGCGCAAGGACCCCTCGGCCGACCCGGATGTGGCAGGTCTGATCAACGCGCAAGTGCAGGCCGCGCGTCGCTTTGCCACCACGCAGATCGACAACTACAACCGTCGCCTGGAAGCGCTGCATGGCACTGGCCGGGCACCGTCAGGCAATGGTTTGACTGTCGCCATGCCGGGCCAGCGCGTGGACATGCAAGCGCGTTGCCAGGATGTGGCCGGCATTGCCGCGCACGATGCCTGCATGCGCGGTGACGGTCAGGGCGTGCGGCCATTCGCGCGCGGCAAGCGCAACACCGATGCGACGAACGGCAACACCGATAAGTCGAACGCCGATGCGGGTCCCGATCTGCCCGGTGCTGATGCAGCCGGCGCGGGCCCGGACAACACCGATCCGAATCTCGCATTCTGGAGCGCCGGTACGCTGGACTTTGGTTTCGCCAACGCGGGCACGCAACGCTCCGGTTTCCGCTTCACCACAGGCGGCGTGACGGCCGGCGCGGATTACCGTGTGTCCGATCAGCTCTCGATCGGGGGCGGCTTCGGCTATGGGCGTGACTCCACCGACATCGGCAACGCGGGCACCAAGAGCACGGGCGACAGCTATAGCCTTGCGCTCTACGGCAGCTATCGCCCGCTGCCTTCGTTGTTCGTCGATGGTGTGGCCGGCTTTGGCACGCTCAGTTTCGACTCGCGCCGCTGGGTGACGGACTCCAACGACTTCGCCACCGGCAAGCGCAACGGCAAGCAAGTGTTCGCCTCCGTGTCGGCCGGCTACGAGCATCGCGATCGCACCTGGCTGATCTCGCCTTACGGGCGCCTGTCGGTCTCGCAATCGACGCTGGATCAGTTCACCGAATCGGGCGCCGGCATCAATGCGCTGACGTATTTCGACCAGACGGTGACAACGGTATCCGGCACGCTCGGCCTGCGTGCGGAATACACGCAGAAGACCAAGTGGGGCACGTTCCTGCCGTTCGCACGGGTGGAATACCAGCACGACTTCAACGGGCAGAGCAATGCAGGGTTGGCGTATGCCGATCTGGCATCGGCGGGCCCGGCTTACTACGTGCCGGGTACGCCGTTTGGGCGCGATCGCATGCAGATCGGGTTGGGAACGAAGTTCCGCACCGGGCCGCTCACGTTTGGGCTGGATTACAGCGTGATGGCGGGGATGGGCGGTTTGCAGCAGGGGATTCGATTGACGTTTGCTGCGCCGTTCTGAGTCAATAGGCGGTAAGCGCCCAACAAAAAGCCAGCCTTCGGGCTGGCTTTTTTTTCGGACGAGATGTCAGCGCATCAGGTAGCCGTCGAAGATTCCACCGGCTTTTCCCCAGTCAGCAGGTAATGCATCAACTCCCGCACCGGCCGAATCGCTTGCCCAAACGGGAGCTTGCCCGCACCGCGGAAAAACAGCCCGCGCTCCACATCCCCACGCAGCGCCTGCGCAAGCTTCAGGTCAATGCAGAACTGCCCGACCTTCCCAATCCCATCCCGCAGCCCGCACGTCTGCAAACAATCGAACCCTTGCAGGCAATCCCGCACCTTGGCTTTGGCTTGCAGCGCGCTTTCACGCGACAGATAACGCGACAGCCACGGCGTCATCACTGCCCGCGCCGGCAACCCAGCCACGCTGACAAACTCGCCGATATCGCCTTGCTCCGCGCCCGTCAGCACCCGCTTGAAGCGCACGTGCGCATCGCCCTCTTCCGTCACGGCAAACGCAGTGCCCAACTGCACCGCGGCGGCACCCTTGTCGAGCCAGTGCTTTACCTTGACGTGTGAATCAATACCGCCCGCGAGGATGATCGGAATCTGTTCCGCAGCCAGCCCCAGCTTGATGAACAGTTCGCGGCATTCGTCCAGCACGCGCGCAAACGAAAAGCGTTCGTCGCGCAGGTCTTCGATGCGGGCCGCACCCAAGTGGCCACCGGCGTGCGTCGGATGCTCGATGACCACCGCATCGGGCAAGCGCGACTTCTTCATCCACCGCTTGAGCACCACGCCCACGCCGCGCGAGTCGGAAAGAATCGGGATCAGCGCGACCTTCGGGTGCTCGGCGGTCATCTCGGGCAGGTCGAGCGGAAGCCCCGCGCCCATGACGATGGCATCCGCGCCGCTCTCGCACGCCTGGCGCACGAGCGCCTGATGCGATTCCACCGCCTTCATCACATTCACGGCGATCATGCCGTTGCCCTGGCTGCCTTCACGCGCGGCGCGAATTTCGCGGTCCAGCGCGACGAGGTTGGCGGCGTTGATGGCGTCCTTGTCACGCGATTTCTCGGTCGCGGCGATGAGATCCGGATGGTGATGCCGCAAGTCGATGCTGGCGATGGTGCCGACGCCGCCTTCGCGCGCCACGGCGCCGGCCAGCCGGTGCGCCGAAATACCCACGCCCATCCCGCCCTGCACGATGGGTACGAGGCTGCGCCCCGCGAGTGTGAACCGACGCTCCAGCATGACAACTCCCAGCGGCAGTGCCGCAATGCAATAGAAAAGGGATTGAGCGTCGCATAGGTGAAACGCAGCGGGGTTGCGCAAGATCAAGGCGGGATGCGCCGGTGCGCGCCGCCGCACATTGCGTGGCGGTTTGGACTGAAATGACCCGTCGACTGTCACCTCATTGGTTTTCGTGCTGGCAACGCCGGCAGCCCTGTGCTTAAATTCAGCCTCGTTGGATGAAACAGGGGTGCCGTACGGATGGGCCGTGCGGCTGAGAGAGTCCCTTCGCACCCGATCCGGTTCGTACCGGCGTGGGAAGTTTCAGAACACCGCGTAGTCTCTGGCAGCCACCCCCTCAGTTCTTCGGGTCACGCCACCTCTCCCGGTTTCGTCCACTGCCTGCTCCACCAGGCCACAGAATCTAGGACGAGACCATGCCCCAAGCCAAAAACGCCCCCGCCGCATCGTTCGACTCGCTGCAGTCCGAGCTCGATCAGAAGTTCGCCTATCCGGCCTCCAGCAAGACCTACATCGTCGGCAGCCGCCCGGATGTCCGCGTGCCGATGCGCACCATCAAGCAGACCGCCACGCGCACCGACAAGGGCGAGATGCTGAACCCGCCGGTGCCGGTGTACGACACCTCGGGCCCGTACTCCGATCCGGACGTGCACATTGATCTGAAGGCCGGTCTGGCCCCGCTGCGCGCCAAGTGGATCGAGGAGCGCGGTGATACGGAAATCCTCTCGGGCCTGTCGTCCGAATACGGTCAGACGCGTGCCAACGACCCGGCCACGGCGCACCTGCGCTTCTCGCACATCTCCAAGCCGCGCCGCGCCAAGGCCGGCGCCAACGTGAGCCAGATGCACTATGCGCGTCGCGGCATCATCACGCCCGAGATGGAATACGTCGCGCTGCGCGAATCGCTGAACCTGCAAGCGCTGCAAGACAAGCCCGAGTACCGCCAACTGCTCAAGCAACATCCGGGCTTCTCGTACGGCGCCAACCTGCCGCAGCGCCCGGAAGACATCACGCCGGAATTCGTGCGCGCAGAAATCGCTGCAGGCCGCGCGATCATCCCCGCCAACATCAACCACACCGAGCTGGAGCCGATGGCCATCGGCCGCAACTTCCGCGTGAAGATCAACGGCAACCTCGGCAACTCGGCAGTGACGTCGTCGCTGGCTGAGGAAGTGGAAAAGATGGTGTGGGCGATCCGCTGGGGTGCCGACACGATCATGGACTTGTCCACCGGCAAGCACATCCATGAGACGCGCGAATGGATCCTGCGCAACTCGCCGGTGCCCATCGGCACGGTGCCGATCTACCAGGCGCTGGACAAGACCGGCGGCGTGGCTGAAGACCTGACGTGGGAGATGTTCCGCGACACGTTGATCGAACAGGCCGAGCAAGGCGTGGACTACTTCACCATCCACGCGGGCGTGCTGCTGCGCTATGTGCCGCTGACGGCCGACCGCATCACGGGCATCGTCTCGCGCGGCGGTTCGATCATGGCCAAGTGGTGCCTGGCGCATCACAAGGAAAACTTCCTGTACACGCACTTCGACGAGATCTGCGAAATCATGAAGGCGTACGACGTGTCGTTCAGCCTGGGCGATGGTCTGCGCCCCGGTTGCATTGCTGACTCGAACGACGCCGCGCAGTTCGGCGAGCTGCACACGCTGGGCGAACTCACCAAGAAGGCGTGGGAGCACGACGTGCAAGTCATGATCGAGGGCCCGGGCCACGTGCCGCTGCAACGCGTGCAGGCCAACATGGACGAAGAGCTGAAGCACTGCTTCGAAGCCCCGTTCTACACGCTGGGCCCGTTGGTGACCGACATCGCCCCGGGCTATGACCACATCACCAGCGGCATCGGCGCAGCCAACATCGGCTGGTACGGCACCGCCATGCTCTGCTACGTCACGCCCAAGGAGCACCTGGGCCTGCCGGACAAGGAAGACGTGCGCGAAGGCATCATCACCTACAAGATCGCCGCGCACGCGGCTGACCTTGCCAAGGGCTGGCCGGGCGCGCAGCTGCGTGACAACGCGCTGTCAAAGGCACGCTTCGAATTCCGCTGGGAAGACCAGTTCAACCTCGGCCTCGATCCGGAGAAGGCACGCGCCTTCCACGATGAAACGCTGCCGGCCGAGGGCGCCAAGATCGCGCATTTCTGTTCGATGTGCGGTCCGAAGTTCTGCTCGATGAAGATCACGCAGGAAGTGCGCGACTACGCGGCAACGCTCGACGCCAACGCCACTGCCGCAGCAGTTAACCCAACTGCGGGCATGGAAGAGAAGTCGATCGAGTTCCGCAAGAGCGGCAGCAAGATCTACAGCTAACCAACCGGTGCAATGCCAACCTCGACTTCATTCGACGTAACGATCCTCGGTGGCGGCCTCGCTGGCCGCCTGTGTGCCTGGCAACTCGCGCAAACGGGGGTGCCCCCCGCGCGCATTGCCGTGGTGGAGCGCGGCCCGCGCGACGGCAGCGGTGCCGCGGCGTATGTTGCTGCCGCCATGCTGGCGCCACTGGCCGAGGCCGCCGTGGCGGATCGTTTTGTCGTCGATTTGGGGTTGGCGAGCCTGGCGCTGTGGCGCGATTGGTTGCCCAAGCTGCGCACGCCGGTCTTCTTCCAGGAGGCGGGCACGCTGGTGGTTTGGCATGCGGCAGACCGTGGAGAGGCATCGCTGTTTGCCAACCACGTGCGCAATGCCGCGCCGCCCGAGCGCGTGGCCGCCGATCTGCGTGCCGTAGACGCAGCAGGCATTGCCCAGCTCGAGCCGCTTCTTGCGCAACGCTTTACGCAAGGGCTGTATCTCGCGGGCGAAGGTCAGCTTGACCCGCGCGGCGTGTTGGATGCGCTGGCGACCGAGCTCGAAGCGCTGGGCGTGCAACTGCGCTGGAACACGGAAGTTGCTGATCCGAGCCCCGACGCGCTGGCCGCTGCAGGGCTTGGCGCGCGCCTCGTGCTCGATTGCCGTGGCCTGGGTGCCAAGCCGCAATGGCCGCGCCTGCGTGGCCTGCGCGGCGAGGTGGCGCGCATCCATGCGCCCGACGTGTCGCTCACGCGGCCGGTGCGCATGCTGCATCCGCGCTATCCGCTGTACATCGCGCCCAAGCCGGGCAATGTCTACGTGATCGGTGCGACCGAGCTTGAATCCGACGACATGTCGCCGGCAAGCGTGCGCTCTACGCTGGAATTGCTGTCTGCGGCCTACGCCGTGCACCCCGCGTTTGGCGAGGCGCGCGTGCTGGAACTGAACACGCAGTGCCGTCCGACGCTGCCGGACCACCGCCCCGCGCTGCGCTGGGACGGCGCTGGCACGCTCTCGGTCAACGGCCTGTACCGGCACGGCTACATGATCGCGCCCGCCGTCACCCAAGCCGCGGTGGCAGCAGCGTGCGACGTGCTGGACGGCTGTGCCTTCGATACGGACGACTGCGAATGGCCTGCGCTGTTCGCTGGCGCCGCATCCCCCGAACCTGTTTTGTCATGACGCTGAACGTCACCCTCAACGATCTGTCGCTCGCGCTGCCTGCGGGCAGCACGCTGGCCGACGCCATTGGTGCGGCCACGCCGCAATTGCAGATCGCCCCGCCGTTTGCCGCATCGGTGAATGGCGACTTCGTGCCCAAGGCGCGCCATGCGCAGCACGCGCTCAACTCGGGCGACCGCATTGCGCTCGTGCAGCCCGTCGTGGGCGGCTAGGAGTCTTTGATGACCACTACGAATCTTTCCACCGTGGCTGACCCGCTGCGCCTGTACGACGAAACCTTCGCCTCGCGCCTGCTGCTCGGCACGGCGCGGTATCCCTCGCCGCAAGCGCTGGAAGACGCGGTGCGCGTGTCCAACCCGGCCATGCTGACGGTGGCGCTGCGCCGCCAGAGCGCCGGCTCGCCCGAAGGGGGCGCCGGCTTCTGGAAGATGTTGCGTGAACTCGGCGTGCCCGTGCTGCCGAACACCGCCGGCTGCTATTCCGCCGACGAGGCTTACACGCTCGCGCAGATGTCGCGCGAAGTGTTCGAGACCGACTGGATCAAGCTCGAAGTCATCGGGGATGACTACACGCTGCAGCCCGATACGCTCGCCCTGCCCGCCGCGGCCGAACGCCTCATCCGCGATGGCTTCAAGGTGCTGCCGTATTGCACCGAAGACCTCGTGCTGTGCCGCCGCCTGCTCGACGTTGGCTGCCAGGCACTGATGCCGTGGGCCGCGCCCATCGGCACCGGCCGCGGGCCCACCAACCCGTACGGCTTGCGCCTGCTGCGCGAGCGCCTGACCAACGTGCCGCTCATCGTCGATGCGGGCCTGGGTGTACCGTCGCACGCCACGCAAGTCATGGAATGGGGCTATGACGCCGTGCTGCTGAACACCGCTGTCGCGCAAGCGGGCGACCCTGTGGCGATGGCGCAGGCGTTTGCGATGGCCACGCAGGCCGGTCGGCTCGCGCGCCTGTCTGGCCCGATGCCTGAGCGTGATGTTGCGCAGGCCAGCACGCCGGTTGTCGGGTTGCCGTTCTGGCATGCGGAAGAGAAGCAGGCATGAGTGCATCCGCTTTGCGTTTTTCGGCCGCGTGGCCGGAGGCGGCCGCACTGGCTGCGCAGATCATCGATCGCCATGTGGAAGCCTTTGGTCGCGCGCCGCATGCCTGGAGCGTGACCGACCGTGCTGAAGAGGCGACGACCGCCGCAACGGTTCTGCTGACCACCAACGCCGCACAGGCCGAACGCGCCCGCGCTGCCGGCGCAGCTGTCGTACTCAGCGAGACGGACGGCGCGGAGCGCATCGACACCGTGCACGACCGCCTCGGTATGTACCGCTTCGCATCGGCGGCACAAGGCGATGCATTCGATGCGCGCTTTGCCGCCATCTTCGGCGCGGCACTCGTGCTGGCATTCGAGCCGCGCGATGCGCTGTGCGTGGCACGCGCGTGGATCGCCGAAGGCAACGCCGACGCGCTGGCTTGGCCGACTCGCTTCAACGCCCTGCCCCGCGTGCTCGAACCGGCGTTGCCATGCCCGACTGCGGCGGACCTCGCGTTTGCGCCGTGTCCCACACAGCTCGGCGTCTACGCTGTCGTGCCGGACGCTGAGTGGGTCGAGCGCCTCGTCGCGCTCAAGGTGCCGACGGTGCAACTGCGCTTCAAGTCGGACGATGCGCAGGCGGTGGTTGACCAAGTGCGCCGCGCGGAAGCAGCGGCGCGCGGCAGCGCCACGCGCTTGTTCATCAACGACCACTGGCAAGTCTCGCAGGATGTTCACGCCGAGGTACCCGGCAGCGGCATCTACGGCATCCACCTCGGCCAGGAAGACATCGACGATGCTGACCTGGTGGCGATCCGCTCGGCCGGTTTGCGTCTTGGCATCAGCACGCACGGCTTTGCCGAGATGCTCCGCGTTGCACCGCTGAACCCCAGCTACCTTGCACTCGGTGCCGTGTTTGCCACGCCCACCAAGAGCATGCCGACCGTGCCGCAGGGGCTCGGCCGCTTGTTCGCCTACGCGGCCGCCATGCGCACGCGCGTGCCGGCCCCGCCGCTGGTGGCCATCGGCGGCATCGATCTGGCAGCGATGCCGCGCGTGCTGGAATCCGGCGTGGGCAGCGTGGCGGTGGTGCGTGCCATCACCCAGGCGGCCGATGTGCCGGCTGCAGTCGATGCGCTGCAAGCGACGTTCGCGGCGCACGTGCGCCCCTGAGCATCGCGGGCAGCACGTCCTACGGGTTTCGACACGCAAGCGCTTTTCCGCTGACCTATCCTGTTCGTGTGCCGCTGCGGTCGTTGCCGCAGCGGCTTTCCAAAACACGCTGCAGGAGACAAGACATGGCGGTCAAGCCCATTCCCGAGGGTTACCACAGCGTTACCCCGTACCTGAGCATCAAAGGCGCCGCACGCGCGCTCGATTTCTACAAGCAGGCCTTCGGCGCCACCGAACTCTTTCGCATGGATGGCCCCAACGGCACCATCGCGCACGCTGAAATCCGCATTGGCGATTCCCCCGTCATGATGGCCGATGAATTCCCCAACATGGCCTTCGCCAGCCCCGACACGCTGCAGAGCACGTCGGTCGGAATGATGATCTACGTGCCCAACGTCGACGCCGTATTTGCCAATGCCCTGAAGGCCGGCGGCACGGAAGTGCGCCCGGTGGTGGACCAGTTCTACGGCGACCGCTCCGGCACGCTCAAAGACCCGTTCGGCCACGTGTGGACGGTCTCAACGCATGTGGAAGACGTGGCGCCCGATGAGATGGCCAAGCGCATGGAGAAGTGGACGAAGGAGCAGGCAGCGGCATCGGCCTGACATCGGGAGCAGTCAAGAAAAAAGCGCGGACGTGAGCCGCGCTTTTTTTTCTCCTGCGTTCTCGACTAATTACCGCGTTGGACATATCCCGTCGTTGTTCATTGCGGGAAGGCCTCGGAGGCGATGAAGTCAAAGAGTGTTGAGTCTCGTCGATCTCGTGCGCGACGCTCCGACACTGGTGGATCTGTGTGCGTTTGCATCTTCCACCCTGAGGTCCTGCACGATGACTATCCCTGAACAGGCTCTGCCCGAAACTACCGTCACCGCCCGCCGCCGCTCTTTCTACGGCATCAAGGTGACAGACATCACCCTACCCGGCGGCCCATGCCGCAAGGTCGTCTACCCCGCCCCGCTGCCCGGCGTCATCATCTTCGTGCATGGCGTCAATTCCACCGGCGAATGGTTCGACGCCGCAGAGGAAGGCCTTTGCAAGGGGCTCAATGCCCGCCGCCTGCAACGCAACGACGAACAGGTCGCCTACCCTAAGGAGAGCGGCAAGCTGCGCCCCATGCGCTATACAGCCGAACTAACTGAAGACGGCTATATATCGGACGACCTCAAAGCAAATACCTTCGTTCAACCCGGCACCGGCACCAGCCCCGTCATCCGTTTTCGCTGGGGCTACAAAGCCAGCAGCGAAGACGTGGTCCAGGAAGACGGCACCATCCGCAACGAGCTTGCCAGTGTGGGCGGCAGTATTCTGCTCGACGAGAAAAACGCTTGGGGCGGCGGTCCGTTCGTCAATGGCGCCTCCGCTCTGCCGGATCTGTTCGGCAAGGGCACCGACAGCGAAGTGTTGGGCGGTCTGTTTGAACTCCAGCACCTGCAAACCAGCGACCGCCAAATCTACAGCGCTCCCACGCGCCACTACCAGGCCTTTGCCGCCTGGCGGCTGGCCAAGCTTATCTCCCGCATCCGAGAGCTGCACCGCGACATCTTCGAGCGCGATTGCCCCATCACAGTCGTCTGCCACAGCCAAGGCAACATGGTGGGCTTGGCCTCCGCCTACTTCGGCGCCAACCACCGCGAGTTCCAATCATTGGGCGTAGCCGACACCTACGTTCTGGCCAACCCGCCTTACAGCCTGCGCGGTAGTCGCCTGGATAACTTCAGCCAATTTGACGGCGCAGGCCGCGTCACCTACGACGCGCGCGTTGCCGGCCTCAAGGGCTTCTTTGACATCGCGCGCCACTTCCAGGACCGAGCCCAGCACTACAGCCACCACGCCGTGGATCAGCTCGGATTCAACGTCTGCCCCAAAAATGGCGACGCCCCGCGTACTGCCGCCCAGGACAGCGCAGACCACCAGACCCGCGGGCGCGTCTTCCTCTATTGCTGTCCGCACGACCGCGTCATCTCCGTCTCACCCGTCCAAGGCATGGGCTGGCTTGGCTTGAACGACGAGGATGTGCGAGCCACCGGGGCTCAGGACATTCTGTTCCAACGCGTCTGGGCGCAAACCAAGCCGGGCACCCCGTACAAGGTGGGCGCAGAACCGGGCTACCGTTACCGCTATTGGCACGACACCATCGGCGCCACGCCCGCCGATGTGGGCAGCGGCTGGGATGACGCCGCCGGCACCTTCAAACCGCAGAACACCAAGCCCACCTTCTGGACGCCGCCCCCCGACACCGCGGGTGTTTCCTTCGCCCGAATCTGGGGAGATTCGCGCAAGAGCATTTTCGGCAAGCTTTTCGCCAGCGCTGCAGGTGTTCCGATCCAAGCCCTCATGTGGGGTGGCCAAGCAGTCAAGGGCGCCACCAACGTCAATGCCGACCCAGCGGATGGCTGGACCGTGCTCGTCAATGCCCCCAAGGTGCCCAGTGGTGGCATCGTTCCCCGGGCCGTCTACTTGCCGCACGGCAAGCCCCGACCCGGCGAGACCTCACATCCGGATGGCGTTCGCACCATCGGCCCCTTCAACCAGTACAAGGAATCCGCCAGCGATGCGCTGAACCGCAAGCGGAGCATCCCCGCAGGGCAGTTCGACCCCTACGCCGAGCAACGCAAGACCGGCTACGGCAATGCCGCCACCGAAGCCGCCATGCGCTACGACCAGAACGCCGGGGTGCGCCAGCGCGCGCGGCGCGAACTCTACAACGACGACGGCACCGTCAGGAAGGGCGTGCCCTTTGCGGAAGGCGATGTCGAGAAGATGAACGCTGCACAACACCACACCTTGCGTGGCACGAAGTTTGGCGCTTTCGAACAGCAAGAGCGCACGACCTTGATGAAGGACGGCGAAGACGCACAGGCTACCAACCACTCCACCATCCTCACCAACGCCATGCATGCCGAACATGTGCTCGCCTATGACGTGGACGTGGGCCTGTGCCACTTCGATGAACTGTTGATGAACCAGTTACGGCGGATGGCGGATTGGCGGTGGTGCAAGCCAGAGAAAACGGATGAATGCCCGAAGGGGCGAAACATCGACCTGGACGATGAATTCACTTACTACAACACCAAAGAGGCGATCTATCGGGGGAGCGCACTGGCCAAACACGAGCTGCTGGATGCCAATCAAGGGGCAGTTAAGGCCATCGGCATTGCTGACGCGCGCAACCCGGGGCGCTTTGATGCCCTCCACATGCCGCCAGGCGGACCACGCTACGCCTGAGGAACCCACATGCGCGATTCATTTCATCTCATCGCTTACAGGCGTGCTGCCACCCATGCGCTAGCCGTCGCCTGCCTGTTGCTTACCGCCTGTCAATCCGGAGTCCAGATGCCGACCAATAAAACCTACTACCGCCAACCCATCGCCTGGCCTCGCATGCAAACGCAAGCGCAACAGGTTGATTCGGGCCAGGCCCCCGCCGCCGTCCTGCTTGGGGTGCAATGGCTCAACCCGCTGATGCGCCGAAGCTACCCCACTCAATGGAATCTGCTGTGGGCACAAGGGCTCGCACAGCCCAATGACGACGATTTGCAAGCGAAGCGCTTCAAGCTGGGCGACGCGGTGGGCCAGGTGACCAGTGGCGTGCCTCGCCGCCTGCGGCTAGAAGACTTGCCGCACGTGGAGCGAGATGAATTCGCGACGGCGTTAAGCGATTTGATTACTGCTCCGCTGAACACCTTTAACGACTACCTTGAGAACCCGAACTACTTCTATTCCCTCAAGCGGGGCACCGGCCGCCCCAATTACTTCGACCCGAACGTGTTCTTTGGGTTGCCGCGCGAGTGGTTGAACACACCCACGTACATCAACGGCAATGCGAAGGACACCGGCTTGGATGCCATGCTCCGCGAGCAACGGGAGATGGGGGTTCCGGCGCCAAGCTACCTTGCCTACGATGCCGCCCACGCTGAAGAGCGCATGCGCGACTACTGGGTCACCCTGCACAAAGACCGGGAGGGCAAGACTGTGCGTGGTACGCGCGTCCTTCCCTCAATGATCATCGGCGAACGCACCTTGTCACTGCTGGCCGTGCGGCGGCTTGTGTTTCATGAAATTGCACGGGACTCACAAGCCAGGAGCATGCTGCTCAACCCTGACGGCAGGTTGCCTAACGTAACGGTGTCGGCGGGCGATACCAACGTGGGTTTCTACAACCTGCAAGACGCCCTGAAGTTCCTGGCACAACACCCCGACAAGCTGGTGTGGGTGTGGAACGTAGACGCCCCGAACTACCCCATGGGCGAGCAGACCAACGAAAACACCGCCCTGCTGATCCTCGGCCACCCGAGTGCGGATTGGGGCTACACAGCGCTGGCTTCGATCTACACCCCGCATCGGCACCAAGGCGCCATTGGCAACAAGGCGGCCAACGCGTGGACGGGGCTCATGCAAGCCGTGCAAGCACAGGCCTCAGAACAGCACCCGGTCGAACGCGTCTACTACGACGTGCCCAAGCATGCCGGCAATGTCACATCCTTGATGGGGCCATTGCGCGCCGCTATCCACCAGCAATGGCCTGACCTGGACCAGATCGCCAACGTGTACAGCGTCGCTGAACACATGGAGGGCCCGGCCCGGGCTGCAAGCTTTGCCGTCAATGCTGGATTTGCGGCGGCGTATGCCAACCAGAGCGGCAAGAGTGCCGTCGTCACCAGCCTGGCCGACGCGACCGATAGCTGGGCAGTGCTGATCGGTCCGCCGCCGGGCTGGCAGCCCAAGCCGCCGGTGACGTACTGGCCCCGCGCACGAGGCGAGAACCGGGCGTACTGGGCTTGGTTTGGGGAGCGGACTGACGGCAACAAGGCTAACGTTCCATGAGGCCGTTATCAGACGGGTTCAACGCGGCTGGCACGTCACCTGAACGTTGCTCACGTCGCCATTGACCGTGCCGCTGCCATTGGTCACCACGCAGTTGGCCGATGCGGGCTGCACACTGATCGTCACCACGTAGCTGCCGTCGAACGGTATCAGTCCGCCAAACACGAACGGGCCGTTGGCGGCCAGCGTGAGCGAATCGCGGCCGTTGTTGAGCAATACGATCGACTGGCCACCGGGCAACCCGCTCAACGTGCCGCCGATCGAGAAGGCGCTGCCGATGCCCGAGCCCAGGCTGATGTAGCCATTGCAGGCACCAAGCAGTGCGCACAGTGCAGCCACCGGAAGGTGGCGAACCAGCATGATCGGCAGGCGTTTCATGGCAGCTCCCCTGATCAGTCTTCCTCGACATCCACTTCAAGCGAACGCGGTGCGGCGAGCGGCCGCGGCGCGAACCCGTGGTTCAACGGACCCGCGCCGCGCCCGAGCGCCAGATGCCGGCCCGCGCCGATGGCATGCAGCAGGTAGTCGAGTGACGCTTCGATGGCCACTTCCAGCGCGTCGCCGCGCGCCAGGTGCGCGGCAATGGCGGCGGACAGCGTGCAGCCCGTGCCGTGCGTGTGCGGCGTGTCGATGTAGGTGTGGGCGTAGATGCGCTCGGTGCCGTCGGCGGTAACGAGCACGTCTTGCAGCACGCCGTCTTCGCCGGCGGTTGATGCGCCGGCCAGATGCCCGCCCTTGAGCAGCACGGCGCGGGGCCCAAGCGCCAGCAGATCGCGCGCGGCGGGCAGCATGTCGTCGGCGGTGCGCACCTCGCGGCCGAGCAGTGCGCTGGCCTCGGGCAGGTTCGGCGTGACGAGCAGCGCGCGGGGGAACAGCCATTTCGCCATCGCCTGCGCCGTGGCATCGCTGCCGAGCTGCGCGCCGCTGGTGCTGACCATGACCGGATCGACGACGAGGTTGGCGATCGGGTGACGGTCCAACGCGGAGAGGATGGCCTCCACCACCTGTGGCGTGCCCAGCATGCCGGTCTTGGCGGCGTCCACGCCGATGTCGGTTGTCACGGCATCGATCTGTGCGGCGACGATGTCGGGTGTGAGCGATTCCACCGCCGTCACACCCAGCGTGTTCTGCGCGGTGATGGCCGTGATGGCCGACATGCCGTAGCAACCGAGCGCGGCAAATGTCTTCAGGTCAGCCTGGATGCCCGCACCGCCGCCACTGTCCGAACCGGCGATGGTGAGCACGCGCGGCACGTGCGAGGCGGGAGCGGCAAACGCAGCGAGGGTCGGGTCGGTGATCGTCATGTCGTGCGAATGTTTGGGGGGTGTTTCGCACTATAGCGCTATCGAGACCGGACCGACGTGGGGAGGCCGGGCCGGCATTTCGGGCTGCCGGGCCCGGTGGGTCATCAGTCCGATGCCGCTGGCACATGCACGCCGCGTGGCGAGTGCCGGGTGTCAGTCCATCAGGTCGGTGTAATCGGCGGCAGCGTAGCGCTGGGCGCGTTCCCACGGCGCTGCGGCCGGCGCCGGTAATGCCGTCACGCGTGTGAGCTTGCGTTGCGTGCCGGTGGCGTTGCGCGATTCCACGCGGCGCGGATATTGGCCGGCCACGTCCCAATCGACGGTGACAGTGCGCTCATCCTGCGTTGAGCGGTAAGTCTGCACGCCATTGCGCGCGGGGCCGTCGGCGCGCATGCCTTTGAGCGCGGCGGGGTCGAGCAGGTGATAGGCCGTCGCCCATGAGCCGTCGAAGCCGATGTTGGAATATTCGGCCGGTTCCACGGCGTAGTTCTTCTGCTGCGATTCGCTTACCACGCGCACGGTCAACGCGCCCTTGGCGTCGCGTTCGATCCAGCGCGGGGCGGTGTCGGTGTCGGCGTGTTTGTGGCCGGCGTGGGTGTTGGCGTGGTCATGTTCGGCGTGCGCCGATGCGGGCGGGAGTTCGCGCGCGATCCAGACGCGGTCGCCCTGGCGATAGACGCGCTCGGCAAAGCGGACGTCGCGCTGGATGCCGTCGGTGCCGAGCGACGACATCTGGTGTTCGACGCGCAGGGCGGTGAGCGAGTTGGACGAAGCGGGGCCGGCAGCCTGTGCCGTGCCGGCAAGCGCGGCGAGCGCGAACGAAAGTAGGAAATGAGCGGATCGGTTCATGCGGATTCGGGATCGGAAAAGCGGGAAAGCGGAAACGAAAAAAGCGCATGCCGATTGCCTCGGCATGCGCATCAATGGAAACGCAGGAATCAGAGGCCCATGGCCGTCTTGACCACGCCGAACACTTTCGTGTTGTCCAGCGTGCCCTTCAGCGGTGTGCTGCCCGGACCAGAGGAGAACAGCATCACATCCCCGCCGCCGTGCGTTTCCGAACCAGGCGTGCCGAGCTGCACGCCCACTTCCTGCAGGTAATCGTCTGCAGCCGTGTCGACCGAGGCCACGTTGTCGCGTGTCGCCTTGCGCGTCGTGCCGCCGTTGCCGAACACCAGCGTGGTGTACGGCAGGCCGTCCGCAGCCAATTGCGGCTGGCCGGTCTTGATGTCGTTCGACACGCCCAGGATCGGGTTGCCCTTGCGGGGGTAGCCGTTGATCGTCATCGTGTGGTCGTGGTCGGCCGTGACGACGATCAGCGTGTTGGACAGATCCGCAATCGACAGCGCGCGCTTGATGGCTTCGTCAAATGCACCGGCGTCTTCCAATGCGCGCTTGGCGTTGGTGCCGTGCAGCGCGTGGTCGATGCGGCCGCCTTCCACCATCAGGAAATAGCCCTTGCCGTTCTTCTGCAGCACGCGCATGGCCTTCTCGGTCATGTCGGCCAGGCTGGGCTCGTCCACATTGTTCTTCTTGCGGTCCAGCTCGTAGTTCATGTGGTCCAGGTTGAACAGGCCGAGCAGCTTGGTCGTCGTGGCCGGGTTGACGGCGGTGAGTGCCGTGCCGGTGGTCACATAGGTGTAGCCGGCGGTCTGGAACTGCGCGGTCAGGTCGGTCGTGTCGGTGCGCTTGCTGCCAGTCGTGCCTTGCGGCAGGTAGTGGCGGCGGCCGCCGCCCAGCAGCACGTCCAGGCCATCCTTGAGCGCGGCGTTGTAGAGCGTGTTGCCCGGTGCACCTTGCGCGGCGATCTGGTTTTCGCCGTCGCGGTGGCAGATGTGCGAGTACGTGGCGGCCGGCGTGGCATGCGTCACGCGCGTGGTCGTGACCGCGCCCACCGACTTGCCGGCAGCCTTGGCAAGTTCCAGCAGCGTCACGGCCGGCGTGCCGTTGTTGGCGGGGCACGTGCTGTCTGCACCGCTCACGTAGCCCTTGCCCGTGGCATCGCTGGCCTTGGTGTCGGCCGACATGGAGATGACCTCGTTGTTCATCTTCACGCCGGTCATGTACGCCGACATCGACGGTGCGCTGTCGGTGGTCTGCGCATCGTTCGAGTACGTCTTGATGCGCGCCGTGCGCTTGAGCGATTCCATCGTCAGGCGGCCGGCCTCGCCCACCTTGTAGATGCGCGTGGCGGTGACGGTGGTCGGGCCCATGCCGTCGCCCAGGAAGAAGATCACGTTCTTGGCTTCACCGGCGGCGTGTGCTTGGACACAGGCACCGGCTGCCAGCGCCAGCAGGCCGGCTTGAATGACGCGATTCGGGATGCGGTTCGATTGTTTGTTCATGATTGCCCTCTCCCTCTTACAGACCCACGGCCTGCTTGATGAGGCCGAAGACCTCGGTGTTGTCCATCGTGCCGGTAAAGCGCTCGGCACCCAGGCCGCGTGCGCCGATGAAGACATCGGTGCCGCCGTGCGTTTCGCCGCCCGGCGCAACCGGAATCACGGCTTCCTGGTGATACGTCTTGTCGTACACGGCCGCATCCGTCAGCGCACCGCGCGTGGCCGGGCGGTTCTCGCCGGTGCCGAAGCCGATGATGGTGAAAGGGTTGCCGCCCGTGTCGGTAGCGTTGGCGCCCGTCACGTAGTTCTTCAGCAGGCCCAGCACGCCGGGGTTGCTGTCGCTGGTCGGGCCCGTGCGCTTGGCGTAGCCGTTGAGCACCAGCGTGTGGTCGTGGTCGGCCGTCACGACAATCAGCGTGTTCTTCAGGCCCGGGTCGATCGTGTTGAGTTTGTCGATCGCACCGCGAATGGCGGAGTCGAACGCCACCGTGTCCTGCAGTGCCTTGCGTGCGGTGGTCTCGTGCAGCGCGTGGTCGATACGGCCGCCTTCCACCATCAGGAAGAAGCCCTTCTTCTTGGCGGCGAGTACGTCGATGGCCTTGTTGGTCATCTCGCCCAGGCTCGGTTCCTTGCTCGGATCACGATCCAGGTCGTAGGACATGTGGCTGCTGGTGAACAGGCCCACGACCTTCTTGTCGGTGGCTTGCAGCGTGTCGAACTCGGCCTTGTTGCTGGCATAGCGATAGCCGCCTGCCTTGAGTTCGGCGACCAAGTCGCGGCCGTCGGTGCGCGCGCCGCCAGCGGTGCTCGGCAGGAAGTGCTTGCGGCCGCCGCCGAAGACGACGTCCACGCCATCGCCCAGCGTGGCGTTGAAACCCTTGCCGGCCGGCGTGAGTTGCGCGGCGATGGTGTTCTCGCCGTCGCGGTGGCAGATGTGCGAATACGTGGCGGCCGGCGTGGCGTGCGTGATGCGCGTGGTGGTGACCACGCCCGTGCCATAGCCTGCCGCCTTCATCAGTTCGAGCAGCGTCGTGACGGGCTTGCCGTTGCCGCTCGGGCAGGTGCTGTCGGCGCCCGAGAGGTAATCCTTGCCGCCCGCGTCGTAGGCCATCGTGTCCGCAGACATGGAGATGACCTCGTTGTTCATCTTTACGCCGGTCATGTAGGCCGACATCGACGGCGCCGAGTCGGTCACCTGCGCGTTGTTCGAGAAGGTGCGCACGAAGCCGGTTTCCGGCAGCGTGTCCATGGTCAGTTCGCCGTCTTCGCCCACCTTGTAGATGCGCGCGGCGGTCATGGTGGTCATGCCCATGCCGTCGCCGAGGAAGAACACGACGTTCTTGGTTGGTCCGGTTGACGGTGTGTTGGCGTCCGGTGCGGCGCTGCCGGCGTTGCTGGACGTGCCATCGCTGCCGCACGCAGCCATGGCCAGTGCAGCAGCCGCAGCGGCGGCGTACTTCGTGAATTTATGGTTGTGCATCGTTGGCTCCCTGAACGATGCCCGGCACTTTGGTGGCCGCGTGTTGCATGTCCGTGATGCGGGTGCGCCACTTCCTAACCGGATCGCAAGGTTTGCCTGTGACAGCGCATTGACACTGCGGCGTGATGCGCGCTACGGAGGCTCGGTTGCCTGAGCAGGCAACGGGTCCCGAGCCAGCATGCGGCGCGATACGATGCGGCATCTGCAATTTGCTCCACGCCCCCCATGCTCACCCGCCAATTCGTCAGCCACGTCACGCTGCGGCGCGACACCGTTGCCGCGTTCGACGCGTATCCGTTCAGCCTGCCCGCCGTGCGCGCGCTCGATACGCTGGAGCTGCATCCCAAGGTCACGTTCCTCGTCGGAGAGAACGGTTCAGGCAAATCCACGCTCATGGAGGCGATTGCCGTGGCGCTTGGCTTCAACGCCGAGGGTGGGTCGCGCAACTTCAATTTCAGCACCCACGTATCGCACTCCGAGTTGCACGCGCATCTGCGCATTGCCAGGGGCTTTCGCAAGCCGCGCACCGAGTTCTTCCTGCGCGCCGAGAGTTTCTTCAACGTGGCCACGAATATCCAGCAGATGGATGGGGAGCCGGGCCTTGGCGGGCGCGTGATCGATTCCTACGGCGGCCGATCGCTGCATGCGCAATCGCATGGGGAATCGTTTCTCGCGCTGCTGATGAACCGGTTCGGCCCCAACGGCCTGTACCTGCTCGATGAACCCGAGGCGGCGCTGTCGCCCCAACGGCAACTGGCCGTGCTCACGCGCCTGCATGATCTGGTGCAGGCGGAAAGCCAGTTCGTGATCGCCACGCACTCGCCCATCCTGATGGCGTATCCGGACGCGTGGATCTACCAGTGTGACGGAGACGGCATTCGGCGCGTCGCCTATGAAGAGACCGAGCACTTTCAGGTCACGCGTGACTTTCTGGCCAATCCGCAGCGGATGCTGAACATGCTGCTGGAGCAATGAACGGCCGTGGTGGCGGACGGCCGAATCCGCTACAATCCAGCCCATTCCGAGGAGCGTTGCAACGACCGGCCCAAGTTCAGACGGGGCGGCCGCCAGGCTCGGAAGTTCAAACGGCGCTCGCAGTATCGTGGCTGACACGATGGCGAGAACGCATCTATCCGGGGCCCCCGTATGGGCCCCGTCTCAGTGGTTATCTCCCTGCGTGCGGTCACCCATCTTTTCCGGAGTGATCCAATGAACGCTGTCACCGAACTGAAACACGATTACCTCGTCGCCGACATCAAGCTGGCTGACTGGGGCCGCAAGGAAATCGCCATCGCCGAGACCGAAATGCCCGGTCTGATGGCGATTCGCGACGAGTTTGCCGCGAGCCAGCCGCTTAAGGGCGCGCGCATTGCCGGCTCGCTGCACATGACCATCCAGACCGCCGTGCTGATCGAGACGCTCAAGGCGCTGGGCGCCGACGTGCGCTGGGCCTCTTGCAACATCTTCTCCACGCAGGACCACGCTGCCGCGGCGATCGCCGTATCGGGCACGCCGGTGTTTGCGTTCAAGGGCGAGTCGCTCAAGGAATACTGGGACTTCACCCACCGCATCTTCGAATGGGCCGACGGCGGCACGCCGAACATGATCCTGGACGACGGCGGCGACGCAACGATCCTGCTGCACCTGGGCGCCAAGGCTGAGAAGGACGCTTCCGTCATTTCGAAGCCCACCAGCGAAGAAGAAACCTTCCTGTTCGCGGCCATCAAGGAAAAGCTGGCCAAGGACGCGACCTTCTACAGCCGCAACCTCGACGCCATCAAGGGCGTGACCGAAGAAACCACCACGGGCGTGCACCGCCTGTACCAGATGGCCCAGCGCGGTGAACTGCGCTTCCCGGCCATCAACGTGAACGACTCGGTCACCAAGAGCAAGTTCGACAACCTGTACGGCTGCCGTGAGTCGTTGGTCGACGGCATCAAGCGCGCGACCGACGTGATGATCGCCGGCAAGGTGGCGATCGTGGCCGGCTACGGCGACGTGGGCAAGGGCTCGGCACAGGCACTGCGCGCGCTGTCGGCGCAGGTGTGGGTGACCGAGATCGACCCGATCTGCGCACTGCAGGCCGCCATGGAAGGCTATCGCGTGGTCACGATGGACTACGCCGCCGAGCACGGCGACATTTTCGTCACCTGCACGGGCAACTACCACGTCATCACGCACGACCACATGGCCAAGATGAAGGACCAGGCCATCGTCTGCAACATCGGCCACTTCGACAACGAGATCGACATCGCCTCCGTTGAGAAGTACCAGTGGGAAGAGATCAAGCCGCAGGTCGATCACGTGATCTTCCCCGACGGCAAGAAGATCATCATCCTGGCCAAGGGCCGCCTGGTGAACCTGGGCTGCGCCACGGGCCACCCGTCGTACGTGATGAGCAGCTCGTTCGCCAACCAGACCATCGCGCAGATCGAGCTGTGGACGGAAGCGCAGAAGGGCTCGAACAAGTATCCGGTGGGCGTCTACACGTTGCCCAAGCATCTGGACGAGAAGGTCGCGCGCCTGCAGCTCAAGAAGCTGAATGCGCAACTGACCGAGCTGACCGACCAGCAAGCCGCATACATTGGCGTGAGCAAGGAAGGCCCGTACAAGGCTGACCACTACCGCTACTAAGCCGTACCTGCCGGCGGCATTCCCAGCCGCCGGCTCTCCAACCGAGGACTCCTCCATGAGACTGCTCGCTGTCTGGGTCATCAACGCGCTGGCGTTGCTTCTTGTCGCCTATCTGCTCAAAGGCATCCATGTCAACGGCTTCGGCTCCGCGCTGATCGCGGCGCTCGTGCTGGGTCTGGTCAACACGCTGATCCGCCCGATCCTGGTGATCCTCACCCTGCCGGTGACGCTGCTCACGCTCGGGCTGTTCATCTTCATCATCAACGCGCTGCTGTTCCTGTTTGTCGGCAACCTGCTGGCAGGCTTCCAGGTGGCAAGCTTTGGCGCGGCGCTGCTGGGCTCCATCCTGTACAGCGTGATCTCGTGGCTGCTCTCGAGCCTGCTGCTGCGCGAGGCTTAAGGTTTCTGTCATGCAAGATCGTCAATTCAGTTTCGAATTCTTCCCGCCCAAGACGGCGGAAGGCGCCGAGAAGCTGCGCAACACACGCGCGCAGCTTTCGCCGCTCAAGCCCCGCTTCATCTCCGTGACGTTCGGTGCGGGTGGCACCACGCAGCAGGGCACGCTCGACGCCGTGGTGGAAATCCAGCGCGAAGGCATCGAAGCGGCGCCGCACCTGTCGTGTGTCGGCTCGTCACGCGAGAGCATTCGCGGCATCCTCAACACGTATCGCGAGCACGGCATCCGCCGCATCGTTGCGCTGCGCGGCGACATGCCCTCGGGCATGGGCGAGATCGGTGAATTCCGCTTCGCCAACGAGCTGGTCGAATTCATCCGCCAGGAAACCGGCGAGGCTTTCCACATCGAAGTGGCGGCCTATCCGGAATACCACCCGCAGTCGCGCTCGGCGCGCCACGATCTGGAGAATTTCGCCCGTAAGGTGAAGGCCGGTGCCAATTCCGCCATCACGCAGTATTTCTTCAACGCGGACGCGTACTTCCAGTTCGTGGACGACGCACGCAAGCTCGGCGTGGAGGTGCCCATCGTGCCCGGCATCATGCCGATCACGAACTCGTCGCAGCTCATGCGTTTTTCCGAGATGTGCGGCGCGGAAGTGCCGCGCTGGATCGCCAAGCGCCTCGAGGGCTTCGGCGACGACCGTGAATCGATCCGCGCCTTCGGCCTGGACGTGGTGACGGCCATGTGCGACCGCCTGCTGCAAGGCGGCGCGCCGGGCCTGCACTTCTACACGCTCAACGCCGCCGGTTCCACGCGCGCCATCTGGCAGCGTCTGGGCCTGTAAGCAGAAAGCAGCAAAGCAAAGGAGATCGTCATGGCAGCCGCACCCGATCCGCTGATCGCCTGGTTGCTTGACGAACTCCGGCCGCTCGCCGCGCAAATCGGCGAGATCCGCGCGCGCCGGATGTTCAGCGGTGCGGCGCTGTATTACGACGACATCGTCTTTGCGCTGGTGCTGCGCGGCACGTCTTACCTGCGCGTGGACGACCTCACGCGCGAACGTTTTCTCGCTGAAAAATGCACGCCGTTCAGTTACGAGCGCAACGGCCGCACCATCAGCATGACCGGCTATCTGAGCACGCCGGCAGAGGCGCTCGACGGCGGGCAGCCGTTGCGCGACTGGGCACGGCTGGCGATTGAAGCCGCGTTGCGTGACGCGAATGCGAAGGCGGCGAAGCCGAAGCGCGCCGCAGCAAAGACTGCCAAGGCCCAGAAGATCACAAAGACAACGGCGGCCAAAAAGGCCGCAGTCAAGAAAGTGCCTGCCAAAAAGGTTGCCGCAAAAAAGACAGCCAAGCGCTGAACGCTCAGTACAGCGTTGTCTTCAGGCGCTCGGGCAATTCCCGATCGTAGGCGTCGCCATCAAATGCGCCACCGCTGATGTGCTGCAGGATCTTGCCTGCGGTGGGCACGGCGAGCTTGGTGTCGCGCGCGCCGCGCTCCCAAAGCTTTGAGCGCACCAGCGCCTTCGAACAGTGGAAATACACCGTCTGCACCTGCACGAGGATTACGCTGCGCGGCAGCTTGCCCTGCACGACAAATAATGCAAGCAATTCCGGGTCAGCCGAAATAGTGGCCGTGCCATTGACGCGCAACGTTTCACCCACGCCCGGCACGATAAAGAGCACCGACACGCGCCCGTCTTCGACGATGTTGCGCAGGTTGTCGATGCGGTTGTTGCCGGGCCGATCGGGAATCGCCAGCAGGCGTTCGTTGAGGATGCGCACGAAGCCCGGCGCATCGCCCTTCGGCGAAGCATCCGTGCCTTGCGCGCCCACCGACGACAGCACGATGAACGGCGACGCCTCTACGAACGCGCGGTAGTCGGCGTTCAGGTGGTCGATCTCCTTGAGCAGCGAGCGTGGGTTCGGAGCGCCATACACGGCTTCCAGGTCGGCAACGGTTTTCAGCGTGTGGGGCATGGGCTTCCTGTGCGGGGTTAAAACGTGCCGCGCTCGGTGACGATGCAGTCCAGCGCGATGTCGTGCGGTTGCGGTGCGATGGATTCCACGCGGTTCACTTCATATGCCACGCCAATCGTGCGCGGGCGATGCCCGGCGGCATGCAGCGCAGCCAGCGTGCGGTCGTAGAAGCCGCCGCCGTAGCCGATGCGATAGCGTTGCCAATCAAAGCCCACGCACGGAATCAGCAAGGCATCGGGCGTTTCCATCTCGCCCGAGCGGGGGATGGGGATGTTGTAAGCGCCCGGGATCATTTCACAATCGGGCGTCCATCGCCGAAACTGCAGGGGAGAAAACTTGTCAGTCACCACAGGCAGCAGTGCATGGCGCGTAGCGTCAGCCGCCAACCAGTGGCCCAGCACAGTCAACGCATCGAACTCTCCCTGCGTTGGCCAGTAGGCGGCCAGGCGTTTGATGGGCAGTGCGTTTAGCAACCCAGCCAGGTGATGCGCCAGCGCGGCATTGTGTGCGACACGGTCTGGCAGCGCAGCGCGTGCATCGAGCAACATGGTGCGCAGCGTGCGGCGCGATTCGATTGGCGTGGTGGGATTGGCCGGATCGTGCGTACTCATTGGATGTGGCCTCTCGCCGGTTCACGATCCGTAGCGAGCGGCCCGAGGTTGGTGCGAGAAGCGCAGTCGTACACGTGTACGGCGAGCATCGCAGTGCCAAGATCGGGCCGCGCAGTCGGATCGTGAATTGGCGCTAAGGCTGACATGGGATAATTCGGCGGACCTAACAGTGATTGGATGGGGCAGGAGATGACATTGAAGGCCAAGGCAGTATATCGCGCGGTAGCGCTGGCTTTTGCAGGCATGGTCGGCATGAGCGTGGTCGGCCCGACGCCGCTGGCGATGGCCGCCAAGCGCCAGGCGCCGCAAGGCATTCCGGCCAATCCGGACGATGCGTTTGTCGAGTTGCGCAACGCTGCGCGTCGCAACGATGTGTCGCGCAGCTGGGAGCTGGCCGACAGCCTCTCCGATTACCCGATCCAGTCTTACGTGCAGTATTTCCGCATCAAGCCGCAGCTGTACGATGCCAGCGGCTATGCCCGCACCGACGCGCCGGAAGACGAAATCCGTTCGTTCCTGCAGCGCTACAAGGGCGAGGCGATTGCCGACCGGCTGCGCAACGATTGGCTGCTCGTGCTCGGCAAGAAGCGCGACTGGGCCACCTTCGATGCCGAGTACCCCAATTTCGTGCTGAAGGACGATACGCAGGTCGAGTGCTATGCGCTGCTCTCGCGCGCCATGAAGGGCCAGAACGTGGCCGCCGATGCGCGCAGCACGCTGTCGGATCCCAAAGGCTATGGCGAAGGCTGTGTCGACCTGATCGGCTATCTGGCGCAGTCCAAGCAGTTCACCCGTGCAGATGTGGCGTTTGCGGCGCGGCTGTCGCTGGAGCAGAACCTCGTCACGCAGGCATCGCGTATTGCGGCGGTGCTGCCGGAGGGCGATCGCGTAGACAACGACACGCTGGCCAACGTGACGCGCATGGCGCGCAATGATCCGTCCCAGGCGACGGCGTATCTGCTGGCGCAAAGCGGCGGCCTGTCGCGTGAAGAGCAAGGCGCGGGCTGGGGCGTGATCGGCCAGTACGCCGCCAAGAAGCAGACACCCGATGCGCTGGATGCCTACCGCCGCCAGATGACGCTCGGCGGCGATGCCTACCTGTCGGACGATTCGCAGGAGTGGCGTGTGCGCACTGCCCTGCGCGCGGGTGACTGGAAGATGGTGCGCCAGGCCATTGAAAAAATGCGCCCCAGCCTGCGCGATCGTGATCCCGCCTGGACGTATTGGTACGGCCGTGCACTCAAGGCCGACAACCGCAACGATGAGGCCCGCCAGCAGTTCCAGGCGATCGCAGGCCAGTTCAATTTCTATGGCCAGCTGGCGCAGGAAGAACTCGGCCAGCGCATCACCGTGCCGCCGCGCACGACCGTGACCGACGCCGAGATCGACGTGATGGGCCGCAACCACCCGGGCTTTGGGCGTGCCAAGAAGCTGTACGACCTGAATCTGCGCTTCGAGGGCAACCGTGAGTGGAACTGGGAGCTGCGCAACATGAGCGACCGCGAGTTGCTCGCCGCAGCCGAATATGGCCGCAAGCTGGGCTTGCTCGATCGCACCGTCAACTCGGCGGACAAGACCAAGACCGAGCACGACTTCTCGCTGCGCTTCCCGACGCCGTACCTCAGCGTGGTGCAGCGCAACGCCGATGCCGTGGGCTTGGACATTGCCTGGGCCTACGGCCTGATCCGCCAGGAGTCGCGCTTCATCATGGATGCGCGGTCGTCGGTGGGCGCCTCGGGCCTGATGCAGGTGATGCCGGAAACCGCCAAGCACATCGCCAAGAAGATCGGCCTGCCGGGGTTCCGCGTTTCGCAGATGAGCGACATCGATACCAACGTGCTGCTGGGTACGGCCTACCTGTCGATGATCCTGACCAACCTGGACAGTTCGATCACCCTGGCTACCGCCGGCTACAACGCGGGCCCCGGCCGTCCGAAGCGCTGGCGCTCGACGCTCGCGCGGCCGGTGGAAGGTGCGATCTTCGCCGAGACGATTCCATTCAACGAGACCCGCACGTATGTGAAAAACGTGCTGTCGAACGCGACGTACTACGGCGCGTTGCTGACGGGCCGCCCGCAGTCGCTGAAGGATCGCCTTGGCAAGGTGGCGCCGGAATCCGTGACGCCCGACGACCTGCCATAAGCGCCCCGATCGTCATCCCGCCGTCACATCAAACGCCCGCCGCAACGCGGGCGTTTTTTCTCGGGTGTGTGCGCTGGCTGGCGCACAGAAGTGTGGCTCGCAGCACGCCGCATCGACATATCTTGGGGGCGATCGCCTTCGGGATGTATTGTGGTGTTGCCCCCTCCCGTCTTGGAGATGCCTCTATGCAGCCCTCCAATCTGCTCGTCTTTGGCGGTACCGGTTTTATCGGTTCGCAGTTGCTCTCACGGCTGGTGACGGAGACGTTTTCCGCGCCCGGCTTACCCGAGGGCCGGATCATCGTGCCCACGCGCGATCCTGAGTCTGCCCGCGCGCACAACCTCACGCTGCTGCCGCGTGTGGACGTGATGGACGCCGACATCTACGCCGACGATGCCCTCGACGCGCTGTTTCTGGCGCTGACCGAGCGCGGCGGCGAGCACTGTGCCGTCATCAACCTCGTCGGGGTGCTGCAGGATGCGCGCGAGATGCCGTACGGGCCGAATTTCCAGCGCGTGCATGTCGATCTGCCTCGCCGCATCGTCGCCGCATGCCGACGCCATGGCGTGAACCGGCTGCTGCACATGAGCGCGCTGGGCGCCGACCCCGCCGGCCCGTCGATGTACCTGCGCAGCAAGGGCGACGGCGAACGCGTGGTCATGAACAGCGAGCTTGACTGGACGGTGTTCCGTCCGTCGGTGGTGTTCGGCCCGCGAGATCATTTCCTGAATCTGTTCGCGAGCATGCAGCGCATGGCGCCGTTTGTGCCGCTGGCTTGTGCCGACGCGCGCTTCCAGCCTGTATACGTGGATGACGTGGCCGCCGCGTTCATCAATGCGCTCAAGAAGCCCGCGACGATCCGGCATGCTTATCCGCTGGTCGGGCCGCGCGTCTACACCCTGGCGGAGCTGATGCGCTTTGCCGGACGTGCCAGCGGCCACCCGCGCTGGATCGTGCCACTTCCCGAAGGCTTGGGCCGTATGCAGGCCGCGTTGCTTGAGCATCTGCCAGGCGCGCCCATCTCGCGGGACAACCTCGACTCCATGCGCGTGGACAACGTCAGCATGGAACCGGTCGCCCCGGAACTCGGCATCCACCCGCTCGGCATGGAAGCGGTAATGCTGCCCGCGCTGGCCGGTTTTGGGCCGGACCGCGGATTGCGTGCTGCACGCACAAGGGTCCATCGCTAGGCGCTACGGAAACCCGGAGTATTGGCGCGTTTGTGAATCCGCTTCACAACCGTGGCCAATCCGTTTCATTTTGTGGCGGTGCAGCGCAAGGCTAGAATGGTTTGTTCGCCTTCGCGCTGCCGCTCGCCGCTTCCGATACAACAAGACTAGAGCGCCCCGGCATTCCCGCGCGATGCTGGCGGGCTCCCACAACAATTGCTGTGCACTCTCCAAGGACGGGAATCATGAAACTGGTCATCGGCAACAAGAACTATTCGTCGTGGTCGCTACGCCCGTGGCTGCTCGCCAAGCAGGCCGGCATTCCGTTCGAAGAGATCCGCGTGCGCCTGCTGAGCGAGACCTTTGCCGCCGACGTGGCACGTCATTCGCCGGCCGGCCGCGTGCCGGTGCTGGTGGACGGCGACATGAACGTGTGGGATTCGCTCGCCATCTGCGAGACGCTGGCCGAGCGCTTTCCGCGCGCGCAACTGTGGCCGCAAGACCCGAAAGCCCGCGCGCACGCCCGCTCGATCTGCGCTGAAATGCACAGCGGCTTCACCAACCTGCGCAACAACATGCCTATGAACGTGACGGCCGTGCTGCCCGGCATGGGCTGGAACGTGGCCGTGCAGCGCGACATCGACCGCATTGCAGCCATGTGGACCGAGCTGCGCCAGAAGTACGCAGCGGAAGGTCCGTTCCTGTTCGGACACTTCACGGTGGCCGATGCGTTCTACGCGCCGGTGGTCAGCCGCTTCGCCACGTACGGCGTGCGTCTGCCGGAGGCCGCAAAGACCTACGCCGATTACATCCTCAACCTGCCCGCCATGCAGGAGTGGATTGATGGCGCACGCGCCGAGCATGACTTCCTCGCCGACGACGAGCCGTATCGCACCGCGCCGGACGAAGACACGCTGGTTGCCGCCAATCAATGACGGAACGCGCAACACAGACCGAGGCCATCGTCGATCCGGCCACGCACGGACTGGATGTCTATGCCGTGGGCGGCGCCATTCGTGACGCGCTGCTCGGGCTGCCGGTGCAGGACCGGGACTACGTTGTGGTCGGGGCCACGCCCGAAGACATGGAAGCGCGTGGCTTTCGTGCCGTCGGCAAGGATTTCCCGGTGTTCCTGCACCCGGCCACGCATGCCGAATACGCGCTCGCCCGCACCGAGCGCAAGACGGCAGCCGGCTACAAAGGTTTCTCGGTCTACTACGCGCCGGACGTCACGCTCGAAGACGACCTCATCCGCCGCGATCTGACCATCAACGCGATGGCGCAGCGCGTGGCGGAAGACGGCGCGCTGGTCGGCCCCGTCGTCGATCCGTATGGAGGACAGGCTGACCTGGCCTCGCGCACGTTCCGGCATGTATCCGATGCGTTCATGGAAGACCCGGTGCGCATCCTGCGCCTGGCGCGGTTTGCTGCGCGCTTTGCCGACTTTCATGTCGCGCCCGAAACCAACGCGCTCATGCAGCGCATGGTGCAGGCCGGCGAAGTCGATGCGCTGGTGCCTGAGCGTGTGTGGCAGGAAATTGCCCGCGGCCTGATAGAGGCTCATCCGCAGCGCATGTTTGCCGTGCTGCGGGATTGCGGTGCGCTGGTGCGCCTGCTGCCAGAGCTTGACCGGCTGTGGGGCGTGCCGCAGCGCGCCGACTATCACCCCGAAGTCGATACCGGCGTGCACACCATGATGGTGATCGAAACGGCCGCAGCGATGGCGACGTCGCTGCCGGTACGCTTTGCCGCGCTGGTGCATGACCTCGGCAAGGGCACGACGCCTGAGGACATCCTGCCGCGCCACATCGGCCACGAAGAGCGCAGCGTGCCCCTTATCGACGCGGTGTGCCAGCGCCTGCGCGTGCCAACGGAGTGCCGTGAACTGGCGCTGGTGGTCGCGCGCGAGCACGGCAACATCCATCGCTGTGACGGCTTTGATGCAGCGGCGCTGGTACGCCTGCTGGAACGCTGCGATGCGCTGCGCAAGCCCGATCGTTTCCGTCAGGCCCTGCAGGCGTGCGAGGCAGACGCACGCGGCCGTCTCGGGTTTGAAGACCGCAGCTATCCGCAGACAGCGCGTCTGCTGCGCGCACTCCAAGCCGCGGCATCCATCGACGCGGGCGCTGTCGCCAAGCGCTATGCCGACAACCCGGCGCACATCAAACAGGCCGTGCATCAGGCCCGCATCGAGGCCGTTGCGCAGGCCGGCGTCTGAGCTGCCACCCAGAGCCGGCCGTGCGGCCGCTTACTCGAATGGCGTGTCGCTCGGATTGGCGTACAGCGCCTTCAACTGATCGTTCATCGGGAAGTTGAAGTTCAGGTTCTTGGGCGGCACCGGCTTTTCGAACCACTTGGCGTAGAGCGTCTTGATCTCGCCGCTCTTCATCACGCCGATCATCGTGTCGTCCACGAGTTTCTTGAACTGCGGATCGTCCTTGCGCAGCATGAAGCCGTAGGCCTCGAACGATTGCGGCGTGCCGGTCACGACCCAGTCGTCAGGCTTTTGTGCCAGCGTGCGTGCGCCGGCCAGCAGCACGTCATCCATCATGAACGCCGCCACGCGGCCGCTTTGCAGCGTGAGGAACGATTCACCGTAATCCTTGCCGCTGATCACGTTCATGTTCATCTTCTTCTCGTCGTTCATCTTGCGCAGGATGCGTTCTGACGTCGTGCCCGCGTTGGTGATGACGGACTTGCCCGCCAGGTCAGGGAAGTCTTTCACGCCCGATTTCACGTTGGTCAGCAGGCGCGTGCCGGCGATGAAAAAGGTGGTCGAAAACGCCGTCTGCTGCTCGCGCGATTTCAGGTGCGTAGTCACGCCGCACTCCAGATCCACCGAACCGTTCTGCACCAGCGATGTCCGGTTCTGCGACGTCACCGGAATCTGCTTGATGTCCAGATTGGGCTTGCCCGTCTTCTTCTTGACGGCGTCGATCACGCGCGAGCAGAGGTCAGCCGAGAAACCGACGATCTCGTTCTTGCTGTCGCGGTAAGAAAACGGAATCGACGACTCGCGCACGCCGATCAGGATCGTGTTGCTGTCCTGGATCTTCTTGAGCGTGCCGTCCAGGGCCTGCGCGTGCGCGCTGATCGCGAGCAGGCTGGCCAGCGCTAGCGGGATGGATCGGATACAGCGGGTGGTCAAACGCATACTTCCTCCAGTGGTTGTGGTGCGCGGCCTGTTGTGTTGCGGCCGTCTGTGCTTTGGCTTCGTGGTGATGAGTGCGGAGAGTCTTAGCGGCCGAACCAGCTGCGCAGCTCTGCGGCGCTGGCCACCGGCCGATGCAGCGCGTCGAGATGCCGTCGCAGGTTGGTGACGAGTGCCGCGTTGTCGGGCGCCGTGCTGCCGTCGGGCAGCGCCATGTTGTTTTCGAACCCCAGGCGCGCGTGGCCGCCCAGCAGCGCTGCGCTGAGCGCGCATTCGGCTTCGCGCGGGCCGAATGCGCACATCGCCCACGGCACGTTGGCGGTGATGTCACCGCCGTCAGCCCACGCCTGCAGGAAGGGCAACAGATCCGACGGATCGGAGCGCTGACCTGCGCTGTAGCGGCCGAGCACGAACAGCACCCAATGCGGTGTGTCGGGCAGCACGCCCTGCGCACGCAGGTCGCGGTAGCGCACCACGTCGTCGGCGGAATAGAGGATGTACTGGATGGCCGTGCGTGCGGCGGCAAGCTCGCCAAAGAAACGCGCGGCTTGCGCTTCGTGCGCGGCATCGGGCGCCAGCTCCCGCAGCGCGGCGGAAATCGCTTCGGGCTGCAGCGCACGTACCGAGGCCATCTGCTGTTCGGGCGTGTAGATACCAACGGCCTCGGTGGTGATCTGAATCACCAGCGCATCGCCCACGGCGCGTTGCACGGCGGCGATGGCCGGGCGGTAGTCGTCAGGCGCCAGGCTATGCGTGCCGTCGGGACGGCGCACATGCAGATGCAGCATCGCGGCGCCGGCATCCACACATTGGCGCGCGCAGGCGGCCAGTTCGTCGGGCGTGATCGGCAGCGCGGGGTGATCGGCGTGCGTCTTGCGCGCCCCGTTGGGCGCCACGGCGATGGCGATGGGTTTGGTCACCATGCGGCCTCCTGCGCCTTGACGGTGGCGGCGTCAACCGCATCGCCCAGCCGCTCGACGATGGCGTCGATGTCCTGCGCGCTGGCAATGAACGGCGGTGCCAGCAGGATGTGGTCGCCGCGCCGGCCGTCAATCGTCCCGCCCATCGGATACACCATCAGGCCGCGCTGCATGGCTTCGGCCTTCACGCGTGCGTGCGTCTTGCATGCTGGCGCCATCGGCGCCTTGGTCGCGCGATCCGCCACCAGCTCCACGCCGACGAACAGCCCTCGCCCGCGTATGTCGCCCACATGTGCGTGGTCGGCAAAGCGCGCGCGCAGCGCCGCACGCAGTTGTTCGCCACGCGCCTGCACGTTGGCGAGGAGGTTGTCTTCCTCGATCACCTTCTGCACTTCCAGTGCCGCCGCGCACGCCGTGGCGTGGCCAATGTAAGTGTGGCCGTGCTGGAAGAAGCCGCTGCCGTTCGTGATCGCGTCGTAAATGCGGCGATTCACCAGCGTCGCGCCGATCGGCTGATACCCGCCGCCCAGCCCCTTGGCAATGGCGACCATGTCTGGCACCACGCCATCTTCCTCGTATGCGAACAGATAGCCCGTGCGGCCCATGCCGGACATCACTTCATCGAGCAACAGCAGCACACCGTGACGGTCGCACACCGTGCGGATCTTGCGGAAGTAGTCGGCCACGGGCGGCACCGCGCCGGCCGTGGCGCCCACCACCGTCTCGGCGACGAAGGCCGCGACATTTTCCGTGCCGAGTTCGACGATCTTCGCGTCCAGTTCATCGGCTAGACGCTGCACGTATTGCGCGTCGCTTTCGCCATCCAGGCGCTCGCGATACGCATAGCACGGCGAGACATGGTGTGCCGGCACCAGCAGGGGCAGGAACGGTTCGCGGCGCCACGCGTTGCCGCCGATCGCCAGCGCGCCCAGCGTGTTGCCGTGATAGCTCTGACGCCGCGCGATGAAGTACTGGCGCTGCGGTTGTCCAATCTCGACAAAGTACTGGCGTGCCAGCTTGAGCGCCGCCTCGATCGCTTCGGAACCGCCAGAGACGAAGTACACGTGATCCAGATCACCCGGCGCGGCCGCGGTCAGGCGCGCAGCCAGTTCTTCGGCCACGTCTGTCGTGAAGAACGAAGTGTGCGCATAGGCCAGCGCGCGCACCTGCTTGCAGATGGCGTCCACCACGCGCGGGTGACCGTGGCCCAGACACGAGACGGCGGCACCGCCGCAGGCGTCGAGGTAGCGCTTGCCGTCGGAGTCGATGAGGGTCATGCCCTCGCCGCCGACAGCGATGGGCAGCGTCTTGCGCGGGTCGCGGTGGAAGACGGAGGTGGTGGACGGTGTCATGGACGGTCGGGAGGGTTCAACGTTGGGTGGGCGGCACGGCGACTGCCGCTTCACTGCGGCGGGCGCTGCGCACGTAGGCGGCTTGTTGCTTGAGCTGGGCGTCGCTGTCGGCAAGGTGCGTGAGCGCGGTTGGGCCGGCGTGGCGGAACCACGTCATCAGCAGCGCATCGAGCAGCGCCATGGGCGCGGCCAGCGAATGGAAGAACGACGGAATGGCGACGGGCGCGACGAGCTGTTGCCACGCCAACTCGGCACCGGGGGCAATGGCGCTGTCGGTCACATACACGAGGCGCGCACCGCGCGCATGCGCGTACTGCATCGCCTCGATGACTTCGCGCGTGTACGGATCAAAGGTGACGGCCACGACGATGTCGCCGTCGCCGCAAAAGCGCAGCGGGTCGGCCAGCGTGTTGCCGCTGCCGGCGCACAGCGTGACCTTGTCGTCGAACAGTTGAGCGGCGTAACCGAACGCATGCGTTAGCGCCAGGCAACTGCGCGCGCCCAGCAGATAGACCCGGCGCGCCTTGCAGAGGGCAGCGGCCACGGTATCCAGCGCCGCCAGGTTGGCTGGTGAAAACGCCGACTGCACATGCGCGCCGATGGCCATGCCGATGCGTTCGGCCTCCGAAGCGCCTGCCGCATCGTCGCCCTGCAGCGCGTTGGCGCGGCCGGCAAAGCCGTCGGCCTGCTGGCGCAGGTGGTTCACGCAGATATCGCGCAGCGCGGCAAAGTCATCAAAGCCCAGCGCGCGCGCCAGACGCGAGAACGTGGCCGGCGGCAGGTCGCAGCGGCGCGCCAGGTCCCGCATCGAAAGCAGGGCGATGTCGTGCTGGTGTGTCTCAAGCAACATGGCGGCACGCTGCAGTTGCGGAGAGAGATCGCCGGCGCGGTCGCGCAGCGTTTGCATGAGCCCATCGAACGTCATAAGGTGATCGCATTGATTCAACTGTTTCGTAAACTACGCAACTGAAACAATTGAGTCAATATCGGATTCACCCTTTGGGCCGCGCACGAAAACAAAACGGCCGCACCTCAAGGCGTGCGGCCGTAATGGGCAAACAAAAACGGAGGCCGAAGCCTCCGTCAGGGATGTGTGATGCGCGCGGCTCAGGTTGCCGGGGCGTCGAGCTGTTCCATGCGGAACTGGAAGAAGCCTGCGCCGATCAGTCCAAGCAAGCTCAGCGCCATGCACGTGCAGGCCAGAATCATTACCGCGCCCAGCGACGAAACCCCGCTCATGAGCGGCGTATGCATCAACGCCGACAGATTGCCGCCAACCCACATGGCCGCGACGAGGGCCATCAAACACGTCAGCGCTGCGGCATTGCGCAACCACGTCAACCGCGTCTTGCGGCTGATGCCGTCGAAAGCGTGGAAATGGAAGTGGTGGTGACCGGTGCCAACGAGTGCCATGGAGAATCTCCTTGTGCTTGCCGTTTGATAGCGTTGAGTCACTATACCGAGACCTGCGACAGTTTGGCGCAGTTTACGCCGCTAGGTATACCCTGAGCTGCGCTGCGTCAAGAGGTGCGGTTACATTTTTTGTGGGTGCGACACTGCGCCGCAGATCGGCGACTGGCGCGGCAAATCGGGAGATGGCGGGTGCGGGCGAATTGCACCGCAGAAATGAAAAAAGACCTCGCGAGGAGGTCTTTTTTGTTGCCCTGCAAAATCGATCGATCTTGAAGTGCGAAGAATTTTGGTGGCCTGGGGCGGAATCGAACCACCGACACGCGGATTTTCAATCCGCTGCTCTACCAACTGAGCTACCGGGCCAAGCAAAGAGAGGCAAGTATGACAGGGTTGGTGCCCAGTCGTCAAGCATCTCTGGGCACTTTGATGATCAGGCGGCGGGCTCGCCCTTGTTGCGAGAGAGTTCGACGCCCAGTTGTTTGAGCTTGCGGTACAGGTGGGTCCGCTCCAGGCCGGTTTTTTCGGCCACGCGGGTCATGCTGCCGCCTTCGCGCTGCAGGTGGTATTCGAAGTAGGCGCGCTCAAACAGGTCGCGCGCTTCGCGCAGCGGCATGTCGAACGAGAACTGCATGCCGCCGCCCTCGGCTGCGCGAGTCGGTACGCCATTGATATCGGCGCGATCGAGCGCGGCAGGCGTACCTCCTGCTGCGGCGTTGGGCATGGCACCTGCGAGTCCCGCCGCCGGTGTGGCAGCCGGCGTTGCCGAGCGCGGCTTTTCCTTGCTGCGCGACAAGCCCTGCTCCACCGCCGTCAGCAGCTTCTGCAGTGCGATGGGCTTCTCCAGGAAATTCAGCGCGCCGATCTTGGTCGCCTCGACGGCGGTGTCGATGGTGGCGTGGCCCGACATCATGATGACGGGCATGGTCAGCAGACCTTGTGACGCCCATTCCTTGAGCAACGTCACGCCGTCGGTATCCGGCATCCAGATATCGAGCAGGACGAGGTCGGGCGTTGCGTTCGCGCGGTATTCGCGCGCGCGCTGAGCGTTCTCGGCGACTTCAACAACGTGCCCTTCGTCTCCGAGGATTTCGGAGAGCAACTCCCGGATACCCATTTCGTCGTCGACAACGAGGATGGTGGCCATGCTTTTCCTCTATGTGCGGCGGGATTGCCGTCCGCGCTACGCGAGTTTTACGAACAGTATGGAAACCTGGGCGCCGACGATGTCGGTACCCGATGTGCCCGATGTTGTGCTGGATTGGCGGTTGCGCAATTCGATACGCGCTCCGTGCTCGTCCATGATTTTCTTCACCATGGCCAAGCCCAATCCTGTGCCCTTGGCTTTGGTCGTGACGTACGGCTCGAAGGCGCGGTTGAGGATGCGGGAAGAGAACCCGCCGCCATTGTCCGCGATCGCAAGCCGCACGGCTTGACGCCGCGCGCCCGAGGCGTCGTCGTATTCTACCGTGTCAGTTTGCAACATGACATGCGGAGCGGGTCGCCCGGCCGCTTCATTCTCGGCCACGGCGTCCTGCGCATTCTGCAGCAGGTTGTGGATGACTTGGCGCAGTTGCGTCGGGTCACCCTTGATGAGCGGCAGATTGGCGCCCAGCTTGGCCTCGATGATGGGATGATCGCGGCGGTCAGGGTGATCGATGCCGTACAGGTGCAGCACTTCGGTGGCAAGCGCGTTGAGGTCCAACTCCTGCAGCATGGCCGGTGGCGTGCGGGCGTAGTCGCGGAAGTCATCGACCATGCGCTTCATCGCCGACACTTGGTTGACGATGGTGGTGGCGCCGCGTCGCAACACCTCGGCGTCGGCATCCGACAGCTTGGGTGAGAGCTTCATCTCCAGGCGCTCGGCCGAGAGCTGGATGGGCGTGAGCGGATTCTTGATTTCGTGTGCGAGGCGCCGCGCAACCTCGCCCCACGCCACCGAGCGCTGCGCCGAGATCACGTCGGAAATATCGTCGAACACCACCACATAGCCGCGTTCGGTGCCGTGCGAGCCCACTGACGGGCCGGGCAGGCGCGTGCCACGCACCAGCAGCGTGAGGGGTTCGTCTTCGTCTTCGAGCGGAATTTCGACCTGCTTCTGCCAGTGGGCCACTGCGCCGCCGGCGGCTGTGCTTGCGTCTTGTTCAGCGAAGGCCTGTTCGACCACCGGCGCGAAGGCTGCCACCGGCGTGATGCTGGTCAGCGCCTGGCCGACCCACGCGCCGAAGGGCTGTTTGAAGATGCGTTCGGCACCCGGGTTGGCAGTCAGCAGTACAAAGCGATGGTCGAACACGAAGACGCCCGCGGTCAGGTTGGTCAGTACGCTCTCAAGATAGGCTTTCGATTGCTCGAGTGCCGCGCGATTCTGCTCCACGGCGCGGCGCGCGTCGGCAAGCTGCCGCGTCATCTGGTTGAACTGTTGGGTGAGTACACCCAGTTCGTCACGCGTATGCAGTTCCCGCTTGGGCGAGAGATCGCCTTCGGCCACTTCGCGCGTGCCCTGGAGCAGCATTAGCAGCGGTCGTGCCAACTGCGCGCCCAGCAGCAGCGCCAACATCACCGCGATGAACACCGCCAGGAACAGCGTGAGCGTGAGCGTGCCGATGTACATCTTGCGCAGACCCGTGCGGCCGAGCGCTTTCTCCTGGTATTCCTGATAGGCGCGCTGGACGGCGTCAGCATTGCGGGCGAGCGCCTGCGGCACCGGCTGCACGAGCTGCAGGAAGCGTTCGTCGCGGCCGCTTTCGCCGATCAGGCCAAAGCCGCGCGACGTGCTGCTGCCATCTTCCGGCCGGCGATCCGCCAGCAAACCGGTGCCGGCCCATTTGCGCGCCGGCGTGTTCAGCCCCAGGGCGGGCTCGTCGCGGGACGACGTGCCCAGTGCCACCACCACATGCAACTGATACAGATCGCTGCGGCGGCTGTTGTTGCGTGCCGCAGGTGCCGAGGCGGCCGGAGCGGAGGCGCTATCGGTTTCGCTATCGCTGCCGCCTTCCAGGCTGGCATAGCCGCCCGGCGCGCGAGCCTGCTCGAGCACCGCCTGATCGGGCAGGTTCGGGACGAGCGTGTCGTAGGTGTTCGACGCGGTGGCGATCACGCGACCACTGGCGGTGAAGATGGTCGCCTCCTGCACGCCGAACTGCTCGCGCAATCGATTGAGCGTGATGGCCGTGGCCGAGGCGGACCCATCGCCCACTTGCTCCGCGATCAGGCGCCCCTTGTTCTGCAGATCGGCCAGCGCCGTGTCCATGGTCGAGCGGCCGAGGTTGAGGCCCGCTTCCAGCGCCGATTCGACCTTCACGTCGAACCACGACTCGATACTGCGCGACACGAACTGCAGCGACACCAGATAGATCAGCACCCCCGGCAGCACGCCCACCACGCCGAAGAACACCGCCAGCTTGGTCATCAGCCGCGTGCCGAACTTGCCGCGCCGCGCGCGCAGTGCCAGCGCCAGCATCAGCCCGCCGATAATCACCACCAGCAGCACCCCGATGACGAGGTTGACCTTGTAGAGCAGCGTGAAATACCGGTCGAAGAACTCGGTGTTGGCCGATGCGGCAGCCAGCAGGCCCACCAACACGATCGCAAGGAAGACGATGGTGCCCGCCACCACCTGATAGAGCAGCCGCTTGTAGCTGCGATCGAAGATCATTTGGCGGGCGCCAGCAGCGGGCCTGCGCTGGACGGGCCGGCGCTCATGCCCCAGCCCGGATTGGGCGACAGGCCCGCCGAGCCGGAAGCCGGCGAGGAAGATGCCGGTGCGCTGGCCGGTGGCGCCGCAGGTGCGGGCGCGGGGGCTGGCGGCGGCTCATTCGGCACCAGCAGGCTGAAGCGCTTCCATTCGGAGCTGAGATTCCAGTCGCGCGTGTTGACGGCGTTGATCTGGAACGGCTTGGGCAACTGCGTCACGTCCAGGCGCATGCGCACTTCGGCCTGCACGGTCTCGCCGGACTTGACGGCGCGTTGCTCGAACACGCGCCAGCCGCGCACGTGCTGCATGAAGTCGACGGCGTCTTTCAGACGCGAGAACGGCACCTGCAGGCCGCCGGTCGACACGCGGTACTGGCGCGTAAGCGGGTGATACGACAGCCGCACCACGCGCGTGGCGCTGATGGCGTGGTCATCGAACCAATACCAGCGCGGGCGGATCAGCTCGAATTCGACGAGGAAGTAGAGCGCGATGCCCTTGTTCACCGCGTCTTCGAGGTTGCTGGGCAGATCGAAATCGAAATCGGCGGAGAGGTTCCAGGCGCCGTCGGCGTATTCGAGCTGGGCCCGGTTGATTTCGATGGATTGTGCGGATGCCGTGACCGGGCACCACAGGAACAGCATGCCCAATGCGACTAGCGTGACCAGTCGTTGCAGAATCTGCCGGAACCGGGATTGCAGCAGCCGGATCAATGGGCGAAGGATGACAGTCACAACGGTCGGTGCATCAGGGCCGTTTCTGGAAAACCGCGTAAAAGAAGCCGTCGTGATCGAGCGGCAAGGGCGCCGCGCCGGGGGCGAACCTGCTGGCCTGCGCCGCATCGGGCGAGACCGGCAGCAACTGGCCGGGCGCGTGCAATCGTATCGCATCTTCCAGATGGCGTTCAAACCATTGGGCCTGGTCTTCGCCTTCCGTCGGAAAAATCGAACACGTGACATAAACCAACTTGCCACCCGGCTTCAGGCATGCCCAGAGGGCGCGCACGATGTCTCGCTGCAGGCCAGCCAGCGCCTTGAGGTCGGCCGGGCGACGCAGCCAGCGGATATCCGGATGGCGCCGCACGATGCCGGCGGCCGAGCACGGCACATCGGCCAGGATACGGTCGAATGGTCGGCCGTCCCACCAAGTGGAGGGCTTGGCCGCATCGCCGATGCAGAGGGTGGCGGTCTGGTCCAATCGCGCGAGGTTTTCGCTGATGCGCACGGCGCGCGCGGCATCCGACTCAAGCGCCGTCACGTCCAGGCGGTCAGCCAGCTCAAGCAGATGGCCCGTCTTGCCACCGGGTGCGGCGCAGGCATCGAGCACGCGCTGGCCGGGTGCCACGTCGAGCAGCGTTGCCGCCAGTTGCGCACCGGCGTCCTGCACGGAGACATCGCCGTCTGCAAAACCCGGCAGTTCGGAAACGGGGACGGCGCGGGCAAGGCGTACGGCCTGTTCGCCGATGCGCTCGGCCTCGATGCCAGCTTCGGCCAGGCGTGCGAGATACGCGTCGATGGCAACGCGGCGCGGGTTCACGCGCAGCACCATCGGCGGCCGGCGGTTGCCTGCAGCCAGAATGCCTTGCCATGCGTCGGGATACGCGCTGCGCACGGCGTCGATCCACCACATCGGGTAGTTGGTGGCGGCCGACGGGTCTGCCTGCATGTCTGCGACCAGCGTATTTTGCTCGCGCAAAAAGCGGCGCAGCACGCCGTTGACCATGCCCTTGCCGTGCGAAAGCTTCGGGTCGGCCGATGCGGCCGTGACGGTCTGGTCCACCACAGTGAACGGCGCGTACGGCAGCGGATCGTCCAGTAATTGCGCGAGCGCCACGTGCAGCAGGTTGGCGGCGCCTTCGGCAGGTGGGCGCGGGATCAGCGTGCGGATCAGCCAGTCGGTGCTGCCGAGCCAGCGCGTGGCGCGGTATGCGAGATCCTGGACGGCACCCCGCACCGGTGCGGGCTGGCCCTGGCACACGGCGTCAATGGCCTGGGGCAATGCCATGCCCTGCCGCAGCTTGCCCAGTGCAACAGCGGCAAGCGACAAGGCGTGGGCGAGGGAATCGGGCGGCAGGCGCATCGGGCAGCAGGAAATCAGGCGAACAAAAATGCAACGAGCCCGCGATGGGCGGGCTCGTGCGGACTGCGGAAGTATAAAGGAAGCGCCCGGCCGGGCAGCCGCTTTTACGCCGGATATTGCCCCGTCTGCGCCATCTGCATCAGGCGCGCGATGCGCTCTTCCGTGGCCGGGTGCGTGCTGAACAGGTTGGCCAGGCCGCCGCCGTGCAGGGGGTTCATGATCATCATCTGCGCGGTGGCGGGGTGGGCTTCAGCGGCGGCAAACGGAATGCCGGCGGCATAGCGGTGGATCTTGTCCAGCGCCGAAGCCAGCGCCTGCGGGTCGCCGCTGATGGTGGCGCCCCCACGGTCGGCTTCGAACTCACGGGCGCGGGAAATCGCCATCTGGATCATCGCTGCCGCCAGCGGCGCCAGGATCGCCACCGCAATCCCGGCGATCGGGTTGGCCGGGCGGCCTTCGCTGTCGCGGCCGCCGAAGAACACGGCAAAGTTGGCCAGCGCCGAGATCGCACCGGCCATCGTGGCCGAGATGGTCGAGATCAGGATGTCGCGGTGCTGCACGTGCGCCAACTCGTGCGCCATCACGCCGCGCAGCTCCCGTTCCGACAGGATATTGAGGATGCCGGTGGTCGCGGCCACGGCGGCGTGCTCCGGGTTGCGGCCGGTGGCGAAGGCGTTGGGCTGGGCCTCGTCGATGAGATAGACGCGCGGCATGGGCAGGCCGGCGCGGCCGGCAAGCTCCTGCACCAGCCGATAGAACTGCGGCGCGCTGGTCTCGTTGACTTCCTGCGCGTTGTACATGCGCAGGACCATCTTGTCGGAGAACCAGTACGAGAAGAAATTCATGCCCAGCGCGAACAGCAGCGCCAGCATCATCCCGCTGCGTCCGCCGATCATGCCGCCGATGACGATGAACAGCGCGGTGATCGCTGCCATCAGCATGAAGGTCTTGATCCAGTTGAACATGGGGGCGTGGCTCCTGTGGGTCTCGGGTTTTACGACTTTGTTAGATCGCGATAATCGCTGAAAATTCAAGGGTTTGCGCGGGATTTGCGCGATATTTCGCCGCAGATGACGCTTGACCCATCAACGGGTGGTGAACGCCAGCCGTGCGCCAAGCCCAATGAATGCCGTGCCGACAACGCGATCGAGCCAGCGCTTGATGCCCGGCTTGCCCGCCACGCGGCGCGTGACGCTGGCGGCCACCCACGCCACCAGGCTATTCCAGATCGTCGACATGACAATGAACACCGCACCCAACGCCAGGAACGCCAGCGCCTTGTGCGCGGCGTGTGGGTCGACGAATTGTGGGAAGAACGACAGGAAGAACAGCACGACCTTCGGATTCAGCACATTGGTGAGAAAACCCTGCATGAACAGAGACTTGAGCGGACGCGGGCGCTTGGCGGCGGAAGCTTCCCCTTCTTCGACGGGGGCGTCGTCGCGCTCGGGCGGCGCCAGCAGCATGCGGCCGCCCAGGTAGATCAGGTACGCCGCGCCCACCACCTTGATGACCGTGAAGGCCACGGTGGATGCCGCCAGCAGCGCCGTCAGCCCGAACGCCACTGCCAGCACGTGCACGCAGCAGCCCGCCGATACGCCTAGCGCCGACAGCAGCCCCGCTGCCCGTCCTTGCGAAACGCTGCGCCCGACGATGTAGGCCGTGTCGGGCCCAGGCGTCACATTCAGCAGAAACACGGCCAGCATGAAGAGCGGCAGATTGACGATGCCCAGCGCGGTCATGGCGAAATCCTCTTCTCTATATATAGGCGGGTCGGTTAACCGCGCGATGCGAAGCGCTGGCCAGGCTCGATTGCCAAGCCTTGCAGGAATTCGCGTGCGGGCAGGCGTTTGCCGCCAGGCTTCTGCAACTGGGTCACGCGGAGCGCGCCGGCGCCGCAGGCGATGGTGATGCCCTCGGCGTTGGCGGCCAGGACCGTGCCGGGTTCGGCATCAGCCGGGCGGTCGGCTAGCGCTTGCGCTTGCCAGAACTTGATCGTCACGCCATCGAGCGCGGCCGATGCGCCGGGAAACGGATTGAACGCATGCACCTGGCGCAGCAGCGCGGCGGCATGGCGCGACCAGTCCAGCGTGGCTTCGTCCTTGGCGATTTTTTCCGCGTAGGTGATGCCTTCGGCGGGCTGCGGCGTGGCGTCCAGCTTGCCGTCTTGCGCCAGTCTGGCGAGCGCCTCCACCACCATGCGTCCGCCGAGCGCGGCCAGCGTGTCGTGCAGCGTGGCCGTCGTGTCGGTCAGGCCGATGGGCACGCGTTCCATGGCGATCATGTCACCGGTGTCCAGGCCCGCATCCATCTGCATGAGGGTGATGCCCGATTCGGCGTCGCCCGCTTCGATCGCGCGATGGATGGGCGCGGCGCCACGCCAGCGCGGCAGCAGCGACGCATGGATATTGACGCAGCCAAAGCGCGGCAGGTCGAGCACTTCCTGCGGCAGGATCAGCCCGTAAGCGGCAACGACCATCACGTCAGGACGCTGGGCGGCCAGGGCGTCGATGGCTTCGGCGGCTTCTTGCGGATACTTGCCCGTGCGACGCAGCGACGGCGGCTGGAGGATGGGCGTGAACCCATGCGTTACGGCGTACTGCTTGACGGGACTCGCCTGCAATTGCATGCCTCGCCCGGCCGGCCGATCCGGCTGGCTCAGCACGGCAACGACGGGAAAGCCGGCCTGATGGATCGCCGCCAGGGCAATCTGCGCAAATTCAGGCGTGCCGGCAAACGCTACACGAAGGGTGGACGTCATAGATGGAGAACCGAAAACGAGGGGAAGCGGGCTACACGACAGCGTAGCGCATTGCGCTTAGCGACGGCCGCGATGCGGCGTGTCGGTCAGCGGCACGATGGGCTCGGGCGACGGCAGCGCCTCGGACACGCCATTACTGCGCCGCTGGAACAGCGAGAAGGTTTCGTTGGTGTCGCCCGGGCGGCTGCCGCGCCACACCATTTCCCAGTTATTGCCGTGGGGGCGGCGGCGGGCATGTTCCGGGCGTTTTTCGAGCACGAGGATCAGGTCGCAGGTGCGTGCGGTCGGGTTGGGGTGGTGAGCGTCGCCGGCACCGCTGTGACCCAGGAGCCATTTGACGGGTCGCACGCCGGTTTCGTAGTGCATCAGGGCGCGTTCGCTTTCGCCCATGCCGCGCGTGGCCACGCAGATCTGCGCAGATTCGAGCACCGGTTTGATCGCCTGGAACAGCGGGCGGTAGCTGCGGGCATCGTCCACCCACGGCATCAGCAGGGTGCCGAGCAGGCCCCACACCATGCCCAGGCCCGCCGCCCACGCCACCACGCCGGAGCGCGCCGGCCGCAGCCACACGCAGGCAGCCCACAGCGCCGTAATGCCCCCCGCCGCCAATACGGCGACCGGATGGATCAGCATGTCATACGGCAACGGCAGCACGCGGCCCAGCATTTTGGCCAGCCAGCTCGGCAACAGTTGCCCGCCGCTGGTCACGAGGGCGCCCCACACGGCCCAGACTACCAGCCCGAGCGCGCCAAACAACGTCACCGCCGCACCCCATGCACGCGCGCGCCACGCGGGCGCAATCAGGAGAAGCATCGGCGCACCTAACAAAGCCAAGGCGGGTTGCAGCGGCATCAGGTACACATCGCGCAGCACGGCCGAGCGCAGCACCACGGCAATCGTGGCCAGCACGAACAACGCAACGACCAAGTGCCCCTGGTATGGCAGTAGCCACGCCGTGCGCGCGCCGTGCCCACGTTGCCGCACGAGCTTGTACAGCGACACGCCCAACACGGCCACCGCTGGCCACACCGCGGGCGTGCCGGTCAGGAAGATCGATCGGACGGTCGTCGCTAGCGACCCTTTCTCGCCACCCAGATGCGAGAAGCCGAAGAAGCGGCCGAGGTTGTTGACCCAGAACCATTCAATGAACAAGTCCGGCGATTCGCGCCAGAAGATGGCCGGCCAGATCACCAGCCACGGCAACGCCACCAGCAGCGAGAGGCCATAGAAGCGCCATGCCTGGCGGTTGCGGAAATCCGGCAGCAGTGCGATCGCCGCCAGCAGGGTGATGGCGAACAGCCCAGGCACGAGCACGCCCTTGCCCAGGAACGCCACACCGATGCCCGTGCCGAACCACAATGCCGGATGCAGCACGTCGACGCCCTTTGCGCCCCCGGCTTCGCTCTCTTTGACGAAGCGCACGAGGCCATACAGGGCGATCGCGGTGCCGGCCAGTTGCGGGACATCGGCAATGAACTTGTGGACGTGCTCAACCAACCCGACGCAGCCGGCAAATAGCAGCAGCGCGCCCAACGCATAGTCGCGCAGCGCAGCGCCGCCGGCGTCGAGCCCGGCTTCGCGGCGTGCGGCCAGGGTCAGCCCCGGCCGTCCGCGTGCGAGGTCTGCGCCGACGCGCAAGCGCCAGTCGCGCGCTTCGCTTCGCAGCAGGCGCGCCGTGCGCCAGACCGCCCAGCATGTCAGCGCCATCCAGAACAGCACCGCCACGCGCACCGCTTCGTGCGGCGGCATGTCGGGCAGCGCCAGCGCGGCCAGCGCGCCCGTCCAGTACATCAGCGGGGGCTTCTCGACGAACGGCTCGAAGGCGACGTTGGGAACGACCCAGTCGCCACGCTCGATGATGTTGATGACGATGCCGAAGGAATACGGCTCGTCGGCCTTCCAGGGTGCGCGCCAGAACGTGCCCGCAACGAAATACGCGCACAACATCAGCAGGACGACAGCACGCCAATGCCGCACCAGCAGTGCCGACAGGCGGCGCGGGCTGGCGGGCGTGCCTGCGTCAGCGGGAGCGATCGGCATCAGCGGGATGGAGCGAGGGCGCGCGCCGACGTCGGCAGGCATGGGAGCACGTTCAACGCTGCGGTACTGCGTCGCGTTGATGCTTCTTGAGCTTGGAGCGGATGCGCGTCTGCTTGAGCGGTGAGAGGTATTCGACGAATACCTTGCCCATCAGGTGATCCATCTCGTGCTGAATGCACACCGCCAGCAGGTCGTCTGCCTCCAGCTCGAAGGTTTCGCCCTTCTCGTTCAGTGCGCGCACGCGCACGCGGGCCGGGCGGTCAACCTTGTCATAGATATCGGGCACCGACAGGCAGCCTTCGTCCCAGACCTTGTGCTCATCACTTACCCAGATGATCTCGGGGTTGATGAACACGCGCAGTTCGTCGCGCGATTCCGACACGTCGATGGTGATCACGCGCTCATGCACGTCGACCTGCGTGGCGGCCAGGCCAACGCCGGGCGCCTCGTACATGGTCTCGGCCATGTCCGCCACGAGTTTGCGGATGCGGTCATCGACAACGGCGACCGGCTTGGCGACTTTGTGCAGCCGCGGATCAGGGTATTGCAGGATATTCAGTAGGGCCATGATGCTTGGCAACAACGGTTGCAGAAGGCCACGCTAACGAGGGGTTGCCTTCAATTGCGATCGCTTGGAATGTCATGCAGAATCGGGGGCGCTATCCGCCACATGGCTTAGGAAAAAGCCTGACGAATGTTGGATGCCATACCCCTCTTGCTGCGACGCAGAACTGCGTACAGCTGCGGCGGTGAGGCGTCGAACAGGCACGCGGACCACTCGCCGATTCTTCATAGAATAATGCGCCATCGTAACACACCGATGCTCTCTCAGCCCGCCATGCAAACCGCCACGAAAGCGCGCCAGCCTTACGTTTGCGCCCTCTCGGCGGTTGCCGCGGCAGCGCTTTTCTGCATGGGCGCCGCCCACGCCGCCGAGCGCACTGTGACGCCGGCGCAACAGGCGCAGGCCGCGACGGCTGCCCAAGCGGGCATCCCGGAATCCGAACTGTCTGCCACCGCGCCCGCGCAGTACACCGTGCGCCGTGGCGACACGCTGTGGGCAATCTCGGGTAAATACCTCAAGCGGCCCTATCGCTGGCCAGAGCTGTGGGGCATGAACCGCGAGCAGATCCGCAACCCGCATCTGATCTATCCGGGCCAGATCCTGTATCTGCATCACGCCAATGGCCGTGCTTGGCTGTCGAGTTCGCCGGCATCGGCGGATGGCAGCACGGTGCGCCTGTCGCCGCATACCCGCGTGTCGGGACAAGATGGCGACGCCATCTCCAGCATTCCCTCCGCCGCCATCGAGCCCTTCCTGACCCAGCCGATCGTGGTGGATGAAGAAACGCTGGCCACGCCGGCGCGCATCTTCTCGCTGCCCGAGGGCCGCGTTTATCTGGGCAAGGGCGAAAACGCCTACGCCCGCGGTTTGCCCGCAGGTGAAGGCGGCCAGGCCGGCGCCGAATGGCAGGCGTATCGCCCGGTCCGGCCGCTCAAGGACCCCGTGACGGGCAACGTGCTCGGCTACGAAGCCGACTTCCTCGGTACGCTGCGCGTGGTGCGTGCGGCGACCGGCCCGCAGGCCGTGACCAAGATGGAGGTGCTGTCGTCCAAGGAAGAAATGGGCGTCGGCTCGCAACTGATGCCACTGCCGCCGCGCGTGCCGGTGCGCTATGTGCCGCATGCGCCGGAAGGCGACGTGCACGGCGCGGTCGCCAAGGTAACGGGTGGTGTGCGCTTTGGCGGCACCGACCAGGTGGTTGTGCTGAACATCGGCAGCCAGCAGGGGCTTGAGCCGGGCCACGTGCTGTCGCTGGCGCGCGCTGGCGCCGTCGTGAAGGACGCGACGGCCGGCAATGAGGCCGTGCAATTGCCCGCAGAGCGCTACGGCCTGGCCTTCGTGTTCCGCGTGTTCCCGCACGTAGCCTATGCGCTGGTGACGGACGCATCGAACGCCGTGGAAGTGGGCGACAGCGTCAGCAACCCGATGTCGCCGCAACCTTGAACTACGCGCTAACGCAGTCCTTGATTTGACCGATGCATCTCAGGTCGCGGCGCCCGCCGCGGCCGATTCCACAGCTTCCCTTTCCTGTACGCGCGATCCGGCTGAACTGGCCGCGTGGCTGCGTCTGACTGAAACCCCCGGCGTTGGGCCCGTCGCCGCGCGGCAGTTGCTGGCGGCCTTCGGGTTGCCGCAAGACATCTTTGCCCAGCCGTATGCCACGCTCGCCAAGGTGCTGCCCGAGCGGCAAGCGCGCGCGGTGCTCGCCGAGCCCGACGACACGCTTGCGGCGCTGATCGAGCGCACCGTCGCCTGGGTGAACGAGCCCGGCAATGCCATCTTCACGCTGGCCGATCGCGGCTATCCGCCCCGCTTGCTCGAACTGCCGGACCCGCCGACCTTGCTTTACACCAAGGGCGATGCCTCGCTGCTGCGTGCAGCGGCGGTGGGCGTGGTGGGCGCGCGCAGCGCCACGGCAGCCGGCATCGACAACGCGCGCGCGTTTTCCCAGGCGCTGTCGATGGCGAGCGTGACGGTTGTGTCAGGCCTGGCGCTCGGCATCGATGCGGCAGCGCATGAGGGCGCGCTCGCAGGCCCAGGGAGCACCATCGCAGTCGTGGGTACGGGGCTCGATATTGTTTACCCGGCCCGTAACCGGGCGCTGGCGCATCGCATTGCCGAGGCTGGCGTGATCATCTCTGAATACCCGCTGGGGATGGGCGCACGTGCCGAGAACTTCCCGCGCCGCAATCGCCTGATCTCGGGTTTGGCGCGGGGGCTTCTGGTTGTAGAAGCTGCGGCGCAGTCTGGCTCGCTCATCACCGCGCGGCTGGCGGCCGAGCAGGGGCGCGATGTGTTTGCGATTCCGGGGTCGATCCATTCGCCGCTGGCCAAGGGCTGCCACCTGCTGATCAAGCAAGGTGCCAAGCTTGTGGAAACCGCTGCCGATATCCTCGATGAACTTGGCTGGGGGCGTGCTACTGCGCCGGCCAAACGTGCGACGCGCGCGGCCTCGGCCGAGGCGTCCCCGGCCGCGCCGGGCCCAGCCGCGCGCCCGGCGCCAAGTGCTTCCGAAACCGCATTGCTCGACGCGCTCGGTTTTGATCCCGTCGATCTGGATACCTTGTGTGAGCGCACCGGCGAAGCTGCTGCTGCGCTCTCTGCACAGCTTCTGGCGCTGGAGCTGGATGGCCGCGTGGAGCGTCAGCCCGGCGGGCGCTTCCTGCGGCTTCCGTGAAAGCGTGCCTACAATAAGCGCGACCCCACCGTCACTCCGCTGGTCGCCTAGCGCCTTTTTTCATGCCACTGCTCTCGCCTGACACCGACGCCGCCACGCTGCACGCGCGCATTCGCTCGGGGCAACTGCTGGTGGCGTGCCTGTGCGCCGAGTGGTGCGGCACGTGCCGCAGCTATCGCAAGACCTTCACCGAGATGGCGGAACGGCATCCGGAGTACTGCTTCGTCTGGGTCGATGTCGAAGACCATGCCGACGCGCTGGGCGATTACGACGTTGAAAACTTCCCAACCCTGCTAGTGCAGCGTGGGAGCGATGTGTTGTTTTTCGGCCCAGTCTTGCCTCACCCGGGAGTTGTCGAGGGATTGCTTTCGCGTGATCTGGGCGTTGCTCCCGTAGTGCCATCGGCCCCGGACTTGCGAGGCTGGCTGCTGGAATCGGCGTGATCGCCGGTCTTGACAACACTAAGCGATGCATGCGCCACTCTATTGCGCCTGAAAAGGAACCGCGCTTATGATTGGCGGCCAAATTTGGGACCGACCGGTGATTGATGGCGTCCCACCGGGCGCGCTGACAAGCGCCCGCGGCACTTGAAGTCGGCAGGCGTTGCCATAAGACTCTAAAAAAAACACGCGAACGGTCGCTATAGAAAAGCGACTTCTTCTTTACCCGATTACTTGCGATCGCCAGGATCCGCTCACATGTCCAAGGCTCTCATCATTGCCGAAAAACCGTCGGTCGCCGCTGATATCGCGCGCGCGCTGGGTGGCTTCACCAAGCACGACGAGTACTTTGAGAGCGACGACTACGTCCTCTCGTCGGCTGTTGGCCACCTGGTCGAGATTGCCGCGCCGGATGAATACGAAGTCAAGCGCGGCAAATGGAGCTTCGCTCATCTGCCGGTGATCCCGCCGCACTTTGATCTGCGACCGATCGCCAAGTCGGAATCGCGCCTGAAGGTGCTGACGCGGCTGATCAAGCGCAAGGACGTGACCGGCCTGATCAATGCCTGTGACGCGGGGCGCGAAGGTGAACTGATCTTCCGCCTGATCGCGCAACACGCGAACACCAAGCTGCCGGTGAAACGGCTGTGGCTGCAGTCGATGACGCCGCAATCCATCCGTGATGGCTTTGGCAAGCTGCGCAGCAACGAAGACATGATGCCGCTGGCCGATGCTGCCCGCTGCCGTTCCGAGGCCGACTGGCTGGTCGGTATCAACGGCACGCGCGCCATGACTGCGTTCAACAGCAAGGGTGGCGGCTTCTTCCTGACCACCGTGGGCCGCGTGCAAACGCCCACGCTGTCGATCGTGGTAGAGCGCGAAGAGAAGATCAAACGCTTCGTCCCGCGCGATTACTGGGAAGTGCGCGCTGAATTCATCGCCGCGGCCGGCTTGTACGAAGGCCGTTGGTTCGACCCGAAGTTCAAGAGGAACGAGTTCGACCCCGAGCAGCGCGATTCGCGCCTCTGGAGCGAGGCCGAGGCCAAAAGCATCGTGGCTGCGTGCCGCGACAAGCCGGGCACCGTGACGGAAGAATCGAAGCCGTCGACGCAGATGTCGCCGGCGCTGTTCGACCTGACGAGCCTGCAGCGCGAGGCCAACGGCCGCTTCGGCTTCTCGGCCAAAAACACGCTGGGCCTGGCGCAGGCGCTGTACGAAAAGCACAAGGTGCTGACCTATCCGCGTACCGATTCGCGCGCGCTGCCCGAAGACTACTTGGGCACGGTCAAGCAGACGCTGGACATGCTGGGCGAAAGCTCGCCCAACTATCTGACGCACGCGAAGAAGATCCTCGCCAACCAGTGGGTCAAGCCGAACAAGCGGATCTTCGACAACAGCAAGATCAGCGATCACTTCGCCATCATCCCGACGCTGCAGGCACCGAAGAATTTGTCGGAGCCGGAGCAGAAGCTGTACGACCTGGTGGTGCGCCGCTTCCTGGCGGTGTTCTTCCCGGCGGCCGAATACCAGGTCACCACGCGCGTGACCGAGGTGGCCGGGCATCACTTCAAGACCGAAGGCAAGGTGCTGGTGAACCCGGGTTGGCTGGTCGTGTACGGCCGCGAGGCGCAGGGCGAAGATGCGAACCTCGTGCCGGTCGCCAAGGACGAGAAGGTCAAGACGGACAAGATCGAGCCGGTTGGCCTCACCACCAAGCCGCCCGCACGCTATAACGAAGCGACGCTGCTCTCCGCCATGGAAGGCGCCGGCAAGCTCGTCGACGACGATGCGTTGCGCGAAGCCATGGCAGGCAAGGGCCTGGGCACGCCAGCCACCCGCGCGGCCATCATCGAAGGATTGCTGACGGAAAAGTACCTTGTGCGCGAAGGCCGCGAACTGATCCCGACCGCCAAGGCGTTCCAGCTGATGACGCTGCTGCGTGGCCTGGGCGTGGAGGAACTGACGCAAGCGGAGTTGACCGGCGGCTGGGAGCACAAGCTTTCCCTCATCGAGCGTGGTCAGCTGGAGCGCGACGAATTCATGCGCGAGATCGCGCAGATGACGCAGCAGATCGTCAAACGCGCCAAGGAATACGACAGCGACACCATCCCCGGCGACTACGCAACGCTTTCCACGCCGTGCCCGCAATGCGGCCACGTGGTCAAGGAAAACTACCGCCGCTTCGCCTGCAGCCACTGCGACTTCTCGATCAGCAAGATTCCGGGTGGCCGCCAGTTCGAGCTGGACGAGGTGGAGGAGTTGCTGACCAACAAGACCATCGGCCCGTTGCAGGGCTTCCGCAGCAAGATGGGCCGTCCGTTTGCGGCCATCCTCAAGCTGGCGCAGGAAGATGGTCATTGGAAGATGGAGTTCGACTTCGGCCAGAACGACGAAGACGATGGCGAGCCGGTCGATTTCTCGGGTCAGGAAAGCGTCGGCCACTGCCCCAAGTGCAACGGCAACGTCTACGAGCACGGCCTGAAGTACGTGTGCGAAAACGCTGTGGCGCAGCCCAAGACCTGCGACTTCACCACCGGCAAGATCATCCTGCAGCAGGAGATCAGCCGCGAGCAGTTGGCCAAGCTGCTGGCCGAGGGCAAGACCGACTTGCTGACCGGCTTCAAGTCGGCGCGCACGGGCCGCAACTTCAAGGCGTTCCTGGTCAAGCAACCGGACGGCAAGATCGGCTTCGAATTCGAGCCGCGCGGCGAAGGCAAGGGCAAGCCCGGCGCCAAGACCGCGGCGAAGAAGACGACCGCTGCGGCTAAAACGCCTGCCGCCAAGAAGGCGCCGGCCAAGACCGCAGGCAAGACGGCAGCCAAGAAGGCGCCGGCACGCAAGAAAGCCGCTGAAACCGAGGCCGACGAGGAAAGCACCAGCGAGACCTGAACGCGGTTTCGCAGGGACCAACGCAAACGGGAGGACGCTGTCCTCCCGTTTTGCTTTGGCGATAGGGCGTGGCTTATGCGGCTTCGCTCAGGCCTCGGCCGGCGCGCGCCTCGCTGTGCTTGACCTCCATCGCCTGGGCCAGCATGTAATCGATGAACGTGCGTACCTTTGTCGGCAGGAACTTGCGGCTCGGATACACCAGCGACAGCGACCGATGCGGCAGCTTGTATTGCGGCAGGACGCGCACCAGGCGTCCAGACTCCAGGTCCGGCCGGGCCATGTACGACGACAGAATCGCGATGCCCATGTCGGCGAGCACCGCGCGGTGCATGAGTTCGGCGTTGCTGGTGACGAGCGAGGGCTGCACCGGCACCGAAATCGACTGGCCGTCGGCGGTGCTCATCTCCCACTCGTGGCGCAATTGCGGGTGCCACATCGCAATGACTCGGTGCTCGGCAATGTCTTCGGCGCGCTGCGGCGTGGAATGCTGGCGGAGATAAGCGGGAGTGGCTGCCATGACCATCTCGGCGGAAATCATGCGGCGCGCCACCAGGTGCGAGCCGAGGCCGAGTTCCGAGACCATGATGCCGACGTCGCGGCCGTCCTCGACGATGTCGATCGGGCGGTCGGACAGCGCCACGTCAAACGTCACCTCGGGATAAAGCTGTTGGAAGCGCGCGAGCAACATCGGGAGCACATGCAGCCCGAACATGACAGGGGCAACGATGCGCAGGCCACCGACCAGTGCCTGGCTGCGCGACGTGGCGAGCGATTCCGCCTCGTCAATGTCGAGCAGGATCTGCGCACAGCGCTGCAGGTAGGTTTCGCCCACGTCGGTCAGCGACAGGCTCCGCGTGGTGCGGTTGAGCAGGCGCGTGCCGAGATGCGCCTCAAGGTCGGCCACGTAACGTGTGACCACGGCATTGCTCATCGACAGATGCTGGGCCGCCCGGGCGAAGCTGCCAAGCTCCACCACCTTGGAAAACACCCGCATCGACTGCAAACGATCCATTCCAGCCTCTCACATAATTTGTTGTCAAAAATAGAACAAATCTGTCGTGACAGCAAATGTTTAATATTGACACAAGCAATTTACTGCCTAGGGGCGTTCCTTGAATGTGAGTGCACGCTCATGTGAGAATGCCGCCCCAGTTACGTTTGCGATGTTTCGTTGCCAGGGCTGCGTATCCGACTTCTCACCGATTGACGCAACAGCAGATTTGCGCAGAGACTCTATACCGAGCGGTAGATTTTTTGGGATTCGTCTTGCGCGAGGTCATGTTTGACCCGAATCGTGGGTGGAACGCGGTCTTGCGCAAATCGGTGCGGCGGTGGCCATATGGCTTCGCCATACTCGACCAATGGATGCCGCGAACCCTGACCCGCATGAGCGCCCCGCAACGAGGGCAGCCATCACGGCCGATGTGTCGCCCCGCGATGCCGGCGGCCGAGGAGACACCACATGACCATCCAGAACCGCGAACCGGTCAATTATCTGGCGGGCGAGATGCCCCTGCACCGGTATTGCGCCCATCATGCGCAGCAGACGCCCGAGCGCATCGCGCTGCTGTGGTACGGCCGCACGATCTGCTGGCGGGAGCTGGACCAGGCCTCGACGCGGCTGGCGGTGCAGTTGCAGCGGTTGGGCGTGACACGCGGCGATCGCGTTGCGCTGTTTCTGCACAACTGTCCGCAAGCCATCGTGGCCCATCTGGCCACGGCCAAGCTGGGCGGCATCGTCGTGCCGTGCGGGCCGCTGTCGCGTCAGCACGAACTGCGCGACCAACTGGCCGATTGCGGCGCCAAGATTCTGGTGGCGGCGGCTGACCTGATGCCCATTGTCGAGGCCGCGCGGCCGGGTACGTCTGTCACAACCGTCATTACCACGCGCTATGCCGATCTGCAGCCTTCGCAGCCCGCGTGCCGCAAGGCGCTGGCCGTGCCGCCCGAGTTGATTGCCGCCGATGCCTCGTCTGCTCCGCCGCTCAGGAACAAGCCGGGCGCCGCGCAGCTCGACCTGATGCAACTCATGGCTGAACCCGTGGATGTGGCCGAGCGCGATGCCGTGGCTGCCATCACCGTTGACCTCGACGAAGTGGCGCTGATGGTCTACACCTCGGGCACCACAGGCCGCCCGAAGGGCGCCATGCTTACGCACCGCAACGCGCTGTACAAGACCGCTGTCACGGTGCAGGTCAGCGGCATCCATGCTTCGGACGTGATGCTGGCGGTGGCGCCGCTGTCCCATATCGCCGGCATGCTGATGGGCATGAACGTGATGCTGTATTCCGGTGCGACGACCATCCTGCTCTATCGGTTCGATCCCCTGGCCGTGCTGCAGGCCATCGACCGCTACCGCGTGACACGCTGGTACAGCATGACGCCAATGAACCTGGCCGTCATGGCGCATCCGGACGCCGCGCAGTACCGCATGGAATCCTTGGTGGCCAACCCATGCACCAGCTTCGGCGTCACGCTGACCGAAGCCATTGCCGAGCAGTGGCGTGCTTTTGCCGGCCCGCAGTGCCGCATCTATGAAGCGGCCTATGGCCTGTCGGAAACCCACACCTGCGATGCCATCACGCCTGCCGATGCGCCACGCTGGGGGTGGCACGGCAAGATCGTCCCGCAGACCGAGGTACGCATCGTCGACCCGCATACCGGCGCCGAACTGCCCCCCGGCCAAGCGGGCGAAATCACCATCCGCAGCCCGGGCGTGTTCCGTGGCTACTGGCAGCGCGACGAGGCCACGCGCGCCGTCCTGCACAACGGCTTTCTGCGCACTGGGGATATCGGCCAGGTCTCGCCCGACGGTTACCTGCAATGGCAGGGCCGCATCAAGGAGATGATCAAGGTGTCGGGCTACAGCGTGTTTCCGGAAGAGGTCGAGGCGCTCCTCTCGCGCCACCCGGGCATCCGCCAAGTGGCCGTGACGCCCATCCCCGATCCGGACAAAGGTGAAGTCGTCTGCGCGCACGTGGTGCCGATGAACGGCGTGACGCTCTCGGAAGCCGAGCTGATTGCCTGGTCGCGCGACAACATGGCGCCGTACAAGGTGCCGCGGCGCGTGAAGTTCCATGATGCGCTGCCCGCTACCGCAACGGGCAAGGTGCTGCGAAGGTTGCTGCGCGAAGAAGCCATCGCCGCCTGAAAACGAAACGGCCGCCAAATTCTGGCGGCCGTTTTGTCAGGTCTGCACGAAGCGTTTCTGCCGGGCGATGCTCATCAGGATGCCGATGCCCATGCCCAGCGTGACAAGCGCCGTCCCCCCGTAACTGATGAGCGGCAGCGGCACACCCACGACAGGCAGGATGCCGCTCACCATGCCCATGTTGACGAAGGCGTAAGTAAAGAAGATCAGCGTGATCGACCCAGCCAGCAGGCGCCCGAACAGCGTCCCGGCATTGGCTGCAATAAAGAGCCCACGCAAGATCAGCAGCAGATACAGGAACAGCAGCACGCCGTTGCCCACCAGCCCGAACTCCTCCGAATACACCGCGAAGATGAAGTCGGTGTGCTTCTCGGGGATGAACTCCAGGTGGGTTTGCGTACCCTTCAGCCATCCCTTGCCCGTCACGCCGCCGGAGCCGATGGCAATGATCGACTGGATGGTGTGGAAGCCCTTGCCGAGCGGGTCGGTGGTCGGGTCGAGCAGCGTACACACGCGGTGTTGCTGGTAGTCGTGCAGGATCGGCCAGTTCACGCCAGGAGCGCAGATGCGCGATTCGAACGACACCACCAGCGTGATCGCCGTGACAGCAATTACCAGCACCGGCACGATCAGCCGCCACGACAGCCCGGCAAAGTAGATCACGTAGATGCCTGCCGCCAGCACCAGAAGCGCGGTGCCCAGGTCCGGCTGCTTGGCGATCAGTCCCACGGGAATCAGAAGCAGCAAGGCTGCCGCCAGATAGTCATACCAGTGGATCACGCCCTCGCGCTTCTGGAAGTACCACGCCAGCATGAGCGGCATGGCGATCTTCATGATCTCGGAAGGCTGTACCACCACGCCGATATTGAGCCACCGCCGCGCGCCCTTGCGGATCAGCCCGAACGCCGCCACGCCGATCAACAGCGCCACGCCGACGGTGTAGAGCGGCACCGCAAAGCGCATCAGCGTTTGCTGCGGCAGGTTGGCGATGATCCACATCAGCACGAACGACAGCAGGATGTTGCGGACCTGGTCTTCCACCCGGCCCGGCATGTCGATGGCGGCCGAATACAGCGCGACCAATCCCGTGCCGAGCAGCAGGAAGACGATCAGCGCCAGCGGGCCATCGAAGCCGGTGAAGAGCGACTTGATGATGTTGAATATGCGGCGCTTGTCCAGTTTGTCCATGGCGAGATCCTCAAGCGCAAATATCAGGGTGCGGCCGGCTTGGAGGCCGGTTTCTGCGCGGGCTTCGGCGCCGGCTTGTTACCCGGCTTGGCGTCCTTCGCGCCCTTTGGCGTGGTCGCCGGGGCCGCCGCCGGTGCGGCAGCGTTGCCACGTCCGCGCGGTGGCAGTTCGGGTGCCGGTTGTGCATGCGACAGCGCTTGCAGCACCTGGGCGTCCAGCGTGGCCGGGGCGATAGCTTCGGTGCTGGTGCCGGCTTCGCGCAGGGCCGGCGCCACCAGGTCGGGCGACAGCGGCGGCGCGCTGCGGGTGGCGCCTGATGCCACCGACGATGCGGCCGGCGCCGAAGCGGCGACCACGGCACTGGCGGCGGGGGCTGACACGCCTGAAGCGGCAGCCACCCCGGACGCCGGCTCTGCAGCCACTTGGGGCGCAGCCGTCGCGCTGGCAATGGTGGCCGTCTTGCCGGTCGAGAACACGCTGGGCGTATCCACCGGCGGTTGCTGCTGGGGCTTCGGCGCGGTGGCAGCCAGTTCTGCAGGCCACTTGCCGGTCAGGTAATAGTCCATGACCGCACGTGCAATTGGCGCGGCCGACGCGGCACCAAAGCCGGCGTTTTCCACGATGAGTGCCAGCGCGATCTTCGGATGGTCCGCCGGCGCGAACGCCTCGAACAGCGCGTGGTCGCGCTTGTTTTCGGGAATGGCGTGGTGGTTGTACTTCTCGTTCTTGCCCAGCGAGTACACCTGCGCCGTCCCCGTCTTGCCCGCCGACACGTATTGCGCACCGATGAACGCCTTGGCTGCCGTACCGGCCTGGTTCACGCCCACCATGGCTCGCTTGATCACGTCGATGTTCGCCTGCTTGAGCGGGATCCGGTAGCTCTCTGTCGGCACCGTCAGCGCGCGCGACTTGGACAGCGAATCTTCGACCGCCTTCACCAAGTGAGGCTTCATCACCACGCCGTTGTTTGCCAGCGTCGATATCGCATGCGCGAGCTGCAGGATGGTGAAGTTGTTGTAGCCCTGGCCAATGCCCAGCGAGATGGTTTCGCCGTCGTACCACTTCTGCTGTTCGGGCCGCTTGTAGGCTTTGCGCTTCCAGTCGGTGGACGGCAGGATGCCGGTGCGCTCGCCCTCGATGTCGATGCCCGTGACCTGCCCGAAGCCGAAGGGCTTCATGAAATCGTGGATGGCATTGACGCCCATGTCGTTGGCGAGCCGGTAGTAATACGTGTCGCACGACATCACGATGGATCGGTACATGTCGACCCAGCCGTGGCCGCCCGGCACGTCGTCGCGGAACGTGTGGTTACCCAGCGTGAACGAGCCGGGATCGGCCATGCCCCACTGCGGCGTGCGCTTGCCCAGTTCGAGCGCGCCCAGCGCCACGAACGGTTTGTACGTCGAGCCGGGCGGATACGTGCCGCGCAGCGGGCGGTTCAGCAGCGGCTTGTCCGGCGAGTTGTTCAGCTCGCCCCAGGTCGCGCTGTCGATGCCTTCAATGAACAGGTTCGGATCGAATGTCGGCTTGGAGACGAAGGCGAGGATGTCACCCGTTTCGGGTTCGATCGCCACCAGTGCGCCGCGGCGGTTGCCGAAGAGCTGCTCGGCCAGCCGCTGCAGGTTGATATCGAGCGACAGGATCAGGTTGTTGCCCGGCGTTGCCTGCGAGGTCGACAGCGTGCGGATCGGCCGGCCGCCCGCGCTCACTTCCACCTCTTCGTAGCCGGTCAGGCCGTGCAGCTCGGTCTCGTAGCTCTGCTCGATGCCGACCTTGCCGATGTATTCCGTGCCGCTGTAGTTGTTGGAATCCTTGCGCGGGTCATACGCCACGCCGGGCTGGCTGTTGGCATCGCTCATGTTGTCGATGCGGTCCAGGTCGCGCTCGGAAATCCGGCCGATGTAGCCGATCACGTGCGATGCCGAGTCGCCCAGCGGGTATTGGCGGAATAGCCGCGCATGCACGTCCACGCCCGGAAAGCGGAAGCGCTGCGCCGAGAAGCGTGCCACTTCCTGATCGGTCAGCTGACTGCGGATCGGCAGGCTTTCGAAGCTGCGCGCATCTTCCATCAGGCGCTTGAAGCGGCGGCGGTCGCGCGGCTGGATATCGACCACCTGGGCAAGCTGGTCGATGGTGTTGTCCAGCGTGTCCTGCAGCTTGGACGGCGTGATCTCCAGCGTGTACGCCGAATAGTTGCGCGCCAGCACCACGCCGTTGCGGTCCATGATGATGCCGCGATTGGGCTCGATTGGCGCCACCGAGATGCGGTTGTCCTCCGCCTTGGCCGAATACTGCTCGTGCTTGACCTCCTGCAGCCAGAAGAAACGCGCCAGCAGCAGCCCGAAGCAGACGAGCACGAACAGGGCGGCTGCCGCCAGCCGCAGGCGGAAGCGCGACAGCTCCTGCTCGACGTTGCGGATTTCGGTCATGCCAGGTGAGGGTGAATAGCGGGGTGCATCAGATCGGCCGCCTTAGATGGGCCGAGTTTCATCGACGCTCTCCGGGCGCCGCTGCGGCGCCAGCAGGAACGCGTTTGCGAACGGCCACAAGGCGGCTTCGATCAGCGGTGGCAGGATGACCTGCCAGTCCGGCAGGTGCGCGCCCATCAGCAGGCGGATGACGATCGGTACGGCGTGCGCCAGCACCAGCAGCGGCAGCACATGCAGCGCCTGCGACAGCACCGAGAACCACAGCACGCGCCGGTGAATCGTGATCGCGAAGTACGACAGCATCGTGTACGCCATCGCGTGTTCGCCAAGCAGGCGCGCTTCGTGCACGTCCATCAACAGACCCAGCAGGAAGGCCACCACCATGCCCACGCGGCGCGGCTGATGGATGTTCCAGAACACCAGCACGAGTGCCACCAGATCGGGAATCCACTGCATGTGGCCCCACGGCATCAGGTTGAACAGGAACGCCAGCACGAAGCTGAAAGCGATGAAGCCCGGGTTGACCGGGCGCAGCAGATATTGGGGCGAGTTCATGATCGATGGCCTCGCTTCAGCGTTTTTGCGCTGAATCGGTGTCCAGCGGATTGCCGTCGGCGTCGGTCGGGCGCGGCGGCGGAGCGTTTTCTTCAGCTGCGGGCGCGGGGCCCGGGACATTGGCCTCGGCGGCGGCGCGTGCAGCGCGGTCCTTCTCTTCGCGCGCGTTGCGTGCAGCGTTCTTGCCCTTGGGCACTGGCGCCGGCGACAGATCCGTCGGCGGCGGGAAGCCCGATTCGTACTTCACGATCAGCAGGTGCCGGTTGCTGCGGATGCCGGCCACCGGTTCGCAGACCACCCGCGAGAAAGCGGTGTCGGCCTTGCGCTCGATTTGCGAAATACGCGCCACCGGCAGGCCCGCAGGATAGACGCCATCCAGCCCGGACGTGACCAGCAGGTCGCCCTGCTGCAGATCGGCCGAGGCAGCCATGAAGCGCAGGTCCAGCGCACCCGGTCGGGCACCGCCAAAGGCTACGCTGCGCAGGCCGTTGCGCACGACCTCCACGGGAATCGCCTGGTCCTTGTCGGTCAGCAGCGTGACTTGCGATTCAAACAGCGACACGCGCGTCACCTGACCAACCACGCCGCGATCATCGATGACCGGGTAGCCCGCGCGCACACCGTCCTTGGAGCCGCGATCGATCACGATGCGCTGCGTATAAGGGTCACGCGCCTCGTAGAGGACTTCCGCCGCCACCGTGGGCACCGCCGCGTGCTGTTTCAGATTGAGCAGCGTACGCAGATTGCGGTTTTCGGCTTCGAGCTGCGAGGCGCGCAGCGATTGCTGCGCCTGGGCAACGGCCGATTCGCGCAGGCTCCGGTTATCAACAGCCAGCTTGGTGGACGATTGCGTGTATTCGAGTGCGGCGCGTGCCGTATCGCGCGGGATCAGAACCAGGCGCTCGACGGGGTACAGGATGACCGACACGACTTGCCGGACCACGCCCAGCACGGACATGCGGGCATCGATCACCAGTAGCGCAAGCGCGAGCGCGAGCAAAGCGACCAGCCGCGCGGTGGCGGACGGGCCCTGCTTGAAGAGGGGCGGCGGGGAGTAATCCATGACCCGGACGCTTCAAATGGGCACGGCAGACGCGTGACGGTCAACGTCAAGGTCAACGGCCTGCCGGCAACAGATTGGGTGTGGCGCTGGTGCGGTGCCCAAGCCCTTGGCGGGCGGAGCACGGCGCACCGGCGCAAGACGCATCTCAGCGGTCCGCGAAGGCGGCTGGCGTGACCACAATCGTAGTCACGAAATCGGTCACAACAGCGGAACGCGGATCGGCGCGGCGCATGGTCCCGTTATTCGTACGAGAAGATGCTGCCGAGCTTGTCCATGCGTTCGAGCGCCATGCCCGAGCCACGCACCACGCAGGTCAGCGGGTCTTCGGCCACGAGCACGGGCAGGCCGGTTTCTTCGGCCAGAAGGCGGTCGAGGTCGCGCAGCAGCGCGCCGCCGCCGGTGAGCATCATGCCGCGCTCGGCAATGTCGGCGCCCAGTTCAGGCGGGGTTTGTTCCAGGGCGATCTTCACCGAGGAGACGATCTGGTTCAGCGGGTCTGTCAGTGCTTCCAGGATTTCGTTGGACGACACCGTGAAGGCGCGCGGAATGCCTTCCGACAGGTTGCGGCCCTTCACTTCCATTTCGCGCACTTCCGAACCCGGGAAGGCCGAGCCGATTTCCTTCTTGATGGCTTCGGCGGTCTGTTCACCGATCAGCATGCCGTAGTTGCGGCGGATGTAGTTGACGATGGCCTCGTCGAACTTGTCGCCGCCCACGCGCACGCTGCCCTTGTAGACCATGCCGCCCAGCGAGATGATGCCCACCTCGGTGGTGCCGCCGCCAATGTCCACCACCATCGAACCCGACGGCTCCGACACCGGCAGGCCGGCGCCAATGGCAGCGGCCATCGGCTCTTCAATCAGGTACACCTGCGACGCCCCGGCGCCGAGCGCCGATTCACGGATGGCGCGGCGCTCGACCTGGGTCGACCCGCACGGCACGCAGATGATGATGCGCGGGCTCGGGCGCAGCAGCTTGGTGTCGTGCACCATCTTGATGAACTGCTTGAGCATCTGCTCGGTGACGGTGAAGTCGGCGATCACGCCGTCTTTCATCGGGCGGATCGCCTCGATATTGCCCGGCACCTTGCCCAGCATCTGCTTGGCTTCCTTACCGACGGCCTGGATGGTTTTCTTGGCGTTCGGGCCACCTTCCTGGCGAATGGCCACCACCGACGGCTCGTCAAGGACGATGCCCTTGTCGCGGACGTAGATCAGGGTGTTGGCGGTGCCGAGGTCGATCGCGAGATCGTTGGAGAAATAGCTGCGCAAAAAGCCGAACATCGAATGAATCCTGTTTTTCGAGTCATGGGCGGCCCAGCAGCAGGACTGCGGCGCAACGGCTGCACCAACGCGCAGACCTCGCACGGGCATGCCATGCGGTCCGATCCTGCTACTGCGCTCCCGGGAATGTCGCGGGCTCCGTGGTGATCGACGGTGGGGTGCCGTGGCACTGACCATCCTGCCGAGGCTGGGCCGCCCGGAGAGGGGGCCCCCAAGGAACCTTTGATTAAGTGTCGCCTGATGCTGACGGTGCGACTGCCGGGAGGTTCCCGGGGTACTTAATCAGAGGGTCCGTGACTGCACGAAGTCGCCTGCTGACTTAGAAATTTAGTCGGCAATCATACCTTATAATTCGGGCACTCTGCGGGTATTCGGCGGGCGTTTGGCGCCAAAATTGCGGCAAATCGGCGCTGTCGGGGCCCAACCTGGGCGCCCCTTGCGCGCAGTAGCCGTCGCTTGTCGTACGTTGCCCGCCCGCCGCTGCACTCACTGACCCATTCCGATGGCACTCGAACTCTCCGACGTCAAACGCATCGCCCACCTCGCCCGTATCGAAGTCTCCGAAGGCGAGGCCGCGCAGACCCTCACCCAGCTCAACCAGTTTTTCTCGCTGGTCGAGCAGATGCAGGCCGTGGACACCACCGGCATTGAGCCGATGGCCCACCCGATCGAGCAAGTTCAGGCGCAAGCACAGCGCCTGCGCGACGATGCCGTCACCGAGGCCGACCGCCGCGCGGACTACCAGCGATGCGCGCCGGCCACCGAAGCAGGCCTGTACCTCGTGCCCAAGGTGATCGAGTAATCCGCGTAAACGGCGCTCCCGCGCCTGCCTTGAGCCCACTCCATTCGACGTCGCCGGCGCTTGCCGGCAGCCCATCCGAACGTATTCGATGACCGCATCCACGATCAAAGCCCTGTCCGCCCAACTCGCCGCCAAGGAGGTTTCGGCGGAGGAACTGGCGCGCCATTACCTGTCGCGCATCGAGGCCGGGGCGCACCTCAACGCCTTTACCCACGTCGACGCCGAGGCAACGCTTGCCCAGGCCCGGGCCGCCGACGCGCGCATCGCAGCCGGTAACGGGGCGCCGCTGACCGGCGTGCCGATTGCGCACAAGGACGTGTTCGTCACGCGCGGCTGGCGCGCCACGGCGGGCTCCAAGATGCTCGGCAATTACACCAGCCCGTTTGACGCCACCGTCGTCGAGCGCCTGGGCGCGGCCGGCATGGTGACGTTGGGCAAGACCAACATGGACGAGTTTGCGATGGGCTCGTCCAATGAGAACTCGGCCTTCGGCGCGGTCAAAAACCCCTGGAACGTCGAGCACGTGCCGGGCGGCTCGTCGGGTGGCTCGGCGGCGGCGGTGGCGGCCGATCTGGCGCCCGCTGCAACGGGAACGGACACGGGCGGCTCGATCCGCCAGCCGGCATCGTTCTCGGGCATCACGGGCATCAAGCCGACGTACGGCCGTGTGTCGCGCTACGGCATGATCGCCTTTGCCTCGTCGCTGGATCAGGGAGGCCCGATGGCGCGCACGGCCGAAGATTGTGCGCTGCTGCTGTCTGCCATGGCTGGCTTCGACCCGCGCGATTCCACCAGTCTGGAACCCGGCCGCGGTGGCGACGTGGAAGACTTCGGCCGCCTGCTCGGCCAGCCGCTGCAAGGCGCCGATGCTGCGCGCCCGCTGGCCGGCCTGCGCATTGGTCTGCCCAAGGAGTATTTTGGCGAAGGCTTGGCCGAAGACGTGCGCACCACGGTGCGCGCCGCGCTGGCCGAGCTGGAAAAGCTCGGCGCCACGCTGGTCGATATCAGCCTGCCGAAGACCGAACTGTCGATCCCAACGTACTACGTGATCGCCCCGGCCGAGGCGTCGTCCAACCTGTCGCGCTTTGACGGTGTGCGTTACGGCCACCGCGCGGCGGAATACCGCGATCTGGCCGACATGTATCGAAAGTCCCGCGCCGAAGGGTTTGGCTGGGAGGTCAAGCGCCGCATCCTGGTGGGCGCCTATGTGCTGTCCCACGGGTATTACGACGCCTATTACCTCCAGGCGCAGAAGATCCGCCGCATCATCGCGCAGGATTTCCAGAACGTGCTGGCCGGTGCCAATCGCCAATGCGACGTGATCATGGGGCCGGTTGCCCCGACTGTCGCCTGGAAACTGGGCGAGAAGACGAGCGACCCCGTGCAGATGTACCTGGCCGACATCTTCACGCTGTCGACCAGCCTGGCTGGCCTGCCGGGCATGAGCGTGCCGGCCGGTTTCGGCGCCAACGGTTTGCCGGTTGGCTTGCAGATCATCGGCAACTATTTTGAAGAGGCACGCATGCTGCAGATTGCGCATGCGTTCCAGCAGGCGACCGACTGGCACAACCGCCAGCCGGCGGCCTGAGGCCCGTTCCGACGTACCCGCTCCGCGCAGGAGGCACGCATGAACCACCGCATCCGCACTGCACTCGGGCTGGCGCTTGCCGCCGGCCTGCTGGCGGCGTGCGTGCCGATTCCGCTGCCGTCCATTCCGGGCATCAGCCGCCCGTCGAAGCCGCCGCCGATCTCCGACCGCCGCATCGACATCAACGGCTACTGCAACCAGACCGAGGAAGACGGCTTCCGCGAGCAGGCGACGCTCACCGTGGCCGACAACAACGTCAGCGCCATGCAATGGCAGTTGTGGGTCGGCCGGCGCGGTTCGTGTCAGTTCGACCTGTCGACGTTCCAGCAGACCAAGCGCCGCCCCAGCATCGAGCTGCGCGAGCGCTACGGCAAGTGCACGCTGATGGTTTGGCAGGACCCACGCCGCGTCACGCTGGCACACGCCAACTGCGAAGCGCATTGCACGCCCGGCATCTATGACGAAGCCTGGCCGGTGATGTTCGATCCGCAAACGGGCCAATGCGCCCGGAATGCCCGGTGATGCGTACATCGCTCCGTGTGCTGGCGGCGCTGGCAAGCGCCCTGGCGCTGCACGCCGCTGCACAACCGACGCCGGACGCCGAAGGCGCCTTGCCTGACATGCCGGCTGCGCGTGCGCCATCATCAGCAGAATTGGGCGTGCAGACGGTGGAGATTCCGCGCGCGTCGATGAAGGACGCCGAGGATGCACCGCAAACGCTGACCGCCTACTGGGTTGCATCGCCCGTCAAGGCACCTGCGACCGGCGCGCCGGTGGTGATCGCGCTGCACGGCTGCAGCGGCCTCTATACGCAGGCCGGGGCGGATGCCAAGGCGCTGGGCTCGCGGTATCGCGGGTATGCGCAGTGGCTGGGCGCGCGGGGCTATGCGGTGGTGTTTCCCGACAGCTTCGGCCCGCGCGGTAAGCCGCATGGCATCTGCACCGAACGTACTGCCACGCGCGATATCAATGGCGCGGTGCGCCGCGCCGACGTGCTGGCGACGATCCGCTGGGTAGCCGGGCAGCCGGGCGTGGATGCGCGCCGCATTGTTCTGCTGGGTTGGTCCAACGGCGCGCAGGCCGTGCTGGAGGCCGTGGATGCCAGCCGTCCCTGGCCCGTCGATGCGCCTGGGGTCAATCGCGCGGTGGCGTTTTACCCGGGCTGTGCGTCGGCGCAGAAACGGCCCGACTATCAGCTGAATGCGCCGTTGCTGCTGCTGGCCGGCGGCAACGACGACTGGACGCAGGCCGACCACTGCCAGGCGCTGCAGACTGCCGTCCTGGCCCGCCAGCCGCAGGCCCGTTTCGAGCTGGACATGTTTGGCGGCGCGTACCACGGCTTTGATGGCACGGCGCCGGTCAAGGAGCGCAACGGCATCCCGAAGGGGCGTCGCTATGGAACGGTCACGGTCGGTGGCGATCCGGCGGCGCGCGAAGCGGCGTTTGGGAAGCTCGCGGCGTGGCTCGATGCGCCGCACCCCTGATCGCAGCAACGCAAGAACACCTGAATACTGAGTACCTAGACATTCACACCACAACAATCGACAGGACACACGCAACATGCAATGGGAAGTGGTGATCGGCCTCGAGACGCACACGCAGCTCTCGACGGTCTCGAAGATTTTCTCTGGCGCCTCCACCGCCTTCGGCGCGGCGCCCAACACGCAGGCGGCGCCGGTTGACCTGGCGCTGCCGGGCGTGCTGCCGGTGCTGAATAAGGGCGCCGTCGAGCGTGCCATCGTGTTCGGTCTGGCCATCGGCGCCAAGATCGCGCCCAAGAGCATCTTTGCGCGCAAGAATTACTTCTACCCCGATCTGCCCAAGGGCTACCAGATCAGCCAGTACGAGATTCCGGTGGTGCAGGGCGGCACGCTGACCATCCAGGTGGAAGGCAAGAACGGTCAGCCCGGCTATGAGAAGACCGTGCAACTCACGCGTGCGCACCTGGAAGAAGATGCGGGCAAATCGCTGCACGAAGACTTTGCCGGCATGACTGGCATCGACTTGAACCGTGCCGGCACGCCGCTGCTGGAAATCGTGACCGAGCCCGACATGCGCAGCGCCGCCGAGGCCGTGGCCTATGCCAAGGCACTGCACGCGCTGGTGATGTGGCTGGGCATCTGCGACGGCAACATGCAGGAAGGCAGCTTCCGCTGCGACGCGAACGTGTCGGTGCGCCGGGGCCCGGACGCACCGTTCGGCACGCGCTGCGAAATCAAGAACCTCAACTCGTTCCGCTTCCTGGAAGAGGCGATCAACTACGAAGTGCGCCGCCAGATCGAGCTGATCGAAGACGGCGGCACCGTGGTGCAGGAAACGCGCCTGTACGATCCGGACCGCAAGGAAACGCGCTCGATGCGCAGCAAGGAAGACGCGCAGGATTACCGCTACTTCCCCGATCCCGACCTGCTGCCGCTCGTGATCGGCGACGACTGGGTCGAGCGCGTGCGCGCCACGTTGCCCGAACTGCCGGCCGCCATGGCTGCGCGCTTTGAATCCGCCTACGGCCTGCCGAAGTACGACGCCAGTATCCTGACCGCCACCAAGTCGACCGCTGCTTACTTCGAAGCCGTGGTGACTGATGCCGGTGCCGCGAACGCCAAGGCTGCCGCCAACTGGATCATGGGCGAGGTCGCCTCGAACCTGAACCGCGCCGATCTGGACATCGATGCTGCGCCGGTGTCGCCTGCGCAACTGGCCAAGCTGCTTGCGCGCATTGCCGACGGCACGATCAGCAACAACACCGCCAAGAAAGACGTCTTCCCCGCCATGTGGGCCGGCGAACACGGTGGCGATGCCGACGCGATCATCGCCGAGAAGGGCCTGAAGCAGATGTCGAACTCGGGCGAGCTGGAGAAGATCATCGACGACGTGCTGGCCGCCAACGCCAAGTCGGTCGAGGAATTCCGCGCCGGCAAGGAGAAGGCATTCAACGCGCTGGTCGGCCAGGCCATGAAGGCCACGCGCGGCAAGGCCAACCCCGCACAAGTCAACGAACTGCTGAAGAAGAAACTGGGCGCAGCCTGATGAGCACCTCCACGATGAACGCACAAGACGTCGCCAACTACCTGCAGGCGCATCCGGCCTTCTTTGAAGAGCACGCCGAGCTGCTGGCCGCCATCCAGCTCACCAGCCCGCATAGCCACCGTGCCGTGTCGCTGCAGGAGCGCCAGATGGAAATCCTGCGCGACAAGAACAAGCACCTCGAGCTCAAGCTGTCGGACCTGATGCGCCACGGCAACGAGAACGACCGCACGCAGCAGCGCGTGCACGCGTGGACGACGCGCCTGCTGGGCGAGGCCGACACGCATGCGTTGCCGTATGCCGTGCAGGATGGCCTGCGTGAGATTTTCGATGTGCCGGCCGTGGCGCTGCGCGTGTGGCAGGTGGGCGAAGAATTCGCGCACCTGGAAGTCGCGCAGGGCGTCAGCGAGGAAGTGCGCCTGTTTGCGGCCGGCCTGCGTGCGCCGTATTGCGGCGCCAACGCGGGCTTTGAGGCCGCCGGCTGGCTCGATACGTCGGACACTGGCGAGCCCATCGAATCGCTCGCGATTGTGACGCTGCGCGTGCCTGTGCGTGGGGACGCCGATGCCAGCGCTGCGCCGGCATTCGGACTGCTGGTGCTCGGCTCGCCGGACGCCCGCCGCTTCCATGACGGCATGGGCACGACCTACCTTGCGCAGATCGGCGAACTGGCCGCTGCCACGCTCAACCGCCTGCGTGACTGAGCGCAGACCGCCGCATGCCGCAATCTGCACCCGCTGAGGAACATGGCGCTCAGGCGCCGCATCCGCAGATTGCGGCGTACCTTGACGCCCTGAAGTTCGAGCGGCAGCTCTCGCCGCACACGCTGGAGAGCTATACCCGCGAGCTGGCCGTGCTGCAGCGCCTGGGTGCGCAGCACGCTGCCAACGTCGATCTCACGCAGCTGCAGTCGCACCATATTCGCCGCATGATGGCGCAGCTGCATGGCGATGGCTTGTCCGGCCGCAGCATTGCGCGGGCGCTGTCGGCGTGGCGCGGCTGGTTCAAGTGGATGGCGTTGCGCGATGCCGCCGTCACCGCCAACCCGGTCGACGGCGTGCGCGCGCCCAAGAGCCCGAAGCGCTTGCCGAAAGCGCTGTCCGTCGAGCAAGCCGTCGCGCTGATGGAGCAACTGCCCGGCGACGATGCCGAGACGGTTCGCGACCGCGCTGTCAACGAGCTGTTCTATTCGTGCGGGCTGCGGCTCTCCGAGCTGGTCAGCCTGGATATGCGGCACGTGAAGGCCGGCGAGTATGAATCTTCGAGCTGGCTCGACCTGGAAGCGCGCGAGGTGCAGGTGCTTGGCAAGGGCAGCAAGCGGCGCACCGTGCCGGTGGGCACCAAGGCGGCGGAGGCCCTGACCGCATGGCTGGCGGTGCGCGAGCAACTGGCCAAGCCGGACGCGGTGCCTGAAGACGCGCACGCGCTGTTTCTCTCGCCGCGCGGCAAGCGGTTGGCGCAGCGGCAGATTCAATTGCGCATGAAGCGCAACGCCATCGCGGCAGGTGTGCCGGCGGATGTGCACCCGCACGTGCTGCGGCATTCGTTTGCCACGCACATGCTGCAGTCGTCGGGCGATTTGCGTGCGGTGCAGGAACTGCTCGGCCACGCCAGCATCGCCAGCACGCAGGTTTATACTTCGCTCGATTTTCAGCACCTGGCCAAGATCTACGATCAGGCGCATCCCCGCGCGAAGAAGAAGTAGCGCTGCCCGCTTTGCCGGGCGAACCATCCCAGTCGTATGCAAACCCTGATTCTCAAGTCCGGCAAGGAGCGCTCGCTGCTGCGCCGGCACCCGTGGATTTTCGCCAACGCCATCGATCGCGTGGAGGGCAAGCCTGCCTCCGGCGCGACCGTCATCGTGCGGGCGCATAACGGCCAGTTTCTGGCGCGTGCGGCGTTCAGCCCCGTCTCGCAGATCCGCGCGCGCGCGTGGTCGTTCGACGAAGCCGAGCCCGTCGACCATGCCTTCTTCAAGCGCCGCATTGCCGCGGCAGTGGCGTACCGCCGCGCGTGGGTGCACGACACCGACGCCGTGCGCCTCGTCATGGGCGAAGCCGACGGCCTGCCCGGCTTGATCGTCGACCAGTACGGCACCGGTGAGACTGGCCAGCTCGTCTGCCAGTTCAGCGCCGCTGGCGTGGAGCACTGGAAGCAGGCGATCGTCGCCGCGCTCATCAAAGAGACGGGTTGCCCCAACGTCTACGAACGCTCCGATGTGAGCGTGCGCGAACGCGAAGGCCTGGAGCAGATGACCGGCGTGCTGGCTGGCGCCGAGCCTGCCGCAGATCTGTCTGCCACCGAGCACGGCGTGCGCTACTACGTGGATGTGCGCGAAGGTCATAAGACCGGCTTCTACGTCGACCAGCGTGACAACCGCGCACTGGTCGGCGCGCTGGCCAAGGATCGCGATGTCCTCAACTGCTTTTGCTACACCGGCGGCTTCTCGCTGGCGGCGCTCAAGGGCGGGGCGCGCTCGGTGGTGTCGATCGACTCGTCGGGCGAGGCATTGGCGGTGGCCGAGCGCAACGTTGCGCTCAACGGCTTCGATCCGGCGCGCGCCGAGTGGTTGGATGCGGACGTCTTCAAGTCACTGCGCAACTTCCGCGCAGAAGGTCGTCAATTCGACCTGATCGTGCTGGACCCGCCCAAATTTGCGGCGTCGGCGCAGCAAGTCGATCGCGCGGCACGGGCGTACAAAGAGATCAACCTGGTCGGCATGCAGTTGCTGCGCCCGGGCGGTCTGCTGTTTACGTATTCGTGCTCGGGTGCAATCGACGCAGACCTGTTTCAAAAGATCGTCGCGGGCGCCGCGGCCGATGCCAAGGTGACGGCGCGCATCCAGCGCCGGCTTGCTGGCGGTGTGGACCATCCGCTGCTGACGAGCTTCCCGGAAGGCGAATACCTGAAGGGGCTGCTGCTCCAGATCGGCTAGCAATTTGTCGCAATTTTTGGCTTGTCCCGGCAAGCCTCCATTGCGAAGATGCGGTCCTTCGTCTTCCGCATCACGTGCATGGCTTCCAATGCTGCCCATCACGCAACGGGCTGGGCGGCAGGTCTGATTGCCGCCACCGCCGTCGCACAGGCTTCCCATACGTCTCTCGAACATCTCGGCAGCATCCTGGCGTTTTGCGCGGCGGTTGCCGGCAGCACTGCGCCTGACTGGATGGAGGTCGCCTGGTGGACGCGTGCACGCCGCCTCTGGATCACACACCGCACCGCCACCCACTGGGGCATTGGCTGGGTGGCCGTGCTTGTTCTGTCGTACCAGGCGCTGGGCCACGGCCATCTGTGGGCACCGCTGCTGTTCGGCTTCGCCTGCGGCGGGCTGATGCACCTGCTGGCGGACTGGCCCAATCCGTTGGGCGTGCCCTGGATCTGGGGGCGCCATTCCCTGAACTTGTGGAAGAGCGGCCGCTGCGATCTGATCGTGGTGATCCTGGCGTGGGCCGCGGCATGCTGGCTAGTACGGCCGCTATGGGCCGCGACGGCAACCCGGGTGGTTGAATGGCTCGCCCACCAGGCGCGATGAGCCGGTCGACCGGCATTGTCTGATGGAAGCCGGGCCCGCGAACGACTAAGTTGGAACCGCCGGACGCCGTGCGTCCGAACCCAACTTCGTTTGCGCAACGCTTGCGCAAACGCCCTCACCGGGAGTCGTCGATGACACTGGATGTGACGCGCCAAGACCCTCGCTACAACACGCTCAAACATGGCTTCAACCTGCGCTGGCCGGCGACGGATGCGCAGGCCGCCAGCCGCATCGCCCTCATTGAAAAGGCCGACGATGTGGTGCCCGCCGTGCAGCGCATCATCAACGCGGGTCAGCGCCCGACGGTGCGCAGTGGCGGGCATTGCTATGAGGATTTCGTCTCCAACAACCCGGACGGCACGATCGTCGATTTGAGCTTGCTCGCCACGCCCGAGGTGCACGCCGATGGCACGGTGCGCATTCCGGCCGGCACGCAGAACTGGAACGGTTACCTGGAGCTGTACAAGCGCCACAACGTGACGCTGCCTGGTGGCTCGTGCTATTCGGTGGGTGCTGGCGGGCATATCTGCGGCGGCGGCTATGGGTTGCTCTCACGGCTGCAAGGGCTGACGGTGGATTGGCTCTCGGCCGTTGACATCGTCACGGTGGACAAGACCGGCAAGGCGGCTGCCCGCACGGTGGATGCAGCGCACGATCCCGATCTGTTCCGTGCCTGCCGTGGCGCTGGCGGCGGCAACTTCGGCGTCATCACCGGCTACACGTTCGCCAAGCTGCCCGCGGCACCGCAGGAAGTTGCGCTCGCAACCGTGGCCTTCGACTGGGCCACCATGACGCCGCAGCGCTTTGCAGAACTGCTGCGCATCTACGGCGAATACTGGGAGACGCGCGGCAAGGATCCGGACACGTGGGGCATGTTTTCGCTGCTCAAGCTCACGCACAAATCGTCGGGGCAGATCGTCCTGCTCACGCAGTTCTGCAACCCCGACGGCACGTGCCGCGATCTCTCTGTCCTCAATGATTTTCTGAACCGCTTCCAGGCCTGCGCGCCCACCCCGGTCAAAGGGCGGCCGCCCGGCTACGGCCCCGCGCACAAGCAGGGCGTGGGGCAGCTGCTCTGCTCCAAGCCGCACACCATCGTGCAGTACGACTGGCTGACGGCCACGCAGTATCTGAACGGCTCGGGCGCCAATCAGCGCGGCAAGTACAAGTCGGCTTATATGAAACGCGGCTTCACGGCGCGCGAGGCGCAGCGCATCTATACGCACCTCACGCGGACGATGCCGGGCGTCGATCTGAGCCAGTCGCTGCTGCAAGTCGATTCGTACGGGGGCGCCGTCAACAAGGCCGAGCGCATTGGCGATACGGCTGTGCCGCAGCGGGCGTCGATCATGAAGCTGCAGTACCAGACGTATTGGACGTCTGCCGCCGATGACGCCGGTCACCTGCGCTGGATCAGCGATTTCTACCGCGACGTCTACGGCGCGCCCGATGTGCCCGCGCCGCACAGCGGCACGCCGTACCCCGGTGACCGGTACGAGGGCTGCTACATCAACTACCCCGACGTCGACATGCTGGCCTACCCGTTTTGGCCGCAGCTCTACTACGGCAGCGGCGACCTGTACGCGTTTCTGCAGGATGTGAAGCACCGGTATGATCCGAACAACATCTTCCACCACGCGATGTCCGTGCGTGTTTGATGGAGCCATCCCATGACCAATCGTCTTCGTCGAACTTTCATGCAGTGGACTAGTAGCTTGCCTTTGCTGGGCGCTCTTCCCAAAACCGTCATGGCCCAGGCGGGCGAGCAACCGGCTGCGTCAGGTGTGCAGCCTGTGGGCAATGCGCGCCCTCCCCGTTTCGCCTATGTCGGCACCTACACGTTCAACGCACCGGGCGGCACTGCCGGCGGCCCGGCTGCTCGCGGCATCTACGTGCTGGCGCCGCGCGGCGATGCGTGGACGCAGGTGCAGGTGGTCGAAAGTGCCAATCCGTCGTTCCTGGCCGTGCACCCGAATCAGCGGTTCCTGTACGCCATCAATGAACTGGAGGTCTACGAGGGCCGCCCAAACGGCAGCGCCGAGGCCTATGCAATTGACCTGCACGACGGCAAGCTGACGCTGTTGAATCGTCAGCCGCTGTCGCTATCGGGCACCAACCCCGCGCATGTGGTCGTGTCGCCGGACGGGAAGCACCTGTGCGTGTCGATCTACAGCGGTGGCGCGTACAACCTCCTGCCGATCGGCGAGGACGGCAAGCTTGGCACCGTATCGGGCATCTTCAAGGACACCGGCTCCGGCCCCCGCCCCGAACAGGAAGCGCCGCATGCGCACATGATGTTGTTCGACACCACCGGCCAGCACGTGATCGGCACCGACCTGGGCACCGATCGCATCAACGTGTTCGCCATCGAGGGCGGCAAGCTTGCTCCACGGGATCGTGCGCAGCTCAAGCCCGGCAGCGGCCCGCGGCACTTGGCGCTGCATCCGCAAGGCAAGCTGCTCTACGTTATCAACGAACTTGAGGGCTCGGTCGCCTGCCACGGTTACGACCCCGCCACCGGCCACGTGCAGGAAGAGCGCCAACGCATCTCGACCACCCCTGCCGACTACACCGGCCAGAAGAGCGGCGCCGAGCTGCTGATGCATCCGTCGGGGCGCTTCCTCTACGCCAGCAACCGGAAGCTGAAGTCCGACCACCCGCTGGCCGACAGCGTGGCCGCATTCAGCATTGACGCCTCCGGCAAGCTCGCGCCGCTTCAGTACTGGAGCGAAGGTGTGCACTTCCCGCGCGCGATGACGATGGCGCCCGACGGCAGCTATGTCTACGTGCTCAACCAGAAGGGCGACACCATCCTGCGGCTGCGCATCGACGGTCAGACCGGCAAGCTGGACCAGCCCGTGGTGGTGGCGAAGGTGCCGACGCCCGTGTGTCTGATGTTTGCGGCGTAAGCGGCAACGAAGCGCGAAAAGAAACCCTGGGCGGCGCAAGGCCGCCCAATTGCAACTCAATTGCAGCAACCCGCGCCCCGTGGGACAATCCCGCGCATGAACAGCCGGACCCCGCGCGACGATCTCGTCACTCCGCAATCCCATTCGCCTGAAGAGGCTGCCCGGGCACGCCTGCGCGGCCTGGGTAGCCGTGTGACCGAGCCCCGCGTGCGCGTGCTGGCCGTGCTGATGCAGGGCGCCGATCCGCTCTCGCACCAGGCCGTGTGCGACGCGCTGCCGGACGACTCGGGCATCGACCGTGTGACGGTCTACCGCGTGCTCGACTGGCTCGTGGCCGGCGGCATCGTCCACAAGACGGCGGGGGCGGATCGTGTCTTCCGCTTCAGCCTGGCCGAGCACGACGCCGCGCGCGAAGCGGCGCACCGCTCGCACAGCCACTTCCACTGCACGCAATGCGGGCGCGACTTCTGCCTGGAGGGCGCCGAGCCGCCGGCCATGCCGAAGGCTGGCCTGCCCGCCGGCTTCGCGGCCGACCATGCTGAACTCACCATCAAGGGCGCTTGCGCGGATTGCGCGCATCTGGCGGCCCATCACAAGACAGGAAACGCACCATGTCAAAAATGATCCCGGTCACCATCCTGACGGGCTTTCTCGGCAGCGGTAAGACCACGCTGCTCAAGCGCATCCTGACCGAACAGCACGGCATGAAGATCGCCGTGATCGAAAACGAGTTCGGCGAAGAAAACATCGACAACGACATCCTCGTGCAGGAGGGCAACGAGCAGATCGTGCAGATGAGCAACGGCTGCATTTGCTGCACGATCCGTGGTGACCTGGTGAAGGGGTTGTCCGACCTGCTCACGCGCCGCGACAACGGCCAGATCCAGTTTGACCGCGTGGTCATCGAGACCACCGGTGTTGCCAACCCCGGCCCCGTCGCGCAGACGTTCTTCATGGACGATGAGATCGCCAGCCGCTATCTGCTGGACGCGGTCATCACGCTGGTCGACGCCAAGCACGGCAACATGCAGCTCGACAAGCAGGAAGAAGCGCAGCGCCAGGTGGGCTTTGCCGACGCCATCTTCATCACCAAGAGCGATCTGGTATCCGCCGACGATGTGGACGCACTGCGCCACCGCCTGCTGCACATGAACCCGCGCGCCCCGATCCGCACCGCCAATTTTGGTGAGACGCCGATCGACACCATTTTCGACCTGCGCGGCTTCAACCTGAACGCCAAGCTGGAGATCGATCCCGATTTCCTGCGCGAAGACGATCATGACCACCAGCACGATCATGATCACGACCACGCTTGCTCGGCAGACTGCGATCACGATCATGGCCATCACCATGGCCACGGTCATCACCATCACCACGGCCATGCTCACCACACGGACCGCATCGCCTCGTTCGTCTTCCGCAGCGAACGGCCGTTCAATTACACCAAGCTGGAGGAATTCCTCTCGGGCGTGCTGAATATCTACGGCGAGAAGCTGCTGCGCTACAAGGGCGTGCTGTATATGGAAGGCGTCGACCGCAAGGTCGTGTTTCAGGGCGTGCACCAGCTCATGGGCAGCGACGTGGGGGGCAAATGGGACGGCGAGACCCCTTCCAACCGGATGGTGTTCATCGGCGTAGACCTGCCGCGCGAAACGATTCTGAAAGGATTGGAGAACTGCCTGGCCTGATTCGGGCGCTTTTCGCCTCCATTTGGGTGGCCCCGCCGCGCGCTTTCAGGCAGAATCCGGGCCGGATTTCCTGTCCGTGTTTCTCCGATAGTTCAGTTAATATCGTTCAGCTACAATAGGTCGATTTAGAAGCACGTCGTCCGAAGCACGTCCGGTAGGAGAGCAGGCGATGGTGACTAAGACCAAGGAAGGACACGGCGCCAACGGTGGTGCCGGGCGGTCCGTAATGGAGTCGGCAGCAGCCCAGGCTGCGCCAGCCACCCGTAGAAAAGCGGCAGGGGGCGCCGCTGCGGGAGAGGCAAAAGGAGGCGCGCGGGGCGGCAAGTCCGCCGCCAGCCAGAACAAGTCCGGTGCATCCCCGCGCAAGGACGACGCGATAGCCGAGACGGCGCGCGATTTACCAGGATCATCTGCAGCAACCATGAGCAGCAAGAAACTACTCACCGAAGCCGAAATCCTGAAGATGAGCGACAAGGATTACATGAACGAGGCGCAGCTCGCCTTCTTCAAAGACCGGCTTGTAAAAATGCGCGATGAAATTCTCGCGAACGCCAACCAGACCACCGAGCACCTGCGCGAGACTGTGATCGTGCCGGACCCGGCTGACCGTGCCACCATCGAGGAAGAGCACGCGCTGGAGCTGCGCACGCGCGATCGTGAGCGCAAGCTGCTCAAGAAGGTCGAACAGTCGATTGCGCGCATCGATGCCAACGACTACGGCTACTGCGACGAAACCGGCGAGCCGATCGGCATTCCGCGCTTGCTTGCTCGCCCGACGGCCACCCTGACGCTGGAGGCGCAAGAGCGCCGCGAAAAGCGCCAGAAGCTGATGGGTGACTGACGCGCGCGTCGCATTCGGTTGAATTTGCAGCCCGGTAACTCACCGGGCTGTTTGCTTTGTTGGGCCACAAACTGAGGCCACTGATCATGTCCCGTCCGCTTCCCGTTACCGTGCTGTCTGGCTTCCTGGGCGCCGGCAAGACCACGCTGCTCAATCACGTGCTCGCCAACCGCGAGGGCAAGCGTGTGGCCGTGATCGTCAACGACCTGTCGGACGTCAACATCGACGCGCAGCTCGTGGGCGATGGCACGGCCACCAGTGCGCAGCTCTCTCGCACCGACGAGCGCATGGTGGAGCTGTCCAACGGCTGCATCTGCTGCACGCTGCGCGAAGACCTGCTCGACGAGATCGCGCGCCTGGCCCGTGAAGACCGCTTCGACTACCTGCTGATCGAGTCGACCGGCGTGGCCGAGCCGCTGCCGATTGCCGAGACCTTTACGTTTGAAGACGAGCAAGGCGACGTGCTGTCCGACCTCGCGCGTCTGGACACCATGGTCACCGTGGTCGATGCCCAGCACTTCCTGGCCGATTACGATGCTGCCGATTTCCTGTCAGACCGCGGCCAGGCACGTGACGAAGACGACGACCGCACCGTCGTCGACTTGCTGATCGAACAGGTCGAGTTTTGCGACGTGATCGTGCTCAACAAGATCGACCTCGTGAGCGATGCCGAGCGCGCGCGCCTGGCCGGCATCCTGCACTCGCTGAACCCGCGCGCGCGCATCGTGCCGGCATCGTTCGGCAAGGTGCCGCTGGACGAGATCCTCAACACCCATCGTTTCGATTTCGATGCCGCATCTGCCGCGCCGGCGTGGCTGGCGGAGCTGCGCGGTGAACACCTTCCGGAGACTGAAGCGCTCGGCATCCGCAGCTTCGTTTATCGGCGCCGCGTGCCATTCCACCCGCTGCGCCTGTGGGATCTGATGCATACCGAATGGCTGCGCGAACACGGCCGCGTGCTGCGCTCGAAGGGTTATTTCTGGCTGGCCTCGCGCATGGACACGGCGGGCAGCTGGGGTCAGGCTGGCGGCGTGATGCGTCATGGCGGTGCCGGCGCGTGGTGGGCTGCGGTGGATGAAGCCGAATGGCCCGACGAGGAAGAGGCCCGCGCAGACATTTCCGACAAGATGCACGACAACGGTGCGCCAGCGCGCTGGGGCGACCGTCGCCAGGAACTGGTCTTCATCGGCACGGATCTGGATGAAGCCGCGCTCATTGCGCAGCTCGATGCCTGCCTGCTGACAGATGCGGAGATGGCTGCCGGGCCAGAAGCCTGGGCCACGCTGGCCGACCCCTTCCCCGCGTGGGCCTACGACGACCACGACGATACCGGCTGGGACGAGGACCACGATCACCAACACGGTGACGACTGCGACTGCGGGCACCACCACTGAGCACGCAGACCCCCTGCTTCATCGACGTTGACACCGGCGTCGTCCGGTCCCGACAATCCCCGAACGTTTCGTTTTCGTCATGAACCATCGGGGAGTCGTCATGCCGGTCCTGCGTTTGCTGCGCGCCGCGAACCTGGTCGCTGCGCTGTCTTTTGCCACGGCGCTCTCGGCGCTCACACCGATTGGGGCGCATGCCCAGCCGGCCTCCACGCTGGTGATTGGGCTGTCGAGCGACATCACTTCGCTCGATCCGCACTTCCACAACGTCACGCCCAATTCGAACGTTGCCGAGCATATGTTCGAAGCGCTGATCGCCAAGGACGAGAAGATGCGCCTGAAGCCGGGCCTCGCCACGTCGTGGAAGGCCCTGAGCGATACGGTATGGGAGATCAAGCTGCGCCCTGGCGTGCATTTCCATGACGGCAGCGAATTCACCTCGGCCGATGTCGTCTATTCGCTGGCGCGCCCGGCCACCATCAAGAACAGCCCATCGCCGTTCACGATCTACACGCGTGGTTTCAAGGACGTGACGGCGGTCGACAAGCTGACCGTGCGCATCACCACGAACGGCCCGTACCCCCTGGTGCCGAACGACTTGTCGACCATCTACATGGTGTCGAAGAAGGCCGTCGAAAAAGCGGGCGCGGACGACTTCAACAACGGCCGCGCCATGATCGGCACCGGGCCGTACAAGTTCGTCTCCTTCAACCGCGGCGATCGCGTGGAACTCACGCGCTTTGACGGCTACTGGGGCAAGAAGCCGCAATGGCAGCACGTGACGCTGCGCATCCTGACGGCCGACGCGCCGCGCGTGGCGGCACTGCTGGCGGGCGACGTGCAGGTCATCGAGAACGTGCCGAGCTCAGACATCAAGAAGCTGTCGACCAACCCGGCTGTGACGGTGTTCAAGATGCCGGTGTTCCGCATGATGTATCTGCACATGGATTCGAACCGCGATGTGTCGCCGTTCGTGACCGACAAGGCCGGCAAGCCGCTGCCGAAGAACCCGCTCAAGGATGCACGCGTGCGTGAGGCGATCTCGCTGGCGATCTCGCGCCAAGCCATCGTTGATCGCGTGATGGAAGGCGCTGCCGAGCCGACCGGCCAACTCGTCAACAGCGCGCTGTTCGGCCACGTACCGGGCCTGAAGGCACCTGTGGCGGACCCGGCCGCAGCGAAGAAACTGCTCGCCCAGGCCGGCTACCCCGATGGTTTTGCCATCACGCTGCACGCCACCAACAACCGTTACCCGAACGATGACCGCGTCGCACAGGTGATCGCTTCGATGCTTTCGCGGGTGGGCATTGCCACCAAGGTCGAGACGCTGCCATCAGCGTCGTTCTTCACGCGGGCGAACAAGTTGGACTTTTCGTTTCTGCAAGCCGGCTGGGGTGCGGATACCGGCGAAGTCAGTTCGAGCCTGAAGGCGCTGCTGGCGACTTACGACCCGGCGCGCGGCTGGGGGGCGTCCAATCGCGGACGCTATTCGAACCCGGCGCTTGATGCCAAGCTGGCTGAAGCCCTGCAGACCTTGGACGACAGCAAGCGCGAGAGGCTGCTGCAGGAAGCCACGGAAATCGGCATACGCGATTACGGTGTGATTCCGCTCTACTTCAACATCAACGTGTGGGCTGCGCGCAAGGGTTACACGGTGGTGCCGCGTCTGGATGAGCGCACCTACGCGTTCGATGTGACCCACTGAAACGGTAAGAAGCCCAGCAAGAAGCGATTTCCGGCGCACAAAAAGTGTGCGCTGTGACGGAAATCAGGCTTGAAATCCTCGGGGCTGGCGTCAAGTATGAAGTTCTTTGGCCGGCCCGCTGGGGGTCGCGCCAAGCCGGACCCCTAGGAACAAGCGCATGGAACAGTATCACGGCACCACCATCGTCAGCGTGCGGCGCGGCAACCACGTCGCGCTCGGCGGCGACGGCCAGGTCACGCTGGGCAATATCGTGATGAAAGGCTCGGCTCGCAAAGTGCGCGCCATCCATGATGGCAAGGTGCTGGTCGGCTTTGCCGGCGCCACCGCCGACGCCTTCTCCCTGCTCGACCGTTTTGAAGCCAAGTTGCAGAAGCACCAGGGCAACCTGCTGCGCTCCGCCGTCGACCTGGCCAAGGACTGGCGCACCGATCGCGCCCTGCGCCACCTTGAAGCGATGCTGATCGTCGCCGACCGCGAAGCCACGCTCGTCATCACCGGCAACGGCGATGTGCTCGACCCGGAAGGCGGTATCGCTGCCATCGGCTCGGGCGGCTCGTATGCACAATCGGCCGCCAAGGCGCTCATGGAGAACACCGACCTCGCTCCGCGCGATGTGGTGGAAAAATCGCTGCGCATCGCTGGCGAACTCTGCATCTACACCAACACCAATTTCGTGATCGAGACGCTCGAATAATCGAACGCCTTCATCGACAGGATTCCCATGTCTGAAACCATGACGCCGTCAGAAATCGTCTCCGAACTCGACAAGCACATCATCGGCCAGCACAAGGCCAAGAAGGCCGTCGCCGTGGCGCTGCGCAACCGTTGGCGCCGCCAACAGGTGGGAGACCCGCTGCGCCAGGAAATCACGCCCAAGAACATCCTGATGATCGGACCGACCGGCGTGGGCAAGACCGAGATCGCCCGCCGCCTGGCCAAGCTGGCCGACGCACCGTTCATCAAGATCGAGGCGACCAAGTTCACCGAGGTGGGCTACGTCGGCCGCGATGTCGACACCATCGTGCGCGATCTGGCCGAGATGGCCGTCAAGCAGACGCGCGAATCCGAGATGAAGAAGGTGCGCGCCAAGGCCGAAGATGCGGCCGAGGATCGCATTCTCGACGTCCTGATCCCGCCGCCGCGCGACATCGGTTTTGCGCAGCCCGAAGAGAAGGACTCGACCGCGCGCCAGACCTTCCGCAAGAAGCTGCGCGAAGGCCAGCTCGACGACAAGGAAATCGAACTGGAAGTGTCGGCCGGCACGCCGAGCATGGACATCATGGGGCCGCCCGGCATGGAAGACATGACCGAGCAGATCCGCTCGATGTTCGCCGGCCTGGGCCAGGGCAAGAAGAACCGTCGCAAGATGAAGGTGAAGGAAGCCTTCAAGCTGCTGATCGACGAAGAGGCCGCGAAGCTCGTGAACGAGGATGAGCTCAAGCAGAAGGCGGTGGCCAACGTCGAGCAGAACGGCATCGTGTTCCTGGACGAGATCGACAAGATCGCCAGCCGCAGCGAATACGGCGGCGGCGAGGTGTCGCGCCAGGGCGTGCAGCGCGACTTGCTGCCGCTGGTGGAAGGCACGACCGTGAACACCAAGTACGGGATGATCAAGACCGATCACATCCTGTTCATCGCGTCGGGCGCGTTCCATCTGTCCAAGCCGAGCGACCTGATTCCCGAACTGCAGGGCCGATTCCCGATTCGCGTGGAGCTGGATTCGCTGTCGGTGGAGGATTTCCGCGCGATTCTCACGCAGACCGACGCGAGCCTCACCAAGCAATATCAGGCGCTGCTGAAGACCGAAGGTGTCGACCTCGTGTTTGCCGAAGATGGTATTCGTCGCTTGGCCGAGATCGCATGTTCGGTCAACGAGAAGGTCGAGAACATTGGCGCACGCCGTTTGTACACGGTGATGGAGCGACTGCTTGAAGACCTGTCCTTCCACGCACACAAATCGTCGGGCGAGACCGTGACCATCGACGCCGCGTACGTCGACGAGCGTTTGAACGAGCTGTCGGGTAACGAAGACCTGTCCCGCTACGTGCTGTAAGCGTGTAAGCAACGCATTCAATATGCCCTGCGGGCCGCATCGGAGACGATGCGGCCCGTTTTGTTTGGGCGCCCGCCAAGCCAAGCCTGGCAAGGGTTTCATCAGGATCGTGCGTGGTCAGGTCCGTTATCTGCTGAAGAAGGTGGTGCCGCACAGACAATGCGCGCCGCGCACCTGGCGTGCGCGATTCCCACCACGACAAGGAGAGAAGCGTATGAAACCGATCCAACGCCTGGCCCTGTGTTGCGTGCTTGCCTGCGCCCCGTTGGGCATCGCCCACGCCCAGCTCACGCCCGCGCCAACCGGCCCCGCCGGCGCCTCGGCACCGAACGATGCCAAGCGCGCCGCTTACGACAGTGCCGTCAAGCAAGCCGATGCCAATTACAAAGCCGCCAAGGACAAGTGCGATGCGATGAAGGGCAATGACCGCGACGTCTGCCGTGCGCAGGCCAAGGGCGATTACAACGTCGCCAAGGCCAATGCGATGGTGGAGCGCGACGGCACTGAAGCCGCCCGCAACCGCGCCGCCAAGGAAAAGGCCGAGGCCGACTACGACGTCGCCAAGACCAAGTGCGATGCCATGAAGGGCAACGATAAAGACACCTGCGTGAAGGATGCCAAGGCCGCCTATACGCGTGCCAAGGGCGGTGACGAGGTGAGCCATGCCAAGGCCACGGGCACTGCCAAGGACGTCAGCGAAGCGCGCCGCGATGCCGTCAAGGACACCAACGACGCCAACTACAAGGCCGCCAAGGAACGCTGCGATGCGATGTCGGGCGACGCCAAGACGAAGTGTCAGAACGACGTGGCCGCCAAGTTCAAGAAGTAAGCCGTACGGAAGTGTGTACACGGGCGGCCTGCGGGTCGCCCCTGCTTTTGTCTCAATCTCAATCGCAACGGAGGACGTATGAACTGGGACCAGATCGAAGGTAAATGGGATCAGGCCAAGGGCAAGGTCAAGGAAAAGTGGGGCCAGCTCACCGACGATGACCTCACCGTGATCCGCGGCAAGCGCGACCAGCTTGCCGGCAAGATCCAGGAACGCTACGGCTATACGAAGGAACGCGCCGAAGACGAGCTCAAGGCGTGGGAGCGCGATACCCGCTGGTGATGCAGCGCTGAGGTAGCCTTATGCGGCCGGCGTTTATTTGGCGACCGGCCGTTTGCCCAGCTTGCGTTGCAGCGTGCGCCGATGCATGTTGAGCGCCCGCGCGGTGGCGGAGATATTGCCGCCGTGCTCGGCCAGCACGCGCTGGATGTGTTCCCACTCCAGTCGCGCGACAGACAGCGGCGCCGGGTTCTCCATCGTCTGCTCCGCCACGGCTTCAGACACGCCAACCTGCAACGCCAGCAGAATCGAATCGACGTTGGCCGGTTTGGCCAAGTATTCGTCGGCCCCCAGTTTGACCGCCTGCACAGCGGTGGCAATGCTCGCGTAGCCCGTGAGGATCAGCATGCGCGCGTCGGGCAGGGCTTGGCGCAATGGGGCAATCCAGTGCAGACCGGAATCCGTCCCGCCATGGGGCATCAGGCCCTTGTCGCTCGCGGCCAAGTGCAGATCCACAGTGACATACGAAAAGCGTGTCTGGCGTGCCAGTGCCAGCGCTTCGCCGCCGGTGTGCGCGATCTGCGGAGCAAAGCCGCGACGCGTGAGCGCGCGCGCCAGCGTCTGCGCAAAGACGTCGTCGTCATCGAGAATCAAAAAGGGGGCGGGCTGCTGCATGGTGTTCTCCGGGGCCGTACGTGCGCGGGGGCTGTGTCAGGCCGTCTCGTTATGTGAAGAGGGTGGGCGCGCCAATGATGGGGGCGGCCGCGTGTTCCATCGGACCGCCAACCGGCAGTCGGAGTTCGGCAATGGCGCCTTGGGGCGGGTTCGGACGTAGCACCACGGTACCACCCAAGCGACGAGCCGTGGTGGAGGCCAGATACAGCCCGATGCCGTGACCGCCGTGCCGGCTCGGTACCGGCGTACGGCCCAGGGACGTGCGCAAGTCTTCCGGCAAGCCCAACCCCGTATCGACGATGGACAGTACGATCTGCGGCGGCATATCGCGGAGCACATCCGGATTGGCGTCGATCTTGGCCGTCAGCAGCAGCGGCACCAGATCGCGCCCGGCGTGCTGCTGGCTGCGGGCGGCGTTGTCCAGCAGGATGGTGAGGATCTGGCCGACGTTCACTGCATCCAATTCCACCGCTTGCGCTGCGGGCGATGTCTCCGTGTGGAGGCGGATGTCCGGATGCCGCAGCTGCCACGTCTGCGTGAAATCGGGCAACCATTGGCCGAGCGGCTCGGGCGCGCCGTCGTTGGGTTTGCGCTGCAGGCGCGCCAGGGCGGCGCGGCACAGTTCGAGTTGCTGCTCGATGGCGCGCAGGTCTTCGCGGTACGGGCCGAGCGGGGAATCGGGCTGCTTCGCGTCGTGCTGCAGCTCGCCGGTGATGACGGCCACGGTAGACAGCGGTGTGCCCATTTCGTGCGCTACGCTCGCGCCTTGCGACATCAGGGCTTCGATGCGTTGCTCGCGCAGCAGTCGCTCGCGCGCTTCGGTCAGTTGCGCATCGCTCTCGCGCAGCGCGGCGGACAGGCGCGCCGTAAAACCGGCGATCATCGCGCTGCTGGCCACGAAATCGATCCACATGCCCGCCAGGTGATACGCCACCGCATCGGCCTGGTTCGCCAGCTTCAGCGGGATGTAGTTGCCCAGCATCATGCTGTAGGCGGCCAGCGCGTAAAGCGTCAGGCCCACCACGTGTGCGATTGGCAGCATGGCCGCCGCAATTGCCAGCGCCGGCAGGTAGAACGAGACGAACGGATTGGTCGCGCCACCTGTGAAATACAGCAGAGCAGACAGCGCGGTCAGGTCCACCAGAAGTTGAACGGTGATCTCAATATGCTGCACGGGCCGGTTGCGCCGCACGCGCCATCCGGTGAGCAGGTTGAACAGCGCATGCAGGCCCATCACGCTCAGCAGCGGCACCACCGGCAGTTGCACGCCAAATACCAGCGGCGCGAGCAGCATCAGGACCAGTTGAGTGGCCAGCAGACTCCATCGCAGCCAGAAGAGGCGGCGTAGACTGGACGCGTCCAGCAGTGGCGCGGCAAGAGACAGGGTGAAAAGCATGGTGGACAAGTGTAAACGTGCGCACCGCGCGGTTATCCGCGCGGCGATGCGTCAATCAGCCGCACAATTGTGCACCCAACCTATCTCCCCACAGACGCTGTGCTTTAATGCGCAGCACGTTTGTCCCCGACAGGAGCCCTTGATGATGACGTCCCGATCGATCCGTTCTTCCGCTTGCCTGGCTGTGCTCACGGCTGGCTTGCTCGCCAGCGCCGCTGCTTTCGCACAGGTCACGGTGCAGGACGCCTGGGTGCGCGGCACCGTGCCGGGTCAGACGTCCAGCGGCGCGTTCATGACGCTGCAATCGGCCGACGGTGCCAAGGTGGTTGGCGTATCGACGCCCGTGGCCGGCACGGCTGAGATCCACGAGATGAAGATGGAAGGCGACGTAATGCGCATGCGCGCGATGCCCTCGCTGGATCTGCCGAAGGGCCAGACCGTGCAGCTCAAGCCGGGCGGCTACCACGTGATGTTGATGAACCTGAAACAGCCGCTGGTGAAGGACACCACCGTGCCGATCACGCTCAAGGTGGAGCTGGCCGACAAGCGCGTTGTCGAGCAGAAGGTGGATGCCCGCGTACGCGACCTGACCGCCGGCAACATGCCCGCCATGAACCACGGCGGCGAACACAAACATTGATGGCTTGCGGCGAGTGTCGCTTCAAGCCACGTAAGGGAGCACTCCCATGGCTAACAAGACACTAGGCACTCGCCAGAAACTGACGTTCCGCATCGAACCTTCAACGAAGGCTGGCACTGCGCGCCCGCGCAACGTTCTCGTGCCGCTCGCTCGCGGCCGCAAGGCCGGTGCCCATACCGAAGGCGGCCACGCTGAGCGTCAGCGCGGCCGAGCCGACGTCCGCCGTGCTCTGCGCACGCTGGACGACGACAGCAAAGACAAGGACTGATCGCTCAGTCGGATTCAGACGCTGCCCTTGCCTGCGCAATCGCTTCGCGCAGGCAACGCTGGCAGCGGCAGCCCTGTCCCGGGCGCCGCGCGTTGGCAGGCAGCGTTTTTTCGGACATGCACCAGCATGTCGCGTCGGGCTGCTTGCCGTCGCCGATGGCTCCGCAGTGCAATTCCGCGCCGCAGATCGCACATACGGTGTTGGCGACCGACGAGGTCACGCTTGGCTGCTCCCGTCGTCGTCTTGTCCGAGCTTGTGCATCGCCTGACGCAGAAACCCCATCTGGTGCGAGAACCGCGTACACGCATCGCAGGCAAACAGATGCACGCGCAGCCGTAGCCGCTCGCCTGTGGACAGGTCGCGGTCCATCTTCGACACCAGCATGCGGTGGGCTTCCTTGCAGGTGGGCAGTCCCCAACGGTTCGGCATGGTTGTTCTCTGTGATGCGGCTCAGGTGCGCCTATGGGCGATTCAGGCGGCGGCGGGCTGATTGCCAAACCAGTGCAGGTCAAGGCACTCGCGCAGGCGCATGCGGGCACGGTAGAGCAGTGCCCATGCATTGGTCGCCGTGATCTGCAATTCCTGACAGATTTCCTCGGTTTCCAACTCCAGCCATTCGCGCATCATGAAGACGCGGCCCACGCGCGGCGGCAGGCGATCGACGCACATTTGCAGCACGTCGAAGAACTCGCGCCGTGACAGCGCGGCATCGGGGTCTCCCCAGTCGGACGGCGGGCTGGTGTAGTGGCCGTCGGCGGCGAACAAGCTGTCGAAGACGGCCTCGTCGGAATGCATGCCTGCCTCGTCGGATTCACCACCCGAAAGCAGTGAGACGCGCACTTCGCGCCGCCCCGAGCGGATCGCATCGACGATCTTGTGCTTGAGGATGCCGATCACGTACGTCTTGAGCGAGGCATTGCCGGCAAAGCGCTCGGGGTGTTCGAGCACCGCCAGGATGGTGTCAGCCACCGTGTCTTCAGCCAAGGCCGTGTCACGCAATTGCAGTTGCGCAAAGCGCAGCAGGTGAGGGCGCAGCGCGTCGAGTTGGTCGGGTGCGATGGCCATGTTTCCCCAGGGTGTTCTTTCGTGGCAACGGTATGGCAGGCACGCAAGGTGCGCCGTCAGACCGTAGCGCCTTTTCTTGTAAAATCGCGCCTGCCGAAAATGGGCTGCTTCGTTTTTGTAGCACGCGACATTCGGCGTTCCATCATACCCGCCCAACCGGATGTCACCGTCATGACCGCTTCTGCTGCCCCCGACCCTGCTGGCCTCGCGCACGTTGCGCCGGCGTTGAAGGCTGAAATTCTCGCGCAGGCCCTGCCTTACATTCGCAAGTTTCACGGCAAAACCATCGTCGTCAAGTACGGCGGCAACGCCATGACGGAGGAAAAGCTCAAGCACGGCTTCGCGCGCGACGTGATCCTGCTCAAGCTGGTCGGCATGAACCCGGTGGTGGTGCACGGCGGCGGCCCGCAAATCGACGAAGCCCTGAAGAAGGTCGGCAAGCAAGGCACCTTCATCCAGGGCATGCGTGTGACCGATGAAGAGACCATGGAAGTGGTCGAGTGGGTGCTCGGCGGCGAAGTTCAGCAGGACATCGTCATGCTGATCAACCAGTACGGCGGCCAAGCGGTCGGCCTGACCGGCAAGGACGGTGGCCTGATCCGCGCCAAGAAGCTGAAGATGCCGGACCGCGAGCATCCGGGCAAGTTCATCGACATCGGTTTCGTGGGCGACATCGAAGCGATCAACCCGGCGGTGGTCAAGGCGCTGCAGGACGACGCGTTCATTCCTGTCATCTCGCCCATCGGCTTCTCCGATGACGGTCAGGCCTACAACATCAACGCCGACGTCGTGGCCGGCAAGATGGCCGAGATCCTGAAGGCTGAGAAGCTGGTCATGATGACCAACATTCCCGGCGTGATGGACAAGCAGGGCAATCTGCTGACCGACCTGTCGGCGCGCGAGATCGACGAGCTGTTTGCCGACGGCACGATCTCGGGCGGCATGCTGCCGAAGATTTCGTCGGCGCTGGATGCCGCCAAGAGCGGCGTGAACTCGGTGCACATCGTCGATGGCCGTATCGAGCACTCGCTGCTGCTGGAAATCCTGACCGAACAGGCGTTCGGCACGATGATCCGCTCGCACTGATGCGAACCACTCGGGCGGTGCGGGTGCGCCATGCTGCGCGCGCCTTCCCGCGCGAGGTGCCGGCGGGCTCTCCGCCCGCCCGGCAGCCGGTCTGGCTGTTCGACCTCGACAACACACTTCACCACGCATCGCACGCGATCTTTCCGCAGATCAACCGGCTGATGACGGCGTACGTGGCGCGCGTGCTCGGCACGGACGACGCCACCGCCAGCCAGGTGCGCGTGGATTACTGGCGCCGCTATGGCGCCACGATTCTGGGCATGGTCCGCCATCACGGCGTCGACCCCGCTGATTTCCTTGCTGAGGCCCACCGCTTTGAAGACCTGCGCGCCATGGTGCGCGCGGAGCGCGGCCTCGCCCAGTTGCTGCGCGCCCTGCCGGGGCGCAAGATTCTGCTGACCAACGCGCCGGCCGCCTACGCGCGCGAGGTGCTGCGGCTCATTGGCCTGAAGCGCGCGTTCCTACGCGAAATCGCCGTCGAGCACATGTGGGTGCACCGGCGCCTGCGTCCGAAACCTGACCCGCTGATGCTGCGCCGGTTGCTCGCACGCGAACGTATTGCGCCATCGCGCGCCATCCTCGTCGAAGACACGCTTTCTCACCTCAAACGCTATCGGCGCCTGGGGATTCGCACGGTATGGGTGACGGGTTATCTGCGGCGCGTGCCGCCCGGCGTGCAGCCGACTTCCGCTGCCGATGCATTGCATCCAATGCAAGCGACGGCAGTTGGCGCGCGTGCAAATTCACCACATCAACCGGCCGCCACACCGATTTTGTTCGCCAACCGGCCCGGCTATGTGAGCGTGAAAGTAAAATCGGTGCTTCAACTAAAACGAAGGCTTGTTCGACGCGGCTAGGCAGTGGTAACTCCGCGCTCGGAACGGGAGAGGGGCCAGGAAGTCATGAGCAACGCGCAAACGGAGTTTCCGACCGCCGAGCCGGTCGCGGACGTCGCCATAGCAGCACCGCCGGTACGCAAACGCCCCCGACCGGGCGAGCGCCGCGTGCAGATTCTGCAGACGCTTGCCGGCATGCTCGAGCATCCGCGCGGTGAAAAGATCACAACCGCAGGCTTGGCTGCACGGCTGGATGTCTCCGAAGCGGCGTTGTACCGCCACTTCGCCAGCAAGGCGCAGATGTTCGAAGGGCTGATCGAATTCATCGAGCAGACCGTCTTCGGCCTCATCAACCAGATCACCTTGCGTGAAGAACACGGCTTGCGCCAGGCGCATGCCATCGCGCACATGCTCCTGTCGTTTGCCGACAAGAATCCGGGCATGACGCGCGTGCTGGTGGGCGACGCGCTGGTCGGCGAAGACGAGCGCCTGCCCGAGCGCATGGCGCAGTGCCTGGATCGCATCGAGGCGTCGCTCAAGCAGAGTCTGCGCATGGCGGTTACGCAGGGTGCCTGGCCGGCGGATGCCGACATCGCTTCGCGCGCCAACTTGGTTGTGTGCGCGGTGCTGGGGCGCTGGCATCGGTACGCCAAGAGCGGCTTCCGGAAGTCTCCGGTGGAAGGTGCGGATGCGCAGTTGCGGGTGCTGTTGGCCTGAGCGTGCTTCGCCCCAAGTAAAAGCCCCGCGATGCGGGGCTTTTTTGTTGCGTGCAGCGTTGGTCAGCCGACGGTGCGCACCGCCTCCGCCAACGTATGAAACCGCGCCCCAATCTGCTCTGTTTCCACATGGCCATAGCCGAGCAGCAGTCCGGGCAAGCGGCGTGCGTCGTCCTGGTAATAACGTGAGAGCGGGCGCGTGACGACGTCATTGGCGAGTGCAAGATCAGCAACGGCCACATCGTTGGTGCCGGCCGGCAAGCCCAGCACGAGATGCAGGCCCGACGCACCGTCATGCACGGGCAGCGCGTCGCCGAACTCGTGGGCGATGGACGCCAGCAGCGTTTCGCGCCGTTCCGCATACACACCACGCATGCGCCGGATGTGGGAGACGAAATGGCCCTCCGCAATGAAGTCCGCCAGCACGGCCTGCGTGAGAATCTGGCCGCCGCGGAACATCTCCGACAGCCCCGTCGTAAACGCATCGGCCAGCGCGGGCGGCACGACCAGATAGCCAATCCGCAAGCTGGGGAACAGCACTTTCGAGAACGTGCCCATGTAGAGCACGCGCCCGCCATCATCCAGCCCTTGCAAAGAAGGCAGCGGGCGGCTGCCGTAGCGGAATTCGCTGTCGTAGTCGTCTTCGACGATCCATGCATCGGTTGCGTGGGCGGTGGCCAGCAGCGCACGGCGTCGCGCGAGGCTCATCACCGAACCCAGCGGATATTGGTGCGAGGGCGAGACCACCATGAGCTTCGGCGGCTTGCTGCGCTGACGCCCGCGCGTCGGGATGTCGAAGCGCATGCCTTCATCGTCCACCGGCAGTGGCACGGTGCGCACGCCCGCAGCGGTGAGTACGCTGCGCACGCCCCAGTAGCCGGGGTCTTCGATCCATGCACTGTCGCCGGCATCGCACAGCAGCTGCGCGATGAGTTGGAGCGACGGGTGGATGCCTGCAGTGACGATGATCTGCTCGGGCTCGCAGCGCACGCCACGCGCGGTGCGCAGGTAATCGGCCAGCGCGGTGCGCAGCGGCAGGTAGCCCGCGCCAACGGGATACGTCAGCAGCGCGGGTGAAGGCTTGCGCAGCAGCCGGTTGTGCAAGCGCGACCAGATGCGCGCCGGAAACATCCGCACCTCCGGTACGCCCGGCATGAAGGCGCCCCATTGGCGCGAACTGGCGCCCGCATCGCGCACCAGCGCACGGCCGCGCGTTGAGAGTATCGGCGAGGACGGCATGGCCGCTTCAGTGATCGGCGCGGGTGCCACTGCGGCAACCGGTGCGGGGGCTGCGTCCAGCCGGTCTGGCGCGGTATCGGCGACGAAGGTGCCGCTGCCCACGCCTGCCGACACATAGCCTTCCACGCTGAGCTGCTCATAGACGTGGATGACCGTGTTGCGCGCGATGCCCAGTTCGGTGGCCAACTGCCGCGACGACGGCAGGCGCGTGCCCGGCTGCAGCTCGTCGCGCAGGATGCCCTCCTGCAACACGCGGTACAGGCGGCGGTGGTCGGGCTCGCCGCCCGGCTCTGCACGGTCGAAGCGGCGTTGCAGGTAGTCGACCAGCATGCTGGCGCGGTGGGTGGGGGAATGGTCGGCCATGGTGCGCGATGGAACCAAAGTGGTTCCAAAAGAAAAACCTGATTGGGTCTTATTGTACAGAGCCAATGGGGCCACACTGGGCCGCATCGTCTCTTTCTTGACCCAACGCACAAGACCGCCATGAACGCCCGAGACCCGCAACAGAACGCCCAATGGAATGCCCGCCGCCTGGCCGCTACGCCGCGCGGCGTTGGTGTGATGACCGACCGCTACGCCGAGCGCGCCGAGAACGCCCTGTTCTGGGACGTGGAAGGCCGCCGCTACATTGACTTCGCGGCCGGCATTGCCGTGGTCAACACGGGCCATCGCCACCCGCGTCTGGTGCAGGCCGTGCGCGAGCAGCTGGATCACTTCACGCACACCGCTTTCCAGATCGTGCCGTACGGTTCGTACGTCGAGTTGGCCGAGCGCCTGAACGCGATCACGCCAGGCTCGCACGCCAAAAAGACCGCGTTCTTCACCACGGGCGCCGAGGCTGTGGAAAACGCCATCAAGATCGCACGGGCGCACACGGGCCGCCCGGGTGTGATCGCACTCACGGGCGCGTTCCACGGCCGTACGTTCATGGGTATGTCGCTGACGGGCAAGGTGGTGCCGTACAAGACGGGCTTCGGACCGTTCCCGGGCAGCATCTATCACGTGCCGGCGCCCGTCGCGCTGCATGGCGTGAGCACGCAGGATGCGCTTGACGCCATCCAGCGCCTGTTCAAGGCCGATATCGATCCGCGCCAGGTGGCCGCCATCATCTTCGAGCCGGTGCAGGGCGAGGGCGGCTTCTACCAGATGCCCGCCGATTTCGTACGCGCCGTGCGTGCGCTGTGCGATGAACACGGCATCGTGATGATCGCCGACGAAGTCCAAACCGGCTTTGCCCGCACCGGCAAGCTGTTTGCCATGGAGCACACGGGCGTGCTGCCAGACATCACGACGATGGCCAAGGGCCTGGCCGGCGGCCTGCCGTTGTCCGCCGTCACGGGCCGCGCAGAAATCATGGACGCGCCGGCTCCGGGCGGGCTCGGCGGCACCTACGCCGGCAACCCGCTGGCGGTGGCGTCGGCGCATGCGGTGCTCGACATCATTGCCGACGAGAAACTGTGCGAGCGCTCCGCCGCGCTGGGCGCACGTCTGGTCGACGCGCTGAATGCTGCCAAGGCCAAGCAGTCGCGCATTGCCGAAGTGCGTGGCGTGGGCGCGATGGTTGCTGTCGAATTCAATACGCCGGACGGCAAGCCGGACGCCGATTTCACCAAGCTCGTGCAGCAGCGCGCGCTCGAAGCCGGCCTGCTCCTCCTGTCGTGCGGCGTGTACGGCAACGTGATCCGCTTCCTGTTCCCGCTCACGATTGAAGACGCGGTGTTCGAAGAGGGCCTTGCCATCCTGCAACGCGCACTGGAGAGCTGACACCATGACCCGCACCGATCTGCCGAGCGCGCCGGTTACGCCACCGATCGCACTGAAAGACCCCGGCCTGTGGCGCACGCAAGCGTTCCTCGCCGGCACCTGGGCCGATGCCGATGACGGCGCCACGCGCGACGTGACCGATCCCGCCACCGGCCGCAAGATCGGCACCGTGCCCGGCATGGGCGCCGCCGAAACACGCCGCGCCATCGATGCCGCACAGGTTGCGCAACGCGCCTGGCGCAAGGTGAGCGCACGCGATCGCGCCAGGATCCTGCGCAAGCTGGCCGATTTGATGATGGAACATCAGCAGGATCTCGCTGCCATCCTCACGGCCGAACAAGGCAAGCCGCTGCCGGAAGCTGCCGGCGAAATCGCCTACGCCGCGTCATTCATCGAATGGTTTGCGGAAGAAGCACGCCGGATTTACGGCGACACGATTCCCTCGCCGCAGGGCGATCGCCGCATCGTCGTGCAGAAGGAGCCGATCGGCGTGAGCGCGGCCATCACGCCATGGAATTTCCCCATCGCGATGATGACGCGCAAGGTTGGCCCGGCGCTGGCGGCCGGTTGCTCGATGGTCGTGAAGCCCGCGCTGGAAACGCCCTACTCTGCGCTCGCATTTGCCGAGCTGGCCGTGCGCGCTGGCGTGCCGGCGGGCCTGCTGTCCATCGTCACGGGCGATTCGCAGGCGATTGGCGGCGAGCTGACGTCCAACCCGATCGTGCGCAAGCTCAGCTTCACGGGCTCCACGGCGGTCGGTCGCTTGCTGATGCGCCAGTGCGCCGACGACATCAAGAAGCTGTCGCTCGAACTGGGCGGCAACGCGCCGTTCATCGTGTTTGACGATGCCGACGTCGATGCGGCGGTGGAAGGCGCGATGATCGCCAAGTACCGCAACGCAGGCCAAACCTGCGTGTGCGCGAATCGCTTTTACGTGCAACGCGGCATCTACGACACGTTTGCTGCCAAGCTCGCCGACGCTGTGCGTGAGCTGCGCGTCGGCAACGGCACGGAGCCCGGCGTGCAGCAGGGCCCGCTGATCCACATGCGCGCGATGGACAAGGTGCAGCAGCATCTGGACGACGCCGTGCGCCAAGGTGCGCGCGTCCTGGTGGGCGGCAAGCCGCATGCGCTGTCCGCGCAGGGCGGTGCGTTCTTCGAGCCGACCGTCGTGGTCGATGCGAAGCCGGGCATGCTGCTCGCGCATGAAGAAACGTTCGGCCCGCTGGCTGCGCTCATTCCCTTCGACACGGAAGACGAGGCCGTGGCCGCCGCCAACGACACCGAGTTCGGGCTGGCCGCGTATTTCTACACTCGCGATCTGGGCCGCGCGTGGCGTGTTTCGGACGCGTTGGAGTCTGGAATGGTTGGCGTCAATACGGGGCTGATCTCGACGGCCGAAGCGCCGTTTGGCGGCGTCAAGCAATCGGGGCTCGGCCGCGAAGGTTCGAAATACGGCATCGACGAATACCTGGAGATCAAGTACATCAATATGGCAGGCCTTTGATCCGGCATATGGCGGGGAATCGGACGCATCACGATGCGGTGATGCGTCCGCCGCCGCTTGCTCTATAATCACTTCCCTCTGGCGCGCCGATTTGACGACTGGCTTGCGGGCGCGCGGGAGTTCAGACATCCACGGATGTGGCTCTGGGCTCTCATTACAAATGCGGCTAAAGAGGTTCGGTCAGAGCGGGGGTGGTGAAAGCAAGCGCCCCACGTGCGCCACATGAGAACCCGATTGGTTGCGTGATCAGCGTTGCCGGTCGGGTTTTTTCTTTGGTGCCATGACAGACATCCAGGCTGACACCGCGGTCACCGCAGCCGATGCGGCGCAGGCCGACACATCCTCTCCGAAGGCACATCAGGGCAAGCCGGCCAACGCCATCGGCTTGGTCGTGCCCGAGCGCATGCATTTTGCCGAGCCGCTGCAACTGCGCAACGGCTCGCAGATCAGCGGCTACGACCTGATGGTCGAAACCTACGGCACGCTCAATGCCGACCGCTCCAACGCCGTGCTCATCTGCCACGCACTCAACGCCTCGCACCACGTGGCGGGCGTGCACGCCGAGGGCGAAGTCGGCTGGTGGGACAACATGGTCGGCCCTGGCAAGCCGGTCGACACCAACCGCTTCTTCGTCATCGGGGTGAACAACCTGGGCTCGTGTTTCGGCTCGACCGGCCCCATGAGCCCGCACCCGGAAACCGGCCTGCCCTACGGCGCGCGCTTTCCCGTGGTGACGGTGGAAGACTGGGTGAATGCCCAGGCACGTGTGGCCGATCGCTTCGGCATCCAGCAATTTGCGGCAGTGATGGGCGGCAGCCTCGGCGGCATGCAGGCGCTGGCCTGGAGCCTGATGTATCCGGACCGGTTGCGGCACTGCGTGGTGGTGGCGTCCACGCCCAAGCTGTCGGCGCAGAACATCGCCTTCAACGAGGTGGCGCGCAGCGCGATCCTGTCCGACCCCGATTTCCACGGCGGCGATTACTACGCGCACAACGTCAAGCCCAAGCGCGGTCTGCGTGTGGCCAGGATGATCGGGCACATCACCTATCTATCGGATGAAGACATGGCCGCGAAATTCGGCCGCGAGCTGAAGGCGGACGACATCCGTTTCTCGTTCGACGTCGAGTTCCAGGTCGAGAGCTATCTGCGCTACCAGGGCGACAAGTTTGCCGAGTACTTCGATGCGAACACGTATCTGCTGATCACGCGCGCGCTCGATTACTTCGACCCCGCACTGGCCTACGGCGGGAGCCTCACCAAGGCCGTCGCGCATACCAAAGCGAGCTACCTCGTCGTCAGCTTCATGACCGATTGGCGATTCGCCCCCGCGCGCAGCCGCGAGCTGGTCAAGGCGCTGCTCGACAACAAGCATCCCGTCACCTACGGCGAGATCGACGCGCCGCACGGCCACGACGCTTTCCTTCTGGAAGACGCGCGCTACCACGCGCTGGTCCGCGCCTATTACGAACGCATCGCGCAGGAGATCGGCGCATGACAACGCAAACGCTGAACCCCGCTGCGCCGTCCGCAGTGCCGAACATCCTGACCGACCGCGCGGACTTCCGTGCCATCGCCCGCTGGATCGAGCCGCACTCCACCGTGCTCGACCTTGGTTGCGGCGACGGCAGCCTGTTGCGCGTGCTGCAGGACGAGCTCGACGTGCTGGCCTACGGCATCGAGATCGACGACGCAGGCGTGCTGGCCTCCGCGAAAAAGGGCGTGCACGTGATCCAGCAGAACATGGAAGGTGGGCTGGCGCTGTTCGAGGACAAGAGCTTCGATACGGTCATCCTTTCGCAAACGCTGCAGACCATCCACAACACGGCGCAGGTGCTGCGCGAGATGCTGCGCGTGGGTCGCGAGTGCATCGTGTCGTTCCCGAATTTCGGCTACTGGCCGCATCGGCTGTCGATCTTCCGCGGGCGCATGCCGGTGTCCAAGTCGCTGCCGTACGAGTGGTACAACACGCCCAACGTGCGCGTGTTGACCATCCGCGACTTTGAAGCGCTGGCGCCCAAGGTGGGACTGGTGATTCTCGACCGCGTTGTGCTGCACGACGGCAGCGTGGTGCGCTGGGGAGCCAACTGGCGTGGCAGCGTAGCGGTGTACCGGGTGCGCGCGGGCTGATTGCCCCGGCAACCGTGTACGCCCCAGGTGTGCTGGTTTGTGCGCACCCGCACGTAGCAGGTGGGCGCGTTACACTGGATCCTCTTCCGTTGAGGAGCGCGCGATGAGCAGACAGGTCCGGCGCAGAAGTCCGCGCATGCTACAAGCGCTGTTGGTGCTGGCGATGGGCGTGGCGATGTCGTTGGCAGCCGCTGCAACGTCGCCTGCCGACACACAGGGCGATGCCGCCGCCCTCACCCAGATCGCCATCGCGCATTACGAGAAGAACGATTTCGGCCACGCCTTCGACGAATTTGCCGAGGCTGCACAGCGCGGCAACCGGCTCGCGCAATTCAACTACGCCATGATGCTGATGCGCGGTGAAGGCACCGTCGCCCGCCCTGAAGAGGCAGTCAAATGGCTGCGCCGTGCCGCCGACAACCAGATGACCCACGCGCAGTTTGCCTACGGCGAATTGTTTGAGCGCGGCGAGCTGGTACCGCGCTCCCTGGAAGAAGCGAACAAGTGGTACGAACGCGCTGCGGCGGGCGGGCATGTCGAGGCGCAACGCGCGCTGGCCACCAACTACTTCACCGGGCGCGGTGTGCCGCGCGACTACGGGCGCGCGTTCAGTTGGTACAAGAAGGCGGCCGAAGGGGGCGATGGGCCTTCGCAGTACATCGTCGGCAGCTATTACGAGCGCGGGGAACCCGGCGTGGTGCCGCAGGATATCGAGCTGGCCAAGAAGTGGTACGGCAGGGCGGCTGCGCAAGGGGATGTGGGTGCGCTCGGCAAGCTGCGCGAGCTGGTGGAGAAGACCTATCGTGCCAAGCACGGCGACCCACCCACAACGGCACGTCAGTCGATGTAGCGCACGCAAGCAAAAACCGCCGGGCATGGCAGCATGCACCGGCGGTTTTGCTTTGGAGCGTGTTCAATCGTTCATCAACAGCAACGGCCCACGCGTCCGGCGTAGCGCGCGTCCTGGCGTTCGCGGAAGAAGTCTTCGTACGTCATGACGGCCTGGCCCGGATGGGTCTCCTGCATGTGGCGCACGTAGGTGTCGTAGTCCGGCACGCCAACCATCAGGCGCAGCGTCTGGCCCAGGTATCGGCCGAAGTTTTCGAGTTCTTCGCGCATGCCCGTGCTCATGCGCCCAGCGCTTCGTACGGCGTTTCGTTGGCAGTCGGGCGGCTCAAGGCGCGCGCCTTGAGCACCGTGCGCAGGCCATACCAGGCAATGCTCACCACCACGAGAATGAACAGGCCGCACAGGAATGCATCGATGCGGTCGTTCAGCACCACCTGCTGCATCTGCGCCATCGACTTGGCCGGGGCCAGCAGCTTGCCCTCGGCAATTGCGCTGGCGTACTTGTTGGCGTGCGCCAGGAAGCCGATCTTCGGGTCCGGATCGAACAGCTTCTGCCAGCCGGCGGTGAGCGTGCAGATCAGCAACCAGATGGTCGGCAGCAGCGTCACCCACACGTAGCGGTCGCGCTTCATCTTGACCAGCACGCAGGTGCCCAGCGTCAGCGCAATCGCGGCGAGCATCTGGTTGGAGATGCCGAACAGCGGCCACAGCGTATTGATGCCGCCCAGCGGATCGATCACGCCCTGGTACAGGAAGTAACCCCACAGTGCGACGGTCGCGGCCGTGGCAATGAGGTTGGCGACGAGCGAATCCGTGCGCTTGAGTGCCGGCACAAAAGTGCCCAGCAGATCCTGCAGCATGAAGCGCCCGGCGCGCGTACCTGCATCCACGGCGGTGAGGATGAACAGCGCCTCGAAGAGAATCGCAAAGTGGTACCAGAAGGCCATCATGGCCTGGCCGCCCACCACTTGGTGCAGGATGTGCGCCATGCCAACGGCCAGCGTCGGTGCGCCGCCTGCGCGGGCAAGGATGGTGTTCTCGCCGACGTCCTTGGCGGTCTGGATCAGCACGTCAGGGGTGATGACGAAGCCCCAGGTGGAGAGCGTGTGTGCCACCGTATCCGGCGTCGCACCCACCAGCGCTGCCGGGCTGTTCATCGCGAAGTACACGCCCGGGTCGATGACCGAAGCGGCCACCAGCGCCATGATGGCGACGAACGATTCCATCAGCATCGCGCCATAGCCGATGAAGCGTGCCTGGCGTTCGTTCTCCAGCAACTTGGGTGTGGTGCCCGACGAGATGAGCGAGTGGAAGCCCGACACCGCACCGCACGCAATGGTGATGAACAGGAACGGGAACATGTTGCCCGACCACACCGGACCGCCGCCGCCCGCGAACTGCGTGAGCGAAGGCATCTGCATGTTGGGTGCAACGATCAGGATGCCGATGGCCAGCGCCATGATCGTTCCGATCTTCAGGAACGTCGACAGGTAATCTCGCGGTGCCAGCAGCAGCCACACCGGCAGGACCGAAGCGACAAAGCCGTAGCCGATCAGCATCCACGTCAGCGTCTTGCCGTCGAATGTGAACAGCGGCGCCAGCGTGGCGCTATCGTGCACGGCCTGGCCGCCCACGATGGCCAGCATCAGCAGCACGAAGCCGATGATGGAAATTTCGCCGATGCGGCCCGGACGGATGTAGCGCACATACACGCCCATGAATAGCGCGATGGGAATCGTCGCGGCCACCGTGAAGCTGCCCCATGGCGAGCCGACCAGCGCCTTCACCACGATCAGCGCCAGCACGGCCAGGATGATGATCATGATGAGGAACGCGCCAAACAGCGCGATCACGCCGGGCACCGTGCCCATCTCACTCTTGACCAGGTCGCCCAGCGAGCGGCCGTCGCGGCGCGTGGAGATGAACAGCACGACGAAATCCTGCACCGCCCCGGCAAACACCACGCCGGCCAGAATCCAGAGCATGCCGGGCAGATAGCCCATCTGCGCGGCCAGCACGGGGCCGACCAGCGGGCCCGCGCCAGCAATGGCCGCAAAGTGGTGGCCGAACAGCACGTGCTTGTTGGTGGGAACGTAGTCGAGCCCGTCGTTGTAGCGCCAGGCGGGTGTCTTGCGGGTGCCGTCCAGGCCGAGCACCTTGTCGGCAATGAAGCGGCTGTAATAGCGATACGCGATCAGATAGATGCATACGGCGGCCACCACCACCCATAGCGCGCTGACTGCCTCGCCGCGCGCAAGCGCAACGGTGGCAAAGGCAGACGCGCCAAGAATGGCAACGACCAGCCAGATCAGGTGTTGCCTGACGAAGCTCATGTCGGTCTCCTCGAACCTTGGTCGAAGTTATTTGCTGAACGCGGGATGTGGGTTCATCCCTGCAGTAAGTCCTACCCCGTGACAGGGGCGTGTAGTATTTGCCAGCCTTGCCCCGCGCCACAAGCGGAGGACTACGCAGCACACGTCCGTAGTTCTACGCAGCCCCACACCTGACCGGGGCTGCTCCGTCACCTTGCAATGCCGCAACGCACGCCGCGTTTTGCCATGAAGCTCCGCCAGAAGATCCTGCTCCTCGCCGTCGCACCGCTGACCATCGCCATGCTGGCGATTATGCTGACCGTGCGGCATCAGTCGATTGCGCTGGCGCGACATGAGCGGCAGTTGGTGGAATCGGCGTACCTGCAGGCCAAGGAGACCGAGCTGCGGTCTTACGTCAAGCTTGCGCAGAGTGCCATCGCGCCGTTGCTTGCGTCCGGCCAAAGTGGCGACCCAGCCCGGGACGAAGCCACGCGTGACGAAGCCATGCGCACCCTCGCCCGCCTCGACTTCGGCACCGATGGCTACTTTTTCCTCTACGACTTGCGCGGCCGCAACCTGATGCACCCGCGCCAGCCCGAACTTGTCGGGCGCGATCTGTGGGACCTGACGGACTCGGGCGGCCAGCCGACCATCCAGAAACTGGTGGCTGCCGCGCAGGCCGGTGGCGGTTTCGTGCGCTACATGTGGGACAAGCCATCGACGCACCAGAGCGTGCCCAAGCTTGGTTATGTCGAGCCAATTCCACAGTGGGGCTGGATGGTGGGCACTGGTCTGTACCTGGATGACATCGAGCAGACCCTGCGAGAGATTGACCAGCGCGCGCAGGCCAACATCGACCAGACGCTGGCATGGGTGGTCGGCATTGCCGCGATCAGCATCCTGCTGGTGGCGGGCAGCGGTCTAGCGCTGAACGTGAGCGACCACCGCCAGGCCGATGCCAAGCTGCGCCAGCTCGCGCAGCAGGTGGTGAAGTCTCAGGAAGACGAGCGCGCGCGTGTCTCGCGTGAACTGCACGATGGCATCAGCCAAGTGTTGGTCTCGACCAAGCTGCTGCTCGAAACCGCGCATGGTCATCTCGAAGCGTCACCAGCATCGCCGCCGTCGATCGAACGGGCGGACAGCATGTTGCGTCGCGCGCTTGATCGGTTGAACAGCGCGCTGGGCGAGGTGCGGCGCGTGTCGCACAACCTGCGTCCGGCGCTGCTGGATGATCTCGGTTTGGCGGCTGCGCTGGAGCTGCTTGTGCGCGAAACGCGCGAAGCGCACGAAGACAGCCAGCCGGGGTTTGCGATTGCGCTCGAAGTGGTCGGCCCGCCCGTGCAGCTACCGGACGCGTGCAACACCGCGCTGTTCCGTATCGCGCAGGAGGCTGTCTCGAACATCGAGCGCCATGCCACGCAAGCCACGCGCATCGGCGTATTGCTTGAAAACGATCTCGATGCCGTGCGCTTGTCCGTTCGCGACAATGGCCCCGGCTTTGATGTGGAATCCGTCCAGGTGGACCCGGAACGCGGCATCGGCTTGCGCAACATGCGCGAACGCATGGCCGCGCTGGGCGGCACCTGTACCATCGCCTCGGGCCCGCACGGCACCGAGGTGTGTGCTGCGCTCCCGCATGTCGTCATCGCTCAACTGGCTTCTGTTCCCTCTTCTCCCATCGTATGAATATGCGACCAGCCGCGCCCGTCAAACTGCTCCTCGTCGACGATCATCCGCTCGTGCGCGATGGTGTGCGCATGCGGCTGGAAGCCGTGCCGCATTTCGAGGTGGTGGGTGAAGCCGGTGACGCCGATGCCGCCCTGCGGGCCGCACGCACCTTGTCACCCGATCTGGCACTGATGGACATCGGCATGCGCGGCATGAACGGCATTGCGCTGACCGAAAAGTTTGCCGAGGAATTTCCCGAGATTGCCGTGCTCGTCCTGTCGATGCACGACAACCTGGAGTACGTGCGGCAGGTAATCCGTGCGGGCGCGCGTGGCTATGTGCTTAAGGACGCGCCCGCCAGCGAGCTGGTCGAGGCCATCGACGCCGTGCTGGCCGGCCGGCCGTTCTACAGTGCGCAACTGGCGATGCGCATGGCCGAGCAGGCTGTCATGCCCACGCCGGTCGAGGCGCTCACGCCGCGTGAGCGCGACATTCTCGACGGCATCGCCAAGGGCTATGCCAACAAACGCATCGCCGACGAGCTGGGCCTGTCCGTGCGTACGGTGGAATCGCACCGCCTGAATCTCAAGCGCAAACTCGGCATCGAGGGCCAGGCGGAACTGGTGAAGTTTGCGGTGGAGCTGGGAAAGGGCCGTTAGGCGCCCTTCGTGGCCTCCACGTAATCGCGCACCATCGCCTCGAACGACGTGTCGCGCCCAAAGCCCATCGCATCGGCGCGGGCGGTGTTGAAGCGCGCCGGCCAGCTTTGCACGATGGCCTTGATGCGTGCGTCCGGCTCCCAGCGGATGCGCGATACCGGCGCATCGCCCGCCACCTTGCGCAGCGCTTCCACCATCTCGCCCACCCGCACCGTAATGCCCGGCAGGTTCAATGAGCGGCGATTGCCCCATGCCGACGCCGGCAGCGTGTACGCGTGCAGCAGCGAGGCCACCACCTGGCGCGGCGAGGCGAGCCACAGTTCGGTCTCGGCTTCCACCGGGCAGATGGCGTCTTCGCCGGACAGCGGCTCGCGGATGATGCCGCTGGCAAAGCTCGATGCCGCGCCATTTGGCTTGCCCGGGCGTACCGACACAGTCGGGATGCGCACCGCGCGGCCGTCGACGTAGCCCTTGCGCGAATACTCGCCCACCAGGAATTCGCCCATCAGCTTCTGCACGCCGTACGAGGCCTGCGGCGTGGCCGCCGTGTCGTCGGTGACGATGGCAGGCAGTTGACCGCCGAACACCGCGACCGAACTGGCAAACAGCACGCGCGGCGCACGGCCGGTCTTGGCGTGCTGCGCGCGTAGCGCATCAAGCAATGCGCGCGTGCCGTCCAGGTTCACGCGCATGCCGAGGTCGAAATCAGCCTCGGCGGTACCGCTCACCACGGCGGCCAGATGAAACACGCCGCCCACGTTTTCGTCGATCACCTGGGCGATGAGGGCCGGGTCGGAAGCATCGCCCGTCACATAGCGCACGCGCGCATCGGCAATCTGGCCCGGCACCTGGTCCAGCACGATGAAAGTCGCAACCGGCTGCACCGCGCCGTCCGCGCCGGGCAGACCGGGTTGCTGGAGCAGTGCCGCCAGCACGCGCTGGCCCAGGAAACCGGCGCCGCCGGTGATGACGATGTTCATGGTGTCTCCTTGTTGCCTGACGTATGCGGCCGGGCGTTTTGATCGATGCCTAGGGTAAACAGGGATGAAGCTCTGCGACTCAACTTGTATGATGACACGACGAATTTACCCTTGCCAAGATCTCCCTGCCACCATGTTTGAACGACTCGACGCCGCGCCCTCCCTGTCCGACCGCGTGGCCCAGACCCTGATGGACAAGATCGACGCGGGCGAACTGCGCCGCGGCGAACGCATGCCGTCCGAAACCGTGCTCGGCCAGGAATTCGGTGTGAGCCGCACCGTGATCCGCGAAGCCATCTCGCGTCTGCGCCACGAAGGCGTGGTCGAAGCGCGCCAGGGCAGTGGCGTGTACGTCACGCAGCAGGCTGGCCTCAAGCCGCTGCGTATCGACGCGGCGCAGGCCGGCTCGATCGATGCCGTGCTCCACATCATCGAGCTGCGCCGCGCGCTGGAGGCGGAAGGCGCCGCCCTGGCCGCTCAGCGCCGAACGGATGCCGAGATGATCGAGATCGACGCCGCACTCGACAGCATCGACGCTGCAGTGGCGGCAGGCGGTGACGGCGTGGCCGAAGACCTACGCTTTCACCACGCCATCGCCGCCGCCAGCGGCAATCCGTTTCTGGTGCAGGCACTTGGCTTCTTCAGCCAATACCTGGAAGAAGCGATTGGCGTGACGCGCAGCAACGAAGCACGCCGCGAAGACTTCGCGCGCCAAGTCCGCGACGAACACCGCGCGATGGTCGACGCCATCCGCCACCGCGACACACTTGCCGCACGCAACGCCGCGCAGACCCACATGTTCAATGCCGCACGTCGCCTGGCCGAGGGCCGCGATACGGCGCAAGACTGATTTCAGGAGCCATTCATGACGCAATCGGCGGCTGACCGGAAGGTCGGCGTGATCGGACTCGGCGCCATGGGTTTGGGCATTGCCAAAACCCTGCGCAATCACGGCTACACCGTGCATGCCTGCGACGCGCGCCCGGGTGCCGCAGCGGATTTCGCCAAGGAAGGCGGCGTGGCCCGCGCAACGCCGGCGGAGGTTGCCGCTGGTGTGGATGTGGTGGTCTCGGTGGTGGTCAACGCCGCGCAGACCGAGGCCGTGCTGTTCGGCGAGGGCGGTGCAGCGGGCGCCATGCGGCCGGGCAGCACCTTCGTCATGTGCTCGACGGTGGATCCGAACTGGTCCATCGCACTTGAGGCACGCCTTGCGCAGCAGGGCATCCTGTATGTGGATGGCCCGATCTCGGGCGGCGCTGCCAAGGCCGCGTCGGGCCAGATGACCATGATGACCTCGGCCAAGCCCGAGGCGTATGCGGCGGCGGGCCATGTGCTCGACGCCATGGCCGGCAAGGTCTATCGCCTGGGCGACAAGGCTGGCGCGGGCAGCAAGGTGAAGATCATCAACCAGCTGCTGGCCGGCGTGCACATTGCAGCCGCCGCCGAAGCCATGGCCCTCGGCCTGCGCGAAGGCGTGGCGGCGGATGCGCTTTATGAAGTCATCACCCATAGCGCGGGCAACAGCTGGATGTTCGAAAACCGCATGGCCCATGTGCTGGCGGGCGACTACACGCCGCTGTCGGCAGTCGACATCTTCGTCAAGGACCTGGGGCTCGTGCTCGATACCGCGCGCGCGACCAAGTTCCCGCTGCCGCTGGCGGCCACCGCGCACCAGATGTTCATGCAGGCGTCGACCGCCGGCTACGCCCGGGAAGACGATTCCGCCGTGATCAAGATCTTCCCGGGGATCACGCTGCCGGAGGGCCAGCCAAAATGAGCAACGCGCCCAAGTCCCGTCCGGTCCTCGGTTGCATTGCCGATGACTTCACCGGTGCGACCGACCTCGCCAACATGCTCGTGCGTGCCGGCATGCGCACCGTGCAGACCATCGGTGTGCCGCAGGCAGGCGAGGAAGCCATCGCTGCGGATGCCGATGCCATCGTCGTGGCGCTCAAGTCGCGCACGATTGCGGCGGCCGATGCCGTGGCGCAGTCATTGAGCGCACTGCACTGGCTGCGTGCGCAAGGTTGCTCGCGCTTCTTCTTCAAATACTGTTCGACCTTCGATTCCACCGACGACGGCAACATCGGCCCAGTGGCCGAGGCGTTGATGGCTGCGCTGGGCACCGATTTCACGTTGGCTTGCCCTGCATTTCCCGAGAACGGCCGCACGATCTTCCGCGGCCATCTGTTCGTGGGCGACGTGCTGCTCAACGCGTCGGGCATGGAGCACCATCCGCTGACGCCGATGCGCGATCCGAACCTCGTGCCGGTGCTCGCGCGCCAGAGCGCGGGCAAGGTCGGCCTGCTGCGTTACGACACCATCATGCGCGGCGCCCAGGCCGCTCGCGATCAGGCCCAGCAACTGCGCGCCGACGGCGTGAAGCTGGCGATTGCCGATGCCATTTCCAACGATGACCTGATCGTGCTGGGCGAGGCGTTTGCCGACCTGCCCCTGCTCACGGGCGGCTCGGGCTTGGCGCTTGGCTTGCCGGCGCAATACCGCCGCGCAGGGCTGATCACCGAACATGGCAACGCGGCCCAACTGCCTGTGGTGGCGGACTCGGCGATCGTGCTGTCGGGCAGTTGCTCGCGCGCGACGAACGCACAAGTGGCGCAATGGCGTGCATCGCGCCCCGCCTTCCAGATTGATCCGCTGGCGCTGGCCGAAGGCAAACCGGTGGTGGTCGAGGCGCTCGATTTCGTGCACCGCCATGCCGGTCAGACGGTGCTGGTGTACGCCACCAGTGCGCCGGAGCAAGTGGCCCACGTGCAGCAAACGCTGGGTGTGGAACGCGCCGGCAAGCTGGTTGAAGATGCCCTGGGCCGCATCGCCCGAACGCTGCATGCCGATGGCGTGCGCCGCTTCGTGGTGGCCGGCGGTGAAACATCGGGCGCGGTGGTGCAGGCGCTTGACGTGCGCGCGCTGCGCATCGGCCCGCAGATCGACCCAGGCGTGCCCTGGACAGCCACCATCGACAACGATCCGGTTGCACTGGCATTGAAGTCCGGCAACTTCGGAACGGTGGATTTCTTCGAGAAGGCGCTTGCGCAACTGGCGCAGGCCACCGCGGAGGCAGCCGTATGAGCGCGTTCACCGAAACAGCGCTGCGTGAAGAGATCGCCCGCGTCGGGCAGAGCCTGTATGCGCGCGGCTACACCGTCGGCACGGCAGGCAACATCAGCGCACGCCTGCCTGACGGCTGGCTCATCACGCCCACCGATGCCTGCCTTGGCACGCTGGACCCGGCGCGTATTGCCAAGGTCCTGGCGACGGGCGAATGGGTCGGCGGCGACAAGCCGTCGAAGACGCTCGCCCTGCATCGCGGCATCTACGACCGCAATGCCGACGCGCATGCCGTGGTGCACACGCATTCGACGCATCTTGTGGCGCTCACGCTGGCCGGCGTCTGGAACGAAGCCGATGTGCTGCCACCCATCACGCCGTACTACGTGATGAAGGTCGGCCACGTACCGCTCATCACGTATCAGCGTCCGGGGCATCCGGATGTGGCCTCGCAGATTGCTGCGCTGGCCAATGACGTGCGCGCCGTGCTGCTCGATCGACTCGGGCCCGTGGTATGGCACGGCTCGGTGTCGAATGCAGCCTACGCGCTGGAAGAATTGGAAGAAACCGCACGGCTTTGGTTGATGACCGAACCCAAGCCTGCACCGCTGTCCGACGCGCAGATCGACGAACTGCGCCAGACGTTCGGGGCCCGTTGGTAGCAACCGATAGCAAATCGGTAGCGCCCGCTGCACGGCCCACATAAAACCTACACCGGAGACCACATGAACACCTCGACCGCCACCCCGGCGGCGTTGCCTTCGCACGCCGTTTCAAAAGAGGACAGCGTCTATGCGCGCGTGTCGCGCCGCATCGTCCCACTCATCATGCTGTGCTATGTGGTCGCGTACCTCGACCGTGTGAACGTCGGGTTTGCGAAGCTGCAGATGTCGCAGGCGCTGAATTTTTCCGAGACGGTCTACGGGCTCGGTGCCGGCATCTTCTTCATCGGGTACTTTCTCTTCGAGGTGCCGAGCAACCTGCTGATGAACAAGATCGGCGCGCGTATCTGGATCGCGCGGATCATGATCACGTGGGGTTTGATCTCGGGCGCATTCGCATTCGTGCAGACGCCCACCCAGTTCTACGTGATGCGCTTTCTCCTGGGCTTGGCCGAAGCAGGTTTCTACCCCGGCATCATCCTGTACCTGACGTACTGGTATCCGTCGCATCGCCGCGCACGCATTGTGGCGATGTTCATGGCGGCCATCCCCATCTCGGGCATCTTCGGCAATCCGCTGTCGGGCTGGATCATGAGCGCCTTCCACGGGACGGGCGTAGGCGGCGGCTGGCAGGGCTGGCAGTGGATGTTCGTGATCGAAGCCGTCCCTGCCGTGCTGGTGGGCCTGCTGGTGCTGTGGAAGTTCGATGACAGCATCCGCAAAGCCAAGTGGTTGTCGGAAGACGAGAAGCAGATCCTCGAAACCAACATTGCCGCCGATAACAAAGGCAAGACCGAGCACCCCGGCATCGGCAAGGTGTTCTCCGATCCGCGCGTGTGGATGATGAGCCTGATTTACTTCACCTTCGTCATGGGCCAGTACGGGCTGACGTTCTGGATGCCGACGCTGGTGAAGAACGCCGGTGTGAAAGACACCTTCATGGTGGGCGTGCTCTCCGCCATCCCGTACCTATGTGCGGCGATCACCATGGTGCTGATCGGTCGCAGTGCCGATGCACGCCGCGAGCGTCGCTGGCACCTGGTTGTGCCGGCGCTGATGGGCGCAGTCGGTTTTGCCGTGGTGGCCACGGCTGGGCACAACGTGGTCCTGTCGATCGTGTTCCTGTCGTTGGCCGCTGCGGGTGTGCTGACGTGCGCGCCGCTGTTCTGGTCCCTGCCCACGGCCTTCCTGCAAGGCACGGCTGCCGCTGCCGGCATTGCCGCCATCAACTCGGTCGGCAACTTGGCCGGCTTTGTGAGCCCCTATATGATCGGTGCGCTCAAGGACATGACGGGCAGCACATCCGCCGGCATGTATGCGTTGGCGGGCGTGCTGGTGCTCGGCTGCATTGCCGTGTTGCGCACGCCGCCGAAGTTGGTCAATAAATAAGCAATCGTATTCAGAGGTCTGCCATGCCGCGCTTTGCCGCCAACCTGTCCATGATGTACCAGGAGCACGCGTTCCTCGACCGCTTTGCCGCCGCGGCAAAAGATGGCTTCGAGGGCGTGGAGTTCCTATTTCCCTACGACTTCGACAAGGCGGATATCCGCGCCCGTCTTGACGACGCTGGCCTCACGCAAGCACTGTTCAATGCTCCGCCGGGCGACTGGGCTGGCGGCGAGCGCGGCATCGCCTCGCTGCCCGGTCGCGAAGAGGAATTCAAGCGCGGCATTGCGACAGCGCTGGAGTATGCGCAGGTGCTCGGCAACACGCGCCTGCACGTGATGGCCGGCCTGCTACCCGCGGGTGCGGACCGCGCACGCCATCACGCTACCTACGTGAGCAACGTCGCCTACGCTGCGCGCGAGGCTGCCGGCGCGGCGGTCACCATCGTGCTGGAGCCGATCAACACGCGCGACATGCCGGGCTTTTTCCTCACGCACCAGGCGCAGGCACATGCGGTGTGCAAGGAAGTCGGCGCGACCAACGTCAAGGTGCAGTTCGACCTGTATCACGCGCAGATCATGGAGGGCGATCTGTCGGTCAAGCTCAAGCAGTACGTCGATGGTGTGGGCCACGTGCAGATTGCCGGCGTGCCCGATCGCCACGAACCGGACGAAGGCGAGCTGAACTATCCACACCTCTTCGCGTTGCTGGACGCGCTCGGCTATGACGGCTGGATCGGCTGCGAATATCGGCCGCGTGCCGGTACGAGCGAAGGGCTCGGCTGGCTTAAACGCTGGCGCGAAAGCCAGCGTTGACGCAGCAGCACAAGAAGGAACTGTGCCAATCTGCCTGGGCTGCGAGGTGCATCGCCAGGCGCTGACGCAAAAGAAAACCGCCGCTGCGCGATGCGCAAGCGGCGGTCTGCTCTGGCGGACAGGCTCGTCAGGCGCCCAACTGAGCCGGGCCGAGCGAGCGCGTCGTGGGGACGCGGCCGTATGCCGGCAGTTCAGCCTTGCGGGTTGCTGTTTCCAGTTGCATGCCGATCGCGTCGGCAGCATGCGCGGCCGTTGCGCCGTTGGTGCCCACCACGAGGCGATAGCCGCCGCCGCGCACGGTCTGGATCAGGCCATCGCAGGGCGTGCCGGCCAGCGCCACGCGCAGCTTGCGCACGTGCACATCCACCGTGCGCTCACCTACGAATACATGGTTGCCCCACACGCGGTCCAGCAGTTGCGTGCGCGAGTGCACGCGTTGCGGATGCGCGACGAGAAAGTGCAGCAGGCGGAATTCCAGCGGGCTGAGCGGAATGGCGCGCGGGCCGGTGTCGGTTTGCGCAGTCACGCCCAGCGTGAGCGGATCGAGGCGCAGGCCGTTGACCTGCAGGATGTCGTCGCCGTGCTGATGCGGCGCACGGCGGCGCAGTACGGCGCGAATGCGGGCATGCAGTTCACCCGTGTCGCACGGTTTGACGACGTAGTCGTCGGCGCCGGCGTCGAGCGCGGCAATCTTGGCACGCGCATCGCCATGACGGGACAGCACGATAACCGGCAGGCCGCGCGTCTGCATGTTGGCGCGCAAGGCCAGCAGCATGTCGATCGACTCGCGCTCGGGCCATGTCCACTCCATCAGGAGCAACTCAGGCATGGCCACCAGGATGGCAGACTGCGCCTGGCCCGGATGGCTGACCCGTTGAACGTCGTGTCCACCATCACGCAGGGAAAACGACAGACGCTCCCCCTCTGCCTGGTCTTGTTCGACCAGCAAGATCTGAATACCCACTTTGTGATACCTCCCGTCTAACCAGCCGACACACTCCGGCGAGCAGCCTCGCGGCTGCGCTCTGCTGTCTGCGGTGCGCGTTGTTATGAGTGCCATGCGGGCAATTGCGCGTGTGCTCGCATGTCGTTTCTTGCGGGCGCTGTTGCCCGGCCGTTGGCCTTGCGCGGATCGTCATGCTGCTGTTCCCGTCGACGATCGCCAGCGGAGCCTCCTGGGTGGTGTCCAGGGTGGTCCTGAGAAAGGTCTGCAAACCCCTCGGTGCCTGCCGCAGCGTGCCGAGCTATGCAATCGTTTGCACAGTTTGCGGCATTGCTTGCGCACAATCCGAGCCGGCGCCCCCCCGAGCGCCGGTGAAGTAGGGATCCCCCACCTCCGTTGGCATAAGGCTTGTTAGCCCTTTCCCGTTTCCTCTAGTCATGAACCCCCCTCTGGCTCAGAGAGAAGGGATTCCGTTTTGCCGGATTATAAGAATCCCGTAGGGATTCGTCACGCAGGAATTTTAAAATTTGGAAATTCATTCAATTCGACACGCATTGGGGTGGCGCGGTTGACATGCATTCTTCATAAAGCTACGCCAGGCAACGTTCTTGGCCGATACCATGCGTGCAACGATTCAAGTCCGGCATAAATGCATGACGATTATGCTCGCGCCGGCATAATGATTGCGCTTATGTGTGCGGCGGTATTTTTTACAAAGCGATTCGATTTCCTAAAAATCAATTGATCTGTTTTGTTGGCAGGGGTAATTCGCGCGATTTAAAACTTTAGGATTACTGCTCGTTGTTTGGGCAACCTTCTGCGGGCGGGCGAAAAAAAAGCCCGCGCAAGGCGGGCTTTCTGTCCTGATGCCAAAGAGACGGCGGGTGTTAGCCCTCCAGGCGTTCTTCCAGGCGGGTCTTGGCGTCGGGCAGCGCTTGCGGCAGGCCGTGCGCCAGTTTCGTGAACAGCTCGTCGTGCAGCGCCAGTTCCTGCTTCCAGGCGTCCGCGTCCAGCGAGATCACCTTGGCGAACTGCTCGGCCGTGAAGTTCAGGCCGTCCCAGCTCAGTTCTTCGTAGCGCGGCGATACGCCAAAGGCGTGCTCGTCGCCCTGCGCGTGGCCCTCGATGCGATCGATCATCCACTTGAGCACGCGCATGTTTTCGCCAAAACCGGGCCACACGAACTTGCCGTTCTCGTCCTTGCGGAACCAGTTCACGCAGAAGATCTTCGGCAGCGTGGCGCCGCTTTCGGCCAGCTTCTCGCCTACCTTGAGCCAGTGCGCGAAGTAGTCGGCCATGTTGTAACCGCAGAACGGCAGCATGGCGAACGGGTCACGGCGCACCACGCCTTGCTGGCCGGCAGCGGCGGCGGTGGTTTCCGAGCCCATCGTGGCAGCCATGTACACGCCTTCGGTCCAGTCGCGCGCTTCGGTAACGAGCGGCACGGTGGTCGAGCGGCGGCCGCCGAAGATGAACGCATCAATGGGTACGCCTGCCGGGTTGTCCCATTCCGGATCGATCGAGGGACATTGGGCGGCCGGCGCCGTAAAACGCGCGTTCGGATGCGCTGCCTTGCGGCCGGTTTCCTTTGCGGTCGCGGGCGTCCAATCCTGGCCTTGCCAGTCGATCAGGTGGGCGGGCGGCGTGTCGGTCATGCCTTCCCACCACACATCGCCGTCGTCCGTGAGCGCTACGTTGGTGAAGATGACGTTCTCTTTGAGCGTGGCCATCGCGTTGAAGTTGGTCTTCTCGCTGGTGCCCGGGGCCACGCCAAAGTAGCCGGCTTCCGGGTTGATGGCGTACAGGCAGGTCTTGCCGGTTGCGTCCTTGCGGGGCTTGATCCAGGCGATGTCGTCGCCGATGGTCGTCACCTTCCAGCCGTTCAGGCCGGCCGGCGGAATCAGCATCGCAAAGTTGGTCTTGCCGCAGGCCGATGGGAAGGCCGCCGCCACGTGATACGTCTTGCCTTCCGGCGACGTCACGCCCAGGATCAGCATGTGCTCGGCCAGCCAGCCCTGGTCGCGGCCCATGGTGGAGGCGATCCGCAATGCGAAGCACTTCTTGCCCAGCAGCGCGTTGCCGCCGTAGCCCGAGCCGAACGACCAGATTTCGCGCGTTTCCGGGAAATGCACGATGTACTTGGTCGGGTTGCACGGCCACGGCACGTCTTTCTCGCCGGCGGCGAGCGGCTTGCCGACGGTGTGCACGCACGGCACGAAATCGCCGTCAGCGCCGAGCACCTCGTACACCGCGCGACCCATGCGGGTCATGATGCGCATGTTGACGGCCACGTACGGGCTGTCCGACAGCTCCACGCCGATGTGCGCGATTGGCGAGCCCAGCGGGCCCATCGAGAACGGCACGACGTACAGCGTGCGGCCGCGCATGCTGCCGTCAAACAGGCCATTCAGCGTCTGGCGCATCTCGGCCGGGGCCGTCCAGTTGTTGGTGGGGCCGGCATCTTCCTTCTTCTGCGAGCAGATGAAGGTGCGGTCTTCCACGCGCGCCACGTCCGACGGGTCCGACAGCGCCAGGTACGAGTTCTTGCGCTTGACCGGGTTGAGCTGCTTCATCGTGCCGGCGGCCACCATTTCGGCGCACAGGCGGTCGTATTCCTCTTGCGAACCATCGCACCAGACAATGCGCTCCGGCTTGGTGAGCGCTGCCACCTCGCCCACCCACGCGATCAGGCGCGGGTGTTTCACGTAATCGGGCACGTTCAATGCAGGCACGCCCTGCATCACGGGTTGATTCATGACCAAAACTCCAATGGAAGTGAGAAAGAAATCGGTGGCGGATCAGCACGGTGGCCACGCCCAGCGGCGGGTTGGAAAGCGATCGACGGCGCATCATGAGCAGGCCGGATCAGCGATTTCCAGAGGGGGGAGTAACGCAGGCGGAGGGACGGTAGCCGTGCTGATTTCACATTCAGTTACAAAGCGGAGCGCTGACGGAACGTGGGTTTTTCCGGGCAGCGGGGGCCGCGTGCGCTAAAGTGGCGGGACCGAGGTCAATAGACCCTAGAACAAGGACTCGTCACCAGCGGGGCTGCGCAAATTGCGTGCCCGCGGCGGGCAATTCCAAACGTCGACACAGATTGTCGTGCGACGAGGGATGGGAAGAATACCACCGCGAGGGATCGCTGTTTTTTGCTGCGCACCATTGTTCGAAGTGAGATGTCGATGAAGATTGCCGTACTGGACGACTACCAAGACGCTGTTCGCAAGCTGGATTGCTTCAGCCTGATGCAGGATCACGAAGTCAAAGTGTTCAACAACACCGTCAAAGGTGTGGGGCAATTGGCCGCACGCGTGGCGGACGTTGAAGCCATTGTGCTGATCCGGGAGCGCACGCGCATAACGCGTCAGTTGCTGGATCGCCTGCCCAAACTCAAGATCATCAGCCAGACTGGCCGCGTATCGCGCGATTCGGGCAGCCATATCGACCTGGATGCCTGTACCGACAAGGGGGTGGTGGTGCTGGAGGGCAAGGGCTCGCCGGTGGCGCCGGCTGAGTTGACCTGGGCGCTGGTGATGGCCGCGCAGCGCCGCATTCCGCAATACGTTGCGAGCTTAAAGCACGGCGCGTGGCAGCAGTCGGGGCTGAAATCCACCACGATGCCGCCCAACTTTGGCATCGGCCGAGTCCTGAAGGGCCAGACGCTGGGCATCTTCGGCTACGGCAAGATCGGCCAGCTCGTAGCTGGCTACGGTCGCGCCTTCGGCATGAATGTGCTGGTGTGGGGCCGCGAGGGCTCACAGGAACGCGCGCGCGCCGACGGCTTTGCCGTAGCGGAATCGAAGGATGCGCTGTTCGAGCAGTCCGACGTGTTGTCGGTCCACCTGCGGCTGAACGACGAAACGCGTGGCATCGTGACGGTGGCCGACCTCACGCGCATGAAGCCGACCGCCCTCTTCGTCAACACGAGTCGCGCTGAACTGGTGGAAGAAAATGGCCTGGTGACGTCGCTCAATCGCGGGCGCCCGGGCATGGCCGCCATCGATGTGTTTGAAACGGAGCCCATCCTGCAGGGCCACACCCTGCTGCGCATGGAGAACTGCATCTGCACGCCGCACATCGGCTACGTCGAACGCGAAGGTTACGAGCTGTACTTCAGCATCGCGTTCCAGAACATCCTTGATGTCCTGCAGGGCAACGTCGATAGCGTGGTCAATCCGACGGCGCTGGCGCCAGCGCTGATCCGCGCATAACGCCAGTCGTTCCGCTCGTGGTTTCGGCCAATCAAGCCGCGGCGCGCAGCTGCGGCTGATTGGCGCCCGCGCCATCGAAGCGGAAACTGTCCATCGCCAGCGAGCCGTACGTCACCGTATCGACCACGTGCTGAGCCTGCACGCCGCCCGGCGTGGCTTGGCTCGGCTGGCCCATCGCGGCGCCCAGTGCCACGTACAGCGGCATGAGGTGTTCGTCGGTCGGGTGGGCGTGCGCGGCGTTCGGGGCTTGCGCGCGGTAATCGCAGAACTGGGTGAAATCGCCGCTGCGGATGCCATCAGTCATCGTCTCGATCATCCATTCGCGGAACGCCGTCACCCAAGGCTCGACCGGCACGCCATGCTGCGCCATGCCGGGGCCGCGCATCAGCGCGCGCAGGTTGTGCGTGAAGCTGCCGGAACCCACGATCAGCACGCCTTCGTCGCGCAGCGGCGCGAGCGTACGCCCCATCGCCATCTGACAAGCCGGCGACAGGCCTGGCATCAACGACACCTGCACCACGGGAATCTTCGCCTCGGGAAACATCAGCATCAGTGGCACCCAGGCGCCGTGGTCCAGCGGCTGGCGCGGGTCCAGCACTGTGGAAGCCTGTTCTTCCAGCCCCGGGACGATGTTGCCGTCGATCAGCGCACGGATGCGCTCAGCCAAGTCCGGCGCGCCGGGCGGGGCGTATTCCAAGGCGTAGAGCTGCGGCGGGAAGCCGCCGAAGTCGTGCCACGCTTCCTGCTGCGCGCGGGCAGTGACGGCCGGCCGGCGCGTCATCCAGTGCGGTGAAACCACGACGATGGCACGGGGCTTGAGGGCGGCCATCTCTTGCCCGAGCGCCGCCAGCATTGTGCCGACAGGGCCCGGATCGGCCGCCAGCATGGGCGACCCATGGGACAGATAAAGCACGGGGAGCATGTCAAATTTCCTGAAGAATATAGTTACCATTCTGCGCCGGAACAGCACCAGTAACGTGCATGGATTTGCAGACCGGGGTCAGGAAAATTGAATGAGTGCGCTTACATGCTCAGCAATTCCTCTGCCACCGTCGGGTGCAGGCCCACGGTGGTATGCAGATGCTTGAGCCGGACGCCCATGCGTACGGCCACCGCCAGCGCCTGGATGATCTCTGGCGCGGCGTTGTCGACGATGTGCGCGCCGAGCACCCGTCCGCTGCGCGCATTGCACACCAGCTTGATCAGCGATTCCATGCCGGAGCCCGCAAAACGCTGCTCCAGCGAGACGAAGCGGCGGACCACCACGTCAATCCGGTCTGCCAGGGCGCGTTTGTCGGTGTCCGCTCCGCGTTTGCCCAACTCGGGCCAGCGAGTGCGTGCGTCGGCTTCGGTCAGGCCCACGCTCGCGATCGCCGGGTCGCAGAACACGGCCATCGGCACGGTGTTCATGTCGGGCAGCTTGATGCCTTTGCCGAATAGGCGTTCGGCCACGTAACGACCCTGCGCGGCGGCCACGGGTGTCAATTGCAGCGGGCTGCCGCCGCAGATGTCGCCCACGGCATGCACGCCGCGGGCGCGCGTGCGGAAATGGCGGTCGACCGCGATGCGTCCGTGTGCGTCGAGCGTGACTCCGGCCGCGTCCAGGCCAAGACCCGCGATGTTCGGCGCGCGGCCGATGGCGCTCAACACACGCTGGGCGCGCAGCGCGCGGGGAGCGTCGCTGCCTTCGATGCTCGCGTAGACGGTCACGCCGCCGCCATTCACCGCATCGCGTTCGATGCGGACAACATCGGCGTTCAGGATCAGTTCGACGCCGCAGCCGGCCAGCGACTGCGCGGCGGCCTCGGCCACCGTGGCATCCAATTCGGGCAGCACGCGCGCATCGCGCGTCAGCACGGTCACCCGCACGCCAAAGCGCGCCAGCGTGGACGCCATCTCCACCGCGATGACGCCGCCGCCCGCGATGATGAGCGATGCGGGAAGCGTGTCCCAGCCGAACACGTCGTCGGAGGTGCAAGCCAGTTCCGCGCCGGGTGTGGGGAGCGACGTGGGGCGGGCGCCGGTGGCCAGCACGATCTGGCGTGCCCGCAGCGTGGTCTTGCCAGTATCGGTTTGCAAGCGGACGATGCCGCGGCCGCGCAGCGAAGCCATGCCGCTCAGCCATTGCACGCCGGCATCGGCCAGGTGGGCGAAATGCGCTTCGTGCAGCCGCGCGACTTCGGCACGCGTGCGGGCGATGGCATCGGCCCAGGCATCGGCGGCGTTGGTGGTGCGCAAGCACCGCGCCATGGTCTGCGACCAGGCGGCGCCGTAGCCAAGCAGTTTCTTGGGCACACATCCGCGATTGACGCAGGTGCCGCCCACTTGCGCGCGGTCGATCAGCAGCGTTCGTGCCCCCAGTTGCGCAGATCGGCGCGCAGCCGCGAGCCCGGCCGAACCAGCGCCAATCACGATCAGGTCAAACGCATGTGCAGGGTTTGCGGGCATGAGGTGTCCGTCGAAGAAGCATCGGCCGGACGACCTTGATGGCACGCCGGCGGGCGCGCCATGTGCAGCAAGCGGCGCGCCCGCCGCCGGTTTTTGGAGGAGGTGGTTACGCAGCCACCGCCGTGGCAAACCCGCGTGGAAGTTCGCGCAGGAAGGTTTCGCCGTCATGACGGCCGAGCGCATAGGCGTCGCGCATGGCGCCCGGGCGGGTGTAATCCCAGCTTGAAATGGGAACCTTGCGCGAGGGCTGTACGTAAAAGCGGCGCTGCACGCCGTCGGCCACTGGCACATCCATGCGGAAATATGTCGGGCGCGGGTATAGGCGCGTGACCAGCACCAGCGCGTCGCCGGGCGTGGCGTCCAGCGCGTGCACGGGCACGTTGTCGACCATGCCGCCGTCGAGTACCGGCCGCCCCGCGCGCCGCAACACCGGCGTGAACGGCGGCGTGGAGGCCGATTGCAGCAGAAGATCCGCCAGGTCCTCGGGCGTAGCGCAATCCTGCGCGCGCACGATTTCCGGCGTGAAGCCGAGGCGTTTGCCCAGCGTCGGGTGCAGCGTCTTGCGGACGTGCTTTTCGATGTTGTAGGCAATCAGCCCCGCCGCCACCGCCGACCGTGCGCCCAGCCAGCGCGGGATATGCGCCACGCCGATGCGGATCTCGGGCGCCTGCGCCAGCCGCCCGAAGCGGCCCTCGCTGAAAACCGTCAGCAGCGCCGTGCGGTACATGCCGTAATGCGGAAACACGCGCTCGCCGCGCAGCAGGTTGCCCCAATGGGCGTTGCGGGTGTTCTGGCGTAGGGCTTCGCCGTAGTAATCCATCAGCTCGGCGGAATTCCATGCATGCAGCATGCACGCCGTCGATGCGCCGGCCGAGATGCCGGCAATCACGCGCGGCGCCAAGCCCAGTTCGGGCTGCACGACGTCCCACCAGCCGGCCTGCCACCAGCAGCGGTTGCCGCCGCCGGCAAAGACCATCTGGTCGAACACGGGCGTGTTCATGCCGAGGCCCCGGTGAGGGCGGCCGTGGCCGCGGCCGCGGTCGGCTCCAGCCGCAGCGACGGCGCGTATTTGAGGGTGTCGATGCATGCATCCAGCAGGCGCTCGCGCTTGGTGGCGAGGCTGGAGGCGTCCGGGTAGAAAAGGTAATCGCCCATGATGCCGTTGAAGGTGGCATGGAAATGCGCCACGGCCAGGGGGATGTCGAGGTCGGCCGGCAACTGCCCGCGCCGCGTTGCCTGCTCGATGATGCTTGTCAGGTGGGTCATGCCTTCCTCAAACGATTCTTGTTGGCGCTTGAGAATGGGGCTCGTGTCTTCCACGAACTCGCACTTGTTGAACATGATCTCGAAGACCTTGCGCCAGTGCGCATCTTCCACGAGTTGCCGCAGCAGGAAGTTGCCCACGGTGCGCAGTTCGCCCAGCGGGTCATCAGCTTCCACCCCAAGCGGGGTGCACATGGTCTCCATGGGCAGCTTAACGCGCTCGCACATGGCGGCAAAAACGTCGGTCTTATTGCGGAAGTGCCAGTAGATGGCGCCGCGCGTCACGCCCGCGGCCTGCGCGATATCCGATAACGATGTGCGTGCCACGCCGCGCGCATAGAACACGTCTTCCGCCGCATCCAGGATGCGGTTACGTGTTTCCAGTGCTTCTTCCTTCGTTCGTCTAACCATGATCTTCCAGAGGAACGCCGTGTCACCCCAGCCGGCGTTCTTTCGATTGGCTTTTGTGCAATGCACAATTTTCGGCAACGCACCATTGCGCTTCGCACAACGCGGCAGCGGGTCCGTTGGCTGACAATGCTTGTCGGAGCGCGGTATTTGTTGCATGTTCGCTTGATCCCCGTCATTGCTACGAACTCCGGAAAGGTGTCAACGGAGTCCCTATTTCTCAATGGCGTGACTTACATACATACGCGAACGTATCTATAATAGCGCGCACTCCTTCACTTGCCCATGGCCGTATGCGCCACATCCATCCCGGGCACGTGGTCTGGGGGCCGACTTTGCGTCTGTCGGCGGCCAGGTCGGAGATCGACTGCCGATCGCTCCCGCGTCTTAGCATTCTGGTCCGAGTTGTTGCGAGTTCGTCGCAAAGGCCATATCGCATGCCGCCAGATGCAGCTAGCATCGGACGTTTTCGTTTTGTGTTTTTTTGGTTTCGCTGACGGTTTGCCGGCGTCGCACTCGTTTGCGCGGCGTGGCGGCACCCGGCATTCCGCTTATCGCCACATGGGGTCATCTATGACGAACACCCGCCGTTATCACCAACTCGCTGCCGCCGCATTCACGGTGGTGGCACTTGCAGCCTGCGGTAACAAGCAGGCACAAGGGCCGGGCGGCGCCGGCATGCCTCCGACCGAAGTCGGCGTTGTGACCGTGCAGCCGCACTCCGTTGGCCTGACCAGCGAGTTGCCGGGCCGCCTGGAGGCCACGCGTGTGGCACAGGTGCGCGCACGGGTCGCGGGCATCGTACTCAAGCGCACCTACGCTGAAGGCAGTGACGTGAAGGCCGGCCAACAGTTGTTCCAGATCGATCCGGCGCAGTATCAGGCGTCGCTCGACAGTGCCAAGGCACAGCTTGCGCGCTCGGAAGCCACGCAAACGCAGGCACAACTGAAGGCTGAACGCTATAAGCCGCTGGTTGCCACCAACGCCATCAGCAAGCAGGACTACGACGACGCCACCGCCGCCGCCAAGCAAGCCACTGCTGACGTGGCCGCCGCCCGCGCTGCCGTGGAAACCGCCAAGCTGAACGTCGGCTACGCCAGCGTGACTTCGCCCATCTCCGGCCGTGCCGGTCTGGCGCAGGTCACCGAAGGCGCGCTGGTGGGCCAGGGCGAGGCGACGTTGCTGACGACCGTGCAGCAAATCGACCCGATCTACCTGACCTTCACCCAGTCGAGCACCGAAGTGATGCGTCTGCAGCAAGCGCTCAAGGACGGCAAACTGGCCAAGGCCGGTGGTGATGCAGCCAAGGTCACGCTCGTGACGGAAGACGGCCGTGCCTATGCCCAACCGGGCAAGCTGTACTTTTCCGACCTGACGGTGGACCCGGCCACGGGCACGATCACGCTGCGCGCGATTGTTCCGAACGCCGATCGCACGCTGCTGCCGGGCATGTACGTACGTGCCCGCCTGGAGCAGGCCGTGGACGAGCAGGCGATCACGGTGCCGCAACAAGCGGTGACGCGTAGCCCGGACGGCGCCTCGGTCATGGTGGTCGATGAGAAGGGCATGGCAGCCGTGCGCCAGGTTCAGGCCGATCGCTCGACCGGTACGGAATGGATCGTCTCCAGCGGCCTGAAGGCAGGCGACAAGGTGATCGTCGACGGTCTGCAAAAGGTCCATCCGGGCGCACCGGTCAAGGCTGTGCCGTGGCAGCCGATGTCGGCAGGCCAGGGCAAGGGTCCGCAAGGTCAGGGCGGCCAGGGTGGCGGCGCCGCACCCGCACCGGCGGCCAGCGCCCCTGCTGCAAGCACTCCCGCTGCCAGCGCACCGGCAGCCAAGCAGTAAACAAGGAGCCATCGCATGGCAAAGTTTTTTATCGATCGCCCGGTCTTCGCCTGGGTGCTCGCGCTGTTCATCATCCTTGCTGGGGCGATCTCGATCACCCAGCTGCCGATCTCGCAGTACCCGACCATCGCGCCGCCGTCCGTCATCATCACGGCAACGTATCCGGGCGCAAACGCGAAGACGCTGGACGAATCCGTCACCAGCATCATCGAGCAGGAAATGAACGGCGCGGACGGCCTGCTCTATATGGAGTCGGTCAGCCAGGGCGGTAACGGCCAGGCGCAGATTACCGTGACGTTCAAGGCCGGTACCGATCCGGCGCTGGCGCAGGTGGACGTGCAGAACCGCTTGAAGCGCGTGGAAGCGCGGTTGCCGTCTGCGGTGACGCAGCAGGGCGTGCAGGTCGACAAGGCCCGCGCGAACTTCCTGCTGTTCGCCACGCTGGCATCGACCGACGGCAAGATGGATCCGGTGGCGCTGGGCGACTACATCTCGCGCAACGTGCTGAACGAAATCAAGCGCGTGCCGGGCGTGGGTCAAGCGGTTCTGTTCGGTACGGAGCGCGCCATGCGCGTCTGGATCGATCCGGCCAAGCTGGTCGGCTACAAGCTGACACCGACGGACGTCTACAACGCCATTCGTGCACAAAACTCGCTGGTCTCGGCCGGTACGATCGGCGATCTGCCCTCTGTCTCCGATCAGCCGCTCGCGGCGACGGTCGTGGTGGAAGGTCAGCTCACGACCACCGAACAGTTCGGCAACATCGTGCTGGTGGCCAAGCCGGACGGCTCGCTGGTGCGCGTGAAGGACGTTGCACGCCTGGAATTGGGCGGCCAGTCCTATTCGACGTCGGCGCGGATCAACGGCCAGCCGATCTCGGCCATTGGTGTGCAGCTCTCGCCCACGGGTAACGCCCTGGGCACCGCCAAGGCCGTGAAGGCCAAGCTGGAAGAGCTCTCGAAGTACTTCCCGGCTGGCGTGGAATACAAGGTGCCATACGACACCTCCAAGTTCGTCCAGATCTCGATCGAAGAAGTGGTCAAGACGCTGTTCGAGGCCATGGCGCTGGTGTTCCTGGTGATGCTGCTGTTCCTGCAGAACATCCGCTACACGCTGGTGCCGTCGATCGTGGTGCCGATCTCGCTCTTGGGCGCGTTCGCCACCATGAACGCGATGGGCTTCTCGATCAACGTGCTGACGATGTTCGGCCTCGTGCTGGCGATCGGTATTCTCGTTGACGATGCGATCGTGGTGGTTGAAAACGTCGAGCGGATCATGGCAGAAGAAGGCCTGCCCCCGCGCGAAGCCACCCGCAAGGCCATGGGCCAGATCACGGGCGCCATCATCGGTATTACGCTGGTGCTGATGGCCGTGTTCATCCCGATGGCGTTCTTCTCGGGCTCGGTGGGCGCGATCTATCGCCAGTTCTCACTGTCGATGGTGTCGTCGATTTTCTTCTCGGCACTCATGGCGCTGACGCTCACGCCGGCACTGTGCTCCACGCTGCTCAAGCCGATCGAGAAGGGTTCGCACCACGAGAAGAAGGGCTTCTTCGGCTGGTTCAACCGCATGTTCAGCACCACCACGAACCGCTACCAAAGCTTCGTGGAGCGCATGCTCAAGAAGACCTTCCGCTACATGGTCATCTACGTTGCGCTGATCGTTGCGGTGGTGTTCCTGTTCCTGCGCCTGCCGTCTTCGTTCCTGCCGACCGAAGACCAGGGCTACATCGTGACCAACATCCAGTTGCCGCCGGGTGCATCGGCCAACCGCACGCTGGAAGTGATCAAGCAGGTCGAGAACTACTACAAGCATGAAAAGGCGGTCGAGAACATCGTGGCCGTGCAGGGTTTCAGCTTCTCGGGCAACGGGCCGAACGCCGGTATCGTGTTCACGCCGTTCAAGGACTGGAGCGAGCGTAAGGGCAAGGATCAAACCGCCGATGCCGTGGTTGGCCGTGCCTTTGGTGCGCTGTTCGGTGGCATTCGCGATGCAATCGTGTTTCCGCTGAACCCGCCTCCGATTCCGGAGTTGGGCAACGCCACCGGCTTTACCTTCCGTCTGCAGGATCGTGCTGGCCTGGGCCACGACGCGCTGATCGCAGCCCGTAATCAACTGATGGGGATGGCGGCGAAGAGCAAGGTCATTACGGGCATGCGCCCGGAAGGTCTGGAAGATTCGCCGCAGTACCAGGTGGATATCGACCGCGAGAAGGCCAATGCGCTGGGTGTGTCGTTCACCGACATCAACGCCGTGCTGTCGACGGCGCTGGGTTCGGCGTACGCCAACGACTTCCCGAACTACGGTCGTCAGCAGCGTGTGATCGTGCAAGCGGACAAGATCAACCGCATGCAGCCCGAAGACATCATGAACCTGTACGTGCGCAACGGGCAGGGCAACATGGTGCCGATGTCGACGTTCGCCAAGGGCCATTGGATCGTCGGCCCGGTGCAGCTCGTGCGCTACAACGGCTACCCGGCAGTTCGCCTTTCGGGTGCGGCTGCGCCGGGTGCCAGCTCGGGTGACGCCATGGCCGAGATGGAACGTCTGGCCTCCAAGCTGCCGGCTGGCATCGGCTATGAGTGGACGGGCCAGTCGCTGCAGGAAAAGGCCTCGGGCTCGCAGGCGCCGGCGCTGTATGCGCTGTCGCTGCTGGCCGTGTTCCTGGTGCTGGCGGCGCTGTACGAAAGCTGGTCGATCCCGGCTGCTGTGATTCTGGTGGTGCCGCTGGGCGTGCTCGGCGCGCTGCTGGGCGTGACGCTGCGCGCGATGCCCGATGACGTGTACTTCAAGGTCGGCCTGATTGCGGTGGTGGGTCTGTCCGCCAAGAACGCGATTCTGATCATCGAGTTTGCGAAGGACTTGCAGGCGCAAGGCAAGAGCCTGATCGACGCGACGCTGGAAGCCGTGCACCTGCGGTTCCGCCCGATCATCATGACGTCGTTCGCCTTCATCCTGGGCGTGCTGCCGCTGGCGATTGCCACGGGCGCCAGCTCTGCCAGCCAACGCGCCATCGGTACCGGCGTGATGGGCGGGATGATCACCGCGACGGTGCTGGCCGTGGTGCTGGTGCCCGTGTTCTTCGTGGTGGTCCGCCGCATCTTCAAGGGCAGCGAGCGTCAACGCCGCCTGGATGCCGCGCACCGTCCGCTGGACGAGGAAATCTGAACATGCAGAAAACGATGACCTTTCGAACCCCTGCGCTGCTGCCGGCGCTCCTGCTGGCGGCCGGCGTGCTGTCCGGCTGCTCGCTGGCGCCGACGTATGAGCGCCCGGATGCTCCGGTAACGAGCACCTATCCGCAGGCACCGGCCGGCTACGCCGTGCCGGCAGACTCAGCCAAGCCCGGTGAGAACGCCCCGCGCGCGACCGACCTGGGCTGGCGTGAGTTCTTCCCCGATGCGCGCTTGCAAAAGCTGATTGGCCTTGCGCTTGAGAACAACCGCGACCTGCGCGTGGCCATGCTCAACGTCGAGGCGGCGCGTGCGCAGTACCGCCTGCAGATCGCCGACCTGCTGCCGCCGGTCAATGCGTCTGCCACGTACACGCGCAGCCATACGCCGCCGTCGATCTCGACGACCGGCGGCGACATCTACACCAAGCAGTACCAGCTTGGCGTGGGCATCAGCAACTACCAGGTGAACCTGTTCAGCGTGGGCGATGTGACGTCGTCTGCGCGTGCGAGCTATCTGGCGACGGATGAAGGCCGGCGTGCCGCGCAGATCAGCCTGATCTCGCAGGTGGCCAAGGCTTATCTGAATGAGCGCGCCTATGCCGAGCAGCTGGATCTGGCACAGCAAACCCTGAAGGGCCGCGAAGACTACTACAAGCTCGCCAAGCAGCGGTTTGATGTGGGTGCTTCGTCGGCGCTGGACCTGCGCCAGACCGAGACGCTGGTGGAGTCGGCGCGCGTGTCGGTGGCTCAGCTCACGCGCCAGTACGCCCAGGCGACCAACGCCCTGGTGGTGCTGGTCGGCGCTCCCTTGCCGGCCGACCTGCCCACGCCGACCACGGTGTCGTCGGAAAAGATCGTCGCCGACATTCCGCCGGGTGTGCCCTCGGAACTGCTGGAGCAACGCCCGGACATTCGTCAGGCGGAGCAGAAGCTGATTGCCGCCAACGCCAACATTGGCGTGGCGCGTGCGGCGTTTTTCCCGAGCATCGGGCTGACGTCCAACGTGGGGACGGCAAGCGGCGCGCTGCATGATCTCTTCAAGAGCGGAACGGGGCTGTGGTCGTTCGTGCCGAACCTGACGCTGCCGATCTTCAACTGGGGCACCAACATCTTCAACCTGGACTTGACCAAGACCAACCAGAAGATCGCGGTTGCCAACTACGAGAAGACGATCCAGACCGCCTTCCGCGAGGTGTCCGACGCCCTCGTGGCGCGCGGCACGCTGGAAGAGCAGGTGGCAGCGCAGAAGCGCTTCCGCGATGCCACGGCCGATCGCCTGACGCTGTCTGACCAGCGCTATCGCAACGGCGTGTCGAGCTTCCTCGATGTGCTCGACGCGCAGCGCGATCTGTTCAGCGCCGACCAGACGCTGGTGCAGACGCGCCTGGCTCGCCTGACCAACGCCATTGATCTTTACACGGCGCTGGGCGGCGGTCTGCAGGAACACAGCACCACCGTGGCCGCACAGCAGGCTCAGCCGACGGCTGCGCCGGGCGTTGCGCCCGCCACGCCGGACATGACGCCGCAGCAATCGAAGTAAATTCGCGTCTGTTCGCTCGAAAGCCCGCCTTGTTCAGGCGGGCTTTTTTTCGCCTGTGCCCTTTGCGCTGGCAGTGGATTCAAGAAAGCGAAGCAGGGCCACTTCTTCGCGTCGCAGGCCCTTGCGTGCGCGGGTCGGGGGCTGCGCTTCCAGCTCGCCCGCCAGGAACGCGTCCACTACGGCCGGATGCACATAGCACTTGCGGCAGACGGCCGGCGTGTTTCCCAGGCGTTGGGCCACGGCAGCAACGGCTTGCACCACCTGCCGGCGCGCCTCGGTAGCGTTCGCCGACGTGCGTCCGCGCAACAGATCCAGCGCGAGCACGCTGCCGGCCCAGGTGCGATAGTCCTTCGCCGTGAAATCCGTGCCGGTAATCTCTTGTAAGTATGTATTCACATCTGCGGAATCGATTACGCGGCGGTCGCCCGCTTCGTCGATGTACTGGAACAACTCCTGCCCCGGCAGATCGACACAGCGTCGAATGATGCGCGCCAGGCGCGGGTCCGATACCGACACATCATGCTCCACGCCGCTCTTGCCGCGAAACTGAAAACGCACCGTGTTGCCGTGCACCTCCACGTGGCGATTGCGCAGCGTTGTGAGCCCATAGGAGCGGTTGTCGCGCGCATACGCTACGTTACCCACGCGCACCAGCGTCACGTCCAGTAGAAAGACCACCGTCGCCAGCATCTTCTCGCGCGACAGGCCTGGCGCCGCCAGGTGGGCGATAATCGCTTTACGCACCCGCGGCAGCGCTGCCCCGAAGGCCAGCAGCCGCCCGTATTTGTCGGCATCGCGAAAGGCGCGCCAGTCGGTGTGATAGCGATATTGTTTTCGCCCACGCGCGTCGCGCCCTGTTGCCTGCAAATGGCCGCCCGCATGTGGGCAGATCCATACGTTGGTATAAGCAGGCGGAATCGCCAGTTTGTTGATGCGCGCAATGACCGCTGGGTCGCGGATGCGCTCGCCGCGCGTATCGAAATAGACAAAGCGGCCGCGCAGGCGGCGCCGGGTGTAGCCCGGGCGCGTGTCGTCCACATAGCGCAGCCGTTCGGGCAGCGCTTCGGCAGAGGGCGGCGCGCTTGTGGCAACTAACGCAGGCGCAGACTTGGGAGCGCGTTCCACGATAGAAGTCAGGAGAGATGCTCGCCCTGAGCAAGCGGCGTTCCTCTTCCTCGCTCCTTCGGCAGGCTGGCCGCTCATGGCGTAGCATCAAGGCCACGCATCTGCACAAAATTGCGGCAGGAAATGGCCTTTCCGCCACAATCGGAAGTGCCTTGCATCGGTAAACAGATTCAACTACACTGCACGCCCTCTGGGCGGTATATAATCTGCTGTTTCGCCGTCCACCCGAATATTGAGCAAGGGACCCGATGACCACCATCCGTCTGAAAGAAAACGAGCCGGTCGAAGTTGCGCTGCGCCGCTTCCGCCGTGAAATCGAGCGCACTGGCCTGATCAAGGAACTGCGCGCCCGCACCGCTTACGAAAAGCCGACGACCGAGCGCAAGCGCAAGAAGGCTGCTGCCGTGTCGCGTACGCGTAAACGCCTGCGTTCGCAAATGCTGCCGAAGAAGCTCTACTAAGATCGCGCGATTGTTTCGGTAGCACCAATCGGGTGCTGCCGCTGGCGGTGTGAAGTCAATCGACCTCCGTTCCGCCGAGCTTGGTTTGTAGCGCCTTGCGCGCACCGGAAGCCTTTCCGGATTCAACCAACGCTCCACTCCCCGATACAGAAGCTAGCAAGATGCGGTTGATGGCCTGTGTGCCATTGTCCGCCGCTTCGGTGCGCTCAGCGCGCGCCCTTCTCTGTTGCAAACGACATCCGCCAGCGGTATCGACCGGCTGGCTGTTGGCGTTTGTTGCGCCGATTCTGCGTGGGAGTACATTGGCGTGTGTCCTTTGCATGCGCTCTCTCAGACAACGATGCCTACCAATTCCAACGGGTACTGGTTCCCCGCCAAGCGCTACGGTTGGGGATGGGGCTTGCCTTCGCGTTGGCAGGGCTGGGTGGTGCTCGCCATCTATGCCGTACTGCTGGTGGTGGGCATCGTCGGGCTTCCCCCAGGGCGCACACAGTCGAGCTTTGCGTTGTACGTGCTGGGTATGACGGCGTTGCTGGTGCTGGTTTGCTGGTGGAAAGGCGAGCCGCCGCGCTGGCGTTGGGGTAAGGATTGAACGGTTTGCTTACCAATCAACTGCGCAGATACAGACCGACCCGTTTCTCCAGCAAGGCGACGAGTTCTGGCTGCATGAACACGTAGTCGTCGGGAATACCCAGACACACCACGCGCTTGTCGCGTAACCGCGAACCAAATCGCTTTGACAAGCGTTGCTGATGGCTGCGTTCCATGACGAAAATCACCTCAGCCCAGTCGAGCTGGTCGGCGTCGAGTTGCACGTCTGCATCGGGAGCCAAGCCCGCTGAATCTGTCTCGACGTTGGGCCACTTGGCGAAGACCGCTTCCGCCGTTGGGCTGCGCAGCCGATTGCGGCTGCAGATGAAGAGCACACGCATCGGGCTAAACCGATGCCTCCAGCATCGCCGCAATCGATGCCCGATAGCCCTTCGGCAAATTCACCGGCAACGCGTCGGGCGCAAACAGCCCAAGGCGCTTGTGCTCATGACTGACGATGGGTTCAAACGGGCCCACCAGCGCGCACGCATACGTGGCAATGAACACATGCTTGCCCGGCACGACTTCGAACAGATACGTGTCGATCGGACTGCGCACCTCAACCTGCAGGTTCAACTCCTCGGCGATCTCACGTGCAAGGCATTCGACGGGGGATTCGCCGAGTTCAATACGGCCGCCCGGCAACTCCCATTCTTCGCGCTCATTGAGCAGCAGGACGATCTCGCCGGTGGGCGCGTGCAGGACGCCTTTGATGGAGATGGGGTGGGCGGACATGGCGTTCACTTGCCAATACAAAACCGACTAAAAATCACCCCCAGCAAGTCATCACTCGAAAACGCCCCCGTAATACTGTTCAACGCCTCCTGCGCAAGCCGCAGTTCTTCTGCAAACAGGTCCAGCGATTGCGCTTGCTGATCTGCGTGCTCTGCGGCCGTGGCCAGATGTTCGCGGGCCGTGCGGAGCGCGGCGAGATGGCGCTCCCGTGCGAGGTAAAGCCCCTCGCCGCCGCCCTGCCAGCCGGCAATCTCCAGTAACGCCGCGCGCAGCAATTCAACGCCCAGGCCATCGCGCGCCGAGAGCCACACCTCGGGCGTCTCTGAATCCACGCGGCCCGGTACGGCCACGCCCGAGAGGTCGATCTTGTTGACGACGCGCAGGGTTGGCACGCCGGCGGGCACGTGCTCGGCGATGCGAGCGTCGATGGCGGCATCTTCGGGCGAGAGGCCGTTGGCGCGATAGTCCGCTGCGTCCAGCAGATGCAGGACGACATCAGCGCGGGCGATGGCAGCCCAGGTGCGCTCGATACCGATGCGCTCGACTTCGTCTTCCGTAGCGCGCAGGCCCGCCGTGTCGACGATGTTCAGCGGGATGCCTTCGATCTGGATGGTCTGCTGTACCTTGTCGCGCGTGGTGCCGGCAATGGGCGTGACGATAGCCAGCTCCGCGCCGGCCAGCGCATTGAGTAGCGACGACTTGCCCACGTTCGGCTGCCCAGCCAGCACCACGTGCAGGCCTTCACGCAGCAGCGCTCCCTGGCGCGCCTGCGCCAGCACGCCATCCACGGCCGCGCGAATGCCAGCGAGCTGACCGCGCGCGTCGGAGGCTTCCAGGAAGTCGATTTCCTCCTCAGGAAAATCCAGCGTTGCTTCCACCAGCATGCGCAGATGGATCACGCGCTCGACCAGCGCATGCACCGCCTGCGAGAACGCACCATCGAGCGATCGCGCCGCCGAACGTGCGGCAGCTTCGGTGCTGGCCTCGATCAGGTCGGCGACGGCCTCGGCCTGCGCCAGATCCATCTTGTCGTTGAGAAAGGCGCGGCGCGTGAACTCGCCGGGCTCCGCCACGCGCAGGCCGATCTCGCGGCCGGCGGCCAGGCAGCGTTGCAGCAGCAGTTGCATCACGACGGGGCCGCCGTGGCCCTGCAGCTCCAGCACGTCTTCGCCCGTGTACGAATGCGGCGCGGGAAACCACAGCGCGATGCCGCGGTCGATGGCGTTACCGTCGGCGTCGAGGAAGGGCAGGTAAGTTGCCTGGCGCGGCGTCAGCAGGCGTCCGCACACGGCTTGCATGACGGCCCGCACGTCGGGCCCCGATACGCGCACCACGCCAATGCCGCCCCGCCCGGGGGCGGTGGCAATCGCCGCGATGGGGATCGTGAGGATGGGGGCGCGCGGCGCGGCGGAGGCGGTGGGATGGTCAGCGGCGGTCATGGGCGGTATTGTGCGGCAGCCGCGCAGTTGCGCGCCAGTTTCCAACCCAGGAGATTCGGATGATCGATCACACCGGCGTCGTTGTCAGCGACTTCGAAGCCAGCAAGCGGTTCTACGAACAGGCGTTCAGCGCCATTGGCTTGGCCAAGGTGCTGGAGTTTCCAGCGGCCGTCACCGGCCGCACCGATGTGGCCGGTTTTGGCCCACCCGGCAAGGCGGAGTTCTGGATTTCAGCGGCGATGGCTGGGCAGGGGCCGAACAAGCCGCCGCTGCACGTGGCCTTCCGCGTCGACACGCGTGCCGAGGTGGAGGCGTTCTATGTTGCGGCAACGGCCGCAGGCGGCACCGACAATGGCGCACCCGGCGTGCGCGCGCACTATCACCCGAACTACTACGGTGCTTTCGTGCGCGACCCGGATGGTCACAACATTGAGGCCGTCTGCCACGCTCCCGTTTGAAAAGCTTGAAGCGTTTCAGGCAGGCGTAAAAAAAGGGCACCCGGAGGTGCCCTTTTTGCTGAAGCGCATTCGCCTTACTTGGCGGGTGCCGCCTTCTTGTTGGTGCCCAGCATGCGGTTGATCGACCATTGCTGCGCGATCGACAGGCAGTTGTTCACCACCCAGTACAGCACCAGGCCGGCCGGGAAGAAGAAGAACATCACCGAGAACGCGATCGGCATGAACATCATGACCTTGGCCTGCACCGGGTCCGGCGGGGTCGGGTTCAGCCTGGTCTGCACGAACATCGACACGGCCATCAGCACCGGCAGAATGTAGAACGGATCAGGCGTGGACAGATCGTGCACCCAGCCGATCCAAGGCGCACCGCGCATTTCAACCGACGACAGCAGCGCCCAGTACAACGCCATGAACACCGGAATCTGGATCACGATCGGCAGGCAGCCGCCGAGCGGATTGACCTTCTCGGTGCGATACAGCGTCATCATTTCCTGGTTCATCTTCTGCGGATCGCCCTTGTGGCGCTCGCGGATGGCCGTCATGCGCGGCTGCAGGTCTTTCATCTTCGCCATCGAGCGATAGCTCGTGGCCGACAGCGGGAAGAACACGAGCTTGATGAGCACCGTGAGCGCGACGATCGACCAGCCCCAGTTGCCCAGCAGCGCGTGGATCTTCTCAAGCAGCCAGAACAGCGGCTTGGCCACAATGGTCAGCCAGCCATAGTCCTTCACCAGATCCAGGCCAGGGGTGATGGCCTCGAGCATGCGTGCTTGCTGTGGGCCGGCAAACAAGCGTGCCGTGGCCGACACGCTGGAGCCCGGCGCGACTGTGCCCAGCGGCTCCTGGAGTCCGATGCGGTAGAAGTTGGTGTCGACGCGGTTGACGTAGTACTCGCGCTTGACGTTGTCCGCAGGGATCCACGCCGATGCAAAGTAATGCTGCACCATCGCCACCCAGCCGCTGTCGGTCGGGGCCGGCACGTGCGCCTTGCCCTTGTCGATGTCGGCGAAGGTGATCTTGTGGAACTTGTCGCCGTCGGTGTACACGGCCGGGCCGGTGAACGTGCTGTAGAAGCGCGATTGCTCCACAGCGCCGCCGTCGCGGGCCAGTTCCAGGTACAGCGTCGGGTTGATCGGCGCGGTGCCGTCGTTGGTCACGTCGAAACGCGTGTCGATCACGTAGCTGCCGCGCTTGAAGACGTAGGTCTTGGCCAGCTTGGCGCCGCCCTTGTCGGCCGTCAGCGTGATCGACACGTCGTTGCCGGTGCCCAGGTCACGTGGGCCGGTCGATGCCGTGAACACCGTCGTGTGGTTCGGGAAGTCGCCGCCGATGAGGCCCGAGCGCGCCAGATAAGTACGCTCGACGCTGCGGTCGAACAGCACCATCGGGTTGCCGTCGTGGTCTTTCTGGTTGAGCAGTTCCAGCTTGGTGACGATGGCGCCATCGGTGTCGATGGTGGCGCGCAGCAGGTCGGTCGAGATGACGATCTTTTCCGAGGCCGGTGCCTGCGAAGCGGCGCCCGTGGCCGGGGCGGCTTGCGACCCGGTGGCTACCGTCGCGGAGGCGCTGCTCGGCACGTCACCTGCGGGCGTGCTGCCCGGCGCGGCGGCCGTCGTCGTGGCCGTTTGCGGCGTCGGGAAGAACATCGACTGGTGGCCATTCGCGCGTTGCCAGTTGTCGAACAGCAGGACAACCGCCAGCGAGAAGATCACCCAGAGAATGGTGCGTTTGATATCCATGTCGGATTACGGTCTGGGAAGGTGAATCGACGGCCGCGCGGGCTGGGAGTCAGCTGCGGTCGCGTCGGTCGATGCGGGATCGTTGGAGCGGGGCACAGCGTCGCCAGCGGCGTGCGGCACAGGATCATACCCGCCTTGTGCGAACGGATGGCAACGGCATAGACGTTTTGCCGCAAGATAACTGCCGTAACCCGGCCCGTGAGTGAGCACGGCGTCGCGCGCGTAGTCAGAACAGGTCGGGAGGAAACGGCATTGCGCGCCCACAAACGGGCTGAACGCCACTTTGTAGATGCGCAGCAGAAACAGCAGCGCGCGCGTCATGGCGTGCTCCCAGCAGTGGGCTGGGAAGGTGTGGCGGCGGGGGGCGCCGGCAGCGGCCTCGTGGCAACCTCAAAGAGCTGAATCAGCTCTTCGCGGCAGATGCGCTTGAAGGCGGCAACGGTGGGCACGTCCTGGCGCGGAAACTTGGCCTGCAGACGGATCAGCACGTCGCGCCCGCCCAGCAGAGGCTGACGTAGGCGGAACAACTCGCGGCACTGACGCTTGATGAGGTTGCGCTCCACGGCGCGCTTGGCGAATTTCTTGCCGATCACTACGCCCAAGCGCGCCTGGACGTTGCCGTTGGCGCGCACATACAGCACGAAGTGACGACTACGCCGGACCGGCCGCAAAGCAAAAACGGATGAAAACTCATCCGTTTTTGTCAGCCTTGCGGCTTTGGGGTAGGCGTGCAGGCCCATCGCCAGCGTGCCGCAAAGCCATGGGCAACGGCCATGAGCCGCCACCCTCGGCGCGGCCGTCTTTAGATGGCCAGGCGCTTACGGCCCTTGGCGCGGCGTGCGTTCAGCACGGCACGGCCACCACGGGTCTTCATGCGGACACGGAAACCGTGGGTGCGCTTGCGACGGGTAACGGAAGGTTGATAAGTACGCTTCATGATGCACTCTCTTGTTAATGGGTGGTGCGGACATCGCCGCACGCGCCGGGCCTAGGGCTGCCCCCGCGGCCTGGTGTCGATTCAGTCAGAGAAATCGCCCACGCAGACCGCCGTGCGCTGTGTTGTTCAGGTCTAGGGTGTCACCGGAACATCGGGCACCGAGAGCATCGGGCCTAAGCCGGATCAGTCGCGACGAAGTGTTTCTCGCCCCGCATCTGACGCGAACAAGCGTGCGCTCCCCTGCTGCGCATCGCAGAACCCGACATTTAAGCGGCATTTCCCGCATCTGTCAAGCCTAACTGATTGGGGATAACGCGCGCCCGGTCCCTCTAATCCACCTGTCGACGAGTTGTCCCCAACGCCTTGTGCGGCTTGGGGCGCTCTGCGGAAAGCCTTGTCGGGATTGGGTTTGCGGCGAGTCAATAAAATCGGTTGTCCACCGCTACTCACAGCAGGTCCACAGGTTATCCACAGACTTATCCTTTGTGGATAACTTTCCGCAAGGGGTACAATCCCGTTCCAATAACGAAAGCCACCCGGTTTCTGGCCAGCGCCAGGGACCCGGCGGCCGGCCCACCCGGGGACGTCATCAGACGCGTGTGGCGCCGGTCAAACACCTAACGATAACGATGCAGGATTTCTGGCATGCGGCGTCTGCTCAGCTTGAGAGTGAGCTAACGCCGCAACAATTCAAGACGTGGATCAAGCCGCTGACGCCGCTGTCATTCGACGAGCAGGCGTGCACGCTGCGGATTGCCGCGCCCAACCGCTTCAAGCTCGACTGGGTCAAGAGCCAGTTCTCTGGCCGCATCCAGTCGCTTGCGTGCGACTACTGGGAGGCGACGGTCGACGTGCAGTTCGTGCTCGACCCCACCGCCGGCCAGCGCCAGGCGGCCTTGCAGCCGTCGCTCGCGCCGGTGCCGATGCAGCCTCTGGGGGCGCAGCAGATTCAACCGCGACAGGCCATGTCGGGCGGCAACGGTGCCGCGCATGATGCGGCCAATCTGCGCCCCGCGCAGGCCGTGTATCGCGAAACCGCGCTCGCAACGGCCAGCCATACCGCTGCCGATATCGATGTGCCCGTGATGGACGCCGCCGAAGTCCGTGCCCAGTCGTACCGCATGCCGCAAGCGCCCGCCGTGGTCACGAGCCTGGCCGCGCCGCCGCAGGCGCCGGTGGATGATTCCGTGCACGAGCGCTCGCGGCTGAACCAGATCCTGACGTTCGACAACTTCGTCACCGGTAAGGCGAACCAGTTGGCGCGCGCTGCCGCCATTCAGGTCGCCAACAACCCCGGCAAGTCGTACAACCCGCTGTACCTTTACGGCGGCGTGGGCTTGGGCAAGACGCACTTGATCCACGCCATCGGCAATTTCATGCTGATGGAGAACCCGCGCGCGCGCATCCGCTACATCCACGCAGAGCAGTACGTGTCCGATGTGGTGAAGGCATACCAGCGCAAGGCGTTTGACGATTTCAAGCGCTACTACCACTCGCTCGATCTGCTGCTGATCGATGATATTCAGTTCTTCTCGGGCAAGAACCGCACGCAGGAAGAGTTCTTCTACGCGTTCGAGGCGCTGATCGCCAACCGCGCGCAGGTCATCATCACCAGCGATACGTATCCGAAGGAGATCACCGGCATCGATGACCGCCTGATCTCGCGCTTCGACTCCGGCCTGACCGTGGCGATCGAGCCGCCCGAGCTGGAGATGCGCGTCGCGATTCTGATGAAGAAGGCGCAGGCCGAGAACGTGACCGTGCCGGAAGAGGTGGCCTTCTTCGTGGCCAAGCACCTGCGCTCGAACGTGCGTGAGCTGGAAGGCGCGCTGCGCAAGATCCTCGCGTACTCCAACTTCCACGGCAAAGAGATCACGATCGAGGTCACGCGCGAGGCGCTCAAAGACCTGCTGACGGTGCAGAACCGCCAGATCTCGGTGGAAAACATCCAGAAGACCTGCGCGGATTTTTACAACATCAAGGTCGCGGATATGTACTCCAAGAAGCGGCCGGCCAACATCGCGCGCCCGCGCCAGATCGCCATGTATCTGGCCAAGGAACTCACGCAGAAGAGCCTGCCCGAGATTGGCGAATTATTCGGCGGACGCGACCACACCACGGTGCTGCACGCCGTGCGAAAGATCGCCGACGAGCGCACCAAGGACGCCCAGCTCAATCACGAGTTGCACGTGCTGGAGCAAACGCTCAAGGGTTGACCGCGCGATGGTCAGCAGAGCGCATGGCAACGCCATTCGCCCTGAATCAAGCCTCGATAGACGCCCGCTCCAATGCGGGCGTCTTTTCATGCACAATAGACATATTTGCCGCGCGCGTGACGCTATCCAGCGCCCCCTTATTTGCGGTATAATTTGTGATTAACCCCTTGATTTACAACAACTTTGGGTTAATCGCGAATGCTCCTGCAGGCACCGGCCCACGTGGGCCCAGGCTGGGGCGCGCGCGGTGTCACCTCTCAAGCCAAGGATCGCCTTCATGCAATTGGTCAAAACCTCGCGAGACAACCTGCTGCGTCCGCTGCAAATCGTGAGCGGCATCGTGGAACGCCGACACACGCTGCCCATCCTGGCCAATCTGCTCATCACCAAGCAAGGTGAACGGGTTTCCTTCCTGTCCACCGACATCGAAATCCAGATCACCACGCACGCCGATTGCGGCGCCGGCACCGGCGATGTGGCCACCACCGTGGCCGCCCGCAAGCTGGTCGACATCCTGCGTGCCATGCCTGAAGGCGAAGTCGCCCTCACGCTCAACGACAAGCGCATGACCGTGCAATCCGGCAAGAGCCGCTTTGCGCTGCAGACGCTGGCCGCCGAAGAATTCCCGACCGTCGCAGAGGCAACCGATTTCGGTGCCCGCATCACGGTGCCGCAGAAGACGCTCAAGCATCTGCTGGCGATGGTGCACTTCGCGATGGCCCAGCAAGATATCCGCTACTACCTCAACGGCATGCTGCTGGTGGTCGATGGCAAGCAAGTCATGGCCGTCGCCACCGATGGCCACCGCCTGGCCTATTGCGGCGTTGAAACCGGCGAGCAACCGGCAGGCGCCGGCGGCCGCCACGAAGTCATCATCCCGCGCAAGACCATCCTCGAACTGCAACGCCTGCTGGAAGACGTGGACGATCCCGTCTCGGTGCAACTGGCGTCGAACCAGGTCAAGTTCACCTTTGGCAATATCGAACTGATCTCCAAGCTGGTCGAAGGCAAGTTCCCGGATTTCCAGCGCGTGATCCCGAAGGGTTACCGCAACAGTTTCACGATCGACCGCACGTTCCTGCAGAGCGCGCTGCAACGCACGGCCATCCTGACGACCGACAAGTTCAAGGGCGTGCGCTGCATGCTCGACACCAACGTCCTGAAGATCAGCTCCACCAACGCTGACCAGGAAGAAGCGCAGGAAGAACTCGAAATCGACTACCAGGGCGACGCGCTGGATATCGGTTTCAACGTCACCTACCTGCTGGACGTGCTGGCCAACCTCAAGGCCGAAAAAGTGCAGGTGAGCCTGGGCGACTCCAACTCGAGCGCGCTCATCACCCTGCCGGACGACGACACCTTCAAGTACGTCGTCATGCCGATGCGCATTTGACGCACCGCTGCACCCAGAGCAAGACGAGGGGCTGGATCGTGACGATCCGCCCCTTCGCCGTTTTTAAGCAACCCCGCTGTGTGCGCAAAACGCCCATGGCTGCGAGCAGAACGACATGACCGAAGAGCAGAAACCGCAATCCACCCCCGCCGAGGCCCACAGCTATGACGCCGCCTCGATCCAGATCCTGGAAGGCCTGGAGGCGGTACGCAAGCGGCCGGGCATGTACATCGGCGACACCTCGGATGGCACCGGCCTGCACCACCTCGTGTTCGAGGTGCTGGACAACTCCATTGACGAGGCGCTGGCCGGGCATTGCACCGAGATCCAGGTCACCATCCACACGGACAACTCCATCTCCGTGATCGACAATGGCCGTGGCATCCCGACCGGCATCAAGTTTGACGACAAGCACGAGCCCAAGCGCAGCGCGACCGAGATCGCCATGACCGAGCTGCACGCCGGTGGCAAGTTCAACCAGAACAGCTACAAGGTGTCGGGCGGCCTGCACGGCGTTGGCGTGTCTTGCGTGAACGGTCTGTCGAAGTGGATGAAGGTGACGGTTCGCCAGGGTGGCAAGGTGCATTACATCGAGTTTGCACAGGGCGTTCCGCAAAACCGCCTGATCGAAACGGTGCAAGCGCCGGACGGCCAGATGGTCGAAGTCTCGCCGCTGCGCGTGTCGGGCACCACCGACAAGCGCGGCACCGAAGTGCACTTCCTGGCCGACGAAGAGATCTTCACCAACGTCGAATACCACTACGAGATCCTCTCCAAGCGCATTCGCGAGCTCTCGTTCCTGAACAACGGCGTGCACATCAGGCTGACCGACCAGCGCACCGGCAAGGAAGAAGACTTTGCCTTCTCGGGCGGCGTGAAGGGCTTTGTTGAGTACATCAACAAGAACAAGACCGTGCTGCACCCCACCATCTTCTTTGCCACCGGTGAGAAAGACGGTGTGGCCGTAGAAGTGTCGATGCAGTGGAACGACGCCTACAACGAGCAGGTGCTCTGCTTCACCAACAACATCCCTCAGCGCGACGGCGGAACCCACCTCACGGGCCTGCGCGCCGCCATGACGCGCGTCATCAACAAGTACATCACCGACAACGAGATCGCCAAGAAGGCCAAGGTCGACACCTCGGGTGACGACATGCGCGAAGGCCTGACCTGCGTGCTGTCCGTCAAGGTGCCCGAGCCCAAGTTCAGCTCGCAGACCAAAGACAAGCTCGTCTCGTCTGAAGTGCGCCTGCCCGTGGAAGACGTTGTGGCCAAGGCGCTGAGCGACTTCCTGCTGGAAACGCCCGTTGACGCCAAGATCATCTGCGGCAAGATCGTTGAAGCCGCCCGCGCGCGTGAAGCCGCCCGCAAGGCCCGCGAAATGACCCGCCGCAAGGGCGTGCTCGACGGCATGGGCCTGCCCGGCAAACTGGCCGACTGCCAAGAGAAAGACCCCGCGCTGTCAGAACTCTTCATCGTCGAGGGTGACTCCGCAGGCGGCTCTGCCAAGCAAGGCCGCGACCGCAAGTTCCAGGCAATCCTGCCGCTCAAGGGCAAGATCCTGAACGTCGAGCGCGCACGCTTTGACAAGATGCTCTCCAGCCAGGAAGTGCTCACGCTCATCACCGCCATGGGCACCGGCATTGGCAAAGACGACTACAACCTCGACAAGCTGCGCTACCACCGCATCATCATCATGACCGATGCTGACGTGGACGGCTCGCACATCCGCACGCTGCTGCTCACGTTCTTCTACCGCCAGATGCCCGAAATCATCGAGCGCGGCCATGTGTACATCGCCCAGCCGCCGCTCTACAAGATCAAGCACGGCAAGGAAGAGCGCTACATCAAAGACGACGTTGAGATGGCCGCCTACCTCGTGCGCCAGGCCCTGGACACCGCCGTGCTCGTGCGTGCCGACGGCACCGAGATTGCCGGCGACGCCCTGGCCGAACTCGCACGCCAGTACCAGCTCAGCCGCGGCGTGATCGAGCGCCTGTCTCGCGTGATTGACGCCGACGCCCTGCGCGCCATTGCCGAAGGCGTGGCCCTGGACCTCAGCAGCGAAGCCGCAGCCGAAGCCAGCGCCCGCACGCTCAAGGCCCGCCTGCTGGAAATGCAAGGCAACGCCAGCAACGCCAACGGCGGCGCCACCGCAGACGCCTTCATGCAGTACGACGAGAAGAGCGAGAAGTACCGCGTCATGGTGGTGCGCCGCCAGCACGGCAACCAGCGCCTCAGCCATATCGACGCAGACTTCGTGGCCGGCGCAGACTACGCCGCCCTGTCGGGCACCGCCGCCACCTTCCAGGGCCTGATTGGCGACGGCGCCAAGGTGCGCCGCGGCACCGGCGACAAGGTGCGCGAGCAGAACGTTGCCGACTTCCACGCCGCCATGACGTGGCTGCTGAGCGAAGCCGAGCGCGGCGTGAGCCGCCAGCGCTACAAGGGCCTGGGCGAAATGAACCCCGAGCAGCTGTGGGAAACCACCATGGACGTCACCCAGCGCCGCCTGCTGCGCGTGCAGATTGAAGACGCCATTGCCGCGGACCAGATCTTCACCACGCTAATGGGCGATGACGTGGAACCGCGCCGGAACTTCATTGAGAGTAATGCGTTGGTGGCGCGGAATATTGATGTTTGATAGCGGCGGAAAAACGTGGATGAAATGCCCCACTAGTTAATATTTTCTCTCCGATTTTCCGAGGAGAATTTGTGGGTAAAAAAGCCTGGGGCCGGTTGGCCCCAGGCTTTTTTCTTTGGCAGGCTGGGGCCTGCGAAAATTGCGTGCGCCCACTTTCCCGCGCCGCTAACTCGAACGAGGGGTGCGGGATGGCGGACTCTTCGAATATTCTCTGAGGCAGAGCGAAAATAATTTACATACACGAAAGTCAATTCTCGTTGACCAAGCGTAGAACGCTTCGAGGGGAAAGTAACATCATCCAGGTTTCGCTCGTGACGGAGCGATATTCTTTCGGGTTGAAAAACTATAGAGCCATGGCCTCAGTTGAATACAGCTTGTTTCGCGCGAAATTTGTAAAGCCTCTCCAAATATCTCTTTTTGATGCCCAAGTGACGCCAAGGGATTTGTTCTTGTCAGCGCTAAGCGAGAAGCCGTCCGCAGAGCTGCGCAAGGGCTACACCTGGCATATCGGGAATATCCAATACTTCACTCCAGATACCGGATACTTTGCTGTTGGACGAACAACCAACTCGACGATCGAGAAATTCGACGAAGAAAGCGGTAACTTCCTCGAGGAGGAGTTGGCTGCAAGCCCTTATACGCATTGCGTGTTCGATGCCAGAATTGGAATCTTGGGCATTGCGAAGAAAACTTCGTTGGCACAATCGGCGAAGGGTGTTGCGGCTCGTGTAGAGCAATTGCTATCAACGAGTAAGGTGATAGTACAAAACAACATTGCGGTAGAGGTGCACCCTATACCTGACCCGGAAGGATTTTTGCGTGCTCTCAATACTGCGCATAGAGTAACGCGGTTTGCGGCGACGTTCCACGGTCCGAATCCGTTTGACGCGGATGAGTATTTCCAAAAGCCATTGGCGGTGTATCTTCAAGCGGCAAGCGGGGAGCGAGGAAAGACACAAATACAAGGAGAGGATCTCAATCGAGAGGTTTTAGTTGAGGTAACAAGAAGTACCGCTGCTACCGGGAACGAAGCATCCGCGCGAATTACGAAAAGCAAAAATCAAAAGCCGATAACAATAAATTTGAAGGGTGACCCTATAAAGCGTCGATATGACGAAAATGAGCACTATCCGGATGCGGTGTTAAAGGATTTGTCCGATACATATAATAGGGTAAGAAGAGATGAACGAGATCAGGGTTGATTCGATTGATGAGTTAATTAGGAGGCTCAATGAATTTCCCAATAACTTTATTTTTCGAGGGCATGCTGACGCGAGCTGGGATCTTGCGTCTTCTCTTGAGCGAGTGATAGGCGCAAGATGGTCGGCGGAGGAGGCTAGGAAGTTTGAGGAGTTTTCAATTTCTCAGTTTCAATCGAAATTTCATTTGTACGATCGCGAAAACGTTGAGCCCACTTCTAAGTTGGCTTGGCTTTCCGTAATGCAGCACTACGGGGTCCCGACGAGACTGCTGGACTTCACAGAAAGTCCGTATATAGCGCTGTATTTTGCGCTTGAGGCATATGCTCCTCAAAGTAAGGCGGATTTATCGATATTCGCTATTGATTACTCTGGTGTGATGGATCGATCAATTATCCACATTAAGTCTAAGGATAATGGGTTTAGGGAGACGAGGGAATCGCTTTATGCGAAACAGGATGGGGTGTTTGAGGATATTGTCGATAGATTCTCGTACCCTATTGCTTGGGTCACAGAACCCAAGCAGCTAAATGCGCGTTTGGATCGGCAGGCGGGTTGTTTTCTTCTGTCGGGGGACAGAGGGGTTCGAATAAAGGATGTTCTGGAAAATTCCTTATATAAAGATGTTTCTTTTTTTAAAATTCACATCGCCCACGAGCTTTATGAGGGAATATTTGCGTTGCTTAGAAAGATGAATGTGACCAGTAAGAGCTTGTACGGAAATCTCGACGGTTTAGCTCGTGCTATTCGAATGCAAATGCAGATTTACTCGGTCTAGGTATAACATTTAAAAGAGCGGACAAGTAGGAAGGGTTGGTTTGGATGTGCATTTTCCGTTCGCATAACTATGTGAACACACATATTGATCGCGATTGCTGGGAAATCGTCAATCGATGGAAATGCTACCCCGATCGCTTTGTCTGTCACCCCAGCAAAACGGGGTATTTTTCAGCCACCTTTTGAACGTGGTCTGTATATGCAAAACTCGCCTCTCCATTCTCAGCGCACGCCCCCAAATCACAGCCCCGTCACGCGCCTCATCGCGGCCCTGAAGGCGGCTGACATTACAGAGGACGACAAGCTCTCCCGCAGGCAAACACTGTCCGCCGCCCTGGGCTTTCTCCTGGCATTGCTTGGCTTGGGCTTGTTTGCGCTTTACGAACGGCACTCGAACGAGGCATGGTTGGTATGGGCCTCTATGGCGGCACTAGGTGGCGGGACGGCTTGGTCCGTGGTTTTCACGGTCTTTGGCGGTAGAGAGATATTGCATATGCTGAAGCGATTCGAAATCGATGCGCTGACAGGAGCGGAACCGCGCATTGCTGAGCGTTATCGTCTGGCCCAGCGGATTGGTGCAGAGTTCGATGCCAACCAAATCGAGTTTGCCAAAGCTTATCTACAGGCCGGTTGCCAAGACGTGAGGTCGCGCATCGGCATGGGGGTCGGAGCGCTTGAGAAGATTGGCCTTCTACCCCTGGTGGCGTCTACGCTTGTCGCCCTCGCCAAAATGTATGAGAGCAGCCAGTTCGCGACGTTCTGGTGTGCGGGGGCGTTGGTCCTACTGTTGTTCTATCTCGGTGCAATGAAAATACTTGGCGCGACCCAGACTATCGACCGCCTTGTTCTCGTACTGAGCCATGCGGAGACCTACGCTGCCGAGCGATCCGGGCGGCAGCCTGTCAATTCCCAATGTTAGGAGTCTCGGGGGCTCCAAACGAAAGAAGCCGCCCCACGGGCGGCTCCTTTCAAACTATCAACAAGCCATCACCTCACTGCGCAGCTTCCTCGGCATTCTTCCGCGGCCCCCGGCTAAACCGAGCCGACAACGCCTGCCGAGCCGTATCCAACCCTTCCCCCTTACCCGCAACCTTCAGGAAGGCATACCCCTCCAGCGAACCCGTCATCAAATCGCTACCCAGGGCCAACTGCGAATCGCGCATCTTTTCGTAGAGCTTTTCAACGCGGACCAAACGAGGCCGCAGCGTGTCAAAGCCGGCCAGGTCACGCCGCAGTTCCGCAAGGTTGAAGTTAGCGGGCAAGACGCCGGGGTTATTACCCAACACCTCCACGGCTTTACGGCAGAACGCTTCCGACTTGTCGCCCATCTTCATGAGCGTGCTGCGTTGCTCGATCGACAAATCGATCAGACCAGCAAGCTTCTCTTCCAGTGTCTTCAGTGCGGCGTCGACGGCGGTCAGGTCAGCAGCGCTTGGCTGAAACGAAATCAGGTTTTGTGACATTGCAATCCTTATGGTTGGCAACGTTATGCCGATTGGCACAACCGGGCGAGATTGGCGCGCCGTTGCCTTGGTAGCAATGCAAGCAGCGACATTTGACAATTGGACCGGCGTGCTTCGAAGGAAACCGCTCGGTCGCCGCTTGTTTTGTTCAGTGTTGGCGGGTGACGTTCGACTCTTGGACAGTGGAGTTCGAGTGTTTGAGAGTCGAGCCTGACTCCCAAACTGTGGCGCTTCAGTGTCTAACGGTGGAGCGCGAGGCTCAAACACTGGCGCTTCAGTGTTCGAGGGTGATAACCGCCACCCTCAGACAGTGAGACTTCAGTGTTTGAGGGTGAAGCTCGACCGTCAGAGGGTCGGACTTCACCGTTTTAGGCTCAAGTGCGACTCTTCGAGTGTGGCGCTCCACGGTCTGATGGTGGAGCGCTAGCGTCAGACAGTCGACGACGCGGCGCTGACGGAAAGCTATTGACCGTTTCCGCCCGCGAACGGCGCTTCCTTTGCCGCGATGCGGGCGCGCAGCTCGTCGTTTCGGTGTTGGCCATTCTCGCCAAAGTGGATGAGGCGGTGACACGTGGGGCAGATCGCGCCGACGTACTTCGGGTGGTCTAGGCCGCCATCGGAAAGCCTGTTGATGTGGTGCGGTTCGAGATACGGCGTGCCGTCGCTTTTGCGATTGAACGGTGCCGGCGCCTCGCAAAGTTCGCAGTGGCCCTGCGCCCGCGCCAAGACATATCGCTTAACGCGGGCACTGCGCTGGTATGCGATCCGGACAGTCTCTTTCGCGTCGGCGATGGGCCCGCCGGGCTGACATGCAGCAATCGCCGCTTGCCTCAACGTCGACAGGTCCCCTGGCTGGCTCTCGGCCTTCGTCGCTCTGTTGTCGTCTTGATCCGGCAGATCGTCCAGTTCGCGACGCAGCGTGTTCGATACCGGCATCAGCCGGAACACAATCACATCGCGTTCGTTTCCATCGCGGTCTGCGTCTCGTTTGAAGAAGTGCGAATCACAGGCGAACTCGCCCAAGTACACGCATGGCTTCCCTTTGCCGGTCATCTGAAAGACATGCAGTGCGCGGCCGTCCTTCGCGTAAGAAGCGATGGCGAGGTTGCCCTTGCTCATCTTCATATTGCCGAGCTGCCCCTCACCAACGTAAAGCAGGTGACCGAACTCGTCGAATTCGTCCTTGTAGCCGTGCTGTTCGCCTGTCCCCGTAAAAAGAAAGACGGCGGGCGACAGTCGGGAGGGTGCTATGCCGCTTTGGCCGCTGCCTCCGAACTTTCCCGTGATCTCTTTTCTGCGGTTGTAGGCCTTCCCGACGACGAACTCGGGAATCTCCATTGCCGTTGCAGCCGTCTGCTGAACGGTGTCTTGATCCTCATTGGGCAGCATGCAATCCCCCCGGACTGGCTGTAAATTTTTGTGCCCATTTTATGTCACGCTAGTCCGCACAGAGCGGTGCTCTCAGTTGCTCAAGCCCTGCGGCATCAAGCCGCCGTCACTTTTCGTGCGGGAAATAAGGGGCTGCTTTTGGACTTCACTTTCGTATAATCCCCAGCGCTGCCGCACCAACGGCAGCCGGGTCTGGCGATCCGTCTGAAGTATTTCCTGTGAATGCATGTCGCCTCGCGCGACGTGCTGCGTTCGCTCGCGCAAGCCAGTTCATGGCGGGCCGGGCGGGGAGACCTTCGGGTCTGCCGGCGCCACAGGAGCCGGTTCGCCAGCCCCGCCGTCAGGCCCGCCACCCCTCATCTGGCGATGAGCGGCAGGCCTCTTCAATTCCTGTGGAGGCTTCATGCCAAGTTCTCAAAGCGGGCACCGCCCCGCGTCCTACCCATCTCCACCCGAACCACCCACGCACGCGCCCACGTCATCCGACACAGGCAGGCTCACCAAGAACCGCACCTACCTGAACGGCGCCATCGCAGCGCAGGCGTATCTCAAGCGCACGCGCACCGCCATGCGCACGCACGGCCAATGCCGCCCGGGCATGCTGCGCGAGCAGCTTCAACATCTGTCCGCGCACGCATTTCCGCCGGCCTTCATCAAAGGCTTTGTGGATGCGATTGATGCATACGTGTCGATGTCGCTCGGGGGCCGCGATGTCGATCCGCAAACGTGGGACGTATTAGCCGCCATAGAGCGGCGTGGCTACAGCCAGTAAAAACAGATTGACGCATTCCCGTGACGGGCGGGAATGCCAGCGCTTTTCCAGAACGCCGCAGGCAATTCGCACGCCCGCCGTCACAGCGGCGCTATTGGCGTTCCAACCTCCCTAACTCTTCAAGAACGGCATCCCGAAACTGGTCAAAGATCAGCCAGTTCTTGTACTCGGCGCGCCAGTGCCCCTTCCCCCGGCAGACTGGCTCCACCATCCTCCTCACTGATTCGTTGTACGGATGAAATACCGTCATGCTTCTGAACGGTAAATTTCGTGCGTAGACAGGCACCCCTAGAATCAGAAACATCCATTGCCCATTTCCTTGCAACATGTCGACCTCCGTGTGAATGACGGGGTCAGGCTAGGAGCGGCCGGGCGCAAAAAACACTCTCCAACCATGAACGAAACACTGGTGCAGGGAAATTCCGGCTTTGAAATCAACGAGTTGGACGCGGAGCAGGCGCAACAGGTCGCCGCGCTCCAAGCCTTCCTGGCATTCCATCAGCAGTTCGATCGCGAGACCAAAGCGCTCGCCGTGGCTCGGGCTCTTGCGCAAGCATCGTTGGAACGGCTCGAAAAGGGGCAGCCGATTGCCAAGTACAACTCGGCGAACATCGCCGACTTAGTCGACCAGAAGGTCGGACCAGATGGCGCAACGGCATGGTTGTCGAAGGTTTGGAAGGCGCTGGAGCAGTCCCTTGCAGAACGCCGGACGGGCATTCAAGACGTAGCACGGCAAGCGGGCACCAATATCTACGCGTGGCCCAAAAAGACACCGGGGGCAGGAGGGGCGGGCAATAGCTCGGAATACAGCATTGAGTTCTTATCTCTGCCGCAGAGCGACAACCCTGTCGTAACGCCCCAGCGGGGGGAGATCACCTACGTTCAAGAACTCACGTTGAAGCCGGCGTTCTGGGCCCGTCCGCTGTTCAAGAAAGGATTCCCCTTAAAAGGGTGGCGGCGCACAAGCTTCATCGCTTTCGGTGTTCTCGTCCTCCTAGCCGTCGGCGGCGCACTGCTGCTGACTTGGCTCGCCCTGAACAACCCGAGGGTGTCATCGTCCGCCAAAGACGTCGCTGTCTGGGTGCTGTTCGCCTTGATGGTGTCTTGGGTCGGCTATTCGGTACTAAAGCCCTTCTCCGACTTGGCAGACCTTCGCCTGATCATGGCGCCGGACGTGATGGTCGGATTTACCGAACTCAATGTTCAACTGGAACTGGCCCGAGAGCGGCCCGCCGATGATGAGCCGTATCGCGTGCTGCGGTTGGTGCGTTACTCGGCCAAATGCGCTGTCTGCGGTGAGACCGTTCACTTGGCCGACGGCAAAAGAGAGTTTCCCGGCAGGCTTGTTGGTAGGTGTTCAGAACAGCCGCGGGAGCACGTTTACTCCTTTGATCGACACACCAGAATCGGCAAGCCTCTTCGCTAGTCGTTGCGCAACGCAGGCTCCGTTCACACATGAACCCTTCACTAAAAGAAGAAAGCCCACTCGGCACCTATGCCGACCGCAATGGCAACTTCCGGTCGGAATACCAAATCGGCACCAGGCTGGTCTGGGTCGTCTGCCGGCATCACACCGGTTGCCAACAGTGTGCGGATAAAGCAGAAGCGTTGTTGCCCGACATCTGGGCTGCAATGCCAGACGCTGTTGCCATGGCCGAGGACTACTCGCGAACCGTCATTCCGGAATTCTGGCGCCAGCACGACATGTCGCAACGCGAAGGTGCGCGCTTGGCTGTATGGGGCATCACCATCGTCCCAAGCACCGGAGAGGCGACATTCGATATCTCCATGAACTTCGACTTTGACTTCGACTCTCCGACGTTCTCGAAAGACGATGTCCGGAAAGAGACGCCCATCTTGCTTCCCGATCTACCAGACCCGCATTACGTCTTTGTCGCCCGCAGCAGCAGTGGGCAGCTCACTGTGGTGTCTGGGCATGGCTGATCGCCAGATCAGCCATGAAACGTGGGCAATGCTCTCCCATAAAGCGGGCCGGCGAAAGCCAATAACGAGATCGGCCCATTCTCGTGACGGGTGGGGGTGCCAACGGAGATTGAGGTGGTGGTTCCGGCGCGCTCCGCACTGGCCATCGATGGCCGGCATGCGTGGCAGCGCGCAGATTCACTAACGCCCGTGACGCCCATCAATCCGATACCCGGGCTCCCACGTCACCTTCGCCGGCGCCAGCTCCTGCACGATCGACGCCTTGTGCTTCTCGCCCAGGTAATCATCCTCAATCAAAAACGCGATGGCGGCCGGAAACAATTCCCGCAGCCGTTGGCACGCATGCGTTTCTGAAAACCACGCTTGCGCCTCATCGGCGTCGATCGCCAGCTTGATGACATCCTGCGCAACTGGCGCTGACTGCGCGATGCCCCGATGCGGCTCTGGGCTGTAGGGGTAGAAGGTCGGAGTTGTCGCCATGCGCCTGAGTTGTCTACGTCGTCCATCGAGGTCACGTTTCTGGTGAAGCAATATAGCCGCGCCGCCCTGCCACAGGTGCAACGCTAGTTGGAGCGCGCTGCTCCCATCTCCCCACACGTCCCAAACCGGTGCACCCCGCACCAACTCCAAGCGCCCAATCCCACGCACCCCCCAGCGCACGCCTCGCCCAAGCGCACAGCCCAGGCAACCACCCACCCGCAGCACAGCCAAGAATACCGCTGGATGCTGCATGGCACAAAACTCGCATAAGCCGTGGGCGACCGGTCAGACCACGACCGTGTCTTTCCCAAACTTCGGCCCATGCACAGCATTCCTTCCTCCGTCGCGCAAGCACTCCAGCAACGCATCCTGAGCGGCGATTACCCCAGTGGCAGCCGCCTGCCGCCGCAGCGTGAGCTGGCGGAAACGCTGGGCGTGAGCCGCGCGTCGTTGCGCGAGGCGCTGACGGTGCTTGAGACGCTGGGCCTGGTCGACATCCTCCCCAGCCGTGGCGTGGTGGTGCGCGGCCAGAAGTTTGGCGCAGAGCGGGCCAGTGCCGAGCGCATGCATCGGCCGTTTGCCACGCCGGCGCTGGGCACGTTGTCGCCGCGTCAGTTGATTGAGCTGCGTCTGGTGTTGGAGCCCGGCTGGACGGCGCTGGCCGCCGCGCGCATGCATGCCGCCGGCCTGCGCCACCTGCAGTGGCTGCAGCAGCAGTTGGCCCATGCGCTGGAGCGCAATGATTTGCTGAGCGCGGCAGAGGCGGACTTGCACTTCCATGTGCTGCTCGCGCAGTTGTCCGGCAACCCGGGGTTGATGGCGATGGCCGGCCAGTTGGAGCACGCCATTGGCCACAGCCTGCGCCTGCCCTTTGCCCGCAACGGCGCAGACGACCACCCCGCGCACGAGCACGACGCCATCGTGCAGGCCGTTGCCGCGGGTGATGCCGTCGCCAGCGCAGAGGCCATGCGCGCGCATCTGTTGTCGGCCGCGCGCCGCAGCGGCATCGACTTGAGCGCGCCGCCCGCCACGCCCGAACCCATGCAGCACGAACCGGTTTCCTTTCGCCTCGCCTCGATTTCCTGAATTTCCTGAAGGAGTTTTTTGAATGATCCGCACCCTTGCTCTGCACCTGTCGCGTCATGCCTCGCGCCGCACCTTCTTCCACGCCGTCATGGCGGCCAGCGCGCTTGTCGCGTTGTTGCCGGGCCGCCCGGCCCATGCCGATACGCTGGCCAACATCCAGAAGGCCGGCGTGATCCGCGTGGCAATCCCGAATGACTTCCCGCCGTTCGGCTCGCTCGGTCCGGACTTGAAGCTGCAGGGCTATGACATCGACATGGCCGGCCTCATCGCCAAGGAACTCGGCGTCAAGGCAGAGCTGGTGCCCGTGACCAGCACCAACCGCATTCCGTTCCTGACCACGGGCAAGGTGGATGTGGTCATCTCCAGCCTGGGTAAGAACGCCGAGCGCGCCAAGGTGATCGACTTCTCGCAGGCGTATGCACCGTTCCCCAAGAGCGTGTACGGCCCGAAGGAGGCGTCGATCAAGGCGCCCGCTGACTTGGCTGGCAAGACGATTGGCGTCACGCGCGGCTCGACGGAAGACCTGGCCCTCTCTGCGCTGGCTCCGGCCTCGGCCACCATCAAACGCTATGAAGACAACAACGCCACCGCGCAGAGCTACCTGATCGGTCAGGTGCAGTTGGTCACGCTGGGCAACATCGTTGCCAACGCGGTGAACGAGCGCACGAAGCTGCGCCAGCTCGACGTGAAGTTCCCCGTGGAAGACACGCCGTGCTACGTGGGGGTGGCCAAGGGCGAGCCCGCGCTGCTGGACAAGGTGAACGCCATCATTACCAAGCTGAAGACGGACGGCCGCCTGAACGATCTGTCGCAGCGCTGGATCAAGATGCCGCTGCCGGCAAAGATGTAAGAACCGCGCACGCCTTCGCAACACAGGCCCGGCGCGCGCTTAGGTGTGCCGGGCCACGGATGACCTCCATGGCTTATCAATTCGACTTTGGCGCTGTCTTCAGTTACAGCGGCCAGCTCGCGCAGGGCGCGGCCTTTACGCTCGCGCTCACGGCGGCGGGCGCGGTGCTCGGTGGCGCCATCGGCATTGCCGGCGGTGTGTGCCGCGCCTGGCGCATCGCTCCGTTCAATGCGCTGTTCAAGGTGTATGTGGAGGGCATCCGCAACACGCCGTTCCTGGTGCAGTTGATGTTCGTGTTCTTCGGTTTGCCCTCGCTGGGTGTGCAGATCAACGAATGGCAGGCGGCGTTGCTCACGGCGGTGGTCAACCTGGGTGCGTACATCACCGAGATCGTGCGTGCGGGCATTCAAGAAACGCCGCGCGGCCAGTTGGAAGCAGCCAATGCGCTGGCAATGAGCCGCTGGGCCATCTTCCGGCATGTGGTGTTACGCCCGGCGTTGCAGAAGGTGTGGCCGGCGCTGAGCAGCCAAATCGTGATCGTGATGCTGGGTACGTCGGTCGTCTCGCAGATTGCCGCACAGGATCTGACCTTTGCCGCCAACTTCATCCAGTCGCGCAACTTCCGCGCGTTTGAAACCTACCTGGTGGTGACGGCGCTGTACTTTGCGCTGGCGCTGTTGCTGCGTCAGTTGCTGGCCTGGATCGGGCAGCGCTTTGTCGTGGGGCGTCGCGCGCCTGCAGCATCGGCAGCACCGCTTGCCACCACCAACGCAGCGACCACCACCGGAAGTGCAGCATGATCTCCGACATCCCTCTGTTGCCCATTCTCCTCAAGCTGGGGGAAGGGCTGCTCGCTACGCTCATGCTGTCGCTCATGGCCTTTGCGCTGGGCGGCACGGCCGGCCTGGTGGTGCTGTTTGCCCGCGTGGGCCGCAACGCCACGCTCCGGCGCGTGAGCAAGGCTTACATCCAGCTCTTTCAGAACACGCCGCTGCTCATGCAGATGTTCATCGTGTTCTTTGGTGCGTCCATGGCGGGGTTCGACATGTCGCCCTGGACTGCCGCCGCCATCGGCCTGACGCTATACACCAGCGCCTATCTGGCCGAGGTGTGGCGCGGCTGTGTGGAGGCCATCCCGCGCGGCCAGTGGGAGGCGTCTTCCAGCCTGGCGATGGGCTACTTCCAACAGATGCGTCACGTAGTGCTGCCGCAGGCGGTGCGCCTGTCGATTGCGCCCACCGTGGGTTTCTCCGTGCAGATCGTCAAGGGCACGGCGGTGGCCTCCATCATCGGGTTTGAAGACTTGTCCAAGCTGGGTTCGGTGCTGGCCAATGCCACCTTCCAGCCGTTCCTTATCTACGGGCTGGTGGCCGTTGCGTACTTCGCGCTGTGCTGGCCGCTGTCTCTCTGTGCCTCTCATCTGGAAAAGAAGCTCTATGCCGCTCGTTGATCTCTGCGCCGTACACAAGCATTACGGCAACAACCACGTTCTCAAGGGCGTCGACCTGCGCGTTGAAAGCGGCCAGGTGGTCGCCATCATCGGGCGCAGCGGCTCGGGCAAGAGCACGCTGCTGCGGTCCATCAACGGGCTGGAGGCCATCGACGACGGCCAGATCGTTGTCGACAACGCGGTGCTCAAGGGCTCGCAGGCCACGCCCGCGCAACTGCGCGCGCTGCGCCTGAACGTGGGCATGGTGTTTCAGCAGTTCAACCTGTTTCCGCACCTGACGGCGGGCGAAAACGTGGCGCTGTCGCCCGTGGTGGTCAAGGGCATGAAGAAAGCCGATGCCAACGACCTCGCCCGGCAGATGCTCGTCAAGGTCGGCCTGGCCGATAAGTTCGATGCGTACCCAGACCAGCTCAGCGGCGGCCAGCAGCAGCGCGTGGCCATTGCGCGGGCGCTGGCCATGCAGCCCAAGGTGCTGCTGTGCGACGAGATCACCTCCGCGCTGGACCCTGAACTGGTGAACGAGGTGCTGGCCGTGGTGAAGCAACTGGCGGCCGAAGGCATGACGCTCATCATGGTCACGCACGAGATGCGCTTTGCGCGTGACGTGGGCGATCAGCTCGTGTTCATGCATCAGGGGCTGATCCATGAAAGCGGGCCGGCCAAGGAGGTGTTTGCCAACCCCCAGACGGCGGAGCTGGCAGCGTTCATTGGGGCGGTGCAGTAGGCGGCCCTATGCCACCTCTTGCAGCCATTTAGGATTAGGCCGTTTCTAATCGTCCCACCTGGTGCCTTCTGACTATTTTGTTGGTGCGCTCAACATAATGGTTAGGGCGCCAAATCGGTAATCTGTTCAGTAAGTTTTCTCTCCATCTGTACTTCATATATCTCAGCGGCGGCTGGAATTTTATTTGCTTATGCTACCGAAGCCCTGAATTTGGGCCGAAGTAAATGCCGTGAAAATCGCACCGCATTTGCTGCGTTGATATTGAAATCACATTCTGGAGATAAAACATGTCGAACGTTCAGACCGCTGCCACGTCGTGGGGGACAGTGCCGTCGATCCGTGTGTACACGGCCAATGGTGGCAAGATCACCGAGCGTTGCTATGACGGGAAGGGGTGGTACACGGGCGCTTTCAACGAGCCCGGCGATAACGTCTCCGTCACCAGCTGGCTGGTCGGCAGCGCTATCCATATCCGCGTGTATGCAACCAGCGGCAGCAATACCACCGAGTGGTGCTGGGACGGCAACAGCTGGACCAAGGGCGGCTACACCGCCACCAACTGATTTTCTGCAGGCTTGATCGTGCGGAATCCTGAAAAGGGGGGTTCCGCATAGGTTGGCGTAAAACGAGAGCGTTCGTTTTGCGCCGATTTGCGTTTTGTATGTTCGATGCGCTGGGTTTTTAAAATCTTGGTTGATCGGTATTTGAAAATAATCGAACCATAAAATACTGCCTGCCGCCGCAGGGCATGTCCTGCGTGCAGGCAATGCATCCGCCGTGATGCTGGCGCGCGCCTCCCGGCATTGCGCCGCGCAACTCGGCGCCGAGCCGCACGTAGCGTAAATGCACCCCAACACGGGTGTCAGACGCCCGGGGTGCTCTGCGATAATCGCAGCCACTCCAGCTCCCGCCTCACCCTCCCCATGGTTGTCCGCCCCCATCTGCACTGGTTCCGCATGCTTCTGGCATGGCGCGGTTCGGTGCTGCCGCAGCTTTTGCCGCGCCTGTTCCTGATCTTCTTCGTGTCGCTGGTGGCCATTGCGGTGCATGCGCACCTGCTGCCCATCTCGGTCAACCTGAGCACGACGCCGTTCTCGCTCGTCGGCATTGCGCTGGCGGTGTTCCTGGGCTTTCGCAACAACGCGAGCTACGACCGCTATTGGGAGGCGCGCAAGCTCTGGGGCCAGTTGCTCAACACGGCGCGCTCACTCACGCGCCAGGCACTGACGTTGCCGCGTGGCGATGGCCCGAATGGCATGAACGGTGCCGTGGCCGATGCCGACGTGCGCGAGTTCGCGCAGGTGCTCGGTGCGCTGCCGCACGCGCTGCGCCATCAGTTGCGCCACACCGATGCGCGCGAAGACCTCGCCGCGCGCCTGCCTGCGCCGTTGCTCGAACGCGTGATGGCCTCGCGCTACCGGCCCATCGTCATTGTGCAGTGGTTGAGTGAATGGGTGCAGCGTCGCGCGCAAGCCGGCGCACTCGATGGGTATGCCGCCCTGGCGTTCGATCGCAACCTGAACGAGCTGTCCAACAGCATCGGCGGGTGCGAGCGCATTGCCGGCACGCCGCTGCCGTTTGCGTACTCCGTCATGATCCACCGCACGGTGTACTTCTTCTGCGCGGCACTGCCGTTCGGGCTGGTGGAAAGCATCGGCAGCTTCACGCCCGTGTTTGCGGTGTTCGTGGCGTACACCTTCATGGCGCACGAGGCCATTGCCTCGCAGCTCGAAGACCCGTTCGGCACGGAAGACAACGACCTCGCGCTCAACGCGCTCTCCAACACGATTGAAGACGCCGTGCGCGACATGCTTGGCGAGCCCAGCCTGCCGCCACGTGCGGGCGTGCGAAGCGGGGTGATCCTGGATTGATGCCGCGGTTGCGGCGCAGCGCTTAAACGGCCATCGCCAGCGGCTGCGCCCACCGCTCCAATGGGGCGGCGCTACCGTGCACCGCACCGCAGGCCGAATCTGCGTTGCGCGCCAGCAGGGCGCCCAGCTCCACTCCGAACAGGCTTGCGCATGTTTCATTCAAGGTGCGTACGTTGCGCAGGCCGGCCCGCCGGGCCACCGCATGCAGCGCTTCGGCTTCACCTTCGGGCTCGGCATTGCCGCACATCAGCGCCAACTGGTACAGCGCCCACGCGGCGCGTTGCTCGCGCACCAGGGCATGCAGCGCTTCACCTTCAGCAAACAGACGCGCACGCACCTGACGCGGGCAGGCCTGCCAGCACTCGCTGAGCAAGTCCGCTTTCCATGCCTGCGCGGGGTGTTCGAACACCAGCGTGGCCAGTGCGCGTGCCCAGGGCTTGTCATGCTGGATGGCGGCCATGCGGGGGCAGCCTGCGTCGGGCACGGCCTTGAAGCTGATGGCGCATGGCTGCCACACAGTGCCCGGTATCTCGCAGCCGAAATGCGCGAAGGCAGGCACCACAAAGGGGTCACCCGGGCGCACTTCGCGCCGCCCATTGGCATCGCGCAGGCACGCGCTGCCCAGCTCGGCCTGCACGCGCACCGCAAACGGAAAGCGCAGGCGCGAGAGACGGACATGGGCACGGCTGATGAGTGGCATGGCTGACCGATAAGGCGGCGGGTGAAGCGCGACTGTCGCAGGATTCTAAGACTGCGCGCAACAGGGGCAATGTCGCTCGGGTGACAGAGTCCGGCGGCGCTTACAGCTCCGACAAGCCGAAGAGCCGCAGCCGCTCAAGGTCGGTCACGCGGATGGTCTGGTATGACAGCGCAATCATGCCGCCTTCGGCCAGACGCTGCAGCGCGCGGTTGACGCGCTGGCGCGACAGTCCCGTCAGCAGCCCGATCTCTTCCTGCGACAGTTCCAGCACGGTGCTCGTGCGCGGGTACAGCGCGGGGTGGAACAACTGCGCAATCGCTTGCGCCACGCGCGCATCGGCGCTCAGCAGCCGGTCGTTCTGCACGGTGGCAATGAACTGGCCCATACGCTCGTTGAGCTGGCGCACGACAAAGCTGGCAAAGGGCAGGCTCTGGGCGAGCAGCGTGTTGAACACGGGTTCGGGCACCAGCAGCACTTGCGAGGCGCGGATGGCGATCACGTCATAGCGGCGGTCCTCGCGCTTGATGACGCTGCCCTCGCCGCACCAGCCGCCCGCGGGCACGCCCGAGAACGTGCAGCCGCGCCCGTCGGAGGTGTACACCGCCAGCTTGATGAGGCCGGTGTCGACGCCGATCCAGTAGCGAGACGGCTCACCGCGCCGGGCAATGAAGGCGCCGGGCTCGAATGCCTGCAGCACGGTTTCTCGCGCGGCCAGGGCCTGGTGTTCAGGCGCCAGCGCGGTGAACCACGCATGGCCTTCCAGTTGTGTGGCGGGCGTGGGGGCGCGGGTTGCGTTCATGGCAGGCGTGGGCACTCGGTCAAAGGGTGGCGGGGGCGCGTGGGGCTCTGCCGTCGCTTTGTAAGAAACCCGTCAGCCTTGGTGTGGCGCGGGTTTCCGGGCGGTTTGTCATCCAAGTGACAGAGTGCGGAAGCTAGCAGATGATAGCGTTGCCCAACAAAAAGCAACAGCGCCCGGCGCACGGAGACACAGCAATGCCCACGGATTTTGATAGCGGTCTGGCCCGCAACGCGGCCAACTTCGTCCCGCTCACCCCGATCGAATTTCTTGCCCGCGCGGCAGACGTCTATGGTGACCGTCTGGCGATCGTGCACGGCGCCGTGCGCCAGAACTGGCGCGACACCTATGTGCGCGCGCGCCGCCTGGCCAGTGCGCTGGCGCTGGCCGGCGTCGGCCGTGGCGATACGGTGGCGGCGCTCTTGCCGAACACACCGGCCATGGTGGAGGCACATTTCGGGGTGCCGATGGCCGGCGGCGTGCTCAACGCGCTCAACATTCGCCTGGACGCCGCCAACCTCGTCTTCATGCTGCGCCATGGCGAAGCCCGTGTACTGTTGGCCGACACCGAGTTTGCCGACGTGGCCCGCCAGATGGCGCTGGAGATTCCCGGCCTGAAAGTGATTGCCGTGAACGATGCCCTGGGCCCGCAGGCCGAGCCGTTTGGCGACACCGATTACGAATCCTTCCTCGCCTCGGGCGACCCGCACTATGCGTGGCAGATGCCGGCCGATGAGTGGGATGCGATTGCGCTCAACTACACCTCGGGCACCACGGGTGACCCGAAGGGCGTGGTCTATCACCATCGTGGCGCCACCATCAACGCGGTATCGAACATCCTGGAGTGGGATCTGCCCAAGCATCCGGTCTATCTCTGGACGCTGCCGATGTTCCACTGCAATGGCTGGTGCTTTCCGTGGACGATCGCGGCGCGCGCGGGCGTGAACGTCTGCCTGCGCAAGTTCGAGCCGAAGCTGGTGTTCGACCTCATGCGCGACGAGGGCGTGACGCACTACTGCGCAGCGCCCATCGTGCACACCGCGCTGGTGAACGCGCCGCCGTCTTGGCGCGAGGGCTTGCGCGGGCCGGTGCGCGGCATGGTGGCGGGCGCACCGCCGCCGGCGGCCGTGCTGGCGCAGATGGAAGCCATGGGCTTCGAGCTGACGCACGTCTACGGCCTGACCGAGGTGTACGGCCCCGCCGCCGTCTGTGCCGAGCAGGACGAATGGCGCACGCTGCCCGAGCACGACCGCGCCACGATGAAGGCGCGCCAGGGCGTGCGGTACCACCTGCAATCGCAGGTGGCGGTACTCAACCCGGAAACCATGCAGCCCGTGCCGGCCGATGGCGAGACCATTGGCGAGATCATGTTCCGCGGCAACATCTGCATGAAGGGCTACCTCAAGAACGAGAAGGCCACGCGCGAGGCCTTTGCCGGCGGCTGGTTCCACACCGGCGACCTGGGCGTCTGCATGCCCGACGGCTACATCAAGATCAAGGACCGCAGCAAGGACATCATCATCTCCGGCGGCGAGAACATCTCAAGCGTCGAGGTGGAAGACGCGCTGTACCGCCACCCCGCCGTGCTGGCTGCCGCCGTGGTCGCCCAGCCCGACGCCAAGTGGGGCGAAACACCGTGCGCCTTCGTTGAACTCAAAGACGGCGCCACCGCCACCGCAGAAGACCTGATCGCGCATTGCAAGACATTGCTGGCCGGCTTCAAGGTGCCCAAAGCGGTGTTCTTCGGGCCGCTGCCCAAGACGTCGACAGGCAAGATCCAGAAGTACGAGCTGCGCCGCAAGGTGAACTCCACCTCGGCGATCGACGTGTGAGCCTGTTGCGGGCGACCGCGTGCGCCCGCAACAAGAAGGCCACGGCCAGCGGCTGCACCCACCGCGGCTGGGATGGCGCTACTGGGCGCGCCCGAGCGGGTTGCATTCCGGCCGGGCGGCCGCCTCTGCCGTGTCCCGCACGTTGGACAGACGCAGTACCGAAAACGGGCCGAAGTAGCGCTGCGTCCGTACCAGGCATTCATAGCCCTGCGCTTGGGCATCGTCCGGGGCGTAGGCTTCAAATGTGTCCAGCGTGCCCAGCAGGGCGGTGTGATCGCCGCGCCAGACAACGCGGCTCGGCCTGCCCTCAACGGACTCAACCGGTGCGGAAGCCGCATTCCGCTCGATGCGGGGGCCGGGCAGGGCCCGGAATCCGTGGAACGCGTACGTAGTCTCTTGCGTGGTGCCAACCGGCTTCGGTTCGTCGCTCGTGTTGTTTGCAGCGTCTCTCAGGTGAACGTGCTCAATGCTCACGTTGTCCGGCGCGATGGCCAGCACCAGCAGCGCCACTGCGGCAGCAAGCGCAACACCAACCTGCCGATACATCCCGCCGCGCACTCCCGGCCCGCGCGTCACCCATAGCGAGTAAGCGAGTTGCGGCAGCATCAACAACCCGCCCAGCCACAGCAACGCAGTGCCCGCAGCGTCATAACCGAGATGCCAGTTCAGCGCGGCCAGCCAGCCGATGTCTTTGGACTGGCCCAGCGCGAGGCACAGACCGCCGGTGATGAGCAGCAGGGCGACAACGGCGCTGTACCGGCGCAGGGGTTGGCGGGAGGGTGGGTTGGAAAGCGCGTCCATGGTGTTGTGTCGGGTGTGTTCTTAGAGTTTGCGAAAGAGTTCGCCCCAGATGTCGATCAGAAACGACTGGAAGGCAATGTGGAATGCGAATGCCCAAGCGCTCGCGCCCAGCGCGATGCACACGGTGCATACGATGCCGATGATCCAGGTCGCTTTGCGGCGTCCCGCGCGCTCGTGAGGCGCCTTGCTGCGGATGCGGTATGGATTGGCTTCATCGGCGGTGGGCGCTTCATCGGCTATCCACGCTGTGGGTAACTGTGCTTCGCGACGGAATCGTTCGTACAGAATGGTCGACAGCGGTCCGGGCCAGAAGATGATCCACCAGAAGATGCGGAATGGTCCGATGGCCGGCCACCAGTTACGCTTGCGCAGGCGGCCGATGACGCCCGCCGCAATGTCTTCTGACGAGTCGGTGGGGCTGATTTCCCGCATCGGTCCGAAGTCCAGCAAGGCGTTCTGCCACGTGCGTCCGCCGGGCACGACCTCAAGTTCGGGGAGCGCCTCGGGCGCCTCGTCCATGTAGCGGCGAATGAGTTCCCATAGGCGCTGGCATGCATCCCGGCTGGGGAGGATGCCCTGCACACGCATACGTTGTATCGGCCGGGGGGATGGCCCGGTACTGAATTCCACTAGCACCAACGCCCAGGCCGGGGTTGCACCCATGGTCAACGGGCCGGGCACGGCTGACGCAAATGGGCGCACATGGTTCCAGTCGAGCCGGACGGCCGCCTTGCCTTCCTGTGTGTAGATGCTGCGCGTCCTGCGGTTGAAATGCAGATTTGCGTATCGGCTGAACAGGCTGATCTTGAGCAGGTACACGATGCCGACAAGGCACGCCGGAATCAGTACGGCCGATATCACGCCCGTGACGATCTGCCCGGACAGCGGCTGGTTTTTTTCAAAGAACCCAAGCACCGTCATCGGCACAAGAACGGACAACCCGAACAACAGCGCGAGCGCCATGAACGGGCTGAGCGCTTCAACATCGGACGCGATCTCGTCATAGGCCCACACCATGGAGCGCGTATCGAGCTTGATGATGCTGCGCGGGGGCGGCTCGGGCGCCGCATCGCTATGCTGGGGCAACTCACCTTGCAGCAACGCTTCGGCGCCGCCAGCTGCGCTGGAGGGCGACGGCTGATGCGGCGACAGGTGAGACGGGTTACGCATGCCACCTCTCAACCATGGGCGGGCTCCTTCTCCTGGGCTTCAGCGACCTCGTCAGCGGAACGGCCGTCCACGACGAAATCTTTGTATGCGGCACGATTGGGCCAGTACTGTACCTCCGCGTCGGGCACGCCCTGGATGAGTGCCTTGCCTGTCCGGAAGAGGCCGGCGCCGGGCACCAGCACGTCTGTGATGGCATTCTTCCATCGGCCGGCTTCATAGTTGTCGCCTCCACCAAACCAGATCAGGATGGAGAGCCCCTCGCCTTCCACACTGGCGCGGGCATGCACCTGCTTGGAGGCTTCAGTGTGGATCACGTTTTCCAGATGGAATTCCTTGGCGGTCACTTTGGAACGCCCTGTGCCATTGAGCAGATATCGGGCTATCACGCCGTGCCCGGAAGACTTCGGTGCCTTGATCTGAATGTCCATTTCGGTGGCATCGCCAAACACCGGAATCTCGATCTTGATGGCGTCGGGGTTTCCAAATGCCGAGGCCTTCTCGAGTTTGACCGAGTAGAACAGGCGTAGCAGCGCGTCCAGTTGCTGGCGCGTACTGGAATAGGGGCGCCCCCAGTCGTGCGAACGGACGCCGAGCAAACTACGGTCGGCCCATTTTGCAAACGGGCTGGTGACAAGGTGGTCCGACCAGAAGCCGAAGCCCCACGACGCTACGGTCAACACGCCGGAGGCGATGCCGATCCACATGGCAACCGGGGGCACTTCAGCAGAGACTTCCGCGCCCACTGCCGCGGTTTCTCCCGCCACAGCCAAGCCGGCGGCAACTTCGCCTGCGGCCGTAGTTGCCGCGCGCTTGGCCAGACCCTCCAACGCCGCCTTGGCCACCATGCGTGTGTAGGCGTAGTAGGCAACGCCGCTGGCGATGCCGGCCACGCCGGAAGCGGTCTTCGCCCTGGCGGCGCCGTGGTCGCCTTCTTTCCAAAGCTTGGTCGCATCCCAGATGCCCAGGCTGCCTTCGATGATGGAAACGGCCATCACCAGCCGGCCTGCAGCGGCGGTCAGTCGATAGAACTCCGCCGTCTTGACCCCTTTGTTGGCGATCTGGCTGGCCACATATCGGAGTTCATAGCTCGCCTGCCAGATGGCGACCGCAGATGCCGAAGCTTCCGATATGTCTTTGACTAGACGCCCCCAGTTGGCATCTCCATGCTGAGCCTCGCTGATATCCACGCCAAGCTCATTCAGGCTCTGACCCAGCGAAGAGATCCGCAACGCCGCAAGGCCCGCAGAGAATGCCCCGTAACCCTTGACGCCTTTCAACGAGGGCGCTTCCTCAAACTTCAGGATTTCACTCTCGGGTATTGCATGCGTTGCGTCTGCCAGTTCGGCCACCTTGCCAAACTGCGCCGGCATAGGTTTGCCCTTGGGCCACTGTTCTCCAAGCACCTCCAGGTACTCGTCGAGTTGCTTGGCCGTCTTGGGTACCGTCGTCATCACCTTGCCGCCGGGTTTGCCCTTCAGGTTGTCGGGCAGCGTTTCTGCGGGAAGCGGACGGTTGTAGGCCGTTTTGGTCGTGCCGACGCTCAGGCCTTTGCCGTCGCCATTGGCGCGTCGCAAGTGGGCAAGGAAACCCGCTGCACCGCCTTTGACCTTGACCTGCAGGATGGCCACGTCTTCCGCAGTCAATGCGGCGGCCTGAATACGCCGGAATGTCTGCCGATACAGCTTGGGGTCCGCCTTGAGCAACTGGCGCATGCGACCACTGACGACTTGCATCAGGCGCTTTGCGTTTTCCGAGTTCAGATGTGCGGCTTCGTTCTTGAGCTCGCGTATTTCCTTGAGATAGGCAATCTGATCGCGCGCCTCAATGTACATCTTGCTGCCTTCGCCAACCTTTCCCTTGTGAGGCAGCAGCTTGTCGAGCAGGTCTTCCTGATTAGCGGCGACGCCTCTCCAGAAAAGCCGCTTGCTGTCGACGGTGTCGAGCTTGAGTTGCGGCAGCAAAATTTTTTGGAATTCGTCGTTGTTGATGCCGCAGCCTTCAAACATGTTGGCAACGCAATGGCCCAGGTGTGCGGCCATCGTCGTGTCCTTGGCGTCGAATACATCCGGGTGGCGCCGTGCCGGCAGGAACTGCATCCAGGCAACGTAGTCGGCGGATCGCTTGTCGAAGTCGGCAGCGGCGTCGGTGCAACGGCGATACTTGGAGAGGTAGTTGGCGTAGTTGTCCTTGTTCAGCTTGCTCTCGACTTTTTCTTTCTGTTCGCCGAACGGTGTGCCTTCAATCAATCCCGCCGTTGCCATCAGATCGCGCTCAGCATCGGTGTACGGTTTTCCTTTCCCGTCCGTATTCCCCATGATGTCGGCCAGCGCGCAGTTGCGGTAGTAGTTCAACTGCGTGGCGATGCCAATGTCATCTTCCAGCGGCAAAAGAAGCCCCTCAATCTTGTACGGAGCATTGTTGCGCTTCATGACGTTCAAGAGCGAGGCTTCCGTGCACGGCGTGGGCCGGCTGTAAGCCTCCACCAGCAAGGTGCGACGATCAACGCGCTGCTGGAACCCCATCACCTGGTTCTTGAGCACGCCGTCGCCAATCAGGCTCAACGGTCCCATGTTGACCATCACGGTCGACTCGCACACCTTCTTCGGCATGATCTTCTTCATGTGGAAGGCAGCGGGGTCCTTGGCCACGTTGTCGCGCACGCGCTTCGTCCAGCGTGCATCCGAGAAGCCGATCCAGGCGGTAGGACGCCTCGTTGGCTCGGCGATGGTGAGCAGCAGTGCATCCGGGGTGTTGGCCAAGCGGGAGCATGTTGCAGGATGACCGCCCATTGCCCCGGCCAAGTCCGGCGCCATGCGTTGCATACGCCCATCGGGCTGCACGGTGTAGATTTCCCACGAGGGGTCTTCCGGATAGTAGACATAGAGCCACCCGGCGCGCATGCGGCGCAGCACATATTGCGATGCTTGCAATGGCCGGCCGGCAAGGTAGCCCTGCTGATCGAGCATGCCAGCTTCCTGTATCCAGTCGGACTCTCCTGGCCGAAAGTACTGTGGCGGCAGGGCAGCGTACAGCGTCACGAGCATCGTCAGGCCCGACTTGTCGCAACTCGGGCACTCGGGCGGCTGCACTGGCAGATTGTTCTCTTTGGCCGCTGCGATGGCCTTTTGCAGCTTGGCGTGGTCAGGCATGGCTGTGTCGCTCCCAGAACGCTGCGTCGAAGCCGGCGAGTGCCGCGATGGGTGAGTCACCCTGGGCACGCGCGGCGAGCATGGCCTCGCGCACGTTGGTGTCTTGATCGAACTGCGGGGAAATCAGAACGCCGTACAAGGCGTAGATGATGCGGTCGAGCTCGTTGGTGAGGCTCCACGCGCTGCTTGCGCGTTCGAGCAACGACAGAATGGCGGCGGCCAATGGAGGCTGCACGACGTTGTGTTCGGCGTCCTGTAATGCGTTCAGTACGGCGTTGATGGTGCCGCTGTTGCGCAGCATCGCCTTGGCGGTCTCCGGCCATGTTGCGTCGGCCAAGGGCGTAGTCGGTGCCGGCGCTGGGTAGCGCTGCAACGCGCCTGCACGGTTCAGCCACCACACGCCGTTGGTGCTGGCTGCGTAGCGCACCAGTGGTTCGGCATCGCCCAAGCCGGTGAGCAGTTCAAATACGCGCGGGTCCCACAGGCGCAGATAGCGTGCGTGTGATCCGGGCCAGCGGTGCTTGGTCTGCATCGCCATCTCGTGCGCAACGTGTCGAGCCTGCTCTGCCGGAAAGACCAGCCATGCGCAAACCGATGAGCCCCGGGTCTCCCTGTCGGGATGGCGGGTGGCTTCGGCCCAGGCGAGGTCGAGCGTGAAATCGATCGTGTCATCGCGACCGAAGCCGCCGAGCGGGAGCAGGTAAGGGCGCTGCTCGGGCCGCATGATGTCAGGCGCGATGGGTAACGGTACTGCTTCGCTGCGACGGCGTGCGTTCGCAAGCGGGTCCGTGATCTGCGGGCTGATCAGTACCCACAGTGACGATGGCGGTGGGCCGTCGAGCAGCGGGTCCACTTGCGCAAACAGGTGGTCCCCCAGGTGTTGGAGCGTGGTGGCGTCGGCCAGGGCAGTGCGCTGGGGGCTCGGGCGTGCCGCCATGCTTTGTGCCAGTTCCTGGAGGATGCTGTTGGCCACGTTACGGTTCCTTGGGCGGCGTCGCGCCCATGTCGTCGAGTGGGGTCAACACGATGGGCGGCGGTATCGCGAACGCGCTCTGCCGGTGTTCTCGCATCACTCAAATGAAGCGTCATTCGAGGTGCCGCCGGTCTGGGCTAGGCGATGGTATTGGAATCGCGCACTGGGCTGGATTAAGAGGTGTTAATAAACCGCAGAAATAGCACCTTTCAGGCGCTGCAGGGCCCAATGGGTGAACGCCGGAATACAAAAAAAGCCCCTCGCCATCGCGAGGGGCTTTGCATTCGCGCAAACCGATTCAGCTCACCCTCAAGGCACCGCCACAATCGCCATCCCGCGTGGGATGTTGCCGGTGGCAGCCGATCCGCTTGCCACGGCGGTCAGCTTGCCGGTGGTGCTGTTGATGCTGTACGCGCTGACGCGGTTGTCTACGGCGTTGACCACGTAGGCGAAGGTGCCGGCGGGGTTCACGAGCACGGTCACGGGCGCGTTGCCGGTGGGCGTGGTGTCGACCAGCGTGAGCGCGCCGTTGGCCGGGTTGATGCTGAAGACGCTGACGGTGTTGGCCAGCACGTTGGTCACATACATGAAGCCGCCCGACGGTGCGATGGCGATGTAGTACGGGTTGGTGCCTGCCGCCACCGGTGTGCCCGATGCGGTGAGCGCGCCGGTGTTGCTGATGCTGTAGACGTTGATGGTGTTGTCTGCGGCGTTGGTCACGTAGGCGTAGGTACCTGCCGAGTTGACCGCGATGAACTGAGGCGTATTGCCCGTGTTGACCGTGGTGCCCACCTGCGTGAGTGCGCCCGTGGTGGTGTTGATGGCAAACGCCATGGCCGTGCCCGGCGTGGCGCCGCTGTTGGCATTCACCACGTAGGCGAAGGTGCCTGCGCTGTTGATGGCGATCGTGTACGGGTTGGCCCCGGCCGTGATGGGCGCGAGGGCGGTAAGCGCACCGGTGCCCGTGTTGACGGAGAACGCCGACAGCGTGTTGTCTCCATAGTTGCTCGTGTATGCGAACTTGCCGTTGGGCGTGCGCGCAATGCTGTACGGCTGCATGCCCGTTGGCGTGGCAGAACCCACGACCGTGAGCAGCCCGGTATCGGCATTGATGGAGAGCGTAGTGACGGTGTTGTCGATGGCGTTGGCCACGTAGACGTACTTGCCCGCCGGGTCGATGGTCAGCGACAGCGGCCCTTGCCCCACAGGCACCGATGCACCAATGGCCGTGGGCATGCCGGTGGTCAGGTCCAGCGTGAAGGCGGAGATCGTGCCGTCGTTCGAGTTGACCGCATAGCCGAACAGCGGCCGCGGCGCGCAGGCCACCGCAATGGTGGTCACGTTGCTGGTGCCCACAATGCCACTGCCGTTGGTGACAGTGCAGTTCTCACCCGACGGACGCGTACCGACCGTGGCTGCATAGGGCTTGCCCTGCGCGAGCTTGGTCGGAAAGTTGAAGCTGCCGTTGGCATTGACGACAATCGCATCGCCGCCGTTGTCCAGCAGCGTGACGGATTTGCCCGTGGCCAGGCCACTGACGGTGCCACCCACGGAGTAAGTTGCCGGGGCAGGCGCAGGGGCCGGTGTGGGTGACGGCGTAGGCGATGGCGCGGGCGTGTTGTTATTCGTCGGTGGGGTCGTGGCGGTTGCATCGTCGCCGCCACCGCAGGCGGTGAGCCCGAGCGACAGCGCGGCGGCCATCACCAGCGCGGCGCCGTGCATGCCACGTGTGTGCCTGGGAGCGTCGGGTGGGATCGGTGCCGGTGTCGGCTGTGTGTGTGCGCTGTTGCTGCGTTGCGCGTGGGCGATCAAAAGCTCGGCCATGGCTTCCCCCGTTTCTGGTTGTCGCGGTTTGTTGACTCGCGTTTCCTCGAAGCATAGGTACCCGGGTTCGCACGCCGACATAGGCCAATTGACGGACAACGCCCTCGGCTTCATGGACGGAGGCTGCGCTGTAGGTCTCGTGCATGTGATTGGCGCGATACTGGCGGCTCTCGTCCGCTTCTTGCCCCACGCGCTGCCAGCCATGTCCAATGCCAGCCCGAATAACCAAGCCGTCGTGATCCGCCAGCTCTCTTCCGCCAATGCGGCCGATGTGGCGGACTACTGCGCCATTCGTCTGGCTGCGCTCAAGGATGCCCCCGATGCATTCGGCTCAACCTACGAGGCTGAAGTCGGGCTCTCGATGGAAGCCTTTGCCGAGCGGCTGGCCACCACCATTGTGCTGGGCGCCTATGAGGGAGACGGCGGCGACGCGCGCATCGTCGGCATGGCGGGCTTCAAGCAGCAGACGCTGGCGAAGCTTGCGCATAAGGGTTTTGTGTGGGGCTTTTACGTGGCGCCGGCAGCGCGAGGGCGCGGCGTGGGCGTGGCGCTGGTGGAGCGCATCGTGGCGGCGGCAACGGGGTTGGTTCAGCAGCTCACCTTGTCGGTGGTGCAGGGCAACGATGCGGCGCTGGCGCTGTACGAGCGCTGCGGGTTTGAAACCTACGGCGTCGAGCCGCGCGCGCTCAAGTCCACCACCGGCTATGCAGATGAAGTGCTGATGGTGCGTTTCCTGCACGGCTAAGCCTGTAGGTGCAGCGCCTACGCGTGTGCGCAGGCGCTGCTGTACAGCGATCGTCGTACTGGCGCGGTTTCTCGCTGTACCTGTTACGCCGCTGCAACATAGGGCGCCTTCAGCGGCACCGGGTTGCGCAGGCTCACGTTCAGCAGGTTCCAGCTGTTGATGGTGACGATCACAAAGCTCAGCTCGGCGATCTCTTCATCGCTGAAGTGCTCGCGCAGCCCGGCGAACTCTTCGTCGCTGGCATCGCTGTGCGGGGTGTTGGTGACCAGCTCGGCCCAGCGCAAGGCGGCGCGCTCGCGCTCGGTAAAGAACGGGGCCTCGCGCCAGCCGGCCACGGCGTTCAGGTGGCGCGGGTCTTCGCCCATCTTGATGAGGTCGCTCCAGTGCATGTCGATGCAGAAGGCGCAGCCGTTGATTTGCGACACGCGCAGCAGCACGAGGTCGACCAGCCTGGCGCCCAGCAAGTCGCGGCGCAGGCCGTTCGACAGGTTCAGCAGGTTGTTGAACGCCTTCGGTGCGAGTTGGAAGTAAGCGATGCGGGGGGCTTGCGACATGAGAGGCTCCTAAAGGGTTTGGGTTGGTCACCAGGAGCTGTGGCAGGCGTTGGCTTGTGCCTTGCGTCGCTCCATACCTTTAAGACGCCCCGCGCAGCCGGGTTGTGACAGCCGGCCAAAAAAATGCTTCGCTTTCTTTTATGCGGCAGTGCCGATGTGCGCCAGCTTGTCCGGATTGCGCACCACGTAGATGGCCACGATGCGGCCGTTTTCGATGACGAACGACTGGGCCGATTCCAGCGTGCCGTTGACGTAGCGCAGCAGGCCGGGTTCGCCATTCACGCGGGCGTGCACGTAGCGGACCTCGCCCATGGCGCGCACCAGCTCGCAGTAGATCTTGGTGATCTGGCCGGCGTCTTGAATGATGCGCATGAACGAAGGCACTTTGCCGCCGCCATCGCCCACCAGTTGCGCGTCGTCTGCCAGCAGCGCGCGGATGGCGTCGCGTTGGCCCGTGCGTGAGGCTTCGGCAAAGCGCTCCAGCAAATCCCGATGCGCATCGGGCGCGACATCAAAGCGCGGGCGCTCTTGCTGCACGCGGTCGGATGCGCGGTGCACCATCTGCCGGCACGCGGCTTCAGTTTTGCCCAGCAGGGCGGCAATCTCTGCGTAGTCCTGGTCGAACACCTGGCGCATCAGAAACGCCGCGCGCTCCTCGGGCGACAGGCGCTCCAGCACCCACAGCAGGGCCATCGACAAATCGCCCGCCAGTTCCACGGCGGCCTCGGGCGTGGGTGCGGCAGATTCCGGTTCGACCAGGGGCTCGGGCAGCCACCAGCCGACGTACGCTTCGCGCTCGGTCTTGACGGCGCGCAGGCGGTCGATCGACAGGCGGGTGACCACCGTCACGAGCCACGCCTCGGCCGATTGCAATGCGGTCTGATCGGTCTGGTGCCAGCGCATCCAGGCGTCTTGCAGCACGTCTTCCGCGTCAGCCCGGCTGCCGAGCATGCGATAGGCAATCGCAAAGAGACGGGGCCGGGCGGCGGTGAAGGTCGTGTCTTCGCTGTCGGCGCGGAGGGTGCGGTCGGGGCTGGGCTTGGTCATGGCGGGCGTGTCGTCCAGGGATGATGCTCCCTAGACGGGCGGGCGCGATCGTTTGTGACAGTGCGCTGCGATTATGCGGCGTTCGTCACATCCTGCGTGTCGGCCGCACTTATGCTGGCGCTTAGCCAGGGCACCAGCGCCTGCCGCAGCGTCAACAGGTCGATGGGCTTGCCGAGCAGGCGTGCGCCGGCAATGGGCTCTCCAATCTCGGCCTCCGTGCCGTAGCCGGACATCAGCAGCACGTCCATCTGCGGCTGCAGGCGCAGCAGCGTGCGGGCGAGGTCCGCGCCGGATTGGCCGGGCAGGGTGAGGTCGGTCAGCAGCACGTGAACGGGGTGCGCGCGGGCAAGGACAAGGGCGTCTTCGGCATTGGCGGCGGCCATGCATTGCAGGCCAAAGGCGGTGAGCACCTCCTGCATGGCTTCGCGCGAGGCGGTGTCGTCTTCCACCAGCAGCACCGTAGGTGGTTGTGACACGTCCGTCGCCACGGCATGGCCTACCGATGGCGATGCCGATTGCGCGTGGGCCTGCGCGGTGCGGCTGGCAGTGAGCACGTTGCGCACCATGCGCGCCAGGTCGTCACGTCGGTAGGGCTTGCCGAGCAGCGTCACGCCGGGCGGTAGCCGGCCGTCGTGCAGCACCTCGTCACGCGTGTAGCCCGAGACGAGCAGTACCGGCAGGGGCGGCACGCGTTGCGCGGCGCGTATCGACAGTTCGCCGCCCTTGATGGAGCCCGGCATGATCACGTCGGTAAACAACAGGTCGATGGGCGTGTCGCTGTTCATGAGTTCGAGAGCGGCCTCGCCGTTGGCTGCCGTGAGCACGCGGTAACCGAGCTGGCTCAGCATGTCGACGGCGGTCAGGCGCACGTCGGTATCGTCTTCCACCACGAGGATGGTCTCGCGCCCGCCCATGGGCGTGACGATGGTGTCGCGCAGCTCGACGGCATCGTCCGGAACCGCCTCTGTGCAGCGTGGGAAGTAGAGCTGCACCGTGGTGCCCTGGCCAACCGTGCTGTCGATGGCGATATGCCCGCCGCTCTGCTTGACGAAGCCGAACACCATGCTCAGCCCCAGCCCCGTGCCGTGGCCGTCGGGCTTGGTGGTGAAGAAGGGCTCGAAGACGTGTTCGACCACTTCGGGCGGCATGCCCACGCCGGTGTCGGTGACAGAGAAGACGAGGTAGTCGCCGGGGGCGGGCTGGTCGCGCCCTTGCGCTTGTCTGTTGCCGAGCGTGACGTTGTCGGCGGCGATGGTCAGCATGCCGCCACCGCGCATGGCATCGCGTGCGTTGATGGCGAGGTTCAGCAGCGCGTTCTCGAGCTGGTTGCGGTCGGCCTGCACGTTCCACAAGTCGTCGGCCAGGCGCGTTTCCACCTTGATGGCTTCGCCCAGCGCGCGGTGCAGCATCTCGCTCATGCCCTGGACCAGCCGCGTCGGGTTGACGACCGCCGGCGAGAGCTGCTGGCGACGCGCAAAGGCAAGCAATTGCGCGGCTAGCGTGGCGCCACGCTGCACGGCCCGCGTGGCGGCGGCAATCCGATGCTGCACGCGCGTGTTGCCCGGGGCTTCGACTGAAAGCAACTGCAGGTTGCCGGCAATCACCTGGAGCACGTTGTTGAAGTCGTGTGCCACGCCGCCGGTCAGGTTGCCAATGGCTTCCATCTTTTGAGCCTGGCGCAATTGCGCTTCCACTTCGGCGCGGGCAGACAGCGCATCGGCCACGCGCTGCTCCAGCGTTTCGGTCAACTGGCGCAGCGCCTGTTCGGCGGCTTGTCGCTCGCGCTCGGTCTGCACGCGCTCGGTGGTTTCCACCACGATGGCCAGCACGCCAGCCGGGCGGCCGTTGTCGTCGGGCAGCGGGCTGTAGTAGAGATCCATCCACACATCTTCCGGGCGGCCGTTGCGCAGCAGGACGAGTTCCTTGTCCCGGTACGACAGCGTGCCGCCACCCAGGCAGACATCCATGACGTGCCGGTTGAAGTCAGCCACTTCGGGCCAGCCGAGTTCCACCGGGCAACCAAGAAGATAGGGATGACGCCCGCCGGCGAATTCGGCGTAAGCGTCGTTGTAGATCATGTAGCCGTGGCGTTCCCACATCATGACCAGCGGCACGGGCGATGCCAGCACCATTTGCACCGCGGCGTGCAGGCTGCTCGGCCAGTCCTGGATCGGGCCCAACTGGGTGGCGGCCCAATCAAATGCCAGCACGCGCTGCGCCATCTCACCCTTCCACCCGAGGCAGTCATGGTGATGCGCGAGAAACGGCATAAGGTCTCCTCTGTGGCGGGCAGCACAATGCGGCCGAGTCGCGGTCATTCTAGAAAATGGGGAGGCCGGCCGGCGTCGGCATCAGACGGCTTAAAGTGACATTTCGCACGCAGAAAACGTGCCTGAGGCGTCCGGCACGCTTCGCGCTGGCTGTCTATCATGTGCATCCGTGCCCGCGCAGCCGCGCGCTTCGCACCGGAGTTTTCCCACCACCACACGCCCACACTCGTCAGGAGTTTTCATGAAGTTGATCGGCATGCTTGATTCCCCGTACGTGCGCCGCACGGCCATTTCGCTCAAGCTGCTCGGGCTGCCGTTCGAGCACGCGTCGGTGTCCGTCTTCCGGCATTTCGACCAGTTCCGCGCCATCAACGCGGTCGTCAAGGCGCCCACACTGGTGTGCGACGACGGCACCGTGCTGATCGACTCCACGCTCATCATCGATTACGCAGAAGCGCTGGCGGGCCGCAGCCTGATGCCAGCCGCCATTGCCGAACGCCAGCACGCACTGCGCGTGATCGGCCTGGCGCTGGCCGCGTGCGAAAAAGCGGTGCAGATCGTCTATGAACACAACCTGCGTCCGACCGAGAAAGTGCACGGGCCCTGGGTCGAGCGCGTGCACAGCCAATTGCTGGCGGCGCTGGAAGCGCTGGAAGCGGAGTGGAAGGATGCGCCGCTACCCGTGGACGCAGGCGAGCTGACGCAGGCCGGCGTCACGGTGGCCGTGGCCTGGGCTTTCATCCAGCTGATGGTGCCGGATCGCGTGCCGGCGGCGGATTATCCGCGCCTGGTGGCGTATTCGGTGGCGGCGGAACAGCTTGGCGTCTTTCGTGAGTTGCCGATGGATGCGGCTTGATGGCAGTTCAGTTCAGGCCACCTGCGGCTCGATGTTGGCCTGACGGTACAGCCCGCCCACCAAGTCCGATTCCGTGACGATGCCGGCCAGTCGGCCATCGGTATCCAGCACCGGAATGTGGTGGTGGCCGGCGCTGGCAAACATCGGCACAAGATCCGACATGGGCGCAGTGGCTGCGATGGTCTGCACGCGCGTTTTCATGTGATCGGCCACGCGCGGCGGCGTGAGCGCGCCAATGCTGAACCAGCGGCGCAGCGTCTGGCGCATGTCTGCCGGCGCCAGGCCGAGCAGGTCGACGCGCGTGACGATCCCCACCACGCGCCGTCCTTCGTCCACCACCGGCAGTGCCTTGAAGCCATGCTGACGCAGCAGTTGCAGCGCGCGGGGGATCGACGTGCCGGCCGAGACCGTGACCACCGGCGTGGTCATGATGTCGGCGCAGGTGAGCGCCTGGAACGTGCGGGTGTAGGCCTGGAGCTGCATCTCGCGCAGCACGGCCTCGATGTCTTCGGGGTCAATGTCGAGCAGCTCGCTCTGGCGGCGCAGCGCGGCGACGATGTCGGCGCGGGTGAAGCCGGCCGTCGTGGGCGGGCGTTCAGCCGCAGGCAGGCGTTGCGCGTGCGGATACCGGTGGCCCGTGGCCGCGTGGTACACCAGCGCGCCCACCAGCAGCAGCGCTGACTGAATCAAGATCGGCTCCAGCACGAAGCGATAGCCCAGCGCATGCACGGCCGGGCCGCCAATCACGGCGGTGAGTGCCACTGCGCCCGAGGGCGGGTGCACACAGCGCAGCGCAAACATGCCAGCAATGGCCGCCGAGATGGCCAGCGCAGACGCAATCACCGGATCATCCACCAGCAGCGCGAACGTCACGCCCACGGTGGCCGCCACCAGGTTGCCGCCGATGATCGACCACGGCTGCGCGAGCGGACTGGCCGGCACCGCAAACAGCAGCACGGCCGAGGCGCCCATTGGCGCGACCAGCAGCGGGATCAGCGTGGCAGCGCCCGGCACCATCTTCATCATCGTGCCGGTAAAGAGGATGCCGACGAGTGCGCCAACGGCGGAACGGACGCGCTCGCTCCAGCGCACCGTCACGGGTGCAGGAATGAAGCTGTGGAGCCAGCGGCGCAGGGCGGGATGCAGAGGTGATGCGGACATGGTCGACGGGACGGCGATTGCCCGGACCAGGCTTCACCAAAGTCAAAAAGTGCAGCCAGCGATTGTATCACCCTGTGACATAACGCACTGTCAGCGCTGTCATGACGCGGAATGCCCCAATGTAGAGCGCCGATCACGCAGATTTGTCAACGAAACGTCACCGTTGTTTCACGGCGCGTGCCGAGACTGCTGGGCTTTCCAGCGCTCTCTTCGGGTTGCAAGCCCGTCGCACCATGTCCTTCACCGCTCGCCCTGCATTTTCCCGCCCGCGTCTTTGCTCCAGCCTCGTTGCGCTTTTTGGCGCCCTCGCGCTTACGGCGTGCGGCGGCGGTGATGACACGCCCAACAATGGCACGCCAGTTGCCACCACCCAGGCCATTCCCGCGCCGCCGGCAGACCCGGGCTTTGTCGACACGGCGGCGGTGGCCACTGGCGTACCGGCGTTCGTCGACAACATCTCCACCAACCAGCGCGGCGATGCGCGCTACGCCACGCTCGGCACCAACGCCGGTGTGCGCCTGTTCACGCGTTTTCTCGACCTGTGGCAGCCGCTCACGGAAATCGTGGATGCGGGGGTGAGCGCGCCGGCCAATGGCTCGTTCCCGGCGGTGGTCGCGTCCACGTGGACGGGTCTGCCCAACGACGGCTCGGCTGGTGGCACGCAGCTCAACCTGCCGGTCTTGAACGCAAACGTTCAGTACGTGGTGAACGCCACCACCAACCGCACGCAGGCCCAGGCCGACGCAGCGTACTTTGACGACCGCCGCGGCAAGGGCTACAGCGTGAGCGACGGCATGGGGCCGCTGACCACCGCGTGGCGCGCGCTGGCGCAGCAGACCACGTCCATCACCACCGTGCCGGCCGATGCGACCACGGTGCTCTACAACGACAGCGGCAACAACACGGGCGTGGGCACCTCGGGCGGCAATACCGCCTTCGGCAAGGTCGTCGACCTGATCAACACGGTGGGCAACAACGCTTCCACCGAGCCTTCCAAGCGCTTCTACAAATACGCGCGGCCATACCGCTGGAGCAGCAGCGTTGTCGTCGTGCCGACGCTGGTGCCGGCCGAGAGCCCGACGCCCACGACCGACGGCGGCTTCATCAGCGGCCACTCGGCCGAAGCCGTGCGCGATACCGTGGCGATGGCGTATCTGGTGCCTGAACGCTTCCAGCAGATCGTGGCGCGCGGGATGGAGCTGGGCGAGAACCGCATCCTGGCCGGCATGCATTCGCCGCTGGACGTGATGTCCGGCCGCATGATCGGCATTGCTGCGGCCGCAGCCAACCTGGCGGACCCGGCCAACGCCACGCTCAAGGCGGCGGCCTTCTCGCAGGCGCACACCGCGCTGATGGCGCAGACGGGCACGGATGCCACCAGCTTCCCGGCGCTGGCCCAGTCCGGCACGCTCGCCACCGACCGCTTTGCCGACTACGCCACCAACCAGGCCAATTTCACGCGCCGCATGACCTTTGGCTTCACGCAGATCGGCGCGACGACGCTGGCGCCGGTGGTGCCCAAGGGCGCCGAGGTGCTGCTGGAAACGCGCTTCCCGTACCTGAGTGCTGATCAGCGCCGCGTGGTGCTCAAGACAACGGAGCTGGCTTCCGGCTACCCCGTGCTCGACGACGCTGAAGGTTGGGGCCGCCTCAACCTGTTCGCTGCCGCGGACGGCTATGGCGCGTTCAACGGCAACGTGATCGTGTCGATGGATGCAACGCAAGGCGGTTTCAACACGGCTGATACGTGGCGCAACGCCATCTCCGGCGCAGGCAAGCTCTCGCTACAAGGCAGCGGCACGTTGCGTCTGGCCGGCGCCAACACCTACACCGGCGGCACGCAGGTCGCGGGTGGCGTGCTGGAAGCCGATTCGGCCAACGCGTTCGGCACGGGCGATGTGTACGTGGGCGCCGGTACGCTGGCCGTCAAGGCGCCGGCGGCGGTGGCCATTGCGGGCAAGTTCACGCAACTGCAGGGCACCACGCTGGATCTGGCCATCGGCCCGAACGGTCAGGGCAAGCTGAGCGTGGCGGGCCTCACCACGATTGCCGGCGGCACGCTGCACGTGAAGTTCGTGAACGGCTACACGCCCAAGGTGGGCGACACCATCGCCGTGGTGGATGGCGCGGGCAGCAACCGCCAGTTCTCGTCGGTGGTTGTGGATGGCTTCAAGGCCACGGCCATCTATACGGCCACCGGCATCCAGATCCACCTGGACGCCTGATCGCTTACCTGAGCGGCAGCAGCACGTCCGTCACGGCTGCGTGCTCGGGCACGTCGGGGTAGAAGCGCACGCGCTGGAACAGCAACGGCGCGTCGCGCAATTCCTCGCCGCTGGCGGGCAGCCAATCGGCATACAGGTACGCAACGCTCTGGCCGAGCGTATCGTCAGAGCCCGTGTGGCGCAGCACGGCGTAGCGGCCGCCTGCCAGCGTTGTGCTCGCTACGCCCGCTTCATTGGGCGCAACCGGTGCGGGCGTGGCCGCGCAGATGTCCATGCGGAACGCCTCGGGCGGCACATCGTCGGGGTTGTCGTAGACGATGTTGTACGTGGCCGAAACGCTGGGGTGCAGCCGATGCTCGCGGCGCCAGGCGATGAACGTGCGGATGGTCTGGCCCAGGCGCGCGGGATCGCCGCGGTGCGCGATGGCCGCGACGGGCACGGCCTCGCGTTCGACGATCTCGACGGAATGGGGTTGCGGTTGTGCGGGCATGTGTTGGCTCCTGAGGGCGCGCAGCGCCTGTAGATCGGTGGCCCAGGACGCCCACTGCGGCGCCGCCCGAAATGCCGACGGCGACTGCCCCGCCTGCCTGCGGAACGCCCGCGCAAATGCTTCCGGCCCTTCGTATCCGCACGCCAGCGCGATGTCGGTGATCCGCGCATCGTCGCGATAGGCGAGTTGATGCGCGGCGCGCTTCAGGCGCAGCAACTGCACATAGCGCCCGACGTTCATGCCGAACAGCAGCGAAAACTGGCGGTGAAAGTGGTACCTGGAAAACGCGGCCACCTCGGCCAGTGCGTCCACGTCCAGCGTGTCTTCCAGATGCGCGTCGATGTGTGCAAGCACGGCGCGGAAGCGGGCGAGGTAGCGGTCGGTGGCGGTGGTCAATGCGGTGGCTCCTGGGTGGCGATACGGTATCGCCGACAGGCTTGCTGCGCCTGATCGAAATTGCGCAATTGCCTGCCGTGATCTTGGGCCCGTGCCGCCCGCCATGGGGCGTGGTTGGGCACGTGCGGCGCATACCGGCGCTGCATTGGCGTCCCTAGAGTGGGTCTTGCCGTGGGGGCGTTTCCTTGCGGTGCGCCGGCGCGCATGCCGGTACTTCACGCTCATGGATGACGAGGCCACATCATGGCAGAACAGACGCTCTACACATCGCACAACAACTATTCGAGCCTGCAGACGGAGGGCGGCGGTACCGACACCGAACGCCGCCTGGGCTGGTGCGCAGCCGCCAGCGCGCTCTGGTGCAAGAACACGCTGGACGCTGCGATCGCGCCCAAGGATTCCGACCCGAGCAAGCTGCGCGCCGGCATTCTGCAGGTCAAATATCGCTGGGATCCGAACGGCAATGGGCAGGACGTGCTGAACCTGCTGCACAACCTGGAGCTGAACGGTACGCGCGTGGCGGACGATGTCGCGCTGGGTACCATGCTGGATACGGTGGTCGGCACGCCCGGCGTGTATTGGATTGCCGATGAAACGCATGCAATGGCAGTCGACACGCGCGCCGGCCGGCACTTGTTCTATGACATCGAGAACGGGCTGTTCCAGTACGCCAGCAGCGCCGAATTGCGCCAGGGCATTCAGTCGCGCTATGCCAAATCGCGGGAGTGGACGGCTTTCCGTGTTACGCATCAATGAGCGAGCGTAGCGCCCAACAAAAACCGCCCCGGAGGGCGGTTTTCTTTGATGCGAGCGCTGGCTCAGGCAAGCGCCTTGGCCGGCTCACCTGCCAGGCCAGCTGCTTCGCGCAGCAGCAGGGCCTTGTCGGTGGCTTCCCAGCTGAACTCCGGTTCTTCGCGGCCGAAGTGGCCGTACGCGGCGGTCTTTTCGTAGATCGGGCGCAGCAGGTCCAGCATCTGCACGATGCCCTTCGGGCGCAGGTCGAAATGCTCCTGGACGAGCTTGGCGATCTGCTCGTCCGGGATCACGCCCGTGCCTTCCGTGTACACCGTGATGTTGATCGGGCGTGCCACGCCAATCGCGTAGCTCACCTGCACCTGGCACTGGCGCGCCAGGCCGGCGGCCACCACGTTCTTGGCCACGTAGCGCGCAGCATAGGCGGCCGAACGGTCGACCTTCGACGGGTCCTTGCCCGAGAACGCGCCGCCGCCGTGCGGGGCCGCGCCGCCGTACGTATCGACGATGATCTTGCGGCCGGTCAGGCCGCAGTCGCCTTGCGGGCCGCCGATGACGAAGCGGCCGGTCGGGTTCACCAGGTATTTGGTGTCAGCCAGCATGTGCGAGGGCAGCACCGGCTTGATGATCTCTTCGATCACGGCTTCGCGGATGGCCTCTTGCGACATCTCCGGCGCGTGCTGGGTGGACAGCACCACGGTATCCACGCTGTGCGGCTTGCCATCCACATAGCGCACCGTCACCTGCGACTTGGCGTCCGGGCGCAGCCAGGGCAGGCGGCCGTCGCGGCGCAGTTGCGACTGGCGCTCGACCAGACGGTGTGCGTAGTAGATCGGGAAAGGCATCAGCTCGGGCGTTTCATCGCACGCGTAGCCGAACATCAGACCCTGGTCGCCGGCGCCCTGGTTCAGGTAGTCGTCCGATGCGCGGTCGACGCCCTGGGCGATGTCGGGCGATTGCTTGTCGTAAGCGACGAGGACGGCACAGCCCTTGTAGTCGATGCCGTATTCGGTGTTGTCGTAGCCGATGCGCTTGATGGTTTCGCGCGCAACGTGGATGTAGTCGACATTGGCCGTCGTGGTGATTTCACCCGCGAGCACCACCAGGCCGGTGTTGCACAGCGTTTCTGCCGCGACGCGCGCATATTTGTCCTGGGCGAGGATGGCGTCCAGGATGGCGTCGGAAATCTGGTCGGCGACCTTGTCGGGATGGCCCTCGGAGACCGACTCCGAGGTGAAGAGGAAGTCGTTTGACACGGCTGTTAGCTCCAGATTGGCTATCACGTTGCCAATCCGTTAAGCCACGGCCGGCGACGCTTTAGCGGTATTTAGCAACCTTGCCGAGGTTTGTGGCCAAGCAAGGATTCGCCCCGCAAGTTGTCAGTTAACTCGGCGAATCGCGCTATTATACGCGGCACTTTTCGGGGCCGCAGCAAGGCCTGCCAAGACCCTGTTCCCCTGTCGACTGCGACCAACACATTGCAGCGTACGCACGCATGACCTTCCTCTACTGGCTGTTTTCTCGCCTGCCTCTGTCAGTGCTGCAGGCGCTGGGCGGCTGGCTGGGAGCGGTAGCCGCCAAGGTGCCTGGCCGCTATCGCGACCGGCTCATCGCCAACTTCCGCCACGCCTATCCCGACGTCACGCCCGCCATGCTCAAAGAGGCGGGGCGCTCTGCCGGACGGATGGTGTTCGAGATGCCGTACTTCTGGGTGCGCAAGAACGGGGCGGACGTTGCTCCGTACCTGTTCGACGTTTGCCGAGAAGCTGTTGAGCGCGCGCTTGCAGATGGGCGCGGCCTGATCTTCCTCACGCCGCATTTGGGCTGCTTCGAGGTCTTGCCGCAGGCCTATGCGCGCGAGCATCCGGTCACATCGCTGTTCAAGCCGCCGCGCAAGGAGAGCCTGCGCACCTGGATCGAGAACATGCGCAAGGGGCCTAACATGCACATGGCCCCGGCTGATCCGCGCGGCGTGCGCATGCTGGTGCGTGCACTCAAGCGCGGCGAGGCCGTTGGCATCCTGCCCGACCAGACGCCCACCGGCGGCGAAGGTGTATGGGCGCCGTTCTTCGGCAAGCCTGCCTATACGATGACGCTGGTGCACCGTTTGCATCGGCTGACAGGTGCGCCCGTCGTGGCACTGTTTGCCGAACGGCTGCCGCGCGGCGCCGGCTATCGCTTGCACATGCATGAGCTCGGCGATCTGCCCGAAGACGCCACGCAAGCTGCCACCCTCATCAATGCCGCCATCGAACAGTTGATTGCCGTGGCGCCGACGCAATATCTCTGGGGCTATAACCGCTACAAGCATCCCAAGGGCGCGGACGCTCCGCCCGCTGCCTGACACTGCTGCCTTTATGGAACGTTTCTCTGCCAAATTCGGACTCGGCTTTTTATGGCTGCTGTCCTTCCTGCCGTACGGTTTTGTCGCGCGTTTTGGCGAAAGCCTGGGCGGGCTGCTGTACCGCATTCCCAATGGCCGCCGCCGCGTGGTGCTGGCCAACTTGCGCGCCTGCTTTCCCGAGAAGTCCGACGCCGAGCGTGAAGCCATGGCGCACGATGTCTTCCGCAAGGTCTTTCGCAGCTTTGCCGAGCGCTCGTTTGCCTGGTTCGCATCGGAAGAACGCCTGATGCGCGTGGTGAAGATCGACGACCAGGCCAATCTGCCGGCATTGCACGGCCAGCCACACATTCTCGTCACGCTGCATCTGTCGGGCGTAGAGATCGGCGCGCTGGCGCTGACAGACTACCTGCGCACGCACGTCGGCAACGCGGGCTGCTCGCTGTACACGCGCATGGCCAACCCGGTGCTCGACGACGCCATCAAGGCGCTGCGCAGCCGCTTTGGCGCGACCATGGTGTCGCGCAACGAAAACATCCGCCAGATCATGCGCACCATCAAGCGCGGCGAGGCGCTGCAGCTCATCTCCGACATGGATTTCGGCGAGCGTGATTCTGAGTTCGTGCCATTCTTCGGCGTGCCGGCGCTCACGCTCAACGCCATCCCGCGCATGGCGTCGATGACTGGCGCCAAGGTCATCCCGATGTACACCGAGATCCTGCCCAATTACGAGGGCTATGCGCTGCGCATCCTGCCCGCGTGGGAGAACTACCCCACCGGCGATCTGACCGCCGACACGCGCCGGATGAATGCCTTCTTTGAAGACGCCATTCGCCCGCGCATCACCGAGTATTACTGGGTGCACAAGCGCTTCAAGCACCGTCCCGAGGGCATGCCGGGCATTTACTGATGCCGGGAGCCGGCCGGGGCAACCGGGGCCGGCTCGCTTTAGAATGGGCGTTTTCCGAACGCTCATCGCCGCATCTGTGCGGCCAGCCATGAAACTGCACTTCACCAAGATGCACGGCGCGGGCAACGACTTTGTCGTGCTCGACGGCATCCAGACCCCGATCGACTTCACGCCCGAGCAATGGGCTGCCATTGCCGACCGCCACTTTGGCGTGGGGGCGGACCAACTCCTGCTGGTCGAGCGTTCGACACGGCCCGATGTCGATTTCCGTTACCGCATCTTCAACCACGATGGCGGTGAGGTGGAGCACTGCGGCAATGGCGCCCGCTGCTTCGTCAAGTTCGTCACCGACCGGGGTTTGACCGATAAGCGCACCGTGCGCGTGGAAGTCATGAACGGCATCGCCACGCTGACAATGCAGGACGATGGCCAAGTGACCGTCGACATGGGCGCACCGGTGTTCGAGGCGGCACGCCTGCCGTTCCTGCCCGAGGGTCTGCCCACCCGCATCGAAGGCGACGACACGCAGCACGCCCTGCAAATCAACGGCCGCACTGAATGGCTGTCGACCGTGTCGATGGGCAATCCGCACGCCGTGCAGATTGTCGACGACACGGAGGCCTTTCCCGTGCTGGAAGACGGCCCCCTGATCGAATCGCATGCCGTGTTTCCACGTCGCGTGAATGCGGGTTTCATGCAGATCGTCGATCGCCATTCCGTGCGCCTGCGCGTGTACGAGCGCGGGGCGGGCGAGACGCTCGCCTGTGGAACCGGCGCGTGCGCAGCGGTGGTGGCCGGCATCCGCCGTGGCCTGATCGATTCGCCCGTCAAGGTGGCCACACATGGCGGCGATTTGACCATCGCCTGGGCGGGCGTTGGCCGGCCGGTCATGATGACGGGCCCCGCCACAACCGTCTTTGAAGGCACGCTGGACCTGGATGCGCTCAAGCTGACCGCCGCCGCGCATTGATACCCCGGATTCCGCGCGGCGGCCTGCCGCCTACGCCAGAGCAACAAGCCAACAAGGAGATACCGTGGCATCCAGCGGCAAGAACCCGATTGACTCCTGGTATTTCGACGGCAGCAGCAAGTTCAAGATTGCCAAGTTTGATCCTGCCGCCAAGCCGTGCACCACGGGCAGTAAGGCGGGCGACCTGGCGCGGCTGGCCGAACTGTCTGCGCGCATTGAGGCACTCCAGGACATTTTCTATGCTGAGCACCGGCGCAAGCTGTTGGTCGTGCTGCAAGGCATGGATACCGCGGGCAAGGATGGCACGGTACGCACCGTGTTCCGTGCGCTCGACCCGCTCGGCCTGCGCGTAAAGGGCTTCAAGGTGCCGACGCCCCTGGAGCTGGCGCACGACTTCCTCTGGCGCATCCATGCGGAGGTGCCGGCCGCTGGCGAGATCGTCATCTTCAATCGCAGCCATTACGAAGATGTGCTGGTCACTCGCGTGCATGGAGATATCGACGCCGCCGAGTGCAAGCGCCGCTACGCTCACATCAACGCGTTCGAGCAGATGCTGGCCGAGACCGGTACCACCATCGTCAAGTGCTTTTTGCATATCTCCAAGGATGAGCAGCGCGACCGGCTGCAGGAGCGCATCGACGATCCGCAGAAGCACTGGAAGCTCGGGATGGCGGATATTGAAGACCGCAAGCTCTGGGACGACTACATGGCCGCCTACGAAGACGCCATCAATGCTACGGCCACCCCGCACGCGCCCTGGCACATTATTCCGGCGAATTCCAAGTCGCACCGCAGCCTGATGGTGGCGGAGATTCTGCTGGCGGTGATGGAGCGGTTGAAGCCGGAGTATCCGGCTGGGAATCCGGCGTATTCGGGGTTGAAGATCGAGTAGGGTGTTGGGTTGTGGGTTTATGAACCACAAAAAACAAAACCCCGGCGAAGTCCATCAACCGGGGTTTCCCAACAGCACAGCAAAACGCGTCAGATCGCGCTAACGCCGTATTTGTCCCGGTAGGCCGCAGCCTTTTCACGGTAGCCAGCCAGCGCCGGGTCGCCAGCCCCATCCAGATAACCCAGCAAGTCATCCAGGTTGGCAATCGACACCACCGGCATTCCATACTGCGCTTGCACCTCCTGCACCGCAGAGCGCTCGCCGATATCCACAGCATTGCCGCTGCGCTCCATCCGATCCATCAGGATCAGCACGGCAGCCGGTGTCGCGCCAGCGGCGCGAATCAGCTCAACCGACTCGCGCACCGAGGTACCGGCAGAAATCACGTCATCGACGATCACCACGCGCCCCTGCAGCTTCGCGCCGACCAGGCTGCCGCCTTCGCCGTGGTCCTTGGCTTCCTTGCGGTTGTACGCAAAGCCCACATTGCGGCCGAGGCCTGCCAGCGCAACGGCGGTGGCCGACGCGAGCGTGATGCCCTTGTAGGCCGGCCCGAACAGCATGTCGAACTCGACACCCGAATCCAGCAGGGTTTTCGCATAGAATTGCGCGACTTGGCCCAGCAGGGCGCCGTCTGCGAACTTGCCGGCGTTGAAGAAATAGGGCGACGTCCGCCCCGCCTTGGTCACGAATTCCCCGAACGACAGCACGCCGGCTTCCACCGCAAAGCGGATGAAGGATTGGCGCAACTCGCTGTTTTGGCTCATCTTTTTTCTCTGGTCTGCAAAAAAGTCCCGCCATGTTACGCATCATTTCCGCCAACCTCAACGGCGTTCGCTCCGCTGCCAGCAAAGGCTTTTTCGATTGGATGGGCAAGCAGGACGCCGATTTCGTCTGCGTGCAGGAATTGAAATGCGCGCAAGACGACATGACCCCTGAATTCCTGGCGCCGCACGGCTACCACGGCGTGTTCCAGCACGCGGTGAAGAAAGGCTACAGCGGCGCAGGCCTGTACACGCGCCACAAGCCGGACGAAGTCATCGTCGGTTTCGATAACGGCGAGTTCGACGCCGAAGGCCGCTACGTCGAGGCCCGCTACGGCAAGCTGTCGATCATCTCGGTCTACGTGCCGTCGGGCTCCAGCGGCGAAGAGCGCCAGCAGGCCAAGTTCCGTTTCATGGACCTGTTTATGGATCACCTCAAAGACCTGCGCCACGAAAAAGGCCGTGAGGTGGTGCTGTGCGGCGACGTCAACATCGTCCACAAGGAAATCGACATCAAGAACTGGAAGGGCAACCAGAAGAACTCCGGCTGCCTGCCCGAAGAGCGCGCGTGGCTGACCAAGCTGTTCGACGAGGTCGGCTACGTGGACGTGTTCCGCACGCTTGATCAGCGCCCCGAGCAGTACACGTGGTGGAGCAACCGCGGCCAGGCTTACGCGAAGAACGTCGGGTGGCGGATCGATTACCAAATCGCCACGCCGGGTATTGCCGCCACCGCGCGCCACACGTCGATCTTCAAGGACATCAAGTTCAGCGACCATGCGCCGCTGACGATCGACTACGACACCAAGGTGCACTGGTAAGCACTTTATTGCGCTGCCGCAGAAATTTCTTCGTCAGCCGCTACAATGCAAAACTCACGCGCCGGCATGGGGCCGGCGTTGTGCTTTTTGCTCCTCTGTTTTTAGCGAGATCGCCATGGCATTCAAGGTTTTCGTCGACGGTCAGGAAGGCACCACTGGCCTTCGCTTGCTCGACTATCTGTCGCAACGCGACGATATCGAGCTGCTGCGCATCGCCGAAGACAAGCGCAAGGATTCAGCCGAGCGCGCCAAATTCCTGAATGCCGCCGATGTCGCATTCCTGTGCCTGCCGGACGTCGCCTCGCGCGAGGCCGTCTCGCTGGTCAACAATCCGAACACCTGCATCATCGACGCCAGCACCGCATTCCGCACGTCGGACGACTGGGTCTACGGCTTGCCGGAATTGGCCAAGGGCCAGCGCGAGCGCCTGCGCAACACCAAGCGCATCGCCGTGCCGGGCTGCCACGCCAGCGCCTTCGTGCTGCTGATGCGCCCGCTGGTGGAAGCGGGCATCGTGCCGGCCGACTACCCGGTCACCGCGTTCTCGCTCACGGGCTACAGCGGTGGCGGCAAGGCGATGATCGCCGACTACCTCGCCGCCAATAATCCGAAGCTCGACAGCCCGCGCCCGTACGCGCTGGCACTGGCACACAAGCACCTGCCGGAGATGCGCGTGCAGAGCAAGCTGTCGCTCGCCCCGATCTTCACGCCGGTGGTCGGCAACTTCCTCAAGGGCCTGGCCGTGACGATCGGCCTGCACCCGCAGCATTTGGCACGCAAGGTGAGCCCGTCAGACATCGCCAAGGTGTTGGCCGATTACTACCAGGGCGAGCAGTTCATTCGCGTGGCGCCGGCTGACAATGTTGCGACGCTCGACAACGGCTTCTTCGATGTGCAGGGCGCCAACGACACCAACCGTGCCGACCTGTTCGTCTTCGGCTCGGACGAGCGCATGGTCGTCACCGCGCGCCTGGATAACCTGGGCAAGGGCGCGGCCGGGGCGGCAGTGCAATGCATGAACGTGCATCTGGGCGTGGATGAAGCGACCAGCCTGCATGTGGAAGCGCCGATTCCTGCAGCCGGTGCCGAGCACGCCGTGCGCGAAGCGGCTCCGGGTTTTGCGAGCTGATCGATTGCCGCCTGGGCTGAGACGAAAAACGCGCCTTCGGGCGCGTTTTTCTTTGGTGGCGCGACTTATTTGCTTTGCGCGCCAGCCGGGATGTTGAACAGCATGCCACCGCCATTGCCGCCCGCCATCACGCTCGGCGTCACGCCGTTCCATTTCTCGATGGCGGCACGTTCGAGCTTCAGGCGTTCCCACGCCAGCAGGCGGTCATCCAGCGACGAAGCCAGCGCTTGGTTGGCAGCAGCCTCGCCTTCAGCAATCGCCACCTTCTTCTTGGCTTCGGCCTGAGCGGAACGTACTTCGTTCTCGGTGCGGATCGCATCCTGAATGGCCTTGGTCTTGGCGCTCACCGCATCGAGCAACGAGCGTGGCGGGCGCAGCGAGCCGACAATGCCGAACTGCTTGATCGACACGCCCAGCGGCGCAAGCCGCGTGTCCAGCTCGTTGGTCAGCCGAGCGACGAACTCTTCCTTCTTGCCGCCGTTCACGTCGTCGAAGTTGTATTCCGAGCCGATGGCGACGATCACGTTGCGTGCCGTGTCGCGCAGGTAGCCGTGCGTGAACGTCTCGATGTGATCGGCGCGGAAGTTGGTGTAGAACGCCGGCACCTTGTCGCGGTCGAGCTGGTACGAGACGGCCACGTCCACGTTCACGGGCACGGCGTCCTTGGTATTGAACGTCAGCTCTTCGTTGAGTGCGTGGCCTTCATTCACATCTTGCGTCCAGATCACGCGCTGCACGTAGGTCGGGTACTGGATGATCGCCGTCTGCACGGGGTTGTAGAAGACGAAGCCGGTGACGACGTTTTCATGCGTGATGCCGCGATCGACGAGCCGGTTGATCTTGATGCCCGTGTAGCCGGGCGGAATGATCTGCCAGTTCAGCAGGAAAGTTCGCCCGATGGCCAGCGCCGCAATGGCGCCAAAGACGAGCGCGAGCAGTTTGACCGGCAGCTTGCTTGCCGTGACTTGAGGCATGAGGGTTCCCCTTGCTTGTTGGTTTGCTTCTGAGGTGTGGCTGGCGGGGCGGGCGCGCTGCTTACGCAACGGCCTGCTTGCTGGCGCAGGAATCGTCAGCGATTCCCGTCAGGGATGGCCGCGCCCGGTGGGCGGGTGGTGGCAAGCGAACTTGCCAATGGTGATGAGGCGTTGAGCTTCAATACGGCCGAGATGGCGCATTGCGATGCCCGGATGTTGCAATGCACAAAGTATAGGCCGGCGCCGGATTTTTGCTCCCCTCCGGAAGCACTAGAGTGCGGCTTCGAATGCGCGGGCGTTGTGGAGTCGAATCAGGCGTCGCCGGGGTTGATGCGCGCAGGGTTCCAGCCCAGGGCGTTGTACACGTGATAGCGCGCGATGCCGATCCACTCGTGCAGCGCAAAATCTGTCAGCGCGAAGTTGTACGCCATCGGCAAGGGCGATGCCGCGGCCTGCAGATCGTCGGCGCGCACGGGAACCGGCGCCATGCCGAAGTGCGTGAAATACAGCAGGCTGCGCCGCAGATGGATGGCCGACGAGACGAGCACTGTGCGATCAGCCGCGTATTGCGCAAGCACCGTGCGCGAGAACTGGGCGTTCTGCCACGTATTCATGCTCTTGGGCTCCATCAGCACGTCGGCCTTGTCGACGCCGAGGGCAACGAGTTCGCGGCCATATACCGTGGCTTCCGGCTCGCCGTGATGACGGGCATCGCCGCCGCTGACGAGGATCTTGCAATCGCCGTCGGCTTTGCGGCACGCCTGGTACAACTGCGCGGCTTCCACCAGGCGCGGATACGAGAACAGCCCGGGTTCGACCGCGTCACCCACGCGAAACGTGCCCGCGCCCAGCAGCACGATGGCGTTGCGAGCACCCCATTGGATATGCGGCTCGTTCTCGAAGGGCTTTTCCAGCGAATCCAGCAGCCACGCCGGCACCGGCCCGCAGCCGATCGCCATCACCAGCACGCCGGAGACCACCGCCAGCCCGCGCGCAGCCCGGCGTCGGCCGCGTGCCGCACACACCGCTGCCACGATCACCAGCAAACATAGGATGGTCAGGCTCACAGGTTCCTCCAGGTTGGCGCCCACGCGCGTATGTGAGTGAGGCGCCATCGTAAAGAGGAATGGCCGGTTGCGCGACCCGTCTGCTTACGGGTTTGTTGCGGTGGGGAGCAACCCGTAGCCATGCGCCGCAATCGAGCAGGCCGTCAGCAACGGTGTTCAGCCCCATGCAGACAGGCGGCGCGGTGCTGATCCTGGGCGCCACGGTGGCGGGGATGGCGTTGTCGCGACGGGCGAGGGTGGCCGTACAAACAACAAGCCCCGCGAGGCAGGGGAAGGCTGCGGGGCTGGTTGAGCGGTGAGGTTATGCGCGGCGCTTACTGGACCGACTTCGTGACGTACGAGAAGCTCTTCAGGTACGTGGTCGGCGCCGTGCCCTTGTACGCGTAGCTGATATCGCACTTGACCGTACGTTGGCCATCTACATCCCACCAGCAACGTTCGTCCAAGTCATAGGCCGCCGTTCCGGTCGAGCCGCCTTGCAATTGGCTGTCGCAATTGAGTTTCGAGCGCATCGCGATGCAACCGGATGGCTTGTCTGGGCTGAATCGCGGTAATCCACTGTCGATTATTACCGCCGCACCATCGGCCGCATCGGCGCCTCATCGCCATTATCAACAGGCGCGGCGCCAAGATATTGCATGTTCGACCGATATTCCGGCAGCTTCGCCATCGTCATATGCCGGGCATCGGCAAACAGCGTGAGCGTTTCAGGCAAATGGCGCGACAGCACGGCCATGCGCGTGCGCCCCGATGGGTGTGTCGATAGAAACTGCTTTTGCTCCGCGCCGCCGATCGAACCCATCTTTTGCCACAGCGTGAGCGCGGCGCGCGGGTCGTAGCCGGCGCGGGAGGCGATGTCCATGCCGACCAGGTCAGCCTCGGTTTCCTCTGCACGCGAGAACGCCAGCAGGTGCATCTTGGCGCCTTCGCCCAGGTCCGTGTCGCCCCGGTTGCCGAAGCCGAACAATTGCGAGATGACGTTGGCGCCCAGGTTGGTGATCTCGCGCTGGCCGGCGCGGGCGCGGGCGTGTTCGCGCAGGGCGTGGGCGATCTCGTGGCCGAGTGCCATGGCGAGTTCGTCGTCCGTCAGCTTGAACTGTTCGAGCAGCCCCGAGAACACGGCGATCTTTCCGCCGGGCATGCAGAACGCATTCACCTGCGACGAGCCGATCAGGTTGACCTCCCACTGCCAGTGCGCGGCGTCGGGGTTCCAGCGCGGCGCCTGCGGTGTGAGCCGCCTGACGATGCCGCGAATGCGGATCAGATCCGGCACGTTGTCGGGCGCAAGCGCGCCTTCGTGGGCCGCGTTGTCGATGATGCCCTGGTATTCGGCCAGCGCCCGCTTGTCGATTTCCTCGGCGGGAATGACGAGCCGGATGTTGGGCGACGTGGTGGTCGCCGCTTCCAGCTTCACGCCGTCGGCGGGCACCGGCAGCGGGCCGTCCATGGCAGTCGCCCACGCAGATAGCGCGAGGCCGATTGCGGTCAGCAGGGAGCGTGTTACGCGGGGCATATGGGTGAGGGGCCGAATCCGTGCGACATAATATCGGCCAACGCACCGCGCCACGCTACGTGGCAACCCGCATTCGCATCGCCTTCGCCTCTGGCCCGCCGCATGACCTTCCACGATTACCTCGATATCTTTCGCAACCGCCGCATCGGCGCGATGCTGTTGCTGGGCTTTGCCTCCGGCCTGCCGCTGGCGCTGACATCGGGCACGCTGCAGGCCTGGATGACGGTGGAAGGACTCGACATCCGCACCATCGGGTTGTTCTCGCTGGTGGGGCAGGCGTACATCTTCAAGTTCCTGTGGGCGCCGTTGATGGACCGGTTTACGCCGCCGCTCATGGGGCGCCGGCGCGGCTGGCTCGTGCTGACGCAGGCTGGGCTGGTGGCGTCGATTGCCGCCATGGCCTTCACGCCTCCGCATGCCGCGCTCTGGGCGCTGGCTGGGCTGGCAGTGCTGGTGGCGTTTTTATCAGCGTCGCAGGACATCGTTTTCGATGCCTACAGCACCGATGTGCTGCATACGAGTGAGCGCGGTGTCGGTGCGGCCGTGAAGGTGCTCGGCTACCGGCTGGCGATGCTGGTGTCGGGCGGCCTGGCGTTGTATCTGGCCGATCGCGTGATGGGCTGGAGCAACATGTACCTGCTGATGGCCGGGCTGATGGCGCTGGGCATCATCGCGACGCTGTGGTCGCCGGAGCCGGAGGTGTCGGCACGCCCGCCGCGCAGTCTGCAGGAAGCCGTGGTCGGCCCACTGCGTGACTTTTTCTCACGCCGGGGCGCTTGGGCGCTGTTGGCGCTGATTGTGCTTTACAAGCTGGGCGACGCGTTTGCAGGCAGCCTGTCGACCACGTTCCTGATCCGCGGCGTCGGGTTTTCCGCCGGCGAGGTCGGCATCGTCAACAAGACACTTGGTTTGGCGGCCACCATCGTGGGGGCGCTGTATGGCGGCACGCTGATGGTGCGGCTGGGGCTGGTGCGCGCGCTGCTGCTCTTTGGGGTGCTGCAGGCGGTGTCCAACCTGGGCTACTGGGTGCTGGCCGTCACGCCGCAGCATCTGTGGACCATGGCGGTGGCCATCGGCATCGAGAACATCTGCGGCGGCATGGGCACGGCGGCCTTTGTGGCGTTGCTGATGGCGCTGTGCAACCGGTCGTTCTCGGCGACGCAGTATGCGTTGCTGTCAGCGCTGGCTTCCATCGGCCGCGTGTACGTCGGGCCAACCTCGGGCTACCTCGTGGAAGCCTATGGCTGGCCCGCGTTTTATCTGATGACCGTGGCGTTTGCCTTCCCGGGCCTGGTGCTGCTGTGGTGGATGCGCGGTACGATCGGCCGCTATGAGGCCGAGCAGAACGAACGCGCCTTGGCGGCCAAAGCCGCGTCAGCCTGATTGACTAACCCAAGCGGTTCGAGCGGTCGGCATCAGCAAAGCCGGCCAGCGGCAGCGCCGCATCGATGCCTTTGCCCAGCGCGATGGCCTTGAACAGCTCGCCCATCTCCGCTTCCGACAGCAGCTTCTGCACGGCATTGGCTGCCGGCAGAAACTGCATCGGGTCGGACGGATCTAGCGTCATCAGCAGCTCGCCCACCCCGGCGCTCAACAGAAAGCGCGCCTGGCTCGTATAGCCGAGCAGGTCCAGCCCGGCCTCCTGGCCCGCTTGGGCAATCCCCGAAAAATCGACGTGCGCGGTGATGTCCTGCAGGCCTGGCAGCCAGAACGGATCGTCATGCGCGTGCTGGCGGTAGTGGCACATGAGCGTGCCGTTGGCGCGGTGCGCGTGGTAGTACTCGGCAGCCGGGAAACCGTAGTCGATCAGCAGCAGCAGGCCGCGCTCAAGTGCTGCACCGGCGCTGCGGATAAAGCCCTCGGCGGCTTCGTGCGATTCGGTGACGAGATCATCGGCGCCCGGCAGGGCGGCCAGCTTGGCCGGTACCTCTGACGGATCAACGAGCCGGTCTTCCCATTGCAAGCCGTTTTCGGCGTCGAGCGTCACGCCGCGCTGGTGCCACACGCCGCTGCGCCGCGCCCACAGCGACACGGGCATCGCATCAAGCACTTCATTGCCGATCATCACGCCAGTAAACGGCGCGGGCAACGTGTCATGCCACTGCGCGAGGGCGCCCAGCTCGGGGCCGAGCGCGGTCAGGCGCTCCTGCTGGCGCTGGCGCAGCTCGCCGGAGAGTTCGACGATGCCGTAGCTGTCGGGTCGGGCGCCTACCGCATCGAGTTCGGTGAGGATGTCGGCGGCCAGTTTGCCGGTGCCGGCGCCAAACTCCAGCACGTGGCGCTGGCCTTCGGGTAATGCCTGAAGCACTTGCGCGATCTGGTGCGCCACGGTGCGTCCGAAGAACGGCGTCAGTTCGGGCGCGGTGATGAAGTCGCCGCCGTCTTCCACGCGGCGGCCGAACTTGGCCGCGCCGCCGCTGTAGTAGCCCAGGCCGGGCGCGTAGAGCGCCAGTTCCATGTAGCGGTCGAACGGGAGCCAGCCGCCGGCGGCCGCAATGGCGTCGGCGATCACGGCGAACAGTTGCGCGGACTGCGCCTGCGCCGCCTCGTTGGGAAGCGGTAAACTCACGGTTTTGCTCATCGGCGAATTGTAAACAATGGCGCAGACGCCCATCCAGTCAACTGCGGAATCGACCGCAGAATCCGCTACACCGCGGCGCATCGCCCTCGTCACAGGCGCAGGCCGCCGCGTGGGCCGCGTCATTGCCCTGGCCCTGGCCCGTCACGGCTGGGACGTGGCGGTGCATTGCCACCGCTCGCGCACCGAGGCCGACGCCGTGGCCGCCGAGATCATCGCCATGGGCCGTCGCGCCGCCGTGCTGCAGGCCGACCTCTCGGACGAAGCTGCCGCCAGCCGCCTGATCGCCGACTGCATCGCTGCACTGGGTACGCCCACCTGCCTGGTCAACAACGCATCGCTGTTCCAGTACGACGTTGCCACCAGCTTCAGCTACGCGTCGCTCGATACGCACATGCGCACCAACGTGGCGGCGCCGCTGCTGCTCTCGCGCGAGCTGCACCGCGCGCTGACTGCGGATGGCGCCGAAGGCCGCGGCGTGGTCATCAATCTGCTCGACCAGAAGCTCGATAACCTGAACCCGGATTTCCTCTCTTACACGTTGTCGAAGGCGGCGCTGTCGACCGCCACGATGCAGCTTGCGCAGGCCCTGGCGCCTGCGCTGCGCGTGGTGGGTGTGGCGCCGGGCATCACGATGGTGTCGGGCGACCAGTCGCAAGGCAGTTTTGCGCGCGCGCACCAGATGACGCCGCTGGGCCAGTCGTCCACGCCGGAAGACATCGCCGATGCCGTGTGCTACCTGGCTACCGCGCGCGCCGTCACCGGCACCACGCTGTTCGTCGACGGAGGCCAGCACCTGATGCCGCTGGCCCGCGACGTGATGTTCCTCACTGAATAATTCTTCCCCCGGACGCCCCATGCTTTCCCTGCTATCCCACCCGCGCCTGTCGCACTGCCGCCGCATGTTCCTGCGCAACTACGAAGTGCAGATCAACATCGGCGTGCACGAATTCGAGAAGAAGGGCGAGCAGCGCGTCCTGATCAACATCGAGCTGTACGTGCCGCTGGAGCATTCGTCGCCCACGGAAGACAAGCTGCACGAAGTGGTGGATTACGACTTCATGCGCGACACCGTGGCGCGGCGCATGGCGCAGGGCCATATCCATCTGCAGGAGACGCTGTGCGATGATGTGCTGACGGCCATGCTCAAGCACCCGCATGTGCTGGCCGCGCGGGTGTCGACGGAGAAGCCGGATGTGTATCCGGATTGTGAGTCGGTGGGGGTGGAGGTGTTTCGGATTAAAGAGTCGGGCTGACGGCTCTGTTTTTGATGCGGTGGTTTATCCCCTGTTTCATCCCCTGCCGGGGCTGACTCACTTTCTTTGTCTTGCCAAAGAAAGTAAGCAAAGAAAGGCGCGCCCGAGATGGCGACCCATTCCTTGAATTTCGGTCGCGGGGAGGGAAGGGAGGCAAACTCGCTGCGCTCAGACAGGCCTCCCTTCTTTTTCCTCCCCGCAACAGAAATTCAAGGCGCCATCTAGGGCAGGAAGGGAAAACCGTTGGTGTGCCGGTGTTGGCGGCTGTGTTTTTGATCTGCCTAGGCCGCAGTCGCATACTCCCGGCGTTGGGCGTGCAACGCGCCCGCTACGCTGGCCAGCAGGTCCAAGGCCAGATGCGCTGTAATCCCGCCCTTGTCGTGGCGCGGGTTGTATTCCACCAGTTCGAATGCGGCAAAACGTGCATCGCGGGCGCATGCGGCGAGTGCTTGCGCCATGCCCTGCGCGGTGAGCCCGTCTGTTTCGGGCGTGCCGACGCCGGGCGCGACTGCGGGGTCGAAGGCATCCAGATCCAGCGTTACGCCGAAGGCCGCTGTGCCCGTTTTGACTTGGCGGATTGCGTCGGCCATGACGGCGCGCAGGCCGTTGCGTGCCACTTCGGCTGCGTCGATGACGCGCACACCTAGCAGGTCGAGCAACGCGCGTTCGGCGGGCTCATAACTGCGCGCGCCGATCACCACGACGTGTTCTGGCGACAGCTTTGGCGCGGTATCGCGAACCTGCGTGAGGGCCGCGGCGCCGTGGCCGAGCAGCGTCGCCAGCGGCATCCCGTGGATGGCGCCGGAATCGCTCGTCTGGGGTGTGTGGCTGTCAAGGTGGGCATCGATCCAGATCAGGCCCAGCGGGCCCTTCTGCCGCAAGGCGTTTGCTACACCCGACCACGTGCCGATCGCGCACGAGTGATCCCCGCCGACGACGACCGGCACATGCCCCTGGTGCATGCTGTGTGCCGTCGCATCGGCGAGCGCGCGCGAGAAACCAGCCACGCCCGGCAGTGCCGCCAGGCGTGCTGAGCGGCTGTGCCCCGCCGACATCGCCAATTCGATGTCGTGCACGAGCGCGGCTTGCGTGTCCGGCGTCTGCAGTCGCGCCAGCGCGCCGGCCTCCAGCAGCGCACGCGGGCCGTCCTTGCAGCCGTCGTCTTGCGCGCCGCAGCCGATGGCCGCGCCGATCAGATCAATGATGGTCATGTCACTCCCCTAGCGAGTTCTTCCTCAAGCCGCCTTGCGGCGCGGCCAGCCGGCCAGCGTCTGGCGGATGGCGTCCAACGCCAGCGCCAGCTCGGCCTCTCCGATGACCAGCGGCGGTGTCAGGCGGACCACGTTGCCGTAGGTGTCCTTGGTCAGCACGCCGCGCTCGGCCACCGCGAAGGCGAAGTCGTGCGCGTCAATGTCGGCATCGAGTTGCAGGCCGATCATCAAGCCGCGCCCGCGCACCTGCCGCACGCCGTGGCCGACGAGCGTCTTCAGTTCGTTGATGAACGCTGCGCCCACGCGCGCGGCACGCTGTGGCAGTTGTTCTTCGATCAGCAAGGCGAGTGCCGCGCGTCCGATGTGCGCTGCGAGCGGGTTGCCGCCAAACGTGGAGCCGTGGTCTCCCGGCTGGAACACGCCGATGACCGCCTCGCGCCCCGCGATGGCTGACACCGGCACCATGCCGCCGCCGAGCGCCTTGCCCAGCACCACCAGATCGGCGTCAACACCTTCATGCCAGCTCGCCAGCACATCGCCGGTGCGGCCCAGGCCCGTCTGCACCTCGTCGCAGACGAGCAGCACGTTGTGCTGGGTGGCGAGTTCGCGCGCGAGTTTGAGGTAGCCCACAGGAGGTTCGACGATGCCGCCTTCGCCTTGCACCGGCTCCATCAAGATTGCGCCCGTGTTGGGTCCGATGGCCGCACGCAGCGCATCGGCGTCGCCAAACGGAATGCGCCGGAAGCCGGCCGCGAACGGGCCGAATCCGTAGCGATATTGATCGTGCGAGGAGAACCCGACGATCGTCGTCGTGCGGCCGTGGAAGTTGTTTTCGAAGACGATGATCTCGGCCGCCTCGGGCGCCAGGCCCTTCACGTCGCGCGCCCACTTGCGCGCAGCCTTGATGGCGGTTTCGACGGCTTCGGCGCCGGTGTTCATCGGCAGCGCGCGGTCCATGCGCGTGATGCGGCAGACGTCGGCCAGGAAGGGGCCCAGCTCGGTATTGTGGAATGCGCGCGACGTGAGCGTCAGCCGGCCGGCCTGCTCCGTCAGCGCTGCAACGAGTTTCGGATGCGAATGCCCGAAGCTGACGGCCGAATACGCCGACATCATGTCCAGGTAGCGCCGACCGTCCGTATCGAAGAGCCACACGCCTTCGCCGCGGTCCAGCATGACCGGCAAGGGCGCGTAGTTGCGTGCGCCGTAACGCTCTTCCAATGCATAGCTCGGATGTTGCATTGCGGTTGTCATGATGGCCTCCTGCCTGGATCGGTCGTTCACTTGCGGCGGATTGTGCGATCTGACAGACTTGAAATCAAATCGAATGTTTTTCGTTTTTCGATCCAAAAATTTGATCAATTGAGGCGCCGCTCACAACGCTCTCCTGACCAGGCGCACCGCGCCAGGGGCGCGTTGTGAGCGGCGACGGCCATGTCGCACTCGCCGCTGCGCTATCTGCATAGCTTCCTGACCGTCGCCAACGAAGGCAGCTTCGTGCGCGCGGCAGACCGCCTGGCGGTGTCGCAGCCGGCGCTGTCGTACCAGATGCGGCAGTTGGAGCAGTGGCTCGGCGTGCCCTTGTTCGAGCGCTCGGGGCGCAAGCTCGTGCTCACGCGTGCCGGCACGTCGGTGCGGGCGTGGTGCCGCGATGCGTTTGCCGGCCTGGACGAACTGCGCGCCGCATTGCACAGCGGCGAGATGGAGCGCGTGTCGCTCAAGCTGGCGAGCGGCTCCAGCTTCGGGCGCTATGTGCTGATGCCGGCGCTGCTGAAGCCATCGCCCGAATCCGACGCGCCGCTTCTCAACGACGTGCGCCTCGAACTCGCCTTCGGCAGCGACGAAGAAGTCTTCGGCCATGTCGAGTCCGGCCGCGCCGATCTCGGCTTCGTCTACACGCCGCGCACGTCACGCCTGTTTGAACACCACGCTGTCTACACCGAAGAATTCGTGCTCGCCTGCAGCGCCCGCGCATTGCGTGAGCAGAGTGCGCCACGCACGCTGGCTGATTGCGCGGCGCTGCCCTTCGTCACCTATGATGAATCCGATGCGGTCTACGGACTGTGGTTCAAGGCGCTGTTCCGGCGCATGCCGGAGACGACCGTCAGCGCCCATCACGTGTCCGACCTGGAAGAGGTCAGCACGTTGGTGGAGGCCGGCATGGGCTGGTCGGTGCTGCCATTGCATGCCATTCAGGATGCCGTGGAGCGCGAGCGCCTGCGGGTCGTGCGCCCCATCGTGGCGCGGCGCTGCCTGAACACCGTGTTCGCCGTGCGCCGCACATCGAGCTTTCCGAGCGAAGCGCAAGACCGCTTGCTTGTGCGGCTTGCGCAGCTTGATGCGGCGGCGCGCGTGTAGGCGCGCGGTCGCCATCCTTCGGGCCGATCCGCAAGGCGCGAAATGCCGCCTTGAAATTAATTAATTCGACAATTAATATCTGCGGAATGGCAACCCGCAAACCTTCCTCTCGCGGCCCAGGCCGCCCCCGTCGTCAGGATGGCGCAACGCAGGACGACCTCCGTGACCGCCTGCTCGACATCGCCGTCACCTTGTTTGCGCGAGACGGCGTCGGCCCGACCACGCTTGCCGCCATCGCTCGCGAAGCCGGGGTGACGGCACCGATGGTGCATTACCACTTCAAGACGCGCGATCAATTGCTCGATGCCGTGGTGGAGGGGCGCATCCGCCCGCTGGTCGACCAGGTGACGGGCCCGGCGCTGGCGATCATCGCCGATGACGCGCATCTTCCGGACCTTGCGCAGACCGTGGCCGGCGTGGCGCAGCGCATGGTGGCGGTGGCCACGGCCACGCCGTGGTTTCCGACGCTGTGGATTCGCGAGATCGCCAGCGAAGGCGGCCAGTTGCGCGAGCGCGTGTTTGCGCGCATCGCGCTGGAGCGCGCCACGTTGCTGGTCGACCGCATTGCCCGTGCACAAGCGGCGGGCGCGGTGAACGCGGCACTGCAGCCGCCGCTGGTGATGGTGTCGGTGATCGGCCTGGCGATGCTGCCGCTGGCGACGCGCGCGCTGTGGGGGCGTCTGCCACTGGCGGATCAGGTGAGCGACGAGGACATCGGCCGGCACGTGGCCGCGCTGCTGCTGCACGGCATTGGCCCCGTCGCGGCGCCTGAGGACGGCGCCGGCAAGAAAGCGAAGCCGAAGCCCAAGCTAAAGAGCAAGGGGCGCAAGTAGGCAAACACGGCAGGCAATCGAATCAATCGCGTCAATTCGAATCCCGCGGAGGGCGGTATGCGGCAAGCGTTGTGCATTGGCAGGGCAGGGTGGTTTGCGGTGGCCTTTGCCGCGGCAATGGCCCTGGCGGGTTGCGCCAAACAAGACGACCACATCTACCAGGGCTATGTGGAGGGCGAGTTCGTCTACGTGGCATCGCCCGTGGGTGGGCGGCTCGAACATCTTGGCGTGCAGCGTGGGCAGAGCGTCAACGCTGGTGCGCCGCTCTTCGCGCTGGAATCAGTGGACGAGACGGCGGCCCGCCAGCAGGCAGCCGCGCAACTGCAAGGCGCCGAAGCCCAACTCGCCGACCTGAATGTCGGCAAGCGTGTGCCGGAGGTGGATGCGGTGCGCGCGCAACTGGCACAAGCCGTGGCGGCGGACAAGCTCTCATCGACGCAACTGGTGCGAGACGAGGCGCAGTTCCGCGCCGGTGGCATCGCGCAATCGCAGCTCGATGCTAGCCGCTCCACCGCACAGTCCAACGCACAGCGCGTGCGTGAACTGACCAACCAGTTGCGCATTGCCCAGTTGCCGGCGCGCAATGACCAGATTCGCGCGCAATCGGCACAGGTGGAAGCGGCGCGTGCGGCGGTGGCGCAAGCGCAATGGCGGCTCGATCAGAAGGCGCAGAAGGCTACGCAGGGCGGCCTCGTATTCGACACGCTGTATCGCGAAGGCGAGTGGGTTGGCGCGGGCAGCCCCGTGGTGCGCATGCTGCCGCCGGCGAACGTGAAGGTGCGCTTCTTCGTGCCGCAAGGCGTGGTGGGCGCGCTCAAGCCCGGTCAAGCTGCGCGCCTGCACTGCGATGGCTGCGCGGCCGATATCAACGCCACGGTCACGTACATCGCAACGGAAGCCGAATACACACCGCCCGTCATCTACAGCAACACGACGCGCGACAAGCTGGTCTTCATGGTGGAAGCACGGCCCGCCGTGGCCGATGGTCCAAAGCTGCGTCCGGGCCAGCCCGTGGAGGTGATGCTGCCATGAGCGCTGCCAGCCACGACGGTCAACCGCACACACGCAACGGCGGCTACGCCATCGACGTGCATGGCCTGAACAAGCACTTTGGCGACAAGCATGTTGTGAAAGACCTCTCCATGCAGGTCGCGCGTGGTGAGATCTTCGGCTTCCTGGGCCCCAACGGCAGCGGCAAGACCACGTCGATCCGCATGATGTGCGGGCTGCTGACGCCCGACAGCGGCAGTGGTTCGTGCCTGGGTTACGACATCCTCAAGCAGTCGGCGCAGATCAAGCGGCGCGTCGGCTATATGACGCAGCGGTTTTCGTACTGGGACGATCTGTCCATTCGCGAGAACCTGGATTTCGTTGCACGCCTGTACGAGATGCCCAATCGACGCGAGGTGGTTGACCACGCGCTGGAACATCTCGGGCTGGCGTCGCGTGCCAAGCAACTGGCGGGCTCGCTGTCGGGCGGCTGGAAGCAACGTTTGGCGCTGGCCGCGTGCATGCTCCACAAGCCCGAACTGCTGCTGCTCGATGAACCCACCGCCGGCGTCGACCCGAAAGCGCGCCGCGATTTTTGGGAAGAGCTACACCGCTTGGCGGCGGAGGGCATCTCGGTACTCGTCAGCACGCACTACATGGACGAGGCCGAGCGTTGCCACAAGCTCGCCTACATCGCGTATGGCGAGCTGCTCGCACAAGGCACCGCCGATGAGGTGATTGCCGGCCAGCACCTGTCGACGTGGTCGATCTCGGGAGGCAATCTGGTTGAGCTGGGCCGCAAGCTGGAAGGGCAGCCCGGCGTGGATCAGACCGTCGCGTTTGGCTCGGTGCTGCACGTGACTGGCGCGGATGCGCACGCGCTGGAGGGCACGTTGCGCAAGCTCGCAGGTGAGTCCGGCATGCGCGCCGAGCCGATCAACACCGGCCTCGAAGACGTGTTCATCCACATGATGAAGCGCTCCTCAGACAATTACGGAGCGCAGCCATGAGGCCAGACGGCAATCAATTTTCGCTGGTGCGCTGGTGGAGCGTGGTGCTCAAGGAATTTCTGCAACTGCGCCGCGACCGCGTGACGTTCGCCATGATGATCGGCATTCCGATCATGCAACTGTTCCTCTTCGGCTTTGCCATCAACGCCGACCCGAAGCATCTGCTGACTGGCGTCATTGCCGCAGACCAGAGCGAGTTCACGCGCAGCTTCCTGGCCAGCATGCGCAACTCCGACTACTTCGACTTGGCGACCACGCTGACAGACGAAACCGCCGGGCGCGAAGCGTTGGCCAAAGGCCAGCTTCAGTTTGTCGTATCAATCCCGCCGGACTTCACGCGCAAGCTCGTGCGCGGCGAGAAGCCCTCGCTGCTCGTGGAGGCCGATGCCACTGACCCCGCCGCGACCGGCCTGGCCGTGGCCTCGCTCTCGCAACTGGTGCAGGGCGTCGTCAGCAAGGATATGAAGGGCGCGTTGTCACAACTGGCCGGAGGCGCGGGCGCAAACGGTGCGGCGCCGCCATTCGATGTGCGCATCCACAAGCTCTACAACCCGGAAGGCATCACGCAGTACAACATCATCCCCGGCCTGATGGGCACCATCCTGACGATGACCATGGTGATGATGACGGGCCTGGCCATGACGCGCGAGCGCGAGCGCGGCACGATGGAAAACCTGCTCGCCACGCCGGTGCATCCGCTGGAGGTGATGACGGGCAAGATCGTTCCGTACATCTTCATCGGGCTGGTGCAGGTGACCATCATCCTGCTGATGGCGGTCTTCGTTTTCCACGTTCCGTTTGTCGGCAGCGTGTGGATGGTCTACGTGTCGGCGCTGCTGTTTATCGTGGCGAGCCTGACGGTGGGGATCACGCTGTCGTCGCTCGCGCAAAACCAACTGCAGGCGACGCAGCTGACTTTCTTCTACTTCCTGCCCAACATCCTGCTGTCGGGTTTCATGTTTCCGTTCGTGGGCATGCCCAAGTGGGCGCAGGCAATCGGCAACCTGCTGCCGATGACGTACTTCAACCGGCTCACGCGCGGCATCCTGCTCAAAGGCAATGGCTGGTTTGAGCTGTGGCCGAGCATTTGGCCGCTGATGGTGTTTACGGTGGTGGTGCTGGGGGTTGCGTTGCGGTTTTATCGCAAGACGCTGGATTGAGGTGGGGTATGCGGACGCTGCGGATTTCGTGTTGTCAGGAAGATGGTGGTGCATCCCTTGTTTCGTCCCCTGCCGGGGCCGACTTACTTTCTTTGTCTTGCCAAAGAAAGGTAAGCAAAGAAAGGCGCGCCCGAGATGGCGACTTCTCCTTGCATTTATGTCGCAGAGAGGGGAAGGGAAAAACTCGCTGCGCTCAAACAGTTTCCCTTCCTTTTTCCTCTCTGCAACAGAAATTCAAGGCGCCATCTAGGGCAGGGTGCGGCCACACCGTCTGGGCGCCGGGGTTGGCGGCGCGGCGAGCGTTGGCGAGTGGTGGGCGGGCGATTGGTGTGCTTTTGATCGCCGCGTTGTATCTGAGCGGCTGTGCCGTCGGTCCCGATTTCAAGACGCCAGGCGGGCCTGCGGCCGTCGGCTACTCGGCGCAGCCCGTGTTGCGGGAAACCGCATCCGCGCCTGTTGTGGGCGGCGAAGCGCAGCATCTTGTCGATGCCAACGTGCCGGCCGATTGGTGGCACCTGTTCCGATCGCCCGCGCTTGATGCGCTGGTGGACGAGGCGTTGCGCGCAAGCCCGTCCGTCATGCAGGCGGAAGCGCGCTTGCGCCAGGCACAGGCCGAAGCCGAGGCGCAGTTCGGCTATGTGATGCCGTCGGTGGATGGCACCGTGTCGGCGGTGCGTCAGCAGATCAACCCCGAGGCGTTCGGGTTCAATACGCCCAAGCCGGGGCCGTTCACGTTGTATTCGGCGTCGCTGTCGGTGTCGTATGCGCTGGATATTTTTGGCGGCGTGCGACGCGCGCTGGAGGCATCGCGCGCGCAGCTCGATACGCAGCGTTATGAAATGGAGGCGGCGCGCCTGTCGCTGGCCGGCAATGTGGTGACGGCGGCGGTGCGGATTGCGGCGCTGGATGCGCAGATTGCGGCCACGCAGCGATTGGCGGCCGAGCAGCGCAGGCAGTTGGAGATCACGGAGCGCCGCCTCAGCCTTGGTGGCGTCGCGCAGGTCGATGCGTTCTCGCAGCGCACGCTCGTCGCGCAGACCGATGCCACGCTGCCACCGCTCATGCAGCAGGCTGCGCAGCAGCGGCATCGTCTATCGGTACTGCTGGGCCGTGAACCCGGTGCTGGGTTGCCGGACCTGCCGTCGCTCGATGCGCTGCATCTGCCCGACCCGCTGCCGGTGTCGCTGCCATCGACGCTCGCGCAGCGGCGCCCCGACATCCGCGCCGCCGAAGCGATGTGGCACGAAGCCAGCGCCAACGTGGGCGTGGCCACGGCCAACCTGTTCCCGCGCATCACTTTGTCTGCAGGACTGGGTTCGGAAACCACCAGCTTCCGCAATCTGCTGGGCGCCGGATCAAGCATCTGGAACCTCGGCGCCGGTCTCACGCAGCCGATCTTTCACGGCGGCACCCTGCGCGCCAAAAAGCGCGAAGCCGAAGCCGCCTACGATGCAGCGGGCGCCGCCTACAAGCAAGCCGTATTGCAAGGCTTGCAGGAAGTGGCCGACGCCCTGCACGCCGTGCACAACGACGCCCAAACGCTGCAGGCCAGAGCCCTGGCAACCGACCAGGCGCAACAGACCCTGCACGCCGCCGAAGCCCGCCACGCTGCCGGTGGCATCAGCACGCTAACGCTGCTGGACGCCCAACGCCAGGTCGATCAGGCCACGCTGCAGCAGGTACAGAGCCAAGCGGATCGGTTGCTGGATTCGGCCGCGCTAATGCAGGCATTGGGCGGCGGCTGGCAGTAGGAAAACGACAAAGCAGCCCAAGTCGGCAACACTAGCGGCCAGATGGTTTGGCCGTACCCTGCCCTAGATGGCGCCTTGAATTTCTGTTGCAGGGAGGAAAAGAGGGGAGGCTGTTTGAGCGCAGCGAGTTTGCCTCTCCTCCTCCCTCACTGCGACATAAATTCAAGGAGTCTGTCGCCATCTCGGGCGCGCCTTTCTTTGCTTACTTTCTTTGGCAAGACAAAGAAAGTGAGTCAGCCCCGCAAGGGGATGAAACAGGGGCCAACAGAAAGCACAAACAATCAGCCCACCGCCGGCCGCAGCAACCGCTGCTGATAAGCCTGCAAATGCGCAAACGCCACCCGAAGCAACGAAACATCTGTCCCCAATGCCCGCCCACGGCGCAGCATGTCCCCCACGATGTGATCGGCCTCAACGCGCGCACCACTCTCCAGGTCCCGCAGCATCGATGCCGTCAGCGGCGACCCAGCCTGCGTCAGCACATTGAGCCCGCGTTCGCGCGCAGCCTGCCGATTCGGATACCCCGAAGCCGCCGCCACACGCTCGCACGCTGTGAACATCGCCTCGTTCAACGCAGCGCCCTCGTCCGTGGCAACAATCTCGCCCACCGTCGCCCGCATCAGGCAAGTCATTGCCGCCAGCGAAGTGAGAAAGGTGAACTTTTCCCACATGTCCTGCATGACGTTTTCAGCCAGCACCGAATCAAAGTTGGCCGTGGCAAACACGTCGCGAATCGCCTCGGTGCGCTCGCGCGGCGCATGCGGCGTGCGCTCGCCAAAGGTAATGGAGTGCACGGCCGGGCCCTGGCCGTTGCTCAGGTGCAGCACCGCCCCGTCCGGCGCGCTCGTTGCACTGATGTGGCACAGCCCACCGAGCACGCGCGATTCACCGAACGCGGCATCAAGCCGTTCCAGATGCGCCAGCCCGTTCAGCACCGGCAACACCACCGTGCGCTCGCCCACCACGGGGCGGATTGCGGTGATGGCGTCTTCCAGGTCGTAGGCCTTGCAGCTCAGCAGCACCAGATCGGCACGGCCCCAAGTCGCGGCCTGGTCCGCGGTGATGGTCTGCACGGGCAATTGCGCATCGCCGTGCGGGCTGCGGATCACGAGACCGTGTTCGCGCAACCGCGCCGCGCGTGCTGGCCGCACCAGGAAGGTCACGTCTGCGCCCGCCTGGGCGAGCCGGCCGCCGAAATAGCCGCCGGTGCCACCGGCGCCAAGCACCAGAATCCGCATTGCTGTCGTCATGGGGTTCGTTTCCATCGAGGAGAAGATAGGCAAACGATTCTAGGCCTGTTCGCCCGACCCTGCAGACGGCGCTCCGCGCGCGCTAAAATGCTGATTTTCCTCACGATTTGACGCCCGTTCGGCCATTATTCAGCGCTGGCGGGGTCGAGATGCCATGACGTTTTCCAATAATTTCCACCGCCTAGAAACCCGTCTGCAGTCGCAGGTCGGCCGCGCCATCGGCGACTTCAAGATGATCGAAGACGGCGACACCATCCTCGTGTGCCTGTCCGGCGGCAAGGACTCGTACACGATGCTGTCGGTCCTGATGGCGCTGCAGAAGCGCGCCCCGGTCGATTTCAAGCTGATCGCGATGAACCTCGATCAGAAGCAGCCGGGCTTTCCGGAAGAGGTCCTGCCCAACTACTTGAAGAAGCTGGGCGTGGAGTATGTGATCGTCGAGGCGGACACGTATTCGATCGTCAAGGAGAAGGTGCCCGAGGGCAAGACCACGTGCTCACTGTGCTCGCGTCTGCGCCGCGGCGTGATCTACCGCACCGCCAAGGAACTGGGTGCCAACAAGATCGCGCTGGGCCACCACCGCGACGACATCGTCAACACGTTCTTCCTGAACATGTTCTTCGGCGGCAAGATGAAGGCGATGCCGCCCAAGCTGGCCACCGACAACGGCGAGCACATCGTCATCCGCCCGCTGGCCTACTGCGCAGAGAAGGAGATCGCCTCCTACGCCCGCGCGATGGAATTCCCGATCATCCCGTGCAACCTCTGCGGCTCGCAGGAAAACCTGCAACGCAAGAAGGTCAAGGAGATGCTGCTGGAGTGGGAGCGCCAGACGCCGGGCCGCATCGACAACATCTTCGCTTCACTGCAAAACGTGGTGCCGTCGCACCTGGCCGATACCGATCTGTTCGACTTCAACGGCCTGACCACGGGCCTGGCGAAGATCGGTGAAGACGCGCTGTTTGGCCAGACTGCTTACGACCAGGCCCCGCTGGTGTTTGCCGGCTCGCATGACGATCGCATCGAGTTCGTGCGGTTTGAGCGCAAGCCAGGGGACAAGCCCGCCGACCAAGCCGTGCCCGGCGAGACAGCCGCAAGCTGAGCGCGGCCCCCGTCACACAGGTGGCGCACGCATGCCCACATGCGCCCCGGCGCGCCATGCCGAGCGTCCACCGTCCGCCTGACCGGCGGGCGGGCTAACCGTCTCGGTAATGGCGCGGTTGCAACAATTCCACCGTTTGACCGGTTCAGGGGGAGGGTGGGCCCCATGCTAGAATTTTTGCATCTGTGTCTTATACGCCGCAAAAGCGCCCCGCAGAAGGGTTTGCAGGCGGTCCGGCCATCCTGAGGGGAGGTGGCGGGCGGTGGGTTTCAGGCAGCCATTCCAGGCGCCGGCAACCCGTCGCAGGCTATCGCTTCGAGTCACTCTAGGAACCTCCTTGTGAATATCGTCATCTTGGCTGCAGGCATGGGCAAACGCATGCGCTCCGCCCTGCCGAAAGTGCTGCACCCCCTGGCCGGCAAACCGCTGCTGGCGCACGTCATTGAAACCGCCCGCACCATGTCGCCGACGCGGCTGGTGGTGGTGGTCGGCCACGGCGGCGATCGGGTGCGCGAGATGGTCGGCGCGTCCGACATCGCCTTCGCCACGCAAGACAAGCAACTGGGCACGGGCCACGCCGTCATGCAGGCCGTGGAGCAGCTCGACGAAAGCGTGCCCACCCTGGTGCTCTACGGTGACGTGCCGCTCACCCGCGCCGAAACGCTGAGCGCGCTGGTCGGCGCCGCCGGCAACGACCATCTGGGCGTGCTGACCGTGCATCTGGGCGACCCGACCGGCTATGGCCGCATCGTGCGCGACGCCGCCGGCCGCATCACGCGCATCGTCGAGCAGAAAGACGCCAACGAAACGCAGCTCGCCATCCATGAGGTGAACACCGGCATCCTGGTGTGCCCGACCGCCAAGCTCAAGAACTGGCTGGCGACGCTGTCGAATGACAACGCGCAGGGCGAGTATTACCTGACCGACGTGATCGAGCGTGCCGCCAGCGAAGGCGTGCCCATTACCTCCGCGCATCCGCTGGCCGAGTGGGAAACGCTGGGCGTGAACAGCAAGGTGCAACTGGCGGAGCTGGAGCGCATTCACCAGCGCAATCTCGCGCAGCAACTGCTGGAAGACGGCGTGACGCTGATCGACCCGGCCCGCATCGACGTGCGCGGCAAGCTCACGTGCGGCCGCGACGTGGTGATCGACGTCAACTGCATCTTCGAGGGCAACGTCACGCTGGCGGATGGCGTGCGCATCGGCGCCAATGCGGTGATCCGCGATGCGGCCATCGAGGCCGGCGCCGAGATCCTGCCGTTCTGCCACATCGAGCGCGCCAAGGTTGGCGCCGACTCGCGCATCGGCCCGTACGCGCGCCTGCGCCCGGGCACCGAGCTGGCCGAAGACGTGCACATCGGCAACTTTGTCGAGGTAAAGAACAGCCAGGTCGCGGCGCACAGCAAGGCCAACCACCTCGCCTACGTGGGCGACGCCACGGTGGGCTCGCGCGTCAACATCGGCGCTGGCACCATCACGTGCAATTACGATGGCGCAAACAAATTCCGCACCATCATCGAAGACGACGCCTTCATCGGTTCCGATACGCAGCTCGTGGCGCCGGTGCGCGTGGGCAAGGGCGCGACGCTGGGTGCTGGCACCACGCTGACCAAGGACGCGCCCGAGGGCAAGCTGACGGTCTCGCGGGCGCGCCAGGTCACCATCGACAGCTGGCAGCGCCCGGTCAAGCAGAAGAAGGAAGGCTGACAGGGTTTCTCCTGCGCCGAACAGCGGATGCCGCTTCGGCGCGCGAGCATCGATACTGAATTACCGAGTGCGGCGCACATTCAACGTGCTGCCACACCCCAACTGGAGAAATCAACATGTGCGGTATCGTTGGCGCGGTTTCCACGCGCAATATCGTTCCCGTCCTGATCGAAGGCCTGCGCCGCCTGGAATACCGCGGCTACGACTCCTGCGGCGTTGCCGTTCAGCGTGATGGCCAGCTAGAGCGCGCGCGCACCGTGTCGCGCGTGGCTGATCTGGATGCCCAGGCACAGACGAGCCACCTGGACGGCGCCATCGGCATCGCGCACACGCGCTGGGCCACGCATGGCCGGCCGGACACGGTCAACGCCCACCCGCACTTTTCGGGCGACACCATCGCTCTGGTGCACAACGGCATCATCGAAAACTACGAGTCGCTGCGCGAAGAACTCAAGGCCGTCGGCTACGGCTTTGAATCGCAGACGGATACCGAAGTCGTTGCGCACCTGATCCACCAGGCTTACACGTACCCGAGCAGCGCCACGCGCGGCGACCTGTTCGCCTCGGTGCGTGCGTCGGTCAAGCGCTTGCATGGCGCCTATGCGATTGCCGTGTTTGCCCGTGACAACCCCGACGTGGTGGTGGGCGCGCGCGCCGGCTCGCCGCTGGTGGTGGCAATCGGCGAGAACGAATCGTTCCTGGCGTCGGACGCGCTGGCCGTGGCCGGCACCGCCAGCCGCATGGCCTACCTGGAAGAAGGCGACGTGGTGGAACTCACCCGCGACGGCTTCACCGTGGCCGATGCAAACGACAAGATCGTCGAGCGCGAAGTGAAGGAAGTCGGCACCTACGCTGCCGCCGTGGAACTCGGCCCCTTCCGCCACTTCATGCAGAAGGAAATCTTCGAGCAGCCGCGCGCCCTGGGCGATACGCTTGAAGGCGTGCAAGGGTTTGGCCCCGATCTGTTTGGCCCCGAGGCGGCCCAGGTGCTGCCCAAGGTCGATAGCGTGCTGATTCTGGCTTGCGGCACGAGCTACTACTCGGGCTGCACGGCCAAGTACTGGCTCGAATCGATCGCCAAGATCCCGACGCAGGTGGAAGTCGCCAGCGAATACCGCTACCGCGAGACGGTGCCCAACCCGAACGCGCTGGTCGTCGTGATTTCACAATCGGGCGAAACCGCCGACACGCTGGCCGCGCTGCGCCACGCACGCGAACTCGGCCACACGCACACGCTGGCGATCTGCAACGTCGCGACCAGCGCCATGGTGCGCGAGACGCAGCTCAAGTTCCTCACGCGCGCGGGCACCGAGATCGGCGTGGCGTCCACCAAGGCATTCACCACGCAGCTGGCAGCGCTGTACATGCTGGCACTGACGTTTGCCAAGCTGCGCGGCCATCTGAATGCGGAGCAGGAAGAAGACGCGCTGCGTCATCTGCGCCATCTGCCGTCGGCGCTGAATGCCGTGCTGGCGCTGGAGCCGCAGATCATCGCGTGGTCGGAAGAGTTTGCCCGCCGTGAAAACGCGCTGTTCCTCGGTCGCGGTCTGCATTACCCGATCGCCCTGGAAGGCGCGCTCAAGCTCAAGGAAATCTCGTACATCCACGCCGAGGCCTACCCCGCCGGCGAACTCAAGCACGGACCGCTGGCGCTGGTGACCGAGCAGATGCCGGTCGTGACCGTCGCCCCGAACGACGCGCTGCTTGAAAAGCTCAAGTCGAACATCCAGGAAGTGCGCGCGCGCGGCGGCAAGCTGTACGTGTTTGCCGACGCCGATACGCAGATCCAGTCGAGCGACGGCATCCAGGTGATCCGCATGCCGGAGCATTACGGCCAGCTCTCGCCGATCCTGCACGTGGTGCCACTGCAATTGCTCGCGTATCACACGGCACTGGCGCGCGGCACGGACGTCGACAAGCCGCGTAACCTGGCGAAATCGGTGACTGTCGAATAAGTTTTGGCCGGCGCAGAAACAGACTTAGCGATTTGAAATAGTTGTTGCGTCGCGTTTCCGAAGTTGTTGCGCCGCCGTCCTGGAATCCCTTATAAACATTGGATTTGTGGGCGGCGCAACAACTAATTGAAACTCTAGGTTGGCGAGGGACACGTCCGGGTTTGCGTCTGCTGTTCTTCTCTGCCAAGCCCGTCTTGTGCGCTCACGCGCGCCCCGGCGCTTCCCAACCTCAGCCTCCAACTTCACTCGCGCGTCGAGATACGTATATCCCCCTCCGTAGCGTCGAAACCGTGCCGTCTTGCACGAACGGCGGCCGACACTTTGGGGTAGCTCGTGCGGATGACAATTGAATGTTGTTCAGGCCTGCTCTCAGCGGCTCTGAGGTGGCGTGCGTCTCGAACCCCCACTAGGTCTTCTAAGCGCATAGTTTTTCATGCCGCCCGGGTACTGCGCCGCTTAGGCTTGCTCAACGCTGTGTTGCTACCGACCGCTTGAGACTCAGCCAACTGCTCTCGAGGGTCAGAGAAATCTATCCCTATACCGGCCCCGCGAACGCGCTCGAACGCGGCGAGCCCAATCTCTGCTGGGATACCGTGGCCGCCCAATACGCACGCCACGGTTTCCTCATGTAGCGTTTGGCCAAGCCGATAGCCGGTAGCCGGTAGTGTCGCAAGCAGATTTGTGGATCTCGGTCTGCACCTTCCAGTAGGCTGGCGTGAACAGCGCTTCATGCCTCCCCCAGGGCACCCCGGGTAGGACTTCGCTGTCGATAGGCGGCAGCGTTATGCGTTCGTAGCGCTCGTCAATGAATAGTTCGGCGATTTGCATGTGATGCCTTCCATTGTTGCTGACGTGCAGGTATGGCGCGGAAGATGTTGCTCCGCGGCTGGCATTGGCCAGGATGCCGCTCTCGCTAGCGTGCGTTAGTGAGGCGCTACGATGCAAGGGACCAAGATCTGACTTAAGAAACTTTCAGATCGGTTCCCATCCGATGGGGGATGCGCACCACATTGTGTTCCTCTACCATCCCGCCCCAAGTCCAAGAAGGGGCGCCTGACATCTTCCATTGATGGCCATGCAGCGACCCCGCTAAACAACAGGTTTGGGGAGTTCTGCAATGCGCGAGCCGGTATCGGCCAATGCGCGGCCCGCGCTTGCGCAGCCGCGTGCCGCTGTACAACAACAAGAACAAGGCATTCCGGGCGGTGACGATACCCTTGTCAGTCGTACTGACCGCGCCAGGCGCTCGGTTCTCGCCCGCACCATTGCAGGTGCTGTTGCCGTCCTCAGCTGGCTGGGCCCCGTACAAATTTCGTGGCAGGCCGCTCAACAGAGCGCGGCGATCATTGCGACACATGGCAACGATGCCAGCGAGTCACTTCGCAACCTGATCGCGTCGTGGCAAACCACGGGCCGCATTCTCGTTCGTTGGGGTATCCAGCAGGCCGAAGCCGCGCCAATTACCGACCCCACCGCCCCCATCCGTTTCACGCCCGCCATTACCCAGACGACGACGGGTGTCCCGACCATTAACATCACGACGCCGAACCAGGCAGGCCTGTCGTACAACCTGCTGCAGTCGCTGACGGTCGACAATGGCGTCGGCTTGGTGATGAACAACAGCCTCGCCGGCGGCGGTACATTCCTGGGCGGCAACGTCGCGGGCAACCCGAATCTCGCTTCCTCCGGCCCAGCGTCAACCATCCTGACGCAGGTCACGGGCACCGCACCGATCCGTATCAACGGCACGGTCGAAGTCTTCGGCGCGCCGGCAAGCGTCATTTTTGCGGCACCCGCGGGCGTGTATCTCCAGGGCGCGGGCTTTACGAACACGCCCGCAGTGAGCCTTGTCACCGGCACGCCGCAGTTCCTGAACGGCAGTGGTGCCCCGGTCGGCTTCGACAAGGCAACGGCGATCGGCTACACGGTCAACAGCGGCCGCATCCAGATCGACCCCGCGGCGGGTAGCCCCAATGGTGCGGGCATCGAGGGCACAGTGGGGGCGATCAATCTGATCGGCCAGACGATCGGCGTTAACGCGCCGCTGTACGCCGGCAATCAGATCAACCTCATCGCCGGTAACCAGCAAGTGACGCCCGTGGCCACGGGCACCGGCCGCGCCGGCTCCGATTGGCAGGTCAGCAGCACCGGCCAGAACAACGCCGCTATCAGCGCGACCGCACAGAACGGCCTGGCCATCGACGCCACGGCGTTCGGCGCCATGACCGCAGGGCAGATCAAGCTCATCAGCACGGCGCAGGGGTTGGGCGTGCGGGCGGCGGGCGATTTGGCTGCCAACACGTCCAACGTCAATATCGACGCGAACGGCAACGTCACGGTCGGTAATGTCTACGGGCAGCAAAACGTCGGCATTGTCTCGACCGGCGCGGTCTCCACGACGGGCACGGCGAAGGCGCAGCAAGACGTATCCGTTTCTGCAAGCGGTGATGTCAATGTTGGCGGTGCCACGCAGGCGGGCAACAATCTGGCCCTGAACGCGGGTGGCAATCTCACAGGTTCCGGCAATCTCTCGGCAACAAAGGCACTTGCCGCGACGGCGGCCAACAGCGTCAATCTGACCGGCAATCTCAACGCCACCTCCATCACCACCACGGCCCAAGGTCTGGACGGCACAGGCGACGTCACGCTGGGCGGCACCGTCTCCGCGCCGGGCGCTATTGCGCTGACAGCGGCGCGCGACGCGAGCGTCGCGGGGCAACTGACCGGTGGCAGTACCACGACGATCAACGCAGGTCGAAATCTGGCGGTAGCTGGCGCCATTGGCAGCGTTGGCGACCTCACACTAGCGGCCGCCAACGGCACGCTGTCCACGACAGGCTCGGTCACAAGCCAGGGCAACCTGAACGCCAGCGCGGGACAAGACGTGAGCCTCGGTGGCACCACGGCCGTGAATGGCAACGCGACCATCCACGCTGCGGCCGGCAACATCACAACGGTCGGTACGCTTGATGCGGCGAAGGACATCGCGCTCACCGCTGGGCAGAACGCGACGCTCGGCGGCGCCACCCAGGCCCGCGGTAACCTGAACGTCACCACTGGCAACACCGTCAGCGGTGCCGGCAATCTCACCGCGAGCCAAGCGATTGGCATTCAGGCGGGCGGCAGCATCGGCGTCAACGGCGACGTCAAAGCGAGCCTGATCGCGATGCAGGCGGCGGGTCATGACGGCATCGGCGACATCACGCTGGGTGGCAACGTCAGCGCACCGGGCGCGATTGCACTCTCGGCCGCGCGTGATACCACCATCAACGGCAGCGCGGTCTCTGACAGCGACCTGAACCTCGCGACGCAACGCAATCTCACTGTTGGCGGCACGGTCGGCAGCACTACGGGCAACGTCAGTCTGACAGGGCGCACCGGCGCTGTGACCACCAGCGGTGCTGTCCTGACCCCCGGCAACCTGAACGTCACCTCCGGCACCGACACGCACCTGGGCGGTCTTGTCAGCGCAGCGGGCACCGCCACCGTCAACGCGGGCAGCAACCTGACCACGTCGGGCCAGATCGGCAGCAACGGCACGCTCACGTTGAGCGCAGGGCAGAACCTGACGGTGGGCGGCCAAGTCGGCAGCGGCGTCGATGCCAACTTGCAGGCGGGCAACGCGGTTGCCGTGAGCGGCGCGGTATCCAGTACGGGCAACACCAGCGTGACGGCAGGCCAATCCGTCACGCTGGCAGGCGACGTCGCCGCTGGTGGCAATGCGTCACTCTCTGCCAGCCAGACGACTACGGGCACGGGTAACTTGAGCGCCGCCCAGACGGCCACCGTCACCGCAGGCAGCATTGACCTTGGTGGCCAAGTCAAGGGCAACCAGGTCAACTTGACCGCCAATGGCACCGGCACTTTGGGCGACGTGCACCTGGGCGGCGCTGTCAGCGCACCGGGGACCGTCTCAGTCTCCGCCACGCGTGATGCGACCTTGGATGGCGGAGCGGCGGCCGGCACTGACCTGCAGGCCACGGCCGGACGCAACCTGACCGTCAACGGCACAGCCGCCAGTGTCGGGGGAAATGTCAGCCTGAACGCGCAGACCGGGCAACTGACCAGCACCGGTTCTGTCCTCGCCTACAACGGTAACGTCAACGCCGGCGCGGCCCAGGACTTGAACATCGGTGGCGCCGTCTACGCTGGGAAGAACGCGACGCTTGCGTCGCAGGCCGGCAGCACCACCGTTTCGGGCAACCTGGCGAGCCAGGGCAAGACCAGCATCAGCAGCGGGCAAAACACAACCCTGACCGGTCAGCTGCAAACAGGTTCCGACCTGCAAGCCGGTGCCACTAAGGCGCTCACTGTTGGCCAACTGAACTATGTCGGCGGCAATGCGACACTGCGTGGTGCAAATATCACGGTCGGCTCGCAAGCGAACCAGGCCAATGTCGTGCAAGGCACGCTGGATGCGGTTGCCACCAACGGTTTGACGCTCACCGGTAGCAGCAATGCAGCCAACCTGACGCTGGGTGGTGCGGCCGTCAACAACCAAGGCTCGACGCTTGCCACCCAGCAGGCCACCGTCACCACCGGTACGCTCAACAACACTGGCACGCTCGCGGCGAACCAATTGACCGTCAACGCGACCGATGTGGTGAACCGCGGAACCGTCGGCGGCCAGACCGTCAACCTGACCGCGGCCAATAGCGTCGATAACGCGAATGGCCTCGTGGTTGGCACGCAGACACTCAACGTCACTACCAACACGCTCAAGAGTAACCAGGGCGGTACGTTCTTCGCGGGAGACCTGAGCGGGCAATCCCCAACCACGGGAAACATGACCTTCACGGTCAACGGCGGCGCGGGCAGCTTCAACAACGCTGGCGGCCAAGTACTGGCGGGCAACAACCTGACGGTCAACACCCCGAATCAGGGGTTCGATCCGTCGGCGGCCGCCACCGGCACGCTCAATGCCAACAACCTCCTGACGGTGTCGGTCCAGTCGATCAACAACACGCAGACGTGGAACGTGCAGGGTTCCAACGTGGCGATCAATGCCGCGCAGGGCATCACCAATAGCGGCACGATTCAGAAGGCGGGCGACCTGTCGTTGTCCACTGCCGGCACGTTGGCCAATAGCGGTCAGATCGTGGGCGGCGCCAATGTGTCGCTGTCGGCCGGCAATCTCGCCAATTCCGGGACGATTCACGCTGATGGCAATCTGGCGCTCGCCGGCAATATCCAGAACAGTGGGACGACTGAGGCGCTGGGCAATATCACCGTCACCGGTTCCAACTACGACAACCGGGGCGGCAAGACCCAAGCCAATGGCGACCTCAAGTTTGACCTGAGCGGCACGCTGAACAACGTCGCCAGCACGATCGGCGCCAACGGCAATATTCATATCGCCGCGCAGAACGTTATCAACGATCGTAGTGGCCCGGTGGATGCCGGCAGCAGTTTCGGCAAGGTGCTCAACGACTCACTGCTGAACTCGACGATCATTGGCAGCTACGCACCGTGGGTGAGCACCGGCAGCTGCGACACCTGCTCCAGCCCGTATGCGCCCGGCCCGACCACGAACCTGACAATTGGCGATCTGGCACGCACGCCGGACGGCGCATCCGTGCAGTTGGCGACGGGTTACATCGGCGTCTATTCGGGGGGCGGCGACAATGGCGCCTCGCTCGGCTATGTCGACATGTGGCATCTGCTGCCGGCGGGGGCTCAATCGGGCACGCAGTCTGTAGCGCTGCCGACTGTAGACCGCACCATCATCCGCCAAGCCGACGGCACCGCCGGTCAGATCGTCGCCGGCGAGGCGATGGACATCACTGCCGCCAGCCTTTCAAACAAGGGCGGCTTGATTCAGGCGGCGGGCAATGTCACGCTCAACGTAGGCACGCTGGACAACAGTCGTTCTGCAACGCTGACCAGCAGCGTGACGGATGTCGTGAATGCGGGCGAGTACGCGGCGTTCATCGCGCAGCTCCAGCACATGGGGCAGAGCGGCTCCAATGGCGTTGTTGATCCGTTCCAGCCGCGCCAACTGCAGTACGGCCAGCCGCAGGGTTATCCGTCGAGCTGCGATAGCTGCACCACGCCGGCACCGACGGCGTCCCAGGTGACCTTGAACCAGGATGCCTCCGGCAACACGACATCGGCGCCGAGCCAATCCTCGGTGACGCAGACGCTGGGCAAGGCGGGACAGATTCTGAGTGGCGGCAATCTCTCGCTCACCGGAAACGGTGACCTGGTGAACGCGGGGGACATTGCAGCCGCCGCCAAGGTCACGATCACGACGCCCGGCACGTTCACCAACCAAGGCGCCTATATCAGCCAGGTCACCACTACGCCGGGCTGCCTGCCGGGAGCCGCTACCTGTAAGGAAGGTGGCGCTCATGTGGATACCCTCGCCTGGCAACAGACCCCCAATACCGTAGCAGCTGGTGACACGCTGACCGTCAACGCCGCGAACATCCAGAACAACAATGGCACGTTGGCCGCTGTCGGCAATGTAACGTTGACGGCCACCAATGGGCTGACGAACACGTCCGGCGCGATCCAGTCGACGGCGGGTGATGTCACCATCAGTGCACCGACGGTGGTCAACACGACCATGGCACCCGTGACGCTGCACAAGAGCTACGGGAACATGAACCCGAGCTACGCGGGTGGCTGTAACGCCGGGGGCACCTACAAGGAAAGCCAGTGTGCATCGGATGAGATGACACAGGCGGGCCCCGCGGGCGTCATCTCGGCCGCACGCGACGTCAAGCTGTCGGGTACTACGCTGACCAACAACGGGGCGCTGATTACCGGGGGCCGCAATGTCACGGTCAGCATGGCCGGTGGCATTGACAACACCAGCATCGCGCTCAACGCCAACTGGCATGGGTTGTGGGTCGAAGAGACGGGGCTGTTCAGTTCGGATATCCGCCACAACACCAGTGGCGTTGCGGTGCTCGGCAACTTGGCTTCCGGGATTCAAGCCGGCAATGCACTGTCGGTGACCTCCGGTGGACAAGTGCTGAATACCGGCAACTTGCTGGGCAGCACCGTCGACGTGAGCGGAGCCGCGCTAACCAACGGCATTACGAATCCGAATCAACCGACACCGCCGACCGTGGCAGGCAGGCAGGTGATCTCGTTGGCGCCGCCTCCGGGTCCGACTGGAGCGCTGCAGGCAGCAAGCACTGCGGGTAGTGGCCCGACGGCTCAATCGGGAGGCGCGGCTCCGACCACGTCCGGTGCGTCCGGTGGTGCGCCGCAAGCGAATGTGGCTCCCGTGCAAGCGCCGGTCTGGAGTTTCCAGCCGGCAATCGTAACGACGCCTGCGGCACCCGGCAGCTCGCAGGTGACCTGGCACTTCAACGCGCCGGCGGCTGGCAATACGACCAGTGCGCCGACTCCCAGCGTCAACGGCGCGACCTATCTGAACCAGAACCCGGCGACCTCGGTGTTGGCGGGCGTGACGCCGAATTCCCTCTTGGCGCAGTTGCCAGCCAATCTGCAGCCGGGCAGCACACCGTTCTACTTCGATCCGTTTACCGAAGACCAGAAGCTGTTGCAGGCCGCTCAGCAGCAAACCGGCCAGAGCAGCTTCATCAGCGGCCTGACGTACGACAACCAGAATCAGCTGTCCGTCACGGATCAGGAAAAGCTGATCCTGTACAAGGACGCAGCTGATTACGCAAAGGCACACAACATCCAGCTCGGCCAGGCGCTGACGCAACAGCAGATCGCCGAGTTGGATAAGCCGATGTTGTGGTACGTCACACAGCAGGTGCCAGACCCGAACTGCAATACGGTCGCCAGCACCGCTTGCCCGATGGTGAGCGCACTGGTGCCGCAGCTTTACTTGCCGGCAGGCTACGCGGATGCCATCACCCAGCCGGCGGGTGGCGTGATCGCGGGGCAGAACGTCAACCTGAACGTCGATGGCACGCTGCGCAATAGCGGCCAAGTCACCGCCAGTGACACGCTCAACGTCAAGGCCGGCACGATCGATAACGCGCCGAATGTGGTGGACATCGGTACGTCGGCCTACAAGGTGGATGGCGGATGGCTGCAGGTGACCGGCACGCAGGTGCAGCCGGGCGGGTTCATGAGCGCGGTGAACCTGAACGTACAGGCCAATGCCATCAATGCGGTCAACGATGCATTCGTTGTGCGCAACGCGGATGGGTCGGTCGATCAGACCCGGACTGATGCGCTGATTTCGCAACTGCAGGCGAATCTGGGCGGGAACTACACAGCCGGAACGGTCAAGGACGACATCCACCAGGACTTCATTAAGGAGCAGAGTGCTCTGCCGACCTTTGTGGTGATGGTGATCGCACTGGTGGCCGCAGTAGTGACAGCGGGCGCCGCTGCTGCTGCAATCGCCGCGGCGCAGGTTGCCGCAGCAGAAGCGGGTATGGCTACGTTGATCGCCACAGGTTCGGTCGAAGCCGCTACTGCCGCGGGCGGGATCATGGCCAGTTCCGTGTTTGCGGCCGGAGGCATGGCGAATCTTGCGATTGCCGGGGCGCTTGGCGGAATGGCGGCGAGCGCAGTCTCTCAGATCGGTCTGAATGGTCGCCTTGATCTTGGGCAGACGTTGATTGCTGGCGCTGCCGGGGCTATCACCGGTGGTGTCACGGGGTACTTTGGGGCGAACTACGGTATCGATCGTCTGCTCGCATCGACTGCAGCAGGTTGCGGTACTGCGGCTATGTCGGGTGGTGACTGTAAGTCGGGAGCCATCTCCGGTTTTGCTACTGCGGCGATTGCATGGGCGGGCGATGCGATGCGGCAGAATCAGGTCGAGTCGTCGCGCCAGTTCAAAGGCATAGCCGACGAGAATGCTCCAGAGAAAGGCTTGGTTACTAATGTGAGCGGACCTAGTCAGGGTATTAATGGTGATGGCGTGAAGCTGGCGGGCACTCGGGTCAGTTTCGATGATCTCCGAACAGTCGGGAATGTAGTGCCGGGTCCGGACGGCACCATGTTGTTTGAGGGAACGCAGATCAATCCGCTCACGGGAAAGGTCTATACGCTTGACGGAGCGTTGACTCACTTTGGCGGGGCCACGGGTGGGGCTCAAGGATTGGCGGGAACGTTGGGAAGTTACTCCTATTCGTCAGGGACCGTTGTTGACAAGTTGCTTGAGTCTTTTGCTGGGCCTCATGATTTTATGGGTAGTATTTTTGCTTACGATAAGATCGGAAATTTGAAGGAGGGGATGAGCGCTCTTCAAAGGAATCTTTTCGAAATTCAAACGGATATCGATATTCCATTGTCTGCGCCATTTGCTGGGACGACATTCCTAAATCAGTACGGATTGGATTGGTCGACATTTAGGCGTCAATTTAACCAGTCTCAGGAAAAAAGATGAGACCCATTTCAATTGTTTCATCAATCGCAATAGTCGTGGCATGTTCCGGCTGCCTGCATGCTCCGCCCAACTATCCCGGCAGTGGAGCCGGGAATCCCGATCCCGTCAAATACGCCGGTGAATCGTGCGTGGACCTATCAGGTAGGTACGAAGGTACTGGCGAGATAATTGATGGAGACCCCGGTTCACTACAACGAGATCGGATTTCGCGACTCGACAGAGCTTTTCCCTTTTCAGATAACCAACAGTTGGCCGATGTGCGTGCCGCCGCTGACCGTGGCGACGGGTTCAAGGCGTATCCGGTCCAGGGAGTGGTTGAGAAGAATTCTGACCGAACGTTCCGCGTGACTTTCATCTATCCGAACAGTCGGAAAGCGGTCTTTTCCCCTTCATTTGAAGATACTAGGAAATATGTTTGTACGGGTAGTAAGGGAAAGATCGTGTGGGGTGGTGGGGGGCAGCAAAGCAGATCGGAGCTTGGTCCCAATCAGACTGATTTTATGGCGGCGCTTTACCTCGACGAAGAGGGAAATTTGATTGCCGAAGATCGCATGCAAGTGCATATGAGATTGAGATTGTTCGATATACCCACTGGGACGGCGCAGCATTACACGGTCTATCGATTCAAGAGATTGCCGTGAATAACCAAGATCGAAACGATGCTTAAGGAACAGAATAAGAATGCGCTTAGAAGCTATCGAACCTGATCTTGCGGGAAAAATTAGAACGTGTGACAGTGGTCGGCAGCGGAAGGTCGTGTTGTTAGCGTGCCAGTTCGCCATGAACGCTGCTCCAGTCAACAATGCAGTTGTGACGCAGGCATTGTCGGCGCTGGAGCACGATCAGCGCTTTACCGGTGAACAGATTGCGGAATTGAATCGCCTGCTGCAGGAGCTTGATGAGAGATATTTTGATCTACAGGATCAAGCCGACGATGATGCGGAAAAGCAAATTGAGGCGCTTCATTGTTTTGGGCAGGCGCGGGCGGTGTCGGCTTTGCTTTTCAGTCAAGACCCGGACCCTGTGGTGGCCTCGATGGAGGCGGTGTATGAGGCGTCCACCACAACAGATAATTCAGTGGACCTGTTTGACGCAGCCATTCAGCTGTTGTCCGGCCAGTAGCTCAAATAGTGTGCGCATTTTTCGCTATCTAGGTTTGCATCGCAGTAGGGAGCGCCTTGAGCTTACGCCGAAGCGGTGAGGCCTTGCCTGGCCCCCTTCCAGCTCATCATGGCTTGGCGAACGGGTGAACCGACGTCGAGCGAGTTTAAAAACCCTATTTGCGCCGATGCCAACTTCAACTGTTTTCGTTCACCCAACAAAGCGGGAGCGCAAAGTGAAGGCAGGCTTCTATTGGGCTGCGTTGTTGTTTGGAACCGCTTGGGCGTACTCGGAGGGGTTGATTGCGCATGGCGGCCGACTGGTTGCCACAGACGCGATGGCTGCCCTGATCGCTCTCTATGGAGACCAAACCGGTCACCCATTGGCGATTGCCGGTGCTTTGCTGCTGTTCATCGCCAAAAACTTCTACTGCGCAATCCGTGGGAGCCATTGGGTGCGGAGATCGTTACTTCAGCAAGGCTATAGGGCACTCATACAGCGATCCGGTAGCCAAGTCAGCGTCGTGTGACGCGCGATGTAGAGGCCAAGTGCCACCACATCAACAAAAAGAGCAGTTTCAGGGGGAAGTTTCCGTGCAGTCACAACACCGTCCAGCCACGCTGGCCGCGCTCATTGGCCTATGCGCCGTTTTCGTGCCACCGGTCGCCGTGGCGGCCGGCATCGTTACCGATGGCGGCACAGCCACGTCGGTAAGCACCGGCACCAACGGTCGCCAAACCGTCAACATCGCCCCCAGCGTTGGCGGTGTCTCACACAACACCTACACGTCGTTCAACGTGGGCACGGCAGGCGCCGACCTGAACAACACCACGGTCGCCGCCCGCACCATCGTCAACCAAGTCACGAGCACTAACCCATCACTCATCCAGGGCAATATCGCCGTGCTAGGCCCGCGCGCTAACGTGATCATTGCCAACCCGAACGGCATCACGGTAGACGGCGGCTCGTTCACCAACACCGGCAACGTTGCGCTCACGACGGGCCAGGTGTCCTTCAACGACTTCACCAACGGCACCGGCCAGTTGCAACGCAACGTGGTGCTCAACACCAGCTCGGGCGCGATCAACATCGGCCCGGGTGGTCTCGCTGGAGCGATGCTCAACCTTGAACTGATCGCCAAACAGGTGCGCGTGGCTGGTGCCGTGCAGAACAGTTTCACCAACCTCAATAGCAAGGTCCGTATCGTCGCCGGGGATAGCCGGGCAGAAGTCGACACCAGCGTCTCGCCCACCGACAACCTGGACCCCTGGGTCAGCTACAGCAGCACGGGCAGCGGTACGCCGCTGGGCTACGCCATCGATATTGCGTCGGGCGGATCGCTGACCGGTGGCCGCATCGAACTGATCGCCACCGACCAAGGCGCTGGTGTGCGTCACGCTGGAGCCGCCTTCGCCACAGCGGGGGATTTCGTGGTCAGCGGCTCCGGGGATCTGCAACTCGCCAGCGGCACAGTGCAGGCGGCCAACGACGTGCTGATTGGCTTCGCCGGTCTGACGGGCAACGGCGCCCTGACCGCCGCCCGCAACCTTCAGATCGCTTCCAATAAGGTGCACCTTGACAGCAGCACCCTGTCGGCGGGCACGGCCGTCCAGGCTGGCAGTATCGTCATCGGCAGCACAGGCCAAGTTCACACCGAGCCCGTCACCATCGACCACAGCACGCTGAGCGCAACCGGTGGCGTTGGTCTGTTCGATGCAGGTGCCGGCGTCTCGATGACGGCGACCCAGTTGAACGCCACGCAGAACGTGATCGCGCAGGTCATTTCCCTGACGCTAGGTTCCGATGCGTCTGGCACGAGCCAGTGGACTTCGCAACAGGGCACGGTAGCGATCACCGCGCCCGGCGCAGTGCAGCTCACCGGCAGCAAGATCGATGGCGTGGGTGGCACATCCGTTCAGGCGGGTTCAATCGCACTGATGTCCGGAAACGGCAACGCGAGCACCGCGCAGTCCTCGGGAGGCGACGTTACGCTCAACGCCACGGCTGGCTACAGCCAGACCGATTCCAGCGTCATCGCCGCAGGCAACGCCACGATTCACGGCAGCAGCGTCGCCATCGCGTCGTCTGCGTTGCCGGCCGCCGTCGCGGCCACGGCTGGCGGCGTACTGATCCAGAGTGATACCGATCTGACGAACACGGCGGGCCTGATCCAGGGCCAGACGCGCAATACCGGTGCAGCAGCCTCCGAGGGTGCCGTCACGCTGCTCGCCGGCGGCACGATTCGCAACGATGCGTCGGCAGGTACGCAGGGCATCCTCTTCGGCAAGAACGACGACGTGGTGCTGCGCGCCGGTGGCGACATCGTCAACCACCAGAGCCGGATTTTGTCGAACGCCAAGCTGACTCTGGCTGCCCAGGGCGATGTGCAGAATCTGCTCGACAAGACCATTGGCGCGAACAGCGAACAGCCGGCGACCTGGACCAGCAGCGGCACCCGCTGGCTCTTCTTGCGCAACCACAGCACGGGCTTTGACGTGGACTACGGCAGCATCCCGGCAGTCGGGCAGGTTCCGTACCTCGTCTCGCAAACCGGTACTACGATCACCGGGCGCAACGTCAGCAACATTGGCGGGCAGATGCTGGCCAACGGCAGCGCCGACATCAGCATCACGGCCGCGAACGTCTTCCATAACGAAGCGCTGGCCAGCGGCTCAGCGCACTTCAGCCGCAGCTGCATGATCTTCTGCCGCAGCAGCGCATCGAGCACCATTGCGACCACGGGCGGCGCGATCTCCGCTGGCGGAAATCTGACGATCCATGCGGGAACGCTCGCCGAGAACATCGGCGGCCAGGTGCTTTCGGTTGGTGACATGACGGTCACGGCGCCCAAGGTGCGCGCAGTCGGCATCACAGGCTACACCGCACTCGCCCGTGACCGCGGCTTCAAGGCGTTCTTTGGCGACAACTGGGCGCGCCTGTACGCCGCCGATGTGGGCGGCAACTGGCTGACCATTGGCGGGGCGTTGACGATCAACGGCCAAGGTCAGATCGAAGGTGGCACCTTTGACGGGCAGACCGTCACGGCCAGCAACGGCATCGTGACGCTGCGCGCCAGGTCGCGTCAGCCGGTGGCCATTGATTCGCACGTGGGCTTGACCTCGTGGCTGTGGCAGTGAGGCGATGCACATGTTGCTGAAATTCACGCCGCTGGCCCTGGCAGCACTGCTGCTTGCAACGACCACCCACGCCCAGACCCCGCCGCTCGAAGACCCGGCCCAGCGTGCCTTGCGTGAACGCCAGGAGGCCGAGCGCCGCCGCGAGGCCAACCAACCTCCGCCGCAAATTCAGGTGCCGCAGGCTGTGCCGGACGCCGCGAACGTCGAATCCGTGGCTGAGCCCGGCACCACCTTTGCCATTCACCGGATCCAATTGAGCGGCAATACGGTGCTGGACGACGCCACGGTGGCGGGCATCACCCAGCCGTTTGGCGATCGCGATCTGGGCACCAACCGCATCAACCTGCTGCTTCGCAGGCTCACCGAAGCGTTCGTGCAACGCGGCTTCGTCACCACGCGCGCCTACTTGCCGCCGCAGAACCTCAAAGAGGGCGTTCTGACCATCGCCGTCGTGCCGGGCAAGGTGGAGAGCCTGCAGATCAACGGGAAGACGGTCCGGACCTCCGTGCCGAACCAGCCGACCGCCAGCGGTACGCAGAACGGTGGCTGGCTGACCGACGCCGGTACCGCCTGGTCCATGCCCACCGTGGGTGAGACGCTAAAGCTGACTGACCTGGAGCAGGGCGTCGACCAGATCAACCGCCTGCGCCGCAACCAGGCCGAGGTGCAGATCCTGCCCGGCCAGAGCCCTGGCGCCTCGGTCATTGCGCTGACCAACCAGCCGGGCGACCGCTTCCGTTTCAACGTGGGAACGGACAACTACGGCAGCCGTGCCACCGGCACCACGCGTTTGCGTGCCGGCATCGATGCAGACAATGCGCTCGGCTTCCAGGAGGCGCTGTCGCTGTCCTACATCGGCACGACCGACACCAATGCCGCCATTGCCTCGGCGGCGGTGCCGTTCGGCTACAACACCTTCAGCTATACCGGCTCGTTCTCGGAGTACAACAACCTCATCGGCGATACGGCGCTCGTCTACGGCCGCACCTTTGCGCACACCTTTGGTTGGAACCGCGTAATCGAGCGCGACCAAGCCGGGCGCACCGCGTTCGACGTTACGCTCACGCACCGGCGCACTGAGCGCGAGGTCAACAATCTGCTGCTCGATCCGCAGTTTCTGACGGTGGTGCGGGTCGCCATCAACGGGCTGCGCAAGTTCGCCGTGAACAACCAAGGCGGCTATGCCACCTGGGAAGTCGGTGTCACGCGCGGCATGCGCACGCTCAGCGCTAGCCAGGATGCCCCAGATATCAGACGTGACGAAGCGCACAGCCAGTTCTGGAAGCTCGATGGCAACGCAAGTACCCAGTTGCCCCTTCCGAGCCTTGGCAAGGCTGCGTTGGCGTACCGCGGCCAGGTGTCTGCGCAGTGGTCGAATGTGGCGCTGTTCGGTTCGGAACAGATCTTTGCGGGTGGCATGAGCTCGGTTCGGGGCTTCCGCGAGGGCCTCATCAGCGGAGACCGGGGACTGACCTTGCGCAACGAAGCCGTGTGGGCGAATGCGCCTTCGGCTGGGGGCGTGCGGATCGAGCCCTACGTCTTCCTGGATGGCGGCCAGACGCAGTTGGTGGCCACGCAGCACTGGCAGTACCTGGCGGGTACCGGTGTAGGGGTGCGGCTATCGGCGGCTTATGGCAAGAACGTGCTGACCAGTGAGTTGCTGCTTGGCCGTGCGCTGGTGCAGCCGGCCGAGCTCGGCGCCAAGCCGACGGTCCTGTTGGCGACCTTGAACTGGACTTATTGAGCAACGGGTACGCCAATCCGACACCTAGGATCATGAACATGAAGATTTCCAAAGGCGCAACGATCAAGGCTGCATACCGTTCAGCCTTTCAAATTCCATTGCGTCACCCTTTGCTTACGGTGCTCACCACGGTTGGTCTTCTGATGCTGACCGTAGCGGGTACTAACGGGGAGTTCCGACCCTGGTTTTTCATGACGCTGCTCATGATGGCGCAGACACTAGTAACGGTGCCGCTGCAAGTGGCCGGATATCGACTCGTCCTGCGCCGAGAGACGAATAACCATGCGTGGTCGCTTCAGACGGTCGCCTTCTGTCTTCTTGCGGTGTTGTCGGGCGCAGCGTTCATGTTGATTGCCAAGCTGCGATTGACGTTGGGCTTGATCGGCGCGGTTGGTCAGTTTGGGCTCTATTACCTGTACTACCGCCTCATTCTGGCTTTGCCCGCTTTGGCGGCGGATGCTGGACGTTCCCCTCTACGCCTTTCGTGGAATGCGACGGCTGGGCGCGTCTGGTCGATCTTTGTCGTCATGACCGCTGGCACGGCGCCCATCATTGTGGCGTCCGTGCTGATGCTGACAACGGGGCAGGTCTCTATGGTTGGCGTTTCTCAGACGCCGATTGGATCGGTGTTACAGGCGGCGACCGCAGTGATCTCAACGTTCCTGGTCGTGGGGACCATTTCGGCGATCTATCAGAACTTGCTGGGCGGGTTGGATTTCCCTAGTGGACCTGATGAGGTAGCACCGAGCGACGCTGTCCCACTTGGCTAAATGGCACGCGCCGCTATTGTCGACGCCGACTTTGCACTGAACTTATTGACAAGGATTTCTGACATGAACACAACGATCCACCGCTTCGCCATAACTGCATTGGCCGCAGCATCGATTTCATCCGCATGGGCTGACGCCCTGCCGGCGGGTGCTGTGGCCGTCGTCAACGGCACGCAGATCACGCAAGCCCAGTTGGACCGAGCGATTGCACAGACCGGCGTGGCCGCGAATCCGAACGTCGTACAAGCGCTCAAGCAGCAGATGATCGCGCGTGAACTGTTCCGCCAGCAGGCTGCCAAGAATGCCGCCTACGAAAAGCTGCCGGCGGTGAAACAAGCCGTACAGGAGGCGCATGACGCGGCCATCACTCAGGCTTGGCTGAAAGACAACATCAAGCCCGCGCCGGTGACGGATGCGCAAGTCAAAGCGCGCTATGACGCGATCGTCTCCAGCCTGGGCGACAAAGAATACAAGCCACGTGTGATCCAGGTGGGGGACGATGTCACCGCCGCGCAGGTCATCGCGCAACTGAAGCAGAGCGGCGATTTCGCCAAGTTGGCACAGCAGTACAGCACGGCGCCGAACAAGACACGTGGCGGCGAGATGGATTGGGTGAGCTTCAAGGTGCCGGCCGAAGAGGGCAAGACGCAGAACTTGCCGCTGGCACTTGCGCGCGAGATTTCCGCATTGCAACTGGGTGCGACCAGCGCTGCCCCAGTCGAAGTGGGTAACCAGCGCTACATCGTGAAGCTCGATGCGATGCGGCCGACGCAAGTGCCTGCATATGACGCCGTAAAGCCGGCCATTAAGCAGGCGTTGGAGACGGCGGAACTCGAACGCGCCACGGTACAGGTAGTCGGAAACTTGCTGAAGACTGCCAAGGTCGTTCAGTGAGGCCCGTCAACTGCAAATCTCGGTGACGCGGTCCGGTAGCCGGTCATGGATGGCAACCGGCCGGCATTAACGGTCAGCACAACCTTCACGCACAAGGAGCGCGCGTGCAACAAGTTTTGAGTAAAACCTTTGGTGGGCTCTCCCGCCCGTATTACTTCCGACATTTTGTATTCGGCCTGATCTTTCCCGTCTTCATCTTCTGGATGTTGTCGCACGCGAAGCCATCGTCCGGGCAGCACGCGTTCCCCTTCACGCTCGTGATTATCGCGATCCTCAATACCGTTCTCTATCCCTACGCACGGTTCGTCTACGAGGGCGTGATTGGCTTCTTGATGGGCTCGAACGTGTTGTTCGTCAATGCCTTCATCGCCCTATGGTGGAAGTTGGTCACGATGGCACTTTGCTGGAGTCTGGCGATCTTCATCGCCCCGATCGGCCTCGGCTACCTGTACTTCCATAACAGCAGGGCCTGACAGCCAGTTGACTGCAGAGGCAATCGCTTTGGGGCAGAGCGCAATGCCTCCCATTATTTGGCACAGCGGCGGCTGGTTCCAGTCGACACCGCCGGTCGCGAGACCATCGCAGCAGGGAGCGGCTCCGGCACCTGATCGGGCTGCGAGACGTGAGCTTTGGGCGGCCCGCGCCTAGCAGCGCAGCGCAGAGCTGACGAGCAGCATGAACCTGCATGAGCGTATGCCGTTGCTTGCGCGGCTTGTTGGCCTCGGTCTTGATCCACGCGGAGAGCTTGGCGGCGTGGCCTTCTTATATCAAAGTGATTTAAGTACTCTGCATGCGAATCAAAAATGATTCGATAGATAGGCTGTTCGTGGCGAAAGCAAATTGGGTGGACGGACGATCCCAGAGGAGGTGGTCATATTGCAAGAGGAGTTCCATGGCCGTCGCTGGCAACGAGTTCTGGTGTGCAGTGATCCCGTGCTAGCGCAAATAGGTGACAAACTGATCCAGCTTCGTCACACGTGCAAGCTTGCTGCCTCACTGAAAGATGCCTTTCTTTTCGAAAGTTTGACATCGTTGCAAATGGTCGTGAGGCATGGGGGCTGAGCCCAGCGCGGTTGCAGAGGCTAGCCGGGCTCCGGAGCCTTAACGGGCGTGGATGTATGCGGTAGTTTTGTACCCAGGAGATGCACTACCGTTCAACAAACACAAGATGTGTGGCGAGGAAATGAAAGCGTTTCAATCTCGCTGAAATAGTTTGGTTTCTGGGGGGTAAGCCCCTCCAGAAACCTCTGTACTGCAAGGCTTTAAACACCACTTAATGTTTGCGGGCGCGCCAGCTTCGCGCAGTGCTTTTCACCCCCGCTTAGCACCCTGGTTTTTCCTCCGCTCGCGAGCATGTTGTGTGGCACGTGCGCTTCAGTAGTGGAGCGATACATCTCGCGTTTCGTGATGTGTACGCCAGAATGACCTCAACGAGCGCCGGCTACGAATCATCGACGTGTGTCAACTTCCATCGCTAATAGTCGTCCCTCCGTCCACGACGATGTTTTGACCCGTCATAAAACCACCCGCTGGGCTAGCAAGCATGACGGCCACACCTGCGATTTCGTGCGGTTCTCCCACGCGCCGCAACGGGGTCAATGACAGTCGCCGGCTCATGAAGGTGCTGTCGGCAATCAATTCCGCAGCAAACGGCGTGCGGATGAGGCCTGGCGAGATGGCATTCACTCGCACGCCGTGTGGACCCCACTCAACTGCCAGGTTACGCGCCAGCTGCGCGAGGCCAGCTTTGGAAATTCCATAGAGGCCTATCCTTCGATTGCCGCGGAGTCCTGCGATGCTCGACATCAAGATCACGCTTCCAGAACCGCGCTGTGCCATGTCCGGAATGACAAGCGAGGTCAACCGAGCGGCGCTATGGAGATTCACTTCCATTACCCGCAGCCAAGTGTCGTCTGTAACGTTACTGAATGGGCCTGCCGGCCCCTGGATTCCTGCGTTGCAGACGAGCGTATCGATGCGGCCATGGCGCTGCAGAACCTCACCAACCAATTGCTCAACCTGGCGCTGGTCGGATACATCGCAAGCAATACCGAACGCATTCAGGCCGCTCTGACACAGGCGAGTCGCCGTCTCAGAACAGGCTGCCTCATCCAGACCTGAAACAATAACGGTGGCGCCCTGAGTAGCGAGTGCCGTCGCAGTGGCGAAGCCCAGACCGCTCGTGGCGCCTGTAATCAGTGCCACGTGGCCGGAAAGATCAAACAGACTGCGCGCTTCGGTTTTCATACATCATGTGTCAAGTAGGTCGAGCGCTCACGTGTGCCCCTTTCATAGCGAGTCTCGTCAACGATCTGGAACGCTTCTGACCCGCATGGATGATGCGTCGATGCTCAGCGTTCTATTAAAAATATGTCGCCGAAGGCAGCCATGTGGGCTGGCTGAACCGTTTCAGCCCTCCATCAGCGCCCGTTCGATCAACGCCTCGACAGTGCCGTCGTGTTGAAAGCCAGCCGCGACAGCGCGACGATCAATCAGCGGTGGCTGGCGGCCAAACAACCGCTCGATCCCATCCTCGGGGGCATAGCTGATTTGCATCGGGCCGAACCTATGCGCTAGCGCGTCGACGAGCGCACCAACCTCCAATCGCAGCACGGGGGGCGTCCAGACGCGCTCCGCGTGTAGACCGTCCGAAGACAACCGCGCAGCATGTACCAAGTTGTCGACGCAGCAGACACGCGACATCCACCATGCTGTTGCCGATGGCGAGACAGGACATACATAGGGTTGCCCGTGTTGAGCGGCGCGAAAGATCGCACTCATGAAGGCGGAACCATGTCCTAGGGACAATCCGGGCCGCGCCACGATGCCCGGGAAGCGTAACGAGCGGCCATCGACTGAGCCGCGACGCGTCCAATCGGCCAACAATTGCTCGCCAACCAACTTGTGCACGCCGTAACTGATGGTGGGGTGTACCGCCGAATGCTCGTCCATATGCGACGGCAGAGGGACTCCATAAACCGCGACACTGCTGGCAAAGACGACTCGCGGCACGGTCCCATGAACGCTCGGCTGTTTCGCGAGGCATTCGAACAACGCCAGGGTGCCATGCAAATTAATACGGTCGCCCAGATCCCGATTGGCTTCGGCCTGTGCGCCCGGCACACTCGCCAAGTGAAAGACGAGATCCACGGGCTTTGACAGCACAGCATCAAGTGTGTGCGGCGCGCCAAAGTCTCCGTTGATGACAGTAACGCGCGCATCTGCGGGGATGGCGTCGATATGCTGGTCCACAAGCATTAACTCTGTGACGTCGCCTGTGGTAGCGACCCCATCGCGCAATAACCGGCGAACCAACGCTGATCCTACGAAACCATTGGCACCCGTCACCAAGGCTCTCATCGTTGCTCCTCTTTTGCACTAGCTGCACCCGCTTGAACAACACGCTGCTCAATGATGCCGAACGGCATCTCACCTTCTGCGTCGCGCGCCATCATCCTGACCCGATCGCCGAAGCGCATGAAGCCAGTCTTGGCTTCGCCTTCATCGATGATCTCGATCACACGCCGCTCTGCAATACATGCCGATCCAGCTGTGCGGCTCACATTCGATACCGTGCCGGAGCCGATGATGGTTCCAGCGGACAGTTGGCGTGTACGCGCGGCATGTGCAATGAGGTCGCCAAAGCTGAAATTCATTTCGCTGCCACATGGATGACCAAACCAGTGACCATTCCACTCGATATGCAGACGCAGTTGCACGCGGCCTTCGCGCCAATTTCCGCCCAACTCGTCGGGCGTGATGGCGACCGGCGCAAAGCTGGTCGACGGTTTGGCCTGTAGAAACCCAAAGCCGGTCTTCATCTCGCGTGGCCCAAATGCGCGCAGGCTCCAATCGTTGATCTGCACGAGCAGGCGGATGTGCTCCAAGGCCTGCGTAGCAGAGACGCCCATCGGTACGCGACCGACAACCACACCAAACTCGCCTTCGAAATCGATACCGTCGGCCTCACTGGGCAACGGCACATCCTGCGTCGGGCTGAGAAAGTCGTCGCTCGCACCCTGGTACATCACGGGGATGGTGGCGAAATCTGGAATCGGCGGCGTATTGAATGCGCGCTCCATCAGTCGACCGTGGTTGAGAAACGCCGATCCATCGCACCATTGCGGGCTACGCGGCAGCGGTGCCAGACACGCAGCAGCATCGAATGCACGTGCACCGGCAATACGCCCCGCATTGAGATCGTCGTAGCGCGCCTGCAGCTTGGGGGCGACATCCTCCCAGCGCTCCAGTGCATCGATCAACGTGGCGGCAATTGGGGCGGCATCGATAGCGCGCTGAAGATCGCGCGACACCAACACAAGGCGACCATCAGTTCCGCCGCCGGGCAATGTGGCGAACTTCATCGCGCCTCCGGTTGCGTCCGGGCCTGCAATGCCTCGGCGATGGCCGGGTCGTACACGCCGTCGATCAGCACGAAGAGCATCCTGCACGGCCGGCTGGAGCGGTTGGCCCAGGCGTGATTGGTGCCACGTTGAATGACCACGCTTCCCGGCGCAAGCGCCACCTCGGAATCATCGAGCACCAGCGTCATCTCGCCATCGATCACCACGCCGTAGTCGATCGATTCCGTGCGATGCATCAGCGGATGCGGCGAATCGGCGCGCACGGTAGATGCATGTGCATCGCCCACCTGGGTGAACGCTTCCTGCATCCGGGTCGCGCCACGCGCCAGGAACTCCGAGGTATCGGGCGGAATATCGACAAATCGAAAGCGCGTGCCTTGCTTTGGCGGCGGCAACATCAGCGCGCCCACGGTGGGATCCGCACCGTTGTCGATCGGCACCGGGTTGCCCGACGTGCTCCACACTTCGTGGAATACCGTGCCGGGAATGGCAGCAATTTCCACCACGGTCGGCAATGGCCCTTGCGAGACGATCACCGCGCGCCCGTCGGCGTCGTGGCCCGTCACGATACGTTGAATTGTTGGAAAGCTCATGCAATGTCCTGTTCAGCGTTGAAGATGGCGACCGCGCGCGTCCACCCCGCGGATGCCCCGCGAATCTTGTGCGGAAAGCAACTGATGACAAATCCACGCGGAGGCAGGGCCTCGAGGTTGTGCAGCTTCTCCAGGTGGCAGTAGCCAATGTCGCGACCGGCCTTGTGCCCTTCCCAGATCAGTGAGGTATCGCCCGTCTCGGCGATCTTCTTGGCGGTGTAGGAGAACGGTGCATCCCAGCTCCACGCATCGGTTCCGGTCAGGCGCACGCCGCGTTCGAGCAGGTACATCGTCGCCTCGTAGCCCATGCCGCAGCCTGCGTTGACGTAGTCGTTGTGCCCATAGCGCGCGCCCGCCCGCGTGTTGACCACGACGATGTCGAGCGGCTGCAGCGAGTGGCCGATGCGTGCAAGCTCTGCCTCCACATCGGCGGCTGTCACCACGTAGCCGTCGGGAAAGTGCCGGAAGTCGAGTTTCACGCCGGGCTGGAAGCACCATTCCAGCGGAACTTCGTCGATGGTGATCGACGGTTTGGCCTCGCCAAGGGTGGCGTCCATGGTCGAATGGAAGTGCCAGGGCGCATCGAGATGCGTGCCGCTGTGCGTGGTGAGCGTGACCCACTCGGCCGCAGCGGCTTCGCCATCGGGGTAGTCCTCGGGCTTCGTGCCGGGCAGCATGGCCATGAACTCGGGCAAGGTATCGGCATGCTTCTGGTAGGTGATCTTCGGTGCCAGCGGCGGCGGGTCGGAGAGCACGTCGTTCTCCAGATAGATGGAGAGATCGACAAAGCGTCGAGTTGGCTTCATGCGGAAGCTCCTGCTGGCACAGCGCGGCGTTCAAGACGTGAGAAACACAGCATGGCGGCAACGGCCATCAAGACAGCGGCGATGCCAAGGCTGCCGTAGCCAAGAAACTTGACCAGCGTGCCGCCAAGGATCGGCCCGACGGCAGCGCCAGTCATCAGCATGGCGGGCGTGGCGGCAACGGCGCGTCCGGTGACGTCCAACCGGGCCAGCACACCAAACGCGAAGGTGTGCGTGAAGATCATGACGGCAACGAACACCGCGCCAGCCGCCGCATACGGGGCCAGCGTTGAACTCTGCGTGATGACGAGCGCAAGTGTTGCCTGCGCGAGCGGCCCACCCAGCACAACCCGCCGGGCCGGCACATGCAACTCCAGGAACCCCGCCAGTGGCGCTGGCAGCAGGTTCACCAACCCCGTTGCGATCAATACGGAGGTGACGGCGGCCAGGCCGAAACCTCGATCTACGCCAATGCGTTCGACAAAACTGAACACCATGGCCTGAGTCACTGCCATGCAGGCCACGCCCAGCATGCCGCTCCATACGGTTGGCGAAAAGCTTGGTTCGGCTGTGGACATCTCAAGGTGCGGCGCCTTAAGGACCGGAAACGCCATCGCGCACACCGCGGCCGCAACCGCCATCACACCCGCGAAGACGCGGAACAGGATCGGTCCACCGTGCAACGCTACCAAGCCCGGTGTCACACCCAGAAAAGCGATGGCAAAGCAGCCCAGCGCCAAGCCCGCCGCAGCAAACAACCGATGCGGATTGCGACTGCGCCCGATCGTGCCGTGCGTAAAGCTCAGGCTGCATCCCACGGCGAAACCCGCAACCGCATGCAAACCCGCCATGGCCGCGTAACTGTCGCCCACGGCGGCCATGCTGAGAAACGCCAGCATGGCCACCCCAAAGCCGGCGGATACGGAAGCGCGGGCTGGCAGACGATTCAGGCGCGGCGCGAAGACGACGCTGCTTGCCACGGCCGCCGCCAAAAACAACGTTACCAAGCCACCCGCCTCTTGCGGGTCGAGGTGATAGCTTCCGATCAGGGTGCCAACCCATACCGGCAAGGCGACCATGTCGACCATGCCGGCGCAATGTGCAGCCAGTAGCGCGAACGTGCCCCGGCCGCCCAATCGCGCTGCGCCGCTGGTCTCAAGATTTGATTCCATGGTGGTCTCCGCCGCGTCAGATGGTCTTTGCCAGGCTCATGAGCGTGTCGCGCATGATGCGGGCGTGCTCGGCCTTGTCACCGCCGGCAATCTCGATCTCGCCCAGGCGGCCCGAGTTTTCCACCACCATGCGGCAACGGTCCCAGCGGCGATCCTGGAAGGCTTGCAGTGCGGCATCGAGCGTGGCAGCGCGCTCCAATTCCTCGGCTAGCACGATGGCGTCTTCCAGGCCGATACCGGCACCGGCCGCCATGTGCGGTGTGGTGGCATGGACCGTATCCCCGATCAGCACGATGCGGCCGCTGAACCACGGGCGCGGCATCAATAGGCTTTCCAGCGGGCGATAGTTGATGAGCGACTGTGCCGAGATCTGCGCGCGGATGGTTTGCATCAACGGCGCGCTGAACGGTGCGAGCAGATCCGACAGCATCTGCGGCCAACGTTGCGGGTCGATGTACTCGTTCGCCTCGCGGTCTTCGGTCACGAACAGGTACATCTCGTCTTGCGATACGGGGTTGACGCCTGTCTTGACCTTCTGCCCGAGCCACATCGTTGCGCACGTGATGTCTGCGGGGCGAGGAACCACGGCACGCCAGACACCCTGGCCGGTGTACTGCGGCGTGGGTGCATTGGGAAACGCTGCCTCGCGCACCTTCGAGTACAACCCATCGGCGCCGATCACGAGGTCGTAGCGACCTTGCGTGCCATCGGTAAAGGCAACGTCCACCCCGTCGGCGCGTTGCTCAATTGCCGTGAATGTGCAGCCCAGGCGCACCTTCACGCCCGCAGCGACTGTCGCCTTGGCCAGGATGTCAGCCAGCGCCGGACGCATGATCGCGCCGCCGCCCGGCACATCCGGCCCGGCCACACGCGGCGTGGGTAACTGCCCCAGCGCCTGGCCGCTCGCTGTGAAAAGATTGACGCCATCGCCACAATAGCCGCGCTCTCGGAATGCATCGAGTACGCCAATAGTTTTCAAGGCGCGCAGCGTTGGGCCGCCGATGCTGATGCCGGCGCCATAGGCCCGCCATTTCGCATCAATCTCGACCATGTCGACCTGCATGCCGAGCTTGGCGCATTGGATGGCTGCGGCCATGCCGGAAAAGCCGCCCCCGATCACGAGGATCTTCTGCACTGGGGATGTCATTGTGGTGTCTCCTTGTTGTCTGGCATCAAGAACACGGTGCCGTTTCCGGCAACCTCGATCTTGATGGGCTCCAGCGCTTGTCCCAGGCAGGGGCCAAGAACGCAAACGCCGGAGCCGATATCGAATTGCGCGCCATGCGCATGGCAGACGATGCGGGTGCCGTCGCCATTGAGGTAGGCATCTTTGCGCCATGCCATTGGCGTTCCACCCTGATGCGGGCAGGCATCGCGGTAGGCATGAAGTGCCTCGCCTCGCCGCACCACGAAGACAGTGTCCCGGCCGATACCGCGCGGGTCAAAGCCACGCGAATGGCCATCGATCAACTCATGCAACTGGCATAGCGGTACGCGGTTGGATGTCGACATGGCTGAGTTCCGATCCCTCAGGATGCGGCGTGCGCCGCATCGGTTGCCGGCGGACCGCCCGGTGCCCAGTTCTCGCGATGCTGGAACAGGAACAGTTGCGAGGTGTCCGCCCCCATGGGGGCTTCGCGTGCGATCCAGTCGGTATCGTGCAGGTCCATGTCGGCGTCGTATTCCACATGGCAGCCGAGCGGGCTGTTGAAGTACCAGAACCAGTTCGAGCCGAAGCGATGGCGCCCCGGGCCCCAGAACGATTGATAGCCCTTCTCGACCAGTCGCGCCCCGGCCTGCATCACCTCGGTCGGGCCGCCCAGATGAAACGTGAAATGCTCACAGCCCTTCATGAACGGCGGCGTCTCGATCATGAATAGCGTGTGGTGGTCGAGCGTGCCGGCGGGGCGCAGGAAAGGCCCCACGCCGACAAAGCGATCGGTGCAGACAAAGCCCAGGCGCTTGACGTAGAACGCCTCCGCCTTCGTGGCATCCGGCACGAAGTAGACAACGTGCGAGAGCGTGCGGGCCTGCACCACGGCATCGCCGTCCACGCCTACAACGTTCGCCGGCCGCTGCGCAGGTGCGCCCGGTGCGTTGACACGCTCCGCCGGTAATTCCAGCGGGCGGCGAACCGTCACCTGAAACGCCAGTGCAAAGCCCGCATCGTCCACAGTGTGGATGGAGCCATCCGCATGGCGTTCGACGGGGCGGTCTTTCTGCAGCTCTGCGGCAATCGCCTCCAGCGTCTGCTGGTCGGCCACGCCGTAGATGGTCTGGCGCAGGAAGCTCGCGGTGCCGAGCGAGGGCGGCAAGGTCGCATCGTCCTTGTGCGCAATGCGGATGGACGTGCCGTCCAGCGCCTCGAAGCTGCCGCCGGCGGCTGTCACGCCAACCGGCTTCAGGCCGTAGTCGGTCAGATATTGCGCGCACGCGGCAACGTCGTCGACGCCAAACAGCAGTGCATCGGGTCCGATGATGTTCATGGAAGTCCTATCGGTCATGGGTTGATGATCAGGGGGCCGTCCGGCCGCCCAGTGTTTCTGCGACCCAGTCGGCGATGTAGGCACCAGCGTTGGCCGAGTTATCGAAACTGCTGTGCTGCACGCCGCCTTCGCGGTCGGTAAAAATCTTCAGCTCGCGCTTGGGGCTGTTGACGAGTTGCTCATACGTGCGGTGGGCCCAGTGCACGGGAATTTGCGAGTCCTTCTCGCCATGGGTGACGAGGAACGGCACACGAATGCGGTCAAGCACGCCATCCAGATGCACGTGTTCGGCAATGCGCATGAAGGTGTCCATGTCGGGCGCGCCCCACACCCAGCGCACGTGTTCCCAGTAGTGCGGCACGGGAAAGCTTCCCTCGCGCGCCAGGCGCTTTTTCTGCACGTCGCGCCAGTCATGGTTGGCGCCCCACACCACGCCGCACGCAAAGCGCGGCTCGAAAGCCACCGCGCGCGGACAGTAGTAGCCGCCGAGTGAAACGCCTTCCAGGCCGATGCGTTTCGGGTCGATGTCATCGCGCGTTTCCAGCCAGTCGACGATCTTGCTGGCCCACACTTCGGTGTTGTAGACCGCATGCATGTCGTGAAGGCGCAAGGCCTCGCCCGTACCAGGCTGATCAACCACGAGCGACGACACCCCGCGCCGCGCCAGCCACTGCGGCAGCCCGACGCGGTACTTCATCTCCTTGGTCGAGTCCAGCCCGTTGATCTGCACGAGAATCGGGGCCCGCCCGGTCACGCCCTCCGCACGAACATAGAGCGCTGAGAGATGCGCATTGCCATACGGGATCTCCACGCGTTCGCAGTTTTCGCCCGTCGCGGCAATGCCCTTGGCAAACACCGCCAGAAAGCGCTTGTACAGATCAAGACGGCCTTCCGCGCCGTGCGCTTGCAAGCGCTCGCCGGTGAGGTAGTACGTGGCGGCACGGTTGTACTTGTCGCCGGCGGACAGCGTGCGCCCTCGCGCTTCGTCCTCCGCGGCCAGCTCGCACAGCTTGTCGGCCATGCGCGACCATGTTTCGCGAAACGCACGCGTACCGGTGGCATCAGGCTGCGTGGCTGCCTCCTGCAATGGTGCGCACATCGCCTCAATTTCGCCGATGCGCGCCCCCATTTCGATGGCAAGATCGACGGACAGATTCCAGACGTAGTTCGTAGGGAAATAGCGGAACATCCCGATTCCTTTGATGCGTTTTCAGATGCCGTTGCCCGGGCCAGGCGGCTTCGCCCACAGCGGGATGGCGATGTTCAGCCACACTGCGCTGCTCTTGGACGTGTTGGCTGCATACACTCCTTGCTGATAGTTGATGTTGATATTGAAGGCGCCTGCGTCGTACGCAATGGATGGCCCTAGTGCCAAGCTGCGGGCACGGTTGTTGGCGACGGTCGCGCCATTGACCTTGTCGTCGGTGAACTGGTTCAGATAGCCGCCCACTACGCCGACTTTCCATTTGCCGAAGTTCCACCCCGCCGTGAAATCCGCCACATAGGCCGAACCCGAGCGGTATCCGGTATCGCCGTTTTCCCGGTTGATGAGAAAGCGGTTGGTCATGCCGACGTCAATGCCGTTTGGCACGTTGTAACGAAACGAGAAGACCGGCTGCCATGATGTGTAGCCCACCGCCACGCTCGGACGGTCCTGGTTGTATGCACCGTTGGCGAGCGCGATATCAAAGCCCGTGACGATGGCGAGGTTGCGCGTGACCGACCACTTCAAGATGGCAGGCGATACCGTGATATTCGACAAGCCGTTATGGCGTTGGCTCTGCCCGACAATGTCCGTATGCAGCGAGACAACCGGCACAACCAGTTGGGAATACAGGCCCGCACCCAGCACGGTGACCGGATAGGCCGCCAGCAAGCGCGTCGTCATCGACGGTGCCGAGATACTGAACGGAATCGGCAGTTTGTTGCCGCTGTTGTCGTATAACCCGTTGGAGTGGCTGTAACTGAACTGCTCCAGCACGAACAACCCAGGGATCGGCGGCATGGCTGCGATGCTGGTGCCCGCAGCACCGGCCGGATACGGCGAAACGCCCCCTTCAAATGCATTCGCGGTGTTCGACGCCAGCGCGGCCAGCGTCATGCAGCCTGCGGCAGTGCACGCCGCGGCTAGTCGTTTGTTCATGTTGTCTCCTCACTTTTCGACACCTCGTTTCGGGTGTCTGTCTTGTCGTTGAATGCGCGTAACCAAGCTGCTGCCAGCGTCTATTTGGGGCGCGCATCATCCTGGGTTGTGCACCGCAATTCGCGTGTGTGCCAGGACGGGTTTAGATTAAGATGCGCTCGCGAATGGCTCAAATTGATTGTTTCCATCCGCTGTATTGGCGCCCTGAATACTTTCAGGGGAAACCCTAGCGCGAGACCACAAGACCACGCTGCGGGGGCTCCCCCAGTCGCTTCGGGAGAAGACCTTCAACGGAGACGGCGCCCATGCGCTTTAACAAGCTCAACCTAAATCTGCTCGTCGCTCTCGACGCGCTCCTGACCGAACAGAACATCAGCCGCGCCGCAGAGAAGGTCTATCTGAGCCAGGCCGCGATGAGCAATGCGCTGGCGCGGTTGCGCGAGTACTTTGACGACGAGCTGCTGGTCCAAGTCGGCCGCAAGATGGAACTGACGGCACGGGCAGAAGGCCTGAAAGACCCCGTGCGCGACATCCTTGTTCGGATCGATGCCACCGTCGCCGCACAACCGGCTTTCCTGCCACGCCAATCGGATCGGATCTTCCGCCTCCTGGTCTCGGACTACACGACGATGACCCTGATGCCGCATCTGCTGCGGCTCGCATACCACCAGGCACCGGGCGTCCGCTTTGAACTGCGCCCGCAGGTCGCCTACCCCGAGCGTGCACTGGAGCGCGGTGAAGTCGATCTGCTTATCATCCCCAAGGACTACTGCCCGGCCGAGCATCCAGCCGAGGTCGTGTTTGAGGAAACCTTTTGTTGCGTGCTGTGGGACCAAAGCCCGCTGGCTAGGGGTGAACTGACCGCCGAGCGCTACATGGGCGCCGGCCACATCGTCGTGCAGCCGGGGGACGAACACTCCGCGCTGGAGCAATGGTTCATGCACAAGCTGGGCATCGTCCGGCGGATAGAGACCACCACATTCAGCTTTGTGGCACCGGCGCACCTGTTGATCGGCACCGACCGGATTGCCACCATGCACAAGCGGCTCGCCGCGCAGGCCGTCCGCAGCCTACCCATCACGATTCGCCCGGTGCCGGTGCCCATTCCTCTCATGGAGCAATCCATGCAGTGGCACAAGCACCGCAGCGCCGATCTTGGCCTGCGCTGGCTGCGTGCGCTCATCAAGGAAGCGGCAGCGGCCATGGACGCTGCCGCGCCTGGTGCATCGCTGTCGGCATCACAATCCACACCGCAGAAATGAAGCCCACACCTTCGCCAAAGCCCGGCAAGGTGGCCATGCCGGACATGCTCAGCACGCTACCGATCATCGACCCACGCTGGCTGCTGTTTGTGCGCGTTGCCGCATCAGGGAGCCTGAGCAAAGCCGCCGCGATGCTCGACATGCCGCAGTCCATGGTCAGCCGCAACATTGCCCAGCTTGAGCAGCAGTGTGGGCAGCGCCTGTTTCGCAGAACCGGTCGCGGTGTGGTGCTCACAGAGTTTGGTGAACAGACACTGCCGCGTGTCGCCCGTCTTGTGGATGAGGCCGACGCTCTTGCCGATGACATTCGCAATGCGCGTGGCCAACCCGTTGGGGAGGTGCTGGTCGGCTTGCTGCCTTCAGCGGTCGGGCAATTTGCAGCGCCGCTGTTCGCCGCCGTGCGCGAGCAACTGCCCGGCGTGCGGCTACACCTGGTGGAAGGTGCCAGCGCGCAGCTTGAGGAGCAATTGCGGGACGGCCGGCTCGACATGGGCATTGTTCTGCGGGAAGACGAGGCGAGCATTGGTGACGCACACGTGCTTGCGCGCGTACCTCTGCATCTGGTTGGTCGACGTGGGGACGCCCTGGTCAGCAAGAGCGATGTCGCGCTGACCGCGCTGGCCGGTGTTCCTCTTGTCGTACCCAGTCGCCCTCATCTGTTGCGTGCACGGCTGGATCGTCTGGCCGCAGACCACTCCTTGCCACTGCAAGTGGCGGTAGAGGCCGATTCCGTCCGCCTGCAATACGAGATTGCCGCAGCCGGCGGCGGCTACGCTATTGCATCGGTGCAGCCCGGCATGCTGGACGCGCGGCTGGCGTCGTCGCAGATCGTCCAGCCTCTGCTTGAGCGCTTCGTGGTCTTGGCGGAATCCCCGCTCCGACCCCACACGCGGGCCACGCTGGAAGTGCGCCGCCTGATCCATCGCGTGGCGGAGTCTCACATCACCTGAGCGGCATCTTTCGCAGCTATCGATCTGGTGCATAGCTGCTTTCGCTGCCAGGCAGTACCTCGCGCAGGTGCGGCCTCCTATAGTCGGCTGGCCGTTGACTTCCACGCCCAGCGCCATGTCCGACCTGCAACCGAGCGAACTGCTCGCCCCCACGTTGTTCCTGAGCGATGCCGATGTCGCATCGCTTGCCGACTGGCCTTCGGCCGTCGCTGCCCTCGCCCGGGCCTACGCCAAACCCACGTCCGACGCCATGGTGCCGCCGCGCTCGATGGCACGCGGTGACGGCATCTGGCTGCGCAGCCTGACCGCCGTGTCGCCGGCCGGCGGCCACATGGGCTGCAAGCTGATCGCGGCATCCCCGCGTGCGCGCCGGGCAAGTTACCTGATCTCGTTGTTTGATCAGCAGACCATGGCCCTGAGTGCTTTGGTCGATGGCAACAGGGTCACCGGCTTGCGTACGGCAGCGACCGCGGCGTTGGCGGTGGACCTGCTGGCACCCAATCGGCCGTTGCACGTGGCGATCATCGGCGCTGGCTTTGAAGCACGCAATGCGCTCGATTGCCTGCGTGCGGTGCGCACACTGCAATCCGTGCGCGTATACAGCCCCACGCCTGCGAGCCGCGAGCGCTTTGCCGAATCGTTTCGCACCGCACTGGACATCGCCGCATCGGAGTCGCCTGAAGCGGCTGTGGATGGCGCGGATATCGTCATCTGTGCCGCGCGCAGCCGGGACGAGTCACCCGTCCTGCACGGCGCATGGCTGTCGCCGGGCGCCACGGTGGTCTCGCTGGGTTCCACGCTGCCGGAACAGCGCGAAGTCGACGAGGAAACGATGGCGCGCGCCGCCTGCATCGTGGCCGACATGCCACAGGAAGTCGCCCACGATACTGGCGATGCCATCGCCGCCTCGCGTGCAGGCGTGCCCATCGCCAGCAAGCTGGTGCCGCTGTCGGCGCTCGCTGCGGGAGAGATCAAGCCCCGCCAGGCTGACAGCGACATCGTGCTCTACAAGTCTGTCGGGTCCGCGCTTCAGGACGTCGTCATTGCCGAGATGCTCTTTGCACACGCCAAGGAGCAAGGGCGCGGCGTGCCCCTGCCGGCCAGCATTGTTCCGATCGCCAAATAAATCACCCCCACATTCCCAAGGAGACGCCAACTATGGCCACCTACAAGAAATCCGACGCCCGCGCCTGGGCGCGCGAACACCTGATCGGCTGCTCGGCCGTCACGATACCCAGCTACAGCGCCGACTTGAAGCGCCTGAACGAACACGGCATCCGCCACGACATTGAATTGGCAACCAAGCTTGGATACAGCTACACGTTGCTGTGCAGCGAAGTTGCCATCACGCCCGAAGAAAACGCCCAGTTCACGGCCTGGGCACGCGAGACTGCAGGCAACCGGCTTGGCCTTTTCTTCCATGCGGCGTTCGGCACGCTGGCCGAAAACATTGAAGCCGTAAAGCTGGCCGAGAAAGCTGGCGCCGACATCGTCCTGCTGTCGTACCCGCCCCAGTTCTGGCCGACGAGCGAGGAAGAAATCTACAACTACACGAAGACCTTCTGTGACGCGACCGACCTTGCGGTGATGCTGTTCCCGATCCCGCTGTGGGGCTTCGAGCGTGTACATCCGGCGGGCATGCCGGTCAGCCTGGTGCGCCGGCTGCTCGACGATTGCCCCAACATCGTCGCGATCAAATCCGAGCAAGGATTTCCGCTGCCGGCTGGTATCTGCGAGATGTACCACCACTTCCGCAACGAGGTCGTCATCAGTTGCCCGATCGAAGGCGACGCGATTCCGCTGATGAGCCTGATGGAGTTGCAGTTCTCCGGCACCAGCAACACTGCATGGATGGGCGACTACTACCCGAAGGCGTTTGAACTGGCACGCACCGGCCGGTGGGAAGAGGCCATGGCGATGTACTGGAAGGTCAATCCAGCACGCAGCGCCAACGGCGCGGCCGCGCAAACCTACGCGGGCGGCACCGGCGTGCTCAATCGCACCATGTGGAAGTACCAGGACTGGCTCGCCGGCTTTAACGGTGGCCCCCTGCGCGCGCCAGCCATGCGCGTGCCGGATCGCCTGATGAAGATGCTGCGCCAAGGTCTGGTGGCGTCGGGCTTGCCCGTCACGTCGGACCCGGATGAAGCCTTCATGGCCGGCCGCTTCCCCTGCTGAAGGAGCACAACCGTGAAGCACCTTCTGAAAGATCCCACGCTGTGGCGCGAAGCCGCTTTCATTGCCGGCGAATGGGTGGAAAGCACACCGCACGGTCGTTACGCGCTGCACAACCCGGCCGATCAATCGTTGCTCGTAGAGCTGCCGCGCTGCCGCGAAGAGGACGTACGCCGCGCCATCGATGCGGCGCATAGCGCCTTTACCACCTGGCGCCGCACCACCGCCAGGCATCGTGGTGAAGTTCTGCGCCGGTGGTACGAATTGACGTTGGCGCATCGTGAAGATCTCGCAACGCTCATCACGCTGGAAGAGGGCAAGCCGCTGGCCGAAGCCCGTGGCGAAATCGACTACGCCGCATCGTTCCTGCGCTGGTTTGCCGAAGAGGCAACGCGCGTGCGCGGTGATGTGATTCCAGGCGCCAAGGAAGCGCAGCGCATTGTCGCGCTGCGCGAACCGATCGGGGTATGCGCAGCCATCACGCCGTGGAATTTTCCCGCCGCAATGATCACGCGCAAAGCGGGGCCGGCGCTCGCCGCCGGCTGCACGATGGTGCTCAAGCCCGCCAGCCAGACACCGATGACCGCGTTGGCACTTGCCGAACTGGCACAGCGTGCGGGTGTTCCGGCCGGTGCCTTCAGCGTAGTGACGGGCAATGACACGCGAGCGATCGGCGGTGAGTTGACGGCCAACCCGCTGGTCCGCAAGCTCACCTTCACGGGCTCGACCGAAGTCGGTCGTGTCTTGCTGGCCCAAGCCGCACAGACAGTGAAGAAATGCTCGATGGAACTCGGCGGCAACGCACCATTCATTATCTTTGACGACGCCGATCTTGATGCCGCAGCCGATGGCGTAGTGGCAGCCAAGTTCCGCAACACGGGGCAGGCGTGTATCAGCGCAAATCGCGTGCTGGTGCAGTCCAGCATTTACGATGCGCTTGCCGAACGTGTGGCCGAACGCGTAGCCCGCCTGCGTACGGGTAACGGTCTGGAACCAGACGTGCAGCTTGGCCCGCTGATCGACGCGGCGGCTGTGCGAAAAGTTGAAGAGCACGTGGTCGATGCCCTGGACAAAGGCGCGCGGCTTCTACACGGTGGCAACCGGCATGCGCTCGGTGGCAACTTTTTCGAGCCGACCGTACTAGCCGACGTTACGCACGATATGCTGATTGCCCGCGAGGAGACCTTCGGCCCCGTGGCGCCTCTATTCCGTTTCGATACCGACGATGACGCCATCGCCATGGCCAACGACACCGAATACGGACTTGCCGCGTATTTGTACAGCCGCGATGCCGCCCGCATCTGGCGCAATGCTGCCCGCATCGAGTCGGGCATGGTCGGCATCAACACCGGCCTGATCTCCAACGAAGTCGCGCCATTCGGTGGTGTGAAGCAAAGCGGCCTGGGGCGCGAAGGTTCGCACCTCGGTATCGACGAGTTCCTGGAGGTCAAATATCTCTGCTGGGACGGCCTCGACGCCGCTTGAGTCCGATGGATAGCCCAACCTCAACTCACAAAGGACAACGATGATCAAGATGATCGCTGCGGTCTGCCGCCGCCCTGGTATGACGCATGCCGAATACGTGGCCTATGTACAGCACGTGCATGGCGCGATCTCGAACGAGAACCCCGTCACCCTGCGGCGCTACGTGCAGAACCACGTCTTCGATGCGGCGTTCGGATCGACCGCCGAACCCGAACATTCGATGACGGTTGCACGGGATTCGGTGACGGAACTGTACTGGGACAATGCGCAGGACATGTCCGCCACCTTTGCACATGAACACGTGCGTACAAAGGTTGGGCCTGATGCCGCCAACTTCGCAGACGCCAGCGTTTCGCTCAGTTTGGTGGCGGTGGAAGCGGAGCAGCCGGTTGTGACTCCGAAACGCGCATGTGGGGCCAAGGTTCTGCACTACCTGCGGGCTGCAGAAGGATTGTCACTACCCGAGTTCTTTGATCGATGGTCCCGGGCGCACGAGCTGGCCTTGGCCGCCGAGCCGCTTGCCGCAGCCGCATTGCGACGCTGCGTACATAACAGGCAGGTTCCGGAATTCAATGCCATGCTGGCCTACTTCAGTGCCACGGATGTGCCCGTCTACGAAGGTGTTGCCAGTCTCTGGTTCGATGATGTGTCGTCCGTTGGCGCATTCCGCGCCTATGAACGCGCGCTGCTCGCGATCAACGCTAACGCCACCACCACGTTCTACCGTCCGGCCCAGTCCTTCTTCCTCTACGCGACGGAAGTACCAATCTACGAGCGCAGCTAGCATCAAGCACCATGCTCTTGCATTGGCGTGTTAGACGCGTGCAGCTACGGCTCTTACGACAGCTTGGAAAGCCTTCCTTCGCGATTCACCATCTCAATCGATAGGAGTGCCCTGCTGTCGAGGTTGCCTGCTGCGCGCGCGTGGTGCTGACGGAGCGACAACTCGGCACCGACAATGCGCCCACGCTGGCGGACCTGAGCGAAGCGCTGATCGCCGTCTATGGCACCGACTTTGGCGCGCATCACCCGAACTGGATCTCACGATTCTCCGATATGCCCCACCAGGTCGTGGCCTACCGCGACAAACGCGTGCTGCTGGCAGGCGTTTGTCGCGCACGTGCATCCGCCCATGGGCATGCAGGATGCCGTGAATCTGGGCTGGAAGCTGGCCGAGGTCATCAAGCGGACGGCGTCCGAAAGCCTGCTCGACAGCTACCACGCGGTGCTGATCCGGCCTGACGGCCATGTGGCGTGAGTCGATGACGGAACGGCGCGGGGGCTGCAGGAGGCGTTGCAGCGGTGGTTCGGCCCGGCGGCGGCCTGACAACTGCCCCGCTGGCGGCACGGCCAGGTGGAGGGCGGCGTCTATCCAGGTGTTTGAAGCGGCTGGCGTGATTGGGGTGGCCGGTATGCTGCACGGCAACTCAATCACCGACTCTTTGGAGACCCGCATGTTCAACGTCCTCTGCAAGCTCGTCCTGCTCGCCGTGTATGGCGTTGCGTTGGCCAGCTATGCCACGCCGTTGCCGCTGTCCGCCGATACCATCGGCTGGTTGCGCGTCGCGGCCTTGGCGTTGCTGGCGGCGCATGCGCTGGAGGTGGTGTTCTGCTTCCGGAAGGTGTCGCTGCACAAGGGCCCGTTGCTCGACAGCGTGTTGCTGACGTTGCTGTTCGGTTTTCTGCACTGGAAGCCGATGGCAGACGTTGCACGGCAAGCTCGCTGATCGCCGCCGATAAAGCCTGACTAGCCGCAACGGCAGCGCAGACCTACTCTAGTTCCAGTCGTCCCCTGATTGACTCGATTGGACTTCTTTGCTGCAACGCAGCATTGATCATGGACAGAGTGGAACGAACGGCGTTTGTCTTTGCCGGCGGCGGCAGCCTCGGCGCCATCGAGGCCGGCATGCTGCGCGAGCTGGTGGCCTCGGGCGTGGTCCCGGACATGGTGGTGGGCGCCTCGGCGGGCGCCATCAACGCAGCCTTTTTTGCGTGCAACCCGCACGCGGCGGGCACGGCCCAGCTTGAGGCGCTATGGCGCGGTGTGCGGCGCGCCGATGTGATGCCGTGGTCCTGGCGTGCGATGTTCAGCATGCTGGGGGGCCTGGGTGGGCAACGGGAGCACCTAGTCGATGCATCTGGCCTGCAGCGCCTGCTGACGCGGCATTTCGGGCAGACCCTGCTGGAGGCGGCCACGCTCCCCCTGCATGTTGTGGCCACCGACATGCAAACTGGCGCCGAGGTGGTGCTGTCTTCCGGCGCCATCGTGCCAGCGGTGCTTGCCAGCGCCGCCATTCCGGGTGTGTTTCCGCCGGTGCGCATTGGTGATCGCCTGTTGATCGACGGGGGCGTCGCCAACAACACGCCAATCTCCGCCGCCATCCGGCTGGGCGCCACACGTGTCGTCGTATTGCCAGCAGGGTTTGCGTGTGCCGACCGCCGCGCCCCGCGCAGCGCCATCGAGCACGCTCTGAACGCCTTGTCACTTCTGGTGGCGCGTCAGCTTGTGCAAGACCTGGAGCGCTGGGCCGGGCAGGTGCCCATTGCCGTGGTGCCGCCGCTGTGCCCCCTCGACGTGTCGCCCTACGACTACGCCCGCTGCGGAGAACTCATCGACCGCGCCGCTGCCGCCACTGCGGCATGGCTGGCGGCCGATGGTCTGGCGGGCACCGGCATACCGGGCGCGCTGCGTGAGCACCATCACGACGCGACCCAGGCCAGTTGCAGTGCCAAGGTTTGATGCCACGGCAAAAGGCAACGGGGCGACACGGCAAGGCAAAGTCGGGCAGGGCAATTTCAGCGTGGGGCTGGACCTTGGGTGCCTGACCGCTTACAACCCGCGATGCCGCGCGCTGTGTGTGCTCGCAGCAAGCACCATCGATTGAGACATGCAACCCAAGAAGATCAGCGAATCGTCGTGACGCTTCTTCTTCGCCTCTTCTGATAGCCACATAGGCATCGTCCACATCAAGGTGGCATGAGCCCGGGACCTCCCGGCTCACTCTTTCTCCCTATGCACCGGAAACAACGCCGACAACACCTGTCGCGCCGTTCCGCGCAGCACGCCGCTCGCATCCGGGTCGCCATACGCCAGTGCCGTCGCAAAGTTGCGTGCCTGCTGCAGCGTGACGTGCGGCGGCAGCGGCGGCACATCGGGGTCGGTCTTCACTTCCAGCACCACGGGCCGGTCTGCGTTGAGTGCTTCGTGCCACGCGCCGGCCAGTTGGTCGGGGTTGTCGACGTAGATGCCCTTCAGGCCGATCAACTCTGCAAAGCGGTGATACGGCACGTCTGGGATGTCCTGTGAGGCGGGAAATTTCGGGTCCCCTTCCATCACGCGCTGCTCCCAGGTGACTTCGTTCAAGTCCTGGTTGTTGAGCACCATGCAGATCCACTTGGCAGACTTCCAGCGCTTCCAGTATTTCGACACGGTGATGAGTTCGGCCATGTTGTTCATCTGCATGGCGCCGTCGCCCACGAATGCAATGACGGGTCTCTCCGGGTGCGCAAACTTGGCGGCAATTGCATACGGAACCGCTGCTCCCATCGATGCCAGCCCGCCCGACAGCGAGCCCATCATGCCGGGCTTGAACTTCAGATCGCGCGCATACCAGTTGGCGCACGTGCCGGAGTCGCTGGTGACGATCACGTTGTCCGGCAGCTTGGGTGACAGTTCCCAGAACACGCGCTGCGGGTTGACGGGGTAGGCCGGTTGCAGCGCGCGGCTTTCCAACGTTTTCCACCAGCCTTCATTCCAGCGCGCAATGCGGTCGGGCCAGTAGCGATCGGTCTTGCGCTGGAGTAGCGGCAGCAGTGCTCGCAACGTTTGTGCGCTGTCGCCAACCAGATTGACCTCCATCGGATACCGCAGCCCGAGCATGCCGGGGTCCAGGTCGATCTGGACGCCACGCGCCTGGCCTTCCTTGGGCAGGAACTCCGCATAAGGAAAACCGGAGCCGACCATCAGCAGCGTGTCGCAGTGGTTCATCAGCTCCCAGCTCGGCTCGGTGCCCAGCAGGCCGATGGCGCCGGTCACATAGGGCAGCTCGTCGGGCAACACGGCCTTGCCGAGCAGCGCCTTGGCCACGCCTGCGCCCAGCGTTTCTGCCACCGCTGCCACTTCCGCGCTGGCCCCGAGTGCGCCGGCGCCCACGAGCATTGCTACCCTGCGGCCGCTGTTGAGGATGTCCGCCGCGCGCTCCAGATCAGCGGTTTGCGGCACTACGCTGGGCGCGCTGTAGCCGACGCCCGAGTGCACCGTGCCGTGCGCGCGCGCCGGCTCGGTGTAGGGCATTTCCTGCAGGTCGTTCGGCAGTACGAGTGCCGTCACGCGGCGCTGCCCGATGGCGATGCGCACCGCGCGGTCCAACAGATGCCGCACCTGCGCCGGCATGCTGGCCTGGTGCACAAACGCGCCAGCCACGTCGCGGAACATCGCCACCAGATCCACCTCTTGCTGGTAGTGCCCGCCGACGGCCGTGCGCGCCTGCTGCCCGGTAATCGCCAGCACCGGCATGTGGTCGAGCCGTGCGTCATACAGCCCCGTGATGAGGTGCGCGGCGCCAGGCCCGGAGGTCGCCATGCACACGCCCAGCTCACCCGTGAACTTGGCGTGTGCAGAGGCCATGAAGGCGGCCATCTCTTCATGCCGCACCTGCACGAACTCGATCTTGCCGCCCGCGCGCTGCAGGGCACCGAACATGCCGTTGATGCCGTCCCCAGGGTAGCCAAAGATGCGCCGCACGCCCCAGTCGTACAGGCGGGCGACGAGGAAGTCGCAGACGGTGGCTTGCATGGTCTCTGTCCAGTATCGGGTGGTCGTATCGGTCAGCTTGCTGTTTCGGCCAGCAACGCTTCCTTGCGCGCGGTCATGGGCTCCTGCAGCGGCGTCAGGTCGACGTGCTGACGGACCAGCTTGGGAAAGAGTTCGGTCTCTTCTTCCTCCACGTGGTGCGAGACGTACTCGGCCAACACCGTGAACTTGGCCGCGAACAGATCGTCGCCCGCGTGCATGCCGTTCAACTGCTGGATCAGATCCTTGGCGGTGGCATGCTCGACCACGGCTTCGTCGACGAGGTCCTTGAACGCTTCGCCTCCGTTGTCCCGTACGAACGGGTAGAACACTTCTTCCTCGAGCTGCGTGTGCACGGTCAACTTTTCACACGCTTCGCGCACGATTTGCTCGCCGGCAGCCTTGTCCTTTTCTTGCTGGAACGTCTTGAAGAGTTTTTTCACCTCGCGGTGATCGTCCAGCAGCATCGACAGCACGGCGCGTTGCGCCACAGGGATTTCAGCTTTGTTCATGGGGCTCTCCGGTAGGGGTTTCTGTTTTGATACGCCGTACCGTCGAGCAAGCGCCATGCCGTGCGCGTGTCTTTCACGGCGATGCGCCGCAGGCAAGCTTCGTGCTGACACGGTTGATTGCGTGCGACAGACGCCGCGCTCATGCGTGGCCGCCGCACACCATCCTGAACGTCAACTGATTGATGGGAGGTAACTGCTATGCAAACCACCACAACCGGCACCACGCTGGGCACCGGCACTGGAACCGGTGTAGGAACCACCGCCGGCATACGCATGCGCATCATCGGGCGCGCCGACACCGATTCGGCCGGCCCCGGCCCGGAGCTGATGGCCGCGGATACGCTGGAGGGCAATCGCGTGGTCAACCTGAACGGAGAAGACCTCGGCAAGATCACCGACATCATGCTCGACGTGCAGCGCGGCCGGATCGCCTACGCGGTGATGTCAGTGGGCGGCTTCCTGGGCATCGGCGACAAGCTCTTTGCAGTGCCGTGGAGCGCCATGTCGCTGGACGTTGACCGCAAGTGCTTCGTGCTCGACGCCAACAAGGACCGCCTTGAGGCCGCCCCCGGTTTCGACAAGGACAGCTGGCCCACCATGGCCGACCCGACCTGGGCCGAGTCCGTGCATGAGTACTACGGCTCGCGTCCGTACTGGGAAGAGTACTAAGGTACTGAGCGCCCGCAGGCACGCCATTCGCTTACGTGTCTTCAGCCACGCTTGAAACAGGAGGGCGCCATGGAGAAAGGCAAGAAAGAGAAGCATCCGCACGCAGAAAAGCGTGAGGAGCTGGTGGAAAAGGCCGTGGAAGACACGTTCCCGGCCAGTGATCCGCCCGCCACGGGCGGCATCACGCGCGTTGTCGACAAGGACAAAAACGCGAACGCACACCAGGACAAGCGCACCCACAACGGCAACCACCGGTAGACCTCTGCCGGCAATGCCGCGCCCGCATCGCCCCTTCGGCATGCGGGCGTTTTTCTTCGATACCGCCGTGTTAGCGGTGCGCCAGGATGTTGACGACGTCGCCGAACGGATCGCGCACGTAAAAGCGGCGCACGCCCCAGGGCTCGTCAACAAGCGGGTAGACGATTTCCAGGCCCAGCGATACGGCGCGCGCATGCACCGCATCCACATCGTCCACTTCCACCGACAGCGCCGGCACCGGCGTACCGTTTCCGCCTTCGCTGGCGATGCTGACCTGCGGTGTCATCGTGCTGGCCGTATCGGCAAAGGTGAGGATCCAGCCGTGGTCCATCACCACTTCCAGATCGAGCAGTTCGGCATAAAAGGCGCGGGCGCTTGCTGGATCGGCGGCATGCAGGTTGGGGACGATGCGTCGGACGGCCATACCGTGGCTCCTTTTTTACCGATTCGGTGATGGATTTTAGTCATGGCTGTGACGCCGTGTAGGCATGCGCACGGGGCGCACATCACGTAAAGTGGCGGGCACTCGAACTACAGAGACACGCACGCCATGGAATTCCTGCAATCGCTGCTGGCACCCCGCCTGCAAAACGTTGAAACCTCCGCCATCCGCGAGCTGTTCAAGGTGCTCGGCAAGCCGGGCCTGATCTCGTTTGCCGGCGGCTTTCCCGATTCGGCCCTGTTTGACGTGGAAGGCCTGAAAGCCGCGGCCGACAGCGCGCTCACCACCGACGCGGCCCGCGCGCTGCAATATGGCGCCACCGAAGGCTTCGAGCCGCTGCGCGAGGCCATCGTCACGCTGATGAAGGCACGTGGCGCCAACGTCGCCAACACCGACATCCTCGTCACCACCGGTTCGCAGCAAGGGCTGGATCTGCTGGGCAAGGTGCTGATCGGCGAAGGCGACACGGTGCTGACCGAAGCTCCCACCTTCCTCGCCGCCATTCAGGCGTTCAAGCTGTACGGCGCCAAGGTGGCCGGCGTGCCGACCGACGGCGACGGGCTGGATGTCGACGCACTGGAAAAGGTGCTTGCCACGGCGCGCCCCAAATTCCTCTACGTGATTCCCAACTTCGGCAACCCGAGCGGCGCGCTGATGAGCCTGGAGCGCCGCAAGCGCCTGCTGGACGTAGCGGTGCGCCACAACCTGCTGATCGTGGAAGACGACCCTTACGGCGATCTGTATTTCGACGCACCTCCGCCGCCGTCGCTGTACGCGCTTTCGCAGCAGACCGACGGCGCGCAAGGGCGTGTGATCTACCTGGGCAGCCTGTCGAAGGTGATGGCGCCGGGCCTGCGCGTGGGCTGGATGATCGCCGCGCAGCCGGTGCTGGGCAACGCGGTGATGGTCAAGCAGTTTGCCGATGCGCACACCTCCACGTTTGCACAGGCCACGGCCGCAGCCTACCTGCGCAGCAACCGCCTGGAAACCGTGCTGCCGCGCACGCGCGCCGCCTATGCCGAACGTGCCCACGCCATGGCCAACGGCCTGCGTGCGCTGCTGCCTGAATCCGAACTGACCTTCAACCGCCCGCGCGGCGGCATGTTCCTGTGGTGCGCCTTGCCGGGCCGCAATGCCGGCGATGTGGCCAAGGTGGCCATCGAGCGTGGTGTGGCCTTCGTGCCGGGCGCGGCGTTTTACCCCGTTGACCCGGATCGCTCGACGCTGCGCTTGTCGTACGCCACCTCGTCGCTGGCGCAGGTGGAAGAGGGTGTGCGCAAGCTCGCACACGCTATCGGCGAGTTCAAGCTGGGCTAACCCACTCGCGCAGGCCGCGGTGGCAATGGCACACACCGACGCGCAGCAAGACCCCGCGCTGCTGCGCCGCCTGCTTCGCGCCAAAGACCGCATGGACGCCGCCTCGCACGAGGCATGGCCCGTCAAGCGGCTGGCCGAAGTGAGCGGCGTGTCGGAGGCGCATTTTGCGCGCTCGTTCAAGCAGGCCTTCGGCATTCCGCCGCACCGCTACCTGCTCACGCGCCGCATCGAGCAGGCCACCACCCTGCTGCGCGACACCGACCTGCCCATCATCGAGATCGCCTACGCCACCGGCTGGGAAAGCCTCGGCACCTTCGGCCGCATCTTCCGCGACATCACAGGGCAGAGCCCGAGCGCCCTGCGCCGCCACGCCCAGGCCACCGCGCCGCAGCAGCAACTGGATCGCGTGCCCGCCTGTGTGCTGAAGGCTGCGCAGCGGCCCGACCTTGTCACAGCAGTTTCGGAGAAGCGCCGCCAGCTGGCGGACGGTACAAATCCGTCACCCACCAACAACAAGGAGCGGTGATGAGCCAAGGGATCAATGTCGTCGGGCTGTATGTGGATGACCAGGACGCGGCGCTGGCGTTCTATGTCGACAAGCTGGGGTTTCGCGTGCATACCGATGTGCGCAACGGCCCGTACCGTTGGCTGACGGTGCAGCATCCGGAGCAGCCATCGTTCCAGCTGGGTCTGTTCCAGCCCGGGCCGCCCATTCACGACGAGGCCACCGCGCAGACGCTGCGCGCCATGGTCGCCAAGGGCGCGATGCCGCCGCTGGTGCTGACCGTTGCCGATTGCCGGGCCACCTATGCGCAACTGCGCGAGCGCGGCGTCGAGTTCACGCAGGAGCCCATGGAGCGCTTCGGCAGTGTCGATGCCGGCTTTCGTGACCCCGCTGGCAACGGCTGGAAGATGATCCAGGCCGCCGGAGGTGCAAAGTGAGCGCCCGCAACGCAATCCGCCAGTTCCATCGCTGGGTGTCGATGGCCTTCACGCTCACGGTCGTCGCCAACTTTGTCGCCATGGGTGTGGGCAAGGGCGCCCAGCCGCCGGCGTGGATCACCTATGCGCCGCTGCTGCCGCTGGCGCTGTTGCTGTTCACGGGGCTTTACATGTTTGCGCTGCCGTACCTGGATCGGCGTGGCGGGCGGCGTTCGACCGACGACCGGAATGCGCCTACTGCGGCGGCCTGAGCGCGGCGCGTGAAGCTTTGAGGCGCAATAATTGCCAGGCTCGGACTGTCGAGCGTGACTCTTGGAGGTTCGGGCGCCGAGCACAACGCGCCGAACATGACAGTTCGAGGTCGAAAATGTCGGGCTCAAAGGGCCGAGCGCGAGGTGCCGAAGGCCGGACGCCGAGCCTTTGTGGCCTGAGCGTCGACCTCGAAGCCTGCAGCGCGAGTGTTTGAGGTCGAAAATGTCGAGCCCAAAGTGTGGTGCACGAGGGTTTGACGCTCGGCCGCCAACATCCAGGCTCGGAATGCGAGGGTTTGACGTCTGAGCGCCGGGTTCAGAACCCGGCGCGTCGCGTTCTGCGCTGCGACTCTCAGTGGGCGACCGACGTGGCTGCAGGTTCATCAGCCGGCGCTGCCTCATGCCGCCCGCCCATTCGCCACAGCACCACCGCCACCACATGGCATGCGGCCGCGGCCCACCCCAGCATGCCCGGCCCGCCATGGGCCAGCGCCAGCGCCCCCACCGTGGACCCCAGCGCGATCCCCACATACACCGCCGATGCATGCAGCGACAGCGTGATCGGCGACACATCGGGCGCGAGGCGGATCAGCCGCGTCGCCTGCGCCGGGCCGAAGCCCCAGCCCGCCATGCCCCACAGCACGACCGCACCGATGGCGATGGCGCCAGCCACCGTGCCATGCAGCACCTGCGCCGACAGCGAGAGCACCGAGAACGCCAGCACGATGCCCGCGCTGCTCACCGCCAGCACGCGCGCCACGCCTGCGCGGTCGGTCATGTGGCCGCCCAGGCCTGTGCCTAGCGCCGCAAAGCTGCCTACGAGGAACAGGACGATGCCCACGTGCTGGGGCGCGAACCCCAGCCCTTGCACAAAGAACGGTGCGACGTAGGTGTAGAACGTAAAGCCGCCTGCCGCCCACAACGCGGACACCGCCAGCGCGCCCAGCATGCCGGGCCGGCGTGCCACGCTCAGGCGCTGCGCCAGCGTGGTCACGCTGTGCGGCAGGGCGCGTGGCAGGCCGAAGGCGAGGCCTGCCGTGGCCAGCGCCGACAACACAGCGCAGGCGATGAACGTCGAGCGCCAGTCGCCCTGGGCGGCAATCCACGCACCCAGCGGCACGCCGAGCGCCACTGCCACCGTGCCGCCGCCCGTGATGATGGCGAGCGCCGAGCCGCTGCGCCCAGCTGGCACCAGCGAGGTCGCCACCGCATTGGCCGTCGGCAGGAAGACGCCGGCCGCCAACGCCAGCAGCACGCGCGCCGCCATCAACTGCCCAAAGCCGTGCGCGCTGGCAGCCAGCAGGTTGCCGGCCGCAAAGATGGCCAGCGCGCCGATCAGCACGCGGCGCCGGTCCACATTGCCGAGCAGCGTCGCCATCACGGGCGAGCCCACGGCGTACGTGACCGCAAACACGGTGACGAGCTGCCCGGCCGCCGGCACGCTCACGCCCAGGTCTGCGGCCAGCACCGGTAGCAGGCCGGCGATCATGAAACCTTCAGTGCCGATGGCGAACGCGCCCAGGCACAACCACCACAGCGATGCCGGCATGGTCGGCTCCTGTCAGAAGAAGAAAGCGGAACGGAGGCGGAGCGCGGAGGCTCCGCGAGGATCAGCGCGCGGTGGAGCTGGCCGTCTGGCCCAGCAGCACGTCGCGCTCGTCGTCGGAGATGTCTTCGCGGCGGCGCGAGTAGGCGCGCTCGACCCCGGCATAGGCGCGCTGCGTGGCCGGGCGTGCGCCGACGGCTTCGAACCAGCGCTGCAGATTCGGAAAGTCGTTCAGGTCCTGGCCGTGCCCGGCGTGGGGCACGATCCACGGATAGGCCGCGATGTCGGCGATCGTGTAGTCGGTGCCCGCAATGTAGGGGCGATCGGCCAGGCGGCGGTCCAGCACGCCGTACAGGCGGTTCGTTTCCTTGGTGTAGCGCTCGATGGCGTAGGGCACGCGCTCCGGTGCATACACGTTGAAGTGGCCGATCTGCCCGGCCATCGGCCCGAGGCCGCCCACCTGCCAGAACAGCCACTTGAGCACTTCCATGCGGCCGTGCAGGTCGGAGGGCATCAGTTGCCCGGTCTTCTCGGCCAGGTAAAGCAGCATGGCGCCCGATTCGAACAGCACCACGGGTTCGCTGCCTTCGGCCGGGTCGTGATCGACCATGGCCGGAATTTTGTTGTTGGGCGAGATGGCCAGGAACTCAGGCTTGAACTGGTCACCCCGGCTGATATCGACGGGGATGACGCGGTGCTGCAAGCCGGTTTCGGCAAAGAACAGCGCCATCTTCAGGCCGTTGGGCGTGGCGCAGTAGTAGAGGTCGATCATGGCGGGGCCCTCGTGTTCTGTCATGTTGGTTGACAGATTATGTGGGCGAGTGGCCTTTTGTAATGTCCAAAAACTGGAATTTTCAGGTGACCACTCACTGGCCGTGCGCCTGTGCGGGCTCCACTGTTTCGCAAGAGCGTGCGTACCATTCCCAGGCCGCGGTGCCGCACAGCACGCCCGTCGCCAGCGCCGACACGGCCAGTGCCGGAAGCTCGGCCGCTGGCAGCCATGCGCCGCCCAGCACCACCAGGCCGACCACATGCGCCGGGCGCAACCGCCCGAAGATCGCCCACTTGAACAGCAGGTTGCCCAGCAGGTATAGCGCTGCGCTGCCCAGCACCGCCAGCGCCGTCCCCGCATGGGCGTGGCCGACCGGATGCGCCAGCACGAATTCATCGGCCACCGCCCCGACGATGATGCCGGCCACCAGCACCACGTGAATGTAGGTGTAGGCCAGGCGTGCAAGCCGCCCTGGATCAGCCGAATGCGAGATGGTGCGCGCGCCGCGCTCGGCAATCGTGTCGAAGTACAGCCACCACATCGCCAGGCTGCCGATGAACGACATCGCCATCGCCGCGATGTTTTCTGCGTTCCAGTCGAGCGCGGCAAACGTGGAGCCCGTCACCAGCACCGATTCGCCCAGCGCGATGATGATGAACAGGGAGCAGCGCTCGGCCATGTGGCCGCCTTCCACGTTCCAGTCGTTGGTGGTGGAGCGGCCCAGACCCGGCGTGTAGAAGCCCATCGACGGCCCAAGCCATTCGATGGCCAGCGCGATGATCCAGCATGCCCAGCGCACGGAATCCTCCGACAGGCCACCGGCCAGCCACAGCACGGCCGAGACCCCGAGCCACGTGCCGATGCGTTGAAAGTTGCGCCGCAAGGGCAGCGACTCGCCACGCACGGCCCACAGAAAGAACAGCGTGCGCCCGAACTGCATGAACACATAGGCCAGCGCAAACGCCAGCCCACGCGAGCCGAACGCCTGCGGCAGCGATGCCGAGAGCAGCAGCCCACCCGTCATCAGCACGAGCATCAGCATGCGGATGGCGAGTTTTTCGGGGTCGAGCCAGTTCGTCACCCACGACGTGAAGATCCACACCCACCACACCGCCAGCATCAGCAGCAGCGCCTGCGCGCCGCCCTGCAGCGTGAAATTGCCGATCAGCAGGTGCGAGAGCTGTGTCACCGCAAACACGAACACCAGATCGAAGAACAGCTCGATGTTGGTGACGCGGTGGTGGCTGTGGGCGCCACCGGATGTGATCGGCGCGGGGCGGAGGTAACTGCGGGGCATTGGGTGTCCTCGGTGCGGCTTGTAGCGCGATCAGGCCGACTGCATGCCCAGCGTGAGCGTGCCTGCGCCCACCATCACCGCGCCACCCGTGTAGCCGAAGCGGCGCTGTGCAGCCACGCTGGTCAGGCGCTTGGCGAGCAGCTTGGCGGCCAGCGCGTACATCGACGCATTGGCGGCGGCCAGGACGACGAAGGTCGGCAGCAGGATCACGCTCTGCGAGAGGAAGGTCTGCTCGGCCGACATGAACTGCGGCACAAACGCGACGAAGAAGACAATGCTCTTGGGGTTCAGCGCGGTGACCGTCCAGGCCGACAGGAAGCGGCGGCCAGCGGACTTCTGCTGCACGGGGATGGTGGCCTCGGGCGCGTCCGCCTGTACGTCATCCCGCAGGCGGCGGGCGCTGAGGATGGACTTGATGCCGAGATAGACGAGGTACGAGCCGCCGATGAGCTTGAGCGCCGTGAAGGCCGTGGCCGAAGCGGCGAGCAGCGCGCCCGCACCGGCAAGGGAAATGGTCATGGCGGTCGTGTCGCCGGCGGCCACGCCCGCCACCGTGCTCCACGCCGAGCGGCCACGGTTGGCCAGCGAATCACCGATCACCAAGAGGATGGTCGGGCCCGGGATGAGCAGGATGATGATGCTGGCGCCGATGAAGGCCAGCCAGGTTTGGACGGTCATGGAGTGGCTCGCTGTGTTGTTGGGGGGAGGGGACACAGTTATCCATGAAAAATTTGGGGCGTCAAATGGGGTGGGGTTTTTTGTTTTTGGTTTTGGGGTTGGTGGTCCATCCGCTTTTCGTACCCTGCCGGGCACGACTTACTTTTCTTTGTCTTGCCAAAGAAAAGTAAGCAAAAGAAAGGCGCGCCCGAGATGGCGACATCCCCTTGAATTTGTGTGACCGTGCGGGGAAGGAGGCAAACTTGCTGCGCTCAGACAAGCCTCCTTCCTTGATCCGCCCGCTCACACAAATTCAAGGCGCCATCAAGGGCTCAACGTCAAAAGAAAAAGGCCAACCCGTCGCGAGGTTGGCTTTGTCGTTTGGGCTGGCGCTGAGATGGTTTGGCCTTTGACTTTCCTGCCCTTGATGGCGCCTTCAATTTTCGTAAGCGGGCGGAAAAAAGGCGGGGAACTGTTTGAGCGCAGCGAGTTTTCCCCGCCTCCGCCCGGTTACGGAAATTGAAGGAATCTTTCGCCATCTCGGGTGCGCATTTCTTTGCTTACTTTCTTTGGGCAAGACCAAAGAAAGTGAGTCAGCCCCGGCAGGGGATGAAACAGGGGATGGACCACCACGTCCAAAACAGCCCAAACAAAAAACCTACCCATGCCGCCGAGCCGCCAACCCCACCCCACTCACCAACAAAACCGCAGCCGCCACCTCAAGCCCATGAGGCCATCGAGCCTCATAGATAAACCCATATACCAACGCAAACACCGTCTCAAACACAATCAACTGCCCCGACAGCGTCAGCGGCAACTTGCGGCTGGCCGCATTCCACAGGCTATTCCCCAGCACCGACGCCCCCAGCGCCACCCCCATATTCACCAGCCAGAACATCCCCCACGCCGATGCGGGCTGCGAAGAAGCCGTCGCCATGCCGGGCATGAAAAACGCCGGCACGGCCAGTGCCAGTGACAACACCCCAGTCGCAACGCCAGTCAACAGCGACCACTCCCGACTGGTGAACTGCGGCCGCGCGCGCAGGTACCGCGCATTGCACACCGCATACACCGTCCAGCACCCCAGCGCGCCCGCGGCCATCAGCAGGCCGATGAAATAGGTTCTGCCGCCCGCATCCGAACGCACGTCGGGCGCATCCAGGTAGATGCACACCACACCGGCCACGGCCATCAGCAGCGGCAGGGCCAGGCGGCGCATGGGCAGGCTGCCCCGTTCGGCTGCGCCCGCGAGCGTGACCGTGACCGGCAGCAACCCGACGATGAGCGACACCGGTGCCACGCCCGCGCGCTGCACTCCACCCGCCACGCATAGGTAGTAAAGAATGTTGCCCGGCAGCGATAACAGCAGCAGCGCCACCCAATCACGCCGAGTCGGTTTGCGCCACAGCGTGCGCCACACCGGCAGTGCGAGCGCCAGGGACAACACGCCATACAACACATACCGCGCTGCTGAAAGCGCCAGCGGCGAGAACTGCGGCAGCATCTTCGGCGCGACGAAGATGACGCCCCACAGCGCCCCGGCCGCGACGCCGTAGCCGATGCCCGTCAGGTGGTCACGCCGTATGTCGTGCTGACCGTAATGAAGATGCGTTGCAGTGGAGGTGTCGCCAACAGCCATGGAGCGTCTGCCCGGAAAGGTCAATCGAACCGGCACTCTGCGCGTGCGCGCACCGTGCGTCTTGGCGAAGACGGCTGCGCTTTGGCAAAAACGGAAATGGGTGGGGCTAGCGCCGCACCGCGGCGGGGGTGATGCCGTGTGCGGCTTTGAGGTGGCGCGTTAGGGCGCTTTGGTCGTAGTAGCCGGTGCGCGCGGCAATCTCGGCGATGGGCAGGGCGGTGGTTTCCAGCAGCGTCAACGCATGCCGCAGCCGTACCTCGGCCAGATGCGCGTGCAGCGTGGTGCCGTATGCCGCACGGAACAGCGTGGCGAGGCGACGCGCGCTCACACCGACTTCTGCGGCGAGCGCATCGACGGTGAGCGGCTCGGCGTAGCGGTGCTCGATCGCGTGCCATACGCGCTCGGCACGCGCATCGGCGCGTGCGCGTATCTGCGTGGATTGGTTGGCCGGATGCGCGGCCAGCGTCGCCAGCGCGAGTGACGACCACGCATTGGCCAGCACCGTGTCGACGATGGGCGCGTCTTGCAGCCACGTCGTCAGCGCGCGCAGGCCCGGCGTGAGCGGAAAGAACACGCGATCGGCCAGGCCGCCCAGGCCGGGGGCGTCAGCGGCCTGCCCGGGAATGTCCAACACGATGAAGCGGTTGGCGCCCGTGGCTTCAAACGCATGCGTGGCGCCGGCCGGAATGAGCGCCGCGTGATGCGTGTCGACACGGCCGCCGCGGCCGTCTACGTCCATCTCCAGGATGCCGCGTGCGGGCATCACGACCTGCATGAAGTCGTGCGAGTGCGGAGGTGCAGCGAGGCCGTAAGTGCGGAAGTCCAGCATGGTGCCGCCGAGAATAGCACCGGCATCCGCCCAAAAAAATACCCGGCCACAGATCATGCTGCGCCGGGTCTCGGAACTTTCACGGAAAGAGGATCCGTGAGAAGAGGAACACGCATATCGTGCGCCGCCTGCATGACAGCGGCATGTCAGCCGCGCCTGCGCACTCATTCCTCCTTGATGGTCACCTTGTCCGGATAGAACGCGAGATAGCCCGCCACTTCCCGCGCGACGGGTTTGGGCTGTTCGTACGTCCAGACGGCGTTGTCGGCGCGCACATCGCCGGCCACGATGGTGTAGTACGACGCGTCGCCCTTGTAGGGGCAATGCGTGTGATGCTGCGTGCGCTCCAGCAGGTTCATCTGCACATCGTCACGCGGGATGTACTGCACCGGCGGGTACGACGCCTCGCGCAGCGTGCGCGCCAGATGCGTGCTGGCGATGGTGAAGCCGTTGAGGCTCACCGTCACGCGGCGCGGGTTCGACTCCACGGTAATGGGGTGATTCGGATCGATATCGGGCATGCGGCACTCCTGCAGTTGGGCGAGGGAAGACGCTTTCACTGTAGCAAGCGCCGCGCGCGTCTTCTTTCGACGCCCCTGCTTACCAGTGCGTTTCCGATTCCGGCGTGGATGAGACGCGGTGGATCGCCAGGTCGGCGCCCATGAACTCGGCCTCGCGGTCCAGCCGCAGCCCCACGAGCTTGCGCAGGGTGCCATACACCACCGTGCCGCCAATCAGCGCAATGACAATGCCGCCTGCCGTGCCCGCCACCTGCGCCCAGAACGACACACCGCCCAGACCGCCCAGCGCCTTGAGGCCGAAGATGCCGGCCGCGATGCCGCCCCACGCGCCGCACAGACCATGCAGCGGCCACACGCCGAGCACGTCGTCGATGCGCCAGACGTTCTGCACGCGCGTGAACATCCAGACGAACAGCACGCCCGCAATGCCGCCGACGGCAAGCGCCCCCAGCGGGTGCATCACGTCGGAGCCTGCGCACACGGCCACCAGGCCCGCCAGCGGCCCGTTGTACGAGAAGCCCGGGTCGTTCTTGCCCATCCACCACGCGGTGAGCGTGCCGCCCACCATGGCCATCAGCGAGTTGATGGCAACCAGGCCGCTCATCTTGTCGAGCGTCTGCGCGCTCATCACGTTGAAGCCGAACCAGCCCACTGCCAGCACCCAGGCGCCGGCTGCCAGGAACGGGATGTTCGACGGCGGATGCGCGGCGATGCGGCCGTCGTCTCTGTAGCGGCCGTGGCGGGCGCCAAGCAGCAGCACTGCCGGCAGCGCGATCCAGCCACCCACGGCATGGACAACCACCGAGCCGGCAAAGTCATGGAACTCCGCGCCCGTCACGCTCTGCAGCCAGTGCTGGATGCCGAAGCGCTCGTTCCAGGCGATGCCTTCAAAGAACGGGTAGACGAAGCCCACCAGCACGAAGGTCGCCGCCAGTTGGGGCTCGAAGCGCGAGCGCTCGGCAATGCCGCCCGAGATGATGGCCGGGATGGCCGCCGCGAAGGTCAGCAGGAAGAAGAACTTCACCAGCTCATAGCCGTTCTGCTGGGCGAGCACATCGGCGCCGGTAAAGAAATTGACGCCGTACGCAATCGAATAGCCGATGAAGAAGTACGCGATGGTCGACACGGCAAAGTCGACCAGGATCTTGACCAGCGCATTGACCTGGTTCTTCTTGCGGACGGTGCCCAGCTCAAGGAACGCGAAGCCGGCATGCATGGCCAGCACCATGATCGCGCCCAGCAGGATGAAGAGCGCGTCGCCCCCGGTTTTGATGGAGTTCATTGCGGTTGTCGTGCGGGTTGAGGGATCAGCGCCATCCGGGTGCAGTGCGTGCCCACAAATGACGCAAAAAGCGCCGACAGATGCAATTCTTGTTCCAACGGTGTGCAAAAAGGTGACATGGCGCACCAGGGCCGTGCGCGCGAGGTCGTGGTCGGGCGGCGCGTTGAGGCGAGCCCGAAATCGGTGCGTGAGTGCCTTGAATTGGTGCGAGCGCCGCGCCAAATGCGCCGTCGTGGTGCGTTACGCCTTGGGAAGGTTACGGCTTGGCGCCCGCGACGCTAAACGATGCCGCCACGGCGTTCCACAGCGGCTCGTACCGCAAGCGCACGGTGCTGGCCTGCTCGGGCGATGTGGCGGGAGACTGCACGTGCAGCATCAGCAGCGCGCCGTCGGTCGGCACCATGAAGACGCGGCCGACCAGCGTGTTGCCCGGCGCGCGGGGGATGTGCGGGCCGGGCGATTCACCGATGTAGCTGGCCCACACGCCGGGGCGCCCGCCGAACGATTGCGTACCCCAGCCAATTAGCCGGCAAGGGGCGGCCACAGCTTGCTTGACGGCATCGCGCATCCAGCGAGGCTCGCGGCTGTCAGGGACGGTTTCGGGGTCGCCTTCGGTGGGGTGCACGATCAGTTCAATGCGCGACAGCCCCGAGCCGCCCTGGTTGGCCCACGCGCCGATCGCCACCCGCGCCGGGTCGGGCTTGCGCGGCGGCGTGGGCGGCACGCGCTCCCAGGAGAACGGCAGCCGCAGGCCGAGGCTCGCACCGCGCGCATTCGGCCAGTCAGACAACGTCACGGCCTGTGTGAAGCGGCTGCCCAGCTCATCGGCGGGGCGGTCGTCGTAGACCACCGCCAGCAGCGTCTGCAGCGTGGCGCGATCCTGATTGCCTTGCGCACGTGCAACCACGCGCTCGGCCAGCGCGTGGGCCGTCTGGGCAGTCTGGGTGGCTGTCATCACGCTGGGCTGGTGAATATCGAGTGCGCGCTCGATCAGCAGTTGCCGCTCGTCGTCGGATAGCGGAATGCCGGCGATCAGGCGGCGCGTGCGGGCCAGCGCCTGCGGGAAGGTGTTGTCGAACTGGGTACGGGCGCGGATCAGCTCTTCACGCTGGCCGGGAAAGCGCTGGATGGCGCGGTCGAGCGCCTGCGATTGCACGGTCAGGAAACCAAGCACGCTGATCAGCCCCGGGATGGCGCCAGGCGTGTAGTCCCACGCCAGGGCGTGGCCGGACCACGCCAGCAAGGCGGTCAGACACCAGCGCATCGTTGCGCGGCTTGGCATTGGAATATCCCCCTATGGCCGGACCCCTCTCCGACCAAAATCTGACTCTAACGATTTGTATCGATTGTGTGCAAGCTGGGTGTTGCACCGAGATCGGACCGTTCCCGCCCCCCCATTTGCGCAAACCACGGCGGGGCGGCGGCGTGCCTGTTGGACGGAATCGCGCTCCGAGCACCATGAAGCTGCAGGTAACGACGCACTGGAAGTGCTGGCGACCGTGCGGCCGGTTGACGAGTGCGTCAACCCCGAAAATACTGTCTGTTCGACCCGCCGACCGGCACGCCTCGCCTTGTGCGTCGTACAACACATCCAACGCCGGCGCCCACTTTTCGAAGGTGGAGACATGACCGATCTTTCCGCTGCCCGCGCGGCCGATCCCACGCCCGCCAGCGAGCCTGCGCCAGCGCGCAACAAGGTGCGCTTCGTGACGGCCGCATCGTTGTTCGACGGGCATGACGCGTCGATCAACATCATGCGGCGCATCCTGCAGTCGATGGGCTGCGAGGTGATCCACCTCGGGCACAACCGTTCGGTAGACGAGGTGGTCAACGCCGCGTTGCAGGAAGACGTGCAGGGCATTGCGGTGTCCAGCTACCAGGGCGGCCACGTCGAATACTTCAAGTACATGATCGACGCGCTGCGCGCACGCGGCGGCGAGCACATCCAGGTGTTCGGCGGCGGGGGCGGTGTGATCGTGCCGACGGAGATCCGCGAGTTGCAGGACTACGGCGTCGCGCGCATCTACAGCCCCGAAGACGGCCAGCGCATGGGCCTGGCCGGCATGATTGCCGACATGGTGCAGCGCTGCGATATCGATCTCTCCATCTATGCGCCGGCCACGCTGGAGCCCGTCGCCAACGGCGACCGCCGCGCCCTGGCGCAATTGATCACCGCATTGGAATCGGGCCGTATCGATCCGGCACTGCGCGAGGCCGTGCACGCGGCTGCGATGGCCACGCCGACGCCGGTGCTCGGCATCACGGGCACGGGCGGTGCGGGCAAGTCGTCGCTCACCGATGAGTTGATCCGCCGCTTCCGGCTCGACCAGCAGGACGCGCTGCGCATCGCCGTCATCTCGATCGATCCGTCGCGGCGCAAGTCGGGCGGCGCCCTGCTGGGCGATCGCATTCGCATGAACGCGATCAATCATCCGAATATCTTCGTGCGCTCGCTGGCCACGCGGGAGGCCAGTCGTGAGATCTCCGACGCGCTGCCCGACGTGATTGCCGCATGCCGTGCCGCCGGGTTCGATTTCATCATTGTCGAGACCTCCGGCATCGGACAGGGCGACGCGGCCATCGTGCCGCATGTCGATTTGTCGCTGTATGTGATGACGCCCGAGTTTGGCGCCGCCAGCCAGTTGGAGAAGATCGACATGCTCGACTTTGCCGATCTGGTGGCCATCAACAAGTTCGACCGCAAGGGCGCGCAAGACGCGTGGCGCGACGTCGCCAAGCAGGTGCAGCGCAACCGTGAGCAATGGCATGCCCGGCCTGAAGACATGCCGGTGTTCGGCACGCAGGCCTCGCACTTCAATGACGACGGCGTGACGGCGCTGTATCACACGCTGGCCGATCGGCTGACCGAGCGCGGCATGGCGCTGGCCGAGCGCACGTTGCCGCGTCCGGCCGGCAAATGTTCCACCAGCCACGACGCCATCGTGCCGCCCGCGCGCGTGCGCTACCTGGCGGAGCTGGCCGATACGGTGCGCAGCTACCACCGCCGCGTCGATGCGCAAAGCCGCCTCGCGCGGGAGCGCCAGCAGTTGCGGGCCAGCCACCGCATGCTGGAGCAGGCGGGCGCCACCGTGCAGACGCTGTCCGCACTGGACAAGCAAGCGGCCGAGCGCGACGCACAACTCGGCGCCACCGAACGCAAGCTGCTCGCCATGTGGCCTGACCTGCGCCGTGCTTATTCCGGCGACGAATACGTCGTGAAGATCCGCGACAAGGAAATCCGCACGCAGCTTACGCACACCACGCTCTCCGGCACCACCATCCGCAAGGTCGTGCTGCCGCCCTATGAAGACGATGGCGAAGTACTGCGCTGGCTGATGCGCGAGAACGTACCGGGCAGTTTTCCGTACACCGCCGGCGTGTTTGCCTTCAAGCGTGAGAACGAAGACCCGACGCGCATGTTCGCGGGCGAGGGCGATGCCTTCCGCACCAACCGGCGCTTCAAGCTCGTCTCCGAAGGCATGGACGCCAAGCGGCTCTCCACCGCGTTCGACTCCGTCACGCTCTACGGCGAAGACCCGGCGCTGCGCCCGGACATCTACGGCAAGGTCGGCAATTCGGGCGTGTCCATCGCCACGCTCGACGATATGGAAGTGCTGTACGACGGCTTTGATCTGACCAGCCCTGCCACGTCGGTATCCATGACGATCAACGGGCCGGCACCGACGATCCTGGCAATGTTCATGAACACCGCCATCGATCAGAACCTGGCCCGGTTCCGCGCGGACAACCACCGCGAGCCAACGCAGGACGAGGAGGCGAAGATCCGCGCATGGGTGCTGCAGAACGTGCGCGGCACGGTGCAGGCCGACATCCTCAAGGAAGACCAGGGGCAGAACACCTGCATCTTCTCGACCGAGTTTTCGCTCAAGGTGATGGGCGATATCCAGGAATATTTCGTGCACCACCAGGTGCGCAATTTCTATTCGGTATCGATCTCGGGGTACCACATTGCCGAGGCGGGCGCGAACCCGATCTCGCAACTCGCCTTCACGCTGGCCAACGGCTTCACGTATGTGGAGGCGTACCTCGCGCGCGGCATGCACATCGACGATTTCGCGCCGAACCTGTCGTTCTTCTTCTCCAACGGCATGGACCCGGAGTACAACGTGCTCGGCCGCGTCGCGCGCCGCATCTGGGCGGTGACCCTGCGTGACAAGTACGGCGCGACCGAGCGCAGCCAGAAGCTGAAGTACCACGTGCAAACGTCAGGCCGATCCCTGCACGCGCAGGAGATCGCCTTCAACGACATCCGCACGACGCTGCAGGCGCTGATCGCCATCTACGACAACTGCAACAGCCTGCACACGAATGCGTACGACGAGGCCATCACCACGCCGACGGCCGAGTCTGTACGGCGTGCGCTGGCCATCCAGCTCATCATCAACCGCGAATGGGGCCTGGCCAAGTGCGAGAACCCGAACCAGGGCAGCTTCATCATCGATGAACTGACGGACCTGGTGGAAGAAGCCGTGCTGCAGGAGTTCGAGCGCATTGCTGAGCGCGGCGGCGTGCTTGGCGCGATGGAAACCGGCTACCAGCGGGGCAAGATCCAGGAAGAGTCGATGCTGTATGAGCAGCGCAAGCACGACGGCTCGCTGCCGATCATCGGTGTGAATACGTTCCGCAATCCGGACGCTGAGAGCGTGGTGCCGCCGCACATTGAACTGGCGCGCTCAAGCGAGGAGGAAAAGCAGAGCCAACTCGCGCGGCTGCAGGATTTTCACGCACGGCATGCTGGGGAAGCGCCGGCCATGCTGCAGCGCCTGCAGCGGGCGGTGATCGAGGATCAGAACGTATTTGCGGTGTTGATGGACGCGGTGCGGGTTTGCTCGCTGGGGCAGATTACGCATGCGTTGTTTGAGGTGGGGGGGGAGTATCGGCGGAATATGTAGGGGGTTTGGGTTTGGGTTTGGGTTTTGGTTTTTTGTTTGTGGTGCATCCCTTGTTTCATCCCCTGCCGGGGCTGACTCACTTTCTTTGGTCTTGCCCAAAGAAAGTAAGCAAAGAAATGCGCGCCCGAGACGGCGACCCCTTCCTTGAATTTGCGTAACCGGGCGGAGGCGGGGAAAACTCGCTTCGCTCAGACAGTTCCCCGCCTTTTTTCCGCCCGCTTACGAAAATTCAAGGCGCCATCTAGGGCAGGAACGTCAACTACCAAACCGTTGGTCTGCGTGCCCGAGTGGCTCTTGCTTGTTGCTGTTGCTGCTCGCTTTGCTTCGCGTTGTGCTGCTATCTGCGACTGCAGTTGTGCTTCGATGGTGTGGCCGTTGGGGCCCTAGATGGCGCCTTGAATTTCTGTTGCAGAGAGGAAAAAGGAAGGGAAACTGTCTGAGCGAAGCGAGTTTTTCCCTTCCCCTCTCTGCGACATAAATTCAAGGGGAAGTCGCCATCTCGGGCGCGCCTTTCTTTTGCTTACTTTTCTTTGGCAAGACAAAGAAAAGTGAGTCGGTCCCGGCAGGGAACGAAAGGGGGGCTGAACCACACCCGCCCGCCGCCGGCGTAGGCAAAAAACATCCACGACACAAAAACAAAACCTACCGCTGCATCACAGCCAGGGCCACCAAGATCCCCACCGGCGGCAACACGCACCAGAACGAAAACGTTGCAAACGCCAACGCCCCCAGCACCGCGCCCGTGGCGAACCCGGCCAGCGGCGGCACCATCTTCCGCAATCGCGTGCGCGCAACATCCTTCTGCGTACCACCCGGCGACAGCAACTCCACCACGTCGATCACGATCTGCGTGGTGTTGCCGGTCATGATGGTCGTGGGTGCATGCTCCGACAGCACGATGCGCGCCTTGGCGTTCTGCACGCCCATCGCTGCAACGCCGATGAGCCCGACAACAATCGTGGCCGGTGCATCCGCCGATTGAATTGGCAGCGCCAGCAACCCCGCCACCATGAACGCCAGCAGGAGCACGGCCTGCGCGAACAGCAGCGGCCGCAGCGGCGCCACACCGCGCTGTGTGAGCGCTGTCACGGCCAGCTTGGTCGCCGCCACGGCCAGCACGAACATCGGCAGCGCTAGCAGCTTGGCCAGCACGCCTTGCCCGGAGCCCGCCAGCTCCAGGCCGATCATCACGAAGTTGCCCGTAACGTGCGCGGTGAACAGCCCAAACAACGCCGCAAAGCCGACCACATCCACATAGCCGGCGACAAACGCCAGCAGCGTTCCCTGGGCGATCAGGAAACGCGCCGACGCTGGCGCTGCCGTCGCAGTCGTCGCCGTTTCAGAAGGCAAAGCACGAACACCCGAAGGCGCCCCAGAAGCCGCGGAAGTCGGTCGTGGGCACGTTGGCCGTGCGGGCCTTCTGGTGCGCATGGCCGTGCACGGAGCATGAGCCAACGCACTGGTGCACCTGCTGCTGCAACGGCGCAGCCGGCCGCCAGTGCCCCGGCACGCGTGCCACGGGCGACTACTCCGGCAGCACCGGAATGGGCGGCGGGCCGAACTCGGAGAACTCCGCTGCCCCGTAGACGATACGGCCGCCCACCACCGTCAGTACCGATTCGATGGTCTTGATGTCGGCCTCGGGCACGCTGAAGAAATCCGCCGACAACGCTGCCAGGTCGGCGAGTTGCCCGACCTTGATCTGCCCCTTGTTGCCCTGGTCTGCCGAGAACCATGCGCTGCCGTGCGTGTACAGCTCCAGCGCCACCTCGCGCGGCAGCCCCTCCGGATACAGCGCCATGCCGCCCACGGTGCGCCCGCTCGCCAGCCAGTACAGCGACGTCCACGGGTTATAGCTCGACACGCGCGTGGCGTCGGTGCCGGCGCCCACCGGCACGCCTTCGGCCAGCATGCGCTTGATGGGTGGCGTCTGTTCTGCGGCGGCAGCGCCGTAGCGGTCGACAAAATATTCGCCCTGGAAGGCCATGCGATCCTGAATGGCGATGCCGCCGCCCAGTGCGCGCACGCGTTCGATGTTCTTCGGCGAAATCGTCTCCGCATGGTCAAAGAACCACGGCAGGCCGTTGAACGGAATGTCGCGGTTCACGCGCTCGAACACGTCGAGCATGCGCGAGATCGATTCGTCGTAGGTGGCGTGCAGCCGGAACGGCCAGCGTTGCGCAACAAGGTGGCGCACCACGGTTTCCAGTTCCTGTTCCATCGTCTCGGGCAGGTCGGGGCGCGGCTGCAGGAAGTCTTCAAAGTCGGCTGCGGAGAAGACGAGCATTTCGCCCGCGCCGTTGTGGCGGAAGAAGTCATCTCCCTGGCGGTATTGCACGCTGCCGGTCCAGTTCTTGAAGTCGGCCAGTTCCTCTTTCGGTTTTTGCGTGAAGAGGTTGTAAGCGATGCGGATGGTGAGCTGGTTCTGCGCCGACAGCTCGCGGATGATTTCGTAGTCTTCCGGGTAGTTCTGGAAGCCGCCGCCTGCGTCGATGGCGCTTGTCACGCCCAGGCGGTTCAGTTCGCGCATGAACTGGCGCGTGGAGTTGACCTGGTATTCCGGCGGCAGCTTCGGCCCCTTGGCCAGCGTCGCGTACAGGATCATCGCGTTGGGCTTGGCGATCAGCATGCCGGTGGGCTCGCCGGACGCGTCGCGCTGGATCTCGCCGCCCGGCGGGTTCGGCGTGTCCTTGGTGTAGCCGACCTGGCGCAGCGCCGCGCGGTTGAGCAGCGCCCGGTCGTACAGGTGCAGCACGAACACGGGCGTATCGGGTGCGGCCTGGTTCAGCTCTTCCAGCGTGGGCATGCGGCGCTCGGCAAACTGGAATTCCGTCCAGCCGCCCACCACGCGTACCCATTGCGGCGACGGCGTGCGCGCAGCTTGCTCTTTGAGCATGCGCATCGCGTCTGCCAGGGAGGGCACGCCTTCCCAGCGCAGCTCCAGGTTGTAGTTCAGCCCGCCCCGGATCAGGTGCAGGTGCGAATCGTTCAGGCCGGGGATGACGGTGCGCCCGCGCAGGTCGATGATCTGGGTGGAGGCGCCGCGCTGGGCCATCACGGTCGCATCGTCGCCCACGGCAACAAAGCGGCCGTCACGCACGGCAACGGCGCTGGCGGTGGGGCGTTCGCGGTCGACCGTGTGGATGCGGCCGTTGTGCAGGATGAGGTCGGCGGTCATTGCGTCAGTATTTGGGGTAGATCGAAAAACGTCCGGGTCCGGCAATCAGGACCGTGGTGAAGATGATCAGCAGCATCCATCCGAACTGCCCATCGGCAAGCGACCAGTCAGGATGCACCACCAGCATGGCCACCAGCAACGTGGCGACGATGGGCAGACACGCCAAGCGTGTGAGCAGGCCGAGCGCAACCAGCAGCGGACACAGCGTTTCCGACAGGATCGCCAGCAGCAGTGTGGGGGCGGCGCCCATGTGGAACGGGTCTTCAATGCGCGTGAGTTCCTGGCTGTAGTGCAGCACCTTGGGCAGCCCGTGTACGGCAATCAGCAGGGCGCTGCCGGTCAGGCGCAGGAACAGCAGGCCAACGTGCAGGGCGGTATCGGCAGGGGCCGCAGCGTGCAAGGGGTCGAGCGAAAGGCGTGTCATGGCGTCAGCTCGGGTTGCGCGGCGTGGTGCCGCCAGAGCCGCCGGTGGCGGCCAGGTCCGTTGGTTGCGCCGCGGGTGGCACTTGGGGCGGTGCGCCCGTGATCTTCGGCACGCACTCGTGGCGGAACCACGCCGTGGTGATCGGCTCGCCGGCCAGCAGGCGCTGCGCGGCCGGTACGACCTGTTCGCCGATCAGCATGCCGAGCAGCCCGACCAGCGCAATTGCCGGTGGCGCCGGTGAGCGGACGTGCAGCAGCGCATAGATGACGCCGACCAGCATGCCGACGCCAATGGAGATGAGGTAGGGCTTCAAAGCGAGGGCTCCAGATCCAGAATGCGAAGGGCGGCGCGCTCGACGTGCGCCGCCCGCCCAGGTCAGCCGGTGATAAACGCCAGCAGGTCCGCGTTGACCTTGTCCGCTTCGGTCACGCACATGCCGTGCGAGCCGCCCGGATAGACCTTGAGCGTGCCGTTTTTCACCAGCTCCACGCCCAGCCTGGCCGAATCGTCGATCGGCACGATCTGGTCGTCGTCACCATGCAGGAACAGCACCGGCACGTCGATCTTCTTGAGGTCTTCGGTGTAGTCGACCTCCGAGAATTTCTTGATGCACAGGTACTGGCCATGAATGCCGCCGGTCATGCCCTGCGCCCAGAAGGCATCGATGGTGCCCTGCGAGACCTTTGCGCCGGGCCGGTTGAAGCCGAAGAACGGCGTGGCGAGATCGCGGTAGAACTGCGAGCGGTTGTCGGCCACACCCTTGCGGATGCCGTCGAACACGTCCATCGGCAAGCCCTTCGGGTTGGATGCCGTCTTGAGCATGATGGGCGGCACTGCGCCGATCAGCACCGCGCGGGCGACGCGCCTGGTGCCATGGCGGCCGATGTAGTGCGCGACTTCGCCACCGCCTGTGGAGTGGCCGACCAGCGTGGCGCCCTGGATGTCGAGCGCATCGAGCAGCGCTGCCAGGTCGTCGGCATAGGTGTCCATGTCGTTGCCCTGCGACGGCTGGTCGGAACGGCCATGGCCGCGCCGGTCATGCGCGATGACACGAAAACCCTTCTGCACCAGGAACAGCATCTGCGCGTCCCAGGCGTCGGCATTGAGCGGCCAGCCGTGCGAGAAGACGACGGGCTTGCCGCTGCCCCAGTCCTTGTAAAAAATACGCGTACCGTCTTGGGTGGTAATCGTTTGCATGGGAATGAGAGAGGGTGGTGGCTGATTGAATGGACGACAGGGCGACGCATGCGGTTGCACATGCGTCGCCCGGCCGGAGCAGCGTCTTCTTTTAGGGGCGGCAGCGCGATCAGTTGGCCGCCACGGGCGCCAGCGCCTCGTGCGGCGTGGCCGTGCGTTGCGAAGCCTTGTGCACCATCGTGTAGGCATAGTCCACGCCCATGCCATAGGCACCGGAGTGTTCCTTGACCAGCTTCATGACGGCGTCATACGTGTCGCGGTGGGCCCAGTCACGCTGCCATTCCAGCAGCACCTGTTGCCACGTCACGGGCACCACGCCGGCCTGGATCATGCGCTGCATGGCGTAGTCGTGCGCCTCCTTCGACGTGCCGCCCGAGGCGTCGGCGACCATGTAGATCTCGTAGTCGGCATCGTGCATGGCCGATAGCGCGAAGGTGCAGTTGCACACTTCCGTCCACAGGCCCGAGACGACCACCTTCTTGCGGCCGTTCTTTGCCAAGGCATCGCGCACCTTCTGGTCGTCCCAGGAGTTCATCGAGGTGCGTTCTAGCAGTTCCTGATCCGGAAACACATCGAGCAATTCCGGGTAGGTATAGCCCGAGAAGCTCTGCGACTCGACGGTCGTAATGGTGGTGGGGATGTTGAAGATCTTCGCGGCCTTGGCAAGGCCGACGGTGTTGTTCTTCAGGACCTGGCGATCGATCGACTGCACGCCGAAGGCCATTTGCGGCTGGTGGTCGATGAAGATCAGTTGACAGTTCTGCGGGGTAAGGACTTCCAGCTTGGGATTCATGGCCGTATCCGGTTCCGATAGGAGATGCGAGGGGGGCGCTGCAGATCTGACGCCGCATCGGCGCGGCGCGATCAACGGCCCAACCATGATAGGAAGTTGCGTACCGGGCGCAACGCTCAATCGGCGAGTGCAGTTTTTGCGATTGCCGAACAATCGTCGCGACTTCCCGAAACATTCCATCGGTACCCTGGATACGCGCGCCGGTCGTGGGATTCGGCGCACGCGGCAGTTAGCGGACCCAGCCGCGCTCGAGCAAAGGCGTGTCCCATGCCGGCTCGCCAGCGTGGTAGCTGGCGAGGCAATCGATCAATGCGCACACCTTGACGGCCTGGCGCTGCGTCGCCGGATACACGGCGGAGAAGTGCAGCGGTGTCAGGTCGTAGTCCGCAAGCACGGGTACGAGGCGGCCGGCGACCAGATCGTCGCTGATGACGAGGGTGGGCAGGCAGGCAATGCCGGCGCTGGTGAGAGCGTAGTCGCGCAGCAGATGCACTGAATTCGAGCGCACCTGCTCGGGCAGGTCCATCGCAGCGCTGGCCTCGCCGTTGCGCGAGAACACCCAGCGCTTGCGGGTCGGGTAGCCGGAGTACAGCGCCAGCGAATGCTGCAGCAGATCGGCCGGCTGCTGCGGCATGCCGTACTCCTCGACGTACGCGGGGGTGGCGCAGAACATGCGCCGCAGTGTGAACAGGCGCCGCTCGATCAGCGAATCGTTGATCGGCGGGAAGATCTGAAACGCCACGTCGAACCCCTCGGCAATCGGGTCGACCACGCTGTCGTCGACCACCACGTCGAGCTGGATATCGGGGTACTGCGCCCCGAACCTGGCCAGCGGCTCGGCAAAGTGGCTGAGCGCGTACCCGGGCAGCATGCGGATGCGCAGCTTGCCGGCGGGGGTGGCGCGCAGGCCGCGCATCTGGTCGGTCAGGTCCGTCAGCATGCAGACGGCTTCGGCGCATTGCTTGTAGTAGGTTTCGCCCACTTCGGAAAGACGCACGTGCCGCGTGCTGCGGTGAAACAGCGGCGCTTCGATAAAGCGCTCCAGTTGCTGCACGCGGTTGGTGACCACCGAGTTGGTCACGCCCAGCTGACGTGCGGCCTCGGCAAAGCTGCGCGTTTCTGCCACGCGCACGAAGGCTTCAATACTGAGAAAACGGTCCATTTCCAGCGTCCTTGCGCCTGAGATGAGAGAGCGGCGCGACGCCGGCCATCATACGGCGATCCGGTGGAATGTGACGTTACCGTCAGCAAGGCTTTTCTGTGCATCGCCGCGTCGTTTATCCTCTGCAATCTGTTTCATTTCCATCTCGCATTCCAATACCAAACGAGGAGCAGTTCATGGCAATTCAAGTCGTCGGCATCGTCGGTGCCGGAACAATGGGCAACGGCATTGCGCAAGCGTGCGCCGTGGTTGGGCTGGATGTGGTGATGGTGGACATCAGCGATGCCGCCGTGCAGAAGGGCATTGCCACGGTGGCAGGCAGCCTGGACCGGCTCATCAAGAAGGAAAAGCTGACCGAAGCCGACAAGGCTGCGGCGCTCGCACGCATCCACGGTTCGACCAGCTATGACGACCTCAAGCGCGCCGACCTCGTGATCGAAGCCGCCACCGAGAACTTCGACCTGAAGGTGAAGATTCTCAAGCAGCTCGAAGCTGCGGCCGCACCGCACGCAATCGTGGCGTCAAATACGTCGTCCATCTCGATCACCAAGCTGGCCGCCGTGCTGCAGGACGCGAGCCGCTTCATCGGCATGCACTTCTTCAACCCGGTGCCGATGATGGCGCTGGTCGAAGTCATTCGCGGCCTGCAGACGAGCGATGCCACGCATGCGTCTGTGGAAGCGCTGGCCAAGCAGCTCGGCAAGACGCCGATCACGGTCAAGAACAGCCCGGGCTTTGTCGTCAACCGCATCCTGTGCCCGATGATCAACGAGGCGTTCTGCGTGCTGGGCGAAGGTTTGGCTTCGCCGGAGGAGATCGACGAGGGCATGAAGCTCGGCTGCAACCACCCGATCGGGCCGCTGGCGCTGGCCGACATGATCGGCCTGGACACCATGCTCGCCGTGATGGAAGTGCTGTACACCGAGTTTGCTGACCCGAAGTACCGCCCGGCCATGCTGATGCGCGAAATGGTGGCCGCCGGCTACCTGGGCCGCAAGACCGGCCGCGGCGTGTACGACTATCGCAAGTAAGTCAGCGGCAATCTTTCACGGCATTCGCGCTGTCCGCCAACTGTCAGGCCGGATTCGCGCGAACTGTCTGCAAGTGTGCATGGAGGCGGTGTGGGGATGCGTTGATGATGACGTATCGCCACACCGCTTTTTTTCTTCCCCACACTCCGGACGCCACCATGCCGCGCTACGCCTTCCGTCTGCTCAACGTCTTTGCCGAATCCACGTTCGGCGGCAACCAGCTCGCCGTCTTTGAAGACGGGCGGGGCCTGGACGACGCCACCATGCAGGCCATCGGACGCCAGTTCAACCTGTCCGAGATCACGTTCATTTTTCCCGATGACACGGATGGCGCCACGGCGCGTTTCCGCATCTTCACACCCGATTACGAGATGCCGTTTGCCGGGCATCCGTCGCTGGGGACCGCGCAGGTGGTGCGCGAGCTGTACGGCCCCGGCAATGAGCTGACGCTGCGTTGCCAGTCGGGCATCGTATCGCTGACGGCGCAGGACGAGGGGTGGTCGCTCGTGCCGCCGCGCTCGGGGGCGCTGAATACGCGCGAAGCCGATCCGGCCATTGCCAAGATGCTCGGGTTGGACGCCGATGCGCTGGCGGGCCCGCCGCTGTGGGTTGACGCAGGCATCGAACAACTGATGGTGCCGGTCAAGACGCGCGCCGATGTGGAGCGCGCCCGGCCCGACCCGTCAGCCTTCGATGTCTGGCCGCGCAGCCGCAACGACGGGCGCAACGCCTACGTCTTCACCATGCCCGCGCCTGGCAGTAACGATCCGGTGGCTTCGCGCTTCTTCTTCGAATACGGCACCGGCCTGTGGGAAGACCCCGGCACCGGTTCGGCGTGCGCCAACCTGGGCGGCTGGCTGCGCGCGACGGGCCATGCTCTGCCGGCAAGCTACCGCATCGAGCAGGGCGCCGCAGTGGGTCGACCCTGCCACCTGACGCTGCGTGTGGATGCCGACGGCACGATCCACGTGGGTGGCCGCGTGATCGAAATCGGACGCGGCGCGTTGACGATTTGATCGGTCGACTAGGCCGCGCGGGCCGACGGTGTGAGCTGCTTGCAGAAGAACGTCGTCCCGCAGAATGCACCGTCGGGCATCAGCGCGTAGTTGGGCACCACGCCCACGCGCTGCCAGCCGGCACGTGTGTACAGCCGCTCGGCATCGCCGCCCGTCACCGTGTCGAGCACGAGCACCGTCTTGCCCTCGGCGCGCGCTTCGTCCTCGATGGCCGCCATCAACCGCTGCGCCACGCCATGACGGCGCGCACGGCGGTGCACGAGCATCTTGGCGATGTCAGCGCGGTGCGGCTGGTTTTCCGGCTGTGCGAGCACCAATTGCACGGTGCCCTGGATGGCGCCCGCTTCATCTTCGGCAATCAGCAGGGCGCGCTCGCCGCGCGCCACGCCTTCGGCAACGTTGCGCCAGAACGCCTGCGCCTTGTCGCGAGACAACGGCCACATGAAGCTCACCGACGCGCCGCCTTCCACGCAATCGATCAGCACATCGGCCAACGCATCAACACACGCGCTTGCCTCGTCGGTGCCCACGCGCCGGATGGTCAGGGTGTCGAGCATCAGGGCCTCCAGTGGGCAGCGGACACGGTTGTCAGCGCGACTAGGTAGCGGGCCGGCCGCCGTGTGGGGTTGTGATAGACGATCGGGCAATCCAGCCGCATGGTCAGGCAGTCGCCCGCATTGAGGCGCCAGTGTGTGTCGCCCACGGTCATTTCCATCGAACCTTCGATCACCCACACCTGCTGGTGGATTTCGGCATCGCGCGCGCCGGTGTCGTAGGCCACGCGCTCGCCGGCCGGAAAGTGCACCTCAACGAGCTGCAAGGGCGAACGCGCCGCCGGCGACAGGTTGCGGCGCACGTAGCCGGAGGCGGGGTCGGTCCACTCGGGCTGATCTGCCGCGCGTGATACGGGCGACGGTTCCACGGCCGGCGCGGGACTGTCTTCGAACAGCGAGGCAAGCGTCACGCCCAGCGCGGAGCTGAGCCGATCCAGCACCGCAGCGGTCGGGCTGCTCTGGCCGCGTTCAATGAGCGAGATGGCCGAACGGCTGACCTGGCTGCGCTCTGCCAGCGCGTCGAGCGAGAGGCCCTGGGCGTCGCGCAGTTCGCGCAAGCGATGGGCGATACGTTGGTGGATGTCCATGCCATCCAGTTTAATGGAAATTTATCTCTAGTAAACTGGAATTTGCGGCACGGCCAAATTGGGCCCGCTCTGGGTCGTGCCTTGCCCAGATGGCGGGGCCATCGCGTTGGCGAGAGCGGGGAGAACGCCCCGGCCGCGTTCATCGGCCTGCTCGAAGGTCGCAACTTCGGCAAGCTCGTGGTGCGGGTGGCCGAGGCCTGACCGCGCGCTCGGCCGCTCTTGGCTATTGGGTTGCAGCGTCCCGCCGCTGTACGGCAGGCGGCAGCCACGATGCGTCGAGTGCCGCTTCCTTGGGCCAGGTCAGTTGCATGCGCAGCAGGAACGGGCCGCTGGGCGGCGGCAGCCAATTGTTGCGCATGCCCTTGGGCGGTGCGCGCTGGATCAGGATGTCGAGCGAGCCATCGCGGTTCAGGCGCGGGCGATCAGCTTCGCTCAGCACGTTGCGCAGGCCCGGGCGTTCGATCGCGCGGCGCGGCTGCCCGGCAGCGGACAGGGCAGCGATGGCCCAGCCGGCATTCTCGGGCGGCAGTTGGTTGCGCTCGAAATGCAGGACGTAGCGGTGCGTGCTGTCCAGCGCCATGCCGTTGACGTCGGTCCGGGCGGTGGCGATGAGCATGTCCTGCGGCAGGTCGGTGCCGCCGCCGTTCCACGCCACGATGGCGCGCTGTGCGTAATCCAGCCCGTAGGCGCCGATCATGCGCGGGATGAACCAGCCATTCTGCGTGACGGACGGTTGCTTGACGGCCAGCGCCAGCGTTTCGCGCGCGGCCGCCACCCCACCCTCCATCACCTTCAGGTTGGCTGCGCTCACGGCTTTGGCGTCGAATGGCGCACCGGGCACGATGCCCAGATCACGCAGCGATTGCAGCATCGTGGAGTCGGCTGCGTGCGGCGGATTGTCCTTGAGCAGTTCGGCAAAGCGCGTGAAGTAGCTGTTGGCGTCCAGCGCGGTGACACGGCGGCGCGCGGCATCCAGGCTGACGTCGAGGTCGGTGGCCTTGTCCGTGTTGACCTTGGTTTCGGCTTCGGCCTCACGCAGGGTGCTCTTGCTGAAGGCCTCCAGCGGGGTGATGCGGTAGCGGTCCTGTACGCGGCGTGCGGCGGTCAGGTCGCGCGGGCCGGCCACCTGCGTACGTGCCACCACCCAGACGAGGCTGGTCGGCGCGGCAATCTGCTTGACGCCCGTGGGCAGCGTGCCCTCCCAACCCGGCGGCGTGATGGCGTAGTGCGCGGCACGCGCCCCGGTGGTGCGGTTGCCGAGCGATTCGAACACGTCGTTCCACCCGTCGTGCAGCGCCACCCAGAGGTGTCGGCGCCCGGCATCGGGCAGGCTCAGGACGACCGGGCCGTTACGCAAATCGACGAAGGCGCTGCTGGCGAGCACGTCCACGCGGGCGCGCACGCCGGTGGGCAGGGCTTCGTCTTCCAGCGTGCGCTGGTGCATGAACGTGCCGGCAGGCGCCAGTGCAGACGTGGTCTGCAGCAGCGCGTCGGTCATCATCAACGGAAACGCGTAGACATAGGCCGAGCGCACGAGCGCTTCGTTCGGCTGCGGCAGACGTTGTTCGATGGGGGCCGTGGTCGCGGCGTTCTGGGTGGAGCAGCCGGTCAGGCTCAGGGTAAGCGCCGAGGCCGCCACGCTCAGCGCCACGGCCGCCAGCTTGGTAAGCGGGCGCGCGGGCGCAGGGCAGTGCGTCATCTTGTTCTCCTTTTGTCGTCGTCGGTGCGCGCAACAGGAAAGCAGACGCCTGTCGGACATCCCCCCAAGGATGCTTGCGCATACGGTTGCGCGGTGGCCGATCCGGTGGCTCCGCGCATATCGTGGCTTGAATCTTTGGAATGTAGAAGCGCCGCCAGCGCAAGTCAATTTAAGTGCAGTGGGGCATGCATGCAGGAGGGGCGATGCAGGCAGGTGTCTAGAGGCGCAGGTGCAGCGCAAGACGCAACTTGGCCGCGTCGTATTCGGCCTTCATGCGCGCCACGATTTCGGCCGCGGGCGGCAGATCGGCAATCTGCCCCACCCCCTGCCCCGCACCCCAGATGTCTTTCCAGGCCTTGGCGCGCGAGCTGCCATCGCCAAAGTTCATCTTCGATTTGTCGGCCTCGGGCAGGGCCGCCGGGTCCAGCCCCGCGAGTTCAATGCTTTCGCGGATGTAGTTGCCGTGCACGCCCGTAAAGAGGTTGGTGTAGACGATGTCGGACGCGGCCGCGCGCAGGATGGCTTGCTTGTAGCTTTCGGCGGCGTGGGCCTCCTGGCTGGCGATGAAACGCGTGCCGATGTAGGCGAGGTCCGCGCCCATGGCCTGCGCGGCAAGGATGGCGTCGCCCGTGGCAATGGCGCCCGACAGCGCGATCGGCCCGTCGAAGATGCGCCGCACCTCGCCCACCAGCGCAAATGGCGACAGCGTGCCGGCATGCCCACCCGCACCCGCAGCCACCAGGATCAGCCCGTCGACGCCGGCTTCCAGCGCCTTTTCGGCATGGCGCAGATTGATCACGTCGTGCAGAACGATGCCGCCGTAGCTATGCACGGCATCCAGGATCTCCTTGACGGGCGCGCGCAGCGAGGTGATGAAGATCGGCACCTTGTGTTTGACGCAGGTGGCCACGTCCTGCTCCAGCCGCGCGTTCGAGTGGTGCACGATTTGATTGACGGCGATCGGCCCGACCACTTCGTGCGGATGCGCGGTGCGGTACGCCGCCAGTTCCTCGTTCATCTGCGTGAGCCAGTCGTCCAGCATCTCGGCCGGGCGCGCGTTGAGGGCCGGAAATGCCCCGACGATGCCGGCCTTGCATTGCGCCAGCACCAGTTCCGGATAGCTGACGATGAACATCGGCGAACCGATCACGGGCAGCGTCAGGTGCTGCAGCATGGGCGGCAGGTGCTTGGCGGCGGGCATGGCGTCTCCTGGTTGGGCAAACCGGCACGACAGGGGCAGAGCATGTCGTTTGATTATAGGAACGATCCCGCACCCCGCCGTGCGCGGTCTACCCGCCGGGCTCAGACATGGGCGTGCTGCGTCAGCAGTTCGATGAAGGCGCGGTTGAAGGCGGGCAGGTCATCGGGTTTGCGGCTGCTGACCCAGTTGCGGTCGGTCACCACTTCGCGGTCCACCCACATGCCGCCGGCATTGCGGATGTCGTCCTGCAGCGTCGGCCAGCTTGTCAGCGTGCGCCCGCGTACCAGGCCGGCAGACACCATCAGCCATGGCCCGTGGCAGATCACGGCGATCGGCTTTTGCGCCCGCTCGAACGCTTTCACAAAGGCCTGCGCGGCCGGCACGATGCGCAGTGCATCGGCGTTGAATACCCCGCCGGGCAGCACCAGCCCATCGAAGTCGTCAGCCTTGGCTTGATCCAGCGTCAGGTCCACCTTGAAGGCGTCGCCTTTGGTGGCGTGGTGCAGGCCCGTTACGTTGGAGCCCTTGGGGGCGACGATGCTGACGTTGGCACCGGCGCCCTCCAGCGCCTGCTTGGGGCTGGCCAACTCGGCCTGCTCGAACAAGTCATCGACGAGGATGGCGATACGCAAGTCATGCAATGGGGTCATGGCGAACTCCTTGTCAGGGGAAATCCAAAGAAGGGAACGGCAGGGGATGGTTCCGCAACGCGCGTGCCCGCTCTGCGCTAGCATGCGGAGCATTCGCCACGCATCACTTCACCCAAGACTGATCACCGGAGACTTGCATGACCACGCCGCTTTCCATCGATGCCGCCACCGCTGCTGCAGACGCCGCGCTGTTTCCTGGCTTCCGTCCGTTCCGCCAGGTGGTCAACGGTGTGGAAATCGCGGGGGTGATCGGCGGTAGCGGCCCACCGCTGCTGTTGCTGCATGGCCATCCGCAAAGCCATGTGATCTGGCACAAAGTCGCGCACGAGCTGGCACACGATTACACCGTCGTCGCGACCGATCTGCGCGGCTATGGCGCCTCGTCCAAACCAGCCGGCAGTGCCCGGCACGCCGAATACAGCAAGCGAACCATGGCGCAGGACCAGGTGGAGGTCATGCGCGCACTCGGCTTCGGCCGCTTCCGGCTGTGCGCGCATGATCGCGGGGCGCGTGTGGCGCATCGCCTGTGTGTCGATCACCCCTTGCACGTCGAGCGGGCCATGCTGCTCGACATCGCCCCCACGCTGGCGATGTACGAGCACACCGACATGGCGTTTGCATCCGCCTACTGGCATTGGTTCTTCCTGATCCAGCCGTCGCCGTTTCCTGAGACGCTCATCAACGCCACGCCCGATTTCTACATCGGCAAGCTGATGGGCCTGCGCCACGCGGGGCTCGAACCGTTCGCCCCGGAAGCAATGGCGACCTACGCCGCCGCCATGCGCGAGCCCGCCAGCGTGCACGCCATGTGCGAGGACTACCGCGCCGCTGCCACCATCGACCTCGAACATGATCGCGCCGACCGCGACGCCGGCAAGCGCGTGAGCGTGCCACTTCGCGTGCTGTGGGGCGAGCATGGCGTGATCCAACGCTGCTTCAAGCCGCTGGAACTGTGGCGTGCCGTGGCGGACGATGTGAGCGGTGGCACCGTGCCGTGCGGGCATTACGTGCCGGAAGAGGCGCCGGAGGCGTTGCTCAAGGAGATGCGGGCGTACTTTGCTTGAGGCAGCCGCCTAGGCGTCGGCCCACTCGCGCAGCAGGTTGTGATACGTCCCCGTCAAGGCGATGACTGACGGGTCGTCCTGACCTAGCAGCCCCATCAGCCGCTGCAGTTCGGTATCCACCTGGAACAGCAGCGTGCGATGCGCTTCGCTGCGCACCATGCTCTGCAGCCAGAAGAATGCGCAGACGCGTGCGCCGCGTGTGACAGGCGTCACGCGGTGCAGGCTGCTGCTGGGGTAGAGCACCATGTCGCCCGCCGCAAGCCTGACGCGGTGCTCACCGAAGGTGTCGTTGATGACGAGTTCACCGCCGTCGTAGTCTTCTGGCTCGGTCAGGAACAGCGTGCAGGAGAGGTCGCTGCGGATGCGGAAATCCGTGCCGCGCAGGTGGCGCACGGCGTTGTCGACGTGGTTGCCGAAGGTCTGCCCGCCCGCGTAGCGATTGAACAGCGGCGGGAACACCTTGAGCGGCAACGCGGCGGAGAAGAACAGCGTATTGGCCGAAAGCGCATCCTGGATGAAGGCGCCAACCTCGCGCGCAGCCTGCGAGCCTTCGGGCAACTGCATGTTGTGCTTCACCTGGCCCGACTGCACGCCGGCCGTGACCTTGCCGTCCACCCATTCGGCGGCATCGATGATGGCGCGGCACTGCGCAACCTGTTCCTTGGTCAGGATGTTGGGAATCTTCAGCAGCATGATGGTGCGGTTTCCAGCGCAGCGGCCAGCACGCGTAGGCGCGCATCGGGATGGCCGGCCAGAAAGTCATGGGCCTTCGCGAGGAAGGCTGGTGTGGCGGTGTGCGGCACGGCGTGCATCCAGGTGAGGGCGTCGTCTGCGCGGTTGGCGAGTGCAAGCAGGCGCGCAGCGTTGAACTGGCCGCGGAAGTCGCCGCCCTCCGCGGCGCGCAGGTAGCAGCGCAGGGCCATCGCTGTGTCAGCCTCGACTTCCCAGCCGTCTTCATAGAAGCCGCCGAGCACGGTGATCGACTTGGCGTGGCCTTGTGCGGCCGCGGCCCGGAAGAGGGTGAAGGCGCGGGCGCGATCAGCCGGAATGCCGCGGCCGAGCTGCAGGCTCGTGGCGTAGTTGTACTGGCCCCAATCGAGGCCGGCAGCGGCGGCGCGCGCGTACCAGTGCGTGGCGGTCTTGTCGCAGGCGGGCGCGCCCCAGCCGTGCTCGTAGCAGCGGCCGAGCATGTTGGCGGCCATGGCATGGCCCGACAGCGCGGCCGTCTTGAACCAGAGCAACGCTTCGGCCGGATTCCGTTCGACACCGCGGCCATCGAGCAGCCATTGGCCGAAGATGGCCTGCGCTTCCGTGTGCCCGCGCCGGGCGGCAACCGCCAGCCAGCGTGCGGCGCGCTCAGCAGGGCCGGTCAGAACGGCGTGGATGGCATCGACCACCGCCGCATCGGCAGCGGCGGTTGCAGCGTGTTCAGGCATCAGTAGCGGATGCCCAGCGTCAGGATGGCCGTGCGGCCAGGTGCCAGCGATGCGTAGTGCGATGCATACGCCTGGTTGAAGTACACCTTGTCGAACACGTTCTGCACGTTCAACTGCAGGGTGGTGTGCTTGTCGATGCGGTACGCGGCCATGGCATCAAAGCGCCAGTACGCCGGCACCCACTTCGGGTTGGCGGGGTTGGTGCTGCCCCACACCTTCGAGACGTAATACGCACCGCCGCCGAGCGTGAGCTTCGGCATCGGCTGATACGTCGTCCACAGGCTGAAGCTGTTCTTCGGTGTGTTGGGGAAGGCCGTTCCGTTGGTGCCGCCAAAGGCCGCGCCTGCGCCGCCGTTGTTGCGCAGCTCGCTCTTCAGATACGTGTATCCGCCGAATACCTGCCAGCGGTTGGTGAGCGCGCCCGACCAGCCCAGCTCGAAGCCATCAACGCGCTTGTTGCCGGCCATGGCGGCGGTGCCGTCCTGCAGCACGATGCGCGCATTCGTCGTTTCAATGCGGAAGACGGCGGCTGTCAGTGCAAGCTTGCTGTCGAGCACGTTCCACTTGGTACCGAGTTCGTAGGCGCGGTTCTTTTCCGGGGCGAGCACGTCGCCGCGATTGCCGGAGCGGTCTGGCGTCAGCGCGCTGGTATCGGCACCCTGGCCCGCCACCGAGCCCGACGGCGTGGAAGACGTGCCGTACGCCACATAAATGCTGCCGTTCTGCGCAGGTTTGAAAACCAGGCCGAGCTGGTAGTTCAGCAGGTTGTCGTCACGCGAAAAACTCGAACGCACGCCCTGCGCATTCGCCGACGTGGTGGCCGATGCCGAGTAGCGATCGAAGCGCAGGCCGCCGTTGACCTGCCAGCGCGGCGACAGCTCGATGGTGTCGAACACGTAGGCCGATTGCGTGCGCACGGTCGTCTCGGCCGGATTGTTGTTGAGCTTGATGCCGCCCGCCCAAAGGTCGCTCGGGTTCGGGTTGAAGAGATCGGTGCAGTTGTAGCCGCCGGCTGCGCCGATGCCGTTCGGGCAGCGATTGCTGCCGGTGGCCACCGCGTATGTGTCGTTGCGGCTGCGCTCGCGCGAGAACTCCAGGCCCGCTGCATAGCTGTGCTTGAACCCGCCGGTGTCGAACTTGCCCGTGGCTTCTGTCTGGTTGGCGACGGTGTTGGCCACCGAGTATCGCGAATTGGTGCGGCGCCAGACCATGCCGTAGTAGATGTTGCCCTGGCTGTCGTCGGGCTGCGTCCAGATGGTGTCCTGGCTTGTGCGGGCGACGCGTGTGGTGTTGCGCAGCTTCAGCGCGCTTGACACATCGTGTTCCAAAGAAAGCGTGCCCATGTCGGCGCGATCGCGGCGGAAGTCGCGCGACAGGCCGTAATAGACGCTGCGGTCGACATTCACGGGCGCGCCGTCGCCGGGGCCGAACAGTTGCGGGCGGCCATCGGTGCGGCGGTTGAACGTGCCGTTGTTGTACGGAATGCCGGTGTCGGGCGTGTCGTTCGATTGCAGGTGGTAGTACGACAGCGTGGCGCGCGTGGGCGTGCCCAGCCCAAAGGCGATGGATGGCGCAATGCCCCAGCGGCTGAAGCTCGTCACGTCGCGGCCGGCAACGGCGGCTTCGTGCGCCATCGCGTTCAGGCGGAACGCGGCGTGCTCGCCGATCTGGTAGTTGCCGTCGGCCGTGACACGTTTGTACGCCGCGTTGCCGACCGATAGTGTGCCCTCGGTGAAGTGCTCCAGCTTGGGCGTCTTCGAGACGATGTTGATTGCCCCGCCAGCCGCGCCGCGCCCTTCATACGCGCCCGACGGCCCCTTGATGACCTCCACCGATTCCACGTTGAACATCTCGCGCGATTGCGCACCGATGTCGCGCAGCCCATCGAGGAAGGTGCTGGCCTGCGCGTCGTAGCCGCGGATGAACGGGCGATCGCCCACGGGGTTGCCACCTTCGCCCGCGCCAAACGCGATGCCCGGCACCGTGCGCAGCGCCTCGGTCAGGGTGGCGGAAGCGGTGTCCTGCAGCACCTCGGCCGGAATGACCGTGACGGACTTGGGCGTATCGAGCAGCGGCGCGGTGAACTTGCCACCCGAGGCCGCGTCCGTCTTGAAGCCGCTCCTGCCGGTCACGGTCTGCTCGGGCAGGGTGGCCGATACGGCGTCTTTCTTCGTGTCGGCCATCGCTGGCGCCGAAGCCACGGCAAAGCTCATCGCGCCGGTTAGATATCCCACGACCGAATGTTCGGTGCGCTTGCGTTCCGTCTGTGCTGCGTACATGGCGTGCTGCCCCTCCCCAAAAGTTCTGATTACATGCTTTTTGCAAATGAGAATTGTTATCGTTTACATGTGAACGAGTCAACGCCCCGGCTGGCGAATTCCTTACGAACACACAGGGTTCGTCATATAAATCAGGGGGTTATAGCGCCGCGACGCTGCTGTAGAAAATTGTTGGAAGCGATGTCGCTCGAACGCTTCCATTTTTTCAAGCAAATGATTTAGTATTGCCGGGCAGGTTGTCCAACCGAATCCCTTTTCAAGGCGAACATCGCGTGAGCACGGACCCGGAACTCCTCATTGAGCGGCGCGGCCAGGCGCTGTGGCTGACCATTCAGCGCGAAGACCGCCGCAACGCGATCAACGCCGCCGTGCTCGAAGCGCTGACAGCCGCGTTGGCCGACGCCAGCCGCGACACTTCCGTGCGGGCCGTGGTGCTGACTGGCACCGGCACGCGTGCCTTCTGTGCCGGCGCCGATCTGCAAACCGGCCAATCCTTTCGCTTCGACTATTCCCAGCCGCATCAGGCCCTGGCCGATCTGTTTCGCCAGGCGCGCCGCTGCACCGTGCCGCTCATAGCCCGCGTGAATGGTGCATGCATGGCGGGCGGCATGGGCTTGCTGGCGATGTGCGATCTGGCGGTGGCAAGCCGCAGCGCCACGTTCGGATTGCCGGAGGTGAAGGTCGGCGTGTTCCCCGCGCAGGTGTTGGCCGTGCTGCAGCACCAGTTGCCGCGCCGCGTATTGAACGAGCTGTGCCTGACGGGCGAACCGATGAGCGCAGACCGCGCACTCGCCGCAGGCCTCGTCAACGAAGTCGCAGAGCCCGAAGCGCTTGATGGGGCCGTCCATGCATTGCTTGCGCGACTGCTCGACAAATCGCCGTCGGCCATCCGGCGTGGGTTGTACACGCTCAAGCAGGTTGAATCGCTCGGCTTCGAGCAGGCCATGGCGTTCACCGAAAGCCAGATCGGCCTGTTCGCCCTGACCGAAGATGCGCAGGAAGGGCAAGCCGCCTTTCGCGAAAAGCGCGCTCCTAACTGGACGGGCCGCTGACATGCGCAAGGACACCGTTTCCATTGGCGGGGCCAGCGGTTTCTGGGGCGACAGCATCACGGGCCCGATGCAGCTGGTCGCCTCGGGCCGTCTCGATTTCCTCGTCTTCGATTACCTGGCCGAGCTGACCATGTCGCTGCTGGCCAGCGCGCGCATGAAGAACGACGAGTTGGGTTACGCCACCGACTTTGTGAGCGTGGCGATGCGCGCGGTGCTCAAGGATGCGCTGGCGCAGAACATCCGCATCATCGCCAACGCGGGTGGCGTGAATCCGCGCGGATGCGCGGCTGCGTTGCAAGCGTTGGCCGATGAGCTGGGCGTGAGCGTGCGCGTTGCGGTGGTGGAAGGCGACGACGTCATGCCGCTGCTGCCCGCACTGCGCGAGGCGGGCGTGCGCGAATTGCAGAGCGGTCGCCCCTTGCCCGACAAGGTGGTGAGCGCCAATGCGTACCTGGGCGCATTGCCGATCAAGGCCGCGCTTGATGCGGGCGCGCAGGTCGTCATCACGGGGCGATGCGTCGACAGCGCCGTCACGCTCGGCGCGCTGATGCATCACTTCGGCTGGGCAATCGATGACTACGATCGACTCGCCGCCGGCAGCCTCGCCGGGCACATCCTTGAATGCGGCTGCCAGGGCGCGGGCGGCCTGCATACCGATTGGGAAGCGGTGCCCGACTGGGCGCACAGCGGCTACCCCATCGTCGAATGCCGGGCCGATGGCAGCTTCATCGTCACCAAGCCCGACGGCACGGGCGGGCTGGTGACGCCCGCTACCGTGGCCGAACAACTGCTCTACGAAATCGGCGACCCGGCGCGCTACGTGCTGCCCGATGTGGTGTGCGACTTCACACAGGTGACGATGGCGCAGGCAGGCGAGCATCACGTCGAAGTGCGCGGCGCACGCGGCCTTGCGCCTACGCCCGATTACAAGGTGAGTGCAACGTATGCCGATGGCTACCGCGCGACCGGTCAGCTCACCGTCGTCGGCATTGACGCCGATCGCAAGGCGCGCCGCACGGCCGAGGCGATTCTGGAGCGCACGCGCGGCCTGTTCCGCCAGCTCGGTCTGCCGGATTACAGCGCAACGCATATCGAGACGCTCGGTTCGGCGTATCTGTTCGGGCCGCACCAGCCGAACGTGCCGCGATTCGAATCGGTGATGTGGCTGACGGTGACGCATCCGAGCAAGCAAGCGTTGGAGTTGTTCGCGCGCGAAATCGCCCCGGCCGGCACGTCGTGGGCGCCGGGCACGACGGGCGCGGGTGGCCGGCCAAGCGTGGTGCCTGCCATCAAGCAATACGCCTTCCTGATCGACAAGGCGCGCGTGCAGCCGCGCGTGACGTTGCTGGGCGGGGAGGGCTTCGACATTACCGTGCCGACGGGCGGTGCCGCGCTTGAGGCTTCCGCTGCCGCACCAGCATCGGATGCCTTGCCGCCCGGCCCGACGCGCGAAGTCCCACTCATTGAACTCGCCTATGCCCGCAGCGGCGACAAGGGCGACACCTCCAACATCGGCGTCATCGCGCGTCGGCCAGAAGACCTGCCGTTGCTGCGCGCGCAACTGACCGAAGATGCCGTCGCCGCATACCTCGCGCACGTCGTGAAGGGTCGCGTCACGCGGTACGACTTGCCCGGCATCCACGCGCTGAACTTCGTGTGCGAGCAGGCGTTGGGCGGCGGCGGCATGGCCTCGCTGCGCAACGACCCGCTCGGCAAGGGCATGGCGCAGGTGCTGCTGACGATGCCGGTGCGCGTGCCGGTCGACCACCCTTGATTGACGAGGCGATCATGCTCTCAGGCCTGCTGCCGTCTGCCCGCTTCGACGCCGATCACGATACGTTTCGCGAGACCGTGCGCCGCTTTGTCGACAAGGCCGTGCTGCCGAACATCGATGCATGGGAAGAGGCCGAGACGTTTCCGCGTGAGTTGTATCGCGAGGCGGCGGATCTCGGCTTACTCGGCATCGGTTTTCCGGAGGAGTACGGCGGTACGCCGGGCGACTTGTTTCTGGAACTGGCGATGATCGAAGCGCTGACGCGGGCGGCCAGCGGCGGCTTGCTCGCATCGCTGTTCAGCCACACGATCGGTGCGCCGCCCATCGTGGCGGGTGGATCGGCCGATCTGAAGGCGCGTGTGCTGCCGGAAATCCTGTCGGGCGAGAAGATCAGCGCGCTCGCCATCACCGAGCCTTCGGGCGGATCGGACGTTGCCAACCTCGCCACGCGCGCGGTGCGGGTGGGCGATCACTACGTCGTCAACGGCAGCAAGATCTTCATCACCTCCGGCATGCGCGCGGATTACATCACCGTGGCCGTGCGCACGGGCGGCGCGGGGGCTGGCGGCATTTCTGTGCTGCTGGTGGAAGGCGATACGCCGGGCCTGACGCGCACGCCGCTCAGAAAAATGGGCTGGTGGTGCTCCGACACGGCGCAACTGCACTTCGACAACTGCCGCGTGCCCATCGGCAACCTGCTCGGCGTGGAAAACCGCGGCTTCGAGCTGGTGATGCGCAACTTCAACCACGAACGCCTCGCGCTCGCGATGCAAGCCTATGGCCTGGCGCGCACGTGCCTGGCTGAAGCCGTGGAATGGGCCACCCAGCGCGAAACCTTCGGCAAGCGCCTCGTGCAGCATCAAGTCGTGCGGCAGAAGCTGGTGGCCATGGCCACGCGCATCGAAGCCACCCGGGCATTGCTTGAAGACCTGATGCGACGCATGCAGGCCGGCGATTCACCGGTCGCGCAACTATGCATGCTGAAGAATTTCGCCACGCAGGGTCTGCAGTTCTGTGCCGACACGGCCGTGCAACTGCTCGGCGGCATGGGCTTCATGCGCGGCACGAAGTCGGAGCGCATCTATCGTGAAGTGAAGGTCTACATGATCGGCGGCGGCGCGGAGGAAATCCTCAGCGATCTTGCCGCGCGCCAGCTCGGCTGGGCCTAAGGGCCTAACGCGCGCAATCAGGGAGAGAACCATGTATCGCTCAGTCTTTCGACCGGGGCTGTTTCAGGGGCAAGTGGCCGTGGTGACGGGTGGCGGCAGCGGCATTGGCCGGTGCACCGCGCATGAGTTGGCGTCGCTGGGGGCGGCGGTCGCGTTGGTGGGGCGCAATGCAGAGAAGCTTGCCGCCGTGCGCACGGAGATTGTCGAAGCCGGCGGCACCGCGCACACCTACGTTTGCAACATCCGCGACGAGGCCGCTGCGCAAGCCACCGTCGCGCAAATCTACGGCGAGCACGGCCGCATCGACGCGCTGGTCAACAACGCGGGCGGCCAGTTTCCGGCGCCGCTCAAAGACATCTCTGCCAAGGGCTGGGAAGCGGTGGTGCAGACGAATCTCACCGGCGGCTTCCTGATGGCGCGCGAGTGCCTGAACCAGGCGATGCAGCAGCGCGGCGGCGCCATCGTCAACATCGTGGCCGACATGTGGGGCGGCATGCCGAACATGGGCCACTCCGGCGCAGCACGCGCGGGCATGGTCAACTTTACGGAGACGGCGGCGTTCGAGTGGGCGCAGTACGGCGTGCGCGTGAACGCGGTGGCGCCCGGTTATGTGGCGTCGTCGGGCATGGACGCGTATCCGCCGTGGATGGCCGAGACCATCCGCAGCATGCCTTCGACGGTGCCGCTCGGTCGCTTTGCCACCGAGGCGGAAGTGTCGTCGGCAATCGTGTATCTGCTCTCGGAAGCCGCCGCGTTTATCACCGGCACGACGCTGCGCGTGGACGGCGGCCGCCCGAACGTGCGGCCCGGGTCGCCCATGCCGGCACCGCGTCATGGCGCCGGGCCGTTCAACGGCTTCCACCTGGCCGTGACGCCCAAGGTGCTGCAAGACGAGGAGGGCCGCAATGCCGGCGCTTGAATCGCGCATCGTGCCGCATAGCGACGTGTACCTGCAGAACCACGCCGCGCTCACGGAACTCGTCGGCCAGTTGCGCACGCTGGAAGACCGCACGCGCAACAAGTCCGAGGCTTCGCGCGCGCGCTTCGAGCAGCGCGGGCAACTGCTGCCGCGTGACCGGCTCGGCCGCTTGCTCGACGCCGGTGCGCCGTTTCTGGAGCTGTCCACGCTGGCGGGTTTTTGCCTCGACCACACAGACCCGGCGCGCTCGATTCCTGGCGGCGGCTTCATCGCGGGCATCGGCTGGGTGAGCGGCGTGCGCGCAATGATCATCGTTGACGATGCGGGCATCGATGCAGGCGCCGTGCAGCCGATGGGCATCGAGAAGTTCCAGCGGGCTCAGGCTATTGCGCTGGAGCAGAAGCTGCCGTTCATCCACCTTGTCGAATCGGCCGGCGCCAACCTGTTGACCTATCGTGTGGAGACCTTCATCCATGGTGGCAGCGGTTTCTATTGGCTCGCGCGGCTGTCGGCGGCGGGCATTCCGGTGATCAGCGTGGTGCACGGGTCGAGCACGGCGGGTGGTGCATACATGCCCGGCCTGTCGGACTACGTGGTGATGGTGCGTGATCGTGCGCGTGCATTTCTCGCCGGTCCACCGCTGCTGAAAGCGGCCACGGGTGAGATCGCCACCGAAGAGGAACTGGGCGGCGCACAGATGCACGCCAGCACGTCGGGCTTGGCTGAATACCTGGCTGAAGACGATGCCGACGCACTGCGCATCGCACGCGAACTTGTGGCTGCGCTCGACTGGAACCGCGATGTGCCGGCAGCGGATCGCCCTTATGCGCCGCCGCGCTTTGATGCGGAGGAATTGCTCGGCATTGCGCTGGCCGATCATCGCAAGCCGCTCGACATGCGCGAGGTGATTGCCCGCATTGCCGATGGATCGGAGTTTCTGGAGTTCAAGCCCGACTACGGCCCCGCAACGATCACGGGGCACGCGGCCATCTGCGGCATGCGCGTCGGCGTCATCACGAACAACGGGCCGCTGGACCCGGCCGGCGCCACCAAGGTGGTGCATTTCATCCAGGCGTGCTGCCAGGCCGACACGCCGCTGCTGTACCTGCAAAACACCACCGGCTTCATCGTCGGCAAGGCGTCGGAGCAGGCCGGCATGATCAAGCACGGATCGAAGATGATCCAGGCCATGGCCAACGCCACCGTGCCGCGCATCACCGTGCATTGCGGTGCGTCGTTCGGGGCGGGCAACTACGGCATGTCGGGGCGCGGCTTCTTTCCGGATTTCTGCTTCAGCTGGCCCAATGCCAAGACGGCCGTGATGGGCGCAGAGCAGGCCGCCGGCACGATGGCGACGGTCATGGCCGCGAGCATGCAACGCAAGACGCAAACCGTCGACCATGAAGCCATCGAAGCGATGCGCGCCAAGGTGATCGACACGTTCGAGCGGCAGTCCGATGCGTTCACCGTTTCGGGCCGATTGCTGGACGACGGCGTGATCGACCCGCGCGACACGCGCAAGGTACTGGCTTGTGTGCTTGGGGTGTCCGACGAAGCGCGCCGCCGCACCCTGCACCCGATCCAGTTTGGCGTTGCGCGCCCGTAGCCACCCCGAACCCATACACGAACAGCCCAGGACAAGCGGAGCGAGACACCATGCACTTCACCCACGAGCATCAGGAACTGCAGCGCAACCTCAAGCGCTTCATCGACAGCGACATCAACCCGTACGTCGATGAATGGGAGGCAGCGGAGATGTTCCCTGCCAAGCAGCTCTTCAAGAAGATGGGCGAGCTGGGTTTTCTCGGCATCGCCAAGCCGACCGAGTTTGGGGGGCTGGGCCTCGACTATTCATATGCGATGGCGATGGCCGAGACGCTTGGCCACATCCACTGCGGCGGTGTGCCGATGGCGATTGGCGTGCAGACCGACATGGCGACGCCTGCGCTTGCCCGCTTCGGTTCGGACGACCTGCGCGCGCAGTTCCTGGCTCCCGCCATCAGCGGCGATGCGGTGGCGTGTGTGGGCGTGTCGGAGCCCAGCGCGGGCTCCGATGTGGCGAGCATCAAGACCACCGCACGCAAGGACGGTGACGACTACATCATCAACGGCAGCAAGATGTGGATCACCAACAGCCTGCAGGCAGACTGGATGTGCCTGCTGGCCAACACATCGGACGACCCCGCCCACCGCAACAAGTCGCTCATCATCGTGCCGATGAACACGAAGGGCGTGTCGGTCGGCAAGAAGATCCGCAAGATCGGCATGAATTCGTCGGACACCGGCCTCATCTACTTTGACGACGTGCGCGTGCCCCAACGTTACCGCGTCGGCGAGGAAGGCAAGGGCTTCACGTACCAGATGCTGCAGTTCCAGGAAGAGCGCATGTGGGCCGCGGCCAGCAGCCTGGCAACGATGACGATGTGCATCGAGGCCACCGCCGAGTACGCGCGCGAGCGCAAGCTGTTTGGCGCCAGCCTGCTCGACAACCAGTGGGTTCACTTCAAGCTGGCCGAGTTGAAGACGGAGGTGGAAGCGTTGCGCGCGCTCACGTATCGCGCGTGCGATCTGTACATCCAAGGGCAGGACGTGACGGAGCTGGCATCGATGGCCAAGCTCAAGGCGGGGCGGCTGGCGCGCATCGTGCCCGATGCCTGCTTGCAGTTCTGGGGCGGCATGGGCTTCACGTGGGACAACCCGGTCTCGCGCTATTACCGCGACGGGCGTCTGGGCTCCATTGGCGGCGGCGCCGACGAGGTGATGCTGGGCATCATCTGCAAGTACATGAACACGCTTCCGGGCAAGAAGGGCTGAGCGATGACCGCCCCGCATGCGGCTTTCCGCTCGATCCTGATCGCCAACCGGGGCGAGATTGCGCTGCGCATCATGCGCACGGCGCGCCGCCTTGGCATGCGCACCATTGCCGTGTATTCCGAGGCTGACCGCGATGCGCCGCACTGCCGCGCGGCCGATCTTGCGTTGCCGATTGGCCCATCGCAACCGCAGGCGTCTTACCTGAACATTGCGGCATTGCTGGAAGCCGCGCGCAAGTCGGGCACACAGGCAATCCATCCCGGCTACGGTTTCCTTGCGGAGAGCGACGCCTTTGCCCGTGCGTGCGCAGACGCGGGCCTCGTCTTTATCGGGCCGCCTGCGGATGCCATCCGCGCGATGGGCAACAAGGCCGGCGCCAAGCGCCTGATGGAAGCCGCTGGCGTGCCGTGCGTGCCGGGTTATCAGGGCGAGGATCAATCCGCTGCGCGCATGGCGCACGAAGCCGCCCGCATTGGCTATCCGGTGATGATCAAGGCGGCGGCCGGTGGCGGTGGCCGCGGCATGCGTCGGGTAGACCGCGCAGAGGACTTTGCGGCCGCGCTGCAGTCCGCGCGCTCCGAGGCGGAGAACGCGTTTGCCTCGGGCGAGCTGATCCTGGAGAAGGCCATCGTCGAGCCGCGCCATATCGAGATCCAGGTGTTTGCCGATACGCATGGCAACGTGGTTCACCTCGGCGAGCGTGATTGCTCGGTGCAGCGCCGGCATCAGAAGGTGATCGAAGAATCGCCGTCGCCTGCCGTATCGCCCGAGTTGCGTGCGCGCATGGGCGCGGTGTCGGTGGCGGCGGCGCGCGCGATCGGCTATGTGGGTGCGGGCACGCTGGAGTTTCTGCTCGCCCCGGACGGCGCGTTTTACTTCATGGAGATGAACACGCGCCTGCAGGTGGAGCATGCCGTGACCGAAGCGGTGATCGGGGGCGATCTGGTCGAGTGGCAGTTGCGTGTGGCGCTTGGCGAGCCGTTGCCGCTCGCGCAAGACGCCATCGATGCACGTCGCGCACAAGGCGGGCACGCCGTCGAAGTGCGCCTGTGCGCAGAAGACCCGCAGCAGGATTTCCTGCCGCAAAGCGGCACCGTTGCCCGCTGGCGTGCACCGCAGGATGTCCGCACGGACCATGCATTGGCCGACGGGCTTGTCGTCTCGCCGTACTACGATTCGATGCTCGCCAAGATCGTCGCGCACGGCACCGACCGCGCTGATGCGTGTCGACGGCTGGCGCATGCCTTGGATGATTGCCTGCTGCTTGGCCTGCCGACCAACCGTGCGTTTCTGCGCGATTGCGTCGCGCACCCGACGTTCCTTGCCGGCGATGTGTCGACCGCGTTCATCGCCCGGCATTTCCCGGCCGCGATGCGTCATGCGGCCGTACCCGACGCAGCGGTCTGCCAGGCGGCTGCCGTGCTGCTCACGCACCTGCGCCAGGAAACCGCGCGCCGCTATCCCGCAGAACTGCATGGCTGGGCCAGCAGTTGCACATACCCCACGCTGTGCCGCTTCACGCTCGACGATCAGGCCATCGAGATGCGCGTGCGAGCGCTCGGTGCACGGCGATGGGAATTGACTTGGGACGGCGGTTCCACTCAGGTGGCCCTTGTGTCAGCGGCCAACGACCGCGTCACGCTTGCGCTGGGCGACACGCTCCACGCGGTCGACTACGCCTTCACCGGCGACGCTTGCCACTTCGTGCTGAATGGCGTCGAGCACACCGCCGTCGACACCACTTACGCCCGGGCGGAGCGTGACGGCGTGCAAGCCGGCAGCGGCCGGATCAGCGCACCGATGAATGGCCGCGTGGTTGCCGTACACGTGGCTCAAGGCGAGGCGGTCTGCGCCGGTCAGGTGCTGCTGGTGGTCGAGGCGATGAAGATGGAGCACAGCATTGCCGCACCACTCGCAGGCGAGGTGAAAGGTCTGTTCACCCAGGTCGGGGCACAGGTTGCGCCCGGCGGGTTGCTGATGGAGATTGCCGCGGCCTGACGGTTGCACTGCCGTCCTGATCCATCGTTTCGTCGTGCAGCTCATGCGGTCAATGCAGTCCATAGGAGACGTCCCATGTCCGAAGCCACGCCAGACCTCACGCTCGAAGCCAACCTGCTGAACCGGGTGGCGCTGGGCGATACGTTGCATCGCAGTGCACGCAAGTTCGGCGCGAAGGTCGCGCTGGTCGATGGCCCGCGTCGCATGACGCATGGCGAACTCAACGCAGACAGTAATCGCTATGGGCACGCGCTGCTTGCAAGCGGCCTCACGCCCGGCGACAAGGTGGCGATGGTGTGTGGCAACTCGGCGCAGTTCTTGGTGGCCGCGTACGGCATTTTGAAGGCGGGGCTGGTGTGGGTGCCGATCAATGCGATGCTCGGGCCGGACGATGTGCGCTACATCCTCGAACATGCCGAGGCGCGCCATGTGGTGATTGACGCGGCGCTGTACCCGGCGCTGCGTGACACGCTGTCGGCGCTTGCTTTGCCCGCGCACCAGTGCTTCGGCGCACCGGTTGCCGATGGCCCGCAAACCGTGGAGCAAGCGTTGCAAGGCCACGCCGATACGCTGCCCGCCGTGGTGATCGACGATCGCGATCTCGCGCTCATCATGTACACCAGCGGCACGACCGGCCGACCCAAGGGCGCAATGCACTCGCATCGCTCGGTGCATGCCGCGCTAATGTCCAACATCGCAGGCCTGAATCTGAACGAGACCGATGTGTTCTCGTGCCTGCTGCCGATGTTCCACTGCGCGCAGTTTGCGACCGCCGCGTCCGCGATGCTGGTGGGCGCCACGCTCGTCATACAGCGCGGTTTTGATCCGGCGGCGCTGCTCGATGCGATTGCGAGCGAGCGCATCACGCAACTGTTCGGCCTGCCGCTCATGTACGCCGCGCTGCTGCACCATCCGCTGCGTGCGCAGCGCGATCTCTCAAGCCTGCGCCTATGCCTGTATGCGATGGCGCCGATGGCCAAGCCGCTGCTCGAACGCCTGATTGCCGAGGTGTGTCCGAACTTTGCGCTCGGCTCAGGCCAGACCGAAATTTTCCCGATGACGATGTACTTCGCGCCCAACCAGCAACTGCAGCGCACCGGCAACTACTGGGGCCAGCCATGCATGGTGAACGAGGCGGCCATCATGGACGATCAAGGCAATCTGCTCGGCCCGGACCAATTGGGCGAGATCGTGCATCGCGGCCCTAACGTCATGCTCGGCTACTACAAGGACCCGCAGGCCACCGCCAACGCGCGCCGCTTCGGCTGGCACCACACGGGCGACCTCGGCATGTGGGATACCGACGGCCAGCTTCAGTTCAAGGACCGCATCAAGGACATGATCAAGACCGGCGGTGAGAACGTGCCTTCGGTCAAGGTGGAAGAAGTGTTGCTGCGGCACCCGGCCGTGGCGAACGCCGCGGTGGTCGGCTTGCCGCATGTGCACTGGGTGGAAGCGGTGGCAGCGTTCGTCTGCCTCAAGCCCGATGCACACGCCGATGCCGCCGCGCTGCAGGCGCATTGCAGAGAGCATCTCGGTAGCTTTGAGGTGCCTAAGCACATCGCCGTGGTCGACAAGCTGCCCATGACGGCGACCGGCAAGATCCAGAAGCACGTGCTGCGCACTGCCAACCAGACGTTGTTCGAGGGCGATGCGCGCTAGGGGTGCTAAGCCGTCGGCTGGGGCGGCGTACGCAGGATGAACAGCACGGCCTGATCGGCCAGCGCGTCAATGCTGATGCCCGCGCCAGCCTGATACCACTGCGCCGTCCAGTTGAGCGCGCCGAACATCAGCAGGCGGTCGACGGGCGTCGGGTGTGCCCATTCGCCCGAGGCGCGCAGGCGGTCGATCACGCGCGTCCAGATGTCTTCGTAACGGTCTTTGAGCGCGATGATGCGTTCTTGCGCCTGCGTATCGAGCGAGCGCCACTCATACAGCATCACCGGAATGAAATCCTGGTGGGGCGCAAGGATCGTGTAGAGGTGCGCGCGCACGAGTTGGCGCATCGCCTCGCGCGGCGGCAGGTCGTCGATATCGATGGCTTCGATGTCGGCCAGCGCCACGGTCAGGCCGTGTTCGATCACCGCCTGCAGGATGTCCTGCTTGGTTTTGAAGTGGTAGAACCAACTGCCCGCATGGACGCCCGTGGCGGCGGCAATGTCGCGCACCGTGGTGTTGCCGTAGCCCTTCTCGCGGAACAGCCTGGCCGATTGCTCGATCAACGCGCGGCGCAAGCCCTCGTTGGCATCCTGCGCGGGGCGGCCGCGCTTGCGGCGCGGCGCTTCGGCTTCAGTGGCGGCTCCTGTGGCGGACTCGGGCGGATTGGATGTGGCGGGTTTCGGCATGCCCAGGCGAAGAGAAGAGGCGTCGCTGCATTGTAGCGGGGCATCGCCGCCGCGCGGCACGTCAATCGCGGTTCAGGATGCGGCCGTGTTCGACGGTGGCGGCGCCTGCCTTGACCAGCGCCGCGATCGCGGCATCCACCAACGTTTCCATCGATTGGCTTGCGAAGAAGCGCGCTTGCAAGCGCGGCATCAGCGTGGTCTGCGTGAACCACGCGAACAGCGCGTCGTGCGACAGCGCCTGCTGCTCCAGCAGCTTGAACTTCACCAGCACGCGGATGGCGTGCAGCGCATTGCGCTCCGGGTCTGCGCGCAGATACGCAAGCCGCCCCAGCGATGCATCAATCGCGGCGTTGACGCTGGTGAACGGCCGGCCGTGTCCAGGAATCACCACGCGCGCATCGAGCTGCGCGATGCGCTCAAGAATGGCCTGCTGCTCGGCAAAGCCGCTCTCGCCTTCCAGCTCGGGAAAGATCACACCAAAGCCGCGCTCCCACAACGCATCGGCAGAGATCAGCACGCGTGTGTCGGGGTTGAAGAGGATGACCGCGTGCGGGTCGTGCCCGGGCGCGCTGATGACCTGCCAGTCGAAACCGCCTAGCCGTGCCGTCATGCCGTCGGCGAGGCCCGCGTCGGCATCGCTGTCAGGCAGCGTGAAGCGTGCGCATTCCTGGCCGGTGGGGGCGTAGCTCAGGGCGTCGGTATCCCAGCGGCGCACGTCGTCGATCTGCGCCGCAGGCACGCGCGTGTGACTGCCGTAGAGTGCCCGCAGCGCGGCATTGCCGCCGCAATGGTCGGAGTGCAAGTGCGTGTTCAGCAGACGGCGCAGCGGCCTGCCTTGCAGGGCGTGCTTCACAAGCGCCACAGTTTGCGGGGCGTGCGTGAGGTAGCCGGTGTCCACCAGTGCGCAGCCGCCTTGCGCATCGTCATCGAAGAAAAGGATGTTGTTGGACGACAGCCAGCCGCGCTCGAACACGCGCATCGAATCAGGCAAGGTGACGATGTCGTGTTCGGCCATGGTGATGGGCGCTCAGGCGCAGGGCGTCTCGTTGAGCCAGGCGCAGGCGCGCTCGGGCAAGGTCTTCCACACGGCCTGGCGAGCGGTGTCGTTCATGGTCGACCAGGCGGCAATTTCGTCGATGGTGCGCATGCAGCCGATGCACAGGCCGCGCGCCTCGTCCATCTTGCACACGCTGATGCACGGCGACGACACCGGCTGGGCGCGCTCGGCCTGCGCGCGGCTATTGCGCAGCTTGCCGAGCGAGAGCTTCAGTTGCGCGCGGGTGCAGGCGTCCATGTGTGTTCGATCAGTCGCGCTGGGCGATGTCGGCCACAGGCGCGCCCGTCATGGCTTCCAGTTCGGCGGGCGTGAGGTTGAACACGGCGTGCGGGTGGCCGGCAGCGGCCCACACGCTGTCGTACTGGAACAGATCCTTGTCGAGCAGCATGACGGGCTTTACGGCATGGCCCACCGGACACACGCCACCGATGGCGTAACCGGTCTTCTCGCGGACGAACTTCGCATCGGCCTTGGCCAGTGCGCCCACGTGCGCGGAAACCTTTGCTTCGTCGACACGATTGGTGCCGCTGGCGATCACCAGCACAGGCACATCGTCATCCGCACGACGGAAGATGATCGACTTGGCGATCTCCGCCACCGAGCAGCCCAGTCCGGCAGCCGCTTCAGCAGACGTTTTTCCCGTGGCGGGCAGCATCACGATGGCTTTCTCGTAGCCGAGCGTGCGCAGGTGGTCGGCCACGCGTTGGGCAGATTCAGGCAGCGGTGCGTTCGTATCGGTAGCGGTCATCGTCGTTCTTCTTGATGGGGTTTCAGATGCAGGCCTGGGCGATCTGGTCCTGCAGCTTGAGCAACAGCGCGCGGCCTGCACGGGACGCGGTGGGGCGGCCGATGGCTTGCGAGATGAAGTCGCCCGCCAGCACGACCTTGTCCAGGTCGATGCCGGTGCGGATGCCCAGGCCGTGCAGCAGGTACAGCACGTCTTCGGTGGCCACGTTGCCGGTGGCGCCCTTGGCATACGGGCAGCCGCCCAGCCCCGCTACCGATGCGTGGAAGATGGCGATGCCGACTTCCAGGCTGGCGAGGATGTTGGCCAGCGCCTGGCCGTACGTGTCGTGGAAATGGCCCGAGAGGCGGTCGATCGGGAACGTCGCCGCGGCGGCTTCCATCACGGTTTTCACCTGCCCGGCGGTGCCCACGCCGATGGTGTCGGCAATGTCGATCTCGTCGCAGCCCAGGTCGGCCATGCGCTTGATGACGTCCACTACCGACGATACCGGCACCTCGCCCTGGTACGGGCAGCCCAGCGAACACGAGATCGACCCGCGCACGCGAATGCCTGCATCCTTGGCGGCCTTGGCCACCGGCGCAAAGCGTTCGATCGATTCGGCGATCGTGCAGTTGATGTTCTTCTGCGCGAAGGCCTCGCTGGCGGCGCTGAAGATCACGATCTCGTCCGCGCCTGCTGCCGCAGCGCCTTCGAAACCCTTCATGTTGGGTGTGAGCACCGAATACAGCGTGCCCGGCCGGCGCTGGATGCGCGCCATCACATCGGCGCCATCGGCCATGGCCGGCACCCACTTGGGCGACACGAACGACGCGGCTTCCACGTTCACGAAGCCGGCCTCGGACAGCCGGTTCACCAGTTCGACCTTGGTGTCGGTGGAAACCGGCGCCTTCTCGTTCTGAAGACCGTCGCGCGGGCCGACCTCGACCACTTTTACGAAAAGCGGAGTGCTCATCTCAGTAACCTCGTTGCAGATCGACGATGCCGGCAATCGGTTCGCCGGCTTCCAGCGCGCGGATCTTGCGCGCGATCTGGGCAATGCTGACCTCGCGCAGCGTCAGCGCCGAAATGTGCGGCGTGATGTGGATGCGCGGTTCGGTCCAAAAAGGATGGTCGGCGGGCAGCGGCTCGGTGCGGAATACGTCGAGCGCGGCGCCGGCAATGTGGCCGCTGCGCACGGCGGCCAGCAGGTCGTCTTCCACCAGATGCTTGCCGCGCGCCACGTTGACAACGAACGCGCCGGGTGCGAGCTGACCGAGCAGCTTTGCGTCGATCACGTTTTCCGTGTCGGCGGTCAGCGGCAGCACGTTCACCAGCACGCGCGTGCCGGCCAGGAAGCCAGGCAGGGCTTCGCTGCCCGTACGGCAATCGACGCCCTCGACGTGCTTGGCAGAACGGCTCCAGCCGCGCACCGGAAAGCCGAAGCCCGCCAACGTCTTGGCGATGTGCGTACCGAGCACGCCCAGGCCCAGCACGCCCACGACAAACTCGTCACGGTTGAACGGCTTGAGGAAGCGCCACATCTTGGCTTGCTGCTGGCGCTCGTATTCATCAAGCCGGCGGAAGAAGCGCAACACGGCATGCGTGACGTACTCGCCCATCTGCGCGGCCATGCCGGCATCGTCCAGACGCACGATCGGCAGGCCTTCGGGAATCGCATCGGGCGATTGCGCGCGCAGGCCGAGGATGGCATCCACGCCCGCGCCCAGGTTGAACACGGCGCGCAGATCCGTGCGGCCGCGCAGCATCTCGGCGGGCGGCTGCCAGACCACGGCGTAATCAGCGTCCTGCGCCGCACCTTGCGCCCATACCGACAGCCGCGCCTCAGGCAGTGCCTGCGCAAAACCGTCGAGCCAGGGTTGGGGCTTGCCGTCGGGCGTGTAGATCTGGATGTGCATGTGGGGCGACTTCAATGCGGGTAGTTGACGTATACGTCAAGCAGTGTAGCAGGGGCCGGCAACGCGCGTTGCAGCCCCGCCTGCGCGTCATTCAGCCATCACTCCGCCGGCTTGAACGCCAGCAGTTGCACGCCTTCCGTTACCTGATCGCCTACGCCATACAGCACGGATTCGACGACGCCGTCGGCCGGTGCGGTGAGCGTGTGCTCCATCTTCATGGCTTCCATCACGACGAGCGGTGCGCCCTTGGTGACGGTCTGCCCCGGTGCGGCCAGCACGGCGATGACCTTGCCGGGCATCGGCGCGGTCAGCTTGCCGCCTTCGTCGTCGGCTTCGCCGGCATGGGCGAGCGGGTCGTGGCGCTCCAGCGTCCAGTGCGCGCCGCCGGTGAAGACGTGGAATGTGTCGCCGTCGACATGCACCTGACCAGTCGCCTTGTGCGAGCCCAGCGTGACGGTGAAGGTCTCTGCATGGCGCTGCGAGGTGAATGGCGCTTCATGCCCGTTTGCTTTCAGACGCGAGCCGTCGCGGCCATAGACGAGCGCGGCGTCGACGGCCTGTTCGCCGTGCGAGAAGCGCAGCGTGCGCTCAGCCGCGCCGTTCAGGCGCCAGCCGCTGCCGCGTGCCCACGGCGAATGCGGATCGCGTGTGTCCGTGCGCAGGCTGCGTGCCTCGCGGGCAAGCAGGGCAGCCACGGCCAGGGCGATGGCGTCTTGCGGCACGTCCGGCGCTGCCGGGAACAGCGTGTCGTGATTGCGCGCGATCAGGCCGGTATCCAGATCGGCGGTCGCAAACGGCGTCGATGCGACCAGGCGGCGCAGGAAGGCCACGTTGGACGACAGCCCCACCAGATGGAAGCTGCCCAGCGCCTGCAGCATGCGCGCGAGCGCTTCTTCACGGTCACGGCCCCAGACGATGAGCTTGGCGATCATCGGATCGTAGTAAGGGCTGATGGCATCGCCTTCGCGCACACCCGCGTCGATGCGCACGGCCGCGGGTTCGCCATTGGCTTGCGCGCCCACGGTAAATTCCACCGCTGCCGGCGTGCGCAGCACCTTCAGCGTGCCGATGGACGGCAGGAAATCGCGCTCGGGGTTTTCTGCGTAGATGCGTGCTTCCAGCGCGTGGCCGTGGATATGCAGTTCGTCCTGCGCGCGCGGCAGCGGCTCGCCGGAGGCCACGCGCAATTGCCATTCGACGAGGTCTTCACCCGTGATCATTTCGGTGACCGGATGCTCGACCTGCAGGCGCGTGTTCATCTCCATGAAGTAGAACGTGCCGTCTTCGTCGACGATGAATTCGACTGTGCCGGCACCCACGTAGCCCACGGCGCGCGCGGCAGCCACAGCGGCTTCGCCCATCGCGCGGCGACGGTCCAGCGTCATGCCGGGCGCCGGTGCCTCTTCCAGTACTTTCTGGTGGCGGCGCTGCACCGAGCAGTCGCGCTCGAACAGGTAGACGGCGCCGCCGAAGCTGTCGGCAAACACCTGGATCTCAATGTGGCGCGGGCGCGTGAGGTACTTCTCGATTAGCACGCGGTCATCGCCAAAGCTGGAGGACGCTTCGCGCTTGACGGAGGCCAGCGAGGCTTCAAACGCATCGCCCGATTCCACCACGCGCATGCCCTTGCCACCGCCGCCCGCACTCGCCTTGATGAGCACCGGGTAACCGATGCGATCGGCCTGCGTGCGCAGGAATGCGGCGTCCTGGTTGTCGCCGTGGTAGCCCGGGACGAGCGGCACGCCGGCCGTTTCCATCAACGCCTTGGCCGCACTTTTGCTGCCCATCGCTTCGATGGCCGAGGCCGGCGGGCCGACGAAGATGATGCCGGCGTCTGCGCAGGCCTTGGCGAAGGCTTCGTTTTCCGACAGGAAACCGTAGCCTGGGTGGACGGCCTGGGCGCCGGTGGCACGCGCCGCTTCGAGGATGCGGTCGGCGCGCAGGTAGCTGTCGCGGGCGGCGGGCTCACCGATGTGGATGGCTTCGTCGCAGGCCGCAACGTGGCGGGCATTGGCGTCGGCATCGGAGTAGACGGCGACTGTGCGGATGCCCAGCTTGCGGCAGGTGGCGGCGACTCGGCAGGCGATTTCGCCTCGGTTGGCGATGAGGAGCTTGGTGATCATGGTGTTGTTACGTCTCCTGGTATTGGTTTTGCACTTGTGGTGCGTCC
>NZ_JFZG01000007.1 GCF_000607165.1 Ralstonia pickettii | reverse complement strand
AGAAAACCATCCCCAAAACCAAAGCCTCAGTCCGCCGGCGTAATGTCGATATGACAATGCGAAGAATGCGAGTGCGAAGCCTCCGCACCCTGATGCATGTGATCCTGCACGTCCACCCGCATCCCCAACCGCGCCAGCAGCTTCCGATCCGCATCCGCCTCCGGGTTGTCAGTCGTCAGCAGCTTCTCGCCATAGAAGATCGAGTTGGCGCCCGCCATGAAGCACAGCGCCTGCAAGGCATCGTCCATCGCCTCGCGGCCAGCGGACAGCCGCACCATCGCCTTGGGCATCGTGATGCGCGCCACCGCAATCGTGCGTACGAAATCGAACGGGTCCAGTTCTTCGTTGCCGGCCAGCGGCGTGCCTTCCACCTTCACAAGGTTGTTGATGGGCACCGAGTCCGGATACGGTTCCATGTTCGCCAGCTCGGCGATGAGGCCAGCACGCTCGTGCACCGATTCCCCCAGCCCGACGATGCCGCCGCAGCACACGTTGATACCGGCATCACGCACATGCTCCAGCGTGTCGAGCCGGTCCTGGTACGTGCGCGTCGTGATGATCTCGCCGTAGAACTCGGGCGCGGTATCGAGGTTGTGGTTGTAGTAATCCAGGCCCGCGTCCTTCAGTTGCGCGGCCTGTTCCTGCTTGAGCATGCCCAGCGTCACGCACGTTTCCAGCCCCATCGCCTTCACGCCGCGCACCATGTCGGCCACGGCATCGAGTTGATGCGGTTTCGGGTTGCGCCACGCTGCGCCCATGCAGAAGCGGCTTGCGCCGTTCTGCTTGGCGCGCGATGCGGCTTCGAGCACGGCGTCGATCGGCATCAGCTTTTCCGCCTCGACACCCGTGTCGTAGCGGGCCGATTGCGGGCAGTACGAGCAATCTTCGGGGCAGCCGCCGGTCTTGATGGACAGCAGCGTCGAGAGCTGCACCGCATTCGCATCAAAGTTGGCACGGTGCACCTGCTGTGCCTGGAACAGCAGGTCGTTGAACGGCAGCGCGAACAGCGCTTCGATGGCTTCGCGGCTCCAGCGCGCGTCGGGCGCCTGGCCCGGTGTGACGGGCGTCTTGGCGGCGTTCGGAACGAAGTTGAGCGGAGTGGATTGCATGAGGACTTCCTTCAAGTGATGCGTGGTTTCGTTGTTATGCGGATCAGGCCGGCAGCAGCCAGTTCGGCTTGCGCTTGCCCAGGAAACTTTGCACGCCTTCGCGGCCTTCTTCCGAAGCGCGAATGGCGGCGATGCGCTCAGCGGTATCGGCCAGCAGTGCGTCATTGACCGCGGCGCCAGACACCTCGCGCACGAGGCGCTTGCTCTCACGCACGGCGTTCGGGCTGTTGGCGACGAGCGCAGCGGTGATGTCAGCCACCTTGGCGTCGAGCGCATCTGCGTTCACCAGCTCATGCACGAGGCCGAGGCGATGCGCTTCGGCAGCCGAAAAGCGTTCTGCGGTGATGAAGTAGCGGCGCGACGCCTGCTCGCCCAGAGCGCGGATCACGTACGGGCTGATGGTGGCCGGAATCAAACCGAGCTTCGCTTCCGACAGGCAGAAGTTGGCTGTGTCAACGGCAACGACAATGTCGCATGCAGCAACCAGGCCGACGCCGCCGGCATACGTGTCACCCTGCACGCGCGCAATGACTGGCTTGGGGCAGGTGTAGATGGCGCGCAGCATTTCGGCCAGACGCAGGGCATCGGCACGGTTCTCATCGTCCGAATAGCCGGCCATCTTCTTCATCCAGTTCAGGTCGGCGCCCGCGCAGAACGCAGGGCCGTTGCCCGACAGGACGATGGCGCGCACGCTGGGCTCATTGGCCAGCGCGCGGAACGCGCCGGTCAGCTCGGCGATGACAGTTTCGTTGAAGGCGTTGCGCACGTCGGGCCGGTTCAGCGTGAGCGTGGCGACGGCGCCGTGCTGCGCGAAGGCGAGGGTCTCGAAAGCGTTCATTCGGGGTCCTTGTTGGTGTCGGACTTGGGGTCGTCTGCGCCGGAGGCTTCAGCGTTGCTGCCCGGTGCCACCGCTTGCAGCGGGCCTGCGGGCAGGCCGAGTTCGCGCAGGAAGGCATCCACCTGCGGCAGCCAGATGGCAAGCCCTGCATGGCTTGCAAACATGCCGTGCGAGTCGCTCTTGAAGTTGCCGAAATCCACCAGCCGGCCTTTGCCGCCGCCACTGGTGTAGGCGGCGAACATTCTGTCGGGCATCGGCTTGGGCCAGTAGCTGTCGTTGTCGCCGTAAAACCAGAGCGATGGGTAGCGTGACTGGCGGCCGTACGTCTCGAAGGCGCGCACGAGGTTGCCTTCCCAGTCGACGCAGGTGTCGTTGCGCAGGCCGCCGGCAAAGTTCACCAGCCCACGCACGCCGGGGTAGGCGATGGTGCCGAAGGCCAGCGTGGTCAGGCCGCCATGCGACTGGCCCATGACGACGATGCGGTTGCGGTCCACGTACGGCTGCGCGGTCATGTAGTCGAGCGCGGCCACCACGTCTTCGGCCTGGATGATGCCGTTGGCTTCGACGTTGCAACCGCTGCCGATATACGCGCCGCCGGATTTGGAAAACCCCTGCCGCATCGGAATGGCCACCACGTAGCCGCGTGCGACCAGTGCCGCGGCCTGCTCGCTGTAACGGGCACGCGCTTGGAATGCTGCCTTGCCGCGCGCCTTGCCATGGTTGAGCACGATGAGCGGGAACGGGCCGTCGCCGGCCGGCTTGTAGACGGTCGTCTCCAGCTTGAGGGTGAAGATGCCCGCAGACTTGGGCACCTCCACGATGGTCTCGCTGACGCCGGACGGCGCGGTCTCGCTCGCAAGCGCGGTCGCAAGCAGCAGCGCGCAGCCAACGGCTGCCCAGACGCTGCGCCACGTTCGCGCGGTGATGCTGTTCACTGCAAATTCCCTGGTCGATGGACGGCCCGCTTACATGCGGAACACGCCGAAGTTCATATCGCCGATCGGCGCGTTCAGGCTGGCCGACAGCCCGAGGCCCAGCACGCTGCGCGTGTCGGCGGGGTCGATCACGCCGTCGTCCCACAGGCGCGCGCTGGCGTAGTACGGATGGCCCTGGCGCTCGTACTGATCGCGGATCGGTGCCTTGAAGGCGGCTTCTTCATCCGCGCTCCATTGGCCGCCCTTGGCTTCGATGCCGTCGCGGCGCACGGTGGCGAGCACGCTTGCGGCCTGTTCGCCGCCCATCACGGAGATGCGCGCGTTCGGCCACATCCACAGGAAGCGCGGCGAATACGCGCGCCCGCACATGCCGTAGTTACCCGCGCCAAACGAGCCGCCGATGATGACCGTGAACTTCGGCACCTGCGCCGTGGCCACCGCCGTCACCATCTTCGCCCCGTTCTTGGCGATGCCTTCGTTCTCGTACTTGCGGCCGACCATGAAGCCGGTGATGTTCTGCAGGAACACCAGCGGAATCTTGCGCTGGCAGCACAGCTCGATGAAGTGCGCGCCCTTGAGCGCCGCTTCCGAGAACAGGATGCCGTTGTTGGCGATGATGCCGACCGGGTAGCCCCAGATGCGCGCAAAGCCGCAGACCAGCGTCGTGCCGTAGCGTGCCTTGAATTCGTCAAACGCAGAATCGTCGACGATGCGGGCAATGACTTCGCGCACGTCGAACGGCTTGCGCGTGTCGGTCGGGATGACGCCGTAGAGCTCTTCGGCGGCGTAGCGCGGCTCGATGGGCGCGTGAATCTGCACTTGATCTGGCTTGCGGCGGTTCAGGTGCGCGACGATGCTGCGGGCCTGGGCCAGCGCGTGCGCATCGTTGTTGGCGAAGTAATCCGCCACGCCCGACAGGCGTGTGTGCACATCGGCGCCGCCGAGGTCTTCGGCGCTCACCACCTCGCCCGTGGCGGCCTTCACCAGCGGCGGGCCCGCCAGGAAGATCGTCCCTTGTTCCTTCACGATGATCGATTCGTCGCTCATGGCCGGCACATAGGCGCCGCCGGCGGTGCACGAGCCCATCACCACTGCAATCTGCGGAATGCCCTTCGACGACAGGTTGGCCTGGTTGTAGAAGATGCGACCGAAGTGATCGCGATCAGGAAACACGTCGTCTTGGTTCGGCAGGTTGGCGCCGCCCGAATCGACCAGGTAGACGCAGGGCAGGTGGTTCTGCTCGGCAATCTCCTGCGCACGCAGATGCTTCTTCACCGTCATCGGGTAATACGTGCCGCCCTTGACGGTGGCGTCGTTGCAGACGATCACGCATTCCTGCCCTGAGATGCGGCCGATGCCGGTGATGATGCCGGCGCCCGGCGCGGCGTCGTCGTACATGCCATACGCCGCCAATTGCGAGAACTCCAGGAACGGCGTGCCTGGGTCGAGCAGTTGCTGCACGCGGTCGCGGGGCAGCAGCTTGCCGCGGGCGAGGTGCTTGGCGCGGGCGTCTTCACCGCCGCCCTGGGCGATGCGTGCAACCTTGTCGCGCAAGTCGGCGACGAGCGCGCGCATGGCATCGGCGTTGGCCTTGAAGTCTTCAGCGCGGGGGTTCAGCTTGGTCTCTAGCGTCGGCATGGCAGCAGTGCAAGAAGGTCGGTGCGGTTCAGTCAGGGAAGGTGCCGTCGACGTACAGCCAACGGCCTTCGGCGGATTCAATGCCGCTGGCGTCCAGGCGGACGAAGCGGCTGGTTTCATGCAGGCGATGCGCGCGGCCGCCCACCTTGTAGCGCGCGACGAATTCCACCGTGGCATGCGTGGCGTCTTGCGGCGTGTGGCGCTTGACGTCCAAGCCAAGCCAGCGCGTGGCGGTGGCGTCTGCTTCGCTGGTTTCCAGGTCGGCAGGGCAGGTGGACGGATGCCACGTGCGGCGCAGATACGCCGTGTCGCCCAGCACGTAGGCGCTGTAGCGCGAGCGCATGAGCTGCTCGGCCGTAGCCGGCACGGCGTCGCCCGCGTGGAAAGGTCCGCAGCAGCGTGCGTAAGCGCTGTTGCCGCAAGGGCAAGCGTCGGCCGGGCCGATGGGCCTGGTTTGTGCGACAGGCATCAGCCCAGCAACTCCGGCAGTTCACGCATGTCGGTGAACGTGCGGGTGGCGCCAGCGGCGATCAGCGGGCCCGGCGCATTGCGGCCGGCGTACGCGAGCACCGTCATGCCGGCAGCGTGCCCGGCGGTGACACCCGTGGGGCTGTCTTCGATCACCAGACAACGCGACGGCGAGACCCCGAGGCTGCTGGCGGCCAGCAGATACACATCGGGCGCGGGCTTGCTGCGCTCGACTTCGGTCGCCGAGAAGATGCGCACGTGCGTGGGCTGGAAGTGCTCGATCAGACCGGTGCGGTTGAGCTGCAATTCAACTTTCGTGCGATCGGCGCCCGAGGCGACCGCCATCGGCAGGCCCAGCCTGGAGAGCACATCAATGGCGTGCGCGATATGCGGCACGGCTTCCACCTCGGCTTCGAGCAGCGCGTTGCGGCGAGCGTGGAAGGTGGACAGCCAGTTCGGCGGCAGCGGTGCGCCGCGCATCTCGGCAATCGCATCCAGTTCTTCGCGGATGGCCTTGCCCAGGAAGCGCTCGATGGAATCTTCCGGGCTGATGTTGATGCCAAGCTCGGTCAGCATCTGCCAGATCAGGCGGTTGACGAGGGGTTCGCTGTCGACCAGCACGCCGTCGCAATCGAAGAGGATCGCGTCAAAGTGCGGGTGGTTCGAAACAGAGGAATTCACTGCAGTCATGCTCTCTTCGTAGAGGGTTCGTCAGCGGCGGCTCGTACATCGGCCGCTGTTTTGGAATTCGTTTTATATGCGTCCGTGGCGCAGCAACGCTTCAATCTGGTCAAATCGGTCGAAGCCCCAGAACGCTTCGCCGTCGACGATCACGTAGGGCGAGCCGAACACGCCGCGCGACATGGCCAGGTCGATCTCGGCCTTGAGCTGATCCTTGATCTGCTGGCTGCTTGCGCCGGCGTTGAGCGCGGCACCGTCGATGCCCATGGCGTCGGCAATCTTCATGACCTCTGCCGGTTCGCCGATGTTGATGTCGTCCACGAACAGCGCGCGGTAGAGCGCACGCGCAAAGTCGATGGCGCGGTCGCCGCCGTGGTGGTCATGTACCCACAGCGTGGCGCGCGCCGCGTATTGCGTGGGCAGTGGGAAGTGCGTCGGCTTGCGGTATTCGATGCCGTTGAAGCGTGCAGTGCGCTCGAAATCGCGCCATGCGTAATCGCCCTTGAGCGGCACCTGCGGCAGCGGGGAGCCGCCGGTAGTTTTGAAGACCACCCCCAGCAGGATCGGGTGCCATGCTGTCGCCCGGTTGTACCGCTGGGCGAGCTCTTCCACGCGCGTGCTGGCGAAGTAGCCGTACGGCGATGAGAAGTCGAAGTAGAAATCGATGGCCCCGTTCATGATGTGCTCCCCTGTTGTGCTGCGCCTTCCCCGAAAATGCCTACGCCAGAGCGCGGGCGATCAAGATCTTCTGGATGTCGCTCGTGCCTTCGTAGATCTGGCACACGCGCACGTCGCGGTAGATACGCTCCACTGGGAAGTCGCTGACGTAGCCGTAACCGCCGAAGACCTGAATGGCATCGGAGCAGACGCGCTCGGCCATCTCGCTGGCGTTGAGCTTGGCCATGGCCGCCTCTTTCAGGCACGGCCGCCCGGCGTCTTTCAGGCTGGCGGCATGCCAGACCATCTGTCGTGCCACATCCACGCGTGTGGCCATCTCGGCCAGGCGAAACTGCACGGCCTGATGCGCGAACAGCGGCTGGCCGAAGCTCTCGCGCTCCTTGGCATACGCCAGCGCTGCTTCAAAAGCCGCACGCGCCATGCCCACGCTCTGCGCGGCAATGCCGATGCGCCCGCCTTCCAGCCCCGACAGCGCCATCTTGTAGCCCGCGCCTTCGTCGCCCAGCAGGCAATCGGCGGGGATGCGGCAATCTTCGAACACGATCTGCGCCGTGTCGGACGAGTGCTGGCCGAGCTTGTCTTCCAGCCGCGCGACGATGTAGCCGGGCGTGTTGGTCGGCACCAGGAACGCGCTGATGCCGCGCTTGCCTGCTGCCTTGTCGGTCACGGCCATGACGATCGCCACGTCGGCATGCTTGCCGCTGGTGATGAACTGCTTCACGCCGTTCAAAACCCAGTGGTCGCCATCTCGCACGGCCGTGGTGCGCAGCGCCGATGCATCGGAGCCGACATGCGGCTCGGTCAGGCAGAACGCGCCCAGCATCTCGCCGCGCGCCAGCGGCACGAGCCACCGCTGCTTCTGCGCGTCATTTGCAAACGCCATCAGCATGCTGCACACGGGGCAGTTGTTCACGCTGATGACGGTGGAGGTGCCACCGTCGCCGGCAGCAATTTCTTCCAGGATCAACGCCAGCGAAAGATAGTCGAGCCCCGCGCCGCCCAGTTCTTCCGGCACGGCCACGCCATAGGCGCCCAGCTCGCCCAATTGACGGTGCACGTCTTTCGGGAACGTCGCTTCACGGTCCCATGCGGCTGCGTGCGGCACGATCGCCTCGCGCACGAAGGTGCGGATGGCGTCGCGAATCATCTCTTGCTCTTGGGTCAGCAGCATCGCTCCGGCCTCACCATTCAATGACGCTGCCGTCGTAGTTGCGGAACCCGCCGTTGTCGGCGCGCGTGGCACCGGCAATGACGCGGCGGATACCGGCCACGCTCTCCTGCGGCGTGATGGCCGCGCCCGCGCCGCCCATGTCGGTCTGTACCCAGCCCGGGTGGAAGGTCAGGCACGTGGCGTTCTTGGCGTCGATCGACACCCCGCGCAGCACGGCATTCACCGCCGCCTTGCTGGCGCGATACAGCCAGCCTCCGTTGCCTGTCATGTCCCCAATGCTGCCCATGCGGCTGGAGATCACGGCGAGCACGCCGCCCGCTTCGTCCGCGCCACCCGCACCATGATGCCCGGCTTCCACCATCGGCAGCACCACGGGCAGCACGCCCATCGGCGCCCACACATTGGTGTGCATCACGGCATCGAAATCCGCCTGGCTGACGGGCGTGGCGCCCTGCGTGCGCGGGCCGTAGATGCCCGCCACGTAGATCGCCACGTCCAGTGCTTCGCCGTCGAGCTTCCATGCCAGGCCGGCAACGGCGTTGGCGTCGGTCAGATCAAGCACGTGCGTTTCCGCACCCAATGCCTGCAGCGCCTGCGCTGCTTCTTGCGTGCGCACGGTGGCAATCACGCGCCAGCCATCCGCACGGTATTGCTTGACCGTTTCCAGGCCGATGCCGCGCGACGCACCCAGGATGAGCGCGGTGCGCGTGCGGCGGGACGTTGCGTTCGTCATGCGCGTGCCTTAGTAGAGTTCGATGCCGACAGCCGTGGCTTCACCACCGCCGATGCACAGGCTTGCCACACCGCGCTTGCCGCCGCGGTGTTGCAGCGCGCCCAGCAGCGTCGCGATCAAGCGCGCACCTGACGCGCCGATCGGATGGCCCAGCGCACACGCGCCGCCGTTCACGTTCACCTTTTCGTGCGGGATGTGCAGGTCGTGCATGGCGGCCATCGGCACCACGGCAAACGCCTCGTTGATCTCGAACAGGTCAACGTTGCCCGAGTTCCAGCCGAGTTTCTTGAACAGCTTGTCGATGGCCGTAACCGGTGCCGTGGTGAACCAGCCTGGCGCTTGCGCGTGCGTGGTGTGGCCCAGCATCACAGCGAGCGGCGTGATGCCGAGTTGCTTGGCAGTCGACTCGCGCATCATCACCAGCGCAGCCGCGCCATCGTTGATCGACGAAGACGACGCGGCCGTCACCGTGCCATCTTTCTTGAACGCGGGTTTGAGCGAGGGGATCTTGTCGACCTTGATGCGGCGCGGGCCTTCATCGGTGTCGATGACGGTGTCGCCAGCTTTGCTCGACACGGTGACGGGTGTGATCTCCCAGCGGAACGCGCCGGATTCGGTAGCCTCTTGCGCGCGGCGCACGGACGTCATCGCGAAGTGGTCCTGGGCCTCGCGCGTGAAGCCGTATTTCTCGGCGCAGTCCTCGCCGAAGGTGCCCATGGCCCGCCCCTTGTCGTAGGCATCTTCCAGGCCGTCGAGCATCATGTGGTCGTAGATCATGCCGTGGCCGATGCGATAACCGCCGCGGCCTTTCGGGATCAGGTACGGCGCGTTGGTCATGCTTTCCATGCCGCCCGCAACCACAACATCCAGCGACCCTGCCAGCAGCGCGTCGTACGCGTTCATCGCGGCGCGCATGCCCGAACCGCACATCTTGTTGACCGTGGTGCAGCCGACTGACAGCGGCAGGCCCGCGCCCAATGCGGCCTGACGTGCCGGCGCTTGCCCCTGGCCCGCAGGCAGGACGCAGCCCATGATGACTTCTTCAATCTGTTCCGGTTTCAAGCCCGCTCGCTCGACTGCCGCACGAATGGCGGCAGCGCCGAGTTGCGGAGCGGTGAGGCTGGCGAGTTCGCCCTGGAAGGCGCCCATCGGGGTGCGGGCGGCGGAGGCGATGACGATGCGGTCGGACATTGCTGCAATCTCCTGGAACTGTGCTTGGGACAAGTTCTGCACTTGTGGTGCAGGGGTTGTGTGTCTCTCGCTTCTGGGGGTTGTTGTTGGTGGTTCACCCC
>NZ_JFZG01000006.1 GCF_000607165.1 Ralstonia pickettii | reverse complement strand
AAAACAACCCACCCCAAACACAAAAAAAATCAGAACCCCACCGGACTAGGCGTACTCCCTTCCTTCCCATAATTCAGCCAAGCCTCACCCAGCTGAGCATGCAGTTCCTCATTGGAATTTGCCGCCATCCCCAGATTGCGCAACATCCCGTCCTTCACGCCGTAAATCCAGCCGTGAACGGTCAGCGGCTGCCCGCGATCCCATGCGTCCTGCACGATCGTCGTCAGGCACACGTTGTTGACCTGGTGAATCACGTTCAGCTCGCACAGCCGGTCATGCTGATCCTGCTCACGGACCACCGTACCGAGATACGTTTCGTGTTGCTCGGCCACGTCACGCACGTGACGAATCCAGTTGTCGGCCAGTCCGAAACGTTGCTTGGTCAGCGCGGCCTTCACGCCCGAACAGCCGTAGTGGCCGACCACCGTGATGTGCCGGATCTTCAGCACTTCCACCGCAAACTGCAGCACCGACAGACAGTTCAGGTCCGAGTGCACCACCACGTTGGCGATATTGCGGTGGACGAACACCTCGCCCGGCGGCAGACCGATGATCTGGTTGGCAGGCACACGAGAATCCGAGCAGCCGATCCAGAGGTATTCCGGGTTCTGCTGGTTGGCCAGGTTGGAGAAGAAATCCGGGTCTTCAGCGTGGACGCGCTCGACCCACTTCCGGTTGTTCTCGAACAGCTCTTTGATGCGATGTGGCATGGTTTCCCGTCGTGTTGAGAGAGTTAAGCGGCGGCGCGCTGCAGCGTCGTGTTGTCTTGCGCTGCGTTGTCGGGCGCGCTCGCGCCGTAGCGATTGACGAAGCGTTCGGCTGCGTCATACGCGTAGAAATCGTGCATCTGCCCGGAGAGCAGGCGCTCCTTGTACCCCTGCCACATGGAGGCTTCGAAGAAGTCCGCGTGGTGCTTCAGGAAGGCTTCGCGCACGCGCGTGTCGCCAAGGAGGAACGTGCGGTATGTCTCCGGGAAAATGTCATGCGGGCCGACGCTGTACCAGACCTCGCCGGACATCTCTTCTTCTTCCGTGCGCGGTTCGGGCACGGTGCGGATGTTGCAATCGGTGAGATATTCGATCTCGTCGTAGTCGTAGAAGACCACGCGGCCGTGGCGCGTCACGCCAAAGTTCTTGTACAGCATGTCGCCCGGGAAGATGTTCGCGGCGATGAGTTCCTTGATGGCGTTGCCGTATTCGATGATGCCGTGCTCGACCTGCGCATCGGTGCCTTCGTGCAGCCAGATGTTCAGCGGCGTCATGCGGCGCTCGATGTAGACGTGGCGGATGACGATCTCTTCGCCGCCGTCTTCGCTGCGCTGGTATTCGACCATCGACGGCGCGTGCTTCTCCAACTCCTTGATGAGGTCGTCATCAAAGCGCGAGAGCGGGAAGGCTACGTCCGAATACTCCAGCGTATCGGCCATGCGCCCCACCCGATCGTGGCGCTTCACAAGCTGGTACTTGCTCTTGATCAGCTCGCGCGTGGTTTCCTTCGGCGGCGGGAAGTAGTCCTTGATGACCTTGAACACGTACGGGTACGAGGGCAGCGTGAACACCAGCATCACGAGGCCCTTGATGCCGGGCGCGATGATGAACTTGTCCGACGAGTGCTGCAGATGATGCAGGAAGTCGCGATAGAACAGATTCTTGCCCTGCTTCTGCAGGCCGAGCGAGGTATAGATCTCGGCGCGCGGCTTGCGCGGCATCAGATCACGCAGGAAGGTCACGTAGGCAGACGGAATCTCCATGTCCACCATGAAATACGAGTGCGTGAACGAGAACAGGATCAGCAGTTGTTCTTGCTGCAGCAGCACCGTGTCGAGCGAGAGCTGGCCCGCGGCATTGCGCAGGATCGGTACGGCCAGCGGAAACGTTTTGTCTCCGTTGATCACGCGCCCGATGATGTACGCGGCCTTGTTGCGGAAGAACAGCGACGACAGCACATGAATCTGGAAATTCGGCGCGATGCGGAAATCGCCAAAGTGCTCGCCCACCGCGCGCACGATGTAGCCGATGTCGCGCTCCAGATCCTCAAACGGCGCGTTGAGCTGGAAATTGTGGACGATGCGCTCGAAGCAGGCGCCCAGGCCGTCGCGTGTGCCGGGGTAGTAGGCGCGGTACGTCGGCTTGGTGGGCGATTCTTCGTTCTCGATGTATTCCGTCGAGATGGCCGGGCGCACGAAGATGAAATCGTTGTTGAAGTACGAGCGGTGCAGGATGCGCGTACACACCGAGTTGAAGAAGGTCTCGGCGCACTCGGGCTGGTGATGGTTGGTCAGCAGGCCGATGAAATGCAGCTTGATCTGACGCCAGATCTCGTCGTCGATGTTCTCTGCGTCGTATTCGTCTTCGAGGATGACCGATGCTTCGCGCACGCGCTCGTCGTAGTAGGCGATGCGGTCGCGCTGCAGTTGCTGCAGGCCGGCCCAGTCCCCGGTCTCGAACGCAGTCTTGGCCTGTACGCTGACTTCTCGGAACAAGCGGTAGTGCTTGTCGAAGCCGTCGAGCATCGTGCGGGCGACGTCAAAGGCGATCTGCGACGAGAGGAGCTTGGGGAAATGGGACATGGCGTGTGCGCGGGGAGGGGCAGGGAAGCGGCGAAACCAGCAAACCAGGCAGACCTAGATTGTATGGTCTTCGGTGCCGTGTTCGCGTCCTGAAACCGTTGCGCCTCCTTATCCGTTCGGCTGATGGCCCCGTGCCACCAGCCCGCCTGCTCCCGCCCGTTACATCGTCTCTGCGTACAGCTCCCGACCGATCAGCATGCGGCGGATTTCCGACGTGCCGGCGCCAATTTCGTAGAGCTTGGCGTCGCGCCACAGGCGGCCGACCGGGAATTCGTTGATATAGCCGTTGCCGCCCAGGATCTGGATGGCTTCGCCGGCCATCCAGGTGGCCTTCTCGGCCGTGTAGAGGATCACGCCAGCGCAGTCCTTGCGCACCTGGCGCACGTGGTCGCGCCCCAAAGAGTCGAGGTTCTTGCCGACCGTGTACAGATACGCGCGGCAGGCCTGCAGCGTGGTGTACATATCGGCCATCTTGCCCTGGATAAGCTGGAATTCGCCAATGCTCTGGCCGAACTGCTTGCGGTCGTGGATGTACGGCGTGACCACGTCCATGCAGGCCTGCATGATGCCGATCGGGCCGCCGGAGAGCACCGCGCGCTCGTAGTCCAGGCCGCTCATCAGCACCTTGGTGCCGCCGTTTTCCTGGCCAAGGATGTTTTCCACCGGCACTTCCACGTTCTCGAACACCAGCTCGCCGGTGTGCGAGCCGCGCATGCCGAGCTTGTCCAGCTTCTGCGCCACCGAGAAGCCCTTCATGCCCTTTTCGACGATGAACGCCGTCATGCCGCGCGCACCCAGTTCGGGATCGGTCTTGGCGTAGACGACCAGCACGTCGCAGTCGGGGCCGTTGGTGATCCACATCTTGGTGCCGTTGAGCACGTAGCGGTCGCCTTTGAGCTCCGCGCGCAGTTTCATGCTGACGACGTCAGAGCCGGCATTCGGCTCGCTCATCGCCAGGGCACCGACCCATTCGCCCGACACCAGCTTGGGCAAGTACTTGGCCTTCTGGGCCGCCGTGCCGTTGCGGTGGATCTGGTTCACGCACAGGTTCGAGTGCGCGCCATACGACAGGCCAACCGACGCCGAGGCACGGCTGATTTCTTCCATGGCGATCATGTGCGCCAGGTAGCCCATGTTGGCGCCGCCGTACTCCTCGGCCACCGTGATGCCGAGCACGCCCAACTCACCCATCTTGCGCCACGCGTCCATCGGGAACTGGTCGGTGCGGTCGATTTCGCCGGCACGCGGTGCCAGCTCGCCCTGCGCCCAATCGCGCACGGCCGAACGCAGCATCTCGATGTCTTCGCCCAAGTCGAATTTCAGGCCGGGCAGATCAATCATGGTGGTCTCCTTGGGCGCGGCTCAAGCCGCTGGTGTCTCTGAGTAATGGGTCTGGCGCTGTGCGGTGCACGCCGCTTGTGGCGGGCGCACCGGTGCCGGAAGGGTGCTTTAAGGTGTTGCGTATTGTATTGACGTTTACGTAAACGTCAATGACCGGTTGTTACGTAGATTTGCGGAATCAGGCGGCCTTGCGTCGCTTGGGCGGCTTGCCCGTGCCGCCCTGCGCGTCTTCCAGCAATCGACGGCACTGGCGCTCATGCTGGTCGATCTCGGCCAGTTGAGCGTTCAGATCTTCCAGTTGCTGTGTAAGCACCGCGCGGTGTTGCGCCAGCGACGCCAGGAAGCGTTCCAGTTGCGGCACCGTATCGCGCGGCGACTCATACAGATCCAGGATCTCCTTGATCTCGCCCAGCGACAGGCCGAGCCGCTTGCCGCGCAGGGTCAGCTTCAGGCGCGTGCGCTCGCCGGCCGAATACACCCGGCGACGCCCGCCCGGGCCTTGGCGATCCGGCGCCAGCAGCCCCTGGTCTTCGTAGAAGCGGATGGCACGCGGCGTGATGTCGAACTCGCGGGCAAGGTCGGTGATGGTGAAGCTAGCGTCAGCAAGCTCACCAGCATCGCCCGATTCAAGATCGGCGGCGAGCGCGGCGGCGGCAGACGGAGTAGAGGCAGACATGCGGCGAGGAACGGAGTAACGACAGAGGTGTGATTGCGCATGCACGCCGGGCAGCGACATTAAGTTTTCGCTTAAGATGGAAGACCGGCGGCAAATTGACGTTTACGTTAGCGTCAATGGCGCCAAACCGCAATCGCAAAGACCGCCCCGAAGCACCCAAAGGCGGCGACCGAGACCACATCCCCATGAACGCGCTCGAACACCAACTCGACTATCCCTTTGGCGACACGCTTCCCGAAGGCGGCACGCGGTTTGAAGTCGCCCCCGGCGTCTACTGGCTGCGCATGCCGCTGCCGTTTGCGCTCGATCACATCAACCTCTGGCTGCTGCGTGATCGGCAGGACGGGAAGGAGGGCTGGACGATCATCGATTGCGGCATCAACCACGAAGCAATTCGCGGGTACTGGGAAACGATCTTCGCGAACCACCTCGACGGCCTGCCGGTGCTGCGCGTGCTGGTCACGCACTGCCATCCGGACCACGTTGGCCTCTCGAACTGGCTGTGCGAAGGCGGCGACGAAAAGCGCTGGAACGTGCGCCTGTGGATGAGCCTGGGCGACTACGCCTTCGCGCGCATGCTGGTGGGCGGCACCGGCGCGTCGAATGCAGGCGGCGAATTTGCCGCGCGCCATTTCGAGCGCCACGGCTTGACGGACCCGACCTCCATCGAAGGCATCCGCAACCGCAAGGATTACTACAGCACGCTTGTGCCGGGCGTGCCGAGCCAGTACCGCCGCCTGATGGATGGCGATGTCGTCGCCATCGGCGAGCACAAATGGCGTGTCATCACCGGCTTCGGCCACGCGCCCGAGCACGTCGCACTTTACAGTGAAGATGCCAACGTGCTGATTTCCGGCGACATGGTCCTGCCGCGCATCTCCACCAACGTGAGCGTGTTCGATCTGGAACCGGAAGCGGATTCGCTCACGCTGTATCTGGATTCGCTGGGCAAGTACGAGCCGCTGCCTGCGGATGTGCTCATCCTGCCGTCGCACGGGCGGCCGTTCCGCGGGCTGCATACGCGCATCCAGCAACTGCGCGACCACCATGCGGACCGGCTGGCCGAAACGTTGGCTGCGTGCAAGGCCGCGCCGCAATCGGCACGCGACATCGTCAATGTCATCTTCAAGCGCCAGTTCGATGTGCACCAGATGACCTTCGCGATGGGCGAGGCGCTCGCCCACCTGCATGCGCTGTGGCATCGCGGCGAACTGGTGCGCGAAACCGGCGCGGACGGTATCGTTCGATTCCACGCAACTGCATAACCGCACAACCCGTGCTTTCCACCGGAGCCGACCATGGCTGACCAGCATGACGTTCTCGACGACAGCGCCGTCGTCCTGCCGTTTCCCGCGCAAACTCCCACTGCGCCCTATTACGCCGTGATCTTTGCCTCCACGCGCACCGACGGCGACAACGGGTACGGCGCCATGGCCGACCGCATGGTGGAGTTGGCGCGCAGCATGCCGGGGTTCCTCGGCATCGAGTCCGTACGCGATGAACTGGCCGGCGATCAGGGGCGGCCGGGCATCACGGTGTCGTATTGGTCGTCGCTGGAGGCCATTCGCGAGTGGAAGAACCAGGGCGACCACCTTGCCGCGCAGAAGCTGGGGCGCGAACAGTGGTACGCGTCGTACCACCTGCGCATTGCAAAGGTGGAGTACGACTATGGGTTCGAGCGATAACGCATCGCTGCGGCCAACGAAAAACCCGCCAACCGGCGGGTTTTTTTTGGCGGCGGCCAGATGATTTCACTTTAACGCAGCGTCTTCGCAAACTGCCCAAGATACCGCACGCCATCGATCGCGCGGCTGCCGTACCACGACACCATTTCGCCATCGACGAGGTAGACCGGTTTGCCGATCTGCTTTTCCAGCGCGTCGACATGCTCTTCGGTAAAGCTGTAAGGCTCGGTGGAGAGCAGCACGCAGTCGATGTTGCGCACCACCTCATCGCTCCAGCGGAACGTCGGGTAGCGCGTGTCCGGCCGGTTGGGGCGGGCGCAATCGCCGCTCTTATCAGTGCCGCATTGCACAGGCGCCGGATCGTCCGGCCACGTATGGCAGTTCACGAGCTTGAGCATGCGCGAGATGTACGTATCGCGCGACACCGTCATCCACGGGTCTTGCCAGATGGCGTACAGCACGCGGTGCGGCAGGAAGTGGCGGGCGCGCAGCGCTTCCAGCTCCTGCGTGAGCGCGTCGGATAGCTTCTGCGCCTGCGCCTCGCGGCGGAAGATGCCGCCCAGCAGCTGGTATAGCGCGAGGTTGTCTTCTGGCGAGCAAGGATGCGTGACGATGATGTGCGGGATGAATTCGCGCAGCTTGTCGACGGTCGGGCGCGTGTTCTCGTCAATGTTGACGATGACGTGCGTGGGCGCCAGTTCGCGCAACTTGTCGAGTTTGACGGTCTTGGTGCCGCCGACCTTCGGTACGTTGCGCACCGCTTCGCGCGGGTGGATGCAGAAGCCGGTGCGGGCGACGAGTTGATCGCCCAGGTCAAGCGAGAACAGCAAGTCGGTAATCGAAGGGACCAGGCTGGCGATGCGCGGTGTGGTGTCGACAGGGGCGTGCGCGAGGCCAGCCGCATCGGTGTAAGTCATGACGAAATCTCGGGGTTGCGGGGTTTGCGCCCGGCGCGCGCAAATGCAAAGTCATAGAGCCCGCGCGGCAGCACGTGCAGCAGCTTGGCGACGACGCCCATCTGCCATGGCAGCACCGTGAAGCGCACGCCGCGATGGATCGCATTCACGGCTTTCTGTGCAAAGCGGTCCACCGGCATCAGGAAGGGCATCGGATACGGATTGTGTTCGGTCATCGGCGTCTGGATGTAGCCGGGGGCGATCGTCACCACGCGCAGGCCAAGCGGGCTGAACTCCACGCGCAGGCTCTCCATCAGCTTGATCACCGCCGATTTGGAGGCGCTGTACGCCGCCGCACCCGGCAGCCCGCGCACGCCGGCCACGCTGGCAATGCCGACCAGCGTGCCGCCTGGCTGCCCAGGTTTGGCGCGTGCCAGCATCGGCCCGACGAACGGCTGGAACGTGTTGAGCACACCCATCCAGTTGGTGTCCATCACGATGGCAAAGGCTTTCAGGTCACCGGATTCGCGCAAGTCCGTGCCGACCGAGATGCCGGCGTTGGCGATCACCACATCGGGCAGTCCAACTGCGGCGATAAAGACATTTGCCGCATCGCGCATGGAATCGGCGCTGCGCACGTCGGCAGCGTAGCAATGGCAGCGGCTCCGGATACCGGCAGGCAGCGTCTGCACAAACTCATGGAGCGCGTCGACACGTCGTGCGACCAGCCCGATCGTGGCGCCCTGCGCTGCGTACTGACGTGCCAGTGCCTGCCCGATCCCGCTGGAAGCGCCCGTGATGAAGACGATCTCGCTCATGTCGATGTCCTGTTGGTGTGAAGATGTGAAGAAGGTCGACGCACAAAAAACGCCCGCACAGGGGCGGGCGTCGATGGCGGTGTCACGCCCGGGCAGAGGCCCGGAAACGCGGCAACCCGTCACATCTTGCGGTTGCGCACCTGGTCGACGAGGTAGTCGAGCGTTTGGGCGGCGCCCACGTTGCTGCCTGCATCTGCCGGCGAGGTGGTGTACTTGCCCTGCACGACCACGGTCGGCACGCCTTCGATCTTGTACTGATCGGCCAGTTGCGCGGCGCGTTTGGTATTGGCGTTCACACTGAACGAGTTGTAGGTGTCGCGGAACTGCTTTTCATCGACGCCGTTGGCGGCCATGAACTTGGCGATGTCATCCAGTTCGGACATCGAGCGGTAGTTCTTGTGCAGCTGGTCGAACACGCGGTCATGCAGCGTCTTGCCGCTGGCGTCCTTGGCGTCGAGCTTGCCCAGCGCTTCCAGCGTGTAATAGATGCGGGTATGCGGCTCCAGCTTGGCATTGAAAGCCACCGGCACGCGCTTGATCACCACGTCCTTGCCTTGCTTGGCGACCCACGCCGTCCAGGTGTTTTCAAAGTCGTAGCAGTGCGGGCAGCCGTACCAGAAGAACTCCGTCACTTCGATCTTGCCTGCGGGCACGGGCTGCGGCGTTTGCAGCACTTTGTATTCCTTGCCGGCGGTGGGTGCGGCATTGGCCGGCGCGGTCATCAGGAAGCCGGCGCCGGTGGCGAGAGCGATCAGGAAAGCAGCGAGTTTTTTCATGGTGAATGGACGACGGATTAGACGACGAACTGGACGAAGCAACGGAAAAACCAGCGAAATCGAGTGCCGAGCCGCTCGACGCGGGTGTCAGCGTAACTGAATCTCAGGTTTCTGACCGATCACAGCCCGCCGGGTTCACAGCGGGCTGCACGGACTTCACGTTACTGGCGGGCGAAGCGGATGACCGATGATTCCACGCCCGTCGACTGCAGGCGGCTGCGCACGGCGGTCATCTCGTCGAGCGAGTTGAACGGCCCCAGCCGCACGCGATACATGGTGGCGCCGTTCACCTCGCGCTGCGTCACCTTGGCTTCAAAGCCTTGCATGGCCAGGTTGCCCTTCTGGCGCTCGGCGTCTTCGGAGGATTTGTAAGCGCCAACTTGCAGGAAATAGCCCGTCTTGGCGGCATCCTGGCGGGCGATCTCGGCAATCGGGTCCGTCACCGGCTTCTCGTTGGAGGCAGTGACCGGCGGCTTGGGCGGCTTGGCGCCCGGTGCGCTTGCCACCTGCGGGGTCGAGCCCGGCTGGGCCGGGTGGATGGTGATGCCCGGCGGCGGATTGTTCTGCTCGGCGGCCTGATCGACCGGCTTGGCCGGCACGCGGCTCCACAGCGGCGCGTTCGGGTCCGCCGCCTGCGGAGCGCTCGCCTGCGGCGCAGGTTGCACCGGCACCGGAAGCGTGTTGACCACGTTGCCCGCTTCGCTCGGCTTGGGTTGCGCGCCGCCACGCGAAACGAAGGGCACCGGGGCCTTGGTGATGTACACCGCCACCACCACGGCGATCGCCAAACCGACGATCAAGCCGAGCACCAGACCCAGAAACGTGCCGCCCCGTTGCGAGCGGGCACGGGAAGATTGCGTATTGCGTGCCATGTCGATCCTTCTAGAAGCGCCCGATTATAAGAGCGCCGTGTGATGCCAAATCGTGCGCATTTACATCTTTTGCGGCGCGGACACGCCAATCACCGCCAACCCGTTGCGCAGCACCTGTCGCGTGGCAGCCAGGAGCGCCAGACGGGCACGCTTGACGGCCTCGTCATCGACCAGCACGCGATCGGCGTTGTAGAACGCGTGGAAATCGCCCGCGAGGTCGCGCAGGTAGAAGGCCACGGCGTGCGGGGCCAGTTCGCGTGCGGCGTCGGCCAGCATGTCGGGGAATGCGGCCAGGCGTTGCACCAGGGCCGTCGCCTGCGGGCTGACGTCGGGGCCCGTCACCGCAGCCAGATCTGCGCTGGTGAGCGAGGCGGCGTCAACGCCTGCGCGTTCGAACACCGAGCAGATGCGGGCGTGAGCGTACTGCACGTAGTACACCGGGTTCTCGTCGCTTTGCTTGAGCGCCAGATCGACGTCGAAGACAAATTCGGTATCGGCCTTGCGCGACAGCAGGAAGAAGCGCACGGCGTCGCGGCCGCGCGTGAAGCGTGCGGGCCAGTTCGGCTCGCCGGCGTCCACGCAGGCGCGGATGGTGTCGACGCCGGCTTCGCTCTCGGCGTCACCGTTGGACCATTCGATCAGGTCGCGCACGGTTACGTACGAGCCGGCGCGCTTGGAAATCTTGACCTCGGCGCCGTCCTTCATCACCGTGACCATCTTGTGCAGGACGTAATCCGGATAGCCTTTCGGGATGCCGATGTTCAGGCCCTGCAGGCCGGCGCGCACGCGGGCGATGGTGCCGTGGTGGTCGCTGCCCTGCACGTTGATGACCTGTGTGAAGCCGCGGCCCCACTTGGTCGTGTGGTACGCGACGTCGGGCACGAAGTAGGTGTAGGCGCCGTCGGACTTGCGCATGACGCGGTCCTTGTCGTCGCCGTCGTCGGTGGTGCGCAGCCACAGCGCGCCTTCCTGCTCGTATGTCTTGCCGGCGGCAACGAGCGTATCCACCGTCTGCTGCACCTTGCCTTCGGTGTAGAGCGACGATTCCAGGTAGTAGCGGTCGAACTTCACGCCGAAGGCTTGCAGGTCGATGTCCTGTTCGTTGCGCAGATACGTCACGGCAAAGCGGCGGATGGCTTCGATGTTTTCAACGTCGCGCTCACCCGTCACTGGCTCGCCATCGGAGGCACGTACGGTCTTGCCGGCGAGGTAATCGGCGGCGATGTCGGCAATGTAGTCGCCGTTGTAGGCGGCTTCGGGCCAGTCGGCGTCACCGGGTTTGAAGCCGCGCGCGCGGGCCTGCACCGAGACAGCCAGGTTGTGGATCTGCACGCCGGCGTCGTTGTAGTAGAACTCGCGGTGGACCTTGTGGCCTTGCCAGTCGAGCAGGCTCGCCAGCGCATCGCCCAGCGCGGCTTGGCGGCCGTGGCCGACGTGCAGCGGACCGGTCGGGTTGGCCGAGACGAATTCCACCAGCACGGGCGCGCCGTCATGTGTATTGGCGGCGCCGTAGCGGTCGCCTTCCGCAAACACGGCGGCAATCACGTCGGCACGCGCGGCGGCCGACAGGCGCAGGTTGATGAAGCCGGGGCCGGCGATCTCAACGGCGGACACCAGGCGCTGGCCGCGGGCATCGGCGCGGATGGCATCGGCGATCTTGCCGGCCAGCTCGCGCGGATTGGTGCCCAGCGGCTTGGCGAGCTGCAGCGCGACGTTGCATGCGATGTCGCCGTGCGCGGCCTGCTTGGGGCGCTCCAGGACGATCTCCGGTCGGGCTTGGCCCTCGGGCAGCAGGGAGCCGACGGCGTCGGACAACAATTGGGCGATCGTCTGTTTGTGGGAGGGCAGCATAAAGAAACCATGACGCCGACAGTGCTGAAATGGATTGAAATCCAGTTCTGGCGCCGCCAGTTGCGTTGTTCGGGGAAAAGTACGAAATTTTATCAGGTGAGCCGTGGTCTCAGAGGTATCCGCCCCCAGTCATGGCAATCTGCGGCTCCCCCACCCAACCAAGGGAAACAAGAAATCATGATCACCTTTACTTCGCACGCTTCGCAAAAATTCTCGATGCAGAAGGATCTCGCCATGGTGTTGCTGGGCGTGATCGGCAAGACGCTGGGCGAGCGCGGTGTCATTACGCCCGAAGAAATGCCCCACGCCATCGATCGCCTCAAGCGCGCCATCAAGGATGACACGCACCAGGCACATATCAAGGTGGCCGAACTTTCGGCGCCCGAGCTGGACGAAGACGGCGAAGAAGAGCCGCCACATCTCGGCCAGCGCGCCTATCCGCTGCTGCACATGCTGGAAGAATCGCTGGTCGAAAAATCCAGCGTGCTCTGGGGCGTCTGAGCTTGGGGCGCAGGCCCAAAAAAATGCCCGGCCGCCAAACGGGGCGGTCCGGGCATCCGGCCACACGGGCCGGGAGCGGGGGAGGGGCTGGCGCGTTGGCCGGTGTCTCGTCCTGCTGCGGTTGCGTTATTGGTCGTGGAGCATGTCGGACAGTTCGTCCGCGTGTTCTTCCTCAACGGCCAGAATCTGCTCCAGCACGCGCCGCGTGGTGGGGTCTCGGTCCCCGATGTAGCGGATCATCTCCAGGTAGCTGTCGATCGCAATCCGCTCGGCCACCAGGTTCTCCTTGATCATGTCGACCAGGCCGTCGGCTTCCACGTATTCAGAATGGCTGCGCGTGGATAGGCCTTCCGGGTTGAAGTTGGGCTCGCCGCCCAGTTGCACGATGCGCGTGGCGATGCTGTCGGCGTGCGCCTGCTCCTCGTTGGCGTGCACAAGGAATTCTGCGGCGATCGGTTCTGCATTGATGCCCTTGGCCATGAAGTGGTGACGTCGGTAGCGCAGCACGCAGATCAGTTCCGTGGCCAGCGCCTCGTTCAGCAGCCGCAGCACGGTTTCCCGATCGGCTTTGTAGTCTCCGGTCACCGCGCCTTCCTCGATGTGCTTGCGGGCACGTTCGCGCAAGGTTTTGATGTCGGTGAGGAAGCCGCTTTCCGAGGGGGCGGCGACGTTGGTCCGGCTCATGTGTTTGCTCCTGCGGGGTGATTGGCGGGGGTGGTCTATTCGCTGCTGGCGTCGCGTCGGCTGCTGCCGCCGGCCAGCGCGACGACCAACCCGATCGCTGCGCCAATCGCCACGGCTACACCAACCGACTTGAATGGCGCCGCGGTAATGGTTTCTTCGGTGCGATCGAGCGCCCAGTCCATGCGTTCGCGGGCTTGCTGCGCGCGGTCGTTGGCGGCTTGGCGCAGTTGGGCGGCACGCGCATGCAGCGTGCGGCTGGCGCGCCGGGCTTCGGTGCTGCCTTCGTCGGTCAGTGTATGGATGGCGTTTTCGAGCGATCGCAGCAGGCTCTGCACGTCTTCCACGGCGGGGCGAGCGGCGTACCGGGCGTGGTCGACGGCGTCGCTGGCACTGTTCATGGCGCGGTGCGCGCGATCATTGACGTCATCAATTCGGCTTCGGACGCGTTGGCTGGCAAAGAGTGACATGGTGAAGCTCCTCATCGTGGCGCCGCGGGAGACACACACCGGCGGCGCGGTTGGTTCGGGTGCGATTTCGGCTTTTGCGAAAGCGGGCCGTATGCCAAAGGGTCTAGCAAGACACGGGCCGCGCTACCGCCTGGGTGGTCCGCGCTAATCGACGGCCTTGAAGACCGTGACGCCCAGCACCAGAAACAGCACGAACAGCACCACGAAGATGAAGAACAGGACCTTGGCGATACTCGCCGCGCCTGCGGCAATGCCGGTAAAGCCCAGCACGCCGGCCACCAGGGAAATGATGGCGAAGATGAGTGCCCATTTCAGCATGTTGTCGTCTCCGGTTCGGATGGATGGAATGCAGGGCAGCCGCGTGTTGGGTGAGAGGCCGGCGCCCTGTCGCGTACTCCCACGCACATCGCGTGCCTGACCGGGGTGCGCCCCAAGTGTCGCGCGGCGCGCCCACGCGGTATCATCCGAATTGCCAAAAAAACACAAACGCAACGCGCGCCGCGTCGGGCGGTTTGACGCGTTTCCTATGGGTCTGCATGCCATGCGGTCATCCTTGCGCTCCACTCTGCTGCTCGCCGGCGGCATTCTGCTGACGCTCGGGGTGCTGATTGCCTCGGAGACGGGCAACATCCGCCTGAGCCAGGGCTATCGGCAGGTGATTCAGTCGCAGCAGGCTGAAACCGCCATCAACGAACTGCTTGCCGAGCTGGTGAACGCCGAGGCCGGGCAGCGTGGTTTCCTGCTCACGGGCAAGGACGAATACCTCGATCCGTACAACAAGGCCATCCCGCATATCCACGCGTTGATGGCAGAAATTCGCGATCACTACGCCAACGATCCGGACGCGCTGAAGCTGTTCTCTGAGACGGCGCTGCAGGTGAGCCGCAAGCTCACCGAGATGGAACTCACACTGATCTACGGCAAGCGTGACCTGGAAGTTGCGCTCGATCTGGTGCGCACCGATTTCGGCAAGGCGTCGATGGAAGCGGTGCGCCAGGGTCTGGATCGGCTGCGTCAGCGCGAGATTGCCACGGTGGCCCGCAGCCTTGAACACGCCGAGCGCGATCTGGCGCTGTCGCGCTACGGCATTGCGCTCATCACGGCGGTCAACATCATCCTGCTGGTGGTGCTGGGCATGCAGCACGCCAAGCGTCTTGCCGTGACGGAGCGCGAGCGCGACATGGCGGAGGAGGAAAGCCAGAAACTCGACCGCATGGTGCGTGAGCGCACGCGGCAGTTGTCCGACTTGGCCGCCCACTTGCAGCGCGTGACCGAGGACGAGAAGACGCGCCTCGCGCGCGAGCTGCACGACGAGCTGGGCGCTATCCTCACCGCCACCAAGATGGACCTGCACTGGCTGCGTTCACGCATTCACGCCAACGAGCCGGCCGTGAGCGAAAAGATCACGCGCGTGATGGCCCACGTGGATCAGGGCATCCAGATCAAGCGCCGCCTGATCGAAGACCTGCGCCCGACGATCCTGCTCAACCTGGGCTTGGTGGAGGCGCTCTCGCAGTTGACGGAGGACGTCGGCACGCGCAACGGCTGGCACACGGAAGTGAGCCTGCCCGACGACATGCCCAAGCTGACCGACGATGCGGCCATCGCGCTGTATCGCATCGTGCAGGAATCGCTGACCAACGCATCGAAATACGCGCATGCGACCACGGTGTCAGTGGCGCTCGATGTGGATGACCAGGGCGTGCGTTTGCGCGTGCGGGACAACGGCCGTGGCTTCCCGGCCGACATCGAGCGGCGCCGCATGGTCGGCCATCACGGACTGCTGGGGATGGAGCAGCGCGCCATTGCGCTGGGTGGCACGCTCGTCATCGATTCGATGCCCGGTGGCGGCGTGACGATCATCGTTGAACTGCCTCCCAGCGATGCCGTATTCGATCGAGGTGCGGCCAACGAACCGTCGGGCATGCAGGCGCTGACTGGCGGTATTGCGCCCGCGCCGGGCCACGGTGGCGCGACGGTGTGAGTCGCCCAGCGTGATGTCAACGCCCAAACAAAAAGCCCCATCGCGGGGCTTTTTGTTTTTGATGCCGGTGTAGCTGACGGCGTTACATCTTCTGCTTGGCGTTGTCGGCCGAGTTCTCCAGCTTCTGGCCACCGGTCTGGAGGTCCTTGCCGGCACCGGCCATGGTGTTGCAGCCGGCCAGGAATACACACGTCAGTGCAAGTGCGGCACACAAGGTCTTCATCGAACGCTCCTTGGGGGTGAGAAATGGCGTTGGGCGCGCGCCACGACAGCAGACGCGGCGGGCGCGAAGAATCTCAGGGGTGGAAATGCTGCGCGGGCTGCTGGCGGGGGCGGCCGACGCCGGCGCGCTCTTCGATCACTTCGAACACCTTGTCGAGTTCGAGCGATTTGTCGAAGAAATAGTTTGCGCCTGCCTCAAAGCAGCGTTGCCGGTAGGTCGGCACTTGCGCGTGGTTGGTGTAGACGATGCGCACGCTGGGCGACGCTTGATCGCGCAACGTTTGGAGGACCTTGAAGCCATTGCCCTGCCGCAATTGCAGGTCGACGATCACGACGTCATAGGGGCCCTGTCCGAGAAGGCCCAGCGCCAAGTCTTCGGTGTCTGCCCATTCGACCGTCGCCACGAAGGCGGAAGCCTTGAGGTATTCCAGCACCATGCCGCGAAGCACGGGGGAGTCCTCGATCAGGAGGACGCGCAGGCCACGGGTGGAGAGGGTGACGGCTTGATCCAGCATGGGTTGATGTTAGCCAGCGGGTTGCCGAGGTGGTATCAGGCGTTGTCCTACATGCCAGTTGGGTTTGCGGCGCGCCGAGGGAATTTGGCGCCCCACCTGATGCTACTCAACCAAGCCGTTCTTGATGGCGTAATACGTCAGATCGGCATTGGATTTCATGCCCATCTTTTCCAGAATCCGCGTGCGGTAAGTGCTCACCGTCTTGACGCTCAGGAACAGCTCTTCCGCGATGATCGATACCGATTGCCCGCGTGCAAGCTTGCAGAAGATCTGGAATTCGCGTTTGGACAGCGTCTGGTGCAGGGGTTGGTCGGTCGGCTTTTCCAGGCCGCCAATCAGCAGCTCGGCCACCGTCGGGCTCACATAGCGACGGCCTTGCGACACGGTGCGAATGGCTTTCACCAGCTCATCCGGCGCGCTTTCCTTGGTCAGATAGCCCGATGCGCCCGCGCGAATCAGGTTGATGGCGTACTGGTCTTCCGGGAAGGTCGACAGGATCAGCACCGGCAGATCGGGATGGCGCTGGCGAGCGAGTTTGAGGGTGTCGATGCCGTTGCGATCGGGCATGGAAATGTCGAGCACCACGACGTCAAAGGCGCCGGTGCGGAGTTGCTCCATCACCTCTTCCCCGCTGGCCGCTTCCCCCGCGACTTCGATGTCCCGCTCTTCGGACAGGAACTGTCGAAGGCCGGCACGGACGATCTCGTGGTCGTCCGCAATCAGGACGCGAATCATGCTGCTCCTTATGAGCGCGCTGGGCGGGCTGCCCGGCTCCGCGCGCTGCGCTTGTTGGTTCGATACGACAGCAATTGTATCGGACTGTTGCGCCAAAACGGGGCTCCTCTTGCTGGCGCGGTCAGGGGGAGTTGTCAGCGTTTCCATAAAATACCTCGGGAATGTGCATGAATCGCAACATGTCGATGCCTGCCACTGAGCAATCCATGTGCCTGAGCGCGTGCGCCCAAAGAAAACGGGGCGGAAGAGTTCCGCCCCGGGGTCGCTAAGATGCGCCGGGCTGTGCCCGGCTATCCCACGTAGTGACGTGTTACTTGGCCTGGGTAGTGGCCGTGGCGTTTGCGCCGGCGTCGGCGCTCAGGCCAGTAGAGGTCTCAGCCTTGGCAGCCTTGCCCGACTTCTCTGCCGACTTTTCCGTCTTGCTGACCGACTTGCCGACCTTATCGGCGGTCTTGTCGATGCCGGCTTCCGCCTTGGCCTTGTGCTCGTGCGCGGCCTTGGCGCCGTGCTCAGCCTTGGTGTTCAGTTGGCTCTTCGTGGACTCGGTGTCCAGCTTGGTGCCGGCATCGGCCTTCAGGCCTGCGCCGGTATTGCCTTGTGCCGGAGCCACGGCAGCCGTGCCATTGGTTTGCAGCGATGCGCCGGCCGACGGGGTTTGCGCGTTGGCGTAAGCCGAAGCAGCAGCGATGGCGATGGCGGACAGGGAGATCAGCAGCTTGTTCATGGAAGAGACTCCTTTCGTTCTGAACGGCCACGCGAAGGATTCGTCGCGGCATCACTCTGTGTGTGTTGAGTGAATGGGTTCAGTCTATGGAGCTCTTCCGGTTACGACTGTTAGGGGGTGTAAGCCTTTGTAATGTAAGGATCGCCCCTCTTGAAACCCCGGCGAAACCAATGCCGGCAAGGGTTTGCGGACGTAAGACACAGTGTGGATCACACCATGTCTTAAACGTCTTGTCACAGAATCAGAGATTTGGCGCGAGGGCGCGCTCCACAAACGCGCGGTCTTCACCGCTGCGGGCGATCATGTCGTCCACTTGATCCTGTCCGATCTTGCCCAGCGTGAAGTACGTGCTGTCCGGGTGCGACAGGTAGAAGCCCGATACCGATGCAGCGGGGGTCATCGCCAGCGCCTCGGTCAGGTTCATGCCGATCTCCTGCGCGTCCAGCACGCGGAACATGTCGCGCTTGACGGTGTGTTCCGGGCAGGCCGGGTAGCCGGGCGCGGGGCGGATGCCCTTGTACTCCTCGCGGATGAGCGCGTCGTTGTCGAGCGTTTCATCCGCCGCATAACCCCACAGGTCGCGACGCACGCGGGCGTGCAGGCATTCGGCAAAGGCTTCGGCAAAGCGATCGGCCAGGCCCTTGAGCATGATCGCGCTGTAGTCGTCGTTGTCGGCTTCGAACTGCTTCTCGCGCTTTTCCACCCCAATGCCGCCCGTCACGGCGAACAAGCCGATGTAATCGGCAATGCCGGTGCTCTTGGGTGCGATGAAATCCGCCAGGCAGCGGTTCGGGCGCATCACGCCGTCGATGATCGGGCGCTCGCTTTGCTGGCGGATGTTGCGCCAGGTGAGCGCGACTTCCGAGCGCGATTCGTCGGTGTAGATCTCGATGTCGTCATCGTTGACGGTGTTGGCGGGCAGCAGCGCGATCACGCCGTTGGCCGTGAGCCAGCGGCCGGCGATCAGCCGCGCGAGCATGCTCTTGCCGTCGGAGAACACGCGACGGGCTGACTCACCCACGATTTCGTCGTTGAGGATGTCGGGGAATTTGCCGGCCAGGTCCCACGTCTGGAAGAACGGGCCCCAGTCGATGTACTGCGCGAGTTCGTTCAGGTCGTAGTTGCGGAACACGCGGCGGCCGATGAACTTGGGCTTGGGCGGCGTGTAGTTCGACCAGTCGATCTTCGTCTTGTTGGCGCGCGCGGCAGCCAGCGACACCATCGGCTGGGCCTTCTTGTTGGCGTGCTGGGTGCGGATGCGGTCGTAATCCGCATGCAGCTCTTCGACGTAGCGCGCGGCGCCTTCGTCCGACAGCAGGCTCGACGCCACGCTCACCGAGCGCGAGGCGTCCGGCACGTAGACCACTGGGCCTTCGTAATTTGGGGCGATCTTCACGGCGGTGTGCACGCGGCTCGTCGTCGCGCCGCCGATCAGCAGCGGGATCTTCTTCACGCGGAAGTATTCGTCGCGCTGCATTTCCGATGCCACGTAGGCCATCTCTTCGAGCGACGGCGTAATCAGGCCCGACAGCCCGATGATGTCCGCGCCTTCCACTTTCGCCTTTGCCAGGATGTCGTTGCACGGGACCATCACGCCCATGTTCACGACTTCGAAGTTGTTGCACTGGAGCACGACGGTGACGATGTTCTTGCCGATGTCGTGCACATCGCCCTTGACCGTGGCGATGACGATCTTGCCCCGCGAGCGCACGTCGCCGCCGGCTGCTGCAATCTGGCGCTTCTCTTCTTCGATGAACGGAATCAGGTGGGCCACCGCCTGCTTCATCACGCGGGCGGATTTCACCACCTGCGGCAGGAACATCTTCCCGGCGCCGAACAGGTCGCCGACGATGTTCATGCCGTCCATCAGCGGGCCTTCGATTACCTGGATCGGGCGGCCGCCCGCGGCAAAGATTTTCGCGCGGACTTCTTCGGTGTCTTCGACCACGTAATCGTTGATGCCATGCACGAGCGCGTGGGCCAGGCGCTTTTCCACCGGCTCCTGGCGCCAGGCGAGGTTTTCTTCGCGCTTGGTTCCGCCTCCCTTGTAGCGGTCGGCGATTTCCAGCAGGCGATCGGTCGCATCCGGGCGGCGGTTGAGCACCACGTCTTCCACGCGGTCGCGCAGTTCGGGGTCTAGGTTCTCGTATACACCCAACTGGCCGGCGTTGACGATGCCCATGTCCATGCCCGCCTGAATCGCGTAGTACAGGAACACGGTGTGGATCGCCTCGCGCACCACGTCGTTGCCGCGGAACGAGAACGACACGTTCGACACGCCGCCGCTCACCTTCGCGTACGGCAGGTTCTGCTTGATCCAGCGCGTCGCTTCGATGAAGTCGACCGCGTAGTTGTTGTGCTCTTCGATGCCGGTGGCCACCGCGAAGATGTTCGGATCGAAGATGATGTCTTCCGGAGCAAAGCCGACCTTGTTGACCAGGAAGTCGTAGCTGCGCTTGCAGATCTGGGTCTTGCGCTCGAACGTGTCAGCCTGGCCCTGTTCGTCGAAAGCCATGACCACGGCCGCCGCGCCGTAGCGCCTGATCAGCTTGGCGTGGTGCGCGAACTGTTCTTCGCCTTCCTTGAGCGAGATCGAGTTGACGATCGCCTTGCCCTGCACGCACTTCAGACCGGCCTCGATCACTTCCCACTTGGACGAGTCGATCATGATCGGCACGCGCGCGATGTCCGGCTCGGAGGCGATCAGATTCAGGAAGCGAACCATCGCCGCCTTGGAGTCGAGCATCGCCTCGTCCATGTTGATGTCGATGACCTGCGCGCCGTTTTCGACCTGCTGGCGCGCCACGGCCAGCGCCTCGTCGAACTGGCTGTTCAGGATCATGCGCGCGAACGCCTTGGACCCGGTGACGTTGGTGCGCTCGCCGACGTTGACGAACAGGGTGCTCTCGCCGATGTTGAACGGTTCGAGGCCGGAGAGGCGCATGGGGTGGTCGGTCATGATCGTTTGATGCGAATGGGGTCGGCGGTGTACGGGCGTGGGGCCTGTGCTCAGGCGGCTTCTTTGTATTGGCCGGGCCAAGCGCGCGGTTTGCGATTCGCCACGCGCTCGGCAATCGCCTTGATGTGCTCAGGCGTCGTGCCGCAGCAGCCGCCCACCAGGTTCACCAAGCCGGCCGACGCAAACTCGTCGACCAGGCTGGAGGTGACCTCTGGCGTTTCATCAAAGCCCGTGTCGCTCATCGGGTTGGGCAGGCCGGCGTTGGGGTAGCAGGAGACGGCCGTGTCGCAGATCTTCGCCAGCTCGGCAATGTACGGGCGCATCAGCGCGGCACCCAGCGCGCAGTTCAGGCCGAAGGTGATCGGCTTGGCATGGCGCAGGCTGTTCCAGAACGCCTCGACGGTTTGGCCCGAGAGAATGCGGCCCGAGGCGTCGGTCACCGTGCCGGAGATCATCACGGGCACGCACTCGCCGGTATCTTCGAAAAGCTGATCGATGGCGAACAGCGCCGCCTTGGCGTTGAGCGTGTCGAAAATCGTCTCGACGAGGAATACGTCCGCGCCGCCTTCGAGCAGCGCTTTGCCCTGTTCGTAGTACGCATCGCGCAGCAGGTCGAAGCTGACATTGCGTGCGCCCGGGTCGTTCACGTCGGGCGAAATGCTGGCGGTCTTGGGCGTCGGCCCAAAGGCGCCGGCCACGAAGCGGGGCTTGTCCGGCGTGCTGTATTTGTCGCAGGCCTCGCGCGCCAAGCGGGCGGCCACGACGTTCATCTCGTAAGCCAGCTCCGCCATCTTGTAGTCTTCTTGCGCGATAGTCGTCGCACCGAAGGTGTTGGTTTCGATCAGGTCCGCGCCGGCCGCCAGGTACTGCTCATGGATTTCACGGATGACGTCGGGGCGCGTGAGCAGCAGCAGCTCGTTGTTGCCCTTCACGTCGATCGGGTGGTTGGCAAAGCGCTCGCCGCGGTATTGCGCCTCGGTCAGCTTGTAGCGCTGGATCATGGTGCCCATCGCGCCGTCCAGGATCAGGATGCGCTCGCGCAGCAGCGCGGGCAGGTTGGCGGCACGGGTGTAGGGCAGGGGCGCGGTCATGGGGAGGGACTCCGAGGTGCTGCGGCCGGTCAAATATTCCGGATTTGCGGCCAAAGGTGAATTTTACCAGTCGCATCAATGACTTGCCGCCGTTGTGGGCAATCGCGCTCCTATAATCCACATCACGCCATTTGCCCGCCCTGACGCCCGCCATGCAATTGCTCGATCCCACAGACGCCCACGCTTTCCTGGAGCGTACGCCCGCCGCGCTTTTTGTCGACTGCCGCAGTGAAATGGAACACCTGTTCGTGGGCCATCCGGCCGGCGCCCATCACGTCTCGTGGAACGATGGCCCGCATTGGGAGGTGAACCCCGAGTTCGTGCCGACCGTGCGCAAACTGACCGGCCATGGAGTCGAGCGTCCCATTGTGCTGATCTGCCGGAGCGGCAATCGCTCAGCCGCTGCGGCGCACGCACTGGAAGAGGCGGGTTTCCGTGATGTGTATGTCGTGCGCCACGGCTTCGAGGGAGACCTGGACAGCACGCGCCATCGCAACACGCTGAATGGCTGGCGTCATGCCGGCCTGCCGTGGGAGCAATGCTAGAAGGGCGCTATCGACCCGATAGTCGATCGACACATGAAAAAAACGCCCGGCAGCGCCATGCTCCGGGCGTTTTTTGTTGATCCGTCTGGCGGGCGATCTTGCCCGCGCGGTAGGTCAGTGCATCGTCACCGGCTGCGTCATCACCGTGTCGAATTTGCCGAGAAAGTCGTCGACTTCTTCAACGGTGGGCTCGCTGGCGATGAGCTTTTTCACGTCCTCACGGAAATGCTCGGCTAACTCGCCGCCGAGGAAGATTTCACGTTTGAGGTTCTTGTCCACGATCTCGTAGCCACCCGCTGCCAGCATGGCGTGTTGGCCGTCTACACCGAACTCAACAACACAGTAGTTGTCGCTGTTGTAGATCATCTGCATGGTGCACCTCCGAGGCGTCAATCGTCTTGCTGTTGTGGGGACTGCTCTACTGCTGCACCGGGTAGATGGGGCCCACGACCATGACTTCAAGGGCCGATCAACTCCCGCCTCCTGACCGTTCTGCCCCATCTGCTCCTTGGGCTTTATGATCGGTCACAAAGTTCGCGAACGCGAGGCGAAATGTGTGACGTGCGTTGTGATCGCGTAACAAGACCTTTCCGCTCCTGCATCGAAAGAAGCAAGCGGCCTTCCGCCATTCGGCGGGTAGACGACGGGCCGTGTGCGGGGCGCCTGCAACTATCGGCAAGGCAAGCAGGCCTTATGGCGTGTCACATTGGCTCCCGCATCCTGCGTGCCCGAGGAATTCATCCAGATCGGTGAGGAAGGCCTCCTCCTGTTCGATAGGCGCCAGGTGCGCTGCGTGCGAAATCACTTTCAAACGGGCGTCGGGAATGAGCGAGGCGATCTCGCGCGCTACTTCCACCGGCGCACCGGTGTCTTGTTCGCCGGTCATGACGAGCGTGGGGCATGCGATGCGTGCAAGCGAGCTGCGTGTGTCGAGCGCCTTGATGGCCAGGCACGTACCGACATAGCCGTGCGGAGGCGTGGCGCGCAGCAAGCCGCGGATGTGTTCAACAACGTCGGGATGGGCTTCACGAAACGGCGTGGTCAGCCAGCGCTGCATCGTGGGTTCGACAATGCCGCTCATGCCGTGCGCTTCGACTTGGCCGATGCGTTCGTCCCACATGGCATGCGCTGACACCGGCGTGTAGCACACGGTGTCGCACAGCGTGAGCGAGAGCAGCCGCTGCGGGTATCGTACGCCCAAAACCTGCCCGACCATGCCGCCCATCGACAGGCCAACGAAATGCACCTGTTCAATCGACAGGGCATCAAGCAAGCCGGCCACATCATCCGCCAATTGGAACAGCGTGTAGGCGCCGTGCGGCGCGCTGGTCTTGCCGTGGCCGCGCGCGTCGTAGCGCAGCACGCGGTGGCGGCTCGCCAGGCGTTGGGCGATGCTGTCCCACAACCGGTGGTCCACGCCCAACGCGTGCGCAAGCACGACCCATGACCCATCTGTGCCGTCGGTACGGTAGTGGATATCGATGCCGTTGGCGCGCACCGTGCCGGAGTTGGAGAGGGCGTTGGCGTCCATGTCAGCCTCCTTCTTGGGACTGGTAGACCAGATCGAATTGCATGCCGTTGGGCTCGGTCTGGCGCAGGCGTACTGGGAGCCAACCGTGATCGGCAGACAGCCAGATCTCTACACGCCGTTTGTCGTCTGCACGGCGCGGCAGGCGTATGAAGTGTTGCGCACGAATCGTGCCGTTCGGGGTGTCGATGGTTTCCTCGCCAACGTGCTGGACGCGGGCCACTTCCACGCTGTCGGTATCGGCGATCGGGAATTCCAGCGTGAGGCCGGGGCTGGCGATCCGCTCGGGGCCGCCACGGGCCAATCCGGTCAATTGTAGGAAGACGCTGAAGCGGTCTTGCGTGCCCTCGGGCAACGGAAGCACGGCCGGCGAGCGGGTGAAAGTGACCGTGGGTGCGCTCTGTGCGCCGGATGCCGGTATGGGATCGGTCGCGTAATGGAACGTCGTCACGTCGGGTTGTCGGCGCCCGCGCACTTCTTCGTAGCGCGTGGGGGTGAGGCCATACGGGCCGACCACACCTGCGCTGCGAAACGCGAGTTTGCCAAAGAAGAGTGGCAACGGAATTTCCACGGCAAGCGTGTAAGTTTTGCCATCGGTGGCCCAGCGGATCACGCCATCTTCGTTGCGCACGCCGTTGACGTAAGTGGCGTACCGCAGCGTGGCTGAGGGCGGCAGCGAGAACGCGTCGCCCGGCGGTGCAGGCGGCCCGCTCGGGCCTTCGCCGCTCAGATCCTTGACCACGCCCGTATCGCCCGAGGCTTGAGCGCCAGCGCTGGTGAATTCGGACGGGTCCATGCTTGCCAGATCGGGCGCGGGCGGCGTGGGTGTCGGCGCCGGAGCGGGTGGGGTCTGAGAACGCGGACGGGGCGAAGCCGGGCGGGCCTTGGGCGCAGCCGGGGGCGTTGGCGGCTGCACGGGCTCGGGATGCAGCAACAGCGTGGGGATGATCTGCTCGGGCGCCGGCGGCCACGTCACCTGACGGCTGCGCGCGATCCACACGACGGCAATGATGTGCAGCACGAGCACGGCCAGCAGCACGAGCCCGAACCGGCCAAGCCGATAGAAGCGACGCCTGCGGGGTTGCACGCGGTCGGTATTCAGTTCGTCAGGATTGCGGGGCGTGGGGTGCAACGTATCCAAGATCGGCAGAAAGCTGTTGTGCGGCCAGCCGCAAGCGCCGCTCCAGCGGGCTGCTCCAAGTGGTGTCGAAGGTGCTTTGTGCGCCCAACGCGATCAGCACGAGACACAATTGGCCGTTGGCGTCGAACACAGGCAGCGACATCGCGTTGATGCCCGGCAATACGCCGCCGTGGATGCGCGAAGCGCCGTGCTTGCGCACGTCTGCGCAGATGGCGTCGTAGGCTTCGAGCGTTTGCGGCAGCTCGGGGTTCTCGGCGCTCGGGGTATTCCCTGCTGCCGTAATGCGGTCGAGTTCGCGCTGGATGAACGCGCGCGTTTGCGCACGCGGCAAGTAAGCGCCGAACACGCGACCGGTGGCCGAGTTCAGCATCGGCATCACGTCGCCCAGGCGCAGGCTGACTGTTACGGGATGGCTGGCTTCTTCCCAGTGGACGATGGCTGGGCCCTGGTTGCCCCACACGGCCAGGCCGATGGTGTGGTCGATCTCGTCGCGCAATGCGGCGGCTGCGGGCCGGGCGCGGCGCATCGGGTCTTGCCGGTTCAGGCTTACCAACCCCATTTCCAGCGCGAACGGCCCCAGGTCGTAGCGGCCTTCGGGCGTTTGCGTGACGAGCCCCAGGCGCGCAAAGCTCACCAGATAGCGGTGCGCCTTGGCGGGGTTCATGGGCGCCGCACGCGCCAGGTCGCGCAGCATCATCGGGCCATCGGTGTGCGTGAGCACTTCCAGCAGCCGGAAGCCGACTTCGATGGACTGGATGCCCGAGCGCGCGGGCGCATCCAGCTCGCCATCGGCATCGGACTCCAGGTCGAGATCGGTGTCGGCGGGCAGCGGTGACATGGTGAGGGGTGAGGGATCAGTTCGGGCCAGTTTAGCCGATGCTAGGTGTACCATCCGCGCAGCCTTTTTCCATACAACGCACATGAAACTCGCCACCCTCAAGGATGGCTCGCGCGACGGCCAGCTGGCCGTGGTTTCGCGGGACCTGAAGACCGCTCACTTCGCCACGCACATCGCCGGCACACTGCAGCGCGCGCTGGACGACTGGGCCTTCCATGCACCGCAGTTGCAGGATCTGTACGACCAGCTCAACGCGGGCCGTGCGCGCCACCCGTTTGCGTTTGACGCCGGCAACTGCATGGCGCCGCTGCCGCGCGCGTACCAATGGGCCGATGGCTCGGCCTATGTGAACCACGTTGAACTGGTGCGCAAGGCACGCGGCGCCGAGATGCCCGCCGAGTTCTGGACCGACCCGCTGATGTACCAGGGTGGTTCGGATGACCTTGCCGGCGCGCATGACCCCATCATCTGCCGCAGCGAAGCGTTCGGCATCGATTTCGAGGCGGAGGTGGCTGTCATTACCGGCGACGTGCCGATGGGCACCGAGCCGGCCGCCGCTGCCGAGGGCATCCGCCTGATCGTGCTGGCCAACGATGTGTCGCTGCGCAACCTGATCCCGGCGGAGCTGGGCAAGGGTTTCGGCTTCTTCCAGAGCAAGCCGGCCACGTCGTTCTCCCCTGTGGCCGTCACGCCCGATGAATTGGGCGGCGCCTGGCGCGAACGCAAGGTGCATCTGCCGATGACGGTGCGCTGGAACAATAAGAAGGTTGGCCAGCCGGAGTGCGGTACCGACATGGTGTTCGACTTCGGCCAGCTGATCGCGCACATCTGCAAGACACGCAACGTGCGCGCGGGCAGCATCGTCGGCTCGGGCACGATTTCCAACGTGGACCGCAGCAAGGGGTACGCGTGCATCGCCGAGAAACGCATGCTGGAAACCCTCGAATCCGGCGCACCCGTCACCGAATACATGCGCTATGGCGACACCGTGAAGATCGAGATGTTCGACGCCAATGGCGTGTCGATTTTCGGGGCGATCGACCAGGAAGTCGTTGCCCCGGGCACGCAGGCGTAAGGCTTAAGCGGATTCGGGTGCCGTTTTCGGACGGCGCCCCCGCTTTGGCGCCGCGGCACCCGCTGTCAGCGCCTGCCCGTGATACCCCAGGCGCAGCGACAGCGTCCGCCCGGCTTCGCGCAGCAGCCGCGAGGCGGGACCTTCCAGGCTGGAATCGAACACGCTGGACAAGCCCAGCGCCGTGATCGCGCCCGCCAGCTTGCCTTGTGAATCGAGCACCGGCACGGCCACCGAATCGATGCCGTGCACCAACGTCCCGCCGATGCGGGCCACGCCTTCCTGCCGCACCGCCTGCCAGCGAGCGCGGCAGTTCAGCCAGTCGGTCAGGCCGGCCTTGCCGGCGCCGGGGCCGCGCAGTTCGCGGTCGATGAGCGAGACGATCTGGATTTCCGGCATCCACGCGGCGCACGCCTGGCCCGTGGCCGAGTTCAGCAGCGGCATGACCGAGCCGACCCGCACGTTGACCGCCACCGGGCGGCCGCTGTCTTCCCAGCGCACGATGACGGGGCCGCGCGAGGTCCAGATCGACAGAAACACGCTTTCGTTCAGCCGTTCGGCCAGCTTGGGCAGCAGGTTGCTGCCTTCACGCACGAAATCCACGTCGGACAGCGCCGACAGCCCCACCTGCAATGCCTGTGCGCCCAACCGGTAGCGGGCGGAGGCGGGGTCCTGTTCCACAAAACCCATGCGCTCCAGCGACACCAGGTAGCGGTGAACCTTTGCGCGCGGCATGCCGAGCTGGCGGCCCAGTTCGGAGACGGCGTGTGCGCCACCGGCATGCGCCATCGCTGAAAGCACGCTCAGCGCGATCTCGGCGGACTGGATGCCGGCGCTGGTGCGTTCAGGCGCGGCGTCTTCTGCGGGCAAATCGTCGGGCGAGGTATCCGGCGGCAGGGGAGCGTCGATGGGCATCTTGAAGTCTCGGGTGTCGCTTTATAAGATACGCGTTACGTTAAAAGATACAACCGGCGCGGCGGCCCGCGCGCTGGAAAAGACCTCGAAACCCGGGAGACGCCATGAAGCTGTCGATCTTTTCCGTGCAGGACCACTACCCCGACCGGCCCCGCAGTCTGCCGCAACTCTACGCAGACGTCATCGCCCAGGCGCGTCATGCCGAAGCGCTCGGCTACGACACCTTCTGGGTGGCCGAGCATCACTTTCACGAGTACGGCGCCGTTCCCAACCCTGCGGTCTTTCTCTCGCATCTGGCCGCGCAGACGCAACGCCTGCAGCTGGGCACGGCCATCTCCATCCTCACCTTCCACCATCCGGCCACCGTGGCGGAGAACTACGCGATGGTCGATGCGCTTTCGGGCGGACGGCTGTCGCTGGGCGTGGGCTCCGGCTATCTCAAGCACGAGTTCGAAGGCTACGACGTCGACCCCGCCATCAAGCGCGAGCGCTTTGACGAAGCATTGATGCTCGTCGAGCGCTTGCTCGCTGGCGAGCGCGTGCACCACGCGGGCCAGTTCCACACGCTGCGCGACGTGCGCCTCAACGTTCTGCCGGTGCAGGCCCGCGTGCCGATCCACGTGGCGATCCTGCGGCGCGAGGCGGCGTATCACATTGGCCGGCAGCGGCGGCGCATGCTCTTCGTGCCGTATGCCTCGGTCGACAGCTTCGACGACATCCGCACGTTGATGGACGATTACCGGCGCGGCCTGGCCGAAGCGGGCATTGCCGACACGCGCGGCATGGCGGCCGTCGCGCTGCACACGCACGTAGGCCCCACCGAAGCCGCCGTGCGTGCGACGGCCGCCGACGCGTTCGATCTGTACGTCGCCACGCGCCTCTACGCGCGCCGCCAAACCTACGACGATGTGCTGGCCAGCGGCCTGTCGTTATTCGGCACGCCCGACGCGGTGGCCGAGAAGCTCGCGCGGCTGTCCGACATGGGCGTCGATCACGTGATGGCGCTGCATAACTTCGGCCTGATGCCGCAATCGGCCGTGCTCGAATCGATGCGCGCGTTGGTGGAGGATGCGTTGCCGCGTGCCGGCATCACTGCGCTCGCTGCCTGAACCTGTCTAGCCTGGGCGACTCCGCATCGCCAAACCGCCGCAAAACCGCTACGCTCTTTGCCAAACCACGGGAGGAGACCCCCAATGCAGCGACCGAAGTGGCGACATGCGGGCGTACTGGTTGGTTTGGCTTTGCTGTCTTCCGCCGCGCTGGCGGACATCCGCATCGGGGTGACGGTGTCGGCCACTGGGCCGCAGGCCTCGCTGGGGCAGCCCGAGAAGAACGCCACCACGCTGTGGCCGCGCGAGATCGGCGGTGAGAAGGTCGACGTGATTGTCCTGGACGACGCGTCGGACACCACGCGCGCTGTCACCAACACGCGCAAGCTGATGAGCGAGTCCAACGTGGACGTGATCGTGGGCTCGTCCACGACACCGAATACGCTGGCGATGATCGACGCGGCGGCCGAGGGGAGGACGCCCGTGATTTCGCTGGCCTCATCCGCCAGGTTGGTCGAGCCGATGGATGCGAAGCGGCGCTGGATCTTTAAGACGCCGCACTCGGATTCGCACATGGCATCGCTCATTGCCGAGCACGCCGCCGCGCATGGCGTGAAGACCATCGCCTACATCGGTTTTGCGAATGCGCTGGGCGAGGCCTTCCTGGCGGAGGTGCAGCGCTTTGCTGATCTCAAGCACATCCGCATCACCGATACCGAGCGTTTTTCGCCCACCGACAACAGCGTGACCGCGCAGGTGCTGCATCTGCTGGCCAACAAGCCCGACGCGGTGGTGATTGGCGGCTCCGGAACGCCCGCCGCGCTGCCGGCCCGGGCGCTGGCCGAGCGCGGCTACACCGGCAAGATCTACTTCAATCACGGCGTTTCCAACAACGATTTCGTCAGGCTGTGCGGCAAGGATTGCGAAGGCGCCTACGTGCCGACCGGCCCCGTGATGGTCGCCGCCGAATTGTCCGACACCAACCCTGCCAAGAAGCAGGCGCTGGATTTTGCGCGTCGCTACGAGGCCGCCTTCGGCAAGGGAAGCGTGTCGATCTTCGCCGCCTACACGGGTGACATCGGCGTGCTGTTGCAGCGTGCGGTGCCGGTGGCGCTCAATCGGGCCAAGCCGGGCACGCCGGCCTTTCGCGAGGCGCTGCGCGACGCACTGGAGCAGGTGCGCGATCTGCCCACCAGCACCGGCGTGGTCAACATGAGCCCGCAAGACCACGTGGGCCTCGACCAGCGCGCCCGCGTGATGGCACAGATCCGCCGCGGCCAATGGCATTTGGCCGATACCGCAAAGTGACGGCGGCGCACATCCCGCGTTGCACGTGCGATCTCATCCGCTATGCTTGATCCATTACCTCGGACGCCATGACCTCGCTCGCTCCCCGCTTTGCCCGCTATCAGGCGCTGACGCTCGTCCAGCACGGCCCCATCCTTGAAATCGTGATGGGCGCGGCGCAGTCGGCCAACCGCAAGCTGTCCACTGCCGATGCCGGCCTGCACCGCGAGCTGGCGGAGATCTGGCGCGATGTGTCCGCCGAGCCCTCGGTGCGCGTCGCGCTCATCCGCGGTGAGGGCAAGGGCTTCTCGGCCGGCGGCGATCTGCACCTCGTCGAGCAGATGGCCGAAGACTTCGACGTGCGCACGCGCGTCTGGCACGAGGCGCGGGACCTCGTCTACAACGTCATCAACTGCGACAAGCCCATTGTCAGCGCCATGCACGGCCCGGCCGTGGGGGCAGGGCTGGTCGCCGGATTGCTGGCCGATATTTCCATCGCCGCCAAGGACGCCCGCATCGTCGATGGCCACACCCGCCTGGGCGTGGCAGCGGGCGACCATGCGGCCATTGTCTGGCCGCTGTTGTGCGGCATGGCCAAGGCCAAGTACTACTTGCTGCTATGCGAGTCCATGACGGGCGAGGAGGCCGAGCGCATTGGGCTGGTCTCGCTAGCCGTGCCCGAAGCGGATCTCGTCAACTGCGCATTCGAAATCGCCGAGCGCTTGGCGGCGGGTTCGCAGACGGCCATCCGCTGGACCAAGTACGCGCTGAACAACTGGTTGCGCTTAGCGGGTCCAAGTTTTGATACATCGCTGGCGCTTGAATTCATGGGTTTTGCGGGCCCCGACGTTCGCGAGGGCATTGCGAGCCTGCGCCAGAAGCGTCCGCCCACGTTTGATGGCGCCTGATAGGAAACACGCCCGTGCGCCCGACCCCGACCGATTTGTAGGAGACACCATGTTCACCCAGATGCCCAATTTCGCCGAAGGCGGTTTCGATTTTCTGCGCAAGCTGTGGGGCGGCGGCTTTGCCGGGATGGCCGGTGGCGGCATGCCCAACATGGCCAGCTTTGCCGCGCCGCCGATGGATCTCGAGGAAATCGACAAGCGCATCCACGACCTGCGCGCTGTTGAGGGCTGGCTGCAACTGAACGCCAGCCTGCTGCGCACGGCAATCCAGGGCCTGGAAGTGCAGCGCGCCACGCTGGTGGCTTTGCAGACCTTCGGCTCCGCGCTGACGCCCGATGCCATGAAGTCCGCGTTCGACGGCCTGACGCCGAGCGCGTCCTCGACTGACGAAGAATCCAAGCCCGCGTGGCCGCACACGGCCGCCACAGCCAAGCCGGCCGAAGACGAACCGCCGCCCGAAGACGAGGCCGAGGCGGAAGAAGACACTGACGACGACCAAGCCGAAGCCCGCGCCGAGAATGTCCAGGCTCAGGCCCAGGCCGCCGCGCAGGCGCAAGCTGCCGCACGTGCCGCCGCAGCCGCGCTGGACCCCTCGCCGTGGTGGAACATGCTGCAGCAGCAGTTCAACCAGATCGCCAGCTCCGCTGCCGCCGCCATGCCGATGCCGCAGAACCTGATGCCGGGTTTCCCAGGAGGCTTCCCTGGGTTTGCGGGGGCTCCAGGCGCGGAAGGGCTGGACGCGGCGCCGGAAGACATCGAAGACAAGACGGCGCCGGCCAAGCCCAAGCGCGCTGCCGCCAAGCCGGCGCAGAAGCCGGCCACCAAGACGCCTGCGGGCAGCACGGCCAAGCCAGCCACCAAGAAGGCGGCTGCCAAGAAAGCGCCGGCGAAATCTGCGCCGCGCAAGCCCGCCAACGACACGCCCTGATCGATGTCGCCAGACTGCACTGCGCTCTTGATGATGGGCGGCGGCGCGCGGGCCGCCTATCAGGTGGGTGTGCTGCGCGGCATCGCGGAGTTGGCGCGGGAGTACGCGCCGGGGGTGGCTCGCACGCCGTTCGACGTCATTTGCGGTACGTCGGCGGGGGCGATCAACAGTTTGGGCCTCGCACGCGGCGCACAGGATTTCACGCTCGCCACCGAGGCGCTCACCCAGCTCTGGGGCAGCCTGCATGCCGATCGTGTCTATCGCACGGACGTGGGCCGCGTGGGCTCCAGCGGTGCCCGGTGGCTGACCGCGTTGGCGTTCGGCTGGATGACCGGCCGCACGCCGCGCGCGCTGTTCGACAATACGCCGCTGCGTGAACTGCTTGAGTCGCAACACGACGGTCAGCAGGTGCAGGCCGCATTCGATGCCGGAGCGCTGCGCGCGCTGGCCATCACCGCGCTGTCATACACCACTGGGCGCCATGTCACGTTCTATCAGTCGCCGCATGTGGTGCTGCCGTGGCGGCGTTCGCAACGGATTGCGGTATCCGATGAGATCGGCGTCTCGCACATGCTCGCCTCGTCGAGCATCCCGTTCATCTTCCCAGCCGAGCCGGTGCCGCTCGAAGGTAACGACGAATGGTTCGGCGACGGCACGATGCGCCAGATGTCGCCGTTGAGCCCGGCCATTCATTTGGGCGCGAATCGCATTCTGGTGGTGGGCGCCGCGTCTCGCTCGCAGCCGGGCTGGTACGACACGGTGCCGGCGTCCGGCTATCCGTCGCTCGCGCAGATCGCGGGGCAGGCGCTGGCGAGCATCTTTCTTGACGGGCTCTCGGCCGATATCGAACGGCTGCAGCACGTCAACGCAGTGGTGGCCCGCAACCCCGAGATTGCCGACGCGCGCGACGGCTGGCGCAAGATCGAAGTGCTGGTGATGGCGCCGTCCGAGCGCATCGAGCTGATTGCCTCGCGCCACGTGCAGCGCCTGCCGGGCACGGTGCGTGCGCTCCTCAAGCCGCTGGGCGGCACCGAAGCGCGCGGTGCGGCATTCGCGAGCTATCTGCTCTTCGAACCCGAGTTCACGCAAGAATTGATCGACCTGGGCGAGCGCGACGTACAAGCCCGTCGCGACGAGCTGGCCGCGTTCCTGTACGGCGCGATTCCTGACACGATGCGCGCAGCCTGATCAGCGCGACGAGCGTGTCGACGGTTCAGCCAACAGCGCATCGATGCGCTTGATGAGCGCGGGGTCGCTCGGCTCGATGCTGCTCGGGAACACCGCCGCTACGCGGCCGGTGCGGTCCAGCAGATATTTGTGAAAGTTCCACTTGGGCGGCTGGCCCGTCTGCGTCGCCAGCCACGAATACAGCGGCGACGCGCCCGCGCCAACCACCGCTGTCTTCGAGAACATCGGGAATTTCACGCCATACGTGTTGTAGCAAAAGTCGGCGATCTGCTTGCTGTTGCCGGGTTCTTGCTGAAAGTCGTTCGACGGAAAACCCAGCACCGCCAGGCCCTTGTCGCGGTACTTCGCGTACAGCGCTTCGAGCCCTTCGTACTGATGCGTGTAGCCGCAATAGCTGGCGGTGTTGACTACCAGTACGACGCGGCCGGCGTACTGGCAGAGGTCTTGCGGCGCATCGTCCTGCAAGCGCTTGACGCGAAAGTTCAGGCTGGCGGGGCAGGCGCCTGCGGCAGCCGGTGCTTGCGCGGTGGTTGGGGCGCTCGAAGTGGCGGCATGCCCCGTGCGTGGCAGCAGCAACGCGATCACGGCAATGGCAATCGCAATGGCGATCATCAGCAGATGATGTCGACGCAGCACACCCGACGCGTGCAATTGCAGGCGCGGCCGACGCGCGGAAACGGTGGCAGAAAGCAACATGGCGAATCTCCAAAAGCGGACGCTCAGCCGGCGAGCCGGAATTTGTCTTCAGTCTAGGGTATAACGCCCCGGGGTCGCCTCAGGTGAAATGTGCGGTATGCGTTGCGCGCCATTCGCCCCACGAATTGCAGCGCTTCCTATACTGGAAACCTTGCCGGGCGGTGCCCGGTCTGACACAAAAGACGGACGGCCACCGCGCTGCCGATCACATCGCGGCTTACCGCGAGACAATGCGCGATCGCATCGCGTGTGAGGGGGTCGCCAAGCCACGTTGCGATTGTGGCGCCGGCAGGCCTGTTGTCACGAGGAAACGGGCGGCGCAGAACTTTGCTCCGGCAACCACGAAAATCGGGGGCTGGTCAAGCATGTCTGCTAGAATCCGCCTGCAAATTCAAAGGCTTACCATGCTCTATCCCGAATTGTTCAAGTCGTTGGAAGCGGTCCGCTGGAATATGGAAAAGGATATTCCGTGGGACACGTTCGATGCGTCGCTGCTGACCGACGCGCAAGCGCAGACCATCAAGATGAATGCCATCACCGAGTGGTCTGCCCTGCCGGCCACCGAGATGTTCCTGCGTGACAATCGTCACGACTCCGATTTTTCGGCGTTCATGAGCGTGTGGTTCTTTGAAGAGCAGAAGCACTCGCTGGTGCTGATGGAATATCTGCGCCGCTTCCGCCCTGAGCTCGTACCGACCGAAGAAGAGTTGCACAACGTGCGCTTCGAGTTCGATCCGGCCCCGCCGCTGGAAACGCTGATGCTGCACTTCTGCGGCGAGATCCGCCTGAACCACTGGTATCGCCGTGCCTCCGAATGGCACACCGAGCCGGTCATCAAGGCAATCTACAAGCATCTGTCGCAGGACGAAGCCCGCCACGGCGGCGCCTACCTGCGCTACATGAAGAAATACCTCGGCCAGTTCGGCGACAGCGCGCGCAGCGCATTCGCCAAGATCGGCGTCTTGATGGCTTCGGCGCGCCGCACCGAAAAGCCGCTCCACCCGACCAATCTGCACGTGAACAAGGCGCTGTTCCCGCAAGACACCGTGCAGTCGCGCCTGCCGAACCCGGACTGGCTGGAGCACTGGCTGGACGAGCAGATCAAGTTCGACGCCGGCTGGGAAAAGAAGGTCATCGAGCGCATCCTGCACAACATGGGTCTGCTGTTCGAGCGCACCTTCGAAACCGTGCAAGACCTGAACCGCTACCGCAAGGAACTCAACGCGCGTCTGCTCGGCTCGGCCGAACAAGCTGCCTGATCCTTGCCACTGGCAGTGAGCGGCCCATCGATTCGATGGGCCGTTTTGTTTTCCACCCCGATTTCGCCTTCGCCATGACCGCTCGCCAGCCCGCGCCCGCCTTTGAACAGAAGATCTGCGACTCCGTCGATGTGGAAGCCCGCGTGCGTGCCTTGCCGCGCCCACTGGTCTTCACCAACGGCGTGTTCGACATCCTGCATCGCGGGCACGCCACGTATCTGGCGCAGGCGCGCGCACTGGGCGCTTCGCTGGTGGTGGGCGTGAATACCGATGCCTCGGTACGGATGCTGGGCAAGGGTGACGACCGCCCGCTCAACACGCAGGACGATCGCCTGGCCGTGCTGGCTGCGCTGGAAGCGGTGAGTCTGGTGGTGTTGTTTGCCGAGCGAACCCCGGTCGAACTCATCCAGCGCGTGCGTCCCGACATCTACGTCAAGGGCGGCGACTATGACATCGATGCGCTGGAAGAAACGCGTGTCGTGCGTAGCTGGGGCGGCACGGCGCTGGCGATTCCCTTTGAGCACGATCGCTCGACGACGGCGCTGCTCAAGCGCGTGCGCGCGTCGTCCTGAACGCTTAGCGCGATGCCGTGACTGCCGCGCAAGCGTGCAGGTCTTCGGCTCCCAGCGTTTTCTTCAGTGCGGCCAGTTGGGCTGCGACGCCCGATGCCGCATCGGCGGTGGTGCTCACACGTAGCGAGGTCTGCGAGCCGAGCCGGCGCGTTTGCGTGACCACGGCCGTGCGCACATCCTTAGCGCGCAGTTCGTCCAGACGCTGCTGCGCGCGCTCCTTGTCGCGGAACAGACCGAGCGACACCACAAACGTATTGCCTTCCTGCACGATGGCTGAATCCGCCACGTTGCGGCGTTTGAGTTCGGCCACCTTGCGATCGGCGTCGTCGCGCGTGTCGCGGGCCGGCATGTGGACCCACCAGCGGTTGTCTTCCTGGCGCGTGATGCGCTCAACCTGCACGCCGGCCAGCTGCTTGAGCTGGTCGATGCCTCGCGTGGCCTGTGCTTCGGTCAGGCCGCCGAGTTCGGTGCAACTGCCGCCGCTGTCAGAGGTGGTAGTGGTGGTCAGAGCCGTATGCTCGATGTTCGCTTGCGGACTCGATGCGGCAGGCGCCGACGCCGCCGGCGGCGAGCCTGGCGCCGATTGGGGTAAGGCGGTGGCCGGTGCAGAAGCGGGTGCCGGTTCGAGAATACGGATTGCTTCGGTGCGGATCTGGCGGCGCATGCGATCGGGCTCGCGCTCGCTCTCGAACCACGCCTTGGACACTTCTGGCCCGAACACGCCGGTATTGGCCGCGAGCAGAACGCCGTTGACGAGCAGCAGGAGCAGCAGGGCGAGGCGAAGCGTCATGGTGCGAACGGACGTGGATTCGGACGGTGGCTCGGAATGCAGGAACACAGCAGCAACAACGGTAAGACGTCAGACGAAAACTGCAGCCCGGCCGACCGAGGCTAGGCCAGCGTCGCGGCACCTTCCCGGCGCGCGCGCGCCAGCACCTGCAGGCCGAGCAGCACGAGATTATCGTGCATCTGGAACGGCATGCGCAGATGCGGCCCCAGCGCGGCGCGTGCTCCGCCGCTCAGCACGCAGCGTGCCGGGCCGGGGTATTGCTTCTGCAGTGCCATCCACGTCTGCGCAATTGCGCCCGCCTGTGCGATGACGCAGCCCAGCGCGATGGCGTCCTGCGTATTGTCGGCCCAGGGCGGCGCAACGACGTCGCCCGCACTCAGGTAGCTGACATCGACTTCGGGCAACTGCGCCGTGTTGCGTGACAGCGCGCGCATCATCAATGTGAGGCCGGGAAGGATCAGGCCGCCGGCAAACAGGCCATCGGGCGTGACGATGTCGAGTGTGGTGGCGGTGCCTGCGGTTACCAGCAGCAGGGCCGCGTTGGGCCACAAGTGGCGTGCGCCGACCGCGCCAACCCAACGATCAGTGCCAAGCTGCGTTGGGTCGCGATATCCGTTGCGCAGGCCGGCGGTGGCATCTTCCGACGCGGCAATGCGCACGCGTGCCCCGTCGAACACGCGGGCGATGCGCGCGGTGAGTGCATCGCGCAGTGCCGGGCCAGCCACCGCGCTGATCCACACCTCGGGTGGGGCAACACCGGAGGCGTGGCAATCGCGCCAGTCTTCCACCAGTTCAGCCAATCGATCGTGCGCACGGGCGCCCGCATGCTGCCAGGGTGTGCCGCCGGGTTCTTCGGGCAGGGCGAGTTCGGCATCGGCACCACCGGCAATCCATGCCCACTTAATGCGCGTATTTCCCGCGTCGATCAGCAACAGCGGACGGGCGGGGGCGGCGTGCGCGGCAGAGACTTTCAGGCGCGTCATGGCTGTTCCGCGTCTGCGCTGCGCAAGGAAACCTCGCCGCTGTGGATCCACTGCACACGTCCGCCAGATTCGATCGCCAGCCGGCCTTGTGCATCGATGCCATGCGCCACGCCTTCGAGCACCATGGTGCCGTCCTGCCACAGGCGCACCCGCTCGCCGGCAAAGGCATCGCGGGCGGCAAACGGCGCAACGAACGGCGCCAGGCCCTGTGCGCCGAAGCGCTGCAGGTGTTCACCCAGCGACGTGAGCAGTGCCGAGAACACGGCATTCGGCTCTGGCGCATCCACCAGTTCTTCCACGCCTGACAGGCCGCGGCCCAGCGTGTTTTCCAGCACGCGCGGCCGTTCCAGGTTCAGGCCGATGCCGATGACGGCCCAGGTCCGGCCCGGCTCTGTCCGCACGGTCTCGACCAGGATGCCGGCCAGCTTGCGCCCCGCAATTTGCACATCGTTGGGCCATTTCAGTGCGAGCGCCTGTCCGCTCCCGCCCCGGGCGTCCGCGTACCCAGCCACGGCGTCGGCCACGGCCACACCCACGGCCAAGCTCAGTCCGCCAAGCTGCGCGGGCTCGCCCGCAAAGGCGCAGGCGATGGAGAAGGTCAGGCCGTGGTCGCCACCCCACGGGCGGCCTTGGCGACCGCGCCCGGCGGTCTGGCGCTGCGCGGCCAGCACGCGCGCGCCCAGCAGCGGCGCGGCGCCGGCTGGGGCGGGAATCGTCGTGCTGGCAGGCCAGGCGGCATCACGCACGGCGGCCATCAGGTCGGCGCTGGTGGAGCCGGTGGTCTCAACCACATCGACAGGCCAGCCGGCAGCCGGGCCGCTGGGCTGGATGCGCTCGCGCGCAAGGCGCCACCGCGCGGAGGGTTCGGCAAGAGACATAAAAAACGGGCGATCAAGTTCGCGCTAAGAATGCGCGCATTGTACGAGCGGTGCTGCAAACACGGGACTGGCGCTTGCTTCAAGCGATGCAAAGGCCTCACAGTGTGGCAGCCAGTGTGACAGCGTTTGGCGGCGCGTTGGCTACAATTCGACCGATATCCGGCATCACCGCTTACGGAGAACCGTTTGATCACCTGCCGTACACCGCAGCTTGAGGTGCGCGTTGTCGATGGACGCTCCGTCGCCTTTCTCTCCGGCGACTGGACCACGCTCGCGCTGGCCGAGCGCGCTGGCGTGCGCAGCGCACGTCAGCAGATCCGCGCCGGGCTGGACAACGCCAACGCGTGGTGCCTGACCGAAGTCGGCCGTATCGACCACTTTGGCGCGCAACTGCTCTGGCGCGCCTGGGGCAACCAGTGGCCCGAACACCTGGATGCCCGGCCCGACCAGCGCCGCATGCTCGATCGCGTTGCCAAGCTCGACCCCGGCGGCTGGAAGCAGCGCTTGGCGCCACGCATGAACCCGGTGGCGATCCTCGGCGAGGGCATGCTCGATTTCTTCGATCACGCCCGTAACGGCATCGCCATGGTTGGCCAACTGATGTTCGACTTCGGCAGGTTCGTGCGCGCGCCGCATCGCGGGCCGTGGCGCGAGATCTCCGCCAACATCTACAGCACGGGCTACAAGGCGCTGGGCATTACGGCGCTGGTGGGTTTCCTGATCGGCATCGTGCTGAGCTATCTGTCGGCCAACCAGTTACGCGTGTTCGGGGCCAGCATCTTCATCGTCAACATTTTGGGGATGGCCATCATCCGCGAGCTTGGACCGGTGCTGGCTGCGATTCTGGTGGCCGGGCGTTCGGGTTCAGCCATCACTGCGCAGATCGGCGTGATGCGGGTGACCGAAGAGCTGGATGCGATGCGCGTGATGGGCATCTCCCACGGCTTTCGGCTGATTCTGCCCAAGGTGATTGCGCTGGCGATTGCCATGCCGCTGCTGGTGGCGTGGACGGATCTGCTGGCGCTGGCGGGCGGCATTCTTGCGGCCAAGTTCCAGCTCGATATCAGTCCGACGTATTTCATCACCTCGTTGCCCGATGCGGTGCCGGTGGCCAACCTGTGGCTCGGCATCGGCAAGGGCGTGGTGTTCGGCATGCTGATTGCGCTGGTGGCGTGCCACTTCGGTCTGCGCATCCAGCCCAACACGCAGAGCCTGGGCGAGGGCACGACTACGTCGGTGGTGGTGTCGATCACCATTGTCATCCTCGCGGATGCCGTGTTCGCCATCCTCTTCAAGGACGTCGGGATATGACGCGCCCCCGCCATCCGCATATCGAGCATGCCGGGGCGCCGCCGGCGATCACGCCCGCGCGCGAACGCGTGATCGAGGTGCGCAGCGTCACCAAGCGCTATGGCAAGGTGACCGTGCTGGACAACATCGATCTGGACGTGTTTCGCGGCGAAGTGCTTTCCATCGTCGGCGGCTCGGGCAGCGGCAAGACGACGCTGCTGCGCCAAGTGGTGGGGCTGGAGAAACCCACCTCGGGCACGATCCACATCTTTGGCGAAGAGCTGACCTGCCAGGTGGGCAACGATCTGCAGTCGATGCGCAACCGCTGGGGCATGCAGTTCCAGCACGGCGCGCTGTTCTCTGCGCTGTCGGTGATCGACAACGTGGCGTTGCCGATGCGCGAATTGCGCACATTGCCCGACGCGTTCGTCCAGCGCGTGGCGATGCTCAAGCTGCAGATGGTGGGGCTCAAATCGACCGATGCCGACAAGATGCCGTCGGACCTGTCGGGCGGCATGATCAAGCGCGTGGCCCTGGCACGGGCGTTGTCTCTGGAGCCGGAGTTGGTGTTTCTGGATGAGCCGACCGCCGGGCTGGACCCGCGCGCGTCGGACGATTACGTTGCGCTCATCCGCGAGTTGCGCCAGGAGCTGGGCCTGACCGTGGTGATGGTGACGCACGATCTCGACACCCTGGTAGCGCTGTCCGACCGCATTGCCGTGCTGGCGGATCGCAAGGTGGTGGCGGCCAAGCCGCTGGAGCAGATCATTCAGATCGATCATCCGTTCATCAAGGAATACTTCCTGGGTGAGCGGGGCAAACGGGCCCTGATGGCGCTGGGCCCGCAGATGACGGAGGCGGTGGCTGCAGCCTCGCTTTCGACGCAGGAGGATTGATGGAAAACAAGGCCCACGCATTCCTGGCCGGGCTGTTCACGATCGGGCTGGTCATCTTCATCGGGCTGGCCGTCATGTGGTTCAACCGCGACCAGACCGTACGCGTGCCGTACGACGTGGTCACGCGTTCCACCGTCAACGGGCTGAACCCACAGGCTTCCGTGAAATACCGTGGCCTGGACGTCGGCAAGGTCGACAGCATCCGCTTTGACGACAAGGTGCCGGGGCAGATCGTCGTGCGCGTGCTGGTCGACAAGGATGCGCCCATTACCACCACGACGTATGGCCGCTTGGCGTACCAAGGTGTGACGGGTCTGGCTTACGTCCAGCTCGACGACCGCGGCTTTGACAACAGCCAGCACGCGCCCAGCCCGGTGCGACTGGCCACATCCCAGAAGGAACCCGCTCGCATTCGCATGGAAGCCGGCTTCCTCGACGAACTGGACAAGCGCGGCGACCAGATGCTCTCTAAGCTCGATCAGACGCTGAACTCGCTGTCGATCATGTTTGACGACGAGCACCGCCAGCAGGTCACGGCGTCGCTGCAATCGTTCCAGAAGACGATGGACGCCTACAGCACGCTCGCGCAGCAGGCAGAGCCGACCGTGCGCCGTCTGCCCAAGATTGCCGACAACCTCGATTCCACGCTGGTGGCCACGCGCAAGCTCACGCAATCGCTGTCCGACCCGAAGGGGCCGTTGATGACGACGCTTTCCGGCGCCGGGACCGATCTGACGGCGGCGACGCAATCGATGCAATCCGCCGCCAACGTGCTGACCTACGAAACGCTGCCGCAACTCAACGGCTTTGCGCGTGAGGCTCGCCAGGCTGTGCGCGGCTTCGACCATGCCGTGACCGACTTCAACGCCCGGCCGCAGAGCGTGCTGTTTGGCCCCGCGCCCGGCGCGCCCGGCCCCGGTGAGACCGGCTTCACCGCGCCCGCCGCCCGCGCTTCGGCCCAGCCCTGAGGAGATTCCATGCCGATGTTGTCTGCTGTGTTCCGCCGCTCGCACGCGCTGCCTGCTTTGATGGCGCTGTCGCTTCTGGCAGCTTGCTCAAGCGCCCCCGTGGCGCCCGCCGCGCTGTATGACTTTGGGCTCGCGCCGGCCACCAGCGCAGGCGCACGCCTGCCCACCGCCTTGCGCGTGGCCGACGTGGCCGGCCCCGGCTGGATGGATGGCAACGCCATCTACTACCGCCTCGCCTATGCGCAAAGCCAGCGCACCGACGCGTACGCCAATAGCCGCTGGGTGGAATCGCCCGTGAGCCTGTTCGACGCGCGTTTGCGCAATGCGGCGGCGGCGCGCGGCCATGTGGTCGGCTATCCCACGCCTGATGTGCCGAGCTTGCGTATCGAGCTGGTCGACTTTTCACAGGTGTTCGACCGGCCCGAGGCCAGCCGGGGCGTGGTGCGGCTGCGGGCAACGGTGTCACTGGCGCGCGGGGTGATCGACCAGCGCGTGGTGCAGGCCGATGCGCCTGCGCCCAGCCCTGACGCTGCGGGTGGGGTGACGGCGCTCACGCAGGCGTCAGACAAGGCCATCGGCGAGGTGCTCGACTGGGTGGCAGGTTTGCCTCTGGCGGCGTCAACCTCGGCCGTGCCTGCAACGCCCGGTGCTGCATTTGGCACGCGTCGGCGCTGATACCTCGACCTCTCCACCGGATGGAGGAACCATCCGTGAAGAGCGGCATCGGACGCTATCATGGGCGGCTTCTTCCGGGCATGTCCGCTCCTCCTCCTAGATAGATAGCTGCTTCTTCCGGTGACGGACTTCCACTCGCAACCCGCCGCACCCACTCCGCATCGCCACTCGCCGCTTGCACGCGCCGGGCTGGGGTGGTTCGTGCTGCTGGTCGTCTACGCCAGCCTGTATCCGTTTGCCGGCTGGACGGACACCGGCGTGTCGCCGTTTGCCTTCCTGAGCGCACCGCTGCCGCGCTACAACACCGGCTTCGACCTGCTCACCAACGTGTGGGGCTACATGCCGCTGGGCATGCTGACGGTGCTGGCGCTGCACCCGCGCATCACGGGCTGGCGTGCGGTGTTGCTGGCCCTGCTGGCGGGGTTGCTGCTCTCGGGCGCCATGGAAGCGATCCAGACCTATCTGCCCACGCGCGTATCCTCCAACGTCGATCTGGCGACGAATACGCTGGGCGCGCTGCTGGGCAGCATCGTCATGCTGCCGTTTGCTGCGCGGCTGATCGACCGGGGCGGGCTGCGCCGCCTGCGCCGCCGCTGGTTCGAGCCGCATGCGACCTTTGCGATCCTGCTGATGCTGGTATGGCCGTTTGCGCAGATTTTTCCGCAGGAATTTCTCTTCAGCATGGGCGGGGTGATCCGCAGCATCCTGCTCGATCCATCGCCGGATGCGTTTGTCGTCAATTTCCTCAACGGCTGGTTTCCGGAGCTGTTCGACTGGCAGGACAAGCTGACGGCGCACCCGGAAGCGCTGCAGCGCCAGGAACTGCTGGAAGCCCTCATCACCGCTTGCAGTTGGATCGGCACGGGGCTGCTGGCCAGCGTGGCCATGCGCCGCGGGGCGCCCATGCTGCGCCTGCTGGCCGCGTTGCTGGCCGGCGCGCTGCTGGTGAAGGCGGGGGCGACGGTGCTGCAGTTTCCGCTGGGCGGCGCGTGGGATTGGCTTTCATCTGGCGCGCGTTTCGGGCTGGTCGTCGGCTCGCTGGTGCTGGTGCTGCTGGTGCGCCTGCCGCGCTGGCTGCGCGGTGCGCTGGCCATGGCCCTGCTGATCGCGCTGATCATCCTGTCCAACGTGCTGCCGCCGAGCCCATATTCGTGGGTGTCGGCGCAAAGCTGGCGGCTGGGGCGCTTCGTCCACTTCAACAGCCTTTCTCAATGGATCGGCTGGCTGTGGCCGTTTCTCGGCCTCGGCTACCTCGCCTGGCGCGCCGAGCAGACACAGCTGCAGCGGCGCGCCGGACGTCAGGCGCGTTGAGTCTGCCCCACCGCCGATGCTGCGTGTGGTGAGGCTGCGCGGCGTATGACCAGCAGGGCAAGCAGTGCCGCCAGGTACATGGCGGTCATGGCGACAAAGCCCGCACGCCATCCGAACAGGCCCGTCGACAACGCCGCCACGCCCAGGCCGATGAGCGCGCCGCCCTTGGCTGCACTGCTGCACAACCCCAAAGCAAAGCCTTGACGATCTTCCGGGCTGGTTTCTGCCACCAGGCTGTTGAGGACCGGTAGCAGGCCGCCCAGGCACAGACCCCACGCCAGGCGCGCAGCGATGAACGCGGCTTCCCCCTGAGCAACGCCTTGCCAGAGCGCAGTAAGGCCGCAGACGGCGGTCAATGCGCAGACGCGCCCTAGCGTGACGTGCACGGGCAGGCCCGCAAACCGCTTTGCCCACCAGCGCGCAGACAGCGCCAGTGTCGCGGCCGTGGCGCTGTACGCCAGACCGGCCAGCATCACCGAGCCATGCAGCGTCTCGGTGATATACGGCGCGAGGAAGCCTTGCGGCATGACGCGTGCCGCCTGCACCGCCACTGTGCCGAGCAACAGGCCGATCACCAGGGCGCCCAGCGGAGCGTGACGTGCCTGGCGAGCATCGGCGTCCGGCTCGTCTACGGACTGCGCGGCGGGCTTGATCGCGGGCAGGCAGACCATCGCCAGCGGAATGCACGCCAGGATCACGACCGCGCCCGCCGTGTTGGCCATGCGAAAGCCCATCCACCCCACGAGCCACGCACCAACCGGCGGGGCCATGAAGCTGCCGCACGCCGTGACGGTCTGCAGATCGGCGAAGACTCGCCGGCGCATGTCGGCCGGCGCCACGCGCATGGCGTAGATCTGGGCGGCGGCCAGAAAGCCCGCCAGCCCGCCTTGCACCGTGCGCGCCAGCAGCACGCTTGCTGCTGAGTCTGCATAGACCGACCACAGTTGTGACGCGGCCAGCGCGACCAGCGCCCGCAGGATCATCGGCTTGGGCCCGACACGGTCGGCCAGGCGCCCCCACCATGGCGCGGTGACGAGCGTGGCGGCCATCGGCGCAAAGTACGCTGCGCTCGCCACCCACGCGAACGGCACGTGCGGCACCGGCGACAGCTCACGCAGGAACAGCGGCCAGAACGGCCCCGTCATTTCCATCGCGCCCATTGAAAGGGCCTGGATGACGAGGAGCCACCGGATGGCCCCCCGCCACGCGTCCACAGTCGTTGCCGGGTTCATGCGCGAGCGGCTGCAGCCAGCGGGTTGGGCAGCGCGGCGTGCATGTCGTCGGACTGGTCGCGCAGACGCATGCGGACGAACGTCTTGAACGTCCACGGTGCTTCGAGCAGCGCGTAGCGCTCGCGCGCCCAGGTGTCGGCATCCAGCGCTGCGCGGTTGGCTTCAAACACGGCCTGCATGGCGTCATGCCATTGGTGCAGCCCGACGGCGCTACCGTGCTCGGGAAACAGCGCCAGGGCTAGTTCACCGATATGGCACAGCAGGAAGGCGTGGATGAGCTTCTTGCGCGGAATGTCCCGATCGGGATACGTGGTGTGGCCGGCACGGAACGGCTCGATCGAAAAGCCCTGTGCCTGCAGCGTCGGCAACGCGATCTTCACGTCGCCAAAGTCTCGCACCACCAGCCGCACCGGCATGCCGGCCTCGTCGATGACGACGAAGGTGTTCTGCTGATGCGCCTCCAGAGCAATGCCGTAACGCAGATAGAGGCCGACGATGGCCGGAATGGCGACGCGCAGGTACGCGTCGAAGAAACGCGCTGCCCGCTCGGCGCGCGTGCCGTCGGCCTGGCGCGCCAGCACGGTGTCGAGCAGCACGGGTGTGTCTGTGTGCGTCATGTCGGCGGTGAAGTCCGGCGTGAAGAGGGCGCCGACTGGCAGTAGCCGCGCGATCCCGGCAACGCGCGTGGTCGGGTTGTCGCGCACGATCATCGACAGATGCCGGGCGCGATCGTCATCCGTGCCAGCCACGTGGATGCCATGGCGTTCAGGCACGATCGACAGAGCGCTCGCCAATCCCGCGTCGGTCGCAAGAATGCGTTCCAGCAGGGCGCTCACGCGCGGCCCCATCACTGCCGATTTGGGCGATACGGTGCGCTCAACGCTGGTCAGCCGCATGCTGACCGGCAGCTTGAGCATCGGGCCGCCCGGCGCGTCGGTCGCGGCCACAGTGCGAAATGACATCGTCGGACGGGCGGCAATGCTGATATCCGGCAGATTGATCAATTCGCCGGCGGCGAATTCAGCTGCGAAGGTTTCGCCGAGCGTCGTGTCGCGCTGCCACGGATGTACGGGCAGCGGCAGCCACGCTTCGGGCGCGAGCTGGCGTGCCAGCAAGGCTTTGCGAAACGCCGCCATCGCGTCGGGGAAGGTTGCCGCGAACCAGTCGGCGTACGGCTGCACACCGTCCATCGTGGTGACCTGCAGCCGATGCGCCGCGACGGCCACCAAGCCGATAGGCACCTGCGCTTCGAACTCCGGTGAGAGCGCGATGACCTGTTCAGGCGCGAGGCCCATCCGAGTCTTGTAGGCCGGATGCCATGGGTGGCCGCCAGTGCCCCACTGTTCGGTACGCGCCAGGGCGTACGGCGTGCCATCGCCGCAGAGCAGGGCCAGCGCGTCTTGGCACGCTGCGGTGCGGTGCTCGGTAGCGAGACGCTCGCCCCAGGCCAGTCGATAGGCCTGGCACAGCGTGTCGTTGTCCTGGCTGTTGTCCAGTTCCGTCGCGAGCCGGGCAATGGCGGCCAGGCGGTGGGCGTCGGTGGCATCGCCAATGTCCAGCATGGGCGCGAGCCAGTTGAGCAGGGCGGACGGACGTTCAATGGGTGCCGGCGGGCGCTCGTGCGCCAGCACGGCGATATCACCGGTCAATGTCCAGCTGCCGAGCGCGCCCGGACGCAAACCAGTGAAACGCAACAGCACGCGCTGCTGCCAGATCGGCAGCAACGTCACATCGGCGCGTGTATCGGCGATGAGCTGGTCGGCATTGAGCAGCGCTTCACGAAACAGCGCCTGCAGCAGGCGCGACAGCACGCGCCGCCGTGCCAGTTGTTGTGCCGCTGACCAATGCTCGGCCTGCACGCCAACTTCGAGCAGCGCGGGAATGGATTCAAGACGGAAGTTGCCGGCCGCAGCTGCGGGTGCGGTTTGGGTCTTGGCGGCGGTATCGGATCGACGTTGCATGAGGGCTCCTACGGGACATGAGCGTGTGCAGGCGAGCGGGGCTCGACCCTGCAGCACAAGGGGTCCTGATGTAGGGGCCGCTTCAGAGACAGGCGGGAATGCAGCGCTCCCATGGGGAAGCTGCAAGGGAGGCTCGTTCTTCTCGGTATGTGCGCAATGCAAGCAGCCTGATCGGCTGCACGGTGGCGCCATTTGGTGCGCTGCAGTGTAGATGAGAATGATTCGCACTTGCAACACTATTCCATCAATCTGCGAGCTCGGGTGATGGAGCCGGCGCGTGCCGTCGTCACGTAACCGACATGAATCCTTTCTACCTTAGCGCGTGGTGAGTAGACAGCGCGCGCAGCACAGTCAGGCTCGCCGAGGTCATCTGGAGGTCATCTGTGTCTGCCAACCGAAATGCCAGCGCTTCACGCCGCGTGCCTGCGTTTGTGGCGGGTGCGGCTGTGCTGTTCGCGCTCGTGTTGAGCGGTTGCGATGCTTCTGACCCACATGTGCCTGCCGTGGTGCGCGCGCCGGCTTCCGTGCCGCCCGCCTCGCCGCCGCCCGCCGTTGCCTCGCAAAACGTCTTGGCACCGCCTGTGATTCATACCGTCGACTGACTTTGCGCGTTGCGTTCAGTCAGTCGCTGCCCCGTGTTGTCCCCCCCCCCACCACCCCCCAAATACACAGACATCAGGACGAGAACATGACCTCCAACAGTCGCCGTGGTTTTCTCCGCTCCGCCGCCCAGTTGGCTGCTGCATCCGCAGCCATGGGCGCGGTGCCCGAAGGCATTCGCCAGGCGCTGGCGATTCCCGCCCATAACGCGCACCGCAATATCGAAGACGTACAGCACATCGTGATCCTCATGCAGGAGAACCGCTCGTTCGATCATTACTTCGGCACGCTCAAGGGCGTGCGCGGGTACGGCGATACGCGCACCGTCACGCTGCCGACGGGCAAGAGCGTGTGGCACCAGCCGATGGCCGGCGGCGTGGGCGAAGTCCTGCCGTTCCGCCCGAGCGCGCCGGATCTGGGCCTGCAGTTCCTGCAAGACCTGCCGCACGGCTGGAACGACACCCACCTCGCCGTCAATGGCGGGCGTTACGACGGCTGGGTCCCGCACAAGGGCACCACGACGATGGCGTATCTCACCCGCCAGGACATTCCGTTCCACTACGCACTGGCTGACGCCTTCACCATCTGCGACGCCTATCACTGCGCCACGCCCACGTCGACCGACCCGAACCGCTATTACATGTGGACGGGCTATGTCGGCAACGACAACGTCGGCGGCGGCCCCGTGATCGACAACGCAGAAGCCGGCTACGGCTGGTCGACGTATCCGGAAGTGCTGGAAGCCGCCGGCATCTCGTGGAAGATCTATCAGGACATCGGCACGGGCCTCGATGCGGCCGGCTCCTGGGGCTGGACGAGCGACGCCTACATCGGCAACTACGGCGACAACTCGCTGCTCTACTTCAAGCAGTATCAGAACGCGCAGCCCGGCAACCCGCTGTACGATAAGGCGCGCACCGGCACCAACGCAGCGGCCGGCGACGGCTACTTCGATATCCTCAAGCGCGACGTGCAGAACGGCACGCTGCCGCAGGTGTCGTGGATTGCCGCGCCCGAGGCTTTCTCCGAGCACCCGAACTGGCCGGCCAACTACGGCGCCTGGTACATCGATCAGGTCTTGCAGGTCCTGACCTCCAACCCCGAGGTGTGGAGCAAGACCGCGGTGTTCATCACCTACGACGAGAACGACGGCTTCTTCGACCACCTCGTGCCGCCGTTTGCCTCGTCGGGCAGCAATGGGCTGTCGACGGTCGACACCACGGGCGAATACTTTCCGGGCAACAGCACGTACGGTGCCGGCAGCTACGGCCTGGGCCAGCGCGTGCCGATGCTGGTGGTATCGCCGTGGTCCAAGGGCGGCTACGTGTGCTCGGAAACGTTCGACCACACATCGATCATCCGTTTCATCGAGCAACGCTTCAAGCGCACGCACGGCGTGAAGTCGCCGAACATCTCGAAGTGGCGTCGCGCCGTGTGCGGTGATCTGACGTCTGCGTTCAACTTTGCTACGCCCAACGAGGTGGTGCCTGCATTGCCGAGCACCGCCGCCTACGTGCCGAAGGACAAGCTGCGCCACGCCAGCTACGTGCCGCTGCCGCCGCTGGTGCAGGCCGTGCCGAAGCAGGAAACCGGTGTGCGCCCGTCGCGCGCCCTGCCGTACGAACTGTTCGTGCGCGGCCGCCAGGATGAGGCGGCCGGCAAGTTCCAACTGGAATTCGTGAACACCGGCGACGTGGGTGCGGCCTTCCTCGTCTACACCGCGGGCAGCACCGATGCGCCGCGCACCTACACGGTGGAAGCAGGCAAGCGCCTGTCGGACAAGCTGGCCGTGAACGCCGGTGGCGCGTACGACTTCACGGTGCACGGCCCGAACGGCTTCCTGCGACGCTTTGCAGGCAAGCTCGCGCTGTCGGGCTTGCTGCGCCCGCATGGCCGTGCGTTGGAAGTGAAGGAGGGCTACGACGTGGCCAACGGCAACCTGCAACTGCGCCTCATCAACCACGGCCGCGCGCCCACGGTCTTCACGATCAAGAGCGCGTACACGGGCGAGAGCGTGCAGCGCGAAGTGCGCGGCGGTGACGATGCGTCGGTGTACCTCGACCTGCGCAGCCAGTACGCCTGGTACGACTTGACCGTCACGGCCAGCACCGATGCCGGCTTCGAGCGCCGCCTCGCCGGTCACGTTGAGACCGGCCGCGTCAGTGTGTCCGATCCGGCGCTGAGCGCATAAGCGGTATCCAAGTAAAAACGGCCCGCCGGCGTGGTCTGCCGGCGGGCCGTTTTTCTTTTTTGATGCTCCAGTGTCAGAGCTGCTTCGTGTACGTGCGTGCCTGATACAGCGCCAGTGCGCTCAGCCCGACGATCACCACGATCGCCAACACATCGGCAAACGGATAGCCCCAGTAATCGGTCATTGCGTGGTCTCCTTCGGTTCGAGGTCGAGCAGGCCGGTGTCGGCCATGCGTTGACGGCCAAAATCGGTGATGGCGTAGCGGAAGTGCACCTTGCCCGTGGCTTCGTCCAGCGTGTCTTCAGCCGTTTGCACCAGCCCGCCGGAGTAGAGATCCGCGAGGATGGCACGGATGCTGCCCGTCCAGTATTCGTCTTCGGGTTTGCAGTATTCGATGCAGGTGCGATGGGCGATGTCGCTGTCCCACAGCGTGTCGTTGCCCGCAAGCAGTTGCAGGATGTAGCCCTTCGTGTGCAGTTTCATGCGTGCGTCTCCGTGGATGCAGGGGTGGCACCGCCGCGGATCACTTCCAGGTTTTCCGAGCGCTCCGACACCATCACGAAGCCGCCGAAGATCACCAGCGCCAGGCCGATCAGGAAGTACCACTCCGGAAACTGCAGCGTGAAGATGGCGGTGAAGAGGGTGGCGAACATCGCGTAGAACGCGCCCAGCGCTTGCCCGCGCCCCACGCCGATCAGCGGGAACGACTTGTACCAGGCCACCGCGCAGAACGAGAAGGTGACGCCGCCCACGACCAGCCACAGCAGCGCCTTGCTGTGGACAATGCCTGAGGCAATCTCCGTTACCGGCACAGGCACATGCGCAAACAGGGCGATGGCCGGCAGGATGAGGACGACCCAATAGATGGCCTCGGCGGTGTAGCGGATGGAGACCCCGCAGTCAGGGTCGGTCACGTCCATGGCACGGCCCACGATCGCGCCTTCCAGGCCCCAGCCGATCGCCGCCATGGCGCCGCCCAGGTAGCCGATCCACTGATTGCCGCCGCTGTGCGATTCGGCCATCAATGCCGGCGCGTAGATCGCCACGCCGCCCAGGATGATGATGGCGATGCCCACTGCCGCCCGCGCGGTGATGCGCTCGTTGTACCAAAGCTTGGCGACCGTCGCGCCCACCACCGGATACAGCAGCCCGGCCACTGCCGCGAACACGGCGCCGACATAGCCCATCGCCAGATACGAGCCGAAGTTGGCCATCAGCCCGCCGACGACTGCCGCAATGAAGTACCAGCGCGAGATCTTGCGGAACTGGCCGATGGTGCGGAAGTAATCGCCCAGCTTGCCGAGAGAGCCGAGCCACACCCACTGGAAGACCGTCACCATGACGCTATGGAACGCCGTGATGACGGCCGCGCAGACCAGGAATGCGCGCGGATCGGACAGGTCCATCGTGGCAAACGGAGATTCATGCCAGACAGCCGTGCCCGGCACGTACCAGGCGCCCCAGAGGATGGCCGCCCATAGCGCCCAGCGGTAGCCCCATTGCAGAGTGCGTTGATGATGTGCCGCGCGGGCGGCGGAGGAAGAGGCCAAAACCGATCTCCTTGTTCTGTAGGCGCCAGGTGCAGGGAAAACGCGTGTGACGCCCTAGTTACTGGAGGTTAAGAAATTAACTAATAGTTCTTTGGAGTCTATGCCGGCCCTCCAGGCGTGCCGGAAAAATCGTGATGGATTGGAAATGTCAGGCGTTGACGTTCGCGACGTCAGTTGACGCCGTAGGCTAGGACGCGCCCGCCTCGGGCACCGTATTGACCACGGTGATCATGTGCAGCGGGGCATCTGTGGCCGGGTCGCGTGCCAAGGACGTGGTCATGCGCACCGGCACTGCCGAGCCGTCGCCGCGTACCAACTGCAGCGTGAGCGCATACGTGGGCACCGTCCCGGCGAGCAACTCGCCGTATTGGCGCAGATGGCGTGCGAGGTCACTGCGGTGCGTGAGGTCCAGCAGCGTGCGTTGCTGCAGCGCCGCTTCGGACTGGCCCAGCAGCTTGCACAACCACGGGTTGGCGCTCAGGCAGCGGCCTTCCAGGCTGACCTGCGCGATACCGATCGGTGCTTGCTCGAACAGCGTGCGCAGTTTGGACTCACTGTCACGGAACGCGGCCTGCGCTTGCACTTGCGCGGTAATGTCCTGCGCCGCGCCGATCATCGTGGGCGTGGCCGCGGAAGGGTCCTGCGCCTCGCCTTCCTCACGAAGGTGGCGGCGCGTGCCATCGGGCAGGGTGATGGTGTATTCGACGCGATACGGCTGCCGTGAGGCGACGGCCCGATCCAACACGGCCTGCACACGGGCGCGGTCTGCGGGAACGATGGCGTCCAGATAACGAGCCATCGTCACCGGCGTGACTTGCGGCGCCCAGCCGAAGAGGCGGTAGGCCTCATCCGTCCAGCGGCAGGCGTCGCTGCCGGGTTCCCAGATCCAACTGCCGAGGTGGGCGATCTGCTGCGCCTTGGCCAGCAGCGCCTCTGAATCACGCAACGCGGCTTCGGCCGTGTGGCGCTCGGTGGTATCGAGGCTCAGGCCGATCATTTTGACCGGCCGGTCCTGTGCGTCGCGCACGAGCGTGGCGCGTGAGACGATCCAGCGCACCACGTCGGGTGCCGGTGCGATGCGGAATTCATGGGCGTAGACGCCGCCCGCGGTCAGGTTCTGAGCGATTGCCGCCTGCACACCCGGCACGTCTTCGGCAACGACGCATTGCCAGAAATCCTCCAGCGTGCGGATCGGCCGTCCAAACAGGCGCGCGACATTCGGCGAATACGCCACCGCATCCGTCAGCAGGTTCCACTCCCACGTAACCACGCCGGAAATCTCCTGCGCGAAGGTCATGCGCGCCTCACTTTCCATGATCGCGGCGATGTGCTTCTGGCGGCCTTCGCGGGCGCGGGCGTCGGTGGCCAGGCTGGCTTCCAGGTCGGCCAGAGCCCGGTCGCCGTAGCGCAGCCAGAGCCAGTTCACGTTCAGGAAGCGCGCCAGCGCGAGCAGGTTGGCGTATTCGATCTCGCCGCCGCGCGTCCATTTATGGACGGCAGACGGTGACACGCCCAGCGCCGCCGCCACTTGCTTGAGCTGGATGCGACCGCGCGTCAGCACGCCTTTAAGGCGGCCAGCAAAGCTGTCGTCATCAAGTGGGCCGTCGGACGGCGGAAGTGCTGCGGCGGTCATGGGGGCGGATTGACTGGAAGTGATTCGCGACAGTATAGCGTGACAAAAATAGCGAGAATTTATCGATAAATTGCAGCGTTAGGTCATAACGATTGGCCTGGTGCAACTAATTTTTTCTAGACTAGTCGAAAATTCTCCAAAGGTAAATAAAAACACCATCAGTGAATTTCAGGGTCGCCGCATCGGATGGGTGTCTGACAAGACGCCTCGGTGCCGGCATTTCGGGCGCCGACTTCTTTGCGCGCCCATCATCCACAGGGGTACTGGATATGACGCAAGCTTCCCTTTCCACCGATTTCCGTTCCGCCGCACTGGCTCCCCGTCTTGATCTCTATATCGACGGCCAGTGGGTGCAGCCCGAAGGCGGCGTGTACCGCGACATCGTCGATCCCGCCACCGAAAACGTCCTGACGCAGGCGGCCGACGCCTCCGTGGCCGATGCGCAGCGCGCCATCGCCGCCGCCCGTCGCGCATTCGACGAAGGCCCGTGGCGCCAGACCGGCCCGCGCGAGCGTGCACGCCTGCTCAACCGGATTGCCGACGCCATCGACGCCGACGCCGAGAACCTGGCGACGCTCGAATCGCTCAACACCGGCAAAACCATCATCGAAAGCCGCTGGGACATGGACGGCATTGCCGCGACGTTCCGCTACTTCGCGGGCCTGGTCGCCACGGAATCCGGCCTCATCAACGAGGCACCGGACACCGTCATCAGCCGTACGCTGCGCGAGCCGGTGGGCGTGTGCGGCCTCATCACGCCATGGAACTACCCGCTGCTGCAAGCCGCCTGGAAGATCGCGCCGGCGCTGGGCGCGGGCAACACCGTCATCGTCAAGCCGAGCAACCTGACGCCGCTGACCACGCACCGCTTTACCGAGCTGCTGGTTGAGGTCGGCGTGCCGGCGGGCGTGTTCAACCTCGTCACGGGCGCGGGTGAAGCCGGTGCCGAGCTGTCGCGCAACCTGGACGTGGATCTCGTGTCGTTCACGGGCGGCGCGGTTGCCGGCGCGGCGGTCATGAGCGCGGCCATCGGCAACTTCAAGAAGATCGGCCTGGAGTTGGGCGGCAAGAACCCGAACATCATCTTCGACGATGCGGACTTCGATACCGCCGTCGATTACGCGGTCAACGCGGCGTTCTTCCACGCGGGTCAAGTGTGCTCGGCCGGATCGCGCCTGATGCTGCAAGACGGTATCCACGACCGCTTTGTCGATGCGCTGGTCGAGCGCGTCAAACGCATCCGCGTGGGCAATGGCTTCGCTGAAGGCACGGAGATGGGCCCGGTGCAATCCGCCTTCCAGCGCCAGAAGATCATCAACATGATCCAGGCCGGCGTGCAGGAAGGTGCTGTGCTGCGCTGTGGCGGCAAGGCACCGGAAGGCGAGGCATTCCAGCGTGGCTTCTGGCTGGAGCCGACCGTGCTGACCAATGTGCGCGACGACATGAAGATCGCCACCGAAGAAATCTTCGGCCCGGCGCTGACCGTTGAGCGCTTTTCCACCGAAGAAGAAGCCGTGCGCCGCGCCAACGCCACGCCGTTCGGTTTAGCCGGCGCCGTGTGGACGGCCGACCTGAACCGCGCCAACCGTGTGACCCGCGCACTGCGCTTCGGCACCGTGTGGGCCAATGACTATCACCCGTACTTTCCCGAGGCACCGTGGGGCGGCTACAAGGCCAGCGGCATCGGCCGCGAACTGGGCCGCGGCGGACTGGACGAGTACACCGAACTCAAGCACAGCTACATCAACCTCGCTCCGCAGCCGATGGGCTGGTTCGGCGCGGACGCTGCGTAAGAACGGGAGGGCATCTTTTGACCACAAACACCGTACAGGAATACGACTACATCATCGTGGGCGCGGGCTCTGCCGGCTGCGTGCTGGCTGCGCGCCTCACTGAAGACCCGGACGTGACCGTGCTGCTGCTCGAAGCGGGCGGCCCTGACCATCGCTGGGATTTCCGCACGCAGATGCCGGCGGCACTGGCGTATCCGCTGCAGGGCACCGCGTACAACTGGGCCTACGAAACCGAGCCCGAGCCGCACATGAATAACCGCCGCATGTCGCAAGGCCGCGGCAAGGGGCTGGGCGGCTCGTCGCTCATCAACGGCATGTGTTTCATTCGCGGCAACGCGATGGACTATGAGCGCTGGGCGAGCGATTTTCAGTTGGACGACTGGACCTATGCCGACTGCCTGCCGTACTTCCGCAAATCGGAGACGTACGACAAGGGCGCCAACGACTGGCACGGCGACGCTGGCCCGCTGCAGGTCACCACGCCCAAGCACGACAACAGCCTGCTGTTCCACGCCTTTATCGAAGCCGGTGAGCAAGCCGGCATCCCGGCTACGGACGATCTGAACGGCTATCGCCAGGAAGGTCTGGGCCCGATGGATCGCACCGTGACCGCCAAGGGTCGACGTGCCAGTACATCGCTGTGCTACCTCGACAATGCGCGCAAACGGTCCACGCTGACCGTGCTGCCACGCGTGCTGGCCGATCGCGTGATCTTCGATGGCACGCGTGCCGTGGGCGTCGAAGCGCTGATGGATGGCAAGCGCGAAACATGGCGTGCGCGCCGCGAGGTGATCGTCACCAGTGGCGCTATCGCTTCGCCCCAGTTGCTGCAGCGCTCGGGCGTGGGCAATGCGGATGACCTGCGCGCGATGGGCATCCACTCGGTCGCGCACCTCCCGGGCGTGGGCGAGAACCTGCAGGACCACCTGGAGATGTACATCCAGTACGAGTGCATCCGGCCGGTGTCGATCTACGAAAACACGCTCTGGTACAACAAGCCGAAGGTCGGCCTGGAGTGGTACATGCACGGCACTGGCCCCGGCGCCAGCAACCACTTCGAGGCGGGCGGCTTCATCCGCAGCGATGACAGCTTCGAGTGGCCGAACATTCAGTACCACTTCCTGCCGCTGGCCGTGAACTACGACGGCAGCAACCCCGTGAAGATGCATGGGTTCCAGTGCCACGTGGGTTCGATGCGTTCGCCATCCAGGGGCTACGTGAAGCTCGCCTCGCGCGATCCGCGTGACAAGCCGCGCATCCTCTTCAATTACATGGCGCACGATGTGGATTGGCGCGAGTTCCGTGCCGGTGTGCGCATCACGCGCGACATCATCGCGCAGCGTGCCTTCGATCAATACCGCGGTCGCGAAATCAGCCCCGGTCCGAGCGTGCAGACCGATGCCGAGATCGATGCCTTCGTACGCCATCACGCCGAGACCGCACTCCATCCGTCCTGCACCTGCAAGATGGGGCCCGCAGACGACCCGATGGCCGTGGTCGACAACGAGGGCCGCGTGCATGGACTCGACGGACTTCGCGTGGTCGATGCGTCGATCATGCCGCGCATCGTCACCGGCAACCTGAATGCGCCGACGATCATGATGGCCGAGAAGATTGCCGACCGCATTCGCGGTGTGGCGCCGCTCGCTCGCTCCGATGCGGCGTTCTATGTGCATGGCAAATCGCCGCTGCAGGCGCCGGCCAAACCGCTGGTCGCCAGTGAACTGGTGGTGGCGTGATGCGCTGGCGCAAGGTCGCGACAATGCTGGGTGGGGCGGCGGCGTGCGCTGCTGCCCTGCCCGCACTGGCGGATGACGTGCCGGCCGGCGAGGACAAGCGCTGGTCGGCCAATGCATCGGTTGTCTCGCAATACGTCTCGCGCGGCCTGCACCAGACCTGGGGAAAACCTGCCCTGCAGGCCGGCGTCGATTACACCGCACCGAGCGGTTTCTATGCCGGTGCATGGGGTTCCCAGGTCAGCGATCACGTCATTGCAGGGGCACATGCCGAGATCGATACCTACCTCGGCTATGCCACCACCGTTGCGCATGGCGTCGAGTTGACCACCGGGCTCTACCGCTACTGGTACCCCGGTGCCCGCTACGACAAGGCGGTCGGCGGCGGCCCCGGCACGGGCTACGACTACACGGAATGGATGGTCGGCGCCGGCTGGCGCGGCGTGTCGGTCAAGTTGTGGACATCCCTGTCGAACTACTTCGGCTTCGATGGCAATTCGCTGGCCGACGGCATCGATCGCGGCAGCCGCGGTTCCACCTACGCCGAAGCCAACTGGGCCGTGCCCTTGCCCAACGACTTCACACTCGGCCTGCATATTGGCCACGAGCACGTGCGCAACCACAGCGCGTTCAGTTTCACTGACTACCGCATTGAACTCTCGCGCCCCATCAACAAGTTCTTGACGCTGTCCGCTGCGTTGACCGGTGCGGACGCATCTGCCTACGCCCGTCAGGTCTCCGTGCGCAACGGCACTGATCGCATGACGCTCGGCCGACGCACGGTCGCCCTCAAGCTGACGGCCAAGTACTGAGCGGCAGGCGACGGCGCGCTACCTGCAACCCTTTCTCCACAACCTCTGCTTTCAAAGCACACACCATGGCCTCCCTGGGTTTTACCGACGTTGTCGGTCTGGTCGGCGTCGCCGCTTATGTTTCTGCGCACTTTGGCGTGCAGGTCCTGCATAAGCCGCCGACCGGCGCATTTGCCGTTCGCCTCAATTTGCTTGGACCGATTTGCATCCTGATTTCGCTGATGGGCGCGTTCAATCTCGCGTCGTTTCTCACCCAGTTCTTCTGGCTGGCGCTGACGCTGATGGGCTGGTGGCGGAATAAGCAAGCGGGGCGGCCGGTAGCGGAACCCGCTGGCGCGCCGCGCCCGGGGCATCCCGCGCAGCAGTAGGTTCGCCCCTCACGGTTAAAACCGCGTCTACGTACGCGGTTTTTTTGCGGGACCGATTTGGGATCGCCGCTAGATATATGGCTCAAGAGTCTCTTTTTCCGGCACGGGTGCTGAACAATTGTTGATGTATGAAGAACAGTATTTTCTTAAATTGAGTATTTATTCATCATGGGCAACGATCTATTCTGATCACAAGCGCAACGAACTGAGCGCAACCGAATATCCAGACAGATCAGGAGCCCATCATGAACACCCGTCTCGCAACCGCTTTCTCCCGTAACGCTCTGCTGGCCCTGGTGGCCACGGTTTCGGCTTCCGCAGCGCTGCTGTCGGCCCAACCGGCCGCCGCTGCCGTCCAAAGCAGTGCTGATCCGTACACGCAAGGCGCTGTCGCCAAGGCTGATCCGTACACCCAGGGCGCTGCCGCCAAGTACGACGTCTATACCCAAGGCGCCGATCGCCAAGCCGATACCTACGGCTACCTGTCGTGGAAGAACGACCGCTTCGATCCGTACACCCAAGGTGCTGTCGGCAGGGCTGACCCGTACACCGATGGCGCAATCGCCAAGGCCGATCCGTACACTGATGGCGCTGCCGCCAAGTACGACGTCTACACACAGGGCGCTGATCGCCAAGCTGATACCTACGGCTATCTGTCGTGGAACGGCGATGCCTCGTATCCGAAGGATGGCGCTTCGCGCGTCTGATCGAGCCGCATCAAAGCAAAAGGGCCTTGGGGTACAACCCAAGGCCCTTTTTGTTTGTGCTGCGTTTCTGCTTCGTGATCAGACCACGCCGGCTTCGTGTGCCTGCTGATCCGCGTGGTACGAGCTGCGCACCATGGCGCCCACGGCCGCGTGCGTGAAACCCATCTCGTACGCCTTCTCTTCGAACATCTTGAAGGTGTCCGGGTGCACGTAGCGCAGCACCGGCAGATGGTGGCCCGACGGCGCCAGATACTGGCCGATCGTGAGCATGTCGATGTCGTGCTCGCGCATGTCGCGCATGACTTCGAGGATTTCCTCATCCGTCTCGCCCAGGCCCACCATCAGGCCGGACTTGGTCGGCACGTTCGGGTTGCGGGCCTTGAAGTCCTTCAGCAACTTGAGCGAGTGCGCGTAGTCCGCACCGGGGCGGGCCTGCTTGTACAGGCGGGGCACCGTTTCGAGGTTGTGATTCATCACGTCGGGCGGGCATTCCTGCAGAATGTCCAGCGCCTTCTCCAGGCGGCCGCGGAAGTCCGGCACCAGCACTTCGATGCGCGTGGCCGGCGACAGGGCGCGCGTACGCGAGATGCAATCGACGTAATGCTGGGCGCCGCCGTCACGCAGGTCGTCGCGGTCGACGCTGGTGATGACGACGTAGTTGAGCTTGAGTTGAGCGATCGTCTTGGCCAGGTTTTCCGGCTCGTTCACGTCGAGCGGGTCTGGGCGGCCGTGCCCGACGTCGCAGAACGGGCAGCGGCGCGTGCACTTGTCGCCCATGATCATGAACGTAGCCGTGCCCTTGCCGAAGCACTCGCCAATGTTCGGGCAGCTTGCCTCTTCGCACACCGTCACGAGGTTGTTGGCGCGCAGGATGTCCTTGATTTCGTAGAAGCGCGAGTTGCCGGTGGCGGCGCGCACGCGAATCCAATCCGGCTTCTTGAGCTTCTCGGCCGGCACGATCTTGATGGGAATGCGTGCGGTCTTGTCGAGCGACTTCTGCTTGGCCGTCGCGTCGTACGGCTTGTTCGACGGGGTGGCAGGGGTGGCGACTTCAGTGGCGCCGGCGGCGGAATCGGTCATCGTGTTCTCCGCACGGGCTTGCGGCTCGTGCATTTCAGGGCGCTATGCGGTAGCGGCCTCGGCGGGGTGCGCTTGCGCGCGTTGCTGCAATTGGGCGACCAGCGCATTGGCCAGGCCGCGGGAAACGGGTTGCCAGTCGTTCGCATCGACGGCGCGTCCGCACGCATCACGGGCGCCGGCGGTCACCATATCGACGGTTTCCAGGCCGGCATAGCCACACGGGTTGATCTGCGTGAAGGGCGACAGGTCCATCGCCAGGTTCAGGCTCACGCCGTGGTAGCTGCAGCCGTTGCGGATCTTCAGGCCTAGCGCTGCGATCTTGGCGCCAGCATGTGGCCCGCTCGACAGGTAGATGCCGGGGGCGCCAGCCTTGCGTTCGGAGGCGACATTATACGTGGCGAGCGTCTCGATGACGGCCGCCTCGATGGCGTCGACCAGCGCCTTCACGAACAGCCCGCGTCGGCGCAAATCCAGCAAAAGGTAAGCGACGACTTGGCCGGGGCCGTGGTAGGTGATCTGGCCGCCACGATCAACTTTCACCAGCGGGATGTTGCCGGGAGCCAACAGATGCGCCGGATCGCCGGCCAGGCCGAGCGTGAACACCGGCGGGTGTTCGACCAGCCAGATCGTGTCGGGCGTATCGGGGCCCCGCTGCGCGGTGAATGTCTGCATTTCGTCGAAGCAGGCGGCGTAGTCCTGCAAGCCGCGCTCGACGATGTCAATCGGAATCATGCCCGCGAGTGTAGCGCAGGGCCGCTAACGGCGCCCTGTGCCTTTGCCCGCTTCGGTCGCAGGGTCGGGCAAAAAAAAGCCGGCGCGATGGGAGGCATCGGCGCCGGCGTCGGCTTTTGCAGCAGATGCCGCAAAGGAGGCTAAGAACAGGTTTCGGGCTCAGGCGGCAACGACCGGTGTGTCGGCGTGCTCGTTCCAGCCGAGTGCGGCGAGTGTGTGGCGCCATCCGTTCGTGACGTGCCACGGCTGGCGCGGCATGTGACCGTCGGTGGCTTCCACGGCCAATGCGACTGGGCCGAGGGCTTTCGGGTCTACCGAGACGACGATTTCTTCACCGCGTTTTACGGCAACGCTGCCGCCCGCGTGCAGCCATTCGTCGCCGGCTTTGTTCTCGTGTGTGATCCATACGTCGTGCCCGTAGGCTTCTTCGACGCGCAGATTCTGGTTGGCCGGCATGCGCAATGCCACCACTTCGCCGGGCTGCAGAGTGAATACAATTTTTGTTAGTACAGCTTTCATGATCGGCTCCTTCACGGCAGTGGGATGGGGCCTTGCCGTTGAAGGAATTCTAGGCGCTTGGTTGCCTTGTACCAAACGATATATATTGCGTTTCTTGATAGCGCAGCTCACATAAAAACCACGCCGCGCTACGAAAATCCGGAGGGAAAGATGACTGAAATCCGCGAGCCGATGCGCTTGCCGTCACTTGGCGCGCTGCGGGTGTTCGAGGCGGCGGCACGCTATGAGAGTTTTTCGCGTGCGGCGACGGAGTTGTTCGTTACGCACGGTGCCGTCAGCCATCAGATGCGCACGCTGGAGGACGAGCTGGGCGTGCCGCTGTTCGAACGGCGCGGCAAGCGCGTCATGCTCACCCACGCGGGCCGCGCCTATGCCGATCGCGTGCGCGAGGCGCTCGACCAGATCGCCCAGGCCACGCACCAACTGCGCGCCGGCAACCGCGATAACCGCCTGGCCATCAGCACGATGCCGTCGTTTGCCGCGCGCTGGTTGACGCCGCACATCGGCACCTTCATCGAGCGCCATCCCGAGTTGGAGGTGGAGCTATTCTCCAGCCCCGCACTGGTCGACTTCGCGCGCGAAGAGGTGGACGTGGCGTTGCGCATGGGTTCGGGCAACTATCCGGGCCTGTACGTGGAAAAGCTGCTCGACGATGTGTTCTTCCCGATCTGCAGCCCCGCGTTCAACGGCGGACGTCTGCCGCGCACGCTGGCCGAGATGGCGAGCATGACCCTGCTGCGCAGCGAGGGCGAGGCATGGAAACCGTGGTTCGATGCGGCCGGCGTGGAGGGGTTTGTGGAGCCGCGCGGCGGGCTGATGTTCCAGGATTCGTCGTTGCTGTTGCAGGCAGCAGCAGCGGGGCAGGGTATTGCACTGATCCGCCCGACGTTGGCCTTCAATGACCTGCTGACCGGTCGCGTGGTGCGCCTGTTCGAGACGACGATCCCGTGCCCGTGGAACTACTACTTCGTGTGTCCGCACAGCGCGCTGCAGACGCCCAAGATGCAGGCGTTCCGCACGTGGCTGCTGCCGGAGATTGCGGCGTTCAAGCTCAAGCTGGCGGGGCTGATGAACGACAACGCGGTGTGCCTGGGGCACGTCTCGAAGGGCTGAGCCTGGCCATCGAAAAAAACTCGCTGACAAAGCAAACGCCCCGGCATGACCGGGGCGTTTTGCTTTCTGCCTGGTGGCGCAGAGGTGCGTTACAGCACGATCTTCACCATCGGGTGGCTTGTCAGCGCCTGGTACAGCGCGTCGAGCTGTTCGCGGCTCGTCGCACGCACGATCACCGTCAGGCCCAGGTAGTTGCCGCTCGAAGACGGGCGTGTTTCCAGGCGCCCTTCGTGGAACTCCGGATCGTGCAGGCGGACCACCTCGACAATGGTCGCGGCAAAATCGTCATGCATCGGCCCCATCACCTTGATGGGGAAATCGCTCGGGTACTCGATCAGCGACTGTTCGGGCGGAATGTGGCCCGGCGGGGTGGTGTGAGAGGAGGTCATGTCGAAGTAAATGGGGGTGATTACTTCTTTTTAAACCACAGCTTGACCGCGTCAATCGTGCGGCCGACGAAGCCGGCTTCCGGCACGGCTTCGAGCGCCACCACCGGGAACTCCGATACCACGGTCGAGCCGTCCATCACCTTGACCATGCCCAGTTGCTGGCCTTGCGCGATCGGGGCGATCAGCGGGTCCTTGCGCTCCAGCACAGGCTTCAGGCGCGCACCTGCGCCCTTGGGCACCGTGATCCACTTGTCTTCCGACACGCCCAGTTTCACGTTTTTGGCCTGGCCCTTGTACACGTCGGGCGTCTGCAGCGCTTCCTTGGCCTTGTACAGGCGCACCGTATCGAAGAACTGGTAGCCGTAGTTCAGGACTTTCAGGCTCTCCTGTGTGCGGATAGCGTCGCTCTTGGTGCCGATGATGACCGACAGCAGGCGACGGTTGGCGCCCGGCACATCCGGCAGCGGACGGTTGGCCGAGGTGACGAGGCAGTAGCCAGCCGACTTGGTGTGGCCGGTCTTGCCGCCGTCGACGGTCGGGTCGAGCCACAGCAGGCGGTTCCGGTTGGACTGCTTGATGTTGTTATAGGTGAAATCCTTCTGCGAGTAGAACTTGTAGTCCTGCGGGAAATCCTTGATCAGCGCCGCGGTCAGGATCGAAAGATCACGTGCAGTCGAGTAGTGATTCGGATCGGGCAGGCCCGCGGCGTTCGCGAAATGTGTGCTCTTCATGCCCAGACGCTCGGCTTCGCGGTTCATCAGCATCACGAAGTTGCTCTCGGTGCCACCTACCGCCTCGGCTAGCACGAGGGCTGCATCGTTGCCCGACTGGATGATCAAGCCTTGCGTCATCTCGCGCACCGATGCCGGCTTGCCGGCTTGCAGGAACATGCGCGATTCGTCGGTCTTGACCGAGCGCACGGTCTCGGTGGGCGTGATCATCTGGTCGTACTTGAGCTTGCCGTCGCGCACGGCTTCGAAGACCAGATAGGCCGTCATCAGCTTGGTGAGCGAGGCGGGCTCGATGCGTTCGTCCATGTTCGCGCCGCCGAGTACCTGGCCGCTGGTCACGTCGGTCAGCATCCACGAGCGGGCCGCGACCTGCGGGGCAGGTACCGGTTGCGCCATGGCGGGCAACGCGGTGACCAGCACGGCGGCTGCTACAGCGGTTGCGGCGGCGGAATGGAAGGCGAGGGGCGTGAAATGGGCGAAGCGGGTCTGCATGTCGGGTCCTGCGGTCTGCTTGGAGTTCAATGGCGCCGCCTGCCAGAAAAAAGGGGGGGGGCGCGGCGTCCGGAAAATCAACGGGTTTGGTGTTACGGCTGCGGCGCCCAGGCGCCGGTAATGAGCTGCCGGATCAGATGCAGCTTGCGGTGGAAGAAGTGATCGGCGCCCGGGATGACGATCACGGGCAGCTCCTGAGGTCGCGCCCAGTTGAGCACGTCGATCAGCGGCACGGTGTCATCCTGTTCGCCGTGAATGATGATGGTGTCGGCCGGCACTGGCGCGACATCCCAGCGGGAGGTGGCGGTGCCGACCAGCGCCAGACGCTCGGCGGGCGTGCCCGCTTCGGCCAGACGGCGAGCCACTTGCGACACGACAAAGCTGCCAAACGAGAAACCGCCCAGCGCCAGCGGCAGCGTGGCCACGTCGGCGGACCATTCGGTCTGCGTACGCATCCAGTCGAGCACGGCCAGCATGTCGTCCTGCTCGCCGATGCCGTTGTCGTGCGTGCCTTCGGTCTTGCCCACACCGCGAAAATTCAGGCGCACCGTCACATAGCCCAGGCCGACGAAGGTGCGTGCCAGCGTCTGCGCGACCTTGTTGTCCTTGGTGCCGCCGAACAGCGGATGCGGATGGCCGATCAGCGCCAGGCCGCGCGGCGCGGTGTCCGGCTGGTCGATCGACAGGTCGATCTGCCCGACCGGGCCAGGAATCAGGCGTTCTTCGGTATGAACGTTCATGGAAAAGGGGAAAGCAGATGCAGTAAAGCTAGGCTCACGCGTTGGCAGGGCGGTCGACCATCAGCCGTTCGACCAGTTTGCCTTCAACCAGATGGCTCTGGATGATCTCGTCGATGTCTTCCTTGTCGACAAAGGTGTACCAGACGGCCTCGGGGTAGACCACCATGACCGGACCGAGTTCGCAGCGGTCCAGGCAGCCGGCCTTGTTGATGCGCACGCGGCCTTCGCCGTTGATGCCGAGTTCCTTGCAGCGCTTCTTGGCGTATTCCTGCATGGCTTTCGCGCCGAAATCTGCACAGCAGCGCGAGCCGTCCTCGCGTTCGTTCAGGCAGAAGAAAACGTGGTGCTTGTAATGGCTGCTCATGGGCGGACCGAGAAGGCTGGGAGGGCTGCGTGACGGCACGTGCGGCAGGATGCGAATGGCTTCCTGGCGTCGCGCACCCATGTGGATTTGCGTAACGAGCCGGCATTATACGGCCCCGATGTCACCGTTCCCGCAGGATGCCGGTGCGACGCGACGGCGCGATGCTGCGTCGCAACACGTTTTCCGGATGTCTGGACGCCTTCTGTGCGCGGATTCCGGGATTGACGACGGCTGAGGCGGGTGCCATCGTAGTCACACCAAGGTGGGGCAAGGGTTGGCGGGCCGCCAGTGCTTGAGTTTGACGTTGGCATAGCCCTTGCAATAAAGAGCAACCTGCTGCGGGAGGCGCCGGACACATCGGCGTATCGAGGCAGGAGAGAGACCACACCAGGGCGGGTCGGATCGGGCGAGCAGTTGAGCGCACGGCCGGTCTGTGACACTCGAGGAAGACATGAAAAAACCGTTCTATAAAATCCTGTACGTACAGGTGCTGGCGGCCATCGTCATCGGCGTTCTGCTGGGCCATTTTTCGCCCGCACTTGCCGTCAAGATGAAGCCGCTGGGCGATGGCTTCATCCAACTGATCAAGATGGTGATTGGGCCGATCATCTTCTGTACTGTCGTCTCCGGCGTTGCCGGCATGCGCGACATGAAGAAGGTGGGCCGCGTGGGCGGCAAGGCGCTGCTCTACTTCGAGGTCGTCTCGACTTTCGCGCTGGTGATTGGCTTGGCCGCGGGCCACATCTTCAACCCGGGCTCGGGCTTCAACGTTGATGTGAACACCATCGACGCCAAGGCCGTTGCCCAGTACGCCGCCAAGGCGCATTCGGCCAGCACGGTCGACTTCCTGCTCAACATCATCCCGAGCACGGTTGTCGACGCCTTTGCCAAGGGCGACATCCTGCAGATTTTGCTGATCGCGTTGCTGTTTGGCGGTGCGCTTTCGGCGATCGGTGACCGTGCACAGATCGTCACGGACTTCATCGACCAGGTCGCGCACGTGTTCTTCCGCATCGTGCACATCATCACGCGCGTGGCCCCGATCGGTGCCTTTGGCGCCATGGCATTCACCATCGGCAAGTACGGCGTGATCTCGCTGGTGCCGCTGCTCAAGCTGGTCGGTACGTTCTACCTGACGGCCATCATCTTCGTGGTGGTGGTGCTGGGCATCATCGCGCGGCTGGTCGGCTTCAACATCTTCCGCTTTGTGTCGTACATCAAGGAAGAACTGCTGATCGTGCTGGGCACGAGCTCGTCGGAATCGGCGCTGCCGCACCTGATGGAAAAGATGGAGAAGCTGGGCTGCTCGAAGTCGGTGGTGGGCCTGGTGGTTCCGACCGGTTACTCGTTCAACCTGGACGGCACCAACATCTACATGACGATGGCGGTGATCTTCATCTCGCAGGCGCTGAACATCGAGCTGACCTGGACGCAGCAGCTGACCATCCTGGCCGTTGCCATGCTGACGTCGAAGGGCGCATCGGGCATCACCGGTGCGGGCTTCATCACGCTGGCCGCAACGCTGGCCGTGGTGCCGGATATTCCGGTGGCGGGCATGGTGCTGATTCTCGGCATCGACCGCTTCATGAGCGAATGCCGTGCCCTGACCAACATCACCGGCAACGGCGTGGCCTGCGTGGTGATCTCGGCCTGGGAACGTGAACTGGATCGCGCCAAGCTGGCTCGCGTGCTGTCGGGCGACCGTAGCGATGAGCGCGTGCCGGCCACCCCGGCAGTTTGATCGATCCAATCTGGCTGGCGCCTGCGGGCGCCGGCGCTTGAAAGCGCAAAGCGTATGATTGCGGGGCCTGTCCTTCCAGACGGCCCCGCTTCTTTTTTGGGATGCACCTCGTGAAGCACCTCGGCGGCATGCCGACTGCAGGCACGGCTTTGGAAGGCACGGCAACACTCTCTGCCGCCGACCTCCAGCCGATGTCCGATCCCGATTTCTCTTTGAGCAGCGCTTCCGGCTCGCGACGCGGCTTCTGGTGGCTGGTAGCGCTCGGGCTCGTGGTGGTGATGGCCGTGGTGTGCGCGACCACGTTTGTGGTGGCGTGGAACCGGGGGCTCACGCAGGCCCAGCAGGCCGCCGGGGGGCGGGTCGACCGCTATGCCGCCAACCTCAAGAGCACGCTCGACCGCTACGAATACCTGCCGGCGCTGGTGGCGTTACATCCGTTCATCCACGATCTGCTCTCCAATCCGACGCCTGCCAACGTTGACCGCGCGAACCGCTATCTGCGCGAAGTCAACGATCGCGCTCACGCCACTGCTACGTATGTGATCGCCCCCAACGGCAAGGCACTGGCCGCATCCAACTACAACCAGCCCGACAGCTTCGTTGGTGCTGAATATCTGTTCCGGCCGTATTTCCAGCAGGCGGCGGAAGGCCACGTCGGGCGCTTTTACGGCATTGGCATCACGCGCGAAGAGCCCGGCTATTACATCTCGCAGCCTGTCATGCAGGACGGTCGCGTGATCGGCGTGACGGTCGTCAAGCTGAACCTCGAATGGTTCGGCCGTGCCAGCCACGACGCGTCGGAACCCGTGATGGTGGCGGACGAGAACGGTGTGATTTTCCTGTCGTCCGTGCCCGCGTGGCAGTACCGCACAGTGGAGCCGCTCACCTCCAAGCTGCAGGCGCAGTTGGAGGCGACGCGCCAGTATTACCGCAAGCAGATCACGCCACTGCCGTTGCAGCCTGAGGCACCTGCCTTCCTGCGATTGACCGGACGGTTGCCGGAAGGTGCAGAACTGATTCGCGTTGGCGAGCGCACGAACGCTACGCGCTATCTGCAGGTTTCGCGTGACCTCGTCGAGCCTGACTGGACGCTGATGTACCTCACACCGGTGGACCCTGTGATGAGCGCCGCCCGCAGCGCCACCGTGGCGGCGGCGTTTGCCTTTGCGTTTGCCTGCCTGCTGCTGTTCTACTGGCGCCAGCGCCGCCTGCGCATGATGGAGATGCTGCGCAGCCGCCGCCTGCTCGAAGCCGCGTATGACCAGCTCGAACGCCGCGTCGAAGACCGCACGGCCGACCTGATGGCCACCAACGAACAACTGCAACACGAGATCGTCGACCGCACGCGCGCCGAGGCCGAGTTGCGCGCCACACAGGACGAACTCGTGCAGGCCAGCAAGCTCGCGGCCTTGGGCCAGATGGCCGCCGGCATCACGCACGAACTCAACCAGCCGCTGGCCGCGCTGCGCACGTTCTCAGACAACACGCGCATCCTGCTTGAACGCGGCCAGCACGGCGCCGCCACGGACAACCTGCAGGCGATTGCCGACCTGACCGAGCGCATGGGCAAGATCACCGCGCAGCTCAAGCTGTTCGCGGGCCGCTCCCGGCGCAAGGTGGTGGATGTGCAGGTGCGCGTGGCGCTCGATCACACGCTCGCGCTGCTGCGTCCGCGCCTGGGCGACGTGGCACTCGAACTGCACTGGCATATCCCCGAAGCAGATGCCGTCGTTCGTGCGGATGAACTGAAGCTGGAGCAAGTGCTGATCAATCTGATTGGCAACGCGCTCGATGCGATCAACGCCAATGAACCCGCCCGCGCCGGACGCATCGACATCAGCATCGGGCCCCCCGAGGGGGCGCCGGCGCAATCGAATCAACTGACCATTGCCGTGCGCGACAACGGCCCTGGCATTCCGCCAGACGCCATGCCGCACCTGTTCGAGCCGTTCTTCACCACCAAGGAGATCGGCCAGGGGCTCGGCCTTGGGCTGGCGATCTCCACCAGCATCGCGCGCGACTTTGGCGGCTCGCTGTCGGCTGCGAACATGCCGGGTGGCGGCGCGCAATTTACGCTGACACTGGTACGCGCCGACGTCACCTCCGTGGCGTCCACCTGATCCGATTTCTACACAGATACGAACCATGTCCGAAGGCTTGAACGTTCTCTTCATCGAAGACGACCCGCCTGTGCGCCAGGCCACCGCGCAGAGCCTGGAACTTGCCGGCTTCAACGTGCAGGCATTCGGCAGCGCCGAAGAAGCCGTCGGCAAGATCGACGCGAACTTCCCCGGCGTGGTCGTGAGCGACCTGCGCTTGCCGGGCGCAAGCGGCCTGGACGTGCTCGCGCACTGCCAGTCGTTTGGCACGGGGATTCCCGTGGTGCTCGTCACGGGCCACGGCGACATCACGATGGCCGTGCAGGCGATGCGCGAAGGCGCATTCGATTTCATCGAGAAGCCATTTCCCGCCGAGCGCCTGACCGAAACCGTGCGCCGTGCCGTCGAGCGTCGCGCGCTTGAGCTGGAAAACCGCGCGCTGCGCCGTGAACTGGCTGGCCCGGCGGCAGGCACGCGCATCATCGGGCGCTCGCCTGCGATGGGCGCAGTGCGCGCGCTGATCGAGAACGTTGCGACCACCGATGCGCCGGTGCTCATCAACGGCGAGACCGGCACGGGCAAGGAGCTGGTCGCGCGCAGTCTGCACATGCTCTCGCCGCGTCACGACAAGCCGTTCATCGCGCTGAACTGCGGCGCCGTGCCTGAACAGATTTTCGAGAGCGAGATGTTCGGCCACGAAGCCGGTGCCTTCACCGGCGCGGGCAAGCGGCGCATCGGCAAGCTCGAACATGCCTCGGGCGGTACGCTGTTCCTCGACGAGATCGAGAGCATGCCGATCGCGTTGCAGGTCAAGCTGTTGCGCGTGCTCCAGGAGGGCGCGCTGGAGCGGCTTGGCTCGAATGTTTCGGTGCGCATCGACGTGCGCATCGTTGCGGCCGCCAAGGGCGATATGGAAGCGCTGATTGAGGCGGGTGGTTTCCGGCGCGATCTGTACTATCGCCTGAACGTGGTCGTCATCGATTTGCCCCCGCTGCGTGAACGCCGCGAAGACATCATCCCGCTGTTCGAACATTTCCTGCTTGAGGCCGCCGTGCGCTATCAACGCCCGCTGCCGATGCTGGCTGAGCGCCAGCGCCACGAGCTGATGCAATCGAACTGGCCCGGCAACGTGCGCGAACTGCGCAACGCGGCCGATCGTCTTGTGCTTGGCGTCGGCCGCACGCCGGTCGTGCCGGATGCATCGGAAGACGGCATGCCGCTCAAGGAGCGCGTCGAACGCTACGAGCGCACGGTTATTGCGGAAACCTTGGCGCGCACGGGCGGCTCGGTGCACCAGGCGGCGGATATTCTGCAGGTTGGCCGTGCGACGCTGTATGACAAGATCAAGCGATACGGCCTTTGACTTGGCATGCCCGCACGCAACAACGCCCGGCATCGACCGGGCGTTTTCTTTTCGTGCTCAACCCAGAATCGGATGGGCATCCGCCACCGGGTATCCACGGTCGTCCGTCGGAATCCGCTGGGTTTGGAATGCGATCAGCAATGCCTGAAACTTGCCGTCGATTTCCACAATGACAGCACCGTCCTGCTGTGTGCCGTTCTCGCGCGAATGATCCTTCCCCCCCGGTGTATGCACGACCGGGTTGCCCTGGTTCATGTGGGTTTCGTGCAGGCCGTTGTGCTGCGGCTCGAACAGGAAGCCGAAGCCGTAAACCATCACGTCGGTGCGCGGCGGCCAGCCTTTGCGGTCGTCGTCGCCGGAGCTGCCGTGGTAGACGTAGTCGATCGGCGTGGCGGTGCGGTCGAGGTTGAGCATGTCGTCAACGAGCGCGTTGATGTCGTTGTGCTCGGTCTCGGTATCCAGCGCGATTGGCCGCATGTTCGGAAAGTCGACCAGCCCGGCGTCGCGCACGTAGTCCAGACGCGGGAAACCGCTCTCGTGCAGCCCGGGGGCCAGCGCAGTCAGGTCGGCGGTGATCGGCAACTGCAGATCGGCCGTCCACTGATACAGCACGTGATAACCGGCGGCACCCGCACCCGGCATGCTCGAGTCGGATTTCACGTTGGCGAGCACCACGAACTCCGAACCATCCGGCGCTTCCACCACGATCGCGTAATGCGGATTGCCGTTGTAGCCCTCCAGATAGGGCACGCCGAATTTCAGCTTGCCCTTGAACATGCAGTAGTGATTGGCCATGCAAACTCCATCGAACCTAGGATTGACGGACCGCCATTGCAACAGGCCCGCGTGAACCTAGTGTGGAACGTGCGTCGCCCAGAAACAAAAACGCCCGGCGTTGACCGGGCGTTTCGTTTGAACTGCGGGGAGGCGCGGACCGCTCAGGCCTGCTTGCCCAGCGTCTGCTTGAGCAGCGCGTCGAACGACGACCATTCCGGTTCGCCCACGTAGCGCTTGAGGATGCGGCCGTCGCGGTCGACCAGGAACGTGGTCGGCGTGAGCTGCACGTCGCCGAAGGCCTTGGCGGCCGAGCCGTCGGCGTCCATTGCAACCTTGAAGGGCAACTGACGCGTCTGGCTGAAGTTCATCACGTACATTGGCGCGTCGTAGTTCATCGCCACGGCCACGTATTCCAGGCCTTCGCCCTTGTACTTGTTGTACGTCTGGATCATGTTGGGCATTTCCTTGATGCACGTGGCGCAGCTCGTGGCCCAGAAGTTGACGAGATAGACCTTGCCCTTCAGGTCTTGCGTCGAGAGCTTTTTCCCATCCAGCAACGTGAAGGTGGCGGCGGGCACCTGCTGCGACGGCGAGAACGCACGCCAGCCGAACCAGCCGGCCACTGCCAGCACCAGCACGATCAAGGGGAGCAACCAACGGCGGCCGCCGGACGTGGCGGTAGCTGGCGGTGAGGTTGCGGAGGAAGTCAGGGTCGAGGCCATGGCGGCAACGGGTCCGGAAGGAAAATCAAGCATCTATTGTAGGCCCGCCGTGCCAGCGCCGCATGTCGGCCGCGACAATCCGTCCGCGATGGGATTTTCGCGTCACTTTTCATTGGCGAGGGCGGCTTCATACAAGGCCAGGTCTGTGGGGGAAAAGCAGCAAAAGCTGATCGTGTCCAGGCCGGCGCCGTGTTCTCGCGCGGCACGTACGGCAATCGGCGCAGCCAATTGGGGCGGGAAGCCGTACACGCCGGTGCTGATGCATGGGAATGCGATGCTGCGAACGTCGTGCTTGCGCGCCAGTTCCAGACTGTTTCGGTAACACGCGGCCAGCAACCCAGCCTCGTCTTGCCGGCCGCCGCGCCAGATCGGCCCGACGGTGTGGATGACGTAGCGGGCGGGTAGTCGAAAACCGGGCGTGAGCTTGGCCTCACCGGTGCGGCAGCCGTGGAGCGCGCGGCATGCCTCCAGCAGTTCCGGCCCCGCCGCGCGATGGATAGCGCCGTCCACGCCGCCTCCGCCGAGCAGCGAGCTGTTCGCCGCATTGACGATGGCGTCGCAGTCCAGCGTGGTGATGTCGGCGCGCAAGGCACGCAGGGTGACGGAGGGGATTGGCATGGCGCGGTCCTTGGCGAGCGAAGGGCGGGCATCTCTGTCCGATAATAGGCGGCTCGAAAACGGACAGAAAACCTACAGGAGGCGATGTGGCAGTCACAGCAACGGCAGGCCGGCGGATCGGGTTGGGTGCGGTGGCGTGTGCGCTGCTGATGGCTTGCTCCCCCAAATACGACTGGCGCACGGTCCATTCCAACGAGGGCGCCTACGCCGTGGATTACCCCGCCAAGCCCACCGCAGAAGCCAGGCCCATCGCCATCAACGGCCAACGCATGCCGATGACGATGCAGGCCGCCAGCGTTGACGGCACGCTGTTCGCCATCGGTGTGGTGGAACTGCCCGAGGATGATCCGGTCTGGCGCCAGCGCGCGGTGGAGGCGCTGCGCAATGGCTTGTCCGCCAATCTGAAGGGCCGTGTGACCGAACGAGACATCGCCGTGCAGACCGCCGCACAGCCGCCTTTGTCATTGCCGGCGGTGGAATTGATCGCCCAGGGGGCGGGCGGGGACGATCCCGCGCCGCGCCGGCTGACCGCGCGCGTGGTCGCGACGGGCAAGCGCGCATATCAAGCCGTCGTGCTGGAATCGGGTGATGCCGCACGCGATGCCCGCCAGCAGGAGCAGGTCGACCAGTTTCTCTCCAGCTTCCATCCGTACTAGGCCCTAATCAGGTCCGTGCGCACTGGCCGCAGCCGGTGCACAATCGCCGTCTTCCGCTTTACCGCAACACAACTCACCACATCACGGGGAACCATCATGACGTTGCAAGTCTGGCTGGCCTTCTTTTTGGCTGCCTGGGTGATCGCCATCTCGCCGGGGTCGGGCGCCATCCTTTGCATGAGCCACGGCCTGACGCATGGCGTGCGCCGCACGTCGGTCACGATTGCGGGGCTGGAACTGGGCATTGTCGTGATCCTGTTCATTGCGGGTGCCGGGCTGGGCGCGTTGCTGATCGCGTCGGAGCACGCCTTTACGGCCATCAAGATCGTCGGTGCGATGTACCTGATCTACCTCGGCATCGTGCAATGGCGCACACCCATTCAGATCGCCAAGCCGGCTGAGAGCGAGCCCGTGAAGGTCTCGGGCAGTGGCGCGCGCCGCCGCTTCCTGGTGGGGTTGCTGACCAATCTGACGAACCCGAAGGGCATCCTGTTCATGGTGGCCGTGCTGCCACAGTTCATCGATCCGGCCAAGCCGCTGCTCTCGCAGCTCGGCATCCTGGCGGCGACGATGGTGTTCGTCGACTTGATCGTCATGCACGGTTATGCGCTGCTGGCCTCGCGGGCGCAGCGGCTGTTCCGCAATCCGCGTGCGCTGCGTTGGCAGAGCCGCTTCTTCGGCGGCATGCTGATGAGCATCGGCGCAGCGCTGTTTTTCGTGAAGCGGCAGACTGCCTGAGTTTCACACGCCGCCCCCAGGGCGACTCGCCAAGTGGGTTGAAGGCGCAGCGCGTGGATGGAAGCTAATCCGCCTTCACCCCGCGTCGATACTGAATTGCCTCGCCCACATGTGCTGCATCGATCTGCTCGTCGCCTGCCAGGTCAGCAATCGTGCGGGCGAGCTTGAGCACGCGCGCATAGGCGCGGGCGGACCACGAGAAGCGCGTCATCGCGTGGCGCAGCAAGCCATCGGCTGCATCGGTGCGGCTGCAATGCAGATCGATTTCATGACCACCCAGCAAGGCGTTGCGTTTGCCTTGCCGTGCAAGTTGTCGCGCGTGTGCAGCAGAAACCCGCTCGGCTACGTTGAGCGTCGGTTCACCAGGCGGCCCGTCGAGCAACTCTTCCTGCGATGGCGTCGGCACTTCGATCTGCACGTCGATGCGATCCAGCAGCGGCCCCGAAATGCGCGCCTGGTATCGCTCCACTTGATCCGGCGTGCAGCGGCACGCCCGCAACGGATGCCCGCGATAGCCGCACGGACACGGGTTCATTGCGGCAATCAGTTGGAAGCTGGCAGGGAAGTCTGTCTGATGCGCGGCGCGTGAGATGGTGATGTGGCCCGTCTCCAATGGCTCACGCAGGACTTCGAGCACGCGGCGCTCGAACTCTGGAAGTTCGTCAAGGAAGAGCACCCCCTGATGCGCCAGCGAGATTTCGCCCGGTCTTGGCGTGTTGCCCCCGCCCACCATCGCCACTGCAGACGCCGTGTGGTGTGGCGAACGGAATGGCCGCACCTTCCAGCGCCGCGCGTCGAAGCCGCGCGTGGTCAGGCTCATCACGGCGGCGGCAGAAAGCGCTTCGTCATCGCTCATGTCCGGCAGCAAGCCGGGAAACCGTTGTGCGAGCATCGACTTGCCGGTGCCAGGCGGCCCGATCATCAGCATGGAATGACCGCCGGCGGCGGCGACTTCCAGCGCGCGCCGCGCTTGCGGCTGCCCGCGCACGTCCGCCAGGTCGGGGTAGCGGATGTCCATGTCGACCGGCGCGGGCAGCGCGGGGGCGAGCTTGCGGTCCGGCGCGCTCAAGTGGTCGCATACCTCGATGAGCGTGCGTGCCGGGAGGACTTTTGTGCCGCTCACGAGCGCGGCTTCGGCGGCGTTCTCGGCGGGCAGCACGAAGGCGCGGGCAAGCGGTGTGTCGCCATCGGCCAGTACGGGGTTGCGCGATAGCGCATACGCCATCGCCAGTGCACCGCGAATCGGCCGCAGATCGCCGGACAGCGACAGCTCACCCGCAAACTCGTGCGCGTCCAGATGCGTGTGCGGAATCTGGCGACTGGCGGCGAGGATTCCCAGCGCGATCGCCAAGTCGAACCGGCCCGATTCTTTCGGGAGATCCGCGGGCGCCAGGTTAACGGTGATACGCCGTGCCGGAAATTCAAAGCGGCTGTTTTGGATGGCCGCCCTTACGCGATCCTTGCTCTCCTTCACCTCGGTGTCGGGCAGACCGACGATGGTGAACGAAGGCAGGCCATTCGCCAGATGGACCTCCACCGAGACGGCCGGTGCATCGATCCCCGAGAGCGCGCGCGAACGCAGTACAGCAAGGCTCATCGCGCGGCCCTCCGAGAGAACTCACGAGCAAGGCGGTGGGCGTGGCATCGGTGCATGGCGTGACGGAGCGTGGCGGTTGCGGAACCCTCCACTGTGCCAGCCGCGTTGCGCCGCCATGTTCACCGGCATCCAAATTTGACGATCGCCGTCGGCATGAGAAACGGGCAAAAAAAACCGGAGCACTGGGCTCCGGCTTCGTTGTCGGCAGATCAACTCAGGGGAAGGCCGGCATGGCCGTGTCTTCGCCGCTGAAGTGGCCTTCGGGATGCGTCTTCTGCAGCAGCGCGCGTACCTCTTTCACGCGCGAGCGCGGCACATCGACCATCAGCAGGATCTGCCCATCCTCCACTGCCTGCTTGAACGGTTTCAGGCGGCTGTTTGGCACCGAGCTGCCGATCATGCTCGAGGCCCAGGCGCCAAACAGCGCGCCAACGACGGTGGTAATGCCGACCATGCCCCACTGCGGCCCTTCGCCGATGATCGGGAAGATGGCCGCCACGATGCCCGCCAGCACGCCCGCACCCCCGCCGATCACCAGCCCATTCTGAGTGGCGTGGACGATGTCCGAAGTCTGGAGGATGTTGGCTTCGTGCAGGCCGGTGAGATCGATGCCGGGCTTGGAGACGAAGTGGATGTGGCGCTCGGTGATGCGCGCCAGCAGGAGGTCGTTCATCACGCGCCGGGCGCTGACGACGTCCGGCATCAGGAAGTAGAGACGATGTTGCATGATCTTCTCCTCAAGCGCGGTGCGCGCGCGTCTTAAGGACGTTCTAGATCAGTTCGTCAGCCGCAACAAGGCGGCGCATCGATCTTTTCGCTGTGCGCCGCAGCAAGGGTGCGGCGGCCGGCACCGCAGCCTTGCAGATGCGCGCCAGGCGCAACACCCGGCGGCGGATTACTGATCAGCCGGGGTAGCTGACTTGAGTTGCGCTTCCAGCGCGGCCACGCGCGTTTCCAGTTCTTCCAGACGCGCACGCGTACGCGCCAGCACTTGCGATTGCACGTCGAATTCCTCACGCGTGACCAGATCGAGCTTGGAGAAGCCCTGGGTCATCATCGCGCGGACGTTCTTCTCGATATCAGCCGCCGGCGAGTTACGCAGGGCTTCGCTTACGCGGTTTTGAAAGTCGGAAAAGAGATCGGTCGGTTTCATGTGTTTGCTCCGTGGGTCGTGCTGTCTGCGCCAAGCCGGTGCATGCACCGCAACTGTGCGTGAAAATTGCTGTGCCGTGGTGCGAAGGCCTGTGCTTGGCGCGTGGTTTCGGTGCTGCCGGTCGCGATGGTACCGGCTGGGCGCTCTGAACGGCACACCTTGCGTCAAATCTCGCTGCGATGCGGCATTGGCGGCGCCATACAAACGGGGACAGAATCGGTCTTCACAGTTTCCGCACCCGGCCGTGCGAGCCATTGCATGGGGCTGAAATCACTCTATCACATGGTTTTTATCGCGCCATGACGGTGTGGCCCCCCGTGCGTGAATCCGCCTGCGGCAAGCGTTGGCGGCCAGCAGGCGGTGCCAGGAGAGACCCGTCCCCAATTTCCTGCGGTTTTGCGCCCTGGCGCAGCGCGACGCTGTGACCGAAGACACCCTCCAATCCGACGACATCAACATGGCATGACAGTTGCAGAACTGGTGCGATTTTTTTCCATTGCCGTTGCGACTTTCTAAAGGGGGAGAGCCGTTATGAAGAAGTTTGCGTACGCAGCCAGCCTTGTACTCCTGACCGGTGCCGTTGCCGGTGTGAGCCAATCTGCCATCGCGCAGTCCGCACCTGCGGCTGATGCACCGGCCGCCGCGCCCGCGCCGGCGCCTGCCGCGCTCACGGCCAACGTCACGCTGGCCAGCCAATACCGCTATCGCGGCATCATGCAGACCAACAACAAGCCCGCCATCCAGGGCGGCTTTGACTACGCCATTCCGGGCGGTGTGTTGCCCGAAGGCTTCTACATCGGTAACTGGAACTCGTCGATTAGCTGGTTGAGCGATTCGAACTCGAACGTCTCCGCGCCGATCGAGATGGATTTCTACGGCGGCTACAAGACCGAGATCGTCAAGGACGTGCCGATCGACGTGGGCGTGCTCCAGTACTACTACCCGGGCAGCTATCCTGACGGTTTCACGCGTCCGCACACGACCGAAGGCTATGCGCAGATCGGCTACGGCCCGGTCACCTTTAAGTATTCGCACGCGTTCTCGAACCTGTTCGGCACGCCTGATTCGCATCACAGCCAATACTTCGATCTGTCGGGCAACTTCGACACCGGCTTCTGGGGCCTGACGCTGAACCTGCACGCCGGCTACCAGCAAGTGCCGCATCAGACCGTGCGCGCCTCGTATGCCGACTGGAAGGTCGGTGTGACGAAAGACTTCGGCAACGGCTGGGCGGCGTCGCTGGCCTACATCGATACGAACGCTTCGCGCGCGTTCTATACGAACACGCGCGGCAACTACATGGGCAAGGCCACGGCCCTGCTGTCGATCACCAAGACTTTCCAATAACGATGCGCGGCGGCGCTCCGGTGCCGCCGACCGAGGAGGAACCAGCATGAAACTCATCATGGCCATCATCAAGCCGTTCAAGCTCGACGAGGTCCGCGAGGCGTTGTCCGAAGTGGGGGTGTCGGGCATTACCGTCACGGAAGTCAAAGGCTTCGGACGTCAGAAGGGTCATACCGAGCTTTACCGCGGCGCGGAGTACATCGTCGACTTCCTGCCTAAAGTAAAGATCGAAGTGGCCGTGCCCGACGACGTGGTCGAGCGCGCCGTCGAGGCCATCGAAAAATCCGCGCGCACCGGCAAGATTGGCGACGGCAAGATCTTCGTGGCCGACGTCGAACAAGTCATCCGCATCCGCACCGGTGAGACCGGCGGCGACGCCCTATAAGCCCCAATCCGCCAAGGAAGAGGTCAAAACATGAAAACCTGGTTCACACGATTCCTGACGGCTGGGGCCGTCGTTGCCGTGCTCGCGGGCGCCGTGATGTCGGCGCCGGCCGTGGCACAGGACAAGCCGGCAGCTGAAGCTTCGGCGCCGGTTGCAGCCGCCGCTGCTTCCGAGCCGGCCGCTGCTGCACCGGCTGCAGCCCCCGCCGCTGCTGCAGCTCCGGCCGCCGCAGCTGCTGCGCCTGCTGCACCGGCTGCCGCTACACCTGTCCCCAACAAGGGCGACACGGCGTGGCTGCTGATCTCCACCGCGTTCGTCATCCTGATGACGCTGCCGGGTCTGGCGCTGTTCTACGGCGGCCTGGTGCGTAAGAAGAACATGCTGTCCGTGCTGATGCAGTGCATGGGCATCTTCTCGCTCATCATCATCCTGTGGGCCGTCTACGGCTACAGCTTCGCGTTCACCGAGGGCAACGCGTTCTTCGGCGGGCTGGATCGTCTGTTCCTCAAGGGCCTGACGCCGGATTCGGTTGCCGCCACCTTCAGCAAGGGCGTGGTGGTGCCGGAATACGCGTACTTCGCCTTCCAGGGTGCGTTTGCGGCGATTACCTGCGCGCTGATCATCGGCGCCTTCGCCGAACGCGCGAAGTTCTCGGCTGTTCTGCTGTTTGTGGTGCTGTGGTTCACCTTCAGCTACCTGCCGATCGCGCACATGGTCTGGTTCTGGCCGGGTCCGGACGGCTTTACCGACGCCAAGGCGGCCGAGGTGATGACCGCTAAGTCGGGCTGGCTGTTCCAGAAGGGCGCGCTGGACTTTGCCGGCGGTACCGTGGTGCACATCAACGCCGCCGTGGCGGGTTTGGTGGGTGCCTTCCTGTTCGGCAAGCGCATCGGTTTTGGCCGTGAGGCGCTCAAGCCGCACAGCCTGACGCTGACGATGGTCGGTGCCTCGCTGCTGTGGTTCGGCTGGTTCGGCTTCAACGCCGGTTCGGCCCTGGAAGCCAACGGCAGTGCCGCGCTGGCCTTCGTCAACACGCTGCTGGCGACCGCCGCAGCCGTGCTGTCGTGGAGCTTCGGCGAGTGGTTCGGCAAGAGCAAGCCGTCGATGCTGGGTGCTGCATCCGGTGCCGTGGCTGGCCTGGTGGCCATCACGCCGGCTGCTGGCTTTGTCGGCCCGATGGGTTCGATTGCGCTCGGCATCATCGCCGGCCTGCTGTGCCTGTGGGGCGTGAATGGCCTCAAGCGCATGCTGGGCATGGACGACACGCTCGACGTGTTCGGTGTGCACGGCGTGGGCGGTATCCTCGGCGCGCTGCTGACCGGCGTGTTCGCGGCACCGAGCCTTGGCGGCACCGGCATCTACGACTATGTCGCCAACAAGGTTGCCGACGATTACTCGATCGGCGGCCAGCTGTGGATCCAGTTCCAGGGCGTGGCGACCACGGTCATCTGGTCTGCGGTGGTGGCGTTCGTCTCGTACAAGATCGTCGATGCCATTGTCGGCCTGCGCGTGCCGGAAGAAGAGGAGCGCGAGGGTCTGGACATCACGTCGCACGGCGAAACCGCCTACGAAGACTAATCGTCCGCCTCATCCTGCAAAAGACCCGGCTGTGCGCCGGGTTTTTTGTTAGGCGGCCCCTGAGCTGGACGTCCTTAAGTCCGATGTAAAAAACCTTCAATTGCCTCTCGTTATGCGGACGCTTACATTGCAGACGTGGTTTCCTCCACCTGCAGAACGCTCCCCGTATCTGTCAGGCTATTCCCCAAGCGCGGCAGCCCCGCGCTTTTTTTTTGCCCGTTTTTTGTGTGGCTTGCTGCACTGCCGCACTGCGCCTCTTGCGAATCCTCTTTCCTGACCGCATATCGATAGCCCGCTGTCGTCTGCAAGCTATTGCCTGTTCCTCTACAATCGGAGTGGGCGATAAATAACATCAATAGGAAGGGTATGGTTCCGCACTTGATCACCGCGCTGAACGGGCCGCTGCTCGAGCTCGAGCAGAAGATTCTTGACGCCACGCCCGCCATCGAACGCTGGTTCCGCCTGGAGTGGCAGGAACACACGCCGCCGTTCTACTGTTCCGTCGATTTGCGCAACGCCGGCTTCAAGCTGGCGCCGGTCGACACGAACCTGTTCCCAGGCGGCTTCAACAACCTCGCGCCCGAGATGCTGCCCTTGGCCGTGCAGGCGGCGATGGCCGCCATCGAAAAGATCTGCCCGGACGCCAAGAACCTCCTGCTGATCCCCGAGCGCCACACGCGCAATATGTTCTATCTGCAGAACGTGGCGCGCCTGTCGCAGATCATGCGCCAAGCCGGGTTGAATGTGCGCCTCGGATCGCTTTCAGAGGACATCACCGAGCCGACGCCGATCGACTTGCCTGATGGGCAACGGCTGGTGGTCGAGCCGCTCAAGCGCATCGGTACCAAGGGCCGCCGCCTGGGCATGGAAGACTTCGATCCGTGCTCGATCCTGCTGAACAACGATCTGTCAGCCGGCGTGCCGCCCATCCTCGAGAACATCAACGAGCAATATCTGCTGCCGCCGCTTCATGCCGGCTGGTCGCAGCGTCGCAAGACCAACCACTTTGCTGCCTACGACGAAGTGGCCAAGAAGTTCGCCAAGCTGATCGACATCGACCCGTGGATGGTCAACCCGTACTTCACCAAATGCAGCGGGCTGGATTTCCATGAGCGGGCCGGCGAGGAAGAACTCGCCCACGCAGTGGAGACGGTGCTCAAGAAAACCGCCAAGAAGTACAAGGAATACGGCGTGAATGAGACCCCGTATGTGGTGGTCAAGGCCGACGCCGGCACCTATGGCATGGGCGTGATGACGGTGCGCGATCCTTCCGAGGTCAAGGGCCTCAACCGGAAGGAGCGCAACAAGATGAGCGTGGTCAAGGAAGGCCTGGAGGTTTCCGAGGTGATCGTGCAGGAAGGCGTGCACACCTTCGAGAAGATCAACGAAGCTGTGGCCGAGCCCGTCGTCTACATGATCGACCGCTATGTGGTGGGCGGTTTCTACCGGGTTCACACGGGCCGTGGCGTGGACGAGAATCTCAACGCGCCGGGCATGCATTTCGTGCCGCTGCCGTTTGCGTCGAATTCGCTGCCGGACAGCCATGCCAAGCCGGGCGCCGGCGAGCCGAACCGCTTCTATATGTACGGCGTGGTGGCGCGCTTGGCGCTGCTGGCTGCCTCGCTCGAGCTTGAGAAGACCGACCCGAACCCGCTGATCTGATCGGCTGTACCCCGCTGCAGAAGGAGCCGCCATGCGCATCCTGTTCATCGTCGATCCGCTGTCGACGTTCAAGACTTACAAGGATTCCACCTTTGCGATGATGCGCGAGGCGGCAGCGCGCGGCTATGCCATCTACACGTGCCTGCAGTCACAGCTCACGCTGGCGAACAACGTGGTCGAAACCGTTGCCACGCCGATCGCCCTGACCGGCGACGAGCACGACTGGTATCGCGCCGGTGATGCGCGCCTGCTGCCGCTCACTGGCTTTGACGCGGTGCTGATGCGCAAGGACCCGCCGTTCGACATGGAGTACGTCACCAGCACGTGGCTGCTGGAGATTGCCGAACGTCAGGGCGCGCGCGTGTTCAACAAACCGCAGGCGATTCGTGACCATTCGGAGAAGCTCGCCATCGCGCAGTTCCGCGAATTCACCGTGCCGACCGTCGTGTCGCGCGATGCCAAGCGCCTGCGCGAATTCCACGCCGAGCAGGGCGACGTCATCTTCAAGCCGCTCGACGGCATGGGCGGCGCGGGCATCTTCCGCGTGGGGCCGGATGGCATGAACCTCGGGGCGGTCATCGAATCGCTCACCGACAACGGCGCGCGCACGATCATGGCTCAGCAGTACATTCCTGCGATCCGTGAGGGCGACAAGCGCATTCTCCTGATCGGCGGTTCGCCGGTGCCGCATTCGCTGGCACGCGTGCCGATGGCCGGCGAGGTCCGCGGCAATCTGGCGGCGGGTGGTACGGGCAAGGCGCAACCGCTGTCCGAACGTGATCAGGTGATCGCACATGCACTTGCACCCGTGCTCTGGCAACGCGGCCTGCTGCTCGTCGGCCTGGACGTCATTGGGGATTACCTCACCGAGGTCAACGTCACCAGCCCGACGTGCTTCCAGGAAATCACGCAACAGACGGGCTTCAACGTGGCCGGAATGTTCATCGATGCACTGGAGCGCGCCGCAGGCAAGAGCAGCGGATTGGCGCGCAAGCCCGCCTGATATGGCGGCATGGCCCCTCCGCCGAGGGTCCTCCACAAGGGGGAGGACCAGTACACGGCCGCACAATTGCGCCAAATGGCCCTGATACAATCAGCGTTATACCCATTCGCTTTTCGATCATGGCAGGGATTCTGATCATCGCTCATGCGCCGCTGGCCAGCGCACTGCGCGATTGCGCTGCACACGTCTATTGCGGTCCGCCCGAGCGGCTGGGCGCAATCGATGTCCTGCCCGATGCCGAGCCGGCTGCCGTGCTGGCTCAGGCGCGCGACAAGCTTGCCGAACTCATCGAGGCCAATGGCGCACTGGTGCTGACCGACATCTTCGGAGCCACACCTGCCAATATCGCCTCGCGCCTGGCCGATCCCGGCCGCGTGCGCGTGCTGGCCGGCGTGAATCTGCCGATGCTCGTGCGCGCCATCTGCTATCGCTCCGAAAAACTCGAACAACTTGCCGCCAAGGCTCTGGCCGGCGGCGCGCAAGGCGTACTGCAGGTCGGCTCGACAGCCGTTCAGAACCAGGTTGCCAATCATCCAGACAAATATGCTGCAGAGGGATATCACCATCATCAATAAGCTCGGGCTGCATGCCCGCGCCTCCGCCAAACTCACGCAGCTCGCCAGCAAGTTCGACAGCCAGATCAAGATGTCGCGCAACGGCCGTCAGGTCGACGCCAAGAGCATCATGGGCGTGATGATGCTGGCTGCGGGCATCGGTTCCACCGTCACGCTGGAGATCGACGGGCCCGACGAGCACGACGCCATGGATGGTCTCGTCGCGCTCATCAACGATCGCTTCGGCGAAGGCGAATAACCCGCCCGCCGCATTCCACTTCAACGCCGCTCCGGCCAGCGTCTATGCCTTTTACCCTGCACGGTATTCCGGTCTCGCGCGGCATCTCCATTGGCCGCGCCCACATGCTGGCGCGTGCGGCGCTTGACGTGTCGCACTACCTCGTCGATGAAGACAAGGTTGAGGCCGAGGTCGAGCGTTTGCGCAGTGCCCGCGCCACCGTGCGCGCCGAGTTGGCCGCACTCAAGCGCGACCTGCCCACCGACGTGCCCGAAGAGATGGGCGCCTTCCTCGATGTGCACGCGATGATTCTGGATGACGCGTTGCTCTCGCAGGTGCCAGAGACGTTGATTCGCCAGCGACGCTACAACGCAGAGTGGGCGCTCACAACGCAACTTGAAGAACTGATCCGCCAGTTCGGCGAAATCGAAGACGAATACTTGCGCGAGCGCAAGGCCGACATCGAGCAGGTGGTCGAACGCATTCTGAAGGTGCTGGCCGGCGCGCCCGCGTTGGCGCCCGCGCCGGTGGCGGTCGGCTGTGATCCGGATGCCGGCATGATTGTCGTCGCGCACGATATTGCGCCGGCCGATATGCTGCAGTTCCGTGGCCAGACCTTCGCCGGCTTTGTGACCGATCTGGGCGGCCGCACTTCGCACACCGCCATCGTGGCGCGCAGCCTCGACATTCCGGCGGCCGTGGGGGTGCATAACGCGAGCACGCTGATTCGCCAGGACGACATCGTCGTCATTGATGGAGACAACGGCATCGTCATCGTCGATCCGAGCGCGTCCATCCTCGAGGAATACCGCCACCGCCGCAGCGAAGGCGAATTGCAGAAGAAGCGTCTCGAACGCCTGCGCCATACGCCCACCGTCACGCTCGACGGTACGCAAATCGATCTGCACGCGAACATCGAAATGCCGGAAGATGCGGCCGCGGCCGTCAAAGCCGGTGCCGTGGGCGTGGGCCTGTTCCGCTCCGAGTTTCTCTTCATGAACCGTCGTGGCGCCCTGCCCGACGAGGAAGAACAGTTCCGCGCTTACCGTACCGCCGTCGAATCGATGATGGGCCTGCCCGTTACGATCCGCACCATCGATATCGGGGCTGACAAGCCGTTGGACATCCGCGACGACGTGTTCGAGACTGCGCCCAATCCGGCGCTGGGTTTGCGTGCGATCCGCTGGTCGCTGTCGGAACCGGCGATGTTCCTGACGCAGTTGCGCGCGCTGTTGCGGGCGTCTGCGTTTGGGCCTATCAAGATTCTCGTGCCGATGCTCGCGCACGCCCGCGAAATCGACCAGACGCTCGATTTGCTGGCACGCGCCAAGGCTTCGCTCGACGCCGATGGCGTGGCCTACGACCCGACCATCAAGGTCGGCGCCATGATCGAGATTCCGGCCGCCGTGCTGATCCTGCCGGTGTTCCTGCGCCGCTTGGATTTCCTCTCGATCGGCACAAACGACCTGATCCAGTACACGCTCGCCATCGATCGTGCCGACAACGCGGTCGCGCATCTGTACGACCCACTGCACCCAGCGGTGCTGCAATTGATCGCGCGCACCATTCGCGAAGCGCATCAGGCGGGCACGCCGGTTTCAGTGTGCGGTGAGATGGCGGGGGACGCCACCATGACACGCCTGCTGCTGGGCATGGGTCTCACCGAATTTTCGATGCATCCGTCGCAGTTGCTGAGCGTCAAGCAACAGATCCTGCGCTCGGACCGCCCACGTCTGATGCGCGAGGCCGAACGCCTGCTGCACGCGTGCGAACCGGCCGAAATCGAAGAGGCGCTGAGCGCGCTGGCGCGGGCCTGATTCAGGCATTTCCAACGCGCCGGCTGTAACCGCGTGTCGTACCGGCGCATCGCCTTCCCAGGACCAATCCTTCTTTAAGTGATTGAAATTGCACGTTTTTCTCCGGAAAGACGGCTCCCGTGCACCCGCATGACCCTCCGCTCAGAATGGGGTAGAACAAGAATTGTTCTCATTTCCATTCTCTGTTATTCTGGTTTTACAGCGCGTTCTGAGCGCTGCGGAGGAATCCCCGTGTACGTCTGCATCTGCAACCAAGTGACCGACCGCGAAATCCATGGCGCCGCCCGTCTGGGCGTGTCGACGATGGACGAACTCGCCGAAACGCTCGGCGTGGGTACGTGCTGCGGACAATGCCGGGACTGCGCCAAGCAGGTGCTCGCCGAAGCGGTGAGCTGTGTCCCTGTCGATCAGATTTTGGGCCGCGCAAGCACGCATGCCATAATCGAGCGTCGCGACGAGCCCGTCGCCAATGATCAGGCCCTCGTGCCCGGTGCATTGGCTGCCTGATTTCCCGTCTTTCCCTGTCGCCGCGAATTGCCGCCCAGGCGTTGAGCCTCGGTGGCATTTGCTGCTTGCTGGTCAGGCACAGGGCTCGCCTTGAGCGGACGCGTGCGTGCGTCCATCACCGCAGTTGCACTTTGCTGGAGCCCCAAGAATGAAAGGCGATAAGAAGGTCATCCAATATCTGAACGCCCAGCTCAAGAACGAGCTGACTGCCATCAACCAGTATTTCCTCCACGCGCGCATGTACGGCCACTGGGGGCTCAAGCGCATCGGGGACCACGAGTACAAGGAGTCGATCGGCGAGATGAAGCATGCCGATCGCTTGATCGAGCGCATCCTGATGCTCGACGGTCTGCCCAACCTGCAGGACCTGGGCAAGATCTTCATCGGCCAAGATACGAAAGAGATCATCGAGTGCGACCTGAAGCTCGAGCGCGCCGCACACGGCACCGTGGTCGAGGGCATCGCTTACTGCGAATCGGTCAAGGATTACGTGAGCCGCGAAATCTTGGTCGACATTCTGGACGACACCGAAGAGCACATCGACTGGCTGGAAACGCAGCTCGAGCTGATCGACAAGGTCGGCATTCAGAACTATCTGCAATCGCAGATGGAGCCCGAGGGCGAGTAAGCCTCGTCAACCGACGAAAAAGAAGGAGGCCTTGGCCTCCTTTTTTTGTTGCGCGTGTTCCGGCGCTTCAGTGCGCGCCGCCACAGACGGTGCATGACGGCTCACGCGCAATGCGCATCGTCGTCCATTGCATCGATAGACCGTCGAGCATCAGAAGACGCCCGGCAAGCGAACGGCCAATGCCGGTGATCAGCTTGAGCGCCTCGGCGGCCTGCACCGTACCCACCATGCCCACCATCGGCGAGAACACGCCCATCGTTGCACACGCCACATCGGGCGCAGGCTCGTCGGGCGGGAACAGGCAGGCGTAGCAGGGGCCCCCGGCACGGCTGTCGAATACGCTGATCTGTCCGTCAAAGCGGATGGCGGCGCCCGATACCAGCGGCACGCCAGCCCGCACGCAGGCAAGGTTGGTGGCTTGGCGGGTGCCGAAGTTATCGGAGCAGTCCAGTACCACGCTCACGCCATCGAGGAGCTCGCCGATTGCATCGGCATCGAGCCGGCGCTGCACGGCATTCACGCGCACGTCCGGGTTCAGCCGAGCGATGGCCGCCTGCGCGGATGCCACCTTCGGTTGCCCGACCGATTCCGTTGTGTGGATGATCTGGCGCTGCAGGTTGGTCAAGTCCACCGAGTCGTCGTCGACGATAGTGAGCGTGCCCACGCCAGCCGCCGCCAGATAAGGCAGGGCTGCAGCGCCCAGCCCGCCCGCGCCGATGACAAGCGCGTGGCTCTCAAGCAGGCGCGCCTGCCCCTCGATGCCGATTTCGTCGAGCAGGATATGGCGTGAGTACCGCAGCAGTTGATCGTCGTTCATGGTGATGCAATGAAAAAGGCCGTGCAGTGCACGGCCTCGTAAGTTTGCCAGTATTTGCCGGCCGGTGTCTTATCGGGCGCCGGTGGGCTCCGGTGCAGGCTGCACGCCGCTGGCCGGAACATTGGGCTTCGGGGCAGCCGGCTCGGACGCCGGTGTCGCCTTGCCCTTGGGCAGCTTGGCCGGGGCGCTCGATTCCTTGGCCGCCGGCGACTTCACTGCCTTATCCGGCACCGCGGCAGCCGCGGCTTCCAGCACCGACTTCGAGCGTTTGACCGGCTGACCCTTCAGGTCGGCAATGGCCTGTTGCAGCATGAAGTCTTCAGCCGAACCGAACTCGATCGGCTTCTTGTTGCGCTCCTTCTCGCGCTGCTCGGGCGTCTTCTTGGCGTTTTCTTCTTCCAGACGACGCAGTTCTTCGATGCGGCGCTTTTCGCGCTCGGTCATCTCGGCTTCTTCCGACTCCTGCTTGTTGTGCAGGTGGCGTTCGGTGTCGATTTCGCGCGTAATCAGCGCATCGTCCGGGTCGCCGTCCGGGTTTTGGTCAACCGGAATATCCGGGCGGATGCCCTTGGCCTGGATCGACTTGCCCGACGGCGTGTAGTAGTACGCAATGGTCAGCTTGATGCCGGTGTCGTTCGACAGCGGACGCACGGTCTGCACCGAGCCCTTGCCGAACGTCGTCTTGCCCATCGTCTTGGCGCGGTGATGATCCTGCAGCGCACCGGCCACGATTTCCGAGGCCGAAGCCGTGTAGGCATTGGTCAGCACGATGATCGGCACGGTCTTGAACTCGGGGTCCAGGCCGACCAGGGGATCGGAATCGAAGTTGCTCAAGCGGTAGTTGGCGAAGCTCGCCTTGTACGTGCGCTTGGCATCCGGCACCTGGCCGTTGGTCGAAACCACCGTCGCGTCCGGCGGCAGGAACGCTGCCGACACGCCAACCGCAGCTTGCAGCACGCCGCCGCCGTTGTTGCGCAGGTCCAGGATCAGGCCCTTCAGGTGGGCGTCTTGTTTGGCCAGGTCATTGAGCTTCTTGGCCAGGTCCGGCACGGTGCGTTCCTGGAAGCTGGTGATGCGCACCCACGCGATGCCGTTGTCCAGCATCTTGGCCTTGACCGACTGCACCTGGATTTCGGCGCGGGTGATGGTCAGCGGGAACGTGCGTTCTTCCTTCTTGCGATAGATCGTGAGCGTGACCTTGGTGCCCGGCGCGCCGCGCATGCGTTTGACGGCTTGCTCCAACGGCATGCCACGCACGGGTTTGTCGTCGATGCGGGTGATCAGATCGCCCGGTTGCACGCCGGCGCGGAAGGCGGGGGTGTCTTCGATCGGATTGATGACCTTGACCAGGCCTTCTTCCTGCGAGATCTCGATACCCAGACCGGCGAAGCGGCCCTGGGTCCCTTCCTGCAGCTCCTGGAAGTCCTTCTTGTCCAGGTAGGCCGAATGCGGGTCGAGGCTGGCGACCATGCCCTTGATGGCTTCGGTCAGCAGCTTGTCATCGTCCACCGGCTCGACATATTCACGCTTGATCTGGCCAAAGATGTCCGCCATGAGCCTGAGCTTCTCCAGCGGAAGCGGGCCGACCGTCGCGTTTTGCGCAGTGGCGGAGAGCTGGAGCGTCGCCAGAACCCCGGTGACGAGGCCGATGGCGATCAAGCTGATGTTCTTGAGCGAAGTTCGCATGTGTCGAGCGTGGACGTGGGAACAGTAGATAAACATGGCCCGGGACGGCTCGCGCACATCCCGGGCTACAGGCTTCGACAGTATAAAGGCGTTGGAGTGCCGTAGCGCCCGTTACGGTTTATTTCGACTTGCCTTGGCTGGCCACCGCCGCGAGCGAAGCGGCAATCGCTTCCTGGTCACCCAGGTAGTAATGGCGGATCGGCTTGAGGTTGGCGTCCAACTCATACACAAGCGGCGTGCCGTTGGGGATGTTCAGGCCGACGATGTCTGCGTCGGAAATGCCGTCCAGGTACTTCACCAGCGCACGGATGCTGTTGCCGTGCGCGGCGATGACCACGCGCTTGCCGCTCTTGATGGCCGGTGCAATCGATTCATCCCAAAGCGGCATCACGCGTGCGACGGTGTCCTTCAGGCATTCGGTCAGGGGCACCTGCTCGCGCGTGAGGCCCGCGTAACGGGGGTTGCCGAAGGCGTCGTTGTCGGCGCCAGGCTCCAGCGCGGGTGGCGGCGTGTCGTAGCTGCGGCGCCACACCAGGACTTGCTCGTCCCCATATTGCGCGGCGGTTTCGGCCTTGTTCAGGCCCGACAGCGCGCCGTAGTGGCGCTCGTTCAGGCGCCACTCATTACGGGTCGGGATCCACATCAGATCCATTTCATCCTGCACATGCCACAGCGTGCGGATCGCGCGCTTGAGCACCGAGGTGTAGGCCAGATCGAAGGTGAAGCCGGCTTCGCGCAGCAGTTTGCCGCCTTGGCGGGCCTGGGCGACGCCCGTGTCGGTCAGGTCGACATCGACCCAGCCGGTGAAGCGGTTCTCCAGATTCCACGTCGATTCGCCGTGGCGGATGAGGACGAGCTTGTGCATGACTGCCATGATGAGAAGTGAGAAAACCTGCGGGCGGCTGCTGCGACGTGTCGTACGTCATCGTGCAGCCGCTGAAACCAACTATTTTATAATGCCGCGGGCATTGGGCCCCCGAATCGTTCGGCTGATGTTCGCCCATAAGACTTGCCCGACCCATCCCAGGAAACCGATACCGTGAAGTTCTTCGCCGATTACAACAACCTCGCACTGCTTGCCGTCGCCATCGTTTCGGGTCTGCTGCTGCTCTGGGCGCCCATCCAGCGCCGCATTGCGGGCGGCGGTGGCGCCAAGGTGGGTGCTTCGGCGGCCACCCAGCTCATCAATCGCCGCAATGCCGTGGTGGTGGATGTGCGTGAAAGCGCTGAATACGCCGCCGGCCATCTGCCGCAAGCCAAGCACGCGCCGCTGGGGGAGCTTGCAGGCAAGGCTTCCGGGCTTGCAAAGAACAAAGAGACCCCCATCATCCTCGTATGCCAGACCGGCCAGCGCGCTGGGCGGGCGCAAGCAGTCCTGAAGCAGGCCGGTTACAGTGAGGTGTATTCGCTCGAGGGCGGATTGGCCGCCTGGCAACAAGCTGGCCTTCCGGTTGTGAAATAAAGATACGAGGTTGAAGTTATGGCGCACGTGGTCATGTACAGCACCACCGTCTGCCCCTATTGCGTGGCAGCGGAACGACTCCTTAAGCAACGCGGTGTCGAGCAGATCGAGAAAATCCTGATCGATCGCGAACCCGGCAAGCGCGAAGAGATGATGACGCGCACGAACCGCCGCACGGTTCCGCAGATTTATATCGACGAGCGCCACATCGGCGGCTTCGATGATCTGTCTGCGCTGGACCGCGACGGTGGCTTGGTTCCGTTGCTGGCTGCCTGATTCGGCGGCCCGGTCTGGCGACCTGCGCGCCACACAGAAACGCCCGGTTTTGACCGGGCGTTGTACTTTTGGGCCGGCTCTTATAGCGGGCCCCATTTGGTCATGTACCATACGCGTTTTGTGCGGCGGAGGCTTCCGCCAAGCACTGACCACATCCCATTTGAAGGCGAGTCATGAGCGACCAGCAACAGCAGCAACCGGGCCAGGATGGCCAGCCGTTCTTCAACATCCAGCGCGTCTACCTGAAGGACCTGTCGCTGGAGCAACCGAACTCGCCGCACATCTTCCTCGAGCAGGAACAGCCGTCCGTGGAAGTGCAGGTGGACGTCGCCGCTTCGCAACTGGCTGAAGGCGTGTTTGAAGTGACCGTCATCGGTACGGTGACGACCAAGGTGCAAGAGAAGGTCGCGTTCCTGGTGGAAGCCAAGCAAGCGGGCATCTTCGATATCCGCAACGTGCCGGCCGAACAGATGGACCCGCTGCTGGGCATCGCCTGCCCGACCATCGTGTACCCGTACCTGCGCTCGAACATTGCCGACACCATCGGCCGCGCTGGCTTCCAGCCGATCCACCTGGCTGAGATCAACTTCCAGGCCCTGTATGAGCAGCGTTTGACTGCCGCCATGGAAGAGGCACAAGCTGGCGGCAATGCTGGCCTCGTGATGCCGGACGGCTCGAAGGCTACTCACTAAGTACGAGGCGCACTGCGCCAGAGGCCCGCGCCAGCCGCACGCTTGCGCGGGCTTTTTTTTTGCCCGACCTGTTGCTCGACTTTTGCCTGACCGATGTTGAATACGCGCATGCGAATTTCCGTTTTGGGTGCCGGTGCCTGGGGCACTGCCCTGGCCAGCCACGCCGCGCAATCGCACGACGTCGTGCTGTGGGGGCGCGACGCGAACCTCGTCGCGCAGATGGCCGCCACGCACATCAACGCACTGTATTTGCCGGGCATGGCGCTGCAGGCGTCGTTGCATTTTTCTGCTGATTTGCAGGCCGCGCTTGACCATGCGGCGGGCGACGACGGACTCGCCGTCATTGCTTCACCCGTCGCCGGGCTGGCAGACCTGGCGCGCACGATTGCCGCGCACGGCGGTGTGCGCAACGTGATCTGGCTATGCAAGGGTTTCGACCCCGAAACCAGTGCACTGCCGCACGCCATCGTCGCCGATGTGCTGAAGGCATCGGGCCGTACCGACCTCGCTGTCGGTGTGTTGTCTGGGCCGAGTTTCGCCAAGGAAGTCGCGCAGGGTTTGCCGTGCGCCATGACCGTCGCTTCGACCAGCGAGGCGCTGTGCAAGCTCACGCAGCGCGGTTTTCACCATCACGCGATGCGCGTGTACGCAAGCGATGACCTCGTCGGCGTGGAAGTGGGCGGTGCCGTCAAGAACGTCCTGGCCATTGCAACAGGCGCCGCGGATGGCCTGGGCCTGGGGTTGAACGCGCGCGCCGCTCTCGTGACGCGCGGGCTGGCTGAGATGACGCGCCTTGGCCTGGCGCTGGGCGGTCGGCCCGAAACATTCATGGGGCTGACCGGCATGGGCGATCTGCTGCTGACCGCCACCGGCGATCTGTCACGCAACCGCACGGTCGGGATGCAGCTTGCGCAGGGCCGCTCGCTCGACGACATCCTCCACAGCCTCGGCCACGTCGCCGAAGGCGTGCGCTGTGCGCGTGCCGTGGCCGCCCTGGCTCGCGCCAAGGGCGTGGACATGCCGATCACCTTTACCGTCTGCGAAGTCTTGTTCGAAGGGCTTGCTGTTGCGAAAGCGGTCGAGCGTCTACTGCAGCGCGACGCCAAATCCGAATCGGCGCGTTAGTCACGCCGCAATCAACGGCGCGTCTGGTCTGAATCAGGCGCCGCCCGCGAACCCGTTCTGGCGCCACGCTTCGAACACGACCACCGCCACGGTGTTCGATAGATTCAGGCTGCGGTTATCCGGCCGCATCGGCAGGCGAATCCGCTGGGAAGCGGGAAACCACTCGCGTCGCGCTTCCGACAACCCACGCGTTTCCGACCCGAAGACAAACCAGTCGCCCGGCTGGAACGCCATGCTGGCAAACGGCGTCGAGCCGCGCGTGGTGAGCGCGAACATGCGCGTGGGATCAGGCTGCGCAGCGCGCAGGAAGGCGTCCCAATCGGCATGCACGCGCATCGTCGCGTACTCGTGATAGTCGAGCCCCGCGCGGCGCATGCGGGCATCTTCGAGCGGAAAACCTAGCGGTTCAATCAGATGCAGCTGTGCGCCCGTGTTGGCGCACAGGCGGATCACATTGCCCGTATTGGGCGGGATTTCGGGTTCGACAAGGACGACGTTGAACATGATCGGGCGGCAGCGGGGAATTTCGGCGGCGAGCTTATCCACATTGGGAAGGGTTGTCACCTCGCCACAGCTTGGCACAGGTGGCGCGACACAATGTCGCATAAGCACGTAATCAGGGTGTGCGCAAGGCGACAACGTTGGTGACGCGGGTGGCGCCGGCGCGTTTGAGTTGCGTGGCAATCTCGCCGAGGGTTGCGCCGGTGGTCATCACATCGTCAACGACGCCGACGTGGCGCCCCGCGATGCGCGCAGGCTCGGCGACGACGAATGCACCGTGCAGGTTGGTCAGCCGCTCGGCACGGTCCAGCGTGGCCTGGGCGGGGTTGTCGCGCACACGGTGCAGGGCGTTGGCATGGGCGGGAATGTCCAATTGGCGCGCCAGCCTGCGGGCAATCTCCCACGCCTGGTTGTAGCCGCGCGAGCGCAGGCGTGCGGGCGAGAGCGGCACCGGCAGCAGCACGTCCGGCAAGCCGCCCGGCGCAGCGGCGAGTGCGTTGCCCAATCGGCCGGCCAGCCAGGCTGCCAACGGCAATTGCGCCCGAAATTTCAACCCGGTGACAAGGTGGTCAAGCGGCCAGCCATAGTCGGCAATGACGACGGTCGCGTCAAAGTCGGGCGCGCCGGCCAAACAGGCGTGGCAATGTCGGGCGGCGTGCCGCGCCGCTAGCGTAATGGCGCATTGGATGCAGCGCCGCCTGTGCAACTGCGGGGCCAGATCGCCCATGCAGCCCTTACACACCAAGCCGCCCTGCACCGTGCCGCAAAGCGCGCAGGCGCACGGCAACAGATGACGCAAGCCGGCGCGAAACCATGCCGATAACGCGTGTTTGTGCATACAAAAAGCCGCTATCCAAGCCGATTTGCGGCCACTGCGCTATCGGACGGCGCCTCAAACTGCGGGCCGGTATACTTGGCAACCGCAGTATTCCGCCCGGTCTTGTCGATGTCTGATCCCGCTCTTGCTCGTCCTGCCGCCTTGCGGCGCGCCTTTGATCGCCGCGCCGCGCGTTTCGCCGACGTGGATTTCCTGCTGCGCGAAGTCGGCAGTCGCATGCAGGACCGGCTGTCCTACATCAAAGCCACGCCCACGCGTGCGCTGGATTTGGGCTGCGGCCTGGGACAAGGCTTGGCGGTACTGCGCGTGCAATATCCGGACGCACAGATCTGCGGGGTCGACTGGTCGTCCGCCATGCTGGCGCAGGCGCAGAAACTCGACCCGCAGCGCACCGATGCCGGGTGGCTCGGACGGCTTCTGAAGAAGCGGCCGGTCTTTGATTTTGCCCAGGCGGACTTTCGCGCGCTGCCGTTCGCCGGGGCGTCATTCGATCTGCTGTGGTCGAATCTCGCGCTGCACTGGGACCCGGCGCCGCACGCGATCTTTCCGGAATGGCACCGCATCACCACGGAGGGCGGGCTGCTGATGTTCAGCCTGTTCGGCCCCGACACCTTGCGCGAGCTGCGCAGCGCTCTGGCCGGCATCGACGCGGGCGTCCATACGTTGCGCTTTGTTGATATGCATGACATTGGCGACATGCTGGTGCATAGCCGCTGGTCCACGCCCGTCATGGACATGGAGCAGCTCACGATCACCTACGAAACGCCGCAGGCGCTGCTGGCCGATGTGCATTTGCTTGGCGGCATGGCTGGTTTGACGGATGAGGCGGGCCGCAGCCTCGCCGGCGCTGGTCTGCACACGCCGCGCTGGCGCCAGCGGCTATTCGACGCACTCGATGCGCAACGCAATCCCGACGGGCTGATTCCGCTCACCTTCGAAATCGTTTACGGCCACGCCTGGAAGCTTGCGCCGACCCAGCGGCAGGCGTTGGACGAGCAGGGCCGGGCGATGATTCCAATCGATCAGATCGGTCGCAAACCGCGCGTCTGAAACGGTTTTAATGCGGGAACGGCATTGGCTCCACGTTGTCAAGCCGGGACTTGCATAAAGGCGCTTTACCTTGTTTGGGGTCAATCGCGGCCATATAATGCGCCAGTTTGTCGCAGCAGTCCCCCCAAAGGCCTATCCCGTTTTTTGCCACGGGCGAACCGTTCGGGTATGCATCCGAGGCAGGAGTGGTTCAATGCACGACATTGAAACCGCGCTCCACCCAGCATGCGGCGCGTCCACCATCTCGGAATCGCCGCGCAAGAACTGGCTCATGAAGCGAAACTGCTCGCTTTCAACCTGCCAGATTGGCTGGTCCACCCCCTTGGTCGTCATTCCCCCGTTCGTAATCGCTTGGTTTTCTGTCTGGCAACGCGCGTGATTGGTGTTGCCTGACGCGGGGCTGGAGGTCGCGATTCTCGGATGGGCATTGCTGTACTATGCCCGCCACGCCTCCGATTATGGGCAAGTCAAGCTGGAGATGGCCGGCCCGTGATCTAGCAGGTGAGCGTCAGGCGGCGCAAGCTTGCGGACGAGCTTTCCCGGTGTTTGGGACACGGGCAACCAACCCAGGTCTCATGAGCCGCGCACCGGGGCAGAGTGGAATCTGTCAATTGGGTAGATAAAAAATGAAAATGTTGAATAAGACATTGGCAAGTTTGCTGGCGGCAGGCTCTCTCCTCGCCCTCAGTCAAACGGCCCTGGCAGTGGAAGACATGCCGGGCGGCCCCGCAGTGCGGCAGCTCAATCTCGCGCCTCCGGTCACCAAGATCGCCGCCGAGATCCATTGGCTGCACTGGATGATGCTGATCATCTGTATCGTGATCTTCATCGGTGTATTCGGGGTGATGTTCTACTCCATTTTCAAGCACCGTAAGTCGGTCGGCCACAAACCGGCGACGTTCCACGAAAGCACCACGGTTGAAATCATCTGGACCATCGTGCCGTTCCTGATCGTGATCGGGATGGCGCTGCCGGCCACCAAGGCCGTGGTCGCAATGAAGGACACCACCAATTCCGACCTCACCATCAAGGCCACCGGCTACCAGTGGAAGTGGGGTTACGACTACCTGAAGGGCGAAGGCGAGGGCATTTCGTTCCTCTCCACGCTCACCACGCCGCGTGACCAGATCAACAACCAGGCGCCCAAGTCGAACACGTACCTGATCGAAGTCGACAACGAACTTGTCGTGCCGGTCAATCGCAAGGTGCGCATCGTGACCACCGCCAACGACGTGATCCACTCGTGGATGATCCCGGCGTTTGGTGTGAAGCAGGATGCGATTCCGGGCTTCGTGCGCGACGCATGGTTCAAGGCTGAGAAGGTCGGCGTGTATCGCGGCCAGTGCGCCGAACTGTGCGGCAAGGAACACGCCTTCATGCCGATCGTGGTGCGCGTGCTTTCGCAGGACGACTACACCAAGTGGGTCGACGGCAAGAAAAAGGAAATGGCCGCCAAGGCCGATGACCCGAACAAGACCTACACGCTTGAAGAGCTGAAGTCGCGCGGCGAGAAGGTCTACACCGCCAACTGCGCGGTCTGCCACCAGCCGAACGGCAAGGGCGGCGGTCCGTTCCCGGCGCTCGATGGTTCGAAGATCGCGAATGGTCCGCTGGCTGACCACGTGAATATCGTCCTGCATGGCAAGAATGCGATGCCGCCCTGGGCTTCGGCACTCAACGATGTGGAAATCGCCTCGGTCATCACTTACGAGCGCAACAACTGGGGTAACCACACGGGTGACCTGCTGCAGCCGACGCAAGTGAAGGATGCGCGCGGAGGCAAGATGCCCGAAGGCGGCGGCGCCAAGACCGCTGCAACTGAATCCGCCGGCAAGGTGGCGTCCCAACAAGCGAACGCGGCCGAAGACCGCAACGCTGGCTGATTGATCGTCTGCGTGACGAACCGAACCCTAGGAGTTCCTCGATGAGCACCGCTGTTACGCACCCGCAAGATCACGCGCACGGTCATGGAGACGACCACGCGCACGACCATCCGCATGGCTGGCGCCGTTGGCTGTTTGCGACCAACCACAAGGACATCGGTACGCTGTACCTGCTGTTCTCTTTCATGATGCTGCTCTCGGGCGGCACGCTGGCCCTGCTGATCCGCCTTGAGCTGTTCCAGCCCGGCCTGCAGTTCTTCCATCCGGAGCTGTTCAACCAGTTCACCACGCTGCACGGCCTGATCATGGTGTTCGGCGCGATCATGCCGGCCTTCGTGGGCTTTGCAAACTGGATGATCCCGCTGCAGGTTGGCGCCTCCGACATGGCGTTTGCGCGGATGAACAACTTCAGCTTCTGGCTGCTGCCGCCTGCGGCGCTGCTGCTGGTGGGCTCGTTCTTCGCACCGGGCGGCGCCACGGCTGCCGGCTGGACGCTCTATGCGCCGCTGTCGGTGCAGATGGGCCCAGGCATGGACATGGCGATCTTCGCGATCCACATCATGGGTGCATCGTCGATCATGGGCGCGATCAACATCATCGTGACCATCCTGAACATGCGCGCGCCTGGCATGACGCTGATGAAGATGCCGATGTTCTGCTGGACGTGGCTGATCACGGCGTACCTGCTGATTGCCGTGATGCCGGTGCTGGCGGGTGCCATCACCATGGTGCTGACCGATCGCCACTTCGGCACGAGCTTCTTCTCGGCTGCCGGCGGCGGTGACCCGGTGATGTACCAGCACATCTTCTGGTTCTTCGGGCACCCCGAGGTGTACATCATGATCTTGCCGGCCTTCGGCATCATCAGCCAGATCGTGCCGGCGTTCGCGCGCAAGCCGCTGTTCGGCTACAGCTCGATGGTGTACGCCACGGCGTCCATCGCCATCCTGTCGTTCATCGTGTGGGCCCACCACATGTTCACGACCGGCATGCCCGTGACTGGCCAGCTGTTCTTCATGTACGCGACGATGCTGATCGCGGTGCCGACAGGCGTGAAGATCTTCAACTGGGTCGCCACGATGTGGCGCGGCTCGATGACATTCGAGACGCCCATGCTGTTTGCGATCGGCTTCATCTTCGTGTTCACGGTGGGCGGCTTCACGGGCCTGATCCTGGCCGTGGCCCCGATCGACATCCAGCTGCAGGACACGTATTACGTGGTGGCGCACTTCCACTACGTGCTGGTGGCCGGCTCGCTGTTCGCGCTGTTCGCGGGCTTCTACTACTGGGGTCCGAAGTGGTCTGGCTACATGTACAGCGAGACGCGCGGCAAGATCCACTTCTGGGGTTCGATGATCACCTTCAACCTCACGTTCTTCCCGATGCACTTCCTGGGCCTGGCTGGCATGCCGCGTCGCTATGCCGACTATCCGCAGCAGTTCGCCGACTTCAACGCCGTGGCGTCGATCGGTGCCCTGGGCTTCGGCCTGATGCAGGTGTATTTCTTCTTCTTCGTGGTGCTGCCGTCGTACCGCGGTGGCGAGAAGGCTGCCGACAAGCCGTGGGATGGCGCGGAAGGCCTCGAGTGGACCGTGCCGTCGCCGGCACCGTTCCACACCTTTGAAGAACCGCCGCACGTGAAGTAATGCAGGTGTCGCGGGGCAGGCTGCCGATACTGGCGCCGGCCCCGCGATCCTCCGGACAACGATGTCGAATCCAAAAAAAAGCCCAACGCCCGAGCAACGCGCTGCCAATCGTCGCCTGGGGTTCATCCTCGGCACGATCGCGTTGGTTTTCTTTTTGGGTGTGATTTTCAAGCGCGTGGTGTTCGGCTAGCCCGACAGGCGACGCGCTGATCGCCGAACCGAGATTTCGCGAGACCCCTATGAGCCAGACACCGGCACAGCCGGACCCGACACAAAACGACAAAGCATTCGAGCGCGGCCTGAACCGGTCCATGCTCGGCAAGCTGGCCGTTGTGGTCGTGATCATGTTCGGCTTCGGCTACGCGATGGTGCCGCTGTACAAGAAGATCTGCGAGCTCACGAACATCAACGTGTTGAACACACGGGATGAAGATGGCGGCGCGCTGCGCAACTCGCAGGTCGACAAGACGCGCACGATCACGGTGGAATTCGATTCGAACAGCCAAGGGCCGTTCCGCTTCCGCCCCGTCAAGAACAGCATGGATGTGCACCCCGGCGAGATCAACCAGATCGTCTACGAGGTGGTGAACAAGGAGGGGCGTACGGTCGAGGCTCAGGCCATCCCCAGTTACGCGCCCAAGCAGGCAACCGAGTTCTTCAAGAAGATCGAGTGTTTTTGTTTCAAGCAGCAGACGCTGACGGCCAACGAATCACGCGAAATGCCGGTGGTGTTTGTGATTGATCCGGATCTTCCCAAGGACGTGAAGACGATCACCTTGTCCTACACTTTCTTTGAAATCCACGCGCCGTCGGCCATTGCGCCGGCGATGCCGAACAAGGGAGCGTGAGGACATGGACGAACTGAAGGAAGCGACCAAGCGACGCGCATCATTCGCACAGACGATGAAGGCGGTGTTCTGGTCCTTCTTCGGTGTGCGCAAGGGCCGCGATCATGACCGTGACATGGCGCAGTTGAATCCCGTGCACGTGATCATCGCGGGCATTCTGGCCGCGGTCATGTTTATCGTTGTGCTGCTGTTGATCGTGCGGGCAGTTGTCGGTTGAGGATTGAGAAGGTTGAGGAGACGGCCCGCGAAGCATGGGCTGGGCAACATCGAGTGGATTCCCAAAAAAATAGAGCTGGAGAAAAAGAGATGAGTGCGAATCGAGCAAACGCTCCGTACTACTTCGTGCCCGGGCCCTCGCGGCATCCGATTACGGCAAGCCTTGGCCTGCTGATCGTGCTGCTGAGCTCCGCTGCATGGGTGAATGCTCAGCCGTGGGCACCGTGGACATTCCTGATCGGCCTGCTGTGGTTCCTCTTTGTGCTGCGTGCGTGGTTTGCCGACGCCATCTCCGAATCCGAGACCGGCAAGTACGGCGACCGCGTGGATGCCTCGTTCCGCTGGTCGATGAGCTGGTTCATCTTCTCGGAAGTGATGTTCTTCGCGGCGTTCTTCGGCGCGCTGTTCTATGCCCGCACGATTGCCATGCCGTGGCTCGGCGATCTGAACAACAAGCTGCTGTGGCCCGACTTCAACGCGCTGTGGCCGAACGCCGGCCCGGCCGGCACGGTGACGCCATTCACGACGATGGGTCCGTGGCCGATTCCGACCATCAACACGGCGCTGCTGCTGACCTCCGGCGTGACGCTCACGTGGGCACACCATGCGCTGCGTGAAGGCAAGCGCGCGCAGGTCATCCAGGGCCTGCTGCTGACGATCCTCCTGGGCTTCACGTTCATGGGCTTCCAGGCGTTCGAGTACATCCACGCCTATCACGAACTGAACCTGAAGCTGACCTCGGGTATCTATGGTTCAACGTTCTTCTTGCTGACGGGCTTCCACGGCTTCCACGTGACGATGGGCGCGATCATGCTGTCGGTGGTACTGGGCCGCGTGATCAAGGGCCACTTCACGCCGGAGCATCACTTCGCGTTCGAAGGCGCTGCGTGGTACTGGCACTTTGTGGACGTGGTGTGGCTGGGTCTGTACGTGGTGGTGTACTGGCTGTAAGGCAGTATGGGACTGGGGTGGCGCTGCGTCGCCCCGTAGCTCTGCCGACGACCGGCGAAGACAATGCCGCAGACGGGACACCGCTGCGGCGTTTTCGTTTTTCTGGCGTGAGAGATTTGCCGGTGGCTATTGGCCGAAGCGGATGCCAGTACTGTGAATCCACCCCAGCCGGTTCGCGACCAGGATGAAGATGAACAGCGCGATCGAGAAACCGACGCGGAACATCAACGAGCGAACGGTGCGGTTGCTGTGGCCTTTGTCCCGCATCAGGAAGAACAGTGCGGAGGCAAGGCTGCCGAGGATCAGCAGAAACGCAATGGCAACGACGATGCGCATGGAGGGCTGCGGGTTGGGCGATGAAGGGTTGGAAATGGCTGCCGAGCATTATCTCACCGAGGCCACGCAATGACCGTGCGCGTGCCGATGCGACGTTGGTTTGCGCCTGTGCCGATGCTGGCGGGTGTGGCGCTGATCGCGCTCACGTGCTCGCTTGGGCGTTGGCAGCTTTCGCGTGCGCACGAGCGCATCGAGCGGCAGGCCCGCATCGTGGCGCTGGAAAATGCACCTGCCCAGCGCATCACTGCTCAGCCCGTGACGGCAGATTCAGTGATGTACCGACCGGTGCTGCTGCGTGGAACGTTTGACGTGGCGCACACGGTGCTGCTGGAGAATCGCCCACACGTCACCAACGACGTATCGCGCCCCGGTTTCGAGGTGCTCATCCCGCTGAAGCTGGAAGGGGCGGGCGGGCGGGCGGTGTTGGTCAACCGGGGCTGGTTGCCGCGCGACCCGGCCGACCGCACGCGCATCGCGCCATACACCACGCCAGCGGGCGAAGTGCAGGTCGAAGGGATGGCGGTGCCACATGCCAGCCGGGTCTTCAGTCTGGGCCGCAAGGATGGCGCGGATGAAGTTGGCCAGCGACTTAGGCAGAATATCGACCTCGACGCGTTCTCGCGCGAAATCGGCGTGCCGCTCCAACCGTTTGTGGTGCAGCAGCAATCCGACGCGCAGGACGGCCTGGTGCGCGATTGGCCGCGTGCAGACTTGGGCGCCGACCGCAATTACGGCTACGCATTCCAGTGGTTTGCGATGGCAGCGGCGGTGCTGGGGTTAATGGTCTTCTACAGCGTGCGGCGTTATCGCCGCCTGGCGGGCACGTCCGGGCCCGCTTGAACACGAACTCGCGTTGCGGCTTAGTGCCGCAGCTGAATGTATTGGGAATCACATGGTGAATCAGGAATCCGCACCCGGCGCGCCCGGCACACTCGGGGCGTCCGAAGATCCGCGCATCGACGCGCGTACGCGCCGCGGCCGCTTGATGATGCTGTTCCTCCTGCTGGTGTGCGCCTCGCCGGTGATCGCGTCGTACCTTGCGTATTACGTCTTCACCCCGGCCGGCGGCAAGGCGGCATACGGCGCGCTGGTCGATCCGCAGCGCCCCATTCCGACCGGCCTGATGGTGCAGGACGAGCACGGTGCCGAAGTGCCACTCGCCAGCCTGAAGGGCAAATGGCTGATGGTGTCAGTGGATGCCAGCGCCTGCGACGACAACTGCGCGCGCAAGCTTTTCACCATGCGCCAACTGCGCATTGGTCAGGGCCCCGACCGAGACCGCATTGTCCCCGTCTGGCTTGTGACCGACCGCGGCGAAATCGACCCGCGCCTGATCAAAGCCTACAACGACGATTACGGCGCCGTGCGCTTCCTGCGCGCGCCCGAACTGCCGAAGAACTGGCTGGGCGACGGCAAGACGCCGCCCACGGATCATCTCTTCCTGGTCGATCCGCTTGGCAACCTGATGATGCAGTTCCCGAAAGATCCGGACCCGAAGAAGGTGCGCGGGGACATGGCACGGCTCTTGAAGTACTCGCGCATCGGATAAGCCATGCTGCTGCAACTTGCTTCCATCGGCATCCTGATCGCACTGATCCCGCTGTGCTACGTGCTGGTCAAAGGCGATCGCAACAAGTACCGCAAGCTGGTGTGGATCACTGCTTTCCTGACGCTGGACCTGATCATGTTCGGCAGCTTCACGCGTCTGACCGATTCGGGTCTCGGTTGCCCGGATTGGCCGGGCTGCTACGGCACGTCCAACCCGTTCCACGCACGTGACGACATCCATGCCGCACAGGCCGCCATGCCGAGTGGCCCGGTCACGTGGATGAAGGCGTGGATCGAGATGACGCATCGCTACTTCGCGCTTGCTTTGGGCGTTCTGATCATCACGCTGGTGGTGCTCGCGTGGGTCAAGCGCAAGGAACTGAAGCAATCCCCGTGGTATGCAACGGCCGTGCTCGCACTGGTGTGTGTGCAGGGCGCCTTTGGCGCCTGGACGGTCACGCTCAAGCTACAGCCAGCCATCGTGGTGACGCACTTGCTGTTGGGCATGTCGCTGCTGGCCGCGCTGATCTGGCTCGGCTGCAAGAACGATGTGCCGCGGGTGGTGGATGAGCGTGGCGCGTCATTGCGTGTGGCAGCGGCCATCGGGCTCGTGCTGCTCATTGTGCAGATTGCGCTGGGCGGCTGGGTCAGTACGAACTACGCTGTGCTGGCCTGTACAGATTTTCCGCTGTGCAACGGCCAGTGGGTCCCGCCGATGGACTTTGTGCATGGCTTCACGTTCTGGCGCCAGCTCGGCAAGACCGCGGGCGGCGATTTCATCTCGCACGATGCGCTGGTCGCCATCCATTGGACGCACCGCGTGTTTGCAATCGTTGTGCTGAGCTATCTGGCGTGGCTGGGCCTGCGCGCTCGTCGCATTGGCGGCATCGGCCGTGTCGCGACAGTGCTGCTCGTCGTGCTGGCCGTCCAATTAGCGACCGGCCTTTCGAACATCGTGCTGGGCTGGCCGCTCCTGGCTGCCGTGGCGCATAACGGCGGCGCGGCCGTGCTGCTATTGCTGATGGTGCGTCTGCATTACCTGATTGGGCTCGCACAAGCGCGGGCGCCGATGTCTGTGGCGGCTGCCGTCGTCTGAAAGCTGTCTGACCGTTTTTTATGAATACCGTGGCAACCCCAACAACTTCCACTCAACTTCCTGGCTGGCGAACGACCGCATCGCAGTATGCGGCGCTGACCAAGCCGCGCGTCACGCAGCTTGCCGTGTTCTGCGCCGTGATCGGCATGTTCCTGGCCACCCCGGGCATGGTGCCGTGGCCGGTGCTGATTGGCGGCGCGGTCGGCATCTGGCTGTTTGCCGGCGCTGCCTTCGCCATCAACTGCCTGGTCGAGCGCAAGATCGACGCGATGATGCGCCGCACGGCCTGGCGCCCCTCAGCCAGCGGCGAGTTGGGCACGCGACAGATCCTGGTGTTCTCGGTGGTGCTGGGCGGTGCGGGCATGTGGACGCTGCACGTGTTCGCCAACGACCTGACGATGTGGCTGACGTTCGCCACCTTCATCGGCTACGCGATCATCTATACCTTGCTGCTCAAGCCGGCCACGCCACAGAACATCGTGATCGGCGGGCTGTCTGGGGCGATGCCGCCGGCGCTGGGCTGGGCGGCCGTCGCCAACAGCGTGCCGGCCGAGGCTTGGATTCTGGTGCTGATCATCTTTACCTGGACGCCACCACACTTCTGGGCGCTCGCGCTGTACCGCCGTGCCGACTACGCCAAGTCCGGCCTGCCGATGCTGCCGATCACGCACGGCGAGAAGTACACGCTGCTGCATATCCTGCTGTACACGCTCATCATGATCGCCGCGACCATCCTGCCGTTCGTCTACGGCATGAGCGGCTATATCTACCTGGCGACGGCGCTGGTGCTCGGTTTCGGCTTTCTCTCGTATGCGTGGCGCATGTACCGCAAGTATTCGGACGCACTGGCGCAGAAGACCTTCCGCTACTCGATCATCTACCTGTCGATCCTGTTTGCCGCACTGCTGGTGGACCACTACTTCAAGTTCGGCCCGGCGCTCATGCAAAGCGCGGCGCTGTGACGCACAGGGCCGCCAGCAAGCATGTGCCGTTGGCGTTACGCTAGGCGGTCTGTTTCCAACACGATGACCATGCTTTCTTTCCGACACTTCCGCGCCGCGCTCTTCGCCATGCTGGCCGTCACCGTGATGGCGCTGACGGCGTGCAGCGACAAGCCCGCTTTCAAGAACCTCGACATCACCGGGTCCAAGAGCTTCGGCACCGATTTCTCGCTGACGGACCACACCGGCAAGCGCCGCACGCTCGAGGATTTCCGCGGCAAGGTCGTCGTCATGTTCTTCGGTTACACGCATTGCCCCGATGTCTGCCCGACCACGCTGGCCGAACTGCGCGCAGTGATGGACACCCTCGGCAAGGACGCCGACCGCGTCCAGGTGCTGTTCGTCACCGTCGACCCGGAGCGCGATACGCAAGACCTGCTGGCCAAATACGTGCCCGCGTTCGATCCGCGCTTCATCGGCCTGCGTCCGGCAAACGAAGCTGAACTGAAGAAGGTCGCGTCCGACTTCAAAGTGTTCTACAGCAAGGTGCCGGGCAGTTCGCCCGACAACTACACCATGGACCACACCGCCGGCAGCTACATGTTTGATCCAAAGGGCAACCTGCGCCTGTTCATCAAGCACGGTCAGGGCCCCGAGCCGATCGCCCACGACATCAAGCAATTGCTCGCCGACTGATCTTCGATCGTCGCACAAAGAAAAAGCCCGCCAGTTTGGCGGGCTTTTTTATGGCGGAGGCGGGCAGCTTAGGCGAAGGCCTGCAGTGCACCCTTCATCTTCTTCATCGCGGCCGATTCGATCTGTCGAATGCGCTCGGCTGACACACCAAACTCGTCAGCCAGCTCGTGCAGCGTCGAGCCGCCCGATCCGTCGTCGTTCACGTTCAGCCAGCGGGCTTCGATGATGCGGCGGCTGCGGTCGTCCAGCTTGGCGAGGGCGGCTTCGATGCCTTCGCTTTGCATACGGTCGTTGCCACGCGCTTCGATCACGCGGGTCGGCTCATTGTGCGTGTCCGCCAGATAGGCGATCGGAGCGAAGGATTCTTCGCCGTCGTCCATCTGGCCTTCGAGCGCGATGTCGCCGCCCGAGAGGCGCGTTTCCATCTCGCGCACTTCTGCACCCTTGACGTTCAACTCGGCCGCCACGGCGTCGATCTCATCCGACGTGAAGGTCGCCTGCGCGTCCTGCTTGTGGCTGCGCAGGTTGAAGAACAGCTTGCGCTGGGCCTTGGTGGTGGCCACCTTGACCATGCGCCAGTTCTTCAGGATGTACTCGTGCATCTCGGCTTTGATCCAGTGCATCGCGTACGAGACAAGACGCACGCCCTGATCCGGGTCGAAGCGCTTGACGGCCTTCATCAGGCCGATATTGCCTTCCTGGATCAAGTCGGCATGCGGCAGGCCGTAGCCGAGATAGCCGCGGGCGATCGACACCACCAGACGCAGGTGCGAGAGCACCAGACGGCGGGCGGCATCGAGATTGTCGTTGTCGCGGTATTCGCGGGCCAGACGTTGTTCTTCTTCGGCCGACAGCATCGGCACACGGTTGACGCTTTGGATATAGGCGTCGATGTTGCCCAGATTGCCAGGGAACGCCAGCGCCCATCCATTACCGGCGTTGCCGGACGGCTGGGTGGCGATTGCGGAAACGGTATTCACGGGGATGACTGCGTTCACTCAGGACTCCTGTCGAAATCCAGTGGAGGTTTGGAAAGGCATCTTAGCACTCCAACCGGATGAGTGCTAATAGGACATTTTTGTCCGGTTAATAGTTCCCGTAAATCAAGATGTATTCATCGATAGTGTGATGTTTGCGACGCAACAAAAAGCGTGTCATGTCCAGTCATAGACCGTGGCGGGGGTTATCGGTTCTCGACTATGCCGCCGTGTTGCGGCCGCGTGACTTAGCCCAATAAAGTGCGCGATCGGCTTCGCGCAGGGCGGCGTCTGGGTCACGCACTTCGGAGCCCGGGCAGGCGACACCAATGCTCGTCGTGACGTGCAGGACGGTATCGCCCGACAGATTGATGGGCGGCCGGATCGCGCCAACGATTTTCTGCGCGGTGTGCAGCGCATCATCCGGGGCGTCGATCGGGTCGAGCAGGATGATGAACTCGTCACCTGCGAGGCGGGCGACGGTGTCGGTGCGGCGCACGGCACGTTGCAGGCGGTGCGCGACCTCCACCAGCACAGCATCGCCGGCGGCGTGGCCGTAGGTGTCGTTGATGTGCTTGAAGTGATCCACGTCCAGATACAGCACGCCCAGCGGCGCGGGCAGGCGCTGACGGCGTTCCAGCGCGGCGCGCAGGCGCTCGTAGAGTTCGTAGCGGTTGGGCAGGCCGGTGAGGGCATCAAAGCGCGCCATGCGCGAAAGCTCCATCTCGCTGCGCTTGGCTTCGGTCACGTCCTGCACAAAGGCGTAGAAACCGCAGCGGCCGTCGCGCGCTTCTCCGGCATCGGGGACGAGCTGGCCGCGGAAATGCCGGGTGCGGCTGCGCGGGCCGGCGGTGTGCGGCTTTTCGTACCACGGCGCGGTGATCTCGAATTGGACGGATTCTCCGCGCTGGGCGCGCACCAGATACGGTGCCAGCAAGGCGTACGTGCCCGGCGTGAACACCCGTTCCGGCGTTTGGCCGCAGACCTCCTCGGGCGTGCGCTGCAGCCAGCGCGCATGCGTGACGTTGCAGAAGGTGAAGACGCTGTCGGGGTTGATGTGCGACACCAGCAGCGGCGCGTTGTCGAGCACGAGCTTGAGTGCGCGTTCACTGCGCGCCAGGGCCAGCTCGGCGCTGGTGCGGGCCGTCAGATCCTGCAGCACCGAGAAATAGCCGCGCAGCGTGCCGCGATCATCGTAGTCAGGAAAGTAGTGGCCGCTCAGGTAGCGGGGCACGCCGGTGCGCACGGACTGGATCTCGAATTGCACCGGGTAACCGGCCAGCACCTCCGTCATGTAGGGCAGCAGCGCGCGGTAGTCCTCGGGGGTGTAGATGTCGCGCACATGGCGGTCGAGCGTCTCATCTTCATTGCGGCCGAAGGCTTCGAGCAGCGTGCGGCTGGCAAAGCGGACGATGCCGTCGGGGTCGACATAGCTGAGCTGCGCGGGCACGTTGTCGGCCACCAGGCGCAGTTGTTCGCGGCTGGCGCGCAGGGCGTCACGGCGGCGCTCGAGGCTTTCGTTGGCGGTGCGCAGCGCGCGTTCGGACGCGGCCAGCCGGTTGGCAAACGGCCGCACCGTCAGACGGATGGCCAGCACGCTGCCGATCATCAGGCACAGCATGAAGGCCGCAAGCCGCTCGAACTGCACGCGCATCGGGGCGTACAGCTCGGCGCTGGCGATCTTGCTGATCAGTGCCAGACCCGTGTGGCCGATGGGCGTATAGCTGAACGACGTCGGCATGCCGTGGATGTCCTGCCACTGGCCGTAGCCGGCCTCGCCCGCCAACGCCAGGCGCGACGGCAGCGGCCGGTGGTCGACCGTGAGGGGCGGCAGCTCGAACACATAGGCATCGAAGCGCTGCGGAAACGACATGGCGCGGCCGCGCGCATCAAAGCCCGACATCGCCAGCGTTTCCGTCATCCCCGTACCGCGTTGGCTGTTGTAGCGGCCTGTCATATGGGCGAGTGGTTGCTCGGCGACCAGCCAACCGATCTGCATGCCGTCTGCCATGACGGGCGTTTCGGTGCGCATGGCAAAACCGTGTACCCATTGCAGCGTGACACGCTCGGGCGCGAGGCCGACGTGCAGCGGTATCGACAGTTCGGGTTCAAGCGTTTGCGTCCCCAGGCTGACGATGCCCTCGCCCGCGAGCGTACGCAGTTGCAGGTACGAGTAGCCTTGCTCGCGATACGCCTGCAGCGCACGCTCGCTGCGCAGGCGCGCTGCGTTGTCGGCCGGATGGCGCAGCACTTCCTGGATGTGCGTGGCGGCGGCCACCAGGCGGGGGCTTTCCGCGCGCATGGCCAGCAGTCGGTCGAACTCTTCAGCGTAGCTGGACAGGGCTCGCGCCCGTGTGGTGCCGAATGTCAGTGTGGCGCTATCCACCTGGATGATGAACGCCGTGACAGTGGCCCCCAGGCCCGCCAGCACCACACAGCCGCCGCTGATCCACACGATGGTGTCTTCCGGCGACAAGCGCAGGCGCAACAGGCCAGGATGCCGGGCTACCGCGGCGCACAGTGTGCCCGTGATCACCAGCAGCGAGCAGACGGCGGCCGCGTCCGGGGCGTGCCATCGCAGCCACGCCGGGTACAGATATTCGAGTGCCATGGCGCGGCCGAGCAGGTCGCCAGCGCAGAGCAGCATCGCCAAGCCGATGAGTCCCCAGAACCACTGCGCGTGGTGCGGTTTGCGCAGGGTGGGCACGAGGCTGAGAGCCGTCGCCGATGCGGCTACCGCCAGCGCGTGGCTGGGGTGCATGCCGCCAATCCATCCGGTCACCCATTGGCGGCCGAGCCAGGCGTGCAGGCCAGGAAAGTCCAACCCGATCGGCCATCCCGTGATCATCTCGGCCAGCCGCAGCGTGGACAGCACCGCCACCGCGCCGCCCAGCCCGCGAGCCGCCGGGTCTGCCCAGCGCGCGTTTGGTCGTACCGTCCCGAGGAGCAGCGCCCCCAGGCCAGCGCCCAACAGCGTCAGGTTGATCCCCGTGGCAAACACGATCAGCAGGCGGTCCGTGCCGAGCTTCACCGCCCATGGCCAATGCTGCAGCCAGCCGACCATCACGGTCAGCCCAATCAGGACGAGGAGAAAGCCGATGCCGCCGGCAATGGCGACAAGCGGCCGGCGAGGAACCATGCAGAGGACGCGTAAGCGGGGCGGTTTCAGGGCGGATGTCTTCTAACCGGAAGATCGGCGGAAAACCGCGCCGCTTGAGCGTTTCCACCCAAATGGGTGGGCTGAATTGCCATGTCTGCAATGTCGAGTGATCGAAGCGCCAATAAATGCGCTGCACTCCGCACATCGCGCCACCTCCCGTGCCTTCACGCAAGTTGGCTACACTGCCCGGACATCGCAGACACCGTTACAGGAGCCGTCAATGACCATCGTCGTCAGCAAGGACACCGAAGGCCTTTTCCGTCACAAGGTCACCTTCCCCGAAGGCGTGACCTACACTGACGTGCCCAAGCCGACGGGCGAGGGCAGTGCGCCCGATCCGCACGCCTACTTTGACGCGGCCCTGGCCAGCTGCAAGGCGCTGACCGTCACGCTCTATGCGCGCCAGCGCAAGTACCCGCTCGATTCGATCGACGTGGCCGTCGAGCACGACGGCAGCCAGGAGCGCCAGGGCCGCTACAAGCTGCGCACCGTGCTGACCCTGCATGGCGATCTAAGCGACGAGCAACGTGCCGACCTGCTGCGCGTAGCCGGCAAGTGCCCCGTTCACAAGCTGATGACCGAGGTGGAGATCAGCATCGACACCGAACTTGCCGAGCGCGCCTGAGGAGCCTTCCGTCATGACTTCCATTCAGCACATCATCGGTCCGCACGTGCGCGATCTGGGCGGTTTCTCGGTTAAGCGCGTGCTGCCCTCGGCGGCGCGCCAGACGGTGGGGCCGTTCATCTTCTTCGACCACATGGGCCCCGTGGATTTCGCCCCCGGCGAGGGCATCGACGTGCGTCCGCACCCGCACATCGGCCTGGCCACCGTCACGTATTTGTTCGACGGCAGCATGGTCCACCGTGACAGCCTCGGCAGCGTGCAGACCATCACGCCCGGCGATGTGAACTGGATGACGGCCGGCAACGGCATCGTCCACTCCGAGCGTTCTTCGCCCGAGGGACGTGAAAAGGGCGCCCGCGTGCATGGCATCCAGACCTGGGTGGCGCTGCCGAAGGATCAGGAAAAGGTGGACGCCAGCTTCGCCCATCACGCCGCCGACACGTTGCCCAAGCTCGAATGCCCTGGCGTGCAGGGCGTGGTCATCGCGGGGGATGCGTTCGGGCTGACGTCGCCCGTGAAGGTGAGTTCGCGCACGCTGTATGTGGCGCTGGAACTGGCAGCCGGTGCGTCGCTGGTGATCCCGCCCGAGCATGCAGACCGCGGGCTATATCTTGTCGACGGCGCCGTCAGCATCGATGGCGAGGCGCTCGACCCGCAGCACCTCGCTGTGCTGGAGCCCGGCGGTGACGTGACGCTCACCGCACAGGTGTCGTCACGCGTGATGCTGCTGGGCGGTGACCCGACCGACGGCCACCGCCACATCTACTGGAACTTCGTCGCCAGCGACAAGGCTGACATTGAAGACGCCAAGCAGCGCTGGGAGAACGACACCTTCGCCCACGTGCCGGGCGAGACGGAGCGCATTCCGCTGCCGTCCAAGTAAGACCGAGCGATCGATCAGGCAGCCTGCGCCGGTCGTGCACACCGCACGATCGCGCGGACCTGCTTGGCGATCGGCTCCGGCACCGGCTGCTTGCCGTCGAGCACCGCTTCAATCCACCGCGCCGTTGCCGCCACGTCCGTCCCCGCAGGCAATTCAGGCGGCGTATCGCTCGATCCTTCCACCGCCTCAATCACGGTTTCGTGTGATCCGTCGTGCAGCCACTCCACCGCGCTGCCGCGCCGTGCATCGGCCACGGTCTCGCCTTCGGTGCCGCGTGCGAGCAGCACATTGGCCGGATGGCGCAGGAAGTAATCAGTGAGCGTGTCGCGGTATTCCGGGTGCGTGTAGCTCACCAGCCGTAGCGCCTCGTGCGGTGCGTGTCCGCCAATGGGCTGCAGCATCTTCACCACCGTGTGGGCCGAATTGCGTAGGCCGACGATCTCGCGCTTGTCCAGCAGCGACGCCAACTCGGGCGATAGCACGTCAATCGGCACGAACGCCAGCCGATCGCTCTCCAGGCGCTCACGTGCTTCGTCCATGTGTTCGCAGACGGGCCAGCCAAGCGCTTCGAACAGCGCGGCCGTGGTGATGCGGCCGTCGAAGCGGCGAATGCCATGCACCAGCACCGGCACCCCTTCGCGCGCCAGCAGCTTGGCCAGCAACGGCACGAGGTTCGGCTGGCGGCGGGCACCGTTGTAGCTGGGGATGACGACCGGCAACGCGCGCTCAGGCGTGTCCGGTGCCGGCAGCGGCCGGCAGTGCGCATGCGAGGCTTCCAGCATGCCGTCGAGTTCTTCCGGGGTCTCGCCTTTGATGCGGTAGGCCATGAGGATGGCGCCGAGCTGCACGTCGGAGATGCGGCTTTCCAGCATGGCGGTGAAAAGCGCGCGGGCGTCGTGCTTGACCAAGGCACGGGCGCCGTCTGCGCCGCGGCCGATTTCCTTGATGAAGCGGGCGGCTGGGAAGGGGCCGGTGGTGAGGGCGTCTTCAGCGGCGTTGTCGGGGAGGATGGGGGGAGCGGGCATTGTTCATGGCGCGGGTGATTGGCTTGGGGTTGATCATAGCGCTGTGGATTCTGCGCTGGCGCCATGGGGTGGTTTTTTTGCGTCCTGTGGTGCGTCCCTTGTTTCAGCCCCGGCAGGGGGCGAAAGGGAGGCAGACCACCAAGGCCAAAACCCAGATCCAACAACAGACCTCAAGCCGCCTCCGCCACCGGATGCCGCTGCTTCCGATAAAGAAAATCCAGCACCGCAGTCCGACAAGCGTGATACGCCGGATCATCCGCCAACGCCATCCGATCCCGTGGCCGCGCCAGCTCCACCTTCAACACTTCACCGATGGTGGCAGCTGGTCCATTGGTCATCATCACGATCCGGTCAGCCAACAAAACAGCTTCATCCACGTCATGGGTGACCATAACCACCGTGCTGCCGGTGGCGGCAACAATCTTCAGCAGCTCATCCTGCAGATGCGCGCGCGTGAGTGCATCCAGCGCGCCAAAGGGCTCATCCATCAGCAGCACCTTCGGCTCCATGGACAGCGCCCGCGCAATCCCCACCCGCTGCTTCATCCCGCCGGAGATCTCGTGTGGATGCTTCTGCTCAGCATGCGTGAGCCCCACCAGCGCCAGCGCCGCATGCGTGCGCTCACGCAATTGGGCCTTCGTCTCGGTCTTGCCAAACACACGCTCGACGGCGAGATACACGTTGTCAAAGCACGTGAGCCAAGGCAGCAGCGAGTGGTTCTGAAACACCACCGCCCGATCCGGCCCTGGTCCGGCGATCTCCCGTTCGGCCAGGATCAACCCACCAGTGGTCGGCCGCGTGAGCCCGGCAATGAGATTGAGCAACGTCGATTTGCCGCAGCCCGAGTGGCCGATCAATGCGATGCACTCACCGCGCGCGACGGTCAGGTCGATGTCGCGCAGGGCAACGAACGGGCCCCTCTTGGTCTTGAACGTCTGCCCGACGTTTTCGATGCGCAGGAATTTGTCTGTCATGGCGATCCCCCCATTTACCTCAAACCGCGTCGTATGAGAAGCGCCGTGCAATCGCCAGCAGCGCGTGCTCCAGCAGCAAGCCCACCACCCCAATCACGAAGATGGCGATGACGATGTGCTCGACCTTCAGGTTGTTCCACTCGTCCCACAGCCAGAAGCCGATGCCGACACCGCCGGTGAGCATCTCTGCCGCCACGATCACCAGCCACGCGGTGCCGATGGACAACCGCACGCCCGTCAGCATGTACGGCAGCACGGCGGGAAACAGCACGCGCGTGAACACCTTCCACTCAGACAGGTTCAGCACACGCGCCACGTTCAGGTAGTCCTGCGGCACGCGCGTCACGCCCACGGCGGTGTTGATGACCATCGGCCAGATCGAGCAGATGAAGATCGCCCAGATGGCCGCCGGGTTGGCCGACTTGAACAGCAGCAGCCCGATCGGCAGCCACGCCAGCGGCGACACCGGCCGCAGCAGGCTGATGATGGGCGAGGCCATCGCATTCAGAAACGCAAAGCGCCCGATGATGAAGCCCGCCGGAATGCCGATGACCGCGGCCATGCCGAAGCCCGCACCCACGCGCGCCAGCGACGCCAGCACGTTCCAGCCCACACCTTGGTCATTCGGGCCATTGCGGTAGAACGGATCGGCAAACAGTGTGACCGCCGCTTTCCACGTCACCGCCGGTGTGGGCAGCGCCGGGATGGCCGAGGCGATGCCCTGCCAAGCCAGCACGAACAGTGCGAAGCCCAGCGCGGGCGGAAAGCCTTTCACTACAGCTGCAACAAACCAGTCGCGCGCAACCAAGCGGCGACGTTCAGGGGCGGCGTCGGACTGCACGCCGGACAACGTTTTGACGAGCGTGTTCATGTCGGGCTCCATCGACGTGAGGGACCGCAATCAGAAATTCAGGAGGGCAGCAGCGTCAGGCTTTCAGCTTGAAGCCGTCGGCATACGCGGCGGGGTTCTTCGCATCCCACACCACGCCGTCGATCAGCTTGGCGGTGCGCATGTCGCTCTTGGGCAGCGGTGTGCCGGTGGCGGCAGCGGCTTGCTTGAAGATGTCGACGCGGTTGACCTGCTTGGCCACGGCCAGGTAGTCCGGATGCGCCTTCAGCAGGCCCCAGCGCTTGTGCTGGGTGAGGAACCACATGCCGTCTGACAGGTACGGGAAGTTGACCGCCCCATCGTGATAGAAGCGCATCGGGTCCGGGTCGTCCCAGGTCTTGCCCAGACCATTCGAGTAGCGGCCCAACATGCGGTCGAGAATGATGTCCATGTCGGTGTTGACGTAGGACTTGGCGGCAATGGTCTCGGCCGTCTTGCGGCGGTTCGATGCCGACGCATCGATGAACTTGCTTGCCTCCAATACCGCAGCCGTGAGCGCGCGTGCCGTGTTCGGATACTTCTGCACGAACTCCGCCGTGGTGCCCAGCACCTTCTCCGGATGGTCTTTCCAGATGGCCTGTGTGGTCTCGGCGGTAAAGCCGATGTTGTCGGCAATCGCGCGGGCGCCCCACGGCTCGCCCACGCAGAAGCCATCCATGTTGCCCACGCGCATGTTGGCCACCATCTGCGGCGGCGGCACGGTGATCGCCTTGGCGTCCTGCAGCGGGTGGATGCCGTGCGCGGCCAGCCAGTAGTACAGCCACATCGCGTGCGTGCCGGTCGGGAAGGTCTGCGCGAACACATATTCGCGCTTGTCCTTCGCCATGACGGCCTTCAACGACGTGCCGTCCTTGACGCCTGCTTCCTTGAGCTTGGATGACAGCGTGATCGCCTGGCCGTTGTTGTTGAGCGTCATCAGCACGGCCATGTCCTTCTTGGGGCCGCCGATGCCGAGCTGCACGCCGTAGATCAAGCCGTAGAGCACGTGCGCCGCATCCAGGTCGCCCGACACGAGCTTGTCGCGCACGCCGGCCCACGAGGCTTCTTTCGACGGCGTGATCTTGATGCCGTACTTCTTGTCGATGCCCAGCGTGGACGCCATGACCACCGAGGCGCAGTCCGTGAGCGGGATGAAGCCGACCTTCAGCTCCGTCTTCTCGGGCGCATCGGAGCCAGCGGCCCAGGCACCGGCACGCACCAGCGGATCGATCAATGCCACGGCACTGCCTCCTGCAATCGTCGCCGCGGCTTTCATGATGCTGCGGCGCTTGGGGTTGATCGGATTGACGAGGGCGTCGGTCTTGTCTGGCGCGGCCATCCATGGCTCCAAAGAAAAGGCGTCCCGACGCGCGCCATCGCCCATCGCAGAGGAGGGGTCGCAGAGCTGTGCGTCGGGACGCCGTTGTCCCATGCCGATACCCACGTTGGCATCGGCTTCGCAGCGACACTTGCAAGGGGTATGCCAACGTTGAGCAATGGGGCTCGGCGTTCCGAGTTCAGAGCTCGGCGCGCGAGGCTTTTAACTCGGCGGTTGAGGTTAGGAACTCAGCGCGTGAGGCTTTTAGCTCGGCGGTTGAGGTTCGGAACCCGGCGCGTGAGGCTTTTAGCTCGGCGGTTGAGGTTCGGAACCCGGCGCGTGGGGCTTTTGGCTCGGCGGTTGAGGTTAGGAACTCAGCGCGTGAGGCTTTTGGCTCGGCGGTTGAGGTTCGGAACTCGGCGCGTGAGGCTTTTAGCTCGACGGTTGAGGTTCGGAACTCGGCGCGTGGGGCTTTTAGCTCGACGGTTGGGGTTCGGAACTGAGCCTGTGAGGTCCGGAAAGCCGCGCGCGACTGGTGCGTTTCCAGCGCCGGAGTTGTGCGACGCACCAAAACTGGGCGGTGGCCCGACCGCTCAACTGGCCATTACATCGATGACGCGTTGGGCGGCTTCCACCAGCTTGATGTTGCGGTCCATGGCCATTTTGCGCAGGCGCTTGAAGGCGTCGTCCTCCGACAGGCTCATCTGCTTCATCAGCAGGCCCTTGGCGCGTTCGAGCACCTTGCGTTCGGCCAGCTGCGTCTTGGCGGTATCCAGTTCGGCGCGCAACGCACTCTCGTGCTCGAAGCGAGCGTAGGCCACGTCCAGCACGGCCTTGACGCGCGTGGGCTTGATGCCGTCGACGATGTAGGCCGTGATGCCGGCGGCAAACGCCGTCTTGATGCGTGTGGCGTCGTCGTTGTCGGTAAACAGCACGATCGGGCGCGGCGCGTGCTGTGTGGCCACGCAGACGTGCTCGATGGTGTCCCGCGCGGCCGATTCGGACGCGACGATCACCATGTCGGGCTGTGTCTCTGCAATGCGCTCCGGCAGCGTCAGGTCGGCATCCGCCAGGCCCACGTCGACAAAACCGGCCTCCGCAAGGCCGGCGCGGATCAGCTCCAGGTTGATCTGTTCAGCATCGAGCGGATCGCGCACGAGCAGCACGCGCATCGGCGCGGCCGGGTGCAGGGCGGCAGGCGGGGCAGATGGGGCGGGCGGTTTCGTTTGCATGGTGCAAAGTGGGGCAGGGTGCACGCCACTCATGCAAGAACCGCGCCGGGCCGGTGCGGGTGTATTCTCGCAAACTCGTCGGTCGCCGGGGGGCGGTGGCCGCAGTGTCCCCACCTGTTCCAATCCAGCTTAGTCCCAGGAGACCCGCATGACCGAGTTCGTCGTCACCCCGCCCGCCGTCAATGGCATTCCCGTCCGTGGCGGGCATGGCCAGTTTCCGGTGCGCCGCGTGTATTGCGTCGGCCGCAACTACGCCGCCCATGCCCGCGAGATGGGCTCCGACCCCGACCGCGAACCGCCGTTCTTCTTCTGCAAGCCGGCCGACGCCGTGCGCTACATCCCCGACGGTGAGACCGGCCAGTTCGTCTACCCGACCGAAACCAAGGATTGCCACTACGAGATCGAACTCGTGGTCGCCATCGGCACGGGCGGCCGCGACATCTCTGTGGAAACCGCAGCCAACCACATCTACGGTTACGCCGTCGGCCTGGACATGACGCGCCGCGACCTGCAGAACGCCGCCAAGAAGGGCGGTCGCCCGTGGGAAACCGGCAAGGCGTTCGACGGCTCGGCACCCATCGGGCCGATCGTCCCGGCCAAGGATGTCGCCCACGCAGACAAGGGCGCCGTCACGCTGTCGGTCAATGGCCGCGAACACCAGCGCGGTGACCTGTCGGACCTGATCTGGTCGGTGCCGGAAACCATTGCGTATCTGTCGCGCCTGTTCGAACTGCGCCCCGGCGATCTGATCTACACCGGCACGCCCGAAGGCGTCGGCCCGGTTGTCGTCGGCGACCTGATGGTCGGCAAGATCGACGGCGTGGGCGAGCTGCATGTGAAGGTCATTTGAGCGGAAGAGTCAGAAGCCATGTCGATCAAGCTGTATAACTACTTCCGCAGCTCGGCGTCGTTCCGTGTGCGCATCGCCCTGGAGGTCAAGGGCCTGCCGTACGACTACGCGCCGGTGCACCTGCTCAAGGGCGAGCAGATGGCGCCCGACTTCGTCAAGCTGAACCCCGATGCGCTGGTGCCCGTGCTGTGTGACGGCAACGACGTGCTGAACCAGTCCTTGGCGATCGTCGAATACCTGGAAGAGACGCATCCCGAGCCCACGCTGCTGCCGGGCTCGCCAAGCAACCGCGCCCACATCCGTGCGATTGCGCTGGCCATCGCGTGCGAGATCCATCCGCTGAACAATCCGCGCGTGCTCAAGTATCTGAAGAACACCTTCAACGTGGAAGAAGAGGCGCGCAACGACTGGTACCGCCACTGGGTGAAGCTGGGGTTTGCAGCGTTGGAGACGCGGCTGTCGGCGTCTCCGCTCACGGGCGCCTACTGTGTTGGCGACACGCCGACGCTGGCGGACGCGTGCCTCGTGCCGCAGGTGTTCAACGGCAAGCGGTTTGATGTGGCGGTGGAGGATTACCCGACGCTTGCGCGCATCTTTGAGCACTGCATGGCGCAGGAGGCGTTTCAGAGGGCTGCGCCTGGGGTGCAGCCGGATGCGGTTTCCGCGTAAGCAGTAAGGATTCCGGCGTCATTGCGACGCCGGGTTCATCGTTTATCCCAACAACGCGTCAGCAAATTCCCGCGCAGAGAACGGCTGCAGGTCTTCAACCTGCTCACCCACGCCGATGAAGTACACCGGCACCGGACGCTGCCGTGCGATGGCGGCCAGGATGCCGCCCTTGGCAGTGCCATCCAGCTTGGTGACGATCAGGCCCGTGAGGCCCAGCGCTTCATCAAAGGCTTTGACTTGCGCGAGGGCGTTCTGCCCCGTGTTGCCATCGATCACCAGCAGCGTTTCGTGCGGCGCCGTGGCCATCGCCTTGGCGGTCACACGGCGCACCTTCTTGAGTTCTTCCATCAGGTGCAACTGCGTCGGCAGGCGGCCGGCGGTGTCGGCCATGACGATGTCGATGCCGCGTGCGCGTGCGGCGTTCACCGCATCGAAGATCACGGCGGCCGGGTCGCCCGATTCCTGCGCCACCACCGTGACGTTGTTGCGCTGACCCCAGATCACGAGTTGCTCTCGCGCGGCGGCGCGGAACGTGTCACCCGCGGCCAGCAGCACCGATTGGCCGTAGGTCTGGAAGTGCTTGCACAGCTTGCCGATGCTGGTCGTCTTGCCGGCGCCGTTCACGCCCGCGATCATGATCACCATCGGCTGTTCGCGGCCGAGCACCATGGTTTTTTCCAAGGGGTGCAGTAGCTCGACCAGCAAGTCGCGCAGGGCGGTCTTCACGCCTTCGGCGGTTTCGATGCGCTGAGCTTTGATGCGGCGGCGCAGTTCGCCCAGTAGGTATTCGGTGGCGTCGACACCAGCGTCGGCCATCAGCAGCGCGGTCTCCAGTTCTTCGAACAGCGCTTCGTCCACCTTCACGCCAACGAACAGCGTGGTCAGGCCCTTGCTCGTCTTCGACAGGCCGGAGCGCAGGCGCGACATCCAGCCCTTGCGGGCCTGTTCGATCACGGCGGGCGTGGGCACGGTCTCGACATCGTCGGCTTGCACGTCGAGTGCAGGCTGCACGGCAGGTGCGTCCGGCACGGCAATGTGAGCCGGGAGGGCGACAGGTACGGGAGCAGGCGCAGCGACGGGCTGGGGGGCTGCAACCGGGGCGGGTACGGGCGCGGGGGCAGGGATGGCAGCCGGGGCAGGTGCCTGCGCGGCTTCAGACGCCGCTGCGGGCGTGGGTTCGGCGGCCGGTTGGGGCTCTGCCTTGCGCTTCTTCCAGAAACTAAACATCGTAAAAGGCAGTCTATTTCGCCGTTAGAATCAAGCGTCGAATTTTATCAGACAGCCCTTATGCGCTCTTCCATGCGAATCGTTTCAAACCGGGCTCGGTCGCGAGTCTGGCAATTGGCTGCGACGGCCCTGGCGGCAGGCCTGCTGGCCGGCCATGTTGGCGCGCAGGAACTTGCTGCTGCGCCCGGGCGCCCGGTGGCTACCGCCAGCGGCGCCAAAGTGGGTGCCAGCCAGTCCGACACGCACGAATACAAGCTGCCCAACGGGCTCCAACTGATCGTCAAGGAAGACCACCGTGCCCCCACCGTGGCGCACATGGTCTGGTATCACGCCGGCAGCATCGACGAGCACAATGGCACCACGGGCGTCGCCCACATGCTTGAGCACATGATGTTCAAGGGCACCAAGGCTGTCGGCCCCGGCGAGTTCTCCCGCCGCGTAGCGGCCCTAGGCGGCCGTGAAAACGCCATGACCACGCGCGACTTCACGATGTATTTCCAGCAGATCGAGAAGTCGCACTTGGCCGATGTGATGGGGCTTGAAGCCGATCGCATGGCCAATCTCCAGCTAACCGACAAGGAGTTCAAGCCGGAGATGAACGTGGTGAAGGAGGAGCGCCGCATGCGCATCGACGACTCCGCCCGTTCCACCGTCTACGAGCAGATGCTCGCCACGCTGTTCAACGCCGCGCCGTACCGGAACCCGACCATTGGCTGGCCGGGCGATCTCGACACGATGACGGTGCAGGACGCGCAGAACTGGTACCACGCCTGGTACACGCCCAACAACGTCACCGTGATCGTCGCGGGCGATGTCAACCCCGATGAAGTCTTCCGCCTCGCGCAGCGCACCTACGGCAAGCTCAAGCCGCATGCGCTGCCGCGCCGCTACGCGCAGGAAGAGCCCAAGCAGATTGGCGTGAAGCGCATCTGGGTGAAGGCGCCTGCCGAGAACCCGTATGTTGTGCTGGCATACAAGGTGCCGCGTTTGATCGATGTGGAAAAGGACGTCGACCCGTACGCGCTGGAAGTCCTGTCGGCCGTGCTCGACGGCTATGACAACGCGCGCCTATCGAGCCAGCTCGTCAAGGGTGAAAAGCGTATCGCCGACGACGTCAACGCCGGCTACGACGGCCTGAACCGCGGCCCCTCGATCTTCCTGATGGACGGCACGCCCGCCGACGGCCACACCACCGCCGAGATCGAACAGGCCCTGCGCGCGCAGATCGAGCGCATCGCCAAGGAGGGCGTGACCGATGCCGAACTGAAGCGCGTCAAGGCGCAGGTTGTGGCCGCCCAGATCTACAAGCGCGACTCGGTGTTCGGCCAGGGCATGGAGATCGGGATGAACGAGATGAGCGGTCTGTCGTGGCGGTCCATTGATCGCCAGCTTGAGAAGATCAAGGCCGTGACGTCGGCGCAGATCCAGCACGTGGCGCAGACGTATTTCAGCGAAGACAACCTCGTCGTCGCCACGCTGCTGCCGCAACCGATCGATCCCAACAAACCGGCGCGCAAGCCTGTTCCTGGCATGCGCGAAGAAGGAGGGCTGCGTTGATGCGCGCCATGTCTCTGACCCTGAAGACGGCGCTGGTCGCCATTGTTGCCGCGGCGGCGCAGAGTGCTCTGGCCGCGCTGCCCATCGAACACTGGACGGCCCCGACCGGCGCGCGCGTGTTTTTCGTGCCGAGCCCGTCGATCCCGATGCTCGACATCAATCTCGACGTGGATGCGGGTTCGCGCTACGAGCCAGCGGCGAAGGTTGGCCTCGCCTCGCTGACGGCCGGCATGCTCGACAAGGGCGTCGCCGCGCAGGGCAACGCACCCGCGCGCGATGAAGCGGCAATTGCCGATGCGTTTGCCGATGTGGGTGCGAGCTTTGGTGGCGGTGCGGGCGGCGATCGCACAAGCCTGCGTCTGCGCACGCTGTCCGACCCGAACGAGCGAGGCCCGGCCATCGCGCTGATGACGCAGATCATCTCGGCGCCGACCTTCCCCGACGCCGTGCTCGCGCGGGACAAGCAGCGCCTTGTGGCGGCCATCCGCGAATCGCTGACCAAGCCGTCGGTGCTGGCCGAGCGCGCGTTCGGCAAGGCCATCTACGGCACGCATCCGTACGGGCAGACCGCTTCGCCGGAAACGGTGGAGAGCATCACGCGTGACGACATCGTGGGCTACTACCAGGCCAACTACACGGCCAAGCGCGCAGTGGTGACGCTGATCGGTGCGATCAGCCGTAAGGAAGCCGAGGCCATCGCCGAGCAGATCACGCGCGGCCTGCCCGCTGACGGCGCCACGCCGCCGGCGCTGCCCGACGTGAAGATGCCACTGGCGAAGGCGGAGACGATCCGCATTCCGCATCCGGCGCAGCAGGCGACCATCATCCTCGGGCAACCGGGCATTGCGCGCGGCGATAAGGATTATTTTCCGCTGCTGGTCGGTAATTACGTGCTCGGTGGTGGCGGTTTCAGTGCGCGCCTGACCAACGAAGTGCGCGAGAAGCGCGGCCTGACGTACAGCATCGGCAGCTACTTTGCGCCCGCCGCGCAGCCCGGTCCGTTCGAGTTGGCGCTGCAGACGCGCAAGGACCAGACCGAAGAAGCGTTGGGCGTCGTGCGTGACACCGTTGCCAAGTTCGTCGCCGATGGCCCGACCGACGCGGAACTGAAGGCCGCCAAGGACAACCTCGTCAACGGTTTCCCACTACGCCTGGACAGCAACCGCAAGCTGCTGGACAACGTGGCCAACATCGGCTGGTACAACCTGCCGCTCGACTACTTGGACACGTGGACGCAGCGCATCGCGGCTGTCACGCGTGACCAGGTGCGTGCGGCATTCCAGCACGCGCTGCAACCGCAGACCATGGCGACGATCGTGGTGGGCGGTCCGGGGAAAGTCGCTGCGAACTGACGCACGGCGGCTGAATCCGAAAAACCGGCGGCATCTCCCGCCGGTTTTTGTTTGCGCTGGCACTACAATCGCGCCCATGGCACCTCGTACTTCTAAAGGCCCCAAGGCCAAGACCGCCACGTCGCATGCGCGCGCACCGCAGCAGGTTCGCATCATCGGCGGGCAATACAAGCGCACGCCGCTCCCGGTGGTCGACGCCGACGGCTTGCGCCCGACCAGCGACCGCGTCCGCGAAACCGTTTTCAACTGGCTCGGTCAAGACCTGACCGGCTGGCGCTGCGCAGATATCTTTGCCGGCACTGGCGCGCTCGGCTTTGAGGCGGCTTCGCGCGGCGCCGCGCACGTGACGCTCATCGAAAACCACGCCCCGGCCGTGCGCGCGTTGCACGCCATCCGCGACAAGCTGGGCGCACGTATGGTCGACATCGTCTCCGGCGACGCCTTTGCCTGGCTCGCTCGCCAGCCCGATGCTGCGCTCGATGCGGTGTTCATCGATCCGCCGTTTGCACAGGACTGGACGTTACGGGCATTGGAAGCCGCAACCCGGGTGGTCAAGCCAGGAGGCGTGATCTACGTTGAAGCGGCACAGGCGTTGGTGGATGTGAGTACTGATTCACATGGCGACGAGCCGACCGCCGGTATCGCGTTGCCTGCCGATCTGGTGCTTCACAAACACCTGCGCGCCGGTGCGGTGCATGCACATTTGCTGCTCCGCAAAAACGGTTAAACTACGCCGCTCGCAACCGATGCATGAGCATCGAGCGGCACCCGCAACGCCGGTGCCCTCGGTCGGTATCGGTGGCCCAGGCGGCAGGCTCGGGACCTGCCGCGCTCGATAACGCAATGGTGTCCGAATGCAGTACCGGCGCGGCCATGTCCCACGCCGACGCTTGCGGATGCTCTTTTCCCCTTGGTGGAGGAACCATGGTGATCGCGGTTTATCCCGGCACTTTCGATCCGTTCACGCGCGGCCACGAAGACCTCGTGCGGCGTGCGTCCAATATCTTCGACGAGCTTATCGTCGGGGTGGCGCAGAGCCCGAACAAGCGGCCGTTCTTCGCGCTGGAAGAGCGCATCGAGATCGCCCGTGAAGTGCTCGGCCATTACCCCAACGTGCGGGTGGAAGGGTTTTCCGGCCTCTTGAAGGATTTCGTGCGCAAGAACGGCGCACGCGTCATCGTGCGGGGCCTGCGTGCCGTGTCGGATTTCGAGTACGAATTCCAGATGGCCGGTATGAACCGCTACCTGCTGCCGGACGTGGAAACCATGTTCCTCACGCCGTCGGATCAATACCAGTTCATCTCGGGCACGTTTGTGCGCGAAATCGCCGTGCTTGGCGGTGACGTGAGCAAGTTCGTGTTCCCGTCGGTCGAAAAGTGGCTCAAGGAAAAGACCGGCAAGACGGAAGGGTCGGGGAAATCGGAATAAAATGACGCTTTGGCGAGCGCTGGCTCGCCGGCCATTTCAAGGAAGGCATCATGGCGCTCATAATCACCGATGAGTGCATCAATTGCGACGTATGCGAGCCTGAGTGCCCCAACGGCGCGATTTCGATGGGCCCGGAGATCTACGTGATCGACCCGGGCAAATGTACCGAATGCGTCGGCCACTTTGACGAGCCTCAGTGCCAGCAGGTCTGTCCGGTGGATTGCATTCCCAAGGACCCGGCCCATGAGGAAACGCACGAGCAGTTGATGCAGAAGTACACCCAGCTCACCTCAGCACCACCACGCGCAGCGTGAGCACACAAAAAAGAGACGGCTTTGGCCGTCTCTTTTCATTGGTACCTACCGTTCGTGGGCAATTACGTTTACTGGATCGGCAGCAGATCTTCCGGCCCTTCGTACGCATAGCCCGGTTCGCAGACGATGCGGTAATGCGGGTAATGCGGATGCAGTGGGCGCGGCACGATGGGTGTGGGCGCCAACGGTGCTTGCGCGAACGGCTTCGGGCCATTGCCAGGTTGGCGTAGCGCGCCAGCAGCCGGCGCGGGAGGTTGGCGGATCACCGGCATCGGCGTCGGATAGGGTTGCGGGTATGGCGCCGGGTACGGCAACGGCCCCACGTAGACGCGATGGCAGTAGCGAACGCCTTCCTGCGCAACCACCACTTTCTGTCGTTGCTCGCGGCGCGCCTGTTCGGCAGCCTGTGCGGCCATCTGGGCTTGGCGGGCATCTTCCGCTGCCTGCGCTTTTCGGCGTGCCGATTCCATCTGCTGCACTTCGGCGGCTTCGGCGCTAGCGCGTTCGCGGGCAGCCTTTTGATCGGCGGCGCTGGGCGTGTTGTCGATCATCGGCACGGGCTGCGCGCGCGTACCGCAGGGGTGGTCAGAATAGGTCGTCTGGCCGTTTTCGCTGCAGCGATACACCTGCGCTTGCGCCGGCAGACTAGCCGCCAGGCCGAGCGCCAGACCCGCCAGCACGGCGGCGCGTGAGGTCAGTATGGCGAACCGTGTCATGGCGGTGTCCTCGGTGTTGGCGGATCAGCGTGCGGTGTGCAGGCGCATCATGGCTTTCTCGGCGTTGCCGGCAATCAGCTCGGGCAGCGCATCCAGGCTCTGATCGATGGCGCGATCGATTAGGTCCTGCTCTTCCTTGCGAGGCGCCTTGAGCACGAAGTTGGCAACGTCATGCTGACCGGACGCTGCCGTGCCCGGTGGCAACAGGTTGCGCGGGTGGCCGATGCCCAGCCGCAGCCGCCAGAACTGTTGCGTGGTCAGATGTGCCGCAATGTCCTTCAAGCCGTTATGGCCACCCGAACCGCCACCGAGCTTGAGCTTGACAGCGCCGGGCGGCAAATCCAGTTCGTCATGCACGACCAGGATTTCATCGGGCATCACTTTGTAGAAGCGGGCCAGCGCCACGGTGGCCAGGCCGGAGCGGTTCATGAAGGTTTGCGGCTGCAGCAGCCACACCTCGTTGCCCCAAAGGTTGGCGCGCGCTGCATAGCCGTGAAAGCGCGTCTCGTTGCGCAGCGTCACGTTGCCCATGCGCGCGAGTTGGTCGACCAGCCAGAAGCCGGCGTTGTGTCGCGTCGCCGCATATTCGGCCCCCGGATTGCCGAGGCCGACGATGAGTTTGATCATGCGATTCGTATCAGGTTGAGGTGCAGGAAGCGCCCCTTGATCGTACAAGCATAGCTGCTTTCCGCAGCCTGGAGGCTGTGCGGCGCGCGCCGCTCAGGCAGAAAAAAAGCCCGGCGAGACAGGCTCGGCGGGCTTCTTTCGCTCGCACCGAAGTGCGAGGTGCGGCAACTTAGGCTGCCGGCTTGTCTTCGCCTGCAGCAGCGCCTTCTTCGGCGGCAGCGGACTTCTCGCCAGCCGGCACGCTGATGTTGGCAACAGCCGGGTTCTCATCGCCACCGTGGGTGAGGATGGTCACGCCCTTCGGCAGCTTCAGGTCAGCGATGTGCAGGGTCTGGCCGATTTCCAGCGTACCCAGATCCACTTCGATGAACTCGGGCAGGTCGGCCGGCAGGCACGACACTTCAACGTCGTTCAGGATGTGGTTCACGATACCGTGGCCCAGCTTCACGCCAGGAGCAGTTTCCTGATTCATGAAGTGCAGGGGCACCTTGACGTGGATCTTTTCCTTGGCCGACACGCGCTGGAAGTCGACGTGCAGAACCAGTTGCTTGAACGGGTGCAGTTGGAAGTCACGCAGCAGCGCCTTTTCCACCTTGCCAGCCACTTCGATGTCGAGGATCGACGAGTGGAAGGCTTCCTTCTTCAGCGCGTGGTACAGCGCGTTGTGATCGAGTTCGATCAGCTTCGGCTCGGCGCCAGCGCCGTAAATGATGGCCGGCGTCTTGCCGGAATTGCGCAGGCGGCGGCTCGCACCAGTGCCCTGAACGCTACGCTCGAAAGCGACAACTTTCATGATTGCTCCAAACGAAAAAGACGACTCGCGACCAAGCCGTCTGGTGAACGGGGCGCCATATTGCGCCCCGCAGACACCGCAGAAGTGCCGTCTAGTCGACGTTTTCTGCAGTAAAGCCTTGAATTATAACAGTAAGCCGCTCGGGTGCTGAATCATTCCGCAAACAGCGACATGATCGAGTCACCGCGCACGATGCGGGTGAAGGTTTCGGCCAGCAGCGGCGCCGTCGAGAGCTGGCGGATCTTGCCGCACTTGATGGCGTCTTCGCGCAGCGGAATGGTATCGGTCACGACCACTTCGTCGAGCGCCGAGTCTGCGATGCGGGCAGCTGCGCCACCCGACAGCACCGGATGCGTGCAATACGAAAACACTTGCTTGGCGCCGCGCTCCTTGAGGACCTGCGCGGCCTTGCACAGCGTGCCGCCGGTATCGATCATGTCGTCCATGATCACGCAGTTGCGGCCGTCGACTTCACCGATGATGTTCATCACCTCAGCGACGTTGGCCTTCGGGCGACGCTTGTCGATGATCGCCAGATCCACGCCGAGTTGCTTGGCGAGTGCACGTGCGCGCACCACGCCACCGACGTCAGGCGACACCACCAGCAGGTCTTCGTAGTTCTTCTTGCGCAGGTCTTCGAGCAGGATCGGCGACGCGTAGATGTTGTCGACCGGGATATCGAAGAAGCCTTGAATTTGGTCAGCGTGGAGGTCCATCGTCAGCACGCGCTCGACGCCGGCGACTTCCAGCATGTTGGCCACGACCTTGGCCGTGATCGCCACACGCGCCGAACGCGGGCGACGGTCCTGGCGGGCATAGCCGAAGTAGGGGATGGCGGCCGTGATGCGGCGGGCAGACGCGCGCTTGAGCGCATCGACCATCACCATCAGTTCCATCAGATTGTCGTTGGTCGGGGCGCAGGTGGATTGCAGGATGAACACGTGCTTGCCGCGCACATTCTCCTGGATCTCAACCTGGACTTCACCATCGGAGAATCGGCCGACGAGGGCCTTGCCTAGGGGAATGCCTAGGTGCTTGACGACAGCTTCGGCGAGTTTCGGGTTGGCGTTGCCGGTAAAAACCATCAAGCCTTCGCTGCTCATCGGGGCACCTGTTTTTCGACTTCAGACGCGCCGGTTAGTTAAAGCACCAACCGGGCTATTGCTGGAAACATGAGGAAGAAAATGGCAGGGGCGGAAGGATTCGAACCTACGCATGCCGGAATCAAAATCCGGTGCCTTAACCAGCTTGGCGACGCCCCTACACAACCTATTGGTTACCGCCTCCATTGCAGAGGCGATAACTGCAAACCTTACACAGCAAATCCTGCGAGCGGGTGATGCGTCAGACCTGCCGCATACCGACCTTCCCATTCGGAAGGCACCTGATCCGCTACCGCTTGCGCATGCTCGACGTTGTCGAACGGAGCAAACACGCAGGCGCCGGATCCGGTCATTCTTGCCAGAGGGCTGAATTGACGCAGCCAGACAAGTGCTCGGGCGATTTCGCCGTATTTCCTTTCCGCCACCGCTTGTAGGTCGTTGCGACCGTAAGCGAAAACAATTTGTTGGTCAGGAAAGTCCGTAATTATGGTGAGTGGCGTATCGCGTGTCAACCCTTCATCGGAAAAAATTGCGGGGGTGGGCACATGCACGCGTGGGTGAATCACCACGAAGGCAGCCGGCGGCAGCGTGACGGGCGTGAGTTCTTCGCCGATGCCCTCTGCGAAGGCGTTCTGGCCGAACACAAAGAAGGGCACGTCGGCGCCGAGCTTGAGACCGATCGCCATCAGTTGCGTGCGTGGCAGATCAAGGCCCCAGAGGCGATTGAGCGCGAGCAGCGTGGTGGCTGCATCGGACGAGCCACCGCCAATGCCACCACCCATCGGCAGACGTTTCTCGATGGCGATGTCGACGCCGTAGGTGCAGCCCGTTTCCGCTTGCAGCAGACGCGCGGCGCGGATGACGAGGTCATCATCGGCGGGCACGCCCGGAATATCGGTGATGCGCACGAGGCGGCCGTCGGTGCGGCGCGTGAAATGGAGCGTGTCGCACCAGTCGATCAACTGGAAGACGGTTTGCAGCAAATGGTAGCCATCGGGCCGGCGGCCGACCACGTGCAGGAAGAGGTTGAGCTTGGCGGGCGCAGGGCAATCACGCAGCTCGACGGGTACGGAAGACATGGCGAGCGAGGCGTTACTGGTCGAGCACGAGCCGCACCGAGAGCGGTCCGTTGGTGCCCTGCGGGCGATCAAGGTCGAGTCGGCGGATGCTGACCTTGGCGCCGTCGGAATTGTTTCCGTCGTCAGTCCAGGCGACGTAGTGGACAGTCCAGCCGTTCTGCTCGATGGTTTCGGGGCGCGATTGCGCATCACGTGCCACGCGTGCCGGTGTGCCTGGAGCGGGGCGGGCGCGCAGCCAGTCGCGCAGGCCGGAGACAGGCAGCGAAAAGCCGAGCGCATCCTGCATCAGCGTGTCGACTTCGGGGGCGCGGCGCGGCGGCTGGTTCGGCAGCTCAAGCGTGGCGCCCTGGTTGCTCTGGCTGACGATGGCCAGCGTCTGGCCCAGCGGCGACATCAGCTCAAGCTGCACGTCGGGTCCGCGCTCACGCCAGAGGAAGTTGCCGACGGCGCTTTGCTCGGCGTTGTTCTGCGTGTAACGGGCTGAGAAGCGACCCTGATAGCGCGTGATGGAGGCATCGGCGTCTTGCGTGTCGGCGAAGAGATCGTTAGCTGGCCGCAAGCTTGCGCAGCCGCTGAACAGCGCGCAGCCAGCGCCGAGCATCAGCGCGCCAAGCGCGCGCGTGAACCGCATCGCCATCAATTTGCACTCACGGGAACATTGGGCACCGGCTGACCGAAACGGCGCAGCGTGTCGCGCAGCGTGGTGTCGTTCACGTCGAGCTTGGACGCTTCGGTCCAGATCTGGCGCGCGTCGTCCTGCTTGCCCGATTGCCACAGCACTTCGCCCAGGTGCGCGCCGATTTCGGCTTGCGGGGCGGCAGCCCACGCCTTGCGCAGGATGTCTGTGGCAGCGGGCAGATCGCCGCGACGGTATTTGACCCAGCCCAGGCTGTCGGCGATGTAGGGATCATCCGGCGCCAGCGACACCGCTTTCTCCAGCAGCTCCTGCGCTTCCTGCAGGCGCACGTTGCGATCGGCCAGCGAATAGCCGAGCGCGTTGTAGCCGATGGCTTGGCCGGGGCGCAGGTCGATCACCTTGCGCAGCAGCGTTTCCATGTTGTCGTAGTGCCCGTCGTGCTCTTCGAGCATTGCCAGTTGGTACGTGTACTCGACGTTGTCCGGGTCGCTCTTGAGCAGCTCGTTGACGCGGGCCCGGGCGCGGCCGTAAGCCTTGGCGTCCATCAGCATGCCAATTTCTGCCTGGCGGATGCCGTCCATCAGGGCCTGGCGGCGCGGGCCGTCGGGCACGTCTTCGGAATCGGCGACGAGCTCGTCGAAGGTCTGTTGTGCCTCGTCGATGCGGCGCAGCTTGCCGAGCAACTGGCCGCGCTTGATGCCGGCTGCCAGCGCGGTCTGGCCATCGGCGTCGCCGTTGGCGGAACCGGTGATCTTGTCGACCCAGCCCAGCGCGCCGGCGTAGTCGCGTTTTTCCTCGGCCAACTGGGCGAGGCCCTGGTAGCCAGGTTCGGGGCTGAGGGTGGGCGACTTGGCGGTGGCCGTGACGTATTCCTTCAGGTAACGCTCGGCGTCATCGTACTGGCGCTGCTGCAGGTTCAGCAGGCCCAGTGCAAGCGTGATGCGCGCATCGTTGGGCGCGATCTTCTTGAGCGTTTCGAATTCAGCGCGCGCCTTGTCCTGCTGATTGCGCACGAGGTACATGCGTGCGAGCGCCAGGTGGCCATCGATGGAGGCTGGCGCGGCTTTCAGGAAACTGCGCAGGCCGGCGATGGCGGCATCGGGGTCGCCGTCGGCACGCAGTTCGGCAGCGAGGATGGCGGCGTCTTCATAACCGGGGCGCAGCTTGAGCGCGGTGTCCAGTTCCGTCAGTGCGCCGGGAACATCCTTGGCGGCAACCTTCGCGCGGGCCAAGGCCAGATGCGTTTCGGGGCGCTGCATGTCATGCGAGGCGATGCGCTGCAGCGCGCCTACGGCACCCGCCGGATCGCTGCTCTTGGACATCTGCTGCTGCAATTGCAGCAGGGCATCGGCACGCTGGCCGGGCGAGACCTTGTTCAACTGCGCCTGCAGCATCGGCTCGACTTCCGACCACTGGCCCGTCGCCACCAGCAAGAGCTGCTGCACCTGGCGTGCCGGCATGGACGTTGGCGACAGTTCCACCCACAGGCGCGAGGCGGTCAGCGCTTGCGCGGGGGAGCGCGTCAGAAACGCGATTTCCGTGGCGCGCTGGGCAAAGCGGGGGTCGCGCGTGTCCTGCGCGAGCGCGAGGTAGGTGCGGTACGCCGGCTCGACCAGCCCACGCTGCAGCGACACTTCCGATGCCAGCACGCGGTACATGATGTCTTCAGTAAGCGCGACGCGCGGCAGATCGGTGCGCTCCGAGCTCGGCAGGCCGGTGCGCGGGCGCGAGCGTTCAATCTGGATGGCTGCGCGACCGCCCGTACCGCCTTCCTGTGCCGCCTGGGCAAGGAGCGGGGCGCCAGCAACCGACTGCGACGACCAGGCCGGCAGGCTCGTCAGCCCTCCCGCCACCAGCGCGGCCAGAAGGGCCGTTCGGCTGCGCAGGAATCGCCGCGGGCGTTGCGTCGCGGGCGAACGGGAGAGGGCGTGAGGCATGGTCTCGAAGCTCCGGATGGGGGTTCGGGGCATTGTAGCCTGACCGCTACAATCGCCCGCATCGTAAAAAAGGTTGGAGCAGCACATGGGATGGAGGTTCGATGCCTGAGTTGCCGGAGGTCGAGGTCACTCGCCTGGGTTTGCTGCCGCATATTACGGGGCGACGTATCGTGCGCGCCGTGGTGCGCCATCACGGCTTGCGCTGGCCCATCGATCCGGCGTTGCCGGAGTTGCTCGCGGGCTTGACTGTCACGCGCTTGCTGCGCCGGGGTAAGTACCTGCTTATCGAATGCATGCCAGGGGTAAGTCAGTCCGCAAGCCACGCCGATGCCGCAGGTGGCTGGCTGCTGATTCACCTGGGCATGACCGGGACGTTGCGCGTGCTGGAGGCGCCCGTGGCGCCCGGCCCACACGATCACGTCGATATCGAACTCGCCGATGCAACCGGCGTATCCATCACACTGCGCTATCGAGACCCGCGCCGCTTTGGTGCCATGCTCTGGCACGCTGGGGACGAAGCCGGGTTGGCCGAACACCCGCTGCTGCGCAATCTCGGCATCGAGCCGTTCGATGCGCGGTTCGATGGTGACTGGATGTTCGCCCGCACGCGCGGGCGCCGGGTTGCCATCAAGTCGGCGCTGTTGGCCGGCGACATCGTGGTCGGTGTGGGCAATATCTATTGTTCGGAGAGCTTGTTTCGCGCCGGTATCCGGCCGACCACGGCGGCGGGCCGCATCAGCCGGCCACGCTATGCGGTGCTCGCCGAGGCCATTCGCGCTACGCTGGCCGATGCCATCGCGCGTGGCGGCAGCACGCTGCGCGACTTTGTCGGGTCAGACGGACAAAGCGGCTACTTCCAGCTCGAAGCCTTCGTGTACGACCGCGCTGGTCTGCCGTGCCGAGTGTGCGGCACGCCAATCCGGCAGATCGTGCAGGGGCAGCGCTCCACTTTCTACTGTCCGACCTGCCAGCGCTGATCGGTCTGCCAAGGGCATCGAAAGCCGCCTGAAAACGTGGCGCTGGAGCGATCTGGCCGCCATTTCGCAAGGTTTTTGAAGTGGGGTGTCCGGCCGCCGATGGCATCCCGCAACACTTGACTGCCCGGGCTGGGGAACCTTGTGGAAAGTTCGCCCGGAAGCTGGCGGTTCGCTGTATCGTTCCACCTAAATTTGTGCATTTCTGTGCCGTAATTGGGCGGAACAGCAATGTCGAGGGGCGCGCGCATTTTTCGCGGTCGGGTCGCGCACACAATAAGACAGAACGATGAACAACACACTGAGCACACAGTTCGAGCAGTACAGCGCCTGGCGCGCTTCGGTACTGCAGTCGGTGGGGGAATTCCAGGACTGGCTGCAAGCCCAGGAGCTGTACGACGCGCAAGCTGACATGCGCGCACAGCGCATCCGCGGCGTCCTGCGCAGCGACAAGCTCAAGGTCGCCTTCATTGCCGAGTTCTCGCGCGGCAAGAGTGAGCTGATCAACGCCATCTTCTTTGCGGACTTTGGCCGCCGCATCCTGCCATCGTCGGCGGGCCGGACCACGATGTGTCCGACCGAGCTGATGTACGACGAAAGCTATCCGCCGTCGATCCGCCTGCTGCCGATCGAGACGCGTCTGCATGACGCATCGACGGCCGATTTTCGCGATGCGGGCAGCCACTGGCTGTCGGTGCCGCTCGATCCGTCGTCGCCCGAGGGCATGCTCGAAGCATTCCGCCACGTGGTGGAAACCGTGCGCGTGCCCAAGGAAGAAGCCGAGCAGTTGGGTCTCTATAACGACGCCGATCCTGACGCCGCGTTCTCGGTGGATGCCGCTGGCACGGTCGAAGTGTCGAAGTGGCGTCACGCGATCATCAATTTCCCGCACCCGATGCTCAAGCAGGGACTGGTGATCCTGGACACCCCGGGCCTGAACGCCATCGGCACCGAGCCGGAACTGACGCTGCGCCTGATTCCGGATGCGCATGTCGTCGTGTTCGTGCTGGCAGCGGATGCCGGCGTGACCAAGAGCGACCTGGAACTGTGGCGCTCGCACGTGGGCGGTGGCCAGCGCAAGGGTTGCATCGCGGTGCTCAACAAGGTCGACGGCCTGTGGGATCCGCTCAAGTCCGAAGAGGAAGTCGAGAGCGAAGTCAGCCGCCAGATCATGACGACGGCGCAGGTGCTCGATATCGATGTCGAGCGCGTGTATCCGGTGTCGGCGCAGAAGGGGCTGGTGGCCAAGGTCAACCATGACCATGAGCTGCTGGCCAAGAGCCGGTTGCCGGAGCTGGAGTCGGTGCTATCGGATCAGTTGATTCCGCAGCGTCGCGAGATCGTGACCGAGCAGGTTCAACTGGCCGTGAAGGACATGGCCACCGGCGCGCAGCAACTGCTGCAGATGCGCCGCCGCGACATCGTCGAGCAGTTGTTCGAGCTGCGCGGCCTGCGCGGCAAGAACCACACGATGGTCAAGCACATGCTGATGCGCGTGCAGGGCGAGAAGGAAGAGTTCGAGCAGAGCATCGCCAAGTTTCAGGCGCTGCGTACGGTGTTCGGCCGGCACAGCGCAGAGATCATCAAGAGTGTGCAGCTCAAGCAGATCCGCTCGACGATGCGCGAAGCACGCGAGAAGATGAAGGAGCGCGTGTTCTCGCGCGGTCTGCGCGACGACATGGACAAGCTCTTCGGCCACCTGACGGGCCTGGTGCGCGATGCCGCTAACCGCATCGACCAACTGCACCAGATGGTCGATGGCATGTACAAGAAGTTCAACGCCGAGCACGGCTTCACGCTGTCGCCGCCGCTGCGCTTCCTGGGCACGCGCTACGACGCCGATCTGAAAGAGACGCTGATGCTCGCGCACAACCACTTTGGCGCGTTCAGCTTCCTGACGCGTCCGAAGCCGCAGCTCGTGCATGGTGCGTTCTCGACGGTGGCCAGCCGTGTGTTGGATACCTTCCAGGACATGAACCGTGACATCGAGATCTGGCTGAAGTCGGTCATGACGCCGCTTGAAGCACAGGTGCGCGATCACCAGAAGCAACTGCGCAAGCGCGTCGATTCGATCGAGCGCATTCATGAGGCGACCGATACGCTGGAAGCGCGCATCACCGAACTCGAAGCGCTGCTCAATACGCTGGATGAGCGCAGCGGCACGATCGCCCAATACACCGATCGCATTCTCGCGGCCGGAACGATTCTGGAGCGGCAGTCGTTCGCGGCTTGACGCATAGCGTTGTTCATGGAGAAAGCGCCTGTGGGCGCTTTTTTCGTTCTGGTAGGATCGCCGCCAGCGCGCATCTTCGGCTCGCCGTTTCCTCATCACACGCATGACCGCCACCCCTCGCCGCACGCGCCGCGCCGCGCAACCAGCTGCCGTATTGCCTTCGCTCTCCGATGATTTTGCCGTGCGCGTCATCGCATGGCAGCAGCGTCATGGCCGTCACCATTTGCCGTGGCAGAACACTGGCGACGCGTATCGCACGTGGCTGTCAGAGATCATGCTGCAGCAGACGCAGGTGAGCGCGGTGCTGGGCTACTACGCACGCTTCATCGAGCGCTTCCCGACCGTGCAGGCGCTGGCCGCTGCGCCTGCAGACGATGTGATGGCTGCGTGGGCCGGTCTCGGTTACTACACGCGTGCGCGAAACCTCCATCGCTGCGCGCAGATCGTGGTGGCGGAGCATGGCGGCATCTTCCCGCGCGATCCCGACGTGTTGGCGACGCTGCCGGGCATCGGCCGCTCGACCGCGGCGGCCATCGCAGCGTTTTCGTACGGCGTGCGCGCGGCCATTCTGGACGGCAACGTCAAGCGCGTGTTCGCGCGTGTGTTCGGCATCGACGGCTTTCCCGGCGACAAGCGTGTGGAAGACACCATGTGGCGCATTGCCGAAGCCGTGCTGCCGCCGGCCGAAGGCATTCAGCCGTACACACAGGGTTTGATGGACCTGGGGGCCACCGTTTGCACGCGCGGCAAACCGGCATGCCTGACCGGCGAACGGCCCTGTCCGCTCGAATCGCTATGCGAAGCGCGCAGTACTGATCGCGTGATGGAACTGCCCGTGCCGCGTCCGCGCAAGACGATACCCGAGCGTGCCGCGACACTTGTTATCGCCCTACACGCCGACGCGGTCCTGCTGCAGCGTCGTCCGCAACGCGGCATCTGGGGTGGGTTGTGGTCTTTGCCGCTGGTGGGCGAGATGGACGACGTGCTCGACGCGCATCCGTTGGAGGTGGGCACCGTGCGTCGTGCCGCGCAGGCATATGGCGCGGTCTCGACCGTGGAAATGGCTGGCGCGCTCACGCACACCTTCACGCATTTCCGCCTGCATATGCACTTGCTGCGCGCGGAGATCGCCACGCCCGTCGCGCTCAATGACGACTGGCGTTGGGTACCGCTCGCGCAACTCAATTCAGTGGGATTGCCTGCGCCGGTGAAGTTGGCGCTGGAGACGCTGGTGCAGCCAAGTCTGATCTAGCCAGACTGATCTGGCTCGGCTGAAGCAGCATCACAGAATGTGATGCTGCTTCATGTAGCGATGGACGATCTCGATGCGCATGCCGGCGTCCATCAGTTCCATCAGCTTCTGCTTGGCCTTGAGCGGCACCGGCAGCAGTTCGCACAATCGATTCGCGACCCAGCTCGGGCTGGACCACTCATAGGGTTCCGCCATCGGGACGTTGCCATCTTCGCGTGATCCGAGTGTGGTGATGATGCGGCGCAGGGCACCCACGCAATCGTCGAAAAGTTCGCCCTTGCAGTCTTCCACGTCTGCGCCGATGGGCTCGACCGTGCCGCGCATGAGGCCGTCGGGCGTAGTCTCGAACGACAGCACCTTGAAGCGCTGCGTGCCGCGCACCTTGATCATCAGCAGGCCGAGCTGCTCCATGTCGCACTCGACGATGTGGGCGATGCAGCCCACGTCGACCGGTACGGTCGTGCCGTCTGTGGTGGCCACTTCGTTGCCGCGCTCGATCAGGCAGACGCCGAACGGCGTCTTGTCGCGCAGGCACGTGCGCACCATATCGATGTAGCGGGCTTCGAAAATGCGCAGCGGGAGAAGGCCGCCGGGAAACAGCACCGTATGCAACGGAAACAGCGACAGCTCGGTGGGCAGCGGCGGCAGCGGCGAGAACGGTGAGAGAGCGATGTCTTCTTGCATGGACGGACTTTGAGCAGGCGGCAAGATTTTCGCGTGGTGCCGCGCAAGAAGCCGCATCCAAATGAGGCTGGCCGGCGCGCGGGCTGTGTCTGGCGCGCGGTTCAGCCGTCTACGGCCAATTCGCGGTGGCGGACCAACACATTACCATGCGCGCGAAAGTACGTGGCAAGCCGTTCCGCGATGTACACGGAACGATGCTGGCCGCCCGTGCAGCCGATCGCGACGGTCAGGTAGCTGCGGTTGTCGGCGATGAAACTCGGCAGCCACTTTTCCACGTAGGCGCGAATGTCCTCTGCCATCGCAAGCACCATCGGCTGGCTTTGCAGGAAATCGATGACGGGCTGGTCGCGCCCGGTGAGTGGGCGCAGTTGCGTGTCGTAGTAAGGGTTGGGCAGCGAACGCACGTCGAAGACGAGATCAGCATCGGTCGGCACGCCATGCTTGAAGCCGAACGATTCGAACATCAACGTGATGTCATGCGGCTCGTCGCTGATGAACTCTTTGATGTACGCGCGCAGGGCGTTCGTGCGCAGCGTGCTGGTGTCGATGCGATGCGCCGGATCGGCCAGCGGGCTGAGCAGCTCGCGCTCCATTTCGATCGCTTCGATGAGCGAGGTGTCGAGGCCTTTGGCAGCCGCCTGCACATTGGCGGCGGTATCAGGGCGGCCGTTACGGATCGACAGCGGATGCCGACGGCGCGTCTCGGAATAGCGCTGCACCAGCGCGTTCGTACTCGCTGTCAGGAACAGCATGCGCACGTCGTGTTCCTTGCGCAGCACGGTGACCGTCTCAGGCACCTTGCGCAGCGATTCACGGCTGCGGATGTCAGTGGCCACACCCAGATGCGTATAACCCTGGTCCGACAGATAGCGCGCCAGTTCGGGGATGAACTGCGCGGGCAGGTTGTCGACGCAATAGTATCCTGCGTCTTCGAGCACGTTCAGGGCGACCGATTTCCCTGAACCCGACATACCGGTGATGAGAATGATCCGCATGCCGCGAGGATAGCATCCCTGTATTGCAAAGCAGCGACCAGTAAAAAAGGCGACCGATCTGGCCGCCTTTTTTAAACGAAGCTAAAGGGATGCTCAGCCCTTCGAGAGGCACTCCTTCTGGGCGTTCTTGTAGGCGTCACCCTTCTTGCCCTTGTTGGCCTTGGAGCAGGCGGCCATCTTTTCCTGCTGCGTCATCGGTTTGGCGGCGGCAGCCGGCTTGTCAGAGAGGCAGCCTTTCATGAAAGCCTTGCGCTCGTCGCCCTTCTTGCCGGTGGCGTCCATGTTGCATTGCTTCATCTTTTCTTGCTGCGAATTCTTGGCTGCCGGAGCGGCAGCAGGTGCGGCCGGCGCAGCTGCCGGTGCGCTGCCTTGGGCGAAAGCCTGGCCGGCCAGGAATGGGAGCGCCAGGGCGCAAGCGGCAATCAGTTGTTTCATCGTCGTGTTCTCCTTGGGTACCGTCAGAAGAGCGGGCGAAGACAGCCACCGCGCTCGCGATGAACGCCGCCGCGTGCGTGCTCGGCGCATTCCCTCCCACAACGGAGAGGCCGCATGTCGGGTTGACGTTTCGCACCAAAAACTAGGGTAAACCGGCCCGACGGCGAAACTTTGTGGCGACTTTGTTAAAGCAGGCGACCCTGAGGCGAGTGCGAGGCGGCTTCGGCCTGCATGGCGGCGCGCTGGCGGTCCATGAAGTCGCGCAACGTATCGATGCCGCGCAGGCGCAGGATCGTGTTGCGTACGGCGGCTTCGACCAGCACGGCCAAGTTGCGCCCGGCAGCCACCTGGATCTTCACCATGTGGATAGGCAAACCGAGCACATCGAGGTACTGCGAATCGAGCGGCAGGCGCTCGAACTCGCCATCGTTGCGGCGCACGAGCTGGACGATCAGCTTGATCTTCATCTTCCGGCGCACAGCCGTCTCACCGAAGATCGTCTTGATGTCGAGCAGGCCCAGACCGCGCACTTCCAGCAGATTCTGCAGCAGCGGCGGGCAGCGGCCTTCAATGAAATCCGGCCCTAGGCGCACGAAATCGACTGCGTCATCGGCCACCAGACCGTGACCGCGCGAGATCAGCTCCAGGCCCAGTTCGCTTTTGCCCAGGCCCGAATCGCCCATGATCAGCACGCCCATGCCGAGAATGTCGAGAAATACCCCGTGCATCGTCACGCGCGGCGCAGAGATGCGCGACAGATACAAACGCAGATGATCAATGACCGCGGCCGACGAAATCGGTGACGTGAACAGCGGCGTGGACGAGCGGGTGCAGCGCAGCTCCAGGTCCGGCGGCGGATCCACGCCATCGGCCACGACCAGAAAGGGCGGCTCCAGCAGGATCAGCTCGCCCATCTGGCGCTTGCGGTTTTCTTCCGATAGGCGCTGGTAGTAGGTGATCTCGGGTTTGCCGAGCACCTGGATGCGATTCGGGTGGATGAGGTTCAAGTGCCCGACCAGGTCCGCCGCAGATGTCGCTTCCTTGGCGAAATCCACGTCGAACGCGCGGTCCGCGCCCTCCAGGCCGGCGACCCACGACAGCTTCAGATCGGCTGCGTTGTCGTCAAAGATCGATTGGGCGATGACGCCGGTCAGTTCCATAGCAGGGCACAGTGGTGCCGACGGGGCATAGCGCGCTCGCAATCGGTTGCGCTTGCCACCGATTGCGCTGCGATCAGGGCCGCCACTCGGTCAGTAGCTGGTGAATCGCCTCGGGCGACGGCAGGGTGGCGAGGCCTTCGCGCATGTCACGGTCGGACAGCAGTTGGGCGATTTCAGAGAGGATTTCCAGATGCTGCTGGGTGGCCTGTTCGGGTACCAGCAGAAAGATCAGTAGCGAGACAGGCTTGCCGTCCGGTGACTCAAAAGGCACCGGCTCGGACAGACGCATGAATGCAGCCAGCGGTTGCTTGAGCCCCTTAATACGGCCATGCGGAATGGCCACGCCGGCTCCCAGGCCTGTGGAGCCAAGCGACTCGCGCGCAAACAGGTTGTCGGTGACGACTGCGCGCGTCATGCCGTGGTTGTTCTCGAACAGCAGGCCAGCCTGTTCAAATACCCGCTTTTTGCTGGTTACGCTGACGTCGAGGGCGATGTTCCCGGGCGGCAGCAGTTTGGCCAAGCGATTCATGTGCAATGCGTGAAATGAGCGGCATCCTTCTGCACCAAGATGGCGCGCGGACAATGAGATCATTATAGACCACGTGTCGCGCGGCTTTGTGCGGCGCACCAGCGGTGCACCACGCAGGGCAGAGAAGCGAATCCCCCAGGGCTGCAATCAGCCGGTGCCGGCAATGTGCGCGCGGCATCGACCCTGTTTTTGCCAGCATCGCGTCAAAAGCCGCGCCACGCCAGCATTCATACTTTCGTCAGATTTTAGCCCGACTTAAATCCGTTGCAATCGGATTCGTCACGAATGCACCACGGCATAAAAAAACCGCGCCAACTCGGGGCGCGGTTTTTGCGGTGCCGTCCTGCTATTGCTGCATCTGCACGGCCTGGAGGGCTTGGTGCTTCATGCTGTCACGGTCGTGCCCCTGCACGCGGTCCTTGTACTTGATCACTTGCCTGTCCAGTTTATCGACGAGTAGGTCGATGGCCGCATAAAGATCTTCATGGTGTGATTCGACGAAGACATCCTTACCCTTGAGGTGCAGGTTGATTTCCGCGTACTGACGCCGATCCTTCTCCTTGTGGTTATCGACCGATAGCAACACGCTGACGCCAATCACCTGATCGAAGTGCCTGATCACACGCTCCAGTTTCGTTTCCACGTACTCACGCAAAGCGGGCGTGATGTCCAGGTGGTGTCCACTGAGTTTGAAGTTCATAGCGGTTCTCCTTCTCAAGATGAGCCGCACCGGAACTGCCCGCGATGCGGCTATAAAGACTTGCGCAAATTCACTGCAGGGATCTTGAGGGCTTCGCGGTATTTGGCCACCGTCCGACGGGCCACCACGAATCCTTGTTCGCCTAACAGCTCGGCAATTCTGCTATCGGACAGAGGATTCTTCGGGTCTTCGGCTCCTACAAGTTGCTTGATGAGCGCGCGTATCGCGGTGGATGACGCGGCCCCGCCGGTTTCCGTCGATACATGGCTGCCGAAGAAGTACTTCAACTCGAACGTCCCCATCGGGGTCGCCATGTATTTGTTGGTTGTCACACGGGAGATCGTGGACTCGTGTAGACCCAGTGTATCGGCTATTTCCCGCAAAACCAAGGGGCGCATGGCGATTTCGCCGTGCGTGAAGAAGCTCTTTTGACGCTCGACAATGGCTTGCGAGACACGCAGGATCGTATCGAAGCGCTGCTGAATGTTCTTGATCAGCCAACGGGCTTCCTGCAGCTTCTGCTGCAGATTGGCGGCGCCCGATTCACCGCGGCTGCTGCGCAGGATCTGCGCGTACATGTCGTTGATGCGCAGGCGCGGCATGACGTCGGGGTTCAGTTGCGCCATCCAGCCTGCGCTTGTCTTGCGCACGATCACGTCAGGCACCACGAAATCAGCTTCCGCGCGACCGAATGCATGACCCGGGAACGGCGCCAGTGAACGAATCAGCTCATGCGCTGCCTTCAATGCTGGTTCGTCGACGGACAGTGCCTTCTTCAGACGCGTGTAGTCGCGCGCGGCTAGCAGTTCGAGATGCTGATTGACGATGATGAGCGCCAGCGCTTTCGCAGGCGAATCGAGCCGGTGCAATTGCAGTGACAGGCACTCGGCGGCTGAGCGCGCGCCGACACCGGGCGGATCAAAGCTCTGCAGCATGCGCAGCGCGGCTTGCAGCTCGTCCAGTTCGACTTCGAGTTCGGCGGGCAGATCCGCGAGGATTTCGTCGAGCGTGCCCGAGAGATAACCTTCGTCGTCGAGCGATTCGATCAGAAAGATGACGAGGCCTTTGTCGAGCATCGACAGCTTGAGCGGCGCGAGTTGTTCCATAAGGAATTCGCGCAGGCTTTGTTCGGCTTCGCGCAACTGCAGCGGGGCGCGGTCGTCTTCGTCGGATTGCGGTTTGCGGGCGAAGTCGTCAAGGCTCCAGTCGGAGCGGTCGGAGCCGTAATCGCTGTCGAAATCGGCGCCGCTGTCGTGACCGTTCTCGTAGCTGCTGTCCGAGCTGTCGCTGCTGTCGGCACCGTTGGGTGCGGGCGGGGGCGATTCGGTGGGCAGGGGCGTGGCGGTGTTGCTTTGCAGCGCGTTGACGGAACCGTCAGAGCCAATGCGAGCGGACGTGTCAAGCCACTCGTTTTCCCGCTCCAGCAGCGGGTTTTCGGTCAGGGCCTGCTCAACTTCTTGTTGCAGTTCGATGGTCGACAGCTGCAGCAGCCTGATCGATTGCTGCAACTGCGGCGTGAGCGCGAGATGCTGAGAGAGACGGAGCTGGAGCGACTGTTTCATGCGGGCTATTCTATGCCCAACACTCGGTCGATGGAACGGATTTTGCTTTAAGGTGCGGCTTTGCCACGTCCTTAAGGCGTAGGCGTGCGGTGTGGCTTACATCCGGAAGTTATCGCCCAGATACACCTTGCGTACATCCTCGTTCTCGATGATCTGTTCCGGCATGCCCGCAGCCAGCACGGTGCCTTCGCTGATGATATAGGCGTGATCGCAGATGCCCAGCGTTTCTCGCACGTTGTGATCGGTGATCAGCACGCCGATATTGCGGTCTTTCAGGAAGCTGACGATGCGTTGAATCTCGCCCACCGCGATCGGATCGACGCCGGCAAACGGTTCATCGAGCAGGATGAAGCGCGGCGATGAGGCCAGCGCGCGGGCAATCTCCACGCGGCGGCGTTCACCACCCGATAGGGACAGCGCAGGGTTGTCGCGCAGGTGGGCGATCTGCAAGTCGTCGAGCAGGCCGTCAAGGCGGCGGTTGACTTCGTCTTGCGAGAGCTTCTTGCCGTTCTGTTCCTGCAGTTCGAGCACCGCGCGGATGTTTTCCTGCACGTTGAGCTTGCGGAACACCGACGCTTCCTGCGGCAGATACGACAGGCCCATGCGCGCACGCTGGTGGATCGGCAGGCGGCTGATGTGTTCGCCGTCGAGCACGATGTCGCCGGCGTCCAGCGCCACCAGGCCGACGATCATGTAGAAAGAGGTCGTCTTGCCCGCGCCGTTGGGGCCGAGCAGGCCGACCACCTCGCCACTTTTCACGTCAAGCGACACGTCCTTGACCACCGTGCGCGTGCCGTAGCGCTTCTTCAGATGGCGGACGACCAGCGTGCTGGACGTCGTGGCCTGCGGCGCTGCAGTTTTGGGGGCGAGGGTGGTGGCAGACATAAGCGAAACAGAAAAGACAGGCAGTACAGATCAGGGCTTGGCGGCCGGGGTAGATGCCGGCGCGGCAGGTGTGCTTGTGCGCGGTGCGAGAACGGCGCGCACGCGGCCCGACGGATTGGCGGAGGTGGCGTTTTCCGCGCCGCCCGAGGCCGTGTAGAACTCCTTCTGTCCATCGTACGTGATGACCGCGCCGCGGATCTCGTCGAGCTGCGTCGCGCCTTGCAGGCGCTCCATGCGTGCGCGGCTGATCAGCTTGGAAATCTCTTGCTTGCCGTCGTATTCGATGCGCTCGCCCCAACCCTGGATGTATTCGTCGACGTTGTCCCGCTTCTGGCGAATGAAGGCGAGATTGCCGGGCTTGGATGTGGCGACGGCGTAGTTGTAGCCCTCGGGATCGGTCCGCAGATCGGCCTCGTCGGAGCGCAGCACCATGGTGCCCTTGGTCAGCACTACGTTGCCGGTCAAGTGATAGACCTGCTTCAGATCGTCGTAGCTGGCGTTGTCGGCTTCGAGTACGAGCGGCTTGTCGCGGTCGGCGCGCTCGGCGTGCGCGGGCAGGGCCGGTAACAGCAGCGCAGCGACGATGGCGAGGCCGGCAGCACGGAGGGAGTCAGTCATGGGGATCACGTCGGAGAAGGGCGCGGTCGGTGGGCGTTGTCAGGTTCGGGGGCAGAGTTTACTGCTTCGGCGCCCCCAGCCCTTCGATTCGGCCGCGCACGTTGCCAAGCAATTGTACTTGGCGCGTCACGTTGTTGAAGGTGAGGCCGTTGGCGTTCATGATCGACGGCCCCCGGTGCAGCTCGACCGGCTTGTCGGTACGCACGATGTCGTCGTTGAGCAGCACCTGGAAGTACGTCGAATCGGCCGTCATCAGCGGGTCCTGGCGGGCGTCGGGGCCCTGCGCGCGGATGACCTTGGCGTTGTTGTACAGATCAACGATGGTGCCGTCGCCGTTCATCTTGCCAAGGTCTGCACGGGCGGTGACCTGCGGGCGATCGGGCGCATAAACGCGCAGTGCGGGATACGTGACGTCGTAGGTCAGGTCGTCCTCATAGTGATTCATGTGGACGCCGGTGAAGCGGTATTTGGTCGTGCCGGTCTCGTCCAGGGCAGTGGCCGAGATGCCGTCCATGGTGTAGTCAGCGATGTGGCGCTTGGGCTGGGTGGCGGCTTCGTCGGTTTGTGGCGTATTGACCTGCACGAGCAGGAACGTGACGCCGCAGACGATCGCCATCAGCAGGATCGGCAGCCCGCGCAGCATGACCTGCAGCACGGTGGAGACGAGGCGTTGGGAGCGTTCGCTGGCCATGGAGTCAGAAGGATTGCGGGGCCTGCAGCAGTTGCGCAAGCAGGGCGTCATAGGCGCCTTGAGCCTTGAGGATCAGGTCGGCCACTTCCCGCACGGCGCCACGTCCTCCCGTAGCCTGGGCGACGTAGTGGGCGCGGCTGCGCAGTTCGGCATGGGCCTGGGCGGGGCAGGCGGTAAAGCCCACCATCGTCATTACCGGCAGGTCGGGCCAGTCGTCGCCCATGTAGCCGGCGTCGGTGGCCTGAAGTTGCGTGGCAGCCAGCAGGCGGGCAAATGCCTCGCGCTTGTCGGCTACGCCTTGGTACAGATGTTCGATGCCGAGTTCCCCGGCGCGCCAGGCTACGATTTCGGATTGCCGTCCGGAGATGATGGCCGTGGTGACGCCGGCCTGTGCCAGCAGCTTGATGCCGTGGCCGTCGAGCGTGTCGAACGCCTTGCTGATTTCACCCTCAGGGCCGACAAGCAGGCGGCCGTCGGTCAGCACGCCATCCACATCGAACACCATCAGACGCACACGCGCGGCGCGTTCCATTGCCTGCGGAAAGCGTGCGTCGATGTTGCTGTGGACGCTGTCGGTGGGAAATGGGGCCGGAGTGATCATCAGTGGCGTGGGCGGGTCAGATGACCTTGGCCCGCGTCAGGTCGTGGATGTGCAGCGCGCCGACCAGCAGGCCGGCGGCATCGACCACCAGCAACTGGTTGATGCGGTGCGTTTCCATGACTTCGACGGCTTCAACGGCGAGCTGGTCGGGGCCGACCGAGCGCGGGTTGCTGTGCATGACCTCGTGGATGGGCACGGTGCGCCAGTCGCGCGGGGTTTCGAGCAGGCGGCGCAGGTCGCCGTCGGTGAACACGCCCACGGCGCGGCCTTGGGCATCGACCACGGCGGTCATCGCCATGCCCTTGCGGGTGATTTCCATCAGCGCCTGCGACAGCGACGTGTCTTGGTCCACGCGGGGGATGGCGTCGCCGGCGCGCATGACGTCACGCACGTGCGTTAGCAGCTTGCGGCCGAGCGATCCGCCCGGATGCGAGCGTGCGAAGTCTTCTGCACCGAAGCCGCGTGCGTCGAGCACGGCCACGGCCAGCGCATCGCCCAGCGCGATCTGCGCGGTGGTGCTGGCGGTGGGAGCAAGGTTCAGCGGGCAGGCTTCGACATCGACATGCGAGTTGAGCACCACGTCGGCGTGCTTGCCGAGCGAGGACTCCGGGTTGCCCGTGACGGCGATCAGCTTGGCGCCCATCCGCTTGACCAGCGGCAGGATGACGTTCAGCTCCGACACTTCGCCGGAATTGGAAAAGCCGATGAAAACGTCGTCGCGGGTGACCATGCCGAGATCGCCATGGCTGGCTTCGGCCGGGTGCACGAAGAAGGCCGGCGTGCCGGTCGAGGCCAGCGTGGCGGCAATCTTGCGCGCCACGTGGCCCGATTTGCCCATGCCGGACACGACGACACGGCCGGTGCAGCCGAGCACCATTTCGACCGCGCGCGCAAAGTCGGCGGACACCTGGGTTTTGAGACCGAGTACGGCTCGCGCTTCGATGTCGAAGGTTTGCTGCGCTAGCGCAAGCGCTCGGTCCGGATTGAAATTCGCTATCATGGCGGCGAAGTATAACAACGATTGACACAGTCCTCGGCCGCTGGCGGCGCGTTGGGACTTGACTTGCGGGGAGTGGGCGGAGCGTGCGGGCGCTCCGTTTTGCTGCGCCGCGGCATTCGGCTTCCAAATCACTTTCTTCCCGTCGCCACGCCGTCATTTTTTGCTCTGCGGCGTCTCGCGTATCGCGTTCTTCGTTTATATCCTGGCATCGGTCTTGCAGCGCCTGCGTGCTCGCTTGCGCACGCACCGTCTTGATGCGCGGCATCCGGCCCTCCTGTCCAACCCCTTTCGATTGGTTTTTTCGCGTCGCATGCATTCGCCGCTGGAACTCACCCTCGTGTTGCTGGCCGCCGCCGTGATCGGCGTGGTGCTGTTCCGGATGCTGCAATTGCCGCCGATGCTGGCATACCTCGTGGTGGGCGTCCTCATCGGGCCGAAGGCGACAGGGCTGGAATCCGATACGGCGCAGACGCGCTACCTGGCGGAATTCGGGGTGGTCTTCCTGATGTTCTCGATCGGGCTGGAGTTCAACCTCTCCAAGCTGCGTTCGATGCGGCGGCTGGTGCTGGGGCTCGGGGCGTCGCAGGTGGGACTGACCATCCTGCTCACGATTCCCGTTTCGATGGTGCTGTCCCACTGGTACCCGCTGTCTTGGCAGGCAGGCCTGGCACTGGGCGGCGCGTTGGCCATGTCTTCCACGGCCATCGTCTCAAAAATGCTGGCCGAGCGTCTGCAGCTCGAGACCGAGCACGGCCGCAACATCATCAGCGTGTTGCTGTTCCAGGATCTGGCGGTCGTGCTGTTGCTGATCGTGGTGCCGTCATTGGGCAAGAACCCAACGGACCTCGTGCTAGCGCTGTCCATTGCCGCGCTCAAGATCACCGTCGCGCTGGTGCTGATCCTGTTTCTGGGGCAGAAGCTGCTGTCGCGCTGGTTCCACCTCGTGGCGGCGCGGCGCTCGCAGGAGCTGTTCATGCTGAACCTGCTGCTGGTCACGCTGGGCATGGCGGCGCTGACGGAGCGGCTGGGCCTCTCGATGGCGCTGGGCGCATTCCTGGCCGGCATGCTGGTGTCGGAAACGCCGTACAAGCTGCAGGTGGAAGAAGACATCAAGCCGTTCCGCGACGTGCTGCTGGGGCTGTTCTTCGTGACGGTCGGTATGCTGCTGGACCCGCGCGTGGTCTTCGAGCACTGGGCGCTGGTGCTGGGGCTGGTGATGGCGCCGGTGCTGTTCAAGTTTGTGTTGATTGCGCTGCTGGCGCGGGCCTTCGGTTCAGGTGGCGGTGCGGCGATCCGTACGGCCCTGGGGCTGGCGCAGGCCGGTGAGTTCGGCTTCGTGCTGCTGAACCAGATTGACGGCATGAGACTGATCGACCCGCTGCTCGGCCAGGCGATCCTGGCGGCGATGCTTTTGTCGATGCTGCTGGCGCCGTTCCTGATCCAGTACAGCGACGTGATTGCCATGCGGCTGTCGCGCACGGACTGGCTGATGCAATCGCTGGCCATGACCAAGATTGCCGCGCAGAGCATTGCCACCGAGCGCCACGTCATCATCTGCGGCTACGGGCGCAGCGGCCAGAATCTGGCGCATATGGTGGAGCAGGAAGGCATCGGCTATGTCGCGCTCGATCTGGACCCCGACCGCGTGCGCGAGGCTGCGGCCGCGGGCGAGCACGTCGTCTATGGCGACGCGGCGCGGCGCGAGTCGCTGGTGGCCGCCGGTATCCACCGCGCAGCGGCGGTCGCCATTACCTATGCCGATACGGCTTCAGCATTGAAGGTGCTGCACCACGTGCAGGCGCTGGAGCCGACCCTGCCCGTGATCGTGCGCACCATCGACGATGCCGACCTGGATCGCCTGCAGCAAGCCGGCGCCACCGAGGTCGTCCCCGAGATCATCGAAGGGAGCCTGATGCTGGCCTCACACGCGCTGGTGCTGCTGGGCGTGCCGCTGCGCCGCGTGGTGCGCCGTGCGCAGGAGATGCGCGATGCACGCTACAGCCTGCTGCGCGGCTACTTCCATGGTCAGGATGACGAGGAGGACATGCTCGAGCGCGACGCCGTGCGCCTGCACTCGGTGCCGTTGGTCAAAGGCTCGCCTGCCATCGGCCATAAGCTCGGCACGATGGGGCTGGAAACGTTCAAGACGTCGGTCACGGCGATTCGGCGCCAGGGCATTCGCGCGCTCGATCCCGATCCAGATACGGTGCTGGAGCTGGGCGATATCGTTGTGCTGCGCGGCACACCCGAGGGGCTGCAGATGGCCGAGGAGCGGCTCTCGCCGCGTTGATGCCAGCGCTTACTTGATGAACGTTTCCAGTAGCGGCCCGCGCGAGCGGCGCGGCGGTGGGGCATCGGCCATGTTGGCCGGCAGGCCATCCAGCACCGCCGCGGCATCGAGCGAGCTGATCGACACCCGCGTATCGGCCGGAATGCGCCCCTCCTGCTTCAGCATGAGATAGCGCAGGCAGCAGACGCGTAGGAACGACGCGAAGTTCGCCACCTCGCCGCGACGCTCGAACAACTCGTCGTAAAGCTTGCTGATGAGCTGGTTGACCGTCAGGCCATCGCGCTGGCCAATCTCTTCGAGCACCTCCCAGAACAGGCACTCCAGCCGCACGCTGGTCGCCACGCCGTGCAGGCGTAGCGAACGCGCGAGGCTGTCGTAGGAATGGGGATTGGCGCGGATGAAGATTTCGCACATGGCCGGGGGCTCCTGGGGCGCCCGGCGTGCGGGCAACCGAATCAGTGTAGAACCCGCGTGCCCAGGACTTCAAGAAACTGTGCCAACCACGCCGGATGTGCCGGCCAGGCGGGCGCCGTGACCAGCTTGCCGTCGGTGTGGGCCTGGTCGACGGGGATGTCCTTGAAGGTGCCGCCCGCCGCCGTGACTTCGGGGCCACATGCCGGATATGCCGAGCACGCCTTGCCTTCCAGCACACCCGCCGCCGATAGCAGCTGTGCACCGTGGCAGATGGCCGCGATGGGTTTGTCCGCATGGGCGAAGTGCCGCACGACATCAAGCACGCCGGCGTTCAGTCGCAGGTATTCGGGCGCGCGGCCGCCGGGCACGACAAGTGCGTCATACGCTGCCGGGTCGATGTCGGCGAAGGTGGCGTTGACGGTGAAGCGATGGCCGGGTTTTTCGGAGTACGTCTGCGCGCCTTCGAAATCGTGAACGGCGGTCGCGACGGAATCGCCAGCGCGCTTGTCCGGACAGACGGCGTGCACCGTGTGGCCGACCATCTGCAGCGCCTGGAAGGGGACCATGACTTCGTAGTCCTCCACGTAGTCGCCGACCAGCATCAGAATTTTCTTTGCCATCGCCGCGTCTCCTGTATGGTTGGGGTTTGCCCATTGTGGTTCGGCGCCATTCGGCCCGGGTGGTAGCCCATTACCGCAGACCACGTTCCTGCTTTCCTGTTTTTGCCATGAACCAAGTTCCTCCTCACCAGGCGGCGCTGCTGACGCCGTCGTCCATTCCCGCTTCCACCGAATTGGGCGATGTATCGCGTTACCTGCGCGACCGCATCCGCACGGTGCCGGATTGGCCGCAGGCCGGGGTCATGTTTCGCGATATCACGCCGCTGCTGCAGGACCCGAAGAGCCTGCGCGTGCTGGTGGACGTGTTCGTCCATCGCTACATGGGGCAGGGGCTGAATCTGGTGGCGGGCATCGATGCGCGCGGATTCATCCTCGGCTCAATCGTGGCGTATGAGCTGAACCTCGGATTTGTGCCGATCCGCAAGAAAGGCAAGCTGCCGTTCAACACGGTGGCCGAGGAGTACATGCTCGAATACGGCAGCGCGACGGTGGAAATCCACGCCGATGCCTGCAAGCCCGGCGATCGCGTCCTGTTGATCGACGACCTGATCGCCACCGGCGGCACCATGATGGCCGGCAAGCGTCTGCTTGAACGGCTGGGCGCGACAGTGGTGGAGGGCGCGGCGATTGTTGACCTGCCCGAATTGGGCGGCTCGCAATTGCTGATCGATGGCGGGCTGCCGCTCTTCACGGTCTGCCGCTTTGATGGGCACTGAGCCGCCCCCACTGCCTTTGCGTGATGCGCGAGTCGCATACGCTCATGTGACAAAAGTATGACGTTCTACTGCCGCGCGCAGTAGCATGATCCTTTCCATTTCCGCCGCACCCTGGGAGACGTCGATGCCCCACGTATTGCTATTCCTGCTGACTTCGATTGCCATTACGGTGATGCCGGGGCCGGACAACCTGCAGGTCATTGCACGCGGCGCAAGCCAGGGCCGTCAGGCGGGTCTGTCGGCGGCAGCGGGGTTCGCGTCAGGCTGCCTGTTTCACACGACACTGGCGGCGCTCGGGCTGGCAGCCGTGCTGCAATCGTCCCCGGTGGCGTTCCAGGCGATCCGCTGGCTGGGCGCGGCGTACCTGATCTGGCTAGGCATTCGGGCACTGCGCAGCAAGGGCGGCATCGGCCCGAATCATGCTGGACCGCAGGCGGTGCCAGACTTGTGGCAGGTGTATCGCCAGAGCGTCTTTGCCAATCTGCTCAACCCGAAGGTGACGTTGTTCTTCGTGGTGTTCCTGCCGCAGTTTGTGGATGCGCAGGCCGGCCATGCGGCGCTGCAGATGTTGCTGCTGGGCGGCGTGTTCATGGCGCAGACCATCGTTGTGTTCGGCATCTACGGCTGGTGCGCGGCCGCGCTGGGCGGTTGGATGCGCCGCACGCCGCGCGCCTCTCTGTGGCTCGACCGGGTGAGCGGCTGCATTTTCATCGGGCTGGGCCTGCGGGTCGCCCTGACCAAATAAGCAAGACTGCACGGCAACAATGATCACCCTGCTCAAGCTGCTTTCCGGCGTCGCCCTGTTGGTATGGGGCACGCAGACCGTCAAGGTCGGCATGTTGCGCCTCTACGGCGCGGACTTGCGCCGCCTGTTGTCGCGCAGCGTATCGAACCGATTCTCTGCACTGCTGGCCGGCATTGGCGTGACGTGCCTGGTGCAGAGCAGTAACGCGACGGCCACCATCGTCGGGGCGTTTGTTGCTCAAGGACTGATGGGCGTGTCGTCGGCGCTGGCGATTCTGCTGGGTGCCAACGTGGGCACGGCCATCATGGCGCAGGTATTTGCGCTGGACTTGTCGTGGCTGTCGCCGCTGCTGATCTTCTTTGGCGTGATCCTGCATCTGTCGCGCAAGGGCAATGCAGTGGGGCACTTCGGGCGGGTGCTGATCGGCCTGGGGCTGATCATGATGGCGCTGGAGCTGATCTCGGTCGCGTCGAGCCCCATGGTGGAAGCCAATGCGCTGCGCGTGCTGCTGAGTTCCTTCTCGTCAGACACCGGCCTGAACATGCTGATTGGCGCAGTGCTCACGCTGCTGTGCTATTCGAGCCTGGCGGTGGTGCTGTTCTGCGCGACGCTGGCGACGTCGGCGGCGGTGTCGGTCAAGGTGGCATTTGCGATTGTGCTGGGCGCAAATATCGGGAGTGCCGTGGCGGCGTTGGCGACCACGCCGTCATCAAGCCAGGCCGCACGCCGCGCAACGCTCGGGAACCTGCTTTCGCGCATGCTTGGCGCCGCGCTGGCGCTGCCCTTTCTGGACAAGCTGGCGGAGTGGGCGCCGCACGCGGGCGTCGCGCCGCAGCACGTGGTCGTGGCGTTTCACGTGGTGTTCAACGTGGCGCTGGCGGTGCTGCTGATCGGCTTTACCGATACGATGGCGCGGCTGTGCGCGCGCATCCTGCCGGGCGGCGCGCATATCGACGATCTCGTTGCGCCGCGCTATCTCGATCCTTCCGCACTGGCCACGCCAACGTTGGCGCTGGGCAACGCGGCGCGCGAAGTGCTGCGCATCGGAGATCGCGTTGAGCACATGCTCGACAACACCCTGCGCGTGCTCAAGACCAACGACGTGCGCCTGCTGCAAACCACCCGCGCCATCGATGACGAGGTGGATGCGCTCTACACCGCCATCAAGCTTTATCTCACGCAGCTGAGCCACGAAGCGCTGGACGCACGCGAGGGCAAGCGCTGGGCAGACATCATCTCGCTCACCATCAACCTGGAGCACGCTGGCGATATTCTCGACCGCCTGCTCCAGGACGTACGCGAGAAGAAGATCGCACACAAGCTGGCCTTTTCCGAGGCCGGCATGGAAGAGTTGGAAGACATGCACGCACGCCTCGTCACGAACCTGAAGCTGTCGCTGTCGGTGTTCCTGACGGGCGACCTGCGCAGCGCGCAGAAGCTGATGCTGGAAAAGGCCCACTTCCGCGATCTGGAAAAGCGCTACTCGCGCAGTCACCTCACACGGGTGTCCGCCCAGACGGCCGAGAGTATCGAGACCAGCTCATTGCATCTGGACATCATCAGCGATTTCAAACGGTTGAATTCGTTGTTCTGCGCCGCCGCGTATTCCGTGCTGGACGAAGCAGGGGCGTTGAACCGCAGCCGTATGAAAGACGCGGATGAGGTGGTGACCGAGACGGCACCAGCCGGCCACTGACGCCCGGCATTGTCGAAAAAAAGCGCAGCCGAAGCTGCGCTTTTTTGTTGCCGGATGACCGCGCTTACTTTCGCTTGAGCAGCGGCGCGAGGTATTTGCCGGTAAAGCTCGCCTTGCTCTTCGCCACATCTTCGGGGGTGCCCTTGGCGATGATCTGCCCACCGCCCGCACCGCCTTCGGGCCCGAGATCGAGCAGCCAGTCCGCCGTTTTGATCACGTCGAGGTTGTGCTCAATGATCACGATCGTATTGCCGTGATCGCGCAGCTTGTAGATGACTTTGAGTAGCAGCTCGATATCGTGGAAGTGCAGGCCAGTGGTCGGCTCATCCAGGATGTAGAGCGTGCGGCCTGTGTCGCGCTTCGATAGCTCCAGCGACAGCTTCACACGCTGCGCCTCGCCGCCCGACAGCGTGGTCGCCGATTGACCCAGGCGGATGTAGCCCAGGCCCACATCCAGCAGCGTTTGCAACTTGCGGCGCACCACCGGCACCGGCGCAAAGAACTCGTGCGCCTGCTCCACCGTCATCTCCAGCACTTCGGTGATGTTCTTGCCCTTGTAAAGCACTTCCAGTGTTTCGCGGTTGTAGCGCTTGCCGTGGCACACGTCGCACGGCACGTACACGTCAGGCAGGAAGTGCATCTCGACCTTCAGCACGCCGTCGCCCTGGCATGCCTCGCAGCGGCCGCCCTTGACGTTGAACGAGAAGCGGCCAGGGTCATACCCGCGCTCCTTGGCCGACGGCACGCCGGCAAACAGCTCGCGGATCGGCGTGAACAGGCCCGTGTAGGTGGCCGGGTTCGAGCGCGGCGTGCGGCCAATCGGCGACTGGTCGACGTTGATGACCTTGTCGAAATGCTCCAGCCCATCGATGCGATCGTGCGCTGCGGGCTCCGGCGTCGAGCCGTACAGATGGCGTGCCACCGCGTGGTAAAGCGTGTCGTTGATCAGCGTCGACTTGCCCGAACCCGACACGCCCGTGATGCACGTCAGCAGCCCCACCGGAATGTCCGCCGACACATTCTTCAAGTTGTTGCCGCTGGCGTTGATGATGCGCAGCCAGCGCTCTTCATCGGGCGCCGTGCGCTGCTTGGGCACCTCGATGCGGCGCTTGCCCGACAAGTAGTCGCCCGTCAGCGACGCCGGCGATTGCTCGACTTGCTGGGGCGTGCCCTCCGCGATGATCTGCCCACCGTGCACCCCGGCACCGGGGCCGATGTCGACCACGTAGTCCGACGCGCGGATCATGTCTTCATCGTGCTCTACCACCAGCACCGAGTTGCCGAGATCGCGCAGGTGCTTGAGCGTGCCGATCAGCCGATCGTTGTCGCGCTGGTGCAGGCCGATGGATGGCTCGTCCAGCACGTACATCACGCCGGTCAGCCCCGAGCCGATCTGCGACGCCAGCCGGATGCGCTGCGCTTCGCCGCCCGAAAGCGTATCGGCACTGCGCTCCAGCGACAGGTAATCGAGCCCGACGTTGTTCAGGAAGTTCAGCCGCGCGGTGATCTCCTGGACGATCTTGTCGGCAATCTCGCGCTTGGCGCCGTGCATGTTCAGCGTCAGGAAATACGTGAGCGCATCGCGCAGCGGCCAGCCGTTGATCTCGTAAATGCCGCGTGCCTGGTCGGCCTCGCCAATCTTGACGAAGCGCGCTTCGCGGCGCAGGCGGGTGCCGTGGCACTCCGGGCACGGCTGGTTGTTCTGGTACTTGGCCAATTCCTCGCGCACGGCGATGGAGTCGGTCTCTTTGTAGCGCCGCTCCAGGTTGGGGATGATCCCCTCGAACGCGTGCTCGCGCACCGTGGTCTTGCCGCGCTCGTTGATGTACGTGAACGGAATCTGTTGCTTGCCCGAGCCGTGCAGCACGATCTGCTGGGTCTCGGGCGGCAGGTCTTCAAACGCGACGTCGATGTCGACGTCGTAGAACGCCGCCAGGCTCTGCAGCATCTGGAAGTAGAACTGGTTGCGGCGGTCCCAACCTTTGATCGCGCCAGACGCCAGCGACAGATTCGGAAAGGCCACCACGCGCTTCGGATCGAAGAACGTGATCTGGCCCAGGCCGTCGCAGTGTGGGCAAGCGCCCATCGGGTTGTTGAACGAGAACAGCCGCGGCTCCAGCTCCTGCAGCGAGTACGAGCAGATCGGGCAGGCGAACTTGGAGCTGAAGCCATGTTCCTTGCCCGTGTCCATTTCCAGCGCGATGGCGCGGCCGTCGGCCAGGCGCAGCGCGGTTTCGAACGACTCGGCCAAGCGCTGCTTGAGTTCCGGGTTCACTTTCACGCGGTCGACCACGACCTCGATCGAGTGCTTGTCGTTCTTCTTGAGCTTGGGCAGGTTGTCGACTTCGTAGACCTTGGCTTCAGCCTCGTGCGCGGTACCGCCGCCCGAGCGGATGCGAAAGCGCACGAAACCCTGCGCCTGCATCGCTTCAAACAGGTCGACGTGCTCGCCCTTGCGGTTGGCCACCACGGGCGCCAGGATCATCAGCTTGGTGTCGGCCGGCAGCGCCAGCACGGCATCCACCATCTGCGACACGTTTTGCGCTTCCAGCGGCTGACCGTGGTCTGGACAGTAGGGCGTGCCGGCGCGCGCATACAGCAGACGCAGGTAGTCGTGAATCTCGGTAACGGTGCCGACTGTGGAGCGTGGGTTGTGGCTAGTGGCCTTCTGCTCGATGGAAATGGCCGGTGACAGACCTTCGATCAGGTCAACGTCGGGTTTTTCCATCAGTTGCAGGAATTGCCGGGCATACGCCGACAGCGATTCCACATAGCGACGCTGCCCCTCCGCATACAGCGTGTCGAACGCGAGCGACGACTTGCCCGACCCCGAAAGCCCGGTGATCACGATCAACTGGTTACGCGGCAGATCGAGGTTGATGTTCTTCAGGTTGTGGGTACGGGCCCCACGAATCTTGATTTCGTCCATGTGCGGCTGAGTGCTGCTGAATGCGGCGTCGGAGTGCGGACCGCCTGCGGCAATCGGCGGGAGGGTGGAAAAGGGTAAGCCTGCTAATATACCGAACTTCGGTTTTGCTGGTATCTGCTCCCAGATGGGGCAATCCGTGAAACCGTTCAAGTGTCCTTGTCGCCGCTTTTTCTTTCTGGTTTTCGCGGCGGTTTCCGCACCATGTCCTCCGCCTCCCCATCCATGACTTCCGCTTCCGGCCGTATGAACGGTCTTGAGCTGCGCGCGGCCGCCTCGCTGGCCGGCATCTTTGCGCTGCGCATGTTGGGTTTGTTCATGATCATGCCGGTCTTCGCGGTGTTCGCGAAAACGCTGCCCGACGGCAACAATACCCAACTCGTCGCCTTCGCCATCGGCGTGTATGGCCTCACGCAGGCGTTGCTGTATATCCCCTACGGCTGGCTATCGGATCGCTTCGGACGCAAGCCCGTCATCGTCACGGGCTTGGTGATCTTTGCGGTGGGAAGCCTAGTGGCGGCGTTTTCGCACAGCGTCGCGGGCATCGCCGTGGGGCGGGCTATCCAGGGCGCGGGGGCGATCTCGTCGGCGGTGATCGCCTTCGTGGCCGACCTCACGCGCGAGGAGCATCGCACCAAGGCCATGGCCATGATCGGCGGCAGCATCGGCCTGTCGTTTGCCGTGGCCATCGTGAGTGCTCCGGTCATCTTCCGCTGGGTCGGCATGCCAGGCATGTTCACGGCGATTGGTGTGCTGGCCATCGTCGCCATCGGCGTGGTGCTGTGGGTTGTGCCCAACCCGCCGCGTCCGCCCGAGCATGTGAAGGCGCCGTTCCGCGAAGTCCTGCGCAACCCCGAACTGCTGCGCCTGAACTTTGGCGTGTTCGCCCTGCATGCCACGCAGACGGCGTTGTTCGTCGTGCTGCCGCACATGCTGGAAGCCGCCGGCCTGCCTGTCGATTCGCACTGGAAGATCTACCTGCCGGTGATGGGCGTGTCGTTCGTGCTGATGGTGCCGGCCATCATTGCCGCCGAGAAGCGCGGCAAGATGAAGATCGTGCTGCTGTCGGCTGTGGCGCTGGTGATGGTGGCGCAACTGGCGCTGGGCGAGGTCAATCCGACGCTCGCCGCGCTGGCGATTGCGCTGCTGGTCTACTTCCTCGGTTTCAATGTGCTGGAGGCGTCGCAGCCGTCGCTGGTATCGAAGTACGCGCCGGGCGTGCGCAAGGGTGCGGCCATGGGCGTGTACAACACGACGCAGGCGCTGGGCCTGTTCACGGGCGGGGCTGGCGGCGGTTGGATTCTGCTGCACGCGGGGCAGCATGCGGTATTCCTAAGCTGCGCTGCGCTGGTTTTTGCCTGGCTTATAATTGCGAGCCCCATGCAAATGCCGGCGCTGCGCCGACACTAATCCGGGCAACACGGCGGCATCACTTCATTTTTTATCTTCGGAAACTCATCATGGCGTCCGTCAACAAAGTCATCATCGTCGGCAATCTCGGCGCCGATCCTGAAACGCGTTACATGCCCAGCGGCGACGCTGTCACCAACATTCGCGTGGCAACCACCGACCGCTACAAGGACAAGGCCAGCGGCGAAATGAAGGAAGCCACCGAGTGGCACCGCATCGCCTTCTTCGGCCGCCTGGCTGAAATCGCCGGCGAATACCTGAAGAAAGGCTCGTCGGTCTACATCGAAGGTCGCCTCAAGACCCGCCAATGGGAAAAGGACGGCCAGAAGCAATACAGCACCGAAATCGTCGCAGAACAAATGCAGATGCTCGGCGGCCGCGGTGGTGAGGGCGCCGGCAGCGGTGGCGGTGGTGCTGGCTACTCGCGCGGCGGTGAAGGCGGCGGTGGCGGTGGCTACGGCGGTGGCCGCAGCCAAGGTCAAAGCCAAGGCCAAGGCCAAGGCGGCGGCTACTCGCGCGGCGGCGAAGGTGGCGGTGGCCAGGGCGGTGGCGCACGTCGTCAGCCAGCCCCGTCGAATGGCTTTGAGGATATGGACGACGATATTCCGTTCTGACCGTTCTAAGTCCGTCTCACCAGACAACAAAAACCCGGCAGTCCGCCAAGGATGCCGGGTTTTTTGCTGCCTTCAGCGCGCAGACATGCGGCCGTTCTAGTCACTTTCACACGGCTTCTTGAAGACGTGTTTCACGCCGCATTTGGTTGCATGCGCCGCATTCTTAACGCCATGGCCAACCGCTCGTGCTGCGTTGGCCGTCGCATGCCCGGCTTCCTTCGCCGCATGGCCGGTCTTGCGCGCCGCTTCCTTCGTGTCCTGCTTGATGTTCTCCTTGGTCTCGGACAAGTCGGCATGGGCCAGGGGGCTGAGCAGCGCCAGCAGCAGCGCAGGGATCAAAAGTAGACGACCTTTCACGGTGGGAATCCTCACAAACAGGTTCATGCAACGGACGCGTCGAGCACCACAGCGGCGCGGCCGGTCAACAGGATGCGTGCGCCACTGCGCACGGTGAATCGGTACAGCACGTTGTTGCCGTCGCCGCCAATGCGTTCGGCTTCGATGTCGAGCGGCGAGTCGATGGTGTCGAGGCGCGGGACGTGCGCTTCAACGCTGCGCACGCTGGCGAGAAAACCGGCGCGCGGCCGGGCTTGCGCAGCATCGCACAGGGCGCCATGCACGGCCATCGCCTGAGCGGCGTACTCGATGCCGCAGACAGCAGCCAACTGGCCGTGCGAGCGCAACGGGTTGGCAGTGTCACGATGGCTCGTGGCGCTGCAATGGATGTGTGCGTCGTCCCATGCGACGACCGCGTCCAGCAGGCACATCGCGCCGCTGTGCGGAATGCGCGCCGCGATCCAGTTGCGGTCGAGTGGCGGAGATGGCTGCACGCTTGACGTCATGGCGTGCCGAAGGTGATGCTGACCTGCAGGCGGGTCTCGGGCAGATAGTCGAGCACGACGTTGGCTGCGCGCCGTGCCGCCAACGCTTCCAGCAGCGGCAGCGCGCGGGCTGCGGCGTTGCCGCGCCACAGCGTTTCGAGCCCGGGTTGTGTCAGCGCCGTGGACGCCGTGTCGGTCAGCGCGACGTCAATACGCGCGAGCGTGCGCGGGCCGGCTTCGGGTGCAAGGACCATCGCCACCGCAAACGTATCGGGCACGGGCCGCACCGCGTTCAACGGTTCCGGGTACTCGCCGTCATACGCGATCAGCAGGGTGGGTGTGGCGTCAATCACAACCTGACAGAGGCTGTCCAGCAGGCCGGCGGCAAAGCTACCGTCGTACGCGCACAGCACATTGGACGGCGCCATCGCGTGCGTGGCGATGCTCCAGTAGCCCGCGGGGGCGTTGTGCACGGAGTTGTGGAAGCGCGTGGGCGAGAGCTTGCGATCGTCGCTCGCCAGGGTTTCGCAGATGGCGTGGCAGTTTTGGCCATCGCCGCCGGACGAACTGAAGACGGTGGCCAGCGTCGCGGCATCGCGTCCACTGGCTGCGACGGCCTCGTGACCGACTGCCAGCGCCAGCTTGACTACGGGCCCCGTGCGGCGGCGCTCGACCGATGGCAGGCCGGCCGGCGGCGGCAACTCGGTCGGTGCGTGCGCGTACGGCGTGCGCCCGGCGAGCACGTCAGCGGCGTGCGGCCAATCCCGCAGACCGGGGCCCAACACGCCGATGCTGTCGATGAAGGCGCGCAGTCGGGTCATGACGAAAGCCTCACGTGGTCTGCGCGGCCGAAGACCAGGCTGCAATTCGTGCCGCCAAATCCGAAGGCGTTGCTGAGCGCGGTGCGAACAGGGGCGTGGTGGCTCGACGTCAGGTAGTTGACGGCCAAGGTCGGGTCCGGCTGCGTGGTGTTGATGCCGGCAGGCAGCAATTGATGGCGCAGCGCCAGCGCTGTGATCACCGCTTCCAATGCACCCGCCGCGCCCAGTGTGTGGCCGGTCGCACCCTTGGTCGAGCTGCACGCCGTGCCGTCGAACATCGCATGGATGGCGCGTGCCTCCGCGGCGTCATTGCTGGGCGTGCCGGTGCCGTGCAGATTGATGTAATCGATGTCTGTTGCTGCCAGCCCGCTTGTGGCCAGCGCTTGCGCCATGGCAGCGCGTGCGCCCAGCCCTTCCGGATGCGGCGAGGACATGTGATGCGCATCGCTCGATTCGCCAATGCCGAGCAGCAGGATTGCATCGTCGTCCAGCGCGCCCTTCGCCTCGGGGGCACGCTCCAGCAGCGCAAAGGCTGCGGCCTCGCCGATGGAGATGCCGTCGCGCGCGGCATCATACGGCCGGCACGGTTGCCGCGACAGCAGCTCCAGCGAGTTGAACCCGTACAGCGCGGTCAGGCACAGCGAATCGACGCCGCCCACGACCGCCGCATCGATCAGGCCCGCCGCCAGCATGCGCCGCGCCGAGGCAAACACCTTGGCCCCCGACGAACACGCCGACGAGATCACCATGGCCGGTCCGCCCAACCCAAAGTACGCCCGCACAAACGCGGCGGGCGAATAGATGTTGTGCGTCTGTGCGTAGTGAAAGTTTGCCGGCAGCGCCCCCGTTTGCGGGTCGCGCTGCTGGTAGGCACGTTCGGTTTCGAGAATGCCCGACGTGCTGGTGCCAATGAACACGCCGACGCGTCCAGCGCCATGGCGCGCCTTGGCGGTTTCGACAGCTTCGGCAAAGCCGTCCTGCGTGAGGCCGATCTGGGCGAGCCGGTTGTTGCGGCAGTCGAAATCGGCTAGGTCTGCACGCACGGGCGTGACATCAGTACCAAGCACTTCGCCGATCCACGTGTCGAGTTCGGCGCGTGGGAAGTTACACGGCGTGAGCCCGCCCCGTTGCCCGCGCAACGCGTCGAGCGTGGCGTCTAGGCCACGTCCGAGGCAGCTTGTGGCGGTGAAATGCGTGAGCAGGACGGGCTTCACTGGGGATGGTGTCGCGGCAATTGTTGGGTGGGGTGACTCGGCAGACGGGGCGCCAATCGTTGACAAATTTTATCAAATGACCCGTTGCGGGCGCGTGGCCTCCGGGGACGCCGGCGCGAGGGCTGCGCGCAAGGTCGTGCACGGCAATTGCGCGCGGGCGGCGGCTTCGAGCACCTTCGGCAATACGGCCAATATGATGGGCGTGCCGTGCGCATCGCGCGCCGCATGGCCATCGTGGAGCAGCAGGATGTCTTGTGGCGCCAGACCGTGCAGCAGGCGCTGGGCGATAGCGTCGGCATTGCGCGAGCGGGTATCGAAGCCGCGGCGCGTCCAGCTCGCCAACTGCAGGCCAAGCTGACACAGCACCGGTTCGAGAAACGGATTGCGCAGTCCGGCCGGCGCTCGAAAGAACAGCGGGCGCATGCCGGTGATCTGCGCGAGCGTGTCCTGCGCGGCAGCAATCTCGCGCCGCAACGCGCCCGGCGCCTGCAGCGAGAACGTATGCCGATGGCGCTGGCTGTGGTTTTCCACCGCGTGCCCGCGCGCGACGATGGCCTCGACGCAGCGCGGGTGCCGCTGCGCCAATTCGCCGATGCAGAAGAAGGTGGCCTTGACACCGTACAGGTCAAGCACATCCAGCACGCGCGGTGTGACATCGGGGTCAGGGCCGTCGTCGATGGTCAACGCGATCTGCCGGCCGGCGGTGGCGGGCAGATGCGTCCAGTTCGGGCCGAGCCACGCGCTGCGCGGCCACAGTCCACCCGCCATCAGCACCAGATGCGAGGCGATGACGCTGCCGCCCGCCCATGGCCATGTCGATGGGGCGGTCGCAACGGCAACCGCCGCGCCGGCATGCAGCGCGAGCGCGCCGCTGATCAGCGGTGTCGGCTTCCAGCGGCGGGCGTTGCCAGGCGGTGTGGTGATCGATGAGTTCATGCGGCTGGGTGCTGATCGTGATTGGCGCGTGGCGCGAGAATGGCGGCAAACACCAGCGCAAGCATGGCGCCCGGCCCGACGGTCAGCCCGAATGTTTCCAACATCGGCACCCGCGAGAATGCCAGCAGGCCGAAGCCGGCCACCGTCGCCAAATTCGCCACCAGCAGTGACACCAGCGTCTGCGGCGCAATGGCCTGCGTGCGTTGATTGAAGAACAGCGCGTAGTTCGATCCCACCGCCACGATCAGCAGCATGCCCACCAGATGCAGGATGGTCAGCGGCACGCGTGCCAGCGCAAAGCCGGCCGTCACCACCAGCACCGCCGCCACCAGGGGCGCCAACGCGCGGAGGGTCCGCTGCGGAGAGCGCAGCGCCACGAGCAGCAGCAACGCGATCGCCCCAAAACCGGCCAGCGACAGGCGAAGGTCTTCCCGCACGTAGTTCACATACAGCCGATCAGCCTCGGCCTTCATGTCGACGAAGAGCGCGCCGGGTACGCTCGCATGCTCGACGGCGGCGCGAATCGGGGCGGCATCCAGGCTGGACGGATTGGATGCATTTGTGGCGGTGGCCGGCGCGCCTGACGGTGCGCGCAATGGCAGCATGGCGCTCCATTGGCCGGCGTGTTCCGTCAGCAGTGCCTCCACCGCCAATGCCATCGATGTGCCTTTCAGGTCTGCGCGCCGCAAGAGGGGCTGCGCGCGTGCTGCATCCACATCGGCGATGAACGGGGCGAAGAGATCAGGCTTCACGCGGATCGGCTGATCTTCAACGGCGCCGCGCATGCGTGCAGCCAGTGCATCAGCGGCGGGCAGGCTTGCCAGGCGAGCGCGCTGCGTGGCATCGCTCGGCAGATAGCGCGCGGGGTTCTCGAAGCCAGCGAGCACGCCGTTGTCCACCAGCGGTTGCAGTTGCGCGGCGACCTTCTCGGCGCCTTCAAGCGCGGCCTGTTCGGTTGCGGCCGGAACCACCACCAGATAGCGCACGTCGGGCGCCCCCACGTCTGCACGCAGGCTGGCGTCGAGTGCTTGGCTCTTCGCGGGTACGGGGCTCAGCGCAGCGAGTTCGCGGCTCCACAGGCCATCGCGATGCAGCACCAGCGCCGCACATGCACCGACGAGCACCACCGCCAACACCCAGCGCAGACGCGGTGCAGCATGTGTGGCCTGTGCGAGCCACGTCCCCACGCGCGATACGTCCCGCGTCGCCACGTCTGCACCACGCAGATGCGGCAACACGTAGCGCGTGACAAGTGCCGCTGTCACCAACCCCACAATCGAATACAGTCCCAACTGCACGAGCCCCGGAAAGCCCGAGAACAGCATCGACGCAAAGCCGCATACCGAGGTCAGCACACCCAGGCGGATGGTCGGCCAGTACGTGTTGATCCATGCTCGCAGGCTGTCGTTGGGGGTGGCGCCACGCAGGCGGGCAGATTGCACGAAGAGGTAGATCGAATAGTCGACCGCCTCGCCGATGAGCGTGGTGCCGAACCCGAGCGTGAGCCCGTGCACGGCCCCAAACGTGAGGCTGACCGCTGCCACGCCGGCCGCCACGCCGGACAGCACCGGCAGCAACCCCAGCGCCACCGTGCGCGGCGAGCGGTACACCGTCAGCAGCAGCGCCACCACGAGCACGAGGCTGACTGTGGAAAGCCGCTCGACGTCGTGCTTGATGGTGTCGCGCGACTCGACGGAGAACACGCCCGGGCCGGTCAGCAGGATGCGCGCCGATGCGGCGTTCGGCACCGTGCGTGCAACCGCATCGAACGCGCGGTGCACGGTGTCGATGGCACGCGCCTGAGCGTCGGTGTCAGAGCCGGCGGCCGTTGTCTGCACGACCAGCACGGCACGCTGGCCATCACGCGACACCCACACGCCATGCATGGACGACGGCAGCGCGGTGTTGTCGAACTGGCTGACAAGTGCCGCCACCTCGCCGGTCGGGTCGCGCGGCAGCATGTTCTTGGCAAACAGCCCGGCTGACGAACTGAGCAGGTCCAGGCTCTCGCCTAGCGCCGCGTGCAGACCTTCTGCGGAAAAGCGCTGCGGCGTGATAGCGGGGCTGAGCACGTAGCGGTGGTCGAAGACGAACTGCCGGTCGCGCGCTTCGCTCACGGGCTCGCCGTTGTTGACGGCGCTGAACTGCGGGTCGGCGCGCAGCGTGGCGGCGAGCTGCTTCGACAGCGTGGCGCGGGTGGCTGCGTCACTCCCCTCGATCCCGACGAGGATGAGCCGTGACACCAGCCCCTCGCGCAACTGGTCGACCAGCACGCGTTGCTCGGCACTCGGCGAGCGCGGAAGAAACGCCGACAGGTCCGCTGTAAAGCTTGTGCGCCCGATCACGATCGCGCACAGCAGCAGGCCGATCAACCAGACCAGCACAGCGGGCCGTCGCAGGGCGTGCAAGCGTTTCATGTGCGCGGCGTCCTTAGTTGCCCGGCACGCGTTGAAGGCGCATCAGCGAATGATCGCCATCGGCCTGGCGGATGGCGACGCTGCGCAGGACATCGCGCGTGCCCTCCAGCGTGATGGTGTGGACCACCTGCTGCATGCGCGTGTCGATGGGCGAAAGGGTGAGCGTCCAGTCATCGCCGTGGCCAGCGATGGCGACCTTGTAAATCGCTTCGAGCGCGTAGCGGTTGCCGGCCAGCGTGGCGCGGATGCTTTCGATGAAGGCGCCCAGCTCCGGGTATTGCGACAGCGGCATCGTGAACTTGCGCTGGTTGCGCTCCACGGTCAGCTTGTCGCCGTCAATCACGAGGTGCTCTGGCTTGGGAGCCAGCGTGTGCTTTTCCAGATGATCGGGCGCCACGAACACCAACTCGCCGGACGATTCGATGGGCTGGGCTGCAATCGACAGCGTCTTCGTTTCCGTGAATGTCGCGCGCCCCGACTTGTTGCGTGCAAGCGTGGACATCAGGCGGTCGAGCGTCCAGACGGTATCCGCGGCGTGGGCGGTCGCGGCCAACATGCTGGCTGCGAGCAGGGCCAGAAGGGCGCGTAGGAAGGGGCGCGTTGCAGTCATGGCGTTTGGGTGGTCTGGCGCTCGGCCGGGGTGTGATTCTGCGCGCCGGCCGCGTCGGCATCCTGCCAGAAGTCGAAGTAATTGAACCAGTTGTACGGGGCGGTGCGGCAGTAATGTTCGACGCGTTCCACATAGCGGCCGAGCGCGGCTTGCACGGCGGCGGCGCGATCTTCGCGGCGCACATCGGTGAAGTCCGCCAACGGATCGAAATGCACGGCGTAGCGATTGCCGCCCAAGTGCAGCCCCGTCATGAAGAGCACGGGGCGCTTCAGCATGGCGGCCATGTGCAGCGGCCCGAGCGGAAACGCTGCCGGGCTGCCGAGAAAATCCCTGCGCTGGATTGATGGCCCCGCATCGCGCAACAGCGTGCGATCGGCCAGCATGCCGACGAGCCGGTTGTCGTCCAGCGCCTCGCGCACGTGCAGCATTGCGTCTACGCGCCCCAGCGGAATGACCTCCGGCGCCGCCGCCGGGTTGATGGCGGCAACCGCGGCGTTGATGTTGCGGGCGTTCTCTTCATACATGGCGACGGCCACGCGCAGGTTGGGCACCGTACGGCCGAGCGCGCGCACCACCTCGAAGCTGCCCAGGTGCGCGCCCAGCAGGAATGCACCGCGCCCCTGCGCCAGCACGTCGTGTATGTGCTGCTGGCCCTGCAACTCGACGTCGAACAGATCGAAGCGCCCGCTGATCAGATAAATGCGGTCATGGATGGTCGTGCCGAAGGTGAACATGTGGCGGAACACGTCGCGCAGCGTGGCTGGCCGGCCGAGCGCGCGGCGCAGATAGTCACGCGAAGCACGCCGCGCCGCCGGAGAGGCCGCCACGAAGTACACCGCAATCAGCCACAGCAGAACCCGGCCGAACGGCCGCCCAAGCCGCAGCGAGAGCCACGTCATCACGCGCAGCAGCGCGAGGTTGCTGCGCTCCGGACGCTCGGCCCAGTCGGTGCGCTTCATGCAGCAACGCCCTCCGGCGCTGAAGCGGACAGCACGCCGCTGGCCACGTCGCGTTCGCCCGCGCGGATCGAGAAGCGGACGGCGTTGCTCGCCGTCGTCTCGAACGCGAGGTCGAGCAACTCCCCGGGTGCCGCAGGGCTGAGAAACTTGGCCGAGCTGATCTTGCAAGCATCAAGCGAGCGGCCCAGCGCCGCACCGATCGTGTGGAGCGCGTGGTCAAGCAGCACCACACCCGGCACGATCGGGTGGCCGGGAAAGTGCCCCGGCAGCGCCGGGTGATCAGCGGGAATGGTGAAGCGCATGTCGGGCTTGTGTGCGTTACGGTGCGAATGTTGTGCGACCAGCGCGGCCAGCACATCGCGCGCCAGTTTGCCGGTTTCGTTGCGCGGCAGCGCGTCTACCAGCAGCAGCGGGCGTGGCAGGAACGCTGCATCGATGCGCTCATGCAGGGCGCGCAGTACGTCCGCCGTGCTAAGGCTCGGCGCCACAACGAGTGCCACCAGGCGCGTGACTGCGGTGCTGCCGTGCGTATGCGGGGCGGCGGGCGCATCGTCCGGCATGTAGAACACGCCGTCTTCCACACCCGCAATCGCGTTGAGCTGATGATTCAGATACGCCAGCGAAGACCGCTTGCCGGCAATGTTGATCAGATCGGCCTTGCGGCCGTGCAGCAGAAAATGTGCCTCGTCTATCAGCTCAATCGCATCGCCCATCGGCACCGCGGTTTCGACGTGCCCGCCCTGGACCCACACCGTTGGGCCGTCGTCTTCCGGCGTGCCGGAGCGCGATTCCATGCGGACATCGGGGTACAGATGCCACGCGGTTTCCTGTGCGGTACGGCGCGTCGCGACCTGGCCGGTTTCGGTGCTGCCGTAGATTTCCAGGAGCGGAGCGGACAGGCGCGTCTCGGCCGCCTGCGCCAGTGTTTGCGACAGCGGCGCAGTGGCCGACAGAACGAGCGATGCGCTTGGCAACGCGGGTTCCGATGCCAGCAGCGCCCGCAGATGCACCGGCGAGGTCACCAGCACGCGCGGCTGCGGCACGGCCAGCAACGCTTCGCGAATGTCCGCCGGATAGAACGGCAGCTGGTTGCTGAAGGCCAGACCGCCCTGCAGCGCGAGCAGTACCGTCACCTCAAAGCCGTACATGTGCTGCGGTGGTACGGTGCCGACCAGCGTGAAGGCGCGCCCGCCGTCCAGGCCAAGGTGCGCGACTGCCGTGCGCATGCAGCGCACCAGTGCGCCCCACGTTTTGCGATGCGGCACCGGCGTGCCGGTTGATCCAGACGTGAACAACACCGCCATGACTTGCGACGCGTCGATCTGCGGCACGTCGATGAGCGTTGTGTCGGCTGTCAACGCATCGGGATAACGGAAGCCCGGCAGGTCGACGGGGCAGGCGGCCGCATCGTGCAGGCAGAACACATCGGGCGCAAACACCGAAAGCTGACGCACCATCTGCGGCGTCTGCATGGGCGGCAGCAGGCTGACTTTGCCGGCCACCAGCGTCGCACACAGCGCGACGGCAAAGCGGTAACGGTCTGAACAGGCGTTGAACACGTGATCGCCCGGCGGCAGCATCGTGGCCAGCGCCATCACATCGGCCAGGAACGCACGTACGGAGACGGGCGCGCCGTCACGCCAGGCCAGCGTGTGGTCGAGTGTTGGATGGGAGACCAGCGGGTAAGTCGGCATGAAGCAAATCGTGAGAGCGTGTGGGTTCAGCGGGAGCGCTCTGTGGCGACGGGTATGGAGTGCCCTGATTGTTCCGATTGTCGATATGCGCGTACCGCATCGAACAGGCTGGAGTGCGGCTCGCCGCGCAGCACGACGCGCCGGCAGAGGTATTCCGCCACGAACATCACGCCCACCAGCGGGAGCGACAGGTAGTTCGCAAACGTCGACCACGTTACGGTCGATGCCGTGGCAAACAGCAGGGTGGATACGATGGCGGTTGCCAGGAAAAACAGCGTCCATGCCAGCGTGACCTGCCGCGAATAACGCGCAATGCGCGGCGTGAGCGTGCCGTGCACCATGTGGGCAAAGCGCGTGCACAGCGGCTCTCGCCCCGCTACCAGCGTGCGGCCGAACACGTAGGCCATCATCAGGTTGAAGCTTGCATGTTCGAGGTACAGGCCCCAGTCAAAATGCGCGGCCAGCGGTGCGCGCGCCATCCACAGCACTCCGCAGACGAGCAGCCACAGCGGCAGCAGCCATGCACGATGCGTGGAACGTGTGGCCGCGGCCAGCGCGACGGCCAACGGCGGCACCAGAGCCATCGCCAAGCCCATGCCATGCGCGCCCGGTGTTGCCGCTGCGTAATGCGCACCGATCTGATACGCCACGACCGCACCCACGCCGGCTGCGCCCCGCGCAAAGCTGGTCAGTCGCTGCATGGCAGGGCAGGGTGGGAGGAGCGGCACTGCATGGTTATCGTCGGTGAGGCGGGCAGTTTCATCGTAGGGCGGAGCACATTCTAGGGCCCCGAGCCTGTCTCGCCCGATCCGGCAGCGGCGTGTTTGTAACCGGATGTACGGCGCCCGGCCGGCGCTGCTACGGCGCCCATTGCCGCTTTGCGGCGCCACACAAGCCGTTGAATCGTTTGCGTCACTTTGGGTAGACGCCGAGACATGCGGTCTTTGTCACGGTTTCGCGCTATACGGGGTGTAACCCTTCGTCTAGAATCCGCGTAGCTTAAACGACCCCCTTCACAGGCTGGGCTGGACAAGGCAGGGGCTTCGGGCAAGGAGAACGTTGTTGGCTCTGGCCGCAATCCCCGCTGCACGCCGCCTGTGGTTGCAAGACCGATGAACGACCTGGAAAAAGAGCTCGCCGCGCTCATGATCGGCGAACTGAATCTCGAAGACATTCAACTCGATGCCCTGACCGCCGACACACCGCTGTATGGCGAAGGGTTCGGGCTCGATTCCATCGATATCCTCGAAGTTGCGCTGCTGATCTCCAAGAAATACGGCTTCGAGCTGCGCTCGGGCGATCCCGACAACCAGAAGATCTTCGCCTCGCTGGGCTCGCTCGCAGCCTACGTGGCAGAACACCGCACGCGATAGGCTCGCGCCAGCGCCCGACGCATTCCGCTTTCAACGTTTGGCCGGACCGACGCCATGCCGATGACCGGCGCTTCCACTTCGCACCTCGTTCTGATTCCAAGCTACAACCCTGGCCCCAAGGTTGACGACACCGTGCGCACTGCGCGCGCGCAGTGGAACCCGGTCTGGGTGGTGGCCGACGGCAGCACCGACGGCAGCACCGAACGCCTGCAGGCCATGGCCGCGCAAGACCCGGGGCTGCGCGTGATCGTGCTGCCGCGCAATCGCGGCAAGGGCGTGGCTGTGCTGGCCGGGCTGGAAGCTGCTGCCGCGGCGGGCTTCACCTACGTGCTGACCATGGACGCCGATGGGCAGCATCCTGCCAACCTAATCCCCGAATTCATGGCGGCCTCGCAGGCTGCGCCCGACGCGATGATCCTCGGCCAGCCGGTGTTCGACGCAACGGCGCCGCAGATGCGCGTGCACGGTCGGCGCCTGTCCAATGGCTGCGCGGATATCGAAACGCTGTGGGCCGGTATTGGCGATACGTTGTTCGGTTTTCGCGTCTATCCGATTGCGCCGCTGGCCGAGATCATGCGCCGGCAGACTTGGATGCGCGGTTTCGATTTCGACCCGGAAGCGGCCGTGCGCCTGTGCTGGGCCGGTGTGCGTCCGATCCGGCTGGCGGCGCCGGTGCGCTACTTCCGCGCGCACGAGGGCGGCGTGTCGCATTTCCGGTATCTGCGCGACAACATCCTGCTGGTCGGGATGCATCTACGCCTGGCGGCTGAGGGCATGCTGCGCTTGCCCTCGATGATTGCGCGGCGGGTGCAGCGCGGCTGGTAGCTTGCGGCGGCAGGGTTCAGGCAGCTTCGGTGGCGGCCCTGGCCTGGTTCAGAAGGGTTTCTGCAGCGTGCCAGGCCTGTGACGCGGCGGACGGATCGCCCATCGTGCGCGCATCGGCCGTGGCACCCGATAGCAGCATCACGTACACGCCCGCAAGCTGCCGCGCCGTACCGGCGGGCACCACATCCCTGAGCAGCGTTTCCATCATTGCGAGCAGATCGTCGCGGTAGCGTACCGCCACGTCGGTCACCTTGGGGCAGGTGGCGCCAAATTCCGCAAGCGCGCGCTCGAACAGGCAGCCCGCAAATTCGGGAGTGCGGAACCACGTGCCGTACCACTCGAAGATGCCCTTGAGGCGGGCGGTGGCGTCGGGCAGGGGGCTGAGCTTCTCTGCAATGCTGCCCATGACGTAGGTATAGCGCTGCTCCAGCACTTCCTTGATCAGATCTTCCTTGCCGGTAAAGTGCCGGTACAGCGTCATGCGGGCGACGCCGGACTCGTCGATGATCCAATCGACGCCCACGGGGTGAAAGCCGTGCTTGGAAAACAGCTCACTGGCCTTGTCCACCACCTGTTGGCGCTTGCTTGCGCGCATTGCTACCTCTCCTCATTGCTGGGCCGCATCTTAGCATCGGCCCCTTGTTGCGACCTTGGGGGACTCGCCCCGAGCAAACTCAGTCGCACGGTGTCGTTGCCACGTCAGCTTTACGCTTTGATAACACAACGGCACACGCTTCAAGCTAAAGTAGACCGATCTATATCATGTGCCCGCAAATCCTGCGGGGGCGCGGAAGAGAAAGCGTTGTGCAGCCGATCTGGCGGCGCCGGTCTTGCGAACGGGATCGCAAAAACGACCGGCACCGACCTGGCTGTCAGCGGAGTTTCTCTCGATCAACAGCAACAATAAAAAAAAGGGTCAGGCGAATGCGGAATCGTTTGCTGATGTTGGGAGTCGTGTCACTGCTGGCAGCGTGTGCCCAGCCGCAGCCACCCAGCGATGTGGTACGGGTATGTGACGACCGCGGCTGTGCCGATCGGCCGAAAGCCCAGGTGGCGTTTGACCAGGCGAATATCCCTGACGAAGATCCGCGCATTACCGCCCTCAAGGAAGTTGCCAAGCGAGAGCCCAAGGCCGCCTACGACCTGGGTCTGCGCTATTTCCGCGGCGACGGCGTCCGCCAGGACAGCTACCAGGCACTGAACTGGATGCGCGAGGCAGCCGAGCACGGCAACCTGCAGGCGCAAAAGGCGCTGGGCGCGTTCTACCTGTTCGGGCTGGAAGAGATGGGCTCCGACCCGCGCGAAGCCGAAAAATGGCTCTCGATTGCCGTGAGCCGCGGCGACAAGGAATCGAAGAAGCTGCTTGAGCAAGCACGCGCCGCCAAGAAATCCGATGAAGACGACTACAAGTGGCGCGCGCAATGGCGCACCACTTACTACGGCTATTGGTATTCAGGTTATCCGTACCTCGGCGTCTGGCGCCAGACGAGCTGGTACTGGTACTGAGAGAGGCGCCGCGGTCATCCATTTCAAAGCGTTTCAAGGCAGTTCGGGGAGGGGGGAAACCTGTTGCACACCTCGCACGCCTGATCAAGGGGGGCTTATTGAGTCGCAGGACGCATAAGCCGAACATCGACTCAATGTGAGCCACACAACAATATGAAAACCAATCTTCTCAGCCGCACTGCCAGGGCCGCAGGCGTAGCACTGATCATCTCTTCCCTGGCTGCGTGCGCAGGCGGCGGCATGGTGACGCCGGGCGGCCAGAACGCCGGCGTGAGCGGTGCGGCGGCCGGCGGCTCCAGCGTGGGTGCAGACCCGACGCTCGAGCGCTGTGCCTCGCCGCTGGGCACGATCGCGATGGATGATGGCCGCAATGCCGACTGGTACGGCCAGTTCGGCAGCGCCACCAAGGTGACGACCATCGATCCGCTGCTGCGCATGGCTGTGCAGCAATCGAACTGCTTCGTGATCACGTCGATCGGCAACCAGAAGACCGACGCACGCCTGTCGCGCATCACCGATCTGCAGCGCAACTCCGGTGAATACCGTGCCGGCTCGAAGCAGCAGAAGGGTCAGCGCGTGGCGGCTGACTACTACATGGAACCGCAGATCATCATCAACGACTCGCCGATCGGCGGTGTGGCGGGTGCCGTGGGCGGCCTGCTGGGCAACAGCGCCATCGCCGCGTTGGCCGGCAGCGTGAAGTCGAAGGCTTCGGTTGTGACGCTGACCCTGTTCGACGTGCGCTCGGCCGTGCAGATCGCAGCCGCCGAAGGCAGCTCAACCGCGACGAACTACGGTGCGGTGCTGGCCGGCTTTGGCGGTGGCGTGGGCGGCGGTCTGGCAGGTTTCTCCAGCACGCCGGAAGGCAAGGCCACGGTGGTCGCCTTTATCGACGCGTGGAACAAGATGGTTGTTGCACTGCGTAGCTACAAGGCGCAGGACGTCAAGGGCGGCCTGGGTCGTGGCGGTCAGCTCAAGGTCAACTGATCGGGCTGAACCGGACCAGCACTGAAAGGGCATTCAGCGCCCCGAGGTGCGAGAGCAAAAAAAGCCTGCGGCGGTTGCGTCGCAGGCTTTTTGCTTTTGAGGCAGGCGGCGCTCAGCGCGCGTCTTTCGGCTTGTCGCCCTTGGGCCAGTCCTTGGCGCGCGCGGCATAGTCGGGGCGCGGCTGCTGGGTAAAGAAGGCGGCCACGTCCACTGCCTCTTGCGCGGTCAACGTGCCGCCCTGGCCCAGGGGCATGTTGTGCTTCACAAAGGCAGCGGCGGTGTACATGCGAGCCATGCCCGCACCCACGTTGAACGAATCCTTGCCCCACAACGGGGGCATCAGGTAACCACCTTGCGGGTTGGGCAGCCCCTGGCCTTCGGCGCCATGGCAGGCTGCGCAGCGCTGGGCGTAGACGGCCTTGCCGTTCTCGCGGTTAGGCGCGAGCGACGTGTCGATCTTTTCGAAACCGCGTCCTGTCACGTTGGTGCCCACGGGTACGCCGCTGGAGAGCCATTTCATGTAGGCGAGGATGGCGTTCATGTCTTCGCCATCGAAGGCGATGGGCTTGCCGTTCATCGACCGCTGGAAGCAATCATTCACGCGCTGTTGCAGCGAGATGACCGCACCGCTGCGCGATCGGTACTCCGGAAACGCGGTTGCGCCCGTCCCTCGGCTGCGACGCGCGAGACGCCTGACGTGGCTTGACGTTACGTCCTGAGAGACGGCGTTGTCGTATGGGCACACTCGCGTTCCCGCAGGGTGTGAACCGATTGTCTGGGCAGCGCTTCCTCGCTAGGCTGGGGCTTTGCAGCGGAGGGTTGCGCGATGAGCTGGCAGAACTGGGTCGTCTCGAGGATGGTGCGCAACCAGGTCAAGAAGCCGACCGAGCGGGAGCCCTTCGATCCCATCGCCACGCGCCTGCATGCCGAGAAGCGCAAGATGCCTTCGCCGGTGGAACTGCCGCCGGATTGGCGCATCGTGCCGGCCAAGGGTGTCAACGGCGACGGCCTCACCGGCGAATGGATCGAACCCGCTGATCCGGACCTGCATGACGACGCGCCCGTCGTCCTTTATCTGCATGGCGGCGGCTACTTCTTCTGCAGCCCGCGCACACATCGCCCGATCACCATTGGCCTCGCCACGCATGCGCGGGCGCGCGTGTGCGTCCCGGACTACCGGCTCGCACCCGAACATCCGTTTCCAGCGCCGGTGGAAGATGCGCTCTTCACGTATCGCACGCTGCTGGCGCAGGGTGTGGCGCCATCGCGCATTGTGGTGGCCGGCGATTCCGCGGGGGGCGGGCTGGCGTTGGCGCTGCTGGTGGCCCTGCGAGATGCGGCTGATCCGCTGCCGGCCGGCGCGGTGCTGTATTCGCCGTGGACGGACTTGGCAGCCACCGGCCAGAGCCTGATCGATAACGATGAATCCGACGTGATGTTTCGCGGCGCGTGGATGGCGCACGGTGCGGCGTTGTACCTGGGCGATTCGGGCGCGCCGACGGACCATCCGCTCGCCTCGCCGTTATATGCCGATTTCACGGGCCTGCCCCCGCTGCACTGCTATGTCAGCACCAGCGAGGTACTGCGCGACGATACCCTCCGAATGGCCGAGCGCGCGCGGGCGGCCGGGGTATCCGTTTCGGTAGAAATGGGGCGGCGGCTTCCGCACGTGTGGCCGATCTTCTATCCTTTCCTTCCAGAGGCGCGCGTAGCGCTCAAACGATCGGGCGAGCAGATCAGACGACTCGTTGCCGCCCAATATGAGAACCGAGAACCGGTGGCACTGACACCGGCATGACCCGACCTATGGCGCCCATGCGTAGCCCGGTCGGGATGCGCAAACGGGGAGCCCAGCATGCGTCGGGTGGTGGTATTGGGGTTGGTGCTGGCTGTGGCGGCCGGCGCCTGGCATTGGAGTCGGCAGCATCGGCTGAGGCTGGCGAATGTGCGTTTTGCACCGATCGAAACCGTCGCCGCCGCGACCGGCGCTGCGGGCGGCCCCGCCTTCAATGCCAACAAATCGCACTGGCTCAAGGCGTGCGACCAGGCGCTTGGCCCGATGCGCGTGGAGGTGCGTGCCATCGAAACGCCGCTGTCTTTCTCCAACGACCGCTCAGTCAGTCAACTCACCGCCGAGGCGCCGCCGTACGATCGCTCAGCCCGCGTGCTGGGCAAGACGTATGCGACGCTGCTGGCGCGCTTCGACGTCAACAGTCGCTACATGGCCATCGCCACGCAGCCGGCTACGACCTGCCTGCGGCCGTCCATCTCGGTGGAGCTGGTGCTGAATAACTTTCGGGTGACAGTGGCGCGCGAATTTGCGCCGGGCACTTGCGCGTACAACGCCATCCGCGAGCATGAGTTGCGGCATGTGGCTGTCAACCGTGCGGTGTTGCCGCATGCCGCCGAGGTGATCCGCAAGGAGATCGAGAGCGAATACGGCGGCCGGCTCTACTTTGGAGACCCAGACCGCATTGCCGCTGATTTGCAGGCAGCGCTCACGCGCCATTGGCTGCCGCGTGCGCAATCGCTGATCGAACTTGGGCTGCAGGCGCACGAGCAGATCGACACGCCGCGTGAGCAGGAGCGCATGAGTCGCGTGTGCAATGGCGAGGTGCAGGCCGTATTGCAACAACTCACGCGCAGCTAGCGCGCGAACACGTGCGAGTTCAGGCGGCCGGGCGGTGCGCGGCGCGTGCCTGCAGTTGCGTGATGGCCTCGTCGACGATGGCTTTGGGCGGCAGCGCGATGTCGACGATGACGGCGTCGGTCGGCTCTTCCAGCGCCTCAAACTGGCTGCGCAGCAGGTTCGGGTTGAAGAAGTGGTCTTTCCGTGCGGCGAGGCGGCCTTGCAGCAGATCGAAGTCGCCCTTCAGGTAGACGAATTCCGTGTTGCCGGCGGGGCCGCGCAGCACGTCGCGGTAGCGCTGCTTGAGAGCGGAGCAGGCCACCACCAGCGATTGCCCGCTGCTCGTTTTTTCGTCCATGTAGGCGCGGATGGATTCGAGCCAGGGTTTGCGGTCGTCGTCGTTCAGGGGGATGCCGGCGTGCATCTTGGCGCGGTTGGCCTCGGAGTGGAACTCGTCGCCATCGCGGAAAGCGCAGCCCAGCCGCTCGGCAATCTTCTGGCCCACCGTGGATTTGCCGCAACCCGAAACACCCATCACTACTACGATCATCGTCATTCCCTACGTGCAAGAAAGCGCAAAACATCAGGGCGGCATGTTAGCGCGTTGAAGGCCGCGCCCGCCGATTTTTGCTGCTGCAGCGCAGCAATTGTTCCGCGTCATTGTTCGTCCGGCAACGGATTGCCAAATACGTCAAGCTGCGTCAAATTGCGGTGGAAGCATTGGTTACAAATCATTCAGAACAAGGCCCCAAAAAGGTCAACGTTGATTGGAGGAGACATCCATGGCTGGTGAGGTTTTCGACGCGCGACCGCGCAACGGTGCGTCGTATGTGGTGGGCGACACGGCGGTGCCGCTGGCACACGTGACGGTTTCGGCGTTGCTGGCGGAAACGGTGCGTCGCTGTCCCGACGACGAGGCTGTCGTGTTCCGCGAACAGAACGTGCGCTGGACGTGGCGCGCCTTTGCCGAACAGGTCGATGCGCTGGCCGCCGGCCTGCACGCGCTGGGACTGGAGCGGGGCGACCGCATCGGCATCTGGTCGCCCAACCGCGTCGAATGGGTGCTCACGCAGTTCGCGACGGCGCGCCTGGGCCTTATCCTCGTCAACATCAATCCGGCGTATCGGCTGTCGGAACTGGAATACGCGCTCAACAAGGTCGGTTGCAAGGCCATCGTGGCGGCCGAGGCCTTCAAGACATCGCGCTATCTGGAAATGCTGCAGACGCTCGCGCCCGAACTGGCGACTGCGCAGCCCGGCGCGTTGAACGCGGCCAAGCTGCCGGCGCTGCGCTGGGTCATCCGCATGGGCGACGCCAATACGCCTGGCATGCTCAACTTTGCTGACGTCATTGCGCGTGGAAAAAGCGTACCCGTTGATGCGCTGGATGCCATCACGGCCACGCTGTCGCCCGACGACGCCATCAACATTCAGTTCACTAGCGGCACGACCGGAGCGCCCAAGGGGGCGACGCTCACGCATGTGAACGTCGTCAATAACGCGCGCTTCGTTGCCATGGCGATGAATCTGCAAGAGGGCGATCGGCTGTGCATTCCCGTGCCGCTGTATCACTGCTTCGGCATGGTCATGTCGGTGCTCACCTGCACGGCCACCGGAGCGTGCATGGTGTTCCCGGGCGAGGCATTCGATCCGCTGGCCACGCTGCGCACGGTGGCGGAAGAACGCTGCACCCAACTGCACGGCGTGCCGACGATGTTCATCGCGCAGCTCGATCATCCGGACTTCAAGAGCTTTGACGTATCGACGCTGCGCGGCGGCATCATGGCCGGATCGCCGTGTCCCATCGAGGTGATGAAGCGCGTGGTGTCGGAGCTGAACCTGCGCGAAGTCACCATCGCCTACGGCATGACCGAGACGAGCCCCGTGTCCTTCCAGAGCGCCGTGACGGACCCGCTCGACAAGCGCGTGACCACCGTCGGCCGCATCCAGCCGCATTTGCAGGTCAAGCTGGTCGATGGCGCGGGAGAGGTGGTGCCTGTGGGCGAGAAGGGCGAGCTGTGCACCAAGGGCTATTCGGTCATGCTCGGCTACTGGGACGACGAGGCCAAGACCGCCGAATCGATCCACGACGGCTGGATGCGCACGGGTGATCTGGCAACGTTCGATGCCGAGGGCTACTGCAACATCGTCGGCCGCGTGAAGGACATGCTCATTCGCGGTGGCGAGAATGTCTACCCGCGCGAGATCGAAGAATTCCTCTTCCGGCATCCGAAGGTGCAGGCCGTCAACGTATTTGGCGTGCCCGACCCGAAGTATGGCGAAGAGGTCTGCGCGTGGATCGTGCTCAAGCCCGGCCAACAGGCCACGGAAGAGGAGATCCGTACGTTCTGCCAGGGCCAGATCGCGCACTACAAGATCCCGCGCTACATCCGCTTTGTCACCGAGATGCCGATGACGGTGACGGGCAAGGTGCAGAAGTTCGTCATGCGCGACCGCATGATCGAAGAACTCAAGTTGACGGTGGCCGCTACGGCCTGAACCTGAGCTTGCGGTTTCGCCGCTGAAATGCCAACCGGTTGCGCGCGGCTTTTCGTTGCCATGACGATGCTTGCCGCGCGCGGCTTTTTTTCGCCTGCCTGGGCAACGCCTGACGCAGAAATCGAGACACGTCTCCCGCATGCGTCTTGCCGATAGGGGGCACTCGCAATCGAGCAGCCACGCGCGGCTGCGTGCTGACGGTGCGTACGCCATCGAGGCATGCAAACCGCTGCGAGGTGCGCGGCGGGATGCTCACTCGCCGCGACCAACCGCTCACGCAATGTGAGCGACGATGCGCCGACGTATCACGCCTGAAACACCCAGCCAATCGCTCGTCTCAAACACCCACACCGAGCGTATGCGTGCGCGTGGTTTGCGTCTTGGCGCGAAGGCCGTGCATGCCGTGGCTGCCATGCGTGACACGACGGTGTATCGGCGCCGCAACCGAAAAGGCGCAAACCGCCCCCCAAAAGTTGCACGCGTCGACACGATTGCATGGCACGGTGCGCGCCCATGTACGCGGGTGCCGGTGAAACTTTTGCGTTTTCAAACGCTTAGAGCAGCCGCGTAAAGCAGGCGCACAAGTTGGCACTGATTATGCAAACGAGCCGCCCCGGGGTGGGTCATGTTTTTTCCCACAGGCAGAGCGCGCCGGCCTTACTGGCTGCGTTTCCAGCCGTCCCTCTCACCTTTATGGAGTGCGTTATGAAGAAGACCTTACTGGCCACCGCGATCGCCATGGGATTGGGGGTCTCTGGCGTTGCATTGGCCGACATCGGGAATACGGCGTCCGGCGCGGGTGACAAGACCCAAACCAACACGTCGACTATCACCAGAACCAACACCAGCACAGACACGACGACGAACACCGCAACGACCACAACCACGACGGCAACCGATAACTCGAATCAGCACAACAACCAAAGCCAGGGCAGCAACCGCGACAACAGCGGCTGGGCCAACGCTGACGGCTATGGCACCGCCGCCGCCAACAACGGCGGTATGGCAACGGCAACATTCACCAACTCCTTCAACACAAGCAAGGCAATTGCAGTCTCGAAGCTGGACGGCACCGTCACCAACATCAGCGTGTCGGGCATCGGCAACGTCGCCACCAACAATGGCGGCTCGGCCAATGGCGGCGCGGGCGGGCGTGGCGGATACGGCTACGGCGGCGCTGGCGCTGGCGGCAACGGTGGCGCTGGCGGCGCAGGTGGCAGTGGTGGCGCGGGCGGCAGCTCGGGCAGCGTCACGCATGGCAGCGCGACCAACGGCGGCGCAGTGGCCGGCAACGGTGGCAATGGCGGAGACGCCGGCGGCAGTGCGGGCAGCGGCGGTAACGGCGGCAGCTCCGGCACGCTCTCGGCCAGCCTGGGCGCGGGCCTTGGCGGCGCAGCGGGCAGCACGAGCGCAGCCGGCGGCGGTGGCGGCGGGGCAGGCGGCACGTCCAGCGCTAGCGGTGGCGATGCGAACCGCCATCACGGCAGCGGCGCGGCCACGGGCGGCGGCAGTGCCTCGGCAGGCGGGGCAGGCGGCGCTGGCGGCTCCACCACCAGCGGCACGTCCACGGCATCGGCAGGTGCGGGCACAGGCTCGAGCAGTGCCACCGGCACCAGCACGGGTGGCGGGGCAGGCGCGGGCGGTGCAGCTACCAACGTGGCAGGCAATGGCGGCGCAGGCGGCAGCGCGACCAACGGCAGCGCAACCAACGGCGCAGCATCGTCCACGGCGGGCAATGGCGCTGTGGGTGCAGTCGGTGCGGCCGGCGGCGCAGGCGGCGTGGGCAATGGCGGTGTCGGCAATGGTGCGGTGGGCGGCACGGGCGGTGCAGGCGGCACGGTCATGGTGGACGCAGGTACGTTCAACATGTCCAACGCCATGACCAGCGTCGGCCAGTCTGCAGCAGGCGTGATGGTGGCGAACCAGAACAGCGGCTTCGCTTCCCTCATCCAGCAAAGCATCAACGTGCAGGCCAACCTGAATGTCGGCAAGTAGCCCGGTATCAGGCGTGAGCGGGGAAGTGCCGTTGTGCGTGCGGTGACATTGCGCGCATGGCGGTGGACAGGGCCGGACTGCATGCGTGGTCCGGCCCGCAGTTGGAGCGTATAGGAGATGTTCGATGCGATCCGACAGAAGAACCACAGCAGGATGGGCGGCATGGTGTTTGGCATGCGGCCTGGCAGTGTGGCCAGTGGCAGCGGCGATGGCAGCGGACGATGCGTCAATCGCAGACGGTGCTCAGACAGCCAATACGGAAGCGGTGCGTCCCCCGGTCGCCGCGGCCGTGTCGGTGCCTGGGTTCGGTCATGCGGTGGGAGCAGATCGGCTCGACAGCTATCGCGGCGGCACGCAGGATCTCTACCAGACCGTCAATGACGCGCGCCTGTCGGGCACCGTGAGCGACAACGCCGCCGTGAATGTGGCGACGGGGTCGAACATCGTGCGCGACGGCTCGTTTGCCAATGCCAGCGGGATCCCCACGGTCATCCAGAACAGCGGAGCGAACGTGCTGATCCAGAACGCCACCATCGTCAACGTGCAGTTCCGGCCTTGAGCTTGTGAAGGACGGAATGATGCGCAAGACGTGCGGCGCAGTGCTGATGGCACTGATGTGCGGGCCCGCGTTGGCGGGCGCGATCGACATGCTCGGCACGGGCGGCGGCACGTATGCGGTGCCGGTGACGAGCATGAAGGCCGCGCGCTATCTGCGAACCGTGCATCAGCGTTTCGACTTCAGTTGCGGGTCGGCCGCGGTAGCGACGCTGCTCACGTATCAGTACGGCTATCCGGTGAGCGAGCAGACCGTGTTCCAGGCCATGTATGAGCATGGCAACCAGGAGAAGATCCGGCGAGAAGGTTTTTCGCTGCTCGACATCAAACGCTATCTGGCGTCGGTAGGCTTTGAGGCCGATGGTTTCGAGCAGCCGCTGGATGCATTGAAGGACGCGCACTTGCCGGCCATCGTGCTGTTGACCGAGAACGGCTATCACCACTTCGTGGTGGTCAAGGGTGTGCAAGAAGGGCGTGTGCTGGTGGGCGATCCGGCCATGGGCACGCGTGCGATTCCGCGTGCTAGTTTCGAGAGCATGTGGGACAACCATTTGCTGTTCGTCGTCCACAACCGCGAGTCGGGGGCGACGTTCAACGCCGCATCGGATTGGCGCGTGGCACCGCGTGCGCCGCTGGAGGAAGGCATGGACCGCAGCGGCCTGGGAAACATCGTTGTTCCCAAGCACGGTCCGTCCGATTTCTGAGCGTCGTCTGCATGGCAGTCAGGTAGTCCGGCAGGAGGGCATCATGAAGCGGTTTGGCAAGATGGCGTGGGCCGGCTGGTTCGCGCTGGCTGCGGCCGGGCATGCGTTTGCTGCCGGCATGGATGGCATGGATAACAATCCCGTCCATGTCTGGCGCGCCGTGTCCGAAGACAAGCTCGACGACATGCGCGGCGGGTTTGATGTGCCCTCGCTTGCGGGGCTGCACATCTCGTTCGGCATCGACCGGGCGGTCTACGTCAACGGCGATCTGGTGGCGAGCGCATCGGTCAACATCCCCGATGTGGCACGCATGACGGCCAACCAGGCGCAGCAATTGGCCTCGGTGGTCAACACGGTGAACCTCGTGCAGAACGGCCCCAACAATGTCGCACCGCCCGATGTGGCCGCGGGTGCGACAGCGGCGGCCACGGTCATCCAGAACAGCTTGAACAACCAGACGCTGCAGGCGGTGACGACCATCAATGCGGCGGTCAACAGCCTGCCGCAGTTCCGTCAGATGAATCTCGCCAACGTGCTACAAGGCGCGTTGGCCAACGTCGTCACCATGCAGCACTGAGCTAGAACTGGATCGGCAGGCGAAGCGTGACGGTCAGATCCGGCGTGTCGCGCGTCAGGCCTGCCCCCACCGACAGGTTCAGCGACATCTTGGGCGATAGCCGGTACGAATAGCCGACCAGCAACGTACCGAGAATCGTCCGCACCGAGCCCGGCACGCGCTGGCCGTTCTGCTTGGTCGGCGCGATGATGCTCTGGTCGTAGCCGATGGAGAACGATGCCTTTTCGTTCAGCGCCAGCCCCATGCCGAAGTTCAGGCCGATGATGTCGCCGGCTTTCACGTTGCCCAGGAACTGCTTCGAACCGTCCACGAGGTTCAGACTCACGTCCTTGCGCTCGAAGTTGTGCAGGTAGCTGATGCTGCCGAAGAACACTGCCGGATCCGTTGGGAACAGCCACGTCAGCCCCGGCTGAACCGCGAAGAAGCCAGAACCCGTTGGCTGTTGCAGAGGCAGGCCGGTGCCCGTGGTATTGCTCACGCAGCGCGTCACGCAATCAGTGGTGACGTCAAACGGATCCTTGCCGGTGCGCGTCTTGAAGCGCAGCCAGCCGATGTAGAACGGCTTGTCGACGCCGCCCGCATTGATCTGATAGCGCGCGGTCAGTTCCACATCGCCGATGCCGCGCCCGTGCGAGCTGAAGGCGTTGTCTGTCGCCGTGCCGGTGAACAGTTCGCGGCTGACCGTGTCGCTCGCGCTGTAGACATAGGGCACGCGCGCTTCCAGTTCCCAACGGCGCGCCAGGCCGTAACGCAATGCCACCGTGCCGGTGAGCGTGGTGGTCTTGACCTGCCGTACGTCGATCAGCCCGATCAACAGCGCGGGGATGATGGTGTAGCCCACCAGCGCCACGCGGTCGGACGATGAATACGCCATCTGCAATGACGGCTCGACGACCACCTTGCCCGGCGGTGTAAGCGCGCTGGGCTCGTCGAAGATCTGCGCGATGCGGGGTGGCCGGTCAGGTGGCTCCGGCGGTTTGCCGACGGGCGTGGCACCGGGCTGGTCGTTCTGCGCGATTTCCGATGCGTCGCCTGCCGCGCCAGGAGCGCCGGCACCGCGCACGGTGTCGAGTCGGCCCTCGCTCATGCCGAGCGCGCGCCGCATGCGCCGCAGATGCGTTTCCTGTTGCTGGATCGAGCGCTTGAGTTCCTGCAGGCGCGCCTGCGTATCGGCAAGCTCGCGCTGCAGCGCTTCCAGACTGGGTGGCTTGTCGTCCACCGGCTCGTTGGTCTGCGCAAGGACCGACCCGCTGCACAACAGCAGGCATGCGCACGTAACCGCTTGGGTTGTCTCACCTTGCGGCCACCATGGCGTCTTCGTCACGGCAATGTCCCCCGTCGAGAGTGTCCTTACCGCTGGCAGCGGACGGACGCTTCACGATTCCCCCGGGTGGTGTACTGCGGATACCACTATAGGCGAGCGGGCGTGAAACGATAGGGCGGTGGCGTCCACAAAACGGACGAGGCCGAAATGCCCGTTTGGTGGATCGCTCAGGCAAGAAAAAAGGCGCCCGAAGGCGCCTTGCGTGGCTTACGCAGTGTCAGCGCTTACTGACGCGCGTTTCTCAGGTTATCCGGCCAGGGCGTGTTGTAGTTTGTGCGGAACGGGTTGATGTCCAGCCCGCCGCGCCGCGTGTAGCGCGCATACACGGCCAGCTTGACCGGCCGGCACTGGCGCAGGATGTCGGTAAAGATCCGCTCCACGCATTGTTCGTGAAACTCGTTGTGCTCACGGAACGAGATCAGATACTTCAGCAGCCCTTCCTGATTGATCGGCGCACCCACATAGCGGATCTGCACGCTGCCCCAGTCCGGCTGACCCGTCACAAGGCAATTGGACTTCAGCAGGTGCGACACCAGCGTTTCTTCCACCGGGCTTTCTTCCTCATCGGCATGCAGCAGCTCGGGCGTGGGCTGATAGACGTCGGTTTCGATGTCCAGGCGATCGAGCAGCAGGCCATCGAGTTCGCCCATTTTCTGCCGGGAAAATTCCTCCGGGGGGACGATACGCACCTGCACCGGTGCACCGCAGGCTTCCGACAGATCGTGGTGGATCAACTGCTGCAGCGCTTCGTGCGACGCCACCTTCGTCTGGTTGAACGAATTCAGATACAGCTTGAACGACTTCGATTCAACGATGTTGGGCGAATCCGCCGGCACGATCACGGTGCCGAGCGCCACCTGCGGCTTGCCGCGCAGGTTCAGCCACGACAGCTCGTACAGGTTCCAGAGGTCGACGCCGAAGAAGGGCAGGGGCGTGCCGGCGGCGAGGCCGATCTCGTCGCGCTTGCCCTGGCGCGGAATCGGAAACAGCAGGCTCGGGTCGTACTCCGTCTTGTACGCGGAGGTCTTACCCAGGGGCGAATGTTCGGGTTGGTTGCTCATCACAAAAACAGGCTGTAGACAGGGTTCTCGCTTTCGTCCCAGTAGGTATAGCCCAGCGTGGCGAGGAACGCCTTGAACTCGCGCTTCTCGTTCTTCGGTACCTGGATGCCGACGAGGATGTTGCTCGAATCCGCGCCCTGATTGCGGTAGTGGAACAGGCTGATGTTCCAGTTCGGGCTCATGCTCGAGAGGAACTTCATCAGCGCGCCGGGCCGTTCGGGAAACTCGAAACGATAGAGATGCTCGTTTTCTGCCAGCGGCGAACGCCCGCCCACCATGTAGCGGATGTGCTGCTTGGCGAGTTCGTCGTTGGACAGGTCCAGCGTCGGGAAACCGTGCTTGCGGAAGTTCTCGGCAATCTTGTCGCCCTCTGCGCGCGATGCAATTTGCACGCCCACGAAGATATGCGCCGCGTCCTTGCTGGCAATGCGGTAGTTGAACTCCGTCACGTTGCGCGACCAGCCGACCAGTTCGCAGAAGCGCTTGAAGCTGCCGCGCTCTTCCGGGATCGTCACGGCAAACACGGCTTCACGCGCCTCGCCCACTTCGGCGCGCTCGGCCACGAAGCGCAGGCGGTCGAAGTTCATGTTCGCGCCACTGGCCACGGCCACCAGCGATTCGTTCTTCAGCTTGTGGGTCTCGGCATACTGCTTCAGGCCGGCCAGCGCCAGCGCGCCCGACGGCTCCAGCAGGCTGCGGGTGTCCTGGAACACATCTTTCAGCGCCGCGCAGATGGCATCCGTATCCACGGTGATGATTTCGTCGACCAGCTCGCGCGTAATGCGGAAGGTTTCCTTGCCCACCAGCTTCACCGCGGTGCCGTCGGCAAACAGGCCCACTTCCTTCAGTTCGACGCGCTTGCCAGCGGCGACCGAACGCGCCATGGCGTCGGAATCCACGCTCTGCACGCCGATGACCTTGACGTCCGGCCGCACGGCCTTCACGTAGGCCGCAACGCCCGAGATCAGCCCGCCGCCGCCGATCGAGCAGAAGATGGCATGCAGGGGCTGCGGATGCTGACGCAGGATTTCCATGGCGATGGTGCCCTGGCCGGCAATCACGTCGGGATCGTCGAACGGGTGCACGAAGGTGTAGCCGTGCTTTTCCTGCAGCTTGGCGGCGTGGTTGTACGCGTCGGAATAGCTCTCGCCCTGCAGCACGACATCGACCCATTCGCCGCCGCGGGAGCGCACGCCGTCGATCTTCAACTGCGGCGTCGTCACCGGCATGCAGATCACCGCCTTGCACTCCATGCGGGCCGCGCTGAAGGCCACGCCCTGCGCGTGGTTGCCCGCCGATGCCGTAATCACCCCGCGCTTGCGCTCGGCCGCCGTGAGCGAGGCCATCTTGTTGTAGGCGCCGCGCAGCTTGAACGAGAACACCGGCTGGTCATCCTCGCGCTTGAGGTAGACGCGGTTGCCGGTGCGCGCCGACAGGTTTGGCGCGAACTTCAGCTCGGTTTCCACCGCGACGTCATAGACCTTCGCGGTCAGGATTTTCTTGAGGTAATCGATGGCCATGGTGCGGACCGGGTTGGACGTGAACAGAGCCCGTAAGCCTATCACGCGGCGCCTTGCCCGCCTTGCCGGACCTGCGTGCCGGTCGGTACACTGCCCCGGCCGTGCCCGGGCGGGCGCAGCGCATCATCGGCGAGAGGCCTCCATGAACACCCCGTCGTCTTCCTCCGAGCGTGCCGGACGTGCGCGCCGGGGCCGCAAAGTCTGGTCCGGCACGCAGCACGTCGTTGCTTACGGCATGCCTCCGCTGGGCTGGCGTGACCTCTATCACCACGCGCTTGAAGTCAACTGGCCCACCTTCTTCGCGCTGCTGGCCACGCTGTTCCTGGCGCTCAACGCGGTATTCGCGGGGCTGTATTCGTTGGGTGACGGCGCGATCGCGAACCAGTCGCCGCCGGGTTTCGTGGGGGCATTCTTCTTCAGCGTCGAGACCCTCGCCACCGTCGGTTACGGCGACATGCACCCGCAAACGCTCTACGCCCACGTCATCGCCACGCTGGAGATCTTCATCGGCATGTCGGGCATTGCCATGGCGACGGGGCTGGTATTTGCGCGGTTCTCGCGCCCGCGCGCCAAGATCATGTTTGCGCGCAACGTTGTCGTGCGGCCGCTCAACGGTAAGTCCACGTTGATGCTGCGGGCGGCCAATGCGCGCCAGAACGTCATCGCAGAGGCCACCGCCCGGCTGCGCCTGATGCAGGATGAGGTCTCGCCAGAGGGCTACTCGATCTACAAGATCCACGACCTGAAGCTTGAGCGCAGCGAGCACCCGATCTTTCTGCTGGGCTGGGTGATGATGCACGTGATCGACGAAACCAGCCCGCTGCATGGCGCCACCGCAGAATCGCTCGCCGCCGGTGACGCCTTGCTGCTGCTCACGATCGAAGGCGCCGACGAGACCGCGGCGCAAACCGTGCAGGCGCGTCATTCCTGGCGGCACGACGACATCCGCTGGAACTATCGCTATGCCGACCTTATCCGCGACGAGGGCGGCGTCACGTCGGTCGACTACGACAATTTCCACCTGATCCATCCGATCGAGACGCCGCCGCAGGCACAATGACCGGCTTGTCCGACACCAACGCGCAACCTCCGTGGCCCTGAACCTCGTCTGGCTCGCCTTCTTCCTCGTTGCCTTCGTTACCGCATGCGTCCAGGTGGTGCAGGGCGACATGGAGGTCTTTTCCCGCATGCTGACCGGCATGTTCGATGCCGCGCGCACCGGTTTCGAAATTGCGATCGGCCTGACCGGCATGATGGCGCTGTGGCTGGGCATCATGCGCGTGGGCGAGCGCGCCGGCGTGGTCGATCTGTTCGCGCGGCTCGTGAACCCGCTGATGCGGCACCTGTTTCCTTCCGTGCCCGCCGGCCACCCCGCCAACGGCGCGATGATGATGAACGTCTCGGCCAACGTGCTCGGGCTGGACAACGCCGCTACGCCGCTCGGCCTACAGGCCATGCGCGAGTTGCAGCAGATCAACCCGCAGCCGCAGCGCGCCAGCGACGCGCAGTTGATGTTCGTGGTGCTCAACACGGCGGGGGTGACGCTGGTGCCGACGTCCGTCATCGCCATCCGCCAGGCCATGGCAGTCAAGCAGGGCCTGGTCGGTTTCAACGCGGCAGACATCTTCCTGCCGACCTTGCTGTCCACGTTCATCGGCTTCTGCGCGGGCATCGCGGCGGTGGCGTGGTATCAGCGCATCAACCTCTTCAAGCCTGCGCTGCTGGCGTATTTCGGGGGCTTCGTCGCGCTGATGGGGCTGCTGTTTGCCTGGCTGCGCCAGTTTCCGCCGCAGCAGATGGCGGCCTGGATCGGCCTGATCGGCGCGGGCGCCATCCTCACCATCGTCGTGGCGTTCCTGGTATGCGGGGCACTTCGCCGCATCAACGTGTATGAAACCTTCGTCGATGGCGCCAAGGATGGCTTCCAGGTGGCGATCGGCATCGTCCCGTATCTGGTGGCGGTGCTGGTGGGCATTGCCGTGTTTCGCGCGGCGGGTTGCATGGATTTCCTGATGCAGGGGCTTTCCGCGCTGTTCGCGCACCTGGGCATCGACACGCGTTTTGTGCCGGCTCTGCCCGTTGGGCTGATGAAGACGTTGTCCGGCGCCGGTGCGCGCGGCCTGATGGTTGATGTGATGACCACTTACGGCGTGGATTCCTTCCAGGGCAAGCTGGCGGCCATCATCCAGGGTTCGACCGAGACCACGTTCTACGTGCTGGCCGTGTACTTCGGCAGCGTTGGCATCAAGGACACGCGTTACGCGCTGGCATGTGGGCTGTGGGCCGACCTGATCGGGCTGATCGGCGCCGTGCTTGTCGCTTACCTGTTCTTCGCCTGACCGGCTAGGGCGGCCCCCAAGCGACGCCGCAGCCGCCCGCCCTCTACAATCGACTGCATGGAACAGTGGATCGACACGCTTTTTGCCACGCTCGCCCTGCCAAAGGTTGGGCTGCCTGCCATCTTCGTCGTCAGTTTCATTTCGGCGACCCTCTTGCCGCTGGGCTCCGAGCCGGCGGTTTTTGCGTACATCAAGCTCAATCCGGACATGTTCTGGCCGGCCATCATCGTGGCCACGCTCGGCAACACACTGGGCGGCGTGGTCGATTGGTGGATGGGCTATGCGGCCAAGCTGGCGCTGGTGCGCTACCACCTTGCGCGCCGCCGCCGTCAGCACAACACCGAGCATGTCCAGCACGTGCCGCATCCCAAGCGCCACCGTGAGCCCCCGCTCGACAAAAAATACTTCCGCTGGATGCGCCGCATCGGGCCGGTGTCGCTGCTGGTGTCGTGGCTGCCGGGCATTGGCGACCCGCTCTGCACGCTGGCCGGCTGGCTGCGCCTGAAGTTCTGGCCCAGCGCCATGTACATGGCCATCGGCAAATTTTTACGCTATCTGGCCATGACTGCGGCCCTGATGACCCTGCCCGACGGCTTCTGGCATGGCATCCTGGGTTGGATCAAGGGCGTGATGATGTGACGTTTGCGTGGCGTATGCGGCACTTTAGCGGTCGTGCGCTTTCCGCAAGCCATTGAAAACGCGACGGTTTTGCCGCCCATATCACTGGCAGGGATACCGTTGCTGCAACGCATCAACGCTGCGCGTTGCAGTACAATCGCCCTTTAAAGACCGCGCGGCTTGAGCCCTCTTTGCCGCGCCTCCCTCCCCAGCGGCACGCCATGAATGCCCCACTTCTGATCGACGCCAAACTCACGGCGCAGGACGCTGCGCCCCGGCTGCGCGAGATTCCCTACAACTACACCTCGTTCTCGGATCGGGAAATCGTCATCCGTCTGCTGGGCGAGTCTGCGTGGCAGATCCTGGACGAACTGCGCGCCGAGCGCCGCACCGGCCGATCGGCACGCATGCTGTACGAAGTGTTGGGCGACGTCTGGGTGGTGCGCCGCAACCCCTATCTTCAGGACGACCTGCTCGACAACCCGAAGCGCCGTCAGATGTTGATCGACGCACTCAATCACCGCCTGGCGGAGATCGAGAAGCGCCGCGTGGCCGACCACGATTCGCACCACGATCCGGTGGGCGACGAGCGTGCCAGCAAGGTCGAGCAACTGGTCGTGCATGCCCGCCGTGCCGTCAAGGCGTTCCAGGAAGAATTCGCCCAGGTGTACGACCTGCGCCGTCGCGCCCAGAAGGTGCTCGGCCGCGTCACCGCGAAGGACAACATCAAGTTCGACGGCCTGTCGCGGGTGTCGCACGTGACCGACGCCACCGACTGGCGCGTTGAATATCCGTTCGTTGTGCTCACGCCCGATACGGAAGAAGAGATCGCCGGGATCGTCAAGGGCTGCTTCGAGCTGGGTCTGACCATCATCCCGCGCGGAGGCGGTACCGGCTACACCGGCGGCGCCGTGCCACTCACGCCGTTCTCGGCCGTCATCAATACGGAAAAGCTGGAGCGTCTGGATGCGGTCGAGATGACCGACCTGCCTGGCGTTGACCATCCCGTGGCGACCATCTACTCGGGCGCCGGCGTGGTGACGCGTCGCGTGGCGGATGCGGCGGAGAAGGCCGGCCTCGTCTTCGCCGTGGACCCGACCTCGATCGACGCGTCGTGCATTGGCGGTAACGTCGCCATGAACGCCGGCGGCAAGAAGGCTGTGCTGTGGGGCACCGCGCTGGATAACCTCGCCTGGTGGCGCATGGTTGATCCGGACGGCAACTGGCTGGAAGTCCAGCGCCTCAATCACAACCTCGGCAAGATCCACGACGCGCCGGTCGTCATGTTCGAGCTGAAGTGGTTCGACGGCAACGCGCCGGTCGGAGCCAAGCTGCTGCGCACCGAGACGCTGACCATCGAAGGCCGCAAGTTCCGCAAGGAAGGGCTGGGCAAGGACGTCACCGACAAGTTCCTGGCCGGCTTGCCCGGCGTGCAGAAGGAAGGCTGCGACGGCATCATCACCAGCGCACGCTGGATTTTGCATCGGATGCCCAAGTCGATCCGCACCGTGTGCCTGGAGTTCTTCGGCCAGGCGCGCGACGCGATCCCGAGCATCGTCGAGATCAAGGATTACCTCGACGCCGAGACGAAGAAGCCCGGCGGCGCGATCCTCGCGGGTCTGGAGCATCTGGATGAGCGCTACCTGCGCGCGGTCGGCTATGCCACCAAGAGCAAGCGCAACGCGTTTCCGAAGATGGTGCTGATCGGTGACATCGTTGGCGACGACGATGATGCCGTGGCGCGCGCCACGTCGGAGGTGATCCGTCTGGCCAACGGCAAGAGCGGCGAAGGTTTCGTGGCCGTGAGCCCCGAGGCACGCAAGAAATTCTGGCTGGACCGCTCGCGCACGGCAGCGATTGCGAAGCACACCAACGCCTTCAAGATCAACGAAGACGTGGTGATCCCGCTCAATCGCATGGGCGAGTACACCGACGGCATCGAGCGCATCAACATCGAGCTGTCGATCAAGAGCAAGCTCAAGCTGACCGACGCGCTGCTCGATTTCTTCGCCGGCAGCAACCTGCCGCTCGGTCGCACCGACGACGCCAACGAGATCCCCAGCGCCGAACTGCTGGAAGACCGCGTGCAACAGGCGCAGCAACTGCTGCGTGCCACGCGTGCACGTTGGCAATACCTGCTGGACCATCTCGATACGCCCGTTACGGCTGCGCGCGCCAGCCTCATTGGCCTCGGCCTGGGCTACCTGGCGCAGACCATCGATGACCGTCTGGTGAATCAGCCCGACGCGAACCTGTTCCACCTGCTGCAGGATCGTACGATTCGCGTGTCGTGGAAGTCGGAGATTCGCGCCGAGCTGCGCAAGATCTTCAACGGTGGCGAGTTCAAGCCGATCCTCGACGAGGCCCAGGCGATCCACAAGAAAGTGCTGCGCGGCCGCGTGTTCGTGGCGCTGCACATGCACGCCGGCGACGGCAACGTGCACACCAACATCCCTGTCAACTCGGATGACTACGACATGCTGCAGGACGCCCACAAGGCGGTGGCCCGCATCATGACGCTCGCCCGTTCGCTGGACGGTGTGATCTCGGGCGAGCACGGCATCGGCATCACCAAGTTGGAATTCCTGACCGACGAAGAGATCGCCGACTTTGCTGCCTACAAGCGCCGCGTCGATCCGAACGGCCGCTTCAACAAGGGCAAGCTGCTGCGCGACATCAACGACCCGCAAGGTCTGGCTGCTGATCTGCGCAACGCCTATACGCCGTCGTTCGGCCTGATGGGGCACGAGTCGATCATCATGCAGCAGAGCGACATCGGCGCCATCTCGGAGTCGATCAAGGACTGCCTGCGCTGCGGCAAGTGCAAGCCGGTGTGCGCCACGCACGTGCCGCGCGCCAACCTTCTGTACAGCCCGCGCAACAAGATTCTTGCCACTTCGCTGCTCATCGAGGCCTTCCTGTACGAAGAGCAGACGCGTCGCGGCGTGTCGGTCAAACACTGGGAAGAATTTGCCGATGTGGGCGACCACTGCACGGTCTGCCACAAGTGCGTGACGCCGTGCCCGGTCAAGATCGACTTCGGCGATGTGTCGATGAACATGCGCAACCTGCTGCGCAAGATGGGGCAGAAGAAATTCAACCCCGGCACCGCAGCGGCGATGTTCTACCTGAACGCGACCAACCCCGAGACCATCAACCTCACGCGCAAGGTGATGTTCGACTGGGGCTACAAGGCGCAGCGTCTGGGCAACGACATCCTGAAGAAGTTCGCCAAGAAGCAGACCGCCCGTCCGCCAGCCACGGTGGGCAAGCCGCCGGTGCGCGAGCAGGTGATTCACTTCATCAACAAGAAGATGCCGGGCAACCTGCCCAAGAAGACCGCGCGCGCGTTGCTGGATATCGAGGACAACGAGATCGTCCCGATCATCCGCAATCCGAAGGCGACCACGCCGGACAGCGAGGCGGTCTTCTACTTCCCAGGCTGCGGTTCGGAGCGCCTGTTCTCGCAGGTGGGTCTGGCCACGCAGGCAATGCTGTGGCACGCCGGCGTGCAAACGGTGCTCCCGCCGGGTTACCTGTGCTGCGGTTATCCGCAGCGCGGCACGGGCCAGTTCGACAAGGCCGAGAAGATCGTCACCGACAACCGCGTGCTGTTCCACCGCGTGGCCAACACGCTCAACTACCTCGACATCAAGACGGTGGTGGTGAGCTGCGGCACCTGCTACGACCAGCTTGCCGGATATGAATTCGACAAGATCTTCCCGGGCTGCCGGATCATCGACATTCACGAATACCTGCTGGAGAAGGGCGTGAAGATCGATGGTGTGCAGGGCACGCGGTACATGTACCACGACCCCTGTCACACCCCGATCAAGACCATGGACCCGACCAAGCTGGTCAACCAGCTGATGGGCGGCAACATCGGCGCCGACGGCCAGACCCGCGCAATCGAGAAGAACGATCGCTGTTGCGGTGAGTCGGGCACACTGGCGATCTCGCGGCCGGACATCTCCACGCAGGTCCGCTTCCGCAAGGAAGAGGAGATGCAGAAGGGCGCCGACAAGCTGCGCAGCCTTGGCCAGACCAACGGCCAGGGCGAGGCGTTCAACGGCGATGTGAAGATCCTCACAAGCTGCCCGGCGTGTCTGCAGGGTCTGTCGCGCTACACCGAAGATGTCTCGGTGCAGGCCGACTACATCGTGGTCGAGATGGCGCGTCATGTGCTCGGCGAGACCTGGCTGCAGGACTACGTTGCGCAGGCCAACGCCGGCGGCATCGAGCGCGTGCTGGTGTGACGATAATCGAGCGGACGCCAGGCTGCGCGCTGTGCGAGGCGGATGGCGGCGAGCCTGTCTGGCGTAATGCCAAGGCGCGCGTGGTGCTGGTCGAGCACGCGCGCTTTCCGGGATTCTGCCGCATCATCTGGAACGACCACGTGGCCGAGCAGACCGACTTGTCTGACGCCGATCGCCACTGGCTGATGGAAGTTGTCACCCGTGTTGAGCGGGTGTTGCGCGCCGAACTGGCCCCGGACAAGATCAACCTCGCCAGCTTCGGCAATTTCGTGCCGCATCTGCATTGGCACGTCATTCCGCGCTATCGGTGGGACACGCATTTTCCAGAAGCCGTGTGGGGCCCCGAGCAGCGCGCGCCCGATACCGCGCGCATGGCCGAGATCACGGCCAAGTTGCCAGCGTTGTCGTACGCGCTCCAAGCGGCGCTCGCCGACGCTTGAGCCCCGTCGGCGGTAGCGCTGGGTAACGCCTGGTAACGCATCGCCACGTCGTGCGCGGAACCCCTGTGGCGCACACGACGTCTGATTCTCTTTCTGTTGCGCCAACGCCCTCGCCATGACGACACCGCGCACCGCCGCCACACCCGATTCCCACAAGGATTCCATCTCCGAACTGACCGTCCACCATGGGCGGTTGAATCTCTCGGAGACATGGCAACTGATTCGCCCGTACTGGTTTTCGGAAGATCGCCACAAGGCCTGGGGGCTGCTTGCCCTGGTGATCGGCCTGAACCTGTTCCTGGTGTTCATGAACGTGCTGTTCACCGATTGGAACCGGCTTTTCTACAACGCGCTCGAGCAGAAGAACTACGGCGAGTTCTGGGCGCAGTTGCTGCGTTTCTCATGGATTGCCGCGCTGCTGATCATTGGCTCGATCATGCGGCTGTACTACTCGATGATGTTGCAGATGCGCTGGCGGACGTGGATTACCGGCAGCTTCCTCGACGACTGGCTTGGCAAGCAGGCGTTCTACCGCCTGGAACAGACGCGCAGCGCCGACAACCCCGACCAGCGGATTGCCGACGACCTGCGCACCTTCACCGATGCGACGCTTACCTTGGCGCTGGGGTTCCTGAATTCGGCTGTGACGCTGGTGTCGTTCTTCGGCATCCTGTGGGCAGTGTCGGGGCCGCTGGCGTTCAGCCTGGGCGGCCACGACTTCGTGATTCCGGGCTACATGGTGTGGTTTGCGCTGCTGTACTCGATCGTAGGCTCGGTCATCATCCACTTTGTGGGGCGGCCGCTGATCGGGCTGTCGTTCCAGCAGGAACGTTACGAGGCGTACTTCCGTTTTCTGCTCATGCGCGTGCGCGAAAACAGCGAGAGCATCGCCCTGTACCGCGGCGAGCCCACCGAGAAAGCCATCCTGCGCGGCCGTTTCGAACGCATCCGCACCAACTGGAATCAGTTGATGGACTACACGCGGCGCCTGACTTTCGCCAGTTCCGGCTATGCGCAGTTCGCCATCATCTTTCCGTTTCTGGTGTCGGCGCCGCGCTATTTTGGTGGCACGCTTACGCTGGGCGGGATGATGCAGGTCGCCACGGCGTTCGGACAGGTGCAGGACGCGATGTCGTGGTTTGTCACGAACTACCGCACGCTGGTCACCTGGAAAGCTTCCACCAACCGGTTGATCGAATTCCAGCGCGCCATCCGCGCCGCCGAGCGTGAAGAAGAGCACCGCGCCGGCGTGCGCGACGTCGAGGTCGAAATCGCAGCCGTACCCGCCATCGAAGCCCGTGCTCTTGCGCTGAACCTCCCAAACCGCAAGCCCGAGGATCTGCTGGTCGAGCCATTCGACATGACGCTCGCACGCGGTGAGCGCGTGCTCGTCAACGGCCCGTCGGGCTGCGGCAAAAGCACGCTGGTGCGCGCCGTGGCCGGCATCTGGCCGTATGGCAGCGGCCGCATCGAGGTGCCGGACGATGCCCGCGTGCTGTTCCTGCCGCAGCGCAGCTATCTGCCGTCGGGCACGCTGGCCGATGCGCTGTCGTATCCGGATCTGGCTACCCAGTACACCGCTGAGCGTCTGACCCAGGTGCTGAACGCGTGCCGGTTGCCGGCACTGACCGACTTGTTGGACGAGGTGAGCAACTGGAGCCTTCGCCTGTCCCCCGGCGAGCAGCAGCGCCTGGCTTTTGCGCGGGCTTTGCTGCAGCGCCCCGATTACCTCTTCCTCGACGAGGCCACCAGCGCACTCGACGAAGACACCGAGGCATTCATGTACAGCCTGATGGTCGAATCGATGCCTGACGTGACCATCGTCAGCGTGGCACATCGCAGCACCGTGGCACGATTCCACCATCGCCGCCTGCGCTACATCCCCGAGGGCGATCCGTTGACTGCGGTAAGCTATCGGGTGGTGGAAGAGCCTGCGCACATGGCGCTGGCGGCTTCCTGAAACACAGTTTTTAGACCGAACGAGACGTTTTTCATGGCCGGACTTTCCGCCGACACCCCGCACCCGACCGGCATCACCGTGCACACGCAATCGCGCGTGCTGGAGATCGCCTTTGCTGATGGCAAGCAGTTCAGCCTGCCGTTCGAATACTTGCGCGTGCTCTCGCCGTCGGCCGAAGTGCAGGGGCATGGGCCCGGTCAGGAAGTGCTGCAGACCGGCAAGCGCGAGGTGGGCATCATCGGCGTCGAGCCGGTGGGCAATTACGCGATCCGGCCGTTGTTCTCCGACGGCCACGATTCCGGCATCTTCGATTGGGCCTACCTGTACCGCCTCGGCATTGAGCACGACGCGCTGTGGCAGGCGTATCTCGATCGCCTGACCGCTGCGGGCGTCGACCGTGACGCCCCAATGGCAGAAAACGCTGGCCACGCCTGCGGCCACAGCCACTGATTCCCGATTCACTTCGCGGCGCCTGCACGCCGCATCCGCATCCTTTTCTGTCATGAGCCAAACCCACTTCGGATTCCAGCAGGTCGATGAGCAGGAGAAAGCCGGCAAGGTTGCCGGCGTGTTCCATTCCGTCGCTAGCAAGTACGACGTGATGAACGACCTGATGTCCGGTGGCCTGCATCGCGTGTGGAAGATGTTCACTATAGCCCAGGCAGCGGTGCGCCCGGGCTATAAGGTGCTCGATATTGCTGGCGGCACGGGTGATCTTGCCAAGGCCTTTGCGCGCCAGGCCGGCCCCACCGGCGAGGTGTGGCTGACAGACATCAACGAGTCCATGCTGCGCGTCGGCCGTGACCGCCTGCTCGATGCCGGTGTGCTCACCCCCACCGCGCTGTGCGACGCCGAGCACATTCCCTTTCCGAATGCTTACTTCGATGTGGTGACAGTGGCATTCGGCTTGCGCAACATGACGCACAAGGATCGCGCGCTCGCTGAAATGCGCCGCGTAGTGAAGCCAGGGGGCAAGGTCATGGTGTTGGAGTTCTCCAAGGTGTGGCAGCCGTTGGAGAAGGCCTACGACGTGTACTCATTCAAGGTGCTGCCGTGGCTGGGCAGCAAAGTGGCGGGCGACCCCGAGAGCTACCGCTATCTGGCCGAGTCCATCCGCATGCACCCGGATCAGGAAACGCTCAAGCAGATGATGGAACAGGCCGGATTGGACTCGGTCGAATACTTCAATCTGACAGCGGGTGTCGTGGCTCTGCACGTTGGCCGTCGCCTCTAAGTGTTTTCGTCGTTCCACCAGATGGGCGATGTAGTGCACTGCGGCGATATGCCACGATCCTTCACATTGAATTTCCGCATTGACGTCTTCATCTAATGGGCGTCACTGCCATTGGAGAGAAGACAGCGATGAGTTTGCATTGGGGTGGAAAATTGATGGCGGGCGCGCTGGTCGCGACGCTCGCACTGGGCACGGCGATTGACGCCAACGCCAAACGCATGGGCGGCAGCCGCAGCGTCGGCAAGCAGTCGTCCACCGTGACGCAACGCCAACAGACGCCGCCGGCCACAACGCCGTCGCCGACACAGCAGGCCGCACCGGCTGCGCAACCCTCGCCCGCTGCACCGGCTCCGGCTGCGCCGGCGGCAAAGCCTGGACGTAACTGGGGCGGCATGCTGGGTGGCTTGGCAGCCGGTCTGGGTATCGGTTATCTGCTGTCGAAGTTCGGTCTGGGCGCGGGCCTCGCCTCTTTGCTGTCGAACCTGATCCTGATCGCGCTTGTCGCTTTCGTGGTGATGTGGATCATCCGCAAGGTGCGCGGCAGCCGTCCGCAAGGTCCGGCCTATGCCACGGGTGGCCCGTCGCTTGGCGGCGACCGTGAGCCGTACGTGCCGCAACCTGCCGCCCCGGCAGCCGCATCGCTGAACACCGGCAACACGTCTGGCCTGGGCGCTGGCGCGGCAACCGCTGCACAGTCGTGGAATCTGGGTGGTCCGGCCGCTTCCGGCGCGCAGGCCGTCAACGCACAACCTGCCGCAGCCGCACCGCAGCAGCCATGGGGCGTGCCGGCGGATTTCGACACGCAAGCCTTCCTGCGCAACGCCAAGGTTTACTTCATCCGCCTGCAGGCCGCTTGGGATGCCGGCAATCTCAACGACATCCGCGAGTTCACCACGCCGGAGATGTTTGCCGAGATCAAAATGGACCTGGCTGACCGCGGCACGTCGCCCAACAAGACCGACGTGGTTTCGGTCGAAGCCGAAATGCTGGGGATCGAAACGCAGGCCTCCGAGTACCTCGCGAGCGTGCGCTTCTCGGGCATGATCCGCGAAGAAGCCAACGCGCCCGCACAGCCGTTTGCCGAGGTGTGGAACCTGACCAAGCCGACGCAGGGTGCGGGTGGCTGGGTGCTGGCGGGTATTCAGCAGTTGCAGTGACGCTGTAACAACTTGAAGCGCCGCAAAACGGCCGTTTCAACATTCCCCGTAAAATAGGGCCCGACCGTCTGGTTCGGGCCCTTTTTGCTGCCCGCCGCTAGCCCGCTTTTTGCTGCTTCCTTGCTGTTTTTGCGCACCATCACCGCATGTCCTCGACAGCCACTTCGTCTCCGTCTTCGTTTCCGCTTGTGCTGATGCAGCCGCTGCTGCTCGCGCTCAACCATCTGCTACGCCAGGAGCCCTGGGCGCAGGAGACGCTGCGGCCGTTCGCGGGCCGCGTCGCACGCTTTGATCTGGCGCCCATGTCGATGTCGTTGCAGGTGGACGCGGCCGGCTTGGTGACGGCCCCCCAGCCTGACGTTGAACCAGCCGTGACTGTTGTCGTGCCGCTCGCGGCTGCAGCAGGCGACTACGCCACGGGCGGGCAGGCCGCCGTGCTCAAGCACGTGCGCATCGAGGGCGAGGCCGAGTTCGCCAACGTGCTGTCGACGTTGCTGCGCAATCTGCGCTGGGATGCGGCGGAAGATCTGTCGCGCGTGTTTGGTGATGTGATCGCGCAGCGTATGGTGAGCGGCGCGCAGGCCGCCCGCACCGAGGCCACGCGCGTCAGCCGTTCGCTGGCGGAATCGGTGGCGTCGTACCTGACCGATGAGCAACCGACGCTCGTGCGCCATGCGCGCCTCGCCCAGTTCGCCGCCGATGTGGCGGCACTACGTGATGCCGAGGCGCGTCTGGCCAAGCGGCTGGAGCGGCTCGAAAAATTTCCACGACCGGCCACCCAGGCCGTACGCCAGGGTGAATCGGCATGACGCGCCTCTTCCGGCTGGGCAAGATCGTTTTCGTAATCCTCTATTACGGGCTGGATCAGCTCGCGTTGTCGGGCTTCAAGAGCCGCCGCATTCGCGCGCTCGTCTGGCTGCTGACGCTGGGTCGCAAGCCCAAGCTCCCGCGCGGCGAGCGCCTGCGCCTGGCGCTCGAGCAGCTCGGGCCGATCTTCGTGAAGTTCGGGCAGGTGCTGTCGACGCGGCGAGATCTGCTCCCCCCCGATGTAGCCGACGAACTGGCCAAGCTGCAGGATCGCGTGCCGCCGTTTGACCCGAAGGTGGCTGCGGCCATCGTGGAGAAATCGCTCGGCAAGCCGCTGTCGGCGCTGTTCCATCGTTTCGATCATCATCCGGTGGCGAGTGCGTCGATTGCGCAGGTGCATTTCGCCACGCTGCGCGGCGGCCCGGACGACGGCCGCGAAGTGGCAGTCAAGGTTCTGCGTCCGGGCATGCTGCCCGTGATCGACAGCGACCTCGCGCTCATGCGAGACCTCGCCACCTGGATGGAGAAGCTGTGGGCCGACGCCAAGCGGCTGAAGCCGCGCGAGGTGGTCGCCGAGTTTGACAAGTACCTGCACGACGAGCTTGACCTGATGCGCGAGGCAGCCAACGCCAGCCAGTTGCGCCGCAATTTTGCCAAGTCCGACCTGCTGCTGGTGCCCGAGGTTTTCTGGGATTGGTGCACGTCTGAGGTGTTCGTGATGGAGCGCATGCACGGCATGCGGATCTCGCACACCGAAGAGCTGCGCGCCGCCGGCGTCGACATGCACAAGCTCGCGCGCGACGGCGTGGAGATTTTCTTCACGCAGGTCTTCCGCGACGGGTTTTTCCATGCCGACATGCACCCCGGAAACATCCTCGTGAGCGTGGCACCCGAGACGCTGGGCCGCTATATTGCGCTGGATTTCGGCATCGTCGGGGCGCTCTCGGAGTTCGACAAGAACTACCTCGCGCAGAATTTCCTGGCGTTCTTCCAGCGCGACTACCACCGCGTGGCGGTGCTGCACATCGAGTCCGGCTGGGCGCCGGAAGCGACGCGCGTGGAAGAGCTGGAAGGCGCCATCCGCGCGTGCTGCGAGCCGTATTTTGATCGGCCGCTGGGTGAAATTTCGCTGGGCCTGGTGCTGATGCGGCTGTTCCAGACCTCGCGCCGCTTCAACGTGGAAGTGCAGCCGCAGCTTGTGCTGCTGCAGAAGACGCTGCTGAACGTGGAGGGCCTTGGCCGCCAGCTCGATCCGGATCTGGACCTGTGGAAAACGGCCAAGCCGTTCCTCGAACGCTGGATGCACGAGCAGATCGGCTGGCGCGGTTTTGTCGAGCGCCTGAAGGTCGAGGCGCCCCAGTGGGCCAACAAGTTGCCGGACTTCCCGCGCCTGGTGTACCAGATTCTGGATCGCCGCTCCCGCGAGGACGGCAATGCGCAGACCGCTGCGCTCACCGCGCTGCTTGCCGAGCAAAAGCGCACGAACCGGCTGTTGTCCGCCGCGCTGCTGTTCGTCGGTGGCTTCGCGGTCGGCATCGTCGCCACGCATGTGCTGGCCTGGATGTCCCGTTACTGATTCGTCTTCACTTTCCCAGCGCCATGGCCCAGCCGCCCGTCTTCCAATCCCGTGACGCCGCCGATCCCGCCTTCTGGGACGAGCGGTTCAGCCGCGAGCACACCCCCTGGGATGCCGCCGGTGTACCCCGCGCGTTCCGGCAATTCTGTGAAGCGCAGCCTGCGCCGCTTTCCACGCTGATTCCCGGTTGCGGCAACGCCTATGAGGCCGGCTGGCTGGCGGACCGCGGTTGGCCGGTTACGGCCATCGACTTTGCGCCAAGTGCCGTGGCATCGGCCAAGACCCTGCTGGGCCCGCATGCCGGCGTCGTGGAGTTGGCGGATTTCTTCCGTTTCTCGCCGCCGCGCCCGGTGCAATGGATCTACGAACGCGCATTTCTGTGTGCGATGCCGCGTCGTCTGTGGCCGGACTACGCCGTACAGGTGGCGAAACTGCTCCCGCCCGGCGGGTTGCTGGCCGGCTTCTTTGCTGTGGTGGAAGGCCGAGAGGCGGCGCCCAAGGGGCCGCCGTTCGAGACCACGCAACCCGAGCTGGATGGGCTGCTGTCGCACGCGTTCGAGCGCATCAGCGATATACCCATCGCCGAAGCCGATTCGATTCCGGTGTTCGCCGGGCGCGAGCGCTGGCAAGTCTGGCGCCGTCGCGCCGATTGATCCGTTTTCCCGGCCACTGTTGGTGCAAAGCAACATGGGCCGTGGTCAACAAAAAGCCTGCCGTCGCCCGTTGCGGGCCGTCGCCCAAAAATCTGGCAAACGGGGCGGCCTTCGTGGTCGCACCGATGCCCCGGCGCGCGGTCCCATCGCTATAATCCGGCCACTTTGCCCGGCACCCCTGGGCCCAAAACCGGGCTGCCATGGGGTTTTCCAGCTTCTATCCGCGCTGCCATGCTGATCTGGTTTGTCATTGTTTACTGGGTGATTTCGGTCGGGATCGGCCTGTGGGCTGCACTGCGGGTGCGCAGTACCGCCGATTTCGCCGTGGCTGGACGCAGCCTTCCGTTCTATGTCGTGACCGCCACGGTGTTCGCCACCTGGTTCGGCTCCGAGGCGGTGCTCGGGATTCCTGCAGAATTTCTCAAGGATGGCCTGCACGGTGTGGTGGCCGATCCGTTCGGTTCGTCGCTGTGCCTGATCTTGGTGGGTCTGTTCTTCGCCAAGCCGCTGTACAGGATGAACCTGCTCACCATTGGGGACTTCTATCGCAACCGTTTTGGCCGCGCAGCCGAGACGCTGACCACCCTGTGCATCGTCGTGTCGTACCTGGGGTGGGTGGCGGCGCAGATCAAGGCGCTGGGCCTGGTGTTCTACACCGTGTCTGACGGCGCGGTTTCGCAAGACCTCGGGATGATGATCGGCGCGGGCAGCGTGCTCGTCTACACGCTGTTCGGCGGCATGTGGTCGGTGGCGGTGACGGACTTCATCCAGATGATCATCATCGTGATCGGCATGTTGTACATCGGCTGGGAGGTGTCGGGCCAGGCCGGTGGCGTGGGCACGGTGGTGGCGCACGCGGCGGCTTCGGGCAAGTTCTCGTTCTGGCCGGCGTTCAACCCGATCGAGGTGATCGGCTTTGTGACAGCGTGGATCACCATGATGCTCGGCTCGATCCCGCAGCAGGACGTGTTCCAGCGGGTAACGTCATCGCGCACCGAGCGCATTGCCGGTACGGCTTCGGTGCTGGGCGGCGTGTTGTACTTCATGTTTGCGTTCGTCCCGATGTTTCTGGCGTATTCCGCCACGCTTATCGACCCGGAGATGGTCGCGAAGTACATCGATACCGACTCGCAGATGATTTTGCCGAACCTGGTGCTGCAGCATGCGCCGATCTTCGCGCAGGTCATGTTCTTTGGCGCGCTGCTGTCGGCCATCAAGAGCTGCGCGAGCGCGACACTGCTGGCGCCGTCCGTAACGTTTGCCGAAAACGTGCTGCGCCCGCTGTTGCCCAACATGGACGACAAGCGCTTCCTGCGCGTGATGCAGGCGGTGGTGCTGACATTCACGGTGCTGGTGACGCTGTTCGCGCTGAACTCGCACCTATCCATCTTCCACATGGTCGAAAGTGCCTACAAGGTAACGCTGGTGGCCGCCTTCGTGCCGCTGGCCTTCGGTCTGTTCTGGAAGCGCGCGACGAAGCAGGGTGGTCTGCTGGCCATCATCCTGGGCCTCGCGGCATGGATCTGGTGCGAAGTGGTCCTGCCAGATGCGATGCTTCCGCCACAATTGGTTGGCCTCTTGGCCAGCTTCGGCGCGATGGTCCTCGGCTCGCTCGGACCGCAGTGGATCGCAAACCGCGCGCCGACTACCAAGGCGGCCACACAAGCCTGAGCGTCCCGGCGCACGCGTGCGCGGTGTGCCACTTTGTCGCGCATCGCCATCGCCCGCGCCGAATCTGCGGTCGGGAATTCCCTTAAAAGGGTTTATAATTCAAGGCTTTGCGCGCCAGCACTTGTATGGCGCACAGCTGCCCCGATCTTGCGTGAGCCCGTGTGCATTATTTCCCGCACCGTGTTCGCGGGATGCGCGGGCAATCCAATCGCTTTCTTGTCATTTGTTTGTTCCAGGGTGAGGACACCATGCCGATCTATGCTTATCGATGCGACGCCTGCGGCCACGCCAAAGATGTGCTGCAGAAGATGAGCGACGCGCCGCTGACGGATTGCCCCGCATGCGGCGCGCCGGCGTTCAAGAAGCAGCTAACCGCTGCCGGCTTCCAGCTCAAGGGTTCGGGCTGGTACGTGACGGACTTCCGCGGTGGCTCGGGCGGCGCATCGGCTGCGGCTCCGGCAACCGGTTCGGCGGCCAAGACGGAGGCCGCTGCGCCTGCGGCGGCTGCCGCGTCGTCGGACAGCGCGTCGACCAGTGCCAGCACGCCGGCCGCGTCCGGTGGTTGCGGCACGTCGTGCGCTTGCCACTGATCGCATCGCTCACCTTTCGGTCCATCGCCCCATGAAACAGAAAACCAGCGCACTCAAGACATGGTTCCTAACCGGTCTTCTGGTGCTTGTCCCGCTTGCGATCACGCTGTGGGTGCTGTCGCTCATCATCGGCACGATGGACCAGAGCCTGGCGCTGCTGCCGTCGGCATGGCAGCCAGATCAGCTGTTTGGCCGGCGCATTCCCGGCGTGGGCGCGATTCTCACGCTGGCGTTCATCCTGATCGTCGGCGTGCTGGCGCACAACTTCATCGGTCAGAAGCTGGTGCTGTGGTGGGAAGCGCTCGTGGGCCGCATTCCTGTGGTCGGCCCGATCTATTCGAGCGTGAAGCAGGTGTCGGACACACTGCTGTCGTCCAACGGCAATGCGTTCCGCAAGGCGCTGCTGGTGCAGTACCCGCGCGAAGGCTCATGGACGATCGCCTTCCTGACCGGCCGCCCCGGCGGTGATGTCGAGAATCATCTGCAGGGCGAGTACGTCAGCGTGTACGTGCCGACCACGCCCAACCCGACGTCGGGCTTCTTCCTGATGATGCCCAAGGCCGACACCATCGAGCTGGATATGACGGTGGATGCAGCGCTCAAGTACATCGTGTCGATGGGGGTGGTGGCGCCCGAAGCGCTGCCGCGCCGCATGGACCCGCCCGATGCCTCGCCAAAGACGGAGGACCGGTCGCCGGCTCAAGAGCCGCGCGACCCTTCGAATCCGACCGCGCTGCCTGCAGAGGGCGGCGCCATCGCGGCACCCTGAGCCGGCGATACGAACGAAGTCGAATCGACCCCGGCCCCCCAATCAACTTTCATGCGCGACGTTTTCTTGGCGGCGCGCTTCGCGGAAAACCACAACATGCAAATGCGTACTCAATACTGCGGTCAGGTCACCGAACAACTGCTCGGCCAGAGCGTCACGCTGTCGGGCTGGGCCCATCGTCGTCGTGACCACGGTGGCGTGATCTTCATCGATTTGCGCGACCGTGAAGGCCTGGTGCAGGTCGTGTGCGACCCGGACCGCCCGGAGATGTTCAAGGTGGCTGAAGGTGTGCGCAACGAGTTCTGCCTGCAGGTGAAGGGCGTCGTGCGTGCCCGCCCGGAAGGCACCACCAACGCCAACCTGACCAGCGGCAAGGTCGAAGTGCTGTGTCACGAGCTGACGGTGCTCAACGCTTCCGTCACGCCGCCGTTCCAGCTGGACGACGACAACCTGTCGGAAACCACGCGCCTCACGCACCGCGTGCTGGACCTGCGCCGCCCGCAGATGCAGTACAACCTGCGCCTGCGCTACAAGGTTGCGATGGAAGTGCGCAAGTACCTGGACGACAAGGGCTTCATCGACATCGAAACGCCGATGCTGACCAAGAGCACGCCGGAAGGCGCGCGCGACTACCTGGTGCCGTCGCGCGTGAACGCCGGCCAGTTCTTCGCGCTGCCGCAATCGCCGCAGCTCTTCAAGCAGATGCTGATGGTGTCGGGCTTTGACCGCTACTACCAGATCACCAAGTGCTTCCGCGATGAAGACCTGCGTGCTGACCGCCAGCCCGAATTCACCCAGATCGACTGCGAAACGTCATTCCTGACCGAGCAGGAAATCCGCGACCTCTTTGAAGAGATGATCCGCACGGTGTTCAAGAACACCATGTCGGTTGAGCTGGATGCCAAGTTCCCGGTGATGGAGTTCCGCGAGGCGATGGCCCGCTTCGGTTCGGACAAGCCGGACCTGCGCGTCAAGCTCGAATTTACCGAACTGACCGACGCCATGAAGGACGTCGACTTCAAGGTGTTCTCGAGCCCGGCCAACGCAGAAGGCGGCCGCGTCGTAGCACTGCGCGTGCCGGGCGGTGCTTCCCTGTCGCGCGGCGATATCGACGCATACACCAAGTTCGTCGAAATCTACGGCGCCAAGGGCCTGGCCTGGATCAAGGTCAACGAAGTGGCCAAGGGCCGTGACGGCCTGCAATCGCCGATCGTGAAGAACCTGCACGACGCGGCCATCGCCGAGATCCTCAAGCGCAGCGGCGCACAAGATGGCGACATCCTGTTCTTCGGCGCTGACCGCGCGAAGGTGGTCAACGACGCGATGGGTGCGCTGCGCCTGAAGGTCGGTCATTCGGACTTCGCCAAGAGCAACGGGCTGTTCGAAGACGCCTGGAAGCCGCTGTGGGTGATCGACTTCCCGATGTTCGAGTACGACGAGGAAGACGCGCGCTGGGTGGCCATGCACCACCCGTTCACGAGCCCGAAGGACGAACACCTGGAATACCTGGAAACTGATCCGGGCAAGTGCATCGCCAAGGCTTACGACATGGTGCTCAACGGCTGGGAAATCGGCGGCGGCTCGGTGCGGATCTACCGCGAAGAAGTACAGAGCAAGGTGTTCCGCGCGCTGAAGATCAACGATGAGGAAGCGCGTGCCAAGTTCGGCTTCCTGCTCGACGCACTGCAGTACGGTGCGCCTCCGCACGGCGGTATCGCGTTCGGTCTGGACCGCGTTGTCACGATGATGGCCGGTGCGGATTCGATCCGCGACGTGATCGCCTTCCCGAAGACGCAGCGTGCGCAGGATCTGCTCACGCAGGCACCGAGCCCGGTCGACGAGAAGCAATTGCGCGAGCTGCACATCCGCTTGCGTGCTGCCGAGGCCAAAGTGGCCGCGCCGACGGCTGCAACGACTGCCTAAGCGCCCGCGCTGACGCTTCACAAAGAACCGCGCCGCCTGACAAGGGCGGCGCGGTTTGTTTTTGGGCGGCCGCCGGGCAAGGTGCAGCAATCGGGAACATTGCGTGCTAAACCGACTCTTTCGTTTCTGTCACGTTGGGTGACAACGAAGGAGGAGTGTTTAGATGGACTACATCGACTTTGCGCGCACATGGATCGCCGCACATGCCGAGTTCTTGTTGACTTGGTTGATCGCCGCGCTGGTGGTGATGACGCTGGCGTGGTTCGAAATTCGCCGTGCCACCCGGCGTGCCGCCCTGGCCATGACCGAGGCAGTGGCCACCACGGTTGCGGCTTGCGTGCCCGACATTGCGGCAGCGGCGCAGAGCGCACATCCACCAGTACCCGCATCGGCGTCGTCTCCGGGTTTGATCGAGGCGATGCGCGCTCTGGGTCACCTTGCCGCGGAGCGGATGCGTTGGTTGTACGCGGTCGCTAACCTGCGTTTGCCCGAGACGGCGTTGCCGCCGGCCGCACCAGGCATGCCGGTGCATCCGCTTGTCTACGACACACCGCGCGCCCTGGCCGAAGCTCATTTGGCGGCAGAACTCCGCTTTGCCGACCACGCACGTGTTTTGCAGGCCGAACGCCGCGCCCTGCAATCGCTGGAGACCGCTGAGCGTGAGGGCACCAGCGAGCTGCATCGCATCGAGCGCGAGACCTCGGCCATCGTTGAACGCTTCGACCAAGCCAATGCGCAATCGGAGCAGACCGATGTACAGCGCTTCCTCATCCAGAAATTCAACACGCTAGGCAATCGCGAACGCGAATTGACCGCACAGCTCGCTGCGCTGCGCCAACAAATCGGCGAGCGTACAGAAGCGTTGTGGGCGCAATCGCAGCGCGCGGCCGATGACTATGCTGCGATGCTCGATCCGCTGCTTGCTGTGGCTCGCCGCGAGCTTGGTCACGAAACGGCGACGGATGAGACGGCGCTGTGGCTCGCCCGCACGCGTACTGGCCAAGGGCCGCTGCGGGCTGCCTGATTGTTGCCACGGCATGGCAGCACGCTGAACGTCACGGTGGCACGCTTCTGGCTGCGGTAAGCTATTGCCTTGCAGCGCGATCGCGCCGCCCATCGAAGCACGCAGCAACCGCACCCATGTCGCACAAGATTCCCGTCTCCGTTCTCGTCGTCATTCACACACTCGATTTGCACGTGTTGGTGATGGAGCGGGCAGACCATCCGGGCTTCTGGCAATCCGTGACGGGCAGTTGCGATGCGCTCGACGAGCCCCTGGCCGACACGGCCCGCCGCGAAGCGCTCGAAGAAACCGGCATCGACGCGGCCCAGCATCATCTGATCGACTGGGGCCACCACATCGAATACGAGATCTACCCCCACTGGCGGCACCGCTACGCGCCGGGCGTTACGCGCAACACCGAGCATTGGTTTGGCTTGCTGGTGAGCGGCAAGGTGCCGGTGCGGATGTCACCGCGCGAGCATGTGCAGGCCGAATGGCTGCCGTACCAAGAGGCTGCCGCGCGGTGCTTCTCGCGCAGCAACGCCGAGGCTATTTTGCAGTTGCCCGAACGCCTTGCTGCCTATCATGCGCGTCAGGCCGCGCTGACAAAGGACCAAGCCTGACATGCTGCGTTTGCGCGTCGCCACCTACAACATCCACAAGGGCGTGACGGGCATTGCGCGGCGCGTGCGCGTGCATGACGTGCGGCAGGGCCTGCATACCATGGACGCCGACATCGTCTTCCTGCAGGAAGTGCAGGACCGCAACGACCGCCTCGTCGCCGCCGAGTTGTTCGACCCGAACTACACGCAACTGCGCTACCTCGCGACCGACGTCTATCCGCACACGGTCTATGGCCGCAACGCCGTGTACGAGCACGGGCATCACGGCAATGCCATCTTGTCGCGCTATCCGATTCTGCTGTCGGAAAACCTCGATATTTCTGACCACCGTTTCGAGCAGCGCGGCCTGCTGCACGCCGTGACCGATCTCGGCTTTGGCGAGGTGCATCTGCTGTGCGCGCACTTCGGCCTGTTTGCACGCAGCCGGCAGCGGCAGGCGGAGGCGCTGCTTGATCGCGTGCGTTCAGTCGTGCCGCCGGATGCACCGCTCGTGGTAGCGGGTGATTTCAATGATTGGAGCAACCGGCTCGATCGCATGATCTGCCAGGCGCTGGGGGCGACCGAAGTGGCCGACAAGGCCGCCGACGCGCGCCCCGTGCGCACCTTCCCAAGCCACATGCCGTGGCTTCGGCTGGACCGCATCTACGTGCGCGGTTTCGAGATCGAACGTGCGCATGCGCTGACCGGCCGCGAATGGGCGCAGCGCTCCGATCACGTGCCCCTGCTGGCGGAACTGGCCCATCCATGAGGGTCGTGCGCGATGCGGGCCCGCTGCGCTCCGAGTGGCGGCGGGGCAAGCCCCTGCCGGGCAACGACGTCGATTTGCTTTGCGGCGGCGGCGAGTTCTTCCCGGCCTTGATCGAGGCCATCGATGCCGCGCAACGCCGTGTCGCGCTTGAAACCTACATCTACACCGATGACGCCACCGCCCACAGCGTGACTGAAGCGCTCGCCCGCGCGGCACGCCGTGGCGTGGATGTCCACCTGACCATCGACGGCTTCGGCACCGGCCTGCTGCCCGCCGCCGCGATGCTCGAGGCGGCGGGCGTGATCTTGCGCATCTATCGTCCGGTGCGCGGTTTTCGCCTGCAACGCCGCTACTTGCGCCGGCTGCATCGGAAGATCGTTGTCATCGATGACGACGTCGCGTTCGTGGGCGGCATCAACATCATTGATGACCTGAACCACGCGCCATTTCACGATGCTGCGCTGGGACCGCGTTACGACTTTGCCGTGCGGGTACGCGGGCCGCTGGTCGCGCAGATTGCGCTGACCGTCGACCGGCTCTGGTGGCAGATGGGCGTGCGCGCAGGCATGCGGGAAGTGGGCGTCACGGGCGTCGCCGCCGACTTTCCGGTGATGACCGATACGCCGCGACCACGGCATCGCGGCGCGTCCGGACGAGAAAGCGAGCGCGCACCGGGCACCGTGTTGGCTTCGCTGGTGCTGCGTGACAACGTCCGCAACCGGCGCGCGATCGAACGAGAATATCTGCGCGCGCTAGGGGCGGCGCGGCACGAGGTGATCATCGCCAACGCGTACTTCTTGCCGGGCGTGCGTTTCATGCGCGCGCTGGCGGCATGCCGCCAGCGCGGTGTGCGCGTTCGCCTGTTGCTGCAGGGACAGGTCGAATACCGGTTGCAGCACTACGCGACGCGTTCGCTGTATCACATGCTGCTGCGGGACAACGTCGAGATCCACGAATACACGGCCAGCTTCCTGCACGCCAAGGTGGCCGTGGTGGACGACCGCTGGGCTACCGTCGGCTCCAGCAACATCGACCCGTTCAGCCTGTTGCTGGCACGCGAAGCCAACGTCGTTGCGTGGGATGCGATCGTGGCCAACGAACTGCGTGCTGCCCTCGAAGACGCCATCGCCCATCACGCACGCCGCATCCTGGCTGATGAGCACGCCGCGCGCCGCTGGTGGTGGCGCCTGGCAGATTGGTGCGCCTACCGGCTCGTGCGCCTTGGCGTCGTCATCAGCGGGCGCGCAGCACAGTATTAGTGGTGCAGACACCGATAAAACACAACAAGACGGAGGAGACATGCAAGTCATCACAGCCGATGAAGCGGCGCGGTTGGTACAGCCGGAGTGGACGGTTGCGTGCGCAGGGTTTGTCGGCGCGGGTCATGCAGAGGCCGTCACGCATGCGCTCGAACGCCGCTTTCTGGCCACCGGCGAGCCGCGTAATCTCACGCTGGTCTATTCCGCCGGCCAGGGCGATCGCGCCACGCGCGGCGTCAACCACTTCGGCAACCCCGGGATGACGCGCTGTGTGGTCGGCGGGCATTGGCGCTCGGCCACGCGACTGGCGGACTTGGCGCTTGCCGAGCAGTGCGATGCTTTCAACCTGCCGCAGGGCGTGCTCACGCATCTGTACCGCGCCATCGCGGGCGGCAAGCCCGGCGTGCTGACCAAGATGGGCCTGCACACCTTCGTCGACCCACGCACTGAGCTTGACGCGCGTTACCACGGCGGTGCCATCAACGCCCGCGCCAAGGCGGCACGGGCTGCAGGCACGGCCTCGTGGGTCGAGCACGAACGCTTTCGCGGCGAAGACTATCTCTTCTACCCCAGCTTTCCGCTGCACTGTGTCTTCCTGCGCGGCACGGCTGCCGACCCGCGCGGCAACATCAGCACGCACGAAGAAGCCTTTCACCACGAACTGCTGGCCATGGCGCAGGCCGCGCGCAACTCGGGTGGCATCGTCATCGCGCAAGTGCGTCGGCTCGTCGATCGGCATGACAACCTGCAGGCGATCCACGTGCCGGGCATCCTCGTCGACTACGTAGTCGTGGCTGACGATGAAACCGAACACCAGATGACCTTCGGCGAGGCGTTCAACCCGACCTATATCCGCCCCTGGCAAGGCGAAGCGATCCAGCTCAAGGAGGACGCCATCGAAGCGAGCGAGGCGCTGGAGACCAGCCAGCACGGCGCGCTCGATGCGCGCACGCTGGTGCAGCGCCGTGCCGTGCTGGAACTGATGGCACAGCAGCCGCGCGTTGTGAACCTGGGCGTGGGCATGCCCGCAGCTGTCGGCGCCCTGGCAGAACAGGAGGGTGCGCGTGGCTTTACGCTCACCGTGGAGGCCGGCCCCATCGGCGGCACGCCGGCAGATGGCCTCAGCTTCGGCGCCTCGGCCTATCCTGAAGCCGTGGTGGACCAGCCAGCGCAGTTCGACTTCTACGAAGGTGGCGGCATCGATCTCGCCATCCTCGGCCTGGCAGAACTGGACGGCGCCGGCAACGTCAACGTCAGCCTGTTTGGCGAGGGCGGCGACACCGTCGTCGCGGGCGTCGGCGGCTTCATCAACATCACGCAGAGCGCACGCTCGGTCGTGTTCATGGGCACGCTCACCGCTGGCGGCCTCCAGGTCGAGGCCGAAGACGGCAAGCTGCGCATCGTGCGCGAAGGACGGCTCAAGAAGATCGTGCCAGCCGTGTCCCACCTGACCTTCAACGGTGAGTATGCGGCGCGATCGGGCATTCCCGTGCGCTACGTGACCGAGCGCGCTGTCTTCGAAATGCGTGACGATGGCCACGGCGGCCGGCGCCTCACGCTGACCGAAATCGCTCCCGGCATCGACCTGCAGCGTGACGTGTTAGACCAGTGTGCGGCAGAGGTTGCCGTGGCAGCCGAGCTGCGCGAAATGGACGCCCGCATCTTCCGCCGTGGCGCCATGTGCACGGGCATCAAGCCGGTCTGATTTTTAGGCTGTTTATTTACTGATGGGTAGCACTAGAAAATCCGTCAGATATGCTGCGCCGCACGCGTTTTATGAGTGCGGTGCACACCCTGCAAAGCCTTTCATCTAAAGGATTTGCGGGATTCGCGCTGCACCGCGGAAGGTGGCGATTCCGGGTCGCCATTTAGATGCCGCTTTCTAATAAAACACTTGCCGCTCAAAGGGCCCCTGTAAATAATTGAACGACCGTTCGATTTTGGGCTAGAGTGTTCGCGCAGGCTGGTTTACAGTCCTGCCCGGCACGCGAAAGGCGCCCTGCAAGACGCCAATTTTCTCGCGTGTCACGCCCCAGAAAAGAACGGAGAGAAATCATCATGCGTCACCCGACCGCTCGTCTCGAATCGAATCACGCAGCAGCCACGCCGATGCGCAAGGGCGAGTTGACGCGTGCAGCGATTCTCGATGCCGCGCTGGAATTGGCTTCGCGCGACGGACTGGAAGGATTGACGATCGGTGTGCTCGCGGAGCGCATGCAGATGAGCAAGAGCGGGGTGTTCGCGCACTTCGGCTCGCGTGAGGATCTGCAGGTGGAAGTAGTTCGCGAGTATCACAAACGGTTCGAGCAGGAAGTCTTCTACCCGAGCTTGACGGAACCGCGCGGTCTGCCGCGCCTGTGGAGCATGGTGCGACGCTGGATGGAGCGTCGCATTCAGGAAGTGACCACAGGCTGCATCTACATCAGCGGCGCGGTGGAGTACGACGATCGTGCCGAAAGCCCGGTGCGCGACGAACTCGTCAAGAGCGTGACGATCTGGCGTGCAGCATTGGCTCGCGCCATTGCACAGGCAAAGGAAGAAGGCCACCTGCGTGCGGAAGCGGACCCGCAATTGATGCTCTTCGAGATGTACAGCCTGGAGCTGGGTCTGCATCACGATGCGCGTTTCCTGCGGTTGCCGAACAGTGCCGAGCTGGCCATGGTGGCGCTTAACAAACTCATTCAGTCTTACCGAACCTGACGCGGCATCGCACACCTAGCGGTCGCGCAGTACACACCAAGGAGTTGCAAGATGGGTCAATACACCGCACCGCTGCGTGACATGCAGTTTGTTCTCCACGAGCTTCTCGGCGTGGAGGACCACCTGAAGCAAATGCCGCAGCACGCGGAGATCGATGCAGACACCATCAATCAGGTGATCGAGGAAGCGGGCAAGTTCTGCTCCGAAGTCATCTTCCCGCTCAACCAGTCCGGCGATCGCGAAGGCTGCACCTACCACGGCGACGGCGTGGTGACGGCTCCCAAGGGTTTCAAGGAAGCGTATCAACAGTACGTTGAGGCTGGCTGGCCCTCGCTGGGCTGCGATCCCGAGTACGGTGGCCAGGGTCTGCCCATCCTGATCAACAACGCGCTGTACGAGATGCTGAACTCGGCTAACCAGGCGTGGACAATGTATCCGGGGCTGTCGCACGGCGCGTACGAAGCCCTGCACGCGCACGGTACCGACGAACTCAAACAGCGCTACCTGCCCAAGCTGGTGTCGGGCGTGTGGACCGGCACGATGTGCCTGACCGAGCCACATTGCGGCACCGACCTCGGCATCCTGCGCACCAAGGCCGAGCCGCTGGCCGATGGCTCGTATGCCATCACCGGCACGAAGATCTTCATCTCGGCGGGCGAGCACGACCTGGCCGAAAACATCATCCACCTGGTGCTGGCACGCCTGCCGGATGCGCCCGGCGGCACGAAGGGCATCTCGCTGTTCGTGGTGCCGAAGTTCATTCCCGATGCCAACGGCAACCCAGGCGAGCGCAACGGCGTGAAGTGCGGCTCCATCGAACACAAGATGGGCATCCACGGCAACGCCACCTGTGTGATCAATCTGGACGGCGCACGCGGTTGGATGGTCGGCGAGCCGAACAAGGGCCTGAACGCCATGTTCGTGATGATGAACGCCGCCCGTCTGGGCGTCGGCATGCAGAGCCTGGGCCTGACCGAAGTTGCATATCAGAACTCGGCCGCTTACGCCAAGGAACGCCTGCAGATGCGCAGCCTGTCGGGCCCGAAGGCACCGGACAAGCCGGCCGACCCGATCATCGTGCACCCGGACGTGCGCCGCATGTTGCTGACGCAGCGTGCCTTCGCCGAAGGCGGCCGCGCATTCAGCTACTGGATCGCCCTGCAGATCGACCGCGAGTTGTCGCACGAAGACGAGTCCGTACGCAAGGATGCGGCTGATCTGGTCGCGCTGCTGACGCCGATCGCCAAGGCTTTCCTGAGCGACAACGCATTCATCTCCACCAACGAAGGCATGCAGGTCTTCGGCGGTCACGGCTACATCGCCGAGTGGGGCATGGAGCAGTACGTGCGCGATGCCCGCATCAACATGATCTACGAAGGCACGAACACCGTGCAGTCGCTGGACCTGCTTGGCCGCAAGATCCTGGGTGACATGGGCGCCAAGATGAAGAAGTTCGGCAAGCTGGTCCAGGATTTTGTGGAAGCCGAAGGCACCAACGAAGCCATGCAGGAGTTCATCAACCCCCTGGCCGACATTGGTGACAAGGTCCAGAAGCTGACCATGGAAATCGGCATGAAGGCCATGGCCAATCCGGACGAAGTCGGTGCTGCCGCTGTGCCGTACCTGCGTGTGGTCGGCCACTTGGTGTTCTCGTACTTCTGGGCCCGCATGGCCAAGATCGCTCTGGAAAAGCAAGACAGCGGCGACACCTTCTACAAGGTCAAGCTGGCAACGGCGCGCTTCTACTTCGCCAAGCTGCTGCCCGAAACGGCTTCGCAGATCCGCATGGCACGTGCCGGCGGCGCGACGCTGATGGCACTCGAAGCGGATCTGTTCTAAACAGCCGCATTCTCTTGGGGCGACGTGTGTAAGCGTCGCCCCCTCGTCTCTTCCTCTCTCCCCGCGAGGACATCATGACCCGCACTGAACTCTCCACCAGCGCGCAGCCGCAGGCCGGCCAGCGCTCCAACTTCCTCGTCCGCCGTGTTGCTGTGCTGGGCGCCGGCGTGATGGGCGCGCAGATTGCTGCGCACCTGGTCAACGCCAAGGTTCCTGTCACGCTGTTCGATCTTCCGGCCAAGGAAGGCCCGAAGAACGGCATCGTGCTCAAAGCCATTGAAAACCTGAAGAAGCTGTCGCCGGCGCCGCTGGGCATCAAGGACGACGCCAACCTGATTCAGGCTGCCAACTACGAAGACGACATCGAGCGCCTGCGCGACTGCGACCTCGTCATCGAGGCAATCGCCGAGCGCATGGACTGGAAGCACGATCTGTACAAGAAAGTCGCGCCGCACATTGCTCCGCATGCGATCTTTGCGTCGAACACCTCGGGATTGTCGATTACCGAACTGTCGGACGGCTTTGATGCCGAGCTGAAGTCGCGCTTCTGCGGCGTGCACTTCTTCAACCCGCCGCGCTACATGCATCTGGTCGAGTTGATCCCGACCGCACACACGCGCGGCGACATCCTCGATAAGTTGGAAACGTTCCTGACCTCCGCGCTCGGCAAGGGCGTGGTGCGTGCTAAGGACACGCCCAACTTCATCGCCAACCGCGTCGGCATCTTCTCGATCCTGGCGGTGTTTGCTGAATCGGCCAAGTACGGCATTCCGTTTGATGTGGTGGATGACCTGACGGGCTCGAAGCTGGGCCGCGCCAAGTCGGCAACGTTCCGCACGGCCGACGTGGTGGGTCTGGACACCATGGCGCACGTCATCAAGACGATGCAGGACAACCTGAAGGACGATCCGTTCGCTCCGGTCTACGCCACGCCGCCCGTGCTGGCCAAGCTGGTGGAAGCGGGTGCCCTGGGCCAGAAGGCAGGCGCCGGTTTCTACAAGAAGGAAGGCAAGGAAATCAAGGTGCTGGACCCGCAAAGCGGCCAGTACGGGCCGAGCGGCAAGAAGGCCGACGACATCGTCGTGCGCATCCTGAAGAAGGAGCCCGCCGAGCGTCTGAAGCTGCTGCGCGAATCGACCAACCCGCAGGCGCAGTTTCTGTGGGCGGTCTTCCGCGACGTGTTCCACTACATCGCCGTCTATCTGGAGCAAATTGCGGATTCGGCAGCGGAAGTCGATCTCGCCATCCGCTGGGGCTTCGGCTGGAACAGCGGCCCGTTTGAAGACTGGCAAGAGGCCGGCTGGAAGCAAGTCGCCGAGTGGGTGAAGGAAGACATCGAAGCCGGCAAGGCGCTGTCGAATGCAGCGCTGCCGCAATGGGTGTTCTCCGGCCCGGTGGCGGACAACGGCGGTGTGCATTCGGCAGAGGGCTCGTGGTCGGCCAACCAGAGCACGTTCCTGTCACGTAGCACGCTGCCGGTGTACGGCCGCCAGGTGTTCCGTGCACCGATCAAGGGTGCGACGACGGTCAACCCGCTCACGTATGGCAAGACCATCGAAGAGACCGACGCCGTGCGCATCTGGGTGGACGACGCGGCAGGCCAGGACGACGTGCTGATCGTCTCGTTCAAGAGCAAGATGAACACGATCGGACCGAGCGTCATCGATGGTCTGACGCGTGCGGTTGATCTGGCCGAAGCTGGCTACAAGGGTCTGGTGGTGTGGCAACCGACGTCGCTCAAGCTGGGCGCACCGGGTGGTCCGTTCTCCGCAGGTGCCAACCTGGAAGAAGCCATGCCGGCCTTCATGATGGGCGGCGCCAAGGGTATCGAGCCGTTCGTCAAGAAATTCCAGGACGGCATGATGCGCGTGAAGTACGCCGGCGTGCCGGTCGTGTCGGCTGCGTCGGGCATTGCGCTGGGCGGCGGCTGCGAGCTGCTGCTGCACTCGGCCAAGCGTGTGGCTGCGCTGGAAACGTATATCGGTCTGGTGGAAGTTGGTGTGGGCTTGGTTCCGGCGGGCGGTGGCCTGAAGGAAGCGGCGCTGGCCGCTGCCAAGGCTGCGCAAGCTGCGGGCAGCACCAACATCCTGCAGTTCCTGACGAACCGCTTCCAGGCGGCGGCGATGGCCAAGGTGTCGTCCTCCGCGCTGGACGCGCAGAAGATCGGCTACCTGCAGCCGACCGACACCATCGTCTTCAACGTGCACGAGTTGCTGCACGTGGCGCGCAACGAAGTGCGTGCGCTGTCCGACTCGGGCTACCGCGCACCGCTGCGTCCGGTGGGCATTCCGGTGGCGGGCCGTTCGGGTATCGCCACGATCAAGGCGTCGCTGGTGAACATGCGTGACGGTAGCTTCATCTCGCAGCACGATTTCACGATCGCCTCGCGCATCGCCGAAGCCGTGTGCGGCGGTGACGTCGAAGCCGGCGCGCTGGTGGACGAAGACTGGCTGCTGGCGCTGGAGCGCAAGGCCTTCGTGGATCTGCTCGGCAGCTCCAAGACCCAGGAACGCATCATGGGCATGTTGCAGACCGGCAAGCCCGTTCGTAACTGACCCGCGCGACGACAGAGAACAGGAGTTTCATCATGACCAAGCAACTGCAAGACGCCTACATCGTCGCCGCGACGCGTTCCCCGATCGGCAAGGCGCCCAAAGGCACGCTCAAGAACCTGCGCCCCGACGATCTGCTGGCGACCATCCTCAAGAGCGCCGTCGCCCAGGTGCCGAACCTGGACCCGGCGCTGATCGAAGACGCCATCGTTGGCTGCGCGATTCCCGAAGCGCAGCAGGGCCTGAACGTAGCGCGTATCGGCGCGCTGCTGGCCGGCCTGCCGAACACGGTAGGCGGCGTGACCGTCAACCGTTTCTGCGCCTCCGGCCTGACCGCCGTGGCGATGGCCGCCGACCGCATCCGCGTGGGTGAATCCGACGTGATGATCGCCGCCGGCGTGGAATCGATGAGCATGGTGCCGATGATGGGCAACTCGCCGTCGATGTCGCCGGACATCTTCACGCGCGACGAGAATGTCGGTATCGCCTATGGCATGGGCCTGACCGCCGAAAAGGTCGCCCAACAATGGAAGATTTCGCGCGAGGCGCAGGATGCTTTCTCGCTGGCTTCGCACCAGAAGGCACTCGCCGCGCAGCAAGCCGGCGAGTTCAAGGACGAGATCACGCCGATCGAGATCATCGAGAAGTTCCCGAACCTGGGCACGGGCGCCATCGACATCAAGACGCGCACGATGTCGCTGGATGAGGGCCCGCGTGCCGATACGTCGGTTGAAGGCCTTGGCAAGCTGCGCGCCGTGTTCGCCAACAAGGGCAGCGTGACCGCCGGCAACAGCTCGCAGACCTCGGATGGTTCGGGCGCGCTGATCCTGGTGTCGGAGAAGATCCTGAAGCAGTTCAACCTGGTGCCGCTGGCGCGCTTCGTATCGTTTGCGGTGCGCGGCGTGCCGCCGGAAATCATGGGTATCGGCCCGAAGGAAGCCATTCCTGCCGCGCTGAAGGCTGGCGGTCTGACGCAGGATCAGATCGACTGGATCGAGCTGAACGAAGCGTTTGCCGCGCAGTCGCTGGCCGTGATTCAGGACCTGGGTCTGGACACCAGCAAAATCAACCCGCTGGGCGGCGCGATCGCGTTGGGCCACCCGTTGGGCGCGACCGGTGCCATCCGTGCGGCCACGGTTGTGCACGGCCTGCGTCGTCGCAACCAGAAGTACGGCATGGTGACGATGTGCGTCGGCACCGGCATGGGCGCTGCAGGCATTTTCGAACGCATGTGACCCCACGCAAGGGGGAAGGCTCAGGTAGCTTTTTAGGGCCTTCCCCTGCTTGCTAATCGCCCGTCTCACCACGCATAGTTGCGCAGGCGCGCAGTCGTTCCGAACAAGCGCGCCGAAGAATGCGGCCGGCACCCAGCCGGTATCGCAATAGAAGCGGAGCCACGATTCCGCAACAGAGGAGACACACCACCGGGTCACCGGCGGTGCACCAAGAGGAGGGCGCGCGATGGGCAACACTGTCGGCGACACAATCGTATTGACCGATGCGGCATGCGATATGCCGCGCTCGATGATCGATCAGCTGGGGTTGGGCGTGGTGCCGTTCCGCATTCGTGCGGGCGAATTGTTTGTAGAAGACCGCCGCGACGAGGCGGCGCTGCCGCAGCTCTATCGCAAGTACCTCGTCGACAAGCAAGATCACTACGCCGAATCGATTCCGTTGCTTGAACGCGAGATCGAAGACTACCTGCTCAAGCACGTGGTCACGCAGCACGACCGGGCCTTGCTGCTGACGATTGCCAGCTCGCGCAGCCATTTCTACAGCCACGCAACCGGCGCGGTGGTGGGCACAACTGCCAAGAGCTTCAAGCCACGCAAGGACGCCGGCCGCTCGGGGCTGTTTGAGTTGACAGTGGTGGATACCGGCGCCATCGGCCCCGGTCAGGCGCTGATGGTGCACGAAGCCGCACGCATGCTGCGCGAAGGCGCGGAGGTGCGTGACGTCGTGCACGTGATCGAGAACCGCCTGCGTGACGCCTCGCACGTCTACCTTGTGCCCGATGAGCTGCTGTACATGTACACGCGCGCCAAGCAGAAGGGCGAGAAGAGCATCACCTGGAGCCGCTACATGATGGGCACGGCGTTCAACGTGCGTCCGCTCATCCATATGCACCGGGGCGAGACAGAAGCCATCGCCAAGGTGCGCGGTTCCGATGAAGGCATCCGCCGTCTGATGGCGCATACCGAAACCATGATCGCCGAGGAGCGTCTGGCCACGCCTGTGGTGGCGATCACGTATTCCGGTTCGCTCGACACCGTGCGCCGCATGGAGCCGGTGCAAGCGTTGATGCGAACCGCACAGGACCACGGCGTAGAAGTGCTGCTCGCGCCGATGAGCCTGACCGTGGCGTTGAACGTGGGGGCCAACGCGTTCTCCGTCGGTTATCTATCTGACTCTCCTGTGCCGATCTAGCGGCGCAGGTTTCACCTGGAGTTTTCATGTCGATTCGTACCGAGACCGTAGACGGCGTCCTGACGCTCACCTTTGACCGCCCGGACCGCAAGAACGCCATCACGGCTGCGATGTATCAAACGCTGGCCGACGCGCTGGTGGCCGCCGAAACCGATCCTGCCATCCGCGTGATCGTGCTGGCCGGCCACGAGAGCGTGTTCACCGCGGGCAACGATCTCGAAGACTTCATGAAGAATCCGCCCAAGGACGAGAGCGCCCCCGTGCACCAGTTCCTGAAGGCGATCAGCACGGCGACCAAGCCGCTGATCGCTTCGGTGAGTGGCGCGGCCGTCGGCGTGGGCACGACCATGCTGCTGCATTGCGACTTGGTCTACGCATCCGAGACGGCCAAGTTGTCGATGCCGTTCGCGCAACTGGGGCTCTGTCCGGAAGCCGCATCCAGCCTGCTGCTGCCGCAACTGGCCGGTTATCACCGCGCAGCGGACAAGCTGCTCTTCGGCGAGCCTTTTGACGCGAGCGAAGCGCGTGAACTCGGCCTGGTCAACCGCGTGCTGCCGGCCGGGGAGCTGGATGCCTTCGTGCGTACGCAGGCGCGTAAGCTGACGCTGCTGCCGCCCGCATCGCTGCGCGCCACCAAGCGGCTGATGAAGGAAGGCGCCACGCCGCAGATCGCGGAGCGCATGTCGGTGGAAGGCAAGCAGTTTGGCGAGATGCTGCGCGCGCCGGAAGCGCGCGAGGCGTTCACGGCATTCTTCGAGAAACGCCGCCCAGATTTTTCCAAGTTCAACTGAGCGAGGCGTTCATACGCAAAAGAAAACCCGGCGCGACGCCGGGTTTTTTGTTGAGCGTTGCCGGTTCAGAGCGGCGGCAGCACGCGCGGCTTGCGAGTCTCGTCGGTGGCCACGTAGGTGAGGGTGGCTTCCGTGACCTTGACGGTGGCGTGGCGGCCGCTGGCGTGCATGCGCTGCGCATAGACCTCCACATCCACGGTGATCGACGTGCGCCCCGTTTTGACCACGTTGGCGTAGAAGCTCACCAGATCGCCCACGTACACGGGCTGCTTGAAGACGAACGAGTTGACCGCGATCGTGGCGACACGACCGTTGGCGCGCACCACGGCAGGGATCGACCCGGCGATGTCCACCTGCGACATGATCCAGCCCCCAAAAACATCGCCGTGGACGTTGGCGTCGGAGGGCATCGGCATCACGCGCACGGCGGGCTGCTTGTCGGCGGGCAGCGTGACGGTTTCAGTGGTGGCTTGGGTATCGGACATGATGATGCAGGGCAGCATTGAAGCGGAGGGAGGGCCCACCAGCGAGCCCAGGGCGCGCGCAGGTGATCGGTGGGAGAATACACAATCCGCCATTTTATTGCACCGCACATGCGCCGCTTTCCCGCTTCTTCCGAACCGCCTCCGCCGGGGGCTGCCCGCGGTGACTGGCGCACCATCAAGAGCCTGCTGCCTTATCTGCTGGCCTATAAATGGCGTGTGGCGCTGGCGCTGTCGTTCCTGATCGCGGCCAAGGTGGCAAACCTTGGTGTGCCGATGGTCATGAAGCGGCTGATTGATTCGATGAACGTGTCGCCGTCCGACCCCCGCGCGCTGCTGGTTGTGCCGGTGGGCGTCATCATCGGCTACGGGCTGCTGCGGTTGTCGACGTCGCTGTTCTCGGAGCTGCGCGAAATCCTGTTCGCGAAGGTGACGGAGAGTTCGGTGCGCACGCTCGCCCTGCAGGTGTTCCGGCATCTGCATGCGCTGTCACTGCGCTTTCACCTTGAGCGCCAAACTGGCGGCATGAGCCGCGACATCGAGCGCGGCACGCGCGGCATCCAGTCGCTCATTTCGTATTCGCTGTACAGCATCCTGCCGACGCTGGTGGAAGTCGGCCTCGTCATCACGTATTTCTTCGTGAAGTACGACGTGTGGTTCGCGCTCATCACGTTCTGCGCGCTGGTCAGCTACATCGTCTTTACGGTGACGGTGACGAACTGGCGCACGCACTTCCGCCGCAGGATGAACGAGCTGGATTCGCGCGCCAACCAGAAGGCAATCGATTCGCTGCTCAACTTTGAGACGGTCAAGTATTTTGGCAACGAAGACTACGAAGCACGTCGTTACGACGAGAACCTGAAGCACTACCGCGCGGCTGCGATCCGCTCGCAGAACTCGTTGTCGGTGCTGAACTTCGGCCAGCAGGTCATTGTCGCCACCGCGCTCATCCTGATTCTGTATCGCGCCACGCAGGGGGTGGCGGCGGGGCACATGACGCTGGGGGACCTCGTGCTCGTCAACACGCTGATGCTGCAGATCTACATTCCGCTCAACTTCCTGGGCGTGATCTATCGTGAGCTGAAGCAAGCCGTGACCGACATGGACCGCATGTTCCACCTGCTGCAGACCAATCGCGAGGTAGCCGACAAGCCCGACGCCAAACCGCTGGCGGTGCACGCGGGCGAAGTCCGCTTCGCGCATGTCGACTTCAGCTACGAGGCCAAGCGCCAGATCCTGTTCGATGTGGACTTCACTATTCCTGCCGGCACGACCACGGCAGTCGTGGGGCAAAGCGGCTCGGGCAAATCGACGCTGGCGCGCTTGCTGTTCCGCTTCTATGACGTGAAGTCCGGCGCTATCCAGATCGACGGTCAGGACCTGCGTGATGTTACGCAATCCAGCGTGCGCGCCGCCATCGGCATCGTTCCGCAAGACACGGTGCTCTTCAATGACAGCATCTACTACAACATCGCCTACGGCCGCCCCGATGCCAGTCGCGAAGAGGTGATCGAAGCCGCCCGCGCGGCGCAGATCCACCACTTTGTCGAATCGCTGCCCGATGGCTACGAGACGCAAGTCGGCGAGCGCGGCCTGAAGCTCTCCGGCGGCGAGAAGCAGCGTGTGGCGATTGCACGTACCTTGCTCAAGCGCCCGCCGATTCTCGTGTTTGATGAAGCAACGTCCGCACTCGACTCGCGTACCGAGCACGCCATTCAAGAAGAGCTGATGCGGCTGGCGCAGAACCACACCACGCTGGTCGTTGCACATCGGTTGTCGACCATCGTGCGTGCGCACCAGATTCTGGTGATGGAACACGGCCACATCATCGAGCGCGGAACGCACGAATCGTTGTTGCGTGCGGAAGGCCGTTACGCGCAGATGTGGCGCATGCAGGCACGCGAGCCCGAACGCGTGGCCGAAGAAACAGAAGACACCCGAGCAGGTTGAGGGAGAGACAACGCGATGGAACTCAAATGGCTGGAAGACTTCATCAGCCTGGCGGAGACGCGCAGCTTTTCGCGCTCGGCCGAATTGCGGCACGTGACGCAGCCGGCGTTTTCGCGGCGCATTCAATCCCTCGAGGCGTGGCTCGGCAATGAGCTGATCGACCGATCAAGCTACCCAACACGCCTGACTCCCGCCGGAGAGGTCTTCTACGAACAGGCTTTGGCGATGCTCGCCCAGGTGAGTGAGACGCGCGCCCTGATGCGCGGCCAGCGCCCGGCCAGTGCGTCGACGATCGACTTTGCCGTGCCGCATACGCTATCGCTGACGTTCTTCCCCGGCTGGCTCGCGCAGGTGGAAGAGAAGATCGGCAAGCTGCAATGCAGGCTGCGCGCGCTCAACGTGCACGATGCGGTGATGACGCTGGTGGAGGGCGGCTGCGATCTCGTGATGGTCTATCACCACGCGCGGCAGATGATCCAGCTCGACCCCACGCGCTACGACATGCTGGTGCTGGGCACCGAGCGGCTTTCGCCGTTCTCCAAGCCCGATGCAAGCGGGCGGCCGATTTATCGGCTTGTTCCCACCGCACGCAAGCCGATCGCCTACCTCAGCTACACGCCCAATGCCTTTCTGGGCCGCATGGTGGATGTGCTGCTGGAAAACTCGCCCGTGGCACCGCTGCTCGACAAGTGCTACGAAACCGACATGGCCGAAGCGCTCAAGGTGATGGCGCTGGCGGGCCACGGCGTGGCGTTCCTGCCCGAGAGTGCGGTGCGGGAGGATGTGGCAGCCGGACGCCTCGTGCGCGCGGAAGGCAAGGGCGGCGGTACCTTGTCGATCGAGATGGAAATCCGGCTCTATCGTGAGCACCCGCAAAGCGGCGCGCACGACCGTCGGCACCCGCAGTCCAAGCGCAAGCGCGAGCTGATCGACACGTTATGGAGCGCGCTGGCGGGCTGAACGGGCGATCGGGTTCGACTATGAGGTTATGCGTCCAATGCATAACCCGATGTAAAAACGGCATTGGATTTCGTTCTGGGCGGTCCCTAAGCTGGCGGGCATTTTGTGGGACTTGAAGGGCCTTACCGAGGCCCAAAAAAGGAAGACAGCCATGTCCAATGTCGCATCTCCGTCGACACTCCAGCACGCCATCCCGTCCTATCTGCCGGCCGACAACCTCGGCCCGTGGGGCATCTATCTGCAGCAGGTCGATCGGGTCACCCCCTATCTCGGCTCGCTGGCACGTTGGGTTGAAACGCTCAAGCGCCCCAAGCGCGCGCTGATCGTTGACGTGCCCATCCAGATGGACGACGGCCGCATCGCCCACTTCGAGGGCTACCGCGTGCAGCACAACACGTCGCGCGGCCCGGGCAAGGGCGGCGTGCGTTTCCACCAGGACGTGACGCTGTCGGAAGTGATGGCGCTGTCTGCGTGGATGTCGGTGAAGAACGCGGCCGTGAACGTGCCGTACGGTGGTGCCAAGGGGGGTATCCGCGTCGACCCGCGCAAGCTGTCTTCCGGTGAACTCGAACGCCTGACCCGCCGCTACACCAGCGAGATCGGCATCATTATCGGCCCGAACAAGGACATTCCGGCCCCGGACGTGAACACCAACGCGCAGATCATGGCGTGGATGATGGACACGTACTCCATGAACGAAGGCTCCACCGCCACCGGCGTGGTGACCGGCAAGCCGATCGCACTGGGCGGCAGTCTGGGCCGTCGCGAAGCCACTGGCCGTGGCGTGTTCGTGGTCGGCAGCGAAGCCGCGCGCAACCTTGGCATCGACGTCAAGGGCGCGCGTGTGGTGGTGCAAGGCTTCGGCAATGTGGGCAGCGTGGCCGCCAAGCTGTTCCACGACGCTGGTGCCAAGGTCATTGCCGTGCAAGACCACAAGGGCATCGTGTTCAATGGCAGCGGCCTGGATGTCGACGCGCTCATCAAGCACGTTGACCACAATGGCAGCGTGGCCGGCTTTGTTGCAGAGACCGTCTCGCAAGACGACTTCTGGGGGCTGGAGTGCGAATTCCTGATCCCGGCCGCGCTGGAAGGCCAGATCACTGCGAAGAACGCGCCCCACATCAAGGCAAAGATTGTCGTGGAAGGTGCAAACGGCCCCACAACGCCCGAAGCGGACGACATCCTGCGCGACCGCGGCATCCTGGTCTGCCCGGACGTGATTGCCAACGCCGGCGGCGTGACGGTCAGCTATTTCGAGTGGGTGCAGGATTTCTCGAGCTTCTTCTGGACCGAAGACGAGATCAACCAGCGCCTGGTACGGATCATGCAAGACGCCTTCCGTGGCGTCTGGCAAGTGGCGCAGGACAACAAGGTTACTCTGCGTACGGCGGCATTCATCATCGCCTGTACGCGGATTCTGCAGGCCCGCCAAGAGCGCGGTCTGTACCCCTGATCGGCAACGCGCTGATCAATACCGGCGCGGTGCCCCAACAGGGCACTGCACTGGTCTATCGCGTTGCTGCCGATCAGGCGGCCATGCGCGACGGTTGAAGAAAGCCGGTGCTCATGGGACGAACCATAACGTTCCGGAGCACCGCACCATGAGAAGGGCGATGGCATCATCGTCGTCCTTCCCATCCTCAAGTCGGGTTCGTTAAGCGACAGAGAGCGCACATCGGGCGGGCTTTATTTCCCCTTGTTTTCCTTAGCAATTGGCGGTTATCCGCTCAAGCAATCGGGCCCGCGTGCCGATGTTGCAGAGCGTTGCCGTGTCGGGCGCTGCGCGTCTTTTCCGGATTTTCGGAAAAGCACAACGTAAGGTATCCGGTTGCATGGAAAACGCGGTTGCGGCAGGGTCCGCGCCAGAGGAAAAACTCCGTTGGATTCAACGATTTAGTGGCAACACCAATACTGTCGCCAAACGTTTTTTGGTACAGTCCCGTCTTTCTCTTTCATGGTCAAAAGGAGACTTTCATGAACCTCGCCAAGCTGGCAACCGTGGTTGCAGCCGTTGGTGTCGCCGTTGGTACATTCGGCAGCGCTGCCCACGCAGAAGAGCTGACTGGTACGCTCAAGAAGATCAAAGACACCGGCACCATCACGCTGGGCGTGCGCGATTCGTCGATTCCGTTCAGCTACAACGTCGGCGGTGTCCGCACGATCGGTTATTCGTACGACGTCGCCACCAAGATTGCCGAGGACGTGAAGAAGCAGCTCGGCCTGAAGGATCTGAAGATCAACGAGATCCCGGTCACTTCGCAAAACCGCATCACGCTGCTGCAGAACGGCACCATCGATCTGGAGTGCGGTTCGACCACGAACAACCTTGAGCGCCAGAAGCAAGCATCGTTCACGAACACGATCTTCATCATCGGCACGCGCATCATGGTGAAGAAGGATTCGGGCATCACCGACTGGGCGCAGCTCAAGGGCAAGAACGTCGTGACCACCGCCGGCACGACGTCGGAACGCCTGCTGCGCAAGATGAACGATGACAAGCAGATGGGCATGAACATCATCAGCACGAAGGACCACGGCCAGTCGTTCCTGACGCTGGAATCGGGCCGCGCTGTTGCGTTCATGATGGACGACGCCCTGCTGTACGGCGAGCGCGCCAAGGCCAAGAGCCCGACTGACTGGGTGGTCGTGGCCAAGCCGCAATCGCGCGAAGCCTACGGCTGTATGGTTCGCAAGGACGACAAGCCGTTCAAGGCACTGGCCGACAAGACCATCGCCGGCATGATGAAGGACGGCTCGATTGCAGCCGAATACAAGAAATGGTTCGAACAGCCGGTTCCGCCCAAGGGTGTGAACATGGAGTTCCCGCTGTCGGACGACATGAAGGCGCTGATCAAGAACCCGAACGACAAGGCTCTTGACTGATCGGCTCCCTCAACGGGCCTGATACAAGCGTCACCGAAACGGAAGGCAAAGGCCGGTTAACAGGTCTTCTCCCTTCCGTTTCTTTTTGAGGGAACCATCATGAATTACCACTGGAACTGGGGCGTCTTCTTTACGGAAGCCGCCCAGAATCAGACCTATCTGGACTGGCTGCTGGCGGGGTTGAAGACCACCGTCGTACTCGGCCTGTCTTCCTGGATCATCGCGCTCGTCATCGGCTCCTTGCTGGGCGTGCTGCGTACGGTGCCGAACAAGTGGCTGTCGGGCCTGGCCGCAGCGTACGTGGAGCTGTTCCGCAACATTCCGCTGATCGTGCAGCTCTTCATCTGGTACTTCGTCATGCCCGAGCTCGTGCCGGGTGGCGACTACATCAAGCAGATGAACCCCAACACGGCGATGTTCCTGTCTGCGATGCTGTGTCTTGGCACGTTTACCGCCGCGCGTGTCTGCGAGCAGGTGCGCTCAGGTATCAATTCGCTGCCGCGCGGGCAGCGCAACGCCGGACTGGCCATGGGCTTCACGCTGGCGCAGACGTATCGCTACGTGATGCTGCCGATGTCGTTCCGCATCATCGTGCCGCCGCTCACGTCGGAGTTTCTGAACATCTTCAAGAACTCGGCTGTGGCATCGACCATCGGTTTGCTGGAGCTTGCCGCACAGGGCCGCCAGCTGGTTGACTACACCGCGCAGCCGTACGAATCGTTCATCGCCGTGACGCTGATGTACATGCTGATCAACCTGACCGTAATGGGCCTGATGCGCTGGGTGGAAGCACGTTCCCGGCTGCCTGGCTTCATCGGTGGCAAGTAATCGGGCGAGGACTCTTCATGGCTTATCAATTCGATTTCTCGTCCATCAACGTCGACAACATGCGTGTGCTCGGCGAGGGGATGGTTCTCTCGCTCCAGATCACGGGCACGGCCATCCTGGTCGGCATCGTGTGGGGCACGCTGCTCGCGATGATGCGCCTCTCCGGCATCAAGCTGCTGCAGTGGTTCGGGCAGGCGTACGTGAACCTCTTCCGGTCCATCCCGCTGGTGATGGTGCTGCTGTGGTTCTTCCTGATCGTGCCGCAGGTGTTGCAGAGGATCTTCGATCTGTCGCCGGCGACCGACATGCGCATGATGTCTGCGCTGGTCGCCTTCGCGCTGTTTGAAGCGGCGTATTACTCGGAGATCATCCGCGCCGGTATCCAGAGCGTGTCGCGCGGGCAGATGTTCGCGGCCTATGCGATGGGCATGACGTACGGCCAGGCCATGCGCCTGGTGATCCTGCCGCAGGCATTCCGCAACATGATTCCGCTGCTGCTCACCCAGGCCATCGTCCTGTTCCAGGATACGTCGCTGGTGTATGTGAGCGCGCTGTCGGACTTCTTTACGCAGGCATACAACATCGGTGAGCGCGACGGCCGTATCGTCGAACTGCTGCTGTTTGCCGGCTTGTGCTATTTCGTGATCTGCTTCGGCGCCTCCGTGCTGGTGAAGCGACTTCAGAAGAAGGTGACCCAATGATCGAGATCAAGAACGTTTCCAAGTGGTACGGCAGCTTCCAGGTGCTGACCGACTGCACCACCAGCGTGAAGAAGAGCGAAGTGGTGGTGGTGTGCGGCCCGTCGGGTTCGGGTAAGTCCACGCTCATCAAGACCGTCAATGCGCTGGAACCGTTCCAGAAGGGCGAGATCTTCGTTGACGGCACTTCGGTGGGCGCGAAGGGTACCAACTTGCCGAAGCTGCGTTCGCGCGTGGGCATGGTGTTCCAGAACTTCGAGCTGTTCCCGCACTTGTCGATTACCGAGAATCTGACGATCGCACAGCAAAAGGTGCTGGGCCGCTCGAAAGAAGAAGCCATGGCCAAGGGCCTGAAGTATCTGGACCGCGTGGGCCTGAAGGCGCACGCTGCCAAGTACCCGGGCCAACTGTCGGGCGGTCAGCAGCAGCGCGTGGCAATCGCGCGCGCGCTGTCGATGGACCCGATCTGCATGCTGTTCGACGAGCCGACCTCCGCGCTGGACCCTGAAATGGTCAACGAAGTGCTCGACGTGATGGTGGAACTGGCCAAGGAAGGCATGACCATGATGTGCGTGACCCACGAAATGGGCTTCGCGCGGAAGGTTGCCAACCGCGTGATCTTCATGGACCAGGGCCGCATCGTTGAAGACTGCGAGAAGGAAGAGTTTTTCGGCAACATCGACGCTCGTTCCGATCGTGCCAAGCAGTTCCTGTCGAAGATCCTGTCGCATTGATCGACGGTTCCCGGCAACAAAAGCCGCTCTTTCGAGAGCGGCTTTTTTTTGTGGGCGACGCGGCGTCAGGTGCAGGCGGTGTTGGCAGCGTTGGCGATCTGCACGGCTTCCGGAATCGGCACCTTGGTGGCCATCGTGGCCTGGCCCGATTCGAACATCAGCAGCTCGCCTGGCACGAATTGCGTCCAGACTTCGTTGTCGGTGAGCGGCGCGGTGGCGATGACAGCCACGCGATCGGCAGGCGTCGTGTATTTGGCGAAGTCGATCGTCATGTCGGCGTCGATCAAATGCGCCGTCGAGAACGGCCACTGCCGCACGATGTAATACAGCCGCGTCGAGCAATGCGCGAACTGCGCCTGCCCATTGCACAGCAGGAAATTGAACACGCCGTAGCGGGTGATTTCCTTGGTGATGTCAGACAGCGCGTAGAACAGCTCGTTGAGCGGCGGCTGCGAACCCGGAAAGCGCTTGCGCAGCGCCTGCATGATGAAACAGAAGGCGAGTTCGCTGTCGGTATCGCCCACAGGCTGGTAGACGCCCGAGAGGAACGGCGAGAAGTTCTTCAGGTCGCCGTTGTGGGCAAAGATCCAGTGCCTGCCCCACAGCTCGCGCATGAAGGGGTGGCAGTTTTCCAGCCGCACCGTGCCCTGCGTCGCCTTGCGGATGTGCGAGATGACGTTCTTGGACTTGATCGGGTAGCGCTTGACCAACTCCGCTACCGGCGAGGTACCGGCAGACTGGTTGTCGATGAACAGGCGGCATGCCTTGTCTTCGAAGAAGGCGACGCCGAAGCCGTCGGCATGGTGGTCGGTCACGCCACCGCGCGCGGCGAACCCCGTGAACGAGAACGTCACATCGGTCGGTTCAGCGCAGTTCATGCCCAGCAGCTGGCACATGGTGGGGGAAAAGTCGGATGCAATAAAATGATCATTATCCTGCCGGCCGCCGGGGGTGCCAAGCGCCTTCGTCTTCACGGCGCCGCGCCTGGGGGCCGGGCGTTGCGCACATGCCGCACGCCACCGCCTCCAGATTGCCTTAACCGGAGAAGCCATTCCCATGAAGCTCGACCGCACCGCCGCCCGCGCCCTCCTGCTGGAGAGCTACGCCGCCGCCGTGGGCGCGGCCGATCCGCTAAAAATCGTCGCAAACTTCCTTCCGCCGCCGTATGCCGGCGGCAAAACACTGGTGGTCGGCGCCGGCAAGGCGGCTGCGTCGATGGCGCTGGCTGTCGAGCAGGCCTATGCCGGCCGCGCGCAGCTCGAAGGACTGGTCGTCACGCGCTATGCGCATGGGTTGCCGACCGAGCACATCCGCGTCATTGAAGCGGGGCACCCGGTGCCGGACGAGGCGGGCGAACAAGCCGCGCAGGAAATCCTGGATCGCGTCTGCGCGCTCACCGAGAACGACCGGCTTATCGTGCTGGTCTCGGGCGGCGGTTCCAGCCTGCTGTCGCTGCCCGCCGAGGGCATCCCGATGTCCGATCTGAAAGCCGTGACGCGCGAGCTGCTGCGCTGCGGTGCGCCGATCACCGACATGAATATCGTGCGCAAGCATCTGTCGCGTATTCAGGGTGGGCGGCTTGCCGCCGCATCACGCGCGCCGGTCACGACGTTGATTGTTTCCGACGTGGCCGGCGATGATCCGAGCGCCATTGCCAGCGGCCCGACCGTGCCGGATGCGAGCACTTATGCCGATGCGCTTGCCATTCTGAAACGCTGGGGCGCTCACATGCCCGATACCGTGCGCGCACACCTGGAATGCGGAGCACGCGGCGAGATTGCCGAAACGCCCAAGCCGGGCGACGCCTGCTTTGCACGCGTGACCAATCACGTCATCGCCACCGCGCAACAGAGTCTCCAGGCCGGCGCGCAGGTGTTTGCGGCGCGCGGTATCCACACGGCCATCCTCGGCGACACGGTGACCGGCGAAGCGCGAGAGGTCGCCCAGGTATATGGGGCGCTGGCGAGGCAGGTGCGCCAGCATGGCGCCCCGTTTGTGGCGCCGGTCGCACTCATCTCCGGCGGCGAGTGCACGGTGACGATTCCGCCGGGCCTGACCGGCGGCCGCGGCGGGCGCTGCGCGGAGTTCCTGCTCTCGCTCGGCGTCACGCTCGAAGACATGGATGATGTCTATGCGCTCGCCGCCGATACAGACGGCATTGACGGATCGGAGGACAATGCGGGTGCGCTGCTTGACCCCGACTCCATCGCCCGCGCCGCCGCCAAGGGCATCGCCGCCCGCGCCGCGCTCGACGCACACGACGCCTACGGTTTCTTTGCTGCCGCCGATGACCTGATCGTCACCGGCCCGACGCGCACCAACGTCAACGACTACCGCGTCATCCTCATTCTCTGATTCACGTTTTTGCTGACCGCTTCTGCACGCACCATGACCGATACTCTTACGATCGTCCGCCCCGATGACTGGCACCTGCACCTGCGCGATGGCGATGCCCTCGCCGATGTGGTGGGCGACACCGCACGCCAGTTCGGCCGCGCGATCATCATGCCCAACCTCAAGCCGCCGGTGACCACCACTGCGCAGGCGCGTGCCTACCGCGAGCGCATTCTCGCCGCGTTGCCAGCCGGCACGCAGTTCGAGCCGCTGATGACGCTGTACCTGACAGACAACACCTCGCCCGACGTCATTCGCGAGGCCCGCGCCAGCGGTTTCATCCACGGCGTGAAGCTGTACCCGGCTGGCGCCACCACCAACAGCGATGCTGGCGTGACCGACCTGCGCCGGTGCGCCAAGACGCTTGAAGCCATGCAGGAAGTCGGCATGCCGCTGCTTGTGCACGGCGAGGTGACCGATCCGACCGTCGACATCTTTGACCGCGAGGCCGTCTTCATCGACACGGTGATGTTGCCGCTACGTCGAGACTTCCCGGCGCTGAAGGTCGTGTTCGAGCACATCACGACCAAGCACGCTGCCGAATACGTGCGCGATGCCGAGGGCCCGGTTGGCGCGACCATCACCGCGCACCACCTGCTGTACAACCGTAACGCTCTGTTTGTTGGCGGCATCCGCCCGCATTACTACTGCCTGCCGGTGCTCAAGCGTGAAACGCACCGCCTGGCGCTGGTGGCCGCCGCCACCTCGGGCCACCCGCGGTTCTTCCTTGGTACCGACAGTGCGCCGCACGCCAAGGGTGTGAAGGAACACGCCTGCGGTTGCGCCGGCTGCTACACCGCGCTGCACGCCATGGAGCTGTACGCCGAGGCCTTTGAAGACGCCAACGCGCTCGACAAGCTCGAAGGCTTTGCGAGCCTGCACGGGCCGGACTTCTATGGCCTGCCGCGCAACGCCGGCACGCTCACGCTCACGCGCTCGCAATGGCAGCTTCCCGCCGAAGTCCCGTTCGGTGAGCAGACGCTGGTGCCACTGCGCGGCGGCGAGATGCTGCGCTGGAAATCCGTCTGACTTGGCGATTGAATGTTTGCGTGCGATCGACTGGAGCCATCCGGCGTTCGCGCCGCTGGCAGCGGTCGGCGCCCCAATTGCACGCGCGATTGAGGGCGGCGCCAATCTTCGAGACGCACTGAACGCGCATCCGGCCGCGCAGGCAATTCGCACCTCCGGCGGCCATACGCTGCGCTTCATCCCGCAAGATGCGCTGCCGGCCGGCACGGCCTATGAAGCACACGTCGCCGCCACCGGCCGGGTGCCGACGCGGGACAATCTCCACGATTTCTTCAACGCACTGATCTGGCTGCATTGGCCGCTTGCCAAGGCGGCGCTGAACGCGCGCCAGGCGCGGGCAATTACGCGGGACGGGATTGGCGCGGCACGCGGCACAGTACGCGATGCCGCCACGCTGTTCGACGAAAACGCCCTGATCTTCCTGCACACTGAAGACGCGCCTGAGCGAAGCCTGACCGGGTTCGATTGGCGCGGCTTGTTCGTCGAGGGCAGAGCAGCGTGGGGCGCAACCTGTGCAGTTCTGCCGTTCGGCCATGCGCTGCTGGAAAAGTTGGTTGCGCCGTACAAGTCGATCACTGCACATGCCTGGCCGCTGCACGTGGCAGCATTACCAGCGGATCGTCCCTCGCTCGATGCCGCGCTGGCAGAGATGCTTTTGCATGTCGATCTGGCGCCCAGCAATTTCCGTCCGTTGCCCGTCATGGGCATCCCCGGTTGGTGCGATGCCAATGACGACGCCGGCTTCTATCTGGATACGACCGTCTTTCGCCCGGGCCGGCGGCGATTGGTACCCGAACAGTGCTAGACTCGCGCCTCGCGAAGCGGATCAGACAACCGCTGCTTCCGCCGCCTCGTGCGAGCGGAAGGGGAGGAAAGTCCGGACTCCATAGAGCAGGGTGATGGCTAATGACCATCCACGGTGACGTGCGGAATAGGGCCACAGAGACGAGTCTTCGCCCCGGCTTCGGCCAGGGCGAAGGGTGAAACGCGGTAACCTCCACCCGGAGCAATCCCAAGTAAGCAGGCGATGAAGCGGCTCGCTGAGTCTGCGGGTAGGGAGCTTGAGCCGGCTGGCAACAGCCGGTCTAGAGGAATGGTTGTCACGCCGCTGGTTTCGGCCACGCGGCGCACAGAATCCGGCTTATCGGTCCGCTTCGCTTCTTATTCCGATGCCGTCGGCTGCGTGGCCAGATCCACCAGTTCCAACGAGTGCGTGATCTCGGCCGTCTTGGCCAGCATGATCGACGCCGAGCAGTACTTCTCGTGCGAAAGCTGCACAGCCCGTTCCACCGTTTCCCGCTTCAGGTTGCGCCCAGTCACCGTGAAGGTGAAGTGGATGCGCGTGAAGACCTTCGGGTCGGTCTCGGCACGGTCGGCCTGCAGCTTGACGCTGCAACCTTGCACGTCCTGGCGGCCTCGCTTGAGGATCAGCACCACGTCATAGGCGGTGCAGCCACCGGTGCCCAGCAAGACCATTTCCATCGGGCGCGGTGCAAGGTTGCGGCCGCCGCCGTCGGGCGCGCCATCCATCGTGACGAGATGGCCGCTGCCGGTTTCCGCCAAAAAGGCCATGCCATCCGGGCCAGTCCAGCTCACTGTGCAATCCATGTCCAATCCTTGTGCAGAGGGTCGACCATCGCCGACGAAAAGCCACATTGTAGCCACCAGCCCTCGCGCGCGTTGACGCCCTAGGGTGAACGCGGCTTGACAGTGATACCCGCTCGAAAAGGTGCAACCCGTTCTTTTTGCACCGAAATTGCGCCGAAATTGGAGGAATAGCTCTAGCGCGCAGCAGCTTGTCTCACACGAAATGAATGCAAGTGTTTGATTTGTTGGGAAATTAAACTGCCTTCTGTCTTCTTATCGGCTTTCCGCATTACGAAATGCGATTTCGTAGTGCAAATTTCCTTGCGCGTGCCCCAGAAATGGGTATAATTTGCACCATTGGATCGGCTGATGCGGTGCAACCCACCAAGTCAACGATCAGCAGGTGTCTCCTCCACCCTCCTCCTTTGGTGGATTCAAACCCAAGCTTGATGGCTTGGGTTTTTTTTCGCCTGCAGAACCCGCGCGCACCTTTTTCCTTGTGTCAAGAAGTCTGTGCGGGGTACAATCGAAATCTTTTCCGGATTGCCCGCGGAAAAGAGAAATTTAGAGAGCCCGCACCAACAAGCGGGAAGGCGGGCCGGCGATGACCTCGCATGGGGTTGCGCAGGCGTCCGCAAGACGATCCGTTCGTGAGCAGTCTGAACGCAAGTTCTCAGCGCGATACGGGTCCACTCGGGCACTGACTCAATATTTGGAAAAATCATGAAGACCTTTTCCGCAAAGCCCCATGAGGTGAAGCGCGATTGGTACGTGATTGACGCGACGGACAAGGTCCTCGGGCGTGTCGCCAGCGAAGTGGCACACCGACTGCGCGGCAAGCACAAGCCCGAATTCACTCCGCACGTCGATACCGGCGATTTCATCATCGTCATCAACGCAGCCAAGCTGCGTGTGACGGGCGCCAAGACGACCGACAAGAAGTACTATCGCCACTCGGGTTACCCGGGCGGTATCTACGAAACGACGTTTGGCAAGATGCAGCAGCGTTTCCCGGGCCGCGCCCTGGAGAAGGCTGTGAAGGGCATGCTGCCGAAGGGTCCGCTGGGCTACGCGATGATCAAGAAGCTGAAGGTTTACGCCGAAGGCTCGCATCCGCACGAAGCTCAGCAGCCGAAAGCGCTGGAAATCTAAGGGGCCTAATCCATGATCGGAAACTGGAACTATGGCACCGGCCGCCGCAAGAGCGCTGTGGCACGTGTCTTCATCAAGTCCGGCAAGGGCGACATCATCGTCAACGGCAAGGCCATCAACGAGTACTTCGCTCGTGAAACCTCGCTGATGATCGTGCGTCAGCCGCTGGAACTGACCAACCATGCAGCTACGTTCGACATCAAGGTGAACGTGGTCGGCGGTGGTGAAACCGGCCAAGCCGGTGCTGTGCGTCACGGCATCACCCGCGCCCTGATCGATTACGATGCAACGCTCAAGCCCGCCCTGTCGAAGGCTGGTCTGGTGACGCGCGATGCACGTGAAGTCGAGCGTAAGAAGGTCGGTCTGCGCAAGGCCCGCCGCGCCAAGCAGTTCTCGAAGCGTTAATCCGCTTCCTGCTGCTTCAGCAAAGAACCACACCCTCGGGTGTGGTTTTTTGTTTTTGAGCGTTCGAACTAAACAGGGTGATCTTTCCGTCGCCTCGCTTACCCTTTGCAACAGCTCCGACATGTCCGCGGGACTACAATTCACATTTCGTTAGCGTTCGGCCCGTATGATGCAATCCGCTGTTTCTCCTAATCCGATTCTGATCCGCAAGGCGGGTCGGGAGGCGCGCGCATGAAGGCGCGTCGCTTGTTGCGTCGCGCTTCCGTGCTCGCCCCGAACGTCACGGTGCGTTCGCGTCTGCCTTGGCCGGTAACGGTTTTGTTGATTGCCGTGGTATTTGGGCTTGCGGCGGCTGCGGCGCTGTGGGCCTTCGAAGAAGGGCGCCGGCTGACGGGGCCGCACGACGCCGATTTGCGCGCTATGAACCGCGAGCTGACCACCAAGTTGGCCGCCATGCAAGCCGAGCGAGACAAGCTTTCCGCGTCCGCTGGCACGGTGGATGCCAGGCTGGGTATTGCCGAAGGCGCGCAAGCGCAGATGGCTGAGCAACTCAAGGCGCTGGAAACCGAAAACGCGCAGTTGAAAGAGGACCTAGCCTTCTTTGACAGCCTGTTGCCCGCACCTACCAATTCCGCTGGTATTTACGTGCGCAGCTTCCGCATCGCGCCGGACGAGGCGCAGCCGACACGCATGCGGTTCCGCGTTCTGCTGATGCAAGGCGGCGGAAAGGCGTTCGCGCCGGTCTCCGAATTCGAGGGGCAACTGGCGCTCACGCTGAACGTGGTACAGGGTGGCAAAGCTGCTACGATCGATTTCCCGGGAACGGTGGCCAGCGGATCACCCGTTGCCAGCGCCCGCGTCAAGCTCACGCACTACCAGCGCCTTGAGGGCTGGGTAGACGTGCCCCCCGGCACCACGGTGCAATCGGTGATGGTGAAAGTGCTGCAGAACGGCAAGATCAAAGCGAGCCAGAGTTTTTCCATCTGACGGGCGTTGTCCTGTCGAGGATCCGTACACAGAGGAGTCGACGATGCTGTTTGGCAAAAAGAAAGGGCTGGCGATTGAAACGCTGCTGGGGGCTCATACCAAACTGGAAGGGAATCTGCGCTTCTCGGGCGGTCTGCGGATCGACGGCGAGATCAGCGGCAACATCTACGGCGATCCGGACAAGCCCAGCATGCTGGTGATTACCGATAGCGCACGCGTCGAGGGCGAGGTGCACGTCGGGCACCTGATCCTGAATGGCACCGTGGTTGGCCCCGTACATGTGGCGGAGCTGCTTGAGTTGCAGCCGAAGGCGCGCATTGAGGGCAACGTGCAATATGCGGCGTTGGAAATGCACCAAGGCGCTGTCGTCATGGGCACGTTGATGCACGCGGCGCCTGGCGATGTGAAGTTGCTGCCCAATCTGAAGCTGGCGTCCAATCAGGATTGATCACATCGCGCGTCAGCCGTTGCTGGCGCACCGCACAATGCCCACTTGAAACGCGGGGCTTCGGCACGATTTGCAGCTTGCGCTTAAAATACAAGCAAGTTTCAGACGTTCCCACAGGAGATTTTCATGAACGCAGTCGCGCAGGCAGCCACGCCCGATGTGAACGAGGTTCCGGCTCCGCTGGTCTTTACCGACAGCGCTGCGGACAAGGTCAAGCAACTGATTGAAGAAGAAGGCAACCCGGAGTTGAAGTTGCGCGTATTCGTGCAAGGCGGCGGGTGCTCGGGCTTCCAGTACGGTTTCACCTTTGACGAAGAGACCAACGAAGACGATACGACCATGACCAAGAATGGCGTCTCGCTCTTGATCGACTCGATGAGCTACCAGTACCTGGTGGGCGCCGAGATCGACTACAAGGAAGACATCAACGGCGCGCAGTTCGTCATCAAGAACCCGAATGCTTCGACCACGTGCGGTTGCGGCTCGTCGTTCTCGGTCTGACGCCGCATCGCTGTAAAAGAAAAAGCGCACTTCGGTGCGCTTTTTTGTTGCCTGCAAATTGTGCGCTCAAGCGGGGTAGATTGCGCCGAGGATGCGATCGCCCGATGCGCCGGTCGCGGTATGCAGATTGCCGTGGGCACGGAGCATGCACTGGCGCGCGAGCCATGCGAAAGCGAGGGCCTCCACCTGATGCGCGGGCACGCCGTAGTCATCTGTCGGAGCGACTCGCACGCCCGGCAATTGCTGCGCGATACGTGCCATGAGCGCGCCATTGCGGGCGCCGCCACCGCAGACCAGCAGTGACGCGGCCTGCGGCGCATGGGCACGTACGGCATCGGTGATGGTGTCGGCGGTGAGGGCGAGCAGCGTCGCTTGAACATCTTCAGGGCGCGCGGCGTTCAGCGCATCGCCGAGGGTTTGTTGCAGCCACGCCGGGTTGAACAGGTCGCGGCCGGTGCTCTTGGGCGGTGGCGCTGCAAAGAACGGCTCGGCCTTGAGACGCGCGAGGAGCGTTTCGTCGATACGCCCAGTGCGGGCCCAGGCGCCGTCGGCGTCGTAGCGGGTGTCGCGGTGCCTGTGAACCCAGTAGTCCATCAGCGCGTTGCCGGGGCCGCAGTCGAAGCCGAGTACGGCGTTGCGCGCGTCGGGGGCTTGCGGCGGCACGACGGTGAGGTTGGCGATGCCCCCGATGTTGCAGACCACACGCCACGCATCAGGCAGGCCGAACAGCGCGCGATGCAGCGCTGGTACGAGCGGTGCGCCCTGGCCGCCGGCGGCGATGTCGCGACTGCGAAAATCGGCAATGACGTCGATGCCGGTGCGTTCAGCCAATACCGCCGGGTGCTGGGTTTGGCGCGTGTAGCCGATGCCATCATGCGTGCCGGGCTGATGACGAATCGTCTGCCCATGGGCGCCGATGGCCCGCACGTCGTGCACGGCCAGACCGGTGGCAGCGAGCAGTTGGGCAACGCAGTCGGCGTAGACCATGGCCAGCGCGTTGGCGGCCAGGGCCTCGCGATGGATCTCGTCGGGGCCGGCGTGTTGCAGGTCAAGAAAGCGCTGGCGCAGTTCGGGCGAGAAGGGCACGTAGGCGTCGGCGAGGACGGTCGGGTGTTCGCCGGAAAAGTCCGCCAGAACGCCGTCGACACCGTCCAGGCTGGTGCCCGACATCAAGCCGATGTAGCGATCGGTGGAGAGTGCGGTGTGGTCAGGATGGCTCATGCGCGACAGCTTACCAGCGCAATGGCGGGCCAAACGGACACATCACGGTAAAATCCCGGGATTGCGCGGCCGGCACGTTTCAATCGATGTCGGCCATCGTGCACGCACCGTTTCCCCGATTGTTGATTCGTTCGCGCCGTTTTCCATGTGCGGCGCGGTGACCTTTCTTTTTGCCATGACTGCACCTGACACTTCCGCCGCCTCCGATAACGCCACGCCGGCCAAACCCAAGTACCCGGTGACCCCGGAGGTGGCGCACGCAATGGAAGTGTCGCTGCGCGGCTGCGACGAACTGTTGATTGCTGCCGAATGGGAGCAGAAGCTAGCCAAGAGCGCCGCGACCGGCGTGCCGCTGCGCATCAAGCTGGGCCTGGATCCGACGGCGCCCGATATCCACATCGGCCACACCGTGGTGCTCAACAAGATGCGTCAGTTGCAAGACCTGGGGCATCAGGTGATCTTCCTGATCGGCGATTTCACCTCGACGATCGGTGACCCGTCCGGCCGCAATGCCACGCGCCCGCCGCTCACGCGCGAGCAAATCGAGACCAACGCGCAGACTTATTACCGTCAGGCCAGCATGGTGCTGGACCCGAGCAAGACCGAAATTCGCTACAACAGCGAATGGTGCGACCCGCTGGGCGCGCGCGGCATCATCCAGCTTGCCGCCAAGTACACCGTCGCCCGCATGATGGAGCGTGACGACTTTACCAAGCGCTACAAGGCTGGCGTGCCGATCTCGGTGCACGAATTCCTCTATCCGCTGATGCAGGGTTACGACTCGGTCGCGCTCAAGTCCGACCTGGAACTCGGCGGCACCGATCAGAAGTTCAACCTGCTGGTCGGCCGCGAATTGCAGAAGGAATACGGCCAGGAGCCGCAGTGCATCTTGACCATGCCGTTGCTGGTTGGCCTGGACGGCGTAGAGAAGATGTCCAAGTCCAAGGGCAACTACGTCGGTATCAGTGAGGCGCCGAACGAGATGTTCGGCAAGCTGATGAGCATCTCCGACGACCTGATGTGGACGTACTACACGCTGCTGTCGTTCCGCCCGCTGGCCGAGATCGATTTGATGAAGGCGGAGATCGCGCTGGGCCGCAACCCGCGCGATTGCAAGGTGCTGCTGGCGCAGGAGATCGTCGCGCGCTTCCACAGCCAGGCCGATGCCGAACGCGCGCTGGAAGACTTCAATCACCGCGCACGCGGCGGTGTGCCGGACGATATCCCGCAGATTGAGCTGGCAGGCGCGCCACTGGGCATTGCGCAACTGCTCAAGCAGGCTGGGCTCTGCCCGTCCACGTCGGATGCCAACCGCAACATCGAACAGGGCGGCGTGAAGATCGACGGCACCGTCGTCAGCGACAAGGGCCTGAAGGTGGAGGCAGGCACCTTCGTCATGCAGGTCGGCAAGCGTCGCTTTGCGCGCGTGGTGCTGAAGTGATTGGACTGATCCAGCGTGTGTCTGAAGCGGCTGTCCGGGTGGACGGCCGCGTCGTTGGCGAGATCGGCCCGGGCCTGCTCGCGCTTGTCTGTGCCGAGCGGGGGGACACCGCCGCCGAGGCAGATCGTCTGCTGGAGAAGCTGCTCAACTACCGCGTGTTCTCCGACGCGCAGGGCAAGATGAACCTGCCCGTGCGCAACATCGACGGCAACGGGCAGGCCGGTGGCTTGCTGGTGGTATCGCAGTTCACGCTGGCGGCCGATACCAAGTCTGGCACGCGGCCGAGCTTCACACCCGCGGCTGCGCCGGAAGATGGCCGCCGCCTGTACGACCACTTCGTGGCGCGCGCCCGTGCGCAGCACCCCATCGTGGCGACCGGCGAGTTTGGCGCCGACATGAAGGTGTCGCTGGTCAACGATGGTCCGGTCACATTCTGGCTGCAGATCGCGCCGCAAGCCGCGCCGTCTGTCGCAAAAGCGGCCACGCCGGAAGCGGCCAAATCTGTCTGATTCGCTCGGGAACCCTGTGATGTCACGCGCCGCCACCATCCCTCTGCCGATGCCGCAGATCACCCACATCGTGCTCATCCGCCACGGCGAGACCGACTGGAACCGTGAGCGCCGCCTGCAAGGCCAGCTCGACGTGCCGCTGAACATGCAAGGGCTGGAGCAAGCGGCGCAGCTTGGCAAGGCACTGGCGCGCGAGCGGTTCGATGCGGTCTATGCGAGCGATCTGTCGCGCGCCAGGCAGACGGCGCAGGCGCTTGCAGATGAAGTGGGTGTGACGGTGCGTGACGACGCCGGTTTGCGCGAGCGCTGCTATGGCGAGTTTGAAGGCCTCACCTACGCTGAAGTCGCCGCACAGCATCCGGCCGACTTTGATGCCTGGCAAAACCGCGTGCCCGAGTTCGCCCCGCCTGGCGGCGAGACGCTGACTGAATTCCACGAACGTGCGGTCGAGACTGCGCTTCGCCTGATCCGTCGCCACCCCGGCGAGCGCATCGCGCTGGTTAGCCACGGCGGCGTGCTCGATTGCCTGTATCGCCGGGCCAACGCCATGACGCTCACCGAGCCGCGCCAGCATGAACTGCGCAACGCGAGCATCAACCGGCTTTCATCCGATGGCCATCAACTGACTGTACTGCAATGGGGGGATGTCGCGCACCTGGATCTGCTGGTGCTCGACGAGGTGGACCGCCGCGTTCCCTAAACCTTCAGCCGGAATGGCGTGAAGTTGGTGTCGCGGTCGTAGTAGTCTTCGTGCTCGACGCGTTTGAGGAAGGCGACGACCCGGTAGGTAAGGGGCGTCGCCACGACCTCCCAGCCGGTCTTGAGGATGTATTGCGCGATGGCCACGCGAAGCACCTGCTGGTGGGGCCAGATCCCGTAGAAGGCGATCACGTAGAACAGCGAAGAATCCACTGCCTCGCCCACCACCGTGGACCCAATAAGGCGCGTCCACAGCCATTTTCCTTCCGTAGCGATTTTCATCTTCGCCAGCGTGTAGCTGTTGGCAAAGCTGCCGCACCAGAACGCAATGAGCGACCCGGCGACGATGCGGGGGGTGTTGCCGAACACGTCGTTCAGGCTCTTCTGGTAGTCCGCCATGAATGGCGCTACTGGCAGCGCCAGCACGACCAGCGACATGAACGACGCGAAGATCAGTGCGGCAAAACCCGCCCACACCACACGCCGGTCGCGCCCGTAGCCGTACACCTCGGTGAGGATGTCGCCGAAGATGTATGAGATCGGGAAGAAAAGCACACCAGCGCCAAAGGTGACCGGCCCGATGATCGGCAGCGTGACCTGCGCCGCCTTGGCCGCGCCGATCAGGTTGGAACACAGCAGTACCGTCACGAAGGCCGCCATGACGAAGTCGTAGTAGCGGAACGTGCGGTTCGGGTGGCGCGGGGCGGCGGACATGTCGGGGCGGTCCGGGTGGGCGTTTATTGGTTGTCGTCCCAGAGATCGCGTACGGGGCCGCTCTTGGGGGCGCCCAGCCCGAAGTGCTGGTACGCCGAAGCCGTGGCGATACGACCACGGGGAGTGCGCTGCAGGTAGCCTTGCTGGATGAGGTAGGGCTCGAGTACGTCCTCGATCGTGTCGCGCTCCTCGCCGATGGCGGCCGCCAGGTTGTCGATGCCGACCGGGCCGCCGTTGAACTTGTGCAGGATCGCTTCGAGCAGCCTGCGATCCATCAGGTCGAAGCCGACCGCATCCACATCGAGCATGGCCAGGGCGGCATCGGCCACTTCGCGGGTGATGATGCCATCGGCCTTGACCTCGGCATAGTCACGCACGCGGCGGAGCAGGCGGTTGGCGATACGCGGCGTGCCGCGCGAGCGCTTGGCAATTTCCAGCGCGCCTTCATCCACGATATGAGCGTTCAGCAGGCCCGACGAGCGCGTGACGATCTTTGCCAGCTCGGCAGGCGTATAGAACTCCAACCGCGCAACGATGCCGAAGCGGTCGCGCAGCGGGTTGGTCAGCATACCGGCGCGCGTCGTGGCGCCCACCAGCGTGAACGGCTGCAGATCGAGCTTGACCGAGCGCGCCGCCGGGCCCTCGCCGATCATGATGTCGATCTGGTAGTCCTCCAGCGCCGGGTACAGGATTTCCTCCACCACGGGCGAGAGCCGATGAATCTCGTCGATGAAGAGGACGTCGTTGGCTTCGAGGTTCGTGAGCAACGCGGCCAGGTCGCCCGGGCGTTCCAGCACGGGGCCGGAGGTCTGGCGCAGGTTGACGCCCATCTCGCGCGCGATGATGTGCGCCAGCGTCGTCTTGCCCAGGCCCGGCGGGCCGAACAGCAGCACGTGGTCCAGTGCTTCGCTGCGGTTCTTGGCCGCGGTCATGAAGATGTCGAGCTGGCCGCGCACCTTTTCCTGGCCGACGTATTCGTCAAGCAGCTTGGGGCGCAGCGCGCGCTCGAACGCCTCCTCGTTGGGGGAGGCGGGGGAGGCTGAGATGATGCGCTCAGCAGAGACAGCCTTGGCGGCGAGCTTGTCGGTTTCGATCATGACGGGCAGACGGCGCCGGGAAGGCGCGAGCAGGCCATTCTACCGTCTCGCCGCGCCCGGGCGTCAGCCTTTGGACAGCGCCTTGAGCGCCAGCTTGATCCCCTCGGACACGCCCGTGCCGGCCGGCACCTGCTTGATGGCGAGGGCCGCTTCCTTGTCTGAGTACCCAAGCGCCAGCAGGGCGTTGAGCACGTCGACCGCGTCGTCCGACACAGCTGGGCCGCCGGGCACCGCACCCAGGTCGGCGCCGAGCTTGCCCTTGAGTTCGAGCAGCAGACGCTCCGCCGTCTTCTTGCCGATGCCCGGAATGCGCGTCAGCCGCCCGGCTTCCTGCAGCGTGACGGCCTGCGCGAGTTCGGCCACCGACATGCCCGACAGCACCGCCAGCGCAATGCGGGCGCCGATGCCCGAAATTTTGATGAGCTGGCGGAAGGTTTCGCGCTCGGCGGCGGTGCCGAAACCGTAGAGCAGGTGCGCATCCTCGCGCACGATCTGCTGCGTCAGCAGGACGACCTTCTCGCCAGTCGCGGGCAGGTTGTAGAACGTGCTCATCGGCACGTCGATCTCGTAGCCGACGCCGTGGCAATCGACCAGCAGGTGCGGCGGGTTCTTTTCGATCAGCGTCCCGGCAATGCGTCCGATCATGGGTGGGGTTCCTCCTCCAAAACGGGACGCAGTGTAGCCCAAACCTACTGTGCGGCCCGATCCTGGCTCGGCCGCTCGCTACGGTTCCGATGCGCGAAGACTAGCGCGTGAAGGTCGACACGGCTTGCCGCCCGACGGCAGGATCGTCGGTGAAGAAGCCGTCGACGCCCGCACGCAGGAATGCCTGGATCTCGGTGATCGAGCCGTTGACGTTGCGCGTGTTGTCGGCACCGCTGCGCAGCGACGGCGGCAGGAAGGTGTTCTCGGGGCGGAACGTGTACGGGTGGACGACCAGCCCTGCGTTGTGCGCGTTGCGGATCAGGTCGGTCGGATCGGTGAGTCGGCCGTTCGCATCCAGGCCCATGATGCTGCTCTTGTCAGGGCCGACACCGTTGGCATACGCGGCGATGTCGCGCATGCCCTGGCTGGTCATCATGTCGCCGAACGTGCGGCTGTCTTTGGCGACCACAAAGTCGTAGGGCTGCCGGCTGGATGTGCCCATCAATTGCACGAGCTTCCAATTGGGCTGGCTGCTGCCGATCTTGTTGCGAATGGCCTTGAGATTGGCGACTTCGAACGACTGGATGTAGACCGTCGTGCGGCTGGCCGTGAAGGCATCGCGGCGTAGGCCGTCGATCAGCCTGTCTTCCAGCGGCAGGCCGATCGACTGAAAGTACGTCGGATGTTTCGTCTCGGGATAGATGCCGATGTTGCGGCCGAGCTTGGCGGATTGGTCACGCGCCAGCGCGATGATCTCGTCCAGCGAGGGAATGTCGAACTGATCGTTGTACGCGACGTTGTCGGGACGGATGCTCGGGATGCGTTCGCGTGCGCGCAGCGTTTTCAATTCACCCAGCGTGAAGTCTTCGGTGAACCAGCCGGTGACGCTCTGGCCATCGATCGTCTTGGTGGTCTTGCGGCCGGCAAACGCCGCCACGTCGGCCACGTTGGTTGTGCCGGAGATTTCGTTCTCGTGGCGTGCAACCAGCACACCGTCTTTGGTGGATACGAGATCCGGCTCGATGATGTCCGCGCCGTCGTCGATGGCCTTCTGGTAGGAGGCCAGCGTGTGCTCGGGCCGCAATGCAGGCGCACCGCGGTGGCCGATCACCTGGACGGTGGCGATGGGCGTGGTGTTGCCCCCGCCGCTGCCACCACCGTGGTTATATTCCAGTCGGCAGGCCGACAAGGCCAGGGAGGCACTCAAAAAGAACGGGCTCAGCAGGATGAGACGGCGCAGCATCGGGGTCTCCTGAAGACGGATACCCCGCATGGTAGTCGCCGTGTGTGCGTGCAGCTACCTGCCGTCTTCAAGAATCCTGTCAGCCAACGAGGCGCCCGCGCCGCACGCGCAAGCCCTTTTGCGCAAGCTGCGGCGCCAGCCCGGCCATGGCAGCCAGCGTCTCGCCGCCGTGCGCATGACAGATTGCCACGCCCAGCGCGTCAGACGCATCCGCCCCGGGTTTGCCTTCGAGGTTGAGTAGGCGCACGACCATTTCCTGCACCTGGTCCTTGTTGGCGCGGCCGTAGCCGACCACGGCCTGCTTCAGTTGCAGCGCGGTGTATTCGAACACCGGCAGGTTGCCGCTCATCAGGCCGCAGATCACCGCGCCGCGGGCCTGGCCCAGCAGCAGCGTCGATTGCGGGTTGACGTTGACGAACACCTTTTCGATGGAAGCGCAGTCCGGCTGGTAGGTGCTCACCAGTTCAGAGACGCCGTCGTACAGCGTCTTCAGGCGGCTGGGCAGGTCGGCATTGCCGTTGCTCTTGATCGTGCCCGAGGCCACGTAGACGAGCTTGTGGCCGTGCCGTTCGAGCACGCCAAAACCCGTGGTGCGAAGGCCGGGGTCGATGCCGAGGATGCGCATGAAGGAGGTAGGCAGAAATGGAAACGGGGCAAGGCGCCAGTTTACGCCTTGCCCCGTTTGTTCGTCGCGTGGACGGTGCTGTTTGGTGAGCGATTAGTGGCGGAAGTGGCGGGTGCCCGTGAAGATCATCGCCACGTTGCGCTCGTCGGCGGCGGCGATCACTTCATCGTCGCGCACCGAGCCGCCCGGCTGGATTACGCACGAGGCGCCGGCATCGACCACCACGTCCAGACCGTCGCGGAACGGGAAGAACGCATCGGACGCCACGGCCGAACCGGCCAGCGTCAGGCCTGCGTTCTGCGCCTTGATGCTGGCGATGCGTGCGGAGTCCACGCGGCTCATCTGGCCGGCGCCCACGCCCAGCGTCATGCCGCCGCCGCAGAAAACGATGGCGTTCGACTTGACGAACTTGGCGACGCGCCAAGCGAACATCAGGTCGTCCATTTCCTTCGGGGTCGGGTGGCGCTTGGTGACGACGCGCAACTCGCTCGGCTGCACGTTCTTGGCGTCCGGGCTCTGCACCAGCAGGCCGCCGCCAACGCGTTTGAAGTCATACGCGTTCACGCCCTTGCCGAGCGGAATTTCCAGTACGCGGACGTTTTGCTTGGCGGCAAATACGGCACGCGCACCTTCCGAGAAGCCCGGGGCGATCAGCACTTCCACGAACTGCTTGGCGACGATCTGCGCTGCGGCTTCATCCAGCGGCACGTTGAAGGCGATGATGCCGCCGAAAGCCGAGGTCGAATCGGTCTTGAAGGCCTTCTCATACGCTTCTTGCGCGGTACCGCCGATGGCCACGCCGCACGGGTTCGCGTGCTTGATGATGACGCAGGCGGCGCCCTTGGCCGGATCGAACGACTTCACGCATTCCCACGCGGCATCGGCGTCGGCGATGTTGTTGTACGACAGTTCCTTGCCCTGCAGTTGCTTGTAGTTGGCGAGCGCGCCATCCACTGCCTTGAGGTCACGGTAGAAGGCGGCGGACTGGTGCGGGTTCTCGCCGTAGCGCATTTCCTGCACCTTGTCGAAGGCCAGGTTCAGCGTTTGCGGATAAGCGCTGCGCGTGCTGTGCGACTTGTCGGCGCCCAGGCTCGTCAGGTAATTCGTGATGGCGCCGTCGTACTGCGCGGTGTGCGCGAACACCTTCTTGGCCAGCATGAAGTTGGTCTCGTAGCCAACCGTGTTGTTGTTGGCCTGCATTTCGGCCAGCACGGTGGCGTAGTCGGCCGGATCAACGATGACGGTCACGTCGCGGTGGTTCTTGGCCGCCGAGCGCAGCATGGTCGGGCCGCCAATGTCGATGTTTTCGATGGCGTCGGCCAGCGAGCATTCGTCCTTGGCCACGGTTTGCTGGAACGGATACAGGTTCACCACCAGCAGGTCGATGGTCGGGATGCTGTGTTCGGCCAGCGCGGCCATGTGCTCGGGCAAGTCGCGGCGGGCGAGGATGCCGCCGTGCACCTTCGGGTGCAGCGTCTTGACGCGGCCGTCGAGCATTTCCGGAAAGCCCGTGTAATCCGCCACTTCCGTCACGGGCAGGCCGGACTCGGCGAGCAGCTTGGCGGTACCGCCGGTGGAGAGGAGCTTGACGCCGCGCTCGTGCAGGGCACGGGCAAAGTCGACGATGCCGGTCTTGTCGGAAACGGAAAGCAGGGCTTGCTGGATCATGGTGGAAACGCCGGTGGGCGGGTGTGGCGCTGGGTTTGCCGAACTGGCAGGAGGCGCCGTCAGAAAGGAAATCGGTTCAAAGGCCGGCCTGCGACCTCAGATGAGGCCGTGCTGCTGCAACTTCTTGCGCAGCGTGTTTCGGTTGATGCCGAGGTAGTCGGCCGCCTGCGACTGGTTGTTGGAAGCCCATCCCATCACGGTTTCCAGGAGCGGCCGTTCAATGGCCTGCAGCACCATGTCGTAGACATTGGACGGGTTCTCGCCGTCCAGGTCACGGTAATACGCATCCAGGCTGTCGCGGATGCAACGTTCGATCGGATTGCGGCTCATGCGGCAAGCAGTTCCTTGTTATTGTCGTTGTTGCCCGTCGTGGGGTGGTCGCCACCGCTGGCTTGGTCTTCGTAGACCAGACGGTCGGACAGCGCACGCTGCTCGTCGAAGAACGCATTGACGGCGGCCAACTGGGCCGCGGTGTCCTCGATGGTGTTCATGCGGTGGCGGAACAGGTTGGCCCCCGCCAACCCGCGCGTGTACCAGGCGATGTGCTTGCGTGCGGTGCGCACGCCGGTGTATTCGCCATAGAACGCGTAGTGCTCTTCCAGATGTGCATTCATGATGCCGCGAATCTCTTCCACTTCCGGCGCGGGCAGCAACGTGCCGGTTTGCAGGAAGTGGGAAATCTCGCGGAACAGCCACGGGCGCCCCTGCGCCGCGCGGCCGATCATGATGGCGTCCGCTCCGGTCACGGCCAGCACGTGCTTGGCCTTGGCCGGCGTGGTGATGTCGCCGTTGGCCACCACTGGAATGCGCACCGACGCCTTGACCGCGGCGATGGTGTCGTATTCAGCATCACCGTGGTACAGATCTGCCCGTGTGCGACCGTGCACGGTCAGCATGCTGATACCGGCATCCTGCGCAATGCGCGCCACGCTCAATGCGTTGCGGTGTTCGCGGTCCCACCCGGTGCGGATCTTCAGCGTTACGGGCACGCGATCGCCCACTGCGCCCACCACGGCCTCGACAATGCGCTGGACCAGCGGCTCGTTCTGCAGCAGCGCAGAACCGGCGGCCACGTTGCACACTTTCTTGGCCGGGCAGCCCATGTTGATGTCGATGATTTGCGCGCCGCGATCGACGTTGTAGCGCGCGGCCTCGGCCATCATCATCGGCTCAGCGCCGGCAATCTGCACGGCGATCGGCTCGACCTCGCCCGTGTGGTTGGCGCGCCGCATCGTCTTCTCGCTTTTCCACAATTGCGCGTTGGACGCGACCATCTCGGACACCGCATAGCCCGCGCCCAGCCGTTTGCACAGCTGACGGAACGGGCGGTCCGTCACACCCGCCATGGGGGCGACGAACAGGTTGTTGCGGAGGGTATGCGGTCCGATCTGCAAGGCTGCGAGGAAGAAGCGGCTGAAAGAAACGAAAAATCACCCCTTCCGCCCAGAGTCGAATGACGACCGGGCGGAGCGACGGGAGTGAAAAATGCGAGGACGGGATTTTACCGCCAAACCGCCGGATTGCCTAAATGTTGTGCACAAACTATGCGGCAGTGCGGTCGGCGGCGCGCTTCTTGCCGTGGCTGGCGTTACCGGAACCGTTGCAGGCCGTAGGCGCGGGCGTCGATGAAGGGCCTGCGCTCGCTGACCAGATCGGCGATGAGTCGGGCGGTGCCCGGCGCGCCCGTCATGCCCAGGTGGCCGTGCCCGAACGCGAAGAACACGTTGCGGTAGCGCTCCGAGCGGTCGATTGCGGGCAGGCTGTCGGGTAGAGAGGGACGATGGCCCATCCACTGGCTGTCGTCCGTGAAGCTGAGGCCGGGGAAGAGCTGCTGGCCCTGCTGCATGAGGATGCGCGCGCGGCGGTAATCGGGCGACGCGTCCAACCCGCCGATTTCCACGGTGCCGGCAATGCGCAAGCCGCCTTCCATGGGTGTGGCGATGAACTTGCGCTCGCAATCCATGATCGGCCGCGAGGGCTGCACGCTGGGCGCGCGCAGCGTGGCGTGATAGCCGCGCTCGGTGTCGAGCGGAATGCGGATGCCAGTAAGCTTGGCCCCCAGCCGCATCGACCACGCGCCCGCGCAGAGCACGAGCTTCGACACGGGCAGCGTGCCGCAATCGGTATGCAGCCGCGTCGGGCCGCCGTAGTCGCTTCGGCCGAATTCCACGTCCAACACCTTGCGGCGCAGGAAGGTGCCGCCCGCTGCGGCAAAGTTGGTCGCCAGGGTCTTGACCAGCCGTTCCGGATTGACGGTGAAGCCGTTGTCAGGCAGCAGCAGACCGGATTGGATGTCGGCGGCCAATGCGGGCTCCAGCTCGCGGGCTTCACCGGCGCTCAGGGCTTGCGAGCGCACGCCGGTGGCGTCGCGAATGGCTTGCGCCAGCACATCGCCCGAGGAGCGCGCCAGTGTGCGCCACACATACAAATGGCCACTCTGGCGGATCAGGCTGTCGTATTGCGCGGCGTCGAGCAGGTCGCGATAACCGGGGAAGGTCGCGCTGAAAAGACTCTCCAGCGGCTGCGCAGTCGCACGGGCCTGCGCCTCATTGCCTGCGAGTACCCATTGCAGCAGCCAGGGCAGCGCGCGCGGCAGATAGGGCCAACGCACCGTCAGCGGACCCATCGGATCGGCTAGCCACTTGGGCACCTGCTTGAGCATGCCGGGCAGCGCCATCGGCACGACCGATGCGACGCTCAGGCAGCCGGCATTGCCAAACGAGCAACCTTCGCCAATGCCGGCCTGATCGAGCAGCGTGACCTGATGGCCTTCACGTTGCAGTTGCAGCGCGCATGCTGTGCCGACAATGCCGGCGCCCACCACGGTGATCTGTTGGCGATCGCCCGCAGTGCTGGCCTCGGAAGTCGCCACGCGCTAGCCTCGCTGACCGAACATCATCTGCCGGGCCAGCCCGTGCTTGAGCGGTGGCAGGCATTCCAGCAGCGTAAGCGCCGCGCCGCGCAGATGCCCAAACGGCCGGCCCGGCACGGCAAACGCACGCGGCAGCAAATCGGTCAGGCCGATGGTGACGGCGCGGTCAAACGCGCGTTCGCGGGCGAAACGGGCGAGGGTGGCTGCCGTTGCCCCATCCCGAAGCGCGCGCGCCATCTCGAATGCATCGCGCAGGCCGAGGTTGAAGCCCTGGCCCGCCACGGGGTGGATCGTCTGCGCGGCATTGCCGATCGCGGCGACACGGCGGTCGACCGGAATGCGCTGGGCATGCAGCCCGAGCGCGAATGTGTGGCGCGGGCTGGCGTGCGTGAAGCGGCCCATGCGCTCGCCAAAGGCCGCGCCCAGTTCAGCGAGGAAGGCGTCGTCGGGCAACGCTGCGCGTCGGCGTGCTTCATCGGGTGCGCAGCACCAGACGAGCGCGTAGCCGGGCCCGTGCGTGTCATCCTGCGGCAGCAAAGCGAGTGGGCCGTCGGGTGTGAAGCGCTCCCACGCCCAGCCTTCCAGCGGCGCGCTGCAGCGCACGTGCGCGACGATGGCGGTTTGGCCGTAATCGCGGCGCCGCGCATGGGCGATGCCGCCTTCCTGCTTACGTGCGTCGTCGAACAAGCCGCCTTCGGCCTGGATGACGACTTCGGTTTCGATGGCCAGCGGATGACGTCCTTCGCGTAGCGCCCGCACGCGGGCCGGGGCGACGGTGCCGTCGGCGCGCGGCAGTTGCTCGACGCGCTCCACGGGTGTGTGGTCGTAGCGGGTGAGGCGCTTCGGGTGACGCTCCATCTGCGTGGCGAGTGCGGCGTTGAGCGCGGCGCTCAGGTCGCCGTATTGCACGACGTGGCCGAGCGCGGGGACGTCGTAGTCTTCACGGCGGATATGCGCCTGCCCGAAATGACCGCGCTGCGAGACATGAATGTGCGTGATGGGCGTGGCGCGCGTGGGCCAGCCGCCAATCTCCTGCAGCAGCACGCGCGAGCCATGCGAGAGCGCCAGCGAGCGCGGGTCTCGCGCGGCGGCTTCGGCATCGCGCGCATCGAACAGGGCGACGCGCCAGTCGGTGTCGCGCAGCAACCAGTTGGCCAGCGCCAGCCCGACAGGCCCCGCGCCGACGATGGCGACGTCGAAGTCCGGAGCAGCACTGCTTGCTGTGATGCTGTCGGTCATGCCTGGCTCCGCATCACCAGTTCGATTTCGTCTGGGGCTACGGGCACGTCGCGCGTGATGATTTCGCAGCCTTCGGGCGTGACGATGGCGTCGTCTTCAATGCGGATACCGATGTGCCAATATTTTTCCGGCACGCCGGGTGCGGGGCGCACGTAGATGCCGGGTTCGACGGTCAGCACCATGCCGGCCTCCAGCGGGCGCCATGGGCGTTCGCCTTCCGCAGGAGCGGCGGTGCCGGGCGTGCGGTATTCGCCCACGTCATGCACATCCATGCCGAGCCAGTGGCCGGTGCGGTGCATGTAGAACTGGCGGTACTGGCCTCCGGCGATCACGTCGTCGAGCGTGCCGACCGTGTTGCGGTCAAGCAGGCCGGTGTCGAGCATGCCTTGCGCCAGCACGCGCGTGGCAGCATCGTGCGGTACGTTGTACGGCACGCCGGGGCGCGTTTCGGCAAGGGCGGCTTCCTGCGCGGCAACCACAAGCGCATACAGCTCGCGTTGCGGGCCGGTGAAGCGGCCGTTCACGGGGAACGTGCGGGTGATGTCCGACGCGTAGCCGTCCAGCTCGCAGCCGGCGTCGATCAGGCACAGATCGCCGTCGCGCAGTTCGGCGTTGCCGGCGCGGTAGTGCAACACGCATGCGTTGGGGCCGGTGGCAACGATGGAGTTGTAGGCGACGCTTTGCGCCCCGTGGCGGCGGAATTCGTACAGCAGCTCGGCTTCGAGATGGTATTCACGCAGGCCGGCCCGCGAGGCCTGCATGGCGCGCACATGGGCCCCAGCGGAGATGCGCCCGGCGCGGCGCATGATGTCGAGTTCGTTCGGGTCTTTGAACAGGCGCAGCTCATCGAGGATGGCGCGCACGTCCAGCGCCTGGTGCGGCGAAGACACGCCCGCGCGGCCTTGCATGCGCACCGCGTCGAGCCAGCGGCGCATGCGGCGGTCGAACATGCCGCTTTCTGCCAGCGGATATGCCACGGCGGCGGCGTTGGCGAGCAGCTTGGGCAGCGTCGCGTCGATCTCTTCCACCGAGTGCGCCTCATCCAGGCCGAAGGCTTCCTTCGCGGCTTCGGGGCCGAAGCGGAAGCCGTCCCAGATCTCGCGCTCTTCATGCTTCGGGCGGCAGAACAGCACGCTGCGCGCGGGTGCACTGCCCGCGGGTACCACGATGGCGAGCACCGCTTCGGGCTCGGTAAAGCCGGTCAGGTAATAGAAGTAGCTGTCGTGCCGATAGGGGTAGTCGCTGTCGCGGTTGCGCATCGCTTCCGGTGCGGTCGGCACGATGGCGACCCCGCCACCCGCCGCGCGCAGCCACTGCACGACGCGCTCGCGGCGCTGGCGATAGGTCTGGAGGAAAGCGAGTTCGGTGGCGGACATGGCGTGTTTTCCAGCGGCAGAAAGGATGCGTGGATTGTAACGCCGCGCTTGGTGGGCATTCGGGGGAGGGGCATTGCCACACCCAAAAGGAGACTTGTGCGGTGCGGGCGGCCTCTCCTAAAGTCTCGGGCGGCCACCGCCGTTAATACTGATCTGTTTTGCATCCCGGTTGCGACCTCCGCCTGCAGTGGATTGGCCGCATTGGATCGGCCTGCCCAGGAGAACCGATGCTCGCCAGCAGTTACAACCCTCTTCTCGTCCTGCTTTCCCTCTTCGTGGCCATCCTGGCGTCGTATACGGCGCTGGATATGGCAGGACGTGTCGTCACCGCACAAGGTCGCGCGGCGTTGTGGTGGCTCACCGGCGGCGCATCGGCCATGGGGCTGGGCATCTGGTCGATGCACTTTGTCGGCATGCTGGCGCTGAACCTGCCGATCCCGGTTGGATATGACGTCGGGATCACGCTTACGTCGCTCGCCATCGGTATTGGGGCGTCGATGTTTGCGTTGTGGCTGGTCAGCCGACGTGATTTGCCGTGGCCGCGCCTGGCGGGCGGCGCACTGCTCATGGGTGCGGGCGTCGCGGGCATGCACTACACCGGCATGGCCGCGCTGCGCATGAACCCCGGCATCCAATACGACCCCGCGAGGTTTGCGCTGTCGATCGTGATTGCGGTGCTGGCCTCGGGCGTGGCGCTGTGGATCGCGTTCCGCCTGCGGCGGCAGTCGCGGCGCGTTCGCGCACTGCGTGCAGGTTCGGCGGTGGTGATGGGCGTGGCCATCGTCGGCATGCATTACATGGGCATGTCGGCGGCATCGTTTCCATTCGGCAGTGTGTGCGGGGCTGCGCACACCGGGGCGAGTGCCGAGTGGCTGGCGCTGGTCATCATCATCGTGACGCTGGCAGTGCTGGCCATCGCGCTGATCATCTCGGTGCTCGACTTGCGCATGGAGGCGCGCACCGCCTTGCTGGCGAACTCACTGGCCGCGGCCAACAAGGAGCTGGCCTACCTTGCGCTGCACGACAACCTGACCAAGCTTTCCAACCGCGTGCTGCTGGAAGACCGCCTGACCCAGGCGATCCGCACGGCTGAACGCGAGAAGCGCTGCTTCGCGCTCATGTTCATGGACCTGGATGGCTTCAAGGCAGTCAACGATGTCTATGGGCACCATGTGGGCGATCTGTTGCTGATCGACGTGGCACAGCGCATCGGCGCGCGGGTGCGCCAGCAGGACACCGTGGCGCGTGTGGGCGGCGATGAATTTGTTGTGCTCGCCTACGTGGACGATCCGGAAGACGCTGGCACCCTGGCCGACGCGCTGCTGGAAGTGGTGCGCGAGCCCTTCATGGCCGGCGGTCACGAACTGCGGGTGTCGACCAGCATCGGCATCGCGATCTACCCCGGCAACGGTGACAACCAACACGATCTGCTCACCAATGCCGATGCGGCGATGTATCACGCGAAGGGTTTGGGCCGGAACGCCTACAGTTTCTTCGAGCCCTCGATGAACGCCGACGTGCATCACCAGTTGCAGCTCGTGCAGGACTTGCGCCGCGCGGTCGAGCGGCATGAACTCGTGCTGCACTACCAGCCCAAGTTCAACGCGCCCAATGGGCCGATCATGGGCGTGGAGGCGCTGGTGCGCTGGCAGCATCCGCAGCGCGGTTTGGTGCCCGCCGATGAATTCATCCCGTTGGCCGAGAAGACCGGCCTCATCGTGCCGCTGGGCGCTTGGGTGCTGGACGAAGCCTGTCGCCAGATGGCGCAATGGCATCGCGAGGGGCGCACCGCGTGGACCGTCGCTGTGAATCTCTCCGCGCTGCAGTTTGGCCATGCCGCACTCATCGACACCGTGCGCGACACGCTCGCGCGCCATGCGCTGGACCCGCGCAGCCTGACGCTCGAGATTACGGAGTCGACCGCCATGCGCGATGTCGATGCGAGCCTGCAGATCCTGCAGCAGCTCGACGCGATGGGCGTGCGGATTTCGATCGACGATTTCGGCACAGGCTATTCGAGCCTGCTGTACCTCAAGCGTTTGCCTGCCAGCGAGTTGAAGATCGACCGCGGTTTTGTGCGCGATCTCGCGCACGACACGGAAGACGCGGCCATCGTCTCGGCCATCGTGGCGCTTGGCCAGACGCTGAACCTGCGCATCGTCGCGGAAGGTGTGGAGACGGCCGAGCAGCAGGCGTTCCTGACGCGGCTCGGCTGTCACTCGCTGCAGGGCTATCTGCTGGGCCGCCCGATGACGGCGGAATCACTGAGCGCCGCGATGGCGTAAGCGCTTAGCGCGCCGCAACTTCGGCGTCGAGCGCGGCCAGCTGGGCCGGCGTGCCGACGTTTTCCCAGCGGCCGTCGAAGCGCTCACCGGTGGCGCGGCCTTCTGCGATCGCCTGGTGGTACAGCGGCGTCATCGCCAGCCGCGTGCCGGCCGCGATGCCGGCAAACAGGCGCGTGTCGTACAAGCCGATGTTGCCGAACGTGAGGCGCTCGGGGCCGTCGGCGTGGAGCGTGCCTTCGTCATCCAGGGCGAAATCGCCGCGCACGTGGTAAGGCGGATTGGGCACCATCACCAGGTGCATGCTGGGCGCCGCTTGCGCGGCCATTGCCGGCGCCCGGTCCCGCAGTACGGCGTAGTCGTAATCGCAGAACACATCGCCGCTGACGGCAATGAATACGCTGTGCCCATCGCCGGCATGCAGCAGCGGCATGGCCTGGGCGACACCACCTGCGGTTTCCAACGCTTGCCCTTCCGGTGAATACGCGAGGCGCACGCCCCACGTGCTGCCATCCCCGAGCGTGGCTTCGATCTGCGCGCCGAGCCACGCGTGGTTGATGACAATGTCGCGCACGCCTGCCGCAGCCAGGCGCTCGATCTGCCAGACGATCAGCGGTTTGCCGCCCACGTTGAGCAGGGGCTTGGGCGTGTGGTCGGTCAGCGGGCGCATGCGGTCGCCGCGGCCCGCCGCAAAAATCATGGCACGCGTCGTGGAATTCAAGCCATCACCTTCATGAGAATCAGCAGCACAGCCATGCCACCGACGATGGTCCACATCGCACTCTTCGTCACCCGTGCGATGACGATGGCGACGATGCCGGCAAGCAGGCGCGGGTTGTCGATCGACACCGCGAGCGCGCCGTCGCGCATCAGCAGGTCGGGCGCGATCAGCGCGGTCAGCATCGCGGCCGGCACGTAGGGCAGGGCGCTGCGGAACCACATCGGCAGATTCATGCGCCCTTCCAGCGCGATGAACGATAGGCGGATCAGGTAGGTGGCCGCGCCGGAAATCAGCAACACGCCGAAGAGGACCAGGGCTTTCATGCGGTAGCCCCCTTGTCGGACGGTCGGGCGAGCAGGCGCTCAATCAGCGCGCCGACGGCAATGCCGACACACGCCGCGCTCATCAGCCCGAGCTTGTGCGGCCAGCCCGTCCACGCCACGGCCAGCGCGGCGCCGGTCAGGGCGGCGGCCAGTTGCGCACGCGTACGCAGCGCCGGCACCACGATGGCGATGAACGTGAGCGGGAGGAAGAAGTCGAGCGGCCAAGTCGTAGGCACTTGCGCGCCCAGCACCACGCCGACGATCGTCGACGCCTGCCAGCTCGACCACAGCGCCACGCCTGCGCCTAGAAAATACCAGTGGCGGTAGGCGGCTTCCTCGCTGCCGGGCTGCGCGGTGACAACCCGACGGTTCATGGCGGCGAACGCTTCGTCGGTCAGCAGATAGGCGATCAGCCATTTCCAGCGGCGCGGCAGGTGCGCCAGCGTTGGTGCAATGCTGGCTGAGTAGAGCGCGTGCCGCAGATTCACCATCGATACCGTCGCTGCAATCACCAGCGCGGGCGCGCCACCGGCCCACAACTGCACGAGGATCATCTGCGAGGCGCCGCCGAAAACGATGGCGCTCATCGCCACGGCAAGCCACGCGGGCATGCCGGCGGACGTGGCCAGCACGCCGTAGATCATGCCGAACGGCACCACGCCCAGCAGCATGGGCGCGAGTGCCAGCATGCCGGCGCGAAACTCGACGGCGCGGGGGGAAGCCATCAGAACGTATAGCCGATCTGCTGCGCGCGATCTTCGAGTTGATCGAGCAGGCGGGCCAACGGCGCCAGCGCGTTGTAGCGGCTGCACACACGGCGCAGGTAGGCGATGAAGCGCGGGGTGTCTTCCACGTAGCCGGTCTTGCCGTCGCGGTAGCGCAGGCGCGCGAAGATGCCGGCCACCTTCAGATGGCGTTGCGCGCCCATCCATTCGAGCGCGCGGTAGAACTCGCCGAAGTCGTCATCCACCGGCAGCTTGGCGGCGCGGGCAGCTTCCCAGTAGCGCACGGCCCAATCCAGCTCCTGCTCTTCATCCCACGACAGGAATGCATCGCGCAGCAGCGAGGCGGCGTCGTAGGTGATCGGGCCGTAGACAGCATCCTGGAAGTCCAGCACGCCCGGCTGCGACGGGTCGGCCGCGTTGATCATCAGGTTGCGCGGCATGTAGTCGCGGTGGACGTACACGCGGGGCTGGGCCAGGGCGCTGTCGACCAGCAGCTTGAACACTTTGTCGAGCGATTCCCGCTGGGCGGCGTCCAATGGGCGTTGCAGATGGCGATCGACATACCAGTCGGGAAACAGCGACAGCTCGCGGCGCAGCAGCGCTTCGTCGTACGGCGGCAGCTCCCCTTCGCGCGAGGCCAATTGCCACCGCACCAGGGTATGGATGGCGGGGCGGAACAGCGTGTCGGCGTAGGCGAGGTCGAAATCGCGTTCGCGCAGCGATTGCAAATACGTTTGCGGGCCCAGGTCGGTCAGCAGGAGGAAGCCCTGCGCGAGATCCTGCTCCAGCACCTGAGGTGCATGCACGCCGGCGCCATTCAGCAGGCCCGCCACATGAACGAACGGGCGGCAGTCTTCCTGCGGTGGCGGGGCGTCCATGACCACCAGCGTGCCGTTGGCGCTGTCCAGGCGGAAATAACGGCGGAAGCTGGCATCGGCCGAAGCGGGCTGCAGCGTGTCGATGCGCAGGCCGTGGGCGGCGGGCAATGTGCCGAGCCAGTCGCGCAGTTGACTGAGACGTGCGTCGGTTGCGCCTGCTGCGGCGCCAGGGGTCGAAGCCATGCTGAGAGAATGCTGGAATGTGGCTGGAAGGAAGCCCCGTATAATACCCGACCGAGTTTCGCCGCGAGCGAGCGCCGGCCCTGTCCAGGCCGCGTCCGGCGGCGGGATTGACCGCAGTACTGACTGATTTTGTGCCTGTGCGTGCCGTTGCGCGTGCGGCCCTGTTCCCGATCTGCATGACCGAACCGAACCGAGCCAGGAAAAACCGGCAGCGCGCTGCTGTTGCCGCGCCCGATCAGCGGCCCGCCATCCGGCGCGGCACGCTGGCATTGCGCCCGCTGGTGTTCGCGGTGGCCGGTGTCTGGACGGCGACGTCCGCGGCGCAGAGCGCGGACACCACGCAAGCGACGGCGCCTGCTGTCACCCCGGCCTCGTCGGTGACAGCGCTGGCCACGTCCGGCCCGACCACGCCCGGCGGCAGTCCGCTGGTGCCCAAGATGGCCGAGCCCGTCCAGCGACCGGACAACACTGTCCCCACCTTTACCGCGGCCGACAAGATGGACGGCCGCACCAACGAAGACATTCATCTGCGCGGCAATGGCGAATTGCGCCGCAACGGGTCGGTGCTCAAGGGCGACACCCTCGACTACGACCAGGACACCGACGTTGCGACCGCCACCGGCAACGTGCGGCTGTTCAAGGGCGGCACGCTTGTCACCGGCCCGGATGCCAAGCTCAAGGTCACCGCCAACGAAGGCACCATCAGCACGCCGACCTACGAGTTCCACACGACCGGCGGCCGCGGTACCGCAGACCGCATCGACTTCATCGACAAGGACAACAGCCGCATCACGCGCGGTACGTACACCACGTGCTCGCCCGACAATGTCGACTGGTACTTCAGCGCGAGTCGCATCGACATCGACAGCGATCGCCAGGTCGGTACTGGCCGCAACGGCGTGCTGCACTTCTTCGGCGTGCCGGTGTTTGCCGCGCCGATCATGGACTTCCCGCTCAATGACGACCGCCGCAGCGGTTTCCTGGCACCGGTCTTCGGCTACAACAGCCGCAGCGGGACGGACGTCACGCTGCCGTACTACTTCAACATCGCGCCGAATCGCGATCTGACGTTGTACCCGCGTCTGCTGAGTCAGCGTGGTCTGCAGCTTGGTGCCGAATACCGCTATCTCGATACGTCGTACAGCGGCGTCCTGCGCGGCGAATTCCTGCCCGATGACCGCGAAGCAGGCCGCAACCGCTGGTCGATTTCGGCAGTACACACGCAGCGCCTGGCGCCTGGCCTGACCGGCTACATCAACTACAACAAGGTCTCCGATAACACCTATCCGGATGACCTTGGCCGCAGCATCGTCACGGCGACGCAGCGCCAGTACACGCAGGAAGGCGGCGTCACCTATTCCATCGGCGACTGGGTGGCTCAGGCGCGCGTGCAGAAGTTCCAGACCTTGTCGACCGCCACCACGCCACTCTCTGCACCGTACGAGCGTGTGCCGGAACTGAGCCTGACATATACGCGATTCGATCTTGGCGGGTTTGACGTCAATTTCCTCACCGATTACACGCGGTTCTCGATCCCGACGGCTAACACCGTCCAGGGCGAGCGCCTATTCATGCAGCCGACGATCAGCTACCCGATCGTCCGCCCCGGCTGGTACGTCACGCCGAAGTTCATCCTGAACACCACCGCATACCGCCTGGACCGTCCTGCAGGTGATACGCAGGACACGCAGATCAATCGCACGCTGCCGACGTTCTCGCTCGATTCGGGCATGACCTTCGAGCGCGATGCGCCACTGGTCACCAAGTTGTTTGGCGTGAGCTACATCCAGACGCTGGAGCCGCGCGTGTTCTACGTGTACACGCCGTATCGCGACCAGTCGCAGATCCCGCTGTTCGATACTGCGCAGTCGGACTACAACCTCGGCCAGATCTTTACCGAGAACCCATACACGGGTTACGACCGCATTGCCGACAACAACAAACTGACGGCGGGCGTGACTACGCGCTTTATTGAAGCGGAATCGGGCATTGAGCGTTTGCGTGCCACGATCGCGCAACGTATCGATTTCGAAGGCCAGCGCGTGACGCTGGCCGGTGCGGCACCGACGTCGGTGCGCCGCTATTCGGACCTTCTGGGCGCGACTACGATCCAGATGTTCCGCGGCATCTTTTTCGATACGAACCTTCAGTACAATCAGGACATCGACCGCATCATGCGCTCGACCGTCGCATTCAGCTGGAAGCCGGAAGCCAACAAGGTGATCAACCTCGGCTACCGCTATTACCGGCAAGACGCCAATACCGGTCAGCTGCCGCTGGAACAGGCCGATATCTCAACGCAGTGGCCGATTACACGGCGCCTCTACGGTCTGGGCCGCATCGGCTACGACCTGGATGCGCGCAAGCCATCGGATATGCTGCTTGGCCTTGAATATGTGGCGGACTGCTGGGTCGGCCGACTGGCGGTACAGCGCTACAGCAATGCGGTTTCGGGCTATACGACGCATATCTTTGCCCAGATCGAATTCAAGGGTTTGTCGAAGGTGGGGAACAATCCGATCGACGTGATTCGTCTGAACGTGCCCGGCTACCAGCCGGTGACCGCACAGCCGATCACGCCGTCCGTGCTGGATCAATATGAATAACGACATCATGGCTTTCCAATCAACCGCTTTCGCCACGCGTGTGGCTCCTCTGGGCCGCTTGCGTGTTGCCACCGGCGTGCTGGTCGCGCTGATGGCGGGGACCACGCTGTCGCCAGCCGTCCACGCGCAGCAGGCGCAACCGGCAAAGAAGAGCGCACCGGTGCGCGGCATCTTCGCCAACCCGGGTTCGTCCCCGAGCCAGCCGCTGCTGCAGGGCACACTGCCCGAGCCGACGGCTCCGGGTGCGCCGCGCAGCCAGTTGGTCGACGAGGTGGTGGCCGTGGTCAACACCGACGTCATCACCCGCCGCGAACTGCTCAACCGCGCGGATCTGGTTGAGCGCACGTTCCGCGCGCAGAATCGTCCGCTGCCGCCGCGCGCAGATATGCTCGGCGAAGTGCTTGAGCAACTGATCCTGGAGCGCGTGCAGGCGCAGACCGCCAAGGAAAGCGGCATCCGCGTGTCCGACGCCGATGTGGATCGTGCCGTGGAAAGCGTGGCCCAGCGCAACAACCTGTCCGTGCCGCAGCTCAAGAGCAAGCTGAAGGACGCCGGCATGACGTACGACAAGTACCGCGACGACCTGCGTCAGGAAATCCTGCTGGCTCGCCTGCGTGAGCGTGAGGTCGACTCCAAGGTGCAGGTCTACGACGGCGAGATCGACAACTATCTGGCGCAGCAGGGCGGCGGGACGGCCCCGGCTGGCGAGCAGCAATACAACGTCGCGCAGATTCTCGTGCCGGTCGCCGAAGGCGCCACGGATGCCGAGAAGGCCGCAGCGCGCAGCAAGGCCGAGGCTCTGCTCAAACAGGCACAGGGCGGTGCGGATTTCGCCAAGCTGGCCCGTGACAATTCTGGCGCGCCGGATGCCTCGCAAGGCGGTGAACTTGGGCTGCGTCCGATCGGTCGCTTGCCGGCAGTGTTTGCCAACGCCGTGGTCGACATGAAGGCCGGCCAAGTAGCGAGCCAAGTGGTAGAAAGCCCGGCCGGCTATCACGTGATCAAGCTGTTGGAGAAGCGTGCACCGAGCACGGCGATTGCCGCCAAGGTGCAGCAGACGCAAGTGCGTCACATCCTGATCAAGACCGGTCCGACGATGTCCGCGGACGACGCGCGCCGCCAGTTGGTGGGCCTGCGTGATCGGATCGTCCACGGCTATGACTTTGGCGATGCGGCACGCCGGTATTCGCAGGACGGTTCGGCCGGTGCGGGTGGCGAGCTGGGCTGGGTGTCCCCGGGTCAGCTCGTGCCGGAATTCGAGCAGGCGATGAACCAGCTCAAGCCGGGCGATGTATCGCAGCCGGTGCAGAGCCAGTTCGGAGTGCATCTGATCCAAGTGGAAGGCCGCCGCGAGGCCGAGGTGTCGGGAGATCGCCAGCGCGACTACGCACGCTCTGTGATTCGCGAGCAGAAGGTGCAGGCCGCCTATGAAGATTGGCTGCGTGAGCTGCGCGACTCGGCACACGTGGAATATCGTGTGAACCGTCAGCAGTAAGCTACGGAGATCCGCATCGCTCACGGCCGCCTGCGGGCGGCCGTGGCGTTTCTAGACCGATCGGAAATCATTGCAGGAAAGCGCTGCATGCTGAACATTGCCATCACCACCGGAGAACCTGCCGGTATCGGCCCCGACATCACCGTGGCCGCGTTGCTGCATTTGGCGCGGCAGGCGTCGCCGCGCTACGCCGATGTGCAGTGGCACGTGATTGGCGACGCGGCATTGCTGCAGGCGCGCGCTGATGCGATCGGGCAGGGCGATTTCTGGCGCGTTGCCTCCACGGCGCTGACTATTGTGGAGCGCCCGCTGGGTGCGCCGGTGCGCGCTGGCGTGCTTGATGCCGCCAACGGTCCCTATGTGCTGGACCTGCTCGATGCAGCCATCGACGGCTGCCAGGTTGGCACGGCGGAGGGCGTCCGTTACGACGCGATGGTCACGGCGCCGGTGCAGAAGAGCACGATCAACGACGCAGGCGTGCCGTTTACCGGCCACACCGAATACCTGGCGGAGCGCAGCCGCACGCCGCGCGTGGTGATGATGCTCGCCGGCCCGCAGCCGGCGCACGACAACGCCATGCTGCGCGTCGCGCTGGCGACGACGCATTTGCCGCTGCGCGAGGTGCCGGAAGCCATCACGCCCGCAGTGCTCGACGAAACGCTCGACATCGTGCAGCGAGATTTGCGCACACGCTTCGGCTTGACCGCACCGCGCATCCTCGTGACGGGGTTGAATCCGCATGCGGGTGAATCAGGTCACCTCGGCCGCGAAGAGCTCGAGGTGATCGAGCCTGCCATCGCGCGTGCGCGTGCGCGCGGAATCGATGCGCGCGGTCCGTATCCAGCCGATACGCTGTTCCAGCCGCGCCTTTTGGCAGACGCCGATTGCGTGCTGGCGATGTACCACGACCAAGGCTTGGCGCCGCTCAAGTACGGCACCTTTGGGCATGGCGTGAACATCACGCTGGGCCTGCCGTTCGTGCGCACGTCGGTGGACCACGGTACGGCGCTGGACCTGGCGGGCACGGGTCGCGCCGAGTTCGGCAGCATGATCGAGGCGATCGATACCGCCATCGCCATGGCGCGGCACACGGTACGTTCCTGAGTTTCTTCACCTTTTCGATTTCGAGTTCGCAATGGCACGATCCACGACCGGCGTTCACCAGGGGCACCAGGCCCGCAAGCGCTTCGGCCAGAACTTCCTGGTCGATGACGGCGTGATCCACGCCATTGTTGCCGCCATTGATCCGAAGCCCGACGATGTGCTCGTCGAGATCGGCCCGGGCCTGGGCGCGCTCACCGTGCCGCTCATGGAGCGCGTGCGCACGCTGCAGGTCGTCGAGCTGGACCGTGACCTCGTCGCGCGCTTGCAGAAGCGTTTCGGCGATCGGCTGATCGTGCATGCAGGTGATGCACTCGCGTTTGATTTCGGATCGCTGGTGGAGGCAGACCGGCCGCTGCGCATCGTCGGCAACCTGCCGTACAACATCTCGAGCCCGCTGCTGTTCCATCTGGCTACGTTCGCCGATCGTGTGCGCGATCAGCATTTCATGCTGCAGAAAGAGGTGGTTGAGCGCATGGTGGCCGCGCCGGGTAGCAAGGCGTTCAGCCGGTTGTCGGTGATGCTGCAGGTGCGCTACTACATGGAGCTGGTGCTGGATGTGCCGCCGGGCTCGTTCAACCCACCGCCCAAGGTGGATTCAGCGGTGGTGCGGATGATTCCCTGGCCGGCCGATAAATCGCCGTATGCGCCGGTCGACATGCGCGCGCTGGGCACGGTGGTGACGATGGCGTTTTCGCAGCGGCGCAAGGTGCTGCGCAACACGCTGGGGGCGCTGCGCGACGTGATCGATTTCGAAGCGCTTGGCTTTGATCTGGGCCGCCGCGCAGAAGAAGTGCCGGTAGAAGAATTCGTGGCGGTGGCGAATGCGCTGCCGGCCAACCGCATCGCCGGCAGCGTTTCCGCTCTTAGCGAAGATTGACCAGCAGGATGCCCGACAGCACGAGCACCGCCGCCAGCGCAAACCGCAGGCCCACCGGCTCGTGCAACAGCAGCACGCCAAACGCCACGCCAAACAGCGGCGTCAGGAACGAGAACACCGACAACCGGGACGCCAGGTAGCGGCGCAGCAGCCAGAACCACGTCAGGTAACTGGCGAATGCAATCAGCACGGATTGGTAAGCAAGGCTGGCCAGCGCCGTGGGCGTGAGGTTCGCGGTAAAGACCTGGCCGGTGCCGGCGGCCATCAACAGCAGCAGCACGGCCGAGACGGCCAATTGGTACAGCAGCGTCTTCGCCGCCGGTGCTTCGGAGAGCTTGCTTGCCCGCACGACGAGGGTCGTCGCGCCCCACAGCGCGCCTGCCACCACGCCCAGCGCGTCGCCCAACGAGGTCGACGGCCCGGCCGCCGGGTGCAGGACACCGTCGGCAAACGCCAGCACGATCCCCGCAAACGCAATGCCGATGCCCGCCCACTGGCGCGGGCGCAGGTGCTCCCCCGGCACAAAGAAATGCAGGCCGAGCGCGGTGAAGATAGGGGCGGTGTAGAGGAACACCGCCATGCGCGAAGCGGTCGTGTAGCCAAGGCCGATGAAGATGCACAGGAACTCGACGCCGAACAGCACGCCGGCTATCAGGCCGCCGGCCAGCGTGCCGTCGCGCAACGAGAGGCACGTGCCGCGCCAGAGCGCAAATGCGAACACCAGGACTGACGCAATTGCCGAACGCACGCCAGCCTGCATGACGGGGCCCACGTCGTGCGCGGCCACCTTGATGGCGACCTGCTGAAAGCCCCAGCACATGCATAGCACCACCATCAGGCCGATGGCGGTGCCGTCCAGCGGCCGGCGGAGGGCGTCAGTGGCGGTTGCCATCGGGCATCGAGCGCGCCTGGATCAGCTCGATCTTGTAGCCGTCCGGATCTTCCACAAACGCAATGATGGTGCTGCCGCCCTTGACCGGGCCGGCTTCGCGCGTGACCTTGCCGCCCGCGTTGCGGATCTGGTCGCAGGCTTGCGCGGCATTGTCGACCTCGATGGCAAGGTGGCCGAACGCTGAGCCGAGGTCGTATTCGCTCACGCCGTAGTTGTAGGTCAGCTCAATGACGGTGTTGCCGGCCTCCGGGCCGTAGCCGACGAACGCGAGGGAGTATTTGTATTCCGGGTTATCACTGGTGCGCAGCAGCTGCATGCCGAGCACCTTGGTGTAGAAGTCGATCGATCGCTGCATGTCGCCGACGCGCAGCATGGTGTGGAGCATTCGCATGGGATTTCCTTCCTGGGGGACTGCGGAAGGCCATATTGTAGGAGGGTGTGGCGGAGCGTGCAGGCGAGGAGTTTTTGCTGCAGCCGCATCCCTCTTACGCCGTTGCGGCGGGGGCGAGGCGAATCAGAATGCCGGCAAGTATTCCGGCGGATGCGAGCGCAGTTGTTCGCGCGCCTCACGAAACTCAGGGAAGATCGACTCCACCGTGTCCCAGAAGCGCGGGCTGTGGTTCATTTCCTTGAGATGCGCGAGCTCATGCGCAACCACGTAGTCGATCAGACTCAGCGGGAAATGCACGAGGCGCCAGTTCAGACGGATTTTGCCGTCGGCGGTGCAGCTTCCCCACCGCGTGGCCGCTGAGGACAGCGCATACGCGCTGTGCCGCACGCCCAGGCGCTCGGCATACACCTCAAGCCGTTCGCCGAAGAGGCGTCGCGCCTGCGTCTGCAGCCAGCCTTGTACGCGGTCCTTGATCTGCTGCTCGGTGGTGCTGGGCGGCAGGCCCAGGTGCAGCATGCTGGCGTCGGCATCGAACATCAACGCGCCGATGGGCGATTCCAGCTTAAGCGTGATCGTTTTGCCGAGGAACGGCAGCGCGGCGCCGTCCTGCCACTCCATGGGCGGCAGCATGCGGCGTGCGGCGTTCGCGCGCCATTCGGCCAGCTTGGCGAAGATCCACTTCTGCTTTTCGGCGATGGCGTGCTCGATCTCGGCGAGTGTGACCCAGCGCGGTGCCGTGATCGACAGGCCGCGGTCGTCGATGACAAAGCCGATGGTGCGCCGCGACGAACGCTTGAGGTTATAGATGAGCGCGCGCTCGCCCAGCGTCAGACGGCGCTGGTTGGGGCCGAGCGGTGCGGTGGAAAAGTCGAGTGCGGGCGGGGCGAGGAGGGACGCGTCAGGCGGCTGCGAAGGCGACGGGGCTTCGGGCGCGAGCAGCGGCAGCTCAAGCTGGACGCTGTCGGCGGTGGTGGGTGAAGTCGGTGGGCGCAGCAGTTTCATGCGTGCTCGCGGTAGCTATCGGCGTCGATTCTACGCATTTCTGCTTCGATCCACGCTTCGACTTCGCGGTTGAGTTCGTCGCTGGTCTTGCCGGCGCTCGAAATGGCTGGCCCGACCGACAGCGTGATCAAGCCCGGATGCTTCAGGAACGAATTGCGCGGCCACACCCGGCCGGAGTTGTGCGCGATGGGAATGACCCATGCGCCGGTATCCACGGCAAAGCGCGCACCGCCGCTCTTGTAGCGCGGCTTCGGGTCGCCCGAGCGCGTGCGCGTGCCTTCCGGAAACATGATCACCCATGCGCCGTCTGCAAGGCGCTCTTTGCCCTGGCGCGCGACCGAGGTGAACGCATTGGCGCCGTCCTTGCGGTTGATGTGCACCATCTTGAGCATGCCGAGCGCCCATCCGAAGAACGGTACATACAGCAGCTCGCGCTTGAACACGTAGCACAGCGGGCGCGGCATGGTCGCAACATAGGCCATGGTTTCCCACGCCGACTGATGCTTGGAAAGCAGCACCACCTGCTTGTTGGTGGCGACGGCTTCCTCGATGTTCTCCCAGCCCTCGTATTGCCAGCGGATGCCGAGCAGCCAGCGCGCCATCCAGATGGCAGACTTCGTCCAGCCGGACACCATCCAGAAGCGGCGGTGCGGGTTCATGAACGGAAAGACGATGAAGCAGGCCACCGCATAAATCGGTGTCCAGACGATCAAGAAAACCAGGTACAGCAGCGAACGGATAAAAGTCATTGGGGGCGAATTCAAGGGGCGCGCGTGGGCGTGCCCTGGGGCGCAGGGGATAGCAGCGCACGCGCAAACGCACGCAGGTCCTCATGAATCTGGGTGCCTGGGGGCAGGTCGCCGGCATCGCGGGTCTTGGCGCCCTTGCCGGTCAGTACGAGGTGCGGTACGGCGCCGACTTCGACGCCGGCTTGCAGATCGCGCAGCGAGTCACCCACGACCGGCACGCCCGTCAGGTCCATGTCGAAGCGGCGTGCAATCTCGCGGAGCATGCCGGACTTGGGCTTGCGGCACTCGCACGCATCGGCGGCGGTGTGCGGGCAGAAGAAGACGGCATCGACGCGCCCGCCGTAGGTGGCCAGCGCCTTGTACATCTTCTCGTGCATGGCGTTGAGCGCGGCGGCCTCGAACAGGCCGCGTCCGATGCCCGACTGGTTGGTTGCCACCACCACCTGGTAGCCGGCCTGGTTCAGCTCGGCAATGGCTTCCAGGCTGCCGTCGAGGGCGATCCACTCGTCTGGCGACTTGATGAACTGGTCGCTGTCGCGGTTGATGACGCCATCGCGGTCGAGAATCACCAGTTTGGGAACATGGGGCATGGTGGGCTCCGAACGGTGCTTGGGGTGCCGATCAGGCGGCCAGCTTGGAGATGTCCGCGACGCGGTTCATCAAGCCGTGCAGTTCACCCAGCAGCGCGAGGCGGTTGTCGCGCAGCGCGGTGTCGTCGGCCATCACCATCACGCCGTCGAAGAAAGTGTCGACCGCTTCGCGCAGGCCAGCCAGCGTCTTGAGCGCGGTGGTGAAATCGCCGCGTGCGAAGGCATCGTGCACTTGTGGCTCCGACAAAGCCACGGCCTGGTGCAGCGCACGCTCGGCGTCTTCCTTGAGCAGTTGCGGCTGCACGGCGCCAATGGCCACGTCGGTCTTCTTCAGGATGTTGGTGATGCGCTTGTTGGCGGCGGCCAGCGCTTCTGCCTGTGGCAGGGCAGCAAAGGCGCGCACGGCTTCGAGGCGCGCGACGATGTCGTCCAGCCGCTGCGGCCGCTGGCTCACCACGGCTTCCACCTCGTTGGTGCTGTAGCCCTTGTCCTTCAGGTAGCCGCGCAGGCGGTCGTACAGGAAGTCGGAGATGGCGGCCAGGTCCGGTTTGACAGCGGCGATGCCGTCGAAGCTGGCAGCGGCAATCTGCAGGGCATCGTCGATCGTGAGCGCGAGCGGCTTTTCGATCAGCATGCGCAGGATGCCCAGGGCGTGGCGGCGCAGCGCGAACGGGTCTTTCTCCCCCGTGGGTTGCAGGCCGATGCCCCAGATACCGACCAGCGTTTCCAGCTTGTCGGCCAGTGCCACCGCGGTACCGGTGGCGGTGCTGGGCAGCGCATCGCCGGCAAAGCGCGGCTGGTAATGCTCGGAGCAGGCCAGCGCCACGTCGTCGGGCTCGCCATCGTGGCGGGCGTAGTAAGTGCCCATCGTGCCCTGCAGCTCGGGGAACTCGCCCACCATGTCGGTCAGCAGATCGGCCTTGGCCAGCAACGCGCCGCGCGAGGCGTGTGCCACATCCGCGCCGAGCTTCTCGGCCAGTTGGCCGGCGATGGCCTGCAGGCGCGACACACGCTCAAGCTGCGTGCCGATCTTGTTGTGATAGACCACGCGCGAAAGCAACGGCACACGATCGGCCAGCGGCTTTTTCTTGTCCTGCTCGAAGAAGAAGCGGGCGTCGGCCAGGCGCGGGCGGACCACGCGTTCGTTGCCTTGAATGATGGCCTCGGGCGTGCCCGTGGCGATGTTCGAGACGATCAGGAAGCGGTTGCGCAGGTGCCCTTGTGCATCGGTCAGTGCAAAGTACTTCTGGTTGGTCTGCATGGTCAGGATCAGGCACTCCTGCGGCACGGCGAGGAAGGCTTCCTCGAAATGGCAAGGGTAGACCACAGGCCATTCGACCAGCGCGTTCACCTCATCGAGCAGCGCTTCGGGCATGACCACCGTATCGGCGCCGGCCGTCTTGAGCAGTTCGGCGCGGATGGCTTCCTTGCGCTTGCCATAGCTGGCGATGACCTTGCCCTGCGACTCCAGCGCGCTCGCATACGATGTAGCGTCTTTGATGACGATTTCGCCGGCCGACAGGAAACGGTGGCCCAGCGTCACGTTGCCCGCTTGCAGGCCAAATGCGCTGACAGGGATGACTTCGCTGTCGAACAGTGCGATCAGCTTGTGTGCGGGGCGCACGAACTGAACGTTCTCGCCGTTCGGGCGCTGATACGTCATCACCTTCGGGATCGGAAGGTTGGCGATGGTCTGCGACAGTGCAGTCTGCAGGCCGTCGGCCAGCACGGCGCCGCGCGCGGTATAGCGATAGAACAGCGCTTCGGCCTTGCCGTCAGGTGCGCGTTCGAGCGATTCGGGCGCGATGGCGTCCACGCCCACGGTCTTGGCCAGCGCAGCCAGCTTCTTGACGAGCGGCGCGGCAGGCTTGCCCTCGGCATCGAAGGCGATGGTCACGGGCAGCACCTTCTCGCGCAGCTCGCGATCGGGCGCGGTGCGGCGCACGCCGGTGATCGATGCAGCCAGGCGACGCGGCGTGGCAAAACCTTCCACGGCGGCGCCCTCTTCGAGCAGGCCTTGCGCCGACAGACCGTCAAACAGGCCGCGCGCAAACGCCTCGCCCAGGCGGGCCAGCGCCTTGGGCGGCAGTTCTTCGGTCAGCAGTTCGATCAGGAGGGTGGACATAGCGTTTGAATCGGTGACGTCGTTGTTCTGCGCCGCTTGGTGTTCAGATCAGTTGCGGCGGTACGTTGTGTTGTTCGGTTCAGTGATCAGCAGGGCGAGCCGGGCACGGGCTCCACGCCTGACAGCAGCCACACGCCGTTCTGCTGCTGGAACTGCAATTGCGTGCCGGCGCACTGGCCCGGCGGCGGAGGCGGCGCAATCGGCGCAGGGGTGGTGCCGGGCGCAGCCGCATCGCGGCGCAGGAAGCGGGCCGACAGCAAGCCGCGTCGCGCGTCGTAACGCACCTCTTGCAGCGTGCCGGACACGTTGAATTCCAGACGGCTCGGCAGTTGCCCCGCCGAGCGGAACACGCGCGCACGGCGCTGTGCCTTTGCGCCGGTGCCTTGCCACTCCACCCACGTGAGCGGGAAGCGCAGGGCCGTCGCATACGTGCGCAACGGCACGCGATGCCAGCCGAGGTCACGCGCGCCGGACAGGTCGCAGGCCATCGTGCGCACCAAGCTCGTCCATTGATCGATCGACGGCGGCGGCGGCGTCCACGCCGTGCTCAGCGCTTGCTGAAGCGGCTTGGAATCGGCCACGCAAAGCTGCGTCAGGGTGCTGGGCACGACAAAAACCTTCTCTGTCGATGCCGCCTTGGACGTGCGATGCCGCGCCGCTTGCGCGACGCTCGCCGGTAGCGCCAGCGCGGCCATGGACGCTGCCGTCAGCAGCGCCAGGCCACGCCGTGCTCGGTTGGCCGTCATGCGGCCTCCGTGGTCTTGGCGGCGGCAGCGGCCGTGCCGCACATCGGGAAGCCCAGGCGCTCGCGCGAGTCGTAGTAGGCCTGCGCGACCAGACGCGACAGGTTGCGAATACGGCCGATGTAGGCTGCGCGCTCCGTCACCGAAATCGCGCCGCGTGCGTCCAGCAGGTTGAAGGTGTGGCCGGCCTTGAGCACTTGCTCGTAGGCGGGCAGGGCCAGTTGCACGACAGGTGCGTCGCCCTCGGCGGCGGCGTCACCTTCTGCGCGCACGCCCATCAGGCGCTTGGCTTCGGCTTCGTGCTCGGCAAAGCGGCGGAACAGCACAGTCGTGTCGGCTTGCTCGAAGTTGTACGTCGATTGCTCGACTTCGTTCTGGTGATAGACGTCGCCGTAGGTCAGGCGGCGCTTCACGGGGCCATTCGGGCCCGGCTCTTCCCACTCCGTCCAGACCAGGTCGTAGATGTTCTCGACCTGCTGCAGGTACATCGCCAGACGTTCGATGCCGTAGGTGATCTCACCGGTCACAGGCTTGCAGTCGAGGCCGCCGACTTGCTGGAAGTACGTGAATTGCGTGACTTCCATGCCGTTGAGCCACACCTCCCAGCCCAGGCCCCAGGCGCCGAGCGTGGGGTTTTCCCAGTCGTCTTCGACAAAGCGCACGTCGTTCTGCTTCAGGTCCAGGCCCAGCGCTTCCAGCGAACCGAGGTACAGATCGAGGATGTTTTCCGGTGCCGGCTTGAGCACCACTTGGTACTGGTAGTAATGCTGCAGGCGGTTCGGATTCTCGCCGTAGCGGCCGTCCTTGGGGCGGCGCGACGGTTGCACGTAGGCGGCACGCCACGGCTCAGGGCCGATCGCGCGCAGGAAGGTGTGCACGTGCGACGTGCCGGCGCCGACTTCGAGGTCGATCGGCTGCAGCAGGGCGCAGCCCTGGGCGTCCCAGTACGACTGCAGCTTGAGAATGAGTTGCTGGAAGGTGAGCATGGTGGTACCCGGTGGTCCGCGGCGGCACGGAACGTGCGTTGCGCCGCGCGACGGTGGAATGCAGCGGCGGGCACGAGAAGCGCCTGGCTCCGTGCCCGCCGTAAAACGTTGAATTTTAGCGTTTTTTGTCAGCGACTCCGGAAAGTGGCTCGAAAGCCCTCCGGACGCTGAACGATCAATCTGCCGATGCCCGGCGGCGGCGCACGAATGCCACCAGCAGAACCAGCGCGCCCAGGGCCAGTGCAGGCGCGTTGCCGGCACGCACGAATGGCGTCAAGCCTTGCATGCCCTGCACGTCAGTCTGCAGCGTGCCAAGCGTGAAGACGGGCAGGCGGGCCTGTACGCTGCCGTCCGGCCGCACCACGGCGGTCGCTCCCGTGTTGGTGGCGCGCAGCATCGGACGGCCCGTTTCCAGTGCGCGCATGCGCGAGATCTGCAGGTGCTGGTCCAACGCGATCGTGTCGCCAAACCACGCAAGGTTCGTCACGTTGGCGAGCATCGTGGCGGGCTGATCCGCATGTCGCAGCGATGCGGCAATTTCCTCGCCAAACAAATCCTCGTAGCAGATGTTGGGTGCGACGCGTTGGTCGGCCACCGCCATGGGCGGCTGCACGGGCAGGCCGCGCCGGAAGTCGCCCAGCGGCATGTTCATCATGTTGACGAACCAGTGGAAGCCGAAGGGGATGAACTCGCCGAAGGGCACGAGGTGGTGCTTGTTGTAGCGGTACACGCCCTGGAGTTGCGGGCCGACGCCGAACACGCTGTTGGTGTAGTCGACACGCGAGTCCTCGCTGGCGGCGCCAAAGAGCACGCTGGAGCCGGTGGTATCCACATAAGTGCGGATGGCCAGCGCGATCTCCTGCGGCATCTCCTGAATCATGATCGGGAAGGCCGTCTCGGGCGTGACCACGAGTTGCGCGGGCTTCTCGGTGACCATCTTGGTGTACAGCTCCAGCGAGCGCTCGATGCCGGTCTGCTGGAACTTCACGTCCTGCGGCACATTGCCCTGCAAGAGGCGTACGGAAATGGGCTTGCCCACCGGTTGCGTCCACGCAATGCCGTGCAGGGGCCAGCCGGCCACCAGCACGAGCGCACCGGCGATGCCCGCCAGCCAGTGCAGGCGTCGCTCGGCCGCGACGCACAGCAGACCAGCCAGCACGGCTGCGATCAGCACGATTCCGTATACGCCCACCAGCGGCGCGTAGCCGGCCAGCGGGCCATCGGTGTGAGCGTAGCCGCCGTTGATCCAGGGAAAGCCCGTCCAGACCGTGCCGCGCAGCCACTCCGTGACGGCCCATGCCGCGCCAAATACCAGCGCGGATGCGGTACCGGACCACCGTCCGCGTCGCGTTAGCCACTGCCATGCCCACACCGCCAGCGCTGGATGCAGCGCCAGATAGCCGGCGAACAGCAGCACGGCCAGCGCCGCCATCCATGCCGGCATGTCGCCGTAGACGTGCATGCTGATATAGAGCCACCAGACGCCCGAGAGGAACCAGCCGAGTCCGAAGGCATAGCCAACCCATGCCGCATCACGCAAGCGCGGCGCGCGCTGCACGAGCGCGGCCAGCCCCGTCAACGAAAGGATCTGCAGCCACCACCAGTGGTTCGGCGCGAACGACAGCGTATGCATGACGCCAAGCAGCGCTGCCACAGGCATTGCAAAGCGCAGCCGCGCGAGCGGCACAGCTTGGGCGTCCTGCCGACGGGACGGTGCGGCAGGGGAAGAGAACTGAGCGGGCACGGAAAGATCAGGCGGGGTGGGAACCAGAAGTGTCGGCCGTGGCATTGCCGCCGGCCGGCGTGGTGAGGCGGCGCACGAGCAGCACCTGCACCTGGCGCGCATCGGCGCGCAGCACGTCGAACTGCAGCGTGCCCATGACGATCTTCTCGCCACGGTGCGGCACGCGGCCCAGGTGGTTGGACAGCAGCCCGCCCACGGTATCGACGTCTTCGTCGGAAAAATGCGTGCCGAAGGCTTCGTTGAACTGGCTGATTTCGGTCAGCCCGCGCACGCGCATGTGGCCGTCGGCGGTCGGCAGGATGTTGTCTTCTTCCTGGTCGAAGTCGTATTCGTCCTCGATGTCGCCGACGATCTGTTCGAGCACATCTTCGATGGTGATGAGGCCGGCCACCCCGCCGTATTCGTCAACGACGATGGCGATGTGGTTGCGGTTGACGCGGAAGTCGCGCAACAGCACGTTCAGTCGCTTGGATTCGGGGATGAACACGGCCGGGCGCAGCATGTCGCGCACGTCGAAGCGTTCGTCGGTGTAGAAGCGCAGCAGGTCCTTGGCGAGCAGGATGCCGATGATGTTGTCGCGGCTGCCCTCGTAGACGGGGAAGCGCGAATGCGCGGCTTCTTGCACGAACGGGATGAATTCTGACGGCGCGTCGGCGATGTTGAGCGCATCCATCTGCGCGCGCGGGATCATGATGTCGCGCGCGCACAGGTCTGAGACCTGGAAGACGCCTTCGATCATCGACAAGGAGTCGGCGTCGATCAGGTTGCGCGCATGGGCGTCTTGGAGGATTTCGAGCAGCTCGGCCCGCGATTCGGGCTCGGGCGAGATGAGGTCGGTCAGGCGTTCCAGCAGCGTACGGGGTTTGTCGGCTGGCTTCGGACTGGGATACGGATCATTCATGGCGCGGTCGCGCGTCGTTAAACATCGGCCCAGCATACACCAAAAGCCCTGCCGTCCCGATGACGCGGGGTGGCCGCCCGGCCTCCTGAAGTGCGGTTTATTTCACATCTGGAGGCCGGGTTCGGGCGCGTTAAGGACGGACGATCTGCCGAAGGGGGAGCGGTCAGTCGCGTCCGCCGTCGCCGCCGCGTTGCTGGCCGTTGCCGTGCGTGTTGCTGCCTTCGTTGCCTTGGTGATTGTCGTTCTGGCCGTGGTCGCCATCGCCCTGACCGTGATGCGGGCTGTGTCCGCCAGGGTCGTCGCCGCCGCCGCCATGATCGTGGTCACCGCCATGGTTGCCGTCACCGCCGTGGTCGTGGTCACCGCCGTGGTTGCCGTCACCGCCGTGGTCGCGATCACCGTCGTGGTTGCGATCACCGTCGTGGTTGCCATCGCCGCCATGATCGTGATTGCCACCATGGTTGCCATCGCCGCCGTGATCGTGATCACCGCCGTGGTTGCCGTTGCCGCCATGGTCGTGGTCGCCACCGTGATTGCCATCGCCGCCATGATCGTGGTCACCGCCGTGATTGCCGTTGCCGCCATGATCGTGGTCGCCACCATGGTTGCCATCGCCGCCGTGATCGTGGTCACCGTCGTGGTTGCCATTGCCACCATGGTCATGTTCACCGCCGTGATGACCACCGTGGTCATGATCGTGGTCATGATCGTGGTCGTGATCATGGTGGTGCCCGTGGTGGTGACCGCCGCCGTGGCAGCTTCCGCACGGCGAAGGGACTGGCGATGGGCTCGGCGTGGGCGTTGGGGCAGGCGTTGGCGTCGGACTCGGACTCGGGGTTGGCGTTGGCGTTGGAGCAGGCGTCGGACTCGGGGTTGGCGATGGACTCGGCCCGGGGCTGGGTGTTGGGGCCGGAGCGGGGCCGGGGCTGGGCGATGCGCCAGGTGCCGGTGCTGGTGCCGGTGTGGGACTGGGCTTGGACGGCGGCGTGTTGTTGCCGGTGGGTGGCGGTGCGTCGTTGTTGCTCGTCGGCGTGGTTGCGGCTGGTGCCGGGTCTGCGGGATGCGAATTGCTGTGATACCGGCCCAGCGTGCTCGCGCCGCCGTAGGCTGTCCAACGTCCGGCGATTTCCATGTCGACGCCAGCGAGCCAGTGGTCGCCCGTGGCTCCGACGCCCACCAGCGCCTTGCTGCTCGCAAAGTCGTAGCCGCCACCAATGAGTGCCTGCACGCTCGTGCTGCCCACCACCGCCTGCACACGCGGCCGGATGGTGCCTTGCGCGACCATCAGGTTCACTTCTGCGCCGATCACGTTGTTGCTGTCCGAGATGTTGACCGTGCGGCAGCCGACCACCGCGCCCGGATGCCAGGCGCCGTCGAAGACGACGACGATGCCCGCATAGCATGATTGCTTGTGATCAGCGTGTGCGATGCGCGGCGTGACCGCGAGCGCCGTGCCGACACCCACGCCAAGCAGCAGCGTGGCCCACGGAATGCTATCCATGAAGCGTTGACGCATGATGACCTCCCCGCGTGGCCTTGCCCGTCTGTGCGCGGGCTGGCCGATGGCGCTCGTTTGCGCCGAATTCGTGAAGCGCGCTCGAGCGGCGGCTTATGCGTGGAGGATAGAAATCGCTACGGCAAAACCCATGCGCCATACGGAGAGCAGCAAGGGTCCCGGATGGCGGACGGCCTGTGCGACGTGTATGCGCGATTCGAACGGCGCGAGCATGCGCCGAATGGCGGAGGAGAACCCGTAAAACGTTGTCAGGACTGGGTTTGTGTCAATACGGGTTGATTCACCGTTGAAACGGCATGCTGCAAGAATGGAACATGAAAAAGCAAAACGCCGGCGCGAAGCCGGCGTCTGAACATCAAGCGCGTGGCGCTTTAACGATCTGCGTACGGATCGGCAAAACCGAGGTCGCGGAGGATCTCCGTTTCGATGCCTTCCATTTCCTTTGCATCGGCCGCGTCTTCGTGGTCGTAGCCCTGGGCGTGCAGCGCGCCGTGCACGATCAGATGCGCGTAGTGTGCGAGCAGCGGCTTCTTCTGTTCCTTCGCTTCCTTTTCGACCACCGCGCAGCACAGCACGATGTCGGCGGAGACCGGGTCTTCTGCGCTCTCTGCGTACGAGAAGGTCAGTACGTTGGTGGCGTAGTCCTTGCTGCGGTAGGTGCGGTTGAGCGTGCGACCTTCTTCTTCGCCGACGAAGCGCACGTTGAGTTGCGCATCGGCAAACAGCGCGGGGGCGATCCACGCCTCGATGTCGCGTTCTTTCGGCAATGCCTTGCGAGCGGCAGCCTTGAGTTCGTCGCCGTACTGCACCGTCAGGTCGAGCGTGAGCATCTCGGCGCCGGCAGTGTCGTCATCGAAGGCTTCTTCCGTGGAGTCTGCCAACTCAGCGGCCTGGGTTTCGATGCGCAACGTGATGCTGTCGTGGTGCTCGGGGCGCAGCGAGAGCATGGCGTGCATGTCGGCGTCGGCGTGCTCGGCAACCAGGGTGATCGGCCCGTCCACGGTATTCGGCAGACCGAGGATCAGGCTGCGGCCATCGGCAAATGCGATGCGCAGCGCGCTGGCGTCGACCGTCTTGGGTTTGCCTTGAGCGTCGAACACGTCGACGCGTGGGCCGAATGACTCGGCCGCCGCGGGTTGGGTTTTCTTGGTTTTTGCTTTGGTATCGGTCTTTGCTTTAGCCACGTTCAGGCGTCCTTATGCATCTTTATGCTGGGCATGGAATTCGTCATAGGCCTCGACGATGCGGGCCACCAGCGGGTGCCGCACCACGTCGACGCTGGTAAAGCGCGTCATCGACACGCCACGCACGTCACGCAGCACATGCTGCGCTTCGATCAGGCCGCTCTTCTGGCCGCGCGGCAGATCGATCTGCGTTGTGTCGCCGGTGATCACCGCCTTGGAGCCGAAGCCGATCCGGGTGAGGAACATCTTCATCTGTTCCGGCGTGGTGTTCTGGGCTTCGTCCAGGATGATGAAGGCGTGATTGAGCGTGCGCCCGCGCATGTACGCCAGCGGCGCGATTTCGATCATCTGGCGCTCGAACATCTTCTGCGTCTTGTCGAAGCCAAGCAGGTCGTACAGCGCGTCGTACAGCGGACGCAGGTACGGGTCCACCTTTTGTGCGAGATCGCCGGGCAGGAAGCCCAGGCGCTCGCCAGCTTCCACCGCCGGGCGTGTCAGCACGATGCGCTTGATGGCGTCGCGCTCCAGCGCATCCACCGCGCAGGCCACGGCCAGATACGTCTTGCCCGTACCCGCAGGGCCGATGCCAAATGACAGGTCGTGCGAGAGGATGCTGCGCAGGTACTCGCGCTGCATCGGTGTGCGGCCATGCAGATCGGTACGGCGCGTGTGCAGCACCGGCGACAGATCATTGCCATCCGGCACGTCGGCGCTCGATTCCGGCAGGTAAGCGCCGTGTGCGGCCACCTGGCGGGTTTCCACCAGGCCGAGCTGGATGTCGTCCACCGACAGCGGCTCGCGCGCGGCGTTGTAGAACGTTTCCAGCGCGTTGGCCGCGCCTTGTGCGTTGGCGCCGCGCACGGTGAACTTGCTGCCGCGCCGGTTGATGGTCACGTCCAGCGCCTGCTCGATTTGGCGCAGGTTCTCGTCCAGCGGCCCGCACAGGTTCTGCAGGCGCGTGTTGTCGTTCTTCGGCGCTGTGAATTCTGCGGTGGTTGGTTTCATCAAGTCAGGTCGTGTTGACGATCAGTGAGTCGCGCTGGCCGTACGCTGTTCCGCCACTTCGCCACGCAGCGAATGCGGGAAGGCGTGCACGATGCGCACGTCCAGCATCTGGCCGATCAGCTGTTCGCGGCGCGCCTGCGGCAGATCTGGCAGCGCGAAGTTGACGACGCGGTTGTTCTCGGTGCGGCCGTGCAGTTCGGTCGGATCCTTGCGCGACGGGCCTTCCACCAGAATGCGCTGCACGCTGCCGACCATGCCTTGGCTGATGCGCGCTACGTTTTCTTCGATGGTCGCCTGCAAATGTTTCAGGCGTTCGAGCTTGACGGCCTGCGGCGTATCGTCGTGCAGGTTGGCGGCCGGCGTGCCGGGGCGCGGGCTGTAGATGAAACTGAACGAGGTGTCGTAGCCGATCTCGTGAATCAGGTCCATCGTCTTGGCGAAGTCCGCATCGGTCTCGCCAGGAAAGCCGACGATGAAGTCGGTGGCGATCGAGATGTTCGGCCGGATCGCGCGCAGCTTGCGGATGCTGCTCTTGTATTCGAGCACCGTGTAGCCGCGCTTCATCGCCATCAGGATGCGGTCGGAGCCATGCTGCACGGGCAGGTGCAGGTGGTCGACGAGCTTCGGGTTGGTGGCATAGGCCTCGATCAGGCGCGAGCTGAATTCCTTCGGGTGGCTGGTCGTGTAGCGGATGCGCTCGATGCCCGGAATCTCGGCCACGTATTCGAGCAGCAGCGCGAAATCGGCGCGCTCGCTCGTGTCGCCCATCTTGCCCATGTAGGCGTTCACGTTCTGGCCCAGCAGGGTGACTTCGCGCACGCCCTGTTCTGCCAGGCCGGCCACTTCGGCAAGCACGTCGTCGAACGGGCGCGAGACTTCTTCGCCGCGCGTGTACGGCACCACGCAGTAGCTACAGTATTTCGAGCAGCCTTCCATGATCGACACGAAAGCGGTGGCGCCATCGACGCGCGCAGGCGGCAGGTGGTCGAATTTTTCGATCTCGGGGAACGACACGTCGACCTGCGAGCGGCCCGTGCGGCGGCGCGCGGCGATCAGCTCCGGCAGGCGGTGCAGCGTCTGCGGGCCGAACACCACGTCTACGTAAGGTGCGCGCGCCACGATGGAGGCGCCCTCCTGACTGGCCACGCAGCCGCCCACGCCGACCACGAGATCCGGCTTGAGCGCCTTGAGCGCCTTCACGCGGCCGAGTTCGGAGAACACCTTCTCCTGCGCTTTCTCGCGCACGGAGCATGTGTTGAAGAGGATCACGTCCGCATCTTCGGGCGTGTCGGTGGGGACGAGGCCTTCAGCCGCGTTGAGCACGTCGGACATCTTGTCCGAGTCGTACTCGTTCATCTGGCAGCCGTAGGTTTTGATGAAGACTTTTTTCATGTGCCGTTCACAGTGGTTGACCTGGGGGCACGTGCTTCGTGGGGTGCTCTGACTACTGAGACTGCGTTTGCGCCTGATTTTGGGCAGCCACCGCGGCCTTGTAATCGTCATCGCTGACAACCCAGGCGGTCAGCAACTGCTGATACAGATCGAGCTGATAGCGCACCTTGAACGTCTGGCCGACCACCGTGGAGGTCGGCAACAGGCGCCCATCCAGCGACAGAATCCGCACGCCAGGGGCGAAGCGGATATCGGCGCTGGTGCTCCCGAAGCCCAACAGCAGGATACGGACGACGCCGGTGCTGCCGGTACTCAGCGTGCCGGAGTTGGCCGAATTGATGGTCAACTGGGCCGCCGGAGCCGTCGCCGGAATGTTACGCAGCACTTGCGCATGAGACAGCAGCGGCGCCGCGGCCGCAGTAACGGCAGCAAAGGCGAGGGCGAGGACTTGGCGTCGGGTGCGCATGGCGTCGTCAGAAGAAAGCCACCGCCGGGTGAGCGACCCGGCACACGAAACACGAGACAACCCGATATTGTAGCGTTCCGGGGCCAAGTCTTATAGCGCTTCGGCAATCTTGGCCGCCAGTGCAACACCGCTCAGGAACGCGGCTTCCACGCGCGGGCCTTCGCACCAGTCACCGCAGGCGCCCAGGCGGGCGGCGGCGTCCCAGTGGCACGGCATGCCGGCGGACTGCTCCACCAGCGCGTGCGGCCACAGGTGCGCGGCCACCACATCAGGCTGCGGCGTGCCCGGGAAGGCTTCGGCAAAGCGTGCGTACATGGCGTGGAGCGCCTGTTCGGGGGTGTCCTGAGCGTGCGCTGCCGACCAGCCCGGCGACGCATGCACCACCCAGGATTCATCGACCATGACGCGCCCCGGCTTGGTGTTGTCGCGGGCCGCCCAGGCGAGCATGTCGTCGTCGATGCGGATGCCGTCATACGGCAGGTCCAGCGGTTGCGCAAAACCCATCATCAGCGCCCAGCACGGGGCGTAATGCACCGGGGCGATGGCTTCCTGCAGCGACGCCGGCGTGGCGCCATGAAACAGCGCCGGCAGTTCAGGCGCTGGCAAGGCCAGGGCGACGATGTCGGCGTAGGCGGTGTCCGTGCCGTTGCGCTCAATCGTCCAGCGCCGGCCATCGTGCGCGACACGCGTGACGGCGTGACCGAAACGCACATCCAGTGGCGCGGCCAGGCTGCGCACCAGCGCGCCCATGCCGGGCAGGCCGACGTAACGGGCTTCGTCGCGTGAATCGGCTTGCAGGGCGTCGACCGTGCGATGGCCCCAGCGCGCGGGCCACGGCAGCACCGAACCCTGACGGCCAGCAGCATCTACCGCGCGGCGGAAGGCCTCGCTGCGCACGTTGAACGACTGCGCGCCGTGGTCGAACGCATACGCAGGGGCGGACTCGGGTAGCACCGTGGTGGCCAGCCGGCCTCCCACACCGCCCGCGCGCTCATAGACCGTGGTGGCAATGCCTTCTGCGGCAAGCGCGTTGGCACAGGCAACACCGGCAATGCCGGCTCCGACGATGGCGATGGAAGGCTGGCTCATGGATGTGACGTGGGTGTGGGGCGAGGGATCCGGAAATCGGCGCGCAAATCGGCGCGTAATAGTCCGCCATGATATCGGGTCGCGCCCCAATGAAAAACGCCACCCGGAGGTGGCGTTTTGCGATGGAGCAATTCTGCGGCTTAGAACTTGTAACCCACAGCCAGCCCGAACACGATCGGGTCGACCTTGATGTCGGTCTTGTTGACCGCCAGCACCTGGCCTTGCTGGCTGCGGATCGTGATGGTGGAGGTCGTCTTCAGCGGCAGGTATGACACCGTGCCGATGGCGGTCCAGTTCTTGGCGAACTCATACGACACGCCCACATTGGCGACCGGCGTCCACGAGCTGGACGTTTCCGCCGTCACCTTGGCCGGGCCCGTCGGAACCTGGCCCATGCCGAGCTGCAGCACCTGCCCCAGGTTTTGCAGGCCGTTGACGAAGTTCTGGTTCAGCTTCAGGTTGGTGAAGAAGTTGTAGCTGACGCCTGCGCCGACAAACGGGCGCAGCTTGCTTTCCTTGGTGCCGAAGTAGTACTGCGCGACGATTGCCGGGCTCCATTCACGCACGGTGGCGACCGGGTTGTTTTGCGGCAGGCCCAGATTGATCAGCGTCAGCGGCCCAACAACCGGCACCGGCGCGATCACATTGCCGCTGCCATACAGGTTGAACTTGGGAGGCACGCCACCCACGAACGTACCGGCGATGTTGTCGGTAAAGAAGTGCGTGAACGTGAGCGACAGCGTATTGGCGTTACTGACTTTCACGTCAGTTCCTGGCGACTGGTAGGTGCCCAGGCCCAGTGCGCTGGTGGTGGTGGTCAGCGGCGTGGCCGAATCCATCGGGCGGATGTAGAACCAGCCCAGTGCCATGACGTTGCGGCCCCAGACGTAGTTGTCCATGAAGCCGCTGAATCCGCCACCACTGCTGCTGATGCCACTGCCGCTACCGCTGCTGGCGCTTGCGGCCACGTTGGCCTCTGCGGTGGATTGGGCGTGAGCCAGGGGGGCAGCAAGGGTGCTGGCGGCAGCGCAGGCAAGGGCTGCAGCAAGGCGGAGGGCGGTGCGGTTCATGTGGTTGTCTCTCTGGATTGGATTGTTATCACGCCTTGGTGTGGCGATTTGTGTTTCCGCAGCATAACGCAGCGCTTTTGTTCGGTTGCGCTGCGACGATCGAAGTTTTCCTCTAGCGTGTACGCACGCAACAAGGGGTTTCCCCTAGTCTCGTTTCATACTCTCCACCGGTCGGCGGAGCCTTGGCCCACAACGGTCTCCGGGCTGCTGTCTAAAATTTGTATTCCGGATTTTTCGGGTTGAAAGTCTGGTCGCTCCACGTCTTGCGCGCCACGCTCTCAATGACGATTTTCTCGAGCTGATTGCCCGATTCATCCCACGCTTCTTCAATGCGCACCCACGGGTTTTTGAGGTCGAAGTACAGGCGCACGCGCTTGGCGTAGAACGTGGGTGGTCCGCTTGGCGCATCCCAGGTCAGCCGCAGCATGCGCTCACCGTCTTCGGTCACCATTTTGGCTTCACTGAACTTGCCGCTGCTGCCGGCTGCCACGTGGGCGCGTCCGTCGCGCTCGAGCGTATCGACGATGAACTGCAGCCCCAGCTCGCGTGCCGTGTGGTTCGACTGCGATCTGGCCAGCGAGCCATCCAGCGCGCTCCAGATCGCCACGAAATCGACGAGGCCGCCCAGGTGGCCGTACATCTCGTCCTTGCGCACGGTTTCGTCATAGATGATTTCCTGACCAGCGTGCGAGCCGCCCTTGAGCCAGCGCGCGTAGACCTGTCGGGGCGCGTTGCGGTAGCGGATGAGCATGAGCGCCGGCTGGCTTTGCCACTGGTCTTTCACGCGTTCCTGGCGGCGCATGCGGTATTCATATTCGGGCAGCTTGGCCGCCTCGCCCTTGAGCCAGCGCACCAGTGTTTCGGGCTTCATGGCCTGCGCCATGGCGAGGACGTCTTCGTCAGACCAGCCCGCAAACGCGTTGGCGTGGACCTGGCTGCCGAGCCAAGCCGTCTGCCTGGCGATGTCCATGGCGGCAAAGCTGCCGATGGCCGCCGATTGCGATGTGGCCGTCGGTGCGGCTGCCGCAGGCACGGAAGCATCCGGCGTGGCGGGCTGGGCCCAGGCGTGTGCGGCGCCTGCCAGTACCATGGCCAGGGCGAGAGTACGCAAGCGCATACAAGTCTCCGGTGATGTTGTTATTGCTGCGCCTGCGCGCGGGCGCGCTTGATGTCCGGATCGGCATCGCGCAGTTCGCGGCGCAGGATCTTGCCCACCGTCGACTTGGGCAACTCTTCGTGGCGGAACTCGACGATGCGCGGCATCTTGTAGCCGGTCAGATGGGCGCGGCAGTGTTCGAGCAGTGCGGGCTCGGTCAGTGCGCCGGTGCGCGGCACCACGATGATCTTCACGCGTTCGCCAGCCACCGGGTCTGGCACGCCAATGGCCGCCACCTCCAGCACTTCGGGGTGCAGCGCTACCACGTCTTCGATCTCGTTCGGGTACACATTGAAACCCGAGACCAGGATCATGTCCTTCTTGCGGTCGATCAGGCGGATGTAGCCGTTGGCGTCCATCACGCCGATGTCGCCAGTGGAGAACCAGCCTTTGGCATCGATGGACTTGGCGGTTTCTTCCGGGCGCTGCCAGTAGCCGCGCATGACTTGCGGCCCGCGCACCTGCAGTTCGCCGGGTTCGCCCAGCGGCGCGATCGTGCCGTCGTCGCGCTTGAAGCGTACTTCGGTGGACGGCGCGGGCAGCCCGATCGTGCCGCTGAATTCGGTTACGTGCGGCGGGTTCATCGACACGACTGGCGAGCACTCCGTCAGCCCGTAGCCTTCAACGATGGTATGGCCCGTCACCTCTTTCCAGCGCTGCGCGATCGCGCGCTGCACTGCCATGCCGCCACCGATGGTGATCTTCATGGCCGAGAAATCCCGCTTGGCAAAGTCCGGATCTTCCAGCAGCGCATTGAACAACGTGTTCACGCCCGCAATGCCCGAAAAGCGCTCATTGCGCAGGATGAAGATCACGCGCTTGGTGTCACGCGGATTGGCGATCAGGATATTGCGCCCGCCCAGCGTCATGAACATCAGCAGGTTCACCGTGAGCGAGAAGATGTGATACAGCGGCAGCAGCGTGACGTTGGTTTCCACGCCGCCGTTGAGCATGCTCTTGGACCACTCTTCCGCCTGCAGCAGGTTGGCGATGATGTTGCGGTGGGTGAGCATCGCGCCCTTGGCCACGCCCGTGGTGCCGCCGGTGTATTGCAGGAAGGCGATGTCTTCCGGCGCCAGTTGCACTGGCTGCATCGCGCGTGAGCGGCCTACGGCCAGCGCATCGCGCAGCCAGACCGGCGAGGGCAGCTTGTAGGGCGGTACCTGCTTCTGCACGTTGCGCATCACGAAGTTCAGCGCGCGGCCCTTGAGGTTGATCGCGCCGCCCATCAGATCGCCAATACCGGTAATGACGATGTTGCGGATCTCGCTGCCGGGCAGCGCCTGTTCCAGCGTGCGTGCGAAGTTCTCCAGCACGACGATCGTCTGTGCGCCGGAATCGCGCAGCTGGTGTGCCAGTTCCGGCACGGTGTACAGCGGGTTGACGTTGACGACGATGGCGCCGGCCAGCAGCGTGCCGAACAGGCACACGGGATATTGCAGGCTGTTGGGCAGCATGATCGCCACGCGATCGCCCTTCTTCACGCCGCGCGATTGCAGCCATGCCGCAAACTGCTTGGCCTGGCGTTCGCATTCGTCGTAGGTCATCTGGGTGCCGACACTCACGTAGGCGACGCGGGTGCGGTACTTCTCGACCGATTCACGAAACACCTCGACCAGCGAGTGATAGCGATCGGGATTGATCTCGGCGGGTACGCCCTCGGGGTACGACTTCAGCCAGATGCGGTCGGTAAGGCTGTTGCGGTCAGCAACGGTGTTCATGGTGTCTCCGTCCATGAAAAACGCGGCGTGGTTTTGTTATGTGCCGCGCGGGTTCTCGGGTCGGGCCGTTCCCGTATTGGCCCGAAGGTTCAATGCGACATCGTTTCGGGGCGCTCCAGAATGGCCACCACGCCTTGTCCGCCAGCGGCACAGATCGACACCAGCCCGCGCCCGCCGCCGCGCTGTGCCAGCATCTTGGCCAGCGTCGCGACAATGCGCCCGCCCGTGGCGGCAAACGGATGGCCCGTGCCCAGCGAACTGCCGTTCACGTTGAGCTTGGTGCGGTCGATGCTGCCCATCGGGGCGCTGCGGCCCAGTTTTTCGCGGCAGTATTCGGGCGATTCCCAGGCGGCGAGCGTGCTGAGCACCTGCGCGGCAAAGGCTTCGTGGATCTCGTAGTAGTCGAAGTCCTGCAGCGTGAGCCCCGCGCGTTGCAGCATGCGCGAGACGGCATAGGCCGGCGCCATCAACAGCCCTTCGTTCTGCTCCGGCGTGCCGCTGAAGAAATCGACGGCAGCCGTATCCGCGCAGGTCATGTAGGCCAGAACGGGCAGGTTGTGCGCACGCGCCCAGTCTTCGCTGGCGAGCAGCACGCACGATGCGCCGTCGGTGAGCGGCGTGGAATTGCCGGCGGTCATGGTGCCGGCCGCGCCGCGGTCGAATACCGGCTGCAGCTTCGCCAGTTGCTCGAGGGTCAGGTTGCTGCGCAGGTTGTTGTCGCGATCCAGCCCGAGGTGAGCGGTCATGAGGTCGGTGAAGAAACCGCGTTCGTAAGCGGCCGTGAGGTTGTGGTGGCTGCGCAGGGCCAGCGCGTCCTGGTCTTCGCGGCGGATGCCCCAGCGCTTTGCCATCAATTCGCAGTGTTCGCCCATTGACAGGCCGGTGCGCGGCTCGCTGTTGCGCGGTAGCAATGGGCGCACGAACATTGACGGCCGCAGACCGGCCAGCGCCTTGACGCGCGCGCCGGTGGACTTGGCGCGGTTGGCCTCCAGCAGGATCTTGCGCATCTTTTCGTTCAGCCCAACAGGCGCATCGGAGGTGGTATCCGTGCCGCCGGCAATACCCACGTCGATCTGCCCCAGCGCGATCTTGTTGGCGACGAGGATGGCCGCTTCCAGCCCCGTGCCGCATGCCTGCTGTATGTCGTATGCGGGTGTCTGCTTGGCGAGCGTGGTTGAGAGCACCGTCTCGCGCGTGAGGTTGAAATCGCGCGCGTGCTTGATGACTGCGCCGGCCACGACTTCGTCCAGTCGTTGGCCGTGGAGGTTGAAGCGGTCGATCAGGCCCTGCAGCGCGGCGGTCAGCATCTGCTGGTTCGACGCCGTAGCGTAGGCCGTATTCGAGCGCGCGAACGGAATGCGGTTACCCCCGAGGATGGCGACGCGGCGCACCTGCGCGTTGACGAGCATGGATTCAGTCTCCCGTGTTTTCTTGTTGTGCTTGCGGCAGCGTCAGCATGCCGCGCAGATAGGGTTTGTCGCCAGTGGCGTTGCGCACTTCAAACGCGCGGCCGGGAGTGGCTTCGTTGGCTTGCCACAGCGTCGCTGCCCCGGGCAGCGATAGCGGCGTTTTGAACTCGGCCACCACCTCGCCCTGGGTGAGCGGTGCCGCCGGCAGCAGCGCGGCCAGCGCGCGGGCCTTCGTCCACATGCCGTGGGCGATTGGGTGCGCAAAGCCGAACAGCTTTGCGCCGATGCTGGACACGTGGATCGGATTCCAGTCGCCCGACACCCCGGCGTAGCGGCGGCCGGTGTCGGCGGGTGCATCCCAGCGGCCATCGGGCGACAGGTCTTGTGCACTCGGCAGTGCAATCAATGGCGCGCCCTGTGGCGACGGCACGCCCACGCGCAGGTAGGTCGACAGCGATTCCCACACCACTGCGCCAGCCTTGATGATGGCGGTTTCGATGCCGAACGCCTGCCCGCGTGCATGGTGGAACAACCGGCGCGGGCGTACTTCCACGCGCACACGCTCGCCCGCCTGCAGAGGCTGGTGCTGGCGGATCGTGTTGCACAGGTGTACCAGGCCGATTACCGGATACGGAAACGCCGATTCCGTCATCAGCATGAGCTGCAGCGGAAAGCCCAGAAGATGCGGATACGTCATCGGCACGCCATGCGCCGAGGAGAAGCCGCATACCGCTGCGTACTGCGCGATGTGTTCGGCCGCAAGCGGCACTTCCTGGCGTACCAGCGTGTGGCGCGGCAACGGCCCGCCGCGCTTGCCCTTGCGTTGCGAAAGCAGCGCGCGCCAGGCCAATGCACCCGGCGACGGCGGCTCGGTCACCAGCGTCTGGGTCGCGATCATCGGGGAGTGCAGGGCTAGCGAGCGCATGGTTGCGTCAGGCTCCCAGCAGGCTTTGCCCGCACACGCGCACGATGTTGCCTGTCACACCGTTCGACGCGGGGTTGGCGAACCACGCAATCGTCTCGGCCACGTCGACCGGCTGGCCGCCCTGGCTCATCGCGTTCATGCGGCGGCCGGCTTCGCGGATGGCAAACGGCACGGCCGCTGTCATCTGCGTTTCGATAAAGCCTGGCGCAACGGCGTTGATGGTGATGCCGCGTTCGGCCAGCAACGGGGCGCCAGCCTGCACGAGGCCAATCACACCCGCCTTGGATGTCGCGTAGTTGGTCTGCCCGAGGTTACCTGCAATACCGCTGATGGACGACACGCACACGATGGCTCCGCCCGCATGCAGCGCATTGGCTGCAAACAGCGCGTCGTTGATGCGCAATTGCGCAGTCAGGTTGATGTCGAGGACGCTGCGCCACGCGGGTTCGGTCATGCGGGCGATGGTCTTGTCGCGCGTGATGCCTGCGTTGTGCACGAGGATGTCGATGCCGCCCAATGCAGCAAGTTGTTGCGCGAGCAGGGCGGGCGTTTCCGGTGCGGCAATGTCGTAAGCCATGGCTTCACCGCCGATTTCCTGTGCGACCGCGTTCAGCGCTTCCTGCGCGGCCGGCACATCCAGGCACAGCACGCGCGCACCATCACGCGCCAACACGTGCGCAATGGCTGCACCGATGCCGCGCGAGGCGCCGGTGACCAGCGCGGTGCGCCCGGCCAGCGGCTTCTGCCAATCCACCGAGACCGCTGCGGCGCGATGCACGCGCACCACTTGCCCCGACACATACGCCGAGCGTGCCGACAGCAGAAACCGCAGCGTCGATGCGGCCACGTTTTCCGCGCCCTCCGCCACGTAGACGAGCTGCGCCGTGCAGCCGCGCCGGACTTCCTTCCCGAGCGAACGCGTGAGCCCTTCCAGCGCGCGCTGCGCAATCGCCGTCTCGGGCGTCTTGCAGCCTTCCGGTGGGCGACCGATCACGACCACACGGCCACACCGGCCGATGGCGCGCAAGCCGTCGTGGAACACGTGATACAGCGCGTCGAGGCCGTCGATCGACGCAATGCCCGTGGCATCGAAGACGATGCCGCCGATGCGATCAAACGCGTCGCCTTCCTTGCCCGTGGGCGCGACAAAGCGGCCGGTGATTTGCCCGTGCCGGTTGGCAGCGCCGAGCCATTCCGGATCGCTTTCATGAAAGCGCGTGGGTACGCCGGTCTCGGCAAACAGCGCGGCGAGCGTTTCACGCATGGAGCCCCCGGGCGCCGAGCCCACGAGGAACGGCCCGACAAATTCCGGTTCCCCCGGCACATAGCGGCGCAACGGCACCGGCTGCGGCAGGCCGAGGTTGGCCGACAGCCACTTGCCGAAACCGGAACCGACGAAATCGAGGTATTTGTCTTGCATCGTTGTTGTTCTCGTTTGTCCGGCCCCTGGGCCATCAGGCTGCGCGGCGCTCGGCGGCCTGCAGGGCATCGAGCGCATCCTTGCGGCGCTGCAGGTCGGCCATCAGGTTGAAGTCGGGCGGGAAGTCATCCACGGCGACTGCGTGTTCACCGTAGCGCGCGTAGTCGCACAGTTGCTTGCGTTCGCCATCGTCGATGAGGTTTTGTGCGACGGCTTGCGCGGTCCAGGCTTCGAAATCGGGCAGGCTTTGTGGCACCGGCGGCAGCTTGCCTGCGCGGATGGCCGGTTTCAAGCGTTGCTCGATCGCATCCACCGCGGGTTGCAGGCGGAAGGCCGCTTCGCCATAGGCGATGGGGTCGACCTCGGGCGTTGGGCAGTACGAGTCGGCCAGCAGGCGATCGCGCACAGCGCCCGGCGTTTGCATCAGCTCGGCAACCTGCGCAGCCAGCGCATCCGACGGCTTGCGATATGGCGTGCCGAACGGGAAGATCAGCGCACGCAGCAGCGCCGCGATGCCCGCGTTCGGGAAGTTGGCCAACACGCCGTCGAGCGCATCGTGCGCCTTCACCAGCGCGTCCTGCACTGACCAATGCACGAGCGGCGCGTCCTCTGCCGGGCGGCCTTCATCTTCAAAGCGCTTGAGCGTGGACGAGATCAGATACATCTGCGAGAGGATGTCGCCAAGCCGCCCCGTGATGCTCTCGCGGCGCTTGAGTGTGCCGCCCAGCGTGAACATCGACACATCGGACAACAGCGCCAACGCGGTCGAGAAGCGGTTCACGGCCCGGTAATACCGCTGCATTTCCGGTGCGGCATTGCCCGGGGCGCTTGCCACGCGCCCGCCGGAGAGCGCATGCAGGAACGCACGCACCAGGTTGCCCGCGATGAACGCGCCGTGGCCGAACAATGCCGTATCGAACGCCTGCAGCGTCTCGGGTGAATCGGCGCCTTGTGCGGCCGTCATCTCGCGCAGCACATACGGATGGCAGCGGATCACGCCCTGCCCGAAGATGATCAGGCAGCGCGTCATGATGTTCGCGCCTTCCACCGTGATGGCGATCGGCACTTGCTGATACGCACGCGCCAGGAAGTTGTTCGGCCCCATGCAGATGCCTTTGCCGCCGACGATGTCCATCGCATCGGTCACCACATCGCGCGCACGTTCGGTGACGTGGTACTTGGCAATGGCGGAGATGACCGACGGCTTCTCGCCCAGGTCTACGGCGAGCGCGGACAGGCGCCGCGCGGCATCCATCATGTACAGGTTGCCGCCCATGCGGCCGAGCGCTTCCTGGATGCCCTCGAACTTGCCGATGGGTGTGCGGAACTGGCGTCGCACGGCGGCATAGGCGCCGGTGCTGCGCACGGCCAGCTTGGCCATGCCCACGTTGGAAGAGGGCAGCGAAATCGCACGGCCCGCCGCCAGGCATTCCATCAGCATGCGCCAGCCACGGCCGACTTGCGCCTGGCCGCCGATGACCCAGTCGATGGGAATGAATACATCCTTGCCGGAGTTCGGGCCGTTCTGGAACACCGCGTTGAGCGGCCAATGGCGGCGGCCGATGTTTACGCCCGGATGCTTCGTGGGGATGAGCGCGCAGGTAATGCCGGGTTCCTTGTCGCTACCGAGCAAGCCATCCGGATCGACCGCGCGAAACGCCAACCCCAGCACCGTTGCGATGGGGCCGAGCGTGATGTAGCGCTTGCTCCATGTCACGCGAAAGCCAAGCGTCTCGCGGCCTTCGTGCATGCCGCGGCAGACCACGCCCACATCGGGAATGGCTGCGGCATCGGAGCCGGCATACGCGTTGGTCAGCGCAAAGCAGGGAATTTCTTCACCGCGTGCGAGGCGCGGCAGGTAGTGGTTTTTCTGCGCTTCCGTGCCGTAGTGCAGAAGCAGTTCGGCAGGGCCGAGCGAGTTTGGCACCATGACCGACACGGCTGCGGCGGAGCAGCGCGTCGACAGCTTCATGATGACCTGCGAGTGCGCGTACGCCGAGAAGCCTTTGCCGCCGTATTCCTTCGGGATGATCGTGCCGAGGAAGCCGGCACGCTTCGCATAGGCCCACGCGTCGGGTGACAGGTCTTGCCAGATCTGCGTGCTTTCCCAATCGTTGGCCAAGTCGCAGAGCTTTTCGGTTTCCACATCGAGGAACGATTGCTCTTCCGCCGACAGGCGCGGCGGCGGCGAAGACAGCAATCGCGACCAGTTGGGTCGGCCGGAGAACAGTTCGGCATCCCACCAGACGGTGCCCGCTTCAATGGCGTCGCGCTCCGTTTGCGACATCTCCGGCATGATCTTGCGGAACATCGCCAGCACCGGGCGCGTGATGAGTGCCCGGCGCAGCGGCTTGAGCGCGAGCACCAGCGCCGGCAGCACAAAGACGATGGCGAGTACCGTGGTCATCACCGGGCCGACCAGGCCAAGCCAGACGCCGGCCACCAGCCACGCCGCGGTCACGACCAGCCAAGCGAATGCCGAGGCTTCCATGCTGGCGAGCCCGAGCACGCCGATGCAAAGCAGGACGATCCAGATTGTCGTCATGAGGGTCTCCATTCGATGCGTCTATGTGCCGGATGTCTCGAACACGCGGCGGCACCTGCTGAATGCCCGAGCGACTCCCGTGCCAGCACACGGGAGATCGGGGCTGGGCCCGGGTTGTCAGGCGTTAGGGCTGCGCCAGGGGCGCATTGGGTTGGCCGGGAAGATCGCGCGTGCTGCATTACTGCGGCGAACGGCCAATGCGCGGGTGCGCGCGGAGGGCGCGGGGCCGTCTCCATCGCTGTCGTCACCGTGATGATCGTCGTGCTCATCGGCGCCGAGATCGTCGTGGTCGTCTGCGGCATCGTCGGCGCTGGCGCGTGCGGCGGGTGTGCGGCCGAACAGGTCACCGGCGAAGGGCGAGGCGGTGGTCGGCGTCGAACTGCGTTCGCTGCCGCGGCCGTTGCCGTGCCCGGCGTGGCGACCGGAGCCGCCATTGCCGCTGTCGCTGCCGTTGGGGGCATCGTCTGCTTGTGCGACGGGCGTGGGCACCTGTGCTTCGGCCAGCTCGACCACCTGATCGAGCGCGCCGGCCTCGCCGGGCAGCGGGGCGTTGAGCGTAGCCACCACCAGGGCCGTCAGGCGTGCCAGCAGCGAGGCATCGTTCATCGTCTTGCCCTGCGTGAACAGCGGTAGCAGGTTGTTGAGGTCGTCCCCGGCCAGCACGCCGGCCAGCGCCTTGAGCGCAAAGTGCAGGCGCCAGCCCAGTTCTGCGCGCGGCAAGTGCGGCAGCGCACGCGAAAAGGCTTCAAAGAAACGATCGAACACGAGCGCGTAGTGGCCGAGCAGATAGTTCTGCACGAACGGCGAGGTGTCGGAATACACGCGTCCCATCAGGCGCAGGAACGCAGGGCCGCCGGTGTCGGGGTTTCGCGCCATCTGCAGCGCCGGCACAAACAGCGCGCCGAGCACGTGGTCGCAGGTCAGTTGCTCCTTGGTCCAGCGCTCTTCGCACGCGGTCAGCAGCGCCAGCCGGCGCGTGTTGAGCGGGTCGAGCCGGCGCCCAAGCACCGACTGCATCAACGCTTCCTTGCTGCCGAAGTGATAGTTGACCGCGGCCAGATTGACCTTGGCGCGCGCCGTGATCTGCCGCAACGACATCGCCTCGTAGCCGAACTCGATGAACAGCAGTTCGGTGGCTTCCAGAATGCGGCCCTTGGTGTCTCCTGCTCCAGGACGTCCCATGTCTCCTACCTCGTTTTTTTAGGTCTGATATCGGGGTCGATTGCTGCAGTGCAGCGCTCGAACGTACGATTCAAACATGTGTATGGGGTTGCCCGGGCATGTTAGGAACAGACGTTTGAAAACGCCAAGCGCCCAATTCGAGCGGGCACTCTAGAGGAGGGAAGGTTGCCAAGCCAACGTATGAAACACGTGGCTTGGAAAGTGAGTGGGCGCAAACATCAAAAAAGCTGAAGGGAGGTCTGCGCCCCGGTGGGCGGGTCAGCCGGCCGGCTGATGGAGCGAGGTCAGGCCGCCAAAGAATGCGGCAGCGTTTTGTGCAAGGGTGGGGAGGTGATAGCCGCCTTCCTGGACGACCAGCGTCGGCAGCCCGATCGCGCCGACGGCCTGGCCAAGCCGGCCGAAGCCCTGCGTCGAGACATCCACCTGCGATTGCGGGTCTTCGCGATAGATGTCGAAGCCGAGCGAGAGCACCAGCGCATCGGGCTGAAAGCGTTCGAGTGCGGCAATCGCGTCCCCGAGCTTGTCGAAGAACACCGATTCCGGCGAGCGATGCGGCATCGGCAGGTTCACGTTCAGGCCCAGGCCGTCGCCCGTGCCGCGCTCGTCGTCAAAGCCGGCGACGACCGGGTAGAAGTTGGTCGGATCGCCGTGGATGGAGACGTACAACACGTCGGCGCGGTCGTAGAAGATCTCCTGGATGCCCTGACCGTGATGCATGTCGGTGTCGAGGATGGCCACGCGCTTGAACTTGGTGCGCAGCGCCTGCGCGGCAACGGCGGCGTTGTTCAGGTAGCAGAAGCCGCCGGCTGCTTCGCGGCGCGCGTGATGGCCGGGCGGGCGGCACAGCGCGTAAGCGGTGCGCTCGCCATGGAGGATGGCCTGCGCGCCGGCAGCTGCGCTCTGTGCCGACCAATACGCCGATCGCCATGTGTTCTCGCCGACGGGGCAACTGCCGTCTGCCAGGTAGCGGGCGGCCTGGGCCAGCACGCCCCGCAACGCATTGGGCTCGCGCACGAAGATGTTCGACATGACCTCGTCGCCCCAGTCTTCGGGCAGGCGCAGCCAGTCGGCATGAGCGTCCTGCAGGAAGCGCAGATAGGGCTCGCCATGCACGGCGGTGAGCGGCGCAATGCCGTGATCTTCGGGGCGCGCAATGGTAAAGCCGAGATCACGCGCGGCCTGCAGCAGATTCAGCGCGCGCGCGGGCACTTCCTGCGGCGTGCGCATCTTGCCGCGCGAATAATAGCTCTGCGGATGGTGCAGAAGCTGTTCAGGGTGAAAGAACGTCAGCATGGGTGAAACCGGGTTGGGAAAGACCGTCATGCGCCGACTGCGTTGGCAGCAGTTGCGCTGTCGCGCTGCCGCGCGTCGATGGCGGCGATGCTCAGCAGCGAGATACCGGCGAGCAGCGTGTAGAACACCGCCAGCGGCCACCACTGGCCATGGAAGCGCTGCGCGAGGATGGTGCCGATCAGCGGCGTGAGCCCGCCCGCCACCGCACCGCATACCTGGTATGACAGCGAGATCGCCGAGTACCGCACGCGCGTTTCGAACACGCCCGACACGAAGCCGGCGATGACCGAATAGAAGCTCGCCATGCACACCACGGCCAGCGCAATGCCCAGCACCATCAGCGGCGCCTGGCGCGTTTGCACCAGCAGGAACATCGGATACGGCGACGCCATCGCCATCAGCGCCATCAGCTTGAGGAAGCGTGCGCCGCCAAGCTTTTCCGCCAGCCATGCCGCCAACGGTTGGGCGAGGAACTGGATGAACGCGACCACAAACAGGCAATCGAGAATCAGCGTTCTCGACAGCGACAGATACTGCGTCGCGTACGCGATCATGAACGTGTTGGTGAAGTACACGCCCGCAATGCCGATGGTGTTGGCGCCAATGCAAAGCAGCACCGGCACGCGAGCCGTGCGCCAGACTTCGGCGATCGGCAGCTTGGCCGTTTTGCGTTGCGCCTGCACCTGCGCAAACTCAGGTGACTCGTTCACGCCCAGGCGGATCGCCACGCCAACGAGCAGCAGCACCGCGCTGGCGAGGAAGGGCAGACGCCAGCCCCAGTCCATGAACGCGTCCTTCTCCATCGACGTGACGAGGCGGAAAGCCAGCAGCGAGAGAATCAACCCAGCCGGGCTGCCGAGTTGTGCAAACGACGCGAAGAACGTGCGGCGGCCCGTGGGCGCATGTTCGCCCGCCATCAGCACCGCGCCGCCCCATTCGCCACCGACCGCGATGCCCTGCACCACGCGCAGCAGCACCAGCAGCACGGGCGCGAGGGCGCCGGCGGTGGCATACGTCGGCAGCAGCCCGATGCCGATGGTCGCCAGGCCCATCATCGTGAGCGTGATCATCAGCGCCTTCTTGCGGCCGATGCGGTCACCCCAGTGGCCAAACACGATGCCGCCCAGCGGCCGCGCGAAAAAGCCCACGGCAAACGTGCCGAACGAAGCAAGCGTACTGAGGAACGGATCGCCACCCGGGAAGAACAGCGGCCCGAACACGAGCGCTGCGGCGGTGGCGTAGATGTAGAAGTCGTACCACTCGATCATGGTGCCGACAAAGGCGGCGGTGGCCGCACGGGCAGGCTGGCGCCCGCCGGGTTGAGACGGTTGCATGGTGAAGCTCCTCACAGGTTTTTTTAGTCCGTCGCTTCAAGGCGACGATGCGTGTTTATTGCCGCTTGACGGGTATTAGTCAAATTCCAAATACTTATTGTTTGCATAAATTGAACTCATACCTGCCGCCATGGACTCGTCCGCTCTCGATCCCGCCTTGGTCAGCGACCGGCTTGACTGGAACCTGCTGCGCACCTTCCTCACCATCGTCCACGAGCGCAGCATCAGCCGCGCGGCGGTGCGGCTGCACATCACGCAGCCGGCGGTCAGCCTTGCGCTGCGGCGCCTCGAAGATCAGCTCGGCCACACGCTGATTGAGCGGCGCGGCTCGCACTTCCGCCTCACGCGCGTCGGCGAAGACGTATTGCGCATCGCCACCGATGTCTACGGCAATGTCGCGCGGCTCGGCTCAGAGCTCGGGGAGCCGCAAGACGACGTGAGCGGCGTGCTGCATCTGCTGACGGTCAGCCGGATCCAATCGGGCGTGTACGACGAATGCCTCGCGGCGTTCCATCGCCATCACCCCCGCGTGGATCTGCAGGTGGAAGTGATGCGCAGCACGGACATCCTCGATGCGCTTGCGCAAAAGCGGGCGGGCATTGGGCTCAGCCTGTGCCGCACGCCCGTCGAGAAGCTCGAGCGGCAACTGTTCCTGCGCCAGCGCTACGCCGTGTTCTGCGGGCGGCATCACCGGTTGTTCGGGCGGACGGGCTTGTCGATCGGCGATCTGCTCGGCGAGAACTTTGTTTCGTTCATGAGCGACCAATTGGGCGATGCGCTATCGCCGCTGGCGGTGTTTCGGGATCAGCAGGGATTCACCGGACGCATCGTCGCTACGTCACCGAGCCTGGACGAGATCAAGCGGCTGGTGTTTGCGGGCTATGGGATCGGCTGCCTGCCGGAGCACATCGTGGTGGACGACGTGGCGCAGCAGCGCTTGTGGCGGCTACCGCCGGAAGAGGGCATTGCCGACATCGATCTGTACCTGATGTGGCACAAGGAGCGGCGTCTGGCGCCAGCCGAAGACGCGTTCCTGGGACATTTCCGTCGGTATATGGCGCGGTATTCGTTGGCGGAGCGGTTGGGGGACGTGGTAAATGCGCCGTTGGCGGCATTGCGGGCGCCGGTGGGGTAAACACCATCACCTGTTAAACTAGCGCTCTTCTTGCAGTCCCCGGGGTCCAGTCGCCCCGTCACCTACCCAGGCTTTGTCCACGATTGGCGCACGAACGAATGCGCGGGACACGCCGGTCCAATCGCTTTTCCATGTCGTTTTCCGAACTCGGCTTGTCAGACAAGCTGGTACGCGCCGTGGCCGAACTCGGCTACGCAGAACCCACTCCGATTCAACGCCAGGCCATCCCCGCTATCCTCAAGGGCGGTGACCTGCTCGCCGGTGCCCAGACCGGCACCGGCAAGACCGCTGGTTTTACGCTGCCGCTGCTGCACCGCCTGTCTGCCTCGCAACCGAACAAAGTGCAGACGCCGCAGGGCATGCGCTTTCCGATCCGCGCGCTGGTGCTGACGCCCACGCGTGAGCTTGCCGCGCAGGTGGAAGAAAGCGTGCGCGCCTATGGCAAATACCTTCCGCTGAAGTCCATGGTGATGTTCGGCGGCGTCGGCATCAACCCGCAGATCGATGCGCTCAAGCGCGGTGTCGATATCGTCGTGGCCACGCCGGGCCGCCTGCTGGACCACGTAGGGCAGCGCACCATCGACCTGTCCCACATTGAACTGCTGGTGCTGGACGAAGCCGATCGCATGCTCGACATGGGCTTCATCCACGATATCCGCAAGATCCTCAACATCCTGCCGTCGAAGCGTCAGAACCTGCTGTTCTCGGCGACGTTCTCTGACGACATTCGCGAATTGGCCGATCGCCTGCTCGACAAGCCGGCGCTGATCGAAGTCGCTCGCCGCAACACGACGGCCGAGACGGTGGAGCAGCGCATCTACCCGGTCGACCGCGAGCGCAAGCGCGAACTGCTGGCCAAGCTCGTGCGCGACAACGACTGGCACCAGGTGCTCGTGTTTACGCGCACCAAGCACGGTGCGAACCGCCTGGCCGAGCAGCTCACGCGCGACGGCATTCCCGCGCTGGCCATCCATGGCAACAAGAGCCAATCGGCACGCACGCGCGCGCTGACGGAATTCAAGGCCGGGACGCTGCGCGTGCTGGTTGCCACCGACATCGCCGCGCGCGGTATCGACATCGACCAACTGCCGCACGTGGTCAACTTCGATCTGCCGAACGTGCCGGAGGACTACGTGCACCGTATCGGCCGCACGGGCCGCGCCGGTGCGCAAGGCGAGGCGATCTCGCTGGTCTGCGTGGACGAGCACGGTTTGCTGCGTGACATTGAGCGCCTCATCAAGCGCGAACTGCCGCGTACCGTGCTGGAAGGTTTCGAGCCGGACCCGACCATCGAGGCAGAGCCGATTCCGAACGGGCGCAACTCGGCGGGCCGTGGCGGCAACGCGCGCGGTGGCCGCCCGGGCGGTGGCCGCAGCCAGCAGCCTCGTCAGGCCAGCGCCAACGCTGCGCCACGCGAGCCGCGGGCTCCGCGTGAGCCTCGCGAACCGCGTCGCGAGTCGAGCGGTAATGGTCAGGGCCAGGGCCAGAATCAAGGCCAAGGCCAAGGCCAGGGTCGCAATGGTGCCGGCAGCCGCCAGCGTCAGGCGCAAGGTCAACGCGACGGCCAGGCTGCGCCGAAGCCGCGCAATGGCCAATCCCAAGCGCGTGGCCAGCGCCAAGGCAACGGCCAAAGTCAGGGCCAGGGCAATGGGCAAGGCGCGCAGGGTGGCCAACAACGTCGCGCATCGAGCACGCAAGCCGCGCAGCCTGCCCACAAGGGGAAGCCGGCCAAGCAGCCGTTCAACGGTCTGTTTGCCAAGGCTGCTGCGTTGCTCGGCGGCCGTAAAGCCTGACGTTCATGCACGACGACGGCCAGCCCGCATCAGCTGAAGCGCCCTACGACGGCCTGACGCCCGACAGCATCCTCGATGCGCTGGCGCAGGTCGGGCTGATGCCGGATGGCCGCATGTTCGCGCTCAACAGTTACGAAAACCGCGTCTACCAAGTCGGCGTGGAAGACAGCGCGCCGGTGGTGGTCAAGTTCTACCGCCCGGGCCGCTGGACTGAAGCGCAGATCATCGAGGAACACGCCTTCACGGCAGAACTGGCCGCCACGGAAATCCCCGTGATCGCGCCGCTGGAAATCGACGGTCGCACGCTTCAAGCGTTCGAGCGCTGGCATTTCGCGGTCTTCCCGCGTTGCGCAGGGCGCGTGCCTTCCATCGACCAAGACGACACGCTTGAATGGATGGGCCGTTTCCTCGGGCGCATCCATGCCGTTGGCGCGCAGCGGCCTTTCATGGTCCGGCCTGCACTCGACATTGACACCTTCGGCGTGCAATCGCGCGATTGGCTGCTCGAACACGATTTCATTCCGCCCGATTTACTGCCGGCCTGGCGCAGCGTGGCTGACGCCGCACTCGACGGCGTGCGCCGCTGCTACGACCGCGCGGGCGATGTCTCGCTGCTGCGTCTGCACGGCGATTGCCACGCGTCGAACGTGCTCTGGATTGAAGAGGCCGACGCCAAGCAAGGCGATCCGCTGCGCAGCGCCGGCCCGCATTTCGTCGATTTTGACGACAGCCGCACCGGCCCCGCCGTGCAGGATTTGTGGATGCTGCTCTCGGGCGATCGCGCGTCGATGCAATCGCAGCTCGCCAGCCTGCTGGCCGGCTATGAAGACTTCTGCGAATTCGACACGCGCGAGCTGTATCTGGTGGAAGCGTTACGCACGCTGCGCTTGCTGCACTACAGCGCATGGTTGGCGCGTCGCTGGAACGATCCGGCGTTTCCTGCCGCGTTTCCGTGGTTCAACACGCAACGCTACTGGCAGGATCGGGTGTTGGAATTGCGCGAGCAGATCGCGCTGTTGGACGAACCGCCGCTCTGGTGAAACCGAGCGGCGGTTTTTCTTTGCGACTGCGTAGATGCTTTAAGCGAACTTGCCGGCCTGGAAGTCCCGCACGGCCTGGAAGATCTCTTCCTGCGTGTTCATCACGAACGGGCCGTACTGGGCGATCGACTCGTTCAGCGGCTTGCCAGCCACCAGCAGCACGCGTGCGTCTGCGTCTGCTGCACGGATGACCACACCGTCACTGCCTTCCGTGTTGGCAAGGATGGCCATCTGCTTGTCTTCCACGCGTTGCAGACCGGCATTGCCAGACGCGTCGGCATCGCCCACCAGCGCGCTGCCGCGGAACACGTAGACGAACGCGTTGTGCGCGGCCGGCAGCGGCTGCGCAAAGGACGCACCCGCCGGCAGCGTGATGTCCAGATACAGCGGCTGCGTCGCTTCACGCGTCATCGCACCTCGCACGCCTTGCGAATCTCCGGCGATCACACGAACGGTCACGCCGTCTTCCGTCGTGAACTCGGGAATCTCGTTCGACGGAATGTCGCGGTACCAGGGCGTCGTCATCTTGTCGCTGGCGGGCAGGTTCAGCCACAGCTGGAAGCCTTCCATCACGCCATCTTCCTGTTCCGGCATTTCAGAGTGCACGACGCCGCTGCCGGCCGCCATCCACTGCACGCCGCCGTGTTGCAGCAGCCCTTCGTGGCCGGCGCTGTCGCGGTGGCGCATGCGGCCAGCGATCATGTACGTCACCGTTTCGAAGCCACGGTGCGGGTGGTCGGGAAAGCCGGCCAGATAGTCGTTCGGGTCGTCACTACGGAACGCGTCCAGCATCAGGAACGGGTCCAGCCGACGTTGCAGGTTGTTCGTCAGCACGCGCGTGAGCTTCACGCCTGCGCCGTCCGAAGTGGGGCGGCCAGTGATGATGCGCTCCACGCGGCGGCCGCGCTGCACTTGCTGCACTTGCGGTTGTACGAGGGTTTCCATGTTGTTCTCCTGAAATCGGGCATTTGTCATATGCCAAATGTAGGGTGGTTGCCCGGTTTGCACTAGTCGGTTATTGTGGGAAAAAATGTTGCTCCCGGCGAGACAATGACAATCCTAGGCCGGCGCGCATCACTACAAGAGGAGGAAACCATGGATCTGAACCAATTGGCGCTGTTCGTGCGCGTGGTCGAAGCGGGCAGCTTCACGGCAGCGGCAACGCGGCTCGATCTGCCCAAATCGTCCGTCAGCCGGGGCATTGCGGCGCTTGAACAGGATTTGAACGTACGCCTGTTACAGCGCACCACGCGCACGCTGCATCTGACCGACGCCGGCCAGAGTCTGTATCAGGTGGCGTCGCATGCACTGGAAGACATCGAACGTGCCACGACGTGCGCCGGCGAGCTGCAGGACCTGCCTCGCGGCAAGGTGCGGATCACGTCTTCCGAAGACGTGGGCCGCCTGCTGGTGGCGCCCGTCGCGGCCCGCTTCATGCAGCAGTACCCGGAGATTGATCTGGACGTGGTGCTGACGCCGCGCAATGTCGATCTGGTGCAGGAGGGTTTTGACCTTGCCGTCCGCGTCGGACGCTTGGCCGACAGTTCGCTCGTGGCTCGGTCGCTTGGCGTATTGCGCATTGGCTTATTCACCTCGCCCGATTACCTGCAGCGCCGCGGTGCTCCGGCCACCGTGCAAGGGTTGGCCGACCATTGTTGCCTCGACTTTCGCGGCACCGGCCGCGGCGAAACGCAATGGCGCCTTGTCGGCCCCGATGGCCTGAAAACCGTGGCTGTGCGCGCCCGCCTGAATTCCGACAGCCTCATCTATCTGGAAACGCTGATTGCATCGGGCGCCGGCATAGGCCCGCTGCCGCTGTACGCAAGTGCGGTGGCACGCGCCAACGCACCGCTGCCTCGCCTCGTGCGCGTGCTGCCCGACTATGCGACCAGCGGAGAGCCGATCAACCTCGTCACCCCATCCGCGCGGTTCGTTCCCAAACGTGTCCGATTGCTGATCGACATGCTGACCGAGTCGATTCGGCAAGAGCTGGAAAACGCTGATCCCACCTGAGGTGTCCCGGCCCGGAAACTGGGCGTGTCAAATGTTGTCACGACTGCTCCGGCTGGGCATATGGCACGGCATCATGCGCTTCGCGTGTGCCGACCAGTACGTCGGGCTCTCCTTGACGTTATCCCGTAGCGTTGCAGTGTTTCCCCCCCCGGTGCACTGCGACGCGTCTGGCACATGCGACCCTTGGGTGTTTCCGATCCCGTCACGTTGTGGGAAACACCGCCGCCCGGACCGCGTTGTCCGGGCTTTTTTTTGTCCGGGTTCCGTGGAATGGACACGGCATTGGGTGGCTCAAGGGTCTTCACAAATTAGGACTCTTCTCATGGTTTGTAGCAAACCTCGCCATGAAAATTGCCGACACGTAACACATGCGACGGATCGCGATGAGCGCGACGGTTAGGTCGCTATCAAGGCCCGCACCATCCCGGCACGCATGTGCGCAATTTCCACGGAGCAGAACATGCGTATCGCCTTGCTTGAAGACGATCCCTTCCAAAGCGAAGTCATCGTCCAGATCCTGTCCCAGTCGGGCCACGACGTGATGACCTACAGCGATGGTGCGACGTTGCTGCGCATGCTGGGCCGCTCGTCGTACGACATGCTGATCCTCGACTGGCACACGCCGGGCATGCTCGGTATCGACGTGCTGAGCGTGGTGCGCAGCCGCCACAGGGATGTGCTGCCCATCCTGTTCGTCACCGCCGAGGAGGGCGAGAAAAGCCTCGTGCGCGCTCTCACGCATGGCGCCGATGACTACATCGCCAAGCCGTTCCGCATTGCCGAGCTGCGTGCTCGTGTCGATGCGCTGCTGCGCCGGGCGTATCCGATTCCGTATGGCCGCCTGCCGTTCGCGGTGGGGCCGTACTACTTCAACCTGCAGCGCCAGCAGGTCACGCTGCACGGCGAGCCCGTGACGCTGACGGCCATCGAATTCCAGCTGGCGTTGCTGCTGTTCTCGAACGTGGGGCGCACGCTGTCGCGCGATCACATCTTCGGGCAGGTGTGGGGCCGCAACTCCTCGGAGTACACGCGCACGATCGATAGCCACGTGTCGCGTATCCGTATGAAGCTGAATATCGAACCGGTGAACGAGGTGCGCTTGGTGGCGGTGTACAAGCATGGCTATCGCGTCGACTATCTGAAGCCGGCGGACGACATGAATGCGCTGTCCGAGATGGATCTTTCGTCGTACGACGTCTAGGCGCACGCCGATCGCCCCGCGCAAAAAGGGCTCCACCGCAGGAACGCGGCGGTGCCCTTTTTGTTGTTCATCGGCTGGTATGCTCAGCGCTTCTGATTCTCGGGCGAGGCCGGTGTGCCGTCTTTCAATCTCAATGCAGAGGCCGATGCGCTGCCGCGTGCATGGTCGTCTCGCGTGCTGGAGCGCTTTGGCGGCGGCAACTTCAAGGTGCTGCGCATGGACGGCACGCCGTATCCCGACGAAGTGCACGACTATGCCGAAGGCCTGCTAGTGATCGATGGCGAGCTGCGTCTGCGCATCGACGGCGAACCGGTAACCGTGTCGCGCGGCGAGCTGTACGTCGTGCCCGCCGGCGTGCCGCACAGCGTGGACGCCGGCAGCGCGGGCACGTTGGTTATTCTGGACGTGTAAGCGGGGCGCAGTGGGCCTCCGCGAGTTGCTTGATCCGCTGCAGCATCATCCGGCGGATCAGCCCGCTTGGTATGCGGATCAGCACCCAGTAAGGCGTGAAGCGGCGGCGCGCCGTTGTGTCGGAGCAATGCACGCACGAGCGCGTGGTCAGCAGCGTGCCGGCGCCGTCGGGTTCGGCGACGAACGTCATGACCAGCTTGGCGATGTTGGGCTCCGAGAACGTGCGAAACGCGCCGGCTTCAACGCGGACGAGCCCACCGGCGGATTCCCAGAAGCGGCCGACCAGGCCCAGCGCGAATTCGCGATATCCATCGCGGCCGAGTACCGTGAAATCGTGCAGGCCAAATCCGGCATCGATACGTCGCGCACTGGGCTTGCCCATCGCGGCGGCGATGCGTGCCGGGATGGCGCGCAAGTGCAGGAACAGCCTGGCCAGCGGGAAATCACTGACGTCCAGTTGCGAAACCACGTCGAGCACGCGCGCGGGCGGGGCATTGACGCGTATGTGGTGCTGCTCGCTGAACTGATGCTCGGGAAGGAAGGTGTTCAGCAGGCTCATGATGATCCGTGGCGTGGTGTTATGCCTGCGGTTTTTCGCTGGCTGTTGTGGAAGCCGCGGCCGGGGCGAATGCGGCGTCGCGAGCAGGCGGTTCCGCCAGGCTGCGCTTCATCAGCCATGCAACACCCGGGATACGCAAGCCGGTGGCGAACACCACGTCTCGCATCCAGCCTCCATATTGGGCCTGGAAGCACGGCGTGAGTGATCGGCTAAGCGTCTGATAGGCCTGCACGGTACGCAGACGCCGGGCGTGATAGGCGAGGGCGCCATCGGTGGGGCCATGCACTTGCACGCACGCGGCGAGTGCCAGGGCATCTTGCGCGGCCAGGGTGGTCCCCAGGCCGAGCTGCGGGCTCATGGCATGGGCGGCGTCGCCGATGACGCAGTAGGGTGGTTTGGCCAGCGCGCGCGGCCATGTGTGGCGATAGACGGCGAAAGGCATATCGTCGTGGGAGCCAATCTGTTCGACCATGGGCGAGGCTTGCGGCCACAGGCTCAGCACATGCGCTTTCCACTGCGTGATGTCGGTCTGTCGCCAGGCGTCCACAGCATCACCGGGGAGGCTCCAGAACATCGATAGGCGAGTGCGGGTGCCGTCCACTTCGGTGGGCAGCAGGCCCATCATTTCGCGCGTGCCGCGAAAGCGCTGCTGCAGCACGCGCGGGTTCCAGCCATCCACCCACCCTTGGAACCACAGCGTGCCCCATCGGTAGGTACTCGACGGGCCGGCGAGCCCTGCGGGCTCACGCAGCGCCGAGGCCGCGCCATCGGCAATCACAAACAAGTCGAACATTGATTCGCCCTGTGCGTGCGTGACCCGTGCGCGCGGGCCATCAAGAAGCAGTTGCTGGATCGCGCAATCAAAGTGGAACGATGCGCCCGCGTGCAACGCGGCGTCGTAAAGCATGGATGACAGCGCGTGGCGCGTGACGGCGCGGCCGGGCGTATCGGCGTAGTCGATGTCGAGCAGGCGCCAGCCGCGATGGCTCAGGCCGATCAGCCGGTCGATCGGCGCGCCGATGCCCTCCAGCTCGCGACCCACGCCGAGTGTCTCCAGCGCGCGGATACCCTGCGGCTGAATCAGCAGGCCCGCGCCCATGGCGGTCAGCTGCGGGTGCTTTTCGAAGACGTGCACGTCGTGCCCCTGGCGGGCAAACGCGATGGCGGCGGCGAGGCCGGCGTTACCGGCGCCGGCAATGCCGATGGTCAGCGGGCGGGGTGCGGTCATGAAGGCGTGGCAGATCGTTTGCTCAAGATGATAACGATACGGCACGCACGTTAAGGCCGTTCGTGCACGCTGCGGAGATAATGCGCAGACCTCCCGCCCACCACCCCACCCGGACGCGCCATGCAGATCAAATGGCTGGAAGACTTCAAGGAACTCGCCAAGACACGCAGCTTCAGCCGCGCTGCCGAGAACCGCAACGTCACGCATCCCGCATTCGGCCGGCGGATCAAGGCGCTGGAAGAATGGGTGGGCACCGCGCTGGTCGAGCGCAGCGAGCATCCGGTCACGCTCACGGCGGCGGGGCGCTTGTTTCTGGATGCCGCGTCCAATGCCGTCGACGGCTTGAACGATGCGCGCTTGCTGCTGCGCGAGGCGCAATTGCCGGTGGCGCTCAAGATCGGCACAGGGCGCACGCTGGCGCGCACCTTCGTCCCGGGCTGGTATGAAACGCTGGCACGCCAGCGCGGCGTGTTTCCGCTCAGCGTGACGACGGGCGGCACACAGGAGGGCGTCTTGGCACTTGCCGATGGCACGGTCGATCTGCTGATCGCCTACGCCAGCCCGCAGGCCGATGCATTGCTCGATCCGCGCAAGTACGACCATTGCACGCTGGGCAGCGAGACGCTGGTACCGGTCAGCGCGCCTGACAAGCGTGGTCGTGCCCGGTTCACCCTGCCGGGCTCGGCCGCAGCACCGCTGCCATGGCTGGCCTTTGCACGTGGGCTGACGTTGCGCCAAATGCTTGACAGCCACCTGGCCGCCGCCGACCGCAAGGCGCATCTGCAGCCCGTGTTTCAGGCGGATTTTTACGAGGCCGTGGAAGAGATGGCCCTGCGTGGATTCGGCATGGCCTGGTTGCCGTATCGCCTGGCCAAGCCGCACCTGAATGCGGGTGAACTTCGCCCCGCCGGCGATGACGCCTGGCACATCCACGTCAACATCCGCATGATGCGGGTGCGCAGCAATCAGAGCGCACTGCTTGACGAGGTATGGCAACTGGCCGTTGATAACGCCAACAACAACGCCCGCGCCGACCTCGCCTGAGGCGCATCGCAGAAAGCCCAACCTTGTGCCGAAACGGCACAAGCCGCCTGGGCACGGCACCTAGACTCCTCCGCAACCTTCGCCCGCCAGCGCTATTCAGCAAAACCGGCGGATCGGCACAGACCACGGGGAGACAACCATGCCAGCCCACACCCTCAATGCGAGCGGCGCATCCGCACGCGCCAGCGATACCCATCGACATCCCGCGCCCTGGCGTGCCGTATTGGCAGCCAGCGTTGGCAACGCGCTCGAATACTACGATCTGCTGATCTACGGCTATTTCGCCATCACAATCGGCAAGCTGTTCTTCCCGACGGGCGATGCGTGGAGTTCGCTGATGCTCTCGGTCGGCACGTTTGGCGTGTCGTTCATCATGCGGCCGCTGGGCTCGATGGTGCTTGGCAGCTATGCAGACCGCGTCGGCCGCAAGGCTGCGCTGACGTGGTCGATCCTGCTGATGATGCTCGGCACCGCGATGATCGCGTTTGCACCGACGTACGCGTCGATCGGGCTGTGGTCGCCGGCCATCGTGATCGTGGCGCGGCTGCTGCAGGGCTTTTCGGCCGGTGGAGAATTCGGTTCAGCCACGGCGTTCATGATCGAGCACGCCAACGGCAAGCGCATGGGATACAACGCGAGCTGGCAAGCCGCCACGCAGGGCCTTGCCACATTGCTGGCCGCGGGCTTGAGCGCATGGCTGACTTACGCGCTGACCACCGAGCAAGTGGAGTCATGGGGCTGGCGCGTGGCGTTCCTATTCGGCTTGCTGATCGGTCCCATTGGCGTCTACATTCGTCGCCACACGCCTGAGACGCCCGAGTTTGTCGCCATGCAGGCCGAGGCGCAGGGCGCGTCGCAAACGCATTCGCCGCTGCGCGATACACTCACTCGGGGTTTGCCGGGGCTACTGCTGGGGGCGGGCGTGGTCGTAGCCGTCACCGCATTCAACTACGTGCAGAAGGTCTACATGCCGACCTATGCCATCAATCAACTCCACATCGCGACCAGTGCCTCGCTGGTCTGCACGATGATCACCGGCGTGATGCTGATGGTGATGGCGCCGGCGTTCGGGTTGCTGGCGGATCGTTTCGGCAGCATCCGCGTGGTGTCGATTGCGATGGTGGTGATTGCGCTGTCGACGTATCCGATGTTTGCCACGCTGGTCGCGCAACCGACGTTCTGGACGCTGCTGGTGATGCAGGCGATTGTGGGCGTGCTGTTGGCCGCCGTCCTGGCGCCGTTGCCGGCGCTCCTGGCTGACATCTTCCCGACGCGTACGCGCGGCACGGGCCTGGCGCTGAGCTACAACCTGTCGGTAACGATCTTCGGTGGGTTCTCGCCGCTGATCGTCACATGGCTGATTGGCGTGACGCACATCAAGACGTCGCCGAGCTTCTATGTGTTTGCGACCACGCTGATCAGCCTGGTCTCGCTCTGGATGCTGCGTGGACGCGCTCGTGCGCACTGAACCTGAACAGACTTCTCGTAACACCCAAGGATTTCGCATGATGACCCTGGAGGCGCTGCGCGCCACGCTGCCGGTGTACCCGATCGAGCTGCACAAGCCCGATATCCACCGCTGGAAGACGGGTACGCACGACATTGATTACGTGCACACGTTCGATAGCGGCATGCCCGGTCCGCACGTCATGATCAACGCGCTCACGCATGGCAATGAGCTGTGCGGCGCGATTGCGGTGGATATGCTGCTGGCTGCCGGCGTGCGCCCGGCGCGTGGCCGGCTCACGCTGTCATTCGCAAACGTCGAGGCGTACGAGCGTTTTGACATCAACGATCCGGATGCCACGCGCTTTATCGACGAAGATCTGAACCGCGTCTGGTCGGCGGACAAGCTCGACGGCGCAGGCGACACGCTGGAACTGCGCCGCGCGCGTGAACTGCGCCCTGTGATCGACACGGTCGACTACCTGCTCGATATTCACTCGATGCATGAAAAGGCGGAGCCGCTGATGCTGACGGGTCCGCATGCGAAAGGCGTCGCGTTGGGCCGCCAGGTTGGCGCGCCTTCGCATCTGATGATTGATGCCGGCCACGCTGCTGGCCGCCGCTTGCGCGACTACGGCGGCTTTGGCGATGCCGCTAGCCCGAAGAACGCGCTGCTCATCGAATGCGGCCAGCATTTCGAGCGCACGAGCCGCGATGTGGCGCTGGATGCGTGCGCGCGTTTCCTGGTGGCGCTTGGCACCGTCGACGCATCGGCGGTATCGGAATGGCTGGGGATTGCGCCCGCGCTGGAGGTGCGTTGCATTCGTGTGACCGATCCGGTGGTCGCTAAATCCACGGCATTCCGTTTTGCGGACGACTATCGCGGTATGGAAACCATCGAGCGAGCAGGCACTGTCATCGCCACCGATGGAGACCTGCAGATCGTCACCCCGTACGACAACTGCGTTCTGCTGCAGCCATCGTTGCGACACCTGGCGCAGGGTGTGACCGTGGTCCGGTTGGGCAAGCCGGAAGGCACGGCCTAAGCGCCCAGCATGGTGCGCAATGTGCCGAGCACGACTTGGCGGCAGTTGCGCACCATCTTCTCTTCGGGATCTCGATAGCCGGTCAGAAGCCACGCCGCACCGACGTTGGTCAATGCACCCACGAGCGCGAGGCCGATGATGCGTTGATCGGCGCGCAGTTCTGCATCGTCGTCATGGTGCGTGCCGGGCAGTTGGGCGTTCGCCATGATCTGCTTGCCGAACTCCAGCAGGTTGCGCTGATAGGTTGCGTCCGTTTCCGGGCTCACGCCCATCACTTCGAGTAGCAGCACGCGCGCTGCGCATGAGTCTCGCAAGAACGCGAAAAACGCCTGCAGGCCGGCGTCGACACGAGCTTCCAGCGTGCCTTCCGCAGCCGCGGTGGCCTCCGACACCTGCGCGCGCAAGTCTTCCGCATGTTGCTGGTAGGTCGCGCGCAGCAGGGCTTCGGTGCTGTCGAACGCGGCGTAAAAGTACCGATCGTTGAGCCTCGCTTCCTGGCAGATCGCACGCACGGTGGCCTTGCGAAAGCCCACCGTGCCGAAGACGCGCGTGCCGGCGCGGATCAGCGCATCGCGGCGTTCTGCCGCGCGTGCTTCTGGCGCCACACCGCCATACGGGCGGCCTTTCTTGGCGGGCGCGTCGGCTGTTTCAAGTGTTTTCTCCATTTCGCTATTTGACGTCAGGACGGCCAAAAATTAAAGTGGTGATGAATCACACCACATTTAAGGCGAAATTTGCCGGTCCCGCCCCCGGGGCTGCAAACAGGAGACCGCATGGACACGACGATGGAGCGAAGCGCCAACCCGGGCGCGCCCCGCAACCGGGCTGCCGCGCCGGATACAGACCTCGACGTGCTCATCGTCGGCGCGGGCCTCTCGGGCATTGGCGCGGCGTATCACCTGCGCGAGCGCTGCCCATCGGCGCGCTTCGCCATCCTTGAAGGGCGCGAAACCATTGGCGGCACGTGGGACCTGTTCCGCTATCCGGGTATCCGATCCGACTCCGACATGTTCACGCTCGGCTACAGCTTCCGGCCGTGGCACAGCAGCAAGGCCATTTCCGACGGCCAGACGATTCTCGACTACATCCGCGACACCGCACGCGTGTTCGGCATCGACAAGTCGATCCGCTTCCGCCACAAGGTGACGGGTGCGAGCTGGGATTCCGCAGCGGCGCGCTGGACGGTGCAGGCCCTACGCAGCGATGGCTCGCGCGAGGAACCGGTGCAGTTCACCTGCAAGTTCCTCTACATGTGCAGCGGCTACTACGACTACGAAGAAGGCCACGCACCGACGTGGCCCGAGATGGATCAGTTCCGGGGGCGGATCGTCCATCCGCAGCATTGGCCGAACGATCTGTCGTACGCCGGCAAGCGCGTGGTGGTGATCGGCAGCGGAGCCACGGCCGTCACGCTTGTGCCCGCGATGGCCGGCACCGCGCAGCACGTGACGATGCTGCAGCGCTCGCCTACGTACATCGTCTCGCGACCGGAACAGGATGCCGTGGCCAACACATTGCGTCGCTGGTTGCCGTCGGGCCTTGCTCACCGGCTGGTGCGCACGAAAAACGTGCTGCTGACGATGTACTTCTACAGCCTCGCGCGTCGTAAGCCCAAGGCATTCAAAGACTTCATCATCCGCATGGCGGGCAAGCAGATCGGTCCCGGGTTCGACGTGCGCAAACACCTCACGCCGCGCTACAACCCGTGGGACCAGCGCCTGTGCCTTGTGCCCGACGGCGATCTGTTCAAGACGATCCGCGCGGGCAAGGCGTCGATTGCGACCGACGAGATCGCGCGCTTCACGCCGACCGGCCTGCAGCTCAAGAGCGGCGAGCATCTTGATGCCGACGTGATCGTCACGGCCACGGGGCTCAAGTTGAAGGTGCTGGGCGGAGCGGTCATCAGCGTCGACGGGCGCGCAGTGAACCTGGCAGAGACGGTGTCGTACAAGGGCATGATGTACAGCGGCGTGCCGAACCTCGCGTCGTCGTTCGGCTATACAAATGCGTCGTGGACGCTCAAGGCCGAGTTGATCGCGCAGTACGTTTGCAGGCTGCTCAACCACATGCAGTCCAACGGGTTTGATACCTGCGTGCCGCGTCTCGATGACGAAGCGATGAGCTGCGAGCCTGCCGTCGATCTGACGTCCGGCTACATTCAGCGTGCCGCCGCCATCCTGCCCAAGCAGGGCGACAAGCAGCCGTGGAAGTCGTATCAGAACTACGCACGCGATCTGATGATGCTCAAATTCGGTACGTTGGCCGACAGCGCCATGCAGTTCGAACGCCGCGCGCAGCCGATCGGCGCGGCACAGCCCGCCTAACCGCCTCCCGCATCGGGGACACTATGACCAGCACCATTCTTGGCGTCATCGCATTTGCACTCCTGGCGCCTGTTGCGTTTACGTTCTTCATCGCACGCCGCGTCACAAAGGGATTTCCGCCCGAAGGCAAGTTCCTCGATGTCGGGGCAGACCGCGTGCATTACACCGATCGCGGCCAAGGCCCCGCCATCGTGTTCGTGCATGGCCTGTGCGGCAACCTGCGCAACTTCGCGTATCTGGATATGGATCGGCTTGCGCGCTCGCACCGCGTGATCGTGATCGACCGGCCGGGGGCGGGGCGGTCCGTGCGCGGTGTGGATTCGCCGGCCAATATCTACGCGCAGGCGGGCATGGTCGCGCAGTGCATCGAGAAGCTTGGGCTCGACAAGCCCGTGCTGGTGGGGCATTCGCTTGGCGGAGCGATTTCACTGGCGGTGGGGCTGAACCATCCGCAAGTCATCCGTCGGCTCGCGTTGATCGCGCCGCTCACGCATGCAGAGAGCGCGCCGCCCGGTGCGTTCGGGGGCTTGGTGCTGCCGTCGCCGCTGGTGCGCAGGCTGGTGTCGTGGACGCTCGCGATTCCCCTGTCGATCATCAATTCTCGCAAGGCCATCGCCGCGGTGTTCGCGCCTGAGACCATGCCGAAGGATTTCCCGTTCAAGGGTGGCGGCTTGCTGGGGCTGCGTCCGCATGTGTTTTATGCGGCTTCGTCGGATCTGGTCTCTGCGCCGGAAGATCTGCCCGACATGGAACGCCGCTATGCCTCGATGACGGTGCCTGTCGACATGCTGTACGGTCGCGGTGACCGCATTCTCAACGTCAAACGCCAGGGCGAAGCACTCAAGCAGAAGCTCGACCGCGTGAACCTGCGCATCATCGACGGCGGTCATATGCTGCCCGTGACGCAGCCGGCGTTGACGACGGATTGGGTGCTGGCGGTTGCCGCTGCGGCGCCTGCGCGAGCCGAGGCGCTTGCCTAGCCCGGAGCCTCTTGTGTGGGGCTAGGGATGCACGGAAGCAGCAGAAAAGCAAAAAGCCCTGCCGAAGCAGGGCTTTTTGGTATTTGGTGGCGAATCAGGGACTCGAACCCCGGACCTGCGGATTATGATTCCGTCGCTCTAACCGACTGAGCTAATTCGCCGAAGAAGCGGGATTCTACCGTCTTCGGCGAATATGTCAACCCCCTGTCTCAATCATTGCGATAGATATCCACATCCTTGGTCTCGCGCACGAACAGCACACCGATCACGAAGGTGATGGCCGCAATCCAGATCGGGTACCACAAACCGTGATAGATATTGCCGTTCTGGGCCACCAGGGCGAACGAGATGGTCGGCAGCAGGCCCCCGAACCAGCCGTTGCCGATGTGATACGGCAGCGACATCGACGAGTACCGGATGCGTGTCGGGAACATCTCGACCAGCATTGCCGCGATCGGGCCGTAGACCATGGTGACGTAGATCACCAGGATCACCAGGATCACCAGCACCATGATCGTGTTCATCTGGGCGGGATCTGCCTTGGCCGGGTAGTTGGCCGCCTTGAGCGACTCGCTCACCTGCTTCTTGAAGTCGGCGATCTTGGTCTTGCTGTCGGCGTCGAAGTTCTGGCCGTCGGCCGTGCGGGTAGCGTTGAGCGAGGTGATCTGCTTACCCGCAATCGACACCGAGGCGACCGTGCCGGCCGGACCATCGACCGTCTCGTAGCTGGCCGACGATTGCGCCAGCGTGCGCTTGGCGATGTCGCAAGACGAGCGGAAGTCCACCTCGCGGGCGATCGGGCTGCCCTGGAACGAGCACTCCTTCGGGTCGGCCGTGATGGTGATCTGCGCAGTCTGCTGGGCGCGCTCCAGCGCCGGGTTGGCGTAGTGCGTGAGCGCCTTGAACAGCGGGAAGTACGTCAGCACCGCCAGCAGGCAGCCGGCCATGATGATCTTCTTGCGACCGATGCGGTCAGACAGCGAGCCGAAGAACACGAAGAACGGTGTGCCGATGGCAAGCGCTACGGCAATCAGCACGTTGGCCGTGAAGGCGTCGACCTTCAGCACCTGCGTGAGGAAGAACAGCGCGTAGAACTGGCCCGTGTACCACACCACAGCCTGGCCGGCGGTCAGGCCGAGCAGCGCCAGGATCACGATCTTCAGGTTGCGCCATTGGCCGAAAGCTTCCGTCAGCGGGGCTTTTGAGGTCTTGCCCTCCGCCTTCATCTTCTGGAACGCGGGCGATTCGCTCATCGACAGACGGATGTACACCGACGTGGCGAGCAGCAGGATCGACACCAGGAACGGGATGCGCCAGCCCCAGTCGTCGAACGCCTTGCCGGTCAGTTCGCGCATAGCCAGGATGACGATCAGCGAGAGGAACAGGCCCAGCGTGGCCGTCGTCTGGATCCACGACGTGTAGGCACCGCGGCGGCCGTGCGGGGCATGCTCGGCGACATACGTGGCGGCGCCACCGTACTCACCGCCCAGCGCCAGACCTTGCAGCATGCGCAGCGCGATCAGAATGACCGGCGCGGCGACGCCAATCGTGCCGTATGACGGAAGCAGACCGACGACGAACGTCGACGTACCCATGATGACGATGGTCACCAGGAACGTGTATTTGCGCCCGATCATGTCGCCCAGGCGGCCAAACACCAGCGCGCCAAACGGGCGCACCAGAAAGCCGGCAGCAAACGCCAGCAGTGCAAAGATGAAGCCCGCCGTGGGGTCCAGGCCCGAGAAGAACTGCTTGGCGATGATGGCCGCCAACGAGCCGTAGAGATAAAAGTCGTACCACTCGAACACCGTCCCCAGCGACGAGGCAAAGATGACCTTCTTCTCCTCCTTCGTCATGGGCGCGGGCTGCACACGCCCAGCGGGCGCGTTCGGTGCACTTTGCACGGTTGCCATGTTGTCTCCTGTTTTTTTTTCGTAGGTCGTCCCGCTGGGCATGGACATGACAACGCAAACGCTTTTCGCCCGCGGAAGTGTCAACGATTGTGGGAGGCGAAACTTACGGTGTTCTGACAGACATGTGCCTTTCAATACACTCGATTGGTGATCGAGATTTCAAGAAAATCAAGCACTTGGGCTCGCCTGAGTCGGGTAGCGGTGCATCGACTTGGCCCTTACTGCAATGCGTGCGCTGCATCATCCAACGGCCACTTTGTGCCGGCAGTGCCAGACGGTATGTGCGCGTCCTGCGAATGTGCATATGCACAAGATGCACGCGCTGGCCAGCGTCGTTTTGGGCGAGGGGAGCCGCCCCGCGATCCATTTGGCGCCGGATGTCGCGCACTGTTTCTTACGTAGTTTTGCAGCGCTAGGGAAAACCACTATCGCAGTAAACCGCCACGGACGGCGTGAGTAAGAGTTCAGTCAGTTTCGCTATCCAGAATCGCCGCACACATTCCAAAAGCAAACCAGGAGACAGGCGATGCAGGATGGATTGGTAGGAAAAATCGAGGCGCATCCGAAATATGCGCAACTCAAACAGCGACGCAACAAGCTCGGAATCGTTCTGACAGTGCTGATGCTTGCTGTGTACTACGGTTACATCGCGCTGATCGCGTTCGATAAGGCGTTTCTCGCCAAGCCCGTGGGTACAGGTGTGATGAGCGTGGGCGTGCCCGTCGGTATGGCGGTCATCATCTTCACGGTCGTCATTACCGGCATCTACGTGCGCCGGGCCAACAGCGAATACGATCAACTGACGCAGGACATCCTGAAGGACGTCGCCAAATGAAGAAGATACTTTCGATCCTGCTGGTGGCGCTACTGGCCGCTGGCGCCTGCGGAGCAGCTCTGGCTGCCGGCGGCGATGTCGGACAGACCGCCAAGCAGGAAACCAACACCACGGCCATCGTGCTGTTCGCAGTGTTCGTGGCCGGCACGCTGTGGATTACGAAGTGGGCTGCCAAGCGTACGCGCTCCGCGGCAGACTTCTATACGGCGGGCGGCGGTATCACCGGTTTCCAGAATGGCCTGGCCATCTCGGGCGACTACATGTCGGCAGCGTCCTTCCTGGGCATCTCCGCGGCCGTGATGACCTCCGGCTACGACGGCCTGATCTACTCCATCGGCTTTCTGGTCGGCTGGCCGATCATCACGTTCCTGATGGCCGAGCGGCTGCGCAACCTCGGCAAGTTCACCTTTGCGGACGTGGCAGGCTACCGGTTTGAGCAAGGCCCCATCCGCAGCTTTGCCGCAGTTGGCACGCTGGTGGTGGTGGCGTTCTATCTGATTGCTCAGATGGTCGGTGCAGGCCAGCTCATCAAGCTGCTGTTCGGGCTGGATTACTGGATCGCGGTGGTCATCGTCGGCGCGCTGATGATGGTCTATGTGCTCTTCGGCGGTATGACCGCAACCACCTGGGTGCAGATCATCAAGGCGTGCATGCTGCTGGCCGGCGTGACCTTCATGGCGATCATGGTGATGGCGCAGTACGGCTTCAGCTTTGAAGCGCTGTTCGCCAAGGCCGTGCAGGTCAAGACGGCCATTGCAGCCAATGCAGGCAAATCGCCCGATGAGGCTGCCAAGATCGGTCTGTCTGTGATGGCGCCGGGCGGCTTCATCAAGGATCCGATCTCGGCCATCTCGTTCGGCATGGCGCTGATGTTTGGCACCGCTGGTCTGCCGCACATCCTGATGCGTTTCTTCACGGTGCCCGATGCCAAGGAGGCACGCAAATCGGTCTTCTGGGCAACCACCTGGATCGGCTACTTCTACATCCTGATCTTCATCATCGGCTTTGGTGCGATCACGCTGGTGTTGACGAACCCTGAGCTGTCCGACGTGGCCAAGGGCATCATCAAGGGCGGTGCGGGCACGGCCAACATGGCAGCCGTGCTGGTGGCCAAGACGGTGGGCGGCGATGTGTTCTACGGCTTCATCTCGGCCGTGGCCTTTGCCACGATTCTGGCGGTGGTGGCGGGGCTCACGCTGTCCGGTGCCTCGGCGGTGTCGCATGATCTTTACGCCACGGTCTTCAAGAACGGCAAGGCCAACAGCGCAGATGAACTCAAGGTGTCGCGCATCACCACGCTGGTGCTCGGTGTGATTGCCGTGTTGCTCGGCATCGCTTTCGAGAAACAGAACATCGCGTTCATGGTGTCGCTGGCGTTTGCAGTTGCGGCGTCGGCCAACTTCCCGGTGTTGTTCCTCTCGATGCTGTGGAAGGGCTGCACCACGCGTGGTGCGGTCATTGGCGGGTTCCTGGGGCTGATCTCGTCGGTGGGTCTGACGATCGTTTCGCCGTCGGTGTGGGAAGCCACGCTTGGCTATCCGAAGGGCTCGGCGTGGTTCCCGTACACGTCGCCCGCGTTGTTCTCGATGACGATCGGCTTCGTGGGCGTGTGGCTGTTCTCGGTGCTGGACAGCAGCGTTCGCGCCAAGAACGAGAAGGCGTCGTTTGCCGCGCAGCAGGTTCGCTCAGAAACGGGCCTCGGTGCGGCTGGCGCGTCGGGCCACTGATCGGCCACTGGCCACGCTGATCGAAGGCGGGTGACGCATTGCATCGCCCGCCTTCAAGGCAACCATGCCCAGCGCTTTCAACTTCACCGTCTGGCCGTTCGATTGCCTCAACCAGGACGAGCAGCGCCTGGTGCTTGATGCCGTCGACATCGGCTATTACCCGGAAGGGCAGAGCATCCTCGATACGGGTGCCGCACCGCTGCACCTGTTCCTGATCATCAAAGGGCACGTCGCCCAGTACGACGGCGACGAGCTGATCGCCACCTACGGCCCCGACGATTGCTTTGACGGCCGGGCGTTGGTGGCTGGCAAGGCAAGCAGCCGCTTCGTCGCTGCTGAAGAAGTGGTGGTCTATCAGGTGGCACGTCAGGCGGTGCGTGACCTCATTGCCGCCAACGCCACCTTTGGCGCGCTGCTTTTTTCCGATCTCGGCAGCAAGCTCAGCGCCATCGCACAGCGGCAGAGCATGGAGACGATGCAGTCGCTGGCCGTCTCTCGCGTGAGCGATGCCTTCATCCGGCCCGCCCATTTTGTGGATGCCGACACGGACGTGGTCTCCGTGGTCAAGCTGTTCCAAGCACATAACACCTCGAACGTGCTCGTGCGTGACGGCACGAGCAGCCCGCCGCGCGTGGGCATCTTCACACGCAGTTCGTTGCAGCGCGCCGTCCTGCAAGGCACACCGCTGGATCGTCTGCCGGTAGGGCAGATGAGTCAGTTCTCGCTCATCACCGTCCCAGCCTCCGCGCAGATCGGCGACGCCCTGACGCTGATGCTGCGCCATCGCGTGCACCGGCTGGTCGTCACGCACGGAGATGAGATTCTCGGTTTGCTGGAATCACTGGATGTGTTCAGCTTCCTGGCCAACCACTCGTATCTGCTGACCGTGCAGATCAACCTAGCGCAGGACTTGGACGGGCTTGCGCAGGTGGCCGCGCAGATCACCCGGATGGTCGCGCTGCTTACACGTGGCGGCTCGCGCATTGACCACGTCGCCAGCCTCGTGCGCGAAATCAACGCGCGACTGTTTGAACGCGCCTGGCAGATGATCGCGCCACCGGAACTGGTGGCAAACAGTTGCCTGTTCGTCATGGGAAGCGAGGGGCGTGGCGAGCAACTGCTCAAGACCGATCAGGACAACGCGCTGGTGCTGCGCGATGGTTATGTGCCTCCCGCTGATCTGCAGCGCATCGTCTCGCGCTTCTCCGATGCACTAGCCGCGTTCGGCTACCCGCCTTGCCCTGGCGGCATCATGCTCAGCCGGCCCGAGTGGTGCATGAATGCGAGCGACTTCGCGCGGCGCATTCGCGAATGGCTGATCCTGCCGAGCTCCGAAGGGTTGATGCATCTGGCAATCTTCTTCGATGCCCATGCGGTGTGCGGCGATGCCACCTTGCTCAAACAGCTGCGACGGACGTTGCTGGAGCTGGCGATCGACAATGACGCCGTACTGGGTCGATTTGCCGCTGCCGTTGAAGCCTTCAGTGGCGCGCCCGGCTGGCGCGATCGCCTGCTCGGGTTTGGCGATTCCGATCCGGTGCTCGACGTGAAGAAGGAGGGCATCTTCCCGATTGTCCACGGGGTGCGCAGCCTTGCGCTGGCCCACCAAGTGCTCGACGAGACCGGCACCGTGCCGCGTCTGGATGCACTGGTGCGCGCCGAGGCTCTCGACGCGCACATGGCTGCCGAGTTGAGCGAGAGCCTGCACTTCCTGATGACGCTGCGGCTCAAGGCCGGGCTGGCGGAGATCGATGCGCATCAACCGGTGTCGTGCGACGTGCATCTGGCGAGCCTGTCATCGCTGGAGCGTGATCTGCTCAAGGATGCGCTGAGCGCCGTCAAACGGTTCAAGGCGCTGCTGCGGCAGCGCTGGCGGACCGAGTGGATGTGAACATGAGCGAGCAGTCATGAATGGACGGCTCTCCGACTGGCTGCAGGCACTGCAAAGGCGGCGCCAGTTGCGCAAGTTGCGCGATCCGGCGTTCCGCTTCCTCTTCGAGGCACCGCCCCCAGATGAGTGGGTCGCGCTCGATTGCGAGACCACAGGCCTGAACGTGCGCACCGACGAGATCATCTCCATCGGTGCCGTCCGTATCGCCGGCAATCGCATTCTGACCAGCCAGCGCCTGGAGTTGCTGATCCGGCCACGGGGCGAGATGCACGCAGATAGCATCTGCGTGCATCGTCTGCGCAACCGCGACCTGGACAGCGGTGTATCGATCGAGCAGGCCGTCCATGCACTGCTGCACTTTATCGGCAGCAGGCCATTGGTGGGTTACTACCTTGAGTTCGATGTGGCGATGCTCAATCGGGTGGTGGTGCCCATGCTTGGCATCGGCTTGCCGCAGTCCAAGATTGAAGTTTCCGCCTTGTATTACGACTATCAGTTCCGGCAGCTACCGCCGTATCGGCAACAGGGCGACCCTGATCTGGACCTGCGCTTCGCCACTGTCATGAAGGGATTGGATTTGCCGACCTGGGACGCGCACGACGCGCTTAACGACGCGGTAATGGCCGCGTTGGCCTTCGTGAAGCTGCGCCATCTGGGTGCCGCGTAACTTGCCGGTGTCAGATTGACGGCGGAGGGGACGATTCCGACGAGGCTTCGCGCTGCGCCGTTTCGTCGTCTTGCGCGGCCGCATCCGCAGCGCGGTTGGTGTGCCAGGCATAGAGCACTGTAATCAGCACATAAACGATGGGCGCACCCTGCGCGCCGACCCAGTAGGCGAATGTCCAGTCCGAGTTGAAAAAGTGCGTCGACAGGTCACGCGCAAAGAACGCGACCACGAATGTCACCACAAACCACACCGTGAGCAGCGCTGCGATCCAACGCATGTTGGCGATCCAGCGGCGGCGTGCCGGAGTTCCGGGCGTGATGCTCATGCGTTGGCTTCCTCGCCCGGCGAGCAGCGATGCAGCGTGATGCGAAAGCGCGCCCCCGCCAGCCGCGGAGATGCCTGATACACGTTGTCGAGCACCTCGATGTCGCCGCCGTGTTGCTGCACGATCTCGCGCACGATGGCCAGGCCCAACCCGCTGCCCTCGGCCTGCGTGCCAAGAATGCGGTAGAAGCGCTGCATCACGCGTTCGCGCTCGGCCGCGGGGATGCCGGGGCCGGTGTCATCCACATCGATGAAGACGAACGGTTCGAACGGCGCGGTGGTCACGCGCACGGTGACATGTCCGCCGTCGGGCGTGTAGCGGATCGCGTTGTCGAGCAGGTTGTTGAGCATCTCGGCGAGCATCGTTGCATTGCCCGAAATCGTGACCGGCGGCCCAGGCTCTTCAAAGCCGAGGTCGATCTGCTTGGCCCACGCCTTGGGCAGCCACTCGGCCACCACCTGGCGTGACAGCGCGCAGATATCCAGCGGCACTAGACCGTCGGTCGCGCCCATGTTTTCCATGCGCGCCAGCGAAAGCAGCTGCTTCACGAGGTGCGCGGTGCGATCCGAGCTGTCGGCGATATGCGCGAGCGTGCGGCGCAGCTCATCGGGCGATTGTTCGCGCTGTGCCAGCTCTGCCTGCATGCGCAGACCCGCCAGCGGCGTCTTCATCTGATGCGCGGCGTCTGCGATGAAGCGCTTCTGCGTGTGCACCGATTGCTCCAGCCGCCCGAGCAGGTCATTGAACGACGCCACCAGCGGCGTCAGCTCCTGCGGCGCGGCGCCTTCGTCGATAGGGCTGGTGTCGCCCGGGTTACGCGCGCGGATGCGCTCCTGAATCGCATTGAGCGGCGCCAGCCCGCGCGTGAGGCCAAACCACACCAGGATCACCGCCAACGGCAGGATGACGAACTGCGGCAGGATCACGCCCTTGATGATTTCGTTCGCGAGTTGCGCGCGCTTGTCGAGCGTTTCCGCCACCTGCACCAGCGCAGGTTTGTCGCCGGAGCCTGGCCGCTGCACGAACGTATAGGCAACGCGAATCTCAGCGCCGTGGATGTGGTCGTCGCGCAGCTGCACGAGGCCACCGGCGTTGGCGTCTTCCTCGGGCGGCAGCGGGAGGTCGCGGTCACCGGAGACAAACTCGCCGTTCGTGCCGAGCACTTGGTAGTAGATGTTGTCGGTTTCGTCCGCGCGCAAAATCTCGCGCGCCGAGATCGGCAGTTGCAGCGTCACGCGCCCATTCACCTCGCGCAGTTGCTGGCTGAGCACGATCGCGCTCGATTCCAGCGCGCGGTCGTATGGCGCATTCGCAATCGACTTGGCCACCAGGTACGTCACCGCAATGCTCATCGGCCACAGCAACAGCAGCGGCGCGAGCATCCAGTCGAGAATTTCGCCGAAGAGGGATCGGGCGACGGGCCGCGTGGCGTCGTCTTCGAGGTGGGGGAGGGTGTCGGTGAGGTCGCCCCCGTCATCGGGGCCCCCGGCCTCGGGCGCCGCGTCGTCACGTTCGCGCAGCGACGCGCGATGCCGACGCCACGGCCAGGCCAGCCGATCACCCATGGGCAGCCGTCGCGGTTGTCGTCGGGGTGGCCATGCGTTCCAAGCAATAGCCCAGTCCGCGCACGGTAGCGATGCGGATGCCTTCCACCTCGATCTTCTTGCGCAGCCGGTGGATGTAGACCTCGATGGCGTTGTTGCTGACTTCTTCGCCCCAGCCGCACAGGTGGTCGACCAGTTGCTCCTTCGACACCAGGCGACCGACGCGCGCCAGCAGAATCTCCAGCAGCCCGATCTCACGCGCCGACAGTTCCACCACCTGATCATGGATATAGGCAATGCGCCCGACTTGGTCGAACGCCAGCGGCCCATGGCGAACGAGCGTAGCGCCACCGCCCGTGCCCCGGCGCACCAGCGCACGCACGCGTGCTTCCAGTTCGGACAGCGCGAAGGGCTTGGCCATGTAATCGTCGGCACCAAGGTCCAGTCCCTTGACGCGTTCTTCCACACTGTCGGCGGCGGTCAGTATCAGCACCGGCAGCATCGCCCCGCGCGAGCGCAGGCGCTTGAGGACCTCCAGCCCGGACATACGCGGCAGGCCCACGTCGAGAATCAGCAGGTCATAGGTTTGGGCCGTTTGCGCGGACAGCGCCGCGTCGGCAGTCGCCCCATCGGAGGCTTGGTCGACGGCATAACCCGCTTGGCGTAGCGAGCGTGTGAGCCCGTCAGCCAGCGTGGCGTCGTCTTCGGCAATCAGGATGCGCATGCGTGTCTCCCCGCGATGCCGGGCAAGATGTCTTGCCCATCCCGCCCGCTACATTGTTTTCGCGCGACATGTGTTCTGGAGACTTGTCAAAACCACTGGTTTTTTATACAGTACTCCGAATTCGCGGTGCTGTAGTCTTGGCGGCGCTAAAGTCATGGAATGGGTCGTGTCGGGGCAATCACGCTGCGGCCCGTTATTGCAGGCAACCGCTGGAATCGCAAGCCCTTGCGGCCCATTTATACACCAATTTGCACGAAGGACGACCATGGAAGACGGTAAGAAGGCAGCCGCAATGAGCGCAGAAAAGCAGAAGGCGCTGGCTGCCGCGCTCGCGCAGATCGAAAAGCAGTTCGGCAAGGGCTCCATCATGAAGATGGGCGACGCCGAGGTCGAGCCGGTCCAAGTCGTGTCGACAGGTTCGTTGGGGTTGGACGTGGCGCTGGGCGTTGGTGGCTTGCCGCGCGGCCGCGTAGTGGAAATCTACGGTCCGGAATCGTCGGGTAAAACTACCCTGACACTGCAGGTGGTTGCCGAGATGCAGAAGCTGGGCGGCACTTGCGCCTTCATCGATGCGGAACATGCTCTAGACGTCACTTATGCCGACAAGATTGGCGTGAGCGTGCCGGACCTGCTGATCTCCCAACCGGACACGGGTGAACAAGCTCTGGAAATCGCCGACGCGCTGGTTCGGTCGGGCTCGGTTGATCTGATTGTCATCGACTCGGTGGCTGCTCTGGTGCCAAAGGCTGAAATTGAAGGCGAAATGGGCGACGCGTTGCCCGGCCTGCAGGCCCGCCTGATGAGCCAGGCACTGCGCAAGCTGACCGGCACCATCAAGAAGACCAATTGCATGGTCATCTTCATCAACCAGATCCGCATGAAGATCGGCGTGATGTTCGGCTCGCCGGAAACCACCACGGGTGGTAACGCACTCAAGTTCTACGCTTCGGTGCGTCTGGACATCCGCCGCATCGGCTCGATCAAGAAGGGCGACGAGGTGGTCGGCAACGAGACCAAGGTCAAGGTCGTCAAGAACAAGGTGGCGCCGCCGTTCCGCGAAGCCATCTTCGACATCCTTTACGGTCAGGGCGTGTCGCGCGAGGGCGAAATCATCGACCTCGGCGTGGAAGCCAAGATCGTTGAGAAGTCCGGCGCCTGGTACAGCTACGGCGGCGAGCGCATCGGCCAAGGCCGTGACAACTGCCGTGAATACCTGCGCGAGAACCCCGACCTCGCCCGCGACATCGAGAACAAGGTCCGCGAAGCACTGGGCGTGACGCCGATGGGCGCCATCGCAGTGGCCGAGGCAGTCGGAGAAGAGTAATTGGGTTGGCCGTCGGCGCAGATCGACGGCTCTATCGAGCTTCATACGCCTGCCGTCCCCCAACGGTGGGCGTTTTCTTTTTGAGCCTGAAACCGTATGCCGTTGCCGCGCCCACCGTTATCGCTGAAAGCACGCGCGCTGGGCTATCTGTCTCGCCGCGAGCACAGCCGCATCGAACTGCGCCGTAAGTTGGTGCCGCACGCCGAGTCTGCCGAGGAGGTCGACGCGCTGTTGGATTGGCTGGAAGGCGAAAACTGGCTCTCCAACACGCGCTTTGCTGAAAGCATGGTGCACCGCCGCGCGGGCCGCTACGGTACAGCGCGCTTGATGCAGGAGTTGAAGACGCATCAGCTTGGCGCAGAGACGCTGGGCGAGGTCAAGGCGCAACTGCAAAGCACGGAAGCCGCCCGGGCCAAAGCCCTGTGGGAAAAACGCTTCGGCCGCCCACCGGCCGACTTGGCCGAACGTGCCAAGCAGGTGCGATACATGATGGCGCGTGGATTCTCCCGTTCCGTAGTGTCGCGCATCATCGCAGGGGCGCATGAACTGCTGGAAGATGGCGACGAACCCGCCTGAACGCCGCCGATCTCGCCACAATTCGCGCCGAACAATTCTCTTGTGTGCGGATCGTGTCGGTTGCACCTCCCCCGGTTGTTGCAACCGCTTTCACACTGCGTTGCAGCACGCGACCAGTCTGGTCGTGACGACGTGTTAAAATTCGAGTCTTTGGTACCGTCCTTCATCTCAATTGCCGGACGGTAGTGTTCGTGTGTGGCGGCTGATGCGCTGCTGCATATGTCCCGTGGGCGATGCGCGAGATCCGCGTGCGCCGCCTCCATCGGTCCTATCGGTCTGTCTGGTCCATGCCTCTGTCTGCCCCTGTCCCGCGCGTCATGCGCCACCGCCGTGCCATCACGGTGGAGGCCTATTTGCGGGAAGACGGCCTGTGGGACATCGAAGCGCGCCTGACCGACACAAAACCACGTGACATCCCCCTGGCCAGCGGCGGCGTGCGCCCCGAAGGCCAGCCGCTGCATGACCTGTGGCTGCGCGTGACGATCGATACACGCATGAACGTCGTGGATGCCGAAGCGTGTTCCGACTGGGTGCCGTACCCCACACATTGCGACACGATTAGCCCCGCCTACCGGAAGCTCATCGGCCTGAACCTGATGAAGGGATTTCGAAAGGCCTCGCGTGAGAGACTCGGCGGCGTGGCGGGCTGTACGCACCTGACCGAGCTGTGTGGTGTGCTGCCGACCGCCGCCATCCAGGCCTTCGCGGGCGACGTTTTCCCGGTGCGTGATAACTCTACCGACCTCCGGCCTGTCGAGCCTGGCGAAAAGCCGCCTTATCAACTCCACGGCTGCCATGCCCTGCATCTTGAGGGCGAGGTGGTCCGCAAACATTACCCGCGCTGGTTTGCATACCAGCCCGAAGCCAAGATCCAACCGCCACCCACCGAATTGTCGCCTGAGCCCTCGTCCTGAAGGGCACCGCGCTGTTCGCGTTTTCAATACTCATCACACTCACTCTGCCTAGCAAAGGAAACACGCATGAATATCCATGAGTACCAAGGCAAGGAAATCCTGCGCAAATACAATGTGCCGGTTCCGCGCGGCATTCCGGCCTTCTCGGTCGACGAGGCTATCAAGGCCGCAGAAACCCTGGGCGGCCCGGTGTGGGTCGTGAAGGCACAGATTCATGCGGGTGGCCGTGGCAAGGGCGGCGGCGTGAAGGTTGCCAAGAGCATGGAACAGGTCAAGGAATACGCCAGCAGCATCCTGGGCATGACGCTGGTGACGCACCAGACCGGTCCGGAGGGCAAGCTGGTCAAGCGCCTGCTGATCGAAGAAGGCGCGGACATCAAGAAGGAACTGTACGTGTCGCTGGTGGTGGACCGTGTCTCGCAGCAGGTCGCGCTGATGGCCTCGAGCGAAGGCGGCATGGACATCGAAGAAGTCGCCGAATCGCACCCGGAAAAGATCCACACGCTGCTGATCGATCCGCAAGCTGGCCTGCAAGACGCCCAGGCTGACGACATCGCCCGCAAGATCGGCGTGCCCGACGCGAGCGTGCTGCAAGCCCGCCAAGCCCTGCAGGGCCTGTACAAGGCATTCTGGGAAACCGATGCTTCGCAAGCTGAAATCAACCCGCTGATCCTGACCGGCGACGGCAAGGTCATCGCGCTGGACGCCAAGTTCAACTTCGACTCGAACGCGCTGTTCCGTCACCCGGAAATCGTGGCGTACCGCGATCTGGATGAAGAAGACCCGGCCGAAATCGAAGCCTCGAAGTTCGACCTGGCCTACATCTCGCTCGACGGCAACATCGGCTGCCTGGTGAACGGCGCCGGTCTGGCTATGGCCACGATGGACACCATCAAGCTGTTCGGCGGCGAGCCGGCCAACTTCCTCGACGTGGGCGGCGGTGCCACCACCGAGAAGGTGACCGAAGCCTTCAAGCTGATGCTGAAGAACCCGGACGTGAAGGCCATCCTGGTCAACATCTTCGGCGGCATCATGCGTTGCGACGTGATCGCCGAAGGCGTGATCGCGGCGGCGAAGGCTGTGTCGCTGTCGGTGCCGCTGGTCGTGCGCATGAAGGGCACCAACGAAGACCTCGGCAAGAAGATGCTGGCCGACTCGGGTCTGCCCATCATTGCCGCAGACACGATGGCAGAGGCCGCAGAGAAAGTCGTGGCCGCAGCCGCCGGCAAGTAAGCCGCCCGCTGACCCAACCATACGCGAACGTGAGTCGCGCCCGCTGCTGAGTACGTCGGCGCGGCTCGCTGCATAAAAGGATTACAGCATGTCGATTCTGATCAACAAAGACACCAAGGTCATCACCCAGGGGATCACCGGTAAGACCGGCCAGTTCCACACCCGCGGCTGCCGCGACTACGCTAATGGCAAGAATGCCTTCGTGGCCGGCGTGAACCCGAAGAAGGCTGGCGAAGACTTCGAAGGCATTCCCATCTACGCAACCGTCAAGGACGCCAAGGCTCAGACCGGCGCGACCGTGTCGGTGATCTACGTGCCGCCCGCAGGCGCCGCTGACGCCATCTGGGAAGCTGTCGAAGCCGAGCTGGACCTGGTGGTTTGCATCACCGAAGGCATCCCCGTGCGCGACATGATGATGGTCAAGGACAAGATGCGTAAGGCCGGCAGCAAGACGCTGCTGCTGGGCCCGAACTGCCCGGGCCTGATCACGCCGGACGAAATCAAGATCGGCATCATGCCGGGTCACATCCACCGCAAGGGCCGCATCGGCGTGGTGTCGCGCTCGGGCACGCTGACGTACGAAGCCGTGGGTCAGCTCACCGCGCTGGGCTTGGGCCAATCGTCGGCAGTCGGTATCGGCGGCGACCCGATCAACGGTCTGAAGCACATCGACGTGATGAAGATGTTCAACGACGATCCGGAAACGGATGCCGTGGTCATGATCGGTGAGATCGGCGGTCCGGACGAAGCCAACGCGGCTTACTGGATCAAGGACAACATGAAGAAGCCGGTGGTTGGCTTCATCGCTGGCGTGACCGCGCCTCCGGGCAAGCGCATGGGCCATGCCGGCGCGCTGATCTCGGGCGGTGCCGACACCGCGCAAGCGAAGCTTGACATCATGGAAGAATGCGGCATCAAGACCACCAAGAACCCGTCGGAAATGGCACGTCTGCTCAAGGCGATGCTGTAATCGGCAAGGTTTGAGGTTGTGCGAGAACGGGAGGCCTGGCCTCCCGTTTTTGTTTGGTCGCGACGCAGCATGCGATCCAGGCACGACATGTGTATAAGCGGACAAGAGGCTGCACACCGGCACACTGCAAGCCAACCCCAAGGACATCTTCGAAAACGCTATGGCGCTCACCTCAAGCGCATTCTGGTTCGCACTTGGCTCCATCATCCTGACCAACATCGTGCTGTCGGGCGACAACGCGGTCGTCATCGCGCTGGCTGCGCGCAACCTGCCCAAGCGCCAGCAGAAACAGGCCATTTTCTGGGGCAGCGCCTGCGCCATTGTGCTGCGCGTGGTGTTGACCGTGCTGGCCGTCAAGCTGCTTGCGCTGCCGTATCTGAAAACGATTGGCGCGCTGCTGTTGCTCTACATCGGCGTGAAGCTGCTCACGGAAGCTGAAAACGAAGCCTCCGGAGACCACCGCCAGCGAGTTGGCCTGTGGCCTGCCATCCAGACCATCCTCGTCGCCGACTTTGTGATGTCGCTTGATAACGTCGTCGCCGTGGCCGCCGCGGCGGAGAAAGGGCCGCCAGGCACGACGTTCCTGTTGCTCGTGCTGGGGCTTGGTTTGTCGGTGCCGTTGATCGTATTCGGCAGCACGCTGCTGGTGGGGGTCATGGCGCGCTTTCCGGTAATCATCACGCTGGGGGCAGCGCTGCTTGGCTATCTTGCCGGCGACATGCTCGTCACCGATCCGATCGACGCGACGTGGTTCGAGCGCGCGGTGCCGTACGCGGATGTGGTGGTTGGGTGTGTTGGGGCGCTGCTGGTGGTATGTGTGGGCTGGTGGCTCAGCCGGCGTGCGTTGCGCCAAGCCTAGTTCGAACGATTCCCCACGAAAGTAGGTGATGACGGGTTCTGTCCGAAATTCTGTCAAGAACGGTCAGATTTGCGCCTGAATTCCCACCAAAGTGCGCCAGTTTTTGCCCAGATACACAATGTGTGCCTTGGCATAGTCCCTGCACGGTGGCCTCCCAATAACAAAATACCTTTTGGGGAGAGGTCATGGTTTTCAAGCACAGCAAGGGAATAAAGCGTCGGGCGGGCGGCTTTACGCTGATCGAGCTGATGATTGTGGTGGCGATTGTTGGGATTCTCGCGGCAATTGCGCTGCCGGCTTACACCAACTACATGATCAAGTCCAAGCTGACCGAAGCGACGACCATGCTCGACGCATCACGGGCGGCCATCATGGATGTCTATTCAGCAAATGACGGGGTCTTTCCACCAGCATCGTCGCCACCCTTGATCGTGCAGTCGGTGGCGAGCAATGCGCGCTACGTGACCGCGGTTAAATATAACGTCAGCGGGAGTTCAGCGGCGGTGATCGTGACGCTGGGGAACACGGGTTCCGCTCAAGTGGACGGCGGGTATATCGGCATCTTCGGTGCTAAGCAATCTGATGGCACAGTGAGTTGGACCTGCGCGACGGCCAATAGCGTTAACGCCAGCGCTTATGGCTCCGGCGTCGCAGTGCCTGCCATGTATCCCTTCCTGCCGGCTGCCTGCCAAAATTGAAGCGAGATTGTGCGCGTCAACCAAGATGAGTCGGGTGGCTTGGTTGGCGTGTCGGAGGTACTGTCGTCTGAATCAGTGCATCATGACCCGAGGCTCGGGGTCTGATGCATTTTTTGGGGGTGCTGCGGAGCGTCACCCAAGCCAGAGGCAGGAACGAACGACGCCTCAAATGGGCAAGCCAGTACTTTCCGCGGAGACGCCTTAAGTGCCCGGTCACAACGGTGTAGCAGTTCTTCGCCGAAAATGTGACTCAAGGATCGCAAAACTAACATACAGTGTCAATTGGTGTCGAAAAGTGTCACACCACAGTGGACGACCTGCCAATTTTCTGCCGCCTGGGTTCCATAAACCTACAAATTCGAGTTGGCACGATCCCTGCTCCATCTCACCCGCTTCACCTTTAACCAAATATCCGGGGGAATTTATGAAGTCGCTGCGTCTGAACAAGCGTGTCCAGAAGGGTTTCACGCTGATCGAACTGATGATCGTGGTTGCGATCGTCGGTATCCTGGCTGCCATCGCGCTGCCGGCTTACAACAACTACATGATCAAGTCGAAGCTGACGGAAGCGACGACGCTGCTGGATTCGACCCGCGCGGCGATTTCCGAAGCCTACGCGAATGCTAGCCCTGTCACGTTCCCGACTAACGCACCGTTCAGCACGTCGGTGCCAAGCAATACCAAGTACATCAGTGCTATCAAATACAACCCGTTTGGCGCGTCGAATGTCAGCGTGATTCTGACGCTTGCCAGCACGGGCAACTCGTCGGTTGATGGCAAGATGATCGGCTTGTTTGGCGTTGGCGCAGGCGATGGCACGGTTGCGTGGACGTGCGGAACTGCTTCGGCCAATAATAATTCCGTCGCGGCATCGCAAGCAGCCCTGTATCCGTACCTGCCGGCCGCTTGCCAGAACTAATCGTTATCTTCTTGGTCCAGCTAGTCCTGTGTAACGACTGGCACATCTAGGAACAAGAGAATCGCAAGGGCGCCTCAGGGCGCCCTTTGCTTTATGCGGATGTGCTTGGCGGGGTGGCGTGTTCAAAAAGCCATCAAGCTTAACTTGCGGTTCGTTCGACTACACTCGCGGCCGTTGCAAACGGTGTTTTGATGGCGCCGTATGTACTCCCGTTCTCTCGCAGATTTGCGCATGCTTCGATCTCGACTTCTGTATCTCCCGCTCTGGCTCGCATTGGTCATGTGCGGCGCACTTCCCTACCTGTTGGCGCCGCATACGCTGCCGATGCCAACCTTCTATTCCGAATTTCTTACTGCCATCTGTTGGATCGTCTTGGCGATCACGGTACTGGCGGCGACATGGAAAAGCCCGACGGGACTGCCGCGGATTGCGCTGGCGCCGCTCGCGTTGATTGGCGTTCTGTTCGCGCAGCTCTTGGTCGCACCGCCGCTGAATCCGTTTTTCTCGCTCGCCGCGACGGTGTTCCTGTTGGCTGCCACTGCGGCTTGTGGCCTTGGTGCTCGCTGCCGAGAATTGCCAGGTGTTTTGGAGGCGTTGGCGATTGGCTTGATCGTCGGAAGTCTCGTAACCGTGGCGATCGAATTGCTGCAGCTGTTTCGCGTGCCTAACTTGCTCCCAGTGCTGATCGCCGAAGCGCCCGGAACCACCGGTCGACGCATGTGGGGCAATATGAACCAGCCCAATCATGTGGCGTCATATCTTGCATTTGGCATGGCGGCGAGCGCGTTTTTGGCGCAGCGATATCGCTACACGCGGTGGCTGCTCGCGGTCGTCGTGCTTCTATTCTTGTTTGGGCTATCCCTGACATTCTCTCGCATGTCATGGCTGCATATCATCGTGGTCGGCGGCTTGACGGGGCTCGTATGGACGTCCGATCTGCGTGGCTGGCGCCGCTGGATGGTGGCGTGTTTGCCAATCGTCCTGCTGACGGTGACATACCAACTCTGCAATTGGTTGGTTGACTACGGCAACACGCTATGGCATCTCGGGTTGCCAGGATCGATAGGGGAGCGCTTTGCAGAGGGCACGGGGAGAGCCCAGTTGTGGATGCATGCATGGCGTATGTTCCTCGCTCATCCATGGCTGGGCGGTGGATGGGGCGACTATGCTTGGAATCAGTTTGTACAGACCGACGTGCTTGGCCCGGTCGTGATGTCACTGAATGCACACAACATCGTGCTGGATCAACTGGCCAAGGTCGGCTTGCTTGGTTTGCTTGCCATAGTAGTACCCGTGCTTGGCTTCGTATGGAGTCTGCGGAAGCGCCGGATGACGCCGGACTTGGCATTTCTGCTTTCCATCGCTGCGGTTATGCTCGTGCATTCGATGTTGGAGTATCCGCTGCACTACCTGTTCTTCCTGCTTCCGCTCGCCTTTGCCCTGGGCTATGCTGACGAACGCGATTTGCCGGCACCGTCAAGCGGTATGGCTTTCGTGTCTACTGCTGTGATTTCCATAGGTGGTGTCGCGCTGATGGCGCATCTGTGGGGTGACTACAAGGCCGTGGAGCGGCTTCATTACGCGCCGGAGGGGGCACAGAAGGAGCTTGCCAGGTATAGCAAGCATGGGCCAACGTTGTTGCTGCCTTTCGAGAATCTCGCGATTGCGATTCAGTGGAACGTCACCCAGGAGATGGCGTCATCTCTGGAGAAGCTCGAGTTCCACGCCATGCAGTTCTATCCCGGATCGCTCACGGTTCAACGCTATGTGCTTGCACTTGCGTATCTTGGGAGGGCCGATGAAGCCATGGTGTACGCGCGTCGTATGCGTGCCAGCTATCCGGCCGACTACGCAACGCAGACTTGGATTCTCAAGCAAGCCTGTGAGAAGCAGGGGGATGGCAGGCTGAAGACGCTTTGTACTCGGCTCAAATCCGAAAATCTGCTCGTATCAACGATGAAACCATCGGCTGAAAAAGCGCCTGCCGCGTCGCAATAATTGAAGCGCCCTTTGGGCGCTTTCTTATTGGGAAGAATTAAAAATCGTTGCGCCTTGCATGGAGTTTCATCGACTCGCTTAGTCTTCTCCCTCTCAAATGCTGAAAGAAATCGGCAATTGAAAATCCGAAACAACGATAGAGGAGAAGTCAATGCGTCTGAAGAGCAATGCAGGCAAGCGAGCCCAAGCGGGCTTTACCCTGATCGAACTCATGATCGTCATCGCGATCGTTGGCATTTTGGCCGCGATCGCCGTGCCCGCATACCAAGACTACGTTACGCGCTCGCGCGTGACTGAAGGGCTGACATTGGCCTCGACTGCCAAGACGTTGGTCTCCGAAAACGCTATTGCAGGTGTATCGCTTGACCAAGGCTATGCCTCCGATACCAAGGCGACGAAGAATGTTCAGGCGGGTGGAATTACGATTGAGGCATCGACGGGGGAAATCACCATTGCCTATGCGAGCAACGTCGTTCCGGATGGTGAAAACACCGTTGTTTTAAAACCAACGGCGAACGATGTCGCTTTGAGCAGCGGCAAGCGACCTATCGGTCCAATTCGTTGGGATTGCTACGCAAAGGGTGCCCAAATTCGTGCGGGGTCCGACGAGTTGAAGGGCGCACCGACACTTGCGGCCAACCTGACCCCCTCGGAATGCCGCTGATCCGGTAAACGCAAGCAAAAGAGCGTCGCAAAGACGCTCTTTTTTTTGAGGCGAGGGATCCACTACACCGCCACCCAATCCCCCGACTTCCCCCCATGCTTTTCCAGTAGCCGCACATCCCCAATCACCATCCCCCGATCCACAGCCTTGCACATATCGTAGATCGTCAGCAGCCCCACCTGCACCGCAGTCAGCGCTTCCATTTCCACGCCGGTCTGTCCACGCGTCTCGGCACGAACGGTGCAGCGGACGGTTTGCTCAGCCTCATCCAGCACAAACTCCACCCCCACCTTCGTCAACGCCAGCGGATGACACAATGGAATCAAATCCGACGTCCGCTTGGACCCCTGGATGGCCGCAACGCGCGCAATCCCGAGCACATCGCCCTTCTTGGCGTTGCCGTCGCGCACCAGCGCAAACGTCTCGGGCAGCATGCGGATCGTGCCAGTGGCCACGGCCACCCGGTGGGTAACGGCCTTGTCGCCGACGTCGACCATATGGGCTTGTCCGGCGGAATCGAAGTGGGTGAGTTGCGACATGAGTGACAGCGCGTTTTGCGGGGCAGGGTACGAAGCGTTTTATGATAGCAAGCACCCGGCTTGCGGCGATGTAGCCGCGCTGATTCCGCTCTCCGTGCTTTCCGTATGACGCTTTCACTTTTTCGGCCGCGCGTCCGCAAGCTGACGGCTGCTGTGCTGTTGTCGACATGGCTGGCGCCGCTGCCATTGCCCGTGCTGGGCCAGGCGGTGGCGTCCGCGCCTGCGGCCTCGGTCAACCCGGGCTTAGGTTCCGCTGCCGATCAGGTGCAAAGCAACCTGAATCGCAGCGTGCAGATCGGCCGGCAGTCACCGTATTTGCCGAAGGAGCCGGCTGTTATTGACGCGCCGACGTACGAGTTGCCCGATATGGGTGATCCGTCGACAGCGTCGTTGTCGCCCGAGATGGAGCGCCGCCTGGGCGACCGTGTGATGCGCCAGATACGCCGCGATCCGGACTTCGTGCCCGACCCGCTGATCACCGATTACCTCAATACCATTGGCTACAAGCTGATCGATGCGGCGCGCCGTCAGCACGTGGCGGGCAGCACGTCGGCGTCGAGCTTTGAGCTGTTCGCCGTGCGTGATCCGGGAATCAATGCGTTTGCGTTGCCGGGCGGCTACATCGGCGTGAACACGGGTACGTTGGTCGCGACCGAGAGTGAATCGGAGCTGGCCTCGGTGCTCGGTCACGAAATCGGGCACGTGCTGCAGCGGCATATTGCGCGCGGCATCGATAAATCCGGCGAGTCGATGTGGATTGCGCTGGCGTCGATTCTGTTGGCCGGCCTGGCAGCCACCAAAAGCGGTGACGCCGCGCAGGCGCTGGCGATGGGCGGGCAGGCGGCGGCAGTATCGAACCAGCTCGCCTTCTCGCGCGGCGCGGAGCGCGAGGCAGACCGCGTAGGCTTCACGTTGCTTACCGGCGCTGGCTACAACCCGGACGGCATGCCGGACTTCTTTCGTCGTCTGCAGCGCGTGACGAACATTGCCGATACCGGCGTGATTCCCGGTTATGCGCGCACCCACCCGCTGACCGGCGAACGTATCGCCGACATGGAGGACCGCGCACGAGGCTTGCCGCATCCGCGCCAGCCGCGTCGGCCAGAATTTGGTTTTGCGAAGGTGCGCGCGCGCGTGCTGCAGGAAACGTCCACAAGCGCTTATATCGACGTGCGTAATGCGATGCGCTCGCAATTGTCGTCGGCACCGGATGCGCCCGTCGAGAAGCGCGCGGCGCTCTGGTACGGCGTGGCCGTCGCCAACCAGATGGCCGGGCGGCTGGATGACGCTGAGCAGGCGCTGCAGGAGGCGCGACGCCTGTACGGCAACATTCCCGGCATCACGTCGGGCAGCGTCGAGCTGGATGTGACGGCCATCGAGTTGGCACGCGCTCGTGACCGTGCATCCGAAGCGCTGACGTTGGCACGCGCGGCGCTCGTTGCGTATCCGCTGTCACGCGCGGTGGGCATCACCTATGCGCAAACGCTGCTGACGGCCGGCCGGGCCGATGACGCGATTCCGTATCTGAAAGACAAGACCCGCGAAGACACCACCCAGCCGATCTGGTGGGACATGCTCGCCCGTGCCTATGCCGACAAGGGCAAGCGCGTTGAGCAGCATCGTGCGCTGGCGGAGAAATACGCGCGGGATGGGGCGTGGGGATCGGCAGTGGAGCAACTGAAGCTCGCCCGCGATGCGGGAGATGCGGATTTCTACACGCTATCCGAAGTGGATGCGCGCCTGCACCAGATGGAACGTCAATACCGGGAAGAGAAGGCGGAAGACAAGGCGTTGCCGAAGTAGGGCGGGTGGGCCAGCGGGCGCTATTCCGCGGGCCGGGTCACGAAGCCATAGCGCTTTGCAACCTCCGTGCTCGCAATTGGCTCAATGTCGAACGTCCGATCCCCCAGCGTCAACGTACCCAGTGCGGCTCCGCATGCGTCTCCGTGCCATTGGGCCAAGGATGAGAACGGCTCCAGGTCATGATCGTGCAGCAGCGCAATCGTCTCTTCTGCTTCGCAGCCGCCCACGCGGCCCGAGAGCAGCACGCTGCCTTGTTCATCGACAAAACAGTCGCCGGGTGAGAATGCGGCGCCGGTGGTTGTGGTGAACGCTGGCGGCGCGCCGTCGGCTGACAGCCGCACCACCCACGGCGTGTAATCGAGTCCGACAAACACTCGCTGCGGCCCGTTCTGGAAGAACCAGCGCCCCGCATCGTCATGCGCATAGTTGCGCACGATGAAATCGACGAGCGCCGCGTGGCGGATCGGCTCACCGGATAGGTTGTTGGCCTGCGCATATTCGTTGCGCATGCGCCATTGGCCCCGCCGATCCAGCGCCAGCCAGCCAAAGCAGTTCGGCACGTTCGGCCACTTGGCCATGGCCTGGCGGACGATGTCATCCATGGGCGTCTTCCGCATTGGTTTGGCGGCCCAAAACGTCATCGAAAAAGCGCAGGACTCGGGCGGGCATCCAGTCGACGCGGCCTGTCTTGCCATGGCGCACCAGGAAGCCGACATGGCCGCCGTGCAGCGGCTGGTCCAGCGTGATATCGGGTGACACGTCGGCGGGGCCGGGCAGGTGCTGTCCGGGCAGGAACGGATCGTTGCGAGCGTTCAGCACCAGCGCGGGCACGCGTACCTCGCGCAGCACGGGTTTGGATGAAGCGCGTGTCCAGTAGTCGAGCACGTCGCGAAAACCGTGCAGCGGGGCGGTGACAAGATTGTCGAACTGCCCCAGCGTGCGCGTGGCCATCATGGCGGCGCGGTCGTACAGGCCTGGGTGCTGGTCGAGCTTGGCGTTGGCCTTGTCCTTGAGCGTGCGCAGGAACATGCGCGTGTAGACCATGTTGAAGCCCTTGGACAACGCTGCGCCGCCCGCTCGCATGTCCAGCGGCGCAGACACCGTCGCAACCGCGCTCACGTAGCGCGCATCGGTACCATGTTCGCCCAGGTAGCGCAGCAGCGCGTTGCCGCCCAGCGAGATGCCGACGACCAGCAGCTTGCGGCCCTGCGGCTGGCAAACCGTCCGATAAAGGCGTTCGAGGATCCACGCGATCTCAGCGCCGTCTCCACAGTGATACATGCGCGGCGCAAGGTTCATCTCGCCCGAGCAACCGCGAAAGTGCGGAATGACCCCCAGCCAGCGGCGCGCGCGCACCGCGTCCATCAGCAGCCGCGCGTAATGGCTGCGCGAATCGCCCTCCAGGCCATGAAACATGACGACGAGCGGCGCGTGCGCATCCGTTTCATGCGTGGTCCAGTCGAGGTCGATGAAGTCGTGGTCGGGCGTGTCCCAGCGTTCGCGCCGATACGTAATGCGCGGAAAGCGCCACAGGCGCGCGGGCACGATCGTCTGCGCGTTGCCGCCGATCAGCCACCACGGCGAGCGGAACGCATGCGGCTCGAACGACCCTGCAAGCAGGGCGCCCAGATTCAGTTCAAGGGGAGTGGCGTGGCGAGACGGGTGGGTCATCGAGAGAGACGGCAGCCACGCCAAGCGCGGCAGCTTAGTGCAGAGAGTGCGTAACGCTGGCGATGGAGGCGGCCACGCGTTCTTCGGCGGCCTGGCTGGAATGCACGTGGGCGATACGCCAGCCTTCGTGGTTCTGCATCAGTACGTACGTCGTGTGCACGTACAGGTCGGCCTCGGTGGCGGTGGCCGAGAAGCGCAATGCTTCCGTGGCTTCGAAGATCGATACGCCCAGCGACGAATGCACCTGCTGCGAGAGGCATTCGATCCAGACCGGGTTCTTCTCGACCAGCGCATCAAGGCAGCCGCGCAGTTGCTCGTGGCCGTTCAGGCGCTGGCCATCCGGCAGGATGAAGCTCACCGAGTCCTCATCGAGCCACAGCTTGAGCGCGCCATCGGCATCGCGGCGCTTGAGCGCATCGCGATAGGCTTCGAGGATGTCCTCGGCGGCTTCGAACAGGCGGGCAAATCGTGGCATGGCGGTGAACGTTAAGGAGAGCGTATTACTGCGGCTGCAGCAGCCGGCGCAATTCATGAAACACCATCTCGGGACCGATGTCGCGCAGGCAGCGCAAGTGGCCCAGCGGGCATTCGCGCGCAAAGCACGGGCTGCACTCCAGATGGAGCCACATGATACTCGCAGCGGGCGACAGCGGCGGCGTGTGGCGCGGGTCGCTGGAGCCGAATACGGCCACCTGTGGGCGCCCTAGGGCGGCGGTCACGTGCATCAGGCCGGAATCGTTGCAGATGGCGGCTTCGGCGCGGGCGAGCAGCTCGATGGCTTCGTCCAGCGAGGTCTCGCCGCACAGGTTGCGCACGAACAGCGCGCGCTCGACGATGGCGTTGGCCATCTCGCGGTCCTTGCCCGAACCGAGCGCGACGATCTGCGCATACGGGAACGAGCGGCGCAGCATCTGCGCAAGCTCTGCAAAGTGTTCGGCTGGCCAGCGCTTGGCGGGGCCGTATTCCGCGCCCGGGCAGAAGGCAATCAGCCGCGCGTTGCCCGGAATGCCGAACTTGGCCGAGGTGGCGGCCACCCGCTGCACATCAATGTCGAGCTTGGGGTCGGGCAGGGTGTCGGGCAGCTTGGCGTGGGGCTTGAAAGCCAGCGCCGCGTAGTGCTGCACCATCGGCGGACGCGCGTTCTTGGGCGGATTCGGATAGCGCACGTTCAGCACGCCCAGGCGCGACTCGCCCTTGTAGCCGATGCGCAGCGGAATGCCGGCCAGCCACGGGATCAGCGCGCTCTTGAACGAGTTCGGCAGCACGTACGCTGCGTCAAAGGTTTCGCCTTTGAGCTGCTGGGCGAACATCGTGCGGCTGCCGAGCTGCAGCTTGCCGTGGGCGAGTTCGGTCGGCAGCACGCGCGCGATCTCGGGCATGCGCGCGAGCACGGGCGCGACCCATTTTGGGGCGATGGCGTGGATCTGCGCGCGCGGGTGCCGCGCCTTGAGCTGCGCGAACAGCGGCTGCGCCATCAGCGCATCACCGATCCAATTGGGGGCGACGACGAGAATCTTGCGCATCATCGAATCGCCTGGCGAGCGCGGCGACCGGTGTACTGCAGGTGAATCGGGCTCAATGGTGGCCCTTCAGTTCAACGCCGGGGGCCAGCTTGTAGACGGTGCCGCAGTACGGGCACTTGGCCTCGCCGGTGTCAGCGATGTCGAGGAACACGCGCGGGTGGTAGTTCCAGGCCGGCGTTTTGGCGGTCGGGCAATGCAGCGGCAGGTCGTCTGCGCCGATTTCGATCGTGGGTGCGGTTTGCGAGGTCATGGTGAGTGAGGAGTGCCGGCGCGGTCTGAGCAGGTCAGCCACACCGTGATATGGGCCGCAGGTTCAAAAAACGACAAAAGCGAAATTGTAAGGGGTGGGCGCAGGCACGCCAACGCAGATTGTTGCAGTGCGTGGCGCCCGGCACGAATCGTTTCGTAGGGCAGGGCGCACGCGCATCGCCGTTAAGCGGATGCTTAACATCAAAAGTATAATCGCGTGTTTTCTACGAGCCACCCATGTCGCCCCCGACGTTCCTGCGCGCCCGCGCTGCCGGTTGTCCCTGTCCGGTTGATCAAAAAGAGTCTGATTCGTCACTTTTGGGGGCGCTATGGCGCTAGTTCGCTGGGCGGCTGCGTTGCAGCGCCGCTGGGAAGCGATCGATCCGGCCGAACGTGCGGGCTTCTTTGCCGGCGTGCGAGCTTACATGCCGTCGATGCCGCCGGTGCTCGCCTGGGGGCTGGTGACCGGCGTGGCGATGAGCAAATCGGTGCTGACCATCCCACAGGCCATCGGCATGACGATCTTCGTATATGCCGGGTCATCGCAGTTGGCGGTGCTGCCGCTGCTGGCGGCGGGGTTGCCGATCTGGACGGCGTTGCTGACGGCGTTCATCGTGAATGTGCGCTTCATCATCTTTAGCGCGGGGCTGATGCAGCATTTCGGGCACCTGCCGTTCATGCGGCGCGTGGTCCTGGGCGTGTTCAACGGCGATCTGCCGTTCGTGCTGTTCACCCAGCAGTACCCCTCGGCCGCGCCGCAGGCGGGCAAGGAGGGCTATTACTGGGGCATGGTCCTGCTGAGCTTCGTTGGCTGGCAGGTGTCGTCCATCGTGGGCATCGTCGCGGCGAGCCTGTTTCCTGACGCGTGGGGCCTGGCGTTGGCCGGGACGCTCGCGCTGATTCCTGTCATGGTGTCGACCATTCGTAGCCGTGCCACCCTCATGGCGGTGGCTGTGGCGGCGGTGCTGGCTCTGGTTGCCTTCAGGCTGCCGTATCGATTGAGTCTGGTGATTGCAGTGACCGGCGCGATGGCTGCCGGCCTGGCTGCGGACGAAGCCGCCGCGCGCCTGCAGTGGCAACGCCGCCGCGCCGCGCGTGTTGCAGCCGAAGAGGACGACGCATGAGCGCACTCGAAATCTGGCTGGTGATTGCCGGGATGACCGTGGTGACGATCGTCACGCGTTCGCTGTTCCTGATCGTGGGCAACCGCATGACCCTGCCCACCCGCGTGCAGCACGCGCTGCGCTTTGCGCCCGCTGCCGCGCTCGTCGCCATCGTCTTGCCCGACCTGCTCTGGAATCAGGGGCACTTCGACGCGAGCTGGACCAACCCGCGCCTGATGGCCGGCGTTGCAGCCACCGCTTTCTATGTGGCAACGCGGCGCATGCTCGGCATGATCTTCGTCGGCATGGGCGTCTTTACCGTGCTGCGTCTCTGGGGATGAACATGCCGGGCTCCAATCGCAACGGCGCGATCTTCGCGTTTCTGGCCTACACGATGTGGGGCCTGTTTCCGCTGTACTTCAAGCTGCTCAAGGCGGTGTCGCCGGTGGAGATTCTTTCGCACCGCGTGATCTGGTCGTTGGCGGTGATGGTGGTGATTCTGCTCGTGAAACGGCACTGGGCTTGGCTTTGGGCGCTGCGCACGCAGCCGCGTGTCGTGGCACGCTACGCGGCCAGCACCAGCCTGTTGGCCGCCAACTGGTTGACCTACATCTGGGCCGTCAACCACGACCACGTGATCGACGCCAGCTTGGGCTACTTCATCAACCCGCTGGTGGTGGTAATGCTGGCGCTGCTGGTGCTCGGTGAACGGCTGCGGCCAGTGCAGTGGGTGTCGGTAGCCCTGGCGGCGGCAGGCGTGGCGTGGCTGACCTGGCAGGCCGGCACGCTGCCTTGGATTGCTCTGGCGCTGGCATTTTCGTTTGGGTTCTACGGCTTGCTGCGCAAGACTTCGCCGCTGGGCGCGCTGGAAGGGCTGACGCTGGAGACGCTACTGCTGTTTCCGCTGGCGCTGGCCTATCTCGGCTGGCTGGCTTCGCAGCATCAGAATGCCTTCCTGGCCGCATCGCCGGGCACGCAGTTACTGCTGGCACTGGCCGGCCCGCTGACGGCGCTGCCTCTGCTGCTGTTTGGCGCCGGCGCGCGGCGTATTCCGCTGTCGCTGTTGGGTTTGCTGCAATACGTGAGCCCGACGCTGCAGTTGCTGCTGGGCGTTTGGCTCTACAACGAGCCGTTTGCGGGCCCCAAGGTGGCGGGCTATGTGCTCATCTGGGCAGGTCTTGCCGTGTATTCGGCCGAAGGCTGGATGCGGCTGCGCCGTCGCACGCCGGTGCCGGCATAGTCCCCGCCAATCGGCCTCGGCAAGACGGTCGAGCCGGGAAGGTTCGGCCGAGAAACGCACGTTTTGACCAGGCGCATCGGGTAAAATTGTCGTTTTCCGCGATTTCTTCCGTAGCTGCCATGCCCCACGTCCTGCGTCTGTCCGATCTCATCTCCGAAGGAAAGCTTGCCGGTAAGCGCGTGTTCATCCGCGCCGACCTCAACGTGCCGCAAGACGATGCCGGCAACATCACCGAAGACACGCGCATCCGCGCATCCGTGCCGGCCGTCAAAGCCGCGCTGGACGCGGGTGCGGCCGTCATGGTCACTTCGCATCTGGGCCGCCCGACCGAGGGCGAATTCAAGCCGGAAGATTCGCTCGCGCCGGTTGCCAAGCGCCTGTCCGAGCTGCTAGGCCGTGACGTGAAACTCGTCCAGAACTGGGTCGACGGCGTGGATGTCGCGCCCGGCCAGGTCGTGCTGCTGGAAAACTGCCGCGTGAACAAGGGCGAGAAGAAGAACAGCGACGAACTGGCCCAGAAGATGGCCAAGCTGTGCGATGTCTACGTCAACGACGCCTTCGGCACTGCCCACCGCGCGGAAGCCACCACCCACGGTATCGCCAAGTTTGCGCCCGTCGCCTGCGCCGGTCCGCTGCTGGCCGCCGAACTGGATGCGCTGGGCAAGGCGCTGGGTCAGCCGGCACGCCCGCTGGTCGCCATCGTGGCCGGCTCGAAGGTTTCGACCAAGCTGACTATCCTGAAGTCGCTGGCTGACAAGGTGGACAACCTGATCGTGGGGGGCGGCATTGCCAACACGTTCATGCTGGCTGCCGGCCTGAAGATCGGCAAATCGCTGGCGGAAGCCGACTTGGTGGGCGATGCAAAGGCCATCATTGAGATGCTGGCAGCACGTGGCGCATCGGTGCCCATCCCGGTCGACGTGGTGTGCGCCAAGGAATTCAACGCCACCGCGGCCGCGACCGTCAAGGATGTGGCGGATGTGGCGGACGACGACATGATCCTCGACATCGGCCCCAAGACGGCTGCCCAACTGGCCGAGCAACTGAAGACAGCCGGCACCATCGTCTGGAACGGCCCGGTCGGCGTGTTCGAGTTCGACCAGTTCGGCAATGGCACCAAGGTGCTGGCCGAGGCGATTGCTGCCTCGTCGGGTTTCTCGATTGCGGGCGGCGGCGACACGCTGGCTGCCATCGCCAAGTACAACATCGCCGACAAGGTGGGCTATATCTCCACCGGCGGCGGTGCGTTCCTCGAATTCCTGGAAGGCAAGACGCTGCCGGCCGTCGAAATCCTGGAGCAACGCGCGCAGAGCCAGACCGCTGTGGCTTGAGCGCAAGCGCCGCGAACATCGCCACCACAACAACGAGACACCGCCGCCCATGACCCGTGCTACCAAGATCGTCGCAACGCTCGGCCCCGCGTCCAGCACGCAGGAAGTCCTGACCCGCATGATCGCCGCGGGGGTGGACGTGGTGCGGCTGAACTTCTCGCACGGCGCGGCGCAAGATCACATCGATCGTGCGCAGCTTGTGCGCGAAGTGGCGCGTTCGGTGGGCCGCGAGGTGGCCATCATGGCCGACCTGCAGGGTCCGAAGATCCGCGTCGGCAAGTTCGAGAGCGGCAAGATCACGCTCGAACCGGGTGATCGCTTTACGCTCGACGCCCGCTGCGAACTGGGCAACCAGGAGCGCGTCGGTCTCGACTACAAGGAACTGCCGCGCGACGTTGGCCCGGGCGATCTGCTGCTGCTCAACGACGGGCTGATCGTGCTGCAGGTCGAGCGCGTGGTGGGTGAAGAGATTGAGACCATCGTCAAGATCGGCGGAGATCTGTCCAACAACAAGGGCATCAACCGCCAGGGCGGCGGGCTGTCGGCGCCGGCGCTGACCGCCAAGGACATGGAAGACATCAAGACCGCGATGGCGCTGGGCGCCGATTACGTTGCGGTCAGCTTCCCCAAGAACGCGACCGACATGGAAATGGCGCGCCAGCTGGCCGCCGTGGCAGGTGCGCCGCACAACCACAAGACGCGCATGATCGCCAAGATCGAGCGTGCCGAGGCCATCCGCCCCGGCGTGCTCGAAGAGATCCTGGCCGCTTCCGACGGCATCATGGTCGCGCGTGGCGACCTGGCGGTGGAAGTGGGCAACGCGGCTGTGCCAGCGCTGCAGAAGCGCATGATCAAGCTGGCCCGCGAAAACAATAAGCTGGCCATCACCGCCACGCAGATGATGGAATCGATGATCGTCAACCCGGTGCCGACGCGCGCCGAGGTGTCGGACGTCGCCAACGCCGTGCTCGACGGCACCGATGCGGTGATGCTGTCGGCGGAAACCGCTGCCGGGCGCTACCCGGTCGAGACCATCGAGGCCATGGCTGCCATCTGTTTGGAAGCCGAGAAGTCGCAATCCGTGCACCTGGACACTGACTTCCTCGACCAGACTTTCAGCCGCATTGACCAGTCGATTGCCATGGGGGCGCTGTTCACGGCGCACCATCTGCAGGTCAAGGCGATTGCCGCGCTTACCGATTCCGGCGCCACGGCGCTGTGGATGAGCCGCCACGGCATCAACATCCCCATTTATGCGATGACGCCCAACGTGGCCTCGCAGCGCAAGATGGCCCTGTACCGCAACGTGCAGTCGCTGCCGCTGGCCAACAGCGCCGACCGTGACGAAGCCCTGCACCAGGCCGAAGAACTGCTGGTCGCGCGTGGCGTCGTGCAGCGTGGCGACTTCATCGTCCTGACCGTCGGCGAGCCGATGGGTCAGGCCGGCGGCACCAACACGCTCAAGATTGTTCGCGTCGGCATGCACTGACGCCCACGACGGAACGCCGTTTGCTACGTCTACCAGACGCCCACGGGTTCCTGAGACCGAATACAGATCGATCCATAGGAGAAAACCATGCCACTCGTCTCGATGCGCCAACTGCTGGACCACGCCGCTGAAAACGGCTACGGCCTGCCGGCATTCAACGTGAACAATCTGGAGCAAGTCCAGGCTGTGATGGAAGCTGCCAAGGAAGCCGGCGCACCGGTCATCCTGCAGGCCAGCGCAGGCGCCCGCAAATACGCCGGCGAATCGTTCATCAAGCACCTGATCCAGGCCGCCGTCGAGGCTTATCCGGAGATTCCGCTGGTCATGCACCAGGATCACGGCCAAAGCCCGGCAATCTGCCAGGGCGCCATCGACCTGGGCTTCGGCTCGGTCATGATGGACGGCTCGCTGCGCGAAGACGGCAAGACCCCGGCTGATTTCGACTACAACGTCGACGTGACGCGCCGCGTGGTCGAGATGGCCCACAAGGTTGGTGTGACCGTTGAAGGCGAACTCGGCTGCCTGGGCTCGCTGGAGACCGGTATGGCCGGCGAGGAAGATGGCCACGGCGCGGAAGGCAAGCTCGACCACTCGTCCCTGCTGACCGACCCGGAAGAGGCTGCCCAGTTCGTCAAGGCGACCCAACTGGACGCCCTGGCCATTGCCATTGGCACCAGCCACGGCGCCTACAAGTTCACGCGCAAGCCTACCGGCGACATACTGGCGATCAGCCGCGTGAAGGAAATCCACGCGCGCATCCCGAACACCCACCTGGTGATGCACGGCTCGTCGAGCGTGCCGCAAGAACTGCTGGCTATCATCAACCAGTACGGCGGCAAGATGAAGGAAACCTACGGCGTGCCCGTCGAGGAAATCCAGGAAGCCATCAAGTACGGCGTGCGCAAGATCAACATCGACACCGACATCCGCCTGGCAATGACGGGCGCGGTGCGTAAGTTCCTGGCCGAAAACCCGGACAAGTTCGATGCCCGCGAATGGCTCAAGCCCGCCCGCGAAGCCGCCAAGCAGGTCTGCAAGGCGCGCTATATCGAGTTCGGCTGCGAAGGTCAGGCTGGCAAGATCAAGCCGATCGGTCTGTCGGTGATGGCGCAGAAGTACCAAAGCGGCGATCTGGCGCAAGTGGTGCAATAAGCATTTCGCGTCACATCTGGCAAACGGCTGGCACTGCGCCAGCCGTTTTGCATTGCATGGGCCACGTATAATGCTGGCCTTCCACGTTTTCTTATCTCCTCTCGGGTTCCGCCGTGTCCGCCACCCCTGCATCCTCCGCCCTTTACGAATCGTCGATCACCAGCCTGCCGTTGCTCGGCCGTGGCAAGGTGCGCGAGAACTACGCTGTCGGCGACGACAAGCTGCTGATGGTCACCACCGACCGCCTCTCGGCGTTTGACGTGATTCTCGGCCAGCCGATTCCGGACAAGGGCCGTGTGCTCGCGCAGATGTCGGATTTCTGGTTCAACAAGCTGCGCCACATCGTGCCGACGCACGAGACGGGCATCGCCCCGGAAACCGTGGTGGCTCCGAATGAAGTCGACCAGGTGCGCGGCCGCGCCATCGTGGTCAAACGCCTGAAGCCGATCCTGGTGGAAGCCGTGGTGCGCGGCTACCTGGCCGGCAGCGGCTGGAAGGATTACCAAGCCACCGGCGCCGTCTGCGGCGTGCATCTGGCCCCCGGCCTGCAGAACGCGCAGAAGTTGCCCGAGCCGATCTTCACCCCCGCCGCCAAGGCCGAGATGGGTGAGCACGACGAGAACATTTCCTTCGATGAAGTCGAGCGCCGCATCGGCCCCGACCTCGCCGCGCAGATCCGCGACGTGAGCATCCGCCTGTACAAGGAAGCCTCCGACTTTGCTGCCACGCGCGGCATCATCATCGCCGACACCAAGTTCGAATTCGGTCTGGATGAGAACGGCACGCTCACGCTGATGGACGAGGCGCTCACCGCAGATTCGTCGCGCTTCTGGCCGGCCGATTCGTACCAGGTCGGCACGAACCCGCCGTCGTTCGACAAGCAGTTCGTGCGCGATTGGCTCGAAGCGGTGCGCATCGACGGCAAACCGTGGCCGAAGACTGCGCCGGCGCCGCAACTGCCCGCCGAGGTGATCGAAAAGACCGCCGACAAGTACCGCGAAGCGCTGACCCGCCTGACCGGCGAATCGCTGCGCTGAACAAGGAGCGATGACGATGACCGCACAGCAATCCGCTCCGCTCGTTGGCGTGGTGATGGGCTCCAGCTCCGACTGGGAAGTGATGCGCCACGCCGTCGACATGCTCACGCAGTTCGGCATTCCGTTCGAGGCGCAGGTTGTTTCTGCGCACCGTATGCCGGACGACATGTTCCGTTACGCCGAAGCCGCACGCAGCCGTGGTTTGCGCGCCATCATCGCCGGCGCGGGCGGGGCAGCCCACTTGCCGGGCATGATCGCCGCCAAGACGATCGTGCCGGTGTTCGGCGTGCCGGTGCCGTCCAAGTACCTGCGCGGCGAAGATTCGCTGCTCTCCATCGTGCAGATGCCCAAGGGCATTCCGGTGTCGACGTTCGCTATTGGCGAGGCCGGTGCGGCCAACGCAGCGCTGGCTGCCATCGCGACGATCGCCACCACCGACTCGGCCCTTGCCGACAAGCTCGAGGCCTTCCGCGCGCAGCAGACCGAAGTCGCGCGCGGCATGACGCTCCCTGTGCACGGCGCTTAAGTAACCTACGACCTGATTCATGGCCGACGACCTGAACCCGCGCCTGGCGCAAGCCCACACCGCGGAATCCCGCGCGCTGAACGTTCCCAACGCGATCCTGCCCGATGCCTGGCTTGGCATGCTCGGCGGCGGCCAGCTCGGCCGCATGTTCACGCACGCCGCGCAGGCGATGGGCTACAAAGTCTGCGTGCTCGACCCGGATCCGAACAGCCCTGCCGGCACCATCGCAGAGCGCCATCTGTGCGCTGGCTATACCGATGAAGCCGCATTGGCAGAGATGGCTGCGCTGTGCCCGGCCGTCACCACTGAATTCGAAAACGTGCCGGCCATGGCGCTCGATCGCCTGGAGCAACTCGGTGCGTTCGTTGCGCCGCGTGCCAACTGCGTATCGATCGCGCAGAACCGCATCGCCGAGAAAAAGTTCTTCGCGCTGTGCGCCGCACGCACCGGCATCCACCCCGCACCGAGCTGGGTGATTGAACACGAAGCCGATATCGAACAACTGCCCGCCGACCTGCTGCCCGGCATCCTGAAGATCGCCCGCATGGGCTACGACGGCAAGGGCCAGGCGCGTGTCTCAACGGTTGAAGAACTGCGCGCCGCCTGGGCGGCCATGCAGCACGTGCCGTGCGTGCTGGAGAAGATGCTGCCGCTGGCGTACGAGGTGTCGGTGCTGGCCGCGCGCGGCGCCGATGGCACGACCGCCACTTGGCCGCTTGCCGAGAACGAGCACCGTGACGGCATCCTGTTTTCAACGACCATGCCCTCGCGCAGCGTGTCGGATGACATTGCCACGCGCACACGTGCCGCCGCGGCGATGATCGCCGAAGAAATGGGCTACGTCGGCGTGCTGTGCATCGAGTTCTTCGTGCTGCAGGATGGCTCTCTGGTCGCCAACGAAATGGCGCCGCGTCCGCACAACTCCGGCCACATCACCATGGACGTGTGCGAGACCAGCCAGTTCGAGCAGCAGGTGCGCGCCATGGCCCGCCTGCCGCTGGGCAGCACGCGGCAGCACTCGCCGGGGCGCATGCTGAATGTGCTGGGCGACGTGTGGTTCGAATACGGTCTCGAGCGCACGCCTGCGTGGCACGAAGTGATGCGCCACAGCGGTGCGAAGGTCCACCTGTACGGCAAGGCGGATGCGCGCCCGGGCCGCAAGATGGGTCACGTGAATTGCGTCGGCACCTCGCCGGAAGTGGTGGACGAAGCATTCCGCCATGCCGCGCACGTGCTCGGCCTGCAGCCCGCCTAAAGACGAGTCGCCCATGCCGCATCGGACGAAAACGCCCTACACCATGCCTTCCGCCGAACGTCTTGATGAGGCTGCGCGCAGGCTGGAGGCGGGCGAGCTGGTCGCCTTCCCGACCGAGACCGTGTACGGACTCGGCGCCGATGCCGAAAGCCCGCAGGCCATCGCCAAGATCTATGCGGCCAAGGGCCGTCCGTCCGATCACCCCGTGATCGTGCACGTGGTCGACGGCGCCGATATTTCCTATTGGGCCGACGATGTGCCCGGCATCGCGCTCCAACTCATCGAAGCCTTCTGGCCGGGGCCGCTCACGCTGATCCTGAAACGTGCGCCGCATATTCCCGCGGCCGTGGCGGGTGGGCAGGACAGCATCGGGCTGCGTTGCCCATCGCACCCGGTGGCGCAGGCGTTGCTCTCGCGCTTCAAGCGCGGGCGCGGCGGCATTGCAGCGCCGTCGGCCAACAAGTTCGGCCAGGTCAGCCCGACCACCGCGCAGCACGTGCGAGACGAATTCGGCGACGCCGTGTTCGTGCTCGAAGGCGACGGCGTGGATGTGGGCATCGAATCGACCATCATCGATCTTTCGCGGCTGGATCAAGGCATTGGCCCCGTGCTGCTGCGCCCGGGCGCCATCACGCCCGAAGACATCGAGCGCGTGACCGGCGAAGTGCCGGCGCTTCCCGATGCCGCTGCGCCGCGTGCTTCCGGCACGTTGAAGGCGCACTACGCGCCGCGTACGCCATTGCATCTGTTATCGGCTGCCGATGTGCCCGCGCGCTTGGCTGCGCTGCCCGCGGACAAGCGCATCGTGTGGCTCGGTGCCCCCGTGGCACTGCGTGACGGCTGCGATCAGCGCGTCGCCCCCGCCACACCTGCCGCCTATGCCAACGCGCTCTACGCGCTATTGCGCGAACTCGACCGCGGCGGCTACGACGCCATTTGGGTGGAAACCCTAGCTGACACGCCCGCCTGGGCGGCCGTCAACGACCGCCTGCGTCGCGCGGCCGCCGCGTTCGAGACGGACCTCTAATTCTTACGGGGTGCGCGTTCGCCGTGCGCCCGGCAACCTCGCTACACTTGGGCGTTGTGTCGTTCCGCGTGCTTCAAACGCGCACGGCGAGGTTACGCACCGCGGCACCACAGACCAAAAAAAATTCCACACGGGAGACAGACATCATGAAGTTGCGTCAATGGATGGGCGTCGTCGCATCGGCGGCCCTGGCCTTGAGCCTGGCGGCTTGCGGCGGTGAAAGCGATCAGAGCGGCAACCCCAACGTCGCCAAGGTGCAGCGCATGGTGGTATTCGGCGACAGCCTGAGCGATGCCGGCACCTACACGCCGGCAGCGGCTGCCGTGGGCGGCGGCAAGTTCACCACCAACCCCGGTCCGATCTGGGCGGAAACCGTGGCCGCACAACTCGGTGTGACGCTCACGCCGGCAGTGATGGGTTACGCCACCTCGGTGCAGACCTGCCCGAAACCCGGTTGCTTCGACTACGCGCAAGGCGGCTCGCGCGTGACCGACCCGAATGGCATTGGTCACAACGGTGGCGCCGGGGCGCTCACCTATCCGGTCAAACAGCAACTCGCCAACTTCTACGCGGCCAGCAACAACACGTTCAACGGCAACAACGACGTGGTGTTCGTGTTCGGCGGCAACAACGACATCTTCTACTGGGCTGCCGCCGTCGCGACACCCAACTCGGGTGTGACGCCTGCCATCGCTACCGCACAAGTGCAGCAGGCGGCGACCGATCTGGTCGGTTACATCAAGGACATGATCAGCAAGAACGCGACGCAGCTCTACGTGTTCAACCTGCCTGACAGCAGCCTGACGCCGCAGGGCGTGGCGGGCGGCGCGACAGGCCAGGCACTGCTGCACGCACTGGTGGGCGCGTTCAACACCACGCTGCAAACCGGTCTGGCCGGCACCAGCGCTCGCGTGATCGACTTCAACGCGCAGCTGACGGCCGTCATCCAGAACGGCGCGACGTTCGGGTTCAGCAACACCAGCGTGCCGGCGTGCGATGCGACCAAGATCAACACACTCGTGCCGGGCGCGGGCGGCAGCTCGCTGTTCTGCTCGGCCAACACGCTTGTGGCCACGGGCGCCGATACGTCCTACCTGTTCGCCGACGGCGTGCACCCCACCACGGGCGGTCATCGCCTGATCTCGAGCAACGTGCTGCAACGCCTGCTGGCTGACGGCGTGACGCACTGATCGAGCACCACTGAGATCGAGCACCACTGAGCAAAACGCCCGCGTGAAGCGGGCGTTTTTGTTTGTAGCGATGTTTTTCCTACTTGGCGTCGGCGGTCGGCAATGTCACGGCCAGGCGGGCCAGCGAGGCCTTGAGCACATCGTTCTGCGGCGACATGGCGAGGCCCTGCCTGAAGCAATCGTGCGCTTCGTCCGCGCGGCCCAGCTTCCAAAGCACTTCGCCCTTGTGCGCGAGGCCTTCCGCGCGTGCTTCGCGTACTGCGTCATCGCTCGCTTCATAGTCGCTGCCGGGTTGCGCGAAGACGGCGATAGAGCGGTCGAACCATGTAAGCGCTTCGTCGTTGCGGCCGAGCCGGTATAGCGCCCAGCCCTTGCTGTCGAGCGCGAATGGGTCGTTCGGGTGCTTGGCCAGATAGGCTTCGATCATCGACAGGCCGCGCTCCACGCGCAGGCCCGCGTCAACAAGTTCGTAGCCGTAGCTGTTGAGGCGGTCTTCCGGCACCGGCTGCAGGTCGAGGGCCAGGTCGATGCGGGCGTCATCACGTTCGGCAATCGCGAGCGACATCAGCTTGCGCGCGATGCGGCTCTGCAAGTCTTCGCTGAGTGTCGCCGCGTTGGCGGTGAGCGTGCCGAGATACTGCGAATAGAGAGCGGGTGCGCCCTGCGAGTTGCTGCTATCGGCGATCGCACGGCCTTCGCCGGCGCACCAGGCATCGTCGGCCGGCGTGAAGGTCACAGTGTTTTCAAGGTGCACGGTGCGCGACTCACGCGATTGCACGTAGGCGGTATAACCACCGGCGCTGGAGTGGCCGCAGACCAGGTATTCGTCCACCACATCGATCAGATACGGATGCCCCTCGATGGGTGCGCCACCGAGCGAATCGACCAGGCGGAACGATTCGCCGAGGTCGCCATTGCCGACGACGGGATTGAGCACCCAGCGTGCCGCCGCGTAATGTTTTGGCAACCGGACCTTGGCCGTACGTCCGGCGCCGTCGGTGGTGCCGAACATCACGCTGTCGGTTTCACCCGCCTGCGGCGGCTTGCCGGCGATGGTGTGGCCGGGCAGGAACAGGCGGTAGCGCGCGTTGGGCATCGGGCGCCCGGTCGCAGAATCGATGAGCACGAATTGGTGGACCTGTGCGCCGCGCCCGAGAGTCGCATTCGGGGCGACCCAATCACGCGCAGCGACTGGCAGGGCCGAGCAAAAAAATGCCGCGCCAAGCAGCGCGGCCGATAGACGGGAAAGCATGTTGTTGGGAGGGGGCTGGCAAAAAACTGGACGGCCCCATCATAGCCAAGCTGCTTCGCCCGGATGTTAAGAGTGCTTCATATGGATGCGTTGGCCAGTTGCCGTACGGCAAACCGGTACACCGCATCGACGTCGTTCAAATCGAGCACGGCCACGCCTTCAGGCGGCTGCACGGCGTCAGGCGAATCGGTGGCCACCGCCACCACGCCGCCAATTTCTGGCCAAAGCGGCGGTCGCCCCAGCGACGGGCGGAACACTTCGATTTTCGGGAAGGTGCTGCGCTTATAGCCTTCTACGATGACGAGGTCGGTGGCGGGCGAGAGCAGCGCCAGCACGTCATCAAGTTCGGGTTCCACGGCGTTGGTGTATTCGCGCATCAGCACGAGGCGTTCACCGCCCACGAGCACGACTTCGGCGCTGCCGGCTTCGCGCATACGGTACGAATCCTTGCCCGGCGAATCGAGATCGAAGCCGTGATGCGTGTGCTTGATGGCCGCCACGCGGCGCCCGTCGCGCACGAAACGGGCGATGAGCTGCTCGACGAGCGTGGTCTTGCCGCTGCCCGACGTGCCGGTGATGCCCAGTAATGCCTTGCGTGAACTCATCGCGGCGCGCCCTGGTAAATCCATTGCAGCAGTGCGTCGTGTGCAGCCTGGCCGCCGCTGGCGTTCGGGTGGTTGATCATGCTGACCACCACGAAGCGCTCGCCGTTTTCTCCTTCCACGTAGCCCGCGATGGCGCGCACGTCGTTGAGCGTGCCGGTCTTGATCTCGGCATTGCCCGCCACCCCAGCCCGTGTCAGGCGGTTGCGCATCGTGCCGTCCACGCCGACGACGGGCAGCGCATCGCGCAGCACGCCGCCGTTCGGGTTGGCATCGGCCTGCTGCAGCAAGCGCCCCATGTTGCGTGCGCTGATGCGCTCGATGCGCGACAGGCCCGAGCCGTTCTCCAGCACCAGCTCCGGCATCGTCAGGTTCTGCTTGGCCAGCCAGCGGTTGATGACCTCGGTCGATTGCCGCACCGATGCGGGCTTGCGGCCGATTTCCGCGCCGATTGTCAGGAAGAGCTGGCGCGCCATCACGTTGTTCGAATACTTGTCGATGTCGTGCACAACCTCCGACAGCGGCGGGCCGTAGTGCGTGGCCAGCAGAATGGCCTGGCGTGGCACCTTGCCCTCGCGCAGGCCCGGCGTAAAGCGGGTCGTGCCGCCGGCTTGCTGCCACAGCGCCAGGAAGCCGCCCCAGATGAAGTCGGCATGCGTGAGCGCGGCGATATTGAAAACGCGTTCGCCGCACGCGGCGGCATAGCGGCCGTCGAAGCTGGCAAGCACATGACCGTCGGTTTGCGTGGAGATGTTGGCGCCGGAGGTTGTCTTCCAGTCGCCGCAGCCGCCGCGCGTGGTGCGCAACTGGTTGTCGATCTGCAATTGGGCCAGCGGCGGCGATACATCAATGTTGACCGCGCCGTTACCGGCATCTGGCGACAGCGTGAACGTGAGCGTCTTAAATGAATACAGCAGGGCGTCGGGCGCGACGTTGTAGGCACGCGCGCTGTCGCCGTCCAGCGGCGGTGCTTCCGACAGGCCGCCCTCGAAGTAGGTGCGATCGAGCACGATATTGCCGGCCAGTTCATCCACGCCGGCGCGGCGCACGTCGGTCACCAGCTTGACGAGTTCTTCGGGAATCAACTTCGGATCGCCCTGGCCGCGCAGGTACAGGTTGCCGTCGAGCGTGCCGTTGACGGGCTGTTTGTCGGCATAGGCCGTGGTCTTCCAGCGAAAGTCCGGGCCCAGCAGGTCCAGCCCTGCGAAGGTTGTCAGCAGCTTCATGGTCGACGCCGGGTTCATTCCGGTGTCGGCATTCCATTGCAGGATGGGCGTGGCGGTGCCGGTGCGGATCACGAACACGCTCACCGCATCCAGCGGGATATGCGCGCGCGCAAAGGCCAGCGCCACGTTGGCAGGCAATCCGGCGGGGTTGTGCGCGGCCTGGCGAGCTTGCGCGGCGGTGGCGTGCGGTGCGGCGTGGGCCTTGGCCTTCTTGGCGTGGGCCAGCGGCGAGGCCGCAATGGTCAAAAGCGCGGCGCAGGCGAGCGCACTGCGCGACAGATTCAGCAAACGGGTCGGACGAATTCGGGCCATCGGCGGGGGGCAGAGTGGAGCGCAGACAAGTGCGCCAAGTGCAGACGCAGGCATGTTAACGCAGTGGCCCCGCACTTCGGCCGACAAGCAATAGGGCGTTCACCGCCCAATTCTTTAAGAATCGCCAGCGTGTGATGGTTCAGTCATTGGCGCCGATGCGCTTGCGCATGTCGGCCGTGACCGATTGGCGCGTGCCGGCGTAGTCCGCCCACGGGTCGTCCTTGAGCTGGGCCAGCCGCTCCGGCAGCGTGCGCAGCGTCCATTGTGCAGACGCCTGCAGTCCCTCCAGCTCTTCATGGCGGATCGGCACCGACACCGGCAGCCCCGTCCGCGCGCGCACCGAATACGCGGCCACCGTGCTCGCGCCGCGGTTGTTGCGCAGATAGTCGATGAAGATCTTCCCCACCCGGTTCTGCGGGCCCATCTTGGCGACAAACCGGTCAGGAAAAGTCGCCGCCATGTGCTGCACCACGGCTTGCGCGAAGGCTTTGAGCGTGTCCCAGCCGGCCGCCTCACGGCGCGTGAGCGGCACCACCACGTGCATGCCATGGCCGCCGCTGGTTTTCAGGAACGCCTTCAGGCCGAGTTCATCGAGCAGCGCGAGCGTGAGCTGCGTGCCCTCGATCACGCGCGCGAATGGCAGTGCCGGGTCGGGATCGATGTCGAAGACGATGCGGTCGGGCTGTTCGATGCGGTCGGCCAGTGCATTCCACGTGTGGAATTCCACCGTGCCCATCTGCACCGCACCGACCAGGGCTTCAGCCGAGTTGATCGCCAGCAGCGACGGATGCCCCGGGTCAAGCGAAGGGTCCAACTGCGTGATGCCCTGCAGCTTGAGTGCGGCGGAATGCTTCTGGAAGAAGCGCTCGCCGTCGATGCCATCGGGCGCTCGTACGAGCGACGTCGGCCGGTTACGCAGATGCGGCAGCATCCATTCGGCCACGCCTGCGTAATAGCGCGCCAGGTCAGCCTTGGTGGTGCCGCTGGCTTTTTCGATGACGCGGTCCGGATGCGTGACATCCACACCCGCGATGCGTTCGGCACCGGGGCGCACCTTGCGTTCAGGGGCATTCACGGCACGGGTCTCCTTGCGGGCGGCGGCACTGGGCGGTTTGGCTTCTTCACGCACGATGTTGCGGGCGGGTTTGTCGTCGCGCAAACCTTGAAACACCGCCTGCCGCACGATGCCTTTGCGCGTCCATTCGGCAAAGGCGATTTCCGCCACGCGCTCGGGCTTGACCCATCGGACGTCGCGCGCATCGCTGCCGGTGGGCGGGTCGGCGAAGGGCGGCGTGTCGAGGGTCAGACCGGTCAGCTCGTGATGCAAAGCGTGCAGACTCGTCTCGTTGAAGCCGGTGCCGACGCGGCCTGCATAGCGCAGCCTGCCCGCGTCGTCATACACACCGAGCAGCAGGGCGCCAAAGCCGCTGCGGCTGCCCTTCGGGGCGCTGTAGCCGCCGATCACGAATTCCTGCCGTTGCCCGCATTTGAGCTTGATCCATGCGGGGCCGCGGCCGGCCCAGTACGGCGCATCGGCGCGCTTGCCGATCACACCTTCGAGCGACATGCTGCACGCCGACGACAGCAAGTCTTCGGGTGCCGCGTTGAATGTGCCTGAGAACAGCACCGCATCGCGGTCCAGGTCGCCCGGGGCCGCATCAAGAATGCGTTGCAGCAGCGCCCGCCGCTCGCGTAACGGTACGCCGCGCAAGTCCATGCCGTTGCAGAACGGGATGTCGAACAGGTAGTAGGCAATGCGTTCGGCATGCGCGGTTTCGAAGGCGTTCTGCAGCGCCTGGAAGTCGGGCACGCCGCGTTCGCCCATCACCACGACTTCGCCGTCGAGCCACGCCTCACGCAGGCCCAGCGCATGCAGCGTGCGCGCCTGGCGCGGTAGCTTGGCTGTCCAGTCCCGGCCGTTGCGGCTGAACAGGCGCACGGTGTTGCCGTCGATGCGCGCAAGGATGCGGTAGCCATCGAACTTCACTTCGTAGTCCCACTCCCCCTGCGCGGGCGGCCCATCGACCAGTGTGGCGAGTTGCGGCTCCAGCGTTCTGGGCAGCGTGCCGGGCACGGCCCCGGAGGGCGGCTGCACTTGTGCCGGTTCGGCACGCTCGGTCCTGCCGTCATCGGCCTTGGCCTTTCCTTTGGCCTTGGGTTTTGCGCCAACGTTCTCTCCGGTGATCACGCTCGCGGGCAGGGCCTGTGTCACGTCGTAGTCGCTGGATGCGCGCACTTGGCCGTCCCGTTCCTTGATCAGCAACCACTGTTCTTTCGGATGTCTGCCCGTGCCGTGCAAGTGCGTGCGCACGAGCGCCCACGCCCCGTGGAGCTTCTCGCCGTCGAGATCGAATTTGAGCTTGCCGTCGCGGTACGCCTTGCGCGGATCGCCATGCGGGCGCCATGTCCCACGATCCCACACGATCACGTCACCACCGCCGTATTGGCCTTCGGGGATGTGGCCTTCGAAATCGGCGTAGTCCAGCGGATGGTCTTCAACATGCACGGCGAGGCGCTTGTCGGCGGGGTCGAGGCTGGGGCCTTTCGGGACGGCCCAACTCTTGAGCGTGCCGTCGAGTTCGAGCCGGAAGTCGTAGTGCAGCCGCGTGGCGTCGTGCTTCTGGATCACGAAGTGCAGGGCGCCATCGTCATGTCGCTCGTCGGCTTTGCGGCGTGCGCCCGCGGGTTCCTGCGTCTTCGTGAAATCGCGCTTGCGGTGGTAGTCGGCGAGATGGCGTGGCATGGCGTCGGCTCCGTCGTGTTATGCGCGCTTGCGCGCGGCCGGCTTGCGCGCTGTTTTGGCAGTGGCCTTGCGTGGCGCACGCTTGCGCGGGGCAGGTTCGTCTTCCGCCTCGTCATTTGACGCACCTTTGCCCTTGCCGCGCTTGGCAAGGCTCTGGCGAAGCAGGTCGGTCAGGTCGATCACGTTGCCGGTACGCGGTGCGGCGTGCTCGGCTTCCATCGGCTCGACGGATTCCGTGCGGCCTGCGCGCACTTTGCGATCGACCAGCGCAAGGATGTCGTCGCGGAAGGTGTCGTGGTATTCGGCAGGGTCCCACGTGCCGCTCATGTCGTCGATCAGCTTTTCAGCCATGTCGATCTCCTTGGCCGTGAGCTTGGCAGCCTTGGCACCTTCTTCCGGCACGTCGAGCTCGGACCAGTCGCGCACCTCGTTGGGCCAGCGCAGCGTATGCAGCACAAGCACCGGCCCCATCGGAATCAGCGCAGCCAGATGCTGCTTGGTGTGCAGCACCACGTTGGCGACGCCGATCTTTTGCGAGCGCGTCAACGCTTCGCGCAGCAGCGCGTAGACCTTTTCGCCACGCCGGTCGGGCGCGAGAAAGTAGGGCGTATCGAGATAAAGAAACGGAATCTCAGCCGCATCGACGAAGGTCAGCAGATCCACCGTTTGCGTCGAGACCGGGTTGGCCGCGCGGATGTCCTCGTCGGTCAGGATCACGTAGCGGTCTTTCTCGTAAGCGTAGCCGCGCACGATCTGCTCGCGCGGCACCTCTTTGCCGGTGGTTTTGTTGATGCGCTTGTAGCCGACGCGGTCCATCGTGCGACGGTCGAGCCAGTCGAAATCGAGATCGTCGCTGCGGGTGGCTGGATACAGCGCAACGGGGATGTGGACAAGGCCGAAGCTGACGGCGCCTTTCCAGATCACGCGGGGCATGGCGGGTCTCCCGATGCGGTGGATTCGAGCGTGGTGACGCAAGCCGCATACCTGCCTGGCGCGGGGCGGCGTCATACGCTCATCAGCCGGGCGCGGTAGCATGGTGCCTTTGCGGCGCGGCACGTTTGCGCCGCGCGTTTTTCTCAGCAGTCCTTCATGTCTTCCGAATACGTCCAATCTGCCGGCGCGTTGCAGCGGCGCCGGCTTCCCCTGTCGGCCCGCGCGGCGACGATGGCCCTCTTTTTCGCCAACGGTGCAACGTTTGCGACGTGGGGCGTTCACATTCCTACGGTGAAGGCGCGTTTCGGATTGTCCGAGGCATCGCTGTCGCTGGCGATGTTCATGGTGGCCGCCGGCGCCATCGTCGCGATGAAGTTTGCGGGCAAGTGGGCGGCACGCGTCGGCACACGGCGCGCGAGCGTGCAGGGCGGCGTTGCCTTTGGTGCCACGACGGCGCTCCTCATGCTGATGCCGAGCTACCCCGCGCTGCTGGCGGTGCTGCTGCTGTTCGGCATCACCAACGCGGGTTTCGACGTGGCCATCAATGCGCAGGCCACCACAGTGGAGGCCAATCACCACAAGCCGATCATCTCGTCGCTGCACGGCATGTTCAGCCTGGGCGGCATGGTGGGGGCGGCGGTGGGCGGCGTGCTGCTGGAACTGGGCGTTCCGCCGGCGGTGCACTGCGGCGGCATGGCGCTCGTCACCATGGCGGCTGCGCTGTGTGCGGGCCCTTTCATGCTGCCTGACCACGTGCATGCAGAAGGCGAATCCGCACATCCGACCACGGGCCGCACGCTGTTCTTGCTCGGCGTGCTGGCCTTCCTGGGGCTGGTAGGCGAAGGCGCGATGTACGACTGGACGACCGTGTATATGCGCGAGATCGCGCAATCGCCCGAGGCCATTGCCAGCGCGGGTTATGCGGCGTTTTCGGGCGGCATGGCACTGGCGCGTTTTGGCGGCGATTTCGCACGCGGGCGCTGGGGCAACATGCGTGTGCTTTGCGGCAGTGGCGTGCTGGCAACGGGCGGAATCCTGCTTGCTCTGTTGTGGCCCGCGCCGATTGCTGTCCTGACAGGTTTTGCGCTGATGGGCGTGGGCGCCGCCAACATGGTGCCGATCTTCTTCATCACCGCGTCGCGCCTGCCGGGCGTGCCGGCCGCCGAAGGCATTGCTGCCGTGGCGCGCTTTGCCTACGTGGGCTTGCTGATCGGCCCGGTCATCATCGGGTTGATTGCCCATCGCTCCGACCTGCGCTGGGGGCTGTCGGTGGTGGCGCTCACCATGGCGTTGATTGCGGTGTTAGGCCCGCGTGCGATCCGCCAGCCGGAACGCCGCTGATCGGCCTGCGCGTCAGCTGGCAACTGCCCAAAAAATATGCAGTTTCTGCGCGTTGACTTTCCTGTGCTCTTGCCATAGCTTACGACGAGGAGAGGGGTTTCCCGGCGCCGTTGCCAACGTGCCAGTTGTGCATGACACCGGGATGCGTTCAAAACGAGGCTGGACCATTTGATTTGATCAGCCCAAACGACCCATAGGAAAGGAGCTTCAGATGCCGTACAAACGTCTTACCCTCGTGGCAGCAGTCGCTGCCGTAGCAGCCATCGGCACCGTAGCCCACGCGCAGACTGACCAGAAGAAGTTCGACCCCTATAGCCAAGGCGCAAAAGTCGGCGACAAGTTCGATCCGTACCAGCAGGGTGCGAAGGCCGGCGACAAATTCGACCCGTATTCGCAGGGCGCCAACAAGAATGACAGCACCGCCAGCGCGCTCAACCCGGGCGCCCAGCCGGCCAATGTCGAGAAGGGCAAGTACGACACGTACACCCAGGGCGCCAAGGCCGGCGAGAAGTTCGACCCGTACACCCAAGGTGCCAAGGCCGGCGGCAAGTTTGACCCGTACAGCGAGGGTGCCAACAAGAAGGACGCGCCCAAGCAGTAAGCCCGTGCCGATCGGGTTCATGAAGACGCTGATGCATCGCCCGATGCATCAGCGTTTTTCTTTATGGAACGCCGCCGCAGCCGTGGCGGCGATGGCGTTGGCGTTGCCTGCGCAGGCAGCGGGGCTATGCTCCGCGCCCTGGGTGCACGACGGCAGCCGCGTGCGTCTGGACGGCAACGGCAAGACGCCGATGATCGTCGAGTTCACCCTGCACGACGTCAATCGCGACATGCAGGACGGCTGCGAAATCGGTCTGCACATCTACGCCAAATCGGGCCTCGTGGCGTTGGGTGGCCGGCCGATCGAGACGGTGCAGGAGCACCAGTTGCTGGTGGACGAGGCTGGCGTGGTCACGCGCATCGTCAGCATCAACGGTCGCGTGTTTGCGCAAAGCGAACATGCCGATCTGATCGGCACCGTGAGCACTGCCATTTCCGGCATGTTCCTGTATGGCGCTGGCTTGGCGCCCGAAGCCGAGATGCTGCCCGGCGATACATATGAATCGAGCTTCGATTTCGATGTGGTCTCGCCACGTCTGGGGATCTCCGTGGGGCGCATGCGGGCCGAGCGCGCCAAGGTGGAGGTGTCGGAGCGCGAGGTCGGGCCGCCGCAGCCGATGAACACCGTGGTCGGCGAGTTGCAGTGCCGGCCGATCCGCTACACGCGCACGGCGCGCCTCGGTGTGCTGCGGCTGGGCAATGAAACGCTTGAGCCCGACCCGACGGTGGCGCACATCACCGATTGGTACTGCCCCGAAGCGGCCGTCGTGATGCGCCAGGAGGTTGAGCAGCACGGCCAGACGGAGGTGATCGACGTGGTCGAACTCAAGCGCTGAGCGCGCTCTGCGCAGCGTCGAAATCTTCCGTGCTCCCATCAAACCGGTACACACGAACCACCGTAAACGGCGCTTCCGGCGCGGGCTGCGAGAACAACGCGATGTGGTCGATGGGCATGGCGGGTGGCAGCACCACGCGCGTGGCTTCCAATGCGCGATAACACGCAAGCTGTTCGGCATGGTCGAGCCGGCCGGTCAGCGTGATGTGGAACGTGAACGTACCAAACACATACGGATAGCCCCAGCGCTGCAGATGGCGCTCTTGCGCATCCGACAGGCCCGCACGACGACGGCGCGCAAGTTCAGTGGGCGGAGGCGGCGCGCGAAAGGCATCGAACTCGGCGACGCACGCATCGGCTAACCGGTGGAGCCTGTCGCGCGCTGGGTCGCCATGACGCAGCCGCCAAGCGAGAAAGCCGCGCAGCGTCTGCAAGGCCGGCTCGATCGCGAAGGTTTGCTGTTGCTGTGCGAAGCGGCGCAGCGCGGCGTCCAGCTCATCAACGGTGCGATCGCTTGCCAAGCGGAACGGCGGCTTGAACGTGGCGTGCAGGCCGTATTGGCGCGGCGCTTCCGTCCAGCAGTCGAGCGTGGCGAGGTCGATGCCGGCTTCGCGGACAAACGCCTCGCGCTCATCGGCAGAGATGGCGGTGCTGGTGCGGGCGCAGCGGCCGAGCCAGCGCGTGCCCAGTCCGTACCAGGGCTCGGGCGGCAGCAGGTAGAGCGCGTATCGCCAGGCTGACGGTAAAGGTGCCGGCGCTTGCTCCATGGTGTGGTTCAGCCGATCAGCGGCAACTGCCCGGCAGCATGGCGCAGCCGGCCGCCCACCACGGCTGCCACCACACGCGGCAGGCCGGGGCGGCGGTCATCCACCACGATGGCATCGGCGCGCAGGCCAGTCGCGAGCGCGCCGCGATCCGTCAGGCCAGCGGCTTCGGCCGGGTTGGCCGCCACCAGCGCCCAGGCCTCGACCAGCGGCACCACACCGCGCTCAGCCAGCTTGAACGGCGCGGCCAGCAGCGCGGGGTAGTAATAGTCGGATGCCAACACGGTGCCCAGGCCCGCGGCCACCATGGCTGTCGCATCGGGTGCGCCGTTATGGCTGCCGCCGCGCACGACGTTGGGCGCACCGAAGACGATATGTCCGCCATGCGCGCGTGCCGCCTGCGCGACATTCTCGGTCAACGGAAATTCAGTGACGGTGCAGCCGTGCGCGTGGAACGTGTTGCGCGTGGCAATGTCGGGTTCGTCGTGTGACGCCATGCAGATGCCGCGTTGCTGCGCCGCCCGCGCGAGCGTGCCGGTCACCTCAGCGAGCCTCGTGGCGTTGACTGCGGCGGCATTCAGACGGGCGAGGAACGTGTTGATGTCGCACTCGGCCCGATCGGCGTATTGTGCGAGCTTGCGCGCGTCGCCCAGCTTCTCTCGCATCCCAGGCAGGTGATCGTTGAACGACAGGAAGTGCACGCGGCCGGCGTCCATCCAGGCCAGCGCATCGGCAACGCCATCGGCGTGATGCAATTCGAAGCGCAGGTGCATCAAATGCTGTGCCCCCAGGTGCGGGCGCATGGCATCGAGCGTGTCGAGCATGCGCTGGGCATAGGCGTGGCCGCGCAGGCCACCCTCCCAGGAATACGTCACGCCGTGGAATTCGGTGGTGATGCCGTTGGCAAGCAATTGACCGTCAACGTCGGCCAGGGCGGTTTCGTAGGGAAAGGCCACGCCGGGCCGGGGCATGACGGCGCGTTCGAAGGCATCGCCGTGCAGGTCGACGATGCCGGGCAGGACGAGCAGGTCGCCGCAGTCGATCATGCCGCGCGTCGGGTTGGCATCACAGGCGGCGATATGCCCGTCGCGAAACTGCACGGCAGCTTCGGTCAGCCCCTCGGGCAGCAGGGTACGTCGCGAAATCAGGCCGGCCACGTGGCTGACGGAAGACGAAAACGATTGCATAAGGCCGAGGTGCGAAAAGTGCGCAGAGACATCGTGCAGGCATTGTGCCGCAACTGGCATGCCGCTTAGCCGCACATCCGCCATTTGCACCACCCTGAAGAGGGGAGGGCCAGCCAAACGCCTTAACTTTCCTGACACATTGGTCGATATCTTGAAAAACAACCCAGATATGGACGCCACCTCTGCTGAGCGGCCTGACCGTCCCGAACCGGATGTGATCGATCAGGACAGCCCCAGGCCGTTGCCGCTCGCTGATGACCGTTACGAGGCGCTTGTCCGGCAAATGCCAGATGCGCTGTACATCGTGGCGGACGACATTATCGTTTTCGTCAACGAGGCGGGCGTTCGGCTGTTTGGCGCGCAGACGGCTCGCGACATCGTGGGCCACGAACTGGACGAGTTCGTCCACGACAATTCGACGCACCTCGCCCGTCAGCGCCGGGAGTGGATGGTTGAGCACAATGCGGGCTTGCCGCCGGTCGAGCAGACCTTGCTGCGTTGCGATGGCACTCCCGTGGAAGTCGAGGTGCTTTCCGCGCCGGTGCAGCTCGGCTGGCGCACCGCCATCCAGGTGGTGGCACGCGACATCACCCAGCGCAAGCAGGCCGAACAAGCGCTGCGCGAATCCGAAGCCAATTACCGGGCACTGGCCGCTGAAACTGCGCGCGCCAAGGAATTGCTGCGCTGCGAAAAAACCGTGCTGGAGCTTAGCTCGCGCAACGTGCCGCTTCCGGATCTGCTGGCTGAGGTGTGCCGGCTGGTGGAGGTGCTGCTTGACGACGGCGCGATGTGTTCGGTCCTGCTAAGCGGCGATGGCGAGCACATCACGCAGGCCGTGGCACCGTCGCTGCCTTTCATACTCTCGCAGTTGCTGGTCGGCATCACGCTCGGTCCTTCGGTCGGTTCGTGCGGCACGGCCATGTTCCTGAACAAGACCGTGGTGGTAGAAGACATCGACGCCGACCCGCTCTGGGATGGCTACCGCGATATCGTTGCGCCGCTGGGCCTGCGCGCGTGCTGGTCCACGCCCATCCGCGGCGACAACGCGCAGATGATCGGCGCGATGGGTATCTATTACGACACCCCGCGTGCACCCACGCGCGACGCCATGGGGCTGCTCGACGGCATTACCGACATCATCGGCGTGGCTGTGCAGAAGGCGCATATCGCACGCGATCTCCAAGAGAGCGAAGAACGCTACCGCCTGGCCGTCGACAACCTGACCGAAGGCATCGTCGTGCAGGCGGCCGATGGCACCATCCTCGCGTGCAATCCGAGCGCACGGCGCATTCTTCGCGCGGGCAACGTGTCGCCCGTGGGCACCAGCCATCTGACGCTGATGCGCCGCTCGTTGCGCGAAGACGGCAGCGAGATCCCGCTCAATGAGCGCCCCACGCGCGTGGTGTTCGCCACCGGCAAGCCGCTGCTCGGCTTGACCGTCGGCCTGGAACTGGTGGACGGCGACATCGTGTGGGTGCACGAAAACGTGCTGCCCATCGTGCGCCCCGGCGACGATGCCCCGTCGTCCGTGCTCATCTCGTTCAACGATATCGGACCAGCGCGCGCGGCCCAGCAGCAGCTCACTTTCCTCGCGCAGCGTGATGCGCTCACCGGCTTGTACAACCGCGCGTATTTCTCTCAGCGCATGCAGGCGGTGATGGAGCAGGCGGCCAGCCAGGCCAACGAAGCGCGCCAGGTCGCCGTGCTGTTCCTCGATCTGGACGGCTTCAAGAAGGTGAACGACACAGCCGGCCACGAAGCCGGTGACCACTTGCTGCGCATCGTCGCGCAACGCCTGTCGGCCTGCGTGCGCCAGAGCGATACGCTGGCGCGCCTGGGCGGCGATGAGTTTGTCGTGCTGCTCGACAACGTGCGCTCGTTGGGTGAGGCAGAGCGCTTGGCCAAGCGCATCGTCCATTCGATCGCACAGCCGTTTTCGACGAGCGGCACGGAGTATTACCTGGGCGCGTCGATCGGCATCGCGGTGTACCCCGAGCACGGTAACGATGCCGCCACGCTGCTGCGCTGCGCGGATGCCGCCATGTACAACGCCAAGCAGAACGGCCGCAACCAGCATCGCGTCTACACCGCGCGCCTGTCGCAGCGTGCGCAACGGCGCTTCCAGCTGGAATACCACCTGCGCCGCGCACTGACAGCGGGCGAGCTGTCGCTGCGCTTCCAGCCCATCGTCGATGCCACGTCGATGGACATCGTCGGCGCTGAAGTGCTGCTGCGCTGGCACAGCATCGAACTGGGCGAAGTGTCACCGGCCGAGTTCATTCCCGTGGCGGAAGATGCCGGGCTCATCGGCGACATCGGAGAATGGGTGCTGGCGCAAGCGTGCCGCCAGGCCGCGCATTGGCGTGCCACGTGCATGCCGGAGTTCTTTGTCGCCGTGAACCTGTCGCCGCGCCAGTTTGGCGAGGGGCTCGTGCCGACCATCTCGCGCTGCCTGACCGAAGCGGGTTTGCCCGCGAGCGCGCTGGAGATGGAGATTACCGAAGGCCTGCTCATGCGCGACACCGCCGCTGTGATGCCGATGCTCGACGCACTTACGGCGTTGGGCATTCGCATCTCGATCGACGATTTCGGCACGGGGTATTCGTCGCTGTCGTATCTGCAGCGCTTCCCGATCGACAACCTGAAAGTGGATCGTTCGTTCGTCTCGGGCATTCCGCGCCATCGCGATTCGGTGGTGATCTCGCGCGCCGTGGTCGCGATGGCCGCGTCGCTGGACATGACCGTCACGGCAGAGGGTGTCGAGACGCTGGAGCAGGCCGAGTTCCTGCAAGCTGCCGGGTGCGACAAGTTGCAGGGCTTCCTGTTCGGCCCCCCAATGACGGCCGCCGCCTACGAGGCCCGGCTGCGTCGCGACCGTTCCGCCCAGGCGTAGTGCTGCGCAAGGCGCATGTAATGCCCGCGTAAGCCGGGGCGGGTAGCGTGGCTCAAGCGCGGACCGCCCGCGCCGATACTCCCCACAGAGGGTTGCTTCGCCATCAGCGCGAGCGCACACACAACAACGACATCTGGAGACCACCGCACGTGAAGCCATTTGCCTGGGGCCGCGGCCCGAAAGCCCCTCCCGAACTTGTCGCCCGTATTGCCGAAGAGGCCGGCCGCGTGGGCATGGGCATCTGCGAAGTGTCCGGCAATGTGGAAGACGTGGCCGTGCGGCTGCGCCGGCAGGCCGATGTGTTCGATCAGTTGCGCAATGCTGCCGACGTCACCATGCGCGGCAACCACGACATCGCTGTGGCAGCGCGGCATGCGCGTGAAGTCGCCTCGCATGCCAGCGAGGAGGTGAGCGGCTCGCGTGCAACGGTCGATGCATCGCTGCGCGACATTCGCGAGCTTGCCGTTGGCGTGGCGAGCATGGAGCAGCAGATTGCTGCGCTGCGTGAGGCGCTCATCCACGTGGCGCAGGCATCCGAGCAGATTTCGCAGATTGCCAGGCAGACCAATCTGCTGGCGATCAACGCCGCCATTGAAGCCGCGCGCGCGGGTGAATCGGGCCGCAGCTTTGCCGTCGTTGCGGGTGCTGTGAAGCAGCTCGCAGGCCAGACCGCCGAAGCGACGCAGCGTATCGAAACCACCTTGGCGGATTTGTCCGGCCAGACCGACAAGTTGATCGGCGACAGCAGTGCGAACGTGGCACGCGCCCAGCGTGTGGATACCGGCACGCAGGCGATTGGTGCGGTGATTGGCGTGGCTGGCGAGGCCATCGCGCGCTTTGACGTTGAGGCGACGAGCATTGCGGAATCCACTGCCGCCATTGAAGGCGAATGCGCGTCGCTTGCACGTGAGGTGGATGCGATGGCCGAGGGTGTGAAGCAATCGAGCCACAACATCGACAACGCGCAACGGCAGCTTTCCGGGTTGCTGGGGGCGTCGGAAACGTTGATCCGGTTGACGGCGTCAACCGGTGTGCAGAGCGCCGATACGCCGTTCATCGAAGCGGTGCAGACCGCAGCTGGCAAGATCAGTGCGCTGTTTGAATCGGCGCTGGCGCGGGGCGATATCAGCGAGGGCGACTTGTTCGACCGCGCCTATGAGCCGGTGCCGAATACCGATCCGCCGCAGCATATGGCGCGGTTTACGGTGTTCACGGATCGCGTGCTGCCTGCGGTGCAGGAGCCTTTGCTTCAGCTTGATCCTCGCGTGGTGTTTTGTGCGGCGGTGGACACCAATGGCTATCTGCCGACGCACAACCTGAAGTTCTCCCAGCCGCAGGGCAGCGATCCAGCCTGGAATGCTGCCAACAGCCGTAACCGTCGGCTGTTCACCGATAGGACGGGACTCGGGGCGGCGCGCAATACCGAGGCATTTTTGTTGCAGACGTATCGTCGCGATATGGGGAACGGGACGTTTGCGATGATGAAGGATGTGTCGGCGCCGATTTACGTCAAAGGCCGCCACTGGGGTGGCGTTCGGATGGGGTACAAGGTGGCGGGCTAGAGTCCGCAACTGCAGGGTTGATGTTCCGAACTTCGCTGATGGGGTTCGCAACGTCGGGGGGGAGGGAACTTCGCGCGTGGGGTTTTTGACTTTGCTCGCGGGTTTTTTTTGTTGCTGGTGCATTCCTTGTTTCATCCCCTGCCGGGGCTGACTCACTTTCTTTGTCTTGCCAAAGAAAGTAAGCAAAGAAAGGCGCACCCGAGATGGCGACTTCTCCTTGAATTTCTGTAACCGGGCGGAGAAGGAGGCAAACTCGCTTCGCTCAGACAGGTCTCCTTCTTGTTTCCGCCCGCTTACAGAAATTCAAGGCGCCATCTAGGGCAGGGTACGGCCAAACCATCGCGGCGCTGAGGTTGGCGCCACGATGCTTCGTTTGCGTAAGTGCTTAGTGTTTGCGCGTGCCCAGGATGACCAGCACGGCGGCGCCCAGCTCCAGCGCGGCTACGAAGTAGAGGCCGGCGGAGAGGTGCCCTGTGCTCGTCTTCAACCAGCCGATCATGTACGGCGCGACGAAGCCGGCCAGGTTGCCGATGGAGTTGATGAGGGCGATGCCGCCTGCGGCTGCAGTGCCGGCCAGGAACACGGCCGGGATCGACCAGAACACCGGGAACGCGGCGAGGATGCCGATGGCGGCGACCGTCAGCGAGATTAGCGCAAGCGCCGGCGAGCCGAGCAATGCGCCTGTTGCGACCAGGCCGGCGGCTGCGATGACGGCCGCAATGGCGCAGTGCATGCGGCGCTCGCCGGTGCGATCGGAATGCGCGCCGTTCCACACCATCGCAATCGTGCCCGCGATGAACGGAATGGCGGAGATCAGCCCGATGTGGAAATTGCCCTGCACGCCCAGTTCTTTGATGATCGACGGCGTCCAGAAGGCAATGGTGGCGTTGCCGCTGACCACGCAGAAGTAGATCGCTGCGCAGATCCACACGCGAGCGTTGGCCAGTGCGGCGCCAAACGAGGCGTGCTTGGCAGGGTCGCGGTTCTCCACTTCAACGGCGCGCACGACGGCGTCTTGTTCTGCAGCAGAAAGCCATTTGGCCTGGCGAGGCGTTTCGGGCAGCCACGCAAGCACGGCAAAGCCGGCCAGCACCGACGGAATGCCTTCGAGCAGGAACAGCCATTGCCAGTTGGCGAGGTGGCCCACGCCTTCCATGCGGCTCATGATGAAGCCGGCAACGGGGCCGCCCACGACGCCCGCAATCGCAAACGAGGTCATGAACAGGCCATTGATGCGTGCGCGGCGTGCGGAGGGAAACCAGTACGTCAGATACAACACCACGCCTGGGAAGAAACCCGCTTCAAAAATGCCCAGCAGGAAGCGCATCACGTAGAACGAGGTGGGCGTCTTTACGTAGATCATCGCCATCGAGGCCAGGCCCCACAGGATGGTGATGCGCGCCAGCGTCTTGCGTGCGCCGATCTTTTCCAACAGCAGGTTGCTCGGCACTTCAAACAGGAAGTAACCGATGAAAAAGATGCCGGCACCCAGGCCGTACACTGCTTCGCTGAACTGCAGGTCCTGCAGCATCGAGAGCTTGGCGAAGCCGACGTTAACGCGGTCGATCCAGGCGAGGATGAACAGCACCACCAGGAACGGCACCAGCCGGTACGCAATGCGCCGGTAGGTGACATCCAGCTCGGCGCTGGGGAGTGGGCGGCTGGCCGGGTCCGTTGGGGTAGCCGCCAGGGCTTGGGTTTGCGACATGGTTTCCTCCAATAGCGTGTGAGGGGCCAGCGCTTCGTGTGCTGCTGTGTTGTACGAAACGCAGGCATGAGTTGGGCCCGGCGCGTCTGCAGCGCGCCTTTTGACTTGGCTTGGGAAACCGCCTGCGCGGCCCGGGCGCAGGCGGGGAATGTTCTGGCTAGTCGATCAACGCCGCAGGGCAGCCTCCACCGCCCGGCCAACGCGCAGGATGCGTGCGTCGTTGTTGGCGAGACCGCAGAGCGACAGGCCGACCGGCAGTTCGCCGGCGGCGTGTACCGGCAGCGTCAGCGCGCAGCCGTCCAGGAAATTGATCACGCTTGGATTGCGCAGCGTGAGTGCATTGGTGCGGAAGAACTGCGCGTCATCCGCTTCGAGCGGTGCGACCTCGGGTGGCACGATGGCAACCGTCGGCATCAGCCATGCATCGAGGTTGCCCAGACGCTTGCGTGCGGCGGCGATCATGCGTGCGCGTGCGTTGATCACGTCGATGTATGCAGCGGCGCTCATCTGCTCACCACGGCGGATGCGCGTGGCGACGCGTGGGTCGTACTGGGTTTCCGCACGCGCGAGCAGCGAGCGATGCCATGCCCACGATTCCGCCGCCGAGAAGCCGCCGCCGCTGTTGATCTCCGGCAGTTTCAGCAGCTCTGGAAATTCAAAACGCACGACGTGTGCACCGGCACGTTCGAGCTGTTCAACGGCGCGGTTGAATGCAACGGCGACCGTGTTGTCGAGGTCGGCACCGACAAAGTCCTGTGTGATGCCCAAACGCAATCCGGCCAGCGGCACAGCGGTGGTGTCGAACGCGTCGCTGCCCGACTCGCCGCTCAGCACGGCATCGACGATGGCGCAGCAGTCGACCGAGTTGGTGAGCGGGCCGCCCGAATCGAGCGACGTGGACAGCGGCACGCCGCCCGTCATCGGCACACGGCGCGCGGTGGGTTTGAAGCCGGTCAGATTGCAGAACGCCGCCGGAATGCGGATCGAGCCGCCGGTGTCCGTGCCCAGTGCCGCCACGGCCATGCCGCCCGCAACGGTGACGGCGCCGCCCGACGTGGAGCCGCCCGCCGCACGCGCGCCGTCCGCCGGCGTGCGCGGCGTGCCGTAGTGCGGGTTCAGGCCAAGACCCGAGAACGCAAATTCGCTCATGTTGGTGCGGCCGAGCAGCACTGCTCCGGCTGCACGCAGGCGCGCAACGGCAGCAGCATCAGCAGTGGCGCGCGGCTGATGGGCCAGGGCGCGCGAACCGGCTGCCGTCACCTGCCCGGCCACGTCAAAAAGATCCTTGATCGACACGGGCAACCCCGCCAGCGGCGAGGGCACGTTGCCTGCCGCACGCGCGGCATCGGCGGCGCGCGCCATGGCCAGCGCGGCTTGCACGTCGATGCTCACATAGGCGGCACCGCCAGCGGCGCGGTGCGATTCGGCGCGCTCCAGCGCGGCTTCGGTCAGCGCGACGCTGGTGGTGCGGCCGGCAGCCAGGTCAGCGGCCAGTGCGCGGATCATGTTCGGGCGGGGCGTCATCATGCGGTGGTCTCCGTTGGGTGGTGCGCTTCAGCCTTCAACAGGCAGCGTGTCAACAGCATAGCGATGGCGCAGCTCGGTGCCCGACACCGGGTCAATCAGGGCCATGTCGAAGGCCTCGCCAAAACCGAGTTCGCCGATGATGGGCTGCGTGCCGCAGAACATGGCGGTGCCCACCGGCAGCGTGTCGTTGCCGGTGTAGCGGCGGATGAGGTCGCGCGGGTCGAGCATGCGCGTGACGCCGCCTTCCTGGTACAGCGCGGTCTGGCCGTCGCGTGTGCGCCAGGTCTTCATCTGCAGGTTGTCCCAATGGTCGGCGAGCGCGTCGAAGCGCCACACGTCGCGGCTCACGGGCTTGGCGCACATCTGCTTGGAGACCGTCACGCCATAGGCTTCGACCTTGCGGTCGGTATGGTCCGAGCCGATGCCGACCAGCAGGCCCATCGGCGTGGAATACAGCACGAACTCCGCCTCGCCTGATGAATCTGCGCCGGGAATCTCCACGCTGGCGTCGGTGGTCAGCAGCGAGGCCGACACGCGGTAGAAGCACGGCACACGCGCCGGGCGCGCCACGCCAATGGCTTCCAGTTCAGCAATGTGGTGTTCAACAGCTTGTGCATCGCGGCCGGTCCAGCCGGCAATGACAAGGTGGTCCACGGTCACGTCGATGGGGCCGTGGCCGATCAGGTTCAGGTGCAGCGTGGTCATGCGGAATCCGGAAGAAGCGGGAAAAACGAACGGAGGGAAATCGGGATCAGAGCGTGCGGATGATCGTGCGGCGGAACTCGTCGATGTGCTCGCGAATGGCTTCACGCGCTGCGGGCACGTCGCGGCGCTCCAGCGCATCCAGCACGGCAAGGTGCTCGTCGTACACGTTCTGCAGGTGCTGCGGCTCTGAGAGCGAGAGGAACCAGAAGCGCGCCTGCTTCTCGTGCAGGCCGCGCAGCAACTCGGCCAGCACGCGGTTGCGCGAGGCGGCGGAGATGGCGAGGTGGAACTTGAGGTCCAGCGCGGCCAACGCGGCAATGTCGCGGTGCTCGATCAGCGCGGGCGATGCATCGACGATGGCACGCATGGCCTCGAAATCGGCGGGGTGGGCGCGCTCAGCGGCCAGCGTCACGCACAGGATCTCGTTGGTGGCGCGCACCTCGATCATGTCGAGCACGTCGTTGAGCGACAGCGGCGTCACCAGCACGCCCTTGCGCGGCAGGATCTGCACCAGCCCCTCCACCTCCAGACGATGCAGCGCCTGGTGGATCGGCGTTCGGCCCAGTCCCAGAATCGTGCCGAGCTGCGCTTCGTTGAGCGGCTCGCCGGGGCGGAATTCGCACGCCATGATGCGACGCTTGATCTCGTTGTAGGCGAGTTCACGCATGGCGGCGCCCTTGGGCGCATGCGCGTCGGGTTCAACGGCAAACGGTGCAGATGCAGACGCGGGTTTGGCAGAACCGGAAACCAGCTTGATCGGACGCGACATCGCGACGGCCTCGAATTTTGTAAAAGTCGAGTGATGGTATTGTGATATCTCACAGAGCGTCAAGCGAGCAACACGCCGCATTCAGCCGCGTTCTTCTAGGTATTTGCCCTGATATGTCGTTGGCAGGATGCCGTTGAGATTCGTTATAGACTGCAACAAATTTCAGGGAGACAGCCATGAAGATCGCCATCATCGGGGCGGGCATCGGCGGCCTGACGCTCGCGTTGATGGCGGAGCGCCAAGGTTTCGAGGTTGAGGTGTGGGAGGCCGTGCAGACGCTGCGGCCACTGGGCGTTGGCATCAACCTGCTGCCGCACGCGGCGCGCCAGCTGTGCGAACTGGGCTTGGAAGACACGCTGAGTGCGCTCGCGATTCGGACGTCCGCGCTGGCTTACTACAACCGTTTCGGCCAGCCGATCTGGCACGAGCCGCGCGGGCTGGCCGCAGGCTACGACTGGCCACAGTTCTCCATTCACCGTGGCGAATTCCAGATGGCCCTGGCCGATGCCGTGACCGAGCGCCTCGGCGCTGGTTGCATCCGCCTTGGCCACAGCTTCGAGGCGGTTCAATCGACGGGCGAGAAGGGCGGCCCCGTGCGCTTCACGCTGCGTGATCGCACCAACGACACCGTTGTCGAATCCTCGGCCGACGTGCTGGTCGGCGCCGATGGCATCCACTCCGCCGTACGCCGGCACTTCTACCCGAGCGGCGATGCGCCGCGTTTTGCGGGCCGCATGTTGTGGCGCGCCGTCACCGAAGCCGAGCCGTATCTCGATGGACGCACCATGTTCATGGCGGGCCACCAAGATCAGAAATTCGTCGCCTATCCGATCTCCGAACCGCTACGCCAGCAGGGCCGCTCGCGCATCAACTGGATTGCCGAGCTGCGCGTGCCCGACGAGGCACCGCCGCGCAGCGACTGGAACCGCGAGGTCGACCGCGCGATCTTCCGCAGCGCCTTCTCCGACTGGAAATGGAGTTGGATCGACATCCCGGCTTTGATCGACGGCGCAGAGGCCGTGTACGAATTCCCGCTCGTCGACAAAGATCCGCTGCCACGCTGGACCTTCGGCCGCGCTACGCTGCTGGGCGACGCGGCACACCCGATGTATCCGATCGGCTCGAACGGCAGCGCGCAGGCGATTCTTGATGCGCGGGCGTTGGTCGATTGCCTGCTCGCCACGCGCGACACCGGCGTGGCCCTGCGTGAGTACGAGGCTGATCGCCTGCCGCGTACAGCTGGCATCGTGCTGCGCAACCGCCTCAACGGGCCGGAGCAGGTCATGCAGCTCGCGCATGAGCGCGCGCCCCAAGGCTTCGCGCGCATCGATGACGTGATCCCGCGCTCGGAATTGGAAGGGATTGCGATGCGCTACAAAAAGCTGGCCGGCTTCGATCCGCAATCGCTGCGCGATCAGCCACCCATGCCTGGCCGCGCCTGAAACACCGATACGTTCACACGCCAGAAGAGAGAAAAAGAGGGCCCCATGACCATCCGCCGCACCATCTGCGCCGCTGCTGCGCTGTTGCTCGCCACCGCTGCCCACGCCGAAATCGTCGTTGGTGTGAGCCTGTCGACGACAGGGCCGTCGGCGTCGCTCGGCATCACGCAGAAGAACTCGCTGGCGTTCTATCCGGATTCCATCGGCGGAGAAAAGCTGCGTCTCGTGGTGGTGGATGACGCGTCCGATCCGAGCACCGGCACACGCCTGGCACGCAAGCTCGTGACGGAAGACCATGTCGACATCATCGTTGGTTCGTCGGCGGTGGCACCGTCGATTGCGATTGCCGAAGTCGCCACCGAATCGCACACGCCGCAACTGGCGTTGGCGCCGGTTGAGCTGAAGCCGGGCAAGGGCGATTGGACCTATCGTCTTGCGCAGCCGATCTCGCTGATGGCCGAGGCGATTGCCGCGCGCATGGCGGCGTCCGGCATCAAGAACGTCGGCTTCATCGGCTTTGCCGATGCGTACGGCGAGAGCTGGCTCAAGGACTTCACTGCGGCCGCCACGCCGCGCGGCATCAAGATCGTCGACGTGGAACGCTATGCCCGCGCAGACACCAGCGTGACGGGGCAGGTCGCCAAGCTGGTCAGCATCAAGCCCGATGCGATCCTGGTGGCAGGTGCAGGCACGGGCGCCGCGCTGCCGCACACCGCGTTGCGCGATCGCGGTTATGCGGGGCCGATCTATCAGACGCACGGCGCGGCAACGAAAGACCTGATCCGCATCGGCGGCAAGGCGGTTGACGGGGCCATCCTGCCGGCAGGCCCCGTGATCGTGGCCGAGCAATTGCCCGACAGCCACCCAAGCAAGAAGACCGCCCTCGAATACGTGACGCGCTATGAAAAGGCCAACGGGCCCGACACGCGCACGCAGTTCGGCGCCCACACGTGGGATGCGCTGCAGGTGCTCCAGCGCATCGTGCCGGTGGCGCTCAAGAAGGCCAAGCCGGGCACGCCCGAGTTCCGCCAGGCGCTGAAGAGCGCGCTGGAATCGGAGCACGACATTGTTGTTTCGCACGGCGTGCTCAACTACACGGCCACGGATCACTTTGGCTTTGACGCGCGCGGCCGCGTGCTGCTGACCATCGACCACGGCAAGTGGAAATTGTTGAACTGAAACACGCGCGCGTGCATGGCCGGCGGGCGCGTCGCCGACGATAATCGAGGGGTCTTTCCCATCCACACCGCCATGCCCCGCACGCCCAAAGCCGACGACCTGTATCCCGCCGTGGCCCCTTCGGGGCACTTCAACCCGCATCTGGCGGACGTGGAGTATGGCGCGCTCGACGGGCTGGTCGGCTATGCCGTGCGCCGCGCCCAGCTGCACATCTACGAAGATTTCGTGCGCTCGCTGCACGCGTGGAACATCACGCCGCCGCGCTTCTCGGCCATGACCGTGATCGCGCATAACCCGAACCTCAAGCTGACGGAGCTGGCCAGCATTTTGGGCGTGGCGCGCTCCGGTGCAGTGCTCTTGGTCGATACGCTGGAAGACATGGGCATGGTCGAGCGGCAGCCGTCGCCCAAGGACAAGCGCGCGTTCCGGCTTGTGCTGACTGCCAAGGGTGCGACCACCCTCGACGAAATCACCCGCGCCGTCACCGCACACGACGCCCGCGTAACAGCGCATCTTTCAAAGGATGAGCGGCACACGCTGCTGGCACTGCTCAACAAGCTGGCATCCGGGCCGGATTCCGCTTCCTGATCTGCTGCCTGCCCGTGCAAATGACAAGCGGCCCGAAAGTGGGCCGCTTTGCTTTGGTGCGGGCTGCGGGCGCTTCAGCGCTTGTTGGCGTCGATGGCCTTCTGCCAAAGGTCCTTGTCTGGCGGATACAGCGAATCGAAGTACTCGCGCAGCGCGCAGATCTCCTGGACGATCTCGAACGGGAAGCCTTGGCGGCCGCCCCGGTCGTCAATCTGCAGGCTGTTCAGGTAGCGCCGGCAGCCGATGAAATCGGCCCACTTGGCGGCGATCGTGTTGATGATGCGCGGAAATTTCCGACCAAGTTCGATCGGCCTCACCTGGTCGGGCAGGGACGCGAGCCACCGGATGGCGTCGCGGTTGAGCGCGAAGTCATCGGCGTTTTGCTGCTTGCGTTGAGAGGTGGGATCTTGAGTCATATCGGATGCGCATCCTTGAAGTCTAGTGTACCCCTCCCGCGCCGGCCTGCCAGCCCGACAGGCGAGGGTCTTGACGCATCACCCGTTTGATTCGACCGCCGCCACAGCCAGTGTCCCGCCGTTTGCTTGCCGAGGCTGCAGTATGCTGCGCGCCGCCCAATCCACATTCGCCTCAAGTTTTGCGCAGGCTTGCCGATAAGCCAAGCGCGGTTTGGCGCGCTGACGGACCAGAGCATCCACCAGCGTAAAACGCCTAGACTGCGAAACACGAGCCAGTGTCGGCTGGCACGCCGCTCCCCTAATTCAATCAAAAAACCGGGCTTCGAGCCGAGGTAGGCAGGGTATGAAGCGAATCGATGCGAGCCAATTGCGTATCGGCATGTTTGTGATGAAGCTGGGCGGGTCCTGGCTCAAGCATCCGTTCTGGCGTGCGCAATTCCAGTTGTCGCACCAGGGCCAGATTGACGACATCCGCAAGGCGGGTATCACCGAGATCTGGATCGACCCCGAGCGCGGCGAAGACGTCATGTCGCAAACGCTGATGCCCGTACCTGCGCCGGCGCCTGCGCCCGAGCCGCTCACGCGCGAGACCTTGGCGGCGCGTCCGCCGCTCACGCCAACGTCGCTCAAGGAAGAGTGGAAGCACGCCCAGCAGCTGATGCAAAACGGCAAGGCGACGCTTGGCCACATGTTTTCCGAAGCCCGCATGGGCCGTGCTCTGGAAACCGAAAAGGCACTGCTGCTGGTGGACGACGTGTCGAACTCGCTGGCACGCAACTCCTATGCGCTGATTGCGCTGGCGCGGCTGAAGAACAAGGACGACTACACCTATCTGCATTCGTTTGCCGTTTGCGCGTTGATGGTGGCGCTGGCGAAGACGCTGGGGTTGCCTGAAGACGAGATTCGAGAATGCGGGCTGGGCGGGCTGGTGCACGACATCGGCAAATCGGCCATGCCGCGCACGCTGCTCGACAAGAGCACCGCCCTCACCAAGGACGAACTGGCGCTGCTGCAGACCCACGCCGTGGGTGGCCACCACCTGCTGCAGGGTACCGGCCAGTTCAGCGAGATCGCGCGCGAGATCTGCCTGCACCATCACGAGCGCATTGACGGCAGCGGCTATCCTGACGCCCAGAAGGCCGAGGCTATTAGCCTGTGGGCCAAGATGGGCGCCATCTGCGACGTGTACGACACGCTTACGTCAAGCAGCCCGTACCACCATGCGTGGTCTCCCGCGCAGGCGCTGAAATACATGATGGCGCGCACCGACACGCAGTTCGATCGCACCGTGTTCCAGGCTTTCACGCGCAGCGTGGGCATCTACCCGGTAGGCACGCTGGTGAAGCTGCGCACCAACCGGTTGGGCGTGGTGGTCCACCAGAACGAGGCGTCTGCGCTCAAGCCCGACGTGGTCGTTTTCTATTCGGGCAACACCAAGACGCGCGTGCGCCCCGAGCGCATCAGCTTGGGCAAGTCCGACGATTCCATCGTCACCGTGGAAGATGCCACCACCTGGGGTCTATCGGACGAGGAAGTCTCCGACATGTGCCTGGTCTGAGCCGCGGGCGCCCAGGTTCACACGTTTTCCACGGGCGGCTCATTCTGCTCGGCTGGATTCGGGCGGGTATCGCGTGGCACCAGCGGGTCGCCGGGCTTGCGCTTGGCAGGCTCGGGCTGGGCTTTCGGGCTTGCGGGCTGTGTCGTATCGGTTTCTGAACGGCTTGGCTGGGTGGGCATCGCGGTCTCCTGATTTGCGGATGCCCCTCTTCCAGCATGTCGCGCGCCTGGCAAGTCCCCACGTTTTATGTGTATTTTTCTTAACACGGACTTCAACAAACTTCATGGCGCACCCCTCTAAAGTGGGGTACGTTTGAGTCGTTGGTTTTTACATTGCTGAACAATCGCCACACATTCAGAGCGATGTCGGCAACCCGCAAACGAACGATTCAGTCTTCCGGGGGGTGACATGAACGTTTCCAATCTGCTGCATGCAGCGTCGAACTGGGTTGTCCAGTCGCGCGCTTTCAATGTCGCGCAATCGGTGGCACACCATCGCACGCCCAGCGATGCGTTGTCGCACTGGAAACTCGATATCTGGCACAAGAGCGTGCCGTTCCTGTTCGAGGGCGGCCTTGCCGAGCCCGCGCACCAACTGTTTCCCAAGCATCTGGCGCATGCCGAATGGGTGGACGAGCTGCACCACCATCTGGGCCAGCTCGTGGGCGTGCGACGGGAGCACTGCAAGATCGACATCCGCGCGGTGACGGGGCTGGCGCAGTCGCCGTGCTCGGTGCATTCGTTTCCGAGCATGCTGGTGTTTGCGCATCAGCATTGCCGCCGCATTCCGCACAGCACGGACGCCGACTTTGCCGCCAACCGGCGCCACGTATTCCGCTACGCAGATCAGTCCAACGTGTTCCGCGCCTACGACTTTGCCGGCGGCGAGCTGTTCTACATGAACGAGTGGGGCGCGCACCATTTCGCTGCGCTGGCGTTGCAGGCTCGCACGCAGAACCGTGAGCTGCTGGTCGATGCCGAGGTGCGTCACGCGCGTTCTGCGCTGGGGTTGCGTCGTCTGCTTGACGGTTTCTACGTGATCGGCGCGCGACGGCAAGGGCAGCAGCGCTACGGCACGCGTTTGTCGGAAGCGCTGGCCAGCCACCAGGTGCCGCATCGCTGGATGCATGGCCGCCGCGAGGCCGAAGGCTTTGAGCTGTGCTTCCTGCCCAAGTCGGATCGCTTTGCCAACTGCGTGGGCGAACAGCTCGTGCGCGACGGCTGGTTCGACTACGGCGCCTGGCTGGCCAGCCTGCACGATGCCACCGAGGTGGGTGCCCCCGCGCAACGCGCCGAGGCCGGCCGCAAGACGCGCCCGAACTGGAAGCGGGTGCCGGTGCCGAGCCTGGGCGTGCCGACGGGTCTCATGCCGGGCTTTGCGCACACGCGCTTGTAATACTGCGGCGCTACGCTCGGCGGGTGTTCTGCCCCTCCACCTGTCGGATTGCTGAATCAGACGGCTGGTGTCAGAATTCGCAACTTAGTTGCATTGAGGCGCGCAGTGTCGAGTGACATCGTGCGCCGGCACCTGCGCCCGACCTTGCGTTCCTTCCGTTCCTCCTTCCTCCATCTGCGTTGGCTGGCTTGCCTGCTGACCGTGTTCCTGCTGTTTGGTCAGCAGGGCGCGCTGCGGCATGCGCTCTCGCATTGGAGCGAACTGAGCGAAGGGACTGCGGTCGAGTTCAACGCCGCCGCCACGGCCAAGCCGGCCGGCGCCCAGCGCAGCCAGCCCGCGCAGGAGCACGCCGCGTGCTTGCAGTGCGCTGCCTATGCTGCGCTGGCGGCTGCCTTGCCGATGCTGGTGGCGCTGCGCCTGGCGCATACGCGGCGCTGGCATTTTCCGCGCATTGGCTTTCATGCGGGCGCGCCGGTTTTTCCGGTGGCCGTCTGCTCGCGCGATCCTCCATTCCGCCTTTGATTCCTGCCTTGCCCATCGGCTCGCGCGTTGTGTTGACGCATGCGCGGGCCGCTGCTTAACGCATCCGCTCGATTCAAAGGTCTTTCATGATTCCGTTCCAGCCCCGCAAGCTGGTGATGGCGCTTGCCGCCGTCTTGCCATCCATCGCCTCGGTTTCCGCACTGGCTCAGGAAGCCGCGACGCCGGCCTCCACACCCGCCACGCCTGCCACGACAGCGCCCGCAGCACAGCCCAAGCCGGCTGCCGCCAACGTGCGCGACCTCAGCGAAACCCGCGTCACGGCCAAGCGTTTGGACGCTGCACGCAATGCGCTGTCGCCGGACACCGGCAGCTCTGTTTACAAGTTCGACACCGATGACATCGCCCGCCTGCCGCTGGGCGATGCCACGCCGCTCAACCAGGTGCTGCTGCAGGCGCCGGGCGTGGTGCAGGATTCGTATGGGCAATTGCACGTGCGCGGGGACCACTCGAACCTGCAGTACCGCATCAATGGCGTGATCGTCCCCGAGCCGATCAGCGGTTTCGGGCAGATGCTCGATACGCGCTTCGCCAACCAGATCAATGTGCTGACCGGCGCGCTGCCGGCGCAGTACGGCTACCGCACTGCCGGCATCGTCGACATCACCACCAAGGGCGCATCCACCGACGAGGACGGCGAGCCCAAGGCATTTGGCGGCGAGATCGGCACCGTGCTGGGCAGCAATGCCACGCACGAGGTCAACGCGCAGATCCAGGGCACGAAAGACCGCTTCAGCTATTACCTCTCGGGCGTGTTTGCCGAGAACAACCTCGGCATCGAAAATCCCACGGGCAACCGCAACGCCACGCACGATCACACCACGCAGAACAAGTCGTTCGGCATGCTGTCGTACCTGCTTGATAACGATAGCCGCGTGAGCTTCATGTTCGGCACGTCGAACGGCCGTTTCCAGATTCCGACGCGCCCCGGCCTGACGCCGCAATTCACGCTCGACGGTGCAGTGCCGCCCGCTTCTGAAGCGCTCAACGCCAATCAACGCGAGAAGACCGACTTCCAGATCCTGACGTATCAGCAGAAGGTGTCGGCCAAGCTGGACTACCAGGTGTCTGTGTTCCGCCGTGCAAGTCGGATCGACTACACGCCCGATCCGATTGGCGATCTGGTCTACAACGGCGTGGCTGCCGACATCACGCGCCGCAACGAGGCTTACGGTGTGCAGGGCGACGCAAGCTACAAGCTCACCGACAAGCACACGCTGCGTGCCGGCGTATTCGTGCAGCGCGAGCGCTACGTGGCCGACAACACCGCCAGCGTGTTTGCCGCCGACAGCTCCGGCGCCCAGACCAGCACCACGCCGTTCACCATCGTCGACAACCACAGCGGCAGCGGCACGACCATGGGCGTCTACCTGCAGGACGAGTGGAAGCCCACCGACAAGCTCACCGTCAACTACGGCGCGCGCTACGACCGCGTCAACACCATCGTCAGCGAGCAGCAGCTGAGCCCGCGCCTGGGCCTGACATATGACCTGACGCCGCGCACGCGCGTGCATGCCGGCTACGCGCGCTACTTCACGCCGCCGCCCACGGAGAAGTTCGATACCACCTCGGTGCAAGCCTTTGCCGGCACGACCAATGCGCTGCCTTCGGACGCCAACACGGCCGTCAAGTCGGAGCGTTCGAACTACTTTGACCTGGGGGTTTCGCACCAGCTCACGCCGCATCTGACGCTGGGGCTGGATGCGTACTACCGCGACGTGCGCCATCTGCAGGATGAAGGGCAGTTCGGCAATGCGCTGCTGTATTCGGCGTTCAACTACGAGCGTGGCCGGATCTACGGGCTGGAAGGCAGCGCGAACTATCGCAACGGTAACTTCGGGGCGTACCTGAATCTGGCCGTGTCACGCGCGCAGGGCAAGGGCATCGAGACCGGCCAGTTCAACTTTGGTGCCGACGAGCTGGCCTACATCAACAACCATTGGGTCAACCTCGATCACGACCAGCGCCTGACCGCGTCGGCCGGTGTGTCGTATCGGTATTCTGGTACGACGTATACGAGCGATGTGCTGTTCGGTACAGGTTTGCGCAACGGCTTCGCCAACACCGAGCACCTGCCGGCCTACTGGCAGATGAACGTCGGCGCTGCGCGGGACTTCAACCTCCCGGCGCTGGGCAAGTTCAAGACGCGCCTGACCGTGCTGAATATCTTCGACCGCAGCTATCAACTGCGCGACGGTACGGGCATTGGCGTGGGGGCGCCGCAGTTTGCACCGCGCCGTACGTTCCTCTTGTCGGTCAGCAAGCCGTTCTAAGCAAATCGGGCCAGCGTATGAGGCTGGCCCGCTCTCCCATCACATCGCCGTCACATCGGTGGGACCATCCCGTCCTTGCCGACCAGCACGCGCTGCGCTACCAGCGTGCCTTGCGCATCGGCGCGCACGAACATGACAACGTGCGCGCCGGCTTTCAGGTCATCGCGCCGACCTGGCTCGAAGGTGACGATCGGTACTTGCGGCGGCACCACGATGCGCTGCTCCCCGTCCTTGTATTTGACCGACAGCGTGCGGCCCTGAGCCCCGGTGACGGCGCCTGCCTGCTCGACCGTGCCGTTGGTCATGCTGCTGTTCGGGCCCATGTCGTAGGGGCGATGGCCGTCCCCGGTGCCACGCATCGCCTCCGGAAACACGTGGACTTCGAGTGCACGCAACGTGCCGTCCGGCTCCTTGACCGCTGCCGTGCCGATATAGCTGCCGGCGCGAATGGCCGACGGTTCGATCGGCGCGACCTGGGTGACGCTGAGGTCCACCGGCAGCGTCACAGTCGCCTTGTTGCCGGAGGCGTCGGTTACGTCGACAGCGGTGCTGTGGACGGCATTGATGGTGGCGCGCACGCGCGTTGGCGCAGCGGTGCTTTGCGCGGATGCTGCCAGCGGGAAGAGTGCTGTCACGACGGTGACAACCGCGGCGGTACGAGCTGAGAAACGTAGTCGGGTCATTGGGTAGGGGGCGTGAAGTTCGCTCAAGGTGAGCGGGGCGGGCCAGCGCAACTCGCATGGGCTGCGGGGGCGATCCGCCAGTCTAGACCGGACCGCGCTGGCTTGCAGGCGCGGTCCGCGTTCATCCGCTGCGGCTTAGCCGCGATGCTGGCCCGGCACGCGCTTGCCCTTGTACGTCGGGCGGCTGCGGCGCATGTTGTCGGACCAATCCGTGCCGCCCCCGGTGGGTGAGTGCACCGGAACATCGCGGCTGCCGGGTTTCGGATCGATCGGCGCTTCATCCAGGTCGACCGCATCCGGAGCATCGGCGTCGTCGTTTTCACCGGCGAGGCCCGTGGCGTGTTCAAAGTTCTCGTCGTCGATGGGTGTGTCGACTTCGGGATGGTTTATGTCGTGTATGGCGTCGGGCATCAGGTCGCCGCCTTCGCGTATGACGGGTTCGTGCCCTGCCGCGCGACGCTCGCCGGTGCCGGTGGAATCTGTGTCGCTGTCGAGGTTGACATCTCCCAGGTCTGCGCCCGCGGTGCGGTTGGCTGCGTTGCCGCGCGGGTGCACGGCGGGATCGTCGTCAAAGCGATCTTCAACGTCGCTGCCCAAGCCCGGGCCGCCCACCACGTCGCTGCCCGAGTCCGAACTGTCGGAGGGGCCGAGTGCGTCGGTTCCGTGGCCCTTGCCGGTCTGTGCAGGGGCTTCGCCGGTGCGATACAGGTTGCTGGTTGCCATGTGGTTTCTCCATGCGTGCTTGTGCGCCAACGCGCGACACTGCACGTGCAGCAAGGCGGATACCTGGGCGCGGCGCGCCGCACGCGTATTTCAGCGCACTGTTGCGGCGGCACGCTGGTTGCGACGCAGTTGGGTACGGGCGAGTCGTCCGTAAACCGAACCAGGAGGCTGACGATGAGGCAACACGCACAGCAACCGCACAAGCCGGCTGCCCACGCGGCGGAAAACGCGGGGGAACGAAAGCGCGAGGGCAAGAAGGGTGAGCGCAGCGATCAAGCCCAGCAAGGACGGGGTGCCGCCAAGGACCGCGCTGAAGCCGACCGCGCCGAGCGCACTTCCATGCAGCACGGCACGGACCACTCGGCGAAACGCCCGATGCCGGTGCCCGCCGAGGATGGCCGTGCCGCCGCACAGGAAGGGCAATTGCCGCAGAACCAGCAGCGTCTGGGGCAGCATCAGAACAGTCGGAAGCAGCCATGAACGCCACCAAGAAGCCTCGTGGCGAAGACAAAGCCAAGGCGCCTTCGGGTGACACCGCCAAGCCCATCGCGCCGGCCATCCCAGGTGAAAGCGGCGTGGGCGAGGAAGACCCTGGCGACTTCGAGAACGCGTCGATCCATTCGGACGACGGGAAGCGTCCCCGCGCGCCTAGCGAGGGGCGCTGACAGGGACACCTCTTCACTTCAGCCGCGCGAAGTCTGGCGCGGCTGAATGACGTGTGCCAACCAACGCCATATCGCTGGCCACGCCGGGCGTCGTGTGCCAGTGACAGCAGCCACGATGTGCACGTGCGCGCCGCTGCGCCTGTCGGCATGCAGGTGCCACCACCCGGAGGTTTCCACAACATGCGCGTGTCCGGCGCCAAGCGTGTATTGCGCTGCCGTAATCCAACGCGATGGTGGTGCCAGGCGCAAGCTGCCTTCCAATGCCACGAGCGTCGTTCCAGCGGGCAGCCAGTGCAGCCCGGCTTGTCCGGGGCAGAGCGCCAGCCATTCGGGTTCGGATGCGGGTGTCGTTGCAGTCATGTCGATCTCCTGAACATGGCTCCAGCGTAGGCACGCGGCTTCTCTCTCAACAGACACAGAAACCGGCAATGTGCGGGGCAACAGCCGCGCCCCTGCGACAATCTGTTGCGGTACAGTTTGACGTCGTCTGTATCTGTTGCGGTGGCGGTCGTGCCGGCATGATGTGCCGGACTCCTCTCCTTGCCGCCTGTCGCCGTCCGCTCGCCGCCGCCCTTCGCCGCCATGTCCGTCACCGAGTTGACTCCCCCGCCCGCGCAGCCGCTGTACCGGACGCTTGCCGATCATTACCTTGGTGCGATCCGCAGCGGAGTGCTGGCGCCGGGCGAGCGCATGCCGTCGGTGCGCATGCTGATGCGCACGCACGCTGTGAGTCTGTCGACCGCGCTGCAGGTGTGCCGGCATCTGGAGACGGAAGGCTGGCTCGAAGCGCGTGAGCGCTCGGGCTACTTCGTGCGCCAGCCGCGCCGGGCTATGCTGGCACCGGTCAAGGAGCCTGAAGTCTCGACGCCCGACCCGGCCGCTTACGTGGGCGTGCATGCGCGCGTGTCCGCCATCGTGGCGCGCGGGCAGCAGGCCAGCGTGCATGTCGATCTGTCAGGGGCGAGTGGGGCGGCCGCGTTGTACCCGGCGGCGGCGCTCAACCGGATTGCGTCGCAGGTGCTGCGGCGGTATCCGTTGCTGCTGACGCAGGCTGTCATCCCGAACGGCCATCCCGAATTGCAGACTGCCGTGGCGCGCCGTGCGCTCGACATGGGCGTGCAGATCGCGCCGGACGACGTGATCGTCACCCACGGCTGTATCGAAGCGGTGAACCTGGCATTGCGCGCGGTGGCGCAGCCGGGCGATACCGTGGCCGTGGAATCACCGACCTATTACGGGCTGCTGCAGGTGTTGGAAAGCCTGGGCATGCGCGCGGTGGAAATTCCTACCAGCCCACGCACCGGCATGTCGCTCGAAGCGCTGGAGATGGCGGTGCAGGCCTACGGCAACATCCGCGCCGTGGTGGTGGTGCCCAACCTGCAGAACCCGCTCGGCAGCATCATGCCGGACGCGGCCAAGCGCCGGATGGCCGCCTTTTGCGATGCCAACCGCATCGCGCTCATTGAAGACGATACCTACAGCGCGCTGGGCGATAGCCCCACGCCACTCAAGGCGCTCAAGGCGTGGGACCGCACGGGCAACGTCATCTATTGCGCGTCCTTGAGCAAGGTGCTGGCGCCCGGCCTGCGCCTGGGCTGGATGGCTGCCGGCCGCTGGCAGGGGCGCGTGCAGATGCTGAAGTTTGCGCAGTCGCGGCCAAACGATTCGTGGTCGCAGGTGCTGGCGGGGCGCTTTATCGCTTCGGGTGCGTACGACCGTCACCTGCGCACGCTGCGCCAGACCTTGCGTGAACAGCGCGAGCGCATGGCCGAGTCGATTGCGGGATGCTTTCCCGCCGGCACGCGGTTGTCGGTGCCGTCAGGCGGGTTGGCGATGTGGGTGGAGTTGCCTGCCAACGTGTCGTCGGTGGCACTGTTTGATGCGGCGCTGGCGCAGGGCATCCGCATTGCGCCGGGGACGATGTTCTCGAACCTGAACCGCTTCGATCATTATTTCCGCATCTGCTTCGGCCTGCCGCCTTCGGCCAACCTCGAAGCTGCGCTCGCCACACTCGGCCGGCTCACGCAGGAACTGGCCGAGCGCTGACCGATCAACCTACCGGCACCACGCCGGCGCAGCGGAAGACGATTCCAGACCCTGCACGCTCTGCGCAATCTGTTGCGACCACTGCTGCACGAGGCGTTGCGTGGATGACACCACCGCATCTACGCCCGCATTCGCATTCGCATCCGCACCTGCAGGTTGCCCATTCACGGGCAGCGCAAGCGTCGTCTGGCAGGTGAGGGCGGCGGGGCTTGTGCCCGGGGTGGCCGCATCGCGCGATACGCGCCACGTCACCAGTGCCGTCACGCCCTGTCCGGGCCGCGCGTCATAGCTGCGCATTTCGGCGCCGATGCGGTAGAGCGGCACGCCCGCCGGCGCAGCCGCACTCCCGACGTCCACCGCAGACAGCGTTGTCGCCAGATTCGCAGACAGCGCATCGCGCAGTTCCGAACCAAACGGCGCGGCCCAGCGTTGCTGCTCAAGCGCCACCACTTCGCTATCGGACGTACGCAGCACGATCTGTGGCTTGTCCAGCCGATCGGGCACCCGCACGCCCGAGAGGCGGAAGGCGCGCTGGAAACGGCCGGTATCTGTTGTTTCGGGGCGCACCGACAGCGTATGCAACGTCGGCTCGGGCGAAGCGCACGCGCCAATCAGCAACGCCACGGCAGCGGCGCCGGCCAAGCGAAGAGAAGAAGACAGCATCGTCGTTTGCATCGGCATCATTGCGCGTCCTTTGCCTTGCCGCGGATCAGCGCTTCCGGGTGGCGGTCCAGATAATCGGTCAGCACGCGCACAGACGCGGCGGCCTTGGCCACTTGTTCCAGCGTGTCGCGCGCGTTGCGTTGCAGCGGGGCATCGTCGGAGAAGACCTGGCGCGCAGAATCGAGCGTGCGGCGCGCCTCGGCCAGCGTTTCCTTCATCTGCGGGGCGAGGTCGCTGTTGACGGTCTTGGCCAGTTGCTCGGTCTGCTTGAGCGTGGCGTCGAGCGTCGTCAGCGTGCGGTGAACATCCTGTCCGATCTGCTCGAACGGCACCTTGTTGAGTTTCTTGGCGATGCCGGCAATCTGCGCTTCGATGTCGTCAGTCGGGTTATCGGCAGTCGGGAACACATATGCGCCGTCACGATCGCGCATGCCGAAGCGCGGCGGGGTCTTGTCGCGGTCGGCTGCGTCAATGAAGTCGAGGTTCACGAACTGCTGGCCCGTCAGCAGGCTCGCGCTCTTCAACTGTGCGCGCATGCCGTTCTTCACCAGCACGTCGAACTGCGTGCGGACGTCTTCGGCGGCGTGCTGCGGGTTGTCGTCGCGGATGTCCATGCCGAAGCGCGTGGGGTAAAGCGTGGCCGTCACGGGCAGCACGAACTCGTGGCGCTTCTTGCTGTAGTGGATGCCGATCGACTTGATCTCGCCCACGTTGATGCCCTTGAATTCCACCGGCGCACCCACGTTGAGCCCGCGCAGCGAGCGGTGGAAGTACATCACCACGGTCTGCGACAGGTGTTCGGGGTCTTTCAGTGCCATGGTCTCGTTGCGCACGAGCTGGAACTCGGCGTCAGAGGCGGCCGGCTGGTGATCGGCTTCTTCGGGTGTCTGGAACGCGATGCCGCCCAGCGCCACGGTCAGCAGCGATTGCGTATCGACCTTCAACCCGTTGGCGTCGAGCTTGAGGTCGATGCCGCTGGCATTCCAGAACCGCGTGCCGTGTGCCACAAACTTGTCGAACGGCGCGTTGACGAAGATGTGCAACGTCACGCCCTTGCCGTCGGTGTCGATGTCATAGGCGGTGACCTGGCCCACGCGCACGCGGCGGAAATACACCGGCGCGCCGATATCGAGCGAGCCCAGGTCGGGCGCGCGCAGCGTGAACTGTTTGCCGGGCGCATCAGCGGAGATGGCCGGCGGTGTGTCGAGCCCCTTGAAGGTGGATTTCTTCTCCTGCGAGCGGCCGCCGTCCACGCCGATGTACGCTCCTGAGAGCAGCGTGCCGAGCCCCGAGATGCTGCCGGCCGCCACGCGCGGGCGCACCACCCAGAAGCGCGTATCCGACGCGGCGAACGCCTTGCCGTCGTGGGTGAGTTCGATCAGCACCACGGCGCCAGACCGGTCGTCGGTGAGGCCCACCGCCTTGACCACACCGATATCGACGCTCTTGAATTTCACGCGTGTCTTGCCTGCTTCGATGCCCTCGGCCGAACTGAATGTGACGGTCACTTGCGCGCCGCGCGCCAGGATCACGCGCGCCATGAGCGTGGCGCCCACCAACAGTGCCACGATCGGCACCAGCCAGATCAGCGAGGGCAGCCAGCGCTTGCGCTTCGTGCGGCGCGGCGCGGGGATGTTTTCGTTATCGACGGGGTCGGTCATACATCGGTCTCTTCAGGATCGGGCTCGTCGATGACGTCCCAGATCAGGCGGGGATCAAAACAGCGGGCGGCGAACATGGTCAGTACCACCACGGCGGCAAACGGGCCGACACCAGGGCCGGGCTTGATGATGGCCAGCGTCGACAGATGTACGAGCCCTGCCAGCAGTGTCACCACAAACACATCGAGCATCGACCACCGGCCGATGATTTCGACCAGCGCATACAGGCGCGTGCGCAGTCGCGGGTTCCAGCGCCAGCGTTGCTGCACCGAGAGGCACAGCACCGCCAGGATGCCGAGCTTGGCCAGCGGCACCAGAAAGCTTGCGATGAACACGATGATGGCCAGGTGCCACGAGCCCGACGTCCAGAGGTAGACGATCCCGCTCATGATGGTGTCCTGCTGCGTGCCGAGCAGGGTGTCGGTAATCATCACGGGCAGCAGGTTGGCGGGTAGGTACATGGCAGCGGCCGCAATCAGCAGCGCCCAGCAGCGCGCCAGGCTGTCGGGCTTGCGCACGTGTAGGGGCGACATGCAACGCGGGCAGACCGGCGCCGCGGCGGCCTCGTTAGGTGCGTCTTCGTGTGTGAGCACCGCCTGCGTGGCTGCCGAAGCTTGGGGCATGCGTGCCAGCAGGCCGCAGCGCTCGCATGTCACCAGGCCGTGTGCGGCGGCCCGCAGCGGGCGACCCTCTTGGGCCGGTTGGGCCGGTTGGGCCGGTTGGGCCGGTTGGGCCGGTGCAGGGGTAGTGACGCTGTTCATGGGTGATCCTCGCCGGGGCGGGCGGCGGCGTCCATGCCGGTGGGCGTGTCGACATGTGAGCCTGGCGGCAGCGTCAACCCGATCTCGCGCCAGAACGGTCGCAGGTCGATCGACAACGCCACCGTCAGGAACACGGTGAGCGCAGCAAACGCCCACAAGCCCGCATCGGCTTCCAGCGAAACCATGCGCGCCACTTTGATGAGCGCTACCACTACGCCCAGCATGAAGATCTCGACCATCGCCCACGGGCGGATCAGCGCCGCCGTGCGCAGCACCAGCGCCGCGGCCGGATGCTGCCGCCCACGCAATCGCGCAATGAGCAGCGGCGCCAGCACTGACATGTACATCAGCGGGAAGAAAACCGTGGTGAGTGCCACCAGTACGGCAGCGAAGAGCATGTCGTAGTCGTACAGCGCCACGATGGCGCCCCACAGCGTGGTGGCGTGCCGGTTGCCGCCACCGTTCATCTCGGCAATCGGAAAGATATTGGCGACGATGTAGACGATGAGGCCCGTCAACACGAGCGGCAGCAGTACCGAGAGCCGCTCGCTCTGGTTGCGGTACAGCTTGACGCCGCAGCGTGTGCAATGCGCTTCTTCATCCAACGCAATGACTTCGTGGCGATGCAGGGTGTCGCAGTGCTCGCATGCGATCCAGGCATCTGGATCGCCAGGCAAGGGCTGGGCTACAGGGGCGGCCTTGGCGTCGGGGGTGTCGCCCGCTGCGCGCCAGGACGGCGGCAGCGGGAAGGGGAATTTCACGGTTTACAGCTCCATCGTCGGGCTGAAGGTGGGCCGCCAGCGTTGCAGAAGCATGCAGCGGCACACCGACAGTGGGGCAGGCGATTATACATACACCGTTGAATGTATAGCTGAGTGCGGGCTTCCTCATTTTGACGCACGGTCCGAAGCAAATATCCCGCCAATCGGCGCACTCGATATTGCATGGCGTGACGGAGGAACGGGCCTTGCTGCCTTGGAGGGGCATGTTCTCAACCTCAAAGGAGCATTTCATGACGTATCTCCGTGCATCTTCTCTCGTCATCGCGTTGGCGCTGGCGGGCGGTACTGCAGCGGCGTATGCCCAAACGGGGGCAGCCCAATCCAACAGCACGGCGGGCGGCAGCAGCATGTCTCCGGCGGGTGGTGCCGACACCGGCGCAACTGCAACGGGCACGGGGGGGACCGCTGTCAACGGCAGTTCGGCCAACGGCGGTCGGGATGCCACCCGCAACCGCAACGCCACCGGTAAGCAAGGGCGCGCCGGCAATATGCGCTCGGGTTCGAGCGGTGGCTATGGCGGCAGTGCCAACGATTCAACGGGCAGTGCAACCGGCGGCGGCTCGGGTGGAGTGGGCGTAGGCGCGCCAGGCACGGGCGGGTCGATGGGTGCGCCGGGCAGCGGTAGTGGCGGTGGTGCTGCGGGTTCAGGGGGCGCTGGTGCCGGTGCGGGTACCGGAGGCGCCGGTGGGGCGGCGGGCGGCAGTGCCGGTGGCGGCAGCCGCTAGCCTGGCCCCGCATTTACCTGCTGCTAACGCAGTTGTGCTGCGTGATGCAGCAGGTGGTCTTCGATGAAGGTCTCGATGAAGTAGTAGCCGTGGTCGTAGCCCGGGTGGCGGCGCAGTTGCAGCGGCTGCCCGGCTGCAGCGCACGCGGCGGCAAAGTCATCCGGGTACAGCTGCTCTGCGAGGAATTTGTCGGCCTCGCCCTGATCGACCAAGATGCCGCCCGGGAACGGGCACGATGCCTGCCGCATCAACTCCGTGGCGTCGTGCGCTGCCCAGGCGGTGCGATCGTCCCCGAGATACCCGGTGAACGCCTTGACGCCCCACGGGCACACCGACGGATGCGCGATGGGCGCAAACGCGGAGACCGAAGCAAAGCGCTCCCGATGGCGCAAGGCCAGCGTCAACGCGCCGTGGCCGCCCATCGAATGCCCAAAGATGCCGATGCGCCCCGGCGCCACCGGAAAGGCCACGCGCGCGATGTGGTGCAGCTCGTCGGCAATGTAGCTTTCCATGCGGTAATGCCCACGCCACGGCGCCTGCGTGGCGTCCAGGTAGAAGCCGGCGGCGATGCCGAAATCCCAGCTATCGGTTTCGCCGGGGATGTTCGCGTCGCGGGGGCTGGTGTCGGGCGCGATGAGGATGAGGCCTTCGCGTGCTGCCACGCGTTGCGCACCGGCCTTGATGGCAAACGTCTCTTCCGTGCACGTCAGGCCCGCCAGATAGAACAGCGCGGGGCAGCGCGTGCCTTCCAACGCCTGCGGCGGCAGGTAGACCGAGAAGCGCATCGGCAGCCCGATCGCCGTCGAGGCATGCCGATAGAAGCGCTGCACGCCGCCAAAGCAGGCATGCTCGGAAAGCAGTTCAAGTGCCGGTACCGGGATCGTCATTGCGTGGCTCCGTCCTCGAGGTTCAATACAGCACGACAGAACGGATCGACTCACCGCGCTTCATCAGCTCGAAGCCCTCGTTGATGCGCTCCAGCGGCAGCCTGTGCGTGATGAGGTCATCGATGTTGAGCTTGCCTTCCATGTACCAGTCGACGATCTTCGGCACGTCCGTGCGGCCACGTGCGCCACCGAAGGCGGAACCCTTCCACTCACGGCCGGTCACGAGCTGGAACGGGCGCGTGCTGATCTCCGCGCCGGCCTCGGCCACGCCGATGATGATCGACTGGCCCCAGCCCTTGTGGCAGCACTCCAGCGCCTGACGCATGACCTTCGTGTTGCCGATGCACTCGAACGAGTAATCCGCACCGCCGTCGGTGAGCTGGATGATGTGGTCGACCACGTTTTCCACATCATTCGGGTTGATGAAGTGCGTCATGCCGAATTTGCGCGCCATGGCTTCGCGTGCCGGGTTCAGATCCACGCCGATGATCTTGTCGGCGCCCACCATCTTTGCGCCCTGGATCACGTTCAAGCCGATGCCGCCCAGGCCGAACACGACCACGTTTGCGCCCGGTTCCACCTTGGCCGTGTAGACCACCGCGCCCACGCCCGTGGTGACGCCGCAGCCGATGTAGCAGACCTTGTCGAACGGCGCATCGGGGCGGATCTTTGCCAGCGCAATCTCCGGCACCACGATGTGGTTGGCAAACGTGGACGTGCCCATGTAGTGGAACAGCGGCTTGCCGTCGAGCGAGAAGCGCGACGTGCCGTCCGGCATCAGGCCCTTGCCCTGCGTGGCGCGAATGGCCTGGCACAGGTTTGTCTTGCGCGACAGGCAGAACTTGCACTGACGGCATTCCGGCGTGTACAGCGGGATCACGTGGTCGCCGGCTTTCAACGATGTGACCCCCGCGCCCACCTCCAACACCACGCCCGCGCCTTCATGGCCGAGGATTGCCGGGAAGATGCCCTCCGGGTCGGCGCCCGAGAGCGTGTAGTAATCGGTATGGCAAATGCCGGTCGCCTTGATCTCGACGAGCACCTCACCGGCTCGCGGGCCTTGCAGGTCGACTTCTTCCACGGTGAGCGGAGCACCGGCTTTCCAGGCGATGGCGGCTTTGGTTTTCATGCGCATTCCTTTTTTTTGAAGTGGAGCCTGCCCGACGTGGGCAGCGTAGGGAGGGCGATTGTAGAACGTTGCCTGCTCCGGCAACGTGATAGCGGAGTCATGTCACGCAGATCAGACTTCAGATTTCGTTATGACGGCCGTTTCTTGTGCGACGGCAAGGCCGACAGGGTCGTGTGCCGCATGCCTTACATGGTGGAATCCCTGCCATGGGCCTCGTAGTAGGAAACCATACCGTGCTTGCATCCATCCGTACTCGCATTTTGCTGACCTGCGTTGCCATCGTGGTCGGCGCATTGACCTTCGCTGGCGGTCTTAACTATCTCGTGACGCGTTCGTACAACGACGAGTCCATCCGCCAGAACCTGCAGTCCGTCGCGCGCGGCCACATCGCCGGCATCGACGACTGGGTGGCGTCCAAGACGCAGATGATGGTGTCGCTGCAAGACGTGGCAGTGTCTGCGGACCCGATTCCGGTTTTCAAGGCCGTGCACAAGGCTGGCGGCTTCATCAACGTCTATGTCGGCTACCCCGACAAGTCGTACAAATTCTCGAACCCCGAAGGCATTCCGCCCACGTATGACCCGACTGCGCGCCCCTGGTACAAGCAGGCGGTGGAGGCCGGCAAGCCCGTGGTGACGCCGCCGTACGTGAGCGCCAGCACCGGCCAGCTCGTCGTGACCTTCGCGGTGCCCATTCTGGACGGCAGTACCCTCAAGGGCGTGATTGGCGGCGACGTGGCGATGGACAGCGTAATCGCCAACGTCAAGGCCATTCACCCGACGCCGGCCAGCTTCGGCTTCCTCGTCAACGCGGCCGGCAAGATCGTCGCGCACCCGAATGACAAGCTCACGCTCAAGCCGGCGACCGATCTGTCGGCAGGGCTGAACGAAGCCACGCTGGCATCGCTGGCGCAGGCGGAGAAGCCGGTGGAAGTGTCAGTGGATGGCGCATCCAAGCTGCTCTACCGCCAGGGCGTGAAGGGCACCGACTGGGGCCTGGTGGTGGCGCTGGACAAGTCTGATGCCACGGCCGGCATGCGCTCACTGGTGATGACGTCGATTGGCGCGCTGGTGGGCGTGGCCATCGTGGCGGCGCTCATCGTCGGCGCAATGACTTCGCGTGCGTTCCGCCGCCTGTCGATGATCCGCGATGCCATGGACGACATCGGCTCGGGCAGCGGTGACCTCACCAAGCGTCTGCTGTCGGATGGCGAAGACGAAGTCGCGCAGATCGCCCGCTCGTTCAATACGTTTGCCGACAAGCTGACGGCGGTGATGCAGCAGATCCGCCTGGGCAGCGATTCGGTGCGCTCGGCGGCGCAAGAAATTGCCGCTGGCAATGCAGACCTCTCGCAGCGCACGGAAGAGCAAGCCAGCTCGCTGGAAGAAACCGCGTCGAGCATGGAAGAGCTCACGAGCATCGTGAAGCAGAACGCCGATAACGCGCGTCAGGCCAGCCAGCTTGCCGTGACGGCGTCGGACGTTGCCACGCGCGGCGGCAACGTGGTCGGCCAGGTGGTGCAAACCATGGGCGGCATCAACGAGAGCAGCAAGAAGATCGCCGACATCATCGGCGTGATCGAGAGCATTGCGTTCCAGACCAACATCCTGGCGCTGAACGCTGCGGTGGAAGCCGCGCGGGCCGGCGAGCAAGGCCGCGGCTTTGCGGTGGTGGCCAGCGAAGTGCGCAGCCTGGCGCAGCGCTCGGCGGGCGCGGCGAAGGAAATCAAGGCGCTGATTCACGACTCGGTGGATCGTGTGAGCAACGGCACGGCGCTGGTTGATCAGGCCGGCGTGACGATGGCAGAGATCGTCGATGCGGTGAAGCGCGTGACCGACATCATGGGCGAGATTTCGTCAGCGTCGGAAGAGCAGAGCAGCGGCATCGAGCAGGTCAACCAGGCCGTCAACCAGATGGACCAGGTGACGCAGCAGAACGCCGCGCTGGTCGAGCAGGCCGCGGCCGCTGCGGAGTCGCTGGAAGAACAGGCCCTCAACCTGAACGAGGCCGTGGGGCAGTTCCGCCTGTCGCACTGAATCGGGCTCAGGCCTGGGGAGCGGCCGTACTGGCGGCCGCCTTGGCCTTGTCCTGTTCTTCCGCCAGCGCGAGGTCCGCTGCCCGTGCGCGCTGGACCGCAGGCCGTGCCAGGATGCGGTCGATATACGCGCGCACCACGGGCGTCTCGGGCATCAGTTTGAACATCGTGATCCAGTCCAATGCGGCGCCCCAGAGGACGTCTGCCGCCGTGAAGCGCTCGCCGAGGAAGTAGGGCCCTTTGGCCAACTGTGCGTTGATCGCGGCAATGACGGTATCGAAGTCGCCATAGGGTGAGGTCGAATACGCAGCGGGCGCGCGGCCCATTGAATGGTCGACGACAGCGGGCTCGAAACACGAACCGTAGAACGCCATCCATCGCAGGTACGGCCCGCGCAGCGGATCGCCCACGGCTGGCGACAGCCCGGCTTCCGGATACAGCTCTGCCGCATACAGATACACCGCCACCTGCTCGGTGATGACCGCATCGCCATGGCGTAGTGTCGGCACCTTGCCAAGCGGGTTCATCGCGAGAAACTCAGGCGTCCTGTGCTGGCCCGTGGTCAGGTCGAAGGCATGCACCTCGTAGTCGGCGCCGAGTTCTTCGAGCAGCATGCGCGCGCCCCGCGAGCGGCTGCGCGGCGAGTGGTAAAGGATCAGGTGGCGGTCTTGGGGCATCGTCGGCTCCGTGTTCGATGGATACGGGTGAGAAAAGAGTGCCACTGTAGGCGCAAGGCTTGCCTCCGTCTTGGAAAAATCCGCTGCGGCGGTGCATCATCGCGGCATTGTTTTCGCGGACGCCGCTTCCATGACCGATCTACGTGACGTTGCCGACAAGCCAAAGGGCGTGGTCGACCCGCTCGCCTTCCGCCAGCGTTTCCGCCTGAACCGCTATCAGCCGAGTGATGCATTGGCCGGCGTGCTCGAGCACCACTGGATCGTTGAATGGGACTTGCGCGGCCAGCCGCCGTACACCCAGCGCACGCTTCCGTATCCGTGCGTCAACCTGGTGTTCGACCGTCGCCAGACCGCCGTCTTTGGCGTGATGTCGGGCGCGTTCGAAACCACATTGGCGGAGACGGGCCGCGTGATCGGCCTGCGCTTGCGGCCCGGTGCCTTTCGCGCGTTCTTCGGCAAGCCGGTGCGTTTGCTGACCGACAAGACCCTGCCGGTTTCCGATGTGCTTGGCATTGGCGATGCGCAGGCAGAAGAGATGGTGCTCGGCGCACCTGACGACGCCGGCATGGTGTCTGCCGCAGAAACGCTGCTGCTACGCGTGCTGCCGCCACCGGACCCACAGGTTGAGCGCATTCACAGCATCTTGCAGTCGCTGCAACAGGACGCAGGTCTGACCCAGGTACGCGACTTGGCCGAGCGCGCCGGCATGAGCGAACGCACGCTGCAGCAATTGTTCTCGGAGTATGTGGGTGTGACGCCCAAGTGGGTGATCCGCCGATACCGCTTGCATGAGGCGGCGGACCAGCTTGCCAACGGCGTGGGTGTGGATCTGGCTGAGCTTGCGCACGGGCTTGGCTACTTTGACCAAGCCCATTTCACGCGTGACTTCCGCCGCCTTGTCGGCAAGGCGCCTGCGGAGTATCGGCGCGCCAATCAGGCCTAGCGCGCCCGGCGCATCAATCCGCCGCGAGCGCCACGTCCGGCGACGCAGGCGGGCGGTCCGTCATCACGCAGTTGCGCCCCGCCAGCTTGGCGGCATACAGCAGGCGGTCTGCTCGTCGCAGCAGTGGCTCCAGCTCGGGGCCATCCGCCGCGGGTGCCGCCGCCACGCCAAAGCTGGCCGTCATGCGGCAGGGCAGATCGGTGCCGATGGGCACCGCCACCTCGGCAATGCGATGGCGCAGATGGTCAGCCACCGCGCGCGCCTGCGCGAGGCTATCCGCCCACACCATCACCGCGAATTCTTCGCCGCCGATGCGCGCCACCATGTCGGCCGACGGGCCCTCGGCGCGGCACAGGCTTGCAACGGTGCGCAGCGCTTCGTCGCCCACGGCATGGCCGTACGTATCGTTGATGCGCTTGAAGTGGTCGATGTCGAACATGATGAGCGCAACGAGCCGCGCTTTCGGCTGCGGCGATTTGCACATCGCGCTGGCACGGTCTTCAAAGGCGCGGCGGTTGAGCAGATGGGTGAGCGGGTCGGTCTCGGCCATGCGCGCGAGTTCCTGCATCAGGTGTGCGCGTTCCAGTTCCAGCCGGCGGCGCTCGATGCTGTTGATGCGCAGTACGCGAATCGCCTCGAACATCGCGCGGATCTCGCGCCGCGCAAAGCCGGTCGGGATGTGCACGCTCAAGTTGCCGCGCGCAATCCCGTCGATCAGCCGCGTGGCGTTGACAAACGGCCCCACCACGTTGCGGCGGAACGAAATCGTCATCCATGCCAGTGCGCCGAGTACCGACAGCACCGCGCCTGCCGAGCCGATGAGCACCAGCAGCATCGCGCGCCGATGTTCGCGGATGTCGTCATCCGCCAGGCCCAGCACGATGTCGCGGAAATCCGTAATGGCGCGCATGGTGGGCACGTAGCGCTCGGCAAATGCGGCGGGGGTGATATCGACGCCGCCGGGCTGGCTGGCCTCGGCGCGCACGGCAGCCACATAGCGCAGCCCATCGCCGAAGTACTGGGCGCCGAGGGTGGTCAAGGCGTGCTGGTTCAGTGCCGAATGCGCACCCACGCGGGTCTCGATCATGCTGCGCAACTGGTCAATACGGCCGTGCGTGCGTTCGATCGCAAGCTGCTCTTCAAATGTGAGCATGCGGTGCCTGGCCAGCGCACCCGTAAAGCGCGAACCGAGCTGGCCCGCGTATTCACGCAGATCGGCCGACAGCCGCGCCAGCGTCAGGCAATTGAGCACGTCGGGATCGCCGCGCGTGATGTTGGCCGTGCGCGCGTTGACGATGGGCAGGAATTCGGGGATCACCGCGATCATGCGGTTCACGCCGTCGGCGAGGTCATCGCTGCTGCGTGCGCGCAGGGGCAGTGCGGTCAACCGGTCGATGTTGGCGCGGGCAGCGGCCAGATGCGTTTGGGCGCGGCGCGCGGAGGTGATGTCGGCTTCACAGCCAGGGCAATGTTCGGGGCTCAGGGCGTCGAGCAATTGGGCGACGTGTTCATCGCTGGTGGCGCGCATGCGTTGCAGGGCCGCCTTGCGCTCGGCGGGCAGCGGCAAGTCTTCGCCGAGCACGCCGTTGGTCGGGCCGCGTTCGGCTGAAACCTTTTCCATGGCCAACAACGTCATGCGCAGCGCCTGGACGCTGCGGGCGGCATTGTCGGCGCGGCCGTAAGCCAGCCACGCGTAGCCCAGCAGCCAGCACGACAGCGACAACACCGGAACAAGGACGATGGCGACGCTGGCGCTAAAGCGCCTGTCCATCGACGTTTCAGAAGACATGAACAGAGTGGAAGAGCGTCTTGGCGGGCGGTTGGGCAGAGCCGGGAGGCAGTTGCGAATGGGTTGCACAGGTGCCCGCGCTCGTTGCCGCGCGCAATGCACATCTCTGGCTAACGGCAGCACCGGGGGCTTCTTTACCGTGCCATTGGACTCGCGCCGCGCGGGCGGACTGCAAACAAATGCAAAAGGATTCTTACGGGATGTTCAGGCCCAAGCGCTGAAAAGGGGCCGGCGGTCAGGTTGCCACGTCGGCATGGCACGAGATGGGGGTGCACCTTGAGAGCGCCGAGCGCATCTCGTGCCTGGGTGAGGATCGAATGATTCAGGCGGGCCGGTTACTTGACCGCCACTTCGGAGTGCACGACCTCCGGCGCCTTCGCAAAGAATGGCCCGACCAGCTTGCGCCATTCCTGGAAGTCGTCGGACTCGCGAAAATCGACCATATGGTCTTCCACGGTGTTCCAGCGCACGATCAGCACGTAGCTGGTGTCGCGCTCGACGATGTGGTGCAGCTCGGCGCCGTGGCAGCCCTTGGCGCGTGCAAACAGCGGCAAGGCTTGCTGGACGGCGGCTTCAAACTCGCGCTGCTTGCCGGCGAGAATCTCGATGTGGGCCATTTCGAATACCACGTTGTGCTCCGTTCGGTTGGATGGGTGGGCAGACTATAGCTGGCAATGCCCGTCGCCATAGCCCGGCCGGTATCGGGGTTGTTCAACCGCGGGCGCCAGCTTTCGGCGGGCTTCGTCAGCCTGTCCGCCCCGTCGGCCGCCCCTATGACAACCGCGGTTGCGCGGGCATACTCGGATTTCATTGCCTGGCCTGGATCCTGCTCGGGCCTTTGAGACGTCACCTTTAAGCAAAAGCAACCCATGGATAGCGGAAACGACCACCAGAAATTTTTCTACCTCCTGCTGTTTGTCGTCACGCTCGGGCTCTGCTGGATCCTCTCGCCGTTCTTTGGCGCGGTGTTCTGGGGCGTCATCCTGGCGATCCTGTTCCAGCCCGTGCAGCGCGCGCTGGTCGCCCGGATGGACAAGCGGCGTAATCTTGCTGCGCTCACCACGCTCACCCTGATCGTCCTGATCGTGATCCTGCCGGTCATCTTTGTGACGGCGACCATCGTGCAGGAAATCGGCGTTGCCTATCAGGAGATCCAGAGCGCGCAGCCGAACTACTCCCGGTACCTTTCGGAAGCGGTTCATGCGCTGCCCACATGGGTGCAGCAACTGCTTGCCAAAGCCGGCCTGACCAACATCCCCGGCATCCAGAGAAAGCTGGCCGACGGGGCAGCGCAGATCAGCCAGTTTGCCGCGACGCAGGCGCTGAGCATCGGGCAGAACACGTTTCAGTTCGTCGTCGGCTTTGGCGTGATGCTGTACATGGTGTTCTTCCTGTTGCGCGATGGCGCCGAGATCGGCCGCCGCGTGCGCCGCGCGCTGCCGATGGATGAAGAGCACAAGCGCCTGCTGCTGAGCAAGTTCACGACCGTCGTGCGCGCCACCGTGAAAGGCAACATTGCCGTTGCGCTGGTGCAGGGCGCGCTTGGGGGGCTGATTTTCTGGCTCCTCGGCATTGACGGCGTGGTGCTGTGGGGCGCGTTGATGGCCTTCCTGTCGCTGCTGCCCGCGATTGGCGCGAGCCTCGTGTGGATTCCGGTCGCGCTCTACTTCCTGATGGTGGGCGCGATCTGGAAATGCGTGATCCTCGTCGCGTTCTGCGGCGGTGTGATCGGCCTGGTCGACAACCTGCTGCGCCCGCTGCTGGTCGGCAAGGACACCAAGATGCCCGACTGGGTCGTGCTGATCTCCACCCTGGGCGGTATGGAATTGTTCGGCATCACAGGCTTCGTGATCGGGCCGCTGGTTGCCGCGCTGTTCATGGCCAGCTGGGATATTTTTGCGCGCGGGCAGAACGACTGATGCCTCGGCTGAGCGGGCGCTTCATCGCGCTTATATCCGCTCGAAACGCAGACCAGCATGGCGGGTCAGGCGCTCGATGAAGCGTTCGTCGAACATTGTGGCCGGCGTCCAGAAGCCGCCGGGGCGTCCGGTCTTGGTGCCCTCTTTTACGTGGTCCAGCGCGAGGCTGGCGGCAGCCTGACCCAGCATCTTGCCGGTCGAGCCATAGCCGGGGTCCCGATCTCCGGTCACCTTCACCCGCAAGGTGTTTCCTTGATCGGTGCGGCCAAAGAGCCGCAGGTCATAGCGGCCTGCCAATTGCGCCGCAGGCGTGGGGCCTTCGCCGGGTTTGGGCAACAGAAAGCGCTCCATCACGATGCGGATGGGCTTGATGACAATGCCCAGCATGAAGGCGCCCAGGCCGGCCACCATCGTCACGGCTTTCAAACGGCCGCTCAGGCCCGCCCCGGTGATCACTGCTTCGTCGTAGGTGAATGGGTTGCCATAGGCGTTTCCGGACAAGGCGTTGGAGCGGTGCACCACGCGCTCGTTGATGGCCGCCATGACAAAGGGCGCAATCCACACATCGAAATCGGCATCGAACGCCGCGCCCCGTACCGAGCGTTGGCGTGCCGTGAAGCCGTGGCCCTTGGGGCAGAGGGCGTAAGGGTCTGCCAGTTCCCGGCGCAAGGCAGGGTCCGCAGCGGCTTCTTGCACGACGTTGATCAGGCTGGCCACAGTGCCGCCAGATGCGCCGCCCTTGAGCGTCTTGACGCGCAACTTCACCCGCGTGGCGGGTGTACCCCATTGCCGCATGGCTTGTTGCTGCAGGAAGTAGACCCCCATATCCGACGGCACCGAGTCGAAGCCGCAGCAATGCACGATGCGTGCCCCTGACTGCTGCGCCGTCGCTTCATATTTGTTGATCATGCGCTTGATCCACTGGGTCTCGCCGGTGAGGTCGCAGTAGTCCGTGCCGCTTTCGGCGCAGACCTTGATCAAGGGCTCGCCGTACAGCGCGTAGGGGCCAACCGTGGAGACCACTACCCGGGTCTGTGCGCACAGTGCGCGCAACTGGGGTTCGTTGGCGGCGTCTGCCACGATGATCGGGAGGGATTCACTCGCCGCGCCTAGTGAACGCTTGACGTCCAGCAGCTTCGCTTCGGATCGGCCGGCAATGGCCCAGCGCGGCGTTTCTCCACCGCCCGAAAACTGTTCGGCCAGGTAGCGGGTCAGGATCTGACCGACAAAGCTGGTGGCGCCAAACACGACAACGTCATAGTCCGGAGCGGGCATGGAGTCTTCCTTTTGATGGGCGGATGAAAGTGCCGGTATGGCGGCCTTCTGTCGTTCAGCGGCAAACAATAGTGAAGGTGCCCCGCCCGCCAGGCAACTGGCATCGTCGGCATCGCATGACTCAGGCGGACACGCCTCCGTCGCCCCCCGCGGCCCCCACGTTCACCGCCTCCAGCACCTGAAAGACCGTTTCACATTACGGAATTTGCCTCGAATTTCTCGGGCGTCGTCTTCCCGTTTGCTGAAAACACGTTCCGCATCGCAAAATTTGTCAGCTATCTATTTGAAAAATAAAGAAAAACTAACTCTTATGTCTTATATAAGACATTGCTGCGACGCGTCAAAGCCGACCTACAATAAATCCATGCTGCTCGCTTCGAACTCCGGAGCTGCACACGCAACCGATTCTTCTCAAACGCGCTTTATTTCCAGGAAATTGACATGGCCCAGTATCAAGACGACATCAAGGCAGTTGCCGGTTTGAAAGAAACCTACGGCAACGCATGGAACGCGATCAACCCCGAGTACGCTGCTCGCATGCGTGCACAGAACAAGTTCAAGACGGGTCTGGACATCGCCAAGTACACCGCCAAGATCATGCGCGCCGACATGGCCGCCTACGACGCCGATCCGTCCAAGTACACGCAGTCGCTGGGTTGCTGGCACGGCTTCATCGGCCAGCAGAAGATGATTTCCATCAAGAAGCACTTCAAGAGCACCGAACGCCGCTACCTGTACCTGTCGGGCTGGATGGTCGCTGCGCTGCGCTCGGAGTTCGGCCCGCTGCCGGATCAATCGATGCACGAGAAGACTTCTGTCAGCGCGCTGATCCGCGAGCTGTACACGTTCCTGCGCCAAGCCGACGCGCGTGAACTGGGCGGCCTCTTCCGCGAACTGGACGCTGCCAAAGACGCCGCTGCCAAGGCCGCGATCCAAGAAAAGATCGACAACCACGTCACCCACGTGGTGCCCATCATTGCCGACATCGACGCCGGTTTCGGCAACGCAGAAGCCACGTACCTGCTGGCCAAGCAGTTCATCGAAGCGGGTGCCTGCTGCATCCAGATCGAAAACCAGGTGTCGGACGAGAAGCAGTGCGGCCACCAGGACGGCAAGGTCACCGTGCCGCATGAAGACTTCCTGGCCAAGATCCGCGCGATCCGCTACGCGTTCCTGGAGCTGGGCGTGGACGACGGCATCATCGTCGCCCGTACCGATTCGCTGGGCGCAGGCCTGACCAAGCAGATCGCCGTGACGAACACGCCGGGCGACCTGGGCGACCAATACAACGCGTTCCTCGACTGCGAAGAGCTGTCGGCCGACCAACTGGGCAACGGTGATGTCGTCATCAAGCGCGACGGCAAGCTGCTGCGTCCGAAGCGCCTGCCGAGCAACCTGTTCCAGTTCCGCGCAGGCACTGGCGAAGCACGTTGCGTGCTGGATTGCATCACCTCGCTGCAAAACGGCGCCGACCTGCTGTGGATCGAAACCGAAAAGCCGCACATCGCCCAGATTGGCGGCATGGTGAGCGAAATCCGCAAGGTCATCCCGAACGCCAAGCTGGTGTACAACAACAGCCCGTCGTTCAACTGGACGCTGAACTTCCGTCAGCAGGTGTATGACGCGATGAAGGAAGCCGGCAAGGATGTGTCGGCCTACGAGCGCGGCCAACTGATGAGCACGGAATACGACGACAGCGAACTGGCGAAGCTCGCTGATGAGAAGATCCGCACGTTCCAGGCCGATGCGTCGCGCGAAGCCGGCATCTTCCACCACCTGATCACGCTGCCGACGTACCACACCGCCGCGCTGTCGACCGACAACCTGGCCAAGGAATACTTCGGCGACCAAGGCATGCTCGGTTATGTGGCTGGCGTGCAGCGCAAGGAAATCCGTCAAGGCATCGCCTGCGTCAAGCACCAGAACATGTCGGGCTCGGATATTGGCGACGACCACAAGGAATACTTCAGCGGCGAAGCAGCGCTGAAGGCTGCGGGTAAGGACAACACGATGAACCAGTTCCACTGATGCATTGATCGACTGATTCGGTCATACCCCAAGCAAAACGCCAACCCATCGCGGGTTGGCGTTTTCTTTTGCCGAGAACGCCGTGGGATGCTCGTCGAATCACACGTGCGCTTCAGGTGTGCTCAGAGAGCACCGTCCTTCGGCCAGACCACATCGGCTTTCCACGATTCCGACGCAATGAATTGCTTGAGCTTGTCTTGCAGCAGTGCGGTCCAGGCAGCGGCGAAGCGGGAAGGGGGATTCTCGCGCAGGGTCGTGATCGCCACGCTCGACCGGATGCCGGGACGCCCGATGCGATGCGCAACGAGTTCACCACGCGCGATCTCCTCTTTGATCGCGATGTAGGTCAGGATCGAATAGCCGGCGCCGGCCTTCACCAGTTGCTTGGTCAGCGACACGCTGTCGACTTCCAGGGCGATGCGCAGGCGCACACCGTGCTGGATCGCCGCCTGTTCGACCAGGCGCCGGTTGCTGTGCGGCAGGCCGGGCAAGATCAGCGGAATGCTGGCCAGGTCGCGGATCTGGTATTCGCGCTTGTCGGTCTCTGAGCCAGGCGGCCCCACGAGGATCATGGGCTCGCTGAACAAAGGGCGCACGTGGAACGCATCCAGCGGCGGCTGGTTGTAGACGACGGCCAGGTCAACGCGCCGGTCCAGCACCCACTCCTGCAGCGAGCTGCTCAGGCCTTCTCGCACGTGCAGTGACACCCGAGGCCACTGCGCCCGGAAGTCCTGGACGAGATCGGCGCCGATCAGCGCGCCCATGGTCGGCGGCAAGCCAACAGCCAGATGCCCGCGCTCCTCGTCCGCGCTGGCGCGTACGTCTTCGCTGGTTTCGCTGAGCAGGTGGGTGATCATTTCAGCGCGCTCCAGCAGACGCGAGCCCGCCGCGGTGAGCCGGACGCCCCGGCCATGCCGAACCAGCAGCGGCACGCCAATCTCTGCCTCCAGCTTTGCAATCTGCCGGCTCAGCGCGGGTTGCGCGATGTACAGCTCGGCGGCTGCGCGGCTGAAACTGCCGGCACGCGCCACGCGAATGAAGCTCTTGAGTTCTCGGATGTCCATGCTTGCGTTGAGATATGCCGTGTCGGCATAGATTTGTATGTTCACATGGTCTTTGTCAAGAAAAGACCGTCAATCTATGCTTTCTACAAATAACAAATCACCCAACGCGTAGCGGAGACGGCGTTCACGCCCCCAGCGACGACCGCCTTTCAAGCAAGACAAGTCCAGCACGCTGGTGCCGCCTGGTAGCGGCAGAGCGCTGAATGACTGGACGCAGGAGACACCATGAAACATCTGAAGAAGCTGCATGTGCAGGTCTTGATCGGCCTGGCGTGTGCGGTCGTCCTCGGCATCGCCGCGCCGCAGTGGGCCGTTGCCATGAAACCCATCGGGCAGGCATTCATCGCGCTGCTGAAGATGATGCTGGCCCCGATCATCTTCTGCACGCTGGTGCAGGGCCTGGCGCATGTGCGCGACCTGCGCATGCTGGGCCGCATGGGCGTGAAGTCGCTGGTGTACTTCGAGGTGGTCAGCACGGTGGCCATGGTGCTGGGCTTTGTGCTCGTCAACGTGTTCGAGCCCGGGGTGGGGCTGCATGCCACCAACCTTGCCGAAAGCGCCGATGCTGTGAAGGCCACCAGCGGCGCCGGCGGCATCTCGGCCGTCAATTACCTGCTCAGCCTGATTCCGCACACGCTGGTCGATGCATTTGCCAAGGGCGACATCGTGCAGGTGCTGATCATCTCCATCCTGGCGGGCTTGGCGCTGAACCTCTCGGTGGGTCCGGATTCGGTCCTGCTGCGCGGCATGGATGAAGCGCAGAAGGTGCTGTTTCGCATGCTCGGCTTCATCATGAAGCTGGCACCGCTCGGCGCGTTCGGTGCCATGGCCGCGGCCGTGGGCAGCTATGGCGGCGTGACGTTGCTCTATCTGCTGAAGGTCATCCTGCTGTATTACGCCGCGTCGCTGCTGTTCGTGTTCGGCGTGCTCAGTTCGATTACGTGGATGATCGGCCTGCCGTACTTCAGCGTGCTCAAGCTGATTCGCGACGAGATGCTGTTGATCTTCGGCACGGCATCAAGCGAGGTGGCCTTCCCGCGTCTGGTTGAGAAGCTGCAACGCGCAGGTTGTGATGAGGCCGTGGTCGGGTTCGTGCTGCCTGCGGGCTACAGCTTCAACCTCGACGGCACCTCCATCTACATGGCCATCGCCGTGGGTTTCATTGCGCAGGCGACGGACACGCCGTTCTCGCTGTGGCAGCAACTCGGGCTGCTCGCCATCCTGAGCCTCACTTCCAAGGGCGGGACCACCGTTGCCGGCGGGGCGTTCGTCAAGCTGGCGGCCACGCTGCAATCGGTGCGCTCGCTGCCCGTAGCCGGCCTGGGGCTGCTGTTCGGCATCGACCGCGTGATGGCGATTGCCACTGCGCTCGTGAACGTGGTGGGCAACACCGTGGCGGTGTTCGCCATCGCCCGCTGGGAAGGTGCGTTCGACGCCGAAGCGTTCCATCGCGAGACCGGCGGGCAGGCCCGTTCTTCTCTCCTCAAGCTGCAGAAGCCCACCGCACAGGCTGCGGTTGCGCAAGACGCGCTGACCCACTAAGCCACTAAGCCACTAAGCACTGAGCAACACCAACATGCAACGCATTCCCGCCCTCGATCCTGATGCGCTGGACGCAGACCAGCGCGCCGTCTACGACGCCATTGCCAACGGCCCCCGCAAGGGTGTGCGCGGCCCGCTGGCCGTCTGGCTGCATCGCCCGCTGCTGGCCGACCGCGCACAGGCGCTCGGACGCTACTGCCGTTACGACAGCAGCCTGCCGCCGCGCCTGTCCGAACTGGCCATCCTGTTCATGGGCCGCTACTGGCTGGCGGAATACGAATGGGCCGCGCACAAGCCGTTCGCGTTGGAAGCCGGTGTGTCGCCGGCGGTGATCGACGCCATTCGTGACGGCATGAACCCGGCGTTCGAGCAGCGCGACGAGGCGCTCGTCTTCGCTTTCCTGACGCAACTGCATGCCGAGCGCGAAGTGGACGACGGCCTGTACGCCGAGCTGGTTGACGCCATTGGGAAGGACGGCGTGGTCGATCTGGTTGGCATTGCCGGCTACTACACGCTCATCTCCATGACCATCAAGGCATTCAACGTGCCCGCGCCGGCCGGTGCGACGCCGGAACTGCCGACGCAACTGCCGATGTAACAGCAATAAGCAACAAGGAATTCACTGTGCAAGCAACGACCGAATTTGAACAAGCCACGGCTGCGGGCCGACTGGCAGGCAAGGTAGCCATCGTGACCGGCGCGGGCTGCGTCGGGCCGGGCTGGGGCAACGGCCGCGCCGTGGCCGTGCTGTTTGCGATGGCTGGGGCACGCGTATTCGCCGTCGACAAGAACCTCGAAGCCATGGAAGAAACGCTGCGCCGCGTGCGCGAGGCGGGTGGTGAGGTCACGCCGTACACCTGCGACGTGACCGACACTACGGCCGTCAAAGGCATGGTCGATGCCTGCGTGGAGCAGTACGGCCGCGTCGATATCCTGGTGAACAACGTTGGCGGCTCCGCTGCCGGCGGCCCTGTGGCGTTGTCGGAAGACAAGTGGGATGCACAGGTTGCGTTCAACCTCAAGAGCGTCTATCTGACCTGCAAGCACGTGCTGCCCGTGATGGAAGCGCAGGGCAGTGGCGCCATCGTCAATACGGCTTCAACATCCGGCATCCGCTGGACGGGCTCGGCGCAGGTGGCCTATGCCGCTTGCAAGGCGGGCGTGATCCAGCTTTCCAAGGTCGTGGCCGTCGAGTACGCGAAGAAGGGCATCCGCGTGAACACCGTGGTGCCGGGCCAATTGCATACGCCCATGGTGGAAGTGCGCCTGGCCGGCCAGCGCTCCGGCGGCGACGTCGACAAGCTGCTCGAAAGCCGGCTCGCTCGCATTCCGCTCGGCTTCATGGGTGACGGGCGTGACACCGCGCATGCCGCGCTGTTCCTGGCGTCTGACGAGGCGCGCTTTGTCACCGGCACCGAAGTCGTGGTCGATGGCGGCATGACGGCGCGGTGCGACTGACCATGCAAGGCGAGCTGAACGGCGGCGTGTGGGATTGCCATACGCACATCTATGGGCCCTGGGACGCGTTTCCGCTGCCCGCCGACGCGTCGTATCGCCCGGTGGAAGCTCCGATGACGCAACTGCTTGCGTTGCATGAGCAGTTGGGCGTCACGCACGGCGTGCTGGTGCAGGCGGCGTGCTACCAGTCCGATCACCGTGCGCTGCTGTCGGCGCTGGCCATGACGCACGGGCGCTATCGCGGCGTCGCGCTGGTCGACCACACCACGAGTGACGACGCCCTGCGCGAATTGCACGAGGGCGGCGTCCGCGGCATCCGCTTCAACTTCATGGGCCACCTGCCGGGCGAGCGCGATCTGGACCGCTTGCGCGAACTCGCCGAGCGCGTTGGGCCGATGGGTTGGCACGTGCTGCTGCATGGGCAACTGGATCAGCTTCTGCCGGTGCTCGATGCGTGGGAAGACCTCGACGTGCCGCTGGTGATCGACCACATGGGCCGGCAGGATGCGACCCGCCCGCTGGATGAAGCCGCCGTGCGCGAGCTGGAGCGCCATCTGCGTAAAGACAATCGGTGGATCAAGCTCTCCGGTGTCGACCGCCTGATGCAAGGCGCAGCGCCGCCATGGACTGCAGCGCTGCCGCTGGTCAGGCGGCTGGCGCAGGCGGCGCCAGAGCGGGCCATCTGGGGCACGGACTGGCCGCACCCCAACATCAAGGGCGACGTGCCCGACGACAGCAGCCTGCTCGCGTTCGTGCAGGAAGCCTGCGGTGCTGAAGCGGCTGAAGCCGTGCTCGTTCATAACCCGCAACGGCTCTATTTCTGAGGCATCGCCATGCAAGCCACCCTCATCGATGCCGCCCAGGCAGAGCACACTGCTGAGCAGAGCGCCTGCCGCAAGGCCGCCTGGCGCCTGATTCCGCTGCTGTCGCTCGCCTACTTCGTCAACTATCTCGACCGGACCAACGTCGGCTTTGCCGCGCTGACCATGAACCGCGACCTGGGCCTGAGCGCGGCCCAGTTTGGCCTGGCGGCCGGCATCTTCTACGTGGGCTATTGCCTGTTCGAGGTGCCGAGCAACCTGGCGTTGTATCGCTACGGCGCACGTCGCTGGCTGGCGCGGATCATGATCACGTGGGGTTTGTTTGCCGCCGCCACCAGCTTCGCCGTGGGCCCCAACAGCTATGCGGCGATTCGCTTGCTCGCCGGGATTGGCGAGGCGGGGTTCTTTCCCGGCGTCATCTTCTATCTGACGTTGTGGTTTCCGTCGCGGTATCGCACGCGCATGATGGGCTGGTTCCTCGCTGCTATTCCGCTGTCGTCGGTGTTCAGCGGGCCGCTGTCGGTATCGATGCTGGAGCTGGACGGTTGGCTCGGGCTGCACGGCTGGCAATGGCTCTTCATCCTGCAGGGGTTGCCGGCCGGCGTGCTGGGCCTGCTGTGCCTGCGCATGCTGACCGATCGGCCGGACAACGCAGCCTGGCTTACGGCAGAGGAGCGCTCCGCCCTGGCGGCTGCCATCGAGCGGGAGCGCAGCGCGGCGGTCGAGCATCGCCTCGGGCCGGCGCTCAAGGACGCCCGCGTCTGGCTGCTCACGGCCATTCTCTTCAGCTACATCATCGGCATTCTCGGCATTGGTGTGTGGATGCCGACCATCCTCAAGACGCATCACCTGTCGAACACGCAGGTGGGCTTTGCCACGGCGCTGCCCTATGTTGTTGGCGCCCTGGTGATGCTGGGCTGGGCACGCGTGGTGGCGCGCACGCAGCGCTATGTTCTGCACTTGGTGATCACCTGTGCGGTGGCGGCGCTGGGTTTCTTTGTGTCGGTTGCGTCCGATGCGCTGGTGCCGGCCATGCTGGGCTTGACCGTGGCGGTGGTGGGGTTGTCATCCGTGCGCACGTGCTTCTACAGCATCCCGGCCACGTTCCTGGACAAGCAGGCCGCCGCCGGCGGGCTGGCGTTCATCAACTCGGTGGGCAGCCTTGGCGGGTTGTTCGGCCCGTACATGGTGGGCTGGCTGAAAGACGCCACGGGCTCGTTCAAGGCCGGGCTGATCGGCATGGGCACCATGCTGGTTCTCGCGACGCTGCTTTCTATGGTGCTGCTGGGCCGCATCAAGGAGGGCCGGCGATGAGCAACGATGGGTGGCAGCCGAGCCTGCGCACGCCAGATCCGGCCGTGCGTATCCTGGACCCGCGCTTCGAGCACTACCGTCTGCCGCACGCCAAGGTCGAACGCCTCTGGACCGGCTGCAGGTGGGCCGAAGGCCCCGTCTGGTTTGGGGACGCAGGGGCGCTCTATTGGACCGACCTGCCCAACGATCGCATCCTGCGTTGGGACGAGGCCTCCGGCGCGGTGGCGACATACCGCGCGCCCTCAGACAAGGCCAACGGCCTGACGCGCGACAGGCAGGGCAGGCTGATTGCCTGCGAGCACGGCCAGCGCCGCGTCACGCGCACGGAATACGACGGCAGCATCACCGTGCTGGCCAGCGAGTTTGAAGGCAAGCCGCTGAATTCGCCCAACGATGTGGTGGTCGCAAGCGACGGCGCAGTGTGGTTTACCGATCCGCCGTTCGGCCTGGTGAGCGACTACATGGGCCAGATTGCCGAGCCGCAGTTGCCGGCCAGCATCTATCGGATCGACCCGCGCGACGGGCGACTGGACTGTGTTGCCGACGATGTGCTCGGCCCCAACGGATTGGCGTTCTCGCCGGATGAGCGGACGTTGTATGTGGTGGCATCGCGTGCGCGGCCGCGCGAGATCCTGGCATTCGACGTGTTCGACGGCAATGCGCTTGGCGAGCGCCGTGTGTTGATCGACGCCGCGGACGGTGCGCCGGACGGCTTTCGCGTCGATGCGCACGGCAACCTGTGGTGCGGCTGGGGCACGGGGTCGGCAGAGCTTGATGGCGTGCGCGTGTTCGCCCCCGACGGCACCGCGATCGGTCACATCGCACTGCCGGAGCGTTGCGCGAACCTGTGCTTCGGCGGCCGACACCTCAATCGCCTGTTCATGGCGTCCACCACATCGCTCTATGCCCTGTACGTGAACACACGCGGGGCAGTCTAGCCCTGCGCCACCCCTACACCAATAACGAACGAGGAGACACGACATGCCATTCCAATCCAGCGTGCGCCGCTTTGCCGTGCGCAGCCTCTGTGCAATACCGCTCATTGCCGCCACAAGTGCCGCCTGGGCCGCAGATGTGCACGTGCTGGCGACCGGCGCGTTGCACGCGGCCTTCGAGAAGGTCATACCGGCGTACGAGCAGCAGTCGGGCAACCATCTGATCATCGCGTGGGGGCCGTCCTATGGCACCTCGCCCGACGCCTTGCCGATGCGAATCAAGAACGGCGAGCCGATGGATGTGTGCTTCATGATCGGCGCTGCCTTGACGGATCAAGTGAAGCAAGGGCGCTTCATTCCGGAGTCGCGCGTTGACCTGGTGGCGTCAGGCGTGGGCGTTGCAGTGCGCAAGGGCTTGCCCACGCCGAATATCCAGACCGTTGACGATCTGCGGCAAACCTTGTTGGCGGCCAAGTCTGTGGCGTTTTCGGAAGGCGCCAGCGGTACCTACATCACCGGCACGCTGTTCGCGCGTCTCGGGATTGCCGAGCAGATGAAAACCAAGAGCGTGCTGATCCGGGGCAAGGAGCTGGTCGGCTCGGCGCTTGAGCGCGGCGAGGCGGATCTGGGCCTGCAGCAGATCAGCGAGCTGCGGGCATTCGGCGGCATCCAATATGTGGGGCCGCTGCCCGCCGAGGTGCAGAAGACGAGCGTGATTGCCGTTGCAGTGGCAAAAGATGCCAAGGAGCGCCAGGCCGCTGAAGGTCTCATCACGTATCTGCGTTCTCCGGAAGTCGCCGCCAAGCTGGTCCAGACGGGGCTCGACCCGATCCCCACCAAATAGAAATCGCCTGATTCGTTGCCGTTGTCCGTTGCATCGCGGTGGGTTTCCTGCCGCGAGGGGCAACTGCTGCCCGAAGCAAAAAACAACCGGGCCAGATCCCGGAAAAGGAGACTCCATGACGTTGCAGAAGTGCCTTCTGGGCGCCGCATTGACCTTGGTGATGGCGGCGTGCGCCGCGCCGCCAAACAACGGAGCAGACGTACAGCGGACGCTCGTGCGCCGTGGCAACGTGCAGATCGAAACGCTCAGCCAGGGGCGCGGCCCGACTGTTGTCATCCTGCCGTCGCTTGGGCGCGGCGCGGAAGACTACGATGAGGTGGCCCGCCTGCTTGCAGCCGATGGGCTGCGTGTCCTGCGGCTGCAACCGCGCGGCATTGGCCAGAGCAAGGGCCCGATGGCGAATCTCGACATGCATGCGTTTGCAGCCGACGTTGCCGCCGTGCTCGATCAGGAAAAGACGGGGCCCGTTGTCGTGGTGGGGCATGCCTGGGGCAGCCAGCCGGCGCGCATGCTGGCGGTGGATCGGCCTGACCTGGTGCGCGGCCTCGTCATGGCCGCAGCTTCTGCCGGCAAGCTGCCGCCCGGTTCCAACGAGAAGCCCTATGGCCGGTTGCGCGAAGCGATTGACGGCTCCGGCAACCTCGCGCTGCCCGAGGCAAAGCGTCTGGAATATCTGCGTCAGGCGTTCTTTGCTCCCGGCCACGACCCCAAGCCGTGGCTTGGCGGTTGGTATTCGGATGCGCACCACGCGCAGGCCCACGCCCGCAACGTCACGCCTGTGGATGCGTACTTCGCGGGCGGCACGGTGCCCATGCTTGATCTGCAAGCGCAGTACGACGCCGTGGTCGTGCCCAACGTGTTCAAGCCCATGCTGGGCAACCGCGTGACGGTGGAAGTGATTCCAGATGCCGGGCACGCCATGGCGCCCGAGCAGCCCGCGGCGATGAGCCGCGCCATCGCGCGCTTCGCCCGACGTGTCTATGCGGGCGCGTCCTGATTTCGTCAACACAACAACGCGCAGGCCGACGCATCCGCGTGGCATGCCTATCCACACCAAGCACACCAAGGAGAACATCATGAAATTGATCAAGTACGGCTGTACCGCGTTGGCTGCGGTCATGCTTTCCTTCTCTGCACTGGCAGCAACGGATGCCGGTCAGATTGATCGTGAACTGGTCAAGTACAGCAACGTACAGATTGAGGTGATGCGGCAGGGCAAGGGCCCGTTGATCGTCATCCTGCCGTCGCTGGGCCGTTCGGGGCGCGATTACGACCAGGTTGCAAACCAGCTCGTCGCCGATGGCTTCCGCGTGTTGCGTCCTGAGCCGCGCGGCATCGGCCAGAGCAAAGGGCCCATGACCGATCTGGACATGCATGCCTTTGCCGCCGATGTTGCTGCCGTGATCGAGCACGAGAAGCAAGGGCCCGCAGTTGTGGTGGGCCACGCCTGGGGCAATTTCCCGGCACGCATGGTGGCGGTGGATCGGCCCGAGCTGGTGCGCGGCGTCGTTCTGGTTGCGGCTTCGGCCGGCAAGGTGCCGCCGGGTTCGACCGAAAAGCCGATCAACGCAGAGATGCGTAAAGCCATCGACGGCGCGGGTGATATGCGTCTTTCGGAAGCGCAGCGCCTTGCGTATCTGCGACAGGCCTTCTTTGCGCCGGGCAATGACCCACGCGTGTGGCTCGATGGCTGGCACGAAGAGACGCATGAGGCGGAGTCCCATGCCCGCAACGTGACGCCGGTGGATGCGTACTTTGCGGCTGGCACTGCGCCGATCCTGGACCTCCAGGCCGAGCACGATGCAGTAGCGCCGCGCCGCTTCTCGCAGGTTCTGAAATCGATGCTGGGCGATCGTGTGACGGTGGTTGTGGTGCCGAATGCAGGCCATGCATTTGCACCCGAACAGCCCAAGGCGATGGCGGATGCGATCGCAACGTTCGCCAAGCGCGTGTACGCAGAACCCGCCAAGCAGTAATCGAACGTGCTTGCCATGTGGAGGCTGGGTCCGTGATTCGCCTCCACAGCTTGCCTAATTGGACGGAAAACCCCGCGAGGAAGGGCAAAGGGATTGATAACCAAAGCACATCAATTCTTCCGAAAATTGCACTTCTCGTTTGTTGGTCTCCCGGCGAACATTGCCAAAACGACAAACGCCGTTCGACGGCGTATTCTTTTTTTGGCTTCCAGGAGACACCTCGATGCACCCCCAGTCCAGCCTTTCGACCGGGCAATCAAAGGCCGCCGCGGTCTTCCGCGTCACCGCCGGGAATTTCCTGGAGCAGTTCGACTTCTTCCTGTTCGGCTTCTACGCCACACAGATCGCCAACGTCTTCTTTCCCACCGATAGCGAATTCGCCTCGCTGATGATGACCTTCGCCGTTTTTGGCGCCGGGTTCCTCATGCGGCCGCTGGGCGCCGTCGTGCTCGGTGCGTACATTGACGACGTCGGCCGCCGAAAGGGCCTGATCGTCACGCTGTCCATCATGGCAAGCGGCACCGTGCTGATCGCATTCGTTCCCGGCTACGCCACGATCGGCCTCTTGGCACCTGCGCTCGTGTTGCTCGGGCGCCTCTTGCAGGGCTTCTCGGCGGGCGCCGAGTTGGGTGGCGTATCGGTCTACCTGGCCGAGATGGCTACGCCGGGCCGCAAGGGCTTCTTCACAAGCTGGCAGTCCGCCAGCCAGCAGGTCGCAATTGTGGTGGCGGCGGGCCTGGGGTTTGCGCTCAACCAATGGCTGAGCGCACCGGCCATTGCCGCATGGGGATGGCGCGTGCCGTTCTTCGTCGGTTGCATGATCGTGCCGTTCATCTTCGTGCTGCGCCGCAATCTTGAGGAAACGCAGGAGTTCAAGGCACGCAAGCATCGTCCGAGCATGAAGGATGTGCTCAGCACGCTGGTGCAAAACTGGGGCGTCGTCATCGCCGGCATGATGCTGGTGGCGATGACCACCACGAGCTTCTACCTCATCACCGTCTATGCGCCCACGTTCGGGAAGACCGTTCTGCACCTGAGCACGGCCGACAGCCTGCTCGTCACGCTGTGTGTGGGGGTGTCGAACTTCGTGTGGCTGCCGATTGGTGGCGCGCTCTCCGACAGGATCGGTCGCCGGCCGCTGCTCATCGGCATGACGGTGCTCACGATTGCCACCGCCTATCCGGCGCTTTCGTTCCTCGCTCACGCGCCGAGCTTCATGAACATGCTGCTCGTGCTGCTTTGGCTGTCGTTCATGTACGGCATCTACAACGGCGCGATGGTTGTCGCGCTCACGGAAGTGATGCCCGTGCAGGTGCGCGTTGCCGGATTCTCGCTTGCCTATAGCCTTGCGACGGCAGTGTTTGGCGGCTTTACCCCCGCCATCTCGACGGCCGCCATCCACATGACCGGCGACAAGGCCGCCCCCGGCTACTGGATGAGTTTTGCCGCTGTGTGCGCGCTCCTGGCGACGTTGACGCTGTATCGCCGCCGCGCGGTGACGCTGGCTCCGGCCCACTGACGCAGAGCGCGCTCCAGATACTCACAAACACGTACGACCTGGCACGACCATCACCATGAAGACTCTGTTTTTGAAACTGTGCGCAGCCGCGCTCGTCGCAACCTCAGCCATTGCGGTCAACGTTCAGGCTGCCGAGCTGCACGTCATGAGCTCCGGTGGCTTTACCGCCGCCTACAAGATGCTCGGGCCGAAATTTGCATCGCAGACAGGCAACACGCTCAACACCGCACTTGGACCCTCGATGGGCAAATCGCCCGAAGCGATTCCAAATCGGCTTGCGCGCGGTGAGCCGGCCGACGCCGTCATCATGGTCGGCTACGCACTCGACGATCTGATCAAGCAAGGCAAGGTCATTCCAGACTCGCGCGTGGAACTGGCCGACTCGCGCATCGGCATGGTTGTGCGTGAAGGCGCGGCCAAGCCCGACATCAGCTCGCCGGAGGGCCTCAAGCAAGTGCTGCTGCATGCCAAGTCGATTGCCTACTCGGACAGCGCGAGCGGCGTCTATATCGAGCGCGAGCTGTTCAAGAAGCTCGGCATTGAAGAGCAGGTCAAGGCGAAAGCGAAGATGGTCCCGCGCATTCCGGTGGCATCGGTGGTGGCCACCGGCGACTACGAAATCGGCTTTCAGCAAGTGAGCGAGCTTCTGCCGGTGCAGGGTGCCACCTTCGTCGGAAAGATCCCGGAGTCGCTGCAGTCGGTCACGCGCTTTGCTGCGGGCATCCCGGTTGGGGCACAGCATCCGAAGGAAGCGAAGGCGCTACTCGACTATCTTGCTTCGCCTGGAGTGCAGGCAGACGTGAAATCGACCGGGCTCGATTCGGTGACTGCGCATTGAGGCAGGGCGGCGTGGCGATGGGCCAAGCGGCCCATGCTATGCATCGCTCGCCATCCCGCCACGCTTTGCTTCAATGATCATCCGGTGAAATTCCTCTGCGGCCGGCGTGAGCGCCCGGCCGCGCCGCTTCACAATGCCTACGCGCCGGTTCACCACCGGCTCGACCAGCGGCACGCTCGTGAGAATCGGGTGGTCATTCCCAGGCATGGCCATCGATGGCACCGCAGCAACACCAAGCCCAGCTTCAACCAACCCCAGCATGGTGGTGACGTGCCGCGTCTCACAAACGCTTGGCGCACGCGGCGCTACGGCCGACAGCGCCTGGTCCAGCAGCAGTCGGTTGCCGGACGTCTTGTCCACTGACACGTATTCGTGCGCGTAAAGCTCATTCCACGTCACGCGCTTCTTTCGGGCAAGCGGATGATCGCGCCGGCAGGCGGCAACAAACCGCTCCTGCAGCAGCATCTTGAATTCGATCTCGGGCTCCTGGCTGCCCATGAAGCTCACGCCAAAATCTGCCTCGCCGCTAATGACCGCCCCGAGCACCTCGTTCGCGCTTGCATCCAGCAGCTTGACCCTGATGCGTGGAAAGCGGCGGTGATAGGTCGCAATCAGGCTGGGCAGAAAGTAATAGGCCACCGACGGCACGCAGGCGATGGTCACGTGCCCAAGGCGGCTCGATGACACGTCGCGGATGCCGAGCAGGGCGACGTCGAGATCGTCGAGCAGTTGTTCTGCGCTGCGTGCGAACACGCGGCCGACCGTGGTGAGCGTGACGCTGCGGGTGGTGCGTTCGAACAGGGGCACGCCCAGCGCGCTCTCGAGCTTGTCGATCCGGCGGCTCAGCGCGGGCTGGGAAATGCTGATCGCTTCGGCGGCCTTTCGGAAGTTGCCCAACTCCACCACCGCGCGAAACGCCTGCAAGTCCGTCAAATCGAAGTTGATGCCCACGGGCCAGCCTCCACATCCCAGATGCGCAGCATTTTGCGCGATTTATCACGGGGTGACACGGGGCGGAGAAGGACGGAAGCGATGCTGCTGTCACGATGATGCCCCCATTTGCGCAAGGAACCATGTCGGAAAGCGCACGCGCGCTTTATCAAAAAAGCTCATCAAACCTGCCAATGCATTGAACTGCACCGACGCTTCGTGTCACATGTCGCACCACGCCCCGTCACCCCTCTTTCGTAGGGGGTGTGGCATGGTTCGTGCAGCCTTGCGCACGGTTTGACGACAACAAAAAAGTTGGGAGGGTGTATGAGCAACAAGCAGGTGCCAGGGGAGCCGCTGTTGGAAGCGGTTTGCCAGCCGGGCAGCATCACGAAAATTTCGCGCCGACACTTCGTGATGGGGCTGGGAGCCTCGCTGCTGGCCGGTTGCGGGGGCGGGGGCGATGATGCCGAAGCTGCGAGCGTCGCCCCTGCGACAACGACAGGCGGGAGCACCACCGCGCCGGGCTCCCCGATCAACAAGACGCCCGTCGCGCCGCCCGCGGGCACCGTGCAGATCCAGAGTTTCACGCATCCCGGCCTGCTGCATACCGAAGCGGATTTCGCGCGCATGCGCACCAAGGTGGGGGCGCATGCGTCCCCTTGGATCGATAGCTGGAACGTGCTGGTTGCGAATGGCCACACTCGCCTGACGAACAAGCCGAATCCGCAAGTCGCCATCTACCGGGGCAATGACCCGACACATGGTCAGAACTACGGCACGCTCTACCACGACATCGCCGCTGCCTACGGCGACGCGCTGCGCTGGAAAGTGTCGGACGACAAGCAATACGCCGATAAAGCCATCGAATATCTCGACCAGTGGGCCTCGACGCTGACAACGCTGGGCGGCAGTGACGTGGCGCTGGCCGCTGGCATCTACGGCTACGAGTTCGCCAACGCGGCCGAAATCATGCGCAGCTACAGCGGCTGGAGCCCGGCTGGCCTGGCCGCGTTCCAGTCGATGATGCGCAAGGTTTTCTACCCTGTCAGTCATGCTTTCCTGACGCGTATCGACACCGCCATGGACACGCACTACTGGGCCAACTGGGGCCTGTCCAACATCGCGTGCATTCTGGCCATTGGGGTGCTGTGTGACGATGCCGATCTCGTCAACGAGGCCATCACCCATTTCAAGACGGGGGGCAGCAACGGCTGTATCCGGCAGGCCGTGTACTACATGCACCCCGGCAACCTCGGACAATGGCAGGAAGCCGGCCGCGATCAGGGCCACACCACGCTCGGCATTGCCTTGACGGGCGCCATTTGCGAGATGGCCTGGAACCAGGGCATCGATCTGTACGGCTATGACAACAACCGCTTCCTGGCGGGCGCCGAGTACGTCGCCAAGGCCAACCTGACACAGCCGGACGGCACGTTCTATTCGGTGCCCTTTGTCACGTACCAGAACAGCGCCGGCGTCATCCAGACGCAGTTCTCCACCGGTGGGCAGGGCGGTGCTTTGGGCCGCCCGTGCTGGGCGCTGGTGGCCAACCATTACATCAACCGGAAAGGCCTGGCGGCGCCTTACACGAAGCGCGCGGCTGACCTCGTGGCGCCGGAAGGCGGTGGCGGCAACTACGGCCCCAACAGTGGCGGCTTCGATCAGCTTGGCTATGGCACGCTCACGTGCACGCTCGACCCTGGAACACCCGCTGCGGCGCCGAGCGGCCTCACGGGCTATGCCAGCGCGGGCAAGGTTGTGTTGTCGTGGTGGGGCACCAGCAACGCCACCAGCTACAACGTCAAGCGCGCGACGATGGCCGGTGGCCCGTACACCACCATCCGCAGCGGAATCACCGATCTGCTGACCTATACCGATACGCCGCCCGCTGCCGGCACGTATTTTTATGTCGTGACAGCGCAAACGATTGGTGGTGAATCGGCTGTCTCCAACGAGGTGAAGGCCATCACGGCGGTGCAGCTGCTCACGCATCTCGCCTTCGATGAGGGCAGCGGCACCACCGCAGCCGATCGCTCCGGCAACGGGCGCAACGGCACGCTCAATGGTGCGGCATGGGGCGCAGGTCGCAGCAGCAACGCGGTCTCGCTTAACGGCTCGGGTGGCTACGTGGCGTTGCCAAACGACCTTCTGGTCGACGTGTCGGACTTCACCATCGCAGCGTGGGTGTTCTGGAATGGCTCGCAAACATGGGCCCGCCTGTTCGACTTCGGAACGGGCTTTCACCGCTACCTGATGTTGACGCCCCGCGCGCAGTTGCGAAGCGGCTGGGCTGGCATACGCTTCGCCATGACGGCCAATGGCCCCGGCGATGGCCCGCCGGAACAGATCATTGACGCCCCCACCGAGCTGCCCAGCAAGCAATGGGTGCATGTTGCCGTGACGCTATCAGGCTCCACCGGCACGCTGTACGTGAACGGTGCGGCCGTCAGCACCAACACAGCCATGTTCCAGGCACCGTTCCGCCTGGAGAGCACCACACAGAACTGGCTGGGCAAATCGCAATACAGCACAGACCCGACGTTCAACGGCCGGATCGATGATTTCCGCATCTATCGCGGCGCGCTCAGCGCTGCCCAGATCGCATCGCTCATGGCGAGTTGATTGCCACGGGCCCGATGGAGGGCCCCGGCAATCCGATGCATCTTTTCTTTCAAGGATTTTTTGATGACCGTGTTTTCTCAACGATGGATTGCCGTCGCCGCGATTGCGTTCGCGCTATTTGGCTGCGGCGGCGGGTCCGATAGCACGCAGGGCAGTAGCACGACAGGCAGCGGCACTGGAACGCAAGGCGGCACCAACGGAGGCACCACTGGTGGCCAGACCGGTGGAAATGGCGGCGGAACTGGAGGTGGAACCACCGGCGGCAGCACATCCAGCCTGTCAGCCAGCGCCGCGCTCGTCGCCAAGTTGGGCAAGCCTTCGCGCGTGCTCGTCGGGCTCGGGTCGGGTCAGTCGATTTCGGACATGCAAAGCCAGGGCATTCGTCCTGACATCATCGACGTCTACCTCGTAGGCGCGGGACCCGGCTCATGGCCCTACTGGAACAGCCCCGACGGCGCCTACATCACGTACAGCGCGCAGGCCGCCCAGGCCTATGGCGCAACGCCGATGTTCACCTTCTACCAAATGGCGCAGAACGGTGACGGCAACCTGAGCGGCATCAACGATGCAACGTTCATGAACACGTACTGGAGCCAGGCGCGCTTGATGTATCAACGCATTGCCGCCCTGAATGCGCCCGTGCTGGTCAACCTCGAGCCCGACTTCTGGGGCTACGTATGGGCGCAGGCACCGAACCATGATCCGACGCAGATGGCCGCGGTGGTGAACAGCCAGCCCGAATGCAGCAGCCTGCCCAACACAGCCGCCGGCCTCGGGCAGTGTCTGGTGCAGATGGCTCGCCAGATCGCTCCCAAGACGTTGATCGGCTTCCCACCGGCGTTCTGGTCGGGATCGCCGACAGCGGTTGCGGGGGAAATGCGTGCCGCCGGTGCGCACCAGGCCGACTTCATCGTCGCCCAGACCAGCGACCGTGACGCCGGCTGCCTCGAAGCCGCCACGGTGTCGGAATGCACGGGCCGCAGCGGCACGTTCTACTGGGACGAGGCCAACATCAACACGCCGAATTTCCATCAGTCGCAAAGCAGCTACCTGGACTATCGGACCGCACTGGGCAATGGGTTGCCCATTCTGTGGTGGCAGACGCCGCTGGGTGTGCCGTCCAGCACGCCGGGCGGCACCAACCAGCACTATCGCGATAACCGCGTCGACTACATGCTGCGCAACACACAGGAATACGGCGACGGCCATACCTTCGCGGTCGTCTTCGGCTCGGGCGGTACGTACCAGACGACGATCAACACCGACGGTGGCCAGTTTGCGCGCCTGCTCGGTCTGTATCTCGGCGGGGGCGGGGCCACGCTGCAATAACCGGGCGCGGCGCTTATGCGGGGCTGCTCGCGGGCTATATGCCGCGAGCACACCCTGTTTGCGAGGCTACGCAGTTGTCGCGTAGTCAACGCGGTTTCTCCCCTTGCGCTTGGCCTCGTAGAGCGCATCGTCCGCGGCCTTGGTCAACGCATCCAGCGACGGGAAGCTCGAGCGGCGCCCCGTAGCGCAACCGACACTCACGGTGAAGGGAGCCAAGCCTGAGCTCCCGATTGCGGTGCGGTTTTCTTCGACTTCGGCGCGTATCGCTTCAGCGATTCGCCTGGCACCGGCTTCGCCCGTGTCTGGCAACAACACCACGAACTCTTCACCGCCGTATCGGGCTGCGAGGTCGCCGCGTCGACGCGCATGCTTGGAAATGCAGTTGGCGAGGTACTGGAGCGCGGAGTCGCCCTGTGCATGCCCGTGCTCGTCGTTGTAGCGTTTGAAGTGATCGGCATCGACAAAGAGCACGGATAGGCGACTGTCATTCCGTTGCAGGCGGTCCCACTCGTTCTCCAGTGCGACATCCAGTGCGCGCCTGTTCTTCAGGCCGGTCAGCGGGTCGGTTTGCGTAAGCTCGCGCAGGTGGTTTTCAGCCATCACGCGGCCCCGCAGCGCAAAAGCCAGGAGCCAGACACCTGCGCAGAAGGCAAGGCTGACCGACAGCGACGACAACCCGACGATCCACGACAGCCGTTGCCAGGGCGCAAGTGCATCGCTCATTGCCGGAGCCACCACGGCGATGAAGGGTGTGCCCGGTACACGTTGAAACGTATAGAGGCGCAGCACGCCGTCGCTGGCCGACGGTGCTACGTAGAAGCCGGACTCCTGATTCACCATGCGCGGGAACGTCAACGATTTGCTGAGATTGAGCGCGCGGGCTGCGCCGGGCGGCGGATTTCTCGCCACCAGCGTTCCGTCGGTGCGAACGATGGCCGTGATGCCGCGCGGCCCGACATCCAGCTTCTCAAGAAGCTGCTTGAAGTAATCGAGATCGATCGCGACCAATGCGGTGCCCGCGAACGTCCCGTCGGCGCGGTTCATCCTTCGGCTCAGCGCAATGGCCTCCACGCCTGCGCGTGAGCGCGCCTTATAGACGGCGGACGTGTAGAGGCCAACGTTTGCGTGGTCGCGATGGACGATGAAGTAATCGCGGTCGCTGAAATCCCAGTGGTGTGTCACAGAACAGCAACCGTCGATGAGCCGGCCCTTGTCGTCTGTGACGCCCATGCCCGTGACATACCGGGCAGAGGCTGTCGGGCTGAACAGCAGATCGTGCCGGATCTCCGGATCGAGGTGTCGGATGCTGGGTTTGTCGAGTGCGGCGATCAGCGTCTGCAGCGACTGATCTGCCGATTCAACGGTGCGCGAGATGTGGCTTGCCAGAACGGCCGCGACATTCCTCGAGGTTTCGTGAGCGTGCTCGATGGCCGTTTCACGGTTGGCCCACAGCGTCAGTACACTGATTGCCAGGACAATCAATGTCAGCAGCGTTCCCACCGCCCCAACAACAAAAGGATGTTGGCCTGCCGATGTGGCCAGCCGTCGGGCGAATGGGCGAAGAGGCATGTCGTGGTCTTGGGCGCGACGACAGACCGCACGTCTGCCTGTTTGGCGAGACAGAGTGCGGTCGATCTGGAGGCGGTATTGATGTGTGCGTAGCACGCCATCCCCGCTGGTAATCGGCACAAGACAGAAAAACTGCAGTCCGACGAGCGGCTTTTATTGCAGGCCTTTCCAATTCGGCCGAGATGCCCGCCACGCCTGCATGCGGCTTAGCCGGCGAGCGCGGCGGCGAACTCACGATACGAGCCCAGCGGTCGGCCCAGGATGCTGGTCAGACGCTCAACATCGCCAGCCTGCGGAACCATGCCATCGCTGACATAACGCTCGGCCATCAGGCGCATCTCATAGGCCATCCATTTGGGCAGGAAGTTCGCCGCGTTGTTCTCGAAACCGGTTGGATCGTCGCCGCCGTAGACGACGGGGCGGCCAAGGGTCTGTGACCAGATGGAGGCCAGTTCAGGGCCCGTCAGCGTGTCGGGGCCCACCAGGTTGATGGTCTCGATCGGCAGCTTGCCCGGTGCCGTGTCCCGGCGGATCAGTTCGATGGCCGCCACTTCTGCGATATCGCGCGTGTTGACCATGGCGACCCCCTTGCTGCCGATCGGCATTGGGTAGACGCCATGGTTGACGATGACGTCCTTGACCATGTGCTCGTTGTCCATGAAGTAAGCCGGACGCAGGATGGTGGCGCTGAAGCCCATCTGCTCGATCATGCGTTCTGCGCCGGACTTCACCGCAAAGTGCGGCACGTTCACGAAGCGCTCGGCGTGCATGACCGACAGATAGACGACGCGCTCAACGCCGGATTCGCGGGCAACGTTCAGCGCAATGAGCGCCTGGGTGAATTCGTCCCCAGCAACCGCGTTGAGCAGGAACAGTGTCCGGACACCGATGAAGGCACGCCGAAGCGATTCGAGATCCAGCATGTCGCCCTGCACGACATTCACGCTGGCCGGGAAGTCGGCTTTCGACGGGTCGCGAACCAGCGCGCGCACGTTCGCACCGCGATTGACGAGCTGATTGACGACTTGGCGGCCGACGCGGCCGGTAGCACCAGTAACGAGGATGGTCATGATGTTCACTCCTTGAGTGGGTTGCGTTCCCAGCTAAGGTAGGTGATCCATCTGTGGTCCGGAAGATGCTATAAATAGACAGGGTATCTCACTGGTGGAACACATGGATTTGCTTGCGCTTGCCGATTTCAACCTGGTTGCCCGGCATGGAAGCTTTGGCGAGGCCGCGCGCGCGACCGGGCGTCCGAAGGCCACGCTGTCTCGCAGGGTCTCGGAGCTGGAGGGCAGTCTCGATCTTCGGCTGTTTGAGCGCGGGCCCCGCGGGCTCAAGCTCACGCAGGAGGGACATGCGCTTTACGAGCGTACCGGCGCGCTGCTCACCGAGATTGCCGAGAGCGCCGCGGCAATTGCGTCAGGAAGCGAGCGGCCACGCGGGCGTCTGCGCATCAGCGCGCCGATGCTCTTTTCCCAAATTGCCATGGGCAAGCTGGTTGCCACGTTCGCGTTGAAATGTCCCGAGGTGCAGTTGGAGGTGACGACCGAAGACCGTGGCGTCGACATGATCGAGGAGGGCTATGACCTCGTGATCCGAGTCAACCCGGACCCGGACGAAAGTCTGATCGGGCGCGTGTTCTTGCGTGACCGCCTCGTTGTCGTGGCAAAGCCGGAACTGGAGCGGCCATCAGGTAAGGCCGTTGCGCCGGCCGTCCTTCGCGGCCCCGGCACTGGAAGCACCGCCTGGGATATCACCGGACCGGAGGGAAAGTCGCGCATAGCGATCAAGCCCGTCGCACACCTGTCGTCGCTGATCATGGTGCGCGACACAGTCCGTCTTGGCGTGGGCGCAGCGTGCCTGCCGGTGTCGCTCGTGGCCCACGATCTGGAGGCCGGCACGTTGGTGCATTGGGGTGATGTGGACGGCCCCGAAATCGCGCTATGGGCGCTTTATCCTTCCAGGCGTTTGCTCAGCGCCCGTGTTTCCGCTTTTCTCGACCACCTCAAAGACGCGTTTCCGACGGGCGAGCCCGAAGAGTTGGCGGCCTATCTCCATTTCTCGCCATAGAATCCGGGGGCAGCGCGATCAGATTTCGCGCGGTACGATTAGAGCCGAAGCCTGACGCCAGGAGAATAAGCAATGAAGTGGTTAACTGTTTTCGCTCTTGCCCTGTGCTGCTGGGCCACCACATCGCACGCGCAAAGCGGTGATATTGCTGCGCATGTCGAAGTGCATGCGATTCCCTCGCTCACGCTGTCGGACAGTCAGGCCCTGACCGGCAGCAAAGATGGAAAGCCGGTAATGGTGGGTGGCGTACTGCGCCTTGCCCAGGCGAGCGGGCGCCAGCCGGTGGTGGTGCTCATTCACGGTTCCAGCGGCATTGGCCCCAACATTGAGATGTGGGAGCGCATATTCAATGCCATGGGCATCGCTACCTTCGCCATCGACGGCTTCACGGGGCGAGGCATCGTTTCGACAAGTCGTGACCAAAGCCAACTGGGTCGGCTGAATCTCATCATCGACGCATATGGTGCGCTTTCCGTTCTGGCGCATCATCCGAGAATCGATTCCAAAAGGATCGTGCTGATGGGTTTTTCGCGCGGCGGGCAGGCCACGCTGTATGCGGCGATGCGCAGGCTTCACCGGCTGTGGAATACCAGCGGTGCGCGCTTCCAGGCATACATTCCGTTTTATCCCGACTGCATGACGCGTTATCGCGACGACACCGACGTTGATGCCCCCATCCGAGAGTTCCATGGCGCTGCGGACGATTACGACCCGCCCCAAAAATGCGCGGCTTATGTAGACCGCCTGCGCAAGGCCGGCAACGATGTCGCGATGACGGTGTACCCCGATGCGCCTCATGCATTCGATCTGCCGTTCGACATGGCACCCACCGTAGCCAAGGGCTCGCAAACCGTGCGCGCGTGCGAGATTGCCGAAGACGAGAAGGGGATATTGATCAACCTCGCCACGCAATCCGAGTTCACCTTCAAGGATGCATGCGTTCAATTGGGCCCGCATGTCGGAGCGAACGCCCAGGCACGCGAAGCGGCCATCCGTGACGTTCGTGCGTATCTGAGCACGCTCTTCTCACGGCAGTAGATTCAGGCATCTGCACACCTTTTCCACATCCAACGTGCGAGCCCCATCTATGAACGCATTCCCGCGCCCCACGGCCGCTCTGCGATGGCTGAAAGCGGCAGTCATCATGTTCGGCGATCCGCAGACGTGGGATGCGCTAGCCGCCATAGAGCGGCGGGGCTACAGCCAATAAAAGCCGATTGATGCATTCCCGTGACGGGCGGGAATGCCGAGGCAAGCCGGGCGGAATGACCGCGCTGGCGCTCTCCTTACTGACTGACTCCGGTACCGGCAGCTGCTTGGGGCGCAACGAGCGGGGCCTCGGGGTGAGGGCCCCTTCGTCGCTCGGCCTTTGCCACACCGCATCCGAAACCTATCGATAGGAAATCCATGCAAGCGGGCCGATCCTTGATCGGGCCACTGAAATGGTTTCCGGGGTATCGCTTAAGAATCCGTTAAGAAGAATCCGAGAGCATCAAGGCATTCCTCAGCGTGAGAGGCCGTGATGCCAACCCCCAAATTTCTTCCTGCTGCCCGCCTGCATTCGGTCTTGGCGTTGGCGCTAGCCGTTGCCGCTCCCCTGGCAAATGCGCAAGCGCCCGCGCAACTGCTCGACCAATATCGAGCGCAGGCCGGAACCCCCTCCGACCCGTCCCGCGGGCAGCAGTTTTTTACATCCAAGCACGGCCGTGAATGGAGCTGTGCTTCTTGCCATGGCAATCCGCCAACGCAAACCGGCCGGCATGCCGCGACCGGCAAGTCGATCGCGCCGCTGGCTCCGGCATTCAACCCAGAGCGTTTTACCGATGTCGCCAAGACCGAGAAATGGTTTCGGCGCAACTGCAACGACGTGGTCGGGCGTGAGTGCACGGCAGCCGAAAAAGCAGACGTCCTGAGTTGGCTGATGACTCTCGGCAAGTAGGACCGTTCAGCACGCCACGCAATTCCTGACCTGATTCGGAGCATCTCAATGTCTGGACATTTCATCGTTACAAGCCCAACTGCACGCGCTTGCTTGGCAGTCGCGGGCCTGGCGCTGTCGTTTCTCGCCGCCGCCGAAGAGGGGCCTGGCGTGCGCGCAGCACCGCTGCTGCCCAAGTATCGCCAGGAATGCGCGTCCTGCCACATTGCCTATCCGCCGGGCATGCTACCTGCCAGCTCGTGGCAGCGCATTGTGGGCAACCTGCAGCACCACTATGGGACGGATGCGTCGTTGGACCCCGCCACCGTCAAGCAGCTTGATCAATGGCTCACGGCCAACGCGGCGGATCGCTCGAGGTCGATGCCCCCGCCGCCCGAGGACCGGATCACCCGCTCGGCGTGGTTTGCACGCACCCACGACGAAGTGCCCGCTGCGGTGTGGCGCCGGCCCTCCATCAAGAGCGCCTCGAACTGCGTCGCCTGCCATACCAAGGCGGATCAGGGCAATTTCAATGAACACGATGTCCGCATCCCACGCTAAAACCATGAAACCCGATTCCATCGCTCGCCGCATCCTGGTTTGGGATGCGCCGACTCGTCTGTTCCACTGGCTGCTGGCGCTGAGTTTCCTTGGCGCCTACTTGACTGCGGAAAGTGAGCAGTGGCGCCTTGTCCACATCACACTCGGCTACACGATGGCTGCACTGGTCGGCTTTCGGCTGGTGTGGGGCATGGTGGGTACGCGATACGCCAGGTTCTCCAACTTCATACGGTCCCCCGCCGCCACACTCCGCTATTTGACCAGCATCATGCGCGGTCAGCCGGAGCACCATATTGGCCACAACCCCGCTGGTGCGCTTGCTATCATCGCCTTGCTGCTGATGGCGTGCGGCCTGGCAGGAACGGGCTGGGTCACCTACAACGATGTCGGCGGTGACTGGCTCGGCGAACTGCACGAGGGCATCGCCAACGCAATGCTTGCACTGGTGGGCGTTCATGTTCTCGCCGTCTTCGCCAGCAGTTGGCTGCACCGTGAGAATCTGGTTGGCGCGATGATCAGCGGACGCAAGACGGGCTTGCCGAATGAGAGCATCCGCCGCGCGTGGTGGAGCCTCGCGGTGCTGATGCTGGTGGCGGTGCTGGGCTTCTGGTGGGTGCAATGGCAGTCCGCGCCGCCGGCTGGGGCCGCTGACCGACCTTCAGCATCCGCGAAGCAACACGGTGCAGTCAGAGACGACTATTGATCCAACCCGGTATCGAGCGGAGATCTGATCCGTGCGCATCCTGCTTGTCGAAGATGATTCGCTGCTTGGCGACGGCATTCGGGCGGGCCTGCAGCAGCAGGGCTTCCTGGTCGATTGGGTGCGTGACGGTGAGGCGGCGTGGCGCGAGTTGCGCACGGACGCCTACGTGGCCGCGATACTCGATCTTGGGTTGCCGCGCATGGACGGTGTGGACGTGCTGCGAAAGGTGCGCGCCGCAGGCATCGCGGTCCCCATCCTGGTGCTGACCGCGCGAGACGCGATACCGGATCGCGTACGCGGTCTCGATCTCGGCGCCGATGACTACATTGTCAAGCCCATCGATCTGCACGAACTCAGTGCGAGACTTCGCGCGCTGGTGCGCCGCGCACATGGCCATCCCACGGAGCAGCTGCGCGCGCGCGGCATTGTGCTTGAGCCGGCGTCACGCACGGTTTTCTGCAACGGCAGCGCGGTTGCGCTGTCCACGCGGGAATTCGACCTGCTGCACGCCTTGATGCTGAACGCAGGGCGCGTGCTGTCACGCGAGCAGCTCGAGCAGTGCCTGTACACCTGGGGGCAGGAAGTCGGAAGCAACGCAGTGGAGGTGCACATCCATCATCTGCGCGCCAAACTCGGCAGCGACCTCATCCTGACCGTGCGCGGCGTCGGCTATATGCTGCCGCGTGACAACGCAGAAGCGCCATGACGCGGCCGCGCTCGCTCCATGGTCGGCTGCTGCTTCTGGTGCTTGGCGCCGTCGCCGGCCTGTGGCTCGTCACTGCATTGATCACGTGGTACGACGCCCAGGACGAGATTGATCAACTGCTGGACAGCCATCTGGCGCAAGCCGGCGCGCTACTGGCCATGCAGCATGCGCAGGCCTTCGACGAAGACGATGAACCGAGCCACGACCTGCCGCTCCAGTATCGCCACGCGCCCAAGGTCGCCTTTCAAGTGTTTCACGAAGGGAAACTGGGCATCCATTCAGCCAACGCGCCAGACCAGCCGATGGTGAAACCGGGTGAGCACACCGCGTCCGGATTCGCGACGGTGCGAATCGGGGGCAATGCCTGGCGTGTCTTTGCAGCGCAGGGTGTGCATAAGGACGTCCAGGTCTACGTTGGTGAGCGCATCGACTCGCGCACCGCAATCCTGACAGCGATACTGCGCAACATGCTGTGGCCGATGGCGTTGGCATTGCCGTTACTCGCCTTGGCCGTCTGGTGGGCGGTCAAGCGGGGCATGCTGCCGCTGCGCAAATTGGGCAACGCGCTTGCTGAGCGCGACCCGCGAGCGCTTGATCCGGTCCGGATGCCCCATGCGCCGGACGAGATGATGCCCATGCTCGACGCGCTCAACGCGCTCTTTGTCCGCATTCAGGCCATGATCGAAGCCGAGCGCCGCTTTACCGCAGACGCAGCCCACGAGTTACGCACGCCGCTTGCCGCGATCAAGGCACAGGCCCAGGTGGCAATGGCCGCCGAAGACGACGCCATGCGTCGCCATGCCTTGCTCGGAACGCTGGAAGGGTGCGACCGTGCCGCCCATCTGGTTGACCAATTACTGCTGCTTTCGCGCCTGGACGCCAACGCCGGCGTGTCGATAGAACCGATTGACCTTGGCGCACTGGCAAGGCAAGTCATGGCAGACATTGCGCCAATGGCCCTCGGCAAGCGACAGCACATCGAATTGGAGAGCCCGGAGTGTTGCATGGTCACCGGTAACAGGGCCTTGCTTGCCTCACTTGCCCGCAACCTGATCGATAACGCCATACGCTACAGCCCCGCCGAGGCACACATCGTCGTGACGGTAGCGAACCGAAGCGGACGTGCCGCGCTCAGCGTGGAAGACAGCGGCCCCGGGCTTCCGCCTTCCGAACAGGACCGACTTGGCGAGCGTTTTTTTCGTGTCGTCGGAACGGAACAGAGTGGCAGCGGCCTCGGATGGTCGATCGTGCGCCGGATCGCGGCAGTTCACGGTGCAAGCGTTACGGTAGGCCGCTCGTCGGGTCTCGGTGGGTTGCGCGTCGACGTCATCTGGCCAGCGCTGGAGCCCAGCGTGTCCGGGATCCACCAATAGGTCATGCGCGACTTCATCCCTTCATGGAAGCCATGAAGAATACGGGCCACCAGCGCGGATCGAAGATCATCTATATGTGGAAGGTCGCACCGGCGTATCTCATGCTCAATGGATTGGCCCGGGGCTGCGCAATCGACCGAGTGCTACTGCTCAACCTGAACCCCATCCCCACGCTCACTGCTCAGATAACCCATGCAACAGACAAAAGAAATCGATCTTGAGATCGCTGCCGATTCTGATGACAGCGTGGTCAAGCAGGCCGCCGCCCGGCGCAGCACCCTTGTGAGCGTGGCGGTCAATCTTGGGCTGACGGTCGCGCAGGTGGCGGCTGGCATGCTGGCTGGCTCGCAGGCGCTGATTGCCGACGCTATCCACTCCTTGTCCGACCTGATCGCGGACTTTGTGGTGCTGTTTGCCAGCCACCATAGCCAGAAGGGGCCGGATCAGACCCACCACTACGGTCATCAACGCTTCGAGAATGCCGCTTCGCTGGCGCTCGGTCTGCTCCTGCTGGCGGTGGGTGTGGGCATGCTCTGGAACGCGGTGCTTAAGCTGGAGCACGTCGAGGCGATCCAGCCGGTGCGGCTGATTGGTCTATGGGTCGCGCTGGGCGCCCTGGCCGCCAAAGAACTGTTGTTCCGCTACATGCTGGCGGTGGCCGAAAGGGTGCGTTCGAGCATGCTGGTCGCCAACGCCTGGCATGCGCGTTCGGATGCCGCATCGTCGCTGGTGGTAGCGCTTGGCATTGTGGGCAACGTGCTGGGGTATCGCCTGCTCGACCCGGTGGCGGCGCTTGTCGTGGGCCTGATGGTGACCCGCATGGGGTGGCAGTTCGGCCGGGAAGCCCTGCACGACCTGATGGATCGCGCCGTCGATGAGGAGACTGTGGAGGCGATCCACCAAGCTATGCTTGCAACGCCTGGGGTGCTTGGCGTACACGACGTCAAGACACGCCGCATGGGCGACATGATCCTGGTGGACGCTCACCTTGAAGTCGACGCCCGCGCCAGTGTGCGCGAGGGCCACAACATCGCACTGGAGGCTCGCCGCCGCGTGATGGAACGCCACGACGTGCTCAATTTGATGACCCATGTGGATCCGGTGGATGTGCCGGTTTAATCGCAACCGACTCCTGTTATGTGAGCTTGTGAGAAGCCACTCCCAACCTGGGGTAACGGACTACCACCGGTAGAGTTCGAACAACGCCATTCCCAACGGCCCGCGGGTGTCTAGGAAAGCCGGGGCGATTCATTACTGGCCGCCAGCGTTGGCTCTCCTGCGCAGGGCGGCCTACGATAGCGGATTGCCTGCGTCTGTTGTTATCGGCAGCGGTCGCCTTGCCTCAGACCAGCACGTGACGCACCTCAAGAAAGAAGCGCTGAATCTCTTGTTCAATTTTCGGATCGATCATTTCGTCCGGCCGTTTTCCGTTCGGACAGGCAAGCCTTGGAGTCGAGCCAAACAAGCGACAAATCAACGGGCGCTCCAAATACACACTGCATCCCTTGGTATCAAGATGAGGGCAACTTAGGTTTGCCAGCGCAGCGTCGCGCTCGGCATCGCTCTTAACGGGAAGCCTCGACATCTCCTCCGTTGAGGTTGTCACAGGTCCACAACAATCGTGACATCCCGGAGTGCACTCGAATGTGGGAATTCGTGAGCGAAGAAACCTGATTTTTTGGCTATGCATCGGTGTAGCTAGGCGTAGCTGAGTACAAGGTTGTCGTCCATCGTGGACACGATCCCCGGCATATGCGAATGGGCATGGTCACTTCCGTGGCAAGAGCGTTCAGCTCTGGTCGATTCGGCGTTCGCCGCCGCCCCGTAAGCTCGCCCGCTCTTCCCAGAATTCGAGGTCCAGCGCGAGCCGTTTGCTTTGCTTCAGGCGGCGCGCAGCCAAGCGCAGGTTCAGAGCGTGCTCCATCTCCAGCGTGCGCGCACGCGTGAGCAGCGTGTCCAGCGCCGGAAGTTTCCACGACCCCTTCCAAGCGAACAACGTGTAGTTGCAGCTGTCCTCGGACGTCGAAACGGAGAACGACTCGCCGAATACCGAGTGCAACTCCTCAAGGTAGAACGGGATATCGCGATCACTCTCGAGGAAGTTGGCAACCAGTACGCCATCGTCGGCAAGGCGCGCGTAACAGGCAGCGTAAAAGTCTGCAGTCCCCAGTTGCGCGGCCATGCCATGCGCCAGAAATCCGTCGACCAGAATCACATCGGGTCGTGCATCCTGCCCTTTGACATACTCGGCACCGTCCGCGCAGATCACTTCGAAGCGGTCGTCGTCGCGGGGAATGTGGAACGTATCGCGCAAAGCGATTACAGCAGGGTCGATCTCGATTGCCGCCACCTTGGTATTGGGAAGGTGGTGGTAACAGTACTTGGCCAACGAGCCGCCGCCCAAGCCGATCATGGAGATTCGGGCAGGCGCCGGCTGCAGGAGCAGAAAGCCCATCATCGTTCGGGTATAGCCGAGCACCAACTTGTTTGGGTCGCGCCTTGACATGAGGCTCTGTACCCCATGCACGTCAAAATGGAGCGACAGTTCGTGCGCAGTTTCCAGCAGCGTTGGCGTCCCGTCGTTAGGGGCTTCGGCGAGAAACTTCACATAGGCGTCAAGGGAGCCGTAGGACATGTCAAATTGCCGATCTTGATCAAGCGTTCGTATGAATGAGTCGGGCGCTCAGCAGCGCTGCAATGACTTTCACTGCGGCGGCGTCATCCCGGCCAACGGCCTGGATCATTACCTTGGCGCCCGCGCGGGCGGGGAGCCGCATGACCTCCATGACATTCTTGGCGTTCGCCGTGCGCTCGTTGCAGACGAGCAGGATGTCGCAATCGAACTGGCTGGCGGCATGTACCAGCCGCGCAGATCCACTGCCTTGCAGACCAACGCGGCAGGTCATCTCGATCGTCGCTTCTACCAATGCATCCTCAAAAAAACGGTGAATTCCAAACAGGCTCACGGTCGCCTGGCTGCAGCCCGCGAATTGGCGACGGAGCACCTAGCGCGCGTCTCAGGCTGTGCTTTGGTGCATGGTTGTATATAATGATAATGACATTATCATACAATGATACTCCACATGGAATCCAAGACTGCGCGTCTCACCGTGTTGATCGATCCGGTGAAGAAGAAGTCCTTCGAGAAGTTGTGCGCGGCGCAAGATCAGACGCCGTCGCAAGTGGTGCGACAGTTGATTCGCGACTACCTGGAGCAGCACGGCGTCAGCTATGCGACCCGCCCCAAAGTCGGGACGGCCACCCTGACTCAAAAACGCAATCCGTAGTCTCTGAGCCCCTCACGGCGGATCGCCTCGAATTGCACTGACGCGTTGCCTGTGTCCTGGGAGGGACGGATACCGTCCAAGAATTGGCTGCATGCTCCTGTGACCAATGTCAGCGCCGGCTGACCACTGATGAAGCCGGCGAGTGGCAAGAGCGGCTGTCGCTTAACCACTCGTGCGGCTTCGATTCCATCTTCGGTGACGGCAAGGTCGTTGGCAGATCTCCTCGGGCACCATCCAATCCTTCGCCGGCGTGGAGCGGTGCCGCGGCATGATGCGCGCCGCTGGGCCAACATGTTTGACGAGGGCCAGCGATGCGGCCACCAAGTCAATTGCACAATGGTCTGTGATGACCGACGAACCGAACATCAAGAGCCCACTCGTGCGACCAATCAGGGCGTTCCGCAACGGCGCGAGCAGAGGTGCCGGTAAGTCGTCCGTCGTGGCCACTGGTCCGGTCTGTACGATCTGAGGCCATGCTCCCGCGAACGGAGTACGCGCTTTCAGCTCACCGCCATGAAGCAGATCTTCCCTGTACGACAGGAACTCGGGAGGCAGTTCGCCGACGACTACGCAGTCCGTGCCTGGGCAGAGTGTTCCGACGATAACTGCGTGGGTTGGCTGACACTCCCCGGACTTGTTGCGGGAGATTCTGCTCAAGCACTTGGCGAGCGCAAGATCCCAACCTGTTTGGCGCGTCATTGGGATCGAAGCAGTTGAAGGAAGCGGTGCTCAACTAGTCATTGAGTTTGGAACTTTCCACCCTACGCAGAAAAAGGGGTTAGGCTCCGTATTTCGCCAACTGCCCGCCGACATCGGCCACGCGAAAGATGCGCATTCCCCCAATGAAGGCGATCATCGCATTCGAGTCCGTCGCGCGGACCAAGAGCGTAAATCGTGCGTCCGAAGAGCTCGGCTTGACGGCGTCGGCGGTCAGCCACCAGATCAGCAATCTCGAGGCGGCGATCGGTCAGCCCCTGTTCTTCCGGCAAGGGAGAGGGCTCGTACTCACGCCCGTGGGCGAGCAGTATCTGCGTGAGGTGACGGGCGCGCTGGCCGAACTCAACCGTGCCACGGAGCGCGCCTCCAGCCGCGCCGATGTCGAGATTCTTCGCGTGCATTCCAGCCCGAGCTTTGGCCTGATGTGGCTGTTGCCCCGGCTCGCGGCATTCCAGGAGGATCACAGCGACATTCGGTTGAACGTGTCGTGTTCGTATGAAGACGTCTCGTTCACCAGCGGGTTCTACGACCTCGACATCCGCTACGGACACGCGCATTGGCGCGACGTGCAGATCAGGACGCTGCGCACCGAGCACATCGCTCCGCTGGCCTCACCGGCATACCTCGAACGGCACCCCGTGCCCTCGCCGCAAGACTTGCTCGCGCATCGGCTCATTCGGTCGGAGACGCCGATCGTGCAGTGGCAGCAGTGGTTTGCACGCGTTGGCGTCGAGCACATGCACGTGTCGTTCGACTTCGCCTTCGACCGTTCGTACATGTCGCTCGAGACTGCGGCGCTCGGCCTGGGCGTGGCGCTGGAAAGCACGTTGCTCGCATCGGTCTTGATCGACCAGGGCCGGCTCGTGCCGGTATTTGGCAAGGACCACGCGCTGGAGGTGGCGGGCCACCATATCGTCTTCCCACCCCAGAATGCCGAACTGCCGCGCGTGGCGCGCTTTCTCGCCTGGGTCGACCGGCAGGTCAAAACAGCACCGGACGCCTAGCTTGCCGGGGCGCCATGGTGCGCCGCACCAGTGGCATGCCCGGCTTCATCTGAAAATTTCTCAGCCATAGTTGAATCCAACTGCGTTGATCGAATCGTCTGCTGGCACAACACTGCAGCCAACAAGATTCCAACAGCCAGGAGACAACGATGTTGCTTGAGAACAGGGTCGTGATCGTGACCGGTGCCGCTTCGCCGCGCGGTATCGGGCGGGCCACCGCAAAGGCACTTGCCGCACAAGGCGCGCATGTGGTCGTACTCGACCTGCGGCGCGAAGATGCCGAACAGGCGGCGCACGAACTCGGTGAAGGCCACCTGGGCCTGGCCTGCGATGTGACCGATCGGGCTGCGTGCGATACGGCTGCACAGGCCACGCTTGCCAAATACGACCGTATTGATGGCCTCATCAACAACGCAGGCATCACCCAGCCGCTGCGCACGCTCGACATCCAGGCGGGCAATTTCGATGCGGTGGTCGACGTCAACCTGCGCGGCACGCTGTACATGTCGCAAGCCGTCCTGCCCCATATGAAGGCGCGCAAGTGCGGCAGCATTGTCTGCATGTCGTCGGTGTCTGCGCAACGCGGCGGCGGCATCTTCGGCGGGCCCCATTACAGCGCTGCCAAGGCAGGCGTGCTTGGCCTTGCCAAGGCCATGGCCCGCGAATTCGGTGGCGACAATGTCCGCGTCAACTCCATCACGCCAGGGCTGATCCAAACCGACATCACCGGCGACAAGCTCACGCCCGACATGCGCGCCGAGATCATCAAGGGCATCCCGCTTGGCCGGCTCGGCGATGCGGCCGACGTTGCCAACGCGTGCCTGTTCCTGGTGAGCGATCTGTCTGCCTACCTGACCGGCATCACGCTCGACGTGAACGGCGGCATGCTGATTCACTGAACGATCCAACCTACACCGCCACGGCACGTACACCGGCCGTGGACTTCTTCAAGACACATGCACCCGGGCCCACCCGGGGCACATGGTAGGAGACACCATGACGACGAAGTTTGCATCGCCCCTGCCGGGCGACGAGATGGCGCATGCCGATGCCGCCACGTTTGAAGCCCGCACGTATGCCAAGGTCGCGCGCCGGCTCATTCCATTCCTGATGATCTGCTATCTGGGTGCCTACCTGGATCGCGTCAACGTGGGGTTCGCCAAGCTGCAGATGCTCAACGACCTGCGTTTCAGCGAGACGGTGTACGGCCTGGGTGCCGGCATCTTCTTTCTTGGCTACTTCCTGTTTGAAGTGCCGAGCAATGTGATCCTGCACAAGGTCGGCGCGCGCAACTGGCTCGCACGCATCATGTTGACGTGGGCAGTCATCTCTGCAGCTTTTGCCTTCGTGAACACACCGACGTCGTTCTACGTGCTGCGCTTCCTGCTCGGGGTGGCCGAAGCCGGCTTCGCGCCGGGCGTCATCCTGTACATGACGTACTGGTTCCCGTCGCAGCGCCGGGCCAAGGCATTGTCGATGTTCTTCATGGCGATTCCGCTTGCGGGCATCGTCGGGGGGCCCCTGTCGGGCTACATCCTGCACACCTTTCACGATGTGGCAGGGCTGTCCGGCTGGAAGTGGCTGTTCCTGATTGAAGCTCTGCCGTCGCTGCTGCTGGGCGTGGCCATCCTGTTCTATCTGGACAACGGCATCGCCCAGGCCAAATGGCTGACCGACGCAGAAAAGGCGCTGCTTGAGCGCAACGTCGCCGGAGACAACGCACAGAAGACCGCACACGGTTCGGTGGGCGCCTTCATCGCAGACCGCCGCCTGTGGCTGCTGGCCGCCATCTACTTCTGCGTGGTGCTTGGCCAATACGGGCTGACGTTCTGGCTGCCGACCCTGATCCGCAAGGCTGGCGTGGCTGATCCGCTGTGGGTGGGCGTGTTCACCGCCGTGCCGTATATCTGCGCCATCGTCGCGCTGCCGTTGATTGGCATGAGCGCGGACCGCCACCGCGAGCGCCGTCTGCACCTTGCCGTGCCGATGCTGGTGGCCGCCGGCGGGTTCGCCGCGCTGCCGCTGATTGGCAACGTGGGCGCTGCGCTGGTGTGCCTGAGCATTGCTGCCGCCGGGATCCTGTCTTCGTCGTCGCAGTTCTGGTCGTTGCCCACCGCAATGCTGGGCGGCATGTCGGCCGCTGCGGGCATCGCCGCCGTCAACTGCTTCGCCAACCTTGCCGGGTTCTTCTCGCCGGCCATCGTCGGGTGGCTCAACGACCTGACGGGTAAATCGACGGCTGGCCTGATCTTCATCTCCTCGGCCATCGTGCTTGGCGCCGTGCTGGTGTTCTTCGTGCCCGCAAAGACCGTCAACCGTTGAGGCGCTGACTGTCTCTGCCCCCGTGCTTCCCGCTTCATCACAGGAACCATCATGACTTCCACATCATTGCCCCCAACCGACGCTCTGCCTCTGGCCGAGCGCGCTTACCGGATCCGCCGCAACGCCCTGCTGATGGGCGAAGTGCAGGGCCAGGGCTATATCGGGCAAGCGCTCGACATTGCCGACGTGCTGGCCGTCGCCTACTTCGGCGCCATGCGCTATCGGCCCGAAGACCCCGCCTGGGAAGGCCGCGACCGCTTCCTGCTCTCCAACGGCCACTATGCGATCGCGCTGTACGCCGCGTTGCTCGAAGCCGGCATCCTGCCCGCCGAAGAACTGGAGACGTACGGCAGTGACGACAGCCGCCTGCCGATGTCGGGCATGGCCAGCTATACGCCCGGCATGGAAATGTCCGGTGGCTCACTCGGCCAGGGGCTCACGATTGCCGTCGGCCGCTGCTTGGGCCTCAAACGCAAGGGCTCCGACGCGTTCGTCTACACGCTGTTCTCAGATGGCGAGCTGGATGAAGGCGCCGTGTGGGAAGGCCTGCTGTCCGCCGCGCACTGGAAGCTGGACAACCTCATCGCCGTGGTGGACGTGAACAATCAGCAGGCCGACGGCCCGTCGACGCAGATCATGGCGTTCGAGCCACTGCTGCCCAAGCTCGAAGCGTTCGGCTGGTTCACTCAACGCGTGGATGGCAACGACATCGACGCGGTGAAGGCCGCGTTTGACGCAGCGCGCGCACACAAGGGTGCGCAGCCGCGCATGATCATTTGCGATACCCGCATGGGTTGCGGTGTTCCGTTCCTGGAGCAGCGCGAAAAGAATCACTTCATCCGCGTTGACGCGCACGAATGGCAGCTTGCGCTGCAGGCACTGGAAGCCGGGAGGACCGCATGAGCAGCACCGTCATCAACAAGCCCAAGCTGAAGACCTCCGCAATGATCGCCTCCATTGCGGGCGAGGGCCAGGCAACACGCCCGGCGCCGTTCGGCCACGCGCTGGCCGAGCTGGCACGCGTGAAGCCGAACGTCGTCGGCATGACGGCAGACCTGGGCAAGTACACCGATCTGCACATCTTCGCCAAGGAATTCCCCGACCGCTACTACCAGATGGGCATGGCCGAGCAACTGCTCATGGGCGCTGCCGCCGGGCTGGCTAACGAAGGCGCCCAGCCGTTTGTGACGACCTACGCTGTCTTCGCCACCCGTCGTGCCTACGACTTCATGCACCAGACGATTGCCGAAGACAACCTCGATGTGAAGATCGTCTGTGCGCTGCCCGGCCTGACCACTGGCTACGGGCCGAGCCACCAGGCCGCCGAAGACCTGGCGCTGATGCGTGCCATGCCCAACATGACCGTCATCGACCCGTGCGACGCGCTGGAGATCGAGCAGATGGTGCCGGCCATTGCGGCGCATGCCGGGCCTGTCTATGCGCGCCTGCTGCGCGGCAACGTGCCGGTGGTGCTTGACGAATACGGCTATCAGTTCGAACTGGGCAAGGCCAAGCTGCTGCGCGACGGCGCCGAAGTGCTCGTCATCTCGTCGGGCATCATGACCATGCGCGCGCTGGAAGTGGCTAAGGCGTTGGAAGGCGACGGCATTGGCGTGGGCGTGCTGCACGTGCCGACGATCAAGCCCCTCGATACCGAAACCATCGTGCGTGAAGCGAAGCGCTCGGGCCGGCTCGTGGTGGTGGCCGAGAACCACACCGTGATCGGCGGCCTGGGCGAGGCGGTTGCTGGCACCTTGATGCGAGCTGGGGTCTGCGTGCCGTTCCGCCAGGTTGGGCTGCCGGACGCATTTCTCGATGCCGGGGCACTTCCCACCCTGCACGATCGCTATGGGATTTCCACGAACGTCATGGCATCGACCATTCGCGGTTGGCTAGATTGAAAGAGTGCACCTCTCGCTCCAGCGGGCAGCGGCACATTGGGGCGTTCCGCGGTGAGGTAGTGTCGACTGGTTCGCGTCCCGCCAGCTTCGAATGATGCTGAGGGCAGCCGCGTTGATCAGAGCACTCTCCTGCTCGCTGCCGAGCGGGGGAGTGCTCTGTATCGAATTTGGCCGCAAGAGCCAACGTCAGAGGCAGAGGATGCCAACCCCAGCGTAGTACGCAACGGCGTCACGCAGGAACTGCGCGGCGCTGCCCCTCCTCTTATCCGGGGGCGTGGCTGTGAACGCGATGCGAGCGCGGGCATCTGCGGCCACGAAGAGCATTTCCTAGCCCGCGCCGTCCACCGAGTCGTGGTGGTTGCTGATAACGCGGTGGCCGGCCGCTTGATGCGTGTCCCGTGTGGTGCATTCCGGTCAACTCCACGATTAGCCGCAACGGCGTCCTGGCTGATAACAGTCGGCACTCCCGTGGACCCACCTGGACCACTGAGTTCCGCGATCGGATTGTCACACCGCTATTGCGTTGAAAGACTGGCTGTGGCGGTGTTGCCCTCCGGTAAAAATCTGGCGCACCCCACCTCTCCCGTTTTTGGTACCGCCGATGCCGACGCCATTTGGGAGGTGCTATTGGAGGATGGGTGGACCGCGCCTCCTTGTGCCCAGTGGTCTTGATCGACACTTCAACCGGGTGCGGTGCAGATTTTTGAGATCCGTGAGGCACATTTATGGGGCTGCGACAGGCTGCTCAATTTGAGTGAGCTTCGTTTTCAGAGAGCGGCGGCTCTCTTTCGTCACTGTGCCCTCATCACATCGAATACGCTAAATCATTGAGGATGAAGGAATTTTCAGCGCGAGGCCGGGGCGGGCACAAGGCAGAGTTCAGAGTTGCGTGAACAAAGTTCAGAGTTGCGTGAATCTCGACCACAACAACTTCAGCCACCCCCCCTTCTTGAAATCGTAATACCCCGTCCCTATAATTAGCACTCGCCGGGCAGGAGTGCTAACAATGCCTCCACCCCCGATGCTTTCCCGATGCGCCGCGTCCCGCGGCGCGTTTTGTGAATAAACACTCACTTTGCATTGAGGAGTTTGTATGAACCTGCGTCCCTTGCATGATCGCGTGATCGTGAAGCGCCTGGACAACGAAACGAAGACCGCTTCGGGCATCGTCATTCCTGACGCCGCCGCTGAAAAGCCGGATCAAGGCGAAGTGCTGGCCGTCGGTCCGGGCAAGAAAGACGATAAGGGCAATGCGATCGCGCTGGACGTGAAGGTCGGCGACCGCGTGCTGTTCGGCAAGTACGCCGGCCAAGGCGTCAAGGTGGATGGTCAGGAAGTCCTGGTCATGCGCGAAGAAGACATCATGGCCGTGGTGGCGAAGTAAGCGGGCGCTCTGTCGCATCGGCTTACCAGTAAACCAATCCTCATTGTCTGCCCGGCGGATTCCCCCGGTGTAGGCAACATCCAAAGATCTCGGAGATTCTCAAGATGGCAGCTAAAGACGTAGTGTTCGGCGACGCCGCACGTGCCAAGATGGTCGAAGGCGTGAACATTCTCGCCAACGCAGTCAAGGTGACCCTGGGCCCGAAGGGCCGTAACGTGGTGTTGGAGCGCAGCTTCGGTGGTCCGACCGTGACCAAGGACGGTGTGTCGGTCGCCAAGGAAATCGAGCTGAAGGACAAGCTGCAGAACATGGGCGCGCAAATGGTCAAGGAAGTCGCTTCCAAGACCAGCGACAACGCCGGTGACGGCACCACCACCGCAACGGTGCTGGCTCAGTCGATCGTGCGCGAAGGCATGAAGTACGTTGCCGCCGGCATGAACCCGATGGACCTGAAGCGCGGCATCGACAAGGCTGTCGGCGCTGCCGTCGAAGAACTGAAGAAGATCAGCAAGCCGACGACCACCAGCAAGGAAATCGCTCAAGTTGGCGCCATCTCGGCCAACAGCGACGAATCCATCGGCCAGCGCATCGCTGAAGCCATGGACAAGGTCGGCAAGGAAGGCGTGATCACGGTGGAAGACGGCAAGTCGCTGGCCGACGAGCTGGACGTCGTGGAAGGCATGCAGTTCGACCGCGGCTACCTGTCGCCGTACTTCATCAACAACCCGGAAAAGCAAGTTGTCCAGCTGGACAACCCGTTCGTGCTGCTGTTCGACAAGAAGGTCAGCAACATCCGCGACCTGCTGCCGGTGCTGGAACAAGTCGCCAAGGCTGGCCGTCCGCTGCTGATCATCGCTGAAGACGTTGAAGGCGAAGCCCTGGCAACGCTGGTGGTCAACAACATCCGTGGCATCCTGAAGACCGCCGCCGTCAAGGCACCGGGCTTCGGCGACCGCCGCAAGGCCATGCTGGAAGACATCGCCATCCTGACGGGCGGCCAAGTCATCGCTGAAGAAGTCGGCCTGACGCTGGAAAAGGCAACCCTGAACGACCTGGGCCAAGCCAAGCGCGTTGAAATCGGCAAGGAAAACACCACGATCATCGATGGCGCAGGCGACGCCCGCAACATCGAAGCCCGCGTGAAGCAAGTGCGTGCCCAGATCGAAGAAGCGACCTCGGACTACGACCGTGAGAAGCTGCAAGAGCGCGTGGCCAAGCTGGCCGGCGGTGTTGCTGTGATCAAGGTTGGCGCTGCCACCGAAGTCGAAATGAAGGAAAAGAAGGCCCGCGTGGAAGATGCTCTGCACGCAACGCGCGCTGCCGTGGAAGAAGGTATCGTGGCTGGCGGCGGTGTTGCACTGCTGCGCGCCCGTGCGCTGATCTCCGGCCTGAAGGGTGCCAACCCTGACCAAGACGCCGGTATCAAGATCGTGCTGCGCGCCATGGAAGAGCCGCTGCGTCAGATCGTCACGAACGCTGGCGACGAGGCTTCGGTGGTGGTGGCCAACGTCATCGCCGGCCAGGGCAACTACGGCTACAACGCTTCGACCGGCGAGTACGGTGACCTGGTGGAGATGGGCGTGCTGGACCCGACCAAGGTGACCCGCACCGCGCTGCAGAACGCCGCTTCGGTCGCTTCGCTGATGCTGACCACGGATTGCGCCGTGGCAGAACTGCCGAAGGACGATGCAGCTCCGGCAATGCCGGGCGGCATGGGTGGCATGGGCGGCATGGACGGCATGATGTAATTTGCCTGTTCGGCAACCTGGCCCGGCCATCTTTCGGGATGGCTGTTCCAAGCAAAAAACCCCGTGGGTGCGAGCCCGCGGGGTTTTTTGTTGCCTGCTTTGTTAAGACGGCGTTAACGCTGCAATGCAGTGGGCTTCGCTACAATCGGCCCACCCGCGAGCCTCAGCGTCGTTAAGTGTCGATAAGCGATCAGCGTCCTGAAGCGGGCACGACAACAACTCAGGGAAGGGAAAACAGATGAACGACATCGCACGCGAGTCCGTCCTGGGCAGCGCCCCCGCTCCGGCTGCGCCGCAGCCCCTGCGACTGCGCTTTATCGGCAGTGGCTCCGAATACTTCCGCATCTGGATCGTCAATCTGCTGCTGACCATCGTTACGCTGGGCATCTACTCGGCCTGGGCGAAGGTGCGCACGTTGCAGTATTTCTATCGCAACACGCAGCTGGCCGGTTCGAGCTTCGACTATCACGGCAGCCCGATCGCCATTCTGAAGGGCCGCGCGATCATTTTCGTACTGGCGCTTGCGTTCAACCTCCTGGGCCATTCGTCGCCGCTGCTGGGGCTGGCGCTGCTTGCACTGATGGCCGCTGCGTTTCCGTGGCTGCTCGTGCGCTCGCTGCGTTTCCGTATGGCCAATTCCAGCTATCGTGGCCTGCGCTTCGCCTTTACTGGCAAGGATGCCGAGGGCTACATGGTGTTCCTGGTGTGGCCGATCCTAAGCGTGTTTTCGCTCTACCTGCTGGCGCCGCTGGCGCATCAGCGCTTCAAGCGCTATCAGCACAAGAACACGCGCTTCGGTACCGCATCGTTTGATTTCTCGGGCACGCCGGGCAACTTCTACGGCGTGTATCTGCGCACCTTCGGGCTGGCGGTGCTCGCCGTCGTGGTGGCTGGTGTGCTGTCGCTGTTGCTGGGGGTGTCGTTCCATCGCGCGCCGGGCATAGGTCAGATCTTCGGCTTCATCGTCATCGGGTTGTTCATGTATGCGGCGATGCTGTTCCTGACCCCGTACGTTCTGTCGCGCCTGCAGAACCTGGTGTGGAGCAACACGACGCTGGGCGCGCACCGCTTTCAGAGCCAGGTCGGTGCAGGCAAGCTGTTCTGGATCTTCGTGTCGAACGCCGTGATGATCGTGATCACCGTCGGCCTGTTCACGCCCTTTGCACGGGTGCGTACTGCACGCTACAAGCTCGAATCCGTGACGATGTTTGCGTCGGGCTCACTCGACACCTTCGTTGCTGGCGAGACCACCAAGGTGAGCGCCCTGGGCGACGCCACGGTGGACTGGTACGACATCGACATCGCGCTGTAAGCGCGCTGCAGGCAAAGGCAACCCCTGTGATTATCGCGACCTACTTCGACGGCCGTACCTCGCGGGCGCAACCCGTGCGCCTTGCCGTCGAGGCGGGCGAGGCGGTGCTGTTCGACGCGGAGGGCACGGCGCTGCGCCGCGCGCCGCTCTCTACGCTGCGGGTGTCGGAGCGCGTGAAGCATGCACCGCGCTTGATTACGTTCGAGGACGGTGCGTTTTGCGAGATCACCGACCCGGCGGAGCAGGCATCGCTGAATGCGCTGCTGCATCGCACCGGCTATCGCGAGGGCTGGGTCGTGCTGGCGCAGAACAGCTGGAAGCTGGCGCTGGGCTCGCTGCTGGCCATGGTGGTGGTGCTGGCGCTGGGCTATCGCTACGGCTTGCCGTGGGGCGCCAAGGTGGTGGCCAATATGGTGCCGCAGCGCGCCGAGGCACAGCTCGGGCGCAGCACGCTGAAAGCCATGGACGAGCGCTGGCTCCGGCCCAGCAAGCTGCCCGCCGCGCAGCAAGACCGCATCCGTGCACGGTTTGCCGCCCTGCACAGGCCGCCGCAGGCCACGCACACGTATCACATTGTTTTTCGTGATGCCGACATCGGCGCCAATGCCTTTGCGCTGCCCGGCGGCGACATTGTCGTGACTGACGCGCTGGTCAAGCTGGTGGGTGAGGGCGATGGCCTGACGGGTGTGCTGGCGCACGAGGCAGGTCACGTTGAATATCGCCACGGGCTGCGGCAGGTGATTCAGTCGTCGGCCATTGGAGCCACGGCGGCGCTGCTGTTTGGCGATGTTTCGACCATTCTGTCAGGCGTGCCGGCGGCGCTGCTGACGCTGCGCTATTCGCGTGACTACGAGCGCGACGCCGACCACTATGCCGCGTTGCTGCTGCAGGAGAACGGCTTGTCCGTCGGTGCGTTTGCCGACGTGCTGCAGGCGCTGGAAGACACGCATGGCGGCACGCGCAAGGCCGATGCCACGAAGAAGGCCGACGCCGCCAGCGATGACGATGCCTCGGCGTTCTTCTCGTCTCACCCGCTGACGCGCGAGCGCATCGACACGCTGCGCCGCTTTGACCGCACGCACGGCGGCAGTGACAACGGCGACGCGGACTGACGCGTCACGCACTCCGCTCGTCACGCTCGTCTAATTCCCGGCTGCTTCGTCATCCGTTTGATCGATTTCCCCCCTGCCTCGGGCCACCAAGAATGGTGACAGAGGGACGGGGGGACATCATGCGACACGCTGAATCGGGCGTCATGAACGCATTGGCGGGTGTGCTGCCGCCCACGCTTGTACGGCGGTTGCCGGACCGCACGATGGTGACCCGCGTGTTCCGCTTCGGGGTCTCCGGTGTTGTGGCCACCGGCATGCATGTTGCCATCGCCACCACGCTCATCAACGGTTTTTCTGCCTCTCAGGTGACGGCCAACGGCGTTGCGTTCATCTGCGCCAACGTCTGCTCGTACCTGCTCAACGCGCTGTGGAGCTTTTCGGCCAAGCCCGGACGCGCGAACTTCTTGCGCTTCTACGCCGTCTCGCTGCTCTGCTTGGCGCTGACGCTTGCGATCTCGTGGCTAGCCCAGACGTTGGGCCTGAGCTACTGGGTCGGGCTTGCGGCGATCTTGTCGGTGGTGCCGCCGCTCACCTTTTTATTGCATCGGTTCTGGACGTTCCGCTAGCGGAGGGCAACATGGGCTGCCTGCACAAACCGCCCGCAATGCAAGCCACCAAGCGGCTTCGCGTTTCATCGCTGAATCATACCTACGGCCAGTTTCGGACTGCGTCTGTGGCGGCTACAACTGACGATAAGGGACGGGGAAATCTGCAAGCGACCGGCGAGCCGCGGCAGGTAGTCAGTACAACGCCCGATAGCCACTCACACCGGCGGAGGCGAAGGCATATGCGCGCGCATACCAAACAGAGAGAACGAGGGGCGGTGCTCCCAATGGTCGGCTTGACCCTTGCCGTGTTGCTGGGAATGGCAGGCCTGGTCATCGACTTGAGTGGCTTGTTCGTGGCCAAGACGGAGCTTCAGTCAGCGGTGGATAGCTGTGCCTTGTCAGCGGCGCAGGAACTGGATGGTGCATCGGATGCACTGACTCGGGCAACGAATGCGGGGCTGACAGCGGGCAACGCCAACCGCGTCGTCTACCAAGCATCGTCCGCATCGTTGGCGAACGCGGATGTCACGTTCAGCACGGCCCTGAACGGCACCTACAGCGCGGCCGGCGTGGCGTCGAGTTCGTCGAGCTATGTCAAGTGCACGCATACCAAGAGCGGGATCACGGCACGCCTGATCAAGTTCGTTGGTGGTGCCACCAGCAATGCCGTTGCTGCGCTGGCGGTGGCCACGCGTGTACATGCGCAGAGCACGTGCCCCATTCCAGTGGCCCTGATCCCAAAATCCGGGGGTACGGCTCCCAACTATGGTTTCCAGATCGGTGAGTGGGTCAGCATGCTGTACTCCGGCGGGTCCACTACACCGGGCGAGATGGGTTGGTACAACCTCGACGGCTCCACCAATGCCAACGAGACGAAAACCGAAATGGATCAGGGCTATTGCAATTCCAAGATCGGTGATCAGTTGGGGACACCTGGTGCGAAGGTCTCTGTTGACGACAACTGGAACGGGCGCTTTGGCATCTACAAGAACAAGTCAAACGCATCGCAACTGCAGCCGGATTTCACGGGCTACTCCTATACGTCGACCAATTGGACGAACACGGTGCCGCAGAACGCCTACAGCGGCACACCTGCTGCGGGCTCCGACCCGAGCGCTGCCAATTTCAAGAGCAAACGGCTTGCCTATGCCAACTACGACGATACCGGGACGAGTGTCACCGGCGGCGACAAGATCACCGGGCTCAACGTCAAGGGCGGCTACAAGAGCCTCGCCACCAGCGGGAACAGTGGCGATTTGGCCACCTATGGGGTGAATCGGCGCGTTGTCCTAGTACCCGTCATCTCATCCGCGTCAAAGATCATCGACTACGCCTGCATGCTGATGTTGCAGCCCATTGACGGTGTCCACAACACGCCGCAGTTTGAGTTCCTGGGCAACGCAGGGGGCACCAGCAGCCCGTGTTCACCCAGTGGCCTGGCGGGCGGCAGCAAGGGCCCCTTGGTTCCAGCATTGGTGCAGTAGGAGCGAACCATGAAGACGCGACAACGACAACATGGCGTGGCGCTGGTCGAACTGGCCATCATGCTCAGCCTGCTGCTTGCCATCACCTTTGCGGTAACGGAGTTCGGCCGGGCCATCTACACGTACAACACCTTGGCCAAGGCCACACGAGACGCCACCCGTTACCTGAGCACGCAGGCCGCCGGCAACACGACCTCCTATACGACTGCAACAAATCTGGCGGTCTATGGCACGCCGACGGTCGGCAGCACGCAAGTGCCGCTGGCACCGGGGCTGACGTCGAGCATGGTTTCCATATGCGATGCGTCCAACACGAGCTGCACGTCCAACATTGCACAAGGGACCAACCCTGCCATCAACACCGTCACCGTCACGATCTCGGGCTACACGTTCAACCCGGTGATCGACATGATGGCGTTCCTGCGTTTCTATGCGGGCGGCACCGGGTCGATCACCTCGTTCCCGTTTGGGAACATCTCAGTGACCATGAGGCAGTCCTATGAATAAACATCAGAAAGGTACGACGGCGGTTGAGTTCGCCATTGTGGTGGCGCTCTTTCTGACGGTGCTGCTTGGCATCCTCGACTTTGGGCGCATTCTCTTTACCTGGAACGCCGTGGGAGAAGCGACGCGCTGGGGGGCGCGACAGGCGGTGGTCTGCGGGCAGGGCTCGACATCTGTGTTGAGCAAGATGCAGACCATTCTTCCGACGCTCACGTCTGCGAATGTGTCAGTGCAGTGGTACGACACCAGTGGGGTGGTGAGCACCAGTTGTGATGCTACGAGCTGCGGTGGTGTTGCAGTCAGCGTGACCGGTATGACGGTGGCGCCTTATTCGCCTGCTACCTGGATTGGCTTTTCTCAGCTCGCTGTGCCCGGGTTTTCCACTTACTTGCCGCGAGAGGTCATGGGGCAGGATCCTAATAGCAGTAGTGTTTGCTCCTGAATGGCGTTGGTCGGGTTCACTTTTTTTGTGGGGGATGGGCCTGGTGGTTCATCCCCTTTTTCGTTCCCTGCCGGGCCTGAACCACTTTCTTGGTCTTGCCAAGGGAAGCCGGCAAAGATAGATGTGCCCGAGATGGCGAAAGCCTTCTTGAATTTATGTCGTAGTGAGGGGAAGGGAAAAACTCACTGTGCTCAGGCAGTTCTCCTTCCTTCTTTTCTCCCAGCAACAGAATCCAAGGCGTCATCAATGGCAGGGACGGCCAAACCGTCGAGAGTTCGGCGTTGCTTTGGTCGCCGTGTAGGTGGAGTGGATTTTTAGTTCTGGTGCCATGTTCGGCGCACCCGAGAAAAAGGCCAGCTCATCGTGAGGTTGGCCTTGTTGTTTGGGCTGGCGTCCAGAGGGGTTGGCCTTTGACTTCCTTGCCGAGATGGCACCTTGAATTTCTGCAAGCGGCCGGGAAAAAGGTGGGGAACTGTCTGAGCGAAGCGACTTTCCCACCCTTTCCCTGGTGACAGAAATGCAAGACGAAGTCGCTATCTCGGGCGCATCAATCTTTGCCGGCTTTCTTTGGCAAGACAGTGAGTCAGCCCCGGTAGGGAATGAAACAGGGATGGGCCACAAACGCCCGCCCCGGTAGCGCGCGAAGGGAAGGCACACCACTAAGCGCAACCTCGAAGCCGAAGCCAGCAACACGAAGCCCAATCCCAAACGCTAAAGATACAAAGGAAAAAACCCGGCGCGCGTCCGGGAACAGGACCACCGCGCTAGCACATACGCCAGGTGATAGTCCGGGGGCCTTCACCACCAGCTATATTCGCGCGTGCATGTCAGCCTCCCGAGCCTGTCATGGTCGGCAGCAGCACACGGTAGATCTGGATGAATGCTGGGCCGAGCAACACCAGCAGCAGCGTCGGGAAGATGAAGAAGATCAGCGGGAAGAGCAGCTTCAGCGCGATCTTGGCGGCCTGTTCTTCGGCACGCATGCGGCGCTTGGTGCGCAGCATGTCGGACAACACGCGCAGCGAGTCGGCAAGGCTGGTACCGAAACGGTCTGCCTGGATCAGCATTGATGCAAACCGGTCGACGTCTTCCACACCGGTGCGCAGCGCCAGGTTGGTGAGTGCCTTTTCCTTGGGGAACCCGGAACGCAGTTCCAGCAGCGTGAGTTCCATTTCTTCGGCCATCACGGGGCAGCGCAGCGCGAGTTCGTCCGACACACGCATCATGGCCGCGTCCAGGCCGAGCCCGGCTTCTACACACACCGTGAGCAGATCGAGCATATCGGGAAACTCTTCAAACACATCGCGCTGACGATGCTCGACCTTGCGTGCCAGTGCCGCGTTGGGCAAGTAATAGCCAATGGCGCTCAGCAGCCCCAGAACAGCGAGGACCACCTCCTGGTCGTGATGTTCCGGCCGGCTGCTCAGCACCAGCAGTGCCGTCAGCGGGAAGAGGATCGCCAGCACCGTCTTCACACCAAAGTACAGCGACGGCGCCCACGGTTGCCGCCAGCCGGCATTCATGAAGCGGATGCGCAGTTGCGAGTTCTCCCAGCCGTCTTTGGGCAACGACAGTTGCGAGACCGGCTTGGCCCAGGTGGCCAGTTTCTCTACCCAGGCATGGTCGGGGACTCCGGCCAGGTCTGCGCCCACGGTCTGGCCGCCGATCTGTTGCATCCGGCCGCGCGCGCGGTTCGCAGAGAACAGGTGCAGCAGCCCAAGTGCACCGCCAAAGGCAGCCACGAAGATCAGGGCCAGAATGAAATATTGATTGGAATAGAGCGTTTGCATGATCGTCTCCCCCCAAGAAAACGAGGTCACGTTGTCAGGTCAGGTCACTGTGCTGCATATCGCACGTCCGTCAGACCCGGATGCGGATGATCTTGCGCATCCAGATCAGCCCCATCACCATGTTGAGCATTGCCAGGCCGATCATCTTCAGCCCCATCGGGTCCGTCCATAGCACCTTCATGAAGTCCGGATTGACGATGAGGATCATGCCGGCGGTGCCGAAGGGCAGCAGCCCGAGAATCCATGCCGACAACCGCCCTTCGGCTGACAGCACGCGGATCTTGTCGTACAGCTTCAGGCGCTCGCGCACAAGGTTGCCGATGGTGTCGAGAATCTCCGCCAGGTTGCCGCCGCTTTCGCGCTGGATGAGCACGGCAATCACGAAGTAGCGCAGGTCATTGACGGGCACTCGCTTGGCGAGGTTGGTCAAGGCTTCATCGAGCGACACGCCGTAGTTGATTTCTTCGAATGTGGTGCGGAACTCGGGGCCCATCGGCTCCTTGATCTCCTGCCCGACCATGCCCAGCGCGCTGGCGAAGGAGTGGCCGGCACGCAGTGCACGGGCAATCATGTCCACCGCGTCGGGAAGCTGCGCCTCCAGCTTCTTCAGGCGTTTGCGCCGCTGCGATGCGATGTGCAAGACCGGCAGCGCAGACATGAGCAGCGCGCAGGCCGTCACGATGCCAAACGGGAACGGCAGCAACGCACCGACTGCCAGTACTCCGACGCCGATCAGGATGGTGTATCCCAGGAGCTGCGCAACCGACCAAGCGCTGCCGGATTGCTCCAGCCAACGGTCGATCGTGCTCACGCGGGGCAGGCTCATCAACCAGCGCTGGAACTGCGGTGATTCGCTCAGCAGGCGTTTCTTGAGAATCGAGAGCTGCTCGGTGCCGACGTGTCCGCCCGCGGACAGCGCACGGATGCGGGCATCAACGCGCTTGGCCTCGGGGCCGTGGTAGTTGTTCCACCACTGGTAGACCCCCTCGATGCAGAGCACGACGGCCGCGAACAGCAGGATTGCGAACGCGTAGAAGATTTCGTTCATTTAGGGTGCCCCCGTTTCTAGATCGCGCTTGGACCACACTGGTGGTGGCTTTGACTTCAAGCCTTTAGACCTCAAAGTGCCTTTGCGGGTCAAAGGTCTCGTCTGGCAAGCCCACCCCGAACACGCGCAGCCGCTCGGCAAATTTCGGATAGACCCCCGTGGCGCGGAAGAGCCCCTTGACGGAGCCGTCTTGCGCGATGCCCGTGCGCTGGAAGGTGAAGATTTCCTGCATGTTGATGACATCACCTTCCATGCCGGTGATCTCCTGGATGCTTATGACTTTGCGGCGCCCATCCGTCAAACGCGCAACCTGGATGATCACGGTGATGGCCGAAGCGATCTGCTGCCGGATTGTTTTGGGTGGCAGGTTCAGGCCCGCCATGTTCACCATGTTTTCCATGCGCGTGAGCGCATCGCGCGGGGTGTTGGCGTGCACGGTGGTGAGTGACCCTTCGTGGCCGGTATTCATGGCATTGAGCATGTCCAGGGCCTCGCCGCCGCGCACTTCGCCCAGGAGGATGCGGTCTGGCCGCATGCGCAGGGCGTTGCGCACCAGTGCACGCTGCGTGATCTCACCTTTACCCTCGATGTTGGGCGGGCGCGTTTCCAGGCGCAGCACGTGCGGTTGGCGCAGTTGCAGTTCTGCGGCATCTTCGATGGTGACCATCCGCTCGTCGGCCGGGATGAAGCCCGAGAGGATGTTCAGGAGTGTGGTTTTGCCGCTGCCCGTGCCGCCCGACACCAGCACGTTCACCTTGGCTTGCGACAAGGCTTGCATCAGCTTGGCCATGGGCGGCGTGAGTGTCTTGAGATCGATCAAGTCCGAGACCTGCAGCGGGTTGGTCGCAAACCGGCGGATCGAGAGCAGCGGGCCATCGATGGCCGAGGGCGGAATAATGGCGTTCACCCGCGAGCCATCGGGCAGCCGCGCATCCACCATCGGGCTGGTTTCATCAATGCGACGGCCCACGCGCGAGACGATCTTCTCGATCACCTTCATCAGGTGCGCATCGTCGTAGAAGGTGACGTCGGTAAGTTCCAGCTTGCCGCGGCGTTCGACGTAGACCTGCTTTGCCGTGTTGACCAGGATGTCGGACACCGTTGGGTCCTGCAGCAGCGGCTCCAGCGGGCCGAAGCCGAACATCTCGTCATACACATCGGTAGTCATCTGCCGGCGCTCGGTGTCGTTGAGCAGCAGCTTTTCTTCGTCGATGATGTTGTTGACCAGGGCGCCGATCTCGTGGCGCACCTGCTCGGTCGGGAACCGGGCCAGCCGTTCCAGATCCACGCGGTCCAGCACCACTTCGTGCACGGTTTTCTTGAAGTCCCGATAGGCCGGATGGCCCGCCACGCTGTGGTGGTACGGTGCGTGTCCGTTCATGGACATCGGCGCGTGGTCCGGGCGGGAGAGTTGTTCGCGGATCGACATGATGGGCTCCGTCTGACTGGCGAAATGGACAGGAGAAACTTAGGCAATGTTCGGAGACGACGTCTTGGCCCGCGAGAAGAACTTGCTCAAGGAGAAGCCCTTCTCTTGCGATGCGTGACGATCGTTCTCGCGCGCTGTGGCGAAGACGTTGGCTAAGGCCATGAGCGCCTTGGCCATGGCGCTGCTGCGGTGGTGCTGGGCAATGGGCATGCCCTGGCAGATGGAGTCATCCACCGAGGCCGCATCTTCGGGCAGCACATGAAAGAGCTTCTGTCCGAAGACTTGCTCCAGCGTGCTGCGTGGTAGCTCGTCACGCTTGCCATGCCGGTTGACCAGGATGCGCAGCTTTTCGGCGGGGTAATGCAGTCCGTGCAGGATATCCAGCAGGCGCCGCCCCGTGCGCGCAAAGGCAATGGTCGGCTGGACCACGACGCAGATCTGGTCGCAGTGATCGAGCACCGCAATCGACAGCGGGTTGATTGCTTGCCCGACGTCCACCAGGATGAAGTCGTAGATCGGTGACACCAGCGAGAGCACGTACTCGATCTTGTCCTTCTTGATCTCGCCCGCCTTGATGGGGTCGCTGGCGCCGGCCAGGACGTCAAAGTCCTTCGCCACGCGTGTCAGACACGCTTCCAGGAAGGCATCGTCCAGGCGGTCGACCTGTGCGCACACTTCGGACAGCGTGGCGGGTGGTGTCTTGTTGCTCACCAGAAAGTGCGTGTCGCTGAACTGCGTGTTCAGGTCGATCAACAGCACGCGCTTGTGTTCGTGTGCTGCCAGCGTGTAGCCGACGTTGCTGGCGATGAAGCTGGAACCGGCGCCGCCCTTGCTGGAGATGAAGGCAATCACGCGCGCTTCCTCTCGCGTTCTCGGGATGTGGCTGGTTTCCAGCCGCGTGAGCGCTGTCGTCAGTTGGGCGCGTTCCAGCGGCCAAGTCAGTATGTCACTGACGCCGGCGCGCAGCGCGCGAATCAGGTCGTCGCGCTCCTGGGTTTGCGTGACGAGGATGCAGGGCAGGTCAGCGAACTGCTGCCGCAGCAGTTCGATGCTCAGCATCTGGCTGGGGCCACTGCTTGGCTGGTCGATGATGAGCGCATCCGCGCCGCGCAGTTGGCAGGCATGCGTGGACAGGCTGCCCGGTGCCGCATGCAGGTGCATGACCTGGTAGCTGCCGGCGGCGGCTACCAGGCGTGCAAGGTCCGCCAGGCGTTCACCGTCTTCGGAGGCAATCAAGATCTTGAGCATGGCAAAGCTCCCCGTTCGATCGTGTGTTCTGTATGTCGTTGCATCGCGCCGTGACAGGGCTGGCCTGGTATCAGGCTGGCGATGGCGGATGCTGTTTGGGCACCCGCCAAGTGCTGTCAGCGTGAGAAGCTACCGGACATCCCGCTACCGCCGTACCCGCCGCTGCCGAATCCGCCGTACCCACCGCTGCCGGTGCCAGTACCCCCAGCGGGGAAGCGGGTCATCGAGCGGTCATAGTTGCTCATGGCGGCCACTGCGGCTTTGCCGTCATAGCCATTCAGCGCGGGCAACCCGGCCGGTGCGTCGGGATTGATCACCTGTGCTTGCTTGACGCTGGTGACGGCCTCGCCGAAGTGCTTGTCCCAGTTGGGTGTCGTGGTCATGCAGGCAGTCAGGGCCTGGCAAGCCAGGATCACGAGTGCGGCGCGTTGCAGGTATTTGAGATTGGTGTTCATGGCATATCTCCACATGGTTCCCGGGTTAGCGTGTCTGCGGGGTTGTGGTCGTATCGGCCACTGCCGTCTGCCGGCCCTGCGTCTTGGTTCTGGCCTGGGCCAGCCGTGCTGCGGTGGCTTCGATTCGGGCAACACGCGCGGCGTTGTCGTCCGTGGGCGCCGGGGCCGATGTTGTGGCGGGCGCGGCCTCTGCAACCGGTAGCGTGGCCGCCGGCTTTTCTGGCGTGACGTTTGCCGGCTGCGTTGGCGGGGCGATGCTCACCTCAGTGCGCGGGGCAGGGATGGCCTGGGCCACCGGAGCGGGCGCAACCGGAGCCGGCATCGGCGCCTGCGAGCTGGGCGCAGTGGGTGCGCTCGGTGCCTGTGCGGGTGCCTGCGGTGCCGTGGCAGGTGCAGCGGCCGTTGCTGGTTTGGCTGCGCGGTTCTTGGGGCCGGAGCCTTCCATGTTGCCCGTCAGGTAGACGGCAAGCTCGTTGGGCGTTGAGAAGCTGTCAGTCGGCAGCGGATACGAGGCTGTCTGCATTGGCTGCACCAGTCGCGGCGTGATGACGATGACCAGCTCCGTCAGATCATGCTGGAACTGCGTGCTGCGGAAGAGCGTGCCCAGGACGGGGATTTCACCCGCGCCAGGCAATGCCTTCAGCGAGCCGCGTGCGTTGTCTTGCAGCAGCCCACCGATGGCGAAGCTCTCTCCGTCACGCATCTGCACGGTGGTGGACGCGCGCCGCGTGGTGATGAGCGGCAGGATGGTCTGGCCGTTCGTGTTGGCACCAGTGACAGTTGCGCCCGTGGGCGAGAGTTCCGACACCTCCGGTGCCACCTTGAGGTTGATGCGGCCATTGGCCATCACGGTTGGCGTGAACTTCAGGCCAACGCCGTATTCCTCTTCTTGCAGCGTGATGGTGGGTGCGCCGCCTGAGCTGCTGCTCTGCGCAACCGGGATGTAGATCTTGCCGCCAGCCAGGAAGCTGGCTTCCTGCCCGCTGAGCGTGACGAGATTCGGCTCGGCAAGAATCTTCACCAGGCTGTCGTTCTTTTGCGCATCCAGCTCAACCTGGAAGGGCCGGTTGTTCGCCTTGTTGCCAAAAAGCGCGGTAGACGAGCCGGTCAACAGGGAGGTCAACAGGCCGCCGCTCCACGAGCCGAATCCGCCTTGGACATTGAGTGCCGAGCCCAGCTGGTTCAGCAGGGTCTTCGACACTTCCGCCACCTTCACTTCCAGCATGACCTGCTGCGGCGTATCCACGATCATCATATTGATGACGCTGGCGCCGCTGCCGCCTGCGGGTGCACCGGCTGCGCCACCGCCCTTGTCTGCGCCACTCTGTGCGGAGGCTGCATAGGCGTGTGCGATTTCCATGGCTTGCTGCGCGGCCTGTGCGCTCGACACGTTGCCGGCGAGCACAAGGCTGTCAGCCGCGGTCATCACACGAATCTTGCTTTCCCCTGGCATCAGTTGTGCGAGCGAGGTCTGCAAGCCCCCTGCATCTGCGTTGACCACTACATTGACGATGCTGCAGGCGCCGCTGCGACCCTGCACGATCATGTTGGTGGTGCCCACACTGCGGCCCAGCAGATACATCGATTGCGGCGACACCATGGTGGCCTGCACCACGGCTGGATTGCCGAGGGTGCGATTGCGCACGGGCTCCGGTAGCGAGATGAGCGAAGACTTGCCAACAGGCACCACTACGCTGCTTTCGCCGCGCACGGCGCCTATGCAGTTGGGGCCCCGTACGTCAGCCACCGGCGCAGTCGCCAGCGCCGGGTTCATGCTGATCGTCATCTGCACTGGCGCGGATGCTCCGGCGCGGGACTGCATCACGACCGGTGCCGTCGTGGACTTGGCTACGGCACCTGCTTCCATGGCCGTTTGTGCTGTCGCGTGCGTTGGCATGCAGAGCATGGCACTGGCGGCACTTGCCAGGACGAGCAGGCGTGTGCTGCCGAGGATCTGTCCGCTACGTGGCGCGACAGTGGCGACATTGGTTTTTTGGTTCGTCTTCATATCTCCCCCCCCGAGGGTCTGCTGCACAGGATGAAAATGCGGTTGATACGCTGTGGCTGGTTAACCTCTACGTTGCAATGCGTGTTGAAGGACTGTCAGGTATGGCGGGTCAGAAGCATTCCATGCTGCCTTGCACGCCCGCCAGTACACCGATGCAGTCGCGTTGCCGGATCGGGCCCGAGGCAACGTGGCGCACCTTGGCGGTTGCACGCGTCGTGCTGACCATCACCACCTTGGGTGCGGGCTCGGCTGCGGGCGTGCCCAGCAAGGTGCCCTTGGTGGCGCCGCCGGTTGCCGTGGCGGCCACGTCGACCTGATTGCGCAGCACCAGCGAGAGCGTTCCGACGCTGCGTGCCACATCGAGCTTCTCTGCCTGATCGGGTGTCACTTCCAGCGTGACCGCGTTGACGACCTTGGGTTGCGTGTCGTCGCGGCTGACTTGCTGTGCGACTGCCAGCACCAGGATCTTTTCCAGCACGATCTTGGAGATGCTGTTGTTATTGTTGTTCGCGCTCTTCGCTTCTTCATTGGTGTTGACGATCACGTCGACCAGGTTGCCGGGCAATGCGAAGCCCGCTACGCCCACCACGTCATTCACACGTACGGTAATGGCGCGCTTGCCTTCCGCGATGACGGCAGAAAGCCCGCCCTTGGTACCGATGGGTGCAAGCTTGCTTTCCAGAATCGGTTCGCCTTTCTGCAGGCTTGCGCGCACCACGCGCCCTTGCAGCGCCTTGGGATCGTCAAACGTGCCCGGTGGCAGGCTGCCGGCTGGCCAACTGACCATGCGCAATTGCTCATTGCCCAGCGGTTGGCCAAGATCCATGTCGCTGGCGGCCACCGCGACTTGTTTGACGGAGCTGGATGATTGCTGAGACAGCCAGCGTGATGCAGAGACAACGGCCGCGATCCCCGCTACCAATGCGACGACCAGCATCACGATTGCACGCGCGTTTTTCATGATGAGTTCCCCCTTCTGAGATCAATAGAGCGGATCGGATCGGCAAGGCTCAGGTGCGAGCCTGCTTGTCCTGCCGCCAGCCCATGCCCGCACTCATGGAATCGGTTGTCTTGAAATCTGTGTGCGAACAGAAGTAGATGTCCCATGCCCGGCGCAGCGCCTCTGCGGTCACCTCGGACGGCCCACCGTGGTACTGGACGGCGGAGGCCACCAGGCGCAGCAGATCGCGCGGAATGCAGGCCAGCAACGGTTTGCCGCTGCCCTCGTGCAGCGCTTCGCGCAGGTAATTGAAGGCGGCATCTGCGTTCTGCAGGCCGAGATCCTGCGCAGCGCGCAGATAGACCTCGCGGTAGTCGGCCACCGAGAGCGGGCCTACGTAAAGCTTGCTGCCGAGCCGGCGCAGGAAGGCGTCGTCACCCAACTGTGCCGGTTCAAGGTTGGTCGAGAAGATCGGCCAAACATCGAACGGCACGGAAAACCGAACGCCATTGCGCAGCGAGAACATATCGACGCGGCGGTCCAGCGGCACGATCCAGCGGTTGAGCAGTTCGCTCACGCCCACTTGCTGGCGGCCAAGGTCATCGACGATGTAGATGCCGCAGTTGGCCTTCATGTGCGGGGGCGCTTGATAGAAGCCGGTCGTGCCGTCATAGCGCAGCTCGAGCATCTCCAGCGTCAGCTCGCCGCCGGAGAGCACCGCGGGCCGATGGCACATCTGCCAGCGGCGATCCAGCGGGCGCCGGGCCACGGGGCCTTCTTCGTCTTCCTGCGCCACGTGCACGAGTGGGTCGAAGATTTGGATGATCTCGCCCGCGATCGTGATGGCGTGCGGCACCGGCACGGCGCCGGGCAGCAGCATCCCGAGGTGCTGGGCGAGATAGGTCTTGCCGCCGCCGGCAGGGCCGTAGAGCATCAGCGCGCGGCTCGTGTTCAGTGCGACGCCCACATCGTCGAGCAGGTCCGGCGGCATCACGAACGTGCTGAAGGCGGTGGTGACATCAGTCTTGGACAACGATGCGAACTGGATGGAGTGCCGTTGAACGGATTCAACATAGGCTTCCAGCGTGACGGGCGCGGCGCCGACATAGCTGCAGCGCGCAGTGAATTCAGCGGCGCGTACATAGCCGGCGTCGGTCAGGTGAAAGCGCACGTCCAGGTCGTTGGCGCCACGGTGGGCGACTTCCAGCATGCGCTCGCGCACAGCGTAGGCCGCCACTTCATTGATGACCATGGCGGGCAGCTTGATGGTGTCCATCAGCATGACCAGCGTGGCGCTGCGATGCAGGTAGGCCACTTTCATGAGCAGGCCGAGCAGCAACGAGATGTCCAGGCCCGTTTCGGCCACGGTGCGGGGCAGGATGTGCCAAGGGGCAGCGGGCTCGCGACGGGCGGCGTCCAGCCCGGTGGGCGATGGCACGGCCTCGAGCGAGCGCGGCGCATGTTGGGCGTGCCCGAATTCTGTGTGCTCGATTCTTTGGTCCCCGATCATCTTCATCACCGTTTGGCTGAGTGAATACGAAGTGCGCGCCAAGATGTGCAAATTGCGCGCATCAGGCCGATGCAAACAAGACTGCAATCGTGCCGGCGGCAATCGCAACGCCGTACGGCAACGTGCCCACCGACCAAGAGGCATCGGCTTGCGGCGTTGGCGCGCCGGCTTCCCGGCTGACCTGCCCCGACGTCAACAGGACGTCGCGCAGGTTCCGGCGCAGCTGCGCCATGCGCTTGTGCCGGAGGGTGAATACCAGCGCCCAGATGCCACCGATCACGAACGTGGCCATTGCAATCTCAAAAGCCATGAACGCACCAAGCCAGGCACCTACGGCGGCCATGAGCTTCACGTCGCCCGCAGCCATGCCGCGCAGCAGATAGAAGGGCAGGAAGATCGCCAGGCCCGTAAGCCAGCCGCACGTCCACTCCAGCGCGCCATTGCCGAAGCCATGGATTGCGACCTGCAACGGCAGCGCCGCAAGCCATGCACCGAAGGTCAGCCAGTTCGGGATGCGGCGATGCTGCGCGTCGATGGCCGCCGCTATCAGCGCCACGCCCATGGCAACGGGGGCAATCATTGGCGAGAGCAGGGTGGCGTCGTTCATGGTGTCCTCGGGTTCTTTGGTGCGGTTGCGTGTTCAGTTCAATGGGGTCGGGTCGTGCAAAAGTTGTAGTTGTTCGGTGCAGCGCAGCATCACGGGATGGCCGCAGCGATCATTTCGTAGAGAGACTTCACACTGCTACCCAGCGCCACGACGGAGCCGAGAATGACGATTGCGATAAGCGAACCCAGCAGTGCGTACTCGATCGAGGTCACACCTTGATCGTCGCGCAGCCACTTCCTCGGGTTGATTGGCTTGTGCATGCTGGTCTCCTGTGTAGCGCTGGTAGCTGACCGCGTTGGCAGTCCGCTAGAGCGCGGCTGCAATGTTGGAGAACACCGTACTCAGATTCGTGCCGACGAGCTGAACTGAAGCGATGATCACCACGGCGATCAACGCCGCGATCAGGCCGTATTCGATTGCAGTGACGGCTTGTTCGTCGTACAGGAACTGCTGTAGAAGCGTGCTGTAGCGGTTCATGACAATCTCCCTTTGACCCTGGCAGAAGTTTTGCCCGTTGTTGCTGGGGCGTGGGTTGCCATGTTCGTGGCGACCCACGCTTGCACTCGCTTGGCATGCATTGCTGGGCATCAATGCAGTGAGCCTCGCGTTTGCAACATCGGTGCACTTACAGTGCCGCGGCGATGTTGGAGAACACCGTGCTCAGGTTCTGACCCACGAGCTTGACCGAAGCGATGATCACGACTGCGATCAGGGCGGCGATCAGGCCGTATTCGATGGCGGTCACGCCATCTTCGTCACGGGCGAATTGCTTGAGTGCGTTGAGGTAGTTCATGACAATCTCCTTCGGTGGAAAAAATGCGCGTTCGAAAAGCCAGAATGAAAGAGGTCATGTCGGCGGCGCACAGATGGCACAAGCATGAAAGGGCCAGCAGCCTTGGCTGCCGTCACCTGCCCGCAGGAACTCACGTGACACGCACCGTGCGGTGTTGCGCAGCGTGCTGTCCCGTGTGGGCGATGTGAGCGTGTTGTTGGCCGGCATTTGTCTCGATCCCTTTTTTCAATTCGATGCTTTGAATTGGAGATTCCGTTTCGCTTCGCCTTCTGCTGTGAACTTGCTGCTCCCCGTTCAAGGCGGCGGTGACGATGTCTTGCGATCTGGCATAGGCAAGAGCCGGGCCACCCTCGTGCACTTCCATGTGCGACAAGGGTTTGCGGGCGACTGACAGAATTCGGGGGCGTGTGCCTGGTGATTGGGGGCCGCGTTCTCGGGGGCGGGGTTGCCAGGGGGAAACGCGTGGCGTGGCACGTCGATTTGGATGAGGCTACGTAGGGATGACGCAGCGCAGGGGTGCCCTCATTCAAATGGACAGGTGGGGGGGTAGCGTAGTGGATGGTGGAAATCGCCGTCGGGTAGGCTGGGGGTCTGCGTGAGCCTCCTCACAGTGCCCCAGCCGAGGGTGTGTCCATAGCCGGGCGACGTTTCCGGATGGAAACGTTGATCGATCCTCCTGGCGTATCGCTCTGATGGTTGCGCGCAGCAAGGCCGTAGCCACAACGCATCGCGGGAAATGTCCCCGTGCTTCAGTGCTGAAACGTCGATGCAATTTCGACGCTCGGGCGGCGCTAAACACAGACCGCAGGCGCGTGCCCTGCCTTGCCTTATCCGAGTGCGCGAACAAGACTGGGCTCTAAGACCCGCACGCGGCGTGAAGCTGTCGCGCGCGTGACGAAGCCCCACTCAGCGCAGCGCAGACATCGTGTGCGGCGCATCACCCGGAACCGACGCGAGGAGCAGCATGAGCCAGAGATCTGTGCGTCTGCCAGCCGCGCGCAGCACCGCTGCAGCAACTCGTGCAACTGGTGAGGATGCTGCTGGCCACTGGATCGACCTGGCCCGAGTGCGCGCCTACAGCGGTGCGCTGCTGGTTCTGTTCTGCGTGCTGCTGCTTGGCTGGGCCTGGACGAGCAACGGCTTTACCGATGTGACGATGGCGCGTCCTGGAACGGATTTCTCTGCGTTCTGGGGGGCCTCCCATCTCGCGCTGACGCAGGGCCCCCTGCATGCATACGACGTGCGCGAACTGACTGCGGTGATTGCCGAGCATGGAACGTTGGGAAAGGGAGCCGAGCTGATCCTTCCCTGGCTCTATCCGCCGACCTTTCTGCTGATGGTCTTGCCGCTGTCGTTGATGCCGCTGACTTTGAGCTATCTGCTGTTCCTGGCCGGCACGGGGCTCGTCTATTTCAAATCGATCAGCATGTTGACGGGGGCACAGCACCCGTGGCGCCAAGGGTTGTGGTTGCCTGTGCTGGCCGCTCCGGCAACGCTCATCACCATTCTTGCTGGCCAAAACGCGCTGTTGACGGCCGGTGTGGCCGGGGCTGCCGTGTATCACCTGAACAAGCGTCCCGTGCTTGCCGGTGTGCTGATCGGATTGCTTGCCATCAAGCCGCAACTGGCGGCGTTGTTCCCGCTGGCCCTGGTGATATCGCGTGCATGGAAGGCGCTGGCCAGTGCGCTGCTCACGACCGTGGCGTTTGCGAGTGTCAGCGTGTTGGTCTGCGGCTGGCGCACGGTGCCGGCGTTCCTTGCCAACGCGCAATGGGTGCGGGCGAGCTTCATCGAGGGTGGCGCCAACCTATGGTGGGGCATGCCAACGCCCATCGCAGCCGCCCGGCTGGCCGGGGCGAGCGTGACCGGTGCGTACGCCGTACAGGTGCTGACAGCGCTGGCGATGGCCGCCGCGATGGCCCATGTCTGGCGGCGGACGACGGCGTTTGAGTTACGTGCTGCGGCGCTGGCGATTGCCACGCTGATGGTGTCGCCATATCTGCGTGACTACGAGCTGACATGGCTGGGGCTGGCCATTGCCGGTTTGGTGGGCGACGGTGTGCGTGATGACAGTGGCAATGGCCTGTCGAGCGGCGAGCGGGCGCTGCTCGTTGTGGCTTGGCTGCTGCCGATCTATGAGCACGCCAATCCGTATCTGAAACTGCCGCAGATCGGGCCGCTGGTTCTGATTGCCATGATGGCGCTTGTTGTGCGTCGCGTGGCAACGCGGGTGTGAGGGCGCCATGGCCATCACCTTGAACCTTCTCAAGCACAGGGCGCCCGAGGGGACGACGGCGTCACCAGTGGCCGCCGCGGGTGCTCGCCACTGGTTGGGCCCGGACCGCGTGCGCGTGTACTCGATGGCTGCGCTGGCCTGCTACGTCGCGTACTTTGTAATCTGGGCCGTTCGCGCCAGTGTGTTGCAGGTCGCGGGCGTCTTTCCGCTTGGCGGCGATTTTCTGGTGTTCTGGAGCGCCGCGCAGTTGGTGCTGCAAGGGCACCCACTCGCTGCCTACGATGTGGCCGTGCTGCACAGTTTGGAGCTGGCCACCGTCCCTCTGGTGGCGACTACCCAGGGCTTGTTGCCCTGGTTCTATCCGCCAACGTTCCTGCCCTTCGTCGCGCCCTTCGCGCTGCTGCCGTACTGGCTTGCCGTGCTCGTCTTCCTGAGTATGAGCGTTGGCTGCTTCCTGTGGGTTGTCAGTCGGATCGTGCCCTGGCGGCAGGCATGGCTGCCGTGCGCGGCCTTTCCCGGGATTGCAGTTGTGCTGGCAACGGGGCAAAACGCGTTGCTGCTGGCGTCGTGTGCTGGCTTTGCGCTCACGTTGCTGCATTCCCCTCGTCCAAAGCGGCCCGCTAGCCCGGTCGCAGCGGGCATGTTGCTGGCCTTGCTGACGGTGAAACCGCAACTGGCTGTGATGTTTCCGGTGGCACTGATGTGCGCCAGATCCTGGAAAGCGTTGATTGCAATGGCGCTGACCTCACTCGCGCTGGCAGTGCTGGCGCTGGCAGCGTTCGGCCCGCAGTCGTTCATTGCGTTTCTGCACAACGCGGCGTTGGCGCGCTCGGCAGTGGAATCCGGCGCAGTTCATCTGGAGCGCATGCCGACCCTCTTTGCCATGGTCAAGATGCTGCACGGCAGTGTGATGTTGGCCTACGCGTTGCACCTGATGGGGGCCTTCACGGCTTGTGCCGCAGTCGCGTACGCCTGGAGCCGGCCATGCAGCTTTGCATTGCGCGCCGCGGCTGTGCTGACGGCAAGCATGCTCGCCAGCCCCTACCTGTACGACTACGACCTGGCGTTCCTGGGTCTAGCCATTGCCTGGCTGGCCTCTCATGCCTGGCGGGAAGGGTGGCTGCCCGGTGAACGTGAAGGGCTGATCCTGCTGTGGCTTCTGCCGCTGGGCGGAATGCTCCTGATTGACCGACTCGGCTTTCAGCTGATGCCGCTTGTATTGCTTCTGGCACTCGCGCATATCGCGCGCCGTATTCATCTTGAGCGCACACGCAACGCGTTACACAGCCGCGTGCCAAGGCGCCTTGGACGGGGAGAACAATGATGTTGGATACCAAAAGAAACCAACTGCTTTCGCTGGTCGTGCCGTTCTACAACGAAGGCGAGGCGCTGGAGTCCTTCTTTGCACGGGTCGTGCCGATCCTGGAATCGATCGAGTTCACACAGTTCGAGATCGTGTGCGTGAACGACGGCAGCAAGGACGACACACTGCAGAAGTTGATCGCGGTGTCACGCATGGACGAGCGTGTACGGGTGATCGATCTGACACGCAACTTCGGCAAGGAAGCCGCGCTGACGGCCGGCATTGACGAGGCACTTGGCGATGCCGTCATCCCAATCGATGCTGATCTGCAAGACCCGCCGGAACTGATTCCCACCCTGGTGGCACACTGGCAGAAGGGGGCAGAAGTGGTCCTCGCACAGCGCGCCAGCCGTGCCTGCGACACCTTCCTCAAGCGGGTAACTGCTGCCGCGTACTACCGCGTCCACAACACGTTGTCCGACCTGAAGCTGCCGGAAAACGTTGGCGATTTCCGCTTGATGGACCGTGCGGTCGTCAATGCCCTCAAGCAGTTGCCCGAGCGGCACCGATTCATGAAGGGCCTGTTTGCGTGGGTGGGTTTCAACACCGTGATCGTTCCGTACGAGCGCGAGGCACGCAGCGCAGGTCAGTCGAAGTTCTCCGGCTGGCGCCTGTGGAATTTCGCGCTGGAAGGCATCACCAGTTTCAGCACCTGGCCGCTGCGTAGCTGGACGTATATCGGTTTAGCCATTGCAAGCCTGGCATTTGTGTACGGCAGCTACATCATCGCACGCACGATGGTTCTGGGTGTGGATGTGCCCGGCTACGCCTCGCTGCTGTCGCTGTTGCTGTTCTTTGGTGGCTTGCAATTGATCGGGTTGGGCGTGGTGGGCGAATACATTGGCCGCATCTACGACGAGGCCAAGGGGCGCCCGATCTACCTGGTGAAGCGCCGCTATCAGGAGCGCCGGCTGCGCAACCGGTTGACAGGTGAGCGGCGCGTGATTCAGATGATGCGAGGTCAGCGCGGTTAGGTGCGTCTGGGCACAGGGGAGTCCACACCGGACCCGGCGCGTCACCTGACCGTCCATGCTCTGGTCGCATTGATGCTCCGGGTTTTGGTTCCGCGACTGGGCCGTGTGGTTTTACGTCCTGAAGGGGGCCCGCGCGGCGATCGGGCACGATGTGGCGTGCGTTGCATGGTCTCGTGTCTGCGCCGGCCGCTCCGATCATGGTCCTTCTATGAACCACGCGTTGAAGAACGGCTTTGGTGACGCGCAGCGCTCGCCTGCTTATTGTTGCGGTTCCTTGATTTGACTGTAGACCGGTGTTGCCTGAGCACTCGATTGCGCCCACCGATTGAATCGGTCTCGGAACGGCACTTCTACGTACTTGTGCAGCAGGTGTGCGATGCCGAACGTCCAGAAGAGGAACAACGCATAGGGAATGAGCCTGTCGTTGAGGCCAGTGCCGGTCGTTGCGCCGAGCATCTGCAGGAACCAGACACCATGCCCGAGGTAGAGCGCGTATGAAACCTTGCCAAGATACTGTGCGGGGCGGGTCTGGAGGAGGTTTGCGATCGGGCCACGATCGGCTAACAGCGACCCGATCAGCATGGCGAACACCAATGGCGCAAACAGCGCCGAACCGGGCAGATCATTGGCAAACATAACCATCGATAGCGATGCGACCGATGCTGTGAGCTGAATGGCGCGTCCCCTCGCCAGTGCCGCGACCCGATCCCTGAACTCGCAGATCAGCGCACCTATGAAGAAGCCGGCAAGGCAGCGCGTCCAGCCGAAGTTGAACGTCATGCCAAGGCACTTTCCGGTGAGCAGGCAGCGATCGATGCTAAGCGTGATCCAAACGGCAAGCGCATATCCGATCAGAGCAAGCGCAGCGAAGCCCGCGATGCGCGCTTTGCCTTGCAGCAGGAAGCAGAGCGCACCAAATGCGAGGTAGACGAACATTTCATCGCTGATGCTCCAGCCTACGAGGTTGCCCACGCCGTTAGGGAACAGGTTCAAGCCTTGCGACATGGTTACGAGCGCGAGCACTTCGCCAACCGACGGAACACGATAAGCGAAGGCAATGGCCAGTGCAGACGTTGCGATATGCGCTGGCCAAAGACGCCCAACGCGGCGGATGGCAAACGTGCGCAGCTGAGCCCGGCTCGCTAGTTGCCCGCCATAGGCCCGACAGATCACGAAGCCGCTCAAGACGAAAAACAGATCAACACAGAGGTATGCGCTGTCAAATTGCCGATGCGGTGGTGCGTAACACATATGGTGGAACACGACGAACAGTGCTGCCACGCCGCGAAGACCTTCCAGGCTTGTGACTGTGGTTCGCATTGGTGTATCTCACGCTTGCTTGTTCTGATTGCCAATGACGCTGTGTTGGTGCTCGTGCAACCTAACGCCGGCAACCCCTTGAGCGGTGGGTATGGCTGCGCCGGGCATGGCTTGAGCCCACCGATTGAACCGGTTACGAAACGGCAACTCGACGTAGTTGTGCAGCAAACTGGCGGAGGCAAACGCCCAGAAGAGAAATAGCGCGTAGGTGACAAGTTGCTGCTTGAGCGCGACGTCTGCCGGCATGCTTACGACAAGCGGCAGCATGACGCCATGCGTAAGGTACAGCGGGTACGACACCTTGCCGAGATACTGCGCAGCCGGTGTTTGAAGGATGCGCGCGACCGGGCCGCGGTCACTGATGAGCGCACCGATCAGCGCCCCGAACGTCAGTGGCGCGGTCAGTGCAGACCCGGGAAGGGCATCTGCCGAAATGAGCAGGAACAGCGCTGCTGAAAACGCCGTCACCTGAAAGACGGGTTGGCTCGCCCAGGTAATAAGGCGATCTCGGAACTCATAAATGAGGGCACCGATGAAGAAGCCTGCAATACACCGCAGCCAGCCGAATTGGTGAACCAACTTACTGAGGCAGCCGCCCTGGAGAAGACAGGCTCGGTCGATCTCGATCCAGGCGGCCAGCGCCCACGCCGTCAAGGCTAACGCTGCGAATACCACCATGCGGGTGCGGCCGCGCATCAGGATGCAACCCGCACCGAACAGAAGGTAGACGTACATTTCGTCGCTGGCGCTCCAGCTCACGGCGTTGCCGATGCCGGCCTGGAAGACGTTCAGGCCCTGCGACATGGTGGCGAGTGCCAGCGTCTCGCCAAACGCCGGCAGATGGCGGGCCACGACGAGGGCCAGGACCGTGGTTGCGATGTGCGTTGGCCACAGACGGCCAATGCGGCGGATCATGAACGTGCGCAGCGATGCGAGATTCGACAACTGCGGGCCACACGCGCTGCTGATGACGAAGCCGCTCAAGACAAAGAAGAGGTCTACCGCAAGATAGGCATTGGCAGAGAGCGGGTGCGGCCATGCGCAGAACATGTGATGCACAACAATGAACAAGGCCGCGATGCCGCGCAGGCCCTCAAAGCTTCTGTTCACGCCGTTGTCCCCTGCGCCGGGTTGGATGCGTGTGCGCCAATCGCGGCAACGGGTGGTGTTGCAGCGTCAAAGCTCTCGTGTGGTGCGATCACGCGTTGTGGCGCACGCGCGCGCCTCACGATGATGGCGAGCAAGGCCACCAGCACGATCGGCGCCCATTGCCCTGTCCGGTGCGAAAGCACAGCGAACAGGCCTTGCGCAGGCACCAGCCAGGCGGCAAGCAGCACCGCATTTTCGAATCGGTTGCTGCTGTGGCGCACAAAATCGACCACAAGCCAAGCCATCGGCAAAGCGAGCCAGGCGAGGTCGTAGTAGATGAGATAGGGCTGCACCATCAGCGTCGCAACGGGCAGTGAGGCAGCGCGCAACTCAAAGCGGCAGGTGCTGCGCCATAACCAAACACAAACCGCAATCACCAGCATCGCCACGCCGGCGTGAGCCGCATATGACACCGTGGTCGAGTACCCGGCGGACCGCAGCGTGCCGAATACCGTTGGCGCGCCGTACAGGATCACACCACCGTTCTCGACAATAGCGTGGCGGAACATGGCCATGCTTCTCGCGGCGGCAACAAAGGTGGCTGTGCCAAATGCGAGCCAACTCACCACCAAAGTCAGCATCGAGAAGAACGCCGCCGATGCGAGTGCGCGCCACTGGCGCTCGCAGAGCAGGTATAGCGGGAACAGGATGCCGAGTTGCGGTTTGATGCACAGCATGGCGATGCAAGCACCTGCCGCCACCGGAGATCGCCGCAGCAGCACCAGCGCCGCACCCGCAACTGCTGCGGTGAAGAGCGAATTCTGCCCCGTGACCAGCGTGACCCACACACCAGGAAACGCAACCGCCGGAATGAGCCAGGGCAGCCGCAGCGCGTCTGGCGCCGACCGCAGCGTTTTGTTGAGCATCCCCAGATAGAGCGCAATGCCGCAGCCAGAGAAAACCACCGTGGCCGCACCAAACGACAACATGCCGATCGGGTAGATCAGCAGCAGAAACGTTGGCGGATAGGAGAACGGCCCAAAAATGTCGGGCGGCAGGATGGCGGCTTCCGCAGCGCGCAACAACCCCCAGTCATAAGCTGCTGTCGCGCCGTGCGTGATGGCCAGGTTGGCGGCACTCCAGAAGACAGCCAGATCCCACCCCGGCGAGGGAATGGTGGTGTTTTGCAAGATGTGGTGGCCCCACCACCACATGCCGAGCAGGAAATACTCAAGGAAGAGCAGGGCCCCGCCATACACATACAGTCGGCGGGACCCCTGCCAACTTCCCCCCCTCGCTCCCCTCGATTTCGGCGCTGTGTCAACCCGCGCCGTCTCCTGCTGGCCGACTGACATGGTCCGCCCCTGTTTTTTGTTCTGTCCCCGCCATCCGCCTTGTCTTTACCCTTGCACACACACCATCCCAAGTTCGCCCTTGCGGATCTGCAGCTTGTGCTCGCGCATCATCCGGAACAGCGTGACGCGTGAAATGCCAAGCTCTTCGGCCACGTCGATGAGCCGTTCATGATTGCGTTGCAGGGCTTCTTTGACGGCACAGCGCTCGGCTGCTTCCCGGGCCTCGGCCAGGGTAGGCGGGTGCGAGGGCTCGACGGGCGGCTGCAGGTCGAGATCGGCCGGCTTGATGATGCCGTCTTCGCACATGGCAGCGGCGTGCCGGATGCGGTTGATCAGCTCCCGCACATTGCCCGGCCACGTGTGCGCGCTGAGTGCACGCAGTGCCGCCGGTGAGAACCCCTTGATGTGTTCGGGCGAATGGCCACGCACGCTGTTGAGGATGTGTTCGGCCAGCAGCAGGATGTCGGTGTCGCGCTCGCGCAGTGCAGGTTGCTTGACGCGCAGCACGCAGAGGCGGTGGTAGAGATCGCCCCGAAAGCGTTCGGCGGCGATGGCCGCTTCCAGGTCGACATGCGTTGCCGAGATGACACGCACGTCGACGGCAACCGACTCTGTACCGCCCAACCGTTCGATGCAGCCGGTTTCCAGAAAGCGCAGCAGGCTGGTTTGGCTTTCCAGCGGCATATCGCCGATTTCATCCAGGAAGAGGGTGCCGCCGTGCGCCAGTTCGATGCGTCCGGGCTTGCGCTTGACGGCGCCGGTGAAGGCGCCCCGCTCATAGCCGAACAGTTCGGACATCAGCAGCGTGGGGGGGATGGCCGCGCAGTTGACGGCGATGAATGGCTGGCCGGCGCGGCGCGAGGCGCAGTGGATTGCGCGTGCCGCGAGTTCTTTGCCGGTGCCGGATTCGCCCGAGATCAGCACGGGCGTATCCCATTTCGAGACCTTCTCGATGCCGCGGAACAAGCCCTGCATGGCGGGGCAGTTACCGATCATGCCATCGGGGCGCAGCGCATCGCGTGTGAGCGTTGCCGCCGGGCGCAGGTTTGCCATGCCGACGGCGTGCCCCAGTGCGTGTGCCAATTCGGCGCTGTCGCACGGGATGTTGTAGTAGTCGACAAAGTACAGGCCGAGCAGCTTGCGCATCGGGTCAGACAGCATGTCGCCGTTGCCGACCACTCCGATCCAGCCAATGTTCTGCCGGGCAAGCCACGGTTCCAGTTCTTCCAATTCGGTGTCGGAGTAACCGCAATCCAGATCCAGCAGACCGCCCAGGACGGGCTCATCGCGCAGGTTCAGCGCTTCAAGGTCGCGGCGGTTGTTGGCGAACAGCAGTTGCCAACCCTGTTGAGCCAGGTAGCGGCAACGCGTTGCATCGTGACGCAGTGAAACATAGAGCAACGGGCGATTGATGTACGCGTTCATGTTTTCCCCCAACGTTTTTCTATGGAGCCGCGCACTGCTGTTGCGGCCACCAATGGACTGCCAAGTCAACCGTCGGACAAGGGCGGAAAGCCGTCCGTCCGCAAATGCAGTCTGGGGGGAGAAACCTCTTTGCACCATGCGGCTGTCGGCGTGCGGTGCATGCCTGGCAACCTGGCGGTCTCGCTTGTTCGAGACTGGCTTTGTCGTCGGTTCGCACCGACGTTACCCCCGGACAACTTCTAATTCGACTTTCCCTGCTACGAGTGGACTCCCCTCGCATGCCTGAGGCCGTTATGAATGGCTGTATCAGGCGCTTTCTTGAGTGCCTGGCCATCTGGTGTGGCCGGTGCACCGCCTTCGTTCTGAGCTTCCCCTCGGAGTGCCTTTGAATTTGCACTCCGTCTTGAGTCTGTCCTGCGGTCTCGGCGGCGGCGTTGCATGCCGCTCTGGTTTGATTGCCGAGCCTCCGGATCACTGATTGGCCTTGCTGGCCTGGACAGTAGAGCGACGACCATGCCACGGCGGATAAACCGTTGAGCCACAACGATTCCAGCCGGAATCAAGGTGTTTGCAGTGGCAGGCGCTAGTCGGATGTTTCGAATTGGATACGTGCCGGATAGCGGCGGTGGCTACTGAAAATCGCCTCAGACCGAGGTGTTTTGTGCGCAAAACATCGCGCAAACGGACGCAAAAAGTGACTTTTAATGCCTGTTGCGGTGCGAAAACTCGGGGACAACCAGAGGGGCCTCGAATGGTTGCATTCATGAAACATGGGTCGCAAATCCTGCAATCCAAAGACCGTGGCAGGTGCCTTCGTATCGCACGACGCACATGTGCGTCGCGGAAATGGCGTAACGGCTTCTCGGCGATGTGGGTGACGGCACCGCAGAACATGAAGCAGATGCCTGAGGCGCGGCGCCCATCATGTCATCCTAAAAGATGAGACGCCTGATTGCCTGGGCGTGTTGCCCATGCGTGCCTTCGCGCGTGCGCTTTCGTATCAGAACTGAAACACGTGCCGTGGATGGCACCCGCAGTCGGGTCTCTGCGAAACAAGGCGACGGATGTGGCGGCAGATCCGTCCTTGGGACGCTGCTTTGGCAGCCTCACTCAACGTAGCGCCGTTACAGCACGACCGGCCGGTCGCTCAGCTCATTGGTGCGCGGCGTGCCATCGGAAGGCACGTGTGCGGCGAGGAGGTCGTTGATCTGCGCCAGCGCATCGAGCACCGGCGCCATGGCCACGCGCTGCGCGAAGCCGCGCGTGATGATTTCGCAGATGGTGCGCCACGTGTGTGCGTCGACTTTCGCGGCGATCCCGTGGTCGGCCAGGATCTCAACCGCGTGGTCGGCCAGGTTGATGTAGAGCAGCACGCCCACGTGTTCACGCGTATTCCACACCTCCAGCAACCCGAACAGCATCCGGGCGCGGTGACGCGGCGACACGCCGGCCCACGCGTCGCGCACTGGCAGCGAGCTTTCGATGACGACGCGCACTTCGCCGCGATGGCGTTGTTCGCCTTCGCGCACGGCGGCTTCGAGCTTTTGCAGATCCTCGGGCGGAAACGCGCGCCTGGCGTGCGACGAGGTTGTCAGCAGGTGGGTCAGGGCGCGGCCGGCGCCGCGGTGATGTCGGGTTGTGGATGTCATGGATGCGTTCACCGGTTACCAGTTGCCGGAGGCGCCGCCGCCGCCGAAACCACCGCCGCCGCCTCCGCCGAAGCCGCCGCCTCCACCGCCACCGAAGTCGTCCCGGTCGCGTCCCCATTCGCCGCCCAGGCCTCCGCCAAGGCCGCCAATCGTGCCCGGGCCCCAGCCGCGGTTGCCCATCATCACGCGGGAGCCGGGCCGGCCGGGCAGGCTGCCGGTCACGCGCCCGCCCGAGCGCATGGCCGCGCTCAGCACGAAGAACACGATGATCGCCAGCGGAAACAGCACCGGCAGCCAATCGCCGATGCCGCCACCGGATTGCTGATGCTTCGCTCGCTCAGCCGGCGGCAGGCTCTCTTGCGCAATGACGGTCTGGATGGCCGAGATGCCCGCTGACAGCCCGCCGTAAAAATCGCCTTGGCGGAAGTGCGGCGCCATCACGTCCTGCAGGACGCGCTTCGATTGCGCATCCGTCAGCGCCCCTTCCAGCCCCCGCCCGACCTCGATACGCATCTTGCGCAGCGACGCCGGGTTGTCCTTGGCGATGAGGATGATCGCGCCGTCGTCCACGCCCTTGCGGCCGGCCTTCCACGCATCGGCCACGCGGATGCCATACGCCTCAATGGGTTCCGGCGCGGTGGACGGCACCATCAGCACGAAGATCTGGCTGCCGCGCTGCTGTTCGTAATCGGCCAGCACCTGTTCGAGCGCGCTTTTCTGCTCGGCGCTGAGCGTGCCGGTCAGGTCGGTCACGCGCGCAGCCAGCGGCGGCACGGCCACCATGTCGCTTTGCGCGCGCGCAGGCAGCGCAGTGGCCAGCCATAGGGCCGCAGTCAGCAGGAAGGCGAAGCAGGCACGTGCGCGCATCGACATGATCGTCAGCTCGTCAGAACTTCACCGCCGGGGCAGTGGAGATACCTTTCTCGTTCTCGACCGTGAAGTTCGGCTTGACTTGGTAGCCCATCACCTTGGCCGTCAGGTTGGTCGGGAAGCTACGGGCCAGCACGTTGTACTCCTGCACCGATTTGATGTAACGCTGGCGGGCCACCGTAATGCGGTTCTCGGTGCCTTCCAGCTGCGATTGCAGATCGCGGAACGACTGGTCAGCCTTGAGCTGCGGATAGTTCTCCGACACCGCCATCAGGCGCGACAGCGCGCTCGAAAGCTCGCCCTGCACCTGCTGGAATTTCTGGAACGCCGCCGGATCGTTCAGCACCTCCGGCGTGATCTGGAAGCTGGTGGCTGCGGCGCGCGCCTTGGTCACCGCTTCGAGCGTTTCCTTTTCGTGCGAGGCATAGCCCTTGACCGTATTCACCAGGTTCGGAATCAGGTCTGCACGCCGCTGGTATTGGTTGACCACTTCGGCCCATGCGGCCTTGGTGGCTTCGTCCTTCGCCTGGAAATCGTTATAGCCGCACGCAGACAGGAACGGCGCAGCCAGCACGGCCAGCGACAGTGTCAGCCAGCGCAGCACCGAAAAACGCGTCGAGCGGGAGGTCAGGGCAGGGGTCATGAAGTCCTCTAGATCTGAATCTGAAAAGAGTGTGGCATGAGACCGACATCGCCTCATGACGTTTCAGCGCACTTTAGCTTATGCGCTTGACGCTCCAGTCACACATCAGTACGGTATGGAGACTTTTTTGACAATTTCCATGCGCGCGATTTCCCGTTCCTCGTCGATCTGCTCGGCACCGGCATTCAGCCTGTCGGTCGTGTCGACGCTCGCGCGCGCCAAAAAAGCCACCAAACAGCCGCTCGTCTGACCGGAGCGCTGTTCCGTCAGATGGGCGACGGAACAGCGGTTGACCGATACGTTACACACGGTTGCCTCTCACCCGCATCTCGCGGGCCTGCATTCCCGAAGCGCTTCTGATGGTTCTTGACCGGTCGTTGATTCGTCCAGGAGTGTTGTCGTGCTTGAAAATTCATCCATCAATCTGTCGAACCACCAACGTCCGTCGTATGCGGGCATCTGGGTGCCCATCGTGACGCCGTTTGCCGATGACGCGACGCGGTCCGTCGACTATGGCGCACTGTATACATTAGTTGCGCGTTACCGCGCCCTGGGCGTTGCCGGCTTTGTTCCGTGCAGCAGCACGGGCGAGGCCATCGCGCTTTCCGAGCAGGAACAGGCCGACGTGCTGGATACGGTACGTGCCGCCGCCGGTGGCCTGCCTGTGATGATGGGGTTGCCCGGCAGCATATTGGCGCCGGTGCGCGAGCGCATGCTGCGGTTGGCCGAGCACCGCCCCACGGCGTTCCTGGTGTCTGCGCCTTCCTACATTCGTCCGTCGCAGGACGGGATCATCGAATACTTCACCGCATTGGCCGACGCCTCGCCCGTGCCGGTGCTGCTGTACGACATTCCGTATCGCACCGGCGCGAACATCGACACCGAAACGCTGCTTGCGCTGGCGGCGCATCCCAACATCCATGGCATCAAGGATTGCGGTGGCGATACGGACAAGACGCAGCGCGTGATTGCCGATGGGCGGTTGCAGGTGCTGGCGGGGGAAGACGCGCAGGTGTTCGGCACGCTGTGTGCGGGCGGCGTGGGGGCGATCATTGCTGCCGCGCATGTCCGCACGGAGCTGTTTGTTGAGATGGCAAGGGCGGTGCGAGAGCAGCGGTTGAACGACGCGCGGCGGTTGCATCATGCGCTGGCGCCGGTGATTCGGTTGCTGTTTGCAGAGACGAATCCGGGGCCCCTGAAGGCTTGGCTTGCTGCCGAAGGGCTGATTCGGAATGTGTTGCGGGCGCCGATGATGATGGCTTCTGAGGGGGTGGGGCGGGAGTTGGTGGGGGTGGTTGGGAGGGTTTGAGTTTTTTTGTTGGTGGTCCATCCCGCTTTCGTACCCTGCCGGGCACGACCTACTTTTCTTTGTCTTGCCAAAGAAAAGTAGGCAAAAGAAAGGCGCGCCCGAGATGGCGACCCATTCCTTGAATTTGCGTAACCGTGCGGAGACGGGAAAAACTCGCTGCGCTCAGACAGTTTCCCGTCTTTTTTCCGCCCGCTTACGAAAATTCAAGGCGCCATCAAGGGCTCAACGTCAAAAGAGAAAGGCCAACCCATCGCGCGGTTGGCCTTGTCGTTTGGGCGGGCACCCAAAAGGTTTGCTTTTGTCCTTTGACTTTGCTGCCCTATGCGGCGCCTTGAATTTCTGTTGCAAGGAGGAAAGAGGAAGGGAAACTGTTTGAGCGAAGCGAGTTTTTCCCTTCCCCTCCTTGCGACATAAATTCAAGGAATGGTTCGCCGCATCGGGCGCGCCTTTCTTTACTTACTTTTCTTTGGCAAGACAAAGAAAGTGAGTCAGCCCCGGCAAGGGATGAAACCAGGGATGCACCACCAAGGCTCATCCCAAGAAAACAAACTCAAACACCCCTAAACGCCTTCCGAGCCGCCTCAAACGTCGCATCCAGAATCGCATCATCATGCGTGGAAGACACAAATCCGGCCTCAAACGCAGACGGCGCCAGATAAACACCCTGATCCAGCATCGCGTGGAAGAACGCATTGAAGCGCCCAACATCGCTCTTGGTCACTTCAGCAAAGCTCGTCGGCACGCCCTCGCGGAAGTAGATGCCGAACATGCCGCCCACGCTGTCGGCGGCAAACGGCACACCAACCTCACGAGCGATTTCCGCCAGGCCATCGACCAGCTTGCGTGTCTGCGTCGCCAGACGGTCATGGAAGCCATCCGCAGCAATCAGCCGCAACGTGGTCAGCCCAGCCGCCACGGCCAGCGGGTTCCCCGACAACGTTCCTGCCTGGTAGACGCTGCCCAGCGGCGCCAAGAACCCCATGATGTCCCGGCGGCCACCAAACGCCGCGGCTGGCATGCCGCCGCCAATCACCTTGCCCAGACACGTCAGGTCCGGCTTGATGCCATACAGCGCCTGCGCGCAGCCGAGCGCCACGCGGAAGCCCGTCATCACCTCGTCAAAGATCAGCACGGCCCCGTGCTCGGTACACAGCGCGCGCATGGCCTGGTGGAATTCGTTGCTGCCACGCACGAGGTTCATGTTGCCGGCCACCGGCTCGACGATCACGGCGGCGATTTCCTTGCCGTGACGGGCAAATGCCTCGCGCAGCGCAGTGACGTCGTTGTACGGCAGCACCATCGTGTGCTTGACCACGTCTTCCGGCACGCCGGCGGAAGAGGGCGCGTTCTGCGTCGTATCGGCAAACGTCAGCAGGCCCGAACCGGCCTTCACCAGCAGGCTGTCGGCATGCCCGTGGTAGCAGCCTTCAAACTTGATGATCAGGTCGCGCCCGGTAAAACCGCGCGCCAGGCGCAGGGCGCTCATGGTCGCTTCGGTGCCCGACGATACGAGTCGCACCTGCTCGATCGACGGCACGAGCTTGCAGATTTCCTCGGCCATGACGACTTCAGCCTCGGTAGGCGCGCCGAACGAGAAGCTGTCGGCCGCCACTTCCTGCACGGCGCGGACGACATCCGGATGCGCGTGGCCCACGATCATCGGACCCCAAGAGCCCACGTAGTCGATATAGCGGGTGCCGTCGGCGTCCCACAAGTACGGACCGGCTGCCTTGGCAATGAAGCGCGGCGTGCCACCCACCGAGCGGAAGGCGCGTACCGGGGAGTTCACCCCGCCGGGGATGGTCTTCTGGGCACGTTCAAACAGGGCAGCGCTGCGGGAGGAAGTCGACATGGAGGGTTTTGGAAGAGAGCGTAGCGCCGAGCAGAGCGGCGCTGCGGCACGGTTTAAAGGCTGTTCGAGGTGATTATGTGGTGGTTTGCCGCAGATCCGGGTTGGATACAGTCAAACACCGTGTCTGCCCGGCGCGTGTTCTGGCGCACCCGGGCGCGATTCGGTACCATCTGGCCTGCCATTTTAATAGACGGAACCCACCGAAGCTTTGCCCTATGGAACAACAGATTGAATACAAGACGTGGATGTGCCTGATTTGCGGCTGGATCTACGATGAAGAACAAGGCGCCCCGGACGACGGCATTGCGCCCGGCACGAAGTGGGAAGACGTGCCCATCAACTGGACGTGCCCGGAGTGCGGCGCGCGCAAGGAAGACTTCGAAATGGTGCAGATCTGATCCGGATCTGACCTGTCTCCCGTCAGCAAGTGAGCGTTTGCCCTCTTGCTGACAGCCAAGTATCAGGAAGTGACGGTTCGATGAAATGGGCTCGTCGCTTCCATGCCACAAGCGCTCGGCGGACGGCCGGCGCCATTGACGGCGAATAGGTGACTTGTCACACTTCGTCAAATTCTGAGCTTCACACTTCATAAGCGGGCCGGGGGGCGTAGTTTTGAAGTCGTCGCCAGCGTGGGCCTTTTCCGTTTGGAGGGCACGCTGCGCGGCGATTTGCCGCGATCCATCCGGTCAGAATGTCGTGGCGACCCGTGGTCGCGCACTGCGAGAACATGATGCAATCCGCGCGGGTGGAACAACTGGCTGACTCCCAACCGCTGGCGAACTCTCCGCTGGCGCATTCCCTGACAGGCTGCAAGGTGCTGGTAATCGACGATTCCAGCACCATCCGCCGTACCGCGCAGATTTTCCTCACCCAAGCCGGGTGCCAGGTTGTGCTGGCCGAAGACGGCTTCGACGCACTGGCCAAGGTGGGTGACCTGAAGCCCGACATCGTGTTCTGCGACATCCTGATGCCGAATCTCGACGGCTACCAGACCTGCTCGCTGATCAAGAAAAGCCCAAAGTTTCATGCCACGCCTGTGATCATGCTGTCTTCGCGCGACGGAATTTTCGACCGTGCGCGGGGCAAGTCGGTCGGGGCGGTGGACCACCTTGCCAAGCCGTTCTCGAAGGAAGCGCTGCTGGAGGCGGTCCAGACGCATTTGCCGGTGGCGCCAGCTGCCGCGCAGTGATGGCATCTCTCTTAACGAAGGACTGTTTGTATGGCAATCAAGAAAGTGTTGGTGGTCGATGATTCTCCGACCGAAGCGCTGCACCTGTCGGAGATCCTCGGCAAGAACGGTTTCAAGGTGACGGTGGCTGCCGATAGCGAGCAGGCCATGACCAAGCTCGAAGGCGAAACCTTCGACCTGATCCTGATGGACGTGGTGATGCCGGGCCAAAACGGCTACCAGGCGACCCGCGCCATCAAGAAGGACGAGCGTTTCCAGGGCATCCCCGTGATCATGTGCACGACCAAGGGCCTGGAGACCGACCGTGTGTGGGGCATGCGCCAGGGCGCATCGGACTACATCGTCAAGCCGGTCAAGGCCGAAGAGCTGCTCGAGAAGATCGCCAAGCTGGCGCAGTAAACCCGCGGCAGTTGGCCAATCGTTATCCAACCGCGCGCAACGCCTGACATGGCGTACAGCACAGGACATGAGCCAGACGTGAACGAACAGCGCACCAACCTGACCTCCCGCCAGCGCCTGCATGAATACCAGGCGATGCTGGCCCGCCGCCTCCAAGAGGCGCGCGCCAAGTCGTCGACGGAAGGCTTTCTGGGCGTGCAGATCGGCGAGCACCACTGGCTGCTGTCCCTGACTGAAACCGGCGAGGTGCTGGACTACCAGCCGCCCGCACGTGTGCCGCTTACGCAGCCGTGGTACCTCGGTCTCGTGAACGCGCGCGGCAACTTGCTTGGTGTGATCGATTTCGGCCTGTTCTGCGGTGAAGCGCCGACGGGCAGCGGCAGCGGCGCCAAGATCGTGGTGCTGTCCAAAGACCCGCAGCGGGCGTGCGCGATCGTTGTGCCGCGCGTGGCGGGCCTGCGCAGCCTGAGCGATCTGCAGCCCGCGGAAGCCTCCGTGGAAGAGGGCCGTCCGTGGTTGGGCCGCGCCTGGCGCGACGCGCAGGGCACGCAGTGGCGCGAACTGGATGTGCGGCAGCTTCTAGCCCATCCGGCGTTCCTGCAGGTCGGCCGCAGCCGCACATAAAGCGATTGGGCAATCAGGCCGTAGAGCCGTAGACCAAACAAGAAAGATTGAGCACGCCGCAACGGGAGCGGGGTGTGCAGGGGCAAGAGGCGGTGCGTGGCGCGCAACAGGGCGCGCCAGATGTATCCAGGCACTGCCGAAGGTGCGTACCACGCCGGATGGAACAAGGCGCGGACGCGGACGGGAAATCCATGCGGCTGATCTCGATAGAACGAGACGGCAGCATCGACAAGACAAGAGGGTCCTATGGGGTTCAAGTGGTTCAACGCAGGTCGCCGTGCCGGTGAGGCTGGGGCGCCGGAGGTTGCAGTGGAGGGCGCGTCGGCGGCTTCCGCGCAGTTGGCGCAGTTGGACAATGCGTCCCATACGGATGACGACAATCCCGCTGGCCCGCCCACGCAGTTGGGCCGCTCGCCCATGGATGCCGTGGTCGGCTGGATGGAGCGCGTGCCGTTTGCCGCGCAGCAGCGTGTCTTCACGATTGGCCTGGTGGTCGGTCTGCTGGCCCTGCTGATCTCGGTGTACCTGGATAACCGCCAGGCCAACAACGGTTCGGTGCAGATTGAAATTGCCGGTGACACGCTGATGCACTCGCAGCGTCTGGCCAAGGCAGTGCCGGTGGCGCTGCTGGGTAACACCAACGCATTCGCCCAGCTCAAGGAAAGCCGCGCGCGCTTGCAGGAGAACCTCGAGGCGTTGAAGAACGGCAGCTCCGAGCGCGGCGTGCGTGCCTCGGGTGGCGAGGCCGGAGCCCTGCTCGACAAGTCGATCGAAGAGTGGAAGCGCAGCGACAAGAGCGCGCAGGCCATTTTGGCGCAGGAAAAGACGCTGGTGGCGGTGGGTAAGACGCTGAACGTGTTCAACGCGTCGAACCCCGAACTGCTGGAAGAAGCCGAGCAGATCTCGTCGATGAAGCTGCAGACCAACGCGCCGGCCCGTGAAGTGGCCGCCTCGTCGCAGCTGGTGATGTTGACGCAGCGTCTGGGTAAGAACATGAACGAGTTCCTGGCCGGCGAAGGCGTGAACCCGGAAACGGCGTTCCTGCTCGGTAAGGACACGAACACCTTCCGCGAAACCCTGAACGGCCTGCTCAACGGCTCGGAAGCGCTGCGCCTCTCGGCCGCCACCGATGCCGAGACCAAGGGCTATCTGCAAGAGCTGTCGACCCGCTTCGACAACGTGCAGAAGACCACGCAGATCATTCTTGAAAACCTGCCGGGCCTGATTGCCGCAAAGCGCGCCCAGCAGCAGATCTTCAACGACAACGAAAAGCTGCGTGCCGACCTGTCGGACCTGCAGTCTGCCTATGCCGGCAGCGTGCGTAGCCGCCCGGTGACGCTCGGTGCGGTGGTGCTGTCGGCCATCCTGACCGTGGTCTGCCTGGCCGGCCTGGCCGCCCTGTACCTGCGCGATTCGCGCGTGCGTACGATGGAAGCAGAAGCCCGTCAGCGTGAAGCTGAAGAGCGCCGGATGGTGGAAAAGCGCAACAACGATTCCACCCAGGCCGCAATTCTGCGTCTGATGAACGAGCTGCAGGACATCGCAGACGGTGACTTGACCAAGCAGGCCACTGTGTCGGAAGACATTACCGGCGCCATTGCCGACTCGGTGAACTACACCGTGGAAGAACTGCGCGAGCTGGTCGGCCGGGTGCAGCAGACGGCCGAGCAGGTGACGCAGGCATCGTCGGCAGTGCAGACCACGTCGGAAAGCCTGGTGGCCGCGTCGGAAGAACAATCCCGCCAGATTCGCCAGACCGGTCAGTCGGTGGTGGAGATGGCCGACCGCATTACGCAGGTCTCGCGCGGCGCAGCCGAATCGGCCAACGTTGCACGTGCCTCGCTGGCTGCTGCAGAGCAAGGTCAGCAGGCGGTGCAGAACGCCATCACGGGCATGAACGACATCCGTGATCAGATTCAGGAAACCTCGAAGCGGATCAAGCGCCTGGGCGAATCGTCGCAGGAGATCGGTGAAATCGTGGAGCTGATCTCGGACATTACCGAGCAGACCAACGTGCTGGCACTGAACGCTGCCATCCAGGCGGCATCGGCTGGTGAAGCCGGCCGCGGCTTCTCGGTGGTGGCAGAGGAAGTGCAGCGCCTGGCAGAGCGTTCGGCTGAGGCAGCCAAGCAGATCGGTGCGCTGATCCGCACGATTCAGACCGACACGCAAGACGCGGTGCACGCAATGGAGCGCAGCACGGCGGGTGTGGTGGAAGGGGCCAAGCTGTCCGATAACGCCGGTGCCGCACTGGTGGAGATCGGCCGCGTGTCGCGCCAGCTTGCCGAACTGATCGAGAGCATTTCGCAGACGACCTCGCACGAAGCGACGCTGGCTTCGGACGTTGCGCAGAACATCGAACAGATCCTGCACATCACGGAACAGACGTCGACGGGTACGCGCCAGACCGCACAGTCGGTGCGCCAGCTCACGCAGCTTGCTGAAGAACTGCGTGACTCGGTGGCGCGGTTCCGCATCGCCTGAGCTCGTCACCACTGGATTTCGGGCGGGAGCGCCGAAGGGGCCACCCCTGGGCAATTGCGGCAACCGCCACCTGCTTTTTGGAAGCACACATGCGTCATCAATCTTCCGCCGAGCCCGCCCAGTCCCATCCTGCCTCGCTTGAGGCGACCGGGGCCCCTGCGGTTCGTCCGAAAGCTGCCGTGCCCGCGCGCGACCTCTCCGCGCTGGCGTGGGTGGCGCCCAACATGCGCGCCGCGCTGGACGATGCCGTGCGCGAGTTCGGCGAATACGCGGCCGAGGTCATCGCCAATCCGGAGGTCATCGGTGCGCGCGATACGACCTCGCTGCGCCTGGCTGGCCAGTATCTGCACCAGGCTGCCGGCGCGCTGCTGATCGTCGGGCTGCGTGGTGTCGACGTGTATTGCCAGGCCGCCAAGCGCCTGCTCGAAGCCGTCGATGCCGGCACCGTAGCCGCTGACGCGCAGACGCTGGATGTGTTCTCGCGCGCCGTGCAGGCGTTGCAGGAATACGTGGCCGACCTGATGGCCGGCATGGACGAAGAGCCGCTGCGCCTGTTCCAGCCGTATCAAGCCGTGCTTGCCCGCCTGGGCGAAGAGCGCATCCACCCGGCTGATCTGTGGGCCGATGAGCTGCGCCATCTGCCGGCTCTGCTGCTGCCCTCGCGCGATCTGCCCGGACTGGCACGCCTGCGCCGCAAGTTCGAACTCGCGTTGCTGACCGCGCTGCGCGCACCGGCATCCAACGCCGATGGTGCGCAGGTGGATCCGTCCGCCGCCGCTGCAGCCTACGCTCCGCTCGAAGAGTTGCTGCATGGCATTCGCGCGCTCGAGCGCGAACCGCGCCGTGCCGGAGACGATCTGCAGCGCGATCTGTGGCTCGTGCTGGCCCTGACTTTCGGCGCCTTGCGTGCGGGCCTGGTGCCGGCCGACATGACCGCCAAGCGCTTGGCGGCACGCGTCAACCTGTTGCTGCGCCAGTACTCGCACAACAACGTTCATCTGCCGCAAGGCCTGCTGACCGACGCGCTGTACCTGCTGGCAGGCATGGCGTACAGCAACGCGCCCGCAACCCCAATGGGCGACGACACGCTCGGCCCGGACATCGTGGCCTGTGTGCAGGCCTTTGCGATTCCGCCCACGCACGCACCGGCTGGCGCACTGCATACGCGCCAGTATTACGCGCTGCTGCCGACGGACACCAGCGACACGCTGCAACGCGTTGGCCGCTCGCTCGAATCGCTCAGTCAACAACCTGCGCCCGCTGCGGACGAACTCGACGCCGCACTGCAGACGCTTGCGCTGCATGCCGACGCGTTGGGGCAGCCGGCCCTGTCTGACCTGTCGAACCGACTGACCGAAGCTGCCGGCCAGGACGTTGCACCCACGCTGCAATTCCTCTCGCGCATGCTGGCCCGCCCGTGGGCGGTGCATGGCGAATCCGGCGACTTGCGCAGCGCGTGGTTTGCCGCCCGCTGCAGCGAACTGGCCGAACACGCTCGCGCCACGCAAGACGGCCACGCCGTGCCAGCACCCGCATGGCTCGCGCTGCTGGCCGAAGAAGCCGCACAACGCCGCGCGCGCGCCGAGCAGGTTCGCACGCTGCAAACGCAGTTGGCCTCTGCCGAAACGCACCTCGATGCGTTCGAGCGTGAAGGCAAAGAAAGCGGCGGTCTGCAAGAAGCTGCACGCCTGTTCGGCGAGATGCAGAGTGCCTTTGCCGCACTCGACGCCTATGAGGCTGTCCACGCCACCGAAGCCGCGCAATCGACCATCAACGCGCTGCAAGCGGCGGGCGAGGGTGCCACCGCCGATCGCGAACGCTACCTGGCTGCGCTGGCCGCCAACGTCAGCGGCCTGCAGGCCTTGCTCGACGCGCTGGCTGCCGGCACAGAACTGACCGGCGGCCAGGTCGACGAGATCGTCATCGAAAGCCAGTTGACGCCGACCGGGCGCGAAACCGCATGGCGTGAGTTCGCCTTCGATACCGAATCCGGCATGCTGACCCGCCGCGAGCCGCAATCCGAAACGCTCGTCGGCGCAGGTGTGTCCAATGCCGAGGCTGCATCGCCGCTGCAATCGCTGCTTGATCGCCTGCTGGCCAAGCAACCGGTTGACCCGACCGACCCGCTGGCCGCCGAGTTGCGTGCCGCGCTGCAGGAAGCACGCGACGCCGCCGCCATCGACGACGATCCGGCTCGCCGACGTCGCCTGGAAGAGGCGCTGGCCCAGTTCGACGCATGGCAGGTCGGCAGCGCCGGTGCGCTTGAGCGTATGCAGGCCGCATTGGCGGCACCGGCTGCCGTGCCTGCCGCTGCCGCCGCATCTGCGCCTGCTGCCGTGCGGGATACCCAATCCATCGATGCCGAACTGCTCGACATCTTCCTGTCTGAAGCCGAAGAAGTGCTGGCCGGCGTGCGTGCCGATCTGCATGGCCTACAGGCCGCTGCCGATATGGGCACCGGAGGCCTGGCTGCCGGCCCCGATCTGGACTTGCTTACGCAACTGCGCCGCGCGTTCCACACGCTCAAGGGCTCGGGCCGCATGGTCGGCCTCACGCGCTATGGCGAAGCTGCCTGGGCGATCGAGCAGGTGATGAACGTCTGGCTGGCCGAGAGCCGCGTGCCGACGCATGACCTGGCCGCGCTCCTGACGCGCGCCGAGTCCGAACTGTCGACATGGGCGGCTGCCATTGCGCAATCGCCGCAAGCCGATCACGCCATCGAACCGCTGGTCGCCGCCGCAGAGCGTGTGCGCCATGGCGGTCCGTTCGTGTGGCTGGAGACGGTGCCCGAAGCGCACGCTGCTTCTGAACACGTTGAGCCGCAAACGCACGAAGCACCGGTTGCGGAAGCCGCATCGCACGACATCGACGCGGCACAGCCGATGGAGCTGGCTGCGCCGGACGTACCCGTTGCGGAAGCCGAAGAAGCTGTCGCGCTCACATGGGATGACGAGCCCGCGCTGCCCGAAGTCGAGGCGCCGATGCCCGAGGCCACCGCGCCGGTGGTCGAGCATGAGGCCGTCGAGCCGGTTGCAGAGCGCGTCGAAGAGGCCCATCAGGAAACTGCCGCTGAACCGGTGGCCGCTGACGCTGACGTCGACGCCAAGGTGATCCCATTCCCGTTCGCGCAGACCGGCGAGCCGGAGGAAGCACCGCACGACGATGGCGTGAAGGAGATTGGCCCGGTCCGCATCAGCGTGGCGTTGTACAACGTCTACCTGCAGGAAGCCGATGACCTGATCCGCCGCCTGGGCGTGGATTTCTCGGAGTGGCGTCACGAAGGCCGCACGCCCCCGAGCGAGCTGGCACTGCGCGCTGCACACACGCTGCAAGGCAGCTCCGCCGTGGTCGAACTGGAGCCAGTGCGCCAGTTGGCTGGGGCGCTGGAGCAGGTGCTGCTGAACTTGAACAGCCGTCCGGTGGCAATGCATCCGGGCGACTTCCGCCTGCTCGATCAATCCATCGAGCGCATGCGCGGCATGCTGCATCAATTCGCCGCCAGCCTCTGGCCGGAAGCTGACGAGGCGATGCGCCGCAGCCTGGACGAACTGTGCGAGCGTCTGCTCGTGCGTCCGCGCCTGCCGCTGGAGCCGGCGCCCGCCGCCTTTGCCGAAGCCGAACAGGCCGAGAACGAAACCGCTGGCCTGGCCGGCGAACCCGGGTTTGAACCGGCGGAGATCACGCCGACGTTTGTGCCGTCGCTGGTGCCCGTGCACGAGTCGCCGGTTGCCGAGCCTGCCGTGGGTGAGCTGGTCCGCCAGGCACCGTCCGACGCGCTCGACCCGGCGCTGCTGGAAATCTTCCTGGAGGAAGCGCACGTCGCGCTGCCCGAGTTGGGCCAGCACCTGCGTGCGTGGGAAGCCGCGCCGCAGGACCGCAATGCCGCCGGCCTGCTGCTGCGTAACCTGCACACCGTCAAGGGCAGTGCGCGCATGGCCGGTGCCATGACGCTGGGTCAGGCCGCGCACGAAATGGAAAGCGCCATTGAAGGCGGCCTGCGCCAGAACCGCGTGGACGACGCGCTGTTCCGCAAGCTCTACGTCTGGTTTGACCGCATTCAGGCGCACGTCGATGCGCTGGGCGCGGGCAATCTGCTGCCGCTCGATGCCGGCCTTGCCGATGCTGCCGATGCGCAGCAGACGGCCGCCGGCGCGCAGGCATCGTCGGGCGCATCGATGCTGCCAGCTGTTGCGGTATCGACGAACGTCGATCTGACCGGCGCGCGCAGCCCCGAAGCTGAAGCCCTGGAAGTCGCCGAACGCCAGCGTGCGATGGTGCGCGTGCAGGCGCGCGCGCTTGATTCGCTCATCAACGATGCGGGTGAAGTCGGTGCCGCGCGTGCGCGTCTCGAGTCGGAAGTCGATGCACTCAAGACCTATCTGTCGGAACTGAACGACAACGTGGCGCGTTTGCGCTCGCAGGTGCGCGAGATCGAAATCCAGGCCGAAACGCAGATGGAGTCGCGCATTGCCGATGCGGCTGCACACGACGAATCGTTCGACCCGCTGGAATTCGACCGATTCACGCGCTTGCAGGAACTCACGCGGATGATGGCCGAGTCCGTCAATGACGTGGCGACGGTGCAGCAGAACTTGTTCCGCGGTTTCGATCAGGCGTCGCTCGATCTGGAAACGCAGGCACGCCTCACGCGCGGCTTGCAGCGTAGCCTGATGCGCGCACGCATGGTGCAGTTCGATACCGTGGCCGACCGTCTATATCGTGTGGCCCGCCAGGCCGCATCGGAAACCGGCAAGGAAGTCCGTCTGTTCATCAAGGGCGGTACGGTGGAACTGGATCGCAGCGTGCTGGACCGCATGGGCGGCCCGCTGGAACACATGATCCGCAACGCCGTCGCACACGGCATTGAATCCGCCGACGAGCGCCGCGCCAAGGGTAAGAATCCGGCCGGCGAGCTCACGCTCGAAGTGCAGCAGGAAGGCAACGAAGTCGTGCTGCATTTCGTCGACGACGGTGCCGGCCTGAACCTCGACCGCATTCGCGCCCGCGCGCTGGAACGCCAGCTTCTGGCGCCGGAGGAGGAGGCCAGCGATGCGCGTCTCACCGAGATGATCTTCACGCCGGGCTTCTCCACGGCGGATCAGGTGTCCGAGCTGGCTGGCCGTGGCGTGGGCATGGACGTGGTGCGTGCTGAAACCGTCGCCCTGGGCGGCCGGATCTCGCTGCAGACCACGCCGGAAGTCGGCACGCGTTTCACCATCCACCTGCCGTTGACCACTGCCATTACGCAGGTGCTGCTGGTGCGTGTGAGCGAGCGCGTGTATGCGATTCCGTCGGGCATGATCGACCACGTGCAACCACTGCGCCCCCAGGCGCTGGCCGAGGCGTACAACGCCGCCGCGCTGCAATTGCCGACGGGCCCCGTGCCGTTCCACTACTTTGGCGCGCTGCTTGAAGAGGCGAAGTCCGTCACGGGCGGGCGCAAGTACTCGCCGGCCGTGGTGGTGCGCAACGGTGCCGAACGCGCCGCCGTGCACGTCGACGAAGTCATCGGCAACCGCGAAGTGGTGGTCAAGCACATCGGCCCGCACCTGGCGCGTCTGGAAGGGATTGCCGGTGCGACCACGCTGGGCGACGGCGAGATCGTGCTGATCTACAACCCCGTGGTGCTCACGCAGCGCTTCGAGCGCGAAGCCGCCGTGCGTGGTCTGTCCGATCAGGAGGCGACGGGTGCTGTTGCCGAGCTGCACCGCGACGGCAGCACCGACGCCGTGCCGGGCTTGGCCACACAGCCAATCGTCATGGTTGTCGACGATTCGCTCACGGTGCGCAAGGTCACGCAGCGTCTGCTCACGCGCTCCGGCTACCAGGCCGTGCTCGCACGCGACGGTGTGGACGCGCTGCGTCAGTTGCAGGAGATCACGCCCGACGCGATGCTCGTCGACATCGAAATGCCGCACATGGACGGCTTCGACCTTACGCGCAACGTGCGTGCGGACGAACGCATCGGCGCCACGCCGATCATCATGATCACCTCGCGTACGGCGGACAAACACCGCCGCTACGCCGCAGAGATCGGCGTGAACGTCTACCTGGGCAAGCCGTACAACGAAGAGGAATTGCTCCGGCATCTGCGCAACCTCATCGGCGAGCGGGCGCCGGCGGCCAACGCAGGCTGACGACGCGCATCGCAGAAACAACAACGGGCCGGTAAAACACCGGCCCGTTGCTCTTGGTGCATGGCGATTTTCAATCGTCGTCGCTGGTTTTGCTGAGTGCCGCCGCCTCAGCGCCCGATGTGCGATGCGCTTTCGTAACCGCATAGCGGTCCAGTGTCGCTGCACGCGCGCTGGCGTGGTCGACGATCGGCAAGGGATACGTTTCGCCCAACGCGACGCCCGCATCCTTCAGCACATTGGCAGGTGCTGTCCATGGCGCATGGATGTACTTGTCGGGCAGCTTTGCCAACTGCGGCAGGTACTTGCGGATGAAACGGCCTTGCGGATCGAACTTCTCCGACTGCGTGACCGGGTTGAAGATGCGAAACCACGGTTGCGCGTCGCACCCGCTGGAAGCCGCCCACTGCCAGCCGCCGTTGTTGGCCGCGAAGTCGAAGTCGTTGAGAACGTCGGCAAAATACTGCTCGCCGCGTCGCCAGTCGATGCCAAGGTCCTTGATGAGAAAGCTGGCCGCCACCATGCGCAGACGGTTGTGCATGTAGCCGCTCTGGAAGATCTGCAGCATGGCTGCGTCCACGAGCGGGTAACCGGTGCGCGCATCCCTCCAGGCTTCGAAGCGCGCATCGCCGGTGTCGCCGTCTACCCAGCGGATGCGATCGAATTCGGGATGGAACGCGGCGGCGTCGGCCAAGTCCGGGCGGTGATGCAGGATCATGAAATAGAAGTCGCGCCAGACCAGCTCGGACAGCCACGTCGCCGCGCCCCGGCTTCCGCGGAGCATGGCGGCATGTGCACGCGCTGCAAGCGTGCGGATCGACACGGTGCCGAAGCGCAGGTGCGTCGACAGATAGCTGGGTCCGCGCACGGCGGGAAAGTCGCGGCGCGCATGGTAGTCGTCCATGCGCTCTTCAAACTCATCGAGCAAGGACTGCCCCCCCGACATGCCGGTGGGCAGGGCAATCTCCGACAGATTGGTGCGAGCGAAGCCCATCGCTTCCAGCGCAGGCGTCGCGTGCGCAAGCGCCTGCGGCGGCTTGGCCAGCGCACCGAGGTAAGGCTCGGTCGGATACGCGCGCAAGTCGAACGGTGTCAACGCTGCCAACCACGCGTTCTTGTAAGGCGTGAAAACGCCGTACGGTTTGCCTTGCCCGTTCAGGATTTCATCGCGCTCGAAGATCACCTGATCCTTGAAGTCGAACCAGGCGCACGGCTGCTGAGCCAGCACTTTGCGCACCGCTTCATCGCGGGCCTGCGCGGAAGGTTCTTCGTCATGGTTGGCGAAAACGGCTTCGATGTTGAGCTTGCGCGCGATCTCGGGAATCGCGTGGCGCGGGTGATCATGCACGACGATCAGGTCGCCGCCGGCCTCGCGCAACGCGCTGCGCAGCTCCTCAATGGACGCGCGGATGAACTCGATGCGGCGGTCCGCCTTGAGCCCGCGCGCAAGCAGCGCGTCGAGGATGTCGCGGTCAAACACGAACGCGCAATAGACCTCGCGGCAGTGACGCAAGGCATAATGCAGCGCCGCGTGGTCAAAGTGCCGCAGATCGCGCCGGAACCACACCAGACCACGCTGGAAGTGCGCTCCGATGTTGTACGGCTGGCGGCTTGGGGCGGTGGAGGGCATCGGATGGAATCGGTTGCTCTTTGGACTGGCCGAGCGTATCGCAAAAATCGCCCTTTTTTGTCTTGTTCACGTTGTTGTCATGGCTGATTCTTCTCGTCTTCCGCTGTATCGCATCCTGCAATCCCAGGGCTTCGGCACGCGCCGCTATTGCAAGGACCTCGTGCTCGCGGGTCTGGTATTCATCAACGGCGTCGAGATGGAAAGCCCTGATGCGCTGGTCGATACCGCTGGCCTGGTGCTGGATGTCGACGGCGAACGCTGGGCGTACCACGCCCGCGCCTATCTGATGCTCAACAAGCCGGCTGGCGTGGAGTGCTCGCAAAAGCCGAAACACCATCCTAGCGTGTACACGCTGCTGCCGGTGCCGCTGCGCGAGCGGGCCGTCCAGTGCGTCGGGCGGCTCGACCAGGACACCACGGGCCTGCTGCTGCTCACCGACGACGGCCAGTTCGTTCACACCATCACCAGCCCGCGCCACCAGGTGCCCAAGGTGTACGAGATCGCCACCGCCGAGCCTGTGACCGATGCGCAGATCGCCCAGTTGTGCGCCGGCGTGCTGCTGGCTGATGAGAATGAAAACGTTGCCGCCGCCTGGGCTGATCGCGTGGACACGCACCACCTGCGCATGGCGCTCACGCAGGGCAAATACCACCAGGTGAAACGCATGGTGGCGGCCGCCGGCAACCACGTGGCCGGACTGCACCGCAGCGCCATCGGCGAGTTGTCGCTGGGCGATCTGGCCCCGGGCGAATGGCGCTGGCTGGAAGCCGCGGACCTGGAGGCTCTGAACACCACGCCGCCGAACGCTGCCGGGGCGAGTGCCTGAAGCGCCACAATGCGCCAAAACAAAAAACCTTGTGCCGAGGGCCGATTCCTCCAAATGAAAGGGGCACCGGCCGGGGGCTTTTGGTAAACTAGTCCCATGGCCTCGCCGGACGCACTTATCAATCTCACGAATCAGTTCCTGATCGCTATGCCCGGCATGGCGGATTCCACGTTTTCGGGCACGGTCGTGTACATGTGCGAGCACAATGAGCGCGGTGCGCTCGGGCTCGTGATCAACCGACCCATCGACATCGACTTGGCGACGCTGTTCGACAAGATCGATCTCAAGCTCGAAATCCACCCCCTCGCAGAACAATCCGTGTACTACGGCGGCCCGGTTCAGACCGAGCGCGGCTTCGTGCTGCACGACGCCACGGGCGCGTATTCATCGTCGCTGGCGGTGCCGGGCGGGCTGGAAATGACCACCTCCAAGGATGTGCTGGAAGCCGTTGCCCAGGGGGGCGGCCCGCACCGCTTCATCCTGACCCTCGGGTATGCCGGCTGGAGCGCCGGTCAACTGGAAGACGAAATCAGCCGCAACGGCTGGCTGACCGTCCACGCCGATCCCGAGATCATCTTCAACGTGCCTGCTGAAGAGCGGTTTGCCGCGGCGCTGAACCTGCTCGGCATCAACCCGGCCATGCTGTCGGGCGAGGCCGGGCATGCCTGAGCCCGCATCGTCGACGGGTCCAGCCACCACTTCCGTGCTCGCAGAGGGCACCTTGCTGGCATTCGATTACGGCGAAAAGCGCATCGGCGTGGCGCTGGGTAACTCGATTACGCGCTCGGCGCGTGCGCTGGAAACCATTCCTAATCGCTCGGTCGATTTCCGTTTCACCCAGATCACGCGGCTTGTGGGCGAATGGCAGCCCGTCGGCTTCGTGGTCGGCATGCCTGTTCACCCCGACGGTGAAGAGCAGCCGATGATCAAGCTCGCCAAGCGCTTCGGCAATCAATTGCACGGCCGCTATGGCCTGCCGGTCACCTGGGTGGACGAGCGTTATTCGTCGATCGCCGCGCAGGACGCCGGTGCCTCCGACGATGTGCTCGACGCAGAAGCCGCGCGCATCATCCTCCAACAGTTTTTCGACGAACACGCATGACATCGCAACAGATCGATGCCGAGGCGCTGTACCAGAGCCTCGTTGCACAACTGCGCACGCGGCTTGCCGACGGCCACGCCTGGTCGGTGGCCGGCATTGTCAGCGGCGGCGCCTGGATCGCCAAGCGGCTGGCGCATGACCTTGGCCTGCCGGAATACGGTGTCGTCAACGTCGCCATGCACCGCGACGACTACGCCAAGAAAGGCCTGCACGCCAAGGCGCAACCGACCACGCTGCCGTTCGACGTGAACGAGCGCCGCATCCTGCTGGTGGACGACGTCCTGGCCAGCGGCCGCACCATCCGCGCGGCCATCAACGAGCTGTTCGACTACGGCCGTCCAGCTGCGGTGGAACTGGCCGTGTTGGTCGATCGCGGTGAACGCCAACTGCCCGTTGCCCCGGATTACATCGGTGAACGCATCATGTTGCCACTCGACGAATCGCTCGTGCTGAGTGAAACCGGCGAGGGCGCTTCGGCCCGCTTCACCTTCACGCGCGAGCCCAAGGGCGCTTGAGTTCGCGCCGCGGCCGCGCCCGCTTTGAACTGACCTGTACTGACCTCGTCGCCCTTCGTTTCTCATGCCCAAGACTTTCGCTAACCCGCAGCTCACGAAAAACGGCGAGCTCAAGCACCTGCTGTCGATCGAGGGGCTGTCGCGCGACATCCTCACGCACGTGCTGGACACCGCGCAGCAGTTCGTCTCCGTATCGGATTCCGACCGCGAGGTGAAGAAGGTGCCGTTGCTGCGCGGCAAGAGCGTGTTCAACCTGTTCTTCGAGAACTCCACGCGCACGCGCACCACGTTCGAGATCGCGGCCAAGCGGCTTTCGGCGGACGTGATCAACCTGAACATCAACGCGTCGTCCACCAGCAAGGGAGAGTCGCTGCTCGACACGATCAACAATCTGTCTGCGATGCAGGCGGACATGTTTGTCGTCCGGCACGCCAGTTCCGGTGCGCCGTACCTGATCGCCCAGCACGTCGCACCGCACGTGCACGTCATCAACGCGGGCGATGGTCGCCATGCGCACCCCACGCAGGGGCTGCTCGACATGTACACCATCCGCCACTACAAGAAGGATTTCTCCAACCTGACGGTGGCGATCGTCGGCGATATTCTGCATTCGCGCGTGGCGCGTTCCGACATCCATGCGCTGACGACGCTGGGCTGTGCCGAAGTGCGCGCCATTGGCCCGCGCACACTGCTGCCGGGTGGGCTGGAGCACATGGGCGTGCGCGTCTTCCACAACATGGAAGAAGGCCTGAAGGGCGTGGATGTGGTGATCATGCTGCGCCTGCAGAACGAGCGCATGAGCGGCGCGCTGTTGCCCTCGGCACAGGAATACTTCAAGGCTTACGGCCTCACGCAGGAGCGCTTGGCGCTGGCCAAGCCGGACGCCATCGTCATGCACCCGGGCCCGATGAACCGCGGCGTGGAGATCGACTCCGCAGTGGCAGACGGCGTGCAATCGGTGATCCTGAATCAGGTGACGTTCGGCATCGCCGTGCGCATGGCGGTCATGGGCATTGTGGCTGGCAACAACGACTGAGATCGATGAAAAACGATTCTGCCGGCCCGGCGTCGACTTGCCGTACTTTTTGTACTGTCTGCGTCGGCGCCGAACCGCCAGAACCGCTTCGCTTCGTTTTTGCATCAATCTCAAAAATATTGAAACGATGAAACTGCATATCAAAGGCGGCCGCCTGATCGACCCGGCCAACGGTATCGACGCACAACAGGACCTGTACATCGCGGCGAGCAAGGTGGTCGGTGTCGGCCACGCGCCGGCGGATTTCCATGCCAACAAGACTATCGACGCGACGGGTTTGGTTGTTTGCCCGGGCCTGATCGACTTGTCGGCCCGCCTGCGCGAGCCGGGCTTCGAATACAAGGCCACGCTCGAATCGGAAATGGCGGCGGCCATGGCCGGCGGCGTGACCTCGCTGGTGTGCCCACCGGACACCGATCCTGTGCTGGACGAACCCGGCCTGGTCGAGATGCTCAAGTTTCGCGCGCGCAACCTGAATCAGGCGCACGTGTATCCGCTCGGTGCGCTCACTGTCGGCTTGAAGGGCGCGGTGCTGACGGAGATGGCCGAACTGACAGAGTCGGGCTGCGTTGGCTTCTCGCAGACCGATGCGCCGATGGCCGACACGCAAGTGCTGATGCGTGCGCTGCAATACGCGCAGACCTTTGGCTTCACCGTCTGGCTGCGCCCCGAAGACCCGTATCTGGGTAAGGGCGGCGTGGCCGCAAGCGGCCCGCTGGCGTCACGCCTGGGCCTCTCGGGTGTGCCTGTCATGGCTGAGACGGTGCGCCTGCATACCATCTTCGAGCTGATTCGTAGCACGGGCGCCCGTGTGCACCTGTGCCGCTTGTCATCGGCCGCGGGCATCGAGCTTGTGCGCCGTGCGAAAGCCGAGGGTTTGCCGGTCACATGCGACGTGAACGTCCACCATATCTCGCTGACCGACGTCGATATCGGCTACTTCAATTCGCAGATGCGTTTTGTGCCGCCGCTGCGCTCCGGGCGCGACCGCGACGGCATCGTGCGTGCGCTGGCCGATGGCACCATCGACGCGATCTGTTCCGACCACACGCCTGTGGATGACGACGAGAAGCTGCTGCCGTTTGCCGAGGCCACACCCGGCGCGACCGGCCTCGAAACCCTGCTGCCGCTCACGCTGCGCTGGGCCACCGAACACAAGGTCGAGCTGTCGAAGGCGCTGGCGCGCATCACCAGCGAGCCGGCTCGTGTGCTGGGCCTGCATGCAGGCTCGCTGGAAGTTGGGGCGATGGCCGATGTGTGCGTGTTCGATCCGGATGCGACCTGGAAACTTGAGCCGCGCGCTCTGCGGAGCCAGGGCAAGAACTCGCCGTACCTGGGCTTCGAGCTGGCTGGCCGCGTACGTGCCACGATGGTCGCTGGCCATCTTGCCTATGACGGGCATTGATCAGCGCGTGGCAAGCGCGCCCAGCGAGGTGAGCACGCCACAGCGCAAGCATGTGCGCCGCAAGCTGCGGTTGCTCGCCCATCTGGCCGAAGGCCTTATCACGTGCGCGCTGCTGTTCTGGTGGGTCAGGCTTGAGACCAAGCAGAGGCTGATTCAGCGCTGGTCGCGCAAGTTGCTCGCGCTGTTCCGTGTCTCGCTCGTTGTGCATGGCGAGCCGGTCGCGGGCAAGGATCTGGCTGGCTCCATGCTGGTGTCCAACCATGTCTCGTGGATCGACATCTATGCGATCAACAGCTGGTACCCACCGCGCTTCGTCGCCAAATCGGAGATTCGCAGCTGGCCAATCATTGGCTGGCTGTGCGCGCAGACCGGCGTGCTGTTCGTCGAGCGCGCCCGCAAGCGCGATGCGCATCGCATCATGCATGTCATCGCCGATGCGATGCGTTCCGGCGATGTCATTTGCGTGTTTCCCGAGGGCACGACGTCGGACGGGCTGCAGCTGCTGCCGTTCCACGCCAATCTGTTTCAGGCGCCTGTTAGCGCTGGCGCACCGATCCGCCCGCTGGCGCTGCGCTATCGCATTGCCGAGACGGGTGAGTTGACGACCATTCCGGCGTATATCGGTGATCTGTCGATGATGGACACGATCAACGCCATGCTGAACGGGCCACCGTTGGTGGTGGAAGTGTTCGTGGGCCCCGCCGTGGCGCCGGAGATGGACCGCCGTGGGCTGGCTGCACATAGTCACGACGCTGTTGCCGCGCTGATCGACCGCGCGGGCTAGGCTACTCGGCTATTTCTTCTTGTGCGCGAGCGGGTCCTGCGCCTGCTCGCAATCCACTTGGATCACGTCACGCCCGGCTGGTGCCAGCGATAGCTTCGCCGCCGTCAGCTTGCCACCCCACACGCAGCCGGTATCCAGGCCCATCACATCGTCGCGCATCACCAGCCCGCGTGTGGACCAATGCCCGAACACGATCGGTGTGCCGCGCGTGCGGCGCCCCGGCACGTCGAACCACGGCATGTGGCCATCCGGAGCGCCATCGGCGTCAGTAGTCTCGAACTCCATCGTCCCATCGGGCTTGCAGAAGCGTAGGCGCGTCAAGGCGTTGATGGTCAGCCGCAGCCGATCCATGCCGACGAGATCGTTGCTCCACTTGTCCGGATGGTTACCAAACGCATCGGCCAGGAAGGTTTTCCAATGTGGGCTGCGCAGCTCCCGCTCCACCGCGCCGGCCAGTTCTAGTACGTCGCCTGTTGTCCACTGAGGCAGGACGCCGGCGTGCACCATCAGGAAGCTGTTTTCGAAGATGGCCAGCGGCTGGTGGCGCAGCCAGGTGATCAGTTGATCGCTATCGGGGGCGGAGAGAATCTCGGCGATGGTGTCTCGCTTGCCGGGTTTTCGCACCCCTGCCGCCACGGCCAGCAGGTGGATGTCGTGGTTGCCAAGGACGGTGCGTGCGCGGCCTGCTTCGCATAGCGAAATGACCTGGCGCAGCGTGGCCAGGGACTCGGGGCCGCGGTTGACGAGGTCGCCGACGAAGCGCAGCACGGCGTTGGCGGGGAGGGCGGCCAGCAGGGTCTGGAGAGGGGAGCAGCAGCCTTGGAGGTCGCCGATGGCGTGGGGGGACGTTGTCACGGGAACGCTGGAATGCACGGCGGCTACGTAAACAGAAGTCGTTGTCCAGGACTGAGAAGTGGGTCTCGGTTCTTACAACGTGCTACAAAATTCTCGGAGCCCCGCGAGGGGGGAGATGGAGGGCAAGATAGAATACGTGGTTTATTGTGACGCGCGGCAGTTCGTTGTCTTGCTGCCCTTGTTGTGGGGACAACCTGGGTGTCAGCACGCTATGGCCCTCATGGCCCGATGATAGGCAGGAGTACAGAGTTTGTCCCATATCCTCGTAACTGGCGGTGCCGGGTTCATTGGCAGTAACTTCGTACTGCAGTGGTTATCTGCCCCGGCCGCTGAAGGCGTGGTCAATGTTGACAAGTTGACCTACGCCGGCCATAGACAGACGTTAGCCTCCGTTGAGGGCGATTCCCGCTATGTCTTTGTGCAGGCTGACATCTGTGATCGCGCGGCGCTGGATCAAGTGTTTGCTGAGTTTCAGCCGCGGGTCGTAGTGCATTTCGCTGCTGAGAGCCACGTTGACCGGTCGATTTACGGACCCGCAGCCTTCATTCAAACCAATCTGGTCGGAACGTTCACGCTGCTGGAGGCTGCGCGAGCATATTGGGCGGGCTTGCATGCCGATTCGCAAGCCGAGTTCCGTCTGCTTCATGTATCCACTGACGAAGTGTTCGGTTCGCTCGGCCCGCAGGATCCGCCCTTCACAGAAACCACCCCGTACCGACCCAGCAGCCCCTACTCAGCCTCCAAGGCTGGGTCAGACCACTTGGTGCATGCCTATCACCACACGTACGGGGTGCCTGTTGTTAAAGCAAACTGTTCGAATAGTTATGGCCCGTATCAGTTTCCAGAGAAGCTGATTCCCAAGATCATCACGCACGCGTTCGAGGGAAAGCTGCTGCCCATTTATGGTGATGGCCTGAATGTGCGTGACTGGATACATGTCGGCGATCTGTGTGCGGCATTACGCGCGATTCTGGCGCGCGGACGGGTAGGTGAGACGTACAACATAGGGGCAAACAACGAGCGTTCGAACCTCCAGATCGTCCACGCGTTGTGTGATCTGCTTGATGAATTGGTTCCCAGGTGGGCTGGCTCGTACAGAGAGCAAATACACTTCGTCGAAGATCGACCGGGTCATGATCGGCGCTACGCTGTTGATGCCAGCAAGATTCATGATGAACTTGGTTGGCAGCCACAAATGGTCTTTGAGGTCGGCTTGCGAAGTACGGTGCAGTGGTTTTTAGATAACCCGGAATGGGTGCGACGTGCCTCGACCCGATTCACAACTGGTTTTCCCTCTGCATGAGAAGTCACACAGGGGCAACGCCGGTCATGCTCGTTATTGGACGTAATGGCCAGATTGGTTTCGAATTGTGCCGGAGTTTATCGACGCTTGGCCATGTGATCGGTTTGGGTCGCACAGATTGTGATCTGGCCAATCCTTCATCCATTCGGCAAGCTGTGAAAAGCATTCGCCCGGATGTGATTGTGAATGCGGCGGCCTACACGGCAGTCGACCGCGCAGAGATGGATGCAGACACCGCCTTTGCCGTTAATGGGGTTGCGCCTGGGATAATCGCAGAAACCGCAAAAGGGCTAGGGAGCTTGTTGGTACATTACTCCACTGACTATGTCTTTGATGGTTTTAAGCCTTCCCCCTATGTGGAAGCGGACGAGCCTCGCCCGCTCTCGGTGTACGGAAGGAGCAAGCTGGCAGGGGAAAATGCGATTGTTGCGACCGGGGCAGCAGCAATTATGCTGCGTACCGGTTGGGTGGCGAGCGCTCGTGGGACAAATTTTGCAAAAACCATACTTGCGCTGGCAAGTGAGCGCTCTCGATTCCAGGTGGTGTCGGATCAGCATGGTGCACCAACAACGGCTTCCGTGGTGGCGGATACCACAGCACAAATCGTTGCACGCTACTGGCGCCACGGACGTCGCGATCAATTCCAGTGCGGTCTTTACCACCTTTCGGCCGCAGGTCAGACGACTTGGCATGCCTACGCATCAGAAATTGTGCGCTATGCCGCAAGTAAGGGAGTGTCTCTCAAGGCTACTCCTTCAAGCATAGAGCCAATTCCCGCCTCGATGTATGCGGCCTTGGCAAGCAGGCCTTCGAACTCCTGCCTTGATACTCATAAACTTCGGGAGGTGTTTGGTGTCTATTTGCCTCACTGGCGAGAATGCATTCATCATTTGCTTGATCAGATAATATTCGATCTATAGTTAAATGCTGCATGAGGTCTTGGTAAAATGCATTTCTTCATCTTTTAAAGACACGATTTTTCTAAATTATAGACAAATGTTTGTGTTGTGTGGCCTTTCTCTCAAATTTTTGATGGTTTAGAGCTGAACCGCGGCAAGGTAATTTTATGGGTAGAGAGTTGAGATGAAGGTGACGCCAACCGAATTGCCGGAAGTCTTGTTGATTGAGCCTGATTCGTTCTTCGATGCGCGTGGATTTTTCTATGAAAGTTTCAATAAGGCTAATTTTGCCAAGGCTACTGGAGTCGATGTCGATTTTGTCCAAGATAATCACTCGCATGGGCGAAAAGGTGTCTTGCGGGGACTCCACTTCCAGGTGGGATCGCCTCAAGGAAAGTTGGTGCACGTGGTTCGCGGCAGCGTTTTTGACGTTGCAGTCGATATTCGAAAAGAGTCGCCAACCTTTGGGCGTTGGGTTGGCGAATTCTTGACGGAGGACAACCGAATGCAAATGTGGATTCCTCCCGGTTTTGCACATGGTTTTCTGGTTTTAAGCGAATTGGCAGACTTTCTCTACAAAGTAACTGACTATTACGCGCCGTCGCGTGAGGGGAGCATTGCTTGGAACGACCCTCAGTTGGGTATCAAATGGCCGCTTTCGGATTCAACTCCAGTGTTGTCGGCGAGAGACCTAGCGGCGAAACCTTTGAGTCAGCAGCGGCTGCTATGACAGGATTGTGGCCTGCTCGGCTATTGAAGCAGACAATTCCAATGGTAGGGCTGCTACGGTTAAAATTACGGGTTGTCCTAAAGGTTCGGGCGCGTCACTACCTAAGGCGATGGTCGGGCAGGCACGGCTGGTTGAACCCTGAGTGGCTGTCTGCGCGTGTCGGTTGTGGCGTTTGGATCGATGGGCTTGTGTCCCGCAAATCAATCAAGGAATGATCCCAATGAAAGGAATTTTGACGATTACCGGCGGTACCGGTTCCTTCGGCAATGCAGTGCTCAAGCGTTTTCTCGACAGCGATATCGACGAGATTCGCATCTTCAGCCGCGACGAGAAAAAGCAGGACGACATGCGTAAGCGCTACGCTAGCTCGAAGCTGAAGTTCTATATCGGCGACGTACGGGATCGCCGCAGTGTGGATGCGGTTATGCGTGGAGTGGACTATGTCTATCATGCTGCTGCCCTGAAACAAGTCCCGTCGTGCGAGTTTCATCCGATGGAGGCAGTACGCACAAACGTTCTGGGGACAGAGAATGTGCTGAGCGCTGCCGTTGACGCCGGAGTCAAGCGAGTTGTTTGCTTGAGTACGGATAAGGCGGTCTATCCCATTAACGCGATGGGCATCAGCAAGGCGTTGATGGAGAAGGTCATGGTTGCTGCGAGTCGCAACCTCGAAGGCACCAGTACCGTCATCTGTGGTACGCGCTACGGTAACGTGATGGCATCGCGTGGTTCGGTGATCCCGCTGTTCGTTGAACAGGTCTTAGCGGGTAACCCGATCACCGTGACGGACCCCACCATGACGCGTTTTATGATGACGTTGGCCGACGCGGTCGACTTGGTTCTTTACGCGTTCGAGCACGGTAACAACGGCGACATTTTTGTGCAAAAAGCGCCGGCTGCAACCGTTGATGTGCTGTCGAAGGCCATTCTGGATTTGATGCGCAAGCCTACCCACCCGGTGAATGTTATCGGTACGCGTCACGGAGAGAAGCTCTATGAAGCCCTCTTGAGCAGGGAAGAGATGGCTTGCGCCGAAGACATGGGCAATTACTTCCGGGTACCGCCAGACGGCCGTGATCTGAACTATGCGAAATTTGTCGAGCAGGGTGAGTCGCGCTTAACAACTAGCGCGCATGGCGAGGACTACAACTCGCATAACACCATGCGCCTAGACGTGGAAGGCATGAAGGCCCTGCTGCTGAAGCTTGACTTCATGCAACGCATTGCGCGTGGAGAGCATGCGGTTGCCGAGGAGTGAACGCATGAACGTTTTAATCACTGGCGCCAATGGCTTCGTCGGCAAGAATTTGCGTTTGCGCTTATCCGAACGCAAGGATGTGCAGGTGCGGTGCTTTACGAGGGAAGATGATGTTGCTCTCTTGCCCGGACTGCTGAGGGAGATCGATTTCGTCTTCCATCTTGCCGGTGTCAATCGTCCTCAGGATCCTGATGAATTCACGGCAGGCAATGCGGAACTGACCCAGGTACTTTGCAAGGCTCTGTGCAGCCAAGCTGATGCAACCGGCCGCAGAATCCCCATTGTTTATACATCGTCAACCCAGGCTGCGTACGATAACCCCTATGGCCGGAGCAAGCGTGGCGCTGAGACGGCCCTGTTCGATGCTCGCCAAAGTCACCAGATCCCGGTGCATGTGTTTCGTTTGCCTAATGTTTTCGGCAAGTGGTGTAAGCCGAATTACAACTCCGCAGTGGCCACGTTTTGCCACAACGTAACTCGCGGTCTGCCAATCCAAGTGAACGATCCGAGTGCGTCTCTCACGTTGGTTTACGTCGACGACGTAGTGGAGCGCTTCGTGCAGCTGATGGACGGCGCCGACGCATCGGTCGATGCCGACGGCTTTGCGCTGATGGCGCCGCAGTTCACGACGACGGTAGGTGAAGTGGCGGCGCATATTCAGTCGTTCAGGGAAAGTCGCGACACGCTGGTGACTGGGCGCGTTGGTACGGGCCTGATTCGAGCACTGTATGCCACCTATGTGAGCTATTTGCCGGTCGAGTCGTTTGCTTACACCGTGCCGCAGTACGGCGATCCGCGCGGTGTGTTTGTGGAGATGCTCAAGACGCCCGATTGCGGGCAGTTTTCGTTTTTTACCGCCCACGCGGGCATTACACGAGGCGGTCACTATCACCATACGAAGACCGAGAAGTTCCTCGTTATCAAGGGCCGGGCGCGTTTCAAGTTCCGCCACATGCATACAGGAGAAACGCATGAACTGGTGACCAGTGGTGCCAAGGCAGAGATCGTTGAGACCGTGCCCGGCTGGACGCACGACATCACCAACATTGGTCAGGACGAGATGATTGTCATGCTCTGGGCCAACGAGATTTTTGATCGAGCCCATCCAGATACTTACACTTGTCCGCTGTAAGCCAGCCGCCCCTACTCAGACACCGATGAAGAAACTCAAAGTCATGACTGTGGTCGGTACCCGGCCTGAGATCATTCGCCTATCACGTGTGATGGCGCGCCTAGACGAACATTGTGACCACGTACTGGTACACACCGGCCAGAACTATGACTACGAACTGAACCAGATCTTCTTTAGTGATCTGGGTATTCGACAACCAGACCATTTTCTCAATGCTGCGGGCGGCGGTGCCGCTGAGACTATAGGCAAGATCATCATTGCTGTTGATGGCTTGCTTGGTCAGGAAAAACCAGAGGCGTTGCTTGTGCTGGGAGATACCAACAGCTGTTTGTCCGTCATACCGGCTAAGCGCCGCAAGATACCGATTTTCCACATGGAGGCCGGAAATCGATGCTTCGACCTCCGCGTGCCGGAAGAGACGAACCGCCGCATTGTTGACCATACTGCGGACATCAACCTGACGTACAGTTCTATTGCACGCGAGTACCTGTTGCGCGAAGGGTTGCCGCCGGACATGGTCATCAAGACAGGCAGTCCGATGGCGGAGGTGTTGACTTATCACACTTCGGCGATCGAGAGATCTGATGTGCTGGCACGCCTAGGGTTAGCCACCGGTCAGTTTTTTGTGGTGAGCGCCCATCGTGAAGAAAATATTGATTCGGATGCCAACTTCGGCAAGCTGGTGAGTGTCCTCAACACTGTCGCTCAGCTATATAACTTACCGGTGATTGTCTCTACGCATCCGCGTACTCAGAAGCGCGTTGATGCACTGGGTATCAAGTTCCACGCTAACGTGCAACTGCTCAAGCCGCTTAGTTTTACCGACTACAACAAGCTTCAAGTCGAGGCGAAAGCTGTGCTTTCGGATAGCGGTACGATCAACGAGGAATCTTCAATCATGAACTTCCCGGCATTGAATTTGCGCGAAGCGCACGAGCGTCCGGAGGGGATGGAAGAGGCTGCTGTGATGATGGTAGGTCTGGAGGCTGAACGCATCGTACAGGGTCTCGAAATCCTGAATGGCCAAGCTCGCGGAGCCACACGCTTGTTACGCCAAGTGGCCGACTACAGTATGCCCAACGTATCGGACAAGGTAGTCCGCATCATCCATAGTTACACAGACTACGTAAACCGCGTGGTCTGGAAGAAGTACTGATAAATGAGCGTACGTGTTCTGCTGTTGACCCAGTGGTTCGATCCGGAACCCACGTTCAAGGGCATCGTATTTGCCCGCGAATTGGTGCGTCAAGGGTTCGAAGTGGAAGTGCTGACCGGTTTCCCGAACTATCCTGGCGGCAAGCTCTATCCAGGGTATAGCGTAAGTTGGTTGCAACGTGAGGTTATCGATGGCATCCGCGTGACGCGTGTGCCGTTGTATCCCAGCCATGATCAATCTGCGATTCGGCGCATCCTAAATTACGTCAGTTTCGCGATGTCAGCGGTGTTTCATGGGCTCTTCTCGATACGGCGTTGTGACGTAATTTACGCATATCATCCGCCACTGACAGTTGGCGTCGCAGCAAGCCTTATTCGGTTGTTCCGCCGAATTCCGGTGGTCTATGACATTCAGGACATGTGGCCGGATACGTTGCGTGCGACCGGCATGATCAGTAACCAAAGGGTACTCCAGGTTGTCGATGCTGTTTGCCGGTGGGTGTACCGCCGCGCCGATCATATCGTTGTGCTGTCACCTGGCTTCAGGCGACTGCTGATTGAGCGGGGGGTGCCCGCGGCGAAGATGGATGTCATCTGTAACTGGGCGGATGAAGCTTCGCTTGGCAACCCTGGTGGCATTTTGCCAAGCGATTTCCCGCAGTCAAACCAATTCCGGGTTGTATTTGCCGGGAACATGGGGAGGGCACAAGCGCTCGACGCCGTTCTTGATGCTGCCGCCTTGTTGCAGTCTCGTACATCTCGCGTCTGTTTTGTTTTTGTCGGCGGAGGTGTTGAGGTTGAGGGCCTCAAGAGTCGCGCATCGGCCCGAATGTTACATAATGTGACATTTATTCCTGCCGTCCCAATGTCCGAAGTCGGTACCCTCCTGAAAGAGGCGGATGCTCTATTGGTTCACTTGCGGCGGGATCCTCTATTTCGGATCACCATCCCTTCCAAAACGCAAGCGTACATGTCGGTCGGTAAGCCGTTGCTCATGGCGGTTGATGGTGATGCGGCTGAGCTGGTCAGGGAGTCGGGCGGCGGCGTAGTCGCTACGTCCGAAAATGCCGAATCAATTGCGCAGGCGGCAGAGTCGCTTGCTGCCTTGTCACCGGATGAGCTGAGGACCTTGGGGCGCCGCGCGCAGGCGTACTACCAAGAGAAGTTGTCGATCAGCGTAGGCGTAGCTCGGTTCGGAAGTATTTTTAGGAAACTTGCTACTAGGCGGCAGCGATGAAGCGTTGCTTTGATTTTTTTGTGGCGGCAACGGCGCTGGTGTTGCTGGCGGGCCCGCTATTAGTGCTGGCAGTTTTTGTTCGCGTCAAACTGGGCAAGCCGGTCCTGTTTTCGCAGGTTCGTCCAGGAAAGCATGGGAAGCCATTTCGCATGGTTAAGTTCCGGACCATGACAAATGAGCGCGGGCCGGATGGAACACTACTCCCGGATGCGGATCGTTTGACGCGCTTCGGTCGATTTTTGCGTGCAAGTAGTCTGGATGAGTTGCCTGAATTGTGGAATGTGCTAAAGGGTGATATGAGCCTTGTTGGTCCGCGACCACTTCTCATGGATTACTTGCCGCTATATTCGTCAGAGCAGGCACGGCGACATGAAGTCCGACCCGGGGTAACCGGGTGGGCACAAGTAAATGGCCGTAATGCGCTGAGTTGGGAGGATCGTCTGTCGATGGACGTATGGTACGTCGATCATCGTTCATTTGCTCTTGATATTCGGATACTTTGGTTGACTGTGCGCAAGGTGTTGATGCGTGACGGCATTAGTGCGGCAGGCGAAGCGACGATGTCAAGATTTACTGGAACGAAGCGCGAGTAAAGCGCCGGTACGCTATGAAGCAATTTGCAATATACGGGGCCAGCGGTTTCGGGCGAGAGATTTTGCCGGTATTGCGTCGACAGTTGCAGGATGCGGAAGCTGATCCATGGGATCTGGTCTTCATTGATGATATGCCGGCAGCGACATTTCAGAACGGTCATCGGGTATTGACGTATAGCCAATGGCTCAACGAATCGACGGGGTCAAAACATATAAGCCTTGCAGTGGCCGACAGCAGTATTCGTAAGTCTCTCGCCTTGCGATGCCAATCGGACGGCATGGCATTCCAACAAATCCGTGCAGAAAGTGCGGTGGTTATGGACGATGTCCAAATTGGCGAAGGCGCCATCCTATGCCCATTTGTGACATTGACCAGCAATGTACGTATCGGACGACACTTTCACGCCAATCTTTACAGCTACGTCGCACACGACTGCGTGATCGGGGACTTCGTTACTTTCGCCCCAGGCGTGCACTGTAACGGCAACATCATCGTGGAAGATCACGCGTACATTGGGACAGGCGCAATTCTCCGTCAAGGTCACGCGGATTCGCCACTCATCATTGGTCATGGCGCGGTTGTGGGAATGGGTGCGGTGGTGACAAAGAGCGTTCCACCGGGCGTTACCGTAGTCGGTAACCCGGCGCGAGTCCTGAAGCGTTGACCAATAGACTTAAGATTTAGACATAGAGATAAGAATGCTTAATACACCATTTTCTCCATGGCCAAATTTTACCTCAGAAGAGGCCGACGCTATTCAGCGCGTGCTTTTGTCGAATAAGGTGAATTACTGGACTGGTACGGAGTGCCGCGACTTTGAGAGGGAGTTTGCCGCTTGGGTTGATACGCGCTATGCCGTCGCACTTGCTAACGGGACGCTCGCATTGGATGTGGCGCTAAACGCGTTAAATGTTGGTCCGGGCGACGAAGTCATTGTCACCCCACGGACATTCATCGCCAGCATTTCGTGCGTCGTGAATGCTGGAGCTACACCTGTTTTTGCTGATGTTGAAGAAGACAGCGGCAATATCTCTGCGGACACCATCCAGCGCGTGCTGACGCCTCGTACGAAGGCGGTAGTGTGTGTTCACCTGGGAGGTTGGCCCTGCGATATGGACCCTATCATGGGGTTGGCGGACCAGTACGGTTTCAAAGTGATCGAGGACTGTGCACAGGCACACGGTGCAAGCTACCGAGGGCGCAGCGTAGGCTCCATTGGCCATATCGGTGCGTGGAGTTTCTGTCAGGACAAAATCATGACCACTGGCGGAGAGGGGGGCATGGTCACGACCAACGATGAAGCGCTGTGGCGCGCCATGTGGTCTTTCAAGGACCACGGCAAGAGCTATGAAGCGGTATATGAGAGGCAGCATCCGCCGGGTTTCCGTTGGCTGCATGAGAGTTTCGGCACCAACTGGCGCATGCTGGAAATACAGGGCGTAATCGGGCGCATTCAGTTGCGCAAAATGGCTGCCTGGACCAGGCAGCGTACCATCAACGCGGAGGCCATCTGGAATACATGCCGGCGCTTTCCCGCGGTTCGTGTGCCCGAAATTCCCACCGGCAGTATCCATGCGCACTACAAGTGCTACGTCTACGTCGATGCGGACCGGCTGTCAGTAGGCTGGACTCGTGATCGCATCATAGAAGAAATCTGTGCTGCAGGTGTGCCTTGTTATCAAGGCTCATGCTCGGAAGTGTATTTGGAAAGAGCATTTGATGGTACGGGCTGGCGGCCGTCAGAGCGTTTGCCTGTGGCGCGCGCTTTGGGCGAAGGCAGCCTGATGTTTCTTGTTCATCCGACACTCACCGAGGCTGAGATCACTAAGACCTGCAAGGCAATCGCCGATGTCCTGGGGCGGGCCTCTAAGTGAACAAATTGATCGCTCCTCTTCTTACGTTACCACGGACTGCCAAGCGGTTCGTCGTGGTGGCGCTGGATTTGCTCCTCGCTGTGGTTTCGGTCTGGGTAGCGTTCTACTTGCGTATTGATCAGAGCGGCTTGCCCCACCAGCAGCAGAAGTATGTGTATTTGCTGGCGCCAGTATTGGCATTTCCGCTCTTCGTGCGTTTCGGGCTTTATCGAGCCATTTTTCGCTATACAGGAATGGCTGCGCTCGCGAGCACGGCTAAAGCAGTGGGTATCTACGGTGCGTTATTCTTCGGCACGCTTCTTTTCTTCAAATGGGATGGTGTGCCGCGTAGCGTTGGTTTAATCCAGCCGATGTTGTTTCTGCTATTGGTTGGTACAAGTCGGGCTATGGCGCGCTTTTGGTTGACGGGGCGTCCAGCGAAATCCCGCCAATGGGAAGGGCGTCTCTTGATCTATGGCGCAGGCGACGCTGGTGTACAGACGGCATCTGCTCTTGCAGTGGGGCAGCAGTTTGCGTTATTAGGATTTATTGACGAGGATCCATCTAAGGTTGGACGCACTATTAACGGCCTGGACATCATTGGCCCCGACGAGGTGAGCGATGCAGTTAGCCGGATGGGCATAACCGACATCCTGTTGGCAATGCCGTCGCTGGGTCGCGCGCGGCGCAATGCCATCATTGCGAGTTTGCGTGAGTTGCCGGTGCATGTCCGTACGCTTCCCGGGATGGCCGATCTCGCTTCGGGTCGTGTTACCGTACGCGACTTCCAGGAGCTTGATGCTGAGGACTTGTTGGGCCGGGCTCCGGTGCCCCCCGATGCGGCACTACTCGCCCGCAATTTGTCGGGCAAGACGGTGCTTGTGACTGGTGCCGGGGGGAGTATCGGTAGCGAGTTGTGCCGCCAGATCGTGATGGAAAAGCCGCGCAGGCTAGTGCTGGTGGAGCATAACGAGTTCGGTTTATACACCAGCCACCGGGAACTGGAAGGGTTGTGCACGGAGCACCATTTGGCTGTCGAAATCGTCCCGCTGCTGGCGAGCGTGAGCAAGCTTGGGCGTTTGCGCGAGATTTGCCAACTATATCGCCCAACGACGGTCTATCACGCGGCGGCGTACAAACACGTGCCCTTAGTGGAGGCCAATCCGGCAGAAGGTGTTCTAAACAATGTGTTTGGTACGCTCAATATGGCGCGAGCGGCCATGGAGAGCGGCACTGCGTACTTTGTACTAATTTCAACCGACAAGGCAGTGCGGCCCACCAACGTGATGGGAGCTACCAAGCGCATGGCTGAGTTGGTGTTGCAAGCGTTGGCCGCAAATCGAACTGTAGAGTTCAATGCACTTGATGGTTCCTCGAAGGCAACCGTAGACAATCAGACCGTTTTTGCTATGGTCCGCTTCGGCAATGTGCTCGGCAGTAGCGGCAGTGTGGTGCCTCTATTTCGCCGACAGATACTGGAAGGTGGTCCACTTACAGTTACCCACAAAGACGTGACGCGCTATTTCATGACGATTCCTGAGGCCGCGCAATTAGTCTTGCAAGCCGGTGCGATGGCACATGGCGGTGAGGTATTTGTTCTTGATATGGGACAACCTGTGAAGATCATTGATCTTGCTCGCCAGATGGTGAAATTGTCAGGACTCACGGTACGAGACGAACAAAACTCGGCTGGTGATATAGAAATTAGGGTTACAGGTTTGCGCCCAGGCGAGAAGCTCTACGAGGAGTTGTTGATTGGTGACAATCCCGAAGCAACGGCGCACGAACGAATCATGAAAGCTCGAGAGGACTATGTGCCTTGGAAGGATTTTGAGCCGGTACTAGCAACATTGCAGAGCGCGGCGGAGTGGAATGACCAAGATCTAATCAAGGACATCCTTAGCGAACATGTCCATGGATATGGACTCCAACAGGCAAAGGAGTGTCAAATTACCGAGGCCCTCTAGATACCACGTGCGATGCAGGCAGATTTTGAGGAAGTCTCTGTCAAAGAGCGCATGGCCGAGCGTCTTCCGACGGGAGGATTTGGCGGCGGCAACCGATAAGGGCCTGCATTGTTAGAATCAGAAGAACTCTTCCTCCCGAAAAAGTCCTGCATGAGCAGCATCCACCCCACCATCTTCAAAGCCTACGACATCCGCGGCATCGTCGGAAAAACCGTCGATGCTGACACCGCACGCCTCATCGGCCGTGCCTTCGGCTCCGCAGCACGCGCCAAGGGCGAGTCCGCAGTGGTGATCGGCCGCGACGGCCGCCTGTCCGGCCCCGAACTTCTGGCAGCGCTGGCAGACGGCCTGCGCGCGAGCGGCGTCGATGTGATCGATCTGGGTCTTGTCGCCACGCCGATGGTCTACTTCGGCACGAACATCGAACTGGCCGGGCGTCGCGCTACCTCGGGCGTGATGGTCACGGGCAGCCACAACCCGCCGGACTACAACGGCTTCAAGATGGTGCTGGCAGGCCAGGCCATCTATGGAGACCAAATCCAAGCGTTGCGCACGCGCATCGAGCAGGGCGATTTCACGGAAGGCGCCGGCGACTACGTCCAGGTGGACATCCGCCAGCAGTACATCGACCGAATCGTCTCGGACGTTAAGCTGAGCCGCCCGATGAAGATTGCGGTGGACTGTGGCAACGGCGTGGCAGGTGCTTTTGCGCCGGAGCTGTTTCGCGCGATGGGCTGTGAGGTGACGGAGCTGTTCTGCGAAGTGGATGGCCATTTCCCGAACCACCATCCGGATCCGGCCCACGTTGAGAATCTGCAAGACCTCGTGCGCACGCTGCAGACCACGGATTGTGAACTTGGCCTCGCCTTCGACGGCGATGGCGACCGCTTGGGCGTGGTCACCAAGGACGGCCAGGTGATCTTCCCAGACCGTCAGTTGATGCTGTTTGCGCAGGAAGTGCTGTCGCGCAACCCAGGCGGTGAAATCATTTTCGACGTGAAGTGCACGGGCAAGCTGGCGCCGTTCATTCGTGAGCACGGCGGCAAGGCGACGATGTGGAAGACCGGCCATTCGCTGGTCAAGGCCAAACTGAAGGAAACGGGCGCACCGCTGGCCGGCGAGATGAGCGGCCATATCTTCTTCAAGGACCGCTGGTACGGCTTTGATGACGGGCTTTACACGGGCGCGCGTCTGCTGGAGATCGTTTCGCGCTTGGCAGACCCGAGCGCCACGCTCAACGCGCTGCCGAATTCGCACTGCACGCCTGAGCTGCAACTGAAGTGTGCCGAGGGTGAGTCCTTTGAGCTGCTCGACAAGATCAAGGCCAACGCCACGTTTGCAGGCGCTAAGGAAGTCAATCGCATCGATGGCGTGCGCGTGGAATACGAAGATGGCTTTGGCTTGGCGCGCCCGTCCAACACCACGCCAGTGGTGGTGATGCGTTTCGAGGCCGACAACGATGCCGCGATGGCGCGCATCCAGGGCGAATTCCGCCGCGTGATCCTGGCCGAGAAGCCGGACGCGCAACTGCCGTTCTGATCGCACGGTCCGCGCTCATGAAGTTGGGGGAAAGGGTAACGGCATGCGTGTGCTGATCGTCAAGGTATCGTCGCTTGGCGATGTGGTGCATTGCACGCCGGTCGTGGCCGATATTCTGCGGGCCTATCCGGATGCCGAGATCGACTGGGTGGTTGAAGAAGGCTTCGCGGGTATTGTCCGCATCGTGCGCGGCGTGCAGGGTGTGATTCCGTTTGCGCTGCGGCGTTGGCGCAAGTCGCTCGGAGCCGGAAAAACGTGGGGTGAGATGGCGGCGTTCCGCCGTGCGTTGCGCGCCAATTCGTACGATGCTGTGCTGGACACGCAGGGGCTCATCAAGACTGCTCTCATTGCCGCGCAGGCCAAGCTGACATCGGGTGGTTTCGTGGCGGGCCTTGGCAATCGTACGGAAGGCGCCGGCTATGAGCCGCTCGCCAAGCTGTTCTATCAGCGCAAGATCGAGATGGAGCCGCGCGTGCACGTGGTCGAGCGCTCGCGCCGCATGGTGGCGGAGGCACTCGGTTACGCGCTGCCCGATACCATCGATTTCGGTTTGCAGCCGCCGGCCGACTTGCCGTTCAAACTGCCGCGCCCGTACGTGGCGCTGGTGCATGCGACTTCGCGTGCCGATAAGGGGTGGCCGCAGGCGGCGTGGGTTGACGTCGCGCGCGAGTTGTTGGCACGCGACTACGCCATCGCGCTACCGTGGGGCAGTGAAACGGAGCGGCGCACGAGTGAATCCATCCGCGAAGCCATCGTCGCTGCGGCGCCGGGCATGGTGGGGCGCGTGGTGATTCCGCCGCGCATGTCGCTGCCCGATGTGACGGCGTTTCTTGATCAGGCGACTGCGGTAGTAGGTGTGGACACCGGTCTTGTGCACATTGCTGCAGCGCTGTGCAAGCCGACGGTGGCGCTCTACAACTTCACCACGTCGTGGCGCACGGGCGGTTATTGGACGCCCAATGTGCACGACCTCGGCAGCGCCGAGGCCCATCCCACCAGCGCGCAAGCGCTTGATGCGCTGCGTGCGCTGGGTGTGCTCTGATGCTCCGCGTTCTGTATCGCTGGTTGTGGCGCATCGCGCTGCCGTTCGCGCTGCTGCGCCTGTGGTGGCGCGGCCGCAAGGAGCCCGGTTATCGCCAGCACGTCGGCGAGCGGCTCGGCTTCTACTCGCCACGCCCGAATCCGGATCGTCCGTTGCTGTGGGTGCATGCCGTGTCCGTTGGTGAGACGCGTGCCGCGCAGCCGCTCATCGATGCGCTGCTTGCGCGCTTTCCCCATCACGCCGTCCTGCTGACCCACATGACGCCGACAGGTCGCCGCACCGGCGCCGAATTTGCGGCGCAACGCAACGGCCGCGTCATCCAGGCGTATCTGCCGTACGACTTGCCGAGTGCTGTCGATCGGTTTCTGCGTCATTTCCAGCCGCGCCTTGGTTTGCTAATGGAGACCGAGATCTGGCCGGTGCTGATTGAGCGCGCCTATGCCGCTGGCGTGCCGATGGTGCTCGTCAACGGACGCCTGTCTGCGCGCAGCCACCGGCGTACGGCGCGCCTTGGCGATGCAGCGCGCCAGACGTACGCGCAACTCGCGGCCGTGTTGGCTCAGACGCCTGACGATGCCGATCGTTATCGCTCGCTTGGCGTGCCACGTGTGCGCGTCACCGGGAACCTGAAGTTCGACATTACGCCGCATGTGGACCAGATCATGGCCGGTCGCGTGCTGCGTGATGCGCTGCGCGGTCGGTCTGCATGGGTGGCGGCCAGCACGCGTGAGGGCGAAGAGGCCCTGCTGCTGGACGCGTGGCAAGCGCATCGCGCGCAGCATGTCGGACGCCGGCATGCCTTGCTGATTCTCGTGCCGCGTCATCCGCAGCGTTTTGATGAAGTGGCCCTGGCGGCCGAACGCGTAGGCTTGCGCGTCGTGCGTCGCAGTGCATTGTCGGTGTCTGCTGCAGGCGTGGCGGATGCCGATGCCCTTGCTGATGCCGATGTCCTGCTCGGCGACTCGATGGGCGAGATGGCGCTGTATTACGCGGCGGCGGAAGCGGCGTTCATCGGCGGCAGCTTGCTTCCGCTTGGTGGGCAGAACTTGATCGAGGCCTGCGCGGTCGGCACGCCCGTGGTCATCGGGCCACACACGTTCAACTTTGCGCAGGCGACGCGCGATGCGGTCGCTGCGGGTGCATGCGAGCAGGTGGAAGACGCCGCTGGTGTCATGCGTGTGATCGACGCGTGGCTGTCGGATGCCGACGCGCGTGAGAGCGCATCGCGCGCCGCGCTGGCCTTTGCCGCCACACACGGCGGCGCGACGGCGCGCACGGTGGAAGCGGTGGCCTCCTTGGTGTTGCCGACGCTGTAAGGCGCAGTGCATGTCCGGCACGAAAAGTGCGAACTCATTGCGAGCCGGGCAGACTAACGGCTCTTCATGTGGTTTGCATTCCGTCACCGTTCACGACCCGTTCATGTCCCTACCGAATCGTCCCAAGCCGAGCCTGCTGCGAACGCCGCGCCGTGTGGTGCTGACCGCCATGGCGTTGGCCGCAGTAACCGCCGCCACCATCATCGGTGCCGGCTGCATGACGCCGACACCTTCATCCACGCCCGCTGTGGCGGCCCCCGTAGCCGCGTCAGCGCCGGCCGCTGAAACCAAACAAACACCCGCTAGCGCAGCGCCCAATCCGGGCCAGGCGACACTCGCGCAAGCGCAGGGCGAAGGCCGCTCGCGTTTCGTGCTCGTGCGTTGGCAAGAGTCGGGCGCCGCGCCCAAGGAATTGCCTTCCGCCGAGGGCGACGATGCTGACCCGGCTACGCAGCCGATCTCGATCGAATTCAGTGGCGGCCTGGAGGCGGCCAACGGCGTGGTGTCCGGCTACTCGGGCTGCAATCGGTTCTCGGGGCCGTACGAGAAGCTCGCTTCGGGCATGCGCTTCGGCAACCTGGTGTCAACGCGTATGGCGTGCGACCCGGCGCGTATGGAGCTGGAGACTGCGTTCCTGGAGGCGCTCAAATCGCCCCTGGCGACCGTCGGTATGCAGCCCTCGGCCAACGGCAAGCAAGGCCGCCAAGTCATCTGGAAGACCACGAGCGGCGCGTTGCTGCAGTTTGCCGAGCGGCCGCTGCCGCCGCGCGGCCAGACACACTGATCAGCGTTTGGCCGATTTGCCGGCACGTTTCGCCAGTTCGGGTTTGGCGCTTGCCGGCGGCAACGCGGTGATATCGCTCGAACCGTTGGCTGTGAGCAGCGTGTTCACTTGGATCACGTCTGCCTCACTCAACGAGCCGGCGGCAGACTTCAGCCGCAGCCCGTTGACGATGGTGTCATAACGCGCGCGTGCCAGATCGCGCCGCGCCTGAAAGAGCTGCGCCTGTGAATTCAGCACGTCGGTGCCGATGCGCACGCCCACCCCGTAGGCAAGCTGGTTGGAGTCGTACGCTGTACGCGCCGACAGCTCGGCCGCTTCCAGCGCTTTGACCTGCGCCAGTCCTGCGATGACGCCGATGTACGCTTGCCGTGCGCCTTGCTCGGCAGAGCGGCGGGCAAATTCGAGGTCGTTCGCGGCCTTGGTTTCCAGCGCGATGTTCTCACGCACGCGCGACTGGATCGCACCGCCCGCAAAGATCGGAATCGACACCTGCACGCCAATCTGTGAACTGTCAAAACGCGCGCCCCCGGGCAGCGAGGGCAGATATTGGTTACCGCTCGCATTGGTGTGGCCGGTCTGCGCCACCAGATCGACCGAAGGCAGATGACCTGCGGTCGCCTTCTTCACATCGCGCTCCGCGCTTTGCAGGTTGTACTGCGCCAGCGCCACTTGCAGGTTGCTGCTGCGCGCTTGGTCCACCCAAGGCTCTGCTGAAGCCGGTTCAGGCTGGGGGATCGTGACGCCTGGACGCACGCCGGCCAGCGTGCCAACGGGCTCCCCGATGATCTGCTTGAGCGCCGATTGTTTGATCTCAAAGTCGCTGCGTGCGGCGATGACGCTGGCGTCGATGGCATCGCGGCGGGCCTGTGCGTCATTTGCGTCAGTGATGTTGGCGTTGCCAACGTCGAAGTTGCGACGCGCTTGTTCGTACTGCTGCTGGATCGCATCGCGTTGCGCGGTGGCGAGCTGCAACGTGTCCTGCGCGTTGAGCACGTCAAAGTAGGCCTGCGCCGTACGCGTGATGAGGTCGAGCTGCGCTTGCGCGAGCGAGGCCTCGGCGGCCTGCGCAGCAATTTCGCCTTGCTTGTAGGTTTCCCAGCGGTCCCAGCGGAAGAGCGGCTGCGACAGCGACAGCGTCCAGCCCGTCGACGAGAACGTCTTGTTGAATTCGGCCGGAGCGGTTTGATCAAAGATGACGCGCGTGGAACTCCAGGCGCCGCCGATCTGCGGTAGCAAACCGGCTCGGCCTTGCGTGAGCTTCTCGCGTTGCGCGAGCGACTGCGCACGGGCTGATGCGAATTGCGGATCGTTGGCCAGCGCGGCGCGGTAGGCAGAGAGGAGGTCGGTCGCGGTCGCCGTGTTCGGTTGGGGCTGCGCCCACGCGAACATCGGCATCATGGAACAGCACAGCACAACAAGCGAACCGCGCGCGGCCATCCGCGTACGGCTACTGCGAGCAACAGTCATAAAGCCCCCGAGCGAGGAAAACGTTCGGAAGGCAGCGCGGGCGCGTCAGAGCCTGTTCAGACTGCGTCGATGGTGAACAGGTTTGTGCCCGGCGGCGGCTTCCCCAATCAGTACGTCGCCATCTGCGGGTCCACCTGGTTAGCCCAGGCGTGGACGCCGCCTTGCAGGTTGTAGACACGCGCGGCATCAAAGCCACCCTGCGTGATCAGATACTGCGCAACCTGCGCGCTGCGTCCGCCGTGGTGGCAGATGCAGACGATGTCTTGGTCAGCATTCAGCTCGCTGGCACGCGCCGGGATCTGGTCCATCGGAATGTGCGTAATGCCGGGAATGGCACAGATCTCCAACTCCTCCGTCCAGCGCACGTCGAGCAGGACGGGCTTCGCGCGCGATGCGTCGGCGAGCCATTGGGCGAGGGCGGTGGGAGCGAGCTGTTGCATGATGATTGGGGAGCCGAGATGGATCAGAAGCGGAAGAGCGACGGTGCAGGAACGCCCACCAGCGGCGCCACATAGGTCTCGAACAGGTTGCGCGTCTGATATTCGGTGTTGGAGATGCGCGTGATCAGCTGTGCTTCCATGACCGGCGCGCCGCCCACGAAGATCGACAGGCGACCGCCCACCTTGAGCTGCTTGAGCAGTGCTTCCGGCACGGCGGGCACCGAGCCCGATACGCAGATGACGTCGTACAGGCCATCGCCCCAGCCCTGCGCGCCGCTGGCTTCGACCACGTCGACGTTGGTTACGCTATTGCGCGAAAGATTGTCGCGGGCAAAGGAGACGAGCTCCGGCACGATGTCGAGTGTGGTGACTTGGCGGCCGCGATGGGCCAGCAGGGCGGCCATGTAGCCGGAACCTGCACCCACTTCCAGCACGTCTTCATGCTTGCGCACAGCCAGCTCCTGCAGCACCCGGGCTTCCACACGCGGAGCCAGCATGTTCTGGCCGCCGGCCAGCGGGATTTCCATGTCGACAAAGGCCAACGCGCGGTAGGCCTCAGGCACGTAATGTTCGCGTTTGACGACGCTGAGCAGGTCGAGAACGTCGGTATCGAGCACGTCCCAAGGACGGATTTGCTGCTCGATCATGTTGAACCGGGATTTTTCGATGTCCATGGGCATGCCTTCCACGCGGAGCGAGTGATGCGAATGAGGGTTTGACGACAAACCCGGCATTTTAGCAAGTCCGGAGGACATTCCGGCAGACATTGTCATGACGCGGTGCCTTCATCGGGGTTGCCAGGACCTTCTGGCAACGTGCGCCACGGTTGTGCGGTGAGGGCGGGCGGCGGCGGAATCACTGCGCCTGTCACTGGATTGCGAAGCACGCCGTGCAGCAGCAGCGACACCACATGGGAGATGAACGCCTTAGGCTCCAACTCCCGGTGCGAGCACGGGCCGAACGAATGCTTCCACATCATGAGGAAGATCATCGGCGCGACCATGGTCAGCGTGGTGAGGTCGATGTTGACGTCGCGGAATTCGCCGCGGGCCATGCCCCGTTCGAGGATGCGCGCGAACAAGCGGTCGCAGCGCTCGATCACTTCTTCGTGGTAGTACTGCGCCAAGTCCGGAAAGTTGCCCGATTCGGCCATCAGCAGCTTGGTGAGGCCCGAAGCTGGCGATTCGCCGATCAGTTCCCACCAGCCCATCAGAATCTCGTGCAGCAGCGCTTCGCTGGTGCCATCAAAGCTGTCGATCAGGGCTTCGCCCTCAGCCAGTGCGGGCACCAGGTTTTCCTGCACAACGGCCTTGAACAGCTCTTCTTTGTTGGCGAAATACAGGTAGACCGTGCCCTTGGATACCCCGGCTGCAGAGGCCACATCTTCCAGCCGCGTGGCCGCGTAGCCGCGCGCCACGAACAGGTTCAGCGCGGCAGCGACCAGTTCTTGGGGGCGGGCCTCTTTGCGGCGGGTCCAGCGTTTGGAGGAAGACTCGGAATCTTGATCAGTCACGGCGGTAGGGGGTCAGTCAGTGCGCACGATCACTGACTCACAGATAACTTACTTTCCGGTCATTAATGTACGCATGCCGCAAGGGTGGGTCAAGCGGCATCGGCATTGTCAATCAGACTAGGCCTCGATTGTGCTGGTGCACAATAGCGGTTTCCGCCCCGATTTCGTTGACTTGGACAGCATGGACTGTCGACCCCACTGCGGCGCGTGCTGCATCGCGCCTTCCATCTCCAGCCCGATTCCTGGCATGCCGAACGGCAAGCCGGCAGGCGTGCGCTGCGCGCAACTGGACGAGGCCAACGGTTGTCGTATCTTCGGCCAGCCGGAACGTCCGGCGGTGTGCGGTAGCCTGCAGCCCGAGCCCGACATGTGCGGCCGCTCGGCCACCCACGCCATGCAGTTTCTGACCCGACTTGAAATCGCTACCGCAGCGCACTGATTTACCATGACCGATTCCACGAAACCTGCCGCCCGCTCCAACCGCGTCCGCTGGTGGGCGGGTGCGGCCGCTGTTGCTGTGACCGTTGCCGTCACGCTCGTGGCTTGCATGCCGACCGGCTGGACTGGCGACGGCTACACCTTTTCCCGCGGCCAGATGCAAGATGCCCTGGCGCGCAAGTTTCCGTTCCAGCGGCGCTTTCTCGGCTTCTTTGACGTGACATTGTCCAACCCGCAGGTGTCGCTTGACCCCGCGCGCAATCGCATTGCCATCCAGGCGGACGCTGTGGTGCAGAGCGGTCTGTTCCGTCAGCCGCTGACGGGGCCTCTGGCCGTATCCAGCGGCTTGCATTACGACTCGCCCACGCATTCGATTCGCCTGGATCAGCCCACTGTCGATCGCTTCGATTTGCAGAACGTGCCCGGCGGCATCGGCCCGCAGATCAGTTCGATCGGTTCGTTGATTGCCGGCCAACTGCTCAGCGACTACGCCGTCTACACGTTCAAGCCCGAACAGCTGAAAGTGGCTGGCATTGCCGTAGAGCCCGGTACAATCACGGTTTTGCCCGAAGGCGTGCACGTTCAGGCCAAGCGGCCCTGAGTCCTGCTGCGCGCCCAGCGCTTCATTTTCTTTTCCCTCTTTGCTTACTGCATGGATATCGCACTCGCCATCAAAGCGCTGATTCTCGGCATCGTCGAAGGTCTGACCGAGTTCCTTCCCATTTCCAGCACGGGCCATTTGATCCTCGCTGGCCAACTGCTCGATTTCAATGACGAGAAGGGCAAGATCTTCGAGATCGTGATCCAGTTCGGCGCCATCCTAGCGGTGTGCTGGGAGTTCCGTCACAAGATCATCGACGTGATCAAGGGTCTGCCGAATGACCCGCGCCAGCAGCGTTTTGCAATCAACGTGATCGTGGCGACGATTCCTGCGATCACGCTTGCGCTGATCTTCGGCAAGGCGATCAAGGCGCATCTGTTCAACCCGATCGTGGTGGCGTCGGCGTTCATCCTCGGGGGCTTCGTGATTCTGTGGGCCGAATGGCGCGAACGTCATCGCGGCGAGACGCACGATCCGCGCGCCAATGCACTGCTCGAAGCCGCCAAGGCTGGCGCGCCACGCATTGAAACGCTGGATGACCTGCGCATCTCCGATGCCATCAAGGTGGGCTTCGCGCAGTGTTTCGCGCTGATTCCGGGCACGTCGCGTTCGGGCGCGACCATCATCGGCGGCTTGCTGTTCGGGCTGTCGCGCAAGGTGGCCACGGAGTTCTCGTTCTTCCTGGCGATTCCCGTGATTTTTGGCGCGACGGTGTACGAGCTGTACAAGTCGCGCGCGCTGCTGTCGGCTGACGATCTGTCCATCTTCGCGGTCGGTTTTGTGGCCGCATTCATCTCGGCGTTCTTCTGCGTGCGCTGGCTGCTGAAGTTCATTGCCACGCATGATTTCCGCGGCTTTGCTTGGTACCGGATCATCTTCGGGGTCATCGTTCTGGTGACGGCTTATACGCACCTCATCGCCTGGCAAGCCTAAGCCACCGGCGAGCATTTCCCTTCCTCGGTGCGAGGCTTTCGCACCGTCTGCACGATCGGGCGGATTCGGACACACTGGCGGTTTCTTTAGCCAGCCGCTGACTGCCGAATCTCCCGATCATGAGTGCTCTTTTCCAGCCTTTTTCCTTGCGCGGTCTCACGCTTGAGAACCGCATCGTCATCTCGCCGATGTGCCAGTATTCGGCCGTCAACGGCCAAGCTACGGCGTGGCACCACACACATTTGGGCGGCCTGTCGCTTTCGGGGGCCGGGTTGCTGATGATCGAGGCGACCGCCGTGTCGCTGGAAGGGCGCATTACGAACGGTTGCCTGGGTTTGTGGGACGACGCGACCGAAGCCGCGCTTGAGCGCACGCTTGCTGCCATTCGCCAGAACGCGCTGGTGCCGATCGGCATGCAGATCGCGCACGCAGGCCGCAAGGCTTCAAGCGCTCGGCCCTGGGAAGGCGGTGCATTGTTGGCGCTCGATGCCGGCGGCTGGGAAACGATGGGTCCGTCCGCGTTGCCGCAGCGCCCCGAAGAGCGCGCCCCGCGCGAGATGTCCGATGCGGACCTCGCCCGCGTGCGCGACCAGTTTGTCGATACCGCGCGCCGGGCTGTGCGTTTGGGGCTATCGGCCATCGAGCTGCACGCCGCGCATGGCTATCTATTGCACGAATTCCTGTCGCCGATTGCCAATCAGCGCACCGATGCCTATGGCGGTTCGCGTGAGAACCGCATGCGTTATCCGCTGGAGATTTTTGAAGCGGTGCGCGCCGTGGTGCCGGACAACATTCCGGTTGGCGTGCGCGTGTCTGCCACCGATTGGGTGGAGGGCGGTTGGACGCCGGAGGATTCGGTGGTATTTGCGCAGGCACTGCGTGCGCGCGGCTGCGATTGGATCGATGCGTCGTCAGGCGGTGTGTCGCCGCTGCAGCAGATTCCGCTCTCTACGGGCTATCAGGTGCCGTTCGCCGAGAAGATCCGCCACGAAGCGGACATCCCCACCATCGCCGTTGGGCTCATCAACGAAGCACACGAGGCGGAGGCCATCGTTGCGCAAGGGCGTGCGGATTTGGTCGCCGTCGGCCGGGCCTTTCTCTACAACCCGCACTGGGCCTGGGCTGCGGCTGCCGAACTGGGCGCGACGGTCAAGGCGCCGCCGCAGTACTGGCGCGCTTTCCCGCGCCACGCCAAGAACCTCTTCGGCGATACGCATTTCGGCGCACGCTAACGCGGGCTAGCGTGCGCGGATACGGCTAGCCGCGCTTGCGGAAGACCACGTCCCACACGCCGTGCCCGAGGCGCAGGCCGCGTTTTTCGAACTTGGTGACGGGGCGGTAGTCGGGGCGCGGCGCGAAGCCGTCGGCGGTGTTTTCCAGCGTCGGTTCGGCGGACAGCACCTCCAGCATCTGGTGAGCGTATTCCTCCCAGTCGGTCGCGCAATGCAAGTAGCCGCCGGGCTTCAGGTGGGCCGCTAGACGCGCCACGAACGGGCTTTGGATCAGGCGTCGCTTGTTGTGGCGCTTCTTGTGCCACGGGTCGGGGAAGAACACGTGGATGCCATCAAGCGTGCCTTCCGGAATCATCTGCGCCAGCACCTCCACCGCATCGTGCGAAACGATGCGGATGTTGCCGATCTCGCGTTCGCCGATCAGCTTGAGCAGTGCGCCAACGCCCGGCTCATGCACTTCCACACCGAGAAAATCGTCGTCCGGGCGCAATTGCGCGATGTGCGCGGTGGTCTCGCCCATGCCGAAGCCGATCTCGAAGATGCGCTTGGCGCCGGTGCGGCCGAAGGCGGCTTCCCAGTCGAGCGGCTCGGCAGTGTAGGGCAGTTGGAAGCGGGGCCCGAGTTCATCGATGGCGCGCTGCTGGCCGGTCGACGTGCGGCCGGCCCGGCGCACGAACGAGCGGATGCGGCGTGGGTGCCCGGTTTCCGCGCCCGTTTCGTCGCCTTCCGCGGTATTGGTGTCTTGCGATTCCGGCGTGATGTCGTCGGGGCCGGTGCCCGGTTGTCCGATGGGCTGCATGGAGATCCCGTGCCGTTTGCCCGTCGGTGGAATGAGGGGCGAGCAGGCAACAAAAAAGCCGCCGAGGGCGGCTTCAGACTATTCGGTGGAGCGGGCGATGGGAATCGAACCCACGGCTCTAGCTTGGGAAGCTAGGGTATTACCATTATACGACGCCCGCGCAGTCCATCATTTTATGCGGGGTTGTCAAACGCTGGCAAGTACCCGCAATGACAAGAGAGTGTTCGCGCTGGTGCTGCTTGATGCGCTTGTAGATGGCGACGAAGGGGTCCGTGCAAAAGTGGATCATTTATACTGACGCCCCAACGCAGCGGGACACGCCAGTGTGCACAAATTGTCGTTGGTTTGTCCGGTGCCGGAATGCGCACAAGGCCGTCGAGTCTAGGTGGGTTGCGCAAGTGTCCAGCCCTCTCCCCGGGAAGGGGGAATGTTCTGGTAACAAGCGTAGTCTGCGCCGCGTTAAGGCGCGCGACGTTCGGGCTCTGAGCCTATGAAGATGAGAGATGATCAAAGCTAAAGTCGCTGCTATCAGTACCTACCTACCGATCCCGGTTCTTGACAATGAAGAGCTGGCGGCCCTGTTTCCGGAGTGGTCGGCAGAGAAAATTCTGAACAAGACCGGTATCGCTGAGCGGCGAGTGTCCGCGCCTCATGAAACGGCCGGAGACTTGGCGTTTGGTGCGGCAGAGGTGCTATTCGCCGAGCATAGAATCGACCGGAAATCGATCGACTTTCTGCTGTTCTGCACACAATCACCGGATTACATTCTGCCGACGACGGCATGTGTCCTGCAAAGCAGGCTGGGTTTGCGTCAGGATATTGGCGCCTTGGATTTCAACCTCGGTTGCTCGGGGTTCGTGTATGGCCTCTCTCTGGCAAAGGGTTTGATTGAGGCGGGTAGCGTTCGTCGCATTCTTTTGCTGACGGCCGACACTTATACAAAATTCATCCATCCGCGTGACAAGAGCGTACGCACCATTTTCGGCGATGGCGCAGCCGCAACCTTGATCGAGGCTCACCCAAGCGAAGGTGACGCGATTGGACCGTTCATTTTTGGCACGAATGGCGAGGGCGCGGAAGACCTCATCGTCAAAACGGGCGGGGCTCGTCACGCGCGTAATGAGGCGTCTGCCGTAGAGTACGAAGATACTTCCGGCAATGTGCGCACTGAGAATCACCTGAAAATGGATGGTGCCGCGGTAATGGCCTTCACATTGAAGGCGGTACCCACATTGGTTAGGCAATTGCTGGAGACAGCAGGACTTGCGGTGGATGACCTCGATCATGTTGTCTTTCACCAAGCAAACACGTTCATCCTGGAGAGCTTGCGCAAGAAGTGCAAAATCCCAGAGGACAAGTTTGTCATTCATATGGAGCACTGTGGCAATACCGTGTCGTCAACTATCCCGATCGCACTTAGTTCGTTGCCGCAGGTGACGGGGCGTAGTCGCAGGATCATGGTGGTGGGATTTGGAGTCGGATTGTCTTGGGCCGGTACTATCATCGATTACTGACGAACTACCTTTTATTGATTGGAGAGGAAATTGGAAAAGCTATACGCAGAACTGGCCGAGATTCTGGAGATCGATCCCTCGACCGTTGGCCCGCAATTGGCGCTGCACGACCACGGTTGGGATTCGCTTGCTGTGGTATCGACCATCGCGATTGTGGACGAACTGTTTAACGTGACGCTGGACGGTGCGGCGTTGGGCAAGTGCGCAACGGTTGCCGATATTGAAGCGTTGATCACTCGAGCCACGGCATGAGTAACCGGGTAGCGTCTGGTAGCGCCCACCGCCTTGACGGTGTCGCCATTCGTGGCGTGGTATCGGTGTTGCCGCGTCGTGAGATTGACAATCGACGTTTCGAAGTAGAGTTCGGAGAGGAGTCAGTTCGCGACGTCGTCAAGATGATCGGTGTGCGTAGGCGCTATTGGGTCGAAGAGGGGGTTACAGCTTCCGACTTGTGTTTTCAGGCGGCCAACACGCTGCTCACACGGTTGAACTGGGACAAATCAACGGTTGACGCCTTGGTTTTTGTCTCTCAAACGCCCGACTACCGTCTTCCCGCGACGGCGTGTGTATTACAAGGGCGTTTAGGCCTGGATATCGGTTGTGCTGCGTTCGATGTCAATTTGGGATGCTCTGGCTACACTTATGGCCTATGGCTAGCATCCAGCCTGATTAGGGCGGGTTCGCGCCGGGTGCTGCTGTTGGCCGGCGATACGATCAGCCGCACAGTGTCGCCCTCGGATCGCGCTACTGCGATGCTGTTTGGGGACGCGGGTACCGCGACAGCGATTGAGCTGGATGCGCAGGCTGAATCGAGCGTGTTTGTCGTGGGTACGGACGGTCGTGGCGCAACCAATCTCTTGATTCCTCAGGGAGCATATCGAGAGAGCAATACTAAAGATGAGCGTCTCAACGGCCGTGATCCGACCTGTCTCTTCATGGACGGAGGAGAGATATTCAACTTCACTTTGCGTTCGGTACCGCCTTTGATGGCAGATACGCTGTCCGTGGCTAAGCGATCAATCGATGAAGTTGACGGTGTTCTTTATCACCAGGCAAATGAGTTCATGCTGAAGCATCTCGCGCGCAAGTCAAAAATTCCCGCGGAAAAATTTCATACCAACATCGACCTGTACGGCAACACGAGTTGCGCGTCAATTCCGCTGCTCATGACCACGAACCTGAGCGAGCAGCTCGCTGCATCACCCATGACTTTGCTGATGGCGGGGTTTGGAGTGGGCTACTCTTGGGGTTCCGCTTTGATGAGCGTTGGCCCGTTATCTTGCAACGAAACTGAGTTCTACGATGCTGTTTGATCGCCAAGCACTGATTGGAAAGCGTTATTTGATTACCGGTGGATCGTCAGGTATTGGTCGAGCAACTGCGGTTGCCTTGGCCGCATGCGGCGCGTCTCTGGTCGTAATGGGGCGAGACGAGACTCGTACGTGTGAGACGGTCGCGATGTTGGGCACGGATGTGCCGCATACGCCCGTCGTTGTCGATTTCCAAGATGCAGACACAACTGCCGATGCTGTCAAAGAAGCAGCGGTTGCGGTCGGTGGCGTTGATGGGGTATTTCATGGGGCGGGCCTTGAATTGCTACTTCCCATCAAGATGACGAAGCGCGCGAATCTCGACAAGATTTTTGCGTCGAGTGTTTTTCCGGCCTTCGGGATTGCCCGTGCCCTGTCGCTGAAAGGTGTGGTGAGAGAAGAGGGGGGAGCCTTTGTAATCATGTCCTCTGCCGCTGGATTGCGTGGGCAGTCGGGCATGACCGCGTATTCCGCTTCCAAGGCCGCTGTGGACGGCATGATGCGTTCGTTGGCTGTTGAGTTGGCTCCTCGCGGTATTCGCGTCAACAGCATTGCAGCCGGTGCAGTTGAGACGGCAATGCATGGGCGCTTGGCGAGCACGCTGCCTCCCGCAGCCATGGAGGCCTACGAAGCAAAGCATTTGCTGGGTTTCGGGCATGCGGACGATGTAGCTTCTGCTGCAGTGTTCTTGCTTTCACCGGCCGCGCGTTGGATTACCGGTACGACGATGGTTGTTGACGGTGGATTTACGGTGCGCTAATGAAACGCTACGTAGTTGTTGGTGGTGGCGGATTCGGCCGAGAGGTTATCTCATGGATTCGTCAGATCGCGTCGGGTGAGGCGCGAGGCGATGTTGTCGGAGTTCTAGATAGCAACCCCGCATGTCTCGATGGCTTCAACTATGATGCCCCCTACCTCGGGACACCGCAGGAGTATCGTCATGCCGATAATATTGAGCTTGTGCTCGCGGTGGGGAGTCCTGTCGCCAAGTATGCGTTGGCTGAGCAACTGCGTGCGGTAGGTGGAAAATTCGCCACAATCGTTCACCCCAGCGTAGTGATTGCTGCGACCGCCAAGCTGGGCCAAGGGGTAATCATCTGCCCGCAGTCCCTCGTCTCGGCCGATGCGCATGTAGGCGATTTCGTGACAATCAATGCGTGTTCTTCGGTTGGCCACGATGCACGTATCGGACACTACAGCACGCTTAGTGCGCATGTGGACGTCATGGGGTTTGCTGTATTGGGTGAGGCGTGCTTCCTAGGCTCGGGGGCTCGCGTTATGCCAAAGGTTACGGTTGGCAATCGATGCACCGTTGGCGTAGGCGCTATTGCTATGCGTCGGCTCCCTGATGGTATGACCTTATACACTCCGCCCTCCAAAAAAATGTAACGGACAAGCGTGTGCGCCGTTGGTTTCGCGTACATGCAATTCGTCGAGTTGCTTGTCGACAAGGCTGCATTTCGGGTCACGACTGAAGACATTTCGCCGCAGAGATACCGTGTTAGAAAATAGACTCTCCCGCCAATACTGGCACTTGGTTGCTCATAGACGTGAACTGCCGACCAACAACGACTATCTCAAGTTGAAATGGGCGGCCGGCGACCTCGTGATCTTCAACGACGGCGGTGACCTTGTCGCCTTTGACAACCTCTGCCCGCATCGAGGAACGCGTTTGTTCCTCGACGAAAGCGGCAACTCGCCTGCGCACTGTCCCTATCACGGCTGGAGCTACCGAGGCGGGAAGGTTCACGTGCCGAGTCCAGATAGATTTAAACCTTGCGATCTCTCTTCCGCGCGTTTGAATGCTTTCCAGATGGACTGGGCGGGTGATTTTCTGTTCATTGGTATCGAGCCAAAGATGTCACTGCCGGAGCAGTTGGGGGAAATCATGCCTCTGTTGGAGGACATTTCCTTCAATATTGCTGGCCGTTTCGATTTCAGCCAATACGACTACCAGTGCAATTGGCGAATCGCGCTTGAGAATGCGCTGGAGCCGTATCACATCGACCTGATTCATCCTGACTCGTTGGGAGCCCTGCAGCTGACTGATGGCGTGAACGCGTTCCACGGCGTGAACTCAGTGTGGCGCGCTGAGCTTGGTGATGCACGGTTGGATAAGCGACTCAAGTCGATGAGTCGACTCTTTTCTCTGGATTTCCAGTACGAAGGTTATTTGAGTCTTTACGTTTTCCCCTATGCAATGCTGTCATCGACTTATGGATTTTCCTACTCCCTGCAGAATTTCTTTCCCGCCGCCAGTGCGGATCGCACACATTTCGCAAGTCGATTGCTAACAGCACCCCCCTTACCTGGGAAACAAACGCTCGCGGACGTATTCTTTCAGTCCACGGCTGCTGTGAATCGACAGGTGTTCGAGGAAGATCACGAAATTTGCCGTCGAGTGCCTCGAGAGGCAATCGATACGCATACCATCTTGGCGGATAATGAAGAAAAAATTCGACACTTTCGAGCCTTGATCGCCACGTCCTGATTTTTCTGGATAGGGCAAGGTGCAAGTGTTGTAGTACTCGGCACGACGCAGAGACGTGCTTTAAGGATTGGCTAATTGTCGGCTAATCGCTTCGCTTCTGATTGGACCCAGATAATCCACTGGCAAGCATTGCTATGTGCCCGTGGTCGATTCCGCAGAGCGGGCAGAAAAGTTGCCCTGGGTCTTAGGCCCGAGTCGTGCTGTAGAAGAAGCGCGTCCCCGCATTGGGCGTCTTCTCACGAATGCCGACATTGCGCATGTTGCTTGCGAGCGGTACGCATGCCGATCAGCTCCTCAATGACGAAGTGGTATGGCGGGCCGGTCAAATAGCCTATCGTCCAGATGGCTTTTCACGCCGCCGCACCATACTCCTTTTATTCTCATCCCACGCCGGGAACACCGTCGATCGCTTGACCACGCCATACGCAAAGCTTGTGTCGATGGCGGCGATGCCCGGAATGGCATGCAATTGCACGCGCACGAACTGCTCGTAGTCCTGCAGGCTTTCCACCAGCACGCGCAGCAGGTAATCCGCTTCGCCGGTCAGTACATAGCAATCGAGGATCGCGTCGATGGCGCGGATACGGTTCTCGAACGTCGAGACCACCTCCCGCGAGTGCTGCTGCAGACGAATATGCACGAATGCCGTGACCGGCAGCCCGTACGCCTCTTCATCGACGATGGCCGTGTAGCCGCGGATGATGCCCGCATCTTCCAGTAACCGCAGCCGGCGCAGGCAGGGCGAGGGCGACAGGTTGACCCGCTCCGACAGCTCCTGGTTGGTCAAGCGGCCTTCTTTCTGGAGGGCGGCAATGATCTGCCTGTCTTTCTTATCCATATGATTTTTCCGGTGTGGCAGGTTCTGCCAAAGCGGAGCGAAGTATTAGCGGAAATAGCAAGATACTACCTTTTGTGCTGGGGCATTCTGTCTCCATTCCGAAATCGAGGGTGGGGCGGCATGCGTGGTTCGACATTGACGGTGGGCGTGGGCGTGCAGGCCGGGCGAAATGCCTTCCAGGCCAGCCCGCTGATCGGGTACGCGGCGATGGTGCTGACGGTGCTGATCTGGGCCGGGTTCGCGCTGTCGATCCGGGCCATTGGCGCTTCGCCGCTGGCGCCTGCCGACGTGGCGCTCATCCGATTCGGCTTGCCGACCCTGTTGCTGTTGCCGTTCCTGCCCTCCCGCTGGCCGATGCTGCGGCGGGTCAAGCCGCTCAGCGCACTGATGGTCCTGGTAGGCGGCGGCGTGCCGTTCTTCTTCATGGCTTCGGCCGGCGGCAAGGTGACATCGGCCGCCCACGTGGCTGCGTTGATCGCGGGCACGACGCCGTTGTCGGTGGCGCTGATTGCGTATGTGGTGGACCGCCAGCGTATCGCTGCGGCACGCGGGCGGGCGATCGCGATCATCCTCGCAGGCGTGCTGCTCTTGCTGGTATCGCAATCGCGCGCGTCGCACGGCGCGTTTGTCGCCGGTGCCGCATTGCTGTTGCTGGCGAGTCTGCTCTGGGGCAGCTACACGTTGGGGCTGCGCCGGGCGGGGCTTGATGCCATCGGTTGCGCATTGCTGTTGAGTGTGCCGTCTTTCTTGCTCACGGCGCTGCTGGCGGGCCTGGGCGTGGTCGACAGCCATATCGGGCACTTCACCGTGGCCAACGCCATGCCTTTCTTGCTGGCACAGGGCTTGGGGGTTGGCGTGATTTCAAGTCTGTCCTATGCACTGGCGATTCGTCATCTGGATACGCCGCGCTGTTCCGCCATTGGTTCGCTGGCGCCCGCGCTGGCCTGTCTGGGGGCTGTGCCTTTGCTCGGTGAATCGCTGACCCTGACCGTTGCATGCGGCATTGCTGTGATCACCGCTGGCGTGATCCTCGCAAACCGTGCGTAGACCATCGCATCGCCTTTCCGGAGACCACACTATGCTCGCAACTCTCGCCACCGTTGCCCCGGACCCGCTGTGGGGACTGACCGCGGCTTTCCGCGCGGACCCTCGGCCCGACAAGGTTGATCTTGTGGTGGGTGTCTACCGCGATGACACCGGGCAGACGCCGGTCATGGCCGCGGTGAAGGCCGCCGAGGAGCGCCTGGCCGCCGCCGGTGCCTCCAAGGCTTACCGTGGGCTGGCCGGCAACACCGACTTCAATGCCGGGTTGTCGACGCTGCTGCTCGGCAACGACGTGGGTCGCCTGGCACGCCAGCACACGATGCAGACCGTGGGTGGGACCGGCGCGCTCAGATTGCTCGCTGACTTCATCGCCGTGGCTTCGCCGGGTGCTCGTGTCTGGGTGTCTGACCCTGGCTACGTCAACCACGTGCCCATCATGCGAGCGGCCGGGCTTGCAGTAGACCGCTACCGCTGGCGTGCCGAAGGCGGGCTGCTCGACGCGGATGCCATGTTCGCGGACCTGTGGGCTGCGCGTGCTGGCGATATCGTTCTGCTGCATGGTTGCTGCCACAACCCGACCGGCATCGACATGGGCGTCGGGGTCTGGCAAACCCTGGCGGAGCGCTGCGCGAAGCAGGGCCTGATCCCGCTGGTCGACATGGCCTATCTGGGTCTCGCCGATGGTCTGGAGCAGGACACCGCGGGCCTGCGGTTGCTCGTCGATGCGCTTGATACGGTGCTGGTGGCGGCAAGCTGCTCGAAGAGCATGGGCCTGTACTGCGAACGCACCGGCGCGGCGATGGTGATCGGCAAGAACAGCGCTGCCCTGCAGCCGGTGGGCGGCGTGCTGGAGCGCATCACACGCAGCAACTACTCGATGCCGCCTGACCACGGCGCTGCCATCGTGGCTGCCATCCTGGGCGATGTCGCATTGACGGCATCCTGGCGTAACGAGTTGGAGCACATGCGTCAGCGCATCGTGGGCAACCGGCACCGTCTGGATGACGCACTGGCCAGTCTGGGCGCCCCCGTTTCGCTACAGAATCTGGCGCGGCACAAGGGTATGTTTTCCATGCTGCCGTTGGATGCCGATGCCATGGAGCGTTTGCGCGCAGATCACGCCATCTATGGCACCCAGGGCGGCCGGATCAATATTGCGGGACTCGCACCGGAGCAGACCGACCGGGTTGCGGGCGCGCTCGTTGCGGTGGCGTCGGATATGACCTGTACGCTGGTCTGATCGATCTGGATGACTTTGCCTTGAACCCAGGCAACCCGCTCGCCGATTTGCTGCGCGAACGGAAGCCGGCGAGCGAGCTGCAAAGGCCGTCACGCCCCGCTTCTTCCGGCTACCAAGCACGGACGCGTGGGAATGCCGCACGCCGTGTTATCGGTGCCGTTGCCTAGCGCCGCAGCGCCATCGCCTGCATTGCCGCATCCACGAACTTCGCAGCGGCGTGTTCGCCCGCCATTGGGGAGGCAGCCTTGGCGCACGCGGCAACCACGTCGCACAGCGATTGCGGATCTTCCTTGCAGGCGCGCAGCAGCGGCATGGCGGCACCCGCAGCCGAACCGAAGTGCTGCACAGCCAAACGCATCAACTCGACCTTGACGACATTGGGCAACACGTCGGCCAACTCCGGCGGAACGGCCGACGGTGGCACAGAAAAAGTCTGGACTGGCGCCGCAGGCGGCGTGCTCGCGTCATTGGCCGCAGGCTCGTCGATGGGTGCCGCCACCGCTTGCAGGCCCAGCGTCATGCCGGTCAACGGTGGCAGTTCGTCGTAGATGAGCGACAAGGCGGCAGGTGCGCCGTCGGCTTGATCGTCAAGCAGCGGACGGTTGAAGTGGGCGATGGGGTCGAACGGTTCAGCGGCCGATGCGTTCTCACGCGAGATACCGGGCAGCACGTCGACCATGCCGGCCTGTTGTAGCCCCGCGAGCAGTTCGTCCAGATCGGGCCAGTCGCTCAGCAGTTGATGCAGTTGCCCGACCGTGCGGGCACCGTCGATGAGGATCAGCAGATGGCGCTGGCGCATCTGCATGTCGTGGCGGCGCTCGGCCAAGGCTTCACGGCCGTCCTCGGTTTTGACCAGGACGTTCGTCGTTGCAAGCATAGTGATTCCCCGTTAAGCAGCTCGCCCGGCATCTTGATGTGCCGGTGCAAGCTGTACGTTAGTCATCACATCCGGGCCGTGCCATCGTTCAATTGGCGGAGATGACAAAACGGGGAACCAACGATTGGTCTAGCTCCGCCACGATTCCAGTGCTGGCGCGGGTTCGCCGGAGGTGCCGCTGTGCTGAGCCAACGACTGGGCGTAGCTCGCATACCACGTCAGAACGTCCGGATTGGCCATTGCATCAGGGTTGGCAACGCGCTCGGGCGGCGCGCCCAGCAGCAGCTTCTTGATCGGTACTTCCATTTTCTTGCCCGAGAGCGTGCGCGGCACGCCGGGCGCCTGCACAACCACGTTGGGCACATGCCGGGCCGATAGTCCTGCCTTGATGCGCGCGTTGATCGTGCTGCGCAGCGTGTCGTCGAGCGTCGCGCCCTCGCGCAGCACGACGAACAGCGGCATAAACGATTCCCGGCCGAGAAATTCCAGGTCGACGACAAGGCTGTCGAGCACTTCGGGCAGGTCTTCCACGACGCGGTACAGCTCCGCAGTGCCCATGCGGATGCCGTGGCGGTTGATGGTGGCGTCGGACCGCCCGTAGATGACGGCGCCGCCACGCGGGGTGATCTTGATCCAGTCGCCGTGGCGCCACTGGCCGGGGTACATATCGAAGTAGCTGTCGCGGTAGCGGCTGCCATCGGTGTCGCCCCAGAAGAAAAGCGGCATTGACGGGATGGGCGCGGTGCAGACCAGTTCGCCGACCGCGTCGATGAGCGGTTGGCCGGCCTCGTCCAGGGCTTCCACACGCGAGCCGAGGTTGCGGCATTGCATCTCACCCGCATAGACGGGCAGCGTGGCGACGCCGCCCACGAAGCATCCGGCGAAGTCGGTGCCGCCGGAAATCGGATTGAGCCAGACGTCGGCCTTCACGTGGTGGTAGATCCAGTCATACGCCTCGGCCGAGAGCGGCGAACCGGTCGATCCGACCGCACGCAGTTTCGACAAGTCGAAATCGCGACCGGGCTCGATACCGGCCTTCAGGCAATTGGCGAAGAACGCCGCCCCGGCGCCGAAGAACGTTACGCCCGCATCCTGCGCGAAGCGCCACAGCGTATTGAGATCGGGCGTGCCGGGATTGCCGTCGTAAATGGCGAGCGTGACGCCGCCGAGCAGGCCGCTCGCCTGCGAATTCCACATGACCCAGCCGGTGCTGCTGTACCAGTGATAAACGTCGTCGGGACCAAGGTCGAGATGCAGCGCGCCCATCATCGTCTGCACCAGCAGCAGGCCGCCGTGGCCATGCACGATGGGCTTGGGCATGCCGGTGGTGCCGGACGAATACAGAATCCACAGCGGGTGGTCGGCAGCGACCGGTGTGATGACGAGCGGCACGTCGCTGGCCGTCAAGTCGCGCCAGTCGTGGGCGTCCGGGAAGCGCGCGCGGTTGATATCGCCGAGCAGTTGCGGCACGAGCACGAGGTGTTCGACGGTGGGCAGCGTGGCGACCATCTCCGCGATTACGTCGGTGCGGTCGAAAGCGCGTCCGCCATAGTGATAGCCGTCCACCGCGATCAGCACCTTCGGTTCGATCTGCCGGAAGCGGTCCGTGACGGCCACCTGGCCCATGTCAGGCGCGCAGACTGACCAGACGGCCCCCACGCTGGCCGCAGCGAGGAACGCGACGATGGCGTCTGGCGTGTTCGAGAGATACGCGGCAACGCGGTCGCCGGGCTCCACGCCCATCTTGCGCAGTGCATCGGCCAGAGAAGCGACGCGTTGGCGCAGTTCTCGCCATGACAGATCGGCCAGCGGCTTGGTCTCGCTGGCGTAGCGGATGGCGGTGCGGTCGGGGCTGCCGCCTTCTTCCACATGGCGCATGACCTGATCGACGTAATTGAGCTTGGCGCCGAGCAGCCACTGCGCGCCAGGCATGGTGCGGTCGCCGAGCATCCGCGTGAACGGTGTCGAGGCGCGCAGGTCGAGGTAATCCCAGACGGACGTCCAGAATGCTTCCAGCTCGGTGGTAGACCACTCCCAGAGTTGGGCGTAGTCCTCTGGCGTGGTGGCTGAGAAGCGCAGGCCGCGTTCGCGCGCAAGCCAATCGAGATAGTGGGTCAGGCGCGAACGCGCGATGAAATCAGCAGACGGCGTCCATAGCAGGGCGCCTTCCTGGATGGTGCTCATGTGTCTCCTCCGCCGGCCAGGCAAGGGGAAAGGCCGCCCGCTCTATCAATGTGGCAGGTCGGCCGATAGGGGATGGCGGTTCAGATGCCGCCCATGCACAGATACTTGAGTTCGAGATATTCGTCGATGCCGTAGACCGAACCTTCACGGCCCAGGCCCGATTGTTTGATGCCGCCAAACGGCGCCACCTCATTCGAGATGAGCCCCGTGTTGATGCCGACCATGCCGTACTCAAGCTGTTCGGCCACGCGCCAGATGCGGCCGATGTCGCGGCTGAAAAAGTACGACGCCAAGCCGAATTCGGTGTCGTTGGCCAGGCGCACGACTTCCGCCTCGTCCTGGAACTTGAAGATGGCGGAGACCGGGCCGAAGGTTTCTTCGCGCGCGATCAGCATGTCGGGCGTGGCGTCAGCCAGCACGGTGGGCTCCACGAAACGCTGCGAGCCGAAGCCCTGCATCAGCTTGCCACCGGCAGTCAGGCGTGCGCCTTTCTGCGTCGCGTCGTTGATGTGGCGCTGCACTTTCTCCACGGCCTGATCATCGATCAGCGGGCCTTGCACCACACCCGTCTCGAAGCCGTTGCCGACCTTGATGCCGCGCACCTTGACCGAGAGCTTTTCGACAAACGCGTCGTACACCGAGGCATGCACATAGAAGCGGTTCGTACACACACAGGTCTGGCCCGCGTTGCGGTATTTCGACTGCACTGCGCCTTCCACGGCAGCATCGATGTCGGCGTCGTCGAACACGATAAACGGCGCATGGCCGCCCAGCTCCAGCGCGACCTTCTTCACCGTCGGCGAGCACTGCTGCATCAGGATGCGGCCCACCGGCGTCGAGCCCGTGAACGACAGATGCCGCACGATCGGCGATTCGCACAGGGCCTTACCGATGGCGATCGAGCGGTCCGCATCGCCCGTCACCACGTTGACCACGCCCTTGGGAATGCCCGCGCGGTGCGCCAGTTCGGCCATCGCCAGCGCAGACAGCGGCGTCTGTTCAGCCGGCTTGATGACGATGGTGCAACCTGCCGCCATGGCCGGCGCAACCTTGCGGGTGATCATCGCCAGCGGGAAGTTCCACGGCGTGATGGACGCGCACACGCCCACCGGCTGCTTGAGCACGACCATGCGCTTGTCGCGCCAGGTGCTGGCCATCACGTCGCCCGAGACGCGCTTGGCCTCTTCGGCAAACCATTCGATGAACGATGCCCCGTAGACGATCTCGCCCTTGGCTTCGGCCAGCGGCTTGCCTTGCTCTGCCGTCATGAGGGCGGCGAGGTCGTCGGCATTGGCGATCAGCAGGTCGAACCAGCGGCGCATCAGCGCTGCGCGCTCCTTGCCAGTCAGCTCGCGCCACGCAGGCCACGCCGCGTTGGCCGCGTCGATCGCGCGCAGCGTTTCTGCATGCCCGAGGTTGGCGACGTCGGTCAGGTGTGCGTTGGTCGCAGGGTCGTGGACGGGGAAGGTCGCGCCGTCGGCGGCGCCAACCCAGGCGCCGTCCACATAGGACTGCGTTTTGACGAGGGTGCGGTCTTTGATGCGCTCCAGCGCGTTGGCGGCGGTGCGGGATGAGTCGAGTGCTTCGGCCATGGCGTTCTCCATAAGGAAGGCGGACCCAGTAGACAAAAAGGGCCCGCCTTTTAGATGCAGCAGTCGCTTAACTTGCTAAGAATAACCGAACGATCGTTCGCTCGCAGACTGAGCCGCCAGGCCTTGTGGTTATTGGAAGAGCGTGTCCCACATGGTGTCGACCTTAGCCTTGACGGCGGCATCCATGACGATGGGCTGGCCCCATTCGCGGGTGGTTTCGCCCGGCCACTTGTTGGTGGCATCGATGCCCATCTTGGAACCCAGCCCAGACACGGGGGATGCGAAGTCGAGATAGTCGATGGGCGTGTTCTCGACCATGACCGTATCGCGCGCCGGGTCGACCCGCGTAGTGATCGCCCAGATCACTTCCTTCCAGTCGCGCAGGTTCACATCGTCGTCCACCACCACGATGAACTTCGTATACATGAACTGCCGCAGGAAGCTCCACACGCCGAACATCACGCGTTTGGCGTGGCCCGCGTATTGCTTCTTCATGCTGACCAGCGCCATGCGGTAGCTGCAGCCCTCGGGCGGCAGATAGAAATCGGCAATCTCCGGAAACTGCTTCTGCAGCAACGGCACGAACACTTCATTGAGCGCCACGCCAAGCACGGCCGGCTCGTCGGGCGGCTTGCCTGTATACGTAGAGTGATAAATCGGGTCGCGGCGCATCGTAATGCGCTCGACCGTGAACACCGGAAACCAGTCCTGCTCGTTGTAATAGCCGGTGTGATCGCCGAAGGGGCCTTCGAGTGCGTGCTGATAGCCGCTCGGGTGTGTCGGGTCGGGCTGGATATGACCTTCGAGGATGATCTCGGCGCCAGCCGGGACTTGCAGTTGTGCCTGCGCGAGCGAGGGTGTCAGGCATGTCGCAAGCTCGGTCCGACTGCCACGCAGCAGACCTGCGAACTGGTATTCAGATAACGTGTCCGGCACCGGCGTCACCGCGCCGAGAATGGTGGCCGGGTCGGCACCCAGCGCAACGGCAATTGGAAACGGCTGGCCCGGATTGGCGATGGCGTGTTCGCGGAAGTCCAGCGCGCCGCCCCGGTGCGCCAGCCAACGCATGATGACCTGGTTGCGACTGATGACCTGCTGTCGATAGATGCCAAGGTTCTGCCGCTTCTTGTGCGGCCCGCGCGTGATGACCAGTCCCCATGTGACGAGCGGTGCCGCATCGCCCGGCCAGCATGTCTGTACGGGAATGCGCGCGAGGTCGACGTCATTCCCTTCCCACACGATCTCCTGGCACGCTGGCGAAGACACCTTGCGGGGCGCCATGTCCCACACGGCCTTGGCCATCGTCCACAGCTTGCCGGCTTCACGCAGACCGCGCGGCGGTTCGGGTTCTTTCAATGCCGAGAGCAGGCGCCCCACGTCACGCAGTTCATCGAGTGACTCCGCACCCATGCCCAGCGCCACACGGCGCGTGGTGCCGAACAGGTTCGCGAGCACCGGCATGTCGTACTTCTGCGTGCCATCCACCGGCTGCTCGAAGACCACCGCTGGGCCTTCGGCGCGCAGCAGGCGGTCACAGACTTCGGTCATTTCCAGGCGCGGCGATACCGGTTGGCGCACGCGGCGCAGTTCGCCCGTGCGTTCGAGCTGGGCGAGAAAGTCACGTAAGTCCCTGTATTGCATGGAGATTTTGTAACCAAAGGTAAGGTGGGTCGCCTACAACGTGGAGGGGCCGGCCCTCCGAACGGTCGTCCGGGAGACATTTTTTTGGTGTAGGCAGGGTGGCCGCGATTGTACGGCCAAAACCCCACGGCCCCCTGATGACAGAACGCATCGCAGGTCAGCTAGCCCCAACAACACCGGCTTAATCATAACTTTTGGATATGAAAACTTACTTCTTTATGATTGACTTGGCATAACGCGCTTCCTACAATCCAATCCGATCTGGTAATTGTTGCAACGCAACATGTTTTCGGCTAATGCCTTCGCCCAACTCTCCGACGTATGAGGGGCGACACCAGAGCACATCAGCATCGCTGCGGGACGTGACCTCCCCAAGGACACGGCCCGCATTTCTCTGGGCACTAGGGGAGTGCCCCCAACAGATGCCGGCTGACTGCAACAGCGCGGCATCCTTACTAAAAACCGTTGCGACACGAAACGCACGGCGCCATGCAAAAGAAAGGCGTCTACCGGATCAGCGCAGCGGACGGAGGTAAGTATGAACGGTTGGAAAACCCTTCATTCTTCCGGGATCGGATCGGCGCTGCAACGCCGGCTCGTAGCCCCGGTTGGCCGCCGCCTCGCGCGTGCAGGTCAAGTTGCGCTGCCTCGTAAGCTGCGCATGGAGTTGAACGCAGGGGGCGCTGCCGCGTCCCGCAATGAGTTGCATCCTGGCGTGCTGCTGGTGTTCCGCAGCGGGCATGTCGTGCTCAATAGCATCGGCTTGCTGGCTGTGGCCGCTGCAGTCGCGCTCTCGCTCAACAGCGAGTGGCGTGCCACGGTCGCTCAACGCGTGCTGCATTTCACGCCGGGTGTCGACATCAGTGTCGCCTCGGCCAATCCGTCACCCGCGATTGCGGCTGGCGTGCAGCCGGTAGCTTTTGCGCCGACTGCGCCGTCTGCCGGTACGGGCGCCGCCCAGGCTGTGGCCCCTGCTACGGCCCAAGGCGGCACGGTGGCGGCTGCCGGTTGGGACACGCTATCCAAGGTGCCGTCCGTGGCCGAGTTGGCCGCGCAGATTCCGAACACGCAAGTCGTCCGCGACGCGCGTGAGTCGGCAACCGCCGGTACCCCGCGAGAGCAGGCTGCCGTGGCGGAGTACATTGCCCGCAAGTACCGCGTGGCGGCCACTGCCACGGGCCAGTTGGTGAAGGCGGCCTATCAGACCGGCAAGGAAGTCGGCCTGGATCCGTTGCTCATCCTCGGCGTGATGGCGATCGAGTCCAGCTTTAACCCGTTCGCCGAAAGCGGTATGGGTGCGCAGGGCCTGATGCAGGTCATGACCAAGGTCCACCAGGACAAGTACGAGGTGATGGGTGGCGTTGGTGCCGCGCTCAACCCGTACGCCAACATCAAGGTCGGTGCGCTCGTGCTGAAGGATTGCATCGCGCGTGCAGGTTCGATCGAAGGCGGCCTGAAGCTGTATGTCGGTGCGGTCACACAAGGCGACGGCGGCTACGGCGGCAAGGTGCTGCAAGAGCGTTCGCGCCTGCGCATGGTGGCTACCGGCCACCGTTCGCCGATGACGGCGGCGTCGGAGCGCGAATCGGCGAAGCCGGTCGCAGCGGCAACGCCTGTGACGCAAGCCGAGGCGAAGACGCAAGCCGCCAAGGCGGCCGACAAGCAACCGGCTACAGGTCAGCAGGAAGAGGCGCGTCTGGATGACAAGTCCCAAGGCCAGGCCTGATTGACTTGCTTGGCTGCGCTATATAAGAAAGGCCGTCCTTCGGGACGGCCTTTTTGCTTGGACGAGGCGCGGAGATCGTTTTACCGTCCGAACAGCTTGCCCAACCTCGCGACGGCTTCTTCCAGATGTGCCATCGATGTTGCGTACGACAGTCGGATGTAGTGCTGGGCCGTGTGCGGACCAAAATCAAGCCCAGGCACCAGCACTACGCCGGCGTCATGCAGCATCGACTGGGTGAGGGCATCGGCATTGGAAGCGTGCGGGTGGTTTACGCCACGGCAATCGGCGTAGACATAGAACGCCCCATCCGGCTTGACCGGTACCTTGAAGCCAAGCGACTCCAGCGCCGGCACGATGAAATCGCGGCGGCGACGGAATTCGGCCTTGCGTGCCTCGTAGATCGCCAGCGCTTCCGGTTCAAAGCACGCGAGCGCGGCATACTGCGCCACCGCCGACGCGCAGATGAACAGGTTTTGCGCGACTTTCTCGAACTCTGGTACCAGTTCGGCGGGCGCTACCAGCCAGCCAAGGCGCCAGCCGGTCATATTGAAATACTTGGAAAAGCTGTTGATGGTGACGACATCGTCGCCGAACGACAGTGCTGAAACGGGCGCCTGATCGTACGAGAGGCCTTGGTAAATCTCGTCGACGATCGAAAATCCGCCTTGCGCGCGTACCGTCTGCACGATCCGCTGCAGCTCGTCTGGCAGGATCGACGTGCCGGTCGGGTTGGATGGGGAGGCCAGCAACACGCCCTGCGTACGTTCCCCCCAGTGAGCTTCGACCTGCGCGGCCGTCAATTGGAAGCGTTCTTCCGGCCCCGATGGCACCAGCTTTGCCTCGCCATTGAAGGCCGCCACGAAGTGACGGTTGCACGGATAGCTCGGATCGGGCATCAGGACTTCGCCGCCAACCTCCACCAACACCGCACACGCCAGCAGCAGCGCTGCCGACGCGCCCGCCGTGACAATGATGCGCTCGGGCGCAATGTCGAGGCCGTAAGTGGTCTGGTAGTAGCGGGCGATGGCTTGGCGCAGTGGGCGGATGCCCAATGCGCCGGTGTACTGCGTGACGCCACGCCGCATGGCGTCGGCGGCGGCTTGCACGACGGGCTCGGCGGCGGTGAAGTCCGGCTCGCCGATGCCCATGTGAATGATGCTGCGTCCGGCCAGCTCCAGCTCGCGGGCCTGCTTGGCCAGCTCCATCACGTGAAAGGCGCGGATATTGGCCAGCCGGGCGGCTGTCTGCAGGCTGTGGGCGTCCATCTTGAAGCGAAGCGAAAGGGTAAAGCGAAGAGCAGACGCCGAATTACCGGCGGGCAGCGACCTCGACAGCGCGCACCTGGGCGGCGAGCTTGTCCAGCACGCCGTTGACGTACTTGTAGCCTTCCACGCCACCGAAGGTCTTGGTCAGTTCAACCGCCTCGTTGATCACGACCTTGTACGGGATGTCCACGCAGTGCACTAGCTCGTACGCGCCGACCAGCAGGGCGGCACGTTCGACCGGTGACAACTCGGCAACCGGGCGATCCAGGTACGGCGTGAACGCCTCGGTCAGCGTGGTTTCTTCGCGGATGGCGCCGTGCAGCAGCGCGTCGAAGTGCGCGCGGTCGGCCTTGTTGAAGCCTTGCGCATCCTGCAGATGCGCCTCGACCACGCCGGGGTCGTTGCGATTGAGCAGCCATTGATACAGACCTTGCAGCGCCAGTTCGCGCGCACGGCGGCGCGCGCTCTTGGCGGGCGCCTTGGTCTTGGCTTGGGAATTGTCTTGCGTCATGGGAAAAGCCTTTGCGCGAGGAAGCGCTTATTCATTCTCGCCGTCGTCGTCCTGGCCGTGATCCTGCAGACCGTCGAGGTCGTTGGTCAGGTTGGCCATTTCGACGGCGGTACGGGCGCAGTCGCGACCTTTCTCGCGGGTGCGGGCGTGGGCCTGTGCATCGGTGTCGGTGGTCAGGATGCCGTTGGCGATGGCGATGTTGAAGTCAAGGCCCACGCGCGTGATGCCGGCGCCCGATTCATTGGACACCAGCTCGAAATGGTACGTCTCGCCGCGGATGACTGCGCCCAGCGCGATCAGGGCGTCGAACTGGCCCGATTCGGCCATCTTTTGCAGCGCCAGCGGGGCTTCCAGCGCGCCGGGCACGGTCACGAGCAGCACGTCTTCGCCCGCCACGCCGAGTTGTTCGAGTTCAGCGACGCAGGCCTCGCGCAGCGCTTCGCACACGGGCTCGTTGAAACGCGCCTGGACGATGCCGATGCGCAGGCCTTCGCCGTTGAGATTGGTCGGGTAGAAGCCGTGGTCCATGGTGTATTCCGGTTGGGGTTGCCGGTTAGGCAACGTCAAAAAAGAAAGTCGGCGCGGCAGTCTAGGCTGCCGGCGGAAAAATCAATGCGTGGCGGCGGACGAAGTGGAAGTGACGTCGGGCGCATCCGCCATCGATTGGTACGCCGTCACCTCCAGATCGTAGCCGACCATGCTCGGCAGCTTGAGTGGCGAGGCCAGCACACGCATCTTGCCGACGCCCACCTCCTTCAGGATCTGCGCGCCGATACCGTAAATGCGCGGATCGGGTTTGGTGCGCGGGCGCTCGTGCGGCGCGTCCAGCGCGGAGAACTGGGTGAACAGCCGGTCCGCCGAATCGCCGCAATTGAGCAGCACGACCACGCCGGTCGGGGCAGCCTGGACGGCGCGCAGGGCAGCGGGCACGCTCCACGAGTGCGTCGTGCGCTGGCACTCGAGCAGGTCGAGCACCGAGAGGGGCTCATGCACGCGCACCAGCGTTTCGGTGTCCGGTGTCGGCGTGCCCTTGACCAGCGCCAGATGGGCGCGGCCGGCCGCCCGATCGCGGAAGGCGACGGCGTGGAATGTGCCGAACTGCGTCTCCATCGTGCGCTCGCCGACGCGCTCGACGATGCTCTCAGTGCGGCTGCGGTATTGGATCATGTCGGCAATCGTGCCGATCTTCAGGCCGTGTTTCTTGGCGAATTCCACGAGGTCCGGCAAGCGCGCCATGGTGCCGTCGTCCTTCAGGATCTCGCAGATTACGGCGGCGGGTGTCAGGCCAGCCATCGCGGTCAGGTCGCAACCGGCTTCGGTGTGGCCGGCGCGCATCAGCACGCCGCCCTTCTGGGCTCGCAGCGGGAAGATGTGGCCCGGATTCACCAAGTCAGACGGTTTCGCGTTCTTGGCGGCGGCCACCTGAATGGTGCGTGCGCGGTCGGCGGCGGAAATACCGGTGGTTACGCCTTCAGCCGCTTCGATCGATACGGTGAAATTGGTGCCGAACTGCGTACCGTTGCGGCTGGCCATCATTGGCAGGTCGAGCTGGTCGCAATGCTCTTCGGTGAGCGTCAGGCACACCAGGCCGCGCGCGTGCGTGACCATGAAGTTGATGGCTTCCGGCGTGACGAAATCGCTCGCCAGGATCAGGTCGCCTTCGTTCTCACGGTCTTCCTCGTCGACCAGGATGACCATCCGGCCGGCGCGGATTTCGGCAATGATTTCTTCGACTGTGGCGATCGACATGGCGTAGCAGGGGTGCGCGCCGCTGACCAACTCCCGCAAATTCGTAATTTCGGGGGCCATGCGACTGCGTAAATGGGAAGCCGGCTATTGTACGCCAAGGGTACGCCAAGGTGGCCCCAAGCCAGTGGGGTCAGCGGTTCAGGCGGCTGCCAGAGGCTGGGTGCCCACGGGCAGGCCGATGGCGGCGTGGGTCAGCATGCGTTCCACGTAGCGGGCGATCAGGTCGATCTCCAGGTTGACCTGGCTGCCGGCCTTCAAGTGCTTGAGCGTGGTGACCGCCACGGTGTGCGGGATCAGATTGATCGAGAACTCGCAGCCGTCGGCGTCGTCCCGGACGGTATTGACCGTGAGCGATACGCCGTTGACCACCACGGAGCCCTTGTAGGCGAGATATTTGCCCAGCTCCGCCGGCGCCCTCACACGCAGTTCGTGCGATTCGTTGACGGGCGCGAAATGCGTGACCGTGCCCAGGCCGTCCACGTGGCCGGATACGAGGTGCCCGCCGATGTGGTCGGCCAGGCGCAGGGCCTTCTCCAGATTCACCTCGCCCGGACGTTCCAGCCCGACCGTCTTGGACAGCGATTCGCGCGACACATCCACGTCGAAGCGGCTGTCAGTTTTGGCGACAACCGTCATGCACGCACCCTGGATAGCGATCGAATCGCCCAACGCCACGTCCGCCAGCGGCAGGCCGCCCGAGTCGATGGACAGGCGCACGCCTGCATCGGCGTTGTCGCCAAGCGGCGAGACGGTTTCAATGCGGCCAACTGCGGCGACGATTCCGGTGAACATGAGCAATCAATCCGTGGGGTTGCGGCGCGCCAGGATGCGGAGGTCGCCCCCGATGCGCGAAATGTCGTGAAAGAAGAATTCGGCCGCGCCTTCCAGCGTTTGCAGCGGCCCCATATTGAACATGCCCTGGCCCGAGCCGAGCACCTTGGGCGCCAGGTAGACGAGGATCTCGTCAACCAGCCCTTCGCGCAGCAGCGAGCCGTTGAGCTTGAAGCCGGCCTCGACGTGCAGCTCGTTGATCTCGCGGCGGCCCAGTTCGCGCAGGACTGCGGCCAGGTCGACCTTTCCATCAGCGTTGGGCAGGAGGATGACCTCCGCGCCGCGCTCGCTCAACGCGCGCATGCGGCCGGCTTCGGGCTGGGCGGCAAAAATCAACGTCGGCTCGTGGTGCCCATCTGTGGTGAGGATGTGGGCGTCGAGCGGCACGTCCAGCGCCGAGTCGATCAATACGCGGCGCGGCTGGCGCGGCGTATTGACGGCGCGCACGGTCAGTCGCGGATTGTCTTCGCGCACCGTGCCGATGCCGGTGAGGATGGCACAGGCGCGTGCGCGCCAGCGGTGGCCGTCGTTGCGCGCTTCGGTTTCGGTAATCCACTGGCTGATGCCGTTGTCCAGCGCGGTGCGGCCGTCCAACGATGCGCCGACCTTCACGCGTACCCACGGCGTGCCGCGCGTCATACGTGAAACGAAGCCGATGTTCAGCTCACGCGCTTCGCGCTCGAGCAGTCCGCAACGCACGTCGACGCCGGCATCGCGCAGCTTCTGCAAGCCGCGTCCGGAGACGGCGGGGTTTGGATCTTCCATGGCCGCGACCACGCGGGCAATACCGGCCTCGACCAGCCGGTCCGCGCAGGGCGGGGTGCGGCCAAAGTGGCTGCAGGGCTCCAGCGTCACATACGCGGTGGCGCCGCGCACGTCCTGGCCGCGCGACTGGGCATCCTTGATGGCCTGGATTTCAGCGTGGTCCTGGCCGGCGGGTTGCGTATGGCCTTCGCCGATGACGGTGTCGTCACGCACGATCACGCATCCGACGCGCGGGTTAGGCGTGGTGGTGAACAAGCCTTTCTCGGCCAGCGCCAGGGCGCGCTGCATCATGGCGTGGTCGAAGTCGGAGAACATGGGCAAAAACGGGGAGTATGAATTAATCGTCGTTAGTCGAGGCGCCAGTGCCGCACGTTTTGGTGTCCTGGGCCGGATCGCAGATGCGGGCGCGGCCTGCTGAGCTGATGCGGACTCGCCGTACATGTGCTCCGCATCGGATGGTTAGCGTGCCGTATAGCTGGCTGCCGTTGCGCTGTCGCGAGTATCCCACAGGTGCATACGAGAGGGTGTCGACGTCGCGCTGTGACGCCGTGAACGCAAATTCGACCGGCGGCACCACCGGAGGCGATACGCGCATCAAGATATCTTCGGTGCCCGGCTCCAGAGGCGTCGCCTGGGTCTGCAGCGAGGGCGTCATATACAACGCCCATCCCGACGACCAACCCTGCTGAGTGCTGAGCGGACCGAGGTGGATCCACATACGCTGATTGCGCGACATAGTCTGCGCCAGCGAGATGGCGCTGACAAAGCGGTCGGCCATAACAACGACGGTCTCGCGTTGCCACCAGTTCAGGCCGGTGGGCCCGGCGAACACCGCCAGGATCGCCATGACGCTCAGGACGACTACAAGCTCAGCGAGCGTGAAGCCTGCCCGCAGACGGGCCGCTTTCATGGCCAGCATGCATGCGATGCAGGTTGACGCGCATTGCCGATCTGCGTGAACCGTTCGCCGGTGCTGCGCAGGATGAGCGAGCCGCACCCCGTGCCCGGGTGCACCGGCTGGGCCACGACTTCAACGCAATGTACGAGAGCGCGGCCTTCGCAAGGATTAGTGATCAAGTGATAACCGGAGATGTGGTTCGGAACGCTTGCCGATGCGGAGCTGTCGCCTGTGCGCGCGTACTGGCGCTCCCATTCCACCATGGTCGAGACCAGCGCCGCTTGCACCGCAGCCCGCTGCGCGCGCTCATGGTGTCTTGACCAGGTTTGTATGGCAGTGCTGGTCAACAACGCGGCGATAGCCAATGCAATCGTGAGTTCGACAAGGGTGAATGCGGCATGGCGACACCTCATCGCAGGCCTTCCTCGATCAGCTCACGCCAGCTCAAGCGGCCGAGCATGAATGTCTGCACTTGGGTGTCGATTGCGCCTTGTTGGGTGCCTGTGGTGTAGACGCGTTGTGTCACCGTTCCATTGGGACGAATGATGGGCGATGCACCTTCGATGGTTGCCTGGGCCGTGGACGTACGGCTCGGTATTTTTGGGCGGAAGACGGTTTGCAGCACGATGCTGACGGCGGGGTCGGTGCCAAATCCTGCTGCCGTGAGGCGATACAAACGAGGGGCTGTCGTTTCATCGGTATGGGTTGCTTGGCTGGGCCATCGATCTGGAATCCGCTCGATGACGTACCGCGCAGTGCGTCTGGCAATGCGCTTGCTACCCGGGAGGCGCGTGTCGATCTCTACGGCGAGGGTGGTCGTATCCAGCAGTCGCGCCAACGTCCAGAGCGATTGGCCGGGCTGCGGCTGACATAGTCCGAGCGAGACGCCACCGCCGCACGTGCCGGCCAAGAAGCCGCGTCCCGAAACCGGATCGAGAGCAGCGATACGTTCGAGCGGCACGGCCGCTATACATTCGAGATTCGTTGGCGTTTCGGTGGCGACGGACAGTTCGCACTCCGCCGCATTCAGCGCCATTTCGGCAGCGTATTTGGCCAAGGCGCGATCGGCGATGAGAGACGTGCGATGCCGCTGATCCAACACCAGATGGAAGGTCGCCATGGTCAGCAGGCTGAGCAACGCCACTGCAGGCATCACGATCATCATCGAAAAGCCACGCGCTTTGGCCCTGTCGCTCAACATACGTCCACATCGCAGGCGAGCGGATTGCGTAAGTGCACCGTTGCCGTGAAGACGGCACGATGGCGGTGGGGTTGGGTGGGCGTGAACTGTAAGTCCTGCGCGTTGGCGCCTTCCACTCGCTGGAGGTTGGGAAATAGCGCAAGTGTTGACGTGCTCTTGTTGGCTGAACTGGGCGAGTTGTAGTCGCCGCGGACGACCAGCACGATGTGCATGGCTTGAACCTGGCGCCATTGCTCGGCGGTGAGCGAGCGCGCAGACAGTGTCGTGGCGGCCGTGCCGCCAGCGGTCCGAACCACATATAGAAGCTGCATTGTTTCGACGCCGCGGACCATGCCATTAGATGTCCAACCGCCTGCCACAGTCTGACCGTCTTGATGCCTTCGCGAGCGGCACATCAGCTGCGGTTCTTGATCCGGAGCTCGGCTGAGGTAGAGCAGCATGTATCCCGCACGCTGCTCCTCGCTGCCGTTTTGGACACGCTCAGCTACGCCGTAGCCGGAGCAGTCGACAATGCTCTGATCCGTTCGGTCTGGCTTGGTCTGCATGCTGCGACCGGCAAAGCGCACCAGCAGCGCGTCGCTTCCTTGGATGTCGCTGCCATTGCACTCCAGAGCCTCCGCTTCTCGAGGGGTGCAACTGTCCGCACCTTGGATCGAGAGTGCTGCCTTGGCGTCTGGCCATCGGCGCTCCGGCGATACCGCCGGTGTATCGGTTACCCAGCCTGCATGCTGCAGTGCCGTTGTTAGGAGTTCCAGCGCTTGCGTGCCGCGACTTTCGATCAGGGCATCATCGGCAACGCGCTGGTAGCTTGCTCGCGCAAGGAGTGTGAGTTGCAGAGCGATACCCAGCACGATCAACCCTACCAGCATGCCAATCAGCAACTCCACCAGCGTCGCACCACGCCGAGCATGCGAGAGCTGCCGCATGTCAGCGCCCGCTTGCGGATTCGACTCGGTCGTTTTGCGTTCGGACGTCGGTCAATAGTTGACGCAGGCTTTGGCTCGTAGCCTCCATCTGCTCAAGTGCAGACAGGGTGCCCGCAGCGCACAGGGACAATACGGCCAGTGCGACGAGGGATTCGAGGAGGATGGCGCCGTGTTGGCGCTTGGCGTGATGGTGGACGGGCATGAGTCGGCTGATATCTGGAGAGCCACTCAAGTTAGTGGGAATTTGGCCGTATAACTGTCATATCTGGTCAATACCCTCCTGAGGAATCGCCTGCGCGGTATCCCGTGATGTGGCGGACCGTTGGTTTTTCACCAACGTGAGCCTTCCCAAGTCTTTGGTTGAAGGAGGGGGTTGTTGACACTTTTTGACTAATTCCCCACTATTCCAGAGATGCATCTGCCTGGGCTTTTTTTGTCATGCAGATGATCGCGTTCACGGGGGTCGGACGTGAGCCATCGTAGAAGAACTCAAATTAGCTTCAAATCGGCAGCGTGCGAAATCGATTGCGTCGCGGTTGCCGCATAAAACAATAGTCGGGGGTTCGAGTCATGCTTAACGGGATTTCGTCCATTGGGCGGTGCGGGTTTCTAGTCAGTCGTTTCTTGCGCTGACATGGCGGCAGCGGTCCGCAATTCCCTCACCGCGCATCAACTTCAATCGTCACGCAACCGTTGGTGTGAATACCGGGCGGAGCGGCGTGGCGACGCTGTCGGCGTTCGCGCCGAGAACGCGTTGTGTCACAGTCAAATCGATACAGATATGTCGTACCCGAATGGGGAAAGCGGCGGGCGAGGGCGTGCCGGTTGCATTCGTTCGAGCCGCATCCGCGGCATCTCGCTGGTTGAGTTGATGGTGACGCTGGCGATCGTGGCTGTTCTCGCGGTCATTGCGACGCCGTCGTATGTCGGATTGACACAGCGCACGCGGTTGCAGGCAGAAGCCAATTCTTTGGTGAATGATCTGCAATTTGCCCGCAGCGAGGCGATCAAGCGTGGACAGCCGGTCAGTCTTTGTCCCTCGTCTAACGGTACGGCGTGCAATACGACAAGTACGAGCAATTGGGAGACTGGCTGGATTGTCTTCAATGACGTCAATGGCTCGGGTACGACCGACTCCGCCAGCGATGTGCCGCTACGCGTGCGTGCCGCCCTTCCTAATGGCGATACGTTCAGACCCAGTCCGGCGGCTTCGGCGGTGACATATAACCGCGATGGCTTCGCGTCCAATTTGGCCAATGGCACCGTCACGATGACGTTGCACACCGCGGCGCCTGTCAATGACAGCGCGACGCGTTGCGTGGCAATCAACATGGTCGGTCGGCAAGTGGTACAGACCAAGGGGACCGGCTCATGCAGCTGAGTATGAAGTGCCGCACAGCCGCCGGATTCTCGCTCATCGAGGCGTTGATCACCATGGTAGTGGTCGGCGTGGGCCTGTTGGGTTTGGCGAAAATTCAGGCGGCAGCGGTGGGCAATACGCAGATATCGCGTGTGCGTTCGCTGGTGGCCCTGCAGACCGAAAGCTTGGCTGCGGCCATGCACGGGAATAGCACATTCTGGGCTGCAGGTGGCACCGCTCCAGCGACGTTTAGTGTGACCGGCACGACTATTACGGATAGTTCGAATGTCTTGAATCAGACGCTGACCACTGGCGCCTGTCTTTCCGGAAAGTCTTGCACGCCGGCTCAGTTGGCTGCTTACGATGTACAGCAATGGGCCAGCACGATGAACGCGAACTTCCCCGGCTATTCCGCCACGGTTAACTGTACGACCGCAACGGGTGTGCCGGTGAGCTGCAACATCACAGTGAACTGGAATGAGAAATACGTTGCAGTCAACAGCACGACGGCTGCGTCTGGGGTGACCACGGCATCCACCCAGAGCTTTACGGTCTACGTCCAGCCATGAGTGCCAATTCCATGACTCTGCGGAGGCGATCGGCACGCAATCAGGCCGGTACAAGCCTGGTTGAGATCCTGATCGCCATGGTGATCGCGCTGTTCATCATGAGCGGCGTGGTGGTGGTATTCGTCAATATGCAGAAGACCTTTACCAGCCAGGATCAGCTTGCACAGTTGCAAGACAATGAACGGCTAGCGCTGACCATCTTTACCAATGTTGTACAGCAGGCAGGGTATTTCCCCAACCCAACAGTCAACACGGCCCTGTCGGCATTCCCGGCCACTGGCTCGCTGGCTGCCGGCCAGGTAATTTCCGGTACCTCGGGTGCGACGGCGGGCACCGATACGGTGACAACGCAGTTTGCGACTGCCAGCGGTGACGGCACCATGAATTGCCTAGGGCAGACCAACACGAGTGGTGCCCAGCAGGTCTACATCAACACATTGTCCGTCAATGCAAACAACGAATTGCAGTGTGCGATGACGCTCGTGTCCAGTGGTGTAACAACCACGGTACCGCTTGTGAGTGGGGTCACTGGACTGAGCGTGCTGTATGGCACCGATACCAACAGCAACGGCTATGACGACTCTTATCTGACGGCCGCGCAGGTGGCAGCGTCGGGCTATTGGTCGCAAGTCCATACCGTTCAAGTCACCCTCACGTTCACCACACAGTTTGGTAACCAAGTTGGGCAGGCACAGAGCACAACGTGGGTGCAGAACATCAGCCTGAAGAACCAGTCATGAGCACCACCATGCGTTTTTCCAAGCTGCCAAGTCGCGCTGAGCGCGGGTACACCCTTGTTGTTGGATTACTGTTGCTGGTTGTTCTCACGCTGTTTGCTATTGGCATGTTTCGTAGCTTTGGCCTGCAAGAGAAGATTGCGGCAAACACGCGGGATAAGCAGCGTGCGCTCGAGGCTGCACAGAGCGCCCTTCAGTACGGCGAATGGTGGTTGGGACAGGGCAACGGATCCACCGGCATCGCCTGCTCGGGCGTTAACAACGGCAATACGCTCACGAATATGCGGGTATGCAACACCGCCTTGGCGACTCCTTCTACTTTGCCATGGGGCGTGGGGTCAACCTATCTGCCGCCTTCCATGACGGCGAATGGCGGTGGAGGCATGGCCGGTGCGAGTTCTCCGGCGGGGGATATCAACTACGCGGGTGTCCCAGGCCTGTACATCAACTACATCGGTATGAGCCCGAACGGGCTCGCACAGCTTTACCAAGTCACCGCCTATGGCTTTGGCGGTGATGCAACGACAGCAGCAGTGGTGCAGAGCACCTATCGCATTAGTTCTGGCGCCAAAGATCTGGGACAACAGTGATGAAAACAATTCAACGGGTGGGTTTGCTGGCAACCGCTGCGCTACTGCCGGGGGTTGCCAGGGCGCAGTTGGTGATCAGCGACACGCTGACGGGGGCGTCATCTTCGTACAAGTGGCAGGCGCTGAACGGCGCATGCCTGACTGCGGGCAACGGTACAGGCACGATTCCGGCCTGTTCGGGCCTCAGTTACTACAGCGGTAAGACGCTTGTGGGTGGTGTCACGGGTACGCTTCCTGACGCGGTGGGTTCTGGGGCTCTGCGTCTGACCAATGGTGATACAACCACCGGTAGCAACGGTAATAACCAGACGGGCGCTGTCGTTTCGAACTTCACCTTCCCGACCAATCAGGGCATACAGGTAACGTTCACGACGGTGACGTACGGTGGTAATGCCTATAAGAACGCCGCTGGCCAAGCGTCTGGCGCTGACGGCATCAGTTTCTTCTTGGCCGACGGCAAGTACCCGGCAACGGTGGGGGCGCTGGGGGGCAGTCTTGGTTACAGCTGTTCTAACGGCAACCCTACGTACGATGGCGTGCAGGGTGGCTATATCGGTCTCGGTATCGACGAGTTCGGAAATTTCTCGAACGCCGGCGACAACACTAGCTCCGGGGCGAGTGGTGGTGCGATTCCCGGTCGCATTAGCTTGCGCGGTGCGGGCAACACCAACTGGGCGAACCTGTCCACGAACTACGCGAAGTACTATCCGTCAGCCCTGAGCACGACTCAGATGAACGCTGTACAGAGCACGTGTGCAGCAGGCTATCTTTATAACTTCAGCGGTAAGGGGCAGAAGGACGCGAACGGATACTACATCTACGACGGCAACCAGACGACCGAGCAGATTCCATATAACTACAACTATCTTGGCGGCGATACGTTAAGTAGTACCGTCAAGCTCTACAGCCAGGAAGCTGCTGGAAAGAATTCGGCAGGAGGCAGCAACGCGGTGCGGGGAAATGCGACCCCTATCACCTACGCACTCAGTATCACGCAAGACGGTCTGCTGAGCCTTTCATATAGCGTGAATGGTGGCACGGCCCAGCCTGTGATCACAAACCAGAGTATTACCGCGTCGAACGGCCCGCTGCCTTCGTCATTCCGCTTTGGCTTCTCGGCGGGTACCGGCGGTGGCAGTAACGTTCACGAAATCACCTGCTTCAAGGCAGCACCGGTGGGGCAAGCCAACAGCTCGGCAGGTACCAACGTGCAGCAGTCAGCCCGCGTGGAAGCCGGGACTCAGGTGTATCTCGCCTACTATCACCCGACCAACTGGTGGGGCGAGTTGACCGCACAAAACCTGGTGATGGACCCGACGACGGGCATCGTCTCCATTGCTACCAATGCCAATTGGAACGCCAGCTGCACCTTAACGGGTGGGGCATGCCCGGCCATTAGTTCCACCTCGACGTTGACTGCACAAGCCCCATCAGCACGAAACATTTTGACGTGGAATGGCACCACTGGCATTCCCTTCCAATGGTCGAGCCTCACGTCTGCACAGAAGAATGCGCTGGACAGCGGCTCAGCCAGCGGCACCAGCAGCCCTCGCCAACTCTATCTGCGGGGCGATCGCACCAATGAAGTCGCCAATGGCGGCTCTTTCCGCTCCCGCACCGGCGTGATGGGCGACATCATGAACTCCAGCCCGACCTGGGTTGGTGCACCGTCGGCGCCGTACAACGGCCCGTGGGTGGATTCTCTCTACGGGACGGCAGTTCCGCCCGAAACGTCCGGCAGCTACGCACTCTTCAAGACCAACAATGCGCAGCGCGCGAACGTGGTCTATGTGGGCGCCAACGACGGCATGTTGCATGGTTTCCGTGCAGGTGGTTACGACGCGACCGGTAAGTTCACCACGGCGACCACCCCCAACGATGGGCAGGAGGTTCTGGCTTACATGCCGGCGGCAGCCCTGAACACCATCTACAACACCAGTAGCAAGCTGGATTTCAGCTCGCCTTCGTATGCTCACAATCTGTACGTGGATGCGACGCCAGGTACAGGGGAGCTTTACTACAACAATGCCTGGCACACATGGTTGGTTGGCGGCTTGGGCGGAGGCGGCAACGCCGGGGGCGCCATCGCCGACAACACCAGCGTCGGTACGGGCGCTATCTACGCGCTTGATATCACCAACCCTGCTAACTTCAGTGAGAGCAACGCTGGTTCGCTGGTGCTCGGTGAATGGACGCCTTCGACCCTCACCTGTACCAATGTCACTAGCTGTGGCGCCTTTTTGGGCAACACCTATGGCACCCCCGTCATTCGCCGGCTCCATAACGGCAACTGGGCCGTGCTGTTCGGTAACGGCTTGAACAGTGCAAACGGGTCGGCGGGTCTGTACATCATGCTGGTGGCCAGCAACGGCACCACGTCGTTCTACTACCTCGACACAAAGTACGGTCCGAGTAAGGATCCGCTGAAGGCGAACAATAAGAACGGCATCGCCTATGTCACACCAGCGGACCTGGATGGTGATCACATCACCGACTACGTCTATGCGGGCGATGCATTTGGCAACGTCTGGCGTTTCGACCTGACCTCGCAAAACCCGGCATCGTGGAGCGTCTCGTCTGCGCCGATGTTCTCGACGCCAGCGGGTCAACCGATTACCAGCAAGGTCGCGGTTGCCGCCATTCCGGGCAGCGGCACGGGCGCGCCGCGCGTACTCGTCAGCTTCGGCACCGGTCAGAGTTTCCCGGTGACACAGACCAGCGCTGCGGCCTATTCCAGCAACACTGCACAGTCCCTGTACGGTGTTTGGGACTGGAACATGAGCGCTTGGAACAATATCGCACCGGCGGCTGCAGTCTACGCAACCCTGACCGGCCCGCAGACCGTGACCGCCTCTACCCTGCAGACACAAAGTATCACCAACACGTCTGCAAGCTCGGGCACGACGCCATCGTACCGGACTGTAAGCAACAATAAGGTTTGCTGGATGGGATCGACAGCGTGCGGCACTAGCGGTACCGCTAATACCCAGTTTGGCTGGAAGCTCGCGCTGCCCAGCACCACCACGGGCTCTGGTTCGAGCGCGGTCACGAACTATGAACAGGTGGTCTATAACCCAACGCTGGCCTATGGCATGTTCATCGTCAATACGACCGTGCCAGGCACGCAGCAGGTTTTATCCTGTAGCTCGACGCCAGCATCTGGCTACACCATGGCCATTTCGGTCGCATCGGGTGGGGCAGGTACCGCCTCGTTCTTCGGCGACAATAACAACAATTTCCCGACCCTCAACGGCGGCATTGTCAGCGGTATCGGTTTGAGTGGTACCGGCACTCCGTCTATCGTGACCGCCAATAAGCTGCCGTACCTGGTGCAGCAGACCGTCAGCGGCACGGGTACGGTCAACCAGATCAACCCGAGCGCCGCCGGTGTTGGCTCTCGCATGACTTGGACCAAGCTGCGCTAATCATGAGCCGAACCAAGACTCCCTCCTTGTCCCCTGGCGAAGGCGGTTTCTCCTTGATGGAGTTGATGATTACGGTAGCGATCATCGCCATCCTGGCCCGTATTGCCTATCCGTCCTACCAGCAGTACATCCTGAAATCGCACCGCGCGGATGCGAAGACGGCGCTGCTGGATCTGGCAGCACGCCAGGAGCGGTTTTTTACACTGCAGAATAGCTACGCAGCATCGCCTGCCTCCCTCGGCTATGCGGCGGCGAGCTTTCCGTTCGCCATTCAGTCCGGCACGCAGTCGTACTATCAGCTGAATGTCGCGGTAACGGGCACGGCAGGCGCGAGTGGTGCGGCAGCGCCTGGCTATTCCGCTTCTGCTGTTCCGGTCAGCCCGCAAACGGCCGACGCCTGCGGGACATACACCATCAACCAGCTCGGCGTGCAAGGCAACGTCGGCATGGCGGCAGGTACTACGTCAGCGCAGTGTTGGTAACAGGAAAGAAAAAAGGCCTCCAGGGCCTTTGTTCATTTCCGCACATTCGTCGCCGCAATCTCATCCAAAACGTCGCGAAATTCCGACACATCCTCAAAACTCCGATACACCGACGCAAACCGGATGTATCCGATCTTGTCCAGCCGCTTGAGTTCGCGCATCACCAGCTCGCCCACGCGGTCACTGCCGATTTCCTTCTCGCCGTGGCTGAGGAGTTTTTCTTCGATGCGGGCGATGGCTTCGTCGATGGCTTCGGCGGAAACGGGGCGCTTGCGCAGCGCCAGCCGCATGGAGTCCTTGACCTTGTTGCGGTCGTAGTCGACGCGGCTGCCGTTCTTCTTGACGACGGCGGGGAAGAACAACTCGATGCGTTCGTAGGTCGTGAAGCGGCGGTCGCAGGATTCGCAGCGGCGGCGGCGGCGTACGGTGTCGCCTTCTTCCGACATGCGGGTATCAATCACCTGGGTGGCCGCGTGGCCGCAAAAGGGGCATTTCATGCCGGTGGTCTCCTCGGCAACCTCAAAGAACGCACTGCGCTAAAAGAACAACGCCGCGATGGCCCGGGCGGGCGCATCGCGGCAGGGTACTACGTGGCCGGAAGATCCGGCCATCGGCGGATGCCTTAGGCGTAGACCGGGAACTGCTTGGTCAGCTCAGCCACCTTGGCGCGCACTGCGGCGATGTTCGCCTCGTCGTGCGGGTTGTCCAGCACATCGGCGATCAGATGGGCGACCTTCACGGCCTCGGCTTCCTTGAAGCCACGCGTGGTCATGGCTGGCGAACCCAGGCGCACGCCCGAGGTCACGAACGGCTTTTCCGGGTCATTCGGGATTGCGTTCTTGTTGACCGTGATGTGTGCGTCGCCCAGCACCTTTTCGGCTTCCTTGCCGGTGATCTTCTTGACGCGCAGATCGACCAGCATCACGTGGCTTTCGGTGCGGCCAGACACGATGCGCAGGCCGCGGGCCATCAGCGTTTCAGCCATGGCGGCTGCGTTCTTCACGACCTGTTGTTGATAAGCCTTGAACTCCGGCGACAGGGCTTCCTTGAACGCCACGGCCTTGCCGGCGATCACGTGCATCAGCGGGCCGCCCTGGATACCCGGGAAGATCGCCGAGTTGATGGCCTTCTCGTGCTCGGCCTTCATCAGGATCACGCCGCCGCGCGGGCCGCGCAGGCTCTTGTGCGTGGTCGTCGTCACAAAGTCAGCGTGCGGCACGGGGTTCGGGTACACGCCCGCGGCGATCAGGCCGGCGTAGTGCGCCATGTCCACCATGAAATACGCGCCGATCGACTTGGCAATCTTGCCGATGCGCTCGAAATCGATGCGCAGCGCAAATGCGGATGCGCCGGCAATGATCAGCTTCGGCTTCTTCTCTTGCGCCAGGGCCTCGAGCGCGTCGTAGTCGATGTCTTCCTGCGCATTGAGGCCGTAGCTCACAACGTTGAACCACTTGCCGCTCATGTTGAGCGCCATGCCGTGCGTCAGGTGGCCGCCTTCGGCCAGGCTCATGCCCATGATCGTGTCGCCCGGCTTGAGCACGGCGAAGAACACGCCCTGGTTGGCCTGCGAGCCCGAGTTCGGCTGCACGTTGGCGGCTTCGGCACCAAAGAGCTGCTTCACGCGGTCGATGGCGAGCTGTTCCACCACGTCCACATATTCGCAACCGCCGTAGTAACGCTTGCCGGGGTAGCCCTCTGCGTACTTGTTGGTCAGTTGCGAGCCCTGCGCGGCCATCACGGCCGGCGAGGTGTAGTTCTCGGAGGCAATCAGCTCGATATGGTCTTCCTGACGCTGATTTTCCTTCTGGATGGCGGCAAAGATTTCGGGATCGATCTGGTCGATCGTATAGCGGCTGCGTTCGAACATGGCGAGTGTCTGGTCTGAAACGAAACGGAAATGGCGGAGATCGGGCGAGGCGTGGGGAAACATGCGCGCGGCTTGAACGACTGCGCCCGGTGTTGGCCGATTGCAGCGGGTGTCCAAGTCACCCTGTGCTTCCCATTCGCTGCCCAGGCGAGCGGCAGGCGCCGTTGTGCATGACGCCAGAAACCTTGCGCTTCCTCGTGGTCGCTGCCCACATGTCGGAGCCTCTGAAGCTGCTCCAGGATTCGCCAGTCGCGCAAGGTGGAATGGTTGCCCGCGAGTGTACGACAGCCCCATGGCCGCCGCAAGAAGCGAGCGTGCAGACACGCACATTGCGGTGCAATGCGGTTCCAGGCTTCAGGTAAACTCTGATCTTTCGCTTTTTAAGGTCCGGAGACACTTCCATGATCGTATTCGTGACCGGCGCGACCGCCGGGTTCGGCGCGGCCATCGCGCGGCGTTTCGTGCGAGAAGGCCATCGCGTGATCGCGGCAGGCCGCCGCCAGGACCGTCTAGACGCACTCAAGGCTGAATTGGGTGATGCCATGCTGCCGTTCGTACTGGATGTGCTGGACGCCGATGCCGTTGCGGCGTTGTCGGGCACGCTGCCCGAAGGCTGGCGTGAAGTCGACGTGCTGGTCAACAACGCTGGTCTGGCGCTGGGCCTCGAACCCGCCCAGCGCGCTGACCTGTCCGATTGGGACCGCATGATCGGCACCAACTGCTCCGGGCTGGTTCATATGACGCGTGCGTTACTTCCGGCCATGGTCGAACGCAACCGCGGTCACGTCATCAATATTGGCTCGATCGCGGGGACGTACCCGTACCCGGGCGGCAACGTGTATGGCGCTACCAAAGCATTCGTGCGCCAGTTTTCGTTGAACTTGCGTGCGGACCTGACCGGTACCCGCGTACGCGTTTCGAACGTCGAGCCAGGTCTTTGCTCCGGCACAGAATTTTCCAACGTGCGTTTCAAGGGTGACGATGCCCGCGTGGAGAAGGTCTACGAAGGCACGGAAGCCCTGACGGCCGATGACATCGCCGAGGCCGTCTATTGGATGGCGGCGCTTCCCGCGCACTTCAATGTCAACGCGATGGAGCTGATGCCCGTTTGCCAGTCATTCTCGGCCACCAGCGTGACGCGAGGCATGGCCTGAATTCCAGCGCAAGCCCTCGGCCGGTCGGTGGATGGCTGGCCGTCACTTGCGTCTTGGTAAAATTACCCGATGGCTTCTTTTGACTGGAACCTGCGTGTGTATTGGGAAGATACCGACGCAGGTGGCGTGGTGTTTTACGCCAACTATTTGAAATTTTTTGAGCGCGCCCGCACAGAGTGGCTGCGCGCGCTTGGGGTCGACCAGCAGGCGCTGGCCGACACGACTGGGGCCATTTTCGTGGTGCGTAGCACCGCTGTGGACTACCGCGCGCCGGCACGCCTGGATGACCTGCTGCAGATCCGTTCGCGTATGGAACGGGTCGGCCCCGCGTCGGTCCAATTCGCCCAGGAAGGCTGGCGCGGCGACGTTTTGCTCGCATCAGGCACGATTCGTGTTGGGTGTGTCGACCGGCTCACTTTCCGGCCGACCCCGATTCCCGCTCCCGTACTCGCAACCATCAAAGCCGCCGCATGAATCCCGTCGAGGTCACACAAGATCTGTCGATCGTCTCGCTGGTGCTGCACGCCAGCCTCCTGGTCCAATTCGTCATGGGCCTGCTGCTGGTGATGTCGCTGTTCTCCTGGACGTACATCTTCCGCAAAGCCTTTGCCCTGCGCGCCGCGCGCAGCCAGACCGAATCGTTCGAGCGCGATTTCTGGGCCGGCGGCGACCTGCAGGCGCTGTATCAGAGCGCCGCCAACAACCGCCACACGACCGGAGCGCTTGAGCGCATCTTTGAAGCCGGCATGCGCGAATACCTCAAAGCGCGCGAGCTGCAGCGCGGCGGCGGCGATCCGAGTGCCATTCTCGATGCTTCCCGCCGTGCCATGCGCGCGGCCTACCAGCGCGAGATGGACTCGCTGGAATCGCACCTGCCGTTCCTGGCGTCGGTCGGCTCGGTCAGCCCGTACATCGGCCTGTTCGGTACCGTCTGGGGGATCATGAACGCCTTCCGCGGCCTGTCCAACGTGCAGCAGGCGACGCTGTCGGCCGTGGCGCCTGGTATTGCCGAAGCGTTGGTCGCCACGGCCATCGGTCTGTTTGCGGCCATTCCGGCGGTGATTGCCTACAACCGCTACGCCACCGAGATGGACCGCCTGGCCAACCGCTTCGAGAGCTTCATGGAAGAGTTCTCGAACATCCTTCAGCGCCAAACGCGCTAAGGAGCCGCGCTCATGGCTACCATCCAGCGAACGCGCCGCGCCCGACGGGCCAAGGCCGACATTAACGTTGTTCCGTACATCGACGTGATGTTGGTGCTGCTGGTCATCTTCATGGTGGCGGCACCCGTGGTGAACCCGGGGGTGGTCAATCTGCCGTCGGTGGCCAACGCCACGCCGCAGCAGACCCAGCCGCCCATCGTCGTGACCATCAAGGGTGACGGCACGATCCTTGCTCGCGTCAAGACTGGTTCGGGAGCAATCGAGCAGAAGCTCGCCAACAACAACGAGCTGCGCGCGTTTGTGAAGCAGCGCACTGACGAAAACCCCGATCAGCCCGTCGTGATCGCCGCCGACAAGTCGGTCCAATACGACCGCGTGCTGACCGTGATGAGCGTGCTCAAGGCCGATGGCGTGAAGCGCGTCGGCCTGATGGTGAAATCGTCATGAGCACCTTGATGAACCCAGCGTTGACGAACCAAGGCGGGGCAACCTGAACGTCATGACTACGACGTCGTTGCATCGTTATGAGCCTGTGCGCGAGCGTGGCACGCTGCGCGCGTTCGGGCTGGCGGTCCTGACACACGTTCTGCTGATCATCTTTCTGTACTTTGGCGTGCAGTGGCAGAGCAGCACCCCGCGCGGCGAAGAGGCGGAGCTGTGGGACGAGGCGGCGGTTCAGCAAGCCGTACAGCAGGCCGCGCCGGTGCCAGAAGTTAAGCCGGAACCGGTGATCAAGGCGCCGCCGGCCAAGGTGGAAGAGGAAGCCGATATCGCGCTGGAGCAGCAGAAGCGCAAGCGTGAGCAGGAGGCTGCGGCGGCCCGTGAGGCCGAGCTCGCCCGCCGCGCCGAAGCACAGCGTCAGGCCCGTCTGAAGGAAGAGCAACAAGCCCGTCAGGCGGAACTCCAACGCAAGGCCCTGGCCGAACAGCAGGCCAAGGAAAAAGCGGCTGAAAAGGCTGCTGCCGACGCGGCGCAGGCTCGCAAGAATGCGCAACTGCAAGCCCAGGCCGAAGCCAAGGCCAAGGCGGAAGCCGAAGCGAAGCAGAAGGAATTGAAAGCCAAGGCTGCCGCAGAAGCCAAGGCCAAGGCCGATGCCGAGCGTAAGGCGAATGAATCGCGTGCCAATGCACAGCGTCAGGCCCAACTGGATCGGTTGCGCGCAATGGCGGGGGCGGGCGCGACTGGCACGGTGGCGGGCTCCGGCGGTGGTGTTGGCAATGCTCAGGGCACGGGCGGTACAGCATCGGCAGGGTATGCCGAGCGTGTGCGGGCCAAGGTCAAGCCGAACATCCTGTTCGATCCTTCGGCGGTCAACGGCAACCCGTCGGCGGTCGTGTCGGTGCAGATGGCGCCGGATGGTTCGATCTTGTCCAAGCGCCTGACGAAATCGAGCGGCAACGGCGCCTATGACGAGGCTGTCATGCGCGCGGTCGAGCGCTCTGACCCGCTGCCACGCGATACCAATGGCAAAGCGCCGTCGAGCGTCATCCTGACGTTCCGGCCGAAGGAATAACGGGTCGGCGCTCGCCCAGGCGGCGCTGGCCAACGGTACTCAGATTCCGGATTTGATAGTAGGGAAGATGAACATGATGCGAACGATGTGGATCCCGATGTTCCGACGCGCAGCGCAGGCACTGCTGCTGACTGCGGCAAGCGCCGGCGTTGCCCATGCCCAGCTCAACGTGGAGATCTCGGGCGTCGGCGCCAGCCAGTACCCGATCGCGATCGCCAACTTCCAGGGCGAGGCACAGGCCCCACAAAACCTCTCGGCCATCGTCCGGGCAGACCTGGTGCGCAGCGGCCGATTCTCGAACGTCGATGTTGCCGGCGCGGTGGTGCCGGAAAGCCCGGCACCTGACCTGGGTGCCTGGAAAACCAAGGGCGCAGCAGCATTTGTGGGCGGCACCGTGACCCGCAACGGCGATCGCTACGAAATCCGCTTCCGCCTGTACGACACCGCCAAGGGCGAAAGCCTGGGCGGCCTGTCGCTTACGCGCGGTCCCGGCCAACTGCGCTTGGCTGCACACGAAATTGCCGATTACATCTACCAGAAGCTGATTGGCGAGCGCGGTATTTTTGCGACGCGCCTGTCGTACGTGTCCAAGGTTGGCCGCCGCTTCCAACTGCAGATTTCCGACTCGGATGGCGCCAACCCGCAGATTGCGTTGACGAGCAATGAGCCGATCATCTCGCCGTCGTGGTCGCCGGATGGCACCAAGGTCGCGTATGTGTCATTCGAGAGCAAGAAGCCGGTGGTGTACGTGCATGACCTGGTGGCGGGCCGCCGCACGGTCATCTCGAACCAGAAGGGCAACAACTCGGCGCCGGCCTGGTCGCCGGATGGCCGCCACGTGGCGGTGTCGCTCTCGCGCGATGGCAATACACAGGTCTACATGGTCAACGCCGATGGCTCGGGCTTGCGCCGTCTGAGCCGCAGTAGCGCGATCGATACCGAACCGTCGTTCTCGCCGGATGGCCGTTACATCTACTTCACCAGCGACCGCGGCGGTGCGCCGCAGATCTATCGCATGTCGGTTGATGGAGAAGAGTCGGGCGGTGCGCAACGCGTGACATTCAAGGGCAACTACAACACGAGCCCGCGTGTGTCGCCGGACGGCAAGCTGCTGGCGTACATCTCGCGCGTGGGCGGTGCATTCCGCCTGTACACGCAGGACTTGTCCAACGGCGATGTGAATGCGCTGACGGATACGTCGCACGATGAATCGCCGAGCTTTGCGGCCAACGGCAAGTTCATCCTGTATTCCACGCGCGTTGGCGGCAAATCGGTGTTGGCCGCCGTGTCGACCGATGGCCGTACGCGTCAGGTTCTTTCCCTCCAGGCCGGCGAAGTTCGTGAGCCGGCGTGGGGTCCTTTCATGCAATAACGAAGCTGTTCCACTAGGAGAAATCGGACATGTCGAAGTCCCAAACCATGATCAAACTCGCAGCCATTGCCGCGCTGCTGGCCCTGGGCGCTTGCAGCTCGGGCGTGAAGCTCGATGACACCGCCAAGAACGGTACGGGCGGTGCTGCCGGCACTGGCGCTGATGCCCGCACGGTGACCCCGGTGGACGTGGGCCGTGACGAACTGACCGACCCGAACAGCCCGCTGGCCAAGCGCAGCATCTACTTCGATTTCGACAGCTACTCGGTCAAGTCGGAGTACCAAGGCCTGCTGGGTCAGCACTCGCGTTACCTGCAGTCGCACAACCAGCGCAAGGTCCTGATCCAGGGCAACACCGACGAGCGCGGCACCAGCGAATACAACCTCGCACTGGGTCAGAAGCGTGCCGAGGCCGTGCGTCGCGCCCTGTCGTCGATGGGCGTGCCTGACAGCCAGATGGAAGCCGTGAGCCTGGGTAAGGAAAAGCCGCAAGCGACCGGCCACGACGAAGATTCGTGGGCACAGAACCGCCGCGCCGATATCGTCTATTAATCGGTACGGTTTGAAGTGGAACGCGCCGGCTGCGAGGTTGCGGCCGGCGTTCTTACGTTGGCAATCACATGAATACGATGATGAAACAGCGCGCTTATGGGGCCATGCGTCGGGCCATCCTGATGGCGACGCTCGTCGCGGGTGGCGCCCTCACCATGGCCGGCCCTGCGGCAGCGGGGGTGTTTGACGACGATGAGGCGCGCCGCGCCATCATCGACATGCGCGACAAGTTCAACAACTTCCAGTCGACGGCGGCGCAGCGTATCGATCAGAACAGCAAGAACCTGATCGACGCGCAAAACCAGATTGAAACGCTCAAATCGGAAGTGGCGCGCCTGCGCGGGCAGAACGAAGTGCTGCAGAACAGCGTCGATACGCTGACCAAGCAGCAGAAGGATTACTACTCTGACCTGGATGCGCGCCTGAAGAAGTTCGAGCCGCAGCAAGCGACGGTGGACGGCCGCGAAGGCATGGTCCAGCCGAATGAGAAGCCGGAATACGACACTGCGCTCAAGGCGTTCCAGGGTGGCGACTTCAAGGGCGCGGGCAACCAGTTCTCGGCGTTCGTGAAGAAGTATCCGCAAAGCCCGTATCTGCCGCTGGCGCAGTTCTGGCTGGGCAATGCGCTCTATGCGCAGCGCGACTACAAGGGCTCGAGCTACGTGCTGGAGAACATGGCGCGCAGCAACCCGCAGCATCCGAAGGCGCCCGATGCGCTGCTGCAGGTGGCGACCAACCAGGGCGAGTCGGGCCAGAAGGCCGCTGCACGCAAGACGCTGGAATCGGTGGTCTCGCAGTATCCCGGTACCGAGCAGGCCAAGACCGCGCAAAGCCGTCTGAAGACGATGCGCTGATCGGCAAGCCGCCCGGCATCTGAACAAACGCCCGCCCGTGGCTGCACCGGCGGGCGTTTTTCATGGGGCGCCGAATGGCGGGCATATGCCGCGTCGGGCGCAAGCAGGGCGGCGGCACGCTAAAATGCGGGCCTTCCCGATTTGCTTTGCAAGGCTTCGCCCATGAAAAAACGCGCCATCGTCCTGCTCTCCGGCGGGCTGGACTCTGCCACCGTGCTCGCTATGGCCAATGCCGATGGCTTTGAGACTTACGCGCTGTCGATGCGCTACGGCCAACGCCACTCGTCCGAGTTGGAAGCGGCCAAGAAAGTGGCGGCGACGCTGGGTGCAGTGCGCCATGAAATCGTCGATCTGGACTTGCGCAAGTTCGGTGGTTCCGCATTGACGGACGATGCGCTTGACGTGCCGACCGACGGCGCGCAATCAGGCATCCCGATCACGTATGTGCCGGCGCGCAACACGATCATGCTGTCGCTGGCGCTTGGCTGGGCCGAGGCGGTTGGCGCACGTGACCTATTTTTTGGTGCGAATGCAGTGGACTACTCCGGCTATCCGGATTGCCGTCCCGAATACGTTGCCGCCTATGAAACGCTGGCCAACCTGGCGACGAAGGCCGGCGTGGAAGGCGAGCGCATCCGCGTGAACGCACCCATCATCAACATGACCAAGGCGGAGATCATCCAGGTCGGCGTGCGGCTCGGCGTGGACTACGGCCTGACCGTGTCGTGCTACCAGGCCGACGACGACGGCCGTGCTTGCGGCGTGTGCGATTCGTGCCGGATCCGCAAAGCCGGGTTTGAAGCCGCCGGCGTGCCCGACCCCACCCGCTACGTCTGACGCACCATGCCCGATATCGACCTCAACGCGTTGTCCCACACGGTGCTGTGGGCCACGTTTGCGCTTACGTTCGTGTTTGGCGCGATCCTCCAGCGCACACACTTCTGCACGATGGGTGCGGTGTCCGACGTCGTCAACATCGGCGACTGGAACCGGTTGCGCATGTGGGCGCTGGCCATCGGCGTGGCCATGATCGGCACGGGGTGCCTGAGCTGGCTTGGCCTGATCGATACGAGCAAGACGATCTACACGGCGAGCAAACTGCTGTGGCTGTCATCGTTGGTAGGCGGGCTGCTGTTCGGCTTCGGCATGGTGCTGGGTTCGGGGTGCGGCAGCAAGACACTGGTGCGTATCGGCGGCGGCAATCTGAAGTCGGTCGTCGTGTTTGTGTTTCTGGGGCTGGCGGCGTACATGACGCTCAAGGGCGTGTTTGGCGTGGTGCGTGTGGCAACGGTGGACAGCGTGGCCATTACGTTGCCGACGTCGCAGGATCTACCGAGCGTGCTGGGCCACGCGTTCTCCGCCGATGCGCGCATGCTGCGCCTGGTGCTGGCGCTGGTAATTGGTGGTGCGCTATCGCTGTGGGCGCTGCTCGCGCGCGATTTCCGCACCGGTGACAACTTGCTCGGAGGCATCGGCGTCGGGCTCATCATCGTCGGCATGTGGTACGTGTCGGGGCATCTCGGTTACGTACAGGAAGATCCGAACACGCTGCAGGAAGCGTTTGTGGCGACCAACAGCGGCCGCATGGAAGCGCTGAGCTTCGTGGCGCCGGTGTCGTACACGCTGGAGTGGCTGATGTTCTTCAGCGATACGTCGAAGGTGCTGACGGTCGGCATCGTGAGCGTGCTGGGCGTGATTGCGGGCTCGGCGGCGGTGGCACTGGCCACGCGCTCGTTCCGCTGGGAAGGCTTTGCCAATGCCGAGGACACGGGCAACCACATCATTGGCGGCATCCTGATGGGCATTGGCGGCGTGACGGCGCTGGGTTGCACGATCGGGCAGGGGCTGTCGGGCGTGTCGACGCTGGCGATCGGCTCGTTCATCGCGCTGGCCGGTATCGTGATCGGCGCGGTGCTGGCGTTCCGCTACCAGATGTGGCGGATGGAGCGTCTGGTTTGATCTGCCGGGCGTTGACAGAATCGCCGATATCTTCCTATAATCGCGGTCTTTGGGGTCTTTAGCTCAGTCGGTAGAGCAGTAGACTTTTAATCTATTGGTCGCGGGTTCGAATCCCGCAGGACCCACCAAAATTCGAAGGGCTGACAGGCAACTGTCGGCCCTTTTTGTTTGGTAATTCCGCGCGAGTGCCATCTCCTCGCACTCTGCGCGGTCGCAGCTTCCACATCGATAGCACGCGACGCCTTCCCGATAGCTGCATCCCCTGACCACCGCCGATCACATGGCGGGCGCGTCGCATTCTGCCGCCGCTAGGGATTTTCTCTATAGCGCTCTCGACACGCAGCCACCACCATATCCTCTACTGGAACCGGTTCCATACGGAGAAAAGCGCACAAATGGCAGATATCGTGATAGTGGCGAGCGCGTTCGGCGCCGCCCACGTGCTTGAGCAGGGGCATCACGCCTATGTTCCCGTGGCCGCATCGGTCGGTGCCGCCGGCTTCGAGGTGCGGCGTGAATTGTTGCCCGCTGGGCTCGATGGCGCGGTATCGACAGAGCTCCTCGCTGCCTTGGGCCGGTTGATTGCGGCGCATGGTCTCTGGGCGGTCTATTCGACGCCGGCCACGCTGTACACGGACGATGGCGCTCTGGACGCTGTTGCTATCCGCGGCGCGCTGATCGAAGCGCAAACATTGGGCGCGCGCATCGTGAAGTTCCAGCTCGGCGGGTTTGCCGGCGATGCGTCGGCAGAGGTGCTGGCCCAACTGCTGCAAGGCTGGCGCGCGCGGGTGCTGGTTGAGAACGGTCAACAGACGGTGGGCGGCTCGCTGGCGCAGTTCCGAGGTTTGTTCGACGCATTGGAAGTGGCGGGTGTGGCCGACATGCTGGGCATGACGTTCGACGTCGGCAACTGGGAGTGGTCGGGCGAAGCGCCGCTGGCGTGCGCGCGAGCCCTGGCCCCGTATGTGGAATACATCCATTGCAAAAGCGTCGCGGGCGAGGGAGCACGCCGTTTTGCGGTGGCGCCAGCGGACAACGATGCGCGGTTCGCGGCTGTGCTGGCGGCATTGCCGGGCGATGTTCCGCGCGGCATCGAATTTCCGTTCGACGCGGTCGATCTCGCTGTCGATGCGCATCGGCATGTCACGTGGCTCAAGGCCGCCTGACTGTGACTCGACATCAAAGGAACCTACGCATGTCACAGATGTTGGATGTCATCACCTACGGCGAAGCCATGGCGATGTTCGTGGCGACGGCGCCTGGGCCGCTCGCGCAGGCGACGCAGTTCACCAAGCGCATTGCGGGTGCTGATCTGAACGTGGCCGTCGGCTTGAGTCGGCTGGGGTTTCGCGTCGGCTATGTGAGCCGGGTGGGGCAGGATTCGTTTGGCGAATATGTGTTGGAGACGCTGGCGCGCGAACGGATCGATGCCTCATGCGTGGCGGTAGATCGGCAATATCCGACCGGCTTTCAGCTCAAGTCGCGGGCTGACGACGGCAGCGACCCGCGTGTCGAGTACTTCCGCAAGGGGTCGGCCGCCAGCCGGCTCTCCTGTGCCGACTATGTGGCCGACTATGTTCTCAGCGCGCGCCATCTGCATCTGACGGGTGTGGCCCCTGCAATTTCAGCGTCGTCGTGTGAGCTTGCGTTCCACCTCGCGCGCGAGATGCGCGCAGCCGGTGGCTCGATCTCGTTCGATCCGAATCTGCGCCCAACGCTGTGGCCGTCCGCTGCGGAGATGGTGAACACCCTGAACGCGCTGGCGGCGCATTCCGATTGGGTGCTGCCCGGCTTGTCCGAGGGGCAGCAACTGACCGGCTATGACAGCCCGGCCGATATCGCGCGCTTCTATCTCGATCAAGGTGCTCGTGGTGTTGCCATCAAGCTGGGTGCTGCCGGCGCGTACTACCGGACCGCCGACGGCGCAGAAGGCATCGCCGACGGCGTGCGCGTGGAGCGCGTCGTCGACACGGTGGGCGCGGGTGACGGTTTTGCAGTGGGCGTTGTCAGCGCGCTACTCGAAGGGCAGTCACCCGAGTTGGCCGTTGCGCGCGGCAACCGTATTGGCGCGCTGGCGATCCAGGTGATCGGAGATTCCGAAGGCCTGCCGACTCGCGCCGAGCTCGATGTGCTTGAGCGACCGGCTCGCATGATGCGCGCGCCGGAACCCATTTCCAGCGTGTAACGCAGCGCTTCGACTGCCGCCCCTCGTGGGCGACGCAAACCACCAAAGGAGACACGACCATGGCAACGCAACTGGCTGCGCGGCGCTGGTGGATGATCATGCCGATCGTCTTTATTACCTACAGCCTGGCCTACCTCGATCGCGCGAACTATGGTTTCGCGGCGGCGGCCGGCATCAATCACGATCTGGGGATCAGCCAGGGGCTGTCGTCGTTGATTGGCGCGCTGTTCTTCCTCGGCTATTTCTTCTTCCAGATTCCGGGCGCGATCTATGCCGAACGGCGCAGCGTGAAGAAGCTCGTGTTCATCAGCCTGGTGCTGTGGGGCTTGTGCGCGGCGCTCACGGGCGTCGTGAGTGACATTCCCTCGCTTCTGGCGATCCGGTTCGTGCTGGGCGTGGTCGAAGCGGCCGTCATGCCCGCGATGCTCATCTACATCAGCAACTGGTTTACCAAGCAGGAACGATCGCGCGCGAACACGTTCCTGATTCTCGGCAATCCTGTGACCGTGCTCTGGATGTCGGTGGTGTCGGGCTATCTCGTGCGCGAGTTCGGCTGGCGCCATATGTTCATCGCCGAGGGCGTGCCCGCCATCATCTGGGCCGTGTGCTGGTGGTGCCTGGTGCAGGACAAGCCCGCGCAGTCATCGTGGCTGAGCACACAGGAAAAGCGCGACCTGGAACAGGTACTGGCGGCGGAGCAAGCGGCCATCAAGCCGATGCGCAACTATGGCGAGGCTTTCCGCTCGCCTGTCGTCATCAAGCTGTGCGCGCAGTATTTCTGCTGGAGCATCGGCGTCTATGGCTTCGTGCTGTGGCTGCCGTCCATCGTGAAGAACGGCTCGTCGCTCAGCATGGTCGAAACGGGCTGGCTGTCGGCGCTGCCGTATCTGGCTGCCACCATCGCGATGCTCGCGGCGTCGTGGGCGTCCGACAAGGTCGGTTCACGGCGCGGTTTCGTTTGGCCGTTCCTGCTGGTGGGCGCTGCGGCGTTTGCTGCATCGTATGGACTTGGGTCAACGCATTTCTGGATGTCGTATGCGTTGCTCGTCATTGCCGGTGCGGCGATGTATGCGCCATATGGTCCGTTTTTCGCCATTGTGCCGGAGCTGCTGCCGAAGAACGTCGCGGGCGGCGCGATGGCGCTGATCAACAGCATGGGCGCACTCGGTTCGTTTGTCGGCTCGTACTTCGTTGGCTACCTGAACGGTGCCACCGGCTCGCCGCTGGCGTCGTACGCATTCATGAGCGCCGCACTCTTGGCGGCCGTGGTCCTCACGCTCTGCGTCAAGCCGCAACCGCGTGATGCTTACGGGCTCGCCCACCCTGTGCCTGGAAAATGAACTGATGAAACCTCTCGTCATTGCCTATAAGCCATTGCCCGACGATGTCGTCGCCCAGTTGCGCCAGCATGTCGAACTCGTGCAGGTCGACGGTGTTGCGGCGTTGACCGGGTCGCTTGCCAACGCCGAGGGCGCGATCGGTGCAAGCCTGAAGATCACGCCCCAGATGCTCGACCGCGCGCCCCGGCTCAAGGTGTGGTCCACGATCTCTGTCGGCTATGACAATTTCGACGTGCCTGATCTCACGCGTCGTGGCATTGCGCTGGCGCACACACCGGATGTGTTGACCGAGTCGACCGCCGATACCGTGTTTTCGCTGATTCTCGCGTCGGCGCGTCGCGTCGTGGAACTGGCCGAGTGGGTCAGGGCCGGCAACTGGCAGCGCAGCATCGGGCCTGAGCTCTACGGCACGGACGTTCAGGGCAAGACGATCGGCATCGTCGGGCTGGGTCGGATCGGTGCGGCATTGGCGCGCCGCGCAGCGCTGGGTTTCCGGATGCGTGTCCTGTACACGAACCGGAATCCGCATCCCGAAGCCGAAGCGCAGTACGGCGCGCGCCGCGTGACGCTCGACACGTTGCTGGCCGAAGCCGATTTTGTTTGCCTGCAGGTGCCGCTGACGCCCGAAACACAGCACCTGATCGGCGCGGCGGAGCTGGCGAAGATGAAACGCAATGCGATCCTGATCAATGCGTCGCGTGGGCCCGTCGTTGACGAGGCGGCGCTCATCCATGCATTGCGCGACGGCACGATTCGCGGCGCGGGGTTGGACGTGTTCGAGCACGAACCGCTGCCCGCAGACTCGCCGCTGCTGCTGATGAAGAACGTGGTGGCATTGCCCCATATCGGCTCCGCAACGCACGAGACGCGACACGCAATGGCCCGCTGCGCGGCCGACAACCTGGTCAGGGCGCTGGCTGGCACGTTGCGTGAGAACCTCGTCAATCCGCAGGTGCTGGAGCGTGCTCGCGTCTCATGAGTGGGGCGCGGGGATTGCGCTATGATCCTCGCACCCTGGCTCCGGCCCCTCGCGCCGACGGACTGCTCTGAAGCGCATCGTGACTGATTTCCCATCCTCCTCCTCGCGCCCTGCGACCATCACCGACGTTGCCCGCGAAGCGGGAACCGGCAAGACCAGCGTGTCCCGCTATCTGAATGGCGAGACACAAGTCCTTTCCGAAGATTTGCGGCAGCGCATCGAAGGGGCCATCCAGCGGTTGAACTACCGGCCCAACCAGATGGCGCGCGGCCTCAAGCGCGGGCGCAATCGCTTGCTCGGCATGCTGGTGGCCGACCTCACCAATCCTTATACGGTCGAAGTGCTGCAAGGCGTGGAGGCGGCCTGCCACGCGCTGGGCTACATGCCGCTCATCTGCCACGCCGCAAACGAGGTCGAGATGGAGCGCCGATTCGTCCAGTTGCTGACGACGTACCGGGTCGAGGGATTGATCGTCAACGCGCTCGGTGCAGAAGAAGCCGTCTTGCGCCCGCTGCGTGGTGGCGGCATTCCTGCCGTGCTGGTGGATCGCACGGTCGAAGGGTTCGACGCCGACCTGGTGGGCCTCGATAACCGCGACGCCGTCAGGTTGGGTGTGCAGCATTTGCTGGATCAAGGTTTCGATTCCATCCAGTTCATCGTGCAGCCGTTTGAGCAGGTCAGTTCCCGGCGTGAGCGCGAACTCGCTTTCCGAGAGACGATGGCAGCGCGAGGCCGGCCAGCGGAGCCGACCGTGGTGCTGGACCCGAACGATCCGGCCTCAGTCGAGGGTGCGCTGGCGGAGATCGATGCACGCATCGAAGCGGTGCACCAGCGGGGCGGAGAACGACTGGCGCTGTTTGTTGCCAACGCGCCGGTTGCGCTGGTCGTTGCGCGGCATCTTCGTACGCAATTTGGTCCAGCCTGGCAGGAGCGGACGGCGCTGCTGTCGATCGACGATCCAGAATGGGCGGAGTTGATCGGCATCACCACGATCCGGCAACCGACGTACGACATCGGTTACAAGGCGGTCGAATTCGTGCATGAGCGCATCGAAGGCGTAAGCGGGGATGCCCGTGTCGTGTTACTCCCGGGTACGCTGGTCGAACGTGCTTCGACAGCGCATTCGGCACAGGCCGCATCATGACGTTGCGCCTGTATCTCGCCGGGCCGGACGTTTTCCGTCCGGAGCCCATCGCGCACGGCGAAGCGCTCAAGGCGCTGTGTGCGGAGTTCGGCTACATCGGCCTGTATCCGCTCGATAACACGATTGCGCCACAGGCCGATGGCCCTGCGACCGCTGCGGAGATCTACCGCCAGAACATCGCGCTGATCGACTCTGCCGACGCCGTGCTTGCCAACGTGGCGGATTTTCGCGGCTACGAACCCGATTCCGGCACGTGCTTCGAAATTGGTTACGCCATCGCCCGTGGCAAAGACGTGTGGTGCTACAACGTGCCCGCCGTGCCTCTGGTCGGTCAGTTTCCGAACGCCAATGGTGCCGATGCCCAAGGATGGACCGTGGAGGATTTCGGGCTGCCGCGTAACCTCATGGTCGCTTGCAGTTGCCGCCTCGTTGTGGGTGATGCGCGCGTGTGCCTGGAGCGGATGCGGGCGCATTACATGTAGCTGCGCGCGGGATACGCGATACAACAAGCGGCGCACGCTCCATCGCACCACCATCGAAGGCGATGTGCCGGTGTAGGCGCCACTCTTCTATAGCCCTGCCTCGGCCAGACGGGCATCAATACTCGCCAGCGTCAACGTCTGCGCAAACAGCCGCGTGAGCGATTGGCTCGCATACAGCGGCACCTCGTCCGCCGTGGTCCAGCGGTACGCATCCATCTCTGGGATGAGTCGGCCGGTGTGATAGCTGTTGAACATCGACGTGCACGTCAGCGTGTTGAGCGCAACTTCCGCGCGGCGCAGGCGCGTGGCAAACAAGTGCAGCTCCTTGTCACGGCGATAGGGAAAACGGCCCAGTTCGATCAGTGCGTGGCTGTCGAGCACAAGGCCGGTTTCCTCGCGTGTCTCGCGCAGCGCGGTGTCACGGTGATTCTCGCCCGGGTCGGGGGCGCCTTTGGGGATGTCCCAGTGGCGCGTTTCGGTGGCGTGGGCGAGGAGCACATCGCCGTCTTCATTGAGCAGCACGAGGCCGCAGGATAGGGCGATCGGCATGTTATTTCGCTCCGACGCGTTGTGCGATGCGTGCGCTCAGCAGTTGGTGCTCGCGGCTGAATAACCGGCGATAGGCCAGCAGCACGGCCGCAACCGTCCCCAGTCCTGAAGATGCCGCCAGCAGGAACATGATGACGATCTGGTAGCGCACGGCCTCCAGCGGTGACTGCCCGGCCAGCACCTGGCCCGTCATCATGCCGGGCAGGCTCACCACGCCCACGACGGTCATCTGATTGATGATCGGTGTCATGCCGGCGCGCACGGCCGTGCGGGCGGCATCGCGCGCACCCTCCCAGCGTGTGCCTCCCAGCGCAAGAATTGTCTCCACCTGGTCTCGCGTGGCCGTGAGTTCGCCGGTCATGCGCTCCAGTGCAAGGCCCACGCCGGTGAGCGTGTTTCCCAGAATCATCCCCATGATGGGGATGGCGTATTGCGGCTCATACCACGGCCGCGCATGCAGTACGACCACCAGCCCGATCGCCCCGATCAGCCATGTGCTGCCGAAGACCGACAACGTGCCGTCCAGCTGCAGGCCTGCATAGCCGCGCGCGCCCCGGTTGCCGGTGGCGTGTCCGGCAATCAACGTCATGACAGCCACGATGCCCAATACCACCGGCCAATACGCGTGGGCGAAGACCCATTCGAGCACGAAGCCTACCGCCAGCAACTGCACGACGGTGCGCACGGCCGCCCACGCCAGGCGGCGCTCGAGCCCAAGCCCCAGCCCGACGGATAGCGCGCCGTTCACGAGGATCAGCGCCGCCGCAATGCCGACCTGCAAGGCGGAAAGCGAGAGGTCTTGCCCGTTCATCGCGGGGGCTCCGTGTCGAGCTGTCCGGCAACCATGCGCCAATGCCGACTGCTGATGCGTTCCGCTTGCGCCGGGTCGTGCGTCACCCACATCCACGCATGCCGCTCGGGCGCCTGAGCGAACCAATGCTGCAAAAGCGCCTCAACGGCGCGTGCGGAGGCGGGGTCAAGGGCGGCCGTGGGTTCGTCGAGCAGCAGGACGGTCGGCCCTGTCTGCAGCGTGCGGACCAGCGCGGCGATCTGCGCTTCACCGCCGGAAAGATCGATGGCGTTCTTGTCGAGAAAGCTGGCGTCGCGCTGGGCATCCGCAAGCAGGGCGATGGCGGCGTCGCGATCGAATCCGGCGCCGTGTCGCCGCGCATGCAGGCGGTATGGCATCTGCAGGTTGTCTTCCACCGTACCGGGCAACAGCGCGGGGCGCTGGCGCACGTACGCCACGTGGCAGCGATAGGCCGGAACGGCGCGCGGGCCAATCGCCTGGCCGTGCCATGTCACGTGCCCGCCATCGAGCGGATCGAGCAATGCCAGCGCGCGCAGCAGCACGCTCTTGCCCGCGCCGGATGGCCCGGTCAGCGCAATGCGATCGCCAGCCCGCACGGCAAGCGTGGCGGGTTGCAGCAGCGTGACACCGGTGCGGGCATCGCGGCGTTGGAGATGGGTGGCAGCCAGCATGGTGGGGCGAGTGTGTTGCGTACGGTACGGCATCAATGCGCCGCTTTTATGCATTATGCATATGAGCGGGTGAGGCGGTCCTCCGCCGTAATCCTGAACTCGCCTGCGCAGGCGCAGTGCCATCGCCGCATGGTTACGCCATCCGCGTGCCATGCGGAGTGGCCCTTAGCCCAAACGGAGCAGCCCCAAAGCGTTGACCGGTGGCCGATGTCGGACGAATCCGACATGCCATTCAGCAACGGGAGGGTCGCCATTTGCGCATGCGAGACATAGGATCGAAGCATCACTAGAAGAAGCGACGGAGGGCGCCATGGAGACCGACAAAGTGCAAGTTGCCCACCCATGGTGGCAGCCGGGAGTTTTTGCATCTGCGCCCGCGATTTTTCTGTGGATCTGCGCGGAGTTGCCTCCCGATATGCTCGGCGCCATCTTCCATGCGGGTACGTCGCCCGATTCCCTTCGGCATGTTGGTGACACGCTGTTTGTAGTTGGCTGGACTGCCAGCGGCGCGTTGATGTGGCATGGCCGGCGGCGCATCGGGCATGAGGCGGACGTGGCAGCGCAACCCGTTCCAGCCCAGGTTGATGCCACGGCGCAGGCGCACGGGCTCGCTGGATTGCGTCAGAACATGGCCCGGCGGTGGGAGCGCATGCGCCATCCGATTCCGCTGCACTGATATTGTGCTGCCACAAACGAGAAAGGCCGGATTGCTCCGGCCTTTTTTGGCGGGCGGGTAGCCCTCTCAGGAGGTGCTGCCCGGGATGATCTCGTTCGCGTCGGCATTAGACGCGGGCGTTGGCGCACTGACCGGCTCGCCTTGTGCATCCTGCCATTTTTTGTAGCCCCACCACGCCGCTCCGGCCACGATCCCCACCTTGCCGAGCTTGCGCGTGATCCGGCCGATGACGGTGCGGCGCAATCCTGCATATGCGAGTGACAGCGCCGTGCCAACCAGCGGATATTCACGCGCAATGCCCAGCGCTCGCATCAGGCCATTGGGGCGCGCCAGCGGGCGGATGAAGCTAGGGAGCAACGCGCCAAGGCCTCCCAGGCTGAACGTACGGCTGGTGGCGCGATGTACATCGTTGCGGGCTTGGGCGTAGTCGTAGCGCTCCAGCGCGGCGCGTGTCAGTAGCAATTCCTTGCGGACGCTTAGCGGCAGGCGCGTTTCGGCGCCGCGGCGTGATGGCCGGACATGATGTCGTGCACTCGATGCGGGTTCGTTCATAGACGGGCCGGGCGACGGCGTGTGTTCGGTCGGATCGGTCATCGGCGCAGGATCTCCCGGTCTTTGTCGAGTTCGGCCAGCGTGGCCTCGAACAGTGGCGGTGCGTTACGCAGCAGCGAGCGTACCTTCCACAGGCACGCCGCCGCGCCCAGCGCATACAGCGCGGCCATCACGGCAAGGGACTGCCAGCGATACGTATCCCAGCACAGGATGACCACCAGCGCAGTCAGCGTCATGATGGACAGGCCGATCAGGCTCACGGCCAGCATGCCCAGGAAGGCGGTGCCGAGCAGCCGTTCTTTTTCTTCAGCCAGTTCGACGCTCGCCAGCTCGAGCCGCGTTTGCAGCATCGAGACGACCGTGCCGGCCAGTTTCTTCAAGGAAGCGAACAGCTTTGGGCTGGTGTCGTCGGTCATGAGGTGTTGAGAGGGTGCTAGGCCAATGGCGCCACTGCGGACGCAGCACGCGCCATGCCCGGAATGGAGCCGCCAAAATGCAACTGGCCGATGGCGCGATCCACAGGGCGCGCGCCATCGGCCAGAAAGGCTGCTGCGGGTTACTTGCGGTTGAGCAGCAGGCCGATCAGCAGGCCCACGCCGGCCGCCACGCCCACGGCTTGCCACGGATGATCGTGGACGTAGTCATCGGTGGCGCGTGCGGCAGCCTTGCTCTTGTGGACGACCGCGTCTTGCAGGTCCTGCGCCTTTTCCTTGGCTTGGCGGAGCATGCCCATGCCGCGTTCGCGCAGTTCGGCGGCCTTTTCGCCGCTGCTGGAGGCAGCTTGTTTGAGCAGGGTTTCAGCGTCGGACAGTACAGTCTTCACGTCGGTCATCAGTTTCTCCTTATTGACGGAATCGGCCAGGTTGGGGGAAGTGTTCGTCATGGTCGGGTCCTCGGTGTCGGGGGTAGTTCAATCGTCAATATCTTGGCGCGCTTATTCGCTAGCATATGTGTGAGCGCTGCGAAACTTCAAGCGCTCGCGTCGCGCGCACTGCGATGGATCAAGGCTTCAGTCATTGTCCGGCAATGTGCGCACGCCTTCCACCCTGTTGTCAGCAAATGCCGCGCCTAATGACGAAAAGTGATGTTGTTGTGAATTTATAGTCGTTTTGGTTGGATGGCAATCTGGCTATAGTGGTTCCCAATCTGTGTATGGAGGACACGATGTCTCTACGTTTGGGCGATATCGCCCCTGATTTCGAGCAGGATTCCAGTGAAGGCCGCATCAAGTTTCATGAGTGGCTGGGCAATAGTTGGGGCGTGCTTTTTTCGCACCCGGCCGATTACACGCCGGTCTGCACCACCGAACTGGGCCTGACCGCCAAGCTGAAGGATGAATTTGCCAAGCGCAATGTCAAGGCGATTGCGCTGTCGGTCGATTCGGTCGAGTCGCACAAGGGCTGGATCAACGATATCAATGAGACGCAGAACACCAGCGTCAACTTTCCGATCATTGCCGACCCCGATCGCAAGGTCTCGCAGTTGTACGACATGATTCATCCGAATGCGAGCGAGACCTTTACCGTGCGTTCGCTGTTCGTGATCGATCCGAACAAGAAGATTCGCCTGACGATTACGTATCCGGCCTCGACGGGGCGCAATTTCAATGAAGTGCTGCGCGTGATCGACTCGTTGCAGTTGACCGACAGCCACAGCGTGGCCACACCAGGCAACTGGCAAGACGGCGACGATGTGGTCATCGTGCCGTCGTTGAAGGACGAGGAAGTCTTAAAGCAGAAATTCCCGAAGGGCTACAAGGCGGTGCGGCCGTATCTGCGCCTGACGCCGCAGCCCAACAAGTGACCGTCTCCTTGGTAGTGTGATTGCGGCCCGGCCTAGTGCCGGGCGTTTTTGCGTCGGCATGACAATCTGACCGTGCGGTAACGTGCAGCGCAAAAACAAAACCGGCCAGCCCTTTCGGGTCTGGCCGGTTTGTCTTTTGTGAAGACGGTTCAGTGTGCGATCAGATCGCCCAGCCGCCCGCGTAGAAGGCCACCAGCGCGCCGGCAATCGCCACGGTGCCGATATTGAGCTTGCGCCATTCGCCGGCCACCAGGCGGCCGATCACCAGCGTGCTGAAGCCGAGCATGATGCCGGTGACGATGTTGCAGGTCAGCACGATGAACACGGCGCAGACCAGGCCGGACAGCGCGTCAACCATGTCGTCCATGTGCAGTTTGCTCACGCTGGAGAGCATCAGCAGGCCGACATACATCAGCGCCGGGGCCGTTGCGTACGACGGCACCAGGCCGGCCAGCGGCGAAAAGAACATCACCGCCAGGAACATCACGCCGACCACGACAGCCGTCAGGCCCGTCTTGCCGCCTGCTGCCACGCCAACCGTCGACTCGATGTAAGCCGCTGCAGGAGCGCCGCCGAAGAATGCCGAGAAAATCGAGCTGATCGAATCGGCCGTGAGGGCGCGGCCGCCGTTGATGATGTGGCCCTTGTCGTTAAGCAGGCCGGCTTGGCCGGCCACGGCGCGGATCGTGCCGGTGGCATCGAACACAGCGGTCATCACCAGCGCCAGCACGCTCGGCAGCACGGCGGCCGTGAGGGCACCGCGGATATCCATTGCACCGATCAGCGAGGCGTGACCTGCGGCGGCGAGCGAAGGCACAGCGAACACGCCGGTGAACTTCACGGCCGGGTCAAAGATCAGGCCCAGGATCGAGATGGCGATAATCACGATCAGGATGCCGCCCGGCACACGACGACGCTCCATGCCGAAGATGGCGGCCAGACCCAGCACCGACATCATGACCGGGAAGGCGGTGACGTGGCCAAGTGCAACGGGCAGGCCTTCGCCGGCGTTCTTGACCACCAGTCCGACGTCGTTGGAGGCGATCAGCAGCAGGAACAGGCCGATGCCGATGCCTGTGCCATGCGCCACGCCCGAAGGCAGATTGCGCAGGATCCAGGAGCGCACGCCCGTAGCCGAGATGGCGGTGAAGGCCACGCCCATGAGGAATACGGCGCCCAGCGCGATTTCCGGCGTCAGCTTTTGCCCAAGCACCAGGCCAAAGGCCATGAACGCGGTCAGCGAAATTGCGCAGCCGATGGCGATCGGCAGCTTGGCCCACAGGCCCATCAGCAGCGATCCGAAGGCAGTGGTCAGACATACAGCGACGAAGACTGCACTGGTATCAAAGCCGGCCTTGCCCAGCATGCCGGGAACGACAAACACGGCGTAGACCATCGCCATGAAGGTGGTGATGCCAGCCACGACCTCGCGCTTTTGCGTGCTGCCGCGTGCAGAAATCTGGAAATAGCGATCAATGGCACGCGCATCGGCGATGCCAGCGGCGCCAAGTTCCGTCGACGACGGAATGGACTGTTCAGCCATGGTGGGTTTGTCTCCTGGCAGGACTCCGCGCCGGCCGATCTGGGTCGTCCGCGTAAGGTGCCCTGTTCTGGTTTTGATATCGGTACGGGTGCCTGCGTACGCGCGCCGGCATTCTCCAGACCGTTGTCTCGCGATTGGTTTTGTCGCGTGGCGCTGCAATCTGCGTGTGGACCGCGCGCTCGTTCTATCGGTGTGAGGGGCGTGCGGCCCAACAATCCGCCGACACTTGGACCGAAGCATAGACGCGCGCTACCGCCGATTCATGCGGCGTGGCGTATCCCGGTCATTTGCAAATTGGTATATCGCGAGGGAAGGAGAACAACGGTGCCCAGAACGGGCGAGAGATGCAGCCAGGGGTGTGGCGAGTGGCGCACGAGTGTGCCCCAACTCGCCGGAAAAACAAAGCGCAATCAGAAGAAAGCCTGAATGCCGGTCTGTGCGCGGCCGAGGATCAGCGCGTGGATATCGTGTGTGCCTTCGTACGTATTCACCACTTCCAGATTCACCACGTGGCGGATCACGCCAAACTCATCGGAGATGCCGTTACCGCCCAGCATGTCGCGCGCCACGCGGGCGATGTCGAGCGACTTGCCACACGAGTTGCGCTTCATGATCGAGGTGATTTCCACCGCCGCCGTGCCTTCGTCCTTCATGCGGCCCAGACGCAGGCAGCCTTGCAGGCCGAGCGTGATTTCGGTCTGCATGTCGGCCAGCTTTTTCTGCACGAGCTGGTTGGCGGCGAGGGGGCGGCCGAACTGCTTGCGGTCCAGCACGTACTGGCGCGCGATGTGCCAGCAAGCTTCTGCAGCGCCCAGGGCGCCCCACGCGATGCCGTAGCGCGCCGAGTTCAGGCACGTGAACGGGCCCTTGAGGCCGCGCACGCCCGGCATCAGGTTTTCTTCCGGCACGAACACTTCGTCCAGCACGATTTCACCGGTGATCGACGTACGCAAGCCAACCTTGCCGTGGATGGCTGGTGCCGTCAGCCCCTTCCAGCCTTTCTCAAGGATGAAGCCGCGGATTTCGTCCTCGCCGTTCTCATTCGGCAGCTTGCCCCACACGACAAAGACATCGGCGATGGGCGAATTGGTGATCCACATCTTGGCGCCCGACAGCGAGTAGCCGCCGTCGACCTTCTTGGCGCGCGTGATCATCGAAGCCGGGTCGGAACCGTGGTTCGGCTCAGTCAAACCAAAGCAGCCGATCCACTCGCCGGTTGCCAGCTTGGGCAGGTACTTCTGTTTTTGCGCTTCGCTACCGAATTCATAGATCGGCACCATCACCAGCGACGACTGCACGCTCATCATCGAGCGATAGCCCGAATCCACACGTTCGACTTCGCGCGCGATCAGGCCGTAGCTGACGTAGTTCAGGCCCGGGCCACCGTACTGCTCGGGAATCGTCGGGCCTAGCAGGCCCAGCTCGCCCATCTCACGAAAGATCGATGCGTCGGTCTTCTCATGCCGGAACGACTCCAGCACGCGCGGCATCAGCTTGTCCTGGCAGTACGACGCGGCGGCGTCGCGCACCATGCGCTCGTCGTCGGTCAGTTGTTGGTCGAGCAGCAGCGGGTCGGCCCAATTGAAGGCGTTGCGAGCAGTCACAGCGGTAGTCTCCGAGTCTTTGTTGTTCCGTTATACGGAACACAGTTTCGAAATTTAGAGCTATCATAGCGCAAGCACCGACAATTTCCAGGGCTTTTTTGCCATGAGCACAACCCGTCTCCCTGATCTCGAATTCGATACGGCGCCCGCCGAGTCGAGCGATCCGAATTTCGTCACGGCACTGGCGCGCGGGCTGGAGTTGCTGCGCGCATTCCGCCCGGGCGACACGCTGCTCGGCAACCAGGAATTCGTGCGGCGCACCGGCTTTCCCAAAGCCACGGTGAGCCGGCTGGCCGGCACGCTGGTGTCGCTTGGCTACCTGCGTTACGACGATGCGCTCGGCAAATACGGACTCGACGCCGGTGTGCTCGCGCTTGGTTTTGCTTACCTCGCATCGAGCGACGTAATCCAGCTTGCGCGGCCGCACATGAGCGCGTTTGCGCAGCGCTTTGGCGTATCGATCTCGCTAGGCAAGCGAGATCGGCTGGACATGGTGTATCTGGAAACGATCCGTCATGACAGCCCTTCGATGAGCGGGTCGTCCGGGCTGGGCGTGGGCTCGCGGCTGTCGCTGCTGTCGAGTTCGATGGGGCGGGCGTATCTGGCTTCGTTGGCTGCAGCGCGGCGTGAGCGCCTGTACGAAGCACTGCGCACGCAGCAGCCGGCGCAGTGGGCGGCAGAAGGTGCCGCCGCAGATGACGCAGTGAAAGCCGGCATACGCAATGGGTATGCCGTATCGCTGCGCGACTGGCATCCAGCCATCCACGCGTGTGCGGTGGCGTTCTTCGCGCCGAGCCAGCGCGAGCCTTACGTGGTGAGCTGCAGCGCGCCTTACACGGCCGCCGACGCGGAACGCATTCGCGACGAGCTGGCCCCCGCGCTGCGCGAGTTCGCGGCAAGGCTCGGCCAAGTGGTCGAGCCAGCCTGAGCCGCGTCGATCAAAGGTCCGTGCGCAGCTTCCAAAGCTCCGGAAACAACACGACATCCAGCATCTTCCGCAGGTAGCCGACACCCTCGGTGCCGCCCGTGCCGCGCTTGAAGCCAATCACGCGCTCCACCGTAGTCACATGCCGGAAGCGCCATTGCCGGAACGCGTCTTCCAAATCGACGAACTTCTCGGCCAGTTCGTACAGCTCCCAATGGTGCGTCGGGTCGCGATAGACCTCCAGCCACGCCGCTTCCACCGAAGCGTTGTAGGTGACCGGGCGCGACCAGTCACGCTCGACGCAATCCGCGTCGAACGCAAAGCCGTGGCGCGCCATGTAACGCACGGCTTCGTCATACAGCGACGGCGTTTCCAATGCAGTCTTGACCTGTTCGTAATGCTCGGTGCGGTGCGCGTGTGGCTTGAGCATCGCCGCGTTCTTGTTGCCGAGAATGAACTCGATCTCGCGGTACTGATACGACTGGAAGCCCGACGATTGCCCCAGGTGCGGACGCATGGCCGAGTATTCCGGCGGCGTCATCGTGGCGAGCACGTTCCACGCCTGCACCAGCTGATCCATGATGCGCGACACGCGCGCCAGCATCTTGAAGGCGGGCGGCAGGTTGTCATTGCGCACGCAATCCCGCGCGGCGCGCAGCTCGTGCAGCATCAGCTTCATCCACAGCTCGGTGGTCTGATGCTGGACGATGAACAGCATCTCGTTGTGATCTGGTGAGCGCGGGTGTTGCGCGTTCAGGATCTGGTCGAGCGCGAGGTAGTCGCCGTAGCTCATCGATTTCGAGAAATCGAGCTGTGCGTCGTGCCAGCCTTCGCCCGGGGCGGCATGCATTGGGCAGCCCGATGCTGCAGGTTGATTTGGGTTCGACATCTCAGGTCACCAGCGTACGTTCGTTGAATTGGGCCGATTGCCATGCGCCGGTCTCCAGCACATCGCGCAGCACCTCCACGGCATCCCACACATCGGCAAAGCTCGTGTACAGCGGCGTGAAACCGAAACGCATGATGCGCGGCTCGCGGTAGTCGCCGATCACGCCTCGCTCGATCAGTGCCTGCACCACGGCATAGCCGTTGGGGTGTTCGTAGCTGACGTGGCTGCCGCGCACGGCGTGCTCACGCGGCGTGACGAGCGTGAGCGGGAAGCCCGCGCAGCGTGTTTCGACCAGCGTGATGAAGAGGTCAGTCAGCGCAAGCGATTTGGCGCGCAGCGCGGCCATCGACGTCTGCGCGAAGATGTCGAGCCCGCATTCCACCATCGCCATCGAGGTGATCGGCTGCGTGCCGCACAGGAAGCGGCCGATGCCGGCGTCGGCTGTGTAGCGCGACTCCATCGCGAAGGGCCGTGCATGGCCCCACCAGCCCGACAGCGGCTGCCAGAAGCGCTCGCGCAGTGCCGGTGCTACCCACACGAAGGCCGGCGAGCCTGGGCCGCCGTTCAGATACTTGTAGGTACAGCCGATGGCGTAATCTGCACCGCCTGCGTGCAGGTCCACGGGTACGGCGCCGGCCGAATGCGCGAGATCCCAGATGGCCAGGGCGCCGTGCTTGTGCGCCAGCGCAGAGACAGCCGCCATGTCGTACATGTGCCCGCTCTTGTAGTTGACGTGCGTGAGCATGGTGACGGCGACGTCGTCGCCCAGCGCGCCTTCCAGCTCTTCCGGCGAATCGATCAGTCGCAGCTTGTAGCCGTCGCGCAGCATATCGGCCAGTCCTTCCGCGATGTACAGATCGGTCGGGAAGTTGTGCGTTTCCGAAACGATGATCTTGCGGTCTGGCGCGTCTTCGCGCTGCACGCGAATCGCCGCGGCAAGCACCTTGAACAGGTTGATCGACGTGGTGTCGGTGACGACGACTTCATCTTCGCGCGCACCAATCAGCGGTGCCAGTTTGTTGCCGAGGCGGCGCGGCAGTTCAAACCAGCCGGCTTGGTTCCAGCTGCGGATGAGACCGTCGCCCCATTCGCTGGCGACGACTTCCTGCGCGCGAGCGAGAGCAGCTTTCGGACGTGCGCCGAGCGAGTTGCCGTCCAGATAGATCACGCCGTTGGGCAGTGCAAAGGCGTCGCGCAGCGAGCCGATGGGATCGGCCGCGTCGCGTTCGAGGCAGGAGTTGCGGGTGATTGTCATGTGAATGCGGGGGCGAAGTGATTGGTGTTCTGTCGTGGTATCGATCAGGGCAGGCTGCGGAGCACGGCACGCACCGGGCTTGCATCGAGGGTGGCGAACTTGAGGGGCAGGGCGATCAGTTCGTAATCGCCGGCGGGCACGTCGTCGAGCACGAGTCCTTCGAGGATGGCGAGGCCGTGCTTGCCGACGGCGTGGTGCGCGTCCATGGTCTTGGAGGTTTGCGGATCAAGCGAGGCGGTGTCGACGCCGATGAGCTTCATGCCGTGGGCAGCCAGCAGCGCGATGGTCTCGGGCGCAACGGCGGCAAAGTGGTCGTCCCACGCGTTCTGCGGCATGTGTGCGTACGTGCGCAGCAGCACGCGCGGCGGTGCGCCAGTCAGCGCTTCACGCACGTGTTCCGGCTCAACGCGCGCTACGCCCACGCAGTGGATGACGCGGCATGGGCCAAGGTAAGCGTCCAGCGGCACCTGCCCGATGGCAGCGCCGTCGGCGCGGTAGTGGAGCGGAGCATCGGCATGCGCGCCCGTATGCGGCGAGAGCGTGATGCGCCCGACGTTGACCGGGCAGTCGCCTTCCAACTTCCACGCAATTTCCTGCGAAAACGGCGTGTCGCCGGGCCACGTGGGCGTGGCGGGCGAAAGGGCGGGGCTGATGTCCCACAAAGTGCGTTCCAAGGCGGCTCCAGGGCGGAAAATTCGTTGAATCCGTGCCGAAATGATAGGGAAAACCACGCGCAATGGGTGTGCATAATCGTGCGTGCTATTTCAATGAATTCGCATAAAATTCAACGTATCAAAGAAATCACGCAAAGAACGACGACAGATGCAACTCGATACCACCGATCTGCGCATTCTGCAGGTATTGCAGGAAGACGGCCGCATCAGCAATCAGGACCTGGCTGAGCGCGTGGCGTTGTCGCCATCAGCTTGCCTGCGGCGGGTGCGGATGCTGGAAGAGGGCGGAGCCATCACCGGTTATCGGGCGCAACTGGGTCGCGCGGCACTGGGGCTGGAACTGGAAGCCATCGTGCAGGTGTCGATGCGCCAGGACGTGACGGGTTGGCACGAGACGTTCATGGCCGCCGTGCAGAGTTGGCCCGAGATCGTGGCCGCTTACATCATCACCGGGGATTGCAACTACATCCTGCGCGTGCAGGCGCCCAACCTGCAGCACTACTCGGAGTTCATCATCGAGCGGCTGTACAAGACGCCCGGCGTGATGGACATCCGCTCGAATATCGTCCTGCGTACCATCAAGGACCGCGATGGCGGCTTGGCGCTGCTGATGGAAGCACGTGGCGTGCGCCCGCTGGAGGGCGGGGCGGCGAGCAAGCGCGGGAAGGCAAAGTAGAAGCTAGCGCTGGAGTTTCTGACGAGAATCAATCCCCTACTGCAAGCATGCGCGGATAGTGGCCCTGTGTTGTCGACCGGAGCGGGCCATGGCCAAGAAGTTTCCGCTGCATCCTGTGCATCCTGAGCGCATCTGCTGGGGCTGCGACAAGTATTGCTCCACCGACGCCCTGGGCTGCGGCAACGGCTCGGGCCGCACGCAGCACCCCGCCGAACTGCTGGGCGACGACTGGTACGAATTCGGGGATTGGGGCATCGAGGCGGAAGCGCCGCAGAAGGCAGCGACTTCTACGTGATGTGGCCGGAGGATCAGTCGCCGATGTGCGTGAGCGACGAAAACGCGCCGCGATGGAACACCAGCGGTGCGCCGTCCGCGTCGATCACGCCGCAGCGCTCGACTTCACCCACGAAGATGACGTGGTCTCCTTCGTCATATCGGCTGCGGTTATGGCACTCGAACCACGCCAGCGATTGCGCGAGGATCGGCAAGCCGGTTGGGCTCAGGCGATAGTCGATGTTGGCAAAGCGGTCGCCTTTGAGCGTGGCGAAGCGCTTGCACAGGTCCAACTGCTCGGCCGCCAGGATATTGATGACGTAGTGCGAGCCGGCGTGGAACAGCGGAAATGAATTGGCCTGCGTGCCCAGGCTCCACAGCACCAGCGGCGGATCCAGCGACACCGAATTGAACGAGCTGGCCGTCACCCCAACGAACGCCGGCGTACCCGGCCGGCCTTCAGAGCGCGTGGTAACCACCGTCACCCCGGTAGCAAACTGGGACAGTGCATGCCGGAAGTGCGCGGCGTCAAAATCGGGCGGGGTGGCGCGGCCATGTGGGCGTCGATGTGACGACGCCTCGCGCGCGGAGGATTCCGGGGCGCGCGCATCCATGGGAATGGCTCCGTGTTGGTCCATGAAAACTACCGAAAGTAATACTCAATTGTAACGGACGCCCGATAGGCCGCGTCGGGGTAGGGCTTTGCGTGGTCCTGCGATCACATGAGGGTGCCTGTGTCAGGATGAAGGTCTTCGACCGACCAATGGCAGCCTAATCAACCGCAGGAGAATTCGAATGACTGAACAACGCGTCCTTGAAACCGCCGTTCTGGGCGGCGGCTGCTTCTGGTGCCTGGAAGCCGTGTTCCAGCAGGTGCAAGGCGTGCAAAACGTGGTGTCCGGCTATGCCGGTGGCCATGTCGATCGTCCGAGTTACCGTGCCGTATGCAATGGCAACACCGGCCATGCTGAAGTGGTGGCCGTGAAGTTCGACCCGGCCGTGATCCCGTATCGCGAGATACTCGACATCTTCTTCGCCATTCACGACCCGACCACCGTGGATCGCCAGGGCAACGATGTCGGTCCGCAATACCGTTCAGCTATCTTTGCGCAAACGCCCGAGCAATTGGCGACGGCACGCACAGCCATTGCCGAACTGGGCGCCAGCGATATCTTTGAAGCGCCCATCGTGACGGAACTGGTGGATGCCGCTGACGGCAAGGTGACCTTCTGGCGCGCGGAAGACGAGCACCAGAACTACTTCCGCGACCACCCGGCACAAGGCTACTGTGCGTTCGTGATCTCGCCCAAGGTGGCGAAGTTCCGCAAGCAGTTCGCGCACCGCTTGCAGGGTTAGGAGATGGCGCCGAGGCTACGCTGCGTCCGCCGGCAGGCGCGCGGCAATGGCCTCGGCCAGCTTGATGCACGACAACGGGGACGATCCTTCCGCCTTGTTGCTGACCAGGATCGTCACCTTGCGCCCGGCCGCCAGCGCGCCGACTGCCATGTCAGCCAGCGTCTCGCGCGAGAGCGGGTCTTCATCGACGAGCTTGTTGAACGGTTTGTACGCCGCTTCGGCTTGCGCGTAGCGATAGCGGCTGTTCAGGTTCCAGCGCACCACCAGCGGGCCGCCCGCGCCCTCATCCAGCAGCGCAACGGCGGCGGCTTGCCGGTCCACCGCCGGCATCCGCTCATGCAGGCCGACGCAATAACGCACGCCTGCCGCGCGCAGCATCTTGATCAAGCGTGGCGTGAGCAGCGTGGCATCGCGCAATTCCACCGCGTAGACGGCATCGGGATTGAGTTGCGGATCGAGCGGCGGTAGGGCGGTCAGGAACGCCTCAAGCCGCTCTACAAAGCCGGTGGCATCTTCGGCCAGCGCGCCCAGCGGCGAGAGCTGAAACACCAGCGGCCCGCATCGCGTCCCGAGCCCGCGGGTGGCTGGCTCAACAAAATCGCGGATCGCAAATTCAGCATTCAGGAAGGCGGGATTGGCTATGCGCCCGCGCCCGTCCGATTCCCGAATCCACGCGTCGCATACGGCAGAGGTGGCTTTGACAGCAAAGCGGAAATCTTCCGGCACGCTGGCCGCGTAAGCGACGTAGTCCGCCAAGGGGATCGGCGAATAGAAACCGCGATCGATGCTGACCGTGCGCAGCAACGGATGCTGAGCATAAGCCGCCAGGCCCTTGCGTGCGAGCATCGAATCGGAATACTCGCCCGCATACACCAGTCCGTCCCACCCCGGATACGACCACGACGACGTGCCAATGCGCAGGCCGCGCGGCAAGCGTTGCGCGAGCTCGGCCACTTCGGGTGCGACCGCTGCGGGCAGAACGCCCTGGCGGGTGGGGGAACGTTTGGTTTTCGGGGCGGATTTGCCGGGTTCGGCGGCCGCGCCGTCGCTGGGTATGGGCGGCGCGCCGAACAGATCGTCGATGGGGGAACTGGCAGTCAAATGGTTACGCGTAGATATAGCGGCGCGACCACGGGATCGACGTCGCCGATTTGCCGGCCTTCTGCAACACGGTCTGGAAGATCGAGATTTCGTCGGCGTCGAAAGCGTGCGCGCAGCCGGCCAGGTAGACGCGCCAGATGCGGTATTTTTTCTCGCCCACCATCGCGCGGATGGTCTCGCCGTTGGTTTCGAAACGCTCAGCCCAGTGCTCAAGCGTGCGCGCATAGTGGCGGCGCAGGCTTTCAACGTCAAGCGCTTCCAGGCCGCCATCCTGCGCGGCGCTCAGCGCCAGCGAGATGTGCGGTAGTTCACCTTGCGGAAAGACGTAGCGATCGATGAAATCGCCGCCGCCCATCGAGCTCTCGCCGCCAGCCGTGTCGGACGACGTGATGCCGTGGTTCATGGCGACGCCGCCATCGGCCAGCAGATCGTGCATGCGACGGAAATACCCTGGCAGGTTCTTGCGACCGACGTGCTCGAACATACCGACGCTCGTGATGCGATCAAACTGGCCGGTGAGGTCGCGGTAGTCCTGGATGCGGATTTCGATCTGGTCTTGCAAACCGGCCGCCCGCACGCGTTCGGTGGCAAGCTCGTACTGGTTTTGCGACAGCGTCACGCCCAGGCAGCGCGCGCCGTACTTCTGCGCGGCACGCAGCACCAGCGCGCCCCAGCCGCAGCCGATATCAAGCAGCGTTTGCCCGGGCTGCAAGCGGATCTTGGTGAGGATATGGTCGATTTTCTTGAGCTGCGCCTCGTCGAGCGTTTCATCGCCATTTTCGAAGTAGGCGCAGGAGTAGACCATGTTCTGGTCCAGCCACAGCTTGTAGAAATCGTTGGAAACGTCGTAGTGGTACTGGATCGACTCCTTGTCGCCTTCCTTTGTGTGGGCGAAGTGGCGCACCACGCGGGCCAGCGCGTTTCCACTGCTGACCGCAGCCGCAGAAGCCAGGCTGTAGCTCACGTTGATGATGTCGGCCAGCTTGCCGTCCAGATCGATCTTCTCCTGAACGTACGCCTCGCCAAGGTTGTTGAGCGTGGGGGACAGCAGCAGCGGCAGTGCGCTAGCTTCGCGCACGGTGAGCGTGACGCGGGGCTGCTCGAAGCGGCCCAGTTCATATTGATCACCGTTCCATAGCCGCAGGCGTAAAGGAAGGTCGGCAGACTCGCGGATTTCCTGGATCCACTGCTCGAGTTTGCGGTCAATCGCCTGTTGGAAAAACATGTCGACGCCTCCCTGATGTGCAAATGTTCGGGGCGGCCATCGGATTGCGGCCCGAACGGATCACATTAGCTTACGACAAAGTTTCCCATTGTGCTGTCTGGGTCTTACGGGCGCGTGCCGGGCCAATCCGCTGCCAGCAAGCGCCGTGCCGACATGACGCGATGCGCAATAACGTATTGCGCGTCTATGCGTCCGGCTACGGGGCGAGGCGGACGATCGTCCAGCTGCCGTCTGCCTGTTTGCGGTACTCCAGACGGTCGTGCAGGCGCGAAGGGCGGCCTTGCCAGAATTCCAGCCGCTCCGGCAGCAAACGATAACCGCCCCAGTGCGGCGGGCGCGGGGGGGAGTCGCCAAAGCGCTGGCTGTATTCGGCTTCGCGGGCTTCCAGCGTGGCGCGGTCGGGCACTTCGCTGCTCTGCTCCGACGCCCACGCCCCCAACCGAGAGCCTAGCGGCCGCGAGTGGTAATAGGCATCGCTCTCTGCGTCGCTTACTTTTTCGACGATGCCCTGGATGCGTACTTGCCGCTCCAGCCCGATCCAGTGGAACAGCAGCGCAGCGCGTGGGTTAGCGGCCAGTTCCTCGCCCTTGTGGCTGGCGTAATTGGTAAAAAAGGTGAAGCCGCGTTCGTCCAGATTCTTGAGCAGTACAATGCGCGCCGCCGGCTGGCCCTGCGCATCGGCAGTGGCGAGCGTCATGGCGTTGACTTCGGCCACCTCGGCCTTCAGCGCCTCGTCGAACCAGCGTCGGAACTGGCGCAGGGGGTTGGCGTCGACGTCGGCAATGTCGAGCGAAGCGCGGGCGTAATCGGTGCGGATATCGGCAATGGAGGTCATGAGCGTGGCGGATGCAACATGCGAACGGGCCGAGTATAGACAAACATCGGCGGCCGCCGTTTGCGCCTGCGCAAGCACAGGCTGGCACGTTTCACGCTTCGGCGTCTGTTCTGGCGGTCCGCCGTGCGCCGCCTATATTGGCTAGTCAAGGGCGTCAGGCTGGCGCCGCCTGCCATGTTCCCCACAAAAATTTCAACAGGATGTCGAAATGGCCCCCCGTTCCCATTCTCCCGACACCGTCGCCGGCCTGACACGCCGCCAGTGGCTGCAGGGCACGCTGGCGTTGGCTGCGGCCGGGCTGGCGGGCTCGCAGGTGCTGCGTGCGGTCGCCCAGGCCCCGACTGAGTCGCTGGATGCATTCATGGCGTTGTCACAGGCACTGACGGCGCGGCCGGCGCTGGATCGCGGCGTCGGCACGCGGTTGCTGGCGGCGCTGGGCAAATCCAGCGCCGACTTTGCCGCGCAATTGCGGCCACTGGCACAGGCGTTGGCGGCGGGCTCGCTTTCCGATGCGCAGCAGAAGAGCGCGCTGCAGATTCTGGAAGCGTGGTACCTGGGTGTGGTCGACGGCAATGTCGTCACGTACGAGCAAGCGCTGATGTACAGCGTGGTCTCCGACACGCTCGTCATCCGCACGTATTGCCCGAACCAGCCAGGCTTCTGGGCCGAGCCCCCTGTCGAGAGGCAAGTCTGATGGCCGATACCCAACAAGCCGATATCGTGGTGGTGGGCTCCGGCGTGGCCGGGGCACTGGTGGCGTACGAACTGGCGCGCGCGGGCAAGTCGGTGCTGATGCTCGAAGCCGGTCCGCGCCTGCCGCGCTGGGAGATCGTCGAGCGCTTCCGCAACCAGGCCGACAAGATGGATTTCATGGCGCCGTATCCATCCACGCCCTGGGCGCCGCACCCGGAATATGGGCCGCCCAACAACTACCTCGTGCTCAAGGGCGAGCATCAGTTCAACTCGCAGTACATCCGGGCGGTGGGCGGCACGACGTGGCACTGGGCCGCATCGACGTGGCGCTTTTTGCCGAATGATTTCAAGCTGCGCAGCGTGTACGGCATCGCGCGCGATTGGCCGATCCAGTATCAGGATCTGGAGCGCTATTACGGCCTGGCCGAAGAGGCGCTGGGCGTATGGGGGCCGAACGACGAAGACCTCGGCTCGCCGCGCAGCCAGCCGTATCCCATGGCTCCCCCTCCGCTCTCGTTCAATGAGCGCACGATCAAGGAAGCGCTCAATGCGCATGACGCGAGCTTCCACGTGGTGACCGAACCCGTGGCACGCAACAGCCGCCCGTACGACGGTCGCCCGACCTGCTGCGGCAACAACAATTGCATGCCGATCTGTCCGATCGGCGCGATGTACAACGGCATCGTCCATGTGGAAAAAGCCGAGCAGGCCGGCGCGCGGCTGATCGAGAACGCCGTTGTCTTCAAGCTCGAAGTCGGCGCCAACAAGCGCATCGTGGCCGCGCGTTACAAAGACTCGAAAGGCGCCGAGCACCGCGTGGAAGGCAAGTGGTTCGTGCTGGCTGCCAACGGCATCGAAACGCCGAAGCTGATGCTGATGTCGACCAGCCAGGATTTTCCGAAGGGCGTGGGCAACAGCTCCGACATGGTGGGGCGCAACCTGATGGACCACCCCGGCACCGGCGTGAGCTTCTATGCCGACCGCAAGCTGTGGCCCGGCCGCGGGCCGCAGGAAATGACCTCGCTGATCGGCTTTCGTGACGGGCCATTCCGCGCCACGCAGGCTGGCAAGAAGCTGCACCTGTCGAACATCTCGCGCATCGAGCAGGAGACGCAACGCATCTTCAAGGAAGGCAAGCTGATCAAGCCGGCCGAACTCGATGCGCGCATCCGCGACCAGGCCGCGCGCTACGTCCAGTTCGACAGTTTTCACGAGATCCTGCCGCTGCCCGAGAACCGCATCGTGCCGAGCGCGACGGAAGTGGATGCCATCGGCATTCCACGCCCCGAAATCACGTACCACATTGACGACTACGTCAAACGCAGCGCGGTGCATACGCGCGAGGTCTACGCGACGGCAGCGCAGGTGATGGGCGGCACCAATGTCGAATTCCACGACGACTTCGCGCCCAACAACCACATCACCGGCGCGACCATCATGGGTGCCGATCCGAAAGACTCCGTGGTCGACAAGGATTGCCGGACGTTTGATCATCCGAACCTGTTCATCAGCAGCAGTTCCACCATGCCGACCGTGGGCACCGTCAACGTGACGCTGACCATCGCGGCGCTGGCCCTGCGCATTGCTGACCAACTGAAGAAGGAGGCGTGAGATGAAATCGATCGCTTCTTTCTCGATGTTGTTGCTGACCGGCCTCGTGACGAATGCCTGGGCGAAGGACACACCGGCTGACGCTGCGCAGATCAAACGCGGTGAATACCTCGCGATTGTGGCGGACTGTGCGGCCTGCCATACGGCGCCCGGCGGCAAGCCCTTTGCCGGCGGCTTGCCGATGCAGATTCCGATGCTGGGCACCATTTACAGCAGCAACATCACGCCCGATGAGAAGACCGGCATCGGCAAATGGACCTACGAAGAATTCGAGCGCGCCGTGCGAAAAGGCGTGGACGACGACGGCGACAATCTGTATCCGGCCATGCCGTATCCGTCGTACGCGAAGATCAACGATGCGGACATGCGCGATCTCTATGCGTATTTCCACAACGGCGTGACGGCCGTGCAGAACGATCCGCCACCGAGCACGATCCGCTGGCCGCTGAACATGCGCTGGCCGCTCAAGCTGTGGAACCTCGTCTTCCTCAAGAGCGAGCCGTACACCCCGAAGGATGACAAGTCGCCGACGTGGAATCGCGGTGCGTACCTCACGCAAGGCCTCGCACACTGCGGCACGTGCCATACGCCGCGCGGCTTCGCCATGCAGGAGAAGGCACTGGACGAGCGCGGCAGCGGCTATCTTGCAGGCTCAACCCTGGCGGGCTGGACGGCATTCAACATCACGTCGGACCCAACGAGCGGCATCGGCGCCTGGAAGCCTGAACAGCTCGTCCAGTATCTGCGCACCGGCAGCGTGCCCGGCGTGGCGCAAGCCGCGGGGCCGATGGGCGAAGCCGTGCAGCACAGCTTTTCGCGGATGACCATGCAGGACGTCGAGTCCATCGCCGAATACCTGCGCACCGTGCCAGCGGTAAGCAACAACCTTGAACGCGCACGACAGGATTGGGGCAAGCCTGCCACCGATGTGACCGCGCTGCGCGGCAAGCCGATCGAAACCACGATTGACGCCGCGCGCCTGTACCTTGGCAATTGCGCCACGTGTCACCAGGCTGATGGACGTGGCACGCCCGATGGCTATTACCCGCCGCTGCTGCACAACTCAGCGGTCGGCACGCGGGACACGACCAACCTTGTGCAGGTGATGTTGTTTGGCATTGAGCGCAAGGCAGGCGACAAGCACATCGGCATGCCGGCGTTTGGGCGTCAATTGTCCAACGAACAGCTCGCCGCGCTGACGAACTACGTCACGCGCCAGTTTGGCGATCCGGCCACCCCGGCGGTGACGGCGGAGGCCATCGCAAAGCGGCGTTCAGCGAAGTAGCGGCGACGGCAAGTCAGCCGCCGGTCGTGTGCGGGTCGCGCGACGCGGGTGCTGCGGGACGCTGGGGCACAGCGGTCTTGCCCGAGTCGGGCTGTGTCGATTTCAAATTGCCTTCCGGCGTGCGGCCCGGGTTCTTGCTGTGATACGTCTTGCCCGGCGGCGGCGCAGTCGGGCGTTGGCGCACATCGGCGAGCAGCTTGCCGCAGGCGCTCTCCGGTGCAGGCTTGAGCTCAAGCACTGGCAGTACCGCCGCCACCGGCGCCGTCAATGCCAGCGCCACTGCGCCGCCTGCCCGTAGCGCCACGACTGCCGGGTTAATCGACACATCCGGATGCTTGTATGTGCCCTTCACATACAGCGGTGTGCGAAGCGAAAACACGCGCAGCCCCTTCGAATCCGGATGAATGGTGAAGTCCAGCGCTTCCTGCTTGAAGCTCGTCGCGCCGGTCACGTCGATGACGGCATCCTGCGTATCCACCACAAACGTGCGCGCCTGCGCCAGACCATTGCTCACAGCAAAGTCGCCCGCCGCGCAGTTGATGGTGACCTGCTTGTCGCCGAACAGCTTGGTGAGGATCACGTTGCCCACGTTCAGCCCCATGGCTTCCAGGATGAACTTGCTGATGGTGCCTTGCTCCACCAGGATCTTCACCTCGCCGTTGGATGAACCGAGCAGCGCCGCCACCGAGTTGCCCGTGGCTGAGAGCCGCGCATCGCCGTTGATCTCGCCCACGCTGGCGCGCACCGATTCGATCTTCGGGAACAGTTGTTTGATCTTGAAGTGCCGTGCCGCCAGCGCGGCGCGAGCCTGCATGGGCGTGGCGTGTCCGTCGAGCTGGATGGTGGAGGAAAGCGTGCCGCCCGCAATGCCGAAGTTGAGTGGGTCGAGTGTGAGCAGGGCGTCCTGCAGCTTGACGTGCGTAACGAGGTGGTTGATCGGCAGATCTGCTGTGTGGACGATGCGCTCGCCTGTGAACTTCACGTCGGCATCAATGGCGTTCCAGCGATCGGTACGGAAGGGCTCGACCGGCAGCACCTTGTCGGCCGGCTGGCGCACGGTTTTGCTGTCACCTGGGTCGGCGCTCGGGTCGGCGCGCTTGGCCTTGCTGGCGTTGGAGTCGGCACCGATGATTGGCGCGAGGTCGGCGAACAGCAATTGATGCGAAACGAGTTCGCCTGTCAATTGCGGACGGGGCTCGCGCATCGCAAAGGTAAGCGTGCCGCCCAGATCGGAGCCGCCCACGCGGCCCGAGAATTTCTCGTAGCGCCACGTCGATCCTTGCTTGCGCAGTTCACCGATCAGCCGGCCGCGGGTGTCGAACGGCGGCGTATCCGGCAGCACCACGCCGGTCAGCGGATACAACTGCGCCATGCTTGCGCCCGACAGGTGCAGGCGTAAGTCGATGGCCGTCAGGCTGGCGGGGTTGGTGAGCGTGCCTGCCAGGTCGATACGCGTCTTACCGACCGTCACGTCGGCCTGCAGCGGGTAGGGCCGTTGTGCCTCCTGCAGGCGCAGCACGCCACCGGCCTTGCCGCTGCCCTTGATGGTGGCGTTGTTGTAGGTGCCCTTGACCGTCCACGCGATGCCGTAAGGCTGCTGCGGATCCGGCTCCGCCCGCGTCTGCGCGGCGGTATCGGATGCTGCCGTGCCGGATGCAGCCGGCACTCCGCCGGGCTGGTCCGCGCTCTTGATGGCGGTGCCGTTGGCGGCGGTGTATAGCGTCTGGTTGTCGACGGTGTCGATGGCCGCTGTCAGGTGAATGCGCTTGATGTCATCGTCCAGGGCCAGCGAGCCCTTGCTGAAGGCGATCTCGCGCAGGTCCAGCTTCCAGTCCGACGGCTTCTTGTTGTCGCCCTCGCTGCCCGCCAGATCGAACGTCCAGTTGTTGCGGTTCTGCTTGTCGCGCTCCAGCGCAATGGCGGGCGTGTCCAGTGTCACGCTGGGGATGACAATGCGATGCGCCAGCAGCGGCAGCGCTTCCAGCACAAACGTGAGTTGATGGATGGTGGCCACGTTCGGCTGCTTGGCCCAATCCGGGTTTCCGATGGTGATGTCGTTGGCAATCAGTCGTGGCCAGGGCACATATGCACGCCAGCCGGATTCGCCTTCGGGCTTCTTCCACGTGAGCATCAGATCGCCGTTGATGGCGAAGGGGCGCCCGATGGCTTGCGAGACGCGATCATTCAGATACGGCTTTGCGCGGTTCCAGTCGAACGTCAGCACAAAGATGACCGCCGCTGCCACGATGACGACGGGTGTGATGATCAGTCCGAGGGCGAGTTTGCCGGATGTACGCATCGTCTTTTTGTTGGTATTGGCACAAAAATGCGACTGCGCACGTTGATATATAGTTCGGCGCAACCACGATTCAATTGTGTCATGAGCCAAGTAGCAATCAGCGCGCCAGCGCACCCGCCCGTCCTCGATGATGAATACGCACGCCGGTTTGGCGGTGTTGCCCGGTTGTACGGTCCGCAGGCGCTGGAGCGGTTTGCGGCGGCGCACGTGTGCGTGATCGGCATCGGCGGCGTGGGTTCGTGGGTGGCCGAGGCGGCGGCGCGCTGCGGTGTGGGCAAGTTCACCCTGATTGACCTCGATCACATCGCGGTGTCCAACACCAACCGGCAGATTCACGCGCTGGGCGATGCGTATGGCATGGCCAAGGTCGACGCCATGGCCGAGCGCATCCTGCAGATCAATCCGCGCGCCGAGATCAGCCGCATCGATGATTTCGTGACGGTCGAGAACGTCGAAACACTGCTTGGCCATCCGTTCGATTACGTGATCGACGCGATCGATGCGGTGAAGGTGAAGACGGCCATCATCGCGTTCTGCAAACGCACCGGCAAACGCGTGGTGACGTGCGGCGCTGCAGGCGGGCAACTGGACCCGACGCGCATTCGCGTGACGGACCTCTCGCGCACGATTCAAGATCCGCTGCTCGCCAAGGTGCGCGGCAACCTCCGCCGCCAGCATGGCTTTCCGAAAAACCCGAAGTCACGTTTCGGCATCGATGCCGTCTTCTCGGACGAGCCGCTGCGCTATCCCGAACCCGAGCAGCAGGCGTGCGCCGTCGAGTTGCCGGTCGAGTCGAGCCACGCCGGCATCGACGACCTTGCAGCGGCTGGGGATATTGCCGTGGTCAACGCGCCGCCCGCTCCGCAGCCTGCGCAGCAGGGGCCGCAAGGCCTGGCATGCGCGGGCTTTGGCTCGTCCGTCTGCGTGACGGCGGTGTTCGGGATGGTGGCCGCGTCAACGGCGCTGCGTGCGATCGCCGGTGTCTGACGGCGTGCTGCTTGATCGAGGGATGACCTGATCAAGCTTCTCGCGGATGGCGTCGGCATACACGCCCGACCATCCGTCGCGTGGCTGGCTGTTGGCAAAGACCACAAAACCAGGCATGACCGACACGCCGTATCGATCAGCGGTGTGCTGGTTCTCGTCGAAATCCATGGTGACGAATGTGGCGCGTCCGGCGTAGCTCGATTCCATCTGTTCGAGGCTGGCCACGGCGGACTGGCTTGGGTGGCTCCACTCCGCGGCAAAGCACACCACCACCGGGCTGCGTTGCGAGGCGTCGATCACATCGGATTGAAACGAGGCTTCGTTGACGATCTTCATGGGCGCTCCCAGGGTGGAGTGGACGCCCGCGCAACGAAGGCCAGCGGGCAGGGCCACTTTGACTCTAGGCAGCAGACCGCCGGTCGACAACCCGGGTTCAGCCGACGTGCTCGATGTTGCGCACCGCGCTGCCCATTTGCGCCAGGTACGTCGTCATCATGCGGTCCATCACGTCCACATGCTGGGCAAACCACTCTGGCAATTCCGCCACCAGCCGCCGGCCCAGATCCATCTCGCCGGCGGCGGCGCGCTTGCGCACCTCGCGGCACAGCGCCAGCACGTTGTCGTGCTCACCGCGGTGGCAGTGGCGCGGGGGGAAGTCCGCGGCGTCCATCCACGCGTTTTCTTCACCGAAATGGTGCTCGGTGTGGTCGATGAAGGCGTCGAGCGCGGGAATGAACTCGGCGTCCGAGGCATCTGCGATGGCGTTGAGCAGCGCGCAGAATTCGGCGTGGTTGGCGTCGGTGGCGGCGTCTCCTAGTTGGAGCGCCTCGGACCATTCGATCACGGGCATGGCAGGCTGAAGAATTGGATGGGCGAGGCGGTCAGCTTAAGCGACGGCCACCTCACCACAGTTTGACGTCGGGCAAACGTATTAGCCGGCGTCCGGTGCGGGATGCTGCTGAAGCACTTCTACCGCCCGCGTGTATAGCGCCACCGACGGCGCATAGCCACGCCCGATCTGATACAGCGCACCGCCCAGTTCGGCCAGCAAGCTGGGAAAGCCGGTGATGCCCCAGCGGCGCGACAGTCGGAAGTCTTCGCGCGTTTCGTCGCGCAACGCGTCCGTGTCGAACACGGCATCGAAGTGTGCCGCCTCAACGCCATTGGCGAGTGCAACGTCGCGCAGCACGTCGGCTTGTGTGGTGTCGCGGCCTTCGGCGTAGAAGGCGCGCTGGATGGCATGGAAGACGGTGAGCACGCGTTCGTCGTCCTCGGCCCAGTGCTCGCGCGCCATGACGACGGCGCGGCAGGCGGGTTCGGTGTCGTAGACGAAGCCATTGCGGCGTATGGCCGCCTCGGGCGACTGGTCGAACGGCATGCCGCTGCGTTCGGCCACGGCATGCCAGTGGTGCAGGATTTCGTCGCGCTTGTCTGCAGCCATCGGTTCGCGTTGGCCGGGGCGCAGGCCGCCGGTGATGAGCGTGACGGGCACAGGCGCGCCGAGGGTGTCGGCCAGCCGCTTGCGCAGGTCAGCCAACTGCGGGCCGAAACCGTAGCACCAGGAGCACATCGGATCGGCTACGTAGATCAGTCGCATGACGGCTCCTCAATTCAGTTTGGACGCCAGCTGCCGGCGCCAGTGCGATACCGCCTGCGGTGCGTCGCGCATCATGTCGAATACCGAGACCATCGTCTTGCGGGCGAGGTCGTCACGGAATGTGCGATCCCGCTCAACGATGGCGAGCAATTGCTCCAAGGCCGCTTCGTAATCCTTGCCGGCGATGTACTGTTGCGCCAGATCGAGCCGCGCCTGCAGATTGCCGGGCTCCGCTCCCACGACCGTGCGCAGGGCGCCGGCATCGGGCAGCGTATCGGCCCGTTCGGTGGCCTTCAGCCGCGTTTCCAGCGGGGCATAGCGTTCGTCCTGCGGCGCCTTGGGGGAGAGCAGTGCGAATTCGCCCTGCGCGGCATGCACGTCGCCGCTGTCCAGCAACAGGTTCACCAGTTCAAAGCGGGCGGCATCGAAGCCCGGGTCGAATGCCAGTGTGTTCTGGAACGCTTCGCGCGCGTGGGCGGTTTCACCGGCTTGGCTCGCGGCCAGCCCTTCGCGATAGGCGACTTCTGCGGGTTGCGGAATCACGCGGTTCAGGAACGCGCGCAATTGCGCTTCGGGCAAGATGCCGACGAACTGGTCGACGGGTTTGCCATCCACGAACGCCACCACATACGGGATGCTGCGCACGTGGAACTGGGCGGAAAGCTCGGGGTTTTCGTCCGAGTTGATCTTGGCGAGCTTCCATTTTCCGGCGTACTCGGCCTCCAGCTTTTCCAGCATCGGGCCCAATGTGCGGCACGGACCGCACCATGGCGCCCAGAAATCAACGAGCACTGGGACCTGCCGAGAGGTTTCGATCACTTCTTGCGCGAAATTCTGCGAGGTGATGTCGCTCATCGTCGGGATTCTCCTGAGGGGCAATGGCGCCGGCATACGCACCGGCGAGAGGTATCGTGCATTTTACTTGGGGGTGGAGCAGACCGTTTCCAGGCGATCTGCCCGCCTTTTGTCCGCCGCAATAACGTATGTCAGGGCAACGGTTGAAAATAGAACGATCGTTCGGATACCATCCGGTAAAAACAACACACAGATTCACGGAGACATGGCATGACACGACCGCACTTCCAGTTCTGGCCCCGACGTTTGCCGCACAACATCAGCTCGCCGCAAACGAGCCTTTGGTACAACCTGGAAGTGTCTGCCCGACGCTATCCGGACAAGGACGCGATCATCTTCTACGGTCGCCACACCACCTTCCGTGAGCTGCACGACGATGCGGTGGCCGTGGCTGGCTGGCTGCAGCAGGTGGCGGGGGTCCAGAAGGGCGACCGCGTGCTGCTCTATATGCAGAACTGTCCGCAGTTCATGGCCGCGTATTACGGCATCCTGCGCGCTGATGCGGTGGTCGTGCCGGTCAATCCGATGAACCGGCCGGAAGAATTCAAGCATTACATCACCGATGCGGGCGCCGCTACGGTCATCTGCAGCGCAGATCTGGCCGTCAACGTGACCACGGCCAACGCCGAGCTGCCGGAGGCGCAACGCACCAAGCACCTGCTGGTCACGTCGTACGCCGATGCGCTGCCGGCCCAGTACGAATATCCCGAAGATGCCCCCCCCGCGTGGATTACCGCGCAGCATCCGACGCAGCCCGGCGCCGTGGCATGGAACGATGCGCTCGCACAGCGCCTCGTGCCGCGCCCGCACACCGCTGGGCCGGACGACTTGGCGGTGATGCCGTATACATCGGGCACCACGGGCTTTCCGAAGGGCTGCATGCACCCGCATCGCACGGTCATGCACAACGTGGTGGGCGGTTCGATGTGGTCGAGTTCGACCAAGGAAGGCGTGAGTCTGTCGATCATCCCGCTGTTCCACGTGACCGGCATGCAGTACGGCATGAACGCACCGATCTACATGGGCTCCACGGTCGTGATGTTGCCCCGCTGGGACCGCGAGGTGGCAGGACGGCTGATCTCGCGCTACAAGATCACGCATTGGACGAACATTCCGACCATGGTGATCGACTTCCTGGCGAGCCCGCAGCTGGCGGAGTTCGACCTGTCGAGCCTGGCCTACATCGGCGGCGGTGGCGCGGCGATGCCGCAGGCAGTGGCCGAGCGGTTGCTGAAGGATTTCAACCTCGCGTACCAGGAAGGCTACGGCCTGTCGGAAACGATCGCGCCTACGCACAGCAATCCGGCGGATCGGGCCAAGCAGCAGTGCCTGGGCATTCCCGTGTTCAACACCGACGCTCGCATCGTCGATCCGCAGACGCTGCAGGAGCTGCCGATTGGCGAGGTGGGTGAAATCATCGTCAGCGGCCCGCAGGTCTTCCTGGGTTACTGGGGCAAGCCGCAGGCCAGTGCCGAAGTCTTCATCGAATTCGAAGGCAAGCGCTTCTTCCGCACGGGCGACCTCGGCAGGATGGACGAAGATGGCTACTTTTTCCTCACCGATCGCCTGAAACGCATGATCAATGCGTCGGGCTTCAAGGTCTGGCCGGCCGAGGTGGAGAGCCTGCTGTACAAGCACCCCGACGTGCAGGAGGCCTGCATCATCGGCACGCGCGATGCGTATCGCGGCGAGTCGGTCAAAGCGGTGGTGGTGCTCAAGGCCCACGCCAAGGGCAAGACCACCGAAGAGGACATCATCAACTGGGCGCGCGACAACATGGCCGCCTACAAGTACCCGCGCGTGGTGGAGTTTGTGGATGCGCTGCCCAAGTCCGGCACGGGCAAGGTGATGTGGCGCACGTTGCAGGAGCAGGAAAACGCAAGGAACGAAGTGGCCGCGAAACCTGCGGCGGCATAATGAGAAAGGGGCCTCAGTGGCCCCTTTTTCAATGTCCGCGCGCCTTGAACAAGAGTGCGCCGATCCCGTGGAAGCCACGCTGACGCGCATGCCGCATCGGCGTGACGCCCCCGCGGTCGGCCAGGTTGGGGTCGGCGCCGCCGTCGAGCAGGAGCTGCACGGTCTTCTCGTATTTGTCGCTGCCATCGCCCAGGGCCACGGCTTCGATCAGCGCGGTCAGGCCCAGGTTGTTGGTGGCATCGGGCGGTACGCCGGCCTTCACGAGTTCGTTGACGACTTCGACGTAGCCACGGCGCGCAGCCGGGATAAGCGCAGTATCGCCATCAGCGTTGGTGGCGCGCAGGTTGGCGCCGTGCGACAGGGCCAGGCGTACCGTTTCCGCATCGCCCTGGATGGCAGCGAGCAGGAAGGCGCTGTTCTGCGTGTTGTCCTGCAGGTTGACGTCGGCACCGGCCTGGATGAGCAAGCGTGCCGCCGCACCCATGTGCGCCATGACGGCGGCGATGAGGGCCGTGCGGCCCTCGGCATCACGCGCCTTGAGGCTGGCGCCTTCGGCCAGCAACGACTGGATGGCCATCGTGTTTCCGGCCTGCGCGGCGAGGATCAGGTCGCGGTCACGCGTGGCGGGGTCGCTGCGGCGGGTGGGGCGGGCGTCGGCCGGGCGTGCCGCGCCGGGTGCCACTTTGGCGCTCGCGTTGGCTGCCACATGCAGGACCGGCAGGTGTTGCTCCTGCCACGCATTGGCCATGTCGCCCACGGCCAGTGCCATCCCCAGCATGACGCCGATGAGCTGGTTGATCGCGGGGCGCGGAGCGATAAGCATGGCGGGCGGGTTCAGGCGCTGAGATAGGGATCGGGAAGCGGCGCGGTGTCGGTTGCGTCCGTTGTCGCGCAGGGGGCGTTTGCCGCGTCGGTGGCCTGCAGGCGTGACCACAGGCGGTCCAGATACGGATCGTGCAGCCCATTGCTGGCCAGGCCGATCAGCGTGCGCTGTAGGTATTCGCGTGCCGGCCCGTACAGCCCGACCGCCTCGCGCAGGCAGCCGACCACGCGCTCGTCGGGCAGACGGCCGGCATAGGCCTCATGCGCGCGGTTCATGACGAAAGCCAGCGCCATGACGCGTCGGCCATTGATTTCGGTGGGCAGCCAGCGGGGGAGGTACGCGCCGGTCAGCATCTCGCGGCGCCAGAGCACGCGGAATTCGTGCTCCGCATGGTCGCGCGGTACGCGGAAGGCTACGCCTCGGCAGCTGCCGCCACGGTCCAGACCGAGCACGAGTCCGGGGTTGTCCCAAGTGCCGCGATTGATACGGGAGTAGAGATAGAAGCCACGGTGATAGCCATGCACCGTGGCGCGGGCGGCCTCGGTATGGAAGATCATCGGGTTCCAGATGAGCGAGCCGTAGCCGAACACCCAGGCGTCCTGGCATTCGCCGTGCGCGGCCGACAACCGCGCGAGCGTCGATGCAAGCGACGCTTCCAGCGCAGCCTCGGTCAGCAACGACGACGCGACGGGCGAATCACCCAGGGCGGCGCGCAACCGGTTCTGTTCGAGATCCTCTCGGGTGACGGCCATGTCGCAAGCATAGAGCAATCGTTACGAGTGGTCACGCGGGCGGACGGCCGATGGCCCGGAAACGGGGCGTTGCGATGCTCGGGGGGCGTTTGACTATGGCGCGGCCGCAACGGTGGAGCATGCGCAGCCGGAAAACTGGAGGCGGGGGATCGGAATTGAACCGTCTTATACGGCTTTGCAAGCCGCAGCATTGACCACTCTGCCACCCCGCCGGGGGAGGCGGCTTGCGATGCACCGTGTGGCACATCGCAAGCCGGGGCGGATTCTAGCGCAGGATCAAACTTCCAGCAGATCGACCTCAAAAAGCAACGTTGCGTTCGGGGGAATCACGCCGCCTGCGCCGCGTGCGCCATAGCCCAGGGCCGCCGGAATGATCAGCTTGCGCGTGCCGCCGACCTTCATGCCTTGAACGCCTTCGTCCCAGCCCTTGATGACCATGCCGCCGCCCAGGTGGAAGGCGAAGGGGTCGTTACGGTCCTTGCTGGAGTCGAATTTCTTGCCGGACTGGCCGTTTTCGTACAGCCAGCCGGTGTAGTGCACGGTGACGTATTTGCCGGCCGTGGCTTCAGCGCCGTCGCCGACGACGACATCCTCGTATTGCAGGCCGCTTGCGGTGGTTTCAATGGTCATGATGAGCCTCGTGGAGTGGCGTGGGTGATGAGGGGAAAGGGCTCAGGCGGCGTCCGCGGCCTTGAGCGTTTCGATCTGGACGTGGACGTTGTCGGCGTCGTTGGCGATCCAGATGTCGCCGTCCTGGATGGTGACTTGCAGACGCATGGTGCGTTCCACCATGGCGGCTAGCGCGGCCACGGTGTCCGCCGCAACTTCGTACACCGACACGTTGGCAAAGCGCGTGATCTTGGTCTCGATTTGTTGCCACCACACGCGGCTTGCGTTGCCGCTATATGTATAGACGGCGACTTGTTCGGCGCGGTTGCTGGCCTTGCGGATGCGGGTGTCGTCGGGGTTGCCGAGGTCGATCCACAGTTCGATGGCGTCGGTCAGGTCGCGCTGCCAGAGTTCGGGTTCGTCGGGCTCGGACAGGCCACGCGTGAAGGCAAGCGTTTCGCTGGCGTGGCGAGCGAAGGCGAGCACGCGCACCATCATGCGTTCGTCGTTTTCGCTGGGGTGGCGGGCGACGGTCAACGCGTGATTGGCGTAGTAGTGGCGATCCATGTCGGCGATCTGCAGATCGACCTTGTAGATCGTGGATTTCAGGGCCATGCGGGTGGTCGGTGGATGGGCCGTTTTTGGCAAAGCGCGCATTGTCGCACGGGCTGGTGAAGCTGACGGCATTGGCCTGGCGCATTCCCAACGGCGGCGGTTTGCGGTATACGAGCGGTGCGTGCGCTATTCGGCGCATATTTTTCCTATCCAAACAGGACAATCAGAACGATGCGTTGGATATTCGGAATCGTGGGCCTGCTGCTTGGGGGCCTGTCGGGGGGCGTCGTCGGGGCGTTCTTTGGGGCGTTGATCGGTCTGGGACTGGCATCGCTGATTTTGTACATGGACAAGCGGGCAAGCGCGCAGTGGGCAAATCCGCCCGACGCGCCGGGCGCAACCGGCGCTGCGCAGAGCCATGCGCCCGCGCAGGCTGCCGTGTCGCCACCGCCTGCCACGCTGCAGGAACGAGTGGCGCAGCTTGAGCACGAGGTTTCGCTCCTGCGCCGGCAGATGGCTGAAATCAAAGGTGGAACGTTTGCAGCGCCCGCCAACGTGGAGGCCGCTGCCGTTGAGGCGCCGCCGATCGTGGCCGAGGCGTTGCCACCGGTGGAGACGCCTGCCGTACCTGCGTCGACACCGCAGGTGGTGGCTGCGCAGCCAATGCCTCAGCCTGTTCCCCAGCCCGCGCCGGTCTTGGCGCCGCACGAGCCCGATTGGGTCGAGCGCGCCGTCGGCGCTGCCCGCGACTGGCTGCTGGGCGGCAACAGCGTGGTGCGGGTCGGCATCCTGATCCTGTTCTTCGGTGTGGCGTTCCTGCTCAAGTACGCGGCGGACAACAGCCTGCTGCCCGTCGAATTCCGGCTGGCGGGTGTGGCGGTCGGGGCAATTGCGTTGCTGGGCATCGGCTGGCACCTGCGTGAGAAGCGTCCGGGCTATGCGCTCGTGCTGCAGGGCGGCGGGGTCGGCGTGCTGTATCTGACGGTATTTGCAGCCACGCGCGTGGTGCCACTGCTCAGCCCCGGAATGGCGTTTCCGCTGCTGGTGCTCATCTGCGCGCTGGCCGCCGGGCTGGCCGTCAAGCAGAACGCGCCAGCGCTGGCCTTTACGGGCAGTGCGGGCGGCTTCCTCGCGCCGATCCTGATCTCGACGGGCCAAGGCAGCCACGTGGCGCTGTTCAGCTATTACGCGCTGCTCAATGCGGGCATCTTCGCCATTGCGTGGTTCCGGGCGTGGCGGGCGCTGAATCTGCTGGGCTTCGTCTTTACGTTCGGCATTGCCACGGCGTGGGGCGTGCTGCGCTATCAGCCGTCGTTGCTGGCGAGCACCGAACCGTTCCTGATCCTCTTCTTCCTGATGTATGTGGGCATTGCGCTGCTGACCGCGCTGCGCCGTCATATCAGCCTGACGAACTACGTTGACGGCACGCTGGTGTTCGGCACGCCGTTGGTGGCGATGGGGTTGCAGGCGGGGCTGGTGCACCACATTCCGTTTGCGATGGCGTGGAGCGCCACCGCGCTGGCCGCGTTCTATCTGGCAATTGCGGGCTGGCTTGCGCCCAGGCGCGCGAACCTTGGCCTCCTGTACGAGGCGATGTTCGCGCTGGGCGTGATCTTCATCACGCTGGCGATTCCGCTGGCCTTCGACGGGCGCACCACCAGTGCGGTGTGGGCGCTGGAAGGGGCCGCCGTGGTGTGGCTGGGCGTGCGCCAGCAGCGTCGGCTGGCGCTGGCGGCAGGCCTGCTCCTGCAGCTCGCGGCGGGCGCAGCATTCGCCGTGGACGCGGTATTCGATTGGGCGCCGCAGAACGGCTGGGCCGTGCTCAACAGCCGCTATATCGGCGGGGTATTGATTGCGCTGGCGGGCGTGTTCAGCGGCTGGCGCCTGCATGGCAAGGCGGAGGCTCGGGCGTGGCTGAAGGCGGCGCCGGTGCTTGGCATCGTCGCGTCGGTGTGGGGCTTGCTGTGGTGGCTCGGCAGCGGCAGCAACGAGATCGACCGCTGGGCCTGGCGCTTCGCCAGCCAGACAGTCGACCGGCCCGACATTCCGCTGTATGCGGCCTTCGCCGTGCTGACGGCGTGGGCTGCGCACGGCCTGCGTCGCAAGCTCGATTGGGCGCTGGCCGAATGGCCTGCGCTGGCGTTGTCGCCGGTGCTCGCGTTGGTTTCGCTGGCTGCGATCGAGCACTGGGTGCCGTCACCGCTGGCCGGCTGGGGCGGGCTGGTGTGGATTGCGGCTGTGGTGCTGACCTTCGTGCTGTTGCGCCGCCAGGAGCGCGACGTGAAGGACACCATCCTCGCGCCGCTGCATACCGTGCTGTTCTGGCTGATCTGCGGCGTACTCGCGACGGAAGGCTACTGGCGCCTCGATGCCTACGTGCCCGAGGGCACCTGGAGCTTCGCCGCCTGGGCCTATGCCTACGGCGCGTTGCTTGCACTGCTGGCGGGCGCAGGCTGGCGCATCCGCTGGCCCATCGCCCGGTTCGAGCGCGCCTACCTGCTATGGGGTGCCGCGCCGCTGGCTGCCCTGCTGTGGCTGTGGAGCCTGGCGAGCGCCGCCAGCGATGGCAATGCCGCGCCGCTGTTCTACCTGCCGATTCTCAATCCGCTGGACGTCGCGCAACTGCTGGTCTTCTTCGCCATCGCGTTGTGGATGCGCCGCGTGGCGCTGCAGAAGCTTGTGCCTGAGCCGATGGTGATCGGCTACGCCATCGGCGCGACACTGTTCATCTGGGCCAACGCGGTGCTGCTGCGCACGCTGCACCATTGGGCGCACGTGCCTTACACGCTGGACGATCTGGGCGCCTCAATGCTGGTGCAGGCGTCGCTGTCGATGTTCTGGACGGTGCTGGCGTTGGCGGTGATGGTGTTTGCCACGCGGCGCGCCAGCCGCGTGCTGTGGTTCACCGGCGGGGCGCTGCTGGGCGTGACGGTGGTCAAGCTGTTCCTGTTCGATCTGTCGCGCGTCACGGGTGTCGAGCGCATCGTGTCATTCATCGGTATTGGCGTGCTGCTGTTGCTGATCGGCTATCTGTCGCCGTTGCCGCCGAAGCCCAAAACCAGCGCCGAAGCTGAAACCGGGGAGGTTCTGTGAAGAAGGTTGTTCTTGCGATGGCTGCGGCATCGCTGTTGTCTGCGCCGGCCTGGGCCGAGCGCTTTGCGTTGACCGGCACGCCCGGCGCCCCTTACTACGCCGTCACGCTCAGCGAAGACGTCTACGCCCATGCGCACGAGGCCAGCCTGGCTGATCTGCGCATCCTCAATGGCGACGGCGAGCCCGTGCCGTTCACCATCGATATCCCGCGCGATCCGGCGCCACAGGCTCGCACATTGCACGACGTGCACTGGTTCGCCACGCCCATCGACGATGTGCAGAAACCGGGTGCCGCTGGTGTCGTGCTCGGTACCGATGGCGTGCTGCGCGCAACGGGCGTCCAGCTATCTCAGGCGTCTGTCCGTGCGTGGGTGGTCGACCTCAGCCAGCTTCGTGACACGGTGACGGCGCTGATCGTTGCGCTGCCCGCTGCGGAATTCCAGAGCGGTGTGAGCGTGCAGGCCAGCGATGACCTGCAGCACTGGAGCCCCGTCGCCCAGGCCACGCTGTTCCGCCTGTCCAATCAGGGCAGCACGCTGGTGCAGGATCGCATCGAGTTCACGGGGCTACGGGCGAAATACTTGCGCCTGACGTGGCAAGGCAAGCCGCCTGTGCCGGATGCGGTGCGTGCGGAGCTGGCCGCCGGTGCGCCGGTGGCGCTTGCGGATAACGCCATCCAGTGGCGCTCAGGTCTGGCGCCAGTGCAAACGCCCGCCGCCGGCGATTACGACTTCGATACCGGCGGCGTGTTCCCGGTCGAACGCGTGAAGATCCACCTGCCGCAAGCCAACACCGTCGCGCAGGCGACGCTGTATGCGCGTGCCGATGCCCAGGCGCCCTGGCGGCCAGTGACTTCCGCGCGCCTGTTCCGGCTGGCGGGGGCCGACGGGAAGGGGGAGCAGGAAAATGCGGGCATCACCGTGCCTGCGACGGGCGAGCGCTATTGGCGTCTGCAGGTCGACACGCGCAGCGGTGGCCTGGGTGCCGGCGCGCCGCAGTTGGCAATCGGCTGGCGTCCGGCCACGGTCACGTATGCGGCGCGCGGTAATGTGCCGTTCATGCTGGCGGTGGCGGAAGTGGCGCGCGGCAATCCGGTCGCACGGGCGGATTTGCTCGCGGGTGCGTCGCCTGCCATTGCGCAGGCACAACTTGGCGCGATGAGCGATTCGCCTGCCGACGCGCTGACGGCAGAGCCCCCGGGCGGCCGCAAGCGCCAGTGGGTTCTGTGGGGCGCGCTGTTGGCGGCGGTGGCGGTGCTGGGCGGCATGGCCTGGCGGTTGTTCCGCGCGCCGGCCGTACCGCCGGATGCATCGACGTAATCGACCTTGCTCAAAAGAAAACGGCGCCACCTGGGCGCCGTTTTTGTTGGCAGAGCGGATGTTCAGTGCGCGAAGGCGGGTTGAACGAACAGCGCAACGCACAAGGCAAAACCCGCAAACCACATCAGCGAACGCAGCGGTGCCCAGTTGGCGAGATAACACACCGTGTACAGCACGCGCACCACGATGAACGCGATGGCCAGCAGGTTGATGCGGTCGATGACACCGCCGCCCAGGATGGCCACCAGCACGGCCACCGCAAAGAACGGAAACGCTTCAAAGTGATTCTGCTGTGCGGCTGCGGCACGGCCCGCTGCGCCGGTTTGCTGTGCAAGCCACGCGCGCGGATTGCGGTTGTCGTACCGCGGGCCTTTGGCCTTGGCGATGCCGACGCACACGATCGGCAACACCGCTGCCACCAGAACGCACCAGAGGGCGATCGGCATGGTCAGTCTCCTGGATGTGGATGGTTGTGAGGGTGCCGCACCCTAGCATAAGGTGCGTTTTCAAACACCTGAGGCGCTAGTCGACACCCTGCACGGCAATGCGCACATCCCCGAGCATGACCACCTGGCCTGCGCGAATCTTGGCCGTCTTGCGCAGCTCCGGTTGGCCGTCGACCGTGACCGCGCCATCGGCGACCACAGCCTTGCCGGCGCCGCCGCTGTCCACCACGCCGGTGAGCTTGAGCAGCTTGTGCAGCTCGATGTATTCGGTGGTCAGGGCGAAATCAATATTGGGCATGGATGGATTGCGAGGTTTATTGAGGCGTGGCTTCCACGCTGATATCGAGGTCGACGCGGTCCCCCACGTCGGGCAGAAAGCGCGTCATGCCGAAGGCGCTACGGGCAATGGAGAGGTGGAAATCGCCCCCGCAGACGTGGCGTGTGCTGCCGGGCATCTTCTCGTCGCCACAACTGAAGCGGAGCGCCTCCAGCCGCACAGGCTGCGTCACGCCGTGCAGCGTCAGCTTGGCCTCGATGGCGGCAAGCTTGCCGCCTTCCACGACAAAGCGGTCGCTGCGCAGGCGGATGACCGGATACTGCGCCGCGTCGAGAAACTGCTCGGATTTCAGCACACCGTCCAGCACTCGCAGGCCCGTGTTGACGGATGCAGCATCGACGGTGAAATCGATGCCGCCCTGGTTGGTGGCTTCATCGAAGTTGATGGCGCCGTCGATCTTGTCGAAGCGGCCGCGCATTGTGCTGCGATCGAAGTGCGATGCGCCGAAGTAAACCGATGTGTGCGTCAGGTCTGGCGCAAATGACGTGGCGAAGGCGGGAGTGGTGAACAACCCGGCCAGCAATAGGATCCATGCACGCATGATGCCTCCGATATCAGAGGCCCATGGCGCGCATGGGCCCGTGTTTACTTGCCCCAGCTGTCTTTCAGGCCGACCACGCGGTTGAACACGGGCTTGCCCGGTTGCGAGTCGGTGCGGTCAGCCACAAAGTAGCCATGGCGCTCGAACTGGAAGCGGTCTTCCGCCTTGGCAGTTGCCAGCGTCGGCTCCAGGTAGGCCGTGACGATCTTCTTGGAGTCCGGGTTGAGCGCATCCAGGAAGTTCTTGTCGCCCGAATCCGGTTGCGGGTCGCTGAACAGGCGGTCGTACAGGCGCACTTCAGCTTCCAGCGCATGTGCGGCGCTCACCCAGTGGATGTTGCCCTTCACCTTCACGCTGTCAGCACCCGGCGTGCCACTCTTCGTGTCCGGAATGATGTTGGCGTGCACGGCGGTGATGTTGCCGGCGGCATCCTTGTCGCAGCCGGTGCATTCGATCACATAGCCGTATCGCAGGCGCACCTTGTTGCCCGGGAAGAGGCGGAAGTAGCCCTTGGGCGGCGTCTCGGTAAAGTCCTCGCGCTCGATCCACAGCTCACGTGTGAGCGGAAATTCGCGGCGGCCGAGTTCGGGCTGCTTCGGATGCACGGGTGCGGAGCACGGCTCATTGAAATCGGCCGGCACGTTGTCGAGCACCAGCTTGACCGGGTCCAGCACGGCCACCGAGCGCGGCGCACGGGCATCGAGGTCGTCGCGCACGGCGCCTTCCAGGATGCTCATGTCGATCCAGCTGTCAGCCTTCGACACGCCAACGCGTTCGCAGAAGAGCTGGATCGATTCCGGCGTATAGCCGCGGCGGCGGATGCCAACGAGCGTCGGCATGCGCGGGTCGTCCCAGCCGTCAACACGCTTTTCCGTCACCAGTTGCAGCAGCTTGCGCTTGCTGGTGATGGCGTATGTCAGGTGCAGGCGCGCGAATTCGTATTGATGCGGCAACGGCGCGGGCAGCACGCCGGCGTCGCGCAGGTGGTCGAGCACCCAGTCGTACAGCGGGCGGTTGTTCTCGAATTCGAGCGTGCACAGCGAATGGGTGATGTTCTCCAGCGCATCGGAAATGCAATGCGTGAAGTCGTACATCGGGTAGATGCACCACGCGTCGCCGGTGCGGTGGTGATGCGCATGGCGGATGCGATACAGCACCGGATCGCGCATCACGATATTGGGCGCGGCCATGTCGATCTTGGCGCGCAGCACCAGTTCGCCGTCCTTGTATTTGCCCGCGCGCATATCGCGGAACAGCGCCAGGTTTTCGTCAACTGAGCGATCACGGAACGGCGACGGCGTGCCCGGCCTGGTGAAATCGCCCCGGTTGGCGGCGATCTGTTCGGCGCTCTGGCTGTCGACGTAGGCCGCGCCGCGCTGGATCAGCACTTCAGCAAAACCGTAGAGCTGCTCGAAATAGTCGCTGGCGTAATAGAGATGCTCGCCGCCGGCGTCGTTCCACGAATAGCCGAGCCAGTGCACGGCGTCGATGATGGAATCGACGTATTCGGTGTCTTCTTTGACGGGGTTGGTGTCGTCAAAGCGCAGGTGGCAGCGGCCGTTGTAATCCTTGGCCATGCCGAAGTTCACCCAGATGCTCTTGGCGTGACCGATGTGCAGGTAGCCATTGGGCTCCGGCGGAAAGCGCGTGACCACCGGCGGGATCGGCTGACCCGTGGCGTCCTGGCGATTGGCGTAGGTGCCTTGCGCGAGGTCGCCGTCAATGATCTGGCGCAGGAAGTTGGACGTGGGGGCGGCGGCGTTGTCTTGGCTCATGGGAGTGCGTGATTCGGCAATCCCGTGATTTTACCGTGCCCGGCGGTCTACGCCCCTGGACGCTATTTGCGCTGGGCCAGACCGTCGAGCGCCTGTGCGCGCAACAGCTCATTCGAGGCGGTGAACGTCTGCTGACGCAGTTGCGCGATTTGCGCTGCGCGATCGGCTTCCGACAGGCCAGTAAAGGCGTTGATTCGATCGCGTTCGTGGGTGTAGGTGTCGTAGCGGCTGCGCCAGTCGGCTTCTTCGCGGTTGCCCTGGATCAGGCGGTCGGCCACGAGGCTGTCCACGCCCCGGGCTGACAGGCGCTGGCGCATCTCGGCCTCGCTCATGCCTTGCTTCGTCCACGTTTCCATGTCGCTGGCGAGCTTGAGGGGAGCAGAGGCATCGCGGCGCGCCTGCTGCACCGAGGGCGGCAGGTTGGCATCGATGGCGGCGATCCTGGCCGCGCGCTGTTCCGGCGTGAGCGACGGGTCGGCCATCACGGCCAGGCGGTCCAGCGCGGCGGCGTCCATCGCGTCGTCATCGCCGTACCAGGCCTGGGCGACGTCCGCCCCCAGGTATTGGCGGCGCTGCGCGGTGCGCTCGCTCAACTGCTGGCGCAGCGTGGCGATCAGCTCGGGGCGCTGCTGGACTTGTTCTACGCTCGGCTTGTTGCGGCTTGCGCCGCCGTGTTCTGCCGCTGCCTTGCGATAGGCGAGGTAGTGCTGCAGCAGCGATTGCGCCTCCGCCAGCGCCGGCGTGACCAGCTTGGCGCGCAGATGCGCCTCAGCCATCGACACACGCTGCGCTTCGGGCAGCGACGCGGGCACGTCGAGGAAGTAGTCGAACACCGCGCGGTTGGCGGCTTCGACGATGAGGTGGCCGTGTGCATCGACGTGCAGGCCGTCCGGCGCCTGTGTGTCGGCCAGCTCGGGTGCCGGCGCGCCCGCCGTCAACGGTTCGCCGCCCACACTGCCGATGAATGCGCCCTTGGCCGCCTGCGGCTGCGATGCCGCAGGGGTCTGCGGCGCATCTGACGTGTGCCACCAGTAGACCCCGCCCGCGACCGACACCGCCACCAGCACGGCAACAACAAACGTCATGGGTTGTATCGATGGCGATTGGGGCTTCATCGTGGCGTTCAGCGCGTGGAGGGTTAGAGGCCTGCCGTCTTCAGTCGATTGGCTTGTGTACGAATCACCGCAACGGGGTCCGCTGCGCCCCAGCCGATCAGCCCAAGCAACTGGTTGACCTCATCGAGGTGATTCCACGCGTAATCCGTCGACAAGACCTGCCCGAACTTCGCGCTGCACACGGAGACGAGCCCATCGTTTGTTCCCGAGCCGCGCGCCTGCATGACGCCGCCGCTGAACACCAGCACCGGATCAAACACGTCGAGAAGGTTGGTGGCGGTGGAGCGGCCCGTCCACGAATACAGCTTCTGCACGTTGCCGTTGCGCACGTCGGTGGCGCTGCCGGTGTTGCACCCGCTGGCCAGGCCCGCGCTCGGGAATGCCTTGTTGAAATCGGCGGCGCCCGACGTCGACAGGATATGCAGCGCCGCAAAACCATTCTGCGGATTGCTGTTGCCGTTGAACCAGCCGAGCACCGAGCCGAATACGTCCGCGCCGAGGTTCACGAGCGCTTGGAACGGAGCGGGTGTCGACTCCACAAAGTCCGCAAACTCTGACCCCTTGTGGGGCGTGCCGATGGTGGTGACGGAGGCCACGAGGTTCGGTACCACGGCGGCTGCATAGCGCGATGTCAGTCCGCCCTGGCTGTGTCCAATGAGGTTGACCTTGGCGGCGCCCGTGGTGGCCAGCACGCTGCGGATCTGGCTGACGAGCTGTTCGCCGCGCACGGTTTCATCGTTGAAGGCGGACACGTCGGCCACATAGACATTGGCGCCGTTGGCGCGCAGGTCTTCCGGAATCTGGTACCAGTAATCGACCACGCCGAGGAACTTGCTGGTGCCCGACAGGCCGTGCACCAGCACGATCGGGTACTTGGTGGCGGCATACGTGCTGGCGGCTTGAGCGGGCGCGGCCGCAACCAAGGTGAGGGCGGATGTGGCCAAGACGGCGGCTGCAGCGTGCGTGCGCAGGAAGCTGCGCGCTGATCCATAGACAGCATGGAGCAGGGAAGTCTGTGACATTCGGTTGTCTCCTGGACATTGGATTGGTGGTCGACCTCTACGGGCCGATCGCCCTCCGTTATCCGAAGCGCCGCGTCCAACGTCAACTGGAGTGGAGGTTTGGCTCTAATGCTGCGTTGCCGCGTGCGCAAACAAAAACCGGAGGGCGGGCCTCCGGTTTCGTAGGGTGCGATGCAGCAACGTCGCCGTTCTCGCCGTTCTTATTCTTCTTGAAACGCTTCCTCGCGTTTTCTGTTGATGGCCGGCAGCGCCACCAGCAAGACCAGGATGCTCGCCGCAATCAGCAGCCCCAGCGACAGCGGCCGCGTGACGAAGGTAGAGAAATCCCCGCGCGAGAGCAGCAGCGCACGGCGAAAGTTCTCTTCCATCATCGGCCCGAGCACGAAGCCGAGCAGCATTGGCGCCGGTTCGCAGCGCAGCTTCACGAACATGTAGCCGATCAATCCGAAGAGCGCCGTCTGGAAGATATCGAACGTCGTATTCGAGACCGAATACACGCCGATGCAGCAGAACACCAGGATGGCCGGATACAGGAAGCGATAGGGCACCTTCAACAGACGCACCCACACGCCGATCATCGGCAGGTTCAGCACGATGAGCATCAGGTTGCCGATCCACATCGAGGCGATCAGGCCCCAGAACAGCGCGGGGTTGCTGGTCATCACCTGGGGGCCGGGCTGGATGTTGTGGATCGTCATCGCGCCCACCATCAGCGCCATCACCGCATTGGGAGGAATGCCCAGCGTGAGCAACGGAATGAAGGATGTCTGCGCGGCAGCGTTGTTGGCCGATTCCGGACCGGCCACACCCTCGATGGCGCCCTTGCCGAACTCGTGTGAATACTTCGACGTCTTCTTCTCCAGCGAGTACGACGCAAACGACGCCAGCGTCGCGCCACCGCCGGGCAGGATGCCCAGCAGCGAGCCGAGCGCCGTGCCACGCAGCACGGCCGGGATCATGCGCTTGAAGTCTTCGCGGCTGGGCCAGAGGTTGCGCACGTGCTCGACAAAGGTTTCGCGGTGCTCCTTCTGCTCGAGGTTGGCGATGATCTCGGCAAAGCCGAACACGCCCATCGCCACCGACACGAAGTTCAGCCCGTCGGCCAACTCCGGCACGTCAAACGAATAACGCGCGGTGCCCGAGTTCACATCGGTGCCGACCAGACCGAGCGACAGGCCCAGCACGATCATCGCGATCGCCTTGATGAGCGAGCCCGAGGCCAGCACCACCGCCCCGATCAGGCCCAGCACCATCAGCGAGAAATACTCCGCCGGCCCAAAGTTGAACGCGAATTCCGACAGCGGCGTGGCAAACGCTGCCAGTACCAGCGTTGCCACGCAGCCTGCGAAGAACGAGCCGAGGCCCGCCGTGGCCAGCGCCACGCCTGCGCGCCCCCGTCGTGCCATCTGGTAGCCGTCGATGGTCGTGACGACAGACGAAGATTCGCCCGGCAGGTTGACGAGGATGGCTGTGGTGGAGCCGCCGTACTGCGCACCGTAGTAAATGCCGGCCAGCATGATCAGCGCGGCCACCGGAGGCAGCGCGTATGTGGCGGGCAGCAGCATCGCAATCGTGGCGATGGGGCCAAGGCCCGGCAGCACGCCGATCAGCGTACCGAGCACGCAGCCAATGAACGCGTAGATCAGGTTCTGTATGGAGAGCGCGGTGGAGAAGCCGAGCGCGAGATTGGCAAAGAGGTCCATGGTGTCGTCCGCGTCCCGCTCAATTGCCGATGAAGGCAGGCCACACCGGAAACTGCAGCTTGAGCCCGTAGACGAAGGCCGCGAGGCTCATCACCACCATCACGATGGCGGTGCCGGCGGCGCCCTTGAGCGTGAACTCGTGGCTAGCCATGCTGGAGACCAGCACGAGCACCACAATCGAGAGCACCAGCCCAAGCGGTTGCAGCAGCAGCCCGAACAGCACCACGGAGCCGAGAACCCACAGCAGCGTTTTGACGTCCCAGCGCGGAATGCGATCGACCACGCCCTTGCGCGAGAGGGATTGCACGACCACCACCACGCCCAGCAGGACGAGCACAACGCCCAGCCAGAACGGGAAATAGCCCGGGCCCATGCTGCTGGCCGTACCCATGCGGTAGCTGCGCGCCAGAATGGCAAACGCCGCACCGGCGACGATGAACATGACGCCGGATGCAAAGTCCTGGTGACTGCGGATCACCGGACGACCTTGTGGATCGTTCTGCAAGTCTGGTCTCCTCGGGGGTGGCGTGCAGCGCCGGGTATGGCAGGCCAACTTATGCCTTGTAAGGCGGCCAAGTTTGCACGCTAAGCAGACCGGCTTTCAAGCACCTTGCGGAGGGGAAGGCGGGCGTTCTCATGGCCTCGCGCGGCGCCTAGGCAAACGGTTCAGGGTTTGTCCCTAGCGTTGCCTGGGGGAAAACTTGGGGCCGAGCAATGCGGTTGCGCGGCCCTGTGCATTTACATGCCGATACCACGCGCCATCAACACAGCCGCCAGCGGAATGAAGATGATCAGGTGCGACTCGATCATGACCCAACGCCGCGTTTTCGCAATTTCCGCGGGCGTGGGCACGAAGTCGGGCAAGGTCTTGCCTTGCTTCTTCCAGCGCAGGATGTTGATGGTCGGAATGATCGACATCAGCCCGATCAGGACGAACAGGCCAACCTTGACGTGGAATACCGGGTTGTGAACGTAGAACGCGTAGCCTTTGGCGCCGTAGACCACGCGCAGCAACCCTGTTATCAGCACCGCGAGCGCGGCGAAGCCGAACACGGCGTCATAACGCGCCAGGCGCTTGCGCGTCTCGGGCGTCATGTCCGGGCGCAGCACCACGGCCTCGGCGGTGAGAAAGACGATCAGCGTGAAGATCGAGATGTAATGCAGGTAAGCCAGCAACGCATCAAGCCACATGAGGACCTCGTCTTGGGTGGAAGAAGTTGCGATTAGATGACGCCTTGCGCGCGCAGTGCTTCGACCTGCTCGGGTGAGAAGTCGAGCACGTCGCGCAGCACGGTTTCGGTGTGTTCGCCCAGCAGCGGCGGGTGGCTAGCGGCCTTGGGTGGCGTGGCACTCATCTTGACCGGGCTGCCGACCAGCTTGACGTTACCGGCGCTCGGGTGAGGCAGGTCGACGCGCAGTCCGCGCGCCTGCACCTGCTCGTTGTCGAACACCTCGTCGAGCGAGTTGATCGGGCCGCACGGTACGCCGGCGGCTTCGAGCTTGTCGATCCATTCGCCTTTGCCGAAGCGTTTGACCATCTCGGCCAGGATCGGCACCAGCACGTCGCGGTTGGCTACGCGCTGCGGGTTGGTGGCAAAGCGCGGGTCGTCGGCCAGTTCGGGCATGCCGCCGGCTTCGACAAAGCGGCGAAACTGGCCGTCATTGCCGACTGCCACGATGATCCAGCCATTGGCGGCCTGGAACGTCTGATACGGCACGATGTTCGGGTGCGCGTTGCCCCAGCGCTTGGGTGCCTGACCGCTGGCCAGATAGTTCGTGTTCATGTTCGCCAGCATCGCGACCTGCACGTCGAGCAACGCCATGTCGATGTACTGGCCCTCGCCGGTGCGGTCACGATGGGCAAGGGCGGCCAGCACGGCCACGGTGGCGTACATGCCGGTCATCAAATCCGAAATGGCCACGCCGGCCTTCTGCGGGCCGCCGCCGGGCAGGTCGTCGCGCTCGCCGGTCAGGCTCATGAAGCCGCCCATGCCTTGCACGATGAAGTCGTAGCCGGCGCGCGCGGCGTAAGGGCCGGTCTGGCCGAAGCCCGTGATGGAGCAGTAGACGAGGTCCGGCTTTACCGCCTTGAGCGATGCGTAGTCGAGCCCGTATTTCTTGAGTTGGCCGACCTTGTAGTTTTCGAGCACCACGTCTGCATGTGCCGCGAGCTTGCGGACGATGTCCTGGCCCTCGGGCGTGCTGATATCGACGGTGATCGAGCGCTTGTTTCGATTGGCCGCGAGGTAATAAGCGGCTTCGGCGGTGTTGTTGCCCGCTTCGTCCTTGAGCCACGGCGGGCCCCATGTGCGCGTGTCGTCGCCGGCGCCGGGGCGTTCGACCTTGATGACGTCGGCGCCGAAATCGGCAAGATTCTGCGCGCACCAGGGGCCGGCAAGCACGCGGGTCAGGTCGAGAACACGGAGATGGCTCAGAGCGCCCATGGATTGACGAATCGACACGATTGGAACGGGTGCACTCTACACCACGCCCCGGCAGGGCCGCAGCCCCATGCGACCAACCGGGGAAAATGCGGCGCAGAATGGACGCGACCGGGGTGCGAACCCCGTATAATCAACGGTTTGCACTAATCCAAGGCGCTCAGGAGCGGATGCTCCGAGGCGCAATGCTGACTCCGGCACCCCGCGACATGAAAGCCTCCGATATCCGCCAAAAATTCCTGACCTTCTTTGAGGGCAAGGGCCACACCGTGGTGCGCTCCTCGCCGCTGGTGCCGGGCAACGACCCGACGTTGCTGTTCACCAACTCCGGCATGGTGCAGTTCAAAGACGTCTTCCTTGGTACCGACAAGCGCCCGTACGTGCGTGCGGCTTCCGTGCAGCGCTGCCTGCGCGCCGGCGGCAAGCACAACGACCTGGAAAACGTCGGCTATACGGCGCGTCACCATACGTTCTTCGAAATGCTGGGCAACTGGTCGTTCGGCGACTACTTCAAGCGCGATGCACTCGTGTGGGCGTGGGAGTTGCTGACCCAGGAATACAAGCTGCCGGCCGACAAGCTGTGGGCCACCGTCTACCAGACCGACGATGAGGCCTACGACATCTGGACCAAGGTGATCGGCCTGCCGCCGGAGCGCGTCGTGCGCATCGGCGACAACAAGGGCGCACCGTACGCCTCCGACAACTTCTGGCAGATGGCCGAAACCGGCCCGTGCGGCCCCTGCTCGGAAATCTTCTACGACCATGGCCCGGACGTATGGGGCGGCCCCCCGGGAAGCCCGGAAGCCGACGGCGACCGCTACATCGAAATCTGGAACAACGTGTTCATGCAGTTCGATCGCCAGCTCGATCCGGCGACCGGCGAATACACGCTGACCCCGCTGCCCGCACCGTGCGTCGACACCGGCATGGGCATGGAGCGTCTGGCTGCAATCCTGCAGCACGTGCACAGCAACTACGAGATCGACCTGTTCCAGGCGCTCATCGCAGCGGCTGCGCGCGAGACCAACACCAAGGATCTGGCCAACAACTCGCTGCGCGTGATTGCCGACCACATTCGCGCGTGCTCGTTCCTGATCGTCGACGGCGTGATCCCGGGCAATGAAGGCCGCGGTTACGTGCTGCGCCGGATCATCCGCCGCGCCATCCGCCACGGCTACAAGCTGGGCTGCCGCGCTGCGTTCTTCCACAAGCTCGTGGACGATCTTGTGGCGCAGATGGGCGAAGCCTATCCGGAACTGCGCGAGGCGCGCGACCGCGTGGTCGAGGTGCTACGCACGGAAGAAGCCCGCTTCTTCGAGACCATCGAGCACGGCATGTCGATCCTCGACGCTGCGCTGGGTGAGCTGAAGACGTCGGGCCAGGATGGGAAAGAGCGGATGCTCGACGGCGAACTCGCCTTCAAGCTGCACGACACCTTCGGTTTCCCGCTGGACCTGACGCAAGACGTCTGCCGCGAGAACGACGTGATCGTCGACGAAGCCGCCTTTGACGCCGCCATGAACCGCCAGCGCGAGCAGGCACGCGCGGCCGGCAAGTTCAAGATGGTCGCCGGCACGCTCGACTACACCGGCGACAAGACCACCTTCCACGGCTACGACCAGCTCGTGCGCGAAACCGCGCGTGTGACGGCGCTGTTTGTGGACGGTGCGTCGGTGCAGGAAATGCACCCGGGCCAGACCGGCGTGGTGGTGCTGGACCACACCCCGTTCTATGCGGAATCGGGCGGCCAGGTTGGCGACCAGGGCACGCTCAAGGCCGCGACCGTCTGGTTTGACGTGGCCGACACGCTCAAGGTGCAGCCGGAAGTGTTCGGCCACCACGGCGAGCTGCGCACCGGCGTGCTGAAGGTTGGCGATGCCGTGGCGGCGGAAGTGGACGCCGTGCGCCGTGCGCGCACCATGCGCAACCACTCGGCCACCCACCTGATGCACAAAGCCCTGCGTGAAGTGCTGGGCAGCCACGTGCAGCAGAAGGGCTCGCTGGTCGATGCGGAAAAGACACGCTTCGACTTCTCGCACAACGCGCCGATGACGCCGCTGCAGATTCGCGAAGTGGAAGCCCGCGTGAACGCAGAAATCTTCGCCAACGCTGCGACGAGCGCCCAGCTCATGGGCTTTGACGATGCGGTCAAGAATGGCGCGATGGCCCTGTTTGGCGAGAAGTACGGCGATGAAGTGCGCGTGCTGTCGATTGGTTCGTCGAGGGAACTGTGTGGCGGCACGCACGTGGCGCGCACGGGCGACATCGGCCTGTTCAAGATCGTGAGCGAATCGGGCGTGGCAGCCGGCATCCGCCGCGTGGAAGCGATCACCGGCGACAACGTGCTGCATTACCTGCAGACGCTCGATACGCGCATCAACGAAGCGGCCGCCGCACTGCGTGCGCAGCCGTCGGAACTGACGCAGCGTATCGGCCAGGTGCAGGATCAGGTCAAGACGCTGGAGAAGGAGCTGGAGCGCCTGAAGTCGAAGCTGGCCGCAAGCCAGGGCGACGAACTGGTGAGCCAGGCGGTGGACGTTGCCGGCATCAAGGTGCTGGCCGCAAAGCTGGATGGCGCCGATGCCAAGACGCTGCGCGAGACCATGGACAAGCTCAAGGACAAGCTGCAGACCGCGGCCATCGTGCTGGGCAGCGTGACTGACGGCAAGGTCGCGCTGATCGCCGGCGTGACGGCTGACGCCACGGGCAAGGTCAAGGCTGGCGAACTGGTCAACTTTGTCGCCCAGCAGGTCGGCGGCAAGGGCGGCGGCCGTCCGGACATGGCGCAGGCCGGCGGCACGGAGCCGGACAACCTGCCGCAGGCGCTGGCCGGTGTGGCAGCGTGGGTGCAGCAGAAGGTCTGATGTAACGCCTTCGCATCGGATGCGCTGAACGGCGCGCGTTCCCGGCAACGGGGCGCGCGCCGTTTTGTTTTGGGGCGATCAGCGAGGCGGCGTAGTTTCCAGCCGGAAAACGCGCAGCCGTTCGTTCCGATCGCCATGGCGCGCGCCCGACCAGAACAAGGTCCACTCATCTCCGGGCGTTCGCGCGTGCGAATGGCTGTCCTGGACGATCAGCCATCGGCAATTGTGCGCGGTGGATTGCGCAACGGGCTGGTGGAGGATGCCGGTGAAGTAGCGCAGCATGGGCGCTTCCGATTCGCCCAGATGCAGGCTCGCCATGCAATCATTGGCGCGCCATGCAGGCGCCAGCTTGGCACTGAGACTGTCGAACACGGAGCGATAGCTCTTGGCCTCGTCCAACCAGGGCAGCAGGAGGGTACCGATCAACCCCCAGCCGACCAGGGCGCCGGCTGCCCACGACAGTGCACCGCGCCATGCGCCGGCTTGCTTCAGCCGTGGCAGCAGCCAGATCCATCCCCCTGTCAGGGCGAGTGCTGCGGCCACCAGCGTGGGGTGAATCGGCAAGATCCAGGCGACCGGTAACCAGCGGTCGAGCCAGAGCAGGCCTGCACGCGATGCGCTTTCCGTCATGACGGCCCATAGCAGCCACGCAAGCAGCACGATGCTGCCGAACAGCGCGCGGCTGAAGTAATCCCACACGGCGTGCGCGCGCGTCGGCAGCCGTGCGATCGCCTGCTGGCCCAGCATCGCCAGCGGCACGATGAACGGCAGCAGATACAGCGGGCGGGCTGTCGCCGAGACCTGGAGTGCAAGCAGCCCCACAGCCGCGAACGCCAGTGGCAGCGCCACACGCGGTGTACGCCAATCACGCCACGCGCCGCCAACCAGTGCGACGAGCGCGAGTGGGCCGGCTGGAAACCCGATGGTCAGCAATGAATGCCAGACGTAGAACGGATCGTCGTTCTCCGCGCCCAGCACGGGTACGGAAAAGCCCAGAAAGCGGCCGATGTTGTTGTCCCAGAACCAGACACGGAAGAGGTCCGGCGCGCGTAGGTAGAGGAGCGTCGGCCAGATCGTGGCGAATGGAAGGAAGACGAGTGCCGCGGTGCCGAGTTGTTTTGCGAACGCGCGACTGCGGCACGCGGGAAGCAGCACGCACGCGCTGGCGATGGTGATGCAGAACACCAGCGGGATGAATACGCCCTTGGCCAGCAACGCCATTCCCATACCGATGCCAAGCAGCCATGCGGAGCCGCGTGAACGCGTTGCCGGCAGCGCGCATTCGAACAACCCGCAGAAGCCGATGGCAGTGCCAGCCAGCAACGCCACGTCGGTGATCATCTCGTGCGCGTGCTTGACGACGATCAGCGAGCCTGCGCACAGCGCCACTGTGCCCAGCACGCGCGCGTCTGTCCATGAAGATGCACCTGTCGTCGCCCGCGCGAGCCGCGCGGTGAACGCAAGGGCCAGTCCGGCAAACAGCGCACTCGCGAGCCGCGCGGCGTCATGCGCGGGCAGCACGTCCGCCAGCAGCCAGACCAGCGCGCTGGCCGTCCACGCATAGAGCGGTGGTTTCTCGACAAAGGGTTGGCCGGCGCTGACCGGCACGATCGCGTCGCCGGTTTCCACCATGTGCTGGACGATGCCGAACGTATAGGTTTCGTCCTGCTTCCATGGGTCGTGGCCGAGGGTGCCGGGCAGCAGGTAGGCGCAGGCGATCAACGCGACGAGAAGCCATTTGCGCAACGCTTGCCATGGCCACGCGCGCACTGATGGGGCCGCGGGTGCGATCACCCCACCTGAGGCGAGCAGGGCAGGATTTGCTGTGAAGTCACGCACGTGCGTGGTCGCGGCGGGCGTGTGTGCGCTCCGCCGTCCAGGGCGTGTGGGTTCCTGCATGGTGCGAGGTTTCCGGTTTGCTGGATGCGGCCCGGAAGGTGGCGGGCCGATCGGCTTGGATGACAGACAGAACGCCCCGATCCGGTCCGGGTGGGGCGGTGTGCAGTACATCACGCACAACTTACGGAGACCCTGAGCGGCGCCTCACAAACCTGAGCAACGGATTGCCGTGGGGCAGGCCGCGCGGCTTTCAGGGCACGGCGCGCCCCGCGTTGGGGCTTGTCTGCGCCGTGAGAACAAGCTCGGGAACGCGGCCCGGCTGGAGACAGGCCCCGCCATGGCCTATACCGGGAAAACGTTGCCGATTGTGTAGGGATTGTGTGCCGCTTGGCAGGCAATTTGCATCGGTGGCGCGTGCTGTTCCCCACAGCACGGGTTGATCCCATCCCTATCCCCAAATCCGAGGAGAACCATGAGCGTCCTATCTGACAAGGTCGACGCCCCGCCACCGCAGCCGCCGCACCGGCTGCTCGGGCGCAAAGGCAAACGATTGGCGCGTGCCGTCGCGGTTGGCGCTTTGCTGGCGGCCGGCGTCGGTGCATCGACACAACCGGTTGCGCAACTTGCGCCGGAGTCGCACGCGCGCAAGGTCAAGGTGCTGATCATCAGCATGTTCGCGCCCGAGGCGCAGCCGTGGATCGACAAGCTTGGCCTTACGCAAGACGTGCCGGTACCGGGCCTGTCCATCGATTACCCGAACGTGCATTGCAACGCCAGCGACGTCTGCCAGCTCACCACGGGCATGGGCAAGGCGAATGCCGCGTCGTCGGTGTCGGCGCTGATCTACAGCGGCAAGTTTGATCTGCAGCGCACGTACTTCCTTGTGGCGGGCATTGCCGGGATCGACCCGTCGCAGGGCACGCTTGGCAGCGCTGCGTGGGCGCGCTTCCTGGTCGACAGCGACATCGCGTGGGAGATCGATGCGCGCGAGGTGCCCGCCAACTGGCCCAACGGCTTCATCGGCATCAACACACAGGGCCCGGGGCAGAAGCCGCCGCTGGATTACAAGACCGAAGTCTTCCGCGTGAACGAGGCGCTGCTACAGAAGGCACTGGCGCTTTCCAAGGGCGCGGTGTTGGACGACAACGCAACTGCACGCGCCTATCGCGCCAACTACCCGAGCGCACCGGCCAACCAGCCGCCTTCAGTCGTGCAATGCGACACCGCTGCGGGCAACACGTACTGGCACGGCGCCAAGCTGGGCGAGCGCGAAGCGGCATGGGTCAAGCTGCTGACGGACGGGCAGGGCACCTACTGCACCACGCAGCAGGAAGACAACGCCACGTTCGAGGCGCTCACGCGTGGCTCCAAGGCAGGCCTGCTCGACCTGCAGCGTGTGGCCGTGCTGCGCACTGCATCGAACTTCGACCGGCCGTATCCGGGGCAGACGCCGTATGACTCGCTGGTCAACAGCAACTCGGGCGGGTTTGTGCCGTCGCTCAACAACCTGTATCTGGCGGGCGGTCCGCTGGTCAATGAGATCGTCACGCGCTGGAGCGTGTGGAAACACGGAGTGCCCTCGCCATGATCGATTCCCGACTCAAGATGCCCATGCCTCGTTTGCGTACGATCGCCAAGCTCTGTGCGGTCGGTGCCGCAGCGCTGACCTTGAACAGTTGCGCGTATGACGGAGTGAAAGTCATCGTCATCAACATGTTCCAGGGCGAGGCACAGCCATTCATCGACCGCTACGACCTGAAGGAGAAGGTCTACATCTCCGGCTTGTCGCCCGACGCGCCCAACATGCTGTGCAACTACGACGGCATCTGCCAGGTCACCACGGGCATGGGCTATGCGAATGCCGCATCGACGATTTCCGCGTTGCTCTATCGCAGCAAGCTGGACCTCTCGCACACCTACTTTGTGATTGCCGGCATTGCGGGCATCGATCCGGCGCAGGGGACGGTGGGCTCGGCGGCGTGGGCGCGGTATGCGGTCGATTACGGCCTCTCGCACGAGATCGATGCGCGCGAGATGCCGGCAGGCTGGCCATACGGCTACTTCGGCATCGGCACCAAGGGCCCAGGCGAGAAGCCGCCGATGGACTACCGCACCGAAGTGTTCCAGCTCAACGAGACGCTGCTGCAGCGGGCCTACACGCTGTCGAAATCGGCGACGCTGGAAGACAGCCCCGAGGCCATCGCCTTCCGCAAGAACTACCCTTATGCGCCGGCCAACCAGCCACCCGCTGTCATCCAGTGCGACGTGGCTTCCGCAGATACGTGGTGGGCCGGCCGCAACCTGGGCCAGCGGGCGCGTGACTGGGTGAAGACGATGACCGACAACAAGGGCACGTACTGCACGACCGCGCAGGAGGACAACGCCACACTGGAAGTGCTCACGCGCGGCGCCCGTGCGGGCAAGGTCGATTTCAGCCGCGTGGCATTGCTGCGTGCCGGGTCCGACTTCGATCGCCCCTACGATGGCCAGAGCGCCTCCGACGGGCTCATCAACTACGCGCAGCAGGGCGGTTTCGTGCCGGCCACGCACAATCTCGTCAATGCGGCCAAGCCGTTGCTGGACGACATCGTGCAGCACTGGCCGCAGTGGAAGCAGGGGGTACCGGCGAATTAACAGTTGCTGACATCACATTTCAATCTATATAATGCGAATCATTCTCATTTGATGGGTGGCGACGGGCAACTTGCCTGACCGCTGACCATCGCTCTTGCCGGGCGAGCCAGCGGGTTGCCACCTGCCAGCCAACGGATCGACGCGCCGCGTGATGTTTTGCGGCGCGTTTTCTCTTCTCTCAGCGCATGTCCGCGCGTCCGGTTTCGCTAATCCTGATCGACCCTGTTGCCTGCGATGAACCGTCATCTCGCGGCCCGCGCATTCTCCTGCGCGCTCGCCGCCATTCCTCTTGCCGTTTCCACATGGGCGCATGCCGAAGAGAGCCCGCCGGCCACAGGTGCCGCCACGGTCGACCTGAATGAGACGACCGTCACTGCGGGCAGTCAGCGCGGCTTTGCGGCCAGCACGGCGCAGGTCGGCGCGTTTCGGGGCATGGCGTTGCGCGACATCCCTGCCACCGTGAACGTGGTCACGCGCGAGGCGCTCGACGCGCAGCAGGACACGTCGCTGTACGACGCCCTGCGCAACACGGCCGGCGTGACGCGCCAGCAGCTTTCGGGCGAGACGTTCGATAACCTCGCCATTCGCGGCGTGACGCTGGAGAACCGCACCAATTTCCGCTTCAACGGCTCGATGCCGATTCCGGCGCTCACGGCCATCCCGCTTGAGGACAAGGAGCGCGTGGAGGTGCTCAAGGGCGTGTCGGCGCTGTATTACGGCTACACGACTCCGGGCGGCGTGGTGAACCTAGTCACGAAGCGTGCGGGCAATACGCCGGTCACCACGTTGGGCATGCAGTTCGACAGCAACGGCACCGTGGTCGGCACGCTCGACGTGGGGCGCCGCTTTGGTGAAGACAATCAGTACGGCCTGCGCTTCAATGCGGCGGGCGGCTCGCTGCAGTCGCCAACAAGCGGCATTGACGGTACGCGCCAGCTTGCCGCCGTGGCTTTCGACTGGAAGGTCAACAGCCGCCTGAGCCTGAAGGCCGACGTGGAATACTCGCGCAAGGTCATCACCGAACAATCGGTGGTGACGCTGCCCGCCGCCAAGAACGGCGTCATCACCTTGCCGGCCATGCCCGACCCGGCCAAACGCATTTCGCCGGGGTGGGCCGACTTTGACGGCAACAACACCAATGCGTTGCTGCGTGCCGATTACGCGCTCGCCGATACGTGGCTGCTGACGGTGGAAGGCGGCATGTCGGAGACGGCGCGCACGCGGGCGTTCTCGGAATTTCGCCTGACCAACGCGGTGACGGGCGCCGGCACAGTCTCTGGCCAGCGCCAGAGCGGCCGCTGGAACACCAGCCACGTGCGTGCCGACATCTCCGGTACCGAGAAAACGGGTTGGATCACGCATGACCTGACCTTCGGCATTGCGCGATCCGACATGCGCCAGGCGGCCGTGTACTCGGACCGCTTCTCCGGCGCGCAGAATCTGTACAACCCGGTCGATCTCGGCTGGCTGCCCACCACCGGCACGGGCGTCACCGCAGAGCAGCGCGCCGTGGATACGGGTGTCTACGCGCTGGATCGCATGACGCTGTCGCAGCACTGGCAGGTGATCGCGGGCCTGCGCTACACGCGCTACACCAGCGAGCAGGCGCCCAACCGATACGAGGCCAGCAAGACCACGCCGCTGGGCGCGGTCATCTACAAGTTCACGCCGGCGCTGTCGGCATACGCGTCGTACGCGCAGGGCCTGGAAGCCGGTGCGCGCGCGCCCAACACGGCCGCCAACGCCAATGTGGCCATGCCGCCTGCGCTGTCGGAACAGAAGGAGGTGGGCGTGCGCTACGAGACGCCAGCCGGCACACAGCTCGCCGCTGCCGTGTACGACATCGACCGCGCCGCGAGCTACACCAACGACGCGAACGTCTTCGTGCAGGATGGGCGCGAGCGCATTCGCGGTATCGAGCTGACCGCCCAAGGCCGCGTCACCAAGGACCTGTCGCTGCTGGCCTCCGCAGGCTGGACGGACGCGAAGTTCCGCAGTGTCGGTAACGGCCTCGACGGAAAAACGCCGGAGAACACGCCGCGCAGCACCGCCAGCGTCTTTGCGGAATACACGCTGCCGATGCTGCGTTCGGTCTCGTTCAATGCAGGCGCCTATTACCTTGGCCCGCGCCCTGTGAATGATGCCAACCAGGCAGAGCTGGGCGGCACGACGCTCTTCAGTGCAGGCGTGCGTTACGTGACGCGCGTCTCGGGCAAGCGGGCAACGCTGCAGTTCAATGTCGACAACCTGACCGACAAGCGCTACTGGGCGGGCGCCGGCAACAACCGTCTGTCGATGGGCGCGCCACGGCTCTTCAAGCTCGGCATGAAGATCGATCTGTGATGCGTGTCAGCCGGCGGCGGCTTTCTTCACTGCGCCCAGCACATCCATCGGCAGCGGAAAGACAATCGTCGAACTTCTGTCACCGGCGATCTGCGTGAGCGTCTGCAGGTAGCGCAACTGGATTGCCTCGGGTTGCTGGGCCAGCATGCGCGCGGCTTCCAGCAGCTTTTCCGATGCCTGCAGCTCGCCTTCCGCGTGGATGACCTTGGCGCGGCGTTCGCGTTCGGCCTCGGCCTGGCGGGCGATGGCGCGGATCATCGATTCGTTCAGGTCGACGTGCTTGATCTCCACGTTCGCGATCTTGATGCCCCACGGGTCGGTCTGGATGTCGAGCACCTTCTGGATGTCGAGGTTGAGCTTTTCGCGCTCGGCCAGCATCTCATCCAGCTCGTGTTTGCCGAGGATGGCGCGCAGCGTGGTCTGCGCGAGCTGGCTTGTCGCTTCAAGATAGTTGGCCACCTGAATGATGGCGCGCTCCGGATCGACTACACGGAAATACACCACCGCATTGACCTTGACCGATACGTTGTCGTGCGAGATCACATCCTGGGGCGGCACGTCCATCACCACCGTGCGCAAGTCCACGCGCACCATCTGCTGGATGGCCGGCACGATGAGCACCAGCCCTGGCCCCTTCACGCGCCAGAAGCGGCCGAGCAGGAACACCACGCCGCGCTCGTATTCGCGCAGCACCCGAAACGACGAGATGACCAGCAGCACGGCCAGGAAGATCAGGCCGCCTGCACTAAAAAATCCGTAGACCATGTTCTTCTCCTCAGAATGACGCCGGGACGACGTTCAGCGTCAGGCCGTGCCGCGCCGTCACGCGCACACGGTCGCCGCGTGCGAGGGGCCCGTCGCAGTGCACGCGCCAGCGCTCGCCATGCACTTGTGCCCAGCCGGCGGCCGGGTCGTTTGGGTCGGTCGGGTCCAGCTCCAGCAATTCGCCGGTCATGCCGATGAGGATGTCGCCACCGGCCACGTTCGGGCGCCGCCGTGCCCGCAGAGCCATGCTCGAGAGCAGCAGGATCACCGCCAGGCTCACGAACGCCATCGATACGATCAAGGGCAGCGGTACGCCAAAGCCCGGCGTTTGCGTGTCGATCAGCATCACCGCGCCCAGCACGAACGCAACGATGCCGCCCACGCCGAGCGCGCCGAACGTCGGCAGGAATGCTTCAGCAACCATGCAACCTAGGCCGAGTGCGATGAGGGCAAGCCCCGCGTAGTTGATCGGCAGCATCTGCAACCCGTAGAGCGCCACCACGATGCACACTGCGCCGAGGATGCCCGGCACAACCATGCCCGGCGTCGAGAACTCGAAGATGAGTGCGTACACGCCCACCGTCAGCAGCAACAGCGCCAGGCTTGGATCGGTAATGACGCCGAGGAAGTGGTTGCGCCAGTCCGGCTCCAGCGTGACGATCGTGGCCTCTGCCGTATGCAGCGTGACCACGCCGGCGGACGTGCGCACCGCGCGGCCGTCGACTTGCTTGAGCAGATCAGGAAGGCTTGCCGCAACAAGATCGATCACGTGCTGGCTCGCGGCTTCGGGCGCGTCGAGGCTCACGGCTTCACGCACGGCGCGCTCGGCCCATTCCGCATTGCGACCACGCAGTTGCGCCAGCCCGCGGATGTACGCCGCCGCGTCGTGCATCTGCTTGCGGGCGAGGGTGTCTTCGTTGCTGGAAGAGACGATTGGCGCGCTGGCCGGTTTGGCACTGTCGCCGGGGCCGGGAGCGTGGCCGCCCATGCCGATCGCCACGGGAGACGCCGCACCCAGGTTCGTGGCGGGCGCCATCGCCGCAACGTGGCATGCATAGAGGATGTAGGTGCCCGCGCTCGCTGCCCGCGCGCCGCCGGGGGCCACGTAGCCTGCCACCGGCACGGGCGACGCAAGGATGGCCTGAATGATCTGGCGCATCGACGCATCGAGGCCGCCGGGCGTATCCATTTGCAGCACAACAAGCTGCGCACCTTGATCGCGCGCCTGTTGCAGGCCGCGGATCACATAGGCTGCGCTGGCTGGCCCGATGGCACCGGTGACCGGCAACACCACGACCGGCGCGGCTGCCACGGCAAGGCTGGTCCAGACCGCGGCGATGACCGCTGCCAACCATCCTATCCAACGCCGCATCCGCAACGACGGCCGCATTCGCGCCTCCGTCCGTGATTGCCGCGGTTTTTGCCTGATCAGACCTGCGGCACGGTCCCGATATCCGCTTTCAGTTTAGGCGGCAATGGCCTCGCGCGTGGGTGCGCTTGGCACTGGTTTTGGCTCGCTCAGCAACTGAACCAGCGCCTGTAGGGCGGGCCCTGCCATGTCGCGGTGCCAGGCGAGCAGCGTGTCGACACGGCCGGGCTTACCCAGCGCGTGGATGCTGATTTCCGGGGCATTCGTATATAGCTCAAGCACCGAGCGCGGCACCAGCGCCACGCCAATGCCCGCCGCCGCGCACGCGACGATGGCGTGATACGAGCCAAGCTCCAGCACCCGGGAAGGCACCACGCCATCTGCGGCGAACCAGTCTTCGATCAATTGCCGATAGGCGCAGCCGGGTTCGAACGCGAGCATGCCGGCGGTCTGCACGTCCACAGCGCGGCGGATTGGCGGATGAGCGCGGTGGGCAATCAGCACCAGCTCTTCTGCAAAGGCCGGCAGCGTCGTCATGGCGGCGCGCGTGTTGTTCAGGCACGCCGTTTCGGCAACGAACGCGCAATCGACTTCAAAGTTGGACAGCGCCTGGAGGGACTGGCGCGTGGTCATCGTTACCAGTTCGAGTTGCACGCGCGGCCAGCGCTGATGCAGCGTGGCCAGCAGGGCCGGAAGCCGGCTTGCCGCCGTGCTTTCCATCGAGGCGATGCGCAGGCGCCCGTGCGGCTCGCGCGGCTGCACGGCTTGGCGTGCTTCTGCGGCCAGGCGGAGGATGTCGTCGGCGTAGGTCAGCAAGGTCTGACCGGCGGGCGTGAGCACCATGCGCTTGCTCTCGCGCACGAACAGTTGCACGCCCAGCGAGGTCTCGAGCTGGCGGATGCGTGTCGTCACATTCGACTGCACGCGATTCAACTGCTGGGCCGCCCGCGTGACGCCGCCTTCCCGCACCACCGTCCGAAAGATCTCAAGCGAGGACAGATCCATGATGTATCTCAAATGCTAATGGGTTTGTTCAATATAATTCATTTTTCAGGATGGACGGCCTTGCGTACGATGAAGTGCCGATTTCCTCATCCGGGCCTTTCCATGGAGCACACGCTGTCGTCTACCTCTACCTTGTCCGCCGCGCGTTCCCAGCGGGCCACCGCATGGCGCGTGGCGATTGCGGGCATGGTGGCGCTGTCCGTGGCGATGGGCATCGGCCGCTTCGCCTTCACGCCGATCCTGCCGATGATGCTTCACGACGGCAGCCTGACGTTGGCGCAGGGCAGTTGGCTGGCCACCGGCAACTACCTGGGCTATTTCGTTGGCGCGCTGGCCTGCATGGCGGTGCGCGGCGACGCGGCACGGCTCATCCGCATCGGCCTGGTTGCGACAGTGCTGCTGACCGCCGGAATGGGCGTCCTGCAAGGACAGCCGGCGTGGCTTCTCCTGCGCTTTGCAGCCGGCATGGCCAGCGCGCTGGTGTTTGTCTTTACGGCGGGCTGGTGCCTCCATCGGCTGACCGAGCTGGGCCATGCGGCGCTCGGCGGCATCATTTTCTGCGGGCCGGGTCTTGGCATCGCCATACCGGGCTTGGCGGCCAGCGGGATGGTGGCGCTGGGTTGGCACGCAACGTCGGCATGGATTGCGTTTGGCGTGCTGTCGGCGCTGCTCTCGGCGGCGGTGTGGTCGACCATCCGGCCGGAAGCGCATGCGCATGCTGCTCCGGCGCCGGCTGTATCCGGGACGGCACCCGGCCTGGATGCGCCCACCAGCGCGCTGACGCTCGCCTACGGCCTGGCCGGCTTTGGCTACATCATCACCGCCACGTTCCTGCCCGTGATCGCGCGCAAGGTGCTGCCGGCGGGTTCGGTCTGGCCCGATCTGTTCTGGCCGATGTTCGGTGCGGGAGTGGCGCTCGGGGCGTTCCTTTCCACGCGGATCAGTCTGGCGCGCGACAACCGCTCGCTGCTGGCCACGGCCTACGCCATGCAGGCGCTTGCTGTGACTACCAGCATCGTGTGGCCAACGGTGGCGGGGCTGGCGCTTTCCAGCACGCTGCTCGGCCTGCCGTTCACGGCGATCACGCTGTTCGCCATGCGCGAGGCGCGCCGGCTCTGGCCGCATGCTGTGCCGCGTCTGATGGGGCTCATGACGGCCGCGTATGGCATCGGCCAGATCGTCGGGCCGCCGCTTGCGAACCGGCTGTTTGCGGCCACGGGCGGCTTCAATGCATCACTGGCCGTGGCAGCGGTGTCGCTCGTGGCGGGCGTGGCGACCTTTCTTGTGGTGAAGCGGGTGGCACCGGCGCGTGCGTGATGCGCGGCATGTGAAGGCGTGTACAACGCGCTCAGCGCACCCGTTCTAGAATGCCTCCTCCATTGGAGGAGCCCCATGTCTTTTGCCCTGCGCCCCGATGCCGTCACGTCTGGCGGCGAAATGAGCCAGGCCGAGCGCGCGGTGCGCGTCGATCTTGCCGCCGCATATCGCCTGGCCGCGCTCAACGGTTGGGACGACCTTGTCTACACCCACCTGTCGGCCACCGTGCCGGGCGAGCCTGATCACTTCCTGATCAACGCGTTCGGCCTCGCGTTCGACGAGATCACCGCATCCAACCTGGTCAAGATCAATGGCCGCGGCCAGCTTGTCGGCGATTGGCCCGACGCAGCTACGCGTCCGTCCGTCAACGTGACGGGCTTCGCATTGCACGCCGCCGTGCACGCCGCCCGGCCCGACGCGCAGTGCGTGATCCATCTGCATAACACGGCCGGCATTGCCGTGTCGGCGCAAAAGCACGGGCTGCTGCCGTTGTCACAGCATGCGCTGCGGTTTCACCGGCGCATTGCGTATCACGATTACGAAGGGCTTGCCTTTACACCGGAAGAGGGCGGCCGCCTTACCGCATCGCTGGGCACCCATTTCGCCATGTTGCTGCGCAATCACGGCACGCTCACCGTCGGCCGTACCGTGGCCGAGGCGCACGTGCTGATGGCCACACTCATCAAGGCATGCGAGATCCAGATTCACGCACTCGCCGGCGGCGAGGTCGTCTCGCCCGCGCCGCACGTGGCAGATCGCGCGGCAGAACAGCTTGAGGATGGCGGCGCCATTGAAGGCGTGATCGAGTGGCCGGCGCTCTTGCGCAAACTGGATAAAATCGACGCTTCGTATCGCGACTGACGCAACTGACGCGACTGTCGAAGCTACGCATTCAACCGGAGACACCCCCATGCCGACTTTCCATATCGAGATGTTCGAGGGCCGCAGCGTTGAGCAGAAGCGGAAGCTCGTCGAAGAGGTAACGCGCGTCACCTGCGAATCGCTGGGCTGCGCGCCGGGCGCCGTCGACATCATCATCACCGACATCAAGCGCGAGAACTGGGCCACCGGCGGCGTGCTGTGGTCCGAACAGAAGTAACCCGTCTTCCACTCACATTTGCCGGCCCGCCATGCAGCCCAAGCAGCATTTCGCCTCAGACAACTACGCGGGCTTCTGCCCGGAGTCTCTGAAGTATTTCCTGGAGGCCAACGGCAGCGGCCATGAGCCGGCCTATGGCGATGATTCCTGGACGCAGCGCGTGTGCGACCGCATCCGCGATCTGTTCGAGACCGATTGCGAAGTCTTCTTCGTCTTCAACGGCACGGCAGCCAATTCGCTGGCGCTGTCGTCGCTGTGCCAGTCGTATCACTCGGTGATCTGTCACGAGCTGGCGCATATCGAAACGGACGAATGCGGTGGCCCCGAGTTTTTCTCCAACGGCTCAAAGCTGCTGACCGCCAAGGGCGAGAACGGCAAGCTCACGCCGGACGCGGTGGAAGCGCTCGTTACGCGGCGCTCGGATATCCACTACCCGAAGCCGAAGGTCGTTTCGCTGACGCAGTCGACGGAAGTCGGCACCGTCTACACCGTGGACGAGGTGCGGGCCATTGCCGCGATTGCCAAGCGTCGCCAGTTGCGCGTGCACATGGACGGCGCGCGTTTTGCCAACGCGGTGGCGTCGCTCGGCGTGCATCCGTCCGAGATCACGTGGCGCGCCGGCGTGGACGTGCTGTGCTTTGGCGGCACGAAGAACGGCCTGCCGGTCGGCGAGGCCGTGGTCTTCTTCGATCGTCGCCTGGCGGAAGACTTTGCCTATCGCGTCAAGCAGGCAGGGCAGTTGGCCTCGAAGATGCGATTCATCTCGGCACCTTGGCTGGGTTTGCTTGAAAACGACGTGTGGCTGCGCAACGCGCGTCACGGCAATGCGATGGCGCAGCTTCTGCATGCGCGCATTGCCGATGTGCCGGGCGTGCGCATCATGTTTCCGACCGAATCGAACGCCGTGTTTGCCGAGTTGCCGGTGCCCGCCATCGAGGCGCTGCGCGCACGCGGCTGGCGTTTCTACACGTTCATTGGTGCCGGCGGCTGCCGCCTGATGTGCTCGTGGGATGTGGAGCCTGAGACGGTGGAAGCCTTCGCCGCCGACATCCGCACGGCCTGTGAGCAAGCTGTCTAACGCATCTCTCTGCCATGAGCTTCGACTACCGCTTCTGCCCCCAATGCGCCACGCCGCTCGTCGAGCAGCACAACGCCGGCCGCCTGCGCATCTCATGTCCGGTGCCGGACTGCGGCTTCGTCCACTGGAACAATCCGCTGCCGGTCTTGGCGGCGGTAGTCGAGTATCGCGGGCAGATGTTTCTGGCGCGCAATGCGCTATGGCCCGAAGGCATGTTTGCCCTCGTCACCGGCTTTCTGGAGCGAGATGAAACGCCTGAAGAAGGCATTGCCCGCGAGCTGAAGGAAGAGACGAACCTCGATGCACAGTCGATCTCGCTGATCGGCGTGTATGAGTTCATCCGCAAGAATGAGCTGATCATTGCGTACCACGTGGTGGCCGATGGCGAAATCGCGCTGTCGGAAGAACTCGTCGAGTACCGTCTGAAGCCGTTTGAGAAAGTCCGTCCCTGGACGGCCGGCACCGGTTATGCCGTCGCTGATTTCCTGAGTGCGCGCGGCTTGCCTGTCAGCTACATCGACATCCGCACCGGCGAACCCGCCGAGCCGCCGCCGCGCCAGTGGCAGCCGACACGGCTCGTTACAATCACGGAATAACTGATGCAAGCGGCGCTGCGCCGCTTGCCCGTACCACTGAGGAAGACATGGAGTTTCAGAAGGAAATTGACGCGCGCGGCCTGAATTGCCCGCTGCCCATCCTGCGCACGAAGAAGGCCCTTGCCGACATGCAAAGCGGCGACGTGCTCAAGATTCTTGCTACCGACCCCGGCGCCACGCGGGACTTCCAGGCATTCGCCAAGCAAACCGGCAACGAGCTGCTGGAGCACAGCGAGCAGGACAAAGTGTTCACGTTCTACATGCGCCGCCGCTGATCGGGTAGCGCGTTCAATGAAAACGGGGCGATCCGGTTTGGCCGGATCGCCCCGTTTTCATTGGCTGCGGATCGTTTCGCGAATGGGCGTGGCTTACTTGCGCGCTTCCATAGCCATGCGCAGCGCCAGGCTGGTCAGCACGGTGCCCATCAGGTAGCGCTGAGCCGACAACCAGCTCGGCTTGCGAGAGAGGAATGCAGCGATGCTGCCCGCCGTGGCCGCGATCATCGAATTGACGGTCACGCTTACGCAGATCTGCGTGAGCCCCAGGCACACCGACTGCACCAGCACGCTGCCGTGCGCCGGCTCGATGAACTGCGGCAGCAGCGACAGGTACAACACTGCCACCTTGGGATTGAGCATGCTGGTCAGCAAGCCCATCGTGTACAGCTTGCGCGGGCTGTCCACCGGCAGCTCCCGCACCTGAAATGGCGCGCGGCCACCCGGGCGCACGGCTTGCCACGCCAGATACAGCAGGTAGATCGCGCCGCCAAAGCGCAGGGCATCGTAGGCAAACGGCACGGCCATCAGCAAGGCTGTGATGCCGAACGCCGCGCACAGCATGTAGAAGACAAAGCCGGTGGCGATGCCCGCCAGCGACACCAACCCGGCGTTACGCCCCTGACAGATCGAACGCGAGATCAGGTAGATCATGTTCGGGCCGGGCGTCAGCACCATGCCGAGAGCAACCAGGGCAAAGGTGAGCAGGTTGGTGAGGGTAGGCATAGCGGGCTCGATGTCAGCGGCAAGGACGAAGAGCTTGCAGGCTAGCACCCGTCGCCAACCGCCCGACAGGTACAGAAAATCGCAAATTTCGGCAATTCTGTATTGGTCCTCCAAGGAGAGCCAACCGCGACCATTGGATAACGCATGCGGCGCATGCCTGGAAGCCATCGCGGGTTTTTCATTTTTTGGTGCGGGCAGGCTGGGGGGAGGGGACAGCTTACAGAATGCTGAACCATCGGCGACCGCGCGCCATGTGTGTGTCATCGGCGTTGTTGAAGGTATGCCGAGATCATTCCTCCCCCCCATCCCCTGGTCCCCATGCGCCTGCATTTCCTCTTTCCCGCCGTGCTGTTCATGGCGTTACCTGCACATGCTGAGCTTCTTATCAGCGAGTACGTAGAAGGCAGCTCGAACAACAAGGCCATCGAAATCTACAACCCTGATGGGGCAGAAGCCGATCTGTCGGTCTACAAGATCGAGCAGTACAACAATGGCGCCAGCACGCCCACCGCATCGTTTGCGCTCTCGGGCAAGCTGGCGCCGGGCTCTGTGCATGTGATGGCCCACAGCACGCTGGCCAGTGCGCTGGGCATCCGCGTCAACCAGACCGCGGCGTTCTCCTTCAACGGCGACGACGCGCTGACGCTCACGCGTTCCGGCGTCGTTGTCGATCGCATTGGGCAGGTCGGCTATCAACCGCCGTCCGGCTTCTGGGGTACGGCCAGCGCCGGCACCAAGGACCGCACGCTACGCCGCAAAGGCACGGTGAAGGCGGGCGACACAAACACTACCGCTGCCTTCGATCCATCCGTGCAATGGGATGCGTTCAACGTTGACGACTTCTCCGACCTTGGTCTGTACAACGGGCAGGGCACCGTCACGCCGCCACCCGCCGCTGCCGTGTGCGGTGCCGCTGCAACGCATCTTGCGGATGTGCAGGGCGCTGGCACAACTTCGCCGCTCGCCGGCCAGAACGTCGAGGTCGAAGCGGTCGTGACGGCCGACTACAGCGGCACCAACGGGTTCAACGGCTTCTTCGTGCAACAGCCCGACGCGCAGCGCCGAAGGCTGCCCGGCGTGTCGGAAGGGCTGTTCGTCTACGCGCCCGGCGTCACCGCCCGTGCAGGTGACCTCCTCCACCTTGTCGGCAAGGTGGAGGAGAAGTACGGCCAGACGCAATTGACGCTGGTCACCAACGGCATCGCAAGCTGCGCCAGCGGCAACAGCGTGACGCCGGTCGACGTGACACTGCCCGTGGCCGATGCCACGGCGCTCTCGGCGTATGAAGGGATGCTCGTGCGCCTGCCGCAGACGCTGACGGTGAGCGAAACGTACGAACTCGGACGCTATGGCAGTCTGCTCCTCAGCAACGGGCGCCTGCCATTGCCCACCAACGTGGCCCCACCCGGGACCGGCGCTGCGGCCCAGGCTGCAAGCAATGCCCTGAACCGCATCGTGCTTGACGACGGTTCCAATCAGCAGAATCCTGCCAGCGTGCGCTACCCGGCGCCGGGCCTGTCTGCGGCGAATTCCGTGCGCGCCGGCTATACCGTGAGCGGTGTGCAGGGCGTGCTGGAAATGCGCTACAACGCCTGGCGCCTGCAGCCTGTGCCGGGCGCGGCCGCACCGGCTTTCAATGCCGCCACGAACCCGCGTGCGGGTGCACCTGCACGCCATGCCCAAGCTGATGTGCGCGTCGCCTCGTTCAACGTACTGAACTACTTCAACGGTGACGGCAAAGGTGCCGGCTTCGATGGGCCGACCAACCGCGGCGCCAAGACACAGGCCGAGTTCGAACGCCAGGAAGCCAAGATCGTCGCCGCTATCCGCGCCATCAATGCCGATGTGGTCGGCCTGATGGAAATCGAGAATGACGGCTACGGTGAACTCGGCGCCATCCGCCGCCTGACGAGCCAGCTCGGCGCCGACTGGCGCTATGTCGATCCTGGCGTGCCGAAGCTGGGCAGCGATGCGATTACGGTGGCGATCGTCTACAACAGCCGCACCGTGGAGCCTGTAGGGGTGCCGGCCACGCTTGCCATCGACAACAAGAACCGCCAGCCGCTGGCGCGCAGCTTCCGACGCATCGGCGGCGCGCAGAACTTCACCGTGGTCGTCAATCACCTGAAGTCCAAGGGCTGCACCGGCACAACCGGTAAGGACGCCGACCAGGGCGACGGCCAGAGCTGCTGGAACCCCACCCGGGTGCGTGCTGCCGGTCTGATCGCCGACTGGCTGGCGACCTCGCCAACCGGTGTGGCTGACGTAGGCAAGCTTCTCATCGGCGACCTCAACAGCTATGCCAAGGAAGATCCAGTCTTGCTGCTTGCCGACAGGGGATACGCCGACATGGTGGAGAAGTTCATTGGCAGGGATGCCTACAGCTATGTCTACGGCGGCGAATCCGGCTACATCGACCATGCGCTTGCCACCTCCGGCCTGGCCGAGCGTGTACGCGCCGTGCACGAGTGGCACATCAACGCCGACGAACCGATTGCGTTGGAATACGCATTCGCATACAAGAGCGCCGAGCAGCAACAGACCTTCTACGCGCCGGACGCGTATCGCTCGTCGGATCACGATCCGGTGCTGGTCGACCTCGCGCTCAATACGGAGGCTGCAGGTGGCGGCACTGCCCCCGAAAACGATGTTGCTACGGGTAGCGGCCCTGGCAGTGCCGGGGAATCGGGCGCCGGTGCGGTAGATCCGCTGATCGGGCTCGTGCTGGGGGGCGGTGTGGTGGCCCTGGTGTGGCGTCGCGCGTGGCGCGCCTGAGCATCCCGACACTTCGCCGTCCAGCGTGGTGGTTGCGCGGGCGAGTGCATCCCGGCTTCCTTGCGGCGGCGCTGTTGATGCTCGCCTTGCAGGCCGGCGGTGTCACGATCGCGGACACGCTGCGCTACGAGCGCGCCGCTATCGCGTCTGGTGAAGTCTGGCGGCTGATCTCCGGCCACTTCGTCCATTTCAACTGGGCGCATTGCCTGCTCAATGTCGGTGGTCTCATCGTGCTGGCGGTCATCCTTCCCGCGTCGCTATGCGTGTGGCGCTGCTGCCTGTGGCTTGCGGCGTCGATCGGTCTCGTGCTTTTTCTCGCGCTGCCCGGGCTGCAGCACTATGCCGGGTTCTCGGGCATCGCATACGGTCTCGCCGTGGTCGCGTTGCTGCCACGTGTGCCTGATGAGCCGATTGCGGCCGTCGTGCTATTTGCGCTCGTGGCACGGGCGCTCTGGCAGTGGCTCGACACTGGCAACGCCGATGCGATGCCATGGTTGGGAGCGCCGCCGCTTGCCGCTGCGCATCTGGCCGGGTTGGCGGCCGGCGCGTTATTGCTTTGCATTGAGTGCCGGACATCCGTCTGAGCGCCCTATCCGTCGACGTGCTTTAAGCTTCTGAATTGGCAAGATCGGCAACATCGCGAGCGCGACGCGTCGATGCAATCGATTCCGATATGGCGACTGGGGATGATATGAACAATGTAGCGGCGGCGGTGCGCGCGCTGATCTTGGGCGTATGGCTTGGCTTGATGTCCGCCGGCAGCCACGCGGCCGAGACTTCGCTATTCACACCGGAAGAGCATGCCTGGATTGCCGCGCATCCGGTGGTACGTACGTGCGTCGACGCGCACTGGCGTCCGTTCGAGTTTGTCAAAGCCGGCAAGGCGGCCGGCATGGTTCCATCGTTCCTCGACGCGGTTGCCCATCTGAGCGGGCTGCGTTTCGAATATGTGGACGGTGCGTGCTGGAACGGCTCGATGGCTGCATTGAAGCTGGGCCAAGTTGACATGCTGCCGGACTGGAGCAAGGACGAAACCGTAGCACCGTACCGGGACGGCTTCATCGCGAGTACGCCGTACTATGTCGGGACAATCGCAATCGTTACAGCGGAGCAGGAAAACCTGTTTGCCAGTTTTTCGCAATTGTCCGGCAAACGGGTCGCGATCAAGGGCGGCGGCGGACTTGAACTCGCTATCCTCCGCAGCACTGTCCCGGTGAAGTTGGTGACGTTTCAAAACGAGTCCGAGGCGTTGCAGGCGGTTGTTGATGGCGATGCCGACGCCGCACTCGGGACGGACGCATCGATCGTTCCGCAACTGCACCGGCAGTTCAAGGGCCAGCTGTTCCTCTCAGGCAGCATCTGGGACCGGCCCTATGCGTTGACGATGGTCACGCGCGATGACAATCCCGTGCTTGCATCGATTCTCGATAAATCGCTGACCGCCATTTCGGCGTCCGATGCTGACGCGATCAGGCAGCGATGGCAAGAGACAACCGACTACGGCGCGCCGTCGCTCGCGTCGATCCTGCATTACCGCTGGCGGCAGGTCGCCCTCGTTGCGGGCGTCGTTCTGGCCTTTGCGGTGCTGGCGTATGTGCTATGGCGCGCGCGTATTGCTGCCGTGCGCAGCGAGCGCGACAAGGCGATGTTCCTTGCGTTCATCAGCCACGAAATCCGCACGCCGATGCACACCATTCTTGCTTCGCTGGAGCTGCTGCAGCGCTCGCAGTTGACCGGTCAGCAAGCCAGCCGTGCGGACGCCGCCGTCTCGGCATCGGAAACACTCTTGGCTCTGCTCGACGATGTCCTCGAATACTCGCGCCTGGAGTCCCGCACCGTGACACTCGCGCTCCGGCCAACGATGATCGGACCCTGGGCGGAGCAGACGCTTGGCATGGTGCGTTGGCGCTCCGAAGACAAGGCGCTGGCGCTGTCACTCGATCTTGCCTGTGCACCCGACTTCAGCGTGGACATCGATGCCATGCGCGTGCGGCAGATCGTTTTGAATCTTCTGGTGAACGCGATCAAATTCACCACGGCCGGCAAGGTTGTTTTCCGCGTCGACTATCTGCCCGGAAAACGACGCGGTACCGGAACGCTCGTACTCGAGGTAAGAGACACGGGGATGGGCATTCCTCCGGAGCGCCAGCGGAACATTTTCGAACCTTATTCACGCGTGGAAAGCCCGGGCAATCGCGGTGCCAGCGGCAGTGGGCTGGGCTTGTCGATCTGCCGCGAACTGGTCGAGCTGATGGAGGGCGTGATCACCGTCAGCAGCAGCCCAGAGGTCGGCACGGTGTTCACCGTCATGTTGCCGACACGCGAGGCGCATACAGAGGCGGCGTTGGCGAAGACTGCAGGAAAGTCGTTGGCGTCTGTGGCCCCCGCGATATCGTCTCCCAGAGCGCAAAAGCCGCAGTCGCCGGAATCGAAAGAGGGCCCGCTTGTCCTCGTGGTCGATGATCACGAGGCGGTGCAACACGCGATTCAGCATCAGCTGGACGCACTGGCTTGCCGGTCTGCCATTGCCGGCACCGGCGAGGCGGCGCTCGAACAGTTTGCGTCAGCAGCGTTTGACATGGTGCTGCTCGACTGCAACCTGCCAGGCATTGACGGATATACCGTCGCGCAACGCATGCGAGAAATCGAGCGCCAGCGCGGAGGCGAGCGCACGCCGATTGTCGCCATCTCCGCTGCAACAGACGACGCGCACCGAGTGCGGTGTTTCGACAGCGGCATGGACGGTGTTCTGGGCAAGCCATTGCGTCTGGCCGCGTTACGGGAACTGATCGAGCTCTGGTGTGCTCATGGCGATTCCGGCTCCAACGCGGAGTCAATGGAACACGACGTGGCGCCGGCGGTTGACGTGCTTGCGATCTATCGGCAGACCATGAAGACCGATCTTGAGATGCTTGCTCAGGGCCTCGCCAATCGCAACATTGAGCAGGCACGTCGAGCGGCTCATCGAATTTCCGGTGCTGCCGCCGTTGTGGACGATCTGCAGACGCGCAGCTTGGCAAGTGAGTTGGAGCGGCGTCTTTCGGACTCGCCCGGCGACATCACCGCAGACATGCAGGCCCTCTTGGCGGAAATCCAATCCTTGCACGGGGCGGATACTCCCAACGCTTGATCTCCCTCCCGGGGGCGAGCAGCCTCGTCCTGATCCGACGCCCCCACATGCGCTGCCCGACTCTCTTGCGGCAGCGTGGCGCCTTGTCCCGCCTCAAGGTCTCCATCTCGGCGGCTTGGCCGGTTGACCCGCTGCGTTCATAGCGAGATCGCCTCTGCACGTCAGATGCCCAAGGCGGAGGACGCGCGAAACATCTGCGTCCATCTCGCACCGCTTTTCAGAGCAGTCTGATATGGCACCGCGAATCGCGCTGGAATACTTGCGCCTGCCTTCTTCGATAGGCATTTGTTCTCGACCAATCCGGCACGTTCGTGCCCCGGATTCAATCAAAGGGTAAGTCAATGAAAGCAAAACTGTTCCTGGCTGGCGTCGCCATGTCTGCTCTGTCGGCCGCTGCAATGGCACAGACGACGCCCACGTCGGTGGATGGCGTCATCAACTTCCAAGGCACGATTGTCAGTGACACCTGCAAGGTGTCGTCGGCAACGGGTGACGCGGGCACCATCAACGTGGACATGGGCACCATTGCCGCTGACGACATCGGTACGGTGGCGGCACCGAAGCGCCTGACGAGCGGTGCCGGCTCGGCCAACTTCGACGTGGTGTGCAAGACGGGCGCCAAGGTCAGCATGAAGTTTGCCGGCAAGACGGCTGAACTGAGCGCCGACAAGAAGACGCTGCGCGTGAACAACGGCAACACCTCTGCTGGCTTCGCCCAGGGCGTGGGCATTGCCGTGTACGAAGGTACGGGCGCCAGCGCAACCGCGTTCGACCTGAGCAGCGGCAATCTCCTGGCGCAGACCGCCCTGCCCGCAGAAGGCGGTGCAATCAACGTGCGTTTCGCTGCGGCATACGTGGCCCCGGACGCTGCCCTGATCAAGCCCGGCATTGCCAACGCAAGCCTGCCGTTCACGCTGAGCTACGAGTAAGCCAAACGCCGGCCGATCTGGCTGGCATCAATCGGCAGCGGAGCTTTAGCCGCTGCCGCCTCTTTCTCTTCACGGGCACTTCCGGATATGAAAGCAAAACGATTCGCCGCTGGCGCGGCGTTGGCGTGCGCGCTGGCAGCGTCCGCGAGCCACGCCGCCGTTTCCTTGAATGCCACACGGGTGATCTTCGAGGGCAAAAACAAAGAAAGCTCCGTGGTGGTCAGCAATGATGGCGGCGAAGCGCTCATTCAATCCTGGCTGGACCCACTCGATGATGCTGCCAATGCGCAATTGCCGTTCGCCATCACCCCGCCGCTGGCCAAGGTGGGCGCGAAGCAGCAGCAACTGCTGCGTGTGCTGTACGAGGGCGTGGGTATGCCGTCTGATCGCGAGTCTGCGTTCTGGCTGAACGTGCAAGAGATTCCCCAGGCGGCCAACAACGACAACGTGTTGCAGCTTGCCGTGCGCCAGCGCATCAAGGTGTTCTATCGACCGGCTGGATTGGCGGGCGACCCTCAGAAGGCACCTGCAAGCCTGCAGTGGCAACTGAATCAGGACGCAGGTAAAGCCACGCTCCGTCTGAGCAATCCGAGTCTCTATCACGTGACGGTGGTGGACGCCAAGCTGCGCGTTGGCGGCGCGGAGCATACCGTTGTGGACGCCAACATGATCGCGCCCGGTTCGACACTGGCGCTGCCGATCACGCTGCCCGGTGGCCAGACGTCCGCACCGGAACTGCACTACGAAATCATCAACGACTACGGCGGCCGTGAAAGCTTCCGCGTCGTCCTGCACGGCAACCAGTTGAGCACACCGGTTCCCGCCGGTAACTGATTGAGCCGGTGGGTTCGATCAGCCAACCCGCATGGGTTGGTGTAGCCCGCACCCTTTCGTAGCGGAGCTTGCCTATGTGACACCTCCGATTCTCAAAGCCCGAAGCGAGCATTGCGATGTCTAAACGCCCGACCACCAAACGTTTTCCCAGAAAGACCGGCGGAAAAGCGCTCGCGGCTCGCCCCATTGCGACGCCGATGTATCTGGCGTTGTGTTTGGCATTGTTCAACAGTGCGCACGCGGCTGAAGGCGACATGCTGGTGGCGCAGGCAGACCCGACGCTCCTTGCGTTCAACACCAACTTCTTGCATGGCGAAGGCCGCCCGGCCGACTTGAGCGCTGTGCTGTCTTCAGGCAACAGCGTGCCGCCTGGCACATACCGCGTCGAGGTGCAGGTGAATGGCGATCTCGTCGGCCGCCGCGACATCGATTTCCATCAGGACGGCGGAAAGGTCCGTCCGTGCCTAACCGCCCGGATGCTGCACGATGTGGGCGTCAATCTCGGTGCCATCACGCCGCCACTGGATGTGCAGAGCCAAGCGTGTATCGACTTGCCTCGGCTAATGGATCAAGCGGCCGTCGATTTCGACTCGGGCCGATTGCGGCTTAACCTGAGCATTCCGCAGGCATTCCTGTCACGTGCAGCGCGTGGCTATGTGGATCCGGCCTTGTGGGACGAGGGTGTTACCGCTGGCTACGTCAACTACCAGTTCAGCGGAACCTACGGCCATGGGCGCATCGGCAAGGACAGCAGCAGTTATTACTTGGGGTTGCAGAACGGCGTGAACATTGGCCGCTGGCGCCTGCGCAATGAATCGACGCTGAGCGGCAGCAACGACGGTCAGACACGTTTCCAGAGCAACCGCACGCTGGTGCAGCGTGACCTTGACGCTATCAAGGGCCAACTGACGCTCGGTGAGCAGTACTCTGATTCCACCCTGTTCGACAGTGTGCGATTTCGCGGCGTGCAAGTCAGCTCAGACGACGCCATGCTGCCCGATAGCGAACGCGGTTATGCACCGGTTGTTCGCGGGCAGGCGGCGACCAACGCCGTTGTGGAAGTGCGTCAGAGTGGCTACGTGCTCTACCGTGCCAACGTACCGCCGGGCCCGTTTCAACTGACTGACATTTTTCCGTCCGGCTCCAACGGCGATCTGGAAATCACCGTCATTGAGGCCGATGGCACCAAGCGCGTCACCCACCAGGCGTTCTCCAGCTTGCCCCTGATGCTCCGCAAGGGGCGCCTGAAGTACAGCTTTGCTGCGGGTCGGTACGATGGTGAGCAAGACACGTCGCCCAATCTGGTCAGTGGATCACTGGTCTATGGCCTGACCGACAACAGCACGGTGGCTGGAGGCTTGCAGGTCGCGCGTGACTTCCAGGCCGTCAACGTGGGCGTTGGTACAAACACCCCGATCGGCGCGCTGTCGTTGGACATCACTCAATCAAGCAGCCGTGCGCAGGGCAAGCGCGACACAGGGCAGAGCGTACGTATCCTGTATGCCAAGACCTTCACACGCACCAACACCAATTTCACGCTCGCCGCCTATCGCTACTCGACCTCGGGCTATCGCACGTTCAACGACCACGTCAACGACGTGAGCAACGCTGGGGGCATCCAGTCCGGCCGTAGCCGCTCCCGCATTGACTTGACGACCAGCCAGGATCTTGGCGGCCCCGAGCGCAAGTACGGCAGCGTCTACCTGAACGTCAGCCAGCAAACCTATTGGAATCAGCCGGGATCCAGCCGCAGTGTCAGTGTGGGCTACGGAAACACCTGGAAGCAGCTGAGCTACAACCTGAGCCTGAGCCAGACCAAGGACACGCGCTTTGGTGGTTACGGCAACAACACGCAGGTCATGCTCACGATGTCGGTTCCGCTCGGCGGCAAGCTTTACTCCCCGCGCGCCTATACCAACGTCAGCCATGACAGCAACGGCAGCACGAACATTCAGAGCGGCCTCAATGGCTTCGTGACGGACAAAACGTCGTACGCCGTGCAGGCCGGCTACACAAACGGTGGGCGCGGCGCTACGGGCGGGGCAAGCATCACCCACGACGCCGATGCGGGGCAGCTTTCGGCCAACGCCAACGTGGCACAGGACTACCAGTCCGCCAGCATGAGTGCCATGGGCGCGGTAGTGGTGCATGGCGGCGGCGTCAACCTGAGCCGTACTGTTGGGGACACCTTTGCGCTGATGAAGATGGAGGGCGTCAAGGGCACGGACGTTCGCACCGAAGGCGGTATTCCAGTCAGTCGCAATGGCTACGCGGTGGTGACTTTTGCGCAGCCGTACCGCTTGAACGCACTGCGTCCTGACACGCATAACCTGGGTGCCGACGTCGAGCTCGAAGATACGGTCAAACAGGTGGTGCCACGCCGTGGTGCCATCGTGCAGGCGACCTTCCGCGGGGTCAGCGGACGGCGTGCCCAGTTCGCGCTGCAACTGGCGGATGGCAAGCCGGTGCCATTCGGCGCCAACGTGGAAGACGCGCAAACGGGTAAGCAGCTTGGCATCGCAGACCCCGCCGGCAAGGCATTCGTCCTTCTGCAAGAGGAAAAAGGCATGCTGACCGTGAAGTGGAAAGACGGCCAGTGTCAGGCGCCCTACGCGTTGTCCGAGGCGCAGGCGGGGCAGAACTATCAGCGACAAACGCTGCATTGCCGCTAGCGATCCACAGGACCGGTGCCGGCATCCGGACATCGCGGTGCTTTGTCGATTGCGCCAGCGGGCGTTTCTGTTCAGACACCGCCTTGTACTCGCACTGCCTGAATAGGAGTCAAAGAAGATGCATGAGTCGAGAAGGTTTAGAAAACGATACGGTATTAGCGCGTACCGGTCGGAACTCAGATCGGTTTTGTTGGCCGACAACAAGCCGGCTTGCCCACGCATGCTCGCCACCAAGCTAACGCACGGCGCCTTTGGTCGTTTGCTGCACGCACTGCGACGGACTACATCTTCGCTGTTGGTCCTGATCCCTGCGCTGGGATTTGGCTTGATCGTCCCGGCCCATGCCACGCTTGTAATTGGGGGGACTCGGGTCATCTATCCGGAAGCATACAAAAGCGTCACCGTGTCAGTGAGTAATCACGACGAAGAGCCGGTGCTGATGCAAAGCTGGATGACCGACGCGCGTGACGAGGCCCATCCCGCGATTCCGTTCGCAATTGCCGAACCGTTGGTCAAGATCGAGCCGGGTCGAAGCAATGGTGTGCGCATCTTCTACGCGGGTGACGGGATGCCGCCAGACAGGGAGTCGATGTTCTTTCTGAACATCGTGGGGATTCCTGTGAAACCGGCAATGCAAAACGCCGTTCAGTTCGCAATCAAGCAACGACTGAAACTGTTCTATCGCCCCAAGGCACTGCACGGCACTGTGTCCGACGCTGTTGCCGCACTGCGTTGGCAGATCGATCGGGACCGCCTCGAAGTCGTCAACGCGAGTCCGTTTCATGTGTCATTGATCGATCTGGACGTGCAGTGGCAAGACGGGCACCTGCTCGTGTCTGACTATGTGTTGCTTCAACCCGGCGCGACCAAACGGTTTGACGTAACGCTACCGCGCGCGATAGGGCGCAAGAACCTGCGCTTTGTCGAGATCAACGATGTCGGTCTGCAAGTGCCACACGAAATTGACCTTCACTAAACGCGATTCCCCCAACGAGAAATTGCGACGAATATGTTCAGAATCCTTTTCCTTCTAGTGTTTTCGCTCACATGGCTGCCTGCCACGAGTTTCGCCTTGATGTGTAAGGCGGACGACAGCGCGAAAAGCGTCACCATCACGGAGCCGATCGGCGTGGTTTTGGCGGTGCCGGCCGACGCACCCGACGGAACCATCATATGGGAGTCGCCTACCCGAACCATCAACGTCATTTGTTCCGACAACCTCGACGTCGGGCAGGAGGGGGTCTATTTCTATGTCAACCCGGCCAAAGTGAGCGTTGGAACCGGAATTCGCGTGGGAATCCGTTACAAGGGTGTCCCGATTACATTGGAGACCGGGCGGTACTTTACAGGCCATAACACGTGGGAAGGATGCACCTGGGCGAACTGCACGGGCTGGCGAGAAGCACGGTTTTCGCTGACCTTCTCGGTGTTTGTGCAGAAGTATGGCGCGACCCCCTCAACAGGGCAGGCAACAACCGCCACAAGCTATCGGACCTTCCAGCTGGACGGCTCTGGGGGGCTGAACAATGTACAGGACAGCAATCTCAACTACGTACTCACTGGCTTGGATAACGTACGTTTTGTTCCGTGTTCGCCCCAACTTTCGATTTCACCAGGCACGGTGGATTTTGGTGAGGTATTTGTGCTGGGTGCAACAGTGGGCGGGGTCGCGGCGAGCAAGCGGGTCAACCTGAATCTGCAACGCGCCTGTACGACACCTTACACGGTCAACGCGCGTTTCACGCCCACGGCCGGAACTGTCGTGGACGGCCTGTTGGTCCCGGAAAAAAACGACTCCATCGGGATTTCGATCTTGCGCTCAGAGACTCAGGAGAAGCTGGCCTTCAACGATTGGTTCAAGTTGACGGACATGAGCGGATCGACCCCGGCCTCGATCGATCTCAACACGCAACTGATCTGGCGCAAGAAGCCCGTGGCTGGTCCCTTCAATGCGGCTGTGTTGATCGATATGTACTACAAGTGACGTCGTAGCTCTTCATGAAACGGCGCGATCGATCTTCGCCCGCTAGCGAGGGCTGTGATCGTTCCATAAGAGTGCCTCGCGTACATCAACATGGGGCACGCTCCATGGCGTCGAATGACGCAGTACCGCCACCACCACGACAACTACAAAAAAAGGGGGGCGGCTAACAGCGGACGCGGGCACCACTGTTTCGAAACACCCACCCGCAGAAAGACTGGGTAGGAGTCGCTCATTGACCCTGCTGAGGCGCCTGGCAGGGTAATAGCGGCAAGGCTTCTTCGACGAGGGATGCCAATAAGCGAGATCGCTTCTCAAGCTAGGAACAGCAAGTGGCAACGCACAGTTCGTGATGTGCTATGCCTTAGCGGAATTCGATAGAAGTGGTAGGGGTGTTTCGATAAAGAAGGAATATGGAGTTTGGCTATGAAGGGTAAAATCCCGAGTCTTTTGATAATGCTGTTCAATTCCCTGTTGAGACATACGCGCACGGCGTTAGCACTATCGTTGTTGATCGGTTCTGTGGCACCAGCACGCACCCTCTGCTCCTTCGATTCAGGCTATTCCACTGGGGTCATGACTTATACGCTTCCTTCTAACCTGGTTGTGCCGCGTAATGCGACGATTGGCACGGTTATTTGGACATCGCCGCTGCAAACTGTGCCAAGCACACAGAAATGGGGATGTAATACATACTGGATGCTTGGAATGGTGAACGCTGTTGGTGCCACGGCAAACGCAGCGACCCCGTCTTATCTTCCCATTGGTAATACCGGATTGGCGTGGGTTTTCGGAACTTATAATGATATTGCTTACGGGGTTTCGTTTCCGAATAATAGTTATGTAATGTCGGCTACGCAAAATTTCAGCATCAAAATCGTAGCGATCGGTCCTATTAAAGCCGGGGCAAGAATTCAGCAGGGCGTTCTCGGGAGTTTGAGCGCGGGCGGAGACGTTGCCATCTATACGATCAAGGCAGGCAATACCGTCTCTGTTTCAGCGCTCACCTGCAAAACGCCCGGCGTCACGGTAAAGATGGGCGATAAGAATTATTTGAGCTTGTTCCAGGGCGCTGGCACAACGCTGGCACCGGTCAACTTCTCGATTGCCCTCAATGAGTGTCCGGCGGGCATCAGCAAGGTGTCATACCAGCTAGTACCCAACACGCAAATCCTCGATGCTGCGCGCTCGGTCATCGCCCTTGATGCCGATTCCACCGCCAAAGGTGTCGGCTTGCAGTTGCTGACCAATGCAGGCAACCCGCTGCCGCTGAAGACGAATATCCAATTCGGGGGATACAGCAAACTGGGCGGCAATTTCAACATTCCGCTGAAGGCGGCCTACCGTCAAACCGAATCGGCGGTTGGGCCGGGCACGGCAAACAGTTCTGTCACTTTTGTGATGAGTTACGAGTAGCCAGCCCAAGGTGGTTTGATAAATCCAGGGCTGCTGCTGTGGCCGCGCATCTTTGCGCGGCACCGTGGGCTTCGCAGTCCATCCGGACACGCGGCCACATTGCAACCTTGTTTCGAAGCACTGCTGGAAGCGATATCAGAACCGTGGCGGTGGTCCGCCACCACTACGGGATGGCCGGTTGCCTGCGCCTCGGGGGAGGGAGGCGGCGCGGGTTCCGCCGATGGAAGCACGCAAGAAAAAACCCCGACCGGAATGGGTCGGGGTTCTGATATTGGTGGAGCCGGCGGGAATCGAACCCGCGTCCGCAAGCCCTCCACAGAGAGTTCTACATACTTAGTTCTGTCATTTGATTTAACCGCCGCATCGCGGACGAACACGCTCTACGACGGCGATTCACTAAGTTTTCGTCTCTAGGCCCGTGACTCACCTAGAGCTTATCTGACGTAGATGACCTCGCTAGTCTTTCGACCCTAGCCCGTCAGCGAGCCAGTGCGAGGACGGCGGCCCTTAGGCTGCCAGTGCGTAACGTTCGTCGTTAGCAGTTATTGCATTCCCATTGATTAACGAGGTGACGGGTCCTCGGTATGCCCTCCACTGCTTCGCAACCCACGTCGAAACCAGGTCGGCCCCAGTAAGGAGGTGTCGATTATCCCATAGATGGGCTACTTCAGCGAGAAATCAACCCGCGTCGTCTTGCCCTTGTCCTTGATGCCTTCGGCGGTCAGCTTCGGCGCTACGACGAAGAGGCGCCCCGGATCCACACGTTCCGCCAGCGCCACATGCACCGCATTCGCCCGACGCTGGGCAAGCTCCCGCAGATCCGCATCCGTCACTTGTACATTGGTTTCCATCAGCTTGCGCATTTCATCGGGCGGCAAGGACTTGGCCAGGCCGATCACGTTGCGGGGTTTCGGGAATTTTGCGGCTTTATACGCGCGTTCAAGGTACTTGTTCTCTTCTTCCGGCTTGACCGTCGTATCGGCTTCGGCGGAGTCGCCTGCATCCTTGAGTTTCTGTTCACGGATCTGACGGTTCACTGCCTCCCGGCGCAGGCCATCACGATCAAACTCCGGGTCGACGCGGCCGACGATGTCGACCTTGAGCGCCGGGCGGTCCTTGAGTGCAGTGGCGAGCTTGTCAAGCTTGGCGAAGGACGCTTGGGTGATGTCCGAAGTGCCCGGATCAAACTCGATGTAGCCGAGTTCTTCGCCGCCGCTGCCGCCGAATGCGCTGGCGAGCAAGGAGAACGGCGCCGTCACGGCGCGCGCAATGAGGTTGACGAACGCACGCAGGATGACGCCGCCGATGCTGAACTGCGGGTCATCGAGTGAGCCCGACACTGGTACGCGCACGTCGATCTCGCCACGAGAATTCTTCAGCAGCGCCACCGCCAAGCGCACCGGCAGATTGGTGGCGTCTTTGCTTTCTACGCGATCGCCGAAGGTTAGCTGGTCGATGAAGATGTGGTTGTCGGCGGTCAACTTGCCCTGGTCGAGCAAGTAGTGCAGATCCATCGTGAGCTTGCCCTTGGTGATCGGGTAGCCGGCGTATTTGGCAGAGTAGGGCGTGAGGTTGGTCAGCTCCACGCCGTCGGCCTTGGCAGTGAGATCCACAAAGGCCGTGGGCGCGAGCGGGTTGACCTTGCCGTGGATGTCCACCGGTGCTGTGCCATCGACACTGCCGCGCAACGTTACGTCGGCAGGTGTCTGGTTGGCGGCGGTGCTGATCGTGCCGATCGAGCCGCCGATGGCCGTGAGGTTGGCGGTGTAGTTCGGTTTGACGAAGTTATCCGTGAACCGGATGTTGCCATCCTGCAGCGTGATGGCATCAACACGCAAGTCGGCGCTGCCCGCTTTGGGCGTGGTGGGACCAGTGGCTGTTACGGTTACGGCCGACGCAGGCGCTGGAACTGGGGCCGAAGCTACCGCCGGCGCGGCTGCCGGGGCGGAAGCGGCGGCAGCCGATGCTGATGCAGGTTCGCTTTGCGTCAGCGATCGGCGCTCCTCGGTCGGCTGCACGCGGATATCCTGCAGGTTCAGGCGGCCGTTCGGGTTGATGATGATCCGCGCGTAGAACGTCGAAAGCGCAACGGCGCCCACCCGCACGCGCGGTGTGGTGCCGTCGTAATTCGCCTGGATGCGGTTCAGCGCGAGCGAGCGCCAGCGCAAGAAGTCATCCGAGCTCACGCGGTCTTGCAGGCGCACGTTGCCCAGCGTCGCGTTGCCTTGGTAGTTCACCGTCAGCGCTTTGCCCTGATTCAGCACAAGGCGTCCATCCATCGACAGCAGCGCGCTCGTGATCGCAGCATTCAAAGATTTGTCCAGATACGGGTCGAAGCCCGCCAGCGACAGGTTTTGCGAGTTCACGCGCAGGTCGGCCTTCAGCGGCTGTGGTACCACCTCGCCGCGCACATCGAGCTTGCCTTTGGCGCCCAGCCCCGCACCAATCTGCACATTGACGGGCTTGCCGAGATCGGTCGACGCGTTCTGCACGACCACGTTCAGCGGTTCGACACGCACCTTGACCAGGCGCGAATTGGATTGGTCTTCAAAGCCGACGGCGCTGTTGTCCAGCTTCAGCGTCTGCACGGTCACAGCCCAGGGTTTTTCGGCCGGGGCGTTCGACTTGGTGCTGGGTTTGACCGGCGCCGCCGATTTGCCCGCTGCAGTGCCCGCCACCGGCTGCGGGCCATCGAGCAGGGTCAACGTGGTCGTACCATCCTTCTTGCGTAGCGCGTCGATCTGCAGGCCGTCGGCACGCACTTCGTTCAGTGCGATGGTGCGGGTGCTCAGGTCGAAGCTCTTTACATCGGCGCGCAGCAGCTTGGCGCGCAGCGCGGTATCTTTGCCCGTGGCGGGCGCCAGCGACAGGTCGGCCAGGCTTGCGGTCAGCGGCTCCGCGCGCACGTTGAATTTGTCCGGCCCGAAGTCGAGCGCCACCTTGCCGTCGGCCGACAGCGCGCCGTTCTGCAATTGCGGTGCGCCCGCCTGGCGCAGATACGGGCCGATGCCGGCCAGCTTCACGCCGTCCAGCTTCAGTTCCAGCTCGCCGGTGTTTTTCTCCAGCGATGTGTTCCCCTTGACGTTAAGCGTGCCGCCTTGCGCCAGCTTGGCACCCACATCGAGCGTGGTCGGACCGCCCAACGTGCGCACGCCAATGTCGCCGTGGAGGTCTTCCAGTGTCAGGTCGGCAGCCGGCTGCGTGGTCGCGTCTCGCCAATGGACCGTGCTGTTCGCCACTTGCAGCTTGCTGACCACCACATCCAAGGGCTTCGGCTTGGCGGTCGGCGTTGGCTCTGCCTTGGCAGCATTCGCTTCGGCAGGTACGGGTTTGCCGCCGAGTTGCGCGAAATTGATCGCTCCATCTGCACCACGCGTGGCATCGACGCGCACGCCATCCAGCGTCAGCGCGTCGAGGTGGAATACGTTGTCGAGCGGGCGTACGTCGCTCAACGTTGCGCGCACCTGTTTGGCGGCCACCAGGGGCGCTTTCTTGGCGTCGACCACTTCCAGGTTGTCGAGGCCGGTCGTGCCGTGCACGCGCAGCACCGGCGCGCCGCTCTTCGGCTTCTGGAACTCGATCGTCAGGTCGGTCGTGAGCTTGCCCTGCGGCACCGCCACGGGCAACGGGCCGGGCACGTAGCCGAGGTAGCGGGGCAGATCCAGGCCATCAATCTTGACGTTGAGGTTCGATTCGAGCGAATCGGCAAACGGCTTTGTCTTGCCAGCGAAACGCAACGGCGCGCCGTCGATACGCGCTGCCAGCAGCGGTTGCACGAAGATGTCTACGTCGGCTGGCAGGCTCGCCAGGAAAGGTACACCGATCTGCAGACCATCCACCTTGTGCTGCGTACCGAGCGACTGGTCGACAAAATCGATCGCGCCGTTGGTCAACTGCAGATTGGCGAAGACGAAACGCGCCGGCTCGTCCGACTTGGGCTTGGGCGGGTTTTCCGGCTGGCTTAGCCTGTCGGCGATGTCGGAGAAGTTGAAGCGCTGTTCGGCGGTGCGCACGATACGCACCTGCGGCGCCTCGATGCTGAGCTCTTCAATGACGGGCGCGCGGCGGAAGATCGAACTCCACGACGCGTTCACATGCAGATGGCCGACGTCGACAAACGGCGTTTTGCCGTCGCGTTCGGCAATGTGGAGCCGGTCGACATCAAGCCGCAGCGTGTATGGGTTGATGCTGATCTTGCCGACCGAAACCGGCCGTTCCAGCAGCTTGCTGAGCTGGGTTTGAGCCAGGTGGCGCAGCAACGGGGGGCCACCGAATGCGCCCAGCAGCCCGAACACCACCAGGAAGATCAGCACGCCGATCCCGGTGCGCTTGGTGCGCCGCGATGTACCGACCTGAGCCGCGCGTTGCCAGCCTGCCGTACCGCGCACGCGGTCAAGCCGTGCGCGCCAGCCGTTGGTATTCGATTGCTTATCAGGGCGCGAATCGGGGGAGGTGCTCATGCTGGTGTCGGTCCGGCCATGGCGTGGCCTACTTCGTCAGTCGGTCGACCGCCAGGTCCCCGATGGGAGGCGGCGGTCCTGAAAGATGCGAGGCCCAGGCGTTCACCCGGGCATCGTGGTCAAGCGCGTTGCGATTCGAGCAGCAGCGGAATCAGCTCGGCAGCGCTGGCGATCAGCGCATCGGCGCGCCATTCCACGGGTGATGGTCCATTACCACAATAGCCGTAACTGGCTGCAATGGTAGGCATGCCGGCAGCGCGGCCCGCTTCGATATCGCGAAGGTCATCACCCACGTAGACGATCTGCCGTGCATCGACGCCGATGGATTCGGCTGCGTGCAGCAGCGGGGCGGGGTGGGGCTTGGCGTGCGGCGTGGTGTCACCTGCAACGACGCAGGCCGGCGGCACCGGTAATGGCAGCTGTGCAACCAGCGGTACCGTTAGGCGGCCAGACTTGTTGGTGACGATGCCCCAGGGGATACCCGCGCGGCCCAGTTCGACCAGCACGTCGGCCATGCCCGGAAACAACTGCGTGCGCACGCAGATTTCCGCCTCGTAGTTGGCGAGAAACGCCAGCCGTAGCGATTCGAATTCCGCATCCCCCGGCCCAACGCCGAAGGCCACGCCAATCAGCCCGCGGGCACCATGCGAGGCAACCGGGCGCAGCGCTTCGTAGTCCACCGGTTCGAGGCCGCGGTCGGTGCGTACCTTGTTGGCCGCAGCAGCCAGATCGGGGGCCGTGTCCGCAAGCGTGCCGTCCAGGTCGAACAGCACCGCACCCAGCGGACCAGGAAACAGGCGCACCGTCATGCCTCGGCCGGACGGCGCGTCGCCATCAAGTAGTTGACGCTGGTGTCCTTCGCGAGGGCGTAGCGGCCGGTGATAGGGTTGTACTCCAGCCCGCGCATCTCTTGCGCCTGGAGGCCAGCCCCACGTACGAACGCGCTTAGCTCCGAGGGGCGAATGAATTTGGCGTAGTCATGCGTGCCGCGCGGCAGCATGTTCAGGACGTACTCCGCACCAATGACTGCCAGCAGATACGCTTTCGCGTTTCGGTGGATGGTCGAGAAAAACACATAACCGCCCGGCTTCACCAACGTCGCGCACGCGCGCACAATGGATGCCGGATCCGGCACATGTTCGAGCATCTCCATGCAAGTGACGACGTCGATGCTACCTGGCTCGCGTGCGGCCAGTGCTTCTGCGGCGATCTCCTCGTAATCGACGGTAATGCCCGCCTCGAGGCTATGCAGGTCGGCGACACGCAATGCTTTGCGGGACAGATCGATGCCTTTGACGTTGGCACCGGCACGCGCCATGCTCTCTGAAAGGATGCCGCCGCCGCAGCCGACGTCAACGACGCGTTTGCCAGCCAGCGGTGCAATCGACTGAATCCAGTCAAGGCGCAGCGGATTGATTTCGTGCAGGGGTTTGAACTCGCTGTTCGGGTCCCACCAGCGGTGGGCGAGTTCGCTGAATTTTTCGAGTTCGCCGGGATCGGCGTTCGCGTGAGTGGTCGTCATGTTGCGCTGCGCCAGGGCATATCTGCTAGGTGAGGAAATGTACCAAAAAGCGTCGCCCCGACCAAATCACGGGGTTCGCAAAAAGGTTTCACATTGAAACAGAAGTGAACAAACGCGCATGCAATTCCTCCAACTGTCACCTTCGCTCAAGGAGAGATCAATGAAATCCAAACAAATTCTGATAGGACTGGGTGTTGCGAGCCTGACGGCTCTGGCGGGCTGCGCCGCGCCGGGTTACGGCGGTGGCTATAACGGTGGGTATGCTCAACAACCGGCCTATGGCCAGCAACCGGCTTATAGCGGGCAGCCACAGCAAACGGGCGCCCTTTATGGCCGGGTCGAATCGATCCAGCCGATGCAGGCCCCGGCAAATAGTCCGGGTATTTTGGGCACGATCATCGGCGGCGTGGCCGGCGGCATTCTAGGCCATCAGGTTGGCGGCGGTACGGGTAACACAGTCGCGACTATTGGTGGCGCAGCACTTGGCGCCTATGCAGGCAACCAAGTCGAACAGCGCGCCGGAGCGAGTGGTCAAACGGTGTACCGCATTACCGTGCGCCTGGATGATGGCCGCGTCGCGACCGTCACGCAGCGAAACCCGAACAATCTGCGGGTTGGCGATCGCGCTATGGTTGCTAACGACCAGGCGACTCCTTCCTATCAATAAGAAGGGCGGTCATGAGAAAGGGGCATCGGGTGCCCCAAATAGAAAAAGCGATGGCGCATTGGGCGTCATCGCTTTTTTCGTGCCTATTCCCTTAGCAGACCAGCGGAGGGCATCTGCCGATATATAGGCGAAAAAAAGCCCAGCTTTCGCTGGGCTTTTTCCCGGTGTGAACCGAATTACTGAGCCTTGCGGGTGCCGACCACTTCGACGTCCACGCGGCGGTTCGGCTGCTGGCAGGCGATTTGTGCCTTGCGAGTGCCCTTGCACGACTTCGGATCAACCTTCAGCTGGCGCTTGCCCTTGCCTTCCGTGTAGACACGGTTGGCTTCGATGCCCTTGCTGACCAGGTAGCCCTTGACGGCTTCAGCACGACGGACCGACAGGCGGTCGTTGTACTTGTCCGAGCCGAACGAGTCGGTGTGGCCAACGGCGATCACGACTTCCAGGTTGATGCCCTTCAGCTTCGAGACCAGGTCGTCCAGCTTGGCCTTGCCTTCCGGCTTCAGCACAGCCTTGTCGAAATCGAACAGGGTGTCAGCAGCGAACGTAACCTTTTCGCTCGACACAACCGGGGCAGCCGGAGCAGCCGGAGCAGCCGTCGGAGCAGCAGCCGGAGCCAGAGCGCCGTCGCACTGAGCGTTGGCGGTTGCCGGCGTCCAGAAGCCATTGCGCCAGCACAGTTCGTTCGTGCCGTTCTTCCAGACCCACTCGCTCGTGCCGTTACCCCAGTTGTCGTTGACGGCCTTTTTTTCGTAGGGCACCGACTGAGCGTAAGCGGACGCAGCCATGGCTACCGCAGCTGCAGCGAACGCGAGCTTGGCAAATTTTTTCATATTTCTCCTCTCAGGATGAGATCACCGCAGAAGACTGCGAGCAGATGGGACGAAAACAAGTCATACATTCTTCGGAGTATAACATTCTCGGTGTGGTGAAGGCTCCACTTCGAACAATGTCTGCCTCTTCGCTGGGGGATTGTGCCACAAGCACGCACTCCTAAAAAGCAAATATAAGCGATTCGAACGGGGCACCACGGCCTTGTGGTGTGTACGCAACAAGGCAGGAAATGGCTCGCAAACCCTTATGGGGACTGGCTCGCCGGTTTTGTCCTCCCTCGCAGGGAACGTGCCCGGGGTTGACGATGCGTCGCTCGCGCGTATGAGGGGGAGGGGCTTGCGGCATGGTAAAATGTTCTGTTATTCGCGCAACCGCAGCGTCCCGCTGTGGGCACCACTGTGCTCACTAGGGGACCTCTCACCGTTCGCCCAATGGATCAATTCGCCAAAGAGACACTCCCGGTATCGCTCGAAGAAGAAATGCGCAGCTCGTACCTCGCTTACGCCATGAGCGTGATCGTGGGCCGCGCCCTTCCAGATGTGCGGGATGGTCTCAAGCCGGTGCATCGTCGTGCGTTGTACTCGATGCACGAGCTGAACAACGACTGGAATCGCCCCTATAAGAAGTCTGCCCGTATCGTCGGGGATGTGATTGGTAAGTATCACCCTCACGGCGACACTGCTGTATACGACACCATTGTGCGGATGGCGCAGAACTTCTCTCTGCGCTACATGCTGGTCGACGGCCAGGGCAACTTCGGCTCGGTCGATGGCGACAATGCCGCGGCGATGCGTTACACCGAAATCCGCCTGTCGAAGATCGCCCACGAACTGCTGGCCGACCTCGACAAGGAAACGGTCAATTTCGAGCCAAACTACGACGGTTCCGAAACTGAACCGTCTGTCCTGCCGGCCCGCATTCCCAACTTGCTGATCAATGGGTCGTCCGGGATCGCGGTGGGTATGGCGACGAACATTCCGCCGCACAACCTGAATGAAGTCGTTGATGGCTGCCTGCATTTGTTGCGCAACCCGGAAGCGACGGTCGATGAACTGATTGAGCTGATCCCGGCGCCGGATTTCCCGACGGCCGGCATCATCTACGGCATTTCGGGTGTGCGTGAAGGCTATCGCACCGGCCGCGGGCGCGTGGTGATGCGTGCCAAGACGCACTTCGAGGATATCGATCGGGGCCAACGCCAGGCGATCATCGTCGATGAACTGCCCTATCAAGTTAACAAGCGTACGCTGCTCGAGCGTATCGCCGAGCTGGTCACCGAAAAGCGCATCGAAGGCATTTCCGATATTCGCGACGAGTCGGACAAGTCTGGTATGCGCGTGGTGATCGAACTCAAGCGCGGCGAAGTGCCGGAGGTTGTGCTCAACAACCTCTATAAGAATACGCAGCTGCAGGACACGTTCGGTATGAACATGGTCGCGCTGGTCGACGGCCAGCCGCGTCTGCTGAACCTGCGTCAGATGCTCGAGTGCTTCCTGCTGCACCGCCGCGAGGTGGTGACGCGTCGCACGGTATTTGACCTGCGCAAGGCGCGCGAGCGTGGTCACATCCTGGAAGGTCTGGCCGTTGCACTCGCCAACATCGACGAATTCATCGCCATCATCAAGGCAGCTCCGACCCCCCCGGTTGCCAAGGCTGAGTTGATGACCCGCAGCTGGGATTCGGGCTTGGTGCGCGACATGCTCGTTCGCGCCGAGAGTGAAACCTCAGGCGGCGGTGGCGCCTACCGTCCGGAAGGCCTGCTGCCTGCATTCGGTATGCAAGGCGACGGCCTGTACAAGCTGTCGGATACGCAAGCGCAGGAAATCCTGCAGATGCGCCTGCAGCGCCTCACCGGACTGGAGCAGGACAAGATCGTTCAGGAATACCGCGAAGTGATGGCGCAGATCGCCGATCTGCTGGACATCCTGGCGCGGCCGGAACGCATTACCGCCATCATCGTCGATGAACTTACCGCGATCCGCGCGGAATTTGGCGATGAGCGTCGCTCGCAAATCGAGCACAATGCGACCGAGTTGGATACAGAAGACCTCATTACGCCGCAGGATCTGGTGGTGACGTTGTCACACAGCGGCTATATGAAGAGCCAGCCGATTTCCGAATACCGTGCGCAGAAGCGTGGCGGCCGCGGCAAGCAAGCTGCTGCGACGAAGGAAGACGACTGGATCGACACGCTATTTGTTGCCAACACGCATGACTACATCCTTTGCTTCTCGAATCGCGGCCGTCTGTACTGGCTGAAGGTCTGGGAGGTGCCGCAAGGCAGCCGTAACTCGCGCGGTCGTCCGATCGTCAATATGTTCCCGCTGTCACCGGGCGAGAAGATCAACGTGATCCTGCCGGTCAAGCAGTTCGACGAGCAGCACTTTGTGTTCATGGCCACCTCCAAGGGGACGGTCAAGAAGACAGCGTTGACGGAATTCTCGAACCCGCGCAAGGCCGGCATCATCGCGGTGGACCTGGACGAGGGCGATTTCCTGATCGGCGCGGACATTACCGATGGTCAGCATGACGTGATGCTGTTCTCCGACGCTGGCAAGGCGGTGCGTTTCGATGAGAACGACGTGCGGCCGATGGGTCGTCAGGCGCGCGGCGTTCGCGGTATGAACTTGGAAGAGAGCCAGCAAGTGATTGCCATGCTGGTCGCGCCAGCGGAAACCGAAGGCGACGGTGCCCAGTCGGGCGCTGGCAGCGTGCTGACCGCCACCGAGAACGGCTACGGTAAGCGCACGCCGATCTCGGAATACACGCGACATGGCCGCGGGACGAAGGGCATGATCGCCATCCAGACCTCCGAGCGTAACGGCAAGGTGGTGGCCGCCGCGCTGGTGGCGCCTGAAGACGAGATCATGCTGATCACGACGGGCGGCGTGCTGATCCGCACACGGGTGGACGAGATCCGTGAAATGGGTCGTGCCACGCAGGGCGTCACGCTCATCTCGGTGGGTGAGGGCAACAAGCTGTCCGGGCTGCAACGCGTGATGGAGTCCGATGCTGAAGGTGCGGACGGTGTTGAGGGTGCCGATGCGGCGGATGCCGCCCCGGGTGCCGATGCACAGGTGGATGACAGCAGCGAGACATAATTAGAAACATCTTTTGCTTGCCGTTAGGCGCAGTTCTGTCATGATGCCGGACCTGTGCGCGGCAAGGGCTTGGAACTTTTGCGTCACACGCCCGGCCTAAACGCAACGCTTATCTCAAGGGAGCAACAATGCACAAGAGTCTCAAACTCAAACATCTGATCGTAGTGGCCGGTTTCGCTCCGCTGTTTGCGTTCGCGCAGGCTGGCGACGCGGACAAGACGGCTGCCATCAAAGATCTGCTGACGACGATGAACGTTGATGCAGCCATCAAGGGTCAGGGTGAAGTGTTGGCCAATGGCGCTAAGCAGGAAGCCCCGCTAGTGCTGGAGCAGGCGCTGGTCGAGAACAAGACTCTGAACGACAAGCAGAAGCAAGCTGCTGTCGACAAGCTGAAGAAGAACGGCGCCGTGCAGCGCATGACCGACGGTGCTGGCAAGGATTTCGACACGGAAGCCTTCCGCAAGGACGCTCTGCAAGCCCACTATGACTCGCTGGGCAAGTACTACTCGACCCAGGAAATCAAAGATTTGACCACATTCCTGAAGACGCCGAGCGGCCAGAAGTTCATGGCCAACCAAGGCAAGGCCATGCAGGAAGTGTGGGGCAACGTGATGCAGAAGTACGGTCCGCAAGTCGGCAAGAAGATGCGCGACATGGCTGACAAGGAAGTTGCCGCCGCTGCGAAGTAATTAGCCGGCATAGGCGGACGATCGGGGCGCAATCCCCGTCGCCCTGCCAGTTGGTAGATAATGGCTGTTTGGGTTTGCGCCCAGACAGCCATTTTTCTTTTGCCCTTCGCCCTATGAACCAAGCGGATCGAGCCCTTCAAGCCAGCCAGGCGCGCGTGTACAACTTTTCGGCAGGTCCGGCGGTGTTGCCGCTCGAGGTGCTGGAACAGGCGAAAGAGGAGATGGTTTCCTGGCACGGCAGCGGCATGAGCGTGATGGAAATGAGCCATCGCGGCCGGGAATTTGAAAGCATCCTGGCAGCCGCGTTTGGCGATTTGCGGCAGTTGCTTGCGGTGCCGGACAACTACGAAATCCTCTTCCTGCAAGGCGGCGCCATCGCCGAAAACGCCATCGTGCCGCTGAACCTCATGCGTCGGCTGTCGGCGGATGCGCCGAAGGCTGACTACGTCGTCACCGGCACGTGGTCGGTCAAATCACAGCAAGAAGCGCGCAAGTATGGCGAGGTGAACATCGCTGCCACCAGCGAGGCCGAGCGCTTCCACAAGATCCCGGATGTATCGAGCTGGAAGTTGTCGTCGGACGCGGCCTACGTGCACCTGTGCACGAACGAAACCATTGTTGGCGTTGAATATCAGGAGACGCCAGACGTCGGTCAGGCGCACGGGCGTGTGGTGGTGTCCGACGTGTCGAGCCACATCCTCTCGCGGCCGATCGACTGGAGCGGCTATCAGGTCCTGTACGGCGGCGCGCAGAAAAACATCGGCCCTGCCGGCCTGACGATTGCCATCGTCCGCAAGGATCTTCTGGGGCACGCCCACCCGCTGTGCCCCTCGGCATTCAATTGGCGCCTCGTGGCCGAGAACGGCTCGATGTACAACACGCCGCCCACTTACGCCATCTACATCGCGGGGCTCGTGTTCCAGTGGATCAAGCGCCAGGGCGGGGTTGAGGCGCTGGAGACGCGCAACATCATCAAGTCGAAGATGCTGTACGACTTCATCGACGCCAGCAGCTTCTACCGCAACGAAATCCATCCGACGTGCCGTTCGCGCATGAACGTGCCGTTCTTCCTCAACGACGAGTCGCGCAACGAGGCGTTCCTCACGCAGGCGCGCGAGCGCGGGTTGGTGCAGCTCAAGGGCCACAAGTCCGTGGGCGGCATGCGGGCAAGCATCTACAACGCGATGCCGCTGGAAGGCGTAGAGGCGCTGGTCGACTTCATGCGTGAGTTTGAACGAGTGTCTGCGTAAGGCTGACTCTCAATCACGGCAGAACATTGCGCGAAGCGCCCGCTTCGCGCGGCAATTTGCAATCCGTTGCCGAACCAGATTCCTACAATGACCAGTCAGTCAGACGATACGAAGCAAAACAAGGACGCCGCATTGGCGGCGGAGCTTGCGCCGTTGCGCACGCAGATCGACGCAATTGACAACCAGCTGCTTACGCTGCTCTCCGACCGTGCCAAGGTGGCGCAGGCAGTGGGCGAGGTGAAGAAGCGCTATTCGTCACCGGCGTTCCGGCCGGACCGCGAGCTGCAGGTCATCCGCAAGATGCAGTCAGGCAACCAAGGGCCCCTGCACGACGAGAGCATCGCCGCCATCTGGCGCGAGGTGATGTCCGCCTGCCGTGGTCTGGAACAGGCCCTGCGCATCGGCTACCTCGGCCCGGCGGGCACGTTCTCGGAGCAGGCGGTGATCGCGCATTTCGGCCACGAGATCCAGCCGATGCCGTGCCCGAGCATCGACGAGGTGTTTCGTGCGGCGGAGTCCGGCACGGTCGATTGCGGTGTGGTGCCGGTCGAGAATTCGACGGAAGGCGTGGTGTCGCGCACGCTCGATCTGTTCTTGCAGACGTCGCTGAAGATCAGCGGCGAGATCGCGCTGCGGGTGCACCATAACTTGCTGCACAAGACGGGCGACATGTCGCAGGTGAAGGTGGTGCGTGCGCATGCGCAGGCGCTGGCCCAGTGCCAACGGTGGTTGAACACGAACTATCCGAATTTGCCCCGCGAGGCTGTGTCGAGCAACGCTGAGGCAGCGCGCATGGCTGGCGAGGACGAAACCGTTGCGGCGCTGGCAAGCGTGCAGGCGGCCAACCGCTACGGCCTACACGTGGTGCGTGCCAACGTAGAAGACGATCCGCACAACCGCACGCGCTTTGTCGTGATCGGCAACTACGAGACGGAGCCGAGCGGACGCGATCAGACATCGTTGATCCTGTCAGTGCCGAACGAGGCCGGCGCTGTCTACAAGTTGCTGGCGCCGTTGGCAGAGAACGGCGTGTCGATGTGCCGCTTCGAGTCGCGTCCGGCGCGCAGCGGCGCGTGGGAGTACTACTTCTACGTCGACGTAGAAGGCCATCAGCGTGACCCGCAGGTGGCGCGCGCGCTGGAAAAGCTGCGTCACGACGCGGCGTATTTCAAAGTGTTGGGGTCCTATCCCTCGGCACATTGAGGGATTCAAGGCGCTCTGCACGGGCAGAGCGTCGATAACAGAGGAGCACCCCATGTCTTTGCAGTTCGGCCCCGAGTATGTCCGCGCCATCGCCCCTTATGTGGCCGGCAAGCCGATTTCCGAAGTGGCACGCGAGTTTGGTCTGGATGCCGCGCGCATCGTCAAGCTGGCGTCCAACGAAAATCCGCTGGGCATGCCGCAGTCAGCCAAGAACGCGATGGCCTCGGCCATTGACGAGCTGGCGCGCTATCCGGACGCCAACGGCTTCAGCCTGAAGGCGGCGTTGCATGCCAGGTTTGGCGTGCCGGAAACATGGATCACGCTCGGCAACGGTAGCAATGACATCCTCGAACTGGCGGCGCGCGCGCTGGTATCGCCGGGGCAGGCTGTGATTTATGCGCAGCACTCTTTTGCCGTGTATGCGCTGGCAGCCCAGGAGGTGGGTGCGCGCGCCATCGAGGTGCCGGCTCGCGAGTACGGCCATGACCTCGATGCGATGGCCGCGGCAATTACGCCGGACACGCGTCTGATCTACATTGCCAACCCGAACAACCCTACCGGCACGTTTCTGTCGGCCGACGAGATTGCGGCGTTCCTGGCCAAGGTGCCGCCGACGGTCGTCGTCGTGCTGGACGAGGCGTACAACGAGTTCCTCAAGCCCGACCAGCAGTACGACTCCACTGCCTGGGTGCGCCAGTACCCGAACCTGCTGGTGTCGCGAACGTTCTCCAAGGCGTACGGGCTGGCTGGCTTGCGTGTCGGCTATGGCATCGCGCAGCCGCAGTTGACCGATCTGCTCAACCGCATCCGCCAGCCTTTCAACGTAAATAGCCTGGCGCAGGCCGCTGCTGTGGCGGCGCTCAATGACGCGGAATTCCTGCGGCAATCGGCTGAACTGAACGCTGCCGGCTACGTGCAGCTGACGAACGCGTTTGATCGGTTGGGCCTTCAGTACGTGCCGTCTTCGGGCAATTTTGTGCTGGTGCGCGTGGGCGATGACACTGGCGCCGGTGCGCGTGTGAACCTTGCGTTGCTCAAGCAAGGTGTGATCGTGCGTCCGGTCGGCAACTACGGCTTGCCGCAATGGCTGCGCATCAGCATCGGCTTGCCAGAAGAAAACGCCACCTTCATCGATGCACTCGAAGTGGCGCTGGCGCAGGAAAAAGCCGCCGCGTAACTTCTATCGCAACCGCTGCAGCGCCCCGTATCAGGCTCGGGCGCCGCGCACATCGGGCTACAATGCCGCTTTGCTTTTTTCTGGCAGGGCGGTGTTGTGGCCTCTTCTTTTTCCAGTTCCCGGTTGGTGATTGTCGGCGTCGGTCTGATCGGCGGTTCACTGGCGCTGGGCTTGCGTCGTGCGGGGGTGGTTGGGCATGTCGTAGGCGTCGGGCGATCGGCCGCGTCGCTTGAGGCGGCGATCCGTCTTGGCGTGATCGACGAAGCCTTGCCGATGGAAGAGGCCGTGCGCGGCGCCGACATGGTCGTGCTGTGCGCGCCCGTCGCGCAGACGCTGCCATTGTTGCTCGCCATGCAGCCGCATCTGGGCCCGGACACCATCGTCACGGATGCCGGCAGCACCAAGTCAGACGTCATCATGGCCGCCAAGACGGCGCTGGGGGATCAGGTCAGCCAGTTCGTTCCGGCCCACCCGATTGCCGGCCGCGAGTTGAACGGCGTGGAGGCTGCGCTGCCCGATCTCTATGTCGGCAAAAAGACCGTGCTTTGCCCCCTGCAGGAAAATCGGCGCAGCGACGTTGCCCGTGTGCAGGCGATGTGGGAGGCGGCGGGAGCGTATTGCCACATCATGTCGGCCGTGCAGCACGACGCCGTGTTCGCCGCCGTCAGCCACCTGCCGCACGTGCTGTCATATGCGCTGGTCGCGCAGATCATCAATGCAGAAGACGGGGCGCTCAAGCTCGATTTTGCCGGTGGCGGCTTCCGCGATTTCACGCGCATCGCCGCATCATCGCCCGAGATGTGGCGTGACATCTGCCTGTCGAATCGCGATGCGCTGCTGCGCGAACTCACAACGTACGAAGCGGTGATCGGGCGTCTGAAGGCGATGATTGCGGAGCGCGACGGTGTCGCGCTCGAGCGCGTGTTCCGCCGTGCCAGCGAAGCGCGCTTGGCGTGGCCGCAACGTGCGGCACCGGGAAATGCCACTGGCGCACAACCGGAATAACGTTTGTTTTGAACTGAGTGGATTCATGGAATATCTGGACGTCGGTCCGCTGAAGACGGCGCGCGGCACCATCAAGCTGCCGGGCTCGAAGAGCATCTCCAACCGTGTGCTGCTGCTGGCTGCACTCGCGCAGGGTGAAACCGCGGTGCGCGACCTGCTCGACTCTGACGACACGCGCGTCATGCTCGATGCGCTTGGCAAGCTGGGCGTCTCGGTCGAGGGCCTGGGCGACAACGCATACCGTGTCACCGGCACTGGCGGCCGCTTTCCGAACAAGTCGGCTGATCTGTTCATGGGCAACGCCGGCACAGCCATCCGCCCGCTGACGGCCGCGCTGGCGCTGCAAGGCGGCGAGTACACGCTGCACGGCGTGCCGCGCATGCACGAGCGGCCGATTGGGGACTTGGTCGACGGGCTGCGCCAAGTTGGCGCGCGCATCGACTACACGGGCAACGCTGGCTATCCGCCGCTGGCGATCCACGCCGCACCGGTCAAGATCGACGCACCGATCCGCGTGCGCGGCGATGTGTCAAGCCAGTTCCTGACGGCATTGCTGATGGCGCTGCCGCTGGTCGAGTCTGCCGGCAATGTCACCATCGAAGTGGTTGGCGAGTTGATTTCCAAGCCCTATATCGAGATTACGCTGAACCTGATGGCGCGCTTCGGCGTGCAGGTCGTGCGCGACGGCTGGGCGTCGTTCACCGTGCCGACCGGCGTTGCCTACAAGGCGCCGGGTGAGATCTTTGTGGAAGGCGATGCTTCGTCCGCGTCGTACTTCCTGGCCGCCGGCGCGCTTGGTGGTGGGCCGGTGCGTGTGGAGGGTGTGGGCATGTCTAGCATCCAGGGCGACGTCCGCTTTGCCGACGCGCTTAACCGCATGGGCGCCAACGTCATGGCCGGCGGCAACTGGATCGAAGTGCGGGGCGCCGAGCGGGACGACGGCAAGCTGCACGCCGTCGAGTTGGATTGCAATCACATTCCAGATGCGGCAATGACGCTGGCGGTGGCCGCACTGTTTGCCGACGGCACGACCACGCTGACCAATATTGCGAGCTGGCGCGTCAAGGAGACCGACCGGCTGAGCGCCATGGCTACGGAACTGCGCAAGCTTGGCGCCGAGGTGGAGGAGGGTCCCGACTACATTCGCGTGACGCCTCCGTCGCAATGGACCCCGCCGGCCGGCGGCATCGACACCTACGATGACCACCGCATGGCGATGGCTTTCTCACTGGCGGCGTTCGGCCCAGTGTCCGTGCGTATCAATGACCCGCGCTGCGTCGCCAAGACGTTCCCGGAATATTTCACGGCGTTCGGCGGCATCACCGCTTGAATCGCAATTAACTGCCCGAGTTCATCATGTCCGAAACCGCTGCTTCCATGCCGTATCCGGTCATCACCATCGACGGACCGACCGCATCTGGCAAGGGCACGGTCGCTCACCAGATCGCTGATCTGCTCGGTTTTCACCTGCTAGATAGCGGCTCGCTGTACCGATTGGTGGCGCTCGCCAGCATGCGCGAGAACATCGACGACCACGACGTTGAGAGTCTTGTGCGTATCGCACGCGAACTCGATGTGCGCTTCAAGGCAGATCACATCTGGCTCAAGGGCGAGGATGTGAGTTTGGCGCTGCGCCATGAGTCCGTTGGCAACCAAGCTTCGGCGATCGCCGTGCATGGCGCGGTGCGTGAGGCGTTGCACGCACGTCAGCGGGCGTTCTTGGAAGCGCCCGGTCTCGTGGCCGACGGCCGCGATATGGGCACGGTGGTTTTCCCCGAAGCGGTGCTCAAAGTGTTCCTGACGGCAAGCGTGCAGGCACGCGCCGAGCGGCGCTATAAACAATTGATTGCAAAGGGTTTTTCTGCTACAGTGGAAAGTCTTTCGCAGGACTTGGAGGCGCGTGATTTGCGGGATCGCACCCGTAGTGTCGCGCCGCTGCGTCCGGCGCAAGATGCGCGGCAACTGGATTCGTCCGACATGACGGTCGATGAAGTGGTCGCGCAGGTACTGGACTGGTACCGCCAAGTGCAGGGCGCCAACAAGGCGAACTGACTCGGCTGAACCGGTTCGATCGGTGCCGGTGGCATGTCGCCGCCGGCGGTTGTTCAACTTATAACCCCGCATGCGTGTCTTCGCCCATTCTGTGCGAAAGCAATGCGAGGCATGTTCTGCGGATGCCTATTTTTTATGTCCCAAACTAACGAATCTTTTGCCGCCCTGTTCGAAGAGTCGATCGCCAAGTCCAATATGAAGGCTGGCGAAGTGATCTCTGCGGAAGTTGTGCGTATCGACCACAACTTCGTCGTTGTGAACGCGGGCCTGAAGTCTGAAGCTTTTGTTCCGGTCGAAGAATTCCTGAACGACCAGGGCGAGCTGGAAGTGCAAGTCGGCGACTACGTTTCGGTCGCAATCGACGCGCTGGAAAACGGCTACGGCGACACCATCCTGTCGCGCGACAAGGCCAAGCGTCTGGCTTCGTGGCTGAACCTTGAGAAGGCACTGGAATCCGGCGAGATCATCTCCGGTACGGTGACTGGCAAGGTCAAGGGCGGCCTGACCGTCATGGTCAACGGTATTCGTGCATTCCTGCCGGGTTCGCTCGTCGACGTGCGTCCGATCAAGGACACCACGCCGTACGAAGGCAAGACCCTCGAATTCAAGGTCATCAAGCTGGACCGCAAGCGCAACAACGTTGTGCTGTCGCGCCGTGCCGTGGTTGAAGCTACGCTGGGCGAAGAGCGCCAGAAGCTGATGGAGACGCTCAAGGAAGGCGCGATCGTCAACGGTATCGTCAAGAACATCACCGACTACGGCGCGTTCGTGGATCTGGGTGGCATCGACGGTCTGCTGCACATCACCGACCTGGCATGGCGTCGTGTGCGTCACCCGAGCGAAGTGCTGTCGGTTGGCCAGGAAATCACCGCCAAGATCCTCAAGTTCGACCAAGAGAAGAACCGCGTTTCGCTGGGCGTCAAGCAACTGGGCGAAGATCCGTGGGTCGGCATCTCGCGCCGCTACCCGCAAGGCACCCGTCTGTTCGGCAAGGTGACCAACCTGACCGACTACGGCGCATTCGTCGAGATCGAAGCTGGTATCGAAGGCCTGGTCCACGTGTCGGAAATGGACTGGACCAACAAGAACGTGGCCCCGTCGAAGGTTGTCCAACTGGGCGACGAAGTGGAAGTCATGGTTCTGGATATCGACGAAGACAAGCGTCGTATCAGCCTGGGCATGAAGCAGTGCAAGGCCAACCCGTGGGACGATTTCGCACGCAACCAGAAGAAGGGCGACAAGCTGGCTGGCCAGATCAAGTCGATCACCGACTTCGGCGTGTTCATCGGTCTGCCGGGCGGCATTGACGGCCTGGTGCACCTGTCGGACCTGTCGTGGCAAGAGACTGGCGAAGAAGCCGTTCGCAAGTACAAGAAGGGCGACGAAGTGGAAGCTGTTGTGCTGGCCATCGACGTCGACAAGGAACGCATCTCGCTGGGTATCAAGCAACTGTCGGGCGACCCGTTCAACAACTTCATCTCGACCAATGACAAGGGTTCGATCGTGCAGGTCACGATCAAGGCCGTTGATCCGAAGGGTGCCGTGGTGCAGCTGGCTGACGACGTTGAAGGCTACCTGCGCGCCTCGGAAATCTCGAGCGACCGCGTGGAAGATGCCCGCAACGTGCTGAAGGAAGGCGAAACGATGACCGCGATGATCGTCAACATCGATCGCAAGTCGCGCAACATCAACGTCTCCATCAAGGCGAAGGACAGCGCTGACCAACAGGAAGCGATGCAGAAGTTCTCGGCGGATACCGGCGCAGCTGGTACCACGAACCTCGGCGCGCTCCTGAAGGCCAAGCTGAACGAAACCAATCAGTAAGCATCAACCGGGTCGACCCTAAAGAACGACGAGGACGCGCGCAAGATGCCCATGACCAAGTCCGAACTCGTGGAAAAGCTGGCCGCCCGCTTCCCGCAGCTGCTGCTGCGGGATGCCGATATCGCGGTCAAGACGATCCTGGATGCGATGTCCGACGCCTTGGCGGACGGCCACCGCATCGAGATCCGCGGATTCGGAAGTTTCGGTCTGAATCGTCGTCCGCCGCGTGTCGGTCGCAATCCCAAGTCGGGCGAGAAGGTGCTGGTACCCGAGAAGCGGGTGCCGCACTTCAAGGCAGGCAAGGAGTTGCGCGAACGGGTTGACCGCAGCCTGGAGCGACAAGGCGAGCCTTCTTCGGAGGGCGAGCCTGCCGTGTCGCTTGCGGCTGTAAAGGCCGTGCGACAGACTGACAGCACCCGCCAGACTGCCGGTTTTCCGGTAGACACGGTGGTGCCGCTAGCCATGTCGCGCTAAGCCTAGGTAGCACTTGGTAGTTTCAAGAACGCCCCGCTTGTCGGGGCGTTTTTTATTCCGACGATGCTTGTCTGCCGCCAAGCCCGGCGTGGCTGGCCGCCATATGAATCCGCTACAATGCGGCACAACCCGGCAATCGCGCCGTTTCCGGCTGTTCACCGCCGTCCGTTTCCGAATCCGCATGAAATTTCTCGTCTGGGTCATCCGCATTCTGTTGTTCGTGCTGCTCTTCGTGCTGGCACTGCACAACACGGCGGAAGTCTCGCTCGTGCTCCCGTTTGGCGTGGTCTGGCATGCACCGTTGATCCTGATCGCCTTGGCATTCTTCGTCGCCGGCATCTTGTTGGCCATGCTGGCGATGGCACCGCGCGTGATGCGGCATCGCTTTACGGCAAGCCGCTTGCGTCGCCAGATCGGTCGCATGAAGAAGGCCGAAGAGGTGACCGAGGTGCCGACGCCCGTGGTCGCCGATTCTCCGTATCACGTTCCCGGCCCCAAGGTCTGACGCATGGATTTTGATCTCTGGTGGCTGCTGGCCATCCCCCTGGTGTTTGGCTTGGGCTGGGTGGCTGCTCGGCTCGATGCCCGCCAGTTGCGCACCGAACAATCGTCGCTGCCGCGTTCGTATTTCAAGGGTCTGAATTTCCTGCTCAACGAGCAGCCGGACAAGGCCATCGACGCTTTCATTGAAGTTGCGCGTCTCGACCCGGAGACCACGGAGCTGCACTTTGCGCTCGGTAGCCTGTTCCGCCGGCGCGGCGAAACCGAACGCGCTATCCGCGTTCACCAAAATCTCGTCAACCGTCCCGATCTACCCCCCAATGAGCGCGATCACGCGTTGTTTGAACTGGGACAGGATTTCCTGCGCGCGGGCCTGCTGGATCGCGCAGAGGAATCCCTGCGGATGCTGATGGAAGGCACATTCGCCGAGCCGGCCAAGCGCGTGCTGCTCGAGTTGTACGAAATCGAGAAGGAGTGGCGCAAGGCCATTGACGCAGCGCGCGAATTGCAAAAGCTGCAAGGCAAGGATTACGCCGTGCAGATTGCGCAGTTCTGCTGCGAGGTCGCGCAGGAAGCGCTGCAGCGCAAGGACGTGCCGACTGCCGTCGAGTGGCTGGAACGTGCCCTGCAGGAAAATCCCAAGAACGTGCGCGCTACCATCCAGTTGGGCGATGTGGCGCAAGGGCGGGGCGATGTTGAAGGCGCCATCAAGCGTTGGCGCAGCATTGAACAACAAAACACGGCGTTCTTGCCGCTGGTGGCTGAACGCCTGATGAAGGCGTACACGCAGCTTGGCCGTGCCGCCGAGGGACTCGCTTGGCTGCGCTCCAAGATGGATGCGCGCCTGGGCCCCGAACTGCTCGACACCGTCTACAAATACGAACTGGATGTCCACGGTATCGACGATGCCGTGGCGCTGATGCGCGACCAGATCCGTCGTCAGCCCTCGTTGATGGCGTTGACGCGGCTGGTGGAAGCCGAAGCGACACGGGCGTCTGAGGCGGTTGGCCATGAAGCGCCCGCGACGGCCGATGTAGCCGAAAGTGCGCTGGCAGACCCCGTTGAAGCGGGCAGCAATGCCGACATTCAGCGCGCGCAGGATCTCGGCGCCATTCGCGATCTGCTGCAAAGCCGTACGCGCAATCTGGCGCGCTATACCTGCCAGGAGTGTGGTTTCCGGGCGCGGTTGTTCTATTGGCAATGCCCCGGCTGCAACCGCTGGGAAACGTATGCACCGCGCCGGACCGAGACGCTCGGCGGCAGCGGCGGCGCCAGCATGTAACTCAGTCCGGCGTGGCGTGTTTGTAGCGGCCGCGCTGGCGCTTTTTTAATCTTTAAGTGTTCGTATGAAAATCACCATCATCGGTAGCGGTTATGTCGGTCTGGTCACCGGCGCTTGTCTGGCAGAGCTGGGCAACGATGTGTTCTGCCTCGACGTCGACCAGAAGAAGATCGATCTGCTCAACGCCGGCGGCGTGCCCATCTACGAACCGGGTCTGAAGGAGCTGATCGAGCGCAATCGCGCGGCCGGCCGCATCCAGTTTTCGACCGACGTGGCTGCCAGCGTGGCGCACGGCGACGTGCAGTTCATTGCTGTGGGCACGCCGCCAGATGAAGACGGTTCGGCCGACCTGAAGTACGTGCTCGCGGCCGCCCGCAACATCGCCCAGCACATGACGGGCTTTAAGGTGATCGTCGACAAATCGACGGTGCCGGTGGGAACGGGCGACAAGGTGCGCGCTGCGGTTGGTGAAGTACTGGCAACGCGCGGCAAGTCGGACGTCGGCTTCTCGGTGGTGTCGAACCCGGAGTTCCTGAAAGAAGGCGCCGCGGTGGACGATTTCATGCGCCCGGACCGCATCGTGCTCGGCACGTATGGCGATAACGACGGCCTACGCGCCAAGGCCATCATGCGCACCCTCTACGCGCCGTTCAACCGCAACCACGAACGCACGTTCTACATGGACGTGCGCTCCGCCGAGTTCACCAAGTACGCCGCCAATTCAATGCTTGCCACGCGCATCTCGTTCATGAACGAGATGGCCAATCTGGCCGACAAGGTGGGCGCGGATATCGAACTCGTTCGCCTGGGCATCGGCTCAGACCCGCGTATCGGCTACAGCTTTCTCTACGCCGGCACTGGTTACGGCGGTTCGTGCTTCCCGAAGGATGTGCAGGCGCTGGTGCGCACGGCGCAGGAGTACGGTCAGACGCTGCACGTGCTGGAAGCCGTTGAAGCGGTCAACGACAAGCAGAAGGAAGTGCTGGTCGACAAGATCGAAGACCGCATGGGCGCCGACCTGACCGGCCGCACCTTCGCCATTTGGGGCTTGGCTTTCAAGCCGAACACCGACGACATGCGCGAAGCACCGAGCCGCATCCTGATTGCTGCGCTGCTGGCGCGTGGCGCGCGGGTGCAAGTGTATGACCCGGTTGCGATGGAAGAAGCCCGCCACGCGTTGGCACTCGATCTTTCTGCCGAGCAACTGGAACGTGTGACGTTCTGTGCCGGTCAGATGGACGCGCTCAAGAATGCCGACGCGCTGGTCATCGTGACCGAGTGGAAGGCGTTCCGTAGCCCGGATTTCAACGCCGTGAAGGCCCTGTTGAAGACCCCGATGGTGTTCGACGGCCGCAACCTGTTCGAGCCGCAAGCCATGCGCGACGCGGGCTTTGAATACCAGGCCATCGGGCGCTCCACCCAATCGTAATCACCGAGACCCACCGGCCGCTGCCGACGCCCAGACCCATGACCACGCTCGCTTCCGAACAGATCCACGCCGCCCGCATTCTCGTGGTCGGCGACATGATGCTCGACCGCTACTGGTTTGGAGACGTCGATCGGATTTCGCCGGAAGCACCGGTACCGGTCGTGCAGATCAAGCGTCAGGAAGAACGCCTGGGTGGTGCCGCCAACGTGGCGCGCAACGTGGCGGCACTGGGCGCGCAGGCCACCATGCTCGGGGTGATTGGCGACGACGAGCCGGGCCGCACCATCGAAACGCTGCTTGGCGAGAGCCACGTTACGGGTCACCTGCATCGTGACCCGGCGGTCAACACGACGATCAAGCTGCGCGTGCTGGCACGTCAGCAACAATTGATTCGCGTCGATTTTGAGAACGCGCCCACGCACGAAGTGCTGATGTCGGTGCTTGATCGTTTCGCCACGCTAGTGCCGCAGCACGATGTGGTGGTGCTGTCGGACTACGGTAAGGGCGGTCTCACGCACGTCGGCAAGATGATCGAGACGTCGCGCCAAGCGGGCCGCCGCGTGCTGGTCGACCCGAAGGGCGATGACTATTCGCGCTACAAGGGTGCCACCATGATTACGCCCAACCGTGCCGAGATGCGCCAGGTGGTGGGTTCATGGAAATCGGAGCAGGACCTCACCATCCGTGCACAGAACCTGCGTCGCGAGTTGCAGCTCGAGGCGCTGTTGCTCACCCGCTCGGAAGAAGGCATGACGCTCTACACGGAGCACGAGGTGCTGCACGTGTCGGCGCAGGCGCGCGAAGTGTTCGACGTCTCCGGCGCCGGCGATACCGTGATCGCCACACTGGCCACGCTGCTGGGCGCGGGCGCCAACATCAAGGAAGCCGTGCAGTACGCGAATCGCGCAGGCGGCATCGTGGTCGGCAAGCTGGGCACGGCTGTCGTCACCCACGCAGAACTCTTCAACTGATCACCTGATCAACGGATCATGACCATCATCGTCACCGGCGCGGCAGGCTTTATCGGCGCCAACATCGTCAAAGGCCTGAACGAGCGCGGCGAGACCGACATCATCGCCGTCGACAACCTCACGCGGGCCGACAAGTTCAAGAACATCGTCGACTGCCAGATCAGCGACTACCTGGACAAGACCGATTTTGTCGAACGCTTTGCCCGCGGCGAGTTCGGCAAGGTCCGCGCGATCTTCCATGAGGGCGCCTGCTCCGACACCATGGAGACCGATGGCCGCTACATGATGGACAACAATTACCGCTACTCGCTGGCGGTGATGCGCGCGTGCCTGGACCAAGGCGTGCAGTTCCTCTATGCGTCGTCGGCAGCCACATACGGCGCGTCGGAAACGTTCCGCGAAGAGCCCGAGTTCGAGCGGCCGCTCAACGTGTACGGCTATTCCAAGCTGCTGTTCGACCAGATCGTGCGCCGTGTCATGCCGACGGCGCTGTCGCAGATCGTCGGCTTCCGCTACTTCAACGTCTACGGTCCGCGCGAGCAGCACAAGGGTCGCATGGCGTCTGTGGCGTTCCACAACTTCAACCAATTCCGCGCAGAAGGTACCGTCAAGCTGTTCGGCGAGTACAACGGCTACCCGCAAGGTGGCCAAATGCGCGATTTCGTGTCCGTGGAAGATGTGGTGAAGGTCAACCTGTTCTTCTTCGACAATCCGGACAAGTCGGGCATCTTCAACCTCGGTACGGGCCGCGCGCAGCCGTTCAACGACATCGCCACGACGGTCGTGAACACGTTGCGCGCAGCGGAAGGCAAACCGGCGCTTTCCACCGAAGAACTGGCACAGGAAGGCCTGATCGAGTACGTGAAATTTCCGGATGCGTTGCGCGGCAAGTACCAGTGCTTCACGCAGGCGGACCAGTCGCGCCTGCGCGCGGCGGGCTACACGGCGCCGTTCCTGACGGTCCAGGAAGGCGTCGAACGTTACTGCGAGTGGCTGTTGAAGCAGCCGGCCTGATCGCATAGCACCTCAACAATAAGACAGCGTGTGACTTTTTGTCCGCGCGCTGCAGCATCGCCAAGATGCTCTTTAAGATGTGCCGAAACCGCCGCTCACGTGGCGGTTTTTTTGTTCCCTATACCAAGGAGAAGCACATGTTGAAGAAGTTGTTGGCCACTGCATTGATGTCGCTGTCGATGCTGTCGGTCTCGTGGGCCGCGGTAGATGTGAATACTGCAGATCATGCTGCGCTCGAGACGCTGTCCGGCATCGGTCCCAAGCGTTCCAAGTCGATCATTGAAGAGCGCACCAAGAACGGTCCGTACAAGGACGCCGCCGACTTCAAGGCTCGCGTGTCCGGCATTGGCGACAAGACGCTCGTCAAGCTGGAGAACGAAGGTTTGACGTTCGGTGCTCCGGCAGCGGCGCCGGCCACAGCCAAGAAGGACGGCAAGGACGCGAAGAAGAAATAAGTCTGCGATCATCTGCCGACAACGCCCTGCCCCGAGCGGGGCGTTTTGCCATGTGCGGGGGAGGGATTTGGGCTGCATTACAATGCTCTGATTCCCGTCCCCCACGCATCATGGCCTATCTCACCATTGAAGACACCATCGGCAACACGCCGCTGGTTCAGCTCCAGCGCATTCCCGGCGAAGGCAACGCGCGCCGCGGCAATGTCATCCTCGGCAAACTCGAGGGCAATAACCCCGCCGGTTCGGTCAAGGATCGCCCTGCGCTGTCCATGATCAAGCACGCCGAAGCGCGTGGCCGCATCAAGCCGGGCGACACGCTGATCGAATCCACGTCGGGCAACACAGGCATTGCCCTGGCCATGGCCGCCGCCGTGCGTGGCTACAAGATGGTGCTGATCATGCCGGAAGACCTGTCGGTGGAACGCCGCCAAAGCATGGCCGCTTATGGCGCGGAGATCATCCTCACCCCCGTCAAGGGCGGCATGGAATACGCACGCGATCTGGCCGATGCAATGGAAAAGGAAGGTAAGGGCGTCATCCTCGATCAGTTTGCCAACCCGGACAACCCGCTCGCGCACTACGAGACCACCGGCCCTGAACTGTGGCGCGACACCGAAGGCCGCATCACGCATTTCGTTTCGGCGATGGGCACGACGGGCACGATTACCGGTGTCTCGCGCTTCCTGAAAGAGAAGAACGCCGACATCCAGATCGTGGGCGCACAGCCGGAAGAAGGCTCACGCATCCCGGGCATCCGCAAGTGGCCCGAGGCGTACATGCCGAAGATCTACGATCCGAAGTACATCGATCGCACCGAGCCGGTAAGTCAGTCCGATGCCGAGCACATGGCGCGTCGCATGGCTCGCGAAGAAGGCATCTTCTGTGGAATATCTGCGGCGGGTGCCTTGTGCGTGGCGCTGCGCGTGGCCGAGGAAGTCGAAAACGCGACGATCGCTTTCGTGGTGTGCGACCGAGGCGATCGCTACTTGTCGACGGGTGTCTTTCCCGCCTGACGACACGCCGCGTCGCCATGAAAAAAGCGCAGCCGAAGCTGCGCTTTTTTTTGCGTGGGCGACGGATCACCCCTCCATCGCCTGCCGTACGGCTTGGCCCAGCTCATACACCGCGGCCGCGTAGAAGAAGCTGCGGTTGTAGCGCGTGAGCACGTAGAAGTTACGCAGGCCGACGCGGTATTCGGTTGGCTGCCCAGGCGTGGGCAGATCGATCATCAGCACTTCGGTTTCCTGCTCACGGGCGGCATCGACGCCCGGAGCCAGGGCCAGACCAGCGCGTGTGAGCCTGGACAACGTCATGCCAGGATACGGCTGGCCGTCTGCGGCCGCTGCCGCAATGCCCTGGCTGTCGGTATCGCCGGCAATGTTCCACATCACAGGGCGGTTCGGCTCCCAGCCGTGCATCTGCAGGAAGCGCGCGACGCTGCCGATGGCATCCACCGCACTGTTGCGCAGGTCGATATGGCCGTCGCGGTCGTAATCGACGGCGTATTCGCGGATGCTGGTCGGCATGAACTGCGGAATGCCGACTGCGCCCGCATATGAGCCAAGGACCGAGAACGCATCCGCGCCCGTGTCGCGGCACCAGAGCAGGAAGTCCTTGAGTTGGTTGCGGAACATCGTGCTGCGGTCTTCGCGGTTGGGCGTGTCGGGATAGTCGAAGGCCAGCGTGGACAACGCGTCCATCACGCGGAAATTGCCCATGTCTCGGCCGTAGATCGTCTCGACGCCCAGGATGCCCACGATCACGTCGGCCGGCACGCCGAATTCGTTCTCGGCGCGGCGCAGTGTGTCGCCGTATTGCTGCCAGAACCGCACGCCTGCGCCAATGCGGATCGGCTCGATGAAGCGGCCGCGATAGGCCGTCCAACTGCGACGCGCGGGCGTGGCCGGAGGCAGGATCAGGCGCGCCACCGTTGCGGAATAGGCCGTGCCCGCGAACAGCGTATCGAGCGATGTCCGGTCAAAGTTGTGCTGCGCGACCAGCATGCCGATAAAGGCCTGCGTTTGTGGGTTGTTGCGATAACGATCGGGGTCGATCTCTTCTTCATGCACCGCTACGCGGCGCTTGGGCGACTTGGCAGCTTTCTTGGCAGCCAGCGAGAGCGCCGGGAAAGAGAGCGCGGAGAGCGCTGCGCCAGCCACCAGGGCGCGCAATATGGGACGACGGGAAGAAGGCGATTGGCTCATGGGCAGGCTTCATACGGGATCGGGGCATTGTAGCGGATGCCTCTGCTGGATCGCCCAGGGTGCGCGGCGTTGTCGCGCAGCCGTGCTAACGTAGCGGCTGGAGACACTGAAGCACACCGGATCACAACAACATGGCGACCGGCCTCTACACGCATCCCGAATTCCTCCGGCACGAGATGGGACCGCACCATCCCGAATGCCCGGACCGCCTGCGCGCGATCGAAGACCAGCTCATCGCCAGCCGCATCGACGACCTGCTCGTTCCCTGCGAGGCGCCGCCCGCCACCGAGGCGCAGCTGTGTCGCGTCCATCGCACCGAATACGTGCGCGAGTTGGTGGCCAGCGTGCCGATTGCCGGCTATATGCCGATCGATCCCGACACCTCGATGAACCCGCACACTTATATGGCCGCAGTACTGGCCGCAGGTGCCGCGGTGGACGCCACCGACAAGGTTATCGCCGGCGAGCTGGAGAACGCATTCTGCAGCGTGCGCCCACCTGGTCATCATGCGGAACCGGGCCGTGCGATGGGGTTCTGCTTCTTCAACAACGTGGCTGTGGCCGCGCGTCATGCGCTGGACCATCACGGCTTGCAACGCGTGGCGATCGTCGACTTTGACGTGCACCACGGCAACGGCACTGAAGCGGCGTTCATCGATGAGCCGCGCGTGTTGATGTGCAGCATCTTCCAGCACCCGTTCTATCCGTATTCCGGCACGGAGGCGGTGGCGGCCAATATGGTGAACATCCCGCTGCCGGCCTACACGAACGGTTTGACCGTACGCGAAGTGGTGGAGACCATTTGGGTGCCTCGCTTGGAGGCGTTCCAGCCCGAAATGCTGTTCATCTCCGCCGGTTTCGATGCGCACCGCGAAGACGATCTCGGACAGATGGGCCTGGTCGAGGCCGACTACGCGTGGATCACGAAGCAACTCATGCAAGTGGCCCGCACGCACGCCAAGGGCCGCATTGTCAGTTGCCTCGAAGGCGGCTACAACCTCAGCGCGCTGGGCCGCAGCGTGGTGGCACATGTCAAGGCGCTGGCTGAGCTTTGAGCGCTCAACGATGACGAATCGTCGATGACATTCGAAAAAGTAATAAAGACATCGTTAAAGAATCGTTCCTCGCATGTAGGGCCTGCCTTACACTAGCGCCTCATTCAAACAAAAAAGAGACGGCAACGGCCTAGGCACAGGGCGGTTGCCGTTTTTGTCTGTACGCATGATCGAACTCAAGGGGATATCGCAGCACTTCCGGGGGGCGGGCGGCCATGACGTCCACGCGCTGCGCGAGGTGGACCTCACCATCGACCGGGGAGAAATCTTCGGCATCATCGGCCGCAGTGGTGCGGGCAAGAGCACGCTGGTCCGCGTCATCAATCTCCTGAACCGCCCAACGTCTGGCACTGTCACCGTGGCGGGGCAGGAACTCACCGCACTCAATGCCGACGGCCTGCGCCAAGCGCGCCGCAAGATCGGCATGATCTTCCAGCACTTCAACTTGCTGTCGTCACGCACCGTGTACGACAACGTGGCCCTGCCGCTGGAGTTGGCCGGTACGTCGCGTGAACGCATACGCGAGATCGTGTTGCCGCTGCTGGAACTGGTGGGCCTGTCTGCGCATAAGGACCGCTACCCCGCGCAGATTTCTGGTGGCCAGAAGCAGCGCGTTGGCATCGCCCGCGCGCTGGCCAGCCAGCCGGATGTGCTGCTCTCCGACGAGGCGACCTCCGCGCTGGACCCGGAGACGACGCGCTCGATTCTTGACCTGCTGCGCAAGATCAACCGCGAACTGGGTCTGACCATCGTGCTGATTACGCACCAGATGGAAGTCATCAAGCAGGTGTGCGACCGTGTGGCGGTGCTCGACGCTGGCCTGGTGGTGGAACTGGGCCGCGTGATCGACGTGTTCCTGAAGCCCGAGCATGACGTGACGCGCGCTCTCATCGGCGAGGTGATCTCGCAGGAATTGCCGGCCTCCGTTCTGGCGCGCGTGGAAAGCCGTCTCACCGCACGTGAGCACGGTGGTCGTGATCATCTGTTCCGCCTCGCCTTTACCGGCGCAGGCGTAGACCAGCCGGTGCTGGCGCAGGCGATCCGCAACTACGGGCTCGACTTCAACATCCTGCACGGCCATATCGACGAAATTCAGGGCCAGGCCTTTGGCTCGCTGGCGATCCTGGCGTCGGGCGAAACCGCCGACATCAATAACGCGATGAACTTCCTGCGCGAGCAAGGCGTGGTGGTCGAGGAGATCAATCATGTGGTCTGACCTGACCGATCTGTTCCTGCCGGCCTTCTGGGAAACGCTCGCCATGGTGGGCGTGTCGGGCGGCATTGGCGCGCTGTTTGGCGTGCCGCTGGGCGTGCTGCTGTATCTGACGACTTCGGGCGGCGTGCTGTCGGCGCCGATGTTCAACCGCGTGGCAGGCCTTGTCGTCAACGCCGTGCGCTCGGTGCCGTTCATCATCCTGCTGGTCGCGGTGATTCCGTTCACACGCTTGTTGGCGGGCTCGTCCATCGGCACCGCCGCGGCCATCGTGCCGCTGACGATTGCTGCGATTCCCTTTGTTGCACGCCTGGTTGAGACCGCGTTGCGCGAAGTGGACCGCGGCCTGATCGAGGCCGCCCAATCGATGGGTGCGACGACGGGTCAACTCGTCTACAAGGTGCTGTTGCCCGAGGCGATGCCGGGCATTCTCGCCGGCCTGACGATCACCTTCGTCAGTCTTGTCGGCTACTCGGCCATGGCCGGCACCATCGGCGGCGGCGGCCTGGGCGATCTGGGCATTCGCTACGGCTATCAACGCTACGAATCGGACATCATGTTGGCGGTTGTCGTCATCCTGATCGTTTTTGTGCAGGCAGTGCAATCGACGGGCGATTGGCTCGTGCGCCGCCTGAGCCACCGTTAATCACCCAATCGACAGACACAACGAGGAAACACAATGAATCGCCGTCAACTGCTGCAATGGTCCGCGAGCCTTGGTGCCGCACTGGCGTTGGTCTCAGGCAGCGCCCTGGCGCAGAGCAAGCCGATCAAGATCGGCGTGACCGCCGGCCCGCACGCAGAGATCATGGAAGAAGTGAAGAAGGTCGCCGAGAAGGACGGCCTGAAGCTCCAGATCGTCGAGTTCAACGATTACATCCAGCCGAACGCCGCCCTGGCTGCCGGTGATCTGGATGCCAACAGCTATCAGCACCAGCCGTATCTGGACGACCAGATTGCCACGCGCGGCTACAAGTTCGTAAGCGTTGGCCAGACCATCACCTTCCCGATGGGTATCTACTCGAAGAAGATCAAGTCGCTGAAGGAGCTGAAGGACGGTGCGCGCTTCGGCCTGCCGAACGATCCGACCAACGGAGGCCGCGCGCTCTTGCTGCTGCAATCGCAAGGCGTGATCAAGCTCAAGCCGAACGCCGGTTTCAAGGCCTCGCCCCGGGACGTGGCCGAGAACCCGAAGAAGCTGAAGTTTGTCGAGTTGGATGCCGCGCAACTGCCGCGCTCGCTGGATGATCTGGATGCCGCCGCTATCAACGGCAACTACGCCGAGAAGGCCAACCTGGACCCGACCAAGGACGGCATTGCCATCGAAAGCCCGAAAGGCCCGTATGCCAACGTGATCGCCATCCGCGCTGTCGACAAGGACCAACCCTGGGTCGCCAAGCTGGTGAAGGCGTATCATTCGGACGCCGTGAAGTCCTTCGTCAAGACGAAGTACAAAGATGCGGTGATTGTGGCCTGGTAATCACTTTGTGATTTCTCGGTGACCCGGTAGAGGGTTCTACCGAACAGATTGCCGGACGTTTGACTGGCGTCCGGCAAATTTTCGCGGTTAAAATAGCACGACCGTTCGGAAAAATTACGCGAGCGACCAGCCCCCCTTATAATGGCCGGCGTTTTGCAAAATCGTCTTATCAATTAGTGGAGTGAGCGCATGAAAGTCCTGGTCGCAGTCAAGCGCGTGATCGATTACAACGTCAAGGTTCGCGTGAAGACGGACGGCAGCGGTGTCGATCTGGCCAACGTCAAGATGAGCATGAACCCGTTCGACGAGATCGCCGTGGAAGAGGCGGTTCGCCTGAAGGAAGCGGGCATTGCTACTGAAGTGATCGCCGTCTCGTGCGGCGTGACGCAGTGCCAGGAAACCCTGCGCACCGCCATGGCCATCGGCGCCGATCGTGGCATTCTGGTCGAGACTGCCGAAGAGCTGCAGCCGCTGGCCGTCGCCAAGCTGCTCAAGGCGCTGGTCGACAAGGAACAGCCGCAGCTGATCATCCTCGGCAAGCAGGCGATTGACGACGACGCCAACCAGACCGGCCAGATGCTGGCTGCGCTGGCCGGCCTGCCGCAAGCCACGTTTGCCTCGAAGGTGCAGATTGCCGACGGCAAGGCTTCGGTCACGCGCGAAGTGGACGGCGGCCTGGAAACCCTGTCGGTCAAGTTGCCGGCCGTGGTGACCACCGACCTGCGCCTGAACGAGCCGCGCTACGTGACGCTGCCGAACATCATGAAGGCAAAGAAGAAGCAGCTCGACACAGTCAAGCCGGAAGACCTGGGTGTGGACGTTGCACCGCGCCTGAAGACGCTGAAGGTGGTTGAGCCCGCCAAGCGCAGCGCTGGCGTGATGGTGCCCGACGTGGCAACGCTGGTGTCCAAGCTCAAGACGGAAGCCAAGGTGCTGTAAGCGGCGGGTTTGTAACCCTCCCGCAACTGCACGCAACTTCAAGCACACCGAACAGGCAGATCAAGATGACCGCACTCGTTATTGCTGAACACGACAATCAATCCATCAAGGCCGCGACGCTGAACACCGTGACGGCAGCCGCCCAATGCGGCGGTGACGTCCACGTGTTGGTGGCCGGTGCTGGCTGCGGCGCCGCTGCACAGGCCGCTGCGCAAATCGCCGGCGTGACCAAGGTGCTGGTGGCTGACGCGCCGCAGTTTGCCGATGGCCTTGCAGAGAACGTCGCCGAGCAGGCCCTGGCCATCGCCGGCAACTACAGCCACATCCTGGCGCCCGCCACCGCTTACGGCAAAAATATCCTGCCGCGCGTGGCCGCCAAGCTCGACGTGGCCCAACTGTCCGACATCACCAAGGTCGACAGCCCCGACACGTTTGAGCGCCCGATCTATGCCGGCAACGCGATTGCCACCGTGCAATCGGCCGACAAGGTGAAGGTGATCACCGTGCGCGGCACGGCATTCGACCCTGCTGCCGCCACCGGTGGCTCCGCTGCAACCGAAAGCCTGACCGCCGTGGCTGACGCCGGCATCTCGCAATTCGTCTCGCGCGAAGTGACGAAGAGCGATCGCCCGGAACTGACCGCTGCCAAGATCATCGTGTCGGGCGGTCGTGGCGTGGGCTCCGGTGAGAACTACACAAAGGTGCTGACGCCGCTGGCGGACAAGCTGGGCGCTGCGCTGGGTGCCTCGCGTGCCGCAGTGGACGCCGGCTTCGTGCCGAACGACTACCAGGTCGGCCAGACCGGCAAGATCGTCGCGCCTCAGCTGTACATCGCCGTCGGTATCTCGGGCGCGATCCAGCACTTGGCCGGCATGAAGGATTCCAAGGTGATCGTTGCGATCAACAAGGATCCGGAAGCGCCGATCTTCCAGGTGGCGGACTACGGCCTCGTGGGCGACCTGAACGCCGTCGTGCCGGAGCTGGTGACCGCACTGGGCTGATTGCACCGCGCTGCGCGCATCAAGAGAAGCGCGCAGCAATGCCCGACGCAGAGCCGTTTCCGACCTGTTTGGAAACGGCTTTTTTTGTACGCGAGCGCCATCAGGAGAGTGCGTCACGCACTCGATGAGGCACTGTCCTGATCGCGCTTAACAAGAGTTGGAGAGAGACATGACCTATCAAGCCCCAGTCAAGGACATGCTGTTCGTGATGAACGAGCTGGCCGGCCTGGACAACGTCGCCAAGCTGCCCGGCTTTGAAGACGCCACCGCCGATACGGCCCAGGCCGTGCTGGAAGAAAGCGCGCGCTTCACCGGTGAAGTGGTTGCGCCGCTCAATGTGGAAGGCGACCGCAACCCGAGTAGCTGGAAAGACGGCGTCGTCACGGCCACCGCGGGTTTCAAGGAGGCCTTCGCCCAGTTCGGTCAAGGCGGCTGGCAGGGCGTGCAGCACCCGTTGGAATACGGCGGCCAGGGCTTGCCCAAGCTGATCGCCACGGCGTGTATCGAAATGCTGAATGCGGCGAATTTGTCGTTCGCACTGTGCCCGCTGCTGACGGATGGTGCCATCGAGGCGTTGTTGACGGCCGGCACCGAAGAGCAGAAACAGCTTTTCGTCCCCAAGCTTATCTCGGGCGAATGGACAGGCACGATGAACCTGACCGAGCCGCAGGCCGGGTCCGATCTGGCACTCGTACGCACGCGCGCCGAGCCGGTAGGCGACGGCACGTTCAAGATTTTCGGCACGAAGATCTTCATCACCTGGGGCGAGCACGACATGGCCGAGAACATCGTCCACCTTGTGCTGGCGCGGACGCCGGGCGCGCCCGAAGGCGTGAAGGGGATTTCGCTTTTCGTGGTGCCGAAGTTCATGGTCAATGAAGACGGTTCGCTGGGCGCGCGCAACGATGCGCATTGCGTGTCGATCGAACACAAACTCGGCATTAAGGCGAGCCCGACGGCCGTGCTGCAATTTGGCGATAACGGCGGGGCGATCGGTACGCTCGTCGGCGAAGAAAATCGCGGCCTGGAATACATGTTCATCATGATGAACGCGGCGCGTTATGCGGTGGGCATGCAAGGCATCGGCGTGTCGGAACGCGCGTATCAGAAGGCCGTCGCCTATGCGCGCGAGCGCGTGCAGAGCCGCCCGGTAGATGGCTCTGCTGCCAAGGCCGTGCCCATCATTCACCACCCCGACGTCAAGCGCATGCTGCTGACGATGCGTGCCATGACCGAAAGCGCTCGCGCGCTGGCCTACGTGGCCGCTGCAGCGTGCGATGCGGGCCATCACGCTGCCGATGATGCTGCACGCAAGCAGAACGCAGCGCTGTACGAATTCCTGGTGCCGATCGTGAAGGGTTGGAGCACCGAGATGTCGATCGACGTGACAAGCCTTGGTGTCCAGGTGCATGGCGGCATGGGCTTCATCGAAGAGACGGGCGCTGCGCAGTATTACCGCGATGCGCGCATTCTCCCGATCTACGAAGGCACCACCGCCATCCAGGCCAACGATCTGATCGGCCGCAAGACGGTGCGTGACGGTGGTGCGGTGGCACTCGGTATTTGCGCGGAAATCGCCAAGGTGGAAGCGGCGCTGGCGGCCAAGGGCGGTGCGCATTGCGAGGCGATGCGTACGCGACTGGCTGCTGGCCGCGAGGCAATGGAATCGGTGGTGCGTTTTGTGGTGGCCCAGACCAAGACGCAGCCGAACGCCGTGTTCGCCGGCAGTGTGCCTTACTTGCGCCTATGCGGGATCGTGCTGTCGGGTTGGCAGATGGCGCGCGCGCTGCTGGTGGCCCTCGACCGCGAGAGCGAAGACCCGAACTTCTATGGCGCGAAGATCGCCACCGCGCGCGTGTTCGCTGACGTGTTGCTCACGCAGGCACCCGGTATTGCGCAGAGCGTGCTGACGGGGGGCGAGACGATCGGTGCGATGCCGGAAGTGCAGTTCTAAGCGGCATCGGTAGGACAAAAAAGGGAGGCTTCGGCCTCCCTTTTTATTGCATGCAGCGTAGGTGATCAGGCCAGCGCAGGCTTGGTTGCCGGCATCGGCGTGCCGCCCAGGTAGCGATACACCGACAGGTCATCCGAGCGGATGGCAGGCGAGCGGCCGGACACCAGATCCGACAGCAGCTTGCCCGAGCCGCATGCCATGGTCCAACCCAACGTGCCGTGGCCCGTGTTGAGCCACAGGCCGCGCACGGGCGTCTGGCCGACGATGGGCGTGCCGTCCGGCGTCATCGGGCGCAGGCCGGTCCAGAACGAGGCGCGCGACACATCCCCGGCACCCGGGAACAGATCATTGACCACGAACTCCAGCGTCTTGCGCTTGCCCGGGTCCGGGCGCTTGTCATAGCCGACGATCTGCGCCATGCCGCCCACGCGGATGCGGTCCTCAAAGCGCGTCACGGCCACTTTGTAGGTCTCGTCCAGGATGGTGGACGCAGGGCTCTTCGCCGCGTCGGTCATCGGTACGGTGATCGAGAAACCCTTGAGCGGGTAGACCGGCACGTTCACCAGATTCTTCAGGAACGGCGTGCTGTAGCTGCCCAGTGCCACGACCACGAGATCGGCGTCGATCGGCTGGCCGTCGACCAGCGCGCCGCGTACGGCGTCGTTCTTGAAGATGAGGCTGTTGATCGTACTGTTGAAACGGAAGCGCACGCCGAGCCCTTCCGCCATCGCGGCGAGGCGCGTGGTGAAGAGTTGGCAATCGCCCGTTTCGTCATTGGGCAGGCGCAAGCCACCGGCCAGCTTGTGGCGGGTCGAGGCCAGGCCTGGTTCACTGCGCACGAGGTCTTCGCGTGAAAGCAGTTCGTAGGGCACACCAGCACGCTCGAGCACGGCGATGTCGTTCGCGGCGCCGTCGAGCTGTTGCTGGGTGCGGAAGATTTGCAGCGTGCCTTGCTGGCGGCCTTCGTAGGCGATGCCGGTGTCGGCGCGCAGGTCGCGGATGCAGTCTCGGCTGTATTCGGCCAGGCGGACCATGCGCTCCTTGTTTTGCGCATAGCTGGCGGCGTCGCAGTTGCGCAGCATCTGCCACATCCACTTGAGTTGGAAGAGCGTGCCGTCGGGGCGGATGGAGAGCGGCGCGTGCTGCTGGAACATCCACTTGATGGCTTTGAGCGGCACGCCCGGGGCGGCCCACGGCGACGCGTAGCCCGGCGAGATCTGGCCAGCATTGGCAAAGCTCGTCTCCAGCGCCGGACCGGCTTCCCGGTCGACGATGGTGACTTCATGGCCCGCGCGGGCCAGGTAATAGGCGCTGGTCACGCCAATCACGCCGCTGCCAAGAACGAGCACGCGCATGGTGATACTCCCCAGAGATGCATTTGCGATAGATGTCGCTATCGTATTCGTACAAGACCAGCAATTGTTTCTGTATATTTGTCAGAAACAGAAACTATTTCGATTTTGAGGCGTTTTCAACCATGCGAACCCAGCGCAAGCCCGTCCGGGCCCTCGATAAGCTCGATCGGCGCATCCTCGACCTGCTGCAAAAGGACGGACGGCTGTCGATGAAGGAGCTGTCCGAGGCGGTCGGCCTGACCATCACGCCGTGCATCGAGCGTGTCAAACGGCTGGAGCGCGAACGCTTCATCCTGGGCTACTACGCGCGGCTCAACCCGGCCATGCTGGGCGCGTCGCTGCTGGTGTTTGTGGAGATCAGCCTGGGCAGCAAATCCGGCAACATGTTCGAGCAGTTCCGGCGCGAGGTGCTGCGCATTCCCGAGGTGCTGGAGTGTCATCTAGTGTCGGGCGATTTCGATTACCTCATCAAAGCGCGCATTCGCGAGATGAGCGAATACCGCCGCTTGCTGGGCGACATCCTGCTGCAGTTGCCTGGCGCCGTGCAGTCCAAGAGTTACATCGTGATGGAAGAGATCAAGGAGACGCTCGCCATCGATGTGACGGAAGGGGCCGCGTGACGTAGCGTTGTCACGGAAACGCCTTAGGCTGGTCGGCACCTTCATCACCGACACCGGAGCCCGCATGTCCGACCAGCCGATCTTCAAACCGACCCGCCGCACGCTTATCAAGGGCCTCGTTTCCGCCAGCGGCACCGCGCTGCTCGGCTCGCGTATTGGCGACGTGCTGGCACAGGGCGTCGCGCCCGCTGCTGTGACGTCCGAGCGCCTGCGCCCCCAACTGCCTAGCGGTGTGATGAGCGGTGATATCACCGCCGACAGTGCCATCGTCTGGAGCCGCACCGATCGGCCTGCGCGCATGATCGTCGAATACTCGACGGACGCCGCCTTCAAGAACGCCGCGCGTCGCGTTGGCCCAGCGGCCCTAGAAAGCGGCGGGTTTACCGCACGCGTTGACCTGACGGGCCTGCCCGCTGGCGCTGACCTGTTCTACCGCGTTCGCTTCCAGGATCTCGTGCACGACAAAGTCTTCAGCGAGCCCGTCACTGGCCGGTTTCGCGCGGCACCCGTGTCGGCCAATCGCCCGATCTGCTTCGTCTTCTCTGGCGATGAAGCCGGCCAAGGCTGGGGCATCAACGAGCGCTTTGGCGGCTATCGGCTGTACGAAGCGATGCGCCGCGAATCACCCGACTTCTTCATCCACTCTGGCGACCAGATCTACGCCGATGGCCCGATCCAGGCCGAGGTGAAGCTGCCCGACGGCTCGATGTGGACCAACCTCGTCACCGAGGCCAAGTCGCACGTTGCACAAACGCTCGACGATTATCGGGGTGCCTTCGCCTACAACCAGCTCGACAAAAACAAGCGGGCGTTCTCGGCTGAAGTGCCGTTCCTCGTGCAGTGGGACGACCACGAAGTGCGCAACAACTGGTATCCCGGCCAGCAGATCGGCCCGGAAGAGAAGCGCTACCAGGAGCGTAGCGCGTCGCTATTGGCGGCGCGCGCGAAGCAGGCGATGTTCGAGTACAACCCGTTCCGCTTCAACCCGATCGACCCCGAGCAAATCTATCGCGCGTTCCAATACGGGCCGCTGCTCGACGTGTTCATGCTGGACGAGCGTAGCTACCGCGGGCGCAACTCGCCGAACCGCCAGACCCGGCTGGATGCCGATTCGGCCTTCCTCGGCCCGGCGCAAGCGGCATGGCTCAAGCAATCGCTCAAGCAGTCGAAGGCGACTTGGAAGGTGATTGCCAGCGACATGCCGATCTCGCTGGTCGTGCCCGATCTGAATCCGGACGTGCCCAAGGGCACCTACGAAGCCTGGGCCAATGCGGATGATGGCGCGCCGTCGGGCCGCGAACTGGAACTGGCTGAGATACTGCGCTTCATCAAGCAGGAGAACATCCAGAACGTGGTGTGGGTGACGGCTGATGTGCACTACGCACAGGCCACGTACTACCACCCATCGCGCGCGAAGTTCACGGAGTTCAAGCCGTTCTGGGAATTCGTCGGCGGGCCGATCAACGCGGGCACGTTCGGGCCGAACGAAGTCGACCAAACCTTTGGGCCGAACCTGCGTTACATCAGCATTCCCAAGGACAACCCACAGAACCAGTCGCCAGCGGCGCTGCAGCAGTATTACGGGCGCGCCAAGATTGATCCGTCCACGCGCACGATGCACGTGTCGCTTCACGATCTAGACGGCAAATCGCTCTGGGAAGTGAAGCTCGATCCCGAGGCGTAGCCGGTGTCACCCGCAGCGGGGCGGGGGCGGATGCGATAGGATCAGCAAGCCCCCGCATCCATTCTGTTCCGCTGTGTCCGATATGTCCGATCGCCACGTCCCCCGCAAGGGACGCGGCGCCACTTCCAATCTGCAAGGCCGCTTCGAACGCGACGAACGCACGCGCGTCGACGACGGCTGGCAACCGCTTGTCGGGCACCTCGATCCGGATGACGCGCCGCCGCGCATCCAGACCTCCGTCTCCATCGAACGCGCGCGCTCGATCCTGAGCCATAACCAGTCGCCGGATATTCCGTTTGGGGTGTCGCTGAACCCGTATCGCGGGTGTGAGCACGGTTGCGTGTATTGCTTTGCGCGGCCCACGCATGCGTATCTGGAGTTGTCGCCGGGGCTCGATTTTGAGACCAAGCTGTTCGCGAAAGCCAATGCCGCCGAGGTGCTGCGTGAGACGCTGGCCAAGCCCGGCTACCGTTGCGAGGCGATTGCGCTGGGCGTGAACACCGATGCGTATCAGCCGATCGAGCGCGAGTTGCGCATCACGCGCGACGTGCTACAGGTGCTGCACGATTGCGATCACCCGGTCGGGCTCATCACCAAGTCGACATTGATTGAGCGCGACATCGATCTGCTTGCCCCGATGGCGGCTAAGAACCTCGTCGTAGCCGCCGTTACGATCACCACGCTTGACGCCGATCTGGCGCGCAAGCTGGAGCCTCGCGCCGCCACGCCGTCGCGCCGCCTGCGCACGATTCGTACGCTGGCCGAGGCGGGTATTCCGGTGGGAGTCAGCGTCGCGCCGATGATTCCCTTCATCACGGACGACCACATGGAGCAGATTTTGGAGGCTGTGCACGAGGCGGGCGCCACGTACGCGAGCTACATCGTGCTGCGCTTGCCGAATGAGCTGAACGCGGTGTTCCAGGATTGGCTGATGGCGCATTTTCCGGACCGGGCGCAACGCGTGATGAACCGCATCCGCGATCTGCACGGCGGGCAGGATTACAAGGCGGATTTCGCCACGCGCATGCGCGGCACCGGCATCTGGGCGGACTTATTGCGGCAGCGTTTCTACAAGACCGCCGACAGGCTCGGCTTCAGTTACCACCGCTACAACGAACTGGTGCTTGATACCTCGCAGTTCAAACCTCCGGCGCGCGCTGCCAAGCCGCGAAAACCGGTCGATGAGCGCCAGGGCAGCTTGTTTTGACTACTGCGACAGTTCTTTCGCTGCCTGCACCTGCGTTTCGAAATACGTCTGGAAAGTAATGGCGAGACCGGCCATCAGCAGGCCCGTGCCGATCATCAGCGTGAGGACGCTGAGCAATACGACAGGCCAGCCCGAATGCGTGGGCGTCCCGTCGGCATTGAATTGCGCATCCCATTTTTCGTCGGGGCGCAGGCCGTAGACCAGCGCAGACAGATAGCCCGCCAGCACTGAAGATCCACCGATTATTGCGCAGACCCAGCCCGGGATGCTCGCGCGCTGCGTCGACCATAGCAGCGCCACGCCAACCGCACCGAGCATCATGGCAAGCACTTGCGACCACGCCCAGAAGTCGCGTCCGCCCTTGAGGTAGAAGCGATGCGCGCCCACGCTACCGAACAGGAAGGCGAGCAGCACGGTCAACAGCTTGGATTTTTTCTGGAGAGCGGTCGTAGGCATAGCGGGCGGTGGACACACGGCAAGAGACAGCGCCGCGCATTCTACGCCCAACATCAACCGCGGCGCAGCCAAAATGGCGGCGCCGGGAGCGCGTCCTAAAGACGCATCAGCAACTGGAAGAAGAGGCCGTCGGTTCGGCCGGATGCGCGCAACGCTGCGGAGCGCTTGCGGCAGGAGAGGCAGGATCACTAAATCGGAACCGGACGCAGCGATGGCACGCTCATCGAAACCGTCGCGTCTTGCTGTAGCCGAGGTGCTTGATGGCGCGAACCGACTTCACCGTAGAGCAGGTGAGCGAGCATCAGCATAAAGGCCGTGGTCCAGATCAGGCCGAGGATAAGCCGCACATGGCGGTGGAGAGGGGATGACATTGGAGCACCTGTTGTCGTTGTGATTGGTGTGATGCTGCGTGCATGCCAAACGTGTGCACGTAGCATTCTGGTACGACTCAGGCGTGCCCCGGCAAGTTCCGGGATGTGAAATGCGGCGGCGCGTGGGCCTTAGCCCCGGCGCGAGCCGCGCCAGTTGCCTTGGTCGCCGTTGCCGCGTTCCTGGCGCATGCGTTCCTGCTGCTGCCAGTCGCCGCGGCCGCCGCCATCCCGAGGTTGAACCCGGCCATTGAGGCGATCATCGGCACGGGCACGCGCTTCCATGCGCTCCATTTGTGCGCGGATGCGGGCCGCCTGCTCGCTACGCGTGTCGGCAAAGAATTGCGCCACCAACGGACGCTCCTGCGGCATCGTCTGTGCCGTTTGCGTCCAGACGGGCAGGGCGGATTTTGCAAAGGCGACGGCGGCTTGACGCGCCGATGCGTTGGCAGCCACAGCGCCCGCAGAGGCGACGATCAGAACGCCTGCCGCCAAGGGGCGAAGCAATGCGCGAATCGGCATGGCTATCTCCTGTCGGGCAAGGATTCGAAAGCGCCACGCGCCGCGTGCTTCTGGTATGTGCAACAGAGATCGGCAGCGCGTGTTCATGCTTGTCAATGTAAGGCTTCACTCAGCAGGCATCCACTGTCCGAACGTTACCCGTGTAACGAGATGTTTCGTGCACGCTTTGCCATGGCAAGGGGCGGCGCCGAGGTCATTTCCCGGTGTAGCGGATGCGATACACAGCGCCGGCCAAGTCGTCGGACACCAGCAGGCTGCCGTCGGGTGCCACGAGCACATCCGCTGCTGGACGTCCCCACGCCTGTTCGCCCTGCAGCCAGCCGTGCGCGAACGGTTCCTGCTTCGTCACATTGCCGGCAGCGTCCAGTGCGACGCGCATGACGCGGTAGCCCACTTTCGACGATCGGTTCCAGGAGCCATGCTCGGCAATGAAGATGTTGTTCCGGTACTCAGCCGGAAAGCTGATCCCTGAATAAAACCGCATGCCCAATACCGCCACATGCGCCCCGAGCTTGGCGACAGGGGGCACGTAGTTGCTGCATGGGTGTCCGGCCCCGAATTCCGGGTCCGGAATGTTGCCCGCGTGGCAGAACGGGTAGCCGAAGTGCGGATTGGGTTTGGTGATGCGATTCAGCTCGTCGTCGGGCATGTCGTCGCCCATCAGATCACGGCCGTTGTCGGTGAACCACAATTCGTGCGTGGTCGGGTGCCAGTCGAAGCCGACCGTGTTGCGAATGCCACGCGCGACGAGTTCCAGGCCGCTGCCGTCGGCGTTCATGCGCATGATGTTGGCGTACCGGTTTTCATCCGGGCGGCGGATATTGCAGGGTGCTCCAACAGGCACATACAGTTTTTCGTCTGGCCCGAATGCAATGAATTTCCAACCGTGATGCGTTTCCGTCGGCAGCTTGTCGTTGATGACCACGGGCTCGGGTGGATTGCTGAGTCGCTTGTCGATGCTATCGAGCCGCACCACACGCGAAACCGCAGACACATAAGGTTGCCGTCACGCCATGCCACGCCGACAGGGAGTTGCAGCCCGGACGCCACCACATGGATCGGCGCATTCGGGGTCTGCAATGGCATCGCGTAGACTTTGCCGGCGCGGCTCCCAACATAAAGAATGCTGGCCGGAGAAAGCGCCATTTCACGTGCGGCCGGCATCGCGTCGGTCAGCACCTCGACACGGAAGCCGGGCGGTACGTGGAGTGTCTCGATGGGGAGCTTGGCGAGCGCCGCAGTCACTGCACCAAGCCAAGCTGCGACCACAATGGCGGGCTTTACGTACCGTCCTTACCGCGCGTGCCGCCCGGCATCTCCGCTCGCTACGCCTAAGTGTTTGTTTGGTCGGAGAAATTGCGCTATACTTGCGTGTTTCTCTGTACGCATACCCAGTTTTTCAAGGAATAGATCCATGGTCGTGATCCGTCTGGCCCGCGGTGGCTCCAAGAAGCGCCCGTTCTTCAATATCGTTGCGACCGACTCGCGTAACCGCCGTGATGGCCGTTTCATCGAGCGCGTCGGTTTCTACAACCCGCTCGCCGGTGAAGGCGAAGAAGGTCTGCGCATCGTGCAAGACCGCCTGACCTACTGGGAAGGCGTGGGCGCACAACTCTCGCCGACGGTTGCCCGTCTGGTGAAGCAAAACGGCAAGAAAGCTGCTGCCTAAGTTTTAGCATGCGTCGATCGACGGTGCCGTCCGAGCACTTCCTGCTGTGACGCGCGCCGCATCGACACGGCCCGGTCCTGTGGCTGCCGCAACGCAAGTAACCTCGCAAAAGGTTGCTGAACGGCTGCAAGCCATGCGCCCGGGGGCAGGCACCAATCCGACGCTCCCAGACGATCTCGTCGAGGTGGGTTATGTCGGTGGGGCCTACGGTATTCGCGGTTGGATCAAGGTCCAGTTGCACGGCGATGCCGACGCGCTGTTGAATGCCCGCACGTGGTGGCTCAAGCCGCCTGCTGGCGCGTTGGCAACGTCGGCAGACTGGCTGGTGTTTCCCGTTGGCACGTCGCGCGAGCATAGCGGTACGGTGGTGGCGGGTTCGCCTGCCGCGCCCGACCGCAACGTCGCCGAGGCACTGCGCGGCTATGCCGTGTGGGTCAGCCGGGCCGATTTTCCCGAGCCGGACGATGACGAGTTCTACTGGGTCGATCTGATCGGCGCCACGGTCGTCAACGAGCAACAGGAAACGCTTGGCACGGTGGCCGGCCTGATCGACAACGGTGCGCATCAAGTCCTGCGTATCGTCGGTGAAGGCGAGGTCGAGCGGCTCGTGCCATTTGTCGAGGTTTACGTGAAGTCGGTGGATGTCGCAGGCAAGCGCATCGTCGTCGACTGGGGTCTGGATTACTGAACATGCGGCCGGAGAATTCGGCGATGCAGTTCGACGTCGTCTCGCTGTTTCCGGACATGTTCCGGGCGCTGACGGACTGGGGGATCACCAGCCGCGCAGCCAAACAGCAGGTGTATACGTTGCGCACCTGGAACCCGCGCGATTTCACGACGGACAACTACCGTACCGTGGACGACCGCCCTTACGGCGGTGGTCCAGGCATGGTGATGTTGGCCAAGCCGCTGGAAGCTGCGCTGGATGCAATTCACGAGGCGCAAGCGCCGGCGGCGTCGCATGTGGTGCTGCTGTCGCCGCAAGGCAAGCCGCTCACGCACAAGCGGGTGATGGAGCTGGCGCAGCTGCCGGCGCTCACGTTGCTGTGCGGGCGCTATGAAGCGATCGATCAACGTCTGGTCGACCGTCGAGTAGATGAGGAAATCAGCCTTGGCGATTTCGTCCTCTCCGGCGGAGAGATTGCAGCGATGGCGATCATCGACGCCGTAGTGCGGCAGTTGCCCGGCGTGCTGGGCGATGCGCAGTCGGCAGTGCAAGACAGTTTCGTCAATGGTTTGCTGGACTGCCCGCACTACACACGGCCGGAAGAGTACGAAGGTGTGCGTGTGCCCGATGTGCTGCTGGGTGGTCACCACGCCGAGATCGAGAAGTGGCGCCGCCAGCAGGCGCTGTTGAATACGATGCGCAAGCGGCCCGATCTGATCGAGGCAGCGCGCAAGCAGGGTTTGTTGTCCCGCAGCGATGAGGTCTTCCTCGCTGCCGCGGCGATAACGGCAAAGGGGTCAGAGACTTCCATACCGGAAGGTTCGGCCAAGTGAAGTTCCCATCCTCTACCGGGGCCGCGGTCAACCGATCAGGCAAAACGCCGGCATGATGGTCTAGGAGAAAAAGATGAATCTCATCGAGCAAATCGAGCAGGAAGAAATCAAGCGCCTGACGGCCAACAAGACGATCCCCCCGTTCGCCCCTGGTGACACCGTGATCGTCAACGTGAACGTCGTTGAAGGCACCCGCAAGCGTGTGCAGGCGTATGAAGGCGTCGTGATTGCCAAGCGCAATCGTGGCCTGAATTCGTCGTTCATCGTTCGCAAGATCTCTTCGGGCGAAGGCGTGGAGCGTACGTTCCAGCTGTACTCGCCGCTGCTGGCCAGCATCGAAGTGAAGCGTCGCGGTGATGTGCGCCGTGCGAAGCTGTACTACCTGCGCCAACGCTCGGGCAAGTCGGCACGCATCAAGGAGAAGCTGACCTTCAAGCGCAAGGAAGCCGCAGCGGAGTAATCTGCGCGCGTTGCGAAAAGGCACCTTCGGGTGCCTTTTTTCTCTTTTGCGGCGGAAAATTGACCACATGTGTGTCTTCCGCCCACAACTCATTCATTCCCATCCGATGCGCCGTCCTGTGTTCGATCCTGAGCAGTTGCCGGTGGTGCCGACCGAGGCATCATTGCCGGCGCTCGGGGTCACGCGGCTGACCGCCGAGTTCGTGCGTGAGCGGCTGCAAATGCCACCCGACTGGCAGCCGGAGCAGACGGATGAATCCCGCCTGATCGACGCCTCGCTCAAGTTGCGCGAGGCAGCGGTGCTGGTGCCGCTGGTGCAGCGCGAGGCGGGTCTGACGGTGCTGCTGACGCAACGCAATGCGTCGCTTAGCCAACATGCTGGCCAAGTCAGCTTTCCGGGCGGCGGGCGCGAGGACTTTGACCGGGACATGGTCGACACGGCGCTGCGCGAAACGATGGAGGAGGTCGGCATCAGTGCGGATCACATCGAGGTGATCGGTAGCTTGCCTGACTACATCACCGGGACGGGTTTCCACGTGAGCCCGATTGTCGGGTTGCTGGTGCCTGATTTCACACTTCAGCCCGACCCAAGTGAAGTGGCCGAGGTGTTTGAAGTGCCGCTGGCCTTTTTGATGGACCCGGCCAACCACGAAGTGCGCGAACTGCGGTGGGAAGACCGTGTGCGTCGTTTCTATGCGATGCCATATCGGCGCTCTGGCCAAGAGTCTGACTCTGGTCGTCACTTCATATGGGGTGCGACGGCGGGTATGCTGCGCAACCTGTATCACCTGTTGGCAGCGTAGCGTCGGCGCGAATATGGGCCCCAAGGTGCGCTGTTGCGCGCACGCTGTGTGCTATCGTCTTGCACATCGCCTCCACGGCGTGATCCACGCCTTCGCAACGCCCTTCCAATGACTTTTTTCTCCGTACTCTGCGCGCTGATTCTTGAACAGTTCCGTGCGCTCAGCCGGGACAACCCGATCTACGACGTCGTACGCGCACTGGCCGCGCGGGCAGAAGAATGGTTCGACACGGGCCATCGTCGCGATGCCGTGCTCGCCTGGTGTGTGGTCACGCTGCCGGCCGTGGTGGTCGTGGCGCTGGTGCACTATCTGCTGTCGTCGATCAGCCTTGGGCTGGCGTTCCTGTGGAACGTGCTGATGGTCTATCTGACGCTTGGTTTCCGCCAGTTCAGCCACTACTTCACCGATATCCACGAGGCGCTGCGCAGCGATGACGTTGTCACTGCGCGCCTGCTCCTCAACGAATGGTCGGGGCAGGACACGACCGACATGCCTGTCAATGAGATCGTCCGCCATACGCTCGAATGCGCGATCGTGGCGGCGCATCGTCACGTGTTTGGCGTGTTCTTCTGGTTCCTGGTGCCGATCGGCCCCGCGGGTGTGGTGTTGTACCGCGGCGCCGAATACCTCGCTCGCCACTGGAGCGATACGTCGACGGAGCGCAGCCCCGCGCTTGGTCTCTTTGCCCGTCAGGCATTTTTCGTCATCGACTACTTCCCCGCGCGCCTGACTGCGATCGGCTTCTCCATCGTCGGTAACTTTGAAGATGCCGTATACGCGTGGCGCAACCGCGCTGCCAAGTGGAACGACGAAGTGAATGGCATCCTGCTGGCGGCCGGCGGTGGTGCACTGGGCGTGCGCCTTGGCACGCCCATTCCGCAACGCGATTCGGTCGATAGCATTGCCGACGAGGACGGCGCCTATCCAATGGAAGTGGGGCAGGAGCCGAACGTACGCACGCTGCAGTCAGCTGTGGGACTGGTGTGGCGCGCGGTGGTGCTGTGGATGCTGCTGCTGGCGATGCTGTCGATTGCCGTGTGGTTGGGCTGATGCGGCTGTCACCTAGCCGCTGAACGATCAATCAGGCCGCATCCTCGCGGTCTTTGCCGCAGCGCCAGCACTGGGCGAACTGCGGCTCGTGGCTCTCTCCGCAATGCACGCAACGCCATGCCGGACCGGTCGGCGGATGCTGCGCTTGATCGATCAGCGCTCGGGCCTGCGCTTCCTGCGCCGGGTTCACGAGCCACACTTGCGCTGCGCAGTCCTGCGGCGGAACGTCACCCGCTACGCTGCTCAGGTAAATGTTGCGCAGCTCGGTGCGGATGCCGGCGGCAGACAGCACGTTTTGCCAGTGTGCTGCCATGCCGAGCGATGAACTGCTGATCAGCAACTTCATCTCAGCCTCCCCGAACGTGTTACGAAGCCGCTACCAAGGCTTCTGTTGCTCCGATTCGTGCAGCAGTTGCGCGTAAAGCTGGTGCCGCCGTGGATCGATCTTGCCTTCGGTAATCGCACCCAGAATGCCACAGCCGGGTTCTTGCAGGTGTCGGCAGTTATAAAAGCGGCACTCGGTCAGGCGGGGGCGGAATTCGGGAAAGGCGCGTTCCAACATGCCTTCGCTCAGGTGATGCAGGCCGAATTCCTGGAAGCCCGGCGAGTCGATCAGCACGCCGCCCTGGCCCCATTCAGCGGGTAGGTGATAGAGCCGCGTGAACGTGGTCGTATGCTTGCCGGAATCCAGCTTCTCGGATATCTCCCGCGTTTGCGCGTCCACGCCCGGAATCAGCAGATTCAGCAGCGATGATTTGCCCATGCCCGACTGTCCGATCAGGATCGAAGCGCGCGCAGCCACGTGCGGTTCGAGCGCGGCGTGCGCGGCGTCTGGCGCGCCATGCACGGTCAATTCCACGATCGTGTAGCCCAGCTCTCGGTAGAGGGCCAAGCGCGAGCGCGCCGTCTCCAACCGCGCGGTCAGGTCGATCTTGTTGAGCAGGATCAGAGGGGTGATCCCGAGGGACTCTGCCGCGACAAGCGCGCGGCCGAGCAGGTCTTCCGAAAAGCTCGGCTCGGTGCCGAGCATGATGATGATCTGATCCAGGTTCGCTGCCAGCACCTTCGATTTGAACTGGTCTGAGCGGTGGAGCAGGTTACGGCGCTCGTCCACGCGCACGACGACGCCCTGGTCGACGGCGGTGGCTTCATAGACCACGCGATCGCCGACAGCGCATTCGCTGCGCTTGCCGCGCGGGAAGCATTGCAGGAAACCGCCGCCTTCGCGTTCTACCAGGTAATGGCGCCCGTGTGCGGCGATGACGAGCCCGTGTTCGCCAGTGGCGGCCTGCTTATGGGCGCGGCCCTGTTTGCCGCGCGTCATGCCGTGCGGGCCTGTACAAGGCGCTCCACACGCTGCGATGCAGTGGGGTGCGAATAGTAGAACGTTGAGTAGACCGGGTCCGGGGTGAGCGTCGATGCGTTGTCCTGGAACAGCTTGACCAGCGCCGAGACGAGTTGATTGGCATCGGAGTGCTCGGCGGCGAAGGCATCTGCTTCGTATTCGTCCTTGCGCGATGACAGGCTCGCCAGCGGCGAGACGAAGAACGTGAATACCGGCAGCATCAGGAAAAACAGCATCAGTGCCAGCGCGTGGTTGTCGGAGAACAGGTTCGGCGCGACGCCTAGGCCCAGGTAGAACCACGTGCGCGTCATGAGCCAGCCGAGCAGCGCCAGTGCACCGAGGCTCAGAACGAACGTCACGGCGATGCGCTTGGTGATGTGGTGGCGCTTGAAATGGCCCAGCTCATGCGCGAGCACGGCTTCCATTTCGGACGGATTCAGGCGGGCGAGCAGCGTGTCGAAGAAGACGATGCGCTTGGTTGCTCCAAAGCCGCTGAAGTAAGCATTGCCGTGGGCGCTGCGGCGGCTGCCATCCATCACGAACAGGCCCTTGCTGGCGAAGCCGCAGCGCTTGAGCAGGCTTTCGATGCGCGAGCGCATTTCCTCGTCCTGCAGCGGGGTGAACTTGTTGTAGAGCGGTGCGATGACGTTTGGGTAGATCGCCTGAACAAACAGCATGAACGCCATCCATACGATCCAGGTGTAAAGCCACCAGTACGCGCCCATCTTGTCCATCAGCCAGAGCACCGCCAGCAGCAGCGGCAGGCCCAGCACGGTGCCGATGGCCAAGCCCTTGAGGTTGTCGGCCAACCATAGCTTGAACGTCATGCGGTTGAAGCCGAATCGTTCTTCCACGACAAACTGGCCATACAGCGAAAACGGCAACTCGATCACGCTGCTGATCGCGATGACCGATGCGATCAGCGCCACGCCATACGCATAACCGGGGCCAAACACGCCCAGCCATGCCTGGTTGATCCAGTTCAGCCCGCCGAGCAGCGTCAGGGCGATCAGCAGGGCGGCCTGAACCGGCACTTCCAGCATCGCCAGGCGGGTGCGAGCGATGGTGTAGTCCGCGGCCTTGCGGTGCATGTCCAGTGTGATCGACTCGGCGAACTGCGCAGGCACGGCATCGCGGTGACGCGCCACGTGACGGACTTGCCGCGCGGCTAGCCACAGGCGCGTGGCGGACATCAATACAAGGGCGATCAGGAAGACAGCGGTAAAGGCGGGCATGTGGGGAAACACCTATCAGATATGCGAAAATTATAGCCTTCAGTCATTTTCTCAAGGCCCTTGAGTGAGCACCCCAGTGAGTACCCCTGTTTCGTCCGTCGCATCCTCCTCGCCCGCCAACCGCGTTGCCGCCAAGAGCGATAACAACCTTGTCTGGCTCGACATGGAGATGACCGGCCTGAGCCCCGACAACGATCGCATCATCGAAGTGGCCGTGGTGGTGACGGATTCGGAGCTGAACATCCTGGCTGAAGGCCCAGTGCTGGTGATCCATCAGTCCGACGAGCTGCTCGACGGCATGGACGCGTGGAACAAGGGCACGCACGGCCGTTCGGGCCTGATCGACAAGGTCAAGGCGTCGACCACGACCGAAGCGGAAGCGGAAGCCGAACTGCTGGCGTTCCTCAAGAAGTGGGTGCCGAAGAGCAAGTCGCCGATGTGCGGTAACTCCATCTGCCAGGACCGCCGTTTCATGGCGCGCTACATGCCCAAGCTCGAGGAGTACTTCCACTACCGCAACCTGGACGTCTCCACGCTCAAGGAACTCTGCAAGCGCTGGCAACCGGCCATTGCCAAGGGCTTTACGAAGCACCAGCGGCACACGGCGTTCGCAGACATCATCGAGTCGATCGAAGAGCTGCGCTATTACCGCGAGCACTTCATCCGCGACGTGCCGCAAACGCCGGACGCTGAAGCGCTGGCGTCTTCGGTCGCCCCGTAAGCGTTAAACCTGCAGCGGTTTTACACGTACAGCGTGCTTGGGCCGCCAGGCCTTGACCACGCTGTCGTGCGTCTCGACATACGGGCCGCCGATCAGGTCAATGCAGTACGGCACAGCCGCAAAGATGCCCGGCACCGTGGCGCGGCCTTCCACATCCTTCAAACCTTCCAGCGTTTCCTTGATGGCGCGCGGCTGCCCGGGCAGGTTGATGATCAGCGTGGCGCGCGACGGCGTTTCGCGGATCACCGCTACCTGACGCGACAGAATCGCCGTCGGAACGAAATGCAGGCTGATCTGGCGCATCTGCTCGCCAAAACCCGGCATTTCCTTCGTGGCGACAGCCCGCGTGGCCTCGGGCGTCACGTCGCGGCGCGTCGGGCCAGTGCCGCCCGTGGTGAGCACCAGATCGCAGCCGGCATGGTCGACGAGGTCGATCAGTGTTTCGGCAATCGCCGCTTGTTCGTCCGGAATCAGCCGCTCCACCCCTTGCCACGGCGACGATAGCGCGGCGCCAAACCAGTCCCGCAGCGCGGGAATCCCTTCATCCTGGTACGTGCCGGCCGAGGCGCGGTCTGAGATCGACACAAAACCGACGATCAGTTCGTCGGCGTGGCGGCGGGTGATCGGCGCGGAGGGGGCAGGGGCTGTCATGCGTCGTCGCCTTCGGCTTCGGGTTGATCGGCGTCGTCTTCGTCGCGGTCATTGCCTGACAGGGCCTGCTTGACCATTTGGAACAGCTCGCGCGACGACTTGGGCGGCTTGGCCAACTGTGCTTCCTTGCGCGCATTGCGCACCAGCGTACGCAGCGCCTGCACGTCGGAATCCGGGTGCGCTGCAATGAACTCGGTAACGGCGTCGTCGCTGGCGATCAGGCGGTCGCGCCAACGCTCGATGGCGTGCAGACGTGCGGTTTCCGCCTTGGAAGCGCCAACGAAGGTGGCCAGGACGCGGCGAATGGCTTCGACTTCCTCGTCGGTCAGGGCGCGCATCAGCTTGCCGATGTACTGCATCTGGCGGCGCTTGCCTTCATGGGCGGTGGTGCGTTTGGCTTCGCGCAGGGCGTCGAGCAGCTTTTCGGGCAGCGGCACCTTGGCGAGTTTGTCTTTGGGCAGCGCTTCCAAGGCGGTGCCCAGGTCTTGCAAGGCGTTCACCTCGCGCTTGCGCTGCGATTTGCTCTTGGGCGTATCCGGATCGTCCTCGTCACCGATGTCGGTGCGCACGACGGGTTGGAGATACGTGGGGTTGTGTCGGGATGCTCGGCTCATGGCGCGCATTGTATCTTGCTATGATGGGCGCTTTCGCCAGTTCTTGCCCGCTTTTGGCAAAATCCCGGCACCCGTTTCTCCCCTCCATTGCCTATGTCTCAAACGCCCGATTCCAAGACCGCCCCTGTGTTTGCCTACCGCCGCGAACAGCTCGAGGAGATGGCCACCGATGTGCTCCGCATTGCCCGCGAACTCGGCGCCTCCGATGCCGCAACGGAAATCTCCGAAGGCCAAGGCCTGTCGGTCACGGTGCGCAAGGGCGAGATCGAGACCATCGAGCAGAACCGCGACAAGATTGTTGGCGTGACGGTCATGCTCGGCAAGAAGCGTGGCAACGCCAGCACGTCGGACTTTTCGCCGGCGGCACTGCGGTCCACCGTCGAGGCTGCCTACAACATTGCGCGCTTCACCGCCGACGATGATTGCGCCGGTTTGGCAGAAGAAGAACTGCTGGAGAAGCACCCGCAAGACCTGCAGCTCTATCACCCGTGGATGATTGACGCCGAAGCTGCCGTGGAGATCGCACGCGCCGCTGAAGCCGCTGCCTTTGCCGTAAGCCCGAAGATCCGCAACAGCGATGGCTCGAGCATCTCGGCCCAGCATTCGCACTTCGTCTTGGCCACGTCGCGCGGTTTCATGGCAGGCTACCCGTATTCGCGTCACTTCATTTCGGCTGCGCCGATCGCCGGTTCGGGCGCGCATATGCAGCGCGACGATTGGTATTCATCCAAACGCTCGCCGGACGATCTGGCCGCACCGGAAGCGATCGGCAAGTACGCGGCGGAACGTGCGCTGGCGCGTTTGTCCGCGCGCCGGCTGACAACGCGCAAGTGCCCCGTGTTGTTCGAGGCGCCGCTGGCTGCAGGTTTGCTGGGCGCCTTTGTGCAGGCGGTGTCGGGCGGCGCGTTGTATCGCAAGTCGACGTTCCTGCTCGATACGCTGGGCAAGGAAGTTTTCGCGCCGCATGTGCAGATCACGGAAGACCCTCACGTCCTCAACGGCATGGGCAGCGCGCCGTTCGACGAGGAAGGCGTGCGCACGCAGCGCCGCGATGTGGTGAAGAACGGCGTGGTGGAGGGCTACTTCCTGTCGACGTATTCCGCGCGCAAGCTCGGCATGCAAACCACGGGCAACGCCGGCGGCTCGCACAACCTGACGCTGTTCTCCAACAAGACCACGCCAGAAGACGACTTTGCCGGCATGCTGCGCCGCATGGGCACGGGCCTATTGGTAACCGAGCTGATGGGCCAAGGGGTGAACTACGTGACGGGTGATTACTCGCGCGGCGCGTCAGGCTACTGGGTTGAAAATGGCGTGATTCAGTACCCGGTGGAAGAAATTACGATTGCCGGCAACCTGGGTGAGATGTTCCGCCAGATTGTCGCCATCGGTGCCGATGCGCTGGTACGCGGTACGAAGGAAACCGGCTCGATCCTGATCGAGCAGATGACGATTGCTGGCGAATAAATCGCCACCGCCGAAATGAAAAACGCGCTCGGAACTGAGCGCGTTTTTTATTGCCTGTCGCCAGTTACTGCTCGTTCGATGGCGGGCGTTCGTAGGTAACGAACGCGTAGTCGAAATCATTGGGTGCCGCCGCGTGGTGCGTCTCGCGTGCGACTTCGTGCCAGAGCTTGGGGTCGGGCGCGGGAAAGTATGCATCGCCTTCGAAATCGGCGTCGATTTCCGTGACGATCAGGCGGTCTGCGCTCGGGAGGGCATCCGCATACAGTTGCGCGCCACCGATCAGGAAGATCTGCTCGGCGCCGACGCACAGGCGCTGCGCATCTTCCATCGAAAATGCGATCTCGCAGCCCGACAGTTCGAGCTTGGCATTGCGCGTGACGACAATGTTGCGTCGGCCCGGCAGCGGGCGGCCGATCGAATCGTACGTCTTGCGGCCCATCACGATGGGCGCGCCCATTGTGGTGCGCTTGAAGTGCGCGAGATCTTCGGGAAGCCGCCAGGGCAGGGTGTTGTTGCGGCCAATCACGCCGTTACGGGCGCGGGCGACGATGAGCGTCAGGATGGTCATACGGTTACACGGCCACCGGTGCTTTGATCGCAGCGTGGCTCTGATAGCCGACGATCTCAAAGTCTTCGTATTGGTAGTCGAAGATGCTTTCAGGCTTGCGCTTGATATGCAGTTTCGGCAACGGCAGCGGTTCACGCGCGAGCTGCGTTTCGACTTGTTCGAAGTGGTTGTTATAGAGGTGGCAATCGCCACCGGTCCAGACGAAATCGCCCACATCGAGGTCAGTCTGCTGCGCAACCATATGCACGAGCAGCGCGTAGCTGGCAATGTTGAACGGCACGCCAAGGAAGATATCGGCGCTGCGCTGGTAGAGCTGGCACGACAGCTTGCCGTCAGCCACATAGAACTGGAAGAACGCGTGGCAGGGCGGCAGCTTCATGCGCGGGATGTCGGCCACGTTCCAGGCGGAGACAATCAGCCGGCGCGAATCGGGGTTGCGCTTGATCTGCGCGATCAGCTCGGCGATCTGGTCGATGTGTTCGCCGTTGGGCGTCGGCCACGAGCGCCACTGGGAGCCGTACACGGGGCCCAGCTCGCCGTCGGCGTCAGCCCATTCGTCCCAGATCGTCACGCCGTTGTCTTGCAGCCACCGCACGTTGGTCGAGCCCTGGAGGAACCACAGCAGTTCATAGACGATGGACTTGATGTGGACCTTCTTGGTGGTCACCAGCGGAAAGCCATCCTGCAGGTTGAAGCGCATCTGGTGGCCGAACACGGATCGCGTGCCGGTGCCGGTGCGGTCGGCTTTGTCGGTGCCATGTTCGTAGACATGGCGCATCAGGTCAAGATAAGGCTTCATGCGAGCGCGGGCGAAGAGGCGAGGGCGTCGGATATCGGGTGAGCCACATTGTAACGTGAGCGGCGCGGCGTCGACTGTACCGGCAGTGTCTGGAAACTGGCCCGGTCGGACGGGCGGCACGGTCGGGTCGATAAAGCGCAGAATTGTCGATGTTGCCTGGTAGGCAAGGCTGGCAAGATCGCGACATCGCTTTCAACTGTCTGCTGGAGAAACAGCGTGTCGTCCATAGCTACCTCCGCTTCGGCCACCCGTGCCGCCGAATTGCGCCATTTGCGCGCAGCCGCCGAATTGGTCCATGCGGTGATTCCCCCGACCCCGCAGTATTGTTGGCCGCTTCTGGCGCAAGCCGTGGGGGCGGTGGTGTGGGTTAAGCATGAAAACCACACCGAAGTGGGCGCGTTCAAGGTGCGAGGCGGGCTGACTTATCTGTATGCCTTGCGCCAACGTGAGCCGGACGTGCTTGGTGTGATTGCGGCGACGCGCGGCAATCATGGTCAGTCGATTGCATTGGCGGCGCGCCGCAATGGCCTGGCCGTCACCATCGTCGTGCCGCACGGCAATAGCGTGGAGAAGAACGCCGCCATGCGCGCACTTGGCGCAGAGCTCATTGAAGCGGGCGATGACTTCCAGGCGAGCCGCGAGTTCGCCGATCAATTAGCCGGTGACCGTGGCTTGCACTTTGTGCCCTCGTATCACGACGATCTGGTCGTCGGGGTGGCGAGCTACTGGCTGGAGTTTCTTGAGGCCACGCCGCTGGATGTGGTCTACGTGCCGATCGGCATGGGTTCGGGGATTTGCGCGGCGGTGCGGGCCCGTGATGCGTTGGGGCTGTCGACACGCATTGTCGGCGTTGTGTCAGCACATGCCCGGTGCTACGAGCAGTCGTTTGCAAGCGGTACCGTGGTGTCGGCGCCGGTGTCGACGCTGCTGGCCGACGGGCTGGCGTGCCGCACGCCGGACGCGAACGCGCTTGAGGTGATCCGAGCCGGCGTCGAAGAGATCATTGCGGTGACGGATGACGAAGTGGCGGAGGCCATTCGCCTGTACTTTTCCACCACGCACAACGTGGCGGAGGGCGCCGCGGCCGCAGCCCTTGCGGGTGCATGGCAGCAGCGGGAGCGGATTGTTGGCCAGCGCATCGGCCTGCCGCTGACCGGCGGCAACATTGATCGCGCCAAGCTGGCGCGTGTGCTCGCCGGTCAGCCCATCCTGGCTTAGTTTAGGCGGGTTGTTGGCGGCGACGTTGGACCAGCCAACCTCCGCCCAGCACCACCAGGAACACCACCACATACACTGCCCACTTGAGCGGCGGCTGTGGGGCAAAGAACGCCTTGAGAACCGGTTCGGCCACGATCATGTGCGCGGCCGTATAAGCCAGCACAGCGGCGCCGCCGTAGATGATGACCGGGAAGCGTTCGATCAGGCGCAGTACCACGCCGCTACCCCACACGACGACCGGCACGCTGATCAACAGACCCAGCACCACCAGCAGGAAGCTGCCATGCGATGCACCGGCAATGGCGAGCACGTTGTCGATGCCCATCACTGCATCGGCGATGATGATGGTCTTCATGGCGCCGATCAGCGTGGTGCTGCCCGCGCCGTGTTCATCGCCGCCTTGGCCGTCGTCGGCCAGAAGCTTCCACGCGATCCACACCAGCGCCAGACCGCCCACCAGCATCAGGCCCGGAATCTTCAGCAGCCATACCACCGCCAGCGTCATGAGCGCGCGCACGACTATGGCGCCCGCGGCGCCCCACATGATGGCCTTCTTCTGCAACTCGGGCGGCAGGTTGCGCGCTGCCAGCGCGATGAGGATGGCGTTATCGCCCGCAAGCACAAGGTCGATCACGATGATCGATGCCAGCGCGGCAGCAAACTGCATGGTGAAGATGTCAGACAACCATTCCATGGTGGCTCCAAGTCAAACAACAATAAAAATCGGTTGACCGAACTGCATGGAGTGCTGGGGCGAGACGCTTTGCAGACCATGAAATCCGGTTGCAAAGGTCTTGCTCGACACGAACAGGTTGGGAACCCTGCTGGTGCCGGCACGACCGGAAGCGTGTGCTTCGTCATGACGATCGTGCCTGGGGCTGAAGAACCCCCGAGCTACTCCCCTTTGAGGAAGCCCGCATTATATCGCGGCGGGCGGATTGTGCGCTGCAAAAACGCAACATCGGCCTACCAGCACGGTGTGCGTGATTTTTTCAGCGGCGCGGGTGATTTTTACGATTGGCGCGATGCCGTGTTGTGGCGGCCTCCGGCGAAAGAACGGTGGCGCTGTCACAAAGCGGCGTCTACGCTGCAATTTCATCCGTGCGCCATCAGCGTGCGGTGATGGCATAGGCGCGATGGCACATTTCTCGCTGTCAATGGCCCTCATGACCATGCAGCACCGTGCCGTTCCACCCACAACGGGAGACACCATGCAGGCCACCAAGCCGTCCGCCGATGCCTATGCCCGCCGCGCGCTGGCCCGTCTGATTCAGCCGCAGCCTACGGTTGACGCCGTTGGCGCGGGCCTGACTTTCTACCAGCTCTTTACGGAAGACGATGCCGCGTTGCGTTCCGAGGCGGAAGCCGGCCTGCTCTCACGCCCGGCCAGTATCAGCCCGAAGTTCTTCTACGATGCCCTCGGCTCGCGTCTATTCGAAGCGATTACCGACTTGCCTGAGTATTACCCGACCCGCACCGAAGCCGCTATCTTCAGCCTGCACGCGGCCGAGATCGCGATGCGCGTGGGCCGCGGCGCCACGTTGATCGACCTGGGCGCCGGCAATTGCGAAAAGGCTGCACGGCTGTTCCGCACGCTCGCGCCGTCGCGTTATGTGGCGATCGACATCTCGGCGGATTTTCTGCGCGATACGCTGCGGGGGCTTGCGCGTCAGCATCCGCAATTGCCGATGGTCGGCATTGGCGCCGACCTGTGTGCGCCGCTGGTGTTGCCCGATGCCGTTGGCGATGGGCGCCGCGTGTGGTTCTACCCCGGTTCGAGCCTTGGCAATTTCACGCCGGAAGAGGCGAGGGCATTTCTCTCACGCCTGCACGAGGCTTCCGCGCCTGGCGACAGCGTGCTGATCGGCATCGACCTTATCAAAGACGCCCAACGGCTCGAAGCCGCTTACGACGATCCGCTTGGTGTGACCGCGGCGTTCAACCTGAACGTGCTGTGCAACCTGAATCGCCTCCTGGGCGCAAATTTCGACGTGCGGGATTGGCGCCATGTCGCGCTGTACCGCGCGGAGGCGCATCGCGTTGAGATGCACCTGGAAGCACTCCGCGATGTAACGGTGCAATGGGGCAAGCAGGCGCGTACCTTCGCCGCCGGCGAACGCGTGCACACCGAGAACTCCGTCAAATACGACCTGCCGAGTCTGCAAGCGATGTTTGCCGATGCCGGTTTCGAAGATCTGCATGCCTGGACCGACGCCGGCAGCGACTTTGCCGTCTGTCACGCGAGCGTAGGCCGTTAGACGGGGGCGGCGGAACGCCAAGCAGGCCGGTGCGATAATGGATCGATCCCCGCCCGAGGTTTGCCGCGATGGCTGAATTCTTCATGCTCCCCGATCCGACCTTCATCGGATCGCTTCCCGACTGGACCGACGGCCGCCGCTTGCCGCGCCAGGGCATCGCGCACAGCCTGGTCGACGCCCGCAATCGCACGCTGGCGTTGTTGTCGGCGTTTGGCGATACGCAGCGCGGCTGGCAGATTGAACGCGTGGAGCATCATGCCCCACCGCTCTGGACGCTGGGCCAACTGGCCTGGTTTGCAGAGTTCTGGTGCCTGCGCGAGCCGCGTCGCAACGGCAGCGATACCATCGAGGACGGCGCTGGCACCGAGTGGGATCTGGCGCTCTGGCAGGCCACGTTGCCCGCCGCGCTTGATGGCGCCGACACGTTCTTCGACATGGATCGCATGCCTCCAGAGGCATGCTGGGACCTGACGCTGCCCGGCATCGCCGCGATCAAGCAGTACGCGCATGGCGTGCTCGACCGCGTGCTACGCAAGCTCGCCACGCTGGGCACCGACGACGACGCGGCGCTGGAACCGTTCCGCTGGGCGGTGTTCCACGAAGACCTGCGCGCCGAACATCTGCACGGGCTGCTGCAGGTCCTAGGCCTGCAACCCGCTGGACAGCCTCCGCTGGCCGCCGTGGCCGTGCCGGCTGCGCAGACATTGTCGTTGCCCGGCGGCCGTTTCCAGATGGGCTGGCCAGACGCCGACGGTTTCTTCTTCGACAATGAGTGTCCGCCGTACCGCACGTATGTGCCCGCGTTCGAGATCGATGCGCAGCCGGTTACGAATGGCCAATACCTGGAGTTCATCGAAGACCGTGGTTACGATCATCCGCAGTGGTGGTCGCCGGCCGGCATGGAGTGGCTGATGATGCAGGAGCGTTCGGCGCCGCTCGGTTGGCAGCGCGATCCCGCCACGCGTACCTGGCAGGCACTGCGCTACGGTCAGGCGCGTACGATCAACCGCGATGAAGCGGTGCGCCATGTGAGCCTGTACGAAGCCCAGGCGTGGTGCCGCTGGGCCGGCCGTCGCTTACCGACTGAAGACGAATGGGAGATGGCCGCGGTGCAGGGTAGGGCCGGCTTTCATTGGGGGCAGGTATGGGAGTGGACGTCGTCGCCGTTCGAGCCGTATCCGGATTTCGTACCGGGCATGCCGCGCGGCCGGGTGGCGAGCCTGTCGGCACCGCATTTCATGACGATGCAGGCCGTACGAGGCGCTGCCGTACATACGCCGCAGCGCACGCGTCACCCGCGTTTCCGGGGCTTCCTGCTGCCGGAACGCGATGACGTTTTTGTCGGCTTCCGGACCTGCGCGCTTTGACGAGCGCAACCCTCGCTTCGGCGAGGGTTTTTGTTGCCTGCGGCGCTCACACAACAAGTCGCGCGATGAGCATCAGAAAAAGCCTCGCAGGTGTCTTCTTGTAAGTCCAACTGCGATTAACCGGCGTTGCCCAAGAAGCAAAAACCCCACGCTGTTAGACGTGGGGTTTTTTGTTGGTTGCCCGCTAAGGCCATCCAGAGGAGATGGCCCTTTATCGATCAACGATCGAAATCGCGCGGACGGCCCTTGCTGCCGTAGCTGTCGCGGTTGCCATAGCTGCGACGCTGCGCGCCGTTGCCACCGTCGCCGAAGCGGCTGGCGCCGTTGTTGTCGCCGAAGCGACGCGGGGCGCCTTCACGGTTGCCATCGCGATTGCCATAACCGCCGCCGTTGCTGGTGCCCGCGCTGTTGCCGTAGCTACGGTTGCCGTCTTGCGAGCCTTGCGTGCGTGCGGGTGCGGGACGTTGTTGCCAGTCGCCACGGTTTTGCTGGCCTTGGCCATACGACTGACGCGGGGCGCGGTCGTCGCGGTTCCATTCGCGTTGGGCGCCTTGGTAGCCGCCGCTGTTGCTGTTGCTGTTGCTGTTGCCGTTGCGATCATCTCGGCGCGGAGCAAAGCCGTCGCGGTCGCCGCCGAAGCTGCGTTGGAGGCGGCCTTCGCTGTTACCGCCATTGCCCCCGTTGCCGCCTTGGCGCGCGCCGAAGCCTTCACGCTGGCCGCGATAACCGCCGCCATTGCCACCGTTTCCACGGTAGCCGCCACGGTCGCCGCCGGCACGCGGGCCACCAGTGCGGGGCTTGGCCGAGCGCTTCGGCTCCAGGCCCTCGACAACCGATGCGTCGATGCGGCGATCAACGAAGCGCTCGATACGGCGCCATTGGAACGTGTCGTTGTGGTTCACCAGGTTGATGGCGATCCCGCTGCGGCCGGCACGGCCCGTACGGCCGATGCGATGCACGTAGTCTTCAGCTTGCTTGGGCAGGTCGAAGTTGACCACGTGCGTGATGTCCGGCACGTCAATGCCGCGGGCGGCCACGTCGGTGGCCACCAGCACGCGCAACTGACCGCGGCGCAGAGCCGTCAGCGTACGGTTACGCGCGCCCTGGTGCATGTCGCCATGCAAGGCGCCGGCGGAGAAACCGTGCTCGGTCAGGCGCTCGGCCAGCGAGTCGGCATCACGCTTGGTCGCCGTGAAGACGATGGCTTGCTTGAGCGACGCGTCGCGCAGCAGGTGATCCAGCAGCTGCTGCTTGTGCGACATGTCGTCGGTGAAGTGCAGGCGCTCTTCGATGTTGCTTTGGTCGATCTTCGCGGTGGCGATTTCGATACGCTGCGGCTCGCGCATCATGCGCTCGGCCAGTTGTTCGATGCGGCGGTCCATGGTGGCCGAGAACATCAGCATCTGGCGCGTGGCGGGCGTGGCGCCGACGATGGCTTCGATGTCATCCGAGAAGCCCATGTCCAGCATGCGGTCGGCTTCGTCAAAGACGAGCATGTTGAGTGCCGACAGGTCGATGCGGCCCGAGTCGATGTGGTCGAGCAGGCGGCCAGGCGTGGCGATGATGATGTCCGGCATGCGTGCCAGCATGTCCAACTGCTTCGGGTAGGGCATGCCGCCCAGGATGCTCGCGCAGACGATGCGGCGCAGATGGCGGCCGTATTGTGCGGTGGCGGTAGTCACTTGCAGGGCCAGTTCACGCGTGGGCGTGAGCACCAGCAGCGACGGCTTGGCAGGTGCCGGGCGGGGGCGGCGACCCTTCATGCGTTGCGGCGGGCCGTCCATGCGCGGACGCTGCGGCTCAGGCTGCTCGCTGATGCGCTGGATGGCCGGCAGAATGAATGCGGCGGTCTTGCCCGAACCGGTTTGGCTCGTGACCAGCAGGTCGCGGCCCAACAGGCAGGCCGGAATGGCTTGCGCTTGAACCGGCGTCGGGGTGATGTAGTTCACTTCGCCCAGCGCACGGACGATGCGGTCGTCCAAGCCCAGTGCAGCAAAGGCGCTAGCACGGGTCGCGGCTTCGGCGATGAGGTTTTCGGTATTGGTGTTGCTGGTTTCAGCGTGCGCAATAGCGCCGCTGCCGTCTTGAGGCTGCGTCATGTCGAATAGGTAGTAAGGCTGCCGCGCCGCTACATCAACGGATGCAGACAGCGGAAATGGGATACGGCGACCGGTTAATCACGGGCGTCGGCGCCAATCGGATAAGGCCGGTTCGACAGACGGGCTGCAGAACGGACAGGCGGGGGAATGGGCCGGCCTCAAGCTGAACAGGTCAGCGAGGTGGGGCGGCGGTCCCTTCGGCGTGATGTGAATCCACGCGGGAGATCGGAGACGATGCCAAGCACAATGGCAATCGGCTGCGCATGCATGCAACGGGCGGGGATTCGGACGATGCGCGCCGGTCTGAAACCAGCAAGCACATCGGCCAACCGCGGACCGAAAAATACGGCAGTAAGCAGCCAAGTCACGGACTATAGCACGAATTTTTGCAGTGCGCAAAAATGCTAGTGATATTGATGTATGTGCCGGCACCGACGCTTGCCGGATCGAGCGCGCGGCCTATACTTAAAAGACCGGCCATGCTCATAGCCGGAAAGGGGCGGATGATGGAATTCCCGATGGCCTTCTCCAACCTGTACCTGTTGCTCGCCGTTTGCGTTGCGGGTGTGATCGGACTGGCCTCTGCGCCGCTGGTGATCCGAGGTGCGCGAGTAGGGATTCGCGTGCTGCTGACGATTATCGGGGTGCTGATCGGGCTGCTCGTGCTCGAAGCGCTGCCGGTGCTGACCTAGATGGCCCGGGGCCATCCGCAGCCATAGGCCCGCCCGCGTGTGGCGGGCCTCGTTGTTTTGTGCGGGCAAAAAACAAAAGCCAGGCGTGTTGCCTGGCTTTGTCGCATCTGCTGGTCCCGCCGACAGGAATCGAACCTGTATCTCACGCTTAGGAGGCGCGTGCACTATCCATTGTGCTACGGCGAGTGACCGACTCCCGGGTGACGCCAACGGCCGCCCGAGCGAGCCGCGATTCTACGCAATTTGCAGAGCCAAGACCAGTGAGCCGCGGGAGCGCCAGGCTGCGTCGGCAGCAGTTACCGATGCCATGTGAAACGATGATGACGCCATGGGTTTTGTAGGTTGCCGCCCACAGTCAAGGCGTTCTTGTGATGGGGCAAACGCTAAAGCGAACGAACGATCGGTCAAAGAATCAGATTTAAGTATTACGAACTTTCCAGGGTTGTTCACGGAAGTTATGCTTTCTCACCTATTCCAGAACCCCCTAGGCGACCAACATGCTGACATCCGAAGAACGGGACGATCCGTGGACGGTGGAGCCGTCGCTGGAAAGCCTGCTTCCCAAGCATCGGCCCGGGACGATCGATCGACCGATCTATTTCCGTCACACCGATACCCCCGACGGCCACGTCATCAAGCAATTTCCTGACGGCTCACGCCAGCTCGTGCGCTTTGTCGGCCTGGAAGAGCAGGTCGTCAAGCACTTTCTCTGAAATCCGCTTCCCGCGCCGGCAAGCACCTCGGCACATGTCGTAAGACATGCTGTGTTGTGTTGCCTGACGATGCACTGAGGTGGTGAGCGCTCTATCATTCGCAAATATTTACGTAAGCGATTGATAAGTTCATGGGAAGTATGCAAGGGTTTGCACCCGCCACACCGCCGGCGCGCAACCATCATTCCAGACAGCGAGCCGTCGCTGCGCCGCCTGTCATCGACATGGTGGTGCCGTGGCCGGTGCGTGAATGGTCACCCGTGGTGACGTCTGATGAGGCGGCGGCCATACGGTCCGCGTTGGAGCGCGGTAATGTGCTGCATTTTCCGGCGCTCGATTTCCCACTGGATGCCCGGGAGCAGCGGTTTCTCGATGCGCGCTGGTCTGACGGCAAGACGAAGAACATCAACCTGCGCGCGAACGAATCCCGCGTGCGCGGCGCCGTCGGGCAGCCCGCCGATCTGGGCGATCTCGCTACCTTGATTCAGCGTTACGCCGATGCTGCCGAGCGCCTCGTGCTGACGCTGTTTCCCGACTACGCCCCGCATTTGAAGCGAGCCGGCACGTCGTTGCGGCCGGCCGAGATTGCCGGGCGGCCGGTCAGTTGGCGCAAGGACGACACGCGTCTGCACGTCGACGCATTCCCGTCGAACCCGCTGCACGGCCAGCGCCTCTTGCGTGTGTTCCACAATGTCGACCCGGATGCCTCGCGCGTTTGGCGCATCGGCGAACCCTTTGCCGACTTCGCCCAGCGGTTTGTGCCGAAAACGCGTGGGATGCTCCCGGGACAATCGTGGCTGATGCACAAGCTGCATATCACCAAGCGCCCACGCTCCGAATACGACCACCGCATGCTGCAGCTGCACGATCTCGCGAAGGCCGACCTGGTCTATCAGCGCGGGGCACCGCAACAGATGTTCGAATTTGCTCCGGGTGCGACTTGGGTGGTCTTCAGCGATCAGGCGCTGCATGCGGCGATGCGCGGCCGCGCGATGATGGAACAGACTTTCTATCTTGACCCAGCGGCCATTGCCGATCGCACCCATTCGCCCGAAGCTGTCCTGTCGCGCATGCTCAACAAGCCGATGCTGCCGGCCCAGCGCTGACTGCGCAAAGCAAAACGCCGCCTGACTGCACGGCGGCGTTGCGCGATCACACCATTACGTTCAATCGGCGACCTTGTCGCTCGGGTACTTGAACGAGTCGCGCAGCAGGAAGCTCATCGGGATATCCAGCTTCGCGCTGTGCGGCGGAATCGGTTGTTGGAACCACTTCTTGTAGAGCTTGTCTGCGTCGTAGTCGAGGATGATGTTGGTCATCGCGCGATCGACGAGGCGCTTGAATTCGGCGTCGTCCTTGCTGAGCATGATCGCGTAGGGCTCGACCGTCAGCATGTCGCCGACGACGGTGTAGTCGCTTGGCGTCTTGGTGTTGGCGCGGAAGCCGAAGAGCAGCACGTCGTCCATCGCAAAAGCGTCAGCCTTGCCGGTTTCGACCATCGCGAAGGATTCAGCGTGGTCCTTGGCTTCGAGAAACTTCATATTTAGCACGCGGACGTCGTTCATCTTGCGCAGTTCCGCCACGCTGGTGGTGCCTTTGGTGGTGACGACGGTCTTGCCGCGCAGGTCGTCCCACCTGCGGATGCCCGACGAAGTCTTGACGATCATGCGGATGCCCGCGATGTAGTGCGGGATCGTGAATGCCACTTTCTCGCGGCGTTCGCGGTTATTGGTGGTCGAGCCGCATTCGAGGTCGGCTTTGCCTTCGATGATGGCCGGCATCCGCGTCGAAGGCGTGACCATCACATATTGCACTTTCAGGTCAGGGCGCTTGAGGTCCGTGCGCAGCTTGTCGACCACGCGCAGGCACAGGTCGACGGCATAGCCGACGGGTTTTTTATCGGCGTCGTAGAACGAGAAGGGCACGGAGCTTTCGCGATAGGCGACGCGGACGGTGCCCGTGTCGCGGATGCGGTCGAGCACCGGCGTGGAGGAGGCCACAGCCGTGCCCGGTACAGCACTGGATAGCGAAGCGAAGAGCAGCGCCGCAGCCTGCAGCGCGCGCGTGAAGAACGGCATGGTTGTATCCCCCGGGAAAGAATCGGCGGCCCACTTTATCGTTATGCCCGGCTCGTGGCCGGAGGGCCTGCCGCATGATACGGCGCGACGTTGCAACCTGCAGGCCCGTGCTTTTTTGGTGTTGTAAGCAGGCTGCAAGACTGGACCCCACCCTCTAAAAGCCGACGCGTGGCGATTGCCTTGCAGTGGTGCATTGCGCACACGTGGCGTGCGCGACGCACCGTCTCAGCCGTCCGGCCGGTGCGGTGGACTCCCCGCGGTGCATGCCCGAGCCGTGCATGCGTTGCTGCGGTGCGAAGCCGCACCGCGCCTAGCGTTAGGCGTTTTTCCCTACCGGGTTTGTCCCGACTGCCCGAGACAGACGAGGGGCGCTATGCTCCGGCCATGTCTTGTTCGCAAGGCATCGAGGAGAGACTCTTCCGGCCCGCCGAAAGCGGGCCGTTTTTCTTTGGTGCGCTTGTTTCCTAGTTCTGGTTGGGAAGAACGCTGCCCGGCTGGGACGACTGCCGCGGCCAGTTCGAGAACGCGAAAATCCACAGCGCCACCAGGTTCACCACCGGTACCAGCACAAGCAGCGTCCACCACTGTGAGAAGCCGGTTCGCAGCAAGATCTGCCGCACCGGAATGCCTGCCACGATCAAGATGATCAACAGCCCGAATAGTCCGCGCATCGTCGTTCCCCTTCCGTAACGGTATGGATGGCGCGGCCGGAAAAAGAGAGTCCGGCGGCACAAGCGTTATAGCACCGGCATCTGCAAGCGCAATGCCGCCGGTGGACGACACGCGGGGCGACTACAATACGCGCCTTCCGGCCGCACGCGGCCTGCCTCCTTCTCACTCCAGCATGGCCCTGTTTTCCATTACCGATGCGCAACTGGCGTTCGGCCACGTGGCGCTGCTCGACCACACCGACTTCTCGCTGGAGGCTGGCGAGCGCATAGGCCTGATCGGCCGCAATGGCACCGGCAAGTCGTCGCTGCTCAAGATCGTGGCGGGTACGACCTCGCCGGATGACGGCCTGATTGCTCGCCAGAGCGGCGTGACGTCGGCCTATGTGCCGCAAGAACCCGAATTCGACCCGGAGCAGACCGTGGCCGAAGCCGTGGCGATGGGTGTGCCGCATGCCGCCGGCTTGCTTGCCGAATACGAAGCGCTGATCACGTCGATGGGCGATTCCCACGATGAAGACGCGCTGCACAAGCTGCAGGCGTTGCAATCGCAGTTGGAAGCCGCAGACGCCTGGCAGCTGCGTACGCGTGTGGAAACGACCATCGCCCAGTTGGGCCTGCAGCCGGGCGCGCGCATCGGTTCGCTGTCGGGCGGCCTGACCAAGCGTGTGGCGCTTGCGCAAGCGCTGGTGGGTGCGCCCGACATCCTGCTGCTGGACGAGCCGACCAACCACCTCGACTACGACTCCATTCGTTGGCTCGAAGATTTGCTGCTGGCGTTCCGCGGCAGCGTGTTGTTCATCACGCACGATCGCGCGTTCCTCGACCGTGTCGCCACGCGCATCATCGAACTCGATCGCGGCAAGCTGCGTTCGTACCCCGGCAACTTTACGGCGTATCAGACGCGCAAGGCACAGGAGCTGGACGCCGAAGCCCTGGAAAACGCCCGCTTCGACAAACTGCTCGCGCAGGAAGAAGTGTGGATCCGCAAGGGTGTGGAAGCGCGCCGCACACGCAGTGTCGGCCGCGTTGCGCGGCTGGAACAGATGCGTGTGGAACGCCAGGTGCGCCGCGAGGTGCAGGGCAACGTCAAGCTGGAGGTCTCGCAGGGCGATCGCTCGGGCAAGATCGTCGCCGAGCTGATCGACGTGACCAAGCGCTATGGCGACAAAACCGTCGTTGACAACTTCACCGCCACGATTTTGCGCGGCGACAAGGTGGGGATTCTCGGCGCCAACGGGGTCGGCAAGACCACGCTGCTGAAGTTGATTCTCGGCGAACTGGCTCCCGATTCGGGCACGGTGCGCAACGGCACCAACCTGCAGGTGGCGTACTTCGACCAGATGCGCGCGCAATTGGATCTGAACCGGTCGCTTGCCGACACCATCAGCCCGGGCAGCGACTGGATCGAAGTCAACGGTCAGCGCAAGCACGTGATGAGCTATCTGGGCGATTTCCTCTTCCCGCCCGAGCGTGCGCGCTCGCCGGTGGCCTCACTGTCGGGAGGCGAGCGCAACCGGCTGCTGCTGGCGCGCCTGTTTGCCCGTCCGGCCAACGTGCTGGTGCTCGACGAACCGACCAACGATCTGGACATCGACACACTTGAACTGCTGGAAGAGCTGCTGCAGGAATACAGCGGCACCGTATTCCTGGTCTCGCATGATCGCGCGTTTGTCGACAACGTCGTCACCTCGGTGATTGCGGCAGAGGGCGAGGGCCGTTGGCGCGAATACGTGGGCGGGTTCTCCGATTGGCAGACGCAATCTGCGCGCGCGGCGCGGATGGCGCAAGCCGCCAGGCCCGTCGCCGAAGAGAAGAAACCCGAGGCGGCCAAGCCGCGCGAGCGCGCCACGGTCAAGCTCAGCTACAAGGAGCAGCGCGAACTCGACGCGTTGCCCGCCACCATCGAGGCGCTGGAGGCTGAGCAAAAGCAGGTCGGCGGCGAACTGGAAGACGGCACGATCTACGGCCGCGACCCGGAGCGCGCGCAGAAGCTCGCCGAGCGCCACGAAGCCATCGAACTGGAACTGCTGGAGGCGCTGGAGCGATGGGAAGCCCTCGAAGCCAAGCGCGCCGGCACGGTGTGACGCCGCAGTAACCACGCAATATGTCAGCGGGATGTCGACCGGATGTGGGTTTCGGGTCGCATCCCAACGCTGACGATCCCTCCGCATTGTTGAGGACGGCTTCCTTTACAATGCGCGCTGCATTCCCGGTGCTTGGGGACAGACCCAAGCCTGGTCAGTTTTTCCGCCTTCCATGAGCAAAACCTCCCAATACAGCGAATCGTCGATCAAGGTCCTCAAGGGCCTGGAACCGGTCAAGCAACGGCCGGGCATGTACACGCGCACCGACAATCCCCTGCACATCGTGCAGGAAGTCATCGACAACTCCGCTGACGAGGCGTTGGGCGGCTACGGCAAGCTGATCGCCGTGACGCTGCACAAGGACGGCAGCGTGAGCGTGGAAGACGATGCGCGCGGTATTCCTGTCGGCATCCATCCCGAAGAGGGCGTGCCGGTGGTCGAGATCGTCTACACGCGCCTGCATGCCGGCGGCAAGTTCGACAAGGGCCGCGGCGGCGCATACGCGTTCTCCGGCGGCCTGCACGGCGTGGGTGTGTCGGTCACGAACGCGCTGTCGACGCGCCTGGAAGTGACGGTCTGGCGCGACGGCAATGTGTCGACGCTCGCATTCTCCGGTGGCGACGTGATCGAGCCGCTGACCACCCGCAAGGCCGAACGCGGCGAGAAGAAGAGCGGCACACGCGTGCGCGCGTGGCCGGACGCCAAGTATTTCGATTCCGAGAACATCCCGCAGGCCGAGCTGCAGCGCTTGCTGCGCAGCAAGGCCGTGCTGCTGCCGGGCGTGAAGGTCAGCCTTACGCTGGAAAAAACCGGCGAGACGCTCGAATGGCAATACGACCAGGGCCTGCGCGGCTATCTGGTCGAATCGCTCGCACAGGGCAGCGGTGCCGAGCCGGTGATCCCCCTGTTTGAAGGCGAACACTTTGCCGACCCCGACAAGCTCGGCGAAGAAGGTTTTGCCTTCGGCGAAGGCGCTTCGTGGGTGGTGGCCTGGACGGAAGAGGGCTCTCCGGTACGTGAGTCATACGTCAACCTGATCCCGACCCCCGCGGGCGGCACGCACGAATCCGGTTTGCGCGAAGGCCTGTTCCAGGCCGTGAAGAGCTTTGTCGAGATGCATGCGCTCCTGCCCAAGGGCGTCAAGCTGATGTCCGAAGACGTGTTTGCGCGCGCTTCGTTCGTGCTGTCGGCCAAGGTGCTCGACCCTCAGTTCCAGGGCCAGATCAAGGAACGCCTGAACAGCCGCGACGCGGTGCGGCTGGTCTCCACCTTCAGCCGTCCGGCGCTGGAGCTGTGGCTGAACCAGCACGTTGAGCACGGCAAGAAACTGGCCGAACTCGTCATCAAGCAAGCGCAGGCGCGTACACGTGCCGCGCAGAAGGTCGAGAAGAAGAAGGGCTCGGGCGTTGCCGTGCTGCCCGGCAAGCTGACCGATTGCGAGTCCGACGACGTTACCCGCAACGAACTCTTCCTGGTGGAAGGTGACTCCGCAGGCGGGTCGGCCAAGATGGGCCGCGACAAGGAATTCCAGGCCATCCTGCCGCTGCGCGGCAAGGTGCTCAATACGTGGGAAACCGAACGCGACCGCCTGTTCGCCAACAACGAAGTGCACGACATTGCGGTCGCCATCGGCGTCGACCCGCATGGGCCGAACGATACGGTCGACCTGTCGGGCCTGCGCTACGGCAAGATCTGCATCCTGTCCGATGCTGACGTGGACGGCGCGCACATCCAGGTGCTGCTGCTCACGTTGTTCTTCAAGCACTTCCCGCAACTGATCGATCGCGGGAACGTATGCGTGGCCCGGCCGCCGCTGTATCGTGTCGATGCCCCTGCGCGCGGCAAGAAGCCCGCGCAGAAGCTCTACGCGCTGGACGACGGCGAGCTGGAAGCCATTGAAGACAAGCTGCGCAAGGACGGCGTGAAGGAAGGCGCCTGGCAGATCTCCCGCTTCAAGGGCCTGGGCGAAATGAGTGCCGAGCAGCTCTGGGAAACCACCATGAACCCCGACACGCGCCGCCTGCTGCCCGTGGCGCTGGGCGAACTGGGCCAAGACCAGACCATCAACATGATGAACATGCTGATGGGCAAGGGCGAAGCCGGCGCGCGACGCACGTGGCTGGAAGCGCGCGGCAACGAAGTCGAAGCCGACATTTGACCGCTGACCGACAACGATGAAGCTTTTCGCACGTTTCGCATTCGCATTGACGGCGCTGGCCCTCCTGGCCAGCCAGCCGGTGCGCGCGGACGTCTACGGCTACATCGATGAAAACGGCCTCGCGCACTTCTCTGCGGAACGCCTGGACGATCGCTACGTGCTCTTCATGAAGGGCGCCGCAGTGGCGAGCAAGGGCGACGATAAGGACGGCAACAAGGACGACAGCGCCATCGCCCTGCCGGCAACCGAGCTGCCTGATGCCAATGCCTACCTCAACGCCAGCAAGCGCGATGCACTCGACAACGCCGGCGGCATGCGCCAGCGTCTGGTGCGCGCGGTGTTGCAGCATCCGAACGTGCCGACGGTGGAGCCGCTGATCCGTCAGGCCGCCAGCAAGCACGGTATCGACCCCGCGCTGGTGAAGGCCGTGATTGCCGCCGAATCCGGTTTCAACCCGCAGGCCGTGTCGCCCAAGGGCGCAATCGGGCTCATGCAGGTGATTCCGGATACCGGCGCGCGCTACGGCGTGACCGGCGACGCCCGCCGCACGGCCGCACAGAAGCTGGCCGACCCGAAAACGAATATCACCACCGGCGTGCGTTACCTGAGCGATCTGCTGCGCATGTTCTCGGGCAACCTTGAACTCGTACTGGCCGCCTACAACGCCGGCGAAGGCGCGGTGCAGAAGCACGGCAACGACATTCCGCCCTACGCCGAGACCCAGAACTACGTGAAGACGGTGCTGCAGTTCTATCGTTACTACAACCCGGTCGCCGCCGTGCCCGGGTTGATGAATGTGAGCGCCAACGGCGTCATCGCCACGCGCAAGCCAGGCCGTACGGGCCGGCCCGCACGCATCGAACTCGTATTGGACCCGGCCACCGGCGTGGCCACGAACATCCCCCAACATTGATCCCGGCGGCGCCGCAACGTTGAAGCGCGCCGCTTTCGCTTGAGCCTCCATGGAACAACAAGACATCCTCTTCGACCCCAGCGAGCCGGCCGAAGCGCTCACGCTTGGCGCCTACGCCGAGCGCGCCTATCTCGACTACGCCATCAGCGTGGTCAAGGGCCGCGCGCTGCCCGAGGTGGCCGATGGCCAGAAGCCGGTGCAGCGCCGCATCCTGTTTGCGATGCACGAGATGGGCCTGCGCTCCGATGCCAAGCCAGTCAAATCGGCGCGCGTGGTGGGCGACGTGCTCGGTAAATACCACCCGCACGGCGATCAATCCGCCTACGACGCGCTGGTGCGCCTGGCGCAGGATTTCTCGCTGCGTTACCCGCTGATCGACGGGCAGGGCAACTTCGGCTCGCGCGATGGCGACGGTGCGGCGGCGATGCGCTACACCGAAGCGCGCCTCACGCCCATCTCGCGTCTGCTGCTCGAAGAGCTGGACCAGGGCACGGTCGACTTCATCCCCAACTACGACGGTTCGATGGACGAGCCGAAGCTGCTGCCGGCGCGCCTGCCGTTCGTGCTGCTTAACGGCGCATCGGGCATTGCGGTGGGGATGGCCACGGAGATCCCGTCGCACAACCTGCGCGAAGTGGCGAACGCCACCGTGGCGCTCATTCGCGACGACAAGCTCACCAGCTCCGATCTGATGCAGTACATGCCTGGGCCGGACTTCCCGGGTGGCGGTCAGATCATCTCGTCTGCAGCCGACATTGCGCAGGTGTATGAGAGCGGTCGCGGCAGCCTGAAGGTGCGCGCGCGCTGGAAGATCGAAGAACTCGCGCGCGGCCAGTGGCAACTCGTGGTGAACGAATTGCCGCCCAACACCTCGTCGCAGAAGGTGCTGGAAGAGATTGAAGAGCTGACGAATCCGAAGGTGCGCACGGGCAAGAAGTCGCTGTCGCCGGATCAGCTCACCATGAAGCAGACCATGCTGGGTCTGCTCGACGCGGTGCGCGATGAGTCGGGCAAGGACGCACCGGTGCGCCTCGTGTTCGAGCCCAAGAGCAAGAACATCGACCAGCAGGAATTTGCCAACACGCTGCTGGCACATACGTCGCTGGAGTCGGGCGCGGCCATCAACCTCGTGATGATCGGCACGGATGGCCGCCCGCGCCAGAAGGGGCTGGCGGAGATCCTGCGCGAGTGGATCGCCTACCGCTTTGCCACGGTCACGCGCCGCACGCGCCATCGTCTGGGCAAGGTGGAAGACCGCATCCACATCCTCGAGGGGCGGCAGCTGGTGCTGCTGCGCATCGAGGATGTGATCCGCATCATCCGCGAGAGCGAAGACCCCAAGGCCGCGCTGATCCAGGTTTTCAACCTGAGCGACCGTCAGGCCGAAGACATCCTGGAAATCCGCCTGCGCCAGCTCGCACGCCTGGAAGCCATCAAGATCGAGCAGGAATTGAAGAACCTGCGCGAAGAACAGGGCGAGCTGGACGTGCTGCTGAAGTCCGAGACCATGATGCGCCGTCGCATCATCAAGGAGATCGAGACCGACGCGAAGCAATATGGCGACGACCGCCGCACCTTCATTCAGGAAGAGCGCCGTGCCGCCGCCGAAGTGAAGATCGTCGATGAACCCGTCACGGTGATCGTCTCGCAGAAGGGCTGGGTGCGCACGCGCCAGGGCCACGGCCACGACGCCACGCAATTCGGCTTCAAGGCAGGCGACACGCTGTACGACACGTTTGAATGCCGTACTACCGACGCGCTGCTGATCTTCGGCACGCGCGACGACAAGGGCACGGGTCGCGTCTATTCCGTAGCGGTGGCCAACCTGCCGGGCGGCCGTGGCGATGGTGTGCCGCTGACGACGCTGATCGAACTCACGCCGGGCACGCATATCGCCCACACGTTCGCGGGCCACGCCGAACAGAATCTGGTGATTTCCACGCGCGGCGGCAACGGCTTCCTCGCCAAGGTGGGCGACATGGTCGGCCGCCAGAAGGCCGGCAAGGCGTTCCTGACGCTGGACGAGGGCGACCAGCCCAATAAGCCGGCGCCGGTGCCGGCTGACGCTTATGGCGTGGCGTGCCTGTCGGAAGGCGGCCGCATGCTGCTGTTCCAGATCAGCGAGTTGAAGACGCTCGCCAGCGGTGGCCGTGGCGTGATCCTGATGGAGCTGGAGAAGAACGAAACGCTGCTCCAGGCGCTGGCCTTCGGTGCGGCGGGCTTCGTGCTCTCGGGCACTGGCCCACGCGGCGGCAAGGCCGTCGAACAGAGCCTGACGACCCGCGCGCAAGAGCCGTACGCAGGCAAGCGCGCACGCAAGGGCAAGACGCTGGAGCCCAAACTGCGCGATCCGAAGCTCTCCCTGTCGAAACCGGCACCGGCAGCTGCCTGATCTGATGAGCGATCCGCACGCCCCGCCTGATGCGGCTTCGGCGACAGACGCAAACGTTCCCTCGTGCCGCAAACTCTTCACCGAGTTTGCGCGCATGGGGCTGTCGGGCTTTGGCGGCGTGCTGCCGTTCGCGCGTGCCGGCATTGTGGATCGCAACCGCTGGCTATCCAACACCGAGTTCGCCGAGCTGCTGAGTCTCGGGCAGGTGTTGCCCGGTCCGAATGTCGTCAACCTGTCGGTGATGCTCGGCTATCGGTACCACGGCGTGCGTGGCGCCGCGGCCGCAATGGGCGGCCTTGTGCTCACGCCTGCCGTGCTGCTGCTGTTGATCGTCATGCTGTACGACCAATTCAGCGCGCTGCCTTTGGTGCAGAACCTGCTCAAGGGCATGGCAGCGGTGGCGGCGGGGCTGGTGCTTTCAACCGCCGTCAAGCTGGCGCAGGGCCAGTCGCGCACCTGGCGTGCCGTCTGCATCGGTCTGGCGGTCGTCCTCACCATCGGCGTGCTGCAGTGGCCGCTGCTTCCCGTGATGCTGGTGCTGATCCCGCTTGCCCTCCTGCTCGAATGGAGGGCGATGCGATGAGCTACCTCACCACCGTCTTCGATCTGTTCTGGCACTTTCTGGTGCTGTCGTTTCTCGCCATCGGCGGGGCCAGTTCGACGCTGCCAGACATGCATCGTTTTCTGGTCGACACGCGCCACTACATGACGAGCGAACAGTTGAGCGCCATGTATGCCATCTCGCAGGCGGCACCCGGGCCCAACGTGTTGTTTGTGGAACTGTTCGGCTGGCAGGCGGCGGGTCTGGGCGGTGCAGTCGCATCGCTGGTTGGCATCTGCGGGCCGTCGTGCGTGATCGCCGCCGTCATCGCGCGCGTCATGAACCGCAAGCCCGACGCGCGCTGGATCGCGTTGGTCCGCCGTGGCCTTGCACCGCTGACGATCGGTCTGTTGTTCTCCACCGGCTGGGTGCTTGCCCGAGGAGCAGACAGCAGCTTCAGCACCGTCGCGCTGACCGTCGCAACGGTCGTGGCCTGCACCTTCACCCGCGTCCACCCGCTGGTGCTGGTAGGGCTGGGGGCGTTAGTTGGCGGCATGGGCTGGGTGTAGCGCCCTCAGTCGCACCGGCTGCGCGGCGTTCACCGCAAGCGAATCCAAGGCGGACGAAAGTCCGCCTTTTTCTTTGCGCGCTTGCCGTAGATACCGGCCCCGCTTCCCTTCGGGAATACCCCAATGCCGTTGATGATGTATATACAACAACATATATATCTACGCGATGTTGTCTGTATATCAATTCGCATCCGCTCGACCTGCGCGTCAAGTCTGTACGGGCCCCGCGGGCAACCTCGCCGACATAAAGAGGAGACAGTTTGGAACACCTTCAACGCAACCTGCGCGCGCGGCATATCCGTTTTCTGGCGCTCGGTTCGGCCATCGGTACGGGCCTTTTCTACGGGTCCGCTTCGGCCATCCAGTTGGCCGGGCCGGCCGTGATCCTCGCGTACATCATCGGCGGTGCGGCCGTCTACATGGTCATGCGCGCGCTCGGCGAGATGGCGGTGCGCCAGCCGGTCTCCGGTTCTTTCGGCCGTTATGCGCGCGACAACCTCGGTCCACTCGCCGGCTTTCTGACCGGGTGGACGTACATCCTCGAGATGGTGATCGTCTGCCTGGCTGACGTCACGGCGTTCGGCATCTACATGGGTTTCTGGTTTCCCGAGGTGCCGCAATGGATCTGGGTGCTCGGCATCGTCATGCTCATCTGCGGCCTGAACCTGTGCAACGTCAAGGTGTTCGGCGAGATGGAATTCTGGCTCGCGCTCATCAAGATCGTGGCGATCGGCGCCATGATCGTCGGCGGCACCGTCATCCTGTTCCTCGGCGTGAAGATGAACGGCGAGCATGCGTCCGGCCTCAGCAATCTCTGGTCGCATGGCGGCTTCCTGCCGCATGGCGTGGGCGGACTCATTGCGTCGTTTGCCGTGGTGATGTTTGCGTACGGCGGCGTCGAGATCATCGGCATTACCGGCGGTGAAGCGCAGAACCCCGACAAGGTCATCCCGAAGGCCATCAACGCTGTGCCGGCGCGCATCCTGCTGTTCTACGTGCTGACCATGTGTGTGCTGATGGCGATCTTCCCGTGGACGGGCATCGACGGCCAGGGCAGCCCGTTCGTGCAGATCTTCTCGGGGCTGGGCATCCAGTCTGCGGCGGCGATCCTGAACCTCATCGTCATCTCGGCGGCCATTTCGGCCATCAACAGCAACATCTTCGGCGCGGGCCGGATGATGTACGGCATGGCCGAGCAGGGCCAGGCGCCGCGCATCTTTGCGGCCACCTCCCGCCACGGCGTGCCCTGGGTGACGGTGCTGTTCATGGCCGGTGCGCTGCTGGGCGGCGTGGTGCTGAACTACCTGATTCCCGAGAACGTCTTCGTGATCATCGCGTCGATCGCCACGTTCGCCACCGTCTGGGTCTGGCTGATGATCCTGCTCTCGCAGGTGGCCATGCGCCGGCGTCTGTCAGCCGAAGAAGTGCGTGCGCTCAAGTTCAAGGTGCCGCTGTGGCCTGTCGGGCCGGCGCTTGCCATCGCGTTCATGCTGTTCGTGATCGGCGTGCTGGGCTACATGGAAGACACCCGCGTGGCGCTGTACGTCGGCGCAGGCTGGGTGCTGCTCATGTCGGCCGCGTGGTATGTGCGCGTCAAGCCCAACGCCGCAGCCGTGTTGGCTGAAGAGGCAAGCGGGGCGTGAGCCCGGCCGCCCAAGAAAGCGAGTTTCGGAGACAACCCATGTCGAACCACACCACCGCGCCGTCGTACGCTGGCCGCGACGGCGCGCATGCGGCAGTACCGGCGCAACCGCTGTCGCGCACGCGCGCCATTGCCGCCATCACCATCGGCAACGGCTTGGAGTTCTATGACTTCGTGGTCTACAGCTTCTTTGCCACGCTGATCGGCCGGCTGTATTTCCCGGTCGGCAACGCCACCGGCCAGTTGCTGATGTCGTTCGCCACGTTCGGCGTCGGCTTCCTGATGCGTCCGCTTGGCGGCCTGCTGATCGGCATGTACGCTGACCGCGCAGGCCGCAAGCCCGCCGTGGCCCTCACGCTGTGGCTGATGGGCCTGTCGTCGCTGATCTTCGTTGTCACGCCGACCTACGCCCAGATTGGCATCCTCGCGCCCATGTTCGTCGTGCTTGCACGGCTCGTGCAGGGTTTTGCCATCGGCGGTGAGATGGGCGCTTCGACCGCGCTGCTGCTGGAGTACGCCGACGACCGCTCACGCGGTTTCTATACGAGCTGGCAGCCGTTCAGCCAAGGGCTGGCAGCGCTGTTCGGCGCGCTGGCCGGCTTGCTGCTGAGCAACCTGCTGGCGCCCGCGGCGCTGGAGTCGTGGGGTTGGCGGCTCGCGTTCGTAATCGGCATTCTCGTGATCCCGGTCGGCCTGGTTATCCGCCGGCGCCTCGAAGAAACCGCCGCGCCGCACAGCACGCGCGAAGCCGACGCAACGCTGCCGCTGCTGCGCGAACACCGCCGCACGCTGGTGGCGAGCATTCTGCTGATGATCGGCGTGGCTTCGTCCACGTACATCATCGTCTACTACCTCAGCAATTACGCCGTGAGCGTGTTGCACATGCCGCTGTCGCTGGGTATCTGGGCGGCGTGCATTGCGGCGCTGGTGCAGGTGGTGCTCTCACCGTTTGCGGGCCGGCTGGCAGACCGCATCGGGCGCCGCAAGGTCGTGCTGTGGTCGCGCGTTGCGCTGCTGGCGATGATCTATCCGGCCTTCGCGCTCATCAACGCTGAGCCATCGCTTGCCCGGTTGCTGATCGTGGTCGGCTGCCTGTCGGTGCCGATGTCGATGACCTCGCCGGCGTCGATGGTGCTCGTGAGCGAGGTGCTGCCGCAGCGGCTGCGCGCCACGGGGCTGTCGATCGCCTACTGCGTTGCCATTGCCATCTTCGGTGGCTTTGCCCAGTTCTTCTCGACCGAGCTGATCCAACTCACGGGCAACGCAAACGCGCCGGCCTTCTACGTGATCGGTTGCGGGCTGGTCTCGCTGATCGGCCTGGCGATGGTGCCCGAGACCCTCGGCCGGCGCCTCTCGTAACGCTCAGTCCACCCCGACGAAACCGCCGGTCTGGTGTGCCCACAGCCGCGCATACAGGCCGCCGTGTTCGAGCAACTCGGCGTGCGCGCCGCTCTCGACAATGCGGCCGCCGTCGAGCACCACCAGCCGGTCCATGCGCGCGATGGTTGAGAGCCGGTGCGCAATGGCAATCACGGTCTTGCCCTGCATCAGCGTTTCCAGGCTTTCCTGGATGGCCGCTTCCACTTCCGAATCCAGCGCTGACGTGGCTTCGTCCAGGATCAGGATCGGCGCGTCCTTGAGCAGCACACGCGCAATCGCAATGCGCTGGCGTTGGCCGCCCGAGAGCTTCACGCCACGTTCACCCACCAGCGCGTCAAAGCCGCGTCGCCCTTGCACGTCGGATAGCTGCGGGATGAATTCGTCGGCACGCGCACGGCGTACCGCTTGCAACAACTCTGCCTCGGTGCTGTCGGGTTTGCCGTAGCGCAGGTTGTCGCGAATGGAGCGGTGCAGCAGCGATGTGTCCTGCGTGACCATGCCGATCTGCTCGCGCAGGCTTTCCTGCGTCACGGCGGCAATGTCCTGGCCGTCCACCAGAATCCGGCCGCGCTCCACGTCGTACAGCCGGAGCAGCAGGTTCACGAGCGTCGACTTGCCCGCGCCCGACGGGCCGACCAGGCCGATACGTTCACCGGGGTGCACCACGAGGTCCAGCCCTTCGATCACGCCGCTGCCCTTGCCATAGTGAAAGCCCACGTGCTCGAAGCGCACTTCGCCCCGCGTCACCTGCAGCGGCTTGGCGCCGGGCTGGTCGATCACGGCGCGCGGCAGCGCGATGGTCTGCATGCCGTCCTGCACCTGCCCGACGTTTTCAAAGATGCCGTTGACCACCCACATGATCCAGCCCGACATGTTGTTGATGCGGATCACCAGCCCCGTGGTCAGCGCAATGGTGCCGGCGCTCACGCGGCCCTGGCTCCACAGCCAGAGCGCGAGCGCCGACGTGCCGACGATCAGCAGGCCGTTCATGGCCGTAATGGTGAAATCCATGCCGCTGATCATGCGGCCGGACAGGCGCGTCTTGTCGGTCTGCTCCGCCATGGCGTCGCGCGCATAGCTTTCTTCATGCTGCGTATGGGCGAACAGCTTGAGCGTGGTGATGTTGGTGTAGCCATCCACGATGCGGCCCATCAGCTTGGAGCGCGATTCCGTGGCGATAACTGAACGCGCCTTCACACGCGGCACGAAGTAGCTCAGGGCCGCGATGTAGCAGCCAATCCACACCAGCAGCGGCACCACGAGCCACCAGTCGGCCTTGGCGAACAGCACCAGCGCGCTGATCGCGTAAATCACGACATGCCAGAGCGCATCCACCGACTGCACGGCGGAATCGCGCAGCGAGAAACCGGTCTGCATGATGCGCTGGGCAATGCGGCCCGCAAAGTCGTTCTGGAAGAACGTCAGGCTCTGCTTGAGCACGTAACGGTGGTTCTGCCAGCGGATCAGGTTCGACAGGTTCGGGTTGATGACCTGGTGCACAAGCACGTCGTGCAGGCCGAAGATGACCGGCCGTGCGATCAGCGCCACAAAGGCCATCCACTGCAATTCGTTGCGGTGACGGCCGAAGAACGCTGAGCCGGGTGTCGCCTGGATCATGTCGACGATACGGCCGAGGAAGTCGAACAGCGCGACTTCGATCAGCGCGCCCAGCAACCCAACGAGCAGCAGGAATGCGAAGACGCCGCGCACTTCGCGCAGGAAGTACGCGTAGAAGCGCCAGACATTGGCCGGAGGCTGCGTGTCGGGCAGGGGACGGAACGGATCGATGAGCTTTTCCAGGCGGCGCAGCAGCATGTCGGGTCGGGGGAGAAGAGACCGACGCCCCAGGGCGGGACGTGCGCGGAAGAGCTGCCCATGATACGCGCGTGAAAGTGCCCTTGCTGGCGGCTCTTGAGACGCATCGCGCCATGAAAAAAGCCGCTCGGTTGAGCGGCTTTCTTGTTCATCCGGGAGGCGGCGCTTAGTGCACCACAATCCGCGTGAACGGCTCCACGTAAGCCTGCAGGGTGATCATCAGGCCCACCAGGAAGGCCAGCGCCAGCGAGTGGAAGAACACGTAGCGCAGGATGTCGCCCTCGTGGCCGTACCACTTGGTGGCGGTGGAGGCCACGACGATGGACTGTGCATCGATCATCTTGCCCATCACGCCGCCCGAGCTGTTGGCTGCCGACATGAGGATTGGCGACAAGCCGAGTTGCGTGGCCGTGGTCTTCTGCAGGCCGCCAAACAGCACGTTCGAGGCCGTATCCGACCCCGTGAGCGCCACGCCCAGCCAGCCCAGCATCGTGCCGAACAGCGGGTACAGCACGCCGGTGTGGGCGAAGGCCAGGCCCAGCGTTGCGTCCAGGCCCGAATAGCGGGTGAGATAGCCGATGCCGAACATCGCGCAGATGGTCAGCAGCGAATAGCGCGTGAGCTTGATGGTGTTCCAGTATTCCTTGACCATGCGCGGCACCGAGTAGCCCATCAGCAGGCCGCCCACGATGGCCGAGACCAGGATGCCCGTGCCCGCCATCGACAGCACATTGAAGAGGAACACCGCGCCTTCGGCGGTCTCCTTCGCGACCACCGGCGGGCCCTTGAGCACCATCTTGTCCAGACCGGGGATCGGGAACTTGAATTGCCACAGACCGTCTGCGAACGCCTTGAACTGCGGAATGCCCCAGATGAACACGAACACGGTCAGGATCACCCACGGCAGCCAAGCCTGCACGCGCGTGATCTTGGTATTGGCATCAGCGCTGGTAGCGGCACGCGCTTCGGCAGCGGCTTCGGGGTCGACGCGGGAGTTATCCTCGCGGTTGCGCAGGGCGGTCGAGGTCCAGATCGTCTTGGGCTTCCACACCTTCAGGAACAGTGTGAGCGAGCCCATCGACACCAGTGCGGCAATTACGTCCACCAGCCACGGGCCGTGGAAGTTCGACACCAGGAACTGCGGAATGGCGAACGACACGCCCGCCACCAGAATCGCCGGCCAGATCTGCAGCATGCCGCGGAAGCCCGCGAACGCCCAGATCAGCCAGAACGGCACCAGCACCGAGAAGAACGGCAACTGGCGGCCAACCATGGCCGACAGCTTCAGCAAGTCCAGCCCCGTGACCGAGGCCAGCCCGATGAGCGGCGCGCCCAGTGCGCCGTAGGCCACCGGGGCGGTGTTGGCGATCAGGGCCAAGCCAGAGGCGGCCAGCGGCGAGAAGCCCAGGCCGATCAGGATGGCGCCCGTGACAGCCACCGGCGTGCCGAAGCCCGCTGCGCCTTCAAAGAAGGCACCAAAGCTGAATGCCACCAGCAGCAGTTGCAGGCGGCGGTCTTCGGTAATGCCGGAAATCGAGCTCTGTAAGACCTTGAACGACCCGTTCAAGGTGGTGAGCCGGTGCAGGAAGATGATGTTCAGGACGATCCAGCCAATCGGGAACAGGCCCGAAATGATGCCGAGGCCTGCCGCCTTGCCGGCCATTGCGGTCGGCATGCCGAACACGAACGAGGCGATCCCCACCCCGACAATCAGCGCCAACCCGGCCGCCAGATGGGCCTGCATATGGAAGAACGCCAGCGAGCACAGCAGCACGGCAACCGGTATCCCGGCCGCTAAGGTTGACCACACGGCGCTGCCGAGCGGGTCATAGACTTGATTCCACATCTTGATCTCCTCCTGTTTGGGCGTTTCGGTTCTTCTCGATACCGAACGTCTTCTGCTGCCCCTTTTTCGCAGGGGCAAACGCGGATTGTAGGAACAAGCGTGTCCGGGTAACGGCAATATTCTGTCACTTTCGCCCTGAAAAGTATTCATCGGCGCCAGCGCGTGGTATGGCGCGGCTCAAGCAATTGCACCGGGTAAATCCGGGTTGTGGAATCATTGCGCCTGCAGCGCAGACCACCATCCCATTTCGCCCCCTATCCATGGCTTCTCTGACGGCCTTTCCGATTCGCCGACGCGGCTCCCGATGGGCTGCCGCCGTGCTCGCCGCATTTGTGTCACTGGCGACGCTGTCCCCCGCCGTGCATGGCCAGACAGCGGCAGCGCCCGCCCAGGCGAACACCGAATCGACGCGGCCACGTATCGGTCTGGTGCTTTCGGGCGGCGGGGCGCGCGGCTATGCGCATATTGGCGTGCTCAAGATGCTGGAGCGCATGCGCATTCCCGTGGATGTGATTGCCGCTACCAGCATGGGCGCCGTGGTGGGCGGGCTGTACGCCAGCGGCATGCGTGCGGATGCGCTGGAGCAGAAGCTCTCGCAGGTCGACCTGAGCGACATCGCCTTCGACCGCAATGATCGCGCCAAGCTGCCGCAATCGCTGCGCGAGGATGATTTCCAGTATCCGATCGGCCTGTCCGCCGGCTATGGCGACGGCAAGCTCAAGCTGCCCACCGGCCTGGTGCAGGGCAACCGCCTGCTTGCGCTGCTCAAGAACTGGACGGCGCAGTGGCCCGACAACATCGAGTTTTCGCGCCTGCCGATTCCGTTCAAGGCCATGGCGACGGATCTGGCCACTGGCGACGGGGTGATTCTCGACCACGGCTCGCTGCCGCTGGCAATGCGGGCCAGCATGGCGGTGCCCGGGCTGTTCGCGCCCATCGAAGTGGGCGGACGCACGCTGGTGGATGGCGGCCTGGTGAGCAACCTGCCCGTGCAGCTTGCACGCGACATGGGGGCAGACATCATCATCGCCGTCAACATCGGGTCGGACTTGCAGCGGCCGGAAGACCTGGCCTCGCCGGCGGCGGTGACGCAGCAGATGATCACCATCCTCGTTGGCCAGAACGTGCGCGCGCAAAAGGCGCTGCTGCGCGGCAAGGATGTGCTGATCGAGCCGCAGCTCTCGGAGCTCTCGTTTACCGATTTCGCCAAGGGCCCGCAGGGCGTGCGGCAGGGTGAGCGTGCCGCCCAGGGCGCTGAAGCGAAGCTTGCGGCGTTGTCGCTGTCGCCGCAGGCGTATGCCGTGTACCGCGCGGCCCATGAGCCGCAGGGCGTGCTGGTGGCGGGCGCACGCATTGACGCCATTGACGTGACGACCAGCGGCCGCGTGCCGCCCGCGCGTGTGCGCCAGTTGATCAAGGTGCGCGAAGGCGATGCGTATGACGCCGAAACGCTCAACCGCGAGCTGTCGGCGCTGGCCACCACGGGCGACTTCGAAACCGTCACACAGCAACTCGTGGAAGAGAACGGCGTGCACACGCTCAAGATCGACGCGCACGAAAAGTCGTGGGGCAACCAGTTCTTCCTGTTCGGGCTGGGCATGTCGACCAACTTCGACGGGCGCGGCGCATTCAACGTCAACCTCGGCCATCGGTATCCGTGGCTCACGCAGAGCGGGCTGGAGTGGCGCAATGACATCGTGCTCGGCAGCAACCGGGCGGGCATCCACACCGAGCTGCGGCAGCCGCTGTGGCAGGCGCGCGGCTTCTACATCGCGCCGTATGCGGAGTATTCGCGCCGCAGATCGGATCTCTACTTTGACGATCTGCCGCCAACCCGGGACGCCAAGCCGTTCAACAACCTGACAATCGAGACAGCGCGCGCCGGCGTTGACCTGGGCATCCCGTTGGGCCGCAAGGGTGAACTGCGCCTAGGCGTGAACTACGTCAGGAAGACGGCGACGTTCAATTATCTGGCACTGATCGCGGACGAGTCCGGGAATATCGTGGATGCGACGACCTTGGATACCTTGCGCGCTCAGCAGCCGGCCTTTCGTGCCCAGCTCACGCTGGACCAGCTCGACGATCCGCTGTTTCCCCGCAGCGGCTACTACCTGTTTGGTAGCATGGAAGCCGGTTTCGGTTCGCTCGACAAGAAGTACAACACCGCCCAGGCCAAGGGTTTGTGGGCCACGAGCTACGGGCGCCATACGTTCAACATGGCGTTGGAAGGTGCCGGGCAGTTCGGCGCCAACAGCCCCACGCGCGACAACGGCGGCAATAGTGGCAGTGGCGCCAACGAAGGCTTCTACCTCGGCGGCTTCCAGCATCTCTCGGCCTACGCGCAGGATCAGTTCAACGGCCAGTACCTCCTCTACGGCCGGCTCACGTATCTGTACGACCTTCGTATCGACGATCTGCTCGGCCTGCGCACGCCCGTGTTCGGCGCTAGCGGTGAGGCCGGCAACGTCTGGCAACTGCGCAACAACTTCGGGCGGGGCCCTTACCTGAAGAGCGGCAGCGTATTCGTTGGCGGCAACAGCCCGATCGGGCCGCTGTATTTCGGTTTTGCGGTGGCGCCGCAGGGCGTGTGGAACGTGTACCTGCAGCTCGGCCGCGTCTTCTGAAACAGCATCAAACGGGAGCGCACCTGCCTGCACGCGCTGGCACTGCTTGCTTCGTAAGGTCTTGATCAGATTGAAAAATCAATCGATCAGCTTGCGGCGGATGTGCGTGCTAGCCTTCCGCTTCGCTTTTTCAAGACCTCGGGCGCGGTCGCGCCCAGCCCCCTTCTCATGATGTTCTCCGTGTTGTTCCGTCGTTCCCGTTCGTCCCGGTGGTTGCTGAGCGCGTGCGCGTTGGCTGTGTTGCAGGCGTGCGGCAAGCGTGCGGATGAGACCGCCAAGCCGGCCGGCCCGCCGGAGGTCGAGTTTGCCGTTGCGCAACGTTCGGATGCGCCGCTGGTGACCGAACTGCCCGGCCGCCTGGAGCCGTATCGCACGGCGCAAGTGCGTGCGCGCGTCGACGGCATCGTCCTTAAGCGCGCCTACGACGAAGGCCAGTTGGTCAAGGCCGGCCAGGTGCTGTTCCGCATCGACCCCGCGCCGCTCAAGGCACAGGTGGACGCCGCGCAAGGTGCGCTTGCCCGCGCGCAGGCTCAGCTCGCCATCGCACGCGACAAGGCTGTGCGTTACAAGGGGTTGGCTGCCACGCGCGCCGTGAGCGAGCTGGAATACGCTGAAGCGCAAGCCGCCGAACGTCAGGCTGCAGCGGACGTGGTGTCCAGCCGCGCTGCGCTGCAAACCGCGCAGCTGCGCCTGGGCTATGCCACCGTTACAGCCCCGATTGCCGGCCGCTCGCGCCGCGCGCAGGTGACCGAAGGCGCGTTGGTCAAGGAAGACGCTGCCACGCCGCTCACCACCGTCGAGCAGATCGACCCGATGTATGTCGACTTTGCCCAGCCCGCCGCCGAGGTGCTCGCCTTGCAGCGCGCGCTCAAAAAGGGCCAAGCCGCTGCATTGAGCGGCCAGGACATCGGCGTGCAGGTCATCCTGAGCGATGGCGTGGCGTACGAGCGCCCGGGCAAGCTGCTGTTCTCAGATCTGGCGGTGGACCGCGCGACCGACAACGTCTCGATGCGCGCCGTGCTGCCCAACCCCGATGGCTTGCTGCTGCCCGGCATGTACGTGCGCGTGAAGCTCTCGCACGCTGTGCGGCAAGGCGCGGTGACGATTCCGAAGGGCGCGTTGCAGCGCGACCGCCATGGGGCGACGGTGTTTGTGGTGCAGGCAGACAACACGCTGGCGGCGCAGCCCGTGGCTGCGCAAACGTTGGCTGGCGATCAATGGCTGGTGACGAGCGGCCTGTCCGGCGGCGAGCGCATTGCCATTCCCGGCATGCAGACGCTGGCAGCAGGCATGGCGGTCAAGCCGGTTCCTGCGGCACCGCGCGCCGACACGAAGCCGAAGAAGGGCTGACCATGGCACGCTTCTTTATCGACCGCCCGGTCTTTGCCTGGGTGATTGCGCTGGCCATCATCCTGGCCGGTGTGCTCGCGTTGCCCAAGCTGCCGGTGGCGCAGTATCCGAACATCGCGCCGCCCAACGTCAGCATCTCCGCCAACTACCCGGGCGCGTCCGCGCGCACGGTGGAGAGCGCCGTCACCGCCATCATCGAGCGCGAGATGAACGGCGCGCCGGGGCTGCTGTACATGTCGTCTTCGTCCGACGCGGCGGGCAACGTGTCGATCAACCTGTCGTTCACGCAGGGCACGAGCCCCGATCTTGCGGCGGTGGAGGTGCAGAACCGGCTGAAGATCGTCGAGGAGCGCCTGCCTGAGGTCGTGCGCCGCAACGGCATCCGCATCGAGAAGGCGGCCGAGAATTACATGATGTATCTGTCGCTGGCAGCCGAGCGCGGCCGCTTTGACGGCATCGACCTGGGCGACCTCGCCTCGTCTGATCTGATCCCGCAGCTGCGCCGCGTGCCGGGCGTCGGCACCGCGCAGTTGTTCGACGCGGAATACGCCATGCGCATCTGGCCCGATGCCGACAAGCTCACCGCATTGGGCCTCACCGCGGGTGATTTGAGCGATGCCGTGCGCCGCTACAACGCGCGCATCACCGTGGGTGAGATCGGCAGCGCAGCCGTGCCGGGCAGCGCGCCCATCAACGCGAGCGTGACCGGTGACGATGGGCTCACCACGCCGGACGCATTCGGCCAGATTCCCCTGCGTGCGGACACGCGGGGCCGCATGGTGCTGTTGCGCGATGTGGCCCGCGTGGAACTGGGTGGCAGCGATTACCTGTACCTCTCGCGCATGAACGGCAAGCCGGCCACGACCATCGGCATCAAGCTCGCGCCGGGCGCCAACGCCGTGGGTGTGGCCAAGCGCGTGCGAGCGGTGCTGGACGAAGCGCAGGCGCATTTCCCGCCAGGCGTGCGCTACGAAGTGGCGTACGACAGCTCGCGCTTTGTCGGCATTGCCATCGAGCAGGTCGTCAAGACGCTGCTCGAAGCCGTGGTGCTGGTGTTCCTGGTGATGATGCTGTTCATGCAGAACCTGCGCGCGACGCTCATCCCGACGCTGGTCGTGCCGATCGCGCTGCTGGGTACGTTTGCGGTGATGCTGCCGATGGGCTTTTCCATCAACGTACTGACGCTGTTCGGCCTGGTGCTCGCCATCGGCATCCTTGTCGACGATGCCATCGTGGTGGTGGAAAACGTTGAACGCGTGATGCACGAAGAAGGGCTCTCGCCGCGCGAGGCGACGGCCAAGGCGATGCGCCAGATCAGTGGGGCCATCGTCGGCATCTCGCTGGTGCTGACGGCGGTGTTCGTGCCGATGGCGTTCTTTGGCGGCGCGGTGGGGAATATCTACCGGCAGTTTTCGCTGTCGCTGGCGGTGTCGATGGTCTTCTCGGCATTCCTGGCGCTGACGCTCACGCCGGCGCTTTGCGCGACGCTGCTCAAGCCGGTGCAGGCCGGTCATGGTGCCGAGCGCAAGGGCTTCTTCGGTGCATTCAACCGGGGCTTTGCGCGGTTGACGTCGCGCTACCAGAACGGTGTCGCGCGGCTGCTCAACCGCACGGGCCGCGCACTGGTGGCGTATGGCGCGATCATCGGCGCGGTGGTGTTGCTGTTTATGCAATTGCCGACGGCCTTTCTGCCGGAAGAAGATACCGGCGAATTCATGACCGTCGTCACGTTGCCGACTGGCGCTACGCAGGCGCAGACGCTCGACGTCGTGCGGCAGGCAGAGCAGCACTTCATGACGCAGGAGGCGGCCGTTGCGTCCACGCTGGCCATCACGGGGTTCAGCCTGTACGGCAACGGCCAGAACGCGGCAATGCTGTTCCTGACGCTCAAGGACTGGAAGCAGCGCAAGGGCGATGACCAGCATGTCGATGCCGTGGTCGAACGCGCCAACGCGGCGTTCGGCAAGATCAAGGGCGCGATGGTCATGGCGATGAACTCTCCCGCGCTGCCGGAACTGGGCAGCAAGCCCGGGTTTGACCTGCGCTTGCAAGACCGAAGCGGTGCCGGCTACGAGCGCCTGGCGCAGGCGCGCGACCACATGCTGGCCGAGGCGGCCAAGCATCCTGCGCTATCGGAAGTCACGTTCGCGGGCCAGGGCGATGCGCCGCAGGTCCTGATCGATGTGGACCGCAAGAAAGCCCTGTCGATGGGCGTGTCGATCGAAGACATCAACCGCACGCTGGCCGTGATGTTCGGCTCCGACTACGCGGGCGATTTCGTCTACCGCAACCAGGTTCGCCGCGTGATCGTCCAGGCAGACGGCAAGCAGCGCGTCTCGGTCGAGCAGCTTGGCCGCATGCACGTGCGCAACGCGACGGGGGCCATGGTGCCGCTATCCGCATTCACCACCACGAAGTGGATGGTCGGGCCGCTTAAGCTGGATCGCTACAACGGCTTTCCGGCCATGACGATCACCGGCTCGCCTGCACCCGGTCACAGCTCCGGCGAGGCCATGGCGGCGATGGAGTCGATTGCGCGCAGCCTGCCTGAGGGCTTTGGCTACGAGTGGACAGGCCAGTCGTTCGAGGAGCGTCTGTCGGGTGCGCAGGCGCCGGCGCTGTTTGCGTTGTCGATCCTCGTCGTGTTTTTGTGTCTGGCCGCGCTGTACGAGAGCTGGTCGATTCCGTTGGCCGTCATGCTGGTGGTGCCGCTGGGCGTGTTGGGCGCGCTGTTGGGCGCCACGCTGCGCTTCCTGCCCAACGACATCTACTTCAAGGTCGGGCTCATTGCCACCATCGGCCTGTCGGCCAAGAACGCAATTCTGATCATCGAAGTTGCCAAGGATTTGGTGGCGCAGGGTATGGGCTTGATCGAAGCCACGCTGGAGGCAGCGCGCCTGCGCTTCCGGCCGATCGTGATGACGTCGCTGGCGTTTGCGTTTGGTGTCGTGCCGCTGGCGATTGCGAGCGGTGCGGCATCGGCCAGCCAGCGCGCCATCGGTACGGGCGTGCTGGGCGGGATCATCACGGCGACGGTGCTGGCGGTGTTTTTGGTGCCGGTGTTCTTTGTGGTGGTGCGGGGCGTGTTCAAGGGCAGCGAACGGCAGCGCAGGCTGGACGCGGCGCACGAGCACGAAAGTGTGGGGCCGGCCGCCTGATTGGCGCGATCACTCCGCGGTGGCTGGGCTCTTGCGCCTGGCTACCGCTGGGTCGAAACCGAAGAAGCCGAGGACCTCTGCGGCAACCTGGTCGCGGTCGTTGTCCACGCAGATCATGTGGTAGCTGTTTTCCAGCACCACGCTGCGCGCATGGGGGAGGGTGGCCTGCAGCGTTTCGGCGGAGCGCAGGCTGGTGAGTTCGTCTTCGCGCGAATGGATCACCAGCGTCTGGCACTGCGTATCGGGCGCCCCGGCCAGCGCCCAGCGTCGCAGCCGATCCACCTGCCGAATGCACGCCAGTGGCACCCAGGGGTAGTGGAAGCTGTCGCCGCGTGCGAGCTTGGCTTTGATGACCCGCCGCAACAGCGGGTTCTTGATGCCGAATGGCTCGTCCTCTTCCACGCGCATGCGCGCAGCCATGCCCGGGATGCGATACACCGCGTAGCGCAGATCTCGATACCACGGCGTCGACCAGCCATCGATATGGATGGGCGTGGCGAGCAGCGCCAGCCTGTCTTGCGCGCGCACAATGCCATGCCGAACGCGATGCGCCAGCACCAGCGCCAGCAGTGCGCCCATGCACATCCCTGCGATATGCACGGTGTCATGCTCTGCGGCGAGCCGCTCATAGGTTTGCGTGAGCGTTTCAAGCCACGCTTCGGCGCGCATGTGGATCAGGTCTTCGGGCCGCGTGCCGTGGCCGGGCAAGGTCGGCACGTGCGTGACGGCGCCGGCGCTGCGCAGCGCTTTCTGCAGCACGCCCAGGTCGTAGGCTGTGCCGCCCAGGCCATGGATCAGCAGCACAGCCGTGCTGCCGGATGCCGATGGGGTCACAGTGCGGTCTCGACCGACCAGGTACCGGTTACGAGCGCGGTATTGCCAACGGCGTCCGTCAGTGGGCCACCGGTATCCACCACGGTGTGCAGCGTGCCGTCGCGCGCGGTGATGCGCAGTGTCTGGCGGCGTGTGGGCGTTACGATCTCGTCTTCCGGTGCGCCTGTCCCGAGCCAACGCGCGCGCAGCGCATCGCGGTCATCCGGATGCACCAGTTGCAGCACGGTCGAGATCGACGCCATGCTTGCCGGTTCGTGTCCGAACACGAGGGCGACGTCGCCGCCCCAGTCGATGCGGCCGCTGGCGGGGTCGATGGTGTAGACGAGCTGGCCCGACGCCGCCAACGCCAGTTCCACGCGGTTCTGCCACTGCGCGCTTTGCTCGTGCAGTTGCTCGCGCGTGGTCTTGAGCGCGCTCACCAGCAGTACCAGCAGCGCGGCAATGCCCAGGTACAGCTGCGCTTCGAGCAGCGACTGGCCATAGTGATGATCCAGCACGGCGAAGGGGCCGTCGCCCTCAGCGGTTTGCGTGAGCGCCACCAGCGTGAGCAGCAGCACCGCCATCGAGCCACCGCGTCCGCCCCACAGAAGGGCCACCACCACGGCAAAGAACAGCGGGACGTACGTCAGCGCAAAGCCGATTCCGTCGCCAAATTTGGCATCGCTGTTGCCATCGAAGATGACGTACGCCGACAGCGCCAGCGCAACGACGGCCGCCAGACCGAGCACGAAATCCGTACGGTCCGTACCGCCCGAGCGGAATGCGCGAAAGCGCGACCATGCCGCCAGCACCGGCGTGACGATCAGCACGCCCAGGAAATCCGACGCCGCCCAGATGCGCAGCACGTGACCGAACGAGCCGCCTTGCGACCACGCAAACCATGCCGCCCCGAACAGCGCCCCCAGCAGCGCACTGACCGCGCCCGCCACCAGCATCGCGCGTACGAAGTAGAGCCCTTCAAGCGGCACGCGCGCCAGCCGCACCAGCGCCACGGCCAGCGCCGCGCTGCCCGCCTCGTCGAGCACGAAGAGCATCGCGTGGGCCGGGTTGGTGTGTTCAATGGCCGCCAGCGCCAGTTGCGCCACGGCAAACGCTGCCCCCAGCCCCGGCCATTCGCGGTACGGCCGCAGCATGAACGCGGCCATGGTCACGCCCGCCGGCAACCAGATGTAGCCCGTCATGTCGACCGGCCCGTTCAGCCGGTGCGACACGATGGCGGCAACCAGGTAAAGCGCGCCCCACAGGATCGTGGCGACGGTGGTGGAAGGTCGGTTCAATGGCATCCGGGTTTCCCTCGGTGAAAACAAAAAACCGCGCCGGCGTAGGTGCCGTGCGCGGTTGGTGATGCTACCGCAATCGGTTTTGCTGATGGCTTATACGACAGGCAGCGCCAGCACTTCGCGAGCAGCGCGCCGATCGCGCAACTCCGTCATCCAACGCTCAAGGTTGGGTCGGGCGGGGCGCTCCATCGGCAAGCCGAGCCAGCGGTGCGTAGCACAACCGCACACGATGTCGGCCATGGTGAAACGCTGGCCGGCCACGTAGGGCTGCTTGGCCAGCACGGCTTCGAGAATGGCCGTGCTGCGCTCGGAGGCCTGGCGCGAGCGTTCAATGCGCGCGGCGTCGCGCTGGTCTTCCGGCGTGCGCACGAGCTGGAGGAACGCATCCACCATCGACGGACTGTATGACGTGGTCTGCCAATCCATCCAGCGGTCGGCATCGGCGCGCTCGTGAAGTTCGAGCGGATACAGGTTGCCCGGGCCGTAGCGTGCCGAGAGATAGCGCACGATGGCGTTGGATTCCCACAGCACGAAACGCGTGTCGCCGGAATCGTTCAGGCCGTCCTCGATGACGGGGATCATGCCGTTCGGGTTCATCGCCTTGAATTCCGGCGTGTCGACACCGCCAAAGGCGCCGCCGACGTCGATGCGCTCATGGTCCAGCGACAGCTCATGCGCGCACCAGACGACCTTCTGAACGTTGACCGAAGAGAGTCTTCCCCAGATCCGCAGCATCGACGACGGCTCCTTTCTTGAATGGATGGAATGGATTGTTATGTAATTTAGGCGGCCTTGGGCGTGAGCGCTGCGATTTCCGTGCGGATCAATTCGCCCAGCACGGCAATGCCTTGCTCGATGCGCTCCGGTGCCACCGTCACGAACGCCAGGCGCAGCGTATTGCGACGCGGCGCGTTGGCATAGAACGGTGCGCCCGGCACGAAGGCTACGTTGCGCGCGACGGCCTTTTCCAGCAGCGCCATCGTATCGATGCCTTCCGGCACTTCCACCCAGATGAACATGCCGCCTTCCGGTCGGTTCCAGTGCACACCGGCCGGCATATGGCGCGTGAGCGAGTCGAGCATCGCCTCGCACTGCTTGCCATAGAGGTTTCGAATGCTCGGGATGTGCGTATCGAGCAGACCGGTCTTCAGTACCTCGTACGCCACGCGCTGCGTGAAGCTGGGCGTGTGCAGATCCGATGCCTGCTTGGCCTGCACGAGTTTGAAGTGGATGTGTTCGGGCGCGATGATGTAACCCAGGCGCATGCCCGGCGCCAGGATCTTCGAGAACGAGCCCATGTAGATCACGCCGTCCGGATTGAGCGAGCGCAGCGACGGCAGGGCGTCGCCGGTGTAGCTCAGTTCGCCGTACGGGTCGTCTTCCACGAGCAGCACGCCGAGTTCCTTCGCGCGGGCTACCAGGGCCTGGCGGCGGTCCAGCGGCAGGCGGCGGCCGGTCGGGTTCTGGAAGTTCGGGATCGTGTAGAAGAAGCGCGCGCCGGCAGCCAGCTCTGGCGTGAGCGCGTCCGGCAGCAGGCCTTTGTCATCGGTGGCGATGGACGTATAAGTCGGCTCGAACAGCGAGAACGCCTGCAGTGCGCCCAGGTACGTCGGCGTTTCGACCAGCACCTTGCTTTGCGGGTCGATGAAAATCTTGCCCAGCAGGTCCAGTCCTTGCTGCGAGCCCGTGGTGATCAGCACGCGCGAAGCGGTGGTGCCATGACGCTGGGCGATCCACTCACGCAGCACCGACAGGCCTTCGGTCGGGGTGTATTGCAGCGAGGCCTGCGGGTTGTCGGCAAACATGCGGGCGCACGCCGCCTGAATCGCTTCGACCGGGAAGGTGGCGGGGGCGGGCAGGCCACCGGCAAACGAAATGACCTCAGGACGTTCGGTGATCTTGAGGATTTCCCGGATCGCCGAGCTGGTCAGTTTCTGAGCGCGGCTGGAGAAGGTGCAGGCGGTGTGGTCCATGGTGTGGTCCTAGTGTTGCGGCGCCCACCTCGTGAGCAGGCGCCGTGGGTGGGCAAAGCGAAAAGAATAGCAGGCAACCGGCCCATCCAACGTTGGGCCGTCACCTTAGAGACTGCGGGAAAAAGCGTCGCTCAGGCGACTTCGGCAATCAGCTCGATCTCGACGCACGCGCCAAACGGAATCTGCGCGACGCCAAAGGCGCTGCGGGCGTGCTTGCCGGCGTCGCCAAACACGTCGGCGAACAGTTCCGATGCGCCGTTGGTCACCAGGTGCTGCTCGGTGAACTCCTGCGTGGAATTGACCAGGCTCATCACCTTGACGATGCGCTTGACGCGGCTGAGGTCACCGCCCAGGTGCGTGTTCAACGTGGCGATCAGGTCGATGGCGATGGCCCGTGCCGCGGCCTTGCCTTGCTCGGTGGTCATGTCGGCGCCCAGCTTGCCAACCCACGGCTTGCCGTCTTTCTTGGCGATGTGGCCGGACAGGAAGACCTGATTGCCGGTTTGCGCGGCCATGACGTAGGCGGCAGCGGGGGCGCCGGCGGCGGGCAGTTCGATGCCGAGTTGCTTGAGCTTGGCCTGTGCGTCGTGCGAGGCGGTCATGAAGACTCCTTGGTGAGTGCGGTAAACAAAAGGGGAAGACGTTGCTATCGGCGTACCGACGTTCGCCGGCCGATGCCGACCACGGCAATCACAGCCAACGCAAACAGCACGGTAGGCGCGTCGAGCGATTCGCCCAGCAGCAGCCAGCCGCCGATCAACGTCATGAAAGGTTGCAGCAATTGTATCTGGCCGACCCGCGCAACACCGCCTGCCGCCAGGCCGGAGTACCAGAACAGAAAGCCGATGAACATAGAGAAGGCCGACACGTAGGCCAGCCCGATCCAGGCGCGGGACGACGCATGCGCCAGCGCTTCGGCCTGATGTGTCGACGGCAGCCACGCAAGCGCGCCCACCAGCGGCAGCAGCACGGGCAGCGAGACGACCAGCGCCCAGGCAATCGTCTGCTTGCCGCCCAGTTCGCGCGCGAGCTTGCCGCCGGTGGCATAGCCGAGGGCACCGGTCACCATGGCGGCGAAGAGCAGCCAATCGGCGCGGTGCAGGGCGCCCGCTCCTTGCAGCAGGGCAAATGAAACGACGAGCACACTGCCCACCATTGCGCAGAGCCAGAACCCTGCGGACGGCCGCTCGCGCCCGAACCAGGCGGCAAAGATGGCGGTTGCAAGCGGCAGCAGGCCGGTGATGATGGCGCCATGGGCGGCTGGTACATCGCGCATGGCCAGCGATGAAAACAGCGGAAAACCCACCACCACGCCCATCGCCGTCACTGCAAGTTGCCACCACTGCTTGCCGCGCGGGCGTTTGGCCGCAGAAAACGCGCCGGTTGCCGCAAGCAGGCCCAGCGCCAGGATGCTTGCCAGCACCGCGCGCGCCAGCGCCACGAAGGTGGCATCCAGCTCGGCGACGGCCATGCGCGTGAACGGCAGTGTCTGGCTGAAGATGGCCACACCGATGAAGCCGAGCAGCAGGCCGCGGCGTTCAGCGTGGTCAACATGTTGCATGGGCAGGGCGGCGGACTTGTTCATGGCGGCCGCTCAATCTGCAAACGCCACGGCCACGCGTCGGTTCTGGCGGCTCTTCTTTTCAATCTTGGTGACGACCACGCGGCCGATTTCTCCGGTGGCGCGCACGTGGGTGCCACCGCACGGCTGGCGGTCGATGCCGTCGATGTGGATGATGCGGATGGCCGATGCGCCCGCCGGCGGTGCCGCGCCGATGGTGCGCACCAGTTCGGGCTGCGCGGCCAGTTCCTCCGGTGTGATCAGATCGATGCGCACCGGCGTGTTGCGGCCGATGAGTTCATTCAGTTGCGTGGTGAGGGTGTCGCGGTCGAGCGTAGATTCAGGCAAGTCGAAATCGACGCGACCGGCGTCCGGCGAGATGCCGCAGCCCGTGACCGGCACGGGAATCAGCGAGCCCAGCAGGTGCAGGCACGTATGCAGCCGCATCAGCCGATGGCGGCGGTCCCAGTCGATGGCGGCCGTGACGGGCGTGCCGGGCGCGAGCAGCGTGAGGCCAGCGTGGTCGGCAGGCACATGCAGAACGGTTTGGCGATCGGGGCTGTAGACGGTGTCGGCAATCGCGATGGTTTGCCCATCGGCCAGGGTGAGCGTGCCGGTGTCGCCAGCCTGGCCACCGCTGCGCGCGTAGAACACCGTCGCGTCCAGCTCAATGCCTTCCGGATGCACGGCGACGACCGTGGCGTCGCAAGTGGCGCGGTACGCGTCTTCGTCAAAGCGTTTCAACGTGGGCATGTGATGTCTCCGGTTCGGTGTGGGCGGAATTCTGACCTTGATCCTACCGAACTGTGTCTGTACAGTACCTGTACACTTTGTCGTGGCGCTTTCTGTACAGTTTTCGGCCCCGCTTCAGCCTTCCTCGTCATGAATTCCACCTCCCACATCATCAGCCTGGACGCCCGTCGCGCGGCCGCCCGCCCGGCGGCGGAGCAGTTGCCTGACCCGATTCCGTCTGCGCAGATGACGCTGGTGGATCAGCTCACCGAATGGGCGCGCATGCGCATTGATGAGCGGGTGTTTCGCGCGGGCATGCGCATGCCATCGATCCGGCAATTGGCGCAGGAAAAGAGCATTTCGCGGTTCACTGTGGTGGAGGCATACGAGCGCCTGGTGGCGCAGGGGTATCTGGAATCGCGCCGGGGCTCGGGCTTCTATGTGAAGGAGCGCCACACGCCGCTGCCCGAGGAGCCGGTCGCACCGCCGCCCACCGCCGCACGCAAGATCGACGTGACCTGGCTGCTGCGGAACATGTTCCATTCTGCCGAGCCCCGCAAGGCGCCGGGCATCGGCTTTCTGCCCAACGGCTGGCTCGATGGTGAATTGATCGCCAACGCGCTGCGCACCCTTGGCCGGCAGAACGGCAACCAGTTTCTCGCGTGGGGATCGCCGCAGGGTTTTTTGCCGCTGCGTCAGCAGTTGCAGACGCGATTGGCGGAACTGGAGATCGGCGCCCGGCCGGACCAGATCGTCATGACGTCGGGCATCACCTCGTCGCTGGACCTGATCGCGCGCCAGTATGTGCAGCCTGGCGATACGGTGCTGGTGGGCGATCCGGCGTGGTTCCTGATGTTCGGCCGCTTTGCCGCGCAAGGCGCACAGGTGATCGGTGTGCCGTACACCACCGAGGGCCCGGACCTGGTTGCTCTGGAAGGGCTGGTGCAGGTGCGTCGGCCCAAGCTGCTGATCATCAATTCGATCCTGCATAACCCGACGGGCACCTCATTGTCGGCTGCCAAGGCGTTTCAGTTGCTGCGGCTGGCTGAGCAGTACGGTTTCCTGATCGTCGAAGACGATATCTACGGCGACCTCGCGCCGCCCGGCCACCCCGGCACCCGGCTGGCAAGCCTGGACCAGCTGCGACGCGTGATCTACCTGAGCAGTTTCTCCAAGACGCTGGCAGCCAACCTGCGGGTGGGGTTCATCGCCTGCCACCCCGAGCTGGCCAAGAACCTGGTCGACGGCAAACTGCTGACCGGTCTGGTCACGCCAGAGATCAACGAACGCGTGCTCTACAAGATCCTCACCGAAGGCCACTACCGCAAGCACGTGGAGCGCATACGCGCCCGTCTGGATCGCGCCCGTGACGGCGTGCAACGCAGCCTCGAACGCTTGGGCCTGAAGCTGTTTGCGCAGCAGGGCGCCGGCATGTTCCTTTGGGCCGATACGGGGCAGGACACCAATGCCATCGCGCGCGCCGGGCATGAGCACGGCTATGTGTTTGCGCCGGGGAGCCTGTTTTCGCCGTCGCAGATGCCGTCGACGTGGATGCGCTTCAACATTGCGACCAGCGCGGACCCGGACTTGCTCCGGTTCCTGGCGGAACAGCTCGAACGCGGGGCTTGAAAACCGGGCGCCACACCACATCTAGCCTCACAAATTCATGCGGGCGCACGCGCAAAGGTGTAGCCCGCTTCTCTTTCCACTTTCCAGACTTTTTATGCACACCATGAGCGCACCGCACGAGAAGATGGCTTTCCAGGCAGAAGTGAAGCAGCTTCTGCATCTGATGATCCACTCGCTGTACAGCAACAAGGAAATCTTCCTGCGGGAGCTGGTTTCCAATGCGTCAGATGCGGTGGACAAGCTGCGCTTTGAGGGCATCGCCAACCCGTCGCTGCTGGAAGGCGGTGGTGAGCTTGGCATCCGCATCGGTTTTGATGCCGCCGCGCGCACCATCACGATTGCCGACAACGGTATCGGCATGAGCCGCGATGAGGCCATCCGCAACCTTGGCACCATCGCCCGCTCGGGCACGCGCGAGTTCTTCAGCCAACTGTCGGGCGACCAGCAGAAGGATGCCGCGCTTATCGGCCAGTTTGGCGTGGGCTTCTACTCGGCGTTTATCGTGGCCGACCGCGTGACGGTGGAATCGCGCCGCGCCGGCGTGGCCGTCAATGAAGGCGTGCGCTGGGAAAGCACCGGCGACGGCGAATTCACCGTCGACACCATTGAACGCGCAGAGCGCGGTACCACCATCACGCTGCACCTGCGCGAGGGCGAGGACGATTTCCTCTCCGCCTGGCGCGTGAAGTCGGTCGTGCAGAAGTATTCGGACCACATCTCCCTGCCGATCCAGATGCGCAAGGAGGCGTGGGACGAAGAGAAGAAAACGATGGTGGCCCAGGACGAATGGGAAACCATCAACCAGGGCAGCGCACTGTGGGCACGCCCGCGCGCTGATGTGACGGACGATCAGTACATCGCCTTCTATCAGCACATCGCCCACGAAAACGGCAAGCCGCTGGCATGGACGCACAACCGTGTGGAAGGCCGCAGCGAATACACGCAACTGCTGTACATCCCGACCAACGCGCCGTTCGACCTGTGGGACCGCGAGCGCCGCAGCGGCCTGAAGCTGTATGTCAAGCGTGTCTTCATCATGGACGACGCCGAGCAACTGCTGCCGGCCTATCAGCGCTTCGTGAAGGGCGTGATCGATTCGGCCGATTTGCCGCTGAACGTCTCGCGCGAAATCCTGCAGGAAAGCCGCGATGTGAAGGCCATCCGGGAAGGCTCCACCAAGCGCGTGCTGGGCATGCTCGAATCGATGGCGGAGTCGGATGACGCGGCCGAGAAGGAAAAGTACGCCACGTTCTGGCAGAACTTCGGCCAGGTGCTCAAGGAAGGCATCGGCGAAGACCACGCCAACAAGGACCGCATTGCCAAGCTGCTGCGCTTTGCTTCCACGCACAACGAAGACAGCGCCCAGACCGTCTCGCTGGCGGATTACATCGGCCGCATGAAGGAAGGCCAAGACAAGATCTACTACGTGACGGCCGAAAGCTGGACGGCTGCCAAGTCGAGCCCGCATCTGGAAATCTTCCGCAAGAAGGGCGTGGAAGTGCTGCTGCTGACCGACCGCGTGGACGAGTGGATGCTCTCGTTCCTGCACGACTTCGAAGAGAAGGAACTGGTGTCTGTGGCGCGTGGCGATCTCGACCTGGGTGCGATGGAAGACGAGGCCGAGAAGGCCGAGCACGCCAAGGTGGAGGGCGAGTTCAAGGCGCTGGTTGAGCGTGCCAAGGCGGTGCTGGGCGACAAGGCCAAGGACGTGCGGATCACGCATCGCCTGACCGATTCGCCGTCGTGCCTCGTGGCCGATGAAGGCGACATCAGCGGCACGCTGGCGCGTCTGCTCAAGCAGGCCGGCCAACAAGCGCCCGACAGCAAGCCGGTGCTGGAACTGAACCCGACGCACCCGCTCGTGCGCAAGCTCGCGCTGCTCGAAACGGTAACCGGCAACGACGCCGATCGCGCCGCGTTTGAAGATCGCCTGCATGTGCTGTTCGATCAGGCACTGTTGGCCGAGGGTGGCGCATTGGCCGACCCGGCAGCCTACGTGCAACGCGTGAACCGCCTGCTGGCCTGACGACAAGCGTGACGCTCAAGCGATGCTTTCCGCCCGTGGTCGACGCGCACACGCGCGTGCTGATCCTGGGCAGCCTTCCCGGCGAAGCATCGCTTGCGCAATCGCAGTACTACGCTTACAAGCACAAAGACCTTTGGTCAATTTGACACCTGGCTAGATATAATCGGCGGGAGCCTGCCCGCCCGCCGATTTCATGCCCGTCGCGTACTCCTACATCCGGTTCTCCACCCCTGAGCAGATCCGGGGCGACTCCCTCCGCCGCCAACTTGAAGCCTCAGCAAAATATGCCGCTGACCACGGCCTGACGTTGGATCAGTCGCTGAATGTGCGGGACCTTGGTGTCTCCGCATTCACGGGATTGAACATCGAACGGGGCGCACTCGGTCAATTCGTAGCGGCAATCGACGAAGGGCGTGTTCAGCCCGATTCGTATTTGCTCGTCGAATCACTGGATCGCCTGTCACGTCTCCCTGTGACAGAAGCGCTAGCCGTCTTTCAGTCCATCATCAATCGCGGTATCACCATCGTCACGCTCGTTGACGGAGCCATCTATAGCAAGGATCGGCTGCGAAACGACTGGACGCCATTGCTCATCGCATTGGTGAGCATGTCCCGTGCGCACGAAGAATCGGCCGTGAAGTCGAGGCGGATCAAGGCAGCGTATGACGCAAGAAGAAAGCGAGTCATCGCCAACAAGGAAGTGAAGATCGGGCGTTGCCCGTGGTGGCTCAAGATCTCCGATGACAAGACGAGGTATGAAGTCATTGAGGAGAGTGCTGCGACGATCCGATTGATATTCGATCTCGCGAAAGATGGGATGGGCAACGTGCTGATTGCGAAGGAGCTGAATGCCCGTGGCACCCCGACGGCTCAGCACTCGAAGCATTGGCAGAACAGTACGGTCGGGTTCAATATCAACAACATCGCTGTGATCGGTGTCTTGCAGATGGATCAAGACAACAACGGGCGCACAACGACCAATACCTTTGTCGAAGACTACTACCCGCCAATCATCGACAAGACGCTCTTCTATGAAGTGCAGGCGATGCGTAAGGCCCGGGACCGGAACAAGGGAACAATGAACGCTGGCCGAAAAGGTCAGTGCTACAACATCTTCCAGGGCACTGCCAAATGCGGTTACTGCGGCAGTCCGATGCACATCCGGCGCAAGCCTGGAATCAACACTGGATTTCTTTACTGCTCAAAGTCGTTGCAGGGCGGAGGCTGTGTCAGTGTTTCGTACAACATCAGGAACCTGGAATCCGAGTTCATTACGTTCACGAGAGAGCTAGATCTGCATCGCGTCCTTGGTGAGGTATCTGCTGACAATGGGGTGACGGCAAAGCGTGCCAGCTTGGCTGCCTGTAGCGCCATGGTGGAAGAAACCGAGACAAAACAGAAGAATCTGGTGGCGGCCATCGAAGCTGGTGGCGACATGCCGATCCTTGTTCAACGGCTGCGGGATGTGCAGTCTCAGCTGAACGACTTGAAGAAGCAGCGACTTGCTCTACAAAGCGAAGTCCAGATTTTGTCGAATACCACACGGGACGAAGAGGCATCGCTCGAAATGCTGAGCCAACTGATGGGGCAGCTTGAGTCCAAGGAAATCGACCTCGATGAAAAGCTGCGTTTGCGTTTCCGAATGCTGAGCGAGGTGCAGAAAGTTGTGCGGCGAATCGATCTATTCCCTGGTGGTCCCATGCTTGCATCGGATGAAATCGAAGCGTTGCGTAGCCAGTTGAAGGATGACGGGTTTGATGAAGTCCGCATAGAGGACTACTTTTCGCAGCTACCCGTCAAACCAGATCGAAATGCACGCTACTTCATCGCGCATCTGCGGAACGGGGTCAGCCGCACGGTTCGACAGGGACAGGTCTTGGAGATGGACCCCATGCGTTCACAAAGGATCGCTGCTGCAATAGAAGGTGCGGTAGCGGTAGAGACGGCTGATGACGCTTAAGCGCTGCTTCCCACCAGTAGTCGATGCCAACACTCGGATTCTGATTCTCGGTAGCCTACCTGGGGAAGTGTCGCTTGCAGAAGGGCAATACTATGCGAACCGGCAGAATCACTTTTGGCGGTTGGTTGGCGATCTCCTCGGTGAAGACTTGGTTCACATGGAATACGCGACTCGGTTGCAGACGCTTCTAGCGCATCGCGTTGGCCTGTGGGATGTAGTGGCCGAAGCGATGCGAGAGGGCAGTCTGGACAGCAAGATTCGCGGCCATGCCGGCAATGATCTGGTGGGCTTAGTCGAATCGCTGCCGAAACTGGCTGTGATTGCGTTCAATGGTGGGACTGCTGAACGCATTGGTTTGAAGGCTCTCGGACGATATGGCGATCAGCATCACGTCCTGCGGCTTCCTTCTAGTAGTCCCGCACATACAGTGCCGTATTCGGAAAAGCTGCGTGCTTGGCGGGAGCTGCGGGTATGGCTGGGCGATTCTGATTGACGGCTGTTGACGCTCGCAGTGCCAATACCTGTCGATTGTAGGTAAGCGCTACATGTCGCCTATTGGCATCGGCCCGGTGCTAGTTGACCATGCCCAGGACTGTCCGCGATCTGCGGCGTCAGGGCATCCAGGGTGATCGGCATGTATGGAACTGCTGGCCGAGTCTGGAAGATGGCCTGGGCGGCGTTCTGAATGGCCTGACATGCTTGGCAAGGGTTGGTAGCAGTGGTCGGCTATACAGATGGCAAGGGGGGGAATGAAGCTCGATTCTCACATTGCCGGGAACACTGGGCTGTATTACTGCTGATATCCGCCCCGTTACCGGGTTGTTGTGAGCCACGAATGACCATGCATAATACGGCCACGACACCAAAATAATCTGCACACCAAGAAACGGGGGCGATAATGCATGCCACTAGATTTGGAGGGATTGCCGTTAGATGGAGCAGAAGCGGCTCAGTGTTAGGGTATCAGGTCGAAGCCTGGCACGAAGGGCTTGCGAAACATCGTGTCATCAAGGGCGAGACTTCGCAGATTGTAGAAACAAAAGCTCGTCTTCTCGCTGAGGAGTGGGATAAGAGATGGGCGGCTCTCTCACAGCGAGCAGTAGACAAGCGCATCCTCGACAAGAGCAAGGAGGTGGCGGCGGCGCTTACGGAAGATGCGGTGGCGGAATTGGAGCTGCTGCGAACCTTGCTCTCGGCCCGTGTTGCTGAAGGTATCCGAATCGATTGGGAGTCGATGAAGGACCGGGCACCGTTCCCGGAATCTGAGCCGGCTATGCCGGCTCAGCCTCATCCACCCAAGAGGGGTTTCGTAGTAGACAAACCAGAGCGTGGTGACCCGCGATATCAGCCCTCTCTCGGGTTGCTGGACAAGCTCATTCCTAGTCGCCGGCAGAAACGTCTTTCCGAGGCGGAGGCGCAATACCAAGCCGATCTCTTCTATTGGAATAAGGAAGACGCACGAATTCAGGCCGGCTACACGGCCGCTTTGGAGACGTATAACTCATCTGTACGTCAGGCCGAACATGCTCACAAGGTCTTGCACAGCGCGTGGGAATCGGAGCGGACTGCTTGGCAGGAGCGGCAGACTGAGCAGCACCGGTCCGTCGATATTCTGCACAAAGCCTACCTAGCAAGAGAACCTCAAGCGGTGGTTAACTACTGCAGTTACGTACTCAGCGATTCGCCATATCCTGATTACGTTAACCTTTCCAGTGAGATGGACTACGACGCTGCCTCGCGCACGCTCCTAGTCGAAGCGCAATTGCCGGCGCCGAGTGATTTACCGACGCTGAAATCTGTAAAATTCGTTGCGGTTAGGAATGAATTGGATGAGACGCACATATCTGAAGCGGAGCGTCTTCGGCTATACGATTCTGTTCTTTACCAGATCACATTGAGATCTCTCTACGAGATTTTTGTAAGCGATGAAATCGATGCAATCGACTCGATTGTTTTGAATGGCATAGTGAACTCAATCAGTCCGAAAACCGGGTTGGACGTGTCGGCCTGCGTACTTTCCGTTCGCGCCAATAAGTCAGAGTTCATGAACATTAACCTCGCACAAGTTGATCCGAAAGAGTGTTTCAAGTCGCTCAAAGGTGTGGGAAGTGCAAGACTGAGTGGTCTGACGGCTGTTCCTCCCGTCATGCAGTGGTCGCGCGAAGACAAACGCTTTATCGCAAGCTATGCGGTGGTTGGAACTCTTGATGACAGTGTCAATCTCGCCGCAATGGATTGGGAGGACTTTGAACACCTGATCCGTGAACTATTTGAGAAGGAGTTCACGTCCTCGGGCGGTGAGGTAAGGGTAACGCAGGCGAGTCGGGATGGCGGCGTGGATGCTGTGGCATTTGATCCGGACCCAATCCGAGGCGGAAAGATCGTGATTCAGGCCAAACGCTGGACGAATACTGTCGGCGTCGCAGCAGTTCGTGATCTGTATGGCACTGTCATGGCAGAAGGTGCGACGAAGGGCGTGCTGGTCACGACCTCGGACTACGGATCTGAATCATACGACTTCGCACAGGGTAAGCCACTAACATTGCTCAATGGTGGCAACTTGCTAAGCTTGCTCGAAAAGCATGGGCATAGGGCTCGGATCGACATTCAAGAAGCCAAGAAGCTCATTACCCCTACTGGCTACCGGTGACGACTCCTTCAATTCTCCTTTAACTGCGGTAGGACGCGAGTTGTCATTGGGTCGATGGTCATAGCTTGGGAGGGGAGTGTGAAGCTGTTCTTCGTTCTACTAGCCGTGATGATCGGCTTGGCTGTGCTGGCTGCCGCGACGAAAGGCAAACGCGGTGCAGGCGGTGCACAAGCTTCTGCCGTCTCGCTGGTGTCAAAACCGGCTCTGATGGACAAGTGGGAGGCAGAGCTTTACGAGCGTCTCGTAGTCGCATTGAAAGCCTCCCATGTTTTCCCGCAGGTTGCGATGTCTGCTTTCCTCAAGGAGGCAAAGAGGCGCAACGGTGGGCGTAATGCATTCGCGCAGAAATACGTCGATTTCCTGGTTTGCGAACGCGGTACGCTCAAGCCTCTGTATGTGATCGAGCTTGATGGCCGCTCTCATGGCTCCGCATCGGCGAAACAGAGGGATGCGAAACGCGACGCATTGCTTGCGTCCGCAGGCATTCCGATTAGGCGCTATACGTCATCGAAGGTCGATTTCACAATCATCCTTCGTGATCATCTTGAGATCGTAGGCCCTGTTCGACCCACTACTGTCGATGCGCCGGATACAAACAATCAGGCGGCACCGAGCAGTGTTGGCTGAGCGAGCTCTCGTCGGAGTCGGAAGGCCCAATAGTAGTGGCCACATGAATCACTGGAGGCGTGCAACGTATGGATACAGAGAGGCAGGTACTTCGGATCAATATCGATGGCCGGTGGGAAGCAAGTGAATTTGCGGCATCGTTTTCGGCGCTTGATCGGCTGTATACGTTCAGGCTGGGACTAGAGATGGAATATGAAGAACTCCGCGAACTACGCAGGTTCTATTTCGATACTCCTTTCCCATCATCGATGAGATACATGCGGCGATGGGCGGTGGCCGCTCGGTCGTCTCTCCTTCACCCCGACCGTGCGCCATTGGTTTCAGCTGCACGGATTTCAGCCATATCTGAACTGTTAGAGCCTGATGAGCGCTTAGTTGTGCGCCGAATATCCTATGCCTCCCCAGGGATCAAGGACTTGGCAGGAATTGGTGAGATCATCGGCCACGTAAAGGACCTTCTGCTTCATCTCATCGATCTCTGGTCAACCCGGCGACAGCGCAGTTTGGAGAACGAACGCCGCGAGTTGGAAAATCAGCAGTTGCAGGTTGCGATCGCCAAGGAGTTTGTCAGTTTTGCAAAGGAACTTGGCTACTCACAGGGTGAAATGCGTCAGATTGTGGCTTTGGTGATTCGCGAGCAGCAACCACTTGTGCGGCTGATAACCAAGGGGAAGATCACGTCGGCGGAGTCCGTTGACGGCTCGTAGCGATAGGTCAAATCGATGACTTGCCCTGGAGCCTTCCGAGAGTGATAGGTAGGTGGTTTCGGGCAGCGTCAGGGCATCCAGGGCGGTCGGGCAGTATGGAATTGCTGGCCCAGGCCGGAGGATGTTCCTGGCGTCGTCCTGGGGAGGCCAAAGGGGTGTCTATCAATCGGAGCCGGTATGGACCACTTCGAAGGTTTGATTTGTACGCTGCTTGAGGCTGAGGGCTATTGGTTGCGGCGATCATTCAAGGTCAACGTCAGCAAGGAAGAGAAGCGAGCTATCGGCAAGCACTCGATACCTCGTCCGGAGATCGACATTCTCGCCTTTCGTTTCAGCGAGAACACGGTGGTCGCCGTGGAGGTCAAGTCGTTCTTGGATTCGCCGGGCTTGGTGTTCGAGGAGCTCCAGGCCGAGCATGATGTACCAGAGGGGCGCTACAAGCTATTCACCACCGAGCGATACAGAACCATCGTCCTCGCACGGCTCAAGCAGGATCTGATCGATAGCGGAATGGCGAACGAACAGACGAGAGTGGTTCTCGGGCTTGCAGTTGGCAGAATTTACCAGAAGCGAACAGAACAAGTTCGAGAGTTCATGCGCTCACGGGAAATGTTCTTCTGGTCGCCGGAAGACATAAGACAAAAGGTCATTGCGCTTGCGGATCGAGACTACGAAAACGATCCTGCGATCATGGTCGCGAAGGTTCTGCTCAGATAGAGTCATAGGAGTTTGGCAATGCGAACTGTCCCTGCCACGGTTCTCCTCGAAATATCGAAGAACTATGCCGATCATCGAGCGCGCCGCGAAGACAGCTGGTATTGGTATAAGGAGGGAGAAACGGTAGGGGCGCTCCCGTTCACCATCTCCACCTTGTACAGGGGCCAGCACACTCGCTATACGCCTTTGCTAACGTCCATTGCTAGAGGTTTGCAGTCGAACGATATCGGGGAGATGTTTCGAAGCCCAATCGCAGATCAGGCCAAGATCGTTTTCCGGCTAGCTCAAGCATGGCGGTTCTCCCGCGAGTTACGTCGTCACCCGATTGCTGTTCATGCAGCGAATCTGCGCCTGGATCTGGACGAAATTGCTCTCGCCCAACACTACGGCATTCCGACGGGATACCTCGATCTCACGGATGACTTCAATGTTGCCGCTTTCTTTGCAACTTGCCGCGAAACCGAGAATGGCTGGGCGCCTGTTGATGCAGGCGAGGGCATAGTCTACCGAGTCCACCTCGACAAGCTTGATGCTCCCTTCGATAGCTACATACCGCTTGGGCCACAGCAACTGCCCCGGCCTAGTGAGCAGAGCGCTTGGGTCACCGAACTCTCCTTTTATCCGTCGTTCGAGGTGCAGCCGGGCGTTGAGATGTTGCAGTTCCAACATGATCGGCATGTCGGGCAACACTTTCTCGAAATGTATGCCGGTGGAGAGCTATTGTTTCCACCCGATCCACTTGCCGAGGTTGCTGCGGAGATTCTTGCTTGTGGCGAAATCCCGATTGATCTAGTCGAGGCGGCTCTCGATTCGTTCGCGTCCGATCCCTATGGGATTCTTTCCAAAGATTTGCCTGCTTTGCGCAAGGAAATCTCCACGCTGGCGACTCAGGTGAGTAGTGATAGAAGGTTGCTGACAGACCAAGCTATTCAGTCACTTCTGAATGACGAAGATTGGAGCAAGAAGATGCTCGGCACTATGAAGGCGAGAGCGGTTGCGGTTCGGCGTGTGACAGTTCCACAAGCAGAAACAGATCCTAGGCCGGACGCCGCTGCCGACGCCGACCCCGTTGCTTAGCGCTGGCCATCGGGCGGAAGGCGAGTATGTGGAAACGCCTGCCGCAAGCAACGCAACACTACGCAAAATTGTGTGCGACTGTCATCAAGGAGAGGCGAATTGTCGGAAGGAAGAGCTGATGGCCTGCACCCAAGTGAGTCACTAAGGACGGCCGATTCCCTGTGTGAGGCTGATCCCCGGAACTTGGATTTCCTGCGCTTCGACGACAGCGCTGGGGGCTTCCGGCCGATCACGGCGGCCGATCAGCTTGGCGATATTGCACAGTTCACACTTCGCGATGAGGTGCCAGAGCCAGTCAGAGTGCATTTCGAAACGGCCAAGAACCTGTATGCATATGCGTGGTTTGTTTATCGTTTCCACGCTGTAGCGGAGCAGCACGCACTCACATCCCTGGAGTTTGCGTTACGTGCTCGGCTCGCGGAAGAGCTCAAGCAAGCCTCTCCGAAACGAACTCAACTCCCGAGAGGTTTGCAGAAGTGGCTGGAGGTGGCTTTGGAACGAGGTGCGATATCGAACAATCGCATCTCTTGGCGAGCTGAGTGGGCTCTTCAACGAGCGAAGAGCAGGGCCCCAGTCGAGCAGATACTAGAAATGCAACGTCTTGGGTTGACGGCGATGCGTGTCGACTACTCAAATGTGCAGCCATCAGCGGAAGATTTAAACCATGATTGGATAGGCTCCTTCATCGACAGCCTGCCAAAGATTCGCAATGCCTACGCTCACGGTTCGGAGCTTCTTCATCCCACAGTCTTGAATACATTTGGAGTGGTCTGCGAACTAGTCAACCAACTGTTCACGCCGATCACCGAGATGAAGGCCCAAGCTGAGACCACGCCTTGACCGTTATCTAGACAGACTGACGATGATATACGAGTCCCGTTACTGGAAAAGACCACTGTTACGTGCAGCTACATGGCTGGAGCGTTTGCGTGTTCAGGAAGCACACGAGGAACGCGATCTGGTCCGCATCGAGCGAGAACTATTTGTCGGCTTCTACGCAATTCGTAAGCTACTCGACACGTTCAAGGTATCGACGAGTACGCGCAAGACAACGTTCTCGATGTCATGGTCGCCATGCCTCGAACCTGTTGACTACATGAGCGCTCACCGAATCGAGGAAAAATTCGATTTGGAAACTCAGCATACCGAGCAGCGAGATCTCCTATTCCTTTGCAATCAGTTTGTTCATAGCTACGTCTTCATACCTCTGATCGACGAACGCGGAGCGTTTTTCGGCGTGTATGTGGCGTCGGACAGGGCAAGGGGCGAAAAACTCTATTTCGTTGGGCTCGACATCATTCTCTCCGCCTTTCGAACCGTCGGTCGCGACTATCCGACGGAGCTACATCTGCATCGGAACGAGAAAACCGGGCAGTGGGAAGAGGAAGTCACCAAATGATTAGCGGAGCAGATAGCTAATATGAAGATTTCCGACCACATCAAACATTCTCTTGATGCCTGTGACAGGAGCGAGCTTGATCAGGCTATGTTGTTTGTGTGCCTAGCGGTCGATGGCACTTCCAAAAAAATGTACCCCAACATCACAAGAGTGGGGGAGCGATTTCGGAAGTTCATCGACGAAAATTTGGACATCATTGAACTAATGTTCGGAGGACTGAACCTGGAAGAGACGGTCTTCCCTTTCAAGGATGCCAAGGGAAAGATCGGAATCGGCTTTGCTGACATCGTCTACGAGAAGTTCCGTTGTAGTTTGGCCCATGGTGACGAGTTACCTGATGGGTTTGGTGTTTCCGTGCAAATTGCGGCGGGTCACCAACAGTTCCTTGTTGACATACAGAAGCAGGCGATGACCTTGCCTCAGAGCGCCATCTACGCTTTAGGTTTGGCGTGTGTCCTGGCTCCGTCAAACGCCGACCAGAAGATCGGGACCAACCAGTATCACTACCGAGATCCGATCAATACGTACGTCGTGGATCGTTGGTGGGGCAAAGCTGATTGCGCCAGAAAGATCATGGACTTCGAGGGGCAGATCCGAGTAAAGATGGACTTCACGAACGTCTGGCCGAAAAGTTAGGATAGGACGCGAAAGCCATCTCCAGAGAGTGTCAGTGTCTACGGTATGCGTCAGGCCAACTAGGTCGGCATGTGCAGAACTACTGGCCGAGGCCGGAAGATGTTCCTGGCGGCGTCCCGCACGTCATGGCAGTGGATAATCGATACAGTCACAAAGGTGCAGGCATACATGAAGCGCTATCGAATCCTAAGCTTCGACTTCGATAGTCGAGTTCGCTCGTTTGACCCCATTAATGAAGACTGGGATGAGAAGGTGAAGGCTATTCACCGACAAAATCGAGATAGTACGATCGCGCATTTACAGCAAGAGTTCGGAGCCCAAGGATTCGACGAAAAGCTCAGAAATTTCATTGATCTCGGCGCTAAGCCATTCTCTGTTGTTGCCTTCCACAATCAGTTTTACACGCAAGCACGTTCGGCCTTCGTGCATTGTCAGTACTATCCGGCACTGACGGGAATTTGTGCGCTTGGCGAACGAGTCCTCAACCATTTGGTGCTCGGCTTGCGAGATAACTACAAAAACTCGTCTCATTACAAGAGAGTTTACAGAAAAAATTCCTTTGATAACTGGGAAGTTGCAATCGACGCCCTGAGGGATTGGAATGTTCTAACGCCGCAAGCAGAACAGGGTTTCCGTGAGCTGTCGCAGCGAAGGAATAATGCTATTCACTTCAATACAGAAACTGAAGTAAACACCAGGGATGAAGCCCTTCGCGCGCTGCTAACTTTCGGCAGTATCATCGAAACACAGTTTTCAGCCTTCGGTCAGCTCCCTTGGCTATTCACGCCTCCAGGCGAGATCTACTTGCGGCGGGATTGGGAAGATCATCCGTTCATTCGGCTTGTGTACGTGCCAAACGCCTTGCATGTTGGATATAAGCACAAGGTGGTGAGTGTATTCCCTTGGAGGATCGAAGACACTAGTGACTATGATTCAAGGGAAGTATCTGATGACGACTTTTCCAAGTTGCGCTCCGAATTCCAAGGGACAGTTTAAGCGATGTCTTAGTCGCCGCACCTTCCGCTCCCTTTCCCTGCAGGCTGGATAGAATGACTTCACGGTCATTCACAGGAAGGAAAGCGATGGCAAACACACCTCTGTTCGATGGAACGGGCCGCAGGATCGGCTTCACTGAGGATCGGGCCAACGGCAATATCGTCGCGTACAACGCCCAAGGCAAACCGCTGGGTTACTACGATGCGTCGGCGCGGTACACCTTCGAATGGAACGGTCGCCGCGTCGGCAGCGGCAATCAGGTAGGACGGTTGTTTCGCTGACCCTCATCGGCGTCGGCGTTTTCCTGCACTCTGTTAGTGGATAGCTTCTCTGGTGTTCCGCTGCCTGTACAAACATCGCCCACGTTGTCCACTTCAAAGAACTCAGGATGAAAGCAAATGAGTGATGCCAACACAATTCCTTCGATAGAAGTGCTTTGCGTGACGGCTCCCGATGGAACGGCTCACACCATCTGTGTCGCTTTTATCGGCGGGTGCGAGAGAGCGGAAGTAATAGTGCAGTACCAGGAAGGGCCGTTATGCGCTGTACCGACTGTACTAGCTCAGTGGTCGGCCTCCTATGAGTCCCCCATCGGCGTTGGGGCGGGCATGGCCTGGCTTGGAGACGGGCGCATTGACTTGCAGATCCCAGAGATGCGGGGTATTGGCCTCGGCTCGCTGCTTATGCAACCTCTTATCCACTGGATCAAGGGCAGAGAGCACGTCGTGGACGTGGCGCCAATTAATCTCGCGGCAGATGATGCGAAAACGGATGAAGCTCGAAGGATAAGAAATAGCTTCTACGAAAAACTCGGCTTTCGGTTCAGCTACAAGGACCAAGAGAGTTGGGGCGAATCATTTCTCATGAAGAGTTCATGTCTGGTCGTCCCGGACTTTCGGCTATCGAATGGCTGGAAGGTTGAATCTACCCACACTGAAGGTGGTTCAGTCTTCCAAAAGCTTCGCTAAGGAGTCGTGGCAGGAACAACACACTGATCTCGTCACTATAGAGAGAAGAGAGGTGTGTTGTTCCCATCGGTCTCAGCGGGAGGCCCGGCGTTCGATGATCTCCTTGACGAGCGCCACGGAGGCCGGATCGACCTGATATTCACGCACACGGCCTTTCTCGACTTTGTAGTTCGCCGATTTCTTCGTCGACAAACCGATCAGCTTGAGAACTGGTGTCAAACTCTGCATCGGGTTCCGATCCAAGTCACCACGAGGTGCCAACCCAAACATCTGCTCCATGGTCGTTGCATTGTTTCGGTAGGCCTCTGCGAAGCGCTTCAGGTCCGCCTGTTTGAGAGAAACATCGCATTTGATTGCGTTGGTTTTGTCGGCCAATCCTGCCGAGGTGAGAAGCCTTTGCAGCAAGTCGCGTTTCAGGGGCAGCATCGCTGCGTCGGGAGCGAGAACACTCTCGTCATCGAAGCGGCGGCTGCGGCTGACGGCTGACCACATCGGAGAGAAATACACCTCGGCCAGCCGGATGCGATCACGAAACTTCCCATGGTCATCCAGCTTGACCAGATCGGCATCCACTGGCTTGCAGTAGAACGATGTCAACTCGTAGTGCCGCATAGAGTGAGCATCGACAGGCGCGATGGACTTTATCTTCTCGAAGTTGGCCAGTTCTCGATATTCCTCAGCACTGACGGGCGTCGCGTTGCAAATGCCGTCGATCCGGTTGCCTTCGATCAGCGCCGTTGCTTCTTTCATCTGTGTCGCACCTTCCTTCGATGCATCAATCGAGCGCTCGATCACATTTGTCGTCCAGCCATTTTGCTTGCGCAACTGTATGAAGTGATGGCGCAAGGCGTTCTTCGAAGCGCGCTGAGTTGCAGCCACGTGCGAATAGACCTTCAGGAAGAACTCATCGAGCTCGGGGGTGCCGTCGCGCTTGTAACCCGTGATCATGTCATTCAGGTTGCGACACAGGATCAGTTCGGCTTCGATGGCAGACGGATCGGTTTCGAAATTGAACCGTTCGGGTGTCACCCAGACCTTCACGGCCTTGGGGTGGCGGACACGAGCCAACTGCTGGTCCATGTCGAAGTGCGTGTTGACCCGCGACACGAAGAAGCCGAACACGGTATCGATCTCCTGCGTCTCGTTGTCGAAGGTAATGTCGATGCCAGTGCCCAGGGTCGGCGAAGCAATGACCACGTCGTAGTTCAGGATTTCCGTCTTGATGTTGTCGACGAAGTATTGTATGGACGCCTCGGGGTCGCGTTGAGCCGTGACCAGCATGGCCTTCTTGTCGGGGTATGTAGAGGTGATCGCGGCATGAAGCTTCTCCGCCTTGCGCTTCGAATTTGTCGCCACGTAGTGCCGCCCACCGTTGCCGATTGCCGTCAGCATGTCAGTGACCAGATGGTTTTCGTCCGCGTAGAGGTCATATTGCTTCTCTGTCGGGCGATAGTCGTTGAGGTAGAAGCGATAGGACGTCTCATCCTCGATGACTTGCTTCATGGCTTCCACGGTGATCGTGCCGAGATCGGCGTCACACAGGACGACTGATTTGGCATAGCGCAAGTAATAGCAGAGCAGTTCGTAACAGTGACGGCGCTTCGGACCAAGCGTGTCAGCCGCCGCGATGTGACTGAATACCTGTTCGGCCTCATCGACGATCACTACGTCGTACTTGTGAATATGGGGTTTCAGAAGCTTCCACATGCTGTCCACGCAGATGGCGTAGCGGTCAGTGGGGTGATTGTTCTTCACCTTGCCGTCCTCGGATTTGATGTACGGAGTCAGGTCAAGGCGATTGGCCAAGTCGAGAAGCAACAATTGCCGGTGCCCGAACAGCACCATGGATTGACCGCGTTCTTTACACTGGCGGCTAATGAGCTTCAGTTGCTCGCTCTTGCCGGACCCTTTCCGGCTGCGGACGAAGGCCACGCCGGGTTGAAGTGACCGGTCCGGCAGGAACTTGTCGTGATGCACGACGTGAACGCGGCCGGCAAGCAGGCTTTGCCAGTCAGAGATATCTTCCGGCGTCGGCTCGATCAGGTTGTCCGCGTCATCGACGTTGTACAGGTCATCGTGGTGGTACGGGAATTCCTCATGTGCCAGTTGACGCACCGCGTCAGCGATCCGATTGAAGTCATGATGGGAATGCCGTGCACGGGCCGGGTCTTCTGGCCAGAAAGTGTTCACGCACCTGCTGCAAAACACACCACGCTTGCCGTCCCTGTTGATGGTCACCATGGCACTGGGATTGCGATCCAAGTGAACAGGGCAGTGAATCGGAGTGCGCGCATTCAGCTCTTGCAGTGCAGCCATGCCGCCATTCTTCAGCCGGACGAGCTGATCTCTATCGAGGGAGATTTTGGAGCGATTGCCAACAGGCGCCCATGTCGTCTTGCCCTCGGGGTCACCATTGGAATCGTTCACGCGGACTTCGCTGCCTAACATGATCAGCTTGTCGAGTTCGGCAGTTGGCAGGATGTTGCCGAGGACGATGGGATTGCTCCCCTTGCTACCGAAGAAGAGACGGCATGCGTCTTTACAGGAGCCATCGCCACCAAAGAGACGAATGGCTCCAATATATGCCGCTCGCATCTTCTGAGCATCGGTGATGGGGTGTTCCAGTTGAAAGCCGAGCCGGAAACGATGCTTCTCCGGCGTGTGAGACGGTGTGGTGTAGAGGAAGGATGCGTATTGCCGGACATATGGATTGTCCAATGCCTCGCTGACAGTCACGCCATCGTCGATGTCAACGGCCAGATAGCCGGAGCAGATGAAGTTCGGTTCTTTCCTTCCACCTTTATGCTGAGCGCAGAAGGGATAGCCATCATTGATGAAGGCAACCAGTTCGTCAGGCGTCAGCTCTAGGTTCTCAAACTCGTGAGTGAGAATGCGCTTCTGTTCCGAGTCGTTGTTGTCGAGCTTGTCGATGAAATGCCGATTGACGGCAATTGGTCGTTTGAGTTGCATGAGATTCCTTTTTTGTTATGTGCGCGGAATCTCTGGGGTGGATTCCGCTTCGCTGTTTGAGTCGTGTTACCAAGACGACTGAAGCAAGGTGCAACCCACGGCATCATTGATGTAGGAGGTAACGACGCGAAGCGGTGATGCTGGGCAGGTTGCTCTTGCGTTTAAGGGTATTTATCGGTCTTCGGGCAACGGGAACAACACAATCTCCATCTCTCTATAGTGATGTAGGTTGGGTGTTGTTCCCGGGGCATGCGCTATGCAGCTTTGGCCTCCGCAAGTTCTTGTTTGAGGTCGGCGATCACCTCGGCAAGCTCATCCGCGCTGTAGTCACCCGAAACGTACTTGAGGAACATCCGGCCAGCGCCCGGCGTTCCGCGCAGTTCGTCGTACAACCCCGCGGCCTCGATACGCAATGCGAGCCAGCGCTCCTTGGCCGCGAATTTCTCCACGCGGTGCTCGATGTGATGGGGGTTCGCCGCAGCGAGGGCCGTAACCAGACGTTTGAAGTATTCTCGGTTTTGGTCCACCTGCTCCTGCGTCATCCGCTTGCCGATAGATACGTCATAGGCACGATCGACCGTGCGCGCAGTCTCCAGCAGCCTTGGAATTGTCCATTCGGACAAAGGCTTTTTGCACGAAGGTGCTGAGTGCTCGTAGTCCGCTCCACACAAGGAGCAGTGCTCCGTCTCGCCGATGCCGAGCCAGTCGTCCATCCTTTGTTCATGGCTCTGATGCATGACCCGCGCGCCGCAGGCAGGGCACGGGTCAGGTTCATCATCACCGCCCGCCGCCATGGGAGTGTGCAGACTGTCTGTGGTGAGGGGAGTGGTGGCCGATGTGTCAGAGGCATCAATAGCCTCAGCACATTGATTTGCCTGCACTTCAGTGTTCGTGCATTCCATGATTCTTCCTTATTGATTTCGAAATTTGATGTGGCAACTTCCTGCCTAATGGCTTTGCCCCGGCGAACGGGAACAACACAATTCCTATCTCTCTATAGTGTTGAGATTGGTGTGTTGTTCCCGCCTGTCCCCTGCGGTTAGGCAGCCTCGGCTAACACCGTGTTGGCATCCACGAAAGGTGCGGCCCGATAGAGGTTCGGGAAACCATCAAGCTTTTGCAGCAGATGCCCGTACTTCTCGATCACATCGTTCCAAGGCAGGACCGGGTCGTGGTGCACGAGATAACCGTCGTCGGTTTTCGTCGCCTTGGATACGACGATGAAGTCGGCCTCTGGGAAGATGCATTCCATATCGGCGGACCAGATGCTCACGCTTGCGGTCGGGCGGTCTTCCTTGCGAGCAAGTTGGAGGGAATAGAAGTAGGCCCGGTTGTCTGTCCCGATGAGATGCTTTTCGACAACCTTTTTCTGCTGCTGGGCGTACTTTTGAAGCAGCGGCTTGCGGATTTCATTCAGCTTGCGCAAGACTTGGTCATCCTCCGGCGCGTACTCGGTCGGCTTGCCATCAACGAAGTGATACATCTGGGTCGAGACGACCTTCATGGAGGTCTCAAACTCCTTGCCAACGAAGTAGAGCATGTCAAGCTGGGCGCGGCGCTTTGCCTTGTCCGCGATGAAGATGCGTCCGCTCGTGGGAATCATGATCACCGGATCGTCAAAGTGACGGTACTCGGAAAACAGCTTGGGCAGAAGCAAGCGCGAATCGTCGTAGTAGTCGTTCCATTCGCCAGTGAAGAGCCCCGACTTGATCTCCTTGAATCGCGGGCGAGAGATGGCGGCCAGATTCTTCAACGCGATGTCGAGTGCTTCGGAGAAGGAAACGCCCCACGAGTCCAGCATCGATTGCCCGACATGCATGATGGTTCCGCCCTCATCGTAGGCAAGCAGGATATTCGCGTCGGTGCTGAACGGCTGGCGAGGCGTCGGCTCGAATTGGCTGAGGTCTTCGCCCTTGAATTCGTAGCGTTCGTTGTCCGTGAGGCTCTTGGAGCGAACCTGCGGGCGCAACGCTTTGCGAACGTCACTGAACGGCAGGTTCGGCAACTCCTGAATTTTCAGTGTTCCCTTGAGGCCGAGAACATAGTTGGTCAGGATGCGCTTGCGATTGCTGCCACGAGAGGCGCGGTATTCCGTGTAGACGTTCCACAGATTCTGCGTCAGGTGCCCGGACGAAACGCCCACATCGATGGCGAACTTGTCTTTGTCGTAGGTCAGCGAATGGTCAATGCCGTTCTGCTGCGCAACTTTGATGAAATTCTGTGCGAATGCATCGCGGTCTGCCAGATCTTGTGCAATGTTTGTCGTATTGATCGTCATGATCTTTCTCCTTTAAAGGTTGGTTTTGGGTAAGGCTTCCTGCTTCATTCGTCGCGGACGGGAACAACACACTTTCTTTCTCTCTATAGTGTTGAGATCAACGTGTTGTTCCCGTGCGGGGAGCGATTCGCTGCGTTAGCTGGCCTTCACTGCTGCCAGATAGCTCTGGACGCCACCGGCCATCAGGGAGAAGCCGTGAGCGACGGTGGGTTGGGCAGCCGTCGTGCCGACGGGGCGCTGGGTGAGTTCGCTGACAGCGGCAGTGCTTTCCGGCGCGGCGATGATTGCGGTAGGCGATGTGGCTTCCGATGGTGCGTTGGTGCTGATGTCCGCCCCGGTTGCCGCCGCGTTGTCGGCCTCGACCTGTTCGGTCACAGGCTGCGTCGTCTTCGACTTCGCTTGCTGGGCCTTCTTAGTGCTCGATTTCGTGCTGGTCTTCTTGCCCTTCTTCTGCGGCTTGATGCGGTACTCGTCGATGTTGTCGTCGTTGATCCAGTCAGGACGCTTGCCGAAGCCATGCCATGTGTCGGCGGTCTCGGGGTTGAGGAAGCGGGGAACAAGCTTGAGCGGCGCAGTGAAAGTCAGTTCGTCACGGGCGATCTGGAAGTAGTCGACCAACCCCTGCACTTGCGAAACCACATTGGCATGCATGTGTGCCTTGGCTTCTTCCTCATGCTTCGTCAGGCTGTTCAGTTCCGCTTCCAGCGCGGCGCGCTTCTGGGCGATCTCATCGAATTCTTGGGTGATTTCATTCAGTGCCATTTCGTCCTCCTGTGTGTTAGTGAATCGGCAGGACGAATACTGATTCCGCGAGGCCGAACAGATGGCGAAGAGCAGGGATCAGTGCCCTTCACTTGCGGAAGTGAGGGTCTTGTGGTAGCCGTAGAAAAGGAAAAGCCCAGAGACCTTTCGATCTCTGGGCTCTTGTCTATGGCAGGTGGGCTTGCTACTTCGTCGTGGCAGGGAAGACGCCGCGAATCGTGCTGTCAATGCACGCCCGATAGAACTTGTCGAGATTGCCGATGGTGCGTGTGTAGTCCTTCAGTTCATCGGCGGGCAGCTTGTCTTGTTCAAGCAGCTTCTTATTCACCTCTCCGTGGACGAACCAGTTGAAGCGCAATACTCGGTTCGCTCCCTCGGTTCTGAGGATGGACTTGGCCGCCTGGGCTGATGCATTTTTGACAGCGCCTAGTTTCCCGATGGCCAGCGCGAGATACACCGTGCGTGCTCGATGGAGTCTTTTCAGCGTGTCTACTTGGCGTTCACCCTTGACCGGTGTGATTTCGTACTTCGGGCCATCACCAAGTAACTCGGGGTGGTTTGACACGAAGTCGGTGAGCACTTGCAGAAGCTGTTCCTTCCTGAGTCCGTTCGGGATGACAACCAATGTAGTGCCTTCCGGCTCCGCCAGCCATTCGATAGGATCGGCTACTGTTGCTTTCGGCAAGGTGAACAGATGCTGCTTCTCTGCAAACCAGTCCATGAAGACGCCTTCCTCTTGCAACGAGGACAGGACATGGATGTCGCCCCAGTCTTCGTAGAGTTCCGCGATTCGTGCGTGGGTTGCCTCCAATGCGGCACACGTTCCCGCATCGGCTGTCCGCTTCGCCTCACAATATGCCTTGAAGTCAGGATTCGTCCGAAAGCATTTGAGCCATTCCGTGACGAGAAGCATGTGTATCACTTCGTCAGGCAGGGTGGAGAGATCAAACTTGCTGTCCGAGTCGTCTGGCGTAGCGGTGGGCGAGGTCATGGGTCCGGTGGGTTTCAGATGGCTGCGTGCTGACAATGGCAACGCAGCGGCCCCGGTATTCTATTGGCTCGCGTGGCCCGCGGCCTTCTGAGGTGGGGTGTGGAGATGATCAACGAGGAGCGGGAACAACACGCCGACCTCATCACTATAGAGAGATGGAGTGGGTGTTGTTCCCATCGAGCCACCAGAGATAGCCTGGTCCGAGGGCAATAGCTACATATCGGCAGGCTTCGAATTTTGTCCCTAACGGCAGCCTGGGCGGTCCAGACTATTTGCTCTTGGGCGGATTGTTCCAGCGATCACCGCCAGACGGCATGTTGGTTTGCTTGCTCGGCCAGCCGCCGCCTTGCTGTTGCGTATTTGCGCTCATTTCGATGTTCTCCTTTAAGGTTGGAAGTGGTTGCGCGAAGCCTCGCTCCACATGAGAATCTTGCTCCAGATGGGGATGTGGCGAGTTCCGTAACATGGAAAACCTGAAGCTGCCTACGTCGATACTCAATCGCAAGCTTGGCGAACTTACTTTCAACGAGCTGCGGGTGCCGTTCTGGCCGTTAACGCTTAGACGGAAGATGCAGTTGTTCCCGACGGCATTGGGCCTTGAGCCCAACGTGCCAGGGGTTCCGCGTTCTGACTTCTTGGTGCGAGTCTCGACTGACTATCCCACCCATCTGGCTATGCTTCGTGCCCAGGTCGGATCGCAGTTCAAGAATCTAGAGAACCTTGTGCGGCGGAAGCACACGCCTTCACCGACTACGGTCAATGTTCTCGCGCAGGCGCTTGGTCTTAGCGCCGATCAGCTTGTCAGTCTGGCGCACGGGAACGAGAGTGGCCCATTGCTGCCTGACCTTCTTGCCCCATTTGAACTCGTCGAGAGCTTGCCATTCGTTATTCACGCGCTAATCGTTTCCCGTGTTGTTGCCTGCAAGGGTTGCGGCGCGAACTTGATAGCGGACGTGGATGTTTGGTGGTCCTCTAAAGCATCGCTTCGCATGCAGAAGCCCGAGTATGAATTTGCCGAGCGCCTGCTGTCGGTGCTGTTGGTTTGCGCTAGTCTGTACTTCCTTCTGTGCAAGCTGGATCATGAGGGCGCTCTAGACCGAATCATTGATCTAGCAGTGCCGTCGAAGCACCCAATCGGACATTGGCTCGGGAGAGTCATGTCGTCTCGTGGAGTGAGCAACTTCTTCGAGCTTGCCCAGTTCCTGGCGGCGGATGTATCGAAACCTACAATCGACCAGCCGAGACTGAAGAAATGGTCTTGCGGTTTCGATCTCATGCCGGTGGCTGTTGGAACGGCACTGATCGCTGGTCTTGGTAATGAAAAGGTACTGCAAGCTGAATTGCTTGCAGCACGGTTGATTTCCCTTGTTGTCGAGTTCGTCAGAGCAAGCGCTGAAGGGGAGCGCGCGCCTTCCAGGGAGAGTGCTCAAGAGCTGGTGCATGCTCGGCTTAAGAGAATTCGCGGTAACGCGCTTCTCGCGCTGCGACACACGCCGAGTTCGTAGTAACGGAGCTTCTAACGTTGGCGCGCGAGGACGATTGGCGACGCCAGCGGGAACAGCACATCGACCTCATCACTATAGAGAGATGGAGTGGTAGTGTTCCCGTCAGGTCCGGTAGGGGCGGCCTGGGTTGGCGGCTATAGTCACCTGTCAGTCGGGCCAAAGCCCTATTCAAGAACAGTAAAGCCGAGGATGTTAAGAAATGCTACGTCGCATTTTCTGCAAGCTAGCGAATTGTTGGAAGGCATGATCTAGAAGTGCTATGCGTGTGGACGATGCCAGAACACTTGCCGCTGCTCCCAACCAACGAGGGGTAAACGTTCTTTGGTAAGTGCCGTTTGTAGTGGTTATCCGTTCGCGCAGCTGACTTGAAATCAAACAGATTAAGCGATTGATGCTCGCGTGGGCTTGCGAAAGAAAACTCTTCCGAGCAGCAATGTGTTCGCGTAGAAAATTTACCCGAAGAACTAGGTACGTACTCTAAAGATAGAGTTGCAACGAGAATGCAGCATAAGTCAATCATTGAAAATTTGATTCGTGTATTCGTCTTGTCGTGGATAGTGATCCTCTCCGCGTGTGGAATTCTTCCTCGTTACGAAGGAAATGCTCATATTAACTCGCAAGTTAATGATGAAGCGGTGCCTGTGCCTCGTGCGCGGTTTCCTTCTATGCAAGCTTGTGTAATTGCTCTGAAGGATGACCCATGTTTTCATCCGATGTTTATCGGAGTGGCAATTTCAGGTGGCGGCGCACGCGCTGCGAATTTCGGTCTGGGTGTTGCTGCGCAGCTGATGAATCTTGGAATCTACGACAGAGTAACGGCGATATCTTCGGTCTCGGGTGGATCGCTTGCCGCTGCTGCGATCAGTATGAAGCCACCGGAGAATAACGAGGAATTCAATTCGCTGGCCGATCATTTCAGGACTGATTTCTTGTCGTCATGGATGATTCACTCGCTATATCCGGTGAATCTTATATCTAGTGTTGCAACTAGTCGAAACGCCACTAGAACTCTGGCAGATGTCTTCGATGAGGAAATCTTTCACGGCGCAACCTATGGAGATCTGGGGAAGATTGGGCCCGGACGGCCGTTCCTGTATATCAATGGTTCGCTGACAAACCGTGTCTCCAGTAGTCAGGAACTGACAACGCGTGGGCTTAACTCGCCAAATGATAATCTGCAAGGATTTACATTTACAGAGAGAGCGTTCCGTGAAATGGGGTCAGACCTAAGTCGGTTGCGCATCGCTGACGCCGTGGCGGCATCTGGCGCATATCCGGGGCTTTTTGAGCCACTAGCATTGAAGAACTTCAACGCAGGCAAGACGGTATATAAACTGCCAGGCTCGGAATTTCTGCATGTTTCTGATGGTGGTGCATCAGACAATCTTGGGGTGGATGCCTTGGTTCGCGCATACTCTGAAGCGGTAATGGGGAGTCAATCCATGTCTTGCCTACTGATTTTGGTGGACGCCCACGTAGCCGATCAAGGCGACTCGCGAGGCAGTAAGGCAGACAACAGGGACGGGTTGATGGACTATATTGTTAGCCCATCATTGTCGCGTGCATTTGATTTGCTTCTGGATCGAAGGCGAGATGATCAACTAGAAAGGTTAGGTATTCAAATCGCAGAAGATCACCCTCACAGATTCAACCCGGATGTTTCAATTCCGCTGCGAAACTACAAATTTTTAGGTAACGGATACGCTGCAACACGTGGGCGAAGTCTTCGCGAAGTTCACGAGTATCTTGGGGATGGTGGCGTCCGTGTGGAAAACGCGAATTGCGCTGTTTGGCATGTGGCCTTGGATCGACTGCTCGACCTCACCGAGAAGGGCGGCAGGCGCAGAAGAGAAGCATTCTACTATGAGCATAGTGTTGATCAATATCGCAATGAATCCTCGCGGGACAAGGATTTGATCAGGTTGGACCATTTTGTCAATGCAATTGAAACTAACTACAAACTCAAGCTGAATGGTCCCGGTGGCTGCAGTGGTAAGCGCCTGCAGAATTCACTATTTGAGGCGGCGCGGGTATTGGTGATGGATGATACTGATTCTCTCGGCCGCTTGAGTGCTTGGTTGATGGAGCATCACCGTGTTGAGTTGGCCCAGAACATTACCGCCGCATTGAAGGAAGAAAACGGAAATTCGCATAACGATGCGATCTATACGCCATCATATTCAATCCATCCACCCGACTGGCGTAGCCCGATGGCGTCTTGGGTGGATTGTGTCGAGTAACCTTAGCCATAGCATCGTCACACCTTTCGGGCAATCGTTGCGGAAGGTGTCCGAGGGCTCCTGATACAAAGGTCTTCGGCTTCGACGAGCATTCTTCCTCCGGCGTCGCCAGGGCGTGGGTGTTCGCGGTGGCTGGTGACATATCGACCGAGGCGGGATGAATGCCCTGGCGGCGTCCTGGGCGGCTGGCCTTCTGACCTGTCCCCAATCCCACCTGACCGCCCACGGAACATTTACTAAATACATTTAGTAAACATTTCGATACCCTGAGCCATCCCGGCAGTGTCCGAAGCCCAACGGGCTGGATAGAATGTTTAGAAAGTTCTGCAGGCGAACAATTTATAAACATTCCGAGGTGCCGGATGAGGGAAGGGAAGGCGAAGGTTTTATCCGAAGCCGAGTTCAAGCGTACCATCAACACTGCGAAGAAATACGCGCACGCGAAGCGCAATGTCGCGCTGCTCTACTGTTCGTTTGGCCTCGGCCTGCGTGCGAAAGAGATGTCAGCGCTCACGATCAAGCATGTGCTTGGATCGGATGGCTCACTGCTGGAAGAGATCAACCTCGACGGTTCGATGACCAAGGGCCGGAAGCAACGACATGTGTTCTTGACGAATCAACGCGTTGCCGATGCTATCCGCGACTATCTCGATGAGCGGCAGGAACAGGATGGAATCCTGTTCAACTACGATGCGCCGCTGTTCCGTTCTCAGAAGGGTGATGCGTTCTCACCGAACACGATGCAACAGCTCTTCCATCGGCTGTATGCGCAAGCACGATTTCACGGTGCGTCGAGTCATTCGGGCCGGCGCACGTTTGCCACTACGCTGATCGAAAAGGGTGTAGACATTAAGGCGGTGTCGACTCTGATGGGCCATGCGTCGATTGCCATGACGGCGCAGTATGTCGAAGACAATCCGGTGCGATTGAAGCTGATCAGTGCTGACTTGCTATGAATGTCTATATCCGGGTTAGTTCTGTGTTGATGAACAGGTGGAGGCTGGCTGTCTGCCCCGCACGGTGCGGGTGTTCGTGCGGACAGTTGGCGCGTTGATGGTCGAGGTTCGTTACTCCCAGGGCGGAAAATGGGCCTCATAATGCAAATGCAGTCTAGTAGGCCGACCGCCCTGGGCACCCCGCGGCGCTCCACGGCTTCGCCTTTCACCAGTCACCGGCACATTTTCGGCGTTAGCCTCAAAGGAGATACCTTGGCCAAGCGAGACCCCAACAAGACGGCACGAAACAGGATGATTGCTTCAATCAAACTGAAGCTGCGGGATCTGCTTCCGGACGTTCTCGACGAGATCGGCCTTGAAGGCGAGCAGTCGTTGAATGCGACTATCGGAAGCAAGAACGATGAGTTCTTTGATCTAAAAAATGACGTAATACATAGCCAGGAGGAATTCGTTTCTCGGTGGCTGGATGGCCTGAAGCGCAGTGCGCTCGAAGATGGAGTTGATGCGCATCTTTGGATCTGGAAGCGCCTCAAGAAATTCAAGAAATTTCGGGAGTACACGGTACTGTTTTTGAAGCGATCTTATCTCAAGCACTTCGATGAGCTATCGAAGAGTCGTCCAGAAGTGGAAGAGGCGGAGTTGTGGATCGGACAAGAGAACGCGAACTATGGTCTTCTTGTAAGTCCGCGATTCAAAAACGGTCGATGGGAGAACGATAAGAGCGAAATAAGGTCATTCAAAAAAGCGTACTGGACGATCGGTCATGTAATGACGACAGGCCTTGTAATACCAGGTAAGGATAAAATCTTCAAGTTTAGTGATGTTGATCAATATCTACTATTCTTTCAAGACACTTTGGTCAGAAATTCGGGGTCCAAGTATGAGTATGAAATCGCCGATCACTACTGCGACTACGTGCGAAAGCAAGCTGATCCAAGCTCGGTTCCACTCTTGATTCCAGAATTCAGATACGCTGGACTTGAGAAGAAGCATGTCTACCGCCTGGATTTTCTCGTTGTCAATCCTTACACGCTAGATAAGATTGGATTCGAGCTGTCGCCATGGTCTACGCATGGGTACCTCTCAAAAATTGGAGGGCTGACTCAGAAGAAAATTAACGAGATGGCTGCGGACAACTTTGCGAAGGAGATGAAGAAGCATCGCGCTTACTTCAAAGAACACTCCGTTATGTGCTTGATCTATACTGATGGAGAGTTGAAGAATACGAAGAAGCTGTTCGATGAAGAAATTGCACCGCAGCTCGCCCCAGAGCAAACCCAAGTCCAACTCTCCTTCCAGATTATGGAGGAATTTTTTGATGCCTGAAGTAGGTTCAGCGGCCTAAAATAGGCGATGCTTAACTCCGTTGCTGAGAGTCCGCCTTCAGTTTCTCGGGCACTACTTCTGTGAACCAATGTTTGGCTCGCATATCGTAACTACGAGCATGGCCTGGCCCGAGGCAGTGGGCCATGCTACACAGCCCCGCAAACTAAGCAATCAAGAACTTGTCACGGTTCTTGCCGATCCATGCTGGAGCACGACCACGACCGGTCCAGGTGGCTCCGGTTTTCGGGTCTTGGTACTTCGGCGCGACAGTTTTCTTCTTGCTCGCACTGCCACGCTTCGACGCGAAGCCGATGTCTTCTGCGGTCAGACCGTACTCTTCAACGATCTGACGGACCTGCTGGATCACCGCTTCAAGCTCTTTGACGCGAGCGCCTTCAAGTTGCTCTTCCAGCTTTGCCTTTTGAGCCAACAGTTCCTTGTACGTCGCCATGTCTAATCCTCATCGGTGTTTTGAAGATCGGATCATAGCTGAACACGATGAGTCCTCATCGAAGATATTGTAACCATCGTTCCATCGGTGTATGTGCGGGTGTGGTGGCCGGGTACGTCTAGCTCTTTATGGGGCGCAGGACACTTCAATACTTAAAACGCGGTGCTTGCCAGTCGCGCTCAGTATGTTCCCCGTTGTCGGGGACGTCGGCTGTTATGACCGTCAGCGTCTTCCCGTAATCCCCCAACCCGATCACTTCCTCTGACGCATCAATTTCGTCGTCTGTATGGAACCAGAAATTCAATTCTGTGCTGTCGTCGCTTTCGCTCGCGGATTCGATGTTTTTACGATCTTGGTTGAATTCGCGCGTTAACGATTGCCGAGGAAGGACGGCACCCTTTTTCAAGTGGCGATACCCCTTCACCCGGCGCATGGATTCCGATGCAAAACAGTAGTCGACTGTCGACCCATGACTTACGATGATCGCAACTGCGGCCTCGGTCAGTTGCGCGTATCGGATGGCGGATGCGGTCAACGAAGTCTTGCAGTCGCCTGTTAGGCCTTTAACCGCTTCCAGACCATCGGAATATCGACCTGCGGCGACATCAAAAAGGTGACTCGGCATCAGGAGGCCCGCAGCAAAGTGGTCCGCCTCCAACTCGTACTGGTCGGGCGAGTCAAAGCCGGCTCTAGACTCATGGATATCGCCGCCCCGGAATACGGCTTCGGGGTGTCCGTCGAGGAAGTAGTGACCAAGCTCGTGTGCAATGCTAAAGCGCTGGAATCCCTCGCTCCTAATGTGCGTGGCATATGCGATAGCGAATTGCTCGCCAGATCGAATGAGCATGCCCGACACGCCTTGCGCACTGGCAGGCTTGGCAACTACGTGGATGCCTCTGCTCGCCGCAAGTGATAGCACATCGATCGGCAGAGTAAGGCCTTCGTCGCGCACAATCTTTTCAGCAACCTGCTCGGCATCCCGTAGCTTTCGCTCAATCACGTCGGCTCCTATGAGCGTTTGAGTGCTGCCAGTTGTTTGATGAGGTTTTCAGCGATCTGTCTGTCGGCCTCACTCAAAGATTTCACGTCACGATACAGCTTCTCGTCAAGCAGCGTGTTCCCGAGCATGTCATCGGTTCTACCTAGCAGGTAGTCGGTGGTGACATCGAGGGCCTTTGCCAAGGCTCGGAGGTTGTCGAAAGAGGGCTTCCGCGTCCCATCTTCCTTCTCGAAATGGGAAATCGAAGTTGCGGGCAAATTGCACAAGCGGCCGAGGTCTGCCTGGGTGAGCTTGCGAACATCTTCTCGCACGTGGCGCAAACGCTGTGCGAACAGCTTGCGGCTGGAATCTTGCATTTGTCGAAAACGTAAAGTCTATGTTGACACAAACGGAAACTGCCGCTACAGTAAAGTCGAACTTGCCGAAGTCGACAAGTTCAGTGTAGCACGAAGGACTCGGGAGGGCGAGCCCCTTTCGAGTTGCTCAGTCATTCGGTAGGAGTTGGAGTCGAGCCAGCGACGCTCCATGCCGGTGCGGTTACAGACCTCCGGCCAAGGAGAAACGTTATGCGGGACGATGTGCTGTTTGAGTTACGTCGAATCGGTGAGCAGTTGGATGCATCGCTGTTCCCGGTTGTAAAAAATGGGGGGATTGTAGTGCCCAGCAATCCCGCCATTTCTCCTCGAACCCTGGGCGCGGAGTTGAATCATGTCAAACCAGGAAAAGCAAGAACCGAAGCACGATCACGACCACAAGCATGGGCATCCGACCGACCACGGCCATCATTCGGAGCATGGTCATACGCCGGATCCGGGGCGCCACGTCCCGCCACATCGCTCGTCGTCTCAGAGCTTCGCAGCAAGTTTGCGAACGAGCTAAAGGCAGTGCAGCAGGCTTACCCCGGTGTGCGGCACTGGCTCGATGACGATGGCATGTGGCTCATCGTCGAGAGTTCGCTGCTGCCGGGGTTTTCTCACAAAGCCGTCTTCATCGTGGCAATACGGTTCGCCGACACTTTGGTTCGAGGTTGGGGTTTCTGGGGACTCAGGCGATTGGGTACGAATGGATTGGCCCTCGTCATACCAATTTCCCTGACGGGTCAATCTGCGCATTTGAGCCAACGGACGGCACCTGGGCTGTCACGGACCCGCTTGTTGTGTTGCTTGATTTATACACGTTGTGGGCGGTCCGGCATCTTCACCTAAGGGCTTTCGGTCGATGGCCGGGGCATCAAGCAGTACGTCATGCCTACGAGCGGATTCTCGAATTGCGTGTAGGCGAATATTGCGGCTGCGGCACATCTCGGCTTTATGGAGAATGTTGCAGTGACGCGGATCTTGCCCGCAATCAGATTCGGGAAGCGTTGATTTTCACCGCAGACATGCAGGGCGGATTGCGGTGTCCGCCGGCTTCGATTCTGGCCTTCTTGCGTTGTCGCGACCGGGTACCAGATCTTGGGGCTATTCTCCGATAGGTCAGACCGACCCGTGGACTAGGTTTCGCGGCGATCAGGTCAATACTCGCTTGTAAACAGCAACGTCGTGACGCTTTGATCGGCTTCCGTGATGATCCATACACGTTCACCGGCAATCTGATACGACGAGAGGATGCGCGTGCCGTTACGGTTTCCCGTGTGTTGCAACGAACGCGGCGGCAGCTTCAGCGGTGAGACGTTCAATTTTCCTGCCGATGTCATCTGCCTGTAGGAATCGCCAGAGTTCGGCGCTACGTTCTCTCTCTTCCGCTTCGAATCGTTCCAGTAACTTCAGCCTGCGTAGTTCTGCATCAGGTAGGTCCAGCATGGATCGCGCCGTCAGGCCAAGTTCTTCTAGAACGCCGGGTTTGTTGTTCGCACGACCACTGCTATCCCATCGAGTTGCCAGTGCAGACAGTTGCTCCAGCGTGATTGCCGACAACCAGTTGGTCATGGTGGCGTCGGTCAAATCGGAGACGGCGTGCTTTCGCTTTCGAAGCGGCTGTGAGGTTGAATGCTCTCCATCGGGAAGATTCCAGAGCCAAGCATCGACGGCTCCGCGAATCACGACGATGACATCGGCCACGACATTAATGCTGTGGGTAGGACGCGACGCGAGTTCGCTATACCAGCGCACGAGGATCCCGGCATACGGCTCATGTGAATCTTCAAGCCCGATTGCCGTAGGCGGCACGTGCCCTGTGAGAATCGGTATCGGCAACTGGAAGGGGAGCGCGGCTTTCAGAAGGGACACGGATTGATGTAACGCAGCCGACGCTATGTTGTCGCGTGTGCTAATGCCGTGCTGGATCTGTTGCAGAAGGTCTGCAATTCGTTCCGGCGTTCTCGTGGGCGTCATCATGGCATCAATACTCACTCGGAAACAGCAACGTGGTGACGCTGCGATTTGCTTCCGTGATGATCCAAACGCGCTCGCCGGCAATCTGATACGAAGACATGATGCGTGCGCCGACTAGGATCGCGTATCGGTTCATTTCGGTGTCTTCCGGCGGCACATCACCCCAATCGCCTCGCACATGACGATTCAAGTAGCCGTCGGCCGTAATGCCTTCGCGTTCGAGGTGCGTCAGTACGCCGCGCGTTGCGACGATCTGTCCGAGCGGGAACAGCGGTGGCTTCGGCTTCATCGGAATGATGATGGCGGTCTGCATCGGTTCTTTGTCATTGGTGGGCATTGCGATTTCCAGAGTGGATTGGTGCGTGTTCTATGGACGAAAAAAAACCAGGGCGGGGTGCCCTGGTTCTCGGTGCCGTGTGGTCAGATCGACAATGACGGGTCGTTCGACTTGAAGCCACCAGGCTTCGAATCGCAATCGTCGTCGTTTCATATGGATGTCCATCGGATCGCTGTTGGCTGGCGGAAGCCGGCTCGATAGGCGAGTGCCACGCAGCGAACGGCTAGCGGCTTGTCGGGAGATCAAACGTTCGGCGGGGAAGCCTGCACGCTGAAACCATCCATCCTCGTTCTCGGTGATGACGTAAGCGCCGTGCTCCAGATCGTGGGACATGCTCAGAAGCGTTTCAAGCATGGTCGTGGCACGAGGCTTCCATGGGTTTTGCGACCGGACAGGTGTGGCATCGAAGATCAACATGCCATCAGCGCCGTCGGGCGAATCAATCGTGATCGACAACAGGTCATCGGGCATGTTTCGTCTTCGATGACGGGAACAACACACCGATCTCATCACTATAAAGAGATAGAGATTGTGTTGTTCCCGATGGCAGTTAGCGGCTCGCCGTGCAAAGCGTCATGTTGGTGGCAGGCGACTTCTTTCCCTTGCTCACGGTACTCAACTGCAATTGCCGTTGGCCAGACGATCCGAGGATGTAGCCGACGTTGTAGTTGCCGCCCTCATCGCCGCAGGAGAACTTGCCGTCGAAGACCGAGCCGTTGAGCGTTCCGGTTTGCAGTTTGCAGGTGAAGCCATAGCCGACGATCTCGTTGGACTTGACGCGAACGAGCTTGTCGGTGTCCAGACCACCCTTGAGTTGGCTGCATGCCCGTGCATCGTCACCCCATGTGCCTTGGAATTGCGACGGGATACCAGCACTCTTCGTCGACATAGGCACAGCCTTCGCATCGGCCTCTGCCAGCAACGCTTTTTCGTCGCCCTTCGAGCGTGCTCGTTCGCGCATCAATTCATCGCCGCGCGCGTCGTAGGCCTTCTGAAGGCAGGCCACGTCGTTACATGCATTGCGGACAGTCTTCAGCCACGTGAGCTGACGCTGCCTCACGCCCTTGTCATCCGTGGTGGCAAGCAATGCTTTGTAGTCTTCGGCAAGCATCGCGTCCGTGTCCGATAGGTTCTTATCGGAGCAGATCAGTTTTTCGACCTTGGACGACGCCTTCGAACAATCGAAGCTGGGGGCGGCGAAGGCAGCACCGCCAAGCATGAGCAGTGCTGTGCCGAAGAGGATGGTGTACTTGCTTTTCATGATCGTGTTGGATGGGGTTGATATTCACTGAGCACCGCTCAACTGCCTTGTGCAAGCGCTCATCAGTGCTGCTAGAAATCCCGTTGGATTGGCCGTGTACTTCTGCATCGTCTCGGCAGGGTTCGGATCGTGTTCCATGCCAGTGCCGAAGTGGATCAACAGCTTTTGCTGATAGGGCCGATACTGCGCAGGCAATCCGGCGAGGTCTTCCGAAACAATCCGGGCGGCGTACTTCTCGACATCGACCGATTCGCCGTGTAGCCGCGAGCCGAGAATGCCGGAAACATAGGTGGCGACGGTGGAACAGAGCTTGTTTGCAACGTCGTTCGGAAATGGCGGCTTGATGTTTTCTGCTGCCTTCTTCTCACGCTTGGCAGCCGCCTTTTCCTCGGCAATCTGCTGATCATGGGCGACTTCTTCGGGGGTACGGGTGACGTTGGCGAGCATGGCCGTCACAACGAGCACAGGCAAAGCAATTTGTGCGATCTTCTTGCGACTCGGCGTCGCGCTCTTGCGCATGATCCATGCGGGCTTGAGCATGCCGACGATGAAGCCGCTCATGACGAGCGCGAACAGCAGGTGAAAGATTTTGGACATAGGTTTCGGTCAACCTCGACGCAAGGCCGTGGTGGATATCGTTGCAGGCTGATTCGCTGGGCTATGCAAGCGGGAACAACACATTCTTCATCTCTCTATAGCGATGAAATCAGTGTGTTGTTCCCGCCGTGCGTTGATTACTGCGGCACAGACACGCCGTAGTCAGAGTTGAGCGAATCGATCTTGCCTTGGTATGGAATGATCCAGTTCAGCCAGGACGAGCCGTTCGAGAAGTACGTCGTGTTCGTGTAGATCTGGCTCGCGGCGTTGGTGTTGTAGTCCACCTTCTGGATCTCGCTGAAGCCATACAGCGGGCCAGTGCTGTTCTCATGAACACGGTTCAGGTACACCTGACCGTTCACGAACAGGACATCAAGCGTGTTCGTGAAATTGGCATCGGTAGCCAATGTCTTGGTCGTGGCAAAGTGCTCGGTTCCATCGTTCTGCACGATGGTCGGAATCCAGCCGCCGGATAGCTCGTCACCACCCAGGAACGTGTCGTATTGACCACGGCCGAAGTCGATGAACTCGGCAGTGAAGATTGGGGCGTGGGACGGAATCGTGTTCTGCAGGCGCGTCAGGTCTTCTGCGAACGAGCCATTCTTGTCGTTGATGAGAAAGTACGGCTTGCCGTGGACAACGTTGTCCACCACAACGACATCGGCATAACCATTGCCACTGAAGTCCGCAGCGGACGCGCTGTGGCAGAAGCAAGTCGTCGGTGCGATTACGTTCTTATAGGTGCCGTCAGCCTGACTGAGCAGGTAGTGCGGTTGTTCACCCGGGAACGGGCTTGCATCGAAGCCGTGGCAGGCGAAGAAGACATCCGGTTTGCCATCGCCATTGAAATCCGCCACTACTGCCTTGCGCGGATGCAGGCAACCCGCGTTGCTGGCGAGAAGGTCGGCGGTGTGATCGACCCATTGGCCGTTGACGCTCTTCCAGAAATGGATGTGACCGAATTTATTGGCCGTCGTCGGATCGCTGGAGTTGTATTCGAGCGAATGCGTCACCATCGAGTATGTGCCCTCTTGGAAGAAGTCAGCGAACGCGACGGCATTGCCGTACATGACTTCAGCGGGCAGAGACTGTGGACCGATGGCGGCAGCGGCAGTGACCTTGTTCAGATATGACGTCTTCTGAACCGGCAGCGGCACCATCATCGTGGCCGATTGTTGGACAGAGCCACCAGGGCCGGTGCATGTCAGTGTGAACACGGACTGACCGGGTGTCGATGCAGTCTGAGTCGAAGTGCCAGAAGTCGGTTGCGTACCGGACCACGCACCAGACGCCGTGCATGACGTTGCGTTTGTCGCAGACCACGTGAGTTTCGCGCTCTGACCGGCGGTTACCTTCGGCTGATCGAAGGACATGGTCACAGTCGGTGCGGGTGATGTTGTGCCGCTGTCTCCGCCGCCACCGCATGCCGATAGCACAAGCGCGCTGATCCCAATGGCAATTGCTCCTGCCAACTTCAATTTCATCTCTACCCCTTGTGGCTTGTTGTTAGTTGGAATTGCGTGGACGCAATCTAGGTATTCACTTCGCCATGCCGGAGCACAGCGAAGCCGAATCGGTGATCAGTCGAATGGAGCCAGGACATGCCGCTCAGAGTTCGACAAGCTGGTGAACGATGGTCTGGATTTCCGGCGAGCCTTTCCGCAGAAGGGATGCGAAGCGCGAGACGATCAGCCGGTTCTTGCGCGTTTCGACTTTGTTGATCTGCCGGACCACTGCCGGATCGAACGGCTTGCCGGGCTTCATGTTCTCGATAGCTGCCTTCGCCAACGCGGTGCGTTCGGCTTCCAGTTCCTGCAAGGTCGCGCGGAATTTCTCGGGCGGCTCGCTGGCGACGTTGTTCCGGGCCGGCTTGGCCTTCGGCTTCTCGGTGGCTTCCGGTGCGTTGGCCGGGGTGGTGGACGGCTTCGTTTCGGGCTTCGTGCTCATAGTATTCTCCGATCAAGTTTGTCAAATCGACAGTTGAATACTATCCAGCGTTTTGGGGCTCGTACACCACTTTTTCTCGAAGAATCAAATGGTTATGGCGCTTCGCTGGGAACTCGTTTACGCCACCCGACTCGCAGGGTTCTGACTGCTACCTGCACCGAGCCGATGCATTCGTTACTGGCTTGTAGATATATCGGCGTCACATTGTAATCTTTAACGTCACAACGTGATTTTGTAGTTCATGTGATTCTGGCCTCACCGAGTCGACCATTACGACCGTGCGTATGAGGTCACAGATGGACGAACGTAAGAAGACGGCGTTGGTGAGGGCAGTAGGGCAGGCGATTGCCGCAAGGCGCGCTGCGGCCGGACTGTCTCAAGAGAAGGTGGCCGAAGTGCTTGGTATTAGTCGCGAGGCAGTTTCCCGCATGGAGACAGGCGTTGCCGTACCGTCCATCGTCCGGCTCGCCGAGTTGGCCGAGATCTTCGGCTGCGGCATAGAAGAGCTGCTGACTGATGCTTCAAACCGGGAGGTAGACCAAGCCCGGAAGATCCTGGAATTGCTGGAAGGCTTGCCGGACGAGAAGCGCGAGATGCTGATGGGTGTGATCCGGCAACTCGTCGGCGGGCTCTCGAAGTAGCGGGCAGGCTGCCTGCGGTCAAGGTGTCAAATTGATCAAAATTCAAAGAGCATCGACGCATATTCCTGTGGATCGTCAAGCCTCAGAGACCCGCTGTCAGCGAAGCGAAGAACGCTCGAATGGAGACGTGTTTGCGTTGCATCGAATGATGCTGTCTCTAAGGTCTCAGCGGTTCTTTGCCGATTAGTCGTCTTTCACCTGACGAATCTGACTGATGATTTTGCTTCCATACATAGTTGCTACAGCATCTCTTTTTGCGCTGTCAGCTTCTCTCTACAAGGATCGGAAGCTGGAGCCGAAGACGTCAGAGGTGAAACGCGCGTTGCGCATTCATCATTTGGGTCAGGCCGTGCTCGTTGTATTGGCTCTATGGGGCGCTGTTGATGGTGCCAATTCAGCCAAGCAACAACGAATCGTCTTGCTGGAGGCCGAGGCAACTGCAACGGCTTCGAAACACGCTACTGCGATATTGGACGCGTATGTCTTAGGGCTATTGCCGGCAGGTACAGTGATTCGAAATTATGAGAGTTACCAGGCTTCTTTGAAGACCGTCGCGCCTGCAGTACGCGAAAGCTTTGACTGGAGTAGGCACGTTTCCCCCGAGCTGGAATCGCAGCGAGAGGCTGGGCTGCGTTCGTTCAAGAAGCTGCAGTCAATTGCCCGAGAAGTTCAAGGTGAGGGACTCCAGTATGGAAGTCGCTATCCCGACGCGATGACGAAATGGGCTGAACGCACACTAGAGCTGAAAGAGAGCGATTTGCTTGAAATTCTGTCTGATTCAGCAACGGGCGAAAAATACGCCTCGCTTGTGGGGTTAGCGACCGGCACTTCGATTGCGAAGCATCATCAGGCTATCAAGCGAATCGAAGAAGAGTAAGACGGACTGATACGTGCAGAAACCGGAGGCCTTGGCTAAGACTAATCGGTTCGTGGTGGACGGTACGTCAAGGCGTTTGCCGGCAGGCTGCCCTTGGGAGGCAGCCTGCCGTGCAATCATTCCCGGATGAAACCGTCGACGTAGTCCGAGTGATGGTCGCAGCAAAGGTATCCGACTTCGGTTTCGTATTCGGCCGGATCGTCGCAATATTCGCAGCGGGCGTTGCTGAGTCTCTTTGCGAGCTGGCAATCGGGGCACATCGGATGATCTGGATCGAATTCGTCATCGACGTCTTCGTAGTCCTTTGCACCGCTCACGCGTCCGCATTCCAGGCAGTGTGCGTCGGTATCGCACTCATTCAGATCGTCTCGGCGCTCACACATGGTCGGTACCGCCGAGATGACGTTGGAAGAAACTGCGCATCAGTTCCTCTTCCGAAGGAAACCACTCTGGACAGTGCTTGCGTGCGAGCGACTGGAATTTGCCGTCGAGCTCCGATTCGAGGACGACTTTGAGCGCCGGTATCACGCCCCTTGGCATCACGATCACCTTGCCTGCCACCGATCGCTCGAACAGTTGGATCGTGTACTTTGCGTGCGGGTACCGTCCTTCCAGCGAGATCAGTGCGCACTGCAGGGCAGCCGTATAGTCCTGCCCGACGAGCAGATATCGGGCTAGGGCGTCAAGCGCCTGCGGATGCTTGTTTTCGTGGGCTTCAAGCAATAGATTCACGCTCTCCCGCGTCAGCTTGCGCTCCGTGAAGCTGCGTAGCAGGGCGACTAGGTACTGCGAATGGATGTGTCCCTGGCTGGCGAGATCGGCGAGTTCATCGATCACATCCGGCGGTGCGGCGACTTCGTATTCGTTGACGATGTCGCGCGAATGAGGTGGCCAGTTGCTTAACATGGGCGGGACATACTCAAGCTTGTCAAAGGCCTCGTGGAAACGCTTGACGACATCCCTTCGCAGCTCGTCCACGAATTGCGAGTACGACTTGCCGAAGCGCTGTTTCGCGTAGTTGTCGTATTTTGTACCGGAGCGAACTGCGCGGTTCGTGTCCAGCATCAGCGCTTTCGACAGAAAGTCCCCTATGGTTTCCGTGTCGGAAACCCGCAGGCTCTCGATGCGAAGATGGTTCTTGATGGTGGCTTGGCTGGCCCGATCGAGAATGTCTTCTTGAGACAGTGCGGCGACTGCTAGCGGCGTGGTAGGGATGAGGGCGGGGCGTCGACGGCTCGAATCGGACTTACCGGAGCGGTCGTCTTCAGTGAAATCTTCTCGCGTGTTGAAGAAAATTCTGGAGACGTTGTGCTTGACGCCCAGCAGCGTGAGCGAATACGTGTTGAGTTCGGACATTTGCGCAATCCTTGTCCAGGCTTCAAGTGCTCGGCCACCACACACTCATGCCCGGTCGGTTAAGGGAATGAGCAAATCACTGCCGATGCGGTCGGCAGCCTACCCCGCTGGTTGAAGCGGAGCGTTATCCGTACGACTAGTTGCCAATGTTTTCCCCCGCAGCATATCTCGTGGCCGAACATCTACTGCGAGCGAGGAGGAGGCGTGTGCCATGCGTCGCAATCTAAACAATGCATGTCCGTTGGTCAAGGGCCGGCCAGTCTGATGACGATTTATCGCGTGTAGCGAGCCGGAAAGGGCGAGATGTTGGTGCGCGTGATCCGGCAACTATCCCGGGGGCTCACGAAATAGCTGGTGGCCAGCCTAAGGCTAAGGTGTCAAATTGACCAAAATTCCAACCAGTTCTGGCGCTTGGCCGGCGAGGTGATCGGCCAGGACCTGCCGGGCATGGAATACGCCGCGCGCTTGAAGGCGCTGCTAGCGCATCGCATCGGCTTGTGGGATGTGGTGGCCGAGGCCAAGCGAGAAGGCAGTCTCGACAGCAAGATTCGCGACCATGCTGGCAACGACCTCTCCAGCTTGGTTGCCTCGTTGCCAAACCTGGCGGTGATCGCCTTCAACGGCGGGACTGCAGAGCGCATCGGCTTGAAAGCGCTCGGCTCGCATGGCGGTAGTTATCGGATCGTCCGGCTCCCCTCCAGCAGTCCGGCGCATACGATGCCGTATGCGGAGAAACTGTATGCTTGGCGGGAGTTGGAGTCATGGCTCGGTAAAGCTGACTGATGTTGGCGGTGCCAATAAATCGTGATTGTTGTTAAGTGCGATACGTCTTGAATTGGCATTGCCCGACGCCGGGTTTCCATCCCCGGGACTGACTGTCAACGATCTACGGCGTTGGGCAAGGGAGGGCTGTAGGTTCGGTCTACTCTTTTTGAAAGGTGCGGACCGCCATGCTTGCGTCATCCATGCGAACCATATGTCCCATCTTGCCGCCTCGGGTGACATACAGATCCCAATGAATTTGGCTGCCAGGTTTTGCTACCGAGCTAAAAGTTGCCGTTCCGGAGCAATTGGCATCAAGTGCATAGGTACCCTGCAGCTTGTCTCGGCTGATTTTCCCGCCGCGACTTGATGATTGCTTACCTGCAACATTGCCAGCGCCGTCGAAGATCAGTACACCGCTGTGCACCCGCTGCACCCCAGGTTCGCCTGGTTCGATAAACCCGCGGCCGGCGAAGATGTATTCGCCGTTGAGCGTCTGTGCTGAGCAGTTGTACTCCTGCGCCAGTGCAACGACAGGAGCGACGCAGGTGAAGCTGAGTGTCAAGACAACGATCTTACTCATCATGTTCTCCGTAGGCGCGCGACTGGCAAGGCCTTTGTTCTCCGGATACTAAGATCGCTTCGTCGGCATGGTCACAGATCAAGCCCCCCACCTCGAGTAAATCGCCTTAACCATGCCATTGCATTGGCTTGGAGTTTCTTCAGTGAAGCGTTCAACGATCCCTGCCACGTACGTTGCGTGATCTGCGGAGGTCGGCAAGATTCGTACCGGTGCTCGTACGGCCGGGGTTTCGGGGCCGCGGGGCCAGCGGCGGGATTGATTCCAGGCCAAAGTCATTCAAGCATGAAGCAACCTGCGAACTGCATAGACTGATGTGCATGGCTGCGCCGTATGCTTGACTTGATGTTCAGCCATCGCCGTACGCGTTCCCGTAAGCCGGTTCTCGGTCAGCGCGCCCACTCGATACCGTCGGCATTGTTTCAGTTCTGATACGGCTTGGGCTCGGAATCGGCTCTCCGTGGCGATCATGAACCCGAAAACCTTGTCCTGCCGATGTCAGCATGAATGTTGCTCCACATTGCTTCAGCGCACTACCCAGCGACCGCGCTCCGACATACGTGTCGACTGGCAATGGCGACTGTGGCCCTGGCTTTCGTCGTGGCGTCGCCTGGAACGCATGCTCAGGAAAGTCCTGCCCCGCCATCGACGGAATGGATCTTGGTGTGTCTTTGCCAAGCGTCGGCAACCATTTTGATAATGGATGGTGACGGGTCGTTAGGTCGTTCAATCAGATGTTTTTGATTTTGGTCGGCATCGTTCGAGTGATGGAGATGGAGATGAAAATCGGCCAGTTGTTGCTTGCGAGCATCGTTGTCTTGAGCCTCCTCCCTCTTAGGCGAGCGAGCGGCGAAGCAACGGAGACCCGAACCGGCACGCACCTCATCACGCTCGGTACGCGCGGTGGGCCGATTCCTGCCAAGGACCGGGCGCAGTCGTCGAATCTGTTGATCGTCAACGGGACGTGCTACCTTGTAGACGCCGGTGATGGCGTGCTGCGCCGAGTGACGCAGGCGGGGGCTAATTTCCGGCAGATCGGGAAAGTGTTCATCACGCACGGCCACGACGATCACACTGCAGGTCTGGGTGCACTCATGTCAGTGGCATGGGATTTTCAGCGCCATGATCCCATCGACGTCTACGGCCCGCCCGGGACCACCGCGCTCGTGAAAGGCGCCATTCAATATTTCACGGTGAATGCGGAAATCCGCTGGGCCGAAGGTAGGCGCACACCGCTTGGCGATGTGTTCGTTGGCCATGACGTTGCGCCGGGGCTGATCTACCAGGACCAGAACATCAAGGTCACTGCTGTGGAGAACACGCACTTCCATATTCCTGAAGGCAGCCCGTACTACGGCAAGTACAAATCCTATGCGTACCGTTTCCAGACCCCCGACCGTGTCATTGTCTTTACCGGTGACACTGGCCCCAGCGACGCAGTGACTGAGCTGGCAAGGGACGCCGATACCCTCGTGTCGGAGGTGGGCTCAAGCGAAGACGTGAAGCAGGTGTTCATCAAGAACGGGACTTGGCAAGGCATGACACCGGAGCAACAGGCGGCGCTCATGCGGCATGAAGTCGAGGAGCATCTAACGCCGGATGCGGTCGGAAGAATGGCGGCACGCGCTCATGTCAAAACGGTGGTGCTTACGCACCTGTTGCCTACGGTCAACGAGCATGACGATTATCAGCGCTATGTGCCTGAGGTGAAGAAATTCTTCTCCGGACAAGTGGTCGTTGCCAAGGACCTGATGGAGTTTTGACCCTACGTCCACTCAGTTCAAGCCATCTTCGCAACACGGTGGTCCCGGGCGGGGTCGTTCGCAATCATTCTGGGCGAGAAGCTTGCAGCACAGGTGTCAAATTAACCAGAATATCAACCAGTTCTGGCGCCTGGCCGGCGAGGTGATCGGCCAGGACCTGCCGGGCATGGAATACGCCGCGCGCATTGGTGTGAAGGCGCTGGGCCACATCGGCGACCGGCACACCATCCTCAAACTCCCTTCCAGCAGTCCTGCTTATGCAGCCGTGCCGTACGCCAAGAAGTTGGTGGCGTGGCAAGCGCTGCGTGGTTGGCTGTCGTAGCGCTCTGCTATCTGGCCAGCCCCTCGTACAGGCCAGTCACGTCATCCATTACCTGAAGAATGCGTTCGCTGGTTGTGGCAACGTTGCGCAACTGCTCTGCGCGCGTGCCTTCGGTCTGCTTGAGCGCTTCGGCAAAGAACAGCCACTGTGTGCTGGCCAGTTGCAACTCACTGTTGATTGCCCCGGAGTTCTGCGGCGCAGACGTGAGGAAGGCCTGAGCGGCGGTAAATTCCTTCATGGCTGAATCGAGATCCTGCGTCATCTGCGCAGAGGTAATGTCCCACGCCCGGAACATGCTCAGCTTGGCAATGCGCTGCGAAAGCATCCGCTGACGGCCGGCCACGTTGATCAGCTTGCCCGTTGCCGTGCCCGAGTGCTTCTCCAGCAGCACTGTGCCCTGTTGCGCGAGCTTCAGCACGTCCTCGCTGGCTTGGGCGATCTTCTTCGCGTTGTCGATGTTCGGGTCACCGCCTGTCAGCAACTGCCTGTAGACGAACCACATCTGTTCAAGTTTGGCGTAGGTGTCCTTGATCTCGGGCGTGGGCGCGAATGCTTTCAATTCCGTGAGTTGCCGATCAAAGAGCGCGACTGACTGCTCGAGAATCTTCTTCGATCGCTCGACCTCCACGCCCAGGCCGATCTGGCAATACGCCTTGGCCATGCGCTGCGACAGCATGCGCTGGCGGCCCGCCTTGTTGATGGCCGCGTTGATCGTCAGCGGTTGCGCGCACGCGCTCCCCATCAGCCCCGACAGCAGGGCGGAGCACACAAGCAAGCGGATGAATTGCAGATAGGGTTTCAAGCGGTTCTCCGTCTCATGATCAACGCAGCGACATGTGCCCGAACGTGCGAGATGCCGGCGTCGATGGCCGGCGCGTGCCTGCACCGGGCTGCGCGGCATCGTCGGTCCCGACGACATTGCGGATCAACTGGTCCATCTCCTGGATGATGTCCGCGAGCACCGTAGTGATCACTGAGAACTCGCGCCCATATGGGCCCGCCCTTGCGGCCGAGACGCGCGCGTTCATGGCGACGATGTTGGCCTGCATGGAGATGCGTCCGAGGTGCGCGGCGATCTCTGCCTGACGCTTTCGCAGCGCGACTTCGCACACGTGCATCTCCTCTTGATAGGCCTGTGTGATGGTCTGCAGAAGTTCCAGCATGGGCGTGGCCTGCGCCACGATGGCATCGAGAGACGTGTTGCGTTGTGTCGTGCCGGTCGACAAGGCATCGATACCGCTTTTGACCAGTACGATGAACTCGCGGACACGTGCATCACCACGCAGCTTGCCGAAGTAGAGCTGACGCAGCGCGTCCGAGAATGCCCCGGGCAGGCGCGCATTGCCCTCGACAAGATCGGTGTGTGCCGACGCGAATGTCGCCAGGCATGACCGTGCGATGTCGAGCGCTGCGGCGTGACCCTGAGCGGCCAACACCATTTGCAGCACGATCCGCTGCGACAGCATGCGTTGCCGTCCGGACAGGTTGATCAGCTCGCCAATGGTCTCGACGGACACATCGGCCCCAGAAGCCGGGGTGGAGGAAGCGTTCATGTCATTGCCTGGGTGGTGGTGCCGACGGCTGATGCCGCGCGTCGGCCAAAAAAAACGCTCCGAAGCGAGCTGGCGACGCACCGGTTGCCCGGGTCGTGCCGTGTCGCCTCGGAGCGCCGTTGCCCCGGACGCCCCCTGCGGAGCGTGTCATTGCGATGTGCCAAGGTGAATCAAGGCCGCCGTTGGCCTTGTCCTTGCCGATGCAATAGCCATGCCACGCGAGAGATGCAGGCGGCCCTGTCGATCAGCACACGTCGAAAGGATCTGCTGCACTAATCTCGTGCCAAATGCCTCATGACGAGGCGTGCGCGTGCGTCATGCAGCGGCGGAATCGCTGGCCTACACTGTGCCCCTGCGCAAGGAAGCGCGGCGCCGGCGGATCGTGCAGAAGAACGTCGGCGGCCCCAACGATGCATACCAAGGAAATCACCTCCATGACCACACCTTCGATGTACGAGTTTCTGGTCCCGACCGTGAACCGCATGCTGGGTAACCTGTCGGCCCTGCTCGACAAGGCTGCTGCCCACGCAGAAGCGAAGAAGTTCGACCCGGCAAATCTGATGACCGCGCGTCTGGCGCCGGACATGCATCCGTTTCCGCGGCAGGTGCAGATTGCCTGTGACCAGGCCAAGGGCGGTGCGGCGCGTCTGTCGGGCAACGAGGTGCCGTCGTACCCGGATGTGGAGACGACCATTCCAGAGCTGAAGGCGCGCATTGCCAAGACGTTGGAGTTCGTCAACAGCATCGACCCCGCGGCATTTGCCGGCAGCGAAGATCGCCAGATCACGCTCAAGAGCCCGACGCGCGAACTGCAGTTCACGGGCATTGATTACCTGCGTGGCTTCGTGCTGCCGAACCTGTATTTCCATATCACCACGGCTTACGCGCTGCTGCGTCATAACGGTGTGGAGATCGGCAAGATGGATTTTCTCGGGCGCCCCTAAGAAGCGCCTTGCTTCAAAGTCAAATACAACGCCGGCTGCCTGATGACAGGCGCCGGCGTTTATTGATTGGCCGACTGTCAGGCTTGGCTCCATGCGGGTTCGGGGGGTGTCAATGCGCAAACGTTAAGGGCGCGTCACACCCGCGCCGCAGCGCATCTGTCACAATCGCGCCCGTGGCCGACGCGGGGGGCGTCGGTGCATTTCACTATCGGGCCTTCACATGCCGTTTCTCGGAATCGGGTTTCACGTCATCGTCGCGCTGTTCTTTGCGGTGCATGTTGTGCGCAACAACCAGAACATGTACTGGTTGTTCATCCTCTTTGCGTTTCCATTGCTGGGCAGCGTGGTGTATTTCTTCGCCATCTATCTGCCCGAGATGCGCCACTCGCGCGGCGCACGCGTTGCCAGCCGCGCGGTGACACAACTGATCGACCCGAACCGTGCCGTGCGCGAAGCGCGCAACGATTTCGACCGCGCGCCAACCGTGCAACACCGCCTGCGCTTGGGCGAAGCACTCCTGGATGCCGGCGATGCCAAGGAGGCGCGCGAGCATTTCGAGCAGGCCGCTACGGGCCCGTTTGCCGGCGACCCGGCCGTGCTGCTGGGTCTGGCACGCGCGCAGTTCGCCACGGGCGATGCGGCGCTCGCCAAAGGCACGCTCGACAAACTGTTCGAAGCGCATCGCGTGACGCGCCAGCAACCCGAGCCGACATTGCTGTACGCGCGCGCATTGGCCGCGACAAATGCGCCGAATACGCGTCAAGCGTTCGAGCAAGCCCTGACCTGTGCGAATGATGCCGCTGCCCGTTGCCTCTTCGGCGAATGGCTGCTCGCGCAGAACAACGCCGCCGACAAACAGCGCGCGCAGGCCCTGTTTGAAGAGATTCTGCGCGACGCCAAGCACTGGACGCGCTATGCCAAAGACCACAATCGCGAGTGGCTGCAGCGCGCTGCTGCCGCTCAGTCTTCTTCCCGTTGATCCGCTTTATGACGCTGCTGAAACGTAAATCCATCGAGGCCGTCGCCTCGCGCCGCCCGGCTCGCGCAAAGCGCGAAGACCGCCTGGACCACGATGACGAACCGAAGCGCATGGCCCCGCGCTTTGCGCCGGTCACGTTCTCTGAACTGGCCGGTGTGCGCTATCTGCACTTCGGTACCGAATGGGTGCAGGGCGCGATGCGCCTGTCCAAGCCCGATGTCATCGAACTGGAATACGCACAGCAGATGATGGCGTGGTTGCTGTTTCTCGATCCGGCCGCGCGACCGGATTTCCACATCGTGCAGCTCGGTCTTGGCGCTGCCGCGCTGACGAAGTTCTGCCACCGCCAACTTGCGCCCGCGCAGGTGACGGCGGTGGAGTTGAACCCGTCCGTGATCGTCGCGGCGCGCAGCATGTTTGGCATGCCGTTTGACGACGCGCGCTTGAGCGTGCTTGAGCAGGATGCCTACGACTGGGTGATGGACGCCAGCCACCATGGCACCGTCGATGCACTGCAGATCGACCTGTATGACGCCACCGCGCGCGGCCCCGTGTTGGATACGCCGGCGTTCTACAAGGCTTGCCGCCAGGTACTGCGCTCGCCGGGCGTGATGACGATCAATCTGTTTGGCGACCACACCAGTTTCCCGCGCAATATCGAGCGCATTTGCGATGCGTTCGACAACCGCGTGCTGGTCTTCCCTGAGGTGCACGACGGCAACGTGATTGCGCTGGCGTTCAATGGCCCGCCGCTGCACGTTAGTTGGGAAGCCGTGCAGGCGCGTGCTGCTGCGCTGCAGGCCTCACTCAAGCTGCCGACCAAAGGCTGGGCAGACGGACTGCGCCGTGCCAATGCCGGCCAGGAAGGCGCGCTGTCCATCTGATCTCTACACGCAGCCAATGCAAAACGCCCCGGCATTGCGGGGCGTTTGCTTTTGGGGGAAGGGCTCAGGCTGCCTCGCCCATGCCGGGCATCTGGTCAATGAAGCCCGTCACCATCTGCATGCGGCCACCTTCAATGCGCACGAAATCGGTGCCCTTGACCAGTGCCTGGCCCTCGGGGCCGAGCGTCCAGCGGAAGCGGATCGTGTCCTGCACAACATCCACGCCGCCGTCGCGCGCAAAGCGGAAGCCGGGGAACTTGGCCTGCACGCCTGCAATCAGCGCGTCGATCCCGTCATGTCCGGTGCCTTGCATGAGCGGATCGACATACGTGGCGCCTTCTGTCCAGGTCTGCGCGACGAGGGCGCGGCGCTGGGCAGCGTCCGTCGCGTTCCACGCGGCGATGTAACGGTCGACCAGCGTATCGGCGAGCGTGTCGTTGGCGGCGAGTTGGGTGGCAGTCATGGCGTTTCTCCGTTCGAAATGGGAAGCTTTGCCAGCGCGGGGATGAGCGATTGCGCTGGATGGCTTCATCTTCGGCGCCGGCGTGGATGGTGTCGATTACGCGTCAGGTAATTGGCGCTTTCCCGGACGGGAATACGCAGCGCAATGCATCGTCATCCGGTTTCGTCGCCTGATCCCGTCTTTCGCATGCGCTCGCAGATCGACGGCGAGACTCCGGTAGCCTTCGACCTCCGATTGGAGGTCCGGCATGCACAAGAAAATCACAGGTGAGCCATCGCGCAGTCTCTCGCCGTTGCCATCGTCTGTATCCCCAACAGAGCGCACGGTTCAAGAAGGGACAAGTCAACCGACGGCGCGCACGCGTTCCCCAGCGTTTGCGAGTCTTCCCACCTCGCGTGCCGGCGGATCGGCACGGGTTTCCGCCGCGCCGGCCAAGATTTCCGATACTGAGTTGGCACTCGCTGCGTACCTGCTTGCGCGTGCAGTGGATGGGCGCCCGGTGGCCGCATCGGAAATATCTCGCCTTCGCCTGGCGAACGCCAGCGTGAACGAGACCCGCCAATTGCTTAAGCATGGTCGCGGCAACGTCGACGTGGACGTGCGAGCCACGCACAACGAAAGTACGTGGCGAACGAACGCAGCGCGGACCTTCAGGCTGGAACGTGAACGGAAAGCGAAGATACCCTGGAATGCGTTCAACCAGCGTGCGCCGTATTCCGCCGCGGCAGCATCGGTATTTGGCGCAGGAAATTGTGGCGAGCACACCAGCACGACGAGCGTTTATCACAGTCGCCGGTTGGCGCCCGGCGAAGAGGTGCATTACGTGAGTGATCCGGCCGCAGGACACGCGTGGGCAGAAGGCCGGGTGCCAGCTGCCGCCGCTGCCGAACAGCCGGAGCGAACGGTCGTGATGGACGCCTGGGCCGCTGGGCCCGCGGTGCTCGCATCCGACGGCCGCTTCGCCAAGCGTCGCGACGGCCTGGAAACTACGCTGCACTTCAATGCGGAAACGGGCCGCGACGCCCGCATTGCAGCCAACGATCTGGTTCTGGAGGCACGTTCTGCAGGCCCCGCGGACATCGCCCGGCGCGTGCAAAGTGAAGCCCGGCCTACCGCTCGCTTCGCTGCCTTTATCGATTCTGTCTTGCCAAGCGGTGTTGGTCACTGGCGTGAGCAGCACGTTCTTGACAGAAACTTCTCGCAACGGGTGAAGGGCAAGCTTGCTGTTCCTGGGGATCGGGCCCAGATTCTTGGGCTGGCTGCGCACGTTGCAGAACAGCTTGGCGTGCCGCCTCAGCAACGTTCAGCAGAGGCGCGACGAATCGTCGAGGCGGCCCACGCTATGTTGCCGGACCGGTGAGGCGAATGATGCCGGCATCGGTGGGCGGCGAATAGCGAAACAGGCTTCCCGAAAAAATCACTTGGATAGCAGCCGCATCGCAGATTCCAACCCGGCAATCGTCACCGGATACATCCGCGTCTTCACGATCTGGTTGATGACTGAGATGGACTGGCGGTATTCCCACAAGCCTTCCGGCTCGGGGTTGAGCCAGACGAATTTAGGAAACTGTTCGATCAGTCGCTTGAGCCACGTGGCGCCGGCTTCGGCGTTGTTGTATTCGACCGAGCCGCCAGCCTGGAGGATTTCGTACGGGCTCATGGTCGCGTCGCCTACGAAGATCAGCTTGTAATCCGGCGGGTACTTGCGGATGACGTCCCAGGTGGAGAAGCGCTCCGCATGGCGGCGCCGGTTGTTCTTCCACAGCCATTCGTAGACGCAGTTGTGGAAGTAGTAATACTCGAGGTGCTTGAACTCGGTCTTGGCGGCGGAGAAGAGCTCTTCCACGCGCTTGATGTGGTCGTCCATCGAGCCGCCCACATCCATCAGCATCAGTACCTTGACGTTGTTGTGCCGCTCGGGGCGCATCTTGATGTCGAGCAAGCCGGCGTTGGCGGCAGTGGAGTGGATCGTGTCGTCCAGGTCCAGCTCAATGTCCGCACCATCACGCGCGAACTTGCGCAGGCGCCGCAGCGCCACCTTGATGTTGCGCGTGCCGAGTTCAACGGTGTCGTCGTAGTCTTTGTATGCGCGTGCTTCCCATACCTTGACGGCGGTGCGGTTGCCCTTCGATGGCCCGCCGATGCGGATGCCTTCCGGGTTGTAGCCGCCGTGCCCGAAGGGCGACGTGCCGCCGGTACCGATCCACTTGTTGCCGCCTTCGTGGCGCTCGTGCTGCTCGTTCAGCAGTTCCTTCAGGCGCTCCATCAGCTTGTCGAGGCCGCCCATGGCTTCGATCTTGGCCTTCTCCTCTGGTGACAGCTCGCGCTCCAGCTTTTTGATGAGCCAGTCCAGCGGGATGTCCGCGCGCCAATCCACCGCACCTTCCACGCCCTTGAAGTAGGCGCCGAACGCCTGGTCGAACTTGTCGAAATGCTTTTCGTCCTTTACCAGCGTCATGCGCGCCAGGAAGTAGAACTCGTCGAGCGACGGCGCGATGACCTGCTGCTTGAGCCCTTCAAGCAGCGTCAGGTATTCCTTGACCGAGACCGGCAGCTTGGCGTGCCGCAGCGTGAAGAAGAAATCGATGAGCATGGTGGTCCTCCGGCGCTTAGGCGCGCGGTTGCTCCAGCTTGTATTGCAGATGGCGTTTCACGGTCAGCCATTCCGATTCGATGATTGAAAACACGACCGTGTCGCGGAAGCTGCCGTCCGGCATGCGTTGGTGATTGCGCAGCACGCCGTCCTGCTTGGCGCCCAGCCGGGCGATGGCCGCGCGGCTCTGGTGATTCATCCAGTGCGTGCGGAATTCCACCGCAATGCAGCGCAGCGTTTCGAACGCGTGCGTGAGCAGCAACAGCTTGCATTCCGTGTTGACGGCCGTGCGTTGGACAGATGCTGCGTACCACGTGTGGCCGATTTCCAGCCGGCGGTTGGCTTCATCCACGTTGAAGAGGCGTGTGGCGCCGACCACCTTGCCGGGTTGCCCATCGCGCATCTCGCGCACGACGAACGGCATGGCGCCGAGGCGTTCGCGCATGTCCAGGGCAATGGCCAGCCAATCGCCGGTCTTGTCAGGCGAGGGCACCGAGGTGTACCAGAGCTTCCACAGCTCACCATCAGCGGCCGCGGCGCGCACGTCATCCAGATGTTCTGGCCCGAGCGGCTCCAGGCAAGCGTGCTGGCCGGACAGCGTGATGGGCTCGATCAGGCGCGGCATGGTCGGACTCGCTCAGCGGTTGGCGCGATTCATGAACACCAGGCGCTCGAACAGGTGCACATCCTGCTCGTTCTTGAGCAGCGCGCCGTGCAGCGGCGGAATCGCGGCGTTCTTGTCCTGGCTGCGCAGCGATTCCGGCGGAATATCTTCGGCCAACAGCAGCTTGAGCCAGTCGATCAGCTCGGATGTAGACGGCTTCTTCTTCAGTCCCGGCAGATTACGCATCTCGTAGAACGCGTCCAATGCGGCCTTCACGAGCGCCGGCTTGATGCCCGGGTAGTGCACGTCGACGATGGCCTGCATCGTCTCGGCATCCGGAAACTTGATGTAGTGGAAGAAGCAGCGGCGCAGGAAGGCGTCGGGCAGTTCCTTCTCGTTGTTCGACGTGATGATCACCAGCGGGCGGTGCTTGGCGCGGATGGTTTCGCGCGTTTCGTACACGTAGAACTCCATGCGATCCAGCTCGCGCAGCAAGTCGTTCGGGAACTCGATGTCGGCCTTGTCGATCTCGTCGATCAGCAGTACGACAGGTTTATCCGCCTCGAAGGCTTGCCACAGCACGCCCTTGACGATGTAGTTGCGGATATCGTGGACCCGGTTGCTACTTTCCTTGTCGCCCAGCTGCGAGTCGCGCAGGCGCGAGACCGCGTCGTATTCGTACAGGCCCTGCTGCGCCTTGGTGGTCGATTTCACGTGCCACTGCAGCAGCGGCATGCCCAGCGCGGCGGCCACTTCCTCGGCCAGCATGGTCTTGCCCGTGCCCGGCTCGCCCTTGATGAGCAGCGGGCGCTGCAGCGTCATCGACGCATTGACGGCGAGCTTGAGGTCGTCGGTGGCGACGTACTGGTCGGAGCCTTCGAAGCGTGAGCGCTGGTCGGATGGGGCAGGCGAGGTGGTGGTGTTCATCGTGCAAGCCTACTGAGCGGTAAAAGATTTGGAAACGGCCAGTATAAGAGCATTTGGCTGTTTGACGCCGGGCGGCCGCAGGGGCGGGCGGCCCCGCCATTCCTTGCTGTCAAGTCACGGGAGCCCTAACTGGACTGGCAAAAAAACGGTGCGGTACAATGCGCCGGTTTGACGCACCTCAAATGACCGTCCTCTGGCCAGTTGCCAACGGCGGGTGAATGCGCCCAGCGAGACAGCCGGCTGAGACGAGCCAAGCCGGCAGGGCGAGCAGGATTCTGAAACTCCACGCTTAAGAACGAGATGAAAAAGATCCTCACCATGGTGGCCGCCTTGGGCACATTCGGCGTACTGTCCGCCGCAGCCAACAGCGCTGCCGCAGCCGACGTTCAGGGCAACGCGGCCGCCGCCGAAAACAAGGTCGCCATGTGTATCGGCTGCCATGCCATCCCCGACTACAAGACGTCGTTCCCCGAGGTGTATCGCGTGCCCTATCTGGGCGGCCAGAACGCCAAGTACATCGAAAGCGCGCTGCATGCGTACCAGAAGGGTGACCGCAAGCACCCGACCATGCGCGCCATCGCCGGCTCGCTGACCGACCAGGACATCGCCAACCTTGCCGCGTATTACTCGCAGCAGACGGCCGCTACCCAGAACAACCCCCAGAAGTGACGAGGAAGAACATGAAGAAGATCTCGCTCGCAATCTCGTTCAATCTGGGCGCGCTGATGCTGGCCGCGGCCGTGTCGGCACAGGCTGCCGATATTGAAAAGGGCAAGCAGCTGGTGGAGAAGGGCGCCTGCGTGGCCTGCCATGGTGCTGGCCTGAACGCTCCGATTTCGCCGGACTATCCGAAGCTCGCCGGCCAGCACGGCGACTACATCTATCACGCATTGCTGGCCTATCAGACTAGCAACAACCCGCTGGTGGGCCGCAGCAACGCCATCATGGCAGGCCAGGTCAACAGCAACCCCGCGACCATCGGCGCCGATGGCAAGCCACGTCCGTTCACGCAGGCCGAGCTGAAGGACATTGCTGCGTACATCGAATCGCTGCCGGGTTCGCTGGTGCTCAAGAAGTAATGCGGCATCGCCGGTAAAGAAAAACCGCTCTTCGGAGCGGTTTTTTTATGGCGTCGGATTCAGCGGGCAGTGGCGCGTTTGCGCACGCATTCGATATAGGCCTCGCCGTCGGGAGGCAGGCCGGTGCGCTGCGCCGTCCACAGCATCTGGCCCAGGCATTCCATCACCTGATGCTGTGCCTCGTGAGGCGAGTCGAGCCGCTGGGCCAGGGCTTCATAAGCGGCGCGAATACCGCGTGGCTGATCCACCGATACCTGCTCGCTGATCGACAGGTGCATCGACAGGTGGAGGAACGGGTTGCTCTGGCCGCTTTCCGGCGTGTAGTCGCGGGCGAGCGCTTCGTCGCCGGCTTCCAGGGTGTCGTGGTATTCGGGATGCTGCAGCATCCAGTCGAGCGCCATGGCTTCGAGCGGCGTGAGGATTTCTGCCTGGCGGTGCTTGCGCCACGCGCCGCAGAAGAATTGACGGACTTCGTCGCGGGAGGGATTGAACATGATTTCGCCATTGTACCGGCGCGCCTGGATGCCCGCCGGCAGCTTGGCGAGACGCCGACGCTACAATGGCGCCCCGCACCCGCAGACGGCGACCCCAAACAAAAACGCCGCACGCCATGAGACAACCGACCGATTCCTCCCTCGCCGCGCGCGCCGCCGACAAGCTCCTCGGCGTGCTGCTGATCGCCCTGTCCGCCGCTTCATTCGGCGCGATGGCCATCTTCACGCACTACGCCTATGCGAGTGGTGCCAATGTGGTCGGTCTGCTGATCGTGCGCTTCGTGATCGCGGCGGCGGCGCTGATGGTGGTGATGCGCGTTCGTCGCATCGGCATACCGCCGTGGTCGCGCGTGGCGGGGCTGGCGGCAATGGGCGGCATCGGCTACGCGGGGCAGTCGTTCGCGTTTTTCACGGCATTGAACTACGCGCCGGCCAGCCTGGTGGCGCTGCTGCTGTATCTGTATCCGATGTTCGTGACGGTGCTGGCGGCGATTTTCCTGCGCGAGCGGCTGACCGCCACGGCGATCATCGCGCTGGGGCTGTGCTCGGTCGGGGCGGGGCTGACGGTGGGCGGCGCGGGCCTCTCGGGCGGTAGCCTGCTCGGTATTGCGCTGGGTGTGGCTTCCGCGGTGATCTACTCGATCTACATCACGGTCGGTGCACGTGTCACGCGCGGGCTGGATCCTCTGGCGTGTACGACCGTCATCTGTACCGCTGCGGCCGTCGTCTACACGAGCATGGCGCTGGCCGGCGCGCCTGCGCACCTGCCCGGCACGTTGGGTGGCTGGGCGGCGGCACTGGCCATTGCGGGCTTGTCGACGGTGGTGGCGATCCTGACGTTCTTTGCCGGCTTGCAGAAGCTGGGAGCGGCGCAGGCGTCGATGCTGTCCACGCTGGAGCCGGTGGTGACGGTGCTGCTGGCGGCATTGCTGCTCGGCGAATCGATCGCGCCCATGCAGATGGCGGGCGGCGCATTGATCCTGGCGGGCGTGCTCTGGCTCACGCGTGCAGACGCGAAACCTGCCGGCCACAGCGTGGATGACATGGCCTGAAGCCGGATCCTCACTCCAAAGAAAAACCGCCCAGTGTGAACTGGGCGGTTTTGCTTTCTGCCTTGAGGCGATTACTTCTTCTGCCCGGCCGGCAGGCGTTGCAGGCTCTGCACCCGCATCAGGGCCGGACGATCGGCCATCACGCCATCGTAGAACGAAGCGAGGTCACCCTTGAGCGCGGTGCGCGACGCATCGTTCAGATAGATCATGTGGCCCGACGGGTAGTTCTTGATCGTCAGGTTCTTCGCCTTGAGCGTCGGGTCGAGCGGCATTTGCGCCAGCGTCAGCTCGGTCTGGTGGAACGGCGTGACGGCGTCGAAATAGCCGCTGGCCTGCAGCACCTTCAGGTCGGGATTCAGGCTCATCGTCGAGGCGAGGTCGCCGGCGGTGTACAGCGTGTTGCCACCGCCCTTGTTGGCGCCCGTCGGGTCGATGTGGCTGAAGTCCCAGTTGTTGAACACGGCGTCGTTCAGGTCCACGAACGACGAGGTCGACGTGTACTTGAGCTGGGTGTTCAGGTAGCTGTTCCACAGCACCGTATACGCGCCACCGATGTTCGAGATCGACGGATCGTTGCTGCCCGAGTTCGGCAGGATGAACGGCGCGATGCCCTGGCCCGTGTAATTGGCGCGGCCGTCATACTGGCCGATCTGGATGCCTGGGTTGAGCGTCAGGAAGAACGTGTACGGCGGGTTGTTGTTCTGCGACGGTACGTTGCCGAGCGCCGCCGGATTGCCGAACGTCTGGATCAGCGAGACCGGATCGGTGCCGATGTACGAGCCCATCGTCTGCGCCGTCGCCAGGTTCAGGTTCAGACGCACGTTGACGAAGCCGCCATCCGCGGCGCTCGGCGCTTGCGCCAGCGGTGCGAGCGTGTTGTCGGCGTAGTTGCGGGCCTGGACCATGTAGCTGTCGAGATCGGTCGGTGCCGGGTTGAGTGTCGTCTTCTTCCAGTAGAAGGCATCTGCGGCGAGTGTCGGGAAGGTGCCGACGGCCGAGAGCGCATTCGCGTAGTCGAGAATCGACGATTGCAGCGTGATCCCGTTCAGTTCGATACCGTCTTCATGGAGCACCCACGACAGCACCGCACTGCGCGCCGTGCCATACGACTCACCGTACAGGAACTTGGGCGAATTCCAGCGCGAGTTCTTGGTCAGGTAGCGCTGGATGAAGCGGTCGATGGAATGCGCGTCCTGGTCGGTGCCCCAGAAGTCTTTGTTCTTGGCCGGTGCAATGGCGGCTGAATAACCAGTGCCGACCGGGTTGATGAACACGAGGTCGGAGCGGTCGAGCAGGCTGTCCGGGTTGTCGGGCAGTTTGTACGGCGCCGGCGGCGTGAAGTTCGGGAACGACGACTGCAGGCGCTTAGGCCCGAACGAGCCGAGCAGCAGGAACACCGACGACGAACCAGGGCCGCCGTTATAGAAGAACGTCACCGGACGCGGTTTCGAGGGGTCCGGGTTGTCCTGCGTGTACGCCACGTAGAACATCGTCGCGTTGGATTGCGACGTAACCGGGTCGATGGTCGTCAGGTGGCCGGCGGTGGCCGTGTAGGCGATGCTCTTGCCACCGATTGTGACTGTATGGTGGGTGATGGCTGCGCTCTCACCCGGGTCGGCAGCCAGGGCGTCGTTGGGCCCGGTGCCGTAGACGTTCGGGTCGACGTAAGGCTGGTCGGGCGGCACGGCGGCCGTCACCGGCTGGGTGGTTGCGTTGCCGGCGTTGGCGGCAACGCCGCTGGGGTTGGCCGTGGCGGACGAGTCGCCGCCGCCGCAGCCCGCCAGCAGCACGGCTGACAGCGCCGCAGCCGCAAACGATACACCAAGGGTTCGAGACAATCCTGCAAAATCACTGGTCGATAACCTGGATTTTTTCATGGCGATAATGGCCTTCTTCAGGGTGACGAACGCCATCACTTAAAACGTCTAGTTTTAAGTGGGCTCCATATTCGTTTTGCGTTTTGTCATTTCTCTGTGGCGCGAAACGAATATTCTGATTTCCCGCCTTGTCCGCGGAAATTAATTCAATTGCTTTTTATTGGGCAAAAGAGGCCCCTGAAATCCGAGGGGATTTCAAAAAGAAACGACCTTGGGATAAAGCCCTCAGGGGTTTGCGCAAAGCCTGGAAGGGGCTGTGCGAAAACGTGGGGATGAATGCGGCCACGCACCTGTTTTAAAATCAGGCGCGAATCCGATACGTCCAACCCTGCGGGTAATACAATGACGAACCAAAAAGTAGTTCGTAAGCAAACCGTTGTAAAGGGCTCTTTTTCATTGCGTGCGATGGGCTGTAAAAATCACCATGCCCATGCCATGGCGCGTCGCAATAAGTGCGATTAAATACAAACAAGGCATGCCGTTTTTTCTAAAGCATCTGTGCCCTGGCGGGTGCCGGATGTCCATCCGGGGCGTGCAGGTGTCCGGCGCGCGCGGAAACAGCGCATTACAATGCGCTCCTCAACTCTTTCCGGAGCACCTTGCAATGCCGATGCTTGAACCGTCCGTGCTGGACCAACTGTTCCACGCAGCCCGTACCCACAACGTATGGCTGGATAAGCCGGTCGACGACGAACTTCTGCACACGCTGTACGACACCGTGAAGTACGGCCCGACTGCCGCCAACAGCACGCCGGCCCGCTTCGTGTTCGTCAAGAGCGCGGCCGCCAAGGAGCGCCTGATTCCGTGCATGTCGGCCGGCAATCAGGAAAAGACTCGCCAGGCGCCCGTGGCCGTGATCGTTGCGTATGACACGCAATTCCACGAGCAACTGCCCAAGCTGTTCCCGCATACCGATGCGCGTTCCTGGTACGCCGGCGATCAGGCCAAGATCAATGCGGCTGCGCTGATGAACGGCTCGCTGCAGGGCGGCTATCTGGTGCTCGCCGCGCGTGCCCTGGGCCTCGACTGCGGCCCGATGGCCGGCTTCGATGCCAACAAGGTGAACGAGACGTTCTTCCCTGATGGCCAGTGGAAGGTCAACTTCATCATGAACATTGGCTACGGCGACGCCGAAAAGCTGCATCCGCGCAACCCGCGCCTGTCGTTCGAAGAGGCGTGCAAGATCGTTTGATCGACAACTGGTCGCGCAAAGAAAACGGGGACTCGCTTCAGCAGCGGCGGTCCCCGTTTTTTATTCCTTCGGCGCCGGTGTCTTCGGCCTGAATTCGCACAGTGGCTCGATGGCGCAATGCCAGCACTCGGGCTTGCGCGCCTTGCACACGTAGCGCCCATGCAGGATCAGCCAGTGGTGCGCGTCCTGGCGAAACGCTTCCGGCACCACCTTCAGCAGTTTCAGCTCGACTTCCAGCACGTTCTTGCCCGGTGCCAGCCCGGTGCGATTGGCCACGCGAAAGATGTGCGTGTCCACGGCAATCGTGGGTTCGCCGAAAGCCGTGTTCATCACCACGTTGGCCGTCTTGCGGCCCACACCCGGTAGTTCTTCCAGCGCGGCGCGGTCACGCGGCACTTCACCGCCGTATTGGTCGAGCAGGATGCGGCACGTCTGCAGGATGTGCTTGCACTTGGTGCGATACAGCCCGATGGTCTTGATGTATTCGGTGATGCCTTCCTCGCCCAGCGCCAGCAGCTTGGCGGGCGTATTGGCCACCGGGAACAGCTTGCGCGTCGCCTTGTTCACGCCAACGTCGGTCGCCTGCGCCGAAAGGAGCACCGCAATCAGCAACTCGAACGGCGTGGTGTATTCCAGCTCGGTGGTCGGCGTCGGGTTGTTCTCGCGCAGGGTCTCGAAGATGGCGTGGCGCTTGGCGGGATTCATCGTCGGGCAGGGTTCAGGGTTTGTCCGCGTCGGGTTTGGTGCCGTGTTCGATCTGGCTGGCGATGCGTTTGCGGCGCGCTTCGGCCTCGTCAATCTGGGCTTGCACATCCGCCGACACGTCGGTCACGTTGCGCGGACCTTGCCCGCGCGCGGCCATCTCGGCCTGCTTCTGGCGCGCGCGTTCAATCGCAGCCTGGATGATCGCCTTCTTGCGGGCCTGTGCGGCGAGTTCGGCGTCGTCAGCCGGTTGTTCGGCGCTGACGGCAGCGAGTTTGGCCGCGGCCTTGGCGGCAAGGCGCGCTTCGTTTTCGGCTTGTTCGCGCTTGAGGCGTGCGTTGCGGAAGACGTAGCGGTCCCGCGCGACATCGGCTTGCTGCTGGCTCCAGGCGTCCCAGCCCGTTCGTTCGCCGGTGACGGGGATCATGTCGATGCAATCGACGGGGCAGGGCGGCACGCAGAGGTCGCAACCGGTGCACCAGTCTTCCAGCACCGTGTGCATCGCCTTGGGCGCACCAACGATGGCGTCAACCGGGCACGCTTGAATGCACAGCGTGCAGCCGATACAGCGTTCCGGGTCAATGACGGCGACGGCACGAGGCTGCTCGATGCCGTTGGAAGGGTCCAGCGGCAACAGATCACCTGTGCGGCCGAGCGCGTCGGACAGCCGGCGGACACCTTCCGCGCCGCCGGGTGGGCAGCGGTTGGGTAGCGCCTCGCCGTTGGCCATGGCTTCAGCGTAGGGGCGGCAGCCGTTGTAGCCGCACTTGGTGCATTGCGTTTGCGGCAGGAGGTTTTCGAGCCGGTCGGCCAGGGATGCGGCCACTGCGGGGACCAAGGAAACCACGATGGGACTTGTCGTTTGAATAGTCTGCCATTATCGCCGATTTGGCCCCCGCGCAAGGCGTGCATGCCCTGACATCGCATACGGCGGGCATGTCTTAACCCTATGACATAATTCCTGCGTTCTAAACGGACCGACGTGCCATGCCGTCTCACCCAGCCGCGCCCATCGCCGACATCGAAGTCGATGCTCATGGCGAATCCGCCGCACCCCGCACGCGTCGTGACCCCGCCGGCACGCGCCGACGTATCCTTGCTGCTGCCATCGAAGAGTTTTCGCGGGGCGGCTTTGCCGGCGCCCGCGTCGACGCCATCGCCCGCCGCGCTGAGACCAATGAGCGCATGCTGTACTACTACTACGGCAGCAAGGAAAAGCTTTTTCTGACCGTGCTCGAACACATGTATTTCCGCTTCAAAGAGGCGGAAGAGCAGGTGCAGATCGAGTCGTCGGACCCGCGTGAGGCAGTCATTCAGCTTGCACGGTTCGTCTGGGACTTCTATTACGAGAACCCCGAGTTCATCCGTCTGCTCAACAGCGAAAACCTGCACGAGGCACGGCATCTGAAGACGTCGCCGCACCTGGTCGAGCTGGTCAATCCGGTCATTGATGTGCTGCGCGGCGTGGTCGAGCGTGGCCAGCGCAGCGGCATCTTCCGAGAGGACGTCGATGTGTCGCGCCTGTATCTGACGATCTCGGCGCTGGGTTATTACGTGCTGTCCAATCGCTACACGATCAGCGCCGTCGTGGGCCGCGACATTGCCTCTGCCGACGAGCACGAAGCCTTCGCGCAACTGCATATCAAGATGTTGCTGGCGTATCTGGATCGGCCCAAGGACTGATCGGCTGAAGCATCGTCGCGTGACAAAAAAAAGCCTCGCGGGTGCGAGGCTTTTTCTTGGATGCTTAAGGCTTACGCGACTGCTTTGATGCGCGGAGCGCTCTCTTCGTTGCGGCGAATGAAATCACGCAGTTGCGGATACACCTGCTCGCGCCAGCGGCGACCCGAGAAGATGCCGTAGTGGCCGCACTTGGGCGCCGTCAGGTGCTGCTTGCGCGCGGTGGGGATGCCGGTGCACAGGCCATGCGCGGCTTCGGTCTGACCGCTGCCGGAGATGTCGTCCAGCTCGCCCTCGATGGTGAAAAGCGCGGTGCTCTTGATGTCCTGCGGGCGCACCGGCTTGCCTTCCACCACCCACGTGCCGTTGGCAAGGTGGAATTCCTGGAACACGTCGCGGATGGTTTCGAGGTAATACTCGGCCGCCATGTCGAGCACGGCGTTGTACTCGTCGTAGAAGCGCACGTGGGCTTCAGCGTCTTCCGTGTCGCCCTCGATCAGGTTCAGGTAATAGTCGTAGTGCGATGACAGGTGGCGGTCCGGGTTCATCGCCACGAAGCCGGCGTGTTGCAGGAAGCCCGGATAAACCTTGCGGCCGTGCCCCGGATAGTTGGCCGGCACCGTGTAGATCACGTTGTTTTCGAACCAGCTGTGCGACTTGTTGGTCGCCAGCGAGTTGACCGCAGTCGGGCTCTTACGCGCATCGATCGGGCCGCCCATCATGGTCATCGTGCGCGGCGTCTTCTCGCCGTCCGAGGCCATGAGTGAGATGGCGGCCAGTACGGGCACGGTCGGCTGGCACACCGAGATCACGTGCAGCTTGTCGGCACCAATGTGATTGATGAACTCGCGGATGTAGTTGATGTAGTCCGACAGGTGGAAGGCACCTTCTTCGGTTGGCACCATGCGAGCGTCGATCCAGTCGGTCACGTACACCTTGTGATCCTGCAGCAACGTGCGCACGGTGTCGCGCAGCAGCGTGGAGTGGTGGCCCGACAGCGGCGCGCACACCAGCACGATCGGCTCATCCTTGAGCAGCTTGATGGTCTCGGCGTCGTCGGCGTAGCGCTTGAAGCGGATCAGGCGGCAGAACGGTTTCTCGACGATGGTCTGCTCGACGATGGGAATGTCGCGGCCGTTGGATCTGACGGAGCGAATGCCGAATTCCGGCTTCTCGTACTCCTTGCCCAGGCGGTATAGCAGTTCATAGCCCGCGGCGTAGCGTTGCGCGCCGGGCATCAGGGACAGCGGACTCAGTGGGTTGGTGAAGGTCTTGGCGGTCGCTTGGGCCCAAGCCGTCATGGGGCTGAGCAGGGCGCGCTGGAATTCATGAAGCTGGTAAAGCATGGCTGGACCGGTCTCTGGTGGCGGGGGCGACGCAAACGATTATGCACCTAGGCGCATGTTACTGCGATGCAGCATAAACCCTGATAACAGAGTGTTGCGTGGCTCTATGATGCGCCCGTGTCAGTCTAGTCCCATGCAGCAAAAAAGCGGCCGAAGCCGCTTTTCTTTTTGCAATTGCACCTAAGGCGTGACGCCTACCGCACCTTACAGGACGTCAGCGATGGCGTTCACCACGGCGTCGATGTTGTGCGTGTTCAACGCGGCCACGCAGATGCGGCCGGTCGACACAGCGTAGATGCCATGCTCGTTGCGCAGGCGATCCACTTGCGCGGAGGTCAGGCCCGAATACGAGAACATGCCGCGCTGGGCTTTCACGAACGAGAAGTCGGTCTTCACGCCCTTGGCGGCCAGCTTGTCGACCAGTGCGTTGCGCATCGACTTGATACGGTCGCGCATTTCGCCCAGTTCCTGTTCCCACATCGCGCGCAGCTCGGGGCTCGTCAGCACGCTGGCGACGATCGTGCCGCCGTGCGTCGGCGGATTCGAGTAGTTCGTGCGGATCACACGCTTGACTTGCGACAGCACGCGGGTGGCCTCGTCCTTGCTGGTCGTCACGATCGACAGTGCGCCGACGCGCTCGCCGTACAGCGAGAACGACTTAGAGAACGAGCTGGAAACGAAGAACGGCAGGCCCGATTCAGCAAACAGGCGCACGGCCAGGCCGTCTTGCTGGATGCCGTCGGCAAAGCCTTGGTAGGCCATGTCGAGGAACGGAATCAGGTTCTTGGCCTTGATGACTTCCACGACCTGCTTCCACTGGTCGGTGGTCATGTCCACGCCCGTCGGGTTGTGGCAGCAGGCGTGCAGCACGACGATCGTGTTCGGCGCGTAGCTGTTGAGCGAATCCATCATGCCGGCGAAGTTCAAGCCGTGCGACGGGGCATCGTAGTACGCGTAGTTGACGACTTCGAAGCCGGCCGACTCGAACAGCGCGCGGTGGTTTTCCCAGCTCGGGTCGGAAATGGCGACCTTGGCGTTCGGGTACAGGCGCTTGAGGAAGTCGGCGCCGATCTTCAGTGCGCCGGTGCCGCCCAGGGCTTGTGCGGTGACGACGCGGCCTTCGGTGATCAGGGGCGATTCAGCGCCGAACAGCAGCTTCTGCACAGCCTGGTCATAGGCGGCAATGCCTTCGATCGGCAGGTAGCCACGCGGGGCAGCGGCGGCCAGGCGGGCCTTTTCGGCTTCCTGCACGGCGCGCAGCACCGGAATTTTCCCTTCGTCGGTGAAGTACACGCCCACGCCCAGATTCACTTTGGTGGTGCGGGTATCGGCGTTGAAAGCTTCATTCAGGCCCAGGATGGGATCGCGCGGAGCCAGTTCGACGGCGGAGAAAAGCGACATGAGATGTCTCGATCGGTTGGTTCGGAATTCGGTGGGATCTTGCAGGCGGTGCGGCATGGGCTCCGGGGCGGGTCGCCCGGCGCCTGATGTACAACGAGGCGCGCACGGAGATCGATTGTACCGAATACAGGCTCTAATCGCCCGAAAAATCCTTGCAGAACAGGCGCCTAAAGCGTTTGAACGGCCAATACAGATGTGCGGGTCCGGCTGTCCAAACGATTGCTCGGGCTGCACGCTACACTAGACGATTGGTTGCAATTGCCGCTGCCGTCCTCACTTTCTGAGGGCGTGCGAGTCACTTTGTCGACTTCCCGCGCTGCCATCCTACCCGCCGCCATGACCGATCTGAGCCAAGTCCCCAGCCCGCACGATGAGTCGAAGTTTGTGACTTTCGAGGGCTCGCCGTTCCAGTTGTACCAGCCGTATCCGCCGGCCGGCGACCAGCCGGAGGCGATCCGCCAGCTCGTCGAGAACATTGGCGACGGCCTGTCGTACCAGACCCTACTGGGCGTGACGGGCTCGGGCAAGACCTTCACCATGGCCAATGTGATCGCCCAGGTGGGGCGGCCCGCCATTGTCTTTGCGCCGAACAAGACGCTGGCGGCGCAGCTGTATTCGGAGTTTCGCGATTTCTTCCCGCGCAATGCGGTCGAATACTTCGTCTCGTACTACGACTACTACCAGCCTGAGGCCTATGTGCCGCAGCGCGACCTGTTCATCGAGAAGGATTCGTCGATCAACGAGCACATCGAGCAGATGCGGCTCTCCGCCACCAAGAGCCTGCTGGAGCGCCGCGATGTGGTGATCGTGGCTACCGTGTCGGCCATTTACGGTATCGGCAACCCGAGCGAATACCACCAGATGATCCTGACGCTGCGCGCGGGTGACAAGGTCAGCCAGCGTGACGTGATCGCGCGCCTGATCGCCATGCAGTACACGCGCAACGAGACGGACTTCCAGCGCGGTACGTTCCGCGTGCGTGGCGACACGGTCGACATTTTCCCGGCCGAGCACGCAGAGATGGCCGTGCGCCTGGAGTTGTTCGACGATGAAGTCGAATCGCTGCAACTGTTCGACCCACTGACGGGGCGCGTGCGGCAGAAGATTCCGCGCTTCACGGTGTACCCGTCGAGCCACTACGTGACGCCGCGCGAGACCGTGCTGCGCGCCATCGAGACCATCAAGGCCGAGCTGCGCGAACGGCTCGATTTCTTCTACAAGGAAAACAAGCTGGTGGAAGCGCAGCGGCTGGAGCAGCGCACGCGCTTCGATCTGGAGATGCTGCAGGAGCTGGGCTTCTGCAAGGGCATCGAGAACTATTCGCGCCATCTGTCCGGCTCCGCGCCGGGCGAACCGCCGCCGACGCTGGTCGACTACCTGCCGCCCGATGCGTTGATGTTCCTCGATGAATCGCACGTGCTGATCGGTCAGCTCAACGGCATGTACAACGGTGACCGCGCGCGCAAGGAAACGCTGGCCGAATATGGCTTCCGACTGCCTTCCGCGCTCGACAACCGGCCGCTCAAATTTGCTGAGTTCGAGACCAAGATGCGGCAGGTGACGTTCGTGTCTGCCACGCCGGGGGATTACGAAAAGAAGACGGCTGGCACGGAAGTCGTCGAGCAGGTCGTGCGCCCCACAGGCCTCGTCGACCCGACGATCGAGGTGCGCCCGGCCACGACGCAGGTCGACGATCTTCTGTCTGAGATTCACGTGCGCGTCGAAGCTGGCGAGCGCGTGCTGGTGACCACGCTCACCAAGCGCATGGCCGAGCAGTTGACCGAGTTCCTGTCGGAGAACGGCGTCAAAGTCCGCTACCTGCATTCGGACATCGATACCGTGGAACGCGTGGAGATCATCCGTGACCTGCGCCTGGGCACGTTCGATGTGCTGGTCGGTATCAACCTGCTGCGCGAGGGCTTGGATATTCCCGAGGTGTCGCTCGTGGCGATTCTGGATGCCGACAAGGAAGGTTTCCTGCGCGCCGAGCGCTCGCTCATCCAGACGATCGGCCGCGCCGCGCGGAACGTGAACGGCACCGCCATCCTTTATGCCGATCGCATGACCGATTCGATGAAGAAAGCGATTGGCGAAACCGAGCGCCGCCGTGCCAAGCAGATCGCTCACAACGAGGAGCACGGCATTACGCCGCGTGGCGTCGTCAAACGCATCAAGGACATCATCGACGGCGTGTACAACGTCGATGACGCGCGCGCCGAACTGAAGGCCGCGCAAGAGGCCGCCAAGTACGAAGATATGAGCGAAAAGCAGGCGTCCAAGGAAATCAAGCGCCTGGAAAAACAGATGCTCGACCACGCCAAGAACCTCGAATTCGAAAAGGCGGCGGCGGTGCGCGATCAGCTTGCGAAGCTCAAGTCGCAGCTCTTTGGCGCGAGCGGCGAAGACCATATCGTTCCGGCTGCCTGAACTGCACGGCCACTTGCGTTGTCGGATTCCCGCCTTGCCGTAGGCGGCGGGGGTTGCTGTTGGCACCATTTCAGATCAAATTCAGGCGCCGCGCGTCGCCTGACCGGGGAATCGGCACGTGCTGCAGCGCTCGACTGCACGCGTCCGCCATCAAGGGAGTTCGATGTTCAATTTTTTGCTTAACCCGTGGCGCAAGTGGCGCGCTTCCCGGCACGCCAGCCATCAACTCGATGCCATCCTCGCCCAGTTCGAACCCACGCGCAGTCTGGCCGAACGCAATGAATGGCTGATCGAGCTGGCTTACTGGTTGCGCCGGGCGGAGCGGCCCGTTGGTGCCGCATCAGAGTCTTGGCGCTATGCGCGTCTGCGCTATCTGCTGCAGGTGCTGGAGAACAATCCGGCCCTGGCCGAACGCGTCGGGCAGACATTGCGCAGCATCGTGCAGGACAACGATCCGGTGTCGCTGCTGTGCGATACGGGGTTGTCGTCACGCTCGGGTTTCTGGAGCGAGTTGATCGACCGCTGGCAGGTGCGCTTGCTGCCGCCCGCACCCAATCAGCCGCAGCTGGCAACGTTGTTTGCACTGCTGTTTGTGGGGCCGACCGATGCTCAGTGGGTGGACGGCCTGGACGACGAACTCGTCACGCGCCTTTACGCGCTGTTCCGCACGGGGATGACCGACGCCGATCACGCTGCTGGCCAGACACGCCTGGAGCGCAGCCTTGGCATCGGCATCCAGATCCTGATCAGCCAGGTCCGTGCGGCGGGTTTGTCGCGCGGTATCCGCAGCCGCATGGACCATGCGGAACTCACCGATTCTCCGTTCTATCTACTGGCCGACGCAGCCAACGCGATCTTTCTGGAACGACCCAACACGGAGCTTGCGAGCCCAGCGCGGTTCCTGCAGGAACTCAATTACTTTCGCGCCGTGCTGGACCGCTGCCGCACGGCTACGACCGGCGTGTATCAGCATCTGGACGAGAACGGCGTCTCGGTGGAAGTCGTGTTCCAGGTCGAGCGCATGAAGGCGTGGCTGGGCCGCATCGATTTGCTGCTCACGGCATGGGCGGACACGCAGGGCTCGCGTCGCTTCGTGCATATGACGGCCGAGCTGGTGTCGGCCAGCCAGCATCGCCGCAGCGTGGGGTATCTGATCCGCTCCACGTTTGCTGATCTGGCGCGCAAGGTGGTCGAGCGCTCTGCGGAGAGTGGCGAACACTACATTACCCGCGACGGCAAGGAATACGGCGCGATGGTCAAGGCTGCAGCCGGCGGCGGCGTCATTACGGCGGCCACGGTGTACATCAAGTTCTTCATCACCGGGGCGCATTTGTCGCGCTTTACCGAAGGGCTGTTCGCGTCGATCAACTATGCGGTCAGCTTTCTCGGCATCCATTTCGCGCATTTCACGCTGGCCACCAAACAGCCCGCCATGACGGCCCCTGCGCTGGCGCACCGGCTCGACCAGGTGGGCCGCCAGGAAGGGTTGGACCGCTTTGTCGACGACACGGTCGCCATGATCCGCTCCAACGCGGCGGCGATTGCGGGCAATCTTGTGGCCGTGGCGCCGGTGGCTTTCCTGGTGCAGTGGCTGGCCGGGCGTTTCTTCCATGCCGATCTGATTTCGGCAGCGAAGGCGATGGCGACCATCGATTCGTTCTCGATTCTTGGGCCGACGCCGCTGTACGCGATCTTCACGGGCGTGTTGCTGTGGGCGTCGAGCCTGGCGGCGGGTTGGGCCGACAACTGGTTCGCGCTGCACCGTGTGCATGACGTGATTGCCTACCACCGGCGCTTGCGCTTCATGGTCGGCACGCAGGGCGCGCAGCGCATTGCCAGCTTCTGGAAGCGCAATCTGTCGGGCATTGTCGCCAACGTGTCGCTGGGCTTCATGCTGGGGCTGGGGCCCGAGATCCTGTCCTTCTTCGGCCCGCATATGGAAGTGCGTCACGTCACGCTGTCGACCGGTGCGGTGGCAACCGCCGTGGGCGTGCTGGGCCCCAGCGTGATGCATACGGCGCCGTTCTGGCTGGCCGTGGCCGGCATTGCGCTGATGGGTGTGCTGAACGTCCTGGTGTCGTTTGCGCTGGCCTTTAACATGGCGATGCGCTCGCGCAACCTGCGCGGGGTCGATCGCAAGCGCGTGACGAGTGCCGTGTGGCGCCGCATCTTGCGCGATCCGCTGTGCCTGCTGGTGCCGCGTGCCCCGACTGTGAGCACGCCGCCCAGCAGCACGCCGGTCTAGGTCTAGTGGGTTGCGGGCGCGGCAGGCGCGCCCAACTCGCTGCGGAACGGAATGGACGGCTGCGCGCCGAGCCGCGTGACTGACACTGCCGCCGCAGCTTGCCCGAATTCGATGGCCGTATCGGGCGCTACGCCTTCCGCCAGTGCCGCGGCCAGCGCGCCGACAAACGTATCGCCGGCAGCCGTGGTGTCGATGGCGTGCGCGATCGGTGCCGGCATCAACAGGCGCGACTGCGCATCTACGTAAGCCACGCCGCGCGCCCCCAGCGTGACGATCACGTGCCGCGCACCTTGTGCATGCAGATCAGCGGCGGCATCCAGTGCGGCTTCGGGCGAATCGACGGTGCGGGCTGTCAGTAGCGCGGCTTCGGTTTCGTTCGGGATCAGGAAATCGCAGGCCGCAATCCATGGGGTAGGCAGCGGGCCGATGGCAGGCGCCGGGTTCAGGATGACCGTTTTGCCAAGCCGCTGCCCCAACTTGAGCGCGCACTCCACCGCATCCGGCGGAGATTCCAACTGACAGACGATCACGCGTGCGCGTTCGAACGCAGCCCGCTGCGCTTCGATCATGGCTGGCGTCAGCAATTCGTTGGCGCCGGCCACGATGACGATGGTGTTCTGGCCACTGTTGGCTACGGTCACGCAGGCGATGCCGGTAGCCGCCCCGGCGTGCACCGACACCATCGACGTGTCCACGCCCTCGCGGCGCAGGCCGTCGCGCAGTGCGGTGCCGTATGGGTCGTCACCGACGCAGCCGAGCATGGCGACACGCGCCCCCAGGCGCGCAGCCGCCACGGCCTGGTTGGCGCCCTTGCCGCCCGGGATGGTTTCCAGCGCAGGCGCAGCAACCGTTTGCCCGGGACGCGGCAAGCGCGGCGTGCGGATCACGAGATCCATATTCAGGCTGCCGACGATCAGCACGTCGGCAGCAGAGTGGGCGGAAGAGGCGGAAGGGCGCTTGGCCACCATGGCAAAAACTACGTTGAAAGCGTGAAAGGAATGCGGGATCAGGCTGCGCGGGCTGGGCGTTCGGGTTCGGCCGTCGACTCGCGCAAAGACAGGCGCGGCGGCAGCACGATGCGGCGCGCACGGTGCTCTTCCACAGGATGGCGCAAGGCGTTGTCGCCGAGGTGTTCAAGCAGCGTCTGCGCGGTGGTCTCGCCCAGCTGGCGGATCGATTGGCCAACCGTGGACAGCGCCGGATAGACGTAGCGGCTCAGTTCGATGTCGTCAAAGCCCATCACGGACAGCGCCTTCGGCACGGGAATGCCCAGTTCCGCCGCGGCGCGCAGCGCACCGATGCCCATCAGGTCATTGCCGGCAAAGATGGCCGTGGGCATCTCGCCTTCGGTCAGCAACTGGCGTGCGGCGCGGTAGCCGCCGGGGCTGGTGAAATCGCCTTCGGCAATGCGGGCGGAGGCTTCCGGCACGCCGGCTTCGCGTAGCGCACGGTGGAAACCGGCTAGGCGCTCTGTCGTCACGCTCAGTGCCGACGGCCCGCTGATGCAGGCGATGCGGCGGTGGCCGAGGTCCAGCAGATGCTTGGTCGCCATGTAGGCGCCTTCTTCGTGATCGACCTGCACTTGATCGGCCTGGATGCCTTCGGTCGGGCGGTCGACCATCACGATGGGCAGAGCGGATTCACCAAGCGCTTCAACCAATGCCGTGTCCGGCCCGGCGCTGCTGACGATGATGCCGTCGACGCGTTTTTCCATCAGCACACGCAGGTAGTCGCGCTGCTTGCGGGGGTCGTCGTCGGAGTTGCAGAGGATGACGCTGTAGCCGGCGGCGGCGCACACATCTTCAATGCCGCGCGCCAACTCCGCAAAGTACGGGTTGGTGGCGGTGGGCACGAGCACGCCAATGGTGCGCGTAGTGCGGTGTTTGAGCGAGCGCGCCACGGCGCTGGGCACATAGCGCGTAGCTCGGATGGCTTCTTCCACGCGTTTGCGCGTCTCCGCATTGACCGGTCTTGTGTTGTTGATGACGTGCGAGACGGTGGTGAACGAAACTCCGGCCAATGCGGCCACGTCCTTGATGGTTGCCATGACGATCTCCTCTGTCTCTTAATGTTGCTTGCTGCGGTTGCGCTTGCTGCGATAGGTATCCATGACCACGGCCGCGACGATGACCGCGCCCGTGATGATTCGTTTGGTGGGCTCGGAGGCGCCGATCTGTGCGAGGCCCGATTCGAGCACCGAGATGATCAGCACGCCGAACAGCGTGCGCACGACCGAACCGCGCCCACCCATCAGGCTCGTGCCGCCGATCACCACGGCCGCGATCACCTGCAGTTCCATGCCCACGCCGGCGTTCGGATCGGCCGCTTCCAGGCGCGACACCTGGAACAGCGCGGCCAGGCCCGAGAGCAGCCCCATCAACGCGAACACCGCAATCTTGTAGGGGCGCGGATTCACGCCCGCCAGCCGTACGGCTTCTTCATTGGTGCCGATAGCCACGAGGTATCGGCCGAACACCGTGCGCACCAGCACGATCTGGCCAACGATCGTGATGACAATCGCAATCAGGAACGACGGCGCAATGCCCAGGGCGATGGGGTTGGCCAGCCAGTCGACCGCGCTGCCGATGTACACCGTGCGCGAATCGGTGAGGCTGTAGGCGAGGCCGCGCGCCATTTCCAACACACCCAGTGACACGATGAACGACGGGATACCCCAGTGCACCGTGACCGCGCCGGTCAGCATGCCCGCCGCCGTGGCCAGCACCACGCCCGCCAACGCCGCCGGCAACAAGCCCCAGCCAAACTGGGTCATGGCAACGGACAGCACCGAAGCCGCCAGCGCCAGCACCGAGCCGACAGACAAATCAATGCCGCCGATCATCAGAATGAACGTCATGCCCACGGCCATCACGAGCAGGTCGGGAATCTCGTTGGCGATGGTGGTGAACGTGGGCAGCGAGAAGAACGTCGGCGACAGCGTGCTGAACAGCACCAGCATGGCGACCAGCGCAGCGAGCAACCCGCCGATGGTGCCGAGCGACATGCCCAGCGCCGCGCGCGTGCCGGCAGCCGGTGTGGGCGGCGTCGGGGGCAGGGTGGAATCAGAGCGCATCTGCGGTCTCCGAGGGCGATTGTGATGCACGTGAATCGGATTCGCCCGATTCACCAAAAGCGGCGGCGAGCAGGGAATCCTGGCTCCAGCCGTCGCGTTGGAAGATGTGTGTCAGTCGCCCGGCGCGCATGACGCCAATGCGATCGCACAGTTGCATGAGTTCGCGCAGATCGCTCGACACCACGACCAGCGCCTTGCCTCGCGCGGCCAGCGCGTCGAGCAGCGTATAGATGTCGAACTTGGCGCCGACATCCACGCCTCGCGTCGGCTCATCGAATAGCAGCACGGGCGTGTCGCGCTCCAGCCACCGGGCAATCGCAACCTTCTGCTGATTGCCGCCGGAGAGTTCTCCGACCGGTTGCTCGGGCCCAGCGCAACGGATGCGCAATGCGCCGATGTGCCGCTGCGCCAGCGCACGCTCGCGCGCCGGTTGCAGCCAGCCGCGCTTCGTGACGGTGGGCATGTTGCCCAGCGCGATGTTGGTCGCGATGGGCAGGCTCAACATCAGGCCTTCGTCCTTGCGGTCTTCGGTGAGCAAGCTGATGCCGTGACGCACCGCGTCGCCGGGCGAACGGATGCGCACAGGCGCCAGCGGCGAGCCGACTTCGACGGTGCCCGCATCCGCGCGGTCCGCCCCGAAGATCAGCCGCAGCAATTCCGTGCGGCCCGCACCCACTAGGCCGGCGATGCCGAAGATCTCTCCGGGTGCCACTTCGAAGCTCACATCGCGCACGGCTGGCGCACGCGTCAGACCGGTCACCCGCAGCGCCGGCGAGCCGTCACCAAGCCACGGCTCGCGCGCGGCCCGTTGCGTTTCGGATGAGGCGGCCACGTCGCGGCCGACCATCGCTTGGATGAGTGCGTCCTGCGTGACCGTGGCCGCCGGTGCATCGGTGACCAGCTTGCCGTCACGCAGCACAACGATGCGATCGGCAATGCGCGCCAGTTCGTCCAGGCGGTGGGAGATATAGAGGATGGCCACGCCCTCGCGGCGCAGGGCGTCGATGCGCTCGAACAGCGTGGCGCTTTCGTGCGCGCTCAGCATCGCCGTCGGCTCGTCGAGGATGAGCACCCGGCATGCGCTGGCCAGCGCGCGGGCAATCTCGATCATCTGCCGGTGGCCGATGCCGAGCGTGTGTACGGGCGTCCAGGGATCGAGGTCCAGACCAACGCGTGCAAGCGCCTGTTCGGCCCGCTGGCGCAGCGCAGCGCGATCCACAAAACCCAGCCGCCGGGGCAGTTCGCCGAGGAACAGGTTCTCGGCCACCGTCAGCGTGGGCACCATGCTCAGCTCCTGCAGCACCATGCGCACGCCCAGCGCTTCGGCAGCGCTGCGCGAATCGGGTGCGTACAGCGTGCCGCCCAGCGTCATGGAACCCGACGTTGCCGTCTCCAGCCCGCAGAGAATCTTGGAAAGCGTGCTCTTGCCGGCGCCGTTCTCCCCCGTGAGCGCAAGCACCTCGCCCGCGTGCACGTCGAGATCGATATCTCGTAGCACGGGGGCGGCGTAGTGCTTGCTGACGGCGGAGACGCTCAGCAGCGGCGGGCGCGGTTCGTAAGCGGCAGACATGGCTGGCGGCGGCTTGCCGGTCTGTGGCGTTACGTACGCGTGACGAGGTTGACCGGTGTCTCGACGACACCCGACAGCTTCGTCTGCGGCGTCTTGGCGGCCAGCGCCTTCAGGGCGGTCTCGATGCCGTAGACGGCTTGCTGATCGGCGTGCTGATCAGCAGTGGCAACGACACGCCCATCAGCCAGCATGGCCTTGATGGCGTCGATGTTGTCATAGCCGCCAATCAGCACCTTGCCCAGCTTGCCCGCCGCGCGCACGGCCGATACGGCGCCGATGGCCATGTTGTCGTTGCCGCACAGCAGGGCCTTCAGGTCAGGTTCTGAGCGCAGCATGGCGGCCGCCACCTTGTTGCCCTTGTCGATTTCCCATTCGCCCGATTGCACCCCCGCGATCTTCAGCTTGGCGGCTTCGGCCGCATCCTTGAAGCCGGCGGTGCGCTGTTGCGCGTTCGTTGTGGTCGGAATGCCTTCAATAATGCCCACGGCATCGCCCGGCTTGAGCGACTTGGCAACGAAGTCGCCCACGAGTCTTGCCCCCTTGCGGTTGTCCGGCCCCACGAAGGGCACGTTGAGCCCTTTCTCCTTGAGCGCCGCCGGGTCCAGCCGGTTGTCGATGTTGATGACGAGAATGCCCGCGTCCACGGCCTTCTTGACGACCGGCACCAATGCCTTGGAGTCGGCCGGCGCCAGCACCAGCGCATCCACACGCGCGACGATCATCTGCTCGACCAAGCGGATCTGGCCGGCAGTGTCGGTTTCGTCGCGAATGCCGTTGGTCAGCAGCGAGTACTCCGACGCGTGGTCCTTCTGATGCTTGCGGGCGCCGTTCTCCATGGTCAGGAAGAACTCGTTGGCGAGCGACTTCATGACCAGCGCCACTTTGGGCGGCTGGTTGGCGGCGTACGCCAGCGAAAACGGGAACGGCAGAGCTGCAGCTACGGCAGAGCCCGCGCCAAGTTGCAAGGCGCGGCGACGGCGGATATCCATGGTGTCTCCTCCAGGAAGAGGCCTGTCTGGGGCGGGTGGGTGCGGGCATCGTTACTTGTTACGCCATAAGGCGTTCCTAAGGGCAATCGCGCCTCGCTCTTCGCAAACGTTTGCGTATCTGACAGTCTCGGCTACCGCGTAACAGAAGTCAATCAAATTGCGCTTTTCACCGCATAAGGAAAAACCCGCAGTGACGGCGCCTTCGCGACGGCCCCGCAAGTTGCGCTGCGGGAGTGGCGTGATAGCCCTATCGAACGTGGTTGATTGTTTTAGTCCACAATACGGCCTGCCGCGTGGCCATCCCGGTTTCCGGGCTCTGCAAATCCCCTTGCTGCGACGCGGAATCCCCCGACACCTTAGTTGACCGATTTTGTCGGGTTCCTTTATACTTGAGCAAAACGATCAGGTATTTCCCCGACGCCATGAGATTGACCACCAAAGGCCGCTTCGCGGTCACCGCCATGATTGACTTGGCGCTGCGCCAAGAACAGGGTCCGGTCACGCTGGCTGGCATCAGCCAGCGTCAGAAGATTTCGCTGTCGTATCTGGAGCAGCTGTTCGGCAAACTGCGCCGCCACGAAATCGTGGAAAGTGTGCGCGGTCCGGGCGGCGGCTACAGCCTCGCGCGCCGTGCCGACGACGTTACCGTTGCCGACATCATCATCGCCGTGGACGAGCCGCTGGATGCCACCCAATGCGGTGGCAAGGGCAACTGCGGCGGCGAAGAGCATGTCGGCGGTCACACAGGCCGCTGCATGACGCACGATCTGTGGGCCACGCTCAACCAGAAGATGGTCGAGTATCTCGATTCGGTATCGCTGCAGAACTTGGTCGATCAGCAACGCGAGCGTCAGCCCGAAGTGATCCAGGACATGCGTGAAGCACGTCCGGCCCGCCGCGAACGCGCACCGACACGCGCCCGCGCCGTCGACACGTCTGCCACCACGTCGGTGGCCGCCGAGCCGGTCAAGCGCCCGCCGCTGGTCAACTCCGTTTTCAGTCTGGCGCAGTCGTGATTGCGTCAGCGTGAGGCCGGCCACGACGCCAGCCCCACACAAGAACATCGCCCCCCACACAAGGCAGACAAGATATGAGCACCCCGCAACTTCCCATCTACATGGACTATTCCGCGACGACGCCGGTGGACCCGCGCGTCGTCGACAAGATGATTCCGTACCTGCGTGAGAGCTTCGGCAACCCGGCCTCGCGCAGCCACCCGTTTGGTTGGGAAGCCGAGAAGGCCGTCGAAACCGCGCGCGAGCAGGTTGCAGCACTGGTGAATGCCGACCCGCGCGAAATCGTCTGGACGTCCGGCGCTACCGAGTCCGACAACCTGGCCATCAAGGGCGCTGCCAATTTCTACAGCAGCAAGGGCAAGCACATCATCACCGTGAAGACCGAGCACAAGGCTGTGCTGGACACGACGCGTGAGCTGGAGCGCCAGGGCTTCGAAGTGACGTATCTGGACGTGAAGGACAACGGCCTGATCGATATCGAAGTCTTCAAGCAAGCCATTCGCCCCGACACCATTCTTGCGTCGGTGATGATGGTAAACAACGAAATCGGCGTGGTTCAGGACATCGAGCAGTTGGGCGAAATCTGCCGCGAGAAGGGCGTGATCTTCCACGTGGATGCCGCCCAGGCCACCGGCAAGGTGGGCATCGACCTGCAAAAGCTGAAGGTCGACCTGATGTCGTTCTCGGCCCACAAGACGTATGGGCCCAAGGGCATCGGTGCGCTGTACGTGCGCCGCAAGCCGCGTATCCGCATCGAAGCGCAGATGCACGGTGGTGGCCACGAGCGCGGCATGCGTTCGGGCACGCTGGCTACGCACCAGATCGTCGGCATGGGCGAGGCCTTCCGCATTGCCAAGGAAGAAATGGCGACCGAGAACGAGCGCATCCGCATGCTGCGTGATCGCCTGTATCGCGGCCTCAACACGATGGAAGAGGTGTATGTGAACGGCGACATGGAAGCCCGTGTGCCGCACAACCTCAACATCAGCTTCAACTTCGTCGAAGGCGAGTCGCTGATCATGGCCATCAAGGACGTCGCCGTGTCGTCGGGCTCGGCCTGCACGTCGGCATCGCTGGAACCGTCGTACGTGCTGCGTGCGCTGGGCCGCAACGACGAACTGGCGCACAGCTCGATCCGCTTCACGGTGGGCCGTTTCACCACGGAAGAAGAGGTCGATTACGTGGTCGAACTGCTCAAGAACAAGATCGGCAAGCTGCGCGACCTGTCTCCGCTGTGGGAGATGTACAAGGACGGCGTGGATCTGAACAGCATTCAATGGGCGGCGCACTAAGCGCGGCGTTTGAGAACAACGGCGCCCCCGCGCCAGCCAACGATTGAAAGAGGTGTGAAATGTCTTACAGCAACCAAGTTCTGGACCATTACGAAAACCCGCGCAATGTCGGTTCGTTCGAGAAGGGCGATGACACGGTCGGTACCGGCATGGTCGGCGCGCCGGCTTGCGGCGACGTGATGAAACTGCAGATCAAGGTCAACGAGCAGGGCGTGATTGAAGACGCAAAGTTCAAGACCTACGGCTGCGGTTCTGCCATTGCTTCGTCGTCGCTGGTGACGGAGTGGGTGAAGGGCAAGACGCTGGATCAAGCGCTGGAAATCCGCAACACGGCCATCGCTGAAGAGCTGGCGTTGCCGCCGGTGAAGATCCACTGCTCGATCCTGGCCGAGGACGCCATCAAGGCGGCGGTGGCGGACTACAAGGAAAAGCACGGCTCGGCCGAGCAGAAGGCGGCTTGAGCCGGATTGGATAGAAAGGACGCAGCATGATCACCCTGACCGACAAGGCCGCGCAGCACGTTTCCCGCTACCTGACCCGCCGTGGCAAGGGCGTGGGCTTGCGCGTGGGCGTGAAGACCACGGGCTGCTCGGGCCTGGCCTACAAGCTCGAATATGCAGACGAGATTGCCGCCGAAGACGAGGTCTTTGAGTCCAACGGCGTCAAGGTGATCGTCGATCCGAAGAGCTTGCCGTACATCGACGGCACCGAGCTGGACTACGCGCGAGAAGGGCTGAACGAAGGTTTCCGCTTCAACAACCCGAACGTGAAGGACGAGTGCGGCTGCGGCGAGTCGTTCCGCGTGTGAGCGGGGCGCATTGAAGCAGGCGATTGTCGGTTTCGAGCGGGACGAGGAGGGCCACTGGGTCGCCCGTCTCGCTTGCGGGCATGGGCAGCACATGCGCCACGATCCGCCCTGGCAGTTGCGGCCCTGGACTGAAACCGAAGCCGGGCGCGCCAGCAAGATCGGCGTGATTGTGGAATGCCTGAAGTGCGATCGGGGTGAGCCGGTCGAATAAGGAACACGAGGCGGCGCAGCCGCTTTTTTTATTCATGAATTTCGGCTTGTCAGCGAACACGACGCATTTTTCCCTCTTCGGTCTGCCCGAGCACTTCGAGGTCGACGACGACGCGCTGAACGCTGCGTATCGCACCGTGCAGTCGCAGGCGCATCCGGATCGCTATGCCCACGCAGGCGACGCCGAACGCCGCGTCGCCATGCAATGGGCCACGCGCGCCAACGAGGCGTATCAGACGCTGCGAGATCCGCTCAAACGGGCGACGTATCTGCTGCATCTGCGTGGTATCGACGTGCAGGCCGAGAACAATACCGCCATGCCGGCCGCGTTTCTTATGCAGCAAATGGAATGGCGCGAAGCCCTGGGCGACGCCAAGGTGGAGCGCAACGTCGATGCGTTGGACGATTTGCTTGGCATGCTGCGCAAGGAAAAACGTACCCGCTATCAGGCGCTGTCCGGCTTGCTCAATGGCGATGGCAATACCGCGGCAGCAGCGGACGCCGTGCGCCAATTGATGTTCATCGAAAAGATCGAACGCGATACCGCCGAGGCCATCGACCGGCTGGAAGACTAAAACCCAGAATTTGCGACAATGTTGGGTTTGCCTCGGCAGGCAGCCCATCCGCGCAATCGAGACATCCCCATGGCTTTACTGCAGATTTCCGAACCTGGCGAATCGCCCGCACCGCACCAGCGCCGTCTGGCGGTGGGCATCGACCTGGGCACGACCAACTCGCTGGTGGCCTCCGTGCGCAGCAGCGTGCCGGAAGTGTTGCCCGATGATCAGGGCCGCCCGCTGCTGCCCTCCGTGGTGCGCTATCTGCCCACGGGCGGTGCCCACATCGGCTACAAGGCTCAGGTCGAAGCCGTGCGTGACCCCAAGAACACCATCATCTCGGTCAAGCGTTTCATGGGGCGCGGCTTGAAGGATGTGGCCCACATCGAGAACACGCCATACGACTTTGTCGACGCGCCCGGCATGGTGCAGTTGAAGACCGTGGCCGGTGTGAAGAGCCCGGTGGAAGTGTCGGCGGAGATTCTCGCCACGCTGCGCCAGCGCGCCGAAGACACGCTCGGCGATGAGCTCGTCGGCGCCGTCATCACCGTGCCCGCGTACTTTGACGATGCGCAGCGCCAAGCCACCAAGGACGCGGCCAAGCTTGCCGGCCTGAACGTGCTGCGTCTGCTGAACGAGCCGACCGCCGCCGCCATCGCCTATGGCCTGGACAATGCCGCCGAAGGCATTTACGCGGTCTACGATCTGGGTGGCGGTACGTTCGACATCTCGGTGCTCAAGCTCACCAAGGGCGTGTTCGAGGTGATGTCGACGGGGGGCGACTCTGCGCTCGGCGGTGACGACTTCGACCAGCGCATCGTCTGCTGGATCGTCGAGCAAGCCGGTCTGCAACCGCTCTCTGCCGAAGACACGCGCCTGCTGCTGAACAAGGCACGCGCCGCCAAGGAATGGCTCTCCACCGCCGACAGCACCGAGATTGACGCGATGCTCTCCACCGGCGAGACCGTGCACCTCGTGCTGACCGCAGAGGCCTTTGCCGAACTGACCGCCAACCTGGTGCAGAAGACGCTGTCGCCGGTGCGCCGCGCGCTGCGCGATGCGGGCGTGACGGTCGAAGAGATCAAGGGCGTTGTGCTGGTCGGTGGCGCGACGCGCATGCCGATCATCCGCCGTGCCGTTGGCCAGCTGTTTGGCCAGACGCCGCTCACGAACCTCGATCCCGACCAAGTGGTCGCTATCGGTGCGGCCATGCAGGCCAACCTGCTGGCCGGTAACCGTGCGCCGGGTGAAGACTGGCTGCTGCTCGACGTGATCCCGCTGTCGCTGGGCGTCGAGACGATGGGTGGCCTGGTCGAGAAGATCATCCCGCGTAACAGCACGATTCCCGTCGCTCGGGCGCAGGAGTTCACCACCTTCAAGGACGGCCAGACGGCCATGGCGATCCACGTGCTGCAGGGCGAGCGCGAACTGGCGAGCGATTGCCGTTCGCTGGCGCGTTTCGAGTTGCGTGGCATCCCGCCCATGGTGGCCGGCGCTGCGCGCATCCGCGTGACGTATCAGGTGGATGCTGATGGCTTGCTGTCGGTGTCGGCACGCGAAACGGTGTCGGGCGTGGAGGCGGCGATTGCTGTGAAGCCGTCGTACGGTCTGGGCGATGACGATGTCGCCCGCATGCTGAAGGAAGGTTTCCAATCCGCCGAAGACGACATGCGTCGTCGTGCGCTGGCGGAAGAGCGCGTTGAAGGCGAGCGCTTGCTTGAGGCCCTGTCGCAGGCGCTGGCGGCCGATAGCGATTTGCTGTCGCCCGAAGAGCGCGCCGCCATCGACACCGAAATTGCCGCGCTGCGCACCACCATGCAGGGCGAAGACCACCGCGCCATCAAGGACGCCGTGGACGCCCTGTCGCACGCTACCGACGAATTCGCCGCGCGCCGCATGGACCGCGGCATTCGCAAGGCGCTCGCCGGCAAACGTATCGAGGAGCTCGGCTGATCGCCGATCGCATCCCCCAAAACACACTTATCGAACGAGTTTCTTCATGCCACACATCGTCGTTCTTCCTCACGTCGAATACTGCCCGGAAGGGGCCGTGATCGAAGCCAAGCCCGGCACGACCATCTGCGACGCGCTGTTGGGCGCCGACATCGAGATCGAGCACGCATGCGAGAAGTCGTGTGCCTGCACGACGTGCCACGTGATCGTGCGCGAGGGTTTCAATTCGCTGGAAGAGGCGACCGAGAAGGAAGAGGATCTGCTCGACAAGGCCTGGGGCCTGGAGCCGAACTCGCGCTTGTCGTGCCAGGCCAAAGTGGCGGATACCGACCTGACCGTCGAGATTCCGAAGTACACGATCAACCACGCCAAGGAAAACCACTGAGCCGAGTGGCCAGCGGTGGAGGGAGCCCATCATGAAATGGAACGACATCCAGCAGATCGCGGAAGCGCTGTACGACAAGTACCCCGACGTCGATCCGACGCGCCTGAATTTTGTGGACTTGCACAACAAGGTCGTCACGCTGGAAGGCTTCGACGACGACCACAAGCGTGGCGGCGAGAAGTTCCTCGAGGCCATCCAGCAAGCCTGGATCGACGAAGCCGAATAAGCGCGTAGCGCTAAAACGCGTACGCATGAAAAAACCGGCCCGAAGGCCGGTTTTTCTTTGGGGCGAAGGCGACGGCGAGTTAGCCAGCCACCAGCGTACCGTTCTCGATATGCACGCGCTCGCCTGCCTGGAAGCCCGGGGCGGCCTTGTACGTAAAGCTGCGGTTCGTGCCGTTGTCCATGCGCACGTTCACGCGGTATTGGGTGTCGCGGCTGTAGTAGTTCTCCGCCACGTGGCCGCCGTAACCGCCCGCCACTGCGCCGCCGACTGTCGCCAGCGTACGGCCATTACCGCGCCCAATCTGGTTACCCAGCAAACCACCCACCACCGCGCCGCCGATCATGCCCAGGCCGGTTTCCTTGCCCTGCGTGGTGATCGGGGTGACCGACGTCACATGGCCTGCATATGGGCTGGCCGACTGGCGCGGCTGTGTTTGCGCATAGCTCGGACTGGTCGACGGCGCGCGTTCAGCGTACGACGGCTCACGGGCTCGCGTTGGAGCGGGAGCCATGTTCTGCGCCGGATACGGAGCAGCCTGATTCGGCTGCGTGGTCTGGCCCGGTGCAGCCAGCGCCATCGGGGCCGAAGCGCCCGGCATTGCCGCTGCCGATTGCGCAGCTACATTCGGATCTGTGCTGCCCTGCGTAGCCTTCGAGGTCGGCAGCACGCCAGTGATGGCGGCCACCGCAGTCAGGCTGGCGATGATGACAGCCACAGCCGCCGTGGTCATCAGCGGATGCATGTGTCGTGACGACGACGGCACCTGACCCGGCGACGTGCCGCCATATTGTTGACCTTGGTTCGGTTGGATGTTATTCGTCATCTTCGTTCTCCTGCGGCCCGTGATTGGTTCGTGGTTCGGCCCTTCGATGATCACAGTGTGGTCCATCGCCCGAACGGATGCCGTTTTAATTTGTAAGCATCTGTACTCCAGTTTTTCTATTTAAAATCAATGGCTTGGCAGGATTTGATACACATTGTCAAAGCAGGGCGATGTTACAAATAGCGGGGTGGGCGCGGGATTTGCGCACCTGCGGGGCAACAAAAAACGCCCCCGAAGGAGCGTTTTTTGAGATGGAGGACCGAGTCGATCAGTCTTCGCGGCGCAGGTGCGGGAAAAGGATCACATCGCGGATGTTCGGGCTGTCCGTGAGCAGCATCACCAGGCGGTCGATGCCGATGCCGCAGCCGCCGGTCGGGGGCATGCCGTATTCCAACGCGCGGATGTAGTCGGCGTCATAGAACATGGCTTCTTCGTCGCCGGCGTCCTTCTGCTCGACTTGTTTGCGGAAGCGCTCAGCCTGGTCTTCCGGGTCATTCAGCTCGGAGAAGCCGTTGGCGATCTCGCGGCCGGTGATGAACAGCTCGAAGCGCTCGGTGATGCCGGGAAGCGTGTCGGAGCCGCGTGCCAGCGGCGACACTTCGACCGGATAGTCGATGATGAAGGTCGGCTCCCACAGTTGCGACTCGGCGGTTTCTTCAAACAGCACGAGCTGCAATGTGCCCACGCCGGCGTTCAGGAATTGCGGCGCGTTGGTGTCGATCTTGAACTTCTTCAGCTCGGCGCGCAGGAAGTCGACATCCGCCAGTTGCGCGTCGGTGTACTGCGGCGCGTACTTCTGGATCGCTTGGCAGATGGTCAGGCGATGGAACGGCTTGGCAAGATCCAGCTCGCGGCCCTGGTAGGTGAGCGTGGCGGTGCCCGAGGCGTCGATCGCCGCTTGGCGGATCAGTTGCTCGGTGAAGTCCATCAGCCAGCGGTAGTCCGTGTAGGCTGCGTAGAACTCCATCATCGTGAACTCGGGATTGTGTCGCGGCGACACGCCCTCGTTACGGAAGTTGCGGTTGATCTCGTACACGCGCTCGAAACCGCCGACGATCAGGCGCTTGAGGTACAGCTCCGGCGCAATGCGCAGGAACATCTGCATGTCCAGCGCGTTGTGGTGCGTGATGAAGGGCTTGGCTGCCGCGCCGCCCGGAATCGGATGCAGCATCGGCGTCTCGACTTCCATGAAACCGTTGCCGGCCATGAAGTTGCGCAGCGAGGCCATGGCCTTGGTGCGGGCGCGGAAGGTGTCGCGTGTTTCCTTCGACACGATCAGATCGACGTAGCGCTGGCGATACTTCTGTTCCTGATCGGCCAGGCCGTAGTAGTCGCCCGGCAGCGGACGCAGGCTCTTCGAGAGCAGGCGCAGCTCCGTCACAGCCACCGACAGTTCGCCGGTCTTCGTCTTCATCAGCGTGCCGCGCGCAGCCACGATGTCGCCCAGGTCCCACTTCTTGAAGCTGGCGTAGACGTCTTCGCCCACGGCGTCGCGGCTGATGTAGAACTGGATGCGGTCGGTGGCATCCTGCACGGTGGCAAAGCTGGCCTTGCCCATCACGCGCTTGAGCATCATGCGGCCAGCGACGGCCACCTGCACCGGTTCGGCTTCCAGCGCAGCCTGCTCCAACTCGCGGTACTTGGCTTGCAGATCACCGGCATGGTGCGTCGGGCGGAAATCATTGGGGAACGCGACGCCTTGCTGGCGGATCTCTGCCAGTTTCTCGCGGCGCTCGGCGATGATCTTGTTGTCGTCCTGCGCCGGCACGGCGGCCGTGGTGTTCGATTCGGCCGGGTTGTTCTGTTCGGTCATGATGGTGAGGAGAGGAATGTCGGTTCAGGCGATGTTGCGCAGGTCGTCCAGCTCGGTCGCGCCAAAATCGGGGCGGACGAGGTAGGCGGCGATGCGCGTGGCGGCGTCTTGCGGCGAGACCAGCTCGCCATGCGCGTGCAGATCGCGGAAGCGCTGCACGCCGGCAAAGTCGGCGCCACGGATGGTGCGTTGCATGTCGGTGTCGATCACGCCCGGGGCCAGCGCCACGGCGCGCACGCTGGCGTCGCCATCGGCATTGAGGGCGCGCACGAACATGTCCAGCCCCGCCTTGCCCGTGCAATATGCCGCCCAACCGGCGATCGGCCGACGCGCCGCGCCTGACGAAATCGCCAGCACGCGCCGCTGCGCGTTCCACTCGGCGGTGCCGCGCAGCAGGGCAGCAGTCAGCGCCATCGGGCCGGCCAGGTTCAGTTGCAGGTGCGGCAGCAGCGTATCGGCACGCAGCGTGTCGATGGTGCCGATCGGCTCGACCGCGCCGGCGTTCAGCACCAGTGTCACGTTGGCAAAAGCGGGCAGGGCGGCAAGCGTCTTGGTCATCCAGGCCTCGGCGGCATGCGCGTCGGACAGGTCGACCTGGTGCCAGTCGAGCGTCACGCCGGCGGCTGCCGCCTGCGCGCGCAATTCGGCGTTATCGCCGCGTGCCACGCAGATGAGGCGGCGACCGGGCTGCATCAGCGCCTGGGCCAGCGCGGCGCCCAGGCCGCGCGAGGCACCGGTCAGGATGAACAGGGACGTGTCAGACATGGCAGTCGCTCTGGTTTGGCTCGGATCAGACGCCCTGCTTCAGGCTGGCCTGGATAAAGGGATCCAGGTCGCCGTCCAGCACCTTCTGCGTGTTGGAGATTTCCACGTTGGTGCGCAGATCCTTGATGCGGCTCTGGTCGAGCACATACGAGCGGATCTGATGGCCCCAGCCCACGTCGGTCTTCGCAGCTTCCTGTGCGTCGGCAGCGGCCTGACGTTTGCGCAGCTCGTGCTCGTACAGGCGCGACTTCAGCATCGTCATCGCTTCGGCGCGGTTGCGGTGCTGCGAGCGGTCGTTCTGGCACTGCACGACGATGCCGGTCGGGATGTGCGTAATCCGCACGGCCGAATCCGTCTTGTTGATGTGCTGACCGCCAGCACCCGAAGCGCGATACGTGTCGACACGCAGATCCGCCGGGTTGACCTCGATCTCGATCGAATCATCGACTTCCGGATACACGAAGATCGACGAGAACGACGTGTGGCGGCCACCCGCGGAGTCGAACGGCGACTTGCGCACGAGGCGGTGCACGCCGGTTTCGGTGCGCAGGAAGCCAAACGCGTATTCGCCCTCGACCTTGATCGACGCGCTCTTGATGCCGGCAACGTCACCTTCGGATTCTTCCAGCACTTCGGTCTTGAAGCCCTTGCGCTCGCAGTACTTCAGATACTGGCGCAGCAGCATCGACGCCCAGTCGCACGCCTCGGTCCCGCCGGCGCCGGCCTGGATGTCGATAAAGCAGTTGGCGGCGTCCATCGGGCCGGAGAACATGCGGCGGAATTCCATGTCTTCGACAATGGCGCGCATGCCCGCGGTGTCAGCCTCGATGGCTTCGATGGTGTCGTCGTCGCCCTCTTCGCGGGCCAGCTCAAACAGCTCGGCGCCGCCGGTGAGGTCTTCGTCGAGCTTGGTCAGCGCCAGCACGACGGTTTCAAGCGACTTCTTCTCGCGACCCAGCTCCTGGGCGCGTTTGGGATCGTTCCAGACCTCGGGGTTTTCGAGTTCTTTATCGACTTCAACTAGACGTTCAGATTTGACGTCGTAGTCAAAGATACCTCCGAAGGTCGTCGGCGCGCGACTTCAGGTCGGCCAACGTGTTCTGGATGGCATTGAGGCGTTCTGCTTCCATGGTGCAAAAATCTGGTCGGAAACCGGAAATTATAGCGGAATCAAGGGGTTTTCCGTCCGGTTGGAACTCCAAAACGGCCATTTTCTGGGCTGCGCGCCGGGATTTGTGTGACTGCCGCGGGCGTCCCGCGTGGCTTCGGTTAGCATGACGACCAATCCATATGGCTTTTGGCGCCGTCCGATGATCATCCGCTCGCTGCTCGATACCGATCTGTACAAATTCACGATGATGCAGGTGGTGCTGCATCACTTTCCTGGCGCGCACGTCGAATACCGCTTCAAGTGCCGCAACGCGGGTGTTGATCTGGTGCCGTTCATTGACGAGATTCGTGCGGAAATCCGCCATCTCTGCACCCTGCGCTTTACCGATGCGGAACTCGATTACCTGCGCGGGATGCGCTTCATCAAGAGCGATTTCGTCGATTTTCTCGGCCTGTTTCATCTCAACGAGAAGTACATCGACGTGCGTCAGGCGCCCAGCAACGATGGGCAGATTGAGATCGTCATCGCGGGGCCGTGGCTGCACACGATCATGTTCGAGGTGCCGGTCCTGGCCATCGTCAACGAGGTGTTCTTCAGCCGCACGCAGACGCACCCGCAGTGGGAGGAGGGCAAACGCCGCCTGACCGACAAGCTGGCATCGCTGAAGCGCCCCGGCCTGGAAGAATGCCGCATTGCCGATTACGGCACCCGCCGTCGCTTCTCGCACACCTGGCACGAACATGTGCTGCTGGAGACGTGTGCGCAGCTCGGCGCCCAGTACGCGGGCACCAGCAACGTCTACTTCGCCATGAAGCACGGCATGACGCCGCTTGGCACCATGGCGCATGAGTACCTGCAAGCCTGTCAGGCACTCGGTCCGCGCCTGCGCGATTCCCAGAACTTTGCGCTGGAAACCTGGGCCAAGGAATATCGCGGCGATCTCGGTATCGCGCTGTCGGATACCTACGGCTTCGACGCCTTCCTGCGCGACTTCGACATGTTTTTCTGCAAGCTCTTCGACGGCGTGCGCCACGATTCCGGCGACCCGTTCGAGTGGGGCGAGCGCATGCTCAAGCATTACGAGGACATGCGTGCCGAGCCGAAGTCCAAGGCGCTGATCTTCTCCGACAGTCTCGACATGCCCAAGGTCATCGGCCTGTATGAGCGTTTCCACGGCCGCTGCAAGCTGGCCTTTGGCGTGGGAACCAACCTGACCAACGACCTGGGCTACACGCCGCTGCAGATCGTCATCAAGATGGTCCGCTGCAACGGCCAACCGGTGGCCAAACTGTCGGATGCGCCGGAGAAGACCATGTGCGACGATCCGGCCTACCTCACGTACCTGAAGCAAGTGTTCGGCGTGCAATAAGGCTCACGCCAGCGCCGAATAAGTTTCAACGGCGTTGGCTGATCGTGCTCGAAGCGGCTCGTATAATCGACCGATCTTTCGGAGCCGCCATGGAATCACAACCGGACACCCCCGTCGACCCGCTCGACACCAGCCGTGCACGCGATGCCATCTTTGGGCGCATCCGCAATGCGCAGCATCGTCCCGAGAAGCCGACACAGGGTGAGCACGACGCCGTGGTGGATTACCTCGCGCGCCATCCCGCCGGCCCGCGCCCGCCAGTGCCCGAGAACCTCGCCGCGCATTTCGCCGAGCAGGCACTGAAGATGGCCTCCACGCTGGATACGGTGGGCGCGCTATCCGACGTGCCGGGCGCTGTGGCCCGCTATCTGTCTGGCTTGAACCTTCAACCGCAGGCGGTGGCTTGGACAACGTTGCAATCGCTTGACTGGGCGGCGGCCGGCATCGGCGTCGAATTCCGTCCGCCCGTGCGTGAAGCAAAAGCCGATCATGAACACAGCGATCTCGTTGGCATTACAGGTTGCTTCTGCGCGATTGCCGAGACGGGCTCCCTGATGCTGCTGTCGGGGCCGGAGAATGTCGCCTCCACGGCGCTGCTGCCCGAGACACATATCGCCGTGGTGCCGCAGTCGCGCATCGTCGCCAATCTGGAAGACGCCTATGCGCTGATGCGAGCGGAGCGGGGCGAGCTGCCGCGCGCCACCAACGTCATCAGCGGGCCGTCGCGCACGGGTGATATCGAGCAGACTATCGTGCTTGGCGCGCATGGCCCGTACCGCGTGCACGTGATCGTGGTGACGGCTTCCTGAGACAGCGTTCGGGGCTCGTTGCTGCATCAAACCTCTGTGGATGTTTAAGGGGCGACAGACCTCTGGCGTTTACACTGGCGTCTTTGTTTGTGTGGCGCAGTTGCGTTTGCGATGTGCGCCCGCGATTAGGAGAACGCCTACGTGAAACGCCTCTGGCCCCTTGTTTTCCTGTTTGTCTGTGGCCTGGCGCGCGCCGCTGATGTGAGCGGCGCTGAGTTGCATCTGCTGTGGGGTGTGCCGTTTGCGGGCATCCTGCTTTCGATTGCCATTGCACCGCTCGTCGTGCCAAAGCTATGGCACGACCATTACGGCAAGATCGCAGCGGCGTGGGCGTTGGCGCTTCTGGTCCCGTTCGGGATCGTGTTCGGCTCTGACGCGGCCATCGCTTCCGTCAATCACGCAGCCCTTGCTGAATACATTCCCTTCATCGCTCTGATCGCCGCTTTGTACGTTGTTGCAGGTGGCATCTGCATTCGCGGCAATCTGCACGGCACGCCAAAGCTCAATACCGGCTTGATCGCACTTGGCACGGCCCTGGCCAGCATCATGGGGACGACCGGCGCGGCCATGCTGCTGATTCGGCCATTGCTGCGCGCCAACGAAGCACGCCGGCATCGCGCACACGTCGTCGTGTTCTTCATCTTTCTGGTAGCCAATGCCGGTGGAGCGCTTACGCCGCTGGGCGATCCGCCGCTATTCCTCGGCTTCCTGCAGGGCGTTGATTTCTTCTGGACCACGCAACATCTGTGGCGCCAGACGCTCACGATGTGGGTGCTGCTGCTGGCGATCTTCTTCGTCATCGACAGCTACCTCTATCACACGGGCAAGGAAGAGCTGCCCAACATCACCGACGCCACGCCGGACGACGCCGGCCCGGTACGCTTCGAGGGCAACGTCAACTTTGTGCTGCTGGCAGGCATTCTCGGACTCGTACTGATAAGCGGGCTGTGGAAGCCCGGCATCGTCTTCTATGTGATGGGCACCGAGGTGCTGCTGCAGAACGTAGTGCGCGACATCGGGCTGGTGGTGATCGCGCTGCTTTCTCTGTGGCTCACGCCTGGGGGCGCGCGCGCCGGCAACGAGTTCAACTGGGAGCCTATTCTGGAAGTCGCCAAGCTGTTTGCCGGCATCTTCATCACGATCGGGCCGGTGATCGCCATGCTCAAGGCTGGCGTGGACGGTCCTTTCGCGGGCATCGTCCATCTCGTCAACGACAGCGCGGGCCAGCCGAACAACGCAATGTACTTCTGGGCGACGGGGTTGCTGTCGTCGTTCCTCGACAATGCGCCGACGTATCTCGTGTTCTTCAACACCGCAGGCGGCGACGCGCGCATGCTGATGAGCGAGGGCGCCTCCACGCTGGCCGCCATTTCCGCTGCGGCCGTGTTCATGGGCGCCAACACTTACATTGGCAACGCGCCCAACCTGATGGTCAAGGCCATCGCCGAAAGCCGTGGCCTGCAGATGCCGAGCTTCTTTGGCTACATGTTGTGGTCTGTGTGCATTCTCGTGCCGATTTTCGTTCTGATGACCTTCGTCTTCTTCCGCTAACCGAACGTGTGCTGAACGTATGAAACCCGGAATCCTTGTCACCCGCGCGATGTTTCCCGAAGTGCTCGAGCGCTTGCGCGAGACCTTCGATGTGATCGACAACCAGGCGGACGTCGCTTATCCGCCCGAAGCGCTGGCGGAGCGTTTGCAGGGTCGCGTGGGCCTGCTGTCCAACGCCGCCGACACCATCAACGCCGATCTGATCCGCCGCGTGCCGACCCTGCGCGCGGTGTGCAACATGGCCGTCGGCTACAACAACTTTGACCTCGCGGCGATGACGCGCGCCGGCATCCTGGCCACCAACACGCCCGATATCCTGACCGAGACCACCGCCGACTTCGGTTGGGCCTTGCTCATGGCCGCCGCTCGCCGTGTGTCCGAATCCGAACGCTGGCTACGTGAGGGGCATTGGAAGCGCTGGACTTACGACGCCTTCCTTGGCGCCGAGGTGTACGGCAGCACGCTGGGCATTCTTGGCATGGGCCGTATCGGCCAGGCGCTGGCGCGGCGTGCGAGCGGCTTCTCGATGCGTGTGATCTATCACAACCGCAGCCGGCTCTCGCCGGAAGTCGAACAGGAGACGCGCGCCACGTACGTCAGCAAGGATGTGCTGCTGAAGCAGGCGGATCACCTCGTGCTGGTGCTGCCGTATTCCAAGGAAAGCCACCACGCCATCGGCGCCGCAGAGCTGGCACAGATGAAGCCGACCGCTACGCTGGTCAACCTCGCGCGCGGCGGCATCGTGGATGACGCAGCGTTGGCGCAGGCGCTGGCGGACAAACTCATCTTCGCGGCCGGCCTGGATGTGTACGAGGGCGAGCCGAAGGTGCATCCGGCGTTGCTGGAGGCCGAGCACGTGGCGCTCACACCGCACATTGCCAGTGCCACCTTGGGCACGCGCCTGGGTATGGCCAACCTGGCGGCCGATAACCTGATCGCTGCGCTGGGCTTCGGCCCGCACGCCGGGCAGCCGCCCAACTTGTTGAACCCGGATGCGCTCGCGCAGCGCGCGTCCTCCTGATCGAAAACTGATATGGATTGGCTGGCTTTACTGACCTTGCTGGGCATAGCCGTGGTGGCTGTGCTATGCGTGTTGATCTGGCGTGGCGTGTCTCGCCCGGCGGAAAACGATGCGTCGCCGATGCTCGCGGCACTGCGCGATGAACTCATCCGCGGCAACGAACGCATCGAGCGAGAACTGCGCGGCGAAATCGCTGAGACGGCCCGCATCGGCCGCAGCGACGTCGCACAGCAACTGGGGCAGTTCCAGCAGGTGCTGGCGACACAGCTCACCAGCGTCGCCACGCTGCAGAACAACCAGATCGACACGTTTGCGCAGCAGCTCACCAAGCTGACTGAGACGAACACGCAGCAGCTCGAGGCCGTGCGCCAAAACCTGCAGCAGCAAGCCCAGCAGGCACGCGAGGAGCAGGGTAACGCGCTCCGCCGCTTTGGCGAGACGATGCAGCAGCAGCTCTCCCAATTGGGTGAGGGCAACGAACGCCGCCTGGCTGAGGTGCGCGCCACGCTGGAACAGAAGCTCAAGGACATCGAGGCGAACAACGCGACCAAGCTCGACGAGATGCGCCGCACCGTCGACGAAAAGCTGCACGCCACGCTGGAGCAGCGCCTGGGCGAATCGTTCAAGCTGGTGTCGGATCGGCTGGAACAGGTGCATCGCGGCCTGGGCGAAATGCAGGCGCTGGCCCAGGGCGTGGGCGACCTGAAGAAGGTGCTGACCAACGTGAAGACGCGCGGCACCTGGGGCGAAGTTCAGCTTGAGATGCTGCTGGAGCAGATGCTCACGCCCGAGCAGTACGGCAAGAACGTCGAGACCGTGCACGGTACCGGTGCGCGCGTGGAATTCGCCATCCGCCTGCCCGGCAAGACCGATGCCGATCACGATGCAACGGTCTGGTTGCCGATCGACGCCAAGTTCCCGAAAGAGCAGTACGAACGCCTGCTCGACGCGCAGGAACGGGCCGATGCCGACGCCGCTGCCACCGCTAGCCGCGAACTGGAAGTCGCGGTGCGCAAAGAGGCGCAGACCATCCACGAGAAGTACATCGCGCCGCCGGCCACGACCGACTTCGCCATCCTCTTCCTGCCGACCGAGGGCCTCTATGCAGAAGTGCTGCGCCGTCCGGGCCTGACGGACGAGTTGCAGCGCAAGTTCCGCGTGACGGTGGCAGGCCCGACCACGCTTACGGCTATCCTCAACAGCCTGCAGATGGGTTTCCGAACACTGGCGCTGGAAAAGCGCTCCAGCGAAGTCTGGCAAGTGCTCGGCGCGGTGAAGAGCGAGTTCGGGAAGTTTGGCGATGTGCTGGCAGCGACGAAGAAGACGCTGGAGCGGGCTGTCAGCAACATCGAGCAGGCCGAGGTGCGGACGCGCCAGATGAACCGCAAGCTCAAGGCGGTGGAGGCGCTGCCGAGCGATTCCGCGCAGAGCGTGCTGGGGCTGGAAACCGCCGTGCCGCAGGACGACGAAACCGAGGCCGAGTAAAGCCGGGCCGAACAGAACGTCGGCGTCAGCAAAAGAAAAGGGGCGGATATTTCCGCCCCTTCTTCTTGGTCCGCGCAGAAGCGATCAGGCTTCTTCCGGCACGTCGCGCAGCAGGATCTCGATACCGCCAAAGCGCTCGGCTACCCAGTTGTAGGCGTGGCAGGCGAGCCACAGCGCACCAAAACCCACCAGAGCATTGAGGATCAGGCCGCTGAGCACGACAATCGTCGGCAGTTCACCGTAGCGGACGAAGCCGACGAAGAAAAACAGCCCTACGACCGGCAGCGAGAAACAGAGATACACCAGCACCAGCGCGCGTGCGGTGTGGGCCGGGTGAAGATACGCAATCTCCTTGGTCATCATGGCAGTGCTCAAGCTCAAATCCGAAACAATCAAACTGGCGCAGAGTGTAGCGAATCGACCGATGCGCCGATACCCGCAGCCAGCAGGTGACGCAAAAAACCGACAGCATGCGGTGTTGCAGCCGGCACAAGAGCCGCCGTCGCCACGCCACTCAGACGAGGCCGTCGAATAGCAATACCTGCACAGCGTCACCGGCGTTGACCTGGCCTTGTTCGTGGGCGAGCACGACGAAACAATTTGCTTCGCTCATGGAACGCAGGACGCCCGAACCTTGCTGGCCGGTCAGGCGGACTTCAAGCTGGCCGCGATCATTCAGGGCGGCGATTGCGCGCTGGTATTCCGTGCGCCCGGGGCGCTTGCGGATTGGGGTAGCGCTCACGGCCGGCACCAGTGGTGCGCCGGCGTCGGTGGCGCCCATCATGCGCAGCAGCGCGCCGCGTACGAAGTGATAGAACGTCACCATCACCGCCACCGGGTTGCCCGGCAAGCCAAAGAGGAACGCGCTGCGGCCATTTGATGCGATGCGCCCGAACGCCATCGGTCGGCCCGGGCGCATGGCGATCTTCCAGAACGTCACGTCGCCGAGCTTGGCCATCATCTGTTTGGTGAAGTCCGCTTCGCCGACGGAGACACCGCCCGAAGTGATGATCGCATCGGCGTTTTCGGCGGCGGTGCGGAAGGCGGCTTCCAGCGCCGCCGGGTCGTCGCGCACGACGCCCATGTCGAGCAGTTCCACGCCCAGGCGCGAGAGCATGCCGTGCAGCGTGTAGCGGTTGGAGTCGTACACGCAGCCGGCGTCGAGCGGCTCACCAATGGAGCGCAGCTCGTCGCCGGTGGAGAAGAACGCCACGCGCAGCTTGCGGCGCACAGACACTTCGGCGATGCCGAGGGAGGCGAGCAGGCCAATATCGGCGGGGCGCAGTGTACGGCCGGCGGACAGCGCGGCACTGCCTCGCGCAAGGTCTTCACCACGCAGACGGCGGTTGTCGCCGGCGCGCACGGCATCGCGAGCAAAGCGGACGGTCTCAGCATCGCCTTGCGTGAATTCCTGCGGGATGACCGTATCGCAGCCTGCCGGCATGACGGCACCGGTCATCACGCGCACGGCTTCACCTGCGCTGGGCGCACCATCAAAGGCGACACCCGCGTACGCCGTACCGATCACGCGCAAGGAGACTTCGCCTGTCTCGCCTGCAAGTTCCGCGCTGGCAAAGGCAAAGCCGTCCATCGCCGAGTTGTCGTGCGAAGGCACATCGATGGACGACAGCACGTCTTCGGCCAGCACGCGATCAAGCGCGCTGCGGATGGGCACGCGGGCAACGCCGCTCACGGGCTGCACGAAGTCGCGCATGATGGCTTGCGCTTGCGCGACGGGCAGGGCGTTCGGATCGTAATCGGACAGGCACGAAACGACAGAGGCGAGGGTGGTCATGGCGTCGATGAGGGATCGGATGGCGTTGGCGCTCTAGCGGCGCTCGGCCAGATGGTGCAGCTCTTCCAGCGTGTTGATGTTGGCGAAGGCGGTGCTGTCGTCAAACAACACGTCCACCGTCGCGTGGCGCGCGGCCCAGGTTTCGATCTTGCGGCCGCCGCCTTGCAGATAGGCGATCAGGTCGTCGGCCAGCAGCGCATCGATCAGACAGAATACCGGCTGCACTTGCCGACGCAGTTGACCTTGCGCATCCGGCTCCATCGTCACCGGCATGGCGATGCGCGCGTTGGCCTCCTCCATTGCCTGCGAGAGCTTGGCCGCGAGGTCGGTCGGCACGAAGGGCGAATCGCAAGGCGCGGTCAGCAGGTAGCGCGTCTGGCATTGCTCCAGCCCGGCCAGGATGCCCGCCAAGGGGCCGGCAAAGTCCGCCACCGAATCCGCCACCACCGGCACGCCAAACGATTCATACGCGGCGAGGTTGCGATTGGCGTTGATCAGAATATGGCCTACCTGCGGCGACAGGCGCATCAGCGTGTGCATCGCCATTGGCGCGCCGCGAAATGTCTGGAGGCCCTTGTCGACGCCGCCCATGCGGCTGCCCCGGCCGCCGGCCAGGATCAGGCCGGTGATGTCGGATGTTGGAATCATGTCGTTGAATGCTGGCGGGTTCAGCCGCCGATGTAGGACATTTCGATGCGCCGGCCGGCCGGATGGGCCTCGCCGCTGGCACGCAATTCGGAGTAGCGGTCGGCGCGGCCTTGCCAGACCGTGCGGATCGCGTTGGAGAGTTCGAGATCGGTCGCGCCGCTGCGCAATAGGGCGCGCAGGTCGAAACCTTCTGTGGCGAACAGGCAGAGATATAGCTTGCCTTCGGTCGACAGCCGGGCGCGCGTGCACTCGTGGCAGAACGCCTGCGTCACGCTGGAAATCACGCCGATTTCGCCTGTGCCATCGACGTAGCGCCAGCGCTCAGCGGTCTCGCCGCTGTAGTTGGCCGACACGGGTTCAATCGCAAACTCCGCCGAGAGCCGCTTGATGACCTCCGCTGAGGGCACGACAGAACGCATTTCCCAGTGATTGGTCGTGCCCACGTCCATGTATTCGATAAAGCGGACGATGATGCCGCTGCCACGGAAGTGACGCGCCATCGGCACGATTTGGTCATCGTTGTCGCCTTTCTTGACGACCATGTTGACCTTGATCGGTGCCAGTCCGACCTTGTGCGCCACTTCGATGCCATGCAGCACTTCGCCCACCGCAAAGTCGACGTCGTTCATGCGGCGGAAAGTCGCATCGTCGATGCCGTCAAGGCTGACGGTTACGCGGCTGAGGCCCGCGTCCTTGAGCGACTGCGCCTTGCGTGCAAGCAAGGCGCCGTTTGTGGTGAGCGTCAGGTCCAGCGGCTTGCCTTCGGCCGTGGTCAGGCGCGCGAGCATCTCGACCAGGCGTTCGATGTCCTTGCGCAGCAGCGGCTCGCCGCCGGTCAGGCGGATCTTCTCGACGCCGTGCTCGATAAACAACCGCGCCATGCGCTCGATCTCTTCGAACGACAGCAGCTCGGAATGCCGCAGGAAGCGGTAATCCTTGTCGAACACGTCCTTCGGCATGCAGTAGACGCAGCGGAAGTTGCAGCGGTCCGTCACCGAGATGCGCAGATCGTGCAGCCGGCGGCCGCGCGTGTCCGTCAGCGTGCCCTCTGCGGGGACGAGCACATTGGGGACATTAGGCACCGTGGCGCGATGGTGCTGGCCATCACGCAGATCGTAGAGGGGGATGACGGTTTCGGTCATGGTGTGGTGCGGTGCGTCAATCCGCGAAGCGGGACTGTTGCATCCGATACAACTTCGAGTGTAGCGCAGCCCCCGTTCCGCGCGGGCGGTGGGGTTTCATACTCGATATATCGCGCACAGGAAAAAGGGCGGCCGAAGCCGCCCTCAAGTATTTGCCCCGGCGGTTACCCGCCGGTGTGCTGCTTACTGCTGGTCTGCACCACCCGCCGGGCGGTTGGTTTCGACCAAAACCATCGGGCCGTGCTGGACCGGCGGCAGCGGCTTGCGCTCGCGCGGCACACGCGGTGCCGTAACGGTGCGCGCAGCTTCTTCCTGCGAGGCACGCAGCTTCTGATCGTCAGTGTGGACCCATGTCATGCCAGCGTTGTCCAGCACGCTCTGCAGCGTCTCGATCGGCAACGGTGAAGCCTTGGCGATCGTGCTGACCGGAGCCGGCACCGGAGCCGGCACTTCGGCGAAGGCCGTCACGATGGCCTCTTGAGGCGCTTGCACTTCTGCGGCAGGCGCTACGGTAGCGGTTGCAAGGGCAGGCTCCGCGGGCTGCACTTGCGGCAGGGCCGACACAGGTGCGACAGCTTCCGGAGCATGCACCGGTTCGTGTACCACCGGAGCCGGGTTCTCAACAGGTGCGAACGACGTCGTCTGCACGGGTTCCGTCACGGTCGCGGGCAGCACCGGCTCGGCATGCATTTCGGCGACGGCTTCGTCTGCGTGTTCAGCGCCTTCGTTTTCACCTTCACCTTCACCTTCACTTTCTGCACGGACGCCTTCCGCACCCTCGCGGTCACGACGATAGCGGTTGCGGCCACGGCGGCCACGACGGCGGCGCTCTTCACCTTCACCGTTGCCTTCCACGCCAGGAGTCACGCCTTCGCCCACGACGCCTTCTGCCGGCGCAGCGGTGTCGAGCAGCGGTTGCGGCACTTGCGATGCGGCGGTCGGGTCGATTAGGGCTTCGGCGGCCACGGCTGCGGCTTCCTTGGCTTGTTGGTCGCGCTCGCTGCGGCTTTCGCGCGGCTCGCGGTTTTCACGTGGCTCGCGCGGCTCACGACCCTCACGGGCTTCACGCGGCTGGCGTTCGCGGCGTTCCTGATTGCGCTCGCGGCGGCCTTGGCCTTGGCCCTGGTTCTGGCCCTCGCCGCGCACTTCCTGGCCTTGCTGCGGCTGACGAGCTTCAGCCGTCTCGCGAACAGCGCCTTCGACCTGGGCCGGCTGGCGGTTGCGATCGCGGTTGCCGCGCTGACCGTCACGCTGGCCGTCACGTTGACCTTCGCGCTGGCCTTGTTGCTGACCTTCGCGGACTTCGTTGCGCTCGCGGCCCTGGCGGTTGCCATCACGGCCGTTTTGGCCTTGACCTTGGCGCTCGCCACGTTCGCCGCGCTGGCCACGGCCACCACGGTCCTGACGATTGCCACGGCCTTGGCGGTTGCCTTCTTCAGCACGTTGCTTCGGTGTTTCGACGGGCGCAGCCACCACCGGCTCGGCCGGCTTGGCGCCAAACAGCGATTTCAGCCACGAAACGAAACCACCCTGGGCGGGCACCGGAGCCGGTGCCTGCGGTGCTGGAGCGGCTTCAGTACGAGCCGGACGCTCAGCGCGCGGCACCGACACGGGTGCCGGTTGGTCCGGCGTGATGCCCTTGACAGCGGCTTCCTGGCGCGGCTTGGCAGCTTCCTTACGGGTGCTGTAGGCGGTGTCGGCTTCCAGTTCCTTAGCGGCCTCTTCGGCCATCTTGTAGCTGGCCTTGTCGTCGTCCAGACGCGGATCGTCGTGGCGCAGACGTTCCAGCTTGTAATGCGGCGTCTCCAGATGCTTGTTCGGGATCAACAGCACGTTGACCTTGAAGCGCGTCTCGATCAGGTTGATATCCGGGCGCTTCTCGTTGAGCAGGAACGCAGCCACCTCCACCGGCACCTGGCAGTGAATTGCGGCGGTGTTTTCCTTCATCGCCTCTTCCTGGATGATGCGCAGCACCTGCAGGGCAGAGGATTCAGTATCGCGAATGTGGCCCGTGCCGTTACAGCGCGGGCAAGTGACGTGCGAGCCTTCCGACAGCGACGGACGCAGGCGCTGGCGCGACAGCTCCATCAGGCCGAAACGGCTGATCTTGCCCATCTGCACGCGGGCGCGGTCGTGGCGCAGCGCGTCTTTCAGGCGGGTTTCCACGTCCTTCTGGGCCTTGCTCGACTCCATGTCGATGAAGTCGATCACGATCAGACCGCCCAAGTCACGCAGGCGGAGCTGGCGAGCGATTTCGTCGGCAGCCTCAAGGTTGGTGCGTGCGGCGGTTTCTTCGATATCGGCGCCTTTGGTGGCGCGGGCCGAGTTCACGTCAATAGCGACGAGCGCCTCGGTGTGGTCGATCACGATGGCGCCGCCCGACGGCAGCATCACCATGCGCGAGTACGCCGATTCAATCTGGTGTTCGATCTGGAAGCGCGAGAACAGGGGAACGTCGTCGCGGTACTTCTTCACCCGATTCATGTTGTCGGGCATTACCACGCTCATGAAAGCGCGGGCCTGATCGTAGATATCGTCCGTATCGATCAGGATTTCGCCGATATCTGGCTGGAAGTAATCGCGAATCGCGCGGATCACCAAGCTGGATTCGAGATAGATCAGCAGCGGGGCCTTATTGTCGACGGCGGCACCATCAACGGCCTTCCACAGCTGCATCAGGTAGTTCAGGTCCCACTGAAGCTCTTCGGCCGATCGGCCGATACCGGCGGTGCGGGCGATGATGCTCATGCCGTCCGGCACTTCCAGCTGCGCCATCGTCTCGCGCAGTTCCTGGCGGTCTTCTCCCTCGATGCGGCGCGACACGCCACCGCCCCGCGGGTTGTTCGGCATCAGCACCAGATAGCGGCCGGCCAGCGAAATGAACGTGGTCAGGGCTGCGCCCTTGTTGCCGCGCTCTTCCTTTTCAACCTGGACGATCAGCTCCTGGCCTTCAGACAGGGCGTCCTGGATGCGCGCGCCGCGCACGTCCACACCGTCCTTGAAATAGGCGCGGGCGACTTCCTTGAAGGGGAGAAAACCGTGCCGCTCTTCGCCGTAGTTGACGAAGCACGCTTCCAGCGACGGTTCGATGCGGGTGATGACACCCTTGTAGATATTGCCTTTGCGCTGTTCGCGCCCGGCGGTTTCGATGTCGATATCGATCAGTTTCTGACCATCGACAATGGCGACGCGCAATTCTTCTTGCTGCGTCGCATTGAACAACATGCGTTTCATTGCAACCTCACTCCAATGCCGTGCAAGCACGGCGCTTCATGGAGCACGCAAAGGCGGAGCGGGTGGTCAACGAATTGCCGAGGTGTCGGCCAACAAAAAAGGCGCGACGGGGCACGGGTGAAAGAAATGAGGGCATTCCACGCATCATCATGGATGGCAGGGCGGAGTCCGCGGACGCGGTTGGCGTCCAGTTGCGCGTCCTGTCACTCGTGCCACGGGCCCGATGCATTCGCAGGCGGGCCGGCGGCGGCGAGTCGCGTGAAGCGACCACAAAGAGCGAATTGACGGACGGCTTGTCCGGACGAAACCCGCGGCGGGGCAGATCGGGCGGCGTGCTGCTTTTTGGAGTTTTGCCGCCGGACCGCCATGGCAACGCGGTAACCGGATGTTCAGCCGGCCGGCACCAGTCTGGTGCGGCAAGGGCTTCTTTCACCAAGCGGGCGCCGTATGGATGACCATGTGGCGCCCGCCTTTGAATTCTGTTCTACCAGCTGCTCGTTCTACGCTGGCCGACCTTGCCGACGTGATCTTTGGTTCACGTCCTGCGCGATGGGACAGCGGTGCGTGCTGCTTTCGTGCCGATTAGTCGGCCACGTGATTAGCTTTGTAACACAAGTGGGCGAGAGATCGGCGCGTTCCGGACCGAAACGGTGGCTGTGTACAATACCTGTTGTTTCGTTCCGACCGGCTGTTGCTGGCGCTTAAACGACTGTCCAGCGAGAAAATTATATTGAAAATGAATGAGTTACGCCATCCATTTGATGGCCGCATTCAACAGGCCGGACATGGCACACTCGGCGACGCACTCGACGGCAAGTCGGTCGCCTATGTTGAAATCGGCGAGGACGCCGAAGGGCAGCGCATCGATAATTTCTTGATGCGCGTGGCCAAGGGCGTGCCCAAAAGCCATATCTACCGCATCCTGCGGTCCGGCGAGGTGCGGGTTAACAAGGGTCGCATCGATGCGGAATACCGCTTGAAACTCGGCGACCTGGTTCGTATTCCGCCGCTGCGGATCGCCCAGCAGGTAGAAGCCGCGCGCCCGGTGCCGGCGGCAGAATTCACGATCCTTCACGAAGATGCGCATCTGTTGGTGATCGATAAGCCCGCCGGGGTGGCTGTACACGGCGGCTCCGGGGTCGCGTTCGGGGTGATCGAGCAATTGCGCCAGTCGCGCCCGGAAGCGAAGTTTCTGGAGTTGGTACACCGCCTCGATCGTGAAACGTCGGGTGTTCTGCTGCTCGCCAAAAAACGCTCTGCGCTGGTAGCGCTGCATGAGCAGATCCGTGAGGGTCAGTTGGACAAGCGGTACTTTGCGGCTGTGAAAGGCGTCTGGCCGCACAAGCGTCAACACATCAAATCGCCACTGCACAAATACACCACGCCGGAAGGCGAGCGCCGGGTGCGTGTACAGGCGGATGGGCAAGCGTCGCACACGATCTTCAACAAGGTGGGGGTTTTTGGCCCGTACACATTGCTGGAGGCCGAGCTGAAGACCGGGCGTACGCACCAGATACGTGTGCATCTCGCGCACGCCGGTTTTCCGATCCTGGGTGACGACAAGTACGGCGATTTCGCTTTGAACAAGGCTCTATCCCGTGCGAATGCTTCGCCGCGGCTGGCACGGATGTTCTTGCATGCGCATCGCCTGCAGCTGACGCATCCGCAAAGCGGTGAAATCGTCACGTTCAATGCGCCGTTGCCCGCCGAGTGTGCCGATTTCCTAAACGCTTTCCAGGGCCCCGATTCCGATGCCGCAGCAGCGCTTTGATCTGATCGTCTTCGATTGGGATGGCACGTTGATGGATTCGACGTCGGCCATTACCCGGTCGATCCAGCTTGCATGCCGGGATCTTGACCTCCCGGTGCCCGACGATACACGGGCGAGCCACGTGATCGGACTGGGCCTGCGGGATGCCCTCGAATATGCTGTGCCGACCCTCGATCCTGCCGACTACGGCAAGCTGGCTGACCGATATCGCTTCCATTACCTCAGCCGCGACGCGCAGCTCGTGTTGTTTCCGGGTGTGCGTGAGATGCTGGAGGCATTGCGCCGCCAGAATTATCTGCTTGCCGTGGCGACGGGCAAATCCCGCGTTGGCCTGCAACGTGCGATGGAAGCGACGAATCTGACGGGCGTCTTCGACAACACGCGCTGCGCAGATGAGACATTCTCCAAGCCGCACCCCGCGATGCTGCTCGAACTTACGCGCGATCTCGGCATGGAGGTCGAGCGCACGGTGATGATTGGCGACACGACGCACGATCTGCAGATGGCGGCCAATGCGGGCGCCGCCGGCGTAGCCGTCACATACGGCGCGCATCCTGCCGATGTGCTGGATTCGCTTACGCCACTGTATAGCGCCAAGTCGGTTCCCGATTTACACAATTGGCTGACGCAACATGCCTGATATGGCTGAGCAAATTCGTGTGTGCGAGGGCGCCGCGCTGGAAGATGGCGGCCTGGGGGTCCGGTTTCAGGTGGAGGTGCGCGGGCGGCTCGTCAGCGCGTTTGTCGTCCGTTACGCGGGCGGCGTCCACGGTTATTTGAACCAGTGTGCGCATGTGCCGATGGAAATGGATTGGCAGGAAGGCCAGTTTTTTGAAAGTTCGGGCCTGTATCTGATGTGTGCAACGCATGGCGCCATTTACGAGCCGGATACTGGCCGGTGCGTCGGCGGCCCTTGCCGGGGCTCGCATTTGTCCAAGCTTGAGGTTGCTGAGCGCGACGGCGCAGTCTGGTGGCAACCGGATGCGCTATTTCGGGCGCCCGAGCCCGCGCCGGTGCCAACACCTTCTGCCTAGCAGCGCAGTTTTTCTTCTCGACCGTTTTTCTCCTTGTCTATGACCGACTCGATTCCGCCGAAAGGGCCCGACGACGCCCCCAACGAGGGTGCAGGCAAATCAGAAGCGCTGGAAGTCACCCAGCACGCTGATCATCCGCTTGAAGCCGAATTGCGGAACCCGGCTGCCGGTAAGCCCGCATCGGCATCTGCGCCGGCAGCATCCGCGCAGGCCGGCGGCTGGGAGCGAGAGGTGCTGGAAAAAGTATTGATGGCAACCGTCCGTGAGCAGCGCGCCGCGCGCCGCTGGCGCATCTTTTTCCGCTTCGTGACACTGGGCCTGATCGGGGTGCTTATTTACGCGTTCGCCAGTCTGGAAGGCGAGACCGTCAGCACGGGCCGCCACACGGCGGTTGTCACGCTCGACGGCGAAATTGCGGCCAATACAAACGCCAGCGCCGAGAACATCAACGCCTCGTTGCAAGCCGCGTTTGCGGACGACAACACCGTCGGTGTGATCCTGAAGATCAATTCGCCGGGCGGCTCGCCGGTGCAGGCGGGCATGATCAACGATGAAATCCGCCGTCTTCGCGCCAAGTACAAAAAGATTCCGCTGTACGTTGTGGTCGAAGAGATGTGCGCGTCAGGCGGTTATTACGTGGCCGCAGCTGCCGACAAAATCTACGTCGACAAGGCCAGCATCGTCGGCTCGATCGGCGTGCTGATGGACGGCTTCGGCTTTACTGGTCTGATGGACAAGGTGGGCGTGGAGCGCCGCCTGCTCACGGCCGGTTCGAACAAGGGAATGCTCGATCCGTTCTCGCCCGTGTCGCCCCAGCAGAAGCAGTATGCGCAGGAGATGCTCGATCAGGTGCACCAGCAGTTCATCGATGTGGTGAAGCAGGGGCGAGGCAACCGTCTGAAGGACGATCCGACGCTGTTCACGGGCCTGTTTTGGACGGGCGCCAAGGCCGTGGATCTTGGTCTGGCCGACGCGATCGGCAGCTCGGATTTCGTCGCTCGCAGCGTCATCAAGGCTCCGGACGTGGTCGACTACACCGTCAAGGAAAACTTCGCCTCGCGCGTGGCACGCAAGCTCGGCACGGCCATGGGCGCGGGCGCTGTGAAGGCGCTGGCCTCTACGGGCCAGCTCAAGCTGCTGATGAAGGAGTAGAAGAGGGAAGAGGCGCGCTACCGCGCCAGCAGCGAGAAGATTGCCGGCCGCTTGTGCAGGTTCATGCGGTCGGCGCGCCAGTCGCTCACCGGCAGTGTGACGACCTGCTCGTCGGGCAGCGTCAGGTCCACTGCAATCGATAGCAGCGTACTTGGCGCGCAGCCAGCCTGAATGGCCTCGAGCAACGCGCCGTTCCGGTATGGCGTTTCGATAAACACCTGTGTTTGGCCCGCTGAGCGTGAAAGCTGCTCCAGCGCGCGCAGCTTGGTCTTACGCTCCGCGGCGTCGACCGGCAGATAGCCGTTAAACGCAAAGCTCTGGCCGTTCAAGCCAGACGCCATCACCGCCAGCAGGATCGAACTCGGCCCCACCAGTGGCTTTACGCGCACGCCGCGTCGGTGCGCGAGACGCACGAGATTTGCGCCGGGATCGGCCACCGCCGGCACGCCGGCTTCCGACATCAGCCCCGCGTCCTGGCCGGCAACCACCGGCGCCAGCAGCGCTTCCAGCTCCGATTCGGGCGTTTTGACGTTCAGCTCGCGGATGGTGATTTCCTGCAGTGGGCGCGCCAGCGGCGTGGTCTCGGCCAGCTTCTTCAGTAGCGCGCGTGCGGTCTTGGCATGCTCCGCGACGAAGTAATCGAGTCGCGCGGTGACCTGCTGCACGCCGGCCGGAATCACGTCAGGGAGCGGGTCAGCCGCATCGCGCGAGCCCAGCGTATTTGGAATGAGGTAAAGCGTACCGGCCATGGTTCAGGCGAAGAGCGGGTAGTGAACGTTGCGCAGCATGCTGGTCAGGGCGATCAGCGGCAGGCCAACCAGCGCGGTCGGGTCGGACGACTCCACGCGTTCAAGCAAGGCGATGCCCAGACCTTCCGATTTGGCGCTTCCTGCAACGTCGTACGGGTGTTCCAGATGCAAGTAGGCGTCCAATTCCTCATCGGAAAGATCGCGGAAGGTCGCCAGCGTGCGGATGTCCTCGCTCTGGTGCTGCCCGGTCCGGCCGTCGTACAGGCACAACGCTGAATGGAATGTGACGGTGCGTCCTCGCATCCAGTGCAGTTGCGCCAGTGCGCGGGCATGGTCGCCGGGTTTGCCGACCTGCTTGCCGTCCAGTGTGGCGACCTGATCGGAGCCGATGACCAGCGCGCCGGGATGGCCCGCTGCGACCTTCTCCGCCTTTTGCCGGGCGAGGCGCAGAGCGGTCCGGTCGGGCGACTCGTCCGGAGCGGGGGTCTCGTCAATGTTCGGTACCACGATCTCAAACGGCAGGCGCAAGCGTTCGAGCAATTCCCGCCGATATGGCGAGCTGGAGGCAAGAATTAGCGGCGGACGCGATGCAGAAGTCATAAGTGCTTGAAGATGCAGTGGATTTTGAGCAAAACCTTTTGACGCCAGAGGTTTCTGCCCGCTATAATCCCGCGTTTCGCGGTTTGGCCGCGCAGTGTCGCAAACCGGGCGCCCAGGCGCAAGGTGTCGGGCGCTGCAGGGCGGTCGATCCGGTTCGCGCACCAACAGCAACGCGTTTAGCAGGTTCGATTCGTGGATTTTCGTGCATTCGATCTTTTCGCGTTCATTCGCGCAGGCGAGCCGGCAAGTGGCGCGGTTCATCTGGCCGACATGCCTCGCCTGCTTGCCGAGCAAGCAGCCGATGCTCCGGCTGACGCCAACGCGCAGTTCCGTTGGCAGCTGCAGGGTCTGGTGCGCGAGGAAGCCACCGCCGGTCAGTTGCCGCGCCAGCGGCTCTTCGTGGATCTGGAAGTGGAGGGTGCGGTCTGGCTGCAATGCCAGCGATGCCTCAAAGCGTACGAGCAACCTCTGCCGGTGCGCATGCGCCTGGAGGTCATGCGCTCGGAAGCCGAGGCCGATGCCGCTCCGCTGGATGACGATGAGGCCGATGTCATCGTCGGCTCGCGCAACTTTGATCTGATCACGCAGATCGAAGATGAGCTGTTGCTGGCGTTGCCGGTGTCGCCGCGTCATGCAGCCTGTCCGGATGAGGTATTGCCGGAGGAGGCTGAAGCTGAAAAGAAGCCGTCGCCGTTCGCGGTGCTGGCCAACCTGAAAACCAAACATTAGGCGTGCGCGAGTATTGCGCGCGCTGATGGCAGTACGTTTCACACGCCTACCGGAATGGCTACGCTCCGGCTCCGTGTGATGTGATAAAATTGATTAAATTGCTTAGGAGTCAGTCATGGCTGTTCAACAAAACAAGAAGTCGCCGTCCAAGCGCGGCATGCATCGTTCGCACGATTTCCTGACGGTGGCCCCGGTCGCTGTCGAGCCGACCACCGGCGAAGTGCACCTGCGTCACCACGTGAGCCCGAACGGCTACTACCGTGGCCGCAAGGTTGTGAAGACCAAGAACGACTGATGCGATTTGCCAGTTTTCTGGCAAGCGTGTTGGGCTGGTCTGAACGCACAGGTTCATGATGCAAGCGAAAAAGCGGCAAGCCAATTTGCCGCTTTTTTGTTGAGCGAAATTCGGCAATGCGTGTACGGGTTTGTGTACCATACGCGCGCCAACGGCCGGAGCCGCACATGAAACCGCAACTCAGACTCGCATGACCATCAAGCTTGCCATCGACTGCATGGGTGGTGATCACGGCGTTGGCGTGACAATCCCTGCAGCGATTCATTTTCTCGCCGCACACGAAGACGTCGAAATGCTGCTCGTCGGGCAGCCCGATGCCATTGCGGCGCAGCTCAAGCGACTTCACGCCACCGCGAACCCGCGCGTCCACATCGTTCCCGCCTCCGAGGTGGTGTCGATGGAGGATCCGGTCGAGGTTGCGCTGCGCAAGAAGAAAGATTCTTCGATGCGCGTGGCCATCAATCAGCTCAAGGAAGGCGTCGCTCAGGCGTGCGTTTCCGCTGGTAATACCGGCGCATTGATGGCGGTGTCGCGTTACGTTCTCAAGACGCTGGACGGCATTGACCGCCCAGCCATCGCCACCGCGATCCCGAATGAGAAAGGTGCCGGCACCACCGTGCTGGATCTTGGCGCCAATGCCGACTGCGAGCCCGAGCATCTGCTGCAGTTCGCGCAGATGGCCTCGGCGATGGTGTCGGTGGTTGAACAGAAGCCTCGTCCGACGGTTGGGCTGCTGAACATCGGCGAAGAAGTCATCAAGGGCAACGAGGTCGTCAAGCAGGCGGGTGAGTTGCTGCGTGCCTCCGATCTCAACTTCTTCGGCAACGTTGAAGGCAACGACATCTTTAAGGGCACGACCGACATCGTTGTCTGTGATGGCTTTGTCGGTAACGTAGCGCTCAAGAGCACCGAAGGCTTGGCCAAGATGATCGGTGAGATGCTGCGCCAGGAATTCGGCCGCTCGTTGTTCACGAAGCTGCTCGCCGTCGTGGCGCTGCCAGTGTTGACGCGTTTCAAACGGCGCGTGGACCATCGGCGCTACAATGGCGCCGCGCTGCTCGGCCTGCGTGGTCTGGTCATCAAGAGCCACGGCTCGGCCGATGCCTACGCGTTCGAATGGGCCATCAAACGTGCCTACGACGCTGCGGCTAACGGCGTGATCGCCCGCATTGCGCAGGCGTTCGAATCGCACCATGACGCAGCGGGCGCTGCGCCGGTCTCCACTTCCACTCCGGCTGCCGACGCTGCTTGAACGCGTCGCTCCCGAGTCAGATTTCACCCCACCGCACATGACACGTTTCGCAAGGATCATCGGTACGGGCAGCTACCTGCCGCCCAAGCGGGTTACCAATGACGAACTGGCGGCCCAATTGGCCGAGAAGGGTATTGAGACGAGCGACGAATGGATCGTCTCGCGCAGCGGCATCCGGGCGCGTCATTTCGCCGAGCCTGATGTTACGTGCAGCGACCTCGCAGTGAAGGCGGCTGAGCGCGCTATCGAAGCTGCCGGCATCGATCGCTCCGAACTCGACCTGATCCTGGTGGCGACCTCCACGCCGGATTTCGTGTTCCCGAGCACGGCTTGCTTGGTGCAGCAAAAGCTCGGCATCACCAACGGGTGTCCCGCGTTCGACATACAGGCCGTGTGTTCCGGCTTCGTCTACGCGCTGGCGACCGCCGACAAATTTATCCGCTCGGGTGCGTACCGCAACGTGCTCGTGATCGGTTCGGAAGTTTTCTCGCGCATCATCGATTTCAGCGACCGCACCACTTGTGTGTTGTTTGGCGATGGCGCTGGTGCCGTGGTGCTGCAGGCTTCTGACGAGCCGGGCATCCTGTCGACTGCGCTGCATGCTGACGGCAGCCACGCCAACATCCTGTGCGTGCCGGGCAACGTGGCCGCAGGGGCAATTCAGGGTAGCGCCTTCCTGTACATGGATGGTCAAGCCGTCTTCAAGCTGGCCGTCACGGTGCTCGACAAGGTTGCCCGTGAAGCGCTGGCGGCCGCGGAGCTCGAAGCCTCGCAAGTCGACTGGTTGATCCCGCACCAGGCGAACATCCGCATCATGCAGGGCACGACCAAGAAGCTGGGCCTCTCGAACGAGCGCCTGATCGTGACCGTCGACGAGCATGGCAACACGTCGGCTGCCTCGATTCCCTTGGCGCTCGATGTTGCTGTGCGCGATGGCCGCATCCAGCGCGGTCAGCACGTGATGCTCGAAGGCGTAGGTGGCGGCTTTACCTGGGGCGCCGCGCTGCTGCGCTTCTGATCGACGAATTTCCAGAACGAACAATACGAGCCATGACATTCGCTTTCGTCTTCCCCGGCCAGGGTTCGCAATCGGTCGGCATGCTCAATGCGTTTGCCGATCATCCGGCCGTGGCGGCCACGCTGGCCGAGGCGTCCGACGCGCTGGGCCAGGACATCGGCAAGCTGATTGCCGAAGGCCCGGCTGAAGAGCTGAATCTGACGACCAACACGCAACCCGTCATGCTGACAGCAGCTGTTGCTGTCTATCGCGCATGGCAGGCTGCCGGCGGCCCGACGCCGACCGTCGTGGCCGGCCATAGCCTCGGCGAGTATTCGGCGCTGGTCGCCGCAGGTGCCATCGCGTTCAAAGACGCTGTACCGCTGGTGCGTTTCCGCGCCAAGGCGATGCAGGAAGCCGTACCGGTGGGCGAGGGCGGCATGGCCGCGATCCTCGGCCTGTCGGACGATGACGTACGCGCCGCATGCGCCGAAGCTTCGGGTGCGGGTGTGGTCGAAGCCGTGAACTTCAACGCGCCGGCCCAGGTGGTGATCGCCGGTGCCAAGGCGGCTGTCGAGAAGGCTTGCGAAATCGCCAAGGCCAAGGGTGCCAAGCGCGCGCTGCCGCTGCCGGTGTCGGCACCGTTCCACTCGTCGCTGCTCAAGCCGGCGTCGGATCGTCTGCGCGAGTATCTCGCCAACGTGACGGTCAATGCCCCGGTGATCCCCGTTATCAATAACGTTGACGTGGCTGTGGTGAGCGACCCGGCTGCCATCAAGGATGCGCTCGTGCGCCAGGCTGCGTCGCCGGTGCGCTGGGTCGAGACGGTCCAGAAGATGAAGGCCGACGGCATTACCCGCGTGGTCGAGTGCGGCCCGGGCAAGGTGCTGGCGGGTCTGGTCAAACGTATCGATGGTGAGATCGTTGGCGACGCGATCTTCGATCCGGCGTCGCTAGAAGCCGTGCTGGGCCAACTCAAATAATCAACGGGATTCGTATGACCCAAGCATTGAACAATCAGGTTGCCCTCGTTACCGGTGCTTCGCGCGGCATCGGCCGTGCCATTGCGCTGGAACTAGCGCGCCAAGGTGCGACGGTGATCGGTACGGCCACCTCGGAAGCCGGCGCGCAAGCCATCACCGCGTACTTTGCCGAGGCCGGCGTGAAGGGCTCGGGTGTGGTGCTCAACGTGAATGACGCCGCGCGCTGCGAGGCGGTCATCGACGAAACCATCAAGACGCACGGTGGCCTGAACATTCTCGTCAACAATGCAGGTATCACGCAGGACAACCTGGCGATGCGCATGAAGGACGACGAATGGGTGTCGGTCATCGATACGAACCTCTCCGCCGTGTTCCGCCTGTCGCGCGCCGTGTTGCGCCCGATGATGAAGGCGCGCGGTGGCCGCATCATCAACATCACCTCGGTCGTGGGCTCCGTCGGCAACCCGGGTCAGGCGAACTACGCCGCGGCCAAGGCCGGCGTGGAAGGCATGGCTCGCGCGCTGGCGCGTGAGATCGGCAGCCGGAACATCACGGTCAACTGCATTGCACCGGGCTTTATCGATACCGACATGACCAAGGTCCTGTCGGAAGAGCAACATACCGCGCTGAAGGCGCAAATTCCGTTGGGCCGGCTCGGTGCGCCTGAGGACATCGCCAGCGCGGTTGCCTTCCTGGCGTCACCGGCGGCGGGCTACATTACGGGCTCGACGCTGCACGTCAACGGCGGCATGTACATGGGATAAGGAAGCCGTCCCGGCGGCGGCTGCGCGGGCTTTGCACATGTGCAGAATCCTGCGCGATCGCTGATTTAACTGGCTTTTAGCATCATGTTGGGCGCAGTTTTTGCATGGATTCCCGCGCGGTTTTTCACCGCGCAAACCTGCTAGAATGCGCGCACTTTTTGTCGAATACTTCCCTGGAGGGTTAAATGGACAACATCGACGCACGCGTTAAGAAGATCGTTGCTGAGCAACTCGGCGTGGCCGAGGCAGACATCAAGAACGAATCGTCGTTCGTGAACGATCTGGGCGCGGATTCGCTCGATACGGTTGAGCTGGTGATGGCTCTGGAAGACGAGTTCGGTATGGAAATTCCGGACGAAGAAGCCGAGAAAATCACCACGGTGCAGCAAGCCATCGATTACGCGACCGCCCACGTCAAGGCGTAAGCGTCAATCGATCTCTTGACATCGCGGGCCACAGAAAGGGCGGTTGTCCGGCTTGACCGGGTGGCGCGTTTTCTGTGGCCTTTGTCGCTGATACAGAGTTGCAGGAAAGCATAGTGAGCCGTCGTCGCGTAGTAGTAACCGGCCTGGGGCTGGTCTCTCCGGTAGGGAACTCGGTCACCGAGGGGTGGGCCAATCTGGTCGCCGGCAAGTCCGGGATCGCCACCATCACCAAATTCGATCCGTCGAACCTGGCCGTGCATTTCGCTGGCGAGGTGAAGGGTTTCAACGCTGAGGATTACATCCCGGCGAAGGAAGCCCGCAACATGGATACCTTCATCCATTACGGCATCGCTGCCGGCGTGCAAGCGCTGAAGGACAGCGGGCTGGAAGTCACCGAAGCCAATGCAGAGCGCATCGGTGTACTGGTCGGTTCCGGTATCGGCGGTCTGCCGATGATCGAAGATACGCACCAGACCTATGTCGATCGCGGGCCGCGCCGGATTTCGCCGTTCTTTGTGCCGGGTTCGATCATCAACATGATCTCCGGCCATCTAAGCATCATGTTCGGCTTGAAAGGCCCGAACTTGGCAGCCGTCACGGCTTGCACGACTGGTCTGCACAGCATTGGTCTGGCTGCGCGCCTGATCCAGGCGGGCGATGCCGACGCGATGGTTGCGGGCGGTGCTGAATCGACCGTGTCGCCGCTGGGCATCGGCGGCTTTGCCGCCGCCCGCGCACTGTCCACGCGCAACGAGGATCCGGCCACCGCGTCGCGCCCCTGGGACAAGGACCGCGATGGCTTCGTCCTGGGCGAAGGTGCGGGCGTGATGGTGCTGGAAGAGTACGAGTCGGCCAAGGCGCGCGGCGCCAGGATCTACGCGGAAGTCGCAGGCTTCGGCATGAGCGGCGACGCATTCCACATGACGGCGCCGAACATGGACGGCCCGCGTCGTTGCATGCTCAACGCGCTGCGCGATGCCGGCATGAACGCAGATCAGATCCAGTACCTGAATGCGCACGGCACCTCCACGCCACTGGGCGACAAGAACGAGTCCGAAGCCATCAAGGCGGCTTTTGGCGATCATGCCAGCAAGGTCGTCGTGAACTCCACCAAGTCCATGACCGGCCACTTGTTGGGCGGCGCGGGCGGTCTGGAGTCGGTGTTCACGGTGCTGGCGCTGCACAATCAGGTGTCGCCGCCGACCATCAACATCTTCAACCAGGATCCCGAGTGCGATCTCGATTACTGCGCCAACACCGCGCGTGACATGAAGATCGACGTGGCCGTGAAGAACAACTTCGGCTTCGGCGGGACGAACGGTACGCTGGTGTTTAAGCGCCCGTAAGGCAGAGCGGCACGTAGCCTCACGGCGCGTGCTGCTTCGTTCTTGCCTTGGTTGTCCAGCACATTGTTTTTCCGGCGCTGTATCGGCGGTTGTGCGCGATCAGCCGATTCGGCATTGTCGCCCTTGTCTGCGCTGTTGTGTTCTGGGCGATCAAAACGTGGGGTGCCATGTTGCCGTCGGTGACTTGGGGCATCATCAGCGGGTTGACGATGGTTGCCTGCCTTCCTTTGATGGTGAACCGTTCGCCGCTTGCTATGGAACTGATGTGGCGCGCTCGTCTCAAAGAAGACGGAGAGCCCGGCCAAGCCGCGTGGCAGGTCCGATTGAAAGCACCAGAAGCTGTCCAAAATGCGGCTCTGTTATGGTCATGGGCGCTCGGTGAGCGCGTCTTGGTCCTGGGGGTCGCGCGGCGTGGGTGGTGTCCACAGATTTTTGTGCTGATGCCGCCGTGGTTTTCCGCCGGGACGCTACGTCGTATGCGAAGTCTGTTGCGCTTGGGGCCTCCGCGAGTGGTTTCCCAGGTGTCCGGTGTGTCGTAGGTAAAATACAACGTTTCCAAGTCACAAAAATTCAAGGCGATACACTGCAGGTGAAGAATCCGTGAGCGAACGCGAAGCCGACCAGATCCTCGTCGAGCGCGTCCAGCAAGGCGACAAGCGAGCGTTTGAACTGCTGGTGGTCAAGTATCACCGGAAGATCATCCGGCTCGTCTCGCGCCTGATCCGTGACCCGGCCGAAGTCGAGGATGTGGCACAGGATGCCTTTATCAAGGCCTACCGTGCGTTGCCCCAATTTCGGGGGGAATCCGCGTTCTATACGTGGCTGTATCGCATCGCCGTCAACACGGCCAAGAATTACCTGGCGACTCAGGGGCGGCGCCCGGAATCGTCCAGCGACATCGACACCGAAGAGGCTGAAACTTTTGCCGACGGTGAGCTACTAAGGGATATCAATACGCCGGACTCCATGCTGCACACCAAGCAGGTGGCCGAAACGGTCAACCGTGCAATGGAAGCGCTGCCCGAAGAATTGCGTACCGCAATCACGCTCCGGGAGATCGAGGGTCTGAGCTATGAGGAAATCGCTGAAGCGATGGAATGCCCGATCGGCACGGTCCGGTCCCGCATCTTCCGGGCGCGCGAGGCGATTGCCGAGAAATTGCGCCCCCTGCTGGGAACAGTGGAGGGCAAACGGTGGTAGCCAGCCGATATGACAAGCCGGCGGCCGCATGCGGCTGCAAACGGTGAAACCTCGGGAAGTCTTCTCTCGGATCGTTGATTGGACGTTGGAGTTTTTGGGGTCGGGAAATGGGTCAGGCTCAATTGCAAACGGCAGAAGCGGAGTTCGCACAACGCATCTCTGCCTTGATGGACGGTGAAGTCGCAGCGCACGAGGTGTCGTCTGCCGTGGAAGTCGCCAAGGATGGCGAGGGCGCAGCACATTGGCGCGAATATCAACTGATCGGCGACGTGCTCCGGTCGGAAGATCTGCTGAACACGCGTTCCTCTGAAGATTTCCTCAGCCGGTTCTCGGCCAAGCTCGACGCCGAGCCTCACTTGCTGGTGCCGGCAGTAGCGCAGCGTGCGAAAACCCAAGAGAGGCACCGCTTCCTAGTCAGTCCTGCTTGGGTCCGCCGGATCGTGCCTACGACTGCCGTGGCGGCGGCGGTGGCAGCTGTTAGCTGGGTTGTCGTGCCGCAACTGCGCGGTCCTGCCGATGGCGCTGACGGCTCCCCAGCATTGGTCGCCAAAGCGACGCAAGGTGCTGGCGCGCAGGCGCTGACCGTGGCGGCAACTGACAATACGCCGATGATCCGCGATGCCCGTCTGGACGAATACCTGAGTGCCCACCGGCAATCAGCGACCAACGGTATGGTGGTTCCCTATCTGCGTGCAGTGGCCAATGGGGTGGCGAACACCCAGGACTCCAATCAGGAATAATGCGGGCATCCATGTCGAAGGTGTGGCACCCCGTTGCCGGGGCAGGCGCCCGCAAGCTGCAGGCCGTTCGTCGGTCGGTTTTTCTCCTTCTGTGTGTTTCGGCGCTGGCAACAGCCGCCCAGCCGCAGCCCGATCCGATGCCGCGCAAGGAGGCCGCCTCCTGGCTGGCCAAAATCCATCGCGCAGCGCTCAAGCAGAACTATGTCGGTACGCTCACGTATCAGCGTGGCACCGGCATGCACTCCACCCGCATCCAGCATTACGCTGATCTCTTCAACAACGAATACGAGCGCGTCGAGGCGCTGGACGGCAAGCAGCGCGAAATGCTGCGCCAGAATGACGTCGTCCGGAACCTGATTTACGACGTCAAACTCGTTGTGACGGAGAAGCAGGAGCACAAGGACAGCTTCCCCGCGCTGCTCGCCACCACCAATGGCGATGTGCTTGATCAGTACGACATGCGCCACCTGCCGACCGAGCGCGTCGCAGGCATGGATTGTGAAGTCTTTCAGCTCGATCCGAAGGACGGCTACCGTTATGCCTACCGAATCTGGGCGGAGCGCAACAGTGGTTTGTTGATGCGCGCCCAGACCATCGGTGAAGACGGCAAGGTGCTTGAACAGGTTGCCTTCTCGCAAGTTGAGTTGGGTGTGCCGTCGGAAAAGCAGAAGATCGTTACTGCGCTCAAGAACCTGAACGGCTGGAATCAATACGAGATCGTGACCCAGCCGACTAACCTTGCCGAGCAAGGCTGGACGATCGGCAACCCTGTCAAGGGCTTCCAGAAGATCCGTGAGGTGCGCCGTCCGCTGGGCGACATTGCGCCAGCCGGCAAGAACAGTTCCGGTTTCGAGGTCCAGCAGGTCGTGTTTAGCGACGGGTTGGCAGGGCTGTCGCTCTTTATCGAGCCGGTATCGGAAAAGCGCACGCGCCGCGAAGGCTTCATCTCACAAGGCGCTACGCATGTGATGGTGCGACGTGTTGCCGATTTCTGGCTGACGGTCGTGGGCGAAGTCCCGTTTGCTACCATCAAGCAGTTTGGCGCAGCAGTCGACTACAAGCCGGTGTCCGCCAACGCGGCCAACAAGCCGGCCAGCGCGCCGTAATAGCCACAAGCCGGCATCTATCTTGGGTGCGCGACGTGGTCGCGCAGTGCCAATTCTCTATCTGTTCTTGTTCCGGGGAGCTTTCATGCGTACCGCTCGATCCGTTCACGCCTTGCGTCTGCTGTGCGTTGCCGCCGCTGTGGCGGTTGGGAGCGCGCTGGCGCCGGCCCACGCACAGAACGCCACGGGTAGCGTGGCCACGGGCACGTATGGTTTGCCTGATTTTGCCGATCTGGTCGAGAAGGTGAGCCCCGCTGTCGTCAACATCCGCACGACCGAAAAGGTCCGTATGCAGCAGGGTGGTCCGAACGATGACGACATGGCCGAGTTCTTCCGCCGCTTCTTCGGTGTACCGATGCCGGGCATGCCGGGGCAGGGTCAGAAGCGCCGCAACGCGCCGCCGCAACAGGAAGAGGAGCAGAGCCGCGGTGTCGGTTCCGGCTTCATCATTTCAGGCGACGGCTACATCCTGACCAACGCGCATGTGGTGGAAGGCGCGGAAACCATCTATGTCACGCTGATCGACAAGCGCGAGTACAAGGCCAGGCTGATCGGCCTGGACAAGCGTACCGACGTTGCGCTCGTCAAGGTCGAGGCGAGTGCTCTGCCTAGCCTGAAGCTCGGCGATTCCGACAAGGTGCGCGTAGGCGAGTGGGTGCTCGCAATCGGTTCCCCGTTTGGGCTGGACAATACGGTGACTGCAGGCATTGTGTCGGCCAAGGGGCGCGATACGGGCGACTACCTGCCGTTCATCCAATCCGACGTAGCCGTCAACCCCGGCAACTCGGGCGGCCCGTTGATCAACCTGCGCGGCGAGGTGATCGGCATCAACAACCAGATCTACAGCCAAAGCGGCGGCTACATGGGCATCTCGTTCTCGATTCCGATCGACGAGGCGATGCGTGTGGCTGAGCAGTTGAAGGCGACGGGGCGCGTGACACGCGGCCGCATCGGTGTGGCAATCGACAACGTGCCGAAGGATGCAGCGGAGTCGCTGGGTCTGGGCCGTGCGCGCGGCGCCTATGTTGGCAATGTCGAATCGGGCGGTCCGGCGGACAAGGCCGGCATCGAGGCCGGTGACATCGTCTTGAAGTACAACGGCCGCGATGTCGAGAAGGCGGGTGACCTGCAGCGCCAAGTCGGCGAAACCAAGCCGGGGGCGCGCGCTACCGTGCAGGTCTGGCGCAAGGGCGCAACGCGCGATCTGACCGTGACGGTCGCCGAGTTGCAGGCCGACACCAAGGTGGCGCAGCGCGCCAAGGGCGCGCAGCCTGATAACAGCCAGCAGGGTCCGGGCAAGCCGAATGCGCTGGGGCTGGTGGTGGCTGACTTGTCTGACGGCGCGCGTCGCGAGTTCAAGACCAAGAGTGGCGTTGAAGTGCAGGTCTCTGAAGGGCCGGCGGCGCGCGTCGGCATTCGACCGGGTGATCTCATTCTGCGCGTGGGCGATACCGACGTCTCCAACGCCAAGCAGTTCAACGAGGTGGTCGCCAAGCTCGACAAAAACCGCATGGTTGCCGTGTTTGTACGCCGTGGCGATGCGACCCAGGTGGTGACACTGCGCCCGAGCGCGGCCCGTTCGGGTAGCGGCCAGTGATCGAGCTGACGCTCTACGGACGCACGTACTGCCACTTGTGCGACGACATGAAGAACGCGCTGGAGCCGCTCCGGCGCGGTTTTTCTTTTGTGCTGCACGAAGTGGACGTCGACAGCGATCCGGCGCTGGAAGCGCGGTTTGACGAGTTGGTGCCCGTACTGATGACCGGGGGCCCGGCGGCCTCGCCCCAAGACGTGCGGGAGTTGTGTCACTACTTTCTCGATGTGCCTGCCGTGCAGGCATGGCTTGCAGCGCAGACGGCGCGTGCGCCTGACACAGCGCCCCTGCCGCAAAAAGAGGCGCGGGAAGCCCCCTGAAATCCGGTAAAATCGCCTGTTAGCGCCGATTTTTGCATTGCACGATTTCTGTGTCGCAAGTTCGGCTTGGAATCCAATACCTCCCGCCAGCGCAGCCAATGTGCGCCGGCCATGCCGGTACCGCCTCGCGCTCCCGGCAGACGCGCCCGGGATGGGCGCTTTTCGACGCATTCGATGGACAATATCCGCAATTTCTCGATCATCGCCCACATCGACCACGGCAAATCGACGCTGGCCGATCGCATCATCCAGTTGTGTGGCGGGCTCTCCGACCGCGAGATGGAAGCCCAAGTACTGGACTCGATGGACATCGAGAAGGAACGCGGCATTACCATCAAGGCGCAGACCGCCGCGTTGTCCTACAAAGCACGGGACGGCAAGGTCTATAACCTCAACCTGATCGACACCCCGGGACACGTCGACTTCAGCTACGAAGTCAGTCGCTCGCTATCCGCGTGCGAAGGTGCTCTGCTGGTGGTCGATGCTTCCCAAGGCGTGGAGGCGCAAACCGTTGCCAACTGTTACACCGCCATCGAGCTGGGTGTGGAAGTGGTGCCGGTGCTCAACAAAATCGACTTGCCTGCGGCCGATCCGGACAACGCGATCCAGGAAATCGAAGACGTGATCGGCATCGACGCGACAGACGCGACGCGCTGCTCTGCCAAGACCGGCGTAGGCGTGGCCGACGTACTGGAAGCGCTGATTGCCAAGGTGCCAGCGCCCAAGGGTGACCCGGCCGCGCCGCTGCAAGCGCTCATTATCGACTCGTGGTTCGACAACTATGTCGGTGTGGTGATGCTGGTGCGCGTGGTGAACGGCACGCTGCGCGCCAAAGATAAAATCCTGCTGATGGCAACCGGTGCGCAGCACTTGGTGGAACAGGTGGGCGTGTTCTCGCCGAAGTCGGTGCCGCGCGAATCGCTGTCCGCGGGGCAGGTGGGCTTTGTCATCGCCGGCATCAAGGAACTGAAGGCCGCCAAGGTGGGTGACACCATCACCCACGTTGCACCGCGCAAGGCCGAGGCGCCGCTGCCGGGCTTCAAGGAAGTCAAGCCGCAGGTGTTTGCCGGCCTGTATCCGGTGGAAGCCAACCAGTACGAAGCGCTGCGTGAATCGCTGGAAAAGCTCAAGCTCAACGACGCCTCGCTGCAGTACGAGCCGGAAGTGTCGCAGGCGCTGGGCTTCGGCTTCCGCTGTGGCTTCCTTGGTCTGTTGCACATGGAGATCGTGCAGGAGCGCCTGGAGCGCGAATTCGACATGGATCTGATCACCACCGCGCCGACGGTGGTCTATCAGGTGCAACTGCGCGACGGCACGATGATGCAGGTGGAAAACCCCGCCAAGATGCCCGCGGACCCGAGCAAGATCGAGGCGATTCTCGAACCGATCGTCACGGTCAATCTGTACATGCCGCAGGATTACGTGGGCGCCGTGATTACGTTGTGCGAGCAGAAGCGCGGCTCACAGATCAACATGAGCTACCACGGCCGCCAAGTTCAGCTGACGTATGAGATCCCGATGGGCGAGATCGTGCTGGACTTCTTCGACCGGCTGAAATCCGTTTCGCGCGGTTATGCGTCGATGGATTACGAGTTCAAGGAGTACCGCGTGTCGGACGTGGTCAAGGTCGACATCCTGATCAACGGCGACAAGGTCGATGCGCTGTCCATCATCGTCCACCGTTCAAACAGTACGTACCGTGGCCGTGAAGTGGCCGCCAAGATGCGCGAGATCATTCCGCGCCAGATGTACGACGTGGCAATCCAGGCAGCCATTGGCGCCAATGTGATCGCCCGCGAAAACGTCAAGGCGCTGCGCAAAAACGTGCTGGCCAAGTGCTACGGCGGTGATATCTCGCGCAAGAAGAAGCTTCTCGAAAAGCAGAAAGAGGGCAAGAAGCGCATGAAGCAGGTTGGTACCGTTGAAATTCCGCAAGAGGCCTTCCTGGCCATCCTGCGCGTCGAAGAAAAATAATCCAGACATCGCTCGGACGATCTCTCATCCATGAACTTCGCCCTGATTCTGTTTGTTCTCGTCGTCCTCACCGGTATTGCGTGGGTGGCTGACAAGCTCGTGTTCCAGCGCCAGCGTCAGGCGGCTGCGGCCGCGGCACTGGCTGAATTCGACGCGCGTGCGCAGGTGCAAGCGCAGTACGGCGGCGGTGGCGACATCGGTGCCGCGCGTCTGCAACTGGCTGAAGACAAGCTGCGCCAGCCCTGGTGGCTGGAGTACACGGCCAGTTTCTTCCCGGTCATCGCCGCAGTGTTCCTGCTGCGCTCGTTCGTGATCGAGCCGTTCAAGATTCCGTCGGGCTCGATGATTCCCACGCTGCAGATCGGTGATTTCATCCTCGTCAACAAGTACACGTATGGCATCCGTTTGCCCATCGTGAACAAGAAGATCGTCGAGTTGAATCAACCGCAACGCGGCGACGTGATGGTCTTTCGCTATCCGAAAGACGAGTCGATGGACTACATCAAGCGCGTGATCGGCGTGCCCGGCGACGTGGTGAAGTACGACAACAAGCGCCTGACCGTGAATGGCCAACCGGCCACCTACGCACCGCAGTCCGATTACCTCGATGGCGAGCGCTTGACGTACTCGAAGCAGTATCAGGAGACGTTCGGCAACGTCACGCACAACATCCTGAACGACGCCGACCGCCCCGCTTATGTCTCCGGTCCGGACGATTTTCCGTTCCGCGAAAACTGCACTTACAATCAGACCGGTTTCACCTGCAAGGTACCTGCAGGTCACTATTTCATGATGGGCGATAATCGCGACAACAGTGCGGACTCCCGTTACTGGGGTTTCGTGCCGGACAAGAACATCGTCGGGAAAGCGTTCTTCATCTGGATGAACCTGGGTGACCTGAAGCGGATCGGTGCTTTCCATTGATCCGGTAAGTGATGCAAAAAGCTCTTATTGAAACTCGGCAATTGCACAACGGGGGAAATGCAATGCGGATTCGTCAGGCCGGTCTGAAACGCCCGTCGCGCGGGATTACGATGTTCGGCATCCTGATCGGCATCATTGTGCTGATCACGTTTGTGCTGCCGGCTATTCGATCCGTCCCAAGCCTGATGGAATATCAAGCCATCACGCGCGCCGTGAAGCAGGCGCGTGAACGTGCAAGCACGCGCGAAGAAGTGGCCAACGCCTTTGACAAGCAAGCCGCGATCGACGACATCACGTCGATCAAGGGTGAAGATCTGGAAGTGCTGGATGGCAGTGGTTCCATCCAGGCAGTGCGTTTCTCCTATAAGCGAGATATCCCGTTGTATGGCCCCATCGGTCTGGTGATCACCTATTCGGGGACCCAGCGTTGACATGAGTTTGGATGCACTACAGCAACGTCTTGGCTACCGCTTCAGCAAACCGGAGTTGCTGCAGCAGGCGCTCACCCATCGCAGCCACAGCGCGATGCACAACGAGCGCCTGGAATTTCTTGGCGATTCAATCCTGAATTGCGCCGTCGCCGACATGCTCTACGGCATGTTCGGCAAGTTGGATGAGGGCGATCTCTCGCGCGTGCGGGCCAATCTGGTCAAGCAGCAGGCGCTGTACGAGATTGCGCAGATGTTGCTGTTGCCCGATGCCCTACGTTTGGGCGAAGGTGAATTGAAGAGCGGTGGTTTCCGCCGGCCTTCGATCCTGGCTGATGCGCTCGAAGCGATTTTCGGGGCGGTGTTCCTCGACGGCGGCTTCGATGCTGCCCGCACCCTGATCCGCAAACTCTATATCCCGATCCTTGAACAGGTCGACCCGCGCACGCTCGGCAAGGACGCCAAGACGCTGTTGCAGGAGTACCTCCAAGGTCACAAGATTGCGTTGCCGCTGTACACGGTGGTTGCTACCCACGGCGCGGCGCATAATCAGCAGTTCGAGGTCGAGTGCTCGATCCCGAAGCTGGAGATTCGCGTCTCTGGCAGCGGGGCATCGCGGCGCGCGGCCGAGCAATCGGCGGCCAAGCTGGCCCTGGATGAAGCGCATCGCCTAGTGCCGCAGCTCGTCAAGCGCAGCCGCGCCGAGCGCACCGGCAAGACGCGCAAGCAGGCTACGCCGCCCGATCCGCAGTTGTCTCTCAGGTTGAAGGAATGATCAGATAAATGAGCGACACCCCATTGCAACCTCCGCAGCCAGAATCTGGTGTGCCGGAGGGGTTCCGCTGCGGCATGGTCGCCATTGTTGGGCGGCCGAACGTCGGCAAATCCACGCTGATGAATGCCCTGGTGGGCCAGAAAGTCAGCATCACATCGCGCAAGGCGCAGACCACGCGCCACCGCATCACTGGCATTCAGACGACCGATGACGCCCAGTTCGTCTTCGTCGATACGCCGGGCTTTCAGACACGCCACGCCACGGCGCTGAACCGCTCGCTGAACCGCGCAGTCACCTCCACGCTTACGTCGGTGGATGCCGTGTTGTTCGTGGTTGAAGCGGGCCGCTATGGCCCGGACGACGAGAAGGTGCTCTCGCTGCTGCCGCGCGAGACGCCCGTGATCCTGATTGTCAACAAGGTCGATCGGCTCGACGCATACACGCGCGCCGAGATGGTCGCCGTGTTCCTGCAGGACATGGCACAGGTGTTTCCGTTTGCCGAAATCGTGCCGATGTCGGCCAAGAACCGCGACGACATCGACCGCTTGCTCGGCATCGTGCGCCCGTACCTGCCGGAAGGCGAACCGATGTACGACCCGGAAGCGCTGACCGATCGCAGCGAGCGCTTCCTGGCCGCAGAAATTGTTCGCGAGAAGGTCTTCCGCTGGACTGGCGACGAATTGCCGTATTCCAGCACCGTCATCGTCGACAAATTCGAGACCGAAGGCCGCCTGCGCCGAGTATTCGTGACCATCTTGGTTGACCGCGATGCGCACAAGGCGATGATCATTGGCGCGAAGGGTGCCAAGCTCAAGCAGATCTCCACTGAAGCCCGCATGGACATGGAAAAACTGTTCGACGGCAAGGTGTATCTGGAGGTCTGGATCAAGGTCAAGAGCGGTTGGGCCGACAACGAAGCCGGCCTGCGCGCCTACGGCTACGAGTAACCACTCAGCCGGGCCACTCTACACACGCTCGATGGCGGGACGATCCGATCCGATTCCGGACGAGGCCGCGGAATGGCTCGCCGAGGAAAGCGTAGCCGGCGCCGCGCCGCGCAAGAGCTTTCCTGCCGGGCGTTCCGAAACACGCGTCGCTGCGCAGCCGGCCTTCGTGCTGCACAGTTACCCATATCGGGAAACCAGCCTCATTATCGATGTCTTCACGCCGGACTATGGGCGCATGGCGTTGGTCGCCAAGGGGGCGAAGCGACCGCATTCGGCCCTGCGCGCGGTGCTGCAGACATTTCAGCCGCTGTCGCTTTCCTGGAGCGGGCGAGGTGATGTGCGCACGCTGACCCGTGCCGAGTGGGTCGGCGGCATGCTGCCGTTGGGCGGGGAGGGGCTGCTATCCGGTTTCTATCTGAACGAACTGCTCGTCAAGTTCGTCGCCCGCGAAGACGGCCACCCGGTACTGTTCTCACACTACGTCGAAGCGCTCAACAAGCTTGCTCATGGTGAACCCGCGGCCTTCACGCTACGCGCGTTCGAACGTGTGCTGCTACGTGAGACTGGCTTCGCTGCACGGCTCGACCGCTGCATCGACGGTGAGCCGGTGCAAGCCGACGCCGAATATGTCTATCACCCGGAGCGCGGCATCCGACGGACGCTGCCGAGCGATCCATCGTCCTGGCCTGTTTTGCGGGGCCAGACGCTGATCGACATGGAACATGACGATTACGCGTCACGCCCAACGACCGCGCAGCAAAGCCGCAGCCTGATGCGTTTCCTGCTGCATTATCATTTGCACGGCACGCCGCTTTCGACGCGCCAGATCCTGATCGACTTGCAGAAACTATGATCTTTCATGCCTCGCCGGGAATCATCGACCTGGGCATCAACATCGACCACGTCGCCACGCTGCGCAACGCGCGCGGTACCACTTACCCGGACCCGATCGCCGCGGCGCTGTTGGCTGAAGAAGCCGGCGCCGACCTCATCACCCTGCATCTGCGCGAAGATCGTCGCCACATCAAGGACGCCGACGTACGCGCGCTGCGGCCGCAACTGCGCACGCGCATGAACCTGGAGTGCGCCGTCACGCAGGAGATGCTCGACATCGCGTGCGACATCGGCCCGCAGGATGTCTGCCTCGTGCCCGAGCGCCGCCAGGAAGTCACCACCGAAGGCGGCTTGGACGTGGTGGGTGGTTTCGCCAAGGTGCAAGCCGCTTGCAAGCAACTGGCCGATGCGGGCATCCGCGTGTCGCTGTTCATCGATCCGGATGCGGCACAGATCGAGGCGGCGGCCGCTGCCGGCGCGCCCGTCATCGAATTACACACGGGCCGCTATGCCGAAGCTACGGACGACGCCGAGCTCCGGGCAGAGCTCGTTCGCATCGAAACCGCGGTGGAAGAAGGTATCCGCTGGGGCGTGCGCGTGAACGCAGGCCACGGCCTCCACTACACGAACGTGCAGCCGATTGCGGCCATCGCTGGCATTCACGAACTCAACATCGGCCACGCCGTCGTTGCGCACGCGGTGTTTGCCGGTTGGCAGAACGCGGTGCGCGAGATGAAGGCGATCATGGTCGCGGCGCGGCTGTCGTCCACCACGCCGGCGGCCGCACACCCGGGCGTGCCCGTATGAACGAACGCGCCGCCGCCGCGGCGTCCGGTGCGATTTACGGCATCGGCACCGACATCATCCAGATCGAGCGCGTCGAAGGCGTGATGCAGCGGACTAACGGCCGCTTTGCCGAAAAGGTGCTCGGGCCCGATGAGCTGCGTGTCTACCATGCCCGGAAGGCGCGCTCCGAGCGGCGTGGCCTTGCGTTCCTTGCCACGCGTTTTGCCGCCAAGGAAGCCGTGTCCAAGGCCATCGGCCTGGGAATGCGCTGGCCGATGACGTGGCGGGCGGTACAGACGCTGAACTTGCCATCCGGCCAACCTGTGGTGCGCTATAGCGGCGAACTGGCCGACTGGATCACGCAGCACGGCCTTCATATCCAGATCAGTGTGACGGACGAACGCGACTATGCAGTCGCCTTCGCCGTTGCCGAGTTGCAAACGAAATCCTCCGCATGACTCAAACCAAGAAGCAGAAGCACCCGGGCCCGATCGTTCTGGATGTTGCCGGCCTGGAACTCGGCCCCGACGATGTTCGACGCATTGCCCATCCGCTGACGGGCGGCGTGATCCTGTTTGCGCGCAACTTTGAATCGCGCGCGCAATTGACGGCGCTCACGCAGGCCATTCGCGCGATTCGCAACGACGTGCTGATTTGCATCGACCACGAAGGCGGTCGCGTGCAGCGCGCCAAGACCGACGGTTTCACGCATCTACCCGCCATGGGCGCGCTGGGCAAGCTCTGGGACACCGACGTGCTGGCCGCGACGCGCGTTGCCACGGCTTGCGGCTACGTGCTGGCCGCCGAACTGCGCGCGTGCGATATCGACCTGAGCTTCACGCCCGTGCTCGATCTCGACTACGGTAGCAGCAGCGTGATCGGCGATCGCGCGTTCCATCGCGACCCGCGCGTGGTAACGATGCTGGCCAACCACCTGACACTGGGCCTGCGCCTAGCCGGCATGTCGAACTGCGGCAAGCATTTCCCCGGCCACGGCTACGTCCAGGCTGATTCGCACATCGCCGTGCCGGTGGACGAGCGCCCGCTGGAGGCTATCCTCGCTGACGACGCGCAGCCCTACGGGTGGATGGGAATCGGCCTGCAGTCAGTGATGCCGGCGCACGTGATTTACTCGGCGGTCGATCCGAATCCGGCGGGCTTCTCTCGCTTCTGGCTGCAGGACATGCTGCGCGCGCATTTCAACTTCGACGGCGTGATCTTCAGTGATGACCTGAGCATGGAAGGCGCGAGCGTTGCCGGCACGGTCGTCGATGGCGCACGAGCGGCGCTCACGGCCGGCTGCGACATGGTGCTGATCTGCAATGCGCCGGAAAAGGCCGATCAACTGCTCGGCGAGTTGGATGTGCCGATGGGCAAGGCGTCGCAGCGGCGCGTGCGGCGGTTGTTTGGTGGTCGCGCCGTGAAGGACTGGGCGAAGCTGCAGCAGCAATCGGCTTACAAGCAGGCGCTGCGTACGTTGCGCGAGGCGAAACTCATCAAGTAGCGTCCAAACGCCAAGAAGATTGATCGCAAAAGAAAAAGGCTCCCGAGGGAGCCTTTCTTCTTACTGCGACGCCAGCTTACTTGGCGCGGCTGCGGTACTCGTCGGTACGCGTGTCGATTTCGATCTTCTCGCCGATGTTGCAGAACAGCGGGACCATGATCGTGAATTCTTCATTGTCGTTGATGCGAGCCGCCTTCAGAACCTTGCCCGACGACGTGTCGCCCTTGACGGCCGGTTCGGTGTAGACGATTTCGCGGACAACCGTCGTCGGCAGTTCCACCGAGATGGCGTTCTCGTTGTAGAACGTCACTTCGACCTTCATGCCGTCTTGCAGGTAGTTCAGCGCGCTGCCCATGGCGGCCGGCTCAACGTTGTACTGTTCGTAGGTGACCGGGTCCATGAACACGTACATCGTGCCGTCGAAGTAGGAGTACTCGGCTTCCTTCTTCTCGAGGATGACTTGGTCCATCTTGTCGTCGGCGTTGAACACCGACTCGCCGCCTGCGCCCGTCAGCAGGTTCTTGTACTTCATCTTGACGACGGCGCCCGAACGGCCCGAACGGCTGTACTCGGTCTTGAGAACGACCATTGCGTCGTTGCCGATCATGAACACGTTGCCAGCGCGGAGTTCCTGCGCGATTTTCAAAGCCATTTCACATTTCCTGAGAGTAAGAGGGTTCGATGCGCGCCAAGCAACGAAGCACCGCGCGATACCCTCCGGGCCGCGCGAACCAGGTCAGAGCCGGGGGTCGCATACAGATCAGCCCGCTATTTTACCTGTTTTTGGCAAAATGCCACCAAATTCGCGGCGAGATCGCCTAGTTGCATCAAGCTTTGTTCCCAGGTGACGGCCCGTGCGCGCAGGCGCGCCGCCGTAGCTGCAAAGTGCGCCCAGTTGAGTGATGCGGGCGCACCATTCCAGGCGTGCCAGAAGGCGACGAGCGCCTTGGCGTCGGCCTCTGCCAGGGCGGTGGTATAGCGCGCCAGAAAGGCGTCCAGCTTCGTGAGGTGCACCTCGTCGCTTTGAGGATAGATGTGCCAAACAAAGGGCTTCAGCGCCCATTGGGCGCGCACGAATGAGTCTTCTCCGCGCACGAAATTGATGTCGCACGCCCAGAGCAGCGGGTCGTAGTGCTCCTGTGGCACGAACGGCACGACCGCCGCGCTCAGGTTGCCGCGCGTCCAGCGGGCGCCCGTCTTGGCGCCACGGGCGTCACCCAACAGCTCGGCGATCTGCTGGGCGGCCAAGCCTTCCGGGACTAGGCAAATCACCGGCTGGGGCGACGCCTCCCATTGAGCGACCAGCGTTGGCAGTGCCGGGTTGGCATAGGCGAACAGGCTCACGCGCAGGGCGTCAGGGCTGTCGCGCATCAGGTCGTCGACGCCAAGCCGGTGCCACAACGCCTGGTGGGCGGCGGGGCTCGCCTCGAACGTCTTGCGTTGGGCGCCCAGATGCGATTCCCGCAGGACGCCGCCGGTGTTGCGGGCGAAGCCGGGGAAAAAGAAGTGTTTGACGAGCGGCAGCCGCATATGTGGCGACTGCATCGCGTGATGCTCGGAGACCCAGTTCTCGGCGCTCAGGTATTCGAGGTTGATCCAAACCGGCGCCGATCCTTGGGATGCCCGCTCGGCCATGAGCTTCAGCATGGGCTCGGGGACGGCGCATGCGAAGGCGCCGATCACCACGTCGTGCAGCGCGGGGTGCGCGTCGGCAGCGAGCAGGCTGGCGGCCTGCGCATCGTCAACCCAGTGGCGAATGTCCACGCCCGAGACGCGCTGCGCATCGGCCTTTGCGTCAACAGTGGGGCAGATCTTTTCGAATGAGCGAAGGTCGTCGACCCACAGGCGGACGGTGTGCCCGTGCTCCTGCACAAGCTGGCGAGCCAGTCGCCAGCAGACGCCAATGTCGCCGTAGTTGTCGACGACGCGGCAGAAGAGATCCCAGGATGTGATGGTGCGCATGCAGGAAGGCTAGCCGGACAGCGAAGAAGATGGGCCGACATTGTAGTCGGCGGCTTGTTCTACACTGACGGCCTCTGATCCAGCGAACGCCATGTCGTCCGACCCCACGCAACCCCAGCCCTCCGAGACGCCCGAGAGCGTCAAGCCCAGCGCGCCTGCAAACGTGCCCGAGTTCGACGCTAAAGCGCACATCGCGCGCCTGCCGAACCTGCCGGGCGTGTATCGCTACTTTGATGCGCAGGGCAACGTGCTCTATGTGGGCAAGGCACGCGACCTCAAGAAGCGCGTGTCGAGCTACTTCAACAAAACGCTGCTTTCGCCGCGCATCGCGATGATGGTGGCGAAGATCGCGCGCATCGATACCACGGTCGTGCGCAGCGAGGCCGAAGCGCTGCTGCTCGAGAACAACCTCATCAAGGCGCTGGCGCCGCGCTACAACATCCTGTTTCGCGACGATAAGTCGTATCCGTATCTGAAACTCACGCAGCACGCGTATCCGCGCATGGCGTATTACCGCGGCGCGACCGACCGCAGGCATCAGTATTTCGGCCCATTCCCGAGTGCGCATGCCGTGCGAGAGAGCATGCAGATTCTGCAGAAGGTGTTCCAGCTCCGCACGTGCGAAGACACGGTCTTCAACAACCGCACGCGGCCGTGCCTGCTGCATCAGATCCATCGCTGCAGCGGCCCGTGTGTACAGGCGATCAGCGCAGAGGATTACGCACGCGACGTCGCCAACGCGGCCGGTTTCCTGCAAGGCCGTCAGGACGAAGTCATGCAGACGCTGCAGGACAAGATGCAGCGCTACGCCGAGTCGCTGGAGTTCGAGCAAGCCGCCATCGTGCGAGACCAGATCGGCGCATTGTCGACGGTGCTCAAGCAGCAGTCGGTGGAAGAAGTCGGCCATGCCAGCGACATCGACATCCTGGCGGTTGCCATCAAGGGCGGCCACGCCTGCGTGAACCTCGCGATGGTGCGCGGCGGGCGCCATCTGGGTGACAAGGCTTACTTCCCCACGCACGTGGAAGAGGGCGCCGCCATTGTCGGCGTGGATGTCGAAGCCGACGGTGAGGCTGCCGCAGAGATAGCACGCGATGCCGAACGCATGGCCAGCGACATCCTCGAAGCCTTCGTTGCGCAGCACTATCTCGATCAGTTTGTGCCGCCAGTGTTGGTGGTCAGTCATCAGATTCACGCAACCGAGTTGATCGACACGTTGGCCGAGCAGGCCGGGCGTCGCGTTTCGGTTGTGCGCCAGCCACAGGGCGGGCGCCGCGCGTGGCTGGAGATGGCGGAGAAGGGCGCCGAGCTGTCGCTGATGCGCCGGCTTTCCGAGCAAGGCAGCCAGCAGGCCCGCACACTCGCGCTGGCCGAGACCATCGGCATTGACCTCGAAGACCTGGCCGCGCTGCGCGTCGAGTGCTTCGACATCAGCCACACCGCCGGTGAGGCCACGCAAGCCTCGTGCGTGGTTTTCCACAGCCACGCCATGCAAAACAGCGAGTACCGCCGGTACAACATTCAGGACATCACCCCGGGCGACGACTACGCGGCCATGCGGCAAGTCCTCACACGCCGCTATCAAAAGATCGTCGAGCAGGCTGGCGAAGACACCCCGAACATGCCCGGCATTGTGCTGATCGACGGCGGCAAGGGGCAGGTGGAAGTCGCGCGCCAGGTCTTTGAGGAGCTGGGGCTGGATATTGGATTGCTCGTCGGCGTGGCCAAGGGAGAGGGGCGCAAGGTCGGCCTGGAAACGCTCATCTTCGCCGATGGCCGTCCGTCACTGGAGTTGGGGCAGGGCAGCGCCGCACTGATGCTCGTCGCGCAGATTCGCGACGAAGCGCACCGCTTTGCCATCACCGGCATGCGTGCCAAGCGGGCCAAGGCGCGCAATACGTCGCGGCTGGAAGAGATCGAAGGCATCGGCGCCAAGCGCCGGCAGCGTTTGCTGGCGCGCTTTGGTGGCCTGCGTGGCGTGATGGCCGCAAGCGTCGACGAACTCGCCACGGTGGAAGGTATCTCGCAGACTCTGGCCGAAGAAATCTACCGTCAGTTGCATTGATCGGCGACAATGCCCCATCTTGTCGCGTTGGTTTGCGCTTGCGCGGCGGTTGTCCTCTCGATTTGCCATGCCTTTCAACTTCCCGATCCTCCTGACCTGGTTGCGTGTGGCCATGATCCCGCTGGTGGTGGGCGTGTTCTACGTGCCGGACACCTGGATGGCACTGCCCGCCAAGAACCTGACGGCTGCGGTGTTCTTCATCGTTGCAAGCCTCACCGATTGGTTCGACGGCTTTCTTGCCCGCCGCTGGAACCAGACCTCTGCTTTCGGAGCCTTCCTCGATCCGGTGGCCGACAAGCTGATGGTGGCCGCCGCGCTGCTGGTGCTGCTGTCATTGGGCCGCGTGTCCGACGTCATCGCACTCGTCATCATTGGCCGTGAGATCACCATCTCTGCCCTGCGTGAGTGGATGGCGCAAATTGGCGCGTCGAAGAGCGTGGCCGTCAACTTCCTCGGCAAGCTGAAGACGACCTTCCAGATGATCGCGATTCCGTTGCTGCTGTTCGAGGGTCGCCTGTTCGGCATGATCGATGCGCAGGTGTGGGGCACGTGGCTGATTTACGTGGCGGCGGTGCTCACGCTGTGGTCGATGGCGTACTACATGAAGCTCGCCTGGCCACAGATTCGCGAGCGCGCAAAATGAGCCTGTAAAAACTCTTGCGCAAAACTGTTGACGAGGACGAGCTTTCTTTGCCATAATTTCGTTCTCGCGTTGCAGTGATGTGACGCAAACGGTCTGGCAGCACAAAGGTTGTACGGCAGTGCTGATAGCCAAAATGCGGGAATAGCTCAGTTGGTAGAGCGCAACCTTGCCAAGGTTGAGGTCGCGAGTTCGAGCCTCGTTTCCCGCTCCAGTTTGAAATGTGTGGCCGTGTTGATGTGATGGCACGGCGGCATAACCGGTTACGCGGGAATAGCTCAGTTGGTAGAGCGCAACCTTGCCAAGGTTGAGGTCGCGAGTTCGAGCCTCGTTTCCCGCTCCAATCCCGAAGGGAAGCCTTGCTTCCCTTTTTCTTTATCGGCACGGCAAGCACGCGGTTCTTCACGAATTGCTACAATGCGGTGCTGAGCCCCTGGCGGGGTAGCAAAGTGGTTATGCAGCGGCCTGCAAAGCCGTGTACGCCGGTTCGATTCCGGCCTCCGCCTCCAGAATGCAAGAAAAAAGCCCCGACTGGTTCGGGGCTTTTTGTTTTTGCACCGTGCGCGATGCGCGTGCTTCGGCTTAACGTCTCCGTCCTGCATTCCTCAGTTTGGACAGTGCGTCACCGCGGCGTTGGCGCAGACCCAGACGGCATCGCCAGCCAATCCCCCCTCGGTTAAGTGGTTGCATGAAAAAACTGGGTTGCCTAGACTCAAGTGGTTTTAACTTGAAACCATGTGAGACAGCCGATGCCCTCTGACTGCGTTGCCGAACATTCGTCGACCGAGCGTGCCTTTTCCTCCCCAGCGCTGCCCCGCGCGTGGGTTGTCATGCTGGCGCTTTGCGCAGCGGCTAGCGTATCGAATGTCTACTTTGCCCAGCCGTTGCTCGAACCATTGGCCCGTGAGTTCGCACTTAGCGATGCATGGGCGGGCGGCATCATCGGCGCGACACAAGCTGGCTGTGCACTTGCCCTGGCGCTCGTCGTGCCGCTGGGGGATCGCTGGCCGCGCAAGCCGCTGCTGTTGGTGCAGCTCGTCTTGCTCACGCTGGCGTTGCTCGCGGTGGCACGTGCAGAGGTGCGCTGGTGGTTGTTGCTCGGCATGTTCTCCGTTGGTTTGCTTGGCACAGCGATGACGCAAGGACTGATCGCCTGCGCTGCCGCGTTGGCGCAATCGACAGAGCGCGGGCGTGTGGTTGGCGCGGTACAGGGTGGGGTCGTGATCGGTCTTTTGCTGGCGCGGGCCGTTGCTGGCTGGATCGCGGATGCCGCCGGCTGGCGTGCCGTCTATACGGTGTCAGCCTGCCTCTCGGCAGCGATGCTCTTTATGCTCTGGCGCTCGTTGCCTGCGCCGCCGACTGCGCTTTCGCCCATGAGATACGCCGCGCTCCTGCGCTCGATGTGGCAACTCTTGCTGACCGAACGTGTGTTGCAGGTACGCGGCCTGATCGGTTTGTTGATGTTCGCGGCGTTCAATGTGTTCTGGAGCGCGATGGCGATCGCTTTGAGCGCTCCTCCCTATGCGCTCTCACCGGCAGGCATCGGTGCATTCGGTTTGGTTGGAGCGATTGGCGCACTGGCTGCCGCGCGAGCCGGGCATCTGGCGGACCGTGGTTGGGCGCAGACGGCCACCGGCGTCGCGCTGGGTTTGTTGCTGCTCGCGTGGTGGCCGCTCGGTCTCGGATTGCAGCATCTGGCGTGGCTGATCGCCGGCGTGATCCTGTTGGACCTGGGTGGCCAAGCCGTGCACGTGCTGAATCAGAGTCTGATTTTCCGCTTGCAGCCGGAAGCGCAAAGCCGGCTGGTTGGGGCGTACATGCTCTTTTACGCGGCAGGAAGCGGGCTGGGGGCGATGGCTTCGACTGCGGTGTATGCGTCGGCAGGGTGGTCGGGAGTGTGTGTCCTGGGGGCGGTGCTCAGCTTGGCGGCGCTTGGATTCTGGGCGGCGACCGCGGCTTGGACGCGCGGGCAAGCGCGCTAGCGGAAGGTTCGGAAACGGGGATCCCGGGCAGCGTATACCCGGTAGCCCCACCAGCCCGTGGGCCCGCTCCTGTACTTCCTGAGAACTCGCACCTTGTAATGGCGTGATAAAAAATGATAGAACGCCATGGAAACTCGGCTCTGCGCTTAGCTTTTCACAATTGTTTGCAATATGACGGGGGCGGCCTTTTAGCATGAGCTGGGCTCAAGCCGGTGTGCGATACATGCTGGTGGGGCGTGGGTAAGGTCTTGCGCGGCGGGCACATGTCGCGCCAATGGTGGCTGGTGGATCGAACACCGATGCACCGGTCCGGGACCCCGATCACAACGACCAAGGGAGTGACCCGGCATTCCGCATAGCGATAGCCGGACCCGTTACGGGGAAAGGGCAGTCCAGATGGCGATACGAATTGCCTCGGTAGAAGACAACCAGGCGCAGTCCGATTTGATCCGCGAGATCCTGGTTTCGTCCGGATACGAATGCGAGTGTTTCAGTAACGGGGATGCCTTCGTCAAGGCGCTGCGGGATCGCACGTTCGACCTGCTGCTGCTCGACTGGCAGTTGCCTGATATCAGCGGCATTCAGCTTGTAAGCTGGGTGCGGCAGACAGTCGGCCCGGCGCTGCCGGTGCTGTTCCTGACCAACCGGTCGCTCGAAGACGATGTGGTGCGCGGGCTGGCCGCCGGCGCGGACGATTACGTCATCAAGCCGGTGCGCCGCGCCGAGCTGGTGGCGCGCGTGGGTGCGCTGCTGCGCCGCGCTGCACCGCGCACGGGCGAATCGCTTGAGCGCATTCGCGTCGGCCCGTATGCGGTGGACCCGGTCGGGCGCGTGCTGACGCTGAATGGCTCACAGGTCGAGCTGTCGCCGCGCGAGTTTGATCTTGGGCTTTACCTGTTCCGTAATGTCGGCAAGCTGGTGCCGCGTGAGCTGATCGAGCAGGCGGTCTGGGGGCGCAGCATTGGCCCGGATTCGCGCACGCTGGCCACGCATATCTCCAAGCTGCGGCTCAAACTCGATCTCAATCAGAAGAATGGCGTGCGGCTGGTCTCGGTGTATTCGCATGGCTATCGCCTCGAAACCACGCAGGAAGATGGTGAAGCAAGCTGACGCAATCTGGGGTGGTTTGATTGGGCGCGCCGCGTTTGTCGGCGCGTTCGTTCTTTTTGGCGGCGTGTGGCAGGCGGCGACGGCTCAGCCTTCCGGCGCCGATGGCACCGATTTCCTCTATCGCGTGCAGCAGGGCGACACGCTGATCAACCTCGCGGCGCGTTACATGGACAGCGTCGAAGGCTGGCGCTTGCTGCAGCAGCGCAACCATGTGGCAGATCCGTATCGGTTGAAGCCTGGCTCGCTCCTTCGGATTCCGTTCGATCGTATTCCGGTGGTGCCGGCGGCGGCGCAGGTGGTGTTTGCCCGCGATGCAACGTCCGGCGGCAAGCCTCTGCAAGCGGGCATGAAGCTCGCAGAAGCGTCGCAGATTGATACCGGCGACAAGGGCGCCGTTACCCTGTCATTTGATGACGGCACGCGCGTTACGGTGCCGCCGGGCAGCCACGTGGCGCTGTCGCGTGTGCGAGCATTTGCGCGTGCCGGGCTGATCGATGTGCGTGTGCACGTGAAGCAGGGCGAGGCCGAATCCAATGTCTCGCCCAGGAAGAACGGCGTGGGCCGGTACGAGATTTCCACGCCGGCGCTGGTGACGGGTGTGCGCGGTACACGTTTCCGCGTGCAGGCGAGCGAAGCCGTATCGACGAGTTCCGTGCTCGAAGGCGAGGTGGCCACGACCGCCGGTCGCCAGAAGCAGGCGATCAAGGCCGGCTTTGGCGTGCAGGCATCGGCTGGGCATCTCAAGCGGGCAGCGCTGCCCGCGGCGCCCAAGCTGAACGCCATTCCCGAACTTGTGCAGACACCATGCTTGCGCGCGACGTGGCAGCCGGTCAAGGGCGCGGTCGGCTATCGCGCTGCCGTGGCGCGCGATGCCGCGCTGACCGAACTCAGCGCCTATCAATCGAGCAAGACGCCCGCGGTAACGCTCTGCGGCGACGAGGACGGCGACTACACGCTCGTCGTGCAAAGCATCGATGCGCTCGGGCTGACAAGCGAGTCGGCCACGCGGCCGTTCACCGTGCGCCTGCACCCGGAAGCGCCATATACGATCCAGCCCGCTAGCGGCCGGACCTACCGCAGCGGCGACGTGGCGTTCGCATGGGCTGCCGTGTCCGATGCCGGCAGCTACGACATGGAAGTCGCGGACACTGAGACCTTCGCCTCGCCAGCCATTCAGCAGCATGCCAACGATGTGCGTCTGACCAAGCCATTGACGGCAGGCACATGGTGGTGGCGTGTGCGCTCCGTGGCCGCGGACGGCAAAACTGGCCCGTGGAGCGACGCGCTGCGTTTTCGCGTGCTCGACATTCCGCCGGATGCCGTGCCGACAGCCGCCGTGGAAGCGGGCAACGATGGCAAGCTGCACGCCCACTGGTCTGCGCTGTCGCCCGAGCTGGCGGCATCTGGCGCGCGCACGCGTGTGCAACTGGCCGGCGACACAAGCTTCGCCAAGCCCATCGCCGACGTTGTGAGCGAAGGCAACGAGGCCACCATTCCGCGGCCGCCGTCCGGCGTGTATTACATCCGCACCGGCGTAGACCTGGGCGATGCGGCATCGGTGGTCTACGCCAAGCCGCAGCGCATTGACGTCGGCACCTTCGTCGGCGATTCCGCGCGCAGCCCGGTGCAGAGCGGCGGCAGCAATCTCCTTCTCAATGACTGAACCCGTACCCGCCAAATCGGACGTGCGCAGCCTTGGGCGGCGCGCGCTGGTGGAGTGGGGTGTGCTGGTGGTGCTGGCTGCGCTGCTGACGTTGGGTGCGGTGCGCTGGAGCGTGGTTGCCCGGCTTGACGCCGCCCTGTACGACACCGCCGTCACGCTGCACGGGCATGCCCCGCGCGACGATATCGTCATCGTTGCCATTGATGACCAAAGTCTCGATGCGGTGGGACGCTGGCCCTGGCCGCGCGCCCGCCTGGCCGATCTGATTGCGCGCGTCGGGCAGGCGCAGCCACGCGCCATCGGTGTCGATATTCTGTTGATCGAACCCGATCTTGCGCAGCCCGAAGGGGATCGGGCTTTGACCGCCGCCATCGAGCAGGCTGGACACGTCATCCTGCCTGCGCTGCCTGAACGGACGGAGCACGGGCGCGTGTATCACTATCCGTTTCTCGGTATCAACGCGTCCGTCGCGCATATCAATGCCGCCCCCGATGCGGACAGCGTGGTGCGCGGCATATACCTGGCCGAGGGCCCGCGTGCGCATGTGCTGGACCATCTTGCCGTGCAGCTCGCGCGGCAGGCGCTGCGACCGCCGGCCTCCATACCGGCGCTGCCTGATGTGGAGACCGATGCCGGCGGCTGGACGCGGCGGGCGCATATTCGCCTGAATTTTGCCGGGCCGGCCGGTACATACCGGCATGTGCCGGCGCTGGACGTGCTCAACGGCCACGTGCCGCCCGAGGCGCTTGCCGGCAAGCTGGTGCTGATCGGGGCGACGGCATCGGGCGTGTCCGATATCTTTGCGACGCCGCCTTCGCGCACGATGAGCGGCGTCGAAGTGCTGGCCAATGCCACGCAGACGGTACTCGACGGCAGTGCCATTCTGCCGGTGGCGCCAGGCGTGTTCTGGGCGATGACGCTGCTTCCCCTGCTGATGACCGCGTTTGCGGTGCGTTGGCTCACGCCGCGGATGGCGCTTGCCGTGGCGATGACGGGTGCCGCCGTGTTGTTGTTGAGCGCGATTGGCGTGCTCGTGTTCGGCAATCGCTGGTTGCCGCCGTTTGCTGCGTTGGTTGGCCCACTGGTGTTGTATCCGCTGTGGAGTTGGCGTCAGCAGGAAGCCGCGTTGCGCTTTCTGCGCGACGAGATGCAGCGCCTGGCGCGCGAGCCCGGCCTGTTGGGCGATACCGCGCCGCTGACTCGCACCGGCCGCACCCTGGGTGCGCACATGGATGCCGTCGCCGCGCTCACGGACAAGCTGCGCGCGCTGCGCCGTTTCCTGGCCGATGCGCTGGAGAGCCTGCCCGATGCCACGGTTGTCTGCACGCGCGACGGCACGATCCGCCTGGCGAATGGCCGCAGCGCGGACCTCGCCGGCCAGTTGCAGACGCCCGGTCAAAACCGCGCGGCTGCGTTGCGCGACCTGCCGACACTGCTGGCGCGTGCGTTTCCCGACCCCGCCGCTGGCGAGCACTACTGGGCGCGCTGGCTGGCCGACCCCACCGGGCTCGAACCTGTCGAGCTACAAACGCACGACGGCCGCTCGATGTTGATGCACGCTGCCGCGTTGCGCGACGAAGCGGGTCGCCCCGTCGACATCATCGTCAGTTTTGCCGACATCACGCCGGTGCGACAGGCCGAGCGCCACCGCGAGGAAGCGCTGCGTTTCATCTCACACGACATGCGTTCGCCCCAGAGTGCCATCCTCGCCCTGATTGAACTGCAGCGAGACACATCCCGCGCGTTGGATCGCGAGGCGCTGCTCTCGCGCATCGGGCAATTGTCGTCGCGCACGCTCGAACTGGCCGATGCTTTCATCGACCTGGCGCGTGCCGAATCGCAAACACTGAAGCTGGTGGATGTGGATCTGCTGGGCCTTGTTCTCGATGCCGCCGATGAGGTCTGGCCGCTCGCGAATCGTCACCAGGTGGAAGTGCGCGTGGTAGCCGACATCGAAGCGACCGTGCGAGGCGAGCCGCGCTTGCTGGTGCGCGCGCTGGTGAATCTGCTTAACAACGCCATCAAGTTCAGCGCGGCCGGTTCTGTGGTGACGGTGTCGGTGGAGCAGGACGAGGCGATGTTCTCGGTGGCCGTGGCCGATCAGGGTGCCGGCATTGCCCTTGCCGATCAGCCTCGGTTGTTCCAGCCGTTCCATCGATTGCATGAGGGCGCGGCCAATGCGCCATCCGGTAGTGGGCTGGGCCTCGTGTTCGTGAAGACAGTGGTTGACCGGCACGGCGGCCGCATTGCCGTGCAGAGCGCGCCGGGGCTGGGTTCCACCTTCACATTGTGGCTGCCGCGCGGCACACATCGCCACGACGCCTGAGGCCATCGCGGTCTCGTGTGGCCTTTGCCACATTTCCTTTTCAATCATTTGCATTTTGGCACTGCGGCGGCCCTACAGTTCATTGGCCGACCCGCACAGCATGCGCCGGTGACACGCCGGTCGAGAGACGACGGCACCTTGGAAAACCGAGCACAGACACGCCCGAGGCGCCACGAATGTTGAGCCAGACTGCAACCGATGTTTTGAGCGAATGCGATTACGAACGCGTTCGCGCCCAACTGCATCAAGCCCTGCGCGGCGACGGGAACCCGCCGCAGGTCGAACGCTTCTGGCTGGCTGGTCGGCATGTATCCATGTGGCGCGGCGGTGGTCGCGACGACGGCAATGCACAGCACCATCGTCGCACCACCGCTTGACCGCGCCGCACGCAGTCAACCTCGAAACCGAGCCATGAAAATCGGTCTGATCGACACGCACCTCGCCCGCCAGCAGGCGATCCACTCCGCTCTGCAGCCCACGCGCTTCGAATGTGTGCCGCTGTTTCTCTCCCGCCAAGTTTTTGAAGCCATTGATGTGCACGGCATCAACCTGTTGATGGTCGGTGCCCATGCGCACGACATGCCCGGGCTGTCGCTGGTGCGTACCGTGCGCGAGCGCGTCGGCCCTGGTATGGCGATCGTCTACCTTGCCGACGGCCAGGCCGATACCGAAACCGCAGAGGCGCTCAACCACGGTGCAGACCTGTGCTTCCAAGGTGATATCCGTCCGCCTGAGTTGCTGGCGCGGCTCGATGCGTTGATCCGCCGCTTTGCCGTGAGCCGGGCTGTGAGAGCGTCGGAGATTCGCCTGGGGCCGTACACGCTCGATCGACAGAACCGTTCCATCCGCCTGCATGATGCTTCGGTGTCAGTGCATGCGCGTGAATTTGAGTTGGCGCTGTTGCTGTTCGCGAATGCGGGGCGTGTTCTCTCGCGCGCCGACATCGAACTCGCGCTCTGGGGCCGCGAGCTGAGCCCGTATTCACGCACGCTCGATACGCATGTCTCACGCCTGCGCAAGAAGTTGCGGCTTGGCACGGAGAACGGCCTGCGCCTGCGCGCCATCTACGGGCAGGGCTTCTGCCTGGAGCGCGTGATGGATGTGGCTGCAACGCACTGACAGCCTCAACCCACGGAGCCACTGCCATGCAACTGCTCTGCATCACCATCCTCATCGGCTTTCTGGTCGGGCTTGTGGCCCGGTGGATCACGCCAGGGCGGGGTGTGAGCGGCTTCCTCCTCACGATCATGGTTGGCATTGCCGGCGCGCTGGCGGCCGCCTTTCTCGGGCAGTTGATGCGCTGGTATGAGCCTGGCCAGTCGGCGGGGTTTGTCGGTTCGGTGGCCGGCGCCGTCATCCTGCTGGCCGGCTATCATCTGATGGCTCGCGATCGCTGAGTGCAGCGCTCGCAAACATAAAAGCCCCGCGAGTCGGGGCTTTTTTATTGCTCGAGCAGGCGGATCGAGTGACGGCTGCCAAAAAGAAACGCCCTGATACTCGGGACAGCAGCATCAGGGCCAAGAAGGCCGCGGCTCTCTCTTCCGCGACCGGAGCGCACCCACGAGGGGTCGGTGCAAGCTCAGGTTACGTGGCTGAGAGCGAGGGAATGCAAATCTTTATCAACGGCGCCAATACGTTGGGGCGGGAGATGGTTGGTGCTGGGTAATAAGACGTCGTACAACTGTACGGTCTTCGGGCCAACTCAGCCCGCCGTTGCCGCTGCTTGCGTGCCGGCCGCTTCGTGCGCGCGGCGCAGGCGTTCGCGGCTGTTTGACAGGTGCATGCGCATGGCAGCGCGCGCGGCTTCAGGGTCTTTGCGGGCAATGGCGTCAAAGACGCTGTGGTGCTCGCGGTTGACGGTGGCGCGCAGTTCCGGAGCGTTCAGGTAACCCACCTGCTCCAGTCCCATCCGCGTGCGAGGGATGAGCGTTTTGCCGAGCTGGGCGAGGGCGCCAACAAAGTGTTCATTGCCCGTGGCGCGCGCGATGCTCAGATGAAATTGCAGGTCGGAGGTGGCGCTGTCGTTGCCGTCTGCCTGGTCCTGCTCGATGGCTTCGAGCGCCATGCGCAGGGCGTCGATCTCGGCGGGAGAGATGCGCTGGGCGGCCAGGCCCGCGCACTCCGTCTCAATGGCGACGCGCAGTTCCAGCATGCTCAGGATGTCGTGCATTGTGGATGCGTCGCCCAGCGGGATGCTGTTGTCTGTGCGCGGTGGCAGCACAAAGCTGCCGATGCCGTGACGTGTTTCGATCAGCCCCTTGGCCTGCAGGCGCGAAATGGCTTCGCGTATCACGGTGCGGCTTACGCCCAGTGCTTCCATCAAAGCGGATTCCGTCGGCAGCTTGTCGCCAACGCGCAGGGATTCGCTCGCGATACGCCCCTTGATGTGGTCCACCACGACGTCCGCCAAGCTTTGGGTGCGGCGCACAAGCGTTGCGGGCGGATTGGGGGTGGGCATGCAATCTCCGGAAAGGGGCGGGTTTACCAGGGGTAGTTCAGCAGGAATGTGTCAATTATAGTCCCGTTCCATGTTGTACGACGACTGATGACATACGTGATGACCATGAATCACCAAGCTTCCGAACCCCCACTGCACACGCCGCGCGTCACGCGCCTCCAGGTCATTCCCGTGGCCGGCCGAGACAGCATGTTGCTGAACCTGAGCGGCGCACACGGCCCGTTCTTTACCCGCAATATCGTCATCCTGGAAGACTCCGAGGGTCATCTCGGTGTCGGCGAGGTGCCGGGTGGCGAGACCATCCGCAAGACCATCGAGGACGCGACGCCGCTGGTTGTCGGACAACCGATCGGCGCATACAACAACGTGCTCAACAGCGTGCGCCGTCAATTTGCCGATCGCGACGCTAGCGGCCGCGGGTTGCAGACCTTCGATCTGCGCACCACCGTTCATGCGGTGACGGCGCTGGAAAGCGCGCTGCTCGACTTGCTCGGCCAGCACCTGGGCGTGCCCGTGGCGGCGCTGCTGGGGCAGGGGCAACAGCGCGCCAGGGTGCCGGTGCTCGGTTACCTGTTCTTCGTGGGCGATCGCAAACGTACCGACCTGGACTACGCAGACGGCAGCGACGCCACTGACGACTGGACCCGCGTGCGCCACGAAGAAGCGCTCACGCCGGAAGCGGTGGTGCGCCTAGCCAAGGCGGCCCATGCGCGTTACGGCTTCAAGGATTTCAAGCTCAAGGGTGGCGTGCTGAGCGGCGATGACGAAATGGTCGTCACGACGGCACTGGCCGAAGCGTTTCCTGAGGCGCGTGTCACGCTGGACCCGAACGGCGCGTGGTCGCTGGCAGAGGCTATTCGCCTGTGCCGCGACAAGCACGACGTGCTCGCCTACGCCGAAGACCCGTGCGGCGCGGAAGGCGGTTACTCGGGCCGCGAGGTGATGGCCGAGTTCCGCCGTGCCACCGGCTTGCCGACGGCCACCAACATGATCGCCACCGACTGGCGCCAGATGGGGCATGCCATTCAGTTGCACTCGGTCGACATTCCGCTGGCCGATCCGCATTTCTGGACGATGCAGGGTTCGGTGCGCGTGGCGCAGATGTGCGACGACTGGGGCCTGACCTGGGGCTCGCACTCCAACAACCACTTCGACATTTCGCTGGCGATGTTCACGCACGTGGCCGCAGCCGCGCCGGGCAACATCACCGCCATCGATACGCACTGGATCTGGCAGGACGGCCAGCGCCTGACCCGCGAGCCGTTCCAGATCGTGGGCGGCGAGATTGCCGTACCGGCGGCGCCGGGCCTGGGGGTCACGCTCGACATGGACCAACTGGAGAAGGCCCACGCGCTTTACAAGCAGCACGGCCTGGGCGCACGCGACGATGCGATCGCCATGCGCCAGCTGATTCCCAACTGGCAGTTCGACAACAAGCGCCCCTGCATGGTGCGCTGACCGCTACGGCGAACCCGAGGCGGCGCAAGCGGTATTACGTCGCCTCGTAGATCAATAACCAATAAGAAGACATCGGAGACAACACCGTGAAGACCATCAAGGGCTTGCGCTGGTGGATCATCGTGCTGGTGTGCCTGGGCACGATCGTCAACTATCTGGCGCGTAACTCGCTGGGTGTGCTTGCGCCCACGCTCAAAGATGAACTGGGAATGAGCACCCAGCAGTATTCCTACGTGGTGGCCGCCTTCCAGGTCGGCTACACCGTCATGCAGCCGGTCTGCGGCTTTATCGTTGACCTGGTTGGCTTGCGTATCGGCTTTGCGCTGTTTGGTGTGTTGTGGTCGTTTGCTGGCGTGCTGCATGCGGGCGCAAGCGGGTGGCTGTCACTGGCGGGTTTTCGCGCCCTGATGGGGCTGACCGAAGCCGCTGCCATTCCGTCGGGCATGAAGGCCGTGGCGGAATGGTTTCCCGACAAGGAAAAATCCGTTGCCGTCGGCTGGTTCAATTCGGGTACGTCGCTCGGTGCGATGTTGGCGCCGCCGCTGGTGATCTTCCTGCACCTGCGTTACGGCTGGCAGTCGGCATTTGTTGTGACTGGCGCCCTCGGCTTCTTGTGGGCCGCGTTGTGGTTCGCGTTCTATCGTTCGCCGAAGGACCATGCTGCACTGTCCGATGCTGAGCGCGAAAAGATCATCAGCGGGCAGCTCCGTCCCGTGAGTGCCGAGCGCGGCAAGCGCCCGGTCAGGGATGTTGTGACGTCGCGCCGCTTCTGGGCGATTGCGCTGGCGCGCTTCTTTGCCGAGCCGGCCTGGCAAACCTTCAGCTTCTGGATTCCGCTCTATTTCGTCAACGAGCGCCACCTCGATCTGAAGGAGATCGCCATGTTCGCGTGGCTGCCGTTCCTGGCGGCTGACCTGGGCGGCCTGGCGGGCGGTTATCTGTCGCCGTTCCTGATCAAGCGTTTCCGCATTCCGCTGGTGTGGTCGCGTGTGTGCGGGGTCGTGCTGGGTGCGTTCATGATGATTGGCCCGGCGTGCGTCGGGCTCGTGGCGTCTCCCTATACGGCGATTGCGCTGTTCTGCGTGGGCGGCTTCGCGCACCAGATGATCTCTGGCCTGGTCAACACGCTGTCTGCGGACGTGTTCGACCCGGAAGAGGTGGGCACCGCGAGCGGCTTTGCCGGCATGGCAGCGTGGATCGGTGGCTTGGGTTTCTCGCTGCTGGTGGGCGCGCTGGCCGACAAGGTGGGCTATGGCCCGCTGTTCGGCATGCTGGGCGCATTTGATCTGATCGGCGCGGTGCTGCTGATCGTGTTGATTCGCGGGCAATCGCAGGAAGAGCGCGCCGCGCGTCAGATGAGTCTTTCTGCTTCACACTGAGTTGAAACCGATGTCCATGTTGCATCCCCCCCGATTCGAACTCCAGGCGCACGAAGGCAACCGGCTGCGCCTGGCCAGCAGCACCGGCGCTGCGATTGAACTCTTCGTGCTGGAAGAAGACATCATTCGCGTGCTGGTGCTGCCGCAGGGCGATTTGCGTGGCCCGGCTACGTGGTCGATTGCACCCGGCGGTGATGACACGCCGCTCGAAGGGCGCGACCGCCGAGACCTCGCCGGCTTCTCGCTCCCGGCATTCCAATTGCTGAGCGATGCCGACACGCTGCGCGTGGAAACCAGCAAGATCCGCCTGAGCGTTGCGCTCGCCGGCGGGTTTTGCACATGGCAGATCCGCAGGGCCGGCGAATGGCAAACGGTGCTGAATGATCGCCCCACGCAGGCCTACAACTTTGGCTACTGGGACGAGCAGGTCTACCACTACGTGCGCCGCGAACCCGGCGAGATGTACTTTGGCTTGGGCGAGCGCGCCGGTGACATGAACCGTGCGCACCAGCGCTACGAGATGCGCAACATCGATGCGATGGGCTACAGCGCGCGCACGACCGATCCGCTGTACAAGCACATCCCGTTCTACGTGACGTGGCAACCGGAAAACAGCACCGGCTTCGGGTTGTTCTACGACACGTTGTCCGACTGCAGCTTCGACATGGGCCGCGAGCTGGACAACTATCACGGCCACTATCGCTACTTTGTGGCGCCGCATGGCGATCTCGATTACTACTTCATCGCCTCGCCCGACACGCCGCTCGATGCCACGCGCCGCTTTACGTGGATGACCGGTCGCCCCGCGTGGATGCCGAAGTGGGGCCTTGGGTACTCCGGCTCGACCATGACGTACACCGATGCGCCCGATGCGCAGGAACAAATGGCCGAGTTCATCAAGGGATGTCGAGAGCACGACATCCTGTGCGACTCGTTCCACCTTTCGTCGGGCTATACGTCGATCGGCCCGAAGCGCTACGTCTTCAACTGGAACACCGATAAGTTTCCGGATGCACGCGGCTTCGTCCAGAGCTATCTGGACGCCGGCATCCGCCTGTGTCCGAACATCAAGCCGTGCCTGCTGCGCGACCACCCGAAGTTTGAAGAAGCCAAAGAGGCCGGCCTGCTGATTTGCGATGCAAAGGGTGAGCCGGCGTGGGTGCAATTCTGGGATGAGGTCGGCGCGTATCTCGACTTCACCAACCCGAAAACGCTCGATTGGTGGAAGGCCAACGTCAAGAGCGCGCTGCTCGAGTACGGCATGGCGTCGACCTGGAACGACAACAACGAGTTCGAAGTCTGGACGCCCGACGCTTTCGCCCACGGGTTCGGCGAGAAGGCGCCCATCCGCGAAGCCAAGGTGCTGCACACGATGCTGATGATGCGCGCCTCGCGCGAGGCGCAACTTGAGTTTGCGCCGCAGCGTCGGCCGTTTCTTGTGTCGCGCTCAGGTGGTGTCGGCATGCAGCGCTATGTGCAGACGTGGTCCGGCGACAACTACACCTCGTGGGAGACGCTGCGCTACAACCTGAAGATGGGTTTGGGGCTTGCGCTGTCGGGTGTCTCGAACATCGGTCACGACATCGGCGGGTTTGCGGGCCCCGCGCCGTCGCCGGAGCTGCTGGTGCGCTGGGTGGCGTTTGGCGTGTTCATGCCGCGCTTTTCCATCCACTCTTGGAACGACGACAAGACCGTCAACGAGCCCTGGATGTATCCGCAGGTCACCTCGCAAATCGCCTCGCTGATCAAGCTGCGCTATCGGCTGATTCCGTATCTGTACGAACTGCTGTGGCAATCCACGCAGGCCTATGAGCCTGTGCTGCGGCCTACGTTTGCCGAGTTCCCGAACGACCGCCGCTGCTACGCCGAGTGCGATGACATGATGCTCGGCGCGTCGCTGCTGGTGGCGCCGACCGTGGAGGAAGGGCAGACCGAGCGCACTGTCTATCTGCCGGCCGGCGCGCGCTGGGTGTCGTACTGGAGCGGCGCGGCGTTCGAGGGCGGACAGACCATCACGCTGCCTTCGCCGTGGGACCAACCCGTCATGCTGATTCGCGAAGGCGGCGTGATCGCGCTGAACGTGGCGGAGCAGCATTTCGATCAGCGCGCCGATCAACGCGGCTTCCTTGTCGTGCCCATGCAAGGTGTTGGCGAGGCGGTTGGAGGCTGCATTGAAGACGACGGCGAAACCGAAGCGTGGCGCAATGGCGAGCAGGGCCGCTGGAGTGTGCGTGCGGTGTCTGACGCCGAGGCCATCACGCTGCACGTCTCGCGCGAAGGCAAGATGCCGACGCACGCCGACACGGTCGAGATTCACCTGCCCGCGGGTGATGCACGGCAAGTGCAGACGCCGCGTGCCCGCGTGCTGGCAACCGATGTTGCGGGCGGCTGGCGCCGCCTGAAGTTGCAATTGCTGGCCTAGTGCCGCATCCTCGCTGCGCATCACGTGCGGGGTCCGGAGAGACCCCGGGATGCACGGTGTTCCCTTGGTGCAGGAGATTTCCGAGATAACAACGATGAAAACCACACGAGCCAAACGTTCCCGTTCCCTCACGCCGGTCTATGCGTCGGTTGCGCTGCTTTGCGCGGGAGCTTCGATGCATGCCGCAGCGCAAACGTCGGTCACGCTGTACGGCGTGGTCGACAACGCCTTTGCCTATTCGAGCAACCAGGGCGGCCACTCCAACGCCTACATCAATTCGGGCGCCTTGCTGGCCAGCAAGTTTGGCCTGTATGGCACGGAAGACCTGGGCGGCGGCAACACGGCGCTGTTCCGTCTGGAGAGCGGCTTCAATGCCGACACGGGTCAGCAAGCGCAGGCCGGCTTCATCTTCAACCGTCAGGCCTACGTTGGCCTGAGCAACACGAACTACGGCCAGGTCACGCTGGGCCGTGCGTACACGCCGTACTTCCAATACGTCGCATCTCTGGGCCCGACCAACGTGCTGACGGGTGCCACTGGCGCACACCCCGGCGACGTGGATGCGTTGGACACCACGCTACGCTTCAACAACTCCATCACCTACACCACGCCGGTGTGGGGCGGTCTGCAAGCGGGTGTGCAATACGGCTTTGGTGAACAAGCGGGCAGCGTTTCGAACGGCAGCAGCGTGAGTACCGCGCTGCGCTACGACTACCAGGCTTTCTCGTGGGGCGTGGGCTACACGCGCCTGAAAAACGTATCAAGCGGCACGACGGCAGGCAACTTCAGCAACGTCGGGACGTTCGCCAACAACTCGCCGGTCAACTCCGGCTACGCCACGGCAGATTCCGCCCAGCTCATCGCTACGGCCGCGCGCTATACGTTCGGCAAGCTGATGGTGGGTCTGAACTACTCGAACGTTCAGTACAAGCCGGGTGCGCTCTCGCTGTTCACGCAGTCCGCCACGTTCAATACGGTGGGCGCGATTGCCACCTACGATCTGACGCCCGCATTGCGGCTCGCTTTTGGCTACAGCTACACGGCTGAGAAGGCACGCAACGGCATCAGCTCGCCGGCCAAGTACAACCAGTTCTCGATGGAGCAGTTGTATTCGCTGTCCAAGCGCACTGCGTTCTATGCGATTCAGGCTTACCAGCGCGCCAACGGCCAGACGCTGCGCGCTTCTGGGGCGAGCACGTCCATCGTGGACGCGGTGGCGTCGGTGGGTGACTCACAGAACGGTACGCCGTCGAACGGGCGCAGCCAGTTTGTGGGCATGGTCGGCATTCGGCATTCGTTCTGATGGACAGCAAGACCAAAACTTGGCTCGCACCGGGGCCGGTGCATACGCTGCAGGCCGGCGCGTTGACGATGGATGTCGCGCCGGCGGCAGGGGGCCGCATCGCCTCGCTGGCTTCGGCCGGCGAGGGCGGCCATCGTGTCGACTGGCTGGCGCCGATGTCGACCGATTGCCTGCGTGACGGCTTCGAGGGGCTGGCATGGCCCAAGGCCGGATGCTATCCGCTGCTGCCGTTCTCCAACCGCATCCGCGATGGGCGCTTCCACTGGGACGGGCGCGAGATTCGTCTCGCACCGCACCCGGGCCAGGCGCATGCCATGCATGGATTGGCGCATGCACGTGCCTGGACGGTGAAGCAGGTTACCGCCTCGTCGATCGAGCTTGGTTTGCGCTATGTGCCCGAGGCAGACAACTGGCCGTGGCCTTTCACCGCCACGCAAACGCTGTTGCTGAGCGAGTCCGGCCTGGATGCCGTCATGACGCTGCGCAATGACGGCGACAGCAGCATGCCGGCAGGTGGCGGCTTTCATCCGTACTTCGCGCGCACGTCTGATACACGTGTGCAGTTCGATGCTGCGACGATGTGGCCGACCGATGTGGGTGAAGTTGCCGTCCGCCGCGAGCCGATCACGGAGCAGGAAGATTTCCGCCACGCCCGCGCATTGCCGGACGCAGCGCTCAGCGTCTACTACAGCGAATGGCGGCAGCGTGCCGTGGTGTCGTGTGCAGGCGGCGTGCTCACGCTCACCGCCGACGACCCGCTCGATCACTTCATCCTGCACGCACCCCACGCGCAACCGTATTTCTGTCTGGAGCCTGTTTCGCACGTGGCCGACGCGATCAACCTGGCGGCCCAGGGATGGGAAGGCACGGGCCTGCGCGCTTTGGTGCCCGGCGAGACGCTGCAGATGCGCATGCAACTGCGCATCGAAACCACGGCCTGAAATGCGACGCTGCGTTAGTGGCGCTCGCTAGCCCACGACGCTTCTTTGCCGAACCACTCCGTGAGGAAGTCGATGAATGCGCTCACCTTGGCCGACAGGTGGGCGCGTTCCGGATACACCGCGAAGATGTCTGCCACGGGCAGCGTCCAGTCCGTCAGCACCGGCACCAGCCGGCCGGCGCGCACGTGCTCGTGGATATCCCATTCCGAGCGCATCAGGATGCCGTAACCGGCCAGTGCCCAGAGCACGCCCGTTTCGCCGTCGTTCGTGCTGAGCACGCCACGCACCTTGATGGTCTCCTGTCGACTGCCACGCGTGAGGTACCACGTGCCGTAAGCGGCGTCGCTCTCGCGCAGCACGATGCACTGATGCGATTGCAGATCGCGCGGCACCTGCGGCAGGCCTGCGCGCTCCAGGTAGCTGGGCGAGGCGCACAGCATCCGTTTGTTGCTCACGATCTTGCGCGCCACCATGCGCGAATCCGGCACCGTGCCGAACCAGATGCCGATGTCGAAGGCTTTGTCGGTCAGGTTGACGGAGCGGTCGGTCAGCTCAAGCTGCACCTCCACGTCCGGATAACGCCGCGCGAATTCCACAATGGCGGGCGCCACATGCCGCCGCCCGAAGCCGAACGTGGCGTTGATGCGCAGCAAGCCCTTGGGCGTGCCCCGGCTACTGGAGACGGTCTGCTCCAGCTCTTGCAGCTCTTCGAGCAGGCGTGCGCCGGTGGCCAAATAGATTTCACCTTCGTGCGTGACGCTCAGGCGCCGCGTGGTGCGGTTCAGCAGCCGCACGCCGAGCCGCTTTTCCAACTGCGCCAAGCGCGCGGTAATGGCGGGTGGCGTCACACCAAGCTCGCGCGCCAGCGCCGCGAGCGAGCCCTGCTTGACGAGCTGGGTGAAAAATTCCAGATTCGATACGCGATCCATTATTCAGATGAAATGAAGAATAGATAAAGATATGCGCCAATTATAAAAGCATTGTGCATGTCTACACTTCCTCTCGCCAGTGGTCCGGTTTCGATTGATACAGCCGGCCACGCGAATCGGAGGAAGCATGGCGAAGACGCTGTATCAGAAGCTGGTCGAATCGCACACCGTTGCCCAGCTCGACGCGCAGAACGTACTGCTCTACGCAGACCTGCACATCATGAACGAGTACACCAGCCCGCAGGCCTTTGCCGGCTTGGCGGAAGCGGGCCGCACGGTGGCTGCGCCCGGCCAGCAGATGGCGGTGGTGGACCACATCATCCCCACGCACCCCGTGCGCGTGCGGGTGATCCAGGACCCCGCGTCGGCGCTGCAGGCGTCCAACCTGGCAAAGAACTGCCGCGAGCACGGCATCGTGCTGTTCGACACCAACGATGCGTTGCAGGGTATCGAGCATGTGATTGCGCCCGAGCTGGGCATGATCCGACCGGGCATGGTGGTGCTTTGCGGTGATAGCCACACGACCACCTATGGCGCGTTCGGCGCGCTCGGTTTCGGCATCGGCACGTCGGAGGTGGAGCACGTGCTCGCCACGCAGACGCTGGTCTACCGGCTGGCGCAGGACATGCGCATCCGCGTGGAGGGCGAACTGCCCGTCGGCACCACGGCAAAAGATCTGGTTCTGCACATCATCAGCCGCATCGGCGCGCAGGGCGCACGCGGCTATGTGGTCGAGTTCACGGGGAATGCGATTGCCGCGCTCTCCATGGAAGCGCGCATGACCCTGTGCAACATGGCCGTTGAGGCCGGTGCGCGCGGCGCACTGATCGCCCCAGATGCCAAGGCCACGCGCTACGTGCTTGAACATGCGCGCGATGTGGCGCACACACATGCGAGCGTGGCACTGGCGGATTGGCGGCAGTTGTTCAGCGATGCAGAGGCGAATTTCGACGTCGAGCATGTCTTTGATGCGAGCGAGGTTGCGCCGTACGTGACTTGGGGCACCAGCCCCGACCAGGCGATTCCCATCACCGGCAGGATTCCGCAACCCGAGGCGGCCAGGGATGCAGCCGCGCGTGCGGCGTCGGCCCGGGCATTGCGCTACGCGGGCCTGCAGGCAGGTACTGTCATCGAGGGCTTGCCGGTGCAACGCGTGTTCATCGGCTCGTGCACGAATGCGCGCATTGAAGACCTGCGCGCCGTGGCGGGCATCGTCAAGGGATGCAAGGTGGCACCCGGCGTGCGCGCCATGGTGGTGCCCGGCTCGGGTGCCGTGCGTGCCCAGGCCGAGCAGGAAGGCATTGCCGACATCCTGATCGCCAGCGGCTTCGAATGGCGTCAGCCGGGTTGCTCGATGTGCCTGGCCATGAACGACGACGTTCTCGCACCCGGCGAGCGCTGTGCCTCCACGACCAACCGCAACTTTGAAGGGCGCCAGGGGCGGGGCGGTATCACGCATCTGATGAGTCCGGCCATGGCGGCGGCCGCTGCCATCACAGGCTGCATCACGGACGTCCGTCAACTGCGCCTGCAACCACAATCGGAGCACTCGGAGGCTGCCCATGCCTGATACCAAACACATCGACGGCATGGCAGCACCGCTGCCCACGCCCAACCTCGACACCGATCAGATCATGCCCAAGCAGTTCCTGCGCGGCATCGACAAATCGGGGCTCGACAAGGGCCTGCTCTACGACCTGCGCTACGACGCCAATCACCAACTGCGTAGCGATTTCGTGCTTAACCAGCCGGCGTATCAGGGCACGTCCATTCTCGTGGGCGGCAGCAACTTCGGGTGCGGTTCCAGCCGCGAGCACGCGGTGTGGGGGCTGCAGCAATTCGGCATCCGCGCCGTCATTGCGCCGAGCTTTGGCGAGATCTTCTACAGCAACGCCATGAACAATCGCCTGCTGCTGGTGATGCTTGATGAGGCTGATGTGGAGCGCATCCTGGCAGACGTGTCGGATGCATCCACAAGCCACATCGCCATCGACGTGGAATCGATGACCGTCCGTAGCCACAGCGTGGAGGCATCGTTCTCGCTGTCCGAGCGCCACCGCCACATGTTTCTGCACGGGCTCGACATGATCGGCGCGACGCTGGCGCGTTGGAGCGACATCAGCGCCTTCCAGCAGACGCACTGGAAAGCGCGCCCGTGGCTGCGCGACGTCGCGGCCACGACCCGCGCGCGTCTGGCGGCAATGGCGCCGGGCAGCCCCCTCTGAATTTTTCCCAACACGTTTTCGAAACCCCATACAACGGCGCGGGCGCTCAGCCAGCTCGCTTGAAGACGAGGCGCGCCGCACGGCTGATCAGGAGACCATCATGGAAGCATCCGTCCGGGCGCAGGAAGGCACACGCGTGGGCCTTTGGCGCGCGCTTACCGGCTACAGCATCGGGCCGCTACCTCTTCCCGTGTACGCCACAACTGCCGTCATCACGCTGCTTGCAGCGCTCAACAAGAAGCTGCCCAACGACATGATCGGCGGCTTTGCCGTGCTGATGCTGCTCGGTTTCCTGCTGGGCGAAATCGGCGCTCGGCTGCCGGTGTTCAAGCACATTGGTGGCGCGGCCATCCTGTGCCTGTTCGTGCCGTCGGCGTTGGTCGGCTACAAGGTGATCGACCCCGAGATGCTGAAGGCGCTCACCACCACCATGAAGACGGCCAACCTGCAGTACCTGTACATCGCCTGCCTGGTGGCGGGCAGCATTCTAGGGATGAGCCATCGGGTGCTGGTGCAGGGGTTCATGCGGATGTTCATTCCGCTGCTGATCGGCACGTTGGCGGCCATCGTGGCGGGTGTGACCGTGGGGCTGTTTTTCGGCTATGAGCCCAAGCACACGTTCTTCTTCATCGTCATCCCGATTGTCGGCGGCGGTATTGGCGAAGGCATCCTGCCGTTGTCGATCGGATATTCTGAGATTCTCGGCCGGCCGCAGGCAGAGCTGATCGCCATGCTGGTGCCGGCGGCGCTGCTGGGCAATGTTGTCGCTATCCTCGCGAGCGGCGTGCTCAAGTCACTGGGCGAGAAGCAGCCGCACCTGACCGGCGATGGCGATCTCGTTCGATCGTGCAGTGACACCGATCTGCTGCGCAATGATCGCGCCGGGGCGCCGCTCAATTTGGGCCTCATGGGTGCCGGCCTGCTGATCAGCTGCGCGTTCTTTATCTTCGGCGCGCTGCTCTCGCGCTTCACCGGGATTCCCGGCCCGATCCTCATGATCATCAGTGCGGCGCTACTGAAGGTGTCGAAGCTGTTGCCGCAGAACATGGAACTCGGCGCCTACCAGATGTACAAGTTCGTTTCGACCAACCTGACGTTCGCGATTCTTGTCGGCCTTGGCGTGCTGTTCGTGTCGTGGAAGGAGCTGATGGCGGCGTTCACACCGGGCTATTTCGCCATCTGCGCGGCTACGGTGTTGGCGCTGGTGGCGTCAGGCTTCTTCGTCGGCAAATGGCTGGGGATGTATCCGGTCGAGTCGGGCATCGTGACCGCGTGCCATAGCGGGTTGGGCGGTACGGGTGATGTGGCGATTCTCTCGGCGTCGAATCGCATGGGGCTGATGCCGTTCGCGCAGATCTCGACGCGTATCGGCGGGGCCGCGATGGTGGTGACCGCGACGATCCTGCTCAAGCTGCTGCATTGAGCGGGAGAGGGGCTTTGCAGAGCGATCGGCCGGCGCCACGAGCGTCGGCCGTTTTGTTTTGTGCGTACTGAAGCGAAAGCGCGTCGCAAATCGCGCAAATGAAAAAGGCCCGACAGTTGCCTGTCGGGCCTTCCATATTCTGGTGGGGCGTGAGTGACTCGAACACTCGACCTACGGATTAAGAGTCCGCTGCTCTACCAACTGAGCTAACGCCCCGCGAAGAAACGAGACTATATCAACCTTTTTTGGATCACGCTAGTCCTTTGCGCGAATTTTTTTCGAATCGGTTGTGTGACCGCGTAGCACGTCGATGAATTGCGTGAGCCCGTGCGTCGGATGCTTGTCGCGATGGCGCACGATCAGCAGCGGTCGGGCGATGCGCGGCAGGCCGCTGGCGACCTCGACAAGGCGGCCATCGCGCAACGCATCGGCCACCACGTGGCGCGACAGGCAACTGATGCCGTAGCCTGCCGCCACCGTGCGCTGAATGGCTTCGGAGTGGCCGAGTTCAAGCGCCACATGCAGCGGCCCGACCACCGAAGCAATGCGGCTATCGATCAGTTCGCGCGTGCCGGAGCCGGGTTCGCGCATCAGCCAGCCCGCTTCGCGCAGCGCTGCGTGGGAGACGGGCCCTGTTCCTTGCGTGAGTGGGTGCCCGGGCGCGGCCACGATCACCATCTCATCATCGATCCATGTTTCGATTTCCAGCGCCTCGCCGCGACAGGTGCCTTCAATCAGGCCGATGTCGACCTCGAAACGCTGCACGGCATCGACCACGTCTTGCGTGTTGCCGATCAGCACGTCGAGCTGGCTGTCGGGTGCGATCTCGTGCCGGAAGCCCGCGAGCAGGGCGGGCAGCACGTAGTTGCCGATCGTGCTGCTGGCCGCGAGCTTCAGGCGCACGTTTGGCTGGGCGGTTGCGTGTTCCAGCGCATCGGCGTGATCAAGCAGCGCCTGCGCTTGCGGCAGAAGCTGCCGGCCCAGCGCATTCAGATGCAGACGGCGCGCATGCCGGTCAAACAGCGGATGTCCGAGTGTGGATTCCAGTTCCGCCAGCGCCGCGCTTACGGCCGATTGCGACAGGCCAAGGGTTTCACCGGCAGCGGTGGTCGTCTCACTTTGGGCGATGGCGGCGAAGACGGCCCACTGCCGCAGTGTGACCCGAGGTGCTTTGTTATCCATAAAAGTAGTTGAAATGACGAAAATTACCTGTTTTACATGTTATCACGACACGCATATCGTTATGCGCATAGCGAATAAGCAAGGCGAACGTGATGACGATTGCACAGAAACAGTTGGCCCCCCAGGGCGTGGCAGCGGGATTGGATGGGCGAACGCTCGCCAGCGTGGCGGTGTTGTTCGGGTGTGCGGGGATTGCGGTGGCGCTCGGGGCAATGCCGTGGGCTGGGCACCTGGGCTTGAGTGCGCTGACGCTCGCCATCCTGCTCGGCATGGCTGTCGGTCATGTGCCTGGGCACCAGCGTTGGCTGACGCCAGGGGCAATCCAGTTTGCGCGCCATACACTGCTGCGCGCGGGCGTGATTCTCTACGGCGCCCGACTGACGCTGGCGCAGATCCAAGATCTCGGTACTTCGGGCGTGGTGATTCCGCTGGTCGTATTGGCAGCGACGATGCTGGCCGGTACGTGGATCGGCACACGTTGGTTTCGCCTCACGCGCTCACAAGCCGTGCTGGTGGCGGCCGGCAGTGCAGTATGTGGGGCAGCGGCCGTGCTGGCCGTTGCGCCAGCCGTGAAGGCCTCACCACGCGAAACGGCCGTGGCGATCGCCAGCGTAGTGCTGTTCGGCACGATCGGCATCTTTCTGTATCCGTGGCTGTACGCGCTTGTTACGCATGCCGGTGTGGCCATCACGCCGGAGCACTTTGGCGTCTACATCGGTTCGACGATGCACGAGGTTGCGCAGGTGATTGCCGCGGCGCGTCCGCTGGGCGACGACGCCACCAACGCGGCGGTCGTCAGCAAGATGGTGCGTGTGCTGGCGCTGGCCCCGTTGCTCGTGGTGCTGGCTTGCACAACGCCCAGTGAAGCTCGGGGTACCGCTTCGACGTCTCCTGAGAATGCGCTTCGCAAAGCCGCCGGCCACGCCTGGAAAGCGATGCCCTGGTTTGCGGTGGGGTTGCTGATCGTGACGCTGCTCAATTCTGCCGGTGCTATCCCCGCCGCCTGGCACGCCCCCATCGACGCCATCGACACCGCCATGCTGGCCTGCGCGATGTTTGCCATCGGCACGCAAACGCATGTGCCGATGCTGCTGAAATCCGGTATGCGTCCGCTGCTGTGCGCCGCTGTGCTGTGGGTGGGGCTGGTGGGCGGCGGCGCGCTCATCAACGTGGGCGTGCGCTGGCTGGTGGGTTGATCCGGCACTGAAGTGGCATGTGCAGAGGCGGCTGATTCTCTTCCATGGCACGCAAGTCGCATCCGGTTGGCGACTTGCGCGCCGCGGCTTTTCATTCGCGTGAGGCCGCCTAGTATGAAGTCCTGAGTCTTAGACAGAGGGGCTGCCATGCAAACGCATCCGGTAGTTTCAAGAGATGAATGGCTCATCAGACGCCGTGCGCTGCTGGCCCGCGAGAAGGGGGTCATCCACCTGCGCGACGCCGTCAACGCCGAACGCCAGGCACTGCCTTGGGTCAAGGTCGATACGGAATACGTATTTGAATCATCGGAAGGCAAGAAGACGCTGGCCGAACTGTTCGACGGCCGCAGCCAGTTGGTGGTCTACCACTTCATGTTCGGCCCCGACTGGGATGCAGGCTGCCCAGGGTGCTCCTTCTTCTCCGATCATGTTGGCGGAATGCTCACGCATCTGAACCACCATGACGTGACGCTCGTCGCCGTGTCTCGCGCGCCGATGGACAAAATCGCGGCTTACAAAAAGCGCATGGGCTGGCGATTCCCGTGGGTATCGTCGTTCGACACGACGTTCAACCATGACTATCGCGTGAGCTTCTCGCAAGACGAACTCGCAAGCGGCTCGGTCGACTACAACTACACCGCAACGCCCCGTGAAGAAGCCCATGACGAACTGCCCGGATTGAGCGCGTTTTACAGGGACGAGACGGGCGCTGTCTTCCACACGTACTCGACGTATGCGCGCGGCTTGGAAGACATGGTCGGTACGCTGCTGCTGCTCGATCGCGCGCCGCTCGGCCGCAACGAGGCGGGTCCTTTGTCGTGGGTGCGCCGTCACGATGAATACGAAGATGCACCGAAGGCGCACGCGTGCTGCGCGTCGTAAGGCGCAGGAGCGGAAAGGAGCGGGGAGAAGAGAAGAAAGGATTGGTGCCCGAGGCCGGGATCGAACCGGCACGCGCCGATTAGGGCGCAGCGGATTTTAAGTCTAGGCCCAACGCAAAGCAGTGACATCGTGCACAACGTAACGCATTGATTTCATTGAGATACCTTCACGCGCGTTCACGTTCGTGTCGCTTGCTTGTGGTCGTTTGCGATGTGCGTTACGCACGAATTACACACGGGGCGCTATACTCGCGGCCTCGCCTGGGTGGCGGAATCGGTAGACGCAGCAGACTTAAAATTTGCCAGCCACAAGCTGTACGGGTTCGAGTCCCGTCCCAGGCACCATGCCGCATAAGCAAAAACCCCCGACACATTGCGGTGTGTCGGGGGTTTTGTCATTCCAGGGTAGGAAGCTACAGCGCCGTTGCGCTCTGCCACATGATTGCATACGCGCCGATCTTCAGGCCAGCCGTTTCGGCGTCCGCCTTCACGATGGTCGCGGGAGAGCGCGCCGCAAAATCCTTCAGCGACTGCGTGAGGGTCCAGGCTTGTGCGTCGTCCACGGTGATGATGCGGTCGTGCAGGCTTTTGGCGGGTGCCAGTCGAATTTCCAGCGGCCGCGTGCTGTTGTACTGCTTCGCCCAGCTTTCGGCCGCCGGTTTGAGGCTCGGTTTCACCGTGCCTGCGTCAGACAGGATGCGGACATGCACACCTTCAGGCGCCAGCACTGCGAAGTCTGTAAGCGCTTTGGCGTCTGCATATGGATCGACAATCAGGACAGCTTGGCGTGCTGCGGACAGAACCTTCGATACGGCTGCAACGGCGGAAAACGATTCTCCGACTGGGATGAACGCTCCTTGCGAAGCGGCTGGGGCCGTCAATTCGGCTTTGGCGAGCGCCCGATGCACGATAGCTGCGATGGTCTGCGCATTCGTGGCACGGAGTACGGAATCAAGATTCTCTGCGGCGATGTTGAAGGAAATGAGTTCTACAGATTGACCGAATGCCGCCTCAACGAGCGCCGCCGCTCGCCCAAGCCACTGATTCGTCTCCGTCGTAACGGGGCCGGGGCGGTTCAGGTTGGGCATCGTCTCAACGAGGCGGCCCAGGTGCACATACAGCGATTCGGGGTCGAGTTTCATGGCGCGAGTGTACATAGGGCAACCAAGATAATCATGTCATGGTTCAATCGATTCGACGGGCACGTCAGTGCGCTCCCACTCGCGAGTGCACACCAGGCTAACTATCGATCGAGTCGCCAGTCAATCGGCGTCTAGTGCGATCTATACTCGTCTGTCGCGGTCGCGCGCCCAACATCTGATACACCTACGGGAGACAACATGCCGAACACGGCTCCTTATTTCATCTATCGCCTGGAGAATGCACACCCCGGTGTTTTAGGGGAAACGATGCTGATCGTTACCGTCGATGAAAATCATAGCTCGGGCGATGGGCTCATCGGGGAATATCGCCTACTGACGGCAGCCCAAGGGGGGCATATCTCGATCGGACAAGTTACCTTTGGCACCGCGCTTATCCAAGGGTTGGAAATTCAGGACCCCGTTGAGTTTTGTAGGGACGAAACCGTTAAATTTGCCTACACGTGGGTTGCCGGAAGGTTGCTCGCTGCCGAGGGACAGTACGGTGCTGCTTCGGTGTTCGCGCGTCCATGTTCGTTCGTAGGAGCAACGGTAGACGAGTTGCGCAGCATGTACCTACGTGGGGAGCTAAAGGGGAAATGGGGGACGGTGATAAAGGACTGCGCGTCAGATGACTTGAAGGCCCGTGTCAAGCTATGGCGTAGTGTAAGCACGTTGACGCCCTATACGTTTGATGCTGAGCAGTGGCAAGGCTAGGGCGGACGGTCATGCCTGTGTGACCAGCGGAACGTAGTCGTTGAACCGAAACGCCAGCGTCCGGAGCGCGCGCAGGTCTTCGGCTAGAACCTGGGCGGCTAGCTTGTCACGGCCCGTGATGGAGGGATCGTTACCAATGGTTGCCGCCAAGCTGGCGGCGGCGGTGATGAGGTCGAAGAGACTGCAGTTCATTTGGTGGGTGCTGGTGTTACGGGCGCATCGTGGGCGGCGGAACTGATCTGTCTAGCCAGGGCATCGTCACCAGCGGCACGCAGCGCAGCGGCCGCCAGTTGGATGGCATTGCAACGGCGTTTGTCGGCAGGATCGCCAACGAAACGCGGCCCCAGTAGATGGCGCACTACTGAGTCCCAGGATTGAGGCTCGGTCAGCGGCTTGTCCGCGTCGAAGCGGTAGGCGTGACCCTTGCTCATTCTTTGGTCCGTCGCGCTTGATCCAGCCACGGCGCGTTCGCATCGATGCGGCGCGAGCCAGCCGGGGCGCGGCGTTTGGAATTGCGTTTCTTGCGGCGGCGCTTGTGTGCTGTCGGCGCTGGCGTTGATGTCGGCACAGGGGCGGCAACCGGTGCCGGTGCTTCCACGCGTTGCCGGCGCGCAAGTCGTTTAAACAGCTTTGCAAGCAGCTTCACGCATTCCCCCGCTGGGCTTGGGACAGCGTGATGGAAAGCACTTCCAATTCGGACGCGGTGCGCCGCAGGTCGTGAATCGCGTGCTCAATGGCGGGCGCCTGCAGGCTGCCAGCAGCCACGAACAGCGAGCGATAGCGCGCTAGTAGTGTGGACGCTGCGCCCATTTGGTCGGCTGCTTCGATAAGTGTGTGTCGTTGCGTGGTCATGGTGTTGTCGTTGGGTGCAGGGGTATTACCGGCCCCCCTGCGGGCGAATGAATCAGCCGCGTTCTAGCATCGTGGTGCGGCTAGGCCACGCTCGCGTACTTGCCTAAGGCCAGGCGACGCGAGCAGCCTGGTCTGCGTTGCCCACGCAGCAGGGTGAATAGGTGGCCCCACTTTTGTCCGCGCAGTAGGAGCCGCGCTGCGTTTCGGCGTCAGCCGGAAACTGAAACTGGTTCGCTCTGGGACAAAGCCCGGTGCAGGAGCGACGTGGCTGCCTGGTTGAAACTCAGTTCAACGCCGACACGCCGCGACATATCGCGTCGCTGGGCTTCGATTTTTTCGAGCATCTGGCTTGGAAGGGCCAGGCTCACTTTCTGCTGTTTCTTCGTGTCCATGCTCATGCCTCATGAAGCCAGTTGTCCCGTGCGTGGTCACGCCAGCGCTTGCGGTTCGCGTGGAGCCGATGCAGGCCGTCTTCGCGGCTGCGCTCTATGCGGTCGCGCACGTGGGCGGCCAGCATCTGCAGTGCACGACGCATCTGCGCTTCCGACAGCGAGGGCCAGCGGGCGATGAACCAAGCGCGCGCCGTGTCGCGGCTGTAGACGAACCCGCCAGCGCCCGCCTGGATCACGATGCGTGGATTTCCGTCGTGGTCCGCGCCGCGCGGCACGACCGAAGCGCCGGCAATGATCGTTGCCACTTCTGCCGGCAGGGCATCGGTGCCCGCAGGCTTCGTGCGGCCAAATAGGCGGCGCATCACGATGCAGTCCAGAACTTCGACGTGTCCGGCACGACGGCTTGGGCATTCACCAGGCACGTAACGTCCAGGTCGCCGCTGACGTTCAGGCGCTTGGCCGTGACAGTCAGTTCCGGCCACACAGCAACGGCAGCCGTACCGAACGCGCCGATGTATGCGGCTGCAGTCTGCGCACTGAGCATCGCCGGCACGCCTTGCACGCTGAAAACGCCATCGCCACGATAGCCCGCGCCAGTGCCGTTCGTGATGGCGCGCAGGTCGCCTTCCTGAAGGTGCTTCGCCGCAGCCAGCGCGAACGTGAATGCGGACGGCGTCGCGGCAGCGATTGCCGCCAGCAACAGCTTGTCTGCGTACTCGGCCACGCCGCGCAAGACCGCATCCAGCAATGCGCTGCGCAGGTCTTCGCCACCGCCCAGGGCGCGGTTCTGTGCGCGCGTAATCGTCGTGCGGAATGCAGCGGTCGGCACGCTCGGCCACGTGAACACGGCATCGTGGGTCGGCAGCGCGCTGGCCGTCGCGTCGGAGCCGTCCGCCAGGGTCTGGAATGCTGCGGGATCGACCACGCGCAGCAGTTGCGGGTCTTCATAGAAGCCCAGCAGCGCATCCGTCTTTTCGCCATTGATCGCAATGGCCTTGTCGCGCGGTGTAGCGATGATGATTCGGGCGCCAGCCTGGGCGACGACGGAATGCTGTTCGATCACGGCGCGCGGATCGAGCGGCAGCGTTTCGCCAGCGGGGCGGTTCTGCACGCCGTACACGTTTGGAGACGGGTTGCCATCCTTGATGAATGCCGCCAGGTCGATGCTGGCCGATGCAGCAGCCGGCTGGGCCATGCGGCGCATGTCGTCACCGTGGCCGTAGTCGCGGAAACCGAGGGCGCGCGAAGCAGCGTCCACCAGGCCGTCCAGCGGGTTTGCCTGCACGGTGCGGCTGGCGTTGGCGCGCTGGCCGCTGCGCTCGCGGTGGAGAAGCTCCAGGCGCGCTGCGTCGCGGGTAGCGGTGGGGACTTCCGGCGTGTCTACCAGGACTTGAAGCTCGGAGATGGTTTTGTTTTTCACGTGGGATCGTTGGTTGGCGTTGATGGCGGGGCCAGTTTCGCAGCGCTGCAATGGCTTTTCCTCTTGCGGAATTTCCAAGGAAAGTGCTGCCGTTAGGAAGGATTTTCCGGATGTGTCAGGGGGATTCCATTTGCAGGATTTGCGTGGAAGAACTGCGAACGATTTTCCGGATTGATGGGCCGGATTCCACCTGCGCGATTTCCGCGCGCACGCCTGCGCTTTCTTGCTACCGTCGTACGCAGGCAGGAAGCCACGCAGCCAGCGCCCACTAGGCTGCGTAGATGCAACTGTGTTGCGTTTGCTAATCATAAAGTTCGATTGGCGAACGCAGGCAGATAGGAATGCACGGGGGTCGTTTGCCCCCGAGGCCCGCACCCCTTCGGGGAGGACCCGCGATCACTTTTCCACAGCAGCGCACCATCCGCGTGGGATTGCGCGCCCTCTTGCTCACCAGCGGCGCGCAGGCTACGCACCGGCAGCGATGCGGCCGCCTGTGAGCCGCCAGGTAGAGACGAAGCAATGTCACAAGGTGAATTCCTCACGCCCGATCAGCTTGTCGAGCGTTGGGCCGGTGCCGTCAGCAAGGGCACGCTTGCCAATTGGCGCCAACAGAAGCGCGGCCCTGCATACATGAAGCTAGGCGCGAAGGTGCGTTACCCGCCTGCCCAGGTCGAAGCATGGGAAGCTGCCAACACGAAGCTGGGCGAAGCGAACTGAATGCTGCTGTCCGGTTTTGTCCGTCCGTCCGGTGCCTATAGGCAAACCGGACAAACCGGACACGGCGAAACAGGACAAACCGGACAAACCGGACGGGCAAACCGGACGCAAACCGGACAGCCCTCACCGTGTTCGGACGTAACCGCCAGAAAGGAATTCGATCAGCCCTTGTTCCTCCAGCGACTTCCGAGCGTCATACATGCGCTGACGTGGGACGTGCCCATCGCGCCTGATCCGGTTTTCCCACGTCTCCACCTTCACCATCGCCTGGCCTTCATCAAATCCTGATGCTGACAGCCGTTCACGGTGTTCGCGCTCCAGTTCTTGCAGCACGCGCAGCATTTCTGTTTGATGCTTGCCCCGGCCAGCCTTTCCGCCCTTCGGCGCTTCGATGAAGTCAGTGGAATGCAGCGCCGCGCCAAACACGCGGTTGCCATCTTCATCCGTCAGGGGCAATTCGACGCCCTGTAGTCGAAACGCCAGCGGTTCGGGGTTCTCGGCGTCTTTCATCTTGTGCGGTTGCATGCGGATGGTGCCGCTTTCGTCCTTGGTGACTTCGTATTCCGCATCAACAGCGCCACGTAGGGCGGTCGATCCACGCGCGCCTTTGCTGGTGTCTTTGCCGCTGTGGTGGACGATGGCAACGGTGGCTTTCCATGGATGGCGCAGTTCGTTGTCCAGGTTGGTGACAAACGCCCCCATGTCGGCGGCGCTGTTCTCGTCGCCTGCACCGAAGTTTCGCGCCAGGGTATCCACCACAATCAGCGACGGCGTTGCGCCGGTTGCGGCGGCCAGTTCGCGTACGGTGGCAGAAACGGTTTTCGCGCTCGCGCCCTCTGTCAGCGCGGCGCTTCGGTTGGACACGTACAGCGGCGCATCGGCTAGGCTCACACCGCGCGCCTCGCTCCACGCACGGAAACGACGCGCCAGGCCGTTGTGGCCTTCGCCAGCGATATAGAACACGGCGCCGCGCTTGACGGGGCGGCCGTGCCATTCCGTGCCCGTGGCGACGCTGCACGCCACGTCGATGGCAACGAACGATTTGCCGTGTCCAGGCTCACCGTAGATGACAGCCATGGAATCGCGTTCGACGTAGCCGCGCACCAGCCAATCAATGGGCTTCAGGTGTTCGACCATGGCGCCCACGTTCAGGAACGCAAAGCGATTGGACGTGGGCGGTTCGTTGTCGTTCGCTGCAGCCATGTGCGTCCGCAGAGCATCGCGCACAGCAGCGATGCCGTGTGTTGCCGCAAAGTCGTTCCAATCCTTCCCGGACTCGCCAGGCTCAAACGACGGCGCAGCAACGTCTATTCCAAGTTCAGCAGCCACATCCCTGGCAGCGATCAGTCCCCGGTTCTCGGCCGAAGCATGGTCGTTATCGGCGGCGACCACCAGGCGTGAATACGGGTATTTCTCGCGCAAGGCTTTGGCTACACGCCCGAGGTTCCCAGCGTCGAAGGCGATGACGGTGGTGGCGTTCGTTGCAGCACTCACGCTCGCGCCCGTCGCGTAGCCTTCGCAAACGAAAATTGTTTTGTCGGTGCCAGGCAGAACCAGCATGCCGCCGCCTTTGCGCGCACCCTTCAGGAAAAACTTGTCGCCGTTCGGCATGATGGCCTCCAGCGACTGGATTTCGCCCGAGACATCGCGCACCGGCACCAGGAGGCAGTTTTTCAGCACACCGCTTTGTTCGGGGTCATCAAACCATCCAGCGCGCTCGATGGTCACCTGCTTTACGCCGGCCGCGTTGGTGATGCCCTTGCGTGCCAAGTACGGGTGCGACGGGTCTACCGGGTCGGCCAGTTCCCAAACCGCAGCAGCGATGCCGGCGCGGCCCATCCAACGGAATTGCTGCTCAGCGTCGCGGGCTGCGCGAGCCGCACGCAACTGCACCCGATCTTTCGGCGTGAAGTCTTGCGCGGTGCCGGACTTCCAGTTCTGCTGAATGCCTGCGCGCCAGCAGCCGAAGAAACCCGCAGGGCTGTCGTCAAGGTGAAGGGCATAGTAACCAGCCCTGCCCCCAGCGCGTCCAGTGGTGCTGAATCGGTGCAGGCTGCCGTCTGCCTCAATGTGGTCGGGCGGAGTGACGCCAGCGGCAACAATGGCGGCGCGGAATTGTTCGATCACGTCATGTGCAGACGTGGTGCGCACGGCATTGGATTTCATGCCTCACCCCGCTGCATTGCCAGGTCGTTGACGACAGGCGCCACGCAATCGCGGAAGCCGTTGAGACTCGCCAACAGCGACAGATCATGCTCCACCGTCTCGGGGGACTGGCCCAGGCGCAACAGGCGCGGCACTAGGTCAGCAAGCGCGATATGAATCTGCGCTAGGTTGTGCGCAAAAGCGACACGCTCAAAATAGCGAAGGTAACTGCGCGGCGATTTGGTGTTCGTCCGCTTATAATTCCGGCAGGCGTTTTTCTTAGAGGCGGTCATCTTCGGTGGCTGCCTCTTTTTATTTGCATTCCACGGCTGCTTCAGCAAGCCACTGCTGATAGCGGCTTTCGCTGATAAGCAACTTCTTTCCGATCCTGACGACAGCTTTTGAAAGACCGTTGTTATCGCGGTTCCGAAGCTGGTAGCGCAGCGTCAGTACCGAAAGAATCTTCGGCCAGCGCGCAGCCAGTTCCTTGACGGTGAACAGGTCCGACAATTCTATTTGAGTGGTTTGCACGGTTTAAATCCATCGATTTGGTTGCGATGGATGTCATTTTCGCGCGCGCTGTTTTTTAAACAAGGCTAACGTATAGGCGTTGAACTTCGATGCTTGCGCGGTGAGTGAGGACATGTATTCACGTGCATGAATACTTTTATGAATCGGTGTTAGCGCGCGTGAATGAGGATGATTCTGTTGATGAAAAAAGAGGCGCATTTTGCGCCCCTTGAAATTCAGAATAATTCTTAGCGGTGTGTTGTTTAGGCACCACCAATGCCAAGCGTTCGCTCTGCAAGCTCCACGGCGTCGTCGGTGTCCAGGTGCACGTACTTCTGCAGGGCCGCGAGCGTTTTGTGTCCGGTGACGTTCCGCACCTTGGCGATGTTCTTCTCGGCGCGGATAAGCCGTGTTGCAACGGTGTGGCGCGCGCTGTGCAGCACAACCTGGTCCAGCGGGTCAGTGCGGTCCTGCCATAGCCCCGCGCGCTTGCGGACGGCCTTCCAGACTTCCTTTATGTCTTTGGCGCGCTTCGGGTGGCGCGGATCGTAGAACACGTAATCGCTGCCGAGCGGGCGCACCTTGCTGGCATCGGCCAGTGATGCCTTCACGTCGCGCACCAAGGGCAGGGCGCGCGATTCCCCGTTCTTTGTGTCGTGCAGCCAGCCCACTGATTGCGCCATGTCCAGGTCCTGCCAGCGCAGGTTCAACACTTCCGACTTGCGCGCGCCAGTGGTCAGGCACACCCGCAGGAATAGCCGCATCATCGGCCAGGATGACGCCTCGCACGCTGTGTACAGGCGCTGTTCTTCGTCTGCCGTCAGAATGCGGCGCCGGCCCTTCGATTCTTGTTCCTTTCTTACCTGTCCAGCCTTCATCGGGTGGTGGTCGATGACGCCGCGCTGTACGGCGAAGTTCAGGACGCTGCTCAAGCTGGCCAGATACCGGTTCACTGTCGCCGGGGTCAGCGTCTTGTCTGTCGTCTTCGTGCCTTCAGGGGTGTGGTGCCGCGCCTGCTGTGCCATCAGCTTGGCCTTGCACGCGTTGATAGCGCCTCGGTCTACAGCGCCCGTTTTCATGGCGCCCAGTTCGGCCCGCCAGAAATCAATGTGAGCGGCGGACCAGTACCGCGTGCCCTTGGTCGGTGGTGCCTTGACGAACGAGTCCAGAAGGTCAGAGAAGGTCGGGCCAGTTGCCGCGCCTAGCGCCGCCAGCCCAGCGCTGTTTTCGTTCTCGCGTAGCCAGTTCTTTGCGTCCGTCTTGTTCGCAAACACCTTCGACTTGCTGACGGATTTGCCGTTGACGTTGCGGCGGATGAAGGCGCGATATGCCGTCTTGCCGTCCGGCGTTTTGCGCGTGGTGATAGACCCCATGGTGCCCCCGAATGTGCAGTTTGACTGGATTACGCACATTTACACACGACAGCGCGCAATCCCTTGCCAATACTACATCCACCGGAGATTTTAAGTCCGCGGTGTCTACCAATTTCACCACTCGGGCTTGGGGCGGGTGCAAAACAATACACGAGACCGACGCCACAAATGAAAACGCCCCGCACGAAGCGAGGCGTTTTGTTATTTTGGCTCCCCGACCTGGGCTCGAACCAGGGACCTACGGATTAACAGTCCGGCGCTCTACCGACTGAGCTATCGGGGAATCGCTGCAACAGCGAAGAAATGAATTCTAGCTAGTTTTCGATCTGCCCGTCAACACCTTTTTTTTGCGATGCACTACAAAAATGTGTCCGACAAGTTCACTCAACTAGTTCAGCCGCGGTCGAGGTACTGCTCCTTGTCCTTCACGTCCTTCCAGTCGTCGGCGTCGGGCAAGGGTTGCTTGGTCTTGGTGATGGACGGCCAGCCGGCTTGTGCAAGCTCGACATTGATGGCGATCCACTTCTGCTGATCAGCGGGCACGTCTTCTTCAGCATAGATGGCGTTGACCGGGCATTCGGCCACGCAGACGGCGCAGTCGATGCACTCGTCCGGATCAATCGTCAGGAAGTTCGGGCCTTCGCGGAAGCAGTCGACGGGGCAGACGTCCACGCAGTCGGTGTACTTGCAGCGGACACAGCTTTCGGTAACGACGTGAGTCATTTCGCTTGGAAGTTGATGCTAGGAATTCGTGGGGCGCGCGGTCATGGATGCTTGTGCGTTCCCATGCCGGCAGTCCCGCATTGTAACGCACCGGCCGTGCCCGACTGCTGCGTCATCTGTGTGCCGTCAGACAGTTTTGGCATGTGTTTATGCGTTCGCGCAAGGTTTGACCAATCTGCTATTGCGCATGCTCGATCACCATCTGCACGCGCGTAATGCCGTTGAAGGTGTTGTTGTCGAGCCGGTAGGCCACATACGCCGAGGCGCCCAGCGGCTCCGCGTGGTTGAACCAGATGGCGTCGAAATGCTGCTTGCCGCGGCCAAGCTTGAGTTTCAGGTGCTTCTCCTTCAGCACGGCCTGCGACAGCACATCGAATTCGCCGCAGAAGCTTGGCGCCGGAAAGCCCTGACCCCAGACCTGGGTTTCGAGCAGCTCGACGAACTGCGGCGTGAAGCATTCGGGGTCCGCCTCGCCATCGGTTTCGAGCACGCGTGAGAGCAGCGCCTCGGTCAGCCATTCGCGGCCGACGGCCTCGAAGGTCGAGACGAATGCATCGAACCCGTCTTCACGCAGCGTGAGCCCAGCCGCCATGGCATGGCCGCCGAACTTCACGATCAGGCCCGGGCTGCGCTTGTGCACGGCGTCCAGCGCATCGCGCAGGTGGAAGCCGGGAATCGAACGGCCCGAGCCCTTGATGACCCCATCGTCGCCGGGCGCGAAGGTGAAGACGGGGCGGTGGAATTTGTCCTTGATGCGAGAGGCGACGATGCCGATCACGCCCTGGTGCCACGTCTCGTTGTAGACCGCGATGGTGTGGCGGCCCGCGCCGTCCAGGGCATTCATGCTGTCGAGGATGGCGAGCGCTTCCTGCTGCATGCCGGCTTCGATCTCGCGGCGCTCGCGGTTCATACCGTCGAGTTCCGCGGCGATGGCCATGGCGCGGTCGTAGTCATCGGTGAGCAGGCATTCGATGCCCAGTGACATGTCGGCTAAGCGCCCGGCGGCGTTCAGACGGGGGCCGAGGCCGAAGCCGAGATCGAACGTCGACGCGCGACGCGCCTCGCGGCCGGCCACGCGGAACAGCGCGGCGATGCCCGGGCACATCCGCCCGGCGCGCATGCGCTTGAGGCCTTGCGCGACCAGCAGCCGGTTGTTGGCGTCGAGCTTGACCACGTCGGCCACGGTGCCGAGTGCTACCAGATCGAGCAGCGCATCAAGGCGCGGCTGATCTTGCGGCGTGAACACGCCCCGCTTGCGCAACTCCGCCCGCAGCGCCAGCAGTACGTAGAACATCACGCCCACGCCCGCCAGATTCTTGCTCGGGAAGCCGCAGCCCGGCTGGTTCGGGTTGACGATCACGCGCGCCTCGGGCAACTGCGCCCCGGGCATGTGGTGGTCTGTCACGACAACATCGATGCCCAGCGCATTGGCCGCAGCCACGCCCGCCACATCGGCGATGCCGTTGTCGACGGTGACCAGCACGTCCGGCTTCTCGCGCGCGGCCAGTGCCACGATTTCGGGCGACAGGCCGTAGCCATACTCAAAGCGGTTCGGGACGATGTAGCTGACCTGCGCGCCGAGCATGCGCAAGCCGCGCACGCCGACGGCGCAGGCGGTGGCGCCGTCGCAGTCGTAGTCGGCAATGATCAGAAGGCGCTTGCTGGCGGCGATGGCATCGGCGAGGTAGCGCGCTGCATCGTCAATGCCCTTGAGTTGCGCGGGCGGCAGCAGGTCGGTCAGCTCGGTCGACAGTTCGTCGGGCCGGGCGACGCCCCGGGCGGCGAGGATGCGTGCGAGCACAGGGTGAATGCCGTGGCCGGCCAGCGTGGTGGCGGCGTCGGCCGAATGCGAACGGACAGCGATGCGGGTCATGCAGGATTAGCCTCAAGCGGCCATGGAAAGCGGGGAGAGCGCATCACGCAAGGTGCGTGGACGACTGAAGCGGCGCAGCCAGCCGAACGGGCCATTGGCGAGTTCGCGGCGGGTGACGCGGTAGTGGGCGTAGTGCGAGTCGCCGGTCAGCACGAGCGAGACGGCATTGATGCGGCCGTCGGCCAGCGCATCGGCGGCAGGGGTAAACCAGTCGCGGTCGTACGCGCGCAGGGTTTCGATCCAGTCGTACCAGTCGGCGGAGAGATACGGCTTGCCGGCGTTGTCCAGCAGCGCGGCGGCGCTCGTGTCGTCGAACGGCACGGCGGCCAGCGTTTCCGCGCACAGTTCAGTGGCGTTGCCGGCGTGACACAGGCCGGCGAAGAACGGATCGGCTCCGATCATGCGCTCGGCAATGGGGCGGGCGTCGACCAGCGCGCCCTGGCCGAATAGCCAGACCGAATTGACCGGCAGCAGGCCACGCGCCTCGCGCGCTTGGTTCACGGGGTGGTCGTACCAGGTCATCTGGATCTCGTTCTGGAACTTGCGCCAGGCGCGCTCCTGCTCGCCCTTGTGCATCCAGATGTCGATGTTGTGGCCGGTTGCGCGTTGCGGCGCGGCGGCAATGAGGTCGCCAAAGGGTGAATCGGCGACGTACCAGCGGGCGGCGTGCGTGGCATCGAGCGTGATGCCCATTTCGGCGACCAGGGGGGTGATGGCGGCGCGCAGGGCGTCGGCGTCTGCGGCTTCCAGGCGGAGCTGGGCCGGGTCGAGCATCACCAGATGGTCCCGGGCGGCGTGGATGTGGACCGGCTGCAGGCAGGCCCAGGTGCGCGTGTCGGCGCTGCCGCCGTCCGCCAGTCGCATGTACGGCGCCGACGGCAGCGGAGAAATGGGTAGCCCGGCATGCGCAGCCAGCCAGCGCTCGTGCGGCAGCGTGGGCAGGTAGGCGTCGTCGTGGCGCTCGCGTTCCGCCTCGCGTGCACGCGCGAGCAACCTTTCCAGGCCTGGCAAGGTCAATTGACGGTAAGCGTCGTCCGCCACCTCGGCAGCGGGCGCGCAAAACGGGACAATCAGGGTGAGTTCAGGAATCATGGCTCCGAGATTGTAAACTTCCGGCTCGTCGGCCAGTGAGCCGGACAAATCACACCCACGGGGAATCCCCTTTGAAACTTCCATACGAATGGCAGATCGGCTGGCGGTATACGCGCGCAAGCAAGCGCGCCAGCCGCAATAGCTTCATCTCTTTCATCTCGCTCATCTCCATGCTCGGCATTGCGCTGGGGGTGGCGGCGCTGATCATCGTGCTCTCCGTCATGAACGGCTTCCAGAAGGAAGTGCGGGACCGCATGCTGTCGGTGCTGGCACATATCGAGGTCATGGCGCCGAACAGTCTGCCGGACTGGCAGCGTACCGCCAATGAGGCGATGCAGAACAAGGAAGTCATCGGGGCGGCACCATACGTGGGCGCGCAGGCCATGATCACGCGCGACGAGGCGGTGCGCGGCGTGCTGCTGCGCGGGGTGTCGCCGGCGGACGAGCCGAAGGTTTCGGACATTGCGAAGGACTTCAAGGCGGGTACGATCGACGACCTGAAACCTGGCGAATTCGGCATCGCCCTAGGCAGCCAACTGGCCAACGGCCTGGGCGTGCACCAGGGGGACAAGGTCACGCTGGTGGCGCCGCAGGGCACCATCACCCCGGCGGGCGTGTTGCCGCGCCTGAAGCAGTTCACGGTGACGGGCATCTTCGAATCGGGCCACTACGAGTTCGACAGCTCGCTGGCGCTGGTCAATATGGAAGACGCCGAGCGCCTGTTCCGCCTGGACGGCCCGACCGGCGTGCGCCTGAAGCTGGTGGACATGGACCGTGCCCCGCAGGTGGCCGAAGCCCTGTCGCGCACGCTGACCGGCGAGCTGTACATCCGCGACTGGTCTCGCCAGAACCGCAACTGGTTTGCCGCCGTGAAGACCGAGAAGAAGATGATGTTCATCATCCTCACGCTGATCATCGCCGTGGCGGCATTCAACCTGGTGTCCACGCTGGTGATGACGGTGACGGACAAACAGGCCGACATTGCCATCCTGCGCACGATGGGCGCGCAGCCGGGCTCGATCATGAAGATCTTTATCGTGCAAGGCGTGGCGATCGGGTTTATCGGCACATTGCTGGGCGTGGGCTTCGGCACGCTCATCGCGTACAACATCGACGTGATCGTGCCTTTCATCGAGCGTCTCTTCCACGTGCAATTCCTGCCGCGTGACATCTACTTCATCAGCGAACTGCCCTCGGACCCCCGCGTGAACGACATTGCGACCATTGGCATCATTTCCTTCATCCTTGCGTCGGTGGCGACGCTGTATCCGAGCTGGCACGCCTCGCGCGTGAATCCGGCGGAGGCGCTGCGCTATGAGTGAGGCCGTCATGACTTCCATGGAAGCGCCGGCCGCAGCGCCGCAGGGTGTGGTGGTGCAGGCCGAAGGACTATCCAAGTCGTTCCACCAGGGCGGCTTGAATGTCGACGTGCTCAAGGGCGTGGACATCCGCATCGGCGTGGGCGAGAAGGTCGCCATCGTCGGCGCGTCGGGCTCCGGCAAGAGCACGTTGCTGCATGTGCTGGGCGGGCTGGATGAGCCGACGTCGGGCCGCGTCTCGTTGCTCGGCAAGCCTTTCACCGCAATGAAGGAGCGCGAGCGCAACACCCTGCGTAATCGGGCGCTGGGCTTTGTCTATCAGTTCCACCATCTGTTGCCGGAATTCACCGCGCTGGACAACGTCGCGATGCCGCTGCGCATTCGTGGCGTGGAAGAAGCGCAAGCGCGCCACACCGCACAGGCGATGCTCGAGCGCGTGGGCCTGGGCCCGCGCACGGCGCACCGCCCGGGCGAGCTGTCCGGCGGCGAGCGCCAACGCGTGGCGATTGCGCGTGCGCTGGTCGGGTCCCCGGCTTGCGTGCTGGCTGATGAGCCCACCGGCAACCTCGACGACCACACCGCCGGTGAAGTGTTTGATCTGATGCTGGAACTCACGCGCACGCTGGGCACCAGCTTTGTCATCGTCACGCACGATATCGAACTGGCGGGCCGCTGCGACCGCATTTTCCGCCTGCGGGAAGGCCATTTGCACCAAGAGCGCTGAGCCGGGCGGCACAATCGGAAAAGGCGGATTCCAGAACACCGCGCTTTCCGGTACGTTGCCGCCTTTTCTAGCGCAGAACTGACCATGTGGATCGACACCCATTGCCACCTCGACGCCAGCGACTTTGATACCGACCGTGATGCAGTCGTTGCGCAGGCGCATGCGGCGGGCGTCAACCACATCGTCGTGCCGGCGGTCGCGCGCTGGAATTTCGATACGGTGCGGGCGCTGGCGCATCGGCATGCCGGTTGCAGTTATGCGCTGGGCATCCATCCGATCTACGCCGCGCAGGCCACCGACGACGACCTGCTCGAACTGCGCCGCCAGGTCGCCGCGTCAATGGATGACCCGCGCTTTGTGGCCGTCGGCGAGATCGGCCTCGACTTCTTCATTCCCGACTACGACGTTGAGCGGCAGAACGCCGTCTTCCGTGCGCAACTGGGCATCGCTCGCGAATTCGACCTGCCTGTGCTGATGCACGTGCGCAAGTCGCAGGACCAGGTGCATAGCGCCGCCGCCAAGGCGGGCGTACGCGGAATTGCGCATGCGTTCAACGGCAGCCCGGAACAGGCGCATCGCTTTGTCGATTCCGGTTTCAAGCTGGGATTCGGCGGCGTCTTTACCTTCTCGCGCGCCAATCGCGTGCGTCGGCTGGCGCAGGAATTGCCGATCGAGTCGATCGTGCTGGAAACCGACGCGCCCGACCTCGCGCCCGCTTGGTTGGCCGACGACCAGTTCGGCGAGCAGGGTCGTGTGCGCAATGTTCCGACAGAAGTCGCGCGCATCGCCGACGCGATGGCGCAATTGCGTGGCATCTCCGTTGAGGCGTTGGCCGAGCAGGCGTGCCGCAACAGCATCGAAGCCATTCCTCGCCTGGCAGCGCTGTTGCCAGTCTGACGGCCGCGCGTGCGTCTGTGGCTGATCGGCTTTGTTGCCGGCTGCATGGCATTGCAGATGCAGGCGACGCTCGCGCCGGTGTGGCAGCCGCTGGGCGTGGTGTTGCTCTGCCTGTTGCTGGCAGTTGTCATGCGACGTCGGCCAATGCTGTTTCCCGTCTTGCTGGTCGCCAGCGCCATCGCGGCGGGTTTTGGCTGGAGCGATTGGTGCGCGCAGCAGCGCATGGCCGTGGCCCTCAGCCCTGCGTGGGAAGGCAAGGACATCATTGCAACCGGGGTGGTTGCCGAGCTGCCGCAGAATGGCGACGACGCCACGCGTTTTCTCTTCCACATCGAATCCAGTAATGCGGGTGATGCCGTGCCGCCACGCGTGCGCCTGTCCTGGTATGGCACGCGAACCTGGGGCAACGTAAGCGAGGAGGGCGCAAAGCCCGACCAACGTGCCGGCATCCCCGATCTGAAACCCGGCCAACGCTGGCAGCTGACGCTACGCGTAAAGCGCCCGCATAGCCTGACCAACCCCGGTGGCTTCGATGGCGAATACGCAATGCTGGCCGACAACATCCGCGCCATCGGCTACGTCCGTACGGGAAAGCGCGCGCAGAACGTCGCGCTGGATGAGGCCGGCACCGGTTTCGGCGTTGAGGTAGAGCGCTGGCGTGCCAGCGTGCGGCGCCACATCCTCGCGACGTTGCCCGATGCACGCTACGCGGCCGTCATGGTGGCGCTCGTGGTGGGCGACCAAAGCGGCATCGCCCGCGATGACTGGGACCTGTTCCGCCGCACAGGCATCAGTCACCTCGTCAGCATTTCAGGGCTGCACATTACGATGATCGCCGGGCTGTTTGCCGCGTTGTGGATGGCGTTGTGGCGCCGGTCGTTCGGGCTGGCGCGCTGGCAGCACACGCCATTGCCGCTGCGCATGCCCACCCCGCGCGCAGGCGCCATCGCGGCCATGTTGGGGGCGTTCGGCTACTGCCTGCTTGCCGGGATGGGCGTGCCTGCGCAGCGCACGCTGCTGATGCTGTCCACCGTAGCCATCGCCAGGTTGACCGATCGGAATGTGCCGGCCAGCCTGTCGCTGTGCTGGGCGGCCGCCGTGGTGGCGGTGGTCGACCCGTGGGCGGTCATGTCGGCCGGGTTCTGGCTGTCATTCGGCGCGGTGGCGATCATCTTCATCGCCGCGCAGATGGCGCTCGATGGCCGGCGCAATGGCAAAGCAGAGGGCTGGATGAAGCGCACCTGGCATGCATTGGCGGCCGGTACGCGGATTCAGTTTGCGGTTACGTTCGGCCTTTTACCGTTGACCTTGCTGTTGTTCCAGCAGACCTCGGTGGTTTCCGCGGTGGCCAATGGGCTGGCGATTCCCGCGGTGAGTTTCGTGACGACACCGCTGGCGCTGATCGGCGCGGCGCTCCCTGATCCGGTAGCGCGGCCGGTGCTGATGTTGGCCGAGGCGAGCTTCCGCTGGCTGGCCATTTGGCTTGAATGGCTGGCACAGCCGCGCTGGTCGGTGTGGGTTGCGCCGGTCGCGCCCGTGTGGGCCTTGCTGCTGTCGATGGGCGGCGTGGCGCTATTGCTGTTGCCTGGCGGCATGCGCGCATGGGCATGGCGCGCTCAAGGGGCCTTGCTCCTCTTGCCGCTCGTGCTGGCGCGTGTGCCAGCTCCACCGCCCGGCGAATTCCGGCTCATCGCGTTCGATATCGGCCAAGGTGCCGCAGCATTGGTCGAAACCACCAACCATCAACTCCTGTTCGATACCGGCCCGCGCTACAGCGATCAGGCGGATGCCGCCGCCCGCGTCATCACGCCCTATCTGCAGGGCCACGGCGTCGAATCGCTCGACACGCTTGTCGTCAGCCACGAAGACAGCGACCACGCCGGTGGCACCGAAACGGTGATCGATGCGGTGCCAGTGCGCACCATGTTGGCGTCTTTGCCTCAACGGCACGCCTTGCGCAGCGTGGCCGATGAAAACGGCATCCGCTTTACCGATTGTTTGGCTGGGCAAGCATGGACGTGGGATGGCGTTGTCTTTGAGGTGCTGCACCCGCTGCGCCAGCCTGCTGAAAGCGAGCGCGTGTCCAGCAACGCCCGCAGTTGTGTGGTGCGCATCGCCAATGGCCGCCACGCTGCGTTGCTGACCGGCGATATCGAAGCCGCCCAGGAAAGCGCCCTCATCGCCGCCGAAACGCCTGGGCGACTGATGGCAGACATCTTGCTTGTGCCGCATCACGGCAGCAAGACAAGCTCCAGCGGCGCGTTCTTGGACGCAGTTTCTCCGCAGGTGGCAGTTTTCCAGGTCGGCTACCGCAACCGGTACGGACATCCGCATCCGCACGTCTGGCAGCGCTACGTGTCGCGCGACATCGACGGTTTGCGCACGGACAGGACCGGTGCCGTCGTCATCGAGACCGACGGCGATGTGCTGGACGTCCAGACTGCGCGTACCATGCGGCCGCGGTACTGGTCTTCCGCGCAGGAAGTGGAATCCCTGGCAACGGCCACCGGCGCCTTCGACGCCCAGCCGTAAACTTGGAGGCATAACGGGTTGGCCCCATTGTGGGGGTCAAAACCGCTGTGCTATAAAAACCACGTGCCGCGTACATCGCGCGGCGCCGTCAGGGGAGAAAAGCATGGCAGTCCGGTTCTACGATGAAATGCTCAACTGGCATGACGGGGACCGCAACCCTCACGCCGCCGAACCGGCCCCGGCAGCCCTCGTCCAGCAAGGCGAGGTGCGCGGCCACTACGGACGTTTCGCCGAATGGCTGGGCGCGCAGTCCGCCACGACGCTGCAGAACAAGCGCGCCGAGGCAGACCTGATCTTCCGCCGCGTCGGCATCACCTTTGCCGTGTACGGCGACAAGGACGAATCGAACAGCGGCACCGAGCGCACGATTCCGTTCGACATCATTCCGCGCATCTTCCCGGCCAGTGAGTGGGCCAAGCTCGAACGCGGCCTGCGGCAACGCGTTGATGCGCTCAACCGCTTTCTGCACGACATCTATCACGAGCAGAACATCCTGCGTGCCGGCGTTATCCCGCCCGATCAGATCTACAACAACGCCCAATACCGCCCCGACATGCTCGGCGTGGACGTGCCGCGCGACATCTACGCGCACGTGGCCGGCATTGACATCGTGCGTGCCGGCGAGGGCGAGTTCTACGTGCTGGAAGACAACCTGCGCGTGCCTTCCGGTGTGTCGTACATGCTGGAAAACCGCAAGATGATGATGCGGCTGTTTCCGGAATTGTTTGCGCGCAATCGTGTGGCGCCCGTCGCGCATTACCCCGACATGCTGCTCGACATGCTGCGCAGCGTGTCGCCGCAGAACATTGCCGATCCGACGGTGGTGGTGCTCACGCCCGGCATGTACAACTCGGCGTATTTCGAGCATGCGTTTCTTGCGCAGCAGATGGGCGTTGAGCTGGTGGAGGGGCACGATCTTTTCGTGCAGGACGATCACCTCTATATGCGCACGACGCAGGGTCCGCAGCGCATCGACGTCATCTATCGCCGGGTGGACGACGATTTCCTCGATCCGCTGGTGTTCCGGCCGGATTCTTCCCTGGGTGCGGCAGGGCTGCTGTCGGTCTATCGCGCGGGCAACGTCACGATCTGCAATGCCATCGGCACCGGCGTGGCGGATGACAAGTCGATCTATCCGTATGTGCCGGACATGATCCGCTTCTACCTTGGCGAAGAGCCGATCCTCAATAACGTGCCGACGTACATGTGCCGCCGGCCGGACGACCTGCAATACGTGCTCGACCACATGGGCGAACTGGTGGTCAAGGAAACGCACGGTGCAGGCGGCTACGGCATGCTGGTCGGTCCGGCCGCCACGCAGGAAGAGATTGCCGCCTTCCGTGAGGTGGTGAAGGCTCGCCCGGAACAATACATTGCCCAGCCCACGCTGGCGTTGTCGACTTGTCCAACGTATGTGGAAGCAGGCATCGCGCCGCGCCATATCGATCTGCGGCCGTTCGTGCTGTCCGGCAAGGATGTGCGCATGGTGCCGGGCGGCCTCACGCGCGTGGCGTTGCGGGCGGGCTCGCTGGTGGTCAACTCGTCGCAGGGAGGCGGGACGAAGGATACGTGGGTGCTGGAGCGCTGAAAGCTCGCGCATTGTCGCAACTGGCAGTCGATCAATTGCATATCGAATACGTAGAAGGGAACGCCATGCTCAGCCGCACCGCAGACCACCTTTTCTGGATGGCGCGCTACACCGAACGCGCCGAGAACACCGCCCGCATGCTCGACGTGAACTACCAGACCTCGCTGCTGCCGCAATCCGCGGAAGTGGCCGAGCAGGGCTGGTGGGCAATGCTCGACATCTGCGAACTGACGCAGGTCTTTGACGAACGCTATGGCCTGCTCTCGCGCGATGATGTGATCGATTTCATGGTGCGTGACATGACCAACCCGTCGTCGATCATGAGTTGCCTGCGCGGCGCGCGTGAGAACGCCCGGGCGGTACGCGGCTCCATCACGACCGAGGTTTGGGAGACCATCAACACCACGTGGCTGGACGTTCAGCGCCTGATTGCCGAAGGCATGCTGCGGGACGATCCGTCGCAATTCTTTGAATGGGTGAAGTTCCGCTCGCATCTGTCGCGCGGCGTGCAGGTCGGCACCATGCTGACGGACGACGCGTTCCATTTCATGCGCCTGGGCACGTTCCTGGAACGCGCAGACAATACTGCACGGCTGCTGGATGTGAAGTTCCAGTCCACGCCCACGCGCGATGAAACCGCGGCGGAGCAGGGCGACTTCTACCATTGGGCCGCCACGCTGCGCTCGGTGTCGGGCTTCGAGGTCTACCGCAAGATCTATCGCAACGTCATTACGCCGACGCGCGTGGCGGAGTTGCTGATTCTTCGCAGCGACATGCCGCGTTCGCTGCTGGCCAGCATGGACGAGGTGGTTGAGATTCTTGCGACTGTGCGCAACAGTCAATCGGCAGAGACCGAACGTCGCGCTGGTAAACTGCACGCCGACCTGCGGTACGCCCGCATCGAAGATATTTTTGCGGTCGGCCTGCATGCCTGGCTGACCAACTTCCTGGAGCGGATCGGCGACTTGGGCAACGGCATCAGCCAGGATTTCCTGGTGCCGCTCGAGGTGGCGTGACGTGCAGGACAATGTGCATACATCGGGGCGCCATTTTCGGGTGGTGCCCGTGTCATCGTGAAATACCAAATTCGACACACGACGGTCTACCGTTATGCCGAGCCGCTGCGCCACAGCGTGCATGAGCTGCGGCTGACGCCTCGCAGCGGCGAGCTGCAGCAGGTGGACAGCTGGCAGATCCACGCGCCTGGCAACCTCACGCGTGCCACGGACGGTTTCGGCAATGTCGTCCATCACTTCACCCTCGGCAACCGCACGGATGACGTCATCATCGACGCGCGTGGCATTGTCGAGGTGTTTCCTGCGGGCGCGCCCGGCAGCCATCGGTTTGTCGATGCGCCCGGGCAAGGGCGCTATCGCGTGTCGCCGCTGTATTTTCTGAGTGCTACGTCGCTGACTTCCGCGCCGCCCGAGATGATCAACTTTGCGCGCGAGCACGCGCTGGTGCACGGAGACGCGGAATCTGCGGTACGCCTTGCGCAAGCCATCGCCACGCGCGTGAGCTACAAGCCGAACACCACCCACGTTGGCACCACCGCTGCGGAGGCGTTTGGCCTGGGCACGGGCGTATGCCAGGACCAGGCGCAGGTGATGGTCGCGTGCTGCCGGGCGCTGGGTGTCCCGGCGCGCTATGTCAGCGGCTATTTCCATGCCGTGGGCGAAGAGGATCTTGCCAGTCACGCCTGGGCCGACGTTTGCCTCGACGCCGAATCGCACACGTGGTGCAGCATCGATGTCACCCACCAGTGCTTTACCGATGCCCGCCACATCCGGCTGGCAGTCGGGCGCGATTACCAGTCCGCGGCTCCGGTTCGCGGTGTGCGGCAGGGCGGGGGTGCCGAGACGCTGGATGTCAGCATTTCCATCGAGCCATTGCCCGCCGACACTACCCGAGTGAATTGAGCATCTCTTCCAAGCGCGCAGATGGGTTCCGATCGGCGCGCTAGAATGCCTTCAACCCACCGTTTCCGTTTGTTGCTTCGCCCATGACTTATTGCGTCGCCATGCGCCTGGACGCAGGCCTTGTGTTCCTGTCCGACTCCCGCACGAATGCGGGCGTGGACGCCATTTCCACGTTCCGCAAAATGACCGTCTTCGAGCGCGAAGGCGATCGTGTCATGGTGCTGCTGACGGCCGGCAATCTGGCGATCAGTCAGGCGGTGCGCCAAGTGCTGACCGAAGCGCGCGGCAAGCCGCGCTCGCTGTGGACGGCGCGGGACATGTTCGAGGCCGCCACGATTGTTGGCGAGGCCGTGCGCGACGTCTACGACCGCGACGCGGCAGCGCTGGCCAAGGCCAAAATCGACTTCAACGTCAGCATCGTCTTCGGCGGGCAGATCGGCGCAGAGCGGCCGCGCCTGTTCAACGTCTACGCGGCAGGCAACTTCATTGAAGCCACGCCCGAGAATTGCTATTTCCAGATCGGCGAAGCCAAGTACGGCAAGCCGATCATCGACCGCGTGGTCAGCCCGGGGCTGCCGCTGGACGAAGCTGCAAAATGCGCGCTGATTTCGATGGATTCAACGCTGAAATCGAATATTTCCGTGGGCTTGCCGCTGGATCTGCTGGTCTATGAGACCGACTCCCTGCGTGTGACGCGCTTTGTCGCCATCGACGAAGAGAACCCATATTTCACGATGATTCGCGGCACATGGGGCAAGCGCCTGCGCCAGGTGTTTGCCGAAATCGACGATCCGGATTGGGAAACCGGCACTTCGCCTTCGTACCCGTTGCGCCGCGAGGGTCATCCCTCCGCGGAGGTCGGACCCGTGCGCATCGCGCCGCCCGCCGCTGACGCGCCCGCAGTGCCGGAGCGCGCGCCCGGTCCTGCGTTGGAGCAGGTATCCACGATCCAGCGCGTGGCCGGCGGATCGCAGAAGTCGCACTGAGGCACAGGATCTGCGATGCGTGATGTGATGCTTTTTTCGCATGCCAACGGCTTTCCCGTGGGAACGTATCGCAAGATGCTGGGCGTGCTGGGTGACGAATTCGACATCCGCGCCGTGGAGCGTTTTGGGCATGATCCGAGGTTTCCTGTCACCCGTTCCTGGCCAGGTCTTGTGAAGGAGCTGCTCGCCGAAATCGACGCGCAGGCCGAGCCGGTCTGGCTGGTGGGTCATTCGCTGGGCGGCTTCTTGAGTTTGATGGCGGCGCTGCGCCGGCCCGAGCGCGTGCGTGGCGTCGTCATGCTCGATTCGCCGATCATCGCGGGATGGCGCGCCAAGCTGCTGCGCGTGGCGCAATGGCTGGACATCGACGAGAGCCAATCACCTGCTGCAGCGACGAAAAACCGGCGCCATCTGTGGCCCGATCTCGACTCCGTCTGGAGCCACTTCAAGGCCAAACGCAAGTTCGATCGTTGGGACGAAGAGGTGTTGCGCGACTATGTCGAGCACGGCACCGAGCCTACCGGGCGTGACCACGAGCGCACACTGCGCTTCTCGCGCGAAATCGAATACCAAATCTATCGGACATTGCCGACCAACATGGGGCGTAAAGTCGCTGGCGGCACGGCGTTCCCCGTCAGCTTTGTGGCTGGCACGCGTTCGCGCGAGATTCGCCAAGTCGGACTGGGCGCGACCCGGCGCATCGTCGGCGGGAGGCTGCGCTGGATCGAGGGCAGTCATCTTTATCCGATGGAAAAGCCGCTCGAAACGGCCCGGTTGATCCGCGAGTTGATCAACGAAATGCGCGCCAACGCAGGCGCCATGCGGCACGCCGCATAGGCGAGGCTGCCTTGGGGCAAATTCCACCGTTCTGTCACGGATCGGAGAGGGGACCTTTGCTATAATCCGGCTTTCCCCGGCAAGCTAGGTCATGACCAAGTTCGTATTCGTTACCGGTGGCGTAGTGTCCTCACTCGGCAAGGGCATCGCCGCCGCCTCGCTCGCGGCCATTCTCGAGTCGCGCGGCCTCAAAGTCACCCTCCTCAAACTCGATCCTTACATCAACGTCGACCCGGGCACGATGAGCCCGTTCCAGCACGGCGAAGTGTTTGTGACCGAGGACGGCGCAGAAACCGACCTCGATCTTGGCCACTACGAGCGTTTTGTCTCGGCCAAGATGCGCAAGGCGAACAACTTCACCACCGGCCAGATTTACGAATCCGTGATCCGCAAGGAGCGTCGCGGCGAGTATCTCGGCAAGACGGTGCAAGTGATTCCGCATATCACCAACGAAATCCAGGCGTTCATCGAGCGCGGTGCTGCTGCATCGCATGGCGGTAAGGCCGATGTGGCGATCGTGGAAATCGGCGGTACGGTGGGCGATATCGAATCGCTGCCGTTCCTGGAAGCCGCACGTCAGATGAGCCTGCGCCTGGGTCGCAACCAGGTGGCGTTCGCACACCTGACGCTGGTGCCGTTCATTGCCAGCGCCGGCGAGCTGAAGACCAAGCCGACCCAGCACTCGGTGCAGAAGCTGCGCGAAATCGGCGTGCAGCCGACCGCGCTGCTGTGCCGCGCCGACCGCCCGATTCCCGACGATGAGCGCGCGAAGATTTCGCTTTTCGCCAACATGCCGCAGGACGCGGTCATCTCGGTGTGGGATGTCGACACCATCTACAAGATCCCGCAAATGCTCAACGAGCAGGGGCTGGATCGCATCATCTGCGAAGAGCTGCGCATCGAAGCGCCGCCGGCAGACCTGTCGGTGTGGGCGCATATGGTGCACACGCTGGAAAACCCGCAGCACGAGATCACCATCGGCATGGTCGGCAAATATGTTGACCTGACCGAGTCGTACAAGTCGCTGATCGAGGCGCTGCGCCACGCCGGCCTGCATACCTCGACGCGCGTCAATATCGAGTACATCGATTCCGAAGAACTGGAATCGGGCCATACGCAGGTGCTGGACACGCTGGACGCGATTCTGGTGCCGGGCGGCTTCGGCAAGCGCGGTACGGAAGGCAAGATCCGCGCAATTCAGTACGCACGTGAAAAGGGCGTGCCGTACCTGGGCATCTGCCTGGGGATGCAGTTGGCAGTGATCGAATTCGCCCGCCATCTGGCCGGCATGAAAGACGCCAACAGCACGGAATTCAACGACGAGACCGAACACCCGGTGGTCGCGCTCATTACCGAATGGCTGGATCGCGATGGCCGCGTGGAAAAGCGCTCGGCCGACTCCGACCTGGGCGGCACCATGCGCTTGGGCTCGCAGCGCGTGCCGGTGCAATCTGGCACCAAGGCAGCGGCAATCTATGGCGCGGAAGTCAACGAGCGCCATCGTCACCGCTACGAGGTGAACAATCACTACGTGCCTCAGCTGGAAAAGGCCGGGATGATCATCTCCGCGCGCACGCCGTCGGAAAACCTGCCGGAAATGATGGAGCTGCCGGCGTCGATGCACCCGTGGTTCGTCGGCGTGCAGTTCCACCCGGAATTCACCTCGACGCCGCGTGATGGCCACCCGCTGTTCAAGGCCTACGTGGAAGCCGCGCTGGCGCATCACCAGCAGAACACGCAACGCGCTGTCGCCTAAGCGCCGGCACACGGGAACATCATGAAACTCTGCGATTTCGAAGTCGGCCTCGACAAACCGTTCTTCCTGATTGCCGGCACCTGCGTGATCGAATCCGAGCAGATGGCGATCGACACCGCCGGTACGCTCAAGGAGATTACCGGCGAGCTGGGCATTCCGTTCATCTACAAGTCGTCGTTCGACAAGGCGAATCGCTCGTCGGACGCCTCGTTCCGCGGTCTGGGCATGGAAGAGGGGCTGCGCATTCTGGCGGAAGTGCGTCGCCAGGTGGGCGTGCCTGTGCTGACCGACATCCACGAGATCGATGAGATCAAGCCCGTGGCCGAAGTCGTGGACGTGCTCCAGACGCCGGCGTTTCTGTGTCGCCAGACCGATTTCATCCGTGCCTGCGCGCAGAGCGGTAAGCCCGTCAATATCAAGAAGGGCCAGTTCCTCGCGCCGCACGACATGAAGAATGTCATCGACAAGGCGCGTCATGCTGCCCGCGATGCCGGCCTGCCGGAAGACAACTTCATGGCCTGCGAGCGCGGTGCCTCGTTTGGTTACAACAACCTCGTGTCAGACATGCGCTCGCTCGCGATCATGCGAGAGACGGGGGCGCCGGTGGTGTTCGACGCCACGCATTCGGTGCAATTGCCGGGCGGCCAGGGCACCAGCTCGGGCGGCCAGCGCGAGTTCGTGCCGGTGCTGGCACGTGCGGCCATCGCCGCGGGCGTGTCGGGCGTTTTCATGGAAACGCACCCCGATCCCGCATGCGCGAAATCAGACGGTCCGAATGCCGTACCGCTGCGTCGCATGAAAGACTTGCTGTCGGTTCTGAAAGAACTGGATGTGCTCACCAAGCGCAGCGGTTTCCTGGAAAATCAGTTCGACTGATTGACTGATCCCAACCCGACCGGCGGCAGCGTATGCTGCCGTCGTCGTTTGTTGCAGCTTCTGGAGAGAGACACATGGCCGCTGGCTACATCCTCGCGTACGTGGACGTGACAGACCCCGTGCAATACGAACAATACAAAGTGCTGTCGACCAAGGCCATGCAGGCTCATGGCGCGGAGCCGCTGGTGCGCGGCGGCAAGACCGAGCAGCTGGAAGGCGAGTGGAACCCGACGCGTATCGTCGTGCTGAAGTTTGCAAGCTACGATGCTGCGAAGGCGTTTTATGACAGCGAGGAATACCTGGCTGCGCGCGATGCGCGCGCCAAGGCCGCCAAGATGAACATGATTGTGGTCGAAGGCATCTAAGCCCATCGACTGCTTGCGTTAGCTTTAAGACACCAAGAGGGATTTTCATGAGTGCCATCGTAGATATCATCGGTCGCGAAGTGCTGGACTCGCGCGGCAATCCGACTGTCGAATGCGACGTGCTGCTGGAATCGGGCGTGATGGGCCGTGCCGCGGTGCCGTCGGGCGCATCCACCGGCTCGCGCGAAGCCATCGAACTGCGTGACGGCGACAAGTCGCGCTACCTGGGCAAGGGCGTGCTCAAGGCCGTCGAGCATATCAACACCGAAATCTCCGAGGCCATCATGGGCCTGGACGCGTCGGAACAGGCTTTCCTGGATCGCACCCTGATCGATCTGGACGGTACCGAGAACAAGAGCCGCCTGGGCGCAAACGCCATGCTGGCCGTGTCGATGGCTGTTGCCAAGGCTGCTGCCGAAGAAGCCGGTCTGCCGCTGTATCGCTACTTCGGCGGTTCGGGCGCGATGCAGATGCCGGTGCCGATGATGAACATCGTCAATGGCGGTGCACACGCCAACAACAGCCTGGACATCCAGGAATTCATGGTGATGCCGGTCGGCCAGTCGAGCTTCCGTGAAGCCCTGCGCTGCGGCGCAGAGATCTTCCACGCACTGAAGAAGATCCTGGCTGACAAGGGTATGAGCACGGCCGTTGGCGACGAAGGCGGCTTCGCACCGAACTTCGCCAGCAACGAAGAGTGCCTGAACACCATCCTGTCGGCCATCGAGCAAGCTGGCTACAAGGCCGGTGAAGACGTGCTGCTGGCGCTGGACTGCGCTGCTTCCGAGTTCTACAAGGACGGCAAATATCACCTCGAAGGCGAAGGCCTGCAGCTGTCGTCGGAAGATTTCGCCAACTACCTGGCAAATCTGGCTGACAAGTTCCCGATCGTGTCGATCGAAGACGGCATGCACGAGAGCGATTGGGCCGGTTGGAAGGTCCTGACCGAAAAGCTTGGCAAGAAGGTGCAGCTGGTGGGCGACGATTTGTTCGTTACCAACACCAAGATCCTGAAGGAAGGCATCGAGAAGGGCATCGCCAACTCGATCCTCATCAAGATCAACCAGATCGGTACGCTGACCGAGACGTTCGCAGCCATCGAGATGGCCAAGCGCGCCGGCTACACCGCTGTGATCTCGCACCGCTCGGGCGAAACCGAAGACAGCACGATCGCCGATATTGCCGTTGGCACGAACGCTGGCCAGATCAAGACCGGCTCGCTGTCGCGCTCGGATCGCATGGCCAAGTACAACCAGTTGCTGCGTATCGAAGAAGACCTCGGTGATATCGCCAGCTACCCGGGCAAGTCGGCGTTCTATAACCTGCGATAATCCCTCGCAGTTTCGCTCCGCATGACTGTGCGACCGCCGCTTTGGCGGTCGCATGGTATTTGGGGCCCGAGTACCGCCAACGCTTGTCTCTATGCGCCTGATTACGCTGTTCCTGCTGCTGTTGCTGCTTGCTATCCAGTACCCGCTTTGGCTGGGCAAGGGCGGCTGGCTGCGCGTGTGGGACATGCAGAAGCAGGTGACGGCGCAGAATCAGCGCAACGCTGAACTGAAGCAGCGCAACACCAAGCTCGAAGGCGAAGTGAAGGATTTGAAGGAAGGCACGGGCGCCATTGAAGAGCGCGCGCGCTATGAGCTGGGGATGGTGAAAGACGACGAAGGCTTCGTGCAGTTCGTCGCGCCGGCCCCGAAAACCAGCGAAACTCCGCCACCGCCGCCCCCTCCTGCGGGCCAGCAGGCGCATCACTGAGCCAGCTATGCGAACGCATCCTGCAGATGCGCTCGTCTTCAAGACAATTTCCGGGATTTACCAGTAGTACGGATAGCCCCACACGGGTGCCCCGTAGCTGACGCCCCAGTCGCCACGGTGCCGCCATCCGCTGCCGTAGTACACCGAATAGCCTCCGTAGTACGGATACGGCGCGTAGTACGGCGTGGCCGCATAGGCGCGCGCTTCGGCATCGCGTCTGATGGCTTGATCCGATTCGCGCAGCGCCTTGGCATTCAGCGCATCCAGCTTCTTGCGGTCTTCCGCCGACAACGGCGCGGATGCCGCAGCCTGCGTATCGTCCGACAGCCGGGCGGTGTAGGGGGTACCGCCCGGGCCGCGCGGCACGGCAACGCAGGCCGACGCCAGCAGCGCCGCGCCAATCGGCAACGCCAGCGCACCAGCGCGAGAGAGACTCAACGATCGCAAGGACGAGGAAGTGGGCTCAGACATGATGCGCTCCGCAGCAAGCGGCAGATGAAGAAACTGGCGACTTAGAGCGTGGGCGGCACCGATAAGTGCCGCGCGCCACGCGCACTTCATACTATGTCGCCGTGTTCAGTGGCGCTGGTCGGACGCGCCCTGGATGCCTTGCGCGACGGTCTCCTGTGCGAAGAGCTGTGCACAGTCCACGGCGTCGAAGCTGTAGTGCTGGCCGCAGAATTCGCAGTCGATTTCCACCTGGCCGCGCTCTTCCAGAATGCTATCGACCTCGGGTTGGCCCAGCGTACGCAGCATCGATCCCACTCGCAGGCGGGAGCACGAGCAGCGGAACCGCGGGGTTTGCGGCTCGAACATGCGGATGCCGGCCGCTTCCATTTCTTCCCAGTACAGGCGCTTGATGAGCGTGTCGATCGGCTGTTCGAGCAGTTCGTCGCGGCGCAGCGTCTTGCCTAGCTGGCAAACGCGCTCCCACGTGTCGAGATCTTGCTCCTGCACGTCGTGGTGCAGCGGCTGGCCCGTCTCGCCAACTTGCGCAGGGACGTGGGTCGTGCGGCCTTCCATGGTGCCGCCATACGAAGGCAAGCGTTGCAGCAACATGCCCGACGCGACCTTGCCGTCGGCGGCCAGCCACAGGCGCGTGTCGAGCTGCTCAGAGCTTTGCATGTAGTGCTCAAGCACTTCGGTGATGCTGGCAAGCGGCCCGTTCTCATCCGACAGGGGCACAATGCCTTGATACGGCTGCTGGCCCGGCAACTTGTCTTGCGGGTCGAGCGTGATGGCGAAGCGTCCGTTGCCGTGCACGTTGACCATGGCAGCCAGCGTGGCGTCGTCGGCAATCTCGACGCCTTCGGCAATCTTGGCGGTGGCGCGCATCGACAGGTCGGAGTTGCACTCCACGACCAGCATGTGCACCGGGCCGTCACCGTGCAGTTGCATGACGAGCGCGCCGTTGAACTTGAGGTTGGCTGACAGCAGCGCGGCGGCGGCCATCATCTCACCCAGCAGCGTGCTGACCGGGGCAGGGTAGCGGCGGTGGCTCAGCACCTCTTGCCATGTCCCTTCCAGGCGCACCAGTTCACCGCGCACAGGCGCGGCGTCGAATACAAATTTCTTCAGCTCGTCAGTCATCCATCGATCCGTTTCAGTTGCTGCTTGTACATCGCCTGACGCACCGCATACGTTTCGGTGTTCAGGTGCATCTTGGCGATGTCGTCTTCCGTCAGTTTGCGCACAGCCTTGGCGGGCGCACCCAGAATGAGCGTGCCATCTTCGAAGACCTTGCCTTCGGTGACGATCGCGCCCGCGCCCACCAGGCAGTTCTTGCCGATCACCGCGCGATTGAGAACCACCGCCTGGATGCCGATCAGCGAGCCTTCGCCGATCGTGCAACCGTGCAGCATGGCCTGGTGGCCGATCGTCACGCGGTCGCCGATGTTCAGCGGGCAGCCCGGATCGGTGTGCAGCACCGAGCCTTCCTGCACGTTGCTGGCCTCGCCCACGGTAATCGGCTCGTTGTCGCCACGGATGACGGCGCCAGGCCACACGCTCGCACGTGCTTTCAGCTCCACGCGGCCGATGACGGTCGCTTCGGGGGCCACATAGGCGTTTGCGTCAATGGTCGGGGCAACATCGCCGAGTTGGTAGAGGGCCATGCGATCGGTCTCCAGAATCTGCGTAAATGGGGGGAATGGGCGCGTCTTCAAGCTTGCCGAGCGAGGCAGGCCGATGCGTCGAATTAAAATGGCGGAAAGTCCAAATTGTACGCTGATGACCGCTTCGCAGCCTTGCCCCAAAACGCTCCCCAACACGCTGCGCCACGCCGCCTTGGCCGCGCTGTGTCTCACTGATCCGGCCAGCAAGGTGGACGCCACGCTGCGTCTGGGCGAGCGCGCCAAGTGTGCCGACGACGCGAGCTGGGGCATTGACGAAGCCATGGCGGCACCGGAAAGCGGTGTCCCCGGCCGCCCAGGCGCGCCGGTGCTCGTGCCGCCTTCCGAGGTTCCCCGCCGTCGTGCGATCGATACGCCACGTGGTCGGGGCGCGTTGTTGCACGCACTCGCGCACATCGAATTCAATGCCATCAATCTTGCGCTCGACGCCGTGTGGCGTTTTGCGGGGATGCCCGTGGCGTTCTACCAGGACTGGGCGCGTGTGGCCGCTGAAGAGGCCACGCACTTTTCGTTGCTTGCGGCCCACCTGGCAACGCTCGATTGCCGCTACGGCGATCACCCCGCCCACGACGGCTTGTGGCAGATGACGGAGAAAACTGCTGCCGATCCCCTCGCGCGCATGGCGCTGGTGCCGCGCACGCTTGAGGCGCGCGGGCTCGACGCCTCGCCGCCGATTCGTGCCAAGCTGGCCCAGGCAGGAGACATGGCGGCCGCTGGCATCCTCGACATCATCCTGCGCGACGAGATCGGCCACGTTGCGGTCGGCAATCGCTGGTACCGCTGGCTGTGCGAGCGCGCCGGCCTGGACCCCGTGCCAACGTATCGCAAGCTGGCCGAGCAATACGGTGCGCCGCGATTGCGCGGTCCATTCAACCTCGAGGCGCGCCGCCAGGCCGGTTTCGACGACGACGAAATTGCCGCCCTGGAAGCCTCGTTCTAAGCGCAACGGCGTTCCCCATCCGCCGCTATAATCTTCAGAAAAAGAACGATCGTTCGATTTCTATTGGGTGACGGAAACCATGGACTCCACCACACAGCCTGCCGCGCGCCAGGCCTCCCGCTCGACATATCTGCCCGTGCGCGGCCTGCGCTATCACATCCGCGAATGGGGCGAACCCGGTGCGCCCATCCTCTTCCTGTTTCACGGGTGGATGGATGTGTCGGCGTCGTTCCAGTTTCTGGTCGATGCGCTGCGCGAGCGCTGGCATATCGTGGCGCCGGATTGGCGCGGGTACGGCCAGACCGCCCGACCCACCCAGGGCCCCGGCGTCGAGAGCTATTGGTTTGCCGATTACGTGGCCGACCTCGAAGCCATCATCGATCACTATCAGCCGGAAGGGCAGGTGACGCTGGTCGGGCACAGCCTGGGCGCCAACGTGGTTTGCCTGTACGCGGGTATCCGGCCCGAGCGCGTGCGGCGCGTGGTGGATCTGGAGGGCTTCGGCATGTCGGCGTCGAAGGCATCACAGGCGCCGCGGCGCTATGCGCGTTGGCTCGACGAGCTGAAGGACAAGCCGCGCCTGAACACCTACGCCACCGTTGAAGACGTCGCCGCGCGCCTGCAGAAGACCAATCCGCGTCTGCCGTCCGACAAGGCCGCATTCCTCGCGCAACACTGGTCGGGCCAGAACGCCGAGGGCCGCTGGGAAATTCTCGGCGACCCGGCGCACAAGATTATCAATCCGCAGCTTTATCGGCTGGATGAGGTGATGGAAATCTGGCGCTGTGTTACCGCGCCCGTGCTGCACGTCGAGGCAGTCGATTCACTCACGCTGAAGGCCATCGCGGGCGACGTGCCGCTGGCCGAGTTCAAGACACGCTTTGCGGCGTTTCCTGATTTCCGTGAGGTGCTGATTGCAGACGCGGGGCACATGCTGCACCACGATCAGCCGGAGCAGGTGGCCGCGCTGATCGAAGAGTTCTGCTTGCAGCACTGAGCGACAGAGTCAATCGAGAAATCGCCGCGCCGCGCCGGGTGGCGGCAGGATGCAAGTGTCTGACCGCCCAAACCATCGATAGCGATTGCGCGCAACGCGGCGATACAGCGTGTCGCGCAGTGCTGCCGGGATCAACCAGCCGATCCATGCCAACCGCCAGGGCCAGCCGAGCGCATGCAGGATGCGCAGGACGGCGGCGCTTTCACGCCACGCACGGCCGTCCCGCACGAACAGCACGGTATCCACGCCATCCGGACTCACGCCGGCCTGCGCGAGCAACTGCCGTCCGGTCTCGCCCTGCATGGATGCGAAGCGCAGCACGCCTTGCCGATCGTGTCGCAGCAGAAATTGGATGGAGCCGCTGCACAGCAGGCAGTGCGCATCGTAGACAACGATCATTCGTGCTCCATCGTCGTCAGGTCGAGATAACCTCGATACGCCGCAACCACACCCAACAATGGCACGCTGGCGCGTACGTTGAAGTGGAAGCGATCACCCTCGCCGGATTCCTCTGCCAACACGGCCGGCCGCAGCCACGCCGGGCAAGGGATGCCGAGGAAGCGCAAGCCCGCCAGGCGCATCCGCAATACGCCGTGCTCCGCTTCCAGCGCAAAGAACAGACGCACCGCACCGAGCCGTTCCGTGATGCGCCCCTGATGCAGCGACAACGTTGAGCGCATCGTGTGGCGCGGGAAATGGCGCGTCCAGGTTTCTTCCGTGGCTGCGGCGTTGAGCGTGATTCGGATCGGGCCGCGTGTCGATGTGCGCGGCGTGCGGATGCACCAGGCAAGCCCGCGTGCGAGGCGCGAGGCGGGCGGCTCTGTTTCGACTTCACCGTGCAGCGTCACTGCGCCGGTCATTCGGTGGAACGTCTGCACCGCCGGCGCCAGTTGCGCGTATCGCCCGCCAAGCACGGTTTCGTAGAGCGACGGTGCGCGCATGCGGACGACCTACTCGGCAGCCACATGCAGCTTTGTCTGCAACCCCGCGTCGTTGCTCGAATGCGTATGCACGAGCGTCTTGTCCGGATTCGCGTAGCGGTACGCGCGGCGCAGCGCCATCGCCACCTCGTGGAAACCCGACAGAATCAGCTTCTGCTTGTTCGGATACAGCGCGATGTCGCCCGCCGCAAACACGCCCGGGCGCGACGTCTCGTACGCCGTCGTTTCCACCGTGATGCGGCCCACGCGCATCTCTACGCCCCAGTTGACAATCGGGCCTGGCTCGGAAACCAGACCATACAGCGCGATCAGTTCATCGCAGGGCAGGACGGTTTCGCCATCGCGCCCGCGGATGGCCGCGCCGGTGAGTGTGCCGTCGGGCGTGCTGTCCAGACGCGAGAGCATGCCCAGCGCGAAATCCATTTCGCCGGCGGTGACGGCGGCGCGCATTTCAGCGACGCTCGCATCGGCTGCGCGAAAGCCCTCTCGCCGATGGACCAGCGTTACACGTGCGGCCACTTTTCGCAGCGCGAGCGCCCAGTCGAGCGCGGAATCCCCGCCGCCAGCGATAACCACGCGCTTGCCCGCAAAGCGCGCAGTGTCGCGCACGGCATAGTGCAGGTGGCGCCCTTCCAGTGCGGCCGCTTCAGGCAAAGCCACACGTTGTGGGGTGAACGCGCCGTTGCCTGCCGTGATGAGTACGGCGGCGCAGTCGAACACGTCGCCGGCGCTGGTGGTGACGCGAAAGCGCTGGCCGTGCTCGCTTTCCAGCGTTTCCACGGTTTCCGCGCGGCGACCGCAGAGAATGGGGTAGTTGAACGGCGCGCACTGGGCCATCAACCGGTCGACGAGTTCCTGCGCCGTGCACGAGACGAGTGCCGGGATGTCGTAGATCGGTTTTTCCGGGTACAGCTCCGTGCATTGGCCGCCCGGGCGGTCCAATGCATCCACCAGCACACACGACATGCCGAGCACGCCTGCCTGGAAGGCTGCAAATAGCCCCACTGGCCCCGCACCCACGACGAGCACGTCGATGCGTTGCTGCAAGGGCTGAAGTAGATCGGCGGGGAATTTGGCGGAAGTCATGGCAAAGCGTCGAGAACGAAACAATGCGGCCACTATAGCCTGCAGCAAGCGCCTCGCCGCGAACACCGCCACGGGCAGTCGGGTCTTCCGAATGCCGATCTTTAGTGGGGTGCGGTCCCCCGGTTGCGCGACGCGGCAGTAAAATGGCGAAATGCCAAACATCTCCGCCGCCTCCGCCCGAAATGCCGATCTGCACTGCCATTCCACGGTGTCGGACGGCATGCTTGCGCCGCAGGAAGTGGCTGCCCGCGCTGCCGCGCACGGTGTGACGCTCTGGGCGTTGACCGACCACGACGAAGTGGGTGGGCAGGCCGCTGCCCGCGAAGCGGCAACGGCCTTGGGCATGGATTACCTCTCGGGCGTAGAGATTTCCGTGACCTGGGCGGGGCGCACGCTGCACATCGTCGGCCTTGGCATCGATCCGGATAACCCCGATCTGGTGCAGGGGCTCGAACGCACACGCTCCGGCCGCTGCGCGCGCGCCGAAGACATCAGCGCCGCGCTGGCCAAGCTCGGCATCGAAGGCGCTTATGAAGGTGCGTTGCGCTACGCCGGCAATCCCGACATGGTCTCACGCACCCATTTCGCGCGCTTCCTGGTCGAGCACGGTCACTGCCGCGACATCCACGAGGTATTTGACCGCTATCTGGGCGACGGCAAGCCGGGTTACGTGCCGCATCGCTGGGCACGCCTGGCCGATGCGATCAACTGGATCAAGGGCGCGGGTGGCGTCGCGGTGATGGCGCATCCAGGACGCTACACGCTGTCGCTGGTCGAGCACGGCGCGCTGTTTGACGAATTCAAGGCGCTGGGCGGGGAGGGCGTCGAGGTCGTCACCGGCAGCCATACGCCCGACCAATACGCGCTGTACGCCGACGTGGCCCGCCGTTACGGCCTGTTGGCGTCGCGCGGTTCAGACTTCCATGGTCCAGGTGAGGGCCGCGTCGAACTCGGCACGCTGCCGCCGCTACCCGACAACCTGACGCCGGTGTGGAGCCGGTGGATGTCCTGAGCGCGCGGCTGCCATGTCCCAGTTCTTCCAGATTCACCCGACCACCCCGCAAGGGCGCTTGATTCGCCAGGCCGTGGAGATCATCCGCGCCGGCGGCCTGGTCGCGCTGCCCACCGATTCCTGCTACGCGCTCGCCTGCCATCTGGACGACAAATCGGCCGTCGAGCGCCTGCGCCGCGTGCGCGGCATCGACGAGAAGCACCACCTCACGCTGATGTGCCGCGACCTTTCCGAGCTGGCCACGTTTGCACGCGTCGACAACAAGCAGTACCGCGTGCTGAAGGCGGCGACGCCGGGGCCGTTCGTCTTCCTGCTCGAGGCGACCAAGGAAGTGCCGCGCCGGCTTTCGCACCCGTCGCGCAAGACGATCGGCCTGCGCGTACCGGAACACGCGATTCCCCTGGCACTGATGGCGGAGTTGGGTGAGCCGCTGCTCTCGGCCACGCTGCAACTGCCCGGCGACGACGAACCGCTCAACGAGGCCGAAACCATTCGGGACCGGCTTGAAAAGCAGCTCGAACTCGTCATCGACGGCGGTCCAGCCCCGGCTGAACCGACCACCGTCATCGACCTGACCAGCGGCGAGCCCGAACTTGTGCGCCAAGGCCGGGGCGATCCGGCTCGCGTGGGCCTGTAGGCCAGCCGTTGGCGCGCGCTTCGGTGGCGCCTTGCCGCGGCGCGCGCTTGCTACAATAGCTCGCCTATGGACCCCACACTGATCCAGAACATCGCGGTTTACGCGATTCCCGTCCTGTTTGCCATCACGCTGCATGAGGCGGCGCATGGCTATGTCGCCAAGCATTTCGGCGACGATACAGCCTATGTCATGGGCCGCGTCAGCATCAATCCGCTGCGGCACATCGATCCCATCGGCACAATCGCAATGCCGCTGCTGCTGTATTTCGCAACCAAGGGCGCTTTCGTGTTTGGCTATGCCAAGCCGGTGCCGGTGCGCTTCGACCGTCTACGCGATCCGCGCTGGCACGGCATGTGGGTGGCGCTGGCGGGGCCCACCACCAACTTTGTTCAGGCGATCTTCTGGGGCGTGTTGGCGGTTGTGTTCGCGGGGGGCGGTGTGAATGAGCCGTTCCTGATCGGCATGGCGCGCGCTGGCATTCTGGTCAATATGGTGATGGCGGCGTTCAACATGTTTCCGCTGCCGCCGCTTGATGGCGGGCGCGTGCTGGCAGCACTCCTGCCGCCTCGGATGGCGCTCGGTCTGTCGCGCATCGAACCGTTCGGCTTCTTCATCGTGATGGCGTTGATCATTTCCAACGTCATCACCAATGTCTGGATGCGCCCGATCATGGCGCTGCTGTTTCAACTGCTGCAGTGGATTCTGAGCCCGCTGCAGATGCTGTTTTCCTGAGTCTTCAACTCCATTTCCCACATGTTTCCTGACCGCGTTCTCTCCGGCATGCGTCCGACCGGTGCTCTGCACCTGGGGCATTACCACGGCGTCTTGAAAAACTGGGTCCGGCTGCAAGCCGAGTACCCGTGCTTCTTCTTCGTCGCCGACTGGCATGCGCTGACCACGCACTACGAGTCACCCGAGGTGATCGCGCAATCCGTGTGGGAAATGTTGATCGACTGGCTCGCTGCCGGCGTCGATCCGACGCAGTCCACGCTGTTCATCCAGAGCCGTGTGCCCGAGCACGCCGAGCTGTTCCTGCTGCTTTCGATGGGCACACCGCTGGGCTGGCTCGAACGTGTGCCGACGTACAAGGACCAGATCGAGAAGCTCAAGGAGAAGGATCTCTCCACCTACGGCTTCCTCGGCTACCCGCTGCTGCAGGCCGCTGACATCTTGATCTACCGCGCCGGCTTCGTTCCGGTGGGCGAAGACCAGGTGCCGCACGTCGAGATGACGCGCGAAGTTGCCCGCCGCTTCAACTACCTCTATGGCCGCGAACTGGGCTTCGAAGAGAAAGCGCTGGAAGCGGCTAAGAAACTCGGCGGCAAGCGCGCCAAGCTGTATCTGGAACTGCGCACCGCGTACCAGGAGCGTGGCGAAGATGAGGCTCTGGAGCAGGCTCGCGCACTGCTTGCCGAATCCCAGAGCCTCTCGATGGGCGACCGCGAACGCCTGTTCGGCTACCTGGAAGGTGCCCGCAAGATCATCCTGCCCGAGCCGCAGGTGCTGCTGACCGAGGCATCGCGCATGCCGGGTCTCGACGGCCAGAAGATGTCCAAGTCGTACGGCAACACGATCCGCATGCGCGAGGACAAGGAAACCGTCGAGAAAAAGGTCCGCACCATGCCGACCGACCCGGCCCGCGTGCGCCGCACCGATCCGGGCGACCCGGACAAGTGCCCGGTCTGGCAACTGCACCAGGTCTACTCCGACGCCGACACGAAAGAGTGGGTGCAGAAGGGCTGCCGCAGCGCCGGCATCGGCTGCCTGGAATGCAAGCAGCCCGTGATCGAGGGCATTCTGCGCGAACAGCAGCCGATGCTCGAACGCGCCCAGAAATACATGGACGATCCGTCATTGCTGCGCGCCATCATCGCCGATGGCTGCGACAACGCCCGTAAGGTCACGCAAGAGACCATGCGCGAGGTGCGCGAGGCGATGGGTCTGACGTATAGCTGATGGGCCGTTGATGTCTGCCGCCGCCTTGGATTCGCACACGCTTGCTGCGCCGTCGCCGTGGGTGGCGCGTTGGACGGCTGAACTGCCGGCCGGCGCCTCCGTGCTGGATGTGGCGTGCGGCAGCGGCCGACACGCACGTTGGCTGGCTGCACGCGGCCTGCAGGTAACAGGCATCGACCGTGACGCGGCTGCGCTTTCGGCCCTCGCGGGCATCGCCCAAACCATCGTCGCCGACATCGAAGGCAACCCGTGGCCGTTGCCCGCCGGGGCCACTTTCGATGCCGTCGTCGTTACGAATTACTTACACCGACCGCTCTGGCCGCGTTTGCTGGCGTCCGTCGCGCCGGGCGGCCGCCTGATCTACGAAACCTTCGCCGTCGGAAACGAAACCGTCGGGAAGCCGTCCAATCCGGCATTCCTGCTGGCGCCGGGCGAATTGCTCGATGCGGTGCGCGGCCAACTGCGGGTAATCGGCTACGAAGATGGTTTTCTCGCGTCGCCCCGAGATGCTTACGTGCAGCGGGTTTGCGCGGTTCGTGAGCTTGCGGGGACGGTTGCGTCGCGCTATGCACTTTGAAGTTGCTGAGGACGGCGGCTTACCCGTCTCTTGGCGGGTCCCAGATGTGGCGAATCCGTTCTGACGATCCGGTACAATCCGACTGTTTACGTTCACGCTTTTGTCTGCTTTCGAAACCATGATCCAGATTTCCGGCAGTCTCGTCGCCATCGTCACGCCCATGCACGAGGACGGCAGCCTTGATTTCCCGTCCCTGCGCAAGCTCATCGACTGGCACATCGCCGAAGGTACCGACGGCATCGTGATCGTCGGCACCAGCGGTGAATCGCCGACCGTGTCGGTGGAAGAGCACCGTGAGCTGATCCGCGTGGCGGTCGAGCAGGCCAACAAGCGCATCCCCATCATTGCGGGCACCGGCGGCAACTCCACCACCGAGGCGGTCGAGCTGACGGCCTATGCCAAGCAAGTGGGCGCCGATGCCTCCCTGCAGGTCGTGCCGTACTACAACAAGCCGACGCAGGAAGGGATGTACCTGCACTTCCGCAAGGTAGCCGAGTCGGTGGATCTGCCCGTCATTCTGTACAACGTGCCGGGCCGCACGGTGGCCGATATGACGGTCGAAACCATGCTGCGTTTGGCCGAAGTGCCGGGCGTCATCGGCGTGAAGGAAGCCACCGGCAACATCGACCGCGCGGCGCACCTCATCAAGGGCGCACCGGCCTCGTTCAAGATTTATAGCGGGGATGACCCGACGGCCATCGCGCTGATGCTGCTGGGCGGCCACGGCAACATTTCCGTGACAGCCAACGTGGCGCCGCGCGCCATGCACGAACTGTGCGCGGCTGCCATGCGCGGCGATGTGGAAACGGCTCGCCGCATTCACATGCAATTGCTGTCGGTGCACAAGAACCTGTTCGTCGAGTCGAACCCGATTCCCGTCAAGTGGGCTCTCCAAGCCATGGGCAAGATGGAGGGCGGCATCCGCCTGCCGTTGACGCCGCTGGCACCCCAGTATCACGAGGTTGTACGCGCATCCCTGAAGGATGCTGGGCTACTCTCCTGATTGTTTCAAGGCCCCTTCCAGGCGCTTCTGGGCCCTTAAGCCATCGTTCTCATCTGAAGGATCGCAAGTCAATGAAACTGCACCAAACCCGTCGCGGGGCTGTGGCGACGTCCGCTCAACTGTTGCTGGCCGCGCTGTCGGTTGCCCTGATTTCCGGTTGCGATACCGTCAATGAGGTGATGCAACCGGACCGCATCGATTACAAATCGCAGGCAAAGAAGGGCCCGACGCTTGAAGTCCCGCCCGACCTGACCGGCATCCAGGCTGACCGCCGCTATGCCGCGCCTGATACGGGCACGACCACGCTCTCGGCCTACACGTCGACGGCGCCCAAGGTCACGACGCCTGGTTCGGGCGCCGACAACGTGCTGCCCGCCGTGTCCGACATGCGTATCGAGCGTGATGGCAATCAGCGCTGGCTGGTCGTGAAGACCACGCCAGATGCTCTGTGGCCGCAATTGCGCACCTTCTGGCAAGAACTGGGCTTCCTGCTGGTGATCGACTCGCCCGAGACCGGCATCATGGAAACCGACTGGGCCGAGAACCGCGCGAAGATTCCGCAGGACATCATCCGCCGCACCGTCGGCAAGGTGTTCGATGGCCTGTACTCGACGTCGGAGCGCGACAAGTTCCGCACCCGCATCGAGAAGGGACCGAATGGCATGGTCGAGGTCTACATCTCACACCGCGGCGCGCAGGAACAACTGGTCGGGTCGTCCAAGGACCAGACTGTGTGGACACCGCGTCCGGCCGATCCGGAACTCGAGGCCGAATTCCTCTCGCGCCTGATGCAGCGTCTGGGCGCCAGCAAGGAAGCCGCGCAGCAGAAGCTTGCGCAAACGCAGGCTGCGCATCCGGTGCAAGACGGCACGAAGGCTGAACCGGCCCCGCGTACCGGCCCGTCGCTGCTGACGCAATCGAATGGCCAACCGGTCCTGCAGGTGCCAGAGCCCTTCGATCGCGCCTGGCGTATCGTGGGCCTGGCACTGGACCGCGTGAACTTCACCGTGGATGATCGCGACCGTTCGCAAGGCGTGTACTTCGTCCGCTACGCTGATACGCGTGCCGAAGCCAACGCACCGGGCTTCTTCTCGCGCCTGTTCTCTGGCACGAAGATCGAGGACCTCAAGCGCGCCAAGCGTTACCGCGTGGTTGTGAAGGACGCAGGTACGTCGTCGACGGTGCTGGTGCAGAACGATGATGGCTCCGCGCAGACCGGCGATATCGGCAAGCGCATCCTGTCGCTGCTCGACGAGCAACTGCGGTAATCGGCGTCATGCAGTACGGCTGCCTGGGTGGGCGATGACACTGAGATTCGCCAGCCTTGGCAGCGGCAGTGAAGGGAATGCGCTGCTCGTCGAATCCGCGAGCGGAGCGACGTGCACGCGCATCCTTCTGGATTGCGGATTTGGTATCCGCGAGACCGTTCGGCGGCTCGAACGCTTGGGCTGTGCGCCGGAGTCCCTCAACGCCATCCTCGTTACGCACGAGCATAGCGATCACGTTGGCAGCGCTTATGCGTTTGCCGCTAAGTTCAATATCCCCGTCTGGACCAGCCACGGCACGTATCGCGCCACGGAAAACCTGCGCGGCGCCGACCGTGCGGCCGTGCGTTTCTGCCGCGCCGACGATATGTTCTGTGTTGGCGATTTGCAGATATTGCCGTACACCGTGCCACACGACGCGCGGGAGCCCCTGCAGTTTGTTTTCAATGACGGTGCACGGCGCCTGGGTGTGCTGACCGATGCCGGCATGTCGACGGAATACCTCTGCACGCATCTGACGGGCATGCACGCCCTCGTGCTCGAATGCAATCACGACCGGGAGATGCTGGCCAATTCAGCCTATCCCTGGTCATTGAAGCGTCGTATCGGCGGGGATTTTGGCCACTTGGCCAATGACATTGCCGCTGCGATCCTCACCCGCGTGCGCCACGACGCCTTGCATACGGTCGTGGCCGCGCATCTGTCCAAGCAGAACAACACGCCGTTATTGGCTGCTGAGGCGATCGCCGTGCCGCTGGGGGCTAGTGCCGAAGACGTGCCGATCGCGGATCAGGAAGAGGGGCTGATCTGGCGTACCGTTTGAGTGCGCTAGGACCAATCGAGCAGCTTGTAAGATTCAGAAACAACTTTGAATGGCGGATGGGCCGCATAGTTGTTGCCCGAATGCTCCAGCGCCAGATTTCGCCCATGAAAAAAGCCGACCCAGAGGTCGGCTTTTTCGTCTCGCGAGAAACGCGATTATTGCTTGGCAGCCGGAGCCGAAGCGTCAGCAGCCGGAGCCGATGCAGCAGCGTCCGAAGCAGCCGGAGCAGCAGCGGCGTCCGAAGCAGCCGGAGCAGCGGCCGGAGCAGCAGCTTCCGAAGCAGCAGCGGCCGGAGCCGAAGCTTCCGGAGCAGCGGCCGGAGCAGCAGCTTCTTCCTTCTTACCGCAAGCAGCCAGAGCCACAGCAGCCATCAGCGAGGCGATCAGGAGAGACTTTTTCATTTTTTCGATCCTTAAACTGAATATGGAAAGCGGACAACAGAAAGGCGATGAATAATTACCGGTAATTATCGCTCAGGTACTACACCTTCTTCTATGCTGGCAGCCAAGTCGCACGAGGGCTGCTCGGCCTGCAAGCTAGCGTCGGATTATAGCGACCTTTACCTACCCTGTGTAGCGGAGTCGGGGCTGACGCACGTGCGATTCAGACGCTTTTGTAACGATCTGTTTCAACGCGGAATCATCGCTTCGCGGGTCCAGCCAGCCTCAGCCAGCCTTCTTCATACCATGCATGCAGCGTATCCATCAGATCCGGCAAACCGGCCGCCGCATCGACGGTAGCAGCACTCGCACGACGTGCGTCCGCCAACGCGGAAAGCCACGCAAGCAACGTTCCCGAAGGCTCGAACGTATCGCCGTTGATCCAGAAGCGGTGCGCGTCATACAGCGCCTGCGTGCGTGCGTCGAGCACAATGCCTTCCTTGCGCGCGCGGGCTGTGAAGCGAGCGAGCGGCAAACGGGGCTGCGTGACGAAGTCGACGTGATCCTTGGGCTCGGAAAGGTACGCGCCGAGGAATTCACCGACGAGTTCGGGCGTCCAGCGCAGCGCGTTGAGCTTCTGGGCAAGAGCCTTGACCATGGCAGCCGGTAATTCACCGGGGCGGGCGGTGGGTTTTTGTTCGGGGTCGGCGTAACGGCCTTCGAAGTTGGGGTCGTCTTCCAGGGTTTGCGACAGGAAGCCCAAGAAGTGGCCGGCCAGTTCACGGTACGACGGTGAGCGAAAACCGATCGAGTACGTCATGCAGTCGCCCTCTGCCACGCCATCGTGTGCGTAGTGGGGGGGCAGATACAGCATGTCGCCGGGCTCGAGCACAAATTCCTCTTCAGGCTGGAAGTTGGCCAGGATTTTGAGCGGCAGATCGGGGATGAGCGTGAGATCGTCCTGGGCGGAAATGCGCCAGTGGCGTTTGCCGTGGGCTTGCAGCAGGAACACGTCGTACGAATCGAAGTGGGGGCCGACGCCGCCGCCGTCGGTGGCGAAGCTGATCATCACGTCATCAAGCCGCGCGTCGGGAATGAATCGGAAACGCTGCATGAGGGCTTCGACCGCCGGCTCGACGAGGTTCGCGCCTTGCACAAGCACCGACCAGTTGCGTGTCTTGCGCGAGGGCAGCGGACGTTCGTCGAAGGGGCCGTGATTGAACGTCCAGCGCCCGCGCGATTGCGCGATCAGGCGGGACTCGACGTCGGGGCGCTCGGCCAAGGCAAGTACACGCTCCGGCGATAGTGGAAAGTGCAGCGCACGCATCTCTTCGGGCGAGAGTGCCTGCCGAATCAGCAGAGGTTTTTTCTGCCAGTGCGTGCGCATGAAATCGCGTGGCGACAACCCGCCCAGGAGTTGCGCCGGACGCTCTGCCGGAAGAGCGGGTTGGACGCCGCCATCGGCAGCGTATAATGGGACTTCGTTCATGGAGTGCGCAATTGAAAATCGCGAAGAATACGGTGGTGTCGGTCGCTTACAAACTGTCCGACGCGCAGGGCAACGTCATCGAGGAATCCGATGAGCCGATGGTGTATTTGCACGGCGGCTATGATGGCACGTTCCCCAAGATCGAGGAAGCGCTGGACGGCCAGGAGCAAGGCTTTGAGACCAAACTGCAGCTCGAACCGGACGACGCCTTCGGTGACTACGATCAAGAGCTGATCAAGATCGAGCCGCGTGATCGCTTTCCGGAACCGCTCGAAGTTGGCATGCAGTTCGAGGGCGTGCCGGAAGATGGCGACGAGGAAGACGCCATTGTCTACACCGTCACCGACGTGGCGGAAGACAAGGTCGTGCTAGATGGCAATCACCCGCTGGCCGGCATGGCGCTGCGCTTTGACCTGAAGGTGACTGAAGTGCGTGAAGCCACCGCTGAAGAAATCGAGCACGGCCACGTGCACGGTGAAAACGGTCTTGAAGTGGTGGATGAGGACGAAGACGACGACAAGCCGCACACGCTGCACTGATCGGCAAGTCCATCGAGATGCGAGAACGGGAGCTTCGGCTCCCGTTTTTTATTGCACCGGCGCCGGCGTGATTTCCGGTGCCGGGGCGGGGGTGTTGTCAAGGCGGCGGCTGCGGATATGGAACAGTGGCGTGCGGCCTGGCGTGACGGACACTTCCAGCCAGCGATCGAGCACCGGCGAACCGTAGGTGCGTGCGCGCATGACGTGCGAGTCCGGGCGGCCGTCTTCGTCCCTGAGCGGGCGGTCGAGCATGAAGGTCTGGCTCGCGCCGTGGATGAGTAGGACGGCGCCGTCGTACTCGCGTGTGAGCGTTCGCAACTGGCGCTTGAGTGCCAGGTAGCCGTCATGCGAGCGGCGCCGCAGCAAGCCGTCGAATAGGTTGGGCGCGCGGCGCCGCTCCCAGCCGTCTTCGAAGAGCGGATCGGCCTGCATCATGATGACCACACCGGCCATCTTGCGCTGGCGTGCGACGGCAAAGGCGCGGGCAAGCCATTGGCGATTGGCTTCTAGGCGATCTTCGTATTCGCCGTTGCGCCCGCCCGCGATCTTGTAATTGTTGTTGTCGCCGGGCACGTTGAGGGTGACGAATAGCACGTCGTTCATCGTCCAGCGCGTGTTTTCGCGGTAGCTGCGGAACTTGGCCTGATCGGACTGGCGCATGACGGTCATGGTGCGCTGGCCGAGCGTGTTGTCGTCGGGGTAGAACAGCTCGCGCAGGCGCAACAGGCGTTCCACGGGGTCGAAGCTGCCGGCTGCGGGGCGCTGGCAGTCGCTCCAGTCGTGGTCGCCCGGGATGTAGACGACGGGCGCGATCAGGCTGTCGAGCAGGTCATGGCGGGCTTCGAGCAGCGTGTCGGAGCATGATTCATCGCGGCCCTTGAGGTTGCCCAGGTGGACGACAAAGGCAGGGTGTTCGGCGTCGATGGCGTCCAGCAGCGCGCGCGCAGGGGCAACATCTTCGGCGCGCTCGGGCACGTTGCCGATCACCGTAAAGGTGAAAGCTGTCGGCGCGTCAGTTGCAGGCTTTGCGCCCTTGGGCGCCGCCGGTACAGCCACCGGCAGCAGCATCGCCAAGGTCATGGCAATGCATTGAAGCGTGCGGGAAACTGCGCCGGGCCGGATCATCGGAATCAGGCGGACGGGCTCGTCAGCGCCTTGAGGCGATACAACGCATCGAGCGCTTCACGCGGCGTCATGTCGTCGGGATCGATCCCGGCGAGCGCATCTGTCAGCGCGTTGGCGTTGGCCGTCGCTTCGGCGTTGGCATCGTCTTCGTCGTCGATGGGCGCATCGGCGGCGAGTGCGAACAGGTCGAGCTGGGGCGTGGCGCCGGTGTCTGCGGAATGCTGCTCCAGCCATGCGAGCCGTTTGCGTGCGGCGCGAATGACCGGCTGCGGCACGCCCGCCAACTGCGCGACCTGCAGGCCGTAACTCTGGCTTGCCGGACCGTCCTGCACGGCATGCAGGAAAACAATGCCGTCACCATGTTCGACTGCGGACAGGTGCACGTTGGCAGCCTGCGCAAATTCTTGCGGCAGTTGCGTCAACTCGAAATAGTGCGTGGCGAACAGTGTGTGGCTGCGATTGTGCGACAGCAAGTGGCGCGCAATCGCCCAGGCAAGCGCCAGGCCATCAAACGTGCTTGTGCCTCGCCCGATTTCGTCCATCAGCACCAGGCTATTGGGTGTGGCGCGGTGCAGGATGGCAGCGGCTTCGGTCATTTCGACCATGAAGGTCGAACGACCGCCCGCCAGATCGTCGGCCGCCCCGATGCGCGTGAAGATGCGGTCGATCGGTCCGATGGCCGCGGCTTCCGCCGGCACAAATGCGCCCACGTAGGCGAGCAGCACGACCAGCGCGGTCTGCCGCATGAAGGTCGATTTACCCCCCATGTTCGGGCCCGTGATCAGCAGTAGCTTGCGCGCGTCCTGCAGCACGCAGTCGTTGGCGACGAACTGTTCGACTTGTTGTTCGACCACGGGATGGCGTGCGCGCATCAGTTCAATGCCGGGTGCATCCGTCAGCATGGGGCGGGACCACGACAGCGCATGCGCACGCTCTGCGAGCGTTGCGAGCACATCGGCCTGCGCTAGTGCGGCGGCAATGCGCTTGAACTCGGTCAGATGCGGCAGCAGCTTCTGCAGCAGTTCTTCGTAGAGGAGCTTTTCGCGCGACAGCGCGCGGTCCTGCGCTGACAAGGCCTTGTCTTCAAACGCCTTCAGCTCGGGCGTGATGTAGCGCTCGGCGTTCTTCAGCGTCTGGCGGCGGCGGTAATCGTCGGGCACCTTGGCAGCTTGGCCATTGGTGACTTCGATGTAGAAGCCGTGCACGCGGTTGTATTCGACGCGAAGGTTGGCGATGCCGGTGCGCTCGCGCTCGCGGGCTTCCAGATCGACGAGGAACTGGCCGCAGTTTTCAGAGATGTCGCGCAGCTCATCGAGGTCGGCGTCGTAGCCGCGGGCGATGACGCCGCCGTCGCGCACCATCGCCGCCGGCTCTGCCATCACGGCGCTCTGGAGCAAGGCGTGGGCGTCTTCGGGCAGGCTGAGCGCGGCGTACAGATCGGCAAGCAGCGGGGCAGCATCGCTTTGCGGTAGCTCTTCGCGAATCTCAGGCAGGCGCGCGAGCGTGTCGCGCAACGAAGACAGATCCCGCGGGCGCGCCGACAGCAGCGCCAGTCGCCCGGTAATGCGCTCCACATCCGACAGCGTGCGCAGCGTCGCACGCAACGTTTGCCAATCGCTGCCGAGCAGCACTTCGATCGCCTGCTGCCGTGCTTGCGGCACCGCGCGATCCCGCAGCGGATGATGCAGCCAGTGGCGCAGAAGGCGGCTGCCCATGCTCGTCGCGCAGGTGTCCAGCAGCGAGAACAGCGTCGGCGATTCCTGCCCGCGCAGCGTTTCGGTCAGCTCCAGATTGCGGCGCGTGGCGGTATCCAGGCCGATGAATTCGCTCTCATGCTCGACGGTCAGGCCTATCACGTGACGCAGCGATTGGCCCTGCGTGGCTGCTGCGTAATTCAGCAGTGCGCCTGCAGCAGCGAGCGCGGCCGTCAACGTTTCCGCACCGAAAGCAACGAGGCTTGCTACGCCGAGTTGTTCGCGCAGTCGGCGGGTGCCGGCTTCCACGTCGAAGTGCCAATCGGGCAGGCGCGTGCGGGCAACATCCATCTGGATGGTGTTGAGCGTCGCATCGTCGGCCAGCACTTCGGCGGGGCGGATGCGTTCAAGTTCGCGATCGAGCTGGTCGGGGCCGCACTCCATCACGCGCAGTTCGCCGCCGACAAGGTTAAGCCAGGCCAGACCGATCAGCGGTGCGGTGCCACGCTTGCCCGGCAGGTGCGCGATGGCCAGCAGGTGGTTGTTGACCTTGTCGGAGAGCAGCGCGGCGTCCGTCAACGTGCCGGGTGTGACGACACGTACGACCTTGCGCTCGACCGGTCCCTTGGTCGTGGCAGGGTCCCCGATCTGTTCGCAGATGGCAACGGATTCGCCCAGCTTAACCAGCTTGGCGAGGTATTGTTCGGCAGCGTGGAACGGGATACCGGCCATTCGGATCGGGTGCCCGTTGGAACTGCCGCGTGCGGTGAGCGTGATATCGAGCAGGCGCGAGGCTTTTTCGGCATCTTCGAAGAAGAGCTCGTAGAAGTCGCCCATGCGATAGAAGACAAGCGTGTTTGGATGCCCCGATTTCAGCCGTAAATATTGCTGCATCATCGGGGTGTGCTTGTCGAAGGGGCCGTATTTCGGGTCGATCTCCAGAGCAGGAGCGGAGTGTTCAGCCATGCGGTGCAATGAGTACTAAAGCGCGGCGTGCGACCCGCTCAGATCGGATTGGGTCGCGCGCGGAAGGTGTTGAATCGCGCAATTGTTGCACAGGTGGACAGCGGTTTCCTGGCGGAATGTCCGTCCGTTAAGCGTCGGAACGCCGGGCTGCGCCAGTTTGGGAGGGGCGGGCAGTTTTGGATGAGAGACGATCGGCCTCAACACCCAGACCGCGACCGCCGATCCGTTTCGCCTCACTTTGCCTACGTAGTGAGCCATCGCCCCTTTCTCGGCACCGGATGCCTTGCCGTATGTGTTCGAACCGCTGGAAGCGGACTTCCTGCGGGCGGACGTAGTGAGTTTATTCCGTCATTCGTGAGGGCAGGTTATTGCTCTTGAGCGCTATCAACCGTCTCATAATATTGGATTGCACGATCCATCCCCGTGCCAGGATATCCTGTTGCCATATATTCAAGATAGGAGTAGTAGGGGATATAAGGCGCAATTAAAGGGTTTGTTAACTGATAAGTCAGAAGCGCCACCCCGAATGCACATGATGCAGCGAGCGAAACTGCTCGCGTGGCCAGATTTTTTCTGTCAATGGTCTGGGAAAGCAGGATCGCTTGAGGAAGCACTGCTAGGTACTGTACGCGATTCCAAAATAGAGGCACATCGAAAAAAAGGCTCTCGAGCGCAATCTGCAGTACGATCGCTCCAAACAGTAATTCCTGGAATCGATTTTTCTTCTGAATCGTCGAGTTCGTCCAGAGAAAGACCGACATACTGATCAGCAAGTATGCCGCAGATGCTGGCGTTCGAGAGGACAGTCCTGATGGTAGATAGAACGCGATTTTTTCCGAAATGAAGGGAATGCTACTTCTGGAGATTGTTTCAATAAGAAGGGAGGCAAGTCCTATCCCGGAAATGTATATCGTAAGTAAAATTCCGCAAAAAATCCGAGGCGAGCGAAGAATTTTTCTTGTTAAGCCTCTCAGAAAAACCAACAAGTACATGGCCGCGGAGTAATGAAATCCAATTCCTAAAAGGCAGAAAACCAACGCCCGCAGACGATTCTCCTTCGCATCCTCAAGGATTGCCAGTAAGAAGAATGAAATCGCGATAGATTGTCTTGTGACGCCCATCTGCACGGCCAAGTATATCGTGCAAAAATAGAGGAAAAGGCAAAGCGCTTTATTAGTGTTTGCCTATTTTAGTAGCTTTGATATCGCCCAGGTATTGAATGTCGCGACTGCCAAGAAGATAAATTGAAAATCTCCTAATGTAATGGCAATTAGGTAATTGGCGAGTCTGTACAGCGGCTCCATTGGGACTATTCCCGTCGATGGGCCAAATGAATTCTCGAAAAACTGATTGAAGTAATTTTTGTATACTAACCAATCATAGCCTGTATCATAGCGAAGTGCGGCTATTGACCAGAAAATTATGAGTAGTAATGTGTTTAATGCTGGCGTTCGCCGTGAAGTGATGCCCGAGAAAACGCTTGCGGCCCCAAAGAGGATGGCAATAAAAAAATAAAATTCCATCAGGAACTTGAGTTGGTAATTTGATTGGAGATTATGGGGGATGTCATGTATTTATTAAAATATTGCCGTCCGTTTAATCCCATCTCTTGTCTCATCTTTGGGTTTTCGCAGAGGGCTGTCAGGTTCGCTATAAGCTGTTCGATGTCAGTGGTGACGCACGAATATCCCGCTTTTATTTCATTTTCTAAAATTTCGCTATAATCGGTGTTGGCCTCGACGGCTCCTAAGATCGGCTTGCCGGCGCGGAGGTAATCAATCGTTTTAGATGCGAATGTAGGTACGGTCACTGTTCCGGAGTTGAATACCAATCCGATGTCGCAAATAGTCAGGAATTGGAGATATTGTTCCCGAGGTAATTGGCCAAGATATCGAACATTTGGATGTTTTCCATTTTCCAAGTTCTCCGTTAAATAATGCTCGAGCGGTCCTTTTCCTGCTACTACAAAAAAAACATTGGGTAGCTTCGTTCGCACAGCATCGGCAAGGCGCAGAAGAAGCTCGATGCCGCGACCAGGGATAAGCTGCCCACCAAAGATGCAAATCAGGCTATTCTGGGCAAGCCCGTACTGCGTACGGATAATGGCGGAATCTCCCTGAGGGGGAACGGTTTGTGGGCCCCATAAGCGCAAAACCTCAATATTACCTCGGTAACTTGTAAATTCCTTCCGAAAGAAGGAGATATTTGCCTGTGACATGACTCCGATCGTATCGAAATCGCGAATTGCGCTGGATTCCAGATATTTCGCTATCCAGTAGACAGGGCCCTTTGGAATCAATCCAAGTTCAGCGTGGTATCGTGGGAAAAAGTCCCACAAGATCATGTACTTTTTCTTGATCTTAAATTTTTTCAGCAAATGTTTTTGTAGCCAAAAGCATGCAGATGCTGGGGAGAAGCCAACAAACAAATCATAGTGTTTCTCCAGGAGGCCAGCATCCACCATTGAAATGGCGTTGCGAGAGGCGAGAAACCATTTGTAGGCTTTCTGAATTGCGTGGGGCCAAGCGGCAGCGCGCTGCAGGTCAACAGGAATATTCAGAATGGTGGCGCTACCGTATAGCGTCTTGACTTCCGCGCGCGTAGTCCCGGACCACTCGAGACATATTACCGTAACTCGATGACCTGCTTGGGCGAACGCAGCTACCAAATCATTTGAGAGAGATCCGTCGGACTCACTCATCGCAAATTTAGTGCAAAGAACAAGGATATTCATTTCATTTCCTTTTGTCACATAAATACCCGTTTTTTTATCGTGCATTTTTGCAAGCCATGATAACGTTGTTCCATTTTGGGTGTCTAGATCCTATGAGGCTTGTCGGACTTGCTTCATTTCTCTATGCAGCCATTGGTAGGCAAAAAGCATGCTGGTGAGATTAATTGCTGAAGCGATTCCGTATGCATAAACTGGAGTATTTCCTAGTAACGTTGAAATTAGCAATTTGCTAAAGACGTAAAGTCCGGCTCCTTGTATCAATTCTGATGCTATGGCGATGCGCCGATATCCGCGCGCCAGAAAAACGTAAGTAAGAGTGGAGGAGAAAATTCGCATGAGATCCCCAATGGCCTGGGGAAGAAAGAGATCAGCCATTGGAGAAAACGATGGGCTAAAAAGAATTTGGATGATGGTATGTCGGAGGAAGTATGCGAGCAGCAGGCCGACTATGGCTAAGGGCGCGAGCGTTGTAAGAGCTCGCCTTAAGACGTTATGTATTTCCGTTATGCTATTGGCAGATGAAAATTGAGGTAGTACAAAGCTTGCGAGAACGACTCCCACAAATTGCATGTACACGTCTGAAATTTTGAGCATGCCTTGCCAATAACCAACCTCCTGCCACCCCACGTGGGCACCCAATAAATTCCGTACAAGAAACTGCGCGCAGGGAATCGTCGCTGCCGAAATTAGCATCACGATGCTGTACGAAGCTAGCTCTTTGAGCTCGGCCTTGTCGGTGTTCCAGTGAAGTCGGCGCCAGTCGGCTGGTAACCGCCTGGATGAAAACCATAATGCAGCGATACCGTTGGCTGCCGGAAGAAGAACGATTCCATATGCGGCGCCGGTAAATCCGAACTTCATCAACAGTGCAAGGAATAAGCCTGTTCCCAAAATTGTTCCGAGCACATTGATCATGACGATGCCCGGAACGTCTTGGCGGCTGCTGAATGCGGCTTGTGATAGATTGTAGAAGCCGGCACTCCAATAACAGAGTGCTAGCATCCAGAATACCTTTTTGAAGGCAGTATCACTAAAGACGTATTGCGATATTTCTGTGTCACCAGCCAGAAGAATTGCTGTCACCAGAAGTGATGTGCTTAGATATATCACCGTCGCGGCGCCTAGGCGTTGATGCAGCACACTTCTGTTTTCCAGCCGTTCGGATAAACGTCTGGTCAGACCTACAGAAATGCCTCCGCCTGCGAACATGCTGCTGACCGCAACGACTGTCATCAGTTGGCCCAAAACACCGAAGCGCTCTGGGCCGAGTTGCCACGCCATTGTCTTCATCACTAACAGGCCAGCCGCGATTTTTACGGCAGTTGAGATGGCAAAGCTCGCGCTTGATTTAATGAAGGACACTGATCGACCTCAGGTCTGTTTGCTGCACAGAAAATCAATGTGGATGAAGAGGGTGGTGGGGTGAGGAGGCTTGGGCACAGAATGCCTAGTTCTTTTTTCTCATGTCCCTACTGCGACTGGGTCCTCAGAAATTTCGGGGTCTCCCGACTTAAGGCCCAAAGAACCGCTAAGAACAGGCCGAGCAGGGCGCCCCCTCCGATAAATAGCGAAGCCTTTGGGAAGACGGGTTCCCGCGAGACGACGGTTTGCTGAAGAGGTTTGGAGGGAAACGTCCGCAGTGGACTTAGTTGCTCTTGCAGATCAAATTTCAGCTTTACAAGTTCTTCCGTACGGCTATCCGCCAATGCAAGGGAGGTCAACAAGAGCGAGTCATTTCTTGCTGTGGAGGAGGCGGATGACGTCGTAGTGGTCGCGAGATGAGAACGGAGCGCAGTTGTTACTTGATTGCGCAGCGACAATTCTTTGATGACTTCTGACAATTGCTCTTTGAAGGCGGTCTCGGCTGTTGCCACGGTTCGCGAATGGCCGCTAGCCAGTAGCCGCATGGTCATCGTGACCGAGTCGCTTGCGATTTTGGGGGAGTGCCCTTGAGCCGAAATCTGTACAACAGAGGTGCCCGGGAGGGCTTTGGCTGTCAAAGTGTTGCGCAGAAGCGCAGCTTCGGATGCGGCTGCATTCGAGTCGCCGAACATTTGTTGGAAGACGTCATCCGCGAATGCGGTGGTCTTGACTCGCTCTACAACTTGAGGGACAGGTTCGATTGAAACGGGGGCATTCTTGCTGCTGAAGTTGATCTGTCCGACCTGGAACAGCGCCGTTGCTTCCCAACGTTTGGGTAGAGTGAGGAAAAGTGATGCACCTATGACCCCCCCAATCACGCCCGCTACGAAGATGCGCATGGAGTGATTGCGCAGGAAAGTGATCAACTCTTGCAGACTCTTGTCAGACTGCGAAGAGAGGGGTTCGTTACTGATCGTCATACTGGTTTGAGTTGTGGGTTCCAAGTTTAGGCGCGCAGTATATTTCAATGGTTTTGCCCATTGTGTCCTGTGGGGGCGGCTGAGCGCTCACGCGAATCTAGATGAGGGAAGTAACGCCCTCCGGCAATGGGTGCTGCAAACGTAACATTGCACTGCGGTCAAGCGCTAAATTGTGGCATACCAACGTACGCAACCTCATAAGGTCTCGATCAAACGGGCTTCCAGAAAGTCGAGAAAGCACGCAATCCGCGAAGCCAACTGCGTGTTGCGGTAGTACACCGCGTGAATTGGCTGCAGCACCTCCACCGTGTCGTCCGGAAGCACTTGCACGAGATCGCCGGTGCGCCGGTCTTCAGCGGTCATGAAATCGGCCAGGCAGACGATGCCCGTGCCTTGCAGTGCGAGTTGGCGCAAGGTTTCGCCGCTTGAGGCCTTGAGCGTGGGTTCGACACGCAGTCGGTCGCCGTGCGTGCCGCGCAGGGGCCACAGGTTCAGCGATTCCGGCTGCACGAAACCGAGCAGGGCGTGTTTCTGCAGGTCGTCCACGTTGCGGGGCCGGCCGTGCGCTTTCAGATAAGCGGGGCTCGCCAGCACGCGCAGTCGCCGCGTGCCGAGCAGGCGCGCGCGCAGGGTGGAATCGCGCAGCGTGCCGATGCGGATCGCCACGTCGGTGTCTTCTTCCAGCAGATCAATGATCAGGTCGTTGGTGTTCAGCTCCAGGTCAATCTGCGGATACTGCGCGCGGAAGTCCGGCACCAGCGGCGCCACCACATGCAGCATGAACGGCATGGCAGCGTTGATGCGCAGGCGTCCGGCGGGCTGTTGGCGGCGCAGGGCGATCTGCTCCTCCGCTTCGTCGACGGCGGCGAGGATGCTGCGTGCCTGCGCCAGAAATGTCGCGCCTTCGTCCGTGAGGGCCAGCCGCCGCGTGGTGCGCGAGAGCAGGGTGGTGTCCAGCTTCTCTTCCAGGCGGCGCAGCGCGCGGCTCACGCCCGACACGGTCTGCCCGAGCTGCTCGGCGGCCGCCGTGACGGAGCCCGTATCGACCACGGTGCGAAAGGCGAGCAGTTCTTCGAGCGTGGTTTTCATTGTCGATTGTCAATTCCAAATCAAGAGAATTCTGCCTAATGTGGCGCCATTTGCAAAGATCGCTGCCGGCGGCGGCCGCTCTGCTAGGGCGTAAATGCAGCGCCGTCGCCGCTCGGGTGGGGGCGCTCCCCTCAAGATTGGCGGTCTGCCTGCCGATAGACCATCCGGACCCCTAAAACCATAGTGGGAACGCGTTTGCGCAAATGGCGCTTGGCGGTTCCACATCCGGAGACTCTGGAATGAGCAAGCTCAGCTTTCGCCAAAAGCTTTGGCTGCCGCTGGTCATCAGCCTCGTCGCGCTGACCTTGATCTCGGTATTCAACGCGTATCAGGCGCGCGAGATCCGCGTGGAGGAGCGCAAGAACAACCTCGTCAGCGTGACGACCATGGCCATGAACCTGGTCAAGCAGTACGACGATCTGACCAAGAACGGCACGTTGAGCAAAGACGCCGCGCAGAAGGAGGCGCTCGACCGCTTCAAGGCGCTGCGCTACGACAAGGACGGTTACTTCACCATCACCAGCTCCAACAACGTGGTGGTTATGCACCCGATCAAGCCTGAGTTCATCGGCAAGGATCAATCCGGCTTCAAGGATGCGCAGGGCAATGCCGTCTACGTGGGCTTGACCAACGCTGCCAAAGACCCGAAGGGCGGATTTACCAGCTATGTGTGGCCGAAAGTCGGTGGCACGGAGCCGGTGCCCAAGACGGCTTTCGCGATGCGCTACGAGCCCTGGGACTGGGTCTTCTCGACCGGCGTCTACATGGATGACATCAACGCCGCGTTTATGACTTCGCTGTACCAGACTGGCGGCCTGCTGGTGCTGGTGGGTGGTTTGCTGTTGCTGCTGGGCGGCGTCGCGAACCGCAGCCTGCAGCGCACGCTTGGCGGCGACCCTGCCTATGCAGCCGATGTAGCCACCCGCATCGCCGGTGGCGACCTGACGGTCGAGATCGCCACCCGTGCCGATGACAACCACAGCCTGCTCTACGCGATGAGCCGCATGCGCGGCGCGCTGGTGCAGACCATCGGCCGCATCAAGGGCGCCTCGGAAACCATCGGCACCGCCACGCGCGAGATCGCCAGCGGCAACCTCGATCTGTCGTCGCGCACCGAACAGCAGGCCAGCTCGCTGGAAGAAACGGCTTCGGCCATGGAGCAGTTGATGTCGACCGTGCAGCAGAACGCCGACAACGCCCAGCAGGCCAACCAACTGGCCGCGTCCGCTTCGGATGTGGCCGTGCGCGGCGGCGATGTGGTGACGCGCGTGGTGGAAACCATGGGCTCGATCAACGCATCGTCGCGCAAGATCGTCGACATCATCGGCGTGATCGATGGCATCGCTTTCCAGACCAACATCCTCGCGCTGAATGCCGCGGTGGAAGCCGCCCGCGCCGGCGAGCAGGGCCGCGGCTTTGCCGTGGTGGCCGGTGAAGTGCGCAGCCTTGCGCAGCGCAGTGCCGCTGCCGCCAAGGAGATCAAGGCGCTCATCGACGATTCCGTCGTCAACGTGGATGCGGGCAGCGCGCTGGTGGAAGAGGCCGGCACGACCATGCGCGAGATTGTTGCGAGCGTGAAGCGCGTGACTGACATCGTTGGCGAGATTTCGTCCGCGAGCCAGGAACAGCGCTCGGGTATTGAAGAAGTGAGCCACGCCGTCACGCAGCTTGACGACGCCACGCAGCAGAACGCCGCGCTGGTCGAGGAAGCCGCCGCGGCCGCGCAATCGCTCGAAGAGCAGGCGGTGAGCCTGACGCAGGTGGTGGCGCAATTCCGCCTCGATGCGCACGCGCTGCGCGCTCCGACCATGGTGGCCAAGGTTGAGCCGGTTGTTGCGCCGGTCAAGCCGGTCGCAATTGCAGCGCCGGTAGCACCCAAGGGCGAAGCACCGCGCCGCGATGCCGCCAAGCCGAGCACCGATGCCGCCAAGCCCAGGCTGACCTCGCGCAAGCCGCCTGTGCTGCGCAAGGCGGCGGCCAAGCCGGTCGCCCGAGCCGAGAAGAGTGCGCCCGCACCGGCAGTCATACCGGCAAGCCTGACCAAAGCGAAGCCGCTGGTGGCCGCCGGAGACGATTCGGACTGGGAAACGTTCTGATCCGCGATTGACTTTCACCTCGTTGATTTGACGCACGCAATCGCGTGCTTGCCTGCCCGGATTCCGGAGACAAGATGGACCGCATTTTGAAGAACACCAGCGTACGCGCTGGCCTGCTGGCGATTCTGATCACCTTTGCACTGATGATCGTGGTCGGGGCGGCGGTGGGTGTGCTGGCCTTGCGCACCACCAACGCTGCCACCGAGCGCGTGCACGAGATTTCCGACCGCAGCATGCTGTTGAATGACGCGTACAAGGACATGCAGCGTGCGCGCACCGGCATGTCGCGCCTGTACAGCGTGCTGCGCGAGAACATGGATGAGGCGGCCAAGACGGCAGCGCTTGCCAGCTCCGAGAAAGGCCTGAAGAAGTCCATCGCACAGGTGGAGTCATTCAAGAATGCGCCGCCTATCGAAGGTGTTGACGATTCGCTGCACCAGGCGATCGTCCAGGCCGCACAGACGCACATCGAAGCCGTGCAGCGCGCTCTCGCGGCCTTGCGCGCCGGTGATGCCGCAGCCTATGCCCCGATCAACTACAAGGACGTGACCGATACCGGTGCGGCGTGGTCGGTGCAGATCGAGAATTTCCAGCAGCTCGTCAAGAAGCTGGCCAAGGACGAGGCCGACAATGGCCGCGCGCGCTATGAAACGATCCTCAAGTTTGTGGCGCTCGGTATTGCCATGGCGCTCGCATTGATCGTGGCAGTGTTCTACGGGCTCAAGGCTTTCGTGATCACGCCGCTCAACGAAGCCGTGACCGTGCTGAGCCGTGTGGCAGAAGGCGATCTGGCCGTCCATGTCAAAACGGGTGGTCGCAATGAACTCGGCCGGCTGCTGGCCGCCGTGGGCCGCATGCGCGAGAGCCTGGTGAACACCGTGCGCCAGGTGCGCAACAGCTCGGATTCGGTCAACACCGGCGCGCACGAAATCGCCAGCGGCAACCTCGATCTGTCCACGCGTACCGAGCAGCAGTCGGCCTCGCTGGAGAAGACTGCCGCGAGCATGGAGCAGATGACCTCCACCGTGACCAACAACTCCGAGAACGCCCGTCAGGCCAGCGCGCTGGCGTCAAACGCAGCAGACCTGGCTTCGCGCGGCGGCGACGTGGTGCGCGGCGTGGTGGCCACCATGGATGACATCAGCGCGGGCTCGCGCAAGATGGCCGACATCATCGGCGTGATTGATGGCATTGCGTTCCAGACCAACATCCTGGCGCTCAACGCTGCCGTGGAGGCCGCTCGCGCCGGCGAGCAGGGTCGCGGCTTTGCCGTGGTGGCTGGCGAAGTGCGCGCGCTGGCTCAGCGCAGTGCTGCCGCGGCCAAGGAAATCAAGACGCTGATCGACGATTCGGTATCGCGCGTGCAAGCGGGCCACACGCAGGTTGCGCAGGCCGGCGAGACCATCACCGAGACCGTGGAAGCCGTACGCCGCGTCGCCAATATCGTTGAAGACATCGCTTCCGCATCGGTCGAGCAGACGCAGGGCATCCTGCAGATCGGCCAAGCCGTGACGGAAATGGAGCAGGTGACGCAGCAGAACGCTGCGCTGGTCGAACAGGCGGCCGCCGCCGCGCAGTCGCTGGAAGAGCAGGCGCAGAACCTCACGCAGGTGGTGTCGCAGTTCCGGCTGGATGGGGCAGAGACCGCCGTGATGGCCGAGCGGAAACCTGAGAAGGCTGCCAAGCCTGCGGCCAAGGGCGTGACAAAGCCGGTCGGCGCGGCCAAGCCCGTGCGCGCGGCTCTGCGCAAGCGTGAACCGAAGATCGCTGCTCAGCCGGCGGCGTCTGCGCCGGTCGCACCCGCCGCCGCCGTTTCTGCGCCCGCTGCCGCCCGCAAGCAACCTCTGGCCGTGGCCGGTGGCGGCTCCGACGCCGACTGGGAAACGTTCTGATCGGTTGAGAATTCAGGCATCGAGCGCTGGGCCATCGATGCGTTTGGCCCAGCTTTCCACCTCGCCGCGTGCGAGGCGGCCCTCCACCAGCTTGCGCCATGACGGCGTGAGCGGCAGCGTCAGCATGTCGGCCAGCGCCGCATGATCGAGCATGTTGCGGTAAAGCACGTCGAGCACACGCGCCAGCGGCCATTGTGGCCATGGGCGCTCGAGCCATTCCAGCGCATCGCCCGCGCGCAGTGTGCCGCCTTCCAACACCCGGTAGTACCAACCTGTGCGCCCTGTGTTTTGCACGCGGCGCGCCATGTCACGCGCGTTGAAGCGGTCGTTGAGCTTCCAGCACGGCTGACGCAGTTGCGACACTTCCAGCACCACGCTGCCTGCACGCAGGCGGTCACCCACGCAGATGTCGGTTTCGATGATGCCCGTCGTGCTCAGGTTCTCGCCGAAAGCGCCGGGCTGTGCGAGCACGGGCTGCGCGCCAATGTCCGTTTGCCAGGCCGCGTAATGGTCGAACGGGTAGTGGTGGATTGCCTTGTCGGGGCCGCCGTGCACACGCAGATCGCCTTGCTCATCACCGACAATGCCGTTGATGTCCACCTTCACTACGTCGCTCACGGGGCGCTTATCGATGGCGCTGCGCGAGCCAGGGCGCGTGTAGTCGACTGCGCGCCCGGTGAGGAGGGCGTCGATGCGGATGGGGCCGGGCAGCGTCATGCAGCCTCCGCGCGATCCAGCCAGGCGTTGAAGACCTCGCGTGCGCGTTGCGACAGGCGCCCCGCAAGCGCAGGCACCTGCGCACGCAGCGCGCGTGGGTCGATGCCTGCCGCACCGAGCTCCGCCGCATGCCCGATCAACCACGCTTCCAGCTCCTCCAGATTTGCCTCCAGATGGAATTGCAAGCCCAGGGCGTGGGTGCCAATGGCGAAGGCTTGCTCTGCGCAGACTGCCGTGAATGCCAGCCGTTGCGCGCCCGGCGGCAAGTCGTACCGGTCGCCGTGCCAGTGCAGCACCGGCGTGCCGTCGGCCAGCGGCGCAAGCGGCGAGTCTGCGCCTTCGGCCGTGAGCGTGATGGGCGCAAAGCCGATCTCCTTCACGCCCATCGGCTTGACCGCCGCACCGAGCGCCCGTGCCATCAACTGCGCCCCCAGGCAGATACCAAGCAACGGCTTGCGAGCGGCCAGACGCTGCGCGATGGCGGCGGCTTCATCGCCCACGAACGGATACGTTGCATCGTCATACGCGCCGATGGGCCCGCCCAGCACGATCAGCAAATCGACCGCGGCCATGTCGTCGGCCGGCACGGGTTGTACGCCCACGTCCACGGTGCGCACCGTGTAGCCGCGCGCTTCCAGCAGCGGCTGCAGGATGCCGAGATGCTCGAACGGAACGTGGCGCAGGGCGAGGGCGGTTTTCATGGCTTGCGATGGCGGTTGAAGGCGAAGCACATTGTGAATGACGGGCGCGGCTCGCAAAACCCGTGTGGGTGGCGAGGGTTTGTCTCTGGGCTTGGGGAGCTGCGGGTGTGACCGCGGTGGCGCCCTGCGCCCAGCGTGAAAGGGTCGACGGCATCGGCTCTGACATACCGACTAAGTGTTGCTTATATCGGTTGTTAGTAACGTGCATTGCAACCCCCACGAAAAACCTCATTCGAGGGGATGCCAGTCTCGCGTCATCTTATTAAGATCGCTTCCCACAGAGTGCCGCCTCGGTACCGATAAGAAAATTCTGGAGGGAGTTGTGCGAAAGCCAATGCTGCATTGGGCTATGGCATGCATTGCCGTGGCTTGCCTGGGCGCCTGCGCGCCGATGGTATCTACCGCGCCAGCCGCGCTGGCCACCGACAGCGGGACCGGGCCGTCGCGGATTCAACTGAAATCGGCAACAGAGATCCGCCTGGAGACTGGTTATACACGCATGCTTGCGGCCGGCTCAAACTGGCAGCGGGTCGGTACGCTGCCGCAAGGTGCCGTCTACCGCCCAGTCGGTACGATCTTCACGATTGAAGGCCGACAAGTTCATGAGGCCTATCTCGTCATTGCCGGTCAACGTCTGGTCGGGTTCTACCTGCCCGGTGAGCAGGCGTTCTCCCCGCTTTCCACGGCTGTATCCATCACAACAGGAGAATCACAATGAAGGGAGTTTTGCGCGCATTGGCTTCGGCCATCGGTATCACGGTTCTGATGGCAGGTTGTGCCTCAGGCGTGAAGTATTCCGAGATGGCTTCGTCGATTCCGACGATCAAGCAGGATCAGGGACGCGTGTACTTCTTCCGCTCGTCGTCGCTGATGGGCGCGGCACTGCAGCCGGACATCAAGCTGAACAACGAAGTGGTCGGTCAATCCAAACCGGGCGGCTTCTTCTTCGTTGACCGACCGGCTGGGAAGTATGTCGTGTCAACGGCCACCGAGACCGAGAAGACGCTGAGCTTCGCGCTGGACGCCGGTGAGACAAAGTACGTGCGCACGTCGCCGTCGCTGGGTCTGATTGTCGGTCGCGTGGTGCCGGAGCTTGAAACACCGGAAAAGGCACAGGCCGAACTTCCGTCGTTGAGCTTTGCGCCCAATCAGCCGCCGGTCGCCAAGAAGTAAGCCGGAAGGTGAAAAAAAGCCCGCTTCGCGCGGGCTTTTTTATTGGCAGCTACTGGTTAGCAGCGATCAAGCCTCAGCCTTCGACCGCGAGAACGGCGAGGTGAACTTGATCATCTGCACGAAGGCCTTCGGATTACCGGCCAGGATTTCGCCCTGGTCAAGGTAGCCCGATTCGCCGGTGTAGTTGCCCACCAGACCGCCCGATTCCGTCACGAGCAGCGAGCCGGCTGCCATGTCCCACTTGCTCAGGCCCTGCTCGAAGAAACCATCGAGGCGGCCGCAGGCGACGTAGGCGAGGTCAAGCGCGGCGGCGCCTGGGCGACGCAGGCCGGCGCAGTTTTCCGTCATGGTCGCAAACAGGCGGGTGTAGTCGTACAGGCCTTCCAGATCGCGGTAGGGGAAACCGGTGCCGATCAGGCAGTCGGCCAGCTTGTCGCGACGCGTGACGCGGATGCGGCGGTTGTTCAGGAACGCGCCGGCGCCCTTGGAGGCGGTGAAGAGTTCGTCGCGCGTCGGGTCGTACACCACGGCCTGGGTGACGACGCCACGCTGCATCAGCGCGATCGACACGCCATATTGCGGGAAGCCGTGGATGAAGTTGGTGGTGCCGTCCAGCGGGTCGATCACCCAGACGTTTTCGCTGGCGGTTTCGCCGTCGGCCCAGGATTGGCCGGACTCTTCCGCTAGAATCGCGTGATCGGGGTAGGCAGTCTTGATGACTTCGATGATCGCCGCTTCAGCTGCGCGGTCGACTTCGGTGACGAAATCGTTGTGTTGTTTGCGCTCGGTGCGCAGGCTATCGACGTCGAAGGACGCGCGGTTGATGACGGTGCCGGCCTTGCGAGCAGCCCGGACGGCGATATTGAGCATCGGATGCATGTGGGATCTCCGCGCCTGGCGCGCCGATTTTTCGGAAGCGGCCGCAGGCGAAACAACACAACGAATTGTAGAAGAACGAGCGGCGGGCCAATCTCGCGATCCTGCCCGCCGTCAAAAGAGTGGCCGTATTGTATATGAACCCCGCCCCAGGCGCCCCGCGAATTGCGCCAATGAGCACGTCGAACACAACTCCTACCGACCCGGAAACGCTGCGCCAGCGCGCCGCGCGGTGCCGTTTCGTGCTGGTCGAGACCAGCCATCCCGGCAATGTCGGCTCCACGGCACGTGCGCTCAAGACGATGGGGTTCGGCGAGCCCGGCAGCTTCTTGCTCGTGCGCCCGCGCGAGCCCGACGCCCAACGCCACGCCGATGCCGTTGCCATGGCAAGCGGCGCCGACGATGTGCTGGCCGCCGCCCGCGTGGTCGACGACGTTGGCGAGGCGCTGGCCGGTGCCTCGCTCACCATTGCGCTCACCGCCCGCCCGCGCGAATTCGGGCCGCGTCGCATCGGCCCGCGTGCCGCTGCAGAAGAAGCGGCCGCATTGCTGGCCGCCCCGGACACCACCGTCGCTTTCGTCTTCGGCAACGAGCGATTTGGTTTGCCCAACGAGGTGGTGGAGCGTTGCCACGTGGTCACGCACATCCCTGCCAACCCGGCGTATGCCTCGTTGAATTTGTCGCAGGCGGTGCAGTTGATTGCGTACGAAGTCCGTATGGCGCTGCTGGCCGGCACCGGCACGGGGGACACCCGCATGGAAGGCGTCGGCTTTGTCGGTGAGCCGGCCACCGCCGAGCAGATCGACGGAATGTTCGCTCATCTGGAGCAGGGTCTTGTTGAGATTGGCTTTCTCGACCCCGCCCAGCCGAAAAAGCTGATGCCGCGCCTGCGACGTCTGTTTGCCCGCACGCAGTTGGAGGCTGAAGAAGTCAACATCCTGCGCGGGATCGCCAAGCGCATGCTCGGCCGCCACGCCGAAGCAGCCACGCCGCCCACCGGCGCAGCCGACGACTGTCGCTGATCACCTTGAACGCCGCCCGTTGTTGATCAAAACGGGCGGCATCCCCTGCATGTCTGGTTAAAACCCTTGCCGCAGCGCGGTAAGGCAATGCCTTACACTGCCCTCAGCGCATTGCGCACATAGATATAACGATCCACACACCTCAAGATGTTCACACGCATTCGCGAAGATATCGGCGCCATCATGGAGCGAGATCCGGCCGCACGCAGCCGCTGGGAAGTGCTGACCTGCTACCCAGGTCTGCACGCCATCATCGTCCATCGGATCGCGCATGCGTGTTGGCACGGCGGCTTCCGACTGCTGGGGCGGTGGTTCTCTCACCTCGGCCGCTTCCTCACCGGCATCGAGATCCACCCCGGCGCGACAATTGGCCGGCGCGTGTTCATCGACCACGGCATGGGCGTCGTCATTGGCGAGACGGCCGAAATTGGTGACGACTGCACGATCTACCAGGGCGTCACGCTGGGCGGCACGTCGCTCTACAAGGGCGCCAAGCGGCATCCGACGCTCGGCAAGGGCGTGGTGGTAAGCGCGGGTGCCAAGGTGCTCGGCGGCTTTGTCATCGGGGATGGGGCGCGTGTTGGGTCCAACGCGGTCGTGCTCAAGCCGGTGCCGCCGGGCGCAACGGCGGTTGGCATTCCAGCGCGCATCATCGAACGCGATGTCGCTACCGAGGCCCGGTCTGCGCTCAAGCAGGAGTTTTCTGCTTACGGCATCACGCCGGATGCGGACGATCCGGTATCGCTGGCGCTCAAACGGCTGATCGACCACAGCGAGCTTCAGCAGGAGCGCATCGAGTCGATTCTTTCTGCACTCGATCGGCTGGGCGCACACCTGGAAAACTCGCCGAACGATCCGTTCGATGCCAGCGAACTGAAGCGGATGCTCAAGTAAGCAAAGGGCCGGTGGCGACAGCTTATGTCGTCACTTGCTCGACCGTCAGCGCGCCGTCTTGCAGTTTGAGGAAACTGCCGCGCGGTTGCGCTTGATCGAAATCCCAGTCGGAAAGTACCCAGCGGCTGCCGCTCGGCTCGTGATGCAATTGCGGTCGGTGCGTGTGGCCGTGGATCAGCGTGGATGTGTTTGATGCCTTGAGCAGCGCGTCCACCGTTTCGGGTGCGACGTCGCCCATCATCGCGGCGGCGCGGGGCTCGCCGGCGACATTGGCGGATATGGCGCGGCCGGCTTCGCTCTCTGCGCGCATCTTCTGCGCGATCTTCAGCCGCCAGCGCAGCGGCATCGACAGAAATATCCGCTGCACCCAGCGCTTGCGCGTCCAGTGGCGAAAGCGCATGTAGGCCGTGTCGCGCGTGCAGAGGGCGTCGCCGTGGGCAAGCACGATGCGCTGGCCATCATCCGCTTCCAGCACGGTGGGATCAGGTAGCAGCGTAGCGTGCGCGGCGTTCAAGAAGCGCTTGCCGAGCAGGAAGTCGCGATTGCCATGCATGAACAGCACGCGCGTGCCGGCCGCTGAAAGCTCTGCGAGCAGGCCGGCGATGTGCTGGTGGAACGGATCGGCCAATTCTTCATCGCCGACCCAGTATTCGAAGAAGTCACCCAGGATGACGAGCGTGCGTGCCTCGCGGGCGCGTGTGCGCAGGAAGCGCTCGAACGCGGCGGCGGTGGCCGGCATGCTGGCCGTCAGGTGCAGATCCGAAATAAAAAACACCGGCCCCGAAACCCGGACCGGTGTCTTCAGCGCGGGGGCCTGTGAGGCGTGCGCTGCGTCGATCATTCGATCACTTCGGCGCTTTCGATGATGACGTCTTCCATCGGCACGTCCTGGTGGAAGCCGCGGTTGCCCGTGCGCACCGAGCGGATCTTGTCGACCACGTCCATGCCTTCGGTCACCTTGCCGAACACGGCGTAGCCCCAGCCTTGCGGCGTCGGGGAGGTGTGGTTCAGGAAGTCGTTGTCGACCGTGTTGATGAAAAACTGAGCGGTGGCCGAGTGCGGATCGTTGGTGCGTGCCATGGCAATGGCACCGCGCTCATTCTTCAGGCCGTTGTTGGCTTCGTTGTCGATCGGCGCCTTGGTGGGCTTCTGGTTCATCTTTTCGCCCGGCTCAAAGCCGCCGCCCTGGATCATGAAGCCCTTGATGACGCGGTGGAACACCGTGCCGTTGTAGTGGCCATCCTTCACATAGGCGACGAAGTTGGCAACCGACTTGGGTGCTTTCTCAGCGTCCAGCGCCAGGGTGATGTCGCCGTGGTTGGTGTGCAGCTTGACTTGGGTCATAGTGAATTCCTTGGGTGGGGCAAAAAGCGTTACTTGGAGACGACGGTGGCCGATTCAATCACGATCGGCTTCACAGGCACATTCTGGTGCGGGAACTTGGTGGTGGTTTCCACGGCCTTGATCTTGTCGATGGTGTCGGTGCCATCGACCACCTTGCCGAAGACGGTATAGCCGTAACCGTCCTGACCAGGGTAGTTGAGCATGTTGTTATCCACCACGTTCACGTAGAACTGCGCGGTGGCGGAGTTCGGGTCCATGGTGCGCGCCATGGCGATCGTGTACTTGTCGTTCTTCAGACCGTTCTTCGATTCGATTTCGACCGGCGGGCGAGTGTCCTTCTGTTTCATGTCGGCCGTGAAGCCGCCGCCCTGGATCATGAAGCCATCCATCACGCGGTGGAAGATCGTGCCCTTGTAAAAGCCGTCCTTCACGTATTGCAGGAAGTTGGCGACCGTCTTGGGTGCCTTGTCCGGATACACCTCAACGGTGAAGTTACCCATCGACGTCTTGAACTGGACGCGTGGCGCGGACGCGGTGGCTGCTGTGGCTGCGGTGGCGGTTACGGCCAGTGCACACACGAGCCCGGCAAAGAGGGAACGAATACGGAGCATGGTCAGAAAGAGAGAACTGGGGGGTGGGAAAAGCAGGATCGGCCGCGTCTTCTTCTTATTGACGCTTCGCCGGCTTGGCACTCACGCCGCTGGCTGCAGGCAGCGTGGTCGTGGCGGGTTTGGACGCAGGGTGCACGCCCGGCAGATCGGGCAGGGCATCCAGACGTGCGCGCGCGGCGGCATTCTTGGGGTTCAGCTTGATCGCGTTCTGATACGACTGCGCGGCCAGGCGGACGTAGACGTCACCAAGGTTGGATTGCGCCAGCGCATTTTCCGGCGCCACGCGGTTCGCCATGATCAGGCTGTCGCGGGCGCGGAGCAGTTCGCCGCGCTCGGCATACAACGCAGCCAAGTTGATGTACGGCTCGGGCAGCTCCGGAAAATCCTGCGTCATCTGGCTGAAAGCCACGATGGCATCGTCGGCGCGGCCCAGGCCGGCAAGTGCCACGCCGCGCTGGAAGCGTGCCTGCGCGTTGCGCGGCTGGGAGGCGACGTCCTTGTCCAGCTCGGCCAGTGCCTCGGTGTATTGCTTCTTGGCCAACGCGTCGTCGATGCGCTTCTGGCGCGCGACCTGCGGCGCTTGCTGCGTGCTGGGCATCAAATCGGCCGGCAAGGCGAAGCCGGCGGTCTGGGCGAAGGCCGGTGCCGCCGACATGGCAAGCAGGCAAGCCAGGGTTGCAGCGGTCTGACGCAGCGGTCTGTTCATGAGAATCGGTTCCGTTATACTCCGCCGCATTCTAACAAACCGTCTTTGTGCGCAGCAGCGGCCTTGCGCGCCGGGGGAGGTTCTTGACGGGGAGCATGCCAGACGCACAGGCAGGCCGCCTCGTCAGCGCAGTTCCGGTAAGATATGCCGCTAGTTTTGCAGGCGCCGCGCCGGCGCCGATTGCCTCCAATTTGGTCCGCCCCGCAACGTTGTACCTCGCATGCGCGGCGCGCTGAGTCTCCCGACACCGCTTCATGGAATCACTCAAGATCTACAACACGCTCGCGCGTGAGAAACAGACGTTCGTCCCCATCGAGCCCGGCCGCGTGCGCATGTACGTATGCGGGATGACGGTGTACGACTACTGTCACGTCGGGCATGCGCGGGTCATGGTGGTGTTCGACATGGTGCAGCGTTGGCTGCGCGCGGCAGGTTACGAGGTGACCTACGTGCGCAACATCACCGACATCGACGACAAGATCATCAAGCGTGCGGTCGAGAACGGCGAGACGATGAGTGCGCTCACCGGCCGCTTCATCGCCGCCATGCACGAAGACGCCGATGCGCTGGGCGTGCAACGCCCCGACCACGAGCCCCGCGCCACTGAATACGTGCCGCAGATGCTGAGCATGATCGGCAGGCTGCAGACGAATGGCCTCGCCTATCAGGCTACCGACGGCGACGTGAACTACGCGGTGCGCAAGTTCCCCGGTTACGGCAAGCTCTCGGGCAAGTCGCTCGAAGACCTGCGTGCCGGCGAGCGTGTGGCAGCCAACGATGCCAAGCAGGATCCGCTCGACTTCGTGCTGTGGAAATCCGCCAAGGCTGACGAGCCCGCTGAGTCGCGCTGGGCCTCGCCGTGGGGGGAGGGCCGCCCAGGCTGGCATATCGAGTGCTCGGCGATGAGCTGCGAACTGCTGGGCGAACATTTCGACCTGCACGGCGGCGGCGCCGATCTGCAGTTCCCGCACCATGAAAACGAGATCGCCCAGTCCGAAGGCGCGACCGGCAAGACGTTCGTCAACACGTGGATGCACAACGGCTTCGTGCGTGTGAATGACGAGAAGATGTCGAAGTCGCTCGGCAACTTCTTCACCATCCGTGACGTGCTGAAGGTGTACGACGCGGAGGTCATGCGTTTCTTCATCCTGCGCTCGCACTATCGGAGCGACTTGAACTACAGCGACGCGCACCTTGACGACGCGCGCCATGCGCTTACGCGCCTGTACACCGCACTCAAGGACGTGCCTGCGTCGGCTGGCGCCCAACCCGACTGGAGTGAGTCGCACGGCAAGCGCTTCCTCGAAGCGATGAACGACGATTTCAACACGCCGGTCGCCGTGTCGGTGCTGTTTGAACTGGCGAGCGAGGTGAACAAGACACGCTCGCCCGAGCTGGCCAATCAACTGGCTGCGCTGGCCGGTGTGCTGGGCCTGCTGGGCCGCGATCCGCACGCGTTCCTGCAGGGCGGCGTGTCGGCCGATGGCTTGGACGCTGCAGAAGTGGAAGCACGTATTGAAGAGCGCCGCGCGGCCAAGGCCGCCCGCGATTTCGCCCGCGCTGATGCGATCCGTGCCGAGTTGCTTGCCGCCGGCATCGTTCTGGAAGACAAACCGGGCGGCCTGACCGAATGGAGACGCGCATGAACGCGGTGGCCAAGAAAGCCAACGTAGTGCGCAGCACAGCCGCCAAGAAAGCGCCGGCGGTGAAGGTGCCGGCTGCCAAAAAAGCGGTCGCCAGGAAAGTCGACGGTGTGGCGAGCAAGACGGTCGCCGGCAGGAGTGCGCCGATCAAGGCTGCCAAGGCGCCGACCAAACGCGCGCCTGCGAGCAAGGTACCGCTGCCTGAAACGCTCGCCACCAACGAGGCGCTGCCTGTGCCGGCGGAAGTGGTGCTTTCGGGCCCGCCCGAATACTGGCAAGAAGCTTGCGCAGACCTGATGAAGCGTGACCGTATCCTGCGCAAGATCATCCCGACGTATGGTCCGGCGCACTTGGCTTCCCGCGGCGACCCATTCGTCACGCTGGCGCGGTCGATTGTCGGGCAGCAGATTTCGGTCAAGGCAGCGCAGTCGGTGTGGGAACGGGTCGTGGCTGTGTGCCCGAAGCTCGTGCCTGCGCAGTTTTTGCGCGCCGGCCAGGAGAAGCTGGCGGGTTGCGGCCTGTCCAAGCGCAAGGCGGAATACATCCTTGACTTGGCCGATCACTTTCGTAACGGCACCGTGCACGTCGCCAAATGGGCCGAGATGGAAGATGAGGATGTGATTGCTGAGTTGACGCAAATCCGGGGCATCGGTCGATGGACGGCCGAGATGTTCCTGATGTTCAACCTGATGCGTCCGAATGTGCTGCCGCTGGACGACATCGGACTCATCAACGCGATTTCACAGAATTATTTCAGTGGCGAACCCGTCACTCGCAGCGAAGCGCGGGAAGTTGCCGCCAACTGGGAACCTTGGCGCACCGTGGCGACTTGGTATATGTGGCGCAGCCTCGATACGGCAACCACCTATTGAGCTGTTCATTTCGATGAAACGGAGCGCGTCGCCGGGCGGTCAAAATCCGGTAGAATGCGCGCCTTCAAGAGCCTTTCAGAAGATCCATGAAAACAACCTTCCTGGAGTTCGAGCAGCCGATCGCAGAACTTGAGGCGAAGATCGAAGAACTTCGCTTCGTGCAAGACGATTCCGCTGTCGACATTTCTGAAGAAATTTCCCGCCTGGCTTCGAAAAGCCAGCAGCTCACCAAAGATCTGTACGCCAACCTGACGCCATGGCAGGTCGCGCAGATCGCCCGACACCCGCAGCGTCCATACACGCTCGATTACGTCCGCGAGATCTTCACCGACTTCCACGAACTGCACGGTGATCGCACTTTCGCCGATGATTTGTCGATCGTGGGCGGTCTGGCGCGCTTCAATGGTCAACCTTGCATGGTGATCGGTCACCAGAAGGGCCGCGACACGAAGGAGCGCGCGCTGCGCAACTTCGGCATGTCCAAGCCCGAGGGTTACCGTAAGGCCAAGCGCCTGATGGAGCTGGCGGACAAGTTCGGCCTGCCGATCTTCACGTTCGTCGATACGCCGGGCGCATTCCCAGGCATTGATGCGGAAGAGCGCGGTCAATCCGAAGCCATCGGTCACAACCTGTTTGTGATGGCCGGCCTGAAGGTGCCCCTGATCGCCACCATCATCGGTGAAGGCGGTTCGGGCGGCGCACTGGCCATCGCCATGGGCGATTCCGTGATCATGCTGCAGTTCGCGACGTACGCTGTGATCTCGCCGGAAGGCTGCGCATCGATCCTGTGGAAGACCGCAGAGAAGGCACCGGAAGCCGCTGAGGCACTGGGTCTGACCGCGCATCGTCTGAAGGCTCTGGGCCTGATCGACAAGATCGTCAACGAGCCGCTGGGCGGCGCACACCGTGATCCGAAGGGCATGGCGACGATGCTCAAGCGCGCGCTGGCCGAATCGCTGCGCCAGTTCCAGGGCATGAAGACATCGGAACTCCAGACGCGCCGTCACGAGCGCCTGATGGCTTATGGCAAGTTCAAGGAAACCGAAGTTCGCTGATTCGTCGGCTGAGCTCGTCAACAAGGTCGCACAACGCGTTGCCGCGTGTGCGGCCTTTGTTGCTTCTGGCGGGGCCGAAGCGCCAATCGTGGCGATTGCCCTGTCGGGCGGGCGCGATTCCGCCGCGCTGCTGCACGCAAGTGCTGCGTGGCGTGATTCGGGCGCACGCGTGCAGCTCGTTGCCCTGCATATCCATCACGGTTTGCAGGCCGATGCCGATGTCTGGGAATGCGCCTGCCAACGCATGGCAGAAGCAGCTGGCGTCGCGTTTCATGCACGTCGCGTCCATGTGGCGGTCGATGCGGGGCAGGGCGTTGAGCAAGCGGCGCGCGAAGCCCGATACGCCGCGCTCGAAGCGCTTTGCGCGGAAACAGGCGCCTCCATTCTGCTGACGGCGCATCATCAGGATGACCAAGCCGAAACGGTGCTGCTGCAATTGATGCGCGGCGCTGGCCTCGACGGCCTCGCAGCCATGCCGATGGCTCGGGCGGGCACTGTCACATTGCTGCGTCCGTGGATCGATGCGCCGCGCAGCGAGATCGAGCTGTACGCACATACGCACGCGCTCAGCTGGGTCGAGGACCCGTCCAACACCGACGCGCGCTACGCACGGAATGCGTTGCGTCCGCTGCTTGTGGGCATGGCGGATCATTTCCCGGCGTATCGCGAAGCGCTGTCGCGCAGCGCGACGCATCTGGCGGATGCGGCCGCGCTGATCGACGAGATTGCACAGGCCGATTTGATGCAGATCGCTTCCGCGGATGGCCTGGATGTGGTGGCGTTGATTGCGCTGTCCGAGCCGCGCCAGCGTGCGGTGCTGCGAGCGTGGTTGGCGGAAGCGGGCATGCGTGCGCTGTCGAGTCGGCGCCTCGAGGATCTGCGTACGCAACTGATTGATGCGCGAGACGACGGTGCGCTGCGCATTCAATTGCCGACGGGGGAAGTCAGGCGCTACCGCGGCGTTGCATGGCTCGACGCTGGCGCCAACGATGCATCGGAGCCGGTCGCGGTACCCATTGGGGCGACGCAGTTCGAGCCGGTGCATCGAACTGAGCAACGCGTGAATGTGGCCGCATGGGGTGGGGCGCTGCTGTTTGCCCCCGTGGCAAGCGATGGCATTGCGGTGCAAACCTTGCAGGCGCCGCTGTCGCTGGAGTCCCGCCGCGGTGGAGAACGTATCGTACTGCGCCCTGGGGGGCCGTCCCGCGCGCTCAAACAGGCGTATCAGGAGGCCGGCATTCCTGCCTGGGGACGCCAGCGTTTGCCGCTCCTGTATGCGGGCGAAGTGCTCGTATTTGCGGCGGGGTTGGGGATGAACCGGGCGGCCACGCATGGCGGCGCTGGCTGGGAAATCACGTGGTCAGCGACGGGGGGGAGTGCCTCCTGACACACATCGTCACTGGCGGATTGCTTGCCGATCGATGCAAATTGCTGTATTTTCAAAGGCTTTTGCACCGCTCCGCCTCCTCCAGATCTTTCCAAGATGGCTCTCATCGTTCACAAATACGGTGGCACCTCGATGGGTTCGGTTGAACGCATCAAGAATGTCGCCAAGCGCGTTGCCAAGTGGCACCGTGCAGGTCACCAGATCGTGGTCGTTCCGTCGGCCATGTCTGGCGAAACCAATCGCCTGCTGGGCATGGCCAAAGAGATTTCGGCCCAACCCGACCCGCGTGAACTCGACATGATTGCCTCGACCGGCGAGCAGGTGAGCGTGGGTCTGTTGGCCATCGCGCTGCACGCCGAAGGCATCGATGCCCGCAGCTACACGGGCTGGCAAGTGCCGGTGAAGACCGATTCGGCCTACACCAAGGCACGCATCCAGTCGATCGACGATGAGCGCGTGCGCGCTGATTTGGACGCCGGTCGCGTGGTCGTCATTACCGGCTTCCAGGGTATCGACGGCGAAGGCCACATCACCACGCTGGGCCGTGGTGGTTCGGATACCTCGGCCGTGGCGGTTGCCGCGGCGCTCGAAGCCGACGAATGCCTGATCTACACCGACGTCGACGGCGTGTACACGACCGACCCGCGCGTGGTGGACGACGCCCGTCGCCTGGACAAGATCACCTTCGAAGAGATGCTGGAAATGGCCAGCCTTGGGTCCAAGGTGCTGCAGATTCGCTCGGTGGAGTTTGCCGGCAAGTACCGCGTGAAGACCCGCGTGCTGTCGTCGCTGACCGACCCGCTGATGCCGCTCGACGTCGAGATGAACTCGGGCACGCTGATTACTTTTGAGGAAGATTCGAACATGGAAGCCGCCGCCATTTCCGGCATCGCCTTTGCCCGCGACGAAGCCAAGATCACCGTGATCGGTGTGCCGGACAAGCCTGGCATCGCTTATCAGATCCTGGGCCCGGTCGCCGATGCCAATATCGACGTCGACATGATCATCCAGAACCAGTCGGTGGAAGGTAAGACGGACTTTACCTTTACCGTGCCGCGTGGCGAATACCAGCGCGCCCTGGCGATCCTGAACGACAGCGTGAAGGCGCATATTGGTGCGGCCAGCGTGTCGGGCGACCCGAAGGTATCGAAGGTTTCGGTGGTGGGTGTGGGCATGCGCTCGCACGTGGGTATCGCCAGCAAGATGTTCCGCACGCTGTCGGAAGAGGGCATCAACATCCAGATGATCTCCACCTCGGAAATCAAGATCTCGGTGCTGATCGATGAGAAGTACATGGAGCTGGCCGTGCGCGCGCTCCACAAGGCGTTCGAGCTGGATCAGGCGTAATCGGCTGAGCTGGCACCGGATGGCCGGGGTGGCGACCCCAGTGGGCCACAGATTCTCACCGCGTGTCATGCAGTTGTCGTTGACCGGGTGGGGTGAAGTGGCTAGAATACGCGCTTCGTTGCACGGGCTCCTTCGTGCGACGCAAGTTTGGGAGACGTGGCCGAGAGGTCGAAGGCACTCCCCTGCTAAGGGAGCATCCGGGCCAAAACCTGGATCGAGGGTTCGAATCCCTCCGTCTCCGCCAGTTTGGCGCTTCTCGCGGGAAGTGCACACAACAGGCGGATGCGAGTTGAGCTGACGTGACGGCTCGCATTGCACTGCACGTCAAAAAGCCCGCATGGTTTGCGCCATGCGGGCTTTTTCTTTGTCTGCTCCGCACGCGTGCGCCTTCCTAAGATGGCGCGCGCATGCGTTAGTGCATTAACGCATCAGCCTTGGCCGACGACGTCCGGCACACCGGCGGTCACGTTGAAGCCACAGTCCACGTACGTGATCTCGCCAGTCATACCGCTGGCCAGATCCGACAGCAGGAACGCCGCCACGTTGCCAACCTCCTCGATGGTGACGTTACGGCGCAGTGGTGCCACGTCTTCCATGTATTTGAGCAGCTTGCCGAAATCCTTGATGCCGGATGCAGCAAGCGTCTTGATCGGACCCGCCGAGATGCCGTTGGCGCGGATGCCCTTCGGACCCAGAGCGCTGGCCAGGTAACGCACGCTCGCTTCGAGCGACGCCTTGGCCAGGCCCATCGTGTTGTAGTTTGGGACCACGCGCTCAGCACCCAGGTAGGTCAGGGCGAGGAGCGAAGCATTGGGCGAGAGCATCGGCAGCGCGGCCTTCGCCAGCGCGGGGAAGCTATACGCCGAGATGTCGTGCGCGATGCGGAATGATTCGCGCGACAGGCCGTCCATGAAGTTGCCGGCAATCGCTTCGCGCGGCGCAAAGCCGATCGAGTGCACGAGGCCGTCGAAGTGGTCCCAGTGCTGGCCGAGATCTTCGAAGACCTTGGCGATCTGCTCATCGCTGCCGACGTCGCAATCAAACACCAGCTTGCTGTCGAACTCGGTGGCGAATTCAGTAATGCGGTCTTTAAAGCGTTCGCCGACGTAGGTGAAGGCCAGTTCCGCGCCTTCGCGCTTGCACGCGCTGGCGATGCCGTAGGCGATCGAGCGGTTGGACAGAAGGCCGGTAATCAGAATGCGCTTGCCAGCGAGGAATCCCATGGTTTCTCCGTACAAATGTGGGGCAACGTCGCGCCCGTATGTTGCCGTGGTCACTCGTCACTGCGGTGACGCAGCGGCGGTATCCGGGGCGCGAGGCAATTAGGTGGGCGCGATCATACCGGAAAGCGAGGGGCGGCTCCGCATTTGCGCAGTGCCGCACAACCCCTGCCAGCCTTGTCAATGCGGGACGATCCCCGGGCCGGAATTGGTGGGATTGCGGTGTGAGGGCGTTAGAATCGTCCAAAACAGTTTTTCAGACAGCGATCAATCGGATCAACGCATGCAAGGATATTGGGGGCAAGGGGCGCAATGAGCGTGCGCGTTGCGACACACAAGCGAGCCATAGCGCTGGTCAGCCTGCTGGCGGCGATCTGCGCGACACCCGCCTGGGCGGCCCATGGCTACGCCGAATATGGCGACCTCAAATATCCGGCCGGTTTCTCCAACTTCGGCTATCTGAACCCCAAGGCGCCCATCGGAGGCATGCTGCTGCTCGGCAACCCCGACCGGCGCACAAGCTTCGACAAGTTCAATCCGTTCACGATCAAGGGCACGTCGGCGCCGGGGCTGAATCAGCTTGTCTTCGAGAGCCTGCTCATTACGAGCTGGGACGAAACCGCCAGCGGCTATGGGCTGCTTGCGGACGATGTGACGGTCGCCCCCGACGAGCTTTCGGTTACGTTCCACATCAACTCCCGCGCGCGATTCTCCAACGGCGATCACGTACGCGCGTCGGACGTTAAGTACTCCTACGACATGCTGATGGGCAAGGGCGCGAGCCCCGCCTACCGCAGCATGACAGCGGATGTGGCCAAGGTGACGGTGGTGGACGCGAGCACCATCCGCTACGAGTTCAAGCGCAAGAACAAGGAGCTGCCGCTCATCGTCGGTGGGCTGCCGGTGTTCTCGCCAAAGTGGGGCAAGGGCAGCGGCAAGCCCGATGACCCGGACGGCGGAAAGGATGTCGCGTTCGACAAACTGACCTTCCAGGACCCGGTTGCCAGCGGCCCGTATGTGATCGAGCGTTTCGATCCATCGCGCGGCATTACCTTTCGGCGCAATCCCGACTATTGGGGCCGTGACCTGAACGTGCGTCGTGGTTCGTTCAATTTCGAGCGCATCCAGTACAAGCTCTACAAGGATGAAACCGCCCGCCTGGAAGCCTTCAAGGCCGGCGAGTACGACGCCATGGTTGAGTACCGCGCCAAGAACTGGGCCAAGAGTTACGTCGGCGTGAAGTTCCGCAGCGGCGAGCTGATCAAGAGCGAATTCCCGCATCGCAACGGCGCGGGCATGCAGGGCTTTGTGATGAACCTGCGGCGGCCGCTGTTCCAGGATCTTCGGGTGCGCAAGGCGCTGGCGCTGGCGCTTGATTTCGAATGGCTCAATCGCCAACTCTTCTATGGCGCCTACCGCCGGCTCGACAGCTACTTCGCCAATAGCGAACTGGCCGCGTCGGATTCGCTCACGGGCATGCCCGGCAAGGGCGAGCTGGCGTTGCTGGAGCCGCTGCGCAGCAAGCTCGATCCGGAGGTGTTTGGCGTGCTGTCCGCGCCGCCTTCGACTGACCCTCCCAGCTCACTGCGTGACAACCTGCGGCAGGCGCGTCGCCTATTGGCCCAGGCCGGTTGGACGTACGCTGACGGCGCGCTGCGCAACAGCAAGGGCGAACCGTTCGTCTTCGAGATGCTCGACGACGGCGGCGCCATGAGCCGCGTCATGGCGGCGTATGCGCGCAACCTTGAGAAGCTCGGCATCCAGGTCAACCAGCGCATGACCGATTTCGCGCTTTACCAGAAGCGGTTGGAAGAGTTCGATTTCGACATGATCTCGCTGCGCTTTCCCGATTCGCAAAGCCCCGGCAATGAGCTGAAGGACCGCTTCGGCTCGGCTGCGGCTGACGAGGCTGGCTCGGACAACGTGATCGGCCTGAAATCGCCCGCCGTCGACGCACTGATCGACGATGTGCTGCGCGCTGACAGCCGCGACGAGTTGATCATCGCTTCGCGCGCGCTCGACCGCGTATTGATGCAAGGCTGCTATGTGATTCCGCACTGGTATTCGGCTTCGCACCGCGTGGCCTACAACAAGAACCTGATGTACCCGGATCGTCTGCCGTATTACTACTCGGCCGAGGCCTGGGTGCTGACGGCCTGGTGGCGGACACCGGAATCCGCCCAATCGGCTGCCAAATGACCGCATCGGTGACACCATGTTCGCGTACCTGATCAAACGGTTGCTGCTTCTGATCCCGACGCTGATCGGCGTGATCACGCTCACGTTTGTCGTGATCCAGTTCGTGCCCGGTGGCCCGGTCGAACAGATGATGATGGAGATGAAAGGGCGCGGCGCCGGCGGCGAGGCCAGTGGTGGCGGCGCGTTTGACTATCGAGGCCGCCGCGGCGTCGATCCCGAGAAGATCAAGGAAATCCGCGCGCTGTATGGTTTCGACAAGAGCCCCGTCGAGCGCTATTTCCTGATGCTCGGCCGTTTTGCGCGCTTCGACCTGGGAGAGAGCTATTTCCAGCACCGCAGTGTGTGGGACCTGATCAAGTCGAAATTGCCGGTATCGATTTCGATTGGGTTATGGACGTTCTTTCTCACGTATCTGATAGCGGTACCGCTCGGCATTGCGAAGGCCGTGCGGGCGGGCAGCCGGTTTGATCTGGTGACAAGCATCATCGTGTTGGTCGGTTACGCCATCCCGGGGTTCGTGCTCGGGGTGTTGCTGCTTGTGCTGTTTGGCGGCGGCACGTTCTTCCAGTGGTTCCCTATCCGGGGCATCACATCCGACAACTGGGATCAGCTCAGCCTGCTCGGCAAGATCACGGATTACCTTTGGCACATCACGCTGCCCGTCATGGCGTCGGTGGTGGGAAGCTTTGCCGTCATCACCATGCTGACGAAGAACGCGTTCCTAGAGGAAATCCGCAAGCAGTACGTGCTGACGGCGCGTAGCAAGGGACTGTCGGAGCGGCGCGTGCTGTGGAAGCACATCTTCCGCAACGCGCTGCTGCCGCTCGTGACGGGCTTCCCGTCGGCTTTCATTGGAGCATTTTTCACGGGGTCGCTGCTGATCGAGCAACTGTTCTCGCTCGATGGAATGGGCCTGCTGTCGTATGAGGCGGTGATGCGGCGCGATTATCCGGTCGTGCTCGGCACGCTGTACCTGTTCACGCTGATTGGGCTGGCTGCACGGTTGATTTCCGACGTGTGCTACGTGCTGGTCGATCCGCGTATCCATTTCGGCTCGGTTGGGCGATAGGCGGGCCGGCAACCATGACCCAGTATTCGCGCACTTCCACGCATCCATCCAATACGGCAGCGCCGCATCCGGTGCGACACTCGCCGTCGCCCCTCAAGCGTGCGTGGCGCCGCTTCAAGCAGCATCGGCTTGGCTATTGGAGCCTGCTCATCTTCGTGGTGCTGTTCGTGCTCAGTCTGGGCGCTGAATGCATCTCCAATGACCGGCCGCTGGTGGTCAAGTATCACGGCAACTGGTATTTCCCGATCGTGAAGGCATACCCTGAGACGACCTTCGGCGGGGATTTTCCAACACCGACGGATTACCTCGATCCGTTCATCCGAGACAAGTTCAAGGAGCCGGGAAGCTTTGCGATTTACCCGCCCAATCCGTATTCGTACGAGACGCTGAACTACTTTTCGAAGGAGCCCAACCCGGCGCCGCCCTCGGCCGAGAATTGGCTCGGCACCGATGACCGTGGCCGCGATGTGTTCGCGCGGCTGCTGTACGGCTTCCGCGTCTCGGTGCTGTTCGGGCTGGCGCTCACGGTGCTGGGCGTGCTGGTCGGCACGCTGACTGGCGCGCTGATGGGCTTCTTCGGCGGGCGCTTCGACATGGTGTCGCAGCGGCTGATCGAAATCTGGAGTTCGATGCCTGAGCTGTACTTGCTGATCATCTTCGCGTCGATCTTTACCCCCAGCCTCGGGCTGCTCATCATCCTGCTGTCGCTGTTCGGGTGGATGAGCCTGTCGGATTACGTTCGCGCCGAGTTTTACCGCAACCGCTCGCTCGACTATGTGAAGGCCGCGCGCGCGATGGGCCTGTCCAGTTGGCAGATCATGTGGCGCCACATCATGCCCAACAGCCTGACGCCTGTGATCACCTTCCTGCCGTTCCGCATGAGCGCGGCCATTCTTGCGCTTACCAGCCTGGATTTCCTGGGCCTTGGCGTACCGCCATCCACACCGAGCCTTGGTGAACTCCTCGCGCAGGGCAAGGCCAACCTGGATGCGTGGTGGATCTCGCTGTCGACTTTCGTGGTGCTCGTGCTGACCCTCGTGCTGCTGACCTTCATGGGCGACGCACTGCGCGATGCCTTCGACACGCGCCTGTCGTTCGCCCAACTGCGCACGCGCCAGAAACCCGCGGGGGTGAAATGACCCGCGTCGATCTGCGTTCCTCCGCGCCGAAGTACGACGGCCCGCTGCTGCGGCTGGATGACTTATGCGTGCATTTCGAATCCGAGCACGGCGAGGTTACGGAAGCCGTCAAGCATGTCTCGTTCGACTTGCACGCTGGCGAGCGCTTCGCGTTGGTGGGCGAATCGGGCTCGGGTAAGTCAGTGACCGCGCTATCGATCATGCGATTGTTGGCTGACGCGCAATACAGCGGCCGCATCCTGCTCGAAGGCCGTGACCTGCTTGCCGCGAGCGAGCGGGAGATGCGCGGCCTGCGTGGGGCCGATGTCGCCATGGTGTTCCAGGAACCGATGACGGCGCTCAATCCGCTGTACACGATCGGCAACCAGATCGTCGAAACGCTGGAGCTGCACGAAGGCCTGGACAAGCGCGCCGCCAAGGCACGCGCGATTGCGCTGCTGGAACGCACCGGCATTGCCGAGGCGCCGCGCCGGTTTGACGCCTTCCCGCACCAGCTATCGGGTGGCCAACGCCAGCGCGCAATGATCGCCATGGCGCTGGCGTGCTCGCCGAAACTTCTGCTGGCCGATGAGCCAACCACCGCGCTGGACGTGACGGTGCGCATGCAGATCCTGCAATTGCTGCGCGAGCTGCAGGCCGAGTTCGGCATGGCCATCATGCTGATCACGCACGACCTGAACATGGTGCGCGTCTTTGCCGAGCGCGTTGGCGTGATGGAGCGGGGCGTCCTGGTCGAGATCGGTAACACGGCCGACGTATTTGCCGCGCCCCAACATCCGTACACCGTGCGCCTGCTTGAGAGCCGCCCGCAGCGTGACGTGCTGCCGCTGGTGCCGCTTGCGCCCGTGCTGCTCGAAGCCGACAAGCTGACGGTCACCTACGAACGCCATCGCCCGGGGTTTGCCGGCTGGTTTCGAACCGATCCGTTCACCGCGGTCGATTCCGTGTCGCTGCAACTGCGTGAAGGCGAGACGCTCGGCATCGTGGGCGAATCGGGCTCTGGCAAGACCACGCTCGCGCAGACGCTGCTGGGTCTGCAAGCGGCAAAGAGCGGCGACCTGCGTTTCCTTGGCAACTCGCTGCTGCGCATTTCGCGCGACGAGCGTCGCGCTGTGCGGGCGCGCATGCAGGTGGTGTTTCAAGACCCCTACGGTTCGCTGTCGCCGCGCATGACGATCGAGGAGATCGTCGGCGAAGGGCTGGCGCTGCACCAACCCCATGTCAACGCCACAGAGCGCCGTCACCGCGTGATCGAAGCCCTGCGCGAGGTCGGCTTGGACCGCACGGCGCTGGGCCGCTATCCGCATGAATTCTCGGGCGGGCAGCGCCAGCGCGTCGCCATTGCCCGCGTGCTGATCCTCAAGCCGCAGTTGCTGGTGCTCGATGAGCCGACTTCCGCACTTGATGTGTCGATCCAGCAGCAGGTGCTTTCGCTGCTGTCCGCCCTTCAGAAAAAGTACAACCTGTCGTATCTATTCATCAGCCACGACCTTGCTGTCATCCGCGCGATGTCACATCGCGTGGTGGTGATGAAGGATGGAAAAGTGGTGGAAGAGGGCGACACTGAAGCGGTGTTGGCGTCCCCCTCACACCCCTACACCTGCAAGCTGATGGCGGCTGCCTCACTCATCCCTGCGCGGGATAACCCCTAAAACCCAATGCTTTTGCCCCGAATCAGTGCAGTTCTGATGCGCTGTTTTTGTAAGAATGCGCATCTAAAGTCATGTCTAAGTGCCTGATTTGCCTGTGGATTCCGGAGAATTTGTAACGACCTTTGACAAGTCAAAGTGTCACTTTTATCATCCTGCGAGATTGTTTTAACAAGATTCGGACTGTTCTCATTTGCGGTGCCATATCTTGGCCGCATCATTACGAGTTTCCGAGGGAGAACCAATGCAGCATTTCGTACTTCATTCCATGGCGCGTCTGGCGGTAGGGGTTGTGATCGGCTGCGGCGTGATCGTGTCGAATGCAGTGCATGCTGATACGGTCTTCAAGGACACGGAAGTCCGCGCCGACGTCAAGCCCGAAGCCAAATCGGGCCTCATCTCGAACGTGATGAGCAAGACCGGCGACGTGGTCATGAACGCACTGGGCATGATCGGCCTGCGCTACCGTTTCGGCGGCAACACGCCGGAGTCGGGCCTCGACTGCAGCGGCTTCGTCCGCTACGTCTTCAACGACACCTTCGGTTTCCTGCTGCCGCGCCGCGCTGTGGAAATGAGCCGTGTCGGCACCAGCGTAGAAACAGCTGAACTGCGTCCCGGCGACTTGGTGTTCTTCAATACCATGCGCCACACCTTTTCGCACGTCGGTATCTATATCGGCGATAACAAGTTTGTACATGCGCCGTCCACGGGCAGCAAGATCCGCGTGGATGACATGACCGCCTCGTACTGGGTGACGCGCTATAACGGCGCTCGCCGCATCGAAGGCAACTCAGGCGCCGCAATCAAGGACGGCGCCGACAACTTTGTCGAGCAACTCAAGCGCGTCGATCCGAACGCTGCCGGCAAGCCGCTGGCAATGTACGGCGGTTGATTCGCTGCTGCCCAATTAGAAAAGACCGCCTTGGCGGTCTTTTTTGTTGCCTGTGAGGGGTATCAGTGCGGCGGCAGCGGGGTGCCGACGATGGTTTGCGTCAGATGCAGCTTCTCCCGCAGCAGTGGCATGGCAGCCTGGGCGGCCTGTTCGCCCGCGAGAATCGCCTCGTTGCGCGCGGTGAAGTCGCTGCCCTTAACGAACGGCAGCGACGGTGTGATCACCACATCCGCCTGGGCCAGCTCGGTTTTGTTGATGCTCTGGCCCATGATGGCCGTCGTCTGCAGCAGCATGCTCGCCTGCCCCGATACCGCCTGGTTGGACGGGTCTGCCGAGATATTCACCGCAATCACGAACGTAGCGCCCATCTGCTTGACGTACGTAACCGGCACGGGCGCCACCAGGCCGCCGTCCACGTATTGGCGGCCGCTGATCGTTACCGGCTGGAACACGCCTGGGATGCTGCACGACGCACGCACAGCCTGCCCGGTATTGCCGCGCCGGAACAGGATCGGCTTGCCGCTCGCCAGGTCCGTCGCGATGATGCCCAGTGGAATGTGCATCTGTTCGATGGGCTTCTGCTTGACCAGCCGGTTGATGTACTTCTCCAGCGCCTCGCCCTTGAGCCAGCCGCCGAAGCGCGTGCCGAAGGGCAGCGCCCAGTCGGCGATCATGGCCTCGTCCATCTTGAGCGCCATGCGGTTCATTTCCAGCCCTGACATGCCCGACGCGTAGATCGCCGCCACCACGCTACCCGCGCTCGTGCCGGTGATGAAGTCGATCTGAATGCCTTGGGCTTCCAGCATCTTGATGACGCCGATGTGCGCAAAACCACGCGCGGCACCGCCGCCCAGTGCCAACCCGATCCGCACGGGTTGTGTGGCCGGCTGGGCCGTGGGCGGCAGCACGGCCGAGGCCGGGGTGACTGGCGTTTCAGTTTTGCTGGACGAGAAACCCGTCACGGTGCAGGCAGAGAGGACGGAGGCGCCGGCGGCGCCCAGGAAGAGGCGGCGTTGCATGAGGAGGTTGGGCGGTTTGGTATGCCGCGCAGTGATGTTCAGTCGTAACCGAGCGCACTGCGGCTGGCCGCCATTGTGCCAAAGTTCAGCGACAGGTCGGCCGGATATGCGTGGCGCGGTTGCTATAATTTCGGTTTTGATAGAGGCCGCTCAGGATCCGCGCTCAGGGTCCGACCACGCGGCCTTATTCGTTCAGCCATTCCTATGACACAGCGCGTACGCACTCGTTTCGCCCCCAGCCCCACTGGCTTCATCCACCTCGGCAACATCCGCTCGGCACTCTATCCGTGGGCCTTCGCACGCAAGATGAAGGGAGACTTCATCCTTCGCATCGAAGACACCGATGTGGAGCGTTCCAGCCAGGAAGCCGTCGACGTGATCCTGGAGGCGATGGACTGGCTGGACATGGACATCGATGAAGGCCCGTTCTACCAGATGCAGCGCATGGACCGTTACCGCGCCGTGGTCGCGCAGATGGTGCAGCAGGAACTGGCTTACCCGTGCTACATGAGCACCGAAGAGCTCGACGCCCTGCGCGAAGCGCAACGCGAGCGAGGCGAGAAGCCCCGTTACGACGGTACCTGGCGCCCCGCGCCGGGGAAGGTTTTGCCGACGCCGCCAGCGGGCGTACAACCTGTGATCCGCTTCAAGAACCCCATCGGGGGCAGTGTCGTGTGGGACGACGCAGTGAAGGGCCGCATCGAGATCTCCAACGACGAACTCGATGACCTCGTGATCGCCCGCCCTGATGGCACGCCCACGTACAACTTCTGTGTGGTCGTGGATGACATGGACATGCAGATCACCCATGTAATTCGCGGCGACGACCACGTCAACAACACGCCCCGCCAGATCAACATCCTGCGCGCGCTAGGCGGTACGCCGCCGGTTTACGCTCACTTGCCGACCGTGCTCAACGAGCAGGGCGAGAAGATGAGCAAGCGCCACGGTGCCATGGCTGTTACGGGCTATCGTGATGCGGGCTATCTGCCAGAAGCCATCGTCAACTACCTTGCCCGCCTGGGCTGGGCGCACGGCGACGCGGAGATCTTCTCGCGCGAGCAGTTCATCGAATGGTTCGATCTCGAGCACCTGGGCAAGTCGCCCGCGCAATACAACCCTGAGAAGCTCGCCTGGCTGAACAACCACTACATCAAGCAGGCCGACAACGCGCGTCTGTCTGGTCTGGTGAAGCCGTTCATCGAAGAGCTGGGTGGCAAGGTGGATGGCGGCCCCGTGCTGGCCGACGTGATTGCGCTGGTGAAGGATCGCGCCAACACGCTTCGTGAAGTCGCCCAAACGGCGCTGCTGTTCTATCGCACGGATCTGGCTGTCGATCCGGCACTGGCTGCGCAGCACCTCACCGACGATGTGCGTCCGGGCATTGCCGCACTGGCTGAGAAGCTCGGCGCGCTGCCCGAGTGGACGCGCGAGGCCATTGGCGCCGCCTTCAAGGAAGTGCTCGCGGCACAGGGTTGGAAGATGCCGAAGCTGGCGATGCCGGTGCGCCTGCTGGTAGCAGGACAACTGCAAACGCCTTCGATTGATGCGGTGCTGGAATTGTTCGGCCGCGACGTTGTTCTGCGTCGTCTAACGGCGTGATGTGTGCGGCGCAAAAAATTTTGCGGAAGGGTATTGCCAAGCGCTAAATACATCCCCTATACTCTTGTTTTCGCTGCAACACGAAGCGAAATGCAGTGAGAAGCAAGCAGTAAAAGGCAGTACCTCGGGGCTATAGCTCAGCTGGGAGAGCGCTTGCATGGCATGCAAGAGGTCAGCGGTTCGATCCCGCTTAGCTCCACCAAAATGCCGGAAGATTCGATTCAAAAAATAATTTGAAAAGAGGCTTCCAAAACGCAAAAAAGTTCGTTATAGTAGCGGACTTCGCAGCGTAAGACAGAAAGCGTTGCAAAACAGTTTCTGTCCCCTTCGTCTAGAGGCCTAGGACATCACCCTTTCACGGTGAGTACAGGGGTTCGAATCCCCTAGGGGACGCCAAAACAAGAGCTTAACCAGAAGCTCATTAGCAAAATCAGTCTCTAGCTGATTTTGCAACCGACACGGAGCGGTAGTTCAGTCGGTTAGAATACCGGCCTGTCACGCCGGGGGTCGCGGGTTCGAGTCCCGTCCGCTCCGCCAAATCAAAACCCGCTGCTTGCAGCGGGTTTTTTCTTTTGCGCTTTTCATTCAATGCAAGCCAATCAAGATTGATGCTGCTTTAAAGTGAGTGTGAATGGCTTGCTTTAATCGGCAACGCGGCTTACGCGATTGAAATAGCTGACCAGCAACGCGCCAGCCACCATCAAACTGAGTCCATTGGCGGCCCAGAAGCCGGCTGCCCCGCGCAGTGCCGCGGCAACGTCCCCCAACAGCCCAAATCCGAGCACATAGCCGCCACCAAGGCCAACACCCCACAGCGATAGCGCATAGATGACGGTTGGGATGAGAGCGATCTTGTATGCGCGCAGGATGAACGCTGTCATGACTTGCAGCGCATCGAACATCTGATAGAAGGCGATGAAAGGCAGCAGCGGCACCGCAATCGCCAGGACAGCGGCATCGTGCGTGTAGAGGCTGACCAACTCGCGCCGCAAGAACAACACGGCCGCGCCAACGATGACCGCACACATCACCGCCAACTTGATGCCGTTCAGCGAGATGCGCCGAGCTGCTACGCGATCGCGGGCCCCGATTGATTGCGCTGCCAGCGTGGATGTCGCGATCGATAGCGACAGCGGCACCATGTACGCAACCGCTCCAAGGTTGGCGGCAATCTGATGCCCGGCCAGTGCCACCGTGCCAAGGCGCGCGATGAAGATCGCCATCAACGTGAACGACGTGATCTCGATCAGGTAGGTGAAGCCCATCGGCACACCCAGGCGTACCAGTGCCCACAGCCGCGCACGGTTAGGGGGCGAGTAGTGCGCGAAAATCGCGAAGGGCTTATAAGCCGGATTGCGCATCAGGATGGCGGCCGCTGCGACGAACCACAGCCAGCTGATGATCATCGAGGCGAGTGCGCAGCCCGGGCCGCCCATCGCAGGGACGCCCATGCCTCCATAGAGAAACAAGGCGTTGAGAGGAAACTTGATGGCGAGGCCGGCGAGCTGCAGCATCGTCACCATCACCGGGCGCGACAGCGCGTTGTTCAACGCAGAGTAGATCCGGAAGCCGAGCGCCGCAGGCAATGCGAGCGCTTCATACCGCAAATAGGCGGTGGCTTTCTCGGTGAGTTCCGGCGTGGCGTTTGCCAGTTGCAGCAGCGGGGCTGGGAACCACAGGATCAGCATGCCGATTGCCGCGAGCACCAGTCCGAGCCAAACTGCCTGGCGCACTTCTTCGCCGATCTCGCCGTACCTTTGCGCTCCGTAGAGTTGTCCGGCGATAGGCGAGAGCGCTTGCAGCACGCCCATCAAGCTGATGTACACCGTCACGTAGATCGACCCGCCGAGCCCGATGGCCGCGAGGTCTGCCGCAGAGGCGCGGCCGGCCATCGCTGTATCGAGTACGCCGAAGGCGATGACAGCCAACTGGCCGATCAGTACCGGCCAAGCCAGTTCGGTAATGCGGCGGACGTCGGCGACAAACATGTGGGTGCTACGGAAACGTTATTGGCGTAGCTTGCGCCGGCGTGTGGTTGCCGGTGTCGGCGGCGGATGTGTGGCGGCAGCAGCCTCGGTCAGGCGGTACATGCGGAAGTGCTCGTCGCGGTCGGCGGGACGGCGGCCTTCCCAGATCAGGCGCCACTCGTAGTTGGAGACGCTCGTCGGTGCGCCGTAGTCGTACGGGTCGTGGCGCAGCAGGATGTCGCAGTTGTCTTCGGCGCTACCAAAACGGATGTGGCCGAAGTACGCAAACGAGGCAAGTTGCGCATCGCCCATGCGGATCGGCTGCACGCACGTGTAGGTACGCGGCAGTGCAAGGGCGGCCGACTGCGCGACGTCGCGATATGTCTTGGCGTAGTTGATGGTGGGCAGCCACAGCGTCATCATCAGCACCCACATCAGTGTCGTGCCGGCGGCCGAGATCACCACTGCACGCCAGATGGCCTTGGGCGCCCGCGATGTGCGCCAGACGACGATGAGCACCCACGCCGCGGTCACGAGCAGCGCGCTGATCAGCGCTGTCCAACTGAACTCGGGTCGATAGCCCGGCACGATGCGATACACGTTGCGCGCGAGCTGAGGCGGAAAGCCCGTCATCTTGGCGATCCACAGCAGCCATAGCGTCCCGCCCAAGATGGTGAAGGCCAGCAGCGCAAACCAGTCGATTGCGCTGATGGCGCCTCGTTTGAGCGTCGGCAGCGCGAACGTCGCCATCACGGCCATCGGTGGAATCAGCAGCAGGAATCCGTCGTCGCCCGGGTGGGGCTGCATGAGCAGCAGCACTAGCTGCGGCAGCAGGACGGCCAACGGCAACGTGATATGCGGAGCGGTGCGCATGCCGCCCCAGCTCTTCCACGCCCATGCAGCCAGCGGCCAGACTGGCCATGCGAATAGTGGCAGGTTGCGAGCGACAAAGCCGAGCGAATGAGCCGTCGGGCCAGCGTATTGGTGGCGATCGAAGCGCGCCCATTCGCGGACGTACGTCACCGCGTCAGTCGGATTATTTGCCAGCAAGTACGCCATCGCCGGCCATGAGCATCCCAGCGCGAGCGACACGGGCAGCGCAACTGTCAGAAGCGGCCGTAGCGGCAGCACACGCGTGGCATGCGCGGCGATCAACACGGCTACCATGATTGTCAGTGGCAGGATTGGGCCGCCCGCCAGCGACAGGCAGCCGATGCCGATGCCATAGATGAGGCTGCCGTGTACCGGCTTGTCGAGCGCCCGGATCAAGCCATACACCGCAACCGCCACGAAGCACAGCGCCCCGACCAGCGGTGTCGTTTCGTGACCGCGCTGTGCCAGGCCCACACAGGCGAGGAAGATCAGCAGCGCGCCATCGGCCAGCGTACGGCCGTAGTCGCGCGTGTTGGGCTGGCCACCGAAGACGAATTCAAACGGTTGAACTTCCGCGCGGCGACCCAGCAGATAGGCGCCATACCAGATGCATGCGCTGGTGACGAAGAAGAAGAGGGCGGTGGCCAGGCGCGACGCATCCGCCGGCCCGAGCCATTGTCCGAAGAGGCGAATGAACGCGCCGCCGATCCAGAACACCAGCGGCCCCGATTGCACGATGGGGCGCCCGACGATGTTCGGCATTAGCCAGTCCTGCGCGTTGCCGGTGGCCAGCGTCCACATCGCGCCGAAGCCGGCGGCGTCTTCGTTCTTCCACGGGTCGCGCGAGAACAGCCCTGACAGGCCGTAGATCACGCAGATGGCGAGCAGCAGCCAACGCGGTAACTCGCGGGTGGCGGCAGCAGTCAGGCGGATGCGCGAGACGCGGGTGGTGTTCATCGAGTGTCAGACCGGGCGAGCCCGGTCGGGGTTGCACAGCGACGTGCGGATCGTAAAGAGGGGCCGAGCCAACGGCCTACCATGTGCCGAGAAACAAAAAAGGCAGCCGGAGCTGCCTTTTTCTGACCAATGAGACGGGCCATCTGGTGAGCCGTCTCCGGCGCCGGTATTACTTGGCAGCCTTGCCGATCTTGCTGCCGAACTTGTTGCGGAACTTTTCCACGCGGCCTGCCGTGTCCAGAACCTTTTGCTGGCCCGTGTAGAACGGGTGCGATTCGGACGAGACTTCGATCTTTGCCAGCGGATATTCCTTGCCGTCCAGCGTGATCATTTCCTTGGTCTGGATGGTCGAGCGGGTGATGAACTTGAAGTCGCTGGACATGTCCTGGAACACGACTTCGCGGTAATTCGGGTGAATGCCTTCTTTCATGATGGGCCCTGGGGTAGAGGTAGCCAATTCGCGGCGCGCTTCAGGTGCTCACATGGTAGGAGCCACCGTGCGACCAGCCCTCGAATCACTTGCCGGGTGGAGAAACGAGGATTATGCCAGAGAAACAAAGGCTTGGGCAACGCGCTTGCCGCAAAATCCGTCGTGCCGGCGCATCGAAAAGTGACTCGGGAAGCCTATTTCGATCAAGGTTTGGCCAAGCGTTCGATCGTGAGCACGCCGTGGCCGTCCAGATCCATGATCTTGGTGTCGCCGACGCGCAACGAGGTGTCGAGATTGCGTGCCCAGGTGTCGACGCGTGCAGGGGCATCGGTGTCGGGCGACGGCTGGAACCGATGCAGCGTTACACCGATGGACAGCGTCTGGAACTCGCCCGACACGACCATCGGCCGCAGGGTGACGTCCACGCCGGTCTTGGCCCAGCGGTGGCGCATGAATTGGCAGGTGGTGGTGTCGCAGCCTAGCGGGATCGTGTCATCGGGCAGGCCGGCGGCGAAGCGCGCCTCCCATTCTTTGCGAGGCATTGAGCCACCCACGTCGTATGTATGGGTACGTTCGAGTAGTGCGACGTGCTGGCCCGTGGCGGATGTATCGGCCGAAAGCGTGACGCGTTTGGTCTCGGATTGCCCATCGAATTGCGCGGTGACGCTGAGGATCACAGGCACGGTCGGTTGCGCCAATGCGGTGCCGGCAGCGAGGCAACAACCGAGCAGCGTTGTGCGAAGCGCTTGGTGAATCGTCATGGCAGGAATCCCTCCTGGCGTTGCTCAGCGTCCAGCACGCGCCGTGCCGGATCTTGCAGGTAGAAGGCTTGCAGGAGCGAGTACAACGAAGGAAGCGTCTCAAGCAAGGCCACCGGTTCAACGAAGAACACTTCCGACGCTACCGCAAAGAACTCGGCCGGATGCTGTGCGCCATAAGGGTCGAGCAATGAAAGGATCGGGTCGTCGCCCCACCGGCGCTCCGGAATCTGCTCGCAACGATTGGCGAAGGCGTCGTACTCGGCATAGAGGTCATCGGCCCATTGCTCGCGGTCAACATTGGCATGCAGGCGCGATGAAAACGCCGGGATGCCGTCCGACTCGCCGTTGAGCATATCGAGCTTGTGTGCAAACTCGTGTACGACCACGTTGTACGGCTGCACGCCTGGCTCAGCTAGTGCGCCCCCGAGTTCGATGTCCTGCCACGAGAGGATGACGGGGCCGTGCTCCCATGCCTCCCCAGCAGCTTCTTCACGCACGTTGTGCACGACGCCGTCTTCATCCATGACTTCTTTGCGGATGACGAACTCGCCGGGGTAGATGACCACGCCGTGCCATCCGCCGTACCACGACATGCCCAGCTCCAGGATCGGCACACTGGCTTGCACGGCGACGTTGATCACCATGTCGTCGGTGAGCGGCAAATCGTGCGCGGTGGTGAATTCCTTTTCGGCGATGAAGAGCGTGGCCGTTTCACGCAGACGTGCAAGGTCCGCGTCGGACCAGTCGAGTAGGAAGGGCAGGCCATCGAGCGCACGTGACCACAGCGCGTCGGAGATGGCGTAACGGGTCAGGCGCCGCGTGCGTGCGCGGCCGGAGAACCACCGGAGGACGGACGAAAGCATGCGTCCAGTATATCGGCCGTCGCTTGCAGCTTTGCGACGCGCGCTTGCGCCCTTGTCGGAGGATCAGGCGACTGAGAGGAGTCGTGCACCGCGCTGATTGGCGACATACACGGCCTCGGTGCGGCTACGGACTTTAAGGCGCCGATACAGCGTGCTGATATGCGCCTTGGCTGTTGCCTCGGAGATGTTCAGCATGCGGCTGATGGTCTTGACCGGATGCCCGCGTGAGAGCAGCACCAGAATCTCGTACTGCCGCGGCGTAATGCCGAGCAGCTTCGGATCGGTCTGCGGATCGCCCGCGAGCGCCGGGTTGGGCGCGCCGTCCAGGCGTGATTCCGGCAGCAGCGCGCTGGCCGGAATGTATTGACCACCCACCAGAACCAGCTCCAGCGAAGCTGCGATGACTTCGCCCGGCGAGTGCTTGAGTGTGTAGCCTGACAAGCCCATCTGCATGAGCGTGCGGATGATGTCGGGCGATTCGGATTCGGCCAGCACGACCACGTGGCGCGCGTGCGGCCGGTGCATGATCTCGCCGATGGCCGACAACTCGTCCAGATGTGGCAGCGGCAGGCCGATCACAAGAAGACCGGCGTCGGCATTGGTTTCGATGGCGTCGAACATCCCTTCGTCCGGTTCGACGACTGTGACGCCAGTGACGCCTTTGAGCGTCCGTAGCAGGTGCGCAATGCCTGTACGCACCAACGGATGGGCTTCGATCAAAACAGTGTTCATCGTTGTTCTCGACCTGTTACCGATCTTGCGAACATCCTTGTCGCCCAGGCGAGATGCAGGCCGGAGCAGACCCCCGTTCCGAATCATTTTAGTGGCGGAAGTCAAAAATGACAGGCGCCACGGCCATGCCTCGGGACCCTCATTGCTGCGTTCTGGGTACTGTAGCCCAGCGTTTGCCAGGGCGAGCAATTCGACCACCGGAGAACCCGCGTCCACTAACAGCGGTTTTTATGGCGACAGCTGTTTCAGTCGCGACACAAAAATCGCATGCCATGCCGGGTTGGGCGTTTCTCCGTATGGAAAATATCCCGTTAAAACAAGGCGTTAGCCGTCATGGCATAGATGTCGCTCTATACCCGTCGGGGAGGAGCGAGCCATGCCGACAATCGCGCAGCGCTGTGCTCGACGTTTGCCGTTCGGGTGGACGGTCGAGAAGACCGGAGTGGTCGCGAATCGCACGGCCATGATCGTCATGATGCCGGTGCTCGCGGTAGACGGGGATCTCGTCGTGCGGCGTGCAATCACGCTGCTGATCGCCCTTCGAAGCGTTCTCGCCGATACGTTGCCGGCGCGACTCGCATTCGGTCTCATTCCCACCCGCGCATTCGATCCATCCACCTGTTCTGTCGTGTCCGCACTCACGGACGGCGAACTGAGTACGTCGCATGCGTGGCTTAACAATCCAACGGCGACGTGGCTTGCGCAATCCCCCCGGAAGTGGGGTGCTGCCGGGTATGTGCCAGCTACCGCGCCAGATTGCCTGCGCCGCAACAGTCTCTTGGCAAAGGTTGTCGCTGGTTGCGCGGCCCTAGGTGCACCAAAATGTGGCGCTTTCGCAACGTACGCCGAACAGCCCGACATGGCGGCTGTTCAACGGTTTCGTGCTCCGTCCCCCGGCGGGCACTCTTTTCTCAATAGCCATCCTCGAGCGGGATCCCGATGCAAGTCAATCTGACAGCGTTTGCAGCGCTGGCGCCTCCGGTTCCTTCAGGCGCCAGCCGCAGAATTCAGTGTACTGAACCAAGTATTGATAGGTCGGATGGGATGAGCAGTGCTGGAAGTGGGCCCTGTCCAGCCGCCCCCTGCTTTCCCAAGAACACGTCTAGGGGACGTAGCACGCTTGCTACGCCCCTTGGAGGAATCAAACCGATGAGACCGAGCCTAGGCCGTATGCAGCGGATGCTCTGCCCGAATGCCGTGCTTCTGCATCAGCCGATACAGCGTGACGCGAGACACTGCCAATTCGCGCGCCGTCATGCCCATATGGAAGCCGTTGCGCGCGATGGCCGTGCGGATGGCATCCGACTCGGCGCCTTCGCGCGCTTCTTCCAGCGTCTGGCCCGACACGGATGCATAGCCTTCGAGGTGCAGGTCAGCGGCGGAGATCTTGCGGTTGTCGGTCATCACCAGCGCGCGGCGCACGCGGTTGATGAGTTCGCGCACGTTGCCCGGCCATGGGTAATGCATCATCGCGTGCAACGCGCAGGGCGTGAACCCGCGGATGCGGTGCGACGCTTCGCTGGCGTGCTGGGCGAGGATATGTTCTGCCAGCAACACGATGTCGCTGCCGCGCTCGCGCAGCGGTGGCACCGACAAGGTCAGCACGCACAGTCGATGAAACAGGTCGGTGCGGAATCCGCCGTGATGTTGGGCCGCTTCCAGATCCACGTGCGTTGCCGAGATGATGCGGAGGTCCAGCGGAATCGCCTGATGCCCGCCGAGCCGCGTGATCGTGCCTTGCTGCAGGAAACGTAGCAGGCTGACCTGGCTCTCGAGCGGCAGGTCGCCGATTTCATCGAGGAACAGCGTGCCGCCATTGGCATGTTCGACCCAGCCGATATGACGTTGATGCGCGCCGGTAAATGCGCCTTTTTCGTAGCCGAACAATTCGGACTGGATCAGGTGCGGCGGAATCGCCCCGCAGTTGATGGCGATGAACGGCCCGCTTGCGCGCGAAGAAGCTTCGTGAATGGCCTGCGCAGTCAGCTCTTTACCGGTGCCAGACTCGCCCGCGATAAAGGCTGGCGCACTGTTCTGCGCGACCTTGCGGATGGCGCGGAACAGGTTATGCATGACCGGGCACTCACCCAGCATGCGCGCATGATTTGCCTTGGGCGCCGGCGTGGCTTCCTGGGCGAGCGATGCCATGCCCCAGGCGTGACGCAGCGAATACGCAGCCTCGTCCGTACGCAGCGGCATCTAGACGTAGTCCACGCAGTAATCGCGCACCAGCTGGCGTACGCGCTCGTGGTTCAGCATGGCTGGCGGCAGCGCTGCCACCCAACCCACGTGCGAGACCTGCATGCAGCGTTCGAGCAAATCCAGCTCCGCAGCCGAGAACGCGCTGCTGAAATCGACCAACCCCGCCACGGGAACGCCGTCGCGAATGGCGCAACCCAGTTCACGCATCGACGTTACGCGCCGCACGTGCCACTCCGCACCCAGAATCGTCTCGTCAATCTCCCCCATCCCCGCGCGCGACGCCACCACGACGGTTCGGCACGCAGCAGTACATTCCAGCGACTCTTCGCGCATGGTTTCCCCCGTTCCATTCTTGGTGTGGTTCGTTCTTTGCCGAGGCGGCTCGGCCAGGGCAGGCTTGCAGTATGGTTGCCGGGTTTCTGTTTTGCGATGAAGTTTAAGGACGATGGAAGCAAACGCTTGCGCGCGAGCCCTGTAATGCAAATGAACTAGCGAATTTCACAACTTTGGCGAGAAAATCCGCTGGAAAAACAGGCAGTTGACTCAGCAATAAAAAAGCGCACCACAATGGGTGCGCTTTTCGCTATGCAGGCAGGAGACTTAGCCACCGCGTCGCATCATGTCGAAGAACTCGGCGTTGTTCTTCGTCGTCTTGAGTTTGTCGAGCAGGAATTCCATTGCCTCGACTTCATCCATGTCATGGATGAACTTACGCAGGATCCACACCTTCTGCAGGATGTCCGGTTTGATCAGCAGTTCTTCGCGGCGCGTGCCTGACTTGTTCAGGTTGATGGCAGGGTAGACGCGCTTCTCAGCCAGGCGGCGTTCCAGGTGCACTTCCATGTTGCCGGTGCCCTTGAATTCTTCGTAGATCACGTCATCCATGCGGCTGCCGGTTTCGATCAGCGCCGTGCCGATGATGGTGAGCGAACCACCTTCTTCCAGGTTACGTGCAGCACCGAAGAAACGCTTCGGACGCTGCAACGCGTTGGCGTCGACACCGCCGGTCAGCACCTTGCCAGAGGTTGGCACCACGGTGTTGTAGGCGCGTGCCAGGCGCGTGATCGAATCCAGCACGATCACCACGTCCTTCTTCAGTTCGACCAGGCGCTTGGCCTTTTCGATGACCATTTCGGCCACCTGCACGTGACGCACGGCAGGCTCGTCGAACGTCGAGGCGACCACTTCGCCGCGCACGGTGCGCTGCATTTCGGTCACTTCTTCCGGGCGCTCGTCGATCAGCAGCACGAACAGCTCGGCTTCCGGATGATTGGTCGCGATGGCGTGCGCAATGTGCTGCAGCATCACGGTCTTGCCCGACTTCGGGCTTGCCACCAGCAGCGCGCGCTGGCCGCGACCAATCGGGGCAATCATGTCGATGATGCGGCCGGTGATGTTCTCTTCGGCCTTGATGTCGCGTTCGAGCGTGAGCGGCTTGTTCGGATGCAGCGGCGTCAGGTTCTCGAACATGATGCGGTTCTTGACCGCCTCAGGAGGCTGCGTGTTGACCTTGTCGACCTTCACCAGCGCGAAGTAGCGCTCGCCATCCTTGGGCGTGCGGACTTCACCTTCGATGGTGTCGCCGGTGTGCAGATTGAATCGGCGGATCTGTGACGGGCTGATATAGATGTCGTCGGTGCTGGCCAGATACGAGGTTTCCGGCGAGCGCAGAAAACCGAAGCCGTCGGGCAGCACTTCAAGTGTGCCGTCACCGAAAATCGTTTCCCCCTGTTTCGCCTTCTTTTTCAGGATGGCAAACATCAATTCCTGTTTGCGCATGCGTTGGGCGTTATCGATCTCCAACTGCCCCGCCATTTCCAGCAATTGGGACACGTGCAAGGATTTCAGTTCTGTCAGATGCATAGACGAAAGATGAGGGAAGGGCCCGAACGGGCGGCGAAACGAGAAACGGGGGGAGGGGGAAAGGTCGAGCGAACGCTCGGAGAAACAGATTGGCTGCAATCTTAGCACAACGCTGGCGAGCTTCCAGGCGGAAGTGCGCCAGCGTGGGTGAGGGGCAACGCGAAGGGTCGCCCTCAGCCGAAAAAGAGCTTACAGATGGCTGTCCAGGAATGCGGTCAGTTGCGACTTGGACAGTGCGCCCACCTTTTGCGCGGCCACAGCGCCGTTCTTGAACAGAATCAGCGTCGGGATGCCGCGAATGCCGAACTTGGCCGGCACGCCCTGGTTCTCATCGACGTTGATCTTGGCGATCTGCACCTTCTCGCCGTAGTCCTTGGAAACTTCGTCCAGGATCGGGGCGATCATTTTGCAGGGACCGCACCATTCGGCCCAGAAATCGACCAGCACGGGTTTGTCGGACTTGAGCACGTCTGCCTCGAAGGACGCGTCGCTCACATACTTGATCTGTTCGCTCATGGCGGGAACCTCTGTTATTTCGTAAAAGCTGGCGACGTGCGCCGAACCCATACATTACACGATTACACGAACCGGCGTGTATTAGGACCACTGTCGGCGCGGATGCTGCTGATATAGTACCCACGCTCTCATTTTCAACCGATTCAACCGTTGATTCTGCCTATCACGCCGATAGCCGCAGGTCTTCGATTCCCGGTATATCGCTTATCCCCACGCATGCAGACGCTTGCCTTCGCGCCTGGCCCAGCATTCCTTTCCCGTGCCGCCGACGCTGCATGGCGCTTTCTGGATGCGCACGCCCAATCCTCGGGTACCGCCACCGTTGTTGTGCCGACAGCCGCGCAGATTCCGGGGGTGCGCAGTGCCCTGCATGCCAGTGCGCAAGCGGCCGGCACGCCGCGTTTGCTTCCGCGCATTCTGACGCTGGGGCATTGGCTGCTCGATTTGCAGCCCGAAGCGGGTGTACCCGCCACGCGCACGCCGCTGTCGCGGCTGCTTGCCGTGCAGCAGGCCCTCAAGACGCAGGCATGGCTGCGTGAAGCCCTCGGCGCGCAGGACGATGCCGCTCTATGGGGCGTGGCGCAGGTGCTCGTGACGGTGTCGGATGAGTTGTCGCAGCGTTGGCTGACGCTGGATGCAGCACACAGTGGCGCAGATGGGCGACCCGACGAGTTGGAGTCGGCATTGGCGGAGGCGTTGGAGCGTATCTACGCACAATTGTCCGAACGTTTTCTCGGTACCGAATCGCGCATCGTGCTGACGTTCTGGCGGTTGCTTTCGGGCGCGGCGGACCCGATTCCAATGCGGTTGCGCGCCATGCGGCGCCTGCTGGACGAACTGCACGGGCCGATCGTATGGATGAGCCCGACCAATCCCGAGACAGTCGATCTGGATTTTCTGCAGCGCGCCGCCGAGCGCGTGCCGGTGCTCAACATCGGCTACGACTGGAATGCGCCTGAAACTGGCGCCCCTTCGGCGCCTTCCACGCACGCGGATTTCCGCGATCTGCTGCTGCACGCCTGGCCCGAATGCGGTACGCCCGCCCAGGCAGCGGATGATGCTGCCGATGCGCAGATTCCCGCACCAACCCTGCGCATTGCCGGCGCTGCGCGCTTTGAGGACGAAGCCGCCTTCGCCGCGCATACGCTGGTCGATTGGTTGAACGACGGACGCCGCTCGTTGGCGTTGGTGGCGCAGGATCGCATCGTCGCACGGCGTGTTCGCGCGTTGCTGGCGCGGGTGAACGTGCCGGTGCGCGACGAGACTGGCTGGAAGCTCTCCACGACGCGCGCCGCTGCGGCACTTATGCGCTGGGTCGACGTGGTGCAGGGCGACGGCGATACCGCAGCGCTGCTCGATCTCATCAAAAGCCCGTTCTGTTTGCGCGATGCCGACGCCGGCACTGCCACGCCCGCATGGGTTGCCGAACTGGAGCGCCGAGTGCGCCGGCACAACGTTTCTGGTGGCTGGGGACGGTTGCGCCGGCTAGTGGCCGATCGCCCCGCCAACGAAGCCGAGGGCGAAGTCAAGGTTAGCCGCCTGGCCGATCGCCTGGGCGTGCTGGCTGATGAGGCGGCGCTGTGGCGCCGTGCCGGCAGCGCCACGCTCGACGCATGGGTAACGCTGCTGGCAGGCACGCTCGATCGTCTGCATATGCGCACCGGTTTGCAGAACGACGATGCAGGCCGCCAGTTGCTGGATTGGATTGACCGCCTGCGGACCTCCATCCATGGCAGCACCGATGCGGGCGCGCGTTTTTCGCTCACGGAGTGGCGCGCGTTGCTCTCGATGCTGCTTGAGTCCGCCGTCTTCAGCGAGCCTTCACCGCCTGCCGATCGGCGTGTTGTCATCCTGCCGCTGAATGGCGCGCGCATGCGGCGGTTTGATGGCGTTGTGGTGGTGGGTTGCGATGATGCGCAGTTGCCGTCGGCGCAGCCGGAGTGGCTGTTCTTCTCCAACGACGTGCGACGTGAACTCGGTTTGCCCGACCGGGCACAGCGCTTTGCGCAGCAGGCGCGCGACCTGGCCGAAGTGCTGCTCAATCAGCCCGAGGTGGTGTTGACCTGGCAACGTCACGGCGGACGCGGCGAGCCGCATCGCCTTTCCGGTTGGCTCGAACGCTTGCAACGCCGGTTTGCGGTGAGCGGCGTGCGTATCGATACGTCAGTCACGTTGCCCAGCCTGCAGACCACGAGCCAGCCAACCGACATGCCCGCGCCCGCTGCGCCGACGCTGGTGCCGTCTACGTTGAGTGCAGCCGCTTACAACAGCCTGCGCCGCTGTCCGTACCAGTTCTTCGTCGGTCGCATGCTGCGGTTGGGCGAGCTGGAAGAGGTTTCCGACGAGCTGGAGAAACGCGACATTGGCGAGATCCTGCACGCGATCCTGCATCGCTTTCACCGGCAGTTGCTGGAAGCGCCAATGCACGATCCGGCCGATCGTCAGGGGCTGCTGCAGAGCATTACCGACGAACTGTTCGGTCCGCTGTTGGCCGAGGACGGCAACGCGTTGCGCTTCTATCGGCGCTGGCTCGGTGTGATGCCGTCGTACCTGGCGTGGCAGGCCGCGCGTGAGGCAGATGGCTGGCGCTTTGAGGCGGGTGAAGTCGAAGTCGATACGTCCATCACGTTGCCGGACGAGCGTCCGCTGCGCTTGCGCGGCCGTATTGACCGCATTGATGTGCATGACGAACACGGCGTGGCAGTGCTCGATTACAAAACGCAATCGCAAATGGTGCTGGTGCGTCGTGCCAAGACGCCGTTTGAGGATTGCCAACTCCCGTTTTACGGCGTGCTTGATGCGCGCGCAGATTCGGGCGGCTGGGTTTCGCTCGACGGCGAGGCGCGCGGCGACAAGCGCGACGTTGCGTTGCCCGACTTCACGCAAGTCGTTGACTGGTTGATCGAACAGATGCAAAAGGACATGACCGCTCTCGCAGCCGGTGCGCCGCTGCCGGCCTTCGGTGATGAATCGGCGTGCCGCTACTGCGCGGCGCGTGGCCTGTGCCGCAAGGGGTATTGGACCGAAGGTACGCCCCGCGAGCCGGAGGGCGCGGCATGAGCGATCACGCTTACGAACGCGACGGCGCAGCCGTCTCGCCCGAGGCCTTTTCGCGCGCCGCATGCGATCCGCAGCGCTCGGTCGTGGTGGAAGCGTGCGCGGGCAGCGGCAAGACCTGGTTGCTGGTCACTCGCATGTTGCGCTTGCTGCTTGCGGGCGCCGCGCCGTCGGACATTCTCGCCATCACGTTCACGCGCAAGGCCGCCGAAGAGATGCGTCAGCGTTTGCTCGACATCCTCGCGCAACTGGCCGGTGCCGACGATGAGGGTGTCGTGCGCGAGCTGATCGCGCGTACGGTGGATGAGCGCGATGCGCCGGCGCTGATTGAAACCGCGCGTGGGCTGTATGCGCGCGTGCTGGAATCGCCGTCGCGCATGGCGATCGATACGTTCCACGGCTGGTTTGGGTCGTTGCTGCGCGGGGCGCCGCTGTCGTCTGGCGTGCAGCAGGGCGCGTCGTTGCGTGAAGATGCCGGGCGGCTGCGGCGTGAAGCTTGGGCGCCTTTCTGGCGCGGCTTGCTGGCCGAAGATCATGCTGATTTGCGCGCCGCGTATGAAACGCTTGCCGATCTGGTCGGCGATTTCCAGGCCGGTCGCCTGCTCGATGCAATGTTCCACCAGCGCAGCGACTGGTGGGCGTACAAGACGCAGGCCGGCGGGCGTCCGCTGGATGCATTGGACGCACTGCTTGGCGATGATGCGACGGTCGATCCGTTGATCGAAGCGCTGCAGGATGCGGTGTTTTTGGCCGACATGCTGCGCGTGTCCGGCTGGTTTGGGCAGGGTGGTGCGGCCGAGGGCAAGCGCGCCGTGGCCATCGAGTCGGCGGTGACTGCTGCGCGCGGAACGAATGTGTCGGACGAGGCCGCGCGCGCGCAAGCATTTGATGCGCTCTTCGCCGCCTTCCATACGCAGGCCGGCAAGGCACGCGCCTGCAAGCCGACCAAGGCGCTCATCAAAGCCATCGGCGACGAGCACGCACAAACGCTGGTGACCTTGCACACCACGCTATGCGAAGCGCTGACGACAATTCAGGCGCGCCGGCAGGAAGCCCTCGTGCGCGCCGTCAACGCAGCATTGTTTGCGTTGGGCGACGCACTGATCGATCGCTATCAGGCGTACAAGCGCCAGGCGCGCGCGATGGATTTCACCGATCTCGAATGGGAAGCGGCGCGCCTGATGCAGCAAGACGACACAGCTGCTTACCTGCAGGTGCGGCTCGACGCGCGCTACAAGCATCTGCTGCTCGACGAGTTTCAAGATACGAACCCCATGCAGTGGCGCATCCTGCAAGGTTGGCTGGCAGGCTACGCGGGCACTGGCACGCAGCCGAGCGTGTTTCTGGTGGGCGATCCTAAACAATCGATCTACCGTTTCCGGCGCGCCGATGCACGGCTGTTCGACGCTGCGCGTGAAATGCTGGTCGCCGAATTCAACGCGACCGTGCTGCGTACCAATCGCACGCGTCGCAATGCACCGGCCGTGCTGGAGTGGGTCAATGCCGTGTTCCTGCAAGCGCGGGCGCGCGGCGACTATCCCATCTACGCCGAGCAAAGTACCGCCGTGGACGCACCCATTGGGCAGGCGCTGCTGTTGCCGCTGGTGCCGGTGTCCGAAGCCGAGCAGGCTGACGAAGCCGCACCCCGGGATACGCTCACCGAACCGCGCGAAGAGACCGGCGATTCGCAGCGATATGCTGAGGGCCGCCAAGTGGCCGCTTGCCTGCGCGCGTTACACGCCAATGAGCGCATTCGCGAAGGCGGCGTCGAGCGCCCGGTGCGGTGGGGCGATTTCCAGCTGCTCGTCCGCCGCAAACGCTATCTCGCCGATTACGAGCGTGCGCTGCGCGATGCCGGCGTGCCGTATCTGAGCCCGCGCCGTGGCGGTCTGCTGGCTACGCTCGAAGCGCTTGATCTGTGCGCGCTGCTTGATTTTCTGATGACGCCGCAGGCCGATTTATCGCTCGCGCATGTGCTGCGCAGCCCCATCTTCGCCGCCACGGACGACCACCTCATCGCACTGGCGCAGTTTGGCGAAGGCACGGTCGCATTGACTTGGTGGGAGCGGCTGACAGCGCTGGCCGGCCAGGCTGATGCGGCGGACACCTTGCGCCACGCGCATCGCATGCTCTCGCGCTGGCTGGCGGTGGCGCCCACGCTGCCCGTGCACGACTTGCTCGATCACATCGTCTACACCGGCGAACTCAAGCGCCGTTATGCCGAGCGCGCACCGGCCGCAAACCGCGACCAGGTGCTCGCCAACCTGGATGCGTTTTTGAAGCTCGCGCTCGATCTGGACGGCGGCCGCTATCCGAGTCTGCCGAAGTTCATGGCCGAACTGCGCGCCATCCGCCAGGGCGATGAGGATGAAAGCCCTGACGAAGGCACGCAGGGCGACACGGACGCGCCGGATGCTATCGACGCCGAAGTCGCCAGCGAAGGTCTTGATGCCGTACAGATCCTGACCGTGCATGCCTCGAAGGGGCTGGAAGCGCCGTTCGTCGTGCTGCTCGACAGCCACCACAGCGACGCGCGTGTCGATACGGCCGGCATCCTGATCGACTGGCCGCCCGGCGCGCAAGCGCCTGCGCATTTTTCCGCGTTCGGCAAGACGTCCGAGCGCGGCCTTGCGCGCGAGCCTCTTTTCAAGCAAGAAAACGACCTTGCCGAGCGCGAGAACTGGAACCTGCTCTACGTGGCGATGACGCGTGCACGGCAAGCGCTGATCGTTTCCGGCGTCGCAAACAAGCGTGATGCCACGGCGGCCCAATCTGTCGATGAAGGTGATGCGCCTGAGGTGGACGGCACGGCGAGCTGGTACACGCTGCTCGCCGCGGCAGGCGTAGCGTCACCCGCTCCGGTTGTTGACGGCGCAGCCGATTTGGCTGTCAGCGCTGCGGGGCAGGAGGCGGTCTCGTATCACGATTTCCGCGCACCGCTGACTGTGACGGTGCGTGTTGGTGCTGCCGGCGCTGTCGCTGAGGGCGCCGCCGATATCGTTTTTGACCAAGGCGCCGTCGCACAGGGCGAATTGCTGCATGCGGTGCTTGAGCGCCTGACACGCCGGGGCTTGCCCGAACAGGCGCCCGACGCCGAGACGATCGCGCGCTGGTTCAGTGCCACCGGCGTCACGCAAGCCGACGCCACACGCGCCGCCGAAGCCGTGCGCCGGATGCTCTCAGCCGAGACGCTGGCGCATGTCTTCGACCCCGCGCGCTTCGACGCCGCGCATAACGAGATCGAACTTTTTGGCCCAGACGGTGCGCTGTTGCGCATCGATCGCCTGATCGAACGTGGCAACGACGTCCTGGTGGTCGATTACAAGCTGCGCTTGCTGCCGGTCGAACGCGCTGCCTATGCAGATCAGTTGCGCGGCTACGTGGCTGCCGTCACGCCGATGTATCCAGGGCGCACCGTGCGCGCAGGCGTGGCTACCGCACAGGGCGAATGGATCGATCTGGAATCGTTGCCGAAGCCGGTCCAGGCATCACATGACGACAGCCAAGGCGCGTTGTTCTGACGCGAGCGGCACAGACAAAAAACGGGGAGGGGTGATGCGGAGGGGAAAAGAGAAGGGGGACGAGCCTGACCCTCGGCACTGGCGGAAAACGGCTGTGGCTGCTTCGTTCCCGACCTGACCAGGTTGACCGCGCCACCATGCGAGGAGGCCCGTCCGACCGCCATTGTAACCGACTCCCACGTCCCCACCTGAATATCCTTGCAATTCGCTCGGCGCGCATGGCGGTTGACCCCACCGAAACCGCGTCGGAAATCCACCTCGCTTTGCTACAATCCGCCGCATGAGTTATCAAGTGCTCGCCCGCAAGTGGCGCCCTCGCGATTTCACCACGCTGGTCGGTCAGGAACACGTGGTGAAAGCGCTCACGCATGCGCTCGAACAGCAGCGCCTGCACCACGCATACCTGTTCACGGGTACGCGCGGTGTCGGCAAGACGACGCTGTCGCGCATCCTTGCCAAATCGCTCAATTGCGTCGGCGCGGATGGGCAGGGCGGCATCACCGCGCAGCCGTGCGGCGTGTGCCGCGCCTGTACCGAGATCGATGCCGGGCGCTTTGTCGATTACATCGAGATGGATGCCGCCTCCAACCGCGGCGTCGACGAGATGGCGCAGTTGCTGGACCGCGCGGTCTACGCACCAACCAGCGGCCGCTTCAAGGTCTACATGATCGACGAAGTGCACATGCTGACCAACCACGCCTTCAACGCGATGCTGAAGACGCTGGAAGAACCACCCGAGCACGTCAAGTTCATTCTTGCGACGACCGATCCCCAGAAGATTCCGGTGACGGTGCTGTCGCGTTGCCTGCAGTTCAACCTCAAGCAGATGCCGCCGGGGCACATCGTGTCTCACCTGGACCGCATTCTTGGCGAAGAGGGCATCGCTCACGAGCCGAATGCGCTGCGTCTGTTGGCGGCCGCCGCGCAGGGTTCGATGCGCGATGCACTGTCGCTTACCGATCAGGCCATCGCGTACAGCGCTGGCGAGGTGAGTGAGGCTGCCGTGCGCGGCATGCTTGGCGCGATTGATCAAAGCTACCTCGTGCGTCTGCTCGATGCGCTGGCCGACGAGAACGGCGCGGCGCTCATCGAGATTGCCGACGAGATGGCCGGGCGCAGTCTGAGCTTCTCGGGCGCGCTGCAGGATCTTGCATCCCTGCTGCAGAAGATTGCGCTGGCGCAGGTCGTGCCCGCCGCTGTGCAGGACGACTGGCCCGAGGCCGACGATGTACGCCGCCTCGCGGAGCGGTTCGACGCGCAGGCGGTGCAACTGTTTTACCAGTTTGCCAACCTGGGCCGGAACGAACTGGCGCTGGCGCCGGATGAGTACGCCGGCTTCACGATGACGCTGCTGCGCATGCTGGCGTTCCAGCCCGGACAGTCGGGTGGGGACGCGCCGCCGCCTTCGGGCGGTGGCGGCGGGAAGCGGGCAATGCCGCTGGCGGTAACGCCGGCCGGATCGACGCGTCCAGCGGTCACGGCGACTACGCCTGTGGCGGCACCGGTTGCTGAGGTTGCGCCGGTGGCGATGCGTCCGGAGCCGGTGGTCGAGGCGCCGCGAGCGACTTATCAGGCGACTCCGCCGGCGCCAGCGCCCGTTGCGGCGGTTGCAGATACGCCGGCTGCGGCCCCAGCGCGTCGCTCGCCGGCAATGGAAGCGTTGGCCGCTGCGCGTCAGGCGTCAAGCCGTGGCCGTGGTGGTGCTTCCGCGCCTGCTGCTGCACCGGTAGCCGCGCCTGCGCCTGTGGCCCGTCCTGCTGCTCCTGTTGCTCCCGTCGTGGGCCCGCGTCCGAATCCGGCCGCGGCAGCGGCCTCTCCGCCGCAGCGCCGTGAGCAGCCGGTTGCAGTTGCCACGCCCGCCGATGATGGCCCGCCGCCCTGGGATGAAATGCCGGGCGAATTTGCTTCGCCGTCGCTTGAAGAGATGGACGCGGCCTTTGCCGGTTGGGATTCCGCTTCGAGCGGGCGCCCCGGCGCGTCTGAACCGGCAACACGTCCAGCACAGATCGAGGCGCCGGCAGCTGCACCCGTGCCGGCCAAGACGGTCGCCCCGGAGCCGCTAGCCGCTGCTACGCCGCCGGATCTGAGCGCCAGCGGTCTTACCACGTTCGACGGCAATTGGCCGGCGCTGGCAGCGAGCCTGCCGATCCGCGGTCTGGCCCAACAGCTGGCTTACCAGAGCGAGTTGGCAGCCGTGGAAGGCGTCACGGTGCGCCTTCGCGTGCCGCTGCCCCCCCTCACCGATGCCAACGTCGTCGAGCGTCTGGAGGCGGCACTGACGGAACACTTCGGCACGCCCGTTCGCGTGGCGTGCGATATCGGACCCGCACGCGCCACCGCGGCGGCTGTCGATGCCGAGCAGCGCGCCGAGCGCCAACGCAATGCCGAAGATGCCATCGCCGCCAACCCGTTTGTGCAGGCGCTGGTCCGGGACTTTGCCGCGCAGGTCGTCCCCGGTTCGATCCAACCGCACGCGCACTGAATCGCATTCCAAGACTGAACATTGAACACCGGCGCACCGCTGAGCGGCGCGTCTTGCATGACCCATTTCAAGGAGCAACGACCATGATGAAAGGCCAGATCGCCGGGCTGATGAAGCAGGCCCAGCAGATGCAGGAAAACATGAAGAAAGCGCAGGAGCAACTCGCTCTGATCGAGGTGGAAGGCGTGTCCGGCGCTGGCCTCGTGAAGGTGGTGATGACCTGCAAGAACGACGTGAAGCGCGTGTCGATCGACCCGAGCCTGCTGGCCGAAGGCGAAGACAAGGATCTGCTGGAGGACCTGATCGCCGCTGCGTTCAACGACGCCGTGCGCAAGGCCGAGGCCACCGCGCAAGAAAAGATGGGTTCCCTCACTTCCGGCCTGGGCGGCATGGCCAGCATGCTGCCGCCTGGCTTCAAGCTGCCGTTCTAAACGACGCTCATCAGGATCGCGCCATGGTGCTGGAATCCGCGCTGCTGCACGTCAGGCTCGGCCAGGAAACTGCCTTCGAGGCGGCCTTTGATGAGGCTCGCCACATCATCGGTGCGATGCGGGGCTTCGTTTCGCTGTCGCTGTCGCGCTGCATGGAGAAGACCAGCGATTACCTGCTGCTGGTGCAGTGGCAGACGCTGGAAGACCACACCATCGGCTTTCGGCAGTCGCCCGAGTACCAGCGGTGGCGAGCGCTGCTGCATCATTTCTATGACCCGATGCCGGAAGTGCTGCACCACACGACGGTTCTGGAGCATGCGTGATGCGTAACGCTCCAGGCACGCCGTCGGCGCTGCAGATGCTGGTTGAAGCCTTGCGTGTGCTGCCGGGTGTCGGCCCCAAGTCGGCCCAGCGGATGGCGTATCACCTGATGCAGCATGACCGCGAGGGCGCTGCGCAACTGGCGCAGGCGCTGTCCGAGGCGACGGAATCGATCCAGCATTGCAGCCGGTGCAATACCTTCACCGAGCAGGAAATCTGCGAAACCTGCCTGGATGCGCGTCGCGATGCGTCGGTGCTGTGCGTGGTGGAAACGCCAGCCGATCAGATGATGATCGAGCAGACGCTGACCTATCGCGGCCAGTATTTTGTGCTGATGGGGCGGCTCTCGCCGCTGGACAACATCGGCCCGAAAGAGATTCACCTCGAACGCTTACTGGCCCGCGCCACTGACCCTGCGCTGGGTGGGCCCTGCGCTGAGGTCATCCTTGCTACCAACTTCACCAGCGAAGGCGAGGCGACTGCCCACTACATCGGCGAAATGTTGAAGGCGCGCGGCATCAAGGCGACGCGTCTGGCGCGTGGTGTGCCGGTGGGCGGTGAGCTGGAATATGTGGACGCGGGCACCATTGCTCGCGCGGTGCTGGATCGGCGCCAGCTCTGAGCTGGCACAAACGAACCTCAGAATTCGGTATGCAGGCGCGTACCGAAGAACACCGCAGGGCCGCGATCGGCGTTGTAGCCGGGGTTGCGGATCCATTGCGCGTCGGCGCTGATCCACAGGTGCTTGGTCGCCTGGAAGCTATAGAACGCCTCGACGATCTGCTCGGGCGCATAGTTCAGCTTGCCGTCCCCTAGGAATACGCCCAGGCCGCCTTGCTGCAGGTAGCGGCGGTGATCCGGCGACAGCATGTTGATGGCGGCCGCGAGCCCGACCGTGTCATCCGAGCGGCCCCACTTGCTGCCCTTGACCAGCGTGCCAAACGACACTGAGCGGTCGATTTCCGTAAAGGCGTAGGTTTCCGTCTTGCCATCCGCCCACGATGCGCGTGCGAAGACGCCAATGTCATCGTTGATCTGCTGTTCGCCGCCAATGCCGATCCCCACCTTGGTGTTGTCGCGTCGCGCGAGGCTGATGTCCGGTGCGCTGCCCGTCGACTGGCCAAGGGCGAGGGCATCGTCGTAGCGCGCCATGTCGGTCCTGTTGCGGAAGAGCATGACGCGCAGCTTGCCGGGCTGGCCGGCGAGTGTGTGACTGCGCTCCACTTCAAACACGTCGCCGTAGTGGCGGCCGATACGCGTGTCCAGCGGCAGGCCGTTGGATTCTTCCGGCTGGATGAAGCGGCCAATGCGGTAGGCCCAATCGCCGTCGTAATACTCGAGGGCAGCGCCCCAGGTGTAGCCGCGCGCATCGGCGGCGTAGTCGAACGCGCCGTGCGTGAGGAACGACCAGTTCAGGAACTGCGTGCGCGGGTCATGCGAGTAGGTCACGCCGTCGAATACGTCCAGCACCGAGAAGTTGCCTGCCGTGAACACCAGGCGACGCTTGTCGACCTGGCCGGCAAACTGGTTCATCTCGGCTTCCCGGTCTTCGGTGCCACCGCCTAGCCCGACCGTCTGGCGGAAGAAGGCGCGTGCGCGGTAGAGCGTCGGGTTTGGGCCGGCGGTCTTGGCCAGCTCGCCATTGGTGAATCCGGCCAGGCCATGCAGACCCGAGAAAGGCTGGCCGAGCGCCATTTCCGGATTGATGTGCACTTCAGCGCCTTGCCACAGGCGCATGCCCAGATCGAGCGTCGTCGTGACCGAATAGCTTGTGGTCGATTTGGCTGACAGGCTGTTCGGCCCGCTGTACGGCGAGTGGAACGACAGGTCGTGCTGCCACACGTAGGTCGCCTGGCCATGCACGGCAAAGCGGTCGGGATCGTTGATCGCCCAACTGGCGGTGTCGCCTGTGCTGCTTTGGGTTGCCAAGGCATGGCCGGCGCTCAAGGAGAGGGCGCACAGGGCGGTCAAGCGGGCAAGACGGAACGGAAGCAACATGGCAGCAAGCAGAGAGAACGCCGTTAGAATCCCTTTTTCGGATCCGGGAACGGCAAAAGTCCGCCATGTTAAACGTGGGCGGGTGACGGCCGGATGAAACACGCACGGAACGTGCCACGATGTCACATCCGATGTTGTGTATTTCCCACCTTCAGCTTTCCACGATGAATCTCGCCCGCTTCGATCTTGTCACCCTCGGCTTGTTCGTGGCGGTGGCCCGGCTTGGCAGCATCTCGGCCGGGGCACGCCAATCACACCTGGCTGTAGCTGCGGCAAGCAAGCGGATTTCCGATCTGGAAGCAGCCGTGGGCGCGCCGTTGCTCTATCGGCATGCCGCCGGCGTGGAGCTGACCGAGGCCGGCCAGGCGTGCTTCCGCCATGCTGTGGGCATCCTGCAGGACGTCGAGCGTATGGCCGGTGCGCTATCGGACTTTGCCGCCGGCACGCGCGGGCTGGTGCGCGTGTGGGCCAACACCTCATCGATTACGCAATTCCTGGCCGACGACCTGGCCGCCTTCATGCTGGCCAATCCGGCCATCCGCATCGCGCTGGAAGAGCAGGACAGCGGCGATATCGTTGCCGCGCTGCGTGAAAATCGGGCAGACCTTGGCATCTTCGCGGCCGGTACGCCGTGCGATGGGCTGCAATCGTTCGACTATCGCGAGGACGATCTCGCCTTGGTTACGCCGCGCGGGCATCCATTGGCCGGGCGCAAGCAGGTCCACTTCGCCGACGCCGTGGATTTCGATTTCGTCAGCCTGCCGCCGGGCACCTCGCTGGCTGCGCAACTGGTCGACGAAAGCCTGCGCTTGGGCAAGCCGCTGCGGCTGCGCATCCAGGTGCGCAGCTTCGAAGCCGTCTGCCGCATGGTGGCTTCCGGCCTGGGCGTGGGCGTGTTGCCGCGCATCGCGGCACAAGGGCACGTATCGAGCCTGCCGGGTGCGGGTCTAGCACTGGTGTCGCTGCAAGACGAATGGGCGCATCGCCGCCTGTTGGTCGGCGTGCGCGATCCCGACGCGCTGACCAGCTCCGCGCGCCTGTTGATGACGTATCTGCTTGGCAACCCCGCTGCACTCTGAATTCAACGCTTTCTACACAACCATGCCGACACAGGTTTTGCAGGACATCCGCGTGCTCGAACTCGGGCAACTGATTGCCGGGCCGTTTGCAGCCAAGACGCTCGCCGACTTTGGCGCGCAGGTCGTCAAGATCGAGCCGCCCGGGCAGGGCGATCCGCTGCGCAAATGGCGGATGCTGCATGAGGGCACGTCAGTCTGGTGGGAAGCGCAGTCGCGCAACAAGCAGTCCGTCTGTGTGGACCTGCGTGTGCCGGAAGGGCAGGAAGTCGTGCGCAAGCTGGCCGCCGAAGCCGATGTCCTGATCGAGAATTTCCGCCCCGGCACGATGGAAAAGTGGGGGCTGTCGTATGAGGCACTGTCCGCCATCAATCCGAAACTGATCATGCTGCGCGTGTCGGGCTATGGCCAGACGGGCCCCAAACGCGATGAACCCGGCTTTGCCGCCATTGCTGAAGCCATGGCCGGCCTGCGCTATTTGACCGGTGAGCCGGGGCGGCCGCCTGCCCGCGCCGGGCTGTCACTTGGCGACACGATCGCCGGCTTGCACGGCGCGCTAGGCGTGTTGCTGGCCTTGTACGAACGCGATGCGCGCGGAGGCAAGGGGCAGGTGATCGACGTGGCGCTGTATGAATCCGTGTTCAACCTGACGGAGAGCCTGCTGCCGGAGTACTCCGTGTTCGGCGCAATTCGCCAGCCCGCGGGTGGGGCGCTGCCGGGCATCGCGCCGTCGAACGCCTACCGCTGCGCCGGTGGCGAATACGTTCTGATTGCCGCCAACGGTGACAACATCTTCCGCCGCCTGATGCAACACATGGGCCGGCAAGACCTGGCCGACGATCCCGATTTGGCCCGCAACGACGGCCGCGCCGCCCGGGCGGACGAAATCGATGCCGCCATCAACGCCTGGACGGGCACGCTGCCCATCGCCGATGTGCTGGCCGCGCTGCATGCGGCCGAGGTGCCCAGCGGCCCCATCTACACCGTCGCCGACATTGCCGCCGACCCGCACTACCGCGCGCGCGGCGTGATCGAAACGGTGCGCGCGCAGTCGGGCATCGATGTAGAGATGCCGGGCGTGGTACCCAAGCTTTCCGCCACGCCGGGCGCCGTACAGGCGAGCGCGCCGCGCCTGGGTCAGCACACGCGCGACGTACTGCGCGGCCACGGCCTGACCGACGCGCAGATCGACGCGCTGGTTTCGCAAGGCATCATTGCCGAAGCCAAAAGCTAAACAGCTAGGACGATCCCGCATGTTGTGTTGCAAATCGTTGCGGTAAGATCGCCGCCGAGGCAGTGAACGCCACAAAACAGGAGACAGGCATGGGGACACGAGTCATTGGGCGCTGGGCAAAATGGATGGGCGCAGCACTGTGCGCGACGAGCCTGGTGGCTGCCAGCCCCGCCGTTCTGGCACAGGGCAAGCCTGAAAAGAGCAAGATCACCATCGCGGTGGGCGGCAAGGCGCTGTTCTACTACCTGCCGCTGACGATTGCCGAGCGCCTGGGCTACTTCAAGGACGAAGGTCTGGACGTTGAAATCGTCGACTTTGCCGGTGGCGCGAAAGCCCTGCAGGCCGTGGTTGGTGGCAGCGCCGACGTGGTGAGCGGCGCGTATGAGCACACGCTGGTATTGCAGGCCAAGGGCCAGATGTACCAGGAGTTCGTGCTGCAAGGGCGGGCGCCCCAGATCGTGCTGGCGGTCAACAACAAGACGATGCCCAACTACAAGTCGATTGCCGACTTGAAAGGCAAGAAGATCGGCGTGACAGCTCCGGGTTCGTCGACCAACATCATGGTCAACTACGTGCTGGCGCGCGCCGGCATCAAGCCGAACGAAGTGTCGATCATTGGCGTGGGTCCGAGCAGTGGGGCGATTGCCGCCGTGCGTGCGGGCCAAATCGACGCCCTGGCCAACCTGGACCCAGTGATGTCGATGCTCACGCAGAAGAATGAAGTGCGCGTGGTCTCGGATACCCGCACGCTGGCCGATACCAAGGCGGTATTCGGCGGCAACATGCCGGCCGGCTGCCTGTATGCATCTACCGCGTTCATCCAGAAGAATCCGAACACGACACAGGCGATGACCAACGCCATGGTGCGCGCGCTCAAGTGGCTGCAGAAGGCGGGCCCCTCGGACATCGTCAAGACGGTGCCGGAAGCCTATCTGCTGGGTGACCGCGCGTTGTATCTGGCGGCGTGGGACAAGGTGCGCGAGGCCATCTCGCCGGATGGCACGATGCCCGTCGACGGCCCCGCCACAGCACTGCGCACGCTGTCGGAGTTTGATGCGGAAGTGAAGGGCAAGCAGATCAAGCTCGACCAGACCTTCACCAACGCCTTCGTGCAGAAGGCCAACGCCAAGTACAAGTAATTTCGACAGGCTTTCAGCAACGCGCCCGGTTCCGCCCGGGCGCATTGCTTTTGGACCGCAGACCATGCCCCATCCCGCGCTTTCGTTCGATCAGATCACCTGTACGTTCATCTCACCCGACACGCCGGGCCAGCGCTACACCGCCGTGCAAAACACCTCGCTGGAGGTGCAGGCCGGCGAGTTCGTCTCAGTGGTGGGCCCGACCGGCTGCGGCAAATCTACGTTGCTGAATCTGGCTGCGGGCCTGTTGCAGCCGTCTTCCGGGCAGGTGCGGGTGTTCGGCGAGCCGCTGCTCGGCATCAACCGTCGCGCCGGTTACATGTTCCAGGCAGAGGCGCTGATGCCGTGGCGCAGCGCGCTCGACAATGTGACAGCAGGGCTGCAGTTTCGGGGCATGCCCGACAAGGAAGCGCGTGACCTTGCCATGTCGTGGCTCGCGCGCGTGGGTCTGGCAGGGTTTGAAGACCGCTATCCGCATCAGCTTTCCGGCGGCATGCGCAAGCGCGTGAGCCTGGCGCAAACGCTGGTGCTCGATCCCGACATCATCCTCATGGACGAGCCGTTCTCGGCGCTCGACATTCAGACGCGCCAACTGATGGAGAACGAGGTGCTCGATCTTTGGGCCGCCAAGCGCAAGGCGGTGCTGTTCATCACGCACGATCTGGATGAAGCCATTGCCATGAGCGACCGCGTGGTCGTGCTGGCCGCCGGCCCCGGCACGCACCCGATCGGCGAATTCACGATCGACCTGCCGCGCCCGCGCGATGTGGCCGAGATTCGCGACCAGGCCGGCTTTGTCGACCTGCATTCGCGCATCTGGGATGTGCTGCGCGAAGAAGTGCTCAAGGGCTATGCGCAGCACCGCCGCGTGGCTTGACCTGAATCTGATCGATTGCATCCATGGCTAACCGTCCGCTTTCTCTATTCGCGCTGCGCACCTGGCAGCTTGGCCTGCTGGTCGTCACGTTGGGCGTGTGGCACTTCGCCACGCGCTCGCAGGAAGTTGCTTTCTTCTTCGGGGAACCGCTCATCGTTGCCCAGCGCGTCTGGGCCTGGTTCGTCACCGAAGGCGATATCTATCAGCACCTTGGCGTGACGCTGGCCGAGACGGTGCTGGCATTTGCCATCGGCACGGCCACTGGCCTGGGGGCGGGGCTGTGGCTGGCGCTGAGCCCGGCCGCATCGGCGGTGCTTGATCCGTACATCAAGGCTGCCAATTCGATGCCGCGCGTGATCCTGGCGCCGATCTTTGGCGTGTGGTTCGGACTGGGTATCTGGTCGAAGGTGGCGCTGGCGGTGACGCTGGTGTTTTTCATCGTCTTCTTCAACGTCTATCAGGGCGTGAAGGAAGTGAGCCCGGTCGTGCTGGCCAATGCGCGCATGCTGGGCGCATCGCAGCGGCAACTGCTGCGCTTTGTCTACCTGCCGAGCGCGACGAGCTGGGTGTTCTCGTCGCTGCATACGTCGGTGGGTCTGGCCTTCGTGGGGGCGGTGGTGGGGGAGTATCTCGGCTCGGCCCGCGGTGTCGGTTACTTGATCCTCCAGGCCGAAGGCACTTTCGACATCAATACCGTGTTTGCGGGCATCGTCGTGTTGACGGTCTTTGCGCTGGTGCTCGACTGGCTCGTCGGCTTGATGGAAAAACGCCTGATGCGCTGGCAACCGAAGAGCGGCGAGACAGAGAAGCTCTGAGCGAGCGCGCCAACGACGCGAACGTCACATCGACCCTGCTCATAGCAGGGTCATGCAACTAGACGGTCGGTCTACTACAATGCGATCCATCATGAGCAAGCACCCCGAACCCGTCACCGCTGAAGGCGCCGAAGCCCGGCACGACACCCGCGACCGCATTCTGGACGCCGGTGCCGAGTTGATCCTCGGGCGCGGGTTCTCGGCCGTCGGCTTGGCGGAAATCCTCGGCCGCGCTCAGGTACCCAAAGGCTCGTTTTATTACTATTTCGGGTCGAAGGAAGACTTTGGCGTCGCCATGCTGGAGCGCTATTTCCAGGACTACGACGCGGGCGTTGTCAGCCTGTTCAACGACACGCGCATTACCGCCCGCGAGCGGCTGCTGCGCTATTTCATGGCCTGGATCGATCTGCATGAGCGCAGCGCGTGCGAGGTCACCTGCCTAGCGGTCAAGCTGTCGGGGGAGGTGTCGGACCTCTCCGAGCCGATGCGCAAGGTGCTTTCGACCGGCATGACGCGCATGGTCGAGCGTATCGCTACGGCAATCGAGGCAGGCGTCACCGACGGCTCCTTGGCACCTGTAGAGAATGCACACCATCTGGCCGAAGGGCTGTACGCCATGTGGATGGGCGGCGCGCTGTTGGCCAAGTCGCATCGCACTGTCGCCGCGTTCAAGAGCTGTGTGGCGCAAACGGAAATCCTGCTGGCCAAGCCCAAACACTGATTGCAACCCAAACCATTGCCGGCGAGGCATGTTCCTCGCTTTTTCTTTGATTCCGGTTCTAGATGACCGGTCGAATAGTGCCTCTTCCAGGAGCTGATATGACCCAACAACTGCTGTCCCCGGTCCAGACCGGACGTACGACCCTCGCCAATCGTGTCGTGATGGCGCCGCTCACGCGCTCGCGCGCTGGCCAGCCGGGCGACGTGCCGACCGAACTGAACGTGACTTACTACGCGCAGCGTGCAACCGCGGGCCTGATCGTTACGGAGGCGACGCAAATTTCCCGCCAGGGCCAGGGCTACGCCTGGACGCCGGGCATGTACACCGACGCACAGGAAGCTGGCTGGAAGGCGGTGGTGGATGCTGTGCACGCCAAGGGCGGCCGCATCTCGCAACAGCTCTGGCACGTGGGTCGTATTTCCAATACGTTGCTGCAGGAAAACGGCCAGGCACCTGTCGCGCCGTCGGCCCTCGTCGCCAAGGGGGCGCAGAGCTTTGTCGTGCAGCCCGACGGCACGCCCGCCAATGTGCCGACCAGCGAACCGCGCGCTCTCGCCACGGAAGAAATCCCTAGCGTGATCGCACAATATCGTCAAGCCGTGCTGCGTGCACGTCGCGCTGGTTTCGATTTTGTTGAAATCCATGCTGCCAACGGGTACCTGCTGCACCAATTCCTGTCGACCAACAGCAACCAGCGCACCGACCAGTACGGCGGCTCCCTGGAAAATCGCGCCCGACTGATTCTCGAAGTGGTCGATACCGCCATCGCCGAGATTGGTGCAGACCGCGTCGGCATCCGCCTGTCGCCGCACTTCGTCGCGCATGACATTGCCGACGCACAAGCCGAAGAAAGCGCGTTGTACCTCGCCCGCGAGCTGACCAAGCGTGGCATCGCCTATTTGCATATCGCCGAGCCCGATTGGGCCGGCGGTCCCGAGCTGACCAACGATTTCCGCCGCCAACTCCGCGACGCCTTCAAGGGCACGCTCATCGTGTGCGGCCAATACACGGCGGAGGAGGGCGAGCAGATGATTGCCTCCGGTCTGGCTGATGCCGTTGCGTTCGGTCGTCCGTTCATCGCGAACCCCGATCTGGTGGAGCGCTTCCGTGCCGGCGCATCGCTCAACCAGCCGGATCGCGCAACGTTCTACGGCGGCCAGGAAAAGGGCTACACCGACTATCCGACGCTGGAAGAAGCAGCCTGATAATCCGTTGCACCAAAGAGAAAGCCGCGCAGGCGATCAACCTGCGCGGCTTTTTTGTCTCCAGCGTGTGTTTTTTAAGGCTGGATCACCACCTTGCCCGTCACCTTGCGCGCCGCCATGTCCAGCAGCGCTTGTGTCGTCTGCTCCAGCGGATAGCGCGCCGAGATATGCGGACGAATCTTGCCTTCCTGCATCCAGCCGAGCATCTGCATCATGTTCGCCAGATTCGCCTTCGGCTCGCGACGTGCAAACTCGCCCCAGAACACGCCAACCAGCGACGCACCTTTGAGCAACGCCAGGTTCAGCGGCATCTTCGGAATCTCGCCATTGGCAAATCCGACCACGAGGTAGCGGCCACGCCAGGCAATCGAACGGAACGCCGGTTCCGCATAGATTCCGCCGACCGGGTCATAGATCACGTCGGGGCCTTTGCCGTCGGTCAGTTCCTTGATGCGCTCGCGCAGGTCTTCGGTCGAATAGTTGATGAGCGCATCGGCGCCGTGGTCCTTGCAGACCGCCAGCTTCTCGTCGCTCGATGCCGCCGCGATCACGCGTGCGCCAATCGCCTTGCCGATCTCGATGGCCGCCAGCCCGACGCCGCCGGCCGCGCCGAGCACCAGCATTGTCTCGCCGGCCTTCAGTTGCCCGCGATCGACCACCGCGTGGTGCGACGTGCCATACGTGAGCGTGAATGCTGCTGCGGTGTCGAACGCCATGCCCGGCGGCATCGGCATCACCACCTTGGCCGACGCCTTGACCTGTGAAGCAAAGGCGCCCTGGCCGAGGAAGGCGATCACGTGGTCGCCGGCTTTGAGGTGCGACACGCCTTCGCCTACGGCATTAACAACGCCCGCCACTTCCGAGCCGGGCGTAAACGGCAACTCCGGCTTGAACTGGTATTTGTTCTGGATGATCAGCACGTCAGGGAAATTCACCCCCGCAGCCTTCACGTCGATAACCACTTCACCGGCACCGGGCGAGAGGTCCGGCAGCGTTTCGATCACCAGCGATTCGGGCGGGCCCCAGGTCTTGCAGACGACGGCTTTCATCAGTGTCTCCTCAACAGTTTTGCGTTGGATTGTTCGCCATCTCGCATGCATTGCACGCGATCTCGGCTGGCAGTGTAACCGAATAAAAGCACGGTCGTTCGATTTGGCCGGATGCGATGAATCGTTCGGCTTGTCGATGCAATTTTTGTAAGCGTATAGAACGTGTGCGCGAGCACGATTCGCGAACGTTGCTCGGTTACAATCCGCGCCATGCATATTCTCATTGCCAACGACGACGGATACCTCGCGCCCGGGCTCGCGGCGCTGCATCGTGCGCTGAGCCCCCTGGGCCGCGTGACGGTGGTCGCACCGGAGCAGAACCACAGCGGCGCGTCGAACTCGCTCACGCTGCAGCGACCGCTTTCGGTGTTCGAAGCGACCGACGGTGCCCAGAAGGGCTTTCGCTTCGTCAACGGCACGCCGACAGACTGCGTGCACATCGCGCTCACCGGCATGATTGAAGAGAAGCCCGATCTGGTCGTCTCCGGTATCAACCAGGGTCAGAACATGGGCGAAGACGTGCTGTATTCCGGCACCGTCGCCGCTGCCATCGAGGGCTATCTGTTTGGTATTCCGTCGATTGCGTTCTCGCAGGCCGACAAGGGCTGGACGCACCTCGACGCTGCCGAGCGTGTTGCCCGCGAGGTGGTCGAGCGCTATCTGTCCGATCCGCTGGACGGCCCGGTCCTGCTCAACGTCAATATCCCGAATCTGCCGTACGCCGAGCTGGCTGGTTGGCGCGCGACGCGTCTGGGCAAGCGGCACCAATCGCAGCCGGTGATCCGCCAAGCCAATCCGCGCGGCGAGCCGATCTTCTGGGTCGGTGCCGCCGGCGATGCGAAAGACGCCAGCGAGGGCACCGATTTCCATGCCGTCGCGCATGGCTTCGTTTCGCTGACACCGCTGCAGCTCGATCTGACCGATACGGCCCAACTGCGCACCGTGCGCCGCTGGCAGACGCCATGATCGTCACGGTGGCTCATGTCTGAACGCCCGCGAGACCGGCGCTTTCCGTTGACGCTTGACGCAGTGGTCGAGCGCAAGCCCGTGGAGCGCCAGCGTGAAACGCGTATCTCGTCAGGAGTGAGCGCGGTGTCACGCCCCACGCCGGTGCGTGCGGTATCCGTTGAGCGCGCGTCGCCTGCATCCGCTCCTGCACCTGCGCCACAGCGTGTGGCGGGTGTCGACGCTGTTGTCGGCGCTGTCGCCGCGAGCGCTGTACAGGCACGCACGGCGGCAGCGCACGCGGCTGCCGGCGGCATGGCATCGGACCGTGCGCGTCAGGCGTTAGTTGGCCGTGTGCAGGCGGGAGGCGTGAGTGATAAGCGCGTGCTCGCTGCAATCGGCACGGTACCGCGCCATCTGTTTGTCGATGCCGGCCTTGCCTCGCAGGCATATGAAGATTCCGCTTTGCCAATCGGTCATCAGCAAACGATCTCCAAGCCGTCAGTGGTCGGACGGATGATCGAGTTGTTGTTGAGTGGACGGTCCGGCCGCACTGGCATGCCGCTCGCTCGCGTGCTGGAGATTGGCACCGGCTGCGGCTACCAGGCAGCCGTTCTGGCACAGCTGGCCGACGAGGTGTACTCGATCGAGCGCGTCCGCCCGCTGCATGAAAAAGCCAAAGCGAACTTGCGGCCACTCCGCGTGCCAAACATCCGTCTGCACTATGGAGACGGCATGCTGGGGCTGCCGAAGGCCGCGCCGTTCGACGCCATCATCCTGGCTGCGGCGGGTCTGGAGGTGCCGCAGGCGCTGCTCGACCAGCTGACCGTCGGCGGACGGCTGATCGCCCCGGTGGCTACCGATCGCAACAGCGGCCCCGCGCAGCAGCTCGTTCTCATCGAGCGCCGCAGCCGCTTCCAGTTTCACAGTACCGCGCTTGAAGGCGTTTTCTTTGTCCCGTTAAAATCAGGAACTGTTTAGCATGTTCATTTCCCGGAGCTCCATGAACCGTCCAAGCCCCGCACGCGCAGGCCGGCTCGCCGTGGCGATGGTGTCGGCCGCATTACTGGCGGCTTGCGCATCCTCCGGCAACCAAGCCCCTGTTCTCGATCGCACCTCGCGTGCCGGCAGCGCTGGCACCGTGTCGCAAGAGCCGCCGCCCCCCGGCTACTATCGGGTCAAGCGTGGCGATACCTTGTACAGCATCGCCTTGCGTAACGGCCAAGCGCCGCGCGACCTGGTGGCCTGGAACAACATCGCCAACCCGAATCAGATCGAAGTCGATCAGCTGCTACGTGTCGTTCCACCGAATGCGGATGTCAGCAACACCGGGGCCGTGGTCACGCCGGTTCGCCCGGCCAACACGACCACGCCGCCGGCCGATTCCACACCGGTTACGCCGGCGTCCGCAGCGTCGTCCGGCGCTCCTGCCGGGGCAACTGACAGCGCAATCTCGCTGGCCTGGCCGGCACGCGGCTCGCTCATCAACCGTTTCGATGACAAGAGCAACAAGGGTATCGACATTGGTGGCAAACGCGGTGACGCGGTGGTCGCTGCCGATGATGGAAAAGTGATCCACGTTGGACCCTTGCGTGGGTACGGGAATCTTGTCATCATCAAACACAACGACACGTTCCTGACCGCCTACGGCAACAACGATAAGGTTCTGGTCACCGAGCAATCCACGGTCAAGAAAGGGCAGAAGATCGCCGAAATGGGCAGTACCGATGCGGATCGCGTGAAGCTTCATTTTGAAGTGCGCCGCAATGGTAAGCCGGTCGATCCGATGCGCTACTTGCCGCCTCAATAGAGGAATGCATGCCGCGCCAGAAAGCCGCCACGCCCGTCACCCCCGCCGATGACAACATCGACGCTGCTGTAGAGGGCCAGCGCACCCCGAATGGGCGCGCTGGGCGGCGTGCGCGCGGCGAGGCACAGCCCCCCGCTGAAGAGATCGAAGTCGTCGACGCGCTCGTCGACGACCTGCCTGCTTCCGATTCCGCCGAGCTCAACGACACGTCGGACAGTGCAGACGAGCCCGATGAAGAAGAGGAGGAGGCTGAAGAGGCAGAGGAAGCCGCACCCGAGGAAGATTTCCGCAAAGTGCTGCAGGCCGAACTGGCCGCCGACACCGTTCAGCACTATCTGAATCGCATCAGCATCAAGCCGCTTCTGACGCCGGCCGAGGAACTGCATTTCTCGACGCTGGCCAAGGCGGGCGAGTTTGCAGCGCGCCAAGTCATGATCGAGCGCAATCTCCGCTTGGTAGTGAGCATTGCCAAGGGCTATCTGAATCGCGGTGTGCCGCTGCTCGACCTGATCGAAGAGGGCAACCTGGGTCTGATGCACGCGATCGAAAAATTCGATCCGGAACGCGGGTTCCGCTTCTCCACGTATGCAACGTGGTGGATCCGCCAGAGCATTGAGCGCGCGATCATGAATCAGGCGCGCACGGTTCGTTTGCCGGTGCACGTGATTCGCGAGCTCAACCAGGTGCTGCGCGCCAAGCGTCATCTGGAAAAGAGCGGCGTGGATGGCCGCGACGCAAGCCTCGAAGATATCGCTCACCTGCTCGGCAAGACGACGGAGGAGGTGCAGGACGTGCTCTCGCTCAACGAGCACACGACTTCGCTGGATACGCCGTTCGATCTTGATCCCGGCACGAGTCTGCTCGATTTCCTGTCGGACGAGCATGGCGCCTCGCCCGATCAGGAGGTGGCACATCGCGAGCTGTCGCTGTTGATGAAGTCGTGGCTCGCACGCTTGTCTGACAAGCATCGCTATGTGGTTGAGCGCCGCTTTGGCCTTAACTACATCGAGCCCGCCACGCTGGAAGAACTTGCCGCGGAGATGGGTTTGACGCGTGAACGCGTGCGTCAGATCCAACAGGAGGCGCTGGTCAAGCTCAAGCGTCATTTCGCCTCGCAGGGCGTGCGCAAGGACGCGGTGCTGTAAAGCGCTGCTGTCTCTTTGTCTCTCCTTCCTCTTCTTCAGTCGTTTCGAAGCTCCAGCAGTATCGGTTGATGATCCGACGCCTGGGTCGCGCTATTGACTTCCAGGCGCAGCACGCGCGGCTTCAGTGGCTCGCTGATCAGCATGAAATCGCACGCGTAGGCCGGTTCGGTCCAGCCAGCGCGGTCGTGCACACCGAAAGTCGGTGGCTGCGGCGTCGTGCCGTGCGCAATCTCCCACGCATCATGCAAAGCAGGTTCGCGAGTGAATGGCACGGTGGCCAAGCGCTTGGGCATGGAATCTGGCTTGCAGTTGAAATCACCGCAGACGATGGTTGCCGTGGTCTGCGCTAGCGGGCGGAAAGGGCCGACTTCGGGCTCCGTGCCAAGCACGGATGGTTGATTCGTACGCGCGCAACCTTCCGTGTGGATCGCTCGCAGCGCATCGATTTGCGCCGCACGCTGCGGCTCCGAGTAGTACTCCAGATGCGTCGTGACGACGCGCAACGCGCCAAACGGTGCCTGCACGACCGCCTCAATGGCCATGCGCGGCATGTACGGTGTGGCATCGGGCGGACAGGGCAATGCGTGGCGCCGGATGTAATGCACGGGCAGGCGCGTGGCAATGGCGTTGCCGAAGCGCTGCGCATGCGCGCGGTTGTGGCGCTCCAGCGCGAATCCAGTGATGACGGTGTACTCGCTGCCAAGCGCGTCGGCGAGCTCGCTCCATTGGTCGATGCCCGGTCGGCCCGGCAGATCGCTGAAGCCGGAGGTGACTTCCTGCAGGCACAGCACGTCGAATTCGGCCATCTCCCGCGCTTGCTTAAGTTGGCGCGCGAGACTGACGTGCCCGTCGGCGCCACGGCCCCACTGGATATTCCACGTCAGGATGACGGTGCCCATGCTGGTCCTCCGGTGTCTTACAATGCCGCCCTTGTCCTCATTTTGTCCAGGCTCGCTCGTGTCTCAAGCTGCACCCAACGTCACGCTTTCCTCTTCCGCTCCAGCAACGGTCGCGCCGGACACGCCGCCGGCCAAAACCCGTGGGCGCCGTAAGCCCGAAATGTCCGTGGCGGGCCCATTGGACATCGTCTCGCTCGATGGCGAAGCGCGGGGCGTCGGGCGTTTGATGAACGAGGATGGCACGCCGGGGAAGGTTGTCTTCGTGGAAGGCGCATTGCCGGGCGAGCGGGTGATGTACCGCAGTCACCGCGTCAAGTCGTCGTACGAGCAGGCGAGTGTCGTGAACATTCTGCGCCAGTCCGCTTCGCGCGTGACGCCGCGGTGCAAGTTTTTCGGGGTGTGCGGTGGCTGCTCGATGCAGCATCTGGATTCGCGCGCGCAGGTTGCGATCAAGCAGCGTGTGCTGGAAGACGATCTGTGGCATTTGGCCAAGCTGCGCCCGGACGTGGTGTTCCGACCCATTGCCGGCCCGGATTGGGGCTACCGCTATCGCGCGCGATTGACTGTGCGCCATGTTGCGGCCAAAGGTGGCGTGCTGGTGGGTTTTCACGAGCGCAAAAGCAGCTATGTGGCCGACATGACGTCGTGCGAGGTGTTGCCGCCGCACGTGTCCGCGCTGCTGGTGCCGTTGCGCGAGTTGGTGGGGCGCCTGTCGATCGTGCAGCGTATGCCGCAGATCGAGCTGGCAGTCGGCCAGGATTTGACCGCGCTGGTGTTGCGTAACCTGGAGCCAATCACCGCTGAAGATGAGGCGGAACTGCGCGCTTTCGCCGATCATCACAACGTTCAGTTCTGGCTGCAGCCCAAGGGGCCGGATACGGTCTATCCGTTCCATCCGCTCGATCGTACGCTGACGTACACGCTGCCCGAGTTCGGCATCACCATGCCGTTCAAGCCGACGGATTTCACGCAGGTCAATCACCAGATCAACCGGGCGCTGATGTCGCGGGCGCTGAAGCTGCTTGACGCGCAACCGGGCGATCGGCTGCTTGACCTGTTTTGCGGTATCGGCAACTTCACGCTGCCAATGGCTACGCGTGCCCGCGAGGTGATGGGGATCGAAGGCAGCGAGGCGTTGACGACGCGTGCGCTTGCCAACGCCCAGCACAACGGCTTGGACGCGAAGACGACATTCGCTTGCCGCAATCTGTTCGAAGTGACGGCTGACGATATTGCCGCGCTGGGCAAGTTTGATCGTTGGCTGATCGATCCGCCGCGCGAAGGCGCGCTGGCCGTGTCCAAGGCGCTGGCCGAGTTGTCTCAGCGCGGCGGCGAGGCGGCCGATTTGCTGCCGAAGCGCATTGTTTACGTGTCATGTAATCCGGCGACGCTGGCGCGCGACGCGGGTCTGCTTGTGCATGAAGCGGGCTACAGGCTGGCCGGCGCGGGCGTAGTGAACATGTTCCCGCACACATCACATGTGGAATCGATGGCGGTATTCGAGCGAGTCTGACCGTTCGTCACGTAGTCTTGCGTGCAAAAGAAAACCGGCGCACCAAGCGCCGGTTTTTTAGTTACTCCGCGCTATTGCTAGCGCGTTGCGGGCCAAATTTGGCTCAGTTGCGATTCCCGCCGAAGATGCCCAGGATCGCCAGCAGGTTCGTGAAGATGTTGTAGACGTCCAGATAGATCGCCAAGGTGGCGGTCACGTAGTTGGTCTCGCCGCCGTTCACGATACGCTGCACGTCGAACAGGATGTAGGCAGAGAAGATCGCGATGGCCAGCACCGAGATCGTCAGCATCATCGCCGGCAGTTGCAGCCAGATATTGGCCACCGAGCCAACGATCAGCACCAGCACGCCCATGAACAGCCACTTGCCCAGGCCCGAGAAATCTCGCTTGCTGACCGTGGCCACCGTTGCCATCACGCCGAAGATGATCGCTGTTCCGCCGAACGCCGTCATGATGAGCGACGCGCCGTTCGAGAAGCCCAGAATCATGCCGATCAGCCGCGACAGCATCAGCCCCATGAAGAACGTGAAACCGAGCAGCAGCGCTACGCCCAAGCCACTGTTCTTGAAGCGCTCAATGGCGTAGAAGAAGCCAAAGGCCACTGCCATGAAGATGACGAAACCCATCAGCGGGTTACGCCCCATCAGATTGAAGCCGGTAGCGACGCCGATCCAGGCACCGAGGATGGTGGGGATCATGGAAAGCGCGAGCAGCCAATAGGTATTGCGCAGCACGCGGTTGCGGACGGCCAACGCGCCGGCGGTGCCGGAAGCGCCAAAACCGTACGTGTTGAGTTGGTTGTCCATGCGAACTCCTTGGGGTGAATGACATTGCAGACAATGCGACGACACAGCGAATGTGGCATCCAAAGCAGGCTTTTGCAAGCCGCGCCGTCCTTACTTGGAGAGTCAGCATGCCACGCGGTTCCGGTCGCTGGCCGGCAATCGCGGCGGAAAGTGTTCTTTGCAGGTGACTTTCCGTACCCCCAATAAGGGGATCCTAAGGCGGGTACATCGGGCTGGCAGCGTGCTCAGTGCGAAGTGATCGTTGCGCCTCCCGTCTCTCCCGGCATGCGCGGCGTCGGGTTGCACCGCTCGACATCCAATCTGGCTCCCTCCCGTGTTAGAATCTAACGTTTATCTTTCACGTAACACCTTCATTTTTTGGAGTTTTTGATGGCGCTCGAACGCACTTTGTCGATTATCAAACCGGATGCCGTGGCCAAGAATGTCATCGGCCAGATCTACGCCCGCTTCGAAGGTGCAGGCCTGAAGATCGTCGCAGCCAAGATGATCCACCTGTCGCGCGCAGAAGCCGAGCAGTTCTACGCCGTGCACAAGGAGCGCCCGTTCTTCAAGGATCTGGTGGACTTCATGATCTCGGGCCCGGTGATGGTGCAAGCGCTGGAAGGCGAAAACGCAATCGCCAAGAACCGTGACCTGATGGGTGCAACCGATCCGAAGAAGGCTGAGAAGGGCACGATCCGCGCCGACTTCGCTGACAGTATCGACGCCAACGCCGTGCACGGTTCGGACGCTGCTGAAACGGCTGCCGTGGAAGTCGCTTTCTTCTTCCCGGGCTTGAACATTTACAGCCGCTAAGCGTCAACACTAGACTGGAATTGGTGGTTTCGGGTTGCAAGTCATGAACGATGTGGTGAATCTCCTCGATTTCGACGCACAGGGTCTTCTCGCGTACTGCGAGAGTCTGGGTGAGAAATCGTTTCGCGCCAAGCAGTTGCAGCGCTGGATTCACCAGTCGGGCGCGTCCGATTTTGGCGAGATGACCGATCTCGCCAAGTCGCTGCGCGAAAAGCTCGCGACCCGCGCTAACGTCCAGGCACCGGCGGTCATTACCGATCACCTATCGTCGGACGGCACGCGCAAATGGCTGGTCGACGTGGGGCAGGGCAATGCCGTCGAGACGGTCTACATCCCCGAAGAGACGCGTGGCACGTTGTGCGTATCGTCTCAGGCGGGGTGTGCCGTCAACTGCCGGTTCTGTTCGACCGGCAAGCAGGGCTTCTCGCGCAATCTCAGCACTGGCGAGATCATCGGTCAGCTGTGGATGGCCGAGTTCGCCATGCGCAAGCAACTCGGTCGCGGCCCCAAGGACGACCGCGTCATCACCAACGTGGTGATGATGGGCATGGGCGAGCCGCTGCTGAACTACGACGCCGTGGTGCCGGCGCTGGCTTTGATGCTGGACGACAACGCGTATGGCCTTTCGCGCCGGCGCGTAACCGTATCCACCTCCGGCGTGGTTCCGATGATGGACCGTCTTGCGCGCGATGTGCCCGTGGCGCTTGCAGTGTCGCTGCATGCGTCCAACGATGCGTTGCGCGACATGCTCGTGCCGCTCAACAAGAAGTACCCGCTGGCCGAACTGATGGCTGCCTGCCGCCGCTATCTTGAGTTCGCGCCGCGCGATTTCATCACCTTTGAATACTGCATGCTCGATGGCGTCAACGACACCGTCGAGCATGCCCGTGAACTGTTGCGCGTCGTGGCTGACGTGCCGTGCAAGTTCAACCTGATCCCGTTCAACCCGTTCCCGGAATCAGGGTTGAAGCGCTCGAACAATGAGCAGATCCGCCGCTTCTCACAAGTGCTGCTGGATGCTGGCATTGTCACCACCATCCGCAAGACGCGTGGCGACGACATCGATGCGGCCTGCGGCCAGCTCGCTGGCGAGGTCAAAGATCGCACACGCCTGGCCGAGCGCGGCAAGTTCGGCAAGATCGTCGAGATCCCCGTGGTCGGGGCCGACTCAACTCACCGCATGGGTACCGCATGAAGCGTTGGTCGACTGCTGTCAGTCTGGTCTTCACGCTGGCAGCCGCCGGGTGCGCGTTGTCGCCGCCGGTCCAGACACAGACACGAGAAGTTACAACAGTACCCGATCAAAAGGCCGACGCCGGTCGCCGGGCCGCGATCCGATTGCAACTCGCGACGCAATACCTGGAAGCCGGCCAGAATGCGACAGCGCTTGAGGAAATCAAGAACGCCATCGCGATCGATCCGAACGTCCCGAATGCGTATCACATCCGCGCGCTGGCCTATATGAATCTCGGTCAACGCGAACAAGCTGACGAGAGTTTCCGCAGCGCTCTGGCCGCGACACCGCAAGACGGTGACCTGCTGAACAACTACGGCTGGTTCCTGTGCTCGCAAGGCGGCAAGCCAGATCAAGGCATGACGATGCTGCGCCAGGCTATCGAGGCGCCGGCCGCCGCCAGCCCGGCCAAGCCGTGGACGAACCTGGGTGTTTGCCAGATGCGCCAAGGCGATCTGGATGGCGCGGAGAAGAGCCTGACGCGCGCCACCTACATCGACGCAAACAATCTGCTGACCAACCTCACGTTGGCGCAGCTTTATTACAAACGCCGCGAATATGCGCGTGCCATGCCGTTTATCGAACGTGTGAATGGTCGTGGCAATGCGACGGCGGAAAGCCTGTGGCTGGGCGCTCGCATCGCGCGCCGCCTGGGTGACGCTTCGCAGCAGAACGCGTGGAGCGCGCAATTGCAGCGCCGTTTCCCCAATGCGCCCGAAGAGGCGGCATTCGAACGAGGAGCCTGGGATGACTGACCGCGACGTGGCAAGCGCTGCCGACCTCTCTCACGGCACGGCGCCTGCCTCGAATCCGCCTGCCGCCGCGTCGCCTGAGCGCGACGATGCGTTGCGTCAGATTGCCGAACGTCTGCGCGCCGGCCGTGAGCATCAGCGTCTGACGGTCGACGATCTGGCCACGCGCTTGAAAGTGGCGCCGGGCAAGTTGTTGGCGGTGGAATCGGCAGATGTCGGAGCATTGCCCGACATGACGTTTACCAAGGGGCTCATCCGTGCCTATGCGCGCGCTTTGCAGGTCGATGTCGATGATCAGCTTGCGCGTTTGAACGCGCGTGCGCCGGTCACCAACATTGGCTTGCGTCCCGAGGGTGGGCTCGGTGAATCGTTCTCCGACAAACCGAGCTTTGCCAAGCGTCGGAGCGGCAGTGGCCGCTGGCTGATCGGCGTGCTGGTTGCGGTGATTGTGGCGGCCGGCGCGCTGGTCGGTATGGATCGTCTCAAGCAGTGGTTTGCCACGCAAACCGCGGCTACGCAAAACACCGACTCCACCGCGAAGGAAGCACCGGCGGTGGAGCAAGCCGCGCCCGCGCAAGTGGCTCCAGCGGCTGAGCAGGCTCCGGCAGAAACGCCGGCCGCTTCGATGCCGACACCGTTGACGCCCGTTACGCCGGCCGCTCCGGCCTCCGGTGTGGTGACTGCGCCGCTGGCGCCGCCGCCCACGCTGCCGCGTTCGGACAATGGCGCCGCGCCGGCGCCCGCTGTAGCCGTTGCGGGTGCCAAGCCGGCTGTGATCAACGTCGACGCACCGGTCTCCGTTCTGCCGCCGGAAGCCGCCAAGCCGGCTGAATCGGGCGGCGGTACGGTCTCGGTACGCTTCTCCGGTTCGTCTTGGTACGAGATCAAGGACAAGACTGGGAAGACGCTTGCCAGTGGCATTTCCAAGGAAGGTGACGCACGCGATCTGACCGGTACGCCGCCATTCAAGGTCGTCTTCGGCAATGCGGAAGCCGTTGAATCGCTGGCTGTGGGCGGTGCCACCGTCGATCTTCAGAAGTACGCCCGCAATCGCGTGGCACGGGCTACGTTGCCCTGAACCGTTTTGTAAATGGCGCGGCACCTGTGGGCGGCGCGCCTTGTCTGATCATGGAAATCACCACGCCTCTCGATTGCGCTCCAGCCTTGGTGGGCCCGTTGCCGCGCCGGAACTCGCGCGCTGCGGAAATCCGTTGGGGCGATCGCGTCGTGCATGTTGGCGGCGACGCGCCGGTCTGTGTGCAATCGATGACGAATACCGACACGTCGGACGCCATCGGTACCGCAATCCAGGTAAAGGAACTGGCGCGTGCCGGCTCTGAGTTGGTGCGCATCACAGTGGATACGCCGGCCGCCGCCGCGGCGGTGCCGGCCATCCGCGAGCAGCTCGACCGCATGGGTGTGGATGTGCCGCTGGTGGGGGATTTTCACTACAACGGCCACAAGCTGCTGCAGGACTATCCGGAGTGCGCGCAGGCGCTGTCCAAGTACCGCATCAACCCGGGCAATGTCGGGCAGGGTGCCAAGCGCGACACGCAGTTCGCGCAGATGATCGAGATCGCCTGCCGCTACGACAAGCCGGTGCGTATCGGTGTGAATTGGGGCAGCCTCGATCAGGATTTGCTCGCCCGCATCATGGACGAGAACGCGCAACGCGCATCTCCGTGGGATGCCCGTGCCGTGATGGTTGAGGCGTTGATTACCTCGGCGATCCAGTCCGCGCAGAAGGCTGAAGAACTGGGCTTGCCAGGCAGCCAGATCATCCTGTCATGCAAGGTCTCGGCAGTGCAGGATCTGATTGCTGTGTACCGCGAGCTGGCGCGTCGCTGCAATTACGCGCTGCACCTGGGTCTGACCGAGGCCGGCATGGGTAGCAAGGGCATCGTCGCTTCCACGGCGGCGTTGTCGGTGCTGCTGCAGGAAGGCATTGGCGACACGATCCGCATTTCGCTCACGCCGGAGCCGGGTGCGCCACGCGAGAAGGAAGTCATCGTCGCGCAAGAAATTCTGCAGACCATGGGCCTGCGTAATTTCACCCCCATGGTGATCGCGTGCCCGGGTTGCGGGCGCACGACCAGTACGGTGTTCCAGAAGCTGGCGGCGCGCATCCAGTCATACCTGCGTGAGCAGATGCCGATGTGGAAGATGCAGTACCCCGGCGTCGAAGAGATGAACGTGGCCGTGATGGGCTGCATCGTCAACGGTCCCGGGGAGAGCAAGCACGCCAACATCGGCATTTCGCTGCCAGGCACGGGCGAATCTCCGGCGGCGCCGGTGTTCGTGGACGGCGTGAAGGTGAAAACGCTGCGCGGCGAACGCATCACAGAAGAATTCCAGACGATCGTCGATGAGTACGTGCGCACGCATTACGGCGCACAGGCTCCGGCGACGGTCTAAATGGCAGCATCAGGCTTCGGAGCCCGAAGCCGAAGCACGAAACGACCGACCGGCCCGCATTGAGGTAGATGCGAGAGCCGGTTTTCAACGTGACATCATGAGCGATACACAAAAACAACGCGTGCAGAAGATCGCCGGCGTCAAAGGCATGAACGACCTGCTGCCCAGTGACGCCCCCCTGTGGGAGCACTTTGATAACGCGGTGCGCAGCATGCTGCGCGCCTATGGCTACCAGCAGATTCGCACGCCGATCGTCGAGCAGACGCAATTGTTTGTGCGTGGCATCGGCGAGGTGACGGATATCGTCGAGAAGGAGATGTACACCTTCACCGATGCGTTGAACGGCGAGCAACTGACCATGCGCCCCGAAGGTACCGCTGCCGCCGTGCGCGCCGTGATCGAGCACAACCTGCTGTACGACGGTCCGAAGCGCCTGTGGTACACCGGCCCGATGTTCCGCCACGAGCGTCCGCAGCGCGGTCGCTATCGCCAGTTCCATCAGGTTGGCGTGGAAGCGCTTGGCTTTGCGGGCCCGGACATCGACGCAGAAGTCATCCTGATGTGCCAGCGCCTGTGGGACGACCTCGGCCTCGTCGGCCTGAAGCTGGAGCTGAACTCGCTTGGCCAGGCAGAGGAGCGCGCCGCGCACCGTGCTGACCTGATCAAGTACTTGGAAGGTTTCCAGGATATTCTGGATGAGGACGGTAAGCGCCGCCTGTACACCAACCCGCTTCGCGTACTCGACACGAAGAACCCGGCGCTGCAGGAAATGGCCGCCGGCGCGCCGAAGCTGATCGACTACCTGGGCGACGAGTCGCGCGCGCACTTTGAAGGCGTGCAGAAGCTGCTCAAGGCGAACAACATTCCGTTCACCATCAATCCGCGCCTGGTGCGGGGGTTGGATTACTACAACCTCACCGTCTTCGAGTGGACGACGGACAAGCTGGGCGCGCAGGGAACGGTGGCCGGCGGCGGCCGCTATGACCCGCTGATCGAGCAGATCGGCGGGAAGCCTGCCCCCGCATGCGGCTGGGCGATGGGGGTAGAACGCATCATCGAACTGTTGCGTGAGGAAAAGCTTGAGCCCGAAGCGCAAGGCTGTGACGTCTACATCGTCCACCAGGGCGATGAGGCGCAGGTGCAGGCGCTGATCGCGGCAGAGCGACTGCGCGATGCCGGCCTCGACGTCATCCTTCACGCCTCGCCGGAAGGCCGCAACGGTAGCTTCAAGTCGCAGTTCAAGCGCGCTGACGCAAGTGGCGCATCCTATGCGGTTATCATTGGCGACGATGAAGTCACCCAAGGTGTTGCGCAGATCAAGCCGCTGCGTGGCGATCCGACCGCGGATGCCCAGCAGACCGTGCCGTCGGACCAACTGGTCGACCGCCTGATCGATGCCATGGTGGCCAACAACGACTAACCGCGGCAGTGCGTTCGGCAGCGAACCACCGCGACCCACATCCAATATTCAAGCTCTGCAAAGCATGGCCTACGATCTCGAAGAACAGGAACAAATAGAGAGTCTCAAGCACTGGTGGCGTGATAACGGCAACGTGATCACGTGGATCGCCATCGTGGTGCTGCTTGCTGTGGCGGGCTGGTTTGGCTGGAAAAACTGGCAGCGCAAGCAGGCCGGCGAAGCGTCCGTGCTGTACGAACAGGTGCAGAAGGCCGTTGATGGCAAGGACGCTGAGAAGATCAAGCGCGCCGCGACTGACATGGAAGCCAAGTTTGGCGGCACGGCCTACGCGCAGATGAGCGCGCTGGCCGCAGCCAAGGCGCTGTACGAATCCAACGATGCGGCGGGCGCCAAGGCGCAACTGCAATGGACGGTTGATCATGCGCGCGACGATGAATACAAGGCGCTCGCCAAGCTGCGCCTGGCTGGCCTTCTGCTCGACGAGAAAGCCTACGATCAGGGCATCGCGCTAGTCTCCGGCGACGTTGCGCCGGCGTTCGCCGGGCTGTACGCCGATCGTCGCGGTGACCTGTTGGCCGCGCAGAACAAGAACGAAGACGCCCGTGCTGCCTACAAGTTGGCGCTGGAAAAGTTTGGTCCGGCCGACGCTTCCGCGCGCCAGATCGTGCAGTTCAAGCTGGATGCCCTGGGCGGCGCCTGATTGGGGCACCCGGTGCAATTCAACGCATAACAAAAGGATCCCGATTTCATGATTCACGCACTTGAGCAGGGTGGTGTCGCGCGCGGTGTTGCACAGGCGGCACGCGTGGCAGTGCTGGCACTGGCAGCGACGGCTGTCCTTGGTGGTTGCTCGCTGTTCAGCAGCAAGAACAAGCATGAACCAGCCAAGCTGACGGAAGTTCAGCAAGTGCTGGCCGTGCGCCAGGTGTGGAGCGTGAGCGTCGGCAAGAGCGGCCGCTACGTGATGCAGCCGGCGGTGGCAGGCAACAACGTCTATGTGTCGGCCGCTGGCGGTACTGTGACCGCCCTGGATGGCGCCACCGGTCGCACGGTCTGGCAAGGCAAGGCGGACGTCGACCTGACCTCCGGCCCTGGCAGCGATGGCACGCTGACGGCGGTGGCAGGTGAGAAGGGCGCGGTCATCGCGTTCGACGAAAAGGGCGCGCAGAAGTGGAAGATCGCCGTCAACGGTGAAGTCCTGACGGCGCCGCTGGTGGGCCAGGGATTGGTGATCGTTCGCACGACCGATGGCCGCGTCTTGGGTCTGGACCCCAGCAACGGTGAACGCAAGTGGATTTATCAGCGTTCTCCGTCGGCACTGAACCTGCGTAGCAGTCTGCCGATGATTTTCGCCGGCGATAACATCGTCCTCGGTTTTGCCGGTGGCAAGCTCGGTGCGCTGTCGGCCAGCAATGGCGCGTTGCGCTGGGAAGCTGCCGTGTCGTATCCGCGTGGTGTATCGGAAATCGAGCGCCTGAACGATGTGACCGGTGCACCGTCGATCAACGGTTCGCAAGTCTGTGCGGCCAGCTTCCAGGGGCGCGTGGCTTGTTTTGATCTGAGCACCGGCGCTCCGCGCTGGGGTCGTGATTTCTCGTCGCCGACCGGTGTGACTCAGGATGATGACGGGCTGTTCGCGGCGGACGAGAAGTCGGTGGTCTACGGTTTTAACGCACAAAACGGTGCCGATCTCTGGAAGAACGACGCACTGCTGTGGCGCGACCTCGGTACGCCGCTGGCGTTTGGCCGTGCGGTCATCGTGGGCGATTCCGAAGGTTGGCTGCACTTCCTGTCGCGTGACGACGGCAAGTTCGTCGCCCGCGTGAAAACCGACAGCAGTGCCATTGGCGCAGCACCCGTGGTGGTTGGCCAGACGTTGGTCGTCCAAACCCGCGGTGGCGGTGTCTACGGCTATCTGCCGAAATAACATTGGCCGCCGCGGCCCGGATGGGCTGTGGCGGCACACGCATCACATCGGGGCGGCATCGCCGCCTTGGACTTGCGCCCGCGTACTCCGCGGGCGTCTTGCATCTGTGTCATCAGGCATTCAGCCGTGCAGATGCCAACCGCAGTTGCAACAATCAGAATTTGCCGTGGCGCCATTCGCGTGCGGCACACAAGCATGAAACCAGTCATTGCCCTCGTAGGGCGGCCGAATGTCGGCAAATCGACCCTCTTCAACCGTCTGACGCGCTCGCGTGACGCGTTGGTCGCGGATATCCCTGGCCTGACGCGCGATCGTCACTACGGCGAAGGCCGTGTGGGCGACCGTCCGTTCATCGCCATCGATACCGGGGGCTTCGAACCCGTCGCCAAGGACGGCATCGTTGCGGAGATGGCGAAGCAAACGCGCCAGGCCGTGGTTGAAGCCGATGTCGTGATCTTCATCGTCGATGGTCGTCTGGGGCTGGCGCCGCAGGATCGCGTGATTGCCGATTACTTGCGCAAAACCGGGCGCCGCATCCTTTTGGCCGTCAACAAGGCTGAAGGCATGCGCTACACCGCCGTCGCCAGCGATTTTTACGAACTTGGTCTGGGCGATCCGGCTGCTATCTCGGCGGCGCACGGTGATGGTGTCAATGACTTGGTGGCCGAAGCGCTCGACCTGGCGTTTGCCGAGCGCCCCGAGCTTGCCGAGGCAGCCGACGCGCACAACCACGGCACTCGTATTGCCATCGTTGGCCGTCCGAACGTCGGTAAGTCGACGCTGGTGAACGCCCTCATCGGCGAAGAGCGCGTGATCGCGTTCGATATGCCGGGCACTACGCGCGATGCCATCTACGTGGATTTCGAGCGTAACGGCAAGCCTTACACGCTCATCGATACGGCCGGCTTGCGCAAGCGTGGCAAGGTGTTCGAGGCAATCGAGAAATTCTCGGTGGTGAAGACGCTGCAGTCGATTGCCGACGCTAACGTGGTTGTGCTGATCCTCGACGCACAGCAGGACATTTCCGACCAGGACGCGCATATCGCTGGTTTCATCGTCGAGTCCGGGCGCGCGCTGGTGATTGGCGTGAACAAGTGGGATGGTCTGACCGGCCATGCTCGCGATCGAATCAAGCACGATATGGAGCGCAAGCTGCAGTTCCTGTCGTTTGCCAACGTGCATTACATCTCGGCCAAGGAGCGCACGGGCATTGGCGCGCTGATGAAGTCCGTGGACGCCGCTTACGCAGCCGCCATGGTCAAGCTGCCGACGCCCAAGCTCACGCGCGTGCTGATGGAGGCGGTGGAGTATCAGCAACCGCGTCGCGCAGGCGTCTCGCGGCCGAAGCTGCGCTACGCGCACCAGGGCGGTTCCAACCCGCCGATCGTGGTGATTCACGGCAACGCGCTGTCGAATATCCCCGAGACCTATCGCCGCTTCCTGGAGGGGCGTTTCCGCGAGGCCTTCCAACTGAAAGGCACGCCGCTTCGGATCGAATTTCGTACGAACAAAAACCCGTACGCTCAATCGAACGATTGAGCATCGCACGGGCGGTGCTCGACGGCGGGGGCGTGTGACGCGGGGGCATTCGAACGGGGGATCACCAAAATGGCCGAGCCATTTCATATGGCGGGGTCATCGGTTTTCCGTTTGCTTTCCCTGATTTCTAAGGCTAAATTCTCGAGACATGGCGCTTGGTGTCTGCAAACCCAGGCGCCATCGGCGTCATTTGGACGCGTCTGGCCGACTCTTTTTGACGAACTTTTTTTGCGTCGCCTGCTTGAACCCGGGCTTCCTAGCCCCATAACCCATCACTAAACCTATAAATCTGGAGTGTGCCATGAGCAACAAAGGGCAATTGCTACAAGACCCGTTTCTGAATGCGCTGCGTAAGGAGCATGTGCCGGTGTCGATCTACCTCGTCAACGGTATCAAGCTGCAAGGCAACATCGAGTCGTTCGACCAATACGTCGTGCTCCTGCGTAATACCGTGACGCAGATGGTGTACAAGCATGCGATCTCCACCGTGGTGCCGGCCCGTGCCGTGAATTTCCGCGTGGACGAAGCGCCTGACGCCTGATTCTGCCTCGCTCCCGCCGCCGTCCGCGCGGCGGGACGCACCAACCCCGTTTCTCCCTTCTCTATTTCCCCGTTTGGCATCTCATCCCACCTCCAGCTCGGAGCCGACGCGCGCTATCTTGGTCGCTGTCGATTTCGGCAAACACGATTTCCAGGAAAGTCTGAGTGAACTGGCGCTGCTAGCCTCCACAGCGGGCTCTGAACCTGTGCGCGCGGTTACGGGCAAGCGTTCCCGGCCTGATGCAGCGCTGTTCATCGGCGCAGGCAAGGCAGAAGAGGTGAGGATTGCCGCAGACGAGGAAGACGCGGAAATCGTCATCTTTAACCACGCGCTGAGTCCTGCTCAGCAGCGTAACCTTGAGCGCTTTTTCGGGCGCCACGTGGTGGACCGGACCGGCCTCATCCTCGATATTTTTAGCCAGCGCGCGCAAAGCCACGTCGGTAAGGTGCAGGTGGAACTTGCGCGTGTGCGATATCAGGCGGCCCGCCTAGTGCGGGCGTGGAGCCACTTGGAGCGCCAGAAAGGCGGGGTCGGCCTGCGCGGCGGCCCGGGCGAGCGTCAGCTCGAACTGGACCGGCGGATGCTGGATGAACGCGCCAAACGGCTGTCGTCCGAGTTGGACAAGCTGCAGCGTCAGCATGACACGCAGCGCCGTTCGCGCAGCCGCAACGACGCGTTTTCTGTCTCCCTGGTCGGCTATACCAACGCCGGCAAATCGACGCTGTTCAATGCGCTGACCAAGGCACGTGCGTACGCGGCCAACCAATTGTTCGCCACGCTGGATACGACGTCCCGCCGGCTGTACCTGGAAGGGCTGGGCAATGTGGTGCTGTCGGATACGGTCGGCTTCATCCGCGATTTGCCTACGCAACTGGTGGCTGCTTTCCGCGCCACGCTGGAAGAGACCGTCCACGCCGACGTGCTGCTGCATGTGGTGGACGCCGCCAGCACCGTCAAGCACGAGCAGATGGAGCAGGTCGATCGCGTGCTGGATGAAATCAACGCCAGTGGCATCCCGCAGATTTTGGTGATGAACAAGATCGACGCGGCGGAGGAGTTGCGTGCGGCTGGCCCGCGCATCGAGCGCGACGAAACCGGCGCCGTGCGGCGTGTGTTCGTTTCTGCTATCGAAGGCAGCGGGCTTGATCTATTGCGCGAGGCGCTGGTCGAGACCGCGATCCGCCTGCGGGAGAACCCTGCGTCGCATGGTGACGATTTCGATCCGCGCTTCGATACCCGTCGTGATTCGCTGCCCGCGCACCGTGACGAACTGTCGCAAAGCTTGCCGAGCAGCGCTTCTTCCGCCAAAGGTGACGAAGAGGGCTGATAGAATGCCCCGTTACTCCTTCGCAGTCAGCCAATCAGGACAAGCCCGACCGCTCATGCCCGAGATTTCGACCCAGTCTTCTTCCATGGCCTCGCCGCGTAACGTGCGAGGTTTGTGGCACCGCTTGCGTGTGCTGCTTTCGCTGAACGATCCGCGCTGGGGTCGCGGCGATGACAACAACGCCGAGCGCGAAGACAAAGACGAACCGAAGCGTCAAAGCAAGCCGCCTCAGGAAGGCCCCCCGGACCTCGACGAGTTGTGGCGCGACTTCAATCGCCGGCTGAACAACCTGTTCGGTCGCAAGGACAGCGGTAACGGTAATGACGGCCCCACGCCGCTGCGTCCGGGTAACGGCCGAGGTGGTTCGGGCCTGGGCGTCGGCGTGCTGCTGGCGGTGCTCGTTGGTCTGTGGCTGGCCAGCGGTTTCTTCATCGTGCAGGAAGGCCAGACGGGCGTGATCTTGCAGTTCGGCCGTTTCAAGTATCTGGCAACGCCGGGTATCAATTGGCGCCTGCCGTATCCGATCGAATCGCACGAGATCGTGAACCTGTCGGGTGTGCGTACGCTTGAAATCGGTCGTACGACGCAGATCAAGGACACGAACCTGAAAGACTCGTCGATGCTCACGCAGGACGAGAACATCGTCGACGTGCGGTTCTCGGTCCAGTACAACATTGCCAACCCGGTCGACTACCTGTTCTACAACCGTACGGACCGCGGCGGCGATGAAGAACTGGTGACGCAGGCGGCTGAGACGTCGGTGCGCGAGATCGTCGGCCGTAACAAGATGGACGCGGTGCTGTACGAAGGTCGCGATGCCGTTGGCCGCAACTTGGCCGAATCGATTCAACGCATCTTGTCGGCGTACAAGACTGGCATCCGAATCCTTAGCGTCAACGTGCAGAGCGTGCAGCCGCCCGAGCAGGTGCAGGCTGCGTTCGACGATGTGACCAAGGCGGGCCAAGACCGCGAGCGTGCTATCTCCGAAGGTCAGGCGTATGCCAACGACGTGGTGCCGCGCGCCAAGGGTACGGCCGCACGTCTGGGTGAAGAGGCGCAAGGCTACAAGGCACGGGTCATCGCACGTGCGGAAGGTGACGCGGCTCGCTTTGCCTCAGTGCAGCGCGAATACGCGAAGGCGCCGCAGGTCACGCGCGACCGTATCTATCTGGAAACCATGCAGGACATTTACGCCAACTCGACCAAGGTGCTGGTCGACCAGAGCAACGGCAGCCTGTTGTATTTGCCGCTGGACAAGCTGATCGCGCAGACGCAGGGCGATACATCGCGTCCCGCTGTCGCGCCGGGTGCGTCGCCTCAGGACAGTGGTTCTGCGCAGGGCGTGCCGACTCCCTCCAACCCGTCACCGGCCAATGACGCAGACTCGCGCTCGCGCGAAGCACTGCGCAACCGTGACCGCGATTCGCGCTAACAGGAGGGCACTATGAATCGTCTGATTTCGGCCTTCGTGGCGCTGGTCATTGCCCTGGCGGTGTTCTCGTCGGTGGTGTTCGTGGTGGACCAGCGGCAGTACGCCGTGGTGTTCGCCTTTGGTGAGATCAAGCAGGTCATCAAGGAGCCGGGGCTGCACTTCAAGCTTCCGCCGCCGCTGCAGAACGTGGTGTTCATGGATAAGCGCCTGCAGACCATCGATGTGGCCGGCGCCGATCGTTTCATCACGGCAGAGAAGAAGAACCTGCTGGTCGACTGGTTTGTGAAGTGGCGCGTCTCCGATCCGCGTCTGTTCTACGTGAGCTTCAAGGGCGATAACCGCCTCGCACAGGACAGCATGACGCAGAAGATCAACTCCATCGCTCGCGATGAGTTTGCGCGCCGCACTGTGTCTGACGTGGTATCGACGGATCGTGAAGCCGTGATGCAGAGCATCCTCAAGGGTGTGCAGGAGTACGGCAAGTCGGTTGGTGTAGACATCATCGACGTGCGCCTGAAGCGGGTGGACCTGCTGGCCAGCGTGACCGAATCGGTCTACCGCCGCATGGAAGCCGAGCGCAAGCGGGTGGCCAACGAGCTGCGTTCGACGGGTGCTGCAGAGGGCGAGAAAATCCGTGCCGATGCCGATCGTCAGCGCGAAGTCGTCCTGGCCGATGCCTACCGCGATGCGCAGAAGATCAAGGGTGAGGGCGACGCCCGCGCCGCTGACGTTTACGCCGATGCGTTTGGCCGTGATCCGCAGTTCGCCGCATTCTGGCGCTCCATGGAGGCGTATCGCGCGTCGTTCCGCGATCGGAAGGACGTGATGGTGCTGCAGCCGAACAGCGATTTCTTCAAATACATGCGTAGCCCGAACGGCGGCAGCTCGGCGGCAGCACCGGCTGCCCAGACGGGGCGCCATCGCTAGTACAATGCGTCGCTGATCATTTGAGGCGGACAAACCCCGGCTTGCCGGGGTTTTGTTCGTTCTCCAAGCGCATCCCATGGAAGAGTCACTCCCCACCGTTTTGCTGGCAGCGTGCGCGCTGGTGCTCGTATTCGAGGGCATCCTGCCGTTCGTGGCGCCGCGGGCTTGGCGACGCGCCTTCCAGACGCTGACCGAACTGCCGGACGAAAAGCTTCGCGCGATCGGCTTAGTGTCGATGGCGATCGGACTGATCCTCCTGCGGTTGCTGCATCGCTAGCGCACTGCCTGCGTTTTTTACGAATTTCTGCCGTACCAAGACTCCCGAGCGAGACCGCCATGCCGACCAATTGGCTGCTGCCTGAATCCATTGCTGATGTGCTGCCTTCAGAGGCGCGCAAGATTGAAGAGTTGCGCCGCCGCATGCTCGACCTGTTCCGTACTTACGGCTACGAACTGGTCATGCCCCCCATGCTGGAATACATCGAGTCGCTGCTCTCGGGCACCGGTCACGATCTGGACCTGAAGACGTTCAAGCTGGTCGATCAACTTTCAGGCCGCACCATCGGCCTGCGCGCCGACATCACGCCGCAAGTCGCCCGCATCGACGCCCATTTGCTGAACCGCGCTGGCGTGACGCGCCTGTGCTATGCGGGGTCGGTATTGCATACCCGCCCGAGTGGGTTTCACGTCACGCGCGAGCCGCTGCAGATCGGCGCTGAGATCTATGGCCATGCCGGTCTGGAAGCCGATCTGGAAATTCAGGAGCTGATGCTCGCCGCGCTGTCGGCCGCGGGGCTGGCCGATGTACGCCTGGACCTTTGCCACGTTGGGGTGGTGGCGGCGTTGCTGGAGCAATCGCCGGTTGCCGTCGGCCTTCAGGATGACCTCTTCACGGCGCTCGCAGCCAAAGATGTGCCTGCTCTGCGCGCCATCACGGCCGATCTGCCGCCGGCGCAGCGCGACGCCATCAACCTGCTGCCAGCACTGTACGGTGGTGTCGATGTGCTGGGCCGTGCGCGCAAGCAGTTGCCCGCGCTGCCCGCCATCGGCCGTGCGCTGGACGATTTGGCTACGCTGGCCGAGCGCGCAGGCGGTGCGACCGTCAACATCGACTTGGCCGACCTGCGCGGCTACCACTACCACAGTGGTGTGATGTTCACTGCCTATGTGGCCGGTGTGCCAAATGCCGTGGCGCGTGGCGGTCGGTATGACAAGGTCGGAGAGGCTTTCGGCCGTGCTCGCCCGGCGACCGGCTTTTCGCTGGATCTGCGCGAGGTCGCCGGCATTTCGCCGGTGGAGGCGCGCGCCGCTGCCATCCACGCGCCCTGGTCGGGCGATGCCAAGCTTCGTGAGGCGATCGCTGCGCTGCGCGCGGCGGGCGAGATTGTTATCCAGTCGCTGCCGGGCCACCCGGAAGATCTGGAGGAGTTCGCTTATGATCGGCAACTCGTCGAAGAGGGCGGTCGCTGGATCGTCAAGCCCCGCAACGCTTCGGTCTGAAGTTGTTGCATAACGTTGTGTAAATACCCGGTAATTCCAGGGAAGGCCCTGGCAACAAGGGTAGAATACGTTTTTAACCCATCTGCAAATTCAACATGTCCGCACCAGCAGTGAGCCAAGGACGCAATGTCGTCGTCATCGGCACCCAGTGGGGTGACGAAGGTAAAGGGAAAATCGTCGATTGGCTGACCGATCATGCGCAAGGCGTGGTTCGTTTCCAGGGCGGACATAACGCAGGCCATACCCTCATCATCGGCGGCAAGAAGACGATCCTGCGTCTGATTCCGTCGGGCATCATGCGCGACGGCGTCGCGTGCTACATCGGCAACGGTGTCGTGCTTTCGCCTGAAGCGCTGTTCAAGGAAATCGACGAGCTGGAATCGGCCGGCGTGCAGGTGCAGAACCGCCTGCGCATTTCAGAAGCCACCAATCTGATCCTGCCGTATCACGTGGCCATCGACAAGGCGCGCGAAGCCAAGCGCGGCGCCGCCAAGATCGGTACCACCGGCCGCGGTATCGGCCCGGCATACGAAGACAAGGTAGCCCGCCGCGCGCTGCGTGTGCAGGACCTGTTCGATCCGGCTTACTTTGCCGAGCGTCTGCGCGAAAACCTGGACTTCCACAACTTTGTTCTGACGCAGTACCTGAATCACCCGGCGCTGGACTTCCAGCAGACCCTGGACGAGATGCTGTCGTATGCAGGCCGCATTGCCCCGATGGTGACGGATGTGTCGGCCGAACTGTTTGCCGCAAACGCAGCCGGCAAGAACCTGATGTTCGAAGGTGCGCAAGGCACGCTGCTCGATATCGATCACGGCACCTATCCGTTCGTCACGTCGAGCAACTGCGTGGCGGGCAATGCCGCCGCAGGTGCAGGCGTCGGCCCGGGCCAACTGCATTACATCCTTGGCATCACCAAGGCGTATTGCACACGTGTGGGTTCAGGCCCGTTCCCGAGCGAGCTGTATGACGCGGACAACCCGGCGCGCCAAGATCCGATCGGTGTGCGTCTGGCCAATGTCGGCAAGGAATTCGGCTCGGTTACGGGCCGGCCGCGCCGCACGGGCTGGCTGGATGCCGCCGCTCTGCGTCGGGCGATCCAGATCAACGGTGTGTCGGGCCTCTGCATGACCAAGCTCGATGTGCTGGATGGTCTGGAAACCCTCAAGCTGTGTGTCGGCTACATGCTCGATGGCAAGGAAATCGACATCCTGCCGCGTGGCTCCGATGCCGTGGCGCGTTGCCAGCCGATCTACGAAGAATTCCCGGGCTGGAACACCTCGACCTTCGGGCTGAAGGAGTGGGATGCGCTGCCCGAGACCGCTCAGGCTTACCTGAAGCGCGTCGAAGAGGTGGCCGGCGTCCCGATCGCCATGATCTCGACTGGTCCTGACCGCGACGAGACCATCCTCCTGCGTCATCCCTACAAGGACTGACGCGATTGCTCCCAGATTCGCCCGGTGATTCGCCGGGCGAATTTGCATGGAGCGCCGTTTTTCATAGAACACGATAGCGGCAACTCACGCCGCATTCACGATACGAAGAGGTACACCATGAACCAGCCGATCAACGACGACTCGCATCTGTGGGTGTCGTGGGATGACTACCACGGCCTGATCGAGCGCCTGGCGCTCGTCGTGCACGAGTCGGGCTGGAAGTTCGACAAGATTCTGTGCTTGGCGCGCGGCGGCTTGCGGGTTGGCGATCAGCTTTCACGCATCTACGACCTGCCGTTGGCCATCCTGGCGACCAGCAGCTATCGCGAAGCCGCTGGCACGCAGCAGGGCGATCTCGACATCGCGCAATACATCACGATGACCCGTGGCGAGTTGTCGGGCCGCGTGCTGCTGGTGGATGATCTGGTGGATTCGGGCATCACGCTGGAGCGCGTTGGGCGTCACCTGAAGGAGCGCTATCCGGCCGTGACCGACGTGCGTACTGCTGTGCTGTGGCACAAGGCGTGCTCGAAGATCAAGCCTGATTATGCCGTGCAGTTTCTTGCGACCAATCCGTGGATCCATCAGCCGTTCGAGGAGTACGACACGCTGCGCCCGCATAACTTGGCGGCCTGGATCAAGCGCGGCAAGTCACGTTCGGCCGGCAACGGCGAGGCGCCATCAGTTTGAGGCGTTGGTCGCGATTGCGTCGAGACGCTAACGGAGTGGCGTGTGCGGCTTGCGTCGTGCGTGCCACTTCGGTAACCTGCTGTCACGGGCCGCAATATTGCCCCGAAACCCGCGTACGGATTGGCTTTGCAGGAGTGGCCCAATGCGAGGTGCGCGGTTGATCGAAGCGAGGTGTGTCTTTGTGGATGCACTGGGCTTCGAGCCCACCCAGCGTTTGGGGCAGGTGAGTCCGGTGATCCCGGCTCGGCCCTGGCGCGATAGCCAAGACACAATGCACGTCGCACTTCGCGGAATGTCGCATCAGCAACTGAACAACAGCAATCCGGCCGCGGAAAAGAAAAACGGCGCAACTTGCGTTGCGCCGTTCCTAAACTCTGGTGCCCAGGAGAGGACTCGAACCTCCACGGAGTTACCCGCTAGTACCTGAAACTAGTGCGTCTACCAATTCCGCCACCTGGGCAGGTGTGCGTGTACCGAAGCTGCAATTATTACGGGATCCAGCGATCCTGTCAACACTCTAGAAGAAAAAATTGAATCAACCGACTTATCCGATCCCAAGCCGCGAGGAAATCCTCGGTGTGCTGCGCACGTCGGGGTCTCCGTTGTCTGCTACCGATATTGCCAAGACGCTGTCTGTCACGCGCAAGGAGCATGACGGCTTTATCAAGCGTCTGACCGCCATGGAGCGGGATGGTCAGATCGAACTCAACCGCAAGGGGCGCTACGAACTGGCGCACCAGCCCAATTTCATCGAAGGCCGCGTGATCGGTCATCGCGACGGCTTCGGCTTCTTCGTGCGCGATGACGGCGAGCCCGATATCTTCCTGCCCGAGCGTGAGATGCAGAAGGCCATGCACGGTGATCGCGCCCTGGTGCGCGCCGTGGGCTACGACCGCCGCGGGCGCTCGGAAGGGCAGATCGTCGAGATCCTGCAGCGGGCCAACAAGCGCGTCATCGGCAGGTTGCTGTCGGAAAGCGGCACGCTGGTTGTGGCGCCTGAAGACAAGCGTCTCGGCCGCGACATCCTGATTGCGCCGAAGGGGCAGGGCAAGGCCAAGGTCGGCCAGGTGGTAAGCGTTGAGATCCTGGAATATCCGGACCGCTACGTACAACCGATTGGCCGCGTGGTCGAAGTGCTGGGTGAGATTGACGACCCTGGTATGGAGATCGAAATTGCCGTGCGCAAGTACGGCGTGCCGCACGAGTTTTCCGAGCCGACGCAGCGCGAGGCGGAAGCGCTGCCCGACTTGGTCCGCGATGTCGATCTGGCAGGTCGCATCGACTTGCGCGATGTGTCGCTCGTCACCATCGACGGCGAAGACGCACGCGACTTCGATGACGCTGTCTACGCGGAGCCCGTCAAGATCGGCCGCAGCAAGGGCTGGCGTCTGATCGTGGCGATTGCCGACGTGTCGCATTACGTGCGGCCTGGGCACCCGTTGGATGCGGACGCCATTGATCGCGCGACTTCGGTCTATTTCCCGCGCCGCGTGATCCCGATGCTGCCGGAGAAGCTCTCCAACGGCTTGTGCTCACTGAACCCGGAAGTGGACCGTCTGTGCATGGTCTGCGACGCGGTGATCACGGCCAAGGGCGAGGTCAAGGCTTATCAGTTCTATCCGGCGGTGATGCACTCGAAGGCGCGCCTGACCTACAACGAGGTCTGGGCGATTCTGTCGAACGTGAAAGGCCCGGAAGCTGCCAAACGGGCGCCGCTGGTGCCGCACCTGCAAGACCTGTACGAGCTGTATCAGACGCTGCTCAAGGCCCGCCGCGAGCGCGGCGCGATCGACTTCGATACCACCGAGACATACATCGTCTGCAACGCGCAGGGCAAGATCGAGCAGATCCTGCCGCGCACCCGCAACGACGCGCACAGGCTGATCGAGGAGTGCATGCTGACGGCCAACGTCTGCGCGGCCGAGATGCTGGAGAAGTACAAACATCCGGCGCTGTATCGCGTCCACGCTGGCCCGACGGAAGAAAAGCTGCAGGCGCTGCGGGCCTTCCTGAAAACCAGCGGCTTGACCCTGGGTGGCGGCGACAAACCGCAGGCAGCCGATTACGCCGAACTGATGGAGAAGGTGGCCGTACGCCCCGACGCTCCGATGCTGCAGACCATGCTGCTGCGCTCGATGCAGCAGGCGGTCTACAGCCCGGACAACATCGGCCACTTTGGCCTGGCGTATCCGGCGTATGCGCACTTCACGAGCCCGATCCGCCGCTACCCGGATTTGCTGGTGCATCGCTCCATCAAAGCGATCCTGCACCGCACGCGTTACGTGCCTGGGCTTGCACCGGGCGTGCAGTTGAATAGCGCGCTGTCGCCCAAGGCGCGTCGTTTGCAAGCCGAAGCCGAGAAAGGCGTGCCGGCAGCGGTGGTCAACAAGGCCAAGGCGGAAGCGATCTGGAATGAACTGGGCGTGCACTGTTCGGCCAACGAGCGTCGCGCCGACGAAGCCTCGCGCGACGTCGAAGCCTGGCTCAAGTGCTACTTCATGCGCGACAAGCTCGGCAACGAGTTCTCGGGCACCGTCAGCGCGGTCACCTCGTTCGGCATCTTCGTGCAGCTCGACGAGCTGTACGTGGAAGGCCTCGTACACGTGACCGAGCTGGGCAGCGATTACTTCCAATACGACGAAGCCCGCAACGAACTGCGCGGAGAGCGCACGGGCATCCGTTATCGGCTGACTGATCGCGTGCGCGTGCAGTTATTGCGCGTGGATCTGGATGCCCGGAAGATGGATTTCCGCCTGATCCAGGAGCCCTCAACCAAGGCGCTGCGCCCGGCCAAGGTGACTGGCGTGCCGGAAGCCGCGACCGCGCGTCAGCCTGCCGGCGCAACGTCGGCGCCATCGGTCGGCCGCAAGAAGCCGCGCCAGTTGGCCGCATTGCTGGGCGGTACGGCCAAGCCGGAGGAATCGTTCGACGAGACGCTCGATCGCGTCATCGAAGAGCAGCCGGTGTTCGAGCCGGGTGGCCGTGCACTGCCCCCGGGCCATGCCCATGCCAAGCCGGCGCGTAAGAAGCAGCCGGCGCGTGGCACGAAGCCCAAGGGTGGTGCCAAGACTGCTGCGCCGCGCAAGGTGGCAGGCAAGGCCTCGCATAAGACCAAGGGGCGTTAAAGCGGCCGGGGAGCAAGGGCAGACGGGTACAATCGCGCCATGTCTAAATCCAAGCTCCTCATCGGCTTTCATGCCGTCACCGCCCGACTGCGCCACGGCGCCAAGTCGATCGACGAAATCTACTTCGAGGCCAACCGCCGCGACCGCCGCATGCAGGATTTCCTGAAAGCGGCGGAAGCAGCGGGCGTTCGCCTCATTCCTGCTGACGCCGACCGCTTGCGCGGGATTGCCGGCACCGATCGTCACCAGGGCGTGGTTGCCAAGGCAGAGTCGCTGTCGCTGGCGCTCAATCTTGATGAACTGCTCGACGGTATCGAAGGCACGCCGCTGCTGCTGGTGCTTGACGGTGTGACCGATCCGCATAACCTGGGCGCGTGCCTGCGCGTGGCCGATGCCGCTGGCGCGCACGCCGTGATTGCGCCGAAGGACCGCAGCGTTGGAATCAACACGACGGTCGCCAAGGTGGCCAGCGGCGCGGCGGAAACCGTCCCCTACATCACCGTGACCAACCTGGCGCGCACGCTGCGCGAGTTGCAGGAACGGGGCGTGTGGGTTATCGGCACGGCTGATGAAGCCGAACAGGATCTCTACCAAGCCGACTTCAAAGGCCCCATTGCCATCGTGATGGGCGCCGAAGGTGAGGGCATGCGTCGCCTCACGCGCGAAACGTGCGACGCGCTGGTCAGCATTCCAATGGCGGGCAGCGTGGAAAGCCTGAACGTGTCGGTGGCCAGCGGCGTGTGCCTGTTTGAAGCTGTGCGCCAGCGGGCAGCGGCACCTGCCAAGAAGTAATGCGTGTCGAACCCACGGCCGCTTCCGATGCGGCTGCATTGGCCCAGGCCCACGCCTGGGTCGAGGCCGCCCAGCACGTTATGGTGCTGACGGGGGCTGGCGTCTCGGCCGAATCCGGCGTGCCCACGTTTCGTGATGCGCTGACCGGCCTGTGGTCGCGCTTCAATCCTGAAGACATGGCCACCGAGGCCGCGTATCGCAAGCACCCGCGCATGGTGTGGGACTGGTATCAGGAGCGCCGCGAGCGCGTGCTGCAGGCGCAGCCGAATCCCGCCCATCTTGCGATTGCCGCGCTGGCCAAGCGCAAGACGGTGACGCTCGTCACACAGAACGTGGATGGCTTGCATCAGCGCGCCGGCAGCGAAGGCGTGGTCGAGCTGCATGGCAACCTGTTCGCCAACAAATGGCTGGGTGGCTGCGGCAAATGCGATGTCGCCACGGCCGTGCCAGGCAGGCCGCCGCGTTGTGCGACGTGTGGCGCGATGTTGCGCCCAGGCGTGGTGTGGTTCGGCGAGCAACTCCCGCTCGTGGCGAACTACCGCGCTGAAGAGGCCGCCAACACGTGTGACGTATGCCTGGTGGTGGGCACGTCCGGCATGGTGTATCCGGCGGCCGGACTGCCGGGGTTGGCAAAGGACCACGGCGCCAAGGTGATCGTCGTGAATCCGGAGCCGAGCGCGCTGGATGCAACGGCCGATCTGGTGATCCACCAGCCGGCGGGCGTGTGCTTGCCCGCCATGCTGGGATAAGGCGCGGCGTTCTTCTTACGCTGCCACGCGCAGCGGCTCAATCAACGCTTCCAACTTGACTGCGTCCGCCGCAAACAGGCGGATGCCTTCGGCCAGCTTTTCGGTGGCCATGGCATCGGCGTTCATGTGCCAGCGGAACGATTTCTCGTCGGCCGGCAGGCGCACGATGTTGGCGGCGTTGGCATTGTCCGCAGAGAGCTTGCGTTCGACCGGCGCGTCGGACTGCTGCAACTGGGCGAGCAGATCCGGGCTGATGGTCAGGAGGTCGCAGCCAGCGAGTTCAACGATCTGCGAGATGTTGCGGAAGCTCGCGCCCATCACTTCGGTCGGGTAGTCGAACTTCTTGTAGTAGTTGTAGATGCGCAGGACGGACTGCACGCCCGGGTCGTTCGCCCCGCCTTGCGCGACAGGGTCCCAGTTGGCGCCGGCATCTTTCTTGTACCAGTCATAGATGCGGCCGACAAAGGGCGAGATGAGCTGCACGCCCGCTTCCGCACAAGCCACCGCCTGGGCCAGCGAAAACAGCAGCGTCATGTTGCAGCGGATGCCTTCGGCGCGGAGCTGATCCGCCGCGCGGATGCCTTCCCACGTCGACGCGATCTTGATCAGCACGCGCTCGCGCGCCACGCCCCGTGCTTCGTACAACGCAATCAGATGCTTGGCCTTGGCGACCGTCGCCTCGGTGTCGAACGACAGGCGCGCATCGACTTCGGTTGACACACGGCCCGGGATGATCGACAGGATCTCGCAGCCGAATGCCACGAGCACGGCATCGATGATGTCTTCCACACTGTCGCTGCGGGCGTCGCGCACGGCTTGTTCCAGCAGCGGGCGATATTCAGCCTTCTGCACGGCTTTGAGGATCAGCGACGGATTGGTCGTTGCATCGTGCGGCGCGTAGGCGCGCATGGCCTGGAAATCGCCTGTGTCGGCGACGACGGTGGTGAACTGCTTGAGTTGATCGAGCTGAGTCATGAAGCGAGTCCGAAGTACGTTCCAACGTTGCGCTGGAGGTGGAAAGGTGAATCGATTGTACTCCGCGGGTTTGGCTCCGCCAGCCGGCCGAGAGCCACCGCATTGATCCGGTACACTACCGGGTTTTCCGATCCGACCGAGTTTTTGCGATGACGCAGGATGAACTGAAGGCGCTGGTGGCGCAGGCCGCAGCAGATTACGTATTGGCCAACGTGCCTGAGGGCGCTGTTCTGGGTGTTGGCACCGGCTCGACGGCCAACCTGTTCATCGACGCGATGGCGCCGCACAAGGCGCGCTTTGCTGGCGCGGTGTCCAGCTCGGAGGCGTCAACGCGTCGGCTGCAGGGCCACGGCTTCACGGTGCTCGATTTGAACGAAGTCGATGCCATTCCCGTCTACGTGGACGGCGCTGACGAAATCGACGCCTCGGGCGCCATGATCAAGGGCGGCGGCGGTGCGCTCACGCGCGAAAAGATCGTTGCTTCGGTTGCCAGCGTGTTCGTCTGCATTGCTGACGGCAGCAAGCTCGTTGAGACGATGGGTGCATTCCCGTTGCCGGTGGAAGTGGTGCCCATGGCACGTGCCGCCGTGGCCCGCCAGCTCGCTGCGCTGGGCGGCCAGCCGCGTCTGCGCATGACCAAGGAAGGCCAGATCTACAAGACCGATAACGGCAACGTGATCATCGATGTGGTGGGCCTGCGTATTGCCGATCCGAAGGGCCTCGAATCGATCGTCAACGATATTCCGGGCGTGGTGACGGTCGGCCTGTTTGCAAAGCGCGGTGCCAACGTGCTGCTGCTGGGTACCGAAGCGGGTGTGCAGCGCCGCGATTTTTGATCGCTGTTCGCTTATTGGAAAGCTGCTCATGCAAATGGGCAGCTTTTTTTGTGCTTGCTGCAGTACTTTGAATTGGGGTTGCCCAAACAAAAAAGCCGTTCAGTTTGCGCTGAACGGCTTTGTTTTTGTCGCGGCAGATCAGGCCGAGGGCGGCGGCACGTAGCCGGCAGCCTCGTCTGCGCCGTCGCCAAAGAAGTACTTCTCGGTCTGCTTGAGCAGGTACTGGCGTGCGCGCGAATCGGCCATGTTCAAGCGGTTTTCGTTGATGAGCATGGTCTGGTGCTTGAGCCAGCCGGCCCAGGCTTCCTTCGAGACGCTTTGCCAGAGTTTCTTGCCCAGTTCGCCGGGCAGGGGCGGGAAGTCGAGACCTTCGGCTTCCTTGTTGAGCTTGACGCAGTGGACCATGCGGGCCATGGGGATTCCTCTTGTGTGGCGGGAGCGCCGCTCAAGCGCGACGCAGGTGCCGCTATTGTAAAGGCGGCGCGCCGCCGGGCTAGGATTCCACGACGCGCGCCAAGGGTTTAGAGCTTCTTCATCAGCACCATCGATCGCCGCTGCCAGTTGTAGAGCTTGCGGCGGTCTTCCGGCAGGTCGTCCACGCTGGCACGCACGAAACCGCGCTTGAGGAACCAGTGTTCCGTCCGCGTGGTGAGCACAAACAGGCGCTTGAGGCCCAGCGCACGGGCGCGCACTTCGGTGTGCTTGAGCAGGCGCTCGCCGTCGCCGGTACCTTGGCTGTCTGGAGAGACGATCAGGCAGGCCATTTCGGCCATGCCGTCCTTCGGGTACGGATACAGCGCCACGCAGCCGAAGATGATGCCGTCGTGCTCGATGACGGAGAAGTTGGCGATGTCGCGTTCCAGCAGACGGCGTTCGCGCGGCACCAGCGTGCCGTCGGCTTCCAGCGGCTCGATGAGCGAGACGATGCCGCCCACGTCGTCCAGCGTGGCCTCGCGCAGGTATTCCAGATCGGTGTGCGACACCATGGTGCCCACGCCATCGTGCAGGAACAGCTCCAGCAGGATGCTGCCGTCCAGCGCGAACGGGATTACGTGCGCCCGGCGCACGCCGCCGCGCATCGCCTTGACGATGTGCTGCAGGTAATAGGCCGTGTCGTGTGACAGGCTGCCGTCGCGCAGGCGTTCGATGGCAGTTTCCATCGACAGATCCTGCTGCAGCTTGCCCACGCGGTCCATGATGCCGGGCAGCTCCGTGATGAAGATGAGCTTGTCGGCTTTAAGCGCCGTGGCGGTGTTGGCTGCCACATCTTCCATCGACAGGTTGAACGCCTGGCCCGTCGGCGAAAAGCCCAGCGGCGAGAGCAGCACGATCTTGCGGTTGGACAGGGAGTGCTGGATCGACTCCGCATCGATCTTGCGCACCAGCCCCGTGTGCTGGAAGTCCACACCGTTGACGATGCCCACCGGCCGCGCCGTCACGAAGTTGCCGGACACCACCGACATGCGCGCGCCGGCCATCGGTGTGTTGGGCAGGCCCTGGCTGAAGGCCGCTTCGATGTCCAGACGCAGTTCGCCGGAGGCTTCCTTGGCGGATTCCAGCGCGGCGGCGTCCGTCACGCGTACGCCATCCACGAACTGGGTTTTCACGTTGCGCAGGGCAAGCTGTTCCTCCACCTGCGGGCGCGAGCCGTGCACCAGCACGATGCGCATCCCCATCGCATGCAACAGCGCGACGTCGTTGACGAGCGCGCCCAGCATGCCGGCCTGGACCAGCTCGCCGCCAAAACCGATCACGAAGGTCTTGTCGCGGAAGGAGTGAATGTAAGGCGCCACCTCGCGCAGCCAGTCCACGAACTGCTGCTGTTCGGGCGTGGGCGGAATCGGGGCGACATCAACAGGGGCGGGCGTGTGCGCCGCCAGCGAAACGCCGGAGGCGGGGGCGGAGGAGCGAGCGGTCACGGGCGGAGGAGGAAAAGCGGCACGGGGCGCGGGCCGGCGTAGGAAAGATGCGCGGATTATAATCCCGCCCGATGTCAGATTCCCACGCTCAGCCGCCCCGGCCACGCCCGGCGGCGCCTTCCCCGAAATCGCCGAAAGACACGCCGCCGCCCGAGCGCAAGCCCGAAGGCAATGGTCGTCCGCAGCGCCGCCCAAAGCCCACGCCGGAAGAACTCGCCGCGGCGCTGGAGGCGCGCCGCGCACGGGCCAACCGCGTCCCGCCGATCACGTTTCCCGAAGCGCTGCCCGTGTCGGCCCGGCGCGACGAGATCGCCCAGGCCATCGCCGCCAACCAGGTGGTGATCGTCTCGGGCGAGACCGGCTCGGGCAAGACCACGCAGTTGCCGAAGATCTGCCTGTCGATCGGGCGAGGCATTGGCGCGGGCGGCACCGGGCTGATCGGCCATACGCAGCCACGCCGGATTGCAGCAACGTCTACGGCCAAGCGCATCGCGCAGGAAATCGGCACGCCGGTGGGCGAGCACGTGGGCTTTCAGGTGCGCTTCAACGACACGCTGTCGGCTGGTGCGTCGGTCAAGCTGATGACCGACGGCATTTTGCTGGCTGAGACGCAGAACGATCCGCTGCTGCGCGCCTACGACACGATCATCATCGACGAGGCGCACGAACGCAGCCTCAACATCGATTTCCTGATCGGCTATCTCAAACAGCTTCTGCCGCGCCGGCCCGACCTGAAGGTGATCATTACCTCGGCGACCATCGATGCGCAGCGGTTTGCCGAGCACTTCGCGGGCCCCAAGGGACCAGCGCCCGTTATCGAGGTCAGCGGCCGGTTGTATCCGGTCGAGGTGCGCTACCGCCCGATTCAGCGCGACGACAAGGACAAGGAGCGCGATCTCTACGAAGCGCTCGTCGATGCGGTGGATGAGCTTGCCCGCGAAGGCTCGGGCGACGTGCTGATCTTCCTGCCGGGCGAGCGCGAGATTCGCGAGGCGGCCGAGGCGCTGCGCAAGCACCATCCAGCGCATACCGAGATCCTGCCGCTGTTTGCGCGCCTGTCGGTGCAGGAGCAGGAGCGTGTGTTCCGGCCGTCCAACGCGCGGCGCCTCGTGCTGGCGACGAACGTGGCCGAGACCTCGCTGACGGTGCCGGGCATTCGCTACGTGGTCGATACGGGGCTGGCGCGCGTCAAGCGCTATTCGTATCGCAACAAGGTCGAGCAACTGCAGATCGAACCGGTGTCGCAAGCCGCGGCCAACCAGCGTGCCGGTCGATGCGGCCGGGTGGCCGATGGCGTTTGCATCCGCTTGTATGAAGAAGCGGATTTCATTGCGCGGGCGCGTTTTACCGATCCGGAAATCCTGCGTTCGTCGCTGGCCGCCGTCATTTTGCGTATGAAGGCGCTGCGGCTGACGGACGTCGAACAGTTTCCCTTCATCGAGCCGCCGCTGGGCCGTGCGATTGCCGACGGCTACCAACTCCTGCAAGAACTCGGTGCCGTCGACGATGAAAACGCGCTGACCCCGCTGGGCAAGCAGGTTGCCCGGCTGCCGCTGGACCCGCGCGTGGCGCGGATGATCCTGGCCGGCCGCGACCACCAGTGCCTGCGCGAGATGCTGATCATCGCGAGCGCCTTGTCCGTGCAAGACCCACGCGAGCGCCCGCAAGAACTGCAGCAGCAGGCGGATCAGGCGCATCGCCAGTTCGCCGATGAGAAATCGGAGTTCCTTGGCTGGGTGAAGCTGTGGAAGTGGTTTGAAGAGGCCGTCGCGCACAAGAAGTCGAACAAGCAGCTGCAAGACCAGTGCCGCACGCATTTCCTGTCGCATGTGCGGCTGCGTGAGTGGCGCGACGTGCATTCGCAACTGCACACCACGGTGGCGGAGCAGGGCTGGAAGCTCAATGACTCCGATCCGACCTATGAGCAGTTGCACCTGGCGCTGCTGACGGGCTTGCTCGGCAACATCGGTGTGCGCATCGAGGAGGCGGACGGGAAAGGCCGTGAATACCTCGGCGCGCGCGGCATCAAGTTCTTCCTGTGGCCGGGTTCGGTCATTGCGCGCAAGGCGGGCAAGTGGGTCGTTGGTGGCGAGCTGATCGAAACCAGCCGCCTGTTCGGCCGCACGCTGGCACGCATCGAGCCGGAATGGGTGGAGAAGGTCGGGGCGCACCTGTTGAAGGTGTCGTGGAGCGATCCGCATTGGGAAAAGAAGGCCGGCCAGGTAATGGCCTTCGAGCGCGGCACGCTGTACGGCCTGCCGATCTATCAGCAGCGCCGCGTGCACTTTGGACCAATGCAGCCGAAGGAAGCGCGCGAGATGTTCATCCGCCGCGCACTGGTCGATGGCGAATTCGAAACGCGCCTGCCGTTCTTCACGCACAACCAGCGCCTGGTGCGCGAGATCGAAAACCTCGAGCACAAGTCACGTCGGCAAGACGTGCTGGTGGACGACGAGCTGATCTACGCCTTCTACGACAGTCAGATTCCGACGGACATCTACAACACTGTCTCGTTCGAGCGCTGGTACGCCGAAGCCGCCAACGCAAGCGGCAAGAGTGGCCAGAAGCTCCTGTACCTGAATCGCGATGACCTGATGCGGCACGAAGCGGCTGGCATCACGACCGACCTATTCCCGAAGGTGCTGCCGATTGCCGGCATCGACATGGGGCTGACGTACCACTTCGAGCCCGGCAGCCCGCGTGACGGCGTAACGCTCACGGTGCCGCTGTACGCGCTCAACCAGGTGCCCGCGCAACGCACCGAATGGCTGGTGCCGGGCATGCTCAAGGAGAAGGTGCATCTGCTCCTGAAAAGCCTGCCGCAAAAGCTGCGCCGCCATTGCGTGCCGCTGCCGGATTACGCCGCCGGATTCGTCTTGCGCGTGCGGTTGGGGGATGGCGAGCTGCTCGACCGCTTGATCGCCGACGTGCGCGAGCAGACCGGCATTGCGCTCAAGCGCGCCGACTTCAAGCTCGAAACGCTGCCCGCGCATCACTTCATGAATTTCAAAGTGATCGACGAGCACGGCCGCCAGCTCGACATGGGCCGCAATCTGGCCCAGTTGCGGGCGGAACTTGGCGGACGCGCGCAGCAGACATTCCAGTCGATCGCCGCGCAGGACGCTGCCGTGGCTGGAGCACAGAACGAGGGCGCCAAGCCCGGCAAGTCAGGCAAGTCTGAAGCTCCGGCAAACGCCGCGCTGTACTCGGGCCTGACCACCTGGAATTTCGGCGAGCTGCCGGAGCTGCTGGAAGTTCGCAAAGGCAGCCAGACGCTGTTCGGCTATCCCGCGCTCGTCGATGCGGGTGACCACTGCGATGTGGAAGTCTTCGATGATCCGGCCGAAGCCACGCGCATCCATCGCCTAGGCTTGCGGCGGTTGTTCGCAATCCAACTGCGCGAGCCGTTGAAGTATCTGGAAAAGAACATCCCGGGCCTGTCGCAGATGGCAATCCAGTTCATGAACCTGGGCACGCAGGACGATCTGCGCGACCAGATCCTGGATGCCACGCTGGAGCGCGCCTGCCTGCAAGACCCGCTGCCGACCGATGACGCCAGCTTCGGTGCCCGCAAGGACGAAAGCCGCGCGCGCCTGACGTTGCTGGCGCAGGAGATCGCGCGGCTGGTGGGCGCCATCCTGGCCGAATATGCGCAACTGCCGCGCAAGCTGCAGATTGCCAAGCCGTTTGCCGCCGCCACCGCCGATATCGACGCGCAGCTCAAGACGCTGATGCACAAGCGCTTTATCGAGGCGACGCCGTACGCGCAGTTGACGCACTTTCCGCGTTACCTGAAGGGCATCGCGCTGCGCATCGACAAGCTCAAGGCTGACCCGACGCGTGACACCCAGCGCATGCAGGAGATGGCGCCGCTCGTCCAGCAATACCAACGCGCGGAAAAGGCCCTGCGCGTGCAAGGGCAGGGCGGCAATGATCCACGCATGGAGGAATTCCGCTGGATGCTGGAGGAGTTGCGCATCGCCCTGTTTGCGCAGGAGTTGCGCACGCCGGTGCCGATGTCGGTCAAGCGGTTGCAGAAGGTGTGGGAATCAATGCAGCGATAGCTGCAATGCATTGTTGGGAGCGCGGAAAGTTCCCGTTTTCTTTTTTTGATTTGTGTCAGCGACGGCGTAAATGCGAGCGTTAAAATGGTTGGCTAAGTTGCTGAATCTTCTCGATATGTCTGCCTTGCGCGCCTCGTTTGCCTCCCGTTGGTTTTCCACGCTTGTTCTGTCGGCTGCTGCTCTGATGGCAGCGCATGCGGCGCGTGCCGAAGTCGTCACCGTGCTCAACTCGGGCGACGCAAGCGTCTCTTTGATCGACAAGGACACCCGCAAGGTGCTGGAGACGTTCCCCATCGGCAAGGAGCCGCACCACCTGATTGCCACGCCGGACGAAAAATCGTTGATCGTCGCCAACGCGGTCGGCAACGAACTGGTGTTCCTCGATCCCGTGACCGGCAAGATTCAGCAGCGTGTGCCGCGCATCGACGATCCTTATCAGATCGGCTTCTCGCCGGACCAGAAGTGGTTCCTGACCACCGGCAACCGGCTGGACCGCATTGATATTTACCGCTGGGACGGTCACGCGCTGACCATCGCCAAGCAAGTGCCTGCGGCCAAGACGCCCAGCCACATTGCTTTTACCGCTGACAGCAAGATCGCGTTCATCACCCTGCAGGATTCCAACGAGGTGATGGCCATCGACCTGCCCACGCAGACCGTGATGTGGCGCATGACCATTGGCTCCGCACCGGCCGGGGTGTGGGTCACGACCGATCAGAAATACCTGCTGGTTGGCATGACCGGCGCCGATTACGTCGAAGTGATCGACTGGCACAACCGCACCAGCGTCAAGCGCATCCCGACCGGCAAGGGCGCGCACAACTTCCGCGCGCTGGGCGACAAGCGCCACTTGTTCCTGTCGAACCGCGTGTCGGGCACGATCAGCATCATCGATCAGCAAACGCTGACCAAGGTGGGCGACATCACCGGCCTGCCGCCTGGCCCCGACGACATGGAATTGACCGCCGACGGCAAGCAACTTTGGGTGACCTGCCGCTGGGCCAAACGCGTGGCGATCGTCGACGTGGCAAGCCGCAAGGTCGTGGAAGAGATCAAGGTCGGGCGCTCGCCGCACGGCATTTACTTCCGCACGCGTGCTCCACTGATTTGAGCATCACTACCATGAAATCCGGCCTGTCGATGTTACGTACGGCCGCTGCCACGGCGGCGCTGGGGCTGTGCGCGTTGGCCACGGCTGCGCCCGGTGGTGTGAATGCAGGTGCGTGCAAGGGCACCGTCTACCTGACGTTCGACACCGGTAGCATGAGCCAGGCGCAGTTGATTGCCGACACGCTGCGCCGCCATCGCATCCACGCTACGTTCTTCCTCGCCAACGAGAAGACCATCCACGGCGACAGCACGCTGGATGACGGCTGGGCGCCTTATTGGAAATCGCTCGCTGCCGACGGCCACGCCTTCGGTACGCACACCTTCGATCACGTCTACTACAAGGGCGAGGCGGGTGCGGGCAAGGTCCGCTTCCGCCCGCAGTTTGGCGAGCAGGGCGGCCGCAACGTCGTGTGGAGCGAGCCTGAATTCTGTGCGGAACTGAAACACAGCGCCGAGCGCTTCAAAGCCATGACTGGTCAGCCGATGGACCCGCTGTGGCGCGCGCCGGGCGGTCACCTTTCGGCGACGACCGAGGCCTGGGCCAAGCAATGCGGGTTTGCCCACGTCGCGTGGGCGCCTGCCGGTTTCCTGGGCGATGAGTTGCCGTCCGAGCGCTATCCGAACGACGCGTTGCTACAGAAGGCCCTGTCCAACTTGCGCGATGGCGACATCACCATGGCGCATCTGGGCATCTGGTCGCGCAAGGATCCGTGGGCACCAGCGGATCTGGAGCCGCTGATCACCGGCCTGGAGCACAAGGGTTTCTGCTTCGCCACGCTGCGCGATCATCCGCAGTACCAAGCCTGGTTTGCTGCTCACCCGGCACACGCGGCGGCCCGCTGACATGTTTGACTGGATCGCCGACACCTTCACGCAAGCGCAGGACGTACTGTTTCAGCACGTCGTGATGCCGATCACTTACGCGGTCGGCCTGGGTGGTTACGTCGAAGATGCCTACCCCGGCACTGAATGGCTGCTGATGGGGCTGGTGCAGATTGCAGTGCTGCTATTGATCTTCCGCCCGCTGGAGCGCTGGCGCCCGGTGGAACCGGTACAAGACCGCAAGGCTGTGCGTGCCGACATTTTCTACACGCTGTTCCACCGCCTGGGATTCTTTCCGCTGCTGCTGTTCTTCACGCTGCAGCCGCTGATCGACCACCTCGACGGCAAGCTGCGGTTCTGGGGCTGGGCGCATCTGAATGTGGAAGACTGGTGGCCGGGCGTCACGTCAGTTTCCGTTGTCAGCTTTTTGATTTATCTGGTGTTGTTCGACTTGCTCGACTACTGGTATCACCGTTTTTCACACAAGTTCCACTGGTGGTGGAACCTGCATTCGCTGCATCACAGCCAGCAGCAGATGACGCTCTGGTCCGATGACCGCAACCACATCCTTGACGATGTGCTGCGCGGCGCGGTGTTTGCCGTCGCAGCGCTGGTCATTGGGGTGGAACCCTCGCAGTATGTGCTGCTGGTCGCCATTTCGCAGTTGCTGCAAAGCTTGCAGCACGCCAACGTGCGGCTGCATTTCGGCTGGCTCGGCGACCGGCTGCTGATCTCGCCGCGCTTTCATCGGCTGCATCACGCCATTGGGCTGGGGCACGAGGTGCCGGGCAAGCCTGGCGTGCTGGGCGGCTGCAATTTTGGCGTGCTGTTCCCCTGGTGGGACATGCTGTTCGGCACCGCCATCTTCTCGCCGGAGTACCACGTCACCGGCATCCGCGATCAACTTCCCGCACCGCAAGGGCGCTCGCGCGACTACGGGCGCGGCGTGCTGCGTCAGCAGTGGCTCGGCCTCAAGCGCCTGTTCGGCCGGGCATAAAACTCTCGCGCGGCGGCGCCTGCGTCATTTCTGCACGCTGTGCTAGGCTGTTCGCTCCCTGATTTCCCGATTTCTGCATGAACGACCTGATTCGCTCATTTGGCCGCGCGCTGCTCTCGCAACTGCATCCGCGCATGCTGTTCCTGACGGTGCTGCCTTTCGTCGTGGCCGTGGTGGTCTGGGGCGGAGTGCTGTATTTCGGCTGGGATGCCATGAACGGCATGGCCCGCAACGCCGTGGAAGGCTGGGCCTTCATGGGCTGGATCAAGAGCGGCCTCAACGCCATCGGCATGGCCGGGTTGTGGTCGGCCATTGCGCCGTTGCTGGTGATCACCTTGCTGGTGCCGGTGATTGTCGTGTCGATTCTCGTGCTGGTGAGCGTGGCGTCGGTGCCGGTGGTCATGCGTTTTCTTGATCGCAGCTATCCGCAGCTTGAGCGTCGCAAGGGCGGGTCGGTGCTGGGCAGCCTGACGCATGCGCTGCTATGCACGCTGGTGGTCATTCTGGTGGCGATCGTCACGCTGCCGTTGTGGCTGATCCCCCCGTTTTTTGCACTGATTCCCCCATTGCTGTGGGGTTGGCTCACGTACCGTTTGATGACGTACGACGCGTTGGCTGACCACGCAACGGCCGAAGAGCGCCGCGCAATCATGCAGCGCTACCGGCTGCCGCTCCTGGGCATTGGCGTGGCGGTGGGCATGCTGGGCTCGGCGCCAACGCTGCTGTGGGTGTCGTCGGTGGTGACAATTGTGCTGTTCCCGATTATCGCCATCGCCGTCATCTGGCTGTACGTACTGATCTTCATTTTCTCGGCACTGTGGTTCGGCCATTTCTGCTTGCGCGCGCTTACACGCCTTCGCGCTGAAGCGCCGCCTGCGCGCATGGTCGAGGCCAGCGAGATCGAAGTCACTACCATTGAATTGCCTCGCGAATAATCAGAAACCATCGGAACTGACATGGCTTTCGGCATGATCATCATTGGCGACGAGATTCTCTCCGGTCGCCGCGAAGACAAACACCTGCGCAAGCTGATCGAAGTGCTCGGCGAGCGCGGCCTGGCGTTGGAGTGGGCGGAATACGTCGGCGATCAACCCGCGCGCATCACCAGCGTCCTCAAGCGTACCTTCGCCACCGACGACGTGGTGTTCTGCACTGGCGGTATCGGCGCGACGCCCGATGACCACACACGCCAATGCGCAGCTGCTGCGCTGGGCGTGCCGTTGGAGCTGCATCCGGAAGCGCGCGAGCAGATCACGTTGCGCATTTCCGAGTCGGCCAACGGTGACCCGGTCAAGGCAGATATCTCCACGCCCGAAAACCAGCACCGCTTCAAGATGGGCGAGTTTCCGCAGGGCGCACGCATCATCCCGAACAGCTACAACCGCATCCCCGGTTTCTCGGTGGCGCATCACCATTTCATGCCGGGTTTTCCGGTGATGGCGTGGCCGATGATGGAGTGGGTGCTCGACACTTATTACGCCGATCAATTTCACCGCGCGCCGCGCGAAGAGCGCTCGTTCCTGGTGTTCGGCTTGCCGGAGTCGCGGCTCACACCGCTGATGGAGCGCGTCGAAGCCGAGTTCGATGGCGTGAAGGTCTTCAGCCTGCCCAGCGTGGGCGATGCCGCGCGCGGCGAGCGTTATGCCCGCTCGCACATCGACTTGGGCGTAAAGGGCTCACCGGAGGCTGTGACGCGCGCCTATGTGGTGCTGCGAGAGGGCGCGTTGGCGCTGGGCGGCGAGATCTTCGAGGCGGACGCCCCCGCGGCGTCCTGACGTTCAGCAGCGTGCCTCAGGCGCCGTGCCAGGGCAGGCCCCGGAAGCACCAGCCTTCCACGGTCTTGCGATGGCCCTCGGTGTCTTTGGCGCCCTCAAAACCTTCGAGCACATCCATCGCTGCCGCATAGCCCGCCTGCGCGGCCGCCACTGCAGCATGCTTGGAGCGCGCGGCGCTACGGCATAGGAACAACACCGGCACGTCCTTCGGCACGGCGGCTTCCAGCGCGCTCAGGAAGTTGGCGTTGCGCACGCCGCCTGGATACTGATTCCACTCCACATGCACGAACTGACTTGGGGAGATGTCCGGCGTGCCCACCCAATCGAGTTCGGCACGCGTGCGCACGTCCACGAGTCGCGCTTGCGGGTCGGCGGCCAACAATGCGGCAGCCTCTTGCGGCGACAGTGCGCCGAAGTAAGGCAGCTGATCTGCCTCGCGGCGGGCGGCGGCGGCCTCGAGCAGGGACTCGCGGGTGAGCGTGGTGGCAGTCATGGCGGTTGAGCGTGTGAAATGGGAAACAATCATTTTAGCGCTGCCGTCACATGGGTCGGGCGGAAATCCCCGAAACGGTGCGCGTAGTGTCTATATGCACTGAAACTGTGCTGATGAGGTTTTTGTGCACCTTTCGTGTGCGTTGACTATGCTGCCTGAACAGCCTCGGGCATCTCTACGGGGGATTCGGCGGGGCGCGGTTCGGCCGGACCGCCGGGCGCGCGCACCGTGTCAGACATGGGTTGGCGCGGCACTGCACTGTTTGCGGGAGTGCTTGCCCATTGTCGGCCCGGAATTGGCATAGTTTCTGCTAAGATTCCCGCGGTCTTTTTCGGGGGCGTCCGTTTGTCGGACGACCTTGCTGGAAAGAAGATGTTTCGGAGTGAAAGCGGAGTTGCAGCCGATGCGCAGCGATCCGTCACACAACCGGCTCACAATACTTTGCGTTATTGCGCTACCAGGAGAATGGCATGTCCCAAAGCATTGCAGACGTGATGAAGCTCGTGAAGGAAAACGACGTGAAGTTCGTCGATTTCCGCTTCACAGATACCAAGGGTAAGGAGCAGCACGTCTCGGTCCCCGTTTCGCACTTCGACGAAGACAAGTTCGAAAGCGGTCACGCATTCGACGGCTCGTCGATCGCCGGCTGGAAGGGCATCGAAGCGTCGGACATGCTGCTGGTGCCGGATGCAAACACCGCACACGTCGACCCTTTCTACGAAGAGCCGACCCTGGTCCTGACCTGCGACGTGGTCGAACCGTCGGACGGCAAGGGCTACGATCGCGACCCGCGCTCGATCGCCAAGCGCGCTGAAGCCTACCTGAAGAGCACCGGCCTGGGCGACACCGCCTACTTCGGTCCGGAACCCGAGTTCTTCATCTTCGACGGCGTGACCTGGAACATCGACATGCAGGGTTGCTTCGTGAAGATCCAGTCCGAAGAAGCTCCGTGGTCGTCGGGCAAGGACTTCGAACACGGCAACTCGGGCCACCGTCCGGGCAAGAAGGGCGGTTACTTCCCGGTTGCCCCGATCGACACGTTCCAAGACATGCGCTCGGAAATGTGCCTGATCCTGGAATCGCTGGGCATTCCGGTTGAAGTGCACCACCACGAAGTGGCAGGCCAAGGCCAGAACGAAATCGGCACGAGGTTCAGCACGCTGGTGCAGCGCGCCGACTGGACCCAACTGCAAAAGTACGTGATCCAGAACGTCGCACACACCTACGGCAAGACCGCCACGTTCATGCCGAAGCCGGTCGTGGGCGACAACGGTTCGGGCATGCACGTGCACCAATCCGTGTGGAAGGACGGCCAGAACCTGTTCGCAGGCAACGGCTATGCTGGCCTGTCGGAATTCGCGCTGTACTACATCGGCGGCATCATCAAGCACGCTCGTGCGCTGAACGCCCTCACCAACCCGGGCACGAACTCGTACAAGCGTCTGGTGCCGGGCTTTGAAGCTCCGGTCAAGCTGGCTTACTCGGCTCGCAACCGTTCGGCTTCGATCCGTATTCCGTACGTTGCGAACCCGAAGGGCCGTCGTATCGAAACGCGCTTCCCGGATCCGCTGATGAACCCGTACCTGGGCTTCTCGGCTCTGTTGATGGCCGGTCTGGATGGCGTGCAGAACAAGATCCACCCGGGCGAAGCCGCCGACAAGAACCTGTACGACCTGCCGCCGGAAGAAGATGCAAAGATCCCGACCGTGTGCTCGAGCCTGGATCAGGCCCTCGAGTACCTGGACAAGGATCGCGAATTCCTGACCCGCGGTGGTGTGTTCTCCAACGCCATGCTGGACGCCTACATCGAACTGAAGATGGAAGAAGTCACGCGCTTCCGCATGACGACGCACCCGCTCGAGTTCGAGATGTACTACTCGCTGTAATCTGCGAGCGCCCCGAGCGACATGTCGGGGCGAAGAGACGGTTGTGAGAGGAGGGGCGGCGCAGGTCGCCCTTCCTTTTTATGAAGCGGAGTTTTGTGGCTAGAATGGGCGTCCGCCGGACTCCGGCGCCCGATCGACGTATCCGCCAGGTTCCATTCATGTTCCGTCCTTCCCCACGCATCGCATCCGGACTGCTTGCCGCCGCCGCGGCGGTGTTTGCCACGCTGTCCGTGCAGGCACCCGCGTACGCTGATGATGTCTATCTGTGCACCGGCCCGAACGGCGTGCCGGAGTACCGCAACAGCGGCAATGTGAAAGGCTGCAAGAAGTTGACGCTGCCAGATGTGGTAACCGTCCCCGGCACGCGCAGCCCGCGCAGTGCAGGAGCGGCACCCGCACCGGCGCAAAACAATGCAGGTGGTGGTTTCCCCCGCGTGGACAACGCCACGCAGAAGGCACGTGACGGCGAACGCCGCCAGGTGCTGGAGGCCGAGCTGGCAGACGAGGAGCGCAAGCTCCAGGCGTTGAAGGCCGAATACAACAACGGTCAGCCCGAGCGCCAGGGCAACGAACGTAACTATCAGAAGTATCTGGACCGCACCGCGCAGTTGAAGGGCGACATCGAGCGCAGCCAGGCCAATGTCGATTCCATCCGCCGGGAGTTGGGCAATCTCAAGGACTAGATAAACCATGCGTCGACTGATCCGCAAAGCGGCACGCCGCGATGAACAGGAACAGACGACGCCATCCGCGCCGTCAGCCTCCGCCGTCGGGCTGGAGGTCTCTGTAGGCGAGCCCATCGACGGGCCGCCGCCGATTCCGTTTTCCCATGGTGCACCGCCATCGTTCCCCGGGCTCGACGCGGTGCCCAATCCCATTCTGTTCGTCCGCCATCCGGCGCTGACGATCTTCTACGCCAATCCTGCCGCTGAAGCCGCACTGGCCGTGTCCCGCCGCCAGTTGGTCGAGATGTCGCTGTACGAGCTGTTTGCCGATCCGTCGGAGCTGGCCGAGATGATCGCCACCGTGGCAGCTCGCCAGTTCGACGCCAAGCGGCGCGACGTGTCGCTCGACCGTGTGGGCCATGAGCCGCTGCATGCGCATGCCGTCGTGGGCGCGCTCGACTTTGCGCCGGGCTCGGTGCTGCTTGAGCTTCTGCCCAATGAGCAGAAGATCCGCAGCGAGCGCGAAGAGCGTCTGCTCGACCTGACCTCCGCCAACAAAGAACTGATCCGCAACCTTGCGCACGAGATCAAGAACCCGTTGGGCGGCATTCGCGGCGCCGCGCAGTTGCTGGAGTTTGAGCTGCCGGAGCGCTCGCTGCGCGAGTACACGCAGGTGATCATCAAGGAATCCGACCGGTTGCAGACGTTGGTCGACCGCCTGCTCGAACCGCACCGGCATCCACATATCGTTGGCGATGTGAACATCCACGAGGTGCTGGAGCGCGTGCGTTCGGTGGTGCTGGCGGAGTTTCCGCAGGGTTTGCGGATCGTGCGCGACTACGACGCGAGCCTGCCGGAGTTTCGAGGCGACAAGGAGCAGCTCATCCAGGCCGTGCTCAACATCGTTCACAACGCGGCGCATGCGCTGGGCCCTCGCATTGCGCAGGGCGATGGCGAGATCATTCTGCGCACACGCGTCGCACGCAAAGTTACGATTGCAAAACGTCTTTACAAGCTGGCATTGGACTTGCATGTAGTGGACAACGGTCCTGGTATCCCGGACGACATCCGCGAGCGAATCTTCTTCCCGCTGGTGTCCGGAAGGGAGGGGGGAAGTGGGCTGGGCCTGACACTCGCGCAGACGTTCGTGCAGCAGCACGATGGTCTGATCGAATGCGAGAGCAGGCCGGGTCAAACGGATTTCCGCATTCTCGTGCCGCTGCACTGAAGCGTCGCAGCTTCAACAACGCAGCGCGAGACGGCCCAGGCGAGACGAAGTCAAGCAGACGAACCAACACATGAAGCCAATCTGGATAGTCGACGACGATCAATCCATCCGCTGGGTCCTTGAGAAGGCGCTGGCGCGTGAGAGCCTGCTCTCGCGCAGCTTTACCAACGTGCGCGACGCGCTCAATGCGCTCGACGAAGAAACGCCGCAAGTCCTGATCTCAGACGTCCGCATGCCGGGCGGCTCGGGGCTGGATCTGCTGCAGGCCATCAAGGCCAAGCACCCGGGGCTGCCGGTCATCATCATGACCGCGTATTCGGACCTGGACAGCGCTGTGGCGGCGTTCCAGGGCGGCGCGTTTGAATACCTGGCCAAGCCGTTCGACGTGGATCGCGCGGTCGAGCTGATCCGCCGAGCGCTGGAAGAGAGCCTGCGCGAGGAGGAAATCGACGACCGCCTGAGCGACGCGCCTGAGATTCTCGGGCAGGCGCCGGCCATGCAGGACGTGTTCCGCGCGATTGGGCGGTTGTCGCAGTCCAACGTGACGGTGCTGATCACCGGCGAATCCGGCACGGGTAAAGAGCTGGTGGCCCGGGCGCTGCATAAGCACAGCCCGCGTGCGAGCGGTCCCTTTATCGCGCTGAATACGGCGGCGATTCCGAAAGATCTGCTGGAATCCGAACTATTCGGTCACGAGCGTGGCGCCTTCACGGGCGCGCAGACCATGCGCCGCGGGCGCTTCGAGCAAGCCGAGGGCGGCACGCTGTTCCTTGATGAAATCGGCGACATGCCGTTCGATCTGCAGACGCGGTTGCTGCGCGTGCTGTCGGACGGACACTTCTATCGCGTGGGCGGTCACAACCCGCTCAAGGCCAACGTGCGCGTCATTGCGGCCACGCACCAGAATCTTGAAACGCGCGTCAAGGACGGCTTGTTCCGCGAGGACTTGTTTCACCGCCTGAACGTGATCCGTCTGCGCTTGCCGGCGCTGCGCGAACGCCCGGAAGACATCACGCTGCTGGCGCGCCATTTCCTGCAGAAGAGCGCCAAGGAGCTGGGCGTGGAGCCCAAGCGCATGTCGGACGATGCGCTGGCGCATATCGCCACGCTGCCGTTCCCGGGCAACGTGCGGCAACTGGAAAACCTCTGCAACTGGCTGACCGTGATGGCGCCGGCGCAGACCATTGAAAGCAAGGATCTGCCCGCCGATCTGGTGCGAGGCAACGCGCAGATGCTGCCTGCCATGGGCGATGCCCAGGCGCGCCCGGCCTTCATCGGCGAGCCCTCGCATGGTGGCGAACCGTACGGTGTTACGCCGTCGGTCGATGCGTTGCTTTCGACGACTTCAGTGGGCGCATCCATCGCCGCAGGCTGGGAGCGTGCGCTCGCCGGCGAGGCCAAGGCCATGCTCGAAGCGGGCCAACCTGACGTGATGGACGCGCTTACGCGTCGCTTCGAGAAGGCAATTCTGGAGGCTGCGCTTGGTGTCACGCGCGGGCGCCGTGTCGAGGCGGCAACGCGCCTGGGTATCGGCCGAAACACCATCACGCGCAAATTGCAGGAGCTTGGCTTCGACTGACGTGGTGTCAGCAAGGCCAGTCCACCGAATATCGTCGAGCTTGGCGATTGGGATTGGGCGGATTTCCGGTAAGGGAGTCCGCCCTTTTTTTGTGTGCCGCGAATGCGTATCGCGCTTAGTGCAGCTTGTGCTTCAGCTGCGACAGTTCTTCATGTGCGCGCATCACGGCAGATTCCACGGAGTGGTCCACCTTGCCGGTGGCGTTTTGGCAGGCCATCTTCGCGCGGTCGGAGCAGGCTTCGAGCTTGTCGATGGCCTCGACGAAGGTCTGTTGGTCTTCTGCACCTTCCAGGCGCGAGTGGCACTGGCGGGCTTGGTCGTCCAGTTGCTGGATCGATTGCTTCAGCGAGTCAGGCACGTCCTTGTGCGAGGCGCAGGTCCGGGCCAGTTCGGCGATGGTGCTTTCCGCATGTTCAAAACGCTGGCGCAGTTTCTCTGTTTGCATGGAGGGCTCCTGTCGGTTGCGTAAAAAAGGGCGTTGGCACTGCGTGCACCGTTATGAGGCCGTCACATGGTGCAAAGCGGTGCAACGCCCAATTTCGGCGCAAGCGGCGTGCCGGGTGCGGCAAGCGACGCCGGATCTCCAGGTCGTGTTGCGGTGCGAGGATGCCGCGTCAGTCGCGCGGCGCGGGCAGGGCCAGGGAGCGCGCTTCCAGGATGCGTTCAGCGACTTCGGCAAAGCCGCCACCGCCCTCGGCCTCTGTGAGGTAAGCGGGCGGCACGGGCAGCGTATCGATCACGTCCAGCACATTGGCCACACCCACCGAGAGCGGGAAAAACTCGAACATTGCAGCATCGTTGGCCGAGTCGCCCACGAACACCCAGCGTTCACGTTCTGCATGCAAGTCGATACCGAATGCGCGGCGTGCGAGCGACACGCTGGCGCTCAGCTTGTCGTGCTTGCCGAACCAGCCGTTGACGTGAATTGAACTGACCGTGGCATGCATGCCATGCATGCGCATGATGTCGACGATGTGTTGCACGGCATGATGCGGTAGCGGCGGGACTTGCTCAGCATGATCGACAGCGAGATCCGCTGCATGCCAGGCCTGATCCGTTGCCAGCGCTGAACCCGGCACGGCACGCCGGATCTCCGCAGCGACTTCACGGATGCGCTCCAGATTGCGCGCGCGCGTTTGCGCGTCGTCTACAAAGTCGGTGGCCAGATGCCCACGCGAATCGACGCGCATGGCAAACGCACCGTTCTCGCCGATCACGGCATCTACGGGCCACAGCCGCGCGATGACTTCGCACCAGGCAATCGAGCGGCCCGTGACCGGCACGACCTTGATGCCGGCACGGTGCAAGCGCTCGAGCGCCGAGTACGTCTGCGCGGGAAGCTTCCCCCTCGTGGTGAGGGTGCCATCCACGTCGGTGAAGACGCCGGTGATATTGCGCAATGCATCATCCGAGAGCTGATGGAGTGCTAGCGGAACACGCCGCTCGGCGATGACGGGCGTGGTTTCAGGTGAGTCCGGAGCGGCAGGAGTGGTGGGTGGGGCGAGCATGCTGCGGGTGCAAAAGAGAGTGTCTTGGACCCATTTTAACGGCCGTCGCAAGCCAAACCTTGGAGGGATTTCCCGATTTCTTTGTGACAGAAAGCCAAGTAACATCCCGCTGTCATAAAAATGACCGACCGTGCATATACAGTCGGCGCGCCGTGGGCGGAGCGAGGGAGCCCGCCGGGTCGAAACCAGGAGAAATCATGTCGATCAAGAAGATTGCGGGGGCCGCAGCAGTACTGGCCGCGTGTACGTTTGCGCAAGGCGCGTACGCGGTGACGGAAATCCAATGGTGGCATTCGATGGAAGGCGCCTTGAACGACAAGGTGAACGAGATCGCCACCAAGTTCAACGCGAGCCAGTCCGACTACAAGATCGTGCCGGTCTACAAGGGCCAGTACGACGAATCGCTGGCTGCTGGTATCGCGGCGTTTCGCGCCGGCAATGCGCCGGCCATCCTGCAGGTGTTCGAAGTGGGTACCGCGACGATGATGAACGCCAAGGGCGCCATCGTGCCGGTCGCCAAGATCATGAAGGACGCCGGCGAGAAATTTGATCCGAAGGCCTACGTGCCTGCTGTGGCTGGCTACTACACGTCGAATAAGGGCGAGATGCTGTCGTTCCCGTTCAACAGCTCGACGACGATCATGTATTACAACAAGGACGCCTTCAAGAAGGCCGGCCTTGACCCGAACAAGCCGCCCGCAACGTGGCAGGAAGTGGCCATCGATGCGGCCAAGCTCAAAGCCGCCGGCGTGCCCTGCGGCTACACGACCGACTGGCAATCGTGGGTGCATCTGGAGAGCTTCTCGGCCTGGCACAACGTCTCGTTCGCTACCGAGAACAACGGTTTTGGTGGCGCAAAGGCTCGCTTGAACTTCAACGGCCCGGTGCAGATCAAGCACATCCAGAACCTGCTCGACATGGAGAAGAAGGGCTACTTCACCTATGCCGGCCGCAAGGACGAGCCGAAGGCGAAGTTCATCGCGGGTGAGTGCGCCATGCACACGGGTTCGTCGGCGGCATTGGCGAACATCCGCAAGGGCGTCGGCACCAAGTTCGCCTTCAGCCCGGCGCCTCTGCCGTACGAAGCCGGTGTGCCCGGCGCGCCGCAGAACACCATCATCGGCGGGGCTTCGCTGTGGGTGATGGGCGGTCACAAGGCTGACGAATACAAGGGCGTGGCCAAGTTCTTCACCTTCCTGTCGCGTCCGGATATCCAGTCCGACTGGCACCAGTCGACCGGCTACCTGCCTGTCACGATGGAAGCGTATGAGTTGACCAAGAAGTCCGGTTACTACGACAAGAACCCGGGCGCCGACGTGGCCGTCAAGCAGATGATCGTCAAGACGACCGACAAGTCGCGCGGCATTCGTCTGGGCAACTTCCCGCAGATTCGCCAGGTGATCGACGAAGAGCTGGAAGCCGTCTGGGCCGGCAAGAAGACGCCGAAGGAAGCGCTGGACACGGCTGTGTCACGCGGCAACGAGCTGCTCGCCCGTTTCGAGAAGACCGTCAAGGAATAAGCGCCGATTCGGTGCTCGTCTAAACCGCCGGCCTCGTGCGCTCGCACAGGCCGGCGGTGCGTTTTTGGAATGTCGCATGGAAAAACGCGTCGTTTTTCGGTCGCGCTGGCTGCCGTATGTGCTGGTTGCCCCGCAGATCGTCATCACCCTGGTGTTCTTCTTCTGGCCCGCGGGGCAGGCGCTATATCAGTCGCTGCTGCGCCAGGATGCCTTCGGCATCAACCTCGAATTCGTGGGGCTGGAGAACTTTCGTGATCTCTTCAACGATCCGACCTATCTCGGTTCGTTCCAGACCACGGCGGTATTCGCTATTGGCGTCGCGCTGGTGGGTCTGGGCACCTCGCTGGCGCTGGCGTACTTTGCTGATCGCGCGCTGCGTGGCGCCACGTTCTACAAGACCCTGCTGATCTGGCCGTACGCCATTGCGCCGGCCGTGGCGGGCGTGCTGTGGAGCTTCCTTTTCAACCCCTCGCTGGGCATCGTGTCGTTCGTGATCCGCAAAATGGGCGTGGACTGGAACTTCGTGCTCAACGGCGGGCAGGCGCTGACGCTGGTGGTCATCATCGCGGCGTGGAAGCAGATCAGCTACAACTTCCTCTTCTTCCTGGCGGGGCTGCAGAGCATCCCGAAGTCGCTGATCGAAGCGGCCGCCATTGACGGTGCCGGGCCTTGGAAGCGCTTTTGGTCGATCGTTTTTCCGCTGCTGTCGCCGACCACGTTCTTCCTGATGGTGGTGAACGTCGTGTACGCATTCTTCGACACCTTCGCCATCATCGATTCTGTCACGCAGGGCGGGCCGTTCAAGGCGACGGAGACGCTGGTGTTCAAGGTCTATCAAGACGGCGTGCGCGGTCTCGATATCGGTGGATCGGCGGCCCAGTCGGTGATCCTCATGGCCTTGGTGATCGTGCTGACGATCGTCCAGTTCCGTTACGTTGAACGCAAAGTCCAATACTGAAAGGAGGGCATACGCGCCATGATTGAACGCCGTCCATTCCTGGACTTCCTCACCCACGTCGTGCTGATCCTCGGTGTGATCATCGTCGCGTTTCCGGTGTACGTCGTCTTCGTCGCGTCGTCGTTGACGGCCGAAGACGTGCTGCAGGCACCGATGACGCTGATCCCTGGTCCGCACCTCATCGAAAACTACCGCACGGTGCTCACGTCGGGCATGGGCAACTCGGCCACGCCGGTCGGCACCATGCTCATGAACAGCCTCATCATGGCGCTGGGCATCTCGCTGGGGAAGATCGCGATCTCCATCATCTCGGCGTTTGCGATCGTCTATTTCCGTTTTCCGATGCGCAAGACATTCTTCTGGCTCATCTTCGTCACGCTGATGCTGCCGGTGGAGGTGCGGATTCTGCCCACGTACAAGGTGGTGTCGGATCTCGGCATGCTGAACAGCTACTTCGGCCTGACGATTCCGATCATCGCGTCGGCCACGGCTACCTTCCTGTTCCGGCAGTTCTTCCTGACCATTCCCGATGAGCTGGCGGAAGCCGCGCGCATCGATGGCGCTGGCCCGCTCAAGTTCTTCTGGGACGTGGTCCTGCCGCTCTCGCGCACCAGCATCGCCGCGCTGTTCGTGATCCAGTTCATTTACGGCTGGAACCAGTACCTCTGGCCGCTCCTGATCACGACCGAAAAGAGCATGACGCCCATCGTGCTGGGCGTGACGCAAATGATCTCCCGCTCCGGCGACTCCGCCACCGATTGGAACCTGCTGATGGCCACCGTGATGCTGGCCATGTTGCCGCCCGCGGCAATCGTGATCGGCATGCAGCGGTGGTTCGTGAAGGGCCTCGTCGAAACCGAAAAGTAAAAGAAGCAAGATGGCAAAACTTTCGCTACGCAACGTCCAGAAGCATTACGCCAACCTCCAGGTCGTGCACGGCATCGACATGGAAATCGGCGACGGGGAGTTCATCGTCATCGTCGGGCCCTCGGGCTGCGGCAAGTCCACGCTGCTGCGCATGGTGGCGGGGCTGGAGCCGATCACCGGCGGCGAAGTGTGGATTGGCGACCGCGTCGTCAACGAACTGGAGCCGGCCGAGCGCGATATCGCGATGGTGTTCCAGAACTACGCGCTGTATCCGCACATGAGCGTGTTCGACAACATGGCCTACGGCCTGAAGATCCGAGGCTTGCCCAAGAGCGATATTCAAGCGCGTGTGGAACAGGCTGCGGGCATTCTCGAACTCGGCAAACTGCTCGATCGCAAGCCGCGCCAGCTCTCGGGCGGCCAACGCCAGCGTGTGGCCATGGGCCGAGCGATCGTGCGTGAGCCGGCTGTGTTCCTGTTTGACGAACCGCTCTCCAACCTGGATGCCAAGCTGCGCGTGCAGATGCGCCTGGAGCTGAAGGATCTGCATCGCCGTCTGCGCACGACCAGTCTGTACGTCACGCACGATCAGGTCGAAGCGATGACGTTGGCCGATCGCATGATGGTGCTCAACGGCGGCCGGGTCGAACAGATCGGTACACCGCTTGAGGTGTACTCGCGTCCGGCCAGCACGTTCGTGGCGGGCTTCATCGGCTCGCCGCCGATGAACCTCGTGCCTGTGTCGCGCAATGCCGGTGGCGACACGCAGATCCGGGTGGATGGTGCGAAGGAGGGCGATGTTGCGGCCACGCTCGGCCATCTGCCGATGGGGCTGCACCTGCCCGAACACGCGCTGATGGGATTGCGCCCCGAGCACATCGAGTCGTGCTCGGCTGATCAGGCCATCGCCTTCATCGACGTGCGCGTGGTCGAGGCCCTCGGTGCGGATGCGTTCGCGTACGGCACGCTGGCTGGTCATCCAGTCGTGGTCCGCCTAGAGCCGCATGCCAGCGTAAAGGCCGGTGACAAGCTGCCGATCACCGCGTCCGCCGAGCACTTGCACTGGTTCGACCCGCAAACCACCCGCCGCATCGAGGCTCTGGCATGACTGGCGCACACGCCTTGCCGGCATGGCCGTATCCGCGTGCCATCGCACACCGCGGCGCGGGCAAGCTGGCGCCGGAGAACACGCTGGCAGCCTTCCGCCATGGCGCATCGTTCGGCTATCGCATGTTCGAATTCGACGTGAAGCTTTCCGGCGACGGCGCATCGGTCCTGTTGCACGACGCCACGCTGGATCGCACCACGAACGGCGCGGGCCGCCTCGATGCGCTCACGGTGGGTCAGATCGCGCAACTAGACGCCGGCAGTTGGCACAGCGCTGCCTACGCGGGTGAGCCGGTGCCGACGCTGGCAGCCATCGCGCGCTACCTTCGCGCCAACAACTTCCTCGCCAATATCGAGATCAAGCCGGTGCCAGGCGCGGAGTGGCGCACGGGCGCGGCTGTGGCGCTCGACGCCCGCACGCTGTGGGCCGGCGCCGACGTGCCGCCGCTGCTGTCGTCGTTCTCCGAAGAAGCCTTGGCCGCCGCACGCGAAGCTGCGCCGGAATTGCCGCGCGCATTGCTGCTCGACAAGCTCCCCGCCGATTGGCTCGATCGCCTGCGCGCATTGGATTGTGTGGCACTCGACGCCAACCATCGCGAACTCACGCCCGAAATCATTGACGAGGCACACGCCGCAGGATTTCGCGTCTGCTGCTATACGGTCAACGACCTGGATCGCGCGCATCTGCTCTGGGGCGCGGGACTGGACGGCTTGATCACCGATTGGGTGGACCGTATTTCGCCCGCCTGAATGTGATGAAAACATGGCTTTGGCGTGGCATAACAAGCGTCGTTTGTCACGTCAAAGAATCGGAATATTGCTTATAAACATGCTATGCTTCCGCTCCGTGAAGACTTAGGTCCTTCCCGCACAACTTGTCTGTAAAAGCTGTCTCGGTACCTCTTTTCTGCCTTGCGCGATCCGGTCCGACCAGGTGATTTCAGGCGATTTAGTTTGCGATCCGCTAACCGGTCAAGCCGTGTCGCGGAAGGTTGATGAACCCGCTGAACTCCGGCAGACCCGGAGAAAAGTGAGCGCCCCATGACAGAGCTGTATAAGCAGTACCTGGACACTTCGTACCTGTCCGGCGGTAACGCCGCCTACGTTGAAGATCAGTACGAAGCGTACCTTCAAGATCCCACGTCCGTTAGCGAGGCACTGCGCGCGTACTTCGATGCGCTGCAGAACGTCCCCGCCGTCGACGGTTCCAACGCCCGGGATATCCCCCACGCCCCCATCGTCACGTCGTTCGCTGAGCGCGCCAAGTCCGGCCCGATCAAGACGATTGTCGCGTCTGCCGATTCCGATATGGGTCGCAAGCGCGTGTCGGCTACGCAGCTGATCGCCGCGTACCGCAATGTGGGCCTGCGTTGGGCCGATCTTGATCCGCTCAAGCGTCAGGAGCGCCCGCCTGTGCCGGATCTGGACCCGGCTTTCTACGGTTTCACCGAAGCCGACCAGGACATCATCTTCAATGCCAGCAACACGTATTTCGGCAAGGAATCGATGAGCCTGCGCGAGCTGGTCAACAACCTGCGCGAAACGTACTGCGGCTCGATCGGCGCTGAGTTCATGTACATCAGCGACCAGGCCCAAAAGCGCTGGTGGCAAGAGCGTCTGGAAACCATCCGCTCCAAGCCGACGTTCTCGGCTGAAAAGAAGAAGCACATCCTGGAACGCCTGACAGCCGCTGAAGGCCTCGAGCGCTTCCTGCATACCAAGTACGTCGGTCAGAAGCGTTTCTCGCTGGAAGGCGGCGAGAGCTTCATCGCGGCCATGGACGAACTGATCCAGCATTCCGGCGCCAAGGGCGTGCAGGAAATCGTGATCGGCATGGCCCACCGCGGCCGTCTGAACGTGCTGGTCAACACGCTGGGCAAGATGCCCGCCGACCTGTTCGCCGAATTCGAAGGCAAGCACGTGGACGACCTGCCGGCCGGCGACGTGAAGTACCACAAGGGCTTCTCGAGCGACGTGACCACCCCGGGCGGCCCCGTCCACCTGTCGCTGGCGTTCAACCCGTCGCACCTGGAAATCGTCAACCCGGTCGTGGAAGGCTCGGTCAAGGCGCGTCAGGAGCGCCGCGGCGACAAGCACGGCGCGCAAGTGCTGGCTGTGCAAGTCCACGGTGACGCAGCCTTCGCCGGCCAGGGCGTCGTGATGGAAACGCTGAACCTCGCGCAAACGCGCGGTTACGGCACGGGCGGCACGATCCACATCGTCATCAACAACCAGATCGGTTTCACGACGTCGGACCCGCGCGACTCGCGCTCGACGCTGTACTGTACCGACGTGGTCAAGATGATCGAAGCGCCGGTCCTGCACGTGAACGGCGACGATCCGGAAGCCGTCGTGCTGGCCATGCAACTGGCCGTGGACTACCGTACCGAGTTCCAAAAGGACATCGCGGTCGACATCATCTGCTTCCGTAAGCTCGGCCACAACGAGCAAGACACGCCGGCGATGACGCAGCCGCTGATGTACAAGAAGATCGGCACGCACCCCGGCACGCGCAAGCTCTACGCAGACAGGCTTGTCACGCAGAACACGCTGAAGACTGAAGAGCCGGACACCCTGGTGCAGGAATTCCGTGCTGCCATGGACGCGGGCAAGCACACGGTCGACCCGGTGCTGTCGAACTTCAAGAACAAGTTCGCTGTGGACTGGATGCCGTTCCTGAACCGCAAGTGGACGGATGCCGCCGATACCGCTGTGCCGATGGCCGAACTCAAGCGTCTGGCCGAGCGCATCACCGCCATCCCGGATCACTTCAAGCTGCACCCGCTGGTTGAGAACGTTGTCAACAACCGCGCCAAGATGGGCAAGGGCGAGCTGTCGCTGGACTGGGGCATGGGCGAGCACCTTGCTTTCGCATCGCTGGTGGCGTCTGGCTACCCGGTGCGTATCACCGGTCAGGATGCTGGTCGCGGTACGTTCACGCACCGTCACGCAGTCCTGCACGATCAGAACCGCGAGCGTTGGGACGCCGGCAGCTACATCCCGCTGCAGAATGTGTCGGAGAGCCAAGCTCCCTTTACGGTGATCGACTCCGTGCTGTCGGAAGAGGCCGTGATGGGCTTCGAGTACGGCTATTCGTCGGCTGAGCCGAACACCCTGGTGATCTGGGAAGCCCAGTTCGGTGACTTCGCTAACGGTGCACAGGTGGTGATCGACCAGTTCATCTCGTCGGGCGAAGTGAAGTGGGGTCGTGCCTCGGGTCTGACGCTGATGCTGCCGCACGGCTACGAAGGTCAAGGTCCGGAGCATAGCTCGGCACGCATGGAGCGTTACCTGCAGCTCTGCGCAGACCACAACATGCAAGTGGTGCAGCCGACCACGCCGGCGCAAATCTTCCACCTGCTGCGTCGCCAGATGATCCGGATGTTCCGCAAGCCGCTGATCATCCTGACGCCGAAGTCGCTGCTGCGCAGCAAGGACGCTGTGTCGCCGCTGTCGGATCTGGCCAAGGGCCATTTCGAGACGGTGATCGCCGATACGGCCGAAGATCTGAACGCCGCCAAGGTCAAGCGCATCGTGGCCTGCTCGGGCAAGGTCTACTACGACCTGGTCAACGCTCGTAAGGAACGTGGCCTGACCGACACAGCCATCATCCGTGTGGAGCAGCTCTATCCGTTCCCGCACAAGGCGTTCGCAGCCGAGCTGAAGAAGTATCCGAACCTTGCTGAAGTCGTGTGGTGCCAGGACGAGCCGCAGAACCAGGGCGCTTGGTTCTTCGTGCAGCACTACATCCTGGAGAACATGACCGAAGGTCAGAAGCTGGGCTACGCAGGCCGCCCGGCATCGGCATCTCCGGCCGTGGGCTACTACGCGAAGCACAACGAGCAGCAGAAGGCGCTGATCGATGCCGCGTTTGGCAAGCTCAAGGGCTTCGTGCTGAACAAGTAAGCGACATCTGCACCAGGGCGGCAGCTTCGGCTGTCGCCTTGACGCATCTTCGCTCCCGAATTCCACCGTATATCGAATTGGCGCGGCTCCCGAACAAGAGGAGCACGTGCACATGAATCCAAGGAAGCACCGAAATGGCTATCGTTGAAGTCAAGGTCCCGCAGTTTTCCGAGTCCGTTGAAGAAGGCACGCTGATCTCCTGGAAGAAGAAGCCGGGCGAAGCCGTGGCCCAGGACGAAATCCTGATCGAAGTCGAGACCGACAAGGTCGTGCTGGAAGTGCCGGCCCCGTCGGCTGGCGTGCTGGCTGAAGTGCTGGTGGCGGACGGCGCAACCGTGACGTCGGAGCAGCTGCTGGCCAAGATCGACACCGAAGGCAAGGCAGGCGCCGCCGCTCCGGCTGCTGCTGCACCGGCTCCTGCAGCCGCTGCGCCGGCACCGGCTGCTGCCGCTCCGGCTGCAGCTGCAGCGGGTGGCGTGGCCATGCCGTCGGCTGCCAAGCTGATGGCTGAGAACAATCTGTCGGCTGGCCAAGTGGCCGGCACGGGCCGCGATGGCCGCATCACCAAGGGCGACGTGCTGGGTGCTGTGGCTGGTGGCGCCAAGCCGGCTGCCGCTGCTGCACCGCAAGCCGCACGTCCGGCGCTGCAGCAAGTCGCTGCACCGGTGGACTTCGCCGCCCTGGGCGACCGTCCGGAAGAGCGCGTGCCGATGAGCCGCCTGCGCGCCCGTATCGCCGAGCGCCTGGTGCAGTCGCAATCGACCAACGCGATCCTCACCACCTTCAACGAAGTCAACATGAAGCCGGTGATGGACTTGCGCGCCAAGTTCAAGGACCAGTTCGAGAAGACCCACGGCGTGAAGCTGGGCTTCATGTCGTTCTTCGTGAAGGCCGCTGTCCACGCGCTGAAGAAGTACCCCGTGATCAACGCGTCGGTTGACGGCAACGACATCGTCTACCACGGCTATTTCGACATCGGTATCGCTGTCGGCTCGCCGCGTGGCCTGGTGGTGCCCATCCTGCGCAATGCCGACCAGATGAGCCTGGCCGATATCGAGAAGAAGATTGCCGAGTTCGGCCAGAAGGCCAAGGACGGCAAGCTGACGCTGGACGACCTGACCGGCGGTACGTTCTCGATCTCGAACGGCGGCACGTTCGGCTCGATGCTGTCGACCCCGATCATTAACCCGCCGCAATCGGCCATCCTGGGCGTGCACGCCACCAAGGATCGCGCTGTGGTGGAGAACGGCCAAGTCGTGGTTCGCCCGATGAACTACCTGGCCATGTCCTATGACCACCGAATCATCGACGGCCGCGAAGCTGTGCTGGGCCTGGTGGCGATGAAGGAAGCGCTGGAAGACCCGGCCCGCCTGCTGCTGGACCTGTAAACCTGCCCACGTTCCTACTGCGCGGCCCGATCTTGGCCCTGTGATACTCGCCGTACCCACGTACGGCTGCCGATTTTGGCAAATTCGTCGGACCAACCTCGGCCCGCTCGCTACGGACCGTGAACAGGTTTAAACCGCTTGTTGACGTTCCCGCTTGTGCGGGAGCGACGGACTAAAGGATTTCTCCATGAGCAAAGAATTTGACGTGCTGGTGATCGGCGCCGGCCCTGGCGGTTACATCGCCGCCATCCGCGCTGGCCAGCTGGGCCTGAACGTGGCCTGCTGCGAAGACAACGCCTACGACGACCCGAAGGGCGAGCCGCGCCTGGGCGGCACCTGCCTGAATGTCGGCTGCATTCCCTCGAAGGCGCTGCTGGCCTCGTCGGAAGAGTTCGAGAACGTGAACCACCACCTGGCCGACCACGGCATCACGGTGGATGGCGTCAAGGTCGACGTGGCCAAGATGCTCAAGCGCAAGGACGACATCGTCGGCAAGATGACGAAGGGCATCGAGTTCCTGTTCCGCAAGAACAAGGTGACGCTGCTCAAAGGCCACGGCAAGTTCGTCGGCAAGACGGAGGCGGGCTATCAGGTCGAGATCGCAGGCAAGGCCGGCACGGAAGTCGTGACGGCCAAGCACGTGATCATCGCTACGGGCTCTAAGGCTCGTCATCTGCCGGGCGTGAAGGTCGACAACGTGACCATCGCCGACAACGAAGGCGCACTGAAGTTTGGCGAAGTGCCGAAGAAGCTGGGCGTGATCGGTGCTGGCGTGATCGGCCTCGAGCTCGGTTCGGTGTGGCGCCGTCTGGGTGCCGAAGTGACGATTCTCGAAGCGCTGCCGAGCTTCCTCGGTGCGGCTGACGAATCCGTTGCCAAGGAAGCCAACAAGCTGCTGACCAAGCAGGGCCTGAAGATCAACGTCGGCGTGAAGGTCGGCGAGATCGAATCGTCGGGCAAGGGCGTGAAGGTGAACTACACCGACGCTGCCGGCGCTGCGCAAGTGCTGGAGTGCGACAAGCTGATCGTGTCGATCGGCCGCGTGCCGAACACCGACAACCTGGGCCTGGAAGCGATCGGCCTGGCGGCGGATCAGCGTGGCTTTATCGAGGTGGACGAACACTGCGCGACCAAGCTGCCGAACCTGTGGGCGATCGGCGACGTGGTGCGTGGCCCGATGCTGGCGCACAAGGCAGAAGACGAAGGCGTGGCCGTGGCCGAGCGCATCGTTGGCCAGAAGCCGCACATCGACTACAACTGCATTCCGTGGGTCATCTACACCTACCCGGAAATTGCATGGGTGGGCAAGACCGAACAGCAGCTCAAGGCCGAAGGCCGCGAGACCAAGGCCGGCCAGTTCCCGTTCATTGCTAACGGCCGCGCACTGGGCATGGGCGCATCCGATGGTTTCGTGAAGGTCATCGCCGATGCGAAGACCGATGAAATCCTGGGCGTGCACATCGTGGCAGCCAACGCTTCGGACCTGGTTGCCGAAGCCGTGGTGGCGATGGAGTTCAAGGCTGCAGCTGAAGACATCGGCCGTATCTGCCATCCGCACCCGTCGATGTCGGAAGTGATGCGCGAAGCTGCGCTGGCGGTCGACAAGCGTCAGCTCAATATGTAAATCGCAAGCCGCAAGGCAAGTACGATGCCCGGTGAATCCACAAGATTGCCGGGCATCGGTCCATCTGGGCCCGCAAACGGTGCCCCATGCAGATCAAGCAGATGAACGTCCAGGAAACCTACCTACAGGAATTGAAGGCGCGCGGCTATCGGCCCGACGAAGCGCAACAGCGCGCCGTCGATCGCCTGCAGCGGTGCTACGACGAATGGCTTGCCTACAAGGCCCGTCGTTCGACTGCGCTGCGCAAGATGCTCGTGCGCCCGGATTTGCCCCGTGGCGTCTACATGTGGGGCGGGGTGGGGCGCGGCAAGTCGTTCCTGATGGATGCGTTCTATAGCTGCGTGCCGTTGGTGCGTAAGACGCGCCTGCACTTTCACGAGTTCATGCGCGAAGTGCATCGTCAACTGGAAGAGCTGCGCGGCCGCGCTGATCCGCTGGACGAGCTGGCCCGTCGCATCGCCAAGCGCTACCGCTTGATCTGTTTTGATGAATTCCACGTCAGCGACGTTGCCGACGCGATGATCCTGCACCGCTTGCTCGATCAGTTGTTTGCCAACGGCGTGCAGTTTGTGATGACGTCCAACGATCGGCCCGACTTGCTGTATCCGGACGGCCTGCACCGCGACCGCGTGCTGCCGGCCATTGCGCTGCTGCAGGAGAAGCTCGACGTCCTCAACGTCGACGCGGGCGTTGATTACCGCAAGCGAGCGATGGAGCAGGTGCGGGCGTATTACACGCCGTTGGGTGCCAAGGCCAACTCGGCGTTGCGCGATGCGTTTGCGGCAGTGGCGGAAGCGCCGGACGAATCGCCGGTGCTGCGCATCGAGCACCGTGAGATTCGCGCGGCGCGCAAGGCCGGCGGCGTGGTCTGGTTCGATTTCGCCACGCTGTGCGGTGGCCCGCGCTCACAGAACGATTACCTGGAAATCGCCTCGCGCTTTCACACCGTTATCCTGGCCGATGTGCCGAAGATGACGCCGCGCATGGCGTCCGAGGCACGCCGCTTCACGTGGCTGATCGACGTGTTCTACGACCACAAGGTCAAGCTGCTGATGTCGGCGGAGGTGCCGGCGGACGAGCTGTACACCGAAGGCCAGATGGCCAATGAATTCCAGCGCACCGTGTCGCGTATCGTCGAGATGCAGTCGCGCGAATACCTCGAGGCGCCTCGACGTGAGGTCGACACATCACTGACCTGACTTCTCCCGGTGGCAACCGCCTAGTGTGACGTCGGCGGCGGGTTGCGGTGCGACGGCGGTGCCTGCGAGGGCCGCAGGTTTGCGCCAAAGAAGTCCTGTGGCAGACGCTCGGTCTTGCGGTTGACGTTCCGGAACGCGCCTTCCACCAGCATGGGGGCGACGTTGCTCACATCGGTTTGCGAAGCCATGGTCACGTCTTCGGTAAAGCCCCGTTCGCACAGCTCCCGGCCCGACACGGAATCGAGCAACCACGCTTTCATCATGCCTGTCTGCGACGCCTCGCGATAGATCGCGCGGGCGGCGAGCGCTTCGGGCGACAGCGCTTGCGGCAGGAACCCCGCCACCGTTTCCGAAAGGTGATGCACGATCGCACCGGCGGCCAGCCAGTCTTCAAGGGCCGGGCGCAGGCTGCCATCGGCCCAGCGCTCTCCTGACGCTACCACGGCCACGCGACGGCCCAGCCGCGATGCGGCTTCTGCCACGGCGCGCGCGTTGCGCAGACAACCTGCAAACGTCGGCGTCGATCCGGTGGCGAGCGCGAGCGTTGCACCATTAGGCGAGGGCAGGACCAGGTTGCTGCCGATTGGTAATTCACGCAGCGACGCTGGCGAGAGCGTATACCCCGCCTGGCTGCGGTTGTAGCCCGCCAGCATGGCGCCGGCGCGGCGTGCGAAGGTTTCAGCGCTGGCGTCACGCCATGGGTACGGATAGATGCGTGCCCCGCGCGCCACGGCTACATCCACACAAGTACAGAAGGACAGCACGTCCACCACGATGACGGCGTCGCAATGCGGCGCCAGCGCGGATGCTCCGTGCTCACCCCATTCACAGTGGATGTTGTACAGGCTGAATTCGGTTGCCATGTCGGGCCCTCCTGTTTGCCTGGTGCAGCTATCCAATATAGGCGGCCTATTTTTTTATGGGAGGGTAGGGGCGGTTGAAGTGCGCTGAGAATCGCATCTCGGGTTGATTCTTATTGCGCCGTGCTTGATGCGCATCAAGGGCGCGCCGGGGGATGCTGGCTAGCATCGTCCCCATAATGACGACGATATTCGCCCCCAACTATCCAACCGCGCCGGTTGACGGCATAGGCTCGCCTATCGGCCCGAGCGGGGCAGGCGCGTCGCACATCACTTGCTATCACTGCGCGTCGCCACTGGAGGGCGACACCGCCGTCCACGCTGAGATCGGCGGCAAGTCCCGGGAATTTTGCTGTGCCGGCTGTCAGGCTGTTGCGCAAACGCTGCACGCCTCCGGCATGGGTCACGTCTATGATGGCCCAATCGCCTTCGCCAAGCCCATCGAAGGTGACCGTCGCACCGAAGCCGAAGCCGTTTGGGCAACCTACGATCTGCCCGTCATGCGTGAGCGCTTCGTACGCACACGCGCTGACGGCGCGGAAGAACTTTCTCTTGCCATCAGCGGCATGCGTTGCGCCGCGTGTGTATGGCTGATCGAGCGCGCGCTCTCGCGAGTGCCAGGCGTGCGCGAAGCCACTGTCAATTACGCCACGGAACGCGCGCGCATCGTCGGAGACGCTGGGGCGATGCGGCTGTCTGCGGTGTTTGCCGCGATTGCCGACGTCGGTTACGAAGCGTGGCCAGACCAGCCATCCGCTCGCCGCACTGCCGAAGCGCGTGAACGCCGCAGCCTGCTGATCCGCTTGGGACTGGCGATGCTCGGGATGATGCAAGTGATGATGTACGCGTGGCCGGTGTATCTGCACGGCAGCGATATCCCCGCGAGCCAGACGCGCCTGATGCAGTGGGCCAGCCTGATGCTGACCGTGCCGGTGGTGTTGATTTCTGCGCGGCCCATTTTCATCAATGCGTGGCGGCAAGTACGGCATGCGCACGTCGGCATGGATGTGCCCGTGGCGCTGGGGGTCGGCGCGGCGTTCATTGCCAGTGTGCTGGCGACCTTGCGCGGTCATGGCGAGACGTACTTCGATTCCGTGACGATGTTCGTCGCTTTCCTGCTGGCGGCGCGCTATCTCGAACTGCGTGCGCGGCAGAGTGCGGCTTCCGGTGCCGAAGCGTTGGTGCATCAGTTGCCGGCTACTTGCCGGCGCTTCAACGCCGAAAGCGGCGTGCTCGAGACCATCCCCGTTGCAGCCTTGCAGCAAGGCGATTGCGTGGAAGTGCGCGCCGGTGAAGTTCTGCCCGCCGACGGCACCATTGAACGCGGCACCACTGAGATCGACGAATCGCTTCTCTCCGGTGAAAGCGTGCCGCGCCCGCGTGACGTGGGCGCGACCGTGCTGGCGGGCAGCTACAACGTCGTCAGCGCCATTCGCGTGCGTGTCAACCGCGTGGGCGCCCAGACGCGCCTTGCCGCCATCGTCGATCTGCTTGAACGCGCCTTGACAGACAAGCCCCGCATGGCTGAACTCGCCGATCGTGTGGCCGGGCGCTTTGTGGCAGTGCTGCTCGGCTGGGCGCTGCTGACGGCGATCGCGTGGTGGTGGATCGATCCGACACGCATGTTTGCCGTCACCGTGGCGGTGCTGGTGGTGAGTTGCCCCTGCGCGTTGTCGCTGGCTACGCCGTCTGCGCTGGCCGCGGCGAGTGGTGCCCTGGCACGGCGCGGTGTGCTGGTCACGCGCGGCCACGCCATCGAGAGCCTGGCAGCCGTGACGGACGTGCTGCTCGACAAGACCGGTACGCTCACCGAGGGGCGTCTGCGCTTGCTGAGCATCGAGACCTTCGCCGACGTGGATGCCGAGCACTGCCTCGCACTGGCATGCGCGATGGAGCAATCCGAGAATCATCCGATTGCCCAGTCGTTGCGCGCCGCCACCTCCGCTGAAATGCCGTTGCCAACGTTGGGGCGCGTGACCAACGTGCCAGGGCAGGGCGTGTATGCCGTGGCTGATAGCCAATTGGTGCGTCTTGGCACGCAGTCGTTCGCGGTCGCGCACTACGCAGATCAGCCGGTTGCTTCCATTCGTTACGGCACGGAAGCGCCGATGGAGGAGGTGCCGCCAGCGGCCGCATGCACGTCGGTCTGGCTCGGCCGCGATGGTCAACCGCTCGCGCGCTTCACGCTGGCCGATACGCCACGTGCCGATGCGCCTGCATGCCTGAGTGCGTTGCGCGCACAAGGATTGCGCTTGCATCTCGTTTCTGGCGATGCGCCTGAGACTGTGCACTGGTGGGCCAACCGCCTTGGCATCGACCGCGCCGTGGGCGGCGCCAGCCCCGAAGACAAGCGTGCCTACGTGCGCAAGCTGCAGGCAGACGGCGCCCGCGTGCTGGCCGTCGGCGACGGCATCAACGATGCGCCGTTGCTCGCGCAGGCGCAGGTCTCCATTGCCATTGGGTCGGGTGCGCCGCTGGCCCAGGCCGGCGCGGATGCCATCCTCACCGAGCCTCGCCTGTTTGCCATTAGCGAGGCCGTGTCGATTGGCCGTCGCACGTTGCGCGTGGTGCGCCAGAACCTCGGCTGGGCTTTCGCCTACAACGCGATCTGCATTCCGCTCGCCACGCTGGGGTGGTTGTCGCCGCTGGTGGCGGGCATCGGCATGTCGGTGTCGTCGTTGCTGGTGGCGCTCAATGCGTGGCGTTTGTCGCGCGCCGCTTAAGGAGCCGAAATGGAAACGCTATTCCTGCTGATTCCGCTGTCGCTGATGTTGGTGGTGGCGATTGTCGGGGTGCTGTGGTGGGCCGTCGGCTCGGGCCAGTACGACGATCTCAAGGCGCCTGCTGAATCGATTCTGCTGGACCCTGATACCCCGGCGCGTGACGCAATGTCGCGGGACGGAACTACTTGACCACGTTGGCTGGGGTGCCTTGACGCACATCAAGACTCGAATGTCGCCCCATTCTTAACATGACCCTATCAAACCAACACTCTCGGGGAGCAAGCATGCAATCGTCCAGCGCGTTGCAGCCCACCCAGACCTTCAATTACCGCGTTGTTCGCCAGTTCTCGATCATGACGATCGTCTGGGGCATCGTCGGTATGGCGGTCGGTGCGCTGATCGCGGCCCAGTTGATCTGGCCGCAACTGAATTTCGGGGTGCCTTGGCTGACCTATGGTCGGCTGCGTCCTCTGCACACGAATGCCGTCATCTTTGCGTTTGGCGGCAGCGCTCTGTTTGCGACGTCTTACTACATCGTGCAGCGTACCTGCCAGGTGCGCCTGCTTTCCGACAAGCTCGCCGCCTTCACGTTCTGGGGCTGGCAGGCAGTGATCGTGGCAGCCGCCATCACCCTGCCGCTGGGCTACACAAGCTCGAAGGAATACGCCGAACTCGAATGGCCGATCGACATCCTGATCACCGTGGTGTGGGTGGCCTACGCGATCGTGTTCTTTGGCACAATCGTCAAGCGCAAGACCCGGCACATCTACGTGGCCAACTGGTTCTTCGGCGCCTACATCATCACGATTGCGCTGCTGCACATCGTCAACAACGCTGAGTTGCCGGTGTCGATGTGGAAGTCGTACTCGGCTTATGCCGGCGTGCAGGATGCGATGGTGCAATGGTGGTACGGCCACAACGCAGTGGGCTTCTTCCTGACCACCAGCTTCCTGGGCATGATGTATTACTTCGTGCCCAAGCAGGCCGAGCGTCCGATCTATTCGTATCGCCTCTCGATCGTCCACTTCTGGGCGCTGAATTTCACCTACATGTGGGCGGGTCCGCACCACCTCCAGTACACGTCGCTGCCCGACTGGGCGCAGTCGCTGGGCATGGTGTTCTCGCTCATTCTGCTGGCCCCATCGTGGGGCGGCATGATCAACGGGATCATGACCCTCTCGGGTGCCTGGCACAAACTGCGCACCGATCCGATCCTGAAGTTCCTCGTGGTGGCACTGTCGTTCTACGGCATGGCGACGTTCGAGGGCTCGATGATGTCCATCAAGACCGTGAATGCGCTGTCGCACTACACCGACTGGACGATCGGCCACGTGCACTCCGGCGCCCTGGGCTGGGTGGCAATGATCACTATCGGCTCGATGTACTACATGATCCCGCGCCTCTTCGGCCAGCAGAAGATGTACAGCACGCGCCTGATCGAGGTCCACTTCTGGGTGGCGACCATCGGCGTGGTGCTCTACATCGCTGCCATGTGGGTAGCCGGCGTGATGCAGGGCCTGATGTGGCGCGCCACCGAGGCTGACGGCACGCTGACCTACAGCTTTGTCGAAGCGGTGAAGGCAACGTACCCGTTCTACCTGATTCGTTTGGCTGGCGGCCTGTGCTTCCTGGGCGGCATGCTGCTGATGGCATTCAACGTGTTCAAGACCATCCAGGGCAGCAAGGCAATCGATGCACCGATTCCTCAATCGGCCCAGACCCCGATGGTCGCGGCTCAGTGAGGAGGGGAACATGAGCAATCAATCCAACAAGTTTTTCTCGCACGAGACGCTGGAAAAGAACATCGGCTTGCTGATCGTGATGACGCTCGTCGTCGTCAGCATTGCCGGCCTGGTGCAGATCTTGCCGCTGTTCTTCCAGCATTCGACCACTGAACCGGTCAAGGGCATCGCCCCGTATTCACCGCTGCGGCTGGCGGGGCGCGATATCTACATCCGCGAAGGCTGCGTTGGCTGCCACTCTCAGCAAGTGCGTACGCTTCGCGCTGAGACCGAACGCTACGGCCACTATTCGCTGGCTGGCGAGTCGGTGTTCGATCACCCGTTCCTGTGGGGTTCCAAGCGCACGGGCCCGGATCTGGCGCGCGTTGGGCAGCGCTATTCGGACGACTGGCATCGCATCCACCTGCGTGATCCGCGTGAAGTGGTGCCTGAGTCGAACATGCCGTCATATGCGTGGCTCTCGAAGACGCCGCTGGACAACAGTGACATCGAAAAGAAGATGCATGTCCTGCGTCAGCTGGGTGTTCCGTACACGGATGCCCAGATTGCCGGGGCGCGCGAGCAACTCGCAGGCAAAACGGAAGAAGACGCCGTGGTCGCCTATCTGCAAGGCCTTGGCGTGGAGCTGCGTAACGTCCGGGACGTGGCTGTCGCTCCGGCTGCTGCGCCTGCCACCGTTGCAGCCAAGGAGTAAGCCATGGCCATGCTGAGTGCAATTGCGACTGCCGTCTTCCTCGTGTTGTTCGTCTGCATTACCTGGTGGGCATTCTCCGCGCATCGCCGCGCTGCGAATGCGGAATCGGCCATGCTGCCGTTCCTGCTGCCCGATGAGGCCGAGGTCGCCGGTGCGCGCGCAGACGCGTCGCGCCCGCATCAATAAGGACACAGAATCATGAGCGACTTCATTTCGGAGTTCTGGGGGTATTACATCGCAGCGATCGCCTTGGTTGGCATCGTGTGGTGTGTCTGGTTGCTGTTTTCGCAGAGGCGCATTCAGATTGCGCCCGGTCATAGCGCGGGCGAGGACACCGGCCATGTATGGGACGGCGACCTGCGCGAACTGAACAACCCGCTGCCACGCTGGTGGATGTGGATGTTCCTGCTGTCGTGCATCTTTGCGTTGGGGTACCTGATCCTCTACCCGGGGTTGGGTTCATACGGCGGCGCCCTCGGTTTCTCGACACGGGGCGAATTGGCCGCGCAGCGCGCTGCAGCCGATGCACAGGTCCGTCCGGTCTATGAGCGTTATGCCAGCATGGACATCAAGCAGATCGCCGCCGACCCGCAGGCCCATGAGATCGGCCAGCGCCTGTTCCTGAACAACTGCGCGCAGTGCCACGGCTCCGACGCCGGCGGCTCGAAGGGCTTCCCGAACCTGACCGACAGCGACTGGCTGTACGGCGGCGAGCCCGAGACGATCCTGACCACCATCACCAAGGGGCGTCACGGTGTCATGCCATCGCTGGCTGCTGTGGTGGATGGCAACCAGGCTGTCAACGTGGCCAACTACGTGCGCTCGCTGTCGGGCCTGTCTTACGACCCGATCAAGGCAGCGCGTGGTGAACCGACGTTCAAGTCGGTCTGCGCGGCCTGCCACACGGCAAGCGGCAAGGGCAATCAGACACTTGGCGCACCTAACCTGACCGACCGCGTCTGGCTGTACGGCAGTTCGGAAGCAACCATCGTCGAGACCATTCTCAAGGGTCGTGACAACACGATGCCGGCGCACGAGAACCTGCTCTCGCCGGAGAAGATCCGCATGCTGGCGGCCTATGTATGGGGTCTGTCGAATAGCAATACGAGTCACGCGCAATGAGCGACAAAGAACCAGCCTGGCGCCCGATGACGCCCGCCACTGCGGCGGCGGGCGCCGAAGACGCACCCACCGAGCAGATGCTCTATGAGGTCCGGCGCAAGATTTATCCACGCGCCGTGACCGGCGCCTTTGCGCGTTGGCGCGTCTGGCTGGTGCTGGCCACGCAAGCCATCTTTTATGGCTTGCCGTGGTTCCAGTGGAACGGTCGCCAAGCAGTGCTGTTCGACCTGGGCGCACGCAAGTTCTACCTCTTTGGCCTCGTGTTGTGGCCGCAGGATGTCATCTATCTGACGTTGCTGCTGGTGCTGTCGGCGCTGGCGCTGTTTCTATTTACGGCGGTGGCGGGGCGGCTCTTTTGCGGCTATGCCTGTCCGCAGACGGTCTACACCGAGATTTTCATGTGGATCGAGCGGCACATCGAAGGAGATCGCTTCGCGCGCATCCGCCTCGACGGTGAGCGTTGGAGTCTGCGCAAATTCCGCCTGAAGGCCGCAAAGCATTCGGCTTGGATCCTCATCGCCCTGTGGACAGGCTTCACCTTTGTGGGCTTCTTCACGCCAATCCGCGATCTGGGCATGGAGACCTGGACGCTGTCGCTCGGTCCTTGGCAGACATTCTGGATGCTGTTCTACGCATTTGCGACGTGGGGCAACGCCGGTTTCATGCGCGAGCAAGTCTGTCGGTACATGTGTCCCTACGCTCGTTTCCAGAGCGTGATGGTCGATCCCGATACCTATGTTGTGACTTACGACACCCAGCGCGGCGAGCCGCGCGGCAGCCGTTCGCGCAACGCCGATTTCGAAGCTCAGGGTCTGGGTGCTTGCGTCGACTGCAGCATCTGCGTGCAGGTGTGCCCGACCGGCATCGACATCCGTCAAGGGCTGCAATACGAATGCATCGGTTGCGGTGCTTGCATTGACGCCTGTGACCAGGTCATGGACAAGATGCGCTACCCGCGCGGTCTGATTCGCTACACGTCAGAACGCGCGATGCTTGATCGGCTCAGCCCGAAGGAAGCCCGGCGACATCTGCTGCGTCCGCGTGTGCTGATCTATACCGGGATCATGCTGGTGCTCTTCACCGGGTTCATCGTGGCGTTGGCCATGCGGCAGCCACTCAAGGTTGACGTCATTCGTGATCGTGGGGCACTGGCGCGTGAAGTGGACGGCGGCAAGATCGAGAACGTTTATCGCCTGCAACTGATGAACGCCTCCGAGCACCCCATGCGCGTGACCATCACTGCAGAGGGCATGCCGGAACTGGACGTGGAGGGCGGTCGCGGCGAGTCGACCACATTGGAACTGCCGCCGGCGGCTAACCGGCTGCTGCCAGTGCGCGTACGCCGGCCGGCCGACGATGCCGCCCCCGGCTCGCACAAAATCCGTTTCGTCATCCATGCAGACAGCGGTAGCGACAGCCTCGTACTGCGCGAACCGTCGAGCTTCATCGTGCCGCGCTGATGCGGCATCCCCAACAGGAGGCAACGATGCACGCAACGCAATCTTCCGCACAGGCCCGTCCTTGGTGGCGCGAGCCCTGGCCGTGGCTGCTGATGGCAGGGCCGTTCGTCGCCATGGTCGGCTGCGGCGTCACAATCTGGCTGGCGGTGTCGCATCCCGACGCTGTTATTCATGACAACGTCGTGCGGCGCGGTTTGGTCGTTGAAAAGACGGTCGTGACGCCGGCGCATGCCATTCACACGGAGGCCCGATGAAGCGTCGACTGCTGATGTGGATTCTGTGGCCGGCATTTCTGTCGGCCGCGCTGGCTGAGCTGGTGGTCTTCGCGGTGGTCGACCCCGCAGACCTGCGTTTTTTCGGCGAGCAGATCACGGTGTCGGCCCAAGCGGTCTACACCGTGTCGTTCTTTGTGTTCTGGTTGTTGTGCGGATTGTCGAGCGCGCTGACGCTCTATGTGTCACCGGGCATTGGCAAGCTGGAAGCGCATGAACACCCGCTCGTCTGAGCGGGCGCCATGGAGGGCAGCTTAGGCCGCCTGACCGCTCATGACCTGGCGCAGGCCGGCCAGGTCGATCAGCTTGACGTGGCGTTGGCGGATCTGGATGAGACCCGCTTCGGCAAAGCGCGAGAACAGGCGGCTGACCGTTTCGAGCTTCAGACCAAGATAGCTGCCGAGTTCTTCGCGGCTCATCCGCAGGACAAACTCGGTCGACGAATATCCACGCTGGGCCGAACGCTTCGAGAGGTTTAGTAGGAACGCTGCGAGACGCTCCTCCGCACGCATGGAGCCCAGCGTGAGCAGCATCAGATGATCCTGCGAAATCTCCTTGCTCATGATGCGCAGGAACTGATGCTGCAGCGAAGGCAGCCGGCGCGAAAGGTGCTGCAACTCGTCGTAGCGCACCACGCAGACTTCGGTATCTTCGAGCGCGGTGGCGTCCGACACGTGGCGCATGTCGCCAATGCCATCGAGCCCGACGATTTCACCCGGCAGGTGGAACCCCGTGATCTGGTGTCGACCGTCTTCAAGCGTCAGATGGGTTTTGAGCGTGCCGAAACGAATGCCATAAACCGCTTCCAGCGGCTCGCCCAAGGAATAGAGCGATTGCCCCTTCTTAATGCGGATGCGCTCGCTGACCAAATCGTCCATCTTGCGCACGTCGTCCGAGTTCATTCCCACCGGCAGGCAGATTTGCCCTAGTACGCAGGTGGAGCAACGCGAGGCTTGATCGGTAAGTGCGATTCGAGTGAGCACGGGTGGGGGCGACTGAATTTCGGGAAAGTGAAATGAGTAATTCTTGTGATGCTGCTGCAGCTTATTATAACGGCGACCTTCTTGTCCTCGGACATTTCCGATGCGGCAAAAGGCGTCGATTACGCTTAGTTCGCAACAGTAAAACGAAAACCTTGGTCCATATCAAGAGAGCGTCAGAAAGATGAGTGCCGCAGCGCTTCTGAGCGTTTTCCTGATTGCATTGCTCGGTGGTGTGCATTGTCTGGCGATGTGCAGCGGTATCGCACTCGCGGCCGAACGTGGAGCTGTGGCGGTGCGGATCGTGTCCCGTCGCCGGCTATGGTTTGAGCAGGTCGTCATGCATGCCGGCCGGCTGACCACCTATGCGTTGCTGGGCGCAATCATGGGTGCGATGGGCGCGACTGTCTGGCGGCAGCAATGGCTGCCGATTCAACGCGGCTTGTTTGCCTTCGCTAGCGCATTGCTGGTCGCCTACGGGGTTTTGCTGCTTGTTCGTTCCGCTGGGGATGCGTGGCGCAGTGTGTGGCTTGAGCGCTTGCTTGGCCGCGTGGCAGGTGGCCTGTCTCGAGGGGCCGCCACGGTGGGAAGTAGGCTGCAACGTCAGCCGCCGTTACTACGCCGCTATCTCACTGGCATGGCCTGGGGGCTGGTGCCGTGTGGCATGGTCTACGGCGCATTGGCTGTGGCGTTGTTGGCGGGCAACGCCGCCTCCGGGGCCGTGGTCATGCTCGCTTTTGGTGCCGGTACGCTGCCCAACCTGCTGATGATGTCTGGTCTGGCTGGGTGGCTGCGCGGGCTGTCGCGCCAGCGATGGGCGCGGGGCGCGGCCGGCATCGCCATCGCCGGGTTTGGGGTCTGGGGGCTGGTTCACGCAATCTGGTTGCCAGAGATGCTTAACGCACACGGATTCTGTCTAGTGCTGTAGGTGTTTAAGGCGCGCGGAAATTGCCATCCGGCCTGGGATGGGTGGCTAGGGCATCTTCCCGGTTGCGGCGTCGCTGGAAATTGCCCTACAATCGACAACAATTCGATTCGCCACCCGCGCAAATCAACAATCCCAAGCGCGGCGCCAAGCGATGCCATCCAGCGGTAGAGTCACCCTGGACAGTCGACTCGGGCAGGCTGCCGTTCTTCTTGGTAGTCGTCCGGTGCAGTATCCGTTCCCATGGCGGCGGAAGAAATTGCCCTTGTGGTGCCTGACCGGCACCGGATCAACTCGCTCCTCCGGCCCTACTTTACGGGCACAGCCACTGCGTTTTGGTGCAGAGTCCAATTGAATTAATTGGCCTTCGCGTGCCGGGCCCGGGCGGGCAACAGCATTCAGAAATGCCGCGTGCTTCGCGGCGGGACGACAAACCTCAAGCGTGACGGCGACTGGCCGCGCGCGAGCAATGACGAGCCGCTCAACCCGATGAATACCCAAGAGGCGAAGATCGTCCTCGAAACCGCGCTGATCTGCGCGCAGGACCCGTTGCGAGTCAATGACTTGCGCAAGCTGTTCGACGAAGATGTTTCCGCAGACACCATCCGTGTGCTGCTCGAAGAGCTGCGCCAGGACTGGTTGAATCGCGGTGTCGAACTGGTCGCGCTGGCCTCGGGCTGGCGCCTGCAGAGCCGCCCGGAAATGCGCGTGTATCTCGATCGCCTGCATCCGGAAAAGCCGCCAAAGTATTCGCGCGCTGTGATGGAAACGCTGGCGATCATCGCTTATCGCCAGCCGGTCACCCGCGGTGATATCGAAGACATTCGCGGTGTGACGGTCAACACGCAGGTCATCAAGCAGATTGAAGACCGCGGCTGGATCGAGGTCATCGGTCATCGCGACGTGCCAGGCCGCCCTGCGCTGTATGCGACGACCAAGCAGTTTCTCGACGACCTTGGCTTGCGTTCGCTGGACGAACTGCCGCCGCTTGAAGATGCCCGCGCCCAGGCGCAGGCGAGCCTGCTGGAGCAGGGCGCCATCGAATTCGAGGGCGGTGCAATTGCGGTGGAAGAGCTGACGGCGATGGTCAACGACGCGCCGGAAGGTGCTGAGAGCGTAGCGGCTTCGGTGGAGGACTCTGCCGGATCGCCCGTTGCCGAGGCTTCCGTCGAGGCAATTGCTGAAACGCCAGCGCAGCCCGTTGAGGTTGCGGCGGGTGGCGAGCCAGCGCTGGAAACCGAGTCGCAAACAGTGAATGCGATCGAGGTTGCAACTGAAGACGAGTACAAAACACCGATCGAGCCGCCTGCGGCTCCCGCCAATGAACATTCGTGACGCCATGCCCACCGCACAGTCGGTGCATGGTCTGAACCCCTAGATTTTTTGAAGACGTTGTGAGCACCCAGTCAGACTCCATGGATACACGTATGCCGGCCGACGCCGACGCTCAGCCGCCGCGACAAGACGGCGGTGATGGGACTGAGGCCGCGCCTCGTCGCAAGGGATTGCGCCGAGGCTTGCGCAACCTTGTGGCTTCGCGCCGCCAGCAGCAGGACGGCCGCCCTGAGGGGGAAGCTGCTGAGGCGGGTAGTGCGGACGCCGGCCAGCCTGCGCAACCGCGCAAGAGCCGCGCGCCACGGGCACGCAAGCCGAAAGAGGCGGCTGGTGAGCCGGCGACCGTTGCCGCAGAAGGTGCTGCTCCGGCAGAACAGGCGCCAGCAGAAAGCCAGGGGGAGCGACGTGGTCCGCGCGGCCGTTTCGGCAAGAACCGTCGCCGTCAAGGCGAAGGCCAACCGGCGGAACGCGCCGAGCGCAGCGAACGTACGGAAGGCGCTGGCGGCAAGAATGCCGGCGGTCGTGGCAAGCAGCCGAACCACAATGGCAAACCGCAGGGCAAGGCTGGCGGCCAGACCCAGAATCGAGGGGGCAAGGGGCTGAAGAGCGGCAAGGGCTCCGAAGACGTCTTCCAATACGTGATTTCCGGCGCGTACGATTCGGAGGTTGACGCTGGAGGTGCATCGCAGCCCCCCAAGGTGCGCGAACTGACCTCCGACGACGACGCTCCCAAGCTGCACAAAATCTTGGCTGATGCCGGGCTTGGCTCGCGCCGCGACATGGAAGACCTGATCCTGCAAGGTCGCGTCTCCGTGAACGGCCTGCCGGCCCACATCGGCCAACGCATTCTCGCGACCGATCAGGTGCGCGTGAATGGCAAGCTGATCCAACGCAAGCTGCCGAACAAGCCGCCGCGCGTGCTGCTGTATCACAAGCCGGCCGGTGAAATCGTGAGCCAGTCCGATCCGGAAGGCCGGCCGACCGTGTTCGACGCGTTGCCACGCATGAAGACGGGCAAGTGGGTTGCAGTCGGCCGCCTCGACTTCAATACCGAGGGCCTGCTGATTTTCACGACCTCCGGCGACATCGCCAACCGGTTCATGCACCCGCGCTATGGCGTTGAGCGTGAATACGCGGTGCGTACGCTTGGTGAGCTGGCCGAAACTGACCGTCAGAAGCTCTTGCACGGCATCCCGCTTCAGGACGGCGAAGCCAACTTCCTGCGCTGCGTCGATGGCGGCGGCGAAGGTGTCAACCACTGGTACCACGTCGCCCTGACCGAGGGGCGTAACCGCGAAGTGCGGCGCATGTTCGAGGCGGTCAACCTGACCGTGTCGCGCCTGATCCGTACGCGCTATGGCAGCTTCGTATTGCCACGCGGGCTTAAGCGCGGGCGCTGGCAGGAAGTGTCGGCCGACGATGTGCGTACGCTGATGGGTACGCTGGGCATGAAGGTGCCGACGGCCAGTTCTGGCGGTGGGCAAGACCGCCAGGGCAATCGTCGCCGTGGGCCCGCGCCGGTGTTGATGGGGCCGATGTCGTCCGGTTTTGCGGGGGAAGCCAACTTCCAGTCGCGCGGTATGGGCGTTGAGAACGGTAATCGCGCGCAACCCGCGCAGCGCCGTCCGTCGAGCCCGCGTCAGCCCGATCCGATGCAAACGTCCATGGGCTACATCAATGTGGGTGGTCCCACCACGCTGACAGCGCGCACCCGTATGGGTGAGCGCCCGAATGGCCGCGGCGGCGCGGCCGGCGGCGGTGGTATGCGTGATGGCAATCGCGCGCCCGGCAGCAAGCGCCCCGGAAAGAGTGGTGGTGGTGTCCCGAGTGGCAATAAGGCGCCGCGCGGTGGTAGCAAACGCGGCGGTAAGCGTTAAAAATGCGGGCGTTGTGTGCGGCGTTCGTCGCAACGCCCCATTTTGTGGCGGCTTCTAGGCAATTTTTGCGTTTTGCCTCGAAACGTATTACAATGAGAGTCTAATCAAAAGTCATCCTGCAGAAGATGGGCGAATGATATGGGCGTTGCGCCCATTTTTTTTGCTTCCGCAGGTTGGTCATACCGGGAAATTCTTCAGGAAAAACGTGCATTTGACTGATCTGATTGAGAAAACCCTCACCGCCATGGGTTACGAGCTGGTGGAAGTGGAGCGCGCGCCCGCCGGGCTGCTGCGCGTGTATATCGATCAGGCAGAGAACGGCATCGTCATTGAAGATTGCGAAAAAGTGAGCCATCAGCTCACGCGCGTGTTCGAAGTTGAAAACGTCAACTACGAACGGTTGGAAGTGTCGTCGCCCGGGCTGGACCGCCCGCTGCGCACGCTGGCCGACTTCACGCGCTTCGCCGGCCTTGAGGTCAAGGTGACGTTGCGCCTGCCGGTGGGCGGGCAAAAGAATTTCACGGGAATCATTCAGGCTCCGACGGGCGAGCCAGGCCAGGAACGAATCGGCCTTGAGTTTGAGGGCAAGGAAGGCCCCGCGCTGCTGGAATTCACGCTGTCGGAACTCGACCGCGCCCGGCTGGTGCCTGTGCTGGACTTCAAAGGAAATCGAAACAAAGGGAACAAGCAATGAGCCGCGAAGTTCTGTTGCTCGTCGATGCGCTTGCGCGCGAAAAAAACGTCGACAAGGATGTGGTGTTCGGGGCGTTGGAGGCCGCATTGGCTTCCGCGACCAAGAAGCGCTTTGAAGAAGACGTGGATGTGCGCGTGGCGATCGACCGTGAGTCGGGCGAACACGAAACCTTCCGTCGCTGGCTCGTCGTTCCCGACGATGCAGGCCTGCAGGAACCGGACAAGCAGATTTTGCTGTTCGAAGCCAAGGAGCAAAATCCTGACCTCGATGTCGACGACTTCGTCGAAGAGCAGATCGAGTCGGTCGAGTTCGGCCGCATTGGCGCGCAGGCGGCCAAGCAGGTGATCCTGCAACGCATTCGCGATGCCGAGCGGGAGCAGATCCTGAACGATTACCTGGATCGTGGCGAGAAGGTCATGACCGGCACGATCAAGCGCGCCGACAAGAAGGGCCTGATCGTTGAAACCGGCCGCGTCGAGGCGCTGCTGGCCCGCGACCAGATGATCCCGAAGGAAAATTTGCGCACGGGCGACCGCGTCCGCGCGTACATCTTGAATGTCGACCGCACCGCACGCGGCCCGCAGATCGAGCTTTCGCGCACCTGCCCAGAGTTCCTGATCAAGCTCTTCGAAAACGAAGTGCCGGAAATGGAACAGGGCCTGTTGGAGATCAAGGCCGCCGCGCGCGATCCTGGCGTGCGTGCGAAAATCGCGGTCGTTGCGCACGACAAGCGTATTGACCCGATTGGCACCTGCGTCGGCGTGCGCGGCACCCGCGTGACGGCTGTGCGTAACGAAGTTGGCGGCGAGGCTGTGGACATCGTGCTGTGGTCGGAAGACCCGGCGCAGTTTGTGATCGGTGCGCTGGCGCCGGCGCAAGTGCAGTCCATCGTCGTGGACGAGGAAAAGCACAGCATGGACGTGGTGGTCGACGAGGAAAACCTCGCCGTGGCCATCGGCCGTAGCGGCCAGAATGTCCGCTTGGCGTCGGAGTTGACCGGCTGGCAGATCAACATCATGACGCCGGCAGAGTCTGCGCAGAAGCAGGCAGAAGAAAGCTCAGTCGTTCGCCAGTTGTTCATGGCGAAGCTGGACGTGGACGAAGAGGTTGCCGACATCCTGATCGAAGAGGGCTTCAGCTCGCTCGAGGAAGTGGCTTACGTGCCGCTGCAGGAAATGATGGAAATCGAAGCGTTCGACGAAGACACCGTCAACGAGCTGCGCAACCGCGCTCGGGACGTGCTGTTGACGATGGAGCTGGCGAAGGAAGAAAAGGTCGAGAAGGTATCGCAAGACCTGCGCGACCTCGAGGGGCTGACCCCGGAGCTGATCGGCAAGCTGGCCGAGGGGAACATCCAGACGCGTGACGACTTGGCCGAGCTGGCCGTGGACGAATTGGTCGAGATGACCGGCGTCGACGAAGAACAAGCCAAGGCGCTGATCATGAAGGCGCGTGAACACTGGTTTTCGTGAGTCGCATAAGCGTTGATCGTTTATCGCAATTCTCACTGAAACCAAGCATCGAAAGGGTTTGAATGGCAAGCACAACAGTTGCCCAACTCGCTGGCGAATTGAACCGTAGCGCATCAGCGCTGCTGGAACAATTGCAAGCCGCGGGCGTGCAAAAGGCGACGCCGGAAGACGTCATCACCGAATCGGACAAGACCCGACTGCTCGACTATCTCAAGCGAGCACACGGCAGCGCCGAGGATGGCGCGCGCAAGAAGATCACGATCACCAAACGCGAAACCAGCGAAATCCGCCAAGCGGATGCCACCGGCAAGACGCGTACCGTGCAAGTGGAAGTTAAGAAGAAGCGCGTGCTGGTCAAGCGTGATGAGCCGAACGCGGCACAGGCTGAATCGGAGGCCGCAGAAGCTGCACCGGTGGTCGATGCCGAGGAAGTTGCGCGTCGCGAGGAAGAACAGCGCCGCCAGGCCGAATTGCTAGCCCGGCAGGAAGCCGAGCTGAAGGCGCGCCAGGAAGCGATGGAGCGCGAGGAGGCTGAGCGTCGCGCCCGCCAGGAAGCAGCGGAAGCCGAGCAGAAACGCCAGGCTGAACTTGCTGCCAAGAAGGCGGAAGAAGAAGCCGTTGCAGCCCGCGCTGCCGCTGAAGCGTCGGACGAAGCCCCGCGCCGCAAGGCCGAGGAAGACGCCGCACGTCTGGCAACCGAGCGCGAAGCCGCGCAGAAGGCTGCTGACGAAGCGCGCGTTGCTGCCGACAAGATCAAGGCCGAGGAAGACGCCGCTCGCAAGCGTCGCGAAGCTGCTGAAGCCGAAGCCCGCGCCATCCGCGAGATGATGAGCGCCCCGGCTCGTGTGCTGAAGACGCCCGCCGAGCGTAAGGCTGAAGAGGTCAAAAAGGCCGAGCAGTTGGGCACGCTGCACAAGCCGGTCAAGCCGGCTGGCGAAGCACGCCCGGCTGCGGCTGCCAAGAAGCCGGCTGCTCCGGCACCTGCCGCTGCTGCACCGAGTTCGCCTACGGGTGACAAGAAGGGCGGTCGTGGCAAGTCGGGTTGGCAAGACGACAACCGTGGTGGCAAGCGTGGTGGCCTGAAGACGCGCGGCGACACCGGCGGCGGTGCCGACGGTTGGCGCTCCGGCTCCAAGGGCGGCCGCAACCGCCATGGCGACGACAACCGCAATGCCTTCCAGGCACCGACCGAGCCGGTCGTGCGTGAAGTGCATGTGCCGGAAACCATCTCTGTGGCCGATCTGGCGCACAAGATGTCAGTCAAGGCCGCCGAAGTCATCAAGCAGATGATGAAGCTTGGCCAAATGGTCACGATCAACCAGGTGCTGGACCAGGAGACCGCGATGATCGTGGTCGAAGAAATGGGCCACCAGGCGGTCGCGGCCAAGCTGGATGATCCGGAAGCGCTGCTGATTGGCGGCGTGGAAGAACCGACGAATGCCGAGGCAGAAACCCGTCCGCCGGTCGTGACCGTCATGGGTCACGTTGACCACGGCAAGACCTCGCTGCTGGACTACATCCGTCGTGCCAAGGTTGCGGCAGGCGAAGCCGGCGGCATCACGCAGCACATCGGCGCATATCACGTCGAAACCGATCGCGGCGTCATCACCTTCCTGGACACCCCGGGTCACGAGGCCTTCACGGCTATGCGTGCACGTGGTGCCAAGGCAACCGACATCGTGATTCTGGTGGTGGCTGCCGACGACGGCGTCATGCCGCAGACGAAGGAAGCCATCGCCCACGCGAAGGCGGCCAAGGTGCCCATCGTGGTGGCGATCACCAAGGTCGACAAGCCCGAAGCCAACCCCGACCGCGTCAAGCAGGAGCTGGTGGCTGAGAGCGTGATTCCGGAAGAGTACGGTGGCGATGTGCCGTTCGTGCCGGTGTCCGCCAAGACTGGCGAAGGTATCGACAGCCTGCTCGAAAACGTGCTGCTGCAGGCCGAAGTGCTGGAACTGAAGGCGCCGGTCAATGCGCCGGCCAAGGGCCTGGTGGTGGAAGCGCAGTTGGACAAGGGCAAGGGTCCGATCGCTACGGTGCTCGTGCAGAGCGGTACGCTCAAGCGCGGCGACGTGGTGCTCGCGGGCACGGCCTATGGCCGCGTGCGCGCCATGCTGGACGAAAACGGCAAGCCGGCCAAGGAAGCTGGCCCGTCGATCCCGGTGGAAATCCAGGGTCTGTCGGAAGTGCCGGGCGCCGGCGAAGAAGTGCTGGTGCTGCCGGACGAGCGCAAGGCACGCGAAATCGCGCTGTTCCGCCAAGGCAAGTTCCGTGACGTGAAGCTGGCGCGCCAACAGGCTGCCAAGCTGGAAAACATGCTGGAACAGATGAGCGAAGGCGATGTGAAGTCGCTGCCGCTGATCATCAAGGCAGACGTTCAGGGTTCGCAGGAAGCATTGGTGCACTCGCTGCAGAAACTGTCGACCGACGAAGTGCGCGTACAAGTTGTGCACGCCGCCGTGGGTGGCATCACCGAGTCGGACGTCAACCTGGCAACCGCGTCGAAGGCCGTCATCATCGGCTTCAATACGCGGGCCGATGCGGGCGCACGTAAGCTGGCCGAGCATCAGGGCATCGACATCCGCTACTACAACATCATCTATGACGCTGTGGATGAGGTGAAGGCGGCGATGTCGGGCATGCTCTCGCCGGAAAAGCGCGAAGAGACGACGGGCCTTGTCGAGGTACGCCAAGTCTTCCACGTGCCGAAGGTTGGCGCCGTCGCCGGCTGTATGGTGCTGGACGGTTTCGTCAAGCGCAATTCGCTGGTGCGGGTGCTGCGTGCGAACGTGGTTATCTTCTCGGGCGAACTCGATTCACTCAAGCGCTTCAAGGACGATGTGAAGGAAGTGAAGCAAGGCTTCGAGTGCGGCCTGTCGATCAAGAACTTCAACGACGTTCAAGAAGGCGATCAACTCGAGGTCTACGAGATCACCGAGGTGGCGCGTACGCTGTAATACGTTAGCCGGACGCTTCGGTGTCCGGCTCGACTTTGCGACGGTGGCCCGGGCGCGTCCCGCGCCACCGTTTTGTCTTTTTGGGCCGCGCCGGCGTGTGCTGGCGGCGCCCATGTGAGGAACACACTATGCCGAAGAAATCGGGATCGGCCGCTGGCCGCAACGTGCGCATCGCCGATCAGATCCAGCGTGATCTGGCCGAATTGATCCAGCGCGAAATCAAGAACCCGGCGATGGGCCTGGTGACGCTGCAATCCGTGACGCTCACGCCTGACTACGCGCACGCCAAAATCTACTTTACGGTGCTAGGTGCTGAGCCGGAAGTTGCTGGCGCCATTCTGAACGAGAAGGCGGGCTACCTGCATTCACTGTTGTTCAAGCGCCTGCACATCCACACGGTGCCGACACTGCATTTCCACTTTGATGGTTCGGTCGAGCGCGGTATCGAGATGTCGCGTCTGATCGATGAGGCCAACGCCACGCGTGCCAAAGACGATTGAAATGGCCGAACAACATGTGCCCACGCCACAAAAGCCACCGCGCCGCGATGTGCATGGCGTGCTGCTGCTGGACAAGCCGATCGGCTGGTCGAGCAACGATGCGCTGATTCGCGCTAAGCGCCTGCTGTGGGCAAAGAAGGCGGGGCATACCGGCACGCTCGATCCGCTGGCTACGGGCTTGCTGCCGCTGTGCTTTGGCGAGGCGACCAAGTTTTCGCAGGATTTGCTCGATGCAGACAAGACGTACGAAACCGTCGTGCGTCTTGGTATCAAGACGAGTACCGCAGACGCGGAAGGCGAGGTGTTGAACGAGCGCCCGGTATCGGTCACGCCCGAGCAACTGCAGGCAGCCATCGCGCGCTTTGTCGGCGAGATCGACCAGGTGCCGCCGATGCACTCTGCGCTGAAGAAGGACGGCAAGCCCTTGTACGAGTACGCGCGTGCGGGTCAGACCGTGGAACGCGCTGCGCGGCGGGTAACGATTCACGCGATCGATGTGCTGGCGACGGATCTAGAGTCGACGGAGCCGACGATCACGTTGCGCGTGTCATGCAGCAAGGGAACGTACATCCGCACGTTGGGTGAAGACATTGGCGAGGCGCTGGGCTGCGGCGGGCATCTGGTTGCGCTGCGTCGCACGCAGGTCGGCAACCTGACACTGAACGGCGCCGTGACGCTCGAATCGCTGGATGCAGCCCCTGAAGATGCCCGCGCCGCATTGCTGGCGCCAGTCGATGCGCTGTTGCAGACGCTGCCGCGTGTGGAGTTGGATGCGGAAGAGAGCCGCCGCTTCCTGCATGGTCAGCGCTTGCCGTTGCGATTGGCGTTGCCGAACGCAGATCAGGTACGCGTGTACGGCTTGCGTGAGACGATAGAGGCGGGCGCCACGGCTTCGCTGCTCGGAGTGGCTGCTTGGCAAGATGGTGTGCTGCGACCGGGGCGGCTCGTGCATCTTTAAGCCGATCGACCGGCAAACAAAAAAGCCACGCAGCTACGCGTGGCT
>NZ_JFZG01000005.1 GCF_000607165.1 Ralstonia pickettii | reverse complement strand
ACGCAGCTACGCGTGGCTTTTTTGTTTGCTCGATGTTGGATCAGTGCGCGCCAGCTGCCGCTTCAGCACCGGCCGCCGACTTCGCCGGCTTGGTCAGCCAGATGAAGACGATCAGCACGATAAACAGCACCGCAGAAATCCAGAAGATATCGTTGGCGCCCAGCATTGCGGCTTGCTGCGAGATCACGCGTTCGATCACGCCATTGGCCTGCAGGTTGGGCATGCCCAGTTGCGTGTACTGGTTGATCGACGACGCATAGGCCGGGTTGTAAGGATTCACGTGCTCGACAAGCTGCGCGTGGTGGAGGGCAGAGCGGTTGTCCCACACCGTGGTCGAGATCGATGCACCGATGCCGCCGAACATGATCCGCACGAAGTTCGACAGACCCGAGGCCGCCGGAATCCGCTCGGGCCGCAGGCCCGACAGGATGATCGATGTGAGCGGGATGAAGAACATCGCCATGGCAGCGCCCTGGATCAGCGTGGGAATCATCAGCGTCCACGTGTCCACTTGCACGGTAAAGCGCGAGCGCATCCAGAACACCAGCGCGAAGGTAACGAACGCCGTGGTCGCCACCCAGCGTGCATCCATCTTCGGCAGGTTCTTGCCGATCACGGGCGACAGGATGATGGCGAAGATACCCACCGGCGCCATGATCAGGCCCGCATCCGTGGCGGTGTAGCCCACGATGGTCTGCAGCCATAGCGGCAGGATCACCAGGTTGCCGAAGAACAGTCCGTACGCCACCGAGATGGCAACGACCCCCGCGCTGAAGTTGCGGCCCTTGAACAGCGTCAGGTCCACCACGGGGTGATCTTCGGTCAGCTCCCACACCAGGAAGAACGCGAAGCCCACGATGGCAACGACCGTCAGCACCACAACCTCGGTCGAATTGAACCAGTCGAGTTCTTTGCCGCGATCGAGCATCAACTGAAGCGAGCCCACCCACAGGATCAATAGCGCCAGGCCGATCTTGTCGATCGGCAGCAAGCGTGTCGGCGATTCACGGTCCCTGTAGATGACCCACGTTGCGTACGCAGCCAGGATGCCCACCGGGATGTTGATGTAGAAGATCCACGGCCAGCTCATATTGTCTGAGATCCAGCCGCCGAAGATCGGCCCCATGATCGGCGCGACCAGCGTGGTCATGCCCCATAGCGCCAATGCCATCGAGCTTTTGGCGGGCGGATATGTCGACAGCAGCAGCGATTGCGACAGTGGAATCATCGGGCCTGCCACAGCGCCCTGGATGATCCGGGCGGCGATCAGCATGCCCATATTGGGCGCCAGTCCGCACGCCCACGACGACAGTACGAACAGCAGAATGGACGTGACGAACAGGCGCACCTGCCCGAAACGCTGCGTCAGCCACCCCGTGAGCGGCACCGAGATGGCGTTGGCAACCGCAAACGAGGTGATGACCCACGTGCCCTGGTTCGGGGCCACGCCCAGGTCGCCCGAAATTGCCGGGATCGACACGTTGGCGATGGACGAATCCAGCACGTTCATGAAGGTGGCCAGCGACAGCGCGACCGTACCGATCGCCAGTTTGGCGCCAGTCAGTGGCTGCAGCGGCTTGGGCGCGGCGGTTGCCATGCGTCAGACCTTGGGTGCGGGTTGCGAAGCGCGCGGACTCGTTGCAGCCGGCACGTTGGTGGCGGCCGGTGCATTAGCGCCGCCGCGGCCGGCGTTGGCGGTGATGATGCTGGCAATGACCTGGTCGGCGTCTTTTCCGGCCTGGTCGTACACCGTCGTTTGCAGCGGCGAAGCCGTCGGCGCGGTGGCCAGGCTTTGACCACCTTCGTCATGGATGTCGACCTTGGCTTCCATCGACAGGCCCACGCGCAGCGGATGGTCCTTCAGTTCCTTCGGGTCGAGCGACACGCGCACCGGCAGGCGTTGCACCACCTTGATCCAGTTGCCAGTAGCGTTCTGTGCCGGCAGCAGCGAGAACGCCGAGCCCGTACCCGCCGAGAAACCCACCACCTTGCCGTGATACGTCACGCTGCTGCCATACACGTCGGCCACCAGTTCAACCGGCTGACCCACGCGCATGTGGCGCACCTGGACTTCCTTGAAATTGGCGTCCACCCAGAGCTGGTCCAGCGGCACGATGGCCATCAGCGGCGTGCCCGGGGCGACGCGCTGGCCGACCTGCACCGAACGCTTGGCCACGTAGCCCGTGACCGATGCCGGCAGGCTGGTACGCGCATAGGCGAGGTAAGCCTCGCGGACCTTGGCGGCAGCCTGCAACACGTTCGGGTGACGGTCCAGCGTGGTCTGTTCGGTCAGCACGCGGTTGCCCTGCAGTTGTTCCTTGGCGGCTTCCAGTGCGGATTGGGCAGCCTGCACAGCGGTTTGTGCGTGCGAGATTTCTTCTTGCGACACGGCGCCCGTACCGGCGATCTGCTTGCGGCGGGCCAAGTCGTCCTTCGCCTTGGCGAGATCGCTCTCGCGCATGGCCAGCGTGGCGGTGAATGCGCTGGTGTTCGAGTACAGCGTACGCACCTGGCGCACCGTCTGCGCGAGCGCGGCTTCAGCCTGCTCCAGCGCGACGCGCGCATCGGCACGATCCAGCTCAATCACGGGCTGGCCGGAGGTGACGAGCTGCGTGTCATCGGCGCGAATGGCGACCACGGTGCCTGCCACCTGCGGCGTCACCTGGACCACGTTGCCTTGCACGTAGGCATCGTCGGTCGACTCGAACCAGCGGCCGTACAGGCCCCAGTAGACGCCGTAGCCGACGCCGGCAACCACCAGTGCGGCGGCCAGCGTGGTCAGCATGCGCTTGCGGTTTCCATTGGTATTGCCGTTGCCGGTGGGCGTTGCCGCGGGGGCTGCGGACGGAGCGGCTTGGGGCTTGTTGTCACTCATGATGTTGGCTCGAAAGAATGCGTTGGAACGGTCGGTTCAGTTCAATTCAATTCAGTACAGGTCAGCCATGCGATGCGGTAGCCTCGGGCTTGATGCCGGGGAGGTCTTCTGCCGTATAGCCGCCGCCGAGGGCCTTGATGAGGGCCATCTGCGCATCGAGTCGGCGTGCCTGCAGATCGGTCGCGAGCTTGCGTTGCTGCAACACGGTCGTCTCCGCGTTCAGCACGACCAGTTGTGTACCAAGGCCGGCGCTGTAGCGGGTGCGGGCGAGGCTGTAGGCGCGCTCAGCTTCGCTCAAGGCGGTGCGCTGGATGGCGATCTGCGAGTCGATGCTGTGCAGCGTGGTGATCTGGTCAGCAGTGTCGTGCAGGGCTTCGGTCAGCGTCTGGTTGTAGCTCGCGACAGCGGCGTCATAGTTGGCGTACTTGCCGCGCAGGTTGGCGCGCAGCTTGCCGCCCTGGAAGATCGGGAGCTTGAGCGCCGGACCGATGCCGAGCTGACGCGATGCGCCAAGCAGCAGGTTTTCCGGCGCAATCGAAGCCAGCCCCAGGAATGCGGTCAGGCTGATATCCGGCAGGAACTCCGCCTTGGCGACGTCGATATCCTTCGACGCGGCTTCCACGCGCCAGCGTGCGGCCACGAGATCCGGGCGACGACCGATCAGGTCGATGGTCAGGTTGTTAGGCAGCTTGGGCGTGGCTTGCGCCAGCAGCGTCGGGCGCGTGATCGCGAGGCCGCGGTCCGGGCCCTTGCCCAGCAGCGCGGCCAGCTGGTTGCGTGCCAGCGTGATCTGCTCGTCGACCTGTTCAAATTCCGTCTGTGCGGCGGCCACGTTGGCGCGAGCCTGCGTGGTTTCAACTTGCGTATCGAGCCCCGCACGCAAGCGTTGGCCTGCAAGGTTGGTCAAATCCTTGCGCTGCACGATTGCACGTTCGGCCACGTCGCGCTGCGCGTAGAGCGCGGCCAGCTTTGCGTAGGTGCGTGCCACCGTGGTCGACAGCACCAGTCGCGAAGCCTGGCTTTCCGCTTCCATCGATTTGTCGTCGGACAGCGCAGCTTCCAGCGCGGAGCGATTCTTGCCCCAGAAATCCAGGTCGTAGCTCACGCCAAGCTGGATCTTCGATTCCGTGAACCACCGGCCAGCGAGCGGCGTGCCTTCAAACATGTCGTATTCCGACAGGCGCTGGCGTGTCATGTCGGCATCGAGCCCGACGCTCGGATACAGATTGCCGCGCACCACATCGGCCATCGCACGCGAAGCGCGCACGCGAGCAAAGGCGACTTGCAGGTTCGGGTTGTCCTTGACGGCCTCGTCCACCAGTGCGCGCAGTTGCGGATCGTTGAACTGATCGACCCAGTTCTGCGACGGCCACTGGCCGCCCTGCGAGGGCAACGATTGCGCGCTCGCCAACTGGCCCGGCGTTGTCAGCGTCTGCGTGCTGCGCGAATTGCCGAGGTTTGCGCAACCGGCCAGCACAGCCAGCGTCACGGCGGAAAGCGCCACGCCCAGGCGCGCCGGCCATTGCGCGCGCGGACTGCCGGCGCGGCTTAGGGGCGAAAATGCCTGAGGGGCGGAGTTCGAGGCGTTCATGTTGTTTGATGGGTCAAGCGATCAAGAGGGGCGGAAAGCGTTCGGTGCTGCGGGTGCAATTCAGGCAGAGCAGCGTCAGTGACCGGCGGGGCGTACGCGATGCCCCTCCGTTGCGGCACCGTTGTCGAGAATGCGCTTGAGGAGCTCGCGCAGCGTATCGACGTCGCCAGGCGTGAAGCCGGCAAAGAAACGATTCAGCACGTGCGTATAGATGGCTGGCATGCGGTCGGCCAAGTCACGGCCGGCTTGGGTCACCTCCAGATGCACGACGCGGCGGTCGGACTCGCTGCGCACGCGCTCGATCAGGCCACGCTTTTCCATGCGGCTGAGCATGCGCGTGAGCGAACCGATGTCGGTGTTCAATTCGCGGCCGAGGTCGGTGGCGGTTTGGCATCGGCCGTTGGCGAGAAGCACCAGGCAACTGGCCTGGGAATGCGTCACATCCATCGCGGCAACTTCCTGCTCGATGGCCATGGACAGCGCCGTCTTGGCGCGCCCCACGAGGTAGCCCACGCTTTCGCACATGCGGTAGTCCTCCACCCGGAAGAGGGTTCCGGCAGCAACTTCGGTGGCGGGTCTTGTCTGTTCGGACATCTTATGTATGCACAATCATTGTCCGGACAAATATACGAATTGGCGCAGCAAACAGCAAGGTACTGAATGTGTGATTCCAGTTTAGGAAATAATGAGTGATTCATTAATCACTCAAACCTCGCTCCCTTATCGATTCTTCACTGAGTGTCATGTCTTGCGCATCGCAGCATGCTAGAATGTCAGGTTATTCCGCGAGCTGAATTTGGGTGCTGTCCCGGGCTCGTGTCACGTCTTTTCGAGTTCACATCCCATGCGCGCGCTTCGCAACATCGCCATCATTGCCCACGTTGACCACGGCAAAACCACACTGGTCGACCAGCTCCTTCGCCAATCCGGCACGTTCCGCGAGAACGAGCAGATCGCCGAGCGCGTGATGGATTCGAACGACATCGAAAAAGAACGCGGCATTACCATCCTCGCGAAGAACTGCGCGGTCGAATACAACGGTACCCACATCAACATCGTCGATACCCCGGGCCACGCCGACTTCGGCGGCGAGGTCGAGCGCGTGCTGTCGATGGTCGACGGCGTGCTGCTGCTGGTGGATGCCGTGGAAGGCCCGATGCCGCAAACGCGCTTTGTGACGCGCAAGGCGCTGGCCCTGGGCCTGAAGCCGATCGTCGTGATCAACAAGGTGGACCGCCCGGGTGCGCGTCCGGAGTGGGTGATCAACCAGACCTTCGACCTGTTCGACAAGCTGGGCGCCAACGACGACCAGCTCGACTTCCCGGTGGTGTACGCCTCGGGCTTGAACGGTTACGCCGGCCTGACCGACGACGTGCGCGAAGGCGACATGAAGCCGCTGTTCGAGACCATTCTCGACAAGGTGCCGCAGCGTAACGACGACCCGAACGGTCCGTTCCAGCTGCAGATCATCTCGCTGGACTACTCAAGCTACGTCGGCAAGATCGGCGTGGGCCGCATTACGCGTGGCCGTGTGCGTCCGCTGCAGGACGTGGTGGTCAAGTTCGGTCCGGAAGGCAACCCGATCAAGGGCCGTATCAACCAAGTGCTGAAGTTCCGCGGCCTGGAGCGTGAGCTGGTGCAGGAAGCCGAAGCCGGCGACATCGTGCTGATCAACGGTATTGAAGAACTGGGCATCGGTTGCACCGTGTGTGCGCCGGACGCCCAGGAAGCGCTGCCGATGCTGAAGGTGGACGAGCCGACGCTGACGATGAACTTCTGCGTCAACACCTCGCCGCTGGCTGGCCGCGAAGGCAAGTTCGTGACGAGCCGCCAACTGCGCGATCGTCTGGACCGCGAGCTGAAGTCCAACGTGGCCCTGCGCGTGAAGGACACCGGCGACGACACGATCTTCGAAGTGTCGGGCCGTGGCGAACTGCACCTGACGATTCTGGTGGAAAACATGCGCCGTGAAGGCTACGAGCTGGCCGTGTCGCGCCCGCGCGTGGTGTTCAAGGAAATCGACGGCGTGAAGTGCGAGCCGTTTGAGCGCCTGACCGTGGACGTGGAAGACGGCCACCAGGGCGGTGTGATGGAAGAGCTGGGCCGCCGCAAGGGCGAACTGCTCGACATGGCGTCGGACGGCAAGGGCCGTACGCGTCTGGAATACCGCATTCCGGCCCGCGGTCTGATTGGCTTCCAGGGTGAATTCCTGACGCTGACGCGCGGCACCGGCCTGATCAGCCACATTTTTGACGATTATTCGCCGGTCAAGGAAGGCGACCTGGGCGAGCGCCACAACGGCGTGCTGATCTCGCAGGACGACGGCGCTGCCGTGGCCTACGCGCTGTGGAAGCTGCAGGATCGCGGCCGTATGTTCGTGTCGCCTGGTGATGCGCTTTACGAGGGCATGATCATCGGCATCCACAGCCGCGACAACGACCTGGTCGTCAACCCGATCAAGGGCAAGCAGCTGACCAACGTGCGTGCGTCGGGTACCGATGAAGCTGTGCGCCTGGTGCCGCCGATTCAGATGTCGCTCGAATACGCGGTCGAGTTCATCGCCGACGACGAGCTGGTGGAAGTCACGCCGAAGAGCATCCGCCTGCGTAAGCGTCACCTGAAGGAACACGAGCGCAAGCGCGCATCGCGTGAAGAAGCGGTCTGATCGCCAGTCGATCTGCCAAGAAGACGCCCCGAGATTTCGGGGCGTTTTTTTTTCGTCCGGCCATGCCGGTGGCGTTACGTCTGGATGCGCGCGAAGGCTTGTGCCAGATCGCCGATCAGGTCTTGCGGGTCTTCCAGTCCGATATGCAGGCGCACGATCGGGCCCGCTCTGGACCAATCCGTGCAGGTGCGCGTGCCCGCCACATTGCTGACCGTCGCAAGACTCTCGAAGCCGCCCCATGAAGCACCGATGCCAAACAGCGTGAGTGCATCGACGAAGCGCCCAGCGGTTTGCGCATCTGCTTGGGCGAATTCGAACGAGACGAGTCCGTTGGTGCCGCTGCAGTCGCGTTGCCACAATGCGTGGCCGGGGTCTTCGGGAAGCGCGGGACAAAAGACACGTGCCACTTCCGGGCGCGCCACAAGCCAATGCGCAATCTCCAGCGCGTTACGTTCATGCATGGCGAGGCGCGCGGCCAGCGTGCGCGTGCCGCGCAGCACGAGATAGGCATCGTCGGGGCTGACAGCCACGCCTTGGGCGTCGCACATCGTGGCGAGCGTTTGCCAGCACGCCTGTGTGGTGGTCACCGTGCCCATCATCACGTCGGAGTGGCCGCTCAGGTACTTGGTTGCCGCCATGACCGATACGTCGGCGCCCAGTGTGAGTGGGCGGTATTGCAGGCCCGAACCCCACGTGTTGTCGGCGATGACCAGCGCCCCATGGCGATGCGCAATCTCAGCCAGCGCGGGCAGATCGCACATCTCATAGACGAGCGAGCCCGGGCATTCCACGTAGACGAGCTTGGTCGTCGTTTTGAGCTGCTGTGCGACATCGTTGCCGTCGGCGTAGAAATACGTCACCTCCACGCTCCAGGGGCGCAGGAACCTATCGACGAAATGACGCAGCGGCTGGTAGACGCAATCGGCAATCAATACGTGATCCCCTGGGCGGGCGAAGGCCAGGAAAACCATCGAGATGGCGGCCAGGCCAGTCGGGAAGAGCCGCGTGCGATAGCCGCCTTCGAGTTGCGCGACAACGTCTTCCAGCGCAAAGCCCGTCGGGTTGCCGCGCGCACCGTAGGTGAACATGCGTTCGGTGTCGCGACGGCGGCGCGCGTCGTTCATCTCGTCCATCGAATCGAACAGCACGGTGGAGGCGCGCACGACGGGCGGGTTGACGGCTCGGCCGCCTTCAAAGGCGGGCGATGTGCCGCCCTTGATGAGGCGAGTCGCGACTCGGGTTGCCAATCGTGGCTCGGTTTTCTGCGATGACATGGTGCGTGAGTCTCAAAGGTTGAGCGTCATGACTGCGCGGCACCGGCGCCCACGCGGAAGGCGCCAAGCTCCTGCGCGTCGAGCTGGGCGAGCAGGCCGGTTTCCCAGGCCAGGTATTGCCTTGCCGCAGCCTTGTTGCCGTCATGCCGATCATGCACGAAGAAGAGATAGTCGATGCAATCGGCGTCGGGCGGGACGTTCTCGGAACCTTCGGTGACGTAGCCAGCGGCAGTCCACGCGGCGACGCTTCCGGCGAGGAGTTTGAGACGCGACGCGGTCTGGGGTGCGTTTGCGATCCAATCTGCTGCGGCGAGTTGTGCGATGCGCGGGTCGTCAGCGATCAGCACGGTATCGCGGTCAGCGGCCAGGGCCGGCAAGCGCGGACGAATAGCCCATGTGGCGCCAGGCACGTGGGCGCGGCGGAAGGCCATGCTGGAGCGCAAGTCGATCACTTGTGCGGTACTGGCCGCAAGCAGGGTGGAGAGCGCTTGCGCACTGATTTCCGGTAACGGTTGCGGCAACGCGGTGGGGGCCACCTGCAGGCTTGCGTTGCTGTTCAATCCCTCGCGCAGCACATAGGCATCGTGGCCGAGTTGCCGCAGCCAGCTCGCAACGATTGGCGCACGCACGCCGTCGGCATCGAAGAGCACGAGGCGGGCATGGCGTACGCCGACGTACTGATCGGTTGCCTGAATCAACTGTCCGCCCGGCGCATGCTGCGCTCCCGGCAGGCTGCCGCTGGCGAATTCCTCGGGCGTGCGGACATCGCACAGGAAGACGCTGTGCTCACCGTGTGCAGCCCAACGTGCGACTGTTGCTGCATCCACCTCGGGCACTGCAAAGCGAGCGGCGAGTTGCTGACTGGCCTCGCGCATGTCCTTGACAGTAGCGGGCGTAACGACGTCGGGGTAACGGCGCGTGCTGCCGTGCTCCAGCGGAAGGTCTTCCAGGTACCAGCCTTGCGTACCGTTCTCCAGCGCCATCACCGGGTTGGGGATGCCCAGGTTGATCAGCGTTTGCGCGCCGATGATGCTGCGTGTGCGCCCCGCGCAGTTGACGACGATCGGCGTGGTCGCGTCCGGGACAAGCTCGCGGATGCGCAGCCCCAGCTCGCCGTTCGGGCAGCAGATCGACGACGGGATCGTCATCTTCAGATATTCGCTGACGGGTCGGCCGTCGACGATGACGACGTCGTCGCCGCGTTCGCGCATGGCCGCAAGCTCGCGTGCGGTGACGCGTGGCGTGTGGTACGCCATCTCGACGAGTTCACCGAAGGTTTTGGACGGCACGTTGACGCCGGCAAACAGCGTGAAGCCTGCGTGGGTCCAGCCCTGTGCGCCGCCTTGCAGCACGTGCACATTGGTGTAGCCGATGGCGGTCAGTCGTTCAGCCGCGCGCTCGGCAACGCCATCGTTGTCGTCATAAACGACCATGCGCACCGCGCGGCGAGGCGCGAGCCGCGGGACATCGATCTCAAGACGGCTGTACGGCAGAGGGATGGCGTAGAAGAGGTGGGCTTCGCCGTACTGGCCGTGCTCGCGCACGTCGAACAGCGCGATCTCGGCGCCGTCATGCAGCCACACTTTCAGGGTCTGGGCGGTAACGAACGATGTCATATCGATGCGAAACGAATCAAAAGGGTGAGCGACGCCCCTCCGCGCACGCAGCGCGGATTGCAGGCAACGCGATTCGGGTTGAGGCTGGCCGGTTAGCGGCGGGTCTTCACGCCAATGCCCATGGTCTGGTAGCGACCAGTGGCAAGGTCGAACGTGATGCGCTCGGTCAGCGTTTCGAGCGCGCGTCCGTACATGTGCAGATGGCGGATAGGAGCCTCGCCCTTGATCTCAACGGCGTGGATGTCTTCGGCTGCCAGCGCGATGCCGGTACCGGGTTCGACGACGACGGTGTCGGTCATTTCCAGCGTGCCGACGCCGGGCGTGGTGCGGTCATCGGTGCGGCGGTAGACATAGTTGTATTCCGTGCCATCCACGGCGGCGATGCAGGCCCACGTGGTGTGGTTGTGCGGCGTGATCTTCTTGCCCGGGCGCATGACGTTTAGGTACAGCGCGTAGGTCTGGTCGGCATCTTCGTGAATCAGGTAGCGGGCTTGCAGCTCGCCGTCGCTGGGAGGCGGGAAGTCGGTTTCCTGCCAGAACTCCGTGCGCGCGGCGAGACCTTTGACCTGTTCGAGTACGTCCGCCAGTGCGGGACGCGTTTCACCTTCGGGTGCGAGTGCGGCCTTCATGGCGGCAATCGCGTCATTGACTGCCGCTTGGCGTTGCAGAGGAAGAGATGTAGACATGGATGGATTCTCCTGAGGTATTGGGGCGCCTTGCGTTGTATTACGTGGCGTTGTTGTCGTTGTCGGTATCAGGCGACGAGTTCGGCAATGCGCGGGGCAGGCCGCAGGACGTCTTGCAGAAAGCGCTGCGCGCGGGCGTGTTTCGGGCGGCTGAAGAACTGGTCGGGCGGCGAGTCCTCCAGCAACTCGCCCTGGTCCATGAACCAGACACGGCTCGACACATCGCGCGCGAAGCCCATCTCGTGGGTGACGATCATCATAGTGAGACCGTCGTCTGCCAGCTCGCGCATCACGTGCAGAACCTCTTGCACCATCTCGGGATCGAGAGCGCTGGTCGGCTCGTCAAACAGCATGAGCGGCGGCTTCATCGCCAGCGCCCGCGCAATGGCCACGCGCTGCTGCTGGCCGCCCGAGAGGTTCTCGGGCATCGCGTCGATCTTGTGGGCAAGGCCGACCTTGGCAAGCAGCGCTTCGGCCTGCGCCGTCGCTTCGTCACGCGATAGACCGAGCACCTTGGTCGGCCCGAGGATCAGGTTCTGCCGCACCGACAGGTTCTGGAACAGGTTGAAGTTCTGGAACACGAAGCCGATGCGCGCACGCAATTGGTTGACGCGCACATCGCGTGCATGGACATCGCGTCCTTCAAAGCGGATGCATCCGCCGTGGATGCCCTCCAGCCGCGTGACCGTGCGGATCAGCGTGGATTTGCCCGAGCCCGAGGGCCCGCACACCACAACGACTTCACCGCGTTCGATGGTGGCGTTGATGCCTTTGAGCGCGTGGTAGTCGTCGTAATACTTGTCGACGTTTTCAAATGCCAGCATGGGAAGTGGTCTCCGGCAAGGGTTTGTTCCTAGGCAAGCCCAGCGCGATGGCGGGCAATGCGGCGCTCCAGCTGCCCCGCGAAGCGGGAGATGGCGAAGCACAGAACGAAGTAGAAGGCAGCCAGCACGAGGAAGGTCTCCAGCGGCTTGGTCAGCGTGATGGTGTTGACCTGCGCCGCCGAGTACGTCAGCTCCGGCACGCCAATCACATAGGCGAGCGACGTTGCCTTGATGATCGACACGAACTGGTTGACGATCGACGGCAGCATGTTGGTCAGCGCTTGCGGCAGTTGTACGTAGCGCATGCTCTGCAGCCAGGACAGGCCGTTCGAGCGCGCTGCTTCCATCTGCCCGCGCGGCAGGCCCTCGAGCCCCGCGCGCACAATCTGCGAGAGGAATGCGCTCTCGTAGACGATGATCGCGCAGACCGCCGTGGTGAACGCCGACACTTCCTTGCCCACCAGCAGCGGCACCGCAAAGTAAGCCCAGAAGATGATCATCAGCAGCGGAATGCCGCGCACCAGGCGAGACCAAACACCGGCAATACGACGCAGCCAGCGCCAGGGGCTCACGTGCGCCAGACCGATCAGCACTGCAATCGGGAACGACATCACCAAGCCCAGCACCGAAAGCACCAGCGTCACCGCTACGCCGCCCAGCGGCCCGTTCGGCCACGACCCGACCAGGAACAACGCCAGATAGTCATGCAGGATTTCAAGCATGCGTCAGACCCCCAGTGGCGTCGTACGACGCTTGGCAACGCGATCCGACAGCGACATCAATGCGAGCGTGCCGAACAGATACAGCAGCGTGGCGATGAGGAACACATCAAACGTGCGGAAGGTGAGGTTGTCGATCTGCCGCGTGCGGTAGAGCAATTCATGCACGCCGATGGCCATCGCGAGCGAGCTGTTCTTGAACAGCAATAGCGCCTGGTTGAGCAGCGCGGGCAGCGCCACGCGAATCCCCTGCGGAAGGATCACGTAACGCAGCGCCTGCAGATGCGTCAGTCCGATCGACCAGGCCGCCTCCTGCTGCGTATGCGGGATCGAACGCAGGCCCGAGCGCAGGTCTTCGGAGATGAACGCGCCTGAGTTCAGCGCCAGGGCGATCGCCGCGAAGAAGAACTCGGTGTTGCCGGCGTTGATCCATACTTTGAGCGATTCCGGCAGCAACTGCGGGATGCCGAAATACCACACCAGGATCTGCACCAGCATTGGCACGTTGCGGTGGTATTCGACAACCACGATGACGAACGCCTTGAACACGCGTACCGGCAGCGCGCGCAGCGTGGCCAGTGAAACGCCAACGGCGATGGCCAGCAGGCCCGAGACGACAAACAGACGCAATGTGGTCAGGATGCCGTCCCGCAACAGGCGCAGATAGCCGTCTTCGAGCAGGAACGAGAGATCGAACATGTCGGCCGCCTTGGGCTTACTGCGGCTTGATCGGTTCGACCTTGTAGTCGCGCGAGAACTTGTAGACCGACTTGGCGCCGAGCCACTTGTCGAAGCTCGTCTGCAGTCCGCTGGACTGGTCGTAATCCGCCAGCACCTTGTTGACCGCCGCCATGAGCGCGGGCTCGTTCTTGTTCATCACCACGCCCCAGCGCTCTTCATAAACGGGTGCGCTCAGCAGGCGATATTGCTGGCCGCCTTTCTGCGCTGCCTCGTTGGCAAAGCGGGCCAGCACGAGTTGCCCCGCTACCAGCCCATCGACCTTGCCCTGTTGCAAGGCCAGATACGCTGACGAAATATCGTGGAATGTCAGCAGGCGCGAATCGGGCAGGCGCGTGACCGACACGGCTGCCGAGCTGGACCCTTCGGATGCGGCGATTTTCTTGTTGGCAAGCTGATCGAGCGTCTGGATGGGCGAATCAGCCCGCACCAGCACGCGGATCGGCGCAACGAAATATTGGTTGCTGAAATCCACTTGCGCGGCGCGCGCCGGCATCCATGCCACAGCGGCGGCCAGCACATCCACGCGATGTGTCTTCAGTTCAGGAATGCGTGCGTCGGTCGACAGCGCGCGGTGCTCCAGCTTGACGCCCAGACCCTTGGCCAACGCGCTGCACACATCCACGTCAAAGCCGACGATCTGCCGTGTGGCGGCGTCGGGAAAGGCGTAAGGCTCGCTGGCGTTCTGCGTGCCGCAGACCAGGGTGCCGCGCGATTTGATATCCGTCAGCGCGTCGGCGTGCGCCGCACCTGCCACGCCTAGCGTGCCCAAGGTCAGCGTCGCGGCGGCTTGCGCCCATTTCCATACCCACATGGTGTTCCTCCTTTGTATGAAACCGATTCAGTGTCGGACCGCGATTTCCCCACGGCTCGGGTGTCTGCCTGAACGTATTGTTCGTTCAGTGTTATTTGTGTTTCCGGCAGGTTATCGGCCAGAATTGCGCAGAACAATTTAATTCTTGGCTGGAATTGATTAGAGCTTCTGAAGTATCGGGATCGAGATGCGAAATCTGGACATCGATTTGCTGCGCACATTCGTAGCGATCGCACAGCACGAGACGTTTGCCGCGGCGGCGGCACGGGTGGGGCGCACGCAGTCTGCGGTGACGCAGCAAATGCAGCGGCTGGAGGAGGAAATGGGTTGCGCGCTGTTCGAAAAGCGCGGCCGCCACAAGATGATGACGCCCGATGGCGTGCGGCTCGTCGCCTATGCGCACAAGATCCTGGCGCTGAACGACCAGGCCGTGCAGGTGATCCAGACGGGCGGCCCAATCGAGAAAATCCGCATCGGCTCACCGCATGACGTGGCCGATTCGATTTTGCCGAATTTGCTGCGGCGGTTGTCCAAGCTGTCGCCGGAATTGCAGATGGAGATCAACGTTGGTCGCAGCCCGTTCCTGATGGACGCGTTGCGGGACAAGACGCTCGATCTGGCGATTTCTACGCGCTATGACGATGCGTTTCCCGGCATCAAGCTGCGCACGTCGCCGATGGTGTGGATCTGCGCGGAAGATTTCATCTTCAACTCTGCCGCGCCGGTGCCGCTGGTCATGGCCGACGAGCTGAGCCTGTTCCGTCAGCTGTCGATTGAATGCCTGGACGCGCATCACATCCCGTGGCGCACGAGTTACCTGTCGCCCACGCTCACGGGCATCAAGGCTGCGATCAGCGCGGGGCTGGGCGTGACGGCGCGCACGACCGAATTGCTCGATGCCAACATGCGCGTGCTGACCGAAGCAGATGGCCTGCCGCGACTGCCGGAGGTGGCTTTCTACCTTTACGTGCAGCCAACGTGCACCAGCGCCGTCCTGCGCGATCTGTTCGATTCCACCGATCGCGTCGCCACGCGCTTCGGGCCGCCGTTCATGTGAGCGGCATCGCCTCGGCCGTTACCGCCGCGCGCGGGCTGCGCCACTCGGGTGGTTTCCACAGGTAGCGAATGTCCCGATCGCGGAACACGTCAGCCCACATGTCGCGCCATTCGTGGAAGGTGAGGGCGATCGGGTTGTGTGTGTGGACTTGCCGCGTGATGCCAAAGATGGGCGCGTCTTCCTCCGGCACGAAGCTGCCGAACATGCGGTCCCAGATAGTCAGCACGCCGGCGTAGTTTCGGTCGATGTATTGCGGGTTCTTGGCGTGGTGCACGCGATGCACCGACGGCGTATTCACGTATTGCCCGAGCCACCGCCAGAAGCCGGCGTAGCGCGAATCCAGCGCACCCAGCCGCGTATGCACGAAGAACTGGAATGCCAGGTTCAGGCCCACGGCAAGGATCACCCAGTCCGGCGTAAAGCCGATCCAGGCAAGCGGAATCCAGAACAGCCACATGCCGGAAATCGGATAGGTCAGGCTCTGGCGGAACGCCGTCGAAAAATTCATGCCTTCCGACGAGTGGTGCGTCACATGCGAGGCCCACATCCAGCGCACGCGATGGCTCGCGCGGTGGAAGAAGTAGTACAGAAAATCCTGCAGCAACAGGAGCAACACGAAGGACCACCACGTCTCGGGCACCGCGCGCAGGCCGTGGCTGTACGTCCACGAGTAGACCGTCTTGATCATCAGCCACAGAAAGAACGCATCCGACGCCTGGTGCATGAGTGCGAGGCAGGCGTTTGAAACGGTGTCCTTGAAGCTGTAGACGGATGGATCGCGCTTGCGCCAGTACCACGCCTCTGCGCCGATGGTCAGTAGGAAGACTGGCGCAAAGGCCAGCAGGATCAGGCCTGGGTCGAAACCGGATGCGCCCGGGGTAGCGTTCGCAGGGGTCATTGGATTGTTGTGATGTGTGTCGTCTCCAACCGGCAGGTATACGCCCAACACCCGCGCTGCGAAAGGGGGCAGGCTAGAGCCCTTCCTCGCTTCAATACGCTGTCGTGTACAGTGCGAGCCGTTATTCCCACAACAACATCCGAGACATGCAATCCACTGTTTCCATCGCGCCTCAGGCTGAAGTCCAACCCAACGTGATCGCCGAAGTACGCGGCGGCATCGGCTGGCTGACGCTGAACCGGCCGCAGGCGCTCAACGCGCTGTCGCTGGAGATGATCCGCGCGATGTCGCATGCGCTGCTGGCCTGGCAGCACGATCCGGAGGTCCACGCCGTCATCCTGCGTGGCGAGGGCGGCAAGGCCCTGTGTGCAGGCGGCGACATCCGTTTCTTCCACCGCGCCGCCACGGCGGGCGACCCGCAACTCATCACCTTTTTCACCGAGGAATACCGCCTCAATCACCTGATCTTCAGCTATGCCAAGCCCTACATCGCGCTGATGGACGGCGTGGTGATGGGCGGTGGCATGGGCATCTCGCAAGGCGCATCGCTGCGCGTGGTGACCGAGCGCACGAAGATGGCCATGCCCGAAACCAACATCGGCCTGTTCCCGGACGTGGGCGGTGGCTGGTTCCTGGCGCGCGTGCCCGGCCATGTGGGCGAATACCTGGGAGTGACAGGGCAGATGATCGAAGCGGCGGACGCGTTGTCGGTTGGCCTTGCCGATTGCCACGTCACCACCGAGGCGCTGGCGGCCATCGTCCAACGCCTGCGCGACGGAGACTGGAGCAGCGCCGAGCAGATCGCTGCCTGCTTTACCGAAGCTGCATCGACGCCGGATGATGCCAAGGCCATCATCGCGCCTCACCGCGAGGCCATCGACGCCTGCTTCAGCCAGAGCAGCGTGCAAGGCATCTTTGCCGATCTGGCTGGCAGCACGGAGGCCGAATGGGCCGCACAGACCGCTGAGCACATGGCCAAGCGCTCGCCGTTGATGATGGCGGTGACGCTTGAGCTGATCCGCCGCGGCCGCCACACCACGTTGGCCGATGAACTGCGCCGCGAGCTGGACATGATGACGCACGTGTTTGCTGAAGGCGACGGTATCGAAGGCATTCGCGCACTCGCGGTCGACAAGGACCATGCGCCCAAGTGGAAGCACGCGAACATCGACGCTGTCCGTGACGATGAAGTGGCTGCGTTCTTTATCTCGCCGTGGCGCCATGAGCAGCATCCGCTGCTGGGGCTGTCGGACTAGAACCGGTAAACTGCGCGCCTGGAATTTGAATCGTTGATCTTGCTGTGACCGCTGAACGCCCCACGCCCAACCCTCGCCGCTTGTCGGTGGCGCCCATGATGGATTGGACGGACCGACATTGCCGGTTCTTCCATCGCCAGATCTCGCGCCACACCTGGCTCTACACGGAAATGGTGACCACCGGCGCGCTGCTGCACGGCGACGTCCCGCGCCACCTCGATTTCGACGAGGTCGAGCATCCCGTGGCATTGCAGCTCGGCGGCAGCGAACCCGATGATCTGGCCCAGGCCGCGCGTCTCGGCCAGCAATGGGGCTACAAGGAAATCAACCTCAACTGCGGCTGCCCGTCAGAGCGCGTGCAGCGAGGTGCGTTCGGCGCGTGCCTGATGGCCGAACCGAAGCTCGTCGCCCAGGGCGTCAAGGCGATGCGCGACGCGGTGTCGATTCCGGTCACGGTCAAGCACCGCATCGGCATCGACGCCATCGAGACCTATGATTTCGTGCGCGATTTCGTTGGCACCATCGCCGAGGCGGGTTGCGAAACCTTCATCGTCCACGCGCGCAACGCCATCCTGAAAGGCCTGAGCCCCAAGGAAAATCGCGAGATTCCGCCGCTGCGGTATGAAGTCGTCTACCAGCTCAAGCGCGATTTTCCGCATCTGGAAATCCTCCTCAACGGCGGGGTGCAGACGCTGGAGCAGATCGACACGCACCTTGCACACATTGATGGCGTCATGATCGGCCGCGAGGCATATCACCATCCGCATCTGATGGCGGTGTTCGATGCGCGGTACTACGGCGCAGGCACCGAGGCCCGCGCGCGCGCAGAGGTGGAAGACGCAATGATCGGCTACGTCGGCCGCTGGGTAGAGCGCGGCGGCTACGCCGGTGCGGCGGTGCGCCATATGCTGGGACTGTATCGTGGCGTGGCGGGTGCGCGCGGCTGGCGGCGCGTGCTGTCGGATTCCAAGGCGCTGGGTCGCGTCAAGACGCTGGCCGACGCCCACAGGCTGTTTGATGAGGCCCGGACCCATTTGCGGCGCGGCGAAGAATCAGCTGACGAGGCGGTCGCAGCATAAATTGCACGACCCCCTAGGCACGCCGAAAGAATGTTTGTATAATTTCGGTTTTCGCCGAGCAGTTGCCAGTTTTGCTGTTCGTACGATGGTGGCTGTAGCTCAGTTGGTAGAGTCCCAGATTGTGATTCTGGTTGTCGTGGGTTCGAATCCCATCAGTCACCCCAAAGTTTCAGTAAAAAAGCCCGCAAAAGCGGGCTTTTTTACGTCTGCGCGCAGTGTCTACGCCTCCGCCACGACCGTCCCCTGGTGATACACCACCTTCCAGCCATCAGCCGTCCGCCGCCACAACGTTGCCCGGCGTGTTGTCCGGTTCGATTGCACCAGCGTGTACGTCAGCAGGTAGTTGTCGGGCGCAATTTCCTGGCAGCGGAAATCCCGCGTTTGCCAGAAATCCTCGCCGATATGGCCGTGCCGGGCATCGAGAACGCCGAGCACATAGCTGCGGCTATAGCGCTGACCCGAGGCACCTGTTTCCCAGAAGTCTTCCGTGGTCATGCGCTCGAAGTCTTCGCGGCGCGTGCCGAATTCGGGGCGATGGAAGATGGGTTCGCGCCGGCGCAGTTCTTCCAGCACGCTCAGCAGACCCGGGGCGGTATCCAGAGACGGTTCCATGCGGCAAGCCTCCTGGGAAAGTTCCAAGCATACCGCGCAGCGGGCGTGGCTTAGCGCTTTTCGCGTTGCACAATGCGTGGCTTGCGCTTCGCCCCTATGATGGCGCCTTTCCCTTTTCCGGAAACCACTTCGATGCAACGCACTGCCCGTATTGGCCTGTCTTCGCTGACGATCGCACTGTCGCTGGCTTGCGGCACCGGCGCCTTTGCCGCCACGCTTCAGAAACCGCAACTCGACGCGCTGCTCGCCGCCGAACAATCCAAGGCATCGGCTGACCTGAGCAGTCTTCTAGCGGCAGCCGCCAAGGCTGATCCGCAGGTTGCAGGTAGCGTCGCCGCGTACCAGAAGAAGGCCGCGCTCACTGGCGATGACCTCATCAACATCGGGCGTCTGCTGGGTCTGTACAACCGCCTGCACAACCAGCAGGCCGTGATCGCCTCGATCGAGAAGATGGTCGCGCTGCCGACGGTGCGTGACGACAAAATTCCGCAGTACGAAAACCCCGCCATCGTTGCGTTCGGCAAGCTGGTCGAGGGCATGGCGCGCGACTTCGGCCTGAAATATCGCAACGTCGACAACCGCGTATTTGAAGTCACGCTGCCCGGCACCGGCTCGGATGAATTCGGCATCCTGACGCACGCCGATGTCGTACCCGCAAAGCCCGAAGAATGGGTGCTCGGCGACGGCACCAAGCTCGATCCGTTCAAGGTCACGCGCGTTGGCAATCTGCTGTACGGCCGCGGCACGATTGACGACAAGGGCTCGATTGCCGCCGCCATGTACGCCATGAAAACGGTCAAGGACAGCGGCGTGCCGCTTGCGCGCACGATTCGTCTGATGATCGAAACCACCGAAGAAACCGGTGGCGATGGCATGAAGTACTACCGCGAGCACACGCAATTGCCCGCGTACAACATCGTGCTCGACAGCAAATACCCGGCGGTGGTCGCCGAGAAAGGCACTGGCGCGCTGAAGGTGTTTTTCCCTGCGCAGGCCGGCGATGCAGCGCATACGGCCATCGTTTCGATGACGGGTGCGGCGTCGGCCAGCTCCGTCCCGCAGACGGCCACCGCTACGCTTAAAGGCGGGGATCTGGGCGTGGCGGCCGCCGCGCTCGAAGCCAAGCGCGACGCGTTCGTGAACAGCTTGGCCGCACAGGGCAAGTTTGCGATCGACATCACGCGCACCGCGGACAGCATCGTCGTCAAGGTTACCGGCACGTCGGCGCACGGCTCGCGCCCGGAGGAAGGCGTTAACCCGCTGCCGCGTCTGGCGCTGTTCCTGCGAGCAGCCGATCTCGGTCTGGCGGACAACGCTTACGCTCACGCTGTGCGCTACCTCACCGACCTTTACGGCACCGACTACCTCGGCAACACCATGGGCCTCGCCTACAAGGACGACTTCATGGGTCCGCTCACCATCTCGCCTACGGTGATCGGCGACAAGAATGGCCGCGTGGAGGTGACCGCCAACGTACGCATGCCGCGCGGCAAAACGCCCGACGCGCTGCGCGGTGAGATCGCCGGCAAGATCAACGCATGGGCCAACGCCAACCATGTCGCCCTTGAGATCAACCACGAGCAAGGCAACTGGATGGCACGCGATCCGAAGGGGGCATGGCTGTCGACGCTGCTCAACATCTACGGAGACACCACGGGCCTCGACGCCAAGCCCGTGCCGACCGCCGGCAGTACGACCGCCAAGCTGATGCCGAACGCCATCAACTTCGGCCCCGCCATGCCCGGCAAGAAATACACTGCGCACAACGCCAACGAGTACAAGGAAGTGCCGGACCTCGACCTCGATATGCAGATGTTCACCGAGATGCTGGTACGTATCGGCAATCTGCAGTCGATGCAGTAACCGCCGGAGGATCGCCGTGAACATCATCCGCGCCAAGTCGTTTACTGCCGAGCGTGCCTGGGGCGCGCTCGATATTGCCAACATGAGCGGCATTACGACGCGCTTGCATTGGACCGACGAGCCTTATCGCTGGCATGTGAACGATGGCGAAGAGGTGTTTGTGGTGCTCGACGGCACGGTCGACATGCATTACCGCGAAGCCGGCCAAGAGAAGGTCGCGACGCTGGAGCCCGGCGACATCTTCTTCGCCGGTGTCGGCTGCGAGCATGTGGCGCACCCACGCGGTGAGGCAAGAATTCTCGTCGTCGAGAAAGCCGGGAGCGTTTAGCGGCTCGCCAGCCGATTGCGAAAAAAAAGCCCGCAATGTGCGGGCTTCGAATTCAGCGATCTCATTGCCCCTGAGGGCACTGGCAATACTACTGTCACGTACGCCAAACAACATCCGGGTAAACGTCCGTTTTGCTGACGGAACATCGCCGAATGTGCCGCTGCAGCAACTTGCGAACAGAAAAAAACAGCCCGCTCAGACGGCGGGCCGAAAATCAGTTGAAGAAAGCCCTGTCCTCAGGGCAGGGCAAGTGTATGAAATCAGTTGCGGCGGCAGCATTGGGGTATGCCCTGATCGGCCGCTGCAGCGCGTTTCATCGCCCCTCATCGTCCTTCTTTTCCTCAGCAGTTTTCGGCGCCAGCGGTACGTGAAGCGACCGGAATCGCATCCAGCATGCGGCAGATGGCGGCCATGCTGCCGACCATCGTACGGCGCTGCTCCCCCTGATAGATGCGCACGCCCTGGGTTTGGCGGAAGGGCACCGGCTGTACCGGACGGCGGCGGGAAGACATCGATCCGAGTCGCATGGCAGACCTCGTGAGTTCGGGTGGAAAAGCGAGAGGCAAGACTCCGCCCTGGCGAGCCAATGGCTCACCTCCAGGGTGGATCAAACAGCGAAGGTTTGGCGCTGAGATGCGCCAGAGACTTACGGAGCAGCAGGCCGGATCAGACCGACGGCCAAGCCCTCCAGGTGAAACTCATCACGATCCAGATCGACGTGGATCGGTTCGAAATCCGGGTTCTCGGCAATCAGCTCGACATGCCGGCCCTTGCGCTGGAAGCGCTTGACCGTGACGTCATCGCCCAGTCTAGCCACGACGATCTTGCCGTTGGCCGCTTCGGCGGCGCGCTGCACGGCCAGCAGATCGCCATCCAGAATGCCGGCGTCGCGCATGCTCATGCCACGCACCTTGAGCAGAAAATCGGGCTGCGCAGAAAACAGCGATGGATCAACCTGATATTGGCGATCAATGTGCTCTGCAGCCAGGATTGGACTACCGGCAGCCACGCGACCCACCAGCGGCAGTGTCAATTGCATCAGCCCCATCGACGGCAGCGAGAACTGATGCTGCGCCGTGTTGCCTGCCGCCCGCAGCCGAATGCCGCGCGAGGCGCCGGGCGTCAGTTCGATCACCCCCTTGCGTGCCAGCGCGCGCAGGTGTTCCTCGGCCGCATTCGGCGATGAGAAGCCGAACTCTGCGGCAATCTCGGCGCGCGTTGGCGGAAAGCCCGTGCGCTGGATCGTCTGGCTGATCAGGTCGTAAATCTGCTGTTGGCGAGAGGTGAGGGCGGCCATTGGCGTACTGTATATTTGAACAGGTGCTGTGATTTTATACAGTGACGCGGGAAGCGCAAGTGATTTTGTTGTGATGTGTTGCGTGAGCACCCGGCCCTTATGACCGGCGTCAAAACCTATGCGACTGGTTAGAAGCTTATGCGCAATCCATGCAGGCGCGGCCGTGGGGAATCGCATAAAATCAAGGCCTTGACCGATTTTTTTGCACCGCCACATAGCCCGATTGAGCCTCGTTGGGCTGGCCCGAACGTCACCATGTCCGCCTTCAATCAAGAGACCGTTCTGAGCGTCCATCATTGGAACGACTCGCTATTCAGCTTCAAGACCACGCGCGACCAGGCGCTGCGTTTCCATAACGGCCACTTCGTCATGATCGGGCTGGAGGTCGAGGGCAAGCCGCTGATGCGCGCCTACAGCATTGCCAGCCCGAACTACGAAGAGCACCTCGAGTTCTTTAGCATCAAGGTGCAGAACGGTCCGCTGACGTCGCGGCTGCAGCATCTGAAGGTGGGCGACAAGCTGCTGGTGAGCAAGAAGCCGGTCGGCACGCTTGTGCTGGATGACCTGCTGCCCGGCAAGAACCTGTATCTGTTCGGGACCGGCACCGGCCTCGCGCCTTTCATGAGCATCATCCAAGACCCGGACACCTACGAGCGCTTCGAGAAGGTCGTGCTGCTGCACGGTGTGCGCCAAGTGAGCGAGCTGGCCTATGCCGACTTCATCACCCGCGAATTGCCGAATAACGAGTTCTTCGGCGATCAGGTGCGCGAGAAGCTGATCTACTACCCGACCGTCACGCGCGAGCCGTTCCGCAACATGGGGCGTCTGACTGACCTCGTCGATAGCGGCAAGCTGTCTGCCGACATCGGCCTGCCTCCGATGGATCCGGCGGAGGATCGCGCCATGATCTGCGGCAGCCCGGCCATGCTGGAAGACACTTGCAAGCTGCTCGATGCCCGGGGTTTCAAGATCTCGCCGCGCATGGGCGAAGCCGGTGACTACGTGATCGAGCGCGCTTTCGTCGAGAAATAATCGACGCTGCTTCCGCTGCAAACGCCGGCCTGTGAGCCGGCGTTTTGTTTTCGGGGCGCCCAGGGCAATCCCGCGTCGGCAAAGGCGGGGCGGGCGGATACAATGCGCGCCTTGCCCACAACGCATGTCTGCAACGATGTCCTTGCCTACCATCGCCATCCTCGCTACCGGCGGCACGATCGCCGGCTCCGCTGACGACGCTGGCTCCGCCGCGCGCTACCGCGCAGGCGCCGTCCCCATCGATCAACTGCTCGCGGCCAGCAAACTTGGTTTAGAGCGCCTCGCCAACGTGCGCGCCGAGCAGGTCGCCCAGATCGACAGCAAGGACCTGACGTTCGAGGTATGGGAAAAACTGGTTGCACGCATCCGTCACTGGATCGACGTCGAGCGTGTGGACGGCGTGGTCATCACGCACGGTACCGACACGCTGGAGGAAACCGCGATGCTGCTGCACCTGACGCAGCAGACCGATACCCCGATCGTCCTGACGGCGGCGATGCGGCCGTCGACGTCGCTGTCGGCGGATGGTCCGCTGAATTTGCTGAACGCGGTACGGCTCGCGGCCAATCCGTCTGCGCGCGGGCGTGGCGTGTTGGTGGCGCTCAACCAGCGCGTGCATGCCGCTCGCGATGTGCAGAAGAGTCACACTTACGCGGTGGAGGCTTTTGTCTCGCCGGATACGGGGGCGCTGGGTTTCGTGCTCGACACGCAGGTGCAGTTTCAGCGTGCCGGGCAGCATGTAGCCGCGGCAGACGTGTTGCCGATGCCGCCAGCGGGGCAGTGGCCATGGGTTGAGGTTGTGGCGAGCTATGCGCAACCCGATGCACGTGTGGTCGATGCCCTGGTTGCCGCTGGCGTAAAGGGGCTGGTGATTGCCGCAACTGGCGCAGGCTCGATTCACGCCAATCTTGAGGCTGCGCTGAACCGGGCGAGTCAGCAGGGCGTTTTCGTGCTGCGTTCCACGCGTACCGGGGCTGGCTTGGTGCCCGCGCAACCTGGTGGGGAGCGCTGGGCCTCGAGCGGCTCGCTTAACCCATATAAGGCGCGTGTGCTGTTGACGTTGCTTCTGGCCTCAGGGCGCGCCCAGGCAGAAGTTGCCTCCCTGCAGCAAGTCATTGATCGATATTGAAAAAATCTCCAAGGCCTGCGTATAATGGCAGGCTAACCAACCTTGCTGCACCGGAGTGTGACGCCCGGGCGGCTTAATCCACAAGGAGCGTCAATGCGTCATTACGAAATCGTATTCATCGTCCATCCGGACCAGAGCGAGCAAGTGCCCGCGATGATCGAGCGCTACAAGAGCACGGTCACCACGCAAGGCGGCCAAGTGCACCGCGTCGAGGACTGGGGCCGTCGTCAACTGGCCTACATGATCCAGAAGCTCGCGAAGGCTCACTACGTGTGCCTGAACATCGAGTGCGGCAAGGACACCCTGGCTGAGCTTGAGCACGCGTTCAAGTTCAACGACGCCGTGCTGCGTCACCTCATCGTTCAGACCAAGAAGGCTGAAACGGCACCGTCGCCGATGATGAAGGAAGTCGCACGCGAAGAGGCCAAGAAGGCCGCCGCTCAGACCGAGCAGGCCGCCTGATGCCGCGCGGTGCTGCGCAAGCCTGATCGCGCATCACCAGCATGAACGAAACCCACGGGGACAACGCCATCAACCGCCTGCAGCTCGTCGCCACTCTGGTCGAGCGCGAGGTGATGCGATACACCCCAGCCGGCGTACCGATCGTCAATTGTCTTCTGGCATACAGCGGGCAGGCGGTCGAAGCGCAGACAGTGCGGCAGATCGAGTTTTCGATGGAAGCACTGGCAGCCGGCAAGATGGCTTCCGTTCTGGATCGCATCGCTCCGGGCACCGTCCTGGATTGCGTAGGATTCTTGGCTCGCAAGCACCGCAGCAGTAAGGCACTGGTCTTTCACATCTCCGGATGTAACGTATTCGTAAAGGATTGAATCATGGCATTCATGAACAAGAAGCAGCGCGACGCGAAGAACAAGAAGCGCTTCCAGCAGCAAAACCCGTTGTTCAAGCGCAAGAAGTTCTGCCGCTTCACCGTGGCCGGCGTTGAGCAGATCGACTACAAGGATCTGGATACGCTCAAGGACTTCATCGGCGAGAACGGCAAGATCACCCCGGCCCGCCTGACCGGCACGCGCGCGATCTATCAGCGCCAGCTGGACACGGCCATCAAGCGCGCACGTTTCCTCGCGCTGATGCCGTACACCGATCAGCACAAGCACTAATCAGCGGGATAAGGAGAACTCACAATGCAAATTATTCTGCTCGAGAAGGTCGTCAACCTGGGTAACCTGGGCGACGTGGTGCGTGTGAAGGACGGTTACGCTCGTAACTTCCTGATCCCGAACAAGCAAGCCCGCCGCGCTACGGATTCCGCCATCAAGGAATTCGAAGCCCGCCGCGCTGAGCTGGAAAAGCTGGCCGCTGAAAAGCTGGCTGCTGCGCAAGCCGAAGGCGAGAAGCTGAACGGCCTGACGCTGCAACTGTCGCAAAAGGCTGGTGTGGATGGCCGTCTGTTCGGCTCCGTCACCAACCACGACATCGCCGACGCACTGGTTGCGCAAGGCTTCAAGGTTGAGAAGGCGCAAGTGCGTCTGCCGAACGGCCCGCTGAAGACTGTGGGCGATCACGCGGTCGTCGTGTCGCTGCACACCGACGTGGCAGTTGACGTGAACGTGTCGGTGCAAGGCGAGTCGGTCTAAGCACGCACGCAGCACCTCGCGGCGCCCGGGTCACCGATCGACGCGAGTCAAGAAGGCAGGGACGAAAGTCTCTGCCTTTTTTTGTTGTCCTTTGTGTCAGGGGTTCCAGATTGAAGACCGAGCAGCGCCGCTATAATCCCGCCATGAACGCGCCCTCCGATCCCCAGCTCGATTCCCTCAAGGTGCCCCCGCATTCCATCGAGGCCGAACAGTCGGTGCTCGGCGGGTTGCTGCTGGATAACGCCGCTTGGGATCGCATTGCCGATTTCATCAACGAGCACGATTTCTATCGCTACGACCACCGGCTGATCTTCCACAATATCGGCAAGCTGATCTCGCAGGCCAAGCCGGCCGACGTGATCACGGTGTACGAGCAGTTGCAGGCCGCCGGCAAGGCGGAAGAGGTGGGGGGGCTGGCCTACCTGAACGCGCTGGCGCAGAACACGCCGAGCGCAGCCAACATCCGTCGCTATGCGGAAATCGTTCGTGATCGAGGCGTGCTGCGCCAACTCGTGACGATCGCCGACGAGATTTCCGCCGGTGCCTTCAACCCGCAGGGGCGCGACGTGCGCCAGCTGCTGGACGAGGCGGAATCCAAGGTGTTCGCGATTGCCGAAGAAGGTTCACGCGGGCAGAAGGGCTTTCTGGAAATCCAGCCGCTGCTGACGCAGGTGGTCGAGCGTATCGACGAGCTGTACCACCGCGATAACCAGAGCGACATTACCGGCGTGCCGACGGGCTTCGTTGACCTCGACCGCATGACCAGCGGTATGCAGGGCGGCGATCTGATCATCGTGGCCGGTCGCCCGTCGATGGGTAAGACGGCGTTCTCGCTGAACATCGGCGAACACGTTGCGGTGGAGCAGGGGCTGCCGGTAGCCGTGTTCTCGATGGAAATGGCCGGCACGCAGCTCGCCATGCGTATGTTGGGTTCGGTCGGGCGATTGGATCAGCACCGGCTGCGTACCGGCCGCTTGCTCGACGAGGATTGGCCGCGCCTGACGCATGCCATCCAGAAGATGAACGACGCGCAGCTCTTCATTGACGAGACGCCCGCGTTGAACCCGATGGAATTGCGTGCGCGCTCGCGCCGGCTTGCACGGCAGTGCGGGCAGCTCGGCCTGATCGTGATCGATTACCTGCAGCTGATGTCGGGCTCGGGCAGCGGTGAGAACCGCGCGACCGAAATTTCGGAAATCTCCCGATCGCTCAAGGGCCTGGCCAAGGAACTCAACTGCCCGGTGATCGCGCTGTCGCAGTTGAACCGAAGCCTGGAGCAGCGTCCGAACAAGCGTCCTGTGATGTCAGACTTGCGTGAATCCGGCGCTATCGAACAGGATGCCGATGTGATCCTGTTCATCTATCGTGATCAGGTCTACAACCCCGATTCTCCGGACAAGGGTACGGCCGAAATCATCATTGGTAAGCAACGTAACGGCCCGATTGGTACCGTTCGTCTTACGTTCCTGGGTGAATACACGAAGTTCGACAACTTCACCGGGGGCAATGCATTCTTTGACAACGACACGTAACGTGTAGTTCGTGTCGGCCCGCCACAACGTGCCACGCATGTCGCGAGGCTGGTTCCGGTAAAATATTGCGTTTTAATGACAGCGCCGGCGGTGATCCCGTCCGGCGTTGTTTTTACGACTCCTGCTTTTTTCCGTTCCCAAGGATCATCATGTTCGGTCGCTTCATGCCCACCGAAGGCAAGTTTTTTGAGTACTTCAACCAGCACGCCGAGTGCGCCGTCAAGGCGGCCCATGCACTCAAGGAACTGGTCAATGACTTACCCAATGCCGAAATGCATGCACGCAATGTGCAGAACTTTGAAAAGAAAGCCGATCGCATCACGCATGACACGATCGAGCTGCTGCACAAGACCTTCATCACCCCGCTCGACCGCGACGAGATCCACAAGCTGATCACGACGATGGACGACATCCTCGACCTGATGGAAGACGTGTCGCTCACCATCTCGTTGTACGACGTGACCAATGTCACGGACGAATCGCGTCAGCTCGCGATGATTTGCGTGGCTTGCTGCGAAGAAGTCCGCAAGGCCGTGGCTCTGCTCAACGACATGAACAACGGCCGCCAGATCCTCTCCATCGCTCAGGAGATCGATCGTCTTGAGTCGGAAGCCGATCGCGTGATGCGCGCCGCCATGGCCAAGCTGTTCCGCACCGAAAGCGACATCAAGCTGCTGATCAAGCTGAAGGCGATTTACGAGCAACTGGAGAGTGTCACCGACCGTTGCGAGGATGTTGCCAACATCATCGAAGGCATCGTGCTCGAAAACGCCTGACGAGACGACGCCCTCATGCATACGCTTCAGATCAGTCTCTGGGTGGTCGTTCTGCTGGTGGCGCTGGCCATCGTGTTCGACTTCATGAATGGCTTCCACGACGCGGCCAACTCCATTGCGACGGTGGTGTCGACCGGCGTGCTCAAGCCGCAGCAGGCGGTGGCGATGGCTGCAGCCTGCAACGTGATCGCCATTTTCATCTTCCACCTCAAGGTGGCAACTACGGTGGGGCGCGACACGATTGATCCGTCCATCGTTGATCATTACGTCATCTTTGGGGCGTTGGTCGGCGCCATCGCGTGGAACATCATCACGTGGTACTACGGCATTCCGTCCAGCTCGTCGCACGCGCTGATCGGCGGTTTGGTGGGCGCGGCTGTGGCCAAGTCGGGTACGGGCTCGCTGGTGGCCAGTGGATTGCTCAAGACGGTGGCGTTCATCCTGATTTCGCCGTTGCTGGGTTTTATTCTCGGCTCGCTGCTGATGGTGGCAGTGTCTTGGCTGTTCTTCCGAACGCCGCCATCCAAGGTGGACCGATGGTTCCGGCGCTTGCAACTGTTCTCGGCGTCGCTGTACAGCCTGGGCCACGGCGGCAACGATGCACAGAAGACGATCGGCATCATTTGGATGCTGCTGATTGCGGGCGGCTACGCATCGGCCACTGCAACTGAACCGCCGATCTGGGTCATCGTCTGTTGCTATGTGGCGATCGGTTTGGGTACGTTGCTGGGCGGCTGGCGGATCGTGCGCACGATGGGCCAGAAGATCACCAAGCTCAAGCCGGTCGGCGGTTTCTGCGCTGAAACCGGTGGGGCCATGACGCTGTTCTTGGCATCGGCGTTGGGTGTGCCAGTGTCGACGACGCATACCATCACCGGCGCCATCGTCGGTGTGGGGGCGGCGCAGAAGGCCTCTGCAGTGCGTTGGGGTGTGGCGGGCAACATCGTCTGGGCGTGGGTTTTGACGATTCCCGCATCAGCGTTCATGGCAGCCATTGCCTGGTGGATCGGACGACACGTGCTGTAAGGCGATCGCAGATCGTCTCCGGAAAAACGAAACGCCCACCAAACCGGTGGGCGTTTTGCATTGGGGGCGAGCGATGCGTTATTGCGTGGCGAAGCGCGCAATAGGGTCATCGTCGGCTGGCGGGATCGAAGCAGGCGGTACGCGCGTCGACATCAGGTTATCGGCCTGAACATCGCGTGCGCGGGCGAGGGTACCCAGCGGATCATCATCGATCCGACGGGCAGGGCTGGCAGGCGCCGGAGTCATCGGTGCGACGGTCGGTGCTGGTGCATCGGGCAGATTGCTCACGGCCACGACACGGCGCGCGCCCATGTAGCGGCTTGCCCAGTAAGACTTGGTCATGTCTTCCAGGCGTACCGTGCCGCCCGTGGCCGGTGCATGGACAAACCGGTTCTGGCCCACATAGATGCCCACGTGTGAATTTGGCTGGCCGGTCGTGTTGAAGAAGACGAGGTCGCCCGATGCAACGTCGCGACGATCCAGCGAGGAGCCTCGGCGGCCCATTTCGGCGGCGGTGCGGGGCAGGTTCACGGAAGCAGCGCGCTGCACGACGTAGCGCACAAGCCCGCTGCAATCAAATCCGCTGTCGGGCGTATTGCCGCCGTAGCGGTAGGGCGTGCCGACCAGCGCCATCGCCTCGATGGAGATTTCCTCCAGACCGGCGCTCGGATCGTGGATCGGGGTGCCGCGTGTGCGCAGGCCCGCGTCGCGCGAGGCGGTGGAGCGGGTCGGTGTTGACGAGCAGGCAGACAGCAGGCACACCAGCGCCAGCAGGGCGGCGCCCGCCAGTCGCGTGTTTCCGTGGGGAAAGCTGTGCTGCGTGAGCATGCGCCATCAGGAGAGTCCGGATAGCAAGCATGCTATGCGCGCCGCGTCAGAAAGCCAAACTGCGTGTTGGCGAGGCGCAACGCCAAGCGGGGCGCGGGTCTGCGGATTTTGCCCTGATGGCGTCGCGTTTTGCAGGCAGTTTTACCAGCGCAGTTGGACGCTGCGCCTGCTGCCGGTCTGCACCGTTGCGCGCTTGGTGGCGCCCTGGTATGTGGCGATGACGTTATAGCTGGCCGGTGGGGCCTTGATCAGGCAACGCGGGCCATCGGCGTGAAAGCTTGCGACCTCCTTGCCGTGTCGCGTGAGTTGTACGTCGACGTCGGCCAGATACTCGCCGCGCGCGCCTTGCGTGAACAGCAGAGACAGGTTGTAGTTGTGCGCTTCGCTGTTCAGCGCCTGTTGCTCGTCCTGTGCAACGCCGCCGCAGATGTAGCTGATCTGGCCGGCGGTCTTTGGCGTGAGGTTGTCGGCGAGTGCAATGGAGGCGCCGGCGGACAGCATCATCGCCAGCGCGGCCGACGTCAGGGTCAAACGCGATCGGGTCTGCAGGTTTTGCTGCATGGGCATCATTGGCCTCCATCGGGAAAAAGAGAGGTGCCCGACAAGCAGCAAAAAAAAGGCCACGCAATTGCGTGGCCTGATGGCACAACGGTTGGCGGCAGACAAATATGTCCCCGAGTGATTTTTACAACACGTCCGAGGCGTGATCTGCAAGCCGCGAGCGCTCGCCGCGCGCTAGCGTGATGTGTCCGCTATGGCTCCATCCCTTGAAGCGATCCACCACATAAGTCAGACCCGACGAACCTTCCGTCAGATATGGCGTGTCGATCTGCGCGATGTTCCCCAGGCAGACGATCTTGGTACCCGGACCCGCACGCGTGACCAGCGTCTTCATCTGCTTGGGTGTCAGGTTTTGCGCCTCGTCGATGATCAGGAACTTGTTGACGAAGGTGCGGCCGCGCATGAAGTTCATGCTCTTGACCTTGATGCGTGAGCGGATCAGCTCCTGCGTGGCCGCGCGGCCCCATTCACCGGCATTGTCATCGGATTTTTGCAGCACTTCGAGGTTGTCGTCGAAAGCGCCCATCCACGGCTGCATCTTTTCTTCTTCCGTGCCGGGCAGGAAGCCGATGTCTTCACCCACGGGCACCGTGGCGCGCGTGATGATGATCTCGTTGTAGAGCTTCTGATCCAGCACTTGCTCAAGGCCCGCCGCAAGTGCCAGCAGCGTCTTGCCCGTGCCGGCCTGACCGAGCAGCGAAACGAAGTCGACTTCCGGGTGCATTAGCAGGTTCAACGCGAAGTTCTGCTCGCGGTTGCGCGCTGTCACGCCCCAGACGTTGTTCTTCTGGTGCGTGTAGTCCTTGAGCGTCTGCAGCACAGCGGTTTTGCCGTTCAGCTCCTTGACCTGCGCATACAACGGCAGGCTGCCGTCATTCGGCTCCAGGAAGACAAACTGGTTGACCAGGAACGACGGCACCAGCGGTCCGGACAAGCGGTAGAACGTCGTGCCCGTCTTGGGGTCCTGCCAGCTCTCGATGTTCTTGCCGTGCTTCTGCCAGAAGTCCGTCGGCAGCGCCATGATGCCGCTGTAGAGCAGGTCGGTGTCTTCCAGTACGCGATCGTTGAAGTAGTCCTCCGCCGGCAGGCCGAGGGCGCGTGCCTTGATCCGCATGTTGATGTCTTTGGACACCAGCACGACCGATCGGTCCGGACGTTGCTGCTGCAATGCGGCCACCACACCAAGGATCTGGTTGTCCGCTTTGCCCTGCGGCAGGCCATCGGGCAGCTTGATGTCGTTCAGACGCGTCTGGAAGAACAGGCGCCCCTGCGCATCGCGGTTGCCGAGCTTGGCGAGCGGCAGGCCGTCGTCCATGACGCCATCGGTGCCAGCCACGAGCTGGTCGAGCGTGCGGCTGACCGTACGGGCATTGCGCGCGACTTCGCTCATGCCCTTCTTGTGATTGTCCAGCTCTTCCAACGTCATCATCGGCAGATAGACGTCGTGTTCTTCAAAACGGAAGAGCGATGTCGGATCGTGCATCAGGACGTTGGTGTCGAGCACGAACAGCTTGGCGGGGCCTTCATCGCGGCGGTCGCGGCGACGGGCAGCGGTTTCGGTCGATTTGCCGGTCGCGCTCACCTTATCGACAGCCTTGGCGAGGATGCCGGCGTGTTCGCGTGAGGCCTCTTTTGCCATGGGGGACGCTTCGCCCGAGCGGGCGCGGGCCGTGCTGGCTGCAGTGCGTTTAGGTTGCGCACGACCGGTTTCTGACAACGCCTCGCGCTCGAGCGCTGGCACCGGTTTTCGAGGTTCCTGACCCGCCTTCGGCTTTCCGGCTTTGCCGAAAGGCTTGAATTCAGCCGGGTCAAGCAATTGGGCTGGCTGGGTGGGCATGGTCGGCAGCGGCATGCTTCGATTACCTCTCTGGGTGGAACAACGACGAAACACCGTCCGCGCACATGGCGAGGCGGTGCTGGCGGAAAACGCGGTAAAACGGATGGGCGCGCCGCAGCGTTTGATGCGCGAACGACGGCCACAAAAAAGCCGCCATGACCTGCGGGAGGTTGGGCGGCCTAGGTGAACGCCACGACAAGCTGCACGATTCGGACGTTCTGCCCAGCCTGCTTGCCGGGAAAAACGCAGAAGCGGTATCAGACCAACTTGGCCGCCGGTACCGTCGTGGGCTATCGGAATGGCATCCGGATTTTGTACTCATCGGTTCCGACTGTATCGGAAGCTTTTGTGATTTGCAATCTGTCCCATGTGACGTGTGGTGCGTCGCAAACTGGTCACAACTGACGATGCGAAATCGACGGAAAAGCAAGCGCCAGGATGCTTCGCACGGCGTTTTCCCGACGGGTTGGTTCTACGTGCAGTTACAGCGCACGCGCCGCCGCGAGAACCTCATCCACATGGTTGGGCACTTTCACGCCGCGCCATTCCTTGCGCAGCACGCCCTTGCTGTCGATCAGGAATGTGCTGCGCTCAATGCCGCGTACGTCCTTGCCGTACATCTTCTTCATCTTGATCGTGTCAAAGATGTTGCAGACGGCTTCGTCGGCGTCGGAGATCAGCTCGAACGGCATCTCCAGTTTCGCCTTGAAGTTTTCGTGCGATTTCAGGCTGTCGCGCGAGATGCCGAACACCACGGCGCCGGCGGCTTCAAAGGCGTCGTATTGATCGCGGAAGTTCATTGCCTCGGTGGTGCAGCCAGGCGTGTTGTCCTTCGGATAGAAATACAGCACGACGATCTTGCCGCGCTGCGATGCAGGCGAGAACGTGATGCCGCTGGTTGCCGGTGCGGAGAAATCGGGAAGAGGCTGGTCGATCGTGACGGGCATGGTGTGTTCCGGAAAACCGCGAGGAGAGAGACGGGAAGCTCGTAGACGGGCAAATCTGAGATACCGCGCCCGTCGCCAAACCGGAGATCGGAAAGATCAGGCCGGCTGAACGATCAGGCTGCCGCTGCGGCCGGCAACTTCGCCCCATGTGACGGGCTGCACGGGCAGGGTACTGCGATCGAGCGTCGCGTAGTAATCGCCCATCGACCCTAGTCGATGGCCTTGCGCGCGCCAGCCTCGCAGCAACTCGCGGAAGATCGGGGCGAGTTTCTGCCCTTCAAGTTCTGCATGCAAGGTAAATACCTGGTCGCGGTCGGACTCGGTCATCTTCAGGATGTGCCAGGCGACGTTGTCGAGGGTGATGTCTTCCACGCCGATCAGCTCGTCCAGTGTGGGTAGCGTGGTCGGCAATTGCACGTGGTTCAGCGCTTTGCCATCAACGCTCGGGATGTACGGATGCGTGCCCCGGCCATCGGAGGCGTAGGCCATGCCCCAGTTGTCAATCTGGCGGAACGCGTGGTCGTTCATCTGCCAGCCGGCGGCGCCGTGCGTCACGGGTGGCTTGCCGAATACCTGGACGAAGCGCGCGTGGGCGGCAGTCATTTGGCGGGCGGTCCAGCCGGCATCGCGCTGGCGGACATTGTCTTGCCAGAGCACGTGGTCCCAGGTGTGGATGCCGGTTTCGAAGCCTGCCTCGGCGATGGCGCGCATTTCGGCTGCGGCTTTGCGGCCGATATCGGGGCCGGGCAGCAGCACGCCGTACATCAGCGTACGAAAGCCGTAGTGCTCGACGACTGAGGTGCGGGAAACCTTTTTGAGGAAGCCGGGGCGAAAGGCCCGGCGCAGCGCCCAGCCGGTGTGATCCGGGCCGAGGCTGAAGAGGAAGGTCGCGCCCGCCTCGTGCTCGCGCAGCATGCGCGCGAGGTTGGGCACACCCTCGCGGGTGCCGCGCAGGGTGTCGACGTCAATCTTGAGGACGATGAGAGCCATGAACCTGCGCGGGGGTGTTGCTTTTACTTGTTACCGTTGCCGTCTTCGACCAGGCTGCGGGCTTCAGCCACGTGCGTGCGATACGCTTCGAAGATATTCGCCAGCGCGTCCTTCATCACGGTGGTCGGCTTCCAGCCGAGGTCTTCCATGGTGTTGGCGATCTTCGGCACGCGGTTCTGCACGTCCTGATAGCCGGCGCCGTAGTAGGCGCCAGACGTCGTTTCCACCAGTTGGACCTGCTTGGCAGTGTCCTTGTACTCGTCGATCTTGGCGGCTTGTTCCAACATCATGTTGGCCAGCTCGCGCACCGAGTAGTTGTTCGACGGGTTGCCGATGTTGTAGATCTTGCCCGAGGCCACGCCGTCCTTGTTGGCAATAATGCGCACCAGCGCGTCGATGCCGTCATCGATATACGTGAAGGCGCGCTTCTGGCTGCCGCCGTCGACGAGCTTGATGTTCTCGCCGCGCACGATGTGGCCGAGGAACTGCGTCACAACGCGCGACGAACCTTCCTTCGGGGTGTAGATCGAGTCGAGGCCCGGGCCGATCCAGTTGAACGGACGGAACAGCGTGAAGTTCAGCCCTTCCATGCCGTAACCCCAGATCACGCGGTCCATCAATTGCTTCGAGCATGCGTAGATCCAGCGCGGCTTGTTGATCGGGCCGTAGATCAGCGACGAGGCTTCCGGATCGAATTCCGAATCGCCGCACATGCCGTAGACCTCGGAGGTCGACGGGAAGACCAGGTGCTTGCCGTACTTGGCAGCCGAGCGAACGATCGGCAGGTTGGCTTCAAAGTCCAGCTCGAACACGCGCAGCGGGTCTTTGACGTAGGTCGACGGCGTGGCGATGGCCACCAGCGGCAGGATCACGTCGCACTTCTTCACGTGATACTCGACCCATTCCTTGTTGATGGTGATGTCACCCTCAAAGAAGTGCATGCGCGGGTGGTTGACCAGGTCGCCCAGACGCTCGGTCTGCATGTCCATGCCATAGACCTCCCAATCGGTGGTCTCCAGGATGCGCTTGGACAGGTGGTGGCCGATGAAGCCGTTGACGCCGAGGATCAGTACTTTTTTCATGAAGGCAAACTCAAGATCAGGAGAGGGCGAGCTGGCTGGCGAGCTGCTGCGCGGTCACGACAGACGTTCCGCTGGCAGCTTGGGGCTCGACACGCCAGAGCTCGTGGATGGCGATGGCTCCCCCATCGCCGCACACGCCGAACATCGCATTATCCACGACGTGCAAGCCCGGCGGCAAATTCGTAAAGGTTTGATGCGCCAAGCGGGCTCGCGCGACAACGTAGCGTTCGCTGCCGGCGTCCGTAAAGGCACCGGGGTAGGGCGGCGCCACGGCACGGATCAGGTTATAGACCTGCTGGGCCGGCTTGGACCAGTCGATGCGGCCGTCTTCGGGCTTGCGGCCACCGAAATAGCTGCCGTTGGCCAGCACGTTGGGGTGCTGCGGAATGTGCCCGGCAATCATCGCGGGAAGCGCGCGCCATAGGGTTTGCTCGGCCGCCACGGTGGCCTTTTCGAACACTTCGTGCGAGGTGTCGTCCGGCAGGATCGGCACGATGGTCTGGTCGACGATGTAACCGGCATCCGGCTTTTCGACCATTTCGTGCAGGGTGGCGCCGGTTTCGGTCTCGCCGTGCAGCACCGCCCAGTTGATGGGCACGCGGCCGCGGTACTTGGGCAACAGTGAACCGTGCATGTTGAACGCGCCGAATTTGGCGAGGCTCAACAGGTGCATCGGGATCATGTGCCGGTAATAGAACGAAAAGATGAAGTCCGGCGCAATGGTTGCAATGCGGGCGTGCAGGTCTTCACCGTTTGCATTATCCGGCGTGATGTACGGGATACCGAGTTCCTGTGCGGTGGCACGCACGCTGCCGAACCAGATGTTCTCGGCGACGTTGTCCTCGTGCGTGACAACGAGTTCGACCTGAATGCCACGCGCAGCCAGCACGCGCAGGCAGCGTACGCCGACGTTGTGATACGCGAAAACGACCGCGCGCCGCTTGAGCCCGGAACTCATGCAACACCCCGCTGCGAGCCTGTCTTCAGATCGGCAGCACCGGCTTCATGCAGGTGCGGCGTCTCTTCCAGCACACCCTGCACTAGATAGCGCGGGCGTTCGCGCACCTGTTGATAGATGCGGCCGATGTATTCGCCCAGCAGGCCAATGCCAAACAGCAGCACGCCCATCAAGAAGAACGTGATGGCGAACAGCGTGAATACGCCCTGGACTTCCGCGCCCAGGATGAAGCGCCGCACCACCAGCAGGATGAACAGCACGGCAGAGGCAAACGACAACAGCATCCCGATCGCCGAAAACCATTGCAGCGGCACGACGGAAAAGCCCGTCACCAGGTCGAAATTCAGGCGCACGAGCTTGTACAGCGAGTACTTCGACTCACCCGCAAAGCGTTCTTCGTGGTCGACTTCGATTTCGGTCGGGTTCTTGCTGAACGTGTAGGCCAGTGCCGGGATGAAGGTGTTGACTTCGCGGCAGCGGTTGATGGTGTCGACGATGGTCCGGTTGTATGCGCGCAGCATGCAGCCCTGGTCGGTCATCTTGATGTGCGTGATGCGCTCGCGCAGCGAGTTCATCGCACGCGATGCGGTGCGGCGGAACCAGCTGTCCTGGCGCACGCGACGGATGGTGCCGACGTAGTCGTAGCCTTCGTCGAGCTTTTCCACCAGGCGGCCGATTTCTTCCGGCGGATTCTGCAGGTCGGCATCGAGCGTGACGACGCGTTCGCCGCGCGCATGTTCAAAGCCGGCCAGGATGGCCATGTGCTGGCCATAGTTGCCGTTGAATAGCACCACGCGCGTGCTGTCTGGGCGCGCGCGGAACTGCTCAGCCAGCATGGCGGCGGAGCGGTCGCGGCTGCCGTCGTTGACGAACACGACTTCATACAAAATGCCGAGCGCGTCGAGCGCGGGATACAGACGCGCAAACAGCGCGGCGAGCCCGTCTTCTTCGTTGTAAACAGGAATGACGACCGAGAGAGCGGGTGTCTTCATTATTGGATTATTGGTACTGGGCGCAAAGTTGGCGGACCGCGCTGACCACGCGATCCACATCGGAATCTTCCATGCCGGCAAACATCGGCAGCGTAACGATGGCACGGCCAATGCGCTCGGCCACCGGGAACATGCCCGGCTTCCAGCCGAGTTCGCGGTAGAGCTTGAACAGGTGGATGGGCGGATAGTGCACGCCCGCGCCGATGCCCAGCGCCTTCAAGCCAGCCATGAAGCCAGCGCGATCGACCTTCAGACGATCCAGCGGCAGCACGATCTGGAACATGTGCCAGTTGGTGTGCGTGAAGTTCTCTACCGGCAGCTCGACGCCGAACGACTCGATGTCGGCGGCGCGCATGCCGGCAAAATAGCGGCGTGCCAGTGCGGCGCGGCGTGCAGTGACGACTTCCAACTGAGCGAACTGACCCAGGCCGATCGCGGCATTCACGTCGGTCAAATTGAACTTGCCGCCCACCAGGTCGACTTCCATGCCGTCGAAGCCGGTGCGCACGACGCCTTGCAGGCGATATTTCTCGGCCAGCACGGCTTCTTCGGGCGTGTTCAGCACCAGCGCGCCGCCTTCGATGGTCGTGATGTTCTTGTTGGCCTGGAAGCTGAAGCTGACCAGGTCGCCGATCTGGCCGATGCGCTTGTCGCCCCAGCGCGAACCGATGGCCTGCGCGGCGTCTTCCACCACGCGCAGCTTGTGGCGGCGAGCGATGTCGTAGAGGCGATCCATGTCGACGGGCAGGCCCGACAGATAGACCGGAATGATGGCCTTGGTGCGCGGCGTGATGGCGACCTCGACCTTGTCCAGATCGATGTTGCGCGTCACCGGGTCGATGTCGACGAAGACTGGCTTGGCGCCGACCGTCAGCACCACGTTGGACGTGGCGACCCACGAGATCGGCGTGGTAATCACCTCATCGCCAGGGCCGATGCCCGCGATGCGCAGCGCGACTTCCATCGTAGCCGTGCCGTTGGCGAATGTGCGGACGATGCGGCCGCCAAAGTATTCCGACAGCGCGGCTTCGAATGCCGCGACCTTGGGCCCCGAGGTAATCCAGCCCGAGCGCAGCACGTCGGCCACGGCGGCGATGGTCGCTTCGTCAATGGTCGGGCGCACGAAGGGCAGGAAGGGAAGCTCGGCAGTGGCGGTGGTTTGCGTCATGACTTGAATGAGGTTGGGTGCCGGGTGTGGGCGGATCGGCTCACGAGCGAGCCAGCACAAGTACGCCGACGAGAATGATCGCGATGCCGATCAGGCGCTGCACCGTCAGCACTTCGCCAAACAGATACCACGCCAGGAAGGCGTTGACCACGTAGCCCAGCGAGAGCATCGGATACGCGATGGTCACATCCACGCGCGACAGGCCGAGAATCCACACCACCACCGAGATGACGTAGCACGACAAGCCGCCAATTATGGGCCACTGCGTTGCAAGCTTGATGCCGATCGGCAGGATGTTGTCGGCCGAAAACGCAAAGCGGCCGATGTTATTGACGCCCGCCTTGAGCAGCAGCTGAGCGCAGGCATTGAGCATGACGCCCGTCAGGATCAGCCCGAAAGTGACCAGATTCATGTGTTCTTTTGATGTTTTACAGACTGCGGCGGTTTCCCCGTGCGGATGTTCTTAATCCAGCCGCCGGGCCGCATGTTACGACAATTCCGCTTGCGCGCCCCTTTCGACAATCCGTGGTGGTGAAACCTAGTTGCGCCGGACGATCACACGGCGGGCATCGCGGGCAATCACCACCATCGGTACGCCCTGGGCTGCCAGCCGGTCATAGGTGCCCGGTCCCATCATGGCGACGGCCTGACCGCCGGCTTTCCAGCGCGCCACGAACGCTTCGGTGGTCGGCACCCACTTGGCCGGCTCCTGTTGGACGCCAAAGGCCAGTTCATCAGGCTCCTGCACCATGATGGTGGGCCGGCCGAGGTAAAACGGCATTGTATGGTCCAGACGCTCGACCGCATAGAACGGCACGTCGGGCTTGAGCCACTGCTTGACGGCCGGCACGAGATCGATACCCGACATGGAGCGCCCGAATGCTTCATGGCCGAGCATGGCCGCTGCAAATGTCAGGAACCATGCGCACGCAAATGCGGCCACGCTCTCGAAGCGCCGGTCCGCCAAGCGAAGTGCCAGCCACGTGAACCCGGCTCCCGCCACGAACGCCACAGCCAGGAACATCGCAAATCGGGAAAACACGGCGTTCGGGTACATATCCGACGACATGGTCGCCACGTAACCGCTGGCCGCCAGACCAGCCAGCGCCAGCACCAGGAAGCCCTTGAGTTGCCAGCGCCACGCGCGCTCGCTGGTGTGGTCGAGCACCAGGGCCGCCAGAATCGCCAGCGCTGGGATGATCGGGAAGATATAGCCCGGCAGCTTCGAGTCCGAAATGCTAAAAAACGCGAAGATCAGGATGGCCCACAGGCCGAGCATGAGCGTGGGGCGGAAACCGTTACTGGCGGTTTCACCTCGGGCAAGCGTCAGGCGTGCAGCGCCGGGCAATTGAGCAAGCCACGGGAGGAACCCGGCCACCAGCAATGGCACGAAGTACCAAAGCGGCGCGTTTCGGTTATGCACGGTCGACGTGAAACGCTGGAAATGCTCGTGCACGAAGAAGAACCACGCGAATTCCGGGTTGCGCATCGAGATCAGCACGAACCACGGCGCGCCGACGGCGAAGAAGATGATCAGCCCGCTGACCAGATGCAATCGTTTCCACAGGGCCCAGTCGCGCGCGACTAAGGTATACACCACCAGCACAAAGCCCGGCAGGACCACGCCGATGAGGCCCTTGCTCAGCACCGCGAGCGCCATTGATGCCCAGCAGGCCCACATCCAGCCGCGTTGTTGAGCGCGCGTGGCATCCGGATGCTGCGCGAGCAGTAGCGCACCCAGCGCCATCGTCATGCAGCCGGCCACGCCCATGTCGAGCGAATTGAAGTGCGAGCCCACGTTCCAGAGAGGGGCGCTCACCAGCACCAGCCCGCTGATGACCGCCGTCCGCTTGCCCCACCAGCGCGCGGCCGCCAGCATCGTGAAAACAATGCCGACGATACCCGAGAGCGCCGTGAAGAGCCTCGCCTGCCAGTCGCCGATGCCAAACAACGTGTAGGCGAGTGCGGTCCCCCACATTTGCAGCGGCGGCTTCTCGAAATACTTCAGGGCGTTGTAACGGATGGTCACCCAGTCGCCGGAGGAGAACATCTCGCGTGCGATCTCGGCGTAGCGGCCTTCGTCGGTGGGGATCAGGTGCCGGTAGCCCAGCGTGCCGAGCCAGACGGCCAGGAACGCAGCAGCCAGCAGCCACAGCGACGCATTGCGCCAGGGAAGGGTGGGCGCTTGAGCAGTGCGGTCGATCGGCATGCGTTCAGGCACGCTCGATCAGCAGGGCGGCGGCCACTTTGCGGCCTTCCAGCATCAGGATGTTGTACGTGCGGCCGGCGGCCTGCAGGTCCATGGCGTCTACGCCGATGCGCTTTTCTGTGAGCGGCACCGTCAGCCGCGGGTGCGGGAAGCGCAGCTTGTTGCCGGAGCCGAAGATCACCACTTCGGCCCCCAGTTCGAGCACGCGGGCGAAATGCTCGGGCGTCAGATCCTCAAAGCGCGACACATCCCACTGCACCACGGCGCCCTCGGGCATCACCAGCACCGAGTGCTCGTAGCGCACCTTGTTGATTTCGATATAGCCGTCGCCATAGCCGGTAACGGTATTGAGAATGGTCGACGAATCGGATGAATGGAGCTTCAAGGTGGGAATCCCATCGGGCGCGATGACTGCGGCGCATACGGCGGCACGCTGGCAAAGGCGCTAGGTTTCAGACTTCGGACAGGTTTCGCTGCGTTGCAAAAATGCCCGCCTAAGTCTGTCATAATGGGCTAAATTATATCTTTTTCTCTCCTTCGCCCGCCGCGCCACAAGCGATGTCCGGCAAGGAATAGCGTAGCGGCGCCTGCCGCTGTGTGGCGTTACCGTCGCCGCTTTGCTGCGCCACAGAATGCCCCGTAGTTCCAGCCCGTCCAACGTCGCCACTCGCCGCCTTGCCCGTGAAAACGATCCAGAAATCCGCCAAGCTCAACAACGTCTGCTATGACATTCGCGGCCCCGTGCTCGAGAAGGCCAAGCAGATGGAAGAAGAGGGCCACAAGATCATCAAGCTGAATATCGGCAACCTGGCCGTGTTCGGTTTCGATGCCCCTGAAGAGATCCAGCAGGACATGATCCGCAACCTGCCAAATTCGGCGGCGTATTCGGATTCCAAGGGCATCTTCGCGGCGCGCAAGGCAGTGATGCACTACACGCAAGAGCAGGGCATCAAGAACGTCACGCTGGAAGACATCTATCTGGGCAATGGCGCCTCGGAGCTGATCTCGCTGGCCACCAACGCGCTGCTCGATGCCGGTGACGAGCTGCTGCTGCCGGCGCCCGACTACCCGTTGTGGACCGCCGTGGCCAGCCTCTCGGGCGGCACGCCGGTGCACTACACCTGCGACGAAGCCAACGGCTGGATGCCGGACCTGGACGACATCCGCGCCAAGATCACGCCGAACACCAAGGGCATCGTCGTCATCAACCCGAACAATCCGACCGGCGCGCTGTATTCGGACGAGCTGCTGCTGGGCATCGTCGCCATCGCGCGCGAACACGGCCTGGTGATCTTCGCCGATGAGGTGTACGACAAGGTTCTGTTCGACGACAACAAGCACACCGCGATCGGCTCGCTGTCGGAAGACGTGCTGACCGTGACGTTCAACAGCCTGTCGAAGAGCTACCGCTCGTGCGGGTACCGCGCGGGGTGGATGGTCGTGTCCGGTGACAAGCGCCCGGCCAAGGACTACATCGAAGGCCTGAACATGCTGTCGTCGATGCGCCTGTGCGCCAACGTGCCGGGGCAGTGGGCCATCCAGACCGCGCTGGGCGGCTACCAGAGCATCAAAGACCTGGTGGCACCGGGCGGTCGCATGCGCCGTCAGCGTGATCTTGCGCACGAGCTGATCACCGCCATCCCTGGCGTGACCTGCGTCAAGCCCAAGGCTGCGCTGTATATGTTCCCGCGCCTGGACCCGGCGGTGTATCCCATCGAAGACGATCAGACTTTCATCCGCCAGCTGCTGGAGGAAGAACGCGTGCTTCTGGTGCAGGGCACCGGCTTCAACTGGCACTCGCCGGACCACTTCCGCATCGTCTTCCTGCCACACGAAGACGATCTTCGTGAAGCGATCGGCCGAATTTCGCGCTTCCTGGAGCGGTACCGTCAGCGTCACGGTACTGGCATCCGGGCCGCATAAACTCGGTCTTCCGCCAGATCAGTAACTGCGGGGCAGACCGAAGTGTCTGCCCTGTGTGTTTTTTGCTTCTCCGCTTTTTCGTTTCTTTACGACACGTCTCATGAATCCCATCAAGATCGGCCTGCTCGGGCTCGGTACCGTCGGTGGCGGTACCCTCAAGGTTCTGCAACGGAACCAGGAAGAAATCCGCCGTCGCGCGGGTCGCGGCATCGAAGTCGCCATGATTGCCGTGCGCAATCTCGACCGCGCCCGCGCCATCGTGCAGGAAGCCGGGGCGACCGTGCCCGTGGTGAACGATCCGTTTGCGATTGTGGATTCGCCCGAGATCGATATCGTCGTGGAACTGATCGGCGGCTATGACCTGACGCGTGAGCTGGTGCTGCGCGCCATCGCCAACGGCAAGCATGTTGTCACTGCCAACAAGGCGCTGCTGGCCCTGCATGGCAACGAGATTTTCAAGGCTGCCCAGGACAAGGGCGTGATGGTGGCGTTCGAGGCCGCCGTCGCCGGCGGCATCCCCATCATCAAGGCTCTGCGCGAAGGCCTGACAGCCAACCGCATCGAGTGGATCGCCGGCATCATCAACGGCACCACGAACTTCATCCTGACCGAGATGCGCGACAAGGGTCTGGACTTTGATACGGTGCTCAAGGAAGCCCAGCGCCTGGGCTACGCCGAAGCCGATCCGACCTTCGACATCGAAGGCTTTGACGCCGCGCACAAGCTCACACTCATGAGCGCCATCGCCTTTGGCGTGCCGATCCAGTTTGAACGCGCGTATGTGGAAGGCATCACCAAGCTGGAAGCCGTTGACATTCGCTACGCCGAAGAACTCGGCTATCGCATCAAGCTGCTTGGCATTACGCGTCGTACCGAGGCCGGCATCGAACTGCGGGTGCATCCGACGCTCGTGCCGACCAAGCGCCTGATCGCCAATGTCGAAGGCGCGATGAATGCCGTGGTCGTCAACGGCGATGCCGTGGGCCCGACGCTGTACTACGGCAAGGGCGCAGGCGCCGAGCCGACCGCTTCGGCCGTCGTCGCCGATCTGGTGGATGTGACGCGCCTGCACACGGCCGACCCGGAACACCGCGTGCCGCATCTGGCGTTCCAGCCGGACGCGCTGTCCGACACGCCGGTGCTGCCGATCGACGAAGTGCGCTCAAGCTATTACCTGCGCATGCGCGTGGCCGATGAAACCGGCGTCCTGGCCGACATCACGCGCATCCTGGCCGAAGGCGGCATCTCGATCGACGCCATGCTGCAGAAGGAATCGCGCGAAGGCGAGCCGCAGACCGACATCATCATGCTGTCGCACGTGACCGTGGAAAAGCGCGTGAACGCCGCCATCGCCGCCATCGAAGCGCTGCCGACCGTGCTGTCGAAGGTCACGCGCATCCGCATGGAAGAACTGAACTAAGCGCAGGACATGAGCATGCAATACCGATCGACCCGCGGCCACGCAGAGCCGCAGAGCTTCTCCCGCATCCTGCTGGGCGGCCTGGCGCCGGACGGCGGCCTGTACCTGCCTGAGCAGTACCCGCAGGTCAGCGTTGATGAGCTGACCCGCTGGCGCGACCTGCCGTACGCCGACCTCGCGTTCGAAATCCTGCGCAAGTTCGCCACCGACATTCCCGAAGACGATCTGCGAGCACTGACGCGCCGCACCTATACGCCCGAGGTGTACGGCAACGCGCGCGCCGGCGACAACACTGCCGACATCACGCCCCTGCACAAGCTGGGCGAGGAAGGCGGCACGTCGCTCTCGCTGCTGTGCCTGTCCAACGGCCCGACGCTGGCCTTCAAGGACATGGCGATGCAGCTGCTGGGCAACCTGTTCGAATACGCACTTGACCGTGAACATGCCGAGTTGAACATCCTGGGCGCCACCTCGGGCGACACGGGCAGCGCCGCCGAATACGCCATGCGCGGCAAGCGCGGCGTTCGCGTGTTCATGCTGAGCCCGCACCGCAAGATGAGCGCGTTCCAGACCGCGCAGATGTTCAGCCTGCAAGACAAGAACATCTTCAACATCGCCATCGAAGGCGTGTTCGACGACGCGCAGGACATTGTCAAGGCAGTGTCGAACGATCTCGAATACAAGGCCCGCCAGAAGATCGGTACGGTCAATTCGATCAACTGGGCGCGTGTCGTCGCCCAGGTCGTCTACTACTTCAAGGGCTACCTGCTGGCGGCCCCGAAGATTGGCGACAAGGTTTCGTTCTGCGTGCCATCGGGCAACTTCGGCAACGTCTGCGCCGGCCACATCGCGCGCATGATGGGTTTGCCGATCGACAAGCTGGTCGTTGCCACCAACGAGAACGACGTGCTCGACGAATTCTTCCGCACCGGCACGTACCGCGTGCGTTCGGCCGCGCAGACGTATCACACGTCCAGTCCCAGCATGGACATCAGCAAGGCGTCAAACTTCGAGCGCTTCGTGTTCGACCTGCTGGATCGTGATCCTGCACGCCTGGCCCAGCTCTTCCGCGACGTGGACGAAAAGGGTGGTTTCTCGATGACGGGCAAGCCGGAGTTCGATCGCATCGCCGAGTTCGGCTTTGTCTCGGGCCGCAGCTCGCACGCAGACCGCGTCGATACGATTCGCGACGTGTTTGCCACCTACGGCACGATGATCGACACCCACACCGCCGACGGCGTGAAAGTGGCGCGCGAAAACCTGACGCCGGGCGTGCCGATGGTGGTGCTGGAAACGGCGCTGCCGGCCAAGTTCGGCGACACCATTCGCGAAGCGCTTGACCGCGAGCCGGAGCGTCCGGCTGGCTACGCTGATATCGAATCGCTGCCGCAGCGCTTCGAAGTCATGCCGGCCGACGCTGACCGTATCAAGGGCTACATCGCCCAGCACACCGGTCTCTAAAACGATGGAAGCAGTGCCGGATGACGTAGCCGGGGCAGCGTTCGAGCGCTGCCTGCACGACATCCGCGCCTGCCGCGAGTGCAAGGGCGCATTGGCGCACGAGCCTCGTCCGGTGGTCGTGGCGGACCGCCGCGCCCGCGTCCTGATTATCGGGCAGGCGCCCGGCCGCATCGTCCACGAAACCGGTATCCCCTGGAACGACCGCTCGGGCGACCGCCTGCGCCAGTGGTTGCAGATCTCATACGACGATTTCTACGTTGACAGGCGCATCGCCGTGGTGCCGATGGGCTTCTGCTTTCCCGGCACCGGCGCGAATGGCGATTTGCCGCCGCGCCCCGAATGCGCGCCCAAATGGCACTGGCCGCTGTTGACGGCGATGTCCGATGTGAGGCTCGCGCTGCTGGTGGGCACCTATGCCCAGCGCAATTACCTCGACGTGCCGCGCGACTGGTCGCTGACGGACGTGGTGCGTAATGGGCCCGTGCAGGACGCCGACGGCCGAGTGCTGTTTCCGCTGCCGCATCCGAGCCCGCGCAATCTGGCCTGGTTCAAACACAACCCGTGGTTTGACGCGCACATCGTGCCGGCACTGCGGGCCGCGCTGGCCCGCGCATTCGCTTGATACGCCGGCGCTGATGCATGGCATCGGCCTGGAACCGATACAATCGAAATCTCCTTTCCGATTTCGTTTTCCCATTCCCGCATGTCCGCCAACGATGCTCCCGCCGTCAAACCGTCCTTGCTGACGCTCGATGCGGCGCTGTCGCAACTGCTTGCCGCAGTGCGCGCCTTGCACGAGACCGAAACTGTGTCGACGTTGCACGCCAACGGGCGCGTCCTCGCGCAGGCCGTTCGCAGCAGCTTGAATGTGCCGCCTGCCGACAACACGCAGATGGACGGATACGCCGTGCGCGCCGCCGACATCACCGGGCCGGGCGTGCGCCTGAAGGTGGCCCAGCGCATTCCGGCTGGCTATGTCGGTCAGCCGCTCAATGCGGGCGAGGCGGCGCGTATCTTTACCGGCGCGCTGATCCCGCCGGGCGCGGATGCGGTGGTCATGCAGGAACAATGCAAGGCTGACCCGGACACGGGCACCGTCACCATCGACCACGTGCCTGAATCCGGCGAGTGGATCCGCCGCGCCGGCGAGGATATTGCCGACGGTGCCGAGATCCTGCCGCGCGGCACGCGTCTCGGTCCGCAGCAACTCGGCTTGGCAGCTTCGGTCGGTTGCGCCAATCTGCACGTGGTGCGCCGTCCGCGCGTGGCCGTGTTCTTTACCGGCGACGAGCTTGCCATGCCCGGCGAGCCGCTCAAGCCCGGTGCGATCTACAACTCCAACCGCTTCACGCTGCGCGCGCTGTTGGAAAACCTCGGCTGCGACATCACCGATTTCGGCATCGTGCCCGACACGCTGCAAGCCACGCGCGACACACTGCGCGAAGCGGCCGAGGAGCACGACCTCATCATCACCTCCGGCGGCGTGTCGGTGGGCGAGGAAGACCACATCAAGCCCGCAGTGGAAGCCGAAGGGCGCCTGAACCTATGGCAGATCGCCATCAAGCCGGGCAAGCCGCTGGCTTTTGGCGAGGTGCGCCGGCCCGAAGGCATGGTGGGTGGCCCCACCGCGTTTTTCATCGGCCTGCCGGGCAACCCGGTGTCGAGCTTCGTCACCTTCCTGCTGTTCGTGCGGCCGCTCATCCTGCGTCTGCAGGGCGTGTCCGACGTGGCCCCGAAGCGCATCCCGATGCGGGCCGACTTTGCGCTGCCGAAGGGCGATCGCCGCAACGAGTTTCTGCGTGCGCGTATCAACGCCAACGGCGGGCTGGACCTGTTTCCCAATCAAAGCTCGGGCGTGCTGACCTCCACCGTATGGGGCGATGGCCTGATCGACAACCCGCCCAACCAGCCGATTGCGCAGGGCGATATGGTCAGCTTCCTGCCGTTCGCGGGTCTGGTGTAAGGAGCGATGGCCATGCAGATTGAGCTTCGTTTCTTTGCCAGCGTGCGTGAGCAACTCGGAACCTCACAGGAGCAGGTGGTCGTGCCGGAGGCCGTGCGCACCGTGGGCGATGTGCGCCGCTGGCTGGCGCAGCGCGGTCCGGTCTGGGGCGAAACCCTGGCCGAAGGCCGTGCGCTGCGCATGGCGGTGAACCACCAGATCGTGCCGGCCGATACCGCTGTGCATGACGGCTGCGAAGTCGCATTCTTCCCGCCAGTGACCGGCGGCTGAACGGAGCAGAGCAACCATGTCCGTCCGTGTGCAGGAAGCCGACTTTGACCTCGGCGCCGAGATTGCAGCGCTGCGTGCCGGCCGCCCGAACATTGGTGCAGTGGCCAGCTTCATTGGCACCGTGCGCGATATCAACGATGGCACCGGTGTGTCGGAGATGGAGCTGGAGCACTATCCCGGCATGACTGAAAAGGCGCTCGCCGACATCGTCAGCGCGGCTATGCAACGCTGGGAGCTGATTGACGCGCTCGTCATCCACCGCGTGGGCAAGCTCAAGCCGCAAGACCAGATCGTGCTGGTGGCGGTGGCCTCCAAGCACCGCGGCGACTCCTTTGCCGCGTGCGAATTCATCATGGATTACCTCAAGAGCGAGGCGCCGTTCTGGAAGAAGGAGCAGACGCCCGAGGGCGCGCGCTGGGTCGATGCACGCGTCACGGACGACAAGGCGCTCGCCCGCTGGGGCATTGCGACCACCAACGCCGGGGCAAACACGGCCAATCAGCCTGGCGCATCGGCGCAACCCAACGACTACGAATAACAAGGACGCGACCGCATGAGCGGAATGGGCATTCTGGCAGTTGGGGTGGGCGCTGCGCTGGGAGCCTGGTTGCGCTGGGCGTTCGCCATCTTGTGGAACGCCATCAATCCGGCCTTGCCGTACGGCACGCTGGCAGCCAATCTGGTGGGAGGCTATCTGATCGGCGTTGCGGTGGGTTTTTTCGATACGCACGCGGGGCTGCCGCCGGAATGGCGTTTGCTCGTCATCACCGGTTTTCTGGGCGGTCTCACGACGTTCTCGACGTTTTCCAGCGAGGTTGTCGCCAACATCCTGGCCGGCGACCACCTGATGGGCGCGCTGCATATCGTGGCGCATCTCGGGGGCTCGCTGTTCCTGACCATGCTGGGTCTCTGGACGGTACGCACGTTCAGTTGATCGCAAGGCCGATCACGCAAATTGAATTGCGAATGAGAAGTTTGGTTCACATACTGGTAGTGCCTGCGGTGGCGTAGGGACGTGCAGTATCGGAGGCCGCCGCAGGTTGCTTTGTGTTGTTCCATCCATAACGAGAAGGAGACGCAATGAAACCAACCCGAACGGCGCGCCTGCGACGGCACGTCTTCGCAAGCAACCTCATCGCGGCCGGTGCCGTGCTGCTGGCCGGCTGCGGTGTGCTGAGCGCTTGCGGCGGCAGCAATGATGGCAACAACGTGCCGGGCAATACCAAGCCGGCCTTTGCCGGCAAGGTGACCATCAACCGGTACGACGGCGTGTCCGACGATCTGTTGACCGCCGGCCTGGGCGCAAGCGGCCTGGCTTCGGCCACCGCGCCGACCATCGCCAACCCGGCAGCGCCCACGGCAGCTGAGCTGCGTCGCCTGGCGATCTATGCCAACTACCGTGCGCTGGTCGACACGGCAGCCAAGGGCGGCTACGGCACGCTTTATGGCCCGAACGTCGATGCCAGCGGCAACGTCACACAGGGCTCCGGCATGATCGCTGGGACGGAATACGTGACGTACTCCGACGACGGCACAGGCCAGCAGAACGTGGTGCTGCTCGTGCAGATTCCGGACAGCTTCGACGCCAACAACCCCTGCATCATCACCGCCACCTCGTCGGGCTCGCGCGGCATCTACGGCGCGATTTCCACCGGCGAGTGGGGCCTCAAGCGCAAGTGCGCCGTTGCCTATACCGACAAGGGCACAGGTGCCGGCCCGCACGATCTGGCTACCGACACCGTCGCCCTGCAGGACGGCACGCGCACCACGCGCAGCGCAGCCGGGTCCAACGCGCACTTTGCCGCGCCGCTCACTAGCAGCCAGTTGTCCGCTTTCAATGCCGCCACGCCGAACCGGCTGGCGTTCAAGCACGCGCATTCGCAGCGCAACCCCGAGAAGGATTGGGGTCTGTTCACGCTGCAGGCCGTGCAGTTCGCGTTCTGGGCGATCAACGACAAGATCGCGGGAGCCAGTGGTGCGCTCATTGGCAGCGCGTTGCCGGTGCGTCCGGACAACACCATCGTCATCGCGTCGAGCATCTCGAACGGCGGCGGCGCGGCCATTGCGGCTGCCGAGCAGGACACCGGCGGGTGGATCGACGGGGTGGCCGTCGGCGAGCCTGGCCTGAACCTGCCGCCCAATACCGGTGTGCAGGTGGTGCGCGGTGGCACGACGCTGCCGACGACCGGCAAGCCCCTCTTCGACTACGTGAGCTACGCCAATGTGTTCCGGCTCTGCGCGGCGTCGTCTGCGAGCGTTGCCACCGCACCGGCGCAGGCGTTCTTTACGAGCCTCACGACGTTCCCGGCTGGCGCGCAGGCTAATCGCTGCGCAGCGCTCAAGGCGGCCGGGCTGCTGACGTCCACCACGGCGGCTGCCCAGGCTGACGAAGCCCTGCAGAAGATGCGCGCCTATGGCTGGGAGCCCGAGTCGGACCTCGTGCACGCGTCGATGTCGTTCTACGAGATCGACCCATCGGTGGCGACCACGTTTGGCAACGCACTCTCGCGCGCCAGCGTGATCGACAACCTGTGCGGGCTGAGCTTCGCGGCAACTGACGCGTCGTTCCATCCGACGGCGGTGAACGCCACGGCGCTCGCGCAGATGGCGGCGCTTGGCAACGGCATTCCGCCCACCTCCGGCGTGCAGCTCGTCAACAACAACGCGCAGGGCGGCCCGACGCGCAGCAACCAGTCGGTGGACTCGACCGGCACGCAGGCCGCCAACCTCGATGGCGCGCTGTGCCTGCGCAACCTGCTGACAGGCGCCGATGCCGCCTCCCAATCGCTGCAGACGGGGATCAGCCAGACGCTGCGCACGGGCAATCTGCAGGGCAAGCCCGCGCTGATCGTGCAGGGCCGCAATGACGCGCTACTGCCGGTCAACCATGGCTCTCGGCCGTATCTGGGGCTGAACGCCAAGGTGGAGGGCGGCTCGAGCAAGCTGTCGTACATCGAGGTGATGAACGCGCAGCATTTCGACGGCTTTATCGACCTTGTGCCCGGCTATGACGCGCTGTTCGTGCCGCTGGTGCTGTATGAGCAGCGCGCGCTGGACGCCATGTACGCGAACCTGAAGAACGGCACGCCGTTGCCGCCGTCGCAGGTGGTGCGTACGACCCCGCGCGGTGGCACGCCCGGTGCCGCACCGGCCATCAATGCGGCAAACGTGCCGAACTTCACCAGCACGCCAGCCGCGGGCGACCGCATCTCGGTGAGCGTGTCGGGCGGTGTGGCGACGGTATCGGTGCCCAACTGATGCGCTAGCCGGGACGGTTTTGACGCACTTGGGACGGCGGCGTGGCCAGCAGGCGCGCCGCCGTTTGTTCTGGCGCAAATCTGCATCAAAACTCGCGTTTCCCTGCTTGAAAAGCCACCGAAGCTCCCTATCTTTCGGAGCAGTGAAACATTTTCCGCAAGGGGTTTTTAATGCGTTTGGACAAACTGACGACCCGCTTCCAGGAAGCGCTGGCCGACGCGCAGAGCCTGGCGCTGGGCAACGACAATCCGTACATCGAACCCGTCCACCTGTTACTGGCCATGCTGCGCCAGCCGGATGGCGCGACCAAGAACCTGCTCGCCCGCGCGGGCGTCAACACGGGCGCCCTCGACACGGCGCTGGACCGTGCCATCAAGCACCTGCCGCAGGTGCAGGGCGGTGAGCAGGTGCAGGTCGGCCGTGATCTGGGCAACCTGCTGCAGCAAACCGAGAAGGAAGGCATCAAGCGCGGCGACCAGTTCATCGCCAGCGAGCTATTCCTGCTGGCAGCTGCTGACGACAAGGGCGAGGCGGGGCGCATTGCGCGCGAACACGGCCTGTCGCGCAAGCCGCTCGAAGCCGCCATCGACGCCGTGCGCGGCGGCCAGACCGTCGGCAGCGCCGAAGCCGAGAGCCAGCGTGAAGCGCTCAAGAAGTACACCATCGACCTGACTGAGATGGCCCGGATCGGCAAGCTCGACCCCGTCATCGGCCGCGATGATGAAATCCGCCGCGCCATCCAGATCCTGCAGCGCCGCACCAAGAACAACCCGGTGCTGATCGGCGAGCCGGGCGTGGGCAAGACGGCCATCGTCGAAGGCCTGGCGCAGCGCATCATCAACGGCGAGGTGCCTGAAAGCCTGAAGAACAAGCGCGTGCTAGTGCTCGATATGGCGGGTTTGCTTGCCGGTGCCAAGTACCGTGGCGAGTTCGAGGAACGCCTGAAGACCGTGCTCAACGACATCGCGAAGGAAGAGGGCCAGACCATCCTCTTCATCGACGAGATCCACACCATGGTGGGCGCGGGGAAGGCCGAGGGCGCGATGGACGCCGGCAACATGCTCAAGCCGGCGCTTGCGCGCGGCGAGCTGCATTGCATCGGCGCGACCACGCTGGACGAATACCGCAAGTACATCGAGAAGGATGCCGCGCTGGAACGACGCTTCCAGAAGGTGCTCGTGGGCGAGCCGAGCGTGGAGGCGACCATCGCCATCCTGCGCGGCCTGCAGGAAAAATACGAACTGCACCACGGCGTGGAGATCACCGACCCGGCGATCGTGGCCGCGGCGGAACTCAGCCACCGCTATATCACCGACCGCTTCCTGCCGGACAAGGCCATCGACCTGATCGATGAAGCGGCGGCGCGCATCAAGATGGAAATCGACTCGAAGCCCGAGGCGATGGACAAGCTCGACCGCCGCCTGATCCAGCTCAAGATCGAGCGTGAGGCCGTCAAGAAGGAAACCGACGAAGCCTCGCAGAAGCGCCTGGAGCTGATCGAGCAGGAGATCGAACGCCTGCAGAAGGAATACGCCGATCTGGACGAGATCTGGAAGGCGGAGAAGGGCGCCGCGCAGGGTGCGGCGACGCTCAAGGAAGAGATCGAAAAGATCAAGCTTGAGATCGCCAAGCTGCAGCGAGAAGGCAAGCTCGACAAGGTGGCCGAGTTGCAATACGGCAAGCTGCCCGAACTGGAAGGCAAGCTCAAGGCCGCCACTGCCGCCGAGTCTGCCGGCCAGAAGCAGCCGAACAAGCTGCTGCGCACGCAGGTGGGTGCCGAAGAGATTGCCGAAGTTGTCAGCCGCGCTACGGGCATTCCCGTGGCGAAGATGATGACCGGCGAGCGCGAGAAGTTGCTCAAGATGGAAGACCGCCTGCACGAGCGCGTGGTCGGCCAGGACGAGGCCGTGCGTCTGGTGTCGGACGCCATCCGCCGCTCGCGCGCCGGCATCGCAGACGAGAACAAGCCCTACGGCTCGTTCCTGTTCCTGGGCCCGACGGGCGTCGGCAAGACCGAGCTGTGCAAGGCGCTGGCCGGCTTCCTGTTCGATTCGGAAGAGCACCTCATCCGCATCGACATGAGCGAGTTCATGGAGAAGCATTCCGTGAGCCGGCTGATCGGCGCGCCCCCGGGCTATGTCGGCTATGAGGAAGGCGGCTACCTGACCGAAGCCGTGCGCCGCAAGCCGTACAGCGTGGTGCTGCTCGATGAAGTGGAGAAGGCGCACCCGGACGTCTTCAACGTGCTGTTGCAGGTGCTGGATGACGGTCGCCTGACCGACGGCCAGGGCCGCACGGTGGACTTCAAGAACACGGTGATCGTGATGACGTCGAACCTCGGCTCGCAGCTCATCCAGCAGATGGTGACCGAACCGGCGGATGTGATCAAGGGTGCGGTGTGGCAGGAAGTGAAAACGCATTTCCGGCCCGAGTTCCTGAACCGGATCGACGAGGTGGTGGTGTTCCACGCGCTGGACCAACGCAACATCGAATCGATCGCGCGTATCCAGCTCAAGCGCCTCTCGGCACGTCTGGCGCAGATGGACTTGGCGCTGGAGATCAGCGACGAGGCGGTGGCCAAGCTGGCATCGGCGGGTTACGACCCGGTGTTTGGGGCACGGCCGTTGAAGCGGGCCATCCAGCAGCAGCTTGAGAATCCGGTGGCACGGATGATTCTGGAGGGCAAGTTTGCCCCGAAGGATGTGGTGCCGGTGGATTACCGGGATGGGCAGTTCTCGTTTGATCGGGTTGTGCACTGAGGCTACGTTAGCGCTTCGAAAAGCCGCTCTGGGTTCGCCAGAGCGGTTTTTTTTGTTCTTTGTTTGTGGTGCATCCCTTGTTTCACCCCCTGCCGGGGGCGACTCACTTTCTTTGTCTTGCCAAAGAAAGTAAGCAAAGAAAGGCGCGCCCGAGATGGCGACTTCCCCTTGAATTTCTGTCGCAGAGAGGGGAAGGGAAAAACTCGCTGCGCTCAGACAGTTTCCCTTCCTTTTTCCTCTCTGCAACAGAAATTCAAGGCGCCATCTAGGGCAAGGTACGGCCACACCATCGAAGCACAACCGCAGTAGTGGGATGTGCGGCAAGACGCGAGGCAAAGCAGTAAGAACAGGTTGAGATAGCGAGCGAAGCGAAGCAGCACACCGCAAGAAACGAAACTCCGACAGGACACGCAAACCACCGGTTTGGTCGTTGACGTTCCTGCCCTTGATGGCGCCTTCAATTTTCGTAAGCGGGCGGAAAAAAGGCGGGGAACTGTTTGAGCGCAGCGAGTTTTCCCCGCCTCCGCCCGGTTACGAAAATTGAAGGAGTCTTTCGCCATCTCGGGCGCGCCTTTCTTTGCTTACTTTCTTTGGCAAGACAAAGAAAGTGAGTCGCCCCCGGCAGGGGATGAAACAAGGGATGCACCACCAACAAAAAAAAGACCGCCCCCAGGCAAGCAAGCCCCGCACGCCACCACAAAACCCGACCCCAAGGGCTCCAGGTAGCCCCCGACGCCGCGACTCCAAAACCCTCAAGCCCCACCCCAAAACCCTCAACCTCCACCCTCCAAGGTTCAACCTCCACCCTCCAAGGCTCGAACTTCACCCTCCAAGAGTCGAACTCCACCCTCCAAGACTCGAACGCCACCCCAAAACCCTCGCTCTCGCCCCTCCGACATTCGAATCGCCCGACAAAATCAGCCAGCCTCGACCCTCCAACACTCAAGCGTCACCCAAAAACCCTCAAGCTCCACGCTCCAACACCCAAGCTCCACCCAAAAACACTCGACCCAACGTCTCTCCAAGGCCCGGCCTCCACCCAAAACCCCCGGAGTCCCGCTGTCCGAGGCCTAAGCTCGGCTCTTTAACACCCAAAGCCGAGGGTTTGACCCTCAAGCGCCACGCTCGACCCCCCGCCTGAAGCCCTTTGCCCCGCATCCGCGCAGCCCCAATCCCCGCCTTTATGCAAAAACCGATGAACATTCCCTGAAACCATTCGTTCCCCGTACAAGACACGCTCGGTAGTCTTGCTCCTATTCCAAATCCATCAGAGATCAGAAACGGAGCCTGCAAGATGATTCGCAAGTTTGTTTTCAACACGCTGGTACGTGCTACGGCGGCTGCCATCGTGGCGGGGGGAACCGTGGGTGCGCATGCGGCAACGACGCTGCTGAATGTGTCGTACGACCCGACGCGCGAGCTGTACAAGGAAATCAACGCCGAATTCGCCAAGAAGTGGAAGGCTGAAACGGGTGAGGACATCACCCTGCGCGCTTCGCATGGCGGTTCGGGCAAGCAGGCGCGGTCCGTGATCGACGGGCTGGATGCCGATGTGGTGACGCTGGCGCTGGGCTACGACATCGACGCGATCGCCGAGAAAGGCCTAACGGCTAAGGACTGGCAGAAGCGCCTGCCGCACAACGCCTCGCCGTACACCTCGACCATCGTCTTCCTGGTGCGCAAGGGCAACCCGAAGGGCATCAAGGATTGGAGCGACCTGGTCAAGCCGGGCATTGCCGTCATCACGCCCAACCCGAAGACCTCCGGTGGCGCACGCTGGAACTACCTTGCCGCCTGGGCCTATGCGCTCAAGCAGCCGGGCGGCTCGGATGCGACGGCCAAGGGCTTCGTGCAGAAGCTCTACAAGAACGTGCCGGTGCTCGATTCGGGCGCGCGCGGTGCGACCACCACCTTTACCGAGCGTGGTATCGGCGATGTGCTGATCGCGTGGGAAGACGAGGCGTTGCTGGCCTCGCGCGTGGAGGGCAAGGACAAGTTCGACGTGGTGGTGCCGTCCATCTCCATCCTGGCCGAACCGCCGGTGGCGGTGGTGGACAAGGTGGCCGACAAGAAGGGCACGCGCAAGGCTGCGGAGGCGTATCTCAAGTTCCTGTACTCGCCGCAAGGGCAGGAGATTGGCGCAAAGAACTTCTATCGCCCGACCGACCCGGCAGTGGCCAGGAAGCACGAGAGCGAATTCCCGAAGGTGAAGCTGGTGACGATCGACGACACGTTCGGCGGCTGGCAGAAGGCGCAGAAGACGCACTTTGCCGACGGTGGTCAGTTTGACCAGCTCTATCAACCGGGCAAGTAAGACCCAAGCGACGCAACAACATCGAGTGATCCGCATCATGCAAATCCTGACCATTTCCGGCAGCCCTTCAGCGCAATCGCGGTCTGCGCGCTTGCTGGGCCACGTGCGCGCGCAACTCGAACGCGCCGGCGAGCGGGCGGATCACCTGGATCTGCGCAGCCTCCCAGCTGACGCCTTGCTCGGCGCGCAGGTCTCCGACCAGGCCATCGCCGATGCGGTGGCGCGGGTGGAAGCGGCCGAGGTGGTGATCCTCGCTACGCCGGTCTACAAGGCGGCCTACAGCGGCTTGCTGAAGACGTTTCTCGATCTGCTGCCGCAGAGCGGACTGCGCGACAAGGTCGTGCTGCCGATTGCCACCGGCGGCAGCCTCGCCCACACGCTTGCGATCGACTACGCGCTGCGCCCGGTGCTGACGGCATTGGCTGCGCGCTCGATCCTGCCGGGCATCTTTGCGGTCGACTCGCAGATCGTCGTGGCCGATGACGGCGTCACGGTCGACCCATCCCTCCAACAGCGCCTGGACGACGGCGTGGAGCGCGTGCATCAGGCGCTTGCGCTGGCACGGCATCCGACCGTGGCGCAGGTGATTGTCTCCAGCCGCAGCGCCGCACGTGCCGCCGCACTGATCCACGCCCAGGCCGACACTGGGCGAATGCGATGTCTGGCGTGATGCGCTGAACGCGTCGCCTTACACACGCAGCCAACTTTTTCCCGTTGTTGTCACGCCGCGCAGCCTCTGCGCGCGGATCGTGCCGCCCATACACACCGCATCCACCAATTTCGCCATGAACACCCACTCGCCTCTGCGCAGGACTTTGACCATCGCCGCCACGCTGCTTGCCACGCTCGGCGCCCCTGCCGCATTCGCCAACAGCGATGCACCGCCCCCGACCGCCGCCAAACAACTGCGCATCGGCTATCAGAAATACGGCACGCTGACCGTGCTCAAGGCACGCGGCACGTTGGAAAAGCGCCTTGCCGCACAAGGCATCGAAGTGAAGTGGACGGAGTTTCCCGCCGGCCCGCAGTTGCTGGAAGGCCTGAATGTGGGTGCCATCGATTTCGGCACCACGGGTGAAGCGCCGACGATCTTCGCGCTGGCTGCCGGGGCCCATCTCGTCTACGTCGGCAACCAGCCGCCCGCGCCGGCCGGCGAGGCGATCATCGTGCCGAAGAATTCGCCGCTCAAGAGCGTGGCCGATCTCAAAGGCAAGCGCGTCGCCTTCAACAAGGGCTCGAACGTGCATTACCTGCTGGTGAAGCTGCTGGAAAAGGCCAATGTGCCTTACAGCGATATCCAGCCCGTGTACCTGACACCCGCCGATGCGCGTGCCGCCTTCGAGCGCGGCGCCATCGACGCGTGGGTGATCTGGGACCCGTTCTTTGCCGCGGCCGAACAGCAACTGGGCGCGCGCGTGCTGGCCGATGGCACGGGCGTGGTCAACAACTCGCAGTATTTCCTGGCATCGAAAGGCTATGCGGGTGCCCGGCCCGATGTGCTGAACATCGTGCTCGATGAACTGAAGAAGACCGACACCTGGGCGGCTGCAAACGCGGCGGACGTGGCGACCATCCTGGGCCCGCAACTGGGGCTGGAGCCTGCCGTGGTGGCGCGTTCGGTGTCGCGCATTGCGTACGGCATCCAGCCCGTGGGCGCCGAGGCGTTGGCTGACCAGCAGCGCATTGCCGATACGTTCCACGCGCTCAAGCTGATTCCGCGCCCCGTCAAGGTGGCTGATTCTGCGTGGCGGCCCACCACGCAGCAAGCCGCGCGCTGATTGCCATGAGCATCGATATCCAACGCCGCCGTCTGTTGAGCGCTTCCGTGGCGGGCGCATCGCTGGCCACCTTCGGCCCGGTCGCGCACGCCGCCAATGCCGCCGCTGCCGCAACTGCGCAGGCGGGCCTACCCAAGGTGACGCCGCCCGCGCAACTGCGCATCGGTTTCCAGAAGAGCGCGGTCAACCTCGTCATCGTGAAAGTGAGCCGGGCGCTGGAGCAGCGCTTTCCGGGCACCAAGATCACCTGGCTGGAGTTTCCCGCCGGGCCGCAGCAGCTTGAAGCGCTGTCCGCGGGCAGCCTCGATCTCGCCATCACGGGCGATACGCCGCCGGTGTTCGCGCAGGCGGCGGGCAAGGACCTGCGCTACGTGGGCGTGGAGCCGCCCAAGCCGGATAGCTCGGCCATCCTCGTGCAGCAGGATTCGACGCTCAAGACGCTGGCCGATCTGAAGGGCAAGCGCGTGGCCCTGCAGAAGGGTTCGAGCGCGCATTTCCTGATCGTGCAGGGCTTGCAGAAGGGCGGGCTGAGCTTTACCGACATCCAGCCCGTGTATCTCACGCCGGCCGATGCGCGTGCCGCCTTCGAACGCGGCAGCGTCGACGCCTGGGGCATCTGGGATCCGTACTACGCCGCCACGGAACTCGCCATCAAGCCGCGCGTGCTGGCCACCGGGCGCACGCTGTCGTCGAACAACTCGTTCTACTTCGCGCCGACGGCTTTTACCGAGAAGCATGGCGACACCATCGCGGCGATCTTCGCGGAGCTGTCGCGTGCCGACCGGCTCGTTCAGGAGAACCGCAAGGAAGCTGCGCAGCGCATTGCCGATTTTTCCGGCCTGTCGCTGGCGACGGTGCACCTGTTCCTGTCACGACGGCCGCCTTCACCCGTGAGGCCCGTCACGCCCGAAGCGGTGGCCGAGCAGCAGCGTGTGGCCGATGCCTTTCATGGGCTGGGGCTGATTCCACGCCAGGTCAAGCCGATCGAGCTGGTCTGGCATCCGACGCCCGCACAACTGGCGATTGCCCAACGCTGAATACGATTCACGATTCGAGGAGTTGTCATGCAAGTTTTCTGGTTCATCCCGACGCACGGCGACAGCCGCTATCTCGGCACCGCCGAGGGCGCCCGCCAGGTCGATCACACCTATCTGCAGCAGGTGGCCGTGGCCGCCGATACGCTCGGCTACGAGGGCGTGCTGATTCCCACCGGCCGTTCGTGCGAAGACCCGTGGATCGTGGCCGCGAGCCTGATTCCGGTGACGAAGCGTCTGCGTTTTCTGGTCGCGGTACGCCCGGGGCTGATGGCGCCGACGCTGGCTGCGCGCATGGCTGCCACGTACGACCGTCTGTCGAATGGCCGCTTGCTGGTCAACCTTGTCACGGGTGGTGACCCTGCAGAATTGGCCGGCGATGGCCTGTTCCTGGACCACGCGCAGCGTTATGAAGCGTCGGAAGAGTTCATCCGCATCTGGCGCGAAACACTGGCGGCAAGCCATGAAGGCGCTGCGGTGGATTACACCGGCAAGCACCTCAGCGTGAAGGGCGCAAAGGTGCTGTATCCGCCGGTGCAGCGGCCGCATCCGCCGGTGTATTTCGGCGGGTCGTCGGAAGCGGCGCATGAGCTGGCAGCGGAACAGGTCGACACGTATCTCACCTGGGGCGAACCGCCTGCCGCCGTGGCGGAGAAGCTGGCCGACGTGCGGGCGCGTGCTGCCAAGCATGGCCGCACCGTGCGCTTCGGTATCCGTCTGCACGTGATCGTGCGCGAGACGGAAGACGAGGCCTGGGCTGCCGCCGACAAGCTCATCAGCAAGCTCGACGACGACACCGTTGCGCGTGCGCAGGCGGCTTTCCGCAAGATGGATTCGGCCGGCCAGCAACGCATGGCTGCGCTGCATGCCGGCGGCGTCAAACGCACGCGCGCCGATCTGGAGATCAGCCCGAACCTGTGGGCGGGTGTGGGGCTGGTACGCGGCGGTGCCGGCACGGCGCTCGTGGGCGATCCGCAAACCGTGGCGGCACGCATGCAGGAATACGCCGAGCTGGGCATCGATACGTTCGTGCTGTCCGGTTATCCGCATCTGGAAGAGGCCTACCGCTTTGCCGAACTGGTGTTCCCGCTGCTGCCGCGCTCGGTGCGCGACAAGCTGCCCGGCAACGTGCTCAACGGGCCGTTTGGCGAGGTGATCGCCACCGGCATCGTGCCCCGCGTGTCGGCAAGCTGAGCCGGGGGCACGGTAATGGCATCCGCATCGAAATCGAAGGCAAACACCTTCCTGCGTACCGCCCGGCAACGACTGGCGCCGTGGATCGTGCCGCTTGTGCTGTTGGTGCTGTGGCAGGCCTCTGCGCAGTGGGGCTGGCTGTCGAACCGCATCCTGCCGGCGCCGCTGGACGTGGCGAAATCCGCTGTTGCGTTGGCGCGTTCAGGCGAGCTGTGGACGCACGTGGCGGTCAGCACATGGCGCGCGCTGTTGGGTTTTGCCATCGGCGGTTCGTTGGGGCTGGCGCTGGGGCTGCTGACCGGCACCTTCCGCACGGCCGAGACGCTGCTCGACACCACGCTGCAGATGGTGCGCAACATCCCTGTGCTGGCGCTGATTCCGCTCGTGATCCTGTGGTTCGGCATCGATGAGTCGGCCAAATTGTTCCTCGTGTCGCTGGGCGTGTTCTTCCCGATCTACCTGAACACGTATCACGGCATTCGCTCGGTCGATCCGGCCCTGGTGGAAATGGCACGCAGCTACGGCCTGTCGCGTGCGCAGTTGTATCGCGAGGTGATCCTGCCCGGTGCGTTGCCGCAGATCCTGGTGGGCGTGCGTTTCTCGCTCGGCCTGATGTGGGTGACGCTGATCGTGGCGGAGACGGTTTCTGCGCAGGCGGGCATCGGCTACATGACGATGAATGCGCGCGAGTTCCTGCAGACCGACGTCGTGTTGCTCGGCATCCTGCTGTATGCGTTGCTTGGCAAGCTGGCGGATTGGTTGTCGCGCGGGCTGGAACGTTACTGGTTGCGCTGGCACCCCGGTTATCAAGCAGCGGCCTGAGGCTGAATTGGAGAGACGCATGCAAAGCAACGCCACTGAACATGCCGCGCTGGCCGGCACCGCCTTGCACATCGAACACGTCGTCAAGCGTTACGGCGATCGTGAAGTGCTGCACGGCATCGATCTGGACATCACGCCGGGCGAGTTTGTCGTTATCGTCGGGCGCAGCGGCTGCGGCAAGAGCACGCTGCTGCGGCTGATTGCCGGGCTGGAAGGCATTGACGATGGCCATCTGCGCCGCGACGGCGCAGCCGAAGACGGCCTGCACGACGATGCCCGTGTGATGTTCCAGGACGCACGCCTGCTGCCCTGGAAGAAGGTGCTCGACAACGTTGCACTCGGGCTGCCGAAAGCGCAGCGCGCTCAAGCCGCTGAAGTGCTCGCACAAGTGGGGCTGGCCGAGCGGGCAGGGGAATGGCCGGCACGCCTGTCGGGCGGGCAGCGCCAGCGTGTGGCGTTGGCGCGCGCGCTCGTGCATCGACCGCGCCTGCTGCTGCTGGACGAACCGCTGGGTGCGCTGGACGCGCTCACCCGCATCGACATGCAGAACCTCATCGAAGGCCTGTGGCAACGCCTTGGCTTTACCGCCGTGCTCGTCACGCACGATGTGGCCGAAGCGGTAGCGCTGGCCGACCGCGTGGTGCTGATCGAAGACGGCCGCATTGCGCTGGATGAACGCATTGATCTGCCGCGTCCGCGCCATCGTGGTTCGCCCGCGTTTGCGCGGCTGGAAGAAGCCATCCTGAACCGCGTGATGCAGCGCAAGATCGATCCGAACGAAGTGACCGATGTGCGTTCGCACACGGCGTGGGCATCACCCTTTGACGTGTCCGCCACTGCTGTGCGCTGGGCCGTGTAAGCCGGCGAAACCCGTTCTCCTGAAAACATTCATTGGCACGTAGTGCCGTTGTCATCTAAGAAGGAACATCATGAGCATCCAAGCGATTAACGTACGCAACCAGTTTCGCGGGCAGATCAAAGAGATCATCCGGGGCGACGTGCTCTCGGAGATCGACGTGGAGACCCCGGCCGGCATCGTCACCTCGGTCATCACCACGCGCTCGGTCGACAACCTCGGCCTCAAGATCGGTAGCGAAGTGGTTGCGCTGGTGAAGGCGACTGAAGTGTCGATCGCCAAGTTGTGACGGGGGAGGAGGAGGCGACTTTTTTCAGGAGCCCATCCCGATGAGTCTGATGCACACCACCGCAGTCGCACAATTTCTCGGTACGCTGCCGAGCGCCCCGACGCCGGACCGCCAGTTGTGGCGCGACGCTGCCGGCCGCGTGCAGGGCCAGTTCTTCCATTGCGCGCTCACCAGCCTGTTTGAACCGGTCTGGCAGCTTGCCGCCGATGGCGCGCTCGCACCCGCCGGCCACGAAGCGCTGATGCGCACCTGGACACGCGACGGCGATCTCGGCCTGAACCCGTGGAAGGTGTTTTCGCTGGCGTCGGACGACGGCACGCTGGTCGAGCTGGATCGCCTGTGCCGGCTCGTGCATACGCTCAACTACTTCTCCCGCACCGACGCGCAGCGGCTTGTTGTGAACGTGCACGGCCGGTTGCTCGCGGCGGTGGCTGCGGACCACGGCAAGGCGTTCCATCGCGCGGTGACGGCGCTCGGGCTGCATCCCGATCAGTTCGTCATCCAGGTGCCGTCCACGGCCAATGACGATCTGGGACTGCTGCTGTTCGTGGTGGACAACTACCGGCGCAACGGCTTTGCTGTGGCGGTGCAGGCATCGGACCCGGCAGAAGCGGGCGCGCTGCTCGTGCATGCCAAGCCCGCCTATCTGAAGCTCGATGCCCGGCGTGAATGGCGCACGCGGCACGTGGTGTCGCTGGCCGATTCCGCACGTGAGCTGGGCGTGACGCTGGCATTGCGCCGTTGCGAACGCCCGAGCGATCTGGAACTGGCACGGGCCGCCGGTATCGCCTATGTGCAGGGCAGCATCCTGCCCGCAGCCGAGCCCGAGCCGGACGCTGTACCTACGCCGCTGGTGATACCGATGGCGCAGGCGCCGCTGGTGCAGCAGCAGTGCGCCGGCATTTCTCTCACGCAATGAGCACGACCCCATGGCACGCAGCGCACCCGTAATCGCATCGGACGCACCAGCCTGGCAGTGGCCGGCAGACGCCGTCATCCTGACCGTTCCTGGTTTGCATGGCAGCGGCCCCGGCCACTGGCAGACGCGTTGGGAGCATCGGTTTCCAAACTGGCGCCGCGTGGAGCAGGCCGACTGGTCAACGCCCGACCTGCCGCGCTGGTCTGCCCAGGTGGGCGAAGCAGTGCACGCGGCGCTGGCCGAGCGCCCGCCAACGCGCACGCGGCGCCCCGTGATCTTGGTGGCGCATAGCTTCGGCTGCCTGGCGGCGCTGCACTGGACGGTTCAGACAAAGGAAGCGGTGGCTGCGGTGCTGCTGGTCGCGCCGGCTGATCCGGACAAATTCGGTGTGCGCGATCTGCTTCCGGACCACGCTTTGCCGTTTCCCGTCACGCTCATTGCCAGCCGCAACGACCCGTGGATGCCGCAAGGCAGCGCCATCGACTGGGGCGCGCGCTGGGGCGCCGAGTTCATTGACGCTGGCGAGGCTGGTCATATCAACGCTGACTCCAACCTCGGCGACTGGGACGCTGGCTTGACGGTGCTCGATCGCCTGATCGGCCGTGCAAGTGCACAAGACACCACTCGCGATGGCGCCGACTGGCAAGCCCAGTGGGATGTCTTACCGAGCACTCCTTATATCTAAAACGATGATGCACATGCGCAAATATTCGTTTTCGTCATAAGAACAGTTCGCCACAATCGGTTCATCTGCATATCGGCCGCAGTGTTTTTGCCCTGCGGCCCTTTTTATCGGTGCGCTGATGAGCCTGTCTTCTGCGTTTTCTTTGTCCCGGCGGCGTAAGCCTGCCAATGTGCTGCCCGGTTTCGGGCTGGCGCTGGGCTTTTCGCTGCTGTACCTCGCGCTGATCGTCCTGATTCCGCTGTCGGCGACCGTCCTCAAGACGTTCACCATGACGTGGGATGCATTCTGGACCACCGTCACCGCGCCGCGCGTGGTGGCGTCGTACAAGCTGACCTTTGGCGCATCGCTGATCGCGGCAGTGATCAACCTCGTGTTCGGGCTGATCGTGGCATGGGTACTGGTGCGCTATCGCTTTCCGGGCAAGCGGCTGATCGATGCGCTGGTGGATCTGCCGTTTGCGCTGCCGACTGCGGTGGCCGGTATCGCGCTCACCGCGTTGTACGCGCCGAACGGCTGGATCGGCTCGCGACTGGAGCCGCTGGGGCTGAAGGTCGCGTTCACGCCGCTGGGCATCGTGGTGGCGCTCACGTTCATTGGGCTGCCGTTTGTCGTGCGCACGGTACAGCCGGTGCTCGAAGATCTAGAGGCCGAGTTGGAAGAGGCGGCAGCCAGCCTTGGCGCCACGCGCTGGCAGACCTTCATTCGCGTCGTCCTGCCGACCTTGCTGCCTGCTTTGCTGACGGGTTTTGCGCTGGCCTTTGCGCGTGCCACGGGCGAGTACGGCTCGGTCATCTTCATCGCCGGCAACATGCCAATGGTCTCCGAGATCACGCCGCTGATGATCTATTCCAAGCTGGAGCAGTTCGATTACGCGGGCGCCACGGCCATTGCCGTCGTCATGCTCGGTCTCTCGTTCACGCTGCTGCTGGTGATCAACCTGCTGCAGGCCTGGACGCGCCGACGCGGCAATCGCAACGACGCCATCGAGCGCGCACCCGAACCCTTGACCGCCAATGCGGCAGCAGGAGCCTGACATGGCCGGTACTGTTTCCCGTCATCTTGGTCACGCGCAGGCTGTTGGCCGCCGTGGCGCCACCGCAGAATCGGCCTGGGTGCGGACCACGCTGATCCTCGTATCGTTCGTGTTCCTGGCGCTGTTCCTGTTCGTGCCGCTGGCGAGCGTGTTTGTTGAAGCGTTCAAGAAGGGCATCGTCGTGTATCTCGAAGCGCTGGTCGAGCCGGATGCGCTCTCGGCCATCGGGCTCACGCTCACGATTGCGGCGATTGCCGTGCCGCTGAACGTGGTGTTTGGCGTGGCGGCGGCGTGGGCGATTGCCAAGTTCGAATTTCGCGGCAAGAACCTGCTGCTGACGCTGATCGACTTGCCGTTCTCGGTGTCGCCCGTCATTGCCGGGCTGATCTACGTGCTGCTGTTTGGCGCGCAGGGCTGGTTCGGGCCATATCTGTCCGACCACGATTTCAAGGTCATCTTTGCTGTGCCGGGCATTGTGCTGGCCACCGTGTTTGTCACGTTCCCGTTTGTGGCGCGCGAGCTGATTCCGCTCATGCAGGCGCAGGGCAGCGAAGAGGAAGAGGCCGCCATCGTGCTCGGCGCTTCGGGCTGGCAGACGTTCTGGCGCGTGACGCTGCCGAACATCAAGTGGGGCCTGCTGTACGGCGTCATCCTGTGCAACGCGCGGGCGATGGGCGAGTTCGGCGCGGTGTCGGTGGTGTCGGGCCACATTCGCGGGCTGACCAACACGATGCCGCTGCATGTGGAGATTCTCTACAACGAATACAACTTTGCGGCCGCGTTTGCCGTGGCTTCGCTGCTGACATTGCTGGCGCTTGTGACGCTGGCACTGAAGACGCTGGTCGAATGGCGCAGCCGCCGCGAGCTGGCCGATGCAGATGCCGGCGTGGGTGAAGGCCCGGGGGCACGCGTTGCACCGTCCTCATCGATTTCGAATTCGCACGTCTCCGTGCAATCTCCGCTGGAGGTGAACGCAGCATGAGCATCCAGGTTCAACACATCACCAAGCGCTTCGGCAATTTTGTTGCCCTCAACGATGTCTCGCTCGATTTCAAGCAAGGCGAGCTGACCGCGCTGCTGGGCCCGTCGGGCTGCGGAAAGACCACGCTGCTGCGCATCATCGCGGGGCTGGAGCATGCGGATTCGGGCAGCATTCATCTGAACGGTGAAGACGCATCGGACCAGCATGTGCGCGAGCGCCAGGTTGGTTTCGTGTTTCAGCACTACGCGCTGTTCAAGCACATGACGGTGTTCGAAAACGTGGCGTTCGGCTTGCGCGTGAAACCGCGTGCGCAGCGGCCGAGTGAAGCGCAGATCCGCGCGAAGGTGAAAGAGTTGCTGGAGCTTGTGCAGCTTGACTGGCTGGCTGATCGCTACCCGCCGCAACTGTCGGGCGGGCAGCGCCAGCGCATTGCCCTGGCGCGCGCGCTGGCGGTGGAGCCGCGCGTATTGCTGCTCGATGAGCCGTTCGGCGCGCTCGATGCCAAGGTGCGCAAGGAGCTGCGCCGCTGGCTGCGCCGCCTGCACGACGATCTGCACGTCACCAGCTTGTTCGTCACGCACGATCAGGAAGAAGCGCTGGAAGTGGCCGACAACGTGGTGCTGATGAACCGCGGCGAGGTAGAGCAGGTCGGCAGCCCCGATGCGGTCTACAACACGCCGGCCACGCCGTTCGTCTACGGGTTCCTCGGCAACGTCAATCTCTTCCATGGTCGCCTGGAAGAAGGCGAGGGCGGAAGCGTGCTGCACGTGGGTGATTCAGCCATTGCCGTGCCGTCGGGTGGTGTCGATTCTTCGCGTGCCGATCAGGCGGTGGCCTTCGTGCGCCCGCATGAAATCGATCTGGAGCGCTACGCGCCGGGTGCCGAGGGCATTCCCGTCATGCTGCGCCGCGCGCTCACGCTGGGCGCCATTGCCCAGCTTGAGCTGGAACGCGAAGACACCGACGACATCATCGAAGTCTCCCTGCCCATCGAGCGCTTCCGCGCCGAGGGCTTCCGTGAAGGCGAAACGCTGGTGGTGCGCCCGCGCGCCATTCGCGTGTTTGCCCAAGGTGCACGGCCGGCCGCCGCGCAGCCGACCGCATAACGCGCCGCTCCGACGACAACCAATACGAGAGGACACGAGCCATGAACTTCCAGCAACTGCGTTCCATCCGCGAGGCGGTGCGCCGCCAGTTCAACCTGACCGAAGTTGCCAACGCGCTGTACACGTCGCAGCCCGGCGTGTCGCGGCAGATCCGCGAGCTGGAGGATGAGCTGGGCGTGGAGATTTTCGAGCGCTACGGCAAGCGGCTGACGGGCCTGACCGAGCCGGGCCGCGAGATCGTGCGCATTGTCGAACGCCTGCTGCTCGAAGCCGAAAACCTGCGCCAAGCCGGCGAGGAATTCTCCGGCCGACAATCCGGCCGCCTTACCGTGGCGACCACGCATACGCAGGCCCGCTATGCACTGCCGAAGGTGGTGCAGTCGTTCCGCAAGGAATATCCGCACGTCACGCTGGCGCTGCAGGAGGCATCGCCCTCGCACATCGTCGAACTGCTGCTGACGGGCCAGGCCGATATCGGCATCGCTACCGAGGCGGTGGCCAACGAGCCGGGCCTGACGTCGTTCGAGGCGTACCGCTGGCGTCACGTGCTGGTGGTCAGCCCCGACCATCCGCTGACGAAGAACCCGCTCCCTACGCTCGAAGACGTGGCGCAATACCCGCTCATCACTTACGACGCGGGTTTTACGGGCCGCCGCAACATCGACGCGGCATTTGCCGGCGCCGGACTGCACCCGGAGATTGTGCTGACCGCCATGGACGCGGACGTGATCAAGACCTATGTGGCGCTGGACGTGGGCGTGGGCATCATCGCCTCGATGGCCTACGACGGACGCAAGGACGACAACCTCGTCTGCATTGGCGCAGATCACCTGTTCGAGCCGAATACCACGCGCGTGGCGGTGCGCCGTGGCGCATATCTGCGTGGCTACGCGCATGACTTCATCGGGATGTTTGCGCCGCACCTCTCCCGTGACACGGTGGCGGAGGCCGTGGCTTCCACGGTGTTGTCGCAGTCCGCACGGGAGGCGCTGGCGGCTTAACGGTTGCGTGGGCGGCGCCGGTGGCGCGCCGTTCATCCGCTCAATGCCGCCATTCGTCGCATGCCTGTGGCGCCCGCCCGGGCGCCATTCCTATACTGCGGACATCCTCGGCACCACGCCGGCCGACCCGCGCTGATGCGGGAAACCCCACGCTTCAACGCCGGAGAACCGTCCGGTAAGATCGCCCGCATGTTTGCCAATGTGTCCTTCCCTTCGCTTGCCGATTGCGTTCACCTTGCCCGGCGCTGGGTGATCCGCTACGCGGTCATCATCGTCATCAATACGCTGATTGCGGCCGTGCTTGCGTTCGGCATCCGGCCAGAAGAGACCTTCTGGAAAGACTTCGTTTTCAGCCAGGCGATCGGGTTGTCGATGTTCTCGCTGATCGGCATACCGCGCCATGTGCTCTGGGGTGACGGCCCGCCCAACAAGAAGGTGTTTCCGTGGGTCATCGTGGGCGCGGTGCTGATCGGTGTGCCGTTCGGCCAGTGGATCGCGCGGACGATCCTCTGTCTGAACAATCCGCACCCTGAACCCTGGCGCGCCGACAGCCTGCGCATGAGTTTCATCATCGCCATGCTGGCTGCGCTTGGCGCAACGTATTACTACTGGTCGCGCGGCAAGCTGGCCGCATTGCAGCGCCAGGCTGCGCTCGATGCGCTGGAGCGTGAAGAGGCCGAGAAGCAGGTCGTGCGCGCGCAACTGATGGCGCTGCAGGCCCAGATTGAGCCGCACTTCCTGTTCAACTCGCTCGCCCACGTGGATGTGCTGATCGCAAGGGACCCGGCCGCCGCGCGGCGTTTGCTGCAGCATTTGATCGGCTTTTTGCGCAGCTCGCTCTCGCACGCACGCGCCGAGCAGTGCACGCTGGCGCAAGAGTTTGCGCTGCTGCGCGCGTATCTCGACATCCAGGCGTTGCGCTTTGGCAATCGCCTGCGTTTCTCCTTGGCGCTGGACGATGCCATCGCCAACATCGTCATCCCGCCGATGCTGATTCAGCCGCTGGTGGAAAACGCCGTGGTGCACGGCATCGAGCCCGCGCGCGAGGGCGGGGAGATCGCCCTGTCTGCTCGCCTGGCTGCCGGCAGCGAGGGCGAGCGGCTCGTGCTGGAAGTGCGCGACACGGGTGTCGGTTTCGGCAACGACGGCGCCACGGGCTCCGGGCTGGGGCTCACGCACGTGCGTGAACGCTTGTCGCGTCTGTTTGATGGCGACGCACGCCTGACGATTACGGAGACCGCGCCGCACGGCGTGACGATCATCGTCGAATTGCCGCTGGCGCACGAAGCAGCGCCTGCACCGTCTCAAGCCGACGCGCCGGAATGGCGCTGCCGCTTTTCTCGCTCAACCTCCCGCTCAACCGCCAACGCCACCGGCGCGCTCTCATCGCGCGCATCCGCCGGAACCTGATCGATGCCTGCTTCCCCACGCGTGCTCATTGCCGACGACGAACCGGCACTGGCTGAAAACCTCGTCGCCGAACTGGCGGCGCTATGGCCCGAGGCCGCGTTGCTGCCGGCCGTGCACGACGGCCAATCCGTGCTCGACGTGATTGACGATGCCGTTGACGGGCAGGACCCCGATGTGGTCTTTCTCGATATCCGCATGCCGGGTTTGTCGGGCATTGATGTGGCGCGCGAGCTATCGCAGCGGGAAGTCCGTCCGCTGGTGGCGTTCGTTACCGCATATGACCAGTTCGCGCTCGACGCCTTCGAGCAAGCCGCGGTCGACTATGTGCTCAAGCCCGTGCAGACCGAGCGCCTGGCCGAGACCGTCAAGCGGCTGAAGGACCGCCTCGGCACGCGCCTGAGCGCCAACGCCAACGCGCCTGCCGTGACCGATCCCGCGCAGACGCTGGCGGAACTTGTCGAGCGCCTTGCCGGCCTGCAGGGCGCCGCGCAAACGCGTGCCACGCCGCAGGGCGGCTATCTGCGCTTCATCAAGGCGCTGGTCGGGCAGGAAGTGCGCTTCATCCCCGTGGATGACGTGATCTATCTGGAAGCGACCGACAAGTACGTCAACGTGGTGGCGGGCAGCGGCGAATCGCTCATTCGCACCAGCCTGCGTGACCTCCTGACCCAGCTCGACCCGGAGCACTTCTGGCAGGTGCACCGCGGTACGGTGGTCAACGTGGCGCATGTATCGAGCGCCGTGCATCTGTCGCTGGGCCGCCTGGGGCTGAAGATACGCGGGCGCACCGAGACGCTGCCGGTTGCGCGGCAATACGCGCATTTGTTCCGGCAGATGTAGCCGCCGCAGCGGCGTGTTCCGCTATGATCCCTTGTGTCGTCAACGGATCGAGAGCGAGACTACCCGCCATGGAGACACCAGTCGCACGCCACGCCAGCAACGTTGCCGAGCCACGCCACGGCGGCCAGATTCTTGTTGATGCACTGCTGGCCCATGGCGTCGACATGGCCTTTGGCGTGCCCGGCGAGAGCTATCTCTCGGTGCTCGAAGGCTTCTACCAGCGCCGCGACCGCGCGCGCTTCATCGTTTGCCGGCAAGAGGGCGGCGCCGCCAACATGGCGGATGCCTACGGCAAGCTCACTGGGCGGCCTGGCATCGTCTTCTGCACACGCGGGCCGGGCGCCACCAACGCCAGCATTGGCGTACACACCGCGTTTCAGGACTCCACGCCGCTGATCCTGTTCATCGGGCAGGTCGGCCGTGACTTCGCCGACCGCGAAGCGTTTCAGGAAATCGACTACCGCCGCATGTTCGGCCAGATGGCCAAGTGGGTCGCGCAGATCGATAGCGTCGAGCGCATCCCTGAATACATCGCACGCGCGTTCCAGACCGCCACCGCAGGCCGCCCCGGCCCGGTGGTGCTGGCGCTGCCGGAAGACATGCTGACCGAGGTTGCCGCCGTGGCCGATGTGCCGCCCGAGGTGGCAACGAAAGCGCGCGCGATGGCGTGGCCCAGCCCGCACGACCTGGCCCGCCTGAAGACGCTGTTGCAGAACGCCGAGCGCCCGATGCTGCTGCTGGGCGGTTCGGGCTGGACGCCGCAAGCCGCCGCCCGCATGCAGGCCTTTGCCGAGCGGTGGAATCTGCCCGCAGGCTGCGTGTTCCGCCGGCAAGACCTGTTCGACAACCGCCACCCGAATTACGCCGGCGATGTCGGCATCGCCATCAACCCGAAGCTTGCCGCGCGCGTCAAAGATGCCGACTTGGTGCTCGCCATCGGCACACGCCTGGGCGAGATGACGACCTCGGGCTACACGCTCTTCGATGTGCCCCGCCCAAAGCAGACGCTCGTCCACGTGCATGCCGGAGCGGAAGAGTTGGGACGCGTCTACCAGGCGGATCTGATGATTCACGCGTCGATGCCCGCGATTGCCGAAGCGCTGGATGGTGTAACGCCCGACTCGCCCGACACCCCGCCGCGTTGGTCTGCCTGGACAGAAGCGGCCAACGCCGATTACCTCGCCAACATCGTGCCGCCGCCGTTTGGAGGCAAGGGCATCGACATGGCCCGCGCGATGCGATGGCTGCGCGAGCGGCTGCCGCAAAACAGCATCCTGACCAACGGCGCGGGCAACTACGCCACGTGGCTGCATCGGTTCTATCAATACGGCGCGCTGGCGGCAGGCTCGCGCACGCAATTGGCGCCGACCAGCGGGGCGATGGGCTATGGCGCGCCCGCCGCGGTGGCGGCCAAAATCGTCTGCCCCGACACGCCCGTCATCTGCATGGCCGGCGACGGTTGCTTCCTGATGAACGGCCAGGAGCTGGCGACCGCCATGCAGTACAACGCGCCGGTCATCTTTATCGTGATCAACAACGGCATGTACGGCACCATCCGCATGCACCAGGAACGCGAGTACCCCGAGCATGTGAGCGGCACGGAGCTGCGCAACCCCGACTTCGCCGCATTGGCCAGAGTCTACGGCGCCGAAGGGCACACGGTGCGCTCGCTCGAAGGCTTCCAGTCGGCTGTGGAGTCGGCGCTTGTTGCAAGCGTTGCCTCCGTCATCGAGGTGCAGACCGATCCGAACATCATCAGCCCACGCGCGACGATCGATTCGTTGCGTGCACAGTCGCGCAGTTGAATCCGCTTTCGCTTTTCGTTTTTGTTTTTGCTAACGCCAAACCATCCATTGCCATGACGATGATTCCCGTGACTGATTTGTGCGACATGCACGAAGACAAGCTGGTGTACGGCAGCCTGCGTGTGCTCACGCCGGTATTTCGCAGCTTTGGCAAGCGCGCTGCGTTTGCCGGCCCGGCTTCCACGCTCAAGGTCTTTGAAGACAACGGCCTGGTACGCGCCGCGCTGGAAGAGCAGGGGGCAGGCCGCGTGCTGGTGATCGACGGCGGCGGCTCGCTGCGCTGCGCGCTGGTGGGCGGCAACCTAGGCAAGCTGGCGGAAGAGAACGGTTGGGAAGGGATTTTGCTCAACGGCTGCGTACGGGATACGCGCGAGCTGGCCGAATGCAACGTCGGCATCCACGCATTGGCGGTGCATCCGCGCAAGAGCATCAAGAAGAACGCCGGGCAGCGCGAAGTGGGTGTGCAGATGCCGGGTGCTTACATCCAGTCCGGCGAATGGATCTATGCCGATGAAGACGGTGTGCTGGTTTCGCTGGACATGCTCGAATGACCCGCGCCAATGCCATCCATGTGTTCGTCTACGGCACGCTGCGCGCCGGTGAGGCGAATGATTTGCGGGTTGCCGCAGCCAAACGCGGCATTCCCGAACCGGAGTTGCTCGGTACCGCCACGTTGCACGGCCGCCTGTACGACTTTGGTGCGTACCCCGGCCTCGTGCTGGACCCGACCGGCACCGCCGTGCGTGGCGATGTGTACCAAATCGACGCGGCGCTTGTTCCCGTGCTGGACGAGATCGAAGAGGTCTACCCCGGCGGCGATGCGCTGTTCCTGCGCGAGAGCCACGCCGTCATGCTGGGCAGCGAACCGGTCGACTGCATTGTCTATCCGGTCAGCCCGCAGCACATTGCCGGGCGGCCCGTCATCACAGGTGGAGATTGGGTGGCGCATCGCTTGTCTCGAGGCTGATTCCGATTTGGAGGGGGAGGGGCGCACGATATAATTCGCGCGCTGTTCTCTGAACAGCCGGGTGTAGCAGCCCGCCACAAGCTTTTTTCCCACGGCCCGGACGGCCGCCTCAGCGCGGCATTTTTTCGTCTGGAGCCTGCGCACGCCTATTGTCTTTATGGCGGGCCGGGTAGGGAGACCGCAAGGTCTGCCGGCCCCGTGGGAGTCGGTCTGCTACCCCTACTGTCGGGCCCGCCACCCCTCGCGTAGCAGCGAATTGGTTGGGCCTCCTTTTGATCCCACGGAGGCTCCATGTTGATGGTCTCAAGCGGGCATCGCCCCGCGTCTTACCCTTCGCCACCGCCCTGCATCTCCTGGCATCCGTCTTACGGAGGTGCACGTTGAGCGCGCTACGCCACTACCAATCGGGCGCCCTCGCAGCCAAGGATTTTCTCTGTCGTACGCACATCGACGCACGTGCCGGCCGGCCGTTTGTCGCCATGCGGCTGCGCTCGAAGATCGACGGCATCACGCACGCGCTGCCGCGCGAGTTTCGAGCCGGTTTCATCGATGCGATCTATCTGTTCATAGCCGCAGCCCTCCAGGGCAAGGCCCCGGATCTCCTGCAGTGGGATGTCTTGGCGGAAGTAGAACGCACGTCCTGAGTTTCCACCCGATCACCATCCTGAACGCCGCATCTGCGGCGTTTTTTGTGGCCCTGCGATGTGACGACAGATATCCACGATTTTTCACAATGCGGAAAGGGGTTTTGGTCCGCAAAAATTCTGCATCGCACAGCACCATCACCTTCTTTCATGATAGAAAAAATCTTTCCGCATCATGAAACGGAGGCGCTAAGTCTTTGAAAAATATGATGTAAAAACTTCAATTCCTGCGCATGTTCTCCTTGTTGCGCTGCACCGGCCATTTCTACACTCTTATATAAGACATATGACATGAGCCACCCAGCAGCGCCCCAAGAAGGTGCCAGCGGCTCAAGGTGCAGAGTGAATTACCCGGTTTTTATTTGATGGATGCGATCAAACAGGAGAGTGCGATGTCACGCGAACTCGAAGTGCAAAAGTTGCAGAAGGAATGGGATACCAACCCGCGTTGGAAGGGCATCAAGCGTGGTTACACCGCTGAAGACGTCGTGCGCCTGCGCGGTTCGCTGCAGATCGAACACACGCTGGCCAAGCGTGGTGCCGAAAAGCTGTGGGACTTGATCAATAACGAGCCCTTCGTCAACGCGCTCGGCGCACTGACGGGCAACCAGGCCATGCAACAGGTCAAGGCCGGCCTGAAGGCGATCTATCTGTCGGGCTGGCAGGTCGCGGGCGATGCCAACAGCAACGGCGAGATGTATCCGGACCAATCGCTGTACTCGGTGGATTCGGTGCCCAAGGTGGTGAAGAAGATCAACAACACGTTCCAGCGCGCTGACCAGATTCAATGGTCCGAAGGCAAGGACGACATCGACTTCTTCGCCCCCATCGTGGCAGATGCTGAAGCCGGTTTTGGCGGCGTGCTGAACGCATTCGAACTGATGAAGGCCATGATCGAGGCCGGTGCCGCAGGCGTGCACTTTGAAGACCAGCTGGCCGCCGTGAAGAAGTGCGGCCACATGGGCGGCAAGGTTCTGGTGCCGACCCGTGAAGCCGTGAGCAAGCTCGTGGCCGCGCGTCTGGCTGCCGACGTGATGGGCGTGCCGACCGTGCTGATCGCCCGCACCGACGCAGAAGCCGCCGACCTGCTGACCACCGATGTGGACGAGAACGACAAGCCTTTCTGCACCGGCGAGCGCACCGTCGAAGGCTTCTACCGCACCAAGCCGGGCCTGCAGCAGGCCATCTCGCGCGGCCTGGCCTACGCAGAGGTGGCCGACCTCGTGTGGTGCGAAACCGGCAAGCCGGATCTGGAATACGCCAAGAAGTTTGCCGAAGCCATCCACGCCAAGTTCCCGGGCAAGATGCTGGCCTACAACTGCTCGCCGTCGTTCAACTGGAAGAAGAACCTGGACGACGTCACCATCGCCCGCTTCCAGAAGGAACTCGGCGCCATGGGCTACAAGTTCCAGTTCATCACGCTGGCCGGCTTCCATGCCCTGAACTACTCGATGTTCAACCTGGCCTACGGCTATGCCCGCAACCAGATGAGCGCATTCGTCGAGCTGCAGGAAGCCGAGTTCAAAGCAGCGGAAAAGGGGTTCACCGCTGTGAAGCACCAGCGCGAAGTCGGCACGGGTTACTTCGATGCCGTGACGCAGACCATCGAACGCGAGGCATCGACCACGGCGCTGAAGGGCTCGACGGAAGACGAACAATTCTTCGAAGAAACGGCGCAAGCCAAGAAGGTTGCCTGAGGTTGCCGACGCATCCGGCATCCAGGTACCTGCGCCGGCCGTGCTGACCACACGCCGGCCTCTCGAACCGCGCCTCTGCAACGGCGCGGTTTTTTTTTCGTCTGGGCGATTGCGGCTTGGCGCGGCGTGTTGCGGGGTGGCTGATCAGGCGCGCCTGAAGATCGATTCGAGATCCAGCGCCGATGTGGGCGTCGCGTGCAGGTCGAGCGAGTGCTCGATGTGCTCCAGATGCTCGCGCATCAGGTCGTGCGCACGCGCGGCATCGCCAGTGGCAATCGCTTCGGTCAGGGTGTCGTGCTCGTGCTCGGGGCAGGCGGGCAGGCCCGGGCGGTCATAGAGCGTGATGATCAGGCACGTGCGCGAGACGGCTTCGCGCGTGAGCCGTTCCAGCACGTGGTTGCCGGCCATCTCGGCAATCAGGACGTGATATTCGCCCGACAGACGGATGGTGGCCGCTCGGTCGCCGCGTTCGCGTGCCGCGTGTTCTGCTGCGATGTGTTCGCGCAGGCGTTTGGCCTTGGCGGGCGTGCATGCGCTTGCCAGCATGCCGGCCAGTTCGGGTTCGATGATGCGGCGGGTCTGGAAAACGTCGCGCGCCTCTTTCACGGAAGGCTGCGCGACGAAAGCGCCCTTGTTGGGCACGAGGGTCACCAGATGTTCATGCGCCAACCGAGCCAGCACCTGGCGGATGCGCGGCCGGCCCGCGCCGGTGGCTTCACACAGCCGCTCTTCGACCAGCTTGGTGCCAGCCGGCAGTCGGTGCTCCATGATGGCCGTCAGCAGGCCCTGGTAGATCGGTTCGGCAGCCGGTTGGCCGTCGGCAGGTTCCCGTGCGGGTGCGGGCATGGCAGGTGGCAGTGCAGAAGAAGAAGCGGAGTGGTGCATGGTAGCAAATGCGCCACTCCGCTTTGCACTACGCCAGTGCAAACGGAGCAAGCATTCCGGTATAGGGCTTCGGAAGCGGCCGGGCCCAATCGCCGCGCTTGCTGGTGGAAAGCCGCATGCCGACCAGCGCCTCGACCAGTTTCACCGCCGCAACCACGCCGTCGATGACAGGCACGCGCAGCTCGGTGCTCAGGTCTTCGCACAGGTCTGCCATACCGGCACACCCGAGCACGATGCAGTCGCTGCGGTCTTGTGCGAGCGCGCTGCGGCACGCTTCCAGGATGATTTGGCGGGCGTTGGAGCCGGGTTTCTCCAGGTCAAGCACGGGCAGGTCGCTTGCGTGGACGTTGCGGCACGCATGCCGCATGCCGTAGCGCTCGGCCAGGTGCCAAGCCATGCCGACGGTGCGTTCCAGCGTCGTCACCACGCTGAAGCTGTTGCCGATCAGGCTCGCCATGTGCATGGCGGCTTCAGCGATGCCGATCACGGGGCCGTGCGCCAGCTCGCGTGCAGCGTAGAGCCCCGGGTCGCCAAAGCAGGCGATGACGTAAGCGTCGGCGCCATCGCATTCGCCGTGGCGGATTTCCTCCAGGATGCCGGGCACCGAGAGGGCCTCGTCGTAGTGGCTCTCGATGGAAGCCGGGCCCATCTTCGGGCTCACTGCCGTGATGCGCGTGCCCGACGCGGCCGCCGCTTGTGCGCAGCGGCCAATGAGCGCGGTCATGCTCGCCGTGGTGTTGGGATTGATGATGCGGATGTCCATATTCCTGATGCGTCGATGACTCGGATTAGCGGGTGAGGGTGCCTTGCTTGCGGCTGAGCGCGGTGTAGAGCGCCAGCGCGATGCCCACGCCGATGAACCAGCTGTAGTTGGCCAGTGCGTGCAGCCGTTCGAAGACCACGCATGCCATCGGAATCAGCGCGGACGGGATCAGCGTCCAGACCGCAGCCGGGTTGTAGCCGTTGCGGTACCAGTAGCGGCCGGCGGGGCGCAGCGTGTAGAGATCGTCCACATGCACCTGCTGGCGGTGCACGAAGTAGTAATCGGCGATCAGGATGCCGAACAGCGGACCGATGAAAGCGCCCAGCACGTCGATCGTGTAGTGAATCACCTCGGGGTTGTTGTAGAGGTTCCAGGGTGTGATGAAGATCGACGCCACCGCCGCAATCATGCCGCCCGTGCGCCAGCTGATGTGCTGCGGCGCCACGTTGGAAAAGTCGAATGCCGGCGACACGAAGTTGGCCACGATGTTGATGCCAATGGTCGCGATCATGAACGTGAGCGCGCCCAGCACGACGGCTGTGATGTTGTCGATGCGCGCAACGACGGCGACCGGGTCGGAAATCATCTCGCCAAACACCGGCAGCGTTGCCGAAGTGGTGATGACAGTCAGCAGCGCGAAGCCGAGGAAGTTGACCGGCAGCCCCCAGAAGTTGCCACGTTTGACCGAGGTGAAATCCTTGCCGTAGCGGGAGAAGTCACCGAAGTTCAGCATCGGGCCCGAGAAGTACGAGACCACCAGCGCGATCCCGCCCAGCACCACCGGCACGGCATCCCAGCCTTCGTACTTGAGGAAGGAAAGCGTCAGGTTGATGTTGTTCCAGCCCGCCTTGTGCACGAGCCATGCGGCCAGCGCAATCATCACCACGTACACCGCCGGGCCCGCCCAGTCGATGAACTTGCGGATCGATTCCATGCCGTGCCAGAACACGAACGCCTGCAGCACCCACAGCAGCATGAAGGCCGACCAACCGAGCGTCGACAGGCCGACAAAGCCGTGCTGCGTGACGTCTGCATACGGCGCGAGTTGCGGCATGAACTTCAATGCCAGCACGAGGAACGCGCTGGATGCCAGATAGGTCTGGATGCCGTACCACGCCACCGCAATCAATCCGCGGATGATGGCTGGAATATTCGCGCCCAGCACCCCGAACGACGCGCGGCAGATCACCGGATACGGCGTGCCGGTCGCCTGGCTGGGTTTGGCGACGAGGTTGCAGAACACCTGCACGATCACGATGCCGACCAGCAGCGCAAACAGCACCTGCAGGCTCGACAGGCCCAGCGAGAACAAGCTTGCTGCTGTCAGGTATCCGCCCACGCTATGCACGTCGGACATCCAGAACGCGAAGATGTTGTACGTTCCCCAGGTCTGCTTGCGCAACGGGGCGAGATCTTCGTTGGTAAGCCGCGGGTCGTAGTGCGGCTTGAGGACGACGTTGGGATGCGCGTGTGGCGAATCAACCGCCTGCGCCGCCGAAGCGGTAGTGCTGGTCATGCTGTCTCCTTTGATTTTTTGCCGGTTTCAAGACCGTGCAGTCTTTGTGCGCAAAAATGTACACAAGATGTTTTTGTTTTGTGTACAAAGTTGTATGCGCCAGCAAGACAAGAGTCAAGGAGAAAAAAAGCCGCCTGAAAAGGCGGCTGGATATCGTGCGGGCAGAAGGGGATTTCAGCGATAGACGATCACCGGAATCTCCGTATGCGTGAGCACCTTCTGCGTCTCGCTGCCGAGCAGCAGCCCGGCCAACCCGCGCCGGCCGTGAGATGCCATGAAGATGACGTCGCAGCCATGGCGCTCGGCCGCGTCGATGATGCCCATGTAGGGCACGGCAAAGCAGCTCATGTCGGTGTCACAGCTGATGCCGGCGCTGACGGCGGCGTCTTCCACGTCCTTGAGCACCACGCGGGCCTGCGCTTCGACGCGCTCCTTGAACGCCTGCGGGGTCTCGACGACGATCTCGGAGAACGGCGTGTAGGGGTATTCCTCAAGGCAGGTGTAGGCCGTCAAGCGCGCGCCCAGCGTCTTGGCAAAGTCGAGCGCCCCTGCCACCGCCTTGCGCGACAGCTCGGAACCATCGGTCGGGATGAGGATGTGCTTGAACATGCGGCCTCCTGAGGCGGGATGCGGAAGACGTTCTTGTTTTGATTGTAGGCTGCGCGCGGTGTTTCACCCACTCGGGGTGATTGCTAATCGATCCCGATAACGGCGTCCGCCCGGCGCCAGTAGGCCGGGTTGCCATACGTGTTCTTGAGGAAATCGATAAACAGACGCACCCGCAGCGGCAGGTGCTTGCGCTGCGGAAACACCGCGTGGATGCCGATCGGTGGTGCTTCGAAGGCATCGAGCACTGTCACCAGCTTGCCCGTGGCAATGTCATGTCCGACCTCCCACCACGAGCGCCACGCCAAGCCATAGCCTTGCAAGCACCACTCGCGCAGCACGGCGCCGTCCGTGCATTCCATCGTGCCGGACACCTTCACGGTGACGGCCTTGCCGCCTTGCTGGAAGACCCAGCCGCGCTGCACGTTGGCGCTGGCGCCGAAGGCCAGGCAGTTGTGCGTCGAAAGCTGCTCCACCTGGGTTGGAACGCCCCGGCGCTCCAGGTACGAGGGCGCAGCCACCACCACGCGGCGGTTTTCCCACAGGCGGATCGACACGAGGCTCGAATCGGGCAGGTCGCCCAGGCGGATCGCGCAATCGAAGCCTTCGTTGACGAGGTCGACAACCCGGTCGCCCAGGTCCAGCGTCATCGAGACATCCGGGTGGGCCTCGATAAAGTCCGGCACCATCGGCGCGACGTGGCGGCGGCCAAAACCGGCGGGGGCGGTCACGCGCAGGTGCCCGCTGGCCTTCACGCCACCGGCCGAAACGCTGGCCTCTGCGTTGTGCAGGTCATTGAGAACGCGCTGGCAATCCTCCAGGAACGCCGAACCCTCGAACGTGAGGGTGATGCGCCGCGTGGTGCGCACCAGGAGCTTGACGCCCAGGCGTTCTTCCAGCGCGTCGATGCGGCGCCCGATGATGGCAGGCGCCACGCCCTCAGCGGCGGCGGCGGAGGATAGGCTGCCGCGTGTTGCGACGGCGACAAAGGTTTCGAGCTGCTTGAAATGATCCATGCCTGATATATACCGTGGCAACCGGGGTCTGCGGGATTGTGACGAATATAAAGGTTATCACTCGTCATTCCATCAGTAAAAGTCAAAGATCAAGTGACCATTGCCGTCTTTGTGCGGTGCGTCAGCTTTTCTACAATGGCCCTCGTTGCGAAGGTCGGCAAGGCGTTCTGCGTAATGGAACGCGCAAGTGCGAGACCTTCGGGTCCGTGGAGCTTCTGATGAGTTCGATTCGCGCGGTGGTTTTCGATGCCTATGGCACGTTGTTCGACGTGTATTCCGTGGCCGCGCGCGCCGAGCAACTGTTTGCCGGCAAGGGCGAAGCGCTCTCGGTGCTCTGGCGCGACAAGCAGATCGATTACACGCGCATCCGCTCGCTGGCCGGCCCCTCGGGCGAGCACTACAAGCCGTTCTGGGATATCACCGTCGATGCGCTGCGCTATGCGGCGGCGCGCCTGGGCGTAGAGCTTTCCGCCCACGACGAAGCCACGCTGATGCGCGAATATGCGTGCCTGTCGGCGTTTCCGGAGAACGTGCCCGCGCTGCGCCGCCTGCGCGAGATGGGGCTCCCGCTCGGCATCCTCTCCAACGGCAACCCGCAGATGCTCGACATTGCCGTGAAGAGTGCCGGGATGTCCGGGCTGTTCGATCACGTGCTGTCGGTCGATGCGGTCAAGCTCTACAAGACCGCACCCCAAGCCTATGCGCTGGCACCACAAGCGTTTGGTGTGCCTGCGGAACAGATTCTGTTTGTCTCGTCCAATGGCTGGGATGCCTGCGGCGCGACCTGGTACGGCTTCACAACATTCTGGATCAACCGCCTGGGGCATCCGCCCGAGGTACTCGACGTGGCGCCCACCGCGGCCGGCCACGACATGCGCGATCTGCTGCAGTTCGTGCAGGCAACACAAGCGACATAAGGCATTGCATTCAATCGGCCCAGCCATAGGGCCAAAGTCAGACCAAAACGCGTTCAACCCTCACATCAATTCTCTGGAGAACACCATGGCGCTCACGCTGCCCCAAGGCATGGAGATCAAGGCTGAGATTCTGCCGGCCTACGAAGACATTCTGACCCCCGACGCACTGGCGCTGGTTGCCAAGCTGCATCGTGCCTTCCAGCCGCGTCGCAAAGAGCTGCTGGCGGCCCGTGTTGAGCGCGCCAAGCGCCTTGACGCTGGCGAGCGCCCGGATTTCCTGGCTGAAACGAAGGCTGTGCGTGAAGGCGACTGGAAGGTTGCTCCGATCCCGCCGGCACTGCATTGCCGCCGTGTGGAAATCACCGGCCCGGTCGATGCCAAGATGGTCATCAACGCGTTCAACTCGGGCGCGGACAGCTACATGACCGATTTCGAAGATTCGAACTCGCCGAGCTGGCACAACCAGATCCAGGGCCAGGTCAACCTGAAGGCCGCCATCCGCCGCACGCTCACGCTGGAGCAGAACGGCAAGACCTACAAGCTCAACGACAAGATCGCCACGCTGCAAGTGCGCCCGCGCGGCTGGCACCTGGACGAGAAGCACGTGCTGATCGACGGTGAACGCGTTTCCGGCGGCATCTTCGACTTTGCGCTGTTCCTGTTCCATAACGCCAAGGAGCAAATCGCTCGTGGCGCCGGCCCGTTCTTCTACCTGCCGAAGATGGAAAGCCACCTGGAAGCGCGCCTGTGGAACGACATCTTCGTGATGGCGCAGAACGAGATCGGCCTGCCGCAAGGCACGATCAAGGCCACCGTGCTGATCGAAACCATCCTCGCTGCATTCGAGATGGAAGAAATCCTGTACGAACTGCGTGAGCACAGCGCAGGCCTGAACGCCGGCCGCTGGGACTACATCTTCTCGTGCATCAAGAAGTTCAAGGTCGACAAGAACTTCTGCCTGGCTGACCGCGCCAAGGTGACGATGACCTCGCCGTTCATGCGCGCCTACGCGCTGCTGCTGCTCAAGACCTGCCACAAGCGTGGTGCGCCCGCCATCGGCGGCATGAGCGCGCTGATCCCGATCAAGAACGATCCGGAGAAGAACGCCATCGCCATGGCTGGCATCATCGGCGACAAGAAGCGCGACGCGACCGACGGCTACGACGGCGGCTGGGTGGCTCACCCGGGCCTGGTCGAGCCGGCCATGAAGGAATTCGTGGCAGTGCTGGGCGACAAGCTCAACCAGTTCGAGAAGCAACGCCCGGACGTGGAAGTGAAGGCGGCTGACCTGCTGGACTTCCAGCCGGAAACGCCGATCACCGAAGCCGGCCTGCGCATGAACATCAACGTCGGCATCCACTACCTGGGTGCTTGGCTGGCCGGCAACGGTTGCGTGCCGATCCACAACCTGATGGAAGATGCCGCCACGGCCGAGATCTCGCGCTCGCAGGTGTGGCAGTGGATCCGCTCGCCCAAGGGCAAGCTGGAAGACGGCACCAAGGTCACGGCTGAGCTGGTGCGCAAGCTGATCCCGGAGGAATTGGCCAAGGTGAAGGAGACGGGCGCGGTGGGCCACTTTGACCGTGCTGCAGAAATCTTCGAACAGATGTCGACGTCGGAAGACTTTGCGGAATTCCTGACGCTGCCGCTGTACGAAGAAATCTAAAACCTGCCCACGATCCTACTGCACGCCCCGATCTTGGCCCTGTGATGCTCGCTGTACCCGTGTACGGCTGCGCTTCTCGAGCCAACCTCGGACCGCTCGCTACGGATCGTGAACAGGTTTAAGCGACGCTGAAGGCGCGCAGAGGAAAACGCCGGCTGGGGCAACCCGCCGGCGTTTTTTCATTTGGCGCAAGGCTGGCGAAGCCGCGCGATAATGTCACGAAAACTTGCGGAGGCCGCTTTGCGCTTTGAACACCTGGTGGAAGTCAACGATCCACTGAACCCCCTCATCGACACGCTGACCCTGAACCAGATCTGGCAAGGCCTGGTGCTGCGCGTGCGGGAGCAAACCGAATTTGTCGAAAGCCTGGACGAATGCATCATCACCGCTGAGGGTGACGGCTGGGTCGAGCGCGAACTGGTCTTCGGCAAGGCGCGCATCCAGGATCGCGTGACGCTCGAGCCGCACAAGCGCGTGACCTACACCACCGCAGCCACCGGCGAACACGCCGGCGGGTCGCTGACCATGACGATCGAGAGCAACGAGGTCAACGCCGCGTTCATCCGCTTCGTCTACGACACCACGTTGCCCAACGCCGACGAAACCGGCGACACGCGCTACGCCGAGATCGTCAAATCCGCCTATCGCGAATCCGACATCGACACCGTGCGCCGCATCCGCGAGATCGCTGCCACCGGCCGCCTCGGCTGACGTGTCCCGCCCGGCCGGCGCTGGAGGAGGCGCCGGCCGGGTTGCTTTGCTTGCCTTTGGTCGTCTCACACATCACTACAACGAGACCATGACGACATTCACGCCCACCCTGGAGGCCCTGCGCGCGCGTTACGGCGAGCGCTTCAAGTGGCTTGTGCTGTTCACGCTGATGGTGGGCGCGGTGTCGTCCGTCATCTCGGCCACCATCGTCAACGTGGCGATTCCCGATCTGAGCCGGCACTTCGTGCTCGGGCAGGAACGCGCGCAGTGGGTGTCGGCCAGCTTCATGGTGGCGATGACCTTGTCAATGCTGCTGACGCCCTGGCTGCTGCTGCGTTTCGGGCTGCGGCGCACGTTTATCGGCGCGTTGCTGCTGCTGGGCGTGGGCGGGCTGGCTGGCGGCCTATCGCCCAATTACGAAGTAATGATCGCCATGCGGGTCGTGGAGGGCATTGCGGCCGGCATCATGCAGCCGCTGCCCAACATCCTGATCCTGCGCGTGTTTCCCGAACGAGAGCAGGGCAAGGCTTTCGGCCTGTTCGGCTTTGGCGTCGTGCTGGCGCCAGCCGTGGGCCCGAGCGTGGGTGGCTTCCTGGTGGAGCTGTTCGGCTGGCGCTCGATCTTCTTCGTGGTGATGCCGTTCACGCTGATTGGGTGGGCGATGGCGCGGCGCTTCATGGCCGTCAACTCGTCGATGGCGGGCGAGCCCAAACCGCTTGATTGGCGCGGCCTGCTGCTCATCGGCGGCGCGACGGTCACGCTGCTCAACGGGCTGGTCGCGCTGCACAGCGACGCGACGCACGGCATCGTGCTGATGCTCGTATCAGCCGTGTGTGTCGCGGGCTTCGTATTCTGGCAGCAGCGGGTGGAGTCGCCCTTGCTGAACCTGCGCCTCTTCAGCTACCGACAGTTTGCGATGGGGGCGGTGGTGGCCTTCATTTACGGGGCAGGGCTGTACGGTTCGACGTATCTGGTGCCCGTGTATATGCAGGTGGCGCTGGCCTATGCGCCGTCGCGCGCGGGGCTCGTGCTCTTGCCCGCAGGGCTGGTGCTAGCCGTGACGATCATGCTGGCGGGGCGGCTGACCAATCGCATCGAGCCGTTCCGGCTGGTCTCGTTCGGTCTGGCAGCGCTGGCGCTTTCATTCTTCCTGATGGCAACGAACACGCGTGCCACCAGCTACCTGCTGTTGATTGCCATTGCCATCGTCGGGCGGATCGGGCTCGGTTTTGTGCTGCCGTCGCTGAGTCTGGGCGCCATGCGCGGCGTCGATTTCACCTTGATCCCGCAGGGCTCCAGCGCCGTCAATTTCCTGCGTCAACTGGGTGGGGCGATCGGTGTGTCGGCTACAGGCATTTTTCTGCAATGGCGGCTCGCCACACGCGGTATCGAAACCGTGCATGGCGCCGCGGTCGACCCCGAGGCACGCATCCTGGCCTTCGACGAGACGTTCATCTTTCTCGGCACGCTGTGTGCATTGGCCGTGCTGGCAGCGTGGCGCATGCGCCGCCGAGAGCTGCCGTCCGCCATTCCTGCAGCGCAATAAAAAACCGGGCGCAAGGCCCGGTTCTTCATGTGGCGATTCGACGATCAGGTCGTTGCGCCGCTTTTCAGCTCTTCGACGAGGTCGATGTACTTTTGCTTGGCTTCGTCTTGCGACGTGCCCTTCAGGCCTTCCCACGCTTCAAATTTGTAGCGGCCGACGATGTCGGTAAAGCCAGGCTTGTCGCCATGCGCGTCACCTTCGGCGCCTTGCTTGTACAGCGCGTAGAGGCGCAGCAGCGTCATGTTGGCGGGGCGTTCGGAGAGGCCCTTGACATCGATTTGGGCTTGGTCGAAACGGGCTTGCAGGTCGCTCATGATGATTCCCGGCTAAAAACAATGGTCTGGCGATGATAGCGCCGGGGTTGTATGGCCGGGCCGTTTGAATTCGAGGATGGCTTCGGTTTTCCGGTCGATTTTTAGCGCGTTTTCCCCATGGGCGGCCACGGGTTTGCGCCTTCGGGCACCACACCAGCCGGTACAATGCCGCCATGCCCTGGATTCTTGCTTTCGACACCTCCACCGAGTTCTGCTCCGTCGCCCTTGGTGACGGCACGCGCACGCTGTTCCGTCATGAACACACCGGCCCGCGCTCCAGTAGCCGCGTGCTGCCGGCGGCTTCCGAATTGTTGGCCGAGGCGGGTATCGCCCTGGCCGATTGCGCGGCGATTGCCTTTGGCGCCGGCCCTGGCTCGTTCACAGGACTGCGCACGGCGTGCGGCGTGGCGCAGGGTTTGGCGTTCGGCGCGGACTTGCCCGTCGTGCCAGTCAATTCCCTCGTCGCCTGCGCGGAACAGACGCGCGCAACATTGCCGGCCGGCACAGCCGTGACCATCGCCCTCGATGCGCGCATGGACGAGTGCTACTGGGCCAGCTTCGTGCCCGCTGATGCGGCGCAGGATGCCTCCGGCTGGCACGCGCTTTCCGCTATTCAGGTGAGTGAGCCGCAGAGCGTTGCCGCGCCAACGCAGCCGTACTGGCTGGCGGGCAATGCCGCAGCGGTGTTCGGCGATCAGTTGAGCATTGCGGCAGGTGCCGCTGCTGTGTTGCCGGAAGTCGCGCCGCACGCTCGCGAGATCATCGCCGTGGGTCTGCGCCTCCTGGCTGCCGGCCATACGGTGCGCCCCGAAGACGCGGCGCCGCTCTATGTGCGTGACAAGGTCGCGCTCACCATTGAAGAGCGGCAGGCTGTGCAGCAGGCCAAGGCTGCCGCCGCAGGTGCACAGCCATGAGCCTGATCGAGAACGCGCTGGCCGGCGTCATCGCGCAAGCGCCGTTGCCTGCGGGCTGGCGAGCGGAGCGCATGACCGCCCTCGATCTGGCGGGCGTCGCAGCGATCGAGCAGGCGGCGTTCACGTTTCCCTGGTCCCGCGGTAACTTTGAGGATTCGCTCAAGTCCGGCCACATCGGCATTGTTCTGCGTGACGGCGGCAACGAGGTCGCGGGCTACCTGATCCTCATGCCGGTGGTCGATGAGATGCACCTGCTCAATGTGACCGTTGCACCGGCGTGGCAGCGGCAAGGGCTGGGCCGTTGGCTGCTGCGCCTGGCCACGGCACTCACGTTGGTGCATGGCTTCGGCAGCCTGCTGCTGGAAGTGCGCCCATCCAATACCGGCGCGATTGCGCTGTATCACCGTGTCGGGTTTGCGGAGATCGGCCGGCGCAAGCGCTATTACCCGGCCGAAAACAACACGCGCGAAGATGCGCTCGTCATGCGCATGGTGTGTGAGGCAAGCGGGGTGGAGGCTGCATGAATCGTCGATCCCGAATGCTGGAAGCGCTGGGCGTTTCGACCGAATGGACATTGCGCGGTGCTGAGCCGGCTGCGTTGGAGGCCGTCGAGGCGGCCGAGGTCGCCGTCACCGAGCCGGTCGCCGTGGAGGTTGAGGCCGCCTCGTTTGCGGCTGCGGAGCCCGCGGCTGCGCGAGTCGAACCACCGGTAATGGAGGCGCCGTCGGACTCGGCCGCCTCGCGTGCCCAGCGCATTGCCGCGTTCGATTGGGCGCAGCTCGAAGCCGCCGTTTCGAACTGCACGTCGTGCAAGCTGTGCGAGCGCCGCACGAACACCGTTTTCGGCGTTGGCGACCGTCAGGCCGAATGGATGCTGATCGGTGAGGCACCGGGCGAGCAGGAAGACAAGCAGGGCGAGCCGTTCGTCGGCCAGGCCGGCAAGCTGCTCGACAGCATGCTGCGATCGATCGGCCTGTCGCGCGAGAAGGGTGTATTCATCGCCAACGTGCTCAAGTGCCGCCCGCCCGGCAATCGCGATCCGGAGCCGGACGAAGCGGCGATGTGCGATCCGTATCTCAAGCGTCAGATTGCCCTGGTCAAGCCGCGCATCATCGTCGTGCTGGGCCGCATTGCCGCACAAAACCTGCTGCAGACACAGACGCCTGTCGGCAAGTTGCGCGGCAAAGTGCACGAAGTGGAAGGCGTGCCCGTGGTGGTGACCTATCACCCGGCCTACCTGCTGCGTACGCTGACAGACAAGGCGCGCGCATGGGAAGACCTGTGTCTGGCGCGCAAGATCTACGCGGAGCGCGGCGGCCAGTAAGCCCCGGCCGGCGGGGCGGGCACTGCGTCAGTGATGCTTGTCTTCGCCGATGAGCGCGGCGGTGTGGAACAGCTTTTCGTTGAGGCGATGCCGGCGCATCACCAGCGCCATCGTCACACAGACGAAGATGCCGAACGACACGATCACCACGCCCACCGAAACGTTCAGCTTGATGAGCAGCGCGTACAGGCACAGCATCAGCAGCACAGACACATTTTCGTTGAAGTTCTGCACCGCAATCGAGTGTCCGGCTGAGAGCAACACGTGCCCGCGGTGTTGCAGCAGCGCGTTCATCGGCACCACGAAAAAGCCCGACATGGCGCCCACGAGCATTAGGAACAGGTAGGCGATCATCATGTACAGCGGCAGCTTCATCCCGCCGATGTGGAACGTGATTTCCGGGATCGTGTGCTTGGTGTAGAACGCCATCAGCATGACCACCGCGCCCATTGCCACGCCCACCGGAAGCACGTCGAGCGAGCGGCGCAGCGGGATTTTGACGGCTGCAGCCATGGCGCCGGCAGCCACCCCCACGGCCACGACGGCCTGCAGAATGGCGCCCTGCGAGAGGTTCAGTTCCAGCGATTGCTCAGCCCACTTCAGCACGATGAATTGCAGCGTGGCGCCGGCACCCCAGAACAGTGTCGTCACCGCCAGTGAGATCTGGCCCAGCTTGTCGTGCCACAGAGCGTTGAAGCAGTCGGCAAACTCCGAAATGAGACGTACCGGATTCTTTTCCTGCTGCGGATAGCGCGCGCCGGTATCGGGAATGCGCGTGTTGAACAGCGCCGCGATCAGGTAGATCACCATGATCACCAGCATGGCCGCTTCGGCCGGGGTGTCGATGCGCTCAAGCCCAGGAATGTCGAACGACAGCAGCCATGCCGAGACATGGTTGGAGATCAACGCCCCACCCAGCACGGTGCCCAGGATGATCGAGCCCACGGTCAGGCCTTCGATCCACCCGTTGGCAGCGACGAGTTTTTCAGGGGGAAGGAGTTCGGTAAGGATGCCGTACTTGGCCGGCGAATACGCCGCCGCGCCGAAGCCGACCACACCATAGGCGAGCAACGGGTGCAGGCCGGTAAGCATCACGCCACAACCAATCAGCTTGATGGCATTGGTGATAAGCATCACCTTGCCCTTGGGCCGGGAATCGGCAAACGCGCCCACGAAGGCGGCAAGTAGAACGTAAGAGAGCACGAAGAACAACTTGAGCAGCGGGGTCATCCACTGCGGCGCATGCATCTCTGTCAGAAGGGCGATGGCGGCAATAAGCAGCGCATTGTCGGCGAGCGACGAAAAAAACTGCGCCGCCATGATGGTGTAAAAGCCCTTCTTCATACCTTCGAATTCGTCCCCGTAGACCGCGGTGCCATGTTCGTCTTCACGTCTTGCCGGCAGCGTGCCGGCACTCGGAAGCGCCCCCCGGAGGTGCCGGCCAGGCGATGCGTCGGCTGACTGGCCGCGCAGCGCACAGGTGCGCGGTGGCGGCCTTGATGCCAGCGCCCGCGCGGGCTCCCCGGATTGTGGTTCCCTTGGGCGGGGCCCGTCCGGTGCTGCAGGAGATGCATCGCCGGGCAACCGCGGGAATCTTCACTGACAGGCGTTCGGGCCATGCGTTCCGCCCGCAGCTTGTTTTGGTCTCGCCTGTTTGCATGGCCAAACCGTATGTGACGCCATCGCGCAAAAAGAAGTGGCTGGTGCCCAACTTTCTCCATGCTGGCAGCGCATCACGACGGTTTTCCCATGCCTAAATTGAACGGCTTTATATCATGAAACTTGTGCGCTTCCGGTGACGGCGGCGCACTTTCTTTTTTGGCAGGCTCATGACAGGCGCGAACCAGTTGGCGTCCTGTGGTCAAATAGAACGCTCACCGCGTGAGGCCGGGCGCACGGCCCGCTCACAGCCAATTTGCCTGTTGCATTGCAGCACCGACGCCGCGCCACGAGCGCGCTATCGCATTCACGTTTTTGCAGGTTTGCCGTCATGCCAAGACCCATCCAGGCCGTCATCCACGGCCCAGCACTTGCCAATAATCTCCAGGTTGCCCGCCGCCATGCGCCCAATTCGCGCGTGTGGGCTGTCGTCAAAGCCAATGCATACGGTCACGGCATCGAACGCGTGTATGAAGGCCTGCGCCACACCGATGGTTTCGGTCTGCTCGACCTGGACGAGGCCGTCCGCCTGCGCCAACTCGGCTGGCAGGGGCCGGTTCTCTTGCTCGAAGGTTTTTTCAAGCCGGAAGATCTGGCCGTCGTCGAGCAGTACCGCCTGACCACCACCGTTCACTGCGAAGAGCAACTGCGCATGCTGGAATTGGCGCGCCTGAAAGGCCCCATCAGCGTGCAGCTCAAGATCAATACGGGGATGAGCCGCCTCGGCTTCGCGCCTGCCGCTTACCGCGCCGCATGGGAACGCGCCCGAGCCATTTCGGGCGTCGGCACGATTGTCCACATGACGCATTTTTCCGATGCCGATGGCCCGCGCGGCATTGAGCATCAGCTCACCGCGTTTGAACACGCCACGCAAGGTTTGCCGGGCGAGGCGTCGCTTTCCAACTCCGCGGCCACGCTGTGGCATCCGAAAGCGCATCGCGACTGGGTGCGCCCGGGCGTGATCATGTACGGCGCGTCGCCGACGGGCGTGGCGGCGGACATTGACGGCACTGGCCTGATGCCCGCCATGTCGCTCAAGAGCGAGCTGATCGCCATTCAGGATTTGCAGCCGGGCGCGACGATTGGTTACGGCTCGCGCTTTACCGTGGAGCACCCAATGCGCATCGGCATCGTCGCGTGCGGTTATGCCGACGGCTACCCGCGCCATGCGCCGGGCTGGGACGGCAACCATACGCCGGTGCTGGTCAATGGCGTGCGCACGCACATCGTGGGCCGCGTGTCGATGGACATGATTACCGTTGACCTGGCCGGCGTGCCGGAGGCGCGTGTCGGCACGCCCGTCACGCTGTGGGGCGAAGGCTTGCCGATCGACGATGTTGCGCAGGCCTCCGGCACGGTCGGTTATGAGCTGATGTGCGCACTGGCGCCGCGTGTGCCGGTATCGGTCGAACCGGTCAGCACGGCAGACGCCAGCGACCTGGGCAAGGCCGCTTGAGCGCGGCATCGTCAATACAAAGATCAAGCGGCGGCCGCCCATGCGCGGTGCCGTAAGCAGGGGGTTGTTTGGCAAAGAGCAAGACGGTCTATACGTGCACCGAGTGCGGGGGCACGGCGCCGAAATGGGCGGGGCAGTGCCCGAATTGCCAGCAGTGGAACACGCTGGTGGAAACAGTTGCGCAGCCGACGTCTGGCGCCGGCGCGCGCTTCCAGTCGCTGGCATCGAGCGCGACGGTGCGCAAGCTGTCGGACATCGACGCGGTGGACGTGCCGCGCTTCTCCAGCGGCATCGACGAATTTGACCGCGTACTGGGCGGTGGCCTGGTCAGCGGCGGTGTGGTGCTGATCGGCGGTGATCCGGGCATCGGCAAATCGACGCTGTTGCTGCAGGCGTTGTCCAACCTGTCGGCCGATCGGCGCGTGCTGTATGTGAGCGGCGAAGAATCCGGATCACAGATCGCGCTGCGCGCGCGCCGCCTGGGCATCGAGAGCCCGAACCTGGCGTTGCTGGCCGAGATCCAGCTTGAGCGCATCCAGGCGACCATCGAGGTGGAAAAGCCCGAGGTGGTCGTCATCGATTCGATTCAGACGCTGTATTCGGAGGCGTTGACCTCGGCGCCGGGCTCGGTGGCCCAGGTGCGCGAATGCGCGGCGCAACTGACGCGCATTGCTAAGCGGCTGGATGTGACGACCATTCTGGTCGGCCATGTGACCAAGGAAGGCGCGCTGGCGGGCCCGCGTGTGCTGGAACACATCGTCGATACGGTGCTGTATTTCGAGGGCGATACGCATTCCGCCTACCGGCTGGTGCGGGCGTTCAAGAACCGCTTTGGCGCCGTCAACGAACTGGGCGTGTTTGCGATGACGGAGCGCGGCCTGCGCGGCGTGGCCAATCCGTCGGCGCTGTTCCTATCGCAGCACGAGCAGGTGGTGCCGGGTTCGTGCGTGCTGGTGACGCAGGAAGGCACGCGGCCGCTGCTGGTGGAAATCCAGGCGCTGGTGGATACGGCCAACGTGCCGAATCCGCGCCGTCTGGCGGTGGGCCTGGAGCAGAACCGGCTGGCGATGTTGCTGGCGGTGCTGCACCGCCACGCCGGCATTGCGTGCTTTGACCAGGACGTGTTCCTGAACGCGGTGGGCGGGGTGAAGATTACCGAGCCGGCGGCGGATCTGGCGGTGCTGCTGGCGATCCATTCGTCGATGCGCAACAAGGCGCTGCCGCGTGGGCTGGTGGTGTTTGGCGAGATCGGCCTTGCAGGAGAAATCCGCCCCACGCCGCGCGGCCAGGAGCGCCTGAAGGAAGCCGCCAAGCTGGGTTTTTCGATTGCCGTGATTCCGAAATCCAACGCCCCGAAGCAGGCAATCGACGGGCTGGAGGTGATCGCCGTCGAACGCATTGAGCAGGCCATCGACCGCGTGCGGGCGCTGGAAGCTTGATCGTTCAAAATTTCGCAACGGTATCGCGGGTGCCATTTGAAAATGCGCGTGCCGTTGCGGTGCGATAATCCGCCAACTTTTCTCTACGACTCCTCTGAACTGACGCCGCCATGCAAGCCAACTCGCGCGCCTTTTTCCTGCTGATTGCCGTGATCTCCTTCGGGGTGGTCGGCTATGCGCTGTACCTGCAGCACGTCGAGGGGCTGCAGCCGTGCCCGCTGTGCATCTTGCAGCGGTTCGCTTTCCTTGGCATTGGTGTGTTCTCGCTGCTGGCGGCGCTTTCGTCGGCCACGCGGCTGCTGTGGCATGGCCTGGGGATGCTGTCGGGGCTGGCAGGCCTGTGCGTGGCGGGGTATCACGTATCGCTGCTGCTGAACCCGAAGGCAACGTGCGGTATCGACCCGATCGAGAACTGGGTCAACGCGCTGCCTACTGCCAAATGGTTGCCGCAGGTGTTCGAAGCCGATGGCCTGTGCGTCGGGCCGATGCCGCCGGTGCTGGGCCTGTCGGTGCCGGTGTGGTCGCTGATCTGGCTGGTGATTCTTTCGCTGACGCTGGTGGTGGGAATGATCCGCCGCGAGCGCCGCTAAGTCGGAGCCGCGGATCATGCAACGCGTACTGGTGAGTGCCTGCCTGCTGGGCCAGCCGGTGCGCTATGACGGCGGCACGGTCGTCACTGAAGGCGGCATCCTGGCGCGCTGGCAGATGGAAGGACGCATCGTGCCGATGTGCCCCGAGATGGCCGGCGGTTTGCCGGTGCCACGACTGCCGGCGGAGATTCACGGCGAAGGCGGTGGTGCGGCGGTGCTGCGCGGCGCGGCCCGTGTCGTCGAACACCACGGCCACGATGTCACCGAGGCCTTTGTGCGGGGTGCGCAACGCGCCCTGGAGGCTGCGCAGGCGGCTGGCGTGCAAGTCGCCGTGCTTACCGAGCGCAGCCCGTCCTGCGGTTCTGCATTTCTCTACGACGGGACGTTTTCCAGCCAACTGCAGCAAGGCGAGGGCGTGACTGCGGCGCTGCTGCGCCAGCACGGCATCCGCGTATTCAGCCAGCATCAACTGGAAGAAGCCGCGCGCCTGCTCGATACGCTGGATCGCGCGGATTCGTCAATCGGCAAACCGTAGCGGCAGGGCGAGCTGCACGGGCTCGCTGTTCTCCTTCACGACGCTGTTGCGCTCGGTAAAGAGCGGATGCTGCAACGCTTCCTCCATGCGCAGCACGGGCGTGACACAGCAATCAACATCGGCAAAACGTTCGGTCCATTCGGCTTGCGTGGCGGTCAGGAAAAGCGCAGCCAGTTCGTCGCGGATGGCGCGTGCCTCATCGCTGCCAACGCGCTGGCCGAGCGCCCAGTGGCTGTCTTTCCATGCGGGCTTGCCGATGACGTCGCACATCACCTGCCAGAACTTCAATTCGAGTGCGCCAACGGCCATGAAGCGGTCGTCTGCCGTGCGATACACGCCGTAGCACGGCACGCCGCCGTTGAGCAGATCGGTGCCCGCTGGGCTGGCCTTGCCGCGTGTCCCGACAGCAAAGAACGCCATCAGGTTGTGCGCAAACACCGAGTCCGTCATGGAGACGTCAACGTAGCGGCCGTGGCCGGTGGCGCGCGCATCGACCAGCGCGGCAAGGATGCCGACCACCGCCGTGAGCGCGCCGCCCAGCAGGTCGCCGATCTGCACGTTCGGGACGATGGGCGTGCCGTCCGCGCTGGCGAGCTGATCGAGCATGCCCGCGTAGCCGACGTAGTTGATGTCGTGGCCGGCGGCTTGCGCGAGCGGTCCGTCCTGGCCGTAGCCGCTGATCGAACACATGACGAGCGCGGGGTTGGCCGCACGCAGCGTGTCCCAGCCAACGCCGAGACGCGCCATGACGCCGGGGCGGAAGCTTTCGATCAGCACATCGGCGTGGCGCACGAGTTCGATGAGGGTTTCGCGGTCTTCGGCGCGCTTGAGGTCCAGCCGCATTTCGGTCTTGCCGCGATTGAGCGAGCGGAAGAACAGGCTCGGGCGCTCGGCCGCGCGATCGGCGGAGGAGCGCATCATGTCGCGGGCGTAGTCGCCGGGGCCGGGGTCTTCGATCTTGATGACTTCTGCGCCGAGGTCAGCCAGGTGGCGCGTGGCGGCCGGGCCGGGCAGCAGGCGCGTGAGGTCGAGCACGCGCACGCCGGCCAGTGGCGGGTGCGTGGCGGTGTCCGGCGAGGGCGATGTCATCAACAGGTCTCCTTGGCCGGGTACGCCAGCCTCAATTGATTTGTTCGAGTTGTTCGTGCAGTTCGAGCCAGCGCTCTTCCAGCTCGTCGAGTTCGGCGTTCAGTTCTGCCTGGCGGCGCAGGCTTTCCATCATGCGTGTCTTGTTGGCTTCTTCATACGCGGCGCCGTCGGCGAGGAAGGCTTCGATGTCGGCCTTTTCCTTTTGCAGTGGCGCCATGCGCTTTTCAATGGCGTCGACGTTCTTTTGCAGCGGCTTGCGTAGCGCGGCCAAGCGTTGGCGCTGTTCGGCCTCTTCGCGTTTCTGGTCACGCCGATTGACGGCCGGTGCGCCATCCGCGTCGGCCGGAGCTGCAGACGCGCTGGCGGCCGCACGCTTGGCGGCGGCTTGCTTGAGCAGCCAATCGCGGTAGTCGTCCAGATCGCCGTCGAACGGGGCGACGGTGCCTTGGCCGACGAGCAAAAATTGATCGGTCGTGGCGCGCAGCAGGTGGCGGTCGTGCGAGACGAGGATCAGCGTGCCGTCAAACTGGGCCAGCGCCATCGTCAGCGCTTCGCGCGTGTCGAGATCCAGGTGGTTGGTCGGCTCATCGAGCAGCAGCAGGTTGGGGCGCTGCCAGACAATCAGGGCAAGCGCCAGGCGCGCCTTCTCGCCGCCCGAGAACGGCTCGATGGGCGAGGTTGCCATGTCGCCGCGAAAGTTGAAGCTGCCGAGAAAGTCGCGCAGCTCCTGCTCACGGACGTCAGGCGCCAGACGCGCCAAGTGCAGCAGCGGCGAGGCATGGTCGTCCAGCGTTTCCAACTGGTGCTGAGCGAAGTAGCCGATCTGCAGGCCCTTGCCGCGCCGGATCGTGCCGGACAGCGGTGCCAGCGTTTCCGCCAGTGTTTTCACCAGCGTCGACTTGCCCTGGCCGTTGGCACCCAGCAGGCCGATGCGCTGGCCGGTCTGGATCGAAAACGTCAGGTGTTTGAGGATGGTGATGGGCTCGTCGACGCTTGGGCCGGGATAGCCGCAATCGACGCCTTCGAACGTGAGCATGGGGTTGGGCGCCGCATCGGGCTCGCGGAATTCGAACGAGAAGCCCGCTGCCGCATGCACGGGTGCGAGACGCTCCATGCGCTCCAGCGCCTTGACGCGGCTCTGCGCCTGCTTGGCCTTGCTGGCCTTGGCCTTGAAGCGCGTGATGAACGATTCGAGATGCGCGATCTGCTTCTGCTGCCGTGCGTACGACGCTTCTTGCAGCGCCATCTGCTGCAGGCGCTGTGTTTCGAATTGCGTGTAGTTGCCGCCGTAGCGTTTGAGTTTCTGGTGCTCGATATGCAGCGTGACGGTGCAGACGCCGTCGAGGAATTCGCGGTCGTGCGAAATCATGACGAGCGTGCCCGGGTAGCGCGACAGCCAGTCTTCCAGCCAGACCACGGCGTCCAAATCCAGGTGGTTGGTCGGCTCGTCGAGCAGCAGCAGATCGGACGGGCACATCAGTGCCTGCGCAAGGTTCAGGCGCATGCGCCAGCCGCCGGAGAAGCTCGCCACGGGTTGCGTGGTCTGCGCCATCGTGAAACCGAGGCCGAGCAGCAGCGCCTGCGCGCGTGCCGGGGCGGTGTAGCCGTCGGCATCGGCGAAGGCGGTGTGGGCTTCAGCTTGCGCGTGGCCATCGTGCGCGGCTTCGGCCGCTGCGAGGCGGCGTTCGATGTCGCGCAGGCGGGTGTCGCCGTCGAGCGTGTAGTCGAGCGCGCTGCGGTCCACTGCCGGCGTTTCCTGCGCCACGTGGGCGACCTGCCAGGTGGGCGGGATGGCGACTTCGCCGCCGTCGGCGTGCAGCTCGCCGCGCAGCATGGAAAACAGCGTGGATTTGCCGCTGCCGTTTACGCCGACAAGGCCGACCCGTTCACCGGGGTTGAGTGTGGCGGTGGCGTGGTCGAACAGCACCTTGGTGCCACGCTGGAGGACGAGGTCGTCGAATCGGATCACGAAAAACTGCGCTTGAAGGCAAATCGGAGAAGGGTGCGATTGTAGCGTGCTGCGTCGCACGATCCTGGCGCGCTGCCGGCGTTTGGACTGGTGCATTGCACCGTGACGAGGCCGCGCCCGCCCCCCAACCGTGCGCGGGCTTTCGACCTAGGGAAAACCATAAGTCGCTATGAAAGTTTTTTTCTTTACACGGCCGATTCATGAAAATACATTTACACAAAATTTTCACGGCCCAGGAAGATGGCGAAATCCACCAGCAAGCGTACGGATGTGTCGAAAGGCGCATTTGCCGCCGATGCGACGGTCTCCGAGCGCATTGGAGCGGCCCTTGCCACGCTCACGCCCGCGCACCAGCGCATGGCGGAATACGTGCTGGCGAATCCGTTCCGCGCTGCCACCATGCGCATCGACGAGTTTGCCGCCGCGGTGGACATGTCGATTGCCACGGCCAACCGCTTTGCGCTGGCGCTGGGCTTTGACGGCTATCCGCAGTTCCGTGCCGGGCTGCTGCGCGGCTTTGAAGCGACGCTCGCGCCGGTAGAAAAACTGCGCCACGAACTGGCACGCCCCGCCACCAGTGCCGAGATCTTTGCCGCCTCGCTCAACGAGGACATCGCCAACCTTGACGCCACGCGCCGCATGCTCGACCCCGCAGCGTGCGAACGCGCGGTAGACGCCATTCTGGGCGCACAGCGCATCTACGTGATGGGCTTTGGCGCCAGCGGTTATCTGGCCGGGCTGCTGCGCCATGGGCTCGATCTGTACTGCGACACGGTGATCTCCGTTTCGCAGCCGGGCGGCGCATCCGATGCGGCGCGCCACCTGCGCAAGATCGGACCGAAGGATCTGCTGATCGCCATCGCATTCCCGCGCTATGCGGCAGACACCATCACGCTGGCCAAGCAGGCGGGCAAGCAAGGCTGTCAACTGCTGGCCCTGACCGACAGCCCAACATCGCCGCTTGCGCCGCTGGCCGACATTGCGTTGTACGCACGGCCGGAGCGGCAGTTCTCTGCCACGTCTGACACCGCTGCCGTGGCGCTTTTCGAAGCGCTGTGCGGTGCGGTGGCGCATCGCTCGGCGCATTCGCTGGAGTCTGCCGAGCGCCTGACTGAATTCGTACTGCCGTGGCTGCACACCAGCCAGGTACCGCGCGCCAATGACGCAACGAGCGCGTCCGGCACGCCGTCAACCACCCGACGCGGCCGCAAACGCACCGCTGAAAACTGATTTACATCGAGCCACGCATGACTACGCCCATCCTCGCCATTCACGGCGGCGCCGGCACCATCACCCGCACGGCCATGAGTGCCGACAAGGAAGCCGCTTACCAGCAGGCGCTTAACGACATCCTGGCCGCAGGGCAGCGCATCCTCGTGGATGGCGGCAGCGCCCTGGATGCCGTGACCGAAGCCGTGCGCCTGCTCGAAGAGTGCCCGCTGTTCAACGCCGGCAAGGGCGCGGTGCTGACCAGCGCCGGCACGTACGAACTCGATGCGTCGATCATGGATGGCGCCACGCTGGCTGCCGGCGCAGTCACCTGCGTCAAGCGTCTGCGCAACCCGATCCTCGCAGCCCGCGCCGTCATGGAGCGCAGCGAACACGTGCTGTTCACCTCCGAAGGCGCCGAGGCGTTCGCGCAAGCGCAGGGCCTCGAGTTTGTCGAGCCGGACTATTACTACACCGAAGCGCGCTATGCCCAATGGCAGCGCGCCCGCCAGCAAGATGGCATGGCGCTGCTCGATCACGATGCCGCGTCGCTCGTGGCCAAGGAAGCAGCACCCATCGATCCGGACAACAAGTTCGGCACCGTGGGCGCCGTGGCATGCGACGCGCAAGGGCGCCTGGCGGCTGCCACCTCCACGGGCGGCGTCACCAACAAGAAGGTCGGCCGGGTGGGCGATACGCCCATCGTCGGCGCCGGTTGCTTTGCGAACCACGTTGCGGCGGTGTCGTGCACCGGCACGGGCGAGATGTTCATCCGTGCCGTGGCCGCCTACGACGTTGCCGCGCAGATGGAATACGCCGGCAAGTCGCTGGCTGACGCGAGCGATGACGTGGTCATGCGCAAGCTGATGGCCATCAACGGCCGCGGCGGCCTGATCGCCGTGGACGCGCAAGGCAACGTCGCGTTGCCGTTCAACACAGAAGGGATGTACCGCGGGTTCGCACGCGGCGCGCAGGCGCCCGTTGTGTCGATCTATCGGTAAGAGGCCGAAGCCGCCAGGCAGGACAGCAGGAGAGTTTTCGTGACATCAACCAAACAGCCAAGTGCCAACAGCGTCATTGCGATGCCCGATCAGCGCATCGTGCAGGTGCAAGACCTGAGCGTGCGCTTTGCCACGTCTGAGCGCGTGGTCGACGCGGTGCGCAACCTGTCGTTCCACGTGGACCGGGGCGAGACGCTGGCCGTGGTGGGCGAATCGGGCTCGGGCAAGTCGGTGACGTCGCTGGCGCTGATGCGGCTGGTGGAGCACGGTGGCGGCAAGATCGTTGGCGGGCAGATGCACTTGCGCCGCCGCAACGGCGAAGTGCTGGACTTGGCCAACGCCAGCTCCGCCGCCATGCGCGGTGTGCGTGGCGCCGATATCGCGATGATCTTCCAGGAGCCGATGACCTCGCTCAACCCGGTGTTCACCGTGGGCGAGCAGATTGCCGAATCGATTCGTCTGCATCAGGGCAAATCAGCCAGCGCGGCCAAAGCTGAGGCGCTGCGCATGCTGGAGCTGGTGCGCATTCCTGAAGCGCGCAATGTGCTGGGGCGCTATCCGCACCAACTGTCGGGCGGCATGCGCCAGCGCGTGATGATTGCGATGGCGCTGTCATGCAAACCGTCGCTGCTGATTGCCGACGAGCCGACCACCGCGCTGGACGTGACCATCCAGGCGGAAATCCTCCAACTGATTCGCGCGCTGCAGCAGGAGCTGCAGATGGCGGTCGTGTTCATCACGCATGACATGGGCGTGGTGGCGGAAGTGGCCGACCGCGTGCTCGTCATGTACAAGGGCGACCGCGTGGAAGAGGGCCCATCTGCCACAGTGTTCGCACAACCGGCGCATCCGTACACGCGTGCGCTGCTGTCGGCCGTGCCGCGTCTGGGCTCGATGCAAGGCACTGATGGCCCGGCGCGTTTTCCGCTGTTGCGCGTGGACGGCACGTCCGCTGCGGTGGATACGACGCCGCAACCGGCAGCGTCGCACGATGTGCAACCCATTTTGCGTGTACGTGATCTCGTCACGCGCTTTGACGTGCCCACGGGCGTCTTCGGCCGCGTCACGCGCCGGGTGCATGCGGTGGAGCAGGTCAGTTTCGATCTCTACCCTGGTGAGACGCTGGCGCTGGTCGGCGAATCGGGCTGCGGCAAGTCGACGACGGGACGGTCGCTCTTGCGTCTGGTGGAGTGCCAGAGCGGCAGCATCGAATTTGCCGGCCAGAACATCGGCGAGTTGAAGGGGCCCGCGCTCCAGACGCTGCGCCGAAACATCCAGTTCATCTTCCAGGACCCATTCGCCTCGCTGGACCCGCGCGTGCCGGTCGGCTACTCCATCATGGAGCCGCTGCTGGTGCACAAGGTGGCCTCCGGCAAAGAGGCACAGCAACGCGTGGAGTGGCTGCTCGACAAGGTGGGCCTGCAGGCCGCGCATGCATCGCGCTATCCGCACGAGTTCTCGGGCGGGCAGCGCCAGCGCATCTGCATTGCGCGCGCCCTCGCGCTGAACCCCAAGGTGGTGATTGCCGATGAGTCGGTCTCGGCGCTGGATGTGTCGATCCAGGCGCAGATCGTCAACCTGATGCTCGACCTGCAGAAGGAATTTGGCGTCGCGTTCCTGTTCATCTCGCACGACATGGCGGTGGTGGAACGCATCAGCCATCGCGTGGCGGTGATGTACCTCGGTCAGATCGTTGAGATCGGCCCGCGCCGCGCCATCTTCGAAAACCCGCAGCATCCCTACACGAAGAAGCTGATGTCGGCCGTGCCGATTGCAGACCCGGCGCGCCGCCATCTGAAGCGAGAACTCTCCACGCACGAAATTCCCAGCCCGATCCGTGCCATTGGCGACATGCCGGTGGTGCAGCCGTTGGTGCAAGTGGCGCCAGACCACTTTGTTGCCCGCCATTCGATTGGCGGCGCGTATTGAAAGCAATGAAGAACGCAGTGAAGCCAAACACTTCTTTGAGGAGGAAGGACATGTTCAATCGATTCTCGCATCGGCTTACTTCGGCCCCGCGCGCAGCCATGGTTGCCAGCGGCCTGGCGCTGGCGGCATTCACCATGCCGGCCTTTGCCGCCAAGGACGCCGTGATGGCGGTCTACTCGACCTTCACCACGATGGACCCGTACGACGCTAACGACACGCTGTCGTTCAGCGCCGCCAAGTCGTTCTATCAAGGCCTGTTCGGCTTCGACAAGGACATGAAGCTGGTCAACGTGCTGTGCGACAGCTACGAAGTCAGCAAGGACGGGCTGGTCTACACGTTCAAGCTGCACAAGGGCGTGAAGTTCCACGACGGCACCACGTTTGATGCCAACGCCGTCAAGGCAAACCTGGACCGCGTGACGGACCCGGCCAACAAGCTCAAGCGTTTCGTGCTGTTCAACCGCGTGGCCAAAACCGAAGTGGTTGACCCGTACACCGCACGCGTGACGCTCAAAGAGCCGTTCTCGCCGTTCATCAACGTGCTGGCCCACCCGTCGGCGGCCATGATTTCGCCCACGGCGCTCAAGAAGTACGGCAAGGACATCGCGTTCCATCCGGTTGGCACGGGCCCGTTTGAATTTGTCGAGTGGAAGCAGACCGATTACCTGAAGGGCAAGAAGTTCGACGGCTACTGGAAGCACGGCCTGCCGAAGGTCGACACCATCACCTGGAAGCCGGTGGTCGACAACAACACGCGCGCCACCATCATGCAGACGGGCGAGGCCGACTTTGCGTTCACGATTCCGTTCGAGCAGGCTGCGGTGCTCAAGAGCAGCCCCAAGGTTGATCTGATTGCCGCGCCGTCGATCATCCAGCGCTATGTCAGCTTCAACACCAAGGTGAAGCCGTTCGACAATCCCAAGGTGCGTCAGGCCATCAACTACGCGATCAATAAGGATGCGCTGACCAAGGTGGCGTTTGCGGGTTACGCCGTGCCGGCCGAAGGCGTGGTGCCACCGGGCGTCGATTACTCCGTCAAGCTGGGCCCGTGGCCGTACAACCCGGCGAAGGCGAAAGAGCTGCTGAAGGAAGCTGGCTATCCGAACGGCTTCGAGACGCAACTGTGGTCGGCCTATAACCACACGACCGCGCAGAAGATCATCCAGTTCGTGCAGCAGCAACTGGCCCAGGTTGGCATCAAGACGTCGGTGCTGGCGCTGGAAGCCGGCCAGCGCGTCGAGCGTGTGGAAAGCGTACCCAAGCCGGAAGACGCCGGCGTGCGCATGTACTACGCAGGCTGGTCGTCGTCGACGGGTGAGTCGGACTGGGCGCTGCGTCCGTTGCTTGCATCCGAAGCCATGCCGCCCAAGTCGTTCAACACCGCGTACTACAAGAACGAGCAGGTGGATGCCGACATCGCCGGCGCACTGCGCACGACCGATCGCGCTGAGAAGTCGAAGCTCTACACCGATGCACAGAAGCGCATCTGGGAAGACGCACCGTGGGCCTTCCTGGTGACGGAAAAGATCGTCTACGCGCGCTCGAAGCGTCTGTCGGGTGCCTACGTGGCACCGGACGGTTCGTTCAGCTTCGACGACATCGACATCAAGCAATAAGTCTCATTGCCGTACCGGCCCGCGCACCCGTTGCGCGGGCCATTGAATTGCCGCCTGCGGTGGATTTGCCATGCTGAACTACTTCATTAAACGTGTGCTGGGCGTGATCCCGACACTGCTGATCGTGGCAGTGCTGGTGTTCCTGTTCGTGCACCTGTTGCCGGGCGACCCGGCGCGACTGGCTGCCGGCCCCGAAGCGGACCCGGCCACCGTCGAGCTGGTCCGTGCCGATCTCGGGCTGGATAAGCCGATGCACGAGCAGTTTGTGCGCTTCTTCGCCAACGCGCTGCGCGGCGAGTTCGGCAACTCCATCCGCACCAAGCGACCGGTGAGCGAAGAGATTGGCGAGCGCTTCTGGCCCACGCTCAACCTGACGATTGCCAGCATGGTGTGGGCGGTGATCTTCGGCATGGTGATCGGCATCACGTCTGCCGTATGGCGCAACAAGTGGCCGGACCGTCTGGGCATGACGCTCGCCGTGTCCGGCATCTCGTTCCCTGCGTTCGCGCTGGGCATGCTGCTCATGGAAGTGTTCTCGGTGCAGCTTGGCTGGTTGCCGGCCATCGGTGCGGACACCTGGCGGCACTACATCCTGCCTTCGCTCACGCTGGGCGCTGCGGTGGCCGCCGTGATGGCGCGCTTCACGCGTGCATCGTTTGTGGAAGTGCTGCAGGAAGATTTCGTGCGCACCGCCCGTGCCAAGGGCGTGCGCGAGACGGTGGTGGTCATCAAGCATTGCCTGCGCAACGCGATGATCCCGGTGGTGACGATGATGGGCCTGCAGTTCGGCTTCCTGCTCGGCGGCTCGATCGTTGTGGAAAAGGTGTTCAACTGGCCGGGCCTCGGTCGTCTGCTGGTGGATGCGGTCGAGATGCGCGACTACCCCATCATCCAGGCCGAGGTGCTGCTGTTCTCGCTGGAGTTCATCCTGATCAACCTGGTTGTGGACATGCTGTACACCGTGATCAACCCGACCATCCGCTACAAGAAGTAAGGAGACCGCCATGACACAAGCCGCAAGCCCGGCGGTCGCGCCGCAAACCGTTGCCGAACCCGTCCGCACCCCCTGGACAGAGTTCTGGCGCAAGTTCCGCAAGCAGCATCTGGCGATGGGCGCCGGTGTGTTCGTGATCGTGCTGGCGGTGATCGCCATCCTCGCGCCGCACATCGTGCCGTTCGACCCGGAAAACTATTTCGACTACGACGCGCTCAACGCGGGCCCGTCGGCGCAGCACTGGTTTGGCGTCGACTCGCTGGGCCGCGATATCTTCAGCCGCATCCTGATGGGCACGCGCATCTCGCTGGAAGCGGGCTTTGTGTCGGTCATCATCGGCGCCATCGTGGGCACCATGCTCGGCCTGCTGGCCGGCTACTACGAAGGCTGGTGGGACCGCATCGTCATGCGCATCTCCGACGTGCTGTTCGCCTTCCCGGGCATTCTGCTGGCCATCGGCATCGTGGCCATCCTGGGCAACGGCATGATCAACGTGATCTTTGCCGTGGCGGTGTTCAGCATTCCGGCATTTGCGCGGCTGGTTCGCGGCAACACGCTCATGCTCAAGCACCTGACGTATGTGGAGGCCGCGCGCAGCATTGGCGCGTCCGACTGGACGATCATCATGCGGCATATCCTGCCGGGCACGATCTCGTCCGTCGTCGTGTATTTCTCGATGCGGATCGGCACCTCGATCATCACCGCGGCCAGCCTCTCGTTCCTGGGCCTGGGTGCACAACCGCCCACGCCGGAATGGGGCGCGATGCTGAACGAGGCGCGCGCCGACATGGTGACGGCGCCGCACGTGGCCATCTTCCCGAGCCTGGCGATCTTCCTGACCGTGCTGGCGTTCAACCTGTTGGGCGACGGCCTGCGCGACGCGCTAGACCCGAAGATCGACCGTCGCTGAGTTGTTCGCATGTCTCTAAGCCTTCCGCATATCGGCGCGCTGCAAGCCGGCACACGCAACAGCATCACCGACGTGGCCGGGGTGACCGTCGGCCACGCCACCATTGCCGGCGGTGACATCCAGACCGGCGTGTCGGTGGTGCGCCCGCATGCGGGTGACCCGTTCCGCGACAAGGTGCCTGCGGCCAGCGTGGTGCTCAACGGCTTCGGCAAGAGCATCGGCCTGGTGCAGGTGGATGAGCTGGGCGTGCTGGAAACGCCGATCGCGCTGACCAACACGTTTGCCGTGGGCGCCGTGGCGCAGGCGCAGATCCGCCAGGCCATCGCGGCCAACCCGCAGATCGGTCGCGCATGGTCGACCGTCAATCCGCTCGTTTTCGAATGCAACGACGGCTACCTGAACGACCTGCAGGCGTTTGCTGTGCAGGACGTTCACTACGACGCGGCCTGCGCTGCGGCAGCCGAGATGTTCGAGCAGGGTGCGGTCGGTGCAGGGCGGGGGATGTCTTCGTTTGGCGTGAAGGGTGGTATCGGCACGGCTTCGCGTGTGCTGACGCTCGCCGACGGCGCGCAACGCACGGTCGGCGCGCTGGTGCTGTCCAACTTTGGTGTGACTGAGAATCTGACGCTTGCTGGGCGCCACGTCGGTGCGGCGCTAGCGAAAGCGCTGGCCGCCGGCACCCCGGAGCCGGAGAAAGGCTCGATCATCATGCTGCTCGCCACCGACGCGCCGCTGGATGCACGCCAGTTGCGCCGTCTTGCCTTGCGCGCAGGCGCCGGTCTGGCACGCACTGGCTCCGTGTTCGGTCATGGCAGCGGCGACATCGCGCTGGCGTTTTCCACTGCCTACACCGTCCCGCACGAAGGCACACGCGCCATGCCTGCCATTGCTATGACGCACGAATCGCATCTCGACCCGCTGTTCCAGGCCGCCGCCGACAGCGTCGAACAAGCCATCGTGCACGCCCTGTTCCACGCGACGGCCGTCACCGGCCGCGACGGCAACACGCGCCGCGCACTGACCGAATTGCTCTGACCTGACCCCATGCGAATCCTGATCTCCGCCGATATCGAAGGCGTAGCCAACGTGTTCCACCCCGAGCAAACGCGTGCCGGTAACGCTGAATACGAACGCGCCCGCCGCTGGATGACCGCAGAAGCCGACGCGGCCGTCCGTGGCGCCTTCGATGGCGGCGCCACCGACGTACTGGTCAACGATTCGCACGGTGGTTTCCGCAACCTCATCCCCGATTCCATCGACCGCCGCGCACGCTTCGTACTCGGCAAGCCGCGTTACCTGAGCATGATGGCCGGCGTGGACGGCTGCGACGCCGTCTGCATGATCGGCTACCACGCCCGTGCTGGCAGCCGTGGCGTGCTGGCGCACACCATCAACAGCTTTGCGTTTGCGCGCGTCTGGTTCAACGAGCAGGAACTGGGCGAAGCCGGCCTCTATGGCGCCCTGGCTGGCGAGCGCGGCGTGCCGGTTGCCGTTGCCAGCGGCGACGATGTGTTCATCAGAGAAACGAAGCCGCTGCTGCCGCACACCACGTTTGTCGAGACCAAGCAGGCCGAGGGGCAGAACGCCGGGACATCGCTCTCGCCAGAGCAGTCGTGCGAAGCCATCTATGCGGCGGTGAAGGCAACGGTACAGCGCGGGCACTTCAGCATGCCGCTGCGCATCCGGGGCCCGATCGTGTGCCGCCTGCAAACGCAAACGCCGGCACTGGCTGACCTGTTCTGCCAGTGGCCCGCCTTGGAACGCGTAGACGGCACGATGCTGCGCTTCGCCGCCGACTCCGTCGAACATGCCGTGCGCATGCTCAACAGCCTGTCCGCCATGTCCGCGATGCTGCGCTGAGAAAGGCGCGGCGCAAGTCATGGCGCCATCCCACGCGCGCCTTTCTTTGCCTACCTTTCTTTGGCAAGACAAAGAAAGGAGGTCGGTCCCGGCAGGGGACGAAATAGGGATGGACCAAAAAACGCCTACCCAAGCGTAAACTTCAGGATATCCAACCCCGAAGGAGCCCCCCCATGACCCGCGCACTCACACTCGGCATGCTGCTCTGTGCGCTTGCGCTAACAGCCTGCGAACGCCGCCCGTCGCCATCGACCCCACCGACGCCGCAGACTTCCAAAGCCGAAAAGGCGGCCGCCGCGCTGGCCAAGGCCGCCGCAGAGTTCAAATGCCCCGGGCCATCCGCGCGCTTCATGTTGGACGACGGCACCAACCGTGGCCCCAAGCAACCGGTCCGCACCAATTGCACCACTGCCTACGCCACCTGCGACGCACAGTCGCAGGCGGTCTTCGACCATTGCCCGAGCGGCCAGGTATTCGACAAACGTTTTAGTATCTGCGTGGTGAAGGATGCGTGTGACGAGGTGACGTCCTGATGGCCTGACGGTCTGACGGCTGTCATACGCGCGGTATTCGGGCCGCTGCATGCCAGCAGCACGGGATCAAACCAGCAGCGTTGCACCTGCCCAGGCAATCAGCACAACGCCCAGCACGCGGCCGACCTGTGCGCCGCGTGGCAGGATCTTCTCCACAAAAACGACCAGGGACAGAGCGGCAATCCAGACGAGATTCATGATGCCGCCCACAAACAGCAACGCCATCAGCACCCAGCAGCAGCCTACGCAGTACGCGCCGTGGCGCATGCCCAGCAAGAAGCTGCCTGCAGCGCCAGGGCGCCAATGCGCGGTCAGGAAGCCTACCGGCGAGCGGCACTGCGCCAGGCACGTGCGCTTGAGCGCAGAGAACTGATACGCCCCCGCCGCTGCTAGCACTATTGCGGAGAGCACCGCGCTCTTTGACCACAGCATCATTTGTGAAATGAGGCCCGTCGGCTGCAGCGCCATCTGCAACGATGCCGCACCCACGGAAAAGGCGAGCCACGCAGTCTGGTAACCCGCCAGAAGACACACCGAGAGGATTGCCGACCTGGATTCGGCCGTGCCGTGGTGCCGTAGAACACGCCGATACAGCAGGATGAGCGGCGCCGCGCTGGGCGTCATCATCGCGGTCATCATCACCCACCACATCAAGGCCACGGTCGACAGCGATGTATCCATGCCGCCGATGGCGCCCGGCAATCGATGCGGAAACAGCGTGAGTGCCGTCATGTCGAGTGCAGACATCCCCATGCCTGCACCCGTCCACAGATACCACCACGACAACGCGACGACGGCAATGATGCCGAGCACCGTGATGGCGCGCTCGCGTTGGAGGACGCTTTCGAGGCTGCTCATGCAGCAGGGCGATGCCGGATCAGTCCCTTGTTGTTCAGGTGCAGTCGCGCGAATTGCCCGTAGGAATGCTCGAGATCCAGCGCGAGGTTGCCCTGTGAGTGGCTCGAGGCGGAGCCAACTTCGGCCAGCTCGTATTCGAAGCCGTGCGGCAGATCGATGCGGGCACGGTGTTCGGCACCCGTTATCGGATTGCGGATCGGTTCGCCAACGGTATCGAACACCCCATCGACATGAATCCGGCCACGTCGGGCGTCGACATCGACGTCGTAGTCGATCTGCGTGAAGATCGGATCGAATACCTGTTCAAACGTTGAGGCGAACACCGAAAACATCGTCGCGAACGGCTCGGTATCTTGCCCTGCCATGATTTTCAGGATGGCTTCGCGTTGCGCCGGGGTGGCGCGCTCGTCGACGATCGGCTGACATCTGCCTTTGCCTTCGTGGATGGGGCCGGGCCAATGCAACAAGACCGCGATCTTCACGCCGTCGAGTTGCACATCGCCGTGGTAGCCGCGGTCGATCGAGATCGCGCCCATCGCTTCACAGATACCTTTGGTTGGCAGCGCGTTGAACTGGCACGGGCAACCGTATGAGCAATTGCAGTTGATGAGCTCAGTCCCTTGGATTTCCCACGGAGTCATGGTGGTTCTCCCGGAGCTTCCAGGCGCGTGCGCGCCTGACGCGCGTCGTCGTCGGACGACGGATTGCGTGGCTTGAATCTCGGGCGGCTGGCTTATGGCGTGCGCACGTTCCACGCATAATCAGACCCTAGTGCACGGCGAGGGGAAGTCAAGACAGGGATTGGGGCACATAGGCGATTGGCCCCGGCTGCATCTTGTGGCGCCAGGCTTGGTGCATCCGCGATGCATAAGCGCGAAGCCGTTGCGGCTGTTCGGGCAGCGGATGCTGCCTTGCCAGCGATACGGAACGCGCCGGCTGCAATGGCAGGAGGCGCGCCTGGCGCAGCGTCTTAAAGCGCCTCGCGCGTGACCAGGAATACCTGGTCTTCGCCGGCGCTTGTGGGCAGCCAGACCAAATCAAGATCGGGGAACGCCGCTTCAACATTTTCACGCTCGTTGCCGATTTCCACCACCAGCACGCCGTGCGGCTTCAGATGGCGTGGTGCGTCGGCCAGAATGCGACGCACGATGTCCATACCGTCGGTGCCGCCTGCCAGGGCCATGCGCGGCTCGGCGCGGTATTCCGGCGGTAGTGCCTGCATCGACGTCTCGTTCACGTACGGCGGGTTCGTCAGAATCACGTCGTAATGCACGCCCGGCGGCAGCGGCGCATACAGATCGCCTTCGTGCAGGCGGATGCGCTCTTCCAGGTGGTAATCCGCGACGTTGCGATTGGCCACCACCAGTGCGTCCGGCGACAGGTCCACCGCGTCGATGGTTGCATTGGGCCACTGCAGCGCAGCCAGGATCGACAGGCAGCCTGAACCGGTGCACAACTCCAGCACATCGGTCGGGCCGTCCTCCTGATCAATCCACGGCTCCAGCCCGTCTTCGAGCAATTCGCCGATGAAGCTGCGCGGCACGATCACGCGTTCATCCACGTAGAAGCGCATGCCGTGCATGAACGCTTCGTGCGTGATGTAGGCGGCGGGCACGCGGTCGACGGCGCGGCGCTCGATCACCTTCAGCACGGCAGCGACTTCTTCGGGCAGCAGGCGCGCGTCCATGAACGGCTCCAGCGTGTCGATCGGCAGATGCAGCGTGTGCAGGATCAGGTATGCGGCTTCGTCGTAGGCGTTTTCGCTGCCATGGCCGAAAACAAGGCCGGCGGCGGTGAAGCGCGACACGGCAAAGCGCAGCAGGTCGCGAACCGTCGTGAACGGGTGGGAGGCGGGCAGGGTAGGCGTGGTCATGGGTGGCGTGAAATGTGGCTCAGCGTTGGGTGGCAGCGAGCAGGTCGACGTAGGCTACGTCGAGCAGGTCGGATTCGGCAATGCCGAGGGAGTGCATCAGTTGATGGGCGATCCTCACACCGTCGTCTTCGGATTGCGTATCGTGCAGCACGACCTCAAGCTCGACGAAATCGCCGAGGTCTTGCACCGCATCCACATGAATGCGCGTCTGACCGGCGAGATACAGCTGGCGCACCTTGATGACGCGGCCGGCGGTGCCGATGGCGGCGGCCAGCGTGTCGCGCAGGGCGTCGGGCGCAGTGGTCGGAACGATGTGGTAGTTCGACACGCGCGGGCCGGCGCTGTCAGCGCGGAAGTAGTGGATCAGCTCGCCGCGCTCGGGCGAGAACTGCCGCAGCTTCAGGCGCCCATTCGCACAGGCGAAGAACGTGTCGTCCTGGTCGATGCGTTCGGGGCCCGAATCCGCAATGGCAGCCGCGCGCTCAATGAGGGCTGCCACATCGCGCACACGCGCTTTGATCTCGACGTTGCGCGCCATATGGGCAACCTCAGGCGATCAAGGTTTCCAAGACGCGGCGATACACGTTTTTCAGTGGCTCGATGAAAGCCACCTCCACGTGTTCGTCGATCTTGTGGATGCTTGCATTCGGCGGCCCGAACTCGATCACCTGCGGGCAGATCTTGGCGATGAAGCGGCCGTCCGACGTGCCGCCCGTGGTCGACAGCTCGGTGGTCACGCCGCACTCGGCCTGGATGGCGGAGGAGAGGGCTTCGGACAGGTCGCCGCGCTCGGTCAGGAAGGGCTCGCCGCCCAGCGTCCAGTCGAGCGTGTAGTCGAGGCCGTGCGCGTCGAGGATGCTGTGCACGCGCGCCTTCAGCCCGTCCGGCGTGCTCGCGGTCGAGAAGCGGAAGTTGAAGTCGATCGTAACGTGGCCGGGAATGATGTTCGTCGCGCCCGTGCCGCCGTGGATGTTCGACATCTGCCACGTGGTCGGCGGGAAGTATGCATTGCCGTCGTCCCACTTGGCGGCAGCGAGTTCGGCCAGCGCCGGGGCAGCCAGGTGGATCGGGTTCTTGGCCAGGTGCGGATAGGCAATGTGGCCTTGCACGCCATTGACCGTGAGCTTGCCCGACAGCGAACCGCGTCGCCCGTTCTTCACCATATCGCCGAGCGTCGATACCGACGTCGGTTCACCGACCACGCAGTAATCGAGGCGCTCGCCGCGCGCGCGCAGCAGGTCGCACACCTTGACGGTGCCGTCGTGCGCCGGGCCTTCTTCGTCGCTGGTGATCAGGAAGCCGATCGAGCCGGCGTGGTCGGGATGCTTGGCAACGAATTCCTCCGATGCCACCACGAAGCCTGCAATCGATGTCTTCATGTCTGCCGCGCCGCGCGCGTAGAGCTTGCCGTCGCGGTGCGTGGGTTCGAACGGATCGGAGTGCCATTGCTCAACCGGGCCGGTGGGCACCACATCGGTGTGGCCCGCGAAGACGAGCAGTTTGCCATCCGTGCCAGCCCGGCCGCGCTTGACGGCCCACAGGTTGGTCACGCGAAAGTGGTCCGGGCCGCTGACCACGGTTTCGCATTCGAAGCCGGCAGCGGTCAGGCGTTCGATCAGCACGTCCTGGCAGCCCTTGTCTTCGGGCGTGACGGAGCGGCGGCGGATCAGGTCTTCGGTGAGGGCAAGCGTGGGCAGCATGTTCGACATGACGACGGTCACGGTGATGTTGTTGTGGTTAGAACAGGGCGGCGTACTGATCCGCCGAGAAGCCGACGTTGACGGTCTTGCCGTGCACCAGCACCGGACGCTTGATCAGCGATGGGTTGGCCTGCATCAGCGCGATGGCGCCAGCCTCGTCTTCGGCACGCGTCTTGTCGGCATCCGACAGGGCGCGCCACGTGGTGCCCTTGCGATTGAGCAGCGTGGTGAGCGGCACATGCTTGAGCCAGCCGGCCAGCATGTCGGCGCTCACGCCCTGCTTCTTGAAATCGTGAAAGGTGTAGGCAACGCCGTTCGATTCGAGCCACGTGCGGGCTTTCTTCACGGTGTCGCAATTGGGGATGCCATGCAGGGTCGTCATGGTGGGATTCGCAATCAGTGTCGAGAGGCTTGCAGGGCAAAGGAGAGGGCTGCAACGGCCAGTGCAAAACCGACAGACGCCAGCCACGTCATGCGCTTGAGGCGGCGCTCCAGCCGCGCGGCTTCATCGCGCAGGGCGTCGATGGTGATGGCGTGCTGTTCGGCCAGCAGCTTGACGGATTCGGCCTGCTGCAGGATCGCCGCTTCCAACTCGGCAATCCGTGTATTCGGGTCGGGCACGGCGCCCTCTGCGCGGGCAGCGTCGGCGCCGGTCTTCTTGCGGTTCTTGAACTTGTCGATGGTCTTGTTCGCCTGCTCCAGGATGGTTGGCAGCAGCGACAGGACAGTACCGATGGTGTTTGGATCAAGACCCATGATGCGTTGGCGCAGCTTGCCGAAGCGGGTGCCGGTGGCATTGCGTTCGGACATGGCTGCGCTTCAAGTGGTTGGCATGCCTGCAAGCCTAGCAGGCATGCCTTGCGCTGGCGCTCAGTCGCCGCGCAGCAGCTCGTTCAGGCCAACCTTGGCACGCGTCTTCGCGTCCACCTTCTTGACGATCACGGCGCAGTACAGGCTGTGCGTGCCATCCTTCGACGGCAGGTTGCCCGCCACCACCACCGAGCCCGCGGGAATGCGGCCGTAGCTGACTTCACCGGTTTCGCGGTCGTAAATCTTGGTCGACTGGCCCAGATACACGCCCATCGAGATCACCGAGTTTTCTTCGACGATCACGCCTTCCACCACTTCCGAGCGCGCGCCGATGAAGCAGTTGTCTTCGATGATGACCGGGTTGGCCTGCAGCGGCTCCAGCACGCCGCCGATGCCCACGCCGCCCGACAGGTGAACGTTCTTGCCGATCTGTGCGCACGAACCGACGGTGGCCCACGTGTCGACCATCGTGCCTTCGTCAACATAAGCGCCGATGTTCACGTACGACGGCATCAGCACGGCATTCTTGGCGATGAATGAGCCACGGCGCGCCACAGCCGGCGGCACCACGCGGAAGCCGCCAGCGGCAAAGTCTTCAGCCGTGTAGTTGGCGAACTTGCTCGGCACCTTGTCGTAGAACTGCGTAAAGCCACCAGCAGCCATCGGGGCGTTGTCTTCCAGGCGGAACGACAGCAGCACGGCCTTCTTGATCCACTGATTGACGATCCACTCGCCGTCCTTCTTCTCGGCCACACGCAGCGCGCCACGATCGAGCTGGCCGATCACGTTGGCGACGGCTTCACGGACATCGGCCGGAGCGGCCTTGGGCGACAGGTTGGCGCGGTCTTCCCACGCTTGATCGATCAGGGATTGCAGTTGTTGCGTCATGGCTGTGTTCGCTCTAGGAGAAATTCGAAAAAGGGTAAGGGGTCAGCGCTGCTGGCAGAACTCGACGATCCGGCGCGCGCCTTCCAGGCATTCGTCCACGCCGGCCACCAGCGCGATGCGCACGTAGTCCTGGCCCGGATTCGTACCGTGCGCCTCGCGGGCGAGGTAGCTGCCCGGCAACACGGCGACGTTCTTGGCCGCCAGCAGTTGGCGTGCGAATTCAGTGTCCGACAGACCTGTGCGTTTGACGTTGGCCCACAGGTAAAAGGCCGCATCTGGCAGCGCCACGTCCAGCACCTCGGCCAGCATCGGCGTGACCTGCTGGAACTTCTTGACGTACTGCGCGCGGTTGTCGCGCACGTGGGCCTCGTCGTTCCACGCAGCGATGCTAGCGGATTGCACCGACGGGCTCATCGCGCTGCCGTGATACGTGCGATACAGCAGGTAGGCCTTGAGCAGCTTGGCGTCGCCGGCCACGAAACCGGAGCGCATGCCCGGCACGTTGGAGCGCTTGGACAGGCTGGAGAACATCACCAGGCGGTCAAAGCTACGGCCTAGCTGATGCGCGGCCTGCAGCGCGCCCAGCGGCGGGTTGGCCTCGTCGAAATAGATTTCGGAATAGCACTCGTCCGAGGCGATGACGAAGCCATATTCGTCGGATAGCGCGAAGAGCTGTTTCCAGTCTTCCAGCGTGAGCACGGCGCCGGTCGGGTTGCCCGGGCTGCAGACGAACACGAGCTGAACGTTGCGCCATTCTTCCGGCGTGATCGCCGCGAAATCGGGCGCGTAGTTGCGTGCCGGGTCGCTGTTCGCGAACAGCGGCGTGGCGCCGGCCAGCAGCGCCGAGCCTTCGTAGATCTGGTAGAACGGGTTCGGGCACAGCACGCGCGCGCCCGGCTTGCTGCCGTCAATGACGGTCTGCGCGAACGAGAACAGCGCCTCGCGCGAGCCATTGACCGGGATGACCTCGGTGGCCGGATCGACCTTGGGCAAGCCGTAGCGGCGTTCCAGCCATGCGGCGATGCACTGTCGCAGTGCATCGGAGCCGAGCGTCGTGGGATAATTCGCCAGCCCACCGAGTGCCGCCGTCAGCGCGTCTTTCACCAGGGCCGGCGTCGGATGCTTGGGCTCGCCGATGCCGAAGCTGATCGGCGTATGGGCGGCGCTGGGCGTCACGTCCTTGACGAGCGCTTTCAGTTTCTCGAACGGATACGGCTGCAGGGCAGACAGGCGCGGATTCACGGTGTGGGGCGGCGGTGTTGGGCTGGTCAGCGGGCAAGCTTGGCGCTTGCCGGGAAGCCCGAAATTATACGGCCAACGTGTGCTTGCCGCGTGGCCAGTCACCTCGGACATTGCAGGAAGCGGCGGATTCCCGCCGTTTTTTTTATTGGTCACATGACAACGATTGCTTCTTCGGCGCCCTCAGCGGATAGCGCCAGCCACCACGAACCGCAATGGGCGGCGGCACTCTTCATCCTCCTGGGCGCCTCGGTCTGGGGCATTTCCTGGTATCCGTACCGCCTGCTGGCCGGCTGGGGTCTTGGCAGCATGCTGGCTTCTTCGATGACGGGCGCGGCTGCGGCCGTGCTGGCCGCCGTTGTGCTGCGTCGTCACTTTTCAACGTTCCAGTGGTCGTGGCTGATCCCGGCGCTCGGGATCGCGGCGGGTATCACCAACGCGGGTTTCGTCTGGGGCACGGTGCACGGCACGGTGATGCGGGTGCTGCTTTTGTTCTATCTGACGCCCGTGTGGACGGCGCTGCTGGCGCGCCTGTGGCTGCACGAGCGGCTGGGCTGGCGCGGCGGTGTGCTGCTTACGCTGGCGCTGGCGGGCGCGATGATGATGCTGTGGTCGGGCGAGGCCGGCACGCCGTGGCCGGGTTCAGCGGCGGAATGGGCAGGGTTGATTGCAGGGCTCGCTTTTGCGTGCAACAACGTGCTGTCGCGCTTGGCGGGGCAACGTCACCCGACCATGCGCCCGGAAATGCGCACCGTGGTCGTCTTCACGGGCTGCGCGCTGGTGGGTTTTCCGGCTGCGCTGCTGCTCGATGGCGTGCACGCGGTGCCGGCTGCTTTTTCGCAGGGCAATACGTGGCTGCTGCTGGTGGGCATGGCCTGCGTGCTGGTGGGCGGCAATGCGATGGTGCAGCGCGGCCTGCAACGCTTGCCGGCCAATCGCGCGGCGCTGCTGATGCTGTTTGAAATCGTGGTGGCGGCCGTGTCGTCGGCGCTGCTGACGGCGGAACGCCTATCCCCCCAGGAAATGGCGGGCGGAGCGTGCATCATTCTGGCGGGCGCATTGTCGGGGCTGTCGCGGCGCAAGTAGGCTGCCGGTGTTTCGCAAATCAACCGAGGAGTTGCGGATGTTGCTTCGCTCGATTTCCACGGCGCTGACGGTTGCGCTGTTAATGGCCGCGACGGCCGTGCACGCTGCTTCCGCAGAGGCTGGCCCCGTGTATGGCCCCCGGCTGGAAGGCTTCGATTACCCGGCCCCGGTCAAACTCTTCAAGTTCGAGTCGCAGGGTAACGCGCTGGAGATGGCGTACCTGGACGTCGCGCCCAAGCAGCCGAACGGTCAGGTGGCCGTGCTGCTGCACGGCAAGAACTTCTGCGCCGCCACCTGGGAAGGCACGATCGCCGCGCTGACGGGTGCCGGTTACCGCGTGATCGCACCGGATCAGATCGGTTTCTGCAAATCGAGCAAGCCGCGTTCGTATCAGTACACGTTCCAGCAACTGGCCAGCAATACGCATGCGTTGCTGGCCTCGCTTGGGATCGAGCAGGCCATCATGATTGGCCATTCGACAGGCGGCATGCTGGCGACGCGCTACGCGCTGATGTATCCGAACGCGGTGTCCCGGCTCGTGATGATCAACCCGATCGGCTTGGAAGACTGGAAGGCCAAAGGCGTGCCGTCCATGACCGTCGACCAGTGGTTCGCGCGCGAGAAGCAGACCACCGCCGAGCGCATACGCGCCTATGAGCAGTCGACGTACTACGCCGGGCAATGGCGCGCGCAATATGAACCGTGGGTGCAGATGTTGGCCGGGATGTACCGCGGCCCGGGGCGCGATCTGGTGGCGTGGAATTCCGCGCTGCTGTACGACATGATCTACACACAGCCCGTCGTCTATGAGTTTGGCCAGTTGCGCCCGTGGACGCTGCTGCTCATCGGCCAGAAAGACACCACGGCCATCGGCAAGGACGCAGCCCCGCCGGAGGCGCGTGCGCAGCTTGGTCATTACCCGGAGCTTGGGCGGGCGGCGGCGAAGGCCATTCCGCGCGCCACGCTGGTGGAATTCCCCGATGCGGGCCATGCGCCCCAAATCCAGGATCCTGATGCGCTGCACAATGCGCTGCTCGAATGGCTCACCACGCCGGAACGTTCGCGCACGCGCCGCCCGGACTGACGCTATTTGTCACGAAGGCGAAACTGCTTACAAATTTGCAGCAATTTGCTCTCTTGCGCGGCAAATTTCGTCCATTTTTGTAGCGATTTGATTGGCGGGAGCACCGGGTGCGAATGGTATGATGGCGCCATCCGCGCCCCTGGGGCGTGCCTTGTCACTTCGCGCTCCACGGCGCAGATGTGATGACAAAGGCGCGTTCCTTGGGCGCCCGCTTTATCCCCTTTTCTGATCCCTTCGAGACGAACACAACGTGCGCCTCTCTTCGATCAAGCTCGCAGGCTTCAAGTCTTTCGTCGATCCAACCAATTTTCATGTTCCGGGCCAGCTTGTCGGCATCGTTGGCCCGAACGGTTGCGGTAAATCCAATATCATCGACGCCGTGCGCTGGGTGCTCGGTGAGTCACGCGCTGCGGAACTCCGTGGCGAATCGATGCAGGACGTCATCTTCAACGGTTCGACCCAGCGCAAGCCGGCTGGCCGGGCCAGCGTCGAACTCGTCTTCGACAACGCGGAAGGCCGCGCCGCCGGCCAGTGGAGCCAATACGCCGAGGTGGCGGTCAAGCGCGTTCTGAGCCGCGATGGCACCTCGTCGTACTTCATCAACAACCAGGCGGTGCGCCGCCGCGACATCCAGGACATCTTCCTCGGCACGGGCCTTGGGCCGCGCGCCTACGCCATCATCGGGCAGGGGATGATCTCGCGCATCATCGAGGCCAAGCCCGATGACATGCGCATCTTCTTGGAAGAAGCTGCGGGCGTGTCGAAGTACAAGGAACGCCGCCGCGAAACCGAAAACCGCCTCTCCGATACCCGCGAAAACCTCACGCGCGTGGAAGACATCCTGCGCGAACTCGGCTCCAACCTCGAAAAGCTCGAAGGTCAGGCCGAAGTCGCGCAGCGCTTCCAGACGCTGCAGGCCGACGGCGAAGAGAAGCAGCACCTGCTGTGGCTGCTGCGCAAGCGTGAAGCGCAGGGCGAGCAGGAACGCCATCAGCGCGCCATCGAACAGGCGCAGATCGACCTTGAAGCGCAGACCGCACAGTTGCGCCATATCGAGGCCGAACTCGAAACGATGCGCGTTGCGCATTACGCGTCGTCGGACGCGATGCACGCCGCGCAGGGTGCGCTGTACGAAGCCAACTCCGAGGTCAGTCGCCTGGAAGCCGAGATCCGCTACGTGGTGGAGTCGCGCAACCGCATCCAGCAGCAGATCGCCACGCTGACCGCGCAGCAAGAGCAGTGGCATACACAGGGCGAGCAGGCGCAGGAAGACCTTGCCGCGGCCGAGGAAGAGTTGGCCATGGCCGAGGAGCGCGCCGCGCAGGCCGCCGAGGACGTTGCACGCAAAGCCGACGAACTCCCTGGCATGGAAGCGCAATGGCGCGATGCGCAGACCGCGCTGAACGATCAGCGCGCTGCGATCCTGCAATCGGAACAGGCGCTCAAACTCGAAGCCGCGCACCAGCGCAATGCCGACCAGGCCTTGCTGCAGCTTGACCAGCGCCGCGAACGTCTGACGCAGGAGTCATCCGGCCTCGACAAGCCGGACGACGTGCAGCTCGAAACGCTGCGTGCCGAACTGGCTGAACAGGAAGAGGTGCTGGCCGAAGCGCAAGCCGCGCTGGAAGACGCCGAGACGCAGGTGCCGCAGCTCGACGAGGCACGCCGTGCTGCGCAAGACCGCGTGCAATCGGAAGCCGCCACCATTGCCAGCCTGGAAGCCCGCCTTGCGGCACTCAAGCAGTTGCAGGAGAGCGTGCAGACCGACGGCAAGGTTCAGCCATGGCTGGCCAAACATGAACTGAGCGAGCTGCCGCGCTTCTGGAAGAAGCTGCAGATCGAGCAGGGTTGGGAGCCGGCACTTGAAGCCGTGCTGCGCGAGAAGCTGGGCGCGCTCGAAGTCTCCAATCTGGACTGGATCAAGGCGTTTGCAGCTGACGCGCCGCCGGCCAAGCTGGCTTTCTATGCGCCGCCGCCGGCAGCGCTTCCGGTGGAGGCGCCGGCGGGGTTGCGTCCGCTGATGTCGCTGGTCCAGGTGACGGAGCCGGGCATTCGCGCCGTGCTGCAAGACTGGCTGGCCGACGTCTATATCGCCGACGACATGCAGGCTGCGCTCGCTGCGCGCCAGACGCTGCCGGAAGGCGGCACGTTTGTCATCAAGGCAGGGCACTTGATTGGCCGGTCATCGGTGCAGCTGTACGCGCCCGATTCCGAACAGGCCGGCATGCTGGCTCGCGCCCAGGAAATCGAGAACCTGCACAAGCAGGTGCGTGCGCAGATGCTGCTGGCCGACGAAGCCAAGAGCGCTGCCGTGCGCGCCGAAGCGGCCTACAGCCAAGCGAGCCAAAACCTCACGCAGGTGCGCGCCCGCGCCGAGCAGGCCACACGCCGCGTGCACGTGCTGCAGATGGACGTGCTCAAGCTGTCGCAGGCGATGGAGCGCTACAACGCGCGCAGTGGCCAGATCGACAGCGAGTTGGATGAGATCCGCGCGCAGATCGAAGAGCAGCGTGCCATCCGTGCGGAATCCGAAGCGACATTCGAGCAGCACGATGCGGCGCTTGCCGACATGCAGGCGCGCTTTGAAGACAGCCAGCAGGCGTTCGAAGCACTCGAAGTTCGCCTGAGCGATGCGCGCAACGCGTTGCGAGATCAGGAGCGCGGCGCACAGGAAGCGCACTTTGCCGAGCGCAATCTGCAGAACCGCATTGCAGAACTGAAGCGAAACATCCAGGTGGCGGGCGATCAGGCGCAGCAGATCGTGCTGACGCTGGAGAACGCGCGCGCCGAGTTGGAAACCATCAACGAGCAGACTGCGCACACCGGTTTGCAGGAAGCGCTGGAGCGCCGCGCCGAGAAGGAAGAAAAGCTCGGGCTGGCACGCATGGAACTGGATGCGCTGACGGCGCAGCTACGCACACATGACGAGCAACGCCTGACTGCCGAGCGCGCCCAGCAACCGCTGCGCGATCGCATTACCGAACTGCAATTGAAGGAACAGGCCGCGCGCCTGAACCAAGAGCAGTTCACCGAGCAGCTCACCGCTGCCAACGTGGACGAAGCCGTGCTGGCTGAACGCCTGACGGGCGACCTGAAGCCTTCGTACCTGCAAGGTGAAGTCACGCGCATCAACAACGCGATCAACGCGCTCGGCCCGGTCAACATGGCCGCGCTCGACGAGCTGGCTGCGGCGCGCGAGCGCAAGGGCTTCCTTGATGCCCAATCGGCCGATTTGACCGACGCCATCACCACGCTCGAAGACGCCATCCGCAAGATTGATCAGGAAACGCGTGCGTTGCTGCAAGGTACGTTCGACCAGGTCAACTATCACTTTGGTGAACTGTTCCCGACACTGTTCGGCGGCGGCCAGGCCAAGCTGATGATGACCGGCGAAGAGATTCTCGACGCGGGCGTGCAGGTGATGGCGCAGCCGCCGGGCAAGAAGAACTCGACGATTCACCTGTTATCGGGCGGCGAGAAAGCGCTGACCGCGATTGCGCTGGTGTTTGCGATGTTCCAGTTGAACCCGGCCCCGTTCTGCTTGCTGGACGAGGTGGACGCGCCGCTGGACGACGCCAACACCGAGCGCTACGCCAACATGGTCAAGCGCATGTCCGACAAGACCCAATTCGTTTTTATTTCTCACAACAAGATTGCGATGGAAATGGCGCAACAGCTCATCGGTGTGACCATGCAGGAACAAGGTGTGTCCCGGATCGTGGCAGTGGATATGGATGCCGCACTGACCATGGCGGAGGCAGCATAAATGCAGGACAACAACCTGGTGATGGCCCTGCTGGGCGCCGGCGTGGTGTTTGTGCTGGTGATCGTTGTGTACAACCAGTGGCAGATCCGCAAGGCGCGGCGTCCCGAGGCGTACAACCCGCCGGCCGACGAGACCCCGCGCGGCGACGGTTGGACCGAGCGCGCCGAGCCCGCCCTGGGTGGCGAGCGTGAGGAACCCAACCGCGTTGAACCGCGTCTTGAGCCCGGTTTCTCGGCGAAGACGCACATTCCCGCCACGGGCAGTGCCGACACCGAAGCCGGCGTGATCGGCGCTGAGCTCACGCCTTCGGGCGACGATGCCGTGCTCGAAGCCGCCGAGACGGAAGAGGTTGCCGAACCTGCCCCGGGTTCGCTGGAGCCGGCCAATGGCGTGATCGATCCGCTGATCGATTGCATCGTGCCGCTGCATCCGGATCGTGAAGTGTCGGGCGACCGGCTGCTGCCGGCGCTGGCCAAGCTGCGCCGCGCAGGCACCAAGCAGATCCACGTGGAAGGTTTGAACCCCGCCGCCAATGCATGGGAAGCCATTCGCGCCGGTCAGCGCTACCTCGACGTGCAAGTGGCCGTGCAACTGGCCAACCGCACCGGCCCGCTGAATGCGCTGGAGTTCTCGGAATTCATCAACGCGATCGATCCGCTGTCGGAAGCGGCCGATGCCGTGCCGGAACTGCCGGACATGAACGAGACGATCTCCAATGCGCGCGAACTCGACGCGTTTGCCGCCGAGTGCGATGTGCAACTGGGCGTGAGCGTGATCTCCGACGGTGCGCCCTGGTCGGCCGCGTACGTGCAGACGGTGGCCACGCAAGACGGCCTTGTGCTCTCGCGCGACGGCACGCGTTTCACGCGCTTCCATGCGGGCGCCGATGGTGTGCAGCGCGCACTGTTCACGCTGCAGTTTGGCGACACCAATTTCCTGCGCGATGACCTGACCGTCAAGGCCGGCCGCCAGATCACGCTGCTGCTCGATGTGCCGGTGGCGGAAGAGCCGAGCAAGCCGTTCAAGCTGGTGTGCGAATACGCGTACACGCTGTCGCAGCGCATGGGTGCGCAGGTGGTGGATGACAACCTGCGTCCGCTGACGGAGCAATCGTTCGTCGCCATCCAGAAGCATCTGCGCGTGCTGTATGACAAGCTGGAATCGCGCGGCATCCCGGCCGGTTCCAGCACCGCGGTGCGCTTGTTCAGCCACTGACGGACGCACGATGAGCAAGACTGCAGAACCCGCGTCCGGTGCCACGTCCGAGGCGCGGGCAGCTTGGCTGCGCGCTGAGCTGAACCGCTACGCCCATGAGTATTACGTGCTCGACCAGCCCAGCGTGCCCGACGCTGAATATGACCGGCTCTATCGCGAGCTGGAAGCGCTGGAAGCTGAACATCCCGAGCTGAAGACGCCGGACTCGCCCACGCGGCGGGTCGGCGGGGCGGTTCTGCCCGAATTTGCGGCGGTCAGGCATGTCATTCCCATGCTGTCGATCCGCACTGAGACCGACACCACCCCCAACGGCGCCCGCGCGTTCGACACCAGCGTACGCCGCGAACTGGGCCTCGATGACACCGATCCGCCCGTCGAATATGCCGCTGAGCTGAAGTTCGATGGCCTGGCGATCAACCTGCGCTACGAGCGCGGTTATCTCGTGCAGGCGGCTACGCGCGGTGACGGCACCACAGGCGAAGACGTCACGCAGAACATCCGCACGATCCGGCAGATTCCGCTGGGCGTGCATCCGCTTGATGGCGTTGTGCCCGACGTGCTCGAAGTGCGCGGCGAGGTCTACATGCGCCGCGACGATTTTGAAAAGCTCAACGCCCGTCAGCGTGAGCGCGGCGACAAGACCTTCGTCAATCCGCGCAATACCGCGGCCGGTGCCGTCCGCCAGCTCGATCCGAAGATGGCTGCGGAGCGCCCTCTGTCGTTCTTCGCCTATGGCCTGGGCGAGGTGGTCGGCTGGAAAGGCATGCCCGACACCCATTCCGGCATGCTCGATGCGCTGCAGGCATTTGGTTTTCCGGTCAGCTCGGAGCGCGCGGCTGTGAAGGGAGGAGACGGGCTCGTCGAGTTCCATGAGGCCATTGGCGCCAAGCGCGACAGCCTGCCGTTCGATATCGACGGCGTGGTCTACAAAGTCAATTCGCTCGCGTTGCAGCGCGAACTCGGTTTTCGCACGCGCGAGCCGCGCTGGGCAGTTGCGCACAAATATCCGGCGCAGGAAGCGCTGACCACCGTCGAGTCCATCGGCGTGCAGGTCGGCCGCACGGGCGCCATCACACCGGTGGCGCGGCTGGTGCCGGTGTTTGTTGGCGGCGTGACCGTCACCAACGCGACGCTGCACAACGAAGACGAAGTACGCCGCAAGGATGTACGCATTGGCGACACTGTGATCGTGCGCCGCGCGGGTGACGTGATCCCCGAGGTGGTGGGCGTAGTGCTCGATCGCCGCCCGATGGATGACGTGCCGGGCAGCGACCTGTTCAATCCGCAGCAGCGTCCGAAGCACCCACCGTTCGAACTGCCGAAGACGTGCCCGGTGTGCGGCTCGCACGTCGTGCGCGAAGAGGGCGAGGCGGTGGCCCGCTGCTCAGGCGGGCTGTTCTGCTCGGCACAGCGAAAAGAGGCGATCCGCCACTTTGCCGGCCGCCGCATGATGGATATCGAAGGCCTGGGCGAGCGTTACATCGACAACCTGGTCGAGCTGGACTACGTACACGGCATCGCCGATCTGTACAAGCTCAAGCTCGAAGATTTCCTGGAGATGAAGCGCCGCGCCGATGAGCGCGATGGCGCGACACCGGAAACCGTCGCCGCTGGCAAGATCGCCACTAAGTGGGCTGAGAATCTGCTGGAGGGTATCCAGGCCAGCAAGACGCCGCCGCTGGCGCGCTTCCTGTTTGCGCTGGGCATTCGCCACGTTGGAGAATCCACCGCCAAGACGCTCGCGGATTGGCTCGGCAGTCTGGCCATCATCCGGCGGGCGCCGGCACCGTTGCTGCTGGCGCTGCCCGACGTGGGTGCCACGGTGGCTGAAGCCATTGCCGATTTCTTTGCCGAACCGAAGAATCAGCAGGCGCTGGATGCGCTGTTGGAAGCCGGCGTCGCCCCGCAAGGCGAGCATGCGCCCAACGCGAAGCTGCGCGAGAAACTGGAGCCGGTTGAGCTGTACGCCACGCTTGGGGTGCCCAAGCTGACAGCCGCGCGTGCCAAGCAATTGGCTGTGGCGGCGCCGACGCTAGTCCAGTTGGCCGGCGTGGAGCCTGATCAGTTGGCCGGGCTGCCGGCGGATGTGTCCGCGTCGCTGCTCGAATGGCTGGGCTCGCACGACCATCGCGCGCAACTGGAGCAGCTCGACGCGCTGCGCGACGAGCTGCTTGCCGCCATGCCGGCTGAAGCCACCGAAGAAGGCGTGCTGGCCGGCAAGACGGTCGTGTTGACCGGCACATTGCCCAACCTCACGCGTGACGAAGCCAAGGCCATGCTGGAAGCGGCGGGCGCCAAGGTATCGGGTTCGGTGTCGAAGAAGACCGACTATGTTGTCGCCGGAGAAGAAGCCGGCAGCAAGCTCGCTAAAGCCGAAGAATTGAACGTGAAGGTTCTGGACGAAGCGGGTATGCTCGCGCTGTTAAAAAAACCGGCGGGAGACCAGGCATGATCCGAAACATCCTCAAGATGGGCGACAGCCGTCTGCTGCGCGTGGCCAAGCCCGTCGAGCGTTTCCATACCCCCGAACTGACGGCCCTGATCGAAGACATGTTCGACACCATGGATGCGGCGCGGGGTGCCGGTCTGGCGGCGCCGCAGATCGGCGTGGATCTCCAAGTCGTCATCTTCGGGTTCGATCGCAACGATCGTTATCCGGATGCGCCGGCCGTGCCCAAGACGGTATTGATCAACCCCACCATTGAGCCGCTTTCGGACGAGATGGAAGACGGCTGGGAGGGCTGCCTCTCGGTGCCGGGCCTGCGTGGCGTCGTGCCGCGCCATACGCGCCTGCGCTATACCGGCTTCGACCAGCACGGTCACGCCATCGACCGCATTGCCGAGGGCTTCCACGCCCGTGTCGTGCAGCACGAATGCGATCACCTGCAGGGCGTGCTGTATCCGATGCGCGTGAAGGATTTCACCCGCTTCGGCTTTACCGAAGTGCTGTTCCCGGAATTGCCCGCCAATCACGACGACTGATCGAGACTGCGGGAGCGTCGCACCTGCGGGGGCGGGTGGACGCATGTTTCATCCACCACGGAGACGATATGAAGCGCGATGGTTTGAGGGGCTGGCGCCGGCTGGCGCTTGGGGTCGCCATGACGGCGATGCTGGGGTTGGCTGCGTGCGCGGGGCCGCAGGCACCCGAAACCACGGCGGCCGCACCGGCTGCCCAGAAGCCTCAGGGTCCGGTCTGGCAACGCGTGCATCTGGGCGCGGATGCCGTGGCCTACGATTTCCCCGTCTACGCCAACCATCCGCTCGATGGCGATCTGAGCGGCATCCGCGAAGTCGTATTCATGCAGCACGGCCTGCAGCGCAACGGCAACGATTACTACACCGCGGGCGCCGATCTGCTCCAGGCCAGCGGCCGCAACCCCGACGAAGTCCTTTTGATTGCCCCGAACTTTCCCGGTACGCCCGATGAGGGCAAGGGTTTCGACGGCATGCCGGTGTGGTCGGTGGATGGCTGGATCGGCGGCTTCAACGCCACCAACGCGCCGTACACGGACCTGAGTTCGCTCCAGGTACTCGATGACCTGATCGGCTACGTGACGGACCCGGCGCGTGCGCCCAACGTCAAGCGCGTAACGGTGGCAGGCCATTCGGGCGGTGGCCAGATCGTGCAACGCTACGCCGTCCTCAACAACGTGGACGAAGCGATCCGCAAGCGTGGCATCGATCTGCGCTACGTGGTCGCCAATCCGTCGTCATATCTGTACTTCACGCCGGAGCGTCCGCGCGGCAAGGGCTTTGCACGCTACAGCACCAGCGTTTGTCCGGACTATGACCACTACAAGTACGGCATGGTCGACATGGTCCCGTATGCCGCTGGCAAGACCGGCCGGCAGTTGTTCAACCGATATGCGCAGCGCCACGTGACCTACCTGGCCGGCACGAGCGACAACGATCCGAACCACCGCGTGCTCGACAAGCTCTGCGGTGCCGAGGCCGAAGGCCCGACGCGCCTGGATCGCGCACGCAACTACTGGCGCTACGAGCACCACATGGCGGGGCGCAGGCGCGTCAACCACCAGGCGCACGAAGTGGTTGGCGTTGGCCACGACCAAGCGAAGATGTTCGGCTCGCGCTGCGGCGCGCAAGCGGTGTTTGGCATGCCCGCATCGGCCAACACCACCGGGGCCGCCTGCCAGGCTCCGCGTCTGTAACCTGGACGGCAGGCATAAAAAAACCGGTCAGCGCGCAATGCGTTGACCGGTTTTTCTTTGGGGCAGAGGCAGCCTCAGAACTTCTCGAACGGCCCCAGGAAGCGCCACTGGCCGACCGGCAGGTCGCCCAGCACGATGCTGCCCATGCGGATGCGCTTGAGGCCTACCACCTCCAGTCCCACCTGTTCGCACATGCGGCGGATCTGGCGTTTCTTGCCTTCGCGCAGCACGAAGCGCAACTGCTCTTCGTTCTGCCAGCTCACCTTCGCGGGCTTGAGTTCTTCGCCGTCGAGCGACAGGCCAAAGCGCAGCTTCTCCATCAGCTCTTCCGGGAAGACCTTGGAGATATCGCGCTCAACCAGGCCGTTCGGCGAATCCCACACCACGCGCACCAGGTATTCCTTCTCGACCGTCGAATCCTCGCCGATCAGGTGGCGCGCCACGCGTCCGTCCTGCGTCAACACCAGCAAGCCGGTGGAGTCGATATCCAGTCGGCCGGCCGGCGCCAACGCCCGGCGTTGCCAAGGCGCGAAGCGCTTGCGCGTGGGGTCGCCTTCCCATTGGTTTTCCGGCACGAATAGCGAAACGGCAGGCTGATAGCCGTCTTCTGCCTGGCCCGAAACGTAGCCGACCGGCTTGTGCATCAGCACGGTCACGCGCTCGCCTTGCTCGGAGCGCGCCGACTGATGGATTTCGATGATCGCATCCGGCTTGACGCGCGAACCCAGCTCGGTGACGGGCTCACCATCCACCAGCACCCAGCCGCGCGGAATCCATTCATCGGCCTCGCGGCGCGAACACAGACCCAGTTCGGACATGCGCTTGGACAGGCGGACCAAACCACTCGATTCGGTTTGCGGTGCCTGACGGGGTGCGCGCTCTTCAGCATGGCGCGGAGCGCGTTCCTCGCGTTCACGCTCTGGCCGTTGCGGACGTGTCGGACGATCTTCGAAGCGGCGCGGCGGCTGGTCGTTGTCAAAGCGTCGCGGCGGGCGTTCGTCATCGAAACGACGCGGAGGACGTTGATCGCCCTCACGACGGGGCGCGCGTTGATCATCGCCATAGCGT
>NZ_JFZG01000004.1 GCF_000607165.1 Ralstonia pickettii | reverse complement strand
CGGGCGTTGATCGCCCTCACGACGGGGCGCGCGTTGATCGTCGCCTTGGCGGCGCGGGCGCTCGTCATCGAAACGACGGGGCGGGCGCTGATCGTCAAAGCGTCGCGGTGGGCGGTCATTGTCGAATCGGCGTGGAGGGCGCTCGTCGTCGAACCGGCGAGGCGGCCGATCTTCGAAGCGTCGCGGCGGGCGCTCGTCGTCAGCGCGACGGGGCGGCGGCCGCTGGTCGTCGTTGAATCGACGCGGAGGACGCTCGTCATCAAAACGACGCGGTGGGCGATCGCCTTGTACGCGGCGCGGCTTGGCGTCGCGCGTCTGGCCGTCGTCGTCGCGGCGCGGAGGACGTGCGGGGCGGGGCGGCTTACCGGCACCATCTTCCGGCTTGGGGCGGCGCTGCGACGGGCGCAGCGGCTGGCGCTCGCGGTTCAGGTCAGACGAGCGCAGCGGCTTGCCTGTGGAACGTACGGCATTGCCTTCGTCGTCTCGGCGCACGCCGAGCGTGGCACGCTTGCCCGGGCGGGTGGCGCGCTGAGTCGGGTCGCTGGCGCCGCGCTTGTCGTCGTCGCCGGGGAAATCATCGGAATCGGTAGTCATGAATCTAGACCGGTAAGGCTGGCGCTCAGATGGCGAGCGCATCAAGCAGCTCGCTTTCAAGCTCGAGCTGCAGTTTGTTGTCCTGGGTCAGGCGGGTGCCGTCGACCAGGAAGATGTCTTCCACGCGCTCGCCGAGCGTGTTGATACGCGCGGTGTGCACCGACACGCGACGGTGAGCAAGCACGCGGGCAATCGCGTAGAGCAGACCGGTGCGGTCTGTCGCAGAAATGGAGAGCAGGTAATACTGGCCGCGCTCGTCCGCCCGCAGGTCGACGCGAGGCTTGATCGGGAAGCTGCGCGACTGGCGCGAGATACGCCCACGCGGCGGCTCGGGCAGGGCGGTTTCGCGCGAGATCTGTTCAGCCAGTTCGTGTTCGACCAGCGTGATGATGTCGCGGTAATGCCCGGGCTCCACCAAGCCGCTGCTGGGGTCGGCCACCTGGAAGGTGTCGAGCGCGTAGCCGTGTTTGGTGGTGTGGATCTTGGCGTCAAGAATCGTCAGGCTCTTGCGCTCGAAGTAGCCGCAGATGCGTGCGAAAAGATCGGGCCGATCCGGCGAGTACACCGCCACCTGCAGGCCGACGCCCGCCGGTGAAATGCGCGCACGCACGATGGGGATCGTGGTGTCGACGCGGTTGTAGAAGTGCCGCGTGAACCAGGCGATGTCGCGTGCGTCGTGGCGCAGGAACACCCCCACGTCGAGCTGTTTCCACAGTGCCTCGTGCGCGGTGTCGTCCAGCGCGGCCAGGCGCAGCAGGGCGCGCGCTTCTTCCTTGCGACCTTCGAGCACGGCGTGCGGGTCCGTGGTGGCACCGCCGAGCACGCGCAGCGTCATGCGATACAGGTCTTCCAGCAGCTTGCCCTTCCAGGCATTCCACACTTTCGGGCTGGTGCCGCGGATGTCGGCAACGGTCAGCAGATACAGCGCGGTCAACCGACGCTCGGTGCCGACCAAGTCGGCGAAATGACGGATGACTTCCGGATCGCCCAGGTCCTGCTTCTGCGCGACCTGGCTCATGGTCAGGTGGTGTTCGACGAGCCAGACGACCAGGTCGGCGTCTTCCTTGGCAATGCCGTGTTCCTTGCAGAAGCGCCGCGCGTCGGACATGCCGAGCACCGAGTGGTCGCCGCCGCGTCCTTTCGCAATGTCATGGAACAGTGCGGCCACGGTCAGCACCCACGGCTTGTCGAAGTTCGCCATCAACTGGCTGCAGAACGGAAACTCGTGCGTGTGCTCCACGATGGCGAAGCGGCGGATGTTGCGCACCACCATCAGGATGTGCTGGTCGACCGTGTAGACGTGAAACAGGTCATGCTGCATCTGTCCCACGATACGGCGGAAGTTGACCAGGTAGCGGCCGAGCACGCTCGTCTGGTTCATCAGGCGCAGTGCGTGTGTGATGCCCTGCGGCTGCTGCAGGATCGACAGGAACAGCGCGCGATTGGCCGGGTCTTTGCGCCATTTCGCGTCCATCAGCGTCCGTGCGTTGTAGAGGGCGCGCAAGGTGCTGGCCGCCAGTCCCTTGATGCCACGCGTTTGCTCGTACAACAGGAACGTTTCAAGAATGGCCGTCGGCTCGCGCTGGTAGAGATCGGCGTCGGCAATTTCAAGCATGCCTTGCCGTTCGACAAAGCGATCGTTGATCTTGCGCGTGATACCCAGCTCGCTCGGGAACAGCTTTGCCTCGATGTTTTGCAGCACCACGGTATTGAGCTGCGTGACCGCCTTGGCCACCCAGTAATAGCGGCGCATGATCTGTTCGCTTGCGCGCTTGGCGGTGGTCGGGCGGTAACCGAACGATTCGGCCAATTGCGTCTGCAAGTCGAACACCAACACGTCCTGGCGACGCCCGGCCAGCAGGTGCAGGCGCGCCCGCACGGTTTTGAGCAGGCGCTCATTGCTCACCAGCTCCTGGGCTTCACGGCGCGTGAGCAAGCCGTTGGCAAGCAGCTCGTTCCAGCTCGAACCGAAGCCGGCCGCGCGCGTCATCCACAGAATGACCTGCAGGTCGCGCAGGCCGCCGGGACTTTCCTTGCAGTTTGGTTCAAGCGAATAGGGCGTGTCCTGGTACTTGGCATGCCGCTGGCGCATTTCCAGCAGTTTCGACTGGAAGAAATCTGCCGCGTCGAGGTGGCCTTGATAGTGCGTCTCAAACGTGCGGTACAAGCCCTCGTCGCCGGTCAGAAGACGCGCTTCCAGCAACGACGTGCGCACCGTGACGTCCTGTGCGGCTTCATTGATGCATTCGTCGACCGTGCGCACCGACGAGCCGATATCCAGCCCCATGTCCCAACAGCGGCCGATGAAGGCCTCCAGCCGGGCCTCCAATGCCTTGTCTGCGGTGCCCGGCAGCAACAGGAGGATGTCCACATCGGAATGCGGAAACAGCTCGCCGCGCCCGTAGCCGCCCACCGCAATGAGCGCGCAGGTTGCGGGCATCTGCTCTTCCTGCCAGAGCCGCACCAGCGCACGGTCCACCGCGCGCGCCAGCTTGGTCACGAGTTGTTGAACGTTGGCGTGCTGGTCGAACTGCGCGAACAGGTGTGCGCGCTCAGCTTTCAGGGCGTCGCGCGGGTGGGCTTCTTCGGCAGGGGCGGCAGCAGCGGAGGGCATGAGTGGAGCGTGAATGAAACAGCGACCGGAACGAGCCGGTCGCTGCAAGAGTTGAGCCGGTGCGGGGCGAGATCAGCGTGACGGTGCTGCCGCTGACGGTGCGGCTCGCCCGCGAGGATCAGGCCGTGGCCGGCGCGCCTTCGTGTACGAATTCCGGTGCCGGCGGCGTCAATGCCGACACGGTCAGCACTTCGTGGCCGGTTTCCGTCACCAGAAGCGTATGTTCCCACTGCGCAGACAGGCTGCGATCGCGCGTCTTGACAGTCCACTGGTCGGGCATCGTGCGGATGTCGCGCTTGCCCGCGTTGATCATCGGTTCAATCGTGAAGATCATGCCTGCCTTCAGTTCCATCCCGGTGCCGGGGCGGCCGTAGTGCAGGATCTGCGGATCTTCGTGGAATTTCTTGCCGATGCCGTGGCCGCAATATTCGCGAACCACGCTATAGCCGGCGGCTTCAGCATGTTGCTGGATCACGTGGCCGATGTCGCCCAGGCGTGCGCCGGGACGCACGGCCGCGATACCCTTCCACATGCATTCGAATGTGACCTGCGTCAGGCGCTTGGCCAGGATCGACCCTTCGCCCACGACGAAGGTGCGGCTGGTGTCCCCGTAATAGCCTTCCTTGGTGATGACGGTGATGTCGAGGTTGACGATGTCACCGCTCTTGAGCACCTTGTCGCCGGGAATGCCGTGGCAGATCACGTCGTTGACGGACGTGCAGATCGATGCCGGGAAAGGCGGATAGCCAGGGGGCGCATAGTTCAGCGGTGCCGGCACAGTGCCTTGCACGTCACGCATGTAGGCGTGGCACAGCTGGTCCAGCTTGCCCGTGGTCACGCCGGGCGTTACGAACGGGGTGATGTAATCCAGAACTTCGGACGCAAGCCGACAGGCCACGCGCATTTGCGCAATGTCTTCGGCGGTGTGAATGGTAACGGCCATGCTGTGACTCTTTCTGCACGCAGGCGCGCGAGGCGCCGCGTCGTGGCTAAAGTGTGAATTATCGCACCAAAGCGCCCCGGCCGGGGTTTTCGGGCGCCGGGCGCCAGTCCCGGCCCGTTTGCTGCGAATGCTCGGAAGGTCTTGAGTCGATTGGGTTTTTGCCGCTATAATCGCTGGCTAAGCAGTCGCTGGTCGTGTGGCCGGTGACGCTTGAAATCGCGAGCCGCTTCACCGCGGGTGTCCGTCGTAACGCATGCAACGGATGTCTGAGGCGGCTTCAGACCTAACCCGATTGGAGAATTTCATGTCCGTGACCATGCGCGAAATGCTGGAAGCCGGTGTCCACTTTGGCCACCAGACCCGCTTCTGGAACCCCAAGATGGCCCCCTTCATCTTCGGCCATCGCAACAAGATTCACATCATCAACCTGGAAAAGACGCTGCCGATGTACCAGGACGCACTGAAGTACGTGCGCCAACTGGCAGCCAACCGGGGCACCATTCTGTTCGTCGGCACGAAGCGTCAATCGCGCGAGATCCTGGCTGAAGAAGCGGCTCGCGCAGGTATGCCGTTCGTCGACAGCCGCTGGCTCGGCGGCATGCTGACCAACTTCAAGACGGTCAAGACCTCGATCAAGCGCCTGAAGGACATGGAAGTCGCCAAGGAAGCCGGCGCGACCGAAACCATGAGCAAGAAGGAAGCGCTGATGTTCGAGCGCGAAATGGACAAGCTGGTGAAGTCCATTGGCGGCATCAAGGACATGGGCGGTATTCCGGACGCCATCTTCGTGGTGGACGTTGGCTACCACAAGATTGCCGTGACCGAAGCAGCCAAGCTGGGCATTCCGGTGATCGGCGTGGTTGACACGAACCACTCGCCGGAAGGCATCGACTACGTCATCCCGGGTAACGACGACTCGAGCAAGGCTGTTGCACTGTACGTGCGCGGCGTGGCCGACGCGATCCTGGAAGGCCGCGCCAACGCGGTCCAGGAAGTGGTTGAAGCCGCTCGCGGTGGCGACGACTTCGTCGAAGTCCAAGAAGGCTAAAGACAAGAAGGCGTGCCCGCAGCTTGATTGCGCGGGACGCGTGCCAGGCCGCACCTGATGAGACGCATCAGGGCCGATGGCCAGACAGGGGCGCGTAACAAACGCCCCTTTTTTTTGAAATTTGTCATGCGGATGCCCCACGCGCGTCGTATTTCGTGGGGCGGCCGGATGGAAACCGGACGACAGGCCGGCGCGAGGCGAGAAATCCGCTTGCGACCGGACGACGATCTGAAACAAGGAGTATGAGAATGGCGGCAATTACCGCAAGCATGGTTGCAGAGCTGCGCGCGAAGACCGACGCGCCGATGATGGAATGCAAGAAGGCCCTGACCGAAGCCGAAGGCAACCTGGAAAAGGCCGAAGAGATCCTGCGTGTGAAGCTGGGCAACAAGGCCGGCAAGGCTTCCAGCCGCGTCACCGCTGAGGGCGTGGTCGCAGCGTTCGTCGAGGGCACCACGGGCGCCCTGGTCGAAGTGAATTGCGAAACCGACTTCGTTTCGAAGAATGACGATTTCCTGGCCTTCACGAACGATGTTGCCAAGCTGATCGCTCAGAAGAACCCGGCTGACGTGGCGGCCCTGTCGGCCCTGTCGATCGGTGACGAAACGGTTGAAGCCGTGCGTACCCGCCTGATCGGCAAGATCGGCGAGAACATGACGATCCGCCGCTTCCAGCGTTTCGAAGGCACCCAGCTGACTTCGTATCTGCACGGCACCCGCATTGGCGTCATGGTGGCATTCGAGGGCAACGAAGTGGCGGCTAAGGACGCAGCAATGCAGGCTGCCGCCATGAAGCCGGTGTCGCTGTCGGCTGACGACGTGCCGGCCGAGCTGGTCGCCAAGGAGCGCAGCGTTGCTGAGCAGAAGGCTGCGGAATCGGGCAAGCCGGCTGAAATCGTTGCCAAGATGGTGGAAGGCAGCGTGCAGAAGTACCTGAAGGAAGTCTCGCTGCTGAACCAGCCGTTCGTGAAGAACGACAAGCAGACCGTTGAGCAGATGCTCAAGGCTGCCAACACGACTGTGAAGGCGTTCACGCTGTACGTGGTGGGCGAGGGCATCGAGAAGAAGCAAGACGACTTCGCTGCTGAAGTGGCTGCCCAGGTGGCCGCTGCCAAGCAACAGGCGTAATGCTGCGACGGCCGTTTCCGATGGTGCGGCGATTCGCCCTCCGGCGCAGGCCGGGAGGTGTCGTTTCCACCCTTGGCGCAGCCGTATAATGCCGAACAAACAGGGCACCGAAAGGTGCCCTGTTTGCAGGTGCAGCCTGCTTGCGCGGGTATCGTTGGGAGGATTTCCTGACGGCTTCCGCGCAAGAAGGTTGCGGGATGTGCGAAGTCCCCGCTTTGCTCGTCGTTGTCATATCCGCAGCGTCATTTCCCCCTTTCCTGTTTCCCGTACCAGGAATCGTCACGAGGATCTCCATGCCTGCCTATAAGCGCGTTCTACTCAAACTTTCCGGCGAAGCCCTGATGGGCGACGATGCCTTTGGCATCAACCGCAGCACCATCGAAGGGATGGTCAACGACATCGCCGAAATCGTGAAGCTGGGCGTGCAGGTGGCAGTGGTGATCGGCGGTGGCAATATCTTCCGCGGTGTTGCGGGCGGAGCCGCCGGCATGGATCGCGCCACGGCCGACTACATGGGCATGCTGGCCACCATGATGAATGCGCTGGCCCTGCAAGACGCCATGCGTCATGCCAACCTCGAGGGTCGCGTGCAATCGGCGCTGCGCCTGGACCAGGTGGTCGAGCCGTACATCCGTCCCCGCGCGATCCGCCAATTGGAGGAGGGGAAAATCGTGATTTTCGCCGCCGGCACCGGCAACCCGTTCTTCACGACCGACACCGCCGCCGCGCTGCGCGGCTCGGAAATCGGTGCCGAGATCGTCCTCAAGGCCACCAAGGTGGATGGCGTCTACACCGCTGATCCAAAGAAGGACCCGAGCGCCACCCGCTACACCACCATCACGTTCGACGAAGCCATCTCGCGCAACCTGCAGGTGATGGATGCGACTGCCTTTGCGCTGTGCCGCGACCAGAAGTTGCCGATCAAGGTGTTCTCGATCCAAAAGCCGGGCGCCCTCAAGCGCGTGATCCTGGGTGAAGACGAAGGCACGCTGGTGCACGTCTAAAACCAGCGGCAAGCCTGGTTGCAGGCGCCTTTTTTAGCGTTCGCTGACCCTGCGTAAATGGCGTTGGCGAGCGGCTTCCATGTAAAATCGCCTATTGTCTTTTTGGTCTTGCCGGTGCCCTGTGTCGTTTTCCAGGGCGCAAGTTCGGCAGACCGCCGTTATCGTTCGGAGGAAGTATGAGCGTCGCCGATGTCAAAAAGAATACCGAGCAGAAGATGCAGAAGTCGATCGAGGCTCTCAAGGCGGATCTGGCCAAGATCCGTACTGGCCGTGCCCACACCGGTCTGCTCGATCACGTGCAAGTCGATTACTACGGCTCGATGGTGCCGATCAGCCAGGTTGCCAACGTGACTCTGGTGGATGCGCGCACGATTGGTGTGCAACCGTGGGAAAAGAAGATGGTGCAAGCCGTCGAGAAGGCCATCCGTGAAGCGGACCTCGGTCTGAACCCCGCCACCATGGGCGACATCATTCGCGTGCCGACGCCCGCGCTGACCGAAGAGCGTCGCAAGGAGCTGACCAAGGTCGTGAAGGGCGAGGGCGAAGATGCCAAGGTCGCCGTGCGCAACCTGCGTCGCGATGCCAACGAACAGCTCAAGAAGCTGGTGAAGGACAAGGCCATCTCGGAAGACGACGAGCGTCGCGGCGGAGACGACGTTCAGAAGCTGACCGACAAGTTCGTCGCCGAGATCGACAAGCTGGTCGCCGAGAAAGACAAGGAAATCATGACGGTGTAAGGCCGTCTCCCGCCGCCGGCGCATTGGGCGCATGCGGTGGGAAGCCCGATTCATGCATATCAGTTCGACACTGGCGGTGCCCGACACCGCCGATACGCCGCGCCACGTCGCCGTCATCATGGACGGTAACGGCCGCTGGGCCACCGAACGGCATCTGCCGCGTGTGGCCGGGCATAGCCGCGGCCTCGACGCCGTACGAGCAACCGTTGAAGCGGCGGCACGCCGTGGCGTCGGTTACCTGACGCTGTTTGCCTTCAGCTCCGAAAACTGGCGCCGCCCGGCTGAGGAAGTCACTTTCCTCATGAAGTTGTTCATGACGGCGTTGCGCCGCGAAGTCAGCAAGCTGCACGACAATGGCATCCGCTTGCGCGTGGTGGGCGATCTTTCTGCGTTCAGTCCGCGCATCCAGCTTTTGATTCGCGAAGCTGAGGCCAAGACGGCTGCCAACCCCGGTCTGACTGTCACGATCCTTGCCAACTACGGCGGGCGCTGGGACATCCTGCAAGCCATGCGCGCCTTGTTGAAGGCGCAGCCTGGCATTGCACCTGACGCCATCACGGAAGAGATGCTTGCGCCGTACATGGCCCTGTCTTACGCGCCGGAGCCGGATCTGTTCATCCGCACCGGTGGCGAGCAGCGCATCAGCAACTTTCTGCTGTGGCAGCTTGCCTATTCCGAGCTGTACTTCACCGATCGCTACTGGCCCGACTTCGATGCCGCAGAACTCGATCGCGCCTTTGCGTGGTATCGCAACCGCGAGCGCCGCTTCGGCCGCACCAGCGCGCAGCTCGATCCCGATGTTCCCCCCGCGCTATCCGCCGGAGCCTGACACATGCTGCTGACTCGCGTCATTACCGCTGTCTGCCTGCTGATTGTCATCCTGCCCATTCTGTTCTTCGCGCCGCCCGCCGGCCTGGCCGGGCTCGTGACGGTGTTTGCAGCCCTCGCCGCGTGGGAGTGGGGGCGTCTCGTGCGCCTGCCCGGCTGGTGGGGGCCGATTCTCTATGCGGTCGTTGTCGTCATGCTGACGATCGCTTGGCACGACATTCCCGTTCGCGGTGATGTGCGGCCGCTATTCCATGGCGCGGTAATCGCGTGGGTGATCGCCTGGGCGCTGCTGGCGGGTGGTGTGCGCGAGTTGCATGGCACGCGCAGGGTCGTGTTCACCCTGCTGGGCTTGGTGATGCTGCCGGCGTTCGTGCATGGCGCCATTGAATTACGCACGCACGGCATCGCATTTCTGCTTTCGGTGGCGTTGCTCGTGTGGGCGGCCGATGTGGGCGCCTATTTTGTCGGCAAGGCCATTGGTCGCCGCAAGCTTGCTCCGACCATCAGCCCGGGCAAATCGTGGGAAGGTGCAATCGGCGGTGCCGTGCTGGTTGCGGTGATCGCCAGCGTGGCCGGTATCACGCATTGGTTTGCACCGACGTGGTTCTCGCACGAGTTTGATCAGCGCGGCGCCGTCGCCGCCCTTGCACTAACCATCTTGTTGGTGGCGGCAAGCGTCGGCGGTGATTTGTTTGAATCCCTGCTCAAGCGTCAGGTCGGCATGAAAGACAGCAGCCGCCTGTTGCCCGGCCACGGTGGTGTGCTCGATCGCATCGACGCGCTGCTGCCGGTGTTTCCGCTGGCTGCGCTGCTGATTTCCTGAGGCGTCTGAACATGATGCGTTTGACCGTTCTTGGCGCCACCGGCTCCATTGGCGACAGCACGCTTGACGTGGTGCGCCGCCATCCCGACAAATACAGCGTTTTTGCGCTGACCGCCAACGCGCAGGCCGACAAGCTCGCGGTGCTCTGCCGTGAGTTTCGTCCGAAGATGGCGGTGCTGGGTTCGGCCGCGGCGGCGGGTGCATTGCGAGAACAGCTCGGCGCAGATGCTGCCGGCATCGAAATCCGCGCCGGCACCGAGGCGTTGGAAGAGGCTGCCGCGCACACCGACTGCGATGCGGTGATGGCCGCCATCGTTGGCGCCGCAGGCTTGCGTCCGACGCTTGCCGCCGTGCGTGCCGGCAAGCGCGTGCTGCTGGCCAACAAGGAGGCGCTGGTAATGTCCGGCGCGCTTTTCATGGACGCTGTGCGTCAACATGGCGCCACCGTGCTCCCCATCGACAGCGAGCACAACGCCATCTTCCAATGCTTGCCTCAGCAAGTTCCGCAGTTCGGGCGGGGCGTGTCGCGCATCGTGCTGACGGCATCGGGCGGCCCGTTCCGCACGCGCGCTGTGGAGTCCCTTGCGGATGTCACGCCAGATCAGGCTTGCGCGCACCCGAACTGGGTGATGGGACGCAAGATCTCCGTCGACTCCGCCACCATGATGAACAAGGGGCTGGAGGTGATCGAGGCGCACTGGCTGTTCGGCGTTCCGGTCGAGCATCTCGAAGTCCTGATCCACCCTCAGAGTGTCATCCATTCGATGGTCGGCTACGACGATGGCTCGGTGCTGGCGCAGCTAGGCAATCCGGACATGCGCACGCCGATTGCCTACGGCTTGGCATATCCCGAACGCATCGAAGCCGGTGTTCCATTGCTCGATCTTGTCACCACGGGCGCGCTGACGTTCGAGGCGCCGGACCTGCGCCGCTTCCCGTGCCTGGCGCTGGCCTTTGACGCACTGCGCGCTGGTGGTACGGCACCTGCTGCGCTGAACGCGGCCAACGAGGTGGCTGTCGAAGCATTTTTACAGCGCCGCATCCGGTTCACCGAGATTGCTGCCGTGGTGGGCGACACGCTCGCCCGTACCTCCATCGTGCCCGCCGACTCGCTCGACACCGTTTTTGAGGCCGACGCCCAAGCGCGTCAGCAAGCTGAGCGCTATATCGCGACCGTATGCGCGCAACTGCCGGCCGCCTGAAAGCGCGCTGTCAGAGCAAGCGGGTAACATAGCGGCTTCGCGCGGGGCCAGCCCGCGCGTGCCCTTCAGTGCATCCGGAGAAGGTTTTGCAGACCGTTTTAGCGTTTGTCTTTGCGATCGCGGTACTGATCGTCATTCACGAACTGGGCCATTACAGCGTCGCACGCCTGTGCGGCGTAAAGGTGCTCCGGTTTTCCGTTGGCTTCGGCAAGGTGCTGTTCCGTCGTGTGGGCCGCGGCCCTGACCGCACCGAATGGACGATCTGCGCCATTCCGCTGGGCGGCTACGTCAAGATGCTGGGCGAGGGATCGCGAGACCCCGAGAAAGACCCGCCCATCCTCCCCGAAGACCTCCCGCGCACCTTCGATCACCAGCCGGTCTACAAGCGGTTCGCCATCGTGGCCGCTGGCCCGATCGCGAATTTCCTGCTCGCAATTGCGCTCTATGCAGTGCTGGCATGGGTCGGCGCAATCGAGCCGTTGCCTATCCTCGGCGCTCCGCCACCGGGCAGCATTGCCGCCCAGGCCGACCTGCATGCCAGGGACCGCGTGATCGCAATCGGTACGGACGATGAAACACCTGCGCCCGTGCGCAGCTGGAGCGATGTCCGCATGCGCTTGTACTCGGCCGGCATCGCAGGGCGCGACGCGCTTGTACAAGTGCGCGGCGCCGATGGTGTCGAGCGCACCGTCCGCCTGCATGGTTTGCCAAGCGCAGCCCGTACGCCGCAGGCCGACGTAATTGACCAGATTGGTTTGCGCCTGCAGGGCGGTCCCGTCACCATCGTCGACGTACTTCCCGCCAGTGCCGCGGCACGCGCAGGGTTGCGAGCCGGCGATCAGATCGTCCGCTTCGCGGGCCAGCCAGCCGATCAGGCGATGGACCTCATCCGCCAGATCCGCGCCATGCCCGAGCAGAACGCGTCGATCGACATCCTGCGCAACGACCAGCCCATGACGCTGCCGGTTCGCCCAGACGCAGACGTCGATCCCAAGAACCCCGCGGGCCCGAAGATCGGCAAGCTCGGCGCGCAGCTCAACCAGAAGGTGGAAACGGCGATGATCCGAGACGAGCCGCTTGCCGCCTTGGGCCACGCCGTGGGCGAGGTCTGGCGGACTTCGGTGCTGTCGCTCCAGGTCCTGGGCAAGATGATCATCGGTCAGGCGTCGCTGCAGAACCTGAGCGGACCGATCACTGTGGCGGACTTTGCAGGCAAGGCGGCAAGCCTTGGCTGGCAGACGTTTGTGAGCTTTCTCGCGTTGATCAGCGTCAGTCTCGGCGTGCTGAACTTATTGCCCGTTCCGGTATTGGATGGGGGGCATTTGCTGTATTATTGCGTGGAATTTTTGACTGGCCGACCCGTGCCGGAATCCTGGCAAGCAGTCCTTCAGAAGATCGGCGTCGCCTGCATCCTGCTTCTCACTTCGCTCGCCCTGTACAACGATTTGAGTCGGTTGTTTCTGACTCGTGGCTAGACCGTATTCAAACTGGGTCGGTTAGCCGCATCGTTGCCACCGGCGTGAGCGGGCAACTCAGGGTTTTGAAAACACTCAGAAGTGGATTCCGATTGAATCCAACTAGGGGATTAGATTGATCAGACAACATCGCTTCCCGCTCAGCGTGCTGGCGGCTTCCGTGCTGACCGTTACTGCCGGTCAGGCTCATGCAGTGGAGCCGTTCGTCGTCAAGGACATTCGCGTGGAGGGTGTGCAGCGCGTCGAGCCGGGCACCGTGTTCGGCTATCTGCCTGTGAAGGTGGGTGAGACCTTCACCGACGAGAAGGGCGCCGAATCGATTCGCGCGCTCTACAACACCGGCTTCTTCAAGGACGTTCAGATCCGCTCCGAAGGCAATGTGCTGGTGGTGCGCGTGGAAGAGCGTCCGGCGATCTCGCAGCTCGAGTTCATCGGCTTCAAGGAGTTCGATAAGGAAGCGCTGCGTCGTACGCTGCGCGGCGTGGGCGTGGCCGAGGCCCGTTACTACGACAAGTCCCTCATCGACCGCGCCGAGCAGGAAATCAAGCGCCAGTATGTTTCGCGCGGCTACTACGCTGCCGAGGTGACGACCACCGTTACGCCGGTCGATGCCAACCGTGTGTCGATCACGTTCACGGTGGACGAAGGTCCGACCGCCAAGATTCGCCAGATCAATATCGTCGGCAACAAGGCCTTCAAGGAAGGCGACCTGCGCGACGAGATGCAACTGTCTACGCCGAACTGGCTGTCGTGGTACACCAAGAACGATCTGTACTCCAAGCAGAAGCTCACGGCTGACCTGGAAGCGTTGCGCTCGTTCTATCTGGATCGCGGCTACCTGGAATTCGCCATCGAGTCGACCCAGGTGTCGATCACGCCTGACAAGAAGGACATTTACCTGACGCTGAACATCCACGAGGGTGAGCAGTACAAGGTATCGGACATCAAGCTGACCGGCGAGCTGCTGGGCAAGCAGGCCGAGATGGAGAAACTCATCAAGCTCAAGCAGGGCGATGTCTTCTCTTCGGCCAAGCTGTCGTCGACGACCAAGTCGATTACCGATCTGCTCGGCACGTACGGCTACGCTTTCGCCACCATCAACCCGCAGCCGCAAATCAACCAGAAGGACCGCACGGTTGCGCTCACGCTGGTGGTCGATCCGGGCCGCCGCGTGTACGTGCGTCGCGTGAACGTTGTCGGCAACAGCAAGACCCGCGACGAAGTCGTGCGCCGCGAAATGCGCCAGATGGAAGCCTCCTGGTTCGATGGCGAGAAGCTGCAGCTTTCGCAGAACCGTGTGAACCGTACGGGTTACTTCACCGATGCGAACATCACGACGGAAGACGTGCCGGGTACCACCGACCAGGTCGATGTGAACGTCAACGTGACGGAAAAGCCGACTGGCCAGATCAACCTGGGCGTGGGCTTCTCTTCGACCGACAAGCTGGTGCTGTCGGCGGGTATCCGTCAGGACAACGTGTTCGGGTCCGGCACGAGCCTCGGCCTGGATGTGAACACGTCCAAGTCGAACCGCACCATTGCCGTGACGCAGTTCGATCCGTACTTCACGGTGGATGGCATCAGCCGCTCGACTGAGCTGTACTACCGCACGTACCGCCCGCTGTACTACACGGGTGACCAGGACTACCGCGTTGTGCAACAAGGTGGCAACGTCAAGTTTGGCGTGCCGTTCTCGGAAACCGATACCGTCTTCTTCGGCATCGGCTACGAGCGCACGACCATCGACGTGACGACCAACACGCCGCTGGCCTACCAGAACTACGTCGCGAAGAACGGCCGTATCACCAATAACTTCCCGATCACCATCGGCTGGTCGAAGGATCAACGTGACAGCGCTCTGGTGCCGACGCGTGGTCGCTATCAGCAGGCCAACCTGGAGTTCGGTATTCCGGGCGGCGATCTCCAGTACTTCCGCGCGTACTATCAGCACCAGTATTTCTATCCGCTGTCGAAGTCGTTCACGATGGCGTTCAACAACGAAATCGGGTACGGCCACGGTTACGGCGGCAAGGACTTCCCGGTCTTCAAGAACTACTACGCCGGCGGTATCGGCTCGGTGCGCGGTTACGAAACCAGCACGCTGGGCCCGCGCGACGCCAACGGCGTTGCCATCGGTGGCGCCAGCAAGTTCGTCGGCAACGTGGAATTCATTTTCCCGCTGCCGGGTTCGGGCGTGGACCGCACCGTTCGCCTGTTTACCTTCTTTGACTACGGTAACGTGTTCGCCGAAGGTCAGCCGTACAAGCTGGGCGACATGCGCTACTCGACTGGTTTCGGTTTGTCGTGGCTGTCGCCGATCGGCCCGCTCAAGATCAGCATGGGCTTCCCGATCAAACGCAAGACCGAAGATCAAACGCAACGCTTCCAGTTCCAGATCGGGACTGCATTCTAATGACTGCATTCATCATGAAATCCACGCGCATCACCTTGTCCCGCATGGGCGTGTCCGCTGCTTTCGCCGCACTTGCCGCAGCCAGCTTTGCGCTGCCGGCCACGGCGCAGGAAGCGCGCATCGCTGCTGTCAATTCCGAGCGCATCCTGCGCGACTCGCAGCCTGCCAAGGCCGCACAGGCCAAGCTGGAAACCGAGTTCGCCAAGCGCGACCGCGAGCTGCAGGACATGGCTGCCAAGCTCAAGGGCATGTCCGACAAGCTGGACAAGGAGTCGGCTGTGCTGGCCGATTCTGATCGCACCCGCCGTCAGCGTGAATTGTCGGACCTGGATCGCGACTTCCAGCGCAAGCAGCGCGAATTCCGTGAGGACCTGAACCAGCGTCGCAATGAAGAGCTGGCCCAGGTGCTCGAGCGCGCCAACCGCGTGATCCGCTCGATTGCCGAGCAGCGCAAGTACGACCTGATAGTGCAGGAAGCCGTGTACGTGAACCCGCGCATCGACATCACGGACGAAGTGCTCAAGGCGCTGAATTCGCAATCGGCCAAATGAGGTTGTTCGCATGTCGTTTTCGCTTGGTGAACTTGCTGCGTCGCTCGGCGCGACCGTCCAGGGTGACGCAGGCCTGATCGTCAAGTCGATCGCGCCGCTGGATCAAGCGGGCGCCGATCAGCTCGCTTTTCTTTCCAATCCGCTGTACCTCAATCAGGCTGTGAGTTCCGGTGCGGCGGCGATCATCGTGTCGCCCCGCGATCTGGAAACGCTCGAAAGCCAAGGCCACGCTGCTGGCCGGAACTGGCTCATCGCTGCCAACCCGTATGCTGCGTTTGCTCGTGTCGCCCAGCGCTTTGTTGCGCTGGCGGCGCGCCCCGTTGTGCCTGGCATTCACCGGACTGCCAGCGTGGAAGAGGGCGCCACGGTGCCAGCGTCATGCTCCATTGGTCCGAACGTGACCATCGAAGCTGGCGCGGTGCTCGGCGAGCGTGTGCGCATCGCGGGCAACAGTTTCGTTGGTGCCGGTGCCCGCATTGGCGATGACACGTTGCTCTACGCAAACGTGTCGATCTATCACGGCTGCGTGGTTGGTGCCCGCTGCATTGTGCATAGCGGCGTCGTGATCGGCGCGGATGGCTTTGGCTTTGCACCCGACTTCGGTCCGCAGGGCGGCGAATGGGTGAAGATTCCGCAGACTGGTAGGGCCGTGATTGGCGACGACGTAGAGATCGGCGCGAACACCGCCATCGACCGCGGCGCGATGGCCGATACGGTGGTCGAACAGGGTTGCAAGATCGACAACCAGGTGCAGATCGCGCACAACGTGCATGTGGGCGCCTATACCGTTATCGCCGGCTGCGCTGCCATTTCTGGCAGCACGAAGATCGGGCGCTACTGCATCATCGGTGGCGCGGCCAATTTTGCTGGCCATCTGACGATTGCCGACCGTGTGACCGTTTCAGGCGGCACCTCCATTACCAAATCCATCACCAAGCCCGGTGGCCATTTCACCAGCGTTTTCCCATTCATGCCGCATGGCGACTGGGAACGTAACGCGGCCATCGTCCGAGGCCTGACGCGCATGCGCGAACGGTTGCAACAACTCGAACAGCGGGTCAAAGACCTGCAGCAACAATCATGACCGAAGCAACGAATGCGACGAGCGCGACCCCCAGCCCCGTCAGCGATTTCAATATCAAAAAGATTCTCGATCTGCTGCCGCATCGCTACCCGATGCTGCTGGTGGACCGCGTGATTTCGCTGGAGCCGCGCAAGTCGATTACGGCCATCAAGAACGTGACGTTCAACGAGCCGTTCTTCAACGGGCACTTCCCCGGCCATCCGGTGATGCCGGGCGTGTTGATGCTCGAAGCGCTGGCGCAAACCGCTGCGCTGCTGACGTTCGGCGAGGCCGATCACGAGCGCAAGGAAAACCAGCTCTACCTGTTCGTGAGCATCGATGGTGCACGCTTTAAGCGGCAGGTGATCCCGGGCGACCAGCTCGTGATGACGGCCGAACTGCTGCGCTCGAAGAGCGGTATGTGGAAGTTCAAGGTGTACGGCAAGGTTGACGGCGAAGTCGCCGTGGAAGCCGAAATCATGTGCGCCGTGCGCGAAGACAAGTCCAAGGGCGAGGCATGACGCAAGCACAGAAGATCCACCCGACCGCGCAGATTGATCCGAAGGCCGAACTCGATTCGAGCGTCGAGATCGGCGCGTTCACGGTCGTGGGCCCGAACGTGCGGATGGGCGCAGGCACGCGCGTCGGGCACCACACGGTGATCGAGGGCTACACGACGCTGGGCCGCGACAACAGCATTGGCCACTTTGCTTCCGTGGGCGGCCGCCCGCAGGACATGAAGTATCGCGATGAGCCGACGCAGCTGATCGTCGGCGACCGCAATACCATCCGCGAATTCACCACGATCCATACCGGCACTGCGCAGGATGCCGGTATCACGTCCATCGGCGACGACAACTGGATCATGGCCTACGTGCATATCGCGCACGATTGCCGCGTGGGCAACCACACGGTGTTCTCGAGTAACGCGCAGATCGCGGGTCACGTGGAAGTCGGTGACTGGGCGATTCTCGGCGGCATGTCCGGCGTGCACCAGTTCGTGCGTATCGGCGCGCATGCCATGCTCGGTGGCGCATCGGCGCTCGTGCAGGATGTGCCGCCGTTCGTGATCGCCGCGAGCGACAAGGGCGGCAACAAGGCCGCGCCGCACGGCATCAATGTGGAAGGCCTGCGCCGCCGTGGCTTTACGGCCGAGCAGATCACCGGTCTGCGCCAAGCGTACAAGCTGCTCTACAAGAGCGATCTGAGCTTTGATCAGGCCAAGGCGGAAATCGCCGCCCAGATCGCTCAAACGGACGACGCCCCCACGCGTGAGGTGTTGACCGCGTTTGCTGATTTCATTGCCGCCACCAAGCGCGGCATCGTGCGTTGAGCGAGCAGCCTCAGAACACCACGCCGGTGCGCCGCATCGGCATGGTGGCAGGCGAGGCTTCCGGCGATTTGCTGGCCTCGCTGCTGCTCAAGGGGTTGCGCGCACAACTGCCTGCCGACATCGCCTACAACGGCATCGGCGGGGCCCGCATGACGGAGCAGGGTTTCCAGTCGAACTGGCCGATGCACAAGCTGTCGGTCAACGGCTACGTGGAAGTGCTCGGCCAGCTGCGTGAGATTCTTACGATCCGCAAGGAACTCAAGCAGGATCTGCTGGAGAAGCCGCCGCTGGCTTTCATCGGCGTCGATGCGCCGGACTTCAATTTCAACGTCGAGATCGCCATGCGGCAGGCGGGTGTGCCGGTGGTGCATTTCGTGAGCCCGTCGATCTGGGCGTGGCGTGCCGGCCGTATCAAGACGATTGCTCGCGCGGTCGACCATATCCTCTGCCTGTTCCCCTTCGAGCCCGAGATTTACGCCAAGGCCGGCATTCCGGCCACGTACGTCGGGCATCCGCTCGCGGATGAGATTCCGCTGGTGCCGGACATAGAAGGCGCGCGCACGCGCCTCGGCCTGCCGTTGGGCCGCAAGGTCGTTGCGGTGCTGCCGGGCAGCCGCAATTCCGAAGTGAAGCATCTCGGGCCGACGCTGTTCGCGGCAATGTCACGCATGCAGGCGGTCGAGCCGGATCTGGCTTTTGTGCTGCCGGCGGCCAATGCGACGCTGCGCGAGCGCATCGATGCGATGCGCGCGGAGCACCCAGGCTTGCATCTGTGGGTCGTCGATGGCCAGTCGCACGCCGCCATGGAAGCGGCTGACGTCATCCTGCTTGCCAGCGGCACGGCCACGCTGGAAGCGGCGTTGTACAAGAAGCCGATGGTCATCACTTACAAGGTGCCCTGGCTGACGGCGCAGATCATGAAGCGCAAGGGCTATCTGCCGTACGTGGGGCTGCCGAACATCCTGTCCGGCCGCTTTGTCGTACCGGAATTGCTGCAGGATGACGCAACGCCCGAGGCACTTGCGCGCGAAACGTTGCTGCAACTGAGCGATCATGGCAACGCCACGTTCCTGCGTGAGCACTTCACGCAGATGCACCTCACGCTCAAGCAGAACATGGCGGAGATCGGCGCGAAAGTCGTGGTCGATCTGCTGCGCAGTCGCGGTAAGCTTTGAGCCCATGGCGTCCCGCAAACCCAATCCCGACCAGCTTGGCCTGCTGCTCTCGCAAGAGCCGGCGGCCAAGCGCGCGCGTCGCATCCTCTGCGGCGTGGATGAGGCTGGACGCGGGCCTTTGGCCGGACCGGTGACGGCTGCGGCGGTCGTTCTCAATCCGCGCAAGCCAATTAAAGGCTTGGCCGACTCCAAAATCCTGACCGCCAAGAAGCGCGAGGCGCTGTACGACGAGATCGTCGAAAAGGCGCTCGCCTGGCATGTGGCGGAAGCCACCGTCGAAGAAATCGACCGCATCAACATCCTGCACGCGACCATGCTGGCCATGCAGCGTGCGGTGCACGGCGTGGCCGCATTGGGCACGCTGCCCGATCTCGTGCAGGTGGACGGCAATCGGTGCCCACAGGTGGCATTTGCGGTGGAGGCCATCGTCAAGGGCGATGCGCTGGTGCCGGCTATTTCGGCGGCATCCATCCTGGCGAAGGTGACACGCGACCGCCAATTGGCCGCGCTGCATATCGAGTTTCCGCTCTACGGCTTTGACGTCCATGCCGGCTATGGCACGCCGCAGCATCTGGCGGCGATCGACCTGCATGGCGTGACGCCCCATCATCGCCGCTCGTTCGCGCCCGTGCGTCGTGCGCTGGAGGGGATGAGCGCCATCAGCATCGAAACCACCGCTGCAGGCAGCGCCTGGGACGACTGACCTTTTTCTGCTGGGCCCATTCGTGAAGCACATCACTTCCCGCGATAACGCGGTGTTCAAGCATCTCAAGGCGCTTTCGGGCTCGACGCAGCATCGTCGGCGCGCTGGGCAGTCCGTGCTCGACGGCGTGCATCTGGTCACGGCGTATCTGGATGCAGGCCACGTGCCGGAGCAATGCCTGGTTTCGGAGCGCCATATCCGGCACCCGGAAGTGGTCGCGGTGCTCGATCGCGTTGATCCGGACTCCGTCATCCTGCTGGCGGACAACCTGTTTGGCCAACTCACCACGGTCGTCAACGGCATCGATCTGATCGCCCTGGTGGAGACGCCGGAAGGCAAGTTGCCGCAAACCATTGAGGCGGACTGTGTGATCCTGGATGGCATTCAGGATGCCGGCAACGTCGGTTCCATCCTGCGCTGTGCGGCTGCTGCCGGCGTGCGTGATGTGTTCATGACACCGGGCTGCGCGTTCGCGTGGTCGGCCAAGACATTGCGGGCCGCCATGGGCGCGCATTTCCACCTGAACATCGTTGAACACTGCACGTTCGAGAGCGTGCATTCGCGCCTTCAGGTGCCGCTGTTGGCGACGTCGTCGCACGCCAAGCAGGCTGTGTTCGATGTGTCGCTCAAGGCGCCCGTCGGTTGGGTGTTCGGAAACGAGGGTGCGGGCGTGTCGGACGACTGGCTTTCTGCCGTGACAACGCCTGTGACGATTCCGCAGCCGGGCGGCATGGAATCGCTCAATGTGGCTGCCGCAGCAGCGATCTGTCTGTTTGAAGCCGTGCGACAACGCCGCGCGGGCTAAACCTCTCTTTTTTCTGTCGATTACCGGTCACACGGCGTTTTCAAACGCCAGAAAAGTCCCGCATTGACTTTGACATTGAGTAATGGAACATTTGGCGCGGTGCCAATGAGCGCCCCCCGATACCCATACTCAAGGAGACCGGCATGCCGAACCCCACCCTGGCGCGCGTCCATGTCGACGAACTGGCCCAGTTTCGCGAAATCCAGCAACTCGCCTACGCGTGCGTCGAGGCCGTCGGCGGCATGCTGCGCCCCGGCATGACGGAGAAGGACGCGGCCAAGCTGCTCACTGAGTGGCTCGGCGATCGCGGCGTGCACGACTGGCTGCACAAGCCGTTCGCCTGGTTTGGCGATCGCACGGCGTTCCAGGGCTTTTCGGGCCTGACGCACATGGCCGGCTTCAACCTCGCGTTCTTTCCATCGTCGCGGCGGCTGGAGGAAAACATGCCGGTCATCCTGGACGTGGCGCCCGTGCGCAATGGCGTGATCGCCGATGTGGGCTATGCCATGTGCCTTGGCGAGAGCGCCATCCTCGAACAACTGCAGGACGATCTGATGGCGCATCGCGAACTGATCGTGCGCCTGATTCGCGAGCGTCGGTCAATGGCCGACGTAGCGCGTGCAGTGGATCAGCTCTGCATGAAGCAGGGCGTGGAGCCGCGCCACAAGGCCTATCCATTCAAAGTGCTGGCGCATCGCGTGGCCAAGCTGGACAGCCCATCCAAACCGCGTTTTGTTGCGCGCTTCGGGTTGAATGCCACGCGCAATCTAATCCTCGACCAGGTGCGCAGCGGCAAGCAGGAAGGGTGGTCGCCGCTGTGGTCGATCGACCGTCGATCCGAACATGCGCCGGTGCCGGGCTTGTGGGCCGTTGAGCCGCACCTGGGTTTCCATGGCGTCGGTGCCAAGTTCGAAGAGCTGCTCGTCATCACCGAAGACGATGCTTACTGGCTCGACGACGATCTGCCGCATGTGCGCCGCTGGCAGCAACGCCAGCTTGCGCAGCAGCGCGCCGCCTGATGCGCGGGGAGGCTCACATGAAAACGCTTCTTGAAGAGGCTCCGCTGGCGTTGTTCGAGCCGGCTGCTACCGTCCCGACCATCGAACACGCCGAGCGCACCGTGCAATCCGGCAGCGTCTCGCTCGCCGTCAAGACCTGGGGCGACCCGGCGCATCCGACCGTCGTACTCGTGCACGGCTACCCCGACAATAGCGAGGTCTGGCACGAGATGGCACCGCTGCTCGCGCGGGATTACTACATCATTGCCTACGACGTGCGTGGTGCCGGCAAGTCAAGTTCGCCCAAAGGGATGCGCAACTACACCTTCGCGCGATTGACCGACGACTTTATCGCCGTGATCGATACGCTGAGCCCAGGCAAGCCGGTGCACCTGATCGCGCACGACTGGGGTTCGATCCAGTCGTGGGAGTTCGTGACGGAGGAGCGCCTGCGCGGACGCATTGCGTCATACACATCGTGCTCAGGGCCTTGCCTGGACCACGTGGGTTACTGGATGCGCGCGCGGCTGTTGCGGCCGACGCCGTCGTCGCTGGGCAAGATGCTGGGGCAGCTCGTGCGCTCGTGGTACGTGCTGCTGTTCCATTTGCCCATCGTGCCAGAGCTGAGTTGGCGCCTGTGGCTCGGGCGCGCGTGGCCGCGTGTGCTGCGTCGCGTTGAGAAGACCGCCATCGTGCCGCGTGCCACGCAGACCGCCGATGGCGTGCGCGGTGTCTCGCTGTATCGCGCCAATTTCGCCCGCAGCTTGTTCACGCCGCGCAAGCGTGTGGCGCATGCGCCGGTGCAGGTCATCGTGCCGACGCTGGACAAGTACGTCAGCCCCGCGTTGTCCGAAGACCTCTCGCGCTGGGTGCCGCAGTATTGGCGCCGCGAAGTGGTAGCGCGGCACTGGCTGCCGGTCACGCATGCCGCACGCATGGCGGAAATGGCACGCGAGCTGATCGAGCATGTCGAGGGCAAGCCGGAATCCGAAGCGCTGCAACGCACGCGTCAGCATGGCGAGCGCAAACCGTTCTCCGGCAAGCTGGCGGTCATCACGGGAGCTGGCAGCGGCATCGGTCGTTGCGCGGCGTTGGAATTCGCGGAGCAGGGTGCGGCGATCGTCGCTGTCGACATCCGTGCCGAAGATGCAGAGCGCACGGCCAAGCTCATCCGTCTCACCGGCGGCAAGGCGTGGTCGCGCACCGTCGATGTCGGCAATGCCGAGCAGATGGAAGCGCTGGTCGACTGGGTCGGCAAGGACCTAGGCGGCGCCGACATCGTCGTCAACAACGCCGGCATCGGCATGGCGGGCGGCATTGTCGACACCTCCGAGCGCGATTGGCAGCGCATCCTGCACGTGAACGTGTGGGGTGTGATCCATGGCGCCCGGCTGTTCGCAAAGCAGATGGTGGCGCGCGGGCAGGGCGGGCACATCCTGAACACTGCATCAGCGGCGGCCTTCGCGCCATCGCGTGATCTTGCCGCCTATGCGACGACGAAGGCCGCGGTGCTGATGCTGTCCGAATGCATGCGCGGCGAGCTGGCCGGGCAGGGTATCGGCGTGTCGGCCATCTGCCCCGGTTTTGCCGAGACCGGAATCATGGCCTCCACCGTCTACACCGGCACGACCGAGGCACAACAGGCCCAACTGCGTGCCCGCGCGACCAAGCTCTACCAGCTGCGCGGCCTCAAGCCCGAGACCGTGGCAAAGGCCATGTTCAGGGCGGTTCAGCGCAACAAGCCCGTTGTCACGATCGGCATCGAGGCGCACTCGTCGCGCTTCATCTCGCGCTATGCACAGTGGCTCAGCCGGCTGATTGCGCGCGTAAGCATGGCGGGGCATTGAGCCCGCGCAGACAAGAACATCAGGAGACCACCATGACCGCGCCCAATTACTTCATCAAGGCCCGCCACGTCCGTTTCGACTGGAAGGACACGCCCATCCAATGGATTCCTGGCGACCCGTCCAGCACGCACATCATCAACATCCTGAACCTGCTGTTTCCCGCCGGCGAGCTGTGGTTTTGCCGCGTCTACAACAAGGCGCTGCCGCTGATTACCGACACAAAGCTGCGCTCTGACGCCGAGGGATTTCTGCGCCAGGAGGCTGTCCACTCGCGCTCGCACGGCGGTGTGCTGGCGCATTACTACAAAGACCACGGCATCGACACCCAGCCCTTCACCAAGCGCCTCGATTGGCTTTTTTCCAAGGTGCTCGGCGAACAGCCGCTGGGCCTGAAGATCGGCCACACGCGCTTCTGGCTGCGGCAGCAGCTCGGCATCATCGCCGCGCTGGAGCACTTTTTCGGCTATCTGGGCAACTGGGTGCTCAACGCAAAGGGGCTGGATGCCGCCCATGCCGATCCCGTCATGCTCGACCTGCTGCGCTGGCACGGCGCAGAGGAGGTCGAGCACCGCACCGTCGCGTTCGACATCTTTCGGCACATGGGCGGCTCGTATCTCGAACGCTGCTTCCACATGCTGACCACGATCCTGTTGCTGCTGTACTTCCTGGTGACGGGTTTCCGCTTCATGTACAAGCGCGATCCGGGCGCGGGCAAGTTTCCTGGCTTTATCCGCGGCTGGTGGCACGGCTCGCGGCGCAACTGCCTGCCATCGTTCTGGAAAATGCTGGGGGCTGCGTTGCGCTATTTCCGCCCCAGCTATACGCCGCATCACGAAGGATCGACCGAGCAGGCGCTGGCCTACCTGGAAACATCGCCAGCAGCGCAAGCCGCGGCGCATGGCGGCAACTGGGTGCGCGATCGCGCCTGACTGGGCCGCAGAAAAGCAAAACGGCCGGTGCAATGCCGGCCGTTGTGTTTGAGGTCTGAGAGCGCTCGCTCAGTAGTTGTTGTGATCCATCTTGATGTCCTGCAGGATCGTCGTGGCAATTTCCTCGATCGACTTGTGCGTTGACGACAGCCACTTGACGCCCTCGCGCCGCATCATCGATTCGGCTTCGTTGACCTCATAGCGGCAATTTTCCAGCGCGGCATATTTGCTGCCTGGGCGACGTTCATTGCGGATTTCCGACAAGCGCTGAGGATCGATCGACAGCCCGAAAATCTTGTTCTTGTAGTTGTACAGCACCGTGGGCAGCTTGCCGCGCTCGAAATCGTCCGGAATGAGCGGGTAATTGGCAGATTTCACGCCGTATTGCATTGCCAGGTACAGGCTGGTCGGCGTTTTGCCGCTGCGCGATACCCCCACCAGAATCACATCCGCCTCGGCCAGGTTCTTGTGTGACTGGCCGTCATCGTGCGCAAGTGAAAAGTTGATCGCTTCGATGCGGTTCTTGTACGCCTCGGTGTCGGCGTTCTGGTGAAACCGGCCGATGGCGTGGGTCGACTTGAGGTTCAGTTCCCTCTCGAGCGGCTCGATGAAGGTCTGGAACATGTCCAGGATGGTGGCCTTGGCCCGATGGACGATCTCGTTTGCCTCGGCATCCACCAATGTGGTGAAGACGATCGGCCTCACCCCCTCGGCGTGAAAGGCTTCGTTGATCTTTGCGACCGCAACGTGAGCCTTGTCGATCGTGTCGACAAACGGAATCCGCACCTGTCGGAATTTCATCTCAAACTGCGCCAGGATCGAGTGGCTAAACGTTTCTGCGGTGATCCCGGTGCCATCCGACACGATGAAAACGGTGCGGAACGGTGTGCGGTTGGGAGATGCGGGGGCGAGGTCGGTCATCGAAAACGAGGGGTTTTTCCAGCACGCCGGCAGGAAATCGTGCTGCGGCACGGTAGAATAGCGGCGATCGTTTAGCTAAGCAATTCGGGCCGATCGCCTGTCAGGCAATGCCACAGCGGCAGTGCTGGCAGGGCATCCGGATGGTTTAGCCAAGCGATTCGCGCGGCCAGACGACAAGAAGAAAGCCCCGTGCGCATCCGACCGGTTTTTCACTTAGTTTAGGGGCTTGTATGACTAACCTGTCGCAAGACGGCGCCTATGTGCTGCCGTTCGAGCAATTGCGGATGACCGATGTCGAGGTCGTCGGCGGTAAAAACGCTTCGCTGGGCGAGATGATTTCCCAGCTGGATGGCGCCGGCGTGCGCGTTCCAGGCGGTTTTGCCACCACGGCACTGGCGTTCCGCGATTTCCTTGCACACAACAACCTGACCGAGCGCATCTCGCAGCGCCTGGCCAGCCTGGATGTCGACGACGTCAAGGCGCTGGCTGCCGCCGGCAAGGAGATCCGCGAGTGGGTCGCCACCGCACCGTTCCAGCCGCGTCTGGAGCAGGAGATTCGCGAGTCGTACGCTCGCGTGTCGGCCCGCGAAGGCGCCGAGGCATCGTTCGCGGTGCGCTCGTCGGCTACCGCCGAAGACCTGCCGGACGCTTCGTTCGCCGGCCAGCAAGAGAGCTACCTTAACGTTCTCGGCATCGATGACGTGCTCGACAAGATCAAGCACGTGTTTGCTTCGCTGTACAACGACCGTGCGATTTCCTACCGCGTGCACAAGGGCTTCGCCCATGACGTGGTGGCCCTGTCGGCCGGCATCCAGCGCATGGTGCGCTCGGACTGCGGCGCCTCGGGCGTGATGTTCACGATCGACACCGAATCGGGCTTCCAGGAGGTCGTCTTCATCACCTCCAGCTACGGCCTGGGCGAAACGGTGGTGCAGGGTGCGGTGAACCCGGACGAGTTCTACGTCTTCAAGCCGACGCTGGCCGCCGGCAAGTACCCGATCATCCGCCGCTCGATCGGCTCCAAGCTGATCAAGATGGAATTCACCGCGCCGGGCGAAGAAGGCCGCGTGAAGACCGTCGACGTGCCGGGCGAACTCCGCAACCGTTACTCCATCAGCGATGCGGATGTGACGGAGCTGGCCAAGTACGCCGTCATCATCGAGAAGCATTACGGTCGCCCGATGGATATCGAGTGGGGCCGCGACGGCAAGGACGGCAAGATCTACATCCTGCAGGCTCGCCCGGAGACGGTGAAGAGCCAGTCGCACGGCAAGGTCGAGCAGCGCTTCCGCCTGAAGGGCTCGGCACCGGTGCTGACCACCGGCCGCGCTATCGGCCAGAAGATCGGCACGGGCCCGGTGCGCGTGATCAACGATCCGGCTGAAATGGAGCGCGTGCAGCCCGGCGACGTGCTGGTTGCCGACATGACCGACCCGAACTGGGAACCGGTGATGAAGCGCGCCTCGGCCATCGTCACCAACCGTGGCGGCCGTACTTGCCACGCGGCCATCATCGCGCGTGAGCTGGGCGTGCCGGCTGTGGTCGGCTGCGGCGATGCGACCGACCTGCTGAAGGACGGCACGCTGGTGACAGTCTCGTGCGCCGAAGGCGACGAAGGCAAGATCTACGACGGCCTGCTGGAAACCGAAATCACGGAAGTCCAGCGTGGCGAAATGCCGTCGATCAGCACCAAGATCATGATGAACGTCGGCAACCCGCAACTGGCGTTCGATTTCTGCCAGATCCCGAACGGCGGTGTGGGCCTGGCTCGCCTCGAATTCATCATCAACAACAACATCGGCGTTCACCCGAAGGCGATCCTCGACTACCCGCAGGTCGACAGCGACTTGAAGAAGGCCGTGGAAAGCGTGGCTCGCGGCCATGCAAGCCCGCGTGCGTTCTACGTTGACAAGCTGGCCGAGGGCATTGCCACGATCGCAGCGGCGTTCTATCCGAAGCCCGTGATCGTGCGTCTGTCGGACTTCAAGTCCAACGAGTACAAGAAGCTGATCGGTGGTTCGCGCTACGAGCCGGACGAAGAAAACCCGATGCTGGGCTTCCGGGGCGCCTCGCGCTACATCGCCGAAGACTTTGCCGAAGCCTTCGAGATGGAGTGCCGTGCCATGAAGCGCGTGCGCGACGAGATGGGCCTGTCCAACGTCGAAGTGATGGTGCCGTTCGTGCGTACGCTCGGTCAGGCTGAGAAGGTTGTCGAGCTGCTGGCCAAGTACGGCCTGAAGCGCGGCGAGAACGGCCTGCGCCTGATCATGATGTGCGAAGTGCCGTCCAACGCGATTCTGGCCGAGCAGTTCCTGCAGCATTTCGACGGTTTCTCGATCGGCTCGAACGACCTGACGCAGCTCACGCTGGGTCTGGATCGCGACTCCGGCATGGAGCTGCTGGCCAAGGACTTCGACGAGCGTGATCCGGCGGTCAAGTTCATGCTGCAGCGTGCCATTTCTACGGCGCTGTCGATGGGCAAGTACGTCGGTATCTGCGGTCAGGGCCCGTCCGACCATCCGGATTTTGCCGAGTGGCTGGCCAAGGAAGGTATCTCGTCGATCTCGCTGAACCCGGATTCGGTGATCGACACGTGGCAGAAGCTGGGTTCGGCTTGATTCCGGCCTAGAGCGTCGTAAGACAAGGCGCGTATCCTGACGGGTACGCGCCAACAAGAACGCGAAGTGCCCGAGAGCGTCCAACGCTGACGGGGGCCGAGCGACATGCCCCCGCAGACGTGCAGCGTCGCGGGGGTTTTTTTATGGGATTCCGGGAGAGGGAGTATGTCGGCTCAGACCGTCTGGTTTTCTCTGGCCGTGCTGCTCGTCATCGGCGAGCTGATGACGGGGACCTTCTATCTGCTGATGGTGGCAATCGGCCTGGTCGCTGGCGGTCTTGCCGCGCTGATCGGCCTTACGTTTCCTGCGCAGGCCATCGTGGCCGCCATCGTGGCGGTGTTCGGCATCGTCGGGTTGCGGCGCACGCGCTACGGGCGGACCACGCGTGAGAATGCCGCGCGCAATCGCAACGTCAATCTGGACATCGGCGAGACGTTGCGCGTCGATGCTTGGTCACCCGAGCGCCGCGCGCGCGTGCAATATCGCGGCGCCGCATGGGATGTCGAACTTGCACCGCACGCATCGGCCGCCGCTGGCGAATTCCGGATCGTCGAAGTGCGTGGCAACGTGCTTGTCGTCGCGCCCAGGTAGCCACCAACAACAACCAACAAGCCCAACCACGGAGGTTCTATGTTCGAGCTGGGGACTCTCGCGATCATCGTCCTGTTTGCCGCCATCGTGCTCATCGCACAAGGCATCAAGATCGTGCCGCAACAGCACGCCTGGATTCTGGAGCGACTGGGCAAGTATCACGCAACGCTCTCGCCGGGGCTCAACATCGTGCTGCCCTTTGTTGACCGCGTGGCCTACAAGCACGTGCTCAAGGAAATCCCGCTCGACGTACCGAGCCAGATCTGTATCACCAAGGACAACACGCAGCTGCAAGTGGACGGCATCCTGTATTTCCAGGTGACCGACCCGATGCGGGCTTCGTATGGATCGAGCAATTTCGTGATCGCCATCACGCAGCTGGCGCAGACGACGCTGCGCTCGGTCGTCGGCAAGCTGGAACTGGACAAGACGTTTGAGGAGCGCGACTTCATTAACCACAGCGTGGTCAATGCGCTGGATGAGGCCGCATCGAATTGGGGCGTGAAGGTGCTGCGCTACGAGATCAAGGATCTGACGCCGCCGAAGGAGATCCTGCACGCCATGCAGGCGCAGATCACGGCCGAGCGTGAAAAGCGTGCGCTGATCGCCGCATCCGAAGGCAAGCGCCAGGAGCAGATCAATCTGGCATCCGGTGCGCGCGAGGCTGCCATCCAAAAATCAGAAGGGGAAAGGCAGGCCGCAATCAACAAGGCGCAGGGCGAGGCAGCGGCGATTTTGGCGGTGGCAGAAGCCAACGCCCAGGCGATCCAGAAGATCGGTCAGGCCATTCGTACCGAGGGCGGTGTCGATGCCGTCAACCTGAAGGTGGCGGAAGAGTATGTGAGCGCATTCGGTAACCTGGCCAAGCAGGGCAACACGCTCATCGTGCCGGGCAACATGGGTGACCTGAGCACGATGATTGCGTCAGCGTTGACGATTGTGAAGCAGCAGCGGCCGAGCGCGTAAGGCTCGGCGGAGCGGGAGAGGGCTCAAGCCTTCTCGCGCATGAGGCGGGCTTTTTCGCGCTGCCAGTCGCGGTCTTTCTCGGTTTCGCGCTTGTCGAACTGCTTCTTGCCTTTGGCAAGGCCGATCTCGCACTTCACGCGGCCGCGCGTGTAGTGCAGGTTGAGCGGCACGAGCGTGTAGCCGCGCTGTTCCACTTTGCCGATGAGCTTCTTGATCTCTTCGGCGTGCAGCAGCAGCTTGCGGGTGCGCACGGGGTCTGGATTGACATGCGTGGAGGCCGATTGCAGCGGGCTGATATGGGCCCCGATCAGGAACAGCTCGGCGTTGCGAATGACGACGTAGCCTTCCTTGATCTGCGCACGGTTGGCCCGGATGGCTTTCACCTCCCAGCCCTCAAGAGCCATGCCTGCTTCGTAGCGCTCTTCGATGAAGTAATCGAAAAAGGCCTTTTTGTTGTCGGCGATGGTCATATTTTGGAATATGCGGTGCGCGCCTTGGGGTGACGATCCCTGCATGCGCTGCGATAAAATGGCGAGTTTAACAAATCCGCCGCAATCCTAGCCGGGACGCGGCACGCAAAGCTTTCGGATGACGCATGGCAGACGTTGAAAAAAACGTGTTAATTGGCTACTCGGCCGAACAGATGTTCGACCTGGTCACCGACGTCAAGGACTATCCGAACTTCCTGCCATGGTGCGGGGGCGTTGAAATCTACGAGCAGACGGAAACGTCACTCGACGCGCGTGTGGACATCGCCTTCAAGGGCATTCACCAGTTCTTTCGCACGCGTAACGTGCAAACGCGGCCCACCCGCATTGATATGACGTTCGCTGACGGGCCTTTCAAGTCGTTTACCGGTTTCTGGATCTTCACGCCGCTGCGCGCGGACGCCTGCAAGATCAACTTCCACCTGCATTACGAGTTTTCCAACGTGATTCTGGAAAAACTGATCGGCCCGGTGTTCAGCATGATTGCCAACACCTTCGTCGATTCGTTCGTCAAACGCGCTGAGACGGTGTATGGCGAATCCTGATTCCAGCACCGTGATCGACGTGATGGTCTGCCTGGCGACGGTTACGCCGCCGCGGCTTGTCATCGTCCAAGTACCGGAGCGAGCGACGGTGGCCGACGCGGTGCGTGCCTCTGGCGTGCTGAATGGCCTGGAATTGACCATCGATACCTGCCGCCTGGGCATTTACGGCAAGCGCAAGACGCCCGATGCACCGTTGCACGCGCGAGACCGGGTGGAAATTCTGGGTCCGCTGATCGCCGATCCAAAAACTGCACGCCGGCGGCGCGTGCTGAAGGTGCGGGCCACCGGCACGCGCGAAGGGCTGAAGTGGCTGCGCAACGAGGCGCCGCCCAAAGACGACGTCCTCGAATAACGACAAATCAGTTGCAGTTGGCGCTCAGGGCAGCCTGGTTGCGCTGGACGGCTGCGGCGCGCTGGTTGTCATCCATATAGGCGATCGAGCCGTCGGCCTGCACCGAGCCGACGCGGCGGCCGTCTTGCATATACGTGGTTTCGTTGCGCAGGCGTGCGCATTCGGCTTGCTTGCGCTGGGCAGCGTCTGCCTGCCTGGCTTCGTCCTGTTCCTTTTTGGCGCGATCGGCCAGGCGCTTGCGCAGTTCTTCGTCGGGGTTCGATGCGGCCACGCCCGAGGCTGGCTGGCTGGGTCTGGCTGCCGCGTTAGGGTCCGCCGCTTTGACGCCCGAGGCCGGCGCGGACAGCGCTTCATAGGCCGTTGCCGTGCGGCTGTTCGGATTGCGGATGATGCGGTTGGTTGGCACCGACGGCGGCGGTGCGGCATCGCTGTAGACCATGTGGCCCTTGTCATCGCGCCATTGCCAGGCCCATTGCGCCTGGGCAACCGGACAAGCGAGGGCGATCAGGGCAGCGGTGGCAGGCAACAGGACGTGCAGTCGTTTCATGGAGTTCTCGTTCGTGGACTGCCGACGGCGCGCTGGCCGACCCGACGACGGCCCCTGGACGCGCACGGGAGCCCGGTGGCGTGATCGCCACTCGCCAATTTAGGCCGACGGCCTGGCTTGGCCTGTCGACTCGCCCCCCGGCAAGGCGCCCAGTTTATGCAGACTTGTTGTTGGCGTGCAAGCGCACCGACCAGCCGACACCCGCAATCAGCAAGGCGATTGCGGCCATCTCAAGCGGACGCGGCCAGCGGTCGTCGTACACGAAGCCATATGCCAGCGCGAACAGGGTCTCGAACGCGATCATCTGGCCCGACAGTGTGAGCGGCAGTCGTCGGGAGGCGATGTTCCATAAGTTGTTGCCGATCAGCGACGCGCCGAGTGCCACGGCAGCATTGACCACCCAGAACGTGCCCCAGGCACGTCCGCCGGCATTCATCCAGCTTGTACCGACCGCGAGCAGGGCCGCCAAGGTCAAAGCGGCCGACAGAATGCCGCTGGAAATGCCGTACAACGCAGACCATTCGTTGCTGGAGAAATGCGGATTGCGCTGCAGGTAGCGGGCATTGTCCACGGCGTACCAGGTCCAGCTGCAAAGCGCGCCCACCGCACAAGCGATGCCGGCAATGCGTTGCCAGGCAGGCCGGGCGTTGGCGGCCATCGTCGTCGCTTCATGGCCGAACAGGTCGACGTTGATGCAGACGATGCCGGCAGCGACAACCAATAGCGGCCAGATCAGGCGGGAGAGCGGCACGGCCCCATGATCGCGCCGGCCAAGCATGGTCACGGTAATGGGCAGGATGCCGACGATAAGCGAGGTGGGTGCAACGCCAGCCAGTTGCACGCCAAAGGCCACGAAAACGAAGTAAACAAGGTTGCCGCTGCAGGACTGCCTGAACAGCGCCAGGCAATCGGCGCGGGTAATCTTGCGGGCAATGCGGGGAAGGATCGGGGCAGCGGTGATGGCTGCGATGACGCCGTAGGCGAGGTAGCGGCCAAGGGTCAGTTCCCACGGTGAAAACGCGGGCAGCGCGCGGGGTGCAATAAAGACCATGCCCCACATCGCCCCGGCCAGCAGGGCGCACAGTACGCCAATTCCCATTCGAACACTCGCGAGGCTAACTCTGCGCGGCCGCTGGCGGCGCAGGGCGCAATAGGCACGGGCGCGAAGAAAAATTTATCGAGCATAGCACGGGTCTCTACTACCGTGGGGCGAATTCCCGTATAATCCGATTTTGCGCCTAGAGGAAATTGCTATGCGTCTTGTCCAGAAAGCACTCACGTTCGATGATGTGCTGCTCGTCCCGGCCTATTCGGCCGTCCTGCCCCGCGATACGTCCCTTCGCACCAAGCTCACCCGTTCGATCGAACTCGCCATTCCGCTTGTCTCCGCCGCCATGGATACGGTTACGGAAGCGCGGCTCGCCATCGCCATGGCGCAGCAAGGTGGTATCGGTATCGTCCACAAGAACCTGAAGCCGGAAGAACAGGCGCGCGAAGTCGCCAAGGTCAAGCGCTTTGAATCGGGCGTGCTGCGCGACCCGATCACCATCGGTCCGGACATGAAGGTCCGCGACGTGATGGCGCTGTCGGCACAGCACGGTATTTCGGGTTTCCCGGTGCTGGAAGGCAAGAAGGTGGTGGGCATCATCACCAACCGCGATCTGCGTTTCGAAGAGGAACTGGACGCCCCGGTGCGCGCCAAGATGACGCCGAGCGAGAAGCTCGTCACCGTCAAGGAAGGCGCCACGCTGGAAGAGGCCAAGCGCCTGTTGAACAAGCACCGCCTGGAGCGCGTGCTGGTGGTGGGCGAAGCCTTTGAGCTGCGCGGCCTGATCACCGTCAAGGATATCCAGAAGGCCACCGAATACCCGCTGGCCTCGAAGGACGAACGCGGTTCGCTGCGCGTGGGCGCGGCGGTGGGCGTGGGTCCGGATAACGATCTGCGTATCGATTTTCTGGTGAAGGCCGGCGTGGACGTGATCGTGGTCGATACCGCGCACGGCCACAGCCAGGGCGTGCTGAACCGCGTGCGCTGGATCAAGGACAACTACCCGCAAGTGCAGGTGATTGGCGGCAACATCGCCACGGGCGACGCCGCCAAGGCGCTGGTCGACCACGGTGCGGATGGCGTCAAGGTCGGCATTGGCCCGGGCTCGATCTGCACGACGCGGATCGTTGCTGGCGTGGGCGTGCCGCAAATCTTTGCCGTGTCGAATGTGGCCGAGGCACTGAAGGGCACCGGCGTTCCACTGATCGCTGACGGCGGTATCCGCTACTCGGGCGATGTTGCCAAGGCCCTGGCTGCCGGCGCGCACACCGTGATGATGGGTGGCATGTTCGCCGGTACGGACGAATCGCCGGGCGAGGTGTTCCTGTTCCAGGGCCGCTCGTACAAGAGCTACCGTGGCATGGGCTCGGTGGGCGCGATGAAGGACGGCGCTGCCGACCGCTACTTCCAGGAAGACAACACCGCCAACGTCGACAAGCTCGTGCCCGAAGGTATCGAGGGGCGCGTGCCGTACAAGGGCTCCGCGCTGCCGATCGTGCATCAACTCACGGGCGGCGTTCGCTCGTCGATGGGCTACTGCGGTTGCGCCTCGATTGCCGAATGGCACGAGAAAGCCCAGTTTGTCGAGATCACCGCCGCTGGCATGAACGAATCGCACGTGCACGACGTGCAGATCACGAAGGAAGCGCCGAACTATCACCGCGACTGATCGCTTGTCGATCATCGCAAACAAGATAGAAGGCAAGCAGTACTGCCGCCGGGGCGCGCGGGCGCTCCGGCCGATTCAACCGGTGGCCGAAGCACGGGCGGCCGCCCGCAACTGGAGACGATGATGAAAGCGCTTTTGCGACTCGTTCTGTTTCTGGATGCGGCTGTCGCGCTGTGCGTCGGTCTCGTCCTGCTCGCTTCACCCTTGACGTCCATCTTCGGCGCGCTGCAATTACCGCAGCCTGAGCCGGCGATGTACGGTCAGTTGCTCGGCGTCACGCTGATTGGTGTGGCCTGGCTGCTGTGGCACGCCACCGTCAACGGGCAGCTGACCACCGCCGTTGCGCAGGTGGTCGGTCATGTGAACCTGGCTGTCGCCGTGCTGGTGATTGCCTGGCTGCTGTTCTTCCACCTGCCGGTGGATGGCGCTGGCCGCATCTGGCTGCCGACGTTTGCCGCGGTGCTGGCGGCGTTTTCCGCCGTGCAGATTCCCGCCTCGCGCCGCGTACGCACCAATGAGCGCGTGCGCGCCCAGAAAGCCCGCGAAGACGCCGCGGCCGCGCGCGAACGCGAACGCGCAGAAAAGGCGCAGCGCAAAGAACCTGGCTACATGCCGCCTCCGGGCTACGGCCCCGGCACTGAAGTCGACACGATTGCCGATTCCATTCCTTCACAACATGCACGACAAAGTCCTCATCCTTGATTTCGGCTCGCAGGTCACGCAACTGATTGCGCGGCGCGTGCGTGAAGCACACGTCTACTGCGAGATCCACCCGAACGACGTGTCCGACGCCTTCGTGCGCGAGTTCGCGCCCAAGGCGATCATCCTGTCCGGCAGCCACGCCAGCACGTACGAAGACCATCAGCTGCGCGCACCGCAGGCCGTGTGGGACCTGGGCGTGCCGGTGCTCGGCATCTGCTACGGCATGCAGACCATGGCCGTGCAGCTGGGCGGCAAGGTGGAGTGGAGTGACCACCGCGAATTCGGTTACGCCGAAGTGCGTGCGCATGGTCACACCCGTCTGCTCAAGGACATCCAGGACTTCGCCACGCCGGAAGGTCACGGCATGCTCAAGGTATGGATGAGCCATGGCGACAAGGTTACGGAACTGCCGCCCGGCTTCAAGCTGCTGGCCTCGACGCCGAGCTGCCCGGTCGCCGGCATGGCCGATGAGGCACGTGGCTATTACGCCGTGCAGTTCCACCCAGAAGTTACGCATACCGTGCAAGGCCGCGCGATGCTCGAGCGCTTTGTTCTGGAAATTGCCGGTGCCAAGCCCGACTGGGTCATGCGCGACCACATCGACGAAGCCGTCAAGGCCATCCGCGAGCAGGTGGGCGATGAGGAGGTGATCCTCGGCCTGTCGGGCGGTGTTGATTCGTCGGTGGCAGCGGCGCTGATCCACCGTGCGATTGGCGACCAACTCACCTGCGTGTTTGTCGACCACGGCCTGCTGCGCCTGGACGAAGGCAAGATGGTGATGGACATGTTCGCTGGCCGTCTGCATGCCAAGGTCGTGCACGTGGATGCCTCCGAGCAGTTCCTCGGCCACCTTGCCGGCGTGACGGACCCGGAAGCCAAGCGCAAGATCATCGGCCGCGAGTTTGTGGAAGTGTTCCAGGCCGAAGCGAAGAAGCTCAGCAACGCCAAGTGGCTGGCGCAGGGCACGATCTACCCGGACGTGGTGGAATCAGGCGGCACCAAGACCAAGAAGGCAACGACGATCAAGAGCCACCACAACGTGGGTGGCCTGCCGGAAACGCTGGGGCTGAAGCTGCTCGAGCCGCTGCGCGATCTGTTCAAGGACGAAGTGCGCGAGCTGGGCGTGGCGCTGGGCCTGCCGCACGAGATGGTGTATCGCCATCCGTTCCCGGGGCCGGGTCTGGGCGTGCGCATTCTGGGCGAGGTCAAGCGTGAATACGCAGAGCTGCTGCGCCGTGCCGATGCCATCTTCATCGAAGAGCTGCGCGGCACCAAGGCCACGGCGCAGGACGTGGCCGCCGGCGTGTGCGGTGAAGGCGATGTCGGCAAGAGCTGGTACGACCTGACGAGCCAGGCGTTTGCGGTGTTCCTCCCGATCAAGTCCGTCGGCGTGATGGGCGATGGTCGCACGTACGACTACGTGACGGCGCTGCGTGCTGTGCAGACCACCGACTTCATGACCGCCCACTGGGCACATCTGCCGTACACGCTGTTGGGCCGCGTGTCGAACCGCATCATCAATGAGGTGCGTGGTTTGAGCCGGGTCGTGTATGACGTGTCGGGCAAGCCGCCTGCGACGATTGAGTGGGAGTGATCTAGCATCGTCTCACCCCGTTTTATGCAGCGACAAAAATCGCAAGAAACTCAAGTGTGACAAGGGATGAGGCATCTCATGATGCCTCAACCGCTTTCACCCAATCTCACGCAATGTGCGAATTTGCGCTTGGCAACCTTAAGCCCCGCATGGCTTTGTACAAGGTTTCCGACAGATGTGGTTGTGTCCATCGTTCGCGTTCGACGCCCTACTTCAAATGGGGCCGCAAGGCGACGTGAGGGCACCACGTGGCGACCGAGCGGAGCCCGGTAGCCTTACTCCACTATCTTGAACACCCGATTCTTCTCGATCACACCGGCTTTCGGCAATTTGCCTTCGTCCTCAGTGTCGGGGCGCAGATGCCGCTCGTCTAGCGCCGGCCCCGTGTAGCGGCTGCGCGGCCGAATCACCTTGCCCACGCGCAGTTGCTCGATGCAGTGCGCGAGCAGCCCGACGCTGCGCGCGATCGAGAACAAGCCGAACGCCGCATCGCGCGGCAACTGAAGCTGCACCGACAGCATCGCGAACGCGACATCGATGGTTGGCCGCTGGCCGGTGAGCTCCGTAACCTTGTCGACGAAATGCGCCAGTTCCGCCGGCGGATGGAGCCGCGCGAGCAACGCGGCCGCGCGCGGATCGCCATCGGGGTAAAGATGATGGCCGAAGCCGGGAATCGGGATCGCTGACTTCAGGTAGTGATCGACCACGTGCTCGGCGCCCAATCTCTGCACGTCGTCGAATACCGCACGCACGCGCCCTGACGCGTCGCCGTGCAGCGGGCCCGACAACGTTGCGAGCCCCGTCAGCAGGCAGCCCGCGAGCGATGCGCCGGTCGACGCGGTGATGCGCGCGGCGAATGCCGAACTCGTGATCTCGTGATCCGCAACCAGCACCATCGCCCGGCGCAGCAGATCCGCGCCATCGCTGTCGAGGCCCCAGCCGGCTGCGAGCCGCTGATGGGTCCGGAGTGGACTTGCGCCGACATCGCCATGCGCGCCGAACGCGCGCGACACGATCGCGACGAGTTGCCCCGCTTCGATGTGCAGCGCGCTGTCGAGCCGGCCGAGCGTCGAATGGCCGTGCGCGGCCAGCATCGCGAGTACCGAGAACGCGCATTGCCGATCGCGCTCGCCGGATGGCAGCGCGATCGCGGGCGCGTCGAACGACACGGGCGTGGTGGCCTGCCAGAGCAGAGTAGCCGTTTCCTCGAGCGTGGCGGTATCCGCGAGCTGAATGCTGTCGCGGCCCCGATACCAGGCGCGGCCCTTGGAGAACGTGGTGATGCCGCTGTAGATGCACGGCTCGGCGCCAAAGATCGTGCTGGCTGCCAGCGCCGCACGCTTGCGGCCGACCTGTTTCTTGCGGCACAGCGTGACCACGTCCTCCGCGCGATACAGACTCTTGCGTGGATCGTTGGGGTCCTGCATCACGGCGATACTGCCGCGGCTCGCATACGCGTAGACGGTCTGCGCCCGCACGCCGAGCCGCCGCGCCGCTTCCGTCAGGGTGATCCAGTTCTGCATGGGGAGTCGTGATGACGATGCGGCCTGTGTCTGGCCGCTTGCGCCGACTATAGACCGGGTTCAGTTGAATGTCATTTCTGCTGCGCGCCGCTCAAGCACCTCGACGAGGATGTCGCCTGGCGCGCGTACGAAACAGCCGCGCACACCGGCGCGGATCCGCGTGATGGGCTGGACGATCTCTGCGTCGTGCGCGACCAGATGCGCGTAGGCGGCATCCAAGTCATCGACCAGCACGCCAAAGTGGTCGATCCCTTGCACGCGGCGCCCCTCCGTCACGGTCGCCGAACGCGCGTCCGGCTGGGCGGTGATGAATAGGTTGACGGCGCCGATCCGCAGGTCGACGCGGCCGGGGCGTCGCACGATTTCGGCGTTCAGGCAGCGCGCGAACCATGCGGCGGTGGCCTCCGCATCGGCCGAGCAGAGTTGCAGGTGGTCCCATTTGAATTCGATCATGGTCGTGGTCCGCGGGTGAAGGAGTCGGCGGGTTGGCAGACAAAGGGCATCTACGGGCTCAGAGCTCGATACGCGACAGTTTGCCGAGCAGCACCGAGTACGACAGCGTGCCGACGAGGCAGATCCCGCCCATCAAGTTCAGCGCCCAGAAAAAGCTGCCGGTGTGCTGCGTCACGTAGCCGATCATCAGCGGCGTGGTGACGGCTGCGATGTTGGCCGCGAGGCTCGTGATGCTGCTGGTGAGTCCAACATAGCGTTTAGGCGCAATCTCGGACACGGCCGCCCACGACATCGAGCCGATCCCCTGGGCGAAGAACGCGACGGTCAGGATCGCGATCACCAGCGCGTTCGAATGCACGAAGTTGACGAGCACGATCGACGCGCCGAGGAAGGTGCCGATCACGAGCGGCGCCTTGCGCGACGACGACATCGACACGCCGCGCCGGATGCAGAGATCGGACAGATAGCCGGCGATCAGGATGCCCAACGTCGCGCCGATGAACGGCATCGCCTGGAAGAAACCGACCTTGATCATCGACATGTGCCGTTCCTCGACCAGATAGGTCATGAACCAGGTCGTGAAGAACACCAGCAGCGTGTTGTTGCAGAACTTGCCCAGACAGATCGCGAGGATCTGCCGGTAGCTGAGCAGGCGCAGCGCCATGCGCCACTCGAAGCGATCGCGCGCGGTCACCACGGGGCGCCCTTCAGTGATGTACTGCAGCTCGGCTGCATTGACGCTGCGATGCCGTGACGGATCACGATAGAACCGATACCAGACGACACTGAACAGGATGCCGAACGCGCCCGTCGAGAAGAATACGGCCCGCCAGCCGAACGCCGACGAGATCCACAGCAGCAGCCCGGTGAAGAGCGGTGTGCCGATGTACTGGCCCATCACGTACACGCTCGTTGCGAAGCCGCGTTCCTGGACCGGGAACCACATCGTCACCGCGCGCGCGTTCGACGGAAACGCGGGTGCCTCGAGCGCTCCCATCGCCAGCCGCGAGCCGAGCAGCATGTGGTAGCCGTGTGCGAGCCCTTGCGTCAGCGTCGCCAGCGACCAGCCGACGAGCGACAGCGCATACGCAACGCGCGAGCCGAGCATGTCGGCTAGCACGCCTGCGGGCAGCAGCGCAATCGAGTAGGCGAGTCCGAACACGGCGAACAGCTCGCCCATCTGCACGCGGGTGAGCGCGAGATCCTTCGATAGCGAGGGCGCGACGATGCCGAGCGCCGAGCGGTCGACGTAGTTGAGGACGGTCGCCACCAGCAGCATCGACAGCACGCCGTAGCGCACCCGCGATCTTCTTACGCTGCCCGCGTGCGCGTTGACCTCGCGCATGACCGCAACCTGCTCTTCTGCAGTTTCCAATGTTGTCTCCTGTTGTCTGATGGATGGGCCGGCGTATGGTTGTTGTGTGTGCCGGCGCACGTCGGGTTCAGCCGCGTCCGACGAAGGGCATCGCGCTGGCCATGATCGTCATGTTCAGAATGTTGGCTTCGAGCGGCAGGCTCGCCATTTGCACGATGGCATTCGCGACGTGCGCGACGTCGACGCGCGGCTCGGGCGCGATGCGGCCGTCGGCCTGCGCCACGCCGCTCGTCATGCGTTCGGTCAGCGACGTGGCAGCGTTGCCGATGTCGATCTGGCCGCACGCGATGTTGAATGGCCGGCCGTCGAGCGCGAGCGAGCGCGTGATGCCGAGAACGGCGTGCTTCGTGGCGGTGTACGCGATAGTGTTCGGACGCGGCGTGTGCGCCGAGATCGAGCCGTTGTTGATGATGCGGCCGCCTTGCGGCGTCTGCCGCTTCATCTGGCGCCACGCGGCGCGCGCGCACAGGAACACACCCGTCAGGTTGGTCGCGACCACGTCGTTCCAGAATTGCAGCGAGTAGTCGTCGAGCGGCACGGCTCCTGCGTTGCGGCCCGCGTTGTTGAACAGCACATCAAGGCGCCCGAACTCGTGCGCGATCTGCGCGAAGCTGGCGTCGACTGACGCTTCGTCGGAAACATCGGTCGGAATGGCCGCCGCCGCGCCGCCGGCCCGCTCGATGATCTCTTTCGTTTCGAGCAGCGGATCGATGCGCCTGCCGAGCAGTGCGACGCTGAACCCGGCTCGCGCCAGCGCGACGGCCGCCGCCTGGCCGATGCCGGTGCCGGCGCCCGTCACCGCCGCGATTCTTTTTTCTGCCTGCATCTTCACGACCTCGTCTTCAGTGGTGCGTTGAACATGCAAAAAGCATTGCGCGGTGGCGATTCCCCAGCAATCTTGATTCTTTCAATCAATATCAACAGCCCCGTCGCGACGGGGCGGCGTCAGGGTTTTCCTGAGTTCGACGAGACGTCGCTCGCGGACCAGCGCGGCCGGATGGGCGGCGCGCGACACGGCCGAAGCGACGTCGAAAGCCCGCGGCGGCGCACCGCGCACATACATTGATCGAAACAATCAATATTGACCCGCGCCGACCGTGCTTCGTAGGCTGTGCTCCGTTTTCCGACCCAAGGACGAGACCATGCCTGACAACAATCGCCCCCGCCTCCTGGTAGCGCGACGGGTTCCCGCGGCGGTGGCCGCACGTGCCGAAGCCGAATTCCACGCGTATGTGACCGACGCCGACATGGACGCGCCGTCCGTCGTCGAATTCTGCAACCGCCACGAGACGCCGGCGGTGCTGATCGGCAAGAAATCGGGGCTGCAGGCCGAGCACATCGCAGCATTGGCGCCGAGCGTGAAGATCATCGCGAACGCGAGCGCCGGTTACGACCACATGGACGTGGCCGCCGCGCGCGCACGCGGGATCGTCGTCAGCAACGCGCCCGACGCGCTGACGGACTGCACTGCCGATTTCACGATGTTGTTGATTCTCGCCGCGTGCCGGCGTGCGTCGGAGTACGAGCGCATCGTGCGCGCGGGATGGGGAAAGTCGTTCGGCATGACGGACATGCTTGGCATGCGCGTGAACGGAAAGACGCTCGGGATCGTCGGTTTCGGCCGGATCGGGCGGGCGGTCGCACAGCGTGCGCGCGGCTTCGGAATGCAGATCGTCTATACCGACCGGCGGCCCGCGCCGCCCGAGATCGAGGCCGGCGCGCGTTATTGCGCGGATCTCGACACGCTACTGCCACAGTGCGACATCCTCACGCTGCACGTGCCTGGCGGCGGCACGCCATTGATGACGCACCGCGAGTTCGGCTTGTTGCGCGACGGCGCGGTATTCGTCAACGCAGCGCGCGGGAGTCTCGTCAACGAGGATGCGCTGTACGATGCGTTGGCGTCGCATCGGTTATTCGGCGCGGGGCTTGACGTCTATCAGAACGAGCCCAACATCGATCCGCGCTTTGCAGCACTCGACAATGTGTTTCTGTCGCCGCATATGGCGAGCGCGACGATCGAGACGCGCGACCAGATGGGGTTCACCGCACTCGACAATATCGCTGCGGTGCTTGATGGGAGGGCGGCGCCGAACGCGCTGTGAACCGCCATGAGAAAAGCTGCCGAGCAGGGCGCCTACGCCTCTAGCGACCAGCCCTGGTTGTCCACGTTCTTTTCATCGCGATAGACCCACCGCGCGCCGCATGTGGGACACGAGAACGTGCTGACGGTGATTGGGCGCGCGGAGGGCGACTTGATGCGCTGCGTGTCGGTGATTCTCAGCAAAGCATGGCCTGGCGCGCCGCGTTTATGGAGTTCGATTGCAGCGCAAGCCGAGCAGAGTGTCATGCTGATGGTTCTCTCAAGGGCGCATGCCCACTGTGGCGTGCTGGCTCAGCGGTGGGGTGCGGGGGTGGGTCAAAGGTGCAGCTTATCTAATTATTTGTTGACGCGGGGCTGAAATGTCTGTAGAAACCATCCTCGCAGGATCTTCAAGCAGTTACTCCGATGTTCTGGGTTGTCACGCCAAGCGGTGCTTCCTTTGCTCCATGTTTCTTCCTTGATTGTCGTGCCTGGTGAGCACAGGCTCATGCAGAACTTTTTAGGATATCCAACATGGAAACCGGCACAGTAAAGTGGTTCAACGACTCCAAGGGCTTCGGCTTCATCACCCCGGACGCAGGCGGCAACGATCTCTTCGCTCACTTCTCTGAAGTTCAGGGCAACGGGTTCAAGTCCCTCCAAGAGGGCCAGAAGGTTCGCTACGTTGCAGGCGTGGGCCAAAAGGGCCCGGCTGCTACGAAGATCGAGGCGATCTGATCGGTCGCATCTGCCAAGAAAAACCCCGCACTGCGGGGTTTTTTTTCGCGGCAACATCAAGGTATTCAAGACCCACTTTGCTCCAGCGTCGGTGGCTCTTGCCGCGGCAGATGAATCTGCTGCCGCATCACATAGACGGCCACCGCTGCCGAAAGCAGGCCCGAGAGCGCACCCACACCAAGTGACCAGCGCGGGCCGAGATGGTCTGCCACCCAGCCCACAATCGGTGCGCCAATCGGGGTGCCGCCCAACGCGATGGCCACGCGCAACGCCATTACCCGCCCACGCATGGCAGGCTCGGTCGAGAGTTGCATCAGGCTGTTGCTCGTGTTGGTGAATGTCAGCGCCGCCATGCCGGTGATGACCAGCGCCGCCGCAAACAGCCAATAGCCCGGTGCGATGGCCGCCAACGTGCACCCCAGCCCGAATATCGCAGCGCCTATCAGCAGTGACTTGAACTCCGGCTGCTTACGCCCCGCGGCGAATAACGCGCCGGACATCGTGCCGACCGCCATCATCGACGACAACACGCCGTAGCCGCGCGCGTCCGAGTGGAAGACGCTCGCTGCCATTGTCGAGATGAAGATTGGGAAGTTCAGCCCGAATGTGCCGATCAGGAACAGCATGACCAGCATGGCCTTGAGATCAGGGCGAGCCCACACGTAACGGATGGCCTCGGCAAAGCCGCCTTGAGAGCGCCGTGCACGCGCATTCGGGCGCAGTTCGGATTTGCGCAGGAAAAAGAGCGAAGTCAGCACCGCGATGAACGAAAGCCCATTGGCCAGGAATGCCCAGCCTGTACCGATGGTGGCGATGGCCATGCCCGCCGCCGCTGGCCCGACCATGCGCCCCGCGTTGAACGACGTCGAGTTGAGCGCAACCGCATTGGGCAGATCGCCATCGCCCACCAGTTCCGCCGCAAACGTCTGGCGTACCGGGGCATCGAATGCCGACGCACAGCCGGACAGAAAAGCCAGCAGGTAGACGTGCCAGAGCTGAACGATGCCCGTCACGGTGAGCAGCCCGAGAATCAGCGCCAGCACGCCCGATGTCGCTTGGGTGGCCATCAGCAGCTTGCGCTGGTTGTAGCGATCCGCGGCAACGCCCGTCCACGGCAATAGCAGGAGCTGCGGGCCAAACTGCAGCGCCATGACCGTGCCGACTGCTGAAGCGTTATGGTTCGTGAGCTGCGTCAGCACCAGCCAGTCCTGCGCGGTGCGCTGCATCCACGTGCCCACGTTGGACACCAGCGACCCCACGGCCCACAACCGGTAGTTGAAAACGCGCAGTGAGCGGAAGACGCCTGTTGCTGGCGTACTTGCCGATGTGTTCATTGGCGTTGCGGCAGACCGCTGTCGAGATTGCCACCATTGAACCTGCCAAAGCGCCGGGCCATCGGCACGCCGAGTGCCAGGATGCCCAACCCGATCGCAACGGCATCGGTTGTGTTTCGCAGGTGGAAATCACCAACCCGCAGGACGAGGACGTAACCGACGGCCAGATTGAACGCGCCCCACAGCACATTCACCGTGGAAGACGAAAGGCCTTCACCGCGCGGCGTTGCAAATGGGCTCTGAAATGGTTTGCCCGCGATACCGAAGACGAAGTGCGGCACGGCGTTGGCGAGGAACGCGCCGCCGAAAAACCAAGAGATGAGATGGGACCATGCCATGTCGACGCTCCGGATCAAGAACAGTAAGAGAGGCTCAAAACTCTGCGAGCCGTTGCAGCAACGTCACGGCCTTCGCCAGTTCAGCTTGCTCGGCGGCGGACAGTTGCGCCTGCAGTGCGCGGAACAGCCAATCGTCTTTCGCGGCGCGGCTTTCCTTGAGGGCTTTCCTAAAGCCCGGCGTCAATTCGATGAGCGTTTGCCGGCCATCTGTCGGATCGGGCTTGCCGACAACTGCGCCCATTGCTTCCAGCGCTGCAACGGTGACCCGCATCGACTGCGGCTTCACGCTGCCGGCCCGCGCAAGCGCAGACACGGTGGCCGGGCCATCACGGTCCAGGCGCAGCAGAACCGACTTTTGCGCGTGGGTGAGATCGTTCGGGTGGACTTGTTCGCGCAGGCGCCGGGACAGCTTGCCAAGCGCAATGCGCAGATCGCCGGCCAGCGCGGCGGGCGGCGCGGGCTCGGTGGAGGAGGGTGATTTAGCCATGCCGCGAGCATAGCATCAATACAGTTTAACTGTGCAGTTAAGCTGTAATGTTATGCGCAGGCCACGCAAGCAAAAAGGCCCGCATTTGAGCGGGCCTCGTTCCTTCCGTGTGCGGTATCGCGCCTATGCCGCCTGCTTGCGGGGCCGCCGTACCGCACGAATCTTTCCGGTGGTGCCGCCGCCGCAGAAGAACTGATCGGCGCCATCCGACTCGAGTCCTGACACAGTGATGCCGGCTGGCATGTCAAGCTGCTCCAGCACTTCGCCGGTTTGCGGATCGATATGCCGCAGCTCGCTCGTATCGCCTTCCCATGTGGCGTGCCAGAGTTCACCGTCGACCCATGTGACGCCGGTCACGAAGCGGTTGGAGTCGATGGTGCGCAGCACCTTGCCGGTGTCCGGATCGATCTGGCGGATCTTGCGCTCGCGGTAGTGACCGACCCACAGCGTGCCTTCGGCCCAGGCGAGGCCTGAGTCTCCACCTGCTCCCGGCGCGGGAATCGTGGCCAACACGTTGCCGGTTTGCGGGTCGATCTTCTGGATGCGGTCTTCGGCGATCTGGAACAGGTGCCGTCCGTCGAACGCGGTACCTGCATGGGCCGGCACGTCGATGGAGCGCTGCGTCTTGCCGCTGTCGGGGTCGAGTTCCTTCAACTGACCGCCGGCAGCGAACCAGATGCGCTCGCCGTTGTAGGTGACGCCGCCCACGTTTTCGACACCGGGGAAGGGGCCGTATTCGCGCACGACTTCGGCGGTGGATCGTTTCATGTTGGGCTCGCTGGATTCGGTTGTGGAGTTTTCATCCTAGTCACTTGGCAGCGGTGCGGGGAGTAACAAGGTGGTCGCGAATCCGGGTACCGGCGGCGTCACCCATCGTCGCGCGCGTCCACGTCCGAAGAACTGCACCTTGCCCGCGGCTGCCAGGGCGTCGAGGGCGCGCTGTACGGTGCGCTGGCTGGCACCAAGCGCCAACGCCAATGCGGAGCTGGACCACGATTCCCCATCGGCCAGACAGGCCAACACGGCGGCATATGGCTCGTCGACGGGTTGCGCGAGGACGACCACGCTCTGTGCCGCGTGCGCTTGCAGTGCGAATCCGTGCCGGGTCGCCTTGACCGTGCCTAACGCAGCAAGCGCGGTGCGCAAACGTCCGATCTCCACGCGCAGGCGCACGCGGTGCGATTCGTCGGGATGTCGGGTGCGGAATGCCCGGGCGATGAGGGCGTCTCTGGGCACGTCTTCCGGCCACGCCTCTGCCAATGCACGTGCCAGCGTGAACAGCACGGGCCGCGTGGCGAGCGGGACGAACGCATCGGTCTGCCGCACGGCGAGCCGGCATGCGTCCACCACGAGCGCGTCTGAAGCAAAGAGGGCTTCGACCTCTTCAAGGCGCAGAACGCGCTCCTCGCCGCGTGAGATCAGCCGCGCGGCCGGTGCGCTCAATGCAAGGGCGGCACGTTCGACTTCGGCGGTGAGGGTCTGGATACCGGCCTGACGCGCGGCGAGATCAGCGTCGGCCAAGGCGGCACGCGCGGCAGTCGTCTGCAGGCGCCGGATGGCAATCCCCGCGACGACGAGCGCGTGAGCCGCCCGCAATACCGGCGGAAGACGCGCCGGATTGAGCGCAGCCAGCGCGGCCTCTGCATCGTCCAGGCGGCCGATTAGCAGAAGACGGCGGATGCTGAGATACCGCGCATGCGCAGCGTTGACGTGATCGCCATGGGCCTCCAGCGTGGCGCATGCCGCGTCGAGGGTTTTGGCGGGCCAGCCAAGATCGCGCGAGGCGAGGGCGACTTCGGCTTCCGCGACGACGCAGCGTGCGCGTGCCAGCGCCTCCCGAGAGCCGAATGCGCGCGCCGCGCGACGCAGCAACAGCTTGGCGCGCGCTAGGTCACCGAGCTGCGCCATTGCGATGCCGCGCAAGGCCAGTGCGGCCGCGTCGTCACGCAGGGCGACGCGGTTCAGTGCTCCGAACGGGTCACCGGCAGCGAGTGCGCGGGCTGCAGCCGTGATCAATGAATCCATTCGAATCCCGCCACACTTGTCACTCCCGCCGTTTGAGGTCGGCGCCTAATCTAGCACACGACCACTCACCCAAAACGGAGGTAAGCATGAGTGCAACACACCCCACAGCAACCCGCGCAAGTTGGCTGGCAGAGCGCATTGAACTGCTCAAGGCCGAGAAGGAACTCACCCGCCGCAGCGATGAGCTCGCACGCCGCCGGCAGGCACTGCCATGGGTGCGCATCGACAAAACCTATCGCTTTGAAACCGAGAACGGCAGCGCCTCGCTGGCCGATCTGTTTGGCGGGCGCTCGCAACTGCTCGTGTATCACTTCATGTTCGGGCCGGACTATAAGGCGGGCTGCCCATCGTGCTCGATGATTGCCGACGGCTTTGACGGTTTCGTCACGCATCTGGCGAATCACGACGTGACGCTGCTGGCAGTGTCGCGCGGGCCGCTGGCCAAGCTGATCGAGTATCGCGAGCGGATGGGCTGGACCTTTCCGTGGGTGTCGTCGGTTGGCAGCGATTTCAACTACGACTTCAACGTCTCGATCTCGGAAGAGCAGCAGCGCGCCGGCAACTCCGACTACAACTACGTGCGCGGCAGCCACGTGATGGATGCATCCGACTTGCCCGAACCTGTGCAGCAGTTCGCCAGCATGTGCGGCACCGACGCGCCCACCTACGTGCGCGACCGGCCTGGCATGAGCGCGTTCGTGCTGGAAGACGGCGTCGTGTACCACACGTATTCGACCTACGCGCGTGGCCTCGATGGCTTGTGGGGTGCATACCAGTGGCTCGATCGCGCGCCGCTGGGCCGCAATGAAACCGGTGTCTGGTGGCGTCGCCATGACGAGTACGCTCAGCAGCGTTGAACTGCCACGCGAGCAAGCAGTGTCCGAGCGCGGCTTCCTGGCCGTCTCGGCATTGCTGTTCATCGGCAGCGCGGCAGCGACGGTGGCATGGTGCACCGCCATGCCCGGCATGGCCGAGATGCCAATGGCCTGGATGCCGATGTGCGGTCAGACGTGGTGGAGCTTTGCCGCGTCCTTCATTTGCATGTGGACGGTGATGATGGTGGCGATGATGCTGCCGACATTGCTGCCGATGCTGCGGCGGTATCGCGTTGCGCTTCACCTTGCGGGCAAGCCGAATGTTGATGCGCACACCGCGTTGGCAGGCACGGCGTACTTTGCCGTGTGGGGGCTGATCGGCGCGATGGTCTTTGCGCTGGAGGCGGCGGTGGCCGAGCTTGAAATGACATCGCCCGTGCTAGCGCGCGCGTTGCCGGCTGCCGCCGGTGCAGTCGTTCTTGCGGCCGGCGCACTGCAGTTCAGTGCATGGAAGGCGCGGCAGCTTGCAGAGTGCCGAGTGGTGCCCGCGCCGGGCAGTACAGCGTGGCGACATGGCTTACGGCTCGGCATGCGCTGCGCCAGCTCTTGCGCGGGCTTGACGGCAATCCTGCTCGTGGCCGGCGTCATGGATCTGCGAGCAATGGCGGCGGTGTCAGCGGCGATTACGCTGGAGCGCCTGGCACCCGACGGAGACCGCGTAGCCCGCTGCATTGGTGCTGTGGCCATCGTGGCGGGGTTGCTCCAAGTGGCCTCCGCCGCGTTGCCATGATCGGCCGTATCGCTTATTGCCGGTCAGGTGTGCTCGGCACTTGCCTTACATCACCGCGCCAAGCTGCCACGGTACGAACTCGTTGTCGCCCAGGCCGTTGAGTTCGCTCTTGGTGTGGTTGCCCGAGGCGGTGGCCAGTATCAGCTGGAACAGCGCCTGGCCGGCTTGTGCAATGCTGAGGCGGCCATCGACGATGCCGCCGCAGTCGTAGTCCATGTCCAGTTCCATGTGCCGGAAGAGCGTGCTGTTGGTGGCCAGCTTCAAGGAGGGTACCGGCTTGCAGCCATAGGTGGAGCCTCGGCCCGTTGTGAAGCAGATCAGGTTGGCGCCGCCGGCGACTTGGCCGGTGGCCGAGACAGGGTCGTAGCCGGGCGTGTCCATGAAGACGAGGCCGTGCGCCTGCACCGGCTGGGCGTATTCATACACGGCCATCAGTCCGCTGCTGCCGCCCTTGGCAACCGCGCCGAGCGATTTTTCCAGGATGGTCGTGACGCCACCGGCCTTGTTGCCGGGCGAAGGGTTGTTGTTCATGTCGGCGCCCAGCGTGCTGGTGTAATGCTCCCACCAGGTCAGCCGTTGCATCAACGCGTCGGCCACGGCAGGCGTCGCAGCGCGCGCAGTCAACAGGTGTTCTGCGCCATAGATCTCGGGCGTTTCGGATAGCACTGCGGTGCCCCCGTGTCGCACCAGCAAATCCACCGCCGCGCCCAGCGCAGGGTTGGCGCTGATGCCCGAGTAGCCGTCCGATCCGCCGCATTGCAGGCCCACCGTCAGGTGGCTTGCCGAGACGGTGCTGCGTTGTGCCCGATTCGCGATCGGCAGCATGTCGCGCAGCATGGTCAAGCCGGCAGCAATCGCCTCACGCGTGCCGCCTTCTTCCTGAATCGTCAGCGATGCGAACAGCCCCGGTGTGCGGGCGCCCAGCATCTGCACAAGCGGTGCCACCTGATTGACTTCGCAACCAAGGCCAACGATCAGCACGCCGGCAAAGTTTGGGTGGTCGGCATAGCCGCGCAGCGTGCGCTGCAGCAGTTCCAGCCCTTCGCCGTTGCCGGCCATCCCGCAGCCGCTGCCGTGCGTGATGGCGACAATGCCATCCACGTTGGGAAACGCGACCACCTCTGCCTGCGCCGCCTGCACGATATGCCGGCACACCGTGGCCGAGCAGTTCACGCTGGAGATGACGCCGATGAAATTGCGCGTGCCGACGCGGCCATCTGCCCGCACATACCCTTCGAACGTGGCGGGCGTGTCGACCGGCACGGTGGCGCGATACGCGTGGCCCACAGTGTGCTCGGCGGCTGAGTTGGCCATGCCGACGTTGTGTACGTGAACGTGTTCCCCCATGCGGATGGGCGCCGTGGCCACGCCGATGACTTGCCCATACTTGTGCACCGGTTGCCCCGCTGCGATGTCGCGCAACGCGACCTTGTGGCCAGCGGGAATGGCATCGCGGGTGGTCAACCCCGCGTCGAGTGCCGCGCCGGGCGCCAGCGCAACACGCGCGACGGCCACGTCGTCGTCGGGGGCAAGAAGGATGAGGGATGCGTCGGACATGGTGCTTTGCAGGTTCAATTCGGATTGGCCAGCGCGGCGTTCAGGCGCGGCTGGGCGAGGTGCAAGCCCAACTGCCGCGTCAGCGCGACGATGGGCGCGAGGCGCCGCAGCTTCTTCTGCGCATGGTTCTGCGCGATATCGGCGAGGCGGTGGGCAAGATAGGGGTTCAACAGCCGTTCGCGCAGCAAGACGAGATAGGCCTCGGCGGCTTCGCGCTTGTGCAGGGCGGCGAATACAGGAACGATCTCGTCGCGCCACAGCGCTTCCAGCTCCGGCCGCAGGCGTGGGTCTTCCATGGCCTGCGCGACAGTCAGATCGGCGGGATGCGCATCTTCGCGCCAACGCTCGGCCAGAAAGGTGTGGCCCGCGTTGAGCAGAAAGAGCTTGAGCCGCTCGTGGTGATCCAGTTCATCCGTCAGCACGATGGCCGGATGCGTGCATGGCAGCACCAGCCCGGGGCGGCGCTCGATGGCCCACAGCGCGTACGGTTCAGCCACGGCGCCCACGGGGTGCAATGCCTCGGAGACGATGCGGTCTACGAGCGAGTTGGCCCACACGCAATGCGTGCGCAGCCAATCGATGAACGCGGCGGGCAGCGCCCATTGCTGTGCCAGCGCGCAGACCGTTGCGCAGAGCGTGTCGCCGTTGCGCTCGATCAGTTCGCACGGAAACAGCGACAGCGGTGCCTGCGGCTGTCGCAGCCAGCGGCCGAGCAGCAGCGCCACCAGTTTGGCAGGGAAGCTGCGTGGCACGCGCGATGGCTGCTGCATCAAGCTGGCATCATCGCGCGGGTCGAGCTGGTAGCCCTGGTCGGCCGTGTTCGACACCACGACCTGCACGTGTGTTGCCATGGCCTCGCGCAGCTGTTCCCAGTCGGACTCGGCCCGAAGGGCGCGCTGCACGGCGCGGCAGGTGACGGTTTGGTCGATGGGTGTACCGTCTCGTAAGCCGCGAATGCGCACCGGATAACCCTCACCGCCTGCAAGCGCCGCCACACGCGCTGCGCTGGCCGGGTTGGATGTGGTCTGCACGACGGTTATCCCGCCCAGTGCTTGTCCGGCATCGAGCGCTTCCGACACGAACAAGTCGACGTGCGCCTGCAGGAAGCGGCTGGTGCCGAACTGGAGGATCGGCTCGGTCATGCGCTCAGCACTCCACGATGGCCTTCACCACGCCGGCGGCGGGGTCGAGCAGCGTCTTGAAGTGCTCGGGCACGTCCGCCAGCGCCATGCGGTGCGTGTTCAGCGCGGTCGGAATCTTGCCCGCACGCATGGCGTCGAGCACGGTTTCAAAATCTTCGGTGGTGGCGTTGCGGCTGGCGAGCAGCGTGGTCTCGCGTTTGTGGAATTCCGGATCGGAGAACGAGATGTTGGCCGCCACCACCGAGATCAGCACATACGTGCCGGCATGCGCAACAAAGCGCAAGCCGCGCTCCATGGCTTTCGGATTGCCCGTGGCATCGAAGACGACGTCATAAAACTCATTGGCCGTGAGCGCACTGAGTTGCGCTTCGTCGGTATCGCCCAGCGCAACGCTGGCGTCCATACCAAGTCGCTCCATCGCAAAGGCGAGGCGATCCGCACGGGAGTCCAGCGCCGTGACCGTCGCGCCGCGCAGCTTGGCGAAGATCATGGCCGCCATGCCGATCGGGCCGGCGCCTACCACCAGCACGCGCTGCCCAGCGCGCACCTGCGCACGACGCACCGCGTGCGCCCCAATGGCCAGGAATTCCACCATCGCGGCCTGATCCAGGCTCACGCCGTCCGCCTTGTGCACGAAGGCTTGCGGCACGCTCAGGTATTCAGTGAACGCCCCGTCGCGATGCACACCCAGTACCTGGATGTTGACGCAGCAGTTTGTCCGGCCCTGGCGGCACGCCACGCAGTGCCCGCACGACAGGTAGGGCATCACGTACACCACGTCGCCCTTGGCAAGCGCGCTGCCGGGCGGTGCCTGTTCGACGATGCCCGACAGTTCATGCCCCATCACGCGCGGGTAATTGAGGTAAGGCTGGTTGCCCGTAAAGATGTGCAGGTCGGTACCGCACACCCCCACGCGTTTGACGCGCAGCAGTACCTCACCGTCGGCGGGGCTGGGGACCGGCCGGTCCTGTGCAACCAGGGCGCCTGGTGTTTCGCACACGACGGTCAGCATGATGTGGCTCCGCCCGAAGTGGCGTCGCCAGTCTCCGCTTGACGGAGCCGTTGAAGAAGTTGCGTATGGGCGCGTGGCGATGGCAAACAGTGGGTCACCTTCCGGTCTCCTTGAGTGGATGAGGTGAGGTTTGATTGCGCGCGTGCACTGCACCAAGTTGAAGGAATCAATTCGCACATCTTGGGCAACTGGTCATGCCAAACAGGCCTCACCTATTGGTCAGACCAATTTAACATCTTGCGGGAAAATCCTTGATGGGGGAAACCCTGATGCTGAAAATCCCTTGTTTTCAAGGGGGAAAGGCGAGGTAGTCTGAAATTTGGTCAGACCGCATTGGGCGGGAGCGATGGGGCGGGGAGGGAAGGATTGCGCGGCTGCGGGCGGGCCGCGCATGGGGTGAGGGCGGTTACTGTGCGCTGTCTTGCTGAATGGCGCCCGCGATCCAGCGTTCTTCCGACGCCTTTAAGTGCGCGCGCATGGCGGTTTGCGCCGCGATGGGATCGCCCGCCTGCAACGCCTTCAGAATCTCTTCGTGTTCGTGCACCGCCGCATGCCAGCTTGATTCGCCCTCTGCATGGTCGCGGATGGCCATGGCCAGCGGGTCATGGCGACTATCGAACAGCTCGGCCACGAATCGGCTGAGGACCGAATTGCCGGCGGTCTCGGCAATCAGCATGTGGAACTGGCGGTCGGCATCGGTGGGCGACTTCCCCCCCGATGCAAGTTTCTTCATGCGGTCGATGGTGCGCTGGAGCTTGTCGAGCGTGGCCGCCGTCAGGCGCCCCGTGGCGAGCGTGATCACGTCGCCTTCAAGAACGGCCCGGGCTTGCATCAGTTCGGAGGGGCTTTCGCCCAGCGACGGAATGGCCGCATTCTCGCTCGCCGCGCTTGCGTCTTGCACATACACACCGGAACCCATGCGGATCTCAACCTGGCCGCCAATCTCCAGGGCGATCAATGCCTCGCGCAGCGACGGGCGCGATACGCCCAGCGTCTGCGCCAGTTCGCGCTCGGGAGGCAAGCGTGTGCCCGGTCCGAGCTTTTCCTGTTGGATCAGCGCGAGAATCTGCGCGGCTACAGATTGGTAAAGCCGCTTTGGCTCTGTCTGCTTCATTGTGGTGTGTTTTTTGGCGCGGGCGTTGCCGCGCATGGATGTGCTTCGAGTCTAGCATGGGCACCGCCAGCCGTTGTCTAGACTGGTGTCAGCAACACTTCAGGGTTTGCACTAGTGGTCAGGCAGGTACGTTATAAGTGATATTGGTTTGACCAAAAAATGCTTGGCTTGCTCGAATCGCTCCAAACTGGACTTACCAGTGCGTCGAGCGGAAGATCAGAGCCTCGCAACACAACGGAGACCACGATGAGCAGTGCTGATGCCGTGCCCACGCACGTAAGCAGCTCCAGATCGTCGATGTTGCAAGAGATTCTTTGCTTGCAGCGCATCGGCAAACGCTTTCCCGGCGTCGTTGCGCTGGATGGTGTGGATCTGGATCTGCGCGTGGGCGAAGTCCATGCCGTCTGCGGCGAGAACGGTGCCGGCAAATCCACCCTGATGAAAATCATCAGCGGCCAGTACACCGCAGACGATGGCGTCATCTCGTACCGGGGTGAAGCGGTGCGGTTTGCGTCGACATCCGAGGCGCAGGCGGCCGGCATTGCGATCATCCATCAGGAGCTGAATCTCGTGCCGCATCTGTCGGTGGCAGAGAACATCTTCCTGGCGCGCGAGCCCAAGCGCGGCCCGTTCATTGATTACCGCAAGCTCAACACTAACGCACGGAGCTATCTGCAGCGGATCGGTCTGGCCGTCGAGCCGACCACGCTGGTCAGCGCGCTGTCGATCGCGCAGCAACAGATGGTGGAGATTGCCAAGGCGCTCTCGCTCAACGCGCGTGTGCTGATCATGGACGAGCCCACGTCTTCGCTCACGGAATCCGAAACTGTTCAGCTGTTTCGCATCATCAAGGAGTTGCGCGCCGATGGCGTGGCGATTCTCTACATCTCGCACCGACTGGATGAGATGGCCGAGATCGTCGATCGCGTGACGGTGCTCCGTGACGGCCGCCATATCGCCACGAGCGATTTCGCTTCCACCAGTGTCAACGAGATCGTCGCGCGGATGGTCGGCCGCTCACTCGACGATGTCTTTCCCGCGCGCAAATCGGTACCGACCGACGAGGTGTTGTTGCGCGTGAACGCACTGAGCCGCGCAGGCGTCTTCGGCCCGGTGTCGTTCGAGCTGCGCAAGGGCGAGATTCTCGGTTTTGCCGGCTTGATGGGCGCGGGGCGCACGGAGGTGGCGCGTGCCATTTTCGGAGCGGAACGGCTCGATTCCGGATCGATCAAGCTGGGCGACACGCCGGTCACGATCCGCTCCCCGCGCGAGGCCATCCGGCAAGGCATTGCCTACCTGTCAGAGGACAGAAAGAAGGACGGTCTGGCGTTGTCGATGCCGGTGGCCGTGAATATCACCCTGGCCAATGTCCGGGCGATTTCATCGCATGGCTTTCTGCGCTTTTCCGAAGAGACCGCCGTGGCGCAGCGCTACGTGCGCGAGCTGAACATCCGCACGCCGTCCGTCGGGCAGACGGTGCGCAATCTCTCAGGCGGCAATCAACAGAAGATCGTGATCGGCAAATGGCTGTATCGCGGTTCGCGCATCCTGTTTTTCGATGAGCCGACGCGGGGCATCGACGTCGGCGCCAAGTACGCGATTTATGGGCTGATGGACGAACTCGCCGCCGACGGTGTCGGTGTCGTGCTGATCAGCTCGGAGCTGCCGGAACTGCTGGGCATGACAGATCGAATTGCCGTCTTTCATGAAGGCCGCATTACCGCAGTCCTGGAAACACGGAAGACAAACCAGGAAGAAATTCTGCATTACGCATCAGGAAGAACACATGCTTGAAATGACATCAGATCAGCCGCAGGCCGTGAAAAAGCAGAGCAAGCAACACCATCGGGACCTGATCCAAAAGTTTGCAGCGCTCGGTAGCCTGGTGGCGCTTGTGATTGCGTTTTCCGCAACCAGCGCGGCCTTCTTTTCGGTCGGCAACTTCATGACCGTCGCACTGCAGGTCACGTCGATTGCCTACCTGGGCGTCGCCGCCACGTGCGTGATCATCACCGGTGGCATTGACTTGTCGGTGGGCTCGGTGCTGGCGCTCTCTGGCGTGGTGGCGGCCTTGCTCGTCAAGATGGGCGTACCTGTTCCGATTGCCATGCTGGCCGGCGTGCTGGTTGGCGGCGTGTGCGGATGGGTCAACGGTATCTGTATCACCAGGATGGGCCTGCCGCCCTTTATTGCCACGCTGGGCATGATGCTGGTGGCGCGCGGCGTGGCCCTGCAGATCACGGGCGCCCGTCCTGTCTCGGGCCTGGGAGATGCTTTCGGCGAACTCGGCAACGGCGCACTGTTCCGCATCTCGCACATTGGGGCAGACGGCTTTCCGGACACGGTCTTCCCCGGCATTCCTTACCCGGTGGTGATCATGCTTGCGCTGTTCATCGCTGTCTCCGTGCTGCTCTCACGGACTTCACTGGGTCGCCACATCTATGCAGTCGGCTCGAACGCCGAAGCAGCTCGCTTGTCGGGTGTAAATGTGCAAGGCGTGAAGCTGTTCACGTATGTGCTATCGGGCTTGCTGGCAGGGATGGCCGGGTGCGTGCTGATGTCTCGCCTCGTGACCGCACAACCGAACGAGGGCGTGATGTACGAACTTGATGCGATTGCCAGCGCCGTCATCGGCGGGACGTCGCTGATGGGCGGTGTCGGAACGGTCTCGGGCACGGCCATTGGCGCGTTCGTGATCGGCGTGTTGCGCAACGGGCTCAACATGAACGGCGTATCGAGTTTTATCCAGCAGATCATCATCGGCGTGGTCATCCTTGGCACCGTCTGGATCGATCAGCTCAGAAACCGCAAGTTGTGAGTCGAGAAGTTCAAACCAAAACCAAGGAGTGAGACATGAAGAAGTTTTCCGTACTGGCGGTGGTTGCAGCAACGTGTGCACTGTTCTCTGCCTATGCGCAGGCGGCAGGCGGTGAAATTGCCGTGATCGTGAAATCGGCAAATTCCAACTACTGGCAGAACGTTCAGAAGGGCGCGACGGCCGCCATGGGCAACGCGAAGGGCTACACGATGACCTTCCAGGGGCCGGCAGCAGAATCGGCCATTGCCGACGAAGTGAACATGGTCGAGAACGCGGTCAACCGGCATGTCGCGGGCATTGTCCTCGCGCCGTCAGACCCGGATGCGCTGGTGCCGGCGATGAAGAAGGCATGGGAAGCGCACATCCCGGTGGTGCTGATCGACTCGATGGTGTCCGATTCAGGCAAGCAGTATTACCAGTCGTTCCTGTCGACCGATAACGCGAAGGCGGGTGAGTTGTGCGCGAAGGCGATGATCGAGGCCGTCGGCCAGACCGGCAAGATCGCGATCATGTCTTATGTGCCGGGCGCGGGGTCCGAAATCGGCCGCGTGGGCGGCTTCAAGAAATACATCGAGACGCATTCGAAGCTGCAGATCGTTGGGCCGTTCTACTCGCAATCGCAAATGGCAACGGCGCTGAACCAGACGACGGACGTGCTGGCCGCCAATCCCGATCTGAAGGGCATCTTTGGTGCGAACGAACCAACGGCGGTCGGGATGGGGCGCGCGCTGCAGCAGTCGGGCAAGAGCGGCAAGGTGGCGGCCATCGGCTTTGATGGCAACCAGGACCTGCAGGGCTTCGTGCGCGACGGCACGATCCGCGCAATCGCCGTCCAAAGCTCGTACCAGATGGGCTACAAGGGCATCGAAACGGTCGTCAGCGTGATCGAGAAGAAGCCCGTGCAGAAGCAGGTCGACACGGGCGTGATGATGGTCAACAAGCAGAACCTCGATTCGCCTGAGGCCAAGAACGTCCTGTACTGACGATTCATCGCAACAAGGGGCATGGCGGAGCGTCGTTCGCCGCCATGCCGGCTGAATCCCTTTCCTGAACGGCGCAGTGTTTTAACTCCATTGCCGGAATGGGCCACCGCCAACGTGGCCCGCGCCGGAACGCAGACGCAATGAGACTCCAAGGAAAACGCATCCTCGTGACGGCGGCTGGGCAGGGTATTGGCCGGGCGAGCGCGATGATGTTTGCAAGAGAGGGCGCGCAGGTGCTCGCCACCGATATCAATGCAGAGGCGTTGGCCACGCTGGCAGAGACCGCCGGCGTCCGCACCTTGCGCCTGGACGTGACGGACGCCAATGCCGTTGCCATCCTGGCACGCGAAGAAGCTGCTTTCGATGCGCTGTTCAACTGCGCGGGCTTCGTGCACCCCGGCAGCATCCTCGAATGTTCGGAGGACGACTGGGCGTTCTCGTGGCAGCTCAACGTGACATCGATGTACCGCCTGACGCGTGCGCTGTTGCCGAAGATGCTGGACAACGGCGGCGCGTCGATCATCAACATGGCCTCTGCCGCATCAAGCGTGAAGGGCGTACCGAACCGCTTCGTGTATGGCACGACCAAGGCCGCTGTCATCGGGATGACCAAGGCGATTGCCGCCGACTTTGTGGCGCGCGGCATTCGCTGCAACGCCATCTGCCCGGGCACGGTGGAGTCTCCCTCGCTCGAGCAGCGCATTGCCACGCAAGCGCAGGAACAGAACGTGCCGATCGACACCGTCCGCGCAGCCTTCGTTGCGCGCCAGCCGATGGGCCGCGTCGGCACGACAGACGAGATCGCCGCGCTGGCGACCTACCTGGCTTCGGATGAGTCCCGCTTCACGACCGGCACTTGCTGCGTGATCGACGGCGGCTGGTCCAACTGATTGGTTTGTTTGATTGCAGTCCACAAAGACAACACGATGAAACTCCTCCGCTACGGCCCCAAGGGCCAGGAAAAGCCCGGCCTGCTCGATGCACAAGGGCAAGTGCGCGACCTGTCCGCCGTGATTGACGACATCGGCGGCGCTGCGCTGCTGCCCGAGAGCCTGGCTCACCTGCGCACGCTGGACATCAGCCGCCTGCCCATCGTCGATGGCACGCCGCAAGCGGGCCTGCGCCTGGGCGCCTGCGTGGGCAACGTGGGCAAGTTCATCTGCATCGGGCTGAACTACTCCGACCATGCTGCTGAAACCGGCGCCGAAGTGCCGGCCGAGCCGGTCGTCTTCGGCAAATGGACCAGCGCCATCTGCGGCCCGGACGATGACGTTGAAATACCGCGTGGCTCGGTGAAGACCGATTGGGAAGTCGAGCTTGGCGTGGTGATCGGCAAGGGCGGCCGGTACATCAGCGAGGCGGATGCGCTCGCGCACGTGGCGGGCTACTGCGTCATCAACGATGTGTCGGAGCGCGAATACCAGCTCGAGCGCGGCGGCACGTGGGACAAGGGCAAGGGCTGCGACACCTTCGGCCCCATCGGCCCGTGGCTGGTCACCGCAGACGAGGTGCCCAACCCGCAAGCGCTGCATCTGTGGCTGGAGGTGGACGGGCATCGCTACCAGAACGGATCGACGTCGACCATGGTGTTTGGCGTGGCGCATCTGGTGAGCTACCTGAGCCGCTTCATGAGCCTGCAACCGGGCGATGTGATTTCCACCGGCACCCCGCCGGGCGTGGGGCTAGGGCAGAAGCCGCCGGTCTATCTGCGCGCCGGCCAGACCATGCGCCTGGGCATCCAGGGCTTGGGCGAGCAGTGCCAGCGCACGGTGAACGCGCAAGGCTGAAGGGCACGCATTCCGCAATCCCGAACACGATACTCATGACCATCATCCGATCCCTGCGCGTGCTGGACGTACGCTTTCCGACTTCCCAGCATCTCGATGGCTCCGACGCGATGAATCCGGACCCGGATTACTCCGCGGCCTACGTGATCCTGGAGACTGACCAGCCGGGCCTGGAAGGCCACGGCCTGACCTTCACCATCGGGCGCGGCAACGAGGTGTGCTGCGCTGCCATCGAGGCGATGCGTCATCTGGTGGAAGGGCTGGATCTCGACTGGATTCGTGAAGACATGGGCCGCTTCTGGCGCCACGTCACGTCCGACAGCCAGTTGCGCTGGATCGGCCCGGACAAGGGCGCCATCCATCTGGCGACGGGCGCCGTCGTCAATGCAGCGTGGGATCTGTGGGCCAAGGCCGAAGGCAAGCCGCTGTGGCGCCTGGTGGCCGATCTCACACCGGAAGCGTTCGTGCGCTGCATCGACTTCCGCTATATCACCGACGGCATCACGCCCGAAGAAGCGCTCGACCTGCTGCGCAAGCAGGCGCCCGGCAAGGCCGACCGCATTCGCACGCTGGAGCAGGAAGGCTACCCGTGCTACACCACGTCCGCCGGCTGGCTTGGCTATGACGACGACAAGCTGCGCCGCCTCTGCCGCGAGGCCGTCGACAGCGGTTTCCGCCATATCAAGCTCAAGGTCGGGCGCGATCTGAAGGACGACATTCGCCGCGTCTCGATCGCGCGCGAAGTGCTCGGGCCGGACCGCGAGCTGATGATCGATGCCAACCAGGTCTGGGAGGTCAAGGAGGCCATCGACTGGGTGCGCGAACTCGGTTTCGCCAAGCCGTGGTTCATTGAAGAGCCGACCAGCCCGGACGATGTGGAAGGCCATCGCAAGGTTCGCGAAGCCGTTGCCCCCGTCAAGGTGGCGACCGGCGAGATGTGCCAGAACCGCATTCTCTTCAAGCAGTTCATCATGCGCGGCGCCATCGATGTCGTGCAGATCGACGCGTGCCGGCTGGGCGGTGTGAACGAGATCCTGGCTGTGTTGCTGCTGGCCGCCAAGTACGGCTTGCCGGTGTGCCCGCATGCCGGCGGCGTGGGCCTGTGCGAGTACGTGCAGCACCTGTCGATGATCGACTACATCTGCGTGTCGGGCACGCGCGAAGGCCGCGTGGTCGAGTACGTCGACCACCTGCACGAGCACTTTGTCGACCCCTGCGTGGTACGCAACGCCGCCTATCTGCCGCCGCAGGCACCGGGTTTCTCCATCACGATGAAACCGGCATCGCTCGAGCAGTACCGCTTCCGAGGCTGATGCGATGACGGTACCTGCGCTGCCCGTGCCACGAATAGACGCGCACCAGCATTTCTGGCGCTATCAACCCGAGGCGTATTCCTGGATCGGCCCCGGCATGGAAGCTCTGGCCGAAGACCGCCTGCCTGCCAACTTGCTGCCCGAACTGCGCGCGCAACGCCTGGACGCTGCGATTGCCGTCCAGGCGCGCGGGGTGCGTGAGGAGACGGATTTTCTGCTGGGCCTCGCCGCTGCGCACGACTGGATTGTCGGCGTGGTCGGCTGGGAAGACTTGCATGCCGCCGATCTTGAGGCTCGCCTCGAAGCCAGGAGCGGTGAGCACAAACTGGTCGGCTTCCGGCACACCGTGCAGGACGAACCGGACGTTGCCGCATTTCTATTGGACCCGACGTTCGAACAAGGCGTCGCGTTGCTGCAGCTCTGGGGCTACACGTACGACGTGCTGGTGTTTGGCCACCAACTGGAGCCCGCCGTGGATTTCTGCGGCCGGCACGATCGTCACTTGCTGGTGCTGGATCACCTGGGCAAGCCGCCGCTTGAAGCGTTCGAGCGTGATGCGCAGGCGCTGGCAAGGTGGCGGGCTGCGCTTGCGCCACTTAAGGACATGCCGCACGTCGCCTGCAAGCTTTCCGGCCTGCTGACTGAAGCCGACTGGCGAAAAGGCGTGACCGTGCGCGACGTTCAGCACGCGCGCCAATGCCTTGACGTGGCACTCGACGTGTTCGGTCCCAACCGCGTGATGTTTGGGTCGGATTGGCCTGTGTGCCAATTGGCGGCGTCATACGGCACGGTGTACGACGTGCTGCATGTCTGGGCCGAAGAGCGACTGAGCGCCACTGAACGCGCCGACCTCTGGGGTGGCACCGCCGCCCGCTGCTACAACCTGCAACTCAAGGCTTGAACCATGGATTTGCATCTGCAAGACAAAGTCGTAATCGTCACGGGCGGCGCAGCCGGCATTGGCGCGGCCATTTCGCTGCAATTGGCGGCCGAAGGGGCCATCCCCGTCATCTGTGGCAAGAGCCCAATGGCGCCGGCGTTTGAAGCCGAGCTGATGCGCCGGCAGCCGAAGGCGCGCTTCTTCCAGTTCGACCTGGAAGATGAGGTCGATTGCCGCGGCATGGTGGACGAAACCGTGCGCGAGTTCGGACATATCGATGGCCTTGTCAACAACGCCGGCATCAACGACAGCGTTGGGCTGGACGCGGGCCGGGACGCCTTCGTGCGCTCGCTTGAGAAGAACCTGATCCATTACTACGTCATGGCACATCTGTGCCTGCCGCACCTGAAAGCGAGCCGAGGGGCCATCGTCAATATCTCGTCGAAAACGGCGTTGACGGGGCAAGGCAATACGAGCGGGTACACCGCCGCGAAGGGTGCACAGCTGTCGCTCACTCGGGAATGGGCGGCATCGCTGGCGCCGGATGGCGTGCGCGTCAACGCGGTCATTCCGGCGGAGGTACTGACGCCGCTGTATGAACGCTGGATTGCCACGTTCGACAACCCCGATGCCAAGCTCGCGGCAATTACGTCGAAGATCCCGCTCGGTCATCGCATGACCACCGCCGACGAGATTGCCAGCACCACGGTCTTCCTGCTCTCTGCGCAGGCCTCCCACACGACGGGGCAGTGGGTATTTGTCGATGGTGGCTACACGCACCTCGACCGTGCCCTGACGTGAGGTTGCCATGCGCTACTGCCTCGCTCTGGATCTGAAAGACGACGCGGCGCTCATCGCCACGTACGAAGCCCACCATCAACGCATCTGGCCGGAAGTCGCCCGCCACCTGCGCGTGCACGGCGTGATCGGCATGGAGATCTATCGGCTGGGCACCCGCATGGTGATGTGGATGGATACCGACGACGCCATCTACGACGCCGAGCGCATGGCGCTTGCCACCGACACGGACCCGAAGATCCGCGAATGGGAAGCGCTGATGTGGCAGTTTCAGGCGCCCACCCCCTGGACGCCCGCGGGGCAGAAGTGGATACCGATGAGCCGCATTTTCGATTTGCAACAGCAACCGCAGTAGCAGCAATTCCGGCCGTGGCCGGCATGACACCAGAGAGAGGAGATGACAATGAAGAAACGGGTAACTTGGCCGCTGTGCGCGGCAATCGTGTGCGCGGCCGCTGGCGCCGCGCATGCACAAACCAACGTCACGCTGTACGGCCGCGTCGCCAGCGGCATCGACTATCAGAACAACGTCGCCCCCACCGCGACCTCCCCGGGCGGCAGCCTCTGGCGCGCCGCCGACAACCAGTGGGGGACCAGCATGTTCGGGTTCATGGGCAAGGAGGATCTGGGCGGTGGCCTGCAGGCGGTCTTCCGGCTGGAGTCCGGCTTTGGCGCGGCGCAAGGCAAAACCAACGGTGACGCGCTGTTTAATCGCCGTTCGTACGTCGGCCTGTCCAGCCCGACCTGGGGCACGTTGACGGCCGGCAAGAACCTCTTCATCAGCAACGACGTCTGGTTCCTGGACCCGACCGGCCAGCAGTTCATCGGCTCGGCCACGCTGGTGCGCGGGCGTAACTGGCCGGGCGCCAACAACGTCGTCGAATACCAAAGCCCGACCTGGGGCGGCTTCCAGATCGGCCTGCAGACCGGCCTGGGTGAACAACCCGGCTCGTTCACGAACAGCCGTCGCGATGGCGTGTCCGCCGTCTACACCGCCGGCCCGCTGGAAGTGCGCGCGATCTACGACGTGATCCGCGACGGCAACGGCAAGTTCAGCGACATCTTCAATTTCTCGAAGGAAGCGACGATCGGCGGCACGTACACCATCGGCAAGGCGAAGCTGTTTGCCGCGTATGAAAACCTGTCTGCACCGGATGCGGCAGCGGGCGCCCCGACCAAGGCCAATCATTACTGGCTGGGCATCAACTATGAAGTCACGCCGGCGCTGACGCTGATCGGCGCGGCCTATCGCGTCAACGTGAACCACGGTGGCGGCAACGCCAACCTGTTCATGGCGGGTGCCAACTACAACCTGTCCAAGCGCACGATGCTGTACGCGAGCGTGGGCACGGTGCAGAACAGCGCTACCGCCAACTTCTCGGTCGAAGCAACCAACAACAACCCGGCGCCGGGTAAGAACCAACTGGGTGCCTACACCGGTATCGTTCACTCGTTCTGACTGAGCGTGACCTCCTGATCGCTCGGCTCCTTGTCAGCCCGCACTTGTGCGGGTTTTTTTTCGTTCTCGGAAAGCCACTCGCGCGCGGGGGGACTGGGCGTTGCGAGCATTCGCGCACGGGCATTCCTCGTCACCGCACACGGCAGTGCGTCAGCCGTAAAGCCAAGCCTGTGCTGGATCTACGGCGGATTGGCCTGCATTTTTGATGCGATCCGTGCTCGGGCAACCTTTGTGCAACTGGCGTAAGATTCCGGCTCGATTTCGATCGCAACGTGCGACTCAAAGGAACATGAACCTTCCGCTCTTACTGAATATCGCGACTTTTGTCGTCATCCTGCTTGCTCTGGGGCGCGTGAACGCGAGCTGGAGTCTGGCCAAACGTGTGCTGCTTGGCATGGTGCTGGGCATCGTTTTCGGCCTGGTGCTGCATCTCATCTATGGTGACGACAGCGCGACGCTCAAGCAGTCGATCTCCTGGTTCAGCATCGTTGGCGGCGGCTATATCCAGCTGCTGCAGATGATCGTCATGCCGCTCGTGCTGGTCTCTGTGCTGAACTCGGTTGCCAAGCTCAACAGCACGGCGTCGCTGGGCAAGATCAGCGTGCTGACGATCGGCACGCTGCTGCTCACGACGTTGATCTCCGCGCTGGTCGGGGTGTTCGTCACCAACCTGTTTGGGCTGACTGCGCAGGGGCTGGTGCAAGGCGCGCAGGAAACGGCCCGGCTGACTGCCATCCAAGACAGCTATGTCGGCAGGGTGGCGGACCTGTCGGTGCCACAACTGGTGCAGTCCTTTATCCCGAAGAACCCGTTTGCCGAGCTGACCGGCGCCAAGCCGACGTCCATCATCGGCGTGGTGATCTTCGCGGCGTTCCTGGGTGTGGCGGCGTTGAACCTGCTTAAGGACGATGCAGTCAAGGGCGAGCGCGTGCTGACCGCCATCGATACCGCGCAGGCCTGGGTGATGAAGCTCGTGCGGCTTGTCATTCGCCTGACGCCTTACGGCGTGCTTGCGCTGATGACCAACGTGGTGGCCGTGTCCAACGTGCAGGACATCATCAAGCTCGGCGGCTTCGTGGTGGCGTCTTACCTGGGCCTGGCGATCATGTTTGGCGTACATGCCGTGCTGCTCACGCTCAACGGCATCAATCCGCTTCGCTTCTTCCGCAAGGTCTGGCCGGCGCTGTCTTTCGCGTTCACGAGCCGGTCCAGTGCCGCGACCATTCCGCTTAGCATCGAGGCGCAGACGCGGCGCATCGGCGTGCCGGAGTCGATTGCCAGCTTCGCCGCCTCGTTTGGCACCACCATTGGCCAGAACGGTTGCGCGGGCCTGTATCCCGCCATGCTGGCAGTCATGGTGGCGCCCACCGTCGGCATCAACCCGTTTGATCCGGTGTGGATTGCCACGCTGGTGGCGATCGTCACGCTCAGCTCGGTTGGCGTGGCAGGCGTGGGTGGCGGCGCCACTTTCGCGGCATTGATCGTGTTACCGGCCATGGGCTTGCCGGTGACGCTCGTGGCGTTGCTGATCTCCATCGAGCCCCTGATCGACATGGGCCGTACCGCGCTCAACGTCAATGGTTCGATGACTGCTGGAACGATCACCAGCCAATTGCTCGGACAGACCGATCGCAGTGTCTTCGATGCTGCGGATGACGTGGAGATGGCGCACCGCTGATCTGCGCCTCGAACGCAAAAATGCCGGCCATGAGGTCGGCATTTTTTTTGAAGGCGGAGCGGCTCAGTGGGGCGCTTGCGCCAGTTCGGTCAACAGTTCCATGAAGGCGCCGGCCAATTCGCTTGGTGTGGCGTCGCTTCTGCGCAGCAAGCCGACGGGTTCCTTGGTGCTGGACGTGGTGATGTTCAGACGGGCAAGTTGCCCGTGCGCCAGGTCGTCGGCGGCGGAGCGCTCGGGCGTGATCCACACCGCGTCGGATCGACACGCCAGCAACCGTGCAACGGACACCGAAAGCGTTTCCGTCACACCCGCGGGCAAGCGCAGCCCGTGCGTCTGGAACAGCGCCTCGGTGTGATGGCGCGGCACTGTTCCCGGCGTGGCGATCACCAGCGGGTAGTCCAGCACCGCCTGCAACGAAGCCGATGCCCCGGGCTGCATCAACAGCGGATGCCCGGGCCGCACGACCAGCGCCAGCGGCTCGGCATACAGCAGTTCGAACGACAGCCCCTGCATGCGATCCGGCTCGGCCATGCGCCCGACGATGAAGTCGAGTTCGCCGGCCTTGAGCGCGGTCAGCAGCTCGACATTGGTGCCGGTACGCAAGCGCACACCGGCATGCGGGCGCTGCGCGTGCAGATGCGCAATCGCCTGGGGCAGCAGGCTGCTCGCCACCGTCGGCAGGGCGCCCACATGCACGACTGGCGCGGAAGCATCCGTCGACCCCATCAGTGCGGCAGTGGCCGATTCAAGCGCCTGCGTCACGCCCACCGCATGCCGGAGGAATTGCTCGCCGGCAGCGGTGAGCCGTGCACCTTGCCGGCCGCGCTCCACGAGTTGCACACCGGCCAGCGCTTCCAGTTCACCCAGTGTTTTCGAGACCGCTGGCTGGCTCAGGTGCAGCCGCTCGGCAGCGCGCCGCAGGTTGCGCTCCTGCGCGATGGCGACAAAGCAGCTCAGATGGCGAAACCGGATGCGGGACGGCAGGTCGGCCGAAAAGACTCTTTCCATAACGTGGGGTTATCGATTTTCCGATAAGAAGTCAATTTACTTCACTTTTTGGCGGCGATACAGTCTTCCCACGATTTCATAAGTTTCATAAGGAGACGCCCCATGACCCTGCCGCTTTCCGGCACCGGCGAATTCGCCCAGCGCGACACCGCGCAGCATCCGCTCGCACTGACGCCCGGCTACAAGACTAGCGTGCTGCGCTCGCCGCGCAACGCGCTCATCTCCACGCTCAACACGCTGTCGGAAACGACCGCACCGGTGTTCCATGCCGACGACCTGGGCGCGCTCGACAACGATCTCATCCTCAACTACGCCAAGGAAGGCCTGCCGATCGGCGAGCGCATCATCGTCCACGGCTACGTGCGCGACGAGTTCGGCCGTCCCGTGCCGAACGCCCTGGTGGAGGTATGGCAGGCCAACGCCGGCGGCCGCTACCGCCACAAGAAGGACCAGTACATCGCGCCGATCGACCCGAACTTCGGCGGCTGCGGCCGCATGCTGACGGATGCCAACGGCTACTACGTCTATCGCACCATCAAGCCCGGCCCGTATCCGTGGCGCAACCGCATCAACGATTGGCGCCCGTCGCACATCCATTACTCGCTCTCCGGCGACGGTTGGGCGCAGCGCCTGATCACGCAGATGTACTTCGAGGGCGACCCGATGATCGCGCAATGCCCCATCATCAAGACCATCCCTAGCGAAGAGCAGGTGCGAGGCCTGATTGCGCTGCATGACACGGCAAACCACGTGCCGCTCGACAGCCGCTGCTACCGCTTCGACATCACGCTGCGCGGCCGCCGTGCCACGCATTTCGAGAACGCCGTGCCCGCCCTGCAAGGAGCCAAGTGATGACCACGACCACACTGCGTGAATCGCTCGAACGGGACCAGGCAGCGGCCATGACGGCAACGCCGCCATTCGCGCATTTCAACGAAACCGCGTCGCAGACGGGCGGCCCGTATGTGCACATCGGCCTTGCACCACGCCAGGCCGGTTTCGACATCTACGACAAGGAATTCGGCAGCGTACTCACCACGCCGGCCACGCGCGGCGAACGCATCGCGCTGGAAGGCCGCGTCTACGATGGCTCCGGCTCGCTCGTGCGTGATGTGCTGATCGAGATCTGGCAAGCCAACGCCGACGGCAAATACGCGCATCCCGCAGACCGGCAGGACAAGGCTGTCGACCCGGCATTCCGTGGCTGGGGCCGAGCCGGCGCGGATTTCGATACGGGCGTCTATCGTTTCGACACCATCAAGCCGGGCGCGGTGGCCGGCCGCAGCGGGTCGACGCAGGCACCGCACATCTGCATGATCCTGTTTGCACGCGGCATCAACCTCGGCCTGCATACCCGCGTGTACTTCAGCGATGAGGCTGCAGCCAACGGTACGGACCCGGTACTGAACGGCATCGAGTGGGAAGTGCGCCGAAAGACGCTGATTGCCCAGCGCAGCGAGCGTAACGGCGAGGTGGTCTACACCTTCGACGTGCGCCTGCAAGACACGCCCGATGGCGGCGCCGAGACCGTGTTCTTCGATATCTGATCGCTGCATCACATCTGCAAAGACCACGCCCGGCAGGTTGTCACCGCCGGGCGTTGTTTTTGATGCGGTCAGCAGGACTTTCAGCGAGACGTCATGCGGGCGTTGATAATGGATAGATCGCCAACCGGCGTTTGACGACCCTGCCGTGACCCAGCTGACCCTTCCCGGATTCGAAGCCACCCCGCAGTTGCCTGCGCATCGCCTGTTTCTGGCGGTCAAACCTGACGTCGAAACTGCAGGGCGCATTGCGCGCCTGATCGAACAATTGCGGCCCGTGGTGGGTTTCAAAGGCAAGGCGCTGCGTACGGAGCGTCTGCATGTCACGCTGCATCATCTGGGCGATTTCGTTCATCTGCCGCCTGACGATATCGTGGCGCGCGTGCGCGCAGCGGCGGACAGCCTGGCCTTGCCGGCATTCGATGCCACGCTCAACCAGGTGGTGAGCTTTCATGGCCGGCGCGATCACCGGCCATTTGTTCTCTTGGGCGATGAAGGTGTGGCCGGTTTGATGGCGTTTCAGGCGGCGCTGGGCGAAACGCTCCAGCATGCCGCCGTGCCGGTGCCGCGCGGGACGTTCAAGCCGCACATCACGCTGCTGTATGACCGCGGCGGCTTTGCGCCGAAGGCGGTCGAGCCCATTACCTGGACGGTGCGCGAGTTCGTTCTCATCCATAGCTGGCTGGGCAAGACGCGTTACGACGAACTTGCCCGCTGGCAGCTCAAGGGCTGAGCTGCCACACCGTCAAGCGCAACCGTCCGGGCCGCAGACAGGGCCATCGGCTTCGCTGGCCGGGGCCGGCGCGCCGATGTGCTGGGTCAATGCTTGTGCCCAGTGCTCCGGGTTGCCAAGCCACGGGCCGATATCGATGATGCCGAGCTGGCCTTCCGCATCTTCCAGCGCAAACGTCGGAAAACCCTGACCACCGACACGATCGAGCCACTGCCGGCTTTGCGCGATGTGCTTCTGCGTCGGGCTGCCGGCTTGCTGCGCGTATCCCGCATCGAATGCTTCGGGCGATAGGCCGATCTCCGCGGCCAGCTCGCGCAGTACAGGCACGTCGGCAATGCGTCGGCCTTCTTCGTAATGCGCGCGCTGGATGCGGTGGATCATGTCCAGCCCGCAGCCGCCAAGCGCTTGCGCCGCGAGCACGGCGGTAATGGGCGGCTCCGAATCCATCACGGCCGTCGTGTCGCGCAACAGGCCTTCAAAGTAGGGCTGGCCAAAGGGTTGGCCGGTCAATTCTGCGATGCGGTGGTCGTGCGGCATCACGTAGTCGCGCCACTGCGGCGTGACTGCGCGGCGATTCGGGCCGGCGAGCATCCCACCGCCGTGGAATGCGATCGTCAGGCCGGGCACGGTCCGTGCGGCTTCCACCAGCGGCGCGGCGCCGTAGCACCAGCCGCACAACGGGTCGTAGATGTAATGCAACGTCGTCATGTTGTTTTCCATGTGACGGGCCAGCTTACTGCGGCCACTTCATTTCGCCCTTGATGACCTTGGCGCTCAAGTCCAGCGATGCATCGCCGGCCAGCGTCGGGTACGCAGCCTTCATCGCCTTGACCAGCGCTGCCGAATTGTCGGCCTTCGCGGCCTGTACCTCGAAGGTCTTCAGGTAATCCGCCGTAAAGCGCACTGCCTCCAGCCCCTTGGGCATTGCCCCGGTGAAGTGCCCGGGCACCACCGTCGTCGGGTGGAGCGCCTCGATGCTGTCGAGCGTCTGCAGCCAGCCCAGGCGCGATTCGCGCGTCTGCGTGTCGGCCACCCATACGTGATCGCCGTTGAAGACCACCACGCCGCCGGCCACGGTCTCGATGGAGGGAATCCACAGATACGTGCGTGCCGGGTTCGGGCCGTTCAGGCCTTTGATCTCGATGGCGCGGCCTTCCAGCGTCAGGTGGTTGGCGTGCAGCACTTCGGGCAGCACGAGCGCCTTGGGCGCATTGTCTTTCAGGATCGGGCCCCAGTAGGCCAGCTTGCCGTCCATCGATGCCTTGATGGCGGCCACCGTTTGCGGCGTGGCCACGATCTTCGCCTTCGGGAATGCCGCGCGGATGACATCCAGCCCGAAGTAATAATCCGGATCGCTATGGCTGATGTAGACGGTGGTAAGCGTCTTGCCGCTGGCCTTGAGTTTCTGCACGAGCGCTTGCGCGTCGCTGCGCTGGAATTGCGCGTCGATCAGGATGGCCTCGTGTGCGCCGGCGATGATTTCCGACGACACGGGGAAGATGCCCTTGTCGCCAGGGTTGTAGACATCAAGGTGCAGTGGCGCCGGTGCGCCGGCGTGGGCAATCAGGCCGGCTGTGGCAAGGGCGGCGGCAAGCAGGGTGCGGAGCAGGGGCATCGAGTTTCTCCAGTTGGATGTGGTGAGTGCGATGCCGCTACTGTAGGTTGCTTGATTCGATCAAAAAACCACCTAAGATGCGCATATTTGTTTCGCCAATCGATCAAATATGGATCGCATTACGTCTGCCGAAGTGTTTGTGGCGATCGTCGAGCGCGGCAGTCTGAGCGGCGCCGCCGAAGGGCTCGACATGTCTCGCGCGATGGTCACGCGTTATCTGGCGCAGATGGAGGCCTGGTCCGGCGCGCGGCTGCTGCATCGGACCACGCGCCGCATCGGCCTGACGCCGGCCGGTGAAGCCACGCTCGCGCGCTGCCGCCAGATGCTGGAAATCGCTTCACAGATGGCCGTGGCGGATGGCCCCGAAGCCGATTCGCCGCGCGGGCTCCTGCGCATTGCCTGTGCGCAATCCCTGGCGCAGCAGATCTTGAGTGCAGCGGTGACAGGTTACCTGCGGCGCTATCCGCAAACGGCGGTCGATCTGGTGGTCGACAATCGCACCATCAACCTTGTGGAAGAGCGCATCGACCTGGCCGTGCGCATTACCAATGACCTTGACCCGAACCTGATTGCGCGCCCGCTGGGCGTGTGCGAATCGGTCGTGGTAGCGGCACCGTCGTACCTGGCCGCGCATGGCACACCGCGGCGCGTGGAGGACTTGGCCGTTCACAACTGCCTGACGTATTCGTACTTCGGCAAAAGCCTGTGGAAGTTCACGGATGCGAAGACGGGTGCCCCGTCGGATGTGCCGGTGGGCGGCAATCTGAGTGCGAATGAGTCGATGGTGTTACTGACAGCGGCACGAGAGGGCGCGGGCATTGCGTTACAGCCGGTGTTTGCGGCCGCACCGCTGATCGCCAGCGGGCAACTCGTGCGCTTGTTGCCTGAGCACGCGCCGCAGGCGCTGGGCATTCATGGCGTGTACAGCTCGCGCAGGCAGATGCCGGCGGCGCTGCGGGCGATGTTGGATTTTCTGGTGGACTGGTTCAGGGTGCAGCCGAACGTTACGTGATCGGCCCCGAAGACTTCCCTCGTATCGCCAGCAGCCCCAACGCCAGCACGCAGAATAACGCCCCCGCGTGGAACGTTGCGGCTGCGCCCAGCTTGTCCCACAGCAGCCCGGCCAGAACGCTGGCGCCCAACATGGCCAGTCCGCTTACCAGGTTGAACATGCCGTATGCGGTGCCGCGCAAATCGGCCGGTGCAGTATCGGCGACCATGGTTGCCAGCAAGCCCTGCGTGATGCCCATGTGCACGCCCCACAACGCCACGCCCACGACGACCACGCTCCAATGGGCGGACAGACCAAGCACCACATCGGCGGCAATCAAGACCACCAGCCCGAGCGCCAGGAGCTTTGTATGGCTCATGCGGTCTGAGAGCTTGCCGAACGGATACGCCGCCAGCGCATAGACGACGTTCATCGCCACCATGACCAGCGGCACCAGTGCGACCGGAATGCCGCCCTGCTGGGCACGCAGGACCAGGAAGGCCTCTGAAAAGCGTGCCAGGGTGAAGACCGCGCCGATCATCACCACCCACCAGTACGCGCTGTTCAGCCGCTGGAGGTTGGCACGGCGGATCGGATTGGTGCGGCGGGCGCCGTTGTGGGTCTCTGGCTCGCGCAGGCCAAACATCAGCAGCGCTACGGATAACAGCCCAGGCACCACGGCCACCCAGAACACGGCGCGGAAATCATCGGCCCACAGCAGCATCAGCCCGACGGCCAGAAGCGGCCCCAGAAACGCGCCCACGGTATCGAGCGCCTGCCGCAGCCCGAAGGCCGCGCCGCGCAGCGCAGGCGGAGCAATGTCGGCGACCAGCGCATCGCGCGGCGCACCGCGGATACCCTTGCCGACACGGTCCAGCAGGCGTGCTGTCAATACAATGCCCGCCGTGGGCGCCATGGCGAACAACGGCTTGGACAGTGCGCCGAGCGCATAGCCGAAGACCGCCAAGCCCTTGCGCTTGCCGAGGTAGTCGCTCAGCGTGCCGGAGAATATCTTGACGATGAGCGCGGTCGATTCGCCCAAGCCCTCGATCAGTCCGACCGACAAGGCACTTGCCCCCAGCACCGACACCATGAACAGCGGCAGCAGGCTGTGGATCATCTCGGAGGCGATGTCCATCAGCAGGCTAACGCAGCCGAGCACCCAGATGCCGGCGGGAATCTGGCGCAGGCCGCCGGGCGGTTTGGCGTGGGTTGGGGAGGGCACCATGGTTGATTGCTTTTGTTTAGCGGCGAGCGTCAGGCGAACTGCGCAAAGAGGCCGTTGAGCTTGGCCCCGCTGGCGGCATCGTGCGCAAAGTTGAACGTGCCGGCGGTGCGCAGTTCTTCCGCCGCACGCTGGAACGCACCCATGGCCACCCGTGCCAGCGTGGCGCCCACACTGATGCGCTTGACGCCCAGTTCGGCCAGTTCGGCCACGCTCAGGTTGCCGTCGGCAAAGCCCATCAGCACATTGAGTGGGCGATCGATCTCGCGCAGCACCGTGGCGATCTCGTCGCGCGTTTTCAGGCCCGGAGCGTAGAGCACGTCGGCGCCGGCGTCCTGGAAGGCTTGCAGGCGGCGGATCGTGTCGGCAAGGTCGTTGCGGCCGTGCAGGAAGTTTTCGGCGCGCGCAGTGAGCGTGAACGGAAACGGCAGCGAGCGCGCAGCCTCCACCGCAGCGCGCACGCGTTCCACCGATGCCTCTAGCGAATAGATCGGCGCATCTGCGCGGCCCGTGGCGTCCTCAATCGAGCCGCCGACGATGCCGGTGGCGCCTGCCAGGCGGATCGTCTCTGCTACCGTTTCCGGCTCATCGGCAAAACCGTTTTCCAGATCGGCAGCCATGGGCACATCCGTGGCAGCAGCCAGGTCGGCCACATGCGCGAGGATGGTGTCGCGGCCGACGCCATAGTCCGGCTGCCCGCGCGAGAACGCGAAGCCCGCGCTGGTGCTGGTCAATGCTTCGAAGCCGAGCGACGCCAGCAGCCGGGCCGAGCCCCGGTCCCACGGGTTGGGGATCACGAAGGTGCCGCTGCGCTCGTGCAGCGCGCGGAAGGCGTGAGCTTTTTCGATCTGGGTTGCCATGGTCTATCCGGTGTGAAGTGGATGGGGGCTGGACTGCAATGCTGCGGCACAGGCGAGCGCATCGTCCAGGCGGTCATTGCGCCAGAACATCGCGTCGCCAACAAAGAACGTGGGAGCGCCAAAGATGCCACGAATCTGCGCGATGTGCGTTTGTTCGCGCAGGCGGGGCTTGCTGGTGTCGGACTGCGCCTGCGTCAGGATGGCGTCGGCAGGCAAGCCGAGCGCCGTCAGTTCTTTGGCCGCGGCCTCGGGCGTGTAAATGTCGCGGTCCTGGGCGAAGTTGCGCGGCGTGTCACGCAAGTTCGGATGCGCCAGACGCATGTGTAGCCTGGGTGGCTGCCTCCGAGCAAATCCAGGCGGCCACATCGCGCACATCGCGGCGCGGGTTCGGCTCGGACTGGATCAGCCAGTACGCATGCGTGTTGCGCACCCCAGGCGCGATAGTCGGTATGGTGACCAGACGGCCGTCGGCCAACAGCGGGGCGATCAGTTCCAGGCGCCCGAGGGCGATGCCCCGACCGGCCACCGTCGCATGGATGATCTGGTCGTGCTGGTTGAAGCGCAGCACGGTGCGCGGTTTGGCGTGACTCCAGCCGGCGGCGGCCAGCCAGTCGGTCCACTGGAGCCACGGGCGGCGCAGGTCTCGGTCGTCAAAATCGAGCAGCGTCAGGCCGGCAAGCGCCTCGGCGGAATCCAGCGAGCGCAGCCCCAGCGACGGATGCGCGACCGGCGCAACGGTTTCCCCAAACAGCCGGATTGCGCCGGGCGGTGCATCGCCCGGTGGGCAATACCGGATGGCAAGCTCGATGCCTTCGTTCTTCAGGTCGACGAGGCGGTTGTTGGTGGCCACGCGCACGTCGATGTCGGGGTACTGCTGTTGGAAGCGCGCCAAGCGCGGCAGCAGCCACAAGCCTGTGACGCCGATGCTGGCCGTGATCGTGACCGGCCGGCGTTCGGCCGCCACGCGGAGGGCGCCAATGGCGTCCTGCAACTGCTGCACGGCGCTGTCGGCGCTGCGGAACAGGCGTTCACCCTCGGGCGTGAACGCGATCGAACGGTGCCCGCGCACCAGCAGCTTCACGCCCAACGCCTCTTCCAGCGCCGACACCTGCCGGCTCACGGCGGATTGCGTCAGGCACAGGTCATCGGCCGCGAGCGTGATGCTCATGCGCCGGCCCACCGCCACGAAACCGCGCAGCAAGTCCAGGGAGGCCAACCTAACCAGGGGAGTCGACATGCGTTTTCCTCATGCAAGGCGTTCTCAAAGGTCAGTTGAGAAGCAGGATATGGCGAAATTTAATAAGCCATCAGGCGACATTCCAGCCAAATGCACATTGAGCACGCTTGCAAAGCGGGAATGTCAGTCACATCGGAGAAAAAACGCTCATGACATCGAAATCTCTCACCCAATCGCCCTGGTTGCCGGTACTGGCCGGCGGGGCGGTGATCGGCCTTGCGCTGGGCATTCGCCACGTGCAAGGCCTCTTCCTCGTGCCGGTCACCATGGATCACGGCTGGACACGCGAAACCTTCGGCCTGGCGATCGCGTTGCAGAACCTCATCTGGGGTGCAGCCCAGCCATTTGCGGGCATGCTGGCTGACCGCTACGGGGCAGCCAAAGTGGTCGTTGCGGGCATCGTGGCGTATGCGCTCGGTTTGCTGCTGATGGCACATGCCGGCACGCCGCTGGGTTTCACGCTGTCGGCGGGCGGGCTGATCGGGTTGGGGCTGTCAGGCACGTCGTTCGGCGTTGTGTATGGCGCAATCAGCCGATTGACGCCCCCTGAGCGGCGCAGTTGGGCGCTGGGCGTGGCCGGTGCGGTGGGCGGTGTCGGCCAGTTCGTGATGGTGCCGACCGCACAGGGCTTGCTGAGCACGGTCGGCTGGGTGACGGCGCTGGTGGTCATGGCTGTGGTCATGGCGATGTTCGTGCCGCTGGCCACGCCGTTGCGCGAAAAAATCTCGACTGCCGCCGCACAGGAAGCGCACCAGAGCATGGGCGCGGCCATTTGCGAGGCCTTTTCTCACCGCGGTTTCTGGCTGCTGAATCTCGGTTTTCTGACGTGCGGCTTCCAGCTCGCCTTCATCGGTGCGCACATGCCGGCGTACCTGCTCGACAAAGGGCTCACCGGCCGACACGGCATGGTCGCACTGGCGCTGATTGCCGCCGCCAACATCGTCGGCACGTATTATTGCGGCGCGCTGGGCGGGCTGTTCCGGCGCAAGTATCTGCTCTCGCTCCTGTACCTGATTCGCACGGCGGCGATTGCGCTGTTCATCCTGCTGCCGCTGTCGCCGGCAACCCTGTATGCGTTTGCCATCGTGATGGGCCTGCTATGGTTGGGCACGGTGCCGCTGACAAACGGGCTGCTGTCGCAGGTGTTCGGGGTGCGCTATATCGGCACGCTGTTCGGTTTCGTGTTCCTTGGCCACCAGATCGGCGCGTTCCTGGGCGTATGGTTGGGCGGCGTGGTGTACGACCACCTGCATTCCTACGACGCGATTTGGTTTGGCGCGATGGCGCTCGGCGTGGTGGCCGCGCTGCTGCACTGGCCGATCGACGATCGCCAACTCGCGCGCACGCCGGTGGCGCAACCGGCATGAACGCGCAGCTCAAACGATGGACGGCGTGGGCACTGGCGGCGGCCGGCGCCGCCTTCATTTTTGCGGCATGGCTCACGCCAGAGGGCGCTTTTTCCTTTGTGACGCTGACGTCCTTCTGCGGGTAGGGCGGCGTAACAGCCCGATTTGTGAAACAATATCGGGTTAATCACTAGTGGGCACTGGTACGGTTTGCGCGGGAATGGCGTCGATTTTGCGGCGTTCTCCTGTGAATGCCACCGTTCAGACATGACTTACGCCGTTAAGGAAATTTTCTACACGCTGCAAGGCGAAGGTGCCAACACCGGCCGTGCAGCTGTCTTCTGCCGCTTTGCCGGCTGCAATCTCTGGAGTGGGCGCGAAGCCGATCGCGCCACTGCCGTCTGCCAATTCTGTGACACCGATTTCGTCGGCACGGACGGCACACAAGGCGGCAAATACACCACTGCCGATGCACTTGCCGATACCGTTGCCGCCGAATGGCCAGCCAACGCCGCGGGCGGCAAGCCGCTCGTCATCTGCACCGGCGGCGAGCCGCTGCTGCAACTCGACAAACCTCTGATCGACGCGCTGCACGCACGCGGCTTCGAAATCGCCATCGAGACCAACGGCACCATCGCCGTGCCGGAAGGCATCGACTGGGTGTGCGTGAGCCCCAAGATGGGCTCTGAACTCGTCGTCACGCGCGGCGACGAGCTGAAAGTGGTGATTCCGCAAGACGGACAGGACCTCGACGCATACGAACGGCTGGATTTCCAGCATTTCTTCCTGCAGGCCATGGACGGCCCGCTTGCCCGGCAGAATACGGCGCTCGCCGTTGAGCTGTGCCAGCGCCGGCCGCGCTGGCGCCTGTCGCTGCAAACCCATAAGATGCTGGGCATCCGCTAAGGCGGGCCGCAGCACTTTGTCCCCGGTTTTCTGCCGGTTCCAGCCGTTTCGCGGCGCCTGCTGCCGCCACCTTGCTCCATGACCAAGACCGTTTCCATCACGCGCCGGCTCGAATTCGACGCCGGCCACCGCATCCCAGGCCATGTCGGCCAGTGCCGCAACCTGCACGGGCATCGCTACCAGCTCGAACTCACGCTCACCGGCGAAGTCCTGCACAACGACAAGGCTGCCGACGACGGCATGATCCTCGACTTCGGCGACGTCAAACAGCTCGCCAACAAGCATCTCGTCGACCTGTGGGACCACGCTTTCCTCGTCTATCGCGGCGATACCAAGCTGGTCGAATTCCTGAACGATATGGAAGGCGGTCACAAGACCGTCGTGCTGAATGACGTGCCCACCGTCGAGAACCTCGCACAGGTTGCGTTCGACATTCTAGAGCCCGTGTTCCGCAACACGTTCGGGCACCATCTGCGCCTGTCCAAGCTCGTGCTGTACGAAACCCCGAACTGCTGGGCCGACGTGAAACTCGCGCGCCCGCACGAGCAGGATTGACGATCTTCCCCGCACGCATGACGACGTCCCACGTTCTCGCGCCGCCTGCCGACATGTCCGCCCACGAGCGTGACGGCTACTGGATGCAGCAGGCCCTCGTGCAGGCCAAGTTCGCGTGGGGGCAGGGCGAAGTACCGGTGGGTGCTGTGGTCGTGCGCGGCAATGAGATCGTTGGGGTCGGTTACAACGCCCCGATCGGCACGCATGACCCCTCTGCGCATGCCGAGATGCGCGCCCTGCGCCAAGCCGCTGAACATCTCGGCAACTACCGCCTGCCCGACTGCGAAGTCTTCGTGACGCTGGAGCCCTGCGTGATGTGCGCCGGCGCCATGCTGCATGCTCGCGTGGCGCGCGTCGTGTATGGCGCGCCGGACCCCAAGACGGGCGCCGCCGGCAGCATCCTCGACCTGTTTGCAGAAACGCGGCTGAACCACCAGACCGCCATCACCGGCAGCGTGCTCGCGCAGGAATGCGGCGATATGCTGCGCGCCTTCTTCGCCGAGCGCCGAGCCAGTCAACGTGCGGCGCGCCTGGCTCCCACCGAACCTGACGAATCCGCCACATGACCACTGTCCGCCTGATTGCGCCTTCCGGTTATCCGAACGATGCGGCCATCGCCGAGCGCGGTGTGGCGGCGCTGGAAGCGCAGGGCTGCACGGTCGTCAACCGAGAGTGCCTGAGCCGGCAGCATCAGCGTTTTGCCGGTGGTGAACTCGCACGGTTGGCTGACCTGAACCAGATCGGCGCGGGCAGCGGTCAGGAAATCGCCATGGCGATCCGCGGCGGTTACGGCCTCACGCGCCTGCTGGACCATATCGACTTCATCGACATCGGTCGTCGCGCGCAGGCCACTGACGCCATCATCGTTGGCCACAGCGATTTCACCGTGTTCTCATTGGCGTACCTGGCGGCCACGGGCGGCGTGACGTTTGCCGGCCCGCACCTGTGTTCGGACTTCGGACTGGAGAAGGTCGACCCGTTCATGGTCGAGCACTTCTGGGGCATTTTGCGCAGCCCCACCTATGCGTTGCGCGTGGATGTGCCTCAACCCAGTGGCTGCGCGCGGCCCGGGCGCATTGCCGGTACGCTCTGGGGCGGCAATCTGGCCATGCTGTGCAGCCTGATCGGCACGCCGTATCTGCCCGAGATTCGCGACGGCATATTGTTTGTTGAGGACATCAACGAGCATCCGTACCGCGTGGAACGCATGCTGCTGCAATTGCAGCAGGCCGGCGTGCTCGATGCCCAGCAGGCGCTGGTACTGGGCGATTTTTCTGGCTATCGCACCACGCCGTACGACGCCGGCTACGATTTCGACGCCATGCGTGATTACTTGGCCGAACGCCTGTCGATTCCGGTCGTCACAGGCTTGCCATTCGGCCATTGTCCGACCAAGGCGACGCTGCCGATTGGCGCACAGGCCGAGCTGGATGTCGACGCCACGGGCTTTACGCTGCACTTGTCGGGGTATCCGACACTGAAGGCATAGCCCCCGGCCATCCCGGTCACGTCCGGGTGGTAAAATATTCGGTTCCCCAAATGGCGAACGGCCAAGTGCTTGCCGCGCCAGATCATCGCTTTCCAAATCAAGGTTTCCACGTGCTTTCCACCGCCAACATCACCATGCAGTTCGGGCCCAAGCCCTTGTTCGAGAACATCTCGGTCAAGTTTGGCGAGGGCAATCGCTATGGCCTGATCGGCGCCAACGGCTGCGGCAAGTCGACCTTCATGAAGATCCTGGGCGGCGATCTGGAGCCAAGCGCGGGCAACGTGATCCTGGAACCGGGCGTGCGCCTGGGCAAGCTGCGCCAGGACCAGTTCGCCTATGAAGACATGCGCGTGCTGGACGTGGTGATGATGGGCCACACCGAAATGTGGGCCGCCGCGCAGGAGCGCGATGCCATCTACGCGAACCCGGAAGCGACCGACGACGACTACATGAAGGCCGCCGACCTGGAGGCCAAGTACGCCGAATACGACGGCTACACCGCCGAATCGCGTGCGGGTGAACTGCTGATGGGCGTGGGCATTCCGACCGACCAGCACAACGGCACGATGAGCAACGTCGCGCCCGGCTGGAAGCTGCGCGTGCTGCTGGCGCAGGCGCTGTTCTCGAACCCGGACGTGCTGCTGCTGGACGAGCCGACCAACAACCTCGACATCAACACGATCCGCTGGCTGGAATCGGTGCTCAACGAGCGCAATTCCACCATGATCATCATTTCCCACGATCGCCACTTCCTGAACTCGGTCTGCACGCACATGGCCGACATGGACTACGGCACGCTCAAGGTCTACCCGGGCAATTACGACGACTACATGGAAGCCTCCATGCAGGCGCGTGAACGCCTGCAGGCTGCCAACGCGCGGGCCAAGGAACGCATCTCCGACCTGCAGGACTTCGTGCGCCGCTTCTCGGCCAACAAGTCCAAGGCCCGCCAGGCCACGTCGCGCCTGAAGATGATCGACAAGATCAAGGTGGAAGACATCAAACCGTCGTCGCGCCAGAACCCCTTCGTCCGTTTCGAGATGGAGAAGAAGCTGCACAACCTGGCGGTGGAAACCGACAACGCACGCAAGACGTACGACCGCAAGATTTTCGATGGCCTGACCATGGCCGTGCGCGCGGGCGAGCGGATTGCCATCATCGGTGAGAACGGCGCGGGCAAGACCACGCTGCTGCGCTGCCTGCTGAACGGCGCTGTGAAGACCGGCGTACAGCGCGGCATCGAGGTCGACGGCGGCGCCGTCAAGTGGGCCGAGAACGCCAATGTCGGCTACATGCCGCAGGACACCTACGAAGAATTCCCCGAAGACCGCGACCTGATGGACTGGATGAGCCAGTGGACGCAGGCCGGCGACGACGACCAATCGCTGCGTGGCACGATGGGCCGCTTGCTGTTCTCGGCCGACGACATCAAGAAGAGCGTGAAGGTGCTTTCCGGTGGCGAGAAGGGCCGCATGATCTGGGGCAAGCTGATGCTGGGCCGTCACAACGTTCTGGCACTGGACGAGCCGACCAACCACATGGACATGGAATCCATTGAGTCGCTGCAGATCGCGCTGGACAAGTACGAAGGCACGCTGATCTTCGTGTCGCATGACCGCGAATTGATTAGCGCGCTGGCTACGCGCGTGATCGAAGTGCGCCCGAACGGCACGCTGACCGACTACCTCGGCACCTACGACGAATACCTGCAGAGCCAGGGCGTCGAAGTCTGAGCGCCGATCTTCAGCCGTAACCAAGGGGCCGCCGATGTGCGGCCTCTTTTTTTGCGGCGGGCTTTGCAAGGCGAACGCGCGTTGTCCGATCCTGATCTGGCCTGCACGTGCCGCTCACCAAGGCTGCGTTGACAGTACCTCCTCCCGATTCCAGAATGCCTTGGCCGAACGCCACACCTGCATCCCTGCCGCTGCGTTCAGCGCCAGCAAAGAACAATCAAAACATATGAGGAGACTCGCGTTGAAAAACGTACTGAGGTTACTGTCGACAGCCGCACTGGTGCTGATGACGTCTGCGCACGCAGCAGAGCGCCTGCCAACCATTCCGCCGGACAAATACGACGCCGAACAGGCCAAGGCAGCGCAAGACTTTCAGGCTGCGCGCAAGGTGCCTGTATTCGGGCCTTTCGAGCCACTGATGCATAGCCCGGAGGTGATGAGCCAGACCCGGGCAATGGGCGACTATCTGCGATATCACTCCGCCATTGGCAACACGTTGAGCGAAATGGTTATCCTCGTCACTGCGCGGGAGTGGAGCCAGGATTACGAGTGGTACGTGCACCATCCGATCGCCCTGAAGGCCGGCATCAAACCGAGTATTGCCGATGCGATTGCCGATGGCCGCCGCCCCACTGGCATGAGTGAGGACGAGGAGATCGTCTATGACTTCACGACCGAACTGATCCGCAACAAGCGCGTGGCCGACGGGACCTATGCCCGGGCGGAAAAGCGGTTCGGCAACAAGGGCATCGTAGACATGACCGGCATTTGCGGTTACTACACGCTGCTCGCCATGGAAATGAACGTGGCGCAGTATCCGGTGCCGAAAAATGCCGCCAAGCTCGCGCGTTTCCCGGAGCCCTGACCGACGTGCCGCCGAGCGAGGACTACGCACAGCTTTGATGCCGCGTATGGTGAGCATCGATTCTTTGCTGTAACTACGGGCCGCCCATGTGCGGCCCTTTGCTTTTGGTGTTCACCGCAAGCGGCAGACGCGCCACCAAAGTCGGCCATTTATGAAAAAACCGACTGGATTCCATGATTTTTTATCGCCATCGGAATTCATTGCCGTCGCTACACTGGGCTGCATATCACAGTGAACAGGCCGAGACCTGCGGACGAGGCGTCACGCATCACACCAAGAAGCGCCAAACGCAGGCCCGGCGAAGTACCCAGGAGACGAAATGACCTCTGATATCGGCGGCCGCATTCGGTTGCAATCCCTGTTGGACAAAGTGGTGTCTGCGGACGAAGCCGCAGCCGTGATCCGCGATGGCATGACGGTCGGCATGAGCGGTTTCACCCGTGCCGGCGACTGCAAAGCCGTGCCGTTTGCCCTGGCCCGGCGTGCTGCGCACGAGCCGCTGCGTATTACCTTGATGACCGGTGCCTCGCTGGGCAACGACATCGACAAGGTGCTGGCCGAAGCCGATGTGATTGCCCGCCGCCTGCCGTTCCAGGCCGATGCCACGCTACGGCGCAAGATCAACGCAGGCGAGGTCATGTTCATTGACCAGCACCTGTCGGAAACCGTCGAGCAGTTGCGTTCACGGCAGATTGCACCGCTGGATGTGGCGGTTGTCGAAGCCACGGCCATCACCGAGAACGGCGGCATCGTGCCGACCACGTCGGTGGGCAATTCCGCAAGTTTTGCGGTGCTGGCGAAACAGGTGATCGTCGAGATCAACCTGAACATGCCCGCCAATCTGGAAGGACTGCACGACATCTTCTTCCCGGTGCAGCGGCCCCATCGTCAGCCGATTCCGCTCATTGCACCGGAGCAACGCATCGGCCTGCCGTATATCCCGATCGATCCGCGCAAGATCGCGGCCATCGTCATCACGGGGCAGGATGACAGCCCGTCCAACGTGTTGCCGCCCGATGCCGAGACCAACGCCATCGCCGGGCACCTGAATGCGTTCCTGGCGCGCGAGGTGCGCACGGGCCGTCTCTCGCCCACGCTGCAGCCGCTGCAGGCGGGTATCGGAACCATCTCCAACGCCGTCCTGCATGGCTTCATCGACTCGCCGTTCCATGACCTCAAGATGTATTCGGAGGTCTTGCAGGACAGCTCCATCGAGCTGCTCGACTCGGGCAAGCTGGCGTTTGCCTCGGCTTCGTCGATCACGCTGTCGCGCCCGGTCTACAAGCGGTTCCTGACGGAACTTGAGCGCTACAAGACGCGCGTGGTTCTGCGGCCGCAGGAGATCAGCAACCACCCGGAAGTGATCCGCCGGCTGGGTCTGATCACCATCAATACCGCGCTGGAATGCGATATCTACGGTAACGTCAATTCGACGCACGTGGGCGGCACGCACATGATGAACGGCATCGGAGGCTCGGGCGACTTTGCGCGCAACGCGCATCTGTCGGTTTTCGTGACCAAGTCGTTGGCCAAGGACGGCGATATTTCGAGCATCGTTCCGATGGTCTCGCATGTGGACCACACCGAGCACGACGTCGACATCATCGTCACCGAACATGGGTTGGCCGATCTGCGAGGGCTGGCGCCGCGTGAGCGTGCTGTCCAGATCATCGGCAACTGTGCTGATCCTCGCTACCGCGAGCTGCTGCGCGACTACGTTGTGCGCGCGCAGCGGCGCGGCGGGCATACCCCGCATCTGCTGGAAGAGGCGCTGGCCTGGCATGTGCGCTTTCGCGATCAGGGTTCGATGGCCCCGGCAGGTTCTACGGATGAGAACCTGCTTCCGGAACCCGTTCTCAGCGCTTGAGGCGTGGGCGCCGCTACTCAGGCGCCCAGCACTTCCTCGCACGTCGCGAGCCACGCACGGGCGGCGTGGGAAAGATAGCGGCCCGGCGACCACAGGTGCGCAAGCGCCCAATCCATGTCGGGAGCGGTCAGGCGTGCCACGGCCAGCTTGTCGCGGTTCGCAAGGTTGGCCACCAGCGGCTGTGGCAAGAAAGTCGTGCCCAGTCCCGCAGCCGCCATCGAGGCGAGGAATTCCCAGTGCCCGCTCTGTGCAGCGATGTGCGGCTCGATGCGGGCTTCAAGAAAGGCCTGCCGCAGCTTGCGCGTGAGCGAGAAATCTTCAGCCAGCAACAGCAGCGGTTCGTCTCGCAGTGCCGAGAGGCTGACGGTCTTGCCCTTGGCCCATTTCGCTTTGCGCGGTCCCACCACCCAGATCGGATACTTTGCAAACTGCCGCGTAGCGAGTTCGAGGCCGCTGTCGCCGGGCAGAACCGTGGCGCCGACCTCCAGTTCGCCGTTGGCCACCTGCTGTTCCACTGTCTTGCCGCCGTACTCGGCCAGGTTCAGCGCCAGATTGGGATAACGCTGCCGAAATGCGCTTACGACGGGCGAGAAGAACAGGTTCACCATCGGAGGGATGCCGACCGTGAGTTCGCCCCGTCCAAGCGAAGACAGGTCAGCCACTTCAAGCGTCAGCCTGTGCACCACACCGAGCGTTTCCTGGCCGCGCGCGTACACGACACGGCCCACGTCGGTGAGCCGCACCTGCCTGCCTTCGCGAATCAGCAGCGGCTGCCCAACCTCGTTTTCCAACTGACGCACCATCTTGCTGATGGTGGACTGTGTCACCGAGAGCGAACTCGCCGCCTGCGTGAAGCTCTGCAGCCGCGCGGTTTCGACGAAGTAACGAAGGGCTCGGATATCGATGGGCATGGGCGGTCCTCTGCCATGAAGCACGCGAATGGGATTCGCCATGGTAATGAAGTTTTCCCATTCCGCGACGCGGTGATCTCAAAATCTGATGGACGCTCGCATTCAACGGCGCTCGACAAAAAAGGCGGCTCACGCGACCGCCTTTTATGCAAGCCAGGATGCGTTGCTCTCAGCCTGTTGCCTCGTCGATCAGCAGATCAAGCTGGGCGATCACGTTGCTGGTCTCGGGCTCGCCGCGTGTTTTGCTGAGCGCGGTCTTGAGCGTGTCGCGCAGGGCGACGAGTTCGGCGATGTTGCCCGCTTTCTCCACTTTCATCTCAAGCAGATAGCCGCGCAGGCCGAGATACCGGCTGATGGTTTCGGTATAGAAGCGGTAGAGGCGTTGATAGCCTTCGGCGGCCGGCTCTTTTGAAGTGGCTGCAGATGCGGGGGACGCCGCCTCTGCCGTTGCCGCAGATGCGGTGGCCGGTGCCGCCTTCACAGTCGTGGCTCCGGGCGCGTGCGTACGGATATACCCGGCGTTCTCGAGCTCGTCGAACACGGCTTGCGTCATGCCCAGAGGTTGCAGCTGGACGAGGATGTCGTCGCAGGTTTTTTCGCCGTTGATCATCAGAAGGACCGCGCGGTGACGCTGGTCAAGGTGATTCGCACGTGTGCGGATCTCGTCCTGACCTTTTTCGGTCTTCTGGTAGATGGTGGTGGTCATGCTGTCTCCCTCGGCCGGCGCGTCTGCAGCGCGCGCTCTGCTGGCTCTACAATAGACCGATCATAACCGCCCGGGGGTGACGTGGGCCTCAGTCGCAACCCGGATAGCACAACGCGCAAATCGCGCATCCACCAGAGCGAGACGACCAACGATGCAGCAACGCGACAAGCTTTTCATCAATGGCAAGTGGGTGGCGCCGCAGGGCAAGGGCGTCATTGAAGTGATTCATTCGGCCACTGAAGCCGTGATGGGAACCATTCCCGAAGGCAGCGCGGCCGATGCGGAAGCCGCCGTGGCAGCGGCGCGCGCCGCATTTGATGACTGGGCTGCCACGCCCGTGGCCAAGCGCGCCGAATACATCCAGAAGATTGCCGACGGCCTGCAGGCCCGCAGCGAAGAGCTGGCGCAGTTGATTGCCGGCGAAGTCGGCATGCCGATCAAGCTGGCGCGCGCCATCCAGGTGGGCGGCCCAGTCTATAACTGGGGCAATTTCGCCAAGCTGCTCAGCACGTTTGAATTTGAAGAGCACGTTGGCAATTCGCTGGTGGTGCGCGAGCCGGTGGGTGTGGTGGGCGCCATCACGCCGTGGAACTACCCACTCAATCAGATCACGCTGAAGGTCGCACCCGCGCTGGCGGCCGGTTGCACGGTGGTGCTCAAGCCGTCGGAAGTGGCGCCGCTCAACGCCTTCGTGCTGGCGGAAGTCATTGAAGAAGCCGGTCTGCCGCCGGGCGTGTTCAACCTTGTCACGGGTTATGGCCCGGTGGTGGGCGAGGTGCTCGCAAGTGATCCGGATGTCGACATGGTGTCGTTCACGGGCTCGACGCGTGCAGGTAAGCGCGTGGCCGAACTGGCATCGCAGTCGGTCAAGCGCGTGGCGCTGGAGCTGGGCGGCAAGTCGGCCTCGGTGATCCTGGATGATGCGGACCTGGCATCGGCGGTCAAGGGCACGTTGTCGGCGTGTTTCCTGAACTCTGGGCAAACGTGCTCGGCGCACACACGCATGCTGGTGCCGCGCGCGAAGTATGACGAGGTAAAGGCGCTGGCCGCGCAGTTTGCCGCCGCGTACGTGCCGGGCGATCCGGCGCACGAAAACACGCGCCTCGGGCCGCTCATTTCTGCCGTGCAGCGCGACCGCGTGCTGGGCTACATCCGCAAGGGCTTGGAAGAGGGCGCCGAACTCATTACCGGTGGAGCGGAGACGCCGGAAGGCCTGTCCACTGGTTTCTTTGTCAAGCCGACGGTGCTCGGTAACGTCAAGACGACTGACACCGTGGCGCGCGAAGAAATCTTCGGCCCCGTGCTGACCGTGATCTGCTACGACGACGAGGAAGAGGCCGTCCGCATTGCCAACGACAGCATCTACGGCCTGGGCGGCGGCGTGTGGTCGGGCGACGAGGCGCGGGCGATTCGTGTGGCGCGGCGCATCCGCACGGGGCAGGTCAATATCAACGGCGGGCCGTTCAACATGCAGGCGCCGTTTGGCGGCTACAAGCAGTCCGGCCACGGGCGCGAGAACGGCAAGTACGGCCTGGAGGAGTTCCTGGAGTACAAGGCGATGCAGCTCAATCCTGCGAAGACGGCCTGATCGGCTGGGCGTGCCGCACCAATGAAAAACCCGGCTTCGGCCGGGTTTTTTGCGTTTGATGCGTTGCGCCTACTTGCGGCTGCCATCTGGGTTGTAGCCCTGGGCGGTGCCTTCGGCAAGGATGCGCGTCCAGACCGTGTTGCGTTCTTCGTCCGTCATGAACACCCAGTTGCTGACCTCAAGCTGCGTGCGCCCGCAGCCTTGGCAGACCTCGTCGAAGAGCGTTGAGCAGATGCCGATGCAGGGACTGTCTGGGCGGCCCAGCAGGGTGCTGTCGGAAGCACTGGTTGCGTCGTCTGGCATAGGGCTGAATGCGGTCGATTCGGTCATGGCCGCTATTTTACCGGCTTCGGCCGCTCGTCAGCCGCGCGTCGAGCTGGCTCGCCCGTGCGCTGGCTGACGTGATCCGCCGCGGCAGATAGCGCCAGTGCTGAATTCACGAGCGCGATATGCGAAAACGCTTGCGGGAAGTTGCCAACCAGCCGTTTCACGCGCGGGTCGTATTCTTCGGCCAGCAGGCCGACGTCGTTGCGCAGTGCCAGCAGCTTGGTGAAGAGCGCGCGAGCCTCGTCCTGGCGGCCTTGCATGACGAGGTTGTCGACATACCAGAAGCTGCAGGCGAGAAATACGCCTTCGCCCTGGGGCAGGCCATCGGTTACGGCTTCGGTGCGGTAGCGGCGCACGAGGCCATCAACGAGCAGGTCTTCTTCGATGGCCTTGACCGTGCCCTGGATGCGCGGGTCAGACGCCGGCAGAAAGCCGACGAGCGGCAGCATCAGAAGCGCGGCATCCAGCTCATCGCCACCGTAGCTCTGCACGAAGCAGCCGCGCGTGGCGTTGTAGCCGTGGGCGCAGACTTCCGCGTGGATGCGATCGCGCACGGCGCGCCAGCGCTCCACAGGGCCATCCACGTTGAATTGCTCGATGGTTTTGACGGCGCGGTCGAATGCGACCCATGCCATGACCTTGGAATGCGTGAAATGGCGCGAGGGGCCACGGACCTCCCAGATGCCTTCGTCGGGCGTCTGCCAGATGTTTTCCAGATGCGTCATCAGCGCGACCTGCAAGCGCCACGAGGCTTCGTCGCCATCCAGGCCGCCTTTGCGGGCGATGAAGAGGGCGTCCATCAGTTCGCCGTAGACGTCGAGCTGGAGTTGCATCGCGGCCGCGTTGCCCACGCGCACGGGTTGCGCGCCTTCATAGCCGGGGAGCCAGGGAACAGTCCACTCGCCCAGGCGCCGTTCGCCGGCAATGCCATACATGATCTGCACCTGTGCCGGGCTGCCGGCGATTGCGCGTTCGAGCCATTGTCGCCAGGAGCGTGCCTCGTTGTAGTAGCCCGCGTTCATGAGCGCGAGCAGCGTGAGGGTGGCGTCACGCAGCCAGCAGTAGCGGTAGTCCCAGTTGCGCACGCCGCCGAGCTGTTCAGGCAGCGACGTTGTGGGGGCGGCCACGACGCCGCCGGTGCGGTGATACGTCAGTGCCTTGAGCGTGATGAGCGAGCGTTCGACGGCTTCTGTCCATTGGCCTGCACCGTGGCAGCGGCCAGACCACGCACGCCAGCGCGCCTCGATGTCGATCTGGGCTTCAAGCGCATCAATCGATGCCGGTAATGGCAGATGCGAGGGCGAATGCGTGAGCACAAATGGCAACGCTTCACCTTCGCGCACGGTGAAATCCGCCACGGTGGAGAGGTTCTCGCCACGGATCGGGGCAGGGGTGCGCAGCGTCGTCATGTTGGGTCCGGCCACGGCCCGGAGCACGCAATCGGACATGTCGCACGGGCCGTCAGCCGGCGCCCCCGTGACTTCGGACACGCGGCTGACCCACGGTATCGACGTGCCGTAGTCGAACCGCAGCGTGAGGTCCATGCGCATGTCGACGGTGCCGGAGAGCCCCCGCACGATACGGATGAGGTCCGAGGTGTCGTCCCGGGCGCCGGCGGGGCCCGGCAGGCGGGCGGTCATCAGGTCGGTCACGCTGGCGGAACCGGTGTCGGTCTCGAATACGGTTTCCAGCACGAGCGTGCCAGGCAGGTAGCGCCGGCGCGTGGCACGAGCCTCGCTTTGTGGCGCGATGCGCCATCGGCCGTGGTCCGGCGTGCCGAGCAGCGCGGCAAAACAAGCGCCTGAATCGAACCGCGGCCAGCACAGCCAATCGATGGACCCGTCGCGCGAAACCAGTGCCGCGGTTTCGCAATCGCCAATCAACGCGTAATCTTCGATTCTCGAGGGCATTGCACTCCACTCCAAGCACTTCAACGAGGCCGTGACCATGCATGACAGCACCCGCATCCTGCTTGAATACAACGCCGGGCGTGATCCGGAAAGACTCACCCGCAAGCTGGATGCCATCGCCGCCGACCCGTTTTCATTCTTTCGCGGCACCAACAACCTGTATGCCGCGTCGCTGGCCGATGCTGCGCTGCTGCACGACGCGCCCCGCACGCTCGTCTGCGGTGACCTGCACCTTGAAAACTTCGGCAGCTTCAAGGGCGACAACGGCCTCGTCTACTTCGACATGAACGACTTTGACGAAGCGCTGGCGGCGCCGTTCACGGTCGATCTGGTGCGGGTGCTGTCCAGCCTGCAGGTGGCGTCCTTCAGCTGGAAACTGGCCGATGAAGACGCTCACAACCTGTGCCGGCGCTTTCTCGACACCTATGCGGCCGCGCTGGTTGACGGTAAGCCGCGCTGGGTCGAGCGGGCGACCGCCACGGGCATCGTGCGCGATCTGCTGCGTGCCTTGCGCAAGCGCAACCGTGCGGCCTACCTGGCGCAGCGCACCGTGCGCAGCGGCAACCGCATCTCGCTGCGCATTGACGGGCGCCGCACATTGCGTGCCAGCAAGGACGAGGCCCGCCGCGCACGGCGCATCCTCCAGGCGTATGGCCAGCAGGGCAACGGTCAGCGTTTCATTGCCATCGACGTCGCCCGGCGGATTGCCGGTACAGGCAGTCTCGGGCTTGAGCGCTATTCAGTGCTCGCCCGCCCGGAAAACGACCCCGCCACGCTGCGCCTGATCGACATCAAGCTCTCCATCCCAAGTGTCTGGGACGATGTGCTGGGCAGCGCCTGCAGCGTAGCCCCTTGGCGTAGCGAGGCAGGGCGCGTTGTCGATATCCAGCGCATTTCGCAGGCCATTTCGCCAGCACTGCTGCGCGGCGTTGTCTACGGCGCCAAGGGTGAGAAACCGAAGTCGTACGTCGTCAAAAGCCTGCAACCGACCGCCGATCGCGTCGCGCTAGGCTCGGGCAAGAACGTGGTCGCCAACCTGGACGATGCACTGCAGACCATGGCTCGCGTGGCAGCGTGGTGCCATCTGCGCGGCTGCGGCCGGCATGGAACGGATCTCGTGGAAAAGGTGCAGGACTACGCGGCCGGCACGGCATGGCGCAAATCGGCCCTGAAGCTGGCGGCGCATGGCAAAGACGTGTCGCTCAAGCAATGGGCTGAGTTTGCTGAGGACTATCGTCAAGCGCGCGGTGGCAAGGCCGCTTAAGTGCGCGATGGCGCGCCATTGACGTCAGGCGCGCGATTCATATTTGAAGTCCCTCGGAGATCACAATGAAGAACCTCGACAATCCATCACATGATCGCGAGGTGGGCGTCGCCGACGCGACGCAAGACACGACGCGCATCGACGACACCCGCATCGGCGCGGTGCGTCCGCTTATTTCCCCGGCGCTGCTGCTGGATGAGCTGCCGGTGCCGGCCGATACGCAGACGCTCGTCGAAGACACCCGACGGGCCATCGGCAACATCCTGCACGGCCGCGACGACCGGCTGCTGCTCATCGTCGGGCCGTGCTCGATCCACGATCACGACCAGGCGCTCGATTACGCGCGCCGCCTCAAGGCTGCGGCTGATGCACTGAAGGACGACCTGCTGATCGTGATGCGCGTCTACTTTGAGAAGCCGCGCACGACGGTCGGTTGGAAGGGGTACATCAACGACCCGCGCCTGGACGGCAGCTTCCGTATCAATGAAGGGCTGCGCGCTGCGCGGCAACTGCTGCTCGACGTCAACGCGCTCGGTCTGCCTGCCGCGACGGAATTTCTTGATCTGCTGAGCCCGCAATACATCGCGGACCTCATCGCGTGGGGCGCGATCGGCGCGCGCACGACGGAAAGCCAGAGCCATCGACAGCTCGCGTCGGGCCTGAGTTGCCCGATCGGTTTCAAGAACGGCACCGACGGCGGCGTGCAGGTTGCGTCGGACGCAATCATTGCGGCGCGCGCCAGCCATGCGTTCATGGGCATGACCAAGATGGGCATGGCCGCGATCTTCGAGACGCGCGGCAATGACGACGCGCACGTGATCCTGCGCGGCGGCAAGAGCGGGCCGAACTACGACAGCGCGCACATCGAGGCGACCTGCGCGGCGCTGCGCGCGGCAAAGTTGCGTGAACAGGTGATGGTCGACTGCTCGCACGCGAATTCAAACAAATCGCATGAACGGCAGATCGAGGTTGCGCAGGATCTCGCGCGGCAGTTGTCGCAGGGGGAGCACCGGATCGTCGGCGTGATGGTCGAAAGCCACCTCGAAGCGGGCCGCCAAGATCTGAAGCCGGGTGTGCCGCTCAAGTACGGCGTGTCGATCACCGACGCGTGCCTGAGCTGGACGCAGACTGAGCCAGTGCTCGACATACTCGCTGAGGCTGTGCGGCATCGGCGCGCGTATTCGTACGACGGGTGATGTGATGGCGGCAGGTTCAGGGTTGTCGCCTTGTACCTATTGCTGATGTAGCTCTGCGCCTCACTCGCCGTTTCCATGATGGCCAGCCGCCGCACATTCGCATGCGGTTCGGCCCAGTACTGTGTTTCGGCACCGAACCGGGTGATCGGCACGTCCTCCAACGGGCACTCGGCAATCACGAAACTGCCCAAGACGAGGCGGGCTGCAGCGATGTATTCGCCTCTCCGCCCTTAAGTTGATCGATTCCGCGGCCGATAGTGCTGAGGTAGCCGGCCGCCCGGCGCGATGGTCGCGCCCGCGTGAAGAGCCGCGCACACCACTCTCGCCGCGCCCATGTCCGCTCGCCTGACCATCCGCACCCGCCTGGTGCTTTCGGTTTCCATTCTGTTTCTGCTTGCCTTGCTGATTGGCGTGGCTGGCCTGCTCGGCCTGCGTGGCGCCAACCATGCGCACGAGGAAACCTTCACCAATCAGTTTCCGTCTGCGCTCGCGCTTGGCGAGTCTGATCTGAGCCTCACGCGCGCCCGCACGGCCCTCGACAAGGCCATGCTGTATCCGAACGACAAGGGCGCGATGAAGTTGCTCGATCGTACCGAAGAGCTGATCGCACGCTCGGATGAAGCGTGGAAAAAATACCTGACGCTGCCCCGCAGTGAAGAAGAGGATCGCCTGGCCAAGGAGGTCGCCACCACGCGTGAAGCCGCGGCGGGCAGCCTGCGGGACATCATCAAGGCGCTGCGCGCGGGCGACCGTGCGACGGCCGACGGCATCATGGAAAAGCGCGTGTCCAACGCTTTCCGCGATTCCAACGACAAAAGCCTCGCATTGAGCAAGAAGCAGCTCGGCTTCTCCAAGGCCAACTACGACGAATCCCAGGAGGCCTACGCGCGTTTTCGCGTGATCGTGACGGCGGCCATTCTCGTCGCCCTCGTGGTCGCGCTTTGGTGCGCATGGTCGTTGCTGCGTGCGATTGTGGAGCCGCTAAACGCTGCGCTGGCCCAGTTCGACCGCATTGCCGCCGGTGATCTCACGCAGCCCGTGCGCATCGACCGTCACGACGAAATGGGCCGTTTGCTCGAAGGCCTGGCTCGCATGCAGACCGCGCTGACCGATACCGTGCGCCGCGTACGCACGGGCTCCGAATCCATCGGCGCCGCCACCAAGCAGATTGCCGCGGGCAATGCAGACCTGTCGCAACGCACGGAAGAGCAGGCCAGCTCGCTGGAAGAAACTGCTTCGAGCATGGAAGAGATGACTTCCATCGTGCGCCAGAACGCCGACAACGCGCGCCAGGCCAGCCAACTGGCCGATAGCGCATCGGAAGTCGCGAGCCAGGGCGGAGCCGTGGTGACCGATGTGGTGGCGACCATGCGCGAGATCAGCGCGTCGTCGCGCACGGTGTCGGAAATCATCGGCGTGATTGACGGCATTGCGTTCCAGACCAACATCCTTGCACTCAACGCTGCCGTGGAAGCCGCTCGCGCCGGCGAACAAGGCCGTGGCTTTGCCGTGGTGGCCGGTGAGGTGCGCAACCTCGCGCAGCGCAGTGCCGCAGCCGCCAAGGAAATCAAGGAAATGATCGAGGCGTCGCTGTCCAAGGTCGAGACCGGCAGCGCACTGGCCGAGCGCGCGGGCAGCACGATGGAAGACATCGTGTCGTCCATCCGCCGCGTGACCGACATCATGGGCGAAATCGCCGCCGCCTCGAACGAGCAAAGCTCCGGCATCGAACAGGTCAACAAGGCCGTCACGTTGATGGACGAAGCCACGCAGCAGAACGCTGCGCTGGTCGAGCAGGCTGCAGCAGCGGCTGAATCGCTGGAGGAGCAGGCCCAGGCCTTGAACGCCGCCATCGCTGCGTTCCGCCTCGCCTGATGTTGGCCCCGTCGATGCACGGGGCACGCTAAAGACTTGCCTTGAGCGCCGTTTCGGTTGATATAACCGACTGGTCCATTCAAGGAGTCGCCTCATGCCGTTCATCATTGCCGCGCTCGCGCTGGTTGGTCTGCTGATTTATGGCGCAGTCCGGCTGTATGCGGGGGTTGCCGCAACTTACGGCGCGTTGGCGGGCAGCGCGGCGGTGCTGCTTGCCGTGGCGCTGCTGGCCGGCGCAGTCATCACCTTCATCCGGCGTTACCGTGCCGTTCATGGCGTGAACGTGAAAGGGCAGCGGATCGTGTCGCTCAGCGCAAGCTGGGGGCAGGTCGCGGTCGATGCCGAACAGAAACGCGGGACGCTGCAGTTGCACGGGCAAAGCGCGCGCTTTCTCTTCGCCGATATTGCCGGCGCCGATGCGGTTGAACGCGAAGGTGCCTGGACGCTGGCGCTGCGCCTGAAGCATCAGGCGCAGGCAGATTGGTCGATCCCGATGCGCAACCGCCACGAAGCGAGGCGCTGGGCGAAGATCTTTGCGCTAGCGGCGAGCCAGGAGCTTTGACCCGCGCGTTGACCCGCTTATTCCGTCGTGCTCGGGTTCCAGAAGGCCTGAGCAATGTGCGGCTGCGATTGCAGCGCGGTGACGATGCGATCCAGCTCGGCGGCATTCACCGCAGTCGACATCAGCATGGCTTCAATTTCTACGTGGTCGTCGCCAAAGGGTTCGACTGACAGATCGCTGATCGGGTAGCTGGCTTCTTCGAGCAGACGTTCCAGATCGGCAAGCGCTTCTTTCTGGCGCTCGCTCGTGGAGATGACGCACATCGTGTACGTGACTTCGCTGGCCTGATTGTCCAGCGGCGTGCGGTTGATGCGGTCCACCACGGGCCGCAGCAGGATGTTGGAGGCCAGCACGAACAGCGTAATCAGAATGGCTTGGCCAACAAGATCGGAGCCTGCCGCCGCACCCACAGCCGCCGAGCCCCACAGCGTGGCGGCGGTGTTCAGGCCGCGCACGTTCAGCCCTTCCTTCATGATCGTGCCGGCACCCAGAAAGCCGACGCCCGAAACCACATAAGCGATCACGCGGGTGGTGTCCGATGCGGTGCCGATCTGCGCGGCCATGTCGACGAATGCCGATGCCGCCACCGCCACCAGCGCGTTGGTGCGCAGCCCTGCAGTCCGCTGTCTGACCTGCCGCTCGAAGCCGATCAGCGACCCAAGCGCAAAGGCCGAGGCAAGGCTGATGAACGAATCCACCAGCGTGGCGACATTGAGATGGGCGATGGCTTGCAGCGTCATCGGCGGCTCCTTGTTGTGTAGACCGGAGTCTTGGTGAAGGGCGCCGATGGTTATAGCACGGCGCCATGACACGCCGTGCGAGCCCGGGAAGCCGGACGGCTACTTATAGTCCCACTGCATCTGCTCGGGGATCGGCACGGCGTCCGACGTTTCGAGGCAGCGGTCGAGGTAAGCGAGCAGGGAGCGCGGCTGAAAGCCGGTCTCCTGCACCAGCCGCGTGTTGTCGAACACGTAGCTCATGCTGGCGAACTTGGCATACAGGTGGATGCAGCGCGCGACCAGTCGCACGTTGCCGTCGCCCGTCAGGCTCAGGAATTTACGCGCCAAAGCTTTCTCGGCGATTTTTTCCTGATACACGTAGCCGGCCAGCGCCTGGGCATCTTCTTCCGGCGTCTTGCAACGCTTGAAGCGCGGGTACAGCGTTTCGATGCGCTCGGAGTTCGCGTCGCCGGCACTGATGTGATACAGGTCGTGCGCAAGCGTGGGCTTGGTCGACAACTGCACGATGGCCTCGGCGCAGTCGTCCACGGGCAGGATGTCGACGCGGTCGGACAAGCGACAGCTGAATGTCTCCAGCAGCGCCACCATGCGCAGCATCCAGAAAATACTGCCCGAGGGCTCACACCCCAGCGTGCTATGACCCACCACGATGGACGGCCGCACCACCACCAATGGCAGTTCGGGCACGTCTTCGCGAAGCTTCAGCTCGGCCATGCCCTTGGAATACGTGTAAGGCACCGCGTGCTGCTCCAGCGGGGGGACATCCCAGCTTTCGCTGACATGGCGATCCGCCAACTGGCCGCACGACATGGCCGTGCCGATCTGCAGGAATCGCTTCAGGCGTTTGCCCTGCGCCGCCAGTCGGCCCAGCGCCAGCACGCCCTCCACGTTGGTTTCCCACAGCGACGGATGGTTTGAGAACGTTGCCAGCGCCGCGCAGTTGATGATGATTTCCGGATCGCCCAGCTTGGCGGCACCCGCGTCTCGCAGGTCGAACGGCACGATCTGCGATTCCGTAATGCCGTCCAGCGTGCCCTGTGCAAACTCGAAGCGGCGCAGGTTGCTGCGCAGCCGCGCCAACCCTTCTGCGGGCGTGTCACCGCGCACGGCAAAGCGTGTGTCGGCCAGCAAACCTTTGGCTGCCAGATTGGCGGCAATGGCGCCGCCTACGAACCCGGTCGCACCGGTTAGCAAAATACTCATGCGAGAAAACTTGAATCCCTTGGGTGGCAAAACGGGCGACCAACCCGCTTGCAAACAACACTGCCGCTGCCGCACCGGCGAGGCGCGTATCGGCAGCACGCTCGAGGCAGGGAGGGGCAAATCGTGCCAGATGAAGCCGCGCACACGAAACGGGGTTCGCGGGCCGCAAGATTCGCGTGACGCGATGCGGCCGAAACCTGCGCACAATCAGCGATTTATAAGAATGTAACCTTTCAGGTGCCTTTCAGCACCCCATTCCATCAGAGGGTTGACTCAAGTTTGCGGCACTGCGCAGCTCGACGTGGCATTGGCAGCAATCTCGCGCGCGGCCTTGGCGCCCTCGACTTGCAGGATGGTCGGCAGCGACACGCCGTTCTTGGCAGCCGTGACTTCGGCCAGGATCGAGATGGCGATTTCCGGCGGCGTACGGCTGCCGATGTAGATTCCGACCGGGCCATGCAGGCGCGCCAACTCGGCATCGCTCAGATCGAATTCCTTCAGCCGCTCCCGGCGGTTGGCGTTGTTGCGGCGGCTGCCGAGCGCGCCGACGTAGAAGGCCGGCGTCTTGAGCGCCTCCATGAGCGCGAGGTCATCGAGCTTGGGGTCGTGCGTGAGGGCGATGACGGCGCAGCGCTCGTCGAGCTTCATGGCCATCACCGTATCGTCGGGCATGGTGCGGACCATGGCCACGCCAGGGATCGACCACTCTTCGCTGTATTCCTCGCGCGGGTCGCAGACGGTGACCTGGTAGTCCAGACCCACGGCGATCTGGCACAGGTAGCGCGAGAGCTGTCCCGCGCCGATGACGAGCATCCGGTAGCGCGGCCCGTGAATCGTCACGAGGCGCACTTCGTCAAACTGCAGGCCATCGGTGACGGTAGCGTGCTGCAGCGTCGAGGCGCCGGTCGCCATGTCCAGCGTGCGCGCGACGAGCTGACCGGCTTCCACGGCCCGCAGCAACGCTTCGATCCCGCTGGAGGCGTTCAGGGGCTCCAGCACGAGTTGCAGCGTGCCGCCGCAGGGCAGGCCAAAGCGGTGCGCTTCTTCAGCGCTGATGCCGTATTTGACGGCTTCGGGCTTGGTGTAATGCAGCCCTTCACGGCGCACGCGGTTGATGAGGTCGTCTTCAATGCAGCCGCCTGAAACCGAGCCGATGACCACGCCGTCATCGCGCAGCGCGAGCATTGCGCCTTCGGGCCGTGGCGACGAGCCCCACGTTTTGACCACCGTGACGAGCAGCACACGCCGCCCCTGTTCCAGCCAGCGCACGCTGGTTTTCAAGACTTCAAGATCGACGCTGTCCATGATGCGTTGGCTGCGCTTTCGCGCGCTTGATGGTTTTGTTGCGGGGATGCACCGATTATGCCCCGTGGTGCAAAAACAGGTAGGCGGCCGCCACGGCCACCAGCCCCACGATAATCCACGGCCAAGGGTTACGCGGCTGCAGCGCGGGGCTGACGTTGGGTGCGGCGCCCGGCGGTGCACCGTGGGCCTGGAGTTGGCCGGCCGCGAGGTCGGGAATTGCCTGCGTGGCCGGCATGCCGTCGACGGGCGGCGCGGCATGTCCGTCGGCGACAGCCGTATCTGCGGGGCCGAACTCTGCCGCAAAACGCTGGAAGAACTCGTCAGCCAGCTTGCGTGCGGCACCGTCGATGAGCCGCGAGCCAATTTGCGCAAGCTTGCCGCCCACCTGCGCGGTTGCCATGTAAGAAAGCCGCGTGACCGTGGGGCCTTCGGGTGTGAGTTGCACCTGCGCGCTGCCTTTGCCGAAGCCGGCTGCGCCGCCCTGGCCGTCGAAATGCAGCGTGTAGCTGCGCGGCGGCGCCACGTCGGCCAGTTCCATGCGTCCCTTGAAGCGCGCCTTGACGGGCCCGACGGTGGCGGTCATGGCGACATCGTAGGCGGGGTTGGCGCTTTCCTCGGCGGCGGTGATGCTCTCGCAGCCGGGAATGCAACGTTGCAGCACGGCTGGGTCGTTCAGCGCGTCCCAGGCGGTCTGGAGGGGAACGGGCAGGAGATGGGTCTGGGTCAGTTCCATGGCGCGGTCGATGGGGCTGAGGTTGGGGGCGGGGGTGCGCGTGCGGCGAGCATGCGCCAATTCGTGCTCCAGCGCAGCCAGGCTGTCGAAATGGTGCGCTGGCACCATCACATCGACATGCGGCAGGATGGCCCGCACACCACGTGCCCGCGGCTCAAATCCGGCAAAGCGCAGCAGCGGGTTGAGCCAGACGATGCGATGGGCAAAGCGCGCCAGGCGCGCCATCTCGGTGTCGAGCAGGTCGATGTGCTCGTGGTCGAGTCCATCCGTCACGAGCAGGACAGTGGCACGGCCGGACAGCGTGCGGCGCGCCCATTGGCGATTGAATTCCGCCAGCGCTGTGCCGATGCGCGTGCCGCCCGACCAGTCCGGCACAAGCTGCGCGATGGCTTGCACGGCGACATCCGGATCGCGCTCGCGCAACTGCCGCGAGACATTCGTCAGCCGCGTGCCGAACAGGAAGGCCTGGATGCGCTCGCGGGACTGCACCAGCGCATGGCAGTAATACAGCACGGCCCGGGAATAACGACTCATCGAGCCCGAGATATCGAGCAGCAGCACCAGCGGCGGTGTGCGATCGACGGGTTGGCGGTATTTCCACCCGGTCCATTCGCCGCCGGCGCGCACGGCCTGGCGGGCGGTCGCACGCAGGTCTGGATGGCGCCCGCGCGAAGCAGCTTTGAGCCGGCGCGTGCGCTCCTGCGCCAGATGGACGCGCCGGCGGCGGATCATGTGTTGCAGCGTGCGCCATTCCGCAGCGTTGAGCGTGTCGAAATCACGCGTGCGCAAGGCTTCGTTTGCAGAGAACGCCAGCGGCGCCACGATGTCATGGCGTTCGCCATCGGGCTTCGGTCCCGGCGGAAGGTTGGTCGACGGTTGCGCGCGCAGGGCATCGGCCAGGCGGTTGCTGCGCGCTGCGGGAATGCCGCCACGCACCTTGGGCAGCAGCAGGGCGCGCAGCTTGCCTTCCCAATCCGGATCGCGCCAGAACACGTTGAAGGCCGCATCGAACAGCGTGCGTTCGTCGGGGTGCGAAACGAGCAGGGCAGAGAGCGCGGCCTTTACGTCGTCGCGGCGGCCAATGTCGATATGGCTCAGGGCTTCGATGGCATCCACGGCGCGCGAGGGCGCCAGCGGCATGCCGGCGTTGCGCAGCAGCCGCACGAAATGCGTCACGTTGCGCGCCAGCATCGGGACCTGCGTTGGCAATGTCGCGTGCATGCCTTACTCCGGCAGCGCAGGCGCGGCCAGCAGTTGCTCGATGGTTTGCGTATCGACGCGCGCCAGGTCGTCCTGGTACTTGAGCAGCACGCCCAGCGTGTCCTGCACGGACTGCGGATCAAGCTCGGTCACGTTCAGCGCCGCCAAGGCGCGGCACCAGTCGATGGCTTCGGCAATGCCCGGCGCCTTGAACAGGTCGATACCGCGCAGGCGGTGCACGAAATCGACCGCACGCTGCTGCAGGCGGGCAGCGGTTTCGGGCGCGCGCTGCGCCACGATCTGCAGCTCTCGTGCCTTATCCGGGTAGCCAATCCATTGATACAGGCAGCGCCGCTTGAGCGCGTCATGCACCTCGCGCGTGCGGTTGGACGTCATGATGACCAGCGGAATCACCTGCGCGCGTACCGTGCCGAACTCCGGAATCGACACCTGGAAGTCGGACAGCAGCTCCATCAGAAAAGCCTCGAAGGGTTCATCTGCGCGGTCGATCTCGTCGATCAGGAGAACGCGCGGTGTGTCGGGATGGGCGGTGTCGGGCAGCAGCGCCTGCAGCAACGGGCGCTTGAGGAGGAATTCATCGCGGTAGAGCGTGTCGGCGCGTGGCTTCTCACCGGCGGCCTCGGCCAGGCGCAGCGCCATGATCTGGCGCGGGTAATCCCATTCATAGAGCGCGCTGGCGGTGTCGAGCCCTTCGTAACACTGCAGCCGCAGCAGCGACGTGCCGAGCAGCCCGGCCGCCGCCTTCGCCAGCTCGGTCTTGCCGACGCCGGGTTCGCCTTCCAGAAACAGCGGCCGCTGCATGCGCAATGCAAGAAACAAGGCCGTGGCCAGCTCACGGCTGGCGAAATAACCCTGGCCTTGCAGTTGCGCGATGCAGTTGTCGATGGAATCGACCGGCATGCCGTTCCTTGGCGGTGTGCTCAGTGATGGTGCGCCAATGCCTGCTCAACCGCGCGCGCTGTCAATACCGGAATGAGGTGCGCCCGATATTCCGGCGAGGCATGCAGATCGCCCACCAGATCGTCGGCGGGCACCACCACCTTGCGTGCGGCTTCTGCTGTAAAGCTGGCTGCCAGCGCCTGCTCAAGCGGCGTGCAACGGAACACGCACGGCGCCGCACCCGTGACCGCCACACGCACGTTGCTGCCCTTGCGGCTGACGAACACGCCCACCAGCGCAAAGCGCGACGCCGGGTTGCGGAATTTCACGTAGGCCGCCTGGTCCGGCACCGGAAACTGCACCTCGGTGATGAGTTCGTCCGCAGCCAGCGCGGTCTCATACATGCCGAGGAAGAAATCGTCCGCCGCGATGTTGCGCCGCTCGGTGACCACGGTCGCGTTCAGGCCCAGCACCGCGGCCGGGTAGCACGCCGCCGGGTCGTTGTTGGCAAGCGACCCGCCGAGCGTGCCCATCGCGCGCACCTGGCGGTCGCCGATGCCACCGGCCAGTTCCCCCAGCGCGGGCAGCATGCGGGCGATGTCCGCGTTGTCCGCCACATCGGCATGGCGTGTGGCTGCACCCACCGTAATCACACCGGGTTGTGTGCGAATGCCGGACATGCCCGGAATGCGCGTGACATCCACCAGCGTAGACGGCTGCGCCAGCCGCAGCTTCATCGCTGCCAGCAGGCTCTGCCCGCCGCCCAGGTATTTGGCGTCGGTGTGCGTCTTCAGCGCGGTGACGGCGGTCTGGGCGTCGGTGGCTTTCTGGTACTCGAAGTCGTACATGGTTCGCTCCTCTGCCTAGGCCTTGGCCGCTTGAATGGTTTGCCAGACACGATGCGGCGTTGCTGGCATCTGGATGTCCTTCACGCCCAGCGGCGCAAGCGCGTCGACGATGGCGTTGATCAGGGCCGGCGGCGATCCGATCGCGCCCGCCTCACCGCAGCCTTTGACGCCCAGCGGGTTGTGCGTGCACGGCGTGCCCTTTGCGGTCTCCACCGTAAAGCTGGGCAGGTCGTTGGCACGCGGCATGGCGTAGTCCATGTACGAGCCGGTCAGCAACTGGCCATTTTCGTCGTACACGCACGCTTCGAGCAGCGCCTGCCCGATGCCCTGGCCAAGCCCGCCGTGCACCTGGCCCTCGACGATCATCGGGTTGATGATGTTGCCGAAATCGTCCACCGCGACGAAGCGGTCGATGTGGACTTCGCCGGTATCCGGGTCGACTTCCACTTCGCAGATGTACGCGCCCGCCGGGTAGGTGAAGTTGGTCGGGTCGTAGAAGGCGTTTTCGTCCAGCCCCGGTTCGAGTTTGTCGAGCGGGTAGTTGTGCGGCACGTACGCCGTGAGCGCCACTTCGCCAAAGGTCTTGGTGCGATCTGTGCCGGCCACGCGGAAGACGCCATCCTTGAATTCGATGTCCTCCGCCGACGCCTCCAGCAGATGCGCGGCGATCTTCTTGGCTTTGGCTTCGATCTTGTCGAGTGCCTTCATGATGGCCGAGCCGCCCACGGCAATCGAACGCGAGCCGTACGTGCCCATGCCGAACGGGATGCGCCCGGTGTCGCCGTGCACGATCTCGATGTTGTCGATGGGCACGCCCAGGCGATCGGCCACCACTTGCGCGAACGTCGTCTCGTGGCCCTGGCCGTGGCTGTGCGAGCCGGTGAAGACCGTGACGGAGCCCGTCGGGTGCACGCGAATTTCGCCGGCTTCAAACAGGCCCGCCCGCGCGCCCAACGCCCCCGCAATGTTCGACGGCGCCAGGCCGCACGCCTCGATGTAGCAGGAGTAGCCCATGCCGCGCAGGCGACCTTTGGCGCGCGATGCATCGCGTCGGGCCGCAAAGCCTTTCACATCGGCGAGTTCGATGGCGCGGTCCAGGCACGGTTCGTAGTCGCCCGTGTCATAGGTCAGGCCAACCGGTGTGGCATAGGGGAAGGTGCGGATGAAGTTGCGGCGTCGCAGTTCAGCCGGGTCGACTTGCAGCTCGCGCGCGGCAGTTTCAACGAGGCGCTCGACCACATACGTCGCCTCGGGCCGGCCGGCACCACGATACGCATCGACGGGCGCGGTGTTTGTGAATACCGCTTTCACCTCGGCATAGATGGCCGGCGTCTTGTACTGGCCCGCAAGCAACGTCGCATACAGGATGGTCGGCACGCTGCTGGCAAACGTCGACAGATATGCGCCCATGTTGGCCGTCGTATGCACGCGCATGGCGAGGAAATTGCCCTGCGCATCGAGCGCCAGTTCCGCACGTGTAACGTGGTCGCGGCCATGCGCGTCGGTCAGGAAGGATTCGGACCGCTCGGCCGTCCACTTGATCGGCCGGCCGACCTTCTTCGATGCCCAAGTAAGCGCAACGTCTTCCGGGTACAGGAAGATCTTCGAGCCGAACCCGCCGCCCACATCCGGCGCAATCACGCGGACCTTGGCTTCGGTCAGACCCAGCACGAACGCCGACATCAGCAGGCGCTCCACGTGCGGGTTCTGGTTGGCGACGTAAAGCGTGTAGCTGTCGTCCTGGCGCGAATAGCTGGCATTGACGGCGCGCGGTTCGATCGCATTCGGAATCAGCCGGTTGTTGACGATGTCGAGCTGTGTCACGTGCGCGGCCTTGGCGAAGGCTGCGTCAGTCGAGGCCTTGTCGCCGTGGCCCCAGGTGTAGCAGGTGTTGTTGGGAACGTCGTCGTGGACGGCGGTGCCGGCGGTATCTGCGGTGGCGGTGTCGACCACGGCAGGCAGTTCGTCGTATTCCACGTCGATCATCTCGACGGCGTCTTTGGCGATCTTCACCGATTCAGCCACCACCAGCGCGACCTGATCACCCACGTGGCGCACTTTGCCTTGCGCGAGCACAGGGTGGGGCGGCTCCTTCATCGGCGTGCCGTCAATGCTGTGGATGAGCCAGCCGCACGGCAGTCCGTTCACCTTGTCGGCGGCCAGGTCGTCGCCTGTGAGCACGGCCAGCACGCCCGGATGGTTGCGTGCGGCATCCGCATTGATGTGCTTGATGCGCGCATGCGCATACGGCGAGCGCAGGAATACCGCGTACGACTGGTGGGCCTGGACGACATCGTCCGTGTACTGTCCGGCGCCCGTCAGGAAGCGGAAATCTTCCTTGCGTTTGACGGACGCACCGATCAGGTGGTTGTTGGGTTCTGCGGGAGCGTTCATGGTGGTCTCCTCGCGGGGTCAGGCAGCGTGGGCGCGCGCCGCGGCCAGGCTTTGCAGGGAGGCATCGTCGCCCTCAGCCTCAGCCATGGCTTCGGCACCGTGCATCACCGCACGCACGATGTTGTGATACCCCGTGCAGCGGCAAAGATTGCCGTCGAGCTGCTCGCGCACCGTGTGTTCATCGGGATGCGGGTGTTGCGCGACCAGCGCCGTGGCCGCCATCACCATGCCGGGTGTACAGAAGCCGCATTGCAGGCCGTGGCATTGGCGAAAGGCTTCTTGCATCGGGTGCAGCGCGCCGTCTTTCGACAGGCCTTCGATGGTGGTCACCTCGGTGCCCTCAGCCTGCACGGCCAGGATGTTGCAGGACTTCACAGCGCGCCCGTTCATATGCACGGTGCAGGCGCCGCATTGCGCGGTATCGCAGCCGACGTGCGTGCCGGTCAGGCGCAAGTTTTCGCGCAGCAATTGGACTAGCAGGGTATGAGGTTCGACACTGACGGTGACAGGCGCACCGTTGACCGACAGCTTGAGGCTGATCGCCATGGGAGTCTCCTTGGGGGATGGGCGCCGGGTGCCATGCTGTGCGCCTTCCTTGCTACGAAGACGTGCGCGTGGTCTCGATATCGGTGGTCGCGGCTCTACTCAGTAAAGCACAGGCGAACCAGAAGACAACCGCAGCGCGGTGAACCGGTCGGAGGAGAAAGGCCGATGCTGCGGCACGCAGACAAACCAAACAAATGCCGCAGAAATGACAAAGGGCCGGAATCCGGCCCTCGATTGGCACCAGGCGGTCATGACCTGGCGGGTGTGGCGGCGGGTGTGATGACACACGGCCGGCGCACGGTGCTACTGCAACTGCGATTGCTGCATACAGCTAGCTTGGGCACACGCCCATCAACAATAGCGTGGCGGGTTAGGCCTTGGCGGTGCGGTGCGTGCCGAACAGGTTCGCGATTGCCGAGAAGAACTGGGCGAACGAGAACGATTGGCCGCTCGGACGGCGATAGTAGTAGATACCTTCGGACATTTCGCGCTCGATCAGTTCGCGTTCGAGTTGATCGGTCAGCTTCAGGTCGTTCGTGTTTTGCATGATTGGCCTCTTAGGGAAATCCCGGTTAGGGAATACCCTGATCATACACCAGATGATGCAATGCACCATACGTAGGCTTACGTATGCACCCCTTTTGCGCCGTCTACCGTTGCTCGGCCACCACGCTTGCGTTGCCCCGCACCAATGTGGTGCTAGCACCGCTTTTCTATACGTCTTGCGCCTCACTTCACCGGAATGGGTTGGCTGGCCGGGATCGGAACCGCCGTCACACTGTTCTTCGGGCTGCCCGAAATGACCTTGTCTGAATACGTCAGATAGACCAGCACATTACGCTTGCGATCGACCGTGCGCACCACGTGCAGCGTCTTGAAGACGAGCGACAGGCGCTGCGTGAACATGTCGTCCTGCTGCGGCAGCGGCTTGACGAAGCTGATGTCACCGACCTGGCGGCAGGCCACGGCGGCTTCGCTCACGTCTTCGGCCACGCCCAGCGAGCCCTTGATGCCGCCGGTGCGCGCCCGCGAGACATAGCAGGTCACGCCCTGCACAAGCGGATCGTCAAAGGCTTCGATGACGATCTTGTCGGAGCCCGTGATGCGGAAATTGGTGCTGACGCTGCCGATGTCTTCGGCGCGAGAGCAGCCAACGGTGCTCAGAGCGAGCGCGGCAATCAAAACGGGGAGTTTGGTAAACGGGCGCATGGCTTTGCGTAGATAAAAAGGAAAGATTGAAAGTCAGAGCAGCGACTCAGGCGGCCAGGACGCGGCAGCTTCGTCCACAAAGGTGGGCCGCATGTCGGTGTGCTGGCGGGAATGCTCTATGCGGCGGTGCAGGGCGTCCATAAACACTTTGACCTTGGCGGGCATCAGGCGGCGGCCCGGGAAGACGGCATACACGCGCATCGGCGGGGATTGAAAGTCTGTCAGCACCTCCTGCAGCGCGCCCGAAGCGATCAGGTCGGTAGCGAACACAGAGGTGATGCGGGCGACACCCAGGCCTGCAATGGCGGCCTGCATGCGCAGTTCGCTGTTGGAGGTGCGCATGCGGAAGTCCAGGGGCAGATTGATCGTCTCGCCGCCGGGCGTGCGGAACTGCCATTCGGCTTCGTTCGAGGTGCCGAGGCAGGGCCAATCGGCGAGTTGGTCTGGGTGGGTGAGCGGCCCGAGGCGTTCCAGCAGTTGCGGGGCGACGACCACGGCGCGCCGCAAATCAAAGACGCGCTGAGCGACGAGGCCGGAATCAGGCAACGGGCCACGCGGCACCGTCAGCATGATGTCGTAGCCCTGGGCGAGCGGGTCGATCTGGCGCGGCGCGACGTCCACCTCGATGCGCAAGCCGGTGTGCTCGCGCATGACTTCCAGCACCACCTCGGCGAGCTGCTTGGCGGCAAACTCATACGGCATGGCAATGCGCAAGGTGCCCGCGGGTGACTGGAACGTCGCTGCCGCGTCTTCCGACACTTCGCGCAGCCGCTGGAACAATGGGCCCGCGTCGCGCAGCAGGGCTTCACCGGCATCGGTCAGGCGCAGGCGGCGTGTGCTGCGCTCGAAAAGGCGCACGCCCATCTTGCCTTCGAGCCGTGACACCGCCGTGCTGACAGACGACTTGGGCAACCCCAGCCGATCGGCCGCGCGCGTGAAGCTGCCGAGCGTGGCCACGGTGCAGAAAGTGTCCCAGTCGTTCCAGTCCGTCGTTCGCATAGTTGAACAATGAATTTGTTGGCAGGCGATTTCCGCCGGTTTCGAGGCAAATTACCATCCTTGCATGAACACGCCAAGCACAGACCACATGGTTTCTCCGCCGTCCGCACCGCGCAAACCCGCCGCCGCATCGACCGTCGGCGGCCGGATGGAATTGCGCATGGTGGGCATGGTGATTGGCTTGGCGACGGGCGTGGACTACATGTCCAACCTGATGTTCTCGATTGCCGGGCCGCATATCGAAGGCGGGGTGCTTGCATCACAGGATGTCTATCTCTGGGCCGTAACGGCGTATGCGGCAGCGGCCAGCCTGGCGATTCTGGTGATGGGGCGGCTGGCCGATCACATGACATACCGGAAGCACACGCTGTTGTCGCTTCTGGTGTTCATCGTCGGCACGCTGATGTGCGCGGCGGCCGAGGGCGGCACGATGCTGATCGTCGGGCGGGCGGTGCAGGGGTTTGGCGGCGGGCCGATGTTGTCCACTTCGCGCATCTTTGTGCAGCACAGCCCCGTGCACGAACGCCGCACGATGATGAAGGGCATGATCTACGGCATCTTCGGACTGAGTTGCGTGTCACCGATGCTTTCGGCGGCGCTCACGGAGCAATTCGGCTGGCGCGCCATCTTCGTCGCGCAGTTGCTGGTGGCCGTTGTAGTGTGCGGGCTGGTGGCGGCGTTCTATCCGCATCCGAAGATGCACGAGCGCAAGGGCGATTTCGCCTCGCTCGACTGGCCCTCGGCCATCGCGTTCGGGCTCGCGGCGCTGATTGCGCTGCACGGTTTCCAGCAGGCGCGTTTCATTCATCCGGATGGGTCGCCCGCGCAGGTGGTGCCGATCATTGCGGTGGTGGCGCTCATCATCTGGATCGGTATTCGCCAGACTGGCCATCCGTTGCCGTGGGTCGATTTACGGGCGACGCTGCAGCGGCGCTTCCTGATGGGCATGGTCTTCTACGCCATCTATTACATGTTTGCGAGCGCCTGGGGGTTTCTCTCGTCGAGCCTGCTGCAGAACGGTTTGGGCTTCCGTTACGAGACCACCGCGCAATTGATGAGCCTGGGCGGCCTGGTGACGGTGGTGCTGGGCATCCTGAACTTTCAGTTGACGAACGTGCTGCCGACCAAGCGCGTGCTGATCTCCATCGGTTTTGTGCTGATGGCGACTGCTCTGCTGTGGATGTCGCGTGTAGCCATGCCGGGGGCTTCGGTGGCGGCGGTGGTGCCGGGGTTCATGATAGAAGGCATGGTGGGGATGTTTGTGGTGATCCAGGTGGCGGGGCTGTCTTACGTGGATTTGCCCGCCAAGGATTTTGGCCATGCCTACCAGTTCAAGGGAATCATGCGGGCTTGGGCGCAGGCGTTTGGGACGATGGGGGCCACGTTGTTGCTGCAGCGCGGACAGGCGCAGCATCGCACTGACCTGGTGGGGCACGTAAGCGCGCTGACGCCGGCCTGGCAGTGGCCGCATCCGTTGCAGGGTTCTGAGTTGATTCGCATCTCGGCGGAGATTGATCGGCAGGCGACGTTGTTGGCTGTGGGGGATTTGTTTGCCTGGGGCGCGGCAGTGGCGTTGGTTTGCGCGGGGGCGATCTGGTTGCAGCGGTCTTTGCGTTGATGGTCAATCCAGCTTTTGTTCCGGTGCCGTGGCCTGCGGCATCTTGCAGTTGAAGGCTGGCGCCTCGTCTTGCAGGTTCAGGTGGTTCATCAGCGTGGGCGCCAGGACTTTTAGCACTTGCACCGTCAGTGCGCTGGTGAATTTGTACTTGGCCGCGTCTGCGCCGGCTACGTAGGCCACGACGGTGCCGAAGTAACGGTCTCCCAAATAGAAGACGAAGGCGCCGGAGCGGCTGACGACCCGCTCCGAGATAAGGCCACCGCCGCGGCTGAAGGTTTTGAAGCGGTTGTCGCCGGTGCCGGTTTTACCGCCGATGGCGATGGGTTTGCCATCCTTCTGGACGAACGTTCCGGAGATTCGCTTGGCGGTGCCACCTTCGACGACGCCGGCCAGCGCGGATTTGACCAGGGGTGGAATCTCGGGCGGCAGCACGCGTTCTCCAGCGCTGGGGTCGCGGCAAAGCATGACTTCATAAGGCGTGTCGGCGGCGAAGCGCAGGCGGTCGATACGCACGCTGGGCAGGCGGATGCCGTCGTTTTCGATGATGCCCATCAGCTCCGCCAGCGATGCCGGCCGGTCTGCCGATGCGCCGATGGCCGTGCCGTATGACGGCACCAGCGATTCAAACGGATACCCCAGCCGCTTCCACATGGCATGAATCTGCTGGAACGCTTCAATCTCCAGCATCTGTTTGATGCGCTTGTCTTGCGCGGCTTTGCGGTGCGATTGCAGCAGCCATTTGTAGACGGACACGCGTTCATCGGCGCTCGCCTCGTTCACCTGCGCGAGCGTGGCTTGAGGATGGGTCCGCAGGTACGCCACCAGCCAGAGTTCCAGCGGATGCAGTCGTGCGATGTAGCCGCGGTCGGCCAGGTCGAAACGTTGGACGGAATACTTCTCATACAGATTGGTGAGTTCGGCCTCATCCAGCTTTGCGCCTGGCAGGTAGCTGCGGATGAACGCTGCGAGCTTGCCCGGACCGGCTTCCGGGTCGATGCTGCGGTAGATCGTGGCTAGTCGCACCGGTGTGGCGCGGGTGCTTTGCACGAGAATGGCTTCGCGCTCCTGGTCGGTCTTGCCCTTGTACTTTGTGTAGAACCGGCCCATGAACAGCTTGCCTTCGCGGTCGGCAAAGCGTTGCAAGTAGACCTGCCGCTGCGGGGAGTCCGGGTTGGTCAACGCCTCGGCGCCGGCGTTGGGCAACTGATGCTGAAAGTAGCGCGAGATGTCACGCATGATCCGCACGAACACCAGATTGACGGAGTGCTTGAGCCCCTCGCGCACCGTGAAGTTCTGCGTGCCTTCCCATTTCTCGAAGTTCTCGAAGCTCTGCATGCCGCCGCCGGTGGCAAACCATTCGCCGGCGTTGCCGGAATATTTGCGCTCCATCGATGCATCGAGCATCGCCTTGAGCGACCGGTCTTGCGTATGGGCGAGGTAGTCGACCGACCAGCGCTCGATCGGGTTCTGCACGGGGATGTTGATCTTGCGCAGCGCCGCCGCAGGCTGGTCGGCATAGCGCTTATGCAGCTCGGCCACGATCTGGAGATACGTCACCAGCGTGCGCAGCTTGGCCGTTGAGCCCAGATCCAGCTTGACGCCTTCGTTGATGTCGAACGGCTTGTCGAACGTGTCGGCCTGCACCAGCACCCGGTTGCCGCCGGGCGCGCGTTCGTAGAGCGTGAAGCTGTAAGTCACGCCGCGCGGGTCGCCGCGCTCCAGCATCATGTCGCCGACGAGGCCGGCGGCCTTGGCGTGCGCCGGGTCGCGCAGCTTGCGCAGCTCAGTTGAGATATCGCGCTGCAACGGCGCATCGAGCGTGCTGCTGGCGGTCAGGTCGAGCCGGTCAAGCGCGTACATGCGCGAGATGCCCAGCATGCCCGCCAGGTTGACGCGTACGGCGTTTGTCCCCTTGTGCTCGATGGGCGGAGGCGGCACGCGCGTGTTCAGGGCCTGCTGCTTGAGCGATTGCGCAATGGCCGCATCGCGCAGCGCTGGCGGAATCACGCCGGATACGGCCAGCACGCGCAGGTACGCATCGGTCAACGTTTCCAGTTCATCGAGATTCTCAAGATAGTACGACGGGCGCCGCTGCGATACGAGCAAGCTCAGCGCCTCCTTGTATGCCAGCGCACGGTCTGCCAGCGGCGCGGCTGAGTTGGCCGAGAGCAACGCATTCACCTGTGCGAAGTCGCGTCCGTACCAGACCCACAGCGCATCGCCAATCCCTTGAATCTCGCCAAACCCGGCGCGCGCGCCCAGCGGTACGGTGTTCAGATAGTCGACTGCAAGCTGGTGGCGCGTGACGGTGGTGTCTTCGCCGTTCAGATAGGCGCGGGCGGATGCGGAGGCCATCTGGCGCAGCTTTTCGCTGGGGGAATCGGTGCGGCCTTCCGGCGAGTGGCGGTACTTCTCGATTTGCGTAGCGAGCGTGCTGCCCCCGGGCGATTCATGCGCCGGGTTGACGACGTGCAGGGCGCGATCCCACACGGCGCGCGCCAGGCGCGACCACTCCACGGCCGGATTGCGTTTGGGGTATTCGGTCTGCAACAGCGTGCGGTTCTCGATGGCGAGCAGCGAGTCGACCAGCAGCGGCGGCACCGACGCAAAACTGTCATACACACGTTCGGGGTGCCGCACGTGGTAGATCGGGCTGCCATCGTCGTCCAGCAACTCCAGCCCCGCCTGGTCTTTTTCGCGATAGGGCGGATTCATGCCGCTGTCCATTCGCGCGACCATCTCGCTGGATGGCACGCCCTGCTGAGCGACGATGTAGCCGCGCGAGCGCAGGCGGTCCAGAAAGGTCGGAAGGTCGTGATAACCGAGCCGCTGGTCGTAGGGGCCGGAGTTCGGGTAGCGGGCCGAATTGTTCGGCCCCGGTTTGACAGGAAAGGTCTGCGATTTCGCCAGCTGCGCAAAGTAGTGGGCTTGCCAAGCAGAGGTGCGAAATTCACGAGCGACAAGCAAGGCAGCTATCGCAAGCAACAGCGCCCCGACGAGGGCCAACTTGATGATGGGGCGGCGTATTCTTTTCACTCGCTTGCGCTCCAATCGCAGGCGGACGGGCGCCTTGCTTCAATCTAGCTCATGCGGCCGTCGTGTCCAGCGGCTTGTAACTTTGGGGCCGCCATTGCAAGCCTTACGAGGGTGCGTAATACGGGATCTTCTGCTCGTCATACAGCCGATACGTCAGTGCCAGCATGGCACGGATGTCTTCAGACTCGTCGAGCAGTCGCGTGCTGAAGATAATGGGCGAGACCAATTGCGGATCGTCGAGTTCCATGTAGCAGACATCTTCGCGCCGCAAGCCCGCCACACTGCGCGGCACGACTGATACACCTTCGCCTGCGGCGACCAACCCCAGGGCGATTTGCAATTCCCGTGCCTCGTAGATCTTGCTGGGTTCCAGGGCGCGATCGTGGAAGAGGGCGAGCACCTGGTCCGCATAGCTCGGACGCGGTGTGCGTGGATAGATGATGAGCGTGTCGCCGACAAGGTCGCGCAGGGATGCGGTCGTCCTGCCGTCCAGCAGCGCATGGCCTGACGGCAGCGCGACGATCAACCGCTCATCGCGCAGGAGGATGCGCCGCACGTTCGGGTCTTCATAGCGGATGCGGCCGAACCCGACGTCGATGCGGCCGTCCTTGAGCGCCTGAATCTGGTCCATGGTCGTCATCTCGTGCATGGTCAGATCGACCATCGGGTACTCCGCCCGAAAACGCCGGATGACCTTCGGCAGCATCCCATACAGCGTCGAAGCCACGAAGCCGACGGACATGCGCCGCTCGATCTGACCCACGCGCTGCGTCATCGAGGCAAGTTCTGCGGTCTGCGCGAGCAATTGCCGCGCGTGCGCGTGGAAAAAGCGGCCGGCTTCGGTGAGCTTGAGCGGGCGGCTGCCGCGCTCGAACAGCAGCACGCCGACTTCTTCTTCCAACTGCTGAATCTGCCTCGAGAGTGGCGGCTGCGCGATGTGCAGCCGTTCAGCTGCACGCGTGAAGTTCAGCTCTTCAGCAACGGCAACGAAATAGCGAAGGTGGCGCAGCTCCATTTTTATACCTGATGGGTATGAAACTGATACTAAATCGGTGTTGGACGCAATAAATCGCGCTGAGTAATCTGGATTCCACGTTGATAGCAGTTCTTCTGATACCTGGAAAACATGATTCGCTCGATCGAGGCCATTCTAGTGGATGTGCCCACCATCCGTCCGCACAAACTGTCCGTCGCCACCATGCACACGCAGACGCTCGTTCTCGTGCATGTGTGCTGCGAAGACGGCATCGAAGGCTGGGGCGAGGCCACCACCATTGGCGGCCTCAACTACGGCGAAGAGAGCCCCGAGAGCATCAAGGTCAACATCGATACGCACATCGCGCCGCTGCTGATCGGCACGGAGGCCCGCAATGTCGCGGCTGCCATGGCCAAGGTGCGAAAGACCATCCAGGGCAACCGTTTTGCCAAGTGCGCGCTGGAAACGGCGCTGCTGGATGCGCAGGCCCGCCGGCTCGGCGTGCCGCTGTCGGAGCTGCTCGGCGGCCGCCTGCGTGATGCGCTGCCGGTGGCCTGGACGCTCGCCAGCGGCGACACGAAGAAGGACATTGCCGAGGCAGAGGCGATGCTGGCTGAGCGCCGTCACCGCATCTTCAAGCTGAAGATCGGCCTGCGCCCGGTGGCAGACGACGTGGCCCACGTGCTGGCCATCAAGCGCGCCCTGGGCGACGCCGTGAGCGTGCGCGTGGACGTCAACCAGGCCTGGAGCGAGCTTGATGCCGCCAACGGCATCGCCGCGTTGCAGGCCGGCGGCATCGACCTGATTGAACAACCGGTGCGCGCAGAAAGCCGCGCCGCGCTGGAGCGCCTCGCCCGCCAGTTCGCCGTGCCGATGATGGCCGACGAAGCGCTGCATGGTCCGCTGGATGCATTTGAGTTGGCCTGCTCTGCCAGCGCCGACGTCTTTGCCGTGAAGATCGCGCAATCCGGCGGCCTCGTGCCGGCCATGCAGGTAGCCGCCATCGCGCAGCTTGCAGGCATCGGCCTGTACGGCGGAACGATGCTCGAAGGGGCCGTTGGCACGGCAGCGTCAGCCCACGTGTTTTCCACCTTTGGCGAGCTGCAGTTCGGCACCGAGCTGTTCGGCCCCTTGTTGCTCACGCAAGAACTGCTGACCGAGCCGCTGCAATACCGCGATTTCATGTTGCAGGTGCCCACCGGCCCCGGCCTGGGCATCGAGATTGACCGCGACAAGCTGGCGCGCCTGCGCCGCCAATAAGAACAACCAGACCTCGACACCCCACCAAGGAGACCACGATGCTGTTCCACGTCCGCATGGATGTCCGCCTGCCGGCCGACATGCCCGCCGATGTCGCCAACGAGATCAAGGCGCGCGAGAAAGCCTATTCGCAAGATCTGCAGCGCAGCGGCAAGTGGCGCCACATCTGGCGCCTGGTTGGCGAGTACGCGAACGTCAGCGTCTTCGACGTGCAGAGCAATGCCGAACTGCACGACATCCTGACGGCGCTGCCGCTGTTTCCGTACATGGAGATTTCGGTAACACCGCTGTGCCGTCACCCCTCGTCAGTTCACGGCAATGACGCCTGAGACATTCCCCCCAGAAAACCACGTGGAGACACCCATCATGAACGCGCGCGTATTCCAAACGAAAGAAGTGCAGGACCTGCTGAAGGCCGCCACCAATCTGGACGGCAAGGAGGGCAACGCCCGCCTGAAGCAGATCACCCATCGTTTGCTGGCCGACCTGTTCAAGGCCATCGACGACCTCGATATCACGCCCGATGAAGTGTGGGCAGGTATCAACTATCTGAACAAGCTCGGCCAAGACGGCGAGGCCGCATTGCTGGCTGCAGGTGTGGGCCTGGAGAAGTATCTCGATATCCGCATGGACGCTGCGGACGAGGCACTTGGCATCAACGGTGGCACGCCGCGCACGATTGAGGGTCCCCTGTACGTTGCGGGCACGACGGTACGCGATGGCGTGTCCAGGATCGATATCGATCCGGACCCGGCTGCAGGCCCACTGATCATCCACGGCACGGTGACCGGTGCCGACGGCAAGCCGGTGGCTGGCGCTGTGGTCGAGTGCTGGCATGCGAACTCGAACGGCTTCTATTCGCATTTCGATCCGACCGGTGCGCAAAGCCCGTTCAACCTGCGCGGCGCGGTCAGGACCGGTGCCGATGGCAAATATGAATTCCGCACGCTGATGCCGGTGGGCTACGGCTGCCCGCCGCAAGGTGCCACGCAGCAACTGCTGAACGGGCTTGCCCGCCACGGCAACCGGCCTGCGCATGTGCACTTCTTCGTCACGAGCAATGGCCACCGCAAGCTGACGACGCAATTCAACATCGAAGGCGATCCGCTGATCTGGGACGACTTTGCCTATGCCACACGCGAAGAACTGATTCCGCACGTGGTGGAGAAAACCGGTGGTGCCGCGCTCGCCCTGAAGGCCGATGCGTACAAAGACATTGAATTCAATATTGCCCTGACGCCACTGGTTCAGGGCAAGGACAACCAGCGCGTGAATCGCCTGCGCGCTTCGGCCGAGGCTTGAGGCCGAGTGCCTCAACGTGGAGAAAACCATGTCCGCCTTGATCGATAAAGCCAGCGAACTGGACCAACTGCTGTCAACCGCCGTGGTGGATGACGAAGAGGCCGGCATCTTCCGCTGCCGCCGCGATATCTTCACCAACCCGGATCTGTTCGAGCTGGAGATGAAGCACATCTTCGAGAACAACTGGGTGTATCTGGCGCATGAAAGCCAGATCCCGAACAACAACGATTACTACACCACGTGGATCGGCCGCCAGCCGATCGTCATCACCCGCGACAAGACCGGGGAGCTGCACGCGGTCATCAACGCGTGCGCGCACAAGGGTGCGATGCTGTGTCGCCGCAAGCATGGCAACAAGGGCAGCTTCACGTGCCCGTTTCACGGCTGGACGTTCTCCAACACGGGCAAGCTGCTCAAGGTAAAGGACGAAAAGACCACCGAGTATCCGGTGCAGTTCAACACGCACGCCTCGCATGATCTGAAGAAGGTGGCGCGGTTCCAGAACTATCGTGGCTTCCTGTTCGGCAGCCTCAATGCCGACGTGCAACCGCTCGAAAACTATCTTGGCGAAGCGCGAGTGATCATCGACCAGATCGTCGATCAGGCGCCCGATGGCCTGGAAGTGCTGCGTGGCAATTCTTCCTACGTCTATGACGGCAACTGGAAGATGCAGATGGAGAACGGCTGCGACGGCTACCACGTGAGCACCGTGCACTGGAACTACGCCGCAACGATGGGGCGGCGCAAGGAAGGCGGCACCCAGGCGGTGGATGCGAACAGCTGGAGCAAGTCGGTGGCGGGCGTCTATGGCTTCGAGCACGGTCACATCCTCTTGTGGACCAAGACGATGAATCCGGAGGTGCGGCCCGTTTATGCACACCGCGACGAAATCAAGGCGCGCGTGGGCGAAATCCAAACGGACTTCATCGTCAACCAGACCCGCAATCTGTGCCTGTATCCGAACGTGTTCCTGATGGATCAGTTCAGCACGCAGATTCGCGTGGTACGGCCAATCAGTGTCGACAAGACCGAGGTCTCCATCTTCTGTTTCGCGCCAAAGGGCGAGAGCGCAACCGACCGTGCCACGCGCATCCGCCAGTACGAGGATTTCTTCAACGTCACGGGCATGGGCACCGCCGACGACCTGGAGGAATTCCGCGCCTGCCAGAACGGATATGCCGGCACCACCGCGCTGTGGAACGACCTGTCGCGCGGGGCGCCGCTGTGGATTCACGGCCCTGACGAGAATGCAACCAGGATGGGATTGAAGCCGCTCATCTCGGGCGAGCGCAGTGAAGACGAAGGCCTGTTCGTCTGCCAGCACGAATATTGGGTGCGCGTCATGCGCGAGGCACTCAAGCAGGAATGCGAAGGAGTGCCGGCATGAGCACGGATTACCAGAACATCTGCGCCGCCCTGTACCGCGAGGCGCGACTGCTTGACGACCGCCAGTGGGACGTGTGGCTCGAGTGCTACGCGGAAGACGTCACCTACTGGATGCCCGCATGGGATGACGACGACCAGTTGACCGACGACCCGCAGAGCCAGATCTCGTTGATGTACTACGCCAATCGCTGCGGGCTGGAGGATCGCGTCTTTCGCATCAAGACCGAACGCAGCGGCGCTTCCACGCCGGAGCCGAGAACCAGCCACACGGTCACCAACGTGGAAGTCCTGGCCGAACGCGGCGATGAGGTCGACGTGCGCTACAACTTTCACACGCTCAGCCATCGGTACAAAACCACCGATCACTTCTTCGGCACGATGTTCGTCACCCTGCGCCGCGCCGGCGATGGCTTCCTGATCGCATCCAAGAAGATCGTCCTGAAGAACGACTACATCCGGCAGGTGCTCGACGTTTATCACGTCTGATCTGCACCCACGTATCCAAGGCAGCGGAGGTATCCCATGTCCAGTTTCACAGTCGCATTGAACTTCGAGGACGGTGTGACCCGTTTCATCGATTGCAAAGCGGGGGAGAAGGTGCTCGATGCCGCCTTCCGCGCCAAGATCAACCTGCCCATGGATTGCTCCGATGGTGTGTGCGGAACCTGCAAGTGCCGCGCCGAGAGCGGAAGCTACGACCTCGGTGACGACTACATTGACGATGCCCTGACCGAAGACGAGAAGAACACCGGCCTCGTCCTGACGTGCCAGATGGTGCCGCAAAGCGATTGCGTGATCGCGGTGCCCACCACGTCGACCAGCTGCAAGACTGGCCAGAGCAGCTTCGGGACAACGGTGTCGAAAGTCGAGTTGCACAACGACGCAGCCGTCGTGCTTGAACTGGATGTGGATGCCACTGCGCCGGTGTTTCTCCCTGGCCAGTACGTCAACATCGGCGTGCCGGGCAGCGGGCAGCATCGCTCGTATTCGTTCTCATCCGCCCCCGGAGAATCGAAGATCAGCTTCCTGATCAAGAAGATTCCCGGCGGCGTGATGAGCCGTTGGCTGGAAACCGCACGGCCGGGGGACAAGCTCGATCTGCACGGGCCGCTGGGCAGTTTCTATCTGCGCAATGTGCAGCGGCCGCTATTGTTCCTGGCGGGCGGCACGGGCCTCGCGCCGTTCCTGTCGATGCTTGAAGTGCTGGCACGCACCAATTCGCAGCAGAAGGTGCATCTGATTTATGGCGTGACCCGTGACCTAGACTTGGTGCAGGTCGATGCGCTGGAAGCCTATGCAGCACGGTTGCCGAACTTCAGCTATGCCACCGTCGTGGCCGACGCCGCGTCGAATCATCCGCGCAAGGGTTGGGTGACGCAGCACGTGCCGGCCGACGCCCTGAACGACGGCGACGTGGACGTCTATCTGTGCGGCCCACCGCCAATGGTCGACGCCGTGCGCAAGTACTTTGACGATGAGGGCGTGAAGCCCAACAGCTTCTACTACGAGAAGTTCACGCCCAATGCAGTACCGGAGGCGAAGGCGGCATGAGCATGCAACGATTCTCAGGCAAGACTGCCGTCGTGACGGGCGCGGCCCAAGGCATCGGGCGTGGCGTGGCATTGGCGGTGGCACAAGAGGGCGCCCAGGTGCTGCTGGTGGATCGAGCAGAACTGGTCTACGAGGTGCAGGCCGAGATTGCCGCTGCCGGCGGTCAGGCCCACGCCACCACGGCGGATCTGGAAACCTACGCTGGCGCTCAACATGCGGTGCAGGCCGCGCTTGATGCCTATGGCCGCATCGACGTACTGATCAACAATGTCGGCGGCACGATCTGGGCAAAACCGTATCAGCACTATGAAGAAGCGCAGATCGAGGCGGAGATCCGCCGCTCATTGTTTCCCACACTGTGGTGCTGCCGCGCCGTGCTGCCGCACATGGTGGAGCGCCGGCAGGGCGTGATCGTGAACGTGTCGTCGATTGCCACGCGCGGGATCTACCGGATTCCGTATTCGGCGGCCAAGGGCGGTGTGAACGCGCTCACGGCCAGCCTGGCGCTGGAGCATGCGCAGGACAACATTCGCGTCAACGCCGTCGCCACGGGTGGCACCGAGGCGCCGCCGCGGAAGATTCCGCGCAATACAGCGCCCATGTCGGAGCAGGAAACCGCGTGGTACCAGGGCATCGTCGACCAGACCATTGCCAGCAGCCTGATGCATCGCTACGGAACGATCGACGAGCAGGTGCGAGCGATCCTGTTCCTGGCTTCGGACGAGGCCTCGTACATCACCGGGACGGTGTTGCCGGTGGGCGGTGGCGATTTAGGCTAGGTGCGCGTGAAGCGGCCAAAGCAAAAACGGCGCCGATGCGCCGTTTTTTTTTTGCCTTTGCGGCATGGCTGACGATTCAGCCGCAGGCCTTAGCCCAGGTATGAGCCCGACTTGCCAACCACTTCTGCGTACACCAGGTTGTCATCCCAACCGTTGCGGAAGAAATTGACCACTGCGCGCAGCAGCGATGGGCGACGGGCGGCCTGCACTTGAGCTTGGCCGGCGAACTTCGGGGTGTAATAGGCTTGCTGGATCATGATGTTTTCTCTCGTTGCGTTATCTAGGGTTTTCCCGAGTATAGGGTTATCCCTAGGGCGAGGCAATGACGCAACGCAAACGTGCGGTCCATTCTGAACATCACTCAAAGTAAATAATCCTTCAGCCCTCCCGCCTCCGTCGCAAGTTTCGAGGTCGCGTTCGGCCGATGCCTGCTCGATGTGATTTTTAGGGCCTTTTTTATTGCGCCGGAAAAGATTTTTTAGCGACAAGTTCCATGCAGGACGTTGGAAATCCGCCGAAGAAGCGCGTTTCGTCTTTCTTTTTCGGTCTATGTGTCGTTAATTTCATTCAACGTGCGGGCTTGTTGTTTGATCGATATGCCCTCTACCATACGCCGCCGAATCCCCCGCTTCTGTTTCGAGGAGGCCTCGTATGGCGTATCCCCCAATTCCGGTGCCGGTTGACGGCGCGTCCAGCGCCAATACGGCGTGGCAGGCGCGCAGCCGCGCGGCCGTCTGGCATCCGTGCACCCAAAATGCACGGCTCGATGCCATGCCGCCGCTGCCGATCGCACGCGGCCAGGGGCCGTGGCTGATCGACTTTGATGGCAAGCGCTACCTGGACGGCACCAGTTCTTGGTGGGTGAACCTGTTCGGCCATGCGAATCCGCACATCAACGCGGCGCTGAAGACCCAGCTCGACTCACTGGAGCACGTCATGCTGGCGGGAGCCACGCATCGCCCGGCAGTGGAGCTGGCTGAGCGCCTGATCGACCTGACGGACGGTGTGCTGGGCCACAGCTTCTTCGGCTCCGACGGTGCTTCTGCCGTGGAAATCGCACTCAAGATGAGCTTCCACGCCCATCGCAACGCAGGGCAGGGCGCGCGCAGCCGTTTCGTCTGCCTGGAACATGGCTATCACGGTGAAACGCTCGGCGCGCTGGGCGTGACCGATGTCGCGATCTTCCGCGATGCGTATGACCCGCTGATTCTGCAATCGCACCGCGTGCCATCGCCGGACGCGCGTCTAGCCGGCCCAGGAGAGACCGCCGCCGACGTGGCCGAACGCGCGTTGGCCGCGCTGCGCGATTGCCTGAGCACCAACGCCGGCACCATCGCCGCCGTCATCATCGAGCCGCTGGTGCAGTGCGCCGCCGGCATGGCCATGCACGACGTGAGCTATCTGCGCGGCGTACGCGCGCTGTGCGATGAATTTGGCGTGCACTGGATTGCGGACGAGATTGCGGTCGGCTGCGGCCGCACCGGTACGTTCTTCGCGTGCGAGCGGGCTGGCGTGTGGCCGGACCTGCTGTGTCTGTCGAAGGGCATCAGCGGTGGCTATCTGCCGCTATCGATCGTGCTGTCGCGTGATGCCATCTATGACGCCTTCAACGACGATGCACCGGTGCGCAGCTTCCTCCATTCGCATTCGTACACGGGCAACCCGCTGGCATGCCGCGCGGCACTGGCCACGCTCGATCTGTTTGCTGAAGAAGACGTCTTTGCGCGCAATCGCGTGACCGCCGCGCGCATCGCCCAGGGGCTGGCGCCGCTGTCGCACGATGCGCGTTTTGCCCATCTGCGGCAGACGGGGATGATCACCGCGTTCGACGTGCACCCCGAAGTGGCCGGTGCCCGTTTTGCTGAACGTTTTGCGCTGACGGCGCGTACGCATGGGCTGCTTCTGCGCCCCATCGGCACCACCGTTTATCTGCTGCCGCCTTATGTGCTGACCGACGAAGAGGCCGACATCCTGGTCGAACGCACGCTGCAGACGCTTGAAGACACGCTGGCCCAAGCTACGGGCGAAACAGAAGGACACACCTATGCGATTGCTTGACGACCTGCAGGCGGGACTTGCCGCCATCGATGCCGCGCACCTGCGCCGCGTGCGTCGCACCGCTTACAGCCCGACCGACCGCAGTCAGCGCATCAGCGTGTCCGGGGGCGAACCGCGCGACATTCTCGGCTTTTGCGGCAACGATTATTTGGGCCTGGCAGCGCATCCCGCCTTGGCCGAGGCGGTGACGCGCGGCACGCAGCAATATGGCTTCGGCAGCGGCGCATCGCATCTGGTCAGTGGCCATTCGATCGCACACGCGCGGCTGGAAGCACGCATGGCTGCGCTGCAAGCTGAACACATTCCCGAGGCAGACGCGCTGTTCTTCTGCACCGGCTACATGGCCAATCTGGCCGTGGTGAGCGCCATGGCGCAGGCCGGCGGCATCCGCCCGGCGGAGGAGTGCACGATCTTTTCCGACGCGCTGAACCACGCCTCGCTCATTGACGGGGCACGGTTGTCGCGGGCGCCGATCAAGGTCTATCCGCACGTCGACCTGGCTGCGCTGGAAGCGCTTCTGGCCGCGAGCACCAGCCGCAACAAGCTGATCGTCACAGACGGCGTGTTCAGCATGGACGGCGACATCGCACCGCTGCCCGAACTGCTCGCGCTGGCCGAACGCTACGACGCCTGGCTGATCGTCGACGACGCGCATGGCTTGGGCGTGCTTGGCGAAAAAGGTTCGGGCGTGCTGTCGCATTTCGGGCTGCACTCGAAACGCCTCATCTATGTCGGCACCTTCGGCAAGGCCGCTGGTGGATCGGGCGCGGCCATCGTCGCGCACCGGCTGGTGATCGACTGGCTGGTCCAGCGCGCACGCACGTACATCTTCACAACCGCCACGCCGCCGGGCATTGCGTGTGCGGTGGAAGCAGCATTGGATCTGATCGCGGGCGAGGAGGGCGCTGACCGCCGCGCACGCCTTGATCGCCATATCGCCGTTTGGAGTACCCATGCGCAGCGTTTGGCCGCGCGTTTCGGTTGGCAATGGATGCCATCGCCCACGGCCATCCAGCCGATCGTGATTGGCGAGAACGCCCCCGCATTGGCGCTGGCCGCCGCGCTGGAACGCGAAGGCATCCGCATCGCCGCCATCCGCCCGCCGACGGTGCCAGCGGGCACGGCGCGTCTGCGCATCACGCTGTCGGCCGCACATACCGATGCAGACATCGAGCGCCTTGCGCAGGCGCTGGAAACGGCCGGCCAGTCTCTGCAACCGGCCAAGGCAGCCTGATATGCGCGCGCGCTTCGATTGCTTTGTCACCGGCACGGATACGGAGATCGGCAAGACGCTGGTCAGCGCGACATTGCTGACCAAGCTTACTGATGCCGGCTACCGCGCCGCAGGCCTCAAGCCGATTGCTGCCGGCACGCTGGCGGGCGCGCCCACGCGCACCAATGAAGACGTCGAGCAACTGCGCGCCGCCGCGTCAGTCGATCTGCCGCTCGACACCGTTTGCCCATGGCTGCTCGATGCGCCGATGTCTCCGCATTTGGCCGCAGCGCGAGAGGGCGTGACGATTACGCTGCCGCCGATTCTCGATGCGTTTGCGCACGCCAGATCGTTGGCGGATGCCGTTGTGGTGGAGGGTGTCGGAGGTTTCCGGGTGCCGCTGTCAGACGACTTTGATACGGCCGAGATGGCCGTGGCGCTGGGCTTGCCCGTGGTGCTGGTCGTCGGGTTGCGCCTGGGCTGCCTGAACCACGCCGCGCTCACCGCCGAGGCAATTGCCGCACGCGGCCTGCATCTGGCAGGCTGGGTCGGTAACGTGGTCGACCCGGCCATGGCAGGGCTTGACGACAACGTCGCCACCTTGCGCCGCTGGATCAACGCACCGCATCTGGGCACGATCCCGCGATTGCCGCACGCCGATGCGCGCCTGGCCGCAACGCACCTCGATATCACGCCGCTACTCGCGCGTTGAACCTAGGCACGGCGGTAAACTACCGGCTTCACTCAGTTAGGCGAGGGCGGTTGTCATGCGCGCAATGCGGTGGGCGGCGGTAGCGATTGTGGTTGCGGCAACGGCGGGATGTGCGGCACTGGAATCCCCCGTCACCAAGGGCCAACGATTGGTGGGTGCGGACGAGCCCGCCGTGCAGGCGCAGTTCGGGCCGCCGCGCGAAACCTATCCGCTCGATGGCGGCACCCGCTGGCTCTATCCGACCAAACCGTACGGCCAGTTCACCTACGCGGCCGATTTCGATGCCAGCGGCAAGCTCGTCGCCTTCAAGCAAGTGCTGAGCAGCCTTGAGTTTGCCCAGGCCAAGATCGGTGTCTGGACCCGGGACGACGTGCTGCGACATTTCGGCCAGCCGGTGGAAACGGCGTATTTCCCGCGCATGGACCGCCTGGTCTGGTCGTACCGCTTCAAGGCGGACGACGTCTGGCCGTCGCTGATGCACTTCTACTTCGACCCCGCCGGTGTATTGCAGCTCACGCAGATCACGCCCGACCCGCTCTACGATCCGGACCGCCCGCGACTGTTCCGCCGATAGCTGGCCGGCAGTTGAGGCAGCGCAATTCGATTGTGCGCTCAGGGTTCCTCCCGCATTGCGAGCTTTGCGCAGCGACCTAAGCTAGAAAGCAGGGGAGGCAGACGCCGCCGGCGCTTGCCGAAAGCAACCGTCACCAGAACGGGCGCGCATTGTTGGGGGTGCATCATGCTGACGCATCGCTGGGTCGATATCGACCCGATCGCAGCGGGACAACATCCGCTGTACGGCATTGCCGGATGGCTGCCGTGGGTACTGGCCATTGCCATCGCCGGGCCAACGTGGGTGTTCTGGCAAGGGTTGTCGATGGATGCGCTGCAACTGGCCGGGGCCGATCTGTTTGATGCCAACGCGCCGGGCAGCGGGGCGATCAACCTGACCACGCTGCTTTATCTGATCTCCTGCGTGACGGTCCTGGTACTGGCTACCACGCACGACAGCGCGTTCCGGCCGGCCATGCTCGCGCACATGGCGCTGCTGCCGCCGCTGATCGGGCTCATGTTGATGGCGGGCGGCATTCCAGGAGCGCGCACCACCTTTATCGACGGCGCCGCCGTGGCGGTGGCGCTGACGTTCACGTGCGGCGTCTACCTGCAGCTCTCGCGCCGCGTGCGCATCACCTTCGAACTCCGCGACTGGGCGCCGGGCGAGCATGCCTGGTTCAAGCGTCAGAAACGGGCCGCGGCGGGTTGACCAGCGTGACCATCACGTAGCTCATGATGGTCAGGAGGAACCAGGCGCCGAGCTTGGCTATGGACACCATTTCCCAGCCCTGCAACTGGTTCGGATAGAGCCACGTGCGCGTGAACGTGCCGATGTTTTCCGCGAGCCAGATGAAGAGCGCTACCAGCGTAAAGCCGAGCAGAAACGGCATGCGCCGGTGGACGCGATCAATGCGAAAGTGGATCCAGCAGCGCCGGAATGCCACCGCAATCAGCGCCATCAGCACGTAGCGCAGATCCCACCAATAGTGGTGCAGGAAGAAATTCGCGTAGATGCCCAGAGAGAGCAGGGCCGTCACGGCCAACGGCGGGTGCTGCGAGAAGCGCAGGTCGAATTCGCGCCACGCCCGCGCGATATAGCTCCCCACAGAGGCGTACATGAAGCCCGTGAACAGCGGCACACCACCGATGCGCAGCACCGACGCCTCGGGATAAATCCACGAACCGACTGCAGTCTTGAACACCTCCATGCCCGTACCGGCCACATGGAACATCAAGATCACTTTGGCTTCGTCCCACGTCTCCAGCTTCAGCCAGAGCAAGGCAATCTGAATGATGACCGCGGCAATCGTCAGAGCGTCGTAGCGGGCAATCGGCGCGTCGGCCGGATACCAGAAATGCGTGCCGATCAGCAGGGCGACCATCAACCCGCCGAACAGGCATGCCCACGCCTGCTTGATGCCGAAGACGACAAACTCGTGCAGCCCCGCAGTCAGTTGGCCATGGCGCGCGGCCCAAGCGCCGGTGCGGTCACGCCAATACGTAAAACGGGCCCGCAGGCCCGCTCGCAAGGAGAAGGTTTCGGTCGGCATTCAGTCGATCAGCGCAAAGCGCGGCACCTGCCGGCCGTCGACTTCAACCATTTCATGGAACATCGTTGACGGGCGTGTCCAGATCGTGCCGTTGGCGGCGCGATAGACCGTCATCTTGATGGCAGGATCGGGCTCATACGTGGCCTCGCATAGCCATTCGTACTCGCCGCCCTTGTAGTGGCGGTAGCGTCGCGTCGGGGTGCTCTGCATGGCGGCTTCAGTGTTGCGTGGGCTTGTCGTCTTCGTCGACGTAGGGCATGTGTTTGCCCTCCTGCGTCTGCGCGCCGAGCTTGGCGTCTTCCATGGCGTCTTGATACGCGAGCATGGCGGCGGCCACGGCTTCGGGTTCGCCGTTAAACGAGATCACGCTCTCGCCGCAGTTCGGGCATTCGCCGCCGAAGATGGCGTGGATGCCAGGCATGTCGCGCGGTTCCATCCCTTCGAATTCGGTAAAGGCGGTCTTGCAGGCGCCGCAGACCAGCTTTTCGGGGCGCAAGGCGTCCAGTCGGCTCTGCGCCTGGGACATGCGTTCGGCTTGCGTGCCGCGTCGTTTGGCTTCGCCCATGGGCTTCTCCTGTTCAGCAACGGTCGTTGAAGGCTGGATCATAGAACGAAGACCGGTGCCTGTCGCGCACTTGACGGATTGCCCACGAATCGAACGGGCGGGATGTCCGCGAAAAAGCGATGGCAATGACGCGCAGAGGTGAGGGCGGTCAAGCGAAAGAAAGTCGGATATTCAATGAATGGATTGAATTGAAAGTGTAAGCAGATTCTGCTTTGGCAGATTATTTTCGGTTGAATTTTGTGTTGCGGTGGATCAATGAAGTTTTAATCATCAAATGCAATGAAAACCACGCTGCATAAGCTGATGTCTCTGGCATAGGTTGTTGAATCTTCGTGAAAAGAATAAGGAGTTCGCCATGAAGACATTGCTGCAGACAACGCTGATCACGGCAATGGCAGCGGCTTTGGCCGCGTGCGGGGGCGGCGATGATGAAGGCGGTGCCGCACCCCCCGTGCTGCAGCAACCTTCCTCCATCCGGCTGGCGGACCCTGCCAACGGTTACCTGAACGCGCGAACCGCTGCCGCCTATACGTACTTTGGTTCTCGCGATACTTACAGCCTCTACGCGATCAGCCTCTTCTCCGTCATCGCTGCGGGCAGCCAGGCGGGCCCCGGAACCTTATCGTCCAACTGCACGGGCGGAGGCACCGCATCCATTACATTCAACGATCGTGATGGTTCGAACAGCATCTCGGCAGGCGATACCGCCAGCATGACGTTTGCGAATTGCCAGGAGAACGTTGAACTTGCCGGCGCAACGTTATTGACGACGCTCAATGGCGGAATGTCATTTGTCATCAATGCGGCGTCGGGCCCGACAGCAAACCTGCAGGATTTTTCGTTTGTCGCGGCCGTCACCGCTAATAATCTGAGCGCGCAGGCAGGTACCGCTTCAATGACATTCAATGGAACGATGACGATTTCCAAATCGATTCCGCAGCCCGACAGCACGCTGAAATACATTGCGACGTCCAATGACGCAACCGTGAACCGCAACATCAATGGCGTCCAGGATTCCATCATGCTGGCAGGCTGGCGTCTGGATGATGCGCTTTCGCTGCTGACCTTTACCGATGAGGTGAAGCTTTCCGGCAACCTGAATTTCACGACGGCCTCGGGCAACGAAAACCTTCTGCTGACCACGACGTCGCCGTTGGTCGTGGGCGCCTCGGGCGTACCGAGCGCCGGCTCCGTGGCGTTTGCCACCACGGAGGATCGGGCGAGCGCATCCTTTGCCTCCACGGGTGATGTGGCGCTGGCGATCGACGCAGGGAAAACGGGGACGGTTTCCGCGACCCTTTCAACGACGATCAGCGTGCTGGAGAGCCTGTTCGGCAACTGAGCACGGCAGCTTTGAGGGCGTCGCAACGGACGCCCTCAAGAGCAAGATGGAAACGGGCCCGGTCGGCGACGGGGCCCGTTTTCTTGCTGGCGCGGCGCATATCGGCGTGACAATGGTCAAGCCATCCAGGGGGGTCCGGCTGGTATAGTGCGGGCCCCAATTCAGCCGCTTCATGCCACTCGATATGTCCACGATTCCCGCCTGTCCTCAATGTGCCTCTGAGAATACCTACCAGGACGGCGAAATGATGATCTGCCCGGATTGCGCCCACGAATGGGACCCTCGGGAGCCCGCAGCCGAAGTGGAGGCCGAACCGGAGATCAAGGACAGCAACGGGAACCCGCTGCGTACCGGCGACGCAGCGCTCCTGATCAAGGATCTGAAGCTCAAGGGTGGTTCGGGCACGCTCAAGGCGGGCACCAAGGTGAAGAACATCCGGCTGGTCCCGGGTGACCATCCGATCGATTGCAAGATCGATGGCGTGAGCTATCTGCTCAAGCCGGAGTTTTTGAAGAAGGCTTAAGAGGTGTGAGGCGAGACCGGTGGATGCCGGTCGACCATCTATTTAACATAATGCAAATTATGAGAAATACAGGTGCGCGCTTTGATGTTGGACCCAACCCACACCCGACCAGCCCAGCCCAGCCCAGCAGCGCGCATCTTGCTCCGTCACTCAGCCATTGCCGGCACCATCTCCAGGCGCTTGGGCACGCCCGTCACGATCGTCGCGACGGCAATGGCCAGCACTACGGCGGCGCCAATGAACACACCCACCGCGCCGTTCGCGTCGAACACCACGCCGCCCGCTGCCGCACCGGTTGCAATTGCAAGCTGCACAGCCGCGACAATCAGGCCACCCGCGCTTTCGGCTTCATCAGGCACGGTGCGCGTGACCCATGTCGACCACGCCACCGGCACGCCGCCAAACGCCATGCCCCACAGCGCGATGAGCACGGCATCGAAGACCGGCGCACGGCCCAGCGCAACAAGTGCGATGCTGAGCACCACCATCAGCGCGGGCATGGCGATCAGCATTGGCCGCAACCGGTGTTCCAGCACACGGCCGGCGAGCGATGTGCCAACGAAGTTGGCAATGCCGTAGCCCAACAGGATCGCTGACAGGCCGTTTACGCCAACGCCTGCAACCTGTTCGAGGAATGGCCGAAGGTACGTGAAGAACGCAAAGTGACCGGTGAACACCAGGATCGTGGCAAACATCCCGATGCCGACGCTCGGGCGTCGCAGCACGTCGATCAATGTGCGCAGGCGCGTCGTGCCGCTTGGCGCCATCGACGGCAATGTCGCGACCTGCGACACGAACGCAATCACGCCCAGCCCTGCTGCGGCCAGGAACACATTGCGCCAGCCGATCAGGTGGCCGAAGTAGCTGCCCAGCGGCGCGGCGGCGATCGTGGCGACGGCCACGCCGCTGAAGATGATCGACAGCGCCCGCGGCACCATCGCGGCAGGCACGAGCCGCATTGCGGTGGCGGTGGCCATGGTCCAGAAGCCGCCCAGCGCAATGCCAAGCACCACGCGGCCGATCAGAATCGTCGTCAGGTTGGTCGCGAACGCCACCGCAAGGTTGGATGCCACGAGCAGCACCGAGAATGCGAGCAGCACGCGCCGCCGGTCGATGGAGCGCGTGACAGCGGCGGTCAGCAAGCTGGTGACGAGCGCAACCGTTGCGGTGGCCGTGACGGCCTGTCCTGCCACGCCCTCGGTCACGCCGAGGCTTTCCGCCATGGGCGTCAGCAGGCTTGCGGGCAGGAATTCGGCCGTGACGAGCCCGAACACGCCCAGCGCCATCGCAAAGACAGCGCCCCAGGCGGGTTCACGCGGAGCCGCGATTGAGGCAGCCGTGGAGATTCCGGGATTCATGCGTCGGTCCGTAGAAAAAGATCAGGGGAAATACCAATAAGGCCGCATGGTAGGGCCCCATCGCCGGACGGTCTATGGCATACAATCCGGTCTTGTTGATCAATCGTCCGGATTTTGGGATGCCCTCTTCTCTGCCATCTGCCTTGCCCGACGTGCACGACCTTGTCAGCGAGCTGCTGCTGGGCATGCGGCTGAGTGGCGTCCAGTACCGCCGTATCCACGTAGCCCGGCCCTTCGGGTTGAGCTTTGGCGAGGCGCCAGGCCGTGCGCAATTCCACTTTGTTGGGCGCGGGCCGGTGCTGCTGCGCGACGCGTCGGGCGCAACGATGCAGCTTGAGGCTGGCGATGCCGTGCTGCTGCCACAGGGCACGCCGCATGCGTTGTTGTCCGATCCGGATGTGCCGTGCCGCGAGATCGCCGGCTTTGAAGCCGCGAAGATCTGCGACACGGTGGCGTCGGTTGGCGCCGGTACGGAATCGGCGCCGGGGGATGCGCTCATTTTCAGCGCCTGCATGGAGTTGGATCTGGGCGGCATGCAGCCCCTAGTGGGCACCATGCCCGAGTTCATGCACGTCGGCACCCTGCTCGCGCGCTATCCCGAAATCCGCCCGATGCTTGATGCGATGGAACGTGAATCGTGCTCGGAGCGCGCAGGTTTTGCGGGCATCCTGGCGCGACTGGCAGACGTCGTGGCCGCTTTCATCGTGCGCGGCTGGGTGGAGTGCGGTTGTGGCGATGCGACGGGCTGGGTGCAGGCGCTGCGCGAGCCGAAACTCGGTCGCGCGATCGTCGCGCTGCATCGAGACCCAGGCCGCAACTGGAGCGTTGCCGAGCTGGCGGCGCAAGCGGGCGTTTCGCGTTCGGTATTTGCCGAGCGCTTCCTCGCAGCCACAGGAATGACGCCCGTACGCTATCTGACCGAGCTGCGGATGCGACTCGCCGCGCAATGGATCACGCGTGACCGCGAGGCAATTGAAGCCGTCGCATACCGGCTCGGCTACGGGTCTCTCGCTGCGTTCAGCCGCGCCTTCAAGCGGGTGGTCGGGCGCCCGCCAGGGGCCATGCGCACGGAAGGCGCCGAACTTGACGCGTGATGTTCAACGATGGCGATAGTCCTGCGCCGCGTGCCGGATCTCCTTGCTGAATTCCGCACACACATGCGTCATCAGGTCGGCCGAACGGTAGACCATGTAGACATTGAAATCCGGCAGTTCGTCTTCCATCGGCAAGACTTCGAGCGAGCCGGGAACCATGCGCAGCGGCCCGCCGGTGCCGCTGAAGACGAATTCCGACCACATGCTGACGACGTCCGTCTTTGTGGCCAGTTGCAGCCCTAGCAGATTCGATGCGCTTTGCACGATCCGGCGGGGTATTTCGAGGCGGTGCAGCCGCATCAGGCTGGCCATCGGGCTGCCCGGGTCTTCCAATGGGTCGAGCACGAGCCAGTCGGCATCCAGCAGCGGGCGCAGCCTGCGTACGCGGCGCAGCGGATGGCCTGGGCGCACCGCCAGGCGCATCGGCACCGAAAACAGCGGCTCCCACTGAAAACTCCCCGTGCCGGGGCCGCTGTTGCTGGAGATCAGTCCGATATCGAGCCGCCCTTCGCGCAGCCCTTCCAGAATCTGCTGCGGACGTTGTTCGAAGCCGCGTAGCGCGACGTTGGGAAACCGCTTGCGCAGTGCCGCCATCGCGTCCGGCAGCGGTCCGCTCGACGCCACGGCGGTAAAGCCGATGTTGAGTTCGGCCTCCGCATGCCCGCGGATGGATTCGATGTCTTCCAGCGCGTGACGCAACTCCTGCTCGACCACGCTGGCCCGTTTGACGAGCGCCATCCCATACGCCGTCAGGCTCACGCCGCGCACCGAGCGCGACAGCAGCGTGACGCCAAGCTCCCGTTCCAGCTCCGCAATCGCCTTGGATAACGCGGGCTGAGAAATATGCAGCCCGCGCGAAGCCTCGTGGATGCTGCCGTGCTGTGCCACGGCAAGCAGGATGCGCAACTGGTGCAGCTTCACGTGGCTCCTCCCCATTGTTAGGCGCACTGCCCGGCACTCGGCGTCACCCGATTCCGCCCCAGGATTCGCGGGCTTTCCCCGATAGCGGATACACGCCGGTTATGACGGTGATTCTATTTGGTTATCGAGATGAATATTTACGATTTTTTCCGGACTGCGGCTTGGCGGAATACTGCAAGCGCCAAGGGTTCATAGAAGCCCTCTCGCCAATACCCCGGATGGAGACCCTCATGAATGACGCCACCCTGCAGCCGCCCTTGCCCGCCTCGGTCGCTGCTGTGTCCAAGCCTGTCGGCCAGGCACGACTGATTGCCGCGTGCTCGATCGGCAATGCGCTGGAGATGTATGACTTCACGGTCTACAGCTTCTTCGCGCTGATGATCGGCAAGCTGTTCTTTCCGTCCGACAGCGCGTATGGCTCGCTGCTGCTGGCGGTGGCAACGTTCGGTATCGGCTTTGTGATGCGGCCGCTGGGCGGCTTCGTGATCGGCAACTACGCAGACCGCCACGGGCGCAAGGCCGCGATGACGCTGACGATCGGGCTGATGGTCATCGGCACGCTGTGCCTGGCGGTGGCGCCTACGTACGCCACTGCAGGCCTGCTCGGCCCGCTCATCATTCTGGCCGGGCGGCTGCTGCAGGGTTTCTCGCTGGGCGGAGAAATCGGTGCGTCGACTGCGATGCTGATGGAATCCGGCGGTATTCGCGGGCGTGGCTTTCGCGTGAGCTGGCAGCTGGGCAGCCAGGGCCTTGCAGCCCTGTGCGGCGCACTGACCGCGGCCATTCTGTACGGCAGCCTGTCGCCGGAAGCGCTGCAGAGCTGGGGCTGGCGTGTGCCGTTCTTCCTCGGCCTGCTGATCGCGCCGGTGGGCCTGTATATCCGCTCGCACCTCGATGAAACGCACACCGCCGAGGCGCATGCACCGAGCCCGCTCGGCACCTTGTTCCGCGATCACGGCGGGCTCGTCATCAAGGGCGTGCTCACGATCATCGGCGGGACGGTCGGCACGTATCTGGTCATCTATTTCATGCCGACCTACATGATCCGCGAGCTGCATCTGCCGCCCTCGCTGTCGCTGCTTGCCGGTTGTGTGACGGGGGTGACCAGCTTTGGCGCATCGCTGCTCTCGGGTTGGCTTGCGGATCGCCTGCCGCGCCGCAAGCCGCTGGTGGTGGGCGCAACGCTGGTCACGGTGGTGGCGCTCTATCCGGCCTTCTGGCTGATGACGCATTACCCGAGCGTGCCGCTGGTGCTGGCGCTGTCGGCGTTGCTCACGGGCGCGCTGTACCTGGGCACCACGCCGATGCTGCTCATGATGATGGAGCTGCTGCCCATCAAGGTGCGTGCCAGCGGCCTGTCGGTCATCTACGCGATTGGTGTCACGGTGTTTGGTGGTTCGTGCCAGTTTGTCGTGACCTGGCTGCTGGCCCGCACCGGCAATCCGCTCTCCCCTGCCTTTTACATGATGGCGTGCAGTGCCATCACGCTGCTGACCGTGCTGAGCCTGCGTGAAGCGCGCGAAACCCACTGAACCCGATTCCAACCTCCAACCCCGGAGCCCCGACATGACCAAAGCGCCCACGCTCACGCCGTTCCAACTGCTGCCGCATCTGCTGCCGCCCGTTCATATCGATGCAGAAACGTTCGTCAACATCCGCCGCCAGATCCACGCGCAGCCTGAACTCGGTTTCGAGGTGGGCGCGACCAGCACATTGGTGGCCGATCTGCTCAAGAGCTGGGGCTACGAGGTGCATACCGGCATCGGCAAGAACGGCGTGGTGGGGCAACTGAAGCTCGGCAGCGGCACGCGCCGACTCGGCATTCGCGCGGACATGGACGCCCTGCCCATCGTTGAAGCAACGGGCCTGCCCTACGCCAGCCGCAACCACGGCAAGATGCACGCGTGCGGCCACGACGGCCACACCGCCATCCTGCTCGCAGCGGCCAAGGCGCTGGCCGAGAGCCGCGACTTTGACGGCACGCTCAACCTCATCTTCCAGCCTGATGAGGAAAACCTGTGCGGCGCGCGCGCCATGATCGAAGACGGGCTGTTCGAGCGCTTCCCGTGCGATGCCGTCTATGCCTTGCACAACATGCCGGGCGTGCCGGCCGGTAGCTTCCGCGTGTTGCCGGGGCCGGTGAGCCTGTCTTCCGACGTGGCCGACGTCACCATCAAGGGCATGGGCGGGCACGGCGCGATGCCGCATCGTGCGCGTGACCCGATTGCTGCATCGGCCGCCATCATCACCGCGCTGCAGACCGTGGTCGCACGCAACGTCGCACCCGACGACACGGCGGTGGTATCGGTCGGTTTCATTCGTGGCGGTGCAACGCACAACGTGATTCCCGAATCGGTGACGATCGGTCTGAATGTGCGCGCGGCGCGGCCGGAAACGCGCGCGCTGGTGGAAATGCGCATCCGCGAGATCGTCAGCCTCACCGCACAAGCCCATGGCGTCGAGGCGCAGATCGACTATCGTCAATTGACGCCGCCCATGGTCAATACCGAGGCAGAGACGCAACTGGCGCAGCAGGTCTGCACCGAACTGGTGGGTGCGGCAAACGTCGTCACGCAGGCGCCCAAGGGGCTCAACGGCAGCGAAGACTTTGCTTGGATGCTCAACGAAGTGCCCGGCTGCTACCTGATCCTCGGCAATGGCGAAGGTGAATTCGGCGGCTGCATGGTGCACAACCCTGGCTACGATTTCAACGACCAGGTGTTGCCGTTGGGCGCAGCGGCCTGGGTGCGTCTGGCGCAGACCTACCTGCGCGCGTGAAGTGAACTTCGAGTCAAGCCATGCAAGCCAACCTCAGCCAGGCAGCCACACCTGCGGCCGCCAACGAAGAGATCGTGCAATGGAGCGCGATCGAGCTGTCGCGGCGCATCCACGCGCGCGACGTGTCGTGCGTGGAAGTCATGGAAGCGTTCCTCGCGCAGATCGATCGCCATAACCCGGTGGTGAATGCTGTCGTGGCCCGCATCGATGCCGAATCCGCCATCGACCAGGCGCGCGAGCGGGATGTGCTGCTCTCGCAGGGCTTGTCCGGCGGCTGGATGCATGGCTTTCCGCAAGCGCCGAAGGATCTTGCGGCCACCGCCGGCATGGTGACGGCGATGGGCAGTCTCGCCATGGCGCGCAATGTGCCGACACACGACAGCATCGTCGTGGAGCGCATCCGCCGCCAGGGCACCGTGCTGATCGGCAAGACGAACACGCCGGAGTTCGGCCTCGGCTCGCACACCTACAACCGTGTGTACGGCATCACACGCAACGCCTGGAACCCCGAGCACTCGGCCGGCGGCAGCAGCGGTGGCACAGCCGTTGCACTGGCGCTGAACATGCTGCCCGTGGCCGACGGCAGCGACATGATGGGCTCGCTGCGCAACCCGGCTGCCTGGAACCATATCTACGGCCTGCGCCCAAGCCTCGGGCGCGTGCCCTACGGCCCCACCGGCGACGTGTTCTTCCAACAACTGGGCACCGAAGGCCCAATGGCGCGCAATCCGCAAGACCTCGCTTGGTTGCTCGCCACGCAGGCCGGTTACGACCCGCGAGCGCCGCTGTCACTGGGTGACGATCCGGCGTGCTTCATGCGGCCGCTGCACCGTGATTTCCGGCAAGCGCGCATTGGGTGGCTGGGCGATTTTGGCGGCTACCTTGCCGTCGACCGCGAAGTGCTGGCCGTCAACGAGCAGGCGCTGGACACATTCGATACGCTGGGCTGCCATGTCGAAACCGTACGGCCCTTCTTCGCGATGGATGCGTTGTGGGAATGCTGGTGCACGCTGCGCGCGCTGAGCGTATCCGGCAACCTGGGGCTCCTCTACGCCAACGCAGCCACGCGTGACTTGCTCAAGCCCGAAGCCATCTGGGAAATCGAGCACGGACGCAGCCGCACCGCCATCGACATCAACCGCGCCATTGCCACGCGTGCGAGCTGGTATCAGGCGCTGCTGGGGCAGTTCGCACAGTACGATTTTCTTGTCCTGCCTTGCACGCAAGTTGCGCCTTTTCCTGCGGAAGAGCACTGGCCCAAGACGGTAGCCGGCCGCGCCATGGACACGTATCACCGCTGGATGGAAGTCGTGATTGGCGCCACGCTGGGGGGTGTGCCGGCCGCAAGCCTGCCGTCGGGTTTCACCACCGACGGCCTGCCGCTGGGCTTGCAGGTCATTGCCCCGCCGCGGTCAGAATTTGCGCTGCTGCAGCTTGCCGCTGCGTGGCACGAAGCTTTCGCGCCGGCTCGTACCACGTCGCCGCTATTGCGCTGAGCGATGCACGCGTGCCGTGTTTTCGCGGCACGCGCATAGCCAATCCCACACAGAGCGCACGGCGGCGTCTTCAAGCCGCGCAGATGGCGCCACGGCCCAGAAGGCATAGCGTTGAATGACGGGCGCTGCGAACGGCTGGACGAGCGCGCCACTCTCCAGCGCATCGCGCACCAGCGGCAGATTCGCCAGGATCACGCCCTGCCCGGCCGTTGCCGCCGACATGGCGTGCCCGTCGTCGGACAGCACGATGCCCGTGTCGGTCTTGAGCCTGTGCTCTATCCCGGCGGCGCGCGCCCACATCGGCCAGGCAATCGGCTGCGGCAGCGTGCGCTGCCATTCGGAGTGGATGAGCGGCACGCGCGCCAGATCGTCATGCGACTGGACGTTCAAGCCCGGATGGCAGACCGGCGCATAGGCATCGCCAAAAAGATGTTCGCTGATGAGTCCGTTGGCCGCAGCGGGCGTATCGCCATAGCGCACTGCAAGGTCTGCGCTGCCGCCGTACAGGTCGACCACAGTGTCGGACGCATGAATGCGCAGATCCACCTCCGGATGCTGCGTCGCGAATTCACCCAGCCGTGGCACCAGCCAGCGCGCGGCAAGCCCCATCGGCGCGGTAAGTGTGACGCGCTGACGGGTCGGTTGCGCTTGCGGGCCACGAAGGGCATCGATCACCTGCGCAAACGCGTCAAAGCCGGTATTGAGCACGGGATACAACTGCTGGCCGGCGGCTGACAGGCGCAGCGCCCGCACGTGGCGCTCGAACAGCGTCACGCCCAGCGCGTCTTCCAGGCGGCGGATCTGATGGCTGACGGCCGTGGGCGTGACCGACAGCTCGTCGGCAGCGCGCTTCATGCTGAGGTGGCGCGCGGTGGCTTCAAAGGCGCGCAGCGCGCTCAGGGGTGGCAGTTTTCGCATGCGCGGGATTGTGTCATGGGCGTTTTTCCCGCGTGAGCGGCATGGATGAATCCATGTCAGCCGTGGCGCGCAAAACAACTCGTTTGTCGCGGTGCAGCGCGGTTCGTAGAGTGGCCACACCTCCACTCAACTCAAAACGGATGCGCAAATGACTTCTCCGATCCGCCTGTTGCACCTCGATTCAAGCGCCCGGCCGGGCACCTCCGAGACTTCGCGCCATGGCTCCCATACGCGTCGGCTCTCTGCGCGCTTCGTGCGACGCTGGCTAGAACATGCGCCCGACGCGCAGGTCGTCTATCGCGACATCGGCGGTGAACCGCCCTCGCCCGTCGACGGCCCCTGGGTACACGCCGCGTTCACGCCGCCTGCGCAGCGCGAGCCGTGGATGCACGATCGCCTTGCGCAAAGCGATGCGCTGATCGACGAGTTGCTTGCCGCCGACGTGATCGTGGCCGGCGTGCCGATGTACAACTTCGGCATGCCCGCGCAGTTCAAGGCGTACATCGACAACATCGTGCGCGTGGGCCGCACGTTCGGCTTCGACCGCAGCCGCACCGGCGAGCCCTATTGGCCGTTGCTGGCCGGCATGAACAAGCGCCTGGTCATCCTGAGTTCTCGCGGCGATTTCGGTTACGGCCCTGGCCAGCGCATCGCCCACATGAACCACGTGGAAGGCGGCGTCGCAACAGCGTTCGGCTACATCGGGATCAGCGATGTGGCATCGGTGGCCATCGAATACGACGAGTTTGCAGACGACCGGCTGCGCGCATCGATTGCCTCGGCAGAAAACGAGGTCGATGCGCTGGCCGCGCGCATGGCAGGCGCCGCCGTGGAAGCGGCTTAGTCGATCAGCCGGCCATCGGCCTCGAAGAATGGGTGCGGCCCGTCGAACTCGCCCACGTACGCGAGATGGCTCACCAGGCCTTGGCCCGGCACCCAGGCGTGGACCTTGTACGCGGGCGGCTCCATCACGAAACCGGGCGCCGCGTCGGGGTCAAGATCCAGCGCCACTTGGTGCGCGGGGGATGGGCATGTCGATGCGACGGTGCCCGCAAAGCGCACGTCAATGGAGCGATGCAGATGGCCGCAGATGATGCGCTCGACATTGCCGGCGGCACGCACGATCTGCGCGAAGGCCGGGATGTCTTCTTCGGCGAGCGATTGCACGTCCATGTGGCCGATGCCCGTTGCGAACGGCGGATGGTGCATCGCGATGACGGTCGGGCGTTGCGTCTCGCGCGCCAGCGCTTCGGCCAGCCAATCAAGGCGCTGTACGCCCAGGCGGCCGCCGGGATGGCCGGTGTCCAGCGTATCGAGCACGACCAGGCGCACGTCGCCAATGTCTGTCCAGTACTGGAAAGCGTGCGTATCCTGCGCCGAGGCTGGAATGGGCGCGACCCAATCGGCAAAGGCATCGCGCGCGGCGTCACGGCCGTCGTGGTTGCCCAGCACCGGCAGCATGCGGATGCCCGCCGCATCCAGCGGCGCCAGCACGGCGCGCAGGTGGGCATATTCCTCCGGCGCGCCGGCATCCACAAGATCGCCGGTCAGGACGATGGCGTCGGGCTTCTCCGGCTGCGCCAGGATATGCGCCACGCAGCGCGCCAAATAGGCCGCCGAATCTACGCGCCGATACGCCAGTCGCCCCGGGCGCTTGATATGAAGATCGGTGAGTTGCAGGAAATGCATCGGCATCAGGCTTGCAGGGTCAGAAGGCGGTCTGCCGGAACATCGAAGCCGACCGCATGGCCCGGCGCAAACTGCTGGCGGCCGGGCACGTCGATGAACAGCGGCATGGCCGACACGCCGGCCACGCGCACGCGGGTGCGGAAGCCGAGAAACACCGCCGATTCGACCGTGCCCTTGAGCGCGGCCTGGGCCGGGTCCGCCAGCACGGCATCTTCGGGACGGAAAAACACGGCGTTGCCTTCGCCTGCCGGCACGAGGACGCGGCCGCCCGCGCAGACGAATGCGCCATCCTGCCGCGTGCCGTCCAGCCGGTTCATGATCCCGATGAAATCCGCCACGTGCCGGTTGGCCGGCTGGAAGTAGATTTCGCGCGGCGTGCCGATCTGCGCAATGCGGCCGGCTTCCATGACGACAATGCGATCCGCCAGCGCCATCGCCTCTTCCTGATCGTGCGTCACGTAGATGGTCGTGATGCCGAGGCTGCGCAGCAGGCGGTCCATCTCTGCGCGCACGGATTCACGCAGCTTGGCATCGAGCGCTGTGAGCGGTTCATCGAGCAGCAGCACCCGCGGCTCGGGCGCCAGCGCGCGCGCCAGTGCCACACGTTGGCGCTGCCCGCCGGAGAGCTGATCCACACCGCGGTCTGCGTACGGCGTGAGATGCATCATCTCCAGCAGCGTGTTCGCCCGGGCGCTGATCTGCGTATCAGACAAGCCGTTCTGCCGGCGCTGGATGCGCAGGCCGTATTCCACGTTGCCGCGCACGCTCAGATTGGGGAACAGCGCGTAGCTCTGGAACACCATGCCGACGCGGCGGCGCTCGATCGGGCGCGCGGTGACGTCTTCGTCGCCAAAGTGCACGGTGCCGCCGGCATCCGGCGCCTCCAGCCCGGCGACGATGCGCAGCGTGGTGGTCTTGCCGCAGCCCGACGGGCCGAGCAGCACGACGGTCTCCCCGGCGGCGATGTCGAGGTCCATCGACTCCAGCACGCGCTGGCCGCCAAAGTGTTTTCCGCAGCCGCGCAGCCGGATCGGCACGGGGGCGAGGTGTAGGGGTTCGGTACTCATCGGGAAGCCTTTCCGTTGTTCACCCGCAGGCCGCCAAAGCGCTGCATCAGCACCAGCAGCGGCACGATCATGACGAAGAAGATCAGCGTGTAGGCGCTGGCAATCTCCAGGCGCATCGACGCATAGGTATCGGCCAGGCCGACCGGCAGGGTCTTGGTTTCTGGTGTGTGCAGCATCCAGGTGAGGTTGAATTCGCCCACCGAGAGCGTCACCACCGTCAACGCGCCAGCCAGGATGCCGGGCTGCACGTTGGGCAGCACGATGGTGCGAAACCGCTGCCAGAACGATGCGCCCAGGCTGGCGGCGCCCTCCTCCAGCGTCTTCAGGTTCTGGCCTGCCGCCACGGCTGCGACCGAGCGCACCATGAACGGCAGCGTGAACACCACGTGGCCGACGACGATGAACCACAAGCTCTCGCGAAAGCCACCAAAGCCGCCGTACGCCACGATCAGCCCGAGCGCCGTGGCCAGCCCCGGCAGCGCCACGGGCAGCGTCAGGAATTCTTCGATCAGGCGGCTCGCGCGGCTCTGGCGCCGCGCCAGCACATAGCCTGCCGGCACGCCCGCCGCCAATACGATCACCAGCGTGCACAGCGCCACCAGCAGCGACATCCAGATGGACGCCTGGTACATATCCCAGACCTGGGCGACCCAATCGAGCGTCCAGCCACTCTTGAAGCCGCGGATGTAGTTGCGCGTCAGCCCCACGGCCATCGACAGCACGACGGGCACGATCAGGAAGAGGCACAGCAGCAGCGTGATGATCCACTGCGCAGCAGACAAGGCGCGTTTCATGCCGCCGCCCCCGCTTGTCCGCCAGCCGCCGTGCGTGCAATCGCCAGCACCAGCCACGTCACCACGCCCAGCACAACCGACAGCGCGGCCGCCATGGCAATCCCGGCATTGAGCGTGAACTCGGTATAGATCGTCATCGGCAAAACGTCGATATCGGTGGCGAGCGTGAAGGCCGTGCCGAACGCGCCCATCGACGTGGCAAAACAGATCGCCCCCGAGGCGATGAGCGCAGGCGCCAACCCCGGCACGAGCACGTCACGCGTCACCTGCCACGACGACGCGCCCAGCGAGCGCGCCGCTTCTTCCAGTGAACGATCAAGCTTTTCCGCCGCTGCCATGACCGTCAGCACCACGCGCGGGATCGAGAAATACAGGTAACCGAGAAACAGCCCGCCGATGGAATAAGCGAAGACCCATTTCTCTCCGACCAGCTTGTGTGTGAGATCGCCCAGCAGGCCCTGCCGTCCGGCCAGCAGAATCACCATGAAGCCGACCACCACGCCGGGAAACGCCAGCGGGAACGTCAGCATGGCGGTAATCATCCGTTTGCCCGGCACCTCGTGGCGCACCAGAAACAACCCGGCGATGGTCGAGAGGATGAGCGTGGCCAGCGTGACCGCTGCCGACAGCACCACCGTCGAAAACAGGCTGCCCAGGTAGCGCGGTGTAGTGACCGCCGCCGTGTAGGTGGCGACAAGGCCTTCGCTGCCGCTCACACGCAGCAACGCGGCCATCGGCAGCAGCCAGAACGCGCAGAACAGTGCAACGGCCGGCGCCAGCAACGCCACCCGCCACCGTGCGGGCAATACCGCATCGTCAGGCAAGGTGGTTCGGGTGACGGTGCTCATGCTCAGCGGACCTCGTTCAGGTAGCGCGTGCCAAACGCCTGCTGGCCGGCTGCCATCTTGTTGAAGTCGACCGTCTTTGCGCGGGCGTATTCGCTGGCCGGCAGGAAGCGCGAGGCGGCTTCCTTGCTCATGGCGCTGGCGCGCACCGGGCGCAGGTAGGCGTTGGCCCACAGTGTCTGGCCCTCATCCGACAGCACGAAATCCAGCACCTTCTTGGCGTTCTCGGCATGGGGTGCACCGGCCGTCAGGCTCATCACGTACGGCACGGCAATCGTGCCTTCCTGCGGAATCACGAATTCCACGTTGGCGTGATCCTTGTACTTGGCGCGGTAGGCGTTGAAGTCATAGTCGAGCAGGATGGGGATTTCGCCTGCCACCACGCGTGCGTAGGCGGTCTGCTTCGGCACGATCGGTGCGTTCTTCTTCAACTGCTTGAACCACTCGATAGCCGGGCCGAAGTTGTCCAGCGTGCCTCCCAGCGCCTGGTTGACCGCCACGGCGCCCACGTAGCCGACGAAGGCGCTGCTCGGGTCCAGGTAGCCGACCATGCCCTTGTATTCGGGCTTGAGCAGGTCCTTCCACGAGCGCGGCACGGGCTTGCCTTCCAATGCGTCTTTGTTGACGAAGAAGCCCAGCGTGCCGGAGTGGATCGAGAAGAACGCGCCATCCGGGTCTTTCATGCCGGCCGGAATATCTTCCCAATGCTTGGGCTTGTAGTTCGCGACCAGGCCTTTCTCCTTGGCCTGATACGCGGACGTGATGCCCAGGTAGGCCACGTCAGCCACGGGATGCGACTTCTCGGCCAGCATCTGCGCGATGGCCTGGCCGGAGTTCTTGTTGTCGAACGGCACGGTGATGCCGGTCTTTTCCTTGATGGCCTTGATCTGGCTGGCCCAGTCGGCCCATTCGGGCGGGCAGTTGTAGCAGATGGCGACTTGCTGGCCGGCCGGCTGTGCCTGCACCGGCGCAGCCAGGGCGAATGCGCCGGCTGCCACGAGGCCGCACGCGCGCAGCCATTGAACGAGACGTTTCATCGAGACGCTCCTTGCGTATCAGACGTGAGGGAAGAAACAACGGAGAGAGACGCTTCAGCCGGCGCACGGGCCAGCGTGCCGCCCGCCAGCAGACGGTGCGGCAACGTAATCGAGGGCACCACCTCGCCGGTGATGCGGCGAGCCAGTGCCATGGCCGCGTCGGTGCCGATTCGGCGATGCGGCTGCGCCACCGTCGCAAGCGTGGGCGAAAGCCACTGCCCCATCGCCAGGCCATCGAAGCCAACCACGCTCACGTCTTCTGGCACGCGCAGGCCCATCTCGCGCAGCGAGCGGATGGTGAGCAGCGCAAGGCGGTCGTTGCTGCAGAAAATGGCGGTCGGGCGCGGCGGGGCCAGCAGGCGGGCCAGCTCGGCGGGCAGCATGGCATCGGCATTGAAATCAATTTCGACGGGCGGCTGCGACGCAATGCCGGCCGCTTCCAGCGCTTCGCGGTAGCCATCGTGGCGCAGCGCCGCACGGTCCGACGCTGCCAGCGTGCCAGTGAGCATGCGGATTTGACGATGCCCCTGCGCGAGCAACGCGCGAATGGCGTCGCGTGCGGCCGCCCGGTTGTCGACCGTGACGCAGCAGCGGGCAGGAATGCGCGCTTGGCCAACCGTGTCGTTGTAGACCAGCACGTAAGGCACGTGCTCGGCGTCGAGGCGATCGAGGTGCGGATTGGCGGCGGCATCGGCCACGGTCAGGATCAGGCCGTCGACACGTTGCTCGAGCATGGTTTCGATGGCGCGGGCTTCACGCTCGCGGTCGTACGCAGTCGTCATGAGCATCACACGTTGGCCCGTGATGGACGCTGCTTCCTCGATGCCCTGCATGCATTCGGCAAACACGGGGTTGGCCAGCGACGGCAGCACCACACCCAGCAAGCCCGTGCGCTCGGCGCGTAACTGGCGGCCCAGCGCGTTGGGGCGGTAGTGAAGCGCATCCATGGCGGCCTGCACACGGGCCAGCGTCGATGCGCTCACGCGCTCCGGCGTATTGACCGCCCGCGACACCGTGGCAATCGAAATGCCGGCATGCGTCGCTACGTCCTTGATGCTGCTGCCCACTGCTCGCCCCTCGGAATTTGTAAACGTTTACATCCTAGGTGCGCGCAGTGACTATTTCATGACAATCGATGCTGCAGTGCAGCCGTCGCCGCAATGCAGCATCGCCGGTGTTGTGCATGGCAAAGTTACAAAGCTCGCATATTCTTCTTACGAAAATGGGCAAGCGGCGTGCGCCAATGCGTGCGCAGCGGCATGGCCCACTTGCTGCTGTGCTGTTCTCGCTGCCTGCTCTGGAGACACCATGCGTGTATCGCCCGTTTTCGATGTGCCTAGCATCGCTCTGCCCGCCCTGATGCAACACTACGGCGTGGTCCGCGCCCAATCCCTGGCCTTGGCCGCGCCGCTGTCCGACGCCGATGCCACCGTCCAATCCATGGACGACGCCAGCCCCGCCAAATGGCATCTGGCCCACACGACGTGGTTTTTCGAAGAATTCATCCTGGGTCCGAACGTGCCGGGCTATCGCTCGCCGGACGCACGCTACCGCTACCTGTTCAATTCGTACTACGAGACCGTGGGTGCGCGGCACCCGCGCCCGCGTCGCGGCATGCTCACCCGCCCTACGCTCGATGAGGTGCGCGCCTATCGCGCCCATGTCGATGCGGCCATGCAGTGCTTGCTGGCCGATGGCGTACCGGATGACCTGGCTCGCTTGATTACGCTTGGCCTGCATCACGAGCAGCAGCATCAGGAACTGCTGCTGACCGATCTGCTCCACTTGTTTGCGCAGAATCCGCTATGCCCGGCCTATGCAGAACCGCCGCCGCGCGTGCATGCGGCGCCCGCGCAACCGGGCTGGGTGAGCTTCCAGGGCGGCGCCGTGCAGATCGGCAAGACCGAGTCCGATACCGGTTTCACGTTTGATTGCGAAGGCCCGCGCCACACCGTCTGGCTTGAGCCCCATGCATTGGCCACGCACCCGGTCACCAACCGCGAGTGGCTTGCCTTCATGCAGGACGGCGGTTATCGGCAGCCCACCCTGTGGCTGTCCGACGGCTGGGCGTGGGTGCAGCGTGAAGGCGTTGATGCCCCGCTCTACTGGCGCACCGGCATGGACGAAGCCGAAGGTTGGCAGCAAATGTCGCTGCACGGTTTGCAGCCGGTGGATCTGGATGCGCCCGTGGCGCACGTCAGCTTTTACGAGGCCGATGCCTATGCCCGCTGGGCCGGCGCCCGCCTCCCGACTGAAGCTGAGTGGGAGCACGCCGCAGAAGGCCTACCCGTGCAAGGCAACTTCGCCGGCCGGGGCGCGCTACGCCCGTTGCCCGACCACGGCATCGCCGAGGCAGGCAGCCTGCGTCAACTGTTCGGTGATGTGTGGGAATGGACCGCCAGCCCTTATGGCCCGTACCCGGGTTTTGAGCCGGCCGAAGGGGCCGTGGGCGAATACAACGGCAAGTTCATGTGCAGCCAGATGGTGCTGCGCGGCGGATCATGTGTGTCGCCCGAGGGGCATCTGCGGGCGACGTACCGCAACTTCTTTTATCCGCACCAGCGGTGGCAGTTCACCGGGGTGCGGCTGGCGCGGCGGGCGTGAGGCGCATCACAACCGGCACTGCGGCACGATTGCCGCGCCATTCGGGCCGCGTCTAGCGTCTAGCGGTTGCTGTCAAACAGCATATTGGTTGGGGTGCCGATCGTATCTTGGCCAGCCGGGCTGGGTGCTGCTGCATCCCGTTTGGCTGCCGGCATCGGCGTGGGCGCATCCGGCGCGCTTGCCTTGGCGGGCTGAGGGACAGCCGCCGCGGGTGCCGCCACCGGAGCAGGCTTGCCCGCCTGTTCCGCCAACTTGCGCCGGCGCGACTCCAGCCCCGCCGCAATTTCATCCTGGTGATACCGCTTGGCGAAGTCGATCACGTCCATCTTCTGCTGGTTGCGCAGGTTCATGTCGGCGCCCTCGTCCAGCAGCAGCTTGACGGTCGTGATGTGCCCGCCCATGGCCGCCATCATCAGCGGCGTGGTCGCGTTGGGGCTTTCCGCATCGATATAGGCCGCGTGGTCCAGCAGGTATTTGACGATGTCGTCATACCCGTTGGTGGCGGCGTAATGCAGTGCGGTCCAGCCGGTCTTGTTGACCTCCACGTCGTACGTTTCCACCAGCAGCTTCACCATGGGAAGCAGGCCCTGGTAGGCGGCCATCATCAGCGCGTCTTCGCCGGCGGCGTTGGTGCGCTCGAAATCGATGTTCTTGGCGCGGATGAGCGCCTCGGCCACCTCAATGTTCTTGTCCTTGAGCGCGTCGACCAGCAGCGGCGTGCCATCGCGCGTATTCAGGTTCGGATCGACGCCCTGCGCGATGTACTTCTGCACCAGCGCCGGGCGGTTGTACTCGACGGCGTTGCGAAGATCGTCCTGCGGCGTGGCGAGCGCAGCGCCCGAGAACGCCATGGTCAGTGCGCCAGCAAGGGCGATCTTGTTCATCTGTTGTTTCAAGTTATCGCGGTATTGCATTGAATAAATTGAAAAAATTCTCGGTTGTGATACCGGCGATGCGCTCCAGCGGTTCGCCGCGCAGCGTGGCCAGGAATTCGCCCACGTGCCGCACGTATGCCGGCTCGTTGGTCTTGCCGCGGAACGGCACCGGCGCAAGGTACGGCGAGTCGGTCTCGATCAGCATGCGGTCCAGCGGCACTTTCTTGGCGGTTTCCTGCAGGTCCACCGCGTTCTTGAACGTCACGATGCCCGAGAAGGAGATATAGAACCCCAGGTCCAGCGCGGCCTTGGCCACATCCCAGGTCTCAGTAAAGCAATGCATGACGCCGCGTGCGGCCTCCGCGCCCTCTTCGCGCATGATGGCCAGCGTGTCCTCGGCCGACGAGCGGGTGTGGATCACCAGCGGCTTCCCGGTCTGCTTCGACGCGCGAATATGTGTGCGAAAGCGGTCGCGCTGCCATTCCATGTCGGCCACGGTGCGGTCGCCCAGACGGTAATAGTCGAGTCCGGTCTCGCCGATGCCGACCACGCGCGGGTGATCAGCAAGGGTCAGCAGACGCTCCAGCGTGGGCTCTTCAATGGATCTGCCTTCTTCAACATCCGCTTCGGCATCGGGGTGCACGCCCACGGTGGCGTACACGTTGGGCTCCTGCTCGGCAATCTCCAGCACGCTCGGAAAATCTTCCAGCGTGACGGAGATGCACAGCGCGTGGGTAACGCGGTTCTCGCGCATGTGCGTCAGCAGTTCAGGCAGGCGCGCGCGCAGGTCGGGAAAGTTGATGTGGCAGTGGGAATCGACAAACATCGAATAATCAGTAGGTTACGACGCAAACCTCTTGCGCTGCATCAGAAAAAATCAGAGGGTTTGCGTCGGGCGCTGCGAGTTGATCTGCTTACCGAGCAACTCTTCGATCACGCGGCGCAGCACGCGGCACTGCTCATCTTCGCCAAGGTGCACGCCAATGCCCGGCGTCTTGGCGGGCGTGCCCACCGGCGTGATCCAGGCCACCTTGCCGGCCACCTGATACTTCTGCGGGCGATCCAGCAGCGACAGCACGAGGAAGACTTCCTCGCCAATCCGGTAAGGACGTTGCGTGGGCACGAAGATACCGCCGTTCTTCAGGAACGGCATATACGCGGCGTGCAGGCCGGCTTCATCCTTGATGGCCAGCGAGACGATGCCCGGACGGGTCGGTGCGCCCGGAGCCGTGCCGGCCGCAGTGGGCGTGCCAGGGGTGACAGGAGTGCCAGGCGTACGAAGAGGTGCAGTGCTCACAGGGTGTCCAGAGAGTGCAAACGTTCAGGTGCGGGTTCGGGTTCAGACCGCCGGAAAGAGCTGCCGGTAATCCAGCAAAAGGCTTTCGATGACGAGCCTTGCCGCCAGCGGATGTTGCTCGGTGCGGCGCCGTTGCGGCAAAGCACGCGCAAAACGTTCCAGGCGGTCCAGCGGGATGGTGTTTGCGCAACGTTGCAACGCATCGCGCTGTGCCGGAAAGTAACGCGGGCGCCCCGCCAGCCGCGCCGCCATCAGGTCAAAGACCCACCGGTGCATGGTACTGAGAACGGCCGGGACCGACAATTTTTGTAAATGATCGGCCGTGGCCAGCGCGTCCAGCTTTGCGCCCTGGCCAAGCTGTTCGAGCAAAAATTGCAGTAGCGGGCGGTCCTCGGACTCGGCGGCGGCCAGCGCGGCCAGCGGCGCATTGCCGAACTCCGCCAGCAGGCTTTGCGCATGTGGCACGCCTTGTTGCTCCAGCCATTGGCGCGCGGCCTCGGGCTGCGGCGGCTGCAGCGGAAACTGCCTGCAGCGCGACAGGATGGTGGGCAGGATGCGGTCGATTCGATCCGTCACCAGCAGGAACACGGTGTTCTGCGGCGGCTCCTCCAGCGTTTTGAGCAGCGCGTTGGCGCCCTCAGTCTGCAATGCGTCGAGCGGATACAACACCACCACCCGCAACCCGGCCCGGTGCGTGCCGACGCCCACCGCCTCGATCAGGTTGCGGACCTGCTCCATGCGGATGATTTTGCTGGGTGCCTTTTTCTTGCCGTCAGCGTCTTTCTCGGTCTCGGGCGCATCTTCCATCGCTTCAGGGCGCACGAGGTGGAAATCCGGATGGTTGCCCTGCGCAAACCAGTTGCAGGCCGCGCACGTGCCGCAGGGCTGGCCGTCTGCGATGGGCGTATCGCACAACAGGCCTTGCGCGAAATGCATGGCGAAATCGCGCTTGCCGGTGCCTGCCTGGCCGTTGAGCAGAATCGCGTGCGGCAACTTGGCCCGCATGGCCTGCAGGCGGGACCAATCAGCGGATTGCCAGGGATAAAGCATCATGAATCAATGGGTTGCGTCAGATTGTTGATGCAAAAACTTGTCGTGAAACCATTATTTCCATATCCGAAATTGCCTGCAAAATCAGAGCGTTGCAAGCAGATTCTCTAAGTCTTTCTGGATATCGGCTCGCTCCCGGTTGGCGTTGAGCACGACAAATCGATCCGGCTCGGCTGCCGCACGGCGCAGGTATTCGGCGCGCGTGCGCAGGAAGAACTGTGCTGACTCGGCTTCGAACTTGTCTGGCGTACGGGCATCGGCCAAGCGCGCGGCTGCAATCTCGGGGGCCAGATCGAACAGGATGGTCTTGGTCGGCTGCAGGCCCTGCTGCACCCAGTGCTCCAACGCCTCCAGCCGGTCGATTGCCAAGCCCCTGCCCCCGCCCTGATAGGCGAACGTGGCGTCGGTAAAGCGGTCGGAAATGACCCAGTCGCCCGCCTCAAGCGCGGGCTGGATCACCTCGGCGATGTGCTCGCGGCGACTGGCGAACATCAGCAGCGCTTCGGTCTCCAGGTGCATGCGCTCGTGCAGCAGTACTTCGCGCAGTCGCTCGCCCAGCGGCGTACCGCCAGGCTCGCGGGTGACGACCACCTTTTTGCCCTGGAGAGCGAGCTTCGTCTGCAGTTGCTGGGCAAACCACGCGAGGTGCGTGCTCTTGCCCGCGCCGTCGATCCCTTCGAATGTGATGAACTTGCCGGTCATGGTTGGCCGCGCTGATATTTGTTGACGGCCCGGTTGTGGTCCGTCAGGTTGGTCGAAAACTGGCTGCTGCCGTCGCCGCGCGCCACGAAATACAGCGCGTCTGACGGTGCCGGGTTCAGCGCCGCCTGCAACGACGCCATGCCCGGCAGCGCGATCGGCGTAGGCGGCAGGCCGGTGCGCGTGTAGGTGTTGTAGGGCGTGTCGGTTTGCAAGTCCCGCTTGCGCAAATTGCCGTCAAAACCGGCACCAAGGCCATAGATGACCGTCGGGTCGGTCTGCAGCAGCATGTTCTTTCGCAGCCGGTTGACGAACACGGCGGCAATCATCGGCCGCTCCAGCTTCTGGCCGGTCTCCTTCTCGATGATGGACGCCATGGTCAGCGCCTCGTACGGCGTCTTGTAAGGCAGATCCAGCGAGCGTTTCGTCCAGGCGTCGTTCAGGCGCTTCTGCATCGCCTGGTAGGCGTGGCGGTAGAGCTCCACATCGCTGCTGCCGCGCGCAAAAAGATAGGTGTCTGGAAAGAACAGGCCTTCCGGGTTGGTTTCAGGCGCGCCGATCTTGCGCATCAGGTCTGCGTCAGACATGCCGGCCGTGTCGTGCTTGAGCGCAGGTTCTGCGTCAACCACCGCCCGCATCTGCCGCATCGACCAGCCCTCGATAACGGTAACGACGTAATGCGTGACCTCGCCGCGCGCCATCTTGTCGAGGATGGACATGGGCGTCGCGCCGGTTTCCAGCGCATAACCGCCGGCTTTGAGGCTCTTGGCGTTGCCCGTGGCGCGCGCCAGCACCGAAAACAACTGCGGCTGCACGCCGACGCCGGCATTGGCAAGCTGCTTGCCGACCGAGATCACGCTCGAGTTCGGCTTGATCACCACCTCCAGCGGCGAGGCCGATAGGCTCACCGGTTGCTGGGCCCACCACACCACACCGCCTGCTGCTGCCAGCACAATCAGGATCGCCAGCAGGATCAAGCGTTTGAGAAAAGAGAACATTCTGTTGCGAATCTGCGCGCGGAGCCGGCTGACCCCGGCGATTTCCGCACTCTTGAAATGGATAGATAGGGCACAAGCCGCCCTTTAGACAGCCCAATATAATACCGGTCAATCTAAGGCGGCCCCGCACACCATGAACGATGTCTTCCACGATTTTGTCGATACGCTGAGCTTTCCCCCGCTCGACGTGCAATTTGACGCCGCCACGCGCGGCAGCGTGCTCTGCGCACCGACCGATATTGCGCGCATCGCCGTCGAAGGCGCCGATGCGGCCGAGTTTCTGCATAACCAGCTCACCAACGCCGTTACAGGCCTTGGTTTGAATGAGGCGCGTCTGGCCGGCTATTGCTCGCCCAAGGGACGGCTGCTGGCCACGCTGCTGGTGTGGCGTCAAGCCGATACGATCGTGCTGCAGACAGACAAGGCGATCGCTCCGGCGCTGACCAAGCGCCTGTCGATGTTCGTGCTGCGCGCCAAGGCCAAGCTGCGCCCGATGGACGAGTTCATCGCCATCGGCGTCGCCGGGCCCGATGCGGCGCAAGCGCTGCGCGAGGCCGGTGCCGTGTTGCCTGAACCGGATACTGTCAATGCGGTGGCGCAGCAGCCTGCCACGGTGGGCCAGCAATTCGGTGCGGTCGTCCGCCTGCCGGATGCTGGCGGACGCCCCCGCTATCAATGGATGGTCCATGCCGAGCATTTCCAGGACGCCTGGAAGACGCTGTCGTCGCGCCTGTCGTTGGTCGGCACCGAGGTGTGGGACTGGCTGAGCCTGCAAGCAGGTGTGCCGCACATCACCCTGCCCACGCAGGAACAGTTCGTCCCGCAGATGGTCAACCTGGAATTGCTGGGCGGCGTCGATTTCCGCAAGGGCTGCTACCCGGGGCAGGAAATCGTGGCGCGCAGCCAGTATCGCGGCACGCTCAAGCGGCGCATGCAGCGCGCGCACGTGAATGCACCCACGTCGGCCGGTGCCGAGGTCTACAGCGCAACCGACCCGAACCAACCTTGTGGCATGGTGGTCAACGCAGCCATGGCGCCGGATGGCGGCACCGATCTGCTGGTCGAGTTGAAGCTGGACGCGCTCGACACCGTCATCCACCTCGCCACGCCGGACGGCCCAGTGCTGACGCTGCAAAACCTGCCGTACGTCATTCCCGTTTCAGAAAACGCCTGACACCGGACTCCACCATGGCCGATCACCTGTTCGTCTACTTCCGCATCGCCGAGCATGACGCCGCTGCTGCCTTGCCGCAGTGGCAGCGTTGGCTCGATACCGTGGAAGAAGCGACAGGCGTGGCAGGCGCCTTGATGCGCCGTCCCGAAACACGCGACGGCCAGGCCACGTGGATGGAATCCTACGACGACGTCCCGCCCGCCTTTGCAGCCACGCTGGCGGCCCTGTGGGAAACCGGCGGCCCGCGTGAATTCGTCGCGGGTGAACGCCATGCAGAGCTGTTTGTCGATCTAGAAAACAGCTGACGGTGCCTTGCCGCAATCGTCATCGCAAAAATTCGGCAGGCTGCTATGCTTGGCCGAAGCCCGCGCAACACAGGTCGTCACATTGACCATTGGCCGTTCGTTGCGCGGCATGTTCAAAGGAAGTGCTCATGTGTTTGATTCTCACGGCCTGGCACGCCCACCCCGACTACGCGCTGGTGGTGGCCGCCAACCGGGACGAATTCTATGACCGCCCTGCAGCGCCGCTGGCGTGGTGGAGCGACGCGCCCAACGTGCTGGCTGGGCGTGACATGGCCCAGGTGGTCGGTCACGCAGGTACGTGGATGGGCATGACGCGCGATGGCCGCTTTGCCGCGCTGACGAACTACCGCGCGCCGTCCGAGCGCCGGCCCGATGCGCGCTCGCGCGGGGAACTTGTCTCGAATTTCCTGACGGCGGACGATATGTCGGTGCCCGCCTATCTCGATAGCCTCACCGCTCGCGACCGCGCATACAACGGCTACAACCTGCTCACCGCCACACGCGACGAACTCTGGTGGACGAGCAACCGCGCCGAAGCACCGCGCAAGCTCGCGCCCGGCCTGTATGGCCTGTCCAACGCATTGCTCGATACGCCGTGGTTCAAGGTGCGGCACCGCATGGCCGCCTTTGCCGAGGCCCTGGCCGCAGATACGGGCCGGCACGGAAATGCGCTGGATGTGGCGCGCTATCTCGATCTGCTGTCGGAAACGCGTGAAGCGCCGACCGCCTCCTTGCCCGCCACGGGCGTGGCGCCCGAATGGGAGAAGCTGCTCTCTGCCGCCTTCATCCGCTCGCCGCGCTATGGCACGCGCGCCAGCACGATCGTGCGTATCCGCCACGATGGCTGCTTTGACGTGACCGAGCGCCGCTTCGACGCGCAAGGCCAGATTGGTGAGACGCGCTACCTCGGCGTGCTCGATACCGTCACGCACGCCGATACGTAAGCGGCGCGCCGCTCAGGCCGCTTCCTGCTTCGCGCTCGCGGCCTGGTCCATTTCCATTTCGGTGACGGCGCCGCCGCCCGGGCGCAATGCAGAATGTTCGCGCTTGGACTGCACCAGCGGATAGAACATCTGCGCCGTCCACCGCTCGGCGCCGAACAGCACGTCATCCTGCAAGCCAATCTTCGCGGGATATTTGCGCGTGATATGCGCCGTGCCAAACAGCACATCCCAGAAAAACAGCAGGTTGCCGAAATTGCCCTTGTAGTGGCCGATGCCATCGGCGTTTGTGAGCGCGTGATGCGCCCAGTGCGTGGCGGGCGTGGAAATCGTCCGCTCGATCACCCACATCAACGGACGCAGCGCGCGGATGCGATACAGCGGTGCATCCCACGGCCAGGCGCAATGTGCGCCAACAATGACGGCCAGCTTGACCACCAGGTACGCCGCATACACCGGCCCAAAGCCCAGGTACACCGCCACACCACCAATCCACAGCCCCGGCATCATCAGGTAGTAGAAAAAGTTGTTGCGGTACGTAATGCGCACGCTCATGTACGACGCGCTGTGATGCGCGCGGTGCAACGGCCACAGCAGCGGCGTGTGCGAAGCGCGGTGCCAGAGGTATTGCGTGAGGTCGTCACCGATGAGCAGCAACCCGGTCATCGCCCACCAGGGCAGATCCGCCCACGCGTTGTGCTGCGCCGGAATGAGCCACTTGCAGAGGGCGTTGCTCCCCAGCAGCGCGATCGGCTGCGTGACAGCGACTAGGCTGATAAACATCAGCACCTCGAGCCAGGCATCGTTGGCGGTCGCGCGGCCGCGCACGTTGGCCTGGTAGCGCCGTGTCACGAACTCCATGACGGCAAATCCCAGGATGCAGGCGACGATCAGCGCGTGCTCCATGTGCGAACTCATTGGTGTCTCCTCGCTTTTGTTGTGCAGACAAGCCTAGGAGTTCGCCATCAATGCGTCCAATGCATAATGAACATTTATTTGATGCACAGAACGCAACGCCATGGATTTGCGCCGCCTGAGTCACGTCGTAGCCCTTGCCGATACGCTGCACTTCGCGCGTGCCGCGCAAGCGGTGCATCTGAGCCAGCCCGCATTCAGCCGGAGCATCCAGGCGATTGAAGACGATCTCGGCATCCGCCTGTTCGATCGCGAAACCGGTGACGTGCGCCCCACGCCCGCCGGCGAATTCGTCATCGAACGCGCGCGGCGCCTGCTGTTCGAGGCGCGCTGCCTGCAACGCGACGTTGATCTGTATCGCGACAGCCAGCTCGGCGACACGGCCTTCGGTGTGGGGCCGCTGCTGACGGCAACGCTTATGCCCCGGGCACTCCAGGAACTGCGGCAGCAGCACCCGCAAGTCGCCCTGCGCATGGAGGTCGGCAATTGGGTGCAATTGCTGGAGAGCCTGCGTAGCGAGAACATCGAATTCTTCGCCGCCGACGTGCGCGACATGCCGAAAGACGCCGCGCTCGATATCCAATTGATTGGAGGCCAGCCCCCTCACCTGTACGCGCGCGCTGGCCACCCGCTAGCAGGGCACACGCACACGCTGCGTGAGGTCTGGGAATACGGCATTGCCGTACCGAAGCTCCTCAGCCCATCCAAGGTGGAGCTGGCGATGCTGCTTGGCCTGCCAGCCGGTCAGGAGGCCAGCATCGCGCTGGAGTGCGACAACTACGGCGTATTGAAGACGGTGGCGCTCACGACGGACACCGTGCTGGGTGCTACGGACGCAGCAGTGCAGGACGAGTTGGAAACCGGTGCGCTGGTGCGGCTTGCGGTGAAGGGTTGGCTATCGCCGCCATCCACGACGGGAATCGTGCGGCTGCACGGCAGAACCGCGTCGCCGGCAGCGCAGGTGGCCATCGCAGCCATTGCGAGGGCCGCCCAGGACATCAACGTGTAAGCACGCGGCGCATGGTCCGGTGCGGAATGCCGGCCTCTTCAAACTCTTCGCCCTCGGCCGTAAAGCCCGCACGTACATAGAACGGCATGGCGTGGGTTTGCGCGTTCAGGATCAGCTCGGGGTAACCCAGCGACTGCGCCTTGTCGATCAGGGCCTCCAGCACGCGCGCCCCAACGCCCGTGCCCCGCGCCTCCTTGCGCACCGCCATCCGGCCGATATGGCCGTCGGGCAGCAGGCGGCCCGTGGCGACAGCGCGCCCAGCCGTGTCATGCGCCAGCGCGTGCCAGCACTGGTCATCCCACGCGTCCCACTCCAGTTCAACGGGCACGCCTTGTTCGGTGACAAACACGTCGTAGCGGATGGCGCGGGCTTCTTCGCGCACGGCGTCCCAGCGGTCGACTTCAATGCCGGCAAGCGGGCGGACAGATTCAGGGGCAGTCATGCTCAGTTCTCACACTTCAGGCTTCAGAACTTCAAAGTTCAGGATGCGTTCGCGCAGCGTATCGGGAATCGGCGCGGAGGTCTGCGTGGCAGGGTCGGCACACACATAGATGACCTCGCCGGTGACGAGATGCTCGTCTGCGCGATACATCTCGATGATAAAGCGCATGCTGGAGCGGCCCAGACGCGCCACACGGCAGCGCAGGTCCAGCTCGTCGTCAAAGCGCGCGGAGGCATGATATTCGAGCGTGGATTTGACCACGTAGAAATCCACGCCAAAGGTGTCGACCACATCCACCGGATACCGCACGCCGATGCTGCGCCAGTATTCGGTGATGCACACATCGGCGTACAGCAGGTAGTGGCCATTGAAGACGATGCTCTGCGCATCGACTTCGGCCCAGCGTACGCGCAGCGGCGTGCTGTGGCGGAAATCCTCGATCGCCATGTGGTCTCCTCTTGTGCTCGGGTTATGGGGATTCGGTCTCAGTGCCGAAGGCGCGGCGTAGCGCATTGGCGGCGTCGCGGTGCGCATCTTCCACAGCCGGCACGAAGCGCCCCATCTTGAAGAAGTCGTGAATCATGCCTTCGTACAGTTTCAGCTTGACCGGGACCTCGGCTGCGCGCAGCTTGTTGGCGTAGCCGATGCCGGCATCGCGGATCGGGTCGAAGCCAGCCACGGCAATCCACGCGGGGCACACGCCGGTTACGTCTGCGCCGTGGCCACCGGCGTCCAGCGGGGCGAACCGCCAGTCGTCGCGGTCGGCGTCGGTCCGCAGGTATTGCGAAAAAAACCAGTGGATCATTTCCTGCGTGAGCAAATAGCCCTCGGCAAACTTGCGGTGCGACGGTGTGGATTCACGCGCGGTGGTGCCGGGGTAGATCAGCAGTTGCAGCACCGGTGCCAAACCGCGATTGCGTGCCTCAATGGCACTGACCGCGGCAAGCGTCCCGCCCGCGCTGTCGCCGCCGAAAGCGATGCGGGCTGGGTCGGCGCCGATGGTGGCGGCCTCATCGAACACCCACTGCAGCACGTCGAACGCGTCGTTCGCTGCGGTTGGAAATTTCCACTCGGGCCCAAGCCGGTAATCTACCGACAACACCATCGCGCCCGATTTGGCCGCCAGCGACCGGCAAAGCTGGTCGTGCGTCTTGATGCTGCCCACGGTAAAACCGCCGCCGTGGAAATACACCAGCAGCGGCAATGGATCTGCCCAGCTGGCTTCGCGCGCCGCGTATGTGCGAATGGGGATGACATGGCCATCGCGCGCCGTTACCGTCAGGTCGTGCACGGCTTCCAGCGGGATGACCGGGATGTCGACAATGGGGCTGCTCTTTTCGTAGGCGATCTTGGCGTCGGCTGGGTCAAGTGCATTCAGCGGCGGACGCTTGGCACGCGCAACCAGATCGAGTAACTGGGCGACGTGCGAGTCGAGAGACGGGTGCTGCATGAGGGCGAGAACTGAACGATCGTTCTAATTTGGCTATCATCGGAGTATCCATTGAACCACGCCCGCACGACAAGACGGGCGACACCGACAATCACCATCCGGAGACAGCATGGCCCTCATCTTCTACCTCACCCACGTTCACCTCGGCTTTGGCACCGTCAACGAACTGAAAAGCGAATGCGCACGCGTGGGCATCCGACGGCCGATGATCGTGACCGACAAAGGCGTGGCCGCCGCCGGACTTGCACAGCGCGCGATTGACGCCACGGGCGGCCTGCCCGTCACCGTGTTCGACGAGACGCCTTCCAACCCGACCGAGGCGATGGTGCTGAAGGCCACCGCGCAATACAAAGACGCCGGTTGCGACGGGCTGATCGCCATCGGCGGTGGTTCGTCGATCGATTTGGCCAAGGGGATTGCGATTGCAGCCACGCACCCCGAGCCGCTCACCACCTACGCGACCATCGAGGGCGGCAGCACGAAGATCACCGAAGCGGCGGCGCCGTTGATTGCGATCCCCACCACGGCCGGTACCGGCAGCGAGGTGGCGCGTGGCGCGATCATCATTCTGGAAGACGGCCGCAAGCTTGGCTTCCACTCGTGGCACCTGCTGCCCAAGTCAGCCATCTGCGATGCGGAACTGACGCTGGGTCTGCCGCCCGCGTTGACGGCCGCCACCGGCATGGATGCGATTGCGCATTGCATCGAGACCTTTCTCGCACCCGCGTTCAACCCGCCAGCGGACGGCATTGCGCTGGATGGCCTCGAACGTGCGTGGGCCAACATCGAACGTGCCACGCGCGATGGTGCCGACCGCGATGCGCGGCTGAACATGATGAGCGCGTCGATGCAGGGCGCGATGGCGTTCCAGAAGGGGCTGGGGTGCGTGCATTCGTTATCGCACCCGCTGGGCGGCGTAAAGGTCGATGGCAAGACAGGGCTGCATCACGGCACGCTCAACGCGGTGGTGCTGCCGGCGGTGTTGCGCTTCAACGAGACGGCCGAGACGGTGGTGCGAGACAACCGGTATGCGCGCATGCGCCGCGTGATGAATCTGCCGGCCGGCGCGGACCTCGCCCAGGCGGTGCATGACCTGACGGCGCGCCTTGGCCTGCCGACCGGCCTACGCCAGATGGGCGTGCCGGAAGATGCGCTGGAACACGTGGTGGAAGGCGCCTTGCTCGACCACTGCCACAAGACCAACCCGCGCATCGCCACGGCCGACGACTACCGCCGCATGCTGGCGGAGTCGATGTAACTAACTCAGGCGCTCAGGAAACGAACGACCGGATCAGCGCGGTAATGCGCTCCGGTTGTTCGTGCACGACCCAGTGCGTGCCGTCGGGAATCCGCTCCAGGCGCATGTCGGGAATGAAGCGTTCCAGCCCATTGAGCAGGCTTTTCGGCAGTGCCATGTCCATCTCGCCCCAGATCACGAGCGTGGGCACCTTCGCGACAAACGCCTCGGGTGGCATCTGGTCAATGCGCAACGGCGCAACGCCCTCGGTAGGCGGATGCAACGGTGAGGCGCGGTAGTAGTTCACGCCGCCGGTCAGGCCGTGGGAACCGCCCTCGCCCGGCTGGCTCCAGGCGGCGTGATAGCGCGCTCGCACCTCGGGCGTGAACCATTCCGCCACCGGCTGCCCCATGCCGTGAAAGAAACCTTCGAGCTTTTCAAAGTCATTGGCGGCCAGCGCGTCTTCCGAACCCGGCTGGCGCAGCCAGTTCATATACGCCGATGAAGCCTGCTGCGCCGGATCGCTGAGCAGCGCATTCGCAAACACCCACGGATGCGGCGAATTGACGATCACCAGTCGCTCGACCAATTCCGGATGTTGGATGGCAAGGTTCCAGCAGATGGCCCCGCCCCAGTCGTGCGCCACCACGATGGCACGCTCGTAGCCCAGCGCCGTGATGAACTGCGTCAGATCCTGCACCAGGAACTTCGGACGATACGCATCCACCGCCGCCGGCTTGCTCGACAGGTTGTAGCCGCGCATGTCGGGCGCAACGGCAAAGTGCGTGTCGCCAAACGCAGCAAGCTGCGCTTCCCACTCGTACCAGAACTCCGGAAACCCGTGAACGAACAGCATCAGCGGGGCGCCACGCTTGCCGGCGCTGGCGTAATGCAGCCGCGTGCCGTTAGGCAGATCGGTGAATTGCGATTCCGTGATAGCGGCGGCGGTAGCAGTGTTCATGGCGATTCCGGAGTCATGGAAATGTGTGGTTACCCGCGCAGCGCATCGACCAGGCGCGCACGCACGTCCGGCTTGCCTTCAAACGGATCAGACGGATTGCGCTGCGAGATGATGTCTTCAAAGCGATGCTGCACAGGCGCCAGCGCATGCGGGTGCGAGTAGATGTAGAAGCCGGCGTTGCGGATCGCGTCAAAGGTCATCTGGCCGACTTGCTCGGCGGTGACCTTGCCGGAACTGACGGCCTTCTCCGACATGGCCCGCGAAACCAACTGCGACTTGGTGGGCGGCGCCGTGTTGGCCAAATCCTGCGGCCGGTTGCGGTCAGACTGCGTAATACCGGTCGGCACGAAGTACGGGCACAGTACCGAGCAATGGATCTGCTCGGTCACCAGGCTCAAGTCCTGATACAGCGATTCGGACAGCGCCACCACTGCGTGCTTGGACACGTTATAGATGCCCATGGCCGGCGCATTCAGCAGCCCCGCCATCGAGGCCGTATTGACAATATGGCCCTCGTACGAGGGATCTTTCTTGGCGGCTTCCAGCATCAGCGGCGTGAAGATGCGTACACCGTGAATGACGCCGTGCAAGTTCACGCCGAGCACCCAATCCCAGTCGCGCTCGGTGTTTTCCCAGATGAGACCACCGGCGCCCACGCCGGCGTTGTTGAACAGCAGGTTCACTTTGCCGAACGCCTTGATGGCCGCATCGGCCAGCGCCTGCACATCTTCCACCTTCGACACGTCGACGCGCAGGCCAATCACTTCCACGCCCTGCGCCGAGAATTCGGCCACGGCGGCATCCAGCGCATCCTGCTGGATATCGGCCAGCACCAGCTTCATGCCCAAACTGGCGCCGATCTTGGCGAACTCCTTGCCGAAACCCGACGCACCGCCCGTGATGACGGCCACACCGCCTGCGAATTGCTTCATACGTGTCTCACTGATGTCGTTGTAATAGGAAAGGCGATCGAGATGGCGCAGCCGTATCAGCCTGCCGCCTCAACCTTGCGCACGGCGTAACCCACGCGCGGAAAATGCACCACCACTTGGCCGACGCGCGGGTCTTCGCGCAGCACGCCGACGCTGTCGCGTGTGGAGACCACGAGGTCCCCTTCGACGGGATCAACGCCGTAATCAACCGCGGCCACCGTCACGCGCGTGCCCTTGGGCAAGCCGTGGCTGTCGTCGAAGGTGGCGTTCGCTTCAGTCAGCGCGCGTGGTGTGGCGGCCTTGGCAATATCCAACGCTTCGGCAGGCGTCATCGGTTGCGCTTGCGAGTGACCGAATGCCGCGACGCGATGCATCCATGCGACGACTTCGGGGTGCGCATCGAGAATGCCCGCCACCGCCGTCGCGCGGCGGATGAACCACAGGCAGTGGTAGACGGAAAAATCGGCCACGGTCGGCTGCTCGCCAAACAGGAAGATGCGTTCGCCTGTCGCAAACTGCCGCTCCAACTGAGCAAGGAACACCTGCAGCGTGGAGGTGGCTTCCGGCAGCGGCGTGCGCAAGCCGGTGCCGCCCACACGCATTGCTTTGCGGTCTTCCACGAAGGCTTTGACGAAGGCTTCCGGCGCGTCGCCGAACAGGCTCTGGAAGCCCGCCGGCTGCGTCACGAAAGTGGCGGTGGCCCAGAACAGCGTCGTATCGGCCCACTGCGCCATCGAAAACACCGCTGCGGCATGGTCTGCGGGATACAGCGTCGGGGCGGGATGAATCGACTCCAGCACCTGCGCGATCAGCGCGGTATCGCAATAGATGTCCGCGCCGATCTGCAGGAACGGCGTGCGCCGGTAGCCGCCGGTGAGCGGCATCACGTCCGGCTTGGGCAGGATCACGGGCACCGTGACGGACTTCCACGGCTGGTCCTTGTAGCCAAGGATCAAGCGCACCTTCTCTGAAAACGGCGAGGTGGCGTAGTGATGCAGGATCAAGTCCGTCATGCGTGCTCCAGAAATTTGTAATGCCGATCAGTCGAGCAGATCGGGTTGTTCTTTGACGATGCGCGCATATAGCGGCTGGAACTGGAACCACCCCGCCTGCGCCGATCCGACGATGGAATACGCCTGACGGGCAGCGGCATCGGAAATCGTGCGCGGTGCGTCGCCGGTGCGCGCCGCAGCGGCTTCGGCCAGCAACTGCACCTGGCAGGAGCGCTCCATCGTGATGAACCACCACGCTGCTTCATCGACCGTCTTGCCGACCGTCAGCAGGCCGTGGTTCTGCAGGATCGCAGCCTTGTTGTCACCCAGGGCCTCTGCAATGCGCTGGCCTTCGTCCAGTTCGACCACCACGCCGCCGAAATCGTCGTACAGGGCATGGTCGCCATAGAAAGCGCACACGTCTTGCGTGAGCGGATCGAGCTTGCGGCCGAGCGTCGACCACGCGCGACCGTATGTGCTGTGCGAGTGCGCAGCGGCCACCGCATCGGGCCGCGCCTGATGCACCCGCGAGTGAATCGCAAACGCGGCGGCGTTGACGGGGTAATCGCCTTCCACCACGTTGCCATGGTGATCGCAGCGGATGAGGTTCGACACCGTCACCTGGCTGAAATGCACACCGAAGGGGTTCACCCAGAAGCTGTCCTGGTGTTCCGGATCGCGCGCCGTGATGTGCCCGGCCACGCCTTCGTCGAAGCCGAATTTGGAGAACAGGCGGAACGCTGCAGCCAGACGCTGTTTGCGGTGCAGGCGCTCTTCTTCAACCGTGGCGAATTGCGGCGGGCGCGGCAGGTTGCGGTAGCGGGCTGCGGCCTCGGGGCTGAGGTTGGCCGTCATGCTGTCGGGCCGCTTGGCCTGTGCGGTTTCAGGTGCGTTCATGGTGTCTCCTTCACGCGTTCGTTGTGGGTGGGCCATTCTGTGGCGGCCCTCGCCCGGCGGACTGTCAAGCGATTGACAGTCCGCGTGCGGCTCTACTCAAACGAGCTTGACGAGTTGCTTGCCGAAGTTCTTGCCCTTGAGCAGGCCCATGAACGCTTCCGGTGCGCTCGCCAAGCCCTCTGCCACGCTCTCGCGGAACTTCAGCTTGCCCTGCGCCACGAAACCGCCCAGCTCGCGCAGTGCTTCCGGCCACACGTCCATGTGTTCGGAGACAATGAAGCCCTCGATGGTCAGGCGCGACACCAGGATCAATTGCGGGTTCTGCAGCGGCAGCGGCTGGCCGTCATAGCCGGCAATCATGCCGCACATGGCGATGCGGCCGAATGCGTTCATGCGCGACAGCACGGCATCCAGGATCGAGCCACCCACGTTCTCGAAATACGAGTCGATGCCATCGGGCGTCGCCTCTTTGAGCATCTTGTACAGCTCCTTCGGGTCCTTGGCGGCCTTGTAGTCGATGCAGGCATCAAAGCCCAGTTCGTTGACCACGTAGTCGCACTTGTCCTTGCCGCCGGCAAAGCCCACGGCGCGGCAGCCCTTGAGCTTGGCAAGCTGCCCCACCACGCTGCCCACCGCGCCGGAAGCAGCACTCACCGCCACGGTCTGGCCGGGCTTGGGCAGCATGATCTTGTTCAGGCCATACCACGCCGTCACGCCCGGCATACCGACCGAACCGAGATACGCCGACAGCGGAATGTGGCGCGTATCAACCTTCTGGATGCCACGGCCGTCAGACACGCCAACCTCTTGCCAGCCGAACATGCCGACGACGTTGTCGCCCACGGCAAACGACGGGTTCTTGGACGCTTCCACCACGCCAACGGTGCCGCCGATCATCACTTCGTCTAGCGGCTGCGGCTGCGCATACGACTTGCTGTCGTTCATGCGGCCGCGCATGTACGGATCGAGCGACAGGAAATGGTTGCGCACCAGCACCTGGCCGTCCTGCAGTTCCGGAATCTCCACCGTCTCCAGGCGGAAGTTGTCGGGTGTCACGGCCCCTTGCGGGCGCGAAGCCAGAACGATGCGCTGATAGGTCTTCGACATGAAAAAACGCTCCTGAATATCGGATATCGGTGTTGGGTCGAGGTGTTACTTGTGTTGCATGAAGTACTCGGCCAGCGCCGCATACGCGCGGTGCGTGACCGGATCATTGGCCGCATTGGCGGCGATCGGGTGCGAGGCATAGCGCACGATCGTCATCTGGGCCACCGGATCAATATAGATGCGCTGGCCATGGATGCCGCGCGCTTCGAACGTGTGGTGGTCGTTGCTCGAAACCCACCACATGTTGCGATACGAATAGCCGGGCAGCGTCGTGTAGCCTGCCTTGGCAAATTTGGCCGGGTCGCCCCCGCGGCGGATGTCTTCGATCACGCTCTTGGGCAGGATCTGCTTGCCGTTAAAGCGGCCGTCGTTGCGAATCATCTCGCCAAAGCGCGCCAGATCGCGCAGCGTAGTGTTCAGGCCGCCGCCGCCCGATTCCGTACCGATGCTGTCGACCGAGAAGTACGCGTCATCCTGTGCACCCATCGGTTGCCAGATACGCTCGGACAGCAGCGCCGCCAGCGACTTGTTCGACGCGCGGCGTACGATCCACGCCAGCGTTTCAGCGTTGACGGTCTTGTACGAGAACTCCGCGTCGTGCTCGCCTTCCTTGCGCAGCGTCGTCAGGTAGTCGTAGAAATTGTCGGGGCCCTTGTAGCCTGCCGGGCGCGGCAGCATGCCGCCGGCGCGGGCGTAGGCCCAGACATCGGCGTTCGGGTCGGCATAGTTTTCGGAGTAATGCACACCCACGGTCATATCCATGACCTGGCGCACGGTGGCGTCGCCGTAGGCGGTGTCCTTCAGTTCCGGCACGTACTGCGTAACGGGCGCGGCCGGATCGAGCTTGCCGTCGGCCACCAGCATGGCGGCCAGTGTGCCGACAAACGATTTCGTGACCGACATGGCAATGTGCTGCGTGTGCGCATCGAGCGAGCCAAAGTAGCGCTCGTAGACCACCTTGCCCTTGTGCATGACGAGGATGCCGTCGGTGTAGGTCAGCTTGAGCGCTTCGGCAAACGTGCGGCGCGTGCCGTTCGGATCCGTAAACAGCACGCCGCTGATGTCACGCTCGGCGCGGGGGAGCTTGCTGACGGGGCCATCGCCGCGCCATATCACGCGCGTCGGCACGAACTCACGCACGTGGCTGTAGCCGTAGCGCGTGCGCGGGAACATATTGCCCGCCAGGTCAAAACGGATGATGCGATCAGGTGGCGGCGGGAAGCCTTGCATCCAGCCCATCTTGTTCGGATCAGATTCGTCGGCCGTGAGCGGCTTCTGCATCGGCGGATTGGGCGCCGGCGGCGGCTGCACGGCGGTCGATGCACTGGCAGCCGGTGCGTCGGCCGGCGCGGGGTTGGAGGCGCATCCTTCCAGGGTCATGGTCAGTCCGGTGCAGCAAAGCAGAGTAATGGCAAGGGCATACGCCGTGCGCCGCGCAGGTTGTTGCATGCTTGTCTCCGTGGTTGCTCTTCTTGTGTGTCGGACGCTGTCCGATGTGCAACTGGGTACTGCAACTGCCGTGTGGTCTGGTCAGCCGTCGGCGCCGGGTTCTGGGGTGCGCGGCGGCGGCATACGCTTGACGAACTTGAACGTGCCCGAGCCGCGAGCGACCAGCTTGTCATCGGCATCACGCACCTCGCCCTCGCAGAACGCCATGGTGGTGGACTGATGCACGCAACGCGCGCTGGCCTTGAGCGTGCCGCGCCCGGGCTGCATGAACGCCGTCTTCATCTCGATCGTCACCACGCCGCGGCCGTGCACGTCGGCCGAGCGGCCGGCCATGGCCATGGCGACGTCGAGCATCGTCATGGTCACGCCGCCGTGGGCCATTTCCCAGCTGTTCATGTGCTGCGCTTCGAGGGCAAGCTCGACCACGCCCTCGCCATCGGCCACCTTCAGGCAGCGCATGCCGAGAAGCTTCAGGAAAGGGATGTCGATCGGAAAACCGTTGTTGTCTGCGTTCATGCTGCGTCAGAAAGAGTGAGAAGCAGCCGAAATTAGACCACGCTCACGCCGCCGTCGACGGCGAGGATCTGGCCAGTGATGTGCTTGGAGGCATCCGACGCAAACAACGCAGCCACACCCTTGAGGTCTTCGTCGTCGCCGATGCGATGCAGCGGCGAGCGCTCGGCCAGCTTGTCCACACCGAGCTTTTCCAGCGAGCCGCGCGTCATCTTCGACGGGAAGAAGCCCGGCGCAATGGCGTTGACGGTGATGTTGTGCTCGCCCCACTCACCGGCCAGCGCGCGCGTGAAATTGACCACCGCGCCCTTGCTTGTGTTGTAGGCAATCGTGTCCAGCGAGCCCGGCGGATTGCCCTTCAGGCCCGCAATCGACGCCACATTGACGATCTTTCCGTACTTGCGCGGGATCATCGAACGCTTGCCGATCTGCTGCGTGAGCAGGAACAGGCCGCGGATGTTCAGGTTCATCACCTTGTCCCAGGCTTCGACCGGGTGGTCTTCCGCCGGCGAGCCCCACGTTGCGCCCGCGTTGTTGACGAGAATGTCGATGTGGCCGAGCTTGGCCAGCGCCTCGTCGGCCAGGCGCTGAATGTCGGCTTCGATGGCGCCGTCAGCGGCAATCCAGTCGGCTTCGATGCCGAGCGACTTCAGATGTGCCTGCGCTTCCTTCAGTTCATCGGCCTTGCGGGCAGATAGAACGATGCGCGCGCCCTGCTCGCCTAGCGCTTCGGCAATCTGCAGGCCGAGCCCGCGTGAGCCGCCGGTGATGAGCGCCGTCTTGCCGGAAAGATCAAACAGATGCTTGAGCGTACCCATGGTGTCTCCAGTGTCGTTATCGTCGTTAGAACCAGGCGTCCTGCATGTCCAGCGTTGTGGTGTCGAGCGAGCCCAGCAGCACGATCTGCGGGTCGATCTTCGGCAGTTCCCACTGGAAGAAGTAGCGCGCGGCCTGCAGCTTGCCGCGATAGAAATCTGCATCGTCGCCCTGCGCCGCCGGCAATGCCTTGGCGGCGGCCAGCGCCTGCTCCAGCCAGATCCACGCAACCACGACATGGCCGAAGGCTTCTAGATAGACGGAGGCATTTGCCAGCGTCACGCGCGGGTCGCCAGCGGCCCACAGTGTTTGCGTGACCTTGGCCAATTTCTGCGTGGCCATGCCGAGCGCGCGGCCATAGCCGACCAGCGTTTCATCGTCGGTTTCCAGCGCACGGCCGACGGTGCCCTGCACGCGCTCACCCAGCGCGGCGAAGGCGGCGCCATCCTGCATCACGACCTTGCGGCCCAGCAGGTCCAGCCCCTGGATGCCGTGCGTGCCCTCGTGAATCGGGTTCAGGCGGTTGTCGCGGTAGAACTGTTCGACGTTGTATTCGCGCGTGTAGCCGTAACCGCCGTGCACCTGGATCGCCAAGCTGTTGGCCTCGAGGCACCACTGCGACGGCCAGCTCTTCGCAATCGGCGTGAGGATGTCGAGCAGCAGACCGAGCTTTGCGCGCTTGGCCGCATCGGTTTCGCCACGCTCTTCATCGACGAGCTTGGCGCAATACAGGTTCAGGCCCAGCGCGCCTTCTACATACGCCTTCTGCGCCAGCAGCATGCGACGCACATCAGCATGATCGACGATACGGATTTGCGGAGACGCCGCATCCTTGCCAGACGGCCCGACCGGGCGACCTTGAGGGCGATTGCGCGCGTAGTCCACCGCGTGCAGATAACCCGTGTAACCAAGCATCGTTGCGCCCATGCCGACGCCGATGCGCGCCTCGTTCATCATGTGGAACATGCAGGCAAGGCCCTTGTGCGGCTCGCCGACGAGGTAACCGATGGCACCGGCGCGCGGCTGGCCGTCTGCACCTTTCGGGCGGAACTGCGTACCTTCGCCGAAGTTCAGCAGGCAGTTGGTCGTGCCGCGATAGCCCATCTTGTGGTTCAGCCCTGCCAGCACCACGTCATTCCGCTCGCCGAGCGAGCCATCGGCATTGACAAGGAACTTCGGCACGATGAAGAGCGAAATGCCCTTCACGCCGGGAATCAGCTTGCCGTCCGGGCCGGGTATCTTCGCCAGCACGAGGTGGACGATGTTCTCCGACAGCTCGTGTTCACCGGCGGAGATCCACATCTTGTTGCCGGTCAAGCGGTATTGCGCGCCAAGAGGCGACTCGCCTTCGTATTCGGCTCGCGTGACGACGTCCGACAGCGACGAGCCCGCCTGCGGCTCCGACAAGCACATCGTGCCGTAGAAGCGGCCTTCCATCTCAGGCTGCACGAACGTCTCGATCTGCGCGGGCGTGCCGTGCGCGAGCAGCAGATTCGCGTTGCCGATCGTGAGGAACGGGTATGAACTGGTACCGACGTTGGCGGCCTTGAAATAACCGAAGCCGGCTTTCTCGACCACGGTGGGCAGTTGCATGCCGCCGCGCTCAAAGTCTTGCCCGGCAGCCATCAGGCCGGCCTTGTTAAAGGCATCCAGCGCTGCCTTGACCTCGGGAATGATGTGGACCTTGTTGCCGTCGAAGTGCGGTTCTTCCTGATCGTTTTTCTTGTTGTGCGGGGCGAAGAGGTCCGTTGCGATGCGCTCGCAGGTGTCGAGTGCGGCGTCGAACGTTTCACGGGAGTGATCAGCGTAACGGGGAATGCTTGTGAGTGACTCGACGTTGAGCCATTCATAGAGCAGGAAGCTGAGGTCGCGGCGGGATAGCAGTTTCGAGGACATGATGTTGGTGGTGCATCCTGTGTTTCGTGCCCTGCCGGGCCCGACTCACTTTTCTTTGTCTTGCCAAAGAAAAGTAAGCAAAAGAAAGGCGCGCCCGAGATGGCGAAGGATTCCTTGAATTTCCGTAACCGGGCCGAGACGGGAAAAACTCGCTTCGCTCAGACAGTTTCCCGTCTTGTTTCCGCCCGCTTACGAAAATTCAAGGCGCCATCAAGGGCAAGAACAGCAACGGCCAAACCGTCTGGGTGCATGGGCTGGCGATCAAGCCAGCTCTGGCACAAACAAAACAGGCTCCCGTTTTTATGCGGGAGCCTGTCTGTTTAGAGCACCTCGAACAGTCCGGCTGCGCCTTGGCCGCCGCCGATGCACATGGTCACGACCACGTACTTGACGCCGCGGCGCTTGCCTTCGATCAGCGCGTGGCCGACCAAGCGCGCGCCCGACACGCCGTACGGGTGGCCCACGGCGATGGCGCCGCCGTTGACGTTCAGGCGGTCCATCGGAATGCCCAGCTTGTCTGCGCAGTACAGCACCTGCACGGCAAACGCTTCGTTCAGTTCCCACAGGCCGATGTCTTCGACCTTCAGGCCGGCCTTCTTCAGCAGCTTGGGCACGGCAAACACCGGGCCGATACCCATTTCATCCGGCTCGCAACCTGCCACGGCAAAGCCGCGGAATACGCCCAGCGGCTGCAGGCCCTTGGCGGCAGCCACCTTGCCATTCATCACCACGGCAGCGGATGCGCCGTCGGAGAACTGGCTGGCGTTGCCAGCAGTGACCACGCCGCCCGGCACGGCGGAGCGAATTTTCGCCACGCCTTCAAGCGTGGTGTCGGGGCGAATCCCTTCGTCGGCAGAGATCGTGACTTCGCGGGTCATGAGCTGGCCGGTCTTGGCATCGGCCACGCCCATCACCGTCGTCATCGGGACGATTTCGTCGTTGAACTTGCCGGCAGCAGCAGCGGCGGCGGCGCGCTGCTGGCTTTGCACGCCGTACTCGTCCATGCGCTCCTTGGCGATGTTGTAGCGCTTGGCGACGTTCTCGGCGGTCTGGAGCATGTTCCAGTAGATTTCCGGCTTGTGCTTGTTGAGCCAGCCTTCGGTCATCATGTGGCGGTTCATCTCCTGCTGCACGCACGAGATGGATTCCACACCGCCAGCCACGAAGATGTCGCCTTCATCGGCAATCACGCGTTGCGCGGCCATGGCAATGGTCTGCAGGCCCGACGAGCAGAAGCGGTTGACGGTTGCGCCCGGCACGGTCACGGGGCAGCCGGCACGCAGGGCGATCTGGCGCGCAATGTTGGCGCCCGTTGCGCCTTCCGGGTTCGCGCACCCCATCAGGATGTCTTCCACTTCGCCCGGCTCGATCTTGGCGCGCTCGATGGCGTGCTGAACAGCGTGGCCGCCCAGCGTGGCGCCGTGCGTCATGTTGAAGGCGCCCTTCCAGCTCTTGGCCAGGCCGGTACGTGCGGTGGAAACGATGACTGCTTCGGTCATGGTGTTGCTCCTCGTATCTGGTGGCGGGCGCGGCTTGGGCAGCGCCCGATGTATTCCGTTATCCGTTCAAGACAAGGTGTTCAAAACGTCCGGCGACTGCAACCGCGCGATGCCCGCATCCATCATCTGCTGCCACGCCTGCGCGAGCGAGCCGTTCAGGTCGATCGCTCGGCACGCATCCTCGATGACAGCGACTTCCAGCCCCGCAGCACAGGCATCCAGCGCTGACCACGCCACGCAAAAATCCGTGGCCAGCCCAACGCAGAACACGCGCTTGATTTCAAGCTCGCGCAGGTAGCCGAGCAGGCCCGTCGGCGTCTTGCGATCCGCTTCAAAGAATGCGGAGTAGCTGTCGATGTGCGGGTGATAGCCCTTGCGAACCATCAACTGCGCATGCGGCACGTCCAGGTTGTCAGCCAGCGCGGCGCCGGCGCTGTGCTGCACGCAGTGCACCGGCCACAGCACCTGCTGACCGTAAGGCAGGTCGATCGTGCCGAACGGTTGCGTTCCTGCATGGTTGGCAGCGAACGACACGTGCTCGCGCGGGTGCCAGTCCTGCGTCAGCACCACACGCCCGAATGCCTGTGCGAGCCGGTTGACGACCGGAATGACCTGGTCGCCGTCTGGCACCGCCAGCGCACCGCCGGGCAGAAAGTCGTTCTGCACGTCGATGATCAGCAGGCAATCGGTGGGCGTGAATTGCATGGCGGTTGCTTAGTTGCTTAGTTGCTTAGTCGCTTAGTTGCTTGGTCGGTTAGCCGCGCATCAGCCGTTGAAGCCTTTGCCTTCGTCCGCCAGCTTCTGCAGCAGCGGCGCCGGCTTCCACGCTTCGCCGTGGTAGCCCTTGCTGTAGCGGTGCATGGCTTGCGCGACGTTGTACAGGCCGACGGTGTCTGCGTAGAGCATCGGGCCGCCGCGGAACAGCGGGAAGCCGTAGCCGGTCAGGTAGACCATGTCGATATCCGACGCCTTGGAGGCAATGCCCTCCTCCAGGATTTTTGCGCCTTCGTTGACCAGCGCGAATACCAGGCGCTCGACAATTTCTTCGTCCGAGATCTTGCGGCGCGTGATGCCCAGATCCTTCGAATGCTGGACGATCATGTCGTTGACCTGCTGGTTCGGGTACGGCTTGCGGTCGCCCGCCTTGTAGTCGTACCAGCCGCCACCGGTCTTCTGGCCAAAGCGGCCCATCTCGCACAGCAGATCGGCGGTCTTCGAATAGACGATGTCCGGCTTGTCCACGGCGCGGCGCTTGCGGATAGCCCAGCCGATGTCGTTGCCGGCCAGGTCACCCATGCGGAACGGGCCCATCGCAAAGCCGAACTTCTCGACGGCCTTGTCGACCTGCTCCGGCAGCGCACCTTCGTCGAGCAGATAGCCGGCCTGGCGGCTGTATTGCTCGATCATGCGGTTACCGATGAAGCCGTCGCACACGCCGGAGACGACCGCCGTCTTCTTGATGGCCTTGCCAAGCTTCATGACCGTGGCCAGCACGTCCTTGGCAGTCTCTTTGCCACGAACGACTTCCAGCAGTTTCATCACGTTGGCCGGGCTGAAAAAGTGCATGCCGACCACGTCTTGCGGACGCTTGGTGAAGCTGGCGATCTTGTCGACATCCAGCGTGGACGTGTTCGACGCCAGGATCGCGCCCTGCTTGACGACTTCGTCAAGCTTCTTGAACACGACTTCCTTGACGCCCATCTCTTCAAACACGGCCTCGATGACGAGGTCGGCGTCCTTGATGTCGTCGTAGGACAGCGTCGGGGTCAGCAGGGCCATGCGCTGCTCGACCTTCTCTTGCGTGAGCTTGCCTTTCTTGGCGCTGTTCTCGTAATTCTTGCGGATGGTGGCGACACCGCGGTCCAGTGCTTCCTGCTTGGTTTCCAGCATCGTGACCGGAATGCCTGCGTTCAGGAAGTTCATCGAGATACCGCCGCCCATCGTGCCGGCGCCGATCACCGCGACCTTCTCCACCTTGCGCACCGGCGTGTCTTCCGGCACATCGGGGATCTTGCTGGCAGCGCGTTCGCCAAAGAAAGCGTGGCGCAGCGCGCGCGATTCCGACGTATTCACCAGTTCGATGAACAAGTCGCGCTCAAACTTGATACCGTCGTCAAAGCGCTTTTCCACTGCGGCCTGCACGGCGTCGACGCACTTGCCCGGCGCCGGGAAATTCTTGGCAACCGCGGCCACGGTGTTGCGGGCAAATTGCAGGAAGCCTTGCGGGTTATCGTGCTCGACCTTGCGATCGCGCAGCTTGGGGAGCTTGCCTTCGGCTGCGGCCTTCAGTGCGAAATCGATGGCGCCCGACATCAGGTCGCCTTCAATCATCTGGTCGAACAGGCCGCTCTTGGCCAGCTTTTCCGACGGAATGGCGTTGCCGGACACAATCATGTTCAAGGCCGGTTCCAGGCCGATGGCGCGCGGCAGACGCTGCGTGCCGCCTGCGCCCGGCAGGATGCCCAGCTTCACTTCCGGCAGCGCGATCTGCGCGCCCGGTGCGGCCACACGATAGTGACAGCCCATCGCCAGTTCCAGCCCGCCGCCCATCGCCACCGAGTGAATGGCCGCCACGACCGGCTTGTTGCTCGACTCAACCGCCTTGATGACGGCGTGCAGCGTCGGCTCTTGCGTCGCCTTGGGCGTATTGAATTCGCGAATATCGGCGCCGCCCGAGAAGGCTTTGCCCGCACCGGTGATCACGATGGCCTTGACGTTGGCGTCATCGCCAGCTTTGACCATGCCTTCGACAATACCCAGGCGCGTGGAGTGGCCAAGGCCGTTGACGGGCGGGTTGCTGAGCGTGATGACGGCAACGCCGTCCTGGACCTTGTACTCCGCAGTCATGCTGGTTCCTTTGGTGATGCGAGGGCCGGCAGATCAGGCGCACCGTGCCTCGCGGTTGAACTGTCTCTCAACTATCGTTTTTTTAACGCGCGGTAAGGCCGCGACTCGACACAGAATACACAAAATAGCACGGTCGTTCAATTTTTATTTTTGCGCTGCACGGCGCCGTCTGGCGGGCGATGCAGCGTGCCCCGATGGGTTCAAACGCGTGTGCTGCAGCATGGATTTTTTGCCCGCTGCGTGACGGTTTTGATAGAGTCGCGCATTTCGTTCGCCGGACGCCCACCAGGCGCGGGAACGTCTCGTCACATTTCGTCGATTTGATTCGCGATCCGAGCAAAATCGACCACTCTGTATCCATGTCAGAACACGCTACCCCGTCTTCAGAGACGCCGGGCTTGCGCCGCACCTTGCGCGCGCGCCATCTCACCATGATCGCCATCGGCGGGTCGATCGGTACCGGGCTTTTCGTGGCCTCGGGTGCGTCGGTCTCGCAGGCGGGCCCCGGAGGCGCGCTCGCCGCCTATATCCTCATCGGGGCAATGGTCTATTTCCTGATGACCAGCCTGGGCGAGCTTGCTGCCTACATGCCCGTTTCCGGGTCCTTTGCCACCTACGGCGCGCTGTATGTGGACGAAGGCTTTGGCTTCGCACTCGGCTGGAACTATTGGTACAACTGGGCCGTGACGATTGCCGTTGAGCTGGCGGCCGCGCAGCTCGTCATGCATTACTGGTTTCCCGACGTGCCGGGCGTACTGTGGAGCGCTGTGTTCCTCGCCATCATGTTCCTGCTCAATGCCATCTCGGTGCGCGGCTTTGGCGAGGCAGAATACTGGTTCGCACTCATCAAGGTCGTCACCGTCATCTTCTTTATCGGCATTGGCCTGGCGATGATCTTCGGGATCATGAAGGGTGGTCCGCAATCGGGCCTGCAGAACCTGACGATGGGTGATGCGCCGTTCGTGGGCGGGCTGCCGGCGATGATCGGCGTAGCGATGATCGCGGGGTTCTCGTTCCAGGGGACGGAGCTGATTGGCGTGGCGGCCGGCGAATCGGCCGACCCGGCGCGCACCATTCCGCGTGCGGTCAAGCAGGTGTTCTGGCGGATCCTGCTGTTCTACGTGCTGGCGATCTTCATCATCGGCGTGCTCGTGCCGTACACCGACCCCAATCTGCTGTCGACGGAAGTGACGAACATTGGCGTGAGCCCCTTCACGCTCGTTTTCAAGCACGCAGGCCTGGCGTTTGCCGCGGGCCTGATGAATGCGGTGATCCTGACGGCGGTGCTGTCGGCGGGCAATTCAGGCATGTATGCGTCCACGCGGATGCTCTACAACCTGGCCACCGAGGGCCGCGCGCCGCGCATCTTTGCGCAACTCACCCAGAACGGTGTGCCGCGCAATGCGCTACTGGCCACGACCGCCGTCGGCGCGCTGTGCTTCCTGAGTTCGTTGTATGGCGACAAGACGGTCTACCTGTGGCTGCTGAATACCTCGGGCATGACCGGCTTCGTGGCATGGCTCGGCATTGCCATCAGTCACTATCGCTTCCGCAAGGGGCTCGTGGCGCAGGGGCATGATCCGGCGCAGTTGCCGTACCGCTCCAAGTTCTTCCCATATGGCCCGTTGTTCGCGTTTGGGTTGTGCCTGGTCATCACGCTCGGCCAGAACTACCAGGCGTTCACCACCGGCACCGTTGATTGGCCGGCGGTGATCGCCACGTACATCGGCATCCCGGTGTTCTTCCTGATCTGGATCGGCTACCGGCTGGTGCGTGGCGGCGGCATTGTCCGTTACCAGGACATGCACTTCCCGCGCCCGCCTGTGCTACGCGATTCGCTGGCCGGCCAAGACCCCGGCCCCGAATTGCCGACCGTCGCACACCGTACGCAGTAATCACCCCGCTCCGCCAGCCGTTTGCACAGCATCCGGCGGGCGTTTTCATTGGGCCGCCCACCCTGGCGCCTCCGGCTATGCACACATCCATCACCCCCACCGGGCTTGAGGCCCAATCCGAACTGCGCCGACGCCTGCGCGCGCGCCACCTGATGATGATCGCCCTTGGCGGCGCCATCGGCACGGGGCTGTTCGTCGCGTCCGGCGCATCCATTGCGCAGGCCGGGCCTGGCGGCGCGCTGCTGACCTACACGCTGATCGGCGTGATGGTCTATTGCCTGATGACGAGTCTTGGCGAGCTGGCAGTGCATCTGCCCGTCTCGGGCTCGTTCGTGACTTACAGCCGGTTGTACGTGGAAGAAGGCTTCGGCTTTGCGCTGGGGTGGAACTACTGGTTTGCGCTGGCCGTGTCCGTTGCTGTGGAACTGGCCGCCGCACAGCTGGTGATGAAGTACTGGTTCCCGGGCGTGTCGGGCATGGTGTGGAGCGCCGCATTCCTGCTGCTCATGTTTGGCCTCAACGCCTTCTCCGTGCGCGGCTTTGGTGAGGCGGAATACTGGTTTTCGATGATCAAGGTGGTGACGATCATCGTGTTCCTGCTGATCGGCCTGGCGATGATCCTCGGCATCATGCACGGCGGGCCGCAGTCGGGTTGGCAGAACTTCACCGTGGGTGAAGCGCCGTTCGTGGGCGGTGTGCCGGCCATGGTCGGTGTGGCGATGATTGCCGGGTTCTCGTTCCAGGGTGTCGAGACCATTGGCGTTGCCGCCGGCGAGGCAGAGAACCCCTCCCGCACCATCCCGCGCGCCATTCGCCAGACGTTCTGGCGCATCCTGCTGTTCTATGTGCTGGCGATCCTGATCATCGGCGTGCTGCTGCCGTACACCGATCCGAACCTGCTGCGCAATGAAGCGACAGACGTCGGCGTCAGCCCATTTGCGCTTGTGTTCCAGCATGCGGGCCTCGCGTTTGCCGCCGGGATGATGAATGCGGTGGTGCTGACCGCGCTGCTGTCGTCCGGCACGTCGAGCCTCTATGTGTCGACGCGGATTCTGTACGACCTGTCGCTCGAAGGTCAGGCGCCGCGCTGGTTTGCCAAGGTGTCGGCAAACGGCGTGCCGCACCGCGCGCTGCTGGCCACATCCGCCGTTGGCGCGCTGTGCTTCTTCAGTTCATTGTTTGGCGACCAGGTGGTCTACCTGTGGCTGCTGAATACATCTGCGGTAACGTGCTTCATCGCGTGGTTCGGCATTGCGCTGGCGCACTACCGGTTCCGCAAGGGGTTCACGAGCCAGGGGCATTCCGTGGAGCAACTGGCGTATCGGTCGCCGTTCTTCCCGTTCGGGCCGATCATGGTGGCGATCCTGTGCGTGGTGATCATTCTTGGGCAGAACACCAAAGCGCTGTTTGCACCCGTGGATAACTTTGGCGCCTTCATCGCAACGTACTGCGGTGTGATCCTGTTTGTGGCGATCTGGCTGGCTTACCGCTGGAAATTCAAGACGCGGTTCGTGAAGTACTCGGAGATGCAGTTCAGCGTGGAGCACCTGCAGCAAGCCGAAACCACCGCCGAAGCAACTGCGGCGGGCACGATCGCCAACTGACTGCAAGAAAAAAAGCCCGCACGGTTGTCCATGCGGGCCTTCTGTGCGCTGTGGTCCGACGTGTGGCGTTTAAACCTCCAACCACTCCTGCCGGACTTTCGCGTCCGCTTTCAACTGCTGGGGCGTTCCTTCAAACACAATCTGCCCGTGCCCCATCACATAGACGCGTTGTGAAATGTCCAGGGCAATGGCCAGCTTCTGCTCCACCAGCAGCACGGAAATCCCCCGCTCCTTGAGCGTCTTCAGGTACTCGCCCACGAGTGTCACGATCAGCGGCGCAAGACCTTCGGTCGGCTCGTCGATGATGATGAAATCGGGGTCGCCCATCAGCGTGCGGCACAGCGTCAGCATCTGCTGCTCGCCGCCCGACAGCACACCTGCAGCCGTGTTCTCACGCTCCTTCAGGCGCGGGAACATCTGGTACATGTCTTCGACCTGCCAGCGCGGCTTGGGCTGACTCGGGTTGCGTTTCTCGCCAAGCAGCAGGTTCTGCCGCACCGTCAGCGTGGGGAAGATGTCCCGGTTCTCGGGCACATAGCCGATACCCTTGTGCGCCACTTCAAAGGTTCGCAGGCCGCTCACGTTCTTGCCGCGCAGCAGGATTTCGCCTTCGTGCCGGACCATGCCCATGATGGACTTGGCCAGGGTCGAACGCCCCACCCCATTACGGCCGAGTAGCGCAACGATCTCGCCCTCGCCTACGTGCATGTCGACGCCGTGCAGGATGTGGCTCTTGCCGTAGTACGCGTGCAGGTCGCGCACCTCCAACATCGGAGTATTCGTTGCCATCAATGCGCTCCTGCAGGTTCGTCCAGCGTGGTGCCGAGGTAAGCCTCTTTCACGCGGCGGTTATTGCGAATGGCTTCGGGCGTATCGGTGGCGATCACTTCGCCATAGACGAGCACCGAGATGCGATCGGCCAGGCCAAACACCACACTCATGTCGTGCTCGACCATCACCAGCGTCTTGCCTACCGTGACCTTGCGGATGAGGTCCACCGCGTGATCCGATTCGGAACGGCTCATGCCGGCGGTTGGCTCATCCAGCAGGATCACGTCGGCACCGCCCGCGATGGTGACGCCGATTTCCAGCGCCCGCTGCTCGGCGTAGGTCAGCAAGCCTGCGGCGGCATCGCGCCGATGTGTCATGCCGATCTGCTCGAGCACTTCTTCAGCGCGCTCGCGTGCGTCACGCAGCTCGGCCAGCTTGTGCCAGAACGAATACTTGTAGCCGAGCGACCAGAGCACCGCGCAGCGCAGGTTCTCAAATACCGACAACCGATGAAAGATGTTGGTGATCTGGAAGCTGCGCGACAGGCCCTTGCGGTTGATCTCGAACGGCGCCAAGCCGCTGATCTCTTCTCCGTTCAGGCGCACGCTTCCTGAGCTGGCCGGAAAGCGGCCCGAGATCAGGTTGAACGTGGTCGATTTGCCGGCGCCGTTCGGGCCGATGAGCGCATGGCGCTCACCCTTGCCAATGGTGAGGTTGACCCCTCGAATGATTTCAGTTGCGCCAAAGCGCTTGCGAACATCGCGCAACTCGAGCGCTGCGGTCGGCCCAGATGTCGGTTGGCTCATGGTTGCGGCTCCTGCAATGCGTTGTCCCAAGCGGTGCGTAGCTTGCCAGCCGCAGCACGCAGACCGAAAGCGCCCACCAGCCACAGCACGGCGGTGACAATCCACGGCTTGAGGGTATTCGGTTCGACAGACAGGCCGAACAGCGTGGCCACACCACCCGAGGCGTCGTCCTGCACGGCGTAGATCATTTCCACGGTGGAGATCAACGCAATCAGCAGAATGACAGCCGGCACGATCGCCACGCCATAAGCCGGCAGCAGCGTCTTGAGCTTGCCGCGCCGAAGGATCGGCAGATGCATGACCAGAAGACTGGCGATGCCGCCCGGCGCGTACATGACCATCAGCACGAAGAACAGCCCCAGGTACAGCAGCCACGCCTTGGTGATGCCCGACAGCGCCACGGTAAAAAACACCGTGAGCACCGCGCCGATGATCGGCCCGAAGAAGCTGCCCATGCCGCCAATGAAGGCCGCCAGCAGCACCGAACCCGAGCGCACTGCCGACACGTTCTCGGCCGTCACGATCTCAAAGTTGATGCACGACAGCGCGCCGGCAATGCCCGCGAAGAACGCGGACAGGATCACCACCAGAAAGCGCACACGCTGCGTGTTGTAGCCGATGAACTCCACCCGCTCTGGGTTGTCGCGCACGGCGTTGGCGATGCGGCCCAGCGGCGTCTGCGTCCACGCATACATCAGCGCCATCGAAATCAGGCACCACGCGGCAATCAGGTAATACACCTGGCGCCCCGGCCCGAACGTCACGCCAAGCAGCGCGTCGCCAATGCTGCGGTTGGTGGAGACACCGCCCTCGCCGCCAAAGAAGTCCGGGAACATCAACGCGCTAGCAAACACCATCTCGCCGATACCCAGCGTGATCATGGCGAACGTCGTGCCGGCCTTCTTGGTGGTGACATAGCCGAAGATCACGCCGAACAGCGCGCCACCCAGGCCGCCTGCAATGGGCAATAGCGCAACGGCGAGCGGCCCGCCGATGCCCAGCGTCTGCATGGCGCCGATCTTGTTGAGCACGTGCACAGCCATGAAGGCGCCCAGGCCGGCGTACACCGCGTGCCCGAACGACAGCATGCCGGACTGGCCAAGCAGCATGTTGTACGAGAGCGCGAAGATGATCATGATGCCCATCTGCGAGAGCAGCGTGATGGCGAAACCCTGCGGCCAGATGAGCGGCAGCACGATCATCACCAGCGCGGTGGCGCCCCAGAGCAGCCAGCGGGCAAGATTGACCGGTTTGAATTTCATCGTCTGCGCTCGATCGTTGGCCGGCAGCGCGGCTTGTTGTTGCGCTTGTTGGTGCATGGTGCGTTCCATTTAGCTCTCCCGCGTACCCATCAGCCCGCGCGGGCGGAAGATCAGCATCAGCACCAGCAGCAGATATGGCAGCACCGGTGCGACTTGCGCAATCGTCAGGTTCCAGACGGAGATGAGCGGCACGTCCGGATTGAGCGTGACGCCGATCTTCTCCAGCACGCTCGTCACCGAAATATCCAGCGTGACGGCAAAGGTCTGGATGCAGCCGATCAGCAGCGACGCGATGAACGCGCCCACCAGAGACCCCATGCCGCCCACGACCGCCACCACGAAGACGATGGAGCCGACCGCCGCGGCCATCGATGGCTCGGTCACGAACGCATTGCCGCCAATCACGCCCGCCAGCCCCGCCAACGCACAGCCGCCGCCGAACACCAGCATGAACACGCGCGGCACGTTATGGCCCAGCGCTTCCACCATGTCCGGATGCGTGAGCGCGGCTTGAATGACAAGCCCGATACGTGTGCGCGTGAGCAGCAGGAAGATGCCCACCAGCATCAGCAGCGACACCAGCATCATGAAGGCGCGGTACTTCGGGAACGACGAGGTAAACAGCGTGAACAGCGGGCCGTCCAGTGCGTCCGGCACGCGGTACGCCACGGCGGGCAGGCCCCACACCAGCTTCACGCCTTCTTCAATCAGATAGGCCAGACCGAAGGTAAACAGCAGTTCGGCGACGTGGCCATAGCGGTGCACCGTGCGCAGCCCGTAGCGCTCGACCACGGCGCCAAGCGCACCAACGAGCAGCGGCGCCACGATCAGCGCGGCCCAGAAGCCCAGATAGCCGCTGACGACATAGGCGAAATACGCGCCCAGCATGTAGAAGCTGGCATGCGCAAAATTGAGAACGCCCATCATGCTGAAGATCAGCGTCAGGCCCGAAGACAACATGAACAGCAACAGCCCGTAGCTGATGCCGTTCAAGAGATTGATGACTAGAAATTCCACGCTGCAACCCTTCCAGCAGATTCGGCGGAGCATGGGACGCACGCATCAATGCGTGGCCCATGGACTCCGTTTAAAACATCGCCGCACGATAGCATCGGGCAGCCCTTCGGCACACCATCCGCGGCCTTACTGAGGACGCTTCATCTGGCAGGAGGTCGGCTGCGACGCGACGTACTGGTCGAGCACAGCGTCGGTCTTCCAGCCGTAGCCGGTGTTCTCCTGGTCGAACTTGACGTTCTTGCCGTTGATTTTTTCCCAGGTGGCGATGTAGAGCGGCTGCTGACCCTGGTGGTCAGACGCGCGCATCTCGAAGGTGCCGTTCAGGCTGTCGACCTTCATGCCTTCAAAGGCCTTGGCAACCTTGGCAGGCTCGACAGACTTGGTCTGCTTGATGGCCTTGGCCAGCATGGCGATACCGGTGTACGACGCCATCAGGTAGAAATCGTCGTTGTACTTCTTCTTGTAGCCCTCGACGATATCTGCACCCTTGTAACCGTCGTTGTTGACGTTCCAGTAGCCCACGTATTTCACGTGATCTGCGCCTGCGGAGCCCATCGCCGTCGGCACGCCCGTGGTCGAGGCGTAGTAGGTATAGAAGTTCGCGTTTAGGCCCGCGTCCTTGCCGGCCTTGATCAGCAGCGCCAGGTCGCTACCCCAGTTGCCGGTGATGACGGTATCGGCACCCGACGATTTGATCTTCGAGACGTACGGCGAGAAGTCCTTCACCTGCGCCAGCGGGTGCAGGTCTTCCCCCACGATCTCGATGTCCGGACGCTTGCGCTTGAGGTATTCCTTGGCCGCACGCGCTACCTGATGACCGAACGAATAGTTCTGGTTGATCAGGTAGACCTTCTTGACCTTCGGATCTTTCGCCAGGAAGCTGGTCAACGCTTCCATCTTCATGTCGGAGTTGGCGTCCAGGCGGAAGTGCCAGTAATTGCACTTGCTGTTCGTCATATCCGGGTCCACCGCAGCGTAGTTCAGGTAGACGATCTCCTTACCCGGATTACGTTCGTTGTACTTGGCCACGGCGTCTTCCAGCGCCATGCCGACGCTCGAGCCGTTGCCCTGCACGATGTAGTGGATGCCCTGATCGGCCACCTGCTTGAGCGCCGTCAGGCTTTCCTGCGGTGAGAGCTTGTTGTCAAAGCCCACCACTTCGAACTTCGTGCCGTCGCCGGCCCAGTTCTTCTGCGTGGCGAGATCGGCGATGTACTGCCAGCTGCGCAACTGGTTCTGGCCCAGCGCGCCCATCAGGCCGGACAACGGATCGATCCAGGCGATCTTCACGGTTTCGGCGGCGGACGATGCAGTGGGCAGGACTGCCCCACCGATTGCCGCAACACATGCAACAGCCACAACCAACGGACGGAACTTCGTCATGCGTGTCTCCTTCATGTGGTGGAGCCGCCGGCGAGTCACTCTCCGCGTGCCTCTGGTGGGCGTGCGGCTGCTTGCGTCTCCAGGTTGCAACGCGCCCGGGCTTCATCCCACTGCGTCGACGTGTCCGTCGCGCGGCGGCCGGCCCTGATCCGGTTGTCTTACGCCCGCCGTCCTCGTGCCGGGGTGACCCATGCACGGGCGGCGGTTTCTATATGTAGCTAAGCCTGTACTGCGGGAAACTGATAATCCTTGAACTGCTCGCGCAGTTTCAGCTTCTGCATCTTGCCGGTGGCCGTGAGCGGAATTTCGGTGACGAACACCACGTCATCCGGAATCCACCACTTGGCGACCTTGCCTTCGAAGAACTTGAGCATCTCCTCGCGCGTGAGTTCCACACCGGGCTTCTTCATCACCACCAACAGCGGGCGTTCGTCCCACTTCGGGTGATGGCACGCGATGCACGCGGCCATGTGCACGCCAGGGTGCGCAGCGGCCACGTTTTCCACATCGATGGACGAAATCCACTCGCCGCCGGACTTGATGACGTCCTTGCTGCGATCGGTGATCTGCATGTACCCGTCGACATCGATATTCGCCACGTCACCCGTCGGGAACCAGCCGTCGACCAGCGGCGACATGTCGTTGCGGTAGTAGCTCTGGATCGTCCACGGCCCGCGCACGTAGAGATCGCCGAAGGCCTTGCCGTCCCACGGCAGTTCTTGACCTTCAGCATCGACGATCTTCATTTCGACGCCGTAGATGGCGCGACCCTGGCGCTCGAGCACTTGCTGCTTGGCCTCATCGGGCAGGTCAGCATGCTTGCCCATCAGCTTGCACGTGGTGCCCAGCGGTGACATCTCGGTCATGCCCCACGCGTGAATGACCTCCACGTCCAGTTCCTTGAGCGTGCGGATCATGGCCGGCGGCGCAGCCGAACCGCCAATCACGGTCTTGCGGAACGTCGAGAATTTCAGCTTGTTGGCCTGCACGTGTTGCAGCAGGCCCAGCCACACGGTCGGCACGCCGGCAGAGAACGTCACCTTTTCCTGCTCGAACAGCTCATACAGCGAGGCGCCATCCAATTTCGGCCCCGGGAAGACCAGCTTGGCACCCACCAACGGCACCGAATACGGCAGCCCCCACGCATTGACGTGGAACATCGGCACCACCGGCAGGATCACGTCCTGCGCCGAGCACCCAAGGGCATCCGGCAAGGCTGACGCATACGAATGCAGCACCGTGGATCGATGCGAATACAACGCGCCTTTCGGGTTGCCCGTGGTGCCCGAGGTGTAGCACAGGCCGGCTGCGGTGTTCTCGTCGAACTGCGGCCAGGTGTAGTCGGCGCTCTGCGCGTCCAGGAGCTCTTCATAGCAGAGCATCGGCACGCTGGAGGTGGGCATGTGCGCGCGATCAGTCATCGCCACCCAGCCCTTCACGTTCGGGCAATGCGGTGCGATGCCCTCGATGAGCGGCACGAACGTCAGGTCGAAGAAGACGTACTGGTCGTCAGCGTGATTGACGATGTAGGCGATCTGGTCGGGAAATAGCCGCGGGTTGATGGTGTGGCACACCGAGCCCGAGCCAGACACGCCGTAATAGATTTCAAGGTGGCGATAGCCGTTCCAGGCCAGCGTACCGACACGCTCGCCGGGCTGCACACCGAGTGCGGCCAGCGCATTTGCCAGTTGCTTGGAGCGGTCTCGCACTTGCCGGTACGTGGTGCGATGGATATCGCCCTCGACGCGGCGCGACACGACTTCAGTCGAACCGGAATTGCGCGCTGCATGTTCGATGATGGTCGAGATGAGCAAAGGGGCGCTCATCATTTGTCCCATCAGGGCCATGGTGTCTCCTAGAAAAAACTGAACAACCGTTCTATTTTTTGGCCGATTGTTCCCGTGATCGCCAAGCACGTCAACGGGATATTGTTGTGCGCTGCCACATCGGCCCCCATGTTTACCCGGCCATCTGAAAAACCGTGCGAATCGTTGTGGTGCAAGGGTTCGCAGGCTGCAGCTTTCTTTACTCGCAAGTACAATACGCGATAGCGTTGCTGCGTCTCAACATGGCGTTTTCCCCTACGTAAAGCGTATTTTGCTGCGCTGCAAAGCGCACAACGTTTGAAGGTTCGGCACTGTTTTTGCGCCGTTTCCTGTGCTATCGGCCGCCTGCCCTACCGCCCCACCCTATGACTGCCTCCCCTGCCGCCTTGCCTGACGATTCCCTTGCGAGCCCTTTCGACTGGCCTGGCCGTCCCACCGTCGCCCCCGGTTTTTCCGCGCTGGGCGAACGCTTTCTGACACGCCTGCCGCCGATGCCCATGCCTTCCGGACCGATTGGCGAACCTTATCTGGTTGGGTTTTCGCCAGACGCCGCGGCGTCGCTCGGCATCACGCGCGCCGAACTTGACACCCCCGCCGGGCTGGCCGTCTTTACCGGTAACGCCGTCGCCCCCTGGAGCGACCCGCTCGCCACCGTCTATTCGGGCCACCAGTTCGGCGTGTGGGCCGGTCAGTTGGGCGATGGACGCGCGCTGTTGCTGGCCGAACTGCAGACCACCGAAGGCCCCTGCGAAGTCCAGCTCAAAGGCGCCGGCCGTACGCCGTATTCGCGCATGGGTGACGGCCGGGCGGTACTGCGATCGTCCATCCGCGAATTTTTGTGCTCGGAAGCCATGGCGGGCCTCGGCATTCCAACCACGCGCGCCCTGTGCGTGACCGGCGCTGACGCCCCCGTCCGTCGCGAAGAGATCGAAACCGCCGCTGTTGTCACACGCCTCGCGCCGTCGTTTGTGCGCTTTGGCCACTTCGAGCACTTTGCGGCCAGCGAACAACTGCCGCAGCTTCGCGCACTCGCCGATTACGTCATCGACCGCTTCTACCCCGCCTCCCGCAGCGAGCCGCAACCGTATCTCGCCCTGCTGCGCGAACTTGCCCGCCGCACCGCTGAACTGATGGCCGACTGGCAAGCCGTTGGCTTCTGCCATGGCGTGATGAACACCGACAACATGTCGATCCTCGGCCTCACGCTCGACTACGGCCCGTTCGGCTTCCTGGATGGCTTCGACGCCAACCACATCTGCAACCACTCCGACACCGGCGGCCGTTACGCCTACGCCCAGCAGCCGCAAATTGGCTACTGGAACCTGTTCTGCCTTGCGCAGGCGTTGCTGCCTTTGTTCGGCGAAGATCCTGACGTTTTCATCAACTTGAGCGACGAAGCACAGGCTCAACCCGCCATCGACGCCGCGCAAAACGTCCTGCTGACCTACCGCGACGTCTACGGCGCAGCCTTCTACGCACGTTATCGCGCGAAGCTGGGCCTCTCCACCGCGCAGGACGAAGACGAAACCCTGTTCGGTGACCTGTTCAAACTGCTGCACACACAGCGCACCGATTACACGCTGTTCTTCCGCCACCTTGCCGAGGTGCGCCGCGACGACACGCCCGCCGCGGCAGAAGCGCGCACCGTGCGCAATTTCTTCTTCGATCGCGCAGCCGCAGACGTGTGGCTTGCCGCCTATCGCCAGCGCATGCAAGCCGAACCGCAATCCGACGACGAGCGCGCCGCTGCTATGCACCGCGTCAACCCGAAATACGTGCTGCGCAACCACCTGGCTGAAATCGCCATCCGCCGCGCCAAGGAAAAGGATTTCTCCGAAGTCGAAAACCTGCGTGCCGTGCTGGCCCGCCCGTTCGACGATCACCCCGGCTTCGAGCATTACGCCCAGCCCGCACCCGATTGGGCATCGTCGTTGGAAGTGAGCTGCTCGTCGTGATCCGGTATGCCGACATGCGGGCAAGCGTGATGCGCCGGAACTGACACCGTGCTCTAATCCGCGCCTGTCAGGATTGCCGCAGCAGCACGACAAACAACGTCAGCCGCCCGATTGCTTCCGTCCGGCGGCTGCCGAATCCAACAAGGAATCTCATCACCATGACCGTCACGAAATCCGACGCCGAATGGCGCGACCAACTCTCCGACATCGAATACCGCGTCACCCGCGAAGCCGCCACCGAGCGCCCCTTCACGGGCAAGTATTGGGACCACTGGGATCGCGGCGTCTACAGCTGCGTCTGCTGCGGCACGCCACTGTTTGAATCGTCGACCAAGTTTGATGCGGGCTGCGGCTGGCCGAGCTATTTCCAGCCCATCAACGGCGAGGTGATCGCCGAGAAAACCGACCGCTCGCACGGCATGCTGCGCATTGAAGTGCAGTGCAAGAACTGCGGCGCGCACCTCGGCCACGTGTTCGAAGATGGCCCCGCACCGACCGGTCTGCGGTATTGCATCAACTCGGCTGCGCTAAAATTCGGCGATTGATCTTCCGCACCTGCCCACCTAAGCGCGTTCCCGCATGAAATTCCTGTTCGATCTGTTCCCGGTCATCCTGTTCTTTGCTGCCTTCAAGGTGGCCGGTATTTATGTGGCGACCACCGTCGCGATGGTCGCCACCGTGCTGCAGATCGCCTGGGTGTGGTTCAAGCACCGCAAGGTCGACGCCATGCAGTGGCTGTCGCTGCTCATCATCGGCGTGTTCGGCGGCGCGACGCTCATCTTCCACAACGAAACCTTCATCAAGTGGAAGCCGACGGTGCTGTACTGGCTGTTTGGCGTTGTGCTGCTGGGCAGCGTGGTGTTCGTTCGCAAGAACCTCATCCGCGCCATGATGGAGCAGCAGGTGTCGCTGCCCGAGCCGATGTGGGGCCGCCTGAACCTCGTGTGGGCCGTGTTCTTCCTCGCCATGGGCTGCCTGAACCTCTACGTGGCCTACAACTTCGACACCGACGTGTGGGTCAACTTCAAGCTGTTCGGATCGATGGGGCTGATGGTGGTCTTCATCCTCGTGCAAAGTGTCTGGCTTGCGCGCCACATGCAGGAGCGCCCTGCCAACGCGGCCAACGACGCCAACATCGGAGACGACCGCTGATGGCCGCCGATCCGCGTGAAATCGAACGCCTCCTGCGCGAGGCGTTCGAGCCCGTCCACCTCGCCGTGGAAGACGACAGTGCCAAGCACGCCGGACACGCCGGCGCGGCTTCCGGCGGCGGGCATTACAACGTCGAAATCGTCAGCGCGGCCTTTGCCGGCAAGAACCGTTTGGCGCGTCATCGCATGGTGTATGATGCGCTGCACACGCTGTGGCCAGCGGCAATCCATGCGCTGGCGATCCGCGCGGTCACTCCCGAAGAAAACACGTAAGCGCATTCCACGCTCACTCGTCCTTCCCTCGAACGCAATCCCATGAAGATTTCCAGCCTCACTGCCAGCCTGCTGGCTGTTGCCTTTGCTGCGACCGTTGCTCCCGCCATGGCGCAAAATGCCGCGGTGGTCAACGGCAAAGCCATCCCGAGCGCCAAGGTGGACGCGCTGATCAAGAAGTCGGGCCAGCCCGAATCGCCCGAGCTGCGTGCCAAGGCCCGCGACATGCTGGTCGACCGTGAACTGATCGAGCAGGACGCCGCCAAGCGCGGTCTGCTGGAGCGCGACGACATTCAGGAACAGCTGGCATCGGCCCGCCTGAACGTGCTCGTGGCCGCCGAGTTTGAGGACTACGTCAAGAACAGCCCCGCCACCGAAGACGAGCTGCACAAGCAGTACGACAAGATCAAGGCGCAGTTCGGCAACGGCAAGGAATACCACGCCCACCACATCCTGGTGGACAAGGAAGCCGACGCAAAGGCCATCATCGCCAAGCTGAAGGCCGGTGCCAAGTTTGAAGACATCGCCAAGGCGCAATCGAAGGACAAGGGATCGGGCGCCAACGGCGGCGATCTGGACTGGGCGAACCCGGGCACCTACGTGCCGGAATTCTCGGCAGCTCTTACCGGCCTGAAGAAGGGCCAGATCACGCAGACGCCGGTCAAGACGCAATTCGGCTGGCACGTGATCCGTCTGGACGACACGCGCGACGCGAAGATCCCGTCGTACGAAGACGTCAAGCCGCAACTGCTTGAGATGATGATGGGCGACCAGAACTGGCAACGCAGCAAGTTCCAGGCGATGCTGAAAGACCTGCGCGAAAAAGCGAAGATCCAGTAAGCAGCAGCCCGTTGGGGCAGTGAAAAAAGGGGCCTCGTGCCCCTTTTTGACTTGATGGCCGCGTTGCATCGCACGCAACCGGAATCCCCCTCCTGCACCCCCAAGTTCTTTTGAAGTGTTTGCTGAAAAGCATTGCGATTTGTCCCATAATGTGCGCCCACGTGCGCCGGCATTGCACTGCTTCGGTGCACTCAAGAATCAAGAGAGTCTGAAAAACCAACCACGCCGGCACGGGCATATCCCGCTCGCCGCCAGAGCGAAACCACCCAAAAGGAAACAGGAGATCCTTATGTCCACGTTCAAGCACGCCTTCCGCATTGCCGCGCTCGCTGCCATTCCGATGGCTCTGCTGCAAGCCGCACCTGCGCTGGCCCAGGCCACGAAGTCGGTTGAAGTGCTCGCCATCGTTGAGCACCCGGCGCTCGATGCCATCCGCGACGGCGCCAAGGAACAACTCAAGGCCGAAGGCTTTGACGCAGGCAAGAACCTGAAGTGGGAATACCAGAGCGCACAAGGCAGCACGGCCACCGCCGCGCAGATCGCCCGCAAGTTCATCGGCGACAAGCCGGACGCCATCATCGCCATCGCTACCCCGTCGGCGCAGGCGGTCGTGGCTGCCACCAAGTCGATCCCCGTCGTGTATTCAGGCGTGACCGATCCGGTGGCCGCACAACTGGTCAAGAGCTGGGCGCCGACCGGCACCAACGTGACCGGCGTGTCTGACAAGCTGCCGCTGGACAAGCAGATCGCCCTGATCAAGCGTGTGGTGCCGAATGCCAAGCGTATCGGCATGGTCTACAACCCGGGTGAAGCGAACTCGGTCGTGGTCGTGACTGAGCTGAAGAAACTGCTGTCGGCGCAAGGCATGACGCTGGTCGAATCGGCTGCGCCGCGCACCGTGGACATCGCCCCGGCCGCCAAGAACCTGATCGGCAAGGTCGACGTGATCTACACGAACACCGACAACAACGTGGTGTCGGCATACGAATCGCTGGTGAAGGTGGCCAACGAAGCGAAGATTCCGCTGGTGGCTGGCGACACTGATAGCGTGAAGCGTGGCGCCATCGCCGCCCTGGGCATCAACTACTACAAGCTGGGCCAGCAGACCGGCAAGGTCGTCGCCCGCATCCTGAAGGGTGAGAAGCCCGGCGCCATCGCCTCGGCCGGCAGCACCGACCTGGAGCTGTTCGTGAACGAAGGCGCGGCCAAGAAGCAAGGCGCGACCCTGTCGGCGGACCTGCTGAAGGACGCCAAGGAAGTCATCAAGTAACTCGCAAGGCGCCGGGTCGGCCTCCGCCTGACGGAGCCGGCCTGGCGCGGGTCTGGCTGCCCGCGCCGCAACGTGGCTATCCGCCGCATAATGGCCGGGCGCTTACGCTGCTACCCACAAGCGTCCCGTTCATTGCACACAGGCCGGTGCCCAATCACCGCGCCCTACTCCGTCATGTCACTGTTTTCATTGCTCGGCGCCCTGGAGATCGGTCTGATCTTCAGTCTCGTGGCGCTCGGGGTGCTGATCTCCTTCCGCATCCTCAACTTCCCCGACCTCACTGTCGACGGCAGCTTCCCGATGGGCGGCGCTGTGGCTGCCACGCTCATCGCCGGCGGACACGATCCGTTCGTGTCGACGCTGGGTGGCACCCTGGCCGGTGCCGCTGCAGGCTTCGTCACGGGCTGGCTCAACGTGCGCCTGAAAATCATGGATCTGCTCGCCAGTATCCTGATGATGATCGCGCTGTACTCGGTCAACCTGCGCATCATGGGCAAGCCCAATGTGCCGCTCATCTCCGAGCCGACCGTCTTCTCGCTGCTGCAGCCGGACTGGATGCCCGACTACGTGTTCCGCCCGGTGCTGCTGGGTGTGGTCGTGGTGGTCGTCAAGCTGCTGGTGGACTGGTTCTTCTCCACGCAGATCGGCCTGTCGCTGCGCGCCACGGGCGCCAACCCGCGCATGGCCCGCGCCCAGGGCATCGCCACCGGCGCAGCCACGCTGGCCGGCATGGCGCTGTCCAACGCACTGGTGGCCCTCGCTGGCGCGCTGTACGCGCAAACGCAGGGCGGCGCCGATGTGTCGATGGGGATCGGTACCATCGTCATCGGCCTGGCCGCCGTCATCATCGGCGAGACCGTGCTGCCGGCACGCCGCCTGGTGCTGACCACGCTGGCCGTGGTGGTCGGCGCGATCCTGTATCGCTTCTTCATCGCCCTGGCGCTCAACAGCGATTTCATCGGTCTGCAGGCACAGGATCTGAATATGGTGACCGCTGCGCTGGTGGTGATCGCCCTCGTGCTGCCCGGCATGCGTCGCAAGGTGTTCGGCAAGCTGGCCAAGACCGGTACCAAGGGGAACTGACATGCTGAGCGCACAAGGACTCACCCTCACCTTCAACCCAGGCACGCCCATCGAGATGCGCGCGCTGCGCGGCCTGTCGCTGGAGATCCCCTCGGGCCAGTTCGTGGCCGTGATCGGCTCGAACGGCGCCGGCAAGTCGACGTTCCTGAACTCCATCAGCGGTGACTACATCGTCGATTCGGGCAGCATCACCATCGACGGCGAAGACGTCACGCGCAAGACCGCGTGGCAACGCGCCGACAAGGTCGCCCGCGTGTTCCAGGACCCGATGGCCGGCACCTGCGAAAACCTGACCATCGAAGAGAACATGTCGCTGGCCATGTGCCGCGGCCAGCGTCGTGGTTTCCAGTTCGCGACCAACCGCAAGTGGCGCGAGATCTTCCGCGAGCAACTGCGCCGGCTGGACTTGGGCCTCGAAAACCGGCTGACCGATCGCATTGGCCTGCTCTCCGGCGGCCAGCGCCAGGCCGTGAGCCTGCTGATGGCGTCGCTACAGCCGTCGCGCATCCTGCTGCTGGACGAGCACACCGCCGCGCTGGACCCGAAAACGGCCGCCTTCGTGCTGGAGCTGACCGCCAAGATCGTCTCGGAAAGCAAGCTCACGACGATGATGGTGACGCACTCCATGCGCCAGGCGCTGGACTACGGCGATCGCACGGTGATGCTGCATCAGGGCAACGTGATCCTCGACGTGCAAGGCGAGGAACGCCGAGGCCTGGACGTGCCGCATCTGCTGCAGAAGTTCGAGGAAACACGCGGCGCCAAGGTGGATGACGATGCGTTGTTGCTAGGCTGAACCAAACGCTGCTTTTCAACGCGCCAGAGAAACGGGCACCTTCGGGTGCCCGTTTTCTTTTGGGACAAGCCCATCAATGTCGCATTCGACGTTCGATTTGCTATCACTTGTTCTGAATTCTGATTTTGAAAATCAGAAACGGTTTTCAGAACCGTCTCATGTATTTGCGGCATCGCTTTTGGCAGCCTTTGGCAGGTTTGCACGTATTTCATTTTGTCGATTACCTGCCAAAGGAGCCCCCTCATGGACGGCCTTGATCATTTGCCGCTTTCTGGCCGCACCATTTCCGTTTCAGGCGCAGCATTGCCCATGCTCCTTGGGCAACCCACCTTGGTGTTTTCAAGTCTATCCGGCACGGACAACCTCAACGAACTGTTCGAATACGATCTGGAACTGCGCACGCCAGATGAGCGTCACGCGATCTATGGCCCCGCAGCCGACCTAGACAAGAAGACCCTGGAGGGCACTGAAGTCACGATCCGGATCGAACTGGATGGCTCGGGCATCGGTTTGCAAGGCCGCGCAGGTGCAGGCACACGCGAGATCACCGGGATCGTCACACGGGTGCGCGGCCCCTATCTGGTAGGCCGACATATCGCCTATCGCCTCACACTGAGGCCCTGGCTATGGCTTGCAACGCGGCGCTCAGACTACAAGATCTACCAGGAAAAGAACGTTGTTCAGATTCTGGATGCGTTGCTCGCAAATTACATCTATCCGGTAGAAAAGCGCCTGGATATGCGGAGGTACCCCACAAGGGTCTTTCAGCAGCAGTATGGCGAGACGGACTTCGCCTACTTCCAGCGCCTCACTCAAGAGTGGGGAATTTCCTGGTTCATGGCCCATTCCGGCGGGCGGCAACGCCTTGTGCTAACCGACAGCAATAGCGCATTCGGGCCCTGCTCAAGCGCCGCATATCACACGATCCGCTGGCAGGCCGCACCAGACCGCATCGACGAAGAACATGCCCATGAATTCGAACTCATTGACCAGCTTGTCTCGGGCGAGTGGCGTACATCGGACTACGACTTTGGCAAGCCTCGTGCCGACCTGAGCATTCGGGACTGCGACCCGCGCGAGACGGCGCACTCAACGCACAGTCTCTACGAATACCCCGGCGACCACAGCCAGCCGGCAACCGGCAGCGACCCATGGGACGAAGGCCGATTCATCGCTCGCATTCGGATGGAGGAAATCCGGCAGCATGGATTGCGCGGCAAAGGCAAGGGTAACTTGCGCGCAATAGTGCCGGGCTGCACCTTCCACCTCGTTGGTTTTCTTGAACAGGAAGCTAACCGTGAATACCTCATCTTCGGCACCAAGCTTCGCATTGAAGACATAGGCGAAACCACGGGAACCGGCCAGCAATGGCGTTGCGAAGTGGAATTCGAGGTACAGCCCACCAACGAAATATTCCGGCCTGCACGCACGCAGCACAAGCCACGTATGTCTGGCCCGATCCAAGCGCGTGTAGTCGGCCCGGCAGGACACCCGATACATACCGATCAGTACGGGCGCATCAAGGTGCAGATGCCGTACGACCTGTACGGCAACAACGACGAGCACAGCTCATGCTGGCTACGCGTTGCCAATGCGTGGGCGGGCCATCGCTTTGGCGCCATGCACCTGCCGCGGGTCGGGCAAGAGGTCCTGGTAATTGGCATTCATGGCGACCCGGACTGCCTCATCGCCACCGAGCGCGTCTACAACCAGATGAACCTGCCACCGTGGGTCTTGCCTCAAATGCAAGCGCTCTCGGGTTTTGCCAGCCAGGAATTGCCCGATGAAGAAGGCCGCGGCAGTGGCCGCCAAAACAAGATTCTGGCGGATGACACACCGGGGCAACCGCAGGCTCAAATCGGCTCGGACTTTCAATCATCGGAATTGGCGCTCGGCCACATCGTTGCGATTCCTGGCTGGCAGGGTCGCGGGCATAAGCGCGGTGAGGGCTACGAGCTGCGCACCGATGCGTGGGGAGCCATGCGGGCATCGATGGGGATGCTTCTGACGACCTACAAGCGTAACCACGGAGACGACTACGCTTTGAGCATGGGCGATATGGTGGACGCCTTGCAACAAGCGGAGTGTCAGACCGAGCAACTGGCCGACGCCGCTCAGCAGGCGGATGCCCAGAATGGCGAGCAGAAGGAAATCGCCAAGGCCATGGCACGCCAGCATGCCGCGCTCAAGGGCGATGGACCGCTCAAGGAATTCACGGCTCCTCAGCTTGCGCTGACCAGCCCCGTGGGCATCGCCACCTCAACACCGGGTCTGACCCACCTGCAGAGTGGCACGCATCTCGCCATTACCACCGGAGACCATGTATCCGTCACAGCTGGCGGAGGATTCTTCGCCAGCGTTCGGCAGGCATGGCGTGTCTTTGTCTACGAGGCAGGAATGCGCTTTGTTGCTGCCGCCGGCAACATCAATGTGCAGGCCCTCAAAGATTCCATCCACCTGCTCGCCAAGCTCGAAATTACCGCCACCGCCGAGAAGATCATCATCAAGGCCAAGCAGGAGCTGCAACTCAACGGTGGAGGCAGCTATATCAAGTTGACCACCGGCGGTATCGAAAACGGCACCGAAGGCGCGTGGAAAGTCCACGCCGCCAGTAAAAACCTCACCGGCCCAAGCAGCATGCCGGTCGATCTCAAGCCCAAGCAGGTGTGCCTCGAATGCCTGCTGAAGGCCGCCATGCGCAATACCGCCGTGGTGCCCCGCTAACTCCCCCCAACTTTTCATCAACCATCATCGAACTGATCATGCGAAATTCCTATCAAGCGCACCACCCCTCTTTTGCCTTTGTCGCAACTTCCTGGGCGGCGCTACTAGCCGGCTTTCTTGCGTTTCTCGTTGGACTCTTCAATGCCAACATGCAGTTGAACGAGCGGGGCTACTACTTCACCGTGCTCGTCTACGGCCTCTTTGCCGCTGTGTCGGTACAAAAGAGCGTGCGAGACCGGCTCGAAGGTATCCCCGTCACGGGCATCTACTACGGCCTGAGCTGGGTTTCCGTCCTTCTGGCGGTGTTGCTACTGTGCGTGGGTCTGTTCAATGCCACGCTTGCCCTGAGCGAAAAGGGTTTCTACGGCATGTCGTTTGCCCTTGCACTGTTCGGCGCCATTGCGGTGCAAAAGAACACGCGCGATATCCAGGCAGCCCAACCCCTCGTCATTGATCCGGCCCTGGTACAGCACGTTCCGGATGCCAGCGCATTCGCGCGCCAAGACGACTAGCACGCCCGGCAAGCCCTCCGGCTCGCAGACGTCGCTCCGTCATCGCGAGCCGGCCACTCTCTCAGCCATCCCAAAGTGTGCAATGTCAGGAAACGAAAACACGGTTCATATCTATGTGCTGGCGGATGGCGCTGCTTACCCTTTGCGCCTGGCCGCCTTGCTGCGCGAGGCGGGCACCGAATTCCGCAACGTCTACGCCGGCTTGCCAGAAGAAGAAGCAGGAGATGCTTCGCTCTTCCTCGCACGGGTGGCTGACGCCAACGCACCGTGGCTGGCCGAGCTGGATGCGATGGACTTGCAGGCCCCATGTCTCACCTTGATCTGGAGCCGTGCCGATATTGATCCGCTCGTGCGCCACCTGCGTCAATTCCTGATTGCCGACATTGGCGATGGCATGACGGCGTTGGTCCGCTATTACGACCCACGCAATCTGCTGCTCGCAATGGAAGTCTGGGGGGATGAAATCAGCGACAAGCTCATGGACCCCATCGAGCAGTGGAAATACCGCGGCCACAGCGAAAGCTGGGAACGCATTGATGGTCCAGCGAATAGCGGCGCCACGCAAACCGTTCCACTTTCGATTCAGCTCACCCAAGAGCAACTCGACCGGCTTGTTGATCACTGCGAGCCCGATCAGCTTCTCGCAGCATTGGTGGAGAACGGCACTGTAAAGCAGGATGGCCCTTACCTCCCCCGGTTCTCGGATTTCCTGCATCGCTACCAGAAAGCTGCAGCATGGGGTTTAACCGAACCCGCTGACAGACTGCGCTTTTGCGAGCTGTCCTACCAATACGGCCCAGCTTTCGACGAGCACGGCAGCGTTCGCATCGCATTGGAAAAGCGCATGCATAGCGGCAGCTCCATGGCGGCATGTGAGGAAGGCATTCACCCTGCAACGTGGGAGCAATTGCTTACGAAAGCCAAGCGCTCGAGATAGCCGAATGCATTTGAAAGAACCGATCACAAGGGATTGCGGTGCCTCGTACGGAAAGCGCGTGCGCATCCGTCTGTCCTTGATTCGGAACGTCAGCTTATGAAAACCCAATTAATCAGGGCGCTTTTGCTGATCAGCCTCGCCCTACTAGCCGGCTGCGATGACCGCGCGGCCATGGCGGCACGGGATGATGGCGACCCCATGCAATACGGTGGTGTCAGCGGATTGAACTACACGCCGTACTACATCCACACCTTCAACGTGAAAGGCCACGATGACAACGGCATCAGCGGCGGCGGACCAAACATCATGCCCGCCACCCCAGACAACATGCCATCCGGAGGGGGGGCGGAAAAATGTTGCGCCGCCTTCCCCAAAAGATGGCGTCCTGGCCTAAAGGTAACGGTGCGGTGGATTGCCAATAAGAAGCTAGACGGTATTGCATGGGGGGCTTGGTACAAAGCCGAAGCGGAGGTGCCGGAGTATGGCCCACGGGCAGGCGCACTCTTTGCCATATTTCTTTCCGGAGACCGCGTGAAGCTGATGGTGCAGGACGGTAACGCAAATGGACACAACAGTCTCGAAGTCAAACCAACTGACGATGACCCTTATGTGGCCACAGGCACGGTGGACGAAGAACTCACGCGTCAAGATGAAGAGCGGCGCGAGAAGCAACGTCAAATGAAGGTCGCGCGAGAAGCCGGATTGGCCCGCGAAGCCGAACTCAATAAGCAAAAGGAGACCACCCGATGAAGTCTCCTGCGAATAAATCAATCACATCAGCTCTATTCTTTAATCGGAGTAACCGGTTATGAAAACCCAATCGATCAGGGCGCTTTTGCTGATCAGCCTCGCCCTACTTGCCAGTTGCGACGACCGCGCGGCCATGGCGGCACGGGATGATGGCGACCCAATGCAGTATGGCGAAGTTAGTGGGCTGAACTACACCCCCTATTACATCCACACCTTCAACCTAAAGGGGCTCGACGACAACGGCATAAAAGGGGGCGGGCCGAATATTCAACCAGCCCGATCCGACGATTTGCCATCCGGCGGAGGTGGAGGGAAATGTTGCGCCTCCTTCCCTAAGAAATGGCGCCCTGGCCTGAAGGTGGTGGTGCGGTGGATTGCCGATAAGAAACTAGACGGTGTCACTTACGGTTCTTGGTACAAAGCCAAAGCGGAGGTGCCGGAGTATGGACCAAGGGCAGGCGCGCTATTTGCCATCTTTCTTCCCGGAGACCGCGTGAAGCTGATGGTGCAGGACGGTAACGCAAATGGACACAACAGTCTTGAAGTCAAACCAACTGACGATGACCCTTATGTGGCCACAGGCACGGTGGACGAAGAACTCACGCGTCAAGATGAAGAGCGGCGCGAGAAACAACGTCAAATGAAGATTGCTCGAGAAGCCGAATTGGCCCGCGAAGCCGAACTCAGAAAGCAAGAGGAGACGAACCAATGAAGGTCTTACGCTGGCCCACTAAGATGCCCGATGGCGGCTTGCTCTCACAAGCAAAAACCGCATATGAGCACGGTAAGAGCAAAGTCATCGACCCACTCGGCTCCTGCGAACAGACCATTCATATCAGCCTGTTCTTCGATGGCACCAACAATAACGATGACGAAGACAACCCGGAGTTCCGAGATTCCAATTGGCAGGCACACACCAACGTGGCACGCCTATATAACGCGGCACGGGAAGAACCCTGGAATGGCATCTACCGGCATTACATCGCCGGTGTTGGCACGATCTTCGAGAAGCTCGGTGAACTCGAATACTCCTCCACAGGCAAAGCCTTCGCGCGCGGCTACGGTTGGCGCTGCGTGTGGGGTTACACGCGCGTGCTGAACTCGATCTACCGAGCAATTGCTGGCGCCAACGCGACGCTTATAGAAAACGACGAAGCCAGACGCCTCTGCCATTCCACTGCTGACGGCTACCGGGGCTTCTCCAATCTCTTCGACATGACACACCGCAAACTCGCCGGCATCCAACGCGACAGGCAACGCGACTGCCAGCGCAACAAGATGGTCAAGCAGGTGTGGATCAACGTGTTTGGCTTTTCGCGCGGTGCAGCCTGCGCGCGCTCGTTCATCGGAAAGCTCACGCGCGATTGGGCACCGAACGGCAAGATTGCTGGAACGATCCCCTACCAGATCAACTTCATGGGGTTGTTCGATACCGTGGCATCCGTGGGGCCACCGGACTCCGTGCGGGCGGCATTTGATTTCGATACGTTCGATGGCCACTTTGCGTGGTCCAGCAATGGCCTCATGAACATTCCCAGAGACGTCAAACGCTGCACCCATTTCTTTTCCATTCACGAACAGCGCATGAGTTTTCCGCTGGATACCATCATGGAGGGCCAAGCCTATCCGGGCGGCGCTGGCCAAAGGCTGGAGGTGGCCTACCCCGGTGTGCATTCAGACGTCGGCGGCGGTTATCCGCCTGGTGCCCAAGGGAAGGCCCGCGCTGGCGATGCCGACAAGCTCAGCCAGATTCCACTGCATCACATGTACATCGAAGCATTGCGCTGGGGTGTGCCGCTTTTGGTTGGTGAGGACGTCAGCAAGAGCCCGTACATGAGGGATGATTTTGCCTTGAGTCAGTCGGTCGTCAATGCCTTCAATGCATGGTTGGACAAAATGGGCGGAATATCGACCGTGACAGATGCCATGCGCATCGGCATGCAGCAGAACCTTGCATGGCGCACGCTGCGCGCACGCTGGAACACTGGCGACTATCTCACCAATCGACCGTTCTTCAAGGCTGCTTCTGAAGACAGCTTGACGCCGTATCAACTGGAATTGCAGGTCGACAAGGCAACGGAAACCGATGCAGAAACCTTGAAGCTGCGCCAGCGCATCAAAGAATTGGCCGCAGGCAGCGCCACTGCAGGGCTGGAAAATGCTTCACGGGGCTACGCCAGTGCGGCGACGAGAGCGGCCCAGATGGTACAGGCTGCCGAACGAGACAAGAAGATGCAGGCAGCCTGGAACGCCATGGCACGCAGGCGGGAGCAACTCTGCCAAAAAATCGCCAGGAAGAAAGACAAGACCCGGCCTGGCGAAGGTGCGGATGAAACCGTCACTAATGATCAGCATGACCTGCGGGAGAGCGCAGAAGAATTCCGCCTGCTGCTTGGCTACCTTCATCCTGAACGGCAGGCCGAGCTTGGTGTTGAGAAAATGCCATCACCGTTGATGGCCAAGATGGAGCGATCGGCGATCGGCCCGGTCGGCATTGGAGCCGCAGCCTACGATGCCTACAAGAATGCAGCCCAATTGCTTTACGTGCGACGCGATCGAAATCCCGACAGCGAGCGTATCAATCTGGTAGACAAAGACATGCATGTGCGAACAGGCCCAGTGGTCGCTGGCGCGCTCAAGACCAAGGCATTCCTGCCAGAGCGCTACGACGTGTTGGTTCTGCCAGCACGCGAAATGGTGGAGAAGCTGCGCGAATGGACTGCACCCAAAGCAGTAGAGCAGTTTGAGCGTCAGAACCGAGCCATCATCGCCCTCTTCGATGACTATATCCATGACAACCGCGCATGGTTTCGCATGCCGTACTTTCATGAGTACGCGCCAGGCGGGTATGGCTGGGCACGAGTGTTCTTTGTCGGCAACGACAACGCCATCAGGCATTTGGGCTTGGAGGAAGATGCGCGCGCGGCGGAACAAGCTGCACGAACAAAAGCGCTTGTGCGTAGTATCAACGCCGGTCCAACGCCAACGCTCGATGAAATGCTGATGGGAGATTGAACATGCTATCCAGGTCCATCATCGTGGTCGGAGACGTCAACTCCAGCAACGGCCCCGTCATCAGCGGATCACCAACGGACACCATTGACGGCAAGCCGATCGCCCGCAAGGGCGATCTCGTGGACTGCCCCGCGCGCTACCCAGATGGACGCTTGCATGGCATCAACCCCATCGTTGAAGGTGACGATTCCATGATCGTGAACGGCCAACCGGTGGCTCTGCACGGGCATCGTTGCCGATGCGGCTGCACACTTGTCGGCACCACGACGGGGTATGTCGATGGCTAAACGTCAGCGTTCAAAAAAAAGGCGCCAGTCTGGCTGGCCGATCAAGGTGCGAAACCTGGCAAGCCCCAGGCCAAATCCGAGCGGAAGGCACCTGCGGCTGAGAAGAAACTCACGGACATCAAAGGCGCCATCCATGACAATGACGCCAAGCCCGTGACGGTCGAGGCGTACAGTGAAGCCGCGCTTCAAAAAATGCTGGATCGCATCAAGCGAACGGAGCATCCGTGGGGCTTGAGAATCGCAGCAGGTCGACTACTCAGGGCCATCGCCGATCTGTCTTCCATCAAACACCTCAGACGCGGTCAAATCGAGCACCTGCGTGCCCTGCTGGTGCTCGAAATCCAAACCTTTGAAAAGCTTTGCCATCGGGCGGCCTTTGACCGTCATCACATCGTGGGGGCGAGCTATTGCTTGTGTGCTGCGTTGGATGAAGAGGCGCATCACACCCCATGGGGTGGTGGTGGCAAAGACGGCATTGGCGCATGGCCGCAACACTCGCTCACCGCGCAGTTTCACGGCGATCGCGATAGCGGCACCAAGGTGTATCAACTCCTTGCTCGCCTGGTCGAAGACCCCAATGCCAATCTACAGTTGATCTACTTGATCTACTTCATCTTGAACGTGGGCTTCATGGGCTCTTACCGCGTCAAGGAGAATGGCGAACGCGAGCATCAACTGCTGCGTGAAAAGCTCTACGCGATTGTGAAGGCTAGAGTTCCGCCCGTGCCACGGGAGCTTTCACCGTCATTGCACGTCGCCACAGAACGCAACCTCAAGCCGATCGGCGGCGTTCCGGTGTGGTTGACTGCAGTCGTTGGCCTGATGATTGCCACTGGAACCTATGCGTACTTCCAATTCAAGCTGCACAAGGCACAGGAGGCAACCTTGCAGGCAATTGAAGCCATCGATCAGTTGGTCTCCGCCCCTCCGCCCTTGCCCGCGCTTGATACGCCGAGATCCCGAGCGAATGGCGAGCCCAGTCGCCAGCCATCCGGGGGCCGATAGCCATTCGGGGGGCATACAAGCAGCCCCGGGGGGGGCGACGTCGCGTGGGTAAAATTCACCCTCAACCGTTACGTCTTTCGCTGTTCGAACACCCCGCCATGACCAAGGCCCACCGCCCTGCCATCAGCATCGCGCCCCATCAGCACCCGGACGACTCGCCGACGCTGACAAAAGGCCAGAGAGCATTCAACGCGCTGATCAAGCAAATTGAGAATCGGCGCAAGCGGCTGGCGGATTGGGAGACTGCCACCGTTCAGTTCCAGGGCCGATATGCAGGCGAGTTCTTGCCGCTGGAGCGCAGCCGCATCGCATTGCAGATCCGCCTCGTCCGCAGCCTCGATCAGGTCTATGAGCACGACGCCTTTACCAAAGCCGAGCGCCGCAAGATATCCGCCCTCATCGTCGAGCTGACGACAGATCTGATTGACGAAGACCCGAGCCTGAAGGCGCTTTACAACAAGTACAGCGGCACGGATTACGACCGGGAAGCCGCGCGGCAAGCGGCAGTGATGAAGTCAAGGCTGGAAGCAGCCCTCGGTGTCGACCTGGGCGACGACACGGATGTCGATTCAGAGGAGGCACTCCTGCAACGCGCCCGCGCGCACATCGAGCAACGGGCCGAGAAAAAAGCCGCCGCAGCAAATAAGCGCGAAGCCCGCCGGGCCGCCCGGAAGAAGTCTCCCAAGCAACTGGCCGCAGAAGCACGGGAAGAAGACGAACAGGCGCAGATCAGCCTGTCCATTCGCGAGGTCTACCGCAAACTCGCCAGCGCCCTGCACCCCGACCGCGAAACTGATCCGCAGGAGCGGGAGCGGAAGACACGGCTCATGCAGCGCGTCAATGAGGCCTACGACAAGAACAACCTGCTGCAACTGCTGGAGTTGCAGCTTGAGCTTGAGCACATCGATCAGCGCTCAATCAACCACATCAGCGAAGCGCGGCTGACGCATTACAACCAGATCCTGAAAGACCAGGTGCGCGAGCTGGACCGGCAAATCCATCGTGTCGAGACGAGGTTTCGGCACACGTACGGCTATCAGCGGTTCGGGGCGCTGCCGCCGGACGCCATCCTGCAAAAGCTCGACATCGACATCGCTGCGCTCCGCCAAGATGTTCGCAATATCGAGCAGGATCTTGCCGCCTTTGACGATTTCAAAGACGTGCGGCGGATGCTGAAATCCCGCCCGGCGCTCGACTGATGGCCTGCTGAACTGCACGCCGATCCAACAAAACGGGCACCCGAAGGTGCCCGTGTTCGTTATAGCGATCGGTCGATCGGCCGATCAGAAGCGGTGCTGCAGGCCCATCGTCACGCCAACCTGGTTGTTGGCGTAGCCGATCACGTCGCGCGACAGGCTTACGTTCTGGCCGTTCTTGGCCTTGGCATAACCGGCAGACAGGTATGCCGTGGTGCGCTTGGACAGCGCGTACTGGCCGCGCACCGAGAACAGGATCGGATCGGCATCCGTGCCGTCCTTGATGTTCTGCTTGTACACCGCGCCGTACAGCGTGAAGGCCGGCGTCACGTCGTAGCTGGCGCCCGCCCAGTACATATCGCTGCGCAGGCTGGCGGCCGCCGTCGTGAAGGCGCGCTTGTAGTTGCGATAGCCCGCGAAGAGCTTGAGCGCGCCGAAGTCGTAGCTGGCGCCGGCGTGTATGCCCTGGATGTAATCGGTTGTATCTGCCGGCGTGGTGCTCGTGCCTGCGCCGTTCTGACGATCCCACGTGACTGCAGCCGAGAAGCCGCCCACGCTGTAGCCGACGCCCAGGTCGTACTTGGAGCTGCTCTTGAAGTTGCCGGCTGCCTCGCCAAAGCCCACGGTGGCGCCAAGCTTCAGGCCACCAAAGGTGCCGTCGTAGCGCACGGCGTTGGAAGCGCGCGAAAACAGGCCGTCCTTGCGATCGCCCGTGGCCGTGGACGACGTGGCCCACGAGTAGTTCGGCGCGTAGCCCATCGGGTCGTACGGCAGCATGAAGTCGTACGTGGTGGTGAACGTGCGGCCTGCCACCACCTGCCCGAAGCCGCCAGCCAGACCGACCACGGCGCGGCGGTCGAACAGCGTGTTGTCGGTGTCGAGCTTGCCGGTGTCGATGGCGATGCCGCTTTCCAGGTTGAACACGGCCTTCAGGCCGCCGCCCAGATCCTCGGTGCCGCGCATGCCCCAGCGCGACGTGTTCTTGCCGCCCGAGACGAGGCGCGTGGCGCTGCCGCCGTTCGGGCCAGCGTGGTTCACATACTCGATACCCGAATCCATGATCCCGTACAGGGTCACGTTGGAGGATTGAGCGGCGGCCGTGCCGGCCGTGGTGGCGGTGACAAGCGCAACCACTGCCAGCGCCATCGAAGTCTTGTTCATCAGGTCTCCCTTATTCGTTGTCCTTGCGCAAAAGCCCCATTCACAGGGCTTTGGGCGGGACGGATCGTATGAGGGGCGCACTTTCAGTTCACTTTCGATTGGCGGGAAATTGCCGGTGTGTGTCGCGGCGTTCTCGGGGGTTTCCCTAGCTTCAAAACATGCGGCGATGTCTGTATTCCTCTGCGGCTGATTGAGAGACGTCCGATATGCGCATCCTGTTGGTGGAAGACAACCTGAAGCTGGCCAGCACGCTGGAAGAAGCCCTGAGCCAGGCCGGCTTCACCGTCGATTGCGTGCATGACGGCCATGCGGCTGACTTGCTGCTCACCACGCAGGACTACGCGCTCGCCATTCTCGACATTGGCCTGCCGCGCATGGATGGGTTGGAAGTGCTGCGCCGCCTGCGCGCGCGCAAGAACCCGCTGCCGGTGATGATCCTGACCGCACATGGCGCCGTGGAAGAACGCGTGCGCGGCCTGAACCTCGGGGCTGACGATTACCTTGCGAAGCCGTTCGACCTGACCGAAGTGGAGGCCCGCGCCCGTGCGCTCATCCGGCGCAGCCACGGCCACGAGAGCACGCAGTTGCAATGTGGGCCGCTGCACTACGACGGCATCAGCGGCGCCTTCACGCTTCACGGCGAACTGCTCGCCCTGACCGGCCGCGAGCGCGCCGTACTGGAAGTGCTGATGCTGCGCGATGGCCGCGCCGTCAACAAAGCCGCCATCTCGGAAAAGATCTTCAGCATCAACGAATCGGTCAACGCCGATGCCATCGAGATCTACGTGCACCGCCTGCGCAAGAAACTCGACGGCAGCGGTGTGGCCATCGTCATGCTGCGCGGGCTCGGGTATCTGCTGGAAGCCACGCCCAGCACACCGGCGAACGCAGGCCGATGAGTCTGCCCACCCTGCGCCGGCAGCTTTCGTTCTGGTTGCTGCTCCCTCTGATGGGGCTGCTCGCGCTCGACGCCTGGCTCACGTATGCGCGGGCCATGACGGCTGCAAACGCCGCGTTCGACCGTACGCTCGAAGCGTCGCTCAAGGCCATGCGCGAGGGCGTGCGCCTTCGCGACAAGCAGTTCGCCATCGATTTGCCCTACCTCGCGCTGGACGTTCTCCAATCGGAAACCGGCAGCAGCGTCTTCTATCGCCTGACCGATGCCAACGGCAAGACGCTGACCGGTTACGACGACCTGCCCATGCCCACAGGGCGGCGGCCGGCGCCCTATCGCTCGGTTTTTTACGACAGCCAGTTCCAGGGCATGCCCGTGCGCCTGGCCGCGCAGGCCGTGCCGGTGCGCGATACCCAGTCGACGCAGATCCAGCTCGTGTGGCTGTTGGTGGGCGAGACCCTGGAGCCCCGCGAGGCGCTGGCGCACGAGATCCTGGCGGGCTCATTGCAGCAGGAGGGCCTGCTGGTGGTGCTGGCGGTCGGCATCGTCTGGTTGGGCATCAGGCGGGGTCTGCGGCCCCTGCGCCAGCTGAGCGAAACCGTCGCCGGACGCGGCACCGATGAGCTTGCCCCGCTGCCGCAGCAGGGCTTGCCGGCAGAAGTCGCTCCGCTGGTCGAGGCCATCAATCAGTATGTGGCGCGCCTGCTGCACATGGTGCAAGCCCGCAAGCGCTTCTTTGCCGATGCCGCACATCAATTGAAGACGCCGCTGGCCGTGATCCAGGCGCAATCCGAACTCGCCCTGCGCGAACCCGATGGAGACCGCATCCGCCGCCATCTTGAGCCGCTGCACGGCACCGTGCGAGAGGCTGCGCGGGGCGTGCAGCAACTGCTGTCGCTCTCCCGCCTGGAGACCGACAGCGGCTACGCACCGCAACTCCAGCCGCTGCGCCTCGACACCCTGGCCGCGGATGTCGCGCTGGAACTGGCGCCCGTTGCGCGCAAATCCGGCGTCGACCTCGGCTTTGAAGGCGAACCGGTGACGGTGGCCGGCGAGCCGCAATGGCTGCAAGAACTGATCGGCAACCTGCTCGACAACGCCATCCTCTACGCGGGAAACGGGGCGCGCGTCACGCTGCGGGTCAAGCGTCTGGCGATGGCGATGCTCGGCGAGCAGGCCGTGCTGCAAGTGGAAGACGATGGCCCTGGCATTGCGGTGCCTGAGCGCGATGCGGTATTCGGCCGTTTCTATCGCGGTGCGGCATCGGAAGGCCACGACGGCAGCGGCTTGGGTCTGGCAATCGTCCGCGAGATCGCGCTCCTGCACGGCGGCACGGTAGCGCTGTCGGAAACGCCCGGTGGAGGACTGACCGTAAGCGTCTACCTGGCCCTGGCATTGGCTGAAGACACGACTACCTGAACGCGGGTTGCTGCACGACAACATTGTCTTCGCAGGGCTCCGCACATCGCCCAACGCCGTGCACCGTTTGCGTGACAACGCGGCGCACCATTTCCACGCAGCCTGCACGGCCCGCTGTTCCGCCGAAATTGGTTCCATCCGCGCTCTGTTATGCCCGCCGCACGTGGGCTGGCATACGACCTAAACTCAAACACATCGCCACCACCGCACGATCGACCGCCGAGCTTGCTCGGGCAAGGCATCCGGGGTTTTCCCTATTGTGGTGCCACGGGCCGCACGCCCGTAGGCCGCGCCCGAGGTGTCGCCAAAAATGGCTCCATCAAATAACCAGGATTGGGTCCACTTTGCAGAACAATGAGCCGCTATAGTCCATCAACAATTCGTCACAACACGGCATGTTGACCGACCCGAATGGATCGGAGAACGGCAGGAGGCAGTAATGAAGACCGACGACGTGATCGTCAGCTTTCGCGGTGTACGCAAGACGTATGACGGCGAGACCCTCGTGGTCAAGCATCTGGACCTGGACATCTACCAAGGCGAGTTTCTGACTTTGCTCGGCCCCTCCGGCTCGGGCAAGACCACCTGCCTGATGATGTTGGCTGGGTTTGAATTTCCGACCGGCGGTGAGATCCGCCTGGAAGGCGCCCTGCTCAACAACGTGCCGCCACACAAGCGCAACATCGGCATGGTGTTCCAGAACTACGCGCTGTTTCCGCACCTGACGGTGGCGCAGAACGTGGAATACCCGCTGACCGTGCGCAAGATCCCCGCTAGCGAGCGTGCAGACCGCGTGCACAAGGCCCTGCAGATGGTCCGCATGGAGGGCTTTGCCAAGCGTTACCCGGCACAGCTCTCGGGCGGCCAGCAGCAGCGCATTGCGCTGGCCCGCGCGCTGGTGTTCGAGCCCAAGCTCGTGCTGATGGACGAACCACTGGGCGCACTCGACAAGCAACTGCGTGAACACATGCAGTACGAGCTGAAATCCCTGCACGAAAAGCTCGGTGTGACCTTCGTCTACGTGACGCACGACCAGGGCGAGGCGCTCACCATGTCCGACCGCGTGGCCGTCTTCGACAAGGGCATCGTGCAGCAGCTTGACACGGTAGATAGCCTCTATGAACGCCCTTGCAACGAGTTCGTCGCCAACTTCATCGGCGACAGCAACACGCTGCGCGGCACCGTCACCCGCGTCGAAGGCGACTACTGCGAGCTGCAGCTCAACGACGGCGCCCGCATCATGGGCCGCAATATCGCCGGCGCCAATGTGGGGGCCACCGCCACCGGCTGCATCCGCCCCGAGCGCATGCGCCTGGCTGAGGGCGCTTCCGCTGCCGGCAATGCGTTGCAGGGCCAGACACGCGGCCTCGTCTACTTTGGCGACCACGTGCGCATGCGCTGCGCCCTGCCTGATCAGCCTGAATGTTTCGTGAAGGTGCCGCTGGGCACGCGCGCGCTCGAAGGCTTTGCGCCGGGCGCGCCGATCCAACTCGAATTCGCACCGGAACACCTGCGCGTTTTTGCATGACCTTGCATGACCCATGCGGGCATCCCCGCCCGCATGTCACCACCATACGTTGTACCCACACACCAAAAAGAGGAGCCAAGATGAAACACATCGCAAAGACGCGTCTCTCCGTATTTGCCGGCGCGTTCGCCATTGCATTCGGCGCGCACGCGGCCGAACTCACCGTCGTCAACTTCGGCGGAGCCAATGGCGACGCACAGAAGGCCGCCTTCAACAAGCCGTTCGAGGCGCAGACCGGCAACAAGGTCACCGTGGTCGAGTACAACGGCGAGCAGGCCAAGATCAAGGCCATGGTCGAAGCCAAGCACGTCAACTGGGACGTGGTGGAAGTCGAATCGGGCGACATCGGCCGAGGCTGTGATGAAGGCCTGTTCGAGAAGCTCGACTGGAGCAAGATCGCCAAGAAGAGCGATCTGATCCCCGAGTCGCCGAGCACCTGCGGCGTGGGCTTCTTCGTGTGGTCGACCGCGATGGCGTACAACGCCGACAAGCTCAAGACCGCCCCGACCGGCTGGGCCGATTTCTGGGACGTGAAGAAATTCCCGGGCAAGCGCGGCATGCGCAAGGGTGCACGCGGCAACCTGGAATTCGCATTGATGGCCGACGGCGTGCCGGTCAAGGACGTGTACAAGGTGCTCGCCACCAAGGACGGCCAGAACCGCGCGTTCAAGAAGCTCGACCAGCTCAAGGCGAACATCCAGTGGTGGGAAGCCGGTGCGCAGCCGCCGCAATTCCTGGTGGCGGGTGACGTGGTGATGTCCACCGCGTTCAACGGCCGCATCGACGCCGCGCAGCGCGAAGGCAAGAACCTGAAGGTGGTCTGGAACGGCAGCATCTACGACCTGGACTACTGGGCCATCCCCAAAGGCACGCCCAACAAGGCGCTGGCCGAACAGTACATCGCCTACACGCTGTCGCAGAAACCGCAGCAGGAGTACGCCAAGCACATCGCCTACGGCCCGGCCAACGTAGCGGCCATCAAGGCGCTCGACGCGAAGACGCAGGCGAACATGCCGAACTCGCCGGAGAACGCGAAGAACGCTGTGCTGCAGAACCTGCAGTTCTGGACTGACCACGGCGACGAGCTGGAACAGCGCTTCGCCTCGTGGGCTTCGAAGTAACCGCATAGCGGTGTAACGCAGTGACCGCGCGGATGCCCTCGCCCCATGGCAAGGCATCCGCCGGACGAATTCCCGTAGCGATGGCGAGGCAGCATTGAACACCATGACGATCGCGGCTGAATCGGTTCCTGATTCGACGGCCAAACTCAAACGCGAATTGAAGAGCGCTGAGGCGCGCAGGCGTGCCATGGCGCTGGCGCTGGTGGCGCCGCTCGCCATCTTCCTGCTGCTCATCTTTGTCGTGCCGATCGGCGCCCTGCTCACGCGCGCCGTGCAGAACCCCGAGGTGGCCGATGCGCTGCCCAAGACGGGCATCGCCCTGAAAGACTGGGACCGCAAGAGCCCGCCGGCCGACGCCGCCTACGCCGCGCTTGCCGCAGACCTCACGATCGTGAGCGAAGGCGAAGCGATGGGGGCACTGGCCCGCCGCCTCAACACTGAAATCCCGGGCTTCCGCTCGCTGGTCGCCAAGACGGCGCGGGCCATGCCGCTGGCTGACGACCAAGGCAAGCCATTGGCGCTGACGCCTGCGCAGACCCGCGCCAAGCTCCTCGAACTCGACGATCGCTGGGGCGATGTCACGTACTGGCAGGCCATCGCCAAGAACAGCAGCCGCACGTCGCCGTTCTACCTGCTGGCCGCGCTGGACCACCGGCAAGATGCCTTCGGCCATATCGAAGCAACCGACCCCGACGAGCAGATCTACGTGACGGTGTTCATCCGCACCTTCGTCATCAGCGCAATGGTGACGGTGTTCGCCCTGCTGCTCGGCTACCCGCTGTCATACTGGATCGCCTCGCTGCCGGAGCGTCGTGCCAATCTGGTCATGGTGATGGTGCTGATCCCGTTCTGGACGTCCATCCTCGTGCGCGTGGCAGCGTGGATCGTGCTGCTGCAGACCGAAGGCCTCATCAATCACGGGCTGATGGACCTCGGCATCATCAAGGAGCCGCTTGCGCTGCTGTTCAACCGCGTGGGCGTGTACATCTCTATGACGCACATCCTGCTGCCGTTCATGATTCTGCCGCTGTACAGCGTGATGAAGTCGATCCCGCCCACGTACCAGCGCGCGGCGGTGTCGCTGGGCAGCCATCCGTTTGCTGCGTTCTGGCGCGTGTATGTGCCGCAGACGTATCCGGGCATCGGTGCCGGCGCGCTGCTGGTGTTCATCCTCGCGCTGGGTTACTACATCACGCCCGCGCTGCTGGGCGGCCCGAATGATCAGATGGTCAGCTATTACGTGGCCTACTTCACCAACGTCACCATCAACTGGGGCATGGCCTGCGCGCTGGGCGCCCTGCTCTTGCTGGCCACGCTCGTCCTGTACGCGGTGTACGGGCGCTTTACGCGACCCAAGGTTCGCGTCGGCTAACGGAGAACATCGACCATGAAACTCGCCAAACCGATGTTTGCCCCGCACACCTCGCTCATCGAGCGCATCTGGTACTTCTCGCTGCGCGGGCTGGCCGTGCTGACGCTGCTCTACCTTGTGCTGCCGGTGCTGGTGATCGTGCCGCTGTCGTTCTCGTCGAGCACGTTCCTCTCGTACCCCATCCCGAGCTATTCGCTGCGCTGGTATCAGAACCTCGTCACGTCTGACGAATGGCGCATGGCGGCCAAGAACAGTTTCATCGTCGCGCCTGCGGCCACGATCGTGGCAACGGTGCTGGGCACGCTGGCCGCCATCGGGCTGAACAAGGCCGACTTCCGTGGCAAGGGCCTGCTGATGGCGGTGCTGGTGTCGCCGATGATCGTGCCCGTGGTGGTGGTGGGTGTGGGCATGTATCTGTTCTTTGCGCCGCTGGGCCTGGCCAACACGTATATCGGTCTGATCCTCGCGCATGCGGCGCTGGGCGTGCCGTTTGTGGTGACGACGGTGCTGGCGACGCTGCAGGGGTTCAATCACAACCTCGTGCGGGCGAGCCTGTCGCTGGGTGCCAACCCGGTCATGACGTTCTTCCGCATCACCCTGCCCGTCATCGCACCGGGCGTGATTTCCGGGGCGCTGTTTGCGTTTGCCACCTCGTTTGATGAGGTGGTGGTCACGCTCTTCCTTGCCGGGGCGGATCAGGTGACGCTGCCGCGACAGATGTTCACCGGTATTCGCGAGAACATCTCGCCGACGATTGCTGCGCTGGCGACGATTCTGATTGTGTTCTCGACGGGTCTGCTGCTGACGTTTGAGTGGTTGCGGGGGCGGGCTGCGGCTAAGGCGGTGGCGTAAGTTTTTTTGGGTTTTGGTTGTTGTTTGGGCTTCTGGTCGGGGTTTGTTTCTTGTGGTTCATCCCTTGTTTCATCCCCTGCCGGGGCTGACTCACTTTCTTTGTCTTGCCAAAGAAAGTAAGCAAAGAAAGGCGCGCCCGATGCGGCGACTTCCCCTTGAATTTATGTGACCGTGCGGGGAAGGAGGCAAACTCGCTTCGCTCAAACAAGCCTCCTTCCTTTTTCCGCCCGCTCACAGAAATTCAAGGCGCCGCATAGGGCAAGGGAAGGTCAAACCATCGATCACCCGTGCAGCAGGAACCACAACACAACGCGAAGCAAAGCAAAGCGAGCAACGACAGCACAAAACAAGCACCACTTAGGGCAGCACACCGATGGTGTGGCCTTTGACGTTCCTGCCCTTGATGGCGCCTTGGATTTTTGTAAGCGGGCGGAAAAAAGACGGGGAACTGTCTGAGCGCAGCGAGTTTTCCCCGTCTCCGCCCGGTTACAAAAATCCAAGGGGAAGTCGCCATCTCGGGCGCGCCTTTCTTTGCTTACTTTCTTTGGCAAGACAAAGAAAGTGAGTCGCCCCCGGCAGGGGGTGAAACAGGCGATGAACCGCCGCGTCAAGCATCAAGCCCCCAAGTTCCCAATTCCAAACTCAACACGCGGAGCTTTTTGCGCGGCGCCCCGAGCTCGGAGCTCGACGAATGGAGCTCAGAGCTCGGCGAATGGAGCTCGGAACTCGACGGATGGAGCTCGGAGCTCCACAGTTGGCGTTCTGAACCCCATGCGCGGGGAGGCGCGCCGCTTACAGGAACATTCCACCCGATGCCTCAATGCGCTGGGCGTTGATCCAGCGGTTGTCCGGCGACAGCAGCGAGGCCACCACGCCACCAATGTCATCCGGCACACCAGCGCGGCCGAGCGCAGTATTGGATGCCACCATCGCGTTCAAATCGGCGTTGTCACGGACGGCACCGCCGCCAAAGTCCGTCTCGATGGCGCCCGGCGCCACCACGTTCACTGCAATGCCGCGCGGGCCGAGTTCTTTGGCGAGGTAACGCGTGAGCACCTCCACCGCACCCTTCATCGCCGCATACGCGCCGTAGCCCGGCAGCGCAAAGCGCGCGAGACCCGACGAGACATTGACGATGCGGCCGCCGTCGGCCATGAGCGGCAGCAGAATCTGCGTGAGGAAGAACACGCCTTTGAAGTGCACGTTCATCAGTTCGTCGAACTGGGCTTCGGTGGTTTCGGCCACTGCGGCGTACACCCCCATGCCGGCGTTGTTGACGAGGTAATCGAAGCGCTCGGCCTTCCACTGTGCCAGCACACCGCGCACGGCATCAGCAAAGGCGGGGAACGTGGCGATCTTGCCGGCGTCGAGCTGCAAGGCGGCGGCGCGACGGCCCTGGGCAGTCAGTTCAGCGACCAGGGCATCGGCTTCAGCGCGGTTGCTTCGGTACGTAAAGATGACGTCGGTGCCGCGCTGGGCAAGCTTCTGCACCATGTTCTTGCCAAGGCCGCGGCTGCCGCCGGTGATGATGGCGATGGGGGTGTGGGACTGTGTCATGTCTGCTCTCCGGTTGGGTTTGGGGTGTCGAACACCGTGAGAACATGGTATTGGGCGACTAAAAAAGAATAAATCTCGCCTATCCTATCTCTGTGTTTGTCCACAGATAACAATCAATCCGCCCGTCATGTCCGCCAATCGACTCGAAGCCATGCAGATCTTTGTGCGCGTGGCCGAACTTGCCAGCTTCACGCGCGCAGCAGAAGCCCTGAGCATTCCCAAACCGGCCGCCTCGGTGGCGGTGCAGCAGCTGGAAACGATGCTCGGCACGCGCCTGCTCCACCGGACCACACGCAAGGTGCAGCTCACGCAAGACGGCCAGACCTTCTACGAGCGCTGCCAAGACCTCCTGGCCGACATGGACGAGCTGCAGACCATGTTCCGCCAAAGCCCTCAGGCGCTGCGCGGCCGGCTGCGTGTAGACATGCCGGTGGGCGTTGCACGCCGCATCGTCATCCCCGCCCTGCCCGCGCTGCTCGACGCGCACCCTGAGCTGGAAATCGAACTCTCCAGCACAGACCGCCGCGTGGACCCGGTGCGTGAAGGCTTCGACTGCGTATTGCGCATCGGCAACCTGACCGACAGCAGCCTCATCGCGCGCCCGCTCGGCCAATTGCATCAGGTCAACTGCGCGAGCCCCAGTTACATCGCACGCCACGGCATGCCGAAAACGCTCGAAGACCTCGATCACCATCGCATCGTCCATTACGTGCAGACGTTGGGCACGAAGTCGCCGGGGTGGGAATACACGGTGGATGGCCGCTCCGCATTCCGGCCGATGAAGGGCGCGGTGACCGTCAGCTCAGCCGAGAGCTACGACGCTGCGTGCCGCGCGGGGCTCGGGATGATCCAGGCGCCCGTGTATGCGGGGCTGTCGTCGGCGATTGCGGACGGTACGCTGGTGGAGGTGATGCCCGATTTTCGGCCGCTGCCGATGCCGGTGTCGCTGGTGTACCCGAACCGGCGAAATCTGCCGGTGCGGGCACAGGTGTTCATGAACTGGATGGCAGAGCTGTTGGCGCCGTACCTGGAAACGGCATCGAGCGGGCGATAGTGTGGGCGGTTACGGCCCGCCCACACACGCATCACGCTACTGTGCCGGTTTGTCGCTGCGCTTTTTCAGGTTGGCGCGTAGCGCATCGCTCATCGCCATGTCGAGGTTTGCGCCAGCCGGCGGGATGGGTGACTCGAACCATTTCTTGTACAGCGCTGTGAACTCGCCGGATTTCATGAGGCGCGTGATGGTTGCATCAACGAGCCGCTTGAAGGCAGGGTCGCCCTTGCGGACCATGCAGGCGTACGGCTCGACCTGCAGGGTTTCCGCCACGACTTCCAGCGCAGCCGGATTCGCAGAATTGGCACGCAGGCCGTACAGCAACACATCGTCCAGCGCCAATGCCGACGCTCGGCCGGTTTCCACAAGCTTCAGCCCGTCTGCATAGTCCTTGCCGGAGATGATCTGGACGTCGATGTTGTGGTCGACGGCAAATTTCTTCAGCACCTTCTCGTTCGTGCTGCCGGCTGTGCTGGCGACGGTCTTGTTCGCCAAGTCCGGATAGTTCTTGATGCCCGAATCGCGCTTGGTCAAGAGGCGCGTTCCCGCGTAGAAGAAGTTGATGGAGAAGGCCACCTCCTTGCCCCGCGCGCTGGTGTTGGTGGTCGATCCGCATTCGAGGTCGTAGGTGCCATTGACCAGAAGCGGAATCCGATTCGTGCCAGTCACTGGAATCGAATCGACCTGCAGAGATGGTTTCTTCAATCGTGCGCGCACATCGTCGACGATGGCTTGCGTCAGATCGACCGAAAATCCGACGGCCTTGTTCGGGGCCAGCAGATAGCTGAACGGAACCGCCGCTTCACGATAGCCAACCGTGATCTTGTCTGCCGCTGCGATCTTTTCCAGAGTCTGTGCTTGGATGCCCTCCGCAGCCACCGCCAGACCGGCTACGACAAGCGTGGAAGCGAGTGTGCGAATCATGTTCATTTGCGTCTCCGTGGATGCGTCCCGCGCTCTGTTGCTCTGTCGGCTTGTGGCTGCTACAGCCCCCTCTCTACGGAAATCTAGGCGCCATACCGTTCTTGCCATTGATGCAAGTCAACATGCCGCACACGCGTGGTGCAGCGTGAAAAAAAACGCGCCGAGTTGCCCCGGCGCGTTGTTTTTCGATCGATCTAGCGTGCGCTTCGGCACGCCCTGTTCCGTCAGAACCTGTGGTTGACCCGCACGTAGGCGGACTGCGCAGACACATGGCTCGTGTTGATGGTGGCATCAATACCCAAGGACACCGTGGTCGCCTTGGCGGCCTGGAGCGTGACGCTGGCCCCGGTGGTCAGGAACGAACGCGGCAGGTCGGTGCCGGGGGCGGCGAACACGGTGCCGTCCTGGCTCTGGACCTGGACGACGCGGCCAGCGTTCATCAGCTCGTGCGCGTAGCCCAAGCGAAGCTGCACGTTGACCGGGCGCACATCGCCGAAGGCCTTGTCGAGCGTGACACCCACATACGGCTGAAGACTGCGCGCGCTGTCCGGCCCGACTTGCAGGTTCTGGCCGTTGGCGCCGTTCTCGCCGAAGCCGCTGCCGCGCACGTACGCATATCGGAGGCCCACATGCGGCGCGAGCCGGATGCCGCTCATCATCTCCAGGGGCAAGCTGGCTTGCGTGGCGGCAGTGAATTCGTGCGCCAGATGGTCGCCCTCGGCGGTACCGACGCTGCCGAACGGTCGCTTCTGCGAGAAGAAATCAAGCCCGTAGCCGACCGTGGCCGACAGGTTGACGGCACCCATCGGCTGCGCCCCGTAAAGTGCCACACGCAGGGTGTCGATGGCGCCCGATGCGCCGGTGGTGTCTTCGCCCAGCGTGGTGTGCGTGTAGCCGCCCGCCGCGCCCACGGTGGCAGCGCCAAGGCGACCCTCCGCGCCCGCGAGGAACCCATAGGCGTGCGTGAGGAAGCCCGGCGCATTCCCCGTACCGCCCACCTTCGTACTGGAGCCGCTGGCCGTCACCCACACATCCTTGGAACCACTGGGGGCGTCCTGCGGCCCCGACAACCGGCCGAGCAGCGTTGAGTTGACGCCCTGTGCCTGCAGCAGTGCTGTCGTACCCAGCGCCGTATAGATGGAGGTCTTGGTCGGTGCCACGACGGTCGGGCTGCCGGGGGTGCCGGGCGCTGCTGCTTCTGCGAGCAGCACGTCGACCGCATTCGTTCCGTAGTCCACGGATGTCTGCAACGTGCCAAGGTTGGCTCCTGCCGTTGCTGTGCTGACGTTTGCGAAGCGCCCCGTCACGCCACTGGCTGCGCTCAGCACGGTGTAGCGGCGGGCGGTATAGGTGCCCGGATCGAACACGATGGCCAGCGAGCCGCCGAGCACTGCCGCACCGCCCACGCGCAGTTGCGATGCGTCCGTGGGGCTGACTTCGATGGCGAGCGTCCCAGTCGAGCCTTGGGTGTAATTGCCGCCGACGGACAACGTTCCAATGGAGCCGCCCGGCGCGACCACCCCGCTGCTGCTCACGTCGCCCGAGACCGTGCCGTGGCCGCGCAGCGTGCCAAGCGCGTTCACCAGGACATTGCCGCCAAGCACAGCACCGGCGTTTGCCGCATCGCCGACCGCCAGCGTGCCGCCCGCTACCGTGGTCGACCCGGCGAAGCCGCTACTGACGCCATTGAGCGTGAGCGTGCCCGTGCCCTGCTTGATCAACGCGCCGTTGCCGCTCAGGCTACCGCTAAAGGTTTGAGACGAGTCGTCAGCCAGCGTGAGCGCGCCGCCCAGCACCACGCGGCTACCCGCGACGCCGGAGAGGTGCGCCACCGTCTGGCTGACGCCAGCAGACAAATCGAGCGCCGAACTTGTCCCCGTGAGCGTGACCGTCGTTGCCGACGCCAGGCAGCCAGCACCCGACAGCGCCAGCGTGCCGGCGTTGATCGTCGTTGCCCCGCTATAGGTGTTCACGCCAGACAGTGTTTGCGTGCCGCCATCCAGTGTGAGGCCGCCCGTACCACCGATCGCGCCGCTGAACGTGCCGGAGGCACTCGCCAAGGTGAGCGTCCGCCCGCCCAGCGAGACTGCACCGGAGCCCGTCAGTGCGTTGATGGTGGCGCCGGAGGTCATCCCAGAAATATCAAACGTGCCGTTGTTGACTACGCCCGATGACGCCGCAATGCTGCCTGCACCCGACAACGCGAGCGTGCCCGCGTTGATGGTCGTTGCGCCGGTAAAGACGTTTGTGCTCGACAGCGTTTGCGTGCCACCGCTGACTGTAAGGCCTCCCGCTCCGCCAATCGCACCGCTGAATGTGCCGGCTGCATTGGCCAGCGTCAGCGTCTGGCCACCCAGGCCAACGGTGCCCGTGCCCGTCAGGGTGCTGATGGTGGCGCCGGAGGTCGTCCCAGAAATATCAAACGTGCCGTTGTTGACCACCCCGCCGGAGGTCGCAATGCTGCCTGCACCCGATAGCGCTAGCGTGCCCGCGTTGATGGTCGTTGCGCCGGTAAAGACGTTTGTGCTCGACAGCGTTTGCGTGCCACCCGCCACCGTGAGCCCGCCTGCGCCGCCGATAACGCCGCTGAACGTGCCGGCGGCGTTGGACAAGGTCAAGGTCTTGCCGCCCAGAGCCACCGCGCCCGTGCCGGTCAGTGCGCGGATGGTGGCGCCGGACGTCGTCGCAGAGATATCGAAGGTGCCGTTGTTGACCACGCCCGAGGACGCCGCAATGCTGCCGGCCCCCGACAGCGCGAGCGTGCCCGCGTTGATGGTCGTGCTACCGGCATAGCCCGCCGTGCCCGAGATGGTCAACGTGCCAGCCCCCGCCTGCACCAGATTGCCGGTGCCGCTGATGGTGCCGGCGTAGGTCACCGCATCGCTGCGGTTGAAAGCCAGTGTGCCGTTGTTGACGATATTGCCCGCCACCGAGCCCGTGGTCCCGCCGTTGCCGATCTGCAGCGTGCCGGCGGTGATGGTGGTATCGCCCGTATAGGTGTTGTTGCCCGTCAGCGTGATCGTTCGGCTGCCGGTAACGGCCGCGCTGCCTGCGCCCGATATGACGCCCGACACCACGAGGCTGGTCGTGGTCGCATCGAGCGTGACGCGCGACGTGGCGTCGCCCAGCGTGACGTTGTTGGACAGCGAGAGGCCTGCACTGCCAGCCGTGATCTTGGCTGCTGCCCCCGCCGCCACGTCGAGGTTGCCGATGATGTTGGAACCCGTCAGCAGTTGCAGCGTGTTGTTCGCCCCGTTGAACTGGATGGCAGCCGCCCGCGTGACACCGTCGCTGTACAGCCCACCGCTGATGGTGCCGCCATTGACGATGACGTCACCGTTGGAAATGACGCCCACGCCCGCGGCACCGCCATTGCCGGCCCCGCCAGTGATCGTGCCGACGTTGGAAAGCACGTTGAACCCGGCAGACAGATTGACGCCCGCGCCGCTGGTCCCGGCCGTGCTGCCGCCGCCACCACTGACACCGCCAACGCCGCCCACGATCGTCCCAATGTTGGTCACCTGAGTGCCGGAACCCAAGGTCAGCAACCCATCGCCGCCTCCGCCTCCGCCGCCCGGGTTCCCGCCGCCGCCACCGTTGCCGCCATTGCCGCCGACTAGGGTGCCTTGGTTGTTTACGTCGGCAGCCGGCGTCACAATGACAAACGCTGCGCCGCCTCCGCCGCCGCCTCCGCCGTTGGAGGCTGACCCCGAGGTGCCGGCACCGCCATTTCCGCCGGTGCCGCCCTGCACGGTCACGCCGCCGTTGACAGTGACGCTGGTGCCGGTGGAATACACGCCGGCGCCTCCGCCTCCGCCGCCCCCCGCGAAATTGAATCCATCGAAGCCCTGGCCAGCCCCGCCCTGCGCGTTCGCGTTGATCACGGCATCGCCAGCGAGCACCACATCAGGGGCTCCTCCGGGGCCGCCTTGCCCACTGTCGTTCGTGGCACCGGTACCGCCCGTTCCGCCGGAAGTCGGCCCGCCCGGAACCTGGATAGTGGAGGAGCCTCCACCCAGCGCGGACCCACCACCGCCACCGCCGTTGCCGCTGCCACCATTGCCGCTGCGGTTCGGGATGCCGTTACCGCCGGCGGCGCTGCAGTTTGCGATCGTGCTCGGCGAGCAGGTCGCGGCCCAACCCGGGAGCGCCACACCGGCCAAACCGAGTGACACCCCGATTGAAATGATGGATGCGCGCCGACGGGCGGGCGTCGTGTCAGGGCTGGCGTCAACGCCCCCGTGCGACGCCTTCGTCAGTTCGGACACCACTTGCGGAGCACGCAAGGTGCGGCTCCAGACCAGCCGATAGACCCGGTTCATGTTGATCCCCTCGTTGCATAGACCCATGGGTCGGGCGCTGACCATTGAGAGGCAGGACCGCGGCGCGAGTGACCCATTTTTGTGTTGTCGTTCTCTGGCGCGCCGTCCGGTGGATACCGTTTTTTCGACTTATGGATCGGGGCGCATGCGCGCGAAATATAACATTTGCCTAGGTAATATTGCCCTGGCCATCGGTAAGCCCTGCTGTGCCGGGTCTGCTGCCCTCGCCAAGGGCAAAAAAAAAACGCGCCGAGTCACCCCGGCGCGTTTTTTACTGGTGCAGCAGGCAGGTCAGCCCATCCACTTGCGGGCATTGCGGAACATCCGCATCCACGGGCTGCTGCCGTCGCCGGCGGTTTCCCATTCCTTCGGATGCCAGCTCATCTGCACGGCGCGGAACACGCGCTCCGGGTGCGGCATCAGCGCGGTAAAGCGGCCGTCGTGCGTCGTCACCGAGGCAATGCCCTGCGGCGAGCCGTTCGGGTTCAACGGATATGTCTGCGTGACTTCGCCGCGGTTGTCGACGTAGCGCAGGCCAACGGCCACTTTGCCGATGTCGCCCTGCTGGGAGAAATCGGCATAACCTTCGCCGTGCGCGACGACGATGGGAATGCGGCTGCCTTCCATGCCCGCGTAGAAAATCGACGGGGATGCTTCGACCTGCACAGTCACCAGACGGCCTTCATACTGTTCCGACTGGTTGCGCGTGAACTTCGGCCATGCGCCGGCGCCCGGGATGATCGGTGCGAGGTTCGCCATCATCTGGCAGCCGTTGCACACGCCCAGCGCGATCGAATCGGTGCGGTTGAAGAACGCCGCAAACTGCTCGGCCAGCATGCTGTTGAAGAGGATCGTCTTCGCCCAGCCTTCACCCGCACCCAGCACGTCGCCGTAGCTGAAGCCGCCGCAGGCAACGAACCCCTTGAAGCCGGCGAGCGTGGTGCGGCCAGCCAGCAGATCGCTCATGTGGACGTCGTAAGTGTCGAAGCCGGCCTTGTCCATCGCGTAGGCCATTTCGACCTGCGAGTTCACGCCCTGCTCGCGCAGGATCGCCATGCGCGGGCGGGCACCCGTGGCGATGAACGGTGCGGCCACGTCTTCCGCAATGTCGAACGTGAGCTTGGGCGAGATGCCCGGGTCTTGCGCGTCGAGAATGCGGTCGTACTCGCTCTGCGTGCACTCGGGGTTGTCGCGCAGGCTGGCGATGCGCCAGGAGACGTCCGTCCACGTGCGTTGCAGTTCCGTGCGCTGCGCGCTGAACACCTTCTTGGCGTCGCGCCAGATTTCGATGTGGTCGTTGGCGTTAGGTGCGCCGATCACGTGGCTGCAGCCGGCCAGGCCGTGCTCGCGCAGCACCGCGAACACAGCGTCGCGCTGAGCCAGGGGCACCTGGATGACGGCGCCAAGCTCTTCGGCAAACAGCGCACGCAGCGTCAGGTCGGCACGGCGGCCGGAGACTTGCTGCGCCCAGTTCTTGGCGTCGCCGTAGTCGGACTCATGTGCGCCGTCGAGCGTGAGCATGTCGACGTTGATCGACACACCGCAGTGCCCGGCGAAAGCCATTTCGCAGACGGTCGCCCACAGGCCGCCGTCCGAGCGGTCGTGATACGCCAGCAGCGAGCCGGTCGCGTTCAGTTGCTGGATGGCGGCGAAGAAGCGCTTGAGGTCTTCGGCGTCGTCTACGTCGGGCACGCTGTTGCCGATCTGCTCCGTGACCTGCGCCAGGATGCTGCCGCCCATGCGGTTCTTGCCGCGGCCCAGGTCAATCAGGATCAGCGTGGTGTCGGCCGGCGCATTGGCCGATTCAACCTGCTTGAGTTGCGGCGTGAGCGTCTTGCGCACATCCGTCACCGGCGCGAAAGCCGAGACGATGAGCGACACGGGCGCAACCACTTCCTTCGCTGCGCCCTCGTCTTCCCACTTGGTGCGCATCGACAACGAATCCTTGCCCACCGGAATGCTGATGCCCAGCGCCGGGCACAGCTCCATGCCGACGGCCTTGACGGTGTCGTACAGGCGGGCGTCTTCACCGTTCACGCCGCAGGCAGCCATCCAGTTGGCCGACAGCTTGAGCTGCGTGAGCGAGTCGATGGGAGCGGCCGCGATGTTCGTGATGGACTCGCCGATGGCCATGCGACCCGACGCGGGTGCGTTGATGACGGCCAGCGGCGTGCGCTCGCCCATCGTCATCGCCTCGCCGGCGTAGCCCTTGTAGTCCAGCGTGGTGACGGCCACGTCGGCCACCGGCACCTGCCACGGGCCGACCATCTGGTCGCGCGTGTTCAGGCCGCCAACGGTGCGGTCGCCAATGGTGATGAGGAACGACTTGCTGGCAACGGTCGGGTGGCGCAGCACGTCGCGCGCGACGACTTCCAGGTCAAGGCCGGTGACATCGACTTCCGGAAATTCCTGCGCCACGCGACGCACATCACGGTGCATGCGCGGCGGCTTGCCGAGCAGCACGTCCATCGGCATGTTGACGGGGAAGTGCTCGGCGACGTCGGGGGCAGTGTCGCCGTCGACGACTTGCAGTTGCTGTTCATCCGTGGCGAAACCGACCACCGAAAACGGCGCGCGCTCGCGCTCGCACATGGCCTGGAAGCGCGGGAAATCGCCGGGGGCAATCGCCAACGTGTAGCGCTCTTGCGATTCGTTGCACCAGATTTCCGCCGGGGAGAGCCCCGACTCTTCCAGATGCACCTGGCGCAGGTCGAAGCGCGCGCCCTTCTCGGCGCCGTCGACGATTTCAGGGAAGGCGTTGGAGATGCCGCCGGCGCCCACGTCGTGGATCGACAGGATCGGGTTGTCTTCGCCCAGTGCCCAGCACGCATTGATGACTTCCTGCGCGCGGCGCTGCATTTCGGGGTTGCCGCGCTGGACGGAATCGAAGTCCAGGTCAGCGGTATTGGTGCCGGTGGCCATCGAGCTGGCAGCGCCGCCGCCCATGCCGATACGCATGCCGGGGCCGCCAAGTTGGATCAGCAGCGTACCGGCCGGCAGGCCGTGCTTGTGCGTGTGGCCTGCGTCGATATTGCCGATGCCGCCGGCAATCATGATCGGCTTGTGATAGCCGCGCACGGTGCCGCCGACGTTTTGCTCGTAGACGCGGAAATAGCCGCCCAGGTTGGGCCGGCCAAATTCGTTGTTGAAGGCAGCGCCGCCGATCGGGCCTTCAATCATGATCTGCAGCGGCGAAGCGATGCGGTCCGGCTTGCCGACGGGGCCTGGTGCGGCTTCATTCGGGTTGCGGTGTGCCACGGGTTGCGCCGTATCGCGGGCGTTTTCCCACGATTGCACGGCTTCCGGCAGCAGCAGGTTCGACACGGTAAAGCCGGTCAGGCCCGCCTTGGGCTTGGCGCCGCGGCCCGTTGCACCTTCGTCGCGGATTTCACCGCCCGCGCCGGTCGACGCACCCGGGAACGGCGAAATGGCCGTCGGGTGGTTGTGCGTCTCCACCTTCATGAGCGTGTGCGTGAGCGCTTCGCGGCGGCCGTATTGCGGCACGCCCGTCTCGCCTTCCGTGCCTGCGTGCGGGAACCAGCGCTCGGCCATGCCGCCTTCCATCACGGCGGCGTTGTCCGAATACGCGACGATCGTGCCCTGCGGCGCGAGCTGGTGCGTGTTGCGGATCATCGCGAAGAGCGACTTGTCCTGCGTCTCGCCGTCGATGGTCCAGTCGGCGTTGAAGATCTTGTGGCGGCAGTGCTCGCTGTTGGCCTGCGCGAACATCATCAGCTCGACGTCGGTCGGGTTGCGTTCGAGCTTGCGGTAGGCGTCGACCAGATAGTCGATTTCATCATCGGACAGGGCCAGGCCCATCTCGACGTTGGCGGCTTCCAGCGCACGACGTCCAGCATCATGGCCGCCCCCAATGTCCACAAAGCGCAATGCCTTGGCGGGCAACACGTCGAACAGGCCGTAGCCGGCTTCGCGCGAGTCGATGACCGTTTCGGTCATGCGGTCGTGCAAATGCTCGGCCACGGCGGCGCGGGTGGCGTCGTCCAGGTGCTTAGCAGCACCGGTCAGGCTGCGGATGAGGCCCTTCTTGCACGTGACGGTAAATTCCACGCCGCGCTCGATGCGATGAATTTGCGGCAGTGCGCAGTGGCGGGCGATTTCCGTTGCCTTGCTGGCCCACGGCGAGATCGTGCCGAAGCGCGGGATCACCACAAAGCGGTCGCCCTCGACATCGGCCGGGGCTGGCGAACCGTAGGTCAGCAGCGCTTGCACACGGGCAGATTCATCGGCCGACAGCGGCGTGTCGGCGGCCACGAAATGCAGGTATTGGGCACTGACGGCATCGATATCGGGATCGATGCGCTTGAGGGTGGAAAGCAGGCGTTGCTGACGGAAGGCGGACAGCGCGAGAGCGCCGGGAAAGCACGAGAAATGCGCCATGGTGGGCAAGGCAGGCAGTAGCTGGAAGAGGAGGTCCCCGGCGTGCGCGGGGAAACCGCTATTGTACCTTGCCCTGCCCGCGTTACCGACCCTCAAATCGGCCGAAAATGGCGCTGCCTCGGCTGCAACCGACTGCAAACGCCCGTTTTACAGCGACGTGGCGGACCGCGCTGCCTGCTCGTACAGGCCCGTCAGCACGCGCAGCAGGCGCGCCAGTTCGCCAATCTCGGCATTTTCCTCGCCGCCGGGCGAAATATTGCTGGTCAGGCACTGCTCGCGGATTTCGCGGTAGCGGGCGCAGGCCTTTTCGCCAGCTTCAGTCGTGGTGTAGGTGACTTCCTTGCCGTTGCGCGTGCCTTCCACCAACTCCATCCCCTGCAGCTTCTTGAGCGAATACGTCACAAGGTGGGTGTCTTCCACGTTGAGCACGAAGCAGATGTCGGCCAGGCGCTTGGCGCGGCCGCGGTGGTTGACGTGGTGCACAACCAGCACATCGAGGAAGGTCAGGTCGCGCACGCCGGCGGCTGCCATGCAGCGCACGCACCAGCGGTTGTAGGCGTTGTAGGCGGTATTGAGCGCAAACTCGAACTCCGACAGTTCTGGGCTTCGCGCCGACACCAGGTGTGACGAAGACACGATCGGCCCGCCCTTGCCTGCGTCCTCATTGGCTGCGGATTGCGGCAGATCAGCTTTCGGGGTGGTCGGCGATTTGGACATTGCAACGGGCTGAGAAAGGACCGGAAACGCGGGCTATTGTAAGAGAATAGATCGTCATGTCTGCACAGTGGAAAGCGTAGTTGCCATGTCCTCACACCCCGCCTGGCGCGAAATCCTGATCGACGGTGCCCTGGCCGCACACACCGGCGCCGACCTGCTCTTCGGCACGGCCGGCATCCGCGCACTGGAAGCGGCGGCGTACCGATCCCTCGAACCCTTCGCCCTGATGGCGCGCGCGGGCGAAGCTGCCGCCGATTGGCTACAGACGCGCGCGCCACATGGGCACGTGCTGCTCGTTGCCGGCCCAGGCAACAACGGTGGCGATGCGCTCGTTGCGGCGACGGTGCTGCATCTGGCCGGGCGCGCCGTCACGGTGTGGCTTGCCGCAGACCCGGCCAAGCTGCCCGACGATGCGCGCCGCGCGTGGACGGAGGCTTGTGCCGCTAATGTCCCCATCGAACGTCTGCACACGACGGCTTCGGTGCCGGCCCCCACCTCCGCCATCGTCGACGGCCTTTTTGGTATCGGACTCGGCCGGCCGTTGACGGGATTGCATGCGGCGCTGGTCGACACCATCAACGCCAGCGGCCTGCCGGTGTACGCACTGGACATTCCCTCGGGCCTGAATGGCGATACGGGCCAGCCGCCCGCGCCAGATTCACCTGTTATCCAGGCGCGCGCCACCATCACCTTTCTCGCCGTCAAGCCGGGCTTGCTGACGGGCGATGGCCGCGATGCCGCCGGTGACATTGCGCTGGCCGACCTGCAAGCCGCGCAGGCCGCTTATGACGGCGTGATTGAAGCGGACGCCTTCGTCAACGCGCCGTCACGCTGGCTCGCGCACGTGCCGCGCCGCCGGCATAACGGCCACAAGGGCACATACGGCAGCGTGGCAATCGTGGGGGGCGCGACCGGTATGGTCGGGGCGCCGCTGCTATCCGCGCGCGGCGCGCTCTATCTGGGCGCGGGCAAGGTGCACGTGGTCTCCCTTGCCACCGATGCACCGCGTGTCGACCCCGCGCAACCTGAATTGATGCTGCACACCTGGGGCACCCTCGATCTGGGCGGCATGCAGGCGCTGGCCGTGGGCCCCGGCATGGGCATCGGCAAAGAGTCAGAAGGCGCGCTCGAACATCTGCTGGACCGCATGCTCTCGGCGCGCACGCCTGCTGTGTTCGATGCCGATGCACTCAACCTGTTTGCGAAAACGCCAGCCCTGCTCGCGCGCCTCACACAACTTGCCGGAAGCGATGTCCCGCTGGTACTGACACCGCATCCGCTGGAAGCCGCGCGCCTGCTGCATACCGATGCGCACGCCGTCCAGCAGGATCGACTTGCCGCCGCCAAGGCGCTTGTCAATCGGACGGGTGCGGTGGTCGTGCTCAAGGGCTCGGGCACGGTTATCGCGGCGCCGGGCATCCCGCCAGCCGTCAACCCCACCGGCAACGGCGGACTCGCCACCGGTGGTACAGGCGATGTGTTGACCGGCATGATCGGCGCATTGCTTGCGCAAGGCATGGGTGCGCGCGAAGCCGCACTCGCGGCCGTGTGGCTGCACGGGCGCGCCGCCGACGATCTTGTCCAGGCGGGCGTCGGCCCCATCGGCTTGCACGCCAGCGAGCTATGCGCGCCGGCACGACGTGCGCTCAACGCCCTGCTGGCGTCGGACGTTCGCCGATAGAAAGGCGTCATACAGCGCCGTTATACTGCGCATTCGCTTTCCCGCACCCACCTCACGTCACATCACGCCGTATGCCCACAGCCCTACCCGCCTGGCAGTCCCTGACGCAACATGCTGAATCGATTCGCGCGACGCATATGCGCAACTGGTTTGCTGCGCCGGACGCCGAGGAACGGGTACGCGCCTTCACGCTGGAAGCGGCTGGCCTGACGGTGGACTACTCAAAAAACCGCATTACCCCTGAGACGCTCGCCCTGCTGCTGCAACTGGCCGACGAGGCCGGCGTGCTCACACTGCGTGATGCCATGCTGCGCGGCGACCGCATCAACAACACCGAGCACCGCTCCGTCTTGCACATGGCCCTGCGCGGACAAGCGGAAGACAACTATCGCTCCGACGGCGAGCCCGTCATGCCCGAAGTGCTGCGCGTGCGGGCCCAGATGCACGACTTCGCCAACCGCGTGCATGGCGGCACTTGGACGGGCCATTCCGGCCAGCGCATCACGGACATCGTCAACATCGGCATTGGCGGTTCGGACCTCGGCCCGCGCATGGTGTGCCGCGCGCTCGACCACCTTGCCGTGCCGCAGGTGCGCGTACATTTCGTCTCCAACGTCGATGGCACGGACCTGGCCGAAACACTCGACCACCTGAACCCGGACACCACGCTCGCCATCGTCTGCTCGAAGACGTTCACCACGCTCGAGACAATGGCCAACGCGCACAGCATGCGCCGCTGGTTTGTCGAGCATGGCGTGGCCGAAAGCCAGCTCAAGCACCACTTTGTCGCCGTCTCCACCAACCGCGAGGCGGTCGTCCAGTTCGGCATCGACCCGGACAATATGTTCACGTTCTGGGATTGGGTTGGCGGGCGGTTCTCGCTGTGGTCGGCGGTGGGCCTGTCTATCGTGCTGGCGATCGGGCCGCAGCAATTTGAAGCGATGCTCGACGGCGCGCGCGCGATGGACCGTCACTTCGCCACAGCCGCGCCGCGTGAAAACCTGCCGCTCATTCTCGGGATGTTGTCGGTCTGGTATCGCGGCTTCTTCGACGCGGCGAGCGCCTGTACCGTGCCCTACTGCGCGCCACTGGAGCTGCTGACCGACTTCATGCAACAGCTGGAGATGGAGAGCAACGGCAAATCCGTCCAGCGGACCGGCGCAGCCATCGATACCGACACCGGCCCCATCGTCTGGGGCACGGCCGGTACCAACGGACAGCATGCGTATTTCCAGCTGATCCACCAAGGCTCGCAGATCGTGCCGGTGGATTTCATCACCACGCTGGAGCCGGTGCGCAGCCTGCCCGGCCATCACGCCAAACTGCTCGCAAACTGCTTCGCGCAGGGCGAGGCGCTCCTGCTCGGCCGCACCGCGGATGAAGTCCGCGCGGGTGGCGTCACCGACGAAGCACTCGTGCCGCACATGGTGTTCGAAGGCAATCGCCCGAGCACGACCATCCTGATGGAACGGCTCGACGCCGCGTCATTCGGCGCGCTCATTGCCTGCGCCGAGCACCGCACCTTCGTGCAGGGCGCGGTCTGGAACATCAACTCGTTCGATCAGTGGGGCGTGGAGCTTGGCAAGAAACTCGCCAAGCCGATCCAGGCAGAGCTGGAAGGTGCGCCAGCCTCTGTGGCGCATGACGCGTCGACGGCGGCGTTGATCCGCCGCGCCAAAGCCGCACTCTGACGCAAACGTTCAGAGTTCGGTAACGGTCTCGTCGCCGACGAGATGCCCGGCTTCGATGGTGAGAATGCGGCTGCAACGCGCCGCGACGGAGCGGTCGTGCGTCACCAGCACCAGCGTGGAGCCGGCACTGCGGTTGAGTTCGAACATCAGCGCGATAACGGCCTCTCCCGTGGCGGTGTCGAGACTCCCTGTCGGCTCGTCGGCAAAGAGAATGTCGGGCTCGGTCACGAACGCGCGTGCCAGGGCCACACGCTGCTGCTCGCCACCGGACAGCGTCTTCGGATAGTGCGAGAGCCGTGCTCCCAGGCCGACGCGCTCCAGCAGAACCGTGGCGCGACGGCGCATTTCCGCGGTGCTGACATCGCCCTGCAACTCCAACGGCAGCATCACGTTCTCAAGCGCCGTCAGATGTGGCAGCAGCTGGAACGACTGGAAGACAAAGCCTACGTGGCTGCCGCGCACGGCCGCGCGACCATCCTCATCCAACTTGAACAGGTCGTTGCCCAGCAGCTTGACCGAACCCGATGTCGGCAAGTCCAGGCCTGCGAGCAAACCAAGCAGCGTCGATTTGCCCGAGCCGGAAGCGCCAACAATGGCCAGTGTCTCGCCCCGTTCCACACGGAAGGCAACATCGCTCAGAATAGGCAACTCACCGGTGGCATCGCGCACAGTCTTGTGCAGCGAATCGACATCAATCACCCAGGTAGCGGAAGACGACATGATTGGACTGGTAGGTAGTAGAAGGCGCAGCGTGAAGTCACTTGTAGCAGCACTTGGCTGCACAGTGTTTGGCATGCTGCCATTCGCACAGACGGCTGCAGCACAAGGCGCGCCGGCATCGCATCGCGTGGTGGTGCTGGGTGACAGCCTGTCGGCCGGATACGGCCTTGCGCAAGGCACAGGCTGGGTCGCGTTGCTCGACAGGCGCCTCAAAGAACGGAAGCCCGATTATAGCGTCGCCAATGCAAGCATCAGCGGCGACACCACGGCCGGCGGCCGCTCACGCCTACCCGCCGTGCTGGCGCGTGAAAAGCCCTCTGTCGTGATCCTCGAACTGGGCGGCAACGATGCGCTGCGCGGCCTCTCCCTCGCCTCCAGCGAAGGCAACATCAAGGCAATGATCGAAGCCTCGCAAGCGACAGGCGCGAAGGTGCTGCTGGTGGGCATGCGCATCCCGCCCAACTACGGCCCGGATTACAGCGAGCGCTTCTTCGCCATGTTCGGCAAGCTGGCGCAGCAGTACAAGCTGCCGCTGGTGCCATTCCTGCTCGAGGGCGTTGCGCAACGGCCGGACTGGTTCCAGGAAGACCGCATCCACCCCATTGCCGCAGCGCAACCGACGATGCTCGATAACGTGTGGCCCAAACTGGAACCTCTTCTCAAAGCGCGGGTCGGAAGATGACAATTCTGCGGCGCCATCAGGTGCATCGGATTTCTAAGTCGAACGCGCGGCCACATCTCACACGGGCGGACACCATGAAGCTTCTGGCAAACGGGCTGCGTGCAGCGCGCGACAACAAGCGGTTCCTGGTCGGCATGTCGTTGCTCTTTGCCTTCCGCGCCTGCATTGCCGACTGGGCAGTCGTGCCCAGCGGCTCAATGAACCCGACCCTTATCGAGGGCGACTACATCCTGATGAACCGATTGGCTTACGGTGTGCGCGTACCGGCCACCACCGTCTGGCTCAAGCGCGGCAGCGAGCCGCGACGTGGTGATGTTGTCGTCTTCTCCTCACCGGAAGACGGCACAAAGCTCGTCAAGCGGCTGATCGGTCTACCCGGCGATGTCGTTGAAATGCGCGGCGAAGCGCTCTACATCAACCACCAGCACATCGCCTATACCCCATTGCCGGACGTCGCGCCCGGAGCGTTGCCCCAAGCGACGGCGGCGCTGCCGCACGAACTCTGGTCCGAAGCCCTGCCCGGCCGCGAGCACACGGTGATGGTCTTGCCGGAAGTGCGAGCAGTGCGCAGCTTCGGCCCCATCACCGTCCCTCAAGACCGCTACCTCATGCTGGGCGACAACCGCGACAACAGCCGAGACTCCCGCTACTTCGGCCTCGTGCCGCGCAAGAACCTGATCGCCCGCGCTTCCCACGTGGCACTCTCATTCGATCCGGACCACTTGTACATGCCGCGCCTCGCGCGCATCGGCAAACCGCTGGACTAGTCGCCCGAAAAAAATACGCAAAAAAAAGCCCCCTCGTTGTTGAGGGGGCTTTTTCGTCAGGCTACCTGCTGCGCGCCGTATCAGTCCTCTGCCGTATTGGCAGGTTTGCTGGTGTCAATCACGTTACTGTTGATCTTCACCTTCGAACGCGCCTTCAGTGCTTCGTAGTAGGCGTTGAACTCGGTCTGACCAGCGGCCTGAGCCAGTTGCTGCGCATCGGCAGCACGGCGCGCCTCATCCACATTGGCCGGCGGCAGCACCTTGTTGATGCGATACAGCGCGTAGCCCTGGGCACCGAGGTCGACGCCGATGGTGGCCGGCAGCTTGGTCGCATCGGCGCGCAGGATGGCCGTCAGTGCAGCGGGCGACGTGCCTTGCGCCTGCTGGCGCGAGACGGTTTGTGCGGCGCTGAAGCCATCGGCGCTGTTGCTCTGCTTTACGGCGGCCAGTTTCTCTTCGCCAGCCTTCTTGGCCAGCGCAGCCGCTTGCTCGGCGATCACCTTGGCCTTGACCTGCTCACGCACGTCGGCCAGCTTCTTGACCGTGGCCGGACGATACTCCGCCGCACGCGCCGCAACCAGCGTGGTCGGGCCCACCTGTATGGCGGCCGTATTGCGGTGGTTCTTGATCACGTCGTCTGCGAACAGCGCCTTGACCACCTTGTCATTGCCGATCGGGCTGCCAGACTGCGCCGGGCTCGGCGTGCGGGTCACGTTGTCGGCCGTCTGAATCTGCAGCTTAAGCTTGTCAGCCACCGGCTTCAGGCTGTCGGACTGGTCTTCCACGGTGTTGGAGAACGCATCAGCCAGCTCCGAGTACTTCTTGTTGGCGAGTTGCGTACGCAGTTCGCGTTCAAGCTCCGGCTTGACAGCTTCCAACGGCTGCACGCCGCCGCCCTTCACTTCTTCCAGCTTGATGATGTGAAAACCGAAATCGCTTTGGACCACATCGCTGATGTCACCTGGCTGCTTGAGGGCAAACAGCGCGTTCTCGAACGGAGGCACGGTCGCACCCTTGCCCAGGAAGCCCAACTCGCCGCCCTGCGCAGCCGAACCCGGATCGCCCGAGTACTTCTTGGCCAGTTCGGCAAAGCTCGCGGGGTTCTTGCGCACCTCGGCGAGTACTTCTTCGGCCTTCTTCTTGGCGGTTTCCTTGTCGGCAGGTTTGGCGTTGTCCGGCAGCTTGATCAGGATGTGAGCGGCGCTGCGCTCTTCCTGCGTCTTGAAGCGCGCAGCGTTCTGGTCGTAGTACTCCTTGATCTGCTCAGGCGTGACCGGAATCTGCTTCATCATGTCTTCGCCCGAGAACACGACATACTCGGCCTTGACTTGCTCCGGCACGGAGAACTCCTGCTGGTGCGCGTCGTAATAAGCCTGGATCGCCTTGTCGTCCGGGTTGATCTTTGCAGCATAGTCAGCCGGCTTGAACAGCAGCGCCTGCACTTCACGTTGCTGATCGCGTACCTGGATCAGTCGCTCCACCAGCGACTTCGGCACGAACGCCGACGACACAATCGATTGCGGAATCTGTTGCTGCGACAGCTCGAACCGCAGATTGCCTTCTAACTGCTCGGGCGTCATATTCTGTGCAGCCAGCAGTCGCACGTAGGCTTCCTGGTCGAACGAGCCATCCGGCTTGCGCAGCGCTGCCACGGCCGGAATCTGCAGGATCGTGTCGCGAATCTTCTCGTTCGAGATGGTCAGGTTCGCATGCACGACCTCATTGGCCAGCACGCGTTGCTGGATGATGCCGTCGAGCACATCGCGGCGCATCTGCGGACCTTCGAACTGGCGCGGATCATATTGCGCGCCAAGCATCTGGCGCAGACGCTCTGTCTGCTCGCGCACGCGCGCGTCGACTTCGTTGGTGGAGATGACCTTGCCGTCGACTTTGGCGGCGTCATGCGAGCTGTCCATGAAGCTCGAATAGCTCTGCACACCGAAGAACACGAACGACGGGAACACCAGAATCAGCAGCACCAGAAACATCAAGCGCCGATGCGTACGTACGAAATCAAGCATGCTGGACCGGAGGTGAATGGAAGATGGAAAATCCGGCGATTCTATCAGGTGCCGCCGACATTCCGGACAATCACGGCACAGCGTGCAGACATGACTTGCAACGCATTCGCCGCTGAAAAGACAAAGGCCCGAACGAATCGGGCCTTTGAACAGGATTTTGGCGGAGCGGACGGGACTCGAACCCGCGACCCCCGGCGTGACAGGCCGGTATTCTAACCGACTGAACTACCGCTCCAGATTGGGTCGAACCACCCGACACAGGAGCGGCAATACGAACGATGGTGGGTGCTGAGAGGCTCGAACTCCCGACCCGCGCCTTGTAAGGGCGCTGCTCTACCAACTGAGCTAAGCACCCGTTCGTACTGCCGGCGTGAGCCGGACTGTCCGGCGCCCGTGTTGTCACCCACGAGCACCAAAGCCCGCTAGTTTAGCGCATCTTTCAGCGCTTTGCCAGGTTTGAATTTCGCAACCTTACCGCCTTCGATGGTGATGGCGGCCCCCGTGCGCGGGTTGCGTCCATTACGTGAAGATCGCTTGCCGACCAGGAACGTACCGAAGCCGACCAGCGTGACCGACCCACCGTCGCACAACGCATCTTTGATACCGTCGATCAGCGCGTCAATGGCGCGCCCCGCCGCGGCTTTTGACATGTCAGTTTGCGCCGCCACATGGTCGATGAGATCTGTCTTGTTCATCGTGCCACCTCCCCGAACACCCGCTAGTGTGGATTCATTAAAGTGGCCGCCAATCGACGTGTCAAGGCGAAGAACTGTGTGCTACACGTCGCAGCCTGCGCAAAGAAAAAGGGCCCGAACATGTCGGGCCCTTCCTCAACCTTGGCAGGCTACGGTGTCAGTGATGCACCATTTCCTGCGACTTGCCGTCGTCGCCCTTGGCGGGTGCCGGCTTGGCTTCTTCTTCCGGCAGTGGCTCCGGCTTGCGCACCAGCGCGAGTTCCAGCACCTTGTCGATCCAGCGCACCGGCTGAATCTCGATGCTGTTCTTCACGTTGTCCGGAATGTCCGCCAGGTCCTTGACGTTTTCTTCCGGAATCAGCGCCAGCTTGATGCCGCCGCGGTGTGCAGCCAGCAGCTTTTCCTTCAAGCCGCCGATCGGCAGTACCTCGCCGCGCAGGGTGATTTCGCCGGTCATCGCGACATCAGCACGCACCGGAATACCGGTCAGCACCGACACCAGCGCCGTCGTCATCGCAATACCTGCAGACGGGCCGTCCTTGGGCGTCGCACCTTCGGGCACGTGGATGTGGATGTCGCGCTTCTCGAACATCTCATCCTTGATACCCAGGCGCGCCGATCGCGAACGCACCACCGAGCGCGCAGCCTCGACCGACTCCTTCATTACGTCGCCCAACGAACCCGTGCGGGTGATATTGCCCTTGCCCGGCATCAGCGCGGCTTCGATGGTCAGCAGATCGCCGCCCACTTCGGTCCATGCCAAACCGGTCACTTGGCCGACTTGATCTTCCTTGCCGGCCAGACCAAAGTCGAAACGACGCACGCCAAGGAATTTGTCCAGATTGTCCGAATCGACCTTCACGGACGCACTGGCTTCCTTCTTCAGCAGCAATTGCTTGACGACCTTGCGGCAGATCTTCGAGACCTCACGTTCCAGCGAACGCACACCAGCTTCCCGCGTGTAGTAGCGGATGATGTCGCGCAGGGCGGCTTCGGTCACCTCGATCTCACCTTCCTTCAGACCATTGTTCTTGATCTGCTTGGGCAGCAAATAGCGGCGGGCGATGTTGACCTTTTCGTCTTCCGTGTAGCCCGACAGACGAATCACTTCCATCCGGTCCAGCAGCGGTGCCGGAATGTTCAGCGAGTTCGACGTCGCTACGAACATCACGTCCGATAAGTCGAAGTCCACCTCGATGTAGTGGTCCTGGAACGTGTGGTTCTGTTCCGGGTCCAGCACTTCGAGCAGAGCAGAAGACGGGTCGCCTCGGAAATCCGCGCCCATCTTGTCGATTTCGTCGAGCAGGAACAGCGGGTTGCGTACGCCGACCTTCGTCAGGCTCTGCAGGATCTTGCCCGGCATCGACCCGATGTACGTACGGCGGTGACCGCGAATCTCGGCCTCGTCACGCACGCCACCCAGCGCCATGCGCACGAACTTGCGGTTCGTTGCACGCGCCACCGACTGCCCGAGCGAGGTCTTGCCGACACCCGGCGGCCCCACCAGGCACAGGATCGGCGCCTTCAGCTTGTCGACCCGCTGTTGCACTGCGAGGTACTCAAGGATGCGTTCCTTGACCTTCTCCAGGCCGTAGTGGTCTTGATCCAGCACCTGCTCGGCGTTCGACAGGTCGTTATTGACCTTGCTCTTCTTGCGCCACGGCAGGCCGACCAACGTGTCGATGTAGTTGCGCACGACCGTTGCCTCGGCCGACATCGGCGACATCAGCTTGAGCTTCTTAAACTCGGACTCGGCCTTCTTCTTGGCCTCCTTGGGCATGCGGGCGGCCTTGATCTTCTTGTCCAGCTCTTCGAGATCGGCGCCTTCCTCGCCTTCGCCCAGTTCCTTCTGGATCGCCTTGACCTGCTCGTTCAGGTAATACTCGCGCTGGCTCTTCTCCATCTGGCGCTTGACGCGGCCACGGATGCGCTTTTCCACCTGGAGGATGTCGATCTCACCTTCCAGTTGCGAGAGCAGGCTCTCCAGACGTTCGGTCACGTTGAACATCTCGAGAATCTTCTGCTTCTGCTCGAGCTTGATCGGCAGATGCGCGGCGATGGTGTCGGCCAGACGACCCGGCTCATCGATGCCCGACAGCGACGTCAGGATCTCAGGCGGGATCTTCTTGTTCAGCTTCACGTACTGATCGAACTGCGACACGATGGCGCGACGCAGCGCCTCGGTCTCGGCCGATTCAGTGGGTTCCGGGCCGACGGGCACAGCTTCGCAGAAGAAGTGCGATTCGTCGTCGGTAACGGACAGAATGTTGGCGCGCTGCGTGCCCTCGACCAGCACCTTCACGGTGCCGTCCGGCAGCTTCAGCATCTGCAGAATGTTGGCGATACAGCCGACCTCGTAGAGATCCTTGTCGGTCGGCTCGTCCTTGGCGGCGGTCTTTTGCGCCACGAGCATGATGCTCTTGCCCGCCTCCATCGCAGCTTCCAGTGCCTTGATGGATTTGGGGCGCCCCACGAACAGCGGAATCACCATGTGCGGAAACACCACCACGTCACGCAGCGGCAACAGCGGCAGGCGAATCTGCTCAGCGGGTAAAAGTTGGGTTCCGGACATTATTTTCCCCAGAAAGTCATGTAAGGGCTAAATTGGGCACAGCGACGGTTTTACAAGACCGCTGCTGCAAGTCGCATGCCGACCCAGTTTCCCGAAGCAAAAAAGCCGCTCGCGAGCGAACGGCTTCCTGCTTGGGACGCATACTGCGCATCCCGGCCGGGCATTCGCGTCAGTTGGAACCTGCAACCTTGGGTTGCTCTTCGTAAATCAGCAAGGGCTTGCCCTCGTCGGAGATCGTACTTTCATCGATCACCACCTTCTGCACACCCTTGTGGTTGGGGAGGTCATACATCACATCCATCAAAGCGTGCTCGACGATGGAACGCAGACCGCGCGCCCCCGTCTTGCGCTTGATCGCCTTGCGGGCGATTGCCGTCAGCGCGCTCGGACGAATTTCCAGTTCCACCCCTTCCATTGCCAGCAGCTTCTGGTACTGCTTGACGATTGCATTCTTGGGCTCGACCAGGATTTCCATCAAGGCAGCCTCGTCGAGCTTGGCCAGCGTCGCCACCACGGGCAGACGGCCGATCAACTCGGGAATCAGACCGAACTTGATGAGATCTTCTGGTTCCACTTGCGGCAGCACTTCGCTGACGTCGCGCTCTTCCTTGCTCTGCACCTCCGCACCAAAACCGATACCGGTCTTGTCGGAGCGCTGCATGATGATCTTCTCCAGACCATCGAACGCCCCACCGCAGATGAACAGGATGTTGGTTGTATCAACCTGCAGGAAGTCCTGGTTCGGATGCTTGCGACCACCTTGCGGGGGCACCGACGCCATCGTTCCTTCAACCAGCTTGAGCAGCGCTTGCTGCACGCCTTCTCCAGAAACGTCCCGGGTGATGGAAGGGTTGTCAGACTTGCGCGAAATCTTGTCGATCTCGTCGATGTAGACGATGCCGCGCTGGGCCTTGTCGACCTCGTAATTGCAGTTCTGCAGCAGCTTCTGGATGATATTTTCGACATCCTCGCCTACATAACCAGCTTCGGTCAGCGTAGTGGCGTCGGCGATGACGAACGGCACGTTCAAGAGACGCGCCAGCGTCTGAGCGAGCAAGGTCTTGCCGGAGCCAGTTGGCCCGATGAGCAGGATGTTGCTCTTCGACAGCTCGACATCGTCCTTCTTGCCGAGGTGCTTCAAACGCTTGTAATGGTTGTAAACCGCGACCGCCAGGATCTTCTTGGCCTGCTCCTGACCGATCACATATTGGTCAAGGCTCTGGCGAATTTCATGTGGCGTGGGCAGATCGGACTTGACTGCCAGACCCCCTTCCTTTTCGGAGATGGCAGCTTCGTCCCGGATGATCTCGTTGCACAGGTCGATACATTCATCGCAGATGAAGACCGAGGGGCCGGCAATCAGTTTCTTGACCTCATGCTGACTCTTGCCGCAGAACGAGCAGTACAGCAGCTTTTCGCCAGTCGAGCCTTTCTTGTCCGCCATAACGATTACCAGTAGTTCTTGGCAGCATCATACGCCAAATTATCTGGCGACGATCCGCAGGTGTTGTTCAAAGCAAAAACGAGGCGCGAGGCCTCGTTTTTGACACCGCTTGACATGTTTGACGCGGTTAACCGGTGTGTCGTGGAGCGCACCGACAATACCGCCTACCGCGCACATCAGCGCATGACTTCGACACTTCAGCGCTTGGCGATGACCTGGTCGATCAGGCCGTATTCCTTGGCCTGTTCGCTGCTCATGAAGTTGTCACGATCAGTGTCGCGAGCGATCTTGTCAACTGGTTGACCGGTCGCTTCCGAAAGCACAGTGTTCAGGCGCTCGCGCAGGTACAGAATCTCGCGCGCCTGGATCTCGATGTCCGAAGCTTGGCCACGTGCACCGCCCAGAGGCTGGTGAATCATGATGCGCGAGTTCGGCAAGGCCAGGCGCTTGCCCTTCGCACCGGCCGCCAGCAGGAACGCGCCCATGCTGGCTGCCATGCCCATGCAGAGCGTGGACACGTCCGGCTTGATGAACTGCATCGTGTCGTACATCGCCAGACCGGACGATACCGAACCGCCCGGCGAATTGATGTACAGCGAGATGTCCTTGTCCGGATTCTCGCTTTCCAGGAACAGCAACTGTGCCACCACGAGGTTGGCAGTCTGGTCGTTGACCTCGCCCACCATGAAAATCACTCGCTCCTTGAGCAGGCGCGAGTAGATGTCGTAGGCGCGCTCGCCGCGGCCCGACTGCTCGACCACCATCGGCACCAGACCGAGCCCCTGCGTTTCGAGCGCGGAAGCCTGGGTGCGGGCAAGTTGGTCGATCAGTTCATTGCGGATCATGCGGTTCTCCGGTGCTTATTTCGGAAACTCTATCGATCGAATCAGCCTTGCGCCGGGGTGGCGGTCAGCTCTTCGAACGACACAGCCTTCTCAGTTACCTTGGCCTTGTCGCACACAAAATTTACCACGTTGTTTTCGAGCACGTAGGCTTCCATCTCGGCCAGGCGCTGTTGGTCGCCGTAGTACCAGCGGATGACTTCCTTCGGATCTTCGTAGCTCTTGGCAAACTCTTCGATCTCGGCCTTGATCTGTTCCGGCTTGGCTTCCAGGCCGTTGGCCTTCACGACTTCGGCCAGCACCAGACCCAGCTTCACACGGCGCTCGGCTTGCTGCGTGAACATCTCGGCCGGGATCGGCATGTTCTTGGCGTTCGGCATGCCGCGCGACTCGAGGTCACGGCGCGCCATTTCAACCAGGCGCTCCTGGTCTTGTTCGACCAGCGACTTCGGCACGTCCAGCTCTGCTACCTTCAGCAGCGCTTCCATGACTTGGTCCTTGAGCAGCGCGTGCGTGCGGCGCTTGACTTCACGCTCGAGGTTTTCGCGGATGTCGGCGCGCATCTTGTCGAGGTTGCCGTCGGCGATGCCCAGCGATTGCGCGAAGGCTTCGTTGACTTCCGGCAGGTGCGCCCACTCGACCTGCTTGAGCGTGACGGTGAATTCAGCCGTCTTACCGGCGACGTCCTTGCCGTGGTAGTCCTCGGGGAATGCCAGCGGGAATTTCTTCGAGTCGCCCTGCTTCAGGCCCAGCGTGGCTTGTTCGAACTCGGGCAGCATGCGGCCTTCACCCAGCACAAAGCTGAAACCTTCAGCCTTGCCGCCGGCGAATTCCACGCCATCGATCGTGCCGACGAAATCGACCGTCACGCGGTCGCCGTCCTGTGCGACGGCTGCACCGCCGTCGCCATGCTCGCCGGCTTCGCCGCGCGGGTGGTAATGCACGCGTTGCTTGCGCAGGATGTCGAGCGTCTTGTCGATCTCGGCATCGGTGATTTCGGTCTTGGTGCGGGTCAGTTCCGCGCCAGCCAGATCGCCGAGCTTAACTTCCGGATACACCTCGAAAGTGGCATCGAACGCGACTTGGTCATCGGACACGCCTTCGGTCTTCAGCTCGAAGCGCGGTTGGCCGGCAACCTTCACGCCTTGCTCGTTGGTGATGTCGAAGAACTGACGGGCGGCCTTGTCGTAGCGCACCTCGAATTCGACTTGTTGGCCGTATTGCTTCTCGACCATCTTCATCGGGACCTTGCCCGGGCGGAAGCCGGACATCTTGACGGTCTTGGACAGACGCGCCAGACGGCTTTGCTTCTCTTGCTCCACTTCGGCCTTCGGGACAGCCAGGGTCACTTTGCGATCAAGCTTGCCGAGGTTTTCGATAGTCGACATGGTCGTAATTCCAGATTCAGAAGATGGTTGCGTCGAACGGCGCAGCGCCAGCAGCAGCCGTGGTTCAAAGTTCTTGGTCTTGCCGGGCTTGCAGGAATGCGGCGCGAGGGCCGCTTCACTGCACAATGCGCGGCACAACGGGCGCGTTCAGGCTGGCAAACGCAAAACGCATATTATGGCATGGAACGTTCACCGGCCCTGATTTTTTGGGTCGGAACGCTTGGAAAACCCTTCAAACGGGGCGTTAATCCAGTGGCCCCGCGATTTCGTTTTCCGCGGGTGCGGCGGCCTGCTCCTGCGTGCGTCGATGCTGCAATGCCCGCAGGGTAAAGCGGCCAGGATCAAGCGCTGCGGCCAGATCGGATTCAAGCGGCAACGGACCACCGTCGATCTGGGCCGCAAGCAGTTCCGCGCCCAGCACCGACCATGTGAGCCCGCGCGAGCCATACGCAAGCGCCGCATACAGCCCGGCGAGGCGAGGCAGTTGCGCGTGCGGGCCGCGCAAACGAAAGCCGGGCGCCATGGCCGCCGCCTCATCCACCAGTGGGCCGATCAACGGCAACCGATTCGCGGAAACGCACCGCACACCGACATAACCATGCAGCGCTGCAGGATCTAGCTTCGCCAGCGCGCCCGATTGCTGCGGCTGCAACCGGGCCAGTCGTCCGAGATTGGCCGCGTGATCGGCGATGCGCTCGGCCAGATCGGATTCGCCCGGTTGGAACGACGAGCCCATGCGCACCGTTTTCGCACACGATTCGGCGGGCAGCAGGTAACCATCGCCGCAGACGACGGTTTTCGGCCACGCGGCACCCGCCTCCAAACTGCTCACGGGCACATCGGTGAGTTGACCGCGCACTGGCTTGAGCGACGCAGATGTCAGCGGAGCCAGGCGTGCGGCACCAAAGCTGTTGGCGAGGACGACGACCGGCGCGCTCGCAATCACCTTGCCTTGGGAATCCAGCGCATGCCATTGATCGCCGACTTGGCGCAGCGATTCGACGTGCGCATTCCAACGCGCATCAACTGCGGTGCCAGCAGCGGCGAGATTGGCGCGACAAACATCAGGCGGCGCGACCCACCCGGCTTGCGCAAACCACCAGCCGCCCTGCGGCACGCTGGCACCGACGCGCCGGGCGGCTTCGTCCACGTTGAGCCAATCGATGTAATCGGTCGGATAGCCGAGCGCTTGCACGATGCGTTGCTGCTCGACAGCGTCGTCGGCGTGTTCGGCGAGTTGCAGTACGCCGGTGGGTTGGAAACCTGTGGCAAAGCCGGCGCGATCGAGTGCGTCCCAATGGCGGCGTGCGAGCAGGTTGCCGGCGCGCGATAAGCGCGAGAGCACGCTGTCGTCGATGGACACATGCGGGTGCATGGCCGCTGCGCGGTGGGCCGACGTGCCGCGCCCGGGGCCGTCGTTTGCGTCGATAAGCGTGATGCGCCAGCCGCGCGATGCGAGCCGCTCGGCAACAGAGCAGCCCGCAAGCCCGGCGCCAAGCACGATGGCGTGACGCTGGCTCCAGGCGGGCGCTTCAGCCGGCCCACGCCGTGTGCGCCAATGGGTTGGGAACTGCGCGACGGTCATGTCGCGCTTGGAGCCGAAACCGGGCGCCTTGTGCACCTCGAAGCCGGCCTCCTGCAAGCCGCGTCGCACGAATCCTGCAGCGGTGTACGTGGCCAATGTGGCGCCCGCGCGAGCGACTCGCGCAAGCTGCTTGAACACGCGAGGCTGCCACAGATCAGGGTTCTTGGCAGGAGAGAACCCGTCGAGATAGAACGCGTCGGCGGCGCACGGCAGTTGTGGCAGCGTCTCCATCGCATCCCCAAACAGTAGCGTGAGGGTGACGCGGCCGCCGTCGAACTCCAGGCGATGCACGCCGGGTACCGGCACTGGCCACGACTGACGGAGCATCTCGGCCAGTGGGGCCAGCGCGCCGCTTTTCGGATGCACGATCGACAAGCCAGCACGATCGAACGGATGCTTCTCAATCGAGACGAAATCGAGCCGAGCACAACGCTGCGGATCGTCGCGCCATGTAGCCCATGTGGCTAGGAAATTGAGGCCCTGGCCGAAGCCGGTTTCGACGATGGTGAAGGTGCGCTTGCCCTGCCACGCGGCCGGCAAGCGGTTGCCGCCCAGGAAAACGTGATGCGCCTGCGCCAGACCGCCCTCAGCGCTGTGATAGACGTCGTCGTATTGCGTGGAGAACGGCGTGCCGTCCGACGTGAGCTGAGGCGTGGCGAGAACGAGGCCGCGTGGCATGGAACACCCTGGGAGGAAGCGGCGAATTGTAACGCCGCCCACCCCTTGCGCCTTGATCTGAAGCAGTCCGTCTGCCGTCTTCAGGCCAGAGCCTGGGTCCTCCAGACTCACCATCTGCACGATCATCGGATGCTTGGCTGTTGCGGCCAGATAAGCGTGCGGCTCCGCCCCTCCATCCAGTCTCTACGGCGCTGCCAGCCCACGCATGAGGGTGTCAGGCAGCACCTCCGCCGCGCCCTATAGACGGGAATCCGGAAGGGAGCGCAAGGCATCGGCGTTAAGCAGCGAGATGGCTTCAGGCCACATCGTCCCGGGACCGGCGCCGCCACGCCATCAGCGCAACCGCTAGCGCGCCCACAGACAGGCCGATTGCCAGCCCAGTCAACTGCCCGGCGCGACGGGCCTCATCGGCTTGGTGGCGCGCCTCAATCGCCTGGCGCACGGTTTCCCAGAAGGCCTCGCGATGCTCGTTCTCGTCAAAGATGGACATGGCACGCTTCCCCGTTTCGTATGGCTTCCCTTGCCATCGTAGGGAACGTGCGGCAGGTGTGCCACCGCACGTTTCGTGTAGGACGCGGTGCCGGCCGCTACTCAGACGGCAGGCACCGGCTTGCGTGCAGGGCCGTTGAGCGGCCGCGAGACATTGGCGTCACCCTGCCCCAGGTCCCTTGCATCTGCGCGCTCGGCGGTGGACAACTCGTCTGCGCGGTAGCCTGTGCGGTTGAGCAGCACCAGCGTGCACGCCAGCGACACCAGCGCATACAGCGCCGACGACACCGCCACGCCCACGATATTGCCGCTCCTGTTGAGCATCCACTGCGCAAATACGGGCGTGCCGCCACCCACCACAAGCGAACACAGTTGATACGCCAGCGACAAGCCCGTATAGCGAATGCGCGTCGGGAACACGCGCGCCAGAATACCGCCGATGGCGCCATAGAACATCGAATGCGGAATCGTTGCCAGGCACATGCCGAGCAGCGCAATCCAGACCACCTTGGTTTCGATGGCAAAGAACATCACCGGCATGAGCAGGAATTCAGGCAGCACCATCAGGCAGATCGCTCGACGCATGTCCATGCGCGAGACCAGCCATGCACCGAGTGGCTGCGTAATGAACTGCACGACCAGCGCAATCGCGATGATGCCGAGGAAGGTGTCCTGCGCGTAGCCGAGTTCCTTGGTAGCCCACGCGAGCGCGAAATTGCTCTTCAGGTACGTCACGTGAATGAGCGGCAGCGTGCCCGCACCCAGCAGCACGAGGCCCCAGTGGTCACGCACCACGTCTTTGAGCGGCAGTTTGACGGTCTTCTTCTGTGCCAGCACGCGTTTCATGTCATCCGACTCTTCCAGCTTCAGGCGGATGACCATGCCGACAATCACCAGCAGCGCCGACAGCAGGAACGGCACGCGCCAGCCCCACAGCAAGAACTGCGGTGTCGGCAATGCGCTCAGGGCAAAGAACACCAGCGTCGCCAGCAGGTTGCCCGTTGGGGAACCCTGCTGTGCAAACGCCGAGTACAGAATGCTCTTGCGCTTGGGCGCGCTCTCGCTGGCGATCAGCACCGCACCGCCCCACTCGCCGCCCACCGCCACACCCTGGATCACGCGCAGCACCACCAAGCCCACTGGCGCCCACATGCCGATCTGCGCATAGCCCGGGAGCAGGCCGATTCCCATCGTCGCCACGCCCATCAGGATGAGCGTGATGATGAGTGTGGTCTTGCGGCCGATCTTGTCGCCAAGGTGGCCGAAGATGATCCCGCCGATGGGGCGCGCCGCAAAGCCTGCCCACAGCGTGACGAACGACAGCAGTGTGGCGATGCCAGGGTCCAGCGTCTTGGAGAAGAACACCTTGCCGAAGACAAGCGCGGCAGCAAGGCCGTAGATGTAGAAGTCGTACCACTCGATGGTGGTGCCGATAAACGCGGCTACCGCAGCCCGGCGCGGTTGCAGGTTTGCGGCCGCGTCGGTCTGGGGCGCAGGCTGGTGAGGCATGTTTGTCTCCTTGGTGGTACTGCTGGTTTGGCGCAGCCTCTGCTGGGCTGTCTGCCTTGTTGTGGTGAACCTGCTTTATTTCATTTCAGAACGCCGGCCTGGAACAAGCGCTGACGGGTGTCTGCGTCAATGCCGAGCGACGCGAGCACGGCATCGGTATCGGCACCAAGTGCGGGCGGAGCGTTGCGATACGTGGCCGGCGTGCGCGACAGCTTGATCGGCGAGCCGGTCCCACGGTAATCACCCAGCTCGACCACCATCTGCCGGTGCAGCGTATGCGGATGGCGCGCCACTACATCGACACTCAACACGGGCCCGCACGGAACGCCGCCATGGATCAGGTCTTGCGCAAGCGTCTCGCAGTCGAAGCGCGCCAGGTGTGCTTCCAGCGCGTGCTTCAGCGCCGCGCGATGCGCGCAGCGGCTGCGGTTGCCGGCAAAGCGCGCGTCTTGCGCCAATTCCGTCGCACCGATATGCGCGCACAGCTTGGCGAACTGGCGATCGTTGCCCACCGCCAGAAAAATCGGCGCGGTACCGGTCTGGTAGCTGTCGTACGGCGCGATGTTCGGGTGCGCATTGCCGCTGCGCTGTGGCACCTTGCCCGACCCAAAGTAGTTGGGCAGATGCGGATGCAGCAGCGACACGCCGCAGTCATACAGCGCAATATCGATCGATTGCCCGCGCCCGCTCTTCTCGCGCTCGGCCAGCGCGAGCAAGATGCCGGCGAGCGCGTTGAGCCCGGTCACCATGTCGACGATCGGCAGGCCGACGCGCATCGGGCCACCGTCGCGTTCGCCGTTGACGCTCATCAGGCCGGCCATGGCCTGGATGGCGGCGTCGTAGCCGGGTAGCCCACCGAGCGGGCCGTCAGGGCCGAAGCCGGAAACGGCGCAGTGGATCAAGCGCGGAAAGCGCGGTTGTAGGTCGCGCTCGAAATCCATGCCCCAGCGGGCGAGCGTGCCAGGCTTGAAGTTCTCGACCAGCACATCGGCGTCTTCCAGCAATTGCCAGAGCACGGCGCGGCCCTCTTCGTTCGACAGGTCGACCGAGATACCGAGCTTGTTGCGGTTGACGCCGTTGAAGTACCAGGCGGTATCGCTCTCGTCGAACGGCGGGCCCCAGGTGCGCGTCTCGTCTCCAACAGGCGGTTCCAGCTTGATGACCTGCGCGCCGTGATCGGCAAGCGCCTGCGTGCAATACGGCCCACCGAGCACCCGGCTCAGGTCGATGACCTTCAGGCCGTGCAACGCGCCGTTGATTGCGTTCATTGCGCGCCTCCGGTCGGCAAGGCCTGCATGGCCAGCGCAAATGAGACCTCGCGCTGCTTGACGAGCGCATCGAGCAGCAAGGCGTCATCGTTCGCGGGCAAGGCCAGCGGATCGACCGGCAGCAGGTTGTGACGTAGCACCAGATGCGCAAGCGCCAGCCGGCGATGGTCCGGCGCCAGACGCACGCCCTCCACCGCCATGAAGATGGCCGTGGTGATGTGATACAGCGCGGACCCTGCCTGACGCACCAGTTCGTCGCTGCCGTCTTCAGCCACTTTGGCGATTGCGCGGCATACGCGGTCGAGCGTGGCGCGCAACAACGCATCGCTCTGCGCCGGCAGCGTGACGCCATCGAGCATGCCGATGAGATATGCACGCAGTGGTTCCAACGCGCCTTCGCGCTTCACAGCGCGTGCAATGTCAAGCGCGACGATGTTGCTGGTCCCCTCCCAGATGGAGCCCAGATGGGCGTCACGCACGAGGCGCGCATCGCTCCACTCTTCGATGTAGCCGGTGCCACCGCGCACTTCCATCGCGTCTCCGGTCACGCGGCGGGCGTCGCGGCAAGCGCGGAACTTGATGAGCGGCGTCAGGATGCGCACGCATTTGGCGGCTTGCACGTCGCCCGCATCCGCCAGCGGCAGCAGTTGCGCGATCTGCATGAACATCGACCGCGCCTGCTCAGTCGGCAGCAGCATCTTCAGAAGCTGGCGCTGCATCAACGGCATGTCGATCAGCTTGCGGCCAAAGGCTTCGCGGTTGCGCGCAATGTGCAACGCTTCGGTGGTGGCGCGGCGCATCAGGCCGGCAGCACGCACGCCGTTCGACAGGCGCGACATGTTGATCATGTCGGCCATCTGGTGGAAGCCTCGGCCGATCTCGCCGATGAGGTATGCGGTGGCGCCTTCAAGCACGATCTCGCCGCTGGCCATCGAACGGGTGCCCAGCTTGTCCTTCAAGCGGACGATGCGGTAATGGTTGCGCGAGCCGTCGCGCAGCGTCTTGGGCAAGAGGAACAGCGCCAAGCCGTTGATGCCGGATGGCGCACCGTCGGGTCGGGCGAGCACCATAGCGAGGTCGGCATCGGCGTTCGAGCAGAACCATTTATCGCCGTACAGCCGCCAAGCTTGCGTGCCGTCGGGCGCGGTTTCCAAGGCGGCGCGCGTGGCAATGCGGGCGACGTCCGAACCGGCAGCCTGCTCGGTCATGAACATCGCGCCCTGGTACAGCACATCAAAGTCACGCGAAGCCAGCATCGGCAGATAACGCGCCACCAACGCCGCATCGCCGAACTTGCGCAGCGTGCGCGTGAGCGAATCCGTCATGCTGACCGGGCAGCAAAGGCCGAACTCGGCCTGTACGAACAGATAGGTGAGCGCGTATTTGACCAGCGGCGGCGGTGCGTCGCCGACATGGCTCATCGATGCGAGACCAAGCTCGGCATAGGCCACGCGTTCCAGCGCAATGTAATCGGGGTGCTTGTCGATGCTCTGCAAGGGCTCGCCGCGGCGGGTGCGGTGGCGAAGCTGCGGCGGGTTGTGATCCGCGCTGATGGCCCAGGCGTCAAGTTCGTCCGAGGCGCGCTGGCCGAGCGACGTGAGCTGGGGCTCCAGCTCGCGGTATCGGGCGTCGCCCAGATACAACCGCAAGAGGCGACCGAGGTCAGGATCGACGTGAAAGAAATTGATGCCCCGGCTGTCGGGGATGTTTTGGTGGCCGCTGGGATGGGTCATAAGCGGCTCGCGGGCGATGTCGTTCATGCGGGTGGCCTCGCTGTCTCCTGTTTTGTCCGGCCAGCATAGAAACGCCATCGATAATCGTCCAATACAGGTTTTATCCGGTACGATAAATATTCCTTATCGTTTAACAAGACGGCCATGGACCTGAAACAGCTGCGCTACTTCGTTGCCGTGGCGGAAGAACTGCACTTCGGGCGTGCGGCACAACGGCTGTTCATCTCGCAGCCCGCACTGAGTTTCGACATCCGCAAGTTCGAAGATCAGCTGGGCGTGCAACTGCTCGCGCGCACCAACAAGAGCGTGGCGCTCACCAACGCCGGCCAGGTGCTATTGGATGAGGCCCGCAAGCTGTTGCAGCAAGCGGCGGAAGTCGAGCGCATCACACAGCGCTCCGCCCACGGGCTGGCGGGCCGGCTTCGCGTGGGCTTCGTCAATTCGATGCTGTATCGGGGCCTGCCGCGCGCGGTGGAGCGCTTCGAGGCCGACCACCCGGCCGTGGAAATCATCCTGCGCGAGATGAACACCGGCGAGCAGGTCCAGGCGATCCAGCGCCAGCAGATCGACCTGGGCTGCGCGTACTGGGGCACGTTTCCCGCCGAGGTCGTTTCCACGCCGATCTTCTCGGAACCCTTCGTCGCCTGCTTGCCCGCTGGCCACGCGCTGGCGCGTCGCAAGAGCCTGGAGCTGGACGCACTTGCGCAAGAGCCGTTCATCCTCTTTCCGCGCACGGTGTCGCCGCACTATCACGACCTGATCATCGCGCTGTGCGTGGATGCGGGCTTCAGCCCCGTGATTCGTCACGAGGCACGGCTGTGGCAAACGGTGGTGACGATGGTGGGATTCGGCATGGGCGTGGCGCTGGTGCCCAAGACGCTGCAACACGCCGGCGACGCGCGTGTCAGCTTTGTGCCGCTGGCTGGCGGCAAAAAAGAATCGCCCGTGCTGTCATTGCGACGCACGGGCGATGCAGAGCCGGTAGCAAGCCGCTTTCTCGAGTACCTCGAAGCCGCGGCGCAAGAGAACGTGAAGCCCTGAGGGCTTAACTCACAGCGTCTTGCTGAGGAAGATCCGGCTCGTACCAGGCGGATCGCAAGGTACCTCTCCAAACCGTACCCAGCCGTTGCGTTCGTAAAACTGCGGCGCCTGAAAGCTGATCGTATAGACCACCGCCGAGCGGCAACCGCGGCGGCGGCCCTCGTCTTCAAACCGGCGCAACACCTCAGTGCCAATGCCCATGCCGCGCAACGTCTCGGGCAGATGGAACAGATCGAGAAACAGCAGCCCCAACGATGTCCGCCCGCTCGCGCCGCCCACCACGTCGCCGCTCTGCGGATCGCGGACCAGCACCGCAAGCGGTTGCCGGTCGCCATAGCCGACGTGTTGATCGTTGAAGTGGTTCAGCCCGTTGCCGATGATCTGGATCGATTCGTCATCCGCCTCGTTGGTGACGATGATTTCTGGAGCGTGCATGCCAGCCCTACTGTGTTCGGGCCGGCAGGTTGACGGGGCTCGACTGCGCTGGCGGACGCATATGCGGCATCATGTTCGCGTTCAGGTGGTACATCACCCAGAGTGAACCGCTAAGCGTAATGACCACCAGCACCAGCGTGAACATCAGCGACAGCATGTTCCAGCCGCCCTCGGACTTGGCGTTCATGTGCAGGAAGTAAATCATGTGCACCACGATCTGCACCGCCCCGATGAGCAGGATCGCCACCGCCGTGGTCGATGATCTGTCGAAGACGTTCCCCATCACCAGCCAGAACGGAATCGCCGTCAGGAAGACGGACAGCACAAAACCCGTCAGGTAACCGCCCAGCGTGGCGTGCGGTCCGACCTCTTCTTCGTGGTGATGACCATCGTGGGTATCACCGTGGCCGTTCATCGTTTGATCTTGCGCGCTCATGGCAGCGTTCCCATCAGGTAGACGAAGGTAAAGACGCCGATCCAGACAACGTCCAGAAAGTGCCAGAACATCGACAGGCACATCAGCCGGCGCTTGTTGGCAGTGATCAGCCCGTGCTTTGACACTTGCAGCATCAGCACGATCAACCAGATCAGGCCAAACGTTACGTGCAGCCCGTGCGTGCCGACCAGCGAGAAGAACGAGGTCAGGAACGCGCTGCGCGTCGGCCCCGCGCCCTCGTGTATCAGGTGCGCGAATTCGTAAAGCTCCACCGCAAGAAACGCAGCGCCGAAGACCCACGTGATGGCCAGCCAGATCTGCATGGCCGAGACCTTGTTCTGCTGCATCTGCAGCATCGCAAAGCCATAGGTGATGGACGACAGCAGCAGGAACGATGTGTTGAGCGCCACCAGCGGCAGCTCGAACAGTTCTGCCCCGGTGGGCCCGCCTGCATACTCGCGGCCCAGCACGCCATACGCGGCAAACAGGCACGCAAATATCAGGCAATCGCTCATCAGGTACAGCCAGAACCCGAGCAGCGTGCCATTTGGCACATGGGGCTCTTCGGTGACGTGGAACTGGTAGCCGCCCGGCGGGACGTCATCCACCGTGGTGGTACCCGTGGGGCCGGTCACATGCAGGGATGTGGTCGTTTCAGCCATGGCCTGCCATCAGTTGGGTGCGCGATGCTTCGGTCCGGACCACATCTTCCGCCGGGATGTAGTAGTCGCGCTTGTAGTTGAAGGTGTGAATGATTGCCGAGACGATCGTGGCCGCGAACGACAGGATGGCCAGCCACCAGATATGCCAGATCAGCGCAAAGCCGCACACCGTGGACAGCCCCGCGAGCACGATGCCTGCAGCGGTGCCCTTGGGCATGTGAATCGGCTTGAAGCCCTCCTGCGGACGCCGGTAGCCGTACTGCTTCATCTGCCACCAGGCGTCGGAATCATGTACGAGCGGCGTGAATGCGAAGTTGTACTGCGGCGGCGGCGACGATGTTGACCATTCCAACGTGCGGCCGTTCCAAGGGTCGCCTGTCGTATCTCGCAGTTCCTCGCGGCGCAGGAAGCTCACCACAAGCTGGATCAGGAAGCAGGCAATGCCGATGGCGATCAGCAGCGCGCCAAAGGCGGCGATCTGGAACCAGATCTGCAACGACGCATCGTCGAAATGGTTCATGCGGCGCGTTACGCCAAGCATGCCCAGCCAGTACAGCGGCATGAACGCAACGTAGAAGCCGACAAACCAGAACCAGAACGACGCTTTACCCCACGACGACACGAGGCGGTAGCCAAAGGCCTTGGGGAACCAGTACGTAATGCCGGCCATGAGGCCGAACAGCACGCCGCCAATGATCACGTTATGGAAATGCGCAATGAGGAACAGGCTGTTGTGCAGCGAAAAGTCCGCCGGTGGCACCGCCAACAGCACGCCCGTCATGCCGCCAATGACGAATGTGACCATGAACCCGACTGTCCACAGCATGGGCGGCTCGAAGCGGATCTTGCCGTGGTACATCGTGAACAGCCAATTGAAGATCTTGGCCCCGGTCGGGATCGAGATGATCATCGTTGTGATCCCGAAGAACGAGTTGACGCTGGCGCCCGACCCCATGGTGAAGAAGTGATGGAGCCAGACCAGGTACGACAGCACGGTGATCACGACTGTTGCATAGACCATCGACGCGTAGCCGAACAGGCGCTTGCGCGAATACGTGGCCACCACTTCCGAGAAGATGCCGAATGCGGGCAGCACAAGGATGTAGACCTCGGGGTGGCCCCAGATCCAGATCAGGTTCACATACATCATCGCGCTGCCGCCCTGCTCGACCGTAAAGAAATGGGTGCCGACGTAGCGGTCCAAGGCGAGCAGTGTCACGGCGGCCGTCAGCACCGGAAACGCTGCAACGATGAGCGCGTTGGTGCACAGTGCCGTCCACGTAAAGATCGGCATGCGCATCAGCGTCATGCCCGGGGCACGCATCTTGACGATGGTCACCAGCAGGTTGATGCCCGATAGCACGGTACCGACCCCCGCTATCTGCAATGCCCATATGTAGTAATCGACCCCCACATCGGGACTCGCAAGGATGCCCGATAGCGGCGGATAGGCCAGCCAGCCGGTGCGTGCGAATTCGCCCACGAACAACGACATCATCACCAAGATGGCGCCACCCGTGGTCATCCAGAAACTGAAGTTGTTGAGGAACGGAAACGCCACGTCGCGCGCGCCAATCTGCAACGGCATGACAAAGTTCATCAGCCCCGTCACCAGCGGCATGGCCACGAAGAAGATCATGATCACGCCGTGCGCAGTGAAGATCTGGTCGTAGTGATGCGGTGGCAGGTAGCCAAGGTTGTCGCCAAACGCCACCGCCTGCTGGATCCGCATCATGACGGCATCGGCAAAGCCGCGCAGCAGCATCACGATACCCAGCACGACGTACATGATGCCGATCTTCTTGTGGTCGATGCTGGTGAACCATTCACGCCAGAGATAGCCCCAGAGGCGGAAGTACGTCAGCGCCCCGACCACCACAAGGCCGCCAAGCGCGACGACCGCGAAGGTAGCAAGCAGGATGGGCTCGTGATACGGAATGGCCTCCCACGTCAGGCGGCCAAAGATCATGTTGGCGAGTTCGGAACGCTCGGGCATGGATGTCACCTGTGCCTGTATTGACCAATTCTGGCCGATCAATGTTGGCGAAAAACGTCAAAGGGACTGAAATAGCTGAAAAGCGCAAAGGGCCGGAACGACTCAGGGCCCTCGGCTACCGCAACAGCCTTCGACCGTCGTTGATGGCCGCATCCGGCGCAAACATCGGCATGGCATCGGCCGTATTGCTGGCGGTACAGATTTCCGCCGACGGGTCGAAGCGCCTTACGTTGCGGTTGCTCGCCATGGTGTCGGCCAGGCATGCCTGGCCATCCACACAGCGGTTCAGGATGCGGTCATAAAGGTCTGGCGCCACGCTGGCGTAGCGCTGCACGGGTTCGCTCTCGCTGGGCTTGGCAAGCTTCAGATAGGCGTCCTTCGACAGCGGCGTACCCGACGACTTGACCTGCTGGACCCACCGGTCGAACTCTTCGTTCGACAGCCCATGGAACTTGAACCGCATGTGCGAGAAGCCCGCGCCGCTGTAGTTGGAAGAGAACCCGTCATAGACGCCAGGCCGGTTGATCACCGCATGAAGCTTCGTCTCCATGCCCGGCATCGCATAGACCATGCCTGCCAGCGACGGCACGAAGAACGCGTTCATGACCGTGGTGGCCGTGATGTGGAACGAAATCGGGCGGTCGACGGGTGCAGCCAACTCGTTGACAGTGGCAATGCCTTGCTCGGGATAGACGAACAGCCACTTCCAGTCCATTGCCACCACTTCCACGGTGAGCGGCTTGGTCTCGGCAGGCACCGGACGGTTCTGATCCAGTCTCGTCAGCGGCCGATACGGATCTAGCTGATGGGTGCTGACCCAGGTGATGGCGCCCAACGTGATGATGATCAGCAGCGGCGCAGCCCAGATGGCCAGCTCCAGCACGGTGGAATGGTCCCAATCGGGGTTGTAGTTCGCGTTTTCGGCGCTCTCCCGATATCGCCACGCAAACAGCAGCGTGAGAAAGATCACGGGCACGATGATCAGCAACATCAGGCATGTTGCAATGATGATCAAGTCCCGCTGTCGTACCGCCATGTCGCCAGCCGGCGCCAACAGCACAGCGTTACTACAACCAGCAAGGGTCACCAACAAGGCAATTGCTGCACCTCGCCAAAGCGACCTTCCCGTAATTCCAAGGGGTGTCACTACTGCATTGAAGCGTGGCATGGGTCTCGGAAGTGGCGTTTGGTTAACGTCGCGCTGGGATGGCCCAACGATCTTTCGACTTGTCGTTGCAGTTTAGGCGCTATTCTGGTCTTGTGATGACGGACTTTTAGATCGCCGTACGACACCCCCCTCCTCCCCCGAAATCTCGATGGAGACTCCACGATGGCAAGTCTGACCCACCAGCATCGCGCGTCGCCCACTGCGCCTCCGGCACCAGGACACCATGAAGTTGCACCGGCAGAGATCGCCATAGGCGTCGTGATCGGGCGAGCGTCGGAGTACTTCGATTTTTTCGTCTACGGCATCGCCTCGGTGCTGGTTTTCCCTACGGTCTATTTTCCGTTTGCGAGTGAACTGGCTGGGCTGTTGTTCAGCTTTACGGTCTTCTCGTTCGCCTTTATCGGCCGCCCCTTCGGCACGGCGCTGTTCATGCGGATCCAGCGCCGATGGGGGCGCAGCACCAAGCTGACGGGGTCGTTGTTCCTGCTTGGCACAGCCACGGTGGGCATTGCGTTCTTGCCGTCGTACGCGTCGATCGGCCACTCGGCAATCTATCTGCTGGCGCTGTTTCGCTTCATGCAGGGCATTGCGTTTGGCGGTTCGTGGGACGGCCTGCCATCGCTGCTGGCATTGAATGCGCCGGAAAACAAGCGCGGCTGGTACGCCATGGTTGGGCAACTGGGCGCGCCCACCGGCTTCATCATCGCTGGCGCGCTATTCCTGTTCCTCTACACCAGCCTAAGTTTTCAGGAATTTATCGATTGGGGCTGGCGCTATCCGTTCTACGTCGCCTTTGCCATCAACGTGGTGGCGCTGTTTGCGCGGCTGCGGCTGGTGGTCACGCACGAATACACGCAACTTCTTGAGGAAGAAGATCTGGAACCCATCAGCACCCTGCAGATGGTGAACGCGCAGGGTTTCAATATCTTCCTGGGCGCCTTTGCCGCGCTGGCAAGTTACGCGCTATTCCACCTGGTCACCGTGTTTCCGCTGTCATGGGTGTCGCTGCGCAAGACACAGACGGTGCCTGCCGTGCTGACCGTCCAGATCATCGGCGCTGCGATTGCGTTTGTGGGTACGCTGGTCTCCGGCCTGATCGCAGACCGTTTCGGCCGACGCACCACCTTGGCGGCCATGGCCGTGCTGATCGGCATCTTCAGCCTGGCTGCGCCGTGGCTGCTCGATGGCGGTGTTGCGGGGCAGGACATCTTCATCCTGGTCGGCTTCGGTCTGCTGGGGCTGTCGTATGGCCAGGCGGCCGGCGTGGTCACCTCCAACTTCGAAAGCCGATTCCGCTACACCGGGGCTGCCCTGACGACCGATTTTGGATGGCTGTTCGGTGCGGCATTCGCGCCCCTCGTGGCGCTAGGTTTGTCGTCGCTGTTCGGGCTGGGTGCAGTGAGCCTGTACCTGCTCTCGGGCGTGGTGGGGACGTTGGTGGCGCTGCGGATCAATAAGGCACTTGGCACCCCAGACGCGTAGTACCGTCCATGGAACCCGCAGGAGGCTGATTTCCACGGTGCGGCGCGGGTGGCGTGCCGCATGCGAGCGTATTACCGAAGGGGGCTCCATCGCGCAGTCCGATCACGCCGCCAGGCACGCTGTCTGCTATCCCGTTCCTGTGCGCAAGAGCGCATTTTCAAAGGAGCAGACCATGAACAAGGATCAAGTGAAAGGTACTGTCGAGAAAATGAAGGGCAAGGTCAACGAGGCCTTGGGCAAAGCGACCAACAATCCTGCACGTGAGCTGAAGGGCGATCTCCAGCAGGCCGGCGGCCAAGCTCGCAAGGAGGCGGGAGACGTCAAGGAGGCAGCGAAGGACATTGCAAAGAAGTCCCGCTGATTGGCGTGCGCATGGCTAAGAAAAAGGGCGACCATCCGGTCGCCTTTTTTTTCTGGGCTCACAGCCGAGCAGATATGCAGCCCTCGCACGCGCAACGGTTCACGGTCGCACCCAAGGATGCAGGCCAATCGAGTGTAAATCTGGCAAAAGATTGGCCAGATTTTTAATGGCCTGAAAATCTAAATCGTTGATCTTCAAATGGAGTTTTGGTGCGAGGGAGGGGACTCGAACCCCTACACCATTGCTGGCGTCAGGACCTAAACCTGGTGCGTCTACCAATTTCGCCACCCTCGCCGGATGGATCGCGGCGCTCCCTGAACAGGAGCGCCGGAAAGGAAGCCCGCGATTATATCGCAGTCGTTCGAGGGTTTCCATCCCCCGCTCCGCCTCACGTGGAGCAGGGGTTCGAGTCCCCTCCCGGGCACCTGCTGCAAGACCGCAAGGTCAGGCTGCCGGCGCAGCCGCCTCTGCCTCGGGCCGCTTGACGCGGAACCACGCCGCATACAGCGCCGGCAGGAACAGCAGCGTCAACACCGTGGCGATGATCAGACCACCCATGATGGCGGCCGCCATCGGCCCCCAGAACACGCTGCGCGACAGCGGAATCATCGCCAGCACCGCCGCCGCAGCGGTCAGGATGATGGGACGGAAGCGCCGCACAGCCGCCTCGACAATGGCATTCCAAGTTGGCACGCCGGCTGCCACGTCCTGCTCGATCTGGTCGACCAGAATGACCGAGTTGCGGATGATCATCCCGATCAGCGCGGTAATACCGAGCTGCGCGACAAAGCCCATCGGCGCCCGCAGCAGCAACAGCGTTGCCGCCGCGCCGATCAACCCCAGCGGCCCGGTCAGGAACACCATCACCGAGCGCGAGAAGCTGTGCAGTTGCAGCATCAGCAGCGTGAAGATGATGAAGATGCACAGCGGCATCTGCGCAGCGATGGATGCACCTGCGTTGGCACTCTCCTCTTCCGCGCCGGCAATCTTGATCTGATAGTCGGGTGGCAAGTCAGCGCGAATCTTGTCGAGCAGCGGGTTGATCTGCGCCGTCACGGTCGGGCCCTGCACACCGTCCACCACGTCGGACTGCACGGTGATGCCGTAGTCGCGGTTCTCACGCCAGATCACGCCGGGCTCCCACGCAAAGCCCACACGCGCCACCTGGGTCAGCGGGACCGTACGGCCACTGCTGGTGGGCACCTGCACGCGTTGCAGGGCGTCGAGCGTATTGCGCTCGTCCTCCTGCGGACGCATCACGATGTCGAGCAGCTTGTCGCCGTCTCGGTACTGGGCGATGGGCGCGCCAGACATCACCGTCTGCGTAACCTGCGAGATGGACCCCGTCGACACACCCAGCGCGCGCGCCTTGTCCTGGTCGATGTCCAGGCGAAGCACCTTGACGTTCTCGTTCCAGTTGTCGTTCACGCCCACCGTGTTTGGATTGGCGCTCATGATGGCCTTGACCTGATCGGCAATCTTGCGCACCCCGCCAATATCCGGGCCCATCACGCGGAACTGCACCGGATACGGCACCGGCGGCCCGTTCGGCAGCAGCTTCACGCGGCCACGCAGATGCGGGAATTGCGACTTGAGCAGCCCGATGACGTGTTGCCGCACACCCTCGCGCGCCTCCAGCGAAGTGGGCATCACGATGGCCTGCGCCACGTTGGTCTGCGGAAGAATCTGGTCCAGCGGCAGATAGAAGCGCGGCGCGCCGGAGCCGATGAACAGCGTCACGCTGTCAACGTTCTGCTCCTTGCGCATCAGCGCTTCGAAGCGTTTGGCTTCGGTTTCGGTCTGATTGAAGCTGGAGCCTTCCGGCAACCACAGTTCCACCATCAGCTCGGGGCGGCTGGAATCGGGGAAGAACTGTTTCTCGACATACTTGAAGCCGAACACGCCGAGGCCAAACGCCACCAGCGTGATGATGATCACCGTCTTGCGATACTCCACGCACCAGTTCACCCAGCCGCGGAAGCGGTTGTAGAACGGCGTGTCGAACAGCTCGTGATGGCCACCGCCTTCCACATGCGATTTGGTCCGCAGCAGCAGGAAGCCGAGATACGGCACAAACACCACTGCGGCAAACCACGACAGCACCAGCGCCAATGCCGTCACGGCGAAGATGCCGAACGTGTATTCGCCCACCGTCGAACGCGCAAGTCCCACCGGCAGGAAACCCGTGGCAGTGATGAGCGTGCCGGTCAGCATCGGCATGGCGGTCGAGGTGTACGCGAAGGTGGCCGCCTCCATCTTGGAGAAGCCCTCTTCCAACTTGCGCACCATCATTTCGACCGCGATGATCGCGTCGTCCACCAGCAGGCCCAGCGCGATGATCAGCGCGCCCAACGAAATCTTGTGCAGCCCGATGTCGAAGATGTTCATGAACAGGAACGTCACCGCCAGCACCAGCGGGATCGTCAGGCCCACCACCAGGCCCGGCCACACGTCAATGCGCAGCTTCGGCTTGGTGTGCAGACCCAGCGAGAGGAAACTCACGCCCAGCACGATCACCACGGCCTCGATCAGCACATGCACGAATTCGCCCACGGAGCTCTGCACCGATTTCGGCTGGTTCTGCACCTGCTCCATCTCAACGCCCACGGGCAGCTTCGCGCGGATCTTGTCGACCGTCGCGCGCAAGTCCTTGCCAAGCTGGATGATGTCGCCGCCCTTGGTCATCGAGATGCCCAAGCCGATCACCTCCTTGCCGTTGAAGCGCATCTTGGCGTGCGGCGGGTCCACGTAGCCGTGCTTGACCGTGGCAATGTCGCCCAGGCGGATGTTTGTCGTGCCGCCGGGGCCGCGCAGCGTCAGGTTCTCCAGATCACGGATGTCCGAGAACTGGCCTGAGAGGCGAATCTGCACGTTGTCGGTGGGCGTGACCAGCACGCCGCTAGGGCCGATATTGTTCTGCTGGCTGATCTGCGTGGCGATGCTGTTGATGTCCAGGCCCATCTGCGCCAGCTTGGCCTGCTGGAACTCGATGTAGATCTTTTCGTCCTGGTCGCCCAGCAACTCGACCTTGGCGACGTTGGGCACGCGCAGCAGTTGCTGGCGGATCGCATCGGCGTAGTCGTTCAGCTGGCGGTATGTAAAGCCATCGGCGGACAGCGCATAGATCGAGCCATACACGTCGCCGAAATCATCATTGAAGTACGGCCCGCGCACGCCCTGCGGCAACGTCGGAGCGATATCGCCCACCTTCTTGCGCACGGTGTACCAGAGCTGCTGCGTCTCCTTGGCAGGAGACGTGTCGGCCAGTTGGAAGGTCACGAGCGTTTCTCCGGGCTTGGAGTAGCTGCGGATCTTCCAGGCGTAAGGCACTTCCTGCAGTGCCTTCTCGATCTTGTCGGTCACCTGGCGCGACATCTGCTCGGCCGTGGCGCCAGGCCAGAAGGCCTGCACGACCATCGCGCGGAAGGTGAAGGGCGGATCTTCATCCTGCCCCAGCTTGGAATACGCAAAGATGCCGCCGAGCAACAGCGCCACCAGCAAGAAGCGCGTGAGCGGTTGATGTTCAAGCGCCCAGCGTGACAGGTTGAAACGGGAATGTTCCATACGCGCGAAGGTTGGCGTGTTGGGGCGGGAGCCGGATGCGGCTTACCGGCGCGGCGTGATGGCGGACTGCGCCGACGGCTGATCGGCCGGCGCCATCGGCATCACCTTCTGGCCGGCTTTGAGCAGGTGCACGCCAGCGGTCACGATGGTCTGGCCGGGCTGAAGCCCGCTCGTCACCAGCAGCACGTTGTCGCGCGGCGCCCCCACCGTCACCGGCACGGGCTTTACCGTTTGCGATGCGGCGTCGTACAGCCACACCACGTTCTTGCCTTGATCCTGCAGCAGCGCGCTGATCGGCACGCGAACGCCCATGCCGCCGCTGTCTGCGCCACCGCCGGGCCGCACAAACGTGGCCACTGCCGTCATGCCGAGCCTCAGTTCAGGCGGCGGATTCGGTATCGAAATCTTCACGGTATACGTGCGCGTGAGCGGGTCGGCCGACGGAGCAATCTCGCGCACCTTGGCCGGAATGCTGCGCGACTGATCGGCCCACAACTTGACGCTCACCTCGGGCGATTTGCGCAGCGTATCGACCTGGTCCTCAGGAATGCCGACCACGACTTCCTTCTCTGCAGTCTGAGCCACGCGCACGACCGGCTGGCCGGCGGACACCACCTGCCCGACCTCGGCGTCGACGCCCGTCACCACGCCATCGGCGTCGGCTTCAAGCGTGGCATATCCGGCTTGGTTCACCTGGTTGCGATAGCCAGCCCCGGCTTGCTCGTAGCGGGCTTGTGCGGCGTCATAGTTGGCCTGATGGCGTTGCTGCTCGGCCGCGCTGATGAAGCCCTTGGCGAACAACTCGGAATAGCGCTTGAGATCAGCCGCGGCCAGATCGCGGTCGGTCTTGGCGGCGGACAACTGCGCCTGGGACGATTGCTGGGCGAGGGCCAGATCGGTCGGGTCCAGCCGCGCGAGCACCTGGCCTTTCTTGACGGTGGCGCCCACATCCACCAGGCGGGCGACGATCTTGCCCGGCACGCGGAAGCCCAGGCGGGATTCAATGCGCGGGCGTACGTCGCCGGAGAACTCCGCCGTGCCGGCGCCCTGCTCGCTGGTGACCGTCATGGTGCGCACAGGGCGTACTTCGGGCGCCTTGGGCGCCTCCTTGCTGCAACCGGCCAGCAGCGCCGCGCCAACCAGCAAGGCGGCCGATGCCGTCATCGGCAATGAACGCCTGCGCGGCCGAGACCGCGTGTCGGAGAAACCGGTGGAGTCGGAATGCGGGTACGGCAAACGCAACGCTGGCATGACACGCTCTCAGTAAATAACTGACCGGTCAGTAATATACCCACGGCAATGCGCAGGGTCAACGACACGGCCGCGTCTGATTGACTTTTCTTGGTAAGGGTGTAGGCAAGGCTTTACGGCATGCTGCACTGCAACGCGCTGTAGAATGACCGCCCTGCTTCAAACCTCATCACGACGGCCCTTTCCGTGACCCCCGACGATTACTGCGCCGACAAAGCGGCCCCGCCCGGCAGCGACGTGTACTACAGCGTATTGTTTCTGGCACCCGAACGCCGCCACGCGACCATCGCCCTGGAAGCCGTGCGCCGCGAGCTGGAAGACGCCGTACGCGACGCGAGCGATCCGGCGGTCGTGCAATCGAAACTGCAGTGGTGGCGGCAAGAACTGGCGCGGCTGTTTGACGGCCGCCCCGAGCACCCGGCGGCCAAGGCACTGCAGCCGCATCTGGCCCGCTACGATATCGGCGCCGTGCATCTGGGCGAATTACTGGCCGGCGTCGAGGCTGACGCCATGCAGAACCGCTATCTGGATTGGCCCAACCTGCGTCGCCACGGCGATCAGGTGGCTGGCGTGGCAGGTCGGCTGACGGCTCGCATTGCCGGGCAATCGCATGCGCGCACGCTGGAATTCGCGCGGCTGATGGCGCTGGCCGAGCAACTCGTCCATTTCGTCCGGAACCTGGGCGAAGACGTGCGCCATAACCGCGTCTACATCCCCGTGGACGAACTGCAGCGCTTCAACGTACCGGCCGCCGATCTGTTCAACCGCCGGTACGCAGAGGGCTTCAAGCCGTTGATGGCATTTCAGGCCGAGCGTGCCCGCGCAACGTACAAGGAAGCACTGGCCGCGCTGCCGGCAGAAGATCGCCGCGCCCAGCGTTCAGCGCTGATTCGCGGCGTGCTGGCCATGCGTCTGCTCGACGAGGTGGAAGCCGACGGCTTCCAGGTGCTGACGCAGCGGACGGACCTGACGCCGCTGCGTAAGCTGTGGTTGGCCTGGAAGACGCAGATCCGCACCTGACGCACCTTATTGCGAAGCCCAGGTCGTGCCAAAAATGCTCGACTGATCGATCCCAGGAAAATCAACAAACGCCTTTGAGCAATCAAGGTACTGGCTCGGATCGATCGACTGCGTTGGGCTGCCCGTCAATGCCACGCGATTTGCCGTCGATGGGAACAGCGGCAGGTTCGTGTTGTTGAGCGTCAGGTTGGCGTCCGACGACGTCACTGCAATGCTGGCTGGCGTATCGGCAATCACGTTGGTCAGCGACATTCCGAGCGGGAATGCCGGCTCGCCATATCCACCGGTGTTCGCTTCAAAGCCCTGCAGCTTGACCCCCGCGCTGCCCTGAATGACCACGTTGTTCAGCGAGATATCGTGGAAATTCGGATACAGCGGCCCGCCCGACGGCACGGCCTTCGTGCTGTAGTACGGCGTGAACAGGAGCGCGTTCGTCGCATCGCGAATGCAGATATTGGCGTATTGGATGTTGCTGACTTCGCCGCCGCGCGCGTAGTCCGATTTGATGCGCAGGCCCTCTTCCGAATTCCAGAAAGCGTTGTCGTAGACCTGCACGTTCGTCACGCCGGCATTCGTTTCGCTGCCGATCGAGATGCCGTGGCCCCAGTAGATATGGTTGTGCGCGATCACGATGCCGTATTTGCGGTCGGACCGCACACCACGGTTGCCATCGACGCCGAACAGGCCCGAACCGGCCGGTGACGGGTTGGCGCTTCCCTTGAGCGCGATGTCGTCGTCGCCTGTGCTGACGTAGTTGTAGGCAAACACGAAGTTCTTCAGATAGCCATCAAACGAGACGGGCCCGGCTGATGTGGTCGTGCTGCCGGTCGACAACTTGCCCGAGATCGCCTTCGAGGCCGAACCCGGATCAAACGCATCCGTGTTCTTCACGTTGTCGCGCGTGAACGTCGCACCGGTGTACAGCGGGTTGCCGTTGCCAGCCGGGTTCGCAAACGCGGCAAGGTTGGGCGTCTGCACCTTCACGCCCCAGACAGTGAGGCCATCGACGCCGCTGGGCACGACGTGAAAGTTCGGGCTGTTGCTCAGCGTGACGCGATACAGCGTGAGGTTCTTCGCATAGTTGAAGACCATCAGGCGGAAGTTCGACTGCGATCCGATGCCCGTCGTGCCGTTGTCGACCATGTTGCCGAGATAGGCCAGATCCCACCACGTCATGTTGCGCGCCGGCGATTTCGAATCGACCAGCGTGCCGCCGTTGTCGCAAGGCGTACCGTCAGTCGCTACGGTGCCGGTCTTATACGCGGCATACGTGTTCGAGCAAGTCAGGTCGACCTTCATCAGCGGGTACTTCGCATTCGACGTGACGATTTCTGCGTAGCCTCGGCCATCGATCCGCCCATCACCAACAACGGCGGAGTTCACGATATTCGTTCCGGTGATCAACGCCGTGCAGTTGCTGGAGCTGCCGGCCTTTGTCGCGCTGACGGCCGTGTTGCCGCAGTACGGCCCTGCCGCGCTGGGCGAATACGCCATGACGTCGCGCGACGCATACAGCGTGACGCCCTTGTCGATCCACAACGTCACGCCCGAGGGCAATGTCAGCGGGCCGCTGATGAACGCGTTGCCCGGACCGCTCGGGTTCACAACAAGACGCACGGCAAACTTGGACGCACGGTACTGCGATTTCGCAAGCTCTTCGCCAGTCGCACCGGCGATGTTGACATTGGGGACTGCAGCCGCCGTCTGTGCAGCCGTGGCAGTCGCATCCGCCGCAGCGATGGTTGCACCGACTTCCGCGTCGACCGACGCACCGCACGCATCGAGCGCGGCCTGGATGCGTGCCTGATCTGGGTTCGCCTTCGCCGTCGTCACGGCAACACCCACGCCAACTGTCGAGGGATCAGCCTCCGGCGGCAGCGCACCGTCCGGCCGGCTCACGAGTGAATTGCTCGCCTGCAGTGTCGCGCAGACCTGCGCATCGGTCGGCAGCGTTGGCTCGGGCGGCAGATTTGCATCGGTGGTTGCCGTGCCGACCTGGAAGACGGCGGCTGCGGGGCTGCCGGTGCCCGTGCTCGATGTGTTCGACGATGTCGTATCGCCGCCGCCGCATGCTGCCAGCCCGATTGCTGTTGCGATCAGCATCGCCACCAGCCCAGCGGACTGTCGGCGCCGTTTTTTCATTGCCTGCAATGCACTCACGCAAGTCTCCTCACATTGTTGTTGTGGTCCGCCCAGTCGGCCGGCACACGCCTTTTTGATATATCAGAATCTATTTATTGATATATCAATGGTCAAGGCAGGGTTTTCCCGCGCGTTGCCGTGGCAAGCGTGAAACCTCTCAGAGAAGATCGATGAAGTTGGGCGGGCTTAACGCCTGCAGAGGCAATCTGCCCGCCCGAAAGGCGTCACTCAGGCTTTGATGAGATCCAGCGGCGCAAACCGGCCCGCCAGCACGGATTGGGAATCCATCCCCCACCAGCGCTCCAGCACTGTGGCGTAAAGCGAGCGGAAATCGACCGACGGGTCGAGATTGCCTCCGCCGTCCAGGCGTTCCAGCACCGGCCCCTGCCCTGCCAGCCCGCCCTTTACGCGGCCACCGGCCACGAAATGCGCGGCAGCCGTGCCGTGATCCGTCCCGTTGTTCAGGTTCTCGCGCGGGCGACGGCCGAACTCGGAATACGTGACGATCAGCGTATCGTTCCAGCGGCCCAGCTCCGTCAACGCGCTCTTGAGCGAAACCACGCCTTCGCCCAACTGCCGCAGCAAGTTCGCCTGCGTGCCTTGCTGATTGGTATGGGTATCAAAGCTACCGAGCGACAGGCACACCACGGCAACATCCGCACCGCCATGGCCTGGCGCTGCCACCACCTGCATCGCCGCCTTGATCGAGTTGCCGAACCCGCCGTCGGGAAAGTGCGTCTGGAACGCAAACTTGCCGGACTTCGGACGCAGCCCGTCGGCGGCTTTGACGATGTCCGCCTCGACCTTCAGCACGTGCGCGAGCGTGGCGTTGCCCATGGCATGCGACGGCATCGCCAGTTTGGCTTCGTTGAGGAACGCATCGGGATTGGCCAGCGCGACGGCACGTGCGCCGCCGTCGAGGGGGCCAAGATCCGCGCTGCCGATGATCACGCCATCGGCGCCGAACGATGGCGGCACGGGCCGCGCGGCAAACGCACGCGTCAACCAGCCTTCGCGCAGGTATTGATCGGAGCGCGAGGCGGTGTCCCAGATCTCGATCGAGCGGAAATGCGAGAGATTCGGCTGCGGATACGACAGCCCCTGCACCACCGACAATTCACCCGCCTGCCACAGCGGCATCATCGCCTGCAAAGACGGATGCAGGCCGTAGCGGTCGTCCAGTTGCAGCACCTGCTCCCGCTTGATGGCGATGCGCGGGCGCAGCGCGTAGTACTGCGCGCTCGTGTACGGCACCACGGTGTTCAGCCCGTCGTTGCCGCCCTTGAGTTCAATGAGGATGAGCAGGTTGCCGTAGCCCTTGCGCTTGTCCTGCCCTTGCGCAAAGACAATCCCCGGGACTGCGCCACCCATGCCGAGCATGGCGCCGGCCTTCAGAAAATCGCGACGTTCCATGATGTGTGCTCCTGCAGCGATGGCGTTATTTCAACTGGTAAGCCGGGTCCATCATCAGCGTGCGCAGGTACGCCGTACCGGCCAGCTTGACGGGAATGGGGGCGGTCGGCTCGATCGGCAGCACCGCACGCTGGATGGAGATGCGCGGCGCCAGTTGCGGCGGGTCATCTCCGTCCGCACCGAACTGCGCGAGCCACTTGGCCGAGTTGAACGACACCATCGTCTGCGACTGCGCCAGCTTGAAGCGGCCTTCCTGCCCCATGCCCTTGAGCGCCTGGCCCAGGCCCTGCACGGTGCTGCCCTGCTTCAGGTCTTCGCGCATGGCCGCCACCATCATGCCGGGCTTCTGCTGTTGCGCCTGTTGCTTGGCCGGCGGCGCCTTCATCTCGGTGGAGCGGAATAGTTGATCAAGAAACTGCTTGCGCCCCAGCAGTGTGTTCGAGTTGATCCATGCATCGCCGCCGGGCCAGCCCTTGACGTTGGGCGGTGCCAGCAGGTTCTGCCCGAGCTGCGCCGACTTGATCGCAAACGGCGTCGGGTCGGTGTACTGCACGTTGAACTGCTTGAGCGTGCCGACAATCATCTCCACCGGCGACTTCACCAGCGTCGCGTGCGATTGCGGCGCCCAAAACGCCGGCGTCAGGAACAGCTCGCGCAGCGCCACCTTGATGTCGTAGCCGCTTGCCCGGAAGGCATCGGCCACGCGCTGTTCCTGTGCCGCATCCACGTCTGGCGAAACGAACTCATGCCAGAGCTTGGTGACGATGAAGTTGGCCGTCTCGGGGCGAGACAGCAGGATGTCGAGCATCTGGTCGCCGTCGTAATCGCCGCTCTGGCCGAACACCGTCTTCACGCCCGTGTCATGAATCTGCGGCCGCCAGATGTAAGCGAAATCGTGCTCGCGGTCGATGCTCCAGCCCGTATAGGTGCGCGCGGCTTCCTTGATGTCCTGCTCGGTGTAATGGCCCTCGCCCAGCGTGAACAGCTCCATCACCTCACGCGCGAAGTTCTCGTTCGGCTTGCCCTTGCGGCTTTCGGCGCCATCCAGGTAAATCAACATCGCCGGGTCTTTGCCGATGGCGTGCAGCATCGTGCCGAAGTTGCCCACGGCGTTCTGGCGCAGCAGCAAGTTCTGCCGATACATCAACTGCGCGAACGGCACCTTCTGCGAACTGGAAACGAAATGGTTGTGCCAGAACAGCGTCATGCGCTCTGTCAGCGGCGACGGCGTCTTGATCATCTCGCCCATCCACCACGCGCGCAGTTCCAGCTCGTGCGCAGCGTTCTTCTGGCGAGCTGCCTTGCGGGCATCTTCGTCCGGCAGCTTGTTGTACGGGATGATGGGATCGTTCACCCAAGCTGGCGGCGCCTGCGTGGCAACGGTGCCCGTTTGGGCGAGCACGCGGTCGACGGCCTCGCGGCGCGTGAGCCCGGCGTAGGCATCGAGGTCGCCCTCGGAAGGCGCAAAGCCGATGCGGGTGAGGAAATAGCGCGCATCGTCGCGGTCCAGGCGCTGTTCGTCAGCGGCGGGCGCCTTGGCTTGCGTGGTGTGGCGATGTGGCGTGTTCTGCGTTGCCGCATGCGCGGTCTGCAGTGAAAGCGCGCCGGCGGCCAGCGCCAAGAAGATCGTGGTGCTACGGATTCGCATGTCGGTCCCCCGAAACGACCCTACTGCTTTGCCGGGGGCAGCGACTCGTGCGCTTTTCCTCGGCCCCTACCTAGCCGCCACGGTGGTAGATATCCCGCGTGACGTCATAGATGTTCTGACGCAATTGCTTGCGCTCCTCGGGAGACAGCTTGCGTTGCGGAGCCCCACGATCGGCATTCTCTCCACGGCGGTTTTCCATCGCGGCGGCGCGGCGGCTGCGTTCCTCGCCACCACGGCCGCGCGCTGGACTCTGCCCGCCCTTTTTTTCCTGCGCGCCGGCGTGCATCTGATGCCCGCCGCCGAAAAAGCCGCCGAATCCGCCAAAGCCACCGCGTTCGCCACGCGCGTGCGCCTGCGAGCCGGCCGCACAGAGGGCAAGAACACAGGTCAACAGCGCCGCGCGCCGCCGAAACATCACTGAGCGATTCGAAAAAGGGAGTTGAGAAGCCACGTCTTTGTTGCTGGAAACCGATGCGCCATGCATCATTGCGCGACAATCGATAACAGGCAACCGCATTGCACGCCAGTCCCCTGGGCGGGGGGCAACAGACCCCAAACCGTTGCGAGGAACTGCCAAGGCAGTGTAGCTGCGCGTCCTACAGACTGTTCGCGAGACTCGGTAAATAATGTAACCGTCTGTTTCAATTGGGCTTTTACTGCCTTCTGTTGTCCATTGGGCCCATGTTTTTGTCGTTACCATTAGCGCCATGGAAAATTCCGGTCAAAAGATTCTCGTCGTCGATGACGACCCCCGCCTGCGCGATCTGCTGCGCCGTTACCTGGGGGAACAGGGCTTCACCGTGCTGGTGGCAGAAAACGCCACGGCCATGAACAAACTCTGGTTGCGCGAGCGCTTCGATCTGCTCGTGCTCGACCTGATGATGCCGGGTGAAGACGGTTTGTCGATCTGCCGTCGCCTGCGCGGCGCAAACGATCAGACGCCTATCATCATGCTCACCGCCAAGGGCGAAGACGTCGACCGCATTGTCGGCCTCGAAATGGGCGCGGACGATTATCTGCCCAAGCCCTTCAACCCCCGCGAGCTGATCGCCCGCATCCACGCCGTGCTGCGCCGCCGCGGCCCGGCGGAGATTCCCGGTGCGCCGTCTGAGACGCCTGAGACCTTCGCCTTTGGCGATTTCGTGCTCAACCTGGCCACGCGCACGCTCAAGAAAAACGACGAAGAGATCACCCTCACAACGGGTGAATTCTCCGTGCTCAAGGTGTTCGCACGCCATCCGCGCCAACCCCTATCGCGCGAAAAGCTGATGGAAATGGCGCGCGGCCGCGAATACGAAGTGTTCGACCGCAGCCTGGACGTGCAGATTTCGCGCCTGCGCAAGCTGATCGAACCGGACGCCAGCAACCCCCGCTTCATCCAGACCGTGTGGGGCCTGGGCTACGTGTTCATTCCTGACGGCGCCAAGTAAGCACCCGAGCAACCCTTCTTTTCCGCATCCGACTTGCGCATCCCGCGTCCGGCCGCGTTGCGGCGTCTGCTGATCAGTGTGTTTGGTTCGCTGTTCTGGCGAACCTTCATGCTGATCGCATTGCTCATCGCGATCTCTCTGGGCGTGTGGTTCCAGAGCTTCCGTATTTTCGAGCGCGAACCGCGCGCGCAGCAGATCGCCATGCAGGTGGTCAGCGTGGTCAAGCTCACGCGGGCAGCGCTGCTGTACTCGGATCCGTCGCGACGCCGCTTCCTTCTGCTCGATCTCGTGCAGAACGAGGGCATCAAGGTCTACCCGCGCGAAAAGGAAGACGAATACCGCGAACCGCACACCAACCCGTATCTGACACAGCTCGTCCAACAGGAAATCCGCAACCGGCTCGGCGCCGACGCGGTAATTGCCACGGCCGTCAATGACATCCCGGGCGTGTGGGTGAGCTTCCAGATCGAGGGCGACGATTACTGGGTCGCCATCAGCCCCGACCGTTTTGAGCACGTACCTGGGTTGCAATGGCTGTGGTGGTCGATGGCGGCACTGGTGCTGTCGGTGCTGGGCGCAGCGTTCATTACGTCACGCGTGAACCAGCCGCTCAAGCGCCTGGCCGATACGGCGCGCGCCATCAGTGCGGGAGATGATCCGAAGGCGTTGCCCGAAGGCGGCGGCACCGAAGTGGCGCAGGCGAACCACAGCTTCAACCAGATGGTGCGCGACCTCAAACAGCTTGAGGCCGATCGCGCCGTCATGCTGGCTGGCATCTCGCACGATCTGCGCACGCCGCTTACGCGCCTGCGCCTGGAAACGGAGATGAGCCCAGTCGACGAGCAGACGCGCGAACTGATGGTGGCCGACATCGAACAGATGGACGCGATCATCGGCCAGTTCCTAGACTACGCGCGACCCAGCGGCGAGATGCTCGAAGACGTGGACCTGACCGAACTCGTGCGCGACACGGCACCGGTCTACTCGGCACACGACGATATCGACCTGACGCTCAAGCTCGCGCCCGAGGCGATCGCCCGCTGCAACCGCATGGAAACGCAGCGCATTCTGGACAACCTGATCGAAAACGCACGACGCTACGGCAAGACCCCTGGCACGGACCGCGCGGAGATCACCGTCAGCACCTTCCTGCAAGGCAACGAGGTTGTATTGTGCGTGGCCGATCGCGGTGCGGGCGTGCCGACGGATCAGCTTGCGTTGCTCACGCGGCCGTTTTACCGTCTTGAATCGGCACGCAGCGAAGCCAAGGGCGCCGGGCTCGGCATGTCGATCGTCAATCGTATCTTGCAGCGCAGCGGCGGCCACCTCGTGCTTGAGAACCGCACACCGCCCGAAACGGGGCTGCTCGTAAGCGCCTGTTACGCGCGCGCTTGATCAGGCACTCCGCCGCGATCCGCCCCCGGGCATATCCCCTGCTTCCCACGACTGTCATGCGCCGCCGATAACGTGCGGCTGCAGGTAGCGCTATGGCCGGCGTTGAGAATATCAATTGGCCGGTTTCGAGTTCATCGCCAATACTCCAGCCGCCAGGCTGCGCGCCTGCGCGTTCTTCGTCTCCGTCCGTTTCCCCAGTCGGACCCGGGCGGCCGGTGAGCGTGTGTCTGCAAATCCCCGTTAGGGTTCCGCACCCATTGCCACACAACTCCAGGAGAAGCTCATGAAGACCATTGGTGACAAGCTCGAACCGTTCAAGGTCGTCGGCGTCAAGCCCGGGTTCAACAATCACGAGGAGAACGGCCAGTCGGCGTTCGAAGACATCACCGAGACCTCGTTCCCAGGCAAATGGAAAGTCATCTTCTTCTATCCGAAGGACTTCACCTTTGTCTGCCCGACCGAAATCGTTGCCTTCGCCAAACTGAACGATGACTTTGCCGACCGCGACACCATCGTGCTCGGCGGCTCGACCGACAATGAATTCGTCAAGCTCGCATGGCGCCGCGAGCACAAAGACTTGAACAAGCTGAATCAGTGGTCGTTTGCGGATTCGACAGGCGCCCTGGTCGACCAGCTTGGCGTACGCGAGCACGAGGCCGGCGTTGCGTTGCGCGCCACCTTCATCGTCGACCCGGACAACGTGATCCAGCATGTGTCGGTCAACAACCTGAACGTGGGCCGCAATCCGGACGAAGTGCTGCGCATTCTCGATGGTCTGCAGACGGACGAGCTATGCCCGTGCAATCGCGCTGTCGGCGGCTCCACACTGTAAGCGCCACGCGGCGCCCTCCGAATCCGAAGCCCGCCCCTGCGCGGGCTTTCTTTTTCAGCGCCAGCTGATAGGAGAAATCGATGGAATTTCTGCAGACAATCAAGGGGCGCATTCCGGACTACGCCAAAGACATCCGCCTGAACCTGGATGGCACGATCGCGCGCTCCTCGCTGGAGGGCAATGACGCGGTGGGCGTCGCGCTGGCCGCCGCTTTCGCCACGAAGAGCAAAGTGCTGACCGATGCCATCCGCAATGCCGGGGTGCTCTCGCCCGAGGAGGTGAACGGCGCGCTGACGGCTGCCGCCCTCATGGGCATGAACAACGTCTGGTATCCGTACATCGAGATGGCCGACGACTCCGACCTTGCGCAGCAGAAAGCGGAACTGCGCATGAACGCCTACGCCAACAACGGCGGCGTCGACAAGCGCCGCTTTGAGATGTATGCCCTGGCCGCTTCCATCATCGGGAAGTGTCATTTCTGCATCAAATCGCACTACGACTTGCTGAAGAATCACCAAGGGATGAGCGCGCAGCAATTGCGGGATGTTGGTCGTATCGCAGCCGTGATCAACGCAGCGGCGCTGGTCATCGCGGCTGAATAGCCACGCCGATCCCGCAAACGAAAACGGCAGCCCGGATCGCTCCGGTGCTGCCGTTTGCCTTGGCGCGATAACGATGCGGGCTCAGTCCTGATCTGCGCCTTCCGCACGATAGATCAGCACCACGGCCTGCGCGACGATGCCTTCCTCCTTGCCTTCAAAGCCAAGCTTCTCGTTGGTCTTGGCCTTGACGTTGCATCGCTCGGGCGCAATGCCTAGGTCCTCCGCGAGGTTCGCGACCATGCCAGGCACGTGTGGCGCGAGCTTCGGCTTCTGCGCGATGACGGTCGCGTCGACATTGCCGACCGCATAACCGGCCTTGTGCACGCGGCGCACGGCTTCGCGCAGCAGCATGCGGCTGTCGGCGCCGGCAAATGCCGGATCCGTGTCAGGAAAATGCCGGCCGATGTCACCCAGGCCGGCGGCGCCGAACAGCGCGTCGGTAATCGCATGCAGCAGCGCGTCAGCATCGGAGTGGCCGAGCAGGCCGCGGGTGTGCGGAATCTCCACGCCGCCCAGGATCAGCTTGCGGCCCTCCACCAGCGCGTGCACGTCGTAGCCCTGGCCAATGCGAATGTCCATCCAGTTCATGCTTGCGGTGCCTCGCTGGGTTGTACGCTCTGCGCAAGGATGGCCTCGGCGAGCGCGAAATCGTCGGGATACGTCACTTTGAAGTTGCGCAGCGCACCCGGCACAAGCAGCGGTGGGTGTCCGGCCGCTTCAATCGCGCTGGCTTCGTCGGTGACGATGCGATGTTGCAACAGCACTTCCCGCAAGGCGCGCTCCAGCAGGCCGAGGGGAAACATCTGCGGCGTCTGCGCTTGCCACAGTCCATCACGCGGCACGGTCGCGCCGATGTGCTGGGCAGCATCGGCGCGTTTGAGCGTGTCTGCCACGGGCAGCGCAAGGATGCCCCCCGCAGCTTGCGTGCCTTCGGCCTCTACAGCCCCGACCAAACGCGCGATCAGGGCAGGCGTCAAACCGGGGCGCGCCGCGTCGTGCACGAGTACCCAGTCGTCATCGTGCGCGCCCAAACCACGCAACGCCGCCAACCCGTGGGCGACAGACGCGTGGCGGGAATCGCCGCCGCAATCGACTTCGACCAGCTTGGGCGCGTCGAAACCGCCGTCGGGAAAGCGCTGTACGAGCGGCTGTGCGCCGGGTGTCGTCACCACAAGTACGGTATCGATTTGGGGGCTGGCCAGAAACGCCTGCGCCGTGTGCCACAGCATCGGCCGCCCGGCGATCATCTGATATTGCTTGGGCAGATCACCGCCGGCACGCGAGCCGGTGCCGGCCGAGGGAATCAGCGCAAAACGGCGTCGGCCAGGGAGGGAAATCGGCATGACAGGCGGGAAAGTGAACGTGGGCGCAGCATTTGCGTGGGTTTTGGCCCTCGCCAAGCACGCTGCTGGCGCGGATTTTATAATAGCGGTCTGCGTCACGACACCCCGCCTGCATATGCCGGCGGGGTGTCGTGCTTTGTCTTGCTGTCGTGCCCCACAGAACCTGACACCTCATGTCCGATTTTTCGCTCTCCGCCCTGCCCGCCGTCAAACCGGGCTCGCGCTTCGTCTTCAGCGGCCTGCAGGGCGCGGCAGACGCCCTGCTGCTTGCGCGCTACCTGGAGCAGCATGGCGCCGCCGTGCCGATGCTGGCGGTGGTCTGCGCCAATGCCGTCGATGCCCAACGCCTGGCGGATGAGCTGCGCTGGTTTGCCCCGCAGGCGCGCGTGAAGCTGCTGCCGGACTGGGAAACGCTGCCATACGACAATTTTTCTCCGCACCAGGATTTGATCTCCGAGCGGCTGGCGACGCTGCATGACCTGCAGAACGGTGCGTGCGACATCCTGCTCGTGCCGGCCTCCACGGCACTGCAACGCGTGGCACCGCCATCGTTCCTGGCCGCCTACACGTTCTTCTTCAAGAAGGGCGAAAAGCTGGACGAGGCAGCGCTGAAAGCGCAATTCACCCTGGCCGGCTACGAGCACGTCAGCGCCGTGATGCGCCCGGGTGAATACTCCGTGCGCGGCGGCCTGATCGACTTGTTCCCGATGGGCTCGCCGTTGCCATATCGGCTCGACCTGTTTGGCGACGAAATCGAGACCATCCGCTCGTTCGACCCCGACACGCAGCGCAGCCTCTACCCCGTGAACGAAGTCCGCCTGCTGCCGGGCCGCGAATTTCCGATGGACGAGGCCTCGCGCACCGCCTTCCGCGGACGCTGGCGGGAGGTGTTCGAAGGCGACCCGACGCGCTCGCCCATCTACAAAGACATCGGCAACGGCGTGCCCAGTGCCGGCATCGAGTATTACCTGCCCCTATTCTTCGAAGAAACCGCGACGCTGTTCGACTACCTGCCGGGCGCCACGCACCTCGCCTTCGTCGGCGATATCGAAGGCGCCGTGCGCCGCTTCTGGGCCGACACCACCCAGCGCTACAACTTCATGCGCCACGACCGCGAACGGCCATTGCTGCAGCCGTCGGCGCTGTATCTGGATGAAGAGGCGTTCTTCGTCGCGGCCAAGCCGCTCGCACGTCTGGTGTTGCGCGCCGAGCCTGGCGATGCCCCGCTTTCGCTGCCGTTGCCCAACGTTGCCGTCAACCGCCGCGCAGAAGACCCGCTGGTCAATCTCGAATCGTTCCTGATGCGCAGCAATTGCCGCGTGATGATCTGCGCCGAATCCGCAGGCCGCCGCGAAACGCTTGCGCAAATGCTTGCCGCCAGCGGCCTGCATCCCGAAGGCGTCGCTGACTTTGCCGACCTGATGAGCGGCGATGCCAAGTTCGTGCTGGGCGTGGCGCCGCTGTATCAGGGTTTCATCCTCGGCGACGAACGCATCGCGCTCATCACCGAGACCGAGCTGTACGCGCAAACCGTGCGCCGCGCTGGTCGCCGCAAGCAGGAACAGGCCACCGCCGTGGATTCGATGGTGCGCGACCTGGCCGAGTTGAAGATCGGAGATCCGGTGGTGCACAGCGAGCACGGTATCGGCCGCTACCAGGGGCTGGTCTCCATCGACATGGGCAACGGCGAGGAAGAGTTCCTGCACCTCGATTACGACAAGGGCAGCAAGCTCTACGTGCCGGTGCATCAGTTGCACGTGATCTCGCGCTACTCGGGCGCCGATCCGGAAACCGCACCACTGCATTCGCTCGGTTCAGGCCAATGGGAAAAGGCCAAACGCAAGGCAGCGCAGCAGATTCGCGATACGGCGGCCGAACTGCTGAATCTGTACGCGAGACGCGCATTGCGCCAGGGCTTCGCCTTCCCGCTCACGCCCGAGGACTACGCCACCTTTGCCGAGAGCTTCGGCTTTGACGAAACACCCGACCAGGCCGCCGCCATTGCCGCCGTGATCGCCGACATGACGTCGGGCAAGCCGATGGATCGCCTCGTCTGCGGCGACGTTGGCTTCGGCAAGACGGAGGTCGCGCTGCGTGCCGCATTTGTTGCGGTGATGGGCGGCAAGCAGGTTGCCATCCTGGCGCCGACCACGCTGCTCGCCGAACAGCACTACCACACGCTGGTCGACCGATTTGCCGACTGGCCGGTGCGCATTGCCGAGATCTCGCGTTTCAAGAACAAGAAAGAGATCGATAGCGCGATCGAAGCCATCAACGCCGGCACCATCGACATCGTGATCGGCACGCACAAGCTGCTCTCGCCGGATGTGAAGTTCAACCGGCTGGGGCTCGTCATCATCGACGAGGAACACCGCTTTGGCGTGCGCCAGAAAGAAGCGCTCAAAACATTACGCGCCGAGGTGGACGTGCTCACGCTCACGGCCACGCCGATCCCCCGCACCCTGGGCATGGCGCTGGAAGGCCTGCGCGATTTCTCGGTGATCGCCACTGCGCCGCAAAAGCGCTTGGCCATCAAGACGTTCCTGCGCCGCGAGGAAGACGGCGTGCTGCGCGAAGCCATCCTGCGCGAGCTGAAACGCGGCGGCCAGGTCTATTTCCTGCACAACGAGGTCGAAACCATCGAGAACAAGCGCGCCAAACTGGAAGAGCTGATTCCGGAAGCGCGCGTGGTGGTCGCCCACGGCCAGATGCACGAGCGCGAACTGGAGCGCGTGATGCGCGATTTCGTGGCCCAGCGCGCCAACATCCTGCTGTGCACGACGATCATCGAAACCGGCATTGACGTGCCGACCGCCAACACGATCCTGATCCACCGCGCCGACAAGTTCGGCCTGGCGCAGTTGCACCAGTTGCGTGGCCGCGTTGGGCGCTCGCACCACCAGGCCTATGCGTACTTGCTGGTGCACGACGTGGATGGCCTGACCAAGCAGGCACAACGCCGCCTTGAAGCCATTCAACAGATGGAAGAACTCGGCGCGGGCTTCTACCTGGCGATGCACGATCTGGAAATCCGTGGCGCCGGCGAAGTGCTGGGCGACAAGCAATCGGGCGAGATTTCCGAGATCGGCTTCCAGCTCTACACCGACATGCTCAACCAGGCGGTGAAGTCGCTCAAGGCGGGAAAGGAGCCCGATCTGATGGCGCCGCTTGCGGCTACCACCGAGATCAACCTCGGCACGCCTGCCCTGCTGCCGCAGGACTATTGCGGCGATGTGCAGGAGCGCCTCTCGCTGTACAAGCGTCTGGCCAACTGCGAAAACGGAGAGACCATCGACAACATTCAGGAAGAGCTGATCGACCGTTTCGGCAAGCTGCCGCCGCAGGCGCAATCGCTCATCGAAACGCACCGGCTGCGCATTGCCGCCGCGCCGCTAGGCATCCGCAAGATCGACACGGGCACGAACGCCGTCACGTTGCAGTTCATACCGAACCCGCCTGTCGACGCCATCAAGATCATCGATCTCGTGCAGAAGAACCGGCAGATCAAGCTGGCGGGGCAAGATCGTCTGCGTATCGAAAACATTCCGGCCGAATTCGGCGCGCTGGCTCAGACCATTCGCCATGCCATGCGGCAATTGACGTGATCCAGTAGGATCAGCCAATCAGAACAAGGAAACCATCATGAGCAACGCCCTCACCCCGCTCTCCACCCTCGACTGGACGAACAAGCTCGTCAGCTTCGACACCACCAGCCGCGGCTCCAACCTGGCACTGATCGAAACGGTGCGCGACTACCTGCGCGGCGTCGGTCTCGAATCGCATCTCTCGCACAACGACGATGGCAACAAGGCCAACCTGTTTGCCACGATTCCCGCAGCGGACGGCAGCGTGCAAGGCGGCATCGTGCTGTCGGGCCACACCGATGTTGTGCCGGTAGACGGCCAGAAATGGGACAGTAACCCGTTTGCGCCGGAAGTGCGCGACGGCAGGCTCTACGGCCGCGGCACGTGCGACATGAAGGGGTTCATTGCTTCGTCGCTGGCGCTGGTGCCGTCGCTGCTTCAGGCCAAGCTGCGCGAGCCTGTGCACTTTGCGCTGTCATACGACGAGGAAGTCGGCTGTGTAGGCGCCCCGCGCATGATCGAAGACCTGATCGCCCGCGGCATCAAGCCCGCCGGCTGCATCGTCGGCGAGCCCACCTCCATGCGCCCGATCGTCGCGCACAAGGGCATCAACGCTTACCGCTGCCGTGTGCACGGTCGCGCCGCGCATTCGTCGCTGACACCGCAGGGTGTGAACGCCATCGAGTACGCCGCGCGCATCATCTGTTTCGTGCGCGACCTGGCCGATGAATTCCGTGCCAAGGGCCCGTTCGACGATGCATTTGACGTGCCGTTCACCACGGCATCGACCGGCCTCATCAACGGCGGTATCGCGCTGAACACGATTCCCGCGCTGTGCGAGCTGGTGTTTGAATTCCGCAACCTGCCGGGCGTGGACGCGCCGGCCATCCGCGCGCGCGTCGAACACTACGTGCGCGAAACCATCGAGCCCGCCATGCAGCGCGAGCACCCGGATGCCCGCATCGAACTCGATGAAATTGCCGCTGCGCCCTCCCTGGACGCATCGGAGCAAGCCGCCATCACGCAGCTTGTGCGTGTGCTGACTGAAGACAACGACAAACGCAAGGTCGCCTATGGCACTGAAGCCGGCCTCTTCCAGCGCGCCGGCATTCCGGCTGTGCTGTGCGGCCCAGGCAACATCGAACAGGCGCACAAGGCCAACGAATACGTCGAACTCGCCCAGCTCGACGCCTGCGACCGCTTCCTCGCCAAGGTGGCGCGCAGCCTGATGCTCGAAACCGCGTCCGCCTAACGCTTACACTGCAACGCCTCACCTTTTGGTGGGGCGCATTCCGCCCGGGGCGTTCGCTACAATAGCGGGCTTCCTCGGCGCCGAACTGCCCGCTCCCCCGCTCCAGCCACTCCATGCCCGTCATCCTGCAAAGCCTGTCGCCGCTGTCCACCGGCGACATTGAATCCATCCGCAGTCTGTTTGGCAGCGCCGCCTACGAGATGCGCGCGCCCAACGTTGCCGCCATCGAATGGGTGCACGAACTGCCCAGCGAATTGCGCGTCCAGCTTGACGCCATCTGCGCCAACCTGAAGATGGACTACGCGTGGATTCCCGACGAATGGACGTTCGGCGACTTCCGCGTGCTGGCGATGGACATGGATTCCACGCTCATCACCATCGAGTGCATCGACGAGATTGCGGATTTCTGCGGGCTCAAGCCGCAAGTGGCCGCCATCACCGAAGCGTCGATGCGGGGCGAGATCAAGGATTTCAACGAGAGCCTGACGCGCCGTGTTGAACTGCTCAAAGGCCTGGATGCGAGCGTGCTGGAGCGCGTCTACGCCGAGCGTCTGCAGCTCTCCCTGGGTGCCGAAAAGATGCTCAAGGCCGTGCAAGCGCTGGGCATCCGCACGCTGCTGGTATCGGGCGGCTTCGAATTCTTCACCTCGCGCCTGCAGAAGCGCCTGGGCCTGGACCGCACGCGCGCCAACACGCTGGAGATCGTCGACGGCAAGCTCACTGGCCGCGTGCTGGGCGAGATCGTCAATGCGGATGTGAAGGCGCAGACGCTCAAGGCGTTCTGCCAGGATCTGGGCGTGTCGCCGCACAACGCCATCGCCATGGGCGACGGCTCGAACGATCTGAAGATGATGGGGGTGGCCGGCCTGTCGGTGGCGTTCCGTGCCAAGCCCATCGTGCAGGCGCAGGCCGACGTGGCGTTCAACGTAGTCGGCCTGGATGGATTGCTGAATTTGTTCCCGCAGCAGTAAGCCGCTACGGGCATTTCCACCTGCGGGAACGTGCTACTCCGCCCGCAGGTGCGTCTCCATCGCCTGCTTCAAATCCGCAATCAAATCACGCGGATCTTCCAAACCGATATACAGCCGCACGAAACCGCCCGCGTTTTGCCAATCGGCTGGCGGCCAGGCAGTCGCCGTGCGCATCGACGGGACGTTGTATGGCAGCGCCAGGCTGTTCGCTCCGCCCCACGAAAAGCCGATCGCAAAGTAGCGCAGGCCTTCGATAAAGGCATCGATCTGCGCCTGCGAATAGCGCTCGTGCAACACGATCGAGAACAACCCGCTCGCGCCGGTAAAGTCGCGCTTCCAGTTTTCGTGGCCCGGACAATCGGGCAGCGCCGGGTGCAGCACGCGCACGACTTCGGGGCGGTCAGCCAGCCATTCGGCCACTTCGCGGGCGTGCGCGTCGTGCGCAGCCAGACGCGTCGGCAGGCTCGGCAGGCCACGCAGCACGAAGTAGCAATCGTCCGCAGACACGCCCCAGCCCATGCGCATGCGCGTGGCAAGCAGCCTGTGGTGCAGCGCTTCATCGTTGGTGATGACAGCGCCCATGAGCACATCGCTGCCCCCCGACTGATACTTGGTCAACGCCTGCACGGAGATGTCGATGCCGTGTTCAAACGGCTGGTAGTACAGGCCACCGCTCCAGGTGTTGTCGATGGCGGTGATGGCCCCGGCCTTGCGCGCCACCTCTGCGATGGCCTTGCAGTCCGGCACTTCCATCGTCACCGAACCCGGCGCTTCGAGCCACACGAGTTTGGTGTTGTGGCGCATCAGGTCGGCAATGCGGGCGCCGATCATCGGGTCGTAGTAACGCACGGTGATGCCGAACTGGCGTGCCATCCACTCGCCATGGTCGCGGTTCGGCCCGTAGGCGTTGTCCGGGATCAGCACATCGTCGCCGGATTTGATCAGCGAGAAGTACACCAGCGAAATCGCCGCCAGCCCCGAAGGGAGCAGCAGCGCGTGCGAGCCGCCCTCGATCTGCGCCAGCGCTTGGCACAGCGCGTCGGAGGTCGGCGTGGCATGCAGGCCGTAGCGCCAATGCACCACGCTCCCGCTGCCGAAGGCGCGCATGTCGGCGAGGTCTTTGAACACCACCGTCGACGCACGATGCGTGGCATGCGAGAACGCCGTGAAGCCCGGCGGGATATGCAATTCCGGATGCACAGCCTGGGTCGCGGGAAACATGGGCGGGAGCTTGGTGTCGTCGTTCACGAGGTTTCCTGTTTGATGGCGTATGAGCAATTTCTTGCTGCTTACCAGTGCGCGCTTGATCGCGTTGGATTGCTGGACGGTGGCGCAATCTGGCCCGGCGCAGCGGGAACTAGCGGCGTCATTGGCGTTGCAGGTACAGCGGCATTGCTATTGGCTGCGGCATCGTACGGCGGAATCACCACCACCGCGACGGGCCGCAGCACAAAGGGCAGTGTATGGCCGTCGTGCGCCACGTCCGTCCACGTGCCGCGCACAATGCCGTGACCGTCGATGGCGCCTTCCCAGGTGCCCGTGACGTGCGTGCCGTCATCGGACTCCTCCATGAGAAAACCGCCGTTTTCATATTCGCCGGTCACCAGGCGCACGCCCGCCGCGTTGCCCGCAACGTATTCGCCGTGGACGCTGTCGATTTCACCGGTCTTGCGGCCAAGGCGCATGCGGATCGGCATGTCGCCGATCACGCCGGTGTAGACGGGATATCTCGCGTAGTCGGGCTGCGGCTGCAGCAAACGGGGCGGCGCTGTCTGGGCGGAGAACCCGTTGTCACCCTTCCCGGCCTGAGCGCGGCGCTTGTCGCCATCGGCAACGGCGCGGTTCAGGCCCAGGTCACCTGGCTGCACGTTGGTGCTGCCGGTCGATACGTCGTAGCCGTTGTTGGCGGCCGGCGTCTGCGCGGACACCGGCGCCACGCCTGCGGCCAGCACCAGCGCAAGCAGCGCGCCAGTGGGCCAAATCAGGCGTTCAATCGAAAAAATGCGTTCAGATGCGTTCGAACACCGCCGCAATGCCTTGTCCTCCACCAATACACATGGTCACCAGCGCGTAGCGACCACCGATGCGCTGCAGCTCGTACAGCGCCTTGACCGTGATAAGCGCACCCGTTGCGCCTATCGGGTGGCCGAGCGAGATGCCCGAACCGTTCGGGTTGACCTTGGCCGGGTCGAGGCCGAGTTCCTTCGTCACCGCGCAGGCCTGTGCGGCAAATGCCTCGTTGGCTTCGATCACATCCAGATCCTTCACCGACAGGCCTGCGCGCTCCAGCGCCTTGCGTGTGGCCGGCACCGGGCCGATACCCATGATCTTCGGATCCACGCCAGCGTGGCCGTACGACACCAGCCGTGCCAATGGCTTGAGGCCGCGCTTCTCCGCCTCCGAGCGCTCCATCAGCACCAGCGCGGCAGCCGCGTCATTCAGGCCCGAAGCGTTGCCTGCCGTGACCGTGCCGTTCTCTTTCGTGAAGACCGGCTTGAGCTTGGTCATATCGTCGATGACCGCGTCGTGGCGGACGTGCTCATCGGTATCGAACTGGATATCGCCCTTGCGCGACTTGATCGTCACCGGAACGATCTGGTCTTTGAAGTAGCCGGCCTGGATGGCGCGCGATGCACGCTGGTGCGATTCCAGCGCGGTCTGGTCTTGCTGCTCGCGGCTGATGCCGAATTCGCGGGCAACGTTTTCCGCCGTCACCCCCATGTGGATCGCGTGGAACGGGTCGTGCAGAGCGCCAAGCATCATGTCGACCATCTTGGCGTCGCCCATGCGCGAACCCCAACGGGCGGCGGGCGCAAGGTAAGGCGCACGGCTCATGCTTTCTGCACCGCCGGCAATGGCAACGTCGGCGTCGCCAAGCAGAACGGTTTGCGCGGCGCTCACCACGGCCTGCAGGCCCGAGCCGCACAGGCGGTTGACGTTGAATGCGGGGGTTTCGGCCGACACGCCGCCGTTCACCGCAGCCACGCGCGAGAGATACATGTCGCGCGGCTCGGTGTTGATCACGTGGCCAAACACCACGTGGCCAACATCTTCGCCCTTCACACTTGCGCGGGCCAGCGCCTCGCGCACGACGAGCGCGCCCAGTTCGCACGGCGCCACATCCTTCAAGCTGCCGCCAAACGTTCCGATTGCGGTACGAACGCCGCTGACCACCACCACTTCACGTGCCATTGCTGTCTCCTGTGCCATCGAAATTGGATGGCGGCCAGTATAAACGCACGACCGTTCGCAAATTTTAGGTACGACTACCTAAGGGGATCAGACCTCGCCCCACAGGTCGTGACCATCGGCGCCGGTAATCTTGACCGAAACAAAATCGCCCGCCTTGTAGCGCTTGTATGGCTTGGACGGCGGCGCGATATAGACCAGGCCGTCAATCTCTGGCGCATCCGCCGACGAACGGCCGATGCCGCCGTCCTGATTAACCTCATCCACGAGCACGCGCAGCGACTTGCCAACCTTGCGCTGGAGGCGGCGCGCAGACACGCGCTCGGCGACTTCCATAAAGCGCGCGCGGCGCTCCTCGCGCACCTCATCGGGCAGCGCGCCCGGCAAGTCGTTGGCGGTGGCGCCTTCGACCGGCGAATACGCGAAGCAACCCACGCGGTCCAGCTCTGCCTCGGCGATGAAGTCGAGTAGCGTTTGGAACTCCTCTTCCGTTTCACCCGGGAAGCCCGCGATGAATGTGCTACGGATGGTCAACTCCGGGCAGACCTCGCGCCAGGCACGGATGCGGTCCAGCGTTTTCTCGGCGTTGGCCGGGCGCTTCATGCGCTTGAGCACGTCGGGGTGGGCGTGCTGCAGAGGCACGTCCAGATACGGAAGGACTTTGCCCTCGGCCATCAACGGCATCACCTCGTCCACGCTCGGGTACGGGTAGACGTAATGCAGGCGCACCCAGGCGCCGTACTGCGACGCCAACTCGCCAAGCGCGCCCACCAGCTCGGTCATGCGCGTCTTCAGCGGGCGGCCATTCCAGAAGCCCATGCGGAATTTCACATCGACGCCATAAGCGCTGGTGTCCTGGGAGATGACGAGCAGTTCCTTGACGCCGGCCTTCAGCAGGTTTTCCGCCTCCAGCATCACTTCGGCCACCGGACGCGAGACGAGATCGCCACGCATCGACGGGATGATGCAGAAGCTGCAGCGGTGGTTGCAGCCTTCGGAAATCTTCAGATACGCGTAGTGCTTGGGCGTGAGCTTGATGCCTTGCGGCGGCACCAGATCGATGAACGGGTCGTGCGGCTTGGGCAGGTGCGTGTGCACCGCTTCCATCACCTCGCCCAGCGCGTGGGGGCCGGTCACAGCCAGCACCTTCGGGTGTACGTTGGTGATGATGTCCTGGCCTGCGGCGTCCTTCTTGGCACCCAGGCAGCCGGTCACGATCACCTTGCCGTTCTCGGCCAACGCCTCGCCAATCGCATCCAGGCTTTCCTGGACAGCCTCGTCGATGAAGCCGCAGGTATTGACGACCACCAGGTCCGCCCCACCGTACGTGCCGGAGATCTCATACCCCTCCGCGCGCAGTTGGGTGATGATCTGCTCGGAATCGACCAAGGCCTTGGGACAACCGAGACTGACGAACCCCACCTTGGGGCTCTGGGTACTGACGTCGGACATGGAAACAACCTGATGTGGGAGAGGATTTGCGCTGTGCACACGGGGTGTGCCGCGCAGTTGCGTATTTTAACCGTTAGCCGCGCCTGGGCGGCCAAGCCGAAGCTGCATCTGTTCGATCACGCGCTCGATTTCCAGCGCGTCTTGCAGTCTGCGGATCGCATCGTGCAGTTCCGCGGCCTGCGGCCACGTCCGCTTCAGATAGCTGAGCCACAGTTTGACGCGGCCATGCTCATGTTTGGCCGAGATGCGCGCATGCAGCTTTTTCAGATAATCGGCGAGAAAGCCCAGCACAACCGGCCATTCCGCCGCAGACGGCGCTTGATCCATCTGCCCGCGAATGCGTTGGGCCAGGAATGGGTCAGATACGGCGCCACGGCCGATCATCACGTCATCGCAGCCGCTGACGGCGCGACAACGCTCCCAATCAGCCACCGTCCAGACCTCGCCGTTGGCGGTCACGGGGATGCTTACGGCGTCGGCGATACGTGCAATCCAGTCCCAATGGGCAGGAGGACGGTAGCCGTGGTCGCGCGTGCGGGCATGCACGACGAGCGATTCGGCACCGCCCTCCGCCAGGGCCGTCGCACAATCAATCGCTCGGGAAGTATCGGAAACGCCGAGCCGCATCTTCGCCGTCACCGAAATGTTGGCCGGCACGGCGGCTCGCACGGCATGCACGATGTCGTACAGCACTTCCGGCGTGGCGAGCAACATGGCGCCGCCGCCGTGCCGGTTCACGACCTTGGCCGGGCAACCGAAGTTGAGGTCGATGCCATGCGGCGTAAGGGACGCCGCGTATGCCGCATTGCGTGCCAGCCATTCCGGATCGCTGCCAAGGAGCTGGATGGTCATCGGCGTGCCGCTGGCGGTATAGCCGCCGTTGCGGATCTCGGGCGTCTCACGTTCGTACGTGCGCGCGGGCAGCAACGAGCCCGTCACCCGGACGAACTCCGAGACGCATCCGTCGTAGCCGCCAGCTTGGGTCAGCACGTCGCGCATGACGTAATCTGCGACCCCTTCCATCGGGGCAAGCAAAAGACGGCTCATGCGAAAACGGAAGACGGCCGGCGCACGGGCCGGGAGCGAACATCAAACATGGGAGACCGAAGCGGGAATCGTGATCGTCGGAGAGGCGTATGCCTCACCTGAAAGATCGGTATTTTACCTTGCCGCCCTCACCCACGCGCGCCCAATAAAAAAGGCGAACCGCCATGCGATTCGCCTTGTTTTGCCAGCCAGCCAAACTTACTTCTTCTCGGGCGGCTGATTGAACGGGAATGTCCCGAACATGTTCTTGGCTTGACTCTGCATCTGCTCCTGCATCTGCACGAACAGGTTTTTGCTCTGCTCGATGTAGTTGCTCATCATGCCTTGCATCATCGGCCCCTGCATGTTCATGAATTGCGACCACATGTCAGGGTTGAAGGAGTTGCCGCTGTACAGATCCTTGGAGTTTTCGGCCAGCTTGCTCTGGATGTCGACAAACGCCTGGATGTTCTTTTCCAGATACGTGCCCATCATGCCCTGCATGGCGTTGCCATAGAAACGGATGATCTGAGCGAGCATCGCGCCGGAGAACATCGGCACACCGCCGGTTTCCTCTTCCAGGATGATCTGCAGCAGGATGCTGCGGGTCAGGTCTTCACCGGATTTCGCATCAACAACGCGAAACTCTTCAGTTTCCATCACGAGCTGCTTGACGTCTGCCAGCGTGATGTACGTGCTGGTTTGGGTATCGTAGAGCCGGCGGTTGGGATATTTCTTGATCAGCCGTTCGGTGCCCTTCTTGCTGGTGGCCATCGTGCCTTTCCGTGTTGGCGATGCTGCTGCGGTGCAGCCGATGCAGTGCGAAATGACTGCACCGAGCGACGCAGCAAAATACGCGGTTGCCCGGTTGTTCCGATCTGCGTGCGAATGCTGCATTCAAGAGCAGCGCAGATGCATCCGGTTATGATCGGACGCCCCGTGTCTCCCTGCGGAGCGCCTCCGTGGTTGGATTCTATGCGGATCGCCTTGCAAAGAAAAGGCGACCTCCCCCGGTAAAAACCCGCAGCATTTTGATGCGGCTCACGCACTCGGACAGTTGCCCCGACAGGATGCAAAAAGCCTGCTGCAATGCAATCGAGCATTGCAGCATGCAGGCAAATTCAGGGGAAAAATTGCTGCGCCCATGCTGCAGCATGGGCGTGGGAGCATCAGCCCATGTGCAGGCCGCCGTTGAGGGAGAAGTCCGCGCCGGTGGAGAAACCAGATTCTTCAGATGCCAGCCAAGCGCAGATCGAGGCGATCTCGGTCGGCTCGCCCAAGCGCTTTACCGGGATGGTGCCAATGATCTTGTCGAGCACATCCTGACGAATCGCTTTCACCATGTCGGTGGCGATATAGCCGGGCGACACCGTGTTGACCGTTACGCCCTTGGTTGCGACTTCCTGCGCCAGCGCCATCGTGAAGCCATGCAAGCCAGCCTTGGCCGTCGAGTAGTTGGTCTGGCCAAACTGCCCCTTCTGGCCGTTCACCGACGAGATGTTGACGATACGGCCCCAGCCGCGATCCGCCATGCCGTCGATGACCTGCTTGGTCACGTTGAACAGCGAAGTCAGGTTGGTGTCGATCACTGCATCCCAGTCGGCGCGGGTCATCTTGCGGAACACCACGTCGCGCGTGATGCCGGCGTTGTTGATCAGGACATCCACCTCACCCACTTCAGCCTTGACCTTGTCGAACGCTGCCTTGGTGGACTCCCAATCACCGACGTTGCCCTCGGACGGCACGAAATCGAAACCGAGCGCCTTTTGCTGTTCGAGCCATTTCGCCTTGCGCGGCGAGTTCGGGCCGCAGCCTGCGACAACGGTGAAGCCGTCGCGCGCCAAGCGCTGGCAAATCGCCGTTCCGATACCGCCCATGCCACCGGTGACGTATGCAATGCGTTTGGTCATGTCCACTCCTAGTCCTTGTTGTTAGAACTGCCTGGCCTCTTGCCAGGCAGCAAATGCTCAGGTGTCTCGGATTGGCGTGTGTGGCGTTCGTTCCGCCTCACGCCAATCCCACTGCAAAAAAACTTACGGACGCTCAACCGCCAGTGCCACGCCCATGCCGCCGCCGATACACAGCGAGGCCAGGCCCTTCTTCGCATCGCGCTTCTGCATTTCGTGCAACAGCGTGACCAAGATGCGGCAGCCCGACGCGCCGATCGGGTGACCGATCGCAATCGCACCGCCATTGACGTTGACCTTGGACGTATCCCAGCCCATCTGCTGATGCACTGCCAGCGCCTGAGCGGCGAACGCCTCGTTGATCTCCATCAGGTCCAGATCGCCCACCGACCAGCCGGCGCGCGACAGGCAGCGCTGCGATGCCGGTACCGGCCCCATGCCCATGACCTTCGGATCCAGACCGGCGCTCGCGTACGCACGGATCGTGGCCAGCGGCGTCAGACCCAGTTCCTTGGCCTTGGCTGCCGACATCACCACGACAGCGGCGGCGCCATCGTTCAGGCCCGAGGCGTTGGCCGCCGTCACCGTGCCGGCCTTGTCGAAGGCGGGCTTCAACCCAACCATCGATTCGAGCGTGGCGCCATGGCGAACGAACTCGTCCTGCGTAAAGGCAATCGGATCGCCCTTGCGCTGCGGGATCAGGATCGGAACGATTTCGTCGTTGAAGCGGCCCGACTTCTGCGCAGCTTCAGCCTTGTTCTGCGATGCCACGGCAAACTCGTCCTGTGCTTCACGCGTGATGCCGTATTCCTTGGCGACGTTCTCGGCCGTGATGCCCATGTGGTATTGGTTGTAGACGTCCCACAGCCCATCCACAATCATCGAATCAATAAGCTTGGCATCGCCCATGCGGAAACCATCGCGCGAGCCCGGCAGGACGTGCGGCGCGGCGGACATGTTTTCTTGGCCACCGGCCACGACGATCTCGGCATCACCCGCCATGATGGCGTTGGCGGCCAGCATCACGGCCTTCAGGCCCGAGCCGCACACCTTGTTGATGGTCAGGCCGGGCACCATGTTCGGCAGCCCGGCCTTGATGACGGACTGGCGCGCCGGGTTCTGGCCCGAGCCTGCCGTCAGCACTTGGCCCATGATGACTTCGCTCACCTGATCCGGTGCCACCTTGGCACGCGCCAGCGCTTCGCGGATAACGGCCGCGCCAAGCTCAGGCGCAGCGATCTTCGCCAGCGAGCCACCAAACTTGCCCACGGCGGTGCGTACCGCCGATACGATCACAACATCGGTCATTTGCTTACCTTCCACTGTCGAAAGAGAGGGTCGTTGGACACCGTCAGCGGCCGAAGCCGCGACGGCAACGGGGGTTCATGCGCGCGATCTTACGCTTTCTGTTTGACGTAGCGGCCAGGCGCCGGCTCGATGGCCGGGTAGTCCGCATTGCCGTAGCTCTTGGGTGCAGCCTTCTGCGCGCCGGCATGTGATGCCAACCACGTTGACCAATCCGGCCACCAGCTGCCCGGATGCTCCTTGGCACCCTCGAGCCACGCATCGGCGGTATCGGGCAGCTTGGGATTGATCCAATGCGAACGCTTGTTGGCCGCGGGCGGGTTGATCACGCCTGCGATATGTCCCGAGGCACCCAGCACGAAACGCCGCTTGCCCTTGAGCAGCGGCACAGAGCCATAAGCGGACTTCCACGGGACGATGTGGTCTTCACGCGAGCCGTAGATGTAGACCGGCACGTCGATCTTGCCGAGATCCACCGGTGTGCCGTTCACCTTCAGCTTGCCCGGCGTTTTGAGGTCGTTCTGCAGATACGTATGGCGCAAATACCAGCAGTACCACGGGCCAGGCAGGTTGGTGGAGTCGCCATTCCAGTACAGCAGGTCAAACGGCGCGGGCGTCTTGCCCTTCAGATAATTCTCGACAACGTAGTTCCAGACCAGATCGTTCGGGCGCAGGAACGAGAACGTGTTTGCCAGCTCCACACCGCGCAGCAGGCCCGGACCGGTCGGCGCATTGCTGCCGATGGTCTTCTCACGCATTTCCACCTGGGCTTGATCGACGAACACGTCGAGAATGCCGGTGTCCGTAAAGTCGAGCAGCGTGGTCAGCAGCGTCAGGCTTGCGGCCGGATGCTCGCCGCGCTCCGCCAGCACGGCCAGGGCAGTCGAGAGGATCGTTCCGCCCACGCAAAAGCCCAGCACATTGATCTGGTCCTGCGCAGAAATTTCGCGCGCTACGCGAATGGCCTCGATCGCGCCGCCTTCGATGTAGTCGTCCCACGTGCGGGACGCCATGCTCGCGTCCGGATTGCGCCACGACACCAGGAACACGGTATTGCCCTGCTCCACCGCATAGCGCACCAGCGAATTGGCCGGCTGCAGATCCAGGATGTAGAACTTGTTGATGCAGGGCGGCACCAGCAGCAGCGGGCGCGCATGCACCTTGGTCGTCAGCGGCTTGTACTGGATGAGCTGGAAGTAATCGTTCTCGAAGACGACGGCGCCTTCGCTGTTGGCGACATTGCGGCCGATCTCGAACGCCGTTTCGTCGGTCTGCGAGATCTTGCCGCGCTCCATGTCCTGCAGCATGTTCAGGATGCCGGTACGCAGGGATTCGCCACGCGATTCAATCAGATGCTTCTGGGCCTCTGGGTTGGTCGCAAGGAAGTTGGACGGCGACATGGCGGCCGTCCATTGCGACACGGCAAAACGCACGCGCTCGCGGGTCTTGGCGTCAGCCTGCACGGCGTCGGCCATTTCCATCAGCGTGCGGGCGTTAAGCACGTAGAACGCGGCGGCATAGCCGTAGAGCGGGCTCTTGCGCCAGGCATCGTTCGAGAAGCGGCGATCAGACGGCGCCACGGCCTCTGCGCTTTCGCCGGTGCTCATGTGGCGCCAGATCTGGAGCCACTCTTCAAGATATTTCTGCTGAATTTCGGCCAGCCGATCGTGCGGGATCAGCGCGAAGGGAACCGCGCCTTCGCCCATCGCTGCGCCGTTGAACTGGCCAAGACCCGGAGCCGCGGCACCGGGTTGTGCGAAGGCGCCCGCAAAGGCTTGCCATTGCTTGAACTGCTCCGCCCACTGCGTAGGGTCCGACAAGCCCTGCCAGGGAGCTTGAGTGTGGGCGCTAGATGCTTTGGATGATGTCGATTGACGCGATGCCATAGTGCCCTCGATCCGACGATATGCGCCGCTCCGGTTGGAACGGCGGCGCAACTCGTAGTATTGCGGGGCATTGTTGCCTTGCCGTTTCAAGGCTGTCAATCGGAGTTAGTCAATGATCGGCCGGAAACGCCCAGCCAGCGCGGGTTTTGCCACATTCGCCGAAAACAGCTCTGACCAAATGGCTAAGCACAGAACCGGGGCTATGGTCCAATTTGCGCAATTTCGTGCGAGACTGCTGCATTGCGCCAATGCCGGGCACTGCTTTTTCCCATGTATATCGTCGCCATCGCCTGGCTCTACGTCGTGTTGATGATGTCCTTGACTGAGCAATCTTGGATTGCCGGCATCGGCACATTTGTCTTCTACGGCGTGGCGCCGCTATCGCTCTTCCTCTGGATTGTCGGCACGCCGGCACGCAGGCGCCGCCGCAAAGCCCAGGAAGCCGCGCAAGACAAGGCGGACACGGCCCCCACGCTGAGCAGCGATGCAGGCGACGGCGCCGCCTGAACGCTCACTCCGCGCGCCAGATCAGCGTCGCCATGCGGCCCGTGGTGCGCTCCCGACGGTACGAATAGAAGCGCTCGGCGTCCTTCATCGTGCATAGGCCACCGCCGTACACGTCAGTACAGCCGGCGCGTGCCAGCCGCAGTCGGGCCAACACATACAGATCAGCGAAGAACTTGCCCGCGGATGCGCCTTCCACGAAGGCCGCCTGGGTGGCAGGTAATTCACCGGGCTGAGCGGCGTCGATAAAGGCTTGGCGCACTTCCGCACCCACTTCAAAGCACGATGGCCCAATGGCCGGCCCCAGCCATGCCAGCCACGTTGGATCGGCTTCCTGGCCGCTGGCGCGCAACCGTTGCGTCATTGCATCCAGCGTGCGCTCGATCACGCCACCGCATAGACCGCGCCAGCCCGCATGCGCCGCACCCACGGTTACGCCGCGAGCGTCGCTCAGCAAGACAGGCAGACAATCCGCCGTCATCACCACGCAGACGCGATCCCGCCACGACGCCACCGCCGCGTCGGCAACCACAGGCGCGGACGTGCCGACGAGTTGATCAAGATCCGCCACGCTGGTGCCGTGCACCTGCTCCATCCACGCCGGCTCGGCGGGTAGCGCTGCACGCAGGATGCGGCGGTTCTGTTCAACGGCTTCCGGCACATCACCAACGTGCTGACCAAGGTTCAGACCGCCCGGCAAACCACCGGCCAATCCGTAAGGCCCTGTGCTGACGCCACCCAGGCGGGTCGTGGCCAGCGCTTTGACATGCGGATGCGCAGGCCAGTCGGGAACGATCCAGTCAGTTGATATCGGCATCGGGATCCAGGTCCAGGGCTTCCAGAAGATCGGCGAAATCGTCGGGCACGCCAGCTTCCCAGTGCACCGATTTGCCCGATGCAGGATGCACGAGCCCCAGGCGCACCGCGTGCAGCGCCTGCCGCGTAAATGGCACCGGCAGCTGCGCCTTGATTGTCTGTGGCTTGCCACGGCGGAAGTTGCGCGTGTACACCGGATCGCCAAGCAGAGGATGCCCCTCCGATTCAAAGTGCACACGGATCTGGTGTGTACGACCGGTCTCGAGCTGGCAGCGCACCAGCGATACCTGCGCGCGCCCGAGGTCCACCACGTCCAGCGTCTTGAAATGCGTGCGCGCCGGCTTGCCGCTGGCCGTCTCGATGATGGCCATGCGCGTGCGGTCGCGCGGGTCCCGGCCGATCGGGGCGTCGATCGTGGCCTCCTCCGGCGTTTCGCCCCACACCAGCGCAAGATAAGTCCGCTTGACGGTACGTGCCTGCAGTTGGCGCACGAGATCGGTTTGCGCTGGTAGCGTACGGGCAACCACCATCAGGCCGGAGGTGTCCTTGTCGAGGCGGTGGACGATGCCGGCACGCGGCAACTCCACGGCGTCGGGATAGCGGTGCAGCAGGCCATTGAGCACCGTGCCGCTCCAGTTACCCGCAGCCGGATGCACCACAAGGCCGGCAGGCTTGTTGATGACGAGCAGCGTGTCGTCTTCGTACACCACATCCAGATCGATGGGCTCGGCAACGAAGGCGCTTTCGTCTGCCGCGCGCTGCGGGACGACTTCAATGCGGTCACCGCCGGAGATGGCCGCACGCGGGCGCACGACTTCACCCCGCAGGCGCACCGCACCTGCGTCAATCCATTGCTGCAGGCGGCTGCGCGAATAATCGGGCAGCAGCTTGGCAAGCGCCTTGTCTAGGCGCTCGCCGTGCATGGCTTCCGGAATCTCGACGATGATCGGTTCGACCGCCGGTGCCGCATCTGCGGCATGCAAATCGAGCGCCTCATCATCGAGGGCGTCTTCCGTCTCCGGCGCAGTGAGGGAAACGTCAGCCAGTGCGTCGTCTGACACAGGGCTTGGGCTATAATGCTTGATGCGATTTTTCATTCAGAAAAGGTGCCCATGTCGGTCACGAGCGTAAAGCAGGCGCGTATTGGAAGTCGAATCGGCAATCGAATCGGCAGTCGAATCCGCGCACAAATCGGAGCAGTGTTGGTAGCAGGCGTTGCATGTCTGGCTATCTCGGCCTGCGGCATCCTGCCGGAACAGCAAGACGAAACTGCTGGCTGGTCAGCTAACAAATTATATTCGGAAGCGAAGGATTCGCTCGACGGCGGTGACTACGCCAAGGCGGTCAAGTACTACGAAAAGCTCGAAAGCCGCTATCCGTTCGGGCCGTACGCCCAGCAAGCCCAGATCGAAACCGCCTACGCCAACTACAAGGATGGCGAAACGGCTGCCGCGCTGGCCTCGGTTGATCGCTTCATCCAGCTGCACCCGAATCACCCCAGTGTGGATTACGCCTATTACCTCAAGGGCCTGATCAACTTCAACGACAACCTGGGTTGGCTCGGCCGCTTCTCGAACCAGGACTTGAGCGAGCGCGACCCGAAGGCGGCGCGCTCTGCCTACGACGCGTTCAAGACGCTGATCACGCGTTTCCCGAACAGCAAGTACACGCCGGACGCCACGCAGCGCATGCAATACATCGTGAACGCGATGGCCGAGCATGAAGTGGGCGCCGCGCGCTACTACTATCGCCGTGGCGCTTACTTGGCCGCCGTCAACCGCGCACAGGACGCCATCAAGGATTACGATCGCGCCCCGGCTGTGGAAGAAGCGCTGTACATCATGATGAAGTCGTACGAAGCGCTGGGCATGAAGGACATGCGCGACGACACCGAACGCATCATCAAGCAGAACTACCCGAAGAGCGACTTCCTCGCCTACGGCCAGCGCAAGAAAGACAAGCCCTGGTACCAATGGTGGTAAGCAAGGCTTGAACTGCACAGCAAAAAGCCCGGTCGATTGGCCGGGCTTTTTGTTTGTGCGTGCGGATCAGTCTTCAAGGTCGCCGGCAGGCGGATCATCCGAATCCGGCCGCAGGGAACGCAGGAACTCGGCGGCGGTCTCGGCCTCGCGCGTACGCTTGAACGGCGGCAGGCTCTGCCAGATCTGGCGACCGTAGTTTTTCTCGACCAAGCGAGGGTCGCAGATCATCAGCACGCCGCGATCGGTCTCCGAGCGAATCAACCGGCCGGCACCTTGCTTGAGCGTGATCACCGCATGCGGCAGTTGGTGCACGGCAAACGGGCTCAGCCCCTTTTTCTCCAGGGCCTCCATCCGGGCGCTCAGCACCGGATCATCGGGTGGGGCGAACGGCAACTTGTCGATCACGACCAGCGAGAGCGCCTCACCGCGTACGTCCACGCCCTCCCAGAAGCTCTGGCTCCCGATCAGCACGGCGTTGCCGAGCGCGCGAAAACGGTCCAGGAGTTCCGTACGGCTGGCCTGGCCCTGCACAAGCAGCGGGAAATCCCACCCGCGTTGCGCGAATTCGTCCGTCAAGCGTTCGGCGGCGCGGTTCACTGCGCGCAACGTCGTGCATAGCAAGAACGTCTTACCACCCGCTGCCTCAATGAGCGGCAAGGTGGCATCGAGTACCGCATCGGTAAAGCGCGGATCGCTCGGCTGCGGCAGATCGCGCGGCACATAGAGCAAGCCTTGCGAGGCGTAATCGAACGGGCTGTCGAGCGTCATCGAGCGATCACGATCCAGGCCCAACTGTGCGGCGTAGTGCGTGAAGTTGCCGCGCACCGAAAGCGTGGCGGAGGTGAAGACCCACGCGCGCGGCTGGCCGGCACGTTGGCGCGAAAAAATCGGCGCGATCGACAACGGCGTCAGATGCAACTGCACGGAATTGGCGAACACCTCGACCCAGCGCACACGTTCGTCGACGGGGGCCGCGCTCTCGCCCTCCTTGCCCTCGTCGCCACCTTCCTTCTTTGGCACCTTCGGCGGTTTGGGATCGGCCCACGCATCAAGCTTTTCACACAGCGCCGCGGCGCGGCGATGGCATTGCTCGATGGTCTCGGCGCGCTCGGCCTGGGCTTCCAGCGCGCCGGTAAAGTCGGAAAGCGCCTGCTCCAGCTTCGGCAACACCTCGTAGAACGGCTTGGCGAGTGCCGCATCATTGTCGATCTGCTTGATCGACAGGCGTGAGCCGTCCTGGCGGAAGACCAGACGCAGATCACGCGCGGCCCGCTCCAGCGGCGCGGCAATCGCGACCCAATCCACCGCATCGCGTGCATGCGAAAGGCCTTCGGCCACGCTGTCGCGCGCAAGCTCGAGAATCTGGTTCGTCGAGATGGTCTCGCCAAAAAACAACGTGGCGGTTTCGGGCAGCTGGTGGGCTTCGTCGAAGATGATCGTGTTGGCGGCGGGCAGCAGTTCGGCCATGCCGGTGTCCTTCAACATCACGTCTGCGAAGAACAGGTGATGGTTGACTACCACCACGTCGGCCTGCTGCGCCTCCTTGCGGGCGCGCATGACGAAGCAGTCTTTGTAATACGCGCAGTCCGAACCCAGGCAGTTGTCGCGCGTGGACGTGACGAGGTTCCACACCGGCGCGTTCTCGGGCACGCTAGCAAGTTCGGCTTTGTCGCCTGTTTTCGTTGTCTTCAGGAAGAGGTTGATCTGGCGCAGCCACGCGGCGTCCTGGCGCGAAGAAAGGCGCCCGTTCTGCGACGTGCGCTCCACGTGGTAATGACAGACGTAATTGGCGCGGCCCTTGAGCAGCGCCACCGACACCGGCGCATTCAGCGCCTTGCGCACGGTCGGGATGTCGCGCAGGAAGAGCTGGTCCTGCAGGTTCTTCGTCCCGGTGGACAGGATCACCTTGCCGCCCCAGAGCATCGCCGGGACAAGGTAAGCGTAGGTTTTCCCCGTGCCCGTACCGGCCTCGACGATGATCGAATCGGCAGCCTCGATGGCATTGGCCACCGCCTGCGCCATCGTCAGCTGCGCACTACGGGGCCGGTAGCCATCGATACCCTTGGCCAGCGTGCCGTCATCGGCAAAGAGCGTAGCCAGCTCGCCATGATGAGCATCGGTAGGTGGAGAGGCGGCGGGAACCGAAGCATCGCTGGTATCGGCGTCGGAATCAGCCGACGGCTCGGCCAGCGGGGAAAGCGAAGTCAACGCGGAATCCGTGGAGTCAAATGACGGAGGCCGCACGTAATTGCGGCCTCTCGGGATGAAAATCGAACCAACTTTGGGCAGGCGCTAAGCCGGCACGTCCGGCTCAAGCTGCAACTGTAGCAGGGTGATGGTGTCCTTGAGTTTCAGGCGGCGCTTCTTGAGGCGGCGCAGCTGCAACTCGTCGTGACCGGCCGTACCTGCCAGCCGGTCGATCAGGAAATCGAGATCGCGGTGCTCGATCTGCAATTCAATGATGCGACGCGAGATCGTGTTCAGATCGCTGTCCATCGCTCTCCCTCCGGAAGCCCGGCCTTGGCTGAAGTTTAGAACCCCAGCGGACTGGTGTTGTTCTGGTTTTGCTCGTTGCGGCGCTTGGTTTGTTCGCGGCGCTCTTCCAGTTCTTTCTGGCGCTTGGCCGCGTCTTGCTGCTTTTCCTGGAATTGCTTGACGCTTTCGGCCCGCTTGGCGGCGTTGGCTGCGCCCTGCTCCTGCGCAGCCTTCAGCTTGGCATCGTAATCGGCCTGCTTCTTGGCCGCGGCCTGCGCGTTGGCGGCGCGCTGCGGCGCTTCGGCCTGGCGCTGCGCTTCGTTCAGGCGCTGCTGTTCCTGCTTGTTCGAGAAATCGGTGCGATTCTTCTGCTCGGCGGCTTCACGCTGGGGGCGTTCGGCGTTGTACTGAGCCTCGCGGATGGCGCGTTCCTGGTCGCGGCGGGCTGCGCGGTCGGCACGCTCGGCTTCGTCCAGTGCCAACTCACGTTCGCGGATGGTGTGGAGTTCCGTGCGGCGCACATCCTTGGCCTTGTCGATGCAGTGCGTGACGAGGAATTTGTCATAGCAGGCGCGCTCAGCCTGGGCATAGCGGTATTCGGCCCAAGATTTGGCGCTGGTGATGCGATCGTGCTCGGCGCCGAAATCGGGCTGTGTGGCGGGCACCGCAGCGGCTGGCGCAGAGGCCGGCTGAGACTGGCTCCATACAGGCGCGGCCACCAGCGCGGCACTGAGCACGGACGCCGGCAGAACCAAACGGGAAGCGCGGCGCGCAGGAGCGCGGCGACGGACAGAAAACAGGAGCGTAGGCATAACGCGCATTTTATCACCGCGCCTGTGCGGCAAACGCCGCGCGGCCACGGATTTCAGCTCAGGAACAGGGTTCGCGTTGTGGCAAAATGCGCGGCTTTCCATCGCACTCTCTGGAAGCAATGACTGATTCCGTGTTGCAGAAGATCGTCTCCCGCATCGCCACTGAACTGGCGGTCAGGCCGCAGCAGGTTGCCGCCGCCGTGCAACTGCTGGACGAAGGCGCCACCGTGCCCTTTATTGCACGTTACCGCAAGGAAGTGACGGACAACCTGGACGACACGCAACTGCGCAACCTGGAAGAACGCCTGCTGTACCTGCGCGAACTGGAAGACCGCCGCGCGGCCATCCTGGCTTCCATTGAAGAGCAAGGCAAGCTGACCGATGCCCTGCGCACCGCCATCGAGGCGGCCGAGACCAAGCAGGTGCTGGAAGATCTCTACCTGCCCTACAAGCCCAAGCGCCGCACGCGCGCCCAGATCGCTCGCGAATGCGGCCTGGAGCCGCTGGCCCAGGCACTGCTGGCCGACCCGACGCTCGACCCTCAAACCGAAGCCGCCAAGTTCGTCAACGGCAATCCGACTGCCGATGGCGGCGTGCCAGACGTGAAGGCTGCGCTGGACGGCGCGCGCGACATCCTCTCCGAACAGTTTGGCGAGACGGCCGAGCTGCTTGGCAAGGTGCGCGACCACCTTTGGAATCAGGGCCAGGTTTCGTCGACGGTGGTGGAAGGCAAGGAAACTGCCGAAGAAGAAAAATTCCGCGATTACTACGCGTACAGCGAGCCGATCCGCAACGTACCGTCGCACCGCGCGCTGGCGCTGTTCCGCGGCCGCAACGCGGGCGTGCTGTTCGTGAAGCTCGGTTTGGGCGAAGAACAGGACGCGCTAATTCCGCACCCGTGCGAAGTCATGATCGCGCGCCATGTCGGCATCGAGAACAAGGGCCGCGCGGCTGACAAGTGGCTGTCGGACGTGTGCCGCTGGTGCTGGCGCGTGAAGGTCCAGCCGCATATCGAGACCGAACTCCTCACGCAACTGCGCGAATCCGCTGAGGCCGAGGCCATCAAGATCTTCGGCCGCAATCTGCACGACCTGCTGCTGGCCGCGCCGGCTGGCCCCAAGGCAGTAATGGGCGTCGATCCGGGCATCCGCACGGGCTGCAAGATCGCGGTGGTGGACCACACTGGCAAGCTGCTCGAAACCGCCACGATCTACCCGCACGAACCGCGCCGCGACTGGAACGGTTCGCTCGCGACGATGGCCCGTCTGGCCAAGCAGCACGGCGTGGCACTGGTTTCAATCGGCAACGGCACGGCAAGCCGCGAGACCGACAAGCTGGTGCAAGACCTCATGCGTAACGCTCCGGAGCTGAAGCTGACCAAGATCGTGGTGAGCGAGGCTGGCGCGTCGGTGTATTCGGCGTCGGAGCTGGCGGCCAAGGAATTCCCGGAGCTGGATGTGTCGCTGCGTGGCGCGGTGTCGATCGCGCGTCGCCTACAAGACCCGCTGGCCGAACTTGTGAAAATCGACCCGAAGTCGATCGGCGTCGGCCAGTATCAGCACGACGTGAACCAGCGCGAGCTGGCCCGCGCGCTGGACGCCATCGTCGAGGATTGCGTCAACGCGGTCGGCGTGGATGTGAACACGGCCTCTGCCCCGCTGCTGGCGCGTGTATCGGGGCTGAACTCGATCCTCGCCAAGAACATCGTCGAATACCGCGATGCCAACGGCGCGTTCACCAACCGCGACGCGCTCAAGAAAGTGCCACGCCTGGGCGACAAGACGTTCGAGCAGGCCGCCGGCTTTCTGCGCATCAATGACGGCGACAATCCGCTTGATCGCTCCTCGGTGCACCCCGAGGCGTATCCGGTGGTCAAGCGCATTCTGGACAGCATCAAGAAAGGCATCGGCGACGTGCTCGGCAACCGCGAGGCGCTGCGTGGCCTGACCGCTCGCGACTTCACCGACGAGAAGTTCGGCCTGCCGACCGTGGTCGACATTCTTTCTGAACTGGAGAAGCCCGGCCGCGACCCGCGCCCCGAGTTCAAGACGGCGACATTCCAGGACGGCGTCGAAGACATCAAGGACCTGCAGCCGGGCATGGTGCTCGAAGGCGTGGTGACGAACGTAGCAGCGTTTGGCGCGTTCATCGACATCGGCGTGCATCAGGATGGTCTGGTACACGTGTCGGCGCTGTCGACCAAGTTCGTGCGCGACCCGCACGAGGTGGTCAAGCCCGGCTTGATCGTCAAGGTCAAGGTGATGGAAGTGGACGTGAAGCGCAACCGCATCGGCCTGACGATGCGCCTGTCTGACGAGCCCGGCCAGGCGCCTGCGCGTACCGGCGGTGGTGATCGCCCGAGCAGTGGCGGCAATCGCCACGGTGGCCAGCAGCGTCGCGCGCCGGAACCGTCCGGCGCCATGGCGGAAGCCTTCGCCAAGCTCAAGCGCTAACGCGCACTCTGTTTAGCGGAACCCGCCCGGTTTTCGGACTCGGCGGGTTTTTTCATGACTCGGCGCGCCTGTTACAAGTCCTTACGCGCCTGGATCTTTCCTAACACTCGCGCGTCGTCGACCGGTCTCTTCAGCCCGTTATGGAGACACAGGCACACACCGCCTGGCACCCACGAGGAGAAACTCCATGAAGACGAGCCACACCCTGATCGCTGCCCTGCTTGCTGTTGCCGGTACCGCCGCTTTCGCGCAGACCACGCCGCCAGCTCCTGTGTCGCCTGTTACGCAAATCCAGCAAGACAACCAGAAGATTCATCAGGACAACCGCGACATCCGTCACGACAACCGCGACATTCGCCAAGACCGTGCCGATATCGGCAAGGACAAGGCCGCCCTGGCTGACGAACGCGCCGAGCGCAATACCGCACAACGCCGCGAAAACCGCGATCTGGCGAACGGCAACGTCAAGGGTGCCGAATACTGGAGCAAGCAACGCGCTCAAGATCAGCATCAGGTCAACGCCGACCGCCGTGACTTGCACCAGGACCGCAAGGACCTCCACGCCGACGTCAAGGATCGCAACCACGACGTACACGCGCGCAACCACGAAGTGCACAAACGCGACCGCGAGGCCTCGAAGATCTAACCTGAACATCGCCTGACCCCCAAACAAAACGGCCCGTGCGTCTCTCTCGCACGGGCCGTTTGTTATGCAGCGATACGGTCGGTCAGATCTCGACCTTCGTGCCCAACTCCACCACGCGGTTCGCAGGGATGTGGAAGAAGTCCGACGGCTTGGCGCCGTTCTGATGCATCCACGCAAACAAACGCTCACGCCACATCGACATGCCCGGCAACTTGGACGGCACCACCGATTCGCGCGCGATGAAAAACGACGTATCCATCAGCTCGCAGCGCGTGCCGATCTGCGGCTGACCCAGTTCAAGTACACGGTACACGTCCGGCGTTTCCTTGAAGCCGTATTCCGCGCGGGCGATGTAGATGCCGCTGCCCAGATCGCGCACGGACACGCGGTGCTTGTCGTCCACGTAGGGTATATCGCGCGTGACGAAGCTGATGAAGATCACGCGCTCGTGGAGCACGCGGTTGTGCTTCAGGTTATGCAGCAACGACACCGGCACGAACTCGGTATTGCCGGTCAGGAAAACGGCCGTGCCCTCGACACGATGCGGCGGATGCGCCAGCAACCCAGCCAGGAACGGCTCGAGCGGAATGCCGTCCTCCAGGCTGCGAGCACGCAGAAGCTTCTTGCCCTTGTACCAGGTCATCAGCAGGAAGAACACACCGGCGCCCAGCGTCAGCGGGAACCAACCGCCATCGCGGATCTTCAAGAGGTTGGCCGAGAAGAACGCCATGTCGACCACCAGGAAACAGAGGCTCACGAGCGTTACCAGCGCCGGATGCCAACGCCAGACTGAGCGCATCACCACTGCCGCCAGCACTGTCGTGATGACCATCGTGGTCGTTACGGCAATGCCATAGGCGGCGGCCAGGTTGTCGGACTTTTTGAACGCCAGCACCACGCCCACCACCAGGATCAGCAGCATCCAGTTGACCATCGGCACGTAGATCTGGCCGATCTCAGCTTCCGAGGTGTAGCGAATGCGCATGCGCGGCACAAAACCAAGCTGAATCGCTTGGCTCGTCAGCGAAAACGCGCCCGAAATCACGGCCTGCGAGGCAATGACGGTAGCCGCCGCAGCCAGCACCACCATCGGGAGTTGCAGCGCTTCCGGCACCGAACGGTAGAACGGGTTTTCGATGGTGCTCGGGTCGGTCAGCAACATCGCGCCTTGACCGAAGTAGTTCAGCAGCAGGCTCGGCGCCACGAGAAAGAACCACGCCCAGCGGATCGGACGGGCGCCGAAGTGGCCCATGTCGGCGTACAGCGCCTCAGCGCCGGTCAGCACCAGGAACACCGAACCCAGCACGATGAACGCCTGCAGCGCGTGGTTGTGCAGGAACGAAATCGCATACATCGGGTTGACGGCCACCAGGATCTGCGGCGCCTTCACCAGATTCATCATGCCCAGCGCAGCCAGCGCGGCAAACCACAGCAGCATCACGGGGCCAAACAACTTGCCGACCACCGACGTGCCGCTGCGCTGGATGAAGAACAGCACCGCCAGGATCACAAGCGTGATCGGCAATACGAACGGCGTCAATGCGGGCGCGGCGATTTCAAGACCTTCCATGGCCGACAGGACCGAGATGGCCGGCGTGATCACTGCATCGCCGTAGAACATGCACGCACCAAAGACGCCCAGCATCATCAGCAGCGACATGCGCTTGGAGTTGGTATTGGCCGTGCGCAGCGACAGCGCCATCAGCGCAAGGATGCCGCCCTCGCCGTTGTTGTCGGCGCGCATGACGAACAGCACATACTTGAGCGACACCACGATCACCATCGCCCAGAACAGCATGGAGATGATGCCGAGCACCGCACCGCTGGAGAAAGGAATGCCGTGATCGGGGCTGAAGCACTCCTTGAGCGAATACAGCGGGCTGGTGCCGATGTCTCCGAACACCACACCCACGGCACCAATCACCATGGCGCGCAGGTTCACGTTGGTCTGGGGCGACCCGGTTGCTGTGAGGGCTTGACTCATGAACTTGGAAATCGGGCGGATTGCTGGCCGCTCAAAAAATCGTGCATTGCACAATGAGGGCGGATTGTACTCCCCGCCTCCGCCACGCCAACCCCTCAGACGGGCATTCGTTGCCGCGGTGCATCACGCTGTACAGCCATCCTGATAAAGCGTTCTGCAGGGCCGAAAGAACATTGCCCTGGCACACAGATATCGAATAAAGCACATTGTGCAGCGCGAGTCGTTCGCCTTGGCTCACAGGCAACACGTTATGCATGCTGTGCTGCACATAGCCGAAAGTAGGACTGCGGCCGACAGAACTTTGTAGGAAAATGCCTGACAAACCTTTATTGCAAATTATGTTGAGCGACTAGTAATCAGCCGCCCGGCACTTCCAAAACGGGGACGGCCTTGCCCCACTCACCCATCCGCATCTTGGGGCATTCCAAGCCTTCGCTGACCGCACTGATTGTGCTGCTGGTCGTGGCCGCCCTATTGTTTGCGATCCCGCGCATGATCCTGCCGTGGGCGCAGCCGGCTTTCATGCAGCGGCTCGACCCTGCTGTGTGGGCCGATTACGCTGGCCCGTACGACCTGGCAGCCGCCGTGGTGGCCGCCAGCGCGCTTATCATCTTCCTGCTTCGCCGCTGAGCGCGGCCGGCGTCAATGCGCCAGTGCGCGGGCGCATTCGGCAACCAGCGCGGGGCCTCGATAGATCAACCCCGTATACAGCTGTACCAGCTGGGCGCCAGCATCGATCTTCTCGCGCGCATGCTCGCCGGCGAGGATGCCGCCCACGCCAATGATGGGCACCGCATCGCCCAGCAAACCATGTAATGCGCGAATTACCCGCGTCGAGGCTTCACGCACGGGCTGGCCCGACAGGCCGCCCGCCTCTTCCGCGTGTGCCAGACCGGCGACGGCCTCACGGCTGATCGTCGTGTTGGTCGCAATCACGCCGTCCATCTTGTGACGCAGCAGCGCGTCGGCAACGTTGGCAATCTGGTCGTCATCCAAGTCCGGCGCAATCTTCAGTGCCACCGGCACGTAGCGCTTATGTTGGTCTGCCAGACGCTGTTGCGCGTCGCGCAGCGTACCGAGCAGGCTGTCCAGCTCGCTCGCGCCCTGCAGTTGGCGCAGGTTCTTCGTGTTCGGCGACGAAATGTTCACCGTCACGTAGCTCGCGTGCGGATACACGCGCTCCAGGCAATGCAGGTAATCGTCGACAGCGCGCTCGATGGGCGTGTCGGCGTTCTTGCCGATGTTCAGACCGAGCACGCCACCCGCCTCGCGCCACTTCGATGCCTTCACGTTATTGATGAACGCATCGACACCGCCGTTGTTGAAACCCATGCGATTGATAAGCGCATTGGCCGCCGGCAGGCGGAACATGCGCGGGCGCGGGTTGCCTGGCTGCGCACGCGGCGTGACCGTGCCGACTTCAATAAAACCGAAGCCGAGCGCGCCGAGCGCATCGATATACGCACCATCCTTGTCCAGGCCAGCAGCCAGCCCCACTGGATTGGGAAACACCACGCCCATCACCGTGCGCGGCTGCGGGGCTACGCGTCCACCGATGCAGCCCGAAAGCCCCATCGCGTGGGCCCGCTTGAGCTGGTTCAGCGTGAAGTGATGCGCGTCTTCGGGATCCATCGAAAACAGCAGCGGGCGGGCAAGCGGGTACAGGGCGTTGAGCACGATCGGAATCAAGAGAGGAACGCGAAAGGCGGCATTGTAAACGGCCGGCACGCCGCAATGCACCGTGCGCGCCGCTTTCGAACCCGGCTGCGCACGATGTGTCCAAAGATCAGTCTGCGCCTGCCTTCGCGGCCCGTCACAGTGGAACACGCACCATCAATATGCATGCCGCACGAGAAAAGTGTTGCATCGCCGCACGGATCTCGCTATAATTTTTTATTCGACGGACGCGGGGTGGAGCAGTCTGGCAGCTCGTCGGGCTCATAACCCGAAGGTCGCAGGTTCAAATCCTGCCCCCGCAACCAGCCAGAAAGTCGAATGCGTTTCTACGGACGCGGGGTGGAGCAGTCTGGCAGCTCGTCGGGCTCATAACCCGAAGGTCGCAGGTTCAAATCCTGCCCCCGCAACCAACCAAAGTAGAACGGCTCGCTCCAAGACCTGAGCCGAATCATGAAGCCCGCACACAGCGGGCTTTTTGCTTTTCTACGTTTCCACGCGCCGTTTTGCGTGCAACTCAGTCGATACTCCCGCCCCTCCCTGCGCCGCGCGGGGCCGCATCGCCGCGGTGATACACTGAGATATTCCACCCGCGACGATTCCCCATGAAATTCTGTTCCAACTGCGGCCAGTCAGTCGTCTCGCGCATTCCCGCCGGTGACAACCGACTGCGCGACGTTTGCGACCATTGCAATACGATTCACTATGTGAATCCGCGCAACGTGGTCGGCACCGTGCCCGTTTGGAACGATCAGATTCTCCTGTGCAAGCGCGCCATTGAACCCCGCTACGGCTTTTGGACCTTGCCAGCAGGCTTCATGGAAATCGGGGAGACCACCGCGCAGGCCGCCAACCGGGAAACGCAGGAAGAGGCCGGCGCCAACGTCGAAATCGGCGAGCTGTATTCGGTACTCAACGTGCCGCACGTGCATCAAGTGCACTTGTTCTACCTGGCCAAGCTGAACGATCTGGATTTCGCGCCGGGCGAAGAAAGCCTGGAAGTCGCGCTCTTCAATGAAGCCGACATCCCCTGGGATGATCTGGCCTTCCCGACTGTCATCCACACGCTGCGTTGCTTCTTTGCAGACCGCGCGGCAGGCAAGCTGGCCGACGGCAGCTTCCGCCTCCACACGCTCGACATCTACAAGCCGATGCGCTCGGCTGCGATCAATACGCCGGCCACGACGCCGTAACGCCAACCTCACGCTGTCTGCATCATGATCGCCTGGCTGGATCCGCACGATCCCTTCCCGCCGGTCGATCGCGCGCTCGGGCCAGAGTCCGAAGCGCCGGGGCTGCTGGCCGCCAGCGCAGAGCTATCGCCCCAACGGCTGCTGATTGCGTATCGGCAAGGCATTTTTCCGTGGTATGCCCAGGGCCAGCCAGTGCTGTGGTGGAGCACCGATCCGCGCATGGTGCTGCGCCCCGAAGATTTTCGCGTCTCAACCACGTTTCGCAAGACGCTGCGCCGCGTGCTTGACGACCCAGCTTGGGAAATCCGCATCGACCACGCCTTTCGCGAAACGATGGTCGCGTGTGCCACCACAGCCCGCCCTGGGCAGCACGGCACGTGGATCACCGAAGACGTCATTCAGGCGTATACCGCCCTGCACCGCCGCGGCTATGCGCACAGCGTCGAGACGTGGCACGCCGGGCAACGCGTCGGCGGCCTGTACGGCGTGGCGCTTGGCCGCATGTTCTACGGCGAATCGATGTTCGCGCACCGCACCGATGCCTCGAAAATCGCGCTGGCGGCGCTCTGCGCCTTCCTCGGCGGTCAGGGCGTCGCGATGATAGACTGCCAGCAGGAGACCGAGCATCTGGCGTCGCTGGGCGGTGCCCCGGTGCCGCGCACGGCGTTTCTCACACATGTGCGGGAAGCGGCCAACGCGCCGGCCATTGTGCCGTGGCACTTCGACAAATCGGTGCTCCGCCGGTGGACCGTACGCAATGAGCAAGCTTAAGGAACTCCCCCTCTCGGCATTGCAGTTCTATGCCACCGCGCCTTACGCATGCAGCTATCTCGATGGCCGCTTGGCGCGCTCGCAGGTCGCCACGCCGGCGCACCTGATCAATGCCGACGTCTATTCAAAGCTCGTGCGCGCCGGCTTCCGGCGTAGCGGCATCTTCACCTACCGCCCGCATTGCGACGACTGCCATGCATGCACCCCGTGCCGCGTCGTCGTTGATCGATATGCGCCGTCGCGGGCGCAACGCCGTGCCGCCGAGCGGCATCAAGGGCTTGAGGCGCTGGTTGCACCGCTTACCTATGTCGAAGAGCACTATCAGCTCTATCTGCTGTACCAGTCGGTCCGTCACGCGGGCGGCGGCATGGACCACGACAGCCGCGATCAATATGAGCAGTTCCTGCTACAGAGCCGGGTGAATTCGCGTTTGGTGGAGTTTCGGGAGCCGCCCGAATCGCCATCGGCGGGCAAGCTGCGCATGGTAAGCATGATCGACGTGCTGGAAGACGGGCTATCGTCGGTCTACACGTTCTACGACCCAATCGAACAGAAGGCGAGTTACGGGACGTACAACGTCCTGTGGCAGATCTCCCAGGCGCAGGCGCTGGACTTGCCCTACGTCTATCTCGGCTACTGGATCGAGCAGAGCCGGAAGATGGCCTATAAGGCGCTGTTCCAACCGCTGGAACTGCTCGTCAATGGCGAGTGGCGACGGTTTGAAGACGTGGCGCCCCCGGCCACGGAATGATGATCAGCGCGACGTGCGCTCGATTCCGACATCGACAACACCGTACGTACTGATGTTGGAACTCTGGCTGTATTGATCGCGCGAAGTCGTACAACCCGCCAAGGCGCCGCCCACGCAAGCCAAACCTGCCGCCCACAATGCGGCGCGCTTCCACCAAATCATTTTGCTCATGAGTTCGACTCCTCTCAGGGCGCAGTCGAAAGCCGCTCGGCGAGCACCGTGTTGTATGCGCGGACCATCCCGGGAATCAGGAACATGTCCACCAGCACCCACAGCCCGCCGATGACGGCAAGCACCCAGCCGGCGGTGTTACCCATGTCACGAAACGCCAACCATGTGCCGCCAATGTTGGCGATGGCCTGCGCGACGCCGCTGCCTGGCCGCTTCAGATAGAAGCGATGCGCCCCTAAAAAACCAAGCAGAAACCACCAGAGATAGGCCACGCCCGAACTCTTCTTCTGGGCGTCGTACAGCATGATTTCGCGAGCGGTCTGATTCATGGCATAGGCTGACACGGGAATAAGCTGTCAGACACTAGCACGCATCCTGCGTTCCATGTCGCCTCTCGATTACATGCTGGCGAGCTTGGCCTCAGCCTTGTCCGTCCACAAACGCATTTCCGCGAGCAACGACGATGGCGAGAACGAGCAGCTTTCCTCGCCAAATGACATCGCCATATCCAGCCGCTGCAGCAAGGAACGCCGCACCTGGTCGTACGCCGGCGGCAAGATCGCCAACGGCGCGAGCACTACATCGTCGCGCCACTGCTTGAGTAGGCGCGGCAGGTCGGGCGACTTTGCGTGACGATCGAGCGCGTCGCGCAGCGTTTGGAGGGATTCAGCGGTGGTCATGCTCGGGCCTTCTTTTCACGGTACAGCTCGCGAAACGTTTTGCCCGCGGGGGCCGGCATGTCACGTGTATCGGTCCAACCTTTTCCGACGGGCAGCGAGTGGATCAGCTTCTTGTCACCGCCCATCCAGCGCAGCACGCGTGCTGCAACCCAAGTGCCGGCCGAGTACAACGCCGGTCGCCGTGCTACGAAGCCCCACACGCGCAAGCCAAAGCGCTCCGCTTGCGGGCGCAGTTCGCGCTCCATTTGTTTCTCACGCAGCGTGCGCAGCAAATCCGACAATGGGATGGACGCAGGGCACACGCGATTGCATTCACCGCACAGCGTGGCCGCTTGCGGAAGGTCCAACGCGTTCGACAGCCCAACGTAGCTAGGCGTCAGCACGCTGCCCATCGGGCCGGGATACACCCAGCCGTACGCATGGCCGCCGATCTTCTGATAGACCGGGCAATGGTTCATGCACGCGCCGCATCGGATACAGCGCAGCATCTCCTGGAATTCGCCGCCGATCAGGCCGCTGCGGCCGCCGTCGACAATGACGAAGTACATATGCTCGGGGCCATCCTTCTCGCCCGGCGCGCGCGGCCCCGTCAACAATGAGAAATAGTTCGAAATCGCCTGCCCTGTGGCCGATCGCGGCAGCAAGCGCATGACGGTCGCCAGATCTTCGAGCGTCGGCAGCACCTTCTCGATGCCGGTCACGGCGACATGCACGCGCGGCATGATCGTGCACATGCCCTCGTTGCCCTCATTCGTGACAATCGCAACGGACCCCGTCTCGGCGATGATGAAGTTGCCGCCTGTCACGCCCATGTCGGCGGACAGAAACTGGGGCCGCAGCACTTCGCGCGCCTCGCGCGTCATCTCCGGAATATCTGTCAGGCGCGGCTTGTTGTGCGTCTTGGCGAAGAGATCAGCGATCTCCTCCTTGTCCTTGTGCACCACCGGCGCAATGATGTGCGACGGAGGCTCACTGTCGTTGATCTGCAGGATGTACTCGCCCAGGTCGGTCTCGATGCTCTGCACACCCATCTCGCCGAGCACCTGGTTCAGGCGCATCTCTTCGGTCACCATCGACTTGCTCTTGATGACCTTTTTCACCTCGTGCTTGCGGGCGATTTCTGCAACCAGGCGCGCGGCATCGGCCGTGGTTTCGGCAAACAGCACCTTGGCGCCACGGCGCGTCGCTTCTGCCTCGAACGTGGCGAGCCAGACATCGAGGTTTTCCAGCGCGCGGTTGCGGCGCTCCTTCAGCGCCTCACGCGTGGCCGGAAAATCAATCTCCTGGATGGCCGCCGCGCGTGCGGTGACGAACTTGGTCGAGAGCTTGGTGAGGTTCTGCTGCAGGCGCTTGTCGGCGAGCTTCTGCCCGGCGCGCGCCTTGAATTCCATGCTGCGGACTTGCATGCGATTGCGTCTCCGTCGTGTTCTTGGCGTTGCGATTTACGCGTCGCCGGCAAGGACTTGCGCGATGTGCAGCACACGCGTGTGCGTGTCGCCCGTACGGCGCAGCCGGCCTTCGATGTTAAGCATGCAGCCTACATCACCGAGCACCACGGCATCGGCGCCGCTGGCCTTGATGTTGGCGCATTTTTCATCCGCGATGGCGGTGGAGATATCACCGTACTTGATCGAGAACGTGCCGCCGAAACCGCAGCACGCTTCGCATGCGGGCATCTCGGTCAACTGCACACCCGGCAGTTTGCCGAGCAGCTCGCGCGGCTGCGCTTTCACGCCCAACTCGCGCAGGCCAGAGCACGAATCGTGGTACGTCACGTGGCCGTGAAATTCGGAATCGAGCGTCTCGACACGCGCCACGTTGACGAGAAAGTCGGTTAACTCATACACACGCGGCGCCAGGCGCTCGTAGCGGCCTGCGAGCTCCGGATCGTCTCGAAAGAGATCGGCGTAGCCCTTGCGGATCATGCCGCCGCACGAGCCAGACGGGATGACAACGTAGTCGAACTGTTCGAACTCCTTGAGCGTCTTCTCCGCCAGATCGCGCGCCAGTGGCCGATCGCCGGAGTTGTAGGCGGGCTGGCCGCAGCAGGTCTGCGCGGGCGGCACAACGACGTCGTAGCCGGCCTTTTCCAGCAGTTTGAGCACCGAAAACCCGATGTCGGGCCGCATCAGATCAATGAGGCAAGTGACGAACAAACCTATGCGCATGGGAGTCTCTTGTGTTCTGCGGGAAGCTGCCATTATGCGCCCGCTGCCCTGTCGGGCGCGGCCCTCAAGGCACAGAACTTCTTCATGTCAGCGGTGAGTGCGCTTCACGAGGCCCTACCAAGCACAGCCGGTGGCCGACTGAGAAAGCCCTCAAAAATACCCGGAATCATGCGTCGGGATGGTGCGAATTTTCACATTGTGGGATAGAATTTTGCATCGCATCCGCAACCCACTGCACCCATGGCAGAAGCAGATAAGGACCCCGGCAAGACGTCCATCCAGGTCATCGAACGCATGATGATGCTGCTCGACGCGCTTGCCGATCACGCCGATCCGGTCAGCCTGAAAGCGCTGTCCGCCAGCACCGGCCTGCACCCCTCCACCGCGCACCGCATCCTGAACGACATGGTGGCTTGCCGCTTCGTCGACCGCTCCGACCCGGGCAGTTACCGTCTCGGCATGCGTTTGCTGGAACTCGGCAACCTCGTCAAGGCACGCCTCTCGGTGCGTGAAGCGGCCCTCGCGCCGATGCGCGCCCTGCATCGCCTGACCGGCCAAACCGTCAACCTCTCGGTGCGCCAGGGCGATGAGATCGTCTACATCGAGCGAGCATATTCCGAGCGGTCAGGCATGCAAGTGGTACGCGCTATCGGTGGCCGCGCGCCGCTGCACCTGACTTCGGTCGGTAAGCTGTTCCTGGCCGCAGACGAACTCGGCCGTGTCCGGGCCTATGCCACGCGTACCGGTTTGTCTGGTCACACTCGCACCTCGATCACGGACTTGCCCAAGCTCGAACGCGAACTCAACTGGGTCCGCACCAACGGCTACGCGCGCGACAACGAAGAACTGGAACTCGGCGTGCGCTGTATCGCTGCCGGCATCTATGACGATTCGCGGCGGCTGGTAGCAGGCTTGTCTCTGTCTGCACCAGCAGACCGCTTGCAGGACAGCTGGCTCGACAACCTCAAGGACACCGCGTTGCAGATCTCAAAGGGCATGGGCTACACGTACGAAGAGGACGCCGTGCGCGCAGAGTGAGCCGCCGGTTTTGCCCAACAAAAAGCGCGTCATCGACGCGCTTTTTTTGTTGGGTGGCGCGGTGACTCAAGCGCCGTGCTGCTCCGACGCCAGCACGGTTGCCGGCTGCGTCGACACAGGTACATTCCGCAACGGTGCAGCGGCTTGCGTGGCCGGCTCGATGTGCGGATTGCGCTCCAGCCAATTGCGCACGCGTGTGGCGTCCGCAAAGCGCGTGAGATTGCCGGCCGAATCCAGGAACACCATCACGACGTTGCGGCCGTGCACGTTGGCCTGCATCACGAGGCAGCGGCCCGCTTCGTTGATGAAACCGGTCTTCTGCAGACCGATATCCCATTCGCCGCCACGCACCAGACGGTTGGTGTTGACGTAGTGCAGCGTGCGGCCGTTGGCGTTGACCGTATGTTCAGGCGTGGTCGTGAATTGGCGAATGGTCGGCACCTTGTAGGCAGCCATCACGATCTTGGCCAGATCCTGGGCGCTCGACACGTTGCTGCTCGACAGGCCGTTCGAATCGACATAGTGCGTGTCGTTCATGCCCAGCTCGTGCGCCTTGCGGTTCATGGCGGCAACGAATGCCGGACGACCACCCGGATAGTTACGGCCCAGCGCTGAGGCTGCGCGGTTTTCCGACGACATCAGCGCCAGCAGCAGCAGATCTTCACGCGTGAGCATCGTGCCGAAGCGCAGACGCGAGCCGGTGTTGCGCTCGTAGTCGCGATCTTCATCGGTGATCTCAAGCAGCTCGTCCATCGGCTGATGAGCGTCGGTCACGACCAGCGCGGTCATCAGCTTGGTGATCGAGGCAATCGGCAGCACAACCGACGAATTCTTCTGGAACAGCACTTCGCCGTTGTTCTGGTCCATCACCAGCGCGACGGAGGAGCGCAGCGCCAACGCGTCGGGCGTCGAACGCAGACCCATCGCTTCGCCAAGCGTCGGGGATGCCGGCACGAACGCTGCGCGCACCGGACGAGCACCGCGCTCGACCATGATCACACGGCGCTTGCCTTTGACGGTGACGACCTTGCGGACTTTGCTGGACGCGACGTCATCGCTGCTCGCAGCCGCGACTTTGGCGCTGGCCTTGCGATTGACGACGGTCTTGCCCTTGGATTTAACTTTGGCTTTTTTGCTGGCGGCGGGCTTTTTGTCGGTCGTGGCGGCATTGGCCACGGTAGCGACGGAGACGGCAGCGAGCGCGACGGTCATCAGCGAAACAAAGCCGAGACGTCGAAAAAATGAGGAAACAGACCGTGACATGGTTCGATCACCCGCGCGTGAGATGGCGCAAGTGTAGGCAAAAACAAAATTCTTAGCAAGATGAAGGACTTAGCTCACGGCCTTAAAGTTTGACCTCTGGAGCCTTATCATTCGGTCATCATTTCGACGCAATTATCTGCTGGGGCAGTGTTCCAATCGCGAAGAAAGTTGCGAGAACTGCACATAACGTGCAGCGCGGAATCAGCGGCGGAGGCTGAGGGTACCTCGTGAATTCCGTCGCACATGCCGACAATCACGGTTTACAACCAACTCCAACACTTCCTCACAACACGCGCACGTCGCACGCGGAGTCGCAGATCAAAGTCTAACGATGGATCGGTCGTATCTGTTGACATAATTCGACGACTTTTCACCGCCAATTCTCGCTTTGCACGAAGATGTGCGCTGTAGCGTGTAGGCGGCGGCGCGATGACGACGTCAGTCAAGGAAGCGAGTGAAGTCGGAGACAGGTGTGCGCTCAGTGATGAGCGTGTTCTCGATTGCAGCGGGGTTCGCATAACCCATCGACATGCCGCAGACGACCATCTCATCATCGGTCAGCGCGAGATGCTCAGCGATGATCCGATGGAACTGCGTGAAAGCGGCCTGTGGACACGTGTCGATGCCACGAGCACGCGCCCCCACCATCACGGCTTCCAGAAACATGCCGTAATCGAGCCAACTGCCCTGCTCCATCACACGGTCAATCGTGAAGATGATTCCGACCGGCGCATCGAAGAAGCGGAAGTTGCGCGCGTGCTGCGCGTGCATGCGCTCCTTGTCGGCGCGCTCGATGCCGAGCAAGCCATAGAGATCCCAACCAACCTTGCGGCGCCGGCTCTGATACGGATCAATCCACGTGCGCGGGTAGTACGGATACTCCTCGCGATGCAGCGTGTCGACCTCCGGGTGGGCGTACGCCGCCAACACAGATTCGGACAAGCGCGTCTTCGATTCGCCCGTGAGCACATAGACTTTCCACGGCTGCGTATTGCTGCCTGACGGCGCACGGCGTGCCACATCCAGGATCGCTTCAATGTCTTCGCGGGCAACGGGCGTCGGCAAGAACGCGCGAACAGACCGGCGCGAAGTGATTGCCTGATCGACAAGTTCGACTTCTGCGAAGGTGGGGCGTCGGTCGGTCATGGCGATGCGCAAGAATTCAAGCGGTGATATTGGACGCAAGCGGTTCGAGCACGGCACGCAGCGCATCGGGCAGCGGCACCGGCCGACGCGTTTCGCGGTCGACATAGACGTGCACGAAATGGCCCTGCGCTGCGGCCTCTTGCGCGTCGCCGCGGAAGAGGCCCACTTCATAGCGCACGCTCGTGTTGCCCAGGCGCGCAACGCGCAGCCCTGCCACAACCGGGTCGGGAAACGACAGCGGCGCGAAGTAATTGCACTGCGTCTCGATGACGAGGCCGATGGTGTCGCTATGCTCCAGATCCAGCACGCCCTGCTGGATCAGGTAGGCGTTCACCACGGTGTCGAAGTAGCTGTAATAGACGACGTTGTTGACGTGGCCGTAGACGTCGTTGTCCATCCAGCGCGTGGTGATGGTGTGGAAGTGGCGGTAGTCGTCGCGCGTCTGGCGTTGCGTACTCATGGGCAGCGGGCAGGTGACGGTGGAAAGTGATCAGGATACGCCAGCCGCTAAACCTCGGTCACTTACGGATGACGAGCGCCACACCACACGCGGCAATCACCATGCCCAACGCGGCGAGCGGCGGAAATCGCTCGCCTAAAAGCGCCCAGGCCATCACGGCGGTCGTCGGCGGTGTGAGATACAGGAGCGACGTCACCTTGGTGGCCGCGCCTTTGCGGATCAGCACAAACAGCAGCGAGATTGCGCCGATCGACAGCGCCAGTACCGACCACACCAGCGAGCCGATCATCGGCAGCGTCCAATGCACCTCGCGCGTCTCAAACAAAAACATGAACGGCAGACACAGCAGCGCCGATGCCCCGAACTGAATGCACGCGCCCATCCGCAGGTCGAACACCGGGCAATGGCGCTTTTGATACAGCGTGCCGACGGTGATCGACAGCAACGCGCCCACGCAAAGCGCAAGCGTCGTCACACCGACGCCCGCCAGATGCAGCTTATTGGCCACCACTAGGCCCACGCCTGCGATGCCGCACAGCAGCCCCATCCATTGGCGACCCGACACACGCTCCCCTCGCATCGAGACGTACAGCGCGGTCAGAATCGGCTGCATGCCGACGATCAGCGCAGTCATGCCTGCCGGCATGCCCAGCTTGACCGCAGCCCAGACGCCCGCCAGGTAACCCCATTGCATCAGCAAGCCGGCCACCGCGATATGGCCGACTGTCGCCCAATCGGCTTCGCCCGTGCCGGCGCGGCGCGGCAACGGCACGCGCGCCAGCCATACCAGCGGCAGCAGGCACACCAGCACGCCTACGAAGCGGAAAAACAGAAACGTGATCGGTTCGGCGTACGGCATCCCGTACTTGGCCACGATAAAGCCCGTGCTCCAGATCAGCACGAACAGCCACGGCATGGCAACGACAAACAGAGAGCCGCGCGCTGAGGCTGGCGCGACGGAAGACGCTTGGGTCATGCGGAAAGCGGAAGAGAGTTCGATGCGGCGGCAGCCTCGTCGCGAGCCGCCCAACGCAGTGCGTGCCGGGCAGCCAGCGCGATGGTCTGCGCATGGACGGCCACGGTATCGTCGATATTGTTGCCGTAGCCGCCCGCCATGGTAACGGCAATCGGTATGCGCCGTTGATAGGCGAAGTCGAAGACTTCCTGATCACGCCGGGCCAGCCCCTCCAGGGTCAATTTGAGCCGGCCAAGACGGTCGCCCTCATGCGGATCCGCGCCGGCCAGATAGATGATCAACTGCGGCCTGAAGCGCCCGGCCAGGATATCGAGTGCGCCGGTCAGCGCCTGTAGATAGTCCTCGTCGCCGCAGCCATCGTGCAGACCGATGTCCAGATCCGACGCTTCCTTCCGGAACGGGTAGTTCTTCTCGCCGTGCAGCGACAAGGTGAAAACGGTGGCGTCATCGCGCAGGATCGACGCCGTGCCGTTGCCCTGATGTACGTCCAGATCAATGATGGCGACCGGAAAATCCGCCGGCGACCTGCCTGATTGGCGCTGCATCCAGCGCGAGGCGATGGCTGCGTCATTAAATACACAGAAGCCACCGCCCTTGTCCGCATAGGCATGGTGCGTCCCACCCGCCAGGTTGACGGCAATCCCATCCGCCAACGCGGCTTCGCTTGCGGCCATCGTCGCGCCGGCAGAACGGCGACTGCGCTCCACCATTTCCGGCGACCAAGGAAACCCGATCTCGCGCTGGCGCGCCGGGTCAAGCCGACCGGCGCTTACCGCTTCCACATATTCAGACGTGTGCGCCAGCAGCAATGCGTCGTCCTCGGCGCGCGGCGCCTCATGCATGGACAGCCCCGGCACGTCGGCTAAAACCCGTGCCCGCAGATCGCTGTACTTGCGCATGGGAAACCGGTGGCCCGGCGGCAACGGCAAGACAAAGTGGTCGGTGTAGAACGCCCGCATGTGAATCAGAAATCGCAACGCAACAAAAATGGCACTCGGGCGCATCCTAACCTACGCTGCACTCGTATGTTTTTTGAGACGGAATTACCGCCGGAACTGGTCAAATGCATTTCACCTGCACCACACACGCGCATTTTTCTGCCACAAAAAATTACGCCAAACGGTTGGTCGCGCAATTCCTGTGCACGGAAAATCAACGAATTCTGATTTTTGTGCGATGCACAAAGGACGCTTGACACTGGTTTGACATTCAACAACAATGAAATTGTTGCGATGCACCATCCCTAATTCATCGCGATGTCGCCTGGAAGGCCCGACGCTGACCGTCATGCTTTGTACATCTGGGCGATCTAAATTTTCATTTTGATTCCCCGACCCACCTTTGTATTTGGAGAGACAACATGCTGACTCAGGAACAGATCGCTGCGGCGCACAAGGCCAACCTGGAAACCTTCTTCGGCCTGACCAACAAGGCATTTGAAGGCGTCGAAAAGCTGGTCGAGCTGAACCTGCAAGTCGTCAAGGCCACCCTGGCCGAGAACGTCGAACACGCCAAGAAGGCGCTCACCGCCAAGGACGCGCAAGAGTTGCTGTCGGTGCAAACCGCCGCCGTGCAGCCCCTGGCTGAAAAGGTTCTGGCTTACAGCCGCCACCTGTACGAAATCGCTTCGGACACGCAAACCGAATTCAGCAAGGCTGCTGAAGTGCAGATCGCTGAAAACAGCCGCAAGCTGCAAGCGCTGGTCGACAACGTGTCGAAGAACGCTCCGGCCGGTTCGGAATCGGCAGTTGCCCTGGTGAAGTCGGCTCTGTCGGCTGCCAACAACGCCTACGACTCGGTGCAGAAGGCTACCAAGCAAGCTGTGGAACTGGCTGAAAGCAACTTCCACGCTGCTGCCAACGCTGCCAGCAAGGCAACTGCCCAAGCTTCGGCCCAAGCGCGCGCTGCTACCGGCAAGAAGTCGGCAACGACCGCTGCCTAAGCGCTAGGCTGCTGCAGCAGTTACCTGCTTGCTCAAGCGGGCCTCCTCCGGGAGGCCCGTTTTGTTTTGGCCGTCGAGCCGCTCCTCCAAACGCGTCGTTTGCGCGCATTTGCGCGGAACCGAAACGCGCGCCCCGCAGTCCATTCCATCGTGTTCGTTAGATTGTCTCCTCGGTCCCGCTACCGAAACCTGTCCTCAGTGGTGATCAGTGGGTACCTTTAGCCCGGCTTCGGCCGGGTTTTTTGTGTGCGAGGGAAACGTCTCGCTCTTCAAATTGCGAACTTTTACACGCAGCCGACGCTCCATCCTGTATTGCGGCCCGCCGCCCCCCCGTCCTTCCCAATGTCTCGCGAATCCCTGGCCAAGCGAAGTTTGATCGTCGTGGCTGCGCTTATCCTGCTGTTAGAAGAGTGGATCTGGAACGTCATGCAGCGGGCAACCGCCCGTCTGGCGGCGCATCCGTGGGTCCAAGCGGCGGAGCGGAAGTTGGCGCAGCTGGAGCCCATCGAAGCTCTCTGCGCCTTTGCCCTGCCAATGCTCGCATTGTTGCCGTTCAAGCTGGCGGCCGTCTATGTGCTGGCGCGAGGCCATCTCATTGCCGGCGCCATGGTTCTGGTCGCAGCGAAAATCGTCAGTACGGGGCTGGGCGTGCGCATCTATTCCGCCGTGCGCCCACAGTTGCACACGATCGCCTGGTATGCCCGCTGGGAATCTGCGTTCCTGGCTTGGAAGCAGCGCATGGTTGCCGTTCTGGAGGCAACGCCGACTTGGCAAGCCCTGCAGGTACGAATTGCCGTCTGGCGCGCCCGTCGACATGGGTTGATACAACAGATATGGCGCCGCCTGATCGCAGCGGTGCGCCTGCTACGTCGGCATCGGCGTCCGACTGAGCCTCGGCACTGACCAGCCGCCACATCGCCCCCCAAAAAAAAGGGCCACCCAATCGAGTGGCCCTTCCTTTTTGCCAGCCAGATTTCAGAGTGTGTTCTAAAATCTGGCGGTTAATTGCAGTTCAACGCTTGCGAGCCGGCGGCACGTCCGTGCAAACGCCTTCGTAGATTTCTGCAGCCATACCCACCGACTCACCGAGCGTCGGATGCGGGTGAATGGTCTTACCGATATCCACGGCGTCCGCGCCCATCTCGATGGCCAGGCAAACCTCGCCGATGAGGTCGCCTGCATGCGTGCCGACGATACCGCCGCCAATGATGCGGTGCGTTTCTTCGTCGAAGATGAGCTTGGTGAAGCCCTCGTCGCGGCCGTTGGCAATTGCGCGGCCCGATGCAGCCCAGGGGAACACGCCCTTGCCGTACTTGATGCCCTGCGCCTTGCACTGGTCTTCGGTCAGGCCTGCCCAGGCCACTTCCGGATCGGTATAGGCGACCGACGGAATCTGCTTGGCGTCGAAATACGCCTTCTCGCCGTGCGCAGCTTCGGCCGCCACGTGGCCTTCGTGCACGGCCTTGTGTGCCAGCATCGGCTGACCCACGATGTCGCCGATCGCGAAGATGTGCGGCACATTCGTGCGCTGCTGCTTATCCACGTCGATGAAGCCGCGGTCAGTCACGGCCACGCCGGCCTTTTCCGCGCCGATGCGTTTGCCGTTCGGAGCGCGGCCCACGGCCACCAGCACCGTGTCATAGCGTTGCGGCTCGGCCGGTGCAGCTTCGCCTTCGAACTTGACGTAGATGCCGTCCGGCTTGGCCTCCACCCCGACCGTCTTGGTCTTGAGCATGACCTTGTCGAAGCGGCTCTTGTTCATTTTGTCCCACACCTTGACGAGGTCGCGGTCAGCGCCTTGCATCAGGCCGTCGAGCATTTCCACCACGTCGATGCGGGCGCCCAGCGTGCTGTACACCGTGGCCATTTCCAAGCCGATGATGCCGCCACCGATGACCAGCATCTTGGCCGGCACTTCGCGCAGCTCCAGCGCGCCTGTCGAATCGACGATGCGCGGATCTTGCGGAATGAACGGCAGCTTCACGGCCTCGCTACCCGCAGCGATGATCGCTTTGGCGAAGCGGATGACCTTCTTCTCGCCGGTCGTTTCCTTGCCGTCGCCGCTCGTCAGTTGCACTTCGAGGTGGTTCGGATCGAGGAACGCGCCGACGCCGCGCACGACCTGCACCTTGCGTGCCTTGGCCATACCGGCCAGCCCGCCGGTCAGCTTGCCGATGACGGATTCCTTGTGCTTGCGCAGTTGGTTGATATCAACCGTGGGCTCGCTGTAGACAATGCCGTGCGCGGCCATCGCCTTCACTTCATCCATTACGGCGGCCGTGTGCAGCAGCGCCTTGGACGGGATGCAGCCCACGTTCAGGCAAACGCCGCCCAACGTGGAGAAACGCTCGACCAGCACGGTGTTCATGCCCAGATCGGCGCTGCGGAAAGCTGCCGAGTAACCGCCCGGCCCGGAGCCGAGGACGAGCATGTCGCATTCGATGTCGGCACTGCCGGCGTGTTTGGCCGCTTGTGGTGCGGGGGCCGACGCTGCCGGTGCGGCAGCAGGCGTTGAGACCGGAGCCGGTGCTTGAGCAGGCGCCGGAGCAGCAGCCGCGCCAGCTTCCGCCGTCGCGATCACCGTGCCCTTGCTGACCTTGTCGCCCACCTTGACCTTCACGTCGACGATCTTGCCGGCCACGTCCGACGGCACTTCCATGCTGGCCTTGTCGGATTCCAGCACGATCAGCGACTGCTCGGGCGCCACGGTATCGCCCGCCTTGATCAGCACTTCGATGACTTCCACTGCATCGAAATCGCCGATATCCGGCACCTTGATTTCCACCACGCTCATTCCTGACTCCTTGTTCTTGTCGTCGGCACCCGGCATCGCCCGGGCCCGCTGACGCTTTTCAATCCTGCAGACGGACTGTGTGCACTTCGATCGGGCCACCCGAACTCTTGTCGAACTCCACACCTGCGGACACGCCCACCTGTGCAACGTCCGCCGCCGACTTGCCCGGCATATCGAACACCGCCGACATGGCCCCCAGCGCAAAGTTGCGCCCCGAACCGATGCCCCAGAAGCGGTCGAACGCAAACACTTCGCGGTACGAATAGACGCCGTAGATGCCGGTTGCGTTGGCGATCAGGCAGGTGATCTGTGACGACTCGTAGGGGTCGTCGTCGTCTTCCTTGGTGTTGACGAAATACTCGTCCTTGAGCTTTTCATGCACCTTGAGGAAGGTTCGGAAGACGTCGTCACGCGTGCCGAGGCGGCACTCATCTGCCAGACCCGCCAGTAGGCTCCGCATGACCGGGAAGTGGGCCGTCGTACCCGCCAACGCGATCAGCGAATCGCCCACCGGGAAGATCTTCTGGTTCTGCTCGTAGCCGCGCGCCAGGCGCGTATCGCCGAACGTCACCAGTGAATCGGCCGCAATCGCCACTTCGCCGTCTTTCTTGACCACCACGCACGTCGTCATGTCGTCCTCGCCATCAGTCCACTGACCAGTGCGCCGACCGCTGCAAACCCAGCCGGGCAGGCACGCACAGGCCCGAAGCCAGATGCGTGCCGGGCCCGTACGGGCTTACAGGCTGACGCGGCGGAAATCCGCCAGCACGCTGGCCAGATACGCGTTGAAGCGCGCTGCCTCCGCGCCGTCGATCACGCGGTGATCGTACGACAGCGACAGCGGCAGCGTCAGGCGCGGCACGAACTGCTTGCCGTCCCAAACGGGCTTCTGATAACCACGCGACAGGCCAAGGATGGCCACTTCCGGTGCGTTGATGATGGGCGTGAAGTTCGTGCCGCCAATACCACCCAGCGACGAGATCGAGAAGCAGCCGCCCTGCATCTGGTCCGGCTTGAGCTTGCCTTCGCGGGCCGCCTTCGACAGGTCAGCCATTTCGCGGGCGATGTCGATCAGGCCCTTCTTGTCCGCATCGCGGATCACCGGCACCATCAGCCCGTTGGGCGTATCGGCAGCAAAGCCGATGTGGAAGTACTGCTTGAAGACCAGGTTGTCGCCGTCCAGGCTCGCGTTGAAGGTCGGGAATTTCTTGAGCGCACCCACGACCGCCTTGATCACGAACGCCAGCATCGTGAACTTCACGCCGGCCTTTTCGTGGTCCTTGTTCATCTGCACGCGGAAGGCTTCCAGCTCGGTGATGTCCGCTTCGTCGTTGTTGGTGACGTGCGGAATCATGACCCAGTTGCGGTGCAGGTTCGCGCCCGAAATCTTTTTGATGCGCGACAGCGGCTTCGGATCGACCGGACCGAACTTGGTGAAGTCGACCTTCGGCCACGGCAGCAGGTTCAGCTCGCCTCCGCCGGCCGGTGCACCCGCAGCAGCCTTGCCCGGTGCCGCGGCCTGGCCGCTCATCACACCCTTGACGTAGCGCTGCACGTCTTCCTGCGTGATGCGATTCTTCGGACCCGTGCCGCCGACGAGACTCACATTGACGCCCAGCTCACGCGCGTACTTGCGCACCGAGGGGCTGGCGTGGGCCGCCTTGCCGACCGTACCGACGGTGTCGGCGGTGTACGTAGCGGGCGCTGCGGCCGGAGCAGATGCGGGCGCAGCCGCTGGGGCCGGGCTCGGTGCAGCGGCCACCGGTGCGGGTGCCGGAGCTTGTGCAGGAGCCGGAGCAGCGGCGGCACCGCCCGCGCCTTCCAGCACGACGATCAGCGTGCCTTGCGACACGGCATCGCCCACCTTCACGCGGATTTCCTTGACAGTACCTGCGGCCGGCGACGGCACATCCATCGTCGCCTTGTCCGATTCGAGCGTGATCAGCGACTGCTCGGCTTCCACCTTGTCGCCCACCTTCACGCTGATCTCGATGACCGGCACGTCGGTGTAGTCGCCGATGTCCGGCACTTTCACCTCAACCGTACCGCCACCCACAGCAGCGGGCGCGGAGGCCGGTGCTTGTGCGGCAGGTGCGGGCGCCGACGCAGCAGCGGCCGGAGCCGGTGCCGGTGCGGCTTGGGGCGCCGGGGCCGGCGCGGCAGCAGCGCCCTGCTCTTCGAGCAGCAGCACCAGCGAGCCTTCCGACACAGTGTCGCCCACCTTGATCTTCACCTCCTTGACGACGCCGCTCTTGGGCGAGGGCACGTCCATCGTCGCCTTGTCCGACTCCAGCGTGACCAGCGAATCCTCGGCGTTGACGGTATCGCCCGCCTTGACCAGCACTTCGATCACCGGGACGTCTTTGTAGTCGCCGATGTCCGGCACCTTGATTTCTACGACTTGACTCATTCTTCTGTCTCCAGAGGGTCTGGCGGCGAGAGCATCCGGCGGCGGACACGCGTTGCCCCGCAGGCTACCGCATCGTGCAGGCAAATGCACGTTGCGGGAAGTCTGTCGGGGCGGTGCCCGGCCGGACGCAACCCGCGCGCCCGGCGGCTCCGTTATACGGTCATCGGGTTGGGCTTGTTCGGATCGAGGTTGTACTTCTTCAGTGCCTCGGCCACCTTTTCGCGCGGCAGCACGCCTTCGTCGGCGAGCGCCTTGAGCGACGCGACCGTCACCCAGTAGCGGTCCACCTCGAAGAAGTGACGCAGCTTCTCGCGGGTATCCGAGCGGCCGAAGCCGTCGGTGCCCAGCACCACGTAGCGACGCGGCACAAAGGCGCGAATCTGCTCGGCGAAAGTACGAACGTAGTCGGTCGATGCGATGACCGGACCGCGTGCGTTCTTGAGCAGCTTCTCGACGTGCGACTCGCGTTGCGGCTCGGTCGGGTTGAGCAGGTTCCAGCGTGCGATGGCGTTACCTTCACGCGCCAACTGGGTGAAGCTCGGGCAACCCCACAGATCGGACTCAACACCCCAGCCCTTCTTGAGCAGCTCGGCTGCGGCAATCACTTCCCGGAAGATCGTGCCCGAGCCCAGCAGTTGCACACGCGGTGCGTTGCTGTTCTCGACACCCTTCTTGAACTGGTACATGCCCTTGATGATGTCGGCCTCGACACCCGCCGGCATTTCCGGGTGCTCGTAGTTTTCGTTCATCACCGTCAGGTAGTAATAGACGTCTTCCTGCTCGACATACATGCGGCGCAGGCCGTCTTGCATCACCACCGCCAGTTCGTACTGGAAGGTCGGGTCATACGAAATGCAGTTCGGGATGGCAGCGTGGTACACGTGCGAGTGGCCGTCTTCGTGCTGCAGGCCTTCGCCGTTCAGCGTGGTACGGCCAGCGGTGCCGCCCAGCAGGAAGCCGCGCGAGCGCATGTCGCCAGCGGCCCAGCAGAGGTCGCCGATACGCTGGATGCCGAACATCGAGTAGTAGATGTAGAACGGAATCATCGCCACGCCATGCGTCGAATACGACGTGGCGGCAGCAATCCAGTCGCACATGGCGCCGGCTTCGTTGATGCCTTCCTGCAGCACCTGACCCGTCTGCGATTCCTTGTAGAACATCAGTTGGTCATGATCCTGCGGCACGTACTTCTGGCCTTCCTGGTTCCAGATACCAATCTGGCGGAACAGACCTTCCATGCCGAACGTGCGCGACTCATCGGGCACGATGGGCACGACGTGCTTACCGACGTTCTTGTCCTTCAGCAGGATGTTCAAAATGCGCACGAAGGCCATCGTCGTGGACACTTCGCGGCCTTCACCGGTGGCCTTGAGCAGCGCGTCGAACGCGGCCAGCGCCGGAATCTGCAGCGCGTCGGCCTTCTGACGACGGGCCGGCAGGTAGCCACCCAGGTCCATGCGGGCCTTGCGCATGTATTCGAGTTCCTTCGAGCCTTCTTCGAACTTGACGTACGGGACGTGCTCGAGTTGGTCGTCGGCAACCGGAATGTTGAAGCGATCGCGCAGCTTGCGGATGGCGTCCACCGGCATTTTCTTCTGCTGGTGGGCGATGTTCATCGCTTCGCCGGCTTCGCCCATGCCATAGCCCTTGATGGTCTTGGCGAGAATGACGGTCGGCTGGCCCTTATGGTTGCTCGCCGATTGGAACGCCGCGTAGATCTTGTGCGGATCATGGCCGCCGCGGTTCAGCGCCCAGATGTCGTCGTCGGACCAGTCGGCCACCATGGCCTTCAGTTCCGGCGTGTTGAAGAAGAACTCGCGCACATAAGCGCCGCTCTTCGACTTGAAGGTCTGATATTCGCCGTCGACGCATTCCATCATGCGGCTCATCAGCAGGCCCTTCGTGTCGCGGGCGAGCAGTTGGTCCCAGCGGCTGCCCCAGATGACCTTGATGACGTTCCAGCCAGCGCCGCGGAATTCCGATTCCAGCTCTTGAATGATCTTGCCGTTGCCGCGCACGGGACCGTCAAGGCGCTGCAGGTTGCAGTTGATCACGAAGACAAGGTTGTCCAGCTTTTCACGGCCGGCCATGCCGATCGCGCCCAGCGATTCCGGCTCGTCGGTTTCGCCATCGCCCAGGAACGCCCAGACCTTGCGGTTTTCCCAGTTCTGGATCAGGCCGCGGCTGGCCAGGTACTTGGTGAAGCGCGCCTGGTAGATCGCCATGATCGGGCCCAGGCCCATCGACACGGTCGGGAACTGCCAGAAATCCGGCATCAGCCACGGGTGCGGGTACGACGAGATGCCCTTGCCGTCCACTTCCTGGCGGAAGCTGTCGAGTTGCTCCTCGCTCAGACGGCCCAGCAGGAAAGCGCGCGAGTACACGCCCGGCGCCGAGTGCCCCTGCACGAAGACCATGTCGCCGCCGTGCTTGTCCGACGGGGCGTGCCAGAAATGGTTGTAGCCGACGTCATACAGCGTGGCCGCCGAAGCGAACGACGAGATGTGGCCGCCGACGTTGGTGTCCTTGTTCGCGCGCAGCACCATCGCCATGGCGTTCCAGCGCGTATACGAGCGGATGCGGTGCTCGATTTCCTGGTTGCCGGGAATGCGGTCCTGATTCTCGACCGGGATCGTATTGATATAGGGGGTTTCTGCGTGCAGCGGAGACGTCACGCCGTTAATGCGTGCGTATTCGATCTGCTTGTCAAGGAGGAACGCCGCGCGTTGCGGGCCTTCCGCGCCGATGACGCCTTGCAGCGCCTCCAGCCATTCCTTGGTTTCCTGGGGATCAACGTCGCTGGCGCTCGTGGCACCCAGGACTTGTTCTGGTACGGCCGACATGGCGGTCTCCTTGGTAGCAGTAACGATAGTTGCGTCTCTTGTGAGGTGCCCACTGGCTACGCGCGTTTGCACACACGCAAGGGGCCACCCCGACTTTTGCGCTGATTCTATGGGCACCCGCAAACGCAGCACAAGCGGAATTTTCAAATTGCGATATGGTTTTTTATAATGTGGAATATTGCCGCAACGCAAAACAAATCACTTTTGACATTGCGGTGCAGCATTTTCCGAGCGAACAAGACAGCTCACCAATCGGTTTCCCCAAGCGACCCGCAAGTTGATTGCCGTTACACTTGGTTTTGCGCAGTTGCACAGATGCCCACTCCTTTACCTCCGCAGAATTCCGGCGTTCGTCCGCCCATCATGCTTGCCCCCTCCCACGCTTCGCAGGACCCGGCCGCCAAGTCCGAGCCGTCAACGCCTGCTGCGCCTGCGCCCATTTCCGTGAACGCGTCCGAATTGCCGTCAGACGAAATCGTGCACCCGAACATGCCCCGCCGCCTGTGGCTGACGCGCCTGGGCCGGCTGTGGACGACCAACTGGTTCATGTTCATCCCGCTGGTGGCGATCGTCCTGTTTGCCGGCGCGATGATTTTCATCCTGTATCAGTTGCACGCCACCGAGGTGCAGCAGCAGCGCGACGCCCTCTACCGTGATGCCGCCTGGGCCGAGCAGAAAGTGCGCCTGTCCCTGCAAAGCAACCAGGATCAGGTGGCCGCGCTGGCGCGCGATATCGGTGCCGCGCAGCTCGACCCGAGCGCCTACCGCGATGCTGCCCGCCAGCTTCTGCGCGAGAACCCCGAGCTGGTCTTCATCAACTGGCTGGATGCCACGCGCCGCCCGCGCTGGGCGTTTCCGTCCACCTCCGAATTCGCCGCGCGCGTGCGCGAAACACGCGACCATCCGCTCGAACCCGAAATCCAATCCGCCTACGACGCCGCCCGTGAAACGCAGCGCGCCGTCTATTCGCGCCCCATCCAGAACGAGCGCGGCGAGAGCTTCATGCTCATGGAAGTGCCGATCGTGCGGGACAACGAGTTCCTCGGCACGGTGGGCGCCATGTATTCGGTCACGGGGATCCTCACGCAACTGCTGCCGGGCGAGCTGACCGACCGCTACCGCTTCTCGCTGGTCGACAAGAACAACGTGATCCGCGCGAGCACATCGTTGCGGCCGGTGCCCAAGGCGGCCGCATCGTACGAGGTGCTGCTGGACCCGCCAGGGCATTCGCTGTCGCTGCGGGCCGAGGCGTATCCGGCACCGTCCAACCTGCCCAACAACATGCTGATGTGGCTGGTGGCAGGCTTGTCGTGCTTCGTGATCTGGAGCCTGTGGAGCGTGTGGCGCCACACCAGCCGCCGCTCCGAAGCGCAGCGCGCACTGCTGGCGGAAACGTCGTTCCGCCGCGCCATGGAAAACTCCATGGTGATCGGCATGCGCTCGCTCGACCTCAACGGCCGCATCACCTATGTGAACCCCGCGTTCTGCCGCATGATCGGCTGGACCGAAGCCGAGCTGGTCGGCCGCATGCCGCCCTTCCCGTATTGGCCGCCCAATGAGATTGGCGAGATGCAGAAGCACATCGAGCTGACCCTGCGCGGCAAGGCACCCGCCAACGGCATGGAATTGCGCATGATGCGCCGCGACGGCACGAGCTTCTATGCGCGGATGTATGTCTCGCCGCTCATCGACGCACGCGGCCGGCACACGGGTTGGATGAGCTCCATCACCGACATCACCGAGCCCAAGCGCGCCCGCGAAGACCTGGCTGCCGCGCACGACCGCTTCACCACGGTGCTGGAGAGCCTGGACGCGGCCGTATCCGTGCTCTCGACCGACAAGGCCGAGCTGCTGTTCGCCAACCGCTACTACCGCCAGCTTTTCGGCTGGGAGGCGTTCGGCCACCTGCAGCTCTCCGGCAACGACGTCAACACGGAAGACGTTTCCAGCGATGCGCTCGACTTGGTGGACGCCTACGCCGGCCTGCCCGCCTCCGAACTGACACCACACGCGGCGGACGCGCGAGAAATCTACGTGCCATCGATGCAGAAGTGGTTTGAAGTTCGGCGCCGCTACATCCAGTGGGTCGACGGCCACCTCGCGCAGATGCAGATCGCCACCGACATCACCGTGCGCAAGGCCGCTGAAGAAATGACCCGCCAGCACGAAGAACGCATCCAGTTCACCAGCCGCCTGACGACGATGGGTGAGATGGCCTCGTCGCTGGCACACGAACTGAACCAGCCGCTGGCCGCCATCAACAACTACTGCATGGGCGCGGTCGGGCGCCTGAAGTCCGGGCGGAGCACGCCGGAAGAGTTGATCCCGGTGCTGGAAAAGACCTCCGCCCAGGCCGTGCGCGCCGGCACCATCATCCAGCGTATCCGCGGCTTTGTGAAACGCAGTCAGCCGCAGCGGCGCGAATCCGACCTGCGCGATATCGTGGCCGACGCGGTAGGCCTGGCCGAACTCGAAGCCACCCGCCGCGGCATCACCATCCTCACGCGCCTGCCGGGCGATCTGCCGCATCTGTATGTCGATCCGGTGCTGATCGAGCAGGTGCTCGTCAACTTGCTCAAGAACGCCGCCGAAGCCATGGCCGCTCACCCGCGCCTGCGCGCCGCCAGCGTCCTGCGCCTGCACGCCAACCTGATCAACGACCCGGAAAATTCCGTGCTGATCGAGGTGATCGACCAGGGCCCAGGCGTGGACGACAGCACCAAGGAGCGGCTGTTCGAGCCGTTCTTCAGCACCAAATCCGACGGTATGGGCATGGGGCTGAATATCTGCCGCTCCATCATAGAATCCCACCTCGGCAGGCTTTGGGTAGAAAACAATGCCGATGGCATCGGCTGTACGTTTAAAATCATCCTGCCGCTGAATCCGCTGTAATCGTTTTTAAAACATAGAACGTAGACCGAGGACTCCTCCATGAGCACAACGCCCGCCGCAGTTGCGCCGCGCAACGAAACCGTGTTCGTCGTCGATGACGATGAAGCCATGCGTGACTCGTTGACGTGGCTGCTCGAAGGCAACGGCTACACCGTCCGCACCTACCGCAGTGCCGAAGAATTCCTGGTCGACGACAAACGTGGCGAAGGCGTTGGCTGTCTGATCCTCGACGTACGCATGCAGGGCATGAGCGGCCCCGAGCTGCAAGACCGCCTGCTGGCCGAAAACAGCCGCATGCCGATCGTTTTCGTCACGGGCCACGGCGACGTGCCGATGGCCGTGTCGACCATGAAGAAAGGCGCGGTCGACTTCATTGAAAAGCCGTTCGATGAGTCCGAACTGCGCGAGCTGGTTGAACGCATGCTCAGCAAGGCCCGCAGCGAAGACTCGGTCGCCCGCGAGCAAAAGGCCGCCAAGGACCTGCTCGGCCGCCTGACCACACGCGAGCAGCAAGTGCTGGAGCGCATCGTCGCGGGCCGCCTGAACAAGCAGATTGCCGACGATCTGGGCATTTCCATCAAGACGGTGGAAGCGCACCGCGCCAACATCATGGAAAAGCTCAACGTGAACACGGTGGCAGACCTCCTGCGCCTGGCCCTGTCGCGCAACGCCTGATTTGCCGCAGGAACGGCCAAGTGCCCATCAGGGCGATCAGGGCGGCTGGAAGGAAGGCGGCGATTTATAATCGCGGTTTGCCCTCTCCCTCCTCCGCCCAGCCATGACCGCCCAACTCATTGACGGCAACGCGCTTGCCAAACAACTCCGCGCCGAGGCCGCACAACGTGCCGCTGCCCTGACAGCGCGTGGCCACCAGCCCGGCCTCGCCGTGATCCTCGTCGGCGAAGACCCGGCCAGCCAGGTCTACGTGCGCAACAAGATCAAGGCGTGCGAAGACAACGGCTTTCTGTCCAGCTTCGACCGCTACCCCGCTGACCTGTCCGAAGCCGACCTGCTCGGCCGCATCGACGCGCTGAACCGCGACCCGCGCATCCACGGCATACTGGTCCAACTGCCGCTGCCCAAGCATATCGACAGCCACAAGGTGCTCGAAGCCATCGCGCCCGAGAAGGACGTTGACGGTTTCCACGTGGCCAATGCCGGCGCCCTGATGACCGGCGCCCCGCTGTTCCGCCCCTGCACGCCGTACGGCTGCATGAAGATGCTGGAATCGATCAACTACCCGGTGCGCGGCGCCAATGCGGTCGTGGTCGGCGCCTCGAACATCGTCGGCAAGCCGATGGCGATGCTGCTGCTGCAAGCCGGCGCCACCATCACGATCTGCAACAGCAAGACGCGCGACTTGGCCGCGCACACGCGTGAGGCCGACATCATCGTGGCCGCCGTGGGCCGCCGCAACATCATCACTGCCGACATGGTCAAGCCGGGCGCCGTCGTCATCGACGTGGGCATGAACCGCGACGATGCCGGCAAGCTGTGCGGCGACGTCGACTTTGCCGGCGTCAAGGAAGTCGCTGGCTATATCACGCCCGTACCGGGCGGTGTCGGCCCGATGACGATCACCATGCTGCTGATCAATACCCTGGAAGCCGCCGAGCGCGCTGCTGAAGGAGCCGCGCTGGCGGCGTAAGCTTCACCTTGATCCAGTTGGAAACGGAAAAAGCGTCCCCACCTCTTGGATCGGACGCTTTTTTTGTCCCCCGAATTTCTCTACCGAGCCTGCCATGACCGACATTTCGCCCAAGGTTGCCACCCCGGCCAACAATCCGCTGCTCGATTTTTCTGGTCTGCCTCGCTTTGCGGACATCCGCCCCGAACACATCACGCCGGCCGTTGACGTGCTCCTTGAGCGTGCTGCATCGGCGGTCGCGCAGGTCAAAGACCCCGCCACGCCTGTGAGCTGGAACACCGTCGTCACCGCACTGGAAGACGCGACCGAGCCGCTGGGCCGCGCCTGGGGCATCGTCAGCCACCTGAGCGCCGTCGCCGACACGCCGGAGCTGCGTGAAGCCCATGCCGCCAATCTGCCGCGCGTGACAGAGTTCTGGTCGGGGCTGGGCCAGGATCTGGAACTGTTCGAGAAGTACAAGGCGATTGCCGACAGCGCGGAATACGCCACCCTGTCGCCTGCGCGCAAGAAGCTGCTTGAGAACGAGTTGCGCGGCTTCCGCCTGGGCGGCGCGGAATTGCCCGAAGACCAGAAACCGCGTTTTGCTGCCATTCAGGAACAGCAGGCGCAACTGACCAAGGCCTTCAGCGACCACGTCCTGGATGCGACCAACGCCTACGCGCTCGTCATCGACGACGAAGCCCGCCTCGCCGGCCTGCCCGACGACGCCAAGCAGGCTGCACAGGAAGCGGCACGCCGCGACAATCCCGACGCGACCGGCTGGAAGTTCTCGCTGCATTTCCCGTCGTACTTCCCGGTGCTGCAATACGCAGACGATCGCGCGCTGCGCCGCACGCTGTACGAAGCCAACGTCACGCGCGCGTCCGAACTGGGCGCTCAGTACGGCGGCGGCAAGGCCGAGTGGGACAACACCGCCAACATGGCCGAACAGCTCACGCTGCGCACCGAAGAAGCGCACATGCTGGGCTATCGCAATTTTGGCGAAGTGTCGCTCGTGCCGAAGATGGCCGATTCGCCCGAAGACGTGCTGCGCTTCCTGGGTGAGCTGGCCGACCGCGCCCGCCCGTTTGCCGAGAAGGATTGGGAAGAACTCCAGGCATTCGCCAAGACCACGCTCGGCATCGACAAGCTCGAACCGTGGGATATGGCCTACGCGTCGGAAAAGCTGCGCGAGGCACGCTACGCATTCTCCGAGCAGGAGGTGAAGCAGTATTTCCCAGAACCTGCGGTGCTGGACGGCCTGTTCAATGTTGTGCAGACGTTGTTCTCGGTGAAAATTCAGCCGGAGGCGGCCGAGGTATGGCACCCGGACGTACGCTTCTTCCGCGTCGAATCTGCCCAGGGCGAGTTGCTCGCACAGTTCTACATCGACCTGTACGCGCGCGAAGGCAAGCGTGGCGGTGCGTGGATGGACGACGCACGCGGCCGCAAGCTGCTAGGCGAAGCGGGCGTGCAAACCCCGGTGGCTTACCTCACCTGCAACTTCTCCGGCCCGGTCGGCAACAAGCCAGCACTGTTTACCCACGACGAGGTCATCACCCTCTTCCACGAGTTTGGTCACGGCCTGCACCACATGCTCACGCAGGTGGATGAGCTGGGCGTGTCGGGCATCAACGGAGTGGAATGGGACGCGGTGGAGCTGCCGTCGCAGTTCATGGAGAACTTCTGCTGGGAATGGGAAGTACTCTCGCGCATGACGCGCCATGTGAATTCCGGCGAACCGCTGCCGCGCAAGCTGTACGACAGCATGCTCGCCGCGAAGAACTTCCAGAACGGCATGGCGACGCTGCGCCAGATCGTGTTCTCGACGTTCGACATGCACCTGCATACGGACTTCGACCCAAAGGGCACGACGTCGGTGCTGGAGCTGTCGCGCCAGATCAATAATCGCTTCCACGTGGTGCCGCAGGCCGAGCTGTCGCGCTGGCCGAATACGTTCAGCCACATCTTTGCGGGCGGCTATGCGGCCGGCTACTACAGCTACAAGTGGGCCGAGGTGCTGTCGGCAGATGCCTATGCGGCATTTGAAGAGGCCAGCAAGCTGGGCGGCTCAGTGCTCGATGCGGAAACCGGCGCACGCTATCGCCGCGAAGTGCTGGCCGTTGGTGGCAGCCGACCGGCCATCGACTCGTTCACGGCTTTCCGCGGCCGCGCACCCAGCATCGATGCACTGTTGCGCCATGGCGGCATGATGGCGGAAGCCGCGTAACGGTCTGCTGCGCCAGCCATGGAAACGCCGCTTCGTGCTAACGCCGAAGCGGCGTTGTCATTCGAGCCCGCAACGCTTGATGGCACAATATCGCACCCCTGGGCGGCGCCAAATTGCGCGCCGCCGTCATCTGCAAGGACCGAGCCCTCATGCGAGTCGCCACCTGGAACGTTAACTCTTTGAAGGTCCGCCTACCGCACGTGCTGCAATGGCTGGCTGAGCGCGAAGCCGACGCCACGCCCATCGACCTGCTCTGCCTGCAGGAACTCAAGCTGCCCGATGACCGCTATCCGCTGGCCGAGCTGGACGCCGCCGGCTATGCGTCTTTGTTCACGGGTCAGAAGACATACAATGGTGTTGCCATCCTCGCGCGCAAGGCGTCGGTGCCCGAAGGCCGCGATGTGGTGAAGAACATCCCTGGTTTTGCCGACGAGCAGCAGCGCATCGTGGCCGCCACGTATGACGTGGACGGCGGCCCGGTGCGCGTGATTTCTGCCTACATTCCGAACGGACAGGCGCTCGATTCCGACAAATTCGTCTACAAGCTGCGCTGGCTGGAAGCACTGCAGGCGTGGCTGACGAGCGAGATAGCGGCAAACCCGCGACTGATGCTGCTGGGCGATTTCAACATCGCCCCCGAAGACCGCGATGTGCACGACCCGAAAAAATGGGAAGGCCAGAATCTGGTGTCGCCGGAAGAGCGCGCGGCGTTTCGTGCAATGCAAGGCGCCGGGCTGGTCGATGCCTTCCGCATGTTCGAGCAGGAAGACAAACTGTTTTCGTGGTGGGATTACCGCATGTTTGGTTTCAAGCGCAACGCCGGCCTGCGGATCGACCACATCATGCTGTCGCCTGAACTCGCCAAGCTGTGCGAGTCGTGCCATATCGACCGCGTGCCGCGCACGTGGGAGCAGCCATCAGACCACACGCCCGTGGTCGCCGCTTTGCGCCGCGCATAAGGAGCGCCCCGCATGGCTTCTGCCTTCAAGCACCGCAACCTCCCGCATCTCCTGCTGCGTGCACGTGAGACCTTCATGGCGCGCTTTCGGCCGATCCTGCGCGAGCATGGCATTACCGAGCAGCAATGGCGCGTGCTGCGTACGCTCAACGATACCGGCGACATGGAGCCTAACCAGCTCGCCGATGCATGCCTAATCCTGAGCCCGAGCCTGACGCGCATGCTGGCGGCGATGGAACAATCCGAGATGATCGTACGCACGAAGTCGTCGGTGGACCAGCGCCGGCAGGTGATTTCGCTCACGGCCAAGAGCCGTCAGTTCCTGGCTGATGTGGAGCCACAAGTGGATGCGGAATACGCACGCATCGAAGCGCAGCTGGGCCGCGCACGCCTCGACGCGCTCTACGCGGCTATCGACGAGTCGATCCACGTCATGGAAACACACACGCCGATGGGGCGTTTCACGGGCGACGAGTAACGCCCCGTCAATACACGCTGCCAGCCAGTTGCGCCTTGGCAGCGTCCTCCCCCTTGAACGCCCGCGCCAGCTGTTCGGCGCTGCGCGCCAGCAACGTGACATCCGTCCCTACCGCAACGAAGGTCGCACCGAGCGATAGGTAGTGCTTCGCCTGCGCCTGATCCGCTGACAGAATGCCCGCCGCTTTGCCGGACGCGACGATGCGTTGAATCGCTCCGTCGATCGTCTTGCGGACTTCCGGATGCCCCGGTGCCCCCAGGTGTCCCATGGACGCCGCCAGATCACCAGGGCCAATGAAGACGCCGTCGACGCCTTGCACGGCAAGAATCGCATCGAGATGCTCCAGGCTCTCTGCGGTTTCGACCTGAATCAGCGTGCACATCTGCGCATCGGCCTGGTGAAGGTAATCGTCTACGCGGTTCCAGCGTGATGCGCGAGCCAGCGCACTGCCAACGCCGCGAATACCGTTCGGTGGATAACGCATCGCTTCGACGGCGGCACGCGCCTCGTCGGCGGTCTGGACCATTGGCACGAGCAGGGTCTGCGCGCCGATATCCAGCAGGCGCTTGATCTCGACCGAGTCGTTCCAGGCAGGCCGCACGATGGGATGCGAGGCATACGGCGCAACCGCCTGCAATTGCGCGAGCGTCGATTGCAGTTGATTCGGCGCATGCTCGTTGTCAATCAGCAGCCAGTCAAAACCAGCACCCGCGACGATCTCCGCTGGGTACGGATGCGTCATTGCGAGCCACAGGCCGATCTGCGGCCGGCGCTCGGCCAGCGCGCGCTTGAAGCTGTTCACCGGGAGTTGCATGGCGAGGACATCCTTTGAGCGTTAGAGACGGTTAGACGAAATGGCAGGCGATGCTGCCAAGCGGACCGTAGTCGCAATGGAATGTATCACCGGGCCGCGCGGGCACCGGCCGCGTGAACGAGCCACCCAGGATGACCTGCCCTGGCTCCAGCGCGACGCCGTGCGGCACCAGCTTGTTGGCCAGCCAGACGACACCGTTGGCCGGATGGTTCAGCACACCGGCCGCCACGCCCGTCTCTTCGATGACGCCGTTGCGTGAAAAGATGGCGCTGACCCAGCGCAGGTCCACATCGCGCATGCGGATGGGCCGGCCACCCATCACGACGCCAGCATTGGCCGCGTTGTCGGCGATCGTGTCGAACACCTTGCGCGGGCGCCCGCTGTCTGGATCGATCGATTGCGAGCGTGCGTCGATGATCTCCAGCGCGGGTATCACGTGGTCCACTGCGTCGTACACATCGAACAGCGTCACCTCCGGCCCCTCCAGCCGCTTGCCGAGCACGAAGGCGAGCTCCACTTCCACACGCGGCACGATGAAGCGGCTGGCGGGAATATCACTGCCCTCGGCAAAGAACATGTCGTCAAGCAGCGCGCCGTAGTCCGGCTCGTCGATCTGTGAAGACTGCTGCATCGCGCGTGACGTCAATCCGATCTTGTGGCCCTTCAGCCGCCGCCCCGCGGCCTGCTTCATCGCGACCCATTCGCGCTGGATAGCGTAGGCGTCTTCAATGGTGATGTCGGGGTGTTCAAGCGAAACCTGGCGAATCTGCTTGCGGTCGATTTCGGCCTGGTGCAAGCGGCGCGCGATCGTCTGGATGGTCGTGGTGTCGAGCATGGGTCAAGCCTTGCGAAAACGCGCGTGGATGTTGTTGTGCTTATAGCTGCCGCCCTCGTCGAACTCGGTCAACTCCATCGACAGCGCCAGATAGCGGCGCGCAAAGGCCTGCGCGAAATGTGCCTTGATCGCCTCGAACAGCGCATCGCACGCGGCCTTCTTGATCTCAGGCGTGCGGCCCGCTGCGATCTTGAGCGTGACGTGGACGAAAGCATCGTCCTCCTTGCCGTCCGCCACGCGGTAATCGGTCAGCTTGATGGCGCGCGAGCGGATACCGCCAGTGGGAAATACGCCGTTCTGCGCAATCAGCGTTTCGTTCACCGCTAGCAGCAATTGCGGGATGCGGGCGTCGTCGCCCAGGTTGTCGGTGTATTCGACGATGACATGCGGCATCGCAGCCTCCTCACATTCCGGTTGGACCACGTCCTGGCAGCGGAAAGATCGCGTTGATCTGCCCCGTGCCGGAACTGGGGAAATACTCGGTGACGACCTCGACGCCCTTGTCATAGGCATCCCAGCCAAGCAGGCCGAGCAGCATGGCCGTGTCGTGCATGCCGCCCTCGCCCTCGCACAGCGAGGCGTATTCGGGCAGCATCGCGCAGAAGGTCTTCCAGTTGCCCTGCTTCCATAGCTCGACCACGCGCAGGTCGACCTGTTTGAAGAATTCGCGGCTGATCTGATGGATGGATTCTTCGGGGCTGCCGTTGTCGTTGAAGCGGTGCGAGAGCGATCCGCTGGCGAGGAACGCGACGGTGCTGTCGCTGGCCTCGATGGCTTCGAGCAGCGCGGCGCCGAAGCGGCGGCTTTCCTCCAGTTTGTGCCACGCGCACCAGCCCGCGATCGACACAACCGTGAAGTGCTGGTCGCTGTTCATGTATCGCATTGGCACCAGCGTGCCGTATTCCAGCTCGAGGCTGTCGATTTCGTGCGCACGCGTGAACACACCGCGCGCCGTTGCCGTCTCCGCAATCAATCGACCGAGCGCCGGGTTGCCCCGATACGCATACCGCATGTCCTTGATGAAATGCGGCAGCTCGTTGCTCGTGTAGACGCCTTCGAAGCGCGCATTGCAGTTGACGTGGTAGCCGGCGTTGACCAGCCAGTGCACATCGGACACGACGATGGTGTCCACGCCCAGGTCACGGCAGCGCTGCCCGATGAGGCGGTGCCCCTCAATGGCCGCCTCGCGGCAGCCATGGTGCTTGCCCGGCAGTTCCGACAGGTACATCGACGGTACGTGGGTGATCTTCGCGGCCAAGGCCAGCTTGCCCATGGTGTCTCCTTCCGCCTTTGTTGTGGTGTCTCCGGCGGCGCGTCAAACGCCCCAGCGCGGGATGTGGTGGCTGCCCATTGAGACACAGACGTTCTTGATCTCGGCAAACACCTCCAGACTGTACTCGCCGCCCTCACGTCCCGTGCCGGATGCTTTGACACCGCCGAAAGGCTGGCGCAAGTCGCGCACATTCTGGCTATTGACGAACACCATGCCGGCCTCGATACCGCGCGCCACACGGTGCACCTTGCCCACATCCTGCGTCCAGATGTACGAAGCCAAGCCATATTCCACGTCATTGGCGAGTTTCAGGCCATCGGCTTCATCCTTGAACGGGATCAGGCAGGCCACCGGGCCAAAGATTTCTTCCTGCGCGACTCGCATGCGGTTGTCGACGTTAGCCAGCACCGTGGGCGCGACGAAGTTGCCGTTCTTCAGGTGATCGGGCAGGTCTGCGGGCTTTTCCGCGCCGCCGGCGAGAATCTTCGCGCCCTCCTGCTCGCCCAGGCGGATGTAGCCCGTGACCTTCTCCCAATGGGCGCGCGTGATCATCGAGCCGACATGGGTCTTCTCGTCCGCTGGATCGCCCACCACAAGCCGTTTGGCACGCTCGGCAAACTTGCGCACGAAATCGTCGTAGACGCTCTCTTGCACGAAGATGCGCGAACCGGCCGTGCAGCGCTCGCCGTTGATCGAGAAGATGGTGAACAGCGACGCATCCAGCGCACGATCCAGGTCCGCATCGTCGAAGACCAGCACGGGCGATTTGCCGCCCAGCTCCATCGAGAATTTTTTCAGGCCGGCGCGCTCCATGATGCGCTTGCCGGTGGTCGTGCCACCAGTGAACGACACCACCCGCACATCCGGATGGCGCACCAGCGCGTCGCCAGCCGTGGCGCCATAGCCCTGCACCACGTTCAGCACGCCCGGCGGAATACCGGCTTCCAGCGCCAGGCGGCCGAGCTGATCCGCGGTCAGCGGCGACAGTTCAGACATCTTCAGCACAGCCGTATTGCCCAGCGCCAGGCACGGCGCAACCTTCCAGGTGGCCGTCATGAACGGCACATTCCAAGGCGAGATCAACGCACACACGCCCACCGGCTGATACAGCGTGTAGTTCAGCATCTGATCGTCCACCGGATACGTGCGGCCGTTGACCTGCGTGCACACCTCGGCGAAGAAATGGAAGTTCTCGGAAGCACGCGGAATGAGCTGCTTGCTCGTCTGCGCGATCGGCAGGCCGGTGTCCATCGTTTCCAGCGCGGCAAGGTGCGGGACATTCTGCTCGATCAACTCGCCCAGGCGGCGCATCAGCTTGGCGCGCTGCTTGGCCGGCGTGTTGGCCCAGGCCGGGAAGGCTGCCCTGGCTGCCGCCACCGCCGCGTTGATCTCCGCTTCACCGCCCGACGCCACCTCGGCGATGGCTTCGCCCGTCGCCGGGTTGGTCGTGATGAAACACTCGACGCTGTCGACCTGGCGGCCGTCGATCCAATGCTTGACAGGGTCCATGTTGACGAGGCTCATGCGGGCTCCTTGTTCGGTTGTCCGGCGGCGATGGTGCTTACCAGCCTGCCGATGCCTTCAATTTCTGTGATGACTTCGTCGCCAGGTTGCGTGTCGGCCAAACCCTCGGGCGTGCCGGTCAGGATCATGTCGCCGGGGCTGAGCGTCATGAAGCTGGAGAACCACGCTATCAACGCGGGAACGTCGAAGATCATGTCGCGCGTATTGCCCTCCTGCGTGACACGGCCATTGACGATGGTGCGCAGCGCGAGTTTCATCGGGTCGGGCACGTCATCTCGGTCAACAAGCCACGGCCCGATGGGCGTGCAGGTGTCGCGGCTTTTCACGCGCAGGTTCGGACGGTAGTAGTTCTCGAGGTAGTCGCGGATGGCGTAATCGTTGGCCACCGTATATCCGGCCACATAGTCATAGGCGTGCTCGCGCGGCACATTACGCGCGGTCTTACCCATGACTACAACCAGCTCGCATTCGTAGTGCATGAGCGCGACGCCAGCCGGGCGCACGGTGCGGGCGCGATGGCCAATCAGCGTATTTGGTCCTTTCAGGAACGCGAGCGGCTCCTCGGGCGCCTTGAAGGCCAGCTCCTTGGCGTGGTCGGCGTAGTTCAGGCCCAGCGCGAAGACCGTGCGCGGCTCGACCGGCGGTAACCAGACGACCTCGGTTTCGCGCAAGACGCGGCCATCGGCCAGTCTCAGGCGGGTGTCGTCGCCGGGCATGGCGGTGGCATGATGGATCGCGCCGTCATAGGCAATGCGCGCGTGTTTCATCGCGAAACCTCCGATTGGCGGATCAACGCCGTCGTCAGCGTGCCAATGTGGGCGATGTCGATATCGATGCGATCACCGGCGCGCGCCAGTGGCGGATTCTCCGGCATGCCAACGAGCAGCACATCGCCCGCTTCGAGCGTCATGAATGCCGTCACGTCGGCGAGCAGTTGTGCGACGGGCCGCACTAGTGTCGACGTGTTTGCGCGCTGCTTGATCTCACCGTTGATGCGCACGGTGATATCGAGTGCATCGGCGTCGGGCACATCGTCGCGGTCGACCATCCACGGTCCCATCGGGCAAAAACCATCGCGACACTTGTGGCGAATCGCCGGGCGGTAGTAGCTCGCATGCGGTACGGTCAGGTCGTTGACGATCGTGTAGCCGGCGATGAAATCCGCGGCGTGCCGCGCGGGAACGCCCATGGCAGTACGACCGATCACGACGCCCAGGCAAGCACCGGCCCAAACGCCATCGACGTCTGCCGGCAGCACAACATCGTGGTCATGACCAATGCGCGTGTTGGCCGGCTTGAGATACAGGATTGGCGCCTTGGGCGGGGCTTGGTAAGGCGGCGCAGATAGCGCGTCGCCCAGCGCATCCAGTTCTCCGCGGTAGTTCAGCAACGCGCCGACGACGGTACCTTCGACCGGCGGCAGCCAACGCAAGGAACCAGCAGGCTCTGCGGCTGATGCGAACATCGCCTCCACGACTTGACCTTCCGGCGATACGAGTCTGCCTCGCAGCATGGTATCCCCTGCCTCTCCATTTAATTAACATGTTAATCATCTGATCGGATTGCGGTCATGTCAAGTCGGGAAGCTGCGGCGCAATGAAAAAGCCGGCCACATGGACCGGCTTTTCAGGTGGCGGACGATATGTCCGCCATGCGGAAGGCATCGGGCACGCCGATGTCTACGCGGGCAATCGATCAAACTCAGATCACGGCAATATGCGCGCGCTTGACCACGATCGGCTGCGGCAAATCATCCAATCCATGAGATCGCTGCACGCAGTCTGCAATGAGCACGCGGGCGGCATCCTGAATCCGCTCTTGGCCAGCCTCGAAGGCTGCCTGAAGCGACAACACCTGATCACCTTCCAGGCCTTCCCAAAGCGCCTCGCGCGTTGCCACGCAAGTCACCTTCTCACCGTCGACCAGTGCGTCGAACAGCAGGCCTTCGTTGTTGATGTCGTACGCTTCTTTCTTTTCGAACTTGATTTCCATCGTCAAAGCCCTCCGATTGCAATGGACAACAACGCACACGCTGTTGCGTGGAAACTTTGCGGGGGGGCCGGCAAGGTTTCGTCAGACATTGTGTCTGGCTGCACAAATCATTTTAACCACAGCTTGCGATGCGCGTGCGAACGTCATATGCAGCATCGCAGCTCTCGAACGGTGGCTTGAAGCCGCCATCCCAGGCGGCATCAGGCCTGGCGGGCCCTTCGTCGCAGCTATGCTTTTTTGTCAGGGCTGCGCGCTTGCCCGATTGAGCAAAGCGAAAGCCACATGCAAGGCGCGTGCCGGACACGCAGCCAATGTGTGCCTGCCAATGCAACCACACGGCTTGCGACACATTGATGTCAGCGTCGAATGCGTTGGAACCATCGCCCCAAAAGCACGGTGATTGAACGCAATACATCGGCGTTGTAATAGTTGCGCGCCGACTGAGAAAGAGCCACCCAGCCGGCGACCTGGACGACAGTGTTTGGCCGCATCGCAGCCATGTCGTCAGGGAATGGACGCGCCGTTCTTGATCAGTGCACAGTTTCGGAAACCGACGCAGCGCCATGTTCCGGCGTGTGCAGCAGCGAACGACGACGCGCATAACCGAAGTACACCAGCAAGCCGATTGCTACCCACACCACAAAGGCGATCCAGGTGATGGCCTGCAGATGGCTCATGAGGAACAGGCACAGGCCGATCGCCAAGAGCGGTACCACCGGCACGCCGGGGCAACGGAAGCCGCGATGCAGGTCCGGACGCGTACGACGCAGCACCAGCACGGCAACGGCAATCAGCGAGAACGCCGCCAGCGTGCCGATGTTGATCAGCTCTGCCAGCACATTCAGCGGCACGAATGCAGCGATCACCGCGAAGACGATGCCGACCACCCAGGTGTTCAGAAACGGCGTGGCATAGCGCGGATGAATGTGCGACAAGCGCTTGGGCAGCAGCCCGTCGCGCGACATGGCGAAGATGATGCGGGTCTGGCCATACGCCATCACCAGAATCACGGTCGTCATGCCGATGATGGCACCTAGATCGACAAAGCCCGCCACCCAGCCTTCACCGGCCATCTGCAACGCCAGCGACACGGGGTGATCCACGCCCGCAAACTTCGCGAACGGCACGATGCCCGTCATGATGGCGGCCACCAGCACATAGAGAATCGTGCAGACCGCCAGCGAACCGATGATGCCGATCGGCAAGTCACGCTTGGGATTGCGCACTTCTTCGGCCGCGGACGTCACCGCATCGAAACCGATGAAGGCGAAGAACACGATGGCTGCCGCGCCGAACACGCCTTCCATGCCGAACGGCATGAACGGCTGCCAGTTGGCCGGCTGCACATGGCGCACACCCACGAAGATAAACAGCAGCACCACCGTCACCTTGATCGCGACCATGATGTTGTTGGCACGCGCCGATTCGCGAATGCCAAACGACAGCAGCGTCGTGATCAGCAGCATGATCACCAGCGCCGGCAGGTTGAACAGCGTCTGCACGCCGGGAATCGCGCCCGGCGCAGCGGTAAGCGCCACAGGCAGATGAAGGCCGAAGCCAGACAGCAGCGATTGGAAATAGCCGGACCAACCCACCGAAACAGCAGATGTGGCCAAGCCATATTCGAGCATCAGATCCCAGCCGATGATCCAGGCGACCAACTCGCCCATCGTGGCGTAGGCATACGTATAGATCGAGCCCGACACAGGAATGGTCGAGGCGAATTCGGCGTAGCACAGCGCGGCAAATCCGCAGGCGAGCGCTGCGACGATGAAGGACAACGTTAGCGCCGGTCCTGCGGTCAGCGCGCCAGTGCCCGTCAGCACGAAGATGCCGGTGCCGATGATGGCGCCCACGCCCAGAAACGTCAGGTCCAGGGGCCCGAGGACTTTCTTCAGGCCGGTATTGCTGTGGCCCGTGCGGATCATGTGATCCACGTTTTTTGTACGAAACAAACTCATTGACTGCGTCTCCTGTCTGCGTGCGGCCGAATGTGACGGCATGCACTGTCGTGCACGTGTGGTGCGCGGCGGCGGATTATGCAAAAAAGCGGGGATTTTACCCGCAGGCGACATTCCGCCCTTCTATCGCTGTAGTGCAGACAGGAAAATAGGTCAATTCGTACCCGATTGCCGGGTCGGGCGGCTCAATCTCACTCAGTGGCGGCCGGGTCTTCGGCAAACAGCGGTTGCTGGCGCGCGTGCGCATCCGACTCATACAGCCGCACGCCCACGCCAAGCAATCGCACAGGAATGCCGCGGCGCTCAAACCCCTGCGCCAGCAGCTTGGAGAACACCGGCAAGGACACTTGCGGCGCGATGCACTCCACCGTCGTGCCACGAAAATCGGCAAAACGCAGCTTGATGTAGGTTTTGTGAATCATGTTGCCCGCGCGGGCGCGCTCGACCCGGGCGGCAAGCTGCTCGACAAGGATGGCCAATTCACGCTGGCAGTCATCGAGCGTACGCAGATCGGTGGCGTAGGTTTCTTCCACACTGACCGATTTGCGGACCTGCGAGGGTTGCACCTGTCTATGGTCGATGCCGCGGCAAAGATCGTGGAGCCGGAAACCGAACACACCGAAATGCTGCTGCAACCGGTCGGTGCCCCAGATGCGCAAGTCACCGCAGGTTTCCGCACCCAGGCGACGCAGCTTGGCAGCGGTCACCTTGCCCACGCCGAACAGGCGGTCGACGGGCAGCGCCGCCACAAACGCGTCGATCTGCTCCGGCCGTACGACGAACAAGCCGTCGGGCTTATTCCAGTCACTGGCGATCTTGGCGATGAACTTGTTGGGCGCCACGCCGGCCGACACGGTAATGCCGATTTCTTCGCGCACTCGGCGGCGGATGTCTTCAGCGATGCGCGTGCCACTGCCCGCAAGCATCGGACTCTCGGTCACGTCCAGGTACGCTTCGTCCAGCGAGAGCGGCTCCACCAAGGGCGTGTAGCTGTGATAGATGGCAAAGATCTGGCGCGCGACCTGGCGGTACTTTTCCATGGACGGCGGCACGATCAGCAAGTCCGGACAGCGTTTGACGGCCTGCGCCATGGGCATCGCCGAATGGATGCCGAACTTGCGCGCCTCGTAATTGCAGGTTGCGACCACGCCGCGCCGCTCCGGCCGCCCACCCACGGCCAGCGGCTTGCCAACCAGGCGCGGATCGTCGCGCATTTCGATGGCAGCGTAAAAACAATCGCAGTCGCAGTGGATGATCTTTCGCACGGCACAAGGCCAGAACCGGCCGCAGGAAGCCGCGTCGGTGTCGGGCTTGCTCGTTCAGGAGGAACGCAAGCGTATCAGCTTCCGCCGACCGCGCACGCAACGCCGCGCAACAATGCATTTCGCCGATATTGCAACGCAACATCGGCGAATGAGGGACCGGGAAAAAGCGGCTTAGCGGCCGATATCGTGCGAGACAGCGCCGAGTTCGTCGTTCAGCGCGTGCTGCTCGTCGCCAGACAAGCCGCCGCGATGCTGGCTGGCCATGTCGTTGGCTTCCTGGCGGATGCGGCGCAGGCGGTCGCGCAGGCCGTCAGCGCGGTACGGATCGATGTAGCCCTGCGATTGGCGAACGTCGATACGGTGGAATTCTTCCGCAAGACGGCCCTGTACCTGATCAAAGCGCGCACGCGGGTCCACCGGTGCCGCGACGGGGACGGGCTCACGCACCACCACCGTGCGCGTTGGCTGCGGAGGCGCCACGACACAACCGGCCATGGAGGCCGCTAGTACAGCGCACAGGGTCAGACGCGGAAGAATCGACATGATTGGGCTCGTATTGTCGTTGTAGAAACGCGCAGTCGCGCGAGAACTGGCGCTATCTTACGAACCGCTTCACGCAAAGCTGTGACGATTGGTAACAGCAGATTACTTCCGCGACAGCTCCGGCGGCTCGACCGGCGGCGGCGGTTCATCGGGCGATGGCAGATCTGGGGGAATTCCCGGCGGCGAAGGCTCGTCGGGCGGCGGTACGGTATGTGCGGGCAGCACGCAATTCACGGACATGGTTTCCCTCCGGGCAAAACGCATTGACAATCTAGTATGCGATTTGCATGCCAACAAGTCACTCCGCCCAACCCATGCACGACCTGCCCACCGCTCGCTTTCAGGATCGCACGCTCATCCGCATCGGCGACACGCGCGCCGATGGCTCCATGTTGCTGCTCGCGCCGGAAGCGGGCGGGCGGCTGGTGCGCTGGCGCCATCGCGGTGAAGACATCCTCTTCTGGCCCGAACCGGCCGATTGGTCCAATCCGGCCAAAGTGCGCGGCGGCAATCCGCTGCTGTTCCCCTTCATCGGCCGGCATTTTGTAGATGGCGAAGTCGGCCGCTGGCGCGACGCGCGCGGCCAACTTCACGAGCTACCGCAACACGGCTTTGCTCGCGACCTGCCGTTCGAGGTGGAAGACGCAAGCGACGCGCACATCGTCATGCTGCTGCGCGACAGCCCTCAAACGCGCCAAGGCTATCCGTTCGCCTTCGAATTTCGCGTGAGCTACCGGCTGATTGACGACGGGTTGGAGGCGACCTTCTCCGTGAAGCATCTGGACGAAGGCGACGCACATGCGCCGATGCCCTTCTATGCGGGCCATCATTTCTACTTGGCGCTACCGCATGCATTGCGTGGCGCAACCGAGCTGTCCATGCCGCCGGCGCGGCTGTCGCGCCAGCTGCCCGACGGCAGTCTCGACAGACCCCAGCCGGGGCGCAGAACCTACCAGCTCAACGACCCGGCCCTGCAAGACCGCTATCACCTGCTCGATGACGCCGGCGCGGCCACACTGATCATTCCGCCGCACCCAGAAGCGCCGCTCGGACGGCGCATTCGCTTCGAGGTAGAAGGCGCACCGGTACCCTGGCACGCCATCACCACCTGGACAGAAAACGCCACGTCGGACTTCTACTGCGTCGAACCATGGATGGGCCTGCCGAATGCGATCCACCACGGGGAGGGCCTGCACCTGCTCGCCCCCGGCGGCACCCGGCGGGCAACCTGCCGCCTGCGGATCGCACGGTAGCCAAGGCGGTCAGGCCTTCTCGTAGGCCTGAACCGCGTCCATCACGCGCGCCGAGTACACCAACGCTGCCCCGGCATTGAGCGAAATCGCCACGCTCAGCGCGTCGGCAATCTCCTCATGCGTTGCGCCATGCTTGAGCGCCTCGGCTGTGTGCACGGTGATACAGCCATCGCAACGCGCGGTCACTGCCACGGCCAGCGCGATCAGTTCGCGTGTCTTCGCGTCCAGGCTGCCCGTTGTCGCAGCCGACAGCGTCTTGTAGCCCTTGACCGTATCCGGCGTGATCTGACCGATCTCGCCAATGCGACCCAGCAATTCCTTCCGATACTCGACCCAGTTCAGCATGTTGTGCTCCGGTGGTGTGGCGCTGGCCCGATGCCGCGCCGTTGGAAAGAGTATTGCCTTGATGCGCGATCCGTTAAATACTTGATAAACGCAATTTCTATCGAAATCGTCTCAATGGATGCGCTCAGCCAATTCATTCAACTCACCCGGCCGCAGGCCAGCCTTGATTTGCGCTGCCTGTTCCAAGGGCCGTTCTCGATCCCACACGATCCGGAGCCGAATGGCCAAGTGCTGTTCCACCTGGTGCTGTCGGGCAGTTGCCTGGTCGACACTGGCGGCCGCACGCTCACGCTGCGCGAAGGCGATTTCATCCTGTTCCCGCGCGGCGAGGCACACACCATTCACGACCCCGGCGCTGTCGACGCACCCACCCGGAAACCCCGCACCTCGCATGACGGCATGCTGCCGCTGCGCCAAACCGGCCGGGGTTCCGCCGACGTCGATCTGCTATGCGGCCGCTTCGTTCACGAGCACGGTTCAACCACGCTGCTGGTGCGTACGTTGCCCGATCCGCTACACGTGTCATTGAGCGATAGCGCGTCGTATCCGGCACTGCAGGCACTCATTGCGCTGATGCGCGACGAAGCCGAAACCCGCGCGCCCGGCGCGCTGGCGATCGTTACCTCGTTGAGCCAAGCGTTGCTGACAATGGCACTGCGCGTGTACGGCCAGCAGGAAAACGCGAGCCCCGGCACGCTGACGTTGCTGTCAGACGCGCGCCTCGGCCCCTCCGTACAAGCCATGCTCAGCGCGCCAGAGCGTGCTTGGACCATCGACACCCTCGCCGATCTGGCGGCGATGTCACGCGCCACCTACGCGCGACACTTCAAGGCGCGCGCCGACATGACGGTGTGGGACTTCCTCACGCGCGTGCGCATGACGCTCGCGAGCGACGCGTTGATCCACACGCGGCTCAGTGCAGGAGAAATCGGCGCACGTGTCGGCTATCAATCCGAGGCGGCGTTCGGCAAAGCGTTCAAGCAGCAACTGGGGATGACGCCGGCGCGGTATCGGCGGGCGACGGGTTGATCATCCTCCAACGTCGCCGCCATCGCTAACGCTCGGGCTTGCGGCGAGTGCTCGTTTTTGCGGTGCTTTGCGACCGGTTGGGCTCGCGTGCCGGGCGCGTTCCTGTGGCCACCCATTCGCCGTAAAAATCGATCTTGCCGTCGATCAGCGCGAGCGAGCGCGTCCACTCGGCGATCATCCGCGTCACCTGCGCGCGATGTGCAACGAGCAACGCATGCCGAGCCTTCAATGTACTGCGGCCCTCGCACACCAGCGCTGTGTATTCGCGCATCTGTGCGACCGACATTCCCGTATTGCGCAGGCGCTCCATCAACTCGAGCCAGTTGACGTGCTGTTCGGTATAAACACGTCGGCCCGCCGCATCACGCGCAACGCCAGGAATCAATCCCTGCGCCTCGTACCAGCGAATCGTATCAATGCTGCGGCCCGTGCGTTCAGCCAAGGCACCGATCAGCAACCGAGCCGGATCGCGCTCAGCCATGAGACTCGGTGGAGACGCCAGCCGGATCGCCGAGCGCCCGGTTGACGAGATCGGTGTCGAAGTACTCGACCAGTTCGCGCATCTTGCCCTCCTGCATATGGATGACGAAACAGTACTGATTGTTATAGGCAACGCCATCGCGCGTCGTGTTGCGACCTTGCGCTTCCACGACCACGATATCCCCATCGGCAGTAAAGCGGTTGGCAACGGTCGTGATGCGACCGAGCTTCGCTCGCAGCGGGGCGAACAGCTCGTCCAGCACCGTCTGCTTACCTGCATAGCGACGAGACCACCGCGTCGTACCAGTGCAAACCCAGCAGAAATCATCCGCCATGAGATCAACGAATGGCTCGGCGTTGCTCACAGCCAGTTCGGCAAAAGCGGCCTGCAAGATCTGCTTGTTCTCGAGCGCGTTCATGGAAGTCTCCTAGTGTGAACGCCCTGATTACAGGTGCTAGAGCGCACTCTAGTGCAAGGATTTTCTTTGCCGCAGATCGGCACCACACGACCACAAGGCGCTTGATCGAACTGCGAGCGAACTACTAGTCATCGGCGCTACGCCTCTGTTATACTTTCAGGCTTCGGGGCGTAGCGCAGCCTGGTAGCGTACCTGCATGGGGTGCAGGTGGTCGGAGGTTCAAATCCTCTCGCCCCGACCAAAACAAAAGCCCGCGTAACGGATCACGTTACGCGGGCTTTTTCGTTTCTATCTGCGCGCTTCCTGTCTGCAATATCGGCCTATCGCTTATCGGTACGCAGCACTTCCAACACGGCCGACAGTTCACGCCGCAAGCTCTGAACATCAACCGAACCACTCGCAGCGGTGGAGATCGGCGCCGCAACCTCCATCTCCGGCTCGTCGGCCTCGGCCGGCGACGCGGCGGCCACGCCATGCCGCAACTCATCCAGCCGGTTCCGCGCGCCATTGATCGTGAAACCCTGCTCGTACAGCAACTCGCGAATACGCCGGATCAGCAGCACTTCATGATGCTGGTAGTAGCGCCGATTGCCGCGTCGCTTGACGGGCTTGAGCTGCGTGAACTCCTGCTCCCAATAGCGCAGCACGTGCGGCTTGACAGCGCACAGGTCGCTCACCTCACCAATGGTGAAGTAGCGTTTGGCAGGAATCGGCGGCAGGTTGACCCGCTCCGTGTGTTTATCGGCGGCCATACAGGGCTGAACTACAGGGCTGGCGAAAGAAACGGATTGAACAGACGGCTGAACGAGATCACGCAGCAGAATTACGCGATGTCGACAGGCAGCGGCTCGACGCGCTCTTCAACGAGCGCCTTGAGCTTCTGACTGGCGTGGAACGTAACGACGCGACGCGCGGTGATGGGGATGATCTCCCCCGTCTTTGGATTTCGGCCCGGACGCTGCGGCTTGTCGCGCAACTGGAAGTTACCGAAGCCGGATAGCTTGACACTGTCGCCCTGTTCGAGCGCCTCGCGAATCACGTCGAAAAACGCCTCGACCATGTCCTTCGACTCACGCTTGTTCAAGCCGACCTGCTCGAACAGCATCTCGGCAAGCTCGGCTTTGGTAAGCGTCGGCACATCCTGACCGCGCGCATCACGTGCGTCGGCCAATGCTGCCGCAGAAGAACCGAGCGAGTCGCCCAAGGATGCCGCCAACGCTGGCGCGTGTTGATCGTTCATAGGATTCGCTTAGCGTATTCGATCCGAATGCGGAGGTTCGTTCGAGCGGTCTCTAGCGCAGTGCGGACGTCTGAGACGTCAGGCGCGCAGGCGCGCGCCGAATGCATCGCCGGCCGCTCGAATCAATTGCTGTGTGGCGGCCTCGACAATGTCGTCCTGAAGGGTGCTGTCAGTATCTTGCAACGTAATTCTGAAGGCAAGGCTTTTCTCCTGCGCCCCAATGGCAGCCGTGGCGGCCTTCGGACGGAATTCATCGAACAGCACAACGCCCTGCAGATAACGCTGCCACGGGGTACCGACAGCTGCTTCCTCAAACGTGTCGACCAGATCCTGCACCGCCACATCCTGGCGCACGACCAGTGCGATGTCGCGCGTCACGGCCGGCACACGCGGCACTTCACGATACTTCGGCAGGCCCACCGCGGTGATGGCATCAAGCTCCACCTCCCACACCACCGGCGCAGTCGCCAAATCGTACTTCTGCAGCCAACGCGGATGCAGTTCACCGATCCAGCCGACGGCACGACCATTCAGCACCACGCGAGCCGAGCGACCCGGATGCAGCGCGGGATGCTCAGCGCGCTCGAAACGCGCCTGCAGCGGCCACAGCAGCGACTCAACGTCACCCTTCACATCGAAGAAATCAACCGGACGTGTCTGCACGCCCCACTGCTCTTCCTTGGACGGACCATACGCAATGCCGCCCGCCATCATCGGTTGTGCGTAGCCTGCGATCGACAGACCACCGTCGGCGACACTCGCATCGCGGTGGAACACGCGCCCCACCTCGAACATGCGCACGCGCGAAGCCTTGCGGTTCACGTTGTAGCGGACCTTGTCGAGCAAGCCGCCGATAAGCGTGCTGCGCATCACCGAGTACTGGCTGGCAATCGGGTTCAGCAGCGGAATCGGGTTGGTGTTGCCGGCAAAGTCGGCTTCCCACTCGCTTTCGACAAAAGCGAAGTTGACGACCTCGTGGTAGTCGCGCGCGGCCACGGCATGACGCACGTCGTGCATCGTGCGGCGTGCCTCGTCGGTCGGACGCATCGCGCTCTCGGCCACAGGCGGCTTGGCGGGAATCTGCTCGAAACCGTAGATACGAGCGACTTCTTCGATCAGGTCTTCCTCGATTTCCAGGTCGAAGCGGTACGACGGAGGTTCGACGACAAACACATCGCCGTCCACGCTGAACGTGAGGCCGAGGCGCTTAAACACGTCCGCCACAACGTCGTGCGACAGCGGAATACCGAGCACACGCGCGGCACGTGCAACACGCATGCGCACCGGCTCGCGCTTGGGCAGATTGACGATCTGATCGTCGATCGGGCCAGCCTGGCCGCCGCAGATTTCGAGGATCAGCGCGCTGATGCGTTCGATGTGTTCAACGGTGGTCGCGTAATCAACGCCGCGCTCGAAACGATGGCCTGCATCGGTCGAGAAGTTGTAGCGGCGTGCGCGACCCTGGATGGCGGCCGGCCACCAGAATGCAGCCTCGACGTAGATGTTCTGTGTATCGAGCGTGACGGCCGTCTTGTCGCCGCCCATGATGCCGGCGAGGCTTTCGATGGCCTGCTCGTCCGAGATCACGCCGACCTTCTCGTCGACGGTGATGATGTCGCCGTTGAGCAGCTTCAGCGCTTCGCCGGCCTTGCCCCAGCGCACAGTCAGGCCGCCGTGAATCTTGTCCAGGTCGAACACGTGCGAGGGACGACCCAGTTCCAGCATCACGTAGTTCGAAATATCGACCAGCGCCGACACGCTGCGCATGCCCGCGCGCTCGATGCGCGAGACCATCCAGGCAGGCGTCTTCGCGTGGGCGTTCACGCCGCGGATGATGCGGCCCGAAAAACGACCGCACAGGTCCGGCGCCTCAACCTTGACGGGCAGCTTGTCAGCCAGCGTCACCGCCACGGGTGCCATCGATGGCATGGTGATCGGCGCGCCCGTCAGCGCGGACACTTCACGTGCCACGCCGTGGATCGACAGGCAGTCCGCCTTGTTGGGCGTCAGTTTGATGATGAAGATCTGGTCGTCCAGATCGAGCACCTTGCGGATGTCTTCGCCCACCGGTGTGTCTTCCGGCAGGATCAGCAGGCCGCCATGGTCTTCCGACAGCTTCAGCTCGCGCGCCGAACACAGCATGCCGTAGCTCTCCACACCACGCAGCTTGCCGATCTTGATCTTGAACGGCTTGCCATCTTCGCCAGGTGGCAGCTCGGCGCCGACCATCGCGCACGGCACCTTGATGCCCGCCGACACGTTCGGCGCGCCGCAGACGATCTGCAGCAGCTCGCCCGTACCCGCATCGACCTTACACACGTTGAGGCGATCGGCATCCGGGTGCTTGTTCACCTCGACCACATGGCCGACAACGATCTGCGAGAACGGCGGCGCAACGGGGTCGACCTCTTCCACCTCGAGGCCAGCCATCGTCAGACGATGGGAGAGCTCATCCGTCGTGATCGACGGATTGACGAAACTGCGAAGCCAGGATTCCGGAAATTGCATGGCGCGACAGGAAAGAAAATTCGATTAACGGGGCGATGAAGTACCAGTGCGAGCGCTCAACGCTTACGCGAACTGGCGCAGGAAACGCACATCGCCCTCGAAGAACAGGCGCAGGTCGTTGATGCCATAGCGCAGCATCGTCAGGCGCTCCAGGCCGGAGCCGAACGCAAAGCCGATGTAGCGCTCAGGGTCCAGGCCCATATTGCGCACCACGGTCGGGTGCACCTGGCCGGAACCGGAAATCTCCAGCCATTTGCCGTTGCCGAACGCCATGTCGATCTCGGCCGACGGCTCGGTGAACGGGAAATACGACGGACGGAAACGCACCTGGATGTCGTCCCGCTCAAAGAAGTTGCGCAGGAAGTCGGCATAGACGCCCTTCAGGTCGGCAAAGCTGATGTTGTCAGCAATCCAGAGGCCTTCGACCTGATGGAACATCGGCGAGTGCGTGGCGTCACTGTCCACGCGGTATGTGCGACCCGGAGCGATGACCTTGATCGGAGGGATGCGATCGAGGTGCTTGTACTTCTCGACGTGCATGCGGGCGTAACGCACCTGCATCGGGCTGGTGTGTGTGCGCAGCAGAAGGAGCTTGTCTTCGCTGTCGCGACCATCAATGTAGAACGTGTCCTGCATCGAGCGCGCCGGATGGTTGTCCGGGTTGTTCAGCGCCGTGAAGTTCATCCAATCCGATTCGATTTCGGGACCGTCAGCCACATCGAAACCGATCGAACCGAAGATCTTGGCGACGCGCTCCCAGGTGTTCATCACCGGGTGCAGGCTGCCCTCAGCCACGTCGCGACCGGGCAGCGTGACGTCGATCGCCTCGGCGGCTAGGCGGGCGTTCATCAGCGCATCGGCCAGCGCTTGGCGGCGGGCGGTCAGCGCCTCTTCAACACGGCTCTTCGCCTGATTGATGCGCGCGCCTTCGGACTTGCGCGTCTCCGGATCGAGCTTGCCCAAGCCTTTGAGCAAGTCGGTCAGCACGCCGGACTTACCGAGAAAGCGTGCCTTCTCGTTTTCCAGCGAGGCGTTGTCCTCCACAGAGGCAAACGCGTTTTGGGCATCGACGACGACTTGATCCAGATCCAGTGACATGGGAAGACGAGCGAAAAAATTCGGGTGATTCGGGTCCGCGAAATGCGCGGAATAAAAAACGGGGCTCGGTGGGAGCCCCGTCAGGGTGATCAGCCGGCAAACTTACTGGGTAATCCCAGCGGCCTGCCCGGCCAATCCAATTCAGGCGACGTTGGCTTTCACCTGGTTCACGATGGCAGCAAAAGCCACCTTGTCGTGAATGGCCATGTCCGACAGCACCTTGCGGTCCAGCTCGATGGACGCCTTCTTCAGGCCGTTCATGAACTTGCTGTAGGTCAGACCATGCTCGCGTGCGCCAGCGTTGATACGTGCAATCCAGAGAGCGCGGAACACGCGCTTCTTGTTGCGACGATCGCGGTAAGCGTACTGGCCAGCACGCATGACCGCCTGCTTGGCGATGCGATAGACGTTATTGCGGCGGCCGCGGAAACCCTTGGCTGCGCTGATAACCTTCTTATGACGGGCCCGCGCTGTGACCCCACGTTTTACTCGAGGCATGAAATGCTCCTTTCGTAGTTAGTTAGGGTTAGGCGTACGGCATCATTGCGCGAACGGACTTCAGGTTCGTCTCATGGACGCCTTCGGTACCGCGCAGGTGACGCTTGTTCTTGGTGGTCTTCTTGGTCAGGATGTGACGCTTGAAGGCTTGGCCACGTTTGATCGTGCCACCAGGACGGGCAGTAAAGCGCTTCGACGCGCTTTTCTTCGTCTTCATCTTCGGCATGGAACAACTCCGCTTTTGACATGAAGCCAGGTGGACGGCTAGCGCCGACACTTGCAAGACCCGGGCTCACTTGTTGTATCGCGGCAGGCTTTTTAACACCTGCCGCGTTTTCCGACGTTTCCGTCTGGAACCTGCTCAGCGCAGCCGGAATCGTCCGGCCGCCACTGCATTACTTTTTCTTCTTGGGTGCCAACATCATCACTGCCTGGCGCCCCTCCATCTTCGGCATCTGCTCAACCTGGCCGAATTCCTCCAGGTCAGTCTTGATACGCTCCAGCACGCGCATGCCGATTTCCTGGTGAGCCATTTCGCGGCCGCGGAAACGCAAGGTAACCTTTACCCTGTCACCATCCTCCAGGAAGCGCGTCGCGTTGCGCAGCTTGACGCCGTAGTCGTTGTCGTCGGTGCCAGGGCGGAACTTGACTTCCTTCACCTGGATGACCTTCTGCTTCAACTTGGCGTCGTGGGCCTTCTTCTGTTCCTGATACTTGAACTTGCCATAGTCCATCAGGCGGCAGACGGGCGGCTGCGCGGTCGGAGCGATCTCGACCAGGTCGACGTCTTTCTCTTCTGCCAGACGCAGCGCGTCAAACAGTTTGACGATGCCGAGCGCTTCTCCCTCAACCCCGGTCAGCCGGAGTTCCGGTGCGCTGATCTCGCGGTTGATGCGGTGAGATTTCTCAGTAGCGATGTTGATGTCCTCAAAGAATCAAAAAAACAGGCCGTGTCCAGCTCATGACTTGTTAGCGAGATCGTTCTGCAGTCGCTCAACGAACGCCGACAGCGGCATGGAGCCTAGATCGACGTTGCCACGGGCACGCACGGCCACCTGATTTTCATCCCGCTCCTTGTCGCCAACCACAACCTGGTATGGGACCTTCTGCACGGAATGCTCGCGGATTTTATACCCAATCTTCTCATTCCGCAAATCGACGATCGCCCTAAATCCTTGTTTTTGCAGGGATTGCGCAACGGATTGGGCGTATTCGGCGTGCGAATCGGTGATGCTGAGCACCGCAATCTGCACCGGCGAAAGCCACGTCGGCAGCGCACCGGCGTATTGTTCGATCAAGATACCGATAAAGCGCTCCAGGCTACCAACGATGGCGCGGTGCAGCATGATGGGGCGATGGCGCGCACCATCCTCCCCGACAAACTCTGCGTCCAGGCGCTCCGGCAGGTTCGGGTCCACCTGGATCGTGCCGCATTGCCATTGACGTCCAAGCGCATCTTTAAGCACATATTCGATCTTGGGACCGTAGAACGCGCCTTCGCCCGGCAGGTATTCGAACTCACAGCCGGACGCACGCAAGCCTTCCGCCAACGCGGCTTCGGCGCGATCCCAGCTTTCTTCGGTGCCGATGCGCTTGTCCGGGCGCGTCGATAGCTTGTAGAGAATCTCGGTAAAGCCGAAATCTTTGTAGACCTTCTGCAGCAAGGTCGTGAACGCCGTCACCTCGGCCTGGATCATGTCTTCCGTACAGAAGATGTGTCCATCGTCCTGCGTGAAGCCGCGTACGCGCATGATGCCGTGCAGGCCACCCGAAGGCTCGTTGCGGTGGCAGGCACCGAATTCACCGAAGCGAAGCGGGAGGTCGCGGTAGCTCTTGATGCCCTGCTTGTAGATGAGGATGTGGCCCGGGCAGTTCATCGGCTTGAGCGCGTATTCGCGCTTCTCCGATTCCGTGATGAACATGTTCTCGCGGTACTTGTCCCAGTGGCCGGTCTTCTCCCACAGCGACTTGTCGAGAATCTGCGGCCCCTTTACTTCCTGGTAGCCGTTCTCGCGGTACACGCGCCGCATGTACTGCTCGATCTCCTGCCACAGCGTCCAGCCCTTCGGGTGCCAGAACACCGTGCCGGGCGAGTACTCGTCGATATGAAAGAGGTCCAGCTCACGGCCGAGCTTGCGGTGGTCGCGCTTTTCAGCCTCTTCCAGCATGTGCAGGTAGGCTTCCTGGTCTTCCTTCTTGGCCCAGGCCGTGCCATAGATGCGCTGGAGCATCTCGTTGTTGTGGTCCCCACGCCAGTAGGCGCCAGCCACCTTCATCAGCTTGAAGACCTTGAGCTTGCCGGTGGACGGCACGTGCGGGCCGCGGCAGAGGTCAACGAAATTGCCTTCGCGGTACAGGCCGATTTCCTGATCCTCCGGAATGGAGGCAATGATCTCGGCCTTGTACTTTTCGCCCATGCCTTGGAACAGCTTGACGGCTTCGTCACGGCTCAGCACTTCACGCGTAATCTTCTCGTCTTTCTTGGCAAGTTCACCCATCTTCTTTTCGATCGCGACGAGATCTTCGGGCGTGAAGGGGCGCTTGTAGGCGAAGTCGTAGTAGAAGCCGTTCTCGATGACCGGACCGATGGTGACCTGCGCGTCCGGATACAACTCCTTGACTGCGTAAGCCAGCAAATGCGCCGTGGAATGACGGATCACGTCGACGCCGTCGGCGTCCTTGTCTGTGATGATGGCGAGCTTCGCATCGCGGTCGATCGTGAAGCTTGTGTCGACCATCTGACCGTCTACGCGACCAGCCAGTGCAGCCTTGGCCAGCCCAGCTCCGATGCTCTGTGCCACTTCGGCCACCGTCACCGGGCCGGGAAACTCACGCCGGGAACCATCCGGCAACGTGATTGCGATCATGCTTGCTCCTGTGGAGTCACCGTCGCGCATTTCAGAGATGCGCAGCGGTCGTTATTCTGTCGTGCGCCGCGCCAAGTAGTCAGCGCGGCAGGTTGTCGAATCGAATGCTTCGAAGCGCTTTCAGCTTGATCGCCACGCGTGACACGAAACTGCGGACGAAAAAAAACGCGGCCAAGGCCGCGTTTTCATTTGCGCTATCCACCGCTTGGGCAGACCGCAAAGGGCGAAAAACGCACCTTGACTACTGTCGCTCCGAAGCGGTTGTAGTTCGCGGTGCCTGAATCATATTTCGCCTTGTGTTCAGTTGTATGGGACAAGCCCGGGAATTGCGAGGATGACGGCTTGGACACCCTACCCGACGCGTCCTGCTAAATGCGTTGGTAGGCTCGATTGGACTCGAACCAACGACCCCCACCATGTCAAGGTGGTGCTCTAACCAGCTGAGCTACGAGCCTGCCGAAGAACGAAACTATACCGTCACTTCCTTCGAGCTGTCAATACCCCCTGCACTTCTTCGATCAACGTCAGCGCGCGCTGCAGTTGTGTCGCCTCTGACACCTCCGCGGTGAACTGCATTTTTGCGACGCCCTTGCTCGACAGCGTGCGCACCCCGGTCACGTTGATCTTCTCGCGCGAAAGAATTTCCGAGATGTCGCGCAACAAGCCCTGTCGGTCCAGTGCCTCGACCTGGATGTCGATCGGGTAGACCGAATCGCTGCGCTGGCCCCACTCCGTCTGGATCACACGGCCCGGGGCGCGGGCGGCCAGCTGCTGAAACGTCGCACAGCTTTGTCGGTGGATCGATACGCCACGCCCACGTGTAACGAAGCCAACGATGGGGTCCGGCGGTGCCGGCTTGCAGCAGCGCGACATCTGCGTGAGGAGTGAGTCGACCCCCACCACCAGCACGCCGCTCTTGGCGCCACGGGCCACGCTGGTAGCGCGGCTCTTCTTGGTGATGGCCACTTCATCGTCAACCGGCGCGGGCGGCGGCGCCCCATCCGAGCGTAAGACAGCCTCGATGCGGCGCAGGCTCAGCTCGTCTTTGGCGACCACGGCATAGAGGTCGTCCGACGTCTTGTAGCCGAGCTTGGCGGCCAGCTCTTCCAGGTTGACTGCGGTCTTGCCCTCGCGCTGCAGCGTCTTGTCGATGAGCGCCCGGCCCTGCGCAAGCGTCTCCTCCAGCTCCATCGCGTTGAACCACGCACGCACTTTCGTGCGGGCACGCGGGCTGACGAGATAGTGCAACTCGGTGTTCAGCCAATCGCGCGACGGCCCGCCCTGCTTAACGGTGACGATCTCGACGGTCTGGCCGTTCTTGAGCGGCGTGTTCAGCGGCACCATCGTGCCGTCGACGCGTGCGCCGCGGCAGCGGTGGCCGAGATCACTGTGCAGGTAGTAGGCGAAGTCGACCGGTGTCGCGCCTTGCGGCAACGCGATCACGCGCGCCTGCGGCGTCAGCACGTAGATGTGGTCATCCAGCTCGGTGTGCTTGAGTTGCTCCCACGGTGAATCCTCGTGCGCGACGGTATGCTCGGCATCATCCTTCCAGGCGAGCAGTTGACGCAGCCAAGCGATTTTCTCGTCGTAGCGCTCGCTGGCGGAGAACTGGCCGGCGTAGCCCTTGTTGCCCGCCTCCTTGTAGCGCCAGTGCGCGGCCACGCCGTACTCGGCAAAGTGGTGCATCTCGCGCGTGCGGATCTGCACCTCCAGCGCACGGCCGTCGTCGCCGATCACCACCGTGTGCAGCGACATGTAGCCGTTGGCCTTCGGGCGCGAGATGTAGTCGTCGAACTCCTTCGGGATCGGCTGCCACATGTGGTGCACGAAACCGAGCACCGTGTAGCAATCCTTGATGTCGTCGACGATGACGCGGAAGGCGCGCACGTCGTACAGATCGGCAAAGTCGAGTTCCTTGCCGCGCATCTTTTTCCAGATGCTGTAGATGTGTTTGGGCCGGCCGCTCACCTCGGCCTGGATGCCGGCGTCGTGCAAGGTCTTTTGCAGTTGCGCGATGGCCTGGCCGATGAACTTCTCGCGCTCGATGCGCTTTTCATCCAGCAGGCGGGCGATACGCTTGTAGGTATCCGGATCATCAAAGCGGAAGCCGAGATCTTCAAGCTCCCATTTGAGTTGCCAGATGCCCAGGCGGTTAGCCAGCGGCGCGTAGATATCCAGCGTTTCACGCGCCATGCCTTCCGGCGCCGGGCGTTTCGTCTGCGCGAGCCAGCGCAGCGACTGCAGCCGCGACGCCAGCCGGATCAACACCACACGAATGTCCTGCGCGAAAGCCAACAACATCTTGCGCAATGCTTCGACTTGCGCGCGGCGCGCTTCCGCTTCGTTCTTGCGCGTGATGCTGGCATCGGTCGGGCTGACGAGGCCGGCAATCGCGCCAATGCGCAAGAGTTGCCGCACGTCGTGCACGAGCTTGACAACCTCGGCACCGAATGCGGGCTCGAGCGCCTTTTCGTTGTCCATTGCCAGCGTGGGCAACAGAAACAGGGCGGCCGCCTGCAACGACGGCGTATCGACGCGCAGCCCTTCAAGGATGGCGATCGTGCCGCGCGCGTGCGACTCCAGCGGCTCGCCGGTCAGCGTGACGCTGTCCGCGGCATTGGCCGCAAGATATTCGATCGCACGTGCGACCTGCTCTGCCGCCGATCCGGGCCCCTCGGCCGGCCGTTCGGTCTTGTTCTCCATGATGCGTCCTGCTTGCGTCTCGCCTGTTGGGCGACGGGCTCAGCTCTTCTGCGCGGCCGTCACGACGATTTCGATGCGGTACTTCGGATTGGCCAGCGCGGCTTCAACGGTGGCGCGCGGCGGCGAGTTCTTTGAATCGGCGGCAACCCACTGGTCCCACACCTTGTTCATCTCGCCAATCTCGCCGATGTCTTTCAGGAAGATCTGGCACATCAGGATGCGCGTCTTATCGCTGCCGTTGGCGGCCAGCACGCGGTCGATGATGGCGAGCACCTCTGCCGTCTGCTCGGCAATGCCGGCGTCCAGTGTGGTCTCTGGCACCTGGCCTGCCACATAGACGACACCGTTGTAGACGGCTGCGTCGGAATAGCGATGTTCGACGTTGTAACGTTTCAGTTCAGTGCTCATCTTGCAAATCGAATGGGGTCAAGCAACCGGTCATTGACCGAGAAAGAACTTGCGGGCGATCGCCACCTGATCCGGCTGGATGAAGGTCGGCGCATGGCCCACGTCGGGAATTTCCACCGTGTTCACATGCTGGCCACGCTGCATCATGGCTTCAACGGTCTCTCGCGTCAGCAAATCGGAATGCGCGCCGCGCACCACCAGCACCTCGCCGGGAATCGCCTCGAACAGTTTCCACAGCGTGGCTTCGCCGGCGGCGATCATTTCTGGCGTGGTGTTCTTGAATGGCTCCGCCAGGCGCGGATCGTAATGCAGGATCCACTCGCCGCCCTGGGGTTTCAGGATCGCGGCATTCAGTTCACGCCATTGCTCCGGCGTGTGGGGGCCGAATGAAGCGCTGATCGTCTTGAGGTAAGCCAGCCCTTCATCGAAGGTCTTGAAGCGGACATTCAGACCGAGGTAAGCACCGATGCGCGTCAACGACGACTCCGTCACGCGCGGGCCCACATCGTTGAGCAACAACTTGCGAATCGGCGATTTCGGCAGGCCCGCCAAGCCGATGCCGATCAGGCCACCCATCGAGGTACCGAACCAGTCGACCGACTCGGCATTCACGCGGGCGAGCAGCGTGACCATGTCGGACGCGTATTGCGGCAGCACATAGCCCTTCGGATCGGCAAGCCAATCGGAGCGCCCACGGCCGACCACATCGGGGCAGATGACGCGATAGTCATTGCACAGCGCCTGCGCCAGTACGTCGAAATCGCGCCCCGTGCGCGAGAGGCCATGCACGCAAACCAGCACACGCGGATTCTGCGAATCGCCCCACTCGTGATACGCCATCCGGTGCAAGCCGGACGGGCTCAGGCACTGCACGAAGGCAAGGCGCGGCGAAACTGGCATGAACAACTCCTACACGTGAATGACGGAGACAGCGAAGCCTGATTGTACGCGGGCCGGCAAGCATGCGGCGGTGCAGCAGACGCCCACGCCGATCAAAAACAAAAAAGCCTCGCCGCGGCGAGGCTTTTTCTGACGCAGATCGGCTTACTGCGCGACCCAGCCACCATCCATGTTCCACGCCACGCCGCGCACCTGCTCAGCCGCATCGCTGCACAGGAAGACCGCCAGCGCACCGAGCTGATCGGGCGTAACGAACTCGCCCGAAGGCTGCTTTTCCATGAGCAGATCCTTCTTGGCCTCGAGCGCGGACAGGCCATCTTTCTCGGCGCGCGCATCGATCTGCTTCTGCACGAGCGGCGTCAGCACCCAGCCCGGACAGATCGCGTTGGACGTGATGCCCGTCTGCGCCGTCTCCAGCGCCACCGATTTGGTGAAGCCGACGATACCGTGCTTGGCCGCCACATACGCCGATTTTTGCGCCGATGCCACCAAGCCATGCGCTGACGCGATATTGATGATGCGGCCCCAGTTCTTGCGTTTCATGCCAGGCACGGCAAGCCGCGTCGTGTGGAAAGCCGAAGTGAGGTTGATGGCGATGATGGCGTCCCAGCGCTCGGTCGGGAAATCTTCGACGTTGGCCACGTACTGGATACCGGCGTTGTTGACAAGGATGTCCACGCCACCAAATTCTGCGTCGGCATAGGCGAACATTGCCTCGATCTCGGCCGGCTTGCTCATGTCGGCGCCGTGGTATCCAATACGGATGGCGCTCTTGCCTGCCGCCGCGATCTGCGCCTTGGGCGCTTCCACATCGCCAAAGCCGTTCATGATGATGTTGGCGCCCTGCGCGGCCAGCGAGCAGGCGATACCTAGACCGATCCCGCTGGTCGAGCCCGTAACGAGGGCGGTTTTTCCTTGCAGCATTGCGGTCTCCGAATTACAGCAGGTTGACGCCAGTCTTGGCCTGGATCTCTTCGCGCGAAACGCCCGGCGCGGTTTCAACCAACTTCAGGCCCTGCTCGGTCACGTCGATCACGCCGAGGTCCGTAATGATGCGATCGACCACACCCACGCCCGTCAGCGGCAGCGTGCACTTGGGCAGCAGCTTCAGGTCTTCGGTGCCGTCCTTTTTCTTGGCGGTATGCTCCATCAGCACGATCACGCGCTTGACGCCGGCCACGAGGTCCATTGCGCCGCCCATGCCCTTGACCATCTTGCCGGGGATCATCCAGTTGGCAAGGTCGCCGGTCTCGCTCACCTGCATCGCCCCGAGAATCGACAGATTGATCTTGCCGCCGCGAATCATCGCAAAGCTCTGATCGCTGCCGAAGATTGCGCTGCCAGGCAGTGTGGTCACGGTCTGCTTGCCCGCGTTGATCAGGTCGGCGTCAACTTCGTCCTCCGTGGGGAACGGGCCGATGCCGAGCATGCCGTTTTCGCTTTGCAGCCAGACTTCCTTGTCGCCGGTGTGGTTGGCAACCAGCGTCGGAATGCCGATGCCGAGGTTGACGTAGAAGCCGTCTTGCAACTCCTGGGCAGCGCGCGCCGCCATTTGGTCTTGTGTCCAGGCCATGTCGGTCTCCTTAGTTGGCTGCTCGGATGGTGCGCTTTTCGATGCGCTTCTCGGGCGTGGCATTGAGCACCATGCGGTGCACGTAGATGCCCGGCAGATGAATGTCGTCCGGTGCCAAGTCGCCCACTTCAACGATCTCTTCGACTTCGACGATGCAGATCTTGCCGGCGGTGGCCGCAGCCGGATTGAAGTTGCGTGCGGTCAGGTTGAAACGCAGGTTGCCGGACTTGTCGGCCACCTGCGCCTTCACCAGCGCCACATCGGGTACCAGCGAGCGCTCCATGACGTACGTCTCACCGTCAAACTCGCGCAGCTCCTTGCCTTCGGCTACCAGCGTGCCGACGCCGGTCTTGGTGAAGAACGCCGGGATGCCGGCGCCGCCGGCGCGCAGTTTTTCGGCCAGCGTGCCTTGCGGCGTGAATTCCAGCTCGAGTTCGCCAGCCAGGTATTGGCGCTCGAACTCCTTGTTCTCGCCCACATAGGACGAAATCATTTTCTTGATCTGACGGGTTTCGAGCAGCAGGCCGAGGCCAAAGCCGTCAACGCCCGCGTTGTTGGAGATGCATGTAAGCCCCTTGACGCCCGAATCGCGCAGCGCGGCAATCAGCGCTTCCGGAATGCCGCACAGGCCGAAGCCGCCCACGGCGATGGTCTGGCCGTCCTTGACGACGCCCGCGAGCGCCTCGCTCGCGCTGGCGAAGATTTTGTTCATGCGTGCTCCTTCCTTGGTGGTCCAACAAATCCGGCAGGGTTTTGACCGATCACACAGTTGGGGTTTGTGCGATGCAGCGCCGGAAAATAGTAACGATACAATCTGGCGAGAATACGCAAGCGTCGCGCGACGCAGCAATACGTACGAATACATATGCCCGCCCTCGACTACCAAACTGCGTTCCAGCTTGCCCCTGTCGGCATGGTGATGTCCCGCGAGCGGGTGATGCTCGACGTCAACGACGAAGCCGCTCGCATCTTCGGCCACGCGCGCACGACGATGATCGGGCAGTCGTTCGAGCTGCTTTATCCGACGCACGACGAATACGAGCGCACCGGCGCGCGCATCATCCCCGTCATGAATGCGCGCGGCAGCTATTCCGACGAACGCATCATGAAGCGCGCCAATGGCGAACTGTTCTGGTGCCACGTCACGGGCCGGGCGCTAGACCGCGCCAAACCGCTGGGCGAAGGCATCTGGACGTTCGAAGACCTGTCTGCACATCGCCCAGTTACCGCAGCGCTCACGCCGCGCGAACGCGACATCGCCGCGCAACTGGTCGAGGGCAAGACCAGCAAGCAGATCGGCAAGCAGTTGGAGATCAGCCCGCGCACGGTGGAAATCTACCGCGCGCGGTTGATGAAGAAGTACGCCGCCAACACCTCGCTCGAACTTGTGCAGCGGCTGATGGGGCACTAAGCCCCCACGCTTTACACCATGCCGTCGTCGGCGTTGATGACGGCACCGTTGATGAAGTCCGACTGATCCGACGCCAGCAGCAGGATCAGCCCATCCAGGTCTTCCGGCTTGCCGACGCGCTTGCGCGGCAGCATCTGCACCAGCTTCTGACCGGGTTCGGTTTCCCAGTGATGATGATTGATTTCAGTATCGATATAGCCCGGGCAGATCGCGTTGGTATTGATGCCGTAACGACCCCACTCCAGCGCCATGGCCTTGGTCATGTGCACCACGGCCGCCTTGCTCATGCAATACACGCCGATCTGCGACAGCACCTTCAAACCCGCCACGGATGCAATGTTGACGATGCGCGACTGCGGCAGCGGCGAGCCGTTCTTCTCAGCGCCCTTGGCCCGCGCAATCATGCGCTTGGCCGTTTCCTGCGCCACAAAGAAGGCGCCGCGCGTGTTGGTGTCGAATACGAAATCGAAGTCGTCCGGCGTAACGTCCACCATGCGCTGCGTGGTCGATACACCCGAATTGTTGACCAGGATGTCGATCGTTCCGGCTTCGGTTTCAGCGTGGGCGATGGCCGATCGGATGCTGTCCGGGTCAGTCACGTCCAGCCGGACGACGTGGGCGCTGCCGCCCTTCGATTCGATGTCGGCGCGCAGTTCTTTCAGTCGCTCGACGCGGCGCGAAGCCAGCACGACCTTTGCGCCGGCGGCCGCCAGCGTGTGCGCGAAACGCGCGCCCAGGCCGCTGGACGCGCCCGTGATCAGCGCGACCTTGCCTTCCAGATTGATCGACAAACCCATGATGCGTGTTCCCCGTGTGTTGGTTCGACATGCGCCGGGCTGCTCCAAAGCAACACCGGCATGTGATTTGAGCGCAGCTTAGCAAAAAATCGAACGATCGTTCAGAAATTCCCCTTGCTGCATCCGGGCGTGTCCCGGACAATGCGGAAAATTCTAATGCAGCAATCCGTCATACCAATAAGCAAACGCCCTACAAGCGAAGAGACACTTATGAACCAGCAGCAGCTCCTCGAACAATACGGCCCGCGAGAGTCCATGGAGTATGACGTCGTTGTCGTTGGCGGCGGCCCCGCCGGCCTGGCGACAGCGATTCGCATCAAGCAACTGGCTGCCGAGACGGGCAAGGATGTGTCCGTCGTCGTGCTGGAAAAGGGTTCCGAGCCGGGTGCACACATTCTTTCGGGCGCGGTGATGGACCCACGTGCCATCAACGAACTTCTCCCTAACTGGAAGGCCGACGGCGCCCCGCTCAACCAGGCGGTCACCGGCGACGACGTGCTCTTCCTGAGCGAGACCGACGCCAAGCGTACGCCCGACTGGCTCGTGCCGCGTAACTTCCACAACCACGGCTGCTACGTGGTTTCGCTGTCGAACGTGGTCAAGTGGATGGCCGCGCAGGCCGAAGCGCTGGGCGTGGAAATCTTCCCCGGTTTTGCTGCCGCAGAAGTGCTTTACGACGACAAAGGTGCGGTGCGCGGCGTGGCCACCGGCAACATGGGCATCGGCAAAGACGGCGAGCCAACAGAGAACTTCCAGCTCGGCATGGAGTTGCTCGGCAAATACACCATCTTCGCGGAAGGCGCGCGTGGCCATCTCGGCCGCCAGCTGCTGGAAAAATTCAAGCTCAACGCCGGCAAGGACCCGCAGACCTTCGCCATCGGCATCAAGGAACTCTGGGAAATCGACCCGGCAAAGGCCAAACCTGGCCTCGTTGTGCACACTGCCGGCTGGCCGATGGAAGACGACACCTTCGGCGGCGGCTTCCTGTATCACCTGGAAGACAACAAGGTCACGCTCGGCTTCGTGATCGGGCTGGACTACAAGAACCCGTGGATGAGCCCATTCGAAGAAATGCAGCGCTGGAAGGCCCACCCGGCCATCCGCGCGCACATCGAGGGCGGCAAGCGCATCGGCTACGGAGCCCGCGCCATCAACAACGGCACGCCGCAAGCGCTGCCGAAAACCGTGTTCCCCGGTGGCGCGCTGGTCGGTTGCGACGCCGGTTACCTGAACGCGGCACGCATCAAGGGCAGCCACGCGGCCATCAAGAGCGGCATGATGTGCGGTGAAGCCGTGTTCGAAGCCGTGACGGCCGGCCGTTCTGCTGACGAGCTGTCTGCCTACCCCGCAGCCTTCGAACAGAGCTGGCTGAAGGAAGAACTGGATCAGTCGCGCAACTTCAAGCTGTGGTTCAAGAAGAGCCCGACGCTGGGCAAGATCATGACCGGCATCGAACAGTGGCTGCTGCCCAAGATTGGCGTCAGCAATCCGCCTTGGACGCTGCACGGCACGAAGTCGGACAATCAGTCGCTCAAGCCGGCATCGGAATGCCCGAAGATCGAGTATCCGAAGCCGGACGGCAAGATCACGTTCGATCGCCTGTCGTCGGTGTTCATCTCGAACACGAACCACGAAGAGAACCAACCGGCTCACCTGACGCTGAAAGACCCAACCGTTCCGACGCGCATCAACCTGACGCAGTTTGCCGGCCCCGAGCAGCGCTATTGCCCGGCAGGCGTGTATGAGTTCGTCAAGAACGATGAGGGCACCGAGCGCCTGCAGATCAACGCGCAGAACTGCGTGCACTGCAAGACCTGTGACATCAAAGACCCGACGCAGAACATCGTGTGGGTCACGCCGGAAGGCGGCGGCGGTCCGAACTACGTCGGCATGTAAGTATCGGGCGACCGCCCAACAAGAAGACGGCTTGAAGCCGTCTTTTTGTTGCCTGAGCGAATCGATTCAGGAAGCTTTTGCCGCGATGGCTGGGGTCTGCACCGACACATCTCCGCATTGCGCGCGATGGCGCAGCGCGTGGTCGATCAGCACGAGTGCCAACAGCGCCTCGGCGATTGGCGTAGCACGAATGCCGACGCACGGGTCATGGCGGCCGAACGTCTCGACCACAGCCGGATCACCCGCCTTGTCGATCGAACGGCGCGGCGTGCGAATGCTCGAGGTCGGCTTGATCGCCAGCGACACGGAGATGTCCTGCCCTGTCGAAATCCCACCCAGGATCCCGCCGGCGTTGTTGCCGACGAAGCCTTCCGGCGTCAGCTCATCGCCATGCTCGGAGCCGCGCTGGCTGACTGCGTGGAAACCAGCGCCAATCTCAACGCCCTTCACCGCGTTCAGGCCCATCATCGCATGTGCAATATCGGCATCCAGGCGATCGAACAGCGGTTCACCCCAGCCGACCGGCACGCCCGTGGCCACCACCTCAATGCGCGCGCCGACGGAATCGCCGTCCTTGCGCAGTGCATCCATGTAGGTTTCAAGCTCGGGAACGATCTCGGCATTGGGCGCGAAGAACGGGTTGTTCGGCACCTCGTTCCAGTCCATGAACGGGATGTGAATATCGCCCAGCTGCGACATGAAGCCGTGGATTTCGATGCCGAACTTTTCACGCAGCCACTTCTTGGCGACGGCCCCTGCCGCCACCGTCGGCGCCGTCAATCGTGCGGAAGAACGGCCGCCACCGCGCGGGTCCCGGACGCCGTATTTGTGCCAGTACGTGTAATCGGCATGGCCGGGACGGAAGGTCTCGGCGATGTTGCTGTAGTCCTTGCTGCGCTGATCGGTATTGCGGATCAGCAGGCAAATCGGGGTGCCCGTGGTCTTGCCTTCGTACACCCCGGAGAGAATCTCAACAAGGTCTTCTTCCTTGCGCTGCGTCACATGGCGCGAGGTGCCTGGCTTGCGACGGTCCAGATCGGGCTGGATGTCTTCTGCCGACAGCGTCATGCCCGGCGGGCAGCCGTCGATGACAGCGCCAATGGCCGGGCCATGCGACTCGCCGAAGGTGGTGACGGAAAACAGCAGGCCCAAGGTATTGCCAGACATGATCGTGCTCAGGAAGGCGCCGCGACTACCGCGGCGCGAAACATCGGGAAAACGGTATTGTAAGGCCGATCCACCGGCCGCCAGGTCAGCTGCCGATACCCAGCAGCTCGACCTCAAAGTTCAGCGTCGAATTGGGCGGAATCGTGCCGGGTACGCCGCGCTCGCCGTAAGCGGTGGCTGCCGGGCACGTCAGCTTGGCTTTGCCGCCCACCTGGATCTTCTGCACGCCTTCGGTCCAGCACGGAATCACGCGATTCAGCGGGAACGAGATCGGCTGGCCGCGCTTGTAAGAGCTGTCGAACTCGGTACCGTTGGTGAGCGTGCCGCGGTAGTGCACCTTGACCGTGTCGCTGGCCTTGGGCGACGGGCCGGTGCCCTTGGTCAGCGTCTGGACGATCACACCGGAGGGCAGCGTCTCGGATGCCGGCGATGCGGCTTGCGCGGTAACGGCAGCCAGGGCAAGCAACGAAGCGCACAGCAGCGGGGAAACGTGTTTCATGGCAGGTAACGGGAGAGTTGGAGGTCAGAAAAAGCATCACGGCCGATTGCAGGCCAACCGGCAGTGTATCGAAGTCCGGACGCAGGCTAGGCGCTAGAGCAGCTCCCCGCGCAGCGCCAGTACGGCGGCCTGCATCGCCTCGGGCGACACGGCATGCGCCGGCACAGGCGTGCCGATACACAGCTCCAGCCTGTTGAGGAAACCGCGACGGAACGGGCGCGACATCGCCGCCCCGCCCTTGCGCGAGAAAAAGCTACCCCAGAGCCCGCGCAGCGCCATCGGCACCACCGGCACAGGTGTGCGCTCGATGATGCGGCGCATGCCTTCCTTGAACGGGTTCATCTCGCCCGTGGCGGTGATCTTGCCTTCGGGGAAGATGCAGACGACCTCGCCTTCCGCCAGTGCAGCCGCAATGGTGTCGTAGGCGCGCGTGAGCATCTCCGGGTCTTCGTGCATCGGCGCAATCGGAATCGCCTTGACCGTTCGGAAGAACCACGACAGCACTGGCACCTTGAAGATGCGGTGGTCCATCACAAAGCGAACGGGCCGACGCACGAACGCGCCCACCACCACGGCATCGACGAAGCTCACGTGGTTGCAGACCAGCAGGCATGGGCCTTCATCGGGAATCTGCTCGGAACCGTCCACCTTCACGCGGTAGACGGTATGGATCAGCAGCCACATCACAAAGCGGATCAGGAATTCCGGCACCAGCGTGTAGATGTAGATCGCCACCACGGCGTTGAGGATGCCGGTCACTAGGAACAACTTGGGGATCGTGAACCCGGCACGCGTGAGCACCATCGCCAGCACGGCTGAGGCGATCATGAACAGCGCGTTGAGGATGTTGTTGGCGGCAATGATGCGCGCGCGGTGCGTCGGTTCGCAGCGGCTCTGGATCAACGCATACAACGGCACGCTGTAGAAGCCGCCGAACATCGCCAGCAGGAACAGATCGGCCAGCACGCGCCAATGGCGGTGGTTCTGCAGGAAGCCGGAAATGCCCGTCAGCACGTCGTGCGCGACCAATGCCTCGGCATGCGAAGCAAAGTACAGATCCACAGCAAACACCGTCATGCCGATCGAGCCAAACGGCACCAAGCCGATTTCCACCCTGCGACCCGAGAGTTTTTCGCACAGCACCGACCCCAACCCGATGCCGACTGAAAACACGGCCAGCAGCAGCGTCACAACGTTCTGATCGCCGCCAAGCACGTTGCGCGCGAAGGCGAAAAACGACGTCAGGAACGTCGCGCCCACGAACCACAGCCACGAAATGCCCATCAGGCTCAGGAACACCGCGCGCTGGTTGCTCGCAAGCTTCAGGTTGCGCCAAGTCTCGGAGATGGGGTTCCAGTTGATGCGCAAGTCCGGCTGCGACGCCGGTGACACCGGCACACCACGCGCCGTCAACCAGCCGGCCACGGCAATGACAATACAGGCGATACCCGTGAACATCGGGCCGATCAGCTCGCCGTTGCGCGTGTAGTTGGCCAGCTCTCCGCCGCCGATGGTACCGATGAGGATGGCGACGAAGGTGCCCATTTCCACCAGCCCGTTGCCGCCCACTAGTTCCGTCGATTGCAGATGCTGGGGCAGATATGCGTACTTGACCGGCCCGAACAGCGTCGAGTGCACGCCCATCAGGAACGTGCACAGGTACAGCAGCTCAACGTGGCGCAGCGCAAAACCCGCACAACCGATCGCCATGATGGCGATTTCCAACGTCTTGACCAGCCGGATGAGCCGCGCCTTGTCCATGCGATCGGCAATCTGCCCGCTGGTGGCCGACAGCAGCACAAACGGCGCAATGAAGATTGCAGAAATCAGGAACGCCGCCGACGCCGGGTCCGCATTGCCGAACAGCGCAGCGTGGTACGTGACCAACGAGGAAAACGCCACCTTGAAAACGTTGTCGTTCATGGCGCCCAGAAACTGGGTCCAGAAGAACGGTGCAAAGCGACGCTGCTTCAGCAGGGAAAACTGGCTCGATTGGCTCATCGGCTGGAGGCTATTGGTTCAACAAAAAACCCGCTCGCAACAGCGGGCGGGTTTTAGGAATGCGATAAAGAGATCGCGCAGATCAGTCTTCGTTGGCCTTTTCTTCGGGCCAGTCGCGAATGTACGCCTTGAGCATCTTGTTTTCGAAACTTTGGTCTTCCAGCACGGCCTTGGCCACGTCGTAGAAGGAAATCACGCCCATCAATGTGCGGCTGTCGAGCACCGGCAGGTAGCGCACATGGTGCTCCAGCATGATGCGACGCACTTCGTTGACCTCGGTTTCGGGCGTGCAGGTGACGGGATGGTCGTCCATCACCTTGCGGATGGTCGTGCCCTCGCCCACGGAACCGTGGTTCTTGGCAACAACCTTGATGATTTCCCGGAAGGTCAGCATGCCGACCAGCTCGCCGTACTCCATGACCACGAGCGAGCCGATGTCTTTTTCCGCCATCGTCTGCACGGCCACTTGGAGCTTGGTTTCAGGTGCCACGGTGTAGAGCGTGTTGCCCTTCACGTGGAGGATGTCGCTGACTTTCATGTTGCGTCTCCCAGAGTTCGGGGTGCCGGTCTGCCGGGGGAGCGACCGCGCGCGGGTTGTCGTTATGGTTGTGCTTCGATCCTAGCCCAAACCGGAGCGCTTCGACAAGCATGCAGCGCAGAAAAAACCTGTCAAAAACCGCGCCCGCTCGGCGTTTGCCCGGAATGCGCTGCAACAGGCAGCAGTGCTAGCATGCCCCGTCCAAACCCGCTCCCGCTCCCTTTCGGGGTGCTTGAATCCATGTCCAAAGCCCGCTTCGACACGCTGGCCCTGCATGCCGGTGCCGCGCCCGACCCGGCCACCGGCGCGCGCGCCACGCCCATTCACCTGAGCACGTCCTTTGTATTCCGCGACAGCGAACATGCGGCGTCATTGTTCAATATGGAACGCGCGGGGCACGTCTATTCGCGCATCTCCAACCCGACTGTTGCCGTGTTCGAGGAGCGCATGGCCGCGCTGGAAAACGGCGTAGGCGCCATCGCCACGGCTTCCGGCCAGGCGGCGCTGCATCTGGCCATCGTCACGCTGATGGGTGCCGGCTCGCATATCGTCGCGTCTTCGGCGCTGTATGGCGGCTCGCACAATCTGCTGCATTACACGCTGCGCCGCTTTGGCATCGAGACGACCTTCGTCAAGCCGGGCGACATCGATGGCTGGCGCGCTGCCATCCGCCCGAACACGCGGCTGCTGTTTGGCGAGACGCTCGGCAACCCAGGACTGGATGTGCTGGACATCCCGACCATTGCGTCGATTGCGCATGATGCGGGCGTGCCGCTGCTGGTCGATTCGACCTTCACCACGCCGTGGCTGCTGCAGCCGTTCGCACATGGTGCAGACCTCGTCTACCACTCGGCTACCAAGTTCCTGGGTGGGCATGGCACGACCATTGGCGGCGTGCTGGTCGACGGCGGCACGTTCGACTACGTAGCCGCCGGCAAGCATCCCGAGCTGACCGAGCCCTACGCGGGTTTCCACGACATGGTGTTTGCCGAGGAAAGCACCGTCGCGCCCTTCCTGCTGCGCGCGCGCCGCGAGGGCCTGCGTGACTTCGGTGCCTGCATGAACCCGATGGCCGCGTGGCAACTGCTGCAAGGCATCGAGACACTGCCACTGCGCATGGCGCGGCATGTAGACAACGCCCGCCGGGTCGTCGCCTTCCTGGCGAGCCACCCGATGGTGGCGTCGGTCGCTTACCCTGAGCTGGAATCGCACCCCGATCACGCGCTGGCCAAGCGCCTGCTGCCGCGCGGCAGCGGTGCGGTGTTCAGCTTCGATCTGCGCGGCGACCGGCGTGCCGGCCAGCAGTTCATCGAGTCGCTCGGCCTGTTCTCGCACCTCGCCAACGTGGGCGATGCACGCTCGCTGGTCATCCATCCCGCATCGACAACGCATTTCCGCATGGATGCCGACGCGCTGTCCGCAGCCGGTATCAGCGAGGGCACGATCCGCCTTTCCATCGGCCTGGAAGACGCCGACGACCTGATCGACGATCTCAAGCGCGGCCTGAAAGCTGCAGAGCGCGCGATGTCCGCCGCGCCGGGCAAAGCCGCTGCCAACGCAACGGGAGCCCGCTGATGGAATGGACCGTACAAGGCGAGCGCGCCTACGCCTACACCGGCGGCAAGCCGTTCAACGCCGAATTGCCGTGCGTCGTGTTCGTGCATGGCGCGCAGAACGATCATTCGGTCTGGGGACTGCAGACGCGCTGGTTTGCGCACCACGGCTTCAGCGTACTGGCGGTCGATCTGCCCGGACACGGCCGCAGCGCCGGCGCCCCGTTGCAGACGGTGGAAGCCATGGCCGATTGGGTGATGGCGCTGGTGCAGGCGGCTGGCGTCATGCAACCGGTCATCGTCGTCGGCCACAGCATGGGCTCGTTGATTGCACTGGAGTGCGCGTCACGGTACGCAAGTCGCGTGCGCCGCATCGCCCTGGTGGCGACGGCTTGGCCGATGAAGGTGTCGGATGCGCTGCTCGATGCGGCGCTCAACAACACGGCCAACGCCATTGACATGGTGAATACGTGGTCGCATTCCAGCCTCGCGAACAAGCCCTCGTCCCCTGGGCCGGGCTTCTGGATGCATGGCGGCAGCCAGCGGCTGATGGAGCGGATTGCGCGCGGTACCGAGGCGCCCGTCTTTCACACGGACTTTGCCGCCTGCAACGCCTATGCACGCGGCGCCGAAGCCATGGCGGCCGTGCAGTGTCCGTCACTCGTCATCGTCGGGGAGAAAGACCAGATGACCCCAGCGAAAGCCGGGCGTCAGGTTGCGGCAGGATTGGCCGGCAGCCGCGTGGTCGGCCTGCCAGGCGGGCACGCGATCATGGGAGAATGCCCCGACGGCACACTCGACACGCTGATCGCCTTTGCGCGTGAACGAGACCCGGTCGCCGCATAAGTCGCAGTCGCCTCCTGGAGACGCATCATGGCCACCACCGACACCCAGAGCTTCGGCAGCTTCGCGGAGTTCTATCCGTACTACCTGAGCGAGCATCAAGACCGCACCTGCCGCCGCCTTCACTTTGCCGGTTCGACGGTGGCGCTGGTATGCCTGATCCTGCTTGTTTTCACGGGCAACCTGTGGTGGTTGCTGGGTGCGGCCGTGAGCGGTTACGCGTTTGCGTGGGTCGGGCACTTCGGGTTCGAGAAAAACCGGCCCGCCACGTTTCGCCATCCGTTTTACAGCCTGATGGGCGACTGGGTGATGTATCGCGACATCTGGACGGGCAAGATCCCGTTCTGAAACGTCAGGCGCTGGCGTTGGCAGCGGCGGGCATTGAAGAAGACGGCGTTGGTGCCGTAGCCGCCTGCGCGGCCGCCGCCACGCCGCGTTCGCCAGTCGTGAAAATGCTCTCCAACGTGGCATCGAGCGCAGGATTCTGCAGTTGGCTGACCAGCGCGTGCGTGTCCCCCAGATGGCGTGCCAGTGAGGTGCGCGGCAAGCGCGGCAGACTCAGCACCAGCCTTTCATAGAGCGGTCGCAGCGTGGTCGTGTGCGCATCGCAAAGCAGCGCCCAATGGGTCTCACCGCGATCCTGCTGCAGCTTGCCGATCAAATGCAGTGCCTTCAGCTTGGTCAGCAGGTCAGCTAGGTAATCGGCTTCCAATTGCAGGCGCCGGCCAATATCACGCTCGGCCACCGTACGTGGTGCCTGTTCGCGGGCGCGATACAACAGCAGCAGAACACCCAGCGCATCGAAGAACTCGCTGCCCGGAAACGTGCGCCGTTGCCAGTAGCCCTGGCGGATGATTGGCAGTGTCGACGCGATGGTCGCACCGAGCAACGTCACCAGCCAGCTCACATAGATCCACGTTAGAAAGATCGGTAGCGTGGCAAACGCGCCGTAGACGGCTGTGTACGTCGGGATATGCGCAACGTAAGCGCCAAAGACACGCTTGGCAATTTCAAACGCCGCCGCGGCAATCAGCCCGGCAATGAAGGCGTCGCGCCGCTCCACATTGGTGTTAGGCACGAACACGTAGAGCATCGCAAACGCAATCGCCGAAAGCAGGATCGGGATCAGGCCCACGATCACACCCAGGCCGAACGGCAGCTTGTGCACATAACCCGCCGAGATCGACACGAGGTACGAACTGACCGACAGACTTGCGCCAATCAGCACCGGCGCGAATGTCATCAGCGCCCAGAACACCAGAACGCGCTGCGCGAGCGGCCGCCGATGGCGCACGCGCCAGATGGCGTTCAACGCATTCTCGATGGTGAGCATGGTCATCACCGACGTCACGACCAAGCCGATCAGGCCCGCTGCTGTCAGCCCTTTGGCGTTGCTTGAAAACTGGTTGAGATACGTCAGGATCGGCCGGCTGATGCTGCCCGGCACGAGATTGCTGAACATGTAGCCCTCGATGTCCGCCCGGAAGCTCTTGAACATCGGAAATGCCGTGAACAGCGCAAAGGCCACCGTCAGAATGGGAACCAGCGACAGCACCGTCGTGAATGTCAGGCTGCTGGCCACTTGCGGCAGGTGGTCTTCACCGGCGCGGCGCAAGGCGTAACGCGCCAGCGCACGCAGCTTGGCGGCATTCCATTGACGAAGCGCACGGGTGGCAAAAAGCATGAAAAATGAGGCTGGAGGCGGGGTTGGGGGGCGCAACTATAATACCGCGACGCTCTCAACGCTTTGTTATGAAAGATATCCTGGTCTTGTACTACAGCCGTCACGGCAGCACGCGCGCATTGGCCGAGGCCATTGCGCAAGGCATTGAAAGCGTCGACGGCGCCCAGGCGCGTGTGCGCACGGTGCCCGCCGTCTCCACCGTCTGCGAAGCCACGCAGCCCGACGTGCCCGACAGCGGGCCGCCCTACGTGGAAGTACGCGACCTCGAGGAATGCGTGGGCCTGGCACTGGGCTCGCCCACGCGCTTTGGCAACATGGCCGCCCCGCTCAAGTACTTCCTGGATGGCACCACACCGCAATGGCTGGCGGGCGCGCTGGCCGGCAAACCGGCATGTGTGTTCACCTCCACGGGCAGCATGCATGGCGGGCAGGAAACCACCCTGCTCTCGATGATGCTGCCGCTGCTGCACCATGGCATGGTCGTGCTCGGTCTGCCGTATCAGCACAGCGAACTGCTTTCCACCGATGCGGGCGGCACGCCATACGGACCATCACACGTCGCACACCGCGGTGATACCGCACCGCTTACCACCCACGAACGCACGCTCGCCACGGCCATGGGCCGGAGGCTGGCGCAGACTGCTCTGAAGCTCGCCGCATGACTCTCGCCGACAACGCCGTCACCGAATCCCGGGCACTGGCTGCGCTGAGTGCAGGCAGCCTCATCGCAATGATCGTCCTGTGCGCCGCGTGGGAGTTGTGGCTCGCGCCCGTGCGCCCGGGCGGCTCGTGGCTAGCGCTGAAGGCGCTGCTGCTGGCGTGGCCGCTGCCAGGCGTGCTGCGCAAGAACCGCTACACGATGCAATGGGCGTCGATGTTCATCCTGCTGTTCTTTACCGAAGGCATTGTGCGGGCGACATCGGACATTGGACTTTCGCGCTCGCTGGCGTGGGGCGAGGTGGCGCTCAGCGTGGTGTTCTTCACCGCAACCGTCTTCTACCTGCGCCCGTTCAAGCGTGCGGCAAAAGCCCGCGCCGGCCACAGCACCTGATACGCCATGACTCACGATGCCTTCCTGCAAGCCTGCGTTGATGCCATCGGCGCAACGCACGTCCTGACCGCGCCGGAAGACCAGGCGCCCTACCTCACCGATTGGCGAAAGCGTTTCTCCGGGCGCGCGCGCGCAGTGCTGCGCCCGGCCAGCCCCGACGAGGCGGCTGCACTCGTGCGCCTGTGCGGCGAGCACGGCGTGCCCATCGTCCCGCAAGGCGGCAACACTGGCCTGTGCGGCGGGGCCACGCCCGACATGGAAGGCAGCGCGGTGGTGATCTCATTGCAGCGCATGCAGCGCGTGCGCGCCGTCGACCCGATCAACAACACCATCACCGTGGATGCCGGCTGCATCCTGGCCAACGTGCAGCAAGCTGCCGCAGATGCAGACCGCCTCTTCCCGCTCAGCTTGGCGGCCGAAGGCAGTTGCACGATCGGCGGCAATCTTGCGACCAACGCGGGCGGCACCGCCGTCCTGCGCTACGGCAACGCGCGCGAGCTGTGCCTGGGCGTCGAAGCGGTCCTACCCAACGGCGAACTGTGGAATGGCCTGCGCGGCCTGCGCAAAGACAACACAGGCTATGACCTGCGCGACCTGCTGATCGGCGCGGAAGGCACGCTGGGCATCATCACAGGGGCGATGCTGAAGCTGTTTCCGCAACCACGCGCCAAGGTGACGGCGCTGGCGGCGCTGCAATCGCCGCGCCAGGCGCTGGAGTTTCTATCGCTGGCGCAAGGCCATGCAGGGACGCTGTTGACGGGCTTCGAGCTGATGTCGGCGTTTTGCCTTGAGCTGGTGCGCAAGCATTACCCGCAGCTGCGCGTGCCGTTTACGCAGGTATATCCGCAATACGTGCTGCTGGAATTGTCCGATCTGGAAAGCGAAGCGCACACGCGCACGCTGTTCGAATCGCTCATGGAAGACGCGCTCGCGCGCGGCGTGATCGACGATGCGGCAGTAGCAGAATCGGTGGCCCAGTCGCGCGACTTCTGGAGCCTGCGCGAACATATTCCGCTGGCGCAGGCCGATGAAGGCAAGAACATCAAGCACGATATTGGCGTGCCCATTTCGCGCATTGCAGACTTCATTGACGTGACCGACCGCGCGCTGGCCGCAGCCTATCCCAGCATCCGCATGGTGACGTTCGGCCACCTGGGCGACGGCAACCTGCACTACAACGTATCGCCGCCGGAAGGCCATGCGCACGACGCGTTCCTGGCCAATCAGGACGGCATCAACCGCATCGTGCACGACAGTGTGCATGCGCACGGCGGCTCAATCTCGGCCGAACACGGCATCGGCCAGCTCAAGCGCGAAGACAACGCGCGCTACAAGAGCCCCGTTGAACTGGCGGCCATGCGCGCGATCAAGCAGGCGCTGGACCCGCGCGGCCTGATGAATCCGGGGAAAGTGCTGTAAGGCGATCCGGCGTTGCTTCAGCCGAACAGCTTCAGCGTGTAGTTCGCCACCGCGAAGAGAACCGTCGCGGCCAGCAGCCACAACAGCATGCGCGGTACGCCGCTGGGCGGCAGACGATGATCATTCACGTTGGAACGATCGCCGATGCGCCCGCTCTGGGCGCTACGGATGTAAGTGCTACGTGACGACCCTGCCGGGCGTCGTGCATGACGTGTGCTCATTGTGATTTCCTCCCTGCCCCATGGCTAGCGCCTCGCCCCGGCTCCCTGCAGCCATGGCGAAACACAGCAGCCCCATGGATCGCTCCACGGCTGCCCAAACAAGACTCCCTCTTTTCCCGTCTGGTCCGAACCGAAAAGGCTTCGTCACGCCCGTTTGGCGTGCGTAGGCACGGTGTTCCGCGTCATTGCGCGGAATTTCGAATGAAACGTTATTGTTGTGTGGCACTACCCGACGCCACGGAATGTATCAAAAATCCCCCCAATTGGGGGGTACGTATTTTAGGTATCACCTTTTGGATGATGCGCAGGAACGACGCTTGCGGGCTCGATCAGGGCAAACCCGGAACTCGACCCATGTATGGAGGCAGCCCATGCCCGCTTTGCCCGATCTGACCAAGCGCGCCCACATCACGCCGCCGCAACCGCCCGAACAGCCCCCACACCCGCCGCCGGAAATGCCGCCGCCCGATGAACCAGCCCATGACCCAGTGCACGACCCCGAACCCCAAACGCCCCCAATCGAACTGCCACCCGGGGACCTACCGCCGGAAATCCCGCCCCAGCACTAGCGCTGCGCAACATCCCATCTGTTAGAATCGCGGCCTCCCAGGCACCCGGAGGCCGCGCGTTTTTGGTATGCCTGGGCAGCCTGCACATCTGCATATCTGCCCATAGCTCAGTTGGATAGAGCATCGGCCTTCTAAGCCGACGGTCGGGGGTTCGAATCCCTCTGGGCAGGCCAACACCCGTACCCATTCACGGGTTAGCACTCGCAAACAATCCCGCATAGAAACCCATGCATGTAACCGCCCTGTAAGCGGATTCAATCAACTTCGCCCCTGCAGCGTGCAGCAACTATTCGAAGGCGGGTTGTGGCGTGCCCTGACCCGATTGAAGCCTGCGAGGCGATGCCTGCGGTGGGCGCTCGTCAACAGTGGCAACGTATCTTGACGAATCCGGGGCCCAATCAAAGCGAAGCCCAGCATCACGGCACTGAAGCTGGCGAGCTAGCTCTGGCGTGACTATCAGGGATTGCGACAGCAACAGCCTTTGTCGCTTGTCGCCAAGCAGGTGCGCAAACACGTCCACTCGATAGCACCCCTCCGCAAACAACGTCGCCCCGATGTCTGGCGACGGCAGGAAATGATGGTTCGCCTCGACGCCCGTTTCCCCGACGAATAGCCCACTACCTCTCACCAACTTTTCTCGCTCGCCGTACACCCAGACATTGAAGTTGTGCTGCGTTGCATTGCGGAAGTTGTACTGTGTTTCGTCCCGAGTGACTGTCACATACAAGCTTTCGACGATGCGCCCCCGCTTCGACGTTGCAAACAACAAAGTTCGCAGAAACACCTTTGGCGTAAATAGTTGGGCACGATGATCCGATGCCGTGATCCCGCGTCGTTGGGGTGGCGCAGACAACAATGCTTGCAGGCGCCTTCGCGTTGCCGCAGAAGCTTGCGGGAACCGGACCGCCATCGTGTCGGAACTGATCTCCTTGTGACGAACACGGTGGATCTCGCGGTTGAGCGCATCCAGGTCGAGCAGCAGGTCACGCAACGACTTTGTCATCTAAAGTTCAGGTGCATATTCCGCGCCCCAACACTGTTAGTCGCCGGCAGTGGTTGGGGCCACTCTGTCAGGAACAGAGGCACGTTGGCGATCAAGCACGATTTCCACACGCCGATTCAACGCCCTGCCCTCCGCAGTCTTGTTGTCGCCAACCTGCTCCTTTGCACCTCGGCCCATGGCTGACAAGCGAGTCTCCGCCACGCCATGCGCCTGCAAATTGCGCCCCACTGCCATAGCGCGGGCAGCCGACAGGGCCAGATTGGTTTCCGTGCGGCCGAGCGCACCGGGCGAATCGTCGGTATGCCCCACGATCGTCACCTTGCCATCGGTGGTGGTGAGTACGCCCGCGAGGCGTTCAAGCTGGCGCGCTAGCATCGGCGTAATGTCGGCGCTGCCAGCAGCAAAACTCATGTCGCTGCTGAAGACGATGTAAATGCGGTCGCCTTCGGTGCTCAAGCCAAACTGGCTGGCCCCGGTTTCCGAGGTCAATGCACGAGCGATGCGGTCTTCTAGGGGTTCCTGCCGCTTGGCGACCTGTGCCTCCAGCGCACTGACTTGGCTTGCCAGCGCCTGGTTGTCGAGATGCTGGCGATAGGTCACCCAGGCAAGGCCAAGAACAAGCGCCGTCACCACCACTGCTATCACGATCAGGCGCCATGGGCGCCGTAGTGGCAACTCTTGAGACGACGGTGCCTCTGGCACAGGTATGCCGACGGTGATCAACACATCCGATGGTTCCACTGCACCATTGCTAGGATTGTTAACGGCAACATGAATGCGCTGGTGCTCTGTCGCCGAATTGGCAATGGTCACGTGTCGACGCTGGGGAGTCGTCGCGGCTAACGGGATGACCTCCACGGGGCTCAATTGGTGCACAAGCTGGATTTTGGGAAGTGGCATGCCCCGCTCGTCCCGCAAGCCACGCCCCATGAGTTGCGCAATCACCTCCAGTGCATTTTCGCTGACGTTGGGTGTCTCCTGCAGCTTGGTGATCCAGGTGCGGCAGCGTTGACCAAAATCCTTCTCACCATAGAGCTGCATCAGCAAGCCGTGCTGAAGCCAGACACCGCGCAAGCCATCCGCGCGCCCACGCACGCGGCTACCCGCCTGATCCAACGCCGCACAGAAACAGTAGTGCACCGCCTCTACAGAATCCGCCTTGAGTGCGGCGGCCTGGGCTGCTTGTTTGAAGGCAGCCAGCCGCGTGCGCACTTCAGATTTGAGAGCATCCAGCCGGGCTGCTGACTCCAGCTCGGGCGACAGTTCGTCCAGCAGCCAGAACAAAGGCTGGGCAAGCCGGAGCAAGTGGTTCTTGGATTGCGTTTGACTAGCCATCAGCCAGACCTCCCGGGACACTGGAAGCCTTGCAGCAGTCCCGTCGTCCATGGATTCGCCAAGCTGCCTGTATTGATGTCGAGCTTGGCCTTGCGTCCATCAAAGTCATACTCGGCCACGAAATGGCTGTTCGACACGGAACTGGCAAGTTTGCCCTTGGCAATCACGCGCATCATGGCCCACGGGCCATTCGCGGTAAGCGTGGAAGTCTCTGGCCGCACGCGCGGATTGGCTGTGACCTCCGCACCCTGCCCGCCTCGCGGCCCCGGCCATGTCACCTTGAGCGGACTCACCGGCCCGTGAACGTAGCGCTGGCTCTGGCCGTCGAAGTCCATGTTCAATTCAACTATTTCCGGGTCAAGCTCGACCACCTTTAGGTCTACCCTCCACGTCATCTTCTTTGCACCTGGGTCGCGGAAGAACACCTCACGAATTTCCTTGGCGCGCTGGAATGGAATAAGGCTTGGCCCTGCCACCGGCGGCACATCGGGGGCACTCAGCTTGTAGCGCCACGGCGAGACGGTTGTATCGACGTGGGGTGCCAGTACCTTCTGGAAGAAATCGTCCAGTACACCGCCGGTCGCAAACAGGCGCGCAAAGTCCTCCGTATCCACGTCCTGGGTAGCATTCGGCGTGAAGGGGTACTTGCCGTCGATAGCGCCACGGCAGCTCTCGCCAATCACGGCATTCATCTGGGCGACAAGGATGTCGCCAATCCCCTTATTGACGTCGCGCGTGCCCTGCACCACCAGGTCTGCCAACACCTCCTTGAGCGGGGCGGGCAGTTTGGCGGCTTCCATCTTCAACTGAGCGCCCGCCTCGGCGGGTGGCGGCAGATTACGGGTCTCCAGCGCATTGCTGGCAACCACCAACGATGTGTAGTAGGCGTTGACCATTCCCGCAATCGCGTCCAGTCGCGGTTTGCCGTTCGCGACTTGCGCGTTGGGGACCGCAACGTCGGCTTGGCCGGTCACGACTTCGCGCAGGGCTGCGAAGCGGTTATCAACCAGCTCGCGCTCCTGTCGTGCTTCGGCGCGAGCTGCGAAGCCGCTGATCTTGTCGGACTTTCCGTCCAAGGCAGCCAGCGCCTTGTCGGCGAGCGATTTGTCTGTTGGTTCGGTCGGCTGGCTCAGTGTCGTCTCGCGAACCACCACGCGCCCCAGACGCGCCAATGCCGAATCGGGCGCAGCGAAGTTGCGCAGCACTTCCAGGTCAAAGGCGAGGTTGTTGCCGGTCAAGGCCCGGATGTCGGACAGAAATTCCGTCCAGCGCTGCGCGTATTCGGTCAGATACAAGCGGCGGATTTCCCGAGTCACCGGGTCGTCGCCAGCCAGCTTGCCTGCTGCGCTCTCAAGCGTTTTTTTTTGAGCGCTGGCTCCTGCGCGGCCCATCACCCACGCATCGATTGCCTGCGCCTTGTTGACGAACTCGGGCAAACGGGCGTTGAACAGGTTGTGGTAACCCGCATAGGTGAACAGTCCCGGAATACCTCGCTCCAGCGGCTCGCCGCTAGCACGGGAGAACACCGTACCCGCTTGCGGACCGATGGCACGCACCAGCGTGAAATCCGCCGGTGCCTCTTCCATCATGGCGGCCTTAGCTCGGTCGTACAAACGTTCGGTCGAGGTATTACCATCCAGGAAGTCCCGCGCTGAACGGATTAAATCCTCATTCTTGGCATACGGCGAGCGGATCGGGCGCGTGCCATCGAGCAAGCTGTTGAGGTGCTCGACTACGGCAATCCGGCCACCAAAGGCTTCCGCACCGCCGCCGGTCGCCCAGTCGCTTTGTACCCAACCACGCACGTCGGAGGCATTGAAAATGTCTTCGTCGTACAGCATCAGGTAGGCGCGCAGCGTATCGTAGGTGAGCTTGGTGTCCTTGTCGGCGATGGCAGCAGACAACACGGTTTCCACTCGGCGCACCAGGTACGGTACGAGCAGGTTGTCTTCCAGCTTGACGTGCGTGCCCATGGCGGCGGCCAGCACCTGTTGCGGAACATACAGGCCGTAACGCCAGTGAAGCGGCGGAGCTGCCAGGTCCAAGCCAGGAAACGCTGGCAAATCGTGCGCCTCGGCCAGCAACGCCGGCGTGCCCTCGGGCTCGGGCTTCTTGTAGAAGCTTGTCACCTTGGCAGTCAGTGCCTTGGCATTTTCCTGCACCACATCGAGATAGTGCGTGTTGTGCCCAAAGCTCAGATAAAAGCCAGCCACCAGCCACAGGAAGATCACCAGCACGATGGCATGGGCCAGCAGGCGCATCAGTCGGAAACGGAACTCCCAACGCAAGTTCGGGCGAACCAGGTGTGCCTCGGGGAAAACGCCGCGCTTGAAGAGGTCCTGCAGGAAGTAGCTGTCGGTGCTTGAGCTGGCTTGAAACGCCTGCGCCTCGTCGAGCGTCGCGGCATCCAGCACCTGCAGCGTCACCGTGTCGTCAGCAGCGTTCACCGATGCGCCAGTCTGCGCCGCGCTGGTGAAATACACACCACGCAGCATGGCGTTGTGCTGTGTGCTGTCATAGCGGCTTTGCGCAAAGATCTGGTCGATCAGATCAGCCAGCGGGTTCGTCAGCGCATCGAATTCTTCGACCAAGCCCACCAGTGCCTTCTTGCGACCGGCGTCGAACTCTTCGTTGAAACGATCCGACTCCCCTGCGATCAGGCGCGCCTCCAGGGCGGCCATCTCGGTACGGCACAGATCTGCGATGGCGGACGCCGATTCGCCACGCTTGAGCTTGCGGTCTGCCGGAAGTCCAAAGCCCCACGACTGCGCGCGCCCCTCACTGCCCAGATATTGAAAATACTGAGCGAAGCCAGGCAGCAAGTCGAGCTTGGTTACCACGACATAGATCGGGAACTGGATGCCCAAGTCCTGCCGCAATTCGATCAAGCGGTTACGGATTTTAAGCGCTTCATTCTCACGCTCTTGTGTGGACTGGTGAACTAGGTCAGCCACGCTGACGGCAACTAAGGCACCGTTGATGGGTGCGCGGCCACGATATTTGCGCAGCAGACCGAGGAATCGGCCCCACTCCGCGTGGACGGCCTCCGGTTTGCGGTCTTGGCTGGTGTAGTTGCCAACGGGGTCGATCAGCACCGCTTCGTTGGCGAAGCGCCACGCCGGTGCCTTGCGGTCTTCATCCGCGCGCGAGGGTGAACTTCCGCCGCCCGCCAGGGGGAAGCGCAGGCCGGCATTGCTCAGCATGCTGGTTTTGCCGGTCTCGGCGAAACCCAAGGTGAGATACCACGGCAGCTCGTACAGGTAGCGCTTGCCCTCGAACAACCGGGCGACGCCACTACTGGTGCGCAGTGCCTTCAACTGACGCATGGCGGCATCGACACTGCTGGTGACAGCCTTGACGTCAGATTCGGGGGCCAGCTCCTGCTCACCCTCGGTCTTAGCATCCAACCATTTCCGGACCACACCGCCCGAGCGAATGTTGCGCCAGAGCAGGCTGAACAGATAGACGACCGACACGAGGACGATGACGGCGATCAACAAAAGGCGAGGTGTTCTGTCTTGCAGCGGGTGATGTCCGTTCAGGGCGAGCAGCGGGCCAGCATGCCAGATCAACAAACACAACGCGGTCGCCGCCACAAAGAACACGGGCAGCCCAAACACCAGAAAGAAGTACAGCGCCAGCAGCAAGACGATCACAGCGACACGCACACCGACGCTCGCCAGCGGCAAGATGCCATCGAAGCTCAGCAACGGACCAATCCACCACACGGCCGCCGCGATCAGCAGGACTACCAGCAGAAGCAACATCTGCCAGCTAAAGAGCGCGTTGCGCAGTCGTTTCAACAATTCCATACCTAGATCCAATTACTGCGTGACGTCGATCTGCACCCGGCGATTTTTCGCCCGGCCATCCCTGGTCGCGTTATCTGCCACGGGTTCGGTGTCGCCCTTGCCCACGGATTCCAGCCGGCCCTGGGCCACACCTCGCGTGGCGAGATACTCGGCAACGTGCACGGCGCGCTCTTCCGAGAGCATCTGATTCGAAGGGAACCTGGCGGTCTTAATGGGCTGGTTGTCGCTGTGACCAGTGACGGTGACCGTGCCGGGCACTTTGGCAATTTCGGCGGCGACCTTGTCCAGCAGGGGATGGACCTTGGCGTTCACGTCGGCACGGCCGCCGGCAAACATGTCGTCGCCCCGGAAGGTGACGGCGCTGTGCATCGCATCTTCTTCCACCTGGACTTGGCCACGGGCGATTTCGTCCTTGAGCAATTCGGACAGACGCAGGACCATCTTGGGTGGTGGCGGCGGCGTGATCTGCGCGATAGCCTGGATCTGTTGCTCCAGATCGCGCGTGCGCAACGAGAGTTGGTACTTGTACCAGGCGAAGAGGCCAAAGGCGGCCAAGCCGAGGACTGTGACGCTCAGCCAGATCGGGACGGTGCGAATCATGGAGAACCGCCCTGCCGGAGCTACGGGCAGGTTCGGCGACAGCTCTCGGGGCACGGCGCCGCGGTGTTTGCGAATCAGCCCGTGCAGGCTCTGCCGGATCGCAAGGTGTTGTCGCTCTCCCTCGGCGGGGCCACGGTAGCGACCTTGGAAATCGAGCGAGAGCAGGTAGTAGATCAACTCGATCAAGTCGATGTGCTCTTCGGGGCTGTTGACCAGCCGGCCCAGCACTTGGAAGACCTTGGTGCCGCCGTCGGTGCCACCGTGGTGCTTGACGAGCAGGCTGTCCTCTGCCCAGGAACCATTGCCGCCCCATGTCGTGCCCAAGGCGGCTTCGTCCAAGGCAGTACATAGGCTGTAGTGCGCAGCAAGGGCATGCTCAGAACGGATACCCACCCGCTCGCACACGGTCTGGAAGTCGTGCAACTCTTGTTCAAGCACGTCTTTCAGAAGCGCGGCCTGATCGACGCGCAGTGTGCTCGGCATATCAGCCAGGGCGCGCAGCAAGGGCCGCGCGGCGGACAGCACCGGATTGACTGCCTGCTTGGCTTTCTCGACACGTTGCTCGATCGGCTTGCGCTTGACCTGCCGTGGCTCGTTGGCGGCCTGGGTGGAGGCGGCACGCATCTGCTCCGGATTCGGAGCGGGCGCATTTTGCCCTTGCACCGGGTGATTGAGCGCGTCGGTTGATGATGCTCCAGCCATTAGCGCACTCCCCACAGTTCAAGCCGCAGCTCGGGAAAGCTCCCCGCCACGTGCAGCGCCAGACCGCCGTAGCGCTGCACTTGCGCCCACAACGGGTGGTCTTGCGGCAGTTCGAAGTAGACCTGGCCAGCGTTGAAGGGAATCTGGCGCGGCGGTACGGGCATGGCCTGCAACGGAATACCGGGCAGGTGCGAGCGGATGAGTTCGGCCAACCGCTCGGCGGGGCCCACCTTGGCTTGCGCAGGGAATTGCTGCTGCAGCACGTCGCTGGGCAGTTGTGCGCCCACGGCCAGCACAAAGGTGTTGAAGCGCTCGAACTCTGCCGGGTCCAGCACCGCTAGGCGGATGCCGTGCTGCTGGTCGCGCAACTCGATGCGCTGGGCACCGCGCTCCAACACGACGTTGAGCAGAAAACGCAGGTCGTCCACCACGGGCTTGATGCAGGTGTGGGGCTCGTCATGGCGGTAAGCGGGGTAGTCCGGATTCGGGCGGCGGGTGGTGGTGCGCACGAAGGTGGACAGCTCGCCGGCGAATACGGTCAGTTGGACATACAGCGCTTCGGGCGAATCCGCTTTGGCTGACAGCATGTGCTCCAGCAAGGGCTCGAAGCGGTTGAACAGTAGCAGGATGAGGTATTCGGAAATCTCGGCAGCGTCTCCACCCCGGGTGCTGGAGGCCGCGAGGCGCTCAGCCATGGAGGTGGCACGCAGGCGCAGCAGGCCGTGGACTTCGGCCAGCCACGTTTGCAGCAAGGCGCTGGCGGTGTAGACATTGACGGGCGGGATCAGCCCTGCATCAAGCCGGGCGCTGCCGTCGGCGCGGATTTCCGTGACCTTGGCTAGCGGCATGCCAAGCCAGGATTCGGTCAATTCTTTCTCGGGCAGCAGGCGCAAGCGCAGATCCCCCAGTTGCACGAGCTTGGGGCCTTGGCCGATGGAGTTAGCGTCGAGCAGGTCTTCTTCGAAGCTGCGATAGCGTGCCAGCGAGTCCTGGGCATCTTCAAAGCTGGTTTCTTCCGCATTGGGTGTGCGGATGGGCACGGCCAGATAGATGATCTGGTTCAGGTGCTCATAGCGCAGCGCCAGCGGCGCGGGCAGCTTGGCGTGAGCTGGCGCGTCGAACGGTGTGCCATCCTGATAAATACCGGCGGCACCGGAGACGACCAGTTTGCCCAGGGCCAGCGCTTCCGCGTCGATGGCAAGGTGGTGGAAGCCCCAGAAGAATGGGCTCAGGGCAGCGGCGCGCTTGTGGGCGAAATGCTCCAGGTAGCGCTCTTGCTGCTGGAAGAGTTGCGGGCGCAGGAACAGCCCTTCGCTCCAGACGACTTTGTTGTACCAGCTCATGAAAATCAATCAGGTTTGGATACGGTGATGGCTTGCTCGTCCAGGACGATCTGCAGCTTGACCTTGCGGGCGGGGATTGCGGCGCGGTACCAGGCGGCCTCTGGGGCGGGCGGCAGTTTGTAGACGGTGCGCCAGGTGGCCTTGCCAAGATCTCGATAGCCGACGAGCAGGCCGAGCGCTTGCGTGTCGGGGTTGAGCTTGCGTTCGATGTCGCGGAACTCGCCCGGGCGCAGGATGAATTCGTCGCGCGCAAGCAGGTCCGAGACGAGCATCGTGCGGTCGGTGGATTCGAGTGCGTAGTAGTCGGCGTTCTCAAAGGTGCTGGCGGTCTTGAGTTCGTACAGGCGCACGAGCACGGGGGACGCCCTGCCCTTGTCGTTGGGGTTGAGGGAGTCCTTGGCTTCGATTGCGAGGTCGAGCTTCATTTGCTCGGGCTGGGCGGGGGCGGTGGAACACCCAGAGAGCGCGAGCAAGACACCGAGCGCCAGTATCCACAATCGTTTGCTGCCCAGCGCGGAGAGTTGCTGAACGGGCTTCATGCGCGGGCGGGCTGGCTGCCCATCAGGACACAGCCGCATTCGGTGCCATCACCGGCGCGGGCCATGATCGTGCCGCCGACCTTGGATGTGCCCGACACGCGCACGATGCGGTTGATGCCGTGTGGGCGACCGTCGGGGTACTTAGCGGGGCAGTTGACGAGATCGCCCTGGCGAGCAATGGCGCGGCCACGGATCTTGCTGGTGGGCGAGCCGGTGATGACGACGGCGCCGTGCGTGCCGATGTCGCCTACGGTGATGATTTCTGCGGACATGTTGATTTCTGTACGAAAATTGGCCGATTGCTGGGCGTTACTGCTGCGGTTTGCCAAACCACGGCCAGTACGCCCGGCTCTCGCCCCTCGCGCGGTCCCACTGCGTGATCGGCGGCGACGGCTTCCAGCCCGGCGGTGGGCCGATCAGCACGGCCCAGCTATCTTTTGCGTCAGTCACGCTGGTGACCACGGCGCTCTTGCCGCTCTGGTTGGCATAGGCTGCAGCAAAGGCAGTGTTGACAGCGAAGCTGGCGGCGCGGGCCGGGCCTTCCATCACCTGGGACACGCTGTAGAAGTTGCCGATCTGGTCCAGGTCGGGCCATTGCTGGTGGACGACGGCGTGCAGCGGCTTCATCAAGGTGGTGACGTTGGCCGTGTGCTTATGCACGTCGTGGTAGACACGCTCAACGGGGTGGTCTTGCGCGGCCTGCTTCTGAACGGCCTCCATCAAGAGGCTCCACGCCCCGCCGGGGTTGGCCGCCTTGGCGTCGATGCCGCCTTCATGGTGCTGGGGCGTGTAGATGGAGGCCAGCGGCGTGTAGCCCCAGTCGGCGCTGGGGTGGCCGAGGATCAGGAGGGCAGTGTTTTCGTTGGTTTGCTCGCCCATCGGGTAGTTGGGCGCATCCATGTTCCACACCCACGCCAGCTTGTTGGGATTCGCCGCCAAGAACTTGAGCGCTTCTTGCAGATCGTAGAAGCCCACGGTTTCATCACCGGCCTTGAGCACCACCTGCGGCAGCTTGCCGTTGGGGTTGAACATCATGCTCCGGGCCTCGGATTCTTGCGCTACCTTGCCATAGATCAAGCGCCGTGCCCCTTTCAAAGTCAGCGTTGACTCGCCAATGATCATTTCATCGGTCGCAGGTGCACCACGTACCGTTTCGCCTCGGTCATTCTTGTGCAAGTTGACAAAGTAATCGCGCATGCGCTCTTCGGCGTGCGCTGCGTCGTATGCTCCATAGCTGGGGGCGGGAATGCCAACGTTCTTTTGGTCGCGCAGCAACTCATCGATCCCACTGTCCTTGATCTCAAAGTCATAGTACGTCGGCGTATTAACCCACTCGCGCGGCATCCCGGCAAACACGATCGCGTCCATAAAGTCTGGGCGAGATGTGCCCGTGCGGATGGAGTAGAAGTAGTTCGGGTCGGCCGGATAGGCGCGGAAGCTTCTTAGTGGGGCAGTGACTAAGTCGTTGAAGGCCCCAACGAATCTGTCACGTTTGACCTGGGGGTAGTCCTCCAGCCGTTTGTTACGATCCATGCCACCGGTCAACTCCCCCACCGCATCCCCCAGCTTAAACTTTGGCGCCTGCAGATCATTCGCATTGGGCTGCGCAAGCCCCTGGGCCCACAGCAGGTTCCATTGGGTGGGGTAGTCACGCCACATCAGCGGGTTGAGCCACTGCACACCCAGCAGTACGGCAGCGGGTGCCTTGGCGGGATCGGTTTGTGCGGCAGCGGTTTGCATCCGTGGCCACGCCACGGGCTTGCGAGAATAGTTGGCAGACATTGAAACTCCAGGGTGACAGGCGGTGAGCAGCAGACAGGCGCTGACCAGTTGCTTGGCGGAAGCAAACACGCGCCCGTGCGAACTCAAACGAACCAGGTAAGACATGCAGTTCCTCAGACGTAGGGCGTATCAGACTTACCTGACTGGTGATGGGCCTGGAACACAGGCAGCCGATTGCGCTCGTGGGCGATCTGGAGAATCGTTAGGGCGCCTTTTTCTGCGACAAATTTGTCCTGCTCCGCTAGCGGCTTATTCTTCAATTTTGCGGTGTCGTAGTACTCAAATTCGTTATCCTGCTCGGGCTTCCTGCCCGGCGGGAAGTCGTCGCCTTTTTCGGGCCTCGGCTTACACCAGCGCCAATCCGCCATCCTCCGCAGTTGGTTCATCTGCACATTGCTGAATTTGCACAGGCCCACATCCACGTCGTAAGCCAGCACGTGCTCGCTGTGGTCGGGGTTGGTCAAGATGGTCGAGTGATTGGTGGCCTGTTGGTTTGCGCCCTTGGCAAGCAAGCCCATGCGCTCGGTTTTCTCGAACGACTCAAAGTTGCTGCCCTTGATGTCGCCGTGGCCCTGCGCGCTCAGCTTGCCCACATCTTCTTCCGTGAAGCCCCATGGGTTCAGCACTCCGGCACGGCCAAGCAATTGGCGATGTCCGCCGTCGGTATAGATGGCGCGCCGGGCACGTTGGCGAATGCCCGCGTTCTGGTCGTAGCGCATGGCCGCTTCGCTGGCGGTGTCGCCCTGCCCCAGCTCTTTGCGTGGTTCCGCGTAGGGGTCTTCTCCCTCGAAGGTGTCACGCTTGGGGTTCAACGCATCACTGGCGGATTCCTTGTACCGGTTGAAGGGGCCTTCGATGCGTGAATCGCCTTCTCGCACCTTGCCAGGCCTGGATGAGGAGCCATCACCGCCCGGTAAATAGAGCGACTTGGGCTCGATCCCCTTGCAGGGGACTTCGGGCGCGTTGACACGGACCTTCCAGCCATCGTCTGGGCTGGCATTCAGGTTGGCAAGCTTTGCGCCCACGGCGCTGCTGCCCCACAGGGCGACCTGGAAGACAAATCCCCAGAGCGTTGCATTTGCCTTGCCGATGACACTACGACGCTCGTCGCCCCAGATCTCCTTGACCTGCATGCGCAATTGGTCTGCACGCGGGGTCCAGAACTGTTTCTCGTTCAGATCGGCGCCGTTCGTTTGCTTCCAGTAGTCGAAGTAGTCGCCAGCGCCACCGGTGGGGGCAACGCCAACCTTGTACGGCTGCCCGGGCTGGCCCTCGGCCCACACGCGTTGGAATAGCAAGCCTTCGGCACGGGTCTCTTGCACGTCTTTGTCATTCAAGCCCAACCAACCCATGCCTTTGACTGTATCAATGGAGATCACACGGTCGTGCGGGTTGCAATACAGGAACACGCGTTTTCGTGTTTTGCGGGCTTGCTCGTCTTGCGCGGTGGTATTCGGCTGGCTTCCGCATTTAGGGCGGCGGTTCCAGAGGTGTTCGTCAACAGTAGCGGTGTCGTAGTGCTTCGGCTCGAAGTTGCGCACAATGTCAAAGAAGTTCGCCAACCCTTCATAGCGGGACTCCTGCTTGACGCGCCCCTGGAACTTTGGCCAGTTGTATTGCGCGTAGTTATCGGCCCCACTTTTTTGCATGCTATAGGGCGCATTGGCCAGAATGTAGTTGTCGGCCACGCCGCGCCCCTTCAAATCAGGATGATTGGCGCCGAAGTAGGCCGAGCACAGCCCGACCATGTTGCCTTGGCTATGGCAAACCACGGTCACAGGGCAATCTTTTTCGCCGTACTGCGCGCGATGAATCTCACGAATGCGCGCGACCAGCTTGGCGAGGCGCCATGCAGCAAAGGCCTGGTAGTGTCGGGCCGGGCAACTGTAGACCTGGCGGTCGCTGGTATTCATGTCCTGCACGGCAAGGCCGAGGAACAATCCAGTGTCAGTACCATTGCTAAACATGTCAGGCAAAGCAGAGCAGCCGTTGGCAAAGGGGCCGCCGCCCCAAGCATCGGCTTCGTCAAGCAGAATGCTTCCGCCCACGGTGGCAACTTCTGCTTTGCTGGCCTTGTAACCCCAGCGGAAGCGGATGACCGGACTGTAGCCGTCTTCCTTGATGAAGCTGGTGGACTTTAAGTCACGGTGGATGTAGCCATCCTCCGTGAGCTCGCCCATATAGCTGGCGGGCTGAAGCTGACCACTGCCCTTGATGCGGTGGAGTTGGTCGTCCTTGCGCTGCAAGCGTGCGTTGAGCCCGGCCAGCAGGCCAATTTCACTGTCGTCAAACCATTCGCCATTGGAATTGACTCCGTGCACGAAGATGATGACGCCGGGCAACGGAAGGGGCGCGTCCACGTCCATGCGTGGTTTGCCGGGAAGACACAGCGCTTCGGCGTAAGGGCCGCTCAGGCGGCCTGCAGTCGTTTCGGTCATTGGATTGTTTTTCTGGCTTATTGGGGCCGGCAAGCAATGGGCGCAACTTGATCAGGGCAAGATGGTGTGCAGATATTTCTCACGGGTGAACCCTTTCAGAACAATGTCTGTAAGCTCTTGATCTGCGACTGATCTCGGGGCTTCAAGATAATGGCGTTGATAGGCTTGTGCCTCTGGAAGCGATGCCATGGATGCGGCAACCACACAGTTCAAATTGCTTTCGCAAAGCGCGCCATTCACCTCGTAGGTCCGCACGACCCTGGCATAGCATTCCAATTGCGGATGGTTGCTTATGCGCTCGCTCAACATGCAGCGCATCATCGAGAACTCGGGCACGTTGCCGCGTATCGCGATCGCTTCTTCGAGCTTGCTCAACGCGCCCGCGTAGTCTTTACGGTTGGCAAACTCACTCGCTTGTTGTGCCAGCAAGAAGGCGCGCTTTGACTCAGGCGTCGATGCTTGCTTGGCTTGGGAGGTTATTTCACTCGATTGCGCTGAAACCCGTTCCACTTGTTGTGGAACGGATCGTGCGCCTGCGCCACTGTCTGTGCAGCCGAGAATCCCCGCACCCGCCAGAAACAGAGACAACAACCAAGCTCGATTTCTAGACATTAATGCTCCCGTTCTTTCCTTCAACATAGACACTCTCGATCGGTATGACGATCGATCCCTGGGACGGACCGGGCACGGCACGGCCTTCGTCGCCTTCATAGACATAACCTCCACTGAGTACCAACTCGACCTTGAGTGACGGGTCTGCAGGCGGGAGCCTCAGGGTTGCCGTGCCAATGGGGAGCGAATCATCCTTTGGCCAATAACCTGCTTCATTGTTTATCCCCAAGGGGGTGGGAGTGCCGTCAATTCCGTTAATTCGCAGCGATGCCTTGGCGAAGAAAACGACCTTACCCTTCTTGCTAGCGCTAGTGAGGCCCATGCCGTTTACCCACAGAGAATCGCCAGGCCCGCTGGATTTCAGGCTGAGATTTCCATAGATAATGAACACGCCAAGGGCACCGACGCCCTCGACAGGCAAGTAGGCGGCCCGCTTAATCTGGTAGGTCGACTGTTTCAGCTTGTATTGGTACCCGTTGTCGCGCATCCGATTGTCGTCGCCCAACGTCAACGAGGTGCGGACCATCCTTGCTTCCTGGCTAGGCTGCTCCTCACCAAAGGAGATCGACAACGCCTCTGCTGCCTCAGACTCATGCAGACCGGTTTCGCCCAGACTATTGGTGACGCCCTTTACGACGCTGCCGTCTTGCTTGACGATTTGATAGGGCGTGCCAGCTACCGGCAGGCTATCCGCCGGCCGGATCAGGCGGAACTTACGCCCGGTATCCCCCGAGTCGAACTGAGGCAGTGCTCCTTGGATACCCTCAGGCCCAGGCACATCAAAGTGCCCCGTATGTGCATGCACACGTGTAGGCCCAAAGATGTCCACACACCCATCTGCAATGCGGATACCTGCGTTGCCGCTCATGAGCGTGATGCCGCTTTTTGCATTGCCCAGGATGCTGCCGTCTGTAGCGGTTACCACCACGTCGGTTTTAGCGTTGAGATCCATGCCATCACTCTGTGATTGCAGAATGAGCTTGCCGCGGTGGGCGATACCTTTCCAGAATCCACTGTGGGCAAACAGACTGATGCCGGAGCCGCCATTGACGACGTACTGCTGGCCGGCCGTGTACTGCTGGTTGAGCTTGGACACGGTGTCGATATGCTTGCCGGCGTAGCTGGTGATGGTTTGCGGGCTGGCGAGGGCCATGCCAGCCGGCGCGTAGGCACCCAGCAGCGGTTGGCCGCCATGCCCCGGTGCTTCCTTGTGGTTGTTGGCTCCCGCATCCCATTCCTGAACAGCTTTGGTCAAGCTGCCTTGCGGGTCCGTGTCTGGCTTTGCTGCTTCGTGCTGGCTGCTGTAGTCCCCGAATGACTTGGCGGTTTCGAGCGCGGCTTCCAAGCAGCGGATGAACTCATCGCGCGTGAGGTGACCGCCCACGGCGTTGATCTGGCCTTCTGCGGTGAGGAAGAGGCCCTTGCCGCCACGCACGCTGCCGTGGCCATCGGTGCGCAGGTCGAAACCTTCGCCACGTTGGTCTTTGCGCCCGGGGTTGCCGGGCACGCTGGTCAAGTAGCCGAGGTTGAGCTGACTGGTCTGGTGATCGGAAGACAACTGGGCCTGAATCTGGCCCTGCGTGTCATCCATCAGCAGGTGGTTACGCCGTTGCCCAAAAAGTTCTTTGCTAGCCACACCAGAGAGCGCGTGCTGCGTCGGCAGGCTCCAGGGCGGCATGTTGAGCTGGTTGGGGACACGCCCCATCACAATGGGTGTATTTGGATCGCCGTTCAGGTAGCACACCAGCACCTCCTGCCGGATGCGGGGCACGTGCATGGCGCCAAACTGGTCGCCGGACCAACCGTTGGCAACACGGATCCAGGGCGAGGAGTTTTCGTCATACTGGCCGTAACGGTCCCACTCGAGCTGGACCTTGACGCAGCCATGGTCGTTGGTCCAGATCTCTTGGTTCTCGGGGCCGGTGACGACGGCGCGCTGGATACCTTGGACGCGGGGCTTGTGGGCGGTCAACGCCGGACGGAAGACTTCGTCGGTGGGGTGGGCTTCCAGCTTGACGCGGCAGGTGTATTGCTGTGTTGTGCCGCTGGTCAGGCCAACGTCTTCGAGCGTCAGCTCCGTGCTGACGATGAGCACTTCGCGGTTGAGCGCGTCGCTGTCGTGGTTGCTGATGTGATAGGTGCAGCCTGCGGCGATACCGCGCAGGTTGCCTGCGCCGTACATACGCCGGCCTTTGGCACGCCGCTCTTCCGCGCGGATACGCACTCGGAAGTTGCCGGCTTCACGGCTGTCGTAGATGCCGGGTTCGTATTCGTAGCGCTCGAATTCTGAGAAGTGGGTGTCGCGCGGCAGGCTGTCGCTGACGGTCAGGTCGGCCTTGGGCTGGCGCGGGTCATAGTCTTTGAGGGTGACGCGGCCGGTGCGCAGGCGATTCTTGGGCTCGAAGCGCGTCAGGTGCTCTTGGTCGACCTTGAAACCTTGCGGGTAGATCGGCAGCGCGTGATACGCCTGGCTGGGGAATGTCTTCCAAGCGCCGGATTCAGAGACGAGCACGAGCCGGTGATGACCACCGTCGTGTTCGAAGAAGTAGGTGATGCCCCATTCTTCAGTGAGGCGCTGGATGAAGTGAGCGTCGGTCTCACCGTGCTGCACTTCCCAAATCAGCTTGGGGAAGACGCTGGTGTCCAGACGTTTGTCGACGGAGTACGGGTAGTCGGCCAGCACTTCGTCCAAGATGTCGATGACGGACTTGTTCTGGAACGATTTGAAGTCGGAGGTCTGGGTGGCGAGCCAGAGCCAGGGGCGCAGGGTGTAGCGATAGAGGCGGTTGCTATCTACGCCGCCTGTCAACTCAACGGCGGTGATCAGGCCGGTGATCTGGCGCTCGCCCGCGCCAATGCCGCCCAGCAACCCCTCGCCCATGCCATCGAGTTCAATCGACAACGTCATCTCTTGGCCGATGGCGGCATCGAGATCGGACTCAAGCATGGACTGATCGGCGGCGAGGGAGACGGGGCGCAGATCCACCGTGTAGGTGAACAATTCGCTCAGGGCTTCGCGACCGGTGACGCGCACGAATTCCAACTGCGGCGCGCCCAGCAACTCGGGAATCGCGCTGCTTTTCGGTTTGACTGTGCGGTGGCTGCCCACCAAGTTGGAAATCTGCTCTGCTGCGCCCATCTCTCGACTCCTCATGATTGAGACACCACCACAATGACCGGTGCCGTTGCCCATCCAATCGTTGTTGCCGTCAGATGGGCGGGACATACACGCTTTCTGATTGCCCCTGATACCGCGCTTCCCGGTACGTCGTTAGTTCATAGCTGTTGCAGCGGCCATCCCTGCGACGCCCAGCGGCACCAGCGGAATCGCCAGGAGCGTCAACACCCCATCGGCAGCAACCGTCAGCGGGGTGAGCAGCACCAGCGCGGCCTTACCGCCGGTCGGCACCTCTTCACGAATCTGCACGCTGTAGGTCTGGTTGAACTTCTTGGCCAGTGCCGAGGGCATCGTGAACCCCTTGGCGCTATAGCGTTTGCCACTCAACAGGAACGACTGCGTCATACGTCCGCTGGCGTCCTTCGAGAAGCCATAGGCCTGCGCTAGCCGCTGGTCCTCGCTGCTCGCATTCGCCGGCAAGGACAGCGTGAAACCGCCGGTCATGTCCGACTCCGGCGTCACCTTGAACTGTTCCATGCGCGCCGTTACCTTGGGGTGCAGTGGCGAGTCCATGACTTCAACCAAGCGCGGCGGCGTGTCGAGGATGTAGTGGTACTGCGATCCAAGCACAACGATCTTCGAGCCATTGCTGGCCACCAGAATCTGGCTCACATTTTCCGAGTAGTCCTTGTATTCCTTCTGCGAGATTTCGGAATACAGCGACTTGGTAACAGGCGCGCATGCACCCAGGCCCAGCAGCGGCAGCACAGTGGCTGCCAGAATCAGTTTGCGTTTCATTGTTTAGGCTCCCATTTCTTGGTGTATTGGTAGCTGAAGCACAGCCCACCCGACAGTTGTTCACGTCGGATGGACAAGCCTAGTTAAGCTTCCTTATTGCCCTTGATGTCATAGCCAGCGGTGATCGCACCACCGCTACCGCCCTGGGCGTTCTGCACCATGTACTCCTGCTTGACCTTGGAGAACGACAGCGCCACCTTCTCGCGCACACGTGCCTCGTCGGTAGCGGCACCACGCGGTGCCACCCTGGTCACGATCACATCGCTCATCGTGAGCTTCAGGTACTCCAGCGGGTTGCCGCCGGCCTTTCGCACTACCAGCGTGGCTTGGTCGATGTGCTTACCAGTCAGGCAGTACTTCATCAGGTTGGGCGATGCACGGTCGACGTAGTGCTCGAACGACAGGTCCGACACGGTGGCCTTGCCGGCACCGCCGCCGCTGCCCGCGTGCATGTTCGACTGTTGCTCGATGTTCCAGTCCCACACCAGCACTTCGATTTCGTTCTTGTGCGACGAGTCTTGCGATTCGCCGTCGATGCCATTGATCTTCAGGAAGATGTCCTGTGCCATTGCAAAGCTCCTTTTGTTGTATTGAGTCTTTCGTCAGGTACTGCTAACAAAGGCCGCAGCAGTTCCCCGTGGACCTGCCGGTAACAGGTCCGTTTGGAACCACCTTGGATTCAGGGGTAAAGCTGGGGGTCAGGCTTACGCAGCTTCCTTAACCGACGGCAGGCGCGCCACCAACCGCAGCGAGACGGTCAGACCTTCCAGTTGGAAGTGCGGGCGCAGGAAAAACTTGGCGCTGTAGTAGCCCGGGTTGCCTTCCTGCTCTTCGACCACGACTTCGGCGGCAGCCAGCGGGCGGCGTGCCTTGGTCTCTTGCGAGGAGTTGGCCGGATCGGCATCCACGTAGTTCATGATCCATTCGTTCAACCAGCGCTGCATGTCCTCGCGCTCCTTGAACGCGCCGATCTTGTCGCGCACGATGCACTTCAGGTAATGCGCGAAGCGCGAGCAGGCGAACAGATACGGCAGACGTGCCGACAGGTTGGCGTTGGCCGTGGCATCCGCGTCGTAGTACTCGGCCGGTTTTTGCAGCGACTGCGCGCCGATAAAGGCGGCGTAGTCAGTGTTCTTACGGTGCACCAGCGAGATGAAGCCGTTCTTAGCGAGCTCAGCCTCACGGCGATCCGAGATGGCGATCTCCGTCGGGCATTTCATGTCGACGCCACCATCGTCGGTCGGGAAGGTGTGGCACGGCAGGTTCTCAACCACGCCGCCACTCTCCACGCCGCGAATCAGCGTGCACCAGCCGTATTGCTTGAACGAGCGGTTGATGTTGACAGCCATGGCGTACGCCGCGTTGCTCCACACGTACTTGCGGTGGTCGGCGCCGTCGGTGTCCTCTTCAAAGTCGAAGGCATCGACCGGGTTGGTCTTGATGCCGTACGGCAGGCGCGAGAGGAAACGCGGCATGGCCAGACCAACGTAACGGGCATCTTCCGAGTTGCGTAGGCTGTTCCACGGGGCATATTCCAGGTTCTGGAAGATCTTGGACAGATCACGCGGGTTGGCCAGTTCTTGCCACGAATCCATTTGCAGTACCGATGGCGATGCGCCAGCAATGAACGGGGCGTGTGCGGCAGCGGAGATCTTGGCGAGTGAGCCGAGCAGCTCCACATCCGGCGGCGTATGGTCAAAGTAATAATCCGCAACAAGGCAGCCGTACGGCTCGCCGCCGAGCTGGCCGTACTCTTCTTCGTAGATGCGCTTGAAGAACGGGCTTTGATCCCAGCCGATGCCCTTGTAGCGGCGCAGCGTGCGGCGCAGTTCTTCCTTGGACACATCCATCACGCGGATGCGCAATTTCTCGTCGGTCTCGGTGTTGGAGACAAGGTGATGCAGGCCACGCCAGGCGGATTCCAGCTTCTGGAAGTCTTCGTTGTGCAGGATCAGGTTGATCTGCTCGGAGAGCTTGGAGTCGATCGCACCGATGATGGCCTCGATGCTCTTGTAGGCATCGTCGCTCATGGTGAAGGTGCTGGCGAGCGCCTGCTCGGCCAGGGTGCGGACGGCCAGATCAACGGCCTCGCGGGCTTGGTCGGTCTTGGGGGAGAACTCGCGGTTCAGTAGCGCCGCAAAGTCGGACTGGTCAGCCGTTGCGACGCTCTGTTGTTTCTGTTGTTGTGCGGAAGCCATGGATTGCTCGCTCAATAGTGGAAGTCAGGAAGGCAAGAAGCCGGGTGGCTCAGGCGTCGGTCTGTCCGGTTTCGGCTTGAACCGGCGTCACCTCAGGCTTCGGTGCCTTGGCCAGTGCTTGCAACAGGGCCGGGTCTTGCAGCAGTTGGTTAATGAGCGACTCGGCGCCGGACTTGCCGTCCATGTAGGTCTGCAGGTTGGCCAGCTGCGTGCGGGCTTCGAGCAGTTGCCTGAGCGCGTCGACCTTGCCAGCCACGGCGGCGGGCGAGAAGTCTTCAATGCTCTCGAAGGTCATATCGACCATCAGTTGGCCTTCGCCCGTGAGCGTGTTCTGCACGGCAAACGCCACGCGCGGCTTCATGGCCTTCATGCGCTCGTCGAAGTTGTCGATGTCGATTTCGAGGAACTTGCGGTCGGCCACCGGCGGCAGTGGTTCAGCGGGTTTGCCGGACAGGTCGGCCAACACGCCCATCACGAAGGGCAACTCAATGCGTTTTTCCGAGCCGTAAACTTCGACGTCGTACTCGATCTGCACGCGTGGTGCGCGGTTGCGCGCAATGAATTTTTGCGAACTGTTCATAACAGACATGATTCTCCCCTGTTGGGTTAGATAAAGAGGAAGTGCTTGAGGAAGGTGCCACCGGCGCTAAGCCGGTTCGGCGGCGGGAATGACCGGTTCTAGGCCGCGTCCGGAAAGGTATTCGGCTTGGTAAGCCAACTCGACGCCATCACTGACCAACTGGATGTGGATGGTGGCGAGTGGCTGTTTGCTTGCCAGCGCGCCCAGCCAAAGCTTGGCTAGCTGTGGCTGGATACGTTGTTCAATGAAACTGATGAGCTGGCGAGCGCCTGTTTCACCGATCGGGCAACGCTCGACGATGTGCGTCACCACGGCGTCGTCGTAGGTGAGCGCGATGTCGTGCTGCTCACGCATGCGCTTGACCACGCGGTCTAGGTGCAGGCGGACGATGCGGCCGAGGTTGTCGGCGGCCAACGGCAGGTACGGCACCACCACCAGACGACCGAGGAATGCGGCGGGGAACGTCTTGCGCAGCTCGGGCATGAGCGCGTCGCGCAGTGTGGCGGGTTCGGGCAGCAGCGCCGGGTCATCACACAGGCTGGTCAGCAGGTCAGAGCCGGCATTGCTGGTCAGCAGCAGGATCGTGTTCTTGAAGTCGATGTGGCGCCCTTCCCCGTCCTCCATATAGCCCTTGTCGAAGACTTGGTAGAAAACTTCGTGGACGTCCGGGTGGGCCTTCTCCACCTCGTCGAGCAGGACAACGCTGTAGGGGCGTCGGCGTACGGCTTCGGTCAACACGCCTCCTTCGCCATAGCCGACGTAGCCCGGCGGTGCACCTTTGAGGGTGGAGACGGTATGCGATTCCTGGAATTCGGAGAGGTTAATGGTGATGAGGTTCTGCTCGCCGCCGTAGAGAGCATCGGCCAAGGCCAATGCGGTTTCGGTCTTGCCGACGCCTGAGGGGCCGACCAACAGGAAGACGCCGAAGGGCTTATTGGGGTCGGTCAATTGGGCGCGCGCGGTCTGGATGCGCTCGCCAAGCTGGGCAAGCGCATGGTCCTGGCCGATGATGCGTGTGCCCAGCGTTTGCGGCAGGGCCACTACAGTGGCGATCTCGTCAGCCACCATGCGGGTGACGGGGATGCCAGTCCAATCGGCCACGATGGCGGCGACCACAGCTTCGTCCACCTCGGTGTACACCAACGGTGTCTCGCCTTGGGCGGACTGCAACTCGGCTTCGAGGTCGGCCAGTGCGGCCGGCGGCTGGCTCGCCCCTTCCGGCACGGCGTCGATGGCCTGCCGCTGCTCCAGAATGCAGGTGGCGAGCCCCCGCTCCTGCTGCCAGCGGGCTTCGGCTTGACCGAGTTCGATGTTGATCTCGCGTATCACACTGTCGACCTCGACGATACGGCGACGATCTGCCTTACCGAACGCGGCTTCCTTGGCAAGCAAGGCCGATTCGGCTTGGGCAGCAGCCAAACGCTGCCGCGCCAACTCAACGGTGGCGGGCGGTGCGTGCAACGACAGGGCGACGCGCGCGCACGCGGTGTCGAGCAGGCTGATAGCCTTGTCGGGCAACTGGCGCGAGGGGATGTAGCGGTGCGAGAGCTTGACGGCGGCACGTACAGCCTCGTCGCGGATCAAGACCTTGTGGTGAGCTTCAAAGGTGCCCACCAGGCCACGCACCATGGCGGCAGCGTTGGCTTCCTGCGGCTCCATCACTTGCAAAACTTGGAAGCGCCGGGTGAGCGCGGGGTCTTTCTCGATATGGCGTTTGTATTCGCTCCACGTGGTGGCACCGATCGTGCGCAGGGCCCCACGGGCCAGTGCAGGCTTAAGCAGGTTGGCGGCGTCGCCCGTACCGGCCTGGCCGCCTGCGCCGACGAGGGTGTGCACTTCGTCCACGAACAGGATCACGGGCTTGGCCGACTTGGTGGCCTCTTCGAGCACACCCTTCAGACGGGCTTCGAATTCGCCCTTCATGCTGGCACCGGCCAACAGCGCACCCACGTCGAGGCTAAGCAGGCGGACGTCTTTGAGGCTCGGGGGAATGTCGCCAGCGGCGATGGCCTGAGCCAGGCCTTCGATGACGGCCGTTTTGCCGACACCGGCCTCGCCGGTCAGCAGCGGGTTGTTTTGGCGACGGCGCAGCAGGATGTCCGTCATGGTACGGATTTCGTGCTCGCGGCCGATGACGGGGTCGAGTTGGCCCGCGCGTGCGGTTTCCGTCAGGTCGCGGCAATACTGGGCGAGTGCGCTCTTGCCCGTACCGCCAGGGGCCATCGCACCGCTCGCCTCGCCTGGAATGGCCGGCGCGAGGCCGCTGCCATCGTAGACCGCTTCCTGGCTTTCGGGGGATTGCGCGATCAGCGCGGGAATGCTGTCGACCAACTCCTCCGCTCGCACCTTGGCGAACTGGTTGGAAATGCCGAGAACGGTGCGGCGCAGTTCCGGTGTCTTGAGCAGCGCGGTCAGCAGATAGGCACCGCGCACGCGGTCGTCGGCAAATGCAAGCGTGGCATACACCCACGCGCGCTCGACAGCAGCTTCGATTTGGAAGGAGAAATCGCTGATGGAACTGGCGCCGGCTGGCAGCGAAGATAGTGCGCGAGCAAGATCAGCCTCAAGTGCCTGGAAATCGGCTTCGGCATGTCTCAGCACGCGCTGCAGGTCACCATCGGATGCTTGCAGTAGCTGATGCAACCAGTGCACAAGCTCGACGTATGGGTTGCCACGGAGCTTACAGAAGGCGGTCGCGCTCTCGATTGCCTTGAAAAGACTCGGATTGAGTCGGCCAAATAGCGCCTGACGTGAAATGTCCATTGCTCTCTTTAACTCCCCAAATGGCCACCGAACACATGCGTGGCGACCTGAATTCATTTCTCATTTTTGGAGGGAAGCGTATGGGCAAAATCGCACCCTGGCAATTGAAATAAGCTTCTATATAAATCACGCAAAATCACATTTAACTGAATTTTGCATAGCTTTTCAAAGCGTTTCTTGCTTTTAAAAAAAGAACAGAGGAATCGCCACAGGCGTTGATATCACGCCGAAAAATTGACAAAAATTCACCCGTCATCTGCGGCCAATCTAGGGTTAGCCTGATTGCTTATTTATTAAACGCCCCAATCGCTCAATCTCGATATTATTGAAATTAAATTCAGACCCCAATAACTAGAAGATCGGGAGATCTCCTGCCATTTCCGACTGGGAACAACTCCGATTATGATCTGCGCCATTTATCAAAATTTGGGCGTAGAAATTATGGGTGACCAGCAGTTCCCAGCGGCGCAGCGCGGCATCCTCGATGACCTGGTGCCCACCGACGACACCTCGGGTTGGGTACCCGACGCTGGCGACCCCTTCTCGATCCTTCGACGCGTTGGCGGCATGGAGCTCACCCAGTCGCCGCCCACCGCGGCGAGCGATCCTGAAGATGTGCTGATGCAACTCAGCCGCGAGGCCGATGCGGTGCTACGTAACCCCGAGCTGGCCAATGCCTACTACCAGCATCAGGTGCCTGCACGAAGCGATGGTGCAATTGCCAGTTCTGCTGATGCAACGTCTGCCGATCCGCTACAGGTAGGTACGCAGCCAGCAACCGACAGCCTGCTTGACATGCTGATTGGCCGGCCTCGAATTGAGAGCCTCATCGGTGATGCGGACAACTTCACTGACTTGCAACCGCTCTTTTCCACCCCGGCGATGCCGGACGTTCTGCATCTTTTTGCGGGCGACATCGTGATCGCGGAGCGACGCGGTATCACGGCGACGCTGACCCGCCGCGAGCACCACCTCGTCTCGATGGACAGTGCCTACCTACCAGCCACGACACACCAACAGGAGTCGGATACCCATGACCACTGATGCCTTGCTTCTGGATCCGCCGTCGACCTCGGGACTGGCGGCCGTTCTCCAGCACAGCGGTTCGGTTGCGCAAGCACTGCAGAACGCCGAAGTGCGCGTGCGTCAGCAACCGGGCGCGTTTGAAGAACGCTGGCAACTCTTTCAATGGTTGTGCGTAACGGGCGACTGGGAGCGCGCGCTCAAGCAATTGCAAGTCGCAACCCAACTGACGCCAGACTTTGCGCAGACGGCCCACGCTTATCGCAACCTGATTCGGGCGGAGATTTTTCGTCAGGGCGTGTTCAACGGAGAGCGCGAACCCGGTGCACTGCTAAGCCCGCCGGCCTGGATGGAGCCGTTGCACAAGGCATTGGCACAGGCGGCGTCAGGAAACATTGAAGAAGCGGACCATAGCCGAAACCTTGCCCTTGTAGACGCAACTACGGCATCCGGCGCACACAATGCGGGCACCTTTGCCTGGATCAGCGATAGCGATACGCGTCTTGGTCCCACCTGCGAAATCATCTCGGCGGGCCGTTATGCCTGGCTGCCGTTTATCCAGACGCGCAGGTTGGAGATGAGCGCAGTGACTGGCCTGCTCGACTTGGTCTGGCGCCCGGTCACCGTGACACTTGCAGACGGCATGGTCTGTCGGGGCTTCATACCGGTGCGTTATCCCGGCTCTGAGCATGGCAACGATACGACCCGGCTCGCGCGCGAGACCCATTGGACCGAGTTGGGTGAGACGGGTGTCCTGGGCTGGGGCCAAAAAACATGGGCAACGGATCAGGGAGACATTGGGCTACTCGATGTGACCCTGCTCGTGCTGGAGAACTAGTGTGTCAGGGCACCGCACACCGATCCGCCCCAATGCACGACTGCTGCCGACACTCTTTGACCGGTTGCGGGACGATGCACCACAGCGGCAAACGGAAGCCGCTAACGAATACACGGTCACGCGCACGCAGATGCGCGAGATCCTCCAACGCGATCTGACTTACCTGCTCAACACCACCAATCGCGAAGACGAGATCGATCGGACACGCTACCCAGAGGCGGCAAGTTCCACCATCAACTACGGGGTACCGCCCGTGGCCGGCGGCTATCTGTCGGAACACAAGTGGACCGACATCGTCAAGATCGTGCGCCGCGCGATTCTGGATTTCGAGCCACGGCTCATTCCTGGCTCCCTGGAGGTCAAGCCATTGCTCAAAGAAGGTGCGCCAACGCGCTACAACGTGCTGCTGTTCGAGATCAGTGGACTGATCCACATGGACCCGTACCCGATGGCATTTACCGCACAGAGCTCGCTTGATCTGGAAACTGGCCACATGAACGTCCGCTCACTTCACGCCCACTGAGACCATGGACCCGCAACTGCTGGATTACTACAACCGGGAATTGGTCTACATGCGAGAGCTGGCCGGTGAATTCGCCCGGCGGCACCCGAAGGTGGCCAAGCGCCTTGGCATGCACGGCATCGAGGTGGCGGACCCTTATGTAGAGCGCCTGATCGAGGCGTTCTGTCTGCTGTCGGCGCGCACTCAAATCAAGCTGGATGCGGAATTCCCACGCTTCACGCAACGGTTGCTGGAGGTGGTCTACCCGAACTACGTAGCGCCGACGCCGGCCATTGCGGTAGCGCAGTTCTACCCTAGTCGCACGGAAGGCGATCTGGTGCGCGGGGTTTCGATACAGCGTGGCACAGCTTTGCTGGCAAAGGCACCACCTGGCGAATCCACCGAGTGCGAATTCCGCACCACCCAACCCCTGACGCTGTGGCCAATCGAGATTGCGGAAGCGCGGCTTACCGGCATTCCACCGGACATTCAGGGCATGGAGCGCTATCTGCCGGCGCATGTGAGCGTACAAGGCGCACTGCGCCTGCGGTTGCGGCTCACACACGATGTCAAGTTCAGCCAGTTGGCCTGCCTGGATCGCTTGCCCGTCTACCTGAGTGGCAATGATCAGATTGCCTCGCATTTGTTCGAGCTGCTTCACAGTGCTGGCTGCGCGACACTCATCGGCAAGCCTGGCGCCATGGATGAACGTCCAACCGCCGTCACGGACAACGCCGTCAGCCATGTCGGCATGGCACCCGACGAAAGCGCACTGCCGTTGGCCTGGAACAAATTCCACGGGCACAACTTGGTACATGAGTACTTCACATGCCCGCAGCGCTTTTACTTCTTCGGGCTCGATGGCCTTGCGCGGGGCCTCGCAAAGATCGACGGCCGCGAAGCGGAGCTTGTGGTGCTGCTCTCCAAGGCACCGAGTGCGCTGGTGAGCCAGGTCGATGCCAGCCAGTTCGCGCTGTTCTGCACACCGGTCGTCAACCTCTTCCCGATGCGCACCGATCGGATGGAGGTGAGCCCGGGCCGTACGGAATTCCACCTGGTGGCCGACCGGCGACGCCCGCTTGATTACGAGGTGTTCTCGGTACAGAAGCTCTCGGGCCAGGTGACCGAGCACAGTACGCCGATCGACTTCCGGCCGCTGTTTGCCACGCTCAACAGCGATGAGGGCAACCATGGCCGGTACTTTTCTGTGCGTCGGGAGCGGCGGTTGATCTCAGACCAGGCGCGTAAGTACGGCACCCGCACAGCCTACACAGGCACGGAGGTGTTTCTCTCGCTGGTAGACCAGAACGAAGCGCCCTACCCGAACGACCTGCGTTATCTGTCGGTCGAGGCGATGGTGACCAACCGGGATTTGGCGAATCTGGTGCCGCGCAATGGATTCAGTGATCTGACCTCACGCGATTCGATTCCGGCGGAAGGGGTTGGGTTGATCAGCCCGCCATCGGCACCGCATGCGCCGTTTGCCGAAGGCGAGATGGCCTGGCGGCTGATCCGCCAGTTGGGCTTCAACTACCTGTCGCTGATGGATCTCGACCATCGACAGGGTGGCCAGGGGCTGCGCGACATGCTTCGGCTGTTCGTGTCGGCCAACGATACCGCCCAACAGCGGCAGATCGAGAGCCTGATCGGTTCCAAGCTCAAGCCCGTGACACGGCGCATGCCGGGGGCGGGTCCGATTCTGTATGGCCGGGGCGTGCAGTGCCAATTGACGGTGGATGAGGCCGGTTTCTCGGGTGTCAGTCCGTACCTGTTTGGCGTGGTACTTGAACACTTCCTGGCGCGCCATGTGTCGGTCAACGCCTTCACGGAAACCGAGCTGCACGCGATGGAACGCGGACTGATCCACCGCTGGTCGCCCCGCATGGGTGGCCGTAATGTCATCTAGGGTCATTTAGCCATGTTCCACGGTCAAGATGATCTTGGGCCACCGCCCGCGCCAGCACGGCACGCCCAAAGCCACTACGGGGCTCTGCAACCATGGAAGCTGAGCTTTCTTGGACTGCTGCGAGGCCTGTCTGCGCGCCATGCCTCGCTGCCACCTGTCGGTCGCGCACCTCGCCCGCAGGCGGAACCCTTCCGCATCGGGCAAGTGGCTTCACTCACCTTTGCGCCGCGCGAGATTGTGAAACTGGAGCAGCGCGCCGATGGCTTGCATATCCAGTTGTTCGGTCTGGGCATGCTGGGGCCCAATGGCGCGCTGCCGATCCACCTGACGGAAATCGTTCGAGAGCGGACCGAGGCGCACCACGACAACACCTCCGCTGCGTTTCTCGACATCTTCCACCACCGTGCGCTGACGCAGTTCTATCAGGCTTGGGCTGGCTCACAAGCGGCAGCTGGGTTGGACCGGCCTGACGAGGAGGTGTTTTCGCGCTACATCGGCTGGCTGGCGGGAGTTGAGACCGATGAAATTTCCGGCAGCGCGCTGCCGCCACATGCACGGCTGGCAGCCAGCGCCCACCATGTGCGCGAATCGCGTAGCCCAGACGGCATCGTGGCGGCGCTATCGCACTTCTTTGGGGTGCCGGTGCAGTTGCAGGAGTTTGTGCTGCATTGGATTGCACTGGATGCTGCCGAGTGCAGCCACCTCGGCCGCCCGGGTGCAACCAGCGTGATGGGGCAAGGCGCCTTGCTCGGCGAGGCTGTGCCCGATCGCCAGCACAAGTTTCGGCTCATTATCGGGCCGCTAGACCTGCAGCAGTATTTGAACTTCACCCCCAAGGGACGCGATCTGCCCGTGCTGGTGGAGTGGGTGCGCAGCTTTGTGGGCTTTGAGTTTGAGTGGGAAGTCGAGCTGCAAGTGCAACCACAATCTGCCCCGCCGGCGGTGCTAGGCGCAGATGAGCGGCTGGGATGGTCGACCTGGCTTGGGCAGCCCGATACGAGCCGCGCCATTACGGGCATGGTTTTCCAACCTGAACACTATGTTGCTCAATAAGATTTTGACGGCTAAGGCTTCCAAGCCTGCATCCGAAGCCACGATCCGGTTTGCTGAGTTGGCGTTGCCCATCAGTGAGGATCAGCCATGTGGTCCGGACCTTGAATACGACACGGAGTTTGTGGTGCTGCAAGCCCGTGCAACCCCGCGCGAGGCGGCCCAGTATGGCGACTTTGTGGCGCCGACCGAGGCACTGAATTGGCCTGAGCTGGAGCGCGACTGCCAACGGCTGCTATTGCGCACCAAGGACATTCGGCTACTGACACTCTTTCTACGATGTCGCACTCGACTGGACCAGGCCGAGGGCCTGCGTGATGGACTCGCGCTACTGCATGCGGTGCTGACGGCCTTTCCCGAGCAAGTCCATCCTCAACTTGAGATCGATGGGGAGGTTGACCCTGGCGTTCGGGCAAACGCGCTCGCGACGCTAGTCGATCCACAAGGGTTGTTAGCCGACGTGCGCGAGATTGCCCTGGGCAGGAATGCCATCCGCCTTCAGATGCGCGACATCGAGCGTGCGCTGGGCATGTCACGTCCAGCCGATGCGCTTGCACCGGAATCAGTGCATCAGCAACTGGAAGCATTCCGGAGCCAAGGACTACCTGAGATAGAGTCTATGCATGAAGCCTGCGCGCTCGCGCAGTCCATTCAGCTGTGGACCGAAGCTTCACTGCCCGACCACGCGCCAGATCTGAAGCCCTTGATACGGCTGCTGCAATTGGTCGGTCATCCTGGCCGGACAAAGCCTGTGGCGGTTGAGTTTGCGCCGGCAACTGAAATTCCACCTGTTGCGGCACCGGCGCCATCGTCGCTATCCACCAACGTTGCGCCGTTCGCACAGGCAGACTTGCAACCCGCCTCCACCGAGAATGTCGACGATATGCCAACCAGCCGCCACGCCGCTTTGACGCAAATCCGCCTCGCTCGCACTTGGTTTGAAGCGCATGAGCCAAGCAGTCCGGTCGCGCTGTTGCTTCGGCAGGCAGAGTCGATGGTGGGAAAGCCGTTTGCGAAGGTGTTTCAGGCGATTCCAGCAGATCTCGTGGAGCGGTGGGCGCAGAACGAATAATGGTGCCGTGTGCGGCATGTACGAGATCGAACAGTAATTGTGCGCCTCCCCCGCGTTCCCGCACACGTTGCGTCTCCTGTGACAACGCATTGCGAAAAAGAGCCTTAAGCGGCGCACCGATCTGCCGATAAAGAAAGGTTGTGGTGAATACTTCGTCGCACCGAAGCCTGGTCGCTCCAGAACACTTCCAGCGGCCGTGGGCGCAAGTCGGCCCATTCGGTTTGGGCTCGGTTGCCGAATGCGTGCTTGTCTTTCCCCATTCTTGTCACCAGTCCCGATCTCATGCTCAGCCCGCTCGCTCTGATAGGTATCGTGATGGTGTCCTGCTTGATGGGCGTCGCCATCCTTGGATCACTGCTTCGGACCGCCGTGCCGGGGATAGGCCGCTGGTGCGTGGCCCACGGGTTGCTGGCTGTGGCGGCGGCGTGTGTGCTGATCGCGGGCAGTCTGCAAGGGCGGTTCGTCACCCTCGCAGTTGCGCTCATCACGCTGACGGCCGTCCTGTTGCTCGTACAGGGGATGCGCCAGTTTTTTGGCAAGGCTTGGGCGGTGCCTCAAGAGACAGGGGCATTCGCCATCGCGTTCGTTGCGTTGGTGTACTTCACGCTCGTATCGCCGAACGTCAGCGCGAAGATTGGGATCGTGTCGGTGTTCTTTGCCTATGCTCGGATTGCTGTCGGGACATTGGCCCTGCGACACGCGCCGCACGATGGCGCCCGCTATCCCTATCGATTCGTTGCCGCGGCCGCATACCTGGGCGCACTGTTCCATGTCACGCGGGCGATCGCCGTTGCCTTCGGCCTGCCGCAAACGGCTTTTCCCGAGCCGTCAGCCTGGAACGTTCTTTTTCTCGGGCTGGCGATCGTCACGTTCCCGTGCATGTCGACAGGCATGGTGATGCTCGCGCACGATCAACTCGCCCGGAGGATGGAGCAGCTCGCGAATATTGACGAACTCACGGGCGTACTGATGCGGCGAGCGTTCATGGCAAGGGCAAGCGTGTTGCTTCACGACGCGGTGGCAAGCGGAAGACCGTTGTCGATTGCCGTTCTGGACATCGATAAGTTCAAAGCCGTCAACGACAGCTTCGGCCATGCCGTCGGCGACCGCATCCTCAAGCATGTCACGTCGGTGGTATCCACGCGGCTCAGGCCGGGCGATCTTGTCGGCCGCCTCGGTGGTGAGGAATTTGCGATTGTCCTGGTCGATACGGGAAAGACCGCCGCAGCGGCTTTGACGGATGAACTCCGGCTCGCGGTCGAGCAGTCGCCAAGAGAAGGCGTGCGTTGCACCTTCAGCGCGGGGGTCGAATGTGTCATGCCCGGAGACACATTGGCGACCACCCTCGCTCGAGCGGATGCGGCGCTCTATATGGCGAAGGAAAAAGGGCGCAACCGGGTCATCATCGCCTCAGAGGCTCACGAACGCGGCGTCGAAACGCATGGAGCGACTGCCACGTCAAAACTGGTCTGCTGATGCTGGGTTGGCGAACTTCGATAGCTGAATAATTGGCCATTCCCTACGAGGCGGCTACGAAGCCCCCCTCCCCGCAGTTCAGGCGCAAATACATCCTCAATCTCCCTGCCCCACATCCCGCACCGGCAGCGCAGTCGAATACTTGATCTGCTCCATTGAAAACGATGAACTCACGTCCGACAGCGGCACGGACTTGATCAGGTGTTTGTACACGCGGTCGTAGTCTTCTATACCTGCGACCGCAACGCGCAGCAGATAGTCCATCTCGCCGCTCATCCGGTAGACCTCCACCACCTCGGGCATATCGCGCACCACCTGCGTGAAACGCTGCGCCCACTTCTCGGTGTGCTGATCGGTTCGTACGGCAACGAACACCGTGGTGCCGACGCCCAACTTGCGTGCGTCGCACAGCGCCACCTGGGCGCGGATGACGCCCGTGTCCTTGAGCCGCTGCACCCGCTTCCAGCACGGTGTTTGCGAAAGGTTCACGCGCTGCGCAAGCTCGGCGATGGGCAGCGTCGCATCGGCCTGCAACAGCCTCAGTAGTTCGCGGTCAATAGCGTCCATTTCTGCAGAAAAATTTCGTTCTATATATGACGAATTCTAAGGAATATTTTCCGCACCATGGAGGAATAAACAGGAAACTTTGAATTATTTTTCCGGGCTGTCCACCGTATCATTTTTCTGCCTCCACCGCAGCACAGAAAACGACATGAGCGACAGCAACACCCTCCATTACCTCGACTACGCAGCCACCACGCCGGCCGACCCTCGCGTGATTGCGGCCATGACCGCCTGCCTTGGCATGGAAGGCGCCTTCGGCAACCCTGCGTCGAGTTCACATGCGACGGGGCGCGTCGCGCGGAACAAGGTCGAACAGGCACGCGAGCAGGTTGCTGCGCTCATTGGTGCCGATGCCGACGAGATCATCTGGACGTCGGGCGCCACCGAATCCAACAACCTCGCGCTGAAGGGCTACGCCGACGCCGCCACGGGCAAGCGCCACCTCATCACCAGCCGCATCGAGCACAAGGCCATTCTGGACACGATGGCGAACCTGTCAGCGCGCGGCTGTTCAGTGACGTATCTCTCGCCAACACGCGACGGCGAAATTACCCCGGAAGCCGTGGCCGCTGCGATGACGCCGGACACCGGTCTCGTATCGCTCATGCTGGTGAACAACGAGCTGGGCACGCTGACCGATGTTCGCGCGATCGCCCAGATCGTGCACGCAGCGGGCGCGCTGTTCCATGTCGATGCCGCGCAGGCACTCGGCAAGACGCCGATTGATGTGCGCGCGCTCGGCATCGACATGCTGTCGATGTCCGCACACAAGGTGTATGGCCCCAAGGGGATCGGGGCGCTGTATGTGCGCCGCGAGATTGCCTCGCGCATTGCGCCGCAAATCCACGGTGGCGGACACGAACGCGGTCTGCGCTCGGGCACGCTGGCAACGCATCAGATCGTGGGCATGGGCGTGGCGTGCGAATTGGCGGCGGAAGAACTTGATCACGAGACCGCCCGCATTGCTGCGCTGAGCCAGCGGCTGAAGGCGTCGGTGTTGGCCCTGGGCGATGTGGTGCAGAACGCCGACGTGGGACGCCGCATTCCCCACACGCTGAGCCTGACGGTGAACGCGCCCGGCTTCATGCCGATGATGCTGGGCGACGATCTTGCTGTGTCGTCAACGTCGGCGTGCAACTCCGCTGCGGGCACGCCCTCGCACGTGCTGACGGCCATTGGCCTGGATGCTGATGCTGCGGGCCGCACCGTGCGCATCAGCCTGGGCCGCTTTGCAACCGAGCAGGACGTCGACTTTGCCGCCGCATGTTTCCAGCGTGCGATTGAGCAATGCCGCGCCACGGCATCCAGCGGGTTGACGGCTTCGCGGCAGATCATGCCGGCGGATCTGAAGGCCATCCGCAATGCAGGTTTCCGCTCAGTGATCTGCAACCGCCCAGACGGCGAGAGCATCGACCAACCCGCCTTTGAGGACATTGCCGCTGCCGCCCGCGAGCTGGGCCTGGAAGCGCGCTGCCTGCCGGTCGAGCCGAACGGCATTGGCGATGCAGACGTCGCGGCCTTTGGCGAACTGGTCGACACGTTGCCCAAGCCCATCCTTGCGTATTGCAGAAGCGGCAACCGGGCCGGCATGCTCTGGAACCGCCTGATGGATCAACGCAAAGGCTTAGCCGCTCCCACCCTCGGCTAAGCCACCGGCAGCTCCGTCGTCGACAGCACCTGCTTGAGCACCATGAACGTCCGGATCTGCCGAACGCCCGGCAGATACAGCAACTGCTCGGCGTGGAGCCGGTTATAGCCTTCGTTGTCCTTGGTGCGCACGAGCATGAAGTAGTCGAACTCGCCGGTTACGACGTGACACTCCAGGCAACCTGGCACCTTCTGCACCGCCTTTTCAAATGCCGTGAACGATTCCGGCGTTGAGCGATCCAGCACGACGCCGATCATCACCAGCGACCCCAGATCCAGCGCACGCGGATCGAGCAGCGCAACAATCCCCTTGATCAGACCCAGCTCCTTGAGCCGTTCCACGCGGCGCAGGCAGGCCGGCGGGCTGAGGTTCACCTTGGCTGCAAGCGCCACGTTTGAGATGGACGCATCGCGCTGCAGCGCCCTCAGAATTGCGCGATCGGTGCGATCCAAGGCGTGGCGCGCAGAAGCTGCCGATGCGGCGGACGGCTCCTGCAATTTCGTTTCGTTCTTTTTCATTTAGGCAGAATTAAAAATTTAGGAATTTGATTTTCATCCGGATACGTTCCGGATGGTAGACGATCTTTGCAACCTCATTTCGCGGCGTTCTGCGTACCATTGGTTTCCGACATCCCGCCACTTGCGGCACTGAAGGAGCCACCTCATGAACCTGCAAAGATTCCCCCGCTATCCGCTGACGTTCGGGCCGACGCCCATCCAACCGCTGAAACGATTGAGCGCGCACCTGGGCGGCAAGGTGGAGCTGTTTGCCAAGCGCGAAGACTGCAACAGCGGCCTGGCCTTCGGCGGCAACAAGACCCGCAAGCTCGAATACCTGATCCCGGAAGCGCTGGAAGGCGGGTACGACACGCTGGTTTCCATTGGCGGCATTCAGTCGAACCAAACGCGCCAGGTTGCTGCCGTGGCCGCACACCTCGGCCTCAAGTGCGTGCTGGTGCAGGAAAACTGGGTCAACTACTCCGACGCCGTGTACGACCGCGTCGGCAATATCGAGATGTCGCGCATCATGGGCGCCGACGTGCGCCTCGATGCGGCAGGCTTCGACATCGGCATCCGGCCCAGTTGGGAACAGGCCATGGAAGACGTGCGCAAGCGCGGCGGCAAGCCGTTCCCGATTCCGGCCGGCTGCTCCGAACACCCGCTCGGCGGCCTGGGCTTTGTGGGCTTTGCCGAAGAAGTACGCCAGCAGGAAGCAGAACTGGGCTTCAAGTTCGACTACATCGTCGTGTGCTCGGTCACGGGCAGCACGCAAGCCGGCATGGTCGTCGGCTTTGCAGCAGATGGCCGGGCCGACAAGGTGATCGGCATCGATGCCTCGGCCAAGCCGGAGCAGACGCGCGCGCAGATCCTGCGCATTGCGCAGCACACCGCTGAGCTGGTCGACCTCGGCAGAAACATCACGGAGAAAGACGTGGTGCTCGACACGCGCTACGGCGGCCCGGAATACGGCCTGCCCAATGAAGGAACGCTCGAAGCCATTCGTCTGTGCGCGCGCCAGGAAGCCATGCTGACCGACCCCGTGTACGAAGGGAAATCCATGCACGGCATGATCGACATGGTGCGCAACGGCGAATTTCCTGAAGGCTCGCGCGTGCTCTACGCGCACCTGGGCGGCGTGCCGGCACTCAACGCATACAGTTTCATCTTCCGCAACGGTTGATGCGGACGCGCCCCAGCGGCGCATCCGGGCGCGGGCGTGCATCGCGTGATCACGGCCCGCCTTCCAATCCTTCCTCAAGGCAGAACCGCCATGACGGATTTATCGACGGGGGCCGCGTCGATGCACTCCCTCGTGCATCGCACCGAAGACAGCGACCCAGGGGAAACCGCCGAATGGCTCGACGCGCTGGATGCCGTCGTACAGCATGCCGGCACCTCGCGGGCGCAGTTCCTGTTCGACCGCTTGGCAGAACGCGCCTCAAAGCTTGGCGTTGGCACCGCCCTCGCCCGCGTCACGCCCTACGTCAACACGATCCCCGTTGAGGCGCAGCCGCCGTATCCCGGAGACATCGATACCGAAGAGCGACTGGCCGCCGCGCTGCGCTGGAATGCGCTCGCCATGGTGGTGCGCGCCAACCAGGCCTACGGAGAGCTGGGCGGCCACATTGCAAGCTACGCATCAGCAGCCGATCTCTTCGAAGTCGGCTTCAATCATTTCTTCCGGGCTGACAACGCGGCGCACGGCGGCGATCTGGTCTACTTCCAGCCGCACTCTTCGCCCGGCGTCTATGCGCGTGCGTATCTCGAAGGCTTCCTTGATGAAGCGCATCTCGAACACTATCGGCGTGAGATCACGGGCCCGGGGCTTTGCTCCTATCCGCATCCGTGGTTGATGCCGGAGTTCTGGCAGTTCCCGACCGGATCAATGGGCATCGGGCCGATCAACGCGATCTACCAGGCGCGCTTCATGCGCTACCTGCAAAACCGCGGCCTCTTGCAGACATCCGATCGCAAGGTGTGGGGCTTCTTCGGCGACGGGGAAATGGACGAGCCGGAATCGATCGGCGCCCTCTCGCTGGCGGCGCGCGAGCGGCTCGACAACATCGTATTCGTCATCAACTGCAACCTGCAGCGGCTCGACGGGCCCGTGCGCGGCAACAGCCGCATCGTGGACGAACTCGAAGCGCAGTTCACCGGCGCCGGGTGGAACGTCATCAAGGTGCTGTGGGGCTCGGACTGGGATGCCCTCTTCGCCCGCGACCGTTCCGGCGCCTTGCTGCGGGCATTTGCGCAGACCGTGGACGGCCAGTTCCAGACCTTCTCTGCCAACGACGGCGCCTACAACCGCGAGCGCTTCTTCGGCCAGAACCCCGAGCTTGCCGCGCTTGTCTCGCATTTCAGCAACGAAGACATCGACCGCCTGCGCCGCGGCGGCCACGACGTGCGCAAGCTCCACGCCGCCTATGCAAAGGCGCTGCAGCACAAGGGCCAGCCCACGGTGATCCTCGCCAAGACGATGAAGGGCTTCGGCATGGGCAGCGTTGGGCAAGGCCGGATGACGACGCACCAGCAGAAGAAGCTCGATGTCGATCAGCTCAAGGCGTTTCGCGATCGCTTCCGCCTGCCGCTGTCCGACAGCGACGTCGAGCAGTTGAAGTTTTACAAGCCAGCGCCAAACAGCCCGGAGATGCAATACCTGCATGCGCGCCGGGCTGCCCTGGGGGGCTATCTGCCTAGAAGGCGGAAGGCGGCAACACAGGCGCTGACCGTGCCTGCGTTGCCATCCTGGGGGCAATTCGCGCTGCAAGCCGAAGGCCGCGAGATGTCGACCACGATGGCCATCGTGCGCATGTTCGGCAACCTGCTGAAGGACGGTGCCCTCGGCCCGCGCATGGTGCCGGTGGTGGCGGATGAGGCCCGCACGTTTGGCATGGCCAGCATGTTCCGCCAGGTCGGCATCTACTCGCCGCTGGGTCAACAGTACGAGCCGGAAGATCTGGGTTCGATGCTGTATTACCGCGAAGAAACCGGTGGGCAGATCCTGGAGGAAGGCATATCCGAAGCCGGCGCCATCTCGTCGTGGATTGCCGCGGCCACGGCCTACAGCACGCACGATCTGCCGATGCTGCCGTTCTACATCTACTACTCGATGTTCGGCTTCCAGCGCATTGGCGATCTCATCTGGGCGGCGGCGGACCAGCGGGCGCGCGGCTTCCTGATCGGCGCGACGGCGGGCAAGACAACGCTCGGCGGTGAAGGCCTCCAGCACCAGGACGGCACGAGCCACCTTGCCGCATCCACGGTGCCCAACTGCCGCGCGTGGGACCCGGCATTTGCCTACGAGATTGCCGTCATCGTTGATGAAGGCATGCGCGCGATGCTGGAGCGGCAGGAAGACACGTTCTACTACCTGACGGTGACGAACGAGAACTACGCGCAGCCCTCCATGCCGGACAGCGACCTGCGTGCGGGCATCCTCAAAGGCATGTATCCGCTGACACCGCAAAGCCTGTCGACCGCGCGCGTGCAGTTGCTGGGCTCGGGCGCCATCCTGGGCGAAGTCATGGCCGCCGCGCAGATGCTCAAGGAAGACTGGAACATCGACGCCACCACCTGGAGCGTGACGAGCTTCTCAGAGCTGCACCGCGAGGCCATCGCCGCAGAGCGCATCGCCCGCCTCGGCGGTGAAGCCGCGCCTTCGTATGTGGAGGCCGTCTTGCGCGAATCGCACGGGCCCGTCATCGCCGCCACCGACTACGTGCGGGCCGTACCCGAACTGATCCGGGCACACGTACCGCGCCGCTATGTCACGCTGGGCACCGACGGCTTTGGCCGCAGCGACTCGCGCCGGGCGTTGCGTGAGTTCTTCGAGGTGGACCGCGCGTCCATCGTCATCGCCGCGTTGAAGGCGCTGGCAGACGACGGTGAACTGGATCGCACCGTGGTGCGCGAAGCGGCTGAGCGATACGGCAAACACGCGACGGCCACGGACGCGCCCTGGATGCGATGAAAGGCCTTTGACACAGGGGCGCAGCGAGCCCGTGACCGCCCGACCCCATGCCTCGCGGCGTGCTGGTGCAGGGCCTTTGGTCACGCCCGCTTTTTCGTTTCCAAATGTTACGGGGTGCACTGAGGGCGACTTCGGCCAACGCACGCAGCGCAGCCGTGCAGTACAGTCCATGCCATGAAAAAAGCCCTGACCTGCCCGTCTCTCGTCCTGCTGGCCTTGCTTGGTGCGTGCGCATCGCACCCGCAACAGCAGCCCGCCGATTCGACCAGCGCCGCCGCGGCGGCCACTGACGCCAGCGCAGACAACGGCTGGCAGGTGCTGCGCGCCAACTACATGGCGTGCGTTCAGCGCCAGGCCGATAGCGGCGTGCCGGGCACCACGCAGACGAAAGCCGTGGTCGCCTCCGCGCTCGATGCCTGCGAAGGCGACCTGCGCACCATGCACGACGGTTTCCGCGATCACCTTAGTGCGTCGATGTCATCATCCGGCGCGCGCAAGGCCGCCGACCGCGTCACCAAAGACACCCGCGACAAAGCCCGCGTCTACCTGATGGGCTACGTCGATCACGAGCGCTACTTGGCGAAGTCGCGCTGAGCGGTTACAGCATCTCCAGCGCGCGCGGCCCCTTAGGCGGCGGAAAGATGCTGTCCAGCGTCGCCAGTTGCTCAGCCGTGAGCGTGTGCGCCAGCGCGCCGATGTTTTCGCGCAACCGCTCGCGATGGCCTGTCTTGGGAATGGCGATGATGCCGTCGCGCGCCAACAGCCACGCCAGCGCGACCTGTGCCGGCGTCATGCCGCATTCCTGCGCGAAGCGCACCAGCTTTGGATGTCGAACCAGCCGGGCCTGCTCGATGGGCGAATAGGCCATCACCGGCACATGGCGCTCGTGCAGCCAGGGCAGCAAGTCCCATTCGATGCCGCGCCGGCTGAGGTTGTACAGCAGCTGGTTGACGGCAATCTGATTGCCGCCCGGCGCGTCCCACCATTCCTCCATATCGGACAGGTCAAGATTGCTCACGCCGTAATGGCGGATCTTGCCTTCGCGCTGCAGGGCCTGCAGGCCTTCCAAGGTCTCTTCGAACGGCACATCGCCGCGCCAGTGCAGCAGGTACAGATCGAGGCGATCAGTGCCGAGCCGGCGCAAGCTGCGCTCGCATGCCGCAGCAATGCCGCGCCGGCTGGCGTTGTGCGGGTAGACCTTGCTGACCAGAAAAACGTCATCGCGCCGCCCGGCAATGGCCTCGCCGATCAACGATTCGGATAGGCCTTCACCGTACATCTCGGCCGTGTCGATCAGGCGCAAACCCAGATCGAGGCCCAGACGCAACGTGGCGATTTCTTCATCGCGCGTGGCGCGGTCGTCGCCCATGTTCCAGGTGCCCATGCCGAGTGCAGGGACGCGTTCGCCGTTGGGCAGAGTGACTTGTTTCATGTCGTGCTTTCCGAATCGGGGAGGCAAAACATGAATCTACAAGAGACGCGGCGCAGCGGTAAGGCTGCGCCGGTCCGGTCAGAAAATACGCCCTAGCGCGCCTGCCGTTGCGCCGTCCATCGGCGGTAGCGCCGCGACTGGCACGCTGCGGCCAGTTGCTGTTGAATCAGCGCCCGCAGGGGCGACACACGCGGGTCTGTCGTGCGCCCCTCGCTCAGCCGGTTGAGCTGAAACTTGACGACTGCCATGTTGGCCAGTGCGCCGAGCGCCTTGTTCTTCCACGTGATGGGCTGCAGCGCCGGCGCGTTGTTCTTGCCGCCAGCCCAGTCGCGCGGCAGGTTCGGATCGATGGACAGCGCGGTCGCAATGCCCACCATATCGACGCCGCTGTCGACCACCTGCTCCGCCACCACCCGGCGCCGGATGCCGCCCGTCACCATCAGCGGCATGCGGGCAATGGCGGCAATGTCGCGCGCGAATTCCAGGAAATACGCCTCGCGGGCAAGCGTACGGCCATCACGCGAGTGCCCTTGCATGGCCGGGACTTCATAGCTGCCGCCGGACAACTCCACCAGATCGACACCCAGCGGATTGAGCAGCTCGACCACCTGCTTGGCATCGTCAGGGCTGAAGCCACCGCGCTGGAAATCGGCCGAGTTCAACTTGACCGACACCACGAACTGCGGCGACACAGCGGCGCGCACGCTGCGCACGATATCGAGCAGCAGGCGCGCGCGGTTCTCGATCGGGCCGCCCCACTGGTCCTGCCGCCGGTTGGAAATGGGCGAGAGAAACTGGCTCAGCAGATAGCCATGTGCGGCGTGGATCTGCACACCGGTAAAACCGCTCTGCTCGGCCAAGTGCGCGCTGCGGGTAAAGCGCTGCTGGACTTCGCGGATATCCGCCTTGGTCATCTCACGCGGCACCGGGAACTGTTTGGACAACGCGCCGAGCGCCAGCGGCACCGCTGAAGGCGCCAGCGTCGGTTGCCCGAGCGACGCTGGCATCTGCCGACCCGGATGGTTGATCTGGACCCAAGCATGCGCGCCATGCGCCCGCGCGACCTGCGCCCAGCGGCGAAAGCGTTCCAGATGCGCGCCGTCTTCGAGCACGACGCCCTTCGGGCCCGTCATGGCCCGGTGGTCAATCATCACGTTGCCGGTCAGGATCAAGCCGGCGCCGCCTGCGGCCCACGCTTCATACAGGCGTAGCAACGCGTCGGATGGCGCGTGATCGGCGTCGGCCATGTTCTCTTCCATGGCAGCTTTGGCAAGGCGATTGGGAATCACCGCACCGTTGGGCAGAACGAGGGGCGTGAAGAGCTTCATGGGTGGCATCCGCGTTGGGGGATTTGACATTTGACGACACCTGAACCCTAAGCTTAAAGTCAACTTGAATGTCAAGCCTGCGGAGCACGCACATGAAGATTGGTGAACTGGCCCGCCTGAGCGGTGTGGCCGCCTCCCGCATCCGGTTTTATGAAGCCAGCGGCCTGTTACAGCCGGCTGAGCGGCAGTCCAATGGGTATCGGGAATACGCGCCGGAATCGGTCACGCGGCTGGAGATCATCCTGCGCGCGCAAAACGCGGGGTTCTCACTGGAAGAAATTCGCGCCCTGTTGCCCGGACATCTGGGCGAATGGCCGCGCGAAGAATTGCTGCTGGCGCTACGCCGCAAAGTGGCGGAAATCGATGTGCTTGAGCAGCACATGGCGCAAAACAAGCGCGACTTGCTTGCGCTCATCCGCGAAATCGACCACGAGGCCGACGGCGAAGACTGCGCCGACCGCGCCCGCCGCGTGTTCGACAAGATGAACCTGCGGCCGCTCAAGCAGCCCGCTGCAGAACCGCCGGTGCGCCTGGCAAGAAAGCGCGGCTGAGGCGTGACGCTGCAAGGGCATGCGTTGTTGAAATCGCTGGGAGTGCTCCGCGTGCGCAAGGGCATGCAGACGGCGGCGGCGTTACGGTAGCGGAATCGAATCGACTCAAAACCCGCCCAGCGCGTGACGCAGCAGCAAGGCAGACAGCACCAGCATCGTCACGCCAATCAAGCCATCCAACACCTGCCACGCTCTCGGCCGGGCAAACCATGGCGCGAGCCAACGCGCACCAAACCCCAGCGTCACGAACCAGAACAGGCTGGCCGACCCCGCACCCGCCACAAACCAGCCGCGCAGTGCCGACGCCTGCTGAGCACCAATGCTGCCCACCAGCAACATCGTATCCAGATAGACGTGCGGATTGAGCAGCGTAAAGGCCGCCGCCTGCGCCAGCGCCGCGCCGCGGCTGAGGCCATCGCCACCTGCGGCTGCCCGTAAGTGGCTGGAATGCCGGGCGCGCCCTAGTGCCTGCACGCCATACAGCAGCAAGAATGCGGCGCCCGCCAACGCAAGAAAACGCGCGAGATTGGGCCGTTCTCCCAACGCCTGCGCCATGCCAAGCACACCCGCCAGAATCAGCAGCGCATCTGCCATCGCACAGAACAGCACCACACTGCCCACGTGTTCACGGCGCAGCCCCTGACGCAGCACGAAAGCGTTCTGCGCGCCAATGGCCACGATCAGCCCCAGGCTCAGAGCCAAGCCCTGCAGGAATACGGAAGAGGAAGTCGCAATCGAGGTTGTCATGCGCGCAGCTTGCCGGGCCGACTTGATGAAGACAAACTATCTTTTCTTCATCCAATTCAGTTTTTCTAACTTTCGTGCTCGACTATTCCGCCTTGGCCGCTTTGGCAGCCGTCATCCGAGAAGGCAGCTTCGAGCGGGCTGCCCGCACACTTCACGTCACGCCATCTGCCATTTCGCAGCGGATCCGGCTGCTGGAGGAACGCGTTGGCTGCGCGCTGGTGGTGCGTGATCAGCCGTGCCGCCCGACTGAAACCGGCCGGCGGCTTTGCCAGCACGTAGACCGCGTTCGCCTGCTCGAACAGGAACTGCAAGGCGCGCTGCCAACGCTGGCGCCAGAAGGCGTCGCCCGCGTTGCGCTGCCGATTGCCGTGAACGCCGACAGCCTGGCGACCTGGCTCGCGCCAGCGATCGCCACCTTCGCAGCAGCACATCCGGTGTTGATGGAGGTGGCGGTGGATGACCAGGATCACACCGGGGAATGGCTGCGCAGCGGTGCCGTGCTGGCTGCCGTTACGGCCACCGCGCGGCCGGCCACGGGCTGCAACAGCCGCCCGCTCGGGGCCATGCGTTATCTGGCTGCAGCCAGCCCGGCATTCGTGCAGCAACATTTCGCAGACGGCGTCGGTGCAGGTGCGTTGGCGCAGGCGCCCTGCCTCGTGTTCAACACGAAAGATGCGTTGCAGGCAACCTGGGCAAGGCGCCTGTGCCATCGGCATGTGGAACTGCCACGCCATCTGTTGCCGTCGTCACAGGCATTTGTGACCGCGGCCGTGGCCGGCATGGGCTGGGGGCTGCATCCACATGCGCTGATTGCGCAGCATCTCGAAGACGGTTTGTTGGTCGAGCTGGTGCCGGACACACCGTTGGACGTCCCGCTGCATTGGCAGCACGCGCGTGCGGCATCGGCGCTGCTCGACACACTCAGCCGCGAGGTGCTGAGCGCCGCGCGCGCCGCGCTGCTCCCGCCCTAAGCGGTTACAGCGCGTTCAGCGGGATCTTGAGGTACTGCACGCCGTTCGGCTCGGCCGGGGGCAACATGCCCGCACGAATGTTCACCTGAATGGCCGGCAGCATCAGCGTTGGCATGCCGAGCGTGGCGTCGCGCCTCGTGCGCATCTGCACGAACTCAGCCTCGGTCACGCCATCGCGCACATGGATGTTGGCGCTGCGCTGCTCGGCCACCGTTGTGTGGCAGATGGCTTCGCGACCGGCGGGCGGGTAGTCGTGGCACATGTAGAGCCGCGTGTCCGGCGGCAGATCCAGCAGGCGGCGGATCGACTGATACAGCGTGCCCGCATTCCCACCCGGAAAATCGCAGCGCGCAGTGCCCACGTCCGGCATGAACAGCGTGTCGCCCACAAACACCGCATCGCCCACCTGATAGGCCATGTCTGCCGGCGTGTGGCCCGGCACGGCCAGCGCCTTTGCTTCCAGATTGCCGATATGAAACACCTCGTCCGGCGCGAACAGGTGGTCGAACTGCGAGCCATCGAGCAGGAATGAGGGCTCCAGATTGAAGATCGGCTTGAACACGCCCTGCACCACGCAAATACGCTCGCCGATGGCGATGCGCCCGCCGAAACGCCCACGCAGATACGGCGCGGCCGACAAGTGATCGGCATGCGCGTGGGTCTCCAGCAGCCATTCAACGCGCAAGTCCTGCGCTTCGATGAACGCGGCAACGCGCTCGGCCGATCGGGTCGTCGTGCGGCCCGATTTCGGGTCGTAGTCGAGTACCGAGTCGATCACGGCACACGGCGTGCCGGGGCCTGCGTGCACAACGTAGGTCATGGTGCAGGTATCGGCGTCGAAAAAGGATTCGATCTGGGCGTGCATGGTGAACTTTCCCGAACAATCTATATTTTTATAGAATATCGTCTGACATTCTGTCTGCCAATAGTGCAAACAGCGCGAATAGAACCCTGCGCCACGCCCCATGAGCCACTCCACAGCCAGTCCCGATGTTGTGCCGCTGCCCGAGGCGGCCATTTCCATGCTGCGCGCCTCCGCGTCGCAGGCGTGCGCCGTGCTCAAGGCCATGGCCCACGAAGACCGCCTGCTGCTGCTCTGCCAACTTACGCAAGGCGAGCGCAACGTCGGCGAACTGGAGGCGCTGGTGGGTCTGCACCAGCCCAGCCTGTCGCAGCAACTGGGCGTGCTGCGCGACGAGGGCCTTGTCACCACGCGGCGCGAAGGCAAATACATCTATTACCGGCTCGCCAGCTTCGAGGTCATCCAGATCATGCAGACACTCTCTGAGCTGTACTGCGGCAAGGTCTTGAAGAAGATGGCGGGACACTGATCATGTCGCCCATGGAAGCGGGTTGGATCATCAGCGCGGGGCTGGGCTCTGTGGTGGGGCTCATTCTGGCGCTCACAGGCGCGGGCGGGGCCATCGTCGCGGTGCCCTTGCTGATTTTCGGATTGCATCTGTCGGTGCAGCAAGCTGCGCCGATTGCACTGCTGGCGGTAGGGCTGTCCGCCGGGCTGGGCGCAATGCTCGGCTTGCGGGAAGGCAAGGTCCGCTACAAGGCCGCTGGGCTCATGGCGCTGTGCGGCGTGCTGATCTCGCCGTTCGGCATCTGGGTTGCGCACCGCGTGCCAAACACGCCGCTCACGCTGCTATTTGCAGTGGTGCTCGCCTACGTGGCGCTGCGCATGTTTCGGCAAGCTCGCGCGGCACCGTCAACCGAGCCCCAGCCAAGGCGGACGGCACCGCCCTGTCACCTTGACACCACCACAGCCAAGCTGGTCTGGACGTTGCCGTGTGCGCGTGCATTGGCCGCGTCGGGCGTGGGCGCGGGCTTCCTGTCCGGATTGCTTGGCGTGGGCGGCGGTTTTGTCATCGTGCCCGCATTGCGCCGAGCGACCGATCTGCCGATGCAAACCATCGTCGCCACCTCGTTAGCGGTGATCGCGCTGGTGTCCATGGGCGGTGTGGTCGCCTCGGCCATTGGCGGGCATGTCGATTGGCATATCGCGCTGCCGTTTGCCGCCGGCGCCTTGACCGGCATGCTGGCGGGCCGGCGCTTTGCGAGGCATTTGGCGGGGCCAGCGCTGCAGCAAGGATTCGCCGCATTCGCGGGCGTCGTGGCGTTGGGCATGATCGCCAGAACACTGATTTGACCAGCGTGTTGCGAAAGCGGTACAATCGCGTTCTTCGGGGCGTAGCGTAGTCTGGTAACGCGTCCGGTTTGGGACCGGAAGACCGCGGGTTCAAATCCTGCCGCCCCGACCAGAATTGAGCAGCAAACAAAACGGCTTACGTTCACTACGTAAGCCGTTTTGCTTTGGAGCGGCGCGTTACGGCTCGTGGCGTCATCTGGCGATGCTATAAAGACAGCATCCGCATCAAAGCAATGCCGCTCACTTTCCCCATGAACCTCATCCTGTGGCGCCACGCTGAAGCCGAAGACGTGGCCGCATCACTGCGCATCCAGCGCAACACCGATCTGCAGCGGGAACTCACCAAGCGTGGTCACAAGCAGGCCGAGAAGATGGCCGATTGGCTGCGCCCTCGCCTGCCAGAAGACACACTCGTACTTGCGAGCCCCGCTGTACGCACGCAGCAGACCGCACGCGCCCTCACAGAACATTTCCAGACGCTGGCCGCACTTGCGCCCGGCGCGGATGTCAGCGCGATCCTCGATGCATTGGATTGGCCGTCGAATACGAACCTGCTGCTGGTCGGCCATCAGCCGTGGCTGGGCCGTCTCGCCAGCTTGCTCATCGCGGGCGTGGAAATGGACTGGAGCGTGAAGAAAGCCGGCGTGTGGTGGCTCAGCCGCCGCATGCGCGAAGACGAAGCGCAGACCGTGCTGCGCGCGGTGGTCAATCCCGATCTCGTGTGACACATCGCCCTCGTCACAGCATCGCCACGCAAAATTCACGCAATAGTCACGATTGACACGCTTTTGTCGCGGATCTGTCACGCAGCGTCTCTAGAATCGCCCCGAAATCCACCCTTGGGGATGCACGAATGCGAGACCTGCCGACGCCCACCCAGCCGTTGATCGACGCACTGCCGAGCCTGAATCTGGGCAACGCACGGAGGGGCCTTCCTCGCTCACCCGACGCTGTTCCAGCGCGTGACAAGCCTGTTCTGGCCGTTTCGTGGGCGCGCCATCAGGATGAAGTGACCGAAGCGCAGCGCCTGCGCTACAAGGTGTTTGCCGAAGAAATGGGCGCCCGCCTGCCTTCGGCCCACACCGAACTGGACGTCGACATGTTCGACGCCGTGTGCGACCACCTGATCGTGCGCGACCAGAAGACGCTGCGCGTGGTCGGCACTTACCGCGTGCTGCGCCCGGACGCTGCCAAGCAGATCGGTTGCCTGTATTCTGAATCCGAATTCGACCTCGTGCGCCTGGCGCACCTGCGCCCGAAGATGGTTGAGCTAGGCCGCTCGTGCGTGCACCGCGACTACCGGTCGGGCAGCGTCATCATGGCGCTGTGGGCCGGTCTGGGCGAATACATGCAGCGCTACGGCTTCGAGTCGATGCTGGGCTGCGCAAGCGTGTCGATGGGCGACGGCGGGCACTTTGCTGCAAGCCTGTATCGCAGCTTCGTTGACGATGGCTCACTCGCACCGATCGAGTACCACGCCTTCCCGCGCGTGGCACTGCCGGTAGACGAACTGAACCAGGATCTCGAAGTCGAGCCGCCTGCGCTCGTGAAGGGTTATCTGCGTCTGGGCGCACGCATCTGCGGCGCACCGGCCTGGGACCCTGACTTCAACGTCGCCGATTTCCTCACGCTGCTGCGTCTGTCGGACATCAACCCGCGGTACGCACGCCACTTCCTGCGCGGCTGATCTCGCTCCGAACAGCACCACGCAAAACAAAACGGCCCGGGTAACTCCGGGCCGTTTTGCTTGGGATGCAGCGAGATGCCTTACACGTACACCACCTTGTAGCGGCGACCGATGCGCTGCCACTCATCGGCTTCTTTCGCCAGGCTGTATTCCACCAGCGGATTCTGCTCGATCCAGCTCTTGGGCAGTTCGACCTCGAAACCACCTTCATTCAGTTCGCCTTCGCTGTGGCGCACGCGCAGGCCGGGCAGTTGGATCGCTCCCCGACGACGGCACAGCACAAACGCCAGACGCAGGCTGAACAGCATCCGCCAATCGAGGAACTTGCCACCGCCCGAGAGTTTGCCAAGCTTGCCTGCATGGCCCAGCAGCAGCGTCGCGAGCCGCGCCTGATCGGTCCTGGAGAAGCCCGGCATATCGGCATGGCTGGCGATGTACGCCGAGTGCTTGTGATACCCGCTGTGCGAGATGCTCATGCCGATCTCGTGCAGGTTTGCCGCCCAACCCAGCAGCGCGAGATTGTCTTCGCGGCGCTCATCGGGCGGGTCAGGAAACTGCGACAAGAGCGCCGTCGCCGCATCGCGAACGCGGCTCGCCTGCGCGCGGTCGACGCTGTAGCGGCGCATGAACTGTTCAATCGTCACCGTGCGCATGTCTTCGTGATGCGTACGGCCGAGCAGGTCATACAGCACACCCAGGCGCAAGGCGCCATCGGTCACGTCCATGCGGTCGACGTCGAGCTCTGCAAACACGCCCAGCATGATCGACAGCCCGCCCGGCAGCACCGGAATCCGGTCCGACTTCAAGCCGTTGAGCTTCAAGCGGTTGGTATTCTCCGACTTGACGAGCGCGCGTTTCAGGCGCTCCAGCCCTTCGCGTGTGATGCCGTGTTCGTTGCTCTTGTCGTTGAAACCGTTCAGCTCGATCAGCTCAGCCAGGGCGCGTGCCGTACCCGATGATCCGACGGCCTGGTTCCAGCCCGCCGTGCGGTACTGCTGCACGAGTACCTGGATCTCGCGACGCGCGGCCAACTCGGCCTGCTTCATCGCGTATTCATCAACGTTGCCGTTCGGGAAGAAATGCCGACTGTGCGAAACGCAACCGATGTACAGCGACTCCATCAGCTTGGGCTTGTAGCCATTGCCGATAATGAACTCCGTCGAGCCGCCGCCGATGTCGACGACGAGCCGATTGCCTTGGCACGCTGGTGCGTCATGCGATGCACCGAGATAGATCAGCCGTGCCTCTTCGCGGCCTGCAATCACCTCGATGGGAAACCCCAACGCGGCTTCCGCCTCGATCAGGAATTCCTGCGCATTCTTGGCCACGCGCAAGGTGTTGGTGGCCACGGCACGTACATGTTCCGGCGAGAAATCACGCAGGCGGTCGCCAAAGCGGCGCAAGGCGTCGACACCGCGGCGGCGCGCAGGCTGATCCAGGTATTTATCTTGCGTAAGCCCGGCGGCCAAACGCACGGGTTCGCGCAGCGCATCGACCTGGAATATCTGGGTACCACCAGGGGTTTCGTCGACACGGCCGATCATCAGCCGGAAGCTGTTGGAGCCCATGTCGACAGCAGCCAGCAGACGGGGGGTGGGACTCATGAATGAAAACGGTTGAGGAGCAGAATCAGGGGCGCGGAGTATTGTTGTTCGAAACAATGCGCAACAAAATATGTCTTTATTGTGTCCCGAACATGACAACTTCAATGTGTCACAAATTTGACACCGAACTATGAAAAAGTGGCCGGATCGTCATCCGTCTGAACACAACATGTCGACATTGCCCGCGGGCGATCTGCTCAATCGCGAACTGGGCATCCTGGAATTCAATGCCCGTGTGCTCGCCCAGGCCGCTGACCCGGGTGTGCCGCTGATGGAGCGGCTGAAATTCATCTGCATCGTGTCGAGCAATCTCGATGAGTTCTTTGAAATCCGCATTGCCGGATTGAAGGAGCAGATGCGCGACAACCCTTCGTCGGTCACGCCCGACGGGCTGTCGGTGCAGCAGGCATTTGGCGTGGTTTCGGAGCGGGTGCGGCAGCTGGTCGCGCAACAGTATGCCATGTTGCAGGACGACATCCTGCCCCTGCTGGAGAAGGAAGGCGTCTTCTTCCACATGACGACCAACTGGAATGAAGCCCAGCGCGCCTGGTGCCGCAGTTTCTTCCAGCGCGAACTGGTGCCCATCCTGACGCCAATGGCACTGGACCCGGCGCACCCCTTCCCGCGCGTGTTGAACAAGAGCTTGAACTTCATCATCGAGCTGTCGGGCAAGGATGCTTTCGGCCGCGAAGCTGAACTGGCCATCGTGCAGGCGCCGCGCGCCCTGCCCCGGCTTGTGCAGATGCCGCCGGAACTGTCGGGCTACCAGTACGGGTTCGTGCTGCTCTCGTCGTTCATGCAGGGCTTTGTGCACGAACTGTTTCCGCAGATCGACGTACACGGCTGCTACCAATTCCGCGTAACACGCAATTCCGACCTGTTCGTGTCGGAAGATGAAATCACGGACTTGCGCGAAGCGCTTCAGGGCGAACTATCCACGCGCCATTTTGGCGACGCGGTGCGGCTGGAACTCGCGCACGATACCTCACCGGCACTGGTGGTGCGCCTGCTGCAGGAGTTCGGCCTGACCGACGCAGACTGCTACCGCGTCAAGGGCCCTGTGAACCTGGTGCGCCTGCTGCAAGTGCCCGACATGGTCGACAAGCCGGTGCTGAAGTACCCGCCGCATGTGCCAGCAACAGTCAAGCAGGTGGCCAACAGCTCGAACGTGTTCGACGCCATCCGCCAGGGCGACATCCTGCTGCACCACCCGTACGAAAGCTTCACGCCCGTGCTGGAACTGCTGCAGCAAGCTGCGCGCGACCCTGACGTGGTCGCCATCAAGCAGACCGTCTACCGTACCGGCAACGAATCCACGGTAATGGAAGCGCTCATCAAAGCGGCGCACAACGGCAAGGAGGTGACCGTTGTCGTCGAACTGCTCGCGCGCTTTGACGAAGAGACGAACATCAACTGGGCGGACCAGCTTGAATCGGCCGGCGCACATGTCGTGTATGGCGTGGTTGGCCACAAGTGCCACGCAAAGATGCTGCTGGTGGTGCGCCGCGAGGTGTCTGGCAAGGGCAAGACGGTCAAGCTGCGCCGCTACGCGCACCTGGGCACGGGCAACTACCACCCCAAGACCGCCCGCCTCTACACCGACTTCGGCCTGATGACCGCCAACGAGCAAATCTGCGAAGACGTGCATCACGTGTTCCAGTTGCTGACAGGCACGGGCGCGCAGGTCAAGCTGCATCATCTGTGGCACTCGCCGTTCACGATGCACGACAACCTGATCGAGCACATCCGAGCCGAAGCACGTGCTGCTCGCGCAGGCAAACGTGCGCGCATCATCGGCAAAATGAATGCGCTACTGGAGCCGGCCATCATCGACGAGTTGTACAAGGCGTCGCGGGCGGGCGTGAAAGTCGACTTGATCGTGCGCGGAGTATGTGCGCTCAAGCCGGGCGTTCCGGGGCTATCGGAGAACATCAGCGTGCGCTCCATCGTCGGGCGTTTCCTGGAGCACCACCGCGTCTATTACTTCCATGCCGGCGGCGAGGAAGTCGTCTATCTCTCCAGCGCCGACTGGATGGACCGCAACCTGTTCCGCCGCGTGGAGGTGGCATTCCCCGTGCTGGACCGCAAGCTCAAGGCACGCGTCATCAGGGAAAGCCTGCAGGTGCATCTGCGCGACAACGCGTCGGCGTGGGTCATGCAGCAGGATGGCCGCTACGTGCAGCGTCAGACGCGGGGCAAGCACGTGCGCGTCAGCCAGTTGGAACTGCTGAACCACTTCTCGCCGCAGGCCGCTGCAGCGGCGGAGACGGCTGCCGCAGTGGCGGCGGCAACGGCTGCGGAACCGACGGTGCGTGCACCGGTGGAGATCTCCGCAGGCTGATCGCCAGCGCTGCAAACGAAAACGCACGCTCAACAGCGTGCGTTTTTCATTCGCTCAATGGATGGAGAGAACTGGTGATCAGGCGACGCGCTCATCGGCAACGCTGGCGCTGCGCACCACCGTGCGCTCCGGCGGGAACACGGCGCGGAAGGTGCTGCCCTTGCCGTGCTCGCTGGTCACCTGCAGTTCTCCACCGTGGCGTGATAGCACGTGTTTGACAATGGCCAAGCCCAGCCCGGTACCGCCGGTGTCGCGTGAACGGCTGCGGTCCACGCGATAAAAACGCTCGGTCAGACGCGGAATATGTTCGGGCGCAATACCAATCCCAGTGTCGGTGACGGAGTACACCGCGTGCCCATCGCGCACGCCCCAATCGAGGCGGATCGTGCCGCCATCGGGCGTATAGCGCACCGCGTTGGACGCCAGGTTGCTGAATGCGGAAAGTAGTTCAAGCTCGGCGCCGCACACGCTCACGGCGGGATCGCACGTCATGCTGACGGTGTGCCGGCCCGCAGACAGCGCTTCGATATCGTGCTGCAGCTGCAGCATCATGCGCTGCATGGGCACGGGCGCCAGCGACGGTGGCTCGGAATTGCCCTCCAGCGTGGCGAGCGCCAACAAATCTTCCACCAGATGCTGCATGCGCATGGCTTGCGTATGCATCATGTCCAGGTAGCGCTTCTTGTCTTCTTCCGGCAGCGGAAGGTCGCGCACCGTTTCCAGAAAACCCGAGAGCACGGTCAGCGGCGTCTTCAGCTCGTGCGAGACGTTGGCCACGAAATCGCGGCGCATCGCTTCGGTGTTCTCCAGCTTGGTGATGTCCTGCGACACCAGCAGCTTGCGGTCTTCGCCATACGGCAAGATTTGGGCAGAGATGATGCTTTGCTTGTGCGGGCCCACGTCATGCATGGTGAGCGGCTCCTCGAACTCGCCGCGCGCAAGGTAGCGCACGAACTCCGGTCGGCGGATCAGGTGGGTAATGCGTTGGCGCAGGTCACGCCTGGCAGAGAGACCGAAGTGCTCTTCAGCGACCGCGTTGCACCATTCGATCTGGTCTTCGCCGTCAAGCATGAGCACGCCGTTGGGCGACGCTTGAATGGCCTGGATGAACCGGCTGTGCTGTTGTTCAACCTGCAGCACCTGGGTGCGCCAGCCCTTCATCAACCGATGCAGGCGGTAGTAGACCTCGCCCCACAGACCCAACGCGCTGGGAATCTCGCCATAGGCCGGCGAGTCCAGCACACGCCACAGGCGTTGGATCTGATAGACGTAATACAGGAGCATCGCCAACAGCATTGCACTGAGAACGGCCAGCGCAACGACATGGTCGACGAAGAGATACAGGCATGCCGTGACGATGCCCATGAGGGCGGCAAAGACGGCAAAGCGGGTCCAGAAGACGTTCATGAAGGCATTCTAAGCGCTGGACCGCGACGGACGTGTGAACGCGCGATTGGAAACCCCGGCTCGCGCGCTCGTCTGACTGATACGTTATTGCCCCGGATTGCGCGCCAGGCGGTAGCCGCTGCCGCGCACGGTTTCGATCATGTTGCTGTAGCCGCCCGGCGCGAGCGCTGCACGCAGACGCTTGATGTGCACGTCCACCGTGCGCTCTTCCACGAAAACGTGGTCGCCCCACACTTGGTCGAGCAGCTGCGAGCGGCTGTGCACGCGCTCCGGATGCGTCATCAGGAAATGCAGCAGACGGAACTCCGTCGGGCCGAGGTCCAGCTTGATCGGATTCTCTGCTTCGATGTTCGTGGCCGTTACGCGGTGCGTGGCCGGATCCAGCTTCAGGCCGTTGATCGCCACCACGTCGTCGGTCAGCTGCGGCGCGCGGCGGCGCAGCACGGCCTTGATGCGAGCCAGCAGTTCCTTGGGCGAGAACGGCTTCGTGACGTAATCGTCCGCGCCGCTGTCCAAGCCCATGATCTTGTCCTGCTCTTCGCTGCGGGCCGTCAGCATGATGATCGGGATTTGGCGCGTGCGCTCGTTGGCGCGCAGCTCCTTGGCGAACATCACGCCCGACTTGCCCGGCAGCATCCAATCGAGCAGAACGAGGTCGGGCAGCACATCGCTCATCAGCGACAGTGCCTGCTCGGCGTTGTACGCGCGGATCGGGTAGTGCCCCGCGTGCTGCAGGTTGACGGCGATCAGTTCAGCGATCGCCGGTTCGTCTTCTACGACGAGAATACTGCTCGGCATGCTCACGTCTCCAGTCCTGCCCTTTATTCGCCCTCGCCGAGGATCTCGCGTGCCAGCGTCTCGCGTGAAGCGTGCCGGACGTCGGTGCCCTTGACGATGTAGATAATAAACTCGGCGATGTTCTTGGCGTGATCGCCAATACGCTCAATGGCCTTGGCAATGAACAGCAGATCCAGCGCTACCGAAATCGTGCGCGGGTTCTCCATCATGTACGTGATGAGTTCGCGCATGAAGCCGCGGAATTCCTCATCGATGGCCTTGTCTTCCTGCAGGATCGACAAGGCAGCAGCGGTGTCCAGGCGTGCGAAGGCGTCCAGCGCGTGACGCAGGATGGTCGCGGCCATCTCGCCCGAGCGCTCCACACCAGCGTAGTTCAACGCATGTGCCGACGGGTCCTGCATGATGCGCTTGGTGCGCTTGGCGATCTTCTCGGCTTCGTCGCCGGCACGCTCAAGGTTCGTGATGGTCTTCGAGATGGCCATCACCAAACGCAGGTCGCGAGCGGTCGGCTGGCGGCGCGCGATGATGTTGTTGCAGTCGCCGTCGATCTCGATCTCGAGCGCGTTGATTTCCAGCTCCACGGCCAAGACTTGATCGCACATGGCGGTGTCGAAATTGGCCAGCGCGCGCATGGCGCGTGCAATCTGCGCTTCCACCAGGCCGCCCATCTGCAGCACCTTGGTGCTGATGGAGGTCAGGTCGGTGTCAAACTGCGATGACAGATGCTTCTCAGACATCGGTTTCTCCTTGTCGCTTCAGCTTCAGCGTTGTTGCAGGTCAGCCGAAGCGGCCGGTAATGTAGTCTTCGGTTTCTTTGCGCTGCGGCTTGATGAAGATCTTTTCGGTGTCGCCGAACTCGATCAGCTCGCCCAGATACATGTACGCCGTGAAGTCGGAGCAACGCGCCGCCTGCTGCATGTTATGCGTGACGATGACGACCGTGTAGTCATCCTTCAGTTCGGCGATCAGCTCTTCGATCTTGCCCGTGGAAATCGGGTCCAGCGCCGAGCACGGCTCATCCAGCAGCAGCACTTCGGGGCGGATGGCAATGCCGCGCGCGATACACAGACGCTGCTGCTGACCGCCCGACAGGCCGTAGCCTGACTGGTTGAGCTTGTCCTTCACTTCGTTCCACAGCGCGGCCTTGGTCAGTGCCCATTCCACGCGATCGTCCATTTCAGAGCGCGACAGACGCTCGAACAGCTTCACACCGAAAGCGATGTTGTCGTAGATCGACATCGGGAACGGCGTCGGCTTCTGAAACACCATGCCGACCTTGGCACGCAGCAGGGCAATGTCCATGCGCGAGGTCAGCAGGTTCTCGCCGTCCATGTTGATCTGGCCTTCGGCACGCTGCTCCGGATACAGCGCGTACATCTTGTTGAACGTACGCAGCAGAGTCGACTTGCCGCAGCCCGACGGGCCAATGAAGGCCGTCACCTGCTTCTCGGGAATCTGCATCGAGATGTTCTTCAGCGCGTGGAACTTGCCATAGTAGAAGTTCAGGTCGCGAACATCGATCTTCGGGCTTTGCGTGCGCACTTCGAGGGACGTAGCAGTCATGGTCATTTCTTGGTGAACAAGGCACGCGCGAGGACGTTCAGCCCCAGCACACCCAACGTAATCAGGAACACCCCGGCCCAGGCCAATTGCTGCCACTCGGGAAACGGGCTCATCGCAAACTTGAAGATCACGGTCGGCAGCGTGGCCACCGGCTGATTCAGATCCAGACTCCAGAACTGGTTGTTCAGGGCGGTAAAGAGCAGCGGCGCGGTTTCGCCGGCAATGCGAGCGACGGCCAGCAGCACACCCGTAATCACGCCGGCATACGACGCCTTGAGCGTAATCGACAGGATCATCTTCCACTTGGGCGTGCCAAGCGCCATGGCGGCTTCACGCATCGCGTTGGGCACCAGGTTCAGCATGTTCTCGGTGGTGCGCACCACGATCGGAATCTGGAGCAGCGCCAGCGCAAGCACGCCGGCAATACCCGAGAAGTGCTGCACGCGGGCCACCACGACGGCATACACGAACAGGCCGATCACGATGGACGGTGCCGACAGCAGGATGTCATTGATGAAGCGCGTGGCGCTGGCCAGCATCGACGTCTTGCCGTACTCGGCTAGATAGATGCCCGCCATGATGCCCAGCGGCGTGCCGATCAGCGTGGCCATGCCCACCAGCAGGAACGATCCTGCGATGGCGTTGGCGAGGCCGCCTCCCGGCGTATTGGGCGCCGGCGTCATCTCCGTGAAGAGCGACATCGACAGGCCACCCACACCCAGCGAGAGCGTGGTCCACAGAATCCATGCCAGCCACACCAGGCCGAAGGCCATGGCGGCGAGTGACAGCGCCAGCGCAATCCCGTTGACGTTGCGGCGGCGGGCCTGCAGGCGTGCCTTGATCTTTTCAGAGTCGGCGCGGACGGCAGGAATGGAAGACATACGCATGGTATTGGGTCTCATAGCGTCAGGCAGATCGCGTTGGTTCACTTCTGACCCTCGCTCTTCTGCAGGCGCAGAAGCAGCAACTTGGACGCGGCCAGCACGATGAACGTGATGACGAACAGGATCAAGCCCAGCTCCATGAGCGCCGCGGTATGCAGGCCCTGCCCCGCTTCCGCAAACTCATTGGCCAGCGCCGACGTGATGCTGTTACCCGGCGAGAACAACGACGGATCGGACAGCAGGTTGGTGTTGCCGATCACGAACGTCACGGCCATGGTCTCGCCGATTGCGCGCCCCAGGCCCAGCATCACACCGCCGATCACACCCGCCTTGGTGTAAGGCAGCACCACGTTCCACATGACTTCCCACGTCGTGCAGCCCACGCCGTAGGCGGATTCCTTAAGCAGCGTCGGCGTGATTTCGAACACATCGCGCATCACCGCCGAGATGTACGGAATGATCATGATCGCCAGGATCACCCCGGCGCAGAGCAGGCCGATGCCGATCGGCGCACCTTGAAACAGCGCCCCGATGACCGGAATCTTGCCGACGGTCGCCGCCAGCGGTTTTTGAAAGTATTCGCCGAAAATCGGGGCAAACACGAGCAGGCCCCACATGCCGTACACGATGGACGGCACTGCAGCAAGCAGCTCGATGGCGGTACCCAGCGGTCGGCGCAGCCAGGCCGGCGACAGCTCGGTCAAGAACAGGGCAATGCCGAAGCTCACAGGCACGGCAATGATGAGCGCGATCAGCGACGTGACCAGGGTGCCGTAGACGGGCACCAGCGCGCCATAGATGTCGGAGGGCGGATCCCATTCCGAATTCCACAGGAACGACAGGCCAAATTTCTGAATCGTGGGCCAGGAGCTGATGATGAGCGAGATGATGATGCCGCCCAGCAATAACAGCGTAACGATTGCGGCAAGGCGGGTCAGACCGCCGAACACCAGGTCGCCAAAGCGGCTGGGTGCTCGCATACGGGAAGCGCCAGAGGAATCAGAGAGCGTGGCCATGAGGGAAACCGGTCAGCCGTGAAAGAAGCATTTGAAATGGTGCGGGCGGCCGATTCTTACCGCCCCCCGCACCTTGTGCTGCACCTACTTACAAGCCCTTATGCAGCAGGCAACCATCAGTGGTTGTACACAACCTTGCCCGATGCATCCTTCACGCTCGACTTCCACGTTGCGCGGATCTGGTTCTTCACAGCGTCCGGCAGCGGCACGTAGTCCAGGCCCTTGGCGGCATCGTCACCACCCTTGTAGGCCCAGTCGAAGAACTTCATGACTTCAGCGCCCTGCTCCGGCTTCGCTTGCGTCTTGTGCAGCAGAATGAACGTTGCACCGGCGATCGGCCATGCGTCCTTGCCCGGCTCGTCCGTCAGGATCTGGTAGTACGACTTGCTCCACTCGGCGCCGGCAGCCGCGGCCTTGAAGGCTTCAGCGGTCGGTTGCACGGTGGCGCCCGACTTGTTCTGCAGGTTCACGTACGTCATCTTGTTCTGCTTGGCGTAGGCATACTCAACGTAGCCAACCGCACCACCCAGACGCTGCACGAAAGCGGCCACGCCTTCGTTGCCCTTGCCACCCGTACCGGTCGGCCAGTTCACGGTCGTGCCTTCGCCCACCTTGCTCTTCCACTCGGTGTTCACCTTCGACAGGTAGTTCGTGAAGATGAACGAGGTGCCCGAACCGTCAGCACGGCGCACCACCAGGATGTCTTGGTCCGGCAGCTTGGCCTTCGGATTCAGCTTGGCGATGGCCGGATCATTCCACTTCTTGATCTTGCCCAGATAGATGTCACCCAGCAATTGGCCGTTCAGCGTCAGCTCGCCCGGCTTCACGCCCGGCAGGTTGATCACGGGCACCACGCCACCAATCACGGTCGGGAACTGGATCAGGCCATCCTTGTTCAACTCCTCGTCCTTCAGCGGCATGTCCGATGCACCGAAGTCGACAGTCTTGGCGGTGATCTGCTTGATGCCGCCCGACGAGCCGATACCTTGGTAGTTCACCTTGGTTTGGGTCGCCTTGTTGTAGTCGGCCGCCCACTTGTTGTAGACGGGTGCCGGGAACGTTGCGCCTGCGCCAGTGATGTCAACAGCAAATGCGGCACCAGCGAAAGCCAATGCAGCCACGCCAGCGATTGCGGATTTGACCAGTTTCATGAGTTCTCCAGAGGAGCGGTTGAGCGATGACAGATTTTTGACATCCGAACTTTAGGCGGCTTGAATGACAGTTATGTGACAACACGAAAACTTCTCATAACTGAGCTGCAAGGCATGAAAGTCGACTCACGCGCATAAAAAAAGCGGCCCGGAGGCCGCTTTTTGACATATTTACTTGGTCTGGCAGCAACTTACTGCAACGTCGCAGCAAGGCGCTCCGCATGTTGGTTGGCCAGCTCTGCATCCTGCGCTTCCACCATCACGCGGACGACCGGCTCCGTACCCGACGGGCGGATCAGCACACGTCCCTTGCCATCAAGCTCGGCCTCGCTGGTCTTCAGCGCGGCCTGCAGGCCCGCGTGCGATTTCCAGTCGAAGCCCTTTTCGACCCGCACGTTGATGAGCTTTTGCGGGAACAGGCGCACGCCATCCAGCATTTGATCCAGCGTCTGGCCACTGCGACGCAATGCCGCAAGCACCTGGAGCGCCGAGATGATGCCGTCGCCCGTGCTGTGCTTGTCCAGGCAGAGCAAGTGGCCCGACCCTTCGCCGCCCAGCAGCCAACCATTCTTCTTCAGCTCTTCCAGCACGTAGCGGTCGCCCACCTTGGCGCGCACGAACTCGACGCCCTGCGCCTTGAGCGCCAGCTCCACGGCGAGATTGGTCATAAGTGTGCCGACCGCACCCGGCACCGTCTGGCCCGCCGCACGGCGCGCCTGCACCATCACATAGAGCAGTTCGTCGCCGTTGTAGAGGCGGCCATTGCGGTCCACCACCTGCAAGCGGTCAGCATCGCCGTCGAAGGCCAGGCCAATGTCGGCCCCGTGCTCGCGCGTGGCTTCGACCAACTTGCCCGGTGCCGTCGCGCCATAGCCGTCGTTGATGTTGCGGCCATTCGGCTGGTTGCCGATCGACACGACATCCGCACCCAATTCATGGAAGACGTGCGGAGCGATGTGATAAGCCGCGCCATGCGCGCTGTCCAGCACGACTTTCATGCCAAACAGGTTCAGGTCGCTCGGGAACGTGCTCTTGCAGAACTCGATGTAGCGGCCAGCGGCATCCTCGATACGACGGGCACGGCCCAGCGCGTCTGAGGCCGCGCACACCATCGGCTTTTCCAGCTCCGCCTCGATTTGCAGCTCGGTTTCGTCTGGCAGCTTGTCGCCGGTGGCGGAAAAAAACTTAATGCCGTTGTCGTAGTACGGATTATGTGATGCAGAAATCACCACTCCCGCCGACAGCCGCAGCGCACGCGTGAGATACGCCACGCCAGGCGTAGGCAGCGGCCCGCTCATCAAGACATCAACGCCGGCTGCGGTAAAGCCGGCTTCCAGCGCGGCTTCCAGCATGTAGCCCGACAGGCGCGTGTCCTTACCGATCAGCACAGTGGGACGGCCGTGGCCATGTGCTTCGCTGCCAAGGGCCAGCACACGGCCCGCCGCGTAGCCAAGGCGCAGCACAAAATCCGGCGTGATCGGGCTTTCACCGACACGTCCACGGATGCCGTCGGTGCCGAAATACTTCCTGGACATTGGGATCTCTCCTGGAGAATTCTTTCTTTGTTTGTAAGGCGCCGGCCGTCACCGGGCAATCCTCTGTTCGCTTGATCCCCAGCCGCGCGAGGCTGGGCGGCTGTCAGGCCAGTGGCGGATTTACGCGTTCATGACGCATGGCCCACCAGAGCTGAATCGATTCCACCGTCGGTTGTACGTCGTGCACACGCACGATGAACGCGCCCCGCTCTGCGGCCAGCAGCGCCGCCGCCACGCTGGCGGTCACGCGCTCGGCCGGCGGTTTGCCGCCCAGCACAGCGCCAAGCGTCGATTTGCGTGATAAACCGACGAACAGCGGCAAACCGATCCGATTGAACTCCCCCAAGCGATTGAGCATGGTGAGATTGTGATCCGGCGTTTTGCCAAAACCAAATCCCGGATCGAGCGAAATACGCTCGGCCGCCACGCCAGCAGCCATGAGCGCCTCCGTTTGCGAACGCAGGAAGGCCTCAACCTCGCCCATCAGGTCCGCATAGCTGGGCGCTTCCTGCATCGTTTCGGGATCACGCTGCATGTGCATGACGCACAGGCCCCCGTTGCCCTTGGCCACTGCCTCAATCGCGCCAGGCCGGCGAAAGCCCCAGATGTCGTTGATCAGATCGGCACCTGCATCCAGCGTGGCTCGCATCACCTCGGGCTTGTAAGTATCGATGGACAACGGCTTGCCACATTCGCGCAGCGCCTCGACGATGGGCATCACGCGGTCCAGCTCGGCCTGCAGGCTCAGCGGCTCGGCACCCGGACGGCTCGATTCGCCACCGATGTCGATCATGTCCACGCCTTCGGCGATCAGTTTCTCTGCATGGCGCAAAGCTGCATCGCGCGTGGCGTGCTGCCCGCCATCGGAGAACGAATCGGGCGTGACATTGAGAATGCCCATGACCAGCGGACGCCGATCGCGTGCATAACGGAAACGTCCGCACTGGAAGTGCGTTGTGGTGGGAATGGAAGCGGACAAGATAGATTGATGGAAATGCTGCGCAGGACCGGAATGCTACGCCAGGCACGCCAGAAAGCGCCAACAAAAAAAAGCCGGTGCGCTTGCACCGGCTCTTCTGCGTCGCTGCCAGAGCGACAAATCAACACGTCATCATCAGGCCGTGGCAGGCACGTTGCCCGGAGTTACACCAGCCGGCGTGCCACCACCCGGCGGAGTGCTGCCACCACCGGTCGAGCCGTAGCGCGGCGGGCGCGGCGGCTTGCCGTCCATGATGTCGTTGACCTGATCAGCGTCGATGGTTTCCCACTCGAGCAGCGCGGCGGTCATGGCTTCAACTTTCTCGCGATTCGCTTCCAGCAGCCCCTTGGCCAGGGCGTACTGTTCGTCCACGATACGGCGAATTTCCGAATCCACCTTCTGCTGCGTCGCCTCGGACACCGTCTTCGACGCCATGCGGCCGAAGAAGCCATCCTGTTCCGTATCGACGTAGACCATGGTGCCAAGCGCGTCGCTCATACCATAGCGCGTCACCATATCGCGGGCCATCTTGGTGGCACGCTCAAAGTCGTTCGAAGCGCCGGTGCTCATCGCACCCAGGAACACCTCTTCTGCAGCACGGCCACCGAACAGAATCGCGACCTCTTCGAGCATCGTATCTTTGTAGGCGTAGTGCTTGTCGTGCTCCGGCAGTTGCCACGTCAGACCGCCAGCCCAGCCGCGCGGCATGATCGTCACCTTGTGCACCGGATCAGCCTTCGGCAGCAGCTTGGCCACCACTGCATGGCCCGACTCGTGGTACGCCGTAGCGCGGCGCTCCTCTTCGCGGATCACGGCCGACTTGCGCTCCGGACCCATGTAGATCTTGTCCTTCGCATCTTCGAAGTCCTGCATGTCAACCACGCGCTTGTTACGGCGCGCAGCAAACAGCGCAGCTTCGTTAACCAGGTTGGCCAGATCAGCGCCAGAAAAGCCCGGCGTGCCGCGTGCCAGCACTGATGCATCAACGTCGTTGCCAATCGGCACCTTTCGCATGTGCACCTTGAGAATCTGCTCGCGGCCGCGGATGTCGGGCAGCCCCACGTAGACTTGGCGGTCGAAACGACCCGGACGCAATAGCGCCTTGTCAAGCACGTCGGCACGGTTGGTCGCCGCGATCACGATGACGCCCGAGTTGGCCTCGAAGCCGTCCATCTCGACCAGCATCTGGTTCAGGGTCTGCTCGCGCTCGTCGTTGCCGCCGCCCATGCCGGCGCCACGATGACGGCCGACCGCATCGATTTCATCGATGAACACGATGCAGGGTGCCTGCTTTTTGGCGTTTTCGAACATGTCGCGCACGCGAGCTGCGCCCACGCCGACGAACATTTCAACGAAGTCCGAACCGGAGATGCTGAAGAACGGCACCTTGGCTTCGCCGGCAATGGCGCGAGCCAGCAGCGTCTTACCGGTACCCGGAGGGCCCACCAGCAGTACGCCACGCGGGATGCGCCCGCCCAACTTTTGGAATTTCTGCGGGTCTTTCAGGAAGTCGACCAGCTCGACGACTTCCTCCTTCGACTCGTCACAGCCTGCCACGTCAGCAAACGTGACGCTGTTGTTGTTCTCATCGATCAGTCGCGCCCGCGACTTGCCGAACGAGAAGGCGCCGCCTTTTCCGCCGCCCTGCATCTGCCGCATCATGTAGAACCAGAACACGATGATCAGCAACGTCGGGCCGAGGTAATAAAGCGCGGTGAGAAGCACACCTTGCTCTTCTTCCGCCTTGCCGGTCACCTGCACGCCGTACTTCATCAGGTCGCCCACCATCCAGATGTCGCCCGGCGAGATGATGGAATACTTGTTGCCCTCGTTGGGTGTGACCAACAACGTACGGCCCTGGACCTCGACACGCTTGACTTTGCCGGCCTTCGCGTCGTCCATGAATTGCGAGTACGTCACACCCTCTTGGGTGCGCGGCTTGTCGAACTGCTTGAAGACGGTGAACAGCACCAAGGCAATCACCAGCCAGATGGCCGCCTTCTGAAACCAGTTGTTATTCAAGGCGAGACTCCTTTAGAAATGCCTTGACGGGATGCTTGGCATTGTAATGCACGGACACCGCCGCGGGTTGATTGCCCGCAAGACCGACGGCCCACCGTGCCAGCCGGGGGCCCCTTCCTGAGTATCGTCCGTCAGCCGGGATGCTTGAGTTGGCGGCCCAACAAGAATGTTTCGGACGATTTGTCGCGGGAGGCTTTAGGCTTGCGCGGCGCCACGATCTTGAAATGGCGCTTGAACATCTCGACGATCTGACTATAGCCGCTGCCGTGAAAACATTTGATCAGCAGCGCGCCCTCAGGTTTCAGGTGCGCCATAGCAAATTCCACAGCCAGCTCGGCGATGTGCTCCATGCGCGCGGCGTCTGCCGACGCCACACCTGAGAGATTGGGGGCCATATCGGACAAAACAAGGTCCACTTTGCCCCCGCCGGTGGCTTCCAGCACGATTTCCTCCAGTTGCCGGAAAACTTCATCCTCGCGGAAGTCGCCTTGGATGAAGGTGACGTCGGCGATGGCTTCCATCGGCAGGATGTCGATCGCGACGATTGCCCCATCGATACGGCCGTCCTTGGCGCGCGGTGAGGCGGCCAGCTTGTTGCGCACGTACTGACTCCAACTGCCCGGCGCGGCGCCCAGGTCAACGATGACCTGGCCCGGCTTGATCAGCTTGTCTTGCTCGTCGATCTCTTTGAGCTTGTAGGCGGCACGTGCGCGATAGCCTTCGCGCTGCGCCAGCTTCACGTACGGATCGTTGATATGGTCGTGCAGCCACGACTGGTTGAACTTGTTCTTTGCCATCGAATTGGTTGCAATTTCGCCCGAATGTAGCGCCAAACATGGCAGCCAGGACTGGTTTTGGCGGATAATACGCGCCGTTTGTCTCTTTGCGCGATCCCGCCCTTATTTATGCCCGCCCTTATCCTCACCCCTGCCCAACGATCGGAACTGCGCTCCGAAGCGCACGCGTTGAACCCGGTCGTCATCATCGGTGCGGAGGGCTTGACCAAGCCCGTTCTGGCCGAAATCGACCGCTCGCTGGCGGCCCACGGGCTGATCAAGATTCGCGTCTTCGGCGATGACCGCGAAGCACGCATCGAACTCTACGACACCATCTGCGCCCGCCTGCAGGCCGCCCCGGTACAGCACATCGGCAAGCTGCTGGTGATCTGGCGCGAAGGCCCGGCGTACCTGAAGGAAAACCAGCCGCGCGACCTCAAGCCGCCGCGCAAGACTACCGTGGGGGCCGGTCCGCGCTCGGTCACCGTGCGCAAGCCGAACCCGAACAGCGCACGCCGCCCGAAGCCCGTCCGCCTGAGCGTGCTCGGCAACGAGCGCGTCACGGCCGGTGGCAACGTCAAGCGCGCCAAGCCGCGTCAAACCAGCCAGAAAAAGAAGGCGCTGTCCTGATCCAATTCGGGGCTGCACACAAAACGACCGGCTTTTCAGCCGGTCTTTTTTTGGCCTTCAGGCGGCTTGCCGAACATCGGCTGCCTTCCAGATCAGCGCCAACCCCAACAGGCTCTGCAGCAGATAGAACACGCTCGATACACCGTGCAGCATGCCGAACTGTGCTCGGTAAGGCGAATCTCCCACCGCCATGCCGAGCGCATCGGCCTGTTCGCGAAGTGAAGCCATGAAAGGCTGGAGGCCGAAATAGCCCACCAGCACGCACAGCAGCATCGCCAGCACAAGCCAGCGCAGCCGGCGGTACCCGGCCTGACCGCGACGCACCAGCGCCGTGGCAGCGAGCAAAAGCAGACACCCTGTCGCCAGGCCGATCCACGCCTCCGCATGAAACAACCGGCCGGCAATCGAGCCGGCCAACTGGCGATCGTCAAGCATCGCAAACAGCGTCGGAGCGACGATGTAACCGATGGTCCAGAGCGAACCGCACCATACCGTGGCAAGCAACTGGAAGAAGCGCTGCGGCATGGCGTTGCCTCGGATCGGGTTAGAGGTACTTGACGGCCAGGACTTCGTACTCGCGTTCGCCGCCCGGGGCGACCACAGTGGCGACGTCGCCTTCGAACTTGCCGATCAACGCGCGAGCGATCGGCGAGCTGATCGAGATCTTGCCGGTTTCCAGATCGGCTTCGTCATCGCCGACGATCTGGTACGTGACGGGCTTGCCCGAATCCAAATCTTCCAGGTCAATGGTTGCGCCAAAAACGATGCGACCGTCGGCATCCAGCGAAGCCGGATCGATGATCTGCGCGGCGGACAGCTTGCCTTCGATTTCCTGGATACGGCCTTCGATGAAGCCCTGGCGCTCCTTGGCGGCATCATAGTCGGCGTTTTCGGACAGATCGCCCTGGGCACGCGCCTCGGCGATAGCGTTGACGACGGCCGGACGCTCCTTGGTCTTCAGACGTTGGAGTTCGTCTTTCAGCATCTCGGCACCGCGCTTGGTAATCGGAATGGTGCTCATCGTAAGTATTTCGGAATCACAAAAAAATCAGCCGCTGCGAAGCGGGAGGGCGCGTAGCGCACACCCGCCTGACGGCGGCTGTCGTTGTTTTGACACGGACGCTCTAGTTTAGGCGAACCGTCCGGAGGCGGCAACTGCCCCCTCTCCGTGCGGTCGCCGCGACGCTATGCCGCGTCGCGGGCCCTGACGATGGGCTTACTTACAGGGTCGCGTGCAGGCCCTGCAGGTCATACACGTCGAGGTGCTGCATGTGCTTCAGACCTTCCACCGCGGCACGAGCACCGGCAATGGTCGTGTAGTAGGTCACACGCTGAGCCAATGCTGCCTGGCGGATGGAACGCGAGTCAGCAATCGCAGCGCGCGTCTCGTCGACGGTCGTGAAGACGAGTGCGATCTCGCTGTTCTTGATCATGTCGACAATGTGCGGACGGCCGTCCTTCACCTTGTTCACCACGCGCACCGGAATGCCGGCGGCCTCAATGGCCGAGGCCGTACCGCGCGTTGCCACGATCGGGTAGCCCAGCGTATGCAGCGCACGGGCCACTTCCACGGCTTGCGGCTTGTCGCTGTCCTTGACCGTCATCAGCACGGTGCCCTTCTCGGGCAGGCGCGAACCGGCAGCCAGCTGGCTCTTGAAGAGCGCCTCGCCAAAGGTCTTGCCAACGCCCATCACTTCGCCGGTGGAGCGCATTTCCGGTCCAAGCACCGGGTCGACCCCCGGGAACTTGTTGAACGGGAACACAGCCTCCTTGACGCTGTAGTACGCAGGCACGACTTCCTTCTCGATGCCTTGCGAATCCAGCGACTGACCTGCCATGCAGCGAGCCGCAACCTTGGCCAACGAGACACCGGTCGCCTTCGAAACATACGGCACCGTACGCGAAGCGCGCGGGTTCACTTCCAGCACGTAGACGATGTCCTCGCCGTCCCTCTGCTGGATCGCGAACTGCACGTTCATCAGACCAACCACGTTCAGCGCCTTGGCCATCGCAGCAGTCTGGCGCTTGAGTTCATCAACGGTGGCTTGCGACAGCGAATACGGCGGCAGAGAGCAAGCCGAGTCGCCCGAGTGCACGCCGGCCTGCTCGATGTGCTCCATCACGCCGCCGATGAACACGCGCTTGCCGTCAGACAGACAATCCACGTCGCATTCGATGGCGTCGTTCAGGAAGCGATCGAGCAGCACGGGGCTGTCGTTCGATACCTTCACAGCCTCGCGCATGTAGCGCTCGAGGTCGCGCGGCTCATGAACGATTTCCATCGCGCGACCGCCCAGCACGTACGACGGACGCACCACCAGCGGGTAGCCGATTTCTTCGGCCAGCTTCAGTGCTTCGTCTTCCGCACGTGCGGTGCGGTTGGGCGGCTGACGCAGACCCAGCTCGTGCAGCAGCTTCTGGAAGCGCTCACGGTCTTCGGCCGCATCGATCATGTCCGGGGACGTGCCGATGATGGGCACGCCATTGGCTTCCAGATCCAGCGCGAGCTTCAGCGGCGTCTGTCCGCCGTATTGCACGATCACGCCGACCGGCTTCTCCTTGTCGACGATCTCGAGCACGTCTTCCAGCGTGACCGGCTCGAAGTACAGGCGGTCGGAGGTGTCGTAATCGGTCGAGACGGTTTCCGGGTTGCAGTTGACCATGATGGTCTCGTACCCGTCTTCGCGCAGCGCCAGCGCAGCGTGCACGCAGCAGTAGTCGAACTCGATGCCTTGGCCGATCCGGTTCGGGCCACCGCCCAGAACCATGATCTTCTTGTTGCTGGTCGGCTCGGCTTCGCACTCGCCGTGCTCGGCCTCATAGGTCGAGTACAGATACGCGGTGTTGGTGGCGAATTCGGCAGCGCAGGTGTCCACGCGCTTGTAGACCGGACGGACCTTCTCGGCGATACGCTTCTCACGCACGGCCTTGGAAGTCGTCTTCATCAGCTTGGCAAGGCGGCGGTCGGAGAAGCCCTTCTGCTTGAGCAGACGCAGCTCGGCAGCCGACAGGCTATCCAGCGTGCGGGCCTTGACCAGCGCTTCGGTCTTGACGATGTCTTCGATCTGCGCGAGGAACCACGGGTCAACCGCGGTCTCGGAGTAGACCTCGTCGATCGACAGGCCCAGGCGGAATGCATCGCCCAGGTACCAGATGCGGTCCGGACCGGCTTCGCCGATCTCTTCGATGATCTCGTCGCGGTCGGTGGACTTTTCGTCCAGGCCATCCACGCCGACTTCCAGGCCGCGCAGCGCCTTCTGGAACGATTCCTGGAAGGTACGGCCCATGGCCATCACCTCGCCCACGGACTTCATCTGCGTGGTCAGGTGGCTGTCGGCCTGCGGGAATTTCTCGAACGCGAAACGCGGCACCTTGGTGACCACGTAGTCGATCGACGGCTCGAACGACGCCGGGGTCGCGCCACCGGTAATCTCGTTCTTCAACTCGTCCAGCGTGTAACCCACGGCCAGCTTGGCAGCAACCTTGGCGATCGGGAAACCGGTCGCCTTCGAAGCCAGCGCCGACGAACGCGACACACGCGGGTTCATCTCGATCACGATCATCCGACCGTCCTGCGGATTGATCGAGAACTGCACGTTCGAGCCGCCGGTATCCACGCCGATCTCGCGCAGCACGGCCAGCGAGGCGTTACGCAGGATCTGGTATTCCTTATCCGTCAGCGTCTGTGCCGGGGCCACGGTGATGGAGTCACCGGTGTGGATGCCCATCGGGTCCAGGTTTTCGATCGAGCAGACGATGATGCAGTTGTCGGCCTTGTCGCGCACGACTTCCATCTCGTATTCCTTCCAGCCGAGCAGCGATTCTTCGATCAGCAGCTCGTTGGTCGGCGAGAGGTCGAGACCGCGCTTGCAGATCTCTTCGAATTCTTCGCGGTTGTAGGCGATGCCGCCGCCCGTGCCGCCCAGCGTGAACGACGGACGGATCACGATCGGGTAGCCGCTCGTGCCGGTTTCCTTGGCGATTTGCGACTGCACGGCCACGGCTTCGTCCATCGAATGCGCAATGCCCGACTTGGCCGAGCCCAGACCGATCTTGGTCATCGCGTCTTTGAACTTCTGACGGTCTTCAGCCTTGTCGATCGCCTCGGGCGATGCGCCGATCAGCTCGACGTTGTACTTCTTCAGCACGCCATGGCGATGCAGGTCCAGCGCGCAGTTCAGCGCGGTCTGGCCGCCCATGGTCGGCAGGATCGCATCCGGACGCTCCTTGGCAATGATGCGCTCGACCACTTCCCAGGTGATCGGCTCGATGTAGGTCACATCGGCCGTGTTCGGGTCGGTCATGATCGTGGCCGGGTTGCTGTTGACCAGGACCACCTTGAAGCCTTCTTCACGGAGCGCCTTGCAAGCCTGCGCGCCGGAGTAATCGAATTCACACGCCTGGCCGATGATGATCGGACCCGCGCCGATGATCAGGATGGTTTTGATATCTGTACGTTTTGGCATAACCCGCTCGATTCGATTAATTCAGTGTGGCCGTCGCCAGCTTGGCGGAAAAGCCGATAAACATGGCGCCGACGCCGCTGCTCATACCCGCAGACAAACGTCGTCGCGCGCGGAACGCCGCGGCCAGCCGCGCGCCCACGAAGATGATGGTGGTCAGGTACAGGAAGCTGCAGATCTGGCAGACCAGCCCAAGCACGACGAACGACACCACCGGCAGCGCGTAATGCGGATCGACGAACTGGATGAAGAACGAGATGAAGAACAAGATCGCCTTCGGGTTCAGCAGGCTGATGACCAGCGCTTTCTTGAACGGATGCGATTCGTCGGCCGGAGCCGCGCTTTGTTCGACAGACCCGCCGGCCTTGCGCGCGCGCCAATTGCGCACCGCGCCACGCAGCATCTGCAGGCCGATCCACGCCAGATACGCCGCACCGACGTACTTCACGACGTAGAACAGCGCCGGACTCGCCTTCAACAGCGAAGCCACGCCTGCTGCCGACAACACCATCAGGATGGCATCGCCCAGAAACACGCCACACGCGCCCTGGTAGCCCGCGCGCACACCGCGGCGGGCCGCCACCGACAGCACGTACATCGAGTTCGGCCCCGGCAGCAGCACGATGAAGATCGTGCCGAGCAGGAAGGTCCAGAACTCGGTGATGCCGAAGTGGGCGAGCATGAAAGCGTTCATGGCGATGCGATCTCGTTTGCTTTACTGCTTGGCTGCGTCCATCGCCGCGGTGAAGCGGTCAAACAGATACGCGATGTCGTGCGGACCGGGCGACGCTTCCGGGTGACCTTGGAAGCAGAACGCCGGACGGTCGGTCAGCTCGAAGCCCTGCAGCGTGCCGTCGAACAGCGAAACGTGCGTCACGCGCGCGTTGGCTGGCAGCGACTCCGGGTCCACTGCAAAGCCGTGGTTCTGCGAGGTGATGACCACGCGGCCATCCTGCAGATCCTTGACGGGGTGATTGGCGCCGTGGTGGCCGGTCTTCATCTTGAGTGTCTTGGCGCCCACGGCCAGACCCATGATCTGGTGACCCAGACAGATGCCGAAAGTCGGGAGGCGACGCTCCAGGAATTCCTTGGCGGCAGCGATAGCGTAGTCGCACGGCTCCGGATCGCCCGGGCCGTTGGAGAGGAACACGCCGTCCGGGTTATGCGCCAGCACGTCGGCCGCGCTGGTTTGCGCAGGCACCACCGTCACGCGGCAGCCGCGCTCGGCCAGCATGCGCAGGATGTTGAACTTGACACCGAAGTCATACGCGACCACGTGATACTTCGGGGCTTCCTGCTTGCCGTAGCCGCTGCCCAGCGCCCATTCGGTCTGGGTCCACTCGTACGGCTCGGTCACGGACACGACCTTCGCCAGATCCATGCCCGACAGGCCCGGGAACGAACGCGCGAGGTCGATGGCCTTCTGCACGTTGTCTTCGCCGGCGAGAATGCAACCATTCTGGGCGCCCTTCTCGCGCAGGATCCTGGTCAACTTGCGGGTATCGATTCCGGCAATGGCGACGACCTTCTCACCCTTGAGGTAATGCGAGAGCGAGTGCTCCTTGCGGAAGTTGGACGCGAGGATCGGCAGATCCTTGATGATGAGGCCGGCGGCATGGACTTTCGTGGCTTCGACGTCCTCACGGTTCACGCCAACGTTACCGATATGCGGATACGTGAGCGTGACGATCTGGCGCGAGTAGCTCGGATCGGTAAGGATTTCCTGATAGCCGGTGATGGCGGTGTTGAACACCACTTCGCCGATCGTATGACCGGCCGCACCGATGGAATAGCCACGAAAGACCGTGCCGTCTGCAAGCGCGAGGATGGCGGGCGGGAAAGACGGCAACACGGGTAGCTCCTGCTGGATTCACCCTGTGCCGACCTGATCACCTTGGCGCCGAAGCGGAATTCCGGCTGGGCGGAATCCGGGCCGTTTGCGCGCCGAGAATCGGAAACTGGGGCAGAACTCACCAGAAATCACCGAGAAACGAGGCAGACGGGGCGGTAGGCGGGAGGTAGGAAGCGGTTGGCGCTAGGGTGATGGGTTTCTGAACTCAAACCCAACAAGTATACCCGGGCGCCGCAAAAAACTCAATGAAAGGAAGGACTTAACGTCGAGTGCCGCCCGAATTGTGACCTCCCGCCATGCCCTTACACCCAGCTCCACACTGGCGAGAACGTCACGTTCGGAGTGCCCTACTCACCCCGCATGGCAGCCTGCACCTGAGCCAGTGCCGTGGGGTCTTCGATGGTGGTCAGATCGCCGGGGTCCCGCCCTTCCGCTACGGCCTGCATCGCGCGGCGCAGCAGTTTTCCGGAGCGCGTTTTCGGCAGCGCCCCGACAAAGAACACGCGCGAGGGCCGCGCCACCGCACCGAGTTGCACCTCGACCGTACGCATCAACTCGCCCTCCAGAGCCAGGCGCCCTGCCGGCTCGGCAATGCGCGAAGCATCGCGCACGATGGCAAACCCCATCGCCACCTGCCCTTTGAGTTGATCGGCCACGCCCACTACCGCCACTTCGGCGATAGCGGGATGCGACGAGAGGCTCTCTTCGATCTCGCGTGTGCCGAGGCGGTGGCCCGCCACGTTGATGACATCGTCGGTGCGGCCCAGGATGGTCACGTAGCCTTCCACATCCCGCACACCCCAGTCGAAGCTCGAATAGATGTGCCGGCCAGGAAAGGCGGACCAGTAGGTCTGCAGGAAACGGGCATCGTCGCCCCAGACGGTGGTCATGCAGCCCGGCGGCAGCGGCGCGGCGACGGCGAGAAGCCCTTTCTCGCCCGGTGCGCATGGCTCTCCGGTCGCCTCATCCAAGATGTCGAGCTTGTAGCCGTAGACCGGGAAGCCCGGCGAGCCGAGCTTTTGCTCGGAAGGCTCGACCCCTTGCGGAATGGCCAACATCGGCCAGCCGGTCTCGGTCTGCCAGTAGTTGTCGACGATGGGCTTGTGCAACGCCTCGCCGATCCAACTGGCGGTGGGCTCGTCCAGCGGCTCGCCAGCAAGGAACAGGCGCCGCAGACTCGACAGATCATGTCGCTGCAGTAGCGCCGGATCCTGCTTCTTGAGCACGCGAATGGCAGTGGGCGCGGTGAACATCACATTCACGCGGTATTGCTCGACGATGCGCCACCAGACCGCGCCGTCAGGGCGGATTGGCGTGCCTTCGTACATGACCGTCGTCAGGCCCGCGAGCAGCGGCGCATAAACGATGTAGCTGTGTCCCACCACCCAGCCGACATCCGATGCTGTAAACATCGTGTCGCCGGGCTGCGTACCAAAAATGAGCGGCATCGACGCCGCCAGCGCCACCGCATAGCCGCCGGTGTCGCGCTGGACGCCTTTCGGTTTGCCAGTCGTACCCGAGGTGTAGAGGATGTACGAGGGCTCGCTCGACTCCATCCATTCGCACGGCACATCGGCATTCGCGTGCTCTGCCGCGAGCGTTGCGTAATCAGCGTCGCGCGGGTTGTGCCGCATGGGCGCGAGTTTGCGATCGACGAGCAACACGCGCTCAGGCTTGTGCGCGGCCAAGTCAATCGCCGCGTCAAGCAACGGTTTGTATTCGACCACCTTGCCCGCTCGCGAGCCTGCATCCGCACTGACGATCACGCGCGGCGTGGCGTCGTCGATGCGCGTGGCGAGACTGTTGGATGCGAAGCCACCGAACACCACCGAATGGATCGCGCCGATGCGCGCACAGGCCAGCATGGCAAACGCGGCTTCGGGAATCATCGGCAGGTAAATCAGCACGCGATCGCCACGTTTGACCCCCAGCGCCTGCAGGCTCGCCGCCATGCGGTTGACCTCCCGATGGAGCTGGCGATACGTGTACGTAGTCTCCAGGCCGGTTTCGGTGGAGACATACACCAGCGCCGCTTGCTCGCCACGCGTGGCGAGATGCCGGTCGACGGCGTTGTGGCAGAGGTTGGTGCGTCCGCCCACGAACCACTTGGCGAACGGCATGCGCGAATCGTCGAGGACTGCCGAATACGGCGTTTGCCACTCGATGCGCTGCGCCTGCTCGCCCCAAAAGCCAGCGGGGTCGTCAATGGAGCGCTGATACAGCGCGCGATACGCGGCGGACATGGGCATGACGTTGTCTCCTGGCCATCGTGTGCGATGGCTCAATCTTGATTGTGCTCGGATGCACCTACTTTGCGGTCGCCAACTTACGCAGGTCTTACCGCCGCCCCAAAACAAAACGGCGCCCCGCAGGACGCCGTTTCTCTCGCCAGACTCAGCGCTTCTTGCGCTTGGCCGAACTCGATGAGCTTGCCACCGGTTTAGCCTTGACCACCGGCTTGCCGGCCACCTTCGCAGTCGGCACGCGCGTGGTTGCCGCCGTGGCGCGCGATGTCGTAGCCGAGACGCGCATCACGCGCACGTGGCCGCCGCGACTGCCACCGCGCGCTTGCGGCAGCATCAGCACGACGCTGTGACCCTTGGGGATGGCGTCGCCAGGCAACTGGTTCCACGCACGAATCTGGGCAACAGACACGCCGTAGCGCCGCGACAGACCCGCAACCGTGTCGCGCTTGCCTGCGCGCACCACCACCTTTCTGAGATCCGGCATGTCGGGTTCGACCGCCATGGTGGCGTTCTCAGCCAATTCGGGGCTGATGTCGGGTGCGTTTTCCTGGGCGCCGTCGGCACGCGGTACGACCACGGTGGAGCCGGCCTTCAAGCGCATGCCTTTCGGAATGCGGTTGATCTCGCGAATGGTGTCGGGATCAACCTTCAGCCGCGCCGCCAACGCTTCCACGCGCTCACGGTTGCCGACCGTCACGGCCGTCCAGCTGGAAAGGCCACCGCGATACGTGTTCAGGTTGTACTGGAACGTTTCGGCGTTGTCGTACGGCAGCAGGATCTGGGGGTTGGATGCGCCAAGGATCACCGGCCGGTTGAACGATGGGTTGAGCGCCTTGAACTCATCCATCGGCAGGTTGGCCAGCTTAGCGGCCAGCGTCACATCAATATCGCGTGACGTTGTGACGGTGACGAAGTATGGATGGTTGGGAATCTCAGGCAGCGTGACGCCGTAGCGCTCCGGGTTGGCGATGATGTTCTTCACCGCCTGGAGTTTGGGCACGTACATGCGCGTCTCGGCGGGCATGTTCAGGTTGACGTAATCGGTCGACAGGCCGGCTGCCTGGTTGCGCGCAATCGCCCGCGCAACGGCACCTTCGCCCCAGTTGTAGGCAGCCAGCGCGAGTTGCCAGTCGCCAAACTGGTCGTGCAGCTTGGAAAGATAGTCAAGCGCAGCATCGGTCGAGGCAAGCACATCGCGGCGCTCGTCCTGGAAGACGTTCTGCTTGAGGTTGTAGGTCCTGCCAGTGCTCGGGATGAACTGCCACATTCCAGCGGCCTTGGCGCTCGATACAGCCTGCGGGTTGAACGCACTTTCCACGAAGGGCAGCAGGGCGAGCTCGGTGGGCATGTTGCGCCGCTCCAGCTCTTCGACGATGTGATACAGGTAGCGGTTGGAGCGATCCACCATACGGCGGAAGGCGTCGGGGCGCTGCGCATACCAGTCGGTACGATCGTCCACTGCCGAGCTTTGCAGGTCGGGCATGGAGAAACCCTGGCGAATGCGCGCCCAGAGATCCTTGGCCGGCCCTTTCAGGGCCCCCACGGGCTGCTGATCGACATTGACGACCGGCGCAGCGGCTTGGCCGGTGCCGGTGGAGGCGCTGGTGCTGGCTGTGTCGGCGCTCGGCCCGGGGGCCGTTGCACAGGCCGCAAGGAGCAGACTGAGCACAGTTGCCGCAAGAAGTCGCACGGATCGCATCAAGTTCTATGAGGTTAGGGCTAAAAATTGCCCCAGATAGTAAGAAACGCATCCGACCGCGTCAACCCGCGTTCACCCGGCGGGGTGCCTGCTGGATACATCACATCTGGCCGCGTCATCGCCGCGCGCCGAGCATTCTCAACGGAAATCGTTCTTCCACTGGCGCAACGCGGCGAATACAGCAACCGGATCGTCGGCGTCGATTCCGGCATGGCGTGCCACGGCATGCGTCACATTGCCGTCATCCGATCGCATGAAGGGATTGGTCGCCCGCTCGTGGCCAATGGTAGTGGGTACAGTCGAGCGGCCCTCGGCCCGCAACGCCGTTACCTCATCCTCCCAGGCCGCCAAGTCGGCGTTGCCAGGTTCGACTGCACGCGCAAAGCGCACATTCGATGCAGTGTATTCATGCGCGCAGTAGACACGCGTATCGGGCGCCAGCGCCGCCAGCTTGGCCAGCGACGCGCGCATCTGCGCAGGCGTACCCTCAAAAAGCCGGCCGCAACCGGTGGCGAAGAGTGTATCGCCACAAAACAGGCTCGCCGATGCGGCATTACCCTGAAGGTGCCCCACATAGGCGACGTGACCGCTGGTATGACCCGGCACATCGATCACCCGGAATGTTGCGGCCGGCTGCGTGAGCGTAACGACATCGCCTTCACGCACGGCCTGCGTGCGTCCTGGGATCGATTCACCCGCTGGGCCGATGACCGGCAGCGGCACACCCTCGGGATTCTCCGGATACGCCGCGAGCAGTTCGCGCACCCCGCCGACGTGATCGCCATGATGATGTGTGATTACAATGGCACCGAGCGTAAGCCCGCGCTCCTTCAGGAAGCGCAGCACCGGTTGCGCGTCGCCCGGGTCGACGACAGCAGCCACACGGCCATCGTGTAGTGCCCAAATATAATTGTCGGTAAACGCAGCGATCGCCTCCACCTCAAGCGCTACACCACGCGGCACACCACCCTGGACCATGTCCGACTCCTCTAACGATCGTCGCATTATAGATTGGCACCACTGGCTCGCTTCACCGCCCGGGCAATACGTCCTGCGCTGGGAACAGGCCCAGTTCGATCGCACGGTGGCCGACATGTTCGGCTATCACGCGCTGCAGCTCGGCCACCCTGGTTTTGGGGCGCTGCGCGAGAACCGCATCCCGCTGATCGCGCGCGTGGTGGACGACATCGACCCGACGGCCCCCACTGAAACGCTCGACCCGATGGACGGCGACCCCGCCGAATCCGCCGATGCGGCCGACGGGGAGCCCGACACCAGCACACCACAGCGGCAGGCCACACCCCGCGTGATCTGCCGCTATGACGAACTGCCCTTCGCTTCGCAGAGCATCGACCTCGTCGCGCTGCCCCACGTGCTGGAGTTCACGGATGACCCGCATGAAGTGCTGCGCGAAGTGGCTCGCGTGCTGATGCCCGAGGGGCGTCTGGTCATCACCGGCTTCAACCCACTGAGTTTGTGGGGCATGCGCCAGGGCATGCGCCGCCTGGGCACGGAATCGTTCCTGCCTGCGCAGAGCCAGATGATTGCGTTCACGCGCCTGAAAGACTGGCTCAAGCTGCTCGGATTTGATATCGTGCGCGGCCGTTTCGGCTGCTACTGTCCGCCCAATCGCTCGGACAAATGGCTGCAGCGCACCGCCTTCATGGAGAAGGCCGGCGACCGCTGGTGGCCGATCTTCGGCGCGGTTTACATGCTGCAAGCTGTCAAGCGCGTGCGCACCATGCGTCTGGTCGGTCCGGCATGGAAGACGCGTAAGTCGCCGTCACTGGTGCCGGCAGGTACGCCGGTCGCGACGCCTTCGGGCTCGCATTCGACCAAGGCGCCGTCGGCCACCGCGCGTGACGGCAAATCGGGCGCCTGATCGCGCCCGTTCCACTCACTGATCACCCATCGTTTTCTCAATGCAGGAAGTCACCGTCTATTCCGATGGCGCATGCAAGGGCAACCCCGGCCTTGGCGGCTGGGGCACCGTGCTCGTCTCGGGCAGCCATGAAAAAGAACTCTTCGGCGGCGAAGCGCTGACCACCAACAACCGCATGGAGCTGATGGCCGTGATCGAGGCGTTCCGCGCGCTCAAGCGGCCATGCCGGGTGCAGGTGTACACCGATTCGCAGTACGTGCAGAAAGGCATCAGCGAATGGTTGGCCGGCTGGAAGGCGCGCGGCTGGAAGACGGCTGACAAGAAGCCGGTCAAGAACGACGACCTCTGGCGCACGCTCGACGAACTCGTCGTCGGACATGACGTGAGCTGGCATTGGGTCAAGGGCCATGCCGGCCACCCCGGCAACGAGCGCGCCGATGCGCTGGCCAACAAGGGCGTCGAGATGGCGCGCCAGGCAAGCGCCTGACGCGGCCGAACGCTCGCTCACTTGCCCGCGCAGCGCTGCGTCGGGATCTGCGGCGCATTCGCAGCGGTGGTCGTGATGTACTGCGGCTTGCCATCCTGCGCATAGATCAATCGCAACGGGCCGCGCTTGGAAAGACCATCGTCGATATCGGCCTGCAACAGGCCGGTCTGCGCCCATAGGTCACCGCCGATGCTGCGCTTCTGCATCATGACGGGGCGATTTGCGCCCGGCTCCCAGTTGGCCTGGCGCTCTGGCACGTAGCGGTTGGGCAGCGTGCCGTAAGCGTAGAGCTGAATCAACGCGTCGGCGAGGTAACGCCCAGCTTGCTCATTGAAAATCGGCAGATCCTGGTTTCCGAGTTCGCTGCGGATACGCTGCGTCTCCGCCGTGCAGCTTGGCGCAACATTCTCGGCCGCGCGGGCGTAGGACACGCCGATCGCCACGGCTGCGGCGGCAAGCCACGTCAATGCACGATACAGGCGGCGCGGGCGGGTGGTCGGAATCACGGACATCGGTTCGGTATGCATGCGAGCTTCTCCGGTGAAATAACGTGGTTGTGAATCAGGACAGGAACAACTTGCGTTCGGCCTGACGACGCTTCGTCAGCCCCTTGAGCGGCTTGCCGCCTGCCTTGTCCCACAGCAGGAATTGGTTGGCCGCGCCGGCGTAGTCGCCGGCGTTGAGCTTGCGCAGCAGCGTTGACGAGCGCAGCCGCCCTGCTCCCAGGTTGAAGACGAAGGACGCCAGCGCGTCGAACTGACCCTGCGTGATCGACACGCGCACGGCTTTAGCAATGCCTTGTTCGGTGTCGGCAAGGTCTTTGCGCAGCAGCGCTTCCGCTTGCTGCTGCGAGATCGGACCGTTGAAGGTCTCGCCGGGGCGAATCAGGTGGCCGTAACCGATGGTCGGCTTGCCGACCGCATCCAGATACGTCGACAGACGCAGCCCTTCCGATTCCTTGATCAGCGCGAGGCCTCGCTCGCCGGTGGTGCGCGGGTTGTGCTCAGTGCTCATCGCTCTTCTCCTGGGGCGTGGTGGGGGTGTCGGGGCCATCGGAACCGCCGGCATTCGGCTGCACGGGCCTTGGCACCAGCCGATTCGTGTATTCGTCGATCAGCCGCATCACGGCTTCTGGCGGCTGCAGCGCCGTGAATTTCATCTCGATGTCGATGTGCTCGCTGTCGCGGCCCGTATCGCGTTTGGAGTGCGGTGCAAGCGAGACGTAGAACCGGCCAACGCCGCCCGCGGCTGCACCGTGTAAAGGCAGGGCCTCGGCGATGTCGCTGCGCACGGTCATGTTCACCGTCATCTCATCGAGCGCGATGCCGCGCGGCATCGCCAGCGAGACCAGCGGCAGCGCAAGCCGGTGCTGACTGTCGAGCGCAAGCTCCACCTCGCGGGCGACCAGCGTGCCGCTCTCGTCGGCATCAAAAAACTGGTCGAGCAGCGCGGTGTATTGCTGCGCAAGCATCTGGTTGGCAGACGCGGCGGCGTGCTGCATGCCGCGCGTGATGTCGTCGAGCGTCAGGCCATTCAAGCCCGGATGACCGTGGCTGTTGCTGCCACCACCGGTGCCGCCGCCCGGCGGCGACGAACCTGGTGGCGACGGCGGAGGCGCATCGGACCCAGTCTCGGGAAACGGCGTGGCATCGGAAGGCCCAGCAGGTTGCGCTGCCACAGGTGGCGCTGATGGCGCGCTGGCGGACGGCGCTGGTGGTGTTGCGGGCGCTGACGACGCACGGTCATCATCACGCCCGCGGCGGCTGAAGAGATTGAACATGGTGTCGGGTCGGTCGGATCGATCAGATCAATAGGCGGCGCGCGACAGGCGCGCACCGATCAGGACACCGGCCGTGGGGAGGCCGGCCGGCGTCCATCGCCGTGGCGGCTTACGGATTTGCCGGTGCCGGGGCCGGCGCGTTGCCGCCAGCGGGCGCCTTTTCGCCGATCATCGTGCCGTCGGTCGGCGTGGCGGGCAGCGGCTTGACGTCGTTCTCCTTGCCCTTGACCACGACCGGCTTGGTTGCCGCGTCAGTCAAAAACTCCATCACGCGCATCAGCGCTTCCGGCGGGTTCTGACGCTTGACCTGGGTGTGGAAGGAGTACTTGGCGCGCGTGTCGGTGCTACGGGTCTGCTCCGACTTGTGCGAGGCGCGGCCCGAGACCGACACGCTGAACGGGCCCCAGCCGAGCTTGGCCTGGAACGACCCTTCCGCCTCGGTGCTGGACGAGGATTTCTCCGACTGTGAAATCTCCAGCTCGAAATCGATCGTGCCTTCCTCGATGGCGATCACCGGATGCACGACCGCACACAGCAACGGAATGCGCATCGTCTTCTGGATCGTGCCCTGCGACACCCCCTTCTCGTCGACGATGGTTTCGTCGTAGTCAAATTGCACCGCAACGGCTTTGCCGTTCTGAATACACACCTGCAGCAGAAAATCCGCATAGGATTTTGCCGCTGAGGTTTGCGCCGCGATCATCGCCTGCAGCGGCGCAGAGATCATCTTGTCGATCGGCAGCGCATTGATAACCGACCCGATAAGTCCGTTGTCCATTTAAAACTCCTCACATTGAATTATTTGGACGCACAGGTTTGTGCGCCCGAATCCAAAGTAAGAGTTTTTCCTGCGGGGTTCGATGCCGCGAAAGTCCCAGCCAAGGCCACGGAACAGCGGCCCAGTACGTATCGACAGGCCGCCCGTGACTTTCGGCACTGAACTTCTGTTTCAATGCATCCGGATCGATCCCGCCCTACAAAATAATCGGTTTCTCTGAAAATAATTAACTGAAGTACGAGGGGTCGATGAATATTCTGGTAATCGATAGCTTGCCGCTTTTTGCGGCAGGTGTGTCCAATGTATTGAATGCACTCGACGCGCAGGGTGTGTTTATCGATACACACTACGCCGTGCAAATCGGGCCGGCTTGCCGGCAAGCCGAACCCAGAGCCGTCGTGATGGAATGGAGCGCACAGGACGACGACGCACGGCAACGCCTGTCGGAGTTGAAAGCGGTGCTGCCGGAAGTGCCTGTGCTACTGACGGTGCAAGCTGTCGGCCGGCACGTGGTGGGCGACGCGCTGCGCTTCGGCGCGGCCGGCGTGGTCGACCGGCAAGCCACGGCCGACGTTCTGCTCGAAGCCCTGCAACGCATTACCTCGGGCGCAGTCTACTTGCCGCCCATCAGCAATCTCTCACCCGACGACCCGCGCCAAAGCCCGGGAGAAAGTCCGGCTGAACTCTGGCGCCGGCTCACGCCGCGGCAGCATGAGGTGCTGCAACTGCTTGCAGAGGGCAAGTCCAACAAGCAGATCTGTCGCGTGCTCAACGTGGCTGAAGGCACCATCAAGAACCATCTGTACGCGCTGTTCCGGCAGATTGGCGTCAACAATCGGACCGAGGCCGCGCTCTGGCTCTCGCGCTGCAAGGCGAGCCTCGTCCGCCTGCAGATGTGTGCGATGTAGCGCCGCGACGCGCACCTGCCCGTGGCCTCCGCTGCCTTTTCGGACGTCACGGGCCCTGAGGTTCACCGCTGGGCGAAAACACTAACCTGACTGACCACATTGCATTCACGCGACCACGCCATACACTGATTGGAAGGCGGCGCACGGTGCATCGCCGTTTTTTCATGGAGGCCGCCCATGGAAATCATCGAGTTCCACACCAGCCCGCCACGCTATTGCGCCGCGGATCTCACTCTCACCTGCACCGCAAGCGTCGACGGCATCCCGGCCTGCTATGCGGTGACGGCTGAAGCGCTCGAAGAACATTTCGGCGCCCGCTCGTGGCGGCAGGAAGATCTGCTGCAAGCCATGGAAAGCCACCGCGGCACCATTGAAGACATGGCGCGCTCGCTGTTCAAGCTGACGGACTCGCACAACATCGTGCTCCGTAGCGGCCATTTCCGCTTCGGCATGTAGCTGCTCAGTGAGCAGCATGACCGACATCCGCGTCTGCGGCGAACAAAAAGAAGGCCAGCGCAAAGCTGGCCTTGAGGAAGCGTACGTGAGCTACTCAGGCTTGCACTCGTGCTTCATCTCGCGTCGCCCGTCTTCGTAGACCACCTCCAGCCGGCACGTAAAGCCCCATAGGCGTACGACGTGCCGCAGCATCTCTTCGTAGTTCGGCCCGAGCGGGCGGCGGTTGCTCTGTAAATGGCGCAGCGTCAATGAGCGATCTCCGCCCACGTCAACGTTGGTCACTTGGATGTTGGGCTCGATGTTCGAGAGATCGTACTGCCCTGCCAACAACTCTCGGATCTTGCGATAGCCATCGTCGTCGTGGATGGCGGTGACGCGCAGCTTGGCGTCGCGATCGTCATCGAGCACGGAGAACAGCTTCAACTCGCGGATCACACGCGGCGAGAGAAACTGCAGCAGGAAGCTCTCGTCCTTGAAGTTGCGCATGGCGAAGTCGAGTGTCTTCTGCCAATCGCTGCCTGCAATCTCGGGCGCCCAGCGGTAGTCCTCTTCTTCCGGCGATTCGCAAATGCGCCGGATGTCCTGGAACATCAGAAAGCCCAGGGTGTACGGGTTCAAGCCGCTGTAGTACGGGCTATTAAACGGCGGCTGATAGATCACGTTGGTATGCGCCTGCAGCAGCTCAAGCATGAACGCATCGTTGACGAGCTTCTCGTCGTACAGCTTGTGCAGGATGGTGTAGTGCCAGAAGGTGGCCCAGCCTTCGTTCATCACCTTGGTCTGCCGCTGCGGATAGAAGTACTGCGCAATCTTGCGCACGATACGCACGATTTCTCGTTGCCACGGCTGCAACTTGGGCGCGTTCTTCTCGATGAAGTACAGCAGGTTCTCTTCCGGCTCGGGCGGAAACTGCGGATCAGGCTCCGGCACGTCATCAGCGGTTGCCAGGGCGCGTGCCCGGTGCGTGGGCAGCGTACGCCACAGATCGTTTACCTGTGCTTCAAGGTATTTCTCGCGCTCCGCCTGGCGGGCTTGCTCTTCGTTGATAGACAGCTTCTTGGGCCGTCGATATCGATCGACACCGTAGTTCTGCAACGCGTGGCAGGAGTCGAGCAGCAGTTCCACCTCCTGCTCGCCGTAGCGCTGTTCGCATTCAGCCACGTAGTTCTTGGCGAAGAGCAGGTAATCGACGATAGCGTCCGCGTTCGTCCACGTCCGGAACAGGTAATTGCCCTTGAAGAAGGAGTTGTGGCCGTAGCAGGCATGCGCGATGGTCAGCGCCTGCATCGGCATCGTGTTCTCCTCCATCAGATATGCGATGCAGGGGTTCGAGTTGATGACGATCTCGTACGCCAACCCCATGAGGCCGCGCTGGTAGCCGCGCTCCGATGCAAGGAAGTGCTTGCCGTATGACCAATGGTTGTAGCCCAGCGGCAGGCCGGACGACGCGTAGGCATCGAGCATCTGCTCGGCGGTGATGATCTCGATCTGGTTCGGATAGGTGTCCAGGCCGAAATCTGCGGCAATCTGGGCGATGCTTTGGTCGTAACGCCTGATCAGCTCGAAGGTCCATTCCGAGCCCGTAGATAGGTAGGCCATGCTCGTTCCCGTTGGTCCATCACACAGGGTCACAGGTGGCGTGCTCGCCATGGCACACGCTGCCACTGCGCGGCGGCAGTGCCCGGCTGGCGGCAACTCCTGCAGCCCGATCAGCGATCAGGCGGCGCGCTTCTGAAACAGCTCGTGCAACACCGGATAGATCTCGTCCGCCTTGAGAATGCGCTGCATCGCGAAGTTCTCGTGCCCAGCCTTCAACGTAAGATACTCCTCCCACAGGTTCTGCGGCTCCGTGGAGACCACCTCAACATAGGCGTAGTACTGCGTCAGCGGCAGGATCGACTCGCGCAGGATCTTGGCGCACAGCTCTGAGTCCCCTGCCCAGTTGTCGCCATCCGAAGCCTGCGCGCAGTAGATGTTCCATTGGCTTGGCGAATAACGCTCCTGAATCACTTCCGCCATCAGTTTGAGTGCACTCGACACAACAGTGCCACCCGACTCGCGTGAGTGGAAAAAATCCTCCTCATCCACCTCCTTAGCCACGGTGTGGTGGCGGATGAAGACGACGTCGATGCGTTCGTAGTTCCGCTTCAGGAACAGATAAAGCAGCATGAAGAAACGCTTGGCCAAGTCCTTGCGCGATTCGTCCATCGAGCCGGATACGTCCATCACGCAGAACATCACCGCCTGCGCCTGCGGACGCTTACGCAGCACGCGGTTGTTGTAGCGCAGGTCGAGCTTTTCAATGAACGGCACGCGATCCAGGCACGAGCGCAGATGTCGCATCTCCTTCATCAGCTCTTGCGCGCGCACGCTGTAAGGGCCGTCGTTTTCCAGCTCCTCGTTGTACTCGCCTTCCAGCTCATGCAGACGGCGCTGATACGGGCTGGACAATGCAATGCGGCGACCGAGCGAGCTGCGCATCGTCCGCAGAATCGACAGGTTGGACGGCGTGCCATCGAGCGAAAAACCCGCACGCACCTTGCGCACCTCCGCGATCTTGGCCAGGCTGCGCTTGGCAAGATCGGGCAACGCCATGTCTTCGAAAAAGAAGTTGAGAAAGTCCTCGCGCGAGAGCGTGAAGATGAAATCGTCTTCGCCCTCGCCCGAGTCGCTGGCCTGCGAACCGGAGCCGCCGCTGCCCTGCTGCGGGCGGTCGAAGCTGTCGCCGCGAATGAACTCTTTGTTGCCCGGGTGAACGCCTTCTCGGCGCCCGCCCGAGCCGTGGTGGAACATGGGCTCGGAGATGTCCTTGACGGGAATGGACACCTGCCCGCTCTGCTCGATGTCCATGATCTTGCGACCCGTCACCGCCTTGGCCACTGCACGGCGGATCTGGTCTCGGTAACGCTTGATGAAGCGTTGCTTGTTGACGGTGCTTTTGCCGCCACCGTTCTCCCGCCGATCAATGATCGTGCCCATGTGACTGCCCTCGATTGGAAGTTCGCTGGGTGTCCTTGCCCTCTCCTTATCTCCTTAAGATGACTTCCTGACGCGCAGATACCACTCCACCAGCAAGCGGACCTGCTTCTGGGTATAGCCCTTCTCCACCATGCGGTTGACGAAGTTCTCGTGCTTCTCCTTGTCATCATGCGACGACTTGGCATTGAACGAGATCACGGGCAGCAGATCCTCCGTGGTCGAGAACATCCGCTTCTCGATCACCGCGCGCAGCTTCTCGTAGCTGGTCCAGACGGGATTCTTTCCGCCATTCTTGGCCCGCGCCCGCAGCACGAAATTGACGATCTCATTGCGGAAATCCTTCGGGTTGGAAATGCCCGCCGGTTTTTCCACCTTCTCCAGCTCATCGTTCAACGCGCTGCGATCGAGAATCTCGCCAGTGTTCGGGTCGCGATATTCCTGATCCTGAATCCACAGGTCGGCAAACACCACGTAGCGGTCGAAGATGTTCTGCCCGTACTCCGAATAGGACTCCAGATACGAGGTCTGAATCTCCTTGCCGATGAACTCCACGTATGGCGACGTGAGGTATTCCTTGATATAGGACATCAGCTTGGATTCCGTCTCCGGCGGGAACTGCTCGCGCTCGATCTGCTGTTCGAGCACATACAGCAAGTGCACCGGATTGGCCGCCACCTCCGTCCCATCGAAGTTGAACACCTTCGAGAGCACCTTGAAGGCAAAGCGCGTCGACAACCCCGTCATGCCCTCGTCGATGCCGGCAAAGTCGCGGTACTCCTGATACGACTTGGCTTTCGGGTCGACATCTTTCAGGCTCTCGCCGTCATACACGCGCATCTTCGAGAAGATGTTGGAATTCTCGGGCTCCTTGATGCGCGTGAGCACTGCGAACTGGGCCATCATCTTCAGCGTGTTCGGCGCGCACGGCGCTGCGGCCAGCGAGCTGTTGCGCAGCAGCTTGTCGTAGATCTTCACCTCGTCCGAGACGCGCAGGCAATACGGCACCTTGACGATGTAGATGCGATCAAGGAACGCCTCGTTGTTGCGATCGGACTTGAAGCTCTGCCACTCCGCCTCGTTCGAGTGCGCCAGGATGACGCCATCGAACGGGATCGCGCCAAAGCCCTCCGTGCCCTTGTAGTTGCCTTCCTGCGTGGCCGTCAGCAGCGGATGCAGCACCTTGATCGGCGCCTTGAACATCTCAACGAACTCAAGCAAACCCCGATTGGCCAGGCACAGCCCGCCCGAATACGAATACGCATCCGGATCGTCTTGCGGATAGTCCTCCAGCTTGCGGATGTCGACCTTGCCCACCAGAGACGAAATGTCCTGATTGTTCTCGTCGCCCGGTTCCGTCTTGGAAATCGCAATCTGCGACAGCACCGACGGATGTAGCTTCACCACGCGGAAGCGCGTGATGTCACCGTTGAACTCATGCAGCCGCTTGACCGCCCAAGGGGAGGCAATCGTGTTCAGATAGCGCCTCGGGATGCCGTAATCCTCCTCCAGAATCTTGCCGTCTTCGTCAGGCGAGAACAGCCCGAGCGGGGACTCGTGAATGGGCGAGCCCTGGAGCGCGTAGATGGGAATCTGCTCCATCAGCGCCTTCAACTTCTCGGCAAGCGAGGATTTGCCGCCGCCCGGAGGCCCGAGCAGATAAAGGATCTGTTTGCGCTCTTCAAGACCTTGCGCGGCATGTTTGAAGAAGGAGACGATCTGCTCGATCGTGTCCTCCATGCCGTAGAACTCCCGGAAGGCCGGATAGATCTTGATGACCTTGTTGAAGAACAATCGTGACAGCCGAGGATCGTGGTGAGTGTCCACCAGTTCCGGCTGACCGATCGCGGTGAGCATGCGCTCGGCGGCAGTCGCATAGGCGGTCGAGTCTTTTTTGCAGATATCCAGATACTCCTGGATGCTGTACTCGTCCTCTTTGCGAGCTTCAAAACGCGTTGCGTAGTGGCGGAAAATATCCATATCTCCCCCGTAGATTTCTTCCCTACTCCACACCAACAAGCGAGAGCCAGGCTAGTTCTTGCGTGCGTTGCTGATTCCACTGTAGACGAATCACCGATGATCACAAGAACGGTTGATAGCCTGGAACGGTGCACAACACGTCGCGATTGCGTTAGCGCTCGACTGCATCAAGTGCTAAACGAACCTTGCACGATGCATCCACACGTGCACCACGACGGCCTGCCACCCCGAGCACAGCAGAAAGCGTACCCATGCCACCTGCCCGCGCTCGCAGGTTGGTACGTAACCGATCAGCGCGAGTTCCCGCGCGCACGCTGAATCCGGGAGGGGGATATCCCTGCGTTTTCCTGTCTCGCCAACTGTGGTATCGCGCATAGCGCGCACCAGCGACGCGACGCTTGTAGCGGCAGCCTTTCTCCCTGGGACGCAACAAAGCATTGTGCAAAGCATGGGGCGAAATACGTTTTATCGCGCGACATGCACTCGCAGCTCGAGGGGGAACGACTGAAACGGATCGACCGAAAGTGTCTCTTTTTTGCGCCAGATGGAAGCTTGGCCGGACGCGACGAATAGGCGGCCCGAAAAGCCCGCACGGAGAGCGCGGACAAAGAAAAAGGCCCTCGGCGTTTGCCTGAGGGCCTTTTAAGCGATTTTTCGCCAGTTTGGTGGGTGGTACAGGGATTGAACCTGTGACCCCTGCCGTGTGAAGGCAGTGCTCTACCGCTGAGCTAACCACCCGAATGCGGTGAAAACGAGATTATGAAGAAAAGGTGCTGCCGTGTAAATACCCTGCCCGCACATTTTTTTGATCAGGCAGCCGGCGGCGCTGATTCCGCAGCGTCGCGCGCCCAGACGGTCTTGCCACCGCTGGCCTTGTCGATCTCCTTGAGCACGCCGGCATGCGCTTCGGCTTCGGCTTCGGTCGCCAGCAGCACCGGCAATTGCAGCGCGCTCAGGTCGACGGCGACAGCTTCGGCCGATGCGCCTTCGCCCGACTCCAGCATGTCGATCACCAGCGTGTTCTGGCCGCGTGTCATGGCCAGGTAGACCTCGGCCAGCAGTTCCGCATCCAGCAATGCGCCGTGCAGCGTACGGTGCGCGTTGCTCACGCCCAGACGGTCGCACAGCGCATCCAGGGAGTTGCGCTTGCCCGGGAACATCTGGCGCGCCTCGCGCAGCGTGTCGATGTGGCCCGACAGGTGTTCACGGAATGCCGGCAGGCCGAGGCGCTGGAATTCCATATCCAGGAAGCCCAAGTCAAACGCCGCGTTGTGAATGATCGCCTCGGCGCCCTGCACATAGTCGCGGATTTCGTTGACGATCTCGGCGAACTTCGGCTTGTCGGCCACGAATTCGTTGGTGATGCCGTGCACGGCCATCGCGCCCGCGTCGATCTCACGCTCGGGGTTGATGTAGAAATGCAGGTTGCGGCCGGTCAGGCGGCGGTTGACCATCTCCACGCAGCCGATTTCGATCACGCGGTCGCCGGTGGCGGCATTCAGGCCGGTGGTTTCGGTATCGAGAATGATCTGTCGCATCGCGCGCTCCCCTACTTTGACTGGATTACTTGAAGACGACGGTCTTGTGGCCGTTGAGCAGGATGCGGTGTTCGGCATGCCACTTCACGGCGCGGGCGAGCGCCACGCATTCCACGTCGCGGCCGACTGCGGTGAGTTGCTCAGGGTCCATGCTGTGGTCCACGCGCTCGATTTCCTGCTCGATGATCGGGCCTTCATCCAGGTCGGCCGTCACGTAGTGGGCCGTTGCGCCGATCAGCTTCACACCGCGCTCATGCGCCTGGTAATACGGCTTCGCGCCCTTGAAGCTCGGCAGGAACGAGTGGTGGATGTTGATGGCGCGGCCTTCCAGCTTGCGGCACAGATCGTCGGAAAGGATCTGCATATAGCGCGCGAGCACGACCAGGTCGATCTGCTGCTCCTGCGCGATCTCCCAGATGCGGGCTTCCTGCTGCGCCTTCTGAGCGTCCGTCGCCTGCAGCAACGGCAGGTGCATGAACGGCACGTCGTACGACGCGGCCAGTTGATAGAAATCGCGGTGGTTCGAGACGATGGCCGCAATCTCGATCGGCAGTTGGCCGGCGCGTGCACGGAACAGCAGGTCGTTCAGGCAATGGCCGATCTTCGAAACCAGGATCATCACGCGCGGCTTGACTGCAGCGTCGAACATGCCCCACTGCATGGAGAAACGTTCGCCGATGGGTGCAAAGCAGTCACGCAACACGGCAAGGTCCAGCGGCTGGCCCTGCGGAACAAAATGCACGCGCATGAAGAAACGGCCCGTGAATTCGTCGCCAAACTGGTCCGAATCGAGAATGTTGCAGCCCTGCTCGAAAAGCAGACCCGACACGGCGTGGACGATGCCCGGCTGGTCCGGGCACGACAGGGTAAGAATGAAACCGGAGTGACTCATGAAGCGTTTTATGTATTGTTGTCGGACGCAAACCGCTGCGGCGCATGTGGCAAACCCAGGCGCGCCAGGGCATCAAGGGTAACGAGCGTGGCGTCGACCGTCATCGCGAAGTCCGCCATGATATCAAGCGCCGCGTCGGGGCTGGCGCGCAGGTGGCCGGCTACCTCGCCGTCCTGATTCGCGGGGACGAAGCTGGCCGGCAGCGTCAGGTCGAAGGCAAAAAGTGTTTCGCACTGGATACCCTCGGGCACTTCGCGCAGCACATCCTGTGTGCCGCGCGGCACCAGACGAGCCGCCAGATCGGCGCCGATGCCCGCCTCTTCCCAGCATTCCTTTTCCAGCGCACCGCGCGCATCGAAGCCGTGGCCGATGCCGCCGGCGACGAGGTTGTCCCACATGCCGGGATCGATCGGCTTGGTCTGGGCGCGGCGGGCCAGCCAGAGCGCCGCGCCGGCCCCATCAGCACCGTCGATCAGGCCGTTCATGTGCGCAGCGTAGGTTCGGATGCCGAAGAAGCGTGCGGCGGCGCGTTCGATCAGCGCCAGCGTGGGCGTGCCCCAACCGGTGTTGACGGCGAAACGCTCGTCGCGCCAGCCGCGCACGTGGCCGTCTTCCGCCAGGCGCATGATGACTTCAGCCAGCGCCGCGGTGCGGTCGGCCTCGGTAGCGAGCGTCTCCCGCAAATCGACCCGCTGCGCCAGTACATCGAACCACTGCGGCCAGCGCGCAAGCTGCGAAGCGCGCTCACGGCTCAGCCAGCCGACACGTTGTCCGGCAACAATCCAAGGAACGAGCGCATCAGCGTCGAACGCCTGCCGGGCGGCCAGGCCGTCTCGTATGCGCTGTATACGCGGGTCGGTCATTTCTGCGCCCCATCATGTCGGGCGTGCATTGTGCTTTCCGTGCAGCACGGGTCGCGCGATAATGCGCCGTTAATACAAGCCGTCATCAGACTGGAGAAACAAGGATGGATGAAATCGACGAGCTGTCGGATCTGCCGACCCCGCGCTTTATCTGGGGCTTCGCCATTGCCGTCACACCGTCCGGCGAAGTGTCGCACGATGAATTCGAATATCTGACGCACACCCGCACACCGCGCTTCACCTGCCGCGTGGTCGAACTCGAAGACGCACCGGCCGAGCCGGAAGACGAAGGTGACATCGACGGTCGCATCGTCCACTTCGACAACCCGAAGCGGATGTTCTACATCACAGACTTGGGCCTGGCGTTGATGAACTTCACGCTGTTCGACAAGGTGGATAACAAGTCCAAGCTGAAGGACGCCTGCGACCAAGCCATCGCCGACTGGCTCACCCGCCGCGAATTCCTCGACTCCGAACCGGACGACGACGAGGATTGAGCGCTTAGTCGCTTGATCGGTTCAGCCCTGACCGCCGGCATTTCCATCCTCGGCAAAACGCAGGTCGGTCAGGCGCACATCGGCGTAGGAACGCCCGGCATCGAGCAAGGCCGAAACCTGCGTCTTCACCCGCTCTTTCTGAGCGCGCAGCGCACGCGGCGGCACGGTCGAATCCTGACCGGTGTGGTGCAGATACAGCATCTTGTAGGTGAGTTGGCTCACCATCCACTGCCGCAGCACGCGGCGCCGGCCGGCATGGTCGGCCTCCAACCCATCGATCTGACCAAGCAATACGGAAAACGCCCGCGCCAGGCTTGCAGGCTCCATTGCCTCACCAGCGATGCAGCGTTCGGCCAGGGCGCGCGCTTCTGCGGATGACATGGCGTCGTCCATTTCAACGAAGCGATCTGTCGCCGGGTCCGGGCGCGGCGGCACAGGCCTGCTTGCCAGTCGAGCAGACACCCCGGACAGCGCTTCCTGGGCACGGCGGATGGACGCTTCCAGCGATTCCGCACTGCCCGGGACGATGCCAATGGTGGTTGGCATGTCGCTGGATTCTCCGTCGCGTTTTTTGACGTCCATCGCTCCCTCCGGTGATCGCCCTCGGCCATGGTGCCTGGCGGGCGAAGCGGAATTGTAGAACGCGACGCACATTTCGCGACAAATAACGCAGATGTTCCTTATTGCCAAGGCAGCGCAAACGGTAACGTGGCGTCACAACACCACGGTGCACTGTTGGCGGCGACCCACGCGGCGCGGCCTCGCCACGGGTAAAATGCCGGATTGCGCTGCCAGCGCATGCACTCAATTGCTGACCGCCACCGTGCGGCAAGGAAATCGCCTTGATCAAGTGGATTATCGTGGCCCTCTATCTGGGCTCCATTCTGTACGTGCACTTTCGCGGCAAGGTGCGCCTGAAATTCTGGCGCCAGATGTTCGATCATTCGGCCGTGGTCGCGCCGGTCAACTGCTTCATGTACGCGTTTTCGGGCGTGCCGCAGACGCCGTATGTGCCTGTCGAGCGTTTTCCGGATCTGGAAAAGCTGCAGGCCGCGTGGCCGCAGATTCGCGACGAAGGTCTGGCGCTCGTCAACCTGCGCAAAATCAAGGCTGCCGAGAAGAATGACGACGCCGGTTTCAACTCGTTCTTCAAGAATGGCTGGAAACGCTTCTACCTCAAGTGGTATGAGGCACATCACCCCTCAGCCGAACAGCTCTGCCCGCAGACCGTCGCACTGCTGCGCGACCTGCCCAGCGTGAAGGCGGCGATGTTTGCCGAACTGCCGCCCGGCGGCAAGCTGAATCCACACCGTGACCCGTTTGCCGGCTCGCTGCGCTATCACCTGGGCCTGTCCACGCCCAACGACGACCGCTGTTTCATCGAAGTCGATGGCGAGCGCCACAGCTGGCGCGACGGCCAGGGCGTCGTCTTTGACGAGACTTATCTGCACTGGGCCGAAAACGCCTCCGACAAGGATCGTCTGATCCTCTTCTGCGATATCGAACGCCCGATGAAATTCGGCTGGGCGCAGCGCATCAACAAATGGCTGGGCCGCAAGGTCATGACCGCCGCCAGCTCGCCCAACGATGAGGGCGACCAGACCGGCGGCATCAACAAACTGTTCCGCTACGTGTGGGTGATGGGCCAGTACCGCCGCCGCTTCAAGGCATGGAACCGCAAGGTCTACTACGTGGTGAAGTTCGGCCTGATCATTGGCGTGGCAGCGTTGATCATTTGGATCTGACGGCCAACCCTCCACGCCTCCTGCATCGCACAAAAAACCGGCCTGAAGCGCCGGTTTTTTGTTGCGCGTGAAAAAGCTACCTGCATTGCGGTCGGCTTGCGTTTTTACAAAGCAGTGAAGCAAAAGCGCCACATGGGGCACAAATCTCGCCTAATGTCAGGAATTGAGCGCTCCGGCGCTTATGCGATATGGCGGGCACGCCGCTTGCTCCACCTTGGTCGACACCCTTGCTCAGCGCATGGGACCGAGTCAGAGCCGGGATGCGCGTGTGCCTGTGTCCCTCGTCAACAACAAAGACAGTGAGATCAATCGCCATGAAAAAGAACCTCATCAGCCGCCAGACCATCGTCACCCGCGCCGCCGCGCTTGCTGCTGTCGCACTGCTCGGTACCCAGATCGCGGCCTGTACCACCACCAGCCCCAATGCCCAGGGCTCCGACGTGATGTCGTCCACCAACAAGCACGCCACCACCAACTCGCAGGCCGATTCAGTGCTCTCGCGCCTGTACACCACGGCCAACGGCTCGCGCGAGCTGGTCGGACGCGCCAAGGGCGTGCTCGTGTTCCCGTCGGTGCTGAACGCCGGCTTTGTGGTGGGCGGCCAATACGGCGAAGGCGTGCTGCGCACCGGCGGCGGGCGTCCGCTGGGCTACTACAACATCGCCTCTGCGTCCGTCGGCTTCCAGGCTGGCGCGCAGTCGCGTGCGCTCATCATCCTGTTCATGACGGATGAGGCGCTGCAGAAATTCCAGGCTAGCCAAGGCTGGACGGCCGGCGTGGATGCCACCGTGGCACTGGCAAAGATCGGCGCGAACGGCGCGGTCGATACCAACACCGCACAGCAACCAATCATCGGCTTCAACCTGACCAACGCGGGCCTGATGGCCGGCGCGTCGATCGAAGGTACGAAGATCACGAAGCAGAACAACTGATCAGCGCTTCGCTCTCCAGCCATACCGCCGTCTCGTACGGCGGTTTTTTCTTGCACGGAACCCGCATGAAGCGTTGCGGCAATGTTGCAGCCCTAGGGAAATCCGGAGGGGGCGGGATGGGGCTTCTCGGCTAGCATCGTCCGGCCGATGTTGCGGTGCATGCTGCCGTATTGGCATACGACAAAACAATCACCCAGAAAGAAAAGGGGGAGACATGACAGGTCGCAACGCTGCCGTGCGCAGCGCCATTGCATGCGCGTGGCTGTGTGGGTTGTTGCTGGCGTCTGGCCAGACGATGGCCGAACCGGGCATCACCGACACCAAGATCGTCATCGGCCAGACTGCTGGCTTCACAGGCCCCGCAGGCGAGCAAGTCCAAGAGATGACGCAGGGCGCCAAGCTCTATCTCGATGCGGTGAACCGTGCGGGCGGTGTCAATGGACGCAAGATCGAGCTGATCTCGGAAGACGACGGCTTTGATGCCGCCGCCTCCAAGAAACACGCGCACACGCTGCTGGTCGATAAACAGGTCTTTGCCCTGTTCCTGCCGCGCGGCACGCCAAATACCGAGGCGATCATGACTGAAGCCCGGCCGGTGGGCGCGCCAGTGGTGGCGCCTTCAACCGGCGCTTCAACGTTCTTCGATCAGCCTGACCCGCTACTTTTTGTCGTGCGCGCGAAATACCAGGCGGAGATTGCCGAGCTGGTGCATTACTTCGACACGCTGGGCTTGCGCCGCCTGGCGCTCGTCAACGTGAACGACACCTTCGGCAAAGACACCGAAATCGGATTCAACAACGCCACGAAAAAACTGCCCGCCGACGCGCACAGCATCTTCACCGTCGACCGCCTGAAACCAGACATCGCCAAGGCGACAGCAGATGTCGGCAAGTTCGCGCCACAAGCGGTGATCCTGGCCTGCCCGGGCACGACGGCGCGCGCCATGATCGAGGCGCTCAACAAGCAAGGCACGGTGACGCAGATTGCAGCGCTGTCCAACAACGCCGGTCTGGCGTTTGCGAAATCGCTCGGGGCGCTGGGGCGCGGTGTGGTGGTCTCGCAGGTGATGCCGTCGCCAGTGCGTTCAACTTCGTTGCTGGGCCGGGAGCTGGCGTCCAGCGCGAAGTCTGCCGGCGTGGCGCCGTCGTACGCCATGATGGAAGGCTACGCAGCCGCGCGCGTGCTGGTCGAAGGGCTCAAGCGCGCGGGCAAGTCGCCCACGCGGGCCAGCTTTGTCTCGGGGCTGGAATCAGCCGGCACGATCGACCTGGGCGGATTGGAGGTCCGCTACGGCCCGAACCTGCGCAAGGGATCGAATTATGTCGAGCTGACGGTAATCGGGCCGAACGGCACCTTCGTCAAATAGAGGCGCGCTGCGGCGCAGCCTGCCTCGGCAGTCGTTGCACCGCAGGAAATAGCGGTTGCCAGCGCAAAACGCATGAGTACATAAGAAAATACTATTTGGAATCCGCATAGTGCCTCTACCAGAATGCACGAACTACATGCATGACTGGGATCAAACAGGCGGATGGAACTCCGACAACTCGAAGCATTTGCCGCGGTCATGTCGACCGGCAGTGTCACCGCGGCAGGCAAGCTGCTGGGACGCTCGCAACCCGCCATCAGCCGGCTCATCCAGGATCTGGAAGCTGAAATCGGCTATGCCCTGTTCACACGCGCGGGGCCGCGCGTCTCGCCGACGGAGCAGGGTTTCCTACTGTACGAAGACGTCGAGCATACGCTGATCAGCTTACGTCAGATCCGCACCCGTGCCGAAGAAATCGCGCGCGGCGAGGCACGCCCGCTGCGCTTGGCAGCGACGTCTGCATTGGCAGCCGGCTTGCTGCCCGCAGCCTTGGCCGATGAGCCGGAACTCGCGCAGCACATCCAGATTCGCAGCGCCTCGCCCGAGCAGGTTGTGCACGCCGTGCTCACCGGCGCTGCCGACCTTGGCCTCAGCAGCCTGCCGCTGGAGCATCGTGGCGTCACCGTGCATTGGATCGGCGAAGCCGCGTGCGTGGCTGCCGTGCAGACACACAACCCGCTGGCCGCCGGCAAGCGCTTGACATTGGCCGCTTGCGCGGGACAGCGGATCATCACGATGCACAACCCATATCGGTTGCGCCGCCGCCTGGACCAAGCGCTGGCGAAGGCCGGCGTGGAACCGACCTCGCTCATCGAGACGAATGCCTCGCTGAATGCGCTGACCGCCGTGCGTGCGGGCCTGGGCGTTGCGTTGCTGGAGCCGGTGACGGCGTACGGCGTGCCAATCGACGGCGTGACCGTGCGCCCGATCGACGCCGACATCCCCTTCTTCTTTGGCGTGATCACCCCCGAGGCCAAGCGGCCGTCGGCGGCGATCGTCTCACTGACCGACGCCCTCGCGCGCGCGGCACAGCGTCTGCTCCCGGACTGCAAGCTGCACGATCCGGCGCGCCATGCCAGCATGCTGCAGGTGCTGTATGGCGAATCCATCAACGAAACCGAAGGCGCGTCCGCATGACCGCTGCACAACAAGACAACGCGCCGCTAGTCATCGGGCTCGCAGCGCTGGAAGCCCGTTTGCACCAGGACCTGTCCTGGCTTGAACTCCCCGCGAAAAATTGGACGCTGCCACACGCGTTAGAGGGTCAACCTGTGCTGGATGTGGCCGTCATCGGTGGCGGCATGGCCGGCCTGGCGGCGGCGGCGTCGCTCAAACATCTCGGTATCGGCGTGGTGGTGTTCGACCGCTCGCCCGCCGGCTTCGAAGGCCCCTGGGCGACGACGGCGCGCATGGAAACGTTGCGCTCGCCCAAGCAATTGACCGGCCCTGCCCTTGGCCTGCCGGCGCTGACGTTCCGCGCATGGTTTGAAGCGCAGTTCGGCACCGATGCGTGGGAGGTGCTCGACAAGATTCCGCGCCTGCAATGGATGGACTACCTGCGCTGGTACCGCCGCGTGCTTCAGCTGGACGTGCGCAACGATCACCACGTGAAGGCCATCCACCCGCGCGTGGATGGCGCCGTCGAACTGCTGATCGACGCGCCGGGCCAACCGACGCAGCGGGTGTTTGCACGGCGCGTGGTGCTGGCCACCGGCCGTGATGGGCTCGGCGGTGCATCCGTGCCGGATTTCGCGCACCGGCTGCCGCGCAGGTGGTGGGCGCATTCGTCTGACGAGATGGACTACGGCACGCTGGCCGGCAAGCGCGTGGGCGTGATCGGCGCCGGCGCGTCCGCCATGGATTCGGCTGCGACGGCGCTGGAGGCCGGCGCTGCCAGCGTCGACATGCTGATCCGCCGCCCCGACCTGCCGCGTGTGAACAAGGGCAAGGGTGCCGGCAGCCCGGGCCTGGTGCACGGCCACCTGCATCTGCCTGATGCGTGGAAATGGCGCATCCGCCATTACATCAATGTCGAGCAGGTTCCCCCGCCACGTGGCAGCACGCTGCGCGTGTCGCGGCACCCGAATGCGCGCTTCAATCTCGGCTGCGGCATCCTGGGCGTGGACGAGCACGACGGCGTGCTGCACGTGGCCACGACCAAGGGCGTCTTCCAACTGGACTTCCTGATCTTCTCAACGGGCTTTCGCACCGATTGGGCCTCGCGCCCGGAGTTCAGCGCATTGGCACCGCACATCCGCCAATGGCGCGACCGCTATACGCCGCGCCCCGGCGAGGAAGACGCGGAACTCGCCGATTCGCCCGACCTCGGCCACGCGTTCGAATTTCGCGAGAAGACGCCCGGCACGCTGCCCGGCCTGTCGCGCGTGCATTGCTTCTGCTATCCGGCGTCGGTCACGCATGGCAGCGTCTCGGGCGACATCCCGGCCATCAGCGAAGGCGCGAAGCGCTTGGCGCAGGGCATTGCCGGCTTGCTGTATCAGGAAGACATCGACGCGCACTACGCCGCCATCCAGGCCTATGCCGAGCCGGAAATCTTTGGCGATGAATGGACGCCCGCCCCACCGCCCGGTGTGGAAGCGAATGCCACTTCCAGCCAGGAGGCCGCCCGATGACAGGTTGGCTAATCCGCCGCATCGGCCAGGCGCTGCTGGTCGTGCTGGTGATGACGGTGATCGTCTTCATCGGCCTGCACGCCATCGGCAACCCGGTCGACATCCTGATCGGTCAGGACGTGGACCAGATCGACCGTGCACGCATCATTGCCGAGCTGGGTCTGGACAAGCCGCTGTGGGAGCAGTACCTGGCCTTCCTGAACGGCGCGCTGCACGGCAATCTGGGCAAGAGCTTCGTCTACAACGAACCGGCCATCCAGCTGATCCTGCAACGCCTGCCGGCCACACTGGAGCTGGCGTTTTCGGCACTGATCATCGCGGTGGTGATCGGGGTGCCGCTGGGGCTGTTCGCGGGGCTGTATCCGCGCCATCCGGTGTCGCGCCTGCTCATGACGGGCAGCGTGGTGGGCTTTTCGCTGCCGACGTTCTGGGTGGGCCTGATGCTGATCATGGCGTTCAGCGTGAGCCTCGGTTGGCTGCCCGCGAGCGGACGCGGTGAAACGGCGCGCCTGTTCGGCATCGAATGGTCGTGGCTGACGGTGGATGGGCTGCGGCATCTCGTGCTGCCGGCAGTCAACCTGTCGCTGTTCAAGCTCTCGCTGGTGCTGCGACTGACTTCTGCAGGGGTGCGCGAGGTGCTGCCGCTGGACTTCGTGAAGTTCGCGCGTGCCAAGGGCCTGTCGCCGTTGCGCGTGGTGCTGGCGCACGTGCTGCGCAATACGCTGATCCCGCTGGTGACGGTGCTGGGCCTGGAGTTGGGCTCGACCATCGCCTTTGCCGTCGTGACGGAAAGCATCTTCGCGTGGCCCGGCGCGGGCAAGCTGATTCTGGACAGCATCAACGCGCTGGACCGGCCGGTCATCGTGTCCTACCTCATCGTCGTGGTGTGCCTGTTCGTGTCGCTCAACCTGATCGTCGACATCCTGTATCGAATGCTGGACCCGCGCGTGCGTGCGGCTGATAGCGCGGAGGCTGCATGATGAATACGACTTCGCAATCCACGCCGGCGACAACGGTGTCCGCCCCGCGCAGGCAATCGCCGTGGCGGCGCGTGGCATCGGATTTCCTCGCCTCCAAGGCGGCCATCTTCGGGCTGGTGGTTGTTGTAGTACTGATTCTGGCTGCGCTGGCCGCTCCCTGGATCACGCCGCAGAATCCGTACGACCTGATGCAGCTCGACGTGCTGGACTCGCGCCTGCCACCGGGTTCGCCAGCCGGCACGGGCACGTTCACGTACTGGCTCGGAACAGATGGCCAGGGGCGTGATCTCTACTCCGGCATCCTCTATGGCTTGCGCATCAGCCTGGGCGTGGGGATCGGGTCGGCAGCGGTGGCCGCAGTAATCGGCACGCTGCTCGGGCTGATTGCGGCGTATGCCGGCGGCCGTGTCGACAGCATCATCATGCGCACGGTCGATCTGCTGCTGTCGTTCCCGTCGGTGCTGGTGGCCATGATGATCCTCGCCTATCTCGGCAAGAGCATCACCAATGTCGTGCTGACGCTGGTGCTGCTGGAGTGGGCGTATTACGCGCGTACGGTGCGCGGGCAAGCCCTGGTCGAGCGTCGCCGCGAGTACGTGGAAGCCGCACGTTCGCTCGCGCTGCCCGGCTGGCGCATCGCGCTCAGGCACATCCTGCCGAACTGCCTGCCGCCGCTGATCGTCGTGGGCACGCTGCAGGTGGCGCGCGCAATCACGCTGGAAGCCACGCTGTCGTTCCTGGGCCTGGGCGTGCCGATTACCGAGCCGTCTCTGGGCCTGCTGATTTCCAACGGATACCAATACATGCTGTCTGGCCAGTACTGGATCAGTTTCTATCCGGGCATCGCGCTGTTGCTGGCGCTGGTGGCCATCAACCTGGTGGGCGACCGCCTGCGCGAAGTGCTGAACCCGAGGGCGCAACGATGACGGCGTCCACCCACGCGACCACTCTTGAAGTCCGCAACCTGCGCACGCATTTCTTCACGCGCGAAGGTGTGCTGCCGGCGGTGGACGATGTGTCATTCTCGCTCGCGCGCGGACGCATCCTGGGGCTGGTGGGCGAGTCGGGCTCGGGCAAGTCCGTCACCGGCTTCTCGATCATGGGCCTGGTCGACCCGCCCGGCCGCGTGGTCGGCGGCGAGATCCTCTACCAGGGCCGCGACCTCACCAAGCTCGCCCCGCGCGAGCTACGCAAGCTGCAAGGCAACCGCATCGCCATGGTCTTCCAAGACCCGATGATGACGCTCAACCCCGTGCTGCGCATCGATGCCCAGATGATCGAGGCCGTGCGCGCGCACAGTGGCATGAGCCATAAGCAAGCCCGTGAGCATGCGCGCGACACGCTCGGCCTGATGGGCATTCCGAGCCCCGAAGAACGGCTGCGCGCGTATCCGCATCAGCTTTCCGGCGGCATGCGCCAGCGCGTGGCGATTGCCATTGCGATGCTGCATCGGCCCGACCTGATCATTGCCGACGAGCCGACCACGGCGCTGGACGTGACCATCCAGGCGCAGATCCTGTCGGAAGTGCAGAAGCTTGCGCGCATGCACGGCACGGCGCTGATCTGGATCACGCATGACCTGTCTGTCGTTGCCGGCCTGGCCGATGAGGTGGCCGTGATGTACGCCGGCCGCATTGTTGAACACGGGCCCGTCGATGCCGTGCTCGATGCCCCGCTACACCCCTACACCATGGGCCTGATCGACAGCCTGCCGAGCGAGAACCGCCGCGGCCAACGCCTGCGCCAGATTCCAGGGATGACACCGAACCTGCTGTCGCTGCCGGCAGGCTGCGCGTTTGCGGCACGCTGCCCGCGTGCCACCGATGTCTGCGGCGTCCACCCTGAAATCACGCAACCGATCGTTGGCCGCCTCGTGCGCTGTTTCCACCCGGGCGCACAGCACGCGTCTTCGCGGGAGGTCGCATGAGCACGCCGCTTGTCGAACTCAAGCAGGTCAGCAAACGCTTTGGCGATCGAAAGGTCGGCGCGGGTGATCGCGTCTTGCAACGCTTCGGCCTGGCACATCCGCCGGCAATCGTTCGTGCGGTCGACGGTGTCGACCTCGCGATCCAGCCCGGTGAAGTCGTGGGGCTCGTCGGAGAATCGGGCTGCGGCAAATCCACGCTCGGCCGGATTGCTGCCGGCTTGATGCGGCCATCAAACGGCGAGGTACGCGTTGACGGCAAAGTTGTCGATGCGCTCTCCGCAGACGAAGCCCGCGCGGCCCGTCTGAAGATCCAGATGATCTTCCAGGACCCATACGCCAGCCTCAACCCGCGCCTGCGCGTGGAGGAAATCGTTGGCGAAGCAGCGCGCGTGCACGGCCTGACCGACCGGGCCAACTTTGCCGATTATGTGGCTGCGCAGATGCAGCGTGCGGGCCTGGACCCTGCCCTGCGCGACCGCTACCCGCACCAGTTCAGCGGCGGCCAGCGGCAGCGCATCGGCATTGCGCGTGCACTGGCGGTGCAGCCGTCAATGCTGGTTTGCGACGAAGCGGTGGCAGCGCTGGACGTGTCGATCCAGGCGCAGATCCTGAACCTGTTCATGGACCTGCGCGAGCAGCTCAACCTGACCTACCTGTTCATCAGCCACGACCTGGGCGTGGTGGAGCACCTCTCAGACCGCGTGGTGATCATGTACCTCGGCCGCGTGGTGGAATCGGCACCGGCGGAGGAAGTCTTCCGCCGCCCAAACCATCCTTACACGCAGACATTGCTGGCGGAGATCCCACGTCTGTCTGCCCGGCACAAGACGTTCACCGCCATTCAGGGCGAGATGCCGAGCCCGCTCCACCCGCCTACCGGCTGCCATTTCCACCCGCGATGCCCGCACGCCATGCCCCGCTGCAAGACTGAAACGCCGACGCTGCGCGGCATTGCGGTCAACCATATCAGCGCCTGTCATTTGAACGACGCGATCTGAACGACATTCAATAAGCCAACGATTCCAAAAATAGGAAAAGGGAACCCACGTGAAACGCCTCCTAGCCTCGTCGCTTGCTGTTGCGCTGTTTGCCGCTGCCGGCGCTGTCGGCGCACAGACGCTGAACATCGCCTTTGCCGATCCGCTGTCGTCGCTCGATCCGCAGTTGAACAACCACGCCGGCGACCGCTCCGTCGACGTGCATTTCTGGGATCTGCTCGTCGAGAACAAGTGGAACAAGCTGCAGCCCGGCCTGGCGCTGTCGTGGAAGACGCTGGACCCGAAGACGTGGGAATTCAAGCTGCGCCCGAACGTGAAATGGCACGACGGCCAGCCGTTCACGGCGGACGACGTCATCTTCTCGTACCAGCGCGCGCGCAGCGTGCCGGGCAGCGTGGCAACGTTCGCGGGCTATCTGCGCACGGTGGAATCGGTCACGGCCAAGGACCCGCTCACGCTCATCATCAAGACGAACATCCCGAACCCCGATCTGCCGCTGAACCTCGCGTCCGTGCACATCGTCAGCAAGCACGTTGGCGAGAAGTCGTCGACTGAGGACTACAACGCCGGCCGCGCCGTGGTGGGCACCGGGCCGTACAAGTTCGTCTCGTACGTGCCGGGCGATCGCGTGGTGATGGCGCGCAACGACAATTATTGGGGCGGCAAGCAGCTCTGGGAGAAGGTCAACTACCGCTACATCAACAACGCTGCCGCACGCACAGCCAACCTGCTCTCGGGCGAAGTGGATGTCATCGACAAGGTGTCGGTGTCGGACCTCGCGCGTCTGCGCCAGTCGCCCAACGTAAAGGTCTTCGCCTACCCCGGCCTGCGCGTGATGCTGCTGCAGCCGAGCTTCCGCAAAGGCGAGAACCAGTACATCACCGGCAACGACGGCAAGCCGCTGCCGAACAACCCGCTGCTGGATGTGCGCGTGCGCCGCGCGCTGTCTCTGGCGATCGACCGCAAGGCAATCGTCGATCGCATCCTGCAAGGCGCCGCCACCGTCGCCAACCAGTGGATGCCGTCAGACACGTACGGCTACAACCCCGATGTGAAGGACATCGCCTACGACCCCGCGCAAGCCAAGAAGCTGCTGGCCGACGCGGGCTTTCCGCAGGGCTTCAACCTGGTGATGCACGTGCCGAATGACCGCTACCCGCAAGGCCCCGAGACGGCGCAAGCGGTGGCACAGTTCTGGACCCGCATCGGCGTGAAGGCACGCGTGGAGGTGGTGCCCTGGTCGGTCTACTCCGGCCGCGCCAACAAGAATGAATATGCGATGAGCATGCTGGCGTGGGGCAACGGCACGGGCGAGGCGAGCTACGCGCTGGTCAACGTGCTGGCCACGGTCGACATTAAGAAGGGCCTGGGTGCGTCCAACTGGGGCCACTACAGCAATGCGGCTGTGGACAACGCGCTGAACGCCTCCACTGAAGAATTCAACGTCGAAAAGCGCGCGGCCATCCTGCGCCACTCGGTCAAGCTGGTGTCGGATGACGTGGGCGTGATGCCGCTGTACCACTACCAGAACGTGTGGGCCGCCAAGAAGGGCCTGAAGGTGACGCCGATGACGAGCGATCGCACGGCTGCCCAAATGGTCACCAAGGACGGCAAGTAAGCGCCATGGGAACGTTCGCGCTCGGCGTCACGCCAGCAGATGACCTGATCGACGTATCGCGCAGCATTGTCGTGACGGGGCTTGCGCCCGGCGCACAGGTCGGCATCGTGGCGCAAACGCGTCGCGGCAATGGCGTGCTGTGGCACAGCCGCGCCGCGTTTGTTGCCGATGCGCAAGGCACCGTCGACCTCACGCGCGATGCGCCCGTCGCGGGCGACTACACCGGCGTCAGCGCGATGGGCATCGTCTGGAGCCAGCGCCCGGAAGACGGCAAGGCGCGCGAGGTCTTTCCGCTGCCCGCGACAGAGCCGCTGACGACCACGCTCACGGCCACGGCCAACGGCGAGTCCGTCCATGCGAGCTTCGTCCAACGGCTGGCCGCGCCGGGTGTGACGCGCCACGATGTGCGTGCACCGGAGAATGAGGACGGCCTGGTCGGCACGCTGTACCTGCCCGACCCATATGCGCACCCGCGCCCGCGCCCGGCCGTGCTGATCCTCAATGGCTCGGGCGGCGGCATCAACGAGCCACGCGCGGCGCTGTATGCCTCGCACGGGTACGCGGCATTCGCGCTGGCGTACTTCAAGGCACCGGGGCTGTCGGACTACATCTCGAACACGCCGCTGGAATACTTCGAGCGCGCGCTCGCCTGGCTGCGCAAGCGCGTGGAACCGCTGCACGACTTCGTTGCCGTGAGCGGCCAGTCGCGCGGAGGGGAATTGGCCTTGCTGCTGGGCGCGACGTTTCCGGAAGCGGTGTCTGCGGTCATCGGCTACGTGCCGGGCGCCGTCGTGCACAGCGGGCAGAATGCCGCCGACCCGGCCGTCGGCCGCGAAGGCCCCACGTGGCTGTATCGCGGGCAGCCGCTGCCGCATCTGTGGGAAGGCAACCGCACTGCGACCTGGGTGCCGTTTGACGAGGGCCCCGCGCCGCATCGGCATGAACGCGCCATCCGCACGGCGCTGCAAGATGCCGATGCGGTGGCGCGCGCGCGTATCCGCATCGAACGCACACGCGGGCCGGTGCTGCTGCTCTCCGCCACGGATGACGGCTCCTGGCCCTCAAGCGATTACTCGCGCATGGTCACCGCCAAGCTGGCCGAGGTGCGCCACCCCTACCCCGTCCAGCACTTCGACTACGAAGGCGCCGGCCACGCCATCGTCTTCCCGTACGTGCCAACCACGCAGCTCGTTTATGCGCACCCGGTGTCGGGCCGCATCAGCACCGGCGGCGGCGAGCCACGCGCCAACGCCCGCGCCGATGCCCAGTCGTGGGCGGCAGTGCGGCGCTTTCTCGCCAGCGCGGTGGCTGCGCGCGGCGCCTCCGTACCCGATTCCCGGAGCCTTTCATCAATGGACTTCACGCCCACACAAGACGTGGTCGACCAGGTTGCTGACCTGGGCGACAGCAGCCCCACGCATGCGCTGCGCCACGCCCGCGAAAAAGTCGCAACGGCCACGCAAGGCAGTTACGAAGCACTGTTCGACGCGACCCTGCCCGGCCTCACGCTCGGCGAACGCCTGCTCGTGGCGCTGTACGCCTGCCGCCTGACACCCGCGCCGGAACTGGCCGAGCACTACCGCGCGCGCCTCGCGACCACGCCGGTCGACGCAACTGCGCTGCAAGCCGTGGACCACGGCGACATAGACTCGCTGACCGACGCGCGCCTGCACGCCATCCTCACCTTTACGCGCACGCTCGTCGAGCGCCCCATCGAGGGCGACCGCGACGCGCTGTTGCGATTGCCGGCAGCGGGCCTTGCCACGGCCGACGTCGTGACGCTCGCGCAGCTCATTGCCTTCCTGTCGTATCAGACGCGGCTTGTAGCCGGCCTGCGCGCGATGGACGAAGCTGCCGGTAGCGGCAGCGCCACCGCATCCACGGAGACCGCAGCATGACCGAGATCATCCGCGCCCACGGCTTCACCAACGAATCGCTGGAGTGGCAATCGTGGCTCGATGTGGTCGACCTCGACCGCGCCACGCCCGAGCAGATCGCCGTGCTGGAAGAAAGCCACCCGAAGGCAAAGACGTCGGATTACTACCGCTTTCTCGTTCACCAGCCGGAGATCCTGCGGCAGCGCTCGGCGGCGTTCAACGCGATCATGTATGCCCCGGGCGGCCTGTCGCGTGCTGAACGCGAACTCGCGAGCGCCGTGGTATCGCGCGTGAACGGCTGCGTGTATTGCGCATCTGTCCACGCGCAACGCTTTGAGCAGCTTGCCAAGCGCAACGATGTCATCAAGCAGGTCTTTGAAGATCCGCACATCGCAGGCACGAATGCGCGAGAGCGTGCCATCGTGCTGTTCTCGATCGACCTGACGCTGCGCCCTGGCGATGTGCGTGGCGAAGACCTGAAGCCGCTCAAGGACGCTGGCCTGACGGACGCGGAGATTCTCGACCTGATACACGCAGTGGCCATCTTTGCGTGGGCGAATCGCCTCATGCTGAATCTGGGCGAACCCGTGTTTCCGGACGCGGCCTGAGCCGGGCTGCATCGCTCCAAAGAAAAAGCCGCAGGCACAAACCTGCGGCTTTTTCTTTGCAGACAGACTAGCGCACGCCGTCCGTCGTCGGTGCACGCGTGCCTTCGGTATAGGAATCGAATTTTCCGGCCCTTGCGCCGTCCGCATAGACGTCGAACTTCGTGGCCAGTCCGCCATCGGTGTAAGGACTGCGCGCCTCCGTGGAGGCGCTGCCATCCGTGTACACATCCCGTGTTGTGGCGCTCGCATGCGTCACGGTTGCACCTAACGCCGCGACAATTGCCGTGACGACGACCCACAGTCTCTTGTCCATTTCACACCTCCTTTCCTGCAGGATGAGTTTCCTGCAACCAACTGATCAAAATGAGCATGCTCACGACGCGGGTCTCACGTTCTGGTTGACGCGGAACAGGTTGCCGGGATCGTATCTGGCCTTGATCGCTGCCAACCTGGCGTAGTTGTCGCGGTAGGTGGCCTGCACCCGCTCCTGCCCCTCGTCCATCATGAAATTCACATAGGCCCCACCTGCCGAATAGGGATGCAGTGCGTCCCAGTACCCCTTGCACCAATTGGTGATGCGCTCGCGCTGGCCAGGGTCGGGGTCAACGCCCACGATGACGGCCGCCCACTTCGAATCGCGGTAGGCGAACGGCGTTTCCTTGCGCCCCATGCGATGCACGGCAGCGTCGATCGGATACAGGTGCATCGTGGAATGCATGGTCGGCAGTTTCGAACCATGTTCCACATGCAGTGCAATGGCCTCTTCCGGCAGGTCGTTGACGAAGTCGGCCCGCCAATACCACTGCAGGCCGGGCGGGTATAACGCATCAAAGGCGGTTTGCAACATCGGATAAGGCATGGCCCCTACGCCGTACAGCGCGGGCTGTTGCGCTCGAACTGGCGCGAATGCCGCTTCCGCCGCTGCAGGGTCGCCCGTGTAGCACCACACAACGCCGCACATCTTCTGCAGATGCAGCGCGGGCGGGAACGGTGGTGCCGGCGGCACCGTAAGAAAAGCGAAGAAGCCGTTGAGTTCGGGCGGTGCCTTCGGCAGGAAGTCGCGATACCAGCGCAGAACGTCGGCGGCTTTATCAAGCGGCCACAGCGTGGGACCCGCAACCACGTTGCTCACCGCATGCAGGCGGAACTCGAATGAGGTTACGACACCGAAGTTGCCGCCGCCGCCACGCACCGCCCAAAACAGATCGTCATTGGCATGCGCATTGGCAGTGACGAAGCTGCCGTCGGCCAGCACGATATCGACCGACAGCAGATTGTCGATCGTCAGGCCAAAGCGCCGTGCCAGATGACCGATCCCTCCCCCCAGGGTTAGCCCACCAACCCCGGTGGTGCTGATGATGCCTGCCGGCGTTGCGAGACCGAATGCGTGCGTCGCATGATCGACGTCTCCCCATGTGCAGCCGCCTTCAGCGCGCACCGTGTGGGCGACAGGATCGACACGAATGCCGCGCAGACGGGCCAGATCGATCACCAAACCGTCGTCACACACGCCCAGACCGCCGCCATTGTGAGCGCCACCGCGCACGGCCAGCAGCAAGCCGTTGTTGCGCGCGAAGTTGACTGACGCAATCACGTCGGCTACGTCTGAACACTGCGCGATGAAGCGCGGCCGCTTGTCGATCATCGCGTTGTAGACACGGCGTGCCGCGTCGTAATGCGGATCGTCCGGTTCGACGAGCGGCCCCCGCAATTGCGCACGGAAGGCCTGCACCGTAGTGTCTTCGAGCATGTTGATCTCCTAGGCAAGCGTGGCCGGACCGATCTGGCTGTGTCCGCAGAGCGGAAAATCAGGCGCGGGGAATGGTGATGGAAGTCTAGAAGTGGGACTTCGTCCGTTCCATCCGCTGCCTTGATCATTTTTGTGTGGCGGTCGGTCTGCCCCGGGATAGTCAATACTGACTATTTGTTTTGCCCCATCTTCGGCCTTCAATAAAACGCAATGGCGGCATGGCCCGTCGATGCGTCAGGAGGGAAGACAAATGCCGCTGTTTCTCATCGAACGCCAGTTTGCGGAGCAATTGGAGATCGGCGCCGCAAGCGTTGCGAACATCCAGCACATCAATGCAGATGTTGGTGTGAACTGGGTCTTCTCTTTCCTCTCGGCCGACCGCAAGAAAACCTATTGTCTTTACGAAGCCCCAAGCGCGGATGCCATCCGACAGGCGGCACACCTGGCAAGCCTGCCTGCTGACGTCGTGATCGAGGTGACCCAAGTGCGTCCGGAGAGCTTCGTGTGACGTTCTGCAACCATGCATTGCGCTCGCTGCCACCGATTGTGCCGACCCGACGCGAGGTTTTGCGACGGCTGCGGCATGCCGCTACCGGCTGAATCTGCAGCGCTAAGCGACAGCACCCGCAACACCGCCAGTGCGCCAGCGATGACGCACTTCGTTGGCCGCGAGCGTGAGCTCGAGGTACTGGGCCGCCTGCTGGCGCGAGCGCAAGACGGCAGGGGCGGCATCGCGGCGTTGGCTGGGGAACCCGGCATCGGCAAAACGAGCACCGCCGAAATTGTTGCCCAACAGGCCGAGCAACACGGCATGCAAGTGCTCTGGGGCCGCTGTAACGAGGAGCCCGGCGCACCACCCTACTGGCCTTGGCAACAACTGGTGCGGAGCTGGATTGCCTCGCACGACGAAGACAGCGTCCACCAAGCATTGGCCTGCGGGGTAGCGCCGCTCGCGGAAATCGTGCCCGACCTTGCCGATCGGCTGCCCGATCCGGTGCGTGATCGCGCAGTTGCCACGCCAGGTACCGAAGTCGCGCAGGCGCGCTTCCGGCTGTTCGACGCCGTAAACACCTTCTGGCAGCGCGCGGCACAACAACATCCGCTGCTGCTCATCCTCGACAACCTGCACTGGGCCGACGCGTCGTCCCTGCGCCTGCTCGAATTTCTTGCCCCCGACCTGTGCAGCAATCGCATTCTGCTCCTCGTGACGTACCGTGATGTCGAGCTATCGAGACAGCACCCGCTGTCGGCCACGCTGGGCGAACTGGCGCGCCAACCACGCTTCGAACGGTTGCGCCTGAGGGGGCTGACCCATGCGGAAACAGCGCACATGATGGAACTGGCTGGTGATACGACCGTCGCCCCCGCACTGGTCGATGCGGTCCATTCGCAAACGGAAGGCAACCCCTTGTTCGTGGGTGAAATGACCCGTCTGCTGGCGCAGGAAAATTCGTCCGCCAGCACGGGCTACGTACTGCGCATTCCGGAGGGCATCAAGGAGGTCATCGGGCGCCGCTTGAGTCGCCTGTCCACGAACGCGAATAAGGTGCTTACCGCAGCGGCGGTCATCGGCCGCGCATTCGAATTCCGTCTGCTGACCGCGCTGGCCGGCGATGTCGACGAAGAGATCTGCAGCGCAGCCATCGACGAAGCGCTGCAGGCTCGCGTGGTCGAGGCCTTGCGCGACCCCGGCCACTATCACTTTGCCCACGCATTGTTTCGCGAGACCCTCTACGACGAGATTCCCATCCCCCGGCGCAGCCGGCTCCATCTGAAGCTGGCGCGTGCCATCGAGATGATCCACGGCGACGACCCCGAGCCGCATCTGCCTGCGCTGGCCTATCACCACTGGGCCGCCCTGCCCGGAGGGGACGCCGCACTCGCGGTGGATTACGCGCAACGTGCGGCACGGCGTGCCGACCGCCAGCTCGCGCACGAAGAATCGGCACGCTACTGCCAGATGGCACTGCAGGCCATGGACGCTGGCAGTGGCCTGGCGCGCGAGACACGCTGCGGCCTGCTCAATGCGCTAGGTGCCGCGCACAGCCATGCCGGTGATTGGCTCCAGGCCATGCAGACGTTCAAGGAGGCGGCTCGCTTGAGCGCGGAGTACGGCAACGCAAGGGAACTCGCCCACGCCGCGCTTGGCTTCGAAACCGCGAGTTGGGCGCCAGGACTGCCCGGCGGCCCCGCAGCCGAACTCCTGCGCGAGGCCCTCGCTGCCCAGGGCAGCGACGAGCCCGTGATGAGCGCCCGCCTGTTGAGCGCCCTGGCGCGCGCTCTCATCTTCAGCGGCGAGGAGGCACAAGCAAACCGGGTGCATGAGCAGGCCATCGCAGTGGCACGCCGGGCCGGAGACCCCGCAACACTGGCCGACACCCTGGTTGCGACCGTGTCGCTGCGCTGGCAACAGGAGCACATTGCCGAGCGCATCGCCGCCTCGGATGAAGCCTACGAACTGGCCCGGCAGGCCGGCGACCGCACGCTGATGTGTGCAACACGTGCGTGGCGCTTCTTCGATGACTTTGAACTCGGCGACATGGCAGCCTGGCGAGCAAATCTTGAGGAATACGAGCGCGGTGGAGAGACGCTGCGCCAGCCCTTCATCCATTACACCGCCAGCATGTCGCGTGCTATGCATGCGCTGTTCGAAGGGCGCTTTGCCGATGCAGAGCGCTTGATCCCCAACGCTTACGAGATCGCGCGGCGCATGCCCGGCATGGATGCCGCCGGCGTCTACGGTGTCCAGATGTTCATGCTGCGCCGCGAACAGGGCCGGCTGCACGAGGTGGCGCCTCTGGTCGAACATTTCGTTGAGCACACCAGCGCGATGAACATCTGGCAGCCGGGCATCGCCTTGATGCACGCAGAGCTTGGTCAGTTGGAGGCAGCACGCAAGACGTTTGACACGCTGGCCAACGCCGACTTCCTCACGATCGCGCGCGATGGTGTCTGGGTAGCCAATCTCACGTATCTGGCCATCGTGTGCCATGCGCTTGGCGACGCCGCCAGGGCGGCGACGCTGTACCAACTACTTGCCCCGTTCAGTAGGCGCAACCTGGTGTTCGGCACCGCGATCGCCTCGTTCGGCGCAGCTGACGCAATCCTGGGTGCATTGGCCACAACGATGGGCAACTGGCAGCAAGCGCAGCAACATTTTCAGGCCGCCCTGGAGATGAACGAACGCCAAGGTGCAAGGCCGGCCCTCGCGCGCACGCGGCTGGACTTTGCGCAGATGCTCTTACGCCGCGGCGAGCCGAGCGATCTCGATCGCGCCGATGCCTTGTTGAGCGCCGCAGAAGACGAAGCGGCAACGCTCGGGATGGCCAGCTTGCTGGCGCGCATCGAGTCCGCCAGAGCGTCGGTCAAGACTGCTCCGGTCGAGCACTATCCTGCGGGGTTGAGCCGACGCGAGGCCCAGGTGCTCCGCCTGGTTGCGCAGGGCAAGGGCAACCGCCAGATTGCCCTTGAGCTGTTCGTCAGCCCCAACACAGTCGCAAACCACGTCAGCAGCATCCTGAGCAAGACGCACAGCGCCAACCGGGCGGAGGCGGCAGCGTTTGCCATCCGCCATGCGCTGCTGTGAGTTCAACGACGTTGCAGCAGACCGTCAGACGATGGGCAACTGCCTCACCGGCTTGCCCGTCAACTGCGCCACGGCGTGGGCTACTGCCGGCGCAATTGGCGGCACACCCACCTCGCCCATACCGCTGGGTTCTGCCGTGCTCGGCACGATGTGCGTTTCAATGACGGGCGCCTCGGCCATCTTGAGCGCCGGGTAGTCCGTGAAGTTCGACTGCACGACCTGGCCGTCCTTGATGTCGATCCGGCCATATAGCGCCGCCGTCAGGCCAAAGATGACCGCGCTTTCCATCTGCTGCGCAACGATGCCCGGGTTGACCACCGTGCCGCAATCGACCGCGCAGACGACGCGATGCACGCGCGGCTTGCCGTCCTTCATCGACACCTCGACCACCTGCGCGACCACGGAGCCGAAGCTCGGATGCAGCGCAATGCCGCGCGCGCGTGGGGCACCGTCGGCCGCCGGGGCGAGCGGTTGCCCCCAGCCGGCTGCCTGTGCGGCTGTATCCAGCACCTTCAGCTCACGCGGATGGGCCTTCAGCAAATCACGCCGCATCGCCAGCGGGTCAAGCTTGGCAGCGGCCGCCACGTCGTTGAGAAAGCCCTCCATGAAGAACCCGTTATACGAGTGGCCAACGCTGCGCCAGAACCCCACGGGAATCGGCAGATCGACTGCCAGGTGCGCGACGTGCTCGTGCTCGATTTCGTACGGCAAGTCGAACAAGCCTTCAGCGGTGTAGCGGTCGATACCCGCCGACGGCGCACCGAAGAGACGATCAAGCTCGCCCGCCAGAATCGATTGGCCGGCGCTGCGCGACGCGATCGCTGTGACCTTGCCGTTCTCGACACGCGCCTTGAGCCGGGCGATGGCTTGCGGGCGATAGAAGTCGTGGCGAACGTCCTCTTCGCGCGACCAGATGACCTGCACGGGCTTGCCATCGGTCTTGGTGGCGATGGTGACGGCTTGGCCGATGAAATCCGATTCCAACCGCCGCCCGAAGCCGCCGCCGATGAGCGGGATGTCGATATGCACCTTGTCGCCGCTCACACCTGCCGCGCGTGCCGCCACGAGCTGCGCCAGCGTGGCGACCTGCGTGGGCGCCCAGAGATGCACGCCGTCCTGCGTGACTTGCGCGGTGCAGTTGATCGGCTCCATCGTGGTATGCGCAAGATACGGCGCTGTGTATTCGGCCTCGACGAGGGTAGCTCCATCGGCCTTGTCGAAGGCTTTCAGGCCATCGCCCATGGATCGATACGTGAAGCCACCCTTGTCGCTATCGAGCGCGCTGACGAGCTGCTGCCGAATGCCTGCCGAATCGAGCTTGGCATGCGGGCCGTTGTCCCACACGGGCTCGATCGTTGCCAGCGCCTGACGCGCCTGCCAGTAGTGATCGGCCACCACCGCCACGCCGGGTGCGCCGCCGGCAGTGCCCTCAAACGGCACCACGTAACGCACGCCCGGCATGCCAAGCGCCGCTTTCGATTGAAACGTCTTGAGCTTGCCGCCAAACACGGGGCACATCACGACGGCGGCATACAGCATGCCGGGCAGACGCGTGTCGATGGAGAAGCGCGCACTGCCATCCGTCTTCGCAGCAAGATCGTTGCGCGGCGCCGGCTTGCCGATCAACTGGTATTGCGAAGCCGGCTTGAGCGTGACGTTGGACGGCGCCGAAATACCACGCGCCGACTTGGCCATCTCGCCAAACGTGGATTGCTTGCCGCCGGGGCCAATCAACTGGCCGTCGCGGATGCTGACCTCCGCGGCCGACACGTTCCATTCGCGCGCTGCGGCTTGCACCAGTGCTGCACGCGCTGTGGCGGCAGCCTCGCGCACGGGCTGCCAGCCATCGGCGGTGCTGCTGCTACCGCCGGTAATGATGAGACCGATCTCGCGCGCACTCTTGGCCATGATCCAGTGCAGCGCGCGAGCCCAGGTCTTGTCGGCGCTATCAGGATGCAGCGGCAGCGAGCTGTCGCCCATGGCCACGACGTTGCCGTAGATGCGCTCCACGGGCGAGCTTTCGATGCTCACGCGCGAGAGCGGAATGTCCAGCTCTTCCGCCGCCAGCATCGACAGCGCGGTGTGGATGCCCTGCCCCATCTCCACACGCGGCATGGCGAGCACGACGTTGCCTTCGGGCGTGATCTTGATCCAGCCGTTCAGCGCAATCTCACCGTTGTGCTCGGGGAAGATGCTCGCGTCGCCCACGCGGCTGCGCGGTGGCATCACGCCCCAACCCACCACCAGTGCGCCTCCAATGCCAAGCGCGCCGAGCAGGAAACGGCGGCGTCCGCTACGCGGTTTCGTTGATTTCGCGTTCATGCGCGGCCCTCCCGCAACGCCTTGGCAGCGCGCTTGATGGCAGCGCGCATGCGCGGATACGTGCCGCAGCGGCAGATGTTGGTCATGGCTGCATCGATGTCGGCATCGCTCGGATCGGGGTGTTGGGCCAGCAAGTCCGCCGCGGCCATCAGCATGCCGGATTGGCAGTAACCGCACTGGGGCACCTGTTCGTCTATCCAGGCTTGTTGCAGTGCGTGGCGTTTGCCCTCGCCGCCGGCAAGTCCCTCGATGGTGGTGATGTGCTTGCCGGCCACAGCCGCCACAGGCAGCACGCAGGACCGCACGGCCGCGCCGTCCACGTGCACCGTGCATGCGCCGCACGCCGCAATGCCGCAGCCGAACTTCGTACCGGTCAGATTCAAATGATCACGCAGCACCCACAGCAGGGGCGTGGCCGGGTCGCAATCAACGCTGACCGGTTTGTGGTTGACGTCCAAATCCATGGGGCGGTGGTCTCCTTGGCTCTTGTGATTTTTTTGCTAGCCAAGCGTACGTTCAAACGGCTGATGTCAGCAATAGTGGTCCACCTCGACATGGCAACCGCCCGGAATGCAAAAAGGCCCGAGCACTTGCGCGCTCGGGCCTTGGATTCCTGGCGGAGAGAGGGGGATTCGAACCCCCGATAGGTTATTAACCTATACACGCTTTCCAGGCGTGCGACTTAAACCGCTCATCCATCTCTCCGAAGCCCGCGATTGTAGCACACCGTACGGGCTCGCCAAGGTCCGCTCAAACAAAAGGCCCGGTCTCCCGACAAGGCCTTTTGTACCCCACCGCCGACACGTCTTGCGCGGTCGGCATCCCCTCGCGTAACTCAATGCAGCGTGGCTTGCGTCTCGCTCGTCAGCAGGGTCTGCGTAATCTGATCGCGAATCGACTGCGCTTTCAGCAGCAGGCGCAGGGCAATATCGGCACCGCGGCTATTGGCTACGTGCTCGATAAACGCCGTGCGTGCGCGCTCATTCAATGTGGCAACGTGCGCGGCTTCTGACCACACCCGCCACGCGGCGGGCTGACCGGCAAACTGCTCGCGGCGGCGGAGCAGGTCCGAGTCGATGGCAGCGGCAATTTCGACGTCTTGAATGGTGCGATTCATGATGGCCCCCTTGCTGTCTGTGCTGTTGTTGCGCTCTTCGTGTGGCGCCCTGTGCCGGGCGCGCAGCCTGAATACGCAACGTCCATGCCAACACCACTGAGCCGGTCAATGCGCGCTTTTTGCATGCACGCATTGTCGTTTTGATCTGTTTGAAACACCCTGTTGATGCGGCTTCGCGGGCAGCATCCCTCCATTGGTGGGGTGCGGATTCCTCATATGAAAACGGCTGCATCAGGCCCCTCGTTACGCGGAACGTTACGTAACGCCGGTAGCGTTCCGAGCCCAGAAACACATACCACACCGCCGTACAGCGCCATCTGCGGGTGTCGTGCCGTGGGCATGCTTGGTGCTTTATCCGTGCGCCCAAGCCCGCTGGCGCGCGATCGGTCGTGTCACCCACCCCTCTTCTGCGCCGGCCTCTTCGCTTGCTCCGCTTCCGAACCAGAAGCGATCGGCCGCGTGCCGCCACCCTCGGCGCGCCGGCCATCCCCCACACACAACAAAAGCATTCAAGAGGAGACACCCCATGCAAATGGGCAACCCACGCGTGCGGCGCAACCGCATGCTGATGTCGGCGCTGCTGTGCGCGGCGCTTTCGCTGTCGGGCTGCGGCGGCGGTGACGGCTCGACCGTCGCCAACAGCATCCCCGCAGATTCAAACACCATGCAGCCAACACAGCCGGTGCAGCCGGCCGCAGTCAACTGGACCACGCTCGGTACGCGTGCCACACCGGCGCAACCGGGAACGTCCATCAAGAGCAACGCGGGCGCGAAGTGGGTCGACTACAACCCGCCCGTGCTCTACGCGGGCGTCGCGCGGCAGCCCACGCAGTACATCACCATGCCCGACGGTACCAAGCTTGCTGCCTACGTGACACTGCCGGCTGACGCATCAGGTAAAGCCGCGACGGGCACCTTTCCGACGGTGCTCGTGCAAACCTCGTACAACGGCGGCAACGCGCAATACGAAGCCTCGATTGGCGCAGCGCTGGGCGCGGCCGATCCGTACATCGTTCAGCACGGCTATGCGACCGTGGTGGTGGACGTGCGCGGCACCGGCCAGTCGCAGGGTGCGTGGGATGCCTTTGGCGCCGATGAGCAAAGCGACTACGGCCACGTGGTCGACTGGGTGACGCAGCAATCGTGGAGCAACGGTGCCATCGGCCTTTACGGCGTGTCGTACCTCGGCATCACAACGGTGATCACGGCGGCGCAGAACCATCCGGCGGTCAAGGCGGCCTTCCCCATCGTGCCGATTGGTGATGGCTACCGCGACATCGTCTTCACGGGTGGGCAGACGAATCTCACGTTCATACCGGCGTGGTTCGGTCTGGTGTCAGTGCTGAGCCTGACCGATCCGACGCTGGTGACAGACCCGACCATCGGTTTGCCGGCCGTGCTGCAGCACCTAGTGTCTGCGGTCACGACGTTCCAGCTGCCAATCATGGTCCAGGCGCTGCTCGGCACAACCGCCACTGCCTATGACGGCGCGTTCTGGGCGACGCGCTCGCCGCTGGAAAACGACGGGAAGATCAATGTGCCGACCTTCGTGGTGGGCGGCCTGCACGATCTTTTCCAGCGCAGTGAACCGCTCACGTACGAGAGCATCAAGACGCAGGCACCGGCCAAGCTGCTGATCGGCCCGTGGACGCACCTGCAGGCCGCTTTGGGCAGCGGGTTGCCGGTCGATGGCGTGCCGCCGCTGAACCACATTCAGTTGCAATGGTTTGATCAGTACGTCAAAGGCATGAACGTGGGCGCCGATGCGCTTCCCAACGTCACGCAATATGTGACCGGCTTCGGCCACTACGCCACTGCTACAGACTGGCCGCATCCGCAGGTGCAGGCTCAGCAGCTCTTCCTGCGTGGCGACAAGAGCCTGTCGGCCACCGCGCCGGCCGCCAACGAGGCGCCCAACATGGTCGCGCAGCAGCCGCTGAACGGTGCGTGCTCGATCAGCCTGTCGCAATGGACGGCCGGCTTGACGGGTTTCCTCCCGCTACCGTGCCAGACCGACGACACCATCGCTGAAGCCGCCGATGTGAAGTTCGAGACGCCACCCATGCCGGCGGATGTCTACCTCAACGGGCCGATTGAGGCGGATGTTTGGATCTCGACCACCGCGCTGGACGCCGGCGTCTCGGTACGCATTGACGACGTGGACGCTGCGGGGAACGTCACGCCACTCACTGACGGCCTCCAGACAGCCTCGCTGCGCGCGGTGGACGCGAGCCGTTCGCGCACGATGAATGGCCTGATGATCCAGCCCTGGCATCCGTTCACCCCAAGCTCCGCGCAGGCACTCATGCCCGGTCAGGCTGTGATGATGCCGGTCGAGGTGTTCCCGACGAGTGCGCTCATCGCCAAGGGGCACAAACTGCGGGTGGCCGTGGGCGCCAGCAACTTGCCGCAAGGCGTGCCGCCGCTGCCCTCGCTGCTCAACTCGCTCATCGGTGTGCTGACGGTCTATAGCGATGCAGCCCATCCATCCAAGGTGGTGCTGCCTGTGGTGCCGGCCACGGCGCTGTAGCAAGCGCGCAGTCCTCGGTGATGTAACGGCCCGCTTCGCGGGCCGTTTTCTTTAAATACCAGGCACCACCAAAATATGTAATCCGCCAAATCCATCCGTAAAACTACGCACCGTGAATAGTGTAGTGAAAATATCGATATCTGAATATAAATAACGCAAATAGAGTAGGAGAACGTTGGCACCATTCAGCCCGCATAATCCGTCTCACGATTCGAAACGATGGCACCCCAGGCCTTGCCAGATAAGGTTTCACCGGCAAAACAAAGGCCCCCGATTTGCATTAAGTGAAAACGCTCAGAAAGAATGTTATTCAGGATTTTCTTTTCAATGCCGATAACCCCGTGGAGACCGGGATATCCGACGAAAACAACCGGTCACATCGTGACATAACCTGCCTCTCTCAAGTACGCAGCCCTTGCACATAACTAACGTGGTCGTCGACCGTCTTTCCCTAGCCGCTCCGGTGCGCGACCGCATCTCAATTCAGTCAGCAAACCGGAGGACACAGTGAACCTTTTTCAGATGACCATCAAAGCCAAGCTCAGGGCGGGCTTTGGCGTGTTGGCCGCCATTGTTGTCGTGGTGTCAGGCATGTCGTTGCGGGCACTCTCCGAATCGACGGAAGGGTTCTCGAACTACGTGCACGGCATCAGCGCCCGCGCAGACGTTGCAAACGACGTACGCACGGCGGTGGATCGGCGCGCCATTGCGGCACGCAACCTGGTCCTCGTGGTCACGCAAAAAGACCTGGATCTGGAGAAGGCTGACGTCTTTCGGGCGCACGACGATGTGAAGAGCAAGCTCAAGCAGCTCAACGACATGATTGCGGGCGCCAAGGACGCCAACGACCGCGCCCGTACGCTGGTGGAAGACATCAATCGCGTGGAAGCCCAGTACGGCCCCGTGGCGACCGACATCGTCGGGCTGGCACTTGCCGGCAAACACGACGAAGCCATCCAGAAGATGGACAACGAGTGCCGCCCGCTGCTGGCCGCCCTCATCAAGGCCACCGACGCGTATGCCACGTACACGCACGAGCGCCAGGAACAGCTCGTGCAAGCGTATGAGGCGCAGTACGTCATGCAGCGCAATCTGCTGGCCGGCCTGTCGATCGGCGCGGTGCTGCTGGCCGTGATCGCGGGCATCATCATCACGCGCTCGATCACGCAGCCGATCCGCACCGCTGTGGATGTCGCCCGGACGGTGGCACGCGGTGATCTGAGCAGTCGCATCCAGGTGCAAGGCAAGGACGAGACGAGCCACCTGCTCTCTGCCCTGCGTGACATGAACGGCCGCCTGACGGAGATCGTCGACAAGGTACGCGACAGCAGCACAAGCGTCGCCGGCGCAGCCAAACAGATTGCGGCGGGCAATGCCGACCTGAGCCAGCGCACGGAAGCACAGGCATCGTCGCTGCAAGAAACAGCCGCCAGCATGGAAGAGCTGACTTCCACTGTGAAGCAGAACGCCGACAACGCCCAGCACGCCACCGCGCTGGCCTCTACCGCGTCGGAAGTGGCGCTCAAGGGCAGCACGGTCGTCGGCCAGGTCGTGTCGACCATGCAGGACATCAGCGACCGTTCAAGCAAGATTGCCGACATCACCGGCATCATCGAAGGCATCGCGTTCCAGACCAACATCCTCGCGCTGAATGCCGCCGTGGAAGCCGCACGCGCAGGCGAGCAGGGGCGCGGTTTTGCAGTGGTCGCCAGCGAGGTGCGCAGCCTGGCGCAGCGTTCGTCAACGGCGGCAAAGGAGATCAAAGAACTGATCGCCTCGTCGGTAGAGCGCATTCACGACGGCTCCACGCTGGCGGGCGAAGCCGGCGAGACCATGACGGAGGTCACGCAAGCCGTGGCCCGGGTCACGCACATCATGGAAGAAATTGCCGCCGCATCCGTCGAGCAGAAGCGCGGCATCGAACAGGTCAATCAGGCGATCTCGCAAATGGATGAAGTCACACAGCGCAATGCGGCGCTGGTGGAAGAAGCCGCAGCCGCATCGCAATCGCTGCAGGACCAGGGGCAAGAGCTGAACGCTGCGATGTCCTTCTTCCGCGTCGATCCGCACGCCGCACGCGCCTGATCGGAGCACGGTCACCGTCGTAGTTGTCTTCTCCAAGCTGTCATTGCGCCCGCCGCCGAAAGGCCGCGGGCGTTTTCTCTTTTCTGTCCTGTGTCTTTCGTTAGGCCGTCGTTCGTGACTTCCGCTGCATTGGCGGGCTCGCACGCGCGACGCAAAGTGGACTGGCCCCGTGTGCAACAAGCAACGGGGCAAGCCGGGGCCGTGCACGGCCCAGCCTGCCGACGAAAGCCACCATGCGACACAACAGCCCACACCTGCAACGCGGCTCGCTTTCCATCATCCTGCCGAGCACGCCAGCTAACGACGGGAGGCCCGCATGATCCCGCTCGGCTTCGCGCATTGGCTGCGCCCGCGTGCGGCACCGCAGCCACAACCAATCCCGCCCCTCGTTGAACAACTGCGTGAAGAATGCGAAGCGATGGCCCGCTACGCCCTGCACCACGGCTTGCCGGTCGCGCCGGAACTCATCGCCCAGCTCGGCCCGCTCATCGACAGGCAGATGCCGCCGCAGGCCACACCGCACCACGCGCTGGCCGCCATCCACCGCAAACTTGCGGCCGCCATCGCGCCGGCTACCCCGCAAGCCGTCACGCTGCTCGACGCACAGCATCGCAGCGATCATCCGTTCCCATGGCTCGGTCCTGTGCCGTTGATACGGCTGCTGACCAGCGCTGCGATCGTCTTCCTGATCGCCGTGATTGCCACCGGCATGTCGCCCGACGTGTCGAGCGCAAACATCGACCGGGGTTTCCTGGATTCGGACGGCGCGCCTCTGTTATGGAACACGCTTTTCCTGCTGTTCTGCGCGGGGCTGGGCGCGTCGTTTGCGACATTGTTTCAGGCACATCGCTATGTGGCTGCCGCCACCTACGACCCGAAGTACGACGCCTCCTACTGCGCACGGTTGATCCTCGGCGTGATTGCCGGGTTGATCCTGGTCGAGATGCTGCCGGCGCATCTGTTCGACGGGGGCAGCATGCACAACTTCGGCAAACCGACGCTGGCGATGCTGGGCGGCTTCTCTGCCACCGCTGTGCACCGGCTGCTGCAGCGGCTGGTGGACGCGCTCGAAACGCTCGTACGCGGTGACCGCTCGGCCGATGCCGACGCTGCCATGCAGACCTACCGTGCGCGCGCCGCCAGCGAGCGCACGCAGTGGCAAAGCGAACTCGCAGCCAACCTGATCGATCTGCAACAGTCGTTCGACAGCAACGCCTCACCCGAGGCGATGCGCCAACGCCTGGCCGACTTCACGCGCGCCATGCTCGCCGCCAGCGACCCGCCGGCTTCTGCGCCCCCCTCTGCCTCCAACCGGCCATCCAAGGAGTGACCTCATGCTGTTCCTCTACAACATCCCCGCATGGGCGATGGGCGCGATCATCGTCTTCGCCACGCTGTTCGTAGCATTGGGCGGCTACGCGCTGTTTCGCCGCGTTTTTCCAGTCACGCTCGACGCCGAACAGCGCAACATGACCATCGCCATGATGACGGCCGTCACGACCATCAACTCGCTGCTGGTCGCCTTCTCGGCCATCTCGGTATGGGGTGCGTATCAAGCCGCCGCCGACATCGTCGCCGCCGAAGCTGCGTGCGCCACGGAACTCGCGCGCGATCTCTCGGCGTTCTCGCACCTGAGCGCCACAACCGCGCGAAGCGAGCTGATCACCTATCTGGAGCACGTTGTCCGTGACGAATGGCCGAGCATGCAGCAGCAAGCGCGTCCTGACGCCGACACGGAGGCTGCGTTCAACAACATGTTCGCCACGGCCAACCGCATCACGCCCCGCGACGACCGCGAACGCGTGCTGCTGATCGAAGTGCTCGCCCGCGTCAACGAGATGGTGAAGTACCGGGAGAAACGCCTGCAGAACCTGGAAGCCGCCATGCCCAGCACGCTCTGGGGCGTGATGCTGATCGCCAGCGGCCTTTCGTTGTTGCTGCTCTATGCGCTGCCGGCCACGCGCTTTCACATGGCGCTGGTGGCCGTGTGGGCGACCACGCTGGGCCTGGCGTTCTTTTTTGTGCTGGCCGTGGACCGGCCCTTTGCAGGCGAAGTCAGCGTCAGTGCGGCACCGCTGGAGCGGGCCATCCAGACGTTATCGAACGACAAGCCGCAGGCGCATCCCTTGCCCGACTGAGCGCGCCGCCTCGCCGCGCTGCCCCACTCGTGTTGTGGGCTGGCGGGAGAGGTCAGCCCCAGGGCCGGAGCCCCCACGCTTCGGTCCTGCCCTTTGCCGGCTCGTCGGGAGCCGGCTTTTTTACTGCGGATCGCGAATATAGCCGACGAGTTTGTCGATCACCGGCCGGTTCGGCTTGGTCACGAGGCTCACGACAATCGCGGCGACAAAACCGGCCGGTACGCCGAACGCACCGGAGGCGATTGGGTCGACGCCAAACCACGGCTGGCCAAGCACGCCCGTCATGCGGGTGAAGAACGGGTAGTTGGCGATGATGTAGTACACGCTCACGGCCAGCCCCGTCAGCATGCCCGCGATGGCACCGGCACGATTGGTGCGCTTCCAGAACACGGCCAGCACCAATACCGGAAAGAAGCACGACGCCGCCAACGAGAAAGCCGCCCCAACCAGGAAGAGGATGTTGCCCGGCTTCAATGACGTCACATAAGCCGCCAGCAGCGCCACGCCCAGCAGCACCACCTTGGCGCTCGTCACGCGCCGCTGGTGGCTGGCCGTGTTGTCGATCATGTGGAAGTACACATCGTGCGACAGCGCGTTGGCGATGGTCAGCAGCAGGCCATCGGCAGTCGACAGCGCCGCCGCCAACGCGCCCGCCGCAATCAACCCGGACAACACGTACGGCAGCCCCGCAATCTCGGGCGCGGCCAGCACAACCATGTCCGGCTGCATCATCACCTCCGCCCACTGCACGATGCCGTCGCCGTTGATGTCATGCAGTGCAAACACGGGCGGGTCGACCTTGCGCCACGGCACGATCCACTGAGGCAGGTCGGCAAACGGCGCCCCTACCAGGTGCTGCAGCAGATCAAGCTTGACGAGCGCCGCCAGCGCCGGCGCCGACACATACAGCAGCGCCACGAAAACCAGCGTCCAACTCACGGAATTGCGCGTCTCGCGCACCGACGGTGTGGTGTGAAAGCGCGTGAGGATGTGCGGCAGGCTGGCCGTGCCGACCATGAGGCAAAACACCAGGAGCACAAAGTTCAGCCGCTCGGTGCCGCGCTCGTTTTGCGACGCCGACGGAAATGGCTCAATGGATGGCGGCGCCATGCGGCTGCGTGCCAGGGCGTCTTCGCGCTGCTGATTCCAGAGGATCGACGCGGTGGCCGCATCTGGAGGAAATTCTTCGCGCTGGCGCTCCAGTGCCTTGATCTCGCGCAGCGGCGCATTGCGTTCGCGTGCAAGCTTGAGCTGCGTGTTCAGTGTTTCCCGCGCATGCTCGAACGACTGCGGCAGTTGCGAAATGCGTTCCTGCAGCGCCTGCGCCTCGCTCAGGAACTGGTCGCGCACGTGCTGCTCTGCAGGGTCGTGCGCGATGCGCTGTTCCTCTTTCTCGATCTGCAGCAGCAGGCGGCCCGTCGAAAGCTGCGGCACCGGGTCGTGATACCGATGCCAACCGATGATCGACACCACGCCCAGGAACGACACGATCATGATGATGTACTGCGCCACCTGGGTCCAGGTCACGGCACGCATGCCGCCCAGGAACGAACACACCAGAATGCCCGCCAGCCCGAAGAACACACCCACCGAAAATTCGACGCCGATAAAGCGCGTAACCACCAGCCCCACACCCTGGATCTGCGCGACGAGGTAGACGAACGAGCACAGCGTCGCGCCCAGCACCGCGATGCCGCGCACGACAGAACTGCCGCCGCGCTCGCCATTGCCGTAGCGATTGGCCAGGAAATCCGGCACCGTGTAGCCACCGAACTTGCGCAGGTACGGCGCCAGGAGGAAAGCGACGAGGCAGTAGCCGCCCGTCCAGCCCATCACGTAAGCGAGGCCCTCGTAGCCCGAAGCGAACACGATGCCCGCCAGGCCGATGAACGAGGCGGCGCTCATCCAGTCAGCCGCCGTGGCCATGCCGTTGAAGAACGCCGGCACGCGGCGCCCTGCCACGTAATACTCGGTCAGATCCGCCGTGCGGCAGATCAGCCCGATGCACGCATAGATGGCAATCGTGACGAACAGGAACACATAGCCCAGCCACACGCCCGCGCCGCGCACGCGCTCGATCGCGCCCATCATCACGATGAAGAGCAGCAGCCCTACGGTATAGAGCCCGTAATACAGAAACAGCCGCTTGCGAAAGCGGCTGTCTTGTTGGGTGTCGGCGGCCAAGATTGGCGACCAGCGCTGGCGGTTAGCGTGTTTCCTTCAGTTGATCGAGGATGGCTGGGTTCTCAAGCGTGGACGTGTCCTGCGTGATGTCCTCACCCTTGGCCAGCGAGCGCAACAAGCGGCGCATGATCTTGCCCGAGCGCGTCTTGGGCAAGTTGTCGCCAAAGCGGATGTCCTTTGGCTTGGCGATCGGCCCGATCTCCTTGCCAACCCAGTTGCGCAGCTCGTTGGCGATCTGCTTGGCTTCCTCGCCATCGGGACGCGAGCGCTTGAGCACCACGAAGGCGCAGATGGCTTCGCCCGTCATGTCGTCTGGACGGCCCACCACAGCGGCTTCGGCCACGATCGGGTTCGCCACCAGCGCCGACTCGATCTCCATCGTGCCCATGCGGTGGCCCGAGACGTTCAGCACGTCATCGATGCGGCCCATGATGGTGAAGTAGCCGGTGTCCTTGTCGCGGATGGAGCCATCGCCCGCCAGATACAGCTTGCCCCCCAGCTCTTCCGGGAAGTAGCTCTTCTTGAAGCGCTCCGGGTCGCCCCAGATGTTGCGGATCATCGACGGCCACGGACGCTTGACGACGAGGATGCCGCCCTGCCCGTTCGGCACGTCGTGCCCGGTTTCATCGACAATGGCAGCCATGATGCCCGGCAGCGGCAGCGTGCACGAGCCCGGCACCAGCGGCGTGGCCCCCGGCAGCGGCGTCATCATGTGGCCGCCGGTCTCGGTCTGCCAGAACGTATCGACGATCGGGCAACGGCCGCCGCCAATGTTCGTGTGGTACCACATCCAGGCTTCCGGGTTGATCGGCTCGCCCACGGTACCGAGCAGGCGCAGGCTGGAGAGATCGTACTGCTTTGGGTGGACCTTTTCGTCAGCTTCGGCGGCCTTGATCAGCGAGCGGATCGCCGTCGGCGCGGTGTAGAACGTGTTGACCTTGTGACGCTGGATCATGTCCCAGAAGCGGCCGGCGTTCGGATACGTGGGCACACCTTCAAACACGACTTGCGTGGCGCCGGCCGCGAGCGGGCCGTACGCAATGTAGCTGTGGCCCGTCACCCAGCCGATGTCGGCCGTGCACCAGAAGATGTCGTCGGGCTTGAGGTCGAACGTCCACTGCATGGTGAGCAACGTCCACAGCAGGTAGCCGCCCGTGCTGTGCTGCACGCCCTTCGGCTTGCCGGTCGAACCCGAGGTGTAGAGGATGAACAGCGGATGTTCCGCGCCAACCGGCGTCACTTCGCAGGTGTCGGGCTGGCCCGCTTCGACCTCGTCCATCGCGCGGTCGCGACCTTCCACCCAGTTCACGTTGCCGTTGGTGCGGCGGTAGACGATGACATGCTTGACGGCGTCGGTGCCTTCCATGGCCAGCGCTTCATCGGCGATGGCCTTGAGCGGCAGCGCCTTGCCGCCGCGCATCTGCTCGTCGGCCGTGATGAGCGCCACGGCGCCCACGTCGACGATGCGTTCCTGCAGCGACTTGGCCGAGAACCCGCCAAACACGACGGAGTGGGTGGCACCAATGCGCGCGCACGCCTGCATGGCGACGATGCCCTCGATCGACATCGGCATGTAGATCACGACGCGGTCGCCCTTCTTGATGCCCAGGGCCTTCAGGCCATTGGCGAAGCGGCAGACGCGTGCGTGAAGTTCGCGGTAAGTGACGCGCGATACCTTGCCGTCGTCGGTCTCGAAAATGATGGCGACCTTGTCGGCGTTGCCGTTCTCCAGGTTGCGTTCGAGGCAGTTGTACGAGGCGTTGAGTTCGCCGTCTTCAAACCACTTGTAGAACGGTGCGTTGGACTCATCCAGCACCTTGCTGAAAGGCTTGTGCCACAGCAGATGCTCGTGTGCGAGGCGCGCCCAGAAGCCTTCGTAATCGTGCTCGGCTTCGGCACACAGCGCACGGTACGCATCCATGCCGGCGATGTTTGCCTGTTTGACAAAGGATTCGGGCGGGTCGAACACGCGCGTTTCCTGCAGGACAGATTCAATGCCAGCCATGGTGTCTCCTGATAGCGATGTCTGTAGTCGTTTTGCGGCGAATCTAAGGGGCTGACCTGACTCCAGCCTTACGCATTTCTGCGCGGCAAACCGACGTGAAGGGCATTACTATAATGCGTCACTTCATGTTACGGCACGCATCGCAACGCAACATAGCCGGCCAGAGAGCCGCGTCCCGTGCCGGTTTCCACTGATTCCTCATCGTGCCCATCCACGCCCTTTTTCTGATTGCTGCCATGGCATTGGTCGGCAGCAACGTCGGTTTCGGCAAATCGATCGTCGCCGTCATGCCGGTGATGTTGTTTGCATTGCTGCGCTTTTTGATTGCCATCGTCTGCATGGCGCCGTGGTACAAGCCATCGCGCATGCGCCGTGTGACGCGCGGCGAGTGGACCAACCTGTTCCTCCAGGCATTCTTTGGTACGTTCGGCTTCACGCTGCTGATGCTCAACGGCGTGCGGCTGACCTCGGCGCTGGCCGCGGGCATCATCACGAGCACGATCCCGGCCACCGTGGCGCTGCTGTCGTGGCTCGTGCTGCGCGAGAAGCCGTCGGGGCGCACGCTGGTGTCGGTGGCGCTGGCGGTGGCGGGCGTCGCCATTCTCAACGCCTATCGCGGGGGCGAATCTTCGGGCGCGGCGACTGCCGATGCCGCGCAAGCGCTGCTGGGCAATGCGCTGGTGATGGGCGCGGTGTTATGCGAGTCGATCTACGTCATTCTGTCGCGGCGACTGACACAAACGTTGCCCGCCATCGAGATCTGCGCGTACACGCACCTGATCGGCGGCCTGCTGATGCTGCCCCTGGGGTTGGTGCCCCTGCTCACCTTCGATCTGTCAGGCGTGCCGTTGCCCATCTGGGGCCTTGTGCTCTGGTATGCGCTGTCGGCCAGCATCTTCTCGTTCTGGCTGTGGATGAAGGGCATCCGGCATGTGCCAGCACACCTTGCGGGCGTATTCACCTCGGTGCTGCCGATTGCGGCAGCCACCTACGGGATCGTCGCCCTGGGCGAGACGCCGGGCTGGCCGCACGGCATTGCGCTGGCTTGCGTGGTGGCCGGCATCCTCGTTGCGAGCTGGCCGGCACGGCCACGCTATCCAGCGCGCCGCGCGCGTGTGGCAGACCCGCTGGACCCGCTCGATCCGTCACTGGACCGCGACTAGCGCAGTGGGCGGCAGCCGTCTTCCAATCAGCGGTTCGGCAAACTTGGGACGCTACAATCACGCGTTTTTCACCCGGCCCCGTTTCCCATGAAGTCGCCCATCGCTCCGCTGCGCCCGATTCCGCGCCTGATCTTCTTTTCCCGCTGGCTGCAACTGCCGCTTTACCTGGGGCTGATCATCGCCCAGGCAGCGTATGTGTATCTGTTCATTGTCGAGGTCTGGCATCTGGTTGCGCACCTGGGCGACTTGGACGAAACCAAGATCATGCTGGCCGTGCTGGGCCTGATCGACGTGGTGATGATCTCCAACCTGCTGATCATGGTGATCATCGGCGGGTACGACATCTTCGTGTCCAAGCTCGGCATCGAGGGCCATGAAGATGAGCCCGAATGGCTGGATCACGTCAACGCGGGCGTGCTGAAGGTGAAGCTGTCGATGGCGTTGATCAGCATCTCGTCGATCCACCTGCTCAAGACGTTCATCGACGCGGCCCAGAAAGACACGCACACGATCCTGTGGCAGGTGGTCATCCACGTGGCGTTCCTGGTTTCCGCGCTGGTGATGGCGTGGGTAGACCGCATCGTTTCGCATGCGCATCCGCACGGCGGGGCTGCCGACGCACATTGACGCCGTGCCCCTGTCGGCGCGGCGAGCCCGACGAAACCGGTCGGACAATCCGTGGCCGACATTGGGTGTATGATCGCAGGCTATTCTGAACCGGCAGCGCCCGCTGCCGGTGCGTAGTGCAGATCAATGCCCTGCCGCATCCCGGTTTCTCATTCCTACACGTTGGTCCCCACCATGACCGTCATTCGTCAAGAAGACCTCATCCAGAGCGTCGCCGACGCCCTGCAGTACATCAGCTACTACCACCCGATGGACTACATCACTGCTCTGGGCCGTGCCTATGAGCAGGAGCAGAGCCCGGCGGCCAAGGATGCCATCGCGCAGATCCTGACCAACAGCCGCATGTGCGCTGAAGGCAAGCGTCCGATCTGCCAGGACACCGGCATCGTCACCGTGTTCCTGAAGGTCGGCATGAACGTGCGCTGGGACGGCGCCACGATGAGCCTCGAAGACATGGTCAACGAAGGCGTGCGCCGCGCGTACAACGACGTCGACAACAAGCTGCGCGCAAGCGTGCTGGCCGACCCGGCCGGCAAGCGCACCAACACGAAGGACAACACCCCGGCCGTGATCAACATGTCGATCGTGCCGGGCGACACGGTGGATGTGATCGTCGCAGCCAAGGGCGGCGGCTCCGAAGCCAAGTCGAAGTTCGTGATGCTGAATCCTTCGGACTCGATCGTCGACTGGGTGCTCAAGACCGTGCCGACCATGGGCGCCGGCTGGTGCCCGCCGGGCATGCTGGGCATCGGCATTGGCGGCACGGCTGAAAAGGCCATGCTGCTGGCCAAGGAAGCCCTGATGGAGCCGATCGACATTCAAGACCTGATCGCCCGCGGCCCGAGCAACCGCGCTGAAGAACTGCGCATCGAGCTGTACGAAAAGGTCAACGCGCTGGGCATTGGCGCGCAAGGCCTGGGCGGCCTGGCCACCGTGCTCGACGTGAAGATCCTGGACTACCCGACCCACGCGGCCAACCTGCCGGTCGCCATGATCCCGAATTGCGCCGCCACGCGTCACGCGCACTTCACGCTGGACGGCAGCGGCGTTGCCAAGCTGGAAGCGCCGGACCTGTCGCAATGGCCGAAGGTCGAATGGGCGCCGAACACCGAAACGTCCAAGCGCGTGGATCTGAACACCCTCACGCCGGAAGAAGTTGCCTCGTGGAAGCCGGGCCAGACGCTGCTGCTCAACGGCAAGATGCTGACCGGCCGCGATGCCGCCCACAAGCGCATCGCCGACATGCTGGCCAAGGGCGAAAAGCTGCCGATCGACTTCACCAACCGCGTGATCTACTACGTCGGCCCGGTCGACCCGGTGCGCGATGAAGTTGTCGGCCCGGCAGGCCCGACCACGGCTACACGCATGGACAAGTTCACCGAGACGATGCTCGCCCAGACGGGCCTGATTGCCATGGTGGGCAAGGCCGAGCGCGGCCCCGTCGCCATCGAGTCCATCAAGAAGCACAAGTCGGCTTACTTGATGGCCGTGGGCGGCGCGGCGTACCTGGTATCGAAGGCCATCCGCGGCTCCAAGGTGCTGGCGTTTGAAGACCTGGGCATGGAAGCCATCTACGAATTCGACGTGAAGGACATGCCCGTCACCGTCGCCGTCGATAGCTCGGGCACGTCGGTCCACAAGACCGGCCCGGCGGAATGGCAAGCGAAGATCGGCAAGATTCCCGTTGCAGCAGGCTGATCCGTTCACGCGATATGACGACACGCGCGCAGGCACCGGTCGGAGTTTTTGACTCCGGCCTCGGAGGGCTCTCCGTCCTGCGCGCGATTCGCGCCGAATTGCCGGCCGAATCGCTTCTCTACCTGGCGGATTCCCGCCATGCCCCGTACGGGGAAAAATCTCCTGAATACATTGCCGAGCGCACGCTGCGTGTGTGCGAATGGCTGGTCGACCAAGGCTGCAAGGCGCTGGTGATCGCGTGCAACACAGCCACGGCGCAGGCTGTGCACGTGCTGCGCGAAAAGCTCGCGGTACCGGTGATTGGCGTCGAGCCCGGCTTGAAGCCAGCGGTTGCCACGTCGAAGAGCCGTGTGGTTGGCGTGCTCGCGACCGAAAGCACGCTGCACAGCGAGAAATTTGCACGCCTGCTGGCGGCTGCCTCTGGCGATTGCAAAGTGCTGAGCCAACCCGGCTACGGCCTCGTCCCCCTGATCGAGCGCGGCGATACCCATTCGCCTGCGGTGCTGGAGCTGCTGCAGGCGTATCTGCAGCCGATGCTCGATGCGGGCGCTGACACGCTGGTGCTCGGCTGCACGCACTACCCGTTTCTGGAAGACGCCATCCGCGAGATTGCGGGCGACCGGCTGACATTGATCGACACCGGTCACGCAGTCGCGCGCCATCTGGGCCGCACGCTGGCGGCAGCGGGATTGCAGGCATCGGGCCAAGCCGCATCGCCACGCTTCATGAGCACCGGCGACGTGCTTCCGCTGCAAGCCATGGTGGCGGCATTGCTGGGTGAGGCGCCGATGGCACAGCGCGTCGACATTGGTGACGCGCCCCTGAGCCCGGCCGTAACCTCGCTCGCTTACCAGCCCGAATAACGCCGTCTAAATATGACAACGCCGCCCTGAAAGGCGGCGCGCTGTCATCTTGGCTCAACGTCAACCGACGTTCGGCTGCGGCTGCATTGCAGGTTCAGCGGCTTCCGCCACCGCATCCTCTTCTGCCGGCTCATACTTCGCCACCACGGCCGTGGCCAGGCTGTTGCCAATCACGTTGGTGGCCGTGCGGCCCATGTCGAAAAATTGGTCGATGCCGATAATCAGCAGCAGACCCGCTTCCGGCAGGTGGAACATCGGCAGCGTGGCCGCCACCACCACCAGCGAGGCGCGCGCCACGCCGGCCATCCCCTTGCTCGTGAGCATCAGCACCAGCAGCAGCGTGACCTGCTGGGTGAAGCTCATCTCGATGTTGTAGGCCTGCGCGATGAACAACACCGCGAACGCCTGGTACATCATCGAGCCATCCAGGTTGAACGAATACCCCAGCGGCAGCACGAAGCTCGAAATGCGCTTGGGCACACCAAAGCGGTCCAGCGCCTCGATCGTCTTCGGATAAGCGGATTCGCTGCTCGCCGTGGCAAACGCCAGCAGCGTCGGCTCACGAATCAGCCCCAGCAGGCGGCCCAGCGACCGGCCCAGCAGCAGGTAGCCAACGAAGAACAGGATCGACCACAACAGCGCCAGACCCAGGTAGAACTCGCCGATCAGCTTGCCGTAGGTCCACAGCACGCCCACGCCTTCCACCGTGATGGCGGCGGCCATGGCGGCAAATACGCCCAGCGGCGCAAAGCGCATCACGTAGTCGGTAATGCGGAACATCAGCTTGGTCAACTCTTCCAGGCCACGGCCGATCACGCTGTCCATCGGGTTCTTCATCGTCGACAGCGCAGCGCCGAAGAACAGCGAGAACACCAGGATCTGCAGGATCTCGTTGGTGGCCATGGCCTCCACGATGCTGCGCGGGAACACGTGCGTAATGAAGGCCTTGAGCGTGAAATCACCCGTCTTCAGGCCCGACGTGGCCGACACATCCGGCAGCGCGAGGTTCATGTGCACGCCCGGCTGGAAGAAGTTGACCAGCAGCATGCCCAGCGCCAGCGACGTGGCCGACGCACATACAAACCAGATCATCGCGCGCAGTCCCACGCGGCCGACCGAGCGGCCGCCGCTCATGCTCGCCAGGCCCGTCACCAGCGTCGAGAACACCAACGGCGCGATGATCATCTTGATCATGCGCAGGAAGATGTCGGTGATGATGCTGAAGTACGAAGCGATGTCCTTGGCCGCCGCAGCGTCCTTGGCATATTCGTGGCAACCCCAGCCGACGGCAATGCCCAGCAGCATTGCCAGCCCGATATGGGAGGTCAGACGTTTGGTGTTCAAGACTTTCTCCAAGGAATACCGTGGCCGGAGGGACGGCGCGCGGCAGACGCGGATCTCATGGGGCCAAGGGCCGGCCCAAGTTCGTCACGCTTTGTAAAAAGCGACGATATTAGAGAAGCGCATGACGATCGTTATGTCGATGTTGCATGGCACCATGCAATTTCTGCATACATTGATATGACGCCGTCGACACCTTGCTGCGATGCCGCACGGGCAGTGGAATCAGCCGGTCAGAAGCGGATTATTGAGCCGCACGCAATGCCGTCGCGGCGTACTGACAAGCGACTTTTTGAGCATATGAAATGCGACGCCTGCGCCACGTAAGCCGCTGATACCATCATGGGCTTACGTCACCCACCGGAGTCCCGCGATGAAGATGGCGCCCTTCGCCTTTGGCACGACCGACTGGTCCGCTGTTGAACCTACCGAACACACCGGCGAGACCGGCATGGCGATCTGGCGCACCCGCTACTTTGGCGACGAGCCGGACCGCATCCGCGTGCGCATGGTCGAGTACACGCCCGGCTACCTGGCTGACCATTGGTGCAAGAAGGGCCACATCCTGTTCTGCCTGGATGGCGAACTGGAAACCACACTGGAAGATGGCCGCAAGTTCATCCTCACGCCCGGCATGAGCTATCAGGTGGGCGACGATGCGGAAGCCCATCAGTCGTACACCAGGAACGGCGCCCGGCTGTTCATCGTCGACTAATGGCGACACGCAGTGTCCGCGTCGCACGCGGCCCCGGTTGACCGGGGTCAAGCGATTTCAAGATCAAGGTCTTTAAGACTCACAGACCACAATATGTAGTGCTAGTCTGACTCCATACCACTAGATGGAGTACCTCATGACGAGCACACAGGTCACCAGGCAAGTCACCAAGCGCGACGGTTCATTGGCACCGTTTGATGCGCAAAAGATCTGCCAGGCCATCGCGGCTGCCGGCCAAGCCACCGGCGAATTCGACGCCGTCGAGGCGCAACGCCTGACCACGGGCGTGCTCGAACATCTCTCCCCGCTCCCCTGCCCCGGTATCGAAATCATCCAGAACTGTGTGGAAGAGGTGCTGGTAGACGCCGGCTATTGGCGCACCGCGCGTGCCTACATCGTCTACCGCGAGCAACACGCCCGGCTGCGTTCGCTCAAGCACACGCTGGTCGATGTCGAGAGCACGATGGACGAATACCTCGAGCAGCGCGATTGGCGTGTCAATGCCAATGCCAATCAGGGCTACAGCCTTGGAGGTCTGATCCTGAACGTGGCAGGCAAGGTCACCGCCAACTACTGGCTTTCGCATGTCTACAGCCCCGAAGCGGGCACAGCGCACCGCGAGGGCGACATCCACATCCACGATCTCGACATGCTGTCGGGCTACTGCGCAGGCTGGTCGTTGCGGCAGTTGCTGACAGAGGGATTCAACGGCGTGCCGGGCAAGGTGGAAGCGACGCCACCGCGGCATATGTCGGCAGCCATCGGACAGATCGTCAATTTTCTCGGCACGCTGCAAAACGAGTGGGCCGGCGCGCAGGCGTTCAGTTCATTCGATACGTACATGGCGCCGTTCATCCGCCGCGATGCGATGTCGTATGCGGCGGTGAAGCAGTCCATGCAAGAGCTGATCTACAACCTGAATGTGCCCAGCCGCTGGGGCACGCAAACGCCGTTCACCAACCTCACGTTCGACTGGACTTGCCCTGCCGACCTGCGCGAACAGGTTCCCTACATTGGCGGCGAAGAGATGCCCTTCACCTATGGCGATCTCCAGCCCGAGATGGACATGATCAACCGCGCGTACATCGAGGTCATGATGGCCGGCGATGCAAAGGACCGCGCGTTCACGTTTCCGATTCCGACCTACAACATCACGCCGGACTTCGATTGGGAGCACCCCAACACCACGTTGCTGTTCGAGATGACGGCACGCTACGGGCTGCCCTACTTCCAGAACTTCCTCAACTCCGATCTGGAGCCGCACATGGTGCGCTCGATGTGCTGCCGCCTGCAGCTCGACCTGCGCGAGCTGCTCAAGCGCGGCAACGGGCTGTTTGGCTCTGCCGAGCAGACTGGTTCCATTGGCGTGGTGACGGTGAACTGTGCGCGATTGGGTTATCTCTACGCGGGCGATGAGGCTGGGCTGCTGGCACGGCTCGATACGCTGCTTGCGCTTGGCCGCGACGTGCTGGAAGTCAAACGCAAGTTCGTCCAGCGGCTGATCGACCAGGGGCTGTATCCGTACACGCGGCGCTACCTGGGCACGCTGCGCAACCACTTCAGCACGCTCGGCGTGAATGGCATCAACGAGATGGTGCGCAACTTCACGCGCGACGCCGACGACCTCACCACGCCATTCGGCCATGCCATGGCGGTGCGCCTGCTCGACCACGTGCGTCAGCGCATGACGGAGTTCCAGGAGGCGACGGGGCACCTGTACAACCTCGAAGCCACGCCCGCAGAGGGCACGACCTACCGCTTCGCCCGCGAAGACCGCAAGCGCTGGCCAGACATCCTACAGGCTGGTACGACAGAACAGCCGTACTACACCAACTCCAGCCAGTTGCCCGTCGGCTACACCGATGATCCGTTCGAAGCACTGGCGCGCCAGGAAGCGCTGCAGAGCAAATACACGGGCGGCACGGTGCTGCACCTGTACATGAATGAAGCCATTTCCTCGCCGCAGGCGTGCAAGGAACTCGTGCGGCGCGCGCTGGCGAACTTCCGCCTGCCGTACATCACCATCACCCCGACGTTTTCGATCTGCCCGAAGCACGGCTACCTGTCCGGCCATCACGCGTTCTGTCCGAAATGCGACGCAGAACTGCTGGCCCAGCAGCCTAACGGCAAGTGCGGTTGCACAACGGCGGGCACACCTGGTTCTTCCACCCACCTCCATCACGAAGGAGCCTCCGTATGAGCACCATTGCACACACCGCCAACCTCACCGTTGCACTCGACGACAGCCAGCGCACGCGCTGCGAAGTCTGGACCCGCGTGATGGGCTATCACCGGCCCGTCAGCTCGTTCAACATCGGCAAGCAAGGGGAATTCCGTGAACGCCGCTTCTTTGTTGAAGACCGCGCCCGCTGAGCCACCGCACTGCCCGCCGCCGGCCATCGGCGGCCTGGCACCGTTCTCCAGCGTCGACTGGCCCGGGCAGCTTGCGGCAGTGGTGTTCGTGGCGGGCTGCCCGTGGCGCTGTCATTACTGTCACAACCCGCACCTGCAAACGCGGGCCCGCACGCTGGACTGGGACGACGTCTTTGCGTTTCTTCAGCGTCGCACGGGCCTGCTCGACGCGGTTGTCTTCTCCGGCGGTGAACCGCTGAGCGAACCGCAATTACCGCAACTGATGCGCGACGTGCGCGCCCTAGGCTACAAGATTGGCCTGCACACCGGCGGCATTTATCCGGCGCGCCTGGCCGACGTACTGCCGCTGGTGGACTGGGTGGGGCTCGACATCAAGACCAGCGCACCGCGCTACGATGCACTCACGGGCCGCCGCGGCAGCGCCGCGCCGGTCGATGCGTCCCTGGACCTTCTGCTGCAGAACGGCGGCGCATTCGAGTGCCGCACCACGTGGCACCCCGACTGGTTGCCCGAACCGCAGCTTCTTGCGCTGGCGCAAAACCTTAGCCAGCGCGGCGTGAAACACTACGCACTACAAGCCTACCGAAGTGCCCCCGGAACCCCGGCCATCACGCTGCCCAGCGAGGGCGCCCAGCGCGCATTGGCCGCCTGTTTTTCTTCTTTCTGTTGCCGGTGACACTATGCAAGACCCCCTCAATGTGGGCGATCTGCTCAAGCACAGCCCGCTGTTCCTGGACTTCGACGACGATGACATGGCTGTGCTCACGCGAGACAGCCACGCAGTGCGTGTGTTGCGGCACGACTTCGCGTTTCACCGTGGCGATCGGGCCGATGGTTTCTATGTCGTGGTGGTCGGCGCGATCAAGCTCGTGTTGCCGGGGGCGCACGGCCAATGCAAGGTCATCGAGTTCTTCGGGCCCGGCGAGTGCTTTGGCGAGCCATTCATGTTCCTGAACCGCCCTTACGCGGCAGATGCACAGGCCATGGAAGACAGCCTGCTGGTCTGGATCGACAAGCGCGCCATCGACGATGCACTGCACGTGCATCCGCGCCTTGCGCGGCAGATGCTCGCGGGGCTGTCCGCGCGCTTGCACACGTTGATGTGCGACATCGAAACCGTGAACCTGCAAAGCGCCAATGAACGGCTGATCGGGTATCTGCTCTCGCTGCCGCGCAAATTTGACCGCACGCGGTTTCCATGCAGCAAGAGTCTGGTCGCGTCCAAGCTGGGGCTGGCGCCGGCCACGCTTTCCCGCACGCTGCGTCAATTGATTCGCGACGGGCTGATCCGGGTGGAAGGCCGCGAGGTTGTCATCCCGAACACCACGGCGTTGCAGCGCCAGCTCATCGCGGGATAAAAGCAGGCAGTCGGCGCAAATCAATCGCCTGCGGTGTCCAAGCGATGCTGGAGCGTGTTGACGGCGTCGTCCACCAGCGCGGCGGTGGCGCTCAATTCATCGTCACTGCAATCGGCGTGATAGCGCTTCTTGGCGCCGCACTGGTTGAGCACGAGGTGAATGTCGGGCGCCACGCCCGCCGTTGCCAGGCAGGCCTTGACGCACGCCAGCGCGCAACCGTCGAGCGCGAGAATGGGCCGCCCGCTGCGTGCTGTCTTGACGAGCGCGCGCACCCCGCCGCCGACACCGCTGATGCAGGACATCTCTGCCCTGCCTGCCCGGTCCAGATCGACGGCCAGGCGGTTTGCCGCTTGCGCCACACTCGAACAACCCGAGCATGCATAGACGAGCGGCAATGCACGTGATGACATGGCGCCCCTCGCTATCGCGATTGCCAGCGTGCAAGCCACGCCGGGCGTGCAGCCGCATCGAGCCAGTTCTTGACGATCAGCCCAAGCTCGGTGTCGCCCGCAATCTTGAGGCGGCGCTGGAAGAACAGCGTGTCTGCGTCGGCGGTGCCACGAATGAGCGCAACGAAATCGCCCACGCCGGCACGCAACTCCAATTCGGGTTCGGGGCTTGAAGCTGAGAGCGTGTGGAACGCTCCCCCACGGCAGCAAAAGCAGGCGCGCAGGCCGAGGTCTTCCACGGTGATGGCAAAGCGCCGCCCTTCCAATTCGGGAGGCGGCGTGAGCCAAGACAGCCGCCGGGCCAGATCAAGGCCCAGCACAAACGGCAACGATGTCAGCGGCACCGGTAGGCTGCGCGCCATGCGGACGAATACTTCGGGTGGGCGCAAGCGTGTCATTGCGGCGCCTCCAACCATTCAATGCCGGACTGCCCGTGCCAGTAACCATTGCAGCGCCCAATGCCCTCCGGAGGCTGCACCTGCGGCGCAGGCAGGCCTAGGCGCAGCGCATCCAGCGCCGCCACGGCCTCCAGCGTGCCCTGCGATTGTGGGCTGACACGCAGCACCTTCACGCCCAGCGCGGACAGCGCGGGCGCCTGATCGAGAATGTCGAGGCATTGCCCCGATTGTGTCTGGATACCGTTGATGGCGAGAAACTCCTGCCCTTCGCGCGTGCGCACCGCCAGGCCATCGGGATGCTCGATACAGCGGAAACCGCAGTCGTCCTTGTTGAGGCGAAAGTGCCGCGCCGTAAAGCAGCGTGCCGAAAATGCCAGCGGCAAGCGTCCCCACACCATCGCCTCGATCGCCAACTCGGCAGGCTTCTCATGCATCAGATCGGCCAGTGTGGCCTGGCTCATCTCCAACGGCATGACCGCACGCACGGCACCAAGCCCGGCCAGCCATGCCAGCGTCGCGCCGTGATACGCGTTGCAATGCGGCCCGGCAACGAATGGCCGGCCGTTCAGCAACCGCACAGCGCCAAGCTCGCCGGCTTCGACCATCCAGTCGTCCTGCTGACATTGCTTGCGCAACGCCTGAGCCTCGGCGCTGGTTTCGATGAGCGTGCGCGTCGATAGCACCACCGACTTGCCGGCCTCGCGCAGCATGGCCGCGATATCGAGCCAGTCGTCCGCCCGCAATTCATGGCGGCGGCTGCACACCGTCTCGCCCACGTAGACGATGTCGACCGGGCTGGCGGCGACTTCTGCGTAGAAGTCGAACGTCTGTAGCCGCGGCCAGTAGTACAGCAGCGGGCCAAGCGAAATTTCGTAAGACATGATGTGCCTTCTATTTCCAGGGCCGATCAAACGCGCCTTGCGTGACATGCGCGCCTTCTGCGTGACGCACGAGCGCTGCCTGCCAGTCGGGCTTGACGGAAAAGCGTGCCGGGTCCGCCTGCGCAGCATCCAATGCGGCACGCAATGTGGCCACCACCTGCGCAACGTACGCCGGACTGCGCTGGCGCCCCTCGATCTTGATCGCCGACACACCCATGGCGAGCAGCCTGGGCAACAGGCTGAGCGCATTGAGGCTCGTGGGCTCTTCCAGCACGTGGTCGATCTCGCCGTCGACGAGGAAGCGCCCCTTGCACAGCGTCGGATACCCGGCCGGCTCACCCGGTGCGTATTGGTCGATCATGATGTTGTTCAGGCGGGCATCCAGGCTGCCATCGCGTTCCACCCAGCGCACCGCATGCGCGGGTGAACACACGCCCTTGTTGTTGGGCGAATCGCCCGTGGCATACGACGACAACAGGCAACGCCCCTCGGCCATCACGCACAAGCTGCCAAAGCCGAACACCTCGATCTGCACCGACGTCTGCTGAATCACACGTTCGACTTCGGTCAAGGTCAGCACGCGCGGGAGCACGGCGCGGTGAATGCCGAACTGCTCGCGCATCAGCTCGATGGCGCCGGCATGCGTGGCAGAACCCTGCACGGATAGATGCAGCCGAAGGTTCGGATAGCGGTCGCGCGCATAGGCCATCAAGCCGGGGTCGGCCAGGATGACGGCATCAGCGCCCAGCATGTAGGCAGCATCGATTGCCATGCGCCACTCGATGGCGCGGCCGGGCTGCGGAAATGTGTTGATGGCAAACAGCACCTGTCGCCCTTTCCGATGCGCAAATTCAACGCCAGTGCGGATGTCGCTCTCGGTAAAGTTCAGGCCGGCGAAGTTGCGCGCGTTGGTGGCGTTCTTCAAGCCGAGGTAGACGGTATCGGCCCCGGCCTCCACGGCCGCCTTGAGTGCGGCCAGGCTGCCTGCGGGCGCCACCAGTTCAATGGGGGAAGCGTTCTGTGTCATGGCGGCCAGTCTGCGACTTGTCCGCCAATGTGGTTTTGCGTTCCGTCAACCGGGCGCAAACGCTCGCGAGACACTGCGAAACGTCAGCAGCGCCCGGCACAGCATCGCACCCAGCCACACGTGCGACAGCGCGAACAGCACGCCGGCGATCACCGCCATGCGTTCAGGCTGCAACGGCACCAGCAACAACGCCAGCAATACGAGCAGTAGCAGACGAGCATGCCAATGCTGTTGCCGCTCGCCGATCAACGTTTGCATGGCCGGCAGCCGCACATGCCGCGGCACCCGCCTGCGCAGGTGCATCCAGATCATGAACGGGATGATCTTCCCGAGCATCGCATTGACAGGCAGCACGCCTCCGCCCACGAGGGCCAGCACGCCCATCTCCCACGCGATGGGCCAGTCTGCCGGCAGCCAGGACGCGGTCAACCCCAGCACGGCAACCACCAGCCAGGCGACGGCAGCAACCAGCCACAGCCGCCAGCCCGGATCGTGCCGACGACGCGCGCTACGCACAGCATGCACGCCCACCATCGCCAGCGCTGCCAGGGCGAGCCACCCCCACGATTGCCAAAGCACCGCGCCGCGCCCGACGCCCCACAGAGTGCCAACGATCAGAGGCGCCCACAGCCACCACGGCATCAGCCGATGCCAAGGTTCCGGCAAGCGCCGCGTCTGCCAGAACATCGGCAACACCGTTGACGCCACGCCCGCGACCAACGTTGCCAGCCAGCCCCCGAGGCCCCAACCGACGTGCAGGTTCAACAGCACGGGCGATGGCGCGAACCGTCCGCTAGCCAATGCCGTGGCAAGCGTCGCACCGCTCGCCAGCGTTGCCAACAGGGCCCAGCCGATGCGGCGCAGTGTTCGCACCGTGGCGTGCGTAGCGCGCGTCTGCACCACCTGCATGCCAGCCAGGATGATCAACGCGGCGGGCACCGCCAGCAGCGGCGCCCCCAACCATGCAGCCAGCACGAACGCGCGATGTCCAGCGCCCAGGAAACCCGTTGCCAGTGCAGATGCCGTTGCTACGCACGACAAGGCCACCCACGGCGACACCCATCTCGCGCCACGCACAGGCACGCCGGCCACCACGGGAAGCAATTGAAACAGCGCACCGAGCATCGCCGGCAAGAGCATTCCCACGGCCAAGGCATGAACCAGCGCGAGCGACAGCGAAGCAAATCGGTCAGGCAAACCCCCTGACGGCCCCAGCGCCAGCAGGAGACCGGCCGCCGCGCCGACCCACGGCACTGGCAGCAGGCAGCCGAACACCACGCCGGCGGGTGGCATGCGTTCGTAGAACAGCGTGGGGGCGGTCGGCATCGGAGCGGCTGAAGATCTATCCAGCCGACCACGTTAGCGGAGATGCGCCTGCATGCGCTTGATGTGCATTAAGCGTCAGCGCGGTGTGAATCCGATGGAACGCCGCTCGCGCAGTTCCGGCTTGATCGAATGCTCCTGCCGCAGTTGTGCGAGGAAGGACTCAGGGTCAAGCGTCTCGCCCAACAGCAAAGACTGCTGCTTGACCACCGCAAAGTCGCCCGGCGTGAGCATGTCGAGCGACGCCAACATCTCGCGCCACACAGGCTTGAGCGCCTCAGGCTTGCCGCCCAGCGCCTCAGCAATGAACATCTGCTCGCGCTGCGCACGCACCAGTGGCTTGAAGCGGATCTTGAACGCAAACCGCCGCAGCGCCGCCTCGTCAATCCGATCAAACAAGTTGGTCGTACAGACAAAGATGCCGTCAAAGCGCTCCATGCCCTGCAGCATCTCGTTGACTTCTGACACTTCGTAATTGCGCACCGCGCCCTGGCGGCTCTGCATGAAACTGTCCGCCTCGTCGAGCAGAAGCAGTGCGCGCTCCTCTTCGGCTCGCGAAAACATCGCCGCGATCTGCTGCTCGGTTTCGCCAACGTACTTGCTCATCAAGTCCGACGCACGGCGAATCATCAACGGCATATCGAGCTGCGCCGCGATGTGTTCGGCCAGCACCGTCTTGCCCGTGCCCGGCGGCCCATAGAAGCACAGGGTGCCGCGTCGCCGCGCGCGCAGCGCTTCGATGATGCGCTCGACAGAAAACCGTGTCTCCAGGTTCAGATAGTCCAGCTTGTATTCGGTCACGACGCGATGCGCCTGCACGTCCGGCCGCAAGCCCATCGCCTGATCGGCGTGGTCAAGCTGACGCTCGATCAGTGATTCGGCGGGCTCTTCCATTGCCGGCTGCGTCAGGCGTGCAAAGCGTGCGGCGGAATCGATCTGCGCAGGCGTAAGCGTCTTGCGCGCCGCCAGCTTGGCCATGAACGCGTCCGACACCTCCAGCCCCTCCAGGTGCTTGCGGATGATGCTCTCGCGTACTGTCGGCGGTGGCACCTTCAGCTCAAGGTGGAACTGGAAGCGGCGCAGGTACGCAGGGTCGATCTGGCGGATGGAATTCGACACCCAGATCACCGGCACGGGGTTCTGCTCCAGCGTCTGGTTCACCCACGCCTTGCCGTTGACGGAGCCACGCGGCTCTTCGTGGCCGAAGAGGCTCATCAGCTCACGCGTCGGGCCGGGGAATACGTCTTCCACCTCGTCGAACAGCAGTACAGCGCCGGGCCGCCCGCGCAGGAACGCCTGCGACACCTGCAGCGAGCGGTAGCGGTCTTTGCCCGTGAGGCTGTTGCCGTCCTTGTCGAGGCAATCCACTTCGTACAGTTCGCAACCGGCATCGCGCGCCAGCACGCGGGCCAGTTCCGTCTTGCCGGTACCAGGCGCACCGTATAGCAGGATGTTGACGCCCGAGGCGCGCTGCAGCGACGCGTTCTCCAAGAGCGCGGTCAGGTAGCGCGCATCGGTTTCCACATGCGGGTAATCGGACTGCGACAGCGTAGTCGGCGGCGCAGGCCGCGTGAAGACGGCCATCATGTCCGCCTCGCTGGCGTAGTCACCCAGCAGCACGTGCAGCAGGCGGTCGGAGATGCGCATCAGATCGCCCAGGTCGGTAACGCTGTTCTCGGGCAGGGGCGGCTCAATCAGACCCAGCGTCTCCAGCCGCGAACCGGGCCGCAAAGACGCAGCAACTTCGGACGTGCTCGCCCCCGCTAGGCTGGCGAGCAGCTGGAACGCTTCCTGGCTATGCGCGACCTTGCAGTCGACCATCACGGCGCGCAGGTCGCGCTTGTATTTCACCAGAGAGGCAAACAACAGCAGAGCGCGCTCGTGTGGCGGCAGACCGAGCACGCGGGCCAGCATGTCTATGTTGCCGACGAGCAGGACACGTTCACTGGAGAGCCGCTCGCCCAGCGCATCGCACGACGCGCCGAACACGGTGAACATGTCCTTGGCGTGATGCTTGACGTACTCGTCCAGGTAATAGAAGAGCGAGCCTTCATCGAAGGCGCTGCTCCACTGGCCGTGGCGGTCCATGAAGGTGGGCAGGTCGAGCTTACCGACCGCGCGCCAGCCCGGCATGTCGGCGCAGCGTGCAGACAGAAAGCGCTGCAGCCGCTGGATGACCGTGACGGGCCAGATCAGCTCCGGCGCGCAAACGGTGAGAATGTCGTTGATATTGGTGCGCAGGTTGAAGCGCAGTCCCATCGCACAGACCGTGCGCAGCGCAAATTGCGCGCACATGGAATCCAGCGACGACAACAGCAGCGCCTGCGGCTGCCTGCCGCCCGTGGGGACGAACGTGCCATCGTCGTCAGCGTCGTCCATGTTGAGGTTGGCTTCATCCATGGTCGCCCCCTTCTTCCCCGTTTCACGGTTGGCCGGCCGGTCACCGTGTTTGAATGATTTTCATCCTAGCGCGTTTGCGCACACAGCGTACCCCGGGTGGACCCGTGTCTTTGCAAGTTGCGAGCCCGAGGCGTCTTGAATGGCCCACCGCCTGCACAGGCAGTTTCTCGCCATCAGCCGTCTGGACGTGAGCCTCACCCCACGAAAGAGAGGGAATTTGTGCGCAAATAGGAATCATTATCGTTTATACTTTGCCTATCGACACAATAGATTGAACGCAAAACTGTGCTCGGTTGTCGCAACACTGTTGCACTTGCAGGCCTACAATACCTGTCACGCTGGCGGCGACCCCGCTGGCTTCAACGCTAGGCGCCATGGAATTGCTCCTGAGTCTGCTCATCAGCATTGGGGTTTCATTGATCGTTTTCGGCAAGCGCTGACGCTGCGCCGCTTTCGCTGTTCATCCCACCACCATCGCATTGCATTCCTTTTTCTGCTTTCGATTCCCGGTCGTTGATGATTCACCCTCGTACTCTCAAGATTCTGGTGGTCGTGCTGTTGCTGCACGCAGGCGTGCTGATGCTGATCCAGCTCGGCCTGATCGCCCCGCGCCCGCCTGTCGAAGAACCGCTGGAAATCCAGGCGCACATCATTCCGGCCGCGCCTGAGCCGATCAAGCAGCCGGAGCCGCCCAAGCAGCAGCCGGTCAAGCAAGAGGCGCCCAAGCCCGTCAACATCGTCAAGCCGGTCGCGCAACCCAAGCCCACGCCGATGCCGACACCCACGCTGCCGCCGTCGGACAACGCCCCCGTGGTGCCCGCCGCTCCGCCCACGCCGCCGGCACCGGCCCCAGAATCCGCGCCCGCACCGGCACCGGTTTCGTCCGGCCCGATCAGCGTCGGTATCAACGACATCCAATGCAGCGATCCGCCGCTCGTCTATCCCAGCATGTCGCAGAAGATGGGCGAAGAAGGCCGCGCCATGGTCAAGATTTCCATTGGCACGGCGGGGGAAGTCACCAACGTGACGGTCACCTCGTCCTCCGGCTCGCCGCGCCTGGACCGCGCCGCCACCGATGCCGCGCGTGCCATCAAGTGCAGCCCTTACAAGCAGAACGGCCACGCCGTGCCCGTGGTGGCCAGCAAGCCGTTCGTCTTCAAGCTCGATAACTAATTCGATTCCGCTTCTCGCTTAGCCTCTCGCTCAATTCAGGACATTCATCATGCAGGAACTCGGTCTTTCCCACCTCTGGACACAAGGCGATATCGTCACCCGCGCCACGGCGATTCTGCTGCTCATCATGTCGCTCGCCTCGTGGATCGTCATCTTTACCAAGGCGTGGGACATCGTGCGTCTGAAGTCGATGGCGCAAGGCGCTGAAAAGCGTTTCTGGCACTCGGATGATTTCGATCACGCCATGCAGACGCTGGGCTCAGCCAAGGACAACCCGTTCCACATGTTGGCGCAAACCGGCCGCGAGGCCGCACAGCACCATCGCGCCAGCCAGCCGCAGCTGCACGATGTGATGGACATCTCCGACTGGATCACGCGCTCGCTCAAGAGCGCCATCGACGAGTCGGTGGGCCAGATGCAATCGGGCTTGGCCGTGCTGGCATCGGTCGGCTCCACTGCACCGTTCGTCGGCCTGTTCGGCACGGTGTGGGGCATTTATCACGCCCTGCTCGGCATCGGTGCCGTGGGCGTGCCGACCATCGACAAGGTGGCCGGCCCGGTGGGTGAATCGCTCATCATGACGGCCTTCGGTCTGGCCGTCGCCATTCCGGCGGTGCTCGGCTACAACGCGCTCACGCGCGGCAACAAAGCCATCATCGCCAAGCTCAACCGCTTTGCGCACGACCTGCATGCCTACTTCGTGACCGGCGCGCGCCTGCGCCCGGGCGCTTCGCGCGATGAAGCCGGCGTGCGTCTGGCGGCGGTCAAGCAGCAGTAAGGAGAGGCCATGTCTTTCGGATCTTTCGACAGCGACGACGAGGTGATGAGCGAGATCAACATGACGCCGCTGGTCGACGTCATGCTGGTGCTGCTGATCATCTTCATCATCACCATTCCGGTGATCAACCACGCGGTGAAGATCGACCTGCCGCGCGCATCCAACAAACCCGACGACGCCAAGCCACAAAGCGTGAACGTCGAAATCAACGCAGACGGCCAAGTGTTCTGGAACAACCAGCCCGTTGACGAGGCGACGCTGCAAGCGGACATCGCGCAGGCTGCGCAGCAGCAACCACAGCCGGAAATGCACCTGCGCGCTGACCGCAACGTGCGCTACGAGCGCGTGGCGCAGGTGATGGCCTCCATCCAGCGCGGCGGCCTTTCGCGCATTGGCTTCGTGACGGAGCCGCAGCACTAAGGCGCCACGCATCACGGTGGCCAACGGACCCGCCTTCACACGAGGGTTCGTCGCTTCCGAACCTAGACGCAACCGGGCCACGCGCCCGGTTTTTTGTTTTTCGGGCACAGATCAGCACATCGCCAGACCGCTCTTGTAATGATAACGCTTCTCATTTAATCTATCTGGAATCCGCTGGAAATACTTTGCCAGCCAACGCTTCAGCCTCGTTTCTCGCTCGCTAGGACATCGCTATGAATGTTGCCGAACATCAAGATGCAGGACGTACCGTGACCCGCCGTCGTCACGTCATCGTGGCCCGCAAGCGCCCCGCTGATCTGGATGCCGCGCCCGAAACATCCGCCGCATCAACAGCATCCGAAGCCGTTCGGGATATTCCCGCCACCATCGGCGACACGCGGGTGATGACTTCCGAACAACTCTTTGCCGGTCAGAACGCCGTGGCCATCCGCCACAACGGCGCGATCTACACGCTGCGCGTGACGCGCTTCGGCAAGCTGATTCTGACCAAGTAACACCGCAACACGCACCGGCTTTTGTGGGGACGTCTCTCTCAGGAGACATTCGGCCCTAGCCAGCCGTCGTCATTTCGCATTGCCGTTTCGCATGGCCAGACGACCGCCAGCCACGCCGTTCTTTTCCTGCATCGCGCGCCCAAAGAAAAAGGCGCGACCATTGCCGCGCCCTTCCCTTTGCTGATTCGTCTAGCGTGATTGCGTATCAGCAGATCACGTTCACAGCCGCAATGCCCGCCTTGGCGATCACCACATCTTCCGTGGACTTCACGCCCGACACACCCACCGCACCGGCACACACGCCCTCCACCATCACCGGCACACCGCCTTCGAGCATGCCCTGCAGATGTGGCGCCGACAGGAACGAAATGCGACCGTTGTTGATGATGTCTTCGTAGATCTTCGACTCGCGACGGCCCAGTGCTGCAGTACGCGCCTTTTCCGGAGCGATGTACGCCGAGATGGTGGCGCAGCCGTCCATGCGGCGCAGGCCCATCAGATGGCCGCCATCGTCCACCACGGCGATCGTCACGTTCCATTGGTGCGCGCGCGCTTCTTTCTCGGCAGCGTCCAGGATCTTGGTGACATCGTCCTGGCACAGGCACGGTTTCGTTTTCATGACGTTCTCCTTGGTGGTTTGTAATGCAAAGGCGCAAAGGCTGCGTAAAGCTCGTATCAGGCAAAAGTATGCCATCGGCATCGATCGCTTTCGCAGCATGATCCTGCACCAATGACGCAAAAGAGCCGATACATTCCTGCGCTTCAGTATCGTTGAGTATCGTTCCGCCTGCGCCGTATGCGAGCGTTTCCCGGGTCTCTTGCGAACCAACGTTAACACGCGGCTTGCGTCAGAAAGATGCACAAAGAAAAAGCCCGGGTATCGCCCGGGCTTGATGTTGCGATGCGGCAGCAACCCTGCCGCTCTCAGTTTATGGCTGACGGCCGCTGCAGGCGCCATCGGTGTACGGATCGACGCGCCCCATCTTCGCCCCATCGGTATAGGGGTCGGTGCGGCCCATTTTTGCGCCATCGGTGTAGGGATCAGCACGGCTGACCTTTGCCCCATCGGTATAAGGATCGGCGCTGCTCACCTTGTGGGTGGCCTGATACGGATCGATCGAGCCGGCGTGCGCGACCGCCGCGCCTAGCGCCAGGGCCAAGCCGCTTGCGGCTGCAACCAAGGTGCGCGTTGCAAAACGTTGCGTGGTGACTTGCATGAGGACTCCTTCGGTCAAGACACTGCAAACATGACGTGCGCCGCTGTGACACACGCGTCCGCGTCTTTCACGCGGACGTCATTTCGACCCAGTAAGCGAGCTGCCAGTTCTGCACGGCGCCGCCTTTTCACGGGGCTGGAAACGCGCTTACCCGTCATTCGGATCGACGCAGATACCGTGCCATGGTGGCACGTGCCGCCCAAGAAAAAAGCTCCCGAAGGAGCCTTTCTCTTGGCGAGTGCGCCGCTTAACGCCAGTGGCCCCAGTGACGGCCGTCGTACCAGCGATAACGCGGGCCCCAACGGTACCAGCCAGCGCCCACCACAACAGGTGCCGGGCCGTAAACCGGCGGACCGTAATACACAGGCGCCGGGGCGTAATACGCCGGAGGCGGCGGTGGCGCGTAGTAGACCGGAGGCGGCGGCGGATAATAGACCGGCGCAGGGGCCACATATACAGGCGCCACCGGCACGCCAAACCCGATGCCGACGCTCACGTGCGCCGACGCCATCTGCGGCATGGCCAGCACTGCCAGCGCGGCCGCACCTGCAATCCACAGCACATTGCGTCGAATCATCTTCATCACCTGCAGCTAGAGCGCCGAGCGAGTCCGTAGCCGGCGCGGAATACGGTATCTGTATTGTATTCAGGGCCGCTGACACAGGTGATACGGCGCTGGCGAATTAGTAACAGAACGTAACGCCACATCGCACATACGGCTCGCCCCGTCAGTCCAGCGCGGGACTGCAGTCGAACTCGCCGGAGGCGATCATCGCTTCGGCATACGCTCGCGCAGCCTCGAGCGCGCTGGCGGCGCTCGGATACGTATTCGCCGATTCGCGCACGGTTGTACGGGCTAAGAGGGTCTCACCGTTGCTGACGCGCAGGATGCTTACTTCGGCGCGCCACGCTTGCGGCGAGAGTTCATAGGCAGATACCTCGATTTTGCAGTCGTCTCGGAAAGTCATGTGTCCTCCGGTTCGTATTGGATAGGCCCAGCTCCGTGTCAATGCACGAAGAGCCAGATCACCAGCAACACAAGCGCGGGAACACCCAAGAGCCACGCAACGAGATAGGGCATGACAACCTCCCACATGTTGATAGGCATGTAGGAAGTGTAGAGATGGGCGCACGGGCGGAGTATCGACCTCCGCCCGCGCCGTTTTGTAGGACTGTACCGAAATGACTGTCGGCCCACGCCGACGCTTCTCACCCGTACAGAGGAGGCTCAGTGTGCAGTGCCGTCCTTGGCGGCTACGTCACTTGGGCCCAGAATTCGGCTCGCACCGGCGTCTTCCGCCGCCTCTGCGGCGGCCACTTCCAAGCCGACCGATGCTTTGAAGAAATTCACGGCCGCCTCGGCGCCAGGAGGCGCGGCGTCCACAAAATTTTCCGCGACGAAGCCCCATTGGCGGCGCACTTCGTCACCGTGTTGCTGCAAAGCGCGGGCGATTCCGTTTTGCGTCTCGACGCCGATCTCAACAAAGTTGCGCGTATAGCCGGAAACGCGTTCGCCGGCCGGTTGAAGGTAGCGCGCTTGTGCGTTCCACCATTCGCCGGCGTCCTGCGCGCCAGCGGCGTCGTGCAGGCAGTGTTCCGTCTCGCCGAGACCGGTCTTGATGGCCTGCAGATTGAGCCCGATCAAGCGATTGACGCCGTTCACGGCCTCTTCCGTGACGGCCATCCAGGTTTCGAGCTGCGATCGTTGCAGAACGCCGAGTTGCTCCAGAGTCATCATGTCGGTTACTCCCTCGTGAGATCGGAAAATACGTCCAGCATGTGCCGGGCGTTTCAGTGTAGCTGCGCGCGCCACCGATTTCCTTGACCTCACGCGTTTGTCCTACAGGTGTTTCGGACGCCTTCGCCTGCGGTGCCAGCCATGTGCGCGTTAGAGTCGAACGCATCCTTCACCAAACCACGGAGTCACGATGAAACGTCTCGCCGCTGCCCTGATCGCCACCGCTTCCATTGCCGCCACACCGCAGGCTTTCGCGCAAGTCGCTGGCCACGCTGCGCTGGGGGTAACCGTTACCGAACTCGATGCCGTCATCAAGGGCGTGAGCGTGAAGAAGCAGGTGCTCGGCAAGCCGGTCTACAACGAGGCCAAGGAGAAGGTCGGCAATGTGCAGGACTTGATCGTGACGCCGGAGAACGCCGTTTCGTTCGCCATCGTCGGTGCAGGCGGCTTCGTGGGCGTGGGCCGTCATGACGTTGCCATTCCTGTGAATCAGTTCCAGTACGACCAGGGCAGGATCGTGCTGCCTGGCGCGACCAAAGACGCAATCAAGGCGCTGCCGGAATTCCAATACGCGCGTCAGCAGAAGCCTGCCAAGGCCTGATGACTCGCGGGAACTTTGCCCTCAGAAGCTGCGCTGAAGGTGTGGGAATCGGCTGACAAGCGTTTCAGGCAGCCTGCCCTGCACATAGCGGCGTGCATGCTCTTGAATGAAGGTACACAGACGACAAAAGGAGTTTGTTATGCGTGCCTTCGTATCCTTGATTCTGGCGGCCGCATTGGCATCCGTCAGCGGGTGCGCGGACATGACGCCAAAGCAGCGCAATACTGCGCTAGGCGCAGCCGCAGGTGGTGTCGCCGGGGCGGCCATCTGGGGCGGTCCGGGCGCCACGCTGGGTGGTGCGGCACTGGGTGGCGTGGTCGGTAACGCCGTCACCAAGTAACCCCCGCCAGAGCGCGCAGCGATGCGCGCGCTGCAAGCTCGGGCCAGGCATGTCGCCTGGCCCTTTTTGTTGCCTGAGAGCGGCGCAATGTCATGGCACATTCCCCTCATACGCATATGCCAATGCCGGCGCATAATCGGCGTTTTGCAACGGAGGCAATGTGCGATACGAGCAAGAAGGTTTTGGCGTGAGCAGCACACCGATCCTCAGCGTCGAAGGCCTGCGCAAACGTTACGGCGACCAGACTGTCGTCGACAACCTGAGCTTCAGCGTTCGGCGCGGCCAGTGCTTTGGCCTGCTCGGCCCCAACGGCGCCGGCAAAACCACCACGCTGCGCATGCTGCTCGGCATGACGATGCCCGATGCAGGCAGCCTGAGACTGTGCGACGAGCCCGTCCCCGAAGCCGCGCACCGTGCACGCATGCGCGTGGGCGTGGTGCCGCAGTTCGACAATCTCGATCCTGATTTCTCCGTCTCGGAAAACCTGCGCATCTTTGGACGCTACTTTGGCCTGTCGTCCGCCACCATCCGCGAGCGCATCCCTACCCTGCTGGAGTTCGCGCGGCTCGAACAGAAAGCCGATGCGCCTGTACGCGCGCTCTCGGGCGGCATGAAGCGGCGGCTGACGGTAGCCCGCGCGCTGATCAACGATCCTGACATCCTCGTCATGGACGAGCCCACCACGGGGCTCGACCCGCAAGCGCGACACCTGATCTGGGAGCGCCTGCGCTCATTGCTCGCAGCGGGCAAGACCATCTTGCTGACCACGCATTTCATGGAAGAAGCCGAGCGCCTGTGCGATGAGCTTTGCGTGATCGACAACGGCCGGAAGATCGCGCAAGGCAAGCCACAAGAACTCATCGCGCGCGAAATCGGCTGCGATGTGGTTGAAGTCTATGGCGACGACCTCAACGCCCTGCGCACGCTGCTCACGCCGCTGGCGGATCGCGTCGAAACCAGTGGCGAGACGCTCTTCTGCTATGCACGCGACCCGCAGCCGCTGGTGGCCGCGCTGCGCACGCAAGCAGAAACGCACACCATGCCGGGGCTGCGCTACCTGCACCGCCCGGCCAATCTCGAAGATGTGTTCCTGCGCCTGACCGGCCGCGAAATGCGCGACTGAGGGAATCACCCATGTCCACTGAAACCGCACTCACTCCAACGCACAACCAGGCTTTTCCGCAGCCGCTGCTGCCACTGAACTTTCGCAACTGGCAGTACGTCTGGCTGCGCAACTTCATGGTGTGGCGCAAGCTGGCCATTCCGTCGATGGCCGGCAACCTGGCCGACCCGATGATCTACCTGTTCGGCCTCGGCCTCGGCCTGGGCCTGCTGGTCGGGCGCGTCGACGGCGTGTCGTACATTGCATTCCTGGCCGCCGGCACGGTGGCGTCCAGCACGATGATGTCGGCGAGCTTCGAAGCGATGTACTCCGCGTTCTCGCGCATGCACGTGCAACGTACGTGGGAAGCAATTCTGTACGCACCGCTCAGCCTGGGCGACGTGGTCCTCGGTGAGCTGTTCTGGGCCGCCAGCAAGTCGGTGTTGTCAGGCCTGGCGATCATGCTGGTGGCGGGCGCGCTCGGATATGCGTCGATGCCGCAGGCACTGCTGGCCCTGCCCGTCATCGTGCTGACCGGCTTCACCTTTGCCTGCCTGGCGATGAACATGACGGCGCTTGCGCCCAACTACGACTTCTTCATGTTCTACCAGACGCTGGTGATCACGCCGATGATGCTGCTCTCTGGCGTGTTCTTCCCACTGTCGCAACTGCCGGCGCCCGTGCGCGCGGCGACGAGCGTCCTGCCATTGCCACATGCAGTGGATCTGATCCGCCCGCTCATGCTGGGCCGCACGCCCGACAACATCCTGCTGCACCTCGGCGTGCTGCTGCTGTACGCCGTTGGCGCGTTGCTGCTGTGCCTGTGGCTGCTGCGTCGTCGCATGCTCAAGTAAGGTGCGGCCCGAACAGCCAACAAAAAAGCCCGTCGCGATGACGGGCTTTTCTTTGCTGCGTTCGAGACTCACTCGTTCACGGCGGAGCGCTGCAGATGCAATTGCGTACGCGGATCATCGTTCTGCGCATTCTCACGATCAGCTTTGGCCGAGCTGTTGCGCGCGGCCTCCAGGCGATCGAGGTACGCCTCGTCAATGTCGCCGGTCACGTACTTGCCGTCAAAGCATGACGCATCGAAATCCTTCAGCGCCGGATTGACATCGCGCACGGCGCGCTTCATGTCTTCCACGTCCTGATACACAAGCTGGTCTGCGCCGATGATCTTGGCAATCTCTTCGTGCGTGCGGCCATAAGCCACCAGTTCGCCGCGCGTCGGCATGTCGATGCCGTACACGTTCGGGAACTTCACCGGCGGCGCGGCAGAAGCGAAGATCACCCTCTTCGCGCCGGCATCGCGCGCCATCTGCACGATCTCCGACGACGTCGTGCCCCGCACGATGGAGTCATCGACGATCAGCACGTTCTTGTCCTTGAACTCGATCGCCATCGCGTTGAGCTTCTGGCGCACGGACTTCTTGCGCACCGCCTGCCCCGGCATGATGAAGGTGCGGCCCACGTAGCGGTTCTTGAAGAAACCTTCGCGATACGGCACGCCCAGGTGGTTGGCCACTTGCATTGCAGCCGGACGCGACGAATCCGGGATCGGCATCACCACGTCGATCTTGTCGGTCACCTCGCGCTTGATCTTTTCGGCCAGGTAATCGCCCATGCGCAGGCGCGCATCGTACACCGACACACCGTCCATGCGCGAATCCGGACGGGCGAGGTACACGTATTCAAAAATGCACGGCGAAAGCACCGGGTTCGCGGCGCACTGCTTGGTGTGCAGCTTGCCCTCGAGGTCGATGAAGATGGCTTCGCCGGGGGCCACATCGCGCTCGAACTTGAAGCCGATGCCTTCCAGCGCCACGGATTCCGAGGCCACCATGTATTCGATGCCGCCCTCCGGCGTCTCCTGGCTGCCCAGCGCGAGCGGACGGATGCCGAACGGGTCACGCACCGCCAGCACGCCGTAGCCGGAAATCTCGGCAGCGATGGCATACGAACCGCGCACGCGGCGGTGCAGGCCTTCCACCGCCGTGAAGATGGAATCGCGATTCAGGGGGATGTCGTTGCTGGCGCGTTGCAGCTCGTCGGCCAGCACATTCAGCAGCACTTCGGAGTCGGACTGCGTGTTGATGTGGCGGCGATCACGCCGGAACATCTCATCGCGCAACTGATCGGAGTTCGTCAGGTTGCCGTTGTGTGCGAGCACGATGCCGAACGGCGCGTTGACATAGAACGGTTGGGCCTCTTCCTCGCTGGAGGAACCTGCCGTCGGGTAGCGCACTTGACCGATGCCGCTCGTGCCCGGCAGGCCGCGCATGTTGCGCGTGCGGAACACGTCACGCACCATGCCATTGGCCTTGTGCATGTGGAAAGTGCTGCCTGACGCGGTGGCAATGCCCGCCGCGTCTTGCCCCCGGTGTTGCAGGAGCAACAGACTGTCGTAGATCAGCTGATTGACGGGTGTGGCTGAGACCACCCCAACGATACCGCACATGTCGAACTCCAGCGAGAACGTATTTGGTGGCGCCCACACCCGTTGCGGGCGCCGAAAAAGCTTCCCGGATTGCCTAGCTTGTGGCCAGGCGTCCCAGATCAATAGTGAACATACTTCGCGACATCCGGGGGCAACAGTGGCTTGGCCGCTTGCGCTGCCTGCTCCGCATAGGGCCGCGTAATCGCATCGCGCCAGAACGGCTGCTCAGGCAGGCTGGTAAAGCCGGCCACCGTTATCAACACGAGGATGATCACGCCACCGCGCGCCAGCCCGAACACCATACCCAGACCGCGATCAGCCGGTTTGAGCCCCGCGCTCGCCAGCGCTGCCGAAAGCAGCGCACCCACCAGCGAAGTTGCAATCACCGTCACGATAAACAGTAGGACGAAACCGAGAACGGTGCGTGCGACCGGCCCACCGGGCAGCGATTCCGGCATCCAGCCCGCCGCCACGCCTGAAAACGTGTACGCCACCCATGCGGCAAACAACCACCCGAGCAACGCCAGCACTTCGCGGATCAGCCCCCGAAACAACCCAATCAGCGCCGACGTGACGATGATGAACAGCACGCCGTAGTCAAAGAAAGTCGGTTGCATCTGGCAGCGGCTTGGATGGACTGAGGCGGAATGCGGCGTGACGAATCAGCAAATCTGGCGAGCGCGCTGCGTACACGTTCGGCCGCATTGTCATTGCTGCACGAGTTTCGGCGTCAGGCCAATCTGCTCGGCACGCTTCTGCGCCGCTTCGGCGGATGCACGATCGTTGAACGGACCCGCTCGCAGCAAGGCCAGATCGCCCTTCTCAGGCACCTTCTTGTGTTCGATGTAACCGGGGATCTTCTCGCCCTTGAGCTTGCCCAGCCAATTTCGGGCGCGGTCCTCGGAAGCGAACGCGCCGATCAGGAGAATGAACTTGCCGCCGCTGGCATCGGTGCTCGTTGCAGCCGCTTGCTGTGCGGGCTGGGCGGCCGGTTGGGCGGGTTTCGTTGCGGGCTTGGATTCAGCAGGTGGCGCCAGATTGGCGACAGGCTTGGGCGGTGTCGCGGGCTTGGCTGCAGGCTGCGGGTTCTGAGCCGCTAGCGGCGCGTCGTTGCTTGCGACAACCTCTTCGCCCTGGTCAAGCGCCTGCACCTGATCCGCCGACGAGGTTGCAGGACGGGACGCGGAACGCCGGCTGGCGACCTTCGGCTCATCGGCCGAGGCCTTGGCACCACGATCGACCGGCTGATCCTGGATCTGCACGGCCACGGCATCGGTCACGGGGCGCGGCTTGGCATCAAACACGAGGGGCAACACGATCACGGCGGCGCCCACCAGCACCAAGGCACCGATCAGCCGACGGCGAGCGCGTTGCTTTTGCGGAAGTTCGGGATCAAGACCGTCGTCGTCATCGTCGGTGCGACGGGAGGCGCGGCTGCGAGCATTCGACGATGCGCGCGAACCACGCACCGCATCGCGAGCCACATCGGCAGCGCTGCCGGCGGCTGCGCCGCGAGTGCGTTCGCCTTCAGCGTTCTTGCGGGAGGAGAAAATGGAAAACAGTCCCATGAGGGCCCCGGTTTTAGTGCGCGCGACTCTTGCGCTCCGCCAGCACGCCGGCAACGGTGTAGAACGATCCGAAGACCACGATTCTATCATCCTCGGTGGCCCGCTCCATGGCGTTGCGATAGGCTGTGGCAGGATCGCTGAATGTGCTCACGCTCGATTCCTTGCCTGCGCGGAAACCGGCGTCGGTCAGCGCCTGCGCCAAGCTTGCCGCACTCGCGGCGCGCGGCGTCGGCAAGTCGGTCAGGCACCAGTGGTCGACCTTGTCGAGCATGTGCGCGAGTACACCGGCGATATCTTTGTCCTGCATCGCACCGAACACCGCGTAGGTGTAACGGTAGAAGCCCATGTTTTCGAGGTTCTGGCCCAGCGCGGCCGACGCGTGCGGGTTGTGTGCGACGTCCAGGATGACGGACGGACGCCCCGGCAGAACCTGGAAGCGCCCCGGCAGCAACACCTGCGACAACCCCAGACGCACGTCCTGCGCAGAGATCGGCAACCGGTCGCGCACCGATTCCAGCGCAGCCAGCGCCGCCGAAGCGTTCAGCAACTGGTTTGCCCCGCGCAATGCCGGATAGCCCAGGCTCGGCCAACGGCGCCCGCGCCCGCCGAAGCCCCACTGCTGCTTGTCACCCTGGAAGTTGAAATCACGGCCGATCAGCCAAAGATCCGCACCAATGGCCTCAGCGTGCTTGACCAGGGAAATCGGCGGCACTGGGTCAGAGCAGATCGCCGGCTTGCCTGCGCGGAAGATGCCGGCTTTCTCAAAACCGATCGCCTCGCGGGTATCGCCCAGGTAGGCCATGTGATCGAGATCGACGCTGGTGATGATGGCGCAATCGGTATCGACAATGTTGACCGCATCCAACCGGCCGCCCAGGCCGACTTCCAGGATCACCGCATCAAGACCCGCATTGGCGAACAGATGCATGATCGCCAGTGTGGTGAATTCGAAGTAGGTCAGGCTGACGGGCTCGGGAAAGCTGCAGCGTGCACGCTCCACCGCTTCGAAGTGCGGCAGCAACATCGCGTCTGTGGCGATCTCGCCATTCACGCGAGCACGCTCGTTAAAGTCGATCAGGTGCGGCGAAGTATGGCAAGCCACCTTGTAGCCGGCCGCCAGCAGGATCGCCTCCAGCATCACGCAGGTCGAGCCCTTGCCATTGGTGCCGCCCACCGTGAAGACGACTGACTTGAATTCCAACCCGAGCGCATCGCGCACGCGACTGATGCGGGCCAAGCCCATGTCGATGCCAACCGGGTGTGCGGTTTCCAGGTGGGCGAGCCAGTCGGGCAGCGTGTCGAATGTAGGCATGCGAAATAGGTGGCGCGGCTTCAGGAAATGGGCCGCGCAAAAACAAGAAGCGCGGACTCACGCCCGCGCTTCGGTTCAACAGATGTGCTGCATCAGGCCAGTGCGTCGGCCGGTTGCTTCTGCAGGAGCGCCAGGAGCTCGGCGATCTCGCGGCGCATGTTGCGACGATCGACAATCATGTCGATGGCACCCTTTGTCAGCAGGAACTCAGCGCGCTGGAAGCCTTCCGGCAGTTTCTCGCGCACGGTCTGCTCGATCACGCGCGGGCCGGCAAAGCCGATCATTGCCTTGGGCTCGGCGATCACCACGTCGCCCATGAATGCGAAGCTGGCTGACACACCGCCCGTGGTGGGATCGGTCAGCACGCTGATGAACGGCAGCTTGGCTTGCGCCAGCTTCTGGACCATCGCAGTGGTCTTGGCCATTTGCATGAGCGACAGCAGGCTTTCCTGCATGCGCGCGCCGCCCGACGCCGTCACGCAGATGAACGGCACCTTCTGTTCCAGCGCCATCTGCGCGCCACGCGCGAAACGCTCGCCCACCACCGAGCCCATCGAGCCCGTCATGAACTCGAACTCGAAGCACGCCACCACCACCGGCAGCGCATGGATGGCGCCGCCCATCACGACCATGGCATCGGTCTCGCCGGTGTTATCCATGGCCGCCTTGATGCGGTCGGGGTACTTTTTGCTGTCCTTGAACTTGAGCGCGTCGACCGGGAGGATCTCCTGGCCCAGCTCATAGCGGCCTTCGGCGTCCAGCAGCGCGTCCAGACGGGCACGCGCGCCAATGCGCATATGGTGGTCGCACTTCGGGCAGACGTGCAGGTTGGCTTCGACGTCGGTACGGTACAGCACCGACTCGCAGGCCGGGCATTTGACCCAGAGGCCTTCCGGAATGCCCTTGCGTTGCGACGGATCGGTCTGTTGGATCTTGGGCGGAAGCAGTTTGTCCAGCCAGCTCATGCGTGCTCCTTGAATGCAATGTCGCCGAGATCAGGCGTCGAGCGCCTGGCGAATCTCCGCGATGAAATCAGTCAAGTATTGTACCGCTTGTTCGCGAGGTGCTTCTTCAAGCAATTGCACAATGCGGGATCCGATGACCACCGCATCGGCCACGCCGCTGATCGCACGTGCTGTTGCCGCATCACGGATGCCGAAACCGACACCCACCGGCAGCCGCGCGTGCTGGCGGATTTGCGGGATGCGCGCGGCCACCGCGTCGAGGTCGATTGTGGCCGCGCCGGTCACACCCTTGAGCGACACGTAGTAGATGTAGCCACTCGCCACGCGGGCAATCTGCGCGATGCGCGCCTCGGTAGACGTGGGCGCCAGCAGGAAGATCGGATCAATGCCGGCGGCGCGCATGGTCTTGGCAAAGGCCTCGCACTCTTCGGGCGGATAGTCGACCACGAGCACGCCGTCCACGCCGGCTTCGGATGCAGCCTTCGCAAAGGCCTCCACGCCCATGCGCTCGATCGGGTTGGCGTAGCCCATGAGCACCACGGGCGTCGTTGAATCTGTGGTGCGGAATGCGCGCACGTATTCCAGCACCGTGCGCAGGCCAACTTTGTTAGCCAATGCGCGCTCTGACGCACGCTGGATGACAGGGCCGTCGGCCATCGGGTCTGAGAACGGTACGCCCAGTTCGATGACGTTGGAGCCGCCCTTGACCAGCGCGTGCATCAGGTCGACGGTCATCTCAGGGTACGGATCGCCCGCCGTGATGAACGGAATCAGGCCCTTGCGACCCTGTGCGGACAACTGCGAAAAAGTTTGAGCAATGCGGGACATAGCGGGATCAGTGTGTCAGGCGACCTTGATGGTGTCGGGCGCCAGAGATTCAGTCGGTTGGGCGGCAAATTCGGCGGCGGCATGCACGGCAGCCACACGCTCGCGCGCCACGCGGCAATAATCAGCGTTGATCTCGAAGCCGGCGAAGCGGCGTCCAAGCCGCGCACAGGCCGCAGCCGTGGTGCCGCTACCCAGGAACGGGTCCAGCACTAGGCCGCCCGGCGGGCAGCTTGCCAGGATCATGCGTTCCACCAGTTCCAGTGGCTTCTGTGTCGGATGCTCAGCGCGCTCCGGGTCTTGCCGGTGCAGGCGCGATACGCTCCACACGTCCTTCGGGTTGTAGCCGACTTCCAGCCACTTCTTGCCCTCAAAACGCTTGCGGCTGCGCGCTTTCTTCGTCTCGGCGTCGTACGGAATGCGCACGGCATCGACGTCGAAGTAGTAATCGCGCGAAGCAGCAAAAAAGCCGATGTTGTCGTGCACCGACGAGAACTTGCGCGTGCTGCCCCCCATGCTGGGCACGCGGCGGTCCCAGATGATCTCGTTGACCATCGTGAGGCGTCGCTTGAGCATGACGAACAGTTCCGGCGCGTATTGCCACGTGCAGAACAGGTAGAGCGATCCGTTGCGCGCCAGCTTCGGCCGCACCGCATCGATCCAGCGTTCGGACCAGGCAAGGTAGGCATCGCCCGACAGCTTGTCGGAGTCGTTGCCGTAATCCTTGCCCAGCCCGTACGGCGGATCTGCGATGACGAGGTCCACACTGCCGTCGGCCAGATGCTCGACCCCGGTAATGCAGTCCTCGTTGAAGATGCCGTCGATGGCGCGCTCGGTCATGCGTGTGCCAGTGCCGTTAGAGTTGGATGCCGGAGAATTCGGCGACGGTATGCATATCCTTGTCGCCGCGGCCGGACAGGTTCACCAGCAGGATCTTGTCCTTCGGCAGCGTCGGCGCCAGCTTGCACGCATACGCCAGCGCATGGCTCGATTCCAGCGCCGGGATAATGCCCTCCATGCGACACAGGTCGTGGAAGGACTGCAGCGCTTCCTTGTCGGTAATGCCGACGTATTCCGCGCGCTTCACATCTTTCAACCACGCGTGTTCCGGGCCGACGCCCGGATAATCGAGCCCGGCCGAGATCGAATGCGTCTCGATGATCTGGCCGTCCTCATCCTGCAGCAGATAGGTGCGGTTGCCGTGCAGCACGCCCGGTGAGCCCCCCGTGAGCGACGCAGCGTGACGGCCGGTCTCGATGCCCTCCCCCGCCGCTTCCACGCCGATCAGCTTCACGTCGGCATGGTCGATGTACGGGTAGAAGATGCCCATGGCGTTGGAGCCGCCGCCCACGCAGGCGATGATGGCGTCCGGCTGGCGCCCGATCATCTCAGGCATCTGCACTTTGCATTCCTCGCCGATCACGGCCTGGAAGTCGCGCACCATCATCGGGTACGGATGCGGGCCCGCCACCGTGCCGATGATGTAGAAGGTGTCAGCCACGTTGGTCACCCAGTCGCGCATCGCTTCGTTCAGCGCGTCCTTGAGCGTGCGCGAGCCCGACTCCACCGGCACCACGGTCGCGCCCAGCAGCTTCATGCGATAGACGTTGGCGGCCTGGCGGCGCACGTCTTCACTGCCCATGTAGACGACGCATTCCATGCCGTAGCGCGCAGCAATCGTGGCGGTCGCCACACCGTGCTGGCCGGCACCAGTTTCAGCAATCACGCGTGGCTTGCCCATGCGGCGTGCCAGCAGCGCTTGGCCGATCACGTTGTTCACCTTGTGCGCGCCGGTGTGGTTCAGGTCTTCGCGCTTGAGGTAGATCTGCGCGCCGCCGCAGTGTTCGGTCAGGCGGCGTGCGTGATAGATGGGCGACGGGCGGCCGACGAAATGCTTCAGCTCGTATTCGTATTCCCTGATGAATTCCGGATCGTGCTGGTAGCGCGCGTAGGCGTCGCGCAATTCATCGAGCGCGTGGGACAGCGTTTCCGCAACGAAGGTGCCGCCGTAGGGGCCGAAATGGCCGTGGGCGTCGGGAAGGTTGTACATGGCAATCTCTCGAGGCATCCGCCGAGGTCAGGGTGAAGACCTGTCGGCAGAGATATTCAGGAAGGCGTACGTCGCGAGAAACCTGCCAGATCGGCTCAGGCCTGAACCGATGCGCCCAGGGCCGCATCGGCCTCGCGGACCGCACGCACAAATGCGGTCATCCGGGCGTGGTCTTTCACGCCCCGTGCGGCCTCGATCCCGCTGCTGACGTCAACAGCGTACGGCCGCACGCGTTCAATCGCGCCAGCGACGTTTTGCGCGCTCAACCCACCACTCAAAACGAGCCGAGGAGCGGCGCTTGTGGTTGGCAAGGATGGCGATTGCGGGAGCCATTGCGGAGGAATGAGGGTCCAGTCGAATACGTGGCCGCCACCGCCATAGCCCTCAACAAATGCGTCGAGCAGCAGGCCTTGGGCAGCAGCAAACCGATCGGCGAATTCTACCAAATCGGCCCCGGGCTGAACACGCAGGGCACGCAGCCACGGCAGCCCCACCTTTCCGGCAATCTCGGCGCACAGCTCTGCCGGCTCGTCGCCGTGGAACTGAAGCAGCGTAAGCGCCACTTGGTCGAGCACGCGCGCCACGTCGTCCGCGCTGGCGTTGACGAACAGGCCTGTCACGGTGACGAACGGGCCAGCACGGCGGGCCAGCTCTGCCGCACGTTCAGCGGCGACGTAACGCGGGCTGGGCGGATAGAAGACGAGCCCGATCGCATCGGCGCCGAGCTCGACGGCGTGGTCGACGTCGGCCGGCTGGGTCAGGCCACACAGCTTGATACGGGTACGGTGCAACGGCATGGTGGAAGCGGAATTCACGGGCCTGCGTGTTCGTCGAACACGCCACGAAACAGGCTGGACGATGCCGGAGATGCCGGCAACGAGAAGGCATCAGGATAGCCGACCTCGGCCAGATACAACCCGTCGGGCATGAAAGTCGGGGCGGCGGCTACGCGGCTGCGGGCAGCCAGCACATCGCGCATCCACGACGCGGGCTGCCGGCCGCGCCCGATCGCCACCAGGCACCCCATGATGTTGCGCACCATGTGGTGCAGGAACGCGCTGCCGCGAATGCGCACGAATACCCATTCGCCCTCGCCTCGCACCTCAATCGAGTACATCGTTTTGACGGGCGACTTGGCTTGGCATTCGGCCGCGCGGAACGACGAGAAATCGTGTTCACCGACCAGTACCTGCGCGGCCTCGTTCATGGCTGCCACGTCAAGGGATTGGCCGGGCGGGAGCATCACGTAGCCGGCCTTGTCTTCGAGCAATGGTGCGCGCGTCGGACCGAAGGTCAGCGCGTAGTAATACGTGCGGCGATGCGCGGAGAAGCGCGCGTGGAAATCCTCCGGCATCTCCTGCGCCCATCGCACGGCCACCGTGGGCGGCAGAAAGGCGTTGGTGCCGCGCACCCACGAGAACGGCTCGCGCACGAGGTCGGTATCCAGGTGGACGACCTGGCCCAGCGCATGCACACCCGCATCGGTGCGGCCGGCCACCGTGGTCTGCAGCGCCACGCCGGCAAACTGCCGCAGTGCCGCCTCCAGCGCATCCTGCACGGTGTTGCCGTGCGGCTGCGATTGCCAACCCGAAAACGCGGCACCGTCGTACTGAATGCCAAGCGCGATGCGCGTCATGCCGTGTGAATCCTCGTGCGGAAAGAAAAACGCCGGCAGGATACCACCCTGCCGGCGCTGTCGATGGCGTAAAACGCGTTGCGTCAGCCGATCTGGCGCATCAAGGCTTGCGCCTCTGCGTGGAACGACGGATCGCCCAGGTCCAGCACTTCCTGCAGCAATTCGCGTGCGCCTTCCTTGTCGCCGATCTCGATGTAGGCCTTGGCCAGATCGAACTTGATCTGCAGATCGCGCACACCATCGGCACCATGCTCGCCGGACAGCGTGTGCGGCAGGTTGGTGTCCAGACGGATGGCCGATTGCGGCTCATCGTTCGCGACCTCGGCGTGCTCTGCGTGATGCGGCTCGGACTCGAAGTGCATCGGAGCCTGCGACAGGTCGGTCGGCTGGGCCCAGCTCGGCAGGCTTTCCTCCGCGGCAACCGGAGCTGCCGGAACAGCCGTTTCTGCGGCAGGCGGCGTCGGGTTCAGATCCAGCGACAAGTCCGACAGATCCATATGCAGCGGGGGCGCGGCGACGGGCTGATAAGCCTCGCCAGCGTGCGCGTTGAACTGCGGCAGATCCGTTTCTGGTTCGGCATGCACCCTGAAGATGTCCGATGCTTCTTCCGGCGCGGTGATCGGCTCGCCTGCTGCCGGCGCCGGGAACGACTCCAGCGGCAGATCGAAATCGGCCAGCTGCGGTGCCTTGGTCGACGGCGAGGACGGGTCCAGATCCGGAGACAGCGTGGTCCAGTCGTCCCCGCGGCGGGTGGTCTGACCCGTCACTGTCGGGCTGAAGGCCTCGGCAGCCACCGCGGCGCCCACACCGGCCAGGGCAGCGGCACCTGCCACTGCGGCGCCAGCGTGGCTCGGCTCTGCATGCGCTTCGGCACCCGGATGGCTTCCGTCACCCTGCACCGTCAAATACAGCGGATTAGCCGGATCGAACTTGCGGCCCATCGCAGCAGCCTCTGCCCATTCCGACGAGGCCGCGCCGACTTGCGCCAGCATCTCTTCAGCAATGGTCTGGAAGCCATGGGCGTCCTGACGATTGGCGTAAATTTCCATCAACTTCAGGCGAATGGCTTGGCGCTCCGGATGCTGCTCCAGGGCCTCGCGCAGGATTTCTTCGGCTTGTACGTCGCGCCCGTAGGCGATATAGACATCGGCCTCGGCAATCGGGTCGACTTCATTGCTCTCGTTGCCGCCGCCAATGCGGAAATCCGCACCGAACACGCTGTGCTGCGAGGTGTCGACGCTTTGACCACCGGCTGCGCCAAACAGCGAGTTGGCGCCCGCCATCACAGTGCTTTCCTGCGACAGAAGGCTGTCCTGGAAGCCATGTGCCTGCTCAGGCTTCTGCTGGCGACGGCGATACACAACCAGACCACCCAGCAAGGCGACCACCAAGCCGCCAAGGCCCAGGGCCATCGGGTTGCCCAGCAGCGACGAGAGGAACGATTCTTCTTGAATCGGCGGCGGAGCCACAACCACCGGCGCCTTCTTCGGCGCGGCAGCAGGAGCCGACGCAGCAGCAACCGGTGCGCTGGCAGCCGCTTGCGGTGCCGAAGCTGCCGCCACTGGCGCTGATGCGGCTTCCGGCGCGGAAGCCGCCGCAGCAGCCGTTGCCGACGAAGCCGGAGCAGCAGCGGCCGTTTCTGCCGGCGCTGCAGCAGCAGGGGCCGGGGCAGACGTAGACGCTGCGGACGGCGCGGGAGCCGGCGCGTTGGCCGCCGCCACTGCCGGAGCGGCCGTCGATGGCGCAGCACCAGCAGCCGGCTTGGCAGCGCTGGCAGCCTTGGCCAGTTCAGCGTTCTTCAATTCAACCAGGCGCTGCATGTCAGAGAGATTCTTCTCCAACTGTGCAACGCGTGATTCCATTTCCTTGAGCGCGCGCTCCTTGGCGACGAGTTCCTCATCACGGGCAGCAGTCGAGCCGGCCTTGCCGGTACGGTCAGCCTTGGACAGACGCAGTTCGTCACGGCCGCTGGCAGCAGGCGTGGCTTGATCCTGCACACGGGCCGACACACTGCCGCTCTGCTGGCGGGCGGAGTCGGTATCCGTGGCAGCGTTGGCTTCAGCCGCCGTTGCGAGGCGGTTGCGATAGCCGGCAAAGCCAGACGTCTGCGCAATGACTTCGCGGCGTGCCTCGCGCGCAGGCGTTTTCTGCGCTTCGGCCTGCGACGGCACTTTCAGCACCGAGCCGGTACGCAGTCGGTTGATGTTGCCACCAATGAAAGCGTTGGGATTGTTCCGATACAGGGCCAACAGCATCTGGTCGAGCGACACGGCGTCTTGACCTTGAGCAGCCGTCGATGCCACGTCATACAGACTATCGCCGCGCTGCACGGTGTACGAACCACCGGGTGTAGCGTCCGGTGCGGTGGCAGCAGGAGCCGCTTGCTGGGCACGCACAGCTTGGCGAGCAGCGCGGGGCTGGCGTGTTGGTGCCGGCGCGGCTGCAGTCGAGGCTGCAGCTTGCGGCTGCGCGGTCGAAGCACCCGGCGCCGATTCAGCGGCGCCCGGCGTTGTGGCCTGCACCACCGGCGTCGGCGCAAAATTCTGCGCGGTATTGCTGGAGCCTACCGGGTCCAGCAGGAACGTATAAGCGCGCGAAACGTGGCCGCTCGCCCAGTTCAGGTCAACCAGGACATCAACGAACGGCTCGGCGACGGGCTGGGTCGAACGCAGACGCACCACGTAGTTGCCATTCGACTGGCGCTCCAGCGAAGCACGCAGCGAGGAGACGATCGGGTTGTAGGTCAGACCGGCACGCGAATAAGCGTCCGGCGCAGCCAGTTTGGCGACCAGGTTTTGCGCCTCTTCGGGCGTCACGCCGGTCAGATCGATTTCGGCCTGCAACGGCTGGCCGAGGCTGGAACGCACGTGCAACGCGCCGAAACCGGCCGCTTGCGCAGCGGGCTGAATCAGCAGCAGGCTCGCCGCAGCAAACGCGACGGCCGACCAGCGAGGACTGCGATGGGACGATTCTCTCCGGCGGTATTGGCTCACCCTCACCTTCGACTCCGTTATCTTTTAATGTGCAAACGAACTTAACATCAACGAGTTAGCGCAGCAAGTTCACCTAAAAAGTGAAGTGCTGGATAAGAACCGCCGTCAATCTTTATGAAAACGACACAATTGGCGAGATTCTGAAGCACCCGACGTACCCCCCGGAATGCGCGTGCTTCATGTGGCGCTAACCCTTCCCCGTGCCCCGTCCACCCCACGAATGGGCGGACAGCGTTCCGGCCGCTATTGTGTACCAACGTTACAGACCGTGGGCGTCCAGATGGCACAACGCCGCGCAGGCCGCGCGGCGTTGGTAGAAAAAGCGCACTTTCTGTTGTCAGGCCGCAACGACAGCTGCCGATGCCCGGCCCGACGAGGAAAGCAAAGCCCGGATCACTTGCCCAGCAGGATACGCAGCGTACGGCGCAGCGGCTCGGCAGCGCCCCACAGAAGCTGGTCGCCGATCACGAAGGCGCTCACATACTCGGGCCCCATGTTCAGCTTGCGCACACGGCCCACGCCGATTTCGAGACCACCAGTGATGGACGCCGGCGTCAGTTCCTTCTCGGTGATGCTGCGGTCGTTCGGCACCCACTTCACCCACGGGTTGCCCGAGCGGATGATTTGCTCGATTTCTTCGAGCGGCAGATCGCGCTTAAGCTTCAGCGTCAGGCCCAGGCTGTGGCAGCGCATTGCGCCAATTCGCACACACAGGCCGTCGACCGGAATCGTCTGCGCCGTCCCCAGGATCTTGTTGACCTCGGCCTGGCCCTTCCATTCTTCCTTCGACTGACCGTTGTCGAGCTGCTTGTCGATCCACGGGATCAACCCACCAGCCAGCGGCGCCGGGAAGAATTCGGTCGGCACGTCTTCGCGGATGGTCTTGGCAACCTTGCGATCGATGTCCAGGATGGCGGATGCCGGGTTGGCCAGCTCATCAGCCACGGCGCCATGGATCACGCCCATGCCCTTGAGCAGTTCGCGCATGTGGTTTGCGCCACCGCCCGAAGCCGCCTGATAGGTCATCGAGCTGACCCACTCGACCAGGCCTTCGCGGAACAGGCCGCCCACGCCCATCAGCAGAATCGAATTGGTGCAGTTGCCACCGATGAAATTCTTGGTGCCAGCGGCCACCGCGTTCTTGATGAGCGACAGGTTGACCGGGTCCAGCACGATCACGGCATCATCTTCCATGCGCAGCGTCGAGGCGGCGTCGATCCAGTAGCCGTTCCAGCCCGCGGCGCGCAGCTTCGGGAAGACTTCGGTGGTGTAGTCACCACCCTGGCACGTGATGATCGTGTCGCATGCCTTGAGCGCTTCGATGTCGTTGGCGTCAGCCAGGGGCGCATCCGTCTTGGCGAATGCGGGCGCCTTGCCGCCGGCGTTGCTGGTGCTGAAAAACACCGTGTCGATCAGGTCGAAATCCTTTTCTTCCTGCATGCGCTGCATCAGCACGCTGCCAACCATGCCGCGCCAACCGACGAGACCTACCTTCATGATTGTGAACCTCTAGTGATTTTCCCCGCCTCGGTCGCCCGGCGTGACCGCGCGGGGAAGGCGAACGGACACGACGGACGATCTACGAGATCGTTTTTTTGGTAATGATTTTCGTGGTCGTGCGAATCTCGACAGGCGTCATGCGAGCGCGCGCGGCGGTGCCCTTGGCGGCGATAGCCAGGGTGCCCAGAATGCCCAGTACGAGGACGGGGAGCGCGATCGAGATCATCTGCAAAAATATACACGATTTGGCGGCCACACAATGCACTGCAACATATGTCCGCCGAAAAAATGACGATTGCGGCGCCGCATGTGACGGCACCGCAACGCATGCTTTGATTTACAAGGCAGCGACCACCGCGTCGCCCATCTCCACAGTGCCGACCTGTTTGCAGCCCGGCGTCAGGATGTCGCCGGTCCGGTAGCCCTGCGCCAGCACCTTCTTGACAGCCGTTTCGATACGATCAGCCTGCTCGGCCTTGTTCAGCGAATAGCGCAGCATCATCGCCGCCGACAGGATCGTCGCCAGCGGGTTGGCAATACCCTTGCCTGCGATGTCCGGCGCGGAGCCGTGCGACGGCTCATACAGGCCCTTGTTGTTCGCGTCGAGCGACGCCGACGGCAGCATGCCGATCGAGCCCGTCAGCATGGCGGCCTCGTCCGAGAGGATGTCACCGAACATGTTGCCGGTGACGATCACGTCGAAGTTCTTCGGTGCCTTCACGAGTTGCATGGCAGCGTTGTCGACGTACATGTGCGACAGCACGACTTCCGGATATTCTTTGTGCACATCGGTGACGATGTCCTTCCAGAACTGGAACGTCTCGAGCACGTTGGCCTTGTCGACACTGCAGAGTTTCTTGCCGCGCTTGGCGGCAGCCTGGAAGGCGACGTGCGCGATGCGGCGGATTTCCGGCTCGCTGTAGCGCATCGTGTCGAAGCCTTCGCGCGCACCGGCAAACGCGCCGTCCGGGGCCGAACGCACGCCGCGCGGCTGGCCGAAGTAGATGTCACCAGTCAGTTCGCGCACGATCAGGATGTCGAGACCAGACACGATCTCCGGCTTCAGGCTCGATGCACCGGCCAGCTCCGGATAGCAAATCGCCGGACGGAAATTAGCGAACAGCTGCAGATGCTTGCGCAGGCCGAGAATGGCCTGCTCGGGGCGCAGTTCGCGAGCCAGCGTGTCGTACTTCCAGTCGCCCACGGCACCGAACAGGATGGCGTCAGCCTCCTTGGCGAGCTTGAGCGTGTCTTCGGGCAGCGGATGGCCCTTGGCCTCGTAGCCTGCGCCGCCCACGGGGGCGAATTCCATCTCGAATGACTCGCCCAGTACCTTGAGCACCTTCACGGCCTCGGCGACGATTTCCTTGCCAATGCCGTCACCCGGCAACACTGCAATCTTGGTCATGTGGTTGTCCTTGTTGTTCTGGTGTCAGCTCAGCCGACGAGCTTGTGCGCGAGCCACGGCATCTTGGCCAGGCGCTGCGCTTCGTAAGCCTTGATCTGGTCGGCATAGCGCAGGGTCAGACCGATGTCGTCAAAGCCGTTCAGCAGGCAGTATTTGCGGAACGCCGTGACGTCGAACGGATACGCCGTACCGCCTGGCGTGACAACGATCTGCTTGTCCAGATCGACGGTCAGCTGGTAGCCGGTAAAGGCTTGCGTTTCGTTGAACAGATGATCGACTTGCGACTCCGTCAGCACGATCGGCAGCAGGCCGTTCTTAAAGCAGTTGTTGAAGAAGATGTCCGCAAAACTCGGCGCGATGATGGCGCGAAAGCCATACTGCTGCAGCGCCCACGGCGCATGCTCACGCGAGCTGCCGCAGCCGAAGTTCTTGCGGGCCAGCAACACGGAGGCGCCCTTGTAACGCGGTTGGTTCAGCACGAAGTCCGGGTTCAGCGGACGCTTGCTGTTGTCTTGGCCGGGCTCGCCGGCGTCCTTGTAGCGCCACTCGTCGAACAGGTTCGGGCCGAAACCCGTGCGCTTGATCGACTTGAGGAATTGCTTCGGGATGATGGCGTCGGTATCGACGTTCTCGCGGTCGAGCGGGGCCACGAGGCCGGTGTGGATGGTGAATTGTTCCATGATTGCTCTCTCTAACCTGTCGCTCAAGCGAGCTTGCGCACGTCGACGAAGTGACCTTCCAGCGCGGCTGCAGCGGCCATCGCCGGGCTGACCAGGTGGGTGCGGCCACCCGCGCCCTGACGACCTTCGAAGTTGCGGTTGGACGTGGATGCACAGCGCTCGCCCGGGTCGAGGCGATCAGCGTTCATCGCGAGGCACATCGAGCAACCCGGCTCCCGCCATTCAAAGCCTGCCGCCTTGAAGATCTTGTCCAGCCCTTCGCGCTCGGCCTGTTCCTTCACGAGGCCCGAGCCCGGCACGACCATCGCCAGCTTCACGTTCGAGGCAATGCGCTTACCCAGCTTCTGCACAACCCACGCTGCGGCGCGCATGTCTTCGATACGGCTGTTAGTGCACGAGCCGATGAACACCTTGTCGATGTTAATGTCGCTGATGGCGACGTTCGGCTGCAGGCCCATGTATTCGAGCGCGCGCTCCATGGCGTTGCGCTTGTTCGGGTCTTTCTCTTTGTCGGGATCCGGCACGCGGTCTTCAATGCTGACCACCATTTCCGGCGACGTGCCCCAGCTCACCTGCGGGCGAATCTCTTCAGCACGCAGCTCGACGACCTGATCGAAGTGCGCACCTTCGTCGGAATGCAGCGTGCGCCAATAGGCGACCGCCTGCTCCCACTCCACGCCCTGGGGCGCGAACGGACGGCCCTTGATGTATTCCAGCGTGACATCGTCCACGGCGACCATGCCTGCGCGTGCGCCGCCTTCGATTGCCATGTTGCACACCGTCATGCGGCCTTCCATCGACAGCGCGCGGATGGCCGAGCCGCCGAATTCCATGGCATAGCCCGTGCCGCCGGCCGTACCGATCTTGCCGATGATGGCGAGCACGATGTCCTTGGCCGTGCAGCCGCGCGGCAACGTGCCTTCCACCTTCACGAGCATGTTCTTGCTCTTCTTGGCGAGCAGCGTTTGCGTGGCCAGCACGTGCTCGACTTCCGACGTGCCGATGCCGTGCGCCAACGCACCGAATGCGCCGTGCGTGCTGGTATGCGAATCACCGCACACCACCGTCATGCCCGGCAGCGTCGCGCCCTGCTCCGGCCCGATCACGTGCACGATGCCCTGACGCTTGTCGTTCATCTTGAATTGCGTAATGCCGTAGCTGTCGCAGTTGGCGTCAAGCGTATCGACCTGCAGCTTGGAAACCGGATCGGCAATGCCGTGCGAGCGGTCGGTAGTCGGCACATTGTGATCCGACACAGCCAAGTTGGCACTGATGCGCCACACCGGACGCTCGGCCAGTTTCAGGCCCTCGAACGCCTGCGGGCTCGTCACTTCGTGCAGCAGTTGACGATCGATGTAGAGGACGGTCGTGCCGTCTTCTTCGGTATGAACGACGTGATCGTCCCAAAGTTTGTCGTAGAGCGTCTTGGCCATGATGCGATCCGTGCACAACGCGCCCATTGAAATTCAGGGCCGCTGCGCGAGCAGTTTCGTGGGGAGTGATCGATTATGCCACCCGGTGCATTGGGCACCGGACGTGACTGACGAAAGGGGGTTTCGCCATTTCGCGAAGGCCCTTCCAGCACCTACGGGCAACAAAAAGCCCCGCCGGTTTCCCGTGCGGGGCTTCTGTGAAACAACCAGCCTGGCTTAGCGCTTGTCGATCGACGGCACTTCGCGGGTTGCTGCGCCGTTGAACAACTGGCGCGGACGGCCGATCTTGTATTCCGGATCGGTGATCATCTCTTCCCACTGCGCAATCCAGCCCACCGAGCGGGCCAGCGCGAAGATGCAAGTGAACATCGACGACGGAATGCCCAGCGCGCGCTGCACGATGCCCGAGTAGAAGTCGACGTTCGGGTACAGCTTGCGGCTGACGAAGTACTCGTCTTCCAGCGCGATCTTTTCCAGTTCCATGGCCAGCTTGAACAGCGGGTCGTTGTGCAGACCCAGCTCTTCGAGCACTTCGTGGCAGGTTTCGCGCATCAGCTTGGCGCGCGGGTCGTAGTTCTTGTACACGCGGTGGCCAAAGCCCATCAAGCGCACGCCGCTGTTCTTGTCCTTGACCTGCTTGATGAACTCGGGAACCTTGTCCACCGAGCCGATTTCTTCCAGCATGTTCAGGGCGGCTTCGTTCGCACCACCGTGCGCCGGCCCCCACAGGCAAGCGATACCGGCGGCGATTGCTGCGATCGGGTTCGTGCCCGACGAGCCGGCCAGACGCACCGTCGACGTCGAAGCGTTCTGCTCGTGGTCTGCGTGGAGAATGAAGATGCGGTCCAGAGCGCGCTCCAGCACCGGGTTCACCTTGTAGTCCTCGCACGGCGTGGCGAACATCATGCGCATGAAGTTACCCGTGTACGACAGGTTGTTCTGCGGATAGATGTTCGGCTGACCGATGTTGTACTTGTATGCCATGGCCACCAGCGTCGGCAGCTTGGCGATCAGGCGGATCTGCGAGATTTCGCGCTCGCGCGGGTCATTGATGTTGGCAGCGTCCGGATAGAACGCGCTCATGGCACCAACCAGGCCCGTCAACACGGCCATCGGGTGGGCATCACGACGGAAACCGCGCAGGAAGAACTGCATCTGTTCGTGCACCATGGTGTGATTCGTCACCACATGGTTGAACTCTTCCTTCTGCTTGGCGTTGGGCAGCTCGCCCTTCAGCAGCAGGTAGCAGATTTCCATGAAATCGCATTTGCTGGCCAGATCGTCGATGGCGTAGCCGCGATACAGCAGCTCACCTTTGTCACCATCGATGTAGGTGATCTTGGAATTGCACGACGCGGTCGACATGAAGCCGGGGTCGTACGTGAACTTGCCCGTCTGACCGTACAGCTTGCGAATGTCGATCACGTCCGGGCCAACCGTGCCCTTGTAGATCGGCAGCTCGACGCTGGGCGAGCCATCGGAAAACGATAGGGTGGCTTTCACTTCGGACGGCGTCATGTCGGTTTCCTTCTCTGCTGTTTATAAAAATGAAGTCGGGAGACTCCCGCCAGACGGATCGAGGGGCGCCGGCCGGGGGGCGGCTGGACCGATTCGTCTTGCGGCAACCTCTCGCGCGCCGGTTCAGACCGAGCGCAGCAAGGTCAGGACGTGCTGGATGTGAGGCACGTCGAGTTCGCCCTCCGGCTCCTTGCGTGCAAGCAGGAGATCCATCAGGTCGTTGTCGGGAAGCTCGAACAACTGCGAGAGTGCGGCAACGTCGTCGTCCGACAGTTCCGTCTCGTAGCGGTTGAAGAAGCGCTCGACGATGATGTCGTTCTCAAGCAGGCCGCGTCGGGCACGCCAGCGCAAACGGGCACGCTTGTGCGGATCGGACTGATGGGAGAACGTCGGAGTGTTCACAGCAACCATACTTCCTAAAAATGCGTCGCCGGAGAAACCGCTCCGGCGACACACAATGCCAAAGTGCGCTGACTCGCG
>NZ_JFZG01000003.1 GCF_000607165.1 Ralstonia pickettii | reverse complement strand
TACCGGCCTGGCTTTCTTGATGGCTTCTGCCATGGTCAGACCCCAATTGGCTAATCAACAAACAAAACAGCTTTGCACAAATCCGCGAGATTTTAGCGCGCTTTTGTTGCGCAGCGCACCATTAATTCCATGCGACGCGCTCCACTTTTGTGCTTCCTGCCCTCGCCTGCCAGTGGCGTGATACGGGGGCCGATTGTCTTCTTTACACTGCCTTCACGACGCGCAATACGCTGTTGCGCAACGCACAAATCAAGACGCCGCCGAAGTGGCCACTGCCCGCACAAATCGGGCCCATCGACGTGTCGTCAATTCAATTCGTTCTGGTAGTAGTGCCGCGTCGTGACGTACAGGCCACGACGTACCTCCACCGGTTTGTCGCCGAACGTATGCGACACGCGCTCCACCGAGAGCAGCGGCGATTCGGCCGCCACCGACAGCAATTCAGCCGTGGTCGCGTCGGCCGCAACTGCACGGATGCGCTCGGTGGCACGCAACATTCGCACGCCGAACTCCGCCTCGAAAAAGGCGTACATCGGGCCCTTCCACTCGGTCAGCTTTTCAGCCGTCAGCCCCTTGAAGCTCGCGCCCGGCAGCCAGATTTCTTCCAGCACGGTCGGCTCACCCGAAAAGAACAGGATGCGGCGAATCTGCACGACGCTGTCGCCGGCCTTGAGTTCGAGCAGGCGGGCGATTTCAGCCGGGGCGCGCATGCGCTTGCACTCCAGCACACGGCTGCTCGGATAGTGCTGCTCGCCCTGCTCCGGCATCAGGCGCAAAAACCGGAACTGCACGCCTTCTTCGTAATGCGTGGTAACGAAGGTGCCCTTGCCCTGGCGCCGCGCGACCAGGTTTTCGGCCGCCAGTTCGTCGATCGCTTTGCGCACGGTCCCTTGGCTGACCTTGTAGCGGGCCGCCAATTCCATTTCGCTGGGGATCATCTCGCCCGGCTTCCATTCGCCGGCTTGCAAGCTTTGCAGGATCAGCGTCTTGATCTGCTGATACAGCGGGCTGAAGGTGGGAGAGCCGCCCGCGCCGCCCGAAGAAGCGGGCGATGCGCCGCCTTCGCCGCCCGGGGGTGGCATCGCAGCGGACAGAGGGCTGGGTGTGCTCGACATAACTGCCGATTTCACCACAAAAGCGACAAAGGCGTCCAGCCCGTTTATAGAATGTCTTATGTCTTATATAAGACAGAAGATTCATTGACTTTCCAGCGAGGCCAGACCTACACTCGCGCCTGTTCCGGGCGACGGCCCCCACGACACGCCACAACGGCTCAAAGGTCAATCGCAGTGTGTTTCCACATCGTCATGCGGACGCAGTAAACTGCGAGGCTCTTGCCGTTTCTGAGCCGACCGCCCACGTGGCGCCGACCGTTGCCGGCAATGCCTGCGAGGCTGCACCGACATCCTGCCGGGATGCGCGCCGCGCGCAGTGCGATCCGCTTTCACTACCGTTTGGAGAGTTCTCATGGCAAAAGCACCCATGCGCGTCGCAGTGACCGGCGCTGCTGGACAGATCGGTTACGCCCTGCTGTTCCGCATCGCCGCCGGCGAAATGCTGGGCAAGGATCAACCCGTCATCCTGCAGCTGCTGGAAATCCCCGATGAGAAGGCCCAGAAGGCACTCAAGGGCGTGATGATGGAGATCGAAGACTGCGCATTCCCGCTGCTGGCTGGCATGGAAGCGCATTCCGACCCGATGACCGCATTCAAGGACGCCGATGTGGCTCTGCTGGTGGGCGCCCGCCCCCGTGGCCCGGGCATGGAACGTGCGGATCTGCTGTCGGCCAACGCCCAGATCTTCACGGCACAAGGCAAGGCACTGAACGCCGTGGCTTCGCGCAACGTCAAGGTGCTGGTGGTCGGCAACCCGGCCAACACGAACGCCTACATCGCCATGAAGTCGGCGCCGGACCTGCCGCGTGAGAACTTCACCGCCATGCTGCGCCTGGACCACAACCGCGCCCTGTCGCAGATCGCCGCCAAGACAGGCAAGCCGGTGTCGAGCATCGAAAAGCTGTTCGTGTGGGGCAACCACAGCCCGACGATGTACGCCGACTATCGCTACGCCACGATCGACGGCAAGAGCGTCAAAGACATGATCAACGACCCGGTGTGGAACAACGACGTGTTCCTGCCGACCGTTGGCAAGCGCGGCGCCGCCATCATCGAAGCGCGCGGCTTGTCGTCGGCTGCTTCGGCTGCCAACGCCGCCATCGACCACGTGCGTGACTGGGTGCTTGGCACCAACGGCAAGATTGTCACGATGGGCATCCCGTCGAACGGCGAATACGGCATTCCGAAGGACGTGATGTTCGGCTTCCCGGTCACCACCGAAAACGGCAAGTACAAGATCGTCGAAGGCCTGGAAATCGACGAGTACAGCCAAGGCAAGATCAAGATCACGCTGGACGAGCTGGAAGGCGAGCGTGCAGGCGTGCAGCACTTGCTGTAATCCGCATGATCTAAGAAAGAACCGGAGCGGATCGGCAGCGAACCCTCCGGTTTTTTTACACCTGCATTTTGATCAAGACACAGGCGTGACAAGCGCCGCCCAACCGATACCACCCCGTGCACCCCACCGAGGTTTTGTTCCAGGACGATGCGCTGCCGGCCCAATTGCCGGTCTGCGACCACTACGCGGGCGCAGAAAAACTGATGCGCAAGTCGCTCGCTCTGCAACAAGCCCTTGGCCCCGTTTTCGACATCACGTTTGACTGCGAAGACGGTGCCGCGGTCGGCCAGGAACGCGCACATGCCGAACTGGCCGCCGCGCTCATCAACAGCGACGACAACCGCTTCAACCGCGTTGGCGTGCGCATCCACGATCCGAACCACGATGCGTGGACGCAGGACGTCGACATCCTTGTAGGCCTTGCCGGCCGCCGACTCGCCTACGTGACCGTGCCCAAGGTACGTGACGTGGTGGAAGTGGCGCGCGTGACCGATCGCATCAACCAGGCCGCCAAGGCTGCGGGCATTGCGCGACACCTGCCGATCCATGTGTTGATCGAAACGCATGGCGCACTCACGCAGGTGTTCGATATCGCTTCGTTGGTGCAGGTGGAATGCCTGAGCTTCGGCCTGATGGATTTTGTTTCGGCGCACAACGGTGCGATTCCGGGCGCGGCGATGGGCTCGCCCGAGCAGTTCGAGCATCCGCTGATCCGCCGCGCGCTGACCGATATTTCCGCCGCGTGCCACGCCCACGGCAAAGTGCCGTCGCACAACGTCAGCACTGACATCAAACACCCGGACCGCGCGGGCGCCGATGCTGCGCGTGCCCGCAACGAGTTCGGCTATCTGCGCAAGTGGAGCATCCATCCGGACCAGATCACGCCGATCGTTTCGGCCTTCCGCCCATCGCACGAAGAAGTGACACACGCGAGCGCCATTCTTGCTGCGGCGCAGGACGCCTCGTGGGGACCAATCCAGCATGAAGGCCGGCTGCATGACCGCGCGAGCTATCGCTATTGGTGGGCCGTGCTGCAACGGGCGCACACCACGGGCGTGGAGATGCCAGCCGACGCCATCGCGCGGTTCTTCGCGTGACTGGCATAGAAAGGAGATTCGCCATGACAGCAAACACCCAAGCCAGCGCAGGAGCGCGCTTCCGCCAGGCGCTGGTTGAAGAATCGCCGCTGCAGGTGGTCGGCACCATCAACGCCAACCACGCGCTGCTGGCCAAGCGCGCCGGTTACCGCGCGATCTATCTGTCGGGCGGCGGCGTGGCAGCGGGCTCGCTGGGCTTGCCGGATCTTGGCATATCGGGACTGGATGACGTTTTGACCGACGTCCGCCGCATCACCGATGTGTGCGACGTACCGCTGCTGGTAGACGTCGACACGGGCTTCGGCGCTTCCGCATTCAACGTGGCGCGCACGACCAAGTCGCTCATCAAGTTTGGCGCTGCGGCCATGCATATCGAAGACCAGGTCGGCGCCAAGCGCTGCGGCCATCGTCCCAATAAGGAGATCGTCTCGAAGGACGAGATGGTCGATCGCATCAAGGCGGCCGTCGATGCCCGCACCGACGCCAGCTTTGTCGTCATGGCCCGCACCGATGCACTGGCCGTCGAAGGGTTCGACCGCGCCCTTGAACGCGCCGTGGCCTGCGTGGAAGCCGGCGCGGACGCGATTTTTCCCGAGGCGATGACGGAACTATCGATGTACCGCAAGTTTGTCGACGCGGTGAAGGTGCCGGTGCTGGCCAACATCACCGAATTTGGCCAGACGCCTCTTTTCACGCGCGATGAGCTGGCGTCCGCAGGCGTGTCGATGATCCTGTATCCACTGTCGGCATTCCGCGCGATGAACAAGGCCGCGGAGAACGTCTACGCCGCCATTCGCCGCGATGGCACGCAAAAAAATGTCGTCGACACCATGCAGACGCGCATGGAGCTGTACGACAGCATCGGTTACCACGATTACGAAGCCAAGCTGGACGCGCTGTTCGCACAGAATCGCGGTTGAGCCGGGCCAATATCCACACCAACGCAAACAAGGAGAACGGAAGGCAAAGCTGCGGGGCAAGCTGGCAGGGAACGCCTCAGAAAACGTCGCTGGTGCAGGCACGACACCTCCTTTTGGCGGAGCGGTCGGGCGAGCATGTAACAGAACGTTGGGCACGGCGTCCAAATCGGTCAAAATACCGGCCGGTGTGCGAAATGCCGTGGCATTCCGTGGCCTGGCAGCCGCCTCCCCCACTCTGTCTTACCGAAGGAAACCCTATGAACAAATTCATCGTGGGCGCCTGTGCTGGCGTTCTTTCGCTGGCTGCATCGCAATATGCAACCGCCCAGGCCCCCGCCAAGCCGGCTGCCAAGAAGGCTCCGGCCAAGAAGCGTGCCGCCAAGAAGGCCGCGCCTGTTGCCGCCGTCAAGCCAGAAGGCGTCGAATGGAAGTGCGAGCTTGGCAACGAGCTGTACCTCAAGGGCGACATGGCGCGCGACCAGATCATTACGATGTACTGGAAGGGCAAGAACTACCAGCTGCCGCGCCAGATGACCCGCACCGGCGCTGACCGTTACTTCGACCAGAAGACCGGTATGGACCTGGTGGTGATCCCGGCCAAGGCCATGCTGTTCGACCGCAACGAAGGCCACCGCCTGGCCGATGAGTGCCAGACCGCCGAAATGGCTGCCGGCGCACCGGCTCCGACGCAAGCGGGCGCCCTGCGCGCCCCGGCCGGCCTGCCGCTGATGACGCCGGACAGCCCGGCCCCAGCTCCGGCCCCTGCGCCGGGCGCAGCCCAACCGGCCCAGCAATAACACGATATCGCGCAAAAGGCCCACAGGAGCCGCCCATGTCCGCACCGGTTGCGAACATCCGCACGAATCTGGACAAGGTCATCGTCGACGATGTGACCTTGTCTGGATGCGCCGGGCTCCTTGGGCCTTTTGTGTCTGGGACCGTCCTGTCAGATGGCACGACGGGCACGACGGCTCCAGGCACGCCCCTCTTCTGCCGCAAGGCAATCGAAGATCAACAAGATGCCATCGCCCGCGGCCTGCGCACCAATGTGCTGCGCATGAAAATTGCCCGCGTGGAAAACCTGCCTTTCACCACGAATGACCACGACGCCAAGAAGCGTTCGATCGCCCATGGCATCACCGCCCGCATCAACGGCGGCAAGACGTTCAGCGGTGTCGTGGCGAAGTACCTGGCCGGTCAGAAGCCAAGCCGGTCAACGCGTTTGTCGGTTTGTACGTGATTTGATTTTGTCGATTTGATGTATCCGCAAGGAGTGCCACGGCACCCCACGCATCCTCAAGCCTTGGAGTCATGCCATGCCCCACAATCTGAAAAAAACACTCAAGGAATTTAAGATCAACGGTGGTCAGACCGGCAAGTTCCACTCCCTGCCGCAACTTGGCAAGGAACTGGGCGTGGCGATCGAGCGCCTGCCGGTGTCGATCCGTATCGTGCTGGAGTCCGTGCTGCGCAACTGCGACGGCAAGAAGGTGACCGAAGAGCACGTTGCGCAACTGGCCAACTGGAAGCCGAACGCCGAGCGCGTTGACGAAATCCCGTTCGTGGTCGCTCGCGTGGTGCTGCAGGACTTTACCGGCGTGCCGCTGCTGGCCGATCTGGCCGCCATGCGCAACGTGGCCGAGCGCATGGGCAAGAACCCAAAGAAGATCGAGCCGCTGGTGCCGGTCGACCTCGTGGTGGATCACTCGGTGCAGGTCGACCACTTCCGCGAGAAGAAAGCCCTGGACCTGAACATGCAACTGGAGTTCTCGCGCAACAACGAGCGCTACCAGTTCATGAAGTGGGGCATGCAGGCATTCGACACGTTTGGCGTGGTGCAGCCGGGCTTCGGCATCGTCCACCAGGTGAACCTGGAATACCTGGCACGCGGCGTCCATAAGAAAGACGGCGTGTTCTACCCGGATACGCTGGTCGGCACCGATAGCCACACCACCATGATCAACGGTATCGGCGTGGTGGGCTGGGGCGTGGGCGGCATCGAGGCGGAAGCCGGCATGCTGGGCCAGCCGGTGTATTTCCTGACGCCGGACGTCGTGGGTGTGGAGCTGAAGGGCCGCCTGCGCGAAGGCTGCACGGCAACGGACCTTGTGCTCACGATTACCGAAATGCTGCGCAAGGAGAAGGTCGTCGGCAAGTTCGTCGAGTTCTTCGGCGAAGGCACGGCCAGCCTGTCGCTGCCGGACCGCGCGACCATCGGCAACATGGCTCCGGAATACGGCGCCACGATGGGCTTCTTCCCGGTGGACGACAAGACCATCGATTATTTCAAGGGCACGGGCCGCACGAAGGAAGAAATCGCTGCGTTCGAAGGCTACTTCAAGGCGCAGAAGCTGTTCGGCGTACCGAAGGCCGGCGAAATCGACTACACCAAGACGCTGACGCTGGATCTGGGCACGGTGGCCCCGTCGCTCGCCGGCCCGAAGCGTCCGCAAGACCGTATCGAAATCGGCAACGTGAAGTCGACGTTCTCGTCGCTGTTCTCGAAGCCGGTCGCGGAAAACGGGTTCAACAAGAAGTCGGAAGACCTCGACAAGACCTTCACGACCACCAACGGCGTTGACGTGAAAAGTGGCGACGTGCTCATCGCGGCCATCACCTCGTGCACGAACACCTCGAACCCGAGCGTGCTGCTGGCGGCGGGCCTGCTGGCCAAGAAGGCTGTCGAAGCCGGCCTGGAGGTCGCGCCGCACATCAAGACCTCGCTCGCCCCGGGAAGCCGTGTGGTGACCAAGTATCTGGAAGCCGCCGGTCTGCTGCCGTACCTGGAAAAGCTTGGCTTTGGCGTGACGGCATACGGCTGCACGACCTGTATCGGCAACGCCGGTGACCTGACGCCGGAACTCAACGAAGCCATCGTGAAGAACGATATCGTTGCTGCCGCCGTGCTGTCGGGCAACCGCAACTTTGAAGCGCGTATCCACCCGAACATCCGCGCCAACTTCCTGGCCTCGCCGCCGCTGGTCGTCGCTTACGCGATCGCCGGCAACGTGACGCGCGACCTGATGACCGAGCCGGTCGGCAAGGGCAAGAAGGGCAAAGACGTCTATCTGGGCGATATTTGGCCGACCTCGGACGAGATCGCCAAGCTGATGAAGTTTGCGATGAACGCCGACACGTTCCGCACGAACTACGAACAGGTCAAGAAGCCGTCCAAGCTGTGGGCCAACGTCAAGGGCACGAAGGGCCAGGTCTACGATTGGCCGAAGTCGACGTACATCGCCGAACCGCCGTTCTTCGAAGGCTTTGGCATGACGCCGGCTGCTGCCTCGGCATCGGTCAAGGGCGCACGCGCACTCGGCGTGTTTGGGGATTCCGTGACGACCGACCACATCTCCCCGGCCGGTTCGATCAAGGAAACGTCGCCGGCCGGCAAGTATCTGCTGGCCAACGGCGTGCTCAAGGCCGATTTCAACAGCTACGGTTCGCGCCGCGGCAACCATGAGGTGATGATGCGCGGCACGTTCGCCAACGTGCGTATCAAGAACCTGATGATCCCGGCCAAGGCTGATGGTTCGCGCGTGGAAGGCGGCGAGACGCTCTTCCAGCCGAGCGGCGAACAAATGTCGATCTACGACGCGGCCATGAAGTACATCGCCGACGGCACGCCGACGGTCGTGTTCGGTGGCGAAGAGTACGGCACGGGCAGTTCGCGCGACTGGGCCGCCAAGGGCACGCAACTGCTGGGCGTGAAGGCCGTGATCGCACGCAGCTTCGAGCGTATCCACCGCTCGAACCTCGTCGGCATGGGCGTGCTGCCGCTGCAGTTCAAGGGCAACGACTCGGCGCAGTCGCTGGACATCGTGGGCGACGAGACCTTCGACATCGAAGGCCTGGACGGCGAAATCAAGCCGCAACAGGACGTCACCCTGGTCATTCATCGCGCCAACGGCGAGACCACGCGTGCGCAAGTGCTGCTGCGCATCGACACGCCGATCGAAGTCGACTACTACAAGCACGGCGGGATCCTGCCGTTCGTGCTGCGTCAGCTGCTGGCGGCATAAGCTTCACGCCATTACGCGGCATTGGTGCAGAACGGAAACCGGCTCTTCGGAGCCGGTTTTTTATTGCCTGCCGAATCAAACAAGGTGACGATGCTCCAATCGGCGAACAGGCTTTGGTACAGTGTGCCGAATAGGCCGCGTGATGTGCTCTCCCTGTTGGTGTCGAAATTGTCGTCCGCCCTCGCCTGGTCCTCTCATTGCTGGAGTCCCGCACCCATGGCCCAAGTGGTACTAGCTTTCATCGTCGTGGCGGCTGCCGTGTTCTACATCTTGGTCAAGGCACCGCAGACCGACGCCCAGACCCCAGCCCCCGCTGTGGCAGCTGCACCTGTGCCCCCGCCTCCGCCGTTGGCTGCTTCCGAGCCCGTCGCCGCGACGCACGCGGCACCAGCCAGCGCGCCGGCTGCATCGGAACCCACACCGGCTTCCGTACCTGCAGCCGCGAGCAGTGTGGCAGCGGGAGCATCGACGCCTGCGGCCAAGCCTTAACGTTTTCGCCTATGGGTTTCGTAATAGGCGTCGCGCAGTAGCGTACAAGGGTAAAATAATGCCCCTTTCATTGTTCCAACGACCGGTACGGCACAGCATGGCAGGATTCCGCTCCAAGGCTCCCCAACGTCTTTCCCCCGATGCAGAACGGCTGGTGGCCGATGCGCTGGCGCTCGACGCGTCAGGCAGCCGCATCGAAGACGTCTATTGGGAACAAAGGCTGTCCGAACGTCTTTCCCGGCTGCTCAAGAACGGCAGCCAGACCGCGCTCGACGCCGCGCTAGACCATCTTTTCAAACACAACGAGGAAGCTTCCGACGTGCTGGCCGAACAGGCCGAGACACTGGCCGAATCGGCCATCCTCAGCTCAGGTGGCGTCGAATATGACGCGTTGCTGATCGCAGCGCCCATCCTGGCACACACGCGCTACATGATCCCGTCGGGCACGATCAAGCCTGAGATGGCGCAGACACTACAGGTGCACCTGCAGGCCCACGTGATGGCTTCAAACGCCCGCGTGGCGCTCGCGCCGTATCTGTACAGCATCGACCAGCTGCCGCGCACCCATTCCGACACCTTTGCGCTCACGCACAAGCTGGCGGCCTATGCGCTGTCCGGCCAGCCTGCCAAGGTCGAATTGCGCGATATGCCCGAGACGGCACCGATCCTGGCCGATCCACGCTACCTGGTGGCGATCGTCGTCGCGCAACACGGCCAGGCGCTGTTCCGCTGGCAGGAAGACGCCAAGGAGCACCACGCAGAGCGCTCCGCCTGCCTGGAGCAATGGCGCGAGCAAGTCACGCCGACCATCTCAACACTGATGCCAGGCTGCGAGTTCGACCTGCTGCTGCCAGACGCCTTCTTCCTGTCCTGTCGCGAGTCCGACAAGCAGATCCGCCCGCTGACCGTGCGGGCCGCCGTCAATTACCTGCAGGGCGCGCTCGATATGCCGGCCAACCGCTTCGGCGCCATCATCGGCGCGTTCGGCGAAGAGCAGATCGAGGAATACCGCGTGGCCTTCACGGTGCGCGGCGAGAAAGACCTCATCTACGGCATCGTCTGGCCAGTGTACGGCCGCGACGGCGGCGCCACGGATGTCACCGCGGAAGGCGAACCGGGCAGTCCGCTGGAGCAGATCTGCGATGAGTTGCGCGCCTGCGGCATCGAAGACATCTTCCGTCACGGCCAGCTTTTCGAACCGGAGTACTGCGAAGACTGCGGCGCCCCGCTCTATGCAGACCGCTCGGCAGAAATCGTCCACGCAGAAATGCCGGAAGACGCGCCGACACAGCAGCCGCTGTTCCACTGATCGGCAACGCACGTTATCAAAGCCACCTCCGGGTGGCTTTTTTATTGCTCCGCCATCGTTCATATTGATTGTTGGTTTGCGTCGCACGTGCCGGACCGGGCTGCGGCACAATGACGGTCTTCCGCCACATGGCATCACCGCCCGAACCCCAGGAGCCTCCCGATGACAACCCGTCCCCTCTTGTGTGTTCCCATCCGCGCCTTGATCCGCAACCTCGCCGCATGCGCGCTGGCCGTGGCTGCCGTAGTGCCGTTCGCCGCGCAAGCCGACGACCTGCGTATCGGCCTGTCCGCCGACGTCACGTCGATGGACCCGCAATGGAACAACGCCGGCCCCAACAACGCCATGGCGCTGCATATTTTCGAGTCGCTGGTCTTCCTCGACAAGAACGGCCGTTACACGCCCGGCCTGGCGACCTCGTGGAAACCGGTCGACGCCAACACGTGGGAAATCAAGCTGCGTCCCAACGTGAAGTGGAGTGACGGCACGCCGTTCACCGGTGAAGACGTGAAAGCATCGATCGAACGTCCGGCGCGCCTGACCAACAGCCCAGGCCCGTTCACGAGCTATACCAAGTCGATTACCGAAGTACAGATCGTCGATCCGCTCACGGTGCGGCTGAAGTTGTCGACGCCCAATTACGCGAGCATCCCCAACGATCTGAACAGCCTGCCCATCATCCCGAAGAAAGTGGCCAACGCGGCGCAGGCGGACTTTGATGCGGGCCGCGCCATGATCGGCACCGGGCCGTTCCTGTTCGACCACTTCACGCGCGGGCAGGAAATCGTCCTGAAGAAGAATCCGCACTACTGGGGCCGCGTGCCGCAGTGGGACAAGGTGACGTTCAAGATCATCACCGACAATGCCGCGCGCACTGCCGCGCTGCTCTCGGGCGATGTGGATGTCGTCGAGGCCGTGCCGGCTGCGGACGTGCCGCGCATCAAGCAGGACCCGAAGTTCCACCTAGAACAACAGGTGTCGTGGCGCACGATTTTCTGGCAGATGGACCAAAGCCGCGATGTGTCGCCGTTCGTGACCGACAAGGCCGGCAAGCCGCTCGCCAAGAATCCCCTGAAGGACCATCGCGTGCGTGAGGCCATCGCACTGGCCATCAACCGCGACGCCATCGTCAGCCGCGTGCTTGAGGGCCAAGGCGTGGTCGCATCGAGCATCGTGTCGCCGCAGATCTTTGGGCATCCGGGCGGCAAGACAATTCCATATGACCCTGCTCGCGCGAAGAAACTGCTTGCCGAGGCGGGCTACCCGGACGGCTTCGGGCTCACGCTGCACGCCACTAACAACCGCTATCTGAATGACGCGCAGGTCGCGCAGACCACCGCACAGCTGCTCACGCGCATTGGCATCCAGACGAAAGTGGAAACGCTGCCGGTGGCGGCGTATTTCTCGCGTGCGCGTCAGGGCGAGTTCTCGTTCATGATGCTCGGCTGGGGCTCTGTGGCGGCCGATGTGGCGCTGCGCAGCATTCTCGGCACGCCCAACCCGCAAACCGGCTACGGCTCGTGGAACTGGGGCCGCTACAGCAATCCGGAACTGGACAAACTGGTGCAGACGTCGCTGTCGACGGTCTCGAGCGAACAGGCACACGAGCAGGCCGCCAAGACCGCGGCGCGCTTTGCGCAGACCGACTACGCGATCATCCCGTCGCATCACCAACTGGCCACGTGGGCCATGCGCAAGGGCATCCGCTATGAGGCGCGCACCGACGAATGGTCGCTCGCGTGGTTGTTCACCAAGCAATGATGATCACTTGGTAACCAACACCTTGCCGTAACGCGCTGTTACAGCAAATTCGCCTGATGTGCCGCATTGGGGACGCATTGGGGTAACTAGCAGGAACTTTCATCCTTAGCTTTCCTCTATCATGGCGATTTCCACGCCGACACCCTGTAACACTCGTGATGTTGCGACCCAAACTACTCTGTCTCGGCGTCGTCGCTTTGCTGGCCGCCTGCTCCAACCTGCAGACTGAACCGACCGATGCGTCGGCCCAGGCCACCAACGCCACGCCGAACACCCCTGCCGTGCAAGCCAAGCCGGCCATCCAGCCCGTCCCGACCACGCCGCCCATCGTCTTCGGCTCGACCGACAGCAGCGGCACCACGACGGTCAATCTGCCCTCCAAGGACAAGATGAGCTTGTCCGAATACCGTGCACAAACCCGTGACCGCCTGATTCAATCGGAAGGTGCCCGCCCTGACGTGGCAGACTGCGCCGCGCATGCGAGCTGGATCATCCCGCGCTCGACCAATTTCGACCAGTTCCGCCTGCCGACGGGTGCGCTTTCCAGCGACCAAGCCAAGGTTGAGCCGTGGGACTCCCGCTTCTCGTCCAGCAAGCAAGGCGCGATCAAGGTGTCGAGCGTGGTCAGCTTCAATGCCGCCGTGCACAAGCGCGGCACGGGCAATGACCAATGGGAGCCCGTGCGCGTGCGCTGCGGGTATGACGAAGGGATGATGCTGGCGTATGAGCTGCTCGACGCCAATGGCCAGCCGTTCGCTGCCCCGGCCGCTGCGCCTTCGTCGTCGAAAGCGCGCACGCACTGCCGCCGCGGCCATCGCTGCACGACCGGTGCGGCTGCACACGGCAAGAGCACGGGCAAGGCCTCGACGAAAGCGACAGCCAAGTCCGCCAAGGGCAGCACCACCGCCAAAACCAAATCGACGACGGCAAGCAAATCCACCGCCAAGTCGACAACCAAGAAGAAGACGACGAAGTCGTCCTCCAACTAAGCGCAACGCGCCGCCTACACAGGCGGCGCGGCGTTTGTCTTCAGCCGAGATACTCCAGGATCGCCTGGAGCATGGCCGCGCCCAACGCGGCGCTGCGGGCGCCATCCCAGCCCACGCGTGCGTCGGGCAGGTTGGCGTTGTCCTTGAATGGCATTTCCAGCGTCAACGACAAGCACCCATAGGTGTGACCGATGTACTTGGAGGCGAGCTTGAGCGCGTCTTCGTTGTACTTGCTGGCCTCGTAGCCGTATCGCGTCTGGAAATCCGGTGACGCGCGCAGGAACGCCGCGACAAAGCGGTCCTGATCAGCACGCTGTGCATCGGTAAAGCCCGGCAGCATCTCGCTGCCCGCCACGAATACATAAGGCAGAGCCTCGTCGCCGTGGATGTCGAAGAACAGGTCGACGCCGGTCTGCTCGATGGCCTGACGCACCGCCAGCACTTCGGGACTGCGCTGCGCGTCGGGTTCCATCCACTCGCGGTTCAGGTTGGCGCCGGCGGCATTGGTGCGCAGGTTACCCAGCGACGAGCCGTCCGGGTTCATGTTCGGCACGATATGGAAGACGGCGCGCTCGGCAAGCACACGGCCGAGCGGATCGCCGCTCCAGGCACCTTGACGCGTCAGACGCGCGAGCAGGCCCTCAACGAACCACTCGGCCATCGTCTCACCCGGATGCTGACGCGCGATGATCCACACGTCCTTCTTGCCGGGGCCGGGCTCGCCGACGGTGATGCTCGTCATGTCGCGGCCCTGGACCGTTTGCCCCAAGCGTTGCGTGCGCACACCCGGCTTCGTTTGCGCGGCGGCCACGAGCGAGAGATGGCGCTCATCCGAGTACGGCTCGAAGTATGCAAACCAGATGCTGTCATGCTCGGGCGTCAACTCGATGGACATCGTTTTGCCGTCATAGCGGGTCGGCACCCGGAACCAATGCTCGCGGTCGTATGAGGCGACGGCACGGTAGTCCTTCCAGCCGGCAGCGTAGGTGCATTCACCGGCGTTTTCCAGCGCGAGTTTGCAGGCTTGGCCCTGCACACCTTGCAGACGGAAGTGGAACCACTGCGTGAAGTCCGCGTGCGAATCGCGGCGAATGCGCAGGCGAATGGCATCGGCCCGCGCGGCATCGACGATTTCGATGGCGCCGCTGTCAAATGCGCTGGAGATGTGCGGCTGAGTGGCTGTCATGTCGGATCCTGTCATCAGGTGAGCTTGCGGCGGAAGACCCAGCGCTCGTCGTCGGAATCGGCAGCAGCAAAGGCATAGCCGTCGACGTCGAACGCCTTGAGCTTGCGCGGATCGGTGATGCGGTGCTCGATCGCGTAGCGCGCCATCAGACCACGCGCACGCTTTGCGTAGAACGAGATGATCTTGTACTGCCCGTTCTTCCAGTCTTCAAAAACCGGTGTGACGATGCGCGCCTTGAGCACTTTGGGCCGCACCACCTTGAAATACTCTTCCGAGGCAAGATTGACGAGCACGGGGTCGTCGTCCTGTTTGAAGAGCTTGTTGAGCGCGAGCGTCACGTCGTCGCCCCAGAAGGCGTACAAATCCTTGCCGCGCGGATTGGCCAGGCGCGTGCCCATTTCCAGGCGATACGGCTGCATCCAGTCCAGCGGGCGCAACACGCCGTACAGCCCCGACAGAATCCGCAGATGCTTCTGCGCGAATTGCAGATCGTCGACCGCCAGCGAATTGGCATCGAGCCCGCCGTAGACATCGCCGTCGAAGGCCAGCGCGGCCTGCTTGCTGTTCTCGGCAGTGAATTCGGGCGACCAATCCGCATAGCGCGTGGCATTGAGCGCCGCCAGCGGATCGGAAATGTGCATCAGCGTGCCGATCTGGGCCGGCGACAGCTTGCGCAGCACTTCAATGAGTTCTGCGGAGCGCTCGATGAAATCGGGCAACGTGTGGGTCTTGGTGCGCGGCGGCGTGTCGTAGTCGAGCGACTTGGCCGGCGAGAGGACGATGATCATGTCAGAATCGCGGTTCACAAGTCTGGAATTGTATCGAATGGCAGACGCTGCCGCCCTCACCCACTCCACCCAGGCTCCGGCCCCGCGCGTGGTGCTGGACTCCAACATCTGGGTCGACATCCTGATCTTCGACGATGCGGTTGCGCGCCCGATCCGCGCTGCGCTGGAAGCCGGCCGGCTGGACGCCATCATCAGCCCCGCTTGCCGCGAAGAACTGCGCCGCGTGCTCGATTACCCGCAATTCGCGCATTACGCCGTTGACGCGCAAGCCGCCCTGGCGTGGGTCGATCGCGTGACACGGTCCGTTGCCGATCCTGAAGAAGCCGCCCGCACGCAAGGCGAAGCGTTCGTTCCGCGCTGCAAGGATCGCGACGACCAGAAATTTCTCGCGCTGGCCGATGCCGCCGGCGTGGCCTATCTCGTCTCTAAGGACCGCGCCGTACTCAAGCTCAAGCGACGCATGGCCAAGTATTGCGACGTGGCGGTGTTGCCGCCCAAGCAGTTCGCCGCGCTGGTCCAGTTGGAGACCGCTGCCCTTGCTGCCATCCCAAATCAAGCCTGAAGCCGTCTTGTCATGACCACTGTTGAATCGTTCGCGCCCATCGCACCCCCGCCGTCGCGGCTACCGAATGTCGGTACCACCATCTTCACCGTGATGTCGGCGCTGGCCGCGGAAAAACAGGCCGTCAACCTGGGCCAGGGCTTTCCGGATTTCGATTGCGACCCGCGCATCGTCGATGCCGTGTCCGATGCCATGCGCGCGGGCCTGAACCAATACCCGCCAATGACGGGCGTGCCCGCGCTGCGCCAGGCCATTGCCGCGAAGGTCGCCAATCTGTACGGCCACGCTTACGATGCCGACCGCGAGATCACCGTCACCGCCGGCGCCACGCAGGCGCTGCTGACCACGGTGCTGTGCTGCGTGCATCCGGGCGACGAAGTCATCGTCTTCGAACCGACGTATGACAGTTACATCCCGTCGATCGAACTGGCGGGTGGCAAGGTCGTGCCGATCACGCTGAACGCGCCGGACTTCCGCATCCCGTTCGACACGCTCGCCGCGGCCATCACACCGCGCACGCGCCTGATCATGCTCAACACACCGCATAACCCGACCGGCACGGTCTGGCACGCGGACGACATGCAGAAGCTGGCCGAGATCCTGGCGCCCACCAACGTGCTGCTGCTCTCAGACGAGGTGTACGAGCACATGGTGTACGACGGCGTGCAGCATGCGTCCGTCGCGCGCATTCCGGAGCTGGCACGGCGCGCATTCGTGGTGTCGAGCTTCGGCAAGACGTATCACGTGACGGGCTGGAAAGTCGGCTACGTGGCAGCGCCCGCCGCACTCATGGCGGAGTTCCGCAAGGTGCACCAGTTCAACGTGTTCACCGTCAACACGCCAATGCAGCACGGCCTGGCGAACTACATGGCGGATCCGCGTCCGTATCTGCAGCTGCCGGCGTTCTACCAGCGCAAGCGCGACCTGTTCCGCGCGGGGCTGGAGAAGACGCGCTTCAAGCTGCTGCCCTGCCAGGGCACGTACTTCCAGTGCGTGGACTACAGCGCCATCTCCGATCTGCCCGAAGCCGAGTTCGCCAAGTGGCTGACGAGCGAGATTGGCGTGGCGGCGATTCCCGTGTCGGCGTTTTACTCGCAGCCGCACGAATCGGGCGTGGTGCGCTTTTGCTTCGCCAAGAAAGACGAAACGCTCCAAGTTGCCCTGGAGCGTTTGTCGAAGGTGTGAGACCGTAAGACTGAAGCCGATCAGCGCTTGCTGGCGTAGTGCGCCAGCATCTGCTCCAGATTGGCCTTGCTGTCTGCCCGCACCTTCTGCACGTTCGGGTTCTCCGCCATCTTGGCCATGTAAGGCTTGACGCCTTCGACCTGCGCCAGCAGGTCTTCACCGTAGATGATCTTGGTGGCCTGGCTGACCAGCGGGAAATGCACGATGGCCGCGCAGTCCGCAATGGTGAACGTGTCACCCGCCACGTAAGGCGAGAACTTGAACAGCCTGGCCGCCGCCGGAATGTTCTTCTGCAGTTGCTCGCGCACCTTCACCTTCAGGTTGTCGCTGATCTTGCCGCCAAAGAATGCTTCGGGAAACAGCTGGCGCGCGACCAGCTCCAGGTGCAGCTCCAGGAACGTCACGATCTCCCGCACCTTGGCCGCCTTGAACGGATCGGCTGGGATCAGCGGATGTTGCGGGTAGCGTGCTTCCAGATAATCGATGATGACCTGCGATTCGCACATTCCACCGTCCTCCCCCACCAGATACGGCACCTTGTGCAGCGGCGACACCTCGCCGTCGGTCTGGTCCGGCCAGCGCAGCGATTCCTCAAACGCAATCCCCTTCTCCATCAGCGCGAGCTTGACCTTGTTGTAGTAGTTGCTCGCAGAAAAACCGTATAGCGTCAGCATGAAGCCGTCTCCTTGGTAATTTGGCCGTCCGTTATGGTCGGTGCGGATGCCAGAAATCGCACGCTCGTGCTATTTTAGCCAGACTTCTTTCGATCGCAGCGGATTTCATATGCAGACTATCGGGATTGTGGGCACGGGCGCCATGGGGCGCGGCATTGCGCAAATCGCGGCCCAGGCCGGTTTGCGCGTCAAACTGTTCGACGCTAACCCGCAAGCCGTGGAAACGGCGCGCGCGGCGCTGGCCGACACGCTGACCAAGCTGGCCGCCAAGGGCAAGCTCACAGCGGATGACGCCGACGCCACAATTGCCCGGCTCGTTCCGGCCGGTGCCCTGACCGACCTGGCCGACTGCGATCTTGTGGTCGAGGCCATCGTCGAGAAGCTGGACGTCAAGCGCGACCTCTTCCGTCAGCTCGAAGACATCGTCCGCGCAGATGCCATCCTGGCGTCGAATACCTCGTCGCTGTCGATCACCGCGATTGCCGCGACATGCCAGCACCCCGAACGCGTCGCAGGCTTTCACTTCTTCAACCCGGTGCCGCTGATGAAGGTGGTCGAGGTCATCGACGGCCTGCGCAGCGCGCCAGCTACCGGTGACGCCCTTGCCGCACTGGCCAAGCGCATGGGCCACACCGCCGTGCGCTGCATCGACATGCCGGGCTTCATTGTCAACCACGCCGGGCGCGGCATGAACACCGAGGGCCTGCGCGTGGCCCAGGAAAGTGTGGCGGCGTATGCGGACGTCGACGCCATCATGCGCGAGCAGGCCGGCTTCCGCATGGGGCCGTTCGAGTTGATGGATCTCACAGGACTGGATGTCTCGCATCCGGTGATGGAATCGGTCTACCGCCAGTTCTACGACGAGCCGCGCTATCGTCCGTCGCAGATCACGGCGGTGCGCTTTGCGGGCGGCATCCTGGGCCGCAAGACAGGCGAAGGTTTCTACCGCTATCCGGAAGGGCAGAAGCAGATCCCCGCTGAGGCGCCTGCACCGTCTGCGCGCCCATCTTCGGTGTGGATCAGCCGTGCGCATGACGCCGGCCACGCCGCAGCGCAGCGCCTGTTGCTTGACCTGGGCATCACGCCCGAAGCAGGTTCGAAACCGTCCGCCGATGCATTGATCATCGTCACGCCGCGTGGGCTGGATGCCACCGCCTGCGTAGCCGCCGAAGGGCTTGACGCGCGCCGCACCGTAGCGCTCGACACGCTCTATCCGTTTGCCGCCACCAAGCGCCGCACGTTGATGACCACACCGGCCACAGATGCGGCCTACCGCGATGCCGCACACGGCCTGCTTGCCTCCGACGGGGTGCCCGTCACGGTGATCCGGGATTCCGGTGGTTTTGTCGCGCAGCGCATCGTTGCATGCATCGTCAACATCGCGTGCGACATCGCACAGCAGCGCATTGCCACGCCCACGGACATCGATCTGGCCGTCACGCTGGGGCTCGGTTATCCGCAAGGGCCGCTGGCACTTGGCGATACGCTGGGCACGAACGCCATCCTGGAAGTCCTGCAGAACCTGTACACGCTCTATGGCGACCCGCGTTATCGCCCAAGCCCGTGGCTGCTGCGCCGCGCCCGTCTGGGCATGTCGCTGCTGACACCTGACGCCTGATGCCTGATTGCCGCTTACTCTGACGAGGCCGCCATGACCGCGCAATTACTCTCCAAACGCATCGGCTCGACCCTGGTGCTGACGCTGTCCAACCCTGACGCGCGCAACGCGCTGGACCCGGTGATGTACACCGCGTCAATGGAAGCGCTCGACCGCGCCGCCAACGACAACGAGATCCGCGCCGTCATCTTCACGGGCGCCGGCAATGCCTTCTGTGCGGGCGGCAACCTGAACCGCCTGCTGGAAAACCGGAGCAAGCCGCGAAGCGTTCAGGAAGAAGGTATCGACGCGCTCAACCACTGGATCGAAACGATCCGCACGTTTCCCAAGCCGGTGATTGCCGCAGTGGAAGGCCCGGCAGCCGGCGCAGGCTTCTCGCTGGTGCTGGCGTGTGACTTTGCGATTGCCGCATCGGATGCGAAGTTCGTGATGGCGTACGTGAACGTGGCACTGACGCCGGACGGCGGCGGCTCCTGGCACATCGCACGCTTCCTGCCGCGTCCGCTTGCGAGCGAAATCATCATGCTCGGCAAGCCCGTTGGCGCAGAGCGGCTGGCGCACTTCGGCCTCATCAACGAAGTGGTCAAACCCGGCGAGGCGCTAGACCAGGCGTTGGCACTGGCGGAAAAACTCGCAGCGCAATCACCGCATGCCGTGGGCCGCATCAAGGGCCTGATCACCCACGCCGAAGACGCCTCGCTGCACGATCACCTCAAGGCCGAGCAGCACAGCTTTGTCGAAGCGCTGCACCACGCCGACGGCAACGAAGGCATCTCAGCCTTCCTGCAAAAACGCAAACCTCAATACCGCTAATTTCTGGCTCGCATGATTCCGTTCCCAACACCCCAGCGCCGGCGCGTCTATCTAATGCGTCATGGCGCCGTGACGTACTTTGACGAAACCGGCCGCCCCGTTCCGTCACCCGAGGCCGTGCCGCTCAATGAACTGGGCCGCAGCCAAACCACCGCTGCAGGCAAGATCTTCGCCGCCGAAAACATCGTCTTCGACCGCGTGATCGTCAGCGGCCTGCCGCGCACGGTGGAAACCGCGCAGCGTGTGCTGGCCGAGATACCCGCGATGCAGGAACGCGGCTTCACGCTTGAACACTGGCCCGAGCTGCAGGAGATCCGCGGCGGCAAGCTGGCGGAAATTCCGGAGCATGAACTCGCGCAAGCCTTTATCGGCGCATTTGAAGGCACGGTGTCGGAAGATCGGCGCTTTCTCAACGGCGAGAGCATCGGCGAATTTCTTGACCGGGTGATTCCGCCAATCGCCCAACTGCGCGCGCAAACCGACTGGGACACCGTGCTGCTGGTGCTGCATGGCGGCACCAACCGCGCGATCCTCTCGCATGCCATCACCGGCGGCGAGCGCGTGTTCTTCGGCAGCCTCGCGCAGACCGCCGGCTGCATCAACGTGCTCGATGTTGGCGATGCCCCGACCGACTGGGTGCTGCGCATGAGCAATTTTTCGGCGCCCTCGCCTACGCATCTCGGCTCGAGGCTGACGACGATGGAGGTGCTGCTGCAGCAATACCTCCAGCATCGTCAACCGGCTGCCTGAATTTTCCAGACACACAACAAGATTCGGAGACACTCCCATGGCACAGACAGACCAGCAGGATTTCTCGGCCTTCGAGGGCACGCGCCCGGTAGCGGATCAGCAGAAGTTCGACATTGGCGCGCTGGAAGCGTGGATGCGCGAACACGTTGAAGGCTTTGCCGGCCCGCTCACGGTGGAGCAGTTCAAGGGCGGTCAGTCGAACCCGACGTTCAAGCTGATCACGCCCTCGCGCACGTACGTAATGCGCGCGAAGCCCGGGCCGAAGGCGAAGCTGCTGCCGTCCGCACACGCTATCGAACGCGAGTACCGCGTGATGGATGCACTGGCCAAGACCGACGTGCCTGTCGCCAGGATGTATGCGCTGTGCGAAGACGAAGCCGTGATCGGCCGCGCTTTCTACATCATGGAATTCGTGCAGGGCCGCGTGCTGTGGGATCAGGCCCTGCCCGGCATGGAGCCCGCCGAGCGCACCGCCATCTATGACGAGATGAATCGCGTCATCTCTGCGTTGCACACGGTCGACTACGCCGCCATCGGCCTGGCCGATTACGGCAAACCCGGCAACTATTTCGCACGCCAGATCGAACGCTGGAGCAAGCAGTACAAGTTGTCGGAAACCGAGTCGATTCCGGCCATGGACAACCTGATCGAATGGCTGCCGAAGCATGTGCCGCAGGAAGCCGAGGAAATCACCAGCATTGTTCACGGCGACTACCGCCTCGATAACCTGATCTTCCACCCGACCGAACCGCGCGTGCTGGCCATCCTGGATTGGGAGCTGTCGACGCTGGGCCATCCGCTGGCCGATTTCAGCTATCACTGCATGAGCTGGCACATCGAGCCGGGGCAGTTCCGCGGCGTGGCGGGTCTGGACTTCGCGGCACTGGGCATTCCCACGGAAGCCGAGTACATCCGCCAGTACGAAGAACGCACCAGCCGCCGCATCACGGGCGACTGGAACTTCTACCTCGCCTACAACATGTTCCGCATTGCCGGCATCCTGCAGGGGATCATGAAGCGCGTGGTGGATGGCACGGCGTCTTCGGCGCAGGCGCTGGAGGCAGGCAAGCGCGCCCGCCCGATGGCCGAACTGGGCTGGAAGTACGCCCAGCAGGCCGGCGCTTGACACTGCGCCTCACTCGGCCGCGGCTTTACTCGTAGTCGCGCGCCGCTTCCAGCGGACCGGACAGCGGCGCTTCCAGCTCCAGCACCACCCCGCCCGGCAACTGCACAAAGATCTGCGCGGCAGGCCGTGCGGGGTGTTTTCTTACCTGGTGCGGAATACCGCTTTCACGCACCGCGGCCAGCACATCGGCCGCGTCTTTCCGGGTGCGAAACGCGATGTGCGAGAACACCAGTTCCGGCGTGTCGCCCTCCTGCGTCACGAGGTGTACCAGCGCATCGTCGTTCTGGTACAGCCACGTGCCGGGAAACGGAAACGCCGGGCGCGGCCCGGGTTTCCAGCCGAGCACATCGGCGAAGAATTTCAGGATGGGCGCGTCTGCTGCCACGTGAAAGTTCACGTGGTCGAATGTCCAGTCGCTGTCAGGTGTCATAGCAAACCGCCTCCTTCAATGTCGATGATGGCGCCGGTCATGAAACCGTTGGTCATGGCCAGCAGATAGCCTTGGGCAAGGTCTTCCGGCGTGCCAACGCGGCCGACCGGCAAGCCGCTGCCGATACGCGCGAGCATGGCCTCGCGATCGGCCGGGGCGCCCCACACTTCCGTATCCACCACGCCGGGGCTGATCACATTGACACGGCGCGGTGCGAGTTCCTTCGCCAGATTCTTGGCGGCGGCTTCCACTGCAGCATTGATCGAGCCACGCAGCAAGCCGGTCGCCGTGGCCTTGCGAGAAAGCAGGCCAGAGGTGAGCGTAATCGATGCGCGTTCAGTCAGGTGCGGCAATGCGGCCTGCACCGCCATCAGCGCGGCAAAGAGCTTGGTGCCGAAGGCCTGCTCCAGGTCGGCACGTTGCAACGAAGCAAACGGCGGCGGGCTCGTGCGCGAACCGATGGTGATGACGAGATGATCGATCTTGCCGCTGGGCGACAACCTGGCTGCCTGGGCCAACGCCCCGGTCAACGAAGCCGTGTCGTTCGCATCCACGGCGATGCCCTGGATGCTGCTGCCTGCCTTGGCGGAGCGCCCCAGCACCGTCACGCGCGCCCCTTCGGCTGCCGCCGCGCGTGCCACCGCCTGCCCAATACCGGCCGTGCCGCCCAATACCACCACCGACTGGTCCAGCAGAGTGTTCGAAGTCATGCCAATGCTCCTTTGAGAAGAGGAAAGAAAAAACCGTCAATCGATTGGGGCCATTCTTTCATCAAACAAAAGCAAGATAATCTGGCTATGCTTTGATGATTCTCCAAATCTGCTTTGACAATGATCGCCCTCGACGACCTCCGCCTGCTGGTGCGCATTGCTGATGCCGGCAACCTTTCCGCCGCCGCTCGCCAGCTCGGCTGGCTGCCCGCCACAGCCAGCGCAGCGCTCAAACGTGTGGAGACCGAACTCGGCGCCCGCCTGTTCGAGCGCACCACGCGCAGCATGCGGCCGACCGAAGCCGGTCAGCGCTATCTCGCCTACGCAAGACAGGCGCTGGAGGCACTGGACGAAGGTGCGGAAAGTCTGGGGCAGGATCGCACCGAGCTGTCCGGTCCCATTCGCATTGCAGCCACATCAGACCTGGGGCGACACATCCTGCGCCCGTGGCTCGACGCGTTCTGCGATGAGCACCCCGGCGTGCGAGTCACGCTGGTGCTCGGTGACCGGCTGGCCGATCTGATGCGCGAAGACCTCGACTTCGCCCTGCGCTACGGACATCTGCAGGATTCGGCGCTGGTGCGGCGGCCGTTGGCGTCGCATCCGCGCGTGATCGTCGGGGCGCCCTCTTACTTCAAGCAGCATGGCCGGCCCGCACACCCGAGCGACCTGGCCGACCACCGCTGCCTGATCCTGCTGCGCAACGGCGAGCCCGTCACGCGCTGGCAACTCACGCACGCCAGCGGCCCTGCCCCGATCGACGTGCGCGGTGATTTCCAATGCGACGACGGCGCCGTGGTGCGCGACTGGGCGGTCGCGGGGCGCGGCCTGGCGTTCAAATCGTGGTTGGATGTCGCGCAAGACGTGAGCGCCGGCCGGCTGGAGGTGGCATTGCCGGCATGGAGTCATGCGCCCACGCCGCTGCAGCTTGTCGCCCTTGCACGCCGCCATCGACCAGCGCGGCTGACGGCATGTGCAGACTTTCTTGCCGCGCGCTTTGCGGAGTTCAGCGCGCGTTACCCGTTCGCTTCTGCAAAGGCGGCAACGGCATCGCCCAAGCCGGTCAAGTCGGCCAAAGCCAAGTCGGCCGTCACGGTGAATACGTAGGCGTTCTTATTGGTTGTTGCGGCGGCGCTGATTGCGTCTGCTTTTGCGTTCGTCAACGCCCATCGGCAAATGCGGCCGCCGCGTCATCCAGCGCCACCTCCGCCATTGCGGCGAATACGTGATCGCGCAGCCAGCGGCTGGCGGCATCCTGGTCGCTGTTCGTGTGCCAGTACAGGTACAGCTCCAGCGGCTGCACGTTGAACGGCAGCGGCAGCATCACGTTGCCATACGGTTCATTGGCGATGCGCGCATAGCGGATCGGCAACGTCGCGAGCAGGTCCGTGCAGCTCACCACACGGCAGGCGGCCGGGTAATGCTGGCAACGCAGCCGCACGCGCCGCTCATGGCCAAGCCGGCGCAGTTCCACATCTTCCAGCCCTGCCCCGCGACGCCGGGACGACACATGCACGTGTTCGCACGCCAGATAGCGCTCCAGCGTCAACGGCGCATTTGCAATGGGGTGGCCCGGGCGCGCCAGCACCACCATCGGGTCGGTCAGCAGCGGCGCATGCCGGATGGCCGGAGATGCCGGCACCAGAATGTCCGCAGCCGCGTCGATGGTGCCGGCCAGCAACTCGGTTTCGAGCTGGCGGCGGTCTCCACGCACGGTCGTCACGTCAATCCGCGGTGCCTCCTTGGCGATGGCCGCCATCAACGGCGGCAGCAGCGTGGCTTCCAGCGCATCGCGCATCGACAACGTGAAGCGACGCTCGCTCGTGGCGGGGTCGAAGCGCGTGCCCTCGCGCAAGGTGCGCTCGAAGCCCTGCAGCGCGGTGCGCACCTCTGCGATCAGCGTGCGCGCCAGCGGCGTCGGCACCATGCCCTGCCCGCGCCGCTCGAACAGCGGGTCGTCAAACAACTCACGCAGCCGCCCGAGCGCGTGGCTCACGGCGGGCTGCGTCAGGTTGAGCGTGCGCGCGGCCGCCGTGATGCCGCCTTCCGTGTAGATCGCATCGAAAACGACAAACAGGTTCAGGTCGACCCGGGATATATGCATGATATTGATGGACTGTAATCTACTAAATTCATTTCTCTTATTGTAGGCGAAGGCTTATTCTGCGGACACCACTTGGGAGTTGCGCCACGCGCCATGACCACCACCACCGATCTGTCCGTGCCGACGGGCTTCGTACTGCTGAACAAGCCGAGCCCTTTCCTGACGATGCTGGGGCCGGTCTATGCCCGCGGCATGGGGCCGACGATGGTGATGGGTTTTCATGTCGGCCACCACCACCTGAACCGGCGCGGCATCCTGCATGGCGGCGTGGTGGCATCGCTGGCCGATGCGGCGCTAGGCTATTGCCTGGCCGAGCCCGGCGAAGGTACCGGCGGCGCCCTGGCCATGTCCACCGCCAGCCTGACTGTGGATTTCATCGCCTCTGCCGGAGAAGGCGACTGGATTGAGATCACCCCGGAAGGATTGCGCACGGGCAGCAAGCTGGCCTTTGCGCAGGCACTCTTCCATCGCGGCGACCGGTTGATTGCGCGCGCGAGTGCCGTGTTTGCAGTGCTCGGCGGACGTATTTGACGCATGGCCGAGCCCGTCTGAACTGAGTTGATGGTTGCCCGTTCGAGGCGCTTGTTCGATGTACTGAGGAGACACCATGAATTTCGATTACACGCCCAAGGTCAAGGAAATGCAGGCGCGCCTGCTCGATTTCTTTGACCAGCACATCTATCCGAACGAGCACCGCTTCCACGAAGAAGTCGAAGCCAACCGCCGCGCCGGCAACGCGTGGATTCCCACCAAGGTCATCGAAGAACTCAAGCCGCTGGCACGCAAGGCCGGGCTGTGGAACCTGTTCCTGCCGCGCTCGCCGCGCGCGCCGGAAGGCCTGTCGAACCTCGAATACGCCCCGCTGTGCGAAATCATGGGCCGCGTGCCCTGGGCGCCCGAAGTGTTCAACTGCTCAGCGCCCGACACCGGCAACATGGAAACGCTGGAGCGCTACGCCTCGGAAGAACTGAAAGACCGCTGGCTCGAACCGCTGCTGCGCGGTGAGATCCGCTCCGCCTTCCTGATGACCGAGCCGGCCGTGGCCTCGTCGGATGCCACCAACATCGAATGCCGCATCGAGCGCCAGGGCGACGAATACGTCATCAACGGCCGCAAGTGGTGGTCGTCCGGCGCTGGCGACCCGCGCTGCGCCGTCTACATCGTCATGGGCAAGACCAACCCCGATGCCGGCCGCCACGAACAGCAATCGATGATCGTGGTGCCGGCCAATGCACCGGGCATCACCGTCATGCGTCCGCTGTCAGTGTTCGGTTTCGACGATGCGCCGCACGGCCACATGGAAGTCGACCTGAAAGACGTGCGCGTGCCGGTGGGCAACATCCTCCTGGGTGAAGGCCGCGGCTTCGAGATCGCACAAGGCCGCCTGGGCCCGGGCCGTATCCACCACTGCATGCGCAGCATCGGCGTGGCTGAGCGCGCGCTGGAACTGATGTGCAAGCGCCTGTCGTCGCGCATTGCATTCGGCAAGGCCATCGCACAGCACAGCGTCTGGCACGAACGCATTGCCGAAGCACGCTGCATGATCGAACAGGCTCGCCTGCTCACGCTCAAGGCCGCGTACATGATGGACACCGTCGGCAACAAGGTCGCCAAGGCCGAGATTGCGATGATCAAGGTCGTGGCTCCGAACATCGCCTGCCAGATCGTCGATTGGGCGATCCAGGCACACGGCGGCGGCGGCGTGTCGGGTGATTTCCCGCTGGCTTCGGCCTACGCGCACCAACGCACGCTGCGCTTGGCCGACGGCCCGGACGAAGTGCACCGCGCGGCCATCGCCAAGCTTGAACTGGCCAAGCATCTGCACCTGAAGGACGTTGCCGACATGCCGGTCACACGCGGCTCCTGACCTGCGGCACGGCTGTACCGTTCACTCCTTAACCCCGCCTTGAGCGGGGATTTTTTTGCCTCTGCCCGGCGTCTGCGCGTTTTTCGGTTCTGTGCTGGAATGGAACACTTTGCAGGCTGCTGGTGGCCTGCACCTCTCTTCCCGGCCAGAAGCCAAGGAGCCAACTCGATGATCGACGTCTATAGCTGGGCCACGCCCAACGGCCACAAAGTGCACATCATGCTGGAAGAATGCGGGCTGCCTTACCGCGTTCACGGCATCAACATCGGCGCCGGCGACCAGTTCAAGCCCGACTTCCTCAAGATCAGCCCCAACAACAAGATCCCGGCCATCGTGGATCAGGACGGCCCCGACGGCAAACCCATCTCGCTGTTCGAATCGGGCGCGATCCTGCTGTACCTCGCCGGCAAGACGGGCAAGTTCATGCCCGACGACGTGCGCGGCAAATACGAAGTGCTGCAATGGGTGATGTTCCAGATGGGCGGCGTTGGCCCGATGCTCGGCCAGGCCCACCACTTCCGCATCTACGCGCCCGAAAAAATCGAATACGCGATCAACCGCTACACGAACGAAGCCAAGCGTCTGTATGGCGTGATCGACAAGCGCCTGAGCGAATCGAAATTCCTCGGTGGCGCGGATTACTCCATCGCCGATATTGCGACGTGGCCATGGCTGCGCAGCTGGAAGAACCAGGGGATCGAGCTGTCGGATTACCCGAAGCTGCAGCGCTGGTTCGAAGCCATTGAAGAACGCCCCGCCGTGCAGCGCGCGGTGAAGGTGCTGGCCAAGGAACGGCCGGCTGTGCAGGACGACAAGGCGAAGGAAATCCTCTTCGGCGCGACGCAGTACGAGCGGCGCTGATTCCGCTTTTTCGCATCGGAAAACAGGCCGCGTGATGCGGCCTTTTTCTTTTGGAAGTCGTCAATGCGGGGCCACGTTCAGGGGCCTAAACGGGCCGGTGCAGCGCTGACGCTCCGCCTGATTTCCCTCAACTGGTGGCACGCATATGCGCCGAAGACACTCCCTCGCAATCGCAGTTCGGCGCGGTATACGATGCGTACCGCGCTCGCGCGTGGCGCCTGATTCCGGGGCTCGACTGATGCCCTTCACCACCATCACCACCAAGCTGGGTTCGTTGTTGCGCGATTACGTGCGCGCCCCCGTCGGCCTGGTGGCGCGGGCGCTCTGGCGCTACCTGACGGAAGACGCCTGATCGCGTTACCGGGGCAATGCGAAGCACTGCACGTCCGGCGCAGTGTAGACCGTCGGATACGGCGACCGCGGCCCCGTCTGCAACCGCAGCGGCTGCGTCGCCAGTACTTCGGCCTCGTTACGCTCTCGCACTGTCAGCGGCTCCGGCGGCGGCCCGGGCAAGTGCACCGGTTGATTGACCGCACACCGCACGGGTTTCCCATCCGCCAGCCGTACATCCATCGTGTAATACGGCCCGACGATGGTCGGCGCACAGGCAGCCACGCCCAAGATCACCGTCATCAGCACCACAGAATGCAGCGCCTTCATCACCCACCTCCGCAACGCACCCGTGAGTGTTTTTGACTCAGCGCGGCACCCGCAAGTGCCGCAGTAAGTGCCGCAGCATCAGGCAGCCGCCGTCAGCATCCCCTGCTTTTCAATGAACCGGATCACCTCATCCAGCCCACCCTGCGCCCGCAGATTGCACATCACAAACGGACGATCGCCGCGCATCTTGCGCGTGTCGCTCTCCATCACCTCCAGCGACGCCCCGACGTACGGTGCAAGGTCCGTCTTGTTGATGATCAGCAGGTCGGACTTGGTGATGCCCGGGCCGCCCTTGCGAGGGATTTTCTCCCCGCCCGCCACGTCGATCACGTAGATCGTCAGGTCCGACAGCTCGGGGCTGAACGTCGCCGCGAGGTTGTCACCGCCGGACTCAATGAAGACCACATCCGCATCCGGAAACTTGGAGAGCATGCGATCCACCGCTTCGAGGTTGATCGACGCATCTTCGCGGATGGCCGTGTGCGGGCAACCGCCCGTTTCGACACCCATGATGCGTTCGGCAGGCAACGCGCCGGAGATGGTCAGCAGGCGCTGATCTTCCTTCGTGTAGATGTCGTTGGTGATCGCCACCAAGTCATAGCGCTCGCGCATGGCCTTGCAGAGCATTTCGAGCAGCGTGGTCTTGCCGGAGCCCACCGGGCCGCCCACGCCAACGCGCAGGGCTGGAAGTTTCTTGGTTCGCATGATGATCAGGTTCAGGATCGAAAGAGTCGTGAGTATTGCGTTTCGTGCCGGGCGGACAACACACCCAGCCCCGGTGAGAACGTAGACAGTTCAGGCGGATGACAGGCCGCACGGCGCGTGGCCTCCTCTACCGCACGCGCCACCGCAGTGTGCAAACCGAAGAGAATGCGTTGCCCGGCAGCCTGCCCGAGCGGCACGGCCTTGACTGCCGCCGCCATCTGGTTTTCCACCCATGCAAAGCAGTACGCCGTCACGCCGTCGTGCGGGTCGACATTCAGAGCGGCAGCGGCGGCGGCAAAGGCAGTCGGAAAGGTCACTGTCGCGCGCGCGGCCAATGCACTGCGCAGTGCGCCATCGCCCCACTCCATCTGCTGGATAAGTCGATTGAGCGACCAGCCCATCTGCGAGGTTTCCAGCCGCAGCTCGCGCGTCTCGCGGGTGGCAAGGAACCATGCATCGCGCTCGGCCACGGCATCGAAGCGACCCGCCTGCCAGTCAGCAAACTGCAACAGCCACAGCGGCGCCTCGCAGGCCGCCAGCACGTCGAGCCCTTCCGCAATCCATGCCGCAGCCGACGCTTCATCCGCCACGTGCAGCACGTCCACCGCCGCTTCCAGCCCCTGCGAATAGCTGAACGCGCCCACCGGCAGCGCGGGGGACGCGAGATGCAGCAAGGCAGTGAGCTGCGCCGCGTTAGTCATGGTGATGGTGGTGATGACCGCAGCCGGGGCCGTGGACATGGCCGTCGTCGTGACCGTGGTCGTGCCCATGCGCGTGATCGTGGTTATGCGCGTGGTCACTCGCATGATCATGGTCATGCGAGTGACCGTGATCGTGCCCGTGATGCTCGTGATACAGCGCCTGCGCGGCCGCGTAGTCCTCTTCAAATGTCGCATCGTGGCCGTGCCGATGGCCGCCGCCGTATGCGCCCGCCTCGGGCTCGAACGGCGCCTCAACATGTGCGACGGTCACGCCCAGGCGCACGAGCATGTCTTCGAGCACCGGATCGGCTTCGAGCTGCAGTGCATCTGCGCTGACCTGCACAGGCGTGTGGCGATTGCCGAGGTGATAGGCCGCCCGCATCAGCGCGAGGCGGTTGTCGCTCGTCACGCGCAGCACCTGCTCAGGTGCAGCCTGCACTTCCACCAGCGTACCGTCTTCAGCAACCAGCACGTCGCCGCCACGCATGACGGTGCCGCGCGGCAGTACAACGGCCACGTCACGGCCATCGTCTAGCGTGGCGCGCAGGCGGCTGCGGCTGCGCTCCAGGAATGGGAGCACCAGCTTGGGCGCGCGCTTGACCAGCACGGAGGCCAGGCCATGCGGCGTGGGGAGATGTTTAGTGATGGAAAGCATCGTTGGAACCTATTCACAATCTCATGACGGCCCAGCATGGAGCTGAGCCTGTCAAATACCAGGGTCCGAGCCTCGAAGGTCGAGCTCCGAGCCTCAATCGTCAGGCTCTGAGCCTCAATCTTCAGACTCAGAGGCTCAATCGTCAGGCTCAGAGGCTCAATTGCCAAGCTCTGACACTCAATAGTGGGGCTCTGAACTCCGACTTTCACACTTTTGGTTTCGAATCCCGAGCATTGAGGGTCGAACGTCGGGCTCGGAGATTGGAGCACGAGGCTTTTTGCATCGAGCATGGCCCTCGGAGGCCCGAAAAATTCTGCGTTTTTGCTTCGGTTGCGTCTCGTTTTGTCCTGATTGGGTCCTGCGGTCGAATTGCTTTGCTTCGTTGGCTCTTATTCGATATCTGGAGTATCGAATTTGAGGGTCAGAGGGTCGTGATTGGGGGTCTGAGGCTGGGATTTCGAGGTTCGAGGCTCGTTTTCTTCTTTTCTGCCGGGGCGGGCCTTAGTGGTTTGCTGCTGTTTCACCCCCTGCCGGGGGCGACTCACTTTCTTTGTCTTGCCAAAGAAAGTAAGCAAAGAAAGGCGCGCCCGAGATGGCGAAAGATTCCTTGAATTTATGTCGCAGAGAGGGAGGGGAGGCAAACTCGCTTCGCTCAAACAGGCCTCCCCTCTTTTTCCTCTCTGCAACAGAAATTCAAGGCGCCATCTAGGGCAAGGGGTAAAGCACACAATCTTCTGCCCGCACGCCACTCCGTTGTACGTTCTGAACCCTCGCACGCACTTCCACTTCCACTTCCACTTCCACTTCCACTTCCACTCGCACTCGCACTCGCACTCGCACTCGCACTCGCACTCGCACTCGCACTCGCACTCAACGAGCCCCGGCGCCCACCTCAGTTCCCCGCCGGTGTGGCCGTTGACGTTCCTGCCCTTGATGGCGCCTTGGATTTTTGTTGCGGGGAGGATCAAGAAGGGAGGCTGTCTGAGCGCAGCGAGTTTGCCTCCCTTCCCTCCCCGCGACACAAATCCAAGGAGTCTTTCGCCATCTCGGGCGCGCCTTTCTTTTGCTTACTTTTCTTTGGCAAGACAAAGAAAAGTGAGTCGGCCCCGGCAGGGGACGATACGAGGGATGGACCAACAACAAGAAACCAGCCCACCCCAACCCACCAGCTAGAACAAAAAATACCGCTGCGCCATAGGCAACACCTCAGCCGGCTCACAAGTCAGCACAGTCCCATCCGCCACCACCTGATAAGTCTCCGGATCCACAGAAATATCCGGCTGCCAGTCGTTGTGGATCATGTCCGCCTTGGTCACCGTACGCGTGCCCTTGACGACCGCCGTGGTCTTGGCCAGCCCATACTGCTCCGCCACCCCAGCAGCGGCCGCGGACTGCGACAGGAAACTCAACGACGTCCGCCCCAACGCCCCGCCCGCCGATCCAAACATCGGCCGATAGTGCACAGGCTGCGGCGTGGGAATCGACGCATTCGCATCCCCCATCGCCGCAGAGGCAATCATCCCGCCCTTCAGGATCAGACTCGGCTTCACGCCAAAGAACGCGGGTTTCCACAACACGAGGTCCGCCCACTTGCCGACTTCAACCGAACCGACTTCGTGCGCAATGCCGTGCGTGAGCGCGGGGTTGATCGTGTACTTCGCCACGTAGCGCTTCACGCGGAAGTTGTCGTGGCCGCCGCGCGCGTCGTTCGGGTCACCAGCGAGCTTGCCGCGCTGCACCTTCATCTTGTGCGCGGTCTGCCACGTGCGCAGGACGACCTCACCGACACGGCCCATGGCTTGCGAGTCGCTGGAGATCATCGAGAACGCGCCCAGGTCGTGCAGGATGTCTTCGGCGGCGATGGTCTCGCGGCGGATGCGGCTCTCGGCAAAGGCGATGTCTTCGGCGATGGACGCATCGAGGTGGTGGCACACCATCAGCATGTCCAGATGCTCGTCCAGCGTGTTGACGGTGAACGGCCGCGTCGGGTTGGTCGACGACGGCAGCACGTTCGATTCACCGCACACGCGGATGATGTCGGGTGCGTGCCCGCCGCCCGCGCCTTCGGTGTGATACGTGTGGATCGTGCGGCCTTTGAACGCGGCGACGGTGGCCTCGACGAATCCCGATTCGTTCAACGTATCGGTGTGGATGGCGACCTGTGTATCGGTGTCGTCGGCCACGCCCAGGCAGCAATCGATGGCGGCCGGTGTGGAACCCCAGTCTTCGTGCAGTTTCAGGCCGATGGCGCCCGCGTCGATCTGCTCGCGCAGCGCGCCCGGCAGGCTGCCATTGCCCTTGCCCAGAAAGCCGATGTTCATCGGGTAGGCGTCGGCGGCCTGCAGCATGCGCTGCATGTACCACGGACCTGGCGTGCAGGTGGTCGCATAGGTGCCGGTGGCGGGGCCGGTGCCGCCGCCAATCATCGTCGTCACGCCGCTGTTGAGCGCTTCGTCGATCTGCTGCGGGCAGATGAAGTGGATGTGCGTGTCGACGCCACCGGCGGTGACGATCATGCCCTCGCCCGCGATGATCTCGGTGCCGGGGCCGATGACGATCGTCACGCCGGGCTGGATGTCCGGATTGCCCGCCTTGCCGATCGCCGAGATGCGGCCGTTCTTCAGACCAATGTCAGCCTTGACGATGCCCCAGTGGTCGATGATCAGCGCGTTGGTGATGACAGTGTCGGCGCAGTCTTTCGATTCGCGCTGGCTCTGGCCCATGCCGTCGCGGATGACCTTGCCGCCGCCGAATTTCACTTCCTCGCCGTAGATGGTGAAGTCGCGTTCGACTTCGACGATGAGGTCGGTGTCGGCCAAGCGGACGCGGTCGCCGGTCGTGGGGCCAAACATTTCCGCATAGGCGCGGCGATCAATCTTCAATGTCATGTCCGTGCCTCGTTCAAAGCTTGCCCATCACACGGCCGGCGAAGCCATAGACCACGCGATCGCCCGCAAGCGCCACAAGTTCGACCGTGCGCTCCTGCCCCGGCTCGAAACGCACGGCGGTACCGGCGGCGATGTTCAGCCGAAAGCCACGCGCAGCTTCGCGGTCAAAGCGCAGCGCGTCATTGACTTCATAGAAGTGGTAGTGCGAGCCGATCTGCACCGGGCGGTCGCCCGTGTTTGCCACCGTGACTGTCACCGTGGGGCGGCCTGCGTTGAGTTCCAGATCGCCGTCTTGCGGGAGGAGTTCACCGGGGATCATGTCGCGCCCCTCAGACAGCCGCCGCCAGCAGGCCGGCGCCGTACAGCGCCACGCCCACACCCGACAGACGCGCCAGCCACGCCAGACGCGGCTTCAGCGCAAACCCGGCGCCGATACCGGCGGTATGCAGCAGCGCCGTCGCCACAGCAAAGCCGCCAACGAAATACGGGAACATGGCTTGCGCGCCTGCGGGGAATTCCGTGCCATGCGCATAGCCGTGGAACAGCGCGAATGCGCCGCACAGCAGTGCACCGCCCCAGGCCGGCAGTTGCGCGCGTGCGGCAATCAGCAAGCCGAACACCAGCAGCGATGCGGCGATCATCGGCTCGGCCATCGGCAAGGCCACGCCGCCTGCGCCGAGCAGCGCGCCCAGGATCATCAACGCAACAAAGGCGACCGGTGCCCACAATGCGTCGCGCACCGAGCGCGAGGCCAGCGCGCTCCACACCCCCACGGCCACCATCGCCAGCAGGTGATCTGCGCCGGTGAGCGGATGCAGGAACCCGGCGAGCAGGCTGCCCCCGGCGGTATGGCCCGGATGCCCCGGGTGAGCAAAGGCAACGGAGGCGCCAAACGTGAGCGCAATGGCCGCAGCGGGCCGGACGAAGCGAGACAGGGTATGCGTCATGGCAGGACTCGTAGTGGTGAGTGGCGTGCGGACTTCAAACTTCAAATGATCGGGTGGTGGACGGTGACGAGCTTCGTGCCGTCGGGAAACGTGGCTTCGACCTGGATGTCGGGAATCATCTCGGCCACGCCGTCCATCACGTCATTGCGGGTGAGGAGCGTGGTGCCGTAGTGCATCAGCTCGGCGACGGTCTTGCCGTCGCGCGCGCCTTCCATGATGGCGGCGCTGATGAAGGCGACGGCTTCCGGGTAGTTGAGCTTGAGGCCACGGCCCTTGCGGCGCTCGGCCAGCAAGGCGGCGGTGAAGATCAGCAGCTTGTCTTTTTCGCGCGGGGTCAGTTCCACGAGGGGCTCTCTTCGGTGAGGGTCAATTCAGTTCAGTTCAGATCGGGCGATGCGGGGTCACGTCGCCATCATGTGGCCCACAGGCGCAGCGGACGGCCCGCTACGCCATGCATCGGTTCGCGCAGCGCCAGCCATGTCTGCGACAACAGGGCGCGTGCATCTTCAGGCCGGCGTGCAAGCACGCGCAGCAGCAAAACGTTTGGCAGGCCGGGCGCATCTTGCGTGAGGCACGTGACGCCTGCGCGCAGGTCATCGTTGTACGGCAGGTGCTCGGCCATCGATTCGGCCAGGGCATCGGTCGCGCCCGCGCCCACGGCCCAGAGCGTGCCGACGACGTGGAAGCCGGCCATGCCCGTCGTCGCGTTCAGCATGGGCGATTGCGTGTCGAAGGCGGCCGATTCAATCCACAGCGGCTGGCCGTTGCAACGCAATGCGGTGCGCATGGCGATGCGGCCTTCGGCCCACGATTCACCGGCAGCGTGGCGGCCGAGCATGGTCGTGTCCCAGCCGATGGCGGTGGCGCCCGGTGCCAGATCCAGCGTCAGGTCGATGATCGGGCAGGCCTGGTTGAAGACGATGTTCTCTTGCGGCAGCCAGTCGAGCCGCGCGTCTGCATCCATGCGGATGGCAACACGCTGTGTGGCCGTGCGGCCGAGCGACTTGTACCACTTGGTGGCGCCGGGCGTGGTCAGGACCGCATGCGCATCGGCACCGACTTCGATGTCGATATCGAGCACATCGCCGCCGGCAATGCCTGCGGGCGGATGCAGCATCACGGCATGGCAGACGCCCTCGCCTTCCGGATACAGCGCCTTCTGCACCCGCAGCGGCCCCTGATGCCGGCAGGTGGCCAGCACGGTGCGCTCACCGCGCCGCGCAAACGCCAGGCGCAATGAGGCTTCCCAGGATGCAAATGCGGAGGCCTGCGGCGGAACAGGAAAATCGGGATGGCGCATCGGTCATGCAATCGGGAGGGGTCCCCAATGAAACGCGGCTACGCGCTTCAGATTGGGGCCCACCCTAAGCAAACGGAAAGGTTTTCCATCATAGCCAGATGCCGCCCATTTGGCACCCGACTTTTTCACACGACACCTGTGCGTCAAACCGCCACCAGATCGCGCACGCCATCGGCCTCCATGTTGGCGCCGTCGCCGCTGGCAATGACTTCACCGCGGCTCATGACGACGTAGCGGTCGGCAATGCTGCGGGCAAAGTCGTAGTACTGCTCGACCAGCAGCACTGACATGCCGAACTCGTCCACGAGGCGGCGCAGCGTGCGGCCGATCTCCTGAATGATCGACGGCTGGATGCCTTCGGTCGGCTCGTCCAGGATCAGCAGGCGCGGCTCGCTCATCAGCGCGCGGCCGATGGCCAGTTGCTGCTGCTGGCCGCCCGAGAGGTCGCCACCGCGCCGGCCCCTCATCTCCTTGAGCACCGGAAACAATTCATAGATGGAATCGGGCACTTTGGAAGGTGCACGCTTGGCGGCCGCACCAATCAGCAGGTTCTCTTCCACCGTCAGGCGCGGGAAAATCTCGCGCCCCTGCGGCACATAGGCGAGCCCCTGCGAGACGCGCTCGTAAGCTGGCAGCTTCTGGATGGTGCGGCCTTCCCAATCGATCACGCCGCTGGCGGTGGGCACCACGCCCATCAGGCATTTGAGCAAGGTCGTCTTGCCGACACCGTTGCGGCCAAGCAGCGTGGTCAGCTTGGCCGACGGCACGTCGAAGCTGACATTGCGCAGGATGTGGCTGCCGCCGTAGAACTGGTTCAGTTGCTGGACCTGTAGCATCGCGTTCTTTCCTTTTGCCTTGAGGGGGGCTCTGAAAAACGTAGCGAGCGGTCCGATGTTGGCCTGAGAAGCGCAGCCGTACACGGGTACGGCGAGCATCACAGGGGCAAGATCGGGACGCGCAGTCGTTTTGCAGAGTCTTCTAGCGCCCCAGATAGGATTCGATCACCCGCTCATCGCGCTTGACGGCATCGAGCGTGCCTTCGGCCAGAACGCTGCCTTCGGCAAGCACGGTCACGCGCCCTTCCGCCCCCGCCAGCGCGGCGACAAACTCCATGTCGTGCTCCACGACCATGATCGAGCACGTGCCGCGCAGGCCGTTGAGCAACGCGGCGAGCTGCATCGTCTCTTCATCCGTCATGCCGGCAACGGGCTCATCGAGCAACAGCAGTTGCGGTTGTTGCATCAGCAGCATGCCGATCTCAAGCCGCTGCTTCTGACCGTGCGAGAGCAGCCCGGCGGGCCGATACGCCTCGGCTTCCAGGTGGATGCGGCCGAGGGTTTCTTCGATGCGCTGGCGGCCGTCGTTCAGCAGACGCGCGCGCAGCGACACCCACCAGCGCTTGTCGGCCTTCATCGCCAGTTCCAGGTTTTCCCACACGGTGTGCTGCTCGAACACGGTCGGCTTCTGGAACTTGCGGCCGATGCCGATCTGCGCGATGCGCGGTTCGGTCAGGCGCAGCAGGTCGATGGTCTGCCCGAGGAACACGCGACCCGTTACGTCGGCGTTGCGCGGCCCCGTCTTGCCAGTGATCACGTCCATCATCGTGGTCTTGCCCGCGCCGTTGGGGCCGATGATGCAGCGCAGCTCACCATGGTCGATCGACAGCGTGAGCGCATTCAGCGCGCGGAAGCCGCCGAAGCGCACAGTCACATCTTCGAGGTACAGGATGGCGCCGTGCGAGACATCGATCGTGTCCGGCTCAACCACATGGCCCATGCCGGTGGCGGTGCCGGTCTCCGCGCGATCGGGGAGTTCGGTGAAGGTGCTCATGCGTGGTCTCCGGTGACGGTCGCGGCTTCATGCGCCTTGGCTTGCGTGGGCGCACGCTTTTGCATGCGCAGCTTGCCCATCAGCCCCAGCACGCCGTTCGGCAGATACAGCGTCACCAGCACGAAGATCGCCCCGAGCACAAACAACCAATATTCAGGCACCCATGCGGTCAGCAACGTCTTGGCCCCGTTGACGAGGAACGCACCGATGATCGGGCCGATCAAGGTGCCGCGCCCGCCCACGGCCACCCACACCGCCATCTCGATCGAATTGCCCGGCGACATCTCGCCCGGGTTGATGATGCCGACCTGCGGCACGTAGAGCGCGCCCGCAATGCCGCACAGCACTGCCGAGAACGTCCACACGAACAGCTTGTAGCCGAGCGGGTTGTAGCCGGAGAACATCACGCGTGCTTCGGCATCTCGGATGGCAGTGACCACGCGGCCGAACTTGGACGTGACGATGGCGCGGCACGCAATGAACGCCAGGGCCAAGGCGACGAACGTTGCGACGAACAGCACGGTGCGGGTTGGCAATGCAGAGATCGGGAAGCCGAGAATGCGCTTGAAATCCGTAAAGCCGTTGTTGCCGCCAAAGCCCGTCTCGTTGCGGAAGAACAGCAGCATGGCCGCATACGTCATCGCCTGCGTGATGATGGACAGGTACACGCCCTTGACGCGTGAGCGGAAGGCGAAGAACCCGAACAGCCATGCCAGCACGCCGGGCACCAACACCACCAGCAGCGCGGCCCAGGCGAAGTGCTCGGTACCGTGCCAGAACCAGGGCAGCTCCTTCCAGTCGAGGAAGACCATGAAGTCCGGCAGATCGCTCTTGTACACACCTTCACGGCCGATGGCGCGCATCAGGTACATACCCATCGCATAGCCCCCCAGCGCGAAAAACACGCCATGGCCGAGGCTGAGGATGCCGCAATAGCCCCACACCAGATCGAGCGCCAGCGCCGCAAGGGCGTAGCACATGATCTTGCCGACGAGCGTGAGCGCATACGCCGACAGATGCAGCGGGCTGCCTGCCGGCACGAGCAGCGCGCACACCGGCGCGCCAATGCACACGATAAGCGACACCAGCACCAGCGCAGACCATCCGCGCCGCGAGAGCAACGGCATGCGCGCCGGAATATCGAGAGAAAACTTGGTCGTCGTCATATCAGGCCTCCGCGCTGCGGCCCTTGAGGGCGAACAGCCCCTGCGGACGCTTCTGGATGAACAGCACGATCAACACCAGCACGATGATCTTCGCCAGCACCGCGCCATAGAACGGCTCGATGAACTTGTTGATCAGCCCGAGGCCGAACGCCCCGATGATCGTGCCGGCCAACTGCCCGACCCCGCCCAGCACCACGGCCATGAACGAATCGATGATGTAGCTCTGGCCGAGGTCCGGGCCGACGTTGCCGATCTGCGAAAGCGCGCAGCCGCCCAGCCCCGCAATGCCCGCGCCAAACGCGAACGCGTAGCTGTCGACCTTCCAGGTGCGCACGCCAACGCAGGCCGCCATCGTGCGGTTTTGCGTAGTGGCGCGCACGAACAGGCCCAGGCGAGTGCGATTGAGCACCGCCCACGCAATCGCCACGACGGCCAGCGCAAACAGCAGAATCACGAGCCGGTTGTACGGCAGGATCAGCCCCGGATAGAGCGCAACGCCACCGCTCATCCAGCTCGGGTTGGCTACCTCCACGTTCTGCGCACCGAAGATAGAGCGCACCGCCTGCATCAGCAGCAGGCTGATCCCGAACGTGGCGAGCAGCGTTTCGAGCGGGCGGCCATACAGATGGCGCAGCACCAGCCGCTCCAGAGCAAAACCGACGATGGCTGCGGCCAGGAACGCGGCAGGCAGCGCTGCCGGGAGATACCAGTCGAACGCGTTCGGAAAGTAGTTGCGGAAGATCGTTTGCACCACGTACGTGGCATACGCGCCGATCATCAGGAACTCGCCGTGCGCCATGTTGATGACGCCGATCAGGCCGTAGGTGATGGCCAGCCCGAGCGCCGCGAGCAGCAGCACGGAGCCCAGGCTCAGGCCAGCGAACAGGTTGCCGATCAGTTCTGATTTGCGCTCCTGTGCGGCCAGACTATCGAGTGCTTGCTGTGCGGCGGCACGCAGTTCGCCGTCGGCGCCGCTGTCTTTCGCGAGCAGCGGTGCAATGCGTTGCCGGGTCTGCGGGTTGGTGTCGCCCGCGAGCAGCTTCAGCGCTTCGAGCTTCTCGGCATGTGTGCCGTCGTCGAGTGCGAGATTGGCCCACAGCAGATGCAGCTTGCTGCGCAAGTCCGGATCGGTTTCATGCTTGCGTGCGGCGTCGACAATGAGGCGCGACGCCGTCTCCGGATGCGCGAGCAGCGTATCGACGGCCTGCGCGCGCACGGCGCGATCGGGCGATTGCAGCACAAAGCCGCTCGCCGCGCTGTCCACCTGGGCACGCAAGGCATTGTTCAACGTGAGGGACTGCAAATCGTCGGCCTTGACGGTCACGGGTTGGCCCGAAATCGCATCGAGGTAGCGCTCGCCGTCCTGGCGCACCATGCCGGCGGCAGGCGCAAAAAACAGCGCGTCGTTCTGCAACGCTTGCAGAATCGGGCCGGCCTGTTCGACAGGCGCTGCGGTGAGCGCGTTGAGCGTCTTTACCTTGGCGTCGAAATCGTCTTCGGCCAGCGGCTTGAGATCGGCCTGGGTCAAAGGTTGTCCGGCAGCCCACGCAGATACCGCGGGCATCGCAGCCAGACAGACCGCGCACAGCAGCGCGGCAAAGAATCGGGACAAGCGCATCATGGCAATCCGATACGTGGCGGCCGATGTCGAAACCGGTCCGCCACGTCGTACAGCGTCGTTCAAAGGACCGGCTACGTTAGACACATGGCCGGCCCACCTGACCACATCACTTGCTTGCAACCATGTCAGGCTTGCCCTCGTTGCCGGGGATGTACGGGCTCCACGGCTTGGCGCGAATCACCGTCGGCGTCTTCCACACGACGTTGAACTGGCCATCGCCGCGCACCTCGCCGATCATCACGGGCTTGCTCAGGTGATGGTTGTTGTTCATCACCAGCGTGAAGCCCGACGGTGCCTTGAACTGCTGGCCGTACATCGCCTTGCGGACCTTGTCTACATCGGTGGAACCGGCCTTTTCCACGGCCTGTTTCCACATCATGATGCCGACGTAGGTGGCTTCCATCGGGTCGTTGGTGACGCGCTTGTCACCGCCCGGCAGGTTGTTGGACTTGACCCACGCAGCCCACTTCTTCTTGAAGTCGTCATTGACCGGGTTCTTGACCGACATGAAGTAGTTCCACGCTGCCAACTGGCCGGCCAGCGGCTTGGTGTCGATGCCGCGCAGTTCTTCTTCACCCACCGAGAAGGCCACCACCGGTACATCCTTGGCCTTCAGGCCAGCGTTGCCGAGTTCCTTGTAGAACGGCACGTTCGAATCGCCGTTGATGGTGGAAATGACAGCGGTTTTGCCGCCCTGCGAGAACTTCTTGATGTTGGCGACGATGGTCTGATAGTCGGAGTGACCAAACGGGGTGTAGACCTCTTCGATGTCGCTGTCCTTCACGCCCTTGCTGTGCAGGAACGCGCGCAGGATCTTGTTGGTCGTGCGCGGGTAGACGTAATCGGTACCGAGCAGGAAGAAGCGCTTGGCGCCGCCGCCTTCCTTGCTCATCAGGTATTCCACCGCCGGAATGGCTTGCTGGTTGGGCGCCGCGCCGGTGTAGAAGACGTTCTTCGACATCTCTTCGCCTTCGTACTGCACCGGGTAGAACAGCAGGCCGTTCAACTCTTCATAGACGGGCAGCACCGACTTGCGCGACACCGACGTCCAGCAGCCGAACGTCACGGCCACCTTGTCCTGCGTCAGCAGGCCACGTGCCTTCTCGGCAAACAGCGGCCAGTTCGAAGCCGGGTCCACCACCACCGGTTCCAGCTTGCGGCCCAGCACACCACCGCTCTTGTTGATCTCGTCGATCGTCATCAGCGCCACGTCTTTCAGCGACGTTTCGGAGATGGCCATGGTGCCCGACAGCGAATGCAGGATACCGACCTTGATCGGGTCCTTTGCCTGAGCAAACGCGAAGTTCGACACGGACAACAGCGTTGCGGCGGCGACGGCAGACAGCTTCAACAGCTCACGACGTTTCATTGCGGCTCCTTGGGTTTATTGGTGGCGAGAACGACTCCCCGGGACCCAAAATTGCAACTACCGTGCCATCACATTTGGCTCATTCGAAGGGAAATCCGCGCCAAAACGGTGCCAAAGCCGCGCCAAGAACGCGCATTTGTTCGACAGGATGCGCCCGCTTGGGGCGCATGAAGACAAGCACAAAACAAGCGGAGTGCAAGGGCAAGCCAATGAAAAAGAAAGGCCGGCATTGCGCCGGCCTGGTGAACCTACGAAAAGCGAGACTCAGGAATAGCGGCGCGAAATCGATTCGGCCACGCAAACCGGGCGCTCCTGCCCTTCGCGTTCGATGGTCACAGCCCAGGTCATCTGAGCGCCTGTCAGCGTGGGCGCATTAGGCAATGGTGGCAGCGCTTCCATTTCCACCAGCTTCACGCGGGCGCGCACACGGCTGCCCACCGGCACGGGCGCGGTGAAACGGACCTTGTTCAGGCCGTAGTTCACGCCCATCTTCACGTCGGCCATCTCGATCGCGTTCGCCATCAGCATCGGCAGCAACGACAGCGTCAGGAAGCCGTGCGCCACCGGCGCTCCGAACGGCGACTCGCGCTTCGCACGCTCAACGTCCACGTGAATCCACTGGTGATCGCCCGTGGCCTCGGCGAAGAGGTTCACCTGCTGCTGCGTGATCTCTGTCCAGTCGCTCACGGCAACTTCCTGGCCGATCAAGCCTTTGAGCTCGTCGAGCGATTCGATGATGCGCATCTGGGTTGTCTCCTTGTTGTGATGCGATGACGGGTAATCAAGCCTTCGGGCGCCGGCCAAACAGGCCCATGCCCGTCACCGTGCAGACGAGTTCGCCGCGCTGGTTACGCGCCTCCCAGCGGTTGACGGCCACGCCGCGGTCCGGCTTCGACTGCGACGGACGTACTTCCATGCATGTACTCGACACCGACAGCGTGTCGCCCGGATACACCGGCTTCATCCAGCGGATTTCATCCACGCCGGGCGAACCCATGCTGGCCGCCTTGCCGAGGAAGCCGGTCACCATCAGCCGCATCATGATGGAGCAGGTCATCCAGCCGCTGGAAATGATGCCGCCGTAGATGCTGTGCTTGGCGGCTTCCGCATCGATGTGGAACGGCTGCGGATCGTACTGCCGCGCGAAGGTCAGGATCTCTTCTTCGGTGACGGTGTAGGTACCCATCTGCAGCGTACGACCGACTTCGAAATCATCGAAGTAGAACTCGTACGATCGCGTTGCTTCTGCCCTTTCGTTCTCCGCCATATCGTCTCCTCCAAATGACAACGCCCCGCACGAATGCGGGGCGTTCAGGTTTGCCGTTACGCTGCTTGCTGGAAGCCAGGCAGCGATGCGAAGCGTGCCAGGTGATGATCCACGTCGCCCAGCGTCGTGTTGATCATCGTCAGCCGCTTGAACATGTGCGCGGCGGGCAATTCGTTCGTGACGCCCATGCCGCCGTGCAGTTGCACGGCTTCCTGGCCAACGTCACGCGCTGCCTGTCCGACACGCGCTTTGGCCGCAGACACATAGCGACGGCGTGCCTCGACGTCGCCATCTTCAAAATGCGCGGCGGCCAGATAGGTAATCGAGCGCGCTTGCTCGCCATGGATGAACATGTCGACCATGCGGTGCTGCAATGCCTGGAAGCGCGCGATGGGCACGCCAAACTGCTGGCGGGTCTTGGTGTACTCCAGCGTTGCAGCGTTCAGTGCATCGATGAGGCCGATCGCTTCAGCGCACAACAGCACGCAACCAAGATCCGCCACGGCGTCGATCGTTTCCCACGCTTCGCCCGCGGCGCCAAGCAGCGTTGCCGGTGCATTGTCAAAGCGGATGTCCGCAGCGTGCAGGTTGTCGATCGTTCGGTAGTCCTTGACCGTGACGCCGGCCGCAGTGCGGTCGACAACAAAGAGCGACAGGCCCGACGTATCACGCGCTTCACCGCCCTTGCGCGCCGAGACGATCAGCTTGTCTGCCTGCGCGCCATGCACCACAACCGCCTTCTCGCCCGTGAGCGTCCAGCCACTGCCCTGCTGCGCGGCACGCGTGGTGACGTTGAAAAGTTCGTAACGCGATTGGGGCTCGCCGAAGGCGATAGCCAGCTTCACGGCGCCGCCGGCGACTTCTTCAAGCAAGGCATCCTGCCCGCCTGCAAGCTTGAGCGCCTGCGCGCCAAGCACGGTCGCCTGATACGGTTCCACGACCAGGCCGCGGCCGAGTTCCTGCATCACCACCAGCAAGTCCATTGCGCGGCCGTCAAAACCGCCTTGTGCTTCGGGCACCGGCAACGCGGTCAGGCCCAGTTCGGCCAGCGCATCCCAGTGAGCCTGTGACACGCCTTCCGGCGAGTACACGACCTTGTTGCGGGCCTCAAAACCATAGTCTTTGTCGATGAAGCGGCGCACTGCATCGGCCAGTTGCTTCTGCTCGTCGGTGAACGAGAAATCCATGTTTGTCTCCGATATGTGTTCTGTCGCCGTTCTGCTCAGACGCCAAGGATCATCTGCGAGATGATGTTGCGCTGGATCTCATTCGACCCGCCGTAGATCGAGGTCTTGCGATAGTTGAAGTAGTACGGCGCAAGCGGCGCGGCATCGTTGTCGCCCGTCACCGCCTGCGAGGTGTCGCCTTCCAGGTAGCTCGGGTCGAACGGCTGGGCATACGGCCCCACTGCCTCGACCATCAACTCGGTCAGCATCTGTTGGATCTGCGTGCCCTTGATCTTGAGCAGCGACGCCTCGGGGCCGGGGCCTTTGCCGGCGTTCTCGCTCGACACCACGCGCAGCACCGTCATCTCCAGTGCCAGCAGTTCAATTTCCAGCGACGCCACCTTGGCACCGAACACCGGGTCCTGCAGCAGCGGCTTGCCGTTCTTCTGGTGTTGCTTGGCAACGCGCTTGAGAAACGCCAGTTCGCGCTTGGAATTGCCCACACGCGCGATGCCCGTGCGCTCGTGGCCGAGCAGATACTTGGCGTATGTCCAGCCGCGGTTCTCATCACCGATCAGGTTTTGAACCGGTACCTTGACGTTGTCGAAGAACACCTCGTTCACTTCGTGCTCTTCGTCCAACATGATGATGGGGCGCACGGTAATGCCCGGCGTCTTCATGTCGATCAGCAGGAACGAAATGCCCTCTTGCTTCTTCGCGTCCGGGTCCGTGCGGACCAGGCAGAAGATCATGTCGGCGTGTTGGCCAAGCGTGGTCCAGGTCTTCTGACCGTTGACGATGTAGTGATCGCCTTCGCGCACGGCGCGCGTCTTCACCGAGGCCAGATCGGAACCGGAACCTGGCTCCGAATAACCCTGGCACCACCAATCGGTGCAGTCAACGATGCGCGGCAGGAAATAGCGCTTCTGCGCTTCATTGCCGTATTTCATGATCACGGGGGCGACCATGCTGACGCCGAACGGCAGCACGCCGGGCGCGCCGACCTCCGCGCATTCTTCGTCCCAGATGTGCTTTTGGATGGGAGACCAGCCGGTGCCGCCCCACTCGACCGGCCAGTGAGGTACCGACCAACCCTTGGCCGCGAGCGCCTTGTGCCAACGAACGAAATCGTCGCGGTTCAGGCGGCGGTGGTTCAACACCTTGTCTTGGATGTCCTTGGGCAGATTGGCTTCCAGCCAGCCGCGGACTTCCTGGCGGAACGCATCATCGGCCGCCGAGTAGTTCAGATCCATGCCTGTCTCCTGTGGTTGGCTCCCCACCGCGGCAAATCGGTGGAGAACGTTCTGTCGGACCGGCGCGGACCTGAATCGAGGCTGTCAGTGCACGGGCTGCTTGAGCGCGTCGGGCACCAACAGCGGCATCACGTCAATGCCTTCCTCTGCCAGTTCCTGCGCTTCCTCCCGAGACGTCGTCCCGCGAATGCCCCGCTCCGGCGCCTCGTTGTAATGCATGCGGCGCGCCTCTTCTGCAAACCGCTCGCCGACGTCCTCGGTATTGGCCAAGACGTGGCGCACGGCTTTCAGATAGAGCTGTTGCAGGGCTGCGGGCGCGCCGCCCTCGCCTTCAGCTGCCTTGGCGGTGCCGCTTTTCTGGGCGGTCTCCGCACGTGACGACGACAGATTCAGGCGCGGCGCACTCGGCAAGCGCTCAACCTCGTTATGACCGCAAACTGGGCACGTCAATAGCCCGCGCTTTTGCTGCGATTGCAGGTCGGCATCGGATCCGAACCAGCCTTCGAAGCGGTGGTCATTGGCACAGCGGAGGTCCAGCACTTTCATGATCGGTCCAGCGCATGGGGATGAGTGTATCCCCGATTCGAAAATTTGTGAACGGTCGTGCTAATTTTTTCGCACGACCGTTCGCTATGGTAACAACGACAGGAAAACGGTGTGATCAAGCGGCGGCTATAAGCGCCTCAGACGGCACCCGGCGTCCACGCTCCTGACAGAATTTTCTCAAGCCAAAACGTGCCGATGATGGTCTTCACGTCGGAAATCTTACCTTCGCGCACCCAATCGATCAGCTGGCCGGCCGGCGTGACGAAAGTTTCGAGAAATTCGCCTTCTTCCAGCATGGCCGTACCCTGCTTGAGATCGCGCGCGAGATAGATATCGATGAACTCGGTGGAATACGAAATGACCGGGTGAATGCGCGTGAGGTAATCCCAGCGCTCAGCCGTGTAGCCGGTTTCCTCACGCAGTTCGCGCTTGCCGCATGTGAGCGCGCCTTCCTGCGGATCGAGCTTGCCGGCCGGGAATTCAATCATCACCTGGCCGACCGGGTAGCGGAACTGACGCTCCATCAGCACGGTGCCGTCGTCGAACAACGGAATCATCATCACCGCGCCGGGGTGAATCAGGTATTCGCGGCTGGCATTGCGGCCGTCCGGCAGACGGACGATGTCTTGCTTGAGCGTGAGAAATTTGCCCTGGTGCATCAACGCAGAGGCAACCTGCGTCTCGCGCAGACCGGCATCCGGGTCCTGCGTCCCATCAGGGGTGGCGTTCAGCGGGGTGTAATCGGACATGGCGCTCTCTCATGCCGAGACAGCGAGAACCTGCCCGGCGGGAATTAACGGGAATCGCGAGGATGGCGAATCAGGTATTGCCACGTAAAGCCGGGAAACGCGAACACCAGCATCAGGCAAGCGGTGATCGCATAAAACTGCCAGCCTTGCGCAAACGCATTGCCTTGGCTCGATTCGATACCGAAGCCGATCAGCCCCACCACAACATACATGGCAATCAGCTCGGTGCCGCGCAGCCAGAACGGCTTGCGCGGCCAGCGTGCTGGCACCAGAGCCAGCACGCGTTGATTGACGAACGGCAGGTTGGCACAGATCAGTGCCAACACGATGACAAACAGACCGCCCGTCGAAGTGCTCATGGTGCTCGGCGTGTTACGAAGCCAACGTCAGGCGGATTGCCTGATAGCACACAGCCATCAGGCCGGCCGGGAAGATACCCAGCAAGAGCACCAGCAAGCCATTGACCGACAGCAACGAACGCAGGCCGAAGGTGGCCTCCACGGGGCCATCATCTGCCGGCGCATCAAAGTACATGACCTTGATGACGCGCAGGTAGTAAAACGCACCGACCAGCGAGAACAGCACCGCCACGACGGCCAGCCACGGCATACCGGCATCCACCACCGCGCCCAGGACCGACAGCTTGGCGTAGAAGCCAACTGTGGGCGGCAAGCCCGCCAGCGACATCATGATGAACAGCATCAGCAGCGCAAACCACGGGCTCTTCTTCGACAAGCCTTTCAGGTCGGCAATCTCTTCTGCCTCATAGCCCTTGCGCGCAAGCAGCAGGATCATGCCGAAGCCACCCAATGCGGTCAGCACGTAGGTAATCGCATAGAACATCGACGCGCTGTAGGCCTGGGCCGTCAAATCCGGCTTGCCGGAGCTGACGCCCGACACAAGGCCCAGCAGCAGAAAGCCCATGTGCGAGACGGTGGAATAGCCCAGCAGACGCTTGAAGTTGGTCTGAACAACGCCCGTGATATTGCCGATAGCCAACGACACGACGGCCAGCACGATCAGCATGTTCTGCCAATCGAACGCCAGCGGCAGCAGGCCTTCCACCAGAATGCGAAACGTCATCGCGAACGCCGCCACCTTCGGTGCGCCGGCAATCAGCAGCGTCACGGCCGTCGGCGAGCCCTGGTACACGTCCGGCACCCACATGTGGAACGGCGCCACACCCAGCTTGAAGCCCAGACCGGCGACGATGAACACCACGCCAAACACGAGGATCGTCTTGTTGATCTCGCCGTTCTTGATAGCGTCAAACACCTTACCCAGTTCCAACGAACCAGTCGCGCCGTACAGCATCGACATGCCGTACAGCAACAGGCCCGATGCGAGTGCGCCCAGAATGAAATACTTCATGGCCGATTCGGACGACACGTTCGAACGGCGACGCAGCGCAACCAGTGTGTACGACGCTAGCGACAGCAATTCCAGACCCAGATAGAGCACCAGGAAGTTGTTGCCGGTGATCATCACCACCTGACCGCCCAGCGTGAACAGGGCAAACATGTAGAACTCGCCTGCGTACATGTCCCGGTCGGCCAAATAGCGGCGCGTGTAGACCAGTGTGGCAAACAGGGTCAGCGCACAGAAAGACGCCAGCACGTTGGCCATCGGGTCGATGACGGCCATGTTGCCGAAGACGTAGTGCGTCTCGCCGTTGGCAGCATTCAGCCCGAACCACACGGCCAGCACCAGCGTAATCACCAACGAAACCGGGTAAGCCACGCTGCTTCGCTTCTGGCCGCGGGCCAAGTCAATCCAGTTGACGGCACCAATGCCCAGCGCGAGAAAAACGATTGGGGCAAAAGCCGCAATAGAGGAGGACGATTGCATAGTTTCTTCTCGCTGCTTACAGCTTCGACTGAGCCACGTGGGTCAGCAGGTTGACCACGGACGCATGCATGACATCGGTGAAGGGCTTCGGATACAGGCCCATGTACAGGGTGGCGATCGCCAGCACGCCCAGCATGAAGAACTCGCGGCAATTCAGGTCCTTCAATTCGGCAACGTGCTTGTGGGTCACATCACCGAAGATCACGCGCTTGACCATCCACAGCGAATACGCAGCACCAAAGATCAGTGCCGTGGCGGCCAGCAAACCAATCCAGAAATTGAACTTGACCGAACCCAGGATCACCATGAACTCGCCGACGAAACCCGAAGTTGCCGGCAGGCCGCAGTTGGCCATCGCAAAGAACACCGACAGCGCCGCGAACTTCGGCATCGTGTTCACCACACCGCCGTAATCGGCGATCTGGCGCGAGTGCACACGGTCATACAGCACGCCAATGCACAGGAACATGGCACCCGAGATGAAGCCGTGCGAAATCATCTGGACAATACCGCCCTCGACGCCGATCTCGTTGAAGATGAAGAAGCCCAGTGTGACGAAGCCCATGTGCGCAATCGACGAATACGCGACCAGCTTCTTCATGTCGGCCTGCACCAGCGCGACCAAGCCGATGTAAATCACGGCGACCAGCGAGATCGCAATGATGAATGCCGACAGGCTGTGACTCGCATCCGGCGCGATCGGCAGCGAGAACCGAAGGAAACCGTAGGCGCCCAGCTTCAGCATGATGGCAGCCAGGACCACGGAGCCGCCGGTGGGCGCTTCCACGTGGGCGTCCGGCAGCCAGGTGTGCACCGGCCACATCGGCACCTTCACCGCAAAAGCCATGAAGAACGCGAGGAAGATCAGGATCTGCTCGTTCATCGACAGCTTGACCTGATGCCACTGCAGGATTTCAAACGTGCCGCTGTGGAAGTACAGATACAGCAGCGCAACCAGCGTCAGCAACGAGCCCAGCAGCGTGTACAGGAAGAACTTGAATGCCGCGTAGACGCGATTCGGGCCACCCCACACACCGATGATGATGTACATCGGGATCAGCGTGGCTTCGAAGAACACGTAGAACAGCAGACCGTCGAGCGACGCGAACACACCGATCATCAGACCCGACAGGATCAGGAACGCGGCCATGTACTGCGCCACGCGCTCCGTGATCACTTCCCACGCAGCAATCACCACGATGACGGTGATGAATGCAGTCAGCACCACGAACCACATCGAGATGCCGTCGACACCCAGGTAGTAGCTGATGTGGAAGCGCTCGATCCACGACGATTTCTCGACGAACTGCATCGCAGCCGTCGTCTTATCGAAACGCGTAATCAGCGGCAGCGTCATCACGAAGCTGATCAGCGAGCCGATCAACGACATCCAGCGGACATAACCGGGATTGCGGTCTGAGCCCGAGGCCAGCACCAGCACGCCGAAGAAGATCGGCAGCCAGATCGCAAAAGACAGAACCATTTTTGTAATCCCTTATTTGCCTGCCAGGAACACGAAATACGTCAGCAGCCCAACCGTGCCGATGATCATCGCGAACGCATAGTCATAGATGAAGCCGGACTGGAGCAGGCGCACGACCGTCGCGAACCAGCCCACCAGACGCGCGCTGCCGTTGACGACAACACCGTCGATCACGCCCTGATCGCCGCCCTTCCACAGGCCACGGCCAAACTTGACCGCACCGTTGGCGAAGACGATCTCGTTGATCTTGTCCATGTAGTACTTGTTGTCCAGCAGCTTGTAGACGCCAGAGAAACGCTTGGCGATCGCTGCCGGAATATCCGGGCGCTTCAGGTAGAAGAACCACGACAACACGACGCCCGCCAGCAGGAGGATGAACGGTGCCGACGTGAAGCCGTGCAGCGCCATCTCGACCCAGCCGTGGAAGTCTTCGGCCAACACCTTCATTGCTTCGTGGTTATCAGCATTGAAGATGACTTCCGAGAACACCACACCGTGCTTGAAGAACTCGCCGAACAGCATCGGCTGGATTGCCATTGCGCCGATGATGACCGACGGAATCGCCAGCAACACCAGCGGCACCGTCACCACCCACGGCGACTCGTGCGGCTTTTGGCCCGGGGCCAGACCATGGTGGTGATCGTGGTCGCCCTCTTCCTCTTCATGGTGATCGTCGTGATGGGCGTGGGCCTTGCCGAAACGCTCCTCACCGTGGAACACCAGGAAGTACATGCGGAACGAGTAGAACGCGGTCACGAACACGCCGGCCAGCACCGCCCAGTAAGCGAACCCGGCGCCCGGCAGGTGCGATTCACGAACCGCTTCGATGATCGAGTCCTTCGAATAGAAACCCGCAAAGAACGGCGTGCCGATCAACGCCAGCGACCCCACCAGCGACGTCAGCCACGTGATCGGCATGTACTTGCGCAGGCCGCCCATGTTGCGCATGTCCTGATCGTGGTGCATGCCGATGATGACCGAGCCCGCGCCGAGGAACAGCAGCGCCTTGAAAAACGCGTGCGTCATCAGGTGGAACACGGCCACTTGATAAGCCGATGCGCCCAGTGCGACGGTCATGTAGCCCAGCTGAGACAGCGTGGAGTACGCCACCACGCGCTTGATGTCGGTCTGGATGATGCCCAGGAAACCCATGAACAACGCAGTGATGGCGCCGATAATCAGCACGAACGACAGTGCGGTGTCCGACAGTTCGAACAGCGGCGACATGCGTGCGACCATGAAGATACCGGCGGTCACCATGGTTGCCGCGTGAATCAGTGCGGAAATCGGGGTCGGGCCTTCCATTGAGTCCGGCAGCCACACGTGCAGCGGGAACTGCGCCGATTTACCCATCGCACCGATGAACAGGCAGATACAGGCGACCGTCAGCATGTGCCAGTCGGTGCCCGGGAAGCCAATCGTGGCCAGGTTGTCTCGAGCGGCGAACACGTCGGCGTAGCTGAGGCTGCCGCTGTAAGCCAGCAGCAGGCCAATCCCGAGCACGAAGCCGAAGTCGCCCACGCGGTTAACCAGAAACGCCTTCATGTTGGCGTAGATGGCGGTCGGACGCTTGAACCAGAAGCCAATCAGCAGATATGACACCAGACCCACTGCTTCCCAACCGAAGAACAGCTGCAGGAAGTTGTTGCTCATCACGAGCATCAACATCGAGAAGGTGAACAGCGAGATATACGCGAAGAAACGGTTGTAGCCGTCATCTTCAGCCATGTAGCCGATGGTGTAGATGTGCACCATCAGCGAGACGAAGGTCACCACGCACATCATCATCGCCGTGAGCGAATCGATGAGGAAGCCGACTTCCATCTTCAGCGCGCCAACCGTCATCCATTCGTAGACGGTGCCGTTGTAACCAGCGCCGTTGATGACGTCGGACAGCGTCAGCGCCGACAGAATGAAGGCGATCGCAACACCGAGGATGGTGACGCTGTGGGACGCCGTGCGGCCGATCTTCTCGCCGAAGAACTTGGTGCCGAACAGCCCGGCGATCGCCGCGCCGGCCAGCGGCGCGAGCGGAATCGCCAGCAGCAGGTTGGGATTGAGCGTGGTAGCCATGGAACGCTTCTTATAGGTGGATGCGGAGGTCAGCCTTTCAGGCTGTCCAGATCGTCGACGTTGATGGTGTCCAGATTACGGAACAGCACCACCAGGATGGCGAGACCGATCGCGGATTCCGCCGCGGCCACCGTCAGGATGAAAAACACGAACACCTGCCCTGCCAGATCGCCCAGGTAATGGGAGAACGCGACGAAGTTCAGGTTGACCGCCAGCAGCATCAGTTCGATCGCCATCAGCAGCACGATGACGTTCTTACGGTTCAGGAAGATGCCGACGATGCTGATGGCAAACAGCACCGCGCCGAGCACGAGGTAATGGGCAAGGGATAGCGAAGACATATGGGTTCTCCCGGGGCTCAGCTCTTGGATTCAGCCGAAGCTGCGCCAGCCGATTTTTCCGACGGCATCGAGACCAGACGCACGCGGTCCTTGCGCTTCACGCGGATTTGATCGGACACGTTCTGGGCCTTGGTGTCCTTGCGGCGGCGGGCGGTCAGGGCCACGGCCGCGACAATCGCCAGCAGCAACACCGCGCCAGCCACTTCAAAGGCATAGATGTAATCTGTATAGATGAGCTTCCCGAGCGCCTGCGTGTTCGGGCCGGTGAAGCCCTTCGGCAACTCCTGCACTGGCTGTACGCGCCCCATGAAGGTCTTGGTCAGCACGACGGCCATTTCCAGGATGATGACAACGCCCACGAAGGCTGCCATCGGCACGTACGTCCAGAAATCACGTCGCAGGTGCTCGATGTCGATATCGATCATCATCACCACGAACAGGAACAGCACCATCACTGCCCCAACGTAGACCAGCACCAGCGTAATGGCGAGGAACTCTGCCTTGAGCAGCATCCAGATCGCCGCCGCGGTAAAGAACGAGAGCACGAGGAACAGCGCCGCGTGCACCGGGTTCTTCGCGGTGATGACCTTCAGCGCTGCGAGCACCAGCACGAGCGCGAAACAGTAGAAGATGATCGTCGTGATTTCCATGATCCTGGCACGGGCCGTTTTGCGGCACGCGCTTGTCCAAAGCCGCGATGGCGTAACGCCACCGCAACTGGTTGGCTCTCAAAGAGCCGTTGTCCAACCGGGATGTCAACTGCACCGCCCGCCAACCGCACGGCGGACGTTCTGAATCAGCGGTACTTTGCGTCGGCTGCCTTGTTGGCCGCAATTTCCGGCTCGAAGCGATCACCCACGGCCAGCAGCATGTCCTTGGTGAAATACAGGTCGCCGCGCTTTTCACCGTGGTATTCCAGGATGTGCGTCTCGACGATGGCGTCCACCGGGCAAGCCTCTTCACAGAAGCCGCAGAAAATACATTTGGTCAGGTCGATGTCGTAGCGCGTGGTACGGCGAGTGCCGTCGTCGCGCTGATCCGACTCAATCGTAATGGCCAGAGCCGGGCAAACGGCCTCGCACAGCTTACAAGCGATGCAGCGTTCTTCGCCGTTCGGATAGCGACGCAGTGCATGCAGACCGCGGAAACGCGGCGACAGCGGCGTCTTCTCTTCCGGAAAGAGAACAGTGATCTTGCGCGCAAACAGATAGCGCCCGGTCAGCGCCAGCCCCTTGAAGAGTTCCTTCAGGAGCAGACTGTTAAAAAATTCCTTGATGGCAAGCAACATGGTGCCTTCCTATTGTCCCGTTACTTCCAGATGTTCCACGGCGACACCAACCAGATGGCGACGACGACAAGCCAGCCCACAGTGAGCGGAATGAATATCTTCCAGCCCAGACGCATGATCTGGTCATAGCGATAGCGCGGGAACGATGCACGCAGCCAGATAAAGACCGACAGCAGCAGGAAAACCTTGATCAGCAGCCAGAAGAAGCCCGGAATCCAGTTGAGGACCGGTGCATCGATCGGCGAAGCCCAGCCGCCCAGGAACAGCGTCGCCGTCAGCGCCGAGATGACGATCATGTTGATGTACTCGGCCAGGAAGAACAGCGCGAACGCCATGCCCGAGTATTCGATCATGTGACCGGCCACGATTTCGGATTCGCCTTCCACCACGTCGAACGGGTGGCGGTTCGTTTCTGCCACACCCGAGATGAAGTAGACGCCGAACATCGGCAGCAGCGGCAGCCAGTTCCACGAGAGGATGTTGATGCCGTGACCCGCAAAGAAACCGCGGTTCTGCGAGTTAACGATGTCCGACAGGTTCAGGCTGCCCGTCACCATCAACACCGTCACGAGCGCGAAGCCCATGGCGATTTCGTACGAAATCATCTGTGCCGAGGCGCGCATCGCACCCAGGAACGCGTACTTGGAGTTCGAAGCCCAGCCGGCCAGGATCACGCCGTACACGCCCACCGAGCTGATCGCCATCACGTACAGCAGGCCGGCGTTGATGTTCGACACCATGGCTTCGGCCTGGAACGGAATCACCGCCCAGATCGCCACGGCGGGCATCAGCACCATCAGCGGCGCGATGATGTACATGCCGCGGCTGACCGCGCTCGGCACCATGACTTCCTTGAGCAGCAGCTTGAGCACGTCGGCAATCGGTTGCAGCAGACCCATTGGGCCCACGCGGTTCGGGCCCAGACGCACGTGCATCCAGCCAATGAGCTTGCGCTCCCACAGGATCAGGTAAGCGACGCACAGCAGCAACGGCAGAATGATGCAGACCGCGCGGACCAGCGTCCAGATCAGCGGCCACCATCCACCAAAGGTGGCGGTACCGAAAGAAGTAATCGACTCGATCATGTTGACCCTTACACCGTAGCCGCCAGCGCGGACGATTCAACCTTCTCAACGCTCACCGCGCCGAACATGGCACCCAGCTGAGCCGAAGCCTCGGTGGCAGCCGGCACGCGGACCACACCGGAAGCCAGCGACTTGTCCAGCACGGCCGGCAGCACCACACTGCTCTGCCCTTGCGTCACGCGCACGGCATCACCATCGGCAAGGCCGAGTTGCGCATAGAGGTCAGCCGGCAAGCCAGCGCGCACGGCGGCGCGTGCTGCAGCCGTCAGTTGCAGCGAACCAGCGCGGCGCACGATCGGATCGGCGTGGTAGATCGGTACATCGGCCAGACGTTCGATGCTTGTCGCGGCGGCTGCCGGAGCAGCGGTCTGTGCCGTCGTCGTGTTCGACAAACGGGCGGTGACCGGCTTGGCCAGCACTTCGTCGCGCACCACTTCCGAGCTGTCGTATTCGAAGCCCGACACGTTCAGCAGGTTGCCCAGCACGCGCAGGACCTTCCACGCCGGACGCGAATCGCCCAGGCTGCGCACAACGCCGTTGAAGCTTTGCGGCAGACCTTCGCAGTTGACGAAGGTGCCGGAAGTTTCCGTGAACGGCGCGGTCGGTAGCAGCACGTCGGCGTACTCGAGTGCAGCGCGGGAGGCAAATGGCGCCAGAACGATCACAGTGTCAGCCTGGTCCAGCGCCGCACGGGCCTGTACCGGGTTCGCGGTATCGAATTCAGGTTCGGCGCCCAGTAGCACGTAAGCACGACGCGGTTGCGCCAGCATGGCGGCGGCGTCGAGGCCATTGCTTTGCGGCAGCGCACCGGCAATGTAGCCACCAACTGTGTTGGCCGCTTCCGTCAGGAAGCCGAGCGTCGCGCCGGTTTGCTGCGCAACCCACTGAGCCAGCGCGTGCAGTTGCGAGAATTGCGGATGCGCCACCGCAGCGTTGCCGAGGAACACAGCCTTGCGCTCGCCCGAAGCGAGGCTTGCAGCAATGCGCTTGGCAACGTCACCGGCTTCGATGCCATCGGTACCGCCTGGACGGGCAACGTTGTTGGCAGCAGCCACGGCCACCGCCACTTGCGACAGCAGCGACAGCCATTGCGACGGTGCACCCAACAGTTGCGTGGCGGGCATCAATAGATCTTCGCCACCGGCGCCGATCACGTTCAGTTGTGCACCCTTCTTGCCTGCCTGCCGCAGACGCGCAGCCAGCAGCGGATGATCCTTGCGCAGGAAGGCGCCAACAACCAGCGTGCGCTGCAGCAACGACACATCGGCGATCGGCAGGCCTAGCCACGGAGCGCCCGTCGGCTTGACGGAAAAATCGGATTGGCGCAGACGGAAATCGACGTTGTCGCTGCCAATGCCACGTACCAGCTTTTGCAGCAAGAACAGCTCTTCCAGCGTGCTGTGCGGGCTGGCCAATGCACCGATCTGCTCAGCGCCATGGTCACGCTTGATTTCGTTCAGGCCGTTGGCGACGTATTCCAGCGCCGTAGTCCAGTCGACGGCCTTCCACTGACCGCCTTGCTTGAGCATCGGCTGAGTCAGACGATCGTCGCTGTTCACGCCTTCATAGGCGAAACGGTCCTTGTCGGAAAGCCAGCATTCGTTGATGGCTTCGTTGTCCAGCGGCAGAACGCGCATGACGCGCTGATTCTTCGTCTGGACGATCACGTTCGCGCCCAGGCCGTCGTGCGGCGACACCGACTTGCGGCGTGCCAGCTCCCACGTACGGGCCGAATAGCGGAACGGCTTGCTGGTCAGCGCGCCGACCGGGCACAGGTCAATCATGTTGCCCGACAACTCGGAGTCAACGGTCTGCCCAACGAACGTCGTGATCTCGGAATGCTCACCTCGGTTGAGCATGCCCAGTTCCATCACGCCGGCAATTTCCTGACCAAAGCGGACGCAACGCGTGCAGTGAATGCACCGCGTCATCTCTTCCATAGAGATCAGCGGGCCCACGTTCTTGTGGAACACCACACGCTTCTCTTCCTGGTAGCGCGATTCAGACTTGCCGTAGCCCACAGCCAGATCCTGCAGTTGGCACTCGCCACCCTGATCACAGATCGGGCAATCCAGCGGGTGGTTAATCAGCAGGAATTCCATCACGGACTTCTGTGCCTTCACCGCCTTTTCGGAGTTTGTGAAGACCTTCATGCCCGCGGTTACAGGCGTGGCGCAGGCGGGCAGAGCCTTGGGCGCCTTCTCGACTTCGACCAAGCACATCCGGCAGTTGGCCGCGACCGACAGTTTGCGGTGATAGCAGAAGTGAGGAATGTAGGTGCCCGTCTGGCGAGCCGCCTCCATCACTAGGCTGCCTTCGGCAACCTCGACCTTCTTGCCATCGATTTCGATTTCAACCATGTTCTGCCACGCTTAAATGTAGGTGGGCACCATGCACTGCTTGTGTTCGACGTGATACGCGAACTCATCCCAGTAGTGCTTGAGCATGCCGCGGACCGGCATCGCAGCGGCATCGCCGAGCGCGCAGATAGTCCGGCCCATGATGTTTTCGGCCACGTTGTTCAGCAGGTCCAGGTCTTCCTGGCGGCCCTTGCCGTGCTCGATGCGGTCGACCACGCGATACAGCCAGCCAGTGCCTTCGCGGCACGGCGTGCACTGGCCGCACGACTCTTCGAAATAGAAATACGACAGACGCAGCAGCGATTTCACCATGCAGCGCGTTTCGTCCATCACGATCACAGCGCCCGAGCCCAGCATCGAGCCAGCCTTGGCGATCGAATCGTAGTCCATGTCGGAGGCCATCATCAGGTCGGCCGGCACCACCGGCGCCGACGAACCACCCGGAATGACCGCCTTGAGTTTCTTTCCGCCGCGCATGCCGCCGGCCAGCTCCAGCAGCTTGGAGAACGGCGTGCCGAGCGGAATCTCGTAGTTGCCCGGACGCTCCACGTCGCCGGACACAGAGAAGATCTTCGAGCCGCCGTTGTTCGGCTTGCCCATCTTCAGGTAGTTGTCCGGACCGATGGACAGCAGGAACGGCACTGCGGCAAAGGTTTCGGTGTTGTTGATGGTGGTCGGCTTGCCGTACAGACCAAAGCTCGCCGGGAACGGCGGCTTGAAACGCGGCTGCCCCTTCTTGCCCTCCAGCGATTCGAGCAGCGCGGTTTCTTCGCCGCAGATGTACGCGCCATAGCCATGGTGCGCATGCAGCTGGAAGTTGAAACCGGAACCCAGGATGTTGTCACCCAGGAAACCCGCAGCACGCGCCTCTTCAAGCGCCTGCTCGAAGATCTTGTATTCGTTCCAGATTTCGCCGTGGATATAGTTGTAGCCCACGGTGATGCCCATCGCATAACCGCCGATGGCCATGCCTTCGATCAACGCGTGCGGGTTGTAGCGGATGATGTCGCGATCCTTGAACGTACCCGGCTCGCCTTCGTCCGTGTTGCAGACCAGATACTTCTGACCCGGGAACTGGCGGGGCATGAAGCTCCACTTCAGACCAGTCGGGAAGCCCGCACCGCCACGACCGCGCAGGCCCGACGCTTTCACGTCAGCAATGACCTGTTCAGGGGTGACCTTCTCGGTAAGGATGCGCTTGAGCTGTTGATAGCCGCCACGCTTGACGTAATCGTCGAGGTGCCAGTTGTCGCCGTTCAGGCCAGCGAGAATCAACGGCTGGATATGTCGGTCGTGCAGAGAGGTCATTTACTTGCCTGCTCCCTTGGTCGGCGCCTTCGACTGGAGGTCGGCGATCAGCGCGTCGAGCTTCTCGTTGCTCATGAAGCTGCACATGTGGGTATTGTTGACGATCATGACCGGCGCATCACCGCACGCGCCCATGCACTCGCCTTCCTTCAGCGTGAAGTTGCCGTCGGCGGTGGTCTCGTTGAAACCGATGCCCAGCTTCTTCTTCAGGTAGTCGGCCGCACGCTCGCCGCCCGACAATGCGCACGGCAAGTTCGTGCACACCGACAGCTTGAAGCGGCCCACCGGCTTGGTGTCGTACATGTTGTAGAACGTCGCCACTTCCTCGACCCACACCGGCGGCATTTCGAGGTACTCGGCCACGAACTGCATGACTTCGGGCGAGACCCAGCCTTTCTCGCTCTGCGCGACCGCCAGCGCCGCCATCACGGCGGACTGCTTCTGGTCGGCGGGATATTTCGCGACCGCCCGGTCAATTTCCTTGAGAGCTTCTGCTGATAGCATGTTCGTTGCGATTGGTGCGGGACGCGGGGCGTGTTACCTAGCTGCCTTACCCCGGCGGGCGTCCTCGTTTCACAGCCGCGCTTGCCTGCGCGTCAAACCTTGTTTCCTGCTGGTTCAGCGATCGATCTCGCCAAACACGATGTCTTGCGTACCGATGATCGTCACCGCGTCGGCAATCATGTGACCCTTCGCCATTTCGTCGAGCGCGGCCAGATGAACGAAGCCCGGTGCGCGGATCTTCAGACGGTACGGCTTGTTGGCGCCGTCGGAGATTGCATAGATGCCGAACTCACCTTTCGGGTGCTCAACGGCGGCGTATGCCTCACCTTCGGGCACGTGCATACCTTCCGTGAAGAGCTTGAAGTGGTGAATCAGCTCCTCCATGTTGGTCTTCATGTCCACGCGCGACGGCGGCGCCACCTTGTGGTTATCGGTGATCACCGGACCGGGGTTTTTGCGCAGCCACTCGATGCACTGACGAATGATGCGATTGCTCTGGCGCATTTCTTCCACGCGCACCAGATAACGGTCGTAGCAATCGCCGTTCACGCCAACCGGGATGTCGAAATCGACGCGGTCGTACACTTCGTACGGCTGCTTCTTGCGCACATCCCATTCGATGCCTGAACCACGCAACATTGCACCGGAGAAACCTTTGTTAAGCGCACGCTCCGGGCTCACCACGCCGATACCAACCAGACGTTGCTTCCAAATCCGGTTATCGGTCAGCAGCGTTTCGTACTCGTCAACATACTTCGGGAAGCGGTTGGTGAAGTCTTCAATGAAGTCCAGCAGCGAACCCGAACGCGTTTCGTTCAGGGCCGCCAGGGCTTTCTCGTTGCGCACCTTGGATGCCTTGTATTGCGGCATCGTGTCGGGCAGATCGCGATAGACACCGCCCGGACGGTAGTAGGCAGCGTGCATGCGCGCGCCCGAAACCGCCTCATACATATCGAACAGGTCTTCACGCTCGCGGAAGGCGTACAGGAACACCGCCATGGCGCCCACGTCCAGCGCGTGCGAACCAATCCACATCAGGTGGTTCATGATCCGCGTGATCTCGTCGAACATGACGCGGATGTACTGCGCACGCAGCGGTACTTCGAGGCCTAGCAGGCGCTCGATTGCCATCACGTAGGCGTGCTCGTTGACCATCATCGACACGTAGTCGAGGCGATCCATGTACGGCACGCTCTGAATCCAGGTCTTCTGCTCGGCGAGCTTTTCAGTCGCGCGGTGCAGCAGACCGATGTGCGGGTCGGCACGTTGAATGACTTCGCCGTCCAGCTCAAGCACTAGGCGCAGCACGCCGTGTGCGGCCGGGTGTTGCGGACCGAAGTTCAGGGTGTAGTTCTTGATATCTGCCATGATCGGGCGCCCTTCAGTGCTTCAGACCACCGTATTGATTCTCGCGGATCACACGCGGCGTAATCTCGCGCGGCTCGATGGTTACCGGCTGGTAGACCACGCGGCGCTGCACCGGGTCGTAGCGCATTTCAACGTAACCCGACACGGGGAAGTCTTTGCGGAACGGGTGACCGATGAAGCCGTAGTCAGTCAGGATGCGGCGCAGATCCGGGTGGCCCTCGAATACCAGACCGTACAGGTCGAACGCTTCGCGCTCGAACCAGTCAGCGGAACTCCAGATCGTAGTCACAGATGACACCACCGGCAGGTCGTCGTCCGGCGCGAACACGCGTACGCGAACGCGCCAGTTGTGCGTGATCGACAGTAGTTGCGACACAGCTGCAAAACGCGGACCGTTCCAGGCACCGTCGCCGTAGTCGGCATAATCGACGCCGCACAGATCCATCAGTTGCTCAAATTTGAGCGAAGCGTCGTCGCGCAGCGTGCGCATAACGTCGTGGTAATCGTCAGCCTTCACCACGAGGGTGAGTTCTCCAACGGACTCGGTCAGGCTTTGAACGCGATCGCCCAGCGCCTTTTCCAGCGCGGCCTTCAGAATGGCAAGCTTGTCGGTCATGTCAGGCCTTGCGCGCGATGGTGTTGGTGCGACGGATCTTGGCCTGCAGCTGGATGATGCCGTAGATCAGTGCTTCTGCCGTCGGCGGACAGCCCGGCACGTATACGTCGACCGGCACGATGCGATCGCAGCCGCGCACGACAGAATACGAGTAGTGGTAGTAACCGCCGCCGTTCGCGCACGAACCCATCGAGATGACCCAGCGAGGCTCGGCCATCTGGTCGTACACCTTGCGCAGCGCGGGCGCCATCTTGTTGCACAGCGTGCCGGCCACGATCATCACGTCAGACTGACGCGGCGACGGGCGAAACACCACGCCGAAACGGTCCAGGTCATAACGCGATGCGCCAGCGTGCATCATTTCGACAGCACAGCAGGCCAAGCCGAACGTCATCGGCCAGAGTGACCCAGTACGGGTCCAGTTGATCAGCTTGTCAGCGGTAGTCGTGACAAAGCCTTCATTGAGTACGCCTTCGATCGCCATTTCACATCACTCCCAATCGAGCGCGCCTTTTTTCCAGATGTAGACGAAGCCCACGAGAAACTCGAGAAGAAACACGCCCATCGCGAAGAACCCCGGCCAACCGATCTCACGCAGTGCCACGCCCCAGGGGAACAGGAACGCAGTCTCCAGATCGAACAGGATGAACAGGATGGCGATGAGGTAATAGCGCACGTCGAACTTCATGCGCGCGTCTTCGAATGCTTCGAAGCCGCACTCGTACGGCGAGAGCTTGTCAGGATCGGGATTGTTCGGACCGAGGACTCGGCCGATGGTCATCAGAGCAAGCCCAAGGCCAACGCCGACAACGATGAACAACAGTACGGGGAAATAGGCTTCGAGGTTCAAGGGAGGCCCGCCTTTTTGAATGGTTGCAACAGCACTGCCCGCAGGCGGCGCCTTGTCGCCCCATCGAAGGCGCCGGGTCCGCAGCCTTACGACGCCTCGACTACGCGTCGTCTTGCGGAGGGGCCTGCGCGGAACATCCCGTTGAACAGACCCCGAATTTGATTGGTGCCGACGGCGAGACTCGAACTCGCACAGCTTTCGCCACTACCCCCTCAAGATAGCGTGTCTACCAATTTCACCACGTCGGCTGGGGGAAGAAACTCTATCAGGAACCCGGTTGAGACTTAACGCCCTTGCCGTTTCCCGCTTTGTTTCAAGCCTTGCATTCTACCGCAAAGCAAAGCTTTTGTTCAATGCACAAACAAAAATCTTATGCCTCGCAGCGCGCCGGAAAACCCCATCGGTACGCCGCGATCGTTACATCAAATTACTTTGGCACAGCGGGCGCGGAAGCTGCGCCCGGAGCAACAGCAGGAGCCGAGGCCACGGGTGCCGATGCCGTAGACGTAACAGGCGCAACCGAACCCATCACACCTGCCGACACGCTGCCCTTGTTGGTGCCGATCAGCGTCAGCGCCAGCGTGGCAATGAAGAACACGGTTGCCAGCACGGCCGTCGTACGCGACAGAAAGTTGGCCGAGCCGGTGGCGCCAAACAAGCTGCCCGACGCGCCGGACCCAAACGCCGCCCCAACGTCCGCACCCTTGCCGTGCTGCAACAGCACTAGGCCGATCACGCCCAGCGCGCTCAGAATTTGCGCAACCAGCAGCAGAGTTTTCAGAATTGCCATTTCGCTTCTCTCAGTAATATGTTGCAGTCGCACATGTGTGACATGGCGACTCGATCGATCGCTTATGCGCGACCGATCGCCAGGAAATCTTCTGCCTTCAGCGATGCACCGCCGATCAGGCCGCCATCGATGTCCGCCATTGCAAACAACTCGCCCGCATTGTCCGGCTTGACGCTGCCGCCGTACAGAATCGCCAAGCGCTGCGCCACGCCAGCGTCGCGGGCAGCAACACGTGCGCGCAGGAACGCGTGCACAGCCTGCGCCTGCTCGCTGGTGGCAGTCTTGCCCGTGCCGATTGCCCAAACCGGTTCGTACGCCACGACGATACGACCCAGTTGCTCGACCGACAGCGCTTCCAGCACCGCATCCAGTTGGCGGGCTACCACCTGCTCGGTCTCACCAGCTTCGCGCTGCGCGAGCGTTTCGCCCACACAGACGATCGGGGTGATGCCATGTTCCAGTGCACGCAGCGCCTTGGTCGCCACTTGCGCGTCGGTTTCGCCGTGGTACGAGCGACGCTCGGAATGACCGACAATCACATAGCCACAGCCAAATTCCGACAGCATCGACGCCGCCACTTCGCCGGTGAACGCGCCTCGCGTTTCAGCCGACACGTCCTGTGCGCCCCAGCCCACCGCAGAACCGGCGAGCAGCGACTGACACTGCGCCAGGTACGGGAATGGCGCACATACGGCCAGCGTAGCGTTGGTTTTGCCGGCCGCTTTGATCTGTTCAAGCAGTGCGGCGTTCGCGCTCAGGGTGCCATGCAACTTCCAGTTGCCCACCACCAGCTTCGGTCTTGCGTTCACGTTTTGCCCGGTCGACTGTCAAATAAACCCGGCATTCTACCGCGGCGGCAAAAACGGGGTCAATTTTGACGTCTTAGAGTCAATCCCAAACCAACATAATCTTGCCGATGTGAGCACTCGATTCCATCAAGGTATGCGCCTGGGCCGCCTGTGCGGCCAGTAAGACCTCATGCACGACCGGCTTGATGCGCCCGGACACGAGCAACGGCCAGACCGTCTTATACAGATTGGCCGCGATGGCCGCCTTGAATGCAACCGGACGCGGACGCAGCGTCGAGCCCGTCAGCGTAATGCGCCGGCGCAGGATGTCGCCCAGTGGCACCTCGGCCTTGGCGCCGCCCAGCAACGCGATCAATACGATGCGGCCGTCATCGGCGGTGCAGGCAATTTCGCGCGCGACATAGCTGCCGCCGACCATGTCGAGCACCACGTCGGCGCCGCGTCCTGTCTCGGTCTTGACGATTTCGACGAAATCTTCGGTCTTGTAGTTGATGGCGCGCGTGGCGCCGAGTTCGACGCAGGCCTCGCACTTGTCGGCGCTACCCGCAGTGGCGAACACGCGGTGACCCAACGCAGACGCGATCTGAATCGCCGTCGTGCCGATCCCGCTGGAGCCCCCCTGCACGAGCAGCGTTTCATCGGCGCCGTGTGCGCCCTGCCCCAGCAAGCCGCGGTCGAACACGTTCGACCACACGGTGAAATAGTTCTCCGGCAATGCAGCGGCTTCGATATCGGACAAGCCGGCCGGCACGGGCAGCACTTGGCCCAGCGGCGCTGTGCAGAACTCCGCATAGCCGCCGCCTTGTACCAGCGCGCAGACGCGATCACCCACCTTCAGGCCGTAGCGATTGTCGGCGTGCGCCAGATCGCCACTGACGATCTCGCCAGCAACTTCAAGCCCCGGAATATCGGAGGCGCCGGGCGGCACTGGATAGTTGCCCGTCCGCTGGAACACATCAGGCCGGTTCACGCCCGCTGCACGCACGCGGATCAGTACCTCGCCGGCCTTGGCCTCCGGCATCGGGCGCTCGCCCAGCTTCAAGACTTCGGGGCCACCGTATTGGGTGATTTCAATCGCTTTCATGGGAATCGGATCGATGAGGGTTACGACGCTGCGCGTGAGTTACGAGACGCTACGCTTCGGTTCGACAAAGTGCTGCGGAATGCCGCGCGTGGTTTCGCGCATGATTTCTTGTTTGCCGTGAACGATGCCGTCGGCGATCTTGCCGATATGCAACTTGAGCCACATCTCCGTCGGCGAGCCGGCGCGATAGTCGGCCGGGCCGAGCATGTCGACGCGATCATCGGCACGCAAGTTGTCGGCCTGCTCGAACGAGCGCGGACTCTCTGGGTTGTAGACAGCATAGGTGCGACCACCGCCCTTGCGCGCGACCGAAAACGCCGGAATATCGCTCGGCCCATCAGCCACATAGATCATGTTGGCGAACGGCACGCGGCGCTCGTCCTCGGCAATCGACGAGTTCACACTCACCGCTTCCGGGTGCTTGTTGACGCCCTTGTTGATCTCAAACAGTGCGCGCGTCTTGGTGGTGTTGTCGATGGCGTAGATGATTTCCGAGACGACCTGCCTGCCATCAGCGTTGGCGTCGGGCGCCTCAAGGAATTCACAGCCCCACACGCCGTCGATGTATGGGGCGATGGGCGAGCCCTTGATCATCTCCGTCAGGCCCGTGCTGACGATGTAGTGCTCAAGCTTGATGTCGAACGCTTGGTAGGTTGCGTTGTCGCGCACCCACGCTTTGCTGCGCTCGAAGAAATCGGTCACGCCGGGGAAGAATTCGAGTTCGGCGCCCAGTTCACGGAGCGTGGCATTGTCGAGGCCACCCATGCGGCCGTCGCGCACATGGCGCAGCAGCACGTTGAGGTAGAACGTTTCGTGGTTGACCTTCTGGCCGCGCGATTCGATTTCGCGCGAGCCTGCGGCCACCTCGTCCCAAAAACCCTGCTCGGCGATATTGAAGCGATCGAACAGCGGCACTTGCATGTAGCGCGGGATCAGCGTCTTGTCGAAATCCCAGACGATGGCGATGCGATTTTGCTCGAACAGGCGACTCATGATGGGGCGCGAAGGGGCAACGGGAGGAACTCGCGACGCAGTGTAAACAAAAAAACGGCTGGACATCGTCCAGCCGTTTTTCTTAGCGGAAACTGCCCGCTTACTGCTGCTGTTGCTGCTGTTGTTGCGAGGCAGCGTCGTCAGCACCCGGTGCTTGCGGTGCAGCGGCCGGTACGTCGCCTTCTTCAGCCTTGGCAGCCTTGATCGACAGACGCATGCGGCCCTTCTCGTCGGTGCTCAGCAGCTTCACGCGCACAGCCTGGCCTTCCTTCACATAGTCGGAAACCTGGTTCACGCGCTCATTGGCGATTTCCGAGATGTGCAGCAGACCATCCTTGCCCGGCAGGATGTTTACGATTGCGCCGAAATCCAGCAGCTTCAGCACGGTGCCGTTATAGATCTTGCCCACTTCGGCTTCTGCTGTGATGCCTTCGATGCGGCGCTTGGCTTCTGCCATGCCTTCCGACGACGTCGACGCGATGGTGATCGTGCCGTCTTCCTGGATGTCGATCGTGCAGCCGGTTTCCTTGGTCAGCGCCTGGATGGTCGAACCGCCCTTGCCGATCACGTCGCGGATCTTCTCCGGATTGATCTTGACCGTGATCATGCGCGGAGCGTGCTCCGACAGCTCCGTGCGTGCGCCGCCCATGGCTGCCTGCATCTTGCCCAGGATGTGCAGACGGCCTTCCTTGGCTTGTGCCAGTGCCACCTGCATGATTTCCTTGGTGATGCCCTGCACCTTGATGTCCATCTGCAGTGCGGTAATACCAGCGTCGGTACCAGCGACCTTGAAGTCCATATCGCCCAGGTGATCTTCGTCACCGAGGATGTCGGTCAGCACTGCGAACTTGTTGCCTTCCAGGATCAGGCCCATGGCCACGCCGGCCACGTGCGCCTTGATGGGCACGCCAGCGTCCATCAGCGACAGCGAGCCGCCGCACACCGAAGCCATCGACGACGAACCGTTCGACTCAGTGATTTCGGACACCAGACGGATCGTGTAAGCGAATTCATCGTCCTTCGGCAGCACCGGGATCAGCGCGCGCTTGGCCAGACGGCCGTGGCCGACTTCGCGGCGCTTCGGGCTTCCCACGCGGCCGGTTTCGCCCGTGGCGAACGGCGGCATGTTGTAGTGAAGCATGAAGCGGTCACGGTACTCGCCTTGCAGCGCGTCGATGATCTGCTCGTCGCTCTTGGTGCCCAGGGTGGCCACCACCAGCGCTTGCGTTTCACCACGCGTGAACAGGGCCGAGCCGTGCGCACGCGGCAGCACCGACGAGCGGATCTCGATCGGGCGCACCGTGCGGGTGTCGCGGCCGTCGATACGCGGTTCGCCGCTCAGGATCTGACCGCGCACGATCTTCGATTCCAGCTCAAACAGGATGTTGTCGACTTCCACGCCGTCGGCTTCCACACCGGCCTCGGCCAGCTTGGCGGCAACCGACTTGTAGACTTCCTTCAGCTTCTGGCTGCGGGCCGACTTCTGGCGCAATTGGTATGCAGCTTGCAGATCAGCCAGGCCGAGTTCGGACACCTTGGCGACCAGCGCTTCGTTCTTCGGAGCCGCTTGCCAATCCCACTCAGGCTTGCCGCCGTCGCGCACCAGTTCGTGGATCGCGTTGATGGCGATCTGCATTTGCTCGTGGCCATACACCACGGCGCCCAGCATCACTTCTTCCGACAACTGCTGCGCTTCGGATTCGACCATCAGCACGGCACGCTCGGTACCGGCCACAACCAGGTCCAGATCGGAATGCGCGAGTTGCGCACGGTTTGGGTTCAGCAGGTACTGGCCATCCTTGTAACCCACGCGGGCAGCGCCCACCGGGCCGTTGAACGGCAGACCCGACACAGCCAGCGCAGCCGAAGCAGCGACCAGCGCCGGGATGTCGGCCGGCACTTCCGGGTTGATCGACAGCACGTGGATGACGACCTGGACTTCGTTGTAGAAGCCTTCCGGGAACAGCGGACGCAGCGGACGATCGATCAGGCGCGAGGTCAGCGTTTCGTTTTCCGACGGACGGCCTTCACGCTTGAAGAAGCCACCGGGAATCTTGCCCGCAGCGTAGGTCTTCTCGAGGTAATCGACGGTCAGCGGGAAGAAGTCCTGACCCGGCTTCGGGTTCTTGGCGCCCACCACGGTAGCGAGCACGACGGTGTCGTCCATGTCGAGCAGCACAGCGCCGCTCGCCTGGCGGGCGATCTCACCCGTTTCCATGCGGACCTTATGGCCGCCCCACTGGAATTCTTTGACGATCTTGTTGAACATGTTTTCTCCTGTTCGGTATTCGCGGCACCGACGATTCAAAGTCGATTTCCATTACGCCGCGACAAACACGTTCCGGAAGACGGTGCGGTTGCAGAGGTGTGTTTTATGCCATTCCAGCGCCGCGCTGGCACCAACGCCGCGCTGGAATGACACAAGGCCCTGCTTCCTGCCGCCTCCGGTCCATGGCAGCCGCCTCATCGATTGAATCGGCCGGCTGCCATCACTCACCGGTTGCCCGGCGCGGCCACAAACGCGGCCGCCAAAAACAAAATGCCTGCATCAGCACGCTGACGCAGGCACTTTTCATCACGCGCAGTGCGTGATACCCACCATTACTTACGCAGACCCAGCTTTGCAACCAGCGCGGTGTAACGGTCAGCGTCCTTGCTCTTGAGGTAGTCCAGCAGACGGCGACGACGGCTCACCATGCGGAGCAGGCCGCGACGGCTGTGGTGATCCTTCATGTGCGCCTTGAAGTGCGGCTGCAGTTCGTTGATGCGGGCAGTCAGCAGTGCAACCTGCACTTCCGGGCTACCCGTGTCGTTGGCGCTGCGGCCGTTATCTTTGACGATGTCTTGCTTCTTGATGTCAGCGACGGACATTTTGATTCCTTTGACTTGCGGACACTGCAGCGCCTGAATAGCCGCCGTTGGTGCCGTGTTGAACAATGATCTTGCTACCCACCCGATCCAAAACCGGTCTGGACAGCAAGACCGCGATTATAGCCCAGAACCCCGCCCTGACGACAGTTCTGTGTCATCCCGCTCAGTGGCGCACCATTTTGCAAGTTGTCGGCAAAGCGGTTTGCGAAGCAGGAATCACTTTGAGCGTACGAAAACCGTAGCCGGAGCCCTCGATATCGAAGGGCGCACCAAGCGTACCCGCCCGCTCCATCTGCGTGACGATAAGCGGCTGTATGGCCTGATGATCGTCCGCTCGCAAGGTGACGCGGTGGAAGCCGTTGTCCAGCGATGCGCCTTCCAGCGCACGTGCCACGGCGGTGGCCTCCGTGGTACCGGCCCGCTCGATGGCAGCGGCCAGCATGTCGATCATCATCTGGTCGCGCAGCAGTGGGTAGTCGTCGGCGGGTGCCGGATAGCGGGCACGGAAGGCCCTATAGAACGCATCGGACTTGGCGCCACCCAGGTTCGGGTGCCACTCTGCCACGGCCACCACGCGACCGACGCCGGCTTCGCCCATCGCGCCTGGTGCGCCGAGCGAGTTGCCATAAAACGTAAAGAAGCGCGCCTTGAGCCCGGCATCTCGTGCGGCCTTGACGAGCAGCGTCAGATCGTTGCCCCAGTTGCCGGTGATGACCGTATCCGCACCCGACGCGGCAATGCGCGCCACATACGGCGCAAAGTCCTTCACCTTGCCGATCGGGTGCAGAACCTCGCCCACGATCGCTATGTCCGGCCGCTTCTCACCCAACTGCTGACGCGCCGATTGCGCCACCTGGCGACCGAACGTGTAGTCCTGCCCAATCAGATAGACCCTTTTGATCGCCTTGTCCGCGCGAATCACTTCCGTCAGCGCGTGCATGCGCATATCTGCCGACGCGTCGAAGCGGAAATGCCAGAAGCTGCATGCCTCGTTGGTCAGCGCCGGATCGACGGCGGCGTAGTTCAGGAACAGCACGCGCGCGTCCGGATGACGGTCGTTGTGGCGCGAAATCGACGTCGACAACGCAGCCGCAGCCGCCGAACTATTGCCCTGCAGAACGAAACGGATACCCCCGTCCGTAGCGGCTTGCAATTGCAGCAACGATTCGTCGACGGTGTTTTTACTATCGAAGCGCACGAGCGCAAGCGGATGACGGCCATCGGGCAGCTTCACACCGCCGCGTGCATTGACGTTCTCAATGGCCATGCGCAGATTGCGATCCACCGCCTCGCCAGCATTGGCAAACGGGCCAGACAGCCCTTCAATCAGCGCCAGCCGGATTGGCGCTGCTTCAGGCTGGGCAGTTGCCGCGCCACACAACCCTACAGCCGCCAGCGCGGCCACAAACCAACGAAACACCATGGCAAATCTCCGTGAAGCGCGGATGGTAAAGCGCCGTTGCATGTCGGCACAAGCCAGCACCACTCGCACGGGCTCCTACACTGAAAGCCCCGGGAGAATCATTGTGAGCATTCGATCAATATGGCGGAGCGCGGCGCTGCTCGCTGTAGCGCTGACATCAATGTGCGCGTGTACCGTGCTGGCGCCCATACAAACGGGCGAAGCACTGGTCGGCCAACCTGCTTCTGCCGTGGAAGCCCGCTTTGGCAAACCGCCCGAGAGGTATCCGCGTGCGAATGGCGGCACGCGCTGGCTATATCCAACGCAGCCCTATGGGCAATTCACATATGCCGCTGATTTCGATGCGAGCGGCAAGCTTGTCTCATTCCGGCAGATTCTGACCACAATGGATTTTGCGCAGATCCGCGTCGGCACAGCGACGCGAGCTGACGTGCTGCAGACGTTCGGCAAGCCCGAAGAGACCGCCTATTTCCGGCTGATGGATCGGCAGGTGTGGTCGTATCGCTTTAGGCACGAGGGCGTGTGGCCATCGCTGATGAACTTCTATTTCGATCGCGACGGCATCGTGCGCCTCACGCAGGTCAGCCCAGACCCGATGTACGACCACGATCACGATTCCAGTCGGTAAGCCAGCGCTAAACGCCAGAACGGCAACATCCACGCGGGGCGCATCGCCTGGCGTGGACATTCGGGTCGGCCATGTCGTGGATCGCACAGACATCGCTCTCAAAGACGGCTGGCATGGCGCACGCTCCTGACGTGTCCAGTGCCGCCGCACCCGCTTCGCGTTCCGGTGGATAACCGGGTGCGCGCTCAGTGGTGATCGTGTTGGGGTCTGGGCTGACTCCTGCGTGTGTTGGTAAAACCCGCGATCAGATCTGCGGGTTGAGTTTTTCGCTGCTCTTGTCCTGCAGCTTGTTCAGTGCGGCAAGGTAAGCCTTGGCCGAAGCCGCAACGATGTCCGGATCGGTACCCACACCGTTGACGATGCGGCCCGACTTGGACAGCCGCACCGTCACTTCGCCCTGCGCCTGAGTGCCTGTCGTGATGGCGTTAACCGAATACAGCAGCTGCTCGGCGCCACTGGCGACCTTGCTCTCAATCGCATTGAGCGTCGCGTCAACCGGGCCATTGCCCTCCGCTTCGCCCGTCACTTCCTTGCCGTCTGCAACGAAGACGATGCGCGCGTGTGGACGCTCACCAGTTTCCGAACGTTGGGCCAGCGACACGAACCGGAAATGCTCGCCCTCGCTGTGCTGTGCTTCGTTCGAAACGATGGCGACGATGTCCTCATCAAAGATCTCGGCCTTTTGATCAGCCAGCTCCTTGAAGCGGGTGAAGGCTGCGTTCAGTTCGGCTTCTGAGTCGAGCTCAATGCCCAGTTCCTGCAGGCGCTGTTTGAACGCATTGCGGCCCGAGAGTTTGCCCAGGACAATCTTGTTGGCTGTCCAGCCCACGTCTTCGGCACGCATGATTTCGTATGTGTCGCGCGCCTTGAGCACCCCATCCTGGTGGATGCCCGAAGCGTGCGCGAACGCGTTGGCGCCCACGACAGCCTTGTTCGGCTGGACGACAAAACCGGTGATCTGCGAAACCAGCTTGGATGCCGGCACGATCTGCGTGGTATCGACACCAACGTCGAGATTGAAGTAGTCGCGACGCGTCTTCACGGCCATCACCACCTCTTCGAGGCTGGTATTGCCGGCACGCTCGCCCAGGCCGTTGATCGTGCATTCGATCTGGCGTGCGCCGCCCAGTTTGACAGCGGCCAACGAGTTCGCGACCGCCATTCCAAGGTCGTTATGGCAATGCACCGACCAAACCGCCTTGTCGGAATTCGGGATGCGCTCGCGCACCGAGCGGATCAGCGCGGCATAACCTTCCGGCACCGCGTAGCCCACCGTATCCGGCAGGTTGATGGTGGTCGCGCCCTCGGCGATCACGCCTTCCAGTACGCGGCACAGAAAATCCATGTCGGAGCGGCTGCCATCTTCCGGCGAGAACTCGATGTCGTCGGTGAACTGGCGCGCGAAGCGCACCGCCAGGCGCGCCTGCTCGTACACCTGATCCGGCGACATGCGCAGCTTCTTCTCCATGTGCAACGCCGATGTAGCGATGAACGTGTGGATACGAAACTGGCCGGCCGGCTTGAGCGCCTCAGCGGCGCGGGAAATATCGCGGTCATTCGCACGGGCCAGCGAGCAAATGCGCGAATCCTTGACCGACTGGGCAATCGCGCGGATCGCCTCGAAGTCACCGTTGGAGCTGGCCGCGAAGCCGGCTTCGATCACGTCCACCTTGAGCCGCTCAAGCTGCTTGGCGATGCGGATCTTCTCTTCCTTGGTCATCGACGCCCCAGGGGACTGCTCGCCGTCGCGCAAGGTGGTATCGAAAATAATGAGTTTGTCGCTCATGGCGGCTCCTGGTGGGGTGACGTTTTTGGCGTCGGTCTTAGTGGGTGTCTCGAATGGTTTTTGCGGCGCAGAATGCAAAACGCCCCGGCGTGCATGGTTGCAGGCCGGGGCGCTGTGAATCCTGGTTCGCGAAAACTTGGCGGTTTCTGCTTGCCTTGTCTTGCGATTTCCTATGCGCGTGTCCCGACCTGACGACCTAGTAGGCCACCAATCGAGACTAGCGTAATCAGAATGGAAATCGGGCGCGAAAGCATGCGATCGACTATAGACGAATTCAAAAATCGGCGCAAGCGCACATTGGTGCAGCGCATCGGTCACTCATGCGCATCGCCCGACGCTTGTTTGGGCAAGCGCGGACTCCCCTGTTGCCCGTGCAGCGCACGCCAGCCCCACAGCAAGTAGCCCGATACAGCGTAACCAACAAAGAGGCCGAACAACGCAACCGGCGGATCGCTCGATATCACCACGAACAACACCAGCACGAGCACCATCACGCCAAATGGCACGCGGTGACGAACGTCGAGCGCCTTGCCGCTGTAGAACGGCGCGTTCGACACCATCGACAGCCCTGCATACAGCGTCAGCCCGAAGGCCACCCACGGCATCCACAGCTCTTTGACCGGCAGCTTGTTGTCGATCGCCAGCCAGACAAAGCCCGCGATGAGCGCTGCGGCTGCCGGGCTCGGCATGCCTTGGAAGAAGCGCTTGTCGACCGACCCGATGTTGGTATTAAAACGCGCGAGGCGCAGTGCGGCGCCAGCGCAATACACGAACGCCGCAAGCCAGCCCCACTTGCCCAGATCGCGCAGGATCCATTCGTACATGACCAATGCCGGCGCAACGCCGAACGACACCATGTCCGATAGCGAATCGTATTGCTCGCCGAACGCGCTTTGCGTATTGGTGATGCGGGCGACTCGGCCATCCATGCCATCGAGCACCATCGCCGCGAAGATGGCGATCGCAGCCGTCTCAAAGTTCAGGTTCATCGCCTGCACGATGGCGAAGAAGCCGGCGAACAGCGCTGCGGTCGTGAACGCGTTGGGCAACAGATAGATGCCGCGACGGCGCGGACGCACGATCTCAAGATCGTCGTCATCCGAACGCGGCTGGTTGTGCCGCAGCGGACGCAAGTGCGTCACGTTGCCGGCGGTAAAACGCTTCTTGCGTCGGTTGAACGCGGGCATGGCGGCCTCCGAATCAGTCCAGCTCAGCAAGCACCGTGAGCGTGGCGGACACTTTTTCGCCGATGGTCACGCGCGGGCGTGCCGTCAGCGGCAGGTACACATCAACGCGGGAGCCAAAGCGGATGAAACCATAGCGTTGGCCACGCGTGAGCGCTTCGCCTGCCTTGGTATAGCAGAGGATGCGCCGCGCGATCAATCCAGCCACCTGCACCGAAGTGACGAGCTGGCCATCAGCACGGCGCAGCACGATGGCGTTGCGCTCGTTTTCGAGCGACGCCTTGTCCAGGTCCGCATTGACGAATTTGCCAGGGAAGTATTGCACCTGCTGCACCGTGCCATCGACCGGCGCGCGGTTCGAGTGCACGTTGAACACGTTCATGAACACGCTGATCTTTAGCGAGTCGCGATCGGCATACGGGTCACGCACCTGCTCGACGGCGACAATGCGACCATCGGCCGGGGACAGAATCGCATTGGCTTGCGTTGGCACGGCGCGGGCCGGATCGCGGAAAAACTGCAGCACAAACAGCGTCAGCACCCAGAACGGCCAAGCCCAGCCGAAGCCGGCGGCGGCCTGCACGATGAGCGTGACGATGAAAATCCCGCCCAGGTACGGCCAACCCTCGCGGGCGATGATGGGATGCGGATACGTGTTGTTCAAATCAGACCTCGACAGCGTCTTGAAGGAAATGCGGCATTCTAGCCGACACGGGGCCGCGCCAGCACTTGAAACAATGTTTGGCGCCTTGGAATCAGCATAAAAAAAAGCCAGCCCGAAGGCTGGCTTTCTCGCACAGGATGCAACCGATCAGTTCTTCGTCTGGTCAACCAGCTTGTTCTTGGCGATCCAGGGCATCATCGCGCGCAGCTTGGCACCAACTTGCTCGATCTGGTGCTCTTCGGTCAGGCGGCGGCGCGAGATCAGCGTCGGTTGGCCTGCCTTGTACTCCAGCAGGAAGCTCTTGGCGTATTCGCCGGTCTGAATGTCCTTCAGGCATTGCTTCATGGCTTTCTTGGTCTCTTCCGTCACGACGCGCGGGCCAGTGACGTACTCGCCGTATTCGGCATTGTTCGAGATCGAGTAGTTCATGTTGGCGATGCCGCCTTCATAGATCAGATCGACGATCAGCTTCAGCTCGTGCAGGCACTCGAAGTACGCCATTTCCGGAGCGTAACCAGCTTCCACCAGCGTCTCGAAACCAGCCTTGATCAATTCGACGGTACCGCCGCACAGCACAGCCTGTTCGCCGAACAGGTCGGTTTCGGTTTCTTCGCGGAAGTTGGTTTCGATGATGCCGGCACGGCCGCCGCCGTTGGCGGTAGCGTACGACAGGGCGATATCACGTGCGGCGCCCGACTTGTCTTGGTGCACGGCGATCAGGTGCGGCACGCCGCCACCTTGCGTGTACGTGCCACGCACGGTGTGGCCCGGAGCCTTCGGTGCGATCATGATGACGTCCAGGTCCGCGCGCGGGATCACGGCACCGTAGTGCACGTTGAAGCCGTGGGCGAATGCCAGTGCAGCGCCCTGCTTGATGTTGCCGTGCACTTCGTTCTTGTACACGTCGGCGATCTGCTCGTCCGGCAGCAGGATCATGACAACGTCGGCTTCCTTCACAGCCTCGGCCACTTCCTTGACCTGCAGGCCGGCGTTGACGGCCTTGTTCCACGACGCGCCGTTCTTACGCAGACCGACCGTCACCTTCACGCCCGAGTCGTTCAGGTTCAGGGCATGGGCGTGGCCTTGCGAGCCATAGCCGATGATGGTGACGTTCTTGCCCTTGATCAGGGAGAGGTCGGCGTCCTTGTCGTAAAACACTTTCATGGTGATGTCCTAATTTTCAAATATCGATGGAGTCCGGCAGCACGCACGCGCCGGTTCAAACCTTCAGAATGCGCTCGCCGCGGCCGATGCCCGAGCCGCCCGTACGGACGGTCTCAAGAATCGCAGTGCGATCGATGGCATCGAGAAACGCGTCGAGCTTGCTGCCGTTGCCGGTCAGCTCGATCGTGTAGGTCTTCTCGGTCACGTCGATGACGCGGCCGCGGAAGATATCCGCCGTACGCTTCATCTCCTCGCGCTCCTTGCCGACCGCACGCACCTTCACGAGCATCAGCTCGCGCTCGATGTGCGCACCTTCGGTCAGGTCGACGACCTTGACGACTTCCACCAGGCGGTTCAGGTGCTTGGTGATCTGCTCGATGATGTCGTCCGAACCGGTCGTAACGATCGTCATCCGCGACAGCGACGCGTCCTCGGTCGGAGCGACCGTCAGCGTCTCGATGTTGTAGCCGCGCGCCGAGAACAGCCCCACCACACGCGACAGTGCGCCGGCTTCGTTTTCCAGCAGGACGGAAATGATGTGACGCATTACAGGTCCTCCGCGCCGAGCAGCATTTCGGAAATGCCCTTGCCTGCCTGGACCATCGGCCAGACGTTTTCGGTCGGGTCGGTCTGGAAGTCGAGGAACACGGTGCGATCCTTCAGTCGGAAAGCTTCGCGCAGCGCGGGCTCGACGTCAGCGGTCTTTTCGATGCGCATGCCCACGTGACCATACGATTCGGCCAGCTTTACGAAGTCGGGCAGCGCCTGCATGTAGGAATGCGAGTAACGGTTGTCATACTCGATTTCCTGCCACTGGCGCACCATGCCCAGGTAGCCATTGTTGAGCGAGCAGATCTTCACCGGGGTGTTGTACTGCAGGCAGGTCGACAACTCCTGGATGCACATCTGGATCGAGCCCTCACCGGTAATGGTGACGACTTCCTTGTCCGGGAACGCCTTCTTGATGCCCATGGCGTACGGCAGGCCCACACCCATCGTGCCCAGGCCACCGGAATTGATCCAGCGGCGCGGCTCGTTGAACTTGTAGAACTGCGCGGCCCACATCTGGTGCTGACCGACGTCGGAGCAGACGAAAGCGTCGCCGTTGGTCAGTTCCCAAATCTTCTCGACCACGTACTGCGGCTTGATGATCTCGGAATTGCGGTCGTACTTCAGGCAATCGACGCTGCGCCACTGTTCGATCTGTTCCCACCACTTGGCCAACGCCGTCTTGTTCGGCTTGGCTTCGCCGGACTGGATCTGGGCAATCATCTCCTGCAGCACGTCCTTGACGTTGCCGACGATGGGGATGTCGACCTTCACCCGTTTGGAGATGGACGACGGATCGATGTCGATGTGGATGATCTTGCGCGGCTGCGACGTGAAGTGCGCCGGGCTTCCGATCACGCGGTCATCAAAGCGCGCACCGATGGCGATCAGCACGTCGCAGTTCTGCATCGCCATGTTGGCTTCGTACGTGCCATGCATGCCCAGCATGCCCACGAACTGCTTGCTCGTGCCCGGGAATGCGCCCAGGCCCATCAGCGTATTCGTGACCGGGTAACCCGTCAGCGCAGCCAGTTGGCGCAGCTCTTCGCTGGCCTCGGCAAGCACCACGCCGCCACCGGAGTAGATGTACGGACGCTCGGCCTGCAGCAGCAGGCTCACCGCCTTACGGATCTGGCCGGAGTGCCCCTTGTTGACGGGGTTGTACGAGCGCATCTCGATCGTCTTCGGATACTCGTACTTGCACATCTCGCGCGAAACATCCTTCGGGATGTCCACCACCACCGGGCCCGGACGGCCGGTCGAGGCGATGAAGAACGCCTTCTTAATGGTCGAAGCGAGGTTGCGCACGTCCTTGACCAGGAAGTTGTGCTTGACGATCGGCCGGGTGATGCCGACGGTGTCGCATTCCTGGAAGGCGTCCTGTCCGATGGCGTGCGTCGGCACGTTGCCGGTGATGATCACCATCGGGATCGAATCCAGGTAAGCGGTGGCGATGCCGGTCACGGCATTGGTCACGCCCGGGCCGGAAGTCACGAGGGCGACACCGACCTTGCCCGTGGCGCGCGCATAGCCGTCAGCCGCATGGACTGCCGCCTGTTCATGGCGCACCAGGATGTGTTCGATCTTGTTTTGCTTGTAGAACGCGTCGTAGATATAGAGCACCGCGCCGCCGGGGTAACCCCAGACGAACTCGACGCCCTCTGCCGCGAGCGCATTGACGAGGATGTCAGCCCCCATCATGTCGGCAGATGAACCGCTATTGGCGTGGGAAAATTCCGCGCTTGGCATATTCATGTCAGTCCTTTGCAATTTTCGGCAAAAAATTGTTTGGATGCTCTCTACCGGGCTTGTGGCGCGGATTTGAGCGGTGCGCGTCTGCATGGATGGTCCGCCTGATGGGCGGCCAGATGAGACAAACCACAGATGTTGTGAACCGGGAATAATACTGCAATGCCGCATGGCGGTCCAGCGTCGGCGCGATTCCCCACTCCTGGCGGCCCGCCCGACCGTTGGACTGTCCGCGGAGCCGCATTTTTGCTAGCATCGCAACATTTTTCACGGCCAAGGCCGTTGACGCCGCGCGGCGTGATCATCACATCCTGTGAATGTGAATTTTCGCGTGGCTGCCTCACAGGATTCGCACCCGCCGTTGTATGGCCTCTGAACAGGAACTGTCGGCCTTTCTCTCAAGCGTCGAGAAACGCGCCTTCAAGCAGGCGGTCTTCGCGGTGCGCGACGACGATGCCGCGCTTGATATCGTGCAGGACGCCATGATCAAGCTGGCCGAGAAATACGGCGACAAGCCGAGCGCCGAGCTACCCCTGCTGTTCCAGCGCATTCTGCAGAACACGATTCACGACTGGTTTCGCCGCTCCAAGGTGCGCAACACCTGGGTGAGCCTGTTCTCCAGCTTCCGCACGGACGCTGAGGGCGACGACACCGACCCGCTTGAACTGATCGAAAGCGAAGCCGGCACCACAGCGGCGGAAAGCAGCGCCGACAAATTCGAGCGCTCGCAGATGCTGGAAATCCTGGAACGCGAAATCGAGAAGCTGCCCACACGTCAACGGGAGGCCTTCCTGATGCGTTATTGGGAGGACATGGATGTTGCCGAGACAGCCCAGGCAATGGGCTGTTCCGAGGGCAGTGTAAAGACGCACTGCTCGCGGGCAACACACGCCCTGGCCCAAGCGCTGCGGGCGCGAGGGATCCGACTATGAACAAGGTAGAACTCCGAGAACGCCGTTTTGTGCATGCCGTCCGAACCGCTCTGAATGAGTCGGCCGGACAGTTGCCGCCCGACGTACGCGACCGCCTCGCAGCGGCGCGCCGGACAGCGCTTGCGCACAAGAAAGCGGAAGTGCCCGGCACAGTGCGCTCGCCCGCCTTGGCGATGCCGGGCGTCGGCTCCGTGTCTTTCGAGACGGAAGGCGAAGCGCCGTCGCCGCTGCAACGCGCCGCCGCAGTCCTGCGTCGCCTCGGCCTGCTGTGGCCGACCATCGCTCTGGTGGCGGGCCTCGCAGGCATTTATCAGTGGCAACAGCAGCAACGCGTGGACGAGCTCGCGGAGGTCGATGCCGCGATGCTGCTCGATGATCTGCCGCTGGCCGCTTACGCCGATCAAGGCTTCCATCAGTACCTCAAGCACGATCAGTGAAAGGCTGATCGATGAGCAACTTCCAACACACCCCCGGCCAATCACCGCGAGGCGCAAAGACCCTGTGCCTACGCGCCAGCATCGTCGCGTTGATCGGCGCTGCCGGCCTGATGGCGGGACTGGCGATCGCGCAGGTTCCGGCCGCTTCGGCGCCTACAGCGGCGCCGGGCGTGACAGTCAACGCGCCGGTTGATCTGCCGACACCGCCCGCAACCAATCCGCTACCCGCCGTCCACCCGAACTGGGCCGAGTTGACCATCGTGCAGCAGCGCATCTTCGCGCCGCTGGCGCCCGAATGGAACGGCCTGCCAGAACTGGCCCGCCAAAAGTGGTTGCAGATCGCCCGGGCATATCCGAAATACACGCCGGCTCAGCAGCAGCGCCTGCAAACGCGCATGGCGGATTGGGTCAAGCTCACGCCGGAGCAACGCCACCGCGCTCGGGAGAATTTCCAGACCACCAAGTCGCTCCCGGTGCAGAAGAAGAGCGAGGCCTGGCAGAGCTACCAGCAACTGACGGAAGAGCAGAAGAAAGCGCTGGCTGCCGCGGCCAAGGCGCAAAAGCATCCGACAGCAGTGACGGCGCTGCCGGGCGGCGCAAGGTTGGCGAAGGACGCGGCCAAATCGATCCATCACGGTGCGCGCACCAAGCCAGGTACGACTAAGTCGGCGCCGACGAGCAAGCCGACAGCCACGGCATCCGCGCCGGTTGCAGCCCCTGCGCCCGAACCTGCCGCTACGGCACCTGCAAGCGCGCCGCTCACGCCTGTACACCCTGTTGCACCGTCCACCACCACCGGTGGAGAATCCGGCAATCCGCCACCCTCCACGGTGCTGGGCGGCTGAGGCCGGCAAACCCTTTGGCATAATCCGAACCACGTGCCGCACGACACCCAGCGCGCCGGCACATGATGGACTGCGCTGACGGCGCTCACACTCTGTTCGATGGCCACCTCCGTTTCCTCATCTCCACCCGTTGCGGCACCTGATCCGCTTGCCGCGCCCACGCTGCGCCGCCGTCTTGCCGCGATGCTCTACGAGGGCCTGCTGCTGTTTGGCGTGATGTTTGGCGCCACGGCTGTCTTTCTGCTCCTGCGCCTGATCGTGCCGCCCCTGGCGCGCACCGGCGATGTGGGGCTGCAGGTGTGGGGCTTTTTGGCGCTCGGTCTGTACTTCGTTTGGTTCTGGCGCAAGCGCGGCCAGACGCTGGCGATGCAGACGTGGCGCATGCGCGTGGTCAACGCCGATGGATCGCGTATTTCGCTGGGGCGCGCAGTTGCGCGCTATCTGCTGGCGTGGATATGGGTGGCCGCGGCAGTCGGCGTGATCCACCTGAGCGGAGCGTCCCGCTGGGCCGGCGCGGGTGTCGCTCTGGCGTGCCTGCTGGCTTGGGGCGCGCTGGCGTGGCTCGATCCGCAGCGCCAGTTCCTGCACGATCGCCTGGCCGGCACGCGGCTGGTGCGCGACTGATCGGTTTCACGCTCGGCGGCGACCTCCACCATGACGCGCGCCGATCTGCCCACCTCGCCTGTTCCCCTCGCCTTCCTGACCGCGGCCACTGCGCGCCGCATTGCCGTGGCGCTGCAGTGTGCGGCAACGCTGGCGGTTGGCTGGGCGGCGCATTACTGGGGCGGATGGAGTTGGCCGACTGCAAGCCTGCTCGCTGGCGCGGCGCTGGTGCTGGGTTATCTCCTTTCGGTCGGATGGGCGTTCCTGGTGTCCCTGAAGAGCCTGGGCACCGCGATACCGGACGACCCCGTGTGGGACCGCATGCCCGTGCCGCGTACGCATCGTATCGGCGTCGCCGGCTTCATGGGGTGTTGGCTGCGCGAATGTGTATCCGTAGCGTGGATGTTCAATGTGCTGCAACCGTTCCGGGCGCACGCTGCGTTCCAAGCGCCGGCGGGCGATGGCAACCGCGTGCCTGTGCTGATGATCCACGGCTACGGCTGCAATCACGCGGTGTGGTTGCCAATGCAGCAATACGTGGCTGCCGCCGGGCACCCCACGGATGCCATCGATCTCATGCCGCTGCTGGGCGACATCGACGACTACGCCCGCGACATTGCCACCGCCGTCGCGCGCCTGACGCGCATGCATGGCCGTGCGCCCGTCCTGCTCTGCCACAGCATGGGCGGGCTCGCCGCCCGAGCGCTGCTGCGCCAATCGGAGCCCTGCCCCATCGCCCACGTCATCACGCTCGGCACGCCGCATCGGGGCACCGCGATGGCGCGTACGGGGCGCGGCCACAACGTGCGCCAGATGGCTTGGGCGAGTCCTTGGCTGCGCCAGCTTGCAGCGTCCGAAACGCCTGACGTGCGCGCACGCATCACGTCGATTTTTTCGTGGCACGACTCCATCGTCGGCCCGGCCGGTGCGTCCTGGCTGGAAGGCGCGCGGCACATCCCGTTTGGGGGCATCGGCCATGTGTCGCTGCTATGCGACGCTCGCGTGCGCGACGCTGTGCTGACGGAACTCACCCGCATTGAAGGCCTCTCCGCGATCTCATCGGCCTGAAACGCGCGCCCGGCGCAGGTCTCGGGCGCAAGCCCACCCCCTTCTCGGCAAACACGTCATGTGACGGTCATGTTTCTGACACGGCTCTTTCATGCAGCGATGGCGAAATCCGTCCAACGCAGCCTCTGTTGCCGACATGGTCCTGCCAAATCTGCCATCGCGCCCTGGTTTCCTCCGCCGCCTCGCGCAACGCTTTCGCGCTGCTCCCCTCACCGGTTCCGACTGGAATGCTCCACCGCCTCTGATGCAAATGGCTGCAGGACTTGCCGCTGCCGGCGCGCTGGGCTCGGCTGTGCCAGCGGGCCGTGGCGATGTACGCGAGCACGAAGCACCGGCCGCCACGCCAACTTCCGCGTTGGCGCCAGAGCACTCGGCTGACACAGACACTGACCCGCCTGCCGAAAAAATCCAGCGCTACCGCACGATCTGGCTGTCGGACATCCACCTCGGCACGCCGGGCTGCCAGGCCGATTACCTGCTCGACTTTCTGAAGCACCACGAATCGGACACGCTGTACCTGGTGGGGGACATCGTTGACGGCTGGCAACTGCGCAAGGGCTGGTACTGGCCGCAGGCACACAACGATGTGGTGCAGAAGGTGCTGCGCCGCGCGCGCAAAGGTACTCGTGTGGTGTTCATCCCGGGCAACCACGACGAGATGGCGCGTCAGTTCCACGGCCTGAACTTTGGCGATATCGAAGTCGCTGAAGATGCAGTGCACGTGACCGCCACGGGCAAGCGCCTGTGGGTTGTGCACGGCGACCTGTTTGACGGCGTGATGCAGCACGCCCGCTGGCTGGCCTACGTGGGCGACTCGCTCTACACCTTCATCCTGGCGATGAACCGGCACTTCAACCGCATCCGCGTGCGGCTTGGGTTTCCGTACTGGTCTTTGTCGCAATACCTGAAGCATCAGGTCAAGAACGCAGTCAACTTCATCAATTCGTTCGAGCGCGTGATGACGGACGAAGCGCGCCGCCGCGGCTGCGACGGCGTGGTCTGCGGGCATATCCACAAAGCCGAGATCCGCGAGATCGACGGCCAGCTTTACTGCAACGACGGCGACTGGGTGGAGAGCCTTTCTGCCCTGGTCGAAACCATGGAAGGCGAACTGCAGATCGTCTACTGGACGCATCTGCTCGATGCGCCGCGCACATCCCGCCGCGCACGCCGTGCCGCTGCGGCCGCCGCCTAATGGAAGCCCCTATGACCAACACCAGCATCGACCTCGTGCAGCACGCCGCAGCCCAACCTACCCCCCAAGGAGAGCCCGTGAAAGTCATGATCGTCACCGATGCCTGGGAACCGCAGGTCAACGGCGTCGTCCGTACCCTCACCCAGACGCGTCGCGAACTGGAAGCCATGGGGCACATCGTCGACATGATCACGCCGCTGGAATTCAAGACGGTGCCGTGCCCGACGTATCCGGAAATCCGCCTGTCGATCCTGCCGGCCAAGCGCGTGCGCGAGCGCATCGAGAAGTTCGCCCCGCAGGCGCTACACATTGCCACCGAAGGCCCGCTGGGCCTCGCCGCACGCGCCTACGCGCTGCGCCACAAGCTGCCCTACACGACCGCGTACCACACCCGTTTTCCGGAGTACGTGCAGGCGCGCTTCGGCATTCCGCTGGCGTGGACGTATCGCTTTCTGCGCTGGTTCCACAGCCCTGCCCAGGCGGTGATGGCACCGACACCCGTAGTGCTGAAAGACCTTGCCGACTACGGCATCACCAATGGCGTGCTGTGGACGCGCGGCGTGGATCTGGACATCTTCACCGCCCAGCGCAGCAACGTGCTTAATACGGCCCATCCGATCTTCCTGTACGTCGGCCGTGTGGCCGTGGAGAAGAACGTCGAAGCCTTCCTGGAGCTGGATCTGCCGGGCTCCAAATGGGTGGTGGGTGAAGGCCCCGCCCTGGCCGGGCTGAAGGCGAAGTACCCGAACGCGAGCTACCTCGGCGTACTCAAGCAACCGGAGCTGGCCAAGGTGTACGCCTCGGCCGACGTGTTCGTCTTCCCGAGCCGCACCGACACGTTCGGCCTGGTACTGCTGGAGGCACTGGCCAGCGGCCTGCCGGTTGCCGCGTATCCGGTGACGGGGCCGATCGACGTGCTTGGCGATTCACCGGCCGGTGCGTTGCGCGAAGACTTGCGCGAAGCATGCCTGGAAGCGCTGCGTATCGACCGTGCCACGGCGCGTGCGCATGCCGAGAAGTTCTCGTGGCACGCGGCCTCGGAGCAATTCCTCGCGCACCTGCGCCCGATGCCCGCCGCACCGGCCGGCAACACCAAGGCCGCCGAGCCGTCCACCGCCGCGGGTGCCTGAGCCTTGCGTTCCATGAAGCCCACCACCCCGCCGGACCGGCGTCTGGAAAATCCACCTGCACCACCAGCGGCCGGCGCCTATTCGCCGGCCGACAACCCGCATAAGGGCAATCGCGGCATCACGCGGGCATGGTTTGCGCTCAAGAACTCCATCAGCGGCATCCGCTTCGCCATCGACGAGGAAAGCGCGTTCCGCCAGGAATTGACGCTGTGCGCAATCCTGCTGCCCTGCGCGTTCGTCATCCCAGCCACGGTGGTCGAGCGCATTCTGATGCTCGGTACGCTGGTGCTGGTGCTCATCGTCGAGCTGCTCAATTCGAGCGTGGAAGCGGCGGTCGACCGTATCTCGTTGGAACAGCACGGGCTTTCCAAGCGTGCCAAGGATTTCGGCAGCGCAGCCGTCATGCTGGCCCTGCTGCTGTGCATGGGGACGTGGTTGGCGATCGCCTGGCCATGGGTGGCCTCGCTGTTGCATTAGGAACACCAGCGAAAACCGGCGACAACGTTTGGCAATGTCGGCCCCACAGCATGTAGGGGTCGTTGCACAAGCACGATCTCTTATAATCCGGGCACCAATACGCCACGGAGACAGGGCCACCGGCCTTGGCAGTCAATGGAAACCAAGCAGCATTCCACCGGCCCGCGCCGCACGCGCGATCGCATCCTCGAAGTGTCGCTGCGCCTGTTCAACGACCTGGGCGAGCCCAACGTCACCACCACGACGATCGCCGAAGAGCTGGAGATCAGCCCGGGCAACCTGTACTACCACTTCCGCAACAAGGACGACATCATCAACTCGATCTTCGTGCAGTTCGAGCAGGAGATCGCGCGCCGTCTGAAGCTGCCGGATGACCACAAGGCCACACTCGACGAGACCTGGGGCTACCTGCAGTACATGTCGGAGTTTCTTTGGAACTACCGCTTCCTGTACCGCGACATCAACGATCTGCTCGCACGCAATCGCATGCTTGAACTGAACTTCAAGCGCATCGTCGAGCAGAAGCGCCACTTCGCCATGGACATCTGCCACCAGTTCATCGAAGACGGCGAGATGGAAGCCACGGCCGAGCAAATCGATGTCATCTGCACCAACATCGTCGTGATCGCCACCTACTGGCTGTCGTTCCAGTTCGTGCAGCACCCACGCCAGTACAACGACCAGAACGCAATCCGCGATCACCTGCACGGCGCGAGCTACCACATCCTGTCGATCCTCGCGCCTTACCTGCGCGGCAAGCCGCGGCGGGCGTTCGATTTGCTGGCGGTGAGCCGCAGCAATGATCCGCCCATCAGCACCTCCGGCAACAAAACTCCCGCCCAATGAAATCGATCTGCGTTTATTGCGGTTCCAGCCCCGGCGAGCGCCCGGAATACAAAGCCAATGCCATCGCGCTGGGCAGCGAGATGGTCAAGCGTGACCTCACGCTCGTCTATGGCGGCGGTAACGTCGGCCTGATGGGCGTGGTGGCCGACGCGGTGCTGCAAGGCGGCACCCCGGTGATCGGCATCATCCCGAAATCGCTGGTGCGCAAGGAGGTCGGCCATAAAGACCTGACCGAGCTGCACATCGTCGACAGCATGCACCAGCGCAAGCAGATGATGGCCGATCGTGCGGATGCCTTCATCGCCATGCCCGGCGGCGTCGGCACGTACGAAGAGCTATTCGAAACATTTACGTGGCTGCAGCTCGGCTATCACAACAAGCCGATCGGCCTGCTGAACGTAGCGGGCTTCTACGACAAACTGCTCGCCTTCATCGACCATGCTGTGCAGGAAGGCTTCCTCAAGCGCCACCACGCTGACCTGCTGCACGTGAGCGACGACCCCGCCGCGTTGATCGACATGCTGGCGCGTGCGCCCCGCGAGACCGTCGACAAGTGGTCGGAGCGTCGCGAGCGCACGTAGGGCGACATGCAAGATTCGTTGCTTACGATGGCGCTGTACGCGTCCCTGGTGCTGATCATGCCGGGGCCGACGAACATGCTGCTGCTCTCGTCCGGCCTCAAAGTGGGCGTGCGGCGGACGAGCCCGCTCATTGCCGTAGAGGCGCTGGGCTATGTCACTTCAATCTCGCTGTGGGGATTCTTTCTGACCGCGCTGTCGGTCAGTCAGCCGTGGCTGCCAGCCGTCGTCAAACTGCTGAGTTCCGCGTACATCCTCTACTTGGCCGCAAAGATCTGGCGACAAAGCGGTGCACTGCAGCACGTTGCGGCGAATCCTGTCAGCTTGCGCGACATGTTCGCCACCACGTTGATGAACCCGAAGGCGCTGCTGTTTGCAAGCACGCTCTTCCCGCTCGCAGCATTCCAGTCCGCAGCCGATTTTGGGCGGACCATCGCCACGTTCCTGGTCGTGCTGGTGCCCATTGCTATCGGCTGGTCGTATTTGGGCATGCTGCTCACGACACGGCGCACGTGGGCGTCTCACACGCCCAAACTGTTGCGCGGTGCAGCGCTCGTACTGCTCACCTTCTCGGGAACACTGATGTATTCGGTGTTGAGCCGTTGAGCAGGAAGGCGCCGTTGGCCTAAAACGACGATCCTGGCTGGGTCAGAAACGCAACTTCCTCGGGTGTGGAAACGCGCCCGAGGGCTTCGTTGCGATGGGGGAAACGCCCGAAGCGCGCCACGATCTCGCGGTGCTTCTCCGCCCAGATGAGCGAGTCCGCATCGCCTTCCTGATCGCGCAGGCGCGTGTAGAGGCGAATCGATTCGTCCTGCGCAGACAGTGCCTCGCTATGCTCGAAAGGCAGGTAACAGAACATGCGGTGATGGCGCGTCGGCAGTCGCGCATCCCAGCCCGCGGCCACGACGATCTGTGCGGTGTGCAACGCAGCCGCGTCGCTGGCAAACGCGCGCGCACTGCCGCGAAACATGTTGCGCGAGAACTGGTCGAGCACAACGATGCGCGCGATGGCTTCGAGCGGCGTATCCATCCAGGTGTCGGCGTCGCCCGTAGAAAGCGCTTCCCACAGCGGCATGAAGCGCGCGCGGATCTCGGTATCGAACGCGTCGGATTTGGTGAACCATTCCGGCCGTGCGTCGATCAGCGGCGCGTTGCCGAACCAAAACGCGAGCACGTCATCGGCGGTGGGCAAACCGATCATCGGGGTCTCCTTTTTTTTGCAAGGTGCGCTATAGCGCGGCACCTTAGCGCTGCACGTTCCGCATCCAATCGGCGGTCTGCCAGAACGCCTGCATCAGGCGCATCTGCAGGGCTTCGTCCAAGCCGATATCTTGCATGGCGAGTGCCATGCAGCGCATCCATTGATCACGCTCCTGCGTGCCGATCTCGAACGGCAGATGGCGCGCGCGCAAGCGCGGGTGGCCAAAGCGCTCGATGAAATGATTCGGGCCGCCCAGCCAACCGCACAGGAACCAGAACAGCTTGTCGCGCGATCCATCCAGGCTTTGCGGATGCAGTGCGCGCAGCACGGCAAACTCGGGCTCCAGATCCATCAGGTCGTAGAAGCGATCAACGAGTTCGCGCACGCGCGCTTCGCCGCCAATCAGGTCAAAAGCCAGGGTTTCCTGGCCGGAAGTTGCGTCAGTCATACAGCGTCAGTCACGTCAAAAAATTTAGGCGTCGTCATGCGTCACGAAGCGTTGCCATGGCCGGGCGACGCAGCACGTCGCGCAAGCCCAGCCAGCCGCCAACAAAGGCACAGGCCATGCCGCTCACAACGCCCACCGGCAGGATCGCCGGGTTGAAACGATACGGAAAATCGAACACGTGCGCCGAGAGCACCCAGCCGATGGCGATTGCGCCCACGCCGGCCATCAGCCCGGCCAAGCCGCCAACGATCAGCACTTCTGCATACTGCGTCTGGCGTACCACAGCGGAGCCCGCGCCCAGCGCGCGCAGCACGCCGGCATCGCGCAAGCGCTCGTCACGCGAGCCGGAGAGCGCGGCATAGAGCACCAGCACACCCGCCGCCAACGTAAAGACGAAGAGGAATTCCACCGCCGCCGTTACCTGATCCAGCACGCCCTGCACCTGCTGCAAGATCAGTTCGGTATCGACCACCGTGAGGTTCGGAAACTCACGCACGAGCTTGGCCGGCAGATCGGCCTGCCCGGCGGGAATGCGGAACGCGGTCACGTACGTCTGCGGCATGTCGTGCAGCGCCACGGGCGGCAAGATCACGAAGAAATTTACGCGCATCGAACTCCAGTCGAGCTTGCGCAATGACGTGATGGGCGCATCCACCGTCTGCCCGGCGACGTCGAAACGCAGCACGTCGCCCAGGCGCAGGTTGAGCGTCTTGGCAATGCCCTCTTCCACCGAGGCCTCGGGCTTCTGCCCGCTGAACCATTGGCCGGAAACAATGCGATTTTCAGGCGGCCGCTCGGTAGCGTACGACAGGTTGAATTCGCGTTCGACCAGGTTGCGGGCGCGCGATTCGGCATAGGTCTGGCGGTCGATCACCTGGCCATTCACCTGGGTTAGGCGTCCGCGCACCATCGGGTAGAGCTTTGGGTCCGCTACGTCAGCTTGGGCAAGGGCCTGCGCCACTGCCCGCATCTGATCGGGCTGGATATTGATGATGAAACGGTTGGGCGCATCGGCCGGGGTGGCGTTGTGCCACGAGCGGATCAGGTCATTGCGCGTCATGGCGAGCAACAGCAGCGCCATCAGGCCGACGGCAAGCGATACGGTTTGCAGCACGCTCACGCCGCGACGGCGCTCCAGTACGGCCAGTGCAAAGCGCCAACCCACGCTGAGCGCACGACCACGCCCCAGCGATACCGCCAGCGCGCGCAAGCCACCGGCGGCCAGGAGCGCAAACACAACGATGGCGCCGGCAAACCCGGCGGCCGTCAGCGCACCGAGCTTCACGTCGCGCGCAGATACCACGAGCAACGCGAAGAATGCCGCCGCGCCCAGCGCATAGCCAATCCACGCAGCAACGGCGCGCTCAGCCACATCGCGCCGCAGTACGCGCAGCGGCGCCACGCGCACGAGGCTCAGCAACGGCGGCACGGCAAAGCCAATGAGCAGCACCAGCCCCGCCGCCACGCCCACTACCGCAGGCCAGACAGATGGCGCGGGCAATGTCACCGTGACCAGATCACCGAGCGACGCAAGCAACAACCAGTGCGCGCCATAACCCAGCGCCACGCCCACGGCCGAACCCAGCACGCCGATCAACAAAAACTCCAGCGCGAACGTGCCGAGAATCTGCCCCTGCTTGAGCCCCAGGCACTTGATGACCGCCACCGCATCGGTATGCCGCGCGGTGTATCGGCGCGCGGCCATGGTGATCGCCACTGCGGCAATCATCGCGGCCAGCAAGGCAACGAGCGAGAGGAAGCGCTCGGCGCGGTCCAGCGTTTCGCGCATCTGCGGTTGGCCGTTCTGCAACGACTCAACGCGCACGCCACGCAGTTGGCGCGTCTTCGTTTCGTTCTCGGCCCAGGTGTGGAACGCACTGGCAGCGGCATCGGGGCCCGCCACCAGCAAGCGATACGTCACCCGGCTGCCGTAAGTGACGAGGCCCGTCGAACCCAGATCCGACATCGGCAACATCACCCGGGGGGCGAAATTCATGAAGCCCGCGCCGCGATCGAGTTCCTGGGTGATGACGTGAGCGATCTTGAACGTGCGCGTGCCCAGGCGGATCGCATCGCCCACGCGAATGCCGAGCGCTTCGAGCAGCGGTGCGTCCACCCACACCGTGCCTGCGGCAGGAATGCCCCGGATTGGCGCGCCCACGGTGTCGCGCCCGTCATCGCTCGCCTTGAGGGTGCCGCGCAGCGGGTAACCCATGTCGACGGCCTTGATGGCGGCGAGTTGCGAAGCGGGTTCGCCTGAGGCGCCCTTGGCCAACGTGCTCGCCATGCTGGGGAAGGTGGCGGTGTGCGTGACCTGCAGGCCGCTCGCACGCGCATGCGCCTCGATGTCGGGTGGCAACGGCTGGTCGGACACGACAAGCACATCCGCGCCGATCAGTTGACGCGCATCGCGCTCCAAGCCGGCATGCATGCGGTCGGCCAGGAAACTGACGGACGCCAGCGCGGCCACGGCCAGCACCAGCGCGACGAGCAGGAGGTTCAGTTCGCCGGCGCGCCAGTCGCGGCGCAGCATGCGCAGGGCTTGGGTCCAGACGGAGAAACGTGACATGGGCAGAACATGGACGGGGCGCTCGATCGCGCAAACCCCGCCATGTTCGCACGACTTCAGCGGGCCAGCGCGCGGGCCTCGTCAGCGTGCCAGGGCAGCGCCTGCTCTGCGGTCAGCAGCGAAACGTGCTCGGTCGGTCGGTAGCCTGCGAGGTGGCCCAGCCCTTCGCGAAAGGCTGGCTGGCCAATGCGCTCGATCAGCTCGCGCACCCAGGGCGACAGCGCGTCATTGCGGCGCACCGCCAGGTAATACGTTTCGCGCGTCAGCGGCACAAAGTGCAGGCCATGGGCTTCGGCGCCCGGGCGCAGGCCGAAGCCGACGTCCGCTCGCCCTTCCTGCACGGCCACGGCGATCTTGTCGCTGGAGAATTCCTGCTCGTCATACCCGTGGATCTGGTCGGGATACAGACCCGCAGCCACCAGCAGTTGATCGAACAGCAAACGCGTGCCCGAACTGCGCTGGCGGTTGATGAAGCGGGCCTGCGTACGCGCCAGGTCGCCCAATGACTGCACCCGCCCGGCCCATTCCGCCGACATCATCAGCCCCTGCTCGCGATCGGCCAGGGCGATCAGGCGTACGGCCGTCGGGCGCAGCCACTTACGCAAGGTCTGGTGCGCGATCGAGCCAGCACCCTGCTGCGGTGCCACATAGAAGCCGGCCACCTCGCATTGCTTTTCCTGCAGGCAGATCAGCCCTTCAACAGCACTGCAGAACACGGTATCGATGTGGGCACCGTGGCTTTGCCGCGCGAACGTCTCGGCCAGCACTTCCACGGCCGGATCATGACTGCCCGAGAAACGGATGCGCGCCTGCGACTGGGAGGCATCTTCCAGCTCGGAGAGGAACTGCCCCATGGCTTGGTGCAGCGCCGGATCGAGTTGCTCACGCAAGCGCATCTCGGCGCGCAACATGCGCTCGCCAAAGAGCGTGAGCGAAGCCCCCCGGCCGCGCTCCATGTCGAGCAGCGAGCGGCCGAGCATTTCTTCCCACGACCGCATCACCCCCCAGGCGTGCCGGTACGACAGCCCCACCTGTTTGGCCGCCCGGTGCAGCGACCCCGTCTCGCGCACCGCCCGCAGCAACTGAAACACTTTGCCGTTGGCGCGCGGGTTGTCGTCCGGCCCCACCACCGGAAATACTTCGAACTGGAATGTCATTATGTTTATGGTTTCCTATTTACTTCCGCCGTGGCCCGGGAGAACAATCCTGCTCATCCCCGGGGCGGGCATATCGTGGCCGCTGACCGCCCCCGACGTTGCTGTCATCATGCAGCATCCGACATAAAGCGTCCACGCCTTCCCGCTGACCCCACAACATGCCCGGATTGTTCCAAACCCTTCGGCTGTCTGCAGTCATCTGCATGACACTCGCGCTCGCCACGGCCGCATATGCTGGCGATCTCCGCATGGCCACCACCACCAGCACTGAAAATTCCGGTCTGCTGAAAGTCCTGTTACCCAAGTTCGAGGCGGCCACTGGCATCCATGTGCACGTGATTGCCGTTGGCACCGGCAAGGCAGTCAAGCTGGGTGAATCGGGGGACGTGGATGTGGTGCTCGTGCACGCCCGCCAACTGGAAGACGCCTTCGTCGCCTCAGGCGGCGGCATCGACCGCCGCGACGTGATGTACAACGACTTCATCCTCGTCGGCCCCGAGGCAGACCCGGCTCACGTGCGTGGCCAGAAGAACGTCATCCAGGGGATGGAGACCGTCGCCGCGGCGGGCGAAAAAGCCGGCACCAAGTTCATCTCGCGCGGTGACAACTCCGGCACCGACGTCATGGAAAAGGCTTACTGGAAGACGGCCAACATCGACCCGAAAGGCAGGCCGTGGTACGTCAGCGCGGGGCTCGGAATGGGCGAAGTGCTGAACATGGCCGCGCAGATGAACGCCTACACGCTCTCGGACCGCGCAACCTACGGCGCCTACCGCGCCAAGACGGGTCTCGACATCGTGCTGGCCGGAGACCCGCGCATGTTCAATCCCTACGGCATCATCGCGGTCAACCCGAAGAAATACCCCAGCGTCAACTACGCTGATGCGACCAGGCTGATCGAATGGATCACGTCACCGGAGGGTCAGCAAGTGATCGCCGGTTTCAAGGTCAACGGGGAACAGGTGTTTTTCCCGGACTACGGGAAGGCCGTCGCAAGCGGAAAGTAGCCCCCCCGCGCGGCGGCATGGCTGAGCGGCGGCGGTGCAGCTTCAGGCCACCGCCGATTCCAACTGCGAATGCTGCGGCAACTCTGCCGCCACCTCGCCGATCATGCGGCGCAGCCACATCACATCGGGCGCGGCATGGCTGCGTTCATGCCAGAGCTGGTAGAAGCGCATCTTCGGGAACGCCATGGGCGTCGGCAGGATGCGGATCGGCAAATACTGGGCGCAGTGCGCAGCGAACTGGCGGCCAGTGGTGAAGACCAGATCGGTGCGCATCAGCACATACGGCACCAGCCCGAAATATGGCAGCGACACTTGGATCTGCCGCTTCAGCCCCTGCTCCGCAAGTGCTTGATCGATCATGCTGCGCTGCATGACGGCGTACGGCGCGGGCGCCAGATGCGGCATTTCCACGTAGTGCTTGAGCGAGATCCCCTTGCGCGCCAGCGGGTGCTGCGCCCCCAACATGCAGACGACTTCATCGTCGAACAACGGCGAAATGTGCAGATGTTCCGGCGGCGAGAGCCAGTTGCCGATCACGAGGTCCATGCCGCCCTGCTCCAGCGCAGCAAGGTAATCGACGCCGGCATTGAGCGGATGCACCACCAACTTGGCCTGCGGTGCCTGCTTGCGCAGACGCTCGACGATGTTGGGCAGGAAAAAGGCATCGAGGTAATCCGGCGCACCGAGGTGAAACGTGCGGGTGGTGTTGCCGGGGTCGAATTCCTGCGACGGGCGGGCGATGCGCTCCATCGCCTCCAGGCTCTGCTGCGCGAGCGCCAGCAAATCGTGGCCGCGCTCGGTCGGCACCATGCCGTTCTTGCCGCGCACCAGGATGGCGTCGCCGGTGATCTCGCGCAGGCGCTTGAGCGTATTGCTGATGGCCGGCTGCGACTGGCCGAGCTTGACCGCCGTACGCGTCACGCTCTGCTCGGTGAGCAGCGTGTAGAGAACGCGCAGGAGGTAGGTATCGAGGTGATCTTTGCCGTGCATCTGGAGGCGGGTAACGGCTGCGCCGACCCTTCTAAAAGAAGTGCTTGGGGACGCTGTCAGTGTATGTCACCTGCACGCCGCGCCGCCAGACCGCTACCGGCGGGTATACCCCGGATTTTGGCTTTCCGATGCGGGTTATCACATGGGCCAAATATTGCATTCCTGGCCCGGTGCTATGGTTCCGTTACACACACAAACAGGCGTAGAACCCCCATGGAGACTCAGCCCATCCGCTTCTTCCACCGCGGCCAGGTCCGCACCGTCACGGACGCCCCGATCACCCGGACGGTGCTTCAATACCTGCGTGAAGACGCACACTGCACCGGCACCAAGGAAGGGTGCGCCGAGGGCGATTGCGGTGCTTGTACCGTCGTGCTCGGTGAACTGCAAGAAGACGGCAGCGTCGGCCTGAAGGCCGTCAACGCGTGCATCCAGTTCCTGCCCACGCTCGACGGCAAGGCGCTGTTCACCGTGGAAGACGTGCGTGGCAAGGATGGCACGCTGCACCCGGTGCAAGAGGCCATGGTGGAGTGCCATGGGTCGCAGTGCGGCTTCTGCACGCCAGGCTTCGTCATGTCGCTCTACGCCCTGTACGAGAACACCGGCAATCAGGCTCCAATTCCCTCGCGCCAGACCATCTGCGATTCGCTCACCGGCAACCTCTGCCGCTGCACTGGCTACCGTCCGATCATCGACGCCGGCGAACGCATGTTCGAGCTGCCCTCCCCTGCCGGCATCGACCGCACGCAACTGGCCGAAACGCTGCGCAAGCTGCAACGCAAGGACACCTTCGGCTATGCGCCCGTCGGCACCGAGAACGCACCGCGCTTCTACGCACCGCGCACCGCATCGGCCTTTGCCGCCATCAAGGCCGCGCATCCGAACATCCGCATCCTGGCCGGCAGCACCGACGTCGGCCTGTGGGTCACCAAGCAGTTCCGCGACCTGGGCGACATCCTGTACATCGGCCAAGTGGCCGACCTGTACGCACTGGAAAAGCGCGACGGCTGGATCGAGATCGGCGCTGCTGTCTCGCTGGAAAAAGCCTACGAATTCCTGGCGGCGGACTACCCTGAGACGACCGAGCTGTGGAAGCGCTTTGCCTCGCTGCCGATCCGCAATGCCGGCACGCTGGGCGGCAACGTCGCAAACGGCTCGCCGATTGGTGACTCCGCGCCTGCGCTTATCGCCATCGGCACGCGCGTCGTGCTGCAACGTGGCGAAGTCCGCCGCGAATTGCCACTCGAAGACCTCTACCTCGCCTATCAGAAGAACGCGATGGAAGAAGGGGAATTCGTGGCTGGCCTGCGCATCCCCGCGCGTGAGGGCCGCGATGCTCTGCGCTTTCGCACGTACAAACTGTCCAAGCGCTTTGACGAAGACATTTCTGCCGTGTGCGCAGCGCTGGCCATCGAACTGGACGATGACATCGTGCGCAGCGCACGCATCGCCTACGGCGGCATGGCGGCAACGTCCAAGCGCGCGACGGAGACGGAAAACGCCATCGTCGGCCAGCCCTGGAATGAAGCGACCGTGCGTGCTGCCATGGCAGCCATGTCGCGCGACTACACCCCGCTGACCGACATGCGCGCCACCGACAACTATCGCCGCGTATCGGCCGCCAACACGGTGTACCGCTTCTGGCTGGAAACCCGCACCGATACGCCACTCGCACCCGAACAGATCAATGTGCGCGCGGTCGAATTGAATACCCTCACGGCAGCGTAAGAACATGAACAAGCAAACCGAAGCCTTCCTGCTGGCGGAAGCCGATATTGCTGCGGCCATGTCTGGCCAGCGCGGCGCTGTGGTGGGCATTTCTCGCCCGCACGAATCCGCACACCTGCATGTTGCGGGCACCGCCACGTACACCGACGACATTCCCGAACTGGCCGGCACGCTGCACGCGGCGCTCGGCATGAGCACGCAGGCGCATGCGCGCATCGTCAACATGGATCTGGACCGCGTGAAGGCCGCGCCCGGCGTGGTGGCGGTGTTCACGTCGGCCGACATTCCCGGCACGAACGATTGCGGCCCGATCATCCACGACGACCCGATCCTCGCCACCGACACGGTGCACTTCATCGGCCAGCCGATGTTCATCGTGGTGGCCACATCGCACGATGCTGCGCGCCGCGCGGCGCGTCTGGGCAATATCGAATACGAAGTTCTGCCCCCGCTGCTGACCCCGGAAGAGGCGCGTGCGGCCGGCAAATCCGTGCTGCCCCCGATGCACCTCAAGCGCGGCGAACCGGCTGAGCGCATCGCCACTGCACCCCGCTCTGAAACCGGCAAGATGTCGCTGGGCGGCCAGGAGCAGTTCTACCTCGAAAGCCAGATTTCGTACGCGGTGCCGAAGGAAGACAACGGCATGCACGTGTGGTGCTCGACACAGCACCCGACCGAGATGCAGCACATGGTGTCGCACATGCTGGGCTGGCACGCCAACCAGGTGCTGGTCGAATGCCGCCGCATGGGCGGCGGTTTCGGCGGGAAGGAATCGCAGTCGGGCCTGTTCGCCTGCTGTGCGTCGCTGGCAGCATGGAAACTTGCCTGCCCGGTCAAGCTGCGTCCGGACCGCGACGACGACATGATGATCACCGGCAAGCGGCACGACTTCCGCTTCGCCTATGAAGCCGGCTACGACGACGACGGCCGCATCCAGGGCGTCAAGGTGGACATGACGTCGCGCGCCGGTTTTTCGGCCGACCTGTCGGGCCCCGTGATGACGCGCGCCATCTGCCACTTCGACAACGCCTACTGGCTGCCCGAGGTAGAGATCGACGGTTTCTGCGCACGCACCAACACGCAGTCGAACACTGCCTTCCGCGGCTTCGGCGGCCCGCAGGGCGCGTTTGCCATCGAGTACATCATGGACAACATCGCGCGGTCGGTCGGCAAGGACCCGCTCGATGTGCGCCGCGCCAATCTGTACGGCAAGGACAAGAACAACGTCACGCCGTACGGCCAGACCGTGGAAGACAACGTCATCCACGAACTGCTCGACGAGCTGGAGGCCACCTCCGACTACCGCGCCCGCCGCGAAGCGATTCGCGCGTTCAATGCGACCAGCCCGGTGCTCAAGCGCGGTCTGGCGTTGACGCCGGTGAAGTTCGGCATCTCGTTCAACGTGAAGCACTTCAACCAGGCCGGGGCGCTTGTGCACGTCTACAACGACGGCTCGATCCTGGTGAACCACGGCGGCACCGAAATGGGCCAGGGCCTGAACACCAAGGTCGCGCAGGTCGTGGCGCACGAACTGGGCGTGTCGTTCACGCGCATCCGCGTGACGGCCACGGACACCAGCAAGGTCGCCAACACATCCGCCACGGCTGCATCAACCGGCAGCGACCTGAACGGCAAGGCTGCGCAAGACGCCGCACGCCAGATCCGCCAGCGCCTGATCGCGTTTGCCGCCGAGCACTACGAAGTGCCCGTCGAGACGGTGGCGATCGTGGGCGACCATCTGGAAATCGGTGCACGCCGCGTGCCATTCGATGAACTGATCGGCAAGGCCTATGTTGCCCGCGTGCAATTGTGGTCCGACGGGTTCTACGCCACACCCAAGCTGCACTGGGATCAAGCCAAGCTCAAGGGCCGTCCGTTCTACTACTACGCCTATGGCGCGGCAGTCTCGGAAGTAGTGGTTGACACGCTCACCGGCGAATGGCGCCTGCTGCGCGCCGACGTGCTGCACGACGCCGGCCGATCGATCAATCCGGCCATCGACATCGGCCAGGTGGAAGGCGCGTTCATTCAGGGCATGGGTTGGCTGACGACCGAAGAGCTGTGGTGGAACAAAAACGGCAAGCTGATGACGCACGCGCCGTCCACCTACAAGATCCCGACGGTCAACGACTGCCCGACGGACTTCCGCGTGCACCTGTTCAACAACGCCAACGTGGAAGACAGCATCCACCGCTCCAAGGCGCTGGGTGAGCCGCCGCTGCTGCTGCCGTTCTCGGTGTTCTTCGCCATTCGCGATGCGGTGGCTGCCGTGGGCGATGGCCGTACGAGCCTACCGCTGAATGCACCCGCCACCAGCGAGGAAATCCTCAAGGCTGTGGACGCTATCCGCAGCGCCCCGCTGTCGGCCTGAGTTGGGAGCCCCCATGGACCACACGCAACTGCGCCCCTTCCGTTTCGCCGACGTGCTCGCCACCGTGCAAGCGGAGCAGCCGTGCGTGCTGGTCACGGTGACGGACGTGCAAGGCTCTGCCCCGCGCGAGCCAGGCACGCTCATGCTGGTGGGCGCCGACGGCTTCTTCGGCACTATCGGTGGCGGGCATCTGGAATGGCGTGCGATGGAAATCGCCCAGGCGATGATGGACGCGCCGGAAGCCACCGGCGAAGCTCGCCGCCAGTTCGTACGCATTCCACTTGGGCCTGCGCTTGGCCAATGCTGCGGCGGCGTGGTGCGGCTGTCGCTTGAACGACTCGACACGCGTGATGTGGAATGGATCGCCCTGGCCGACGACGCCATGCGCCAACGACGCAGCCTGCGCCGCTTCGTCTGCGCTGATCCTGCGGTGGCGGTTGAAGCAAACGTAGGCGACGCCGCCGCGGCCGGCGTGCAACTGGACGCCAGCGGCTTCACGCAAACCGTCCTGCCGCCCGACATGTCGATCGTGCTGTGCGGCGCGGGCCATGTCGGCCACGCCATCGTGCGCGCGCTGGCGCATCTGCCCTGCCGCGTCACGTGGGTGGATGAGCGCGATGCGATGTTCCCCTTCCCCACGGAAGTGCCGTCGAACGTCGTCATCGAATCCACCGATACGCCGGAAGCCGTGATCGATCACGCGCCCGCCGGCAGCTACTTCCTGGTCATGACGCACAACCATGCGTTGGACCTCGCGCTGTGCGAACGCATCATGCGCCGCACGGACTTTGCCTACTTCGGCCTGATCGGTTCCAAGACCAAGCGCGCGCGCTTCGAGCACCGCATGGTCGAGCACGGCGTAGACCCGGCACGCCTGCCAGAAATGGTGTGCCCGATTGGCGTGGCGGGCATCGTGGACAAGGCGCCGGATATCATTGCGGTATCCGTCGTCGCGCAACTTCTGCAGGTGCGAGAGCTGCAACAGCATGCGCTCACCAGTGCCAGCAGCGGCGCGGCGGTTCCTTACCGCACCCCCACATCCGCCTGACCATGCCGATCTCCCCCGCCCTTGCAGAGCGCATCGCCACCAGCCCGAAAGCCGAACTGCACATCCACATCGAAGGCTCGCTCGAGCCCGAACTGATGTTCGCGCTGGCCGAGCGCAACGGCGTGAAGCTGCCGTATGCGTCGGTGGAAGAAGTACGTGCCGCCTACGCCTTCGACGATCTGCAATCGTTTCTCGACCTGTATTACGCGGGCGCCAGCGTGCTGCTCACCGAGCAGGATTTCTACGACATGACGGCCGCTTATGTCGCGCGCGCGCTTGCCGACAACGTCCACCACGCCGAAATCTTCTTCGACCCACAGACGCATACCGCGCGCAACGTGCCCATGCATGTGGTCATTCACGGCATCGTCCGCGCTCTGGACGACGCCGAGCGCGAGCATGGTTTTTCCAGCGCGCTGATCCTCTGCTTCCTGCGCCATCTGAGCGAGGCAGACGCATTCGACACGCTCGAAGCGGCACTGCCCTATATCCAGGACCCGACCAACCGCATCATCGGCGTGGGGCTGGATTCGTCCGAGCGCGGCAACCCACCGGAGAAGTTCGTGCGCGTGTTCGCACGCTGCAAGGAACTCGGCCTGCACCTGGTGGCCCACGCAGGTGAGGAAGGCCCCGCACAGTACGTGACCGATGCGCTGGACATCCTGAAGGTGGAGCGCATCGACCACGGCGTACGCGCCATCGACGATGCCGCACTCATCAAGCGCCTCGCCGCCGAACGTATCGCGCTGACGGTCTGCCCATTGTCGAACGAAAAACTGAAGGTCTATCCAGACCTGCGCGACCACTCGCTCAAACAACTGCTGGCCGCGGGCTGCGCAGTGACGCTGCATTCCGATGATCCGGCCTACTTTGGCGGCTACATGAACACCAACTGGCTCGCCACCTTCAACGCCCTCGACCTGTCTGCGGCCGATGCGCACACGCTCGCACGCAACAGCTTCGAGGCGTCCTTCCTGCCCGAACAGGACAAAGCCCTGTGGCTTGCCAAGGTCGACGACCACTGGAAAGCCACACACTAAAAATCCACGAGACGACGATGACCACGATGCCCCCGCCTTCCAACAACGTTCACGCTTACCGCGGCCGCGTGCTGCATTTCCTGCACGACCCGCAGTATCGCGAGCGCGATGCTTATGAGTACTGGGAAGACGGCCTGCTCGTGGTCGCGGGCGGCAAGGTCGTGCAGGCCGGCGACTACGCCGCACTGCGCGAGAACCTGCCCGCCGGCACGCAACTGCACGACTACAGCGGCAAGCTGATCGTGCCCGGCTTCATCGATACGCACATCCACTTCCCGCAGACGGACATCATCGCGTCGCCGTCCCCGGGCCTGCTGCACTGGCTGGAGACGTACACCTTCCCGGAAGAGCGCCGCTTCGAAAGCGAGGAGTACGCCGCCGGCGTCGCTTCGTTCTTCCTCGACGAACTACTGCGCAACGGCACGACCAGCGCGATGGTGTGGAGCACCGTGCATCGCAGCTCGGCCGAGACGCTGTTCACGCAAGCTCAACAACGCGGCATGCGGATGATCACCGGCAAGGTGATGATGGACCGCAACTGCCCGGAATACCTGCGCGACACGGCTGAATCCGGCGCGCGTGACACGGCTGACCTGATCTCCCGCTGGCACGGCAAGGATCGTCTGGCCTACGCCATCACACCGCGCTTTGCGCCCACGTCGAGCGAAGCGCAGTTGCAAGCCTGCGCAGAACTCGCCAAGCAATACAAAGACGTCTTCATCCAGACCCACGTCGCAGAAAACCCCGACGAAGTGAAATGGGTGGCTGACCTGTTCCCGAACGCACGCAGCTACCTGGACGTCTACGACCGCTACGGCCTGCTGCGCAAAGGCGCCTTTTACGGACACGCCATCTGGCTGGACGACGGCGACCGCCAGCGCATGGCCGAATCCGGCGCGGCCGTGGCGCACTGCCCCACGTCCAACCTGTTCCTGGGCAGCGGCCTGTACAACTTCCACAAGAACGACGCGCACCGCCTGGCACTGACGCTGGCCACTGACGTTGGCGGGGGCAGCTCGTTCTCAATGCTGCGCACGATGGGCACGGCGCACAAGGTCGCGCGCATGGGCGGCTATCACCTGACTGCGCTGCGCATGTTCTACCTGGCCACGCGCGGCGCCGCCGAAGCGTTGGGCTGGGAAGACCGCGTCGGCAGCTTCGTGCCGGGCGCGGAAGCCGACTTCATCGTCCTGGACCCGGCGGCCACGCCGCTGCTGGCACGCCGCAATGCGCGCTCGGAAACGCTGGAAGAGCTGCTGTTTTCGTTGGCGCTGCTGGGTGAGGACCGTGCTGTATCCGCCACTTACATCCAAGGCGAGCCCGCCAAATTCGCAGTTGGCGCCAACGCCTGATGCACTTATAATCCTCGCTTCCATTGGGGAGTAGCCGCCCGGGGTCGATACCCCGGGGGCCACGTCAACAGACTTGACCGTCGCCAGGATCGCCAAGACTCAGGCAGACGGTTATGGCGTGGTCAGCCGCACTCAGGGTGCCACCCCGGCACCCGGTGACGCGCCTGGCGAGACCGATGACAACCCACTGCGGACAGGGCCGGCAGTGGCGCGTCATTGGTTCGCACACGGCCCGGACACCACAACAACATGGAAGCCTTTCTCGTCTCCACCGGCATCGTCGCGCTCGCTGAAATCGGCGACAAGACGCAATTGCTGTCGATCTTGCTGGCTGCGCGTTTCCGCAAGCCGGTCCCGATCATCCTCGGTATCTTCGTCTCCACGCTCGTCAACCATGCCTTTGCCGGCGCGGTCGGCGGTTGGATTACGCACGTACTGGGCGAAAACGTGCTGCGCTGGATCCTCGGTGTGGGCTTCATCGCCATGGCGGGCTGGATGCTGATTCCCGACAAGCTGGACGAAGAAGAAGCGCCCAGCGACACGCAGCGTGGCCTGGGCATCTTCGGCACGACCATCGTCGCGTTCTTCTTTGCCGAAATGGGCGACAAGACGCAGATCGCCACGGTGGCCCTGGCCGCGCGCTTTCACGACATCGTGTGGGTGGTCGCGGGCACGACATTCGGCATGATGCTGGCCAACGTACCGGCTGTGCTGATGGGCAACAAGTTTGCGGCGCGCATGCCGATCACGCTGGTGCATCGGATTGCGGCGCTGATCTTCCTGGTGCTGGGAGTGCTGGCGTTGCTCGGCGTTGGGAAGTAAGTCGTAGAGATCGAGCTCTGGCGCCAGCTCAGAGCTTGCTTACGCTTCGCAGCCCGCTTGGAGGGCGCCCGCCAGTGCTCCCTCCAACGCCCCAAGGCTTGTATCACCGAGCCGAAATCGGGCGACGCGGAGCACATCGCCGCTGATGTTTAGCAAAAAAAACGGGGCCGTAGCCCCGTTCAACCCTCACCGGTCATGCCACCCGCTAGGGAACGAATGGCATGCTCCGATAAACCTTTCTGTTGTTGATCAGCGTGCGCCTCAGTTCGTCTTGGCGCCGCCTTCGAACCACTTGGCGATAATCGTGCGCTCGTCGTCGGTGATCTGCGTCACATTGCCCAGCGGCATCAGCTTCTGCTGCACGACCTGCTGGTAGACGAGCTGCGCATGCTTGCCCAGTTCTTCCGGCGTATCGAGCAACACGCCCTTAGCCGGCGAAGGCATCAGGGTAGGATGAGCCGAGTGACATTGGTAGCACCGTGCGGTAACGACTGCCTGTACTTTGGCGAAGTCAGAGCCGCCGGATGCCGCGGTGGCAGCAACCGCAACGCCTTGCGCCGTTGCGGCCGGAGCGCTTTCCGTGGCCGCAACGGCCGGACGGGGCACCGGAGCCAGCCAAACCGCCACACCCACCAGCACCGCTACGCCTGCTGCCGGATAGCCCCAGTTGATCACGCCCTTGTGCTTCAGGATGAAGAACTGACGGATCAGCACGCCAGCCAGCATGATCAGGACCAGCACAGCCCAGTTGTACTTGGCGGCGTACGTCATGCTGTAGTGGTTCGACAGCATCGCGAACAGCACGGGCAGCGTGAAGTACGTGTTGTGCACGCTGCGCTGCTTGCCGCGCTTGCCGTGGATCGGGTCCGGTTTCTCGCCAGCCTTGAGCGAAGCGACCACCTTGCGTTGCCCCGGGATGATCCAGAAGAACACGTTGGCGCTCATGATGGTCGCGATCATCGCGCCGATCAGCAGGAACGCTGCACGGCCCGAGAACAGGTGGCACGCCGCAAACGCCGCGATCACCACATAGATGGCCACCAGAATGCCCACCACGCGGTCGTTCTTGCCGAACACGCGGCAGATCGTGTCGTACACCAGCCAGCCGACCACCAGGAAACCCAGCGCCAGCAGCACGGCCGTTGTCGCCGTCATGTCGAACACGCTGCGATCGATCATGTAGACGTTGGCGTTGAACAAGTACACCACCGTCAACAGGGCGAAGCCCGACATCCAGGTCGAGTACGACTCCCAGTAGAACCAGTGCAGATGGTCGGGCAGTTGCTTCGGTGCCAGCAGGTACTTCTGCGGGTTGTAGAACCCGCCGCCGTGCACGGCCCACAGTTCACCGTCGACCCCCTTGTCCTTCAGATCCGGTGCGATGGGCTTGGTCAGGCTGTTATCGAGCCAGACGAAGTAGAACGACGAACCGATCCACGCGATCGCGACGATCACGTGCAGCCAACGCAAGAGCAAGTTGGCCCAGTCGAGGATATAGCCTTCCATGATGACTCCCTGCCCTGTTAGCTGCCGCGATAGGTCGAATACGACCACGGCGACACCAGCAGCGGCACGTGGTAGTGCGCGCTGGTATCGGCCACGCCAAAGCGCAGCGTCACCACGTCCAGGAACGCGGGCTCGGGGAGTTTGACGCCGGCGGCGCGGTAGTACTCGCCCACGCCGAAGTCCAGTTCATACACGCCAGCCTGCAGCGCGTCGCCTTCGAGCAGCGGCGCATCGCAACGGCCATCATGATTGGTGCGGACCGATTTGATCGGTTGCCGCTGATTGTCGACAATTTTGAACAGTGCAATCGCCAGGTTTTGACCTGGCGTGCCTGCGGCGGTGTCGAGCACATGGGTGGTCAAGCGTCCCATTTGTCTTCCTCTGTAGTTTGAATTTTCAGAAGCGCCGCTGCCTCCACTTGCACCTCGCGCCAGACCCTTGTGTGGCAAGGGCTGGCGTCGGGGCCCGCTCGGTACGTGCTATGCACGCATCCCGGCGCGCGTCCAGCCGGTTTACGCCTGCCACCCATGTGGGGAGGAGCATGCCAAACCGGCAAAGCCGTCGCTCGTTCTGGGTCCGACGCCTTATCTCTGCCGTGTCCCTAGACCTGGCTCGAAACAGGGATTTCCCTAGTTTGTCGGATTCCCGAACGCATTTTGTTGACAATATTGAAGGCGGCTATGAATAATTGTCAACAGGTTTTCGCAGTGGTCTATGCCGCGGCGCACTAATGAAAGGCAGGTCTGCCATGTCCAAGAATCTCAAGCTGGTCTCCACGGAAGTGGCGTCGAAGTCGGGCGCCAAGACATCGGGGGCAACACGCATGTCGGTCGAAGAACGGATGTATCACGAGATCTACGACGCGATCATGGAACACCGCCTGCCCCCGCGCACGAAGCTGACGGAGCATGCGCTTTGCGAAATCTATGCCACCGCCCGTCATACGGTGCGCAAGGTCTTCTCCCAACTGGCCGCCGACGGTCTGGTCGACCTGGAGCCGAACCGCGGCGCGTTCATCGCGGCGCCCTCCATTGACGAAGCCCATGCCATGTTCGAGCTGCGCCAGATCCTGGAGCGCGCGGTGCTCGACAAGGTTGGCCATAGCAGCAACCCCAAGGCGGCCATCGCACCCCTGATGGAACTCGTCAAGCAGGAACGCCAGGCGTTTGTTACGCACGATCGTCCTCGCTGGATTCGCCTGTCTGCAGAGTTTCACGTGGCGCTGGCCGAGCAGTCGGGCAACCCGCTGGTGGTCGAAATGATGCGCCGGCTGGTGTCGCGCACCACGCTGATGATCGCCAGCGTCGAGGCCCCGGGCAACAACGCCTGCTCGTTCGACGAACACCTCGACATCCTCAATGCCCTGGAGCGTGGCGACGCCAGCACTGCACAGGCCCACATGGCCCAGCACTTGCAATGTTGCGCCGATCGCGTGCGCCCCGAAGCGCCCGCTGATTTCGATCTGCGTTCGGTATTGGGCCCGCGCGGCGGGAAGGACAAAGTCTAGGACCGGTTTAGCTGTATAGGGCGAGCCGGCACGACAGAGGCCGGCCGCCCAAGAACCTGTTCACGATCCGCAGCAATCAGCCCAAGGTTGGCCCCGGAAACACAGCCCTGCACGAGTACGGCGAGTGTCACCAGGCAAGCCCGAAGCACGCAGCAGGAACGTGGGCAGGCTCAAAGCTGGACGCCGTCCGGCTTACCACCCAAAGGAGACCTTTATGGCAAGCAGCACCATCGCCGCCCCCACGGCGGACCTGACCAATGAGCGCGTGGCGTACGGACGCCTGCTCGCATTGGGCCTTCAACATGTATTGGTGATGTATGCAGGCACCGTGGCAGTGCCTTTAATTGTGGGCGGTGCACTGCATCTGCCCAAGGAACAGCTCGCTTTCCTGATCAACGCAGATCTTTTTGCCGCCGGCCTTGCCACACTCATCCAGGCCTTCGGTGTGTGGAAGTTCGGTATTCGCATGCCGGTCATGATGGGCGTGACCTTCGCTTCGGTGGGGCCGATGATCGCCATCGGCACAGACCCCAGCATCGGCCTGCTGGGCATCTACGGCGCGGTGATTGCGGCGGGGTTGTTCGGCATCATCGTCGCGCCGCTCATGGGGCGGGTGCTTGGGCTCTTCCCGCCGGTCGTGACGGGCACCGTCATCACGCTGATCGGCATGTCGCTGATGGGCGTGGGGATCAACTGGGCTGCTGGCGGCCAGCCGACCATGAAGGCCATGGTCGACGGCGTGCTCAAGACCGTGCCCAACCCGGCCTACGGTGATCTGAGCGGCCTGGGCATTGCACTGGCAGTGCTCGTCATCATCCTGTTGCTGACGAAGTACGGCCGTGGCCTGATCGGCAACATCGCCGTGCTGCTGGGCATCGTGATCGGCACGTTCATCGCCATGGCGTTCGGCAAGGTCAGCTTTGCCGGCATCACAGAGGCCAACTGGGTGGCCGTGATCACGCCGCTGCATTTCGGCATGCCCACCTTCCACTTCGGCGCCATCGCTTCGATGTGCATCGTGATGCTGATCACGCTGGTGGAATCGACCGGCATGTTCCTCGCGCTGGCGGAAATCACCGGCAAGAAGCTCTCCACCGATGACCTCACCCGCGGCCTGCGCGCCGACGGTCTGGGCACCGTGATCGGCGGCCTGTTCAACACGTTCCCGTACACCTCGTTCTCGCAGAACGTGGGGCTGGTGACGGTCACGGGTGTGCGTTCGCGCTTCGTGGCAGCCATGGGCGGCCTGATCCTGATCGCGATGGGCCTGTTCCCGAAGATGGCGCACATCGTGGCGTCTGTGCCCTCGTTCGTACTCGGTGGCGCGGGCATCGTGATGTTCGGCATGGTGGCCGCCACGGGCGTGCGCATTCTCGGTTCGATCGATTTCAACAAGTACCGCCACAACCTGTTCATCGTGGCGATCTCGATCGGCTTCGGCATGATCCCGACGTTGGCACCGACCTTCTTCCAGTACCTGCCGCATTGGCTGGAGCCGGTCACGCACAGCGGCATCGTGCTCGGCACGCTGGTCGCGGTCATCCTGAACCTTTACTACAACGGCATGCAGTCGGCGGAGCACGCAATGCGCGACGCTGCTGCCAACACCCACGGCACGGAGTAATTGCATGAACGCCACTGTCGCGCACAACGACCCGCTTCTGATCGCCCGTCATGCCGACGTGCTGGTCACCATGGATGCGCAACGCCGCGAGATCCCGGACGGCGCCCTGGTTGCGCGCGGTGGCGTGATCGAATGGGTCGGCGCCACGGCGGATCTGCCGTCGCAGTATCGCGAGGCCATCGGTCAGCCCAACGTGCGCGTGATGGAGTTGCGCGACCACGTGGTCACACCGGGCTTCGTCAACACGCACCATCACATGTATCAGAGCCTGACGCGCGCCCTTCCCGCCGCGCAGGACGCGGAACTGTTCGGCTGGCTGACGAACCTGTATCCGGTATGGGCAGGCCTCACGCCCGAGATGGTGCGTGTGTCCACACTCACGGCGATGGCGGAACTGCTGCTCTCGGGTTGCACGACCTCCAGCGACCATCTGTATCTGTATCCGAACGGCAGTCGGCTGGATGATTCGATCGAAGCCGCGCAACAGATCGGCATGCGCTTTCACGCAGCCCGCGGCAGCATGAGCGTCGGCCGCAGCCAGGGCGGCTTGCCGCCGGACCGCGTGGTCGAAGGCGAAGAGGCCATCCTGAAGGAAACGCAGCGCCTGATCGAAACCTGGCACAACGCCGATCGCCATTCGATGTTGCGTGTGGTGGTGGCACCGTGCTCACCTTTCTCCGTCTCGCGCGACCTGATGCGCGAATCGGCCAAGCTCGCACGCAGCTACGGCGTGTCGATGCACACCCACCTGGCTGAGAACGACAACGACATCGCATATTCGCGCGAGAAGTTCGGCATGACGCCGGCCGAGTACGCGGAAGACCTCGGCTGGGTCGGCCGCGACGTCTGGCATGCGCACTGCGTGAAGCTCGACGCGCACGGCATCGACGTATTCGCTCGCACCGGCACCGGCGTCGCGCATTGCCCGTGCTCGAACATGCGGCTGGCTTCGGGCATCGCCCCCATTCGCACCATGCGCGATGCCGGCGTGCCGGTCGGCCTGGGCGTGGATGGCAGTGCATCGAACGATGGAGCGCACATGCTCGGCGAAACACGCCAGGCCATGCTGCTCGCGCGTGTCGGCTTTGGCCCCGCCGCGATGAGCGCGCGCGAGGCGCTGGAGATCGCCACGCTTGGCGGCGCACGCGTGCTCAACCGCGACGACATCGGCGCGCTCGCCCCCGGTATGTCGGCCGACTTTGTCAGCTTCGATCGTCACCAAGTCGGTTTTGCCGGCGCCGACCACGACCCGGTCGCGGCGCTGGTGTTCTGCGCCCCATCCAATGTGGCGCACAGCGTGATCAACGGGCGTGTGGTCATCGAAGACGGCCGCCTGACCACGCTTGAGCTCGACGCCCATCTCACGGTTCACCGGAGGCTCGCGCTGGAACTGGCGCAGGCTGCCCGGGCAGTTCCGGCCTGACGCGATGGCGCTTTGTCTTGTTCATGACGCCGCTGTGATGTCGTGAATTTGGAAAGCCGCATTCCACTGTCTGGCCGGTGTTGTATGAAGTCTCCTCGACATGAAAAAACCATGACAAACAATAACTATCCGCGCGATCTCATCGGTTACGGCAAGAACCCGCCCAACGCCAATTGGCCGGGCGGCGCGCGCGTAGCACTGCAGTTCGTCCTCAACTACGAAGAGGGCGGTGAAAACTGCGTCTTGCACGGCGACGCCGGCTCCGAGCAGTTCCTCTCTGAGATCATTGGCGCTGCGGCCTACCCGGACCGCCACATGAGCATGGAGGGCATCTACGAATACGGCTCGCGTGCAGGCGTTTGGCGCATCCTGCGCGAGTTTGAAAAGCGCGGCCTGCCGCTGACGATCTTCGGTGTGTCGATGGCCCTGCAGCGCCATCCGGACCTGACCCAAGCCTTCGTTGACCTGGGCCACGAAATCGCCTGCCACGGCTGGCGCTGGATCCACTATCAGAACATCGACGAAGCCACCGAGCGCGAGCACATGCGCATCGGCGTCGAGATCATCCGCGAGCTGACCGGCAATGCGCCGCTTGGCTGGTACACCGGCCGCGACAGCCCCAACACGCGCCGCCTAGTGGTCGAGCACGGCGGCTTCGCCTACGACGCCGACTACTACGGTGACGACCTGCCCTTCTGGACCGAAGTGCAGACCTCGTCGGGCGAGAGCAAGCCGCACCTGGTGGTGCCGTACACGCTGGACACCAACGACATGCGCTTCGCCAGCCCGCAAGGCTTCAACACGGCAGACCACTTCTACCAGTACCTGAAGGACGCCTTCGACGTGCTGTACGAAGAAGGCGATCCCAACGGGCTCGCACAGCCGAAGATGCTCTCGATCGGCATGCACTGCCGTCTGCTGGGCCGCCCGGGGCGTTTCCGTGCGCTGCAGCGTTTCCTTGACTACGTGCAATCGCACGACAAGGTGTGGATCTGCCGGCGCATCGACATCGCGCAACACTGGATCCAGAACCATCCGTATGAAAAGCAACCCGTTTTGAGCACCGCAGCATGAGCCAGACCACCTACACCCTCTCGCAACTCAACGGCATGGACGCACCGCAGTTCGTGCAAGTCCTGGGTGGCATCTACGAGCACTCGCCGTGGGTTGCTGAACAGGCCGCCACGCAGCGCCCGTTTGCTTCGGCCGAGGCACTCGCAGCCGCCATGCGCAATGCCGTGGATACCGCAGGCATTGAGCCTCAGCTCAAGCTCGTGCGCGCCCACCCGGAGCTGGCCGGCAAGGCTGCCGTGCGCGGTGAACTGACCGCCGAGTCGACGCGCGAACAAAGCGGCGCGGGCTTGAACCTGTGCACGCCGGAAGAGTTTGCGCGCCTGCAGGCGCTCAACGCCCAGTACAACGAGAAATTCGGCTTCCCATACATCCTGGCAGTGCGCGGCTATGACCGCCACGGAATCATCGAGAACTTCAGCAAGCGCGTTGAGAACGACCGCGATACCGAGCTGCGTACGTCGCTCGAACAGATTCATCGCATCGCGGGCTTCCGCCTGACCGATTTGATCGCAGCAAACTGATTTTTCAGGTTCATCAGCAAAAACAACGCTGTGGGCGCGGTGTCATGGGGCATGGGACACCGATCGGCATGGAGCCTGACCAGCCGGCCTGTGACCGCATCAAAGAATGCGGCGCAACCCGCAGTGATCTTCAACAACAAAGGAGGTAGCAATGCAGTCGAAATTCAAGCGTGGCGTGGCCGCGCTGGCAGTGGCATCGGCACTGGGGGCAGCAAGTGCCGGTGCGCAAGCGCAATCGTCCGTCACGTTGTACGGCCAGGTGGATGCCTGGGCGGGCGCCACCAAGAGCCTGGGCGCATCGGATCGCGCCTGGGGCGTCAACTCGGGCGGTATGTCGACGTCGTACTGGGGCATGAAGGGCAGCGAAGATCTGGGCAACGGCCTGAAGGCCATCTTCACGCTGGAAGCATTCTTCCGCCCGGACACCGGCAAGTCCGGCCGTTTTGACGGCGATACGTTCTTCGCCCGCAACTCGTTCGTGGGCCTGCAATCGAATACCTGGGGCTCGATCAAGCTCGGCCGCCTGACGCCGCCGTACTTTGTCTCGACGATCCTGTTCAACCCGTTCATCGATTCTTACACGTTCTCGCCGATGGTGTTCCACACGTACCTCGGCAACGGCCTGAGCGGCCCTGGCGGCATCTCGGGTCTGGTGGGTGATTCGGGCTGGAACAACTCGATCATGTACTCGACGCCGGACTTCAACGGTCTGACCGCCAACTTCATCTACGGCGCGGGCGAGCAAGCCGGCCACAACGGCCAGAACAAGTGGGGCGGCAACTTCCTGTACTTCCATGGCAACTTCGCGGCCACGGCAGCCTTCCAGCAAGTGCGCTTCGACTCCGCTCCGGGTGACCTGAACGCGCTGGTGGCAGGCTTCTCGCGCCAGACGGCCGCGCAGTTGGGTGCCACGTACGACTTTGGCGTGGCCAAGGTGTACGGCCAATACCAGTACATCAAGAACGCCATCAGCACGGGCGATGCGAAGAGCAACGGTGGCCAACTGGGCGTGTCGGTGCCGGTGGGCCCGGGTAGCATCCTGGCGTCGTACGCGTACACGAAGACCTCGGGTGCGGCTGACGTGAAGCGCAACACGTGGGCAGTCGGCTACGACTACTCGCTGTCCAAGCGCACCGATGTGTACGCCGCGTACATGCGCGACAAGGTAACGAACCTCAGCTCGGCAGACACCTTCGGCGTGGGCATCCGCGCGAAGTTCTAAGTAGTCGGCAGCAAAGAAAAACGGCGCCTGGACTTTCCCCAGGCGCCGTTTTCTTTTGGACCGCCAACGTTCAGCGGCCCAATGGTCGGATCAACCGATCAACGCGTAGCCGACACATCCGCCACAGCCAGCGCCGTCATGTTGACGATGCGACGCGATGTGGCCGACGGGTTCAGAATGTGCACCGGCTTGGCGGCGCCCAGCAGGATCGGGCCGACCGTCACGCCCTGCCCGCCCGTGATCTTGAGCAGGTTGAACGCGATGTTGGCAGCATCGAGCGACGGCATCACCAGCAGGTTTGCGCTGCCCGAGAAGGCGCTCTTCGGCAGGAAGTGGTGGCGAATGTCTTCCGACAACGCCGCGTCACCCTGGATCTCGCCTTCCACCTGCAGATCCGGCGCTTCGGTCTTCAGCAGGTCATACGCAGCGCGCATGCGGCGAGCCGATGCGTTCTTCGACGACCCGAACATCGAGTGCGACAGCATCGCCACCTTCGGCTCCTGGCCGAAACGGCGCACCTCTTCTGCTGCCAGCTTGGTGATGTCGGCCAGCTCTTCCGCGCTCGGCATCTCGTTGACGAACGTGTCGGTGATGAACAGCGTGTGCTTCTCCAGCATCAGGCCGTTCATGGCCGCGAACACCTTGGCGTTCGGGGCCAGGCCGATCACGTCGCGCACGTGTTCCAGGTGGGCATCAAAGCGGCCAACCGTGCCGCACAGCAGCGCATCGGCATCACCCAGACGCACCAGCAGTGCACCGATCAGCGTGTTCGAACGGCGCAGCGCCGACTTCGCCATGTCCGGCGTCACGCCGTTGCGGCCCATCAGCTCGTGGTAAGCGGTGTGGTACTGGTGATAGCGGCGGTCGTCTTCCGGGTCCACCAGTTCGAAGTGCACGCCCGGCTTCAGACGCAAGCCCGCCTTCTGGATACGCATTTCAATCACGTGCGGACGGCCGATCAGGATCGGCTTGGCCAAGCCTTCGTCCACCACCGTCTGCACGGCGCGCAGCACGCGCTCTTCTTCACCTTCGGCGTACACGACGCGCTTCGGGTTGGCCTTGGCAGCCGAGAACACCGGGCGCATGGTCAGGCCGGTGTGGTACACGAAGTCGCTCAGCTGGGCGCGATAGGCATCCAGATCCTTGATCGGGCGCGTAGCCACGCCGGACTCTTCCGCGGCCTTTGCGACGGCCGGCGCGATCTTCTCGATCAGACGCGAATCGAACGGCTTCGGGATGATGTAATCCGGGCCGAAGGTCAGGTCCTGGCCCGCGTAAGCCTGGGCTACCGCATCGTTCGTTTCGGCTTCCGTCAGCTCAGCAATGGCCTTCACGCATGCCAGCTTCATCTCTTCCGTGATCTTGGTGGCGCCACAGTCGAGCGCACCACGGAAGATGTACGGGAAGCACAGCACGTTGTTGACCTGGTTCGGGTAATCCGAACGGCCCGTAGCGATAATGCAGTCCGGGCGCGCGGCCTTGGCCACTTCCGGGCGGATTTCCGGCTCGGGGTTGGCCAGCGCCAAAATGATGGGCTTCGGAGCCATGGTCTTGACCATGTCGGCAGTCAGCACGCCGGCGGCCGAGCAGCCCAGGAACACGTCTGCATCGCGAACGATGTCGGCCAGCGTACGGGCCGACGTGTCTTGCGCGTAGCGCGCCTTGTTCGGCTCCATCTTGGCGTCGCGGCCGACGTAGATCACGCCCTTCGAATCGACCACGTAGACGTTCTCGCGCTTGACGCCCAGGCCCACCATCACGTCCAGGCAGGCGATGGCCGCGGCACCCGCGCCCGACACGGCCACCTTTACGCTGCCGATGTCCTTGCCGACAACCTTCAGGCCGTTGAGCAGCGCCGCCGACGAGATGATCGCCGTGCCGTGCTGGTCATCGTGAAAAACGGGAATGTTCAGGCGGTCACGCAGCTTCTGCTCGATGTAGAAGCACTCCGGCGCCTTGATGTCTTCAAGGTTGATCCCGCCCAGCGTCGGCTCCAGCGAGGCAATGATGTCGACCAGCTTGTCCGGATCGCGTTCGGCCAGTTCGATATCGAACACATCGACGCCGGCAAATTTCTTGAACAGGCAGCCCTTGCCTTCCATTACCGGCTTGCTGGCCAGCGGCCCGATGTCGCCCAGGCCCAGCACCGCGGTGCCGTTGGTGATCACGCCGACGAGGTTGCCGCGCGAGGTGTATTCCGCCGCCAGCGACGGGTCTTGTTCAATGGCCGTACACGGATACGCCACGCCCGGCGAATACGCCAGCGACAGGTCGCGCTGGTTGATCAGCGCCTTGGTCGGGCGCACCTCAATCTTGCCGCGCGTCGGAGCGCGGTGATATTCAAACGCGGCGCGGCGCAGCTCGGCCTCGGCGCCTTGGTCTTGGGAATCCGGCGAGGCGTCGTGAAGCTTGTCGTTCATAGCAATGAATCCTGATGGAGAGTTCCGCAGATGAGGCGCCCGTGCGCTCAGGCGGAAACTCCCTGAGACGAAGTGGCGAAAAACAGTGGGAACAGAGGGAAACCGGGAGCGAGGCCGCACGCGTTGTGGAGCACCGTCAGGAGGGTAGCGACGGGGCGGAGGCAGCGCCGGCCAGGGGTGGCGGTCGGCGCGGGACGGGATGAAGTGACAACGCTCAAGCGGGATACGGCTGGCGGCCTACAGATTAGGTCATGCATTCTAACGTAGACCGCCGGCCAAAACCCACCCTGGCGCACTACTTGGGTGCCGGCCCGGATGCGGGTTTCGCCGCCGGTTTCACCGATGGATCAATGGGCAGCTCTACGAGGATGGGCTGCGCGTTCGGCGCCGGAAAATTGGCAAATGCGCTGCGTACCAGATAGGGCATCACAGCCGTCAGCGATCCATCCCCACCCTGCGTTTGCGCCGTCACCTGATACACGCGCTTGCCGGTGGCTGCCTCGTCAATTTCCACGTGATAGGCATAGAACGGCACCTGCACGTTGGTATCCACGTATTGCGGCCCCCACGGACCCCAGGGCCCCCAAGGACTGCGCCATGGCCCCCAGGGCCCTGGGCCCCAATACGGATCCGGGTACACAGGCTGGCGCACCTGCACGAGCTGCGTGGCGGTCGAGTAGTCCAGGCGAACCAGATAGCGTGCGCTGGCACGCGGCACGCTGGTAAAGCCGTGGGCGGCCAATTGGTCTGATGTCCAGGCCTCGTAGGTCTGGCGTTCGAGATCATTTTGCTGCGCTGCAGTGTGCTCGAAGGCATAGGTGCGCGGCGGGTGGTCGGTCCAGCCGGGTTGCCGGAACGCCGTCACCTGGCTCGTGACGGTGCTCGCGCAGCCCGCCAGCAGGCTGGCCGCCATCAGCGCGCCGGCCATCGGCCAGACGCCCGATGTCTTGATCCATTTCCACATAGAAAATCCCCCTACTCTCAATCAGACAGATGGTCGCGGGCCCCGGAAGCGGGGCTGCGCGCGCTCTGTTACTCAGAGTGACGCCCCGCGCGGAAGATTCCCGCCAAGGGCCTGAGTACAATGGCCTTTTGCGTACCGCTACGAGGATGTTACCGATGTTGCGCACCGATACCGCCGTCACGATTTACCGCAAGGACTACACCGCGCCCGCTTTCCGCATTGACGAAGTGGCCCTGGAGATCGATCTCGTGCCCGAGCGCACCCGCGTCGTCAACCGCTTGCGCATGACGCGCACGGACGCCGGCAAGCCCCTCGTGCTGGTGGGTGAAGGACTGGAACTGGCGGGCGCAACCGTCGACGGCAAAGCGCTGTCCGGCTTGCAAGCCTCCGGCGACACGCTCACCATCGATGCCGTACCGGCCGATGTTGGCACCAGCTTCACGCTGGAACTCACCACCTACTGCAATCCCGCAGCGAACTCCTCGCTGATGGGCCTGTACGTTTCCAACGGCAACTTCTTCACGCAGTGCGAGGCCGAGGGCTTTCGCAAGATCACCTACTTCCTCGACCGCCCGGACGTGATGACGGTCTACACCGTCACGCTGCGCGCATCGAAAGCGGACTACCCGGTGCTGCTGTCCAACGGCAACCTCATGTCGGAGCGCGACCTGCCGGACGGTCGCCATGAAGCCGTGTGGCACGACCCGTTCAAAAAGCCGTCGTACCTGTTTGCCCTGGTGGCAGGCAAGCTGGAGTGCATTGAAGAACGCATCCGGTCGGCCTGCGGCAAAGAGAAGCTGCTGCAGGTGTGGGTGGAAGCGCAAGACCTCGGCAAGACCCGCCACGCAATGGATTCGCTCATCCACTCGATTCATTGGGACGAACGCCGCTTCGGCCTGGAGCTGGATCTCGACCGCTTCATGATCGTCGCCGTGGGCGACTTCAACATGGGCGCAATGGAGAACAAGGGCCTGAACATCTTCAACACGAAGTACGTGCTGGCCAATGCCGAGACCGCAACCGATGTGGACTTCGCGAACATCGAATCGGTGGTCGGCCACGAATACTTCCATAACTGGACGGGCAACCGCGTCACTTGCCGCGACTGGTTCCAACTGAGCCTGAAAGAAGGCCTGACGGTGTTCCGCGATCAGGAGTTCTCCGCCGACATGGCCGCGGCCGCCGGTAACGAAGCCGCTGCGGCCAGCGCCCGTGCCGTCAAGCGCATCGAAGACGTGCGCGTGCTGCGCCAGGCGCAGTTTCCGGAAGATGCAGGGCCGATGGCCCACCCGGTGCGGCCCGACAGCTACGAAGAAATCAACAACTTCTACACCGTCACGGTGTATGAAAAAGGCGCCGAAGTCGTGCGCATGTACCAGACCCTGCTCGGCCGCGACGGCTTCCGCAAGGGCATGGACCTGTACTTCCAGCGCCATGATGGCCAGGCTGTCACCTGCGACGACTTCCGCGCTGCCATGGCCGATGCCAACGGCCGCGACCTCACGCAATTTGGCCGCTGGTACAGCCAGGCTGGCACGCCGGTCGTGGCCGTTGAAGGGCGCCACGATGCGGCCACGCACACCTACACGCTCACGCTGCGCCAGCGCTGCGAGCCGGTCGGCATCGAGACCACCAGCGGCATCCAGAAGCAGCCGTTCCACATTCCGTTTGCGATCGGGCTGATCGACAAGCAGGGCCACGATTTGCCGCTGCGTTTGCGTGGCGAAGCCGCATCACCCTCGCCGGTGACCACGCGCGTGCTGGACTTCACTGAAACCAAGCAGACCTTCGTCTTCGAAGATGTGGCCGAAGCGCCGTTGCCCTCGCTGCTGCGCAATTTCTCGGCGCCGGTGATCGTTGAATACGGCTATACGACCGAGCAGCTCACGTTCCAACTCGCGCACGATTCAGATCCGTTCAACCGCTGGGAAGCCGGCCAGCGCCTGGCCACCGACACACTGCTGCGCATGGTGACGGACATCCAGCATGGCCGCGCGCCGGTGGTTGATCCGGCGCTAGTCGAAGCCCTGCGTGCCGTGGTCGCCGACACCTCGCTGGATCCGGCCTTCCGCGAGCAGATGCTGATCCTGCCGGCCGAAGGCTATCTGGCCGAGCGCATGGATGTGGCCGATCCGGCTGCCATTCACGCGGCCCGCCGCACGCTGCGCCGCACGCTGGCAGAAAAGCTCAACGCGGAGCTGCTGCGTGCCTATCAAGACAACCAGACCGAAGGCGCTTACTCGCCCGATGCTGTGTCTGCAGGCAAGCGCGCGCTCAAGAACATCGCCCTCGGCTATCTGGTGGAAACCGAAGCCCCCGAAGCGCTGGCCCTGGCCGAACAGCAATATGCCGGCGCCACCAACATGACCGACCGCATGGGCGCCCTCTCCGCAATGGTCAACAGCTATGCCCCTGGCCGCGAAGCGGCACTGGCCGATTTCTACACGCGCTTTGCCGACGATGCGCTCGTCATCGACAAGTGGTTCTCGCTGCAAGCCATGCAGCCAGGTGCCGCTGGCAAACCGACGCTGGCCACCGTGCGCGCGTTGATGGCCCATCCGGCCTTCACGCTGCGCAATCCGAACCGCGCGCGCTCACTGATCTTCAGCTTCTGCTCGGGCAACCCCGCGCAGTTCCACGCCGCCGACGGTTCCGGCTATGCCTACTGGGCCGAGCAGGTGCTCGCGCTCGACGCCATCAACCCGCAGGTCTCCGCCCGTCTGGCACGTGCGCTGGACCGCTGGCGCAAGTACGTGCCCACGCTGCGCGACGCCATGCAGGACGCGCTCAAGCGCGTGGCGGCACATCCGAGCCTCTCGCGCGATGTGCGCGAGATCGTCGGCAAGGCGTTGGCCTGAATGTCACCGCTTGTATCGTAAAATCGCGCCCGTCTCAGGAGAACCCATGAAGCGCATCAACCTCACCCGCTACCTGATCGAAGAGCAGCGCGAGCACAACACCATCCCGGCCGAGCTGCGCCTGCTGCTCGAAGTCGTGGCGCGCGCCTGCAAGGCGATCTCGCACAGCATCAACAAGGGCGCGCTGGCCGGCGTGCTCGGCTCGGCCGGCACCGGCAACGTGCAAGGCGAAACCCAGCAGAAGCTGGACGTGATCGCCAACGAAGTCCTGCTCGAAGCCAACGAATACGGCGGCAACCTGGCTGCCATGGCTTCGGAAGAGATGGAATCGTTCTACGAGATTCCCCACCGTTATCCGAAGGGCGAATACCTGCTGCTGTTCGATCCGCTCGACGGCTCGTCCAACATCGACGTGAACGTCTCGATCGGCACGATCTTCTCGGTGCTGCACATGCCCCAGGCCGGCCAAGCCGTGACCGAGGCCGATTTCCTTCAGCCGGGCGCCAAGCAGGTCGCCGCGGGCTACGCTGTGTACGGCCCGCAGACCACGCTGGTATTGACGGTGGGCAACGGCGTGCACATGTTCACGCTCGACCGCGAAGTTGGCAGCTTCGTGCTGACCAGCCGCGACGTGAAGATTCCGGCCGACACGAAGGAATTCGCCATCAACATGTCGAACATGCGCCATTGGGCCCCGCCCGTGCGCCGCTACATCGACGAGTGTCTGGCTGGCACGGAAGGCCCGCGCGGCAAGGACTTCAACATGCGCTGGATCGCCTCGATGGTGGCGGACGTGCATCGCATCCTCACACGCGGCGGCATCTTCATGTACCCCTGGGACAAGCGCGAGCCCGGCAAGGCCGGCAAGCTGCGCCTGATGTACGAAGCCAACCCGATGGCCTTCCTGGTGGAACAGGCCGGCGGCGCGGCCACCAACGGCGAGCAACGCATTCTGGACATCCAGCCCGAACAGCTGCACCAGCGCGTGGCGGTGGTTCTGGGTTCAAAGAACGAGGTGGATCGCGTCACGCAATATCACCTCGAAGCCAAGAAAACAGCGTAACGACGCCATGTGAGATTGTTGTTCCGGCGGTTCTTGCAGGGCGGCAAAAAGTTCTGTTAGAATCGCTGTTTCCGACGCCGCTGTAGCTCAGTCGGTAGAGCAGCGCATTCGTAATGCGAAGGTCACCAGTTCGATTCCGGTCAGCGGCACCAGAATAAAAAAAGGGTTACAGGTTCTGCCTGTAACCCTTTTTGTATTTCTAGCTTCCCGGACGGGTGTCCAACCCGCCGCCCCTCCCCCCAGAACGACACCGATTCGCCCCACCCCAGAGACAAGCGCTCTTGGCGTTTCCGGGGCACCCAACCTATTGCTGATTCGGCGCAACAATCCCGAACCGTTCCATCTGCCGATAGACCGTCGCGCGCGCGATGCCAAGCTCGTGCGCAACGTGGGTGACGCGCCATTTGTTCCGGCGCAGCGCGGCCAGCAGGATTTCCCGCTCGTTGTCCGGCGCGGCATCGGCGGCGCTTGAAGCCCCGCACGCCCCACCGTCTATCGTGCTTTCGAGAACCTCCGGCGGCAATGCGTCGACATCGATCAGGCCGTCGTCGCTCATGGCGAGCGCAAAGCGCAGCACGTTGCGCAACTGCCGGACATTGCCCTGCCACGGGTAGCTGCGCAGCACCGCCAGCGCGGCCGGCGCGAGGTTCGCGTGCATGTCGAGCTGACGCGCTTCTTCTTCGACGATACGTGCGATCAGGTAGTCCTTGTCACAGCGCTCACGCAGCGTCGGCAGGTGCAGCGTTGCGCCGCACAGCCGGTAGTAGAGATCCTCGCGGAAGCGCTGCTCGGCAATCAGCTGGCGCAGATCACGGTGCGAGGCGGCAATCACGCGCAGGTCGACCGGAATCGGTTTTTCGGAGCCCAGCGGCATCACCTCGCGTTCGGACAGCACACGCAACAGCCGGCTCTGCAGATGGAGCGGCATGTCGCCAATTTCGTCTAGGAACAGCGTGCCGCCGTCCGACTGGGCAATCAGGCCACGCATGCCTTTGTTGCGGGCGCCGGTGAAGGTGCCAGGCGTGTAGCCGAACAGCTCGCTCTCGATCAGAGATTCAGGAATGGCCGCGCAATTGACCGCGACAAACGCCTTGCTGCGACGCTCGCTGGCGGTATGCAGGGCCTTGGCCAGGACTTCCTTGCCGGTGCCGGTCTCGCCTTGCACCAGGATGTTGAGCGGCTTGTTGGCCAGGCGCTTGGCCTGCAGGATCAACCGCTGCATCTGCGGGTCGTCGGCACCGAGAGCCTCGAGCGCAGCGCTCGCCTCGGGGCTGGGCAGCGCCGGCGCAGAGGCCGACGCCGACGGCATAGACGGCTTACCAGGGGCGCCGCGTGGCGGGATCCCCGTCGCGTAATACAGCCCGTGGTCGAACATCCGAATCGCAGTGCGCTCGGATGAGGTGCCCGCACGGGCGATGCGCCACAGCTCGCTCATGTTTTCGCGAAACACTTCGGTCAGCAGATGGCCACGTACGTCGGCGTGCGGATCGCTCTCAAGCCGCAGCTTGCGCCGGCCGCCGCTGTTGACCCCGCGAATCACCCCATTGCCATCGAAGGCGACCATGATCTCGCTATCCACATCCACCAGCGACCACGTTGAACCGAGCCGCAAGATCCACTGGTCGCGGAAGTAGCGCAGGAAGTTCGCGTCTTCGATCTTCTGCGCGTACATGGCGGTCATCTGCAGCGCGAGATGCTGCCCTTCGCGCGGTGCCGGCGCACTGAGAGCGGACACATCGAGCACGCCCAGGAAGTTGCCAGTCGGGTCAAACAACGGCGCGCTGTTGCAGGTGAGCGTGATGTGGCATGCGTCGAAATGATCGGTCTGATGGCACGTCACAGGGGCCTGCTCGACGATGCAGGTGCCGACCGCACAGGTACCGGCGCGCGACTCACTCCAATCGGCCCCCAGGTACAGGCCAGAACGCTTGAGTTCGCGATCCAGATTGTCGTTGCCGATGAAGTCGACCGTGACGCCGTAGGCATCGGTCAGCAGCAGCACGTAATCGAGGCCCGAGACACGCTTATAGAGCTGCTCCATGCCGGTACGCGCGACGCTCAGGAAATCCTCGATCTGATCCTTGTGCTCGCGCAGGCGCTGCGCCTCCACGATGTAAGCGGGTGTGGGGCGGCTCGGATCGCGACCGTAGTCGTCCAGGCAGCGCCGCCATGAGCGCTCGATGACGCCCTGCGCCTCGCCCGGCTGCTGCGAGAAGGCGAGCAGCCGCTCGATATGTGCGCGGTGTGCTTTTTGCTGCACGACTGTCTCCTTAGCCGCCGCATTTGAAAGGGTGCGAAGCCCGTGCTGCCGGTCTTTGCCGGCATTGGAGCGAGGGCAGATGCGGTTCTACGCTAATCGATTTACCCGGCTGCCGCAACGTAATGGCAACGTAACGGCAGCGCAAGGGAAACGAGATTGGCTGGCTTAGATTTCCCTCCGGTTCAATGCCCCGGCAATGTATTCGGCCTGCCGGATCGCCAGGGCCACGATGGTGAGCGTGGGGTTGGCCGCCGAACTGGACGTGAACTGACTGCCGTCCGAAATGAACAGGTTTTTCACGTCGTGCGCCTGGCCCCAGCGGTTGACTACGCCGTCGCTGGCCTTCGCACTCATGCGGTTGGTGCCCATGTTGTGGCTGGCCGGATAGGCAGGCATGTCGATCACGCGTGTCGCACCCACCGCCTCGGACACCTTGCGCCACTGCACTAGGCCGTGCGCGGTAATCTTTTCGTCGTTTTCGTGATAAGTCTTGGTGACGATCGGGATGGGCAGACCGTACTGGTCTTTCTCCGTGGGGTGCAGCGTGATGGTGTTCTGCTCGCGGGCCATATCTTCACCGCAGACCCACACGCAGCTCATGTGGTCGTACATCTCCATGGCCGATGTGAAATCGCGCCCCCAGCCGCCCGGCTTCATGAACGCGGCCGTGTACGGCAGATGAATGGCCAGGCCTTCGAGGTAATAGCCGCCGACAAACCCGCGCTTGGTGTTGAGTGGCACCTCATCGGCCACCACCGCCGCGATGTCAAAGCCGCGATACATGTAGACCGGCTTCTTGTGGATCGACACCGCCGCCGCCGTCGCGTGGTTCATGTAGTTCTTGCCCACCTGCCCTGAAGAATTTGCGAGCCCGTTGGGGAACATGCTCGACGCCGAGTTCAGCAGCAGCCGCGGCGATTCGATGGAGTTGCCCGCCACGCAGACCACCCGCGCCTTCTGCAGTTGCTTGCGGCCCTTGTTGTCGACATAGAGCACACCATTGGCACGACCCTGCTTGTCATGCTGGATCTGCAGCACCATCGACTCGGGCCGCAGTTCGACATTGCCCGTAGCCTGGGCGCGCGGCACTTCGGTGTAGAGCGTCGACCATTTCGCGCCGATCTTGCAGCCCTGCATGCAGAAACCGATCTGCATGCAGCCCGGGCGACCGTCGTACGGTTCGGAGTTCGACGCAGCCGGACGCACGATGTGCTTGTAGCCGACCTTCTTCGCCCCCGCCTCGATCACCTTGTAGTGGTTGTTGGGCGGCATTGGGGGCAAGCCGCTGGCCTTGGTGCCGCATACGCCCATCTTCTTCTCGGCCAGTTCGTAGTACGGCTCAAGCTCGGACAGCGTGATCGGCCAATCCAGCACGTTAGCCCCGTCGATGGCGCCGTAAGTGGTTTTGGTGTGGAAGTCGTGTTCCTGAAAACGCAATGCCACGCCGGACCAGTGCACCGTGGAACCACCCACGCCCTTCACGATCCAGGCAGGCAGGTTCGGATACGTCTTGGTGTGGTGCCAACCACCCGCCGAGATGCGTTTGTCCAGCCACGAAATCTTGTTGAACATGGCCCACTCGTCGTTCTCGAAATCGGCCTGCGTGTAGTGCTTCCCCGCTTCCAACACCACGCATTTGACGCCGCGCTGCGCCAGCTCGTTGGCCAGTGTGCCGCCGCCCGCGCCCGAGCCGACGATCACGACGACGCTGTCGTCGTCGAGGGAAAACTTTGCCTGATCCGTCATGATGGTTGTCTCCTTTTTTTATGTGCCGAGGCTTAGAGCCAGTCGATGTCGTCAAAGCCGCGGTGCAGGTAACCGCCCTTCTGCCACGACGAGCCCTCGTAGCCGAACAGGGGCCAGAGCTTCTTGTTGTTGTAGAGGCCGGTGACCAGATCGCCCTGGACCTTCTTGAAGAAGGGCGTGGACTCGATGTCCTTGAGCAGCAACACACGTTCGTTCTCGGTCTTCACCTGGGCATAGGGCACGCCATAGCGTTGCCTGGCGCGTTGGTCCAGGTCGTGCACGCCATCGATCAGCAGCGCCTTCACTGCGGGGTCCTTGCCTGCGGCCACGTCATAGGGCGCGACCGCCTCCACGTAGAACTTCTCGGCCAGCTTGTCGTGCGGATAGATGTCGCGCGCCATGCGCACCAGCGTCTTGCCGGTGACGGTGCCTAGACGAAGAAAGCTCTGCTCGACCACCACATCCTTCGTAACCGCCATGGCCGCAGGTACGACCGTGACGCTGATGGCGGCCAAGCCGCCACCGCGCAGAAAGCCGCGTCGCGACACCTTGGGTTGCTTGTCCAAAACCCGCATGGCGGAGCCAGCGGCTGGCGTGGGTTTCATGTTGGTTGCCTCCGTTATCGGGCGAGCACAGCGCGCGCCTTATCTTGTTGAAATGCACAACGTTGACCGTGGACTCACGGGCCTGCCGTGGCAGACCGGGTGGCCTGCGCCGGATGCTGCACGCGGCGCGAATGGCGGGATTCATTCGTGGGGTCATGCTCGCCAAGCACATCGACCAGCATGTGGTGCAGGCCCTCGGCCAGTACGGTTGCCAGCAGCGGCGCACCCAGCTGCTCGGTGCAGGACGTCGTGCAGGCCTGCAGGCGCTGGGCATCCGCCGGGTTTGCCCCCAATGCCGCGCAAAGCAGCGGCCAGTCCGGCGACGAGATGAGCGTGCCGCACGTCAGCAGCACGCCTGTGCGCCGACGTACCTGCGCGAGGCCGACGATCTTGCGTTGCCCGACCACCACCTCCCACGGCGACAACGAACCGAAACAGGCCCACTTGAGCGATCGGGCCGGCGGCGTCATCTGCAGTTCCTCGGGCGGCACGGCATAGGCGGGAATGCCGACGTCTCGCAGCAGCCCTGCGTGCAGCACGCCCAACCATCGGTAGCTCGACACCGTGCCGGTGCCCGCCACCAGCGGGTGATCGGCCGGCAGCACGATCGACGCCGACAACATCCAGGGCCCGGCCAGCACCGCACCGCCTCCGGCGTCGCGCACAACCACCGGCGTGGCACCGCTTGCCATGCCCGGATGCAAGGCCGCCTGCGCACGGCCCAGGACAACACCGGGGCCCGCATACGTCCACAGCCGCACCGCAGGCCGCAGGACCGGTTGCGCAAGTTGCGCGCGGTTCCACTCCTGCTCTTCTGCGCAGTGGATTCCGTCGGAGAGAAAGTCGGACGCGAGCATCACAGGCCTTCGACAGTTTCCAAACGCGTCTTCAGATCGCTCAGGAAGCGTGCGGCCGGGTAGCCGTCCACCGCGCGGTGATCGAAGATCAGATGCAGACCCATCATTGGCGCAATCACGATGCTGTCGCCCTTGACCACCACCCGCTTGGCAACGCGCGTCACCCCCAGGATGGCAACCTGCGGCACGTTGATGATGGGCGTGAAGCTGTCGATGCCCGTCATGCCAAGGTTGGTCACGGTGAAGGTGCCGTGCTGATAGCTGCCCGCCGACAACGTGCCGGCGCGGGCGCCTGCCGCCAGGCGGCGGCTTTCGGCGGCAATGTCGGCCACTGACTGCGTGTCGACATTGCGCAGCACCGGCACCATCAGCCCTTCATCCAGGCTGACGGCCAGGCCGATGTTGACTTCGGGCATCAGCTCGATCTCTTTCTCGAGCAAGCGGGCGTTCAGGCGCGGATGCTCGCGCAGTGTCAACGCCACCGCACGCAGCACGAAGGCCGTCAGCGTGACCTTGCACTGCGGCCCGAGCTGCTGCTGCAATGCCTGCACGGCAATCTCGAGCCGGGTGGCATCCACCTCGATCGACTGCGCCACGCGCGGCACCTGCCAGGCGGCGCTCATGGTGCGGGCGATGGCACCACGCATGCCGGCGAGCGGTACGACACGACGCACGCCGGCATCGGGCGCGAAAGCGAGGGCTTCGCTCATGCTTTCGGCTCCAGCCGGGCGAGCACGGCACCGCGCCCGAAGGTATCTTGCGCCGCCACCTCCAGCACAGCGACAACGCCATCAGCAGGCGCTGCCACTTCGTGCGTGGTCTTGACCAGCTCGACCACCGCCAGTGCCTGCCCCGCGCTCACTGCATCGCCGGGCTTGACCAGCCAATCCTGCAACAGGGCCTCGGTACCGTCTTCAACGTCCTGCCAGACGGCGTCGGACATCACGATGTCGATCATGCTGCTTCTCGCTTGAGTGAATAGGAAACGGGTTGGTGCTGCACCAGTGCACGCACCTGGACGACGATGCTGTCGACCTGTGGAATGACGAACTGCTCGAGCGGACGGGAATACGGGATGGGCACATCGGGCACCGCCAGCCGCCGCACGGGCGCGCGCAATGCCACGGTGTCGAGGTTCTCAGCCACGATGGCGGCAATCTCGCCTGACAGGCCGAAACTCAGGTAATCCTCGTCGGCCACCAGCAGCCGCCCGGTTTTGGCCACCGAGCGCAGCACGGCCTGACGGTCGAGCGGCACGATGGTGCGAAGGTCGATCACCTCGACATCGATGCCCTCGGCCGCCAGTTGCTCGGCCGCGAGCAGCGACTTCTGCACCATCTGCGAGAGCGTGACGATGGTCACGTCGCGGCCCTCGCGTGCCACGCGGGCCTGCCCGAAGGGAATCGTGTAGGCCTCTTCGGGCACCGCGTTCGTGCTGCCCTCGAAATAGGACATCCACGACAGGCCCATGATGCCCTTGTGGTAGCAGAAGATGACCGGGTTGTCGTCGCGGATGGCCTGGATCATCAGGCCCTTGGCGTCATACGCGTTGGACGGCACGACCACCTTCATGCCCGGCATGTGGGCAAAGCTGGCGTACAGACATTGCGAGTGCTGGGCCGCGTCGTTGTAGCCGCCGCCGATGCCGGTCGTGATGACCGCGGGCAGCGCGACACGGCCGCCCGACATGTAGGTGTTCTTCGCCAGATGGTTGTAGATCTGGTCGAAGCACACGCCGAAAAAATCCACGAACATCAGCTCGGCAATGGGGCGCAACCCTTCTGCCGCTGCCCCGAGTGCTGCGCCGATAAACGCGGTCTCCGAAATCGGCGTATCCATGATGCGATCCGGCCCGAAGCGGTCGAGCAGCCCGGTGGTGGCGCTGAAAATGCCGCCGTACTTGCCGATGTCTTCGCCCATGACGAAGACACGCGGGTCGCGTTCCATTTCCTGGCCGATGGCTTCGGAAATGGCCTGCGCCATGGTGAGGGTGCGCGCGCCCTGCGCCGCGCCTTGTGAGGCTTGCATGGTGAGTCTCCTGTGATGGCCGCAGGGGCTGCTTAGTGAACGAAAACGTGATTCAGCGCGTCGCTCGGATCGGGGTATGGGCTGTTGCGGCCGAAGTCGTAAGCCGCATCAATGCGCGCCGCGATAGCGGCCCGCAGTGAGGTGTCCGTGTCGTCATCAAGCAGGCCCGAAGCACGCAGACTGCTGCCGAGCAGGTCGATGGGGTCGGACTCGCGCAGATGCTTCGCTTCGTCCTTCGGGCGGTAGGTTTCCGGATCTCCCTGGAAGTGCCCGAGGTAGCGGTCGGTCTTGACCTCGATGAGCGTCGGCCCTTCACCGCGGCGCGCGCGGGCGATGGCCTCGCCGGCCGCGTGATACACGGCCACGGCGTCGTTGCGGTCCACCAGCACGCCTGGCATGCCGTAGCCTGCAGCACGTACATCGTTGGAAGGCACGGAGGTCGAATCGGCTTTCTCGACAGAGATGCCGTACTTGTTGTCTTCGCAGATGAAGACGACAGGCAGCTTCCATAGCGCCGCCAGATTCAGCGATTCATGGAACGCACCCTGATTGGCCGCGCCCTCGCCAAACACCGCAACGGCCACCCAGTCCTTGTTCAGCTTGCGCGCAGCCAGTGCAGCGCCGCAGGCCTGCGGCATGCTCGCGCCAACGATGCCGCTGCACGAGAACTTGGTCTCCGGGTGAAACAGGTGCATATGGCCGCCCTTGCCGCGCCCCAGGCCCGTTGCCTTGCCGAAGATCTCGGCGGTCATTTCATCCAGGGGCACGCCCTTGGAGATGGCGAAATGGTGGGCACGGTGCGGGCCGACCACGGTGTCTTCGGGCCGCAGATGCGCACACACGCCCACCGCCACCGGTTCCTGCCCTGCCGACAGGTGCATCTCGCCAGGCACAGGGCCGGCGCCAATATCAAAGGCCAGGCCCTTCTGGATTTTCGGCGGCAGCTTGCCTTCCAGATAGACCTTCGCCATGACCTCTTCGTACTGGCGAATCTCGATCATCTTCTCGTACATCCACAGAAGATGTTGCGGTGTCGGGTCCATGCAAAGTCTCCTCTTGCTTTCGTATCGGTGTCCGGCTGCTGTGCCGGCTGACCGGGAATTGCAAGAGGGGTGCCAGCTGCATGCGGAAACGGGACGCGTGCATGGGAATTACCCGCAAAGCCTTTCAGTGCAAGGAATTGCGACGATGCAACCGGAGATGGCAAGGCACCTGAAGACGTCTCGGCAAAGCGCTGCCGAACGAGACAGACGTCGCAGTGAATGCGACAGGTGTCTCACTCAACCGTCATGCGTGAGCAAAAGAAAAGGGCCCGAAGGCCCTTTGTCTTGATGCAACCGCCAGACAGGTCACGCCGCCGGAATGCGCAGCTTCTGCCCGGGATAGATCTTGTCCGGATTCGACAGCATCGGCTTGTTGGCTTCGAAGATGGCCGGGTACTTGTTGGCATCGCCGTAGAACTTCTTAGCGATGGCCGAGAGCGTGTCGCCGCGCTCCACGGTGTGCCATTGCGATTCTTCCGACTCGGTGTTGACCGACATCTGGTCATCCACCGACTTGATGCCCTCGACGTTGCCACAGCACAGGATGATCTTCTCGCGCGTGGCTTGGTCGGGCGCTACGCCAAACACCTTGGCAGCATCGCCTTCAACCTGCACTGACAGCGCCGTGGCGCTCAGGCCCTGCTGCGCGATGTAGTCCTGGATGGCCTGGCCCTTGGCATCGTCGGCTGCCTTGGCGGCATCGGCATCCGCCGACGCATCGGCCGGCGCGGCGGCAGCGCTGCCGTGGAAGAGCTTCTCGCCAGCCTCTTTGATGAAGTCAAAAAAACCCATAACGACCTCCATAAGTACACAACGGGGAACGGGAAAGCAGAAGGGCGTGCCCCAGTCGGGCTCGCCCGTCGCGGCAGTGTAGCCGCTCACCTACGGTGTCTCCATGACAGTCTCGCGCGCAATTGCAAACTTTGCGCCCCGCTTAGGCGTCCATGAGGCGCTTCACCCACTTTGCATGCTGCATTGCAACAAAATCACTGGCACACTGTCTTACCAATATCAAAACCACTTGCGACCCCTCGGAGAGCACGGGCACCATCGTCCTCATCCGCGCTCATTTCCGCCGCCATGCACCGTACTTGGATGAAATCCATCACCCGGCTAGTCGACGCCCTGACCACCCCAGGTTTTGGGCGCCAGTCATGGCCGCCCAAACCGGTCAAGCCGCTCAAGCCAACCGCACGCCGCGATAATCCGCGCCGCGTACGTCCCACGCCCACCCAGGGCACCTTCGTGCGCGAACAGTTCATCTACGAACCCGAGTCCCCTGCCGTGGTGGCACGCCGGCCGGAATACTGGCTGTACACACCGCCCCTACGCGGCAGCAAGCCCCCCGCCCTGATGGTGATGCTGCATGGCTGCAAGCAATCGGCAGAAGTGCTGGCGCATGGCACACGCATGAACGCACTGGCAGACCGCGAGGGCTTTATCGTGCTGTATCCGGAGCAGCCGCGCCGCGCGCATCCGCAATGTTGCTGGCACTGGTATGACCCGGAGCACGCCGGTGCGCGCGAGGCCGATGGCATTGCCCAATTGATCCAACAAACCTTGGCACAAACTGGAGCGGACCCTTCGCGCGTGTATCTGGCAGGCTTGTCAGCCGGCGCGGGATTGGCCGGCCTGCTGGCATTGCGTCATCCGAAACTGCTCGCCGCGTTGGCACTGCATTCCGGCCCGGCCTTGGGCGTGGCACGCTCGCCGGCGTCTGCATTGAACCTGATGCGCCGCGGGGCACGCGTCGACGCCGTCGATGCGCTCTCAAGCGTGGTGAACGTGGCCACCTACCCCGGCATGCCGACGATGCTTCTGCACGGCCTGCGCGATGAGGCCGTCAACCCCGCCAACCAGGCGCAGTTGGCCGCGCAATTCCGCGCACTGAATCATCTGGGCGACAAAGGCAACGTCTCACGCGAAACCACGCGCGGCGAGGGTTACGTCCTGCGCAACGACATGCGCGACGGCGAATGCATCGTCAGCCTGTGCCAGCTCACCGCCGCGGGCCACGCCTGGAGCGGCGGCGACCCGCGCTACGCATTCCACGCACCGGGGCCCGACTCGACGTGGCTGTGGTGGCAATTTGCGCGCAGGCACGTTCGCGACACAGCGCTGGCGGCGTAACCCACGTCAGAGATCGATCGACTGCTGGACCGAGTTGCGTCCCAGCAATTCATCGATCAAGCCATAGCCGCGCGTGAGCCCGGCATCTTCGGCGGCTTCACGCGTGGGCAGCGGGCGGTCGTCATGCGAGTGGGCGACGAGCGTTTCGACGGCCGTCGGGTCTGAGCCGGACTCGCAGATGCGCACGACAAAATCCCACTGCATGGGTCCTTGCCCCCCTTTGTCGGATTTGCGCTCGGCACGGGGAATGGCCAATACGTAGACGTCGAAGTCTTTGTACAGCTCGGTGCGCCAGTTCGATTCCATTGTCATGTTGCCTCCCGGAAGGCGCCGCGGCCGCTCACTGGTCGGTTGCGGCGTCGACAAACCTGCCTGCAAAAAAAAACAGGCCGGTACATGACCGGCCTGTCGTTGCATCATCAGCATTCACCCTTGCGCGCGTGGCCCGGGGGGCAGTGGTAGCGGTCGTCGCGATCGCGGTCACGGCCACGCCAGCGGCCGTCGTCGCCGCGGTCCCAACCACCGTCACGCATTTGCCAGCCGTGCGGACCCTGCTCCCAACGCGGCTCGCGCCAGTGGTAACCCGGTCTGCCATGTTCACGATAGCCGCGACGCCATACATAGCGGCCATCGCGCCATTGCCAGTAACCCGGCACCCATACGTAGCCCGGCTGCAAGACCGGCACAGGCTCGTACTGCGGCGCCGGTGGCGCGTAGGTCGGGCCGATCTGCACACCGATCGACACCTGTGCCTGTGCAGGCAAAGCGATCGACCCGGCCACACCGGCAGCCGCCAGGCATGCAGCGAGAATCCATGCGTTTTTCTTCATGTGAGGACCTCCTTCTCAAACCAATCGAACTTGAATGGATCGTAGCATCGGGTTCCGCCGTCGCCTCTAGGGTGTTACGCGGCGTTACCTCCCTTACCGGAGGGCGGAAATGTGTTCACGTTTGCGTGACGTTGCGGTCGTTCCTCGCCCAGCCACGCACAAAACGCCTGCACCACTTCGTCACCAAGATTGCGCGCAGGGCTGTACCAGTAGTAACTGCGTGCGACCAGCGCGAGATTCGGGAACGGAGCCACAAGACGCCCCTCCTCCAGATCATCCGTGATGAGCGCCGATGGTCCCATCGCGACACCCAACCCATCGATGGCGGCTTGAATCGACAGATAGAAATGCTCAAACGTAAGCGCATGCGCGGGCCGCAGATTCGGCACGCCTGCCAGCACCAGCCAGCTTGGCCACACCGAAGGCAGCGTGTCCGAATGCAGCAGCGTGTGATGTCGCAAGTCGGACGGAGCCGACAACGGCAAGCGCTCCAGCAACACCGGGCTGCACACCGGAAAGCGACTCTCGTCTAGAAAGCGTCCTGACTGAAAGCCCGCATGAACCTCCGGCCCGCCGCGAATAATCACGTCGAAATGATCGGGCAAGTCTTCGATCTCTTCGATGGACGTGGTCAGCCGAACCTCCACGCGCGGAAAGCGCATCTGAAACGTCGAGAGCCGAGGAATCAGCCAGCGCATCGTGAACGTCGGGATGCTGTTCACGCGGAGGATGCGCACCGCGTCGCGGTCACGCAGCGCTTGGCTGGCCGTGCTGATGCGGTCAAGCGCCACGCCAATCTCCGCCAGGTAGCGTTGCCCTGCATCGGTCAGTTCCACCCGCCGATTCAGCCTGCGAAACAGCGATACACCGAGCCACGCCTCCAGTGCCTGAATCTGACGGCTGACCGCGCCATGCGTGACGTTCAGTTCTTCGCCCGCACGCGTAAAACTCAGATGGCGCGCCGCCGCTTCAAAGGCGCGCACTGCATTCAGTGGGGGCAGCGTCCGCATATCACGTGAGTTTTTTGCACAGATCGAGTCAGTATATATCGATTGTTGACCACACTTTATGGCGCTACGCTGGCACCTTCTTGCTCTCGCTGACACTGCATCGAGTGAGAAAAATCGACCCGATTCTCACTTCACGCCCATCGTCATCGTGACCCCCGCCGTTATCGCCCTGGTTCTCTGCGCCGCCCTGCTCCATGCCTCATGGAATGCGTTGCTGAAAAGCGGCTCCGACCGCCTGCGCGCCATCACGCTGATGACGCTGGCCTCAGGCGTGGCGGCAATACCGATGGCGATTGCATTGCCATTGCCCGCGCCGGCCGCGTGGCCGTATGTGGCGCTGTCCGCGGTACTGCACGTCGGCTACAACGTGTTTCTTGCGCGCGCGTATCGGTTTGGCGAGTTCGGGCAGGTGTATCCGATTGCGCGCGGATCATCGCCACTGCTGGTAACGATGGGCGCCGCGCTGTTTGCGGGCGAAATGCCGGGTGTGATTGCGCTGGCGGGCGTGGTGCTGGTGAGCGGCGGCATTCTCAGTTTGGCGCGCGGCCGCAAGGCCGACCTTGGCTCCACGCTGGCGGCACTCACCACGGGCGTATTCATCGCGTGCTACACGGTGTGCGATGGTATCGGCGCGCGGGCAGCGGGCAATGCAAACGCGTACTCGGCATGGCTGTTCATGCTCGACAGTCTGCCAATGGTGCTGCTCTATCGCGTGTGGAAAGGCCCGTTGAACATCGACCTGCGCGACGCCACCACACTGAAGACGTTTGGCGGCGGCGTGGTCTCACTCGTCGCATACGGCATCGTCATCTGGGCCGTGACGCTCGCGCCGATGGGCCCCGTGTCGGCCTTGCGCGAAACGTCAGTGGTGTTTGCCGCGCTGCTCGGCCGACTGTTCCTGAAGGAGTCGCTCACAGCGCGGCGTCTGTCAGCCTGCTCGGTGATCGCCTTCGGCGCCTACTGCTTGGGGCATCCGGCCTGAGTACAGCACTCAAGCGGCGCGCGGCGGATATTTGACCTCGAGGATGTCGATCTGCTCGACCCCCGTTGGGGTGCGCAGCGGCACCGTATCGCCCTCGCGCGCTTTGATGAGCGCACGCGCAATCGGCGAGATCCAGCTCACGTGCCCAATATCCAGATCGACCTCGTCCATGCCGACGATGGTGACGGTAGTCTCATCACCACGCTGATTGACGTAGGTGACCGTCGCACCAAAGAAGATCTGATCGTTGTCGCCCTGCAAGCTGGCGTCGACGACCTCGGCCTTCTCGATACGGCGCGTGAGAAAACGGATGCGACGATCGATCTCGCGCAGGCGCTTCTTACCGTACAGGTAGTCGCCATTCTCAGAGCGATCACCATTGGATGCAGCCCACGACACGATGCCAACCACTTCGGGCCGCTCCGTGTCGATCAGGTGCATCAGCTCGGTGCGCAAGCGCTCGTAGCCCGCCGGCGTGATGTAGTTCTTGGAACCCGGGGGCAAGGGCGCAGCACCCTCGGGCAGATCGTCTTCGTCATCGCCGGAATCTTCCCGGACGAAAGCCTTGTTCATGATGGAAGCCACGGTGGATCAAGGCTCCATTATAGAAAGCTGGCCCCTGTCGAAGAAAAAGTGAAGAAGGGGGTTCACAAGACCGAAAATCTCTGTATAATCTCATTTCTCGGTTGCGGCTGTAGCTCAGTTGGATAGAGTACTTGGCTACGAACCAAGGGGTCGTGGGTTCGAATCCTGCCAGCCGCACCAACCTAATACGAGAACGAAAAGGGCTTCCAGAAATGGAAGCCCTTTTCTTTTGCCCGCTTCGGCTTCGCGTGCAGCGCGATGTCAACATCGCTCGCGCACGTGCGACGAGCGGCCCACAAACAAAAAAAGGCGAAGCCTTATAGCCTCGCCTTTTTTGTTCTTCGCGCGAAGCGTCAATCTCCCCCGCGATCTCGCGCAATACGAATCACATCCGGGTTGCGCCGCAGCGCGCGCATCACGTCGGCTAAATGCACGCGGTCGTGCACCTGAATCAGGAACGTCATATACGTCGCCTCCTGATGCCCCTCCTGCTCCATCGATACGTGTGCCACGTTGGCGTCGGCCGAGGTCAAGTCCGCCGCTACGCGCGCAAGAATACCCTTCGTATTGCGCACCAGCACCTTGATCGACACGTCGAATGCACGCGTCGTGTGCTCGGCCCACATGACGTCGATCCAGTGCTCCGGATCCTTGCCATGCAGACGCTTGGCCACGCGGCATTCCTGCACGTGGATCTGCAACCCCTCCCCCTTGCCGATGTAGCCGACGATCGGGTCGCCGGGAATCGGACGGCAGCATGACGAGAACACCATCGCCATGCCTTCGTCGCCGCTGACGGTGACGGCGGGGGCCTCTTCGCCAGCAAAGGTGTGTACGGCCGCCATCAACGCCTCATCGCCGTCGTGACCACCTTCTTGCAGAAGGATTTCGAGGCGACGCGCAACCACGGCGGCCACCCGTCGGCCGAGCGCCAGATCCGCAAAGACGTCTTCACGCGCCTTGTTACCCGTCCATTGCACGATGCGCTCCCACACCTGGGCGGACACGGCCTTCATGTCGATGCCGAGCTGACGTAGCGCCTGTTCGAGCAAACGCTCGCCAAGTTGAATCGCCTCGTCCAGCTTGGCCGTCTTGAGGAAGTGCCGGATTGCCGCACGCGCCTTGCCGGTGCGCACGAACGTGAGCCACGCCGGGTTCGGCTTCGAGTACGGCGCCGTCACCACCTCGACGATGTCGCCGTTCTTCAGTTCCGTACGCAGCGGCAGCAGCTCGTTGTTGATCTTGACCGCAACGCACTGGTTACCGAGATCACTGTGCACCGCATAGGCAAAGTCCAGCGCCGTGGCGCCGCGCGGCAGTGCTCGGATCTCGCCCTTGGGCGTGAACACGTAGACCGCATCCGGGAACAGGTCGATCTTGACGTGCTCCAGAAACTCCTGCGAATCCCCCGTCTGGCTTTGAATGTCGAGCAGCGATTGCAGCCACTGATGTGCTTGTTGCTGCGCGCGGTCGGGCTCGTCGTGGTGCTGCTTGTACATCCAGTGCGCGGCCACGCCGGCTTCCGCAATCTGGTTCATCTCGCGCGTGCGGATCTGGAACTCGACCGGCGTACCGAACGGGCCCACCAGCGTCGTGTGCAGCGACTGATAACCGTTGATCTTGGGGATGGCGATGTAATCTTTGAACTTGCCGGGCATCGGCTTGTACAGGCTGTGCAGCGCGCCCATCGTCATGTAGCACTGCATCTGCGTGTCGACCACCACACGGAAGCCATACACGTCCAGCACCTGCGAGAACGACAACTGCTTGTCGTGCATCTTGCGGTAGATGCTGTACAGCGTTTTTTCGCGGCCGGTCATTTCAGCCGGGATGCCCGCGTCTGTCAGCGCACGCTGGGCCGTTTCAAGAATGCGGCTCACGACTTCGCGTCGATTGCCGCGCGCGGCCTTCACCGCCTTCTCGAGCGTGGCGTACCGGAACGGCGAGCCGATGCGGAAGCTCAGTTCCTGCAGCTCACGATATGTCGTGTTGAGGCCCAGGCGGTGCGCGATCGGCGCGTAAATCTCCATCGTCTCGCCGGCAATGCGGCGGCGCTTCTCCGGCGGCACGTGGTCGAGCGTGCGCATGTTGTGCGTGCGGTCGGCGAGCTTGACGAGAATCACGCGCACATCGCGCGCCATCGCGAGCAGCATCTTGCGGAAGCTCTCCGCCTGCGCCTGCTCGCGGCTCTGGAATTCGAGCTTGTCCAACTTGGTCAGGCCGTCGACCAGCTCTGCGACCTTGGGGCCGAACTTCTCGGCCAATTCGCTCTTGGTCACGCCCTGGTCTTCGATCACGTCATGCAGCAGCGCCGCCATGATCGACTGCACATCCAGCTTCCAGCCTGCGCAGATCTCTGCCACGGCCACGGGATGCGTGATGTACGGCTCGCCGCTCTGGCGGTACTGCCCGAGGTGCGCCTCATCGGAGAAGTGGAACGCTTCCTTCACCAGCTTGAGATCAGCCGGCTTCAGATACGACAGTTTCTCGGCCAGCCCCGAAATGGAGACGACCTGCTGGCGAGGCGGTGCCGCGGGCTGCGAAGTCGGGCCGAACAGATGCCGATAGGTCTGCTCCAGCACCGCGTCGATGAAAAGGGTGTCGGCGCCCTCGGGCTTGGCCGCCTGCTCAGGTGCCTCGGCACTTGTGACCTTGTGCGATTTTGGCGGCAGGGCTGCCCGCTCCCCTACCAGGTCGGCACCACGCGGATCAGGCAAGTTCGGCGCGCCCGTACGAGGCGACGCAGGGCCGGAGCCGGAAGCGGAGGACGGCATGGAAACGATGGAAGCGGTGGAAGACCCGGAAGGAACCGTGGAGACGCCCGACGCAGGACTGGACGACCTCGCGGACGATTCCACCGACGGCACGTTGTGTTCGTGCGTGGCGGAATGTTGGGTCCTGGGCGAAGAAGCGGGCGAGGTAGGCATGCCGGGGTCTAGTGCGTTCGCGGCTTTCACATCCATGAAAGATCGCGAGAACGATCAGTGACCGAGGCAGCGTACCACGCCAGGTAATGCCAGGTAATGCGTGTCAGCTCAGGACGGAACCTTCTTGAGCATCTCGATACCAACCTGGCCGGATGCGATTTCGCGCAATGCGGTCACGGTCGGCTTGTCCTTGGCATCGACCTTGGGCGTGTGGCCCTGCACCAACTGACGGGCGCGGTACGTTGCGGCCAATGCCAGTTCGAAGCGATTCGGAATCTGTTTCAAGCAATCTTCGACGGTAATACGCGCCATGAAAACTCCACCTGGTGGCAAATCTTGTTGATCTCGATATTTTAGCAGCAGCGCAGCACTTCCCTCGGACAGCACGGGGGCGGGGGCGCTACCACACTTTCGCAATCACGCCGAAAAACGCGATTGCGCTGCTTGCTCAGTGAATGCCCAGCTCGACGAACAGCTCACCGTGGCGCGCCTTCTGAGCACCGAAGCGCAGACGCGTGGCCTGCACCACGGTGCGCAGTTCAGCCAATGCGGTATCGAACACTTCGTTGATGATCACGTAGTCGGCTTCGGGTGCGTGCGCCATCTCGGAGCCGGCGGCCAGCAGGCGGCGCACGATCACGTTGGGCTCGTCCTGACCGCGCTTCTTCAAACGTTCTTCCAGCGCCGTGAGCGATGGCGGCAGGATGAAGATTTCGACAGCATTGGAAAAGCGCTGGTGCACCTGTTGGGCGCCCTGCCAGTCGATCTCGAGCAGTACGTCGGTGCCAGCACGCATCTGTTCTTCGATCCACACGCGTGAAGTGGCGTAGTAGTTACCGTGCACCTCGGCCCACTCGAGAAATTCGCCGCGATCACGGCAAGCCTTGAACTCCTCGACGGTCATGAAGTTGTATTCGCGGCCGTGCTGCTCGCCCGGACGCGGCTTGCGCGTGGTGGCCGAGACCGACAGGCGGATCGACGAATCCTGCGCCAGCAGCGCATTCACCAGCGTCGACTTACCGGCGCCCGACGGCGCCACGACCATGAACAGGCTGCCCGGAAAATGATTCTCGATGGGCGTATCGACGGCAGAGTGCGCTTGAGAGGATGGCATGTTCTAGTTCTATTGTTTCGAGTTATTCGAGGTTCTGGACCTGCTCGCGCATCTGCTCGATGAGCAGCTTGAGTTCCATCGATGCATCGGCCAGCTCCTTCGCGGCGGCCTTTGAGCCAAGCGTGTTTGCCTCGCGGTTCAGCTCTTGCATCATGAAGTCCAGGCGCTTGCCGATCTGGCCGCCCTTCTCCAGGATGTGGCGCGTCTCACGCAGGTGCGCTTGCAGGCGCGAGAGTTCTTCGGCGATGTCGATGCGGATGCCGTAGACGGTGGCTTCCTGGCGGATGCGCTCTGTCAGCTCATCGCGCGTCAGCGCCGGCGTGCCTTCCGGTGCGGCCAGGCCAAACGCCTCGCGCAGCCGTTCGGTCAGCTTGTCCTGATGCTGCTGGATCAGGACCGGCACCATCGGCGTGAGTTTGTCGACGATGGCCAGCATCGCGTCAGCACGGTCGAGCAGCACGGCCTTGAGCGCATCGCCTTCGCGACGGCGCGATTCCAGAAGTTGCTTGAGCGCCTCTTTGGCAGCCTCGATCACGGCATCGCGCAGCGCGTCTTGCGTCAGTTGGGGCTCGGCCAGGACGCCAGGCCAGCGCAGGATTTCGCCCATGCGCAGCGAACCCGATGCCGGCAGGTGGCGCGTGACCGCCTGCTCCAGCTTGGCAAGTTGTTGCAGCAGGTCCACATTGAGCGCCGCGACATCACTGGCGGCTTCCTGCCGCTGCAGGTTGATTCGGCATTCCAGCTTGCCGCGCGACAGTGCGCTCATCAGCATTTCGCGCAGGGCCGGCTCGAAGGCGCGGCACTCTTCCGGCGCCCGGAACAGCAGATCGAGAAAGCGCGAGTTGACGGTGCGGAACTCGACCGAAACAGTAGCGACGCTCCCGCTGGGTGCGCCATGGGCATCGGTAAAGGCTGCCTGGCGTGTGGCAACGCCGTAGCCGGTCATGCTATAGATCATGGAATCGTGGTGTGTTGTGCTTGGTCGAATCAGGAAATCCGGCGGCGGTTATTTAACGCCCGGAATTGGCGGGGAATCCCCCACCTTTTGTCGCTTTACAACGTGTGGACTGGTCAGGGAGAATCCGACAGCCATTTCGCCACACAAACCCATGACAGAGTCAAAAGGCTCAGGACAGCCACGCAGTGCCCCGTTGCCGGTTGGTACCTTGCTGTCCAATTATCGTATTGTAAAGAAGTTGGCCAGCGGGGGGTTCAGCTTCGTCTATCTTGCGACCGACGAACATGGGACGCCGGTGGCCGTGAAGGAATATTTGCCGTCTTCGCTGGCGCGTCGTGCGCCGGGCGAATTGATTCCTGTCGTGCCAGAAGAAAGCGGGAGCGCATTCCGCCTCGGGCTCAAATACTTCTTTGAAGAAGGCCGGTCGCTGGCCAAGATTTCCCACCCTGCCATCGTGCGCGTGCTCAATTTCTTCCGGGAAAACGGCACCGTCTACATGGTGATGACGTATGAGCAGGGTAAAACGCTGCAGGAGCACATCCTCACCGCGCGTCAGCAAGGCAAGCTGAAGATGCTGCGCGAGCGCTTCATTCGCCAGGTCTTCCATGACCTGATGAGTGGGCTGCGTGAAGTCCACATCCACAAGCTGCTGCACCTCGACATCAAGCCCGGCAACATTTACCTGCGCGAAGACTTTTCGCCGATCCTGCTTGATTTTGGCGCGGCGCGGCAGACGCTCACCGCAGAGGCCTCGCGCTTCCAGCCGATGTACACGCCGGGCTTTGCCGCACCTGAGCTGTACCGCAAGCACAACGAGCTGGGACCGTGGACGGACATCTACAGCATCGGCGCCACCATCTATGCCTGCATGGCCGGCACGCCGCCTCAGGAAGCCACGCAGCGTGAGAAAGACGACAAGCTGGAAGAGGGCCTGGAGCGCTTGCGCAAGGTCTATACGGCCAGCCTGATCGATCTGGTTGGCTGGTGCTTGAAGATGAAGCCGGAAGAGCGCCCGCAAAGCGTGTTCCGCCTGCAAAAGGTACTGCGTGAAGAAAGCAACGCGCTGACCGAGTTGCAGGCGCTGACCGCCGTCACCCAAGGTGGCCCGGTACCAGAAGAAAAAGAGGCGTTGACGACACGTTTCATGAGCCGCCTGTTGCGCCGCCGGGACAGTTGACAGCCGGGTCGCCGCCGATAGGCGGAGTATGATTTCAAAATGGTGCAGCACCAGGCGGGACTTGCCGCTGCACCGCATCCCATCACCGAATACTCATCTAGCCGCAATGCGATTCTCGGTTTATCAGGAAAGCAAAAAAGGCGCGCGACGCGTCAACCAGGACCGCATGGGCTACTGCTTCACGCGTGATGCCATGCTGATGGTGTTGTGCGATGGCCTGGGCGGGCATTCCCTGGGCGAAGTTGCAGCCCAGCAGGCGCTGCAGACCATGGCGCGCCAGTTCCAGCGCCACGCACGTCCGTCGATCCGCAATCCGCGTGATTTCCTGCACGAGAGCATCATGCTCGCGCACCGCGACATTCACCGCTATGCAGAGACGAACGGCCTGCCCGATGCGCCACGCACGACCATCGTCTGCGCGCTCGCCCAGCGCGGCTCGCTTCACTGGGCGCACGCCGGCGATTCGCGCATGTATCTGATGCGCAAGGGCGAACTGGTGACGCGCACGCGCGATCACTCCAAGATCGAGAACCTGCTGCAACAAGACCGTGTGCTGCCGATGCAGGTGGCGCACCACCCCGAGCGCAACAAGATCTACAACTGCCTGGGCTCGCCCAATCTGCCGCTGATCGACATCGGCGGGCCGGTCAACCTGGAGCCGGGCGACGTTGCCATGCTGTGCTCTGACGGTCTGTGGGGCAGCGTGGAGGAAGACGAACTGGTCGATACCTGCACCAGCTTCTCGGTCACGCAGGCGATTCCCGAGCTGATTGCCCGGGCGCTGCGCAATGCCGGCGACACCGCAGACAACACCACCGCCATCTCCATGATGTGGGAGCTGGACGCCGTGACCACCTCGCAGGATTCGGTGCAGACCGATACCCTCCCGCTGAACGCCTTCACCACGTCCATCCTGGACGCGCCGCAAGGCGAATCAGGGCTGATGTCGGAAGAGGAAATCGAGCGCTCCATCGCGGAAATCCGCGCCGCCATCGACAAGACCAGCAATCTGACGCGCTAAACGCCGTCGCGCAGTGCTTATCCGGCCCGCCCTGCCGAGCGCAGCGCGGGCCGGTATCATGTCGGGCTATCCGTTTTCTTCAGCGAGACCCCACATGCGACCCAGCGGCCGCCAGCCCGATCAACTCCGTCACGTCACCCTCACCCGCAACTTCACGCGCCACGCCGAAGGCTCGGTGCTGGTCTGCTTTGGCGACACGCAAGTGCTCTGCACGGCCAGCGTGCTGCCCAAGGTGCCGCCCCACAAGAAAGGCAGCGGCGAGGGCTGGGTGACTGCCGAATACGGCATGCTGCCGCGCTCGACCCACACGCGCTCCGACCGCGAGGCCGCACGCGGCAAGCAGACCGGCCGTACGCAGGAGATCCAGCGCCTGATCGGCCGCGCGATGCGCTCGGTGTTCGATCTGCGCGCGCTGGGCGAGCACACACTGCATCTCGACTGCGACGTGCTGCAGGCTGATGGCGGCACGCGCACGGCCAGCATTACCGGCGCGTTCGTCGCGGCATATGACGCCGTCTCTGTCATGCGCAAAAAGGGCCTGCTGGTGGGCAACCCTGTTCGCGACTTCGTCGCCGCCGTATCGGTGGGCGTGGTCGATGGCGTACCTGTGCTCGACCTGGACTACCCTGAAGACTCCGCCTGCGATACCGACATGAACGTCGTCATGACCGGCAGCGGTGGCTTTGTGGAAGTGCAAGGCACTGCGGAAGGCACGCCGTTCTCGCGCTCCGAAATGGATGCACTACTGAACCTGGCCGACCAAGGCATCCGCACGCTGATCGACCTGCAGAAGCAGGCGCTGGGCTTGTGACCGGCACTGCCATGCGCAAAATCGTTCTCGCATCGAACAACGCGGGCAAGCTGGTCGAATTCAACGCGCTGCTAGGCACCCTCGGGTTCGACGTGACGCCGCAAGGCGCGCTCGGCATTCCCGAGGCGGAAGAACCCTATGCGACGTTCGTTGAAAACGCGCTCACCAAGGCGCGCCACGCGAGCCGCGCGTCCGGCCTGCCTGCGCTGGCAGACGACTCCGGCATCTGCGTGCATGCGCTGGGCGGCGCGCCGGGCGTGTATTCCGCGCGCTATGCGCAATTGGTGGGTGGGCCGAAATCGGATGCCGCCAACAACGCCCGCCTCGTCCGCGAACTGGCCGGCAAGGCCGATCGCGGCGCACACTATGTTTGTGTGCTCGTCTACGTGCGCCATGCAGATGACCCGCAGCCGATCATTGCCGAAGGTAACTGGTTTGGCGAGGTGATCGACACACCGCGCGGCGACAGCGGCTTCGGCTACGACCCGTATTTCCTGCTGCCGGATCTCGGCAAGACCGCCGCCGAGCTGACCAAGGCCGAGAAGAACAGCGTGAGCCATCGCGCACAAGCCCTCGCGCAGCTTGTCGAACGGCTGCGCACCTTTGAAAACGCCTGACGTTCCGATGATCCCGATTCACCCCGCCGGCGCAGCCAAGGCGCCCTCCGCAACTGCCGCTGAGACCGGTGACAAGGTCACCTCCGTCTTCCTGCAGCCGGGCAAGATCAGCCTGCCGGCTTCGCCGCCGCTGTCCTTGTACGTGCACGTGCCGTGGTGCGTACGCAAGTGCCCGTACTGCGATTTCAACTCGCATGCAGAGCCGGAACGGGGCATCCCGGAAGAGCGCTTTCTGGCTGCCGTGCGGCAGGATTTGGAGGCCGCGCTGCCGATGGTGTGGGGCCGGCATGTGCACACGATCTTCATCGGTGGCGGCACGCCCAGCTTGTTGTCGGCGCAAGGGCTGGACCGTCTGCTGTCGGACATCCGCATGCTGCTGCCGGTCGACGCCGACGCCGAAATCACGATGGAAGCCAACCCGGGCACGTTTGAGGCAGAACGCTTCCGCAGCTACCGCGCCAGCGGCGTGAACCGCCTGTCGATCGGCGTCCAGAGCTTCAACGACGCACACCTACAGGCGCTTGGCCGCATCCACAGTGCCGCTGAAGCGCGCGCCGCAATCGACATCGCCCGCGCGCATTTCGACAACATCAACCTGGACTTGATGTTCGCCCTGCCGGGTCAGACACTCGCCGAATGCGAGGCCGATGTGGAGGCCGCGCTGTCGTTCGATACGAACCACGTGTCGCTGTACCACCTGACGCTGGAGCCCAACACGTACTTCGCCAAGTACCCGCCCGCGCTGCCGGATGACGACACGGCGTTTGCGATGCAGGACTGGATTCACGCGCGGCTGGCTGCGGCGGGCTACGAGCATTACGAGGTATCGGCGTATGCCAAGGCGGGCAAGCGCTGCAAGCACAACCTGAACTACTGGCAATTCGGCGATTACCTCGGCATCGGCCCAGGCGCGCACGGCAAGCTGAGCTTTCCGCACCGGGTCATCCGCGAGATGCGACACAAGCATCCGGACACGTATCTGCGTCAGGCCGAGACGGCCGGCGGCGCGGCGGTGATGCAGGAGCAGCGCGAAGTCGACGCCGCTGACCTGCCGTTCGAATTCATGCTCAACGCGCTGCGACTGACGGACGGTTTCCCGGTCACGCTGTTCCAGGAACGCACGGGCCTGCCGCTGCGCTCCATCGAGCGTGAACTCGATACCGCCGAGCAGCGCGGCCTGCTGAAACGCGACCATGTCGCCATCCGCCCGACCGAGCTGGGCCAGCGATTCCTCAATGATTTGCAGGAATTGTTCTTGGCTGACGACGAAAACTGACGGTAACCGGTGCCAAGTTGCGCCAGGTGCCGTTACAATGGCGCCCTTGCTCGCAACGAGCAGCGCAGCACGAAGGAAGCGTGGCCGAGTGGTTTAAGGCAGCAGTCTTGAAAACTGCCGATGGGGTGACCCATCCGTGAGTTCGAATCTCACCGCTTCCGCCAGTCCTTGCCTTGCTACAAGGCACTCCCAATTTCTCTCGCCGCGTCGATTAACAGCGCCGTTCCGCGGGCATTTTCGCTTTTTCCAGTTTCGGGTCTTCAATAGCGCGTGCCGTGTTAGTGCCGCGCCATCGGCCAAAGCGCATTGGGATCCTCTCCAAGCGCCTTGGCAATGGCCAGACGAACGCGCTTCGCCCCGTTGCCCGCGATGGAAGACGACAGCAGTTGCGGAGTGACGTCGTCCAAACCCAGCTTTTCTGAAAGTTCACGCAAGGTGGCCTTGCCGAAACGCTCGTTGAGAAGACGTTTTACGGTAGGCATGGCGCGGGGAAATTCGCGAGGAGCGGGCGTGACCCCGCCAACCTGATTAGCGCTCTTGCGCTCCTTCGACTCTGTCGAGAAATCGACCGGTTGAGGGACAGGATTCTCGGCCATAGACCGGCCTAGATTTGTTAGAGCTTCAGCTGCGTTTCGCCCTGTGCTGGAGCACATCGTGTCCGGTGCGACCAACACCGCAAAATAGCGTCCACGATCTTGGTACAACCTTACCTTGCAAATCAAATCCATAGTAGTCGGGCGCTAAATCAAAACGGACGTATTGATTATTCTTTTTCTTAATGGAATAACCTGACCGCGGCTGCTGCGCGCCGTTAACCAAAGCCAAGAACGCAAGCGCCGCCCCAAGCCCCCCGGGCTTGGGGTTGGTCGAGCGCATGAAGACTCTTCCCCGTTCTTCAAAAAAGGTACAACTCTTTTTATTTTTCCCTCACCAATAAGCTTCTTGGTGAGGGCTTGCGCATCAACGCCGAAGCCATGTCGCCGGATCGCCAACTCGAAAAGACAAGGGGAGAATCCGCTCACCCCGTGTCTACGAGTCAGGTTTGGCCTGCGAGGGCCAGACGACTTGCTGTTTTCCCCGTTGCCCGCCCCGCGTCGGTCCCATGGAACCGCACAGGTGCTGAACATTCTTATTTGGCATGATGCTGACACCGTATATTGTCGGGAACGATAGCAGACGCTATTCTGACTGGCACCCTGCTAATTAGAGGGCATGAACCCGCCAGCAGACGCCGTTCGTGCCGGCTGCTTTTTTTTGGTGCAGCGGGCGCGGATCAACATATCCGGGAGCGCGGCAAGTGCTGGCAGCGCTGTCATGATCACAGCCTTGTGCAACTGTTTGTCGCTGCCTGGGATTGCGACCCAGCTTGGTATTGCACATCGGCGCCTGGCCATCAGTTCTCTTTCGTATTGCAACCAAACGCGGCAGACCATGGAAGTCCTCAATGATGTGAGCGCGATCGCTTTGGCCAATAGTCTTCCGGATGGCGTCTTTCTGGTCGACGAGCGTGGGCGGATCCGTCACGCCAATGCGGCGTGGCAGGACATCCTTGGTTATCGGCCATCCGAGCTGGTCGAGCAATGCATGCTCGAGCTTGTAGCGCCGGACGACCGCGACAGAACGCAACGGGAAGCGGGTCGCGTTCAGGCAGGTGCAAAGTGCACTGGATTCGAGAATCGCTATCGCCACCAGCTTGGCACCGATGTCCAGTTGTCGTGGTCGGCACAGTGGAGCGTCGAGCACCAACTGCGCATTGGCGTGGCGCGTAACGTCACCGCAACGAGGACGCTGGCAGAGCGCAGCCCCTTGGCGCAACTGCAGGCGCGTCTGGCGCCTCACGAGTCCCGGGTATTGCAACTGTTGTTGACCGAGGCCGCAGAAAAGCAGATTGCGGAACAGCTCGGCCTTGCCGTTTCAACCACGCACTCCTACATCACAAACGTCTATCGCAAGTTCGGCGTGCGTGGCCGCGCTGGGCTGATGAGCCTGTGGCTCAAGGAGATGCAGAACCGCTGACACCCGCCCTCTCCTTCGCCGTGCCTTGGCGAGAGAGCGCTTACGCGCCGCCCGGTCGGCATCGGGGCATCTCAGCTTCACGACTTGGCACAAATAGCGCGCAACCCCTGCGCTATACTGCCGCCCGTCACGCACACAACGTGACCTCGGATTGGCGTCCGAGAGCAGATACAGGCGGGTAACCGCCGGCTGGCGGTTTTTTTACGCCCGTTCATCAAGCGCCTCCTATGGCCGGGCCTTGGTGAGGGAGCGCTCGCGCTCGCCGGTTTCCTGTATCGCCGGTACGCCAACCTTGCCTTGTGCCCGGCCACCCCGATTGGCGTCGGGGTTCGGGTACCTAGACCCGATACAGGAGCATCGAAATGCGCCACGCCCTTGCTCGCCTAGAGGACAGGCAATCTCCTTTGCAAGATACCCTCGGTAATCGCAACGACGGGACTGAGCCGCTTCAACAGCAACGTGCCGATCTTGTGCGTGCGCTCGCAGCAGCCGAAGCCTCAGTAAGAACATTCCCTGCCGGTTCGCTGAAACAGGCCAAGGCGCGGGCACGGGTCACGCGACTGCAGAACGAATTGAGACGCTTGAAAGCCACGCTTGGCATGGCCAGGCCACGTCAGAACCTGGGCGACTTCCTGATCGAGATGTTTCGCGAGCGCGTTTCCCGCAACGAGTGGCAGTGCATCGTCGCCGAGGCGCGACGCCGCCATGATTCAAAAGCTGCGGAACGTCAAATCGGACCGCTTGCCGCAGGGCCTGGAGTGCAAAGCTGATATAGTCGCGTCGGCTCCGATTTCTGAACCTTGCGATGTCTCTCGTTTTTCGCCGAACCGCCCTCTCGTTCGTTGCCGCAGCCTCGGTTGCAGGCGCCGGTTTCGTCCACGCGCAAGCCAGCGCGCCACAAGCGCCGGCAGTGTCCACGGCAGCGTCGGGCGGCACCGTTGCCGAGCTGCAGCAGTTGCTGGCGCAGAAGCGCTTGACCGAACTGCGCACGACCTACAACGGCGACTACGGCACCAGCCTGCTGCTCGTCAACGAAGACACCACGGCCTACGTTGCCCTGTCGTATCGCAAAGAACTGTGGCGTGTGTACAAGTTTGCGTCGGTCGCTCCGGCCGAAGGCGCATACGACACACTGGCGAGCCAGACCCGGACATGGGCCGAAGATGATCTGCGCCGCGCCGTCACGGCGGGCCAGAAGGCGCAACTGGAGCGCGAAGCCCAGGCAGCTCAGCAGCGTGCCGCATCGCTCAGCCAGGAAGTGCGCATCATGCAGGCGCAGCGCCAGAAGATGCTGACCGAGCAGCAGACCATGCGGCAGGAGACCAAGGCGCTGGACATCGAGCGCCGCGCGTACCAGACCCAGGTTGAATCGCTGCAGCAGCAGATCCGCCTGCTGGAAAAGCAGCTCAACGATCCGCACTGGTCGCCAGCACCGTAAACGTCTGCGATATTCACATTCCTGGCTTGGCGCAGAAACGGCAGGCCAGCGACCTCCCCAGCCTTCGGTGCGGCCCGCATCGACTTAGGATCAATCTGATCGACCACCGTCCACCCACCGCTTAGCATGGCGCCTGCTTGCGCAGCCGGCTTTGCTTTGACGTCCGCTGCGGCCATCAGCGGAGACGGACTTGGAATCGCCCCACTTCATCATTGACGGACACCTGCGCCTACCGGGTCTGGTGCGTATGCCGCCGCCTTTCGGGCCACCACTCGACGAGGCGCTGGCCATCGTCGGCACACAGGTGAGTACGCCCGCCGATCCTGCCGCCAAAACCTACGGTGAAGCCGGCGCAACTACTCGCGGGCAATGGCGTCAACGCATGACCGTGCTGTCAATTGGCGTGGCCTGCACATTGGCCGCTGCGCTGCTTGGCTGGCAGACCAGGCCGCATCGGCAACATCGGCAGCAGGCCGAAGTGTCGGATCAGACCACCGTGGCCGTCATCGCCCAGCCAACCACACCGGGCGTTCCGCACGAGAACCTTGCTACCGAGCAGGTCGCACTAATAGAAACCCACGAGCCCGAGGAATCCGAAGCCGTTACCGCAGCCGCAGCGGCGGTCGCGCAGGCTCCAGACATAGCGTTGGACGGTGTGGAAGTTGCCGCGCCAGTCATCGCTGCTGCATCGCCGGCCGTGACGCAATTGCCGGAGAAATCGATACGGCTGCGCAAGCTTGTGCGGGCTACCGAGCCAGCGCCGAGGCTGCCCGAGTTGGAACACCCGGCCACACCGCACGACGACGAATCTGCGTTCATCGAACTTGAACCGGCACCGGTCGACACCGCTCCAATCGCCTCTGGCTATGCGGCCCCAAGCGCGTCGGCGCGCATTGAACTGCAACGGCATACGCGCTTCACGGACTGACCAGCGCGCCGAGCTGCTGCGCGGGCTCAGTGCAGCTGGCCGCCCGTTTCGCGTACGTCGTGCAGCGTGCGCAGCGTTGTCTCGATGGCGATGCGCAGGCCCGTGACGATGGTGTCATGCGCCATACTCGGTTGCCCCGGGTGCTTGGCTGCCTGCGACGGCAGATACGGGATGTGGATAAAGCCGCCGCGCGTCGGCAGCTTGTGGCGGGCGATGGCATGCATCAGCCCATAGAAGACGTGGTTACAGACAAAGGTACCCGCTGTCTGCGAGACCGATGCAGGAACGCCGCCCGCACGCAGTTCGCGCACGATAGCCTTGATCGGTAACGTTGAAAAATACGCGGCCGGCCCATCACTTGCGATGGCGATATCGATGGGTTGCTTACCGGCGTTGTCAGCAATGCGTGCGTCGTCGACGTTGATGGCGATGCGCTCGATGGCCATCTCGGCGCGGCCGCCAGCCTGCCCCACGGCGATCACCACATCCGGCTGCAGCGTCTGCAGCAACTTGCCGAGCACTTTGTTGGATTCACCAAAGATGGTCGGCAACTGGCGCGCGACAATCTCGGCACCGGCGATTCCTTGGCCATCGAGGGTGCGCACGGCTTCCCACGACGGATTGATGGGTTCGTTCTCAAACGGATCGAAACCGGTGACGAGGACGGTAGGCATGACGTTCTCCTGCGTGCAGCGTAGGACTAAAACGATGATAAACGTCCGTCGAACATCATGCCCAAGCGCGTTGCGGCGTCAGTTTGCCTTGCTGCGCTTGTTCTCGAAGTTCAACAGGATGTCGACTTCTTCCGTGCCCGCGGTGTGCAGCCATTCGCGCGTCAGACGCTCGCCCAGGCGGCGCATATCGCCCTGCAGCGTCACGTCCGGATTGAGCACGCGCACGCCGGTCTTGGCGAGTTCGGCTTCATCGCGCTCATAGGTCTGGCGGCTCGAATCCCACCCGCGCGTCTCGTACTCCTTGGCGAGCTTGAGCACGGTCTGCTGCATCGCCGGCGGTAGCTTGGCGAAGCGCGCCTCGTTGACGAACACGGCGTTCTTCGGGATCCACGCGTTGACCTTGTAGTAATAGGTCATGCGCTGGCCAGCCTTCGTTTCCAAACCGGTGGACGGCGAGGTGACCATAGTGTCGATCCGGCCGCCGGCAATCGCGGCGGTCAGGTCGGCGGCCTCCACCTGCACGGCCTGCGCACCGTACAGCTCGGCAATGCGCTTTTGCGCCGCGTTATAGGTGCGCAAACGATGTCCCTTCAGGTCGGACAAACGGGCGATCGGTGTTTCGGAATACAGGTTCTGCGGCGGCCAGGGCACGGCGTACAGCAGGCGCAATCCGTTGGCCTTCATCAGCGCTTCGATGTGGCTGCGCGAGGCATCCCACAGCAGGCGCGCATCGTTGTAGCCCGACACCACGAAGGGAATTGAATCCACGCCGAAGAGCGGATCGCGCTGGGCCAGCGTCGAAAGCATCACCTCGCCCGCTTCGGCCTTGCCGTCCTTGACGCCATCAAAGATGGCGGCCGGCTTGAGCAGCGTGCCGTTCGGATAGACGTCCAGCTTGAGCCCGCCGTTGGTGGCGGCACTGACGGCGCTGGCGAAGGCCTGCAGGTTTTGCGTATGGAAATTGAGGGCCGGATACGGCGTGGCCACTCGGAGCGTTTCCGCGCGGGCTTGCGCGGCGGAAATCAGCGACAGGGCGCTGACTGCAAGAACACAAAGAAAGCGGCGTCCCGACATGGAACGGCCGCTCGTCATCTGGCTGCTCATGAATCCCCCCGGAGAAGAGCACGATGCGAGGTCTACACGACCGCATGCCCTTGTCTCGCGGGCAGCGATCGCGCTTGGTGGCGTCGGCCGGCTAAGAGCCGCCCGCGTGACGCACACCGCACGCGACGCATTAAACACGATTAGTGAAGCATCAGGAAGTACAAGAGCACGATATTGGCTGTAAGCAACAGCAGCGCGGTCGGGACTTGCGCTTTGATCACAGCGTTCTTATCAGAAAGCTCCAGCAGCGCAGCCGGCACGACATTGAAGTTGGCCGCCATCGGGGTCATCAGCGTGCCGCAGTAGCCCGAGAACATGCCGACGGCCGCCATCACCGCCGGGTTGCCATGGAACACGCCCACCAGGATCGGCACGCCCACGCCGCCCGTCATGACCGGGAAGGCCGCAAAGCCGTTGCCCATGATGACGGTGAACAGCGCCATGCCCACGCAATAGACGATGACCGCGACGAGGCGATAGTCCATGTTGATGTAAGCGGTGGTCAGGTGCGCCACGGCCTTGCCCACACCGGCATCGGCGAAGACGAGACCCAGCATGGCCAGCATCTGCGGCAGCACCAGCGCCCAGCCGAGCGACTCCGTCAGCCGGCGCGATTCACGCATGGCTTGCACCGGCGTGTCGCGCGTCAACCAGCACGCCAGCGCGAGCGAGATGATGCAGCCCAGACCCAGCGAGACGAAGGTCTGGTTCTTCGGATCGAGCAGCAGATCGCCGCCAATCTTGATGTCCTTGAGGAACACGCTGCCGATGACAGTGACCAGCGGAATGGTCAGTGCTGGAATGAACAGGCGGTTGCCCAGGCGCTTGGCGGATGCGCGGCGCTCTTCTGCCGGCAGTTCGCCATGCTTGCCCAGCGTCACACCGCCCGTGCCGGCCAGCAGTGCCATCACCACGGCGCCGACGCCCACCGCAATCGGCGGAATCTTGTCGCCAACGAGAAAGATGACGGCGAAGATCGCCCAGAACAGGCCCGTGGTCCAGCGACGCGGGTGGCCCTTGTCGGCAAAGGTCATCAGCGCGGTGATCGTCAGGATGATCCCGGCCAGCCAGTACAGATAATTGATCGACAGAATCATGGCTTACCCCTGCTTGGCCGCGGCCGCGTTGGTGTTAGCGGCGGCACCCATTTCACGGGCAAGCCAGCCGTCCAGGCGCTTGAGGCGCACCGAGTGGATCAGGAACGCGCAGACCGCAGTCGGGATGCCCCACACCGCGATGTGCAGCGGTTCCACGTCGATGCCCGAGCCGAGCAGGAACGTGTGCATCAGCGCGATGGCGCCAAAGGCCACGAAGATGTCCTCACCGAAGAACAGGCCGACGTTGTCCGTGGCGGCGCAGAAGGCCAGCAGACGTTCGCGCACCGGCGCCGGCAGCTTGCCGAAGCGGTTTTCGGCGGCGCCTTCTGCCATCGGGGCCAGCAGCGGACGCACCATCTGCGGATGCCCGCCGAGGCTCGTTAGGCCCGCCGCCGCCGTCAGCTCGCGCACGGCGAGGTAGACGATCAGCAGACGACCCACCGTGGCCGATTGGATGCGCGAGATCCAGTTCTGCGCGTGTTCACGCAAGCCGTGACGCTCGAGCAAACCCACCACCGCGAGCGGCAGCAGGATGATCAGCGGCAACGTCCGCGTCTTGATGATGCCCGTCCCGATCGCCGTCAGGATCTGGCCGATGGACATCGATGCCGCAAAGCCGGTGGCGATGGCGGCCACAGCCACCACCAGCATCGGATTGAATCGCAGGATGAATCCCGCGATGATGACGACCACCCCGATCAGCGGCCATAGATTCACTGCCGTACCCATGTGGTGCTTCCCCCCCAAGTTAATAAAAAGCCCCGTTGGAAGGACGGGGCCGTGGCTCAGGCGCCGGCGCGAACAGCGATACCCTCGCTGCCCAGCCGTTCCCGAATGCGTCGCGCGAACGCCAGCGCATGCGCGCCGTCGCCGTGCAGACAAACCGTTTCCGCGCGGATCGGAACCCACGTGCCGTCGATGGCCTTTACGCGCTGCTCGCGCACCATCGTCAGCGTCTGGTCCAACGCGGCATCTTCGCTGTCGATCAAGGCACCCGGCGTGCCGCGTTTGACGAGCGAGCCGTCGGCGTTGTACCCGCGATCGGCAAACACCTCTTCCTTGGCCTGCAGACCAAGTTCGCGCGCTGCCTTGACCAGCTCACCGCCCGCCAGACCGAACACCACCAGCGACGGATCGAAATCACGGATCGCGCGCACGATGGCGACGGCCAGAGGCCGGTCACGCGAAGCCTGGTTGTACAGCGCGCCGTGCGCTTTCACGTGGGCCAGCTTGCCGCCCTGCGCACGCACGATGGCAGAGAGCCCGCCAATCTGGAACAGCACGCCCGCGTAGATTTCATCCGGCGGGAGGTGCATTTCAGTGCGGCCAAAATTCTCGCGATCAGGAAAGCTCGGATGCGCGCCGATCGACACGCCCTGGCGCAGCGCCCAGCCGACGGTCTGGCGCATCGTGTTGACGTCGCCGGCGTGCCAGCCGCAGGCGATGTTGGCGGAACTCACCAGCGTGAGGAGCGCCTCGTCGGTATCGCAGCCTTCGCCAAGGTCGGCGTTCAGATCAATTGCAGTCATGGTGTTGTCTTCCGGTGCATCAGGCGTTCAGTCGCGTCTTGGCGGTGCGGTGCGCGCTCGACAAAATGCCCTGGCGCTGCCAATCCAGCGCGGTTTCGATTTGTTGCAGATACCGTGCCACGTCGGCGCGGGCGGCTTCGGCCTCTTCCAGCGTCACGCGCTCAAAGCGCACGCGCGTGCCAAGCGGAATCTGCGCCAGGCGCCATTGGTCGGCCAGGATGACGGAGCCGATCTTCGGATAGCCGCCCGTGGTCTGCGCATCGGCCATCAGCACAATGGGCTGGCCCGACGGCGGCACCTGGATCACGCCCGGCACCACGCCGTGCGACAGCAGATCGCCGCTGCGCTGCTTCTTGCGCTTGAGTTCCGGCCCTTGCAGGCGAAAGCCCATGCGGTTGCTATTGGGCGTGAGCGTCCAGTCCGATTCCCAGAACGCGGCTTGCGCATCGGCAACGAAATCGTCGTATTCGGGACCCGGCAGCACGCGCATGACGGGTGTGTCCTTCTGCGCGCGGTCGAACGTCCAGCGTGCGGCCTTCACGGCAACGGTATCGCCGCTGATGTCGGGGGCGTACGTCGTGTCTGCAGGCAACACCGGCAGCCTGTCGCCGTCCTTCAGCGGGCGCCCTTCGAGGCCGCCGAAGCCGGCTTTCAGATCGGTGCTGCGCGAGCCCATCATCTCGGGCACATCGATGCCGCCGGCCACACAGAGATACGCTCGCACACCGCCCTGCGCCACACGCAAGGTTAGCGTCTGACCACGCTGCACGGGGATGGCGCGCCATGCATGCACCGGCGCGCCGTCGAGCGTGGCGCGGCAATCGGCGCCCGTCAGCGCGATCAAGCCGTTGGCGTGGAAGCGCAGCGTGGCGTTGCCCAGCGTGAACTCGATGCCCGCCGCATCACTGCGGTTACCGACCAGGCGGTTGCCCACATACAGCGACAGCGGATCGAGCGCGCCGGATGTGCACACGCCAAAGCGGCGATAGCCGGTGCGGCCCAGGTCTTGCACGGAAGCCAGCACGCCGGCCCGCACGATCTCGATCATGGGTTGGGGTTTCGAAGTCATGCGCGCACCTTCGAGGCAACAAAGCGGATACGGTCTCCAGGCGCCAGCAGCGTGGGGGGATTGCGCTGCGGCATGAAGAGCGCCGCGTCTGTGCGGCCAAGCAGTTGCCAGCCACCGGGGGATGCGGCCGGGTAGATGCCGGTCTGCTCGCCGCCGATGCCCACCGAGCCGGCCGGCACGGCCATGCGTGGCTCGGCGCGGCGTGGCGTGGCGAGCGACTTGTCGAGCCCGCCCATGTAGGCAAAGCCCGGCTGGAAACCCAGGAAATAGACGATGTATTCGGGCGCGGTGTGACGACGCACGACTTCGGCCGTGCTCAGGCCGGTGTGCTTGGCCACTTCGCGCAGATCGGGACCTTCGTCACCGCCATAGGCGACTTCGATGTCGACGAGTTTGCCGTCGGCCACCAGCGCCTGGCTTTCTTCCCAGGCCTCGCGCAGTTGAGTGGTCAATCGTTGCGCATCAGCCAACGGGCCAAACACGAGCGTGAGGTTGTTCATGCCGGGCACCACGTCGACCACGCCCGCCCAATTGGACGCGCGCGAGGCCATGGCCCAGATGCGCTGCTGACAAGTCAGGGTGGCCGGCGGCGGCACTTCGCACAACAGCGCCAGTTCGCCCAGCCGGTGAATCGTGCACTGCAACTTAACCCCCGTCCCGTGTGCGCCGTTGGCGGGAAGATCCCGGCAAAACGATGCGCGATTGAAAACGAAAGCGATACGTTAATAAATTGTCGATAAATTCTGTATAAGAAGTAACCCTTAGTCGCTCAGGGCCAAGTCGCGGCGGAACGCGGTCCGGCTGCACTCATCATAGGTGCCGGACACGGTCAGCGTGACAGGCATGTTATGCCCGAGTCATATGAAAAGAGGAAGACGCCTCTAGAACAAGAGGCGTTGAGGAATAGCCGGAAGCGCGAGGATCAGGCGCCGGGCTCTTCGCGCGTGATGCGCAGGCCCAGAACAAGCGCGGCGATGGCGCACACGGCCATCATGCCCAGCAGCGGCAGCGCGGTCTGGCCGATGGCGGCAACCACCGTACCGGTCACCATGCCGAGGCCGAATTGCATGGCGCCCATGAGCGCCGAGCCCGTACCCGCACGCGCGCCCTGCCCCGCCATTGCAAGGGCGCCGGTGTTGGGCGAGATGCAGCCGATCGATGCGATGTAGCAGAACAGCGCCACCAGCACGAGCGGCAGCGGCGTATAACCCGCCGCCGCGGCTGCCGCAGCCAGCACGCTGGTGATAACCGGCACCCACAGCGCCCGCCGCAGCACGCGCGCCGGCGAATATTTACGCACCAGCCGCACATTCACGCGCGAGGCCGCGATCATCCCCGCCGCGTTGCTGCCGAACACCCACGCGTAGTGCGAGGGCGTCAGCCCATAACCGTCGATCAGCACGAACGACGACACGGTGATGTACGCAAACATGCCCGACAGGAACACCGCGCCGCACCACATATAGGCGGCGTAATGGTGATCGCGCAGGAGTTCCCAGTAGTCGCGCAGCACGTGGCTGACGGCCAGCTTGCGCGCCTGCTCGGGCGCCAGCGACTCGCGCATCAGGTAGTGCACGGCCACCAGCGACAGCACGCCAAACGCCGTCAGCAAAGCAAAGATGACCCGCCACGTTGCGAATTGCAGCACCGCGCCGCCAATCATCGGTGCGAGGATCGGCGCCACCCCCATCACCAGCATCAGCGTGGAATACGCCTGCGCGGCGCCGCCCGGGTCCATGCGATCACGCACGGCAGCGCGTGCGATAACCATGCCCGCGCAGCCGCCAAATCCCTGCACGCCGCGCAGCACGGCCAGCATCGTGGCGTCTTTGGCAAACGCGCAACCGATGGATGCCGCCACGTACATCGCCAGACCGATATAGAGCGGCGGCTTTCGGCCAAACCGATCGCTAGCCGGGCCATAGATGAGCTGGCCGATCGCCAGGCTGATCAAGAAGACGGTCAGCGTGAGCCCCGCCGCAGCCGACGACGTATTCAGATCGCGCGCGATGGTCGGCAGGCTCGGCAGGTACATGTCGACCGACAGGGGGCCGATGGCCGTGAGCGCGCCAAGCAACAGGAGCCAGCCGGGAATCGGGCCGGGCATGCGGGATCGTGCAGGAGCGGGAGCAGTCATGAAGGGAGAACGAGACGCGGCGCAGACGTGCAGCCCGCGCCGGAGCAAACCAAGAACTTTAGCGCAAAGTGGCGAACCACGGGCGCGCACCGGCCAGGTGCAAGGCGGCCTGCGCGCCCCACCCGAGGGCTGAGCGTGCAACCTGCATACGTCGGCATGACAAGCTGGAACCTCCAAATGGCCCCGATGGACCCGGCACGGGATTTGCACTCCGCCACCCCTCGTACGAGGCAGTCGCGAGCTGGCCGAAATCGCCGTCCGGTGCGGTGCCGGACGATATAATTTGTTGTTGATGGCAAGCATCACACAACCATGATGATTGCTGCGATGCGTCGGCGCGAACCTGCATCGGCGTTGCCTGCTGTGAAGTGTCGTCAACACCCAAAATGAGACCGCCTCCGCTGCGTACCCTGCACGGTGAGCGGCACGGAAACCACGAGCCAACTGTTGTGACACCACTCCCACCACGCCTGTCGCTGACGGGCATGACCAAGCGCTACCCGAGCGTGGTCGCCAACGACGGCGTCAGCCTGACAGTCGCGCCGGGCGAGATCCATGCCGTGCTGGGCGAAAACGGCGCGGGCAAGTCGACGCTGATGAAGATCATCTTCGGCGCCGTGCAGCCTGACGCCGGCGAGATGCTGCTCGACGGCCAGCGCGTCGAGATCGCCAATCCGCACCAGGCCCGCGCGCTGGGCATCGCCATGGTGTTCCAGCACTTCTCGTTGTTCGACACGCTCACGGTGGCAGAGAACATTCTGCTCGGCCTGCCCGCGGGTACCGACTTGCGCGACGTGGCCGATCAGGTGCGCAGCACCGGCGAGAAATACGGCCTCCCGCTGGAGCCGCACCGCCATGTGCACACGCTGTCCGTCGGCGAGCGCCAGCGCGTGGAAATCGTGCGCGCATTGCTCACCAAGCCGCGCCTGCTGATTCTTGACGAACCGACCTCGGTGCTGACACCGCAGGCCGTCGAGAAGCTCTTCGTGACGCTGCGCCAGTTGGCGGCGGAGGGCACAAGCATCCTCTACATCAGCCACAAGCTCGACGAGATTCAGGCCCTGTGCCACGCCGCCACGGTGATGCGCATGGGCAAGGTCACAGGCGTGTGCGACCCGCGCCAGGAAACGGCGGCGTCGCTATCGCGCATGATGATCGGCGGCGAGCCTCCGCGTGAATTGCGCCCGCAGACCATACCGGGCGAAGTGCGCATGGAAGTGGCCGGTCTGTCGCTGCCCAAGGCACACGCCTTTGCGACGGAGCTGCGTGACATCGCACTGCAATTGCGCAGCGGCGAGATCGTCGGCATTGCGGGCGTGTCAGGCAACGGGCAGCAGGAACTCCTGGCGGCCCTGTCTGGCGAAGACACCCGCGCCCCGGCACAAACCATCAGCATCGGCAACGAGCCGGTCGCCAAGCTCGACCCGCGTGCACGCCGCAAGCGCGGACTGTCGTTCGTGCCGGAAGAGCGCCTCGGGCGCGGCGCTGTGCCATCGCTGTCGCTGGCCGCCAATACGCTGCTGACGCATCAGCGTGCGCCGCAGGTGCGTGGCGGGCTCATCGACAAGAAGGCGGCAGGCAAGCTGGCCACCGGCATCATCAATCGATTTGGCGTGAAGGCCGGCGGCCCGGATGCATTGGCCAAGAGCCTGTCGGGCGGCAACCTGCAGAAATTCATCGTCGGCCGCGAAATTGAATGCGCGCCGCGCGTGCTCATCGTCGCGCAACCGACCTGGGGCGTGGACGTGGGCGCGGCGGCCCAGATCCACAACGAAATCCTCGCGCTCAAGGCCGGGGGCTGCGCCATCCTGATCGTGTCAGAAGAACTCGACGAACTCTTTGCGCTGTGCGATTGCCTGCACGTGATCGCCAACGGGCGCCTCTCCCCTTCAACCCCCACGCACGCCACCGACCGCGAACAGATCGGCCTGTGGATGAGCGGTATGTGGGACAAAGCCGCGGCTTCGCCGGCAGCAACCTCGGAGGTAGCCCATGGCTGACGTCATGCATGGCAGCCGCCTGGCGCTGCCGATCTCGCTGGAGCTGCGCGCAATCCCGTCGCGCACCATGGCCTATGCCTCGCCGCTGATCGCGCTGGTGCTGACGATGGTGTTTGGCCTGCTGCTGTTCGCGCTGCTGGGCAAAGACCCGGTGGCGGGCATGCGCGTGTTTCTGGTCGAGCCGCTGGCCAGCAAACGCGCGATTGGTGAAGTGCTGCTCAAGACCGTGCCGCTGGTGCTGTGCGCACTGGGCTTGTCCGTGTGCTATCGCGCCAACGTCTGGAACATCGGCGCGGAGGGGCAGCTCATCGTCGGCGGCATCTTCGCGGCGGCCACGATCATTTACTTCGATACGCCCACGCCCGCCATCCCCGGCGGCTTTGCGTTGGTGCTGGCCGTCGTCGCCGGCCTGATCGGCGGGGCGCTGTGGGCCGCCATTACCGCGCTGCTGCGCGATCGTTTCCACGCCAACGAGATCCTCGTCTCGCTCATGCTCACGTACATCGCGCAGTTGTTGCTGCTGTACGTGGTCAACGGGCCGTTGAAGGACCCGAACGGCATGAATTTCCCGCAGTCGATCGTGTTCGACAGCGCATTTGTTCTACCTACGCTCGTGGCCGGCACGCGTCTGCACGTCGGCTTCCTGTTCATGCTTGTGATGACGGCGGCGATGACGTTGTTCGTCTTCCGCAGCTTTGCGGGCTATCGCCTGCAAGTGGGCGGGCTGGCGCCGCAAGCGGCCCGTTACGCGGGTTTCTCGTCGCGTGCGGCGCTGTGGACGGCGCTGCTGATGTCGGGCGGCCTGGCAGGCATTGCCGGCGCCTTCGAGGTCACGGGCCCAATCGGGCAGCTGCTGCCATCCATTTCTCCAGGCTACGGCTTTGCCGCCATCGTGGTGGCATTCGTCGGGCGCCTGAATCCGGTCGGCACGGTGCTGGGCGCGATTGTGATGTCGCTGTTCTATATCGGCGGCGAGCTTGCGCAATCGCGCCTGGGCCTGCCGTCGGCCATTACCGGAGTGTTCCAGGGCATGCTGTTGTTTTTCCTGCTCGCCTGCGACACGCTCATCGAATACCGCCTGCGCTGGCGCGCGCATCACTGATCAGGCCTCACACATGGAAAGTCTCGCTCCCCTGATCGCCGCGTCGATCAACGCCGGCACCCCGCTGTTGCTGGCCGCCCTGGGCCTCTTGATGAACGAGCGCTCCGGCGTGCTGAACCTCGGCGCCGAAGGCATGATGCTGGTGGCCGCCGTGGTCGGCTTCATGGTCGGTTACCAGACGCAGATTCCGCTGCTGGGTTTTGCTGCCGGCGCGATTGCCGGCATGGTGATGGCGGCCCTCTTCGCGTGGCTGGCGCTGGTGCTCGTTACCAACCAAGTCGCGACGGGCCTCGCCTTGTCGATCTTCGGCACCGGGCTGTCTGCCTTCATGGGGCAGCGCTTTGTCGGCATGTCACTGCCAGCGCAGGCGCACGGCATCCCGGGGCTGGAGTCGATTCCGTTCGTCGGCCCTGCCCTGTTCGCACACCACTGGATGGTCTATTTCAGCCTGCTGCTGTGCGGCGCGATTGCCTGGTTCCTGTTCAAGACGCGCGCGGGGCTCACGCTGCGCGCGATCGGTGAATCGCCGGAGTCGGCTCACGCGCTCGGCTACCCGGTGCGCACCATCCGCTTTGGCGCGCTGCTGTTTGGCGGCGCATGCTGCGGGCTGGCCGGCGCATACCTGTCGCTGGTCTACACGCCAATGTGGGTCGAAAACATGGTTGCCGGCCGCGGCTGGATTGCCCTCGCGCTGACCACCTTTGCCACCTGGCGCCCAATGCGCATCCTGTTCGGCGCGCTGCTGTTTGGCGGTGTGACGATCCTGCAGTTCTACCTGCAGGGGATGGGCGTATCGGTGCCATCGCAAATTCTGTCGATGGCGCCGTTTGCCGCCACCATCGTCGTGCTGGCCATCATCTCGCGCAATCCGGATTGGATTCGCCTGAACATGCCTGCATCGCTCGGCAAGCCGTTCCGCCCAGGGGCTGCCTAAACTGCTGCCTACGGCTTCTGCATTCCCGTCCTTTGTTTCAAGCTTCAACACAGTCAACGAGCCACACAACAGGAGAAATCGATGAACGTTACCCGCAGGATCACGCTGGCCGCCCTGGCCGCCGGTGCTGCCCTGACCCTCTGGGGTTGCGGCAAATCCAACGAAGCCGCAGGCGACAAGACCGCCGCGCCGGCCGCTTCCTCGGCCCCCGCCGCTGCCGCGCCGGCACCGGCCAATGAGCCGCTGAAGGTCGCGTTTGTCTACGTCGGCCCGGTGGGCGATGCGGGCTGGACATACGCTCACGACGCCGGCCGCAAGGAAGTCGAAGCCAAGTTCGGCGACAAGGTGAAGACGAGCTTTGTCGAAAACGTGCCCGAAAGCGCTGCAGACGCCGAGCGCGTGTTCCGCGACCTGGCCACCCAGGGCAACAAGGTCATCTTCGGCACGAGCTTCGGTTTCATGGAATCGATGCTCAAGGTCGCCAAGGAATTCCCGGACGTGAAGTTCGAGCACGCCACCGGTTTCAAGACCGCTGACAACCTCGGCCAATACGACGTGCGCACGTATGAAGGCGCGTACCTGGCGGGCGTGGTGGCCGGCAAGATGAGCAAGTCGGGCAAGCTTGGCGTGGTGGGTTCGGTGCCCATCCCCGAGGTGATCCGCAACATCGACTCGTTCACGCTGGGCGCACGCAGCGTCAACCCGAAGGCCACCACCCGCGTGGTTTGGGTCAACAAATGGTTCGATCCGGGCAAGGAGCGCGAAGCTGCCACCACCCTCATCGGCCAAGGGGTCGACGTGCTGATGCAGAACACCGACTCCGCAGCAGTCGTGCAGACCGCGCAAGAGAAAGGCGTCTACGCGATCGGCTGGGACAGCGACATGACCAAGTTTGGCGAGAAGGCCCACCTGGCCGCTTCGATCAACAAATGGGGCGTGTACTACACCAAGGTCGTCGGCGACGTGCTTGAAAACAAGTGGAAGCCGGAAACCGTGTGGTGGGGCCTGAAGGAAGGCGCGATCGATCTGGGTGCGTACAACGCCGTGGTACCGGAAGACGTGAAGACGCTGGTCGAGACCCGCAAGAAGGGCATCATCGACGGCTCGGCACCGATCTGGAAGGGTCCGCTCAAGGACAACACCGGCAAGGAAGTCCTGCCCGCCGACAAGGTCGCCGACGATGGCTTCCTGCACGGCATCAAGTTCTACGTCGACGGCGTGGAAGGCAAGATTCCGGGCTAACCTGCCCACGGTCCTACTGCGCGGTCCGATCTTGGCTCTGTGATGCTCGCCGTACCCATGTACGGCTGCGCTTCTCAAGCCAACTTCGGAGCGCTCGCTACGGACCATGAACAGGTTCGTTGCGGCAAAAAGCCGGCACCTCGCGAGAGGGCCGGCTTTTTTCATGGGCGATGGCGCCTGATCTTGAAAACCGGGCAGTTTCCCCAAGCTGATACGATGGTTTGCCGGTCAAACGCTCTCATGTGACGCCGGCTTTTCATCAAGGAGCCCACGATGTTCGGACGACTCTTCCGCTTGTGGAGCGTGGTGCGCAACGATGCGCGCCTGCTGTGGTTTGCCCTGCGCCATCCGGACAAGCCCTGGTGGCTCGCGCCGGCGGCGCTGCTGCTGGTGGGCTACGTCGTATCGCCAGTCGACCTGATTCCGGATGTCATCCCGGTGATCGGCTGGGTGGACGACATCGTGCTGGTGCCGTTCGCGCTGCACATACTGCTGCGCGGCCTGCCCGACCGCGTGCGCGAGGATGCGCGCTTTGCCGCCGCCCGGCGTGTGAAGCCCACCGGGCGGTAACTTTCCGCCTTACGGCAAGAGGATCGTCGAGCCGGTCGTCTTGCGCGCTTCCAGATCGCGGTGCGCCTGCGCCGCGTTCTGCAGTTCGTAGCGTTGGTGAATTTCGATTTTCACCTTGCCGCTGCTCACCACATCAAACAACTCTCCCGCCATCGGTTCCAGTAGCTCGCGCCGCGCCGTGTAGGTCATCAGCGTCGGGCGCGTGATCTTGAGCGATCCCTTTGCGCTCAGCACACCGAGGTCAACCGGCGGCACGGGGCCCGATGCGTTGCCGTAGGTGACCATCATCCCGCGCGGCGCGAGGCAGTCCAGCGAACCCGTAAACGTATCTTTGCCAATGCCGTCGTAGACCACCGGCACACCCTTGCCGCCGGTGATTTCGCGCACGCGCTCGGTAAAGTTCTCGCGCGTGTAGACGATGGTGTGATCGCAGCCGTGCGCGCGGGCGAGTTCAGCCTTGGCATCGCTGCCGACGGTGCCGATCACGATTGCGCCCAGCGCCTTGAGCCACTGGCACGCAATCAAACCCACACCGCCAGCGGCTGCGTGGAACAACACCGTATCACCGGGCTGAACGCGATAGCTGTCGCGGAGAAGGTATTGCGCGGTCATGCCCTGCAGCATCATCGCTGCGCCGGTTTCAAAGTCGATCGCATCCGGCAGGCGCACCAGAATGTCGGCCGGCATGGTTCGCACCGCCGCATAGGCCCCGGTCGGGCGGCCGGCATAGGCCACGCGGTCGCCGGGCTTGACGTGCGTCACGCCCAGGCCCACGGCTTCCACCACACCCGACGCTTCCATGCCGATACCGCCCGGCAGCGGCTGGGGATACAGCCCCGTGCGGAAATACACGTCGATGTAGTTCAGGCCGATGGCGTGCTGCTTGACCGTCACCTCGCCGGGGCCGGGCGCGGGCACGTCGACATCGACGTACTGCATCACTTCCGGACCGCCGGTCTCAAAGATGCGGATGGCTTTCGCTTGTGTCATGCGTGGATCTCCTTCGGATCGGGCGCCACCCGTTGCAGGGCAGACATCACCAGGTCGGCGGTGGCCAGGTTGGTGGCGCAGGGAATGTTGTGGACGTCGCAGGCACGGACCAGCGCGTTGATGTCGGGTTCGTGCGGCTGCGGCGTCATCGGATCGCGCAGGAAGATGACGGCGTCGACACGGCCTTCGGCTAACTGTGCGCCAATCTGCAAGTCGCCGCCCCACGGGCCGGACAGCATGCGCTGCACGGTCAGGCCGACTTCCTTCTCCAAGCGGCCACCGGTGGTGCCGGTCGCCAGCAGATCGCATTGCGACAGGAAGGCTCGGTGCGTTTGTGCGAAAGCGATCATGTCGTCTTTCTTGTGATCGTGTGCGATCAGGGCGACGCGGCGTTTGCGGGCTGCGCTTTCGGGCGTAAGAGTGGTCATCGTTATTGGCTTAGAAGGTGCCAGGGAAGCTGCCGCCATCCATCAGGATGTTTTGCGCATTCAGGTAGCCAGCGTGCTGGCTGCACAAGAAAGCACACACGGCGCCAAACTCGGCCGGTTGGCCGAAGCGTCGGGCCGGATTGCCCTGCCGCTTGCGGTCGAAATTTTCTTCTGCGCTGATGCCGGCAGCCTTAGCGCCAGCTTCCAGCGTCTTGGTCAGGCGGTCGGTCTCAAACTGGCCCGGCAGCAGATTGTTGATGGTCACGCCATGCTTGGCGACTTCACGCGCCAGGCCCGCCACGAAGCCGGTCAGGCCGGAGCGCGCGCCATTGGACAAACCCAGCACGTCGATCGGCGCCTTCACGGCACCGCTGGTGATATTGACAATGCGGCCCCAGCGGCGCTCGATCATCTTGTCGACGGTGGCTTTGATGAGGTCGATGGGCGTGAGCATGTTGGCGTTCAGGGCGGCATTCCACGCGTCGCGGTCCCAGTCGCGAAAGTTGCCCGGCGGTGGGCCACCCGCGTTGTTGACGAGAATGTCGGGCGAGCCGCCCAGTCGCTCGCATGCGAGCAGCGCCTCGGCGCGGCCTTCCGGCGTGGTGATGTCGGTGGCGACGGCTTCCACGCGCACGCCGTGCGCCGTGCGGATGCGTTCAGCGGCTGCCGACAGCGCCTCGGCACCGCGCGCGACAATCACCACGTCCACGCCTTCAGCGGCCAGCGCGTCGGCGCACGCAAAGCCCAATCCCTTGCTTGCGCCGCACACCAGCGCACGCTTGCCTTTCAGCCCCAAGTCCATCCTGTCTGACTCCTTGTGATTGTTATCTGTGTCGGCCGCCTGTCAGCCGCGACGGCGTGACAGCAGCGCCATCCCGGCAAGCACCAGCGCACTTCCGGCAATCTGCCAAATCGTGATCGGCTCGCCCAGCAGCCACCAGCCCAGCAGCAGCGTTGACACCGGCCCGATCATGCCCGCCTGCGACGCCACTGGCGCACCCACGCGCGCCACCGCCATCATCGTCATCGTGACCGGCGCCACCGTGCAGAACACCGAGTTGATGGTCGACAGCCCATACACCTGCCAGGGCAACACGAGGGCCGACACCGGCCGCAGCACCAGAAACTGGACGATACAGGCTGCGGTCGACACGCACATCGCATAGGCAACCAGCCGCATCGACCCAACGCGCTTGACCAGCTCACCGCTAGCCAGCAGATAGATACCGTAGCTGATGGCGCTGGCGAGCACCAATCCGCCGCCCAGCCACACGTTGTTGCCGCCCAGGTTGAGGTCGTGCGCGAACACCAGCACGATGCCGGCATAGGCCAGCGCCAGCGACACCCACTGCAAGCCGGTAATGCGCCGCTTGAATACCGTGGATGTAATCAGCAGCACGAATGACGGCGTTAGAAACAGGATCAGCCGCTCCAGCCCGGCCGTGATGTACTGCAGGCCGAGGAAATCGAGAAAGCTGGACAGGTAATAGCCGATGAGCCCCAAGCCGACGATGCGCCAGCGGTCTGGCACGGTCAGCGGCTCCGCACGGCGCGACTGCCACCACCCCATCGCCATGAACAGCGGCGCCGCCAGCAGCATGCGCAGGGTGATGACCATGACGGCGTCCACCTGATAGCGGTACATCAGCTTGGCGACGATGGCCTTGGCGGAAAACAGGACGGCGCCCACGGAGGCGAGCAGCAGGCCGCCGGTATCGGTGGTTCTTGCGGGAGTGGAAGACGCAGAAGACGCGGTGGTCACAGCGGGGCGCGGAGAGATGCGGGCGGCGTTGGAGAGCGTCGTCGATTGTATTGGAATTCAACAAAACGTTCCGGCGCGGGGTGCACCGCACGTGGCACAGGTTTCGCTTTGGGGCACACGGGACCGCCGTACAATCGCGCCAGCATTCCGAATATCAACAACGACAACGGATTCCTCATCGACATGAGCCAAACCACCTCCCCCGCGTTCTCTGCGGACGCTGCCGGGGCACCCGACCCGACGCTCTGGAACGAAGACCTCAACCCGACCCCGCAGGCTGCCCGCACCTGGACGGCGACCAACTACGCCGCGCTGTGGGTGTCGATGGTGGTGTCGGTGCCGGCCTACATGCTGGCTTCCGGCCTGATGAGCGAGGGCATGAACTGGTGGCAGGCCGTGTTGACGGTGTTCCTGGGCAACCTGATCGTGCTGGTGCCGATGGTGCTGGTAGGTCATGCCGGCACCAAGTACGGCATCCCTTTCCCTGTGCTGGTGCGCGCATCGTTCGGCGTGCGCGGCGCGCAGTTGCCGGCCATTCTGCGGGCCATCGTGGCATGCGGCTGGTTCGGCATCCAGACGTGGCTGGGCAGCCAGGCGATCTACACGATCCTCAACGTCGTCACCGACAACATGCTGGTCGGCAGCAACATTCCGGGGCTGGGCATCAACCCGGGCCAGGGCTTCTGCTTCCTGCTGTTCTGGGCGCTGCACATCTGGCTGATCACCAAGGGGCTCGAATCGATCAAGCGCTTCCAGGCGCTGGCCACCCCGCTGCTGATCCTGGCAGCACTTGGCTTGGTCTGGTGGGCGTATATCAACGCGGGCGGCTTTGGCCCGATGCTGTCGGCGCCATCGGCGTTTTCGGCGGGCGGCAAGCGCGCCGGCGAGTTCTGGGGTTTCTTCTGGCCGTCGCTGACTGCCATGGTGGGCTACTGGGCCACGCTGGCGCTGAACATTCCCGACTTCACCCGCTTTGCGCGCAGCCAGCGCGATCAGCTTGTCGGGCAGGCAATCGGGCTGCCCTTGCCGATGGGGTTGCTGGCGCTGGTGGCCGTGCTCGTCACGTCGTCCACGGTGGTCATCTACGGTCAGGCCATCTGGGATCCGGTCACGCTGGCCGGCAAGATGACGGGCCCGTCGGTCATCGTGGCGTTGCTGGCGCTCATCACCGCCACGCTGATGACGAACATCGCCGCCAACGTGGTTTCGCCGGCGTATGACTTCTCGAACCTGGCGCCGCATCGCATCTCGTTCCGCATCGGCGGCTACATCACGGCGGGCATCGGCCTAGCGATGATGCCGTGGAAGATCCTGGAGACGACCAAGGGCTACATCTTCACGTGGCTGGTCGGTTACGGCGCACTGCTAGGGCCGGTGGCCGGGATCATGATGGTCGACTATTTCCTGGTGCGTCGCACCGTGCTGAAGACCGGCGAGCTGTTCCGCATGGACGGCCCGTACGGTTACGGCAACGGTTGGAATGGCCGTGCCATCGTCGCGCTCGTCATCGGTGTTCTGCCCAATCTGCCGGGCTTCTTCAAGCAGGCCGGGTTCGTCGCCAGCGTGCCGGGCGTGTTCGAAGCGCTATACACGTATGCATGGTTCGTGGGACTCGCGATTTCGGCCGTGGTGTATGTGATCCTGATGCGCGGGCGCCGCTGAGCACCCCCACAATCGGCACGGGGCGCGCCGGTACAATGCGCCCCATCTGAGAATTCCTTGCCGCCATGAAACAAGATCCGCGCTTTCCGAACCTGTTCATCCTCAATCACCCGCTGATCCAGCACAAGCTCACGCACATGCGCGACAAGGACACGTCGACGCGCACGTTCCGCGAGCTGCTGCGCGAGATCACCTTGCTGATGGGCTACGAGATCACGCGCAACCTGCCGCTGACCAGCCGCCACATCGACACGCCGATGGGCCCGATGGAAGCGCCCGTCATCGCGGGCCGCAAGCTGGCTGTGGTGCCGGTGCTGCGCGCAGGCGTAGGTATGAGCGACGGTCTGGTGGAACTGATTCCGTCGGCACGCATCGGCCACATCGGCGTGTACCGCGACGAGCAACACCGCCCGGTGGAATACCTCGTGCGCCTGCCTGATCTGGAGGACCGCACCTTTATCCTGTGCGATCCGATGGTCGCCACCGGCTACTCCGCCGTACACGCCGTCGACGTGATGAAGAAGCGCGGCGTGCCCGACGAGAGCATCCTGTTCCTGGCGCTCGTGGCGGCGCCCGAAGGCGTGGAGGTATTCCAGCAGGCGCATCCGGGCGTGAAGCTGTTCGTGGCGTCGCTCGATTCGCACCTGGATGAAAACGCCTACATCATCCCGGGCCTGGGCGATGCGGGCGACCGCCTTTTCGGCACGAAAAACTGATCGCACGCTCCCAGCGCGAACAAAAACAGCCGGCAATGCCGGCTGTTGTCTTTGGTACGTCGGGGCGCTCAGCGCTTCTTCGATCCGCCCAGAATGCTGCCCAGCACGCCGCGCACGATTTCGCGCCCGACGGTCGAACCGATGGTGCGCATCGTCGACTTGGCCAATGTTTCGACAATCGAATCGCCCCGGCCGCTGCGGCCCGTACCCTTCGTCAGGATTGCGCCGACATCGCCAAGCCAGCCGCTCTCCGGTTGCGCGGGCGCAGGCGCAGGCGCCGGTGCGGGCACTGAACCTGTCGATGCACCGAAATCCGTACCGATGGAACCGGGTGCCGGCGCAGATGCCGGCCCGCCGTTTGCCACGCGGCCGCTCAGGATTTCGTACGCCGATTCACGGTCGATTGCCGCCTCATAGCGGCCGGCCACCAGCGAATTGGTCATCAGCTCGCGGCGCTCGTCGTCCGAGATCGGGCCGATGCGCGATGCGGGCGGGACGACGAACGCACGCTGCGTAACCTCGGGGCGGCCGCCCTCGTCCAGCATTGAGATCAGCGCCTCGCCCACGGCCAATTCGCCAATGGCCTCTTCGATGCTGAATTCCGGATTTGCGCGCATCGTTGTCGCTGCCGCCTTGACGGCCTTCTGATCGCGCGGCGTGAAGGCCCGCAGCGCGTGCTGCACGCGGTTGCCGAGCTGGCCAAGCACCGTGTCCGGCACGTCGGCGGGGTTCTGCGTCACAAAGTACACGCCCACACCCTTGGAGCGGATCAGCCGCACCACCTGCTCCACCTTCTGCAGCAGCGACGGCGGCGCGTCATTGAACAGCAGGTGCGCCTCGTCAAAAAAGAAGGCGAGCTTGGGCTTGTCCACGTCGCCCACCTCCGGCAGATGCTCGAACAATTCAGAGAGCATCCACAGCAGGAACGTCGCGTACAACTTGGGCGCATTGAGCAGCTTGTCGGCCGCCAGGATGTTGATCACACCCTGGCCGCGCACGGTCTGCATCAGGTCATTGATATCCAGCATCGGCTCGCCGAAGAACTGGTCGGCGCCCTGCTCTTCCAGCGCGATCAGGTTGCGCTGGATGGCCCCGATGCTGGCCGACGAGATGTTCCCGTACTTGTTCGTGTAGTCCGACGAGTGCTCGCCAACGTGCTGGAGCATCGCGCGCAGGTCTTTCATGTCGAGCAGCGCGAGGCCCGAGTCATCAGCAATCTTGAAGACGAGATTGAGCACGCCGGTCTGGATGTCATTCAGCTCCAGCATGCGCGAGAGCATCAGCGGGCCCATGTCGGACACGGTGGCGCGCACGGGGTGGCCACGCTCGCCGTACACATCCCACAACGTGACCGGGCAGTTGGCCCATTGCGGCTCTTCCAGACCGCGCTCCTGCAGGCGGGCCTTGAGCTTGTCGTTGGACTGGCCAGCTTGCGAAATGCCGGTCAGATCACCTTTTACGTCGGCCAGGAAAACCGGTACGCCGATCTTCGACAGGCCCTGGGCGATCGTTTGCAGGGTGACGGTCTTGCCGGTGCCAGTGGCGCCGGTGATCAAGCCATGCCGGTTGGCGAGCTGGGGCAACAGCACCAACTCCGCTTTGGCGTTCTTGGCAATCAGGATGGGATCGGTCATGGCGTTTGGACGAGGATCAATCTGGGGGGACGACACGCCAGCAAGTCGACCGGATGGACGGGGCGGCGGGCGTGTGCAGCATGCTAAAATCCGCGACCGATTATAGAGCGTGCAGGTGGCGTCAAACCGCCATCTGAGCGCCAGATTCCACTGCATTCCGCTCGGAGAGTTTCATGGCCGGTCATTCCAAATGGGCCAATATCAAACATAAGAAAGCCGCTGCCGACGCCAAGCGCGGCAAAGTTTGGACGCGCCTGATCAAGGAAATCACCGTGGCGGCCCGTCTGGGCGGCGGCGATGCCGACTCCAATCCGCGCCTGCGCCTGGCCATGGACAAGGCCACCGACGCGAACATGCCCAAGGACAACATCAACCGCGCCATCCAGCGCGGTGTGGGTGGCCTGGAAGGCGCGAACTACGAAGAAATCCGCTACGAAGGCTACGGCATCAACGGCGCAGCCGTGATCGTCGACTGCCTGACCGATAACCGCACGCGCACCGTGGCCGAAGTCCGCCACGGTTTCGACAAGTACGGCGGCAACATGGGCACATCGGGCTCCGTCGCGTTCCTGTTCGACCACATCGGTCAGTTCATCTATGCGCCGGGCACGCCCGAAGACAAGCTGATGGACGCAGCGCTCGAAGCCGGCGCCGACGATGTCGTCACGCATGAAGACGGCTCGCTCGAAGTCATCTGCCCGCCCAACGATTTCACCAAGGTCAAGACCGCGCTGGAAGCCGCCGGCTTCAAGGCGGAACTGGCCGAAGTCATCATGAAGCCGCAGACCGAAGTCGAGTTCACCGGCGAAGACGCGGTCAAGATGCAGAAGCTGCTCGACGTCCTGGAAAACCTGGACGACGTGCAGGAAGTCTTCACCAACGCGGTCATCGGGGAGTAAGTCCCGGACACGCGCATAACGGCGATCGACCTCACGATCGCCGTTTTTGTTTTCCAGATTTCGATTTTTTGAGTAGGTACAGCATGAAAGTGATGGTGGTCGGTTCGGGCGGTCGAGAGCACGCCCTGGCATGGAAGCTGGCACGCTCGCCCAAGGTGCAGGTGGTATACGTGGCCCCCGGCAACGGCGGCACGGCGCTCGACAAGCGCCTGCAGAACCTCCCGATCACGGATCCGGAAGTGCTGGCCGCCTTTGCCGAGCGCGAGGGCATCCACTTCACGGTGGTCGGGCCGGAGGCGCCGCTGGCCGCCGGCATCGTCGACCTGTTCCGCGCCAAGGGCCTGCGCATCTTCGGGCCAACCAAGGCCGCCGCGCAGCTCGAATCGTCGAAGGATTTCGCCAAGGCGTTCATGCACCGCCACGGCATTCCGACCGCCAAGTACCAGACCTTTGGCGATGCTGCGCAGGCACACGCGTACATTGACCAGGAAGGCGCCCCGATCGTCATCAAGGCCGATGGACTGGCCGCCGGCAAGGGCGTGGTCGTGGCAATGACCGCCGAAGAAGCGCACAGCGCCATCGACATGATGCTGGCTGACAACCGCCTCGGTGACGCCGGTGCGCGCGTGGTGATCGAAGAATTCCTCGCTGGCGAAGAAGCCAGCTTCATCGTCGTGTGCGACGGCAAAAACGTCGTGGCGCTGGCCACCAGCCAGGACCACAAGCGTCTGCTCGACGGCGACGCCGGCCCCAACACGGGCGGCATGGGCGCCTACTCGCCCGCGCCGGTGGTCACGCCCACGCTGCACGCCCGCGCGCTGCGCGAGATCATCATGCCGACGATCCGAGGCATGGAGAAGGATGGCATTCCTTACACCGGTTTCCTGTATGCCGGCCTGATGATCGACGCAGAAGGCAACCCCAAGACGCTCGAATTCAACTGCCGCATGGGCGATCCGGAAACGCAGCCCATCATGGCGCGCATGAAGACCGATCTGTACGACGTGCTCGACCGCGCCATCGACGGCAAGCTCGACGGCATGGAGCTGGACTGGGACCGCCGCACCGCGCTGGGCGTGGTTATGGCCGCACACAATTACCCGGACACGCCGCGCAAGGGCGACGTCATCACCGGCATCCCGAAGGAAACCGAAGACAGCGTCACCTTCCACGCTGGCACCACGCTCAAGGACGGCGTGTTGACCACCAACGGCGGCCGAGTGCTGTGCGTGGTTGGCCTGGCCGATACCGTCAAAGCGGCCCAGCGTGCGGCGTACAACGCCATCGAGCAGATCCACTTTGACGGCGCCCAGTACCGGACCGATATCGGCCATCGCGCCATCCGCCATTAAGCAATAGCCAGCCGCGCTGATGCCCCACCATGGGGCAGGCGCGGCATCCGTCACCCCGGGTGATCCCCGACTTGCCCCGGCTGCCCGCCCGCTACAATGGTGACAACCGTATGACTCGGCCTGACTCGCCCCTACGAGCGGCCCCTTCTGATCGCATGGATACCCAAGCCGTCCGCGCCTACCTGCTGGACCTGCAGGACCGCATCACCACTGCCGCCAGCGCGCTGGACGGCGGCACGTTCGTCACCGACGCGTGGGAGAAGCCGCCCACCGAGCGCCTGCGCGGCAGCGGTCGCACCCGCATTCTGGAAGGCGGCGCGCTGCTTGAGCGCGGGGGCGTCGGTTTTTCGCACGTGATGGGCGACACCCTGCCCCCGTCGGCCACCGCCAACCGGCCAGAATTGGCGGGGCGCGGTTTCGAGGCAATGGGCGTGTCGCTGGTCTTCCACCCACGCAATCCCTACGTGCCGACGGTGCATATGAATGTGCGCTGCTTCGTCGCCGTGCGCCCCGACGCCGAGCCCGTCTGGTGGTTCGGTGGCGGCATGGATCTCACGCCCTATTACGGCTTCACCGAAGACGCCGCACACTTCCACCGCACCTGCCAGGGCGCCCTGGCGCCCTACGGCGACGAGCTGTACCCGCGCTTCAAGCAATGGTGCGACGATTATTTCTATCTGAAGCACCGCAAGGAAGCGCGCGGCGTCGGCGGCATATTCTTCGACGACTTTGCGGAGCTGGGCTTCGAGCGCAGCTTCGAGATGATGCGCTCGGTTGGCGACGCCTTCCTGCCCGCTTGGCTGCCCATCGCCGAACAACGCCACGCCACGCCCTACGGTGAGCGCGAGCGCGCCTTCCAGGCCTATCGTCGTGGCCGCTATGTCGAGTTCAACCTCGTATTCGACCGCGGCACGCTGTTCGGCCTGCAAAGCGGCGGCCGCGCCGAATCGATCCTGATGTCGATGCCGCCGGTGGCCAACTGGCGCTACGACTGGCAGCCGGAACCGGGTTCGCCGGAAGCGGCGCTGTACACCGATTTCCTGCCGGCGCGCGATTGGGTATGACGCTTCCCACGTTCGTGCGCCCCGATCTCGATCGCCCTTATCGGCTTGGCTTGCTGGGTGGCACGTTCGATCCGCCGCATGTCGGCCACATCGCCCTGGCCGAGCTGTGCATTGCCCGCCTCGACCTGGATGAGCTGCTGTGGATCCCGACCGGCGTGTCCTGGCAGAAAGCCGCCGACATCACGCCCGCGCCGCTGCGCTTTGCCATGACCGAACTGGCCGCCAAAGCGGTGCGCGGCGGCCGCGCCCGAGTCCACGCGAGCAGCATGGAAGTCGACCGCCACGGGCCCAGCTACACCATCGACACCGTGCGTGAATTGCGGGGTGTCTACGGCCCGGACACCTCCATGGCATGGCTCATGGGCGCCGACCAGCTCGTCGGCCTGGACACTTGGCACGGCTGGCAGGACCTGTTCGAATACGTTCACTTGTGCGTCGCCACACGCCCCGGTTTCGACCTTCAGGCGCTACATGCGCCGGTGCAGCGCGAACTCGATGTGCGCCGGGCCGGCACGGCATTGATACAATGCGCACCCGCAGGCCATATGTGGATCGACCAGACCCTGGCTGTCGACCTGTCGTCCACCCGCCTGCGCCGGCAGCTTGCCACCGGCGCGCGCTGCGACATCGACCTGCCCGCCGGCGTGGCCGACTTGATCCAATCGCATTCGCTGTACCGCCGTGCCAATGGCACGGTCAGTGCTTGACCGCGTGATTGACCGCATTCACGCGCTTCTTTTCGACCTTTTTTCTCGCCTTTTAAACGTTCTTCTCACTCAGTATGGATATTCGCAAACTACAACGCGTGATCGTCGACGCGCTCGAAGACGTCAAGGCGCAAGACATCAAGGTCTTCAATACGACCCACCTGACCGAACTGTTCGACCGTACGGTCATCGCCAGCGGCACGTCTAACCGCCAAACCAAAGCTCTGGCCGCATCGGTGCGTGACGCCGTCAAGGAAGCCGGCGGCCACGTCATCGCCGTGGAAGGCGAAGACGTAGGCGAATGGGTGCTGGTCGACTGCGGCGACGCCGTGGTCCACATCATGCAGCCGCAGCTGCGCCAGTACTACAACCTCGAAGAGATCTGGGGTGACAAGCCGGTGCGCATCGAACTGGGCGGCACCGGCAAGCGTGGCTTGCCCAAGGCCAGCGAAGGTTACGACGACGAGGAAGACGAGGCCGAAGAGGTCACGCCGGCCAAGCGTCGCACCACCAAGCCGAAGCTGGCAGGTGAACGCCCGACCAAGGCCGCAACACCGGCCAAGAAGGCTCCCGCCAAGAAGCCCGCCACCAAGCGGGCTACCGGTGCTGGCAAGACCGCCACCAAGACCGCCGCAAAAACGGCAACCAAGACGGCAGCCAAGCGCGCTCCGGCCAAGAAGCGCGCAGCGTAACGTCGAGCGCGCAGTCTCGCCATGCAGTTGCTGATCGTTGCCGTGGGGCACAAGATGCCGTCCTGGATCGAGGACGGCTTCTCTGAATACGCCAAGCGCATGCCGCCCGAACTGCGCATCGAACTGCGCGAAATCAAGCCTGAGCAGCGCTCCGGCAGTCGCACCGCTGCCACCGTCATGCAGCTTGAAGCGGCGCGCATTGAAGCCGCGCTGCCCAAGGGCTGCCGCATGATCGCGCTGGATGAGCGCGGCAAAGACCTCACCACCGTCGCACTGGCTGAATCCCTCGCCGGATGGCAACAGGAAGGCGGCGACATCGCCTTCGTGATCGGCGGCGCGGATGGGCTGGACCCGGCGCTCAAGGCCAAGGCTCGCATGCTGATCCGCCTATCGAGCCTGACGCTGCCGCACGGCATGGTGCGCGTGCTTCTGGCCGAGCAGCTCTACCGCGCGTGGAGCATCACGCAGAACCACCCATATCATCGCGTATGACCATGGATGCACCCGGCGCGCCGCACCTCTATCTCGCCTCGCAGAGCCCGCGCCGGCAGGAACTGTTGCGCCAGATCGGCGCGCGTTTCGAGCTGCTGCTGGCCGGCGAAGATGAAGATGCCGAAGCGCTGGAAGCCGTGCTCCCCGGGGAGACGCCCGATGACTACGTCCAACGTGTCTGCGCATTGAAGGCACAAGCCGCGGTGCGCCGCCGCATTGCACGCGACCTCCCCGCCCGACCAATCCTCACGTCCGACACCACGGTATGCTTGGGCGGCGAGATCCTCGGCAAGCCGACCGACGCCGCCGATGCGCATCGCATGCTGCGCGCCATGTCCGGCCGCGAACATCGCGTGCTGACCGCCGTGACGGTCGTCACCGCCAGCGGCACGCCAATGCACGCGCTGTCTGTTTCCGATGTGCGCTTTGCCGTGCTGACGGACAACGACATCGCCCGCTACATCGCCAGCGGCGAGCCCTTCGGCAAGGCGGGCGCGTACGGCATCCAGGGTCGCGCAGCCGCCTTTGTCGCCCATATTTCGGGAAGCTATTCGGGTATCATGGGCCTACCCTTGTTCGAGACCGCCGCACTACTCGCACAGGCGAGCATCACGCTGTAACTCGCCCCTGACCGGCCGCTGAAGCACGCACCGGACAGCGTGCGAGGGCCGGTTTCAAGACACGCTTCGGGCGCATACGATCAAGCCCGGAGGCGGGTGCTGAAACCCGCTCTCCAGGTACCCCCATGTCCGAAGACATCCTCGTCAATATCACGCCGCAAGAAACGCGCGTGGCCATCGTCCAGCAAGCCGCCGTTCAAGAACTTCACATCGAGCGCACGCTAACGCGCGGCCTGGTCGGCAACATTTACCTTGGCAAGGTGGTGCGCGTGCTGCCCGGCATGCAATCGGCCTTCATCGACATCGGGCTCGAGCGCGCGGCGTTTTTGCATGTGGCCGACATCTGGCACCCGCGTGACGCCAAGGACGCGCCACCCGCCCCCCAGGTCGCCATCGAGAAGACGCTCTTCGAGGGCCAGGCGCTGATGGTGCAGGTCATCAAAGACCCGATCGGGACCAAGGGAGCGCGGCTGTCCACGCAGGTCAGCATTGCCGGCCGCACGCTGGTGTATCTACCCCAAGACCCGCACATCGGGATCTCGCAGAAGATCGGTAACGAGGCCGAGCGTGAGGCGCTGCGCACGCGCGTGACCGCCATGGTGCCCACTGAGGAACGCGGTGGCTTCATCGTGCGTACCATCGCCGAAGAGTCGACCGACGAAGAACTTGCCAACGACGTTGCTTACCTGCGCAAGATCTGGGCGACCATCCGTCACAACGCGACCACCCTGCCCGCCCCGTCGATCCTGTATCAGGACCTGAACCTCGCCCAGCGCGTGCTGCGCGATTTCGTGACGGACGAAACGCGCAGCATCCAGGTCGATTCGCGCGAGAACCATCAGAAGCTTGTCGAGTTTGCGCAAGAGTACACACCGGCCGTAGTCGAGCGCCTGACGCATTACACCGGCGAACGGCCAATCTTCGATCTGTACAACATCGAGGCGGAGGTTGAGCGCGCGCTGTCGCGCCGGGTCGACCTGAAATCGGGTGGCTACCTGATGATCGACCAGACCGAGGCGATGACGACCATCGACGTCAACACCGGCGGTTACGTGGGCGCACGCAACTTCGACGACACGATCTTCAAGACCAACCTGGAAGCGGCCCACACCATCGCGCGGCAACTGCGGCTGCGCAACCTGGGCGGCATCATCATCATCGACTTCATCGATATGGAGTCGGCCGAGCATCGCGACGCGGTGTTGGCGGAACTGCGCAAGGCGCTGTCACGCGACCGCACGCGCATCACCGTCAACAGCTTCTCGCAGCTTGGGCTGGTGGAGATGACGCGCAAGCGCACGCGGGAATCGCTCGCGCACGTGCTCTGCGAGCAGTGCCCGGTGTGCCAGGGCAAGGGTCAGGTGAAGACGCCACGCACGGTGTGCTACGACATCCTGCGCGAAATCATGCGTGAGTCGCGGCAGTTCAATCCGCGCGAATTTCGCATCCTTGCTTCGCAAGCGGTGATTGATCTGTTCCTGGAAGAAGAAAGCCAGCACCTTGCGATGCTGGGCGATTTCATCGGCAAGCCGATTTCGCTGCAAGTGGAATCGTCGGCGGCCAGCCAGGAGCAATACGACATCATCCTGATGTAGCACGGCTCCCAGCGCGGCAGCTACGGTTTGACCGGGCTGCCGTGCGGAACCGGCGCCGCTGCCATGGATGCTTGCGCGCGCTCCGCTAGGCGGGGAATTTGCTCACGCATCGCCAGCAGCGCGGCCAGCACCACCAGCATCACAATCCCGAGCATTGCCAGATAGGCCACCGACCCACCGGCGGTGATAACCATCGCGCCTGCAAATGCGCTGAGGATCGCGCCCAGCCGTCCGAACGCCACCGCCGATGCCGTGCCTGTCGCGCGCACCGCCGTCGGATAAACGTAGGCGCACAGCGCATACATCGTCGATTGCACGGCGTTGACGAATAGCCCGTGCAGCCCAAGACCGACGATCAGCAGGTTCGTGTTCAGTTTGGCATCGACACCCTGCAACGCAAAGGCACTCGCGGCCGCGCCCACGCAACACATCGCCATTGGCCAACGTGAACCCCATCGCGCGATGGTGACCGCGCAAACCAAGGCGCCGATCACGCCGCCCAGGTTGTACGCCGTCAGGCCCGAACCGGCCACAGCCACGCTCAAACCTTCTGAAGCCAGCATCGTCGGCAACCAGCTGAACGCCGCGTACACGGCCAGCAGGCACATGAAGAACGCCGCCCACAGCGCGACCGTATCCCGTGCCTGCCCCGGCGCGAAGAGCGAGCGGAAACTGGCGTGCTGAATGACCTTCTGGCCAGCCACATCGGCAAACGCCGTATTGGCGGGCACATCGCGCCCCATCCTCGACAGCAAATGTGCAAGCTGCGGCCAGTGCGATTGGCGACGCGCCAGGAAGCGCGGCGATTCAGGCAGCGCGACCACCAGCACAAATCCAAGCACGAGCGGCAGCGCACCGCCAATCCAGAACAGCCCGCGCCAGCCATAAAGCGGCAGCACGTGGCCGGCAAACAAGCCTGCCAGCATCCCGCCCAGAGGCACGCATACGATGGTGGCCGTCACCGCCAACGTGCGGCGACGCGCAGGCGTGAACTCCGCCGTCATCGTCGTGGAGCTCGGCAGCGCGCCACCAATGCCCAGGCCGGCGATAAATCGCAGCGCGGCAATCGTCGCCACATTGGGTGCAAAACCGATCGAGCATGTCGCTACGCCAAACACGAACACGCTCCCGATCAACGCCCAGCGTCGCCCGAAGCGATCGGCAAACAGGCCCGCCAACGCGCTGCCCAGCCCCATACCGACCAGGCCGGCGGCCACTGCCGGGGCGAACGCGTTGCGCGTGATACCCCACTCCTTGATGAGCACGGGAATGGCAAAGCCGATCAACTGACCGTCAAAGCCGTCCATGACGATGGCGAAGGCCGCAAGCAGCACCGCCAACTTCTGCGCGAGGGAAAACGGCCCATCGTCGAGGACCGTACCGATATCGATCGTGGTCTGGTTTCCGTTCATACCGGCCCCCGTTTGGACGCCGCGCTCGGCAATCTGCAATTGCACTTCATGTGGTTGTCTCCGTTGAGGTGGCGTCTGCGCGCCATCGAATGAAACCCTGCGTATCCCGGCCTGCTAAGGCGCCTGCTGGTGCACGGTGCTCGCCTGCACCAATCGCACCAATTGCATCAACGTCTCGGTGTGGGGCACAGGCACGCCATGCCGGCGCGCCGCTGCCACCACGGCGCCGTTGATGGATTCGATCTCGGTGGGGCGTCCAGCCAGCACGTCCTGCAGCATCGACGGCTTGTGCCCCCGATGCGCGACGATGGCGTGCCGCACGTTGTCGTTCACCTTTGCGGCATCAACTGAAATGCCGCTGGCGCGCGCCACGGCCAGCACCTCGTCCACGATGTTCAGCGCCAACGTCGGGCCGTCTTCCACCGCGCCCAGCGCATCGACGGACTGCTTCAGCACTGTGCACAGCGGATTGAGCGCGGCATTGAAGGCGACCTTCTCCCACACGGCGCCCCATACGTTCGCATCCGCCTGGCAGTTCAGGCCGGCGGCGGACAGCACGTCCACCACACGTGCCAGCATCGGGAGCCGCTCGCCGTCTGCGCTCATCAGGCGGATCGCACCTGCGCCATGTGAGCGCACGTGGCCTGGGCCAGCAAGGTCCGCCGGCCACGTGGTCACGCCAACGAAGATACGTTCCGGCGGCACCATCGAAGCCAGCGCCTCCACGTTGCCCAGCCCGTTCTGCAGCGTCAGCACATGCGTTGCCGGGCCAAGCAGGTGACGCACGCTCGCGAGTGCCGCACGCGTATGCATCGCCTTGGTGAAGACGATCAGCAAGTCGGGTACGTCCGTCGCGTCGCCCGGGCGCAGGGCCTGCAGGTTGCGGACGTGGCGATCGCCAGTGTCGGTTTCCAGCCGCAAACCGTGCGCGGCAATCGCATGCAGATGCGCATCGTTGATGTCGAGCAGCGTGACATGCTGGTTGGCTTCGGCGAGCAGCCCGCCGAACAACGACCCCATCGCGCCCGCGCCGAGGATTGAGATCTTCGTCGGCATCTCGGCTCAGAACGGGTAATGGCGCGGCGTGGTCTGTACCGTCATCCAGCGCAGCTCGGTGAACTCCGCCACACCAGCGCGACCGCCGAAGCGCCCAAAACCGCTTGCCTTGACGCCGCCAAACGGCATTTGTGCCTCGTCGTGCACCGTGGGGCCATTGATATGGCAGATGCCCGATTCGATGCGGCGCGCGACGTTCATCGCGCGCGCTACATCGCGACTGAACACGGCGGACGACAAACCGTATGCGTTGTCATTCGCACAGGCGACGGCGGCATCGTCGCCGCTCACACGCACGATGCCCTTGACCGGGCCGAACGATTCTTCCGAGTAGATCAGCATATCGGGCGTGACGTGGTCGAGCAGCGTGGCAGGCATCAGCGTGCTGTCGGCCTTGCCGCCGCACAGCAGCTTCGCGCCTTTGGCGAGGGCGTCGTCGATGAGGTGATTGCAGCGTTCGACTGTGCTCATGTCGACCACTGAGCCGAGCACCGCCGGCCCCTTGCGCGGATCGCCCAGCGGCAGCGCTGCAGCCTTGGCAGCCAGCTTGCCGACAAACGCGTCGGCGATAGATTCGTCGACGATGATGCGCTCGGTGGACATGCAGATCTGGCCAGAATTGGCGAACGCGCCGAAGGCCGCACCATCGACGGCGGCGTCGATATCCGCATCCGCCAGCACCAGCAGCGGCGCCTTGCCGCCCAGCTCCAGCACGACGGGTTTCAGATACGTCGCGCAAGTCTGCGCGATGATGCGGCCCACGCGCGTGGAGCCCGTAAAGTTGACGCGACGCACCGCTGGGTGCGCAATCATCGCCTCCACCACCGCGCCCGCATCGGCCGGAGCATTCGTCACGAAATTGACGACGCCATTTGGCAAGCCCGCCTCCTGCAAGGCTTCGATGATGAACCCGTGCGTCGCCGGCGAAATCTCGGAGCCTTTCAACACGACGGTGTTGCCGCACGCCAGTGGCAACGCAATCGCGCGCACCGCCAGGATGACCGGCGCATTCCACGGCGCAATACCCAGCACCACGCCTGCCGGCTGGCGCACGCCCATGGCGAGGCTGCCCGGCACGTCAGATGGAATGATCTCGCCCGCAATCTGCGTGACCATGGCGGCGGCTTCCTGCAAACCGCTCGCAGCGAGATGCACGTTGAAGCCCGCCCACAGCGCGGAGGCGCCGGTCTCTGCGGCCATCGCGACGGCAAAAGCCTCGCCCTTGGCTTCCAACGCCTGTGCAGCGCGCATCAACAACGCGCGGCGCTCGCTCGGGCTGATCGCGGCCCAGGCGGGGAATGCTGCCGCTGCAGCATCAACAGCGCGACGCGCATCGTCCACGGTAGCGGCTGGTGCCCTCGTGGCCACGGTGCCGTCAAGCGGATTCCGCCGCTCGAACACCGCACCCTTGGCAGCTTGCACGCGCTCGCCGTTGATGAGCATCGAGATGGTCTGCACCGCGTCCGGCGGGGCAATGTTCGTATTCGTCATCAGGCGATCTCCACTTCAATCAAGGTTGGTCCGGCGGATTGCAGCGCTGTACGCAGTACGGCTTCCAGCGCATGCGGGTCGCTCACGCGCTGGCCTGTGCAGCCCATCGCACTGGCCAGGCCGACAAAATCGATGCCGTGCAGATCCGTGCCCTGCACTGCGTCGGTTGGGGCAAAGCCGAACACCGGCGCGAAATCCTGCAGGGCAGCATAGCGGCGGTTGTTCAGGATCACGAACGTCATGGGCAACTCGAGGAGCGCAGCGCTCCACAGCGCCTGGATCGAATACATGCTCGATCCGTCGCCAATCAGACCAATCACGCGTGTGCCCGGTTTGGCGAGTGCCACGCCGACTGCCGCCGGCATGCCGTAGCCCAAGCCGCCGCTGTCCATGGTGTAGAAGGCGCCGGAGCGGCGCATCGGCAAGTAGGCCTGCATGGTCGAGCGTGCACTCGGAGCCTCTTCGACGACGATGTCTGCCGGGCCGCGCACGGCATCGAGCGTCTGCAACGCAAACGCAACCGACATGGGCGAACCCGGCTCAGCTCGCGGCGATTTGACGCGTGGCGCGGGCAGCGGCCGTGCCGGTGGCGCGGGGCGGGCGAGCAGATCCAGCACGCCCAGGCGGATGTTGCCAACGGCGGAAATGCCCTCCGGCGTCCAGGCAGCGGTCGCTGGATCGTCGATCAACTGCACGAGCCTCGCCCCGACCGGCACATGCGGCCCATGGCCTTCCACGTGGTACGTAAACGCCGGTGCGCCGAGCGCGAACACCACGTCGTGCCCCTGCAGCAGGCTGACGATCTTTTCACGCATGGCGGGCAGGAAACCCGCAAACAGCCGATGGTCTTCCGGAAACGCGCCACGCCCAGCCATTGGTGCGGTGAACACGCGCGCGTTGTGCGCCTCGGCGAGTTGCACGACGGTATCCCACGCGCCAGCGCGATCGACCGCGGCCCCAACCACGAACGCCGGCCGCTGCGCCGCGTCGAGCAGGTCGCCGATGCGCGCCAGCGTGACCGGATCGGGCCGCACCGCGGTGGCCACTTCATGCACGGCAACGGGCTCTGTCGTCTGGTCCCAGTCATCCACCGGAATCGACACCAGAACGGGGCCCCGGGGCTCCTGCATGGCGATGTGATACGCGCGGGCCAGCGCCAGCGGCACATCTTGCGCACGCGCGGGCTCGATGCTCCACTTCACATACGGCTTGGGCAACTCCGTCGCCTGGTTGGAAGCGAGGAACGGATCGAACGGCAGAATGGATCGTGCCTGCTGCCCGGCGGTAATCACGAGCGGCGTGCGGTTCTTGAAGGCCGTGAAGATGTTGCCCATGGCATTGCCGACACCGGCCGCCGAATGCAGGTTCACCAGCGCGGCATTGCCCGTTGCCTGCGCAAAGCCGTCCGCCATGCCGACCACCACGGCTTCCTGCAAGCCCAGGATGTAGCGGAAATCCTCCGGAAAATCGCGAAACATCGGCAGCTCGGTGGAGCCCGGATTGCCGAACACGTGGGTCATGCCGAGCCGGCGCAGCAGGTCGATCGTGGCGTCGCGCACGGTGATCAGCGCGAGCGAAGTGCGGGTCATACAGGCAGTCCTCCTTGAAACAGGCTGCCAGTATGGAATCCGTAGCGATTAACGCGATATTGAATTATTTCGTCAAAGTCATTACCTTTTGGCATGACTTTCGATCTACGCCAGCTACGCGCCTTCACCACTATCGTCTCCGCCGGCAGCCTTGGGCGTGCGGCGGAGGTCCTGCACGTCACGCAGCCGGCACTCAGCCGCATCGTCAAGCGATTGGAAGACGAGGTGGGCGCGCCGCTGTTCGAGCGGCACTCCAAGGGAATGCAGCTCACCGCGATCGGGCAGGCACTCCTGCCACACGCCTCGCTGCTTCAGCGCGAGGCCGATTACGCACAGGAAGAGATCGATGCGATGCGCGGGCTTGCCAAGGGCACGATCCGCGTGGGCGCAGTCGGCAGCATCGCAAGCTATGTCTTGCCGTTGGCCGTGGGCACTGTGGTAGCCCGCTGGCCGAACCTGCGCGTGGAGATACTGGAAGGCGTATGGGACCGGCTGGCCGAAGGGTTGGTCAAGCACGAGATCGATCTCGCGCTGTCGATGGCGATGCCGGATACCGACGAGATCATCGCCATCGCGGATTGCCGCTGGGAGGATGCGAGTTTCGTGGTCGCGTCACCGGAGCATTCGCTACGCCATCGCCCTGGCCTGACATTGGCCGATACGCTGGATGCATTCTGGGCCGTTCCACCGCGCGGTACCGGCCCGTACGAGCACATGCGCCAGGTATTCGAAGCAGCCGGACATGGCTTGCCGAACATCGTGGTGGAAACGCGCTCGGTGACGGCACTCAAGAGCCTCGTGGCGCGCTCCGGTTTCCTGAGCTGGATGGCAGAACCGATGATCGATGCGGAGCGCCGTGCCGGCGTGATCGAGCCGCTGCCGATTCCCGGCCTGGTCGCGCGCCGCACGCTCACAGCGTTCCGGCGCCGCCACGGCATTCTGCCGAGCCCCGCCGTCAAGCTGCTCGAAGCGCTGCGCGAGCTGACGGCGTAGGCACCCTGGCGCCCTATTTCTTCTCGCGCGGCAAGCGGCCGAGCAGGAAGAATTCGTCATTGGGCCGCATCGAAATCACATTCGCCATGCGGTTGGACAGGCCAAAGAACGCGGTGATGCCGGTGATGTCCCAGATGTCCTCGTCATCGAAACCGTGCGCGCGCAACGCTTCATAGTCGGCGTCGTTGACGGTGTGTGAAGCGGTGCAGACCTTCATCGCGAAGTCGAGCATGGCGCGCTGGCGCGGCGTGATGTCGGCCTTGCGGTAATTGACGGCAACCTGGTCGGCCACCAACGGCTTCTTCTCGTAGATGCGCAGAATGGCGCCGTGCGCGACCACGCAATACAGGCACTGGTTGGCGGCGGACGTGGCGACCACGATCATCTCGCGCTCGCCCTTGGTGAGGCTGCTGCCTTCGCGCAGCATCAGGGCGTCGTGGTACGCAAAGAACGCACGGCACTCGTCCGGCCGATGTGACAGCGCCAGGAAGACGTTCGGCACAAAGCCGCTCTTCTCCTGCACCTCCAGGATGCGCGCACGGATATCTTCGGGAATGTCGGCCAGCTCAGGAACGGGGAACCGGCTGATGGGCGGCGTGGTGGTCGTCACGATGTCTCCTTTGATTTGAGCATCCTGAGCACGCCGCCCTGAAGGCAAGACTTACTGGGTAGCGAACTGGATGCGATGGAGTCCAGCATACAACCCATCGCGCTCGATGAGTTCGCGGTGCGTTCCGGCTTCGGCAATCTTGCCGTGCTCCAGCACGATGATGCGGTCGGCATTTTCGATGGTCGACAGCCGGTGCGCGATCACCAGCGTCGTGCGGCCTTCCATCAGCCGTTCGAGCGCGGCCTGCACCTGGCGCTCAGACTCGGAATCCAGTGCGGAAGTCGCTTCATCCAGGATCAGGATCGGCGCGTCCTTGTAGATCGCACGGGCAATCGCCAGGCGCTGGCGCTGGCCACCGGACAGCTTCGAACCGTTGTCGCCGACATTGGTATCGATGCCCTCGGGCAGGTTGTCGACCACATCGGTCAGGTAAGCCGCTTCCAGCGCACGGCGCACGCGGGCCATGTCGATCTCGGAGGCGTCGCGCGCGCCATAGGCGACGTTGGCAGCGATGGTGTCGTTGAACAGCACCACATCTTGGCTCACGAAAGCGATCTGGCGGCGCAGGTCATACAGCGCCAGATCCGCCAGCGCATCGCCATCGAGCGAAATCGTGCCAGAGGTCGGATCGAAGAAGCGCGGGAGCAGATTCACCAACGTGGTCTTGCCGCTGCCCGACGGTCCGACCAGCGCGACGACCTCGCCCGGCTTGACGTGCAGATTCACGTTGTCGAGCGCCGCCCGACCATCTTCACCATAGCGGAAGGTGACGTTGTCGAAGCGGACATCGCCGCGGGCACGATCGATCTTCTTGCCGCCTTCTTGCGGTTCGATTGGCGTGTCGATGAGGCCGAAGATGAACTCAGCGGCGGTCAGGCCGCGCTGCAGCGGCTGATTCACATCGGTCAGGTGCTTGAGCGGCGAGATCAGCAACAGCATCGCCATCACAAAGCCGGTAAAGCCGCCGACCGTAGTCTGGTTGGCCTGTGCCTGCATCATGGCAATGGCCAGGATGATCGACAGCGCCAGCGCCGCCAGAAACTGCGTCACCGGCTGGTTCAGGCCACCGGCCACGGCCACGCGCATGGCGTAACCACGCAGACGGTTCGTCATGGCATTGAAGCGCAGCGATTCGTACGCTTCGCCGCCGTGCAGCTTGACGACCTTGTAACCGCCCACGGCCTCTTCCACCACATAGGCGGCCTGGTTGGTAAGGTTTTGGCTCTCGCGGTTGAGCGAGCGCAGGCGGCGGTTGATACGCGACATCAGCAGCCCGATGATCGGCAGGATCACCGCCACCACCAGCGTCAGGCGCCAGTTGGTGTAGAAGAGGAAGATCAACAGCGCCAGCACCGTCATTGAATCGCGTACCAGCGTGATGAACACGCCGGTCAGCACCTGCAGCACCTGGTTCACTTCAAAGATGACCGCGTTGATGATCGACGCCGCCGTATTGCGCTGATAGTACGAAGCCGGCGCCTGCAGCAGGCGCTCGAACATCTTCATCCGCAGATTCAGCAGCACCTTGTTCGACACCAGGCTCAACAGATACGTCGATGCAAATTGCGCGATCCCACGCACCACGGCAATGCCCACCAACATGGCCGGCACCTGCCACAGCCTGCCGACGTATTCACCGCCGAAGCCCTGATCCAGCAAATCCTTCACGACTTTCGGGATGATCCCCTCCGTGGCTGCCACCACGCCCATGGCAACCATTGCCAGGATGAAAGCGGTCAATTCGGGGCGCAGGTAGCCCCACAGCCGCTTGAGCATCGGCTTGGCGGGCGCTGGGTGATCAGACTTTGCTTGTATACTCACGGCGTTTTCAAATGAGGGTGGGCAGCTTGCGTCGCATGGCGATCGGCTCTGCCGACATCAAGTGCGTTGCAGCGGCTGTCATCCGACAGACGGGCGACCCGGCATTTTAGCGGCAATCCACCACCCGGCCCATCCTGCTGCGCAATCCCCGGTCAAGACGGACCGACGCATCATCTGACGCTTCCGCAATGAGTTCGCGCGTTCCCACGTTTTTCATCAATCTCGACCACGACGCCGGTCGCCGCGAGGCGCTGGAACGCCAGCTCGATGCGCTTGGCCTGCCGCATAGCCGCTTCCCGGGTGTGTACGGCAAGACACTTCCCGCCGACGAACTTGCGCGCCACTATGACCATGCGCGCGCTATTGGCCAGAGCCGAGAATTGACCGTCGGCGAAGTCGGCTGCGCACTAAGCCACCTTGGCGTCTACCGGGCAATCATCGAACAAAACCTGCCCTACGCGCTCATCCTCGAAGACGACGCCAAACTCGGGCCCGATGTGCCCGCCGTGCTCGATGCGCTGGCTCAGAGCGTGCCACCGGACGAACCGGTCGTCATCCTGCTCACGCACATCGACCGTTACTACAAGGGCGGCGCCGAATCGCTCACAGCTGACCACCGCACGGTCAAACTCGCCAACTACCAGTGGCTCGCGCATGGCTATTTCGTCACGCGCGCTGCGGCCAAGCGCATGGTCGAGCAGCTCTATCCCGTGTGGCTGGCAGCGGACTATTGGTACAAGTTCGAGCGTGAAGGCATCGTGCAGATGCGTGCGGTCGTGCCTTATGTGATTGGCGTGCAGAACTTCGATAGCGGTTCCAACCTGGAAGCCGATCGCGCCATCAAAAGCCGTGAAGCCGACAACCGGCTCGGTGTCGGCCATCATCTGCACCAGATCTTCGTGCGCAAGTTCCTCTATCAGATCTTCGTGCGGCCATTCCTCGGCATCGCCAAGCAGAAGAAGACTTGGTGAGCATGACGGCGCCGCTCAGGCGCCTTGCTCTCGCAGTTCCGCAAGCCCGACTTCCGCGCGGATGATGTCGGTATTCCGGCGGGCCATCATGCGTTGATAGTTGGGGCTCTCCTGCGCGCGCGATTGTTCGCGATGCCATAGGTGGAAGACTTCGGTCGCGCAGAAGCCGCGCTTGCGCCGCACCCCGGCGTTGTACAGGCGCACAACCAGATCGGCGTCTTCATGACCCCACCCGACGAAGCTCTGATCGAAGCCGTTCACACACTCGAAATCGCTGCGCCACACGCCGAGGTTGCAGCTTTTGATGCCGCGCAGGCTGGTGCCCTTGAACGTGCGCGGCAACGGCAAACCCGGCACCATGAGCGGCAGGAATTTGTTGATGCGGCCCGCGCGCCAGGCGGCAAACCAATACGCGCAGTCCTTCAGGTGGATATCGATCTGCTGGGCGACGACCTCACGCGTCATCGCTTCATTCAGCAGGATGCGGCTGCCAGACAGCAGGCGCCCCTGCTCGGCCAACGCGCGGTGCCGGGCCACAAAATCCGGACGCGGCACGCAATCGCCATCGAGAAAAACAAGGTAGTCGGCATCCGTCGCCAGCACGCCGCGGTTGCGTATCTCACCAGCACGAAAGCCATCGTCTGGGTGCCAGACATGGCGCAACGGATACGGTGCGGTCTTGGCTGCCATTTCGACCGCTACGCGTGTGTCATCGCGCGAACCGTCGTCGGCGACGATGACGTCGAATGCGTGGTCGGTCTGTGCGCCACACCCAGCCAGTACGCGGGCGAGCGCGTCCGGGCGGTTATACGTCGTAACGATGAGGGCGATGCGACGCGGCGGCTCAGCGCTTGCCATGACGATGCAACATCATCAGTTTGATGTAGCGGTAATACGTGCCTTCGGCGTTCGACACGGCGAGCATGAAGCCCTCCGCGCCATCAAGGAAGCCCCGCTGGATGATGTACGTGCGGATGAACGCCCACAGCCCGTGGCCGATCGCGCTGCCCAGCGAGGCGCGTTTGCCCTTGGCATAGGCTGCGGCCGCACCGGCGGTCGAATAATCGTTGGCCTTGTCGAGCGCAGCCTTCAGGTCGGGAATCGAGTAGTGAATGATCGGCGCGCGGAAGTCGCCCACCGTCCCCTCAAAGACCAGGTGCGAGTGCACCGGTGCATCGAAGAATGTCACCTGCTCGCGTTTGAAAAAGCGACGAATGCGGTCCGGCCACCAGCCCGAGTGTTTCATGAAGCGGCCGCAAAAGCTGGAGCTGCGCGGCATCGAGTAGACAGTGTGCGAACTGCCCGATTCGAGTACGGCGATCATCTCGGCGCGCAATTCGGGGCTGATGCGCTCGTCGGCATCCAGCGAGAGCACCCAGTCGGTACGGGCTTCGCGCAGAGCACGGTTGGATTGTTCGCCGTAGCCGGGCCAGTCGGTCTCGAACACGCGCGCACCAAGTTGGCGGCAGATATCCTGCGTGCCGTCCGTGCTACCCGAGTCGAAGACGATGACATCGTCCGCCCATTCGCGCACCGAACGGATGCAGTCGCCGATATCAGCGACTTCGTTCTTGGCGACGATGATGACGGCGAGCGTGGCTCGATTGGATACGGACATGCGAAAGCGATCTCAGAGAACAGGAGCGGCGCCAAGCTGCTGCCGGCGCCGATGAATATGCGCGGTGAATACGGCCACCATCACGCTGTAGAACACAACCGTCTGCGCGATGATCAGCATCACCTCGGTCAGCCCGAACAGTACGAAGCCGACACATAACGTGAGGCCCATCGCCCCCGTGGTGCGTAGGATGCGATCGTCGCACAAGGCGGCGCGCACGAAGTACGCGGCAGGCACCAGATACAGCGCCAACAATGCGCCGATGCCCAGCACGCCAAGCGTGGCGCCATTGTATAGAAACTCGTTGTGGGCATGCTCGAAGGCAGTCGCTTCCTGTGTAATCAAGCCCTCCGCGTGGATCGCCTTGAGAGCGGGCTCGAATTGGCCTCTTCCCACCCCGGCTATTGGATGGCGCGTCAACATCAGCGTAGCCGCTTTCCAGAGTTGGAAGCGGATGCCGACCGAGGTGTTGGTCTGACCAGCCTGATAGGCATGAATGTCCCCCATCGCCTGATCAAAGCGGGTTCGCACCATACTCGACGACACGCATATCGCCGCCAACAGCGCGAAGAACACCAGCAAGGCAGTCGCTCGCTTCTTCCAGCTCACATGCCGTAGCGTCGCCACGGCGATCAGCAGTAGTACGGGGATTGCAATCCATCCACCGCGCGCCTGGGACAGGTACGACGCATAGAGCCCAGCGCCTCCCGCTGCCAGACGCAGTCCAATCAGAGGCCAACCGTCATTTTTCGCCCAACCGATCGATATCAGTGAGAACAATCCCATCAACAACGATAAGTTGCCGAACGGAATGGCGTTGGAAAACGCGCCTACAGTGCCGGTTCTTCCCGCTCGCAACTCAAAATACGACCACACCGCCGAACCGAGGGCCCCGGCAACGCAGCCCCACTGCACACTCTCCAACTGTTTAGGACGCAGTTGCAGCAACGCAAACAGCGCCAATCCGAACAGCCAGAGCCGGCCATAGGCAAACGGCACAGTGCGCGGCGCGGCCGGGTTCAGCTGCGCACTGATCAGCATCGCAGTCGGCATGGCGGCCATTGCCAGAATCAGCCAGCGATGTTCGCGCCACATCGCTCGCAGTCGGTTCATGATTTCTGCAGGCGCGGCCAGCATCGACCAGAACGCCGCAACCAGTAGCAGCAGGAACGACAGGAACGCTGCGCCGCGCAGCGACAGCATGAAGGCCGGGAGGATGGCGATTCCAAACACGGCCAGAGCCGCCGGCGCACTGGATATCAGCGTCCGGCCACGTTGCATCAAACCGCTCATCGCAATGTCCCCGCGCCAGGGGCAAGCGCCAGGAGCGCATCGATGTGCGCAGCGATGCTCGGGTCATAGCGCAGGTGTTCACGCGGATTCGCCAGGCGCGCCTGGCCAGCCTGCGCACGGGCAACAGCCGCCTCGATCGTGCGCGCCAGCGTGGCTGGATCGTTCAGATCGAAGGTGGGCGCACCTTCTTCCGAGATCACCTCGGTGCAGGCGATATTGGCTGCCAGTACGGCAGGTGTGCCGCACAGCACGGACTCCACCCCGATCAGCCCGAACGGCTCGTAGTGCGAAGCCAGGATCGTGTAGTCCGCTGCGCGGTAGACATTCTCGATGTCCTTGCGGTATCCCAGGTAGCGGATGTTGGGCGAGGACGAAGACACCGGCCGCCCGATCACCGCCAGTTGCACCGGCAAATCCGTCTTGGAGAAGAACGCCTCAAGCAGCGGATAGCCCTTGCGCTTGTGGCTCGACGACGGGAACACAAACGTGATGCGATCCTTCGCAAAGCCCAGCTCATCGCGCAGGCGCTGACGCTCGGTCTCGTCCACCGGCGAGAACTTCGTCTCGCTCACCGGCGGGTACACCGTCTTCACCTTGGCCGCCGGAATGTCGTAATAGTCGAGCACCTCCTGCGCCATCAACCTCGAGTGTGCAACGACAACATGCGAGCGTACGTAGTCCCGGCGTTCCAGCGCGATCTGCTGGCGGTCCCAGAAGGCAGCCTCTTTGGAAAAGCTCTTGAGATAGCCGACGTGCGTGCCACCGCAAATGGCGATATCCGATGCCCCTGTACGGTTGCAGCCGATCATCAGATCGATGTGCTCACGCTTGGCCAGATAGCGCACCAGCCAGCCGAACGCGTGGTCGTTCAATTTGCCTGGCAGCTTGCGTGTGGGCAATGCAACGGCCTTGACCTGGCGATATTCGGGAAGCGCCTTGTCCACCATCTTGGCGAAGAACACGGGACGGATGTCGCGCTCATGCAAGCCGCGCACCAGGTCCATCGCGTAGCGCTCGCTGCCGCCGCTGTAGCCCAGCGCGTTGCACGAGATTCCGACGTTCATGGATGCTCTAGTAATAATCGTATTGAGACTGCAGTCGTGCCGAGCCAGCGCCCGGCGATGACGCCCCCCGCGCCATCTTCGAACTACTCGTACACCGTTGCCACGTTCTCGGCGTCCAGCGCCTGACGCAGTGCGGCGATTGCCGCTTCGCTCGGCACGATGCGCCAAGCGTCGCCGAGCACCGCTTCGCAGCGGGCCTGTTCGCAGACGTAGCTGATGCGCACCGAGACGCCATTGCCATCCGCCGCGACATGCGGCGAGAGCAAGTCGCGCAGCTTGGCCGCAGTTGAATCGCCATTCATCGACAAACGAATCGCCCGCGCAAACTTGGCACGCGCCTGGGTCATGTCCATGACAGATTCGGCTGTCACGCGCACGCCGCCAGTGAACATGTCGTGCCGGGCACTGCCCTGCACGATCAGCACTTCGTCTTCCTTGAACAGCGCGCGATTGGCTTCAAACACTTCGTTGAAGACCGTCACTTCGGTGGCTTCGCTGGCAGAGCCGTCGTCGAGCATGACGATCAGCATCTTGCCGCGCTGCGTCATCTGTGTGCGCTGGCCGACGATCACGCCTGCCACCGTCTTGTTACGCGCATCGCGGTTGCCGTAGCCGCCGCCATTGCCCTTGTCGGTCACTTCGCGGGCCAGATCGGCCAGCGTCGTACGCGCAAAGCGGCGCACCTCGTCACGGCATTCATCGAACAGGTGGCCGGAAAGGTAGAAACCCAGCGCCTGCTTTTCTTCCTGCAGCTTGCGCTTGGTCGACCACGCCGGCTCGTCGACCAGTTCGGGGCGATGCTGCTCGGCATCGTCGCAGCTCATCAAATCGAACAGCGACACCTGGTTGGCGGCCGCTGCCTTCTGCTCGGCGGCTTCCATGGCCAGGCCGATCGAGGCGAGCAGCTGTGCGCGGTTATCGTGGAGGCTGTCGAAGGCGCCGGCACGCACCAGCGCTTCGATCGTGCGGCGATTGACCTGGCGCCGGTCAACACGCTCGCAGAAGTCGAACAAGTCCTTGAACGGGCCATCTTCGCGTGCCCGCAGGATGTCTTCGATCGCACCCTGACCGCTGCCCTTCACGCCGCCCAAGCCGTAGCGGATGGTCTTGGCGTCGGTCGGCGCAAAGCGATACTGGCTCGCGTTGATATCCGGCGGCAGCACGGTCAGTCCGTTCTTGCCTCGGGCATCGTCGTAGAGGATCTTCACCTTGTCGGTGTCGTCCATGGCGAGCGACATGTTGGCTGCCATGAATTCGGCCGGGTGATGCGCCTTGAGCCAAGCCGTGTAGTACGCCAGCAGCGCATAGGCAGCCGCGTGCGACTTGTTGAAGCCGTAGCCCGCGAACTTCTCCATCAGGTCGAAGATTTCATCGGCCTTTTCGGTGGAGAGCCCGTCCTTGGCCGCCCCCGCGCGGAACAGCGCGCGGTGCTCGGCCATTTCTTCGGCCTTCTTCTTACCCATCGCTCGGCGCAGCAAGTCAGCGCCGCCGAGCGAGTAACCGCCCACGATCTGCGCCATCTGCATCACCTGCTCCTGGTAGACCATGATGCCGTAGGTCTCCTTGAGCACCGGCTCAACGCGCGGGTCGGGGTACTCGACCTTCTCGCGGCCGTGCTTACGCGCGCAGAAGCTCGGAATCAGGTCCATCGGGCCTGGGCGATACAACGCCACCAGGGCGATGATGTCCTCAAAGCGGTCAGGTTTGGCGTCCTTCAGCATGCCCTGCATGCCGCGGCTTTCCAGCTGGAACACAGCCACCGTGTTGGCCGACTTCAGGATGTCGAACGCCTTCTTGTCCGTCAGCGGAATGTGGCTGCAGTTCCAATCTGCCTTGGACGGATCGAGCATGCGGATGTAGCGCTCGGCCCAGTCGAGGATCGTGAGCGTGGTCAAGCCCAAGAAGTCGAACTTGACCAGGCCGACGGCTTCCACGTCGTCCTTGTCGTACTGACTGACGACGCCCGCATCTTCGCCGCCTTGCGTGTAGAGCGGGCAGAAGTCGGTCAGCTTGCCCGGGGCGATCAGCACACCGCCCGCGTGCATGCCGACGTTACGCGTCATGCCTTCCACACGCTGTGCGAGTTCCAGGAGCTGCTTGACCTCTTCTTCGTTGGCTTCGCGCTCGGCCAGCAGCGGCTCTTCCTTCTTGGCTTCTTCCAGTGTGACGAGCTTGCCCGGCTTGAACGGGATCAGCTTGGCCACGCCGTCAACGAAGTTGTAGCCGAGATCGAGCACGCGGCCCACGTCACGCACCGCGGCCTTGGCGGCCATGGTGCCAAAGGTGGCGATCTGCGAGACGGCGTCCTTGCCGTATTTTTCCTTCACGTACTGGATGACGCGGTCGCGGCCGTGCTGGCAGAAGTCGATGTCGAAGTCGGGCATCGACACACGTTCCGGGTTCAGGAAACGCTCGAACAGCAGGTTGTATTTGAGCGGATCCAGATCGGTAATGCCCAGCGCGTATGCCACCAGCGAACCGGCACCGGAACCCCGGCCCGGCCCCACCGGCACGCCATTGTTCTTGGCCCAGTTGATGAAGTCCGCAACGATCAGGAAATAGCCCGGGAAGCCCATCTTGATGATGGTGCCGGTCTCGAATTCCAGGCGAGCGTAATACTCGGCGCGTTTGGATTCGCGCACGGCCTCGTCGGGGAACAGCACTTCCATGCGCTTTTCCAGCCCTTCCTTGGCAAGCTGGACGAGATAGTCATCCAGCGACATGCCATCGGGCGTCGGGAACAGCGGCAGCTTGGGCTTGCCCAGTTCCAGCTTGAGGTTGCAGCGCTGCGCGATCTGCACTGCGTTGGCCAGCGCGGACGGGATGTCGGCAAACAGCGCGCACATCTCGTCCTGCGTCTTGAAATACTGTTCGGTCGTGAAACGACGGGCACGGCGTGGATTGGCGAGCAGTTCGCCCTCCGCAATACAGGTGCGCGCTTCGTGGGCCGTGAAATCGTCCGGGGTCATGAACTGCACCGGATGCGTGGCAACCACCGGCAACTGCATGGCCGATGCGAGCTTCACGGCTTGCTGGATGTAGGCCTCGGTACCAGTCTGCCCGGCGCGTTGCAGTTCGATGTAGAAGGCGCCCGGAAACACGCGCGACCAGTTCGTCGCCAGCTTGCGCGCCAGCGCCTCGTTTCCGTTGGCCAGCGCCATGCCAATATCGCCGCCCATGGCGCCTGAGAGCGCCAGCAGGCCCGTGGCCAATGGGGCATTTTCCACGCCCGGCTCGTCGAACCATTCGGGGGCGATTTCCGCGCGGCCGCGATGTTGGTTGGAGAGCCAAGCACGGGCCAGCAACTGGCACAGGTTCAGGTAACCCTGCTTGTCACGGACCAACAACAGAAGGCGTGCCGGTTTGTCGCGCTCATCGTGATTGGTGATCCACACGTCGGCGCCGACGATAGGCTTGACGCCCTTGCCGCGCGCCTCCTTGTAGAAGCGCACCAGCCCGAAGGCGTTGGCGAGATCGGTCAGCGCCAAGGCGCCCATGCCGTCTTTGGCTGCGGCCTTGACGGCATCGTCCAGACGGACGTTGCCATCGACGACGGAGTATTCGGAGTGGAGGCGGAGGTGGACGAAGCGCGGCGAATTCATCCGCGTATTGTACCGGGTGACATCTTCCGTAAAGCATTCGGGGCGTGTCCGGTTGATCATCGACAACCCCGCGCGGCTGCTCGGGCGGCTATAATTTCGGCTTACGAATCAACGGGTTACCCAAAGCGCCAAAAAATGGCGCGGCAGCACATGCAGATCGTCAATATTTCCGCTTACAAATTCGTCACCCTCGATGACCGCGAGACCTTGCGCGCCGCCCTGCTGGCCGAATGCCAGGCGCGCGAGCTGAGGGGCACCGTTCTACTGGCGCCCGAGGGCATCAACATCTTTCTGGCCGGCTCGCGTGAAGCCATTGACGGCATCGTCGGCTGGCTGCGCGCCGACGCCCGTTTTGCTGACCTGGCACCGAAGGAAAGCCTGTCCGACCACCAGCCGTTCCGCCGCTTGCTGGTGCGCATGAAGAAAGAAATCATCACCATGCGCCACCCGCTGATCCGCCCGGAAGACGGCCGCGCGCCGTCGGTTGCGCCGCCCGATCTCAAGCGCTGGCTCGACCAGGGCCACGACGACGAGGGCCGCCCAGTGGTGATGCTCGACACGCGCAATGACTATGAAGTTGCCGTCGGCACATTCAAAAACGTCGTCGAATACAACCTCAAGAAATTCACCGAATTCCCGCCCGCCATTGCCGCGCACAAAGACGACTTTGCCGGCAAGACGGTCGTGTCCTTCTGCACCGGCGGCATCCGGTGCGAAAAGGCGGCAATCCACATGCAGGAGATCGGCGTCGAGCGCGTGTATCAGCTCGAAGGCGGCATCCTCAAGTATTTCGAGGAAGTGGGCGGCGCCCATTACGACGGCGACTGCTTCGTGTTCGACCACCGCACGGCTCTCAATGCTGAGCTGCTGCCAGCAGGGCCGAAACAATGCTTCGCCTGCCGCGCCGTGGTGACGCCGGAAGAACAGCAATCCGCCGACTACATCCCCGGCCAGCGCTGCCCGCATTGCGCGGGCAGCCAAACGCGGGCCGCTGCATGAAGCGCTTCGCCGCCCTCCTCTTCATCAGCACGGTGTGCCTGGCAGCATTGGCCGGCTGCGCAACGAGCTGCGAGGGTGGCTCCAACCGCGGCGTGTTCTGCGGCGCCGGCACGCGCTTCTGACCCTTAACAGCGCACAAAAAAACGCCGGACATGCCGGCGTTTTTTCTTTGAGCGATCCGCTTTACTGACGGCCGCGCACGAACTGATTGGTGATGGCAACAATGCGCTCACCGAACAGCTTGGCGGTTTCCAGGTCGCCCGGCAACGGACCCTCTTCAGGGCTCGCATCAGACGGCGATTGCGCCAGCGCGCCGCCAAAGCCCGCCAGGTAATTCACGTCGTTGCGCGTGGCGGCCTTGCTGTTGGCCGGCATCATGCCCGTGCCGACCCAGATCATTCCGTGCTGCTGCGACAGCGTCCACAGGTACTGGATCGACGCGTACTTGTCTCCATTCATCGATGCGGAATTCGTGAACCCCGCGGCGATCTTGTCCTTCCACGCGCCCGTGAACCATGCCTTGGACGATGCATCGGCAAACTTCTTGAAGTCGCCCGAAACGCCGCCCATGTAGGTCGGCGCGCCAAAGACGATCGTATCGACGCCGGCCAGCAGCGCCCACGTGTCGTCGTTGACGTCTGTGACCGAAATCAGGTGCGCTTCGGCGCCGGCGCCTTGCACGCCTGCAAACACGGCCTCTGCCTGCTTCTTGGTGTGGCCATAACCGCTGTGATAAACGACTGCAACTCGTGCCATGGGAATCCTCTTGGGGTTGGGTATCGCGGGGGACAACGGAAAAGAAAAATGGCGCACACAGCGTGCGCCACGAACATTACGGCAGATCGAACACCAGCACTTCGCTGTCTTCGCCGCCAGAGAGCGTCACGGCCTCTTCTTGCGTCAGCTTGGCTGCGTCGCCGCCAACCAGCGTGCGACCGTTGATGCTCACCTTGCCGCGAACCACGTGCACGTAAGCACGGCGGCCTTCGGCAATGGGCAAGGACGCAGTTTCTGCGCCATCAAACTTGCCGGCGTAGAGCACCATGTCCTGATGCACCTTCACCGAACCGTCACGACCATCGGTGCTCGCGATCAGGGCGAGCTTGCCGCGCTTGGCAGCCTCGTCGAAATGGCGTTCTTCGTAGCCCGGCGTGAGGTTCAACTGCGCGGGAAGCACCCAGATCTGCAGGAAATGCGTGGTCTGATCCTGCGCGTGGTTGAACTCGGAGTGACGCACGCCTGTCCCAGCCGTCATGCGTTGCACGTCGCCCGGGCGCAGCACGCTGCCGTTGCCCATGCTGTCCTTGTGCGCCAGTTCACCATCCAGCACGTAGCTGATGATTTCCATGTCGCGGTGGCCGTGGGTGCCAAAGCCCATACCGGCGGCGACGCGGTCTTCATTGATGACGCGCAACGGCCCGAACTGAACGTGTTCCGGGTCCATGTAATCGGCAAACGAGAAGCTGTGATACGACTTGAGCCAGCCGTGATCTGCGTAACCGCGATCTTGAGAGGGGCGGATTTCAATCATTTTGATGAATCTCCTATCCAAATTACTGCGTCGATGTGTGAATGGTACGCAGATTGGCTATAGTTTCGCGGTATGGCTTTGACTCAATACATCAAAAATTCTGAACATGGCGCTATCACTGGAATCTCTGGAAGTGCTGGACGCGATCGAACGCAAGGGCAGCTTTGCCGCCGCCGCGCACGAACTGGGCAAAGTGCCGTCGGCGCTGACATATGTGGTGCGCAAGCTGGAAGACGATCTCGATGTCCTGCTGTTTGACCGCCGCCGCCATCGGGCGGAACTCACGCCCGCTGGCCGCGCATTGCTCGACGAAGGCCGTCACCTGCTGCAGGCCGCCGACGAACTCGCGCGCCGCGTCAAACGCCTCGCCACCGGGTGGGAAGCCACACTGACCATCGTAGTCGACGATCTCGTGCACTTTCGCGCACTTATGCCAGTCATCCAGGATTTCTACGCGGAGAACACCGCCACGCGACTGCGCTTCAGCCGTGAGGTTCTGGCCGGCACGTGGGACGCACTGCTCTCAGGCCGCGCGGATCTGCTGATCGGGCCGGCGCAGGTGATGCAGGTACAGGGCATTCAGACACGCACGGTGGGCAACATTCCCTTTGTGTTTGCGGTGGCGGCACATCATCCGCTGGCGCACATGGAGGAGCCTTTGCCTGCAACCGCCATCACGCGGCATCGCATCGTTGCCGTCGGAGATACGTCACGCAATCTGCCCGCACGCACCATCGGCGTGATGGCCGGACAGGACACGCTGGTGGTGCCGTCCATGGCTGACAAGGTGCAGGCGCAGATTCGTGGCCTGGGCTGCGGCTGGTTGCCGGTGCCGCTGGCGCAACCGTATCTGGATTCCGGCGTGCTGATCGCCAAGGAAACCACCGAAGACAAGCGTGCCGGCACGTTTCAGGTTGCCTGGCGCAACAACATGCGCGGCAAGGCGCTGCAATGGTGGGTCGACAAGCTGGAAGACCCGCGCCTGGGGCAGGCCCTGATGATGCAGTAGCCGCCTCGTGCGGACAAATCGCGCACAATAGCGCCATCGACTTCTGCGCCTGGAGCGTTGCGTTGTCCCAAGCCAATCTCGATTTTCCGGAATCCACCACGTCGTCGCGCGGCCAATACCGCGGCCGCTTTGCGCCATCGCCCACGGGGCCGTTGCATATCGGCTCGCTGGTCACCGCGCTGGCAAGCTGGCTGGATGCACGCGTACACGGCGGCACGTGGCTCGTGCGCATTGAAGACATCGATTTTCAGCGCAACGTGCCCGGCGCCGACCGCGACATCCTCGCCACACTGGATACACTCGGGCTCATTCCCGACGAGGTCCCACAGTGGCAAAGCGCGCACCTGTCACGCTTTGAACAGGCGCTCGAGCAACTGCAAGCAATCGGGAGCCTCTACCCGTGCGGCTGCACGCGCCGCGAGATTGCGGATTCCGTCACCAGCATTGACGCCAATGGGCACGTGCGTCACCAGACCCTGATCTATCCCGGCACGTGCCGCAACGGGCTCCACGGCCGCCCGCCGCGCGCTTGGCGCGTGCGGGTGCCGGATGCCGACGCCGCTACCATCTGCTTCAACGACCGCTGGCAAGGCACGCAATGCCAGAACCTGGCTGAAGCCGTAGGCGACTTCGTGCTCAAGCGCGCCGACGGCATGTGGGCGTACCAGATTGCGGTGGTGGTGGACGATGCCACCCAAGGCATCACGGACGTCGTGCGCGGCGCCGACCTGCTCGACTCGACGCCGCGCCAGATCTACCTGCAGCGCTTGCTCGGGCTGCCGGCGTTGCGCTACCTGCACGTGCCCGTGGTGGTGAACGCCGACGGCGAGAAACTCAGCAAGCAGACGGGCGCGCGCGCCATCAACCGCAGTCAACCGCTGGCCGCGCTAACAGAAGCGGCGCAGCACCTGGGGCTGGAGATTCGTGCGGGGGATGTAGAGGGGTTTTACCGAGACGCCGTCCCGGCATGGGCCAATCGCCTGGCACAAACGGCCTGAGGCAATTGACCCTGGCGGCAGGAGCGCCGCCGTTTTCAGTCGACTGACTTAACGCTTGCGCGGCACGCCACCGAGCAGCGCCGCGATTGGGCGCTTGGCGGTACGCGGATGCCCGGTCGCTTGCGCTGGCTTGGCAGTTTCTGCCGATTCCGCTGGCAGAGACGATTCGTACGGGCGATTGAAGAACGGGTCGTCCGATGGGCGGAAAGGCGGGCGCACGATCGTGTGATCCAACACGCGGGCACCGTTGCGGTCTTCACGCTCGCGGGAGCGGCGGACTTCGCTGCGGGCACGCTTTTCGTCGCGCTCGCGGCGTTCACGGTCACGAGCCTGTTCACCGGTCGGATCGAAATCGGCTAGTTGCTCGCGCGGCAAATTGCGCTTAATCAGCTTTTCGATGTCCGCCAGCAGACGTTCATCGCCCGGGGCGAACAGCGACAGAGCGTCACCGGAAGCGCCTGCACGACCCGTGCGGCCGATACGGTGCACGTAGTCTTCTGCGTTGAACGGCAGGTCGAAGTTGATCACGCACGGCATCTGCGAGATGTCGAGACCGCGCGCCGCCACGTCGGTGGCGACCAGCACATCCACGGTACCTTGCTTGAACGCTTCGAGCGTTTGCATGCGCTCGGTCTGCGTCTTGTCGCCGTGGATGGCGTTGGCGTTGATGCCTTCGCGCTCCAGGGCTCGCGCCAGGCGTGAGCAGCCGATCTTGCTGTTGGAGAACACGATGCACTGGCGTGGCAGGCCTTGCTCTGCTCGCTGACGCAGCAGGTGCACGAGCGCGGCCTGCTTGTGGTTGTCCGGCACGGTGTAGATGACCTGGCGGACGTTTTCTGCAGTGGCGTTGCTGCGCGCCACTTCAATGGTTTGCGGATGACGCAGGTAGCTGGCGGCCAGCTTCTTGATCTCGGGCGAGAACGTGGCCGAGAACAGCAGCGTCTGGCGGTGCGCCGGCAGCAGATTGATGATGCGCTGCAGGTCGGGCAGGAAGCCCATGTCGAGCATGCGGTCGGCTTCGTCCAGCACCAGCATGCGCACCTGCGACAGGTTCACGCTGCGCTGCTGCACGTGATCGAGCAGACGGCCCGGCGTGGCAACGAGGATTTCCACGCCGCGGCGCAGTTGCTCCGTCTGCGGGTTCATGTCGACACCGCCGAAAACGACCGCGCTACGCAGCGCCGTGTACTTCGCGTACTTGGCAACGTTGTCGTACACCTGGTCGGCCAGCTCGCGCGTGGGCGTGAGGATCAGCGCTCGCACCGGGTGGCGCGCAGGCGATGCGCTCGTGTTGGCGTCGGGCAGCAGGTTGTGGATGATCGGCAGCGAGAAACCGGCGGTCTTGCCGGTGCCGGTTTGTGCGGCGCCCATGACGTCGCAGCCGGCAGTCACCACCGGGATGGCGGCAGCCTGGATGGGCGTGGGCTTGGTGTAACCGCTTTCGGTCAGCGCGCGGAGGACGTCCGGATGCAGGCCGAAGCTGTCGAATGTCACCGATTCATTGGCCGGCGCTTCTGACGCTTCAGACATCGTTGCAGTATTCATAGGGGGAGATGCGGCATGCCGGTTGGCATGGCGGCGCGCCAGACCCAAGCGGAAAACCCGCGTGCGGCTCGCGCAAAGCGTTAAAGATCAAGAGTTTATCACGTGAGACCCAGCCGGGGCCGGATGATCGGCCACCCAGGCCAATGCCGACGTCACACCGGCCTTGACACGGATCAAGTGTGGCGGCCACGCCCTGCGCGACCATCGGAGCATTCCAACCGCGCCCGCCCTCTCCCATGGTCACGACGCTCTACGAAACGCCCGAGCATGTCTGCCTGATGTTTTCCGACCTGGTCGACGATCACGACGACCTGCCGGTGCAGACAAACCAATTCCTGATCGTCGATCACGGCCACGGCGCGCTGATCGACCCAGGGGGTCAGATGACCTACAACGCGCTGTTTTTGGCGATGAACCGGTACTTTTCGCCCAAGCAGCTCGACTACGTGCTGGCCTCGCATGCAGATCCAGATATCGTCGCCTCGGCGGGACGGTGGCTGACGAGCTCGAGCTGCGACATCCTGATCTCGCGCGTGTGGGAGCGTTTTCTGCCGCATTTCTGCACGGTCGGCAAAACCGAGGGCCGCATCGTGCCGATCCCGGATACGGGCATGGCGATTCCGCTGGGGCAATCACATCTGCTGGCGGTGCCGGCGCATTTCCTGCATTCCGAGGGCAACTTCCAGTTCTACGATCCGGTATCGCGCATCCTGTTCTCGGGCGATCTGGGGGCGTCGATGGTGCACGCCAACGTGGCCGCCAAGCCCGTGGAAGATTTTGACGCGCACCTGCCGCTGATGGCGCCCTTCCACCGCCGCTACATGAGCGGCAACCGGGTGTGCCGGCTATGGGCGCAGATGGTGCGCGGGCTGGACATCGAATGGATCGTGCCGCAGCACGGCCAGCCGTTTCGCGGGCCAGCCATGGTCAAGCGGTTCATCGATTGGGTGGAAACGCTCGATTGCGGCATCGACCTGATGACGCCGGAGATCTTCCGCCTCCCCGTCTTGCCGAGCGCAACTGCTAGCGCGGCGCTCAGGACGCGGGTTTAGTTGCTGGGCCTGGGGCGGCCGGCAGAATGATCTTCATCATGGCGCTCGACAACTCGTGCGCCAGCACGCCGGCGTCAATGCGCGATGGATCGTGCCACGTGTACATGAAGCCCATCACACCGCCCATCGAGTGCGCGGCGACGCGCGCATCGCCAAAGTCGAACACGCCGGCGCGCTTGCCCTCATCGAGCAGCGCATAGAGATCGCGGTAATACGCCCGCGACATGCCGTGCAGCCATTCCACCGTTTCGGGGCGCAGGTATTGCCGATCGCGATACGTCAGTGCTGCGGCGTAGTGGCAGTCGATGCAACGGCGAGCCATTTCCAGCAGACACGCCTGCAGGCGCTCCCGCACGGGTAGGGCCTGATCGGCCGTTTCCCGGATCGCCGACAGACAGTCCTGCGCGGCCTCGCGGCACAGAATGTCGAAAATCTCGTACTTGTCGGTGAAGTAGTAGTACACCGCCGGTTTGGTCACGCCCAGCGCGTTGCACAGGTCGCTCATCGTCATGCCGGCATAGCCTTTGGTGAAGAAGAGCTGCGCGGCTGTGTCGAGAATCTGCCGGCGGCGGGCCTCCTGCCGCTCGGCGATGTGCGGGCGCGTGGCCGGCGGTGCGACGCCGGGGGCTTCGGGCGCCTCGGTTTCAGCAGACGGTTGCACGTCGGAAACGGCGGATTTGCGGACGGTGGACATGGCGCATATTTTCGCATGTCGCCCGCGTATGCGCCGTGGCATACGCGCATCTTGGCGACATCATCGCGCTCAAATGCTTGACGCATCAAAGAACGCTTTCTATATTCTTACCCGTTGGTATAAAAAATTACTTTCCAGTATAGATAGTGCGGCGCCGCCGTGCGCACGCACTGCACAATCCAACGGAGACAAGCTTTGTCGATGGACGAGTCCGAGTATCTCGGCCGCGTTCGCGCGCTCTGGGCGCGCGCATGGCCGGTCGATACCCCCCGCGAGCCGCATTACCCGATCGGGCGCGCTGCCCTCACAGACTATCTGCGGCACTGGGCGCGCACCACGCCAGACAAGCCGGCCATCCACTTTTACGGGCACGACACGACGTTCGCCCAGCTTGACGATCTCTCCGACCGCTTCGCCGCGCTGCTCACGCAACACGGCATTGGCGCGGGCGACCGCGTTGCGGTGTTCCTGTCGAACTGCCCGCAATTCAATGCGGTGTTCTTCGGCATTCTCAAGCTGGGCGCCGTGTATGTGCCGATCAGCCCGCTATCGCAGCGAGCGGAGTTGATGCATGCGCTGAGCGACGCCACACCGCGGGCCATCGTCACGCTGGATCGCCTTATGCCGCTGGTGCGTGACGTGCGGGCCGAAACATCGATCGAGCACGTCTTCGTCACCCGTTACGCAGACGTGCTCCCCGCACAGCCGACGCTGCCGCTCCCGGCAATGCTGACCGAGCCGCCGCTGGCCTGCGGCGATGCAATCGACTTGTTGCCCGCATTGGCTCAGACCACGCCGATCCCTCTTCCGCCTGGTTCGCTTGATGCGGTTGCTGCGCTCAACTACACCGGCGGCACGACGGGGCTGCCTAAGGGCTGCATCCACACGCAGGGCGACATGGTGGACATGGCTGCCGCGTTCTCGGCCGTATCGCTGCGCGCGGATGCCGACACCGTCATGCTCAGCTTCTATCCGCAGTTCTGGATTGCCGGCGAAAACACCGGCCTGATCTTCCCAGCCTTCCTTGGCGTGCCGCTTGTGCTGCTCGCTCGCTGGGATGCGGAGGCCTTCATGGCTGGCGTGCAGCGCTACTGCGTGACCAACGGCTCGATGCTTGTCGACAGCGCGGCCGAGGTGATGGCGCATCCTCGTGTGCATGCGTACGACTTACGTTCGCTGCGGCATACGGGCGTGTCGTCGTTCGTGAAAAAGCTGAACCCCGAGTACCGCCGTGCATGGCGCGAACTGACCGGCTCGATGATGGCCGAGAGCGCCTGGGGCATGACAGAAACGCAGACCTGCAACAGCTTCACGGTCGGCATGCAGGACGACGATTTCGACCTGCGATCGCAACCGATTTTCGTCGGGTTGCCGGTGCCGGGCACCGATTTCAAGATCTGCGATTTCGACACGCACGAACTGATGCCGATCGGCGCCGAAGGCGAACTCTGCGTGCGCACGCCGACGCTGCTCAAAGGCTATTGGAACAAGCCAGACGCCACCGCGCAAACCCTGCGCAACGGCTGGTTCCACACCGGCGACATCGGCTGCATTGACGAACAGGGTTACGTCCACTATCTCGGCCGCCGCAAGGAGATGCTCAAGGTCAACGGCATGAGCGTCTTCCCGGCGGAGATCGAAGCCATGCTCGGCAAGCATCCGGCCATCCTCGGTTCTGCCGTCGTGGGCCGCGCCGACGAACAACGCGGCCAGCTTCCCGTCGCCTTCGTGATGCTGCGGCCCGAGGCCGTCGGCACATTGGATGACGCCGCCCTTACCAATTGGTGTCGCGAGAACATGGCTATCTACAAGGTGCCCGTCGTGCGCATCGTCGACACGCTGCCGCTCACGGCCACCGGCAAGGTGCGCAAACAGGATCTTGCACCACTCGCTGAACAGCTCTAACCCACGCCTGCTCCATGACGTTTCGCAAACTGCTGATCGCCAATCGCGGCGAGATCGCCATTCGCATTGCCCGCGCAGCCGCCACGATGGGCTTGCCCTCGGTCGCCGTCTATTCCGAAGACGATTGCGACGCGCTGCACCCACTACGCGCCGATGAAGCCGTGCCCTTGCCTGGCACCGGCCCGCGCGCCTATCTCGACGGTGCAGCCATCCTCGCGGCTGCACGCGCCGTCGGCGCCGATGCCGTTCATCCCGGCTATGGCTTCCTGAGCGAGAACGCCGCCTTCGCCCGCCAGTGCGCACAGGCCGGAGTGCAGTTCATCGGACCGTCACCGCGCGTGCTCGACCTCTTCGGCGACAAGGCACGTGCGCGGGCACTTGCGCACGAGGCTGGCATTCCCATCGTCAGCGGGACGCAAGGCGCGACCGCGCTTGAAGATGCGCGCGCCTTCTTCGCCGCGCTGCCGCCCTCGCACGGCATGATGATCAAGGCCGTGGCCGGCGGCGGCGGACGCGGTATGCGCGCGGTGCACGATGCGCAGGCGATTGCCGACGCGTATGCGCGTTGCGTCTCTGAAGCCACCACCGCCGGTGGCGGCCAACCGGGCAGCGGAGACGTCTATGTGGAAGCGCTGGTGCCTGCGCCGCGCCATATCGAAATCCAGATCGTTTCAGACGCACATGGCCACGTGATGCATCTCGGCGAGCGTGAATGCAGCCTGCAGCGCCGTCACCAGAAACTGATCGAGATCGCGCCCAGCCCCGCGTTGGACGACGCCCTGCGCACGCGCATCGCTGACGCTGCCGTCACACTCGCCAAAGCGGCGGGCTACAGCGGCATCGGCACGTTCGAGTTCCTCGTGGAAGGCGCGGGCACGCCGCACGCCACGTTCTACTTCATGGAAGCCAACCCGCGCGTGCAAGTCGAGCACACCGTCACGGAAATGGTGACGGGCGTTGACTTGGTGATGACGCAACTGGCCCTGGCGCAAGGTGCCTCGCTCACCGACCTGGGGCTTGCTCGGCCAATCGCACCGCGCGGCCATGCCGTGCAAGTGCGCATCAATGCCGAGACCATCGATGCGTCCGGACAACCGCATCCATCCACCGGCACGCTCACCGCATTCGAACCACCCAACGGCCCCGGCGTGCGCGTCGACACCTGCGGTTATGCGGGCTACCGTCCGAACCCGCGCTTTGATTCGCTGCTGGCCAAATTGATCGTCCACGCGCCGCACGGCACGTATGCGCAGACGCTGGCACAGACGTACCGCGCGCTGTGTGAGTTCCGCATCGAAGGACTGGCCACCAACAAGCGGCTGCTGCAAGACCTGCTGCACAATGCCGACGTGCAAGCCAACGCCGTGCACACGCAGTTCCTCGATGCGAAGCTCGCCGAGCTGGCCGCTGGCAATGGCGAAGCCCATCCCGCGCTGCACGCCACGTCGATCGCAGCCACTGACGTCACGCCTGCAACAGCATTCGTCGACGAGCTTCCTGACGACGCCGAAGTCCTCACCGCGCCAATGGATGGCGCGCTCATTCAGATCCACGCAGAAGCCGGTGCCACGGTCGTACGCGGCGAGGTGCTCGCTGTGATTGAAGCGATGAAGATGGAGCACGTCGTCATCGCGCCCGCGGCCGGACGCGTGCTGCAGGTCTGCGCTCAGGCAGGCGCAACGGTGCGCGAGGGCCAGCCGCTGGCCGTGCTGCAGCCCAGCGACGCGCAACACGACCACGCAACCGCCGACACCGAGATCGCCCTCGACCATATTCGCCCCGACCTGCAGGCCGTCATCGACCGCCATGCATTCGGCCTCGATGCAAACCGCCCGGAAGCCATTGCCCGCCGCCGCAAGACCGGCCAGCGCACCGCGCGCGAGAACATCGACCACCTGTGCGACGCTGGCTCATTCATCGAGTACGGCGCGCTGGCCATTGCGGCGCAACGCCAACGGCGCGCGCTCGATGACTTGATTCGCTCGACACCGGCTGACGGCATCATCACCGGCATTGGCACCGTCAACGGCGCGCACTTTCCAGATCAGGATGCGCGCTTCATGGTGCTCGCGTACGACTACACCGTGCTGGCCGGGACACAAGGTACCTTCAACCACAAGAAGACCGACCGCGCGCTGGAGTTGGCGCAGCAATGGAAGCTGCCCGTTGTGCTGTTCGCCGAAGGCGGCGGCGGCCGGCCGGGCGACACTGAAAAGCGCGGCGTCAGCGGCCTGGACTGCCCGACCTTCATTCACTTCGCGCGCCTCTCTGGGCTGGTGCCGACCGTCGGCATCGTGTCAGGCCGCTGCTTTGCGGGCAATGCCGCGCTGCTGGGCTGCGCTGACGTGATCATCGCCACACGCGACGCGACCATCGGTATGGGCGGCCCGGCCATGATTGAAGGCGGCGGCCTTGGCGTATACGCGCCCGAAGAGGTCGGCCCCGTGAGCGTGCAGGCGCCCAATGGCGTGATCGATGTCCTGGTCGACGACGAGACCGAAGCCGTGGATGTCGCGCGCCGCTATCTGAGCTATTTCCAGGGTCCGCTCACCAAGTGGGAAGCCGGCGACGTGCGCCACCTGCGCCACGCGATTCCCGAAAACCGCATGCGTAGCTATGACATGCGCGCCGTGATCGATGCGCTGGCCGATACAGGTTCCGTGCTGGAGCTGCGGCAGGCCTTTGGCGTGGGCATCATCACCGCGCTGATCCGCATCGAAGGGCGCGCCTTCGGCTGCATCGCCAACAACCCGCGCCACCTGGGCGGCGCCATCGATGCGGCGGCCGCGGATAAGGCGTCACGCTTCATGCAGTTGTGCAACGCGTTCGATCTGCCCATCGTCTCGCTGTGCGACACACCGGGTTTCATGGTCGGGCCAGAAGCTGAGAAAACCGCCACCGTGCGCCACGTCAGCCGCATGTTCGTGACGGCGGGCAACTTGCGCGTGCCCTTCTTCACCGTCGTGCTGCGCAAAGGCTACGGCCTCGGGGCGATGGCCATGGCCGCGGGCGGTTTCCACGCGCCGTTCTTCACCGCGTCGTGGCCGAGCGGCGAGTTTGGCGGCATGGGCATCGAAGGCGCCATCCGCCTGGGTTATCGCAAAGAGCTGGAAGCGGTGGAAGACCTTGCCGAGCGCGAGGCGCTGTTCCGCAAGATGGTCGATGCCGCCTACGAGGAAGGCCGCGCGCTCAACATCGCCAGCTATCTCGAGATCGACGCCGTGATCGACCCAGCCGATACGCGCCGCTGGTTGTTGCGGGGGCTGCAATCAACGCCGCCTGCGCAGCCGCGGCACGCGCGCGACCCAGCCACGCGCCGTTTCATCGACACGTGGTAGACGAGAACACACACAAGGAGGAGACATGCCCGCAGTGATTCGCTTTGCCCGTCCCTTGTCCGCGTTGGCTTGTGCCGGGGCGCTGTTGTTCGCACCGCTGGCGCACGCCGCAGACTCAGCGCCCATCAAGGTGGCGTTCATTGATCAGTTGAGCGGGCCGCTCTCGAATGTGGGCGAGCAGTTTCTGGCGAATCTGAAACTCGGCATCGACGACGCCAACGCACAACCGCAAGGCGTGCTGAACGGCGCCCGCTACGAGCTGTCGACCTATGACAATAAGCTGTCGGCACAAGACAGTCTGTCGGCGCTGCAAAGCGCCATCGATGCTGGGGCGAAGATCGTCTTCACCGGCGGCTCGGGCTCGTCCGTGGTGGCCGCCATGGTGGATGCGGCCACCAAGCACAACGAGCGCAATCCGACCAAGCGCGTGCTGATCATCAACTACGCGTCGATCGATCCCGACCTGACCGGCGCGCATTGCAGCTTCTGGCATTTCGCCACCGAGGCCAACACCGCGATGAAGATGCGCGCGCTGGCCAATTTTGTAAAAACGCAGCCCGATATCCGCAAGGTCTACTCGCTGAACCAGGACTACGCACACGGCCGGCTGTGGGCGTCATTGGGCAAGCAGATGATCTCGGCCGCGCGACCCGACGTGCAGTTCACCGGAGAGACGCTGCACCCGATTGGCAAGGTGAAGGACTTCGCACCTTACGTCTCGAAGGCCAAGGCGACGGGCGCTGACACGCTGCTCACCGGCAACTGGGGGCAAGACCTGAACCTGCTCATCAAGGCTGCGGGCGACATGAGCTATGACATGCGCTATCTGAACCACAGCGGCGCAGGCGCCCCGGGCACCGTGCTGGCCGTGTCGCAGGCCAAGATCGGCAAGGTGACCTGGGTTGCGGAATGGACGCCCGGCAACGGCAACGCGCAACTGATGCAGATGGATGCCCGCGTGCGCCAGACGCCCGCCGGCGAGCACTTCGCGCCGCGCACCGTGTTGTCGGTCGAACTCGTAACAGACGCCATCCGCAAAGCCAATTCCACCGATCCGCTGAAGATTGCGCTGGCACTGGAAGGCATGCAGAAACAGAGCTTCCTGGGCGACGTCACGATGCGCAAGGTCGACCACCAGTTGCTGCTGCCGCAAGTGGTATCGACAATCGCACCGGTAGACGGAAAGACCGTCAAGGTCGGCTACGACGGCACCCAATGGGGTCACAAGACCGAGAGCACGACCCCGGCCAAAGACCTGGATCTGCCGACCACTTGCAAGATGAAGCGACCGGCAGGCGCTTGACGGACCAATCGGGGATCAATCAGCGCGGTCCGTGCGCAGCGGGCCGTACTCGATCGGCACCCAGGCGAAGGCGTTGCCGTCGCGGCGCACATGCCCCAGGCCCGGGAACGGCAGATGTGCGCCGGCCACCCAGAGCTTGTCCCGCGCGGCTTCCACAAACAGCTTGCGTCGCGAGGCAACGGCGGCCTTCTTGTCGACGTCGTATTCGAACGCGACCTCGGGGTGCTGGAACTGCACCGCGTGGCTGTGCACGATATCGCCCCACACCAGCAGGCTGTGTCCCTTCGATGCAAACAGGTAACCGCTGTGCCCCAGCGTATGCCCGTTGGCGACCACCGAGCGCACGCCCGGCACCACCTCGTCGCCCGGCTTGAATTGCTTGAGCTTGCCCGCGGCCGCATACGGCGCGACCGAGTCGCGCGCCATTTTGAAGAACGGCTGCATGTCACTCGGTTTGGAAGCGGCAATCGTTTCGCTCAACCAAAAACCGGCTTCTGGCGCGGCCACATACACCTGCGCATTCGGAAAGGCCGGTTGGCCTTGCGGCGTCAACAGGCCGCATGCGTGGTCCGGATGCAGGTGCGTCAGCAGCACGGCGTCAATCTGCTCGGGCTGGTAACCGGACGCACGAACGTTGCCAGCCAGGCCGCCCATCGTCGGGCCAAAGCAGGTGCCCGAACCCGTATCGACGAGGATGCGCTTGGCTCCAGTGTCGATCAGGAAGCCGTTCACCGCCGTCTGCATGCCCGGCGTGTTCGATACGAACATCCGCGCCAGCAGGCTCTGCACCGATTGCGCATTCAGGCCAAGCAAAGTTTTGGCGGGCAGATCGGTATAGCCGTCGTAGAGGGCAGTCACAACGTCGTCGCCCAGCGCCATGCGGTAGTAGCCGGGCACCTGGGTGCGTTGTTGCGTAGCGGCGGTGCTGACCGCTGGGGCAGCTGCAGCTGATGCTGCGGTTTGGGCGTGGGCAAATCCGACGGACACCGCCATCGCAGCGGCCACGGCGGCAGAGGTGAGCAAACGCATGTCTTGGCTCCTGGGAAAGACCGCTGCCCCGGTGCAGCGGCGAAAGCCGGATCATGCCACCGCCCAGCACATTACGTTGCCGCCATTGGCGACAGGGGTATTGCTCAGACAGAAAAGCGGCCCGCGAAAAGAAACAAGGCCCGACATGCCGGGCCCATGCTTCAGACCAATCGACGGCGGCTGCGCAACCGCCCGTCAATCGGGAACGTGCTTACTGCACGTGGAACTTCGGCGTCGATACCACCGTGCCGCTCACCGTGCAGTCCGGCGTGAGCAGTGCATTGGTGAACGTGAGCGACGAGTTCGGATCGTTCCAAGTGGTCACGACCTTGCTCGGGCCACAGTTACCCAGCAGGAACACGCTGACCCCTGCGTTGTTGATCGACAGCTGGGTGGCGCTGTCGGCCTGGCCGGTCCACGGGGTCGTTCCCGAGATGAGGCCGCACGTCCCGCCGCCGGTAAACGATGTGGACGTGATGTTGACGATGCCCGTAGGCGTGATCGTCCCCGTGAAGGTCGCCGTGCAATTGGCGCTGATGGAGCCCTTGGACAACGTGGTCGCACCGGTGACCGAGAACGGCTCGCCGTTCGGGTTCATGGCTTGACCATCGACACGCGAAACGGTGACGGCAAGTGCGGGTGTGGCTGCTACGGTGGCAAGTGCGAGTGCAACTGCAAGAGATACGACTTTACGTGTGCTCATTTATTGCCTCACTAGAACTGACGGTAGAAACCGCCTTAAGAATGCGGCGCAAACCGGTTCCCGCTCGATTCACGCCGCGCCAATTAGCCAGGCGCAGACAGCCGACACCCAGCTAAAACTTGTACGACACCCCGACGAACGTGATGATCGGATTGGCCTTGAGCGTGGTCTTGGTGGTAGCCAGCGTGGTACCGTCCGCCGCCTTGATGACGGTTGCCGCCTCGGTCTTGAGCGGCAGGTACGACACCGTTGCCGTCAAGGCCCATTGCTTGTTGATCGCGTAGCTCGCCCCGAGGTTGAAGATCGGCGCCCACGAGGCGGACGATTTCCCTTCGACATAGGTCGGCCCCGGCTTACCCGCCCCCGCTGCCAGCACGCTGCCCAGCTCGCGATTCACCGCCGCCGCAAAGTACGGATTCAGCTCGATGTTGGTGAAGAAGCTGTAGACCACGCCCACACCCACGAACGGACGGAACGTCGATTGCGCATGCCCGAAGTACCACTGCAGGATGACCCCGGGGCTCCATTGGCGCGCCTTGCGCACAGCCGGCTGATTGGACGGATCGTCCAGATCAACGTGTCCGAGTGCACCTGCGGGCCCGGGCGCGCGGATCACGCCATGCCCAGTCAACTTGAACTCGGGTGGCACGCCGGCAATCGTGGTCAGCGCAATGTTGTCGGTAAAGAAGTGCGTGAGCGTCAGGCCGAGCGTGTTGGCGTTGCTCACGCGCAGCCCGCTGTTGGGCGACGTAAAGCTGCCCGGCAAGCGTAGCGGATCATTGATCGGCGCATTGATCACGCTGGTGGTCAGGTTGTTGCTCGAGTCCTGCGGCATGATGTGGAACCAGCCCACCGTCGCCACGTTGTCACCGGCCTGCTGCGCCATGGCACCCGCGGATGCGCAGGCCGCCACCAATGCGACAGTCAGTTGTTTCATGATGCTTCCTCCTGTTGTTCTGAGCGGAGCGCGGTTGTCTGTGCCGCGCCCCGTGGCGTGTTATTCCGGAAACGTCACTGCACGAAGGCGCCCACCGTGAAGTACGGGTTCTTCGTATCGCTCATGTCCAGGAAGCCGAAGGTTTTGCCGGTGAAGATCAGCTTGCCCGTGGGGGCCGAGCCGGCCGGGGCGCTCGTCTGCGTGGTGCGGATCACACCCGGGACGGTCTGCGTGAAGTCGAGGTTCAGCGGTCGCGCCAGCGCTGCCTGCGACGCATTGAACGGATCGAGCATCGTGGCCTGCGCACCCACCAGCGCCGTGGCGCGGTAGTTGAACGTGCTGTCCACACCCGTGTATTCGCCGTCTTGCGAGCCCTGCGCGATGTTGCCGACCGGCGCCATCATCGAAATGCCGGACTCGTCATCCGCCACCGGGGGGCCAGCCGTCAGATCGGAGTTGGCCGCGCCCACGCGAATGAAGATCGGCACAAGCTGGCCATACAGCTTGCCCACGATCATCACGCCCTTGCCCGCCTTGGACGGATCCAGCGACGACACCGTTGCCGGCACCTGCGGCTGATAGTTCAGCGTGGTGAAGGCCGGCGCATCGCTGCGCAGCGTCAGCTTCTGGTTGACTGTTGCGCTTGACGTCAGGCAGGCCCCGCCGTTCTTCACGCCCAGGTTGTCGCACTCGGTGTAGGTGCCGTCCGCGTTGATGGTGAAACGCGCATCGACCGCCTGCTGCGAGAAGTTCTGCGACGGCACCTGGTGGTAGCCGAGCTGGTTGTAGTTGCCCGCAATCTTGTTCAGATCGGTCTCGGTGTTCGAGAAGCTGATGAACGGGTAGTACGGGAACGTGGTCTGCGGAATCTTGCCCACGCCAACAATGCCGTCGAACTGGATCGTCGCCCCTGGAATCGTGCCGCCCAGCACGCCCTGACCGAGGAAGAACCGCGCAGGCCGGCTCGGATCAAGGCTTGCGTTATTCAGGCGGAATGCGCACTGGTTCAGCTTCTCGGTCGGCAGCGCCGTTTCCTGCGTGAGCGTGCCGGTCTGCACATTGTTAGGGGCCGTATCGCGCGTGGGCGCAACGGTGCCCGTCTTGACCGGAATCGGCGAGGCCAGATACGTGATCTGGTACGTCATCTTCGTTGTGTCGAGCTGCACCTTCACCAGTTCACCCGAGCCCGACCCACCGGTGAACACGGTGTTGAAGTCGATGGCCTGCGGACACAGGCGCTGGATCACCGGAGCCGGCGAGTCATCTCCGCCACCTCCGCAAGCTGTCACCATCGGCGCGCACGCGAGCACGACCAACCATTTACGCCATTGCATTTGCGTCTCCTCCATGTTGTTGTTCAGCCGCGGCAGCGCTGCGTGCACAGGTCACGCACGCCGCCGCATGTGGTTTCGTTGTTGCGCGCTTCACTGGACGAATGCGCCGACCGTGAAGAACGGGTTGTACTTGTTGTTGTTCATGAGCATCGCGTACACGTTGCCCACCTTGACCGCCACGCCGGTGTCGCCCGCCTTGAACAGCGCAACATTGCCGCTGGCGCCTTGCGCGTTGAAGTCGTTCTGCGCGGTCACGATCAACTTGCCCGGGGCGCTTTGCGTGTAGTCCAGGCCGAACTGCGCCGTCACACGCGAGGTGAGCGGGTTGATGAAGGCCGCGGTGCCGTTCTGGAACAGCGTGGAGGTGTAGTTGGCGGCCAGCGTCGATACGGCCGTGCCGTCGCTACAGTTGCCGGCATTGGCGTGGAAGAAGCCACCGCTAAAGGAGCCCGACAGTTCCGGGTGATCGATCGTCGCGTTCAAGCCGTTGCCACTGGCAGGCGCACCGCTCGGACCGTTGTTGGTGACCACGCCGCAAGCCGAGCCGCTGGTCGCCCCAACATAGCCACCCTTGAGCGCGTTGGCCGGGATCGCCGTCGCCGGTGACAGGATCGAGATACCGATCTGGTCGTCCGCCACCGAAGCCAGCAAGTTCGTCGCATCGCTATGCGAGTAGCCGACACGGATCACCACCGGCACCACTTGCCCGTTGAGCTTGCCGGCGATGAGGATGCCCTTGGCCTGGCTTGGCGCCAGCAGCACCAGCGGCGAGACCTGTCCGACATACGGATACGGCACGCTGCTGCTGGTCGGGTTGCTGACGAACACATTGTCCTGCGAGCCATCGGTGTTCTGACGCAGCGTCCAGGGCGTACCCGTCGTGTGGCACGAATAGTCGATGCCTTCCGCGGTACACGTGCCGTCGGCATTCAACGTTTGCGTCCAGTTGACAGCGTCAGGCTGCCAGCCTTGCGGTGCCGAGGTCTGGCTGCCCGATCCTGTGGGCGTGACGTGCACGCCGACCTGGTTGTAGCGTCCCGCGACCTGCGAGAAATCCGTCACCGTCTCGGAGAAGCCCAGGAAAGGATAGAAATCGAACGTGCGCGACGGTACTGCGCCAATCACGACGCCCGGAATCGGCTGGATGCCAGCAAATTGGATCGTCGCTCCCGGAATGCCGCCCCCCACGATGCCCTGGCCGACAAACAGCATCGGCGGGTCTTGCGGATTGACGGTGATGGCGTAGCTACTGTCCGCCGTCTTGCCAGACTGCAGCACGAAAGCGCAGCGGTTCTGCTCGGGGGTCGGCAAGTTGGTCGGATGAACGAACGTGCCATCGATGGTCAACCCCTTGCGGGTCGTGTTGACCTGGCCCGCCGAAGTCGGCACAGACGACTCCAGGAACTGCATCTGGTACGTGTTCTTACTCGTGTCGAACTTGACCTTGATGTACTCGCCGCTGCCCGAGCCGCCGGTATACGTGGTCGTGTAGTCCAGCGCGGCCGGGCACAGACTGGTCGGCGTGCTGGGCGTGGTGTTCGCTCCGCTAGGCGGGCAAGAGCTGCCCGAACACTGTGCAACATCCGACGAGCCGGGGTCATCCGCCCCACCGCACCCGCCGATAAACGGCATGGTCACTATGCAACTGGTTGCCATGACAACAAAAAGATGACGTCGACTACCCATGGTTGTCTCCTCACGTTTTGGAACTTGTTGTGTTTTGGGCCGGCGAATGTGTGCAACAGCCGGTCAATACCCCCGCCTGCCGGCAAACGACAGCCGACAGCGCACGACCTGCCCCGTCGGCAGATCGACCTGCAAACTACAAAAACGACGGACGAGCTTTGGCCGCGTTACCCGATGGTTTGCCGGGTATCACGCAGATCGGCTGGGTGCCGATCCCAAGAACAATCGAGGTAATGCTGCTAGCGTGGACGAGCCTCGCCACCGCTGCTGCAGTGACGACGATGGCGATGACGCGCGGGGGCACGCGCAGAAGCGGAATGTCGGAAGGGCCCGTTTTGAATGCGTAACATCCTGTGTCTCCGAAGGATACGCTACTGGCTATTTACTTATCGTTATGGCCGAAACTATGGTCTGCCCAGGGTATGAAGTAAATAGAGATTTCATTCAAAACAGCGGCTGCAATCCCCCGCGCAAGCAGGCGCGGCGCGGTTTGACAGCTTTTCAAACGAGGGAATGAAACCGTTTCGTTTGAAGCGTTTTAAACTCCCCCCTCCGGTCGGGGGGAATGCCAACGCAATGCGGTGTTATTCAATTATTTCGAAATGAATATATTTCGCCAAGACTCACTGGGGTAGCAAAATACGATCCCGCGACAATAACGCAAGCAAGGCGAGAGAAAGCTGCCAGATAAAATCGGCATGCAAACGCGGATGAAGGGAAAAAGGCGGGAGAGGAAAAGATAGTGGGCCGGGTGGGATTCGAACCCACGGTGTCCTTTCGGAGGCGGATTATGAGTCCGCTGCCTGCAACCAGCACGGCGTCCGGCCCTGTGAAACGGGAAAAAAAGAGACCCGGCGCTTAGGCCGGGCCTGGTGCGGGATTTTACCTGAAAGTGGGCGCGAGCCCACTCGGAAAATCGCCTGCTTCGCTACAGAATCAGCTGCCCTCGAGGAAGCTCTTCAGCTTGTCGGAACGGCTCGGATGGCGCAGCTTGCGCAGTGCCTTCGCCTCGATCTGACGGATACGCTCGCGGGTCACGTCGAACTGCTTGCCGACTTCTTCCAGCGTGTGGTCGGTGCTCATTTCGATACCGAAGCGCATGCGCAGCACCTTGGCTTCGCGCGGCGTCAGCGAATCGAGCACGTCCTTCACCACGCCGCGCATGGAGCCATGCAGCGCCGCTTCGGCCGGGGCGAGCGTGTTCGTGTCCTCGATGAAATCGCCCAGATGGGAGTCGTCGTCGTCACCGATCGGCGTTTCCATGGAGATCGGCTCCTTCGCGATCTTCATGATCTTGCGGATCTTGTCTTCCGGCATCTCCATCTTCTCGGCCAGCGTTGCCGGATCCGGCTCGTTGCCGGTTTCCTGCAGGATCTGACGCGAGATGCGGTTCATCTTGTTGATCGTCTCGATCATGTGCACCGGAATACGGATGGTGCGCGCCTGGTCGGCGATCGAACGCGTGATGGCCTGACGGATCCACCACGTGGCGTACGTCGAGAACTTGTAGCCGCGACGGTATTCGAACTTGTCCACTGCCTTCATCAGGCCGATGTTGCCTTCCTGGATCAGGTCGAGGAACTGCAGACCGCGGTTCGTGTACTTCTTGGCGATCGAGATCACCAGACGCAGGTTGGCCTCGGTCATTTCACGCTTGGCCTCACGGGCGCGGCGCTCGCCTTCCGACATCTTGCGGTTGACGTCCTTCAGTTCGGTCAGCGGCAGCACCACGCGCGCCTGCAGGTCGATCAACTTTTGCTGCAGTTCGTGCACGGCCGGCACATTACGCTCGACGATGGTGCTGTACGGCTTACCGTCAGCCACCACGGTCTCGATCCACTTCAGGTTGGTCTCGTTGCCCGGGAAGCGCGCAACGAAATCGCCGCGCGGCATGCCACACTTGTCGACCACGATGTTCAGGATGGCGCGCTCGAGCTTGCGCACTTCGTCCACCTGGCCGCGCAGCGTGTCGCACAGGCGCTCGACGTTGCGTGCCGTGAAGCGGATCGTCATCAGCTCGGCCTGGATGGCTTCCTGTGCCTTCACGTAAGGCTTGGACTTGTAGCCTTCCTTCTCGAAAGCACGACGCATCTTGTCGAACTGCTCGCCGATCACACCAAACTTGACCAGCGCGGCCTGCTTGAGCTCTTCGAGTTGACGGGCCGAGGCTGCGGCAGCGCCAGCACCTTCATCGTCCTCGTCTTCCTCTTCGTCGCCCTCTTCTGCGGCCTCCTCTTCTTCGAATTCCTCTTCTTCCTCAGCAGCAGCGGCTGCATCGGCTTCAGCGTTCGGGTCGATCAAGCCATCGATGTACTCGTCGATCTTGGCTTCGTCGTTGGCAACGCGCTCGCCCATGGCGAGGATTTCGGAGATGGTCACCGGGCACGCCGAGATCGCCATGACCATGTCCTTCAGGCCGGCTTCGATGCGCTTGGCGATCACAATTTCGCCTTCGCGCGTCAGCAGCTCGACCGTGCCCATTTCGCGCATGTACATGCGCACCGGGTCGGTCGTGCGGCCGAATTCGGAGTCAACCGTCGACAGCGCGGCTTCAGCTTCTTCTTCAGCCTCTTCTTCCGTGGTCACGGAAGGTGCGTTGTCGTTCAGGAGCAGCGTTTCAGCGTCCGGCGCCTGCTCATACACGGCAACGCCGATGTCGTTGAGCGTGGCGACCAACGTTTCCAGCGACTCCACGTCGACCATGTCGTCGGGGAGATGGTCGTTGATTTCAGCGTAGGTCAGGTAGCCGCGCGATTTGCCCAGCTTGATCAGCGCCTTGAGCTTCTGGCGGCGGGCCTCGAGCTCTTCTTCCGAACCGCCTTGCTGCGAGGCAGCGAATTCCTTGAGCAGGGCTTTTTCCTTGGCCTTGCGGTCACGGGCCTTCAGCTTTTCGGTTTTCGGTGCCGGAGCGGCGGGGGTGTCAAATTCTTCAGTCACGTCCGTGCTGCTGTCGTCGTCTGCCTGCGTCTCTGCCTTGGGCTTGCGGCCGCGCTTCTTGGGCTCGGCTGCTGCCTCGGCGCGGGGCGCAGGAGGAGTTGTGGGGGTGGCCTCTGCCTGGGCGGTGCGCTTGGTGTCTTCCGCGGTTGCCTTAGCTGGCTTGGCTGCGGTGCTGGTACGAGCGGTACCCGTCTTGGTTGCGCTTGCGCTGGCAGTGGTCTGCTTGCTCTCGACTTCGGTAACTTTCGATTTCGCCACGGTGGTTGTCTTGCCCTTGAGTGCGACGGAAGCGGCTGTGCCGCCAGGTCTGGCGCTCGTGCTCATCGACGTCGAGACCTTGCCTGAGGTTGAAGATTGGATCGCGCCCTTTGTGCGCGCTGTCGGTTTGACAGTCTTGGCTGCGACGGCGATATCGGCGGTCTGGCGCGGCTGGGTTTTCCCCGTCTCTGCCGGCGCAGTGGCCTTCACCCCTGTCGATGCTGCCTGCCCCATATGGGTCCGACCATTCGCGACTTTCGCCGTTCCCGCTGGTGTCTTTCCTCCTCCGGAGCCGCGCGCCGATGAGGATCGCTTGGCAGAAACAGAAGCAGGACTGGCCTTGGAACCGGCCTTCGCGGAGGTCTTCACCTTCACCATGGGCACGCTCACTCCCCCAAAAATGGGAAAAAGGACTTGCAATCCAAACCGGCTATTCTAGCACGCCAGACCAAGCCGGTCTAAACGAAAATCGGGTTTTCGCCTGAAAAATCAAGGGGCTACCCGCAATTGCCCGCCCCGCTTGGAGCTTGGCTCTGCGGCTTATGCGCTACACGAGCTGCCGACGGCGGCTGATTTCGCCCACCAACCAGCGCATGCGCTCCTTGTCTTCGTCGCCAGCATGGCCGGCTTCCATCTTGCGCTGTAACAGCTCCAGCTCGCGCTTAAGTGGCTCGGCGAGCATCTTTTGTACGGCGGTATCAAATTCGGAAATGGCCGGCTCCAGTTCGATGTCGTCCTGAAGCACGGCGGTACGCAGCCCGGCAAAGGCTTCGGCATAGGGAGTCTGACCCAGACGCTCGACAAAGGCCCCAAAGTGCACCTCTGGACCCACGGCATCGCATTCGGCCAGCAACCCTGCCAAGATCTCACTTTGGGGCAATTGGGGCGCAGTCAACTGGGTGCGGGCATCGGTGTCGAGCCGCGCCGCCAGCGCGGGATAGCGCATCAGCAAGCGCAGCACCTTCTGCTCCAGCGCCGTGGGTGCAGTGCGCGCCACGCGGGGCCGCTTCTGCGTCATGCGCCCCGCTTGGGCCGGGTCGCTGCGAAGGCCACACAGCGCTTCGATGTCGGCAGGCGTGGTACCGGTCATGTCGGCCAGGCCGCGCACGATCTGCAGGCGCAGGCCGCCGGCGGGCATGGCACTCAGCAGCGGCTTGGCTTCGTATTGCGCGCGGGCACGTCCCTCGGGTTGACGGAGGTCGAGATCCTCGGTCACGGCCTGCAGCAGAAAGCGCGACAGCGGCATGGCGTTGTGCACTTCACGGGCAAAGGCTTCGGTGCCCTCTTCGCGCACGAAACTGTCCGGATCGTGCTCGGAGGGCAAAAAGAGGAACTTGATGGTCTTGTTGTCGGTGGCGTGCGGCAGGCAGGCTTCGAGCGCACGGCGTGCAGCCCGGCGCCCCGCACTGTCCCCGTCAAACGAAAAGATGACGGTATCGACCTGCCGCAGCAGCTTCTGCACGTGGATCGGTGTACAGGCCGTGCCCAGCGTTGCCACCGCATTGGCAAACCCGAGTTGCGCCAGCGCGACCACGTCCATGTAGCCTTCCACGACCAGCACGTAGTCGAACTCGCGGATGGCGTTGCGCGCCTCGAACAGGCCGTACAGCTCGGTTCCCTTGCTGAACAGCGGCGTTTCGGGGGAGTTGAGATATTTCGGTTCGCCCTGCCCTAGTACCCGGCCACCGAAGCCGATCACCACGCCCTTGGTATTGCGGATGGGGAACATGATGCGATCGCGAAAGCGGTCGTACCGGCGGTGCGAGCCATCGGCGCTGGTCTTCTCGCTTTCGATGACGAGCCCGGCTTCGATGAGCGGTGCTGCGGTGGCGTCTTCGCGATACGGACCGAACACGGCTTCGAGCGATTGCCAATCGTCGGGCGCATAGCCGAGGCCGAAATGCGCAGCAATCTCGCCGGTCAGGCCGCGGCCTTTGAGGTATTGGATGGCGTTGGGTGCGCTGCGCAATTGCTTGCGGTAGTGCTCGCAGGCGCGGGCCATGACGTCACCCAACGCGACGGTCTTGGCTTGCTGCTCGGCGCGGGCGGCGGGCGGCATGCCACCGCGCTCTTCAGGTACCACCATGCCGACGGACTGCGCGAGGTCCTTGATGGCCTCGACGTACGACTGCCCAGAAAACTCCATCAGGAAACCGATGGCCGAGCCGTGCGCGCCGCAGCCGAAGCAGTGATAGAACTGCTTGGTGGGCGACACCGAGAACGACGGCGACTTCTCGTTATGGAAGGGGCATAACCCCATGAAGTTGGCGCCGCCCTTCTTCAACTGCACGTAACGGCCCACCACGTCGACGATATCGACGCGGTTGAGCAGGTCGTCAATGAACGGCTGCGGGATCACGCGGGGTGCGCCCCTTGGATGCTGCGAATGTGGAGGGGATTCAGGCGCCCGCCAGGGCGGCCTTCACGCGTGCCGAGACTTGCGTCATGTCGGCGCGGCCGGCCAGGGCCGGCTTCAGGATGCCCATCACCTTGCCCATGTCTTGCGGGCCAGTTGCACCAGCCTTGGCCACGGCGTCACGCACCGCGGCGTCAACTTCGGCTTCCGACAGTTGCGCGGGCATATAGACCTGCAGCACGGCCACCTCCGCCGTTTCCTTGGCGACGAGATCGTCACGCCCGGCTTGCTCGAATGCGGTGATGGAATCCTTGCGCTGCTTGAGCATCTTGTCGATCACAGCCAGCACGGCGGCGTCATCCAGTTCGATGCGTTCGTCCACCTCGCGCTGCTTGATGGCAGCCTGCAACAGACGGATCGTGCCCAGACGATCTGTTTCCTTGGCGCGCATGGCGGCCTTCATGTCTTCCGTGATCTGTGCCTTGAGCGACAACTGCGACATTCCGAACTCCGATAAACGGCAAAACCCGCTCGGACGGCTGGTCCAGCGGGTTGCAAACTTTGAAAAATGGATCACTGATCGTAGCACAGAACCCAAACAGTTCCAGGACCGATCCGTGGGGGATCAGCGGGCGGAGGCTGCCTCCCCCGCCGCCACGGCCGAGGCCCACGCCCACTGGAAGTTATAGCCGCCAAGCCAGCCCGTCACGTCGACCACCTCGCCGATGAAGTACAGGCCGGGTACGGATTGCGCCTCCATGGTGGCGGAGGACAGCGCCCGCGTATCGACCCCACCGCGCGTCACTTCGGCCTTGCGATAGCCCTCACTGCCGGAAGGCGTCAGCTCCCAGCGGTTGAGCGCGCCGCCCAGCACGCGCAGCACCTTGTCCGGCAACTCGGCAATCGGCGCCTGCGGGTTGGCACCGTGCGTGGCGCACCACGCCTGCGCGACGCGTTCCGGCAAGCGCTGCGCCAGCACCGTCCCGAGCTGCTTGCGTGAGCCCAACTTCTCATCGCACAGCCATTGCGCGGCGTCAGCGTCCGGCAGCAGATCGATGACAAGCGGCTGACCTGCATTCCAGAAGCTGGAGATCTGCAGCACGGCTGGGCCGGACAACCCGCGATGGGTAAGCAGCAAGTCTTCGCGGAACGTCGTGGCGCCGCCCTTGCGACCGCCCTTGCCCGCAGGCTGCGCAACGGACACGTCCACCTCCATCGACACACCGGACAACACCGAGAACGGCGCCCAATGCTCGGCATTGAAGGTGAGCGGCACCAGCGCCGGATGCGTCTCCACGATCTTCAACCCAAACTGCCGTGCAATGCGATACCCAAAATCCGTCGCGCCGATCTTGGGGATGGACAGGCCGCCTGTGGCAATCACTACCTTGTTGGCGACGATCTCGCCCGCGCTGGTCGACAGGCGATAGCCCTCGCCGTCCTTGCCAACTTCGGCGATGGAGCAACCGGTTCGCCAGATCACATTGCCCCGCTCGCATTCCGTTTCGAGCATACGGATGATGTCTTCGGCGCTGTCGTCGCAGAAGAGCTGGCCTTTGTGCTTCTCGTGATACGGGATGCGGTAGCTGGAAACGAGGCTGATGAAGTCCTGGGCCGTGTACCGCGCCAGCGCCGAACGGCTGAAATGCGGGTTGTTCGACAGGTAGTTGGCCGGCCCCGCGTTGACGTTCGTGAAGTTGCAGCGCCCACCGCCGGAGATGCGAATCTTTTCGGCCAGTTTCGTCGCGTGATCGATCAGCACAACGCGGGCGCCGCGCTGCCCGGCCACCGCCGCGCACATCATTCCGGCCGCGCCCGCGCCGATCACCGCTACATCGCACCGCATCATGATGGCTGCGCCGCCCTATTCTTGAAGAAACCGCGCATTTTAACTTGTGCTATCTTCGGCGGCCTTCCCATTGCAATTCCTCACTCCCGCTTGCCATGCTGGTCCTCGGCATCGAATCCTCCTGTGACGAAACCGGCGTCGCCCTGTATGACACGGCGGCTGGCCTGCGCGCGCATGCGCTGTATTCGCAGATCGCCATGCACCGCGAATATGGCGGTGTAGTGCCCGAGCTGGCCTCGCGCGATCACATCCGCCGCGTGATTCCGCTGCTGGAAGAGGTGCTCGGCAAGGCCGGCGCCACGCGCGCGGACATTGACGCCATTGCCTATACAAAAGGCCCGGGGCTGGCCGGCGCGCTGCTGGTGGGCGCCTCGGTGGCGAATGCGCTGGCGTTTGCGCTCGGCAAACCGCTGGTGGGCGTGCATCACCTGGAGGGGCATCTGCTTTCGCCCCTGCTGGAGGCAGACCGGCCTGAGTTTCCGTTCCTGGCGCTGCTCGTCTCGGGCGGGCATACGCAGCTGATGCGCGTTGATGCCGTCGGCCAGTACACGCTGCTTGGAGAGACGCTCGACGACGCCGCGGGCGAAGCCTTCGACAAGACCGCCAAGCTGCTCGGCCTCGGCTATCCGGGCGGCCCGGCCGTGTCGCGCCTGGCCGAATTCGGCAACCCGGGCGTATTCGACCTGCCTCGGCCGATGCTCCATTCGGGCAACTTCGATTTCTCGTTCGCGGGCCTCAAGACCGCGGTGCTCACACAAGTGCGCAAGCTCAACCTGACCGACAGCGAGACCTGCTACCAGCCGCGCGCCGACCTTGCCCGCGCGTTTGTCGACGCCATCGTCGAAGTGCTCGTCAAGAAGACGCTGCGCGCGGCACGCGAACATGGCCTCAAGCGCATTGTCGTGGCGGGTGGCGTGGGCGCCAACCGCCAGTTGCGCGATGGCCTGAACGCCGAGGGCAAAAAGCGCGGCCTGCGCGTCTATTACCCCGACCTGCAGTTCTGCACCGACAACGGCGCGATGATCGCTTTTGCCGGCGCAATGCGGCTGCAGGCTGACCCCACCCAGGTGCAGGACGGCTACGGCTACGGCGTTACACCACGCTGGGACCTCGAAGACATCCGTATCCAGCAAGCATGAAAAAAGCCGCTCGGTGGAGCGGCTTTTTCTTTGGACGCAGCGTCGATTACTTATCGGTGCGCTTGTCGCGCTCGATCAGCGCATAGGCGCTGTGGTTGTGGATCGACTCGAAATTCTCGGCTTCCAGCGTGTAGGCGACGATGCGGTCGTCCTGGTTCAGGCGCATGGCGATATCGCGCACAAGGTCTTCCACGAACTTGGGGTTTTCGTATGCACGCTCGGTCACGAACTTCTCGTCCGGGCGCTTGAGCAGGCCCCACAGTTCGCACGATGCTTCTTCTTCGGCCATGCGAATGAGCGATTCGACCGGCGTATCGGCGGCCAGCTCGGCGTCGATCGTGATGTGCGAGCGCTGGTTGTGCGCGCCGTACTGCGAGATCTTCTTCGAGCACGGGCACAGACTCGTCACGGGCACCAGCGCCTTGACGCGGACCTTGGTGTGGCCGTCGCGCACTTCGCCAATCATCGTCACTTCATAGTCCATCAGCGACTGCACGCCCGACACCGGGGCGGTCTTGCTGACGAAATACGGGAAGTGGACTTCGATGCGGCCGGCGTCGGCTTCGAGCTTCTCCAGCATCTTTTCCAGCAGCAACTGGAACTGTGCCAGATTCAGCGGCTCGCGCTCTTCTTCGAGCAGCGCGACGAAGCGCGACATGTGCGTGCCCTTCTGGTCGGCCGGAAGATGCACATCGAGGTTGTACGTGCCGACGGTGTTCTGCACGCCCGAGGGGGTCTGCAGCGACATCGGGTAACGCACGCCGCGCACGCCAACGCGCTGAATGGGGATCTGGCGGGTATCGTGGCTGGACTGCACGTCCGGCATCGCGAAAGCTGGGTTCATATCGTTCATGATCGGTTTCCTTTACGGTCGCCCGGCCATCGCAGTCGGCCGGCACGCAACGAGTGTGAAACCGCGGAACCTGGCTGACGGTGACCACCCCTCAAGTGATCGAATCGGCCAATCCCGCGACTGCGCACACAATTCACAAATAAGACTGGCGGAGTGTAAAAGAAATTTCCTACCTCTGCAGTCAACTACTCATACCCGTGGATGCAATACGGGTGATTGATTCTGCCTATGAGTCGAAAGCCAAAGGTGACTCAGGCGACGCGCGGGGCTGCAGCGCGCGGTTGTACGGCAAAACGCTCACGGATGGAGGCGAGGATGCCGTTGGCATCCAGCCCGCATTGCGCCAGTAGCGCAGCGTGATCGCCGTGGTCGACAAAGCGGTCGGGCAGGCCGAGCTGCATTACCGGCGTAGCGACACCTGCGGCAGCCAGCGCTTCCAGGCAGGCGCTGCCTGCACCGCCCATCATGCAGCCTTCCTCCACGGTGACCACGTAATCGTGCGTGCGGGCCATTTCCAGCACGCAGGCCACATCGAGCGGCTTGACGAAGCGCATGTTGACGACGGTCGCGTCCAAACGCTCAGCCGCTGCCGAAGCCGGGGCAACCATTGAACCAAACGCCAGAATCGCCACGCGCTGGCCTGCCGGAGCCGTGGAAGCGCGACGCACTTCAGCCTTGCCCAACGGCAGCGGCTCCAGCGTCGGCTGCACCGCCACGCCCGTGCCGGCACCACGCGGATAGCGCACTGCTGTCGGGCAGTCCTGCGCGAACGCGGTGCTCAACAGCTGGCGGCATTCGTTCTCGTCGGCCGGCGTCATCACCATCATGTTGGGGATACAACGCAGGTAGGCAATGTCATAAGCCCCTGCGTGCGTGGCGCCGTCTGCACCGACCAGACCGGCGCGGTCCAGCGCAAACACCACCGGCAGGTTCTGCAGTGCGACGTCGTGGATCAACTGGTCATAGCCGCGCTGCAGGAACGTCGAATAGATGGCAACAACAGGCTTCAACCCCTCGCACGCCAAGCCGCCTGCAAAGGTGACGGCGTGCTGCTCGGCGATGCCGACGTCGTAATAGCGATCCGGAAAGCGCTGCTCGAACTCCACCATCCCGGAGCCTTCGCGCATGGCCGGCGTGATACCCACCAGCCGCTTGTCGGCCGCCGCCATATCGCACAGCCATTGGCCGAACACTTGTGTGTAAGTCACCTTTGCCGGGCGCCCGGAAGGTTTGATGCCCTCTTGCGGATTGAACTTGCCCGGGCCGTGATAAAGGATCGGATCAGCCTCGGCCAGCTTGTAGCCCTGGCCCTTCTTGGTAACGACGTGGAGGAACTGCGGGCCACCGCCTTCGCGCGCGCGCTGGCGGATGTTCTGCAGCGTCGGCACGAGCGATTCGAGATCATGTCCGTCGATCGGGCCGATGTAGTTGAAGCCGAACTCCTCAAACATCGTGGCCGGCACGAACATGCCTTTGGTGTGTTCCTCGAAGCGCTTGGCAAACTCGAGCACCGGCGGCGCCACCGACAGCAGCTTCTCAACGCCTTTCTTGGTGGCCGCGTAGAACTGCCCGCTCATGAGGCGCGCCAGATAGCGGTTCAACGCCCCCACCGGCGGCGAGATCGACATGTCGTTGTCGTTCAGCACGACCACCAGCGGCAGGTCTTTATAGACGCCCGCGTTGTTCATCGCCTCGAAGGCCATGCCGGCGCTCATCGCACCATCGCCAATCACGGCAATGGCGACGCGGTCTTCGCCCTTGGTCTTGGCGCCCAGGGCCATGCCCAGCGCAGCCGAAATCGACGTGGACGAGTGCGCGGTGCCGAAGGTGTCATACGGGCTCTCGCTGCGGCGCGGGAAGCCGGAGATGCCGTCCAACTGGCGCAGCGAGCCCATCTGGTCACGGCGGCCAGTCAGAATCTTGTGCGGATAGCTCTGGTGACCGACGTCCCACACGATGCGGTCTTCCGGCGTGTTGAAGACGTAGTGCAGCGCGATGGTCAGTTCGACCGTGCCCAGATTCGACGACAGGTGCCCGCCCGTTTGAGAGACGGAATCGAGCACGAAGGCGCGCAGCTCGTTGGCCAGCGGCCCGAGTTGGCGGCGGTCCAGTCGGCGCAGGTCGGCCGGATCGTCGATGGTGTTCAGAAGTTCGTACGTCATGTGGGACCGCCGCTCAGGCGTTTTGGCAAAGACTTCTACCGTCTATGCAATGTTGTTCAGTGGCCACGCCGCACGATCAGGTCGGCCATTTCGACCAATCGATCAGTACGGGCTTTGCCCAGTTCGCGGGCAAGTTGCTTGACCGCCGCACCCGCTGCGGCATGCAGCTCGTCGGCCAGCGCCCTGGCCTTGTCCAGCCCGAGGATGGACACGTAGGTCGGCTTGTCGTTGGCCTCGTCCTTGCCGGCGGTTTTGCCCAGCGTGGCGGTATCGGCGGTCACATCGAGGATGTCATCGACCACCTGGAACGCAAGACCGACCGCGCCCGCATAGGCATCAACCTGCTCCAACGCAGCGGCATTCACGCCAGCACAGAGCGCGCCCATCCGCAGACTCGCCCGCAGCAACGCACCGGTCTTCATGCGGTGCATTGCCTCCAATTCATCCTGCGACAGCGCTATGCCGACGCTTTGCAGATCGATCGCCTGACCGCCCGCCATGCCGAGCGAACCGGAAGCGCGTGCCAATTCAGCCACCAGCACTGCCCGCGTCGCCGGGCTCACCGCGCCCAACTCAGCCAGCACAATGAACGCCTGTGTCTGCAAGGCATCACCCACCAGCAGGGCCGTCGCTTCATCATAGGCGCGATGCACGGTGGGGCGGCCGCGGCGCAGGTCGTCGTCGTCCATGCACGGCATATCGTCGTGAACGAGCGAATAGGCGTGGATCATCTCCACCGCGCAGCTCACTCCGTCGAGTGCCTCAGCCGAGGCGTCACCCAGCGCACCAGCGGCGTGCGCCAGCAATGGGCGTACACGCTTGCCTGCACCCAGCGTGGCGTAACGCATGGCGGCATGCAGACGTTGCGGCGAGACGGTTTCGGCCGGCAGCGCGCGCTCAAGCGCGCCTTCCGTCCGCGCAACGACGGACGCCATCCATTGGGCGAAATCACTCATGCATCGCCCTGCTCGTTCGCGCTGCTGTCGTCGGCTAACGGCTTCAGGGCATCGCCATCAAGCACACGTACCTGCTGCTCGACGCGCTCCAGCACCTGCTGGCAGTACTTGACCAGCTCCGCCCCGCGTCGATACGCCGCAAGCGAGGCTTCCAGCGGCAATTCACCGGATTCCATGCTGGCGACGAGGGTTTCGAGTTCCGCCATGGCCGCTTCATAGGAAGCCGGCGTAGCGGAGGGAGTGGCGGACGCGCTGCTGGAGGCGTCGTTTGAGGCACGGGGCATGCCGATTGCGAATCAGAAAAGGACAATCTGGCATTTTACGGCAATTCCGCGTGCGTTCCGCGCACATCCCGCAAGGCACGGGACAGCGGTCTGCGCTGGCAAGGCGGGGCATCGTCAGCCTGACGGTCGGGCGGCTGGAAGCGGAAAGGGTTCGAAAATCAGGGACTTATCAATTTCCCTGGGGTACAATCCCCCCCTTTCCTCCAAAGGCCGGGCCGGTGTACGCCGCTCCGCACGATGGTTTGGGTCTGTTGGCCCATTGAACGTATGGTCGTTGGCCCAAGCGGGGGCCAGCAAGCGCTCGTTTCCTACCTCAACAGACCCTAGGCCACCTGCCGATGGCGTCCTTTCCCAAATCGATCTTGTCGATGGTTGGGTTGTTCACTGCTTTCACCGTTATTGGGAGTGGGGATAATGTCCAATCTCAGCGCCGCACTGAATCTAGTGCCGTCTGAAACCCAGTTGCCCGTCTCTGCTTACTTCGACGAGGCGCTGTATCAAACTGAAATCGAACGTCTGTTCAAACATGGCCCCGGTTACGTCGGCCATGAGCTGATGGTCCCGGAAGTTGGCGACTATCACACGCTTGCCGCCGAGGCCGAAGGCCGCGTGCTGGTGCGCAATCCGAACGGCGTCGAACTACTCTCCAATGTGTGCCGGCATCGGCAGGCAATCATGCTCAATGGGCGCGGCAATGCCCAGAACATCGTCTGCCCGCTGCATCGCTGGACATACGACCTGCAGGGCGACCTGCTGGGCGCACCGCACTTCGAGAAGCAACCATGCGTGCATCTGTCGCGCTCGCCGCTGCAGAACTGGAACGGTCTGCTGTTCGAGGGTAAGCGCGACGTGCGCGAAGACCTTGCGCGCCTGGGCGTGGCGCGTGATCTCGATTTTTCCGGCTACATGCTCGACCACGTCGAGGTGCACGACTGCAACTACAACTGGAAGACCTTCATCGAGGTGTACCTCGAGGACTACCACGTCGTGCCCTTCCACCCAGGCCTGGGCCAATTCGTCTCGTGCGACGACCTGGAATGGGAGTTTGGTGAGTGGCACAGCGTGCAGACGGTCGGCATTCACGCCAATTTGCGCAAACCCGGCACGCCGGCTTACCAGAAGTGGCATGACGCCGTGCTCCGCTTCAACAACGGCGAGATGCCGAAGTACGGCGCAGTGTGGCTCACGTACTACCCGAACGTGATGGTCGAGTGGTATCCGAACGTGCTGGTAGTCTCGACACTGCATCCGATGGGCCCGACCAAGACGCGCAACGTGGTCGAGTTCTACTATCCGGAAGAAATCGTGCTGTTTGAGCGCGAATTCGTTGAAGCCGAGCGCGCTGCCTACATGGAAACGTGCATCGAGGACGACGAGATTGCCGAGCGCATGGACGCCGGGCGCCTGGCGCTGCTCAAGCGCGGCACGAGCGAAGTCGGCCCGTACCAGTCGCCCATGGAGGACGGCATGCAGCATTTCCACGAGTGGTATCGGCGCGTGATGGACTACTAGGCGACGACTGAAGGTAGGCATCCGCCGCCTTCCGCGTCACAATAGGAACGGTGCAGCCCTCACAGGCCGCACCGTTTTTTTTCGCCCTCGCCCTCTCACCATGCCTGCCGACACTGCAACCGCTGCTCAGACTGCCGCCCAGACGGCCGAGAGCTCCTCTCGCCAATCGCTGTGGATGATCCTCGCCGCATTCGCCTTCTCGGCGATGGGCGTGTGCGTAAAACTGGCCTCGGCGCATTACAGCACCGGCGAGATCGTGTTCTACCGCAGCATCATCGGCGTCGTGCTGATGGGCACGATCCTCCAACGCTCGGGGCAAGGCGTACGCACGCCGTACTTCCTGTCGCATATCAAGCGCAGCGTGTTCGGGGTGACTTCGCTGCTGCTGTGGTTCACATCCATCAGCCTGCTGCCGCTGGCGACCGCGATGACGTTGAACTACATGTCGCCGGTGTGGATTGCGCTCATCATTGGCGCAGGTGCAGCGCTGGCGGGCAAGCCCGGTGGTGCTGACCGGCGCATGGTGGTGGCCATCGTTATGTCGTTCGTGGGGGTGATCTGCCTGCTGCAACCGAGCGTGGGCGGATCGCAGCTTGCGCTGGCCGGCGGCATGATCGGGCTCGTCTCCGGCGTGTTCACGGCCCTCGCCTATGTGGAGGTCCGTCAACTGGGCGACCTGGGTGAGAACGAAGCACGCATCGTGTTCTATTTTTCGTTGCTGAGCGCAATTGCCGGCGGTGTGTGGATGCTCATCGGCGGTGCACAGCCTCACACATGGTCTGGCGCGGGCCTCTTACTGGCTGTGGGTCTCTTGGCGACCCTCGGCCAGACGTCCATGACCCGCGCCTACAAGCGCGGTAACACGCTGCTGACTGCTAACCTGCAATACACCGGCATCGTCTTTGCGAGTGGGTGGGGTATGTTGCTGTGGAATGACCACTTGAACGCGCTGTCGTGGGCGGGCATGGCACTCATCATCGGCAGCGGCATCGTGACGACCGTCATGCGCGCCCGTCAGTCGGGCACCGAGCATCCGACGCCGCAGACAGCCGTGTCCGGCCCGGAAGCCGAGATTCACCCGGAAGTTTGATCGACCCTGGAGATTGCCGCCATGAGCGAACGCGCTCACTACGCCACCCTCATCACCGCACCGCAACTGGCCGCACTGCAGCACAGCGCGCCCGAAGCGGTGGTCGTCATTGACTGCAGTTTTGACCTCGCCGACCCTGCCGCTGGGCGTGATGCATACCACGCCAGCCATGTGCCCGGCGCGTTCTACATGCACCTCGACAACGAACTGTCGGGCCCGAAAACCGGCACCAACGGCCGCCACCCGCTGCCCGATGCAGAAGCGCTGGTTGCGCGCCTGCAGGCGCTCGGCGTCAACGACGACACACAAGTCGTCGCGTATGACCGCCAGGGCAGCATGTACGCCGCGCGCCTGTGGTGGCTGCTGCGCTGGGTCGGCCATGCCGATGCGGCCGTGCTAGATGGTGGCCTGCAGGCCTGGGAAGCTGCGCACTTCCCTGTCGACCAGATCGTGCCCGAAGAACCGCAGCTCAACGCCACGCCCGGCAACATCACGCGCAAGCCCTCGCTCGTACAGATGGTGACTGCGGATATCGTGCAGAAATACCTGGGCCACGCCGACAAGCCCGTCGTCGATGCCCGCGCCCCCGACCGCTACCGTGGCGAGAACGAAACGCTGGATCCCGTCGGCGGGCACATACCGGGTGCACGCAACCGTTTCTTCCGCGACAACCTGCAGCCCGATGGCACTTTCAAGCCTGCCGAACAATTGCGCGCCGACTTTACCGGCGTGCTGGCCGGTGCCCGGCCGCAAGATGCGACGCTGCAATGTGGCTCCGGCGTGACGGCCTGCCACAACGCATTGGCCATGGAGATTGCCGGCCTGACGGGCGCGGCGCTCTACGCCGGCTCATGGAGCGAGTGGTGCAGCGACCCATCGCGCCCCGTGGTAACCGGGCCGAATCCGTAATCTGCAAATCTGGTGCACAGCAAAAAGCCCGGCATCGACCGGGCTTTTTTCTTGAAGCGAATGCGGCACCTCAGTGCGCGTGACCGTGCAGACCTTCGGTCAGCAGAAAGATCATTGCGATGCCCGCCGCAATCAAAGCGACCTGCACCGCCGATTCCTGCCAGCGCGGCCGGCGCTTCATCTGCGGCATCAGATCGCACACGGCGATGTAAATGAAGCTGCTCGACGCCACCACCAGCACGTATGGAATCCACGACGTCAGGCGGTCCAGCAGGTAATAGCCGAGCACCGCGCCCACCAGCGCGCAAACACTGCAGAGCAGGTTGTAGACAAAGGCGCGCGTCTTGGAAAATCCGGCGTTGAGCAGCACCATGAAATCGCCAATCTCTTGCGGAATCTCGTGTGCGGCAATCGCCAGCGCGGTGACGATGCCAACCTTGGTGTCCGCCAGGAACGCCGCGGCAATGACGATGCCGTCCGAAAAGTTATGCAGGCCATCGCCCACCAGGATCATCAGGCCGCTGCGGCCCGCTTCCTGCCGGTCATGGCCGTGGTGATGGCCGTGACCATCGCCCTCGTGGTGGTGTGAATGGCGGATCAGCGAGATCTTTTCCAGCAGGAAGAAACCCAGCAGCCCGGCCAGCAACGTGGCGAACAATGCATGCGTGTTGGGCTCGATGCCGCGATGCACTTCGAACGCCTCCGGCAACGAATGCAGCAACGACGTGGCCAGCAGCACGCCCACCGAAAAACTGACCATCCGATCGACCATGCGCGACAGCACCGTCAATGACAGCACGGCGGCGCCTGCCATGCTGCCGATGCCAGACAGCGCGGTGGCCAAGAGAATGCCTAACAGGGTGGTATCGAAGGTCATGCAGGGGCGACGCAGCGGGAGCCAATAAACGCAACAGAGTTGCAAGAAGGGCGAATTGTATGCCGCTTTATCGACCTTTGCCAGCGCAGCCAAAAGAAAAAGCCCGAGGTAGTTACTGGGGGCCTTTCGTGTTCGACGCGTTGAGGTGCTAAACCACGCCGTGATCCCTGAACCAGGCGAGGCACTTCTTCCAGCCATCTTCCGCGTCGGCTTTCACATAGCTCGGACGGTAATCGGCGTGAAACGCATGGCCGGAATTCGGGTACACGATGATGCGCGACGCGTGTGCCTTAGGGTTCTTGGATTTTTCCAACGCGGTTTTCATCGTGTCGCGCACATCTTCCGTGATCACGGTGTCCTTCGCGCCGTAGAGGCCCAGCACGGGCGCCTTCAACTCGTCGACGTTGTCGATTGGCGAAACAGGTTGCAGCGGATTCGGATTGCCCTTCAGCGGCCCGTACCACACCACTGCAGCCTTGATGCTGGGATTGCGCTCCGCGGCAAACCAGACCTGACGCCCGCCCCAGCAGAAACCGGTGATGCCGATACGCGCTGCGTCGCCACCGTTCTCCTTGGCCCAGGCGATCGTCGCGTCGATATCGCCCGCCACCTGGGAATCCGGCACCTTGGAGACCACGTTGGCGACGGTTTCCTGGACCGTGCCATAGGCACGCGGGTCGCCCTGGCGCACAAACAACTCAGGCGCGATCGCCAGATAACCCACCTTTGCAAGGCGCCGGCAGATATCGGCAATGTATTCGTGTACGCCAAAGATTTCGCTGACGACGATGACTACCGGCAGCTTCGTCTTGCCCTCTGGCTGAGCGCGATAGACCGGCATCTTGAAATCGCCCACGGGCACGATCACCTCGCCCGCCGTCAGCCCATTGAAATCGGTATGGATAGTCTGCGCCGACACCGGTAGCACCGCCGCCGCAAAGGCCGAGCCCAGTGCTGTCTTCATGAAGCCGCGACGGTCAAAGCTGCGGCCGGGTACCAGGCTCTCCACTTCTGCATCTAGCTGCATCGCACTCTCCTCGCGCCCACGGGCGGCTACGGTGAACGAAGCGGCTAGTCTACCGAAGCGGATGCATTGCTGCCGAGCCAGGCATCCGGTGCGAGCACAAGGAACCGCCTAGTGCAGCTTGACCCGCGGATTCGTCTTGCTGCGCAGCCAGTGCATGACCGTATCCACCGACATGCGCACCCAACCGTGCAGTGCCAGAACGTGCATGCGATATAGCGACGTGTACATCAGCCGCGCCATCAGGCCTTCGATGAACATCGATCCGCCGATCAGCCCACCCATCAGGCTGCCGACCGCGCTGAAATGGCCGAGCGACACCAGCGAACCAAGATCCTTGAACGCGAACGGCTGGACCGGCTTGCCATCCATGCGCTTGCGCAGCGCGTCGAACAGATAGGTGGCCTGCTGATGCGCGGCCTGCGCACGCGGCGGCACGCTGGTCGACGCCTCGGGCCACGGGCAGCTTGCGCAATCGCCAAAGGCGTAGATCGAGTCGTCGCCTTCCACCTGCAGCGTGCGCGAGACGACAATCTGACCCAGCTTGTTCACCGGCAGCCCCAACTCGCCCAGCACTGACGGTGCACGGATGCCAGCAGCCCACACGGTCAGATCCGCCGGAATGGACTTGCCGCTGGCCGTGTTGACGGCGCTGGCGGTGACTTCCGTCACACGTTCGCTGGTGATGACATCCACGTCGAGCTTGTGCAGCAGCTTGGTGGTCGCAGCCGAAATACGCTCCTTGAGCACCGGCAAAATGCGCGGGCCGCCCTCGATCAAATGGATGCGGATGTCGTGGCGCGGGTCCAACTTGTGCAGCCCATAAGCGGCCAACACGTGGGCGGTATTGCGCAACTCTGCCGACAGTTCCACGCCCGTGGCACCCGCACCGACGATGGCGATGTCCACCTGCGGCCGAGCATCGCCCATGCCGTTCTGTGCGCGCATGCACGCTGCGATGAGCCTGCGGCGGAAGCGCTCGGCCTGCCATGCGGTGTCGAGGGCGATGGCGTGCTCGGCCGTGCCCGGCACGCCGAAGAAATGCGTCACGCTACCGATGGACAGCACCAGCGTGTCGTACGAAATGGCGCGCTCGGGCAGCACCTCGGTGCCGTCAGCGTCAACGCATCCGGACACAATGATGGATTTGGCGACGCGATCGAGGCCCTTCAGCTCGCCCTGCTGGAATTCGAAGCCGTGCCAGCGCGCCTGTGCAGCGTATTCGAGCTGATGGGTGTTCGGATCCATGCTGCCGGCGGCGACTTCATGCAGCAGCGGTTTCCAGATGTGTGTGGGGTTACGGTCGACCAGAATCACCTGGGCTGCGCCGCGCTTGCCGAGCTTGTCGCCCAGCCGCGTTGCGAGTTCCAACCCGCCAGCGCCCCCGCCGACCACCACAATGCGCGGCCCGTTCGCCCCGCCTGCGCCATCCGTCTGCCCTGCCATGTGCCTCTCCTGGAGCCGTTGAATCTTGTCGATCACGTGATCTGTCAGGTGCAGTCTGCTGCAACGCAAAATTCACCGCAACCCCGCACGCATGGATATGGCGAATCATGACAACCGCATGCCACGGCCCGCCGCAGGCTGCCTCGGCAGGCAAACTCGCGCCACGCCTTGTTTCACGGGGTAGCGCTCACGCGGCAAGCGATTGCGTCAGTGCGCCTCTTCCCAGTTGGTACCCACGCCAACTTCGGCTACCAAAGGCACGCGCAAAGTTGCGACGCTGCACATCAGCTCGGGCAGGCGCTCGCGCACCACGGCCAGTTCGTCCTGCGGAACTTCCAGCACCAGTTCATCGTGCACCTGCATAACCAGGCGCGAGCGCATTGCCTCGGCTTCGAGCCAGCCTTGCACTGCCAGCATCGACAGCTTGATCAGGTCAGCCGCCGTACCTTGCATCGGCGCGTTAATGGCGGCGCGCTCGGCAGCCTGACGGCGTGGGCCGTTGCCGCCGTTGATGTCCGGCAGCCACAGGCGACGTCCGAAAACAGTCTCCACGTAGCCTTGCTCGCGCGCGCTCTGGCGAGTTTCTTCCATGTAGCTTGCGGCACCGGGGTAGCGGGCGAAGTAGCGGTCGATATAGAGCTTGGCGGCGTCCCGCCCAATGCCCAGATTGCTGGCCAACCCAAACGCGCTCATGCCGTAGATCAGGCCGAAGTTGATGACCTTCGCCACACGGCGCTGGTCGGGTGAAACCTCCAGCGGCGTCACGTTGAACACTTCGGCGGCCGTTGCCCGGTGCACGTCCTGGCCCTCACGGAACGCACGCATCAGGCCTTCGTCCTGCGACAGATGCGCCATGATGCGCAGTTCGATCTGCGAGTAGTCGGCCGACACGATCACGCTGCCCTCCGGCGCGATGAACGCCTCGCGGATGCGTCGCCCTTCTTCAGTACGGACCGGAATGTTCTGCAGGTTCGGATCGGTCGAGGCCAGGCGCCCGGTCACTGCCGTCGCCTGACCGTAGGTGGTGTGGACCCGGCCAGTGCGCGGGTTGACCATCTTCGGCAGCTTGTCGGTGTAGGTGGACTTGAGCTTGGCCAGGCCCCGGTAATCGAGCAGCAGCTTCGGCAGCGGATAGTCTTCGGCCAGCTTCTGCAGCACCTCTTCGTCGGTCGAGGGCGCGCCGCTCGCCGTCTTCTTGATGATCGGCAGCTTCATCTGGTTGAAGAAGATGTCGCCAATCTGCTTGGGCGAGCCGAGGTTGAACGGCTGACCCGCCAGCTTGTGCGCCTCGGCCTCCAGATCGATCAGGCGCAAGCCCAGCTCGTTGCTCTGCTTGGCCAGGCGGTCGGCATCGATCAGCACACCATTGCGTTCCATCTTCTGCAGCACGATGGAGGTCGGCATTTCGATCTGCTCGTAGACGTAGCGCAGCTTGTCGTCTTCGGCCACCTTGGGGAACAGCGTGCGATGCAGACGCAGCGTGATATCGGCGTCCTCCGCCGCGTATTCGGTCGCGCGATCGAGGGGCACCTCGTCAAAGCCGATCTGCGAGGCACCCTTGCCGCACACAGCTTCGTAGGTGATCGTCTTCAAGTGCAGCACGCGTTCGGCGAGTGCGTCCATGCCGTGATTGCGGTGGGATTCGAGCACGTACGATTCGAGCATCGTGTCGTGCTCGATACCGCGCAGCGCGATGCCGTGGTTGGCAAACACATGCGCGTCGTACTTCAGATGCTGGCCGACCTTCTTGCGCGATTCATCTTCAATCCACAACTTCATGCGCGCGAGCACGGTGTCTCTTGAGAGCTGCGCCGCAGCATCAAACCCTGCCACATCAGGGCCGCGATGCGCCACCGGAATGTAGCAAGCCTCGCCCGGCTTGACCGACAGCGAAATGCCAACCAATTGCGCAAGCATCGGATCAATGGACGTCGTCTCGGTATCGATGCAGACGAGGTCCACTTCATCCAGGCGCTGCATCCATGATTCGAGCTGCGCTTCAGTCGTCACCGTCTCATACTTGACCTCATCGGGCGGCGCTTCCACGTCGAACAGGTTGGCCTGGGCTTGCAGTTGCGCAGCCTCGCCGGCGTAGTTCTTCACTGGCGTCGCGGCCTTGCGCGCGGCACCCACGCTGCGCGTATCGGGCAGCGCTTCTCCGGAGGCCTCGCGCAGCCACGTCTTGAAGCCGTATCGGGAGAAGAAATCGACGAGCTTGGATTTGTCTTCGCCGCCATCGATCAGTGCATCGAATGTCGGCACTTCTTTGCTGAGGTCACAGTCGAGTTTCACTGTCAGCAGCTCGCGGCCCTTGGGCAGCCACTCCAGCGTGTTGCGCAGGTTGTCGCCCACCACGCCCTTGATCTCGCCCGCGCGCGCCATGACGTTGTCGAGCGTGCCGAATTCCGACAACCATTTCACCGCGGTTTTCGGGCCGACCTTGGGCACCCCCGGCACGTTATCCACGGTGTCGCCAATCAGCGAAAGATAGTCGACGATGCGTTCGGGCGGCACGCCGAACTTGGCTTGCACGCCAGCCGGATCAAGCGTTTCGTTGGTCATGGTGTTGACCAGCGTGACATGGTCATTCACCAGTTGGGCCAGGTCCTTATCACCCGTTGAGACGATGGTCCGGACGCCTTCGCGAGCCGCCCGTTCGGCCAGGGTACCGATCACATCGTCGGCCTCGACGCCCTCCACCACCAGGATGGGCCAACCCAATGCCCGTACGGCTTCGTGGATCGGTTCGATCTGCGCGCGCAGGTCATCGGGCATGGGCGCGCGATGCTCCTTGTAGGCCGGATAGAGGTCGTCGCGAAAGGTCTTGCCTTTGGCGTCGAAAATGCAAGCGCTATACTTGGCCGGGTAGTCGTTGCGCAGTTTGCGCAGCATGTTCACGATGCCGTAGATGGCCCCCGTAGGAAACCCTTCTCCGTTTCGCAAGTCGGGCAGTGCGTGATAGGCACGGTATAGATAACTCGAGCCATCGACGAGCAACAGCGTTTCTTGACTTTCCGACATTCCCATGGACTCTAAAGTGACTGGAACGCCAAAAGGCGTTTCCGATAATGGCGCTTCTGCTGAAGGCGGCGTGGCAAAGCAGGTTGCTGGTGCTTCCGCGACGGAGGTTTCGGCGGCTGAACTGACCGGTGTGAGCCCCTCGCGCCAGGCCACCACGGCCGACATGGACGTCAACGTGACAGTGGGCGTTGAACACGAGCCCCAAGCTGACGTGTCACACGGCCGTACCGATCGCAAGATGATCCCCAGCCTGCGGGCACTCGCCGACGAAGAACGCGCCACCGCAAAGAAAGCGCGCGCCTCCTGGCAGATGTTCACGATTATGGCAGAGTTCATCGAGGCGACCGAGTACCTTTCGGAGATCCGTCCGGCCGTCTCGATCTACGGCAGCGCGCGCCTGCGCGAGGATTCGCCATACTACGAACGCACCATCGAAATCGCCCGGTTGTTCTCGGATGCGGGCTTCGCCGTCATCTCCGGCGGGGGCCCCGGCATCATGGAAGCGGCCAACAAGGGCGCGCACGCCGGCAAGTCGGCCAGCGTCGGCCTGAACATCGAACTGCCGCACGAACAGCAAGGCAATCGATACCAGGACATCTCGATGCGCTTCCGCCATTTCTTCACGCGCAAGGTCACCTTCGTGAAGAACTCGGATGCGTTCATCGTCATGCCCGGCGGTTTCGGCACGCTCGATGAACTGGCTGAAGTGCTCACGCTCGTCCAGACGGGCAAGTCGCGCAGTGTGCCGGTGGTCATGTTCGGCAGCCATTTCTGGAAGGGCCTGCTGGATTGGTTCCGCTTTACGCTGCTGCCGATGGGCCTGATTGCCGAGCACGACCTGGACATCATGCGCATCGTCGACGAACCCAAGGACGCGCTCGATGCCGTCTACGAGTTCTACGAAAAGCGCGAAGGCACCTCGCCGATTCCGCCCAAGGAAGAAATGTTCTATCTGTAATCTCGGGTGTGGCATTTGGCGCCACGCGAACGGACGATGGCGGGAGGCTGGACTGCTAGAATGTAGGGTCCCAGATCACCCGCCGGAGTCCATGATGGATTCGCTGCTTCACCCGTCCGCCCCCGTCCACTCCGGTTTTGCCAATGCCGCGCGCCTGATGCGCCACGCTGGGCTGCTGGCAGGCGCCGTTTTCTGCCTCGCCCTGCCCGCGCACGCCGAAGTGACATCCGACAGCGCCGGACTGGACCTGCCCGACGTCAAGGCGATCAACAATCAGCCGATTTCCAAGCCGACCCACGGCGCGATCCATAACGAGCGCGTCAAGCCCAGCTTCGACTACCGCGACAACGACGGTACGCAGGTGGAGGAATACCGCTTCCAGAAGGGCCAGGCGCCGGATATCCATGTCAAGTCGGGCATGGGCACGTCCTACAACCTGAGCAAGCCGGAAGACAGCTCGCCGCGTATCCGCGAGCGTGGCGATATCGACCGTGTTCCCTCGGTCAACGTCCTGAAGTTCTAAGCCTGTGCCGCAACCGCGGCGCCTGCAGGCCGGCCCCTCGGTGGGCTGGCCCGCTTTCCCTCCACCCGTTTCCCGTTCCTGAAGCATGGCTGTTTTCACCCCGGTCTCCGACGCAGAGATCGCTCTCTGGCTGGATCAATACGATGTGGGCGCCGTGCGCGCATTTCGCGGCATCCCGTCCGGGATCGAAAACTCCAACTTCTTCCTGACCACGGAAAAGGATGGGCAGACGCACGAATACGTCGTCACCCTGTTCGAGCGGCTGACGTTCGAGCAACTGCCGTTCTACCTGTACCTGATGCGGCATCTGGCGCAGCACGACATCAGCGTGCCGGCGCCGATTCCGGGGCGCGACGGCGAGATCCTGCGCACACTCAACGGCAAGCCGGCGACCATCGTGACGCGTCTGGCGGGCCGCTCGAATCTGGCGCCCACGGTCTCGGAATGCGGCATCGTCGGCGACATGCTCGCGCGCATGCATCTGGCCGGGCGCGACTATCCACGCCATCAGCCGAACCTGCGCAGCCTGCCATGGTGGAACGAAGTCGTGCCAGACGTCGTGCCCTTCGTGCACGGCGACACACGCGCACTGCTGGAAAGCGAACTCGCGCACCAGCAACGCTTCTTCGCCAGCGCCGACTACGCCGCGCTGCCCGAAGGCCCGTGCCATTGCGACCTCTTCCGCGACAACGTGCTGTTCGAGCCGGCCGCCCATGGGCAGCCGGAACGCCTGGGCGGCTTCTTCGACTTTTACTTTGCCGGTGTCGACAAGTGGCTTTTCGACGTGGCCGTCACCGTGAACGACTGGTGCATCGACCTGGCCACGGGCGTGCTGGATGGCGAGCGGGCACGTGCGATGCTGCGCGCATACCACGCTGTGCGCCCATTCACCGACGCCGAAGCACGGCACTGGCAAGACATGCTGCGCGCAGCGGCGTACCGCTTCTGGGTTTCGCGCCTGTGGGACTTCTATCTCCCGCGCGATGCCGAACTGCTCAAGCCGCATGACCCCACCCACTTCGAGCGCGTACTGCGTGAGCGGGTTGGCGCGAGCGCCCTGACTCTGGATCTTCCCCAACCATGCAACTGATTGAAGTACCGGCCAAGCAAGGCTACGTCTGGCTGCGCCAGGGTGCGTGGCTGTTTCGCAAGAACCCGATCGGGTTCTTGCTGCTGCTATTCATCTACCTGTTTGCGGTCAACCTGCTGATGCTGCTGGTGCCGCCGATTGGTGTTTTTGCCATCCTGCTGGTGAATCCGGCCATCTTCGTGGGCTTCATGTCGGCCTGCCGCGATACGGTAGCCGGCAAGCGCGTCGGGCCGGCATCGCTCATCGCGGGCTTCCGCGCATACGGCAAGGATGCAATGCGCAGCCTGCTCAAGCTTGGCGGCATCTATGGCGTATCGGTACTTGTAGTCAGCGGCGTGCTGATGACGATGGTGGACGTTGACACGCTCATGACCGTGGTCAGCGACAAGCCGCTCACGACTGAGGCCATCCGCGAGTTCTACCTTGCCATGGTGATGGGCTCGGTGCTGTACATCCCGGTGGCGGTGCTGTTCTGGTTTGCGCCGTTGCTGGTCGCATGGCACGGCATTCCGGTGGGCAAGGCGCTGTTCTTCAGCTGGATGTCCGTGTGGCGCAACCGGGCAGCCTTCATCGTGTACGGCGTGCTGGTCGCAATTTTGCTGATCGCCGTGCCGCTGTTCATCGATGCGCTGTTCGCGTCGAGCGGCGCCAACAACATCGCCCCGATCATCGCCACGCCGTACCGGATTCTGGTGATGGCGGTGCTGTACTGCTCGTTCTACGCCACGTACCGCGGCTGCTTCAACGTGACGCAAGCGGCCGGCCAGACGACTGACACGACCGCCTGATCGGGCCCGACGACCCGATCAGCGCTCAGTTGATCGGGTCCAGCTTGGCGATGCCCAGCGCCAGCGTCTTCACCCCGTGGCGGTTGAATTTGATCTGGGCACGCGCCTCTGCGCCCTCGCCTTCCAGCGTCGTGATGACGCCTTCCCCGAACTTGTTGTGGAACACCGACTGGCCGACGCGGAAGCCCGTGGCCTCCGCGCGCTTGGCATCGGCGTAGTTCTTGCCGGTGTCCATGCCGCCAGTCGGGCGGCCGGTGTAAGCGTCGTCATCACCGCGCTCGGGGCGCTTGAACCAATCCTTCCCCCAGGCGGAATCGCCTTGCACACGGCGCGTCGCCTGGTAGCCCGAGTGCTGCGGCGTCAGCCACTTCAGCGTGTCTTCGGGTAGTTCGTCAAAGAAGCGTGAGCGGATGTGGTAGCGGATTTGACCATGCAGCACCCGGCTTTGCGCGAATGACAGATACAACCGCTCGCGCGCACGGGTGATCGCCACATACATCAGGCGGCGCTCTTCCTCCAGGCCGTCCTTCTCCATCTGGCTGTTTTCGTGCGGGAACAAGCCCTCTTCCAGCCCGGTGATGAAGACGACGTGGAATTCCAGCCCCTTGGCCGCATGCACGGTCATCATCTGCACGGCATCCTGGCCGGCCTGGGCTTGGTTGTCGCCCGCTTCAAGCGAGGCGTGCGTGAGAAACGCAACCAGCGGCGTCATCTCAGCGGGCGTCTCGTCGGTCACGAGTTCAGAGGCGGTATCGATCTCGCCGCCTTCGATGCGCAGCATGGCGTCGTGGCGCACCGGCAGCGCGGTTGCAATCGCGTCGACGCCGTAACCTTCTTCGGCAACGAAGGCTTGCGCCGCGGTTATCAACTCCTGCAAGTTCTCGATGCGGTCCTGGCCCTCCTTCTCACCCTGGTAATGCGTGATCAGGCCGCTGGCGTGAATGACATGCTGGACAATTTCGGGCAGCGTCATCTGGCGCGTGTCGGCACGCATCTGTTCGATCAGACGCACAAACGCCGACAACTTGGTGCCCGCCGCCCCCGTGAGATACGGCACCGCCGCTGCGAGCGAGATGCCATACAGCCGCGCCGCATCCTGCAACTGCTCCAGGGAGCGCGCCCCAACGCCGCGCGCCGGAAAGTTCACCACACGGCCGAACGCAGCGTCGTTGTCCGAGTTTTCCAGCAACTGGATATATGCCAACGCGTGCTTGATTTCCGCACGCTCGAAGAAGCGCAGACCGCCGTACACCTTGTACGCGATGCCGGCCGAGAACAGCGCGTGCTCGATCACCCGTGACTGCGCGTTGCTGCGATACAGGATGGCGATTTCCGAACGCGCCGCGCCGCTGGCAATACGGTCGCGGATTTCTTCGACGATCCAGCCGGCCTCCTGCCCGTCCGTCGCGGCCTGGTAGACACGCACCGGCTCACCATGGCCGGCATCGGTACGCAGGTTCTTTCCCAACCGACGCGTGTTGTGCGAGATCAGGTGGTTGGCGGTATCGAGGATGTGGCCGTGCGAGCGATAGTTCTGCTCCAACTTGATCCGGTGCTCGACGCGGAATTCGCGTTCAAAGTCGACCATATTGCCAACGTTGGCACCACGAAACGCGTAGATGCTCTGGTCATCGTCGCCCACGGCAAAGATGGCGTTGGGCGTGACGCCAGGCTCGCCTAGGCCGGCCAGAATCTTCAGCCAGGCGTATTGCAGCTTGTTCGTATCCTGGAACTCGTCAACCAGGATGTGCTTGAAGCGCCGTTGGTAGTGCGCGCGGATAGCGTCGTTGTAGCGCAGCAGTTCGTAGCAGCGCAGGAGCAGTTCGGCAAAATCGACCACGCCTTCGCGCTGGCATTGCGCGTCGTAAGCGGCGTAGAGGTCGGCCATGCGGCGGTCGTACTCGTTGGCGATTTCCAGATCGCCCGCGCGCAAGCCCTGCTCCTTGGAGCCGTTGATGAAGTACTGGACGTTCTTTGGCGGGAATTTCTCGTCGTCGATATTGAGCGACTTGAGCAGACGCTTGACGGCAGAGAGCTGGTCTTGCGTATCCAGAATCTGGAACGTCTGCGGCAAGCCGGCATCACGGTAATGCGCGCGCAGCAACCGGTTGCACAGACCGTGGAACGTGCCGATCCACATGGCGCGCGTGTTGATCGGCAGCATGGCCTGCAGGCGGGCCGTCATTTCCTTGGCCGCCTTGTTCGTAAACGTGACGGCCAGCACACCTGCCGGCGAGACCCGCGCGCTCTGGATCAGCCACGCGATGCGGGTGGTCAACACACGCGTCTTGCCGCTGCCCGCCCCCGCCAGGATCAGCGCCGATTCATCGGGAAGCGTGATGGCAGCGCGTTGTTCGGGGTTCAGATTGGCGAGCAGGTCGGACATGCGGGAGGAGCCTCGGCAGAATCCTGAAATTATACCGGCCGCATTCACGGCTTCGCCCGTGCCGCACATCGACACGCCGTATAATTCCAAGCTTTCGCCCGCCATTTTCCTGGGCCAAACGTCTTTTTGCGCCCATAGCGCCCCGTCAGCATGACCGATCAAAACCAGTCCCTCGCCAAGAGTTTCGAACCCGCCACCATCGAGCAGAAGTGGAGCGCGGCTTGGGAAGCGATGGGCGTCTCCCGCGCGACGCTCGAAGCCGGCAAGCCCGACTTCTGTATCCAGCTCCCGCCGCCGAACGTGACGGGCACGCTGCACATGGGCCACGCGTTCAACCAGACCATCATGGACGGCCTGACGCGCCACGCGCGCATGGCCGGCGCCAATACGCTGTGGGTACCGGGCACCGACCACGCCGGCATCGCCACGCAGATCGTCGTCGAGCGCCAGCTGGATGCCCAAGGCGTGTCGCGCCACGACATGGGCCGCGAGAAGTTCGTCGAGAAGATCTGGGAATGGAAGGAGCAATCGGGCTCGACCATCACGCGCCAGGTGCGCCGCATGGGTGCCTCGATCGACTGGGAGCGCGAATACTTCACGATGGACCCGAAGATGTCGCGCGCGGTCAGCGACGTCTTCGTGCGTTTGTATGAGCAGGGCCTGATTTACCGCGGCAAGCGCCTCGTCAACTGGGACCCGGTGCTCGGCACCGCCGTATCCGACCTGGAAGTGGTGAGCGAAGAGGAAGAAGGCTCGCTGTGGCACATCCGCTATCCGCTGGCCGAACCGGACGCCGTGCGCGGCTTGACCCACCTGACGGTTGCCACCACCCGCCCCGAGACAATGCTCGGCGACACGGCCGTGATGGTGCACCCCGAGGATGAGCGCTACGCCCACCTCATCGGCAAGTTCGTTCACCTGCCGCTGACCGACCGCAAGATCCCGGTGATTGCAGACGAATACGTAGACCGCGCGTTCGGCACCGGCGTGGTCAAGGTCACCCCGGGCCACGACTTCAACGACTACGCCGTGGGCCTGCGCCACAAGCTGCCACAGCTGTCGATCCTGACGCTCGACGCGAAGATCGTTGCCGATGCGCCGGCTGCCTATGCCGGCATGGACCGCTTCGACGCGCGCAAGAAGATGGTCGAGGATCTCGAAGCGCAGGGCCTGCTGGCTGAAGTCAAGAAGCACACGCTGATGGTGCCGCGTGGCGACCGTACCGGTGTCGTCATCGAACCGATGCTGACGGATCAGTGGTTCGTTGCCATGAGCAAACCGGCGCCGGAGGGCACGCGCTTCCCGGGCCGCTCCATCGCCGAAGTGGCGCTCGATGCCGTACAGAGCGGGAAGATCAAGCTCGTGCCCGAGCAGTGGGTCAATACGTACAACCAGTGGCTGAATAACATCCAGGACTGGTGCATCTCGCGTCAACTGTGGTGGGGTCACCAAATTCCGGCGTGGTACGACGAAGCCGGCAACGTATACGTCGGCCGCACGGAAGAGGAAGCCAAAGCCCAAGCGGCGGCCAAGGGCTACACCGGCACGCTCACGCGTGACGACGACGTGCTGGACACATGGTTCTCGTCCGCGCTGGTGCCGTTCTCATCGCTGGGCTGGCCGGCTGACACGCCGGAACTGAAGCACTTCCTGCCGTCCACCGTTCTGGTCACGGGCTACGACATCATCTTCTTCTGGGTGGCGCGCATGGTCATGATGACCCTGCACTTCACCGGCGAAGTGCCCTTCCACACCGTCTACGTGCACGGCCTCGTGCGCGACTCGGAAGGCAAGAAGATGAGTAAGTCCGAGGGCAACACGCTCGACCCGGTGGATCTGATCGACGGCATCGCGCTGGAGCCGCTGCTCGCCAAGCGCACGACCGGCCTGCGCCGCCCGAAGGACGCGCCCAAGGTCGAGAAGCGCACACGCAAGGAATTCCCCGAAGGCATTCCCGCATTCGGTGCCGACGCGCTGCGCTTCACGTTCGCCTCGCTCGCCACGCTTGGCCGCAGCATCAACTTTGACCCGGGCCGCTGCGAGGGCTATCGCAACTTCTGCAACAAACTCTGGAACGCCACGCGCTTCGTGCTGATGAACACTGAAGGCCAGGACTGCGGCATGCAGGAATGCGTCGGTGATTGCGGCCCTGAAGGCACGCTGCACTTCTCGCAGGCCGACCGCTGGATCGTCTCGCTGCTGCAGCGCGTGGAAACCGAAGTGGAAAAAGGCTTTGCCGACTACCGCTTCGACAACATCGCCAACGCCATCTACAAGTTCGTCTGGGACGAATACTGCGACTGGTACCTGGAACTCGCCAAGGTGCAGATCCAGACCGGCACGCCGGCTCAGCAGCGCGCCACGCGCCGCACGCTGCTGCGTGTGCTGGAAACGGTGCTGCGCCTCGCCCATCCGATCATTCCGTTCATTACCGAAGAACTCTGGCAGAAGGTTGCGCCGATGGCCGGCCGCGCCAAGGGCGATGGCACCGAAAGCCTCGCGCTGCAGGAATACCCGCGCGCCGTGCTGTCCAAGATCGACGAGCAGGCCGAGCAATGGGTTCAGCAGTTGAAGGCACTGGTGGACGCCTGCCGCAATCTTCGCGGCGAGATGAACATCTCCCCCGCGCAACGCGTGCCGCTCTACGCCAATGGCGAAGCCGAGTTCCTGCAGGTGGCGGCGCCGTACGTGCAAGCGCTGGGCAAGCTTTCTGAAGTGAAGGTCTACACGGATGCCGCTGCCATGGAGCAGGACGGCGCCGGCGCACCGGTCGCCATCGTCGGCGAAAACAAGCTGCTGCTGAAGATCGAGATCGACGTGGCCGCCGAGCATGCGCGTCTGTCGAAGGAAATCGACCGCCTGCGCGGCGAGATCACCAAGTGCGAAGCCAAGCTCGGCAACGAATCGTTCGTTGCCCGCGCGCCGGCCGCCGTGGTGGAACAGGAACAAAAGCGTGTGACGGATTTCAAAGCCACGCTCGCCAAGCTGGAAGCCCAGATTGCACGGCTGCCGGTACAGACTGCCTGAGCGCCCAGAACAATCGATATCAAGGAAACCACGATGCAACGCGTCACCAAAGCCGTTTTCCCCGTCGCGGGGCTCGGAACCCGCTTTCTGCCAGCCACCAAGGCCAGCCCGAAGGAAATGCTGCCGGTCGTGGACAAGCCGCTGATCCAGTACGCCGTGGAAGAAGCCATGGCCGCCGGCATCACCGAGATGATCTTCGTCACGGGCCGCAGCAAGCGCGCCATCGAAGATCACTTTGACAAGGCTTACGAGCTGGAAGCAGAACTTGAAGCCAAGCACAAGACCGCGCTGCTCGAGGTCGTGCGCTCCATCAAGCCGTCGCATGTGGATTGCTTCTACGTGCGCCAGCCTGAAGCGCTGGGCTTGGGCCATGCCGTGCAATGTGCTGAGAAGCTCGTCGGCGACGCGCCCTTCGCAGTCATCCTGGCTGACGACCTGCTGGACGGCGACCCGCCCGTCATGAAGCAGATGGTCGACCTGTACGAACACTACAACTGCTCGGTGATCGGCGTGGAAGAGATCGACCGGGAGCAGAGCCGCTCGTACGGTGTGGTCGATGGGCGCCCGTGGGAAGAAGACGGCAGCGTCATCAAGATGTCGGGCATCATCGAAAAGCCGGCACCCGAGAACGCTCCGTCCAACCTCGGCGTGGTCGGCCGCTACATCCTCACGCCGCGCATTTTCGAACACATCCGCAACCTCAAGCCTGGCGCGGGCGGTGAACTGCAACTGACGGACGCCATCCAGTCGCTGCTGTCCGCAGAGCAGGTGCTAGCCTATCGCTACAAAGGCGTGCGCTACGACTGCGGCAGCAAGCTGGGCTACCTGAAGGCAACGGTGGAACTCGCGCTCAAGCACAAGGAAGTCGCTGACGACTTCCGCGCCTATCTGGCTGCACGCGGCTGAGCTAATACGCGCGTCGCCATAGAAAAAACCCGCGTCAGCTCACGCTGCGCGGGTTTTTTGTTGCCGGATCGTGTCCCGTCCGTCCGGCGCGGAGTCCCACCCTTTTGCGAGGAGAGGCTGCAGCCTCTTCTTATTGCGGTGCCGTCAGCGGTTTGATGGTGTTGTTCAGCAAGCTCCAGTACGAACTGGTGCTGTACGGCAGCATCTGCTCAACGTAGTTCCACCAGAAGTAGCCACCGATGAAGCGCGGGTCGGCTGCCATCTGGGTGGTACCCATCGGGTAGTACGACTTGATCAGATTCTGCTGCACCGACAGCGGCGCCGACGTACTGGACGTACCGATCTCACCAAACCCCACCTTCGCGACCGGGAAGATGCTTTCAAGCAACTTGAAATCGTTTGCCCACGACGGATTCAAACCTGGGCAGTCCTGGTACGGGTAGTAGCTGAACAATGCGTAGTCCGCGCCTTGCAGCACACGGGAGGGCAGGAAGTTGGTCGCCCAGGTACGCCATGAGTCCATCGACAGTTCGTAGCAGTTGGTGCCCTTGCCATCGTCGTTGTAGTACATCGTCACCGACACCAGGCCACCCGCGCCCTTGACGATGTCGTAGGCATTGCCGACCATCTGACCGATCTGCTGCTCCTGCGACGTTGCCGTCGCGGTCGGACCGCTCGGATTGGCACGCAACCATTCGCCGTTGATTTCATTGGCGATCTCCCATACGTCCACGACATCCTTCAGCGTGCTCACCAACTCGTTGGTGCGTGCGCTGTAAGTGGTCGGGTCGACCGGGAAATAGTACGAATCCATCACTTCGCCCATCACGTAGGCAACTTGATGAAGCTTGACCAGCGGTGCGTAATAGTCGGCTGCCGATGTACCCGGGTCAAAGACCACGCGCACGGTCGGCTTGTACGGCAGGTGCGTGAGCGAGGCCACGATCGCGTTGATGCTGCTGACGTCGTCAAGCGTGACGCCATAGATGGGGGCCTTCGGGCGCGTGGCCTGCGCCGAGGCATTTTGTATTCCCAGGCCTGTCAGCGTTGTTGCCGCCGCCAGACCCACCAAAGCGCGCAGGCTCATGCGCGCCGCCCTCTGTGCTGCTTTCTTGGTTTCCAACATTGTGATTTTCTATTCCCTCGGACGCAAAAACGTTACGCCCAGTACTGCGATGGACAAGCGCCGTCCTACCTGTGCGGTATCCCGATGTGGTGTGACTCCTTTGACACACTGAACACCGAACGGGTGCGAGCGTCAGATGACGCCCCGGTCGGCGAATGGATGCGCGATTAGAGGTCCTGCTGAGTCGATGAATCGATCAACGGCCGTGCGCTTATGAGTGGACTGGTACAGCTGGCGCGAGCTCACCCGAGGGCAGCACGCGGCTTGAAAAATATGACAAGCCCTGCACTTCAGTTGACCGCCAACTGTGTTCCCCCCGTTGGCAGCCAAGCGGCATGATACCGGATGTTGTCGGCAGATCAACGAAATTTAACACTGCTTACGCAGCAATAATAAAAAAACCGCGAGTCGGGCAGACACGCGGTTTCTTCGAAACGCCCACGGGATGGACGTCTTGGCGGCACAGCCGTTTTTTACTTGTGCCGGTAGTTGATGCGACCCTTCGTGAGGTCGTACGGCGACATTTCCAGCTTCACGCGGTCGCCCGCGAGAATGCGGATGCGGTGCTTCTGCATCTTGCCCGATGCATAAGCCCAGATTTCCACGCCGTTTTCCAACTGCACGCGAAAACGATTGTCGGGTAGCGCTTCAGACACCACCCCTTCAAATTCAATCAGTTCTTCCTTGGCCAAACTCGTTCCTTTGTATGCAGCACGCGGCTGCGCCGATGGTTGCAATGTTGTGATGACCCACCCGAACCACGCCACACGCCATGAGGAGCATGCAGCGGCACGCCGCGATCATCTGCCCGGACAGCGGGCTTGGGGGGTACCGAGCTGCACGAAACACAAATCGCGCCCGCCAATGGCGCGCGCCGTTTCGTGCAAGCGAGAGCGAGGATGGGTGGCGGTCGCAGATGCGCGCCGCCCGACTCGGCGCGGGGTATTCCCCGGTGCTGGACTCAGCCGCCACCGACCATGATTGGCCCGGCGGCGAGCCGGATTCGCCTGCTATTCTACCACGGGCAGGTTCTGCGGGTTCAGGCGCCGTCGGCGGGAAGCGACAGTTCAGGCACGTCACCATCGATGATGCTCTCAGCAAAGCGCAGCGCTGCGATGCGCGCAGCACCCACATTGCTGAATTGCCGGTCCCCCGAGAGGCGGAAGACCTGGGTCTGCCCGGGTTCGGGCGACTCCCCCGCCCGACAGATCATCACGGCTGCGTTGTAGCTGCGATCTTCCCTGGCCTCGGGCCAGCGTGCCGTGCGTTCATGTTGGAAAGCCAACGGATAAATGTCGAAGCCTTTGTATTGGCCCGCCGGCGAAGTGTCCATCTGAAATGCCCCCTTCTTGAACGTCGAGTGCTGTCCGACTATACACCCGTGCGTTTTGCATGGCGATGAAAGCGACGGCAACGTTTGACTTCGGGCACGGCACAGCATGCGCAGACCAATCATCGGCCATGGCAAAGAGGTCGGAAGCGACGACGAACGCTGGTCTAAAGAAGTTTCAGAACGTCACGCCCCCGCCGCACGGTGCGGCGCGATCCGATTGTGCTAGCTTGGATTGATTGGTGCCTGCCGTGGCATTCAAACGGATATGCACGCTCGGAGCACGGCACCGCCTCCCAATCCTTTCAAGAGTGACAATGCGCCTGATCTCTCCGATTGCCCTGGCGTGTGCCGGGCTGACGCTGTCTGCCTGTGGTGGCGGCGATGGTGGTTCGTCATTGAGCCCGCAAGCCAGCGCAGCGTCCAATGCGGCGAACGCCCAGTCGAAAACGATTGCCGCCGCAACAACCACACGCGTTTGCGGAGTCAACGGCACCTCGCCGCTGGCAGGAGTGCAGACGTGGATGTATCAGTTGCAGGGCATGACCACCAGCGCGCAGATTGACGCGCTGGACGCGCAGCCGTACGACATGCTGGTGATCGAGGCCAACAACACCATCAAGGGGCTGGAAAACTTCAACACCGTCGACATGGTGGCGCGCCTGCGCACCAAGCCCGACGGCTCCGCGCGCAAAGTGCTCGCCTACATAGACATTGGCGAGGCCGAAGACTTCCGCACCTATTGGGCGTCGAGTTGGAAGGCACCGACAGCTGACGGCCCCGGCACGCCCGACTTCATCATCAAGGCCGACCCCGATGGCTGGGCCGGTGACTACCCCGTTGCGTTCTGGGACCCGCGCTGGCAAGCGCTCTGGCTCGGGCCAAACGGCGCCGTCGCGCAACTGGCGCGCGAAGGGTTCGACGGCGTCTATCTGGATTGGGTCGAGGCGTACGCCGAGCCTTCTGTGGCAGACGCGGCCCAAGCGGCTGGCATCGACCCAGCGCAGGCCATGATCGATTTCATCGCCAAGATCCGTGCGGCGGGCCGCGCCATCAATCCACAGTTCGCGGTGATCCAGCAAAACGCACCCTCATTGATTGACGACGGCGGTGGATCAACGCTGCTGGCAACAATCGATGGTATCTCGCAGGAAGACACGTGGTTCGGCGGCAGTTCCGGCGCCGCTTGGGGTAGCGCCTCCGGCGGCGACAAGGCCGCCAGTGCAGATGACACGCAATGGACGATCGACCAACTGCAGAAATACTGTGCCGGGAACGTGCCCGTCTTTACGATCGACTACGCGTTGAAGACCGCCAACGCGCAGAAGGTCTACACGGCCTCGCGCGGGCTGGGCTTCCACCCGCTGGTCTCCCGCATCGCACTGTCCAAGCCGACGACTACGCCGCCCTGGAACTACTGACCACGCTCAACGACGCACCGGCAGACGTATCGGCAAACGGCAGGCCGACGTAGTTTTCGGCCAGCACGCGGGCGCCGGCAGGCGAGCTGGTCACGTAGTCCAGCTCGGCGCGCTGCAGCCTTTGCATGAACGGCGTGTGGTCGTCAAAGCGATGCAGCATCGACGTCATCCACCACGAGAAATGCTCGGCGCGCCAGACGCGTTGCAAGCAGCGTTCGGAGTAGCTTGCAAGCTGGGCGGTGTCGTCCTGCTTGTAGCGCGCGGTGAGCGCCTGGGCCAGCACGCGAACGTCAGCCACAGCCAGGTTCATGCCTTTCGCGCCGGTGGGCGGCACGATGTGCGCGGCGTCACCCGCCAGGAACAGGCGGCCGTACTGCATCGTCTCGCAGACAAAGCTACGCATCGGCGTGACGCTCTTCTGCAGGATCAGACCTTCCTTCAGGCGCCAGCCGTCGTTGTTCTCCAGACGCGTGTGGAGTTCATCCCAGATGCGCACATCGGACCATTCGGCCAGGTTTTCATCGGGCTTGCATTGCAGGTAAAGCCGCGTGATCTTGGGTGAGCGCATGCTGAACAGCGCAAAGCCGCGATCGTGGCTCGCGTAGATCAGCTCTTCCGCAGCGGGCTCGGCTTCCGCCAGGATGCCAAGCCAGGCAAACGGATACACGCGCTCGAACACCGCTTGCCGCTGCGCCGGAATCGCTTGCCGGCAGATGCCGTGAAAGCCATCGCATCCGGCGATGTAATCGCATTGCAGTGTCTGCGGCACGCCATCGTGGACGAACTGCACCGAAGGCGTGGCCGACTCGATGTCGTGCACCGACACATCGCTCACATCGAACAGCAGCGGTGCGCCCTGCTCCACGCGCGCTGCAATCAGATCCTTTACCACCTCGTGCTGCCCATACACGGTGATCGAGCGGCCGCCCGACATAGCGGTCAGGTCGATGCGATGGCGCTTGCCACCAAACAGCAGATCGATGCCATGGTGCACCAGTCCTTCGCGGCGCATCCGCATGCCCACACCCGCTTCGTTGAGCACGTCGACCGTGCCTTGCTCCAGCACGCCGGCGCGGATGCGCTCTTCAACGTAGGCGCGGCTCTTGGTTTCGAGGATGACGGCGTCGATGCCGTTGCGGTGCAGAAGCTGCCCGAGCAGAAGGCCTGCCGGGCCCGCGCCAATGATGGCGACCTGGGTGCGCATGGTTGTCTCCGGATGGATTTGGAATCGTTCTGGCAACCATTGTTGGTGCTCACCTTGATATCGCACAATGCAATATTGACGATAAACTTTATCGCCAATTCATATAGTGCGTCCGCCATGTCTACCCTGCCCGACTTTGACCTGAACCTGTTGCCGATCCTGCTGGCGCTGCACGACGCGCGCAGCGTGAGCATGGCCGCGCAACAGCTTGGTATGAGCCAGCCTGGCGTGAGCACCGCGCTGGGAAAGCTGCGTGCTGCGTTTGACGACCCGCTGTTCGTACGCACCTCGCGCGGCATGGAGCCGACGCCGCGAGCGCTGGCGCTCATTCCTGCAGCACGCGATGTGCTGGCGCGTGTGCAGCAGGGCATTCTGGAAACCAGCGCGTTCGATCCGGCCACGACCACGCACACGTTCTCGATCTCGTTGTCGGACGTGGGCGAGATGGTGTTTTTGCCGCGCATTGTCGAGGCGATGGCGCGGCAGGCGCCGCGGGCGTCGGTGCAATCCGTATCTCTACCGCCGGCGCAGATCGAACGCGCACTTGAGACCGGTTCGCTCGACCTGGCTGTGGGTTACTTCCCCGACTTGAAGAAGAACAACTTCTTCCAGCAGCGGCTGTTTACCCACTACTTCACATGCATCGTGCGCGCCGATCATCCTGTCACGCGCGGCGCCAATACGAAGCTGTCGATGGCGCAGTTCCTGGAATACGGGCACGCCGTGGTGCGCGCCGAGGGGCGCAGTCAGGAACTGTACGAGCGGTTTCTGGAACGCAAGCGCATCCGACGTAAGCCGTCGCTGCTTACACCGCATTTCATGAGCATTCCGTTCATCCTGGCGCGCACGGACTTGATTGCGACGGTGCCGCACGCGGTGGGCCTGTCGTTCATGCAATCGCACGCCAACATCCGCGTGATGGAGCCGCCCCTGGAACTGCCCAGCTTCGATCTCAAGCAGCACTGGCACCGGAAGTTTCATAACGACTCGCGCAGTCAGTGGCTCCGGGCCCTCGTGACGTCGCTGTTCAACGACGAAGCGGACGAATGGCGCGAACCCGGCCATGCTCCAGCCAAGCGCAAGCACACCAGATAGACAAGGAAGGTTATCTGCGCAGTTGTTCACAACACGATCACTCGATGCGTTTTAAGGCCTGGGAGCGCCCTCGTCGTAGACCGCGGTGCATGAAGTCCGGCACCCTGTCCTGATGGGCCAGGCGCCCGGCCTCTTTGTGCACCGGATCACGCCATGGTGCGCGGCCCTCGTCCACCCACGGGGGCTCGGTCCCATCTCGCAGTACACGCCCAGGCACATCTGCGGCCCGTTGCCAGCCGTTCATCGCAACTGCTGGAGGCAATCCGAAGGCCCGCATGGCCTTCGCATTTGAACCACGTCTTTCAACGCGTTGATCCGTTGGCCATCTCGCGCCAGCCTCACTGGCCACCGGCCGGTCTCGTGCAACAACGACATCTCACGCTGGATCAGCGCCGTTGAACAAGCCATAGATCCAGCGTTCGACCCATGCGGAAAACTACCAGTCAGGCATTCGTCCTATGGAAGAAGTCCCAGGTCAGGTGCTCGTCCTATATCGCGAGCCGCAAGTTGTTCCTAACATAACCCGCTCAGCACCATTTAAACCGATTGTTTATCTAGCCGCCCGATTTAGGCGTCTAGAGCGCATTTTCTCGCTCAAAAATTTGAGGCAATTCCGTTAGGCTCAATGTTTTTCGCTTATGCCGATGGAGCCCCAGCGACGTCATCGACGACTACGGGGAAAACAAATCAGCATTTCGTCTGGAGGGCAATCATAGAATATAAAAAATAGGGAATATATTCATTCGAATATTCATCTCTACGGCACCCATCAACACTCACATTTCTCGCTTTAAAGCGAGACACTCTTTACAAAGGAAAATCAAGATGAAAATGGCAAAACTCTCACTCTCCATCGCTGCTGTTCTCGGCATGGCGCTCACCTCGGCCCAAGCCTCCGCCACTGACGGCACCATCTCGTTCACCGGCCAGCTGGTCGGGTCCACCTGCAAGATCAACGGCAACGACAGCGGCACGCAAACCAACGTCAACGTCACGCTGCCGACGCTGTCGGTCACCGCACTGCGCGCGGTCGGCTCGACCGCCGGTGTTACGCCGTTCCAACTGAACCTGACCTCATGCTCGGGAGCATCTGCGCAAACGCACTTCGAGATCGGTTCGACGGTCGATTCGGCTACCGGCGCACTGGTCAACCAGACCGCCGGTGGCTCCAATGCACAAGTTCAGTTGCTGAACGACAAATACCAGCCGATCAACATCACCACCAATGCCAATTCGCAAACGGTAACGATCACGGATGGTTCCGCAACGATGCAGTACTACGCGCAATACCTGGCGGCCAAGGCAGCCGCTAACGCGGGCCAAGTGACGTCGCAGGTCACGTTCTCGATGAACTACAACTAAGCGTCAGATGGCCGCGCTATTGCGCGGCCATTTAAACACCGATTTCAAACCATGAACTTTTTAACGCGCCATTCTCTTGCGGCCCTTTATTTACTCGGTGCATTGCTTTCGGCAAGCGCCCACGCCAACGTCGTCATTTCCGGGACGCGAGTCATCTACCCGGCCGAACAGCGTGAAGTGAGCGTCAAACTCACCAACGAGGGAGATCGCCCCGCTCTGATGCAGGCTTGGATCGATAGCGGCAATGCCAACGAATCGCCCGAAGAGAGCGCTGCGCCGTTCATGCTGACCCCCCCGCTCGCGCGCGTCGAACCGGGCAAGGGCCAGACGCTCCGTCTGGTTTATCTGAAAGAGCCCCTGCCAGTTGACCGCGAATCCGTGTTCTATTTGAATGTCCTGGATATTCCGCCCAGTGCACGCCCTGGTGACGAGCACAATCAATTGCAAGTCGCGTTCCGCACGCGCATCAAGATTTTTTTCCGGCCCAGCGGTCTACACGGCGATCCGGATAGCGCCGCTGAACAGCTCACATGGAAGCTGATACGCGAGAGTTCCGGCGCCTATACGCTCGAATGCCAGAACACCAGCCCATACCATGTGTCGCTGACTGAAGTCCGATTGCAGCACGACGGACGGACAGAGGAAGGCGGTGTGGGAATGGTTGCGCCTAACGCCACTTTTCGTTTCGCCTTGAAGAGCTTGGCAACGTTGCCCACAGGCCCGCTGGAACTGCATTACACGTCGATGAACGATTACGGTGCCGGCGTACCGCATCAAACGCAGATCATGCCTTAAAGGGCTGGCGAAGATATGGGAGGCCTGCCACGCCATATCGCCCGTAGTCAGGCCCCCCTGCTGAGGAGCAGGCGATATCGATACGCGATCAGAAAGCCTCGGAACGCATCGAATCGCCTCTGCCAATGCCAAACCGCATCCCCTCGAAACATCCGGGAAGTGGGAGCCGTTCTCAAAAATGTACCGCTGACTGACGACACACTGCTCGTCCTGACGTCTGGTATTCCACATACGAATTTTTCTACCAATTCGCTTGAACCCCGACGGGATTCGCCGACGCAGCCTGCGCAAATAATCGCATATAGGCACGCTGAGTTTTAAGAAAAATACTATCCAAAAATAAAAACATTTTCAACATAACATCGCCGAATTTATTCGAATTCGTCAATTTAAATTCAATCCCCATCGGTGATGAGCGCGTGAATAGATTTTATCGACACACGCCATCTTTATAAATCTTTACAAAGAGATTTCCCATGTCCGCAACTCGTACCAACCGTCATCGGCCGGCTTCCGCACACGGGGTACCTGTCCGCCCAGCAAGCGCGCTTATCGCGGCGCTACTGATGGGCGGTTTTGCGGCTGCGTCGAATGCAAGGGAGCTACGGACAGCGAGCACTCCAACAGACTACGGGGAAGGCAAAGCACCCGCCCAGCTTGACGGCGCCGCGCAGGACTCGAACGCCCCGACAGACGGGGATGTGATCTTCAATCCTACGTTCCTTAAAGGTCGGCGTGACAACGCCGTCGATCTATCCCGGTTCGAGCGTGGCGGCCAAACGATGCCCGGCGTCTACCGCGCCGACGTGTACGTCAATGGAAATTGGGTCACCAGCGAGGACATCACGCTGCGGGCGCATGCCGGCGAACCAGCGCAGCCGTGCTTTACGCCGGCGATGCTGGAGCGTTATGGGGCGAACGTGGCAAGCCTCTCTCCGGACGCGCTCAAACCGCTCGCCGCGGCAAATGCGTGCGAACGTCTGGAAGCGCTCTTGCCAAATGCGACCGCCAGCTTCGATGCGGCGGACCTCCGCTTGATCATCACCGTACCGCAGGCTGACATGCGCCGCACACCACGCGGGTATGTCGATCCCAAATATTGGGATCGTGGTGTGAATGCCGGCTTTATCGATTACAACGCGAACCTCTACAGCACCGACTCTTACGGTACCGCGCAGACTCAGGGCTTCCTGGGATTGAACACCGGCGTCAATGTGGCCGGCTGGCAACTGCGCTCCAATTCGTCGCTGAGCTGGCAGGATTCCGGCAGCGGCGGCAGCCGCATGCAGTGGCAAAACGTAGCGACTTACGTCCAGCGGGACTTGAAACGCCTGCGATCACGCATCACGCTCGGCGAGAGCTTTACTAGTGGTGAGTTGTTCGACAGCGTGGGTTTCCGTGGCGTGCAGATTGCCAGCGATGACCGCATGCTGCCGGAATCAAAGCGCGGCTATGCACCTATTGTGCGTGGAGTGGCACAGACCAACGCGAAGGTAACGGTGCGCCAGAACGGCAACATCATCTATGAGACGACCGTTGCGCCCGGGCCATTTGTCCTTGATGACCTGTACGCCACAGGATATGGCGGCAACCTTGATGTCACCGTCCAGGAAGCCGATGGCCGCCGGAATACTTTCAGTGTGCCGTACGCATCCGTTTCTCAGCTACTGCGCCCAGGAGTCACCCGCTACGCGTTGACGGTCGGCCAGTTGCGTGACTCGAGCCTGCGTGGCAAGGCCCCCTACTTTGCGCAGGGCATCATGCAGCGTGGCATCACCGACCAGATAACACTGTACGGCGGGCTGCTCGGTGCGCAGGGCTACGGTGCAACGCAGGCAGGCATCGCCATCAACACGAAGGCGGGCGCGATCTCGGTAGATGCGACTGCGGCCCAGACCTCCGTACCGGGCGCATCATCGATGCGCGGGCAAAGCTATCGTGTCGGTTATAGCAAGCTGCTCGAGCAGACCAGCACGAACCTGACAGTAGCCGCCTACCGCTACTCGACCAGCGGATACCTAAGCTTGCAGGACGCCGCGCGCCTGCGCAGTTACGCGCGCGCCGGCGAAGACACGAGCGCGGTTTGGCAAGCGCGCAGCCGCTTCCTGGTGTCCGCCAACCAGCCGCTTGGAGACCGTCGCGGCAACCTGTATGTCTCCGCTTCAGCGCAGAACTACTGGAACCGACCCAGCAGCGACGTCCAGTTTCAGATTGGCTATACCAACAGCTGGCGCAGCATCTCGTACAACCTTAGCGTGTCGCGCATGCGCAGCGGCAACGACGGTCGACAGTATTCCCAGTTCTATGTCGGCGTCACAATTCCCCTCGGCCGTGTCAGCCGCACCATCGCCACGGTATCGACCAACTTGACGCACGATACGCGGGGCAACACACAAGCCCAAACCAGCTTTAACGGCACGGCAGGCGATCTCAATCAGCTGAGCTACAACCTTCACCTTGACGCCAACAATAGTGCGAACACCGGCACCGCCGTTGGTGGCGGCGCGAACCTGCAATATCGCGCTCCCTTCACGGAGCTGCGCGCCGGCGCCAGCACAGGCTCGCACTTCCGGCAAATGTCCGTCGGCGCGATGGGCTCTATCGTGGCGCACCCCGGCGGCATTACGTTGGGCCAGTCGCTGGGCGACACGATCGCCATCGTTGAGGCGCGGGGTGCCAAAGGCGCCTCGTTAACGAATGCGCCGGGTGTACGCGTTGACCGGCATGGCTATGCAATCGTCCCGTACCTGACGCCATACAGCCTCAACACTGTCGAAATCGATCCGAAGGGATCGCCAGCGGACGTCGAAATCAAGGAAACGTCGCAGAAGGTGGCGCCACATCTCGGGTCCGTCGTCATGCTGCACTATCAAACCGTCAGGGGACGTACCTTGCTCGCGCATGCGACCCTGCCTGACGGCAAGCCGCTGCCCTTTGGTGCTGATGTGATTGACCCCTCGGGCAGCAGCGTTGGTGCAGTCGGCCAGGGCGGACAGATCTATGCGCGCGTGCCCGCCGACTCAGGCACGCTCACAGCCAAATGGGGCGAGCGATCCGACCAGCGCTGCAGCTTTGGTTATGCCGTCCCCGCCTCGCCACTTCCGGACAGTCTCCCTTTGCGCCTGAGCGTCAAATGCGAGTTGCCGACGATTGCAGCAGCGGCGCTGAAATCGGGCGCTAAAACCAGAAGATAAGCAATCAATGCCAACGCGACCCGAATACGCTCGCACCGCCGACATCGCATCGATTGGAAAAAGTGGAAATCAATGAAAATGACCGCGCAACTATCACGCAATTCGCATCTGCATAAAACTTATACACATCCATCCAACCTGGCAAAAGCTATCTATTTTGCCATTGGGATGACCACCGCCTTCTGGAGCATGAACGCTCAGGCGGCGGCAACATGCAGCGGTGGTGGCGTCACCAGTACGTTAAGTATGCCCGCCACAATTTCAGTCCCACGTGATGCTGTAGCGGGCACCAACTTGACCGGCTGGATATTGGGCCCGTCGCAATCATCCGCCTTCAAATGCAATACGACGAACATCAACTCTTCGGGAGCAGGGGTCCTGTACATCGGCTCGGGAACCGACACAGGAATGCGGATAGCCGACCCGGGAGGCACGCAAGGAAGCGCCAGAGTTTATACAACGAACGTACAAGGAATCGGTTTAGCCGTATCCGTTCGCCTCTATGCCAATAACTGCGGCTGGACTTCATGGTCGAAATTTATTGGCGCTGATAGTCAAATCTACCCATATATTGCATCATATTCCTGCAATGGAAATACCCAACCCGATGGTGGCCAGATTGCCTTTGCCTACGTTAAGCTGAACGACTCCATTCAGGCTGGCGGATACATTACGTCAGAGAGAATAGTGAATATGGTTCCGCAGCACCATCAAAGTCAATTGGGCGGAACTTGGTCGCCAAATTATTATCAGAACGGCAGTACGTTGATCGTCCCACAAACGTGCTCAACACCGAATGTCACTGTCGCTATGGGTACGGTTCAGACCAAGCTATTTACTAGCATTGGAAGTAAAGCGGCACTAAAGCTCTTCAACATCTCGTTGCTCAACTGCCCTAGCGGAATCAAAACTGTTTCGTACCAGATCGACCCCGTAACTCCGATTTTGGATTCAGCCAATTCGGTGGTGGCATTGGTGCCATCCACCGCCACCGGCGTCGGACTACAGTTGATGAACAGCTATGGCACGCGGCTTCAGCTGAGTCAACCAATTCCCTTCACCAGCTACAGTTCAAGTGGCGGTAATTTTTCCATTCCTCTGCTCGCCGCCTATTATCAGACTGGCAGCGTCGTTACGCCGGGACCGGCCAATACCTTCTTGCAATTTACAATGACGTATCAGTAGCACTGAAAATCGAGGATATATCTTTTCCTGATTGATATTTCCTGATTCCGACAGCAGACCGGCTATTGCTGGAGACCGAAGACATACACATCGAAATCCGGGGCCGCACCGCGCAAACGGACCGCCTTCCATGACGCTGAGTGCCCCGTCCCGATGCGAATTGTAGGCGCTACGTGTTTTGAAACAATTAGCGAAATTTTTAGATTTGAACCTCGCCTAAAACGGCTGCAACCTCCGGAATAGAAAATATATTGAGATACAATCCGTACGCATCAGACGCAAGACGGCGTCCCTTGGTGCCAGCTTCGATGGGGCGAGGATGCGATGGATGAATTTTCGGTTCGTGTGATCGTCGCGGACGATCACCCAGTGACGGGGCACGGTATAGCGCATGGTTTGAGCCGCATGCCCACGATCGATGTCGTTGCGGTGGTGTCGGACGCCAAAGCCCTGGTCAACCAGCTGGACACCACACCTTGCGACGTGCTGATGCTCGACTACGTGATGCCCGCGGCTGCGGGGCAGTACGGCGACGGCCAAGCATTGATCGCCTTCCTCAGGCGACGCTACCCGCAATTGCGGATCGTAACGGTCACGATGCTCAGTTCTCCCCCGGTGTTTCGCGCGCTGCAGCTGCTTGGCGTGCACTGCATCGCAAGCAAATCCGACTCGATTTCACACATGGTCGCCGCCGTGCACGCGGCTTACGCTAACGGCAGCTATCTGTCGCCAGCGATCGCTTCACTCGTCACCCAAGCGGATATTGGCTCCGGCAGCGCGCTGTCGAAACGAGAGTCGGAGATCGTCCGGCTCTTCCGCGAGGGTTATAAGGTGACGGAAATCGCTGAGAAACTGCATCGAAGCAAGAAGACCATCAGTGCACAGAAACTGGCGGCAATGCGCAAGCTCGGCATCACGCGTGACGCCGACTTGATCAAATACGCGGATTCCCTCGGGCCGTTCGTCAACGCCGAGCCTCCAGCGACAAACTAAGACACGCCTGCACGCGCTGGGCCCCACAGACGGACGCACTCCGACAATCGTCAAGCGCGCCGTCGGCGATGCGATTCTGGATGGACTACATAGCGCGCACCAAGGCGACCGGCATCAATTGCTGGCAGCGCCCTCGGCATCCATCTCCGCAAACACCGTCTGCGCCAGATGGAACGCATGGTTGGCTGCCGGCACGCCACAGTAGATGGCGGTCTGCAGCAGCGTTTCCTGAATCTCGTCGCGCGTGACGCCGTTGTTGGCAGCGGCACGCAGATGCAGACGCAGCTCACCGTCGCGGCCGAGGGCGACCATCATGGCAATCGTCAGCAGACTGCGCGTGTGGCGCGGCAAACCAGGGCGCGTCCAGATTTCGCCCCAGGCATAGCGCGTGATGAGATCCTGGAACGGCGCGGTCAACTCGGTTTGTGCGGCGTTGGCACGGTCGACGTGCGCATCGCCAAGCACAGCGCGCCGCACTTCCATGCCCGCAGCGTAGCGTTCACGATCATCCATGCGCGACCTCGCGCGCAACGCCCGTCGTCAAGAAGCTGACCAGCGCTTCGGTGTAGCCGTCAGCCTGCTCCCAGTTGGAGAGGTGGCCAGCGGAGAGTTCGATGTATTGCGCACCCGGCACGCCGTCTGCAATGAGCTTGGTCTGCGCGGCGGGCGTGGAGATATCGTGCGTGCCGCCAATTACCAGCATCGGCACACGGATGCTCGGCAGTTGCGCACGCAGATCCGCATCGCGAATCGCGCCGCAGTTGCCGTTGTAGCCGGCGTCCGGCGTGGACAGCAACATCGCCTTGACGATGTCGACGCGGCTTGCGTTGGCATCGCGGTAGCCCTGCGTGAACCAGCGCTCCAGCACCGTTTCCGTAATGCTGGCCATACCGCCCTCTTCGACCTGCGCGACGCGCGTGTTCCAGCTCTGCTGCGTGCCGATCAGCGCGGCGGTGTTCGTCACCACCATGCGCGGGAAGCGCTCGCCGTGATACGCGGCCAGCCACAGGCCAGTCAGGCCGCCCATCGACAGGCCGCAGAACAGCGCAAGCTCAATGTTGTAGTGATCGAGCAGTGCAAGCACATCCCCGCCGAGTTGGGCGACGCCAAACGGCGCGTCGGGCACGCTCGACTGGCCGTGGCCACGCTGGTCATAGCGCAACAGGCGGAAGTGCTGACGCAGCGCTTCGAGCTGCGGCTCCCACATGCCCAGGTTCGTGCCCAGGGAGTTCGACAGCACCAGCACCGGCTTACCCGTGGCGGGCCCATCATCGAATTCGTGATACAGGCGGACATTGTCGTGTTCAAGCCAGGGCATGGTGTCTCCGTGGAATGTGTGTTCAGGGATGGCGGCGAGCGTGTTCGGCAAGCACGCGGTCGACTGCGGCGCCCGCATCGCCCAGGTAATGATTGGGATCGAGCAGCGCGCTCAGCCGTTGCGGCGTGGCCGTGCCCCAGATGCGCAGGACGTCGGCGTCCTGGGCCAGCACGTCATACAGCGTTTTGCTCTCTTGTAAGGCTTTGCGACTGGCAGCTTCGACCACATGGTGTGCTTGCAGGCGACCAAGATCTGCGCCGAGCGCCAGCATCACGGCTTCACCGAGGATCAGGCCGTGCGTGAGGTCGAGATTCGCGCGCATGCGAGCGGCGTCAACATGCAAACCTTCAACAATCTCGCACATGCGATCGAGCGCGCCGGCGGCAAGACAGGTCATCTCACGCAACGTCGCCCATTGCGCCTGCCAACCGCCGAGCGCGCGTTCGTGCTCCTGCGGCAACGCAGACAGCAGCGTGCTCGCCAACCCCGGCATGCGCGTGGCCGCAGCAAGCACCGTCGCGCAACCGACCGGGTTGCGTTTATGCGGCATGGTGGAAGATCCGCCCTTGCCCGCACCGGACGGCTCGGCAACCTCGCCGACCTCCGTCTGCGTCATTAGCGACAGGTCGCGCGCGCAGTGACCCAGCGTGCCGGTCAGCAGCGCAAGCGTCGCGCCAATATCGGCGATTCGATCTTGCTCGCCGTGCCACGACAGCGCAGGCAGCGGCAGATCAAGTTCGTGCGCCAGCGTTTGAGCAACGGCACGTGCATGTTCGCTCAGGCTGGCAAGCGTGCCCGCCGCGCCGCCAAACTGCAGCGCGGGCACATGCGCGCACAGCGCGGCAAAGCGATCCTGCGCGCGATGCACCGCGTCCAGCCAGCCCGCAACCTTGCGCCCGAACGTGGTCGGCAGGGCTTGCTGCAACCACGTGCGCGCCACCATCGGCGTATTGCGATGACGTTGCGCCAACGCGGCCAGCGCGTCCGCCAGCTTCTGCAAATCCGCTTCGATCAACTCCGCCGATTGCCGCCACTGCAGCATCAGACCGGTATCGATGATGTCCTGGCTGGTCGCGCCCCAATGCACGTAGCGCGCGGCGTGTTCATCGTGCTGCGCGACGGCGGCGGTCAGTTGCTTGACCAGTGGGATCGCCAGGTTGCCAGCGCTGGCAGCGGCGGTGCCCAGCGCGTCCAAGTCCAACGTGACGTTGGCGCACACCGCGCGAATCGGCGCAACGGCTTGCGCCGGAATCACGCCAACCGCGCCCTCGGCCTGCGCGAGCGCGGCCTCCACATCGAGCATCGCGCGCACCGTGGCCGCATCGGACCACACCGCCAACATGGCCGGTGTGGAGAATGCGCGATCGAGCAGTCCGCTGGTCATCGTCGTATCAAACGCGTTCGATCACCAGCGCAATGCCCTGGCCCACGCCGATGCACATCGTGCACAGCGCATAGCGTCCGCCCGTGCGTTGCAGCTGATACATCGCCGTCGTCACCAGGCGTGCGCCGCTCATGCCGAGCGGGTGGCCCAGTGCGATGGCGCCGCCATTCGGGTTGACGCGCGGGTCGTCATCACGCAGGCCCAGTTGACGCGTCACAGCCAAACCCTGCGCAGCAAAGGCTTCGTTCAGTTCGATCACGTCCATCTGATCAATCGTCAGGCCCAACTGCTTGAGCAGCTTCTGCGACGCCGGTGCCGGGCCAATGCCCATCACGCGCGGTGGCACGCCAGCGGTCGCCATGCCGACGATGCGCGCACGCGGGGTTAGGCCAAAGCGCTTGGCGGAGTCTTCGTTGGCGAGGAGCAGCGCACAGGCGCCATCGTTGACGCCCGAAGCGTTGCCGGCGGTCACGGTGCCGTCCGGACGCACCACACCCTTGAGCTTGGCGAGCGCTTCCATGCTCGTCGCGCGAGGATGCTCATCCCGGTCCACCACGATGGCGTCGCCCTTCTTCTGCGGGATCGTCACGGGCGTAATTTCCTGCGCGAGCGTGCCGTCTTCCTGCGCACGCGCGGCGCTGGCCTGGCTGCGCAGCGCGAAGCGGTCTTGGTCTTCGCGGTTGACCTTGTAGTCGGTGGCGACGTTCTCGGCGGTTTCGGGCATCGAGTCGACACCATATTGCGCCTTCATCAACGGGTTGACGAAACGCCAGCCGATGGTGGTGTCGTAGATGGCGGCATCGCGCGAGAAGGCGCTCGCGGCCTTGCCCATCACGAACGGCGCGCGGCTCATGCTCTCCACGCCGCCCGCGATCATCAGCGAGGTCTCACCCGAGCGGATGGCGCGCGCAGCGGTGCCGGTCGCGTCCATGCCCGAGCCGCACAGGCGGTTGATGGTCGAACCCGGCACGCTGTCCGGCAACCCGGCCAGCAGCAGCGACATGCGCGCCACGTTGCGGTTGTCTTCGCCGGCCTGGTTGGCGCAGCCGAAAATCACGTCGTCGATGGCCGACCAGTCGACCTGCGGGTTGCGCGCCATCAGCGCCTTGAGCGGCACCGCGCCAAGATCATCCGCACGCACGGCAGACAGGCTGCCGCCGTAGCGGCCGATGGGGGTCCGGATGGCGTCGCAGATAAAGGCTTCGGTCATGATTGTTCTGTCTCCAATAGTTCTAGGCACGACGCAACGGCGCCGCCGTCATCGTCTGCAGCGTATCGAAATCGAGGCCGTCGGCCATCTCCCGCACCACCAGCCCCTCGGGCGTGATGTCGATCACGGCGAGGTCGGTGTAGATGGTATCGACACAGCCGATGCCCGTCAGCGGGTACGTGCACGACGGCACGATCTTGCTTTCGCCCTGCTTGGTCTGGTGCTCCATCATGACGAAGACGCGCTTGGCACCAATGGCCAGATCCATCGCTCCGCCCACGGCAGGAATTGCATCGGGTGCGCCGGTGTGCCAATTGGCCAGGTCGCCCGTGGCTGACACCTGGAAGGCGCCGAGCACGCAATAGTCGAGATGGCCGCCTCGCATCATGGCAAACGAATCGGCGTGATGGAAGAACGATGCACCGGGCTTGATGGTGACCGGCTGCTTGCCGGCGTTGATGAGGTCTTCGTCTTCTTGCCCGGGCGCGGGCGCGGGGCCCATGCCCAACAGGCCGTTCTCGGTGTGCAGGATGATTTCGCGGTCGGCCGGCAACTGATTGGCCACCAGCGTCGGCAAGCCGATGCCCAGGTTGACGACCGAGCCATCGGGAATATCACGCGCCACACGTGTAGCGATCTGGTCGCGCGTCCAGCGCTGAACCTTGGCGGTAGTTTCGGCGCTCATGCGGCCTCCTTGGCTTGCGCAGCGTTGCCGAGTTGCACGACGCGCTTCACAAAAATGCCCGGCGTGACGATGTGCTCCGGGTCCAGCTCGCCAAGCTCCACCGTCTCGCTGACCTGCGCAATGGTGCACTTGGCCGCCATCGCCATCACCGGCCCGAAGTTGCGTGCCGTCTTACGATAAACGAGGTTGCCCCAGCGGTCTGCGCGCAGGGCCTTGATGAGGGCGTAGTCAGCGGTCAGCGGCAGCTCGAACACGTACGGCTTGCCGTCGATGATGCGCGTTTCCTTGCCTTCGGCCAATTGCGTGCCATAGGCGGTCGGGCAGAAAAAACCGCCGATGCCGGCGCCCGCGGCGCGGATGCGCTCGGCCAGGTTGCCTTGCGGCACGAGCTCCAGTTCGATTTCGCCGGCGCGGTAGAGCGCATCGAACACATACGAATCGGCTTGGCGCGGGAACGAGCAGACGATCTTGCGCACGCGGCGCGCCTTGAGCAGCGCCGCCAGGCCCGTCTCGCCATTGCCGGCGTTGTTGTTGATGATGGTCAGTTCACGCGCGCCATGCGCGATGAGCCCGTCGATGAGTTCCGATGGCATGCCGGCGGTACCGAACCCGCCAATCATGATGGTGGCACCGTCCGGGATATCGGCCAGGGCGGCCTCCACAGACGGACAAAGCTTGTTGATCACGTGCATTCTCCGGCAAGGGCGCCGCACATTCTCGATGGCTGGCGCGGTTCGGAGCATCGCTGGGGCCGGACATGGCCGAGCCGCAACCGGGCGGCCTGCGAGTCTCCTGTTTGGCGATTGGATCGACACAGGCCTTTGCTGTCCGGCCCACGTTGGCTTACCCGCATTTGTTCGCTATACGAACTCACGTTCGATCCAAGAACTAATCTACGCCTCCATTCCCGAGCGTGTCAAGGCGTACGCATACCGATCAGCCGTTCGAGTAGCGAAACCGGGGCAATGCCAGTAGTCTTGAGGCCACTGCGCCGCTTTCGCCTTTCTTTGCATGTCTGCTACCGAACTGCCCACCGAAAAACCCAGCGATTCCTACGTCCAGTCCTTTGCACGGGGGCTGTCGGTCATTCGCGCGTTCAATGCCGAACGCCCCGAGCAAACGCTCTCCGAAGTCGCCGAGGCCACTGGCCTGACCCGCGCGGGCGCCCGCCGCATCCTGCTCACGCTGGTCAGCCTGGGTTATGTCAGCTTTGAAGGCCGCCTCTTCCGCCTCACGCCCAAGATCCTGGATCTCGGGTTCGCCTACCTCACCTCGATGCCGTTCTGGAACCTGGCCGAGCCGGTGATGGAGGAACTCGTGCAGACAGTGCACGAAAGTTGCTCTGCCTCGGTATTGGATGGGACGGAAATCGTCTACGTGCTGCGCGTGCCGACGCAGAAGATCATCGCGCTGAACCTGTCGGTCGGTAGCCGCCTGCCGGCGTTCTGTACGTCGATGGGCCGCGTGCTGCTGTCGGGCCTGCCCGAGGATCAGCTCGACATTGCACTGCGCGAGTCGGACCGGCGGGCACGCACGCAGCGCACCATTACAGACGTCGATGCACTGAAGGAGATCATTACCGGCGTGCGCCAACAGGGTTGGGCGCTGGTCGACCAGGAGCTTGAGGAAGGGCTGATTTCGCTGTCGGCGCCAATCCGCAATCGGGCAGGCGATATCATCGCCGCGATGAATATCAGCGGACAGGCCAACCGGACTTCCGGCAAACAGATGACGAAGCAGTTTCTTGGTCCGCTGCAGCAGGCGGCCGAGCGCATTTCTGCCATGGTGCGGGTACGGACCTGACCTGAGTTAAAGGCGGCAGCGCCCAGTGCGCTGCGCGCCTCGCATCCCGACAGTTTTTTCAATAAAATTGTGGCTCCGTGGGCAAAGAGGATGTCTGTGACTCAACACACCGCCATTCACACCGGTCTGGATGTGAAAGGCCGCCAACGCCGGGCGCGTGCTTCGTGCATCCTGGCGCTTGCCCTGCCGTTGCTGTCCAGCCCTGTGTGGGCCCAATCGACCACGCTGGCGACGGCCATGCAGGAATTGACGCCGCTGGCCCGCATGCTGGTGGGCGCCGCCACGGGTCGCAGCACGGCCGCCGCCGGCGTGCCGGCCCTCACGGGCCCCGCCCGCAATGCAGACCGTGCCCTTGCCCAGGCCTGCGCCGAAATCAACCGCTTCACCCCGGTCCCGCTCGACCGCGAGACCTCGCTGGCGCAATGCTCGCTGGCGCAGAAGAAAAACCTCGTCTTCGTCATCACGCTGACCAACTACGCAGCGCACTCGGCCGCATCGCAGGGCTTTCGGCTGAATTTCGTGCCGATCCTGCAGAAGAACATCTGCAACAACGGCGACGTGCGCATCCTCACGCGCCTCGGCCTGAGCCTGGTCTACCGCTATCGCGGCAACGATCACGAGACCGTGGGCGACGTGCCCATCAACGAATCGATCTGCGGCACGCTCTAAGCCCACGCTCTGCCCCGGGAATCCCCTGATGGAGCGCAGTCGGCTGCCATGTCATTAATGGCAGACAAAGTCTCATTTGATCCAACGTCTGCCGGCCCCCTGCCTTGCTGTGCCAGCCTTACCGGGCTGCACGCGCGCAACCCGGCATCCCCAACGTCCCGCCTGTGCACTGCACCCCCGCCCTGCTTGCCACAACTGGTCTGTGCCACTTCGGCAAGGACTATAGTTGGGCGTTCCACGCAAGCCTGGGGCGGGCATTCCGCTCGCCGTCATATGGTTATCCGAAGTCCGCGCATGCAAACCGCGCATACGCCGGTATGCTCGCGGGCGATCCCGATTCCGATTCGCACGCTGTTCACCACCCAAGTCGTCAAGGAGGAAATCCGATGAAAACAAACCGACATCTGACGCAATTTGCGGGTGCCGCCATCCTGGCCGCGGCAACCCTGGTCGCCACCACCGCGCACGCTGATCAAATTTCCGACATCAAGAAGAAAGGCGAGCTTGTCTGCGGCGTGCTCGGCACCGACGAGCCATTCAGCTTCCTGAAAGACCCGATGAGCCGCGAGATCGTCGGCTATGACGTCGACATGTGCGACGCCATCGCCAAGAGCCTGGGCGTCAAGCCCGTGCTCAAGCAATTGGCTGTGGCCGCGCGCCTGCCTGAACTGCAGCAAGGCCGCGTCGATCTGCTGGCCGCCTCGCTCACGCACAACAAGGAACGCGAAGCGCAGATCGACTTCTCGGTGTCGACCTTCATCACCGGCCAGAAGGCGATGGTGAAGAAGAGCAGCGGCATCACGTCGCTCGCCCAGCTTGATGGCAAGAAGCTCCTGACAGTCAAGGGTTCGACCATGGAAGCCAACATTGCCAAGACCATCAAGAACGCCGACGTTGTCTCGTTCGACAACAGCCCGCAGGCGCTGCTGGCCCTGCAGCAAGGCAAGGGCGTCGCCTACGTGAACGACGAAACCACGCTGATCGGCAACATGGCCAAGATGGGTCCGGCAGCGAAGGACTACGCGCTCCTGCCGCAAAACCTGTCGACCGAACACCTCGCACTGGGCATCCGCAAGGGCGAGCCCGCCTTCAAGAAGCAGGTCGACGACGTGCTGCTCGGCATGGAAAAGAGCGGCGAGGCGCAGAAGCTGTTCGACAAGTGGTTCGGCCCGAACACAAAGATGGCCTTCCCGCAGCGCACCTTCAAGATTTCCACCGACAAGATCGATTAATCGTTAAAGGTCGGGCCGCCCAGACGCCGTTCTGGGCGGTGAATCTCCATGCCCCATTTTGATTTGTCGATGCTGCTCTCTGGGCAGTATCACCAATGGCTCGTCAGCGGTTTCTTCCTGTCGATCAAGCTCTCTGTACTGGCCTTCGTGCTGGCGCTGCCGCTTGCCATCGTGGTGGCGCTGCTACGCCTGGCGCCCGCCGCACCGCTACGCGGCATCGGCCAGACTTTCGTCGAAGCCATCCGCAACGTGCCGCTGCTCGCCCACATGCTGTTCTGGTATTTCGGCGCGCCGCAGATGCTGCCAGAGTTCATCCGGGACTGGCTCTACAGCATGAACTACGAGGCCGCGAGCGCCGTCATTGCGCTCGTGCTCTACACAGCCGCTTACATGGCGGAGGACATCCGCAGCGGCATCCGCTCGATCCCTAAGGAACAGCTTGAAGCCAGCCGCGCGCTCGGGCTCTCATTCCTGCAGGCCATGCGCCTGGTGGTGCTGCCGCAATCGCTGCGCGTGACGGTTCCACCGCTGGTCAGCCAAACGTTGAACCTGTGGAAGAACTCGAGCATCGCCATGGTCATCGGCGTGGCCGAGCTGATGTACCAGGCACAGCAGGTGGAGTCCGCCACCTTCCGCGGCTTTGAAGCGTTTGCGTTTGCCACCGCCGCCTATCTGACCATCTCGATTGCGATCACGGTGTTCTCTGCCTGGTATCAGCATCGCTACCCCGTGCGGACGCTGTAGCCATGCTCGATCTCATTCAAACCTACGGTATCTATTACCTGATCGGCCAGTACCCGAACGGGCCGCTGGGCGGGCTGGCGCTGACGTTCCTGCTGGCGTCCGCCGGCCTCGTGCTGGCACTGCCGATGGGCATCATCCTGGGCCTCTGCCGCGTGAGCCCGATCGCCGCGCTGCGCTGGCCTGCCACCGCACTGGTCTATATCGTGCGCGGTACGCCGCTGCTGATGGTGATCTTCTGGGCGTATTTCCTGCTGCCCTCCGTCACCGGCCAGCGCACGGATCAGTTCAGCACCATGCTGACCGCGCTGGTGATTTTCGACGGTGCGTATCTGGCGGAGATCGTGCGCGCGGGCATCCAGGCGTTGCCGCGCGGGCAAATGGAGAGTGCCCGATCGCTCGGTCTGTCGTACATGCAGGCAATGCGGCGGGTGATCCTGCCGCAGGCGCTGCGCAACATGCTGCCGTCGCTCGTCAACCAGCTTGTCTCGACCATCAAGGAAACCTCGCTGGGCTACATCATCAGCCTGCCCGAGGTGTCGTTCGTGGCTGGGCAGATCAGCACCGCTGTGATGGTCAAGTCCGCCGAGGTGTACGGCCTGCTCGGCATCAGCTACTTCATCATGTGCTTCAGCCTGACACGCGTGGCGTTCTATCTGGAGCGCCGCCTTGCAGCGCGCACGCGTTAGGGTCTGATGGAACACAAAACCATGAACATGATCACGATCGAACACGTCGACAAGTGGTACGGCGACTACCACGCGCTGGTCGACATCAACGAAACCGTTGCCAAGGGTGAGGTGGTGGTGGTCTGCGGGCCGTCGGGCTCTGGCAAGTCGACGCTCATCCGAACGTTGAACCGGCTCGAAGCCATTCAGAAAGGCCGGATCGTCGTGAACGGGCACGAAGTCCATGCGCCAGGCGTGGACGTCAACGTACTGCGCAGCGGCATCGGCTTCGTGTTCCAGCAGTTCAACCTGTTTCCGCACTTGACCGTCATGCAGAACTGCACGCTGGCGCCTGTGCAACTCAAGCGCATGGCGCCGCAGGAAGCAAAGGACTTTGCGATGCGTCTGCTCGAACGCGTGGGGCTGCCGCACAAGGCCGGCGCCTACCCCGGCGAGCTGTCGGGCGGCCAGCAGCAGCGCGTGGCCATCGCGCGTGCCCTGGCCATGAAGCCGCCCGTCATGCTGTTCGACGAGCCGACCTCCGCGCTGGACCCGGAAATGGTGAACGAGGTGCTGCTGGTGATGAAGGACCTCGCCCGCGATGGCATGACCATGGTCTGCGTCACGCACGAGATGGGTTTCGCACGCGAGGTGGCAGACCGCGTCCTGTTCATGGACCAAGGCCAGGTGCTGGAGCGCGCCACGCCGGAAGACTTCTTCCAGCGCCCGCAACACCCGCGCGCACAACGCTTCCTGGCCGACATCCGCTCGCCCTGGAGCGAACCGGCCTGAACCAAGGCGGCGCGCAGAAAAAATAGGGGGGACGATGTCCCCCGCTTTTCTTTGCCGTTTGCTTAACCCTGTTCACGATCCGTAGCGAGCGGTCCGAGGTTGGCCCGAGAAGCGCAGCCGTACATGGGTACGGCGAGCATCACAGGGCCAAGATCGGACCGCGCAGTAGGATCGTGGGCAGGGTTATTGAATGGCCTTGTCGTTCGGGTGTGCGTACAGCTCCTTCATGCCGGCCGTCATCGGGTAGTTCAGGTTCAGGCCCTTCGGCGGAATCGGCGACAGGAACCACTTCTTGTACAGATCGTTCGCCTTGCCCGACTTCATCAGGTCGGCAATCACGTCGTCGGCCACTTTCTTGAACGCCGGATCGTCCTTGCGCATCATGCAAGCGTAGGTTTCGGTCTGCAGCGGCTTGCCCGTGACAACCCAGTCAGCCTGGTTCTTGGCCTTGGTGCGCTCCCCATACAGCAGCGGCTCATCCATCACGAAGGCCACAGCGCGGCCCGATTCCAGCGTCAGGAACGCCTGGCCATGATCCTTCGCGAGGATCAGGTTCATCTTGTCGGCATCCTTGGCTTCACCGTTCATCTTCTGCAGGATGCGGTCTTCGGTCGTGCCCGCGGTGGTCACCACGGTCTTGCCCTTCAGGTCGGGAAAGTCCTTGATGCCCGAGTCCTTCTTCACCAGCATCAGCATGCCGTAGATGAAGATGTTGTTCGAGAACGCCACCTGCTTCTGGCGCTCAAGGTTGTTGGTGGTCGAGCCGCACTCGAAGTCGATCGTGCCGTTCTGCAGCAGCGAAATGCGGTTCTGCGACGTGATCGGCGTGAGCTTGACCTGCAGCTTCTTGCCCACCGTCTTTTCCACACCCGCGATGATCATGTTGGAGATCTCTTGCGAATAGCCGGTGATGGTATTCGCGTCAGCCTGATACGAGAACGGAATCGACGACTCACGATAGCCCACCGAGATCACGCCCGATTGCTTGATCTTGGCCAGCGTGTCGTTCGACTGCGCCTGCGCGCCGGTCGACAGCACTACCAGCGCGCCGGCCGCAGCCAGTGTCAGGCCGGACAGAATACGTTTGGTCGAATGCAAGGTCTTCATGCTTCCCCTCCTATGGGTGTGTTCGCTCCAGACTACTTGGGTTACCAATTGGCGCGGGCCAGATACGTATCATCGGGCCTGCGCGCTCGGTCTTTTGAATCTCGTTCTTGTGTCACGCGGCCAGCGCATACGGCACTGGGGAAATCGCGGGCTTGCGGCCGGCAATCAGATCGGTCAGCAAGCCTGCGCTGCCCAGCGCCAGCGTAAAGCCGAGTGCGCCGTGGCCCACGTTCAACCACAACCCTTCCACCGGCGATGCGCCCACCACGGGCACGCCCGTTGGCGTCGCAGGGCGCATGCCAGCCCAGGGTGCGGCATCGGCACCCGCATCATTCGCCCGCATGGCGCCCGGAAACAGCGCGCGCGTTTCGTCATACAGCGTCTGCGCGCGGCGCGTGTCCAGCGCCGTTGACCAACCCACCAGATCAGCCATGCCCGCCACACGCAGGGTCTGCCCGATGCGTGCATAGACGATCTTGCGCGCGGCATCCGTCACGCTGATCACCGGGGCAACATCGCCCTCGCCCAGCGGCAGGCTGATGCTGTAACCCTTCAGCGGATACAGGCCCGGGTCGATGCGCAATGGGCTGAGCAGGCTGGCGCTGGTCACGCCCGCAGCCATCACCACCGCATCGGCGGCAACTTGCTCGCCATCGTCCAGTTTGAGGCCGCGCACACGGCGCCCTTCGGTCCACAACGCTTCCACACCGGTATTGAAGCGCAGCATCACGTTCGGCATCGCGCGCAGCCGGTTGAACAAGCCGACGCAGAGTTGGTGGCAATCGGCCACGTCTTCGTCTGGCGTGTAGATGGCGCCGACAATCTGGTCGCGCACGCCGGCAAGCGCGGGCTCGTGGGCGACCGCCTCATCGGCAGACAACGCATGCTGCTCACACCCAAGCGTGGCCTGATAGCCGACCTGCGCGCGGGCAGATTCAAACGCCGCAGCATCGCGATGCACCACCAGCTTGCCGCGCCGGGCAAAGCTGAATGCCAGATCCGGCAGCGCCTCCCGCAGCGCTTCCATGCGGGCGCGGCTGTAGAACGACAGTGCGAGCAACTCACGCGTGGTGCGATCGGCACGATCACGATTGCAGGCCGCGATAAAGCGCAGCCCCCAGCGCAGCAATGCCGGGTCCAGCGACGGTTTCAGCCGCAGCGGCGAATCGCGGCGCAGCAGCCAGCCTGGCACATGGGAAAGCACACCGGGGCCCGCCAGCGGCGCCACATAGCTGTAGCTCAACTGACCACCGTTGGCATAACTGGTGCCCTCGCCCGGGCCCGAATGCCGCTCGACCAGGGTGACTTGATGGCCTTCCTGAGCCAGCGCATAGGCCGTGCTGATGCCGATGATGCCGGCGCCGACTACTGCTATTTGCATGAAGAAGCTGCGAGATTTGAAATGTCGGGTGCAGCTTAAGGAGCCCAGCGGTGGTTGGGCAAATGCGGAGTTGTTGCGGGGGATGTTGTGGGGCTATGGTTTTTTTTGGACTTGGTGGTCCATCCCTTGTTTCATCCCCTGCCGGGGCTGACTCACTTTCTTTGTCTTGCCAAAGAAAGTAAGCAAAGAAAGGCGCGCCCGAGATGGCGACTTCCCCTTGAATTTCTGTAACCGTGCGGGGAAGGAGACAAACTCGCTGCGCTCAGACAGCCTCCTTCTTGTTTCCGCCGGCTGACACAAAGATTCAAGAGGCGCCATCCAGGGCAGGAACGGACAAACCGGCAGTGGGCCGCGGTCCGTGCGCAAGTCAGCTTAAGCGGGATGCGAAGCGGATCGGCACGCCGAAGGAAGAATTGCGGCTTTCGCCCTCAATGTCAGTTGCGGCTACCAATATCGGCAGGCAGGCACCCTTTCCACCAAAGGCCGCGTCCGCCATTCAAGGGGCACGCGCTGTCCAGATATCGCCGTACCGAAAGCTGACGGTCGCAAACGCATACAAGCAATGGCGCGCCTCGCGCATGGTCCGGGCCATGCCGCTGCGGCCAAATTCACCCGTCGGAATGGGTCACTCGTCGATCAGCTCAATGGTCACGACGCCTTCACGCTGCTGGCCAAGTTTGCCGATCGCGCTGTCGATGCTCCCGAGGCGAACCAGTCCCCGCGCGTAGGGCGCCGTCTTGTAGAACAGGGCCAGGTTGCCCCACGGGGCGTAGTAAGCCAAGTCGCCCGCATCGGCGTCTGTACCCGCCGGCGCGCTATCCACAGTGAGTTCGTGGGGCAAGTAGGCGATCTTTTCTGCCGAGCCGAAGTCGCTCACCTCCAGTTGCAGCGGCAGCATGGATACCAACTCGTACGCCGCTGGCTGGTCGATCAGGGTGACGGTGAACGCGTCAGCAGAAAACCGAAAGCGGATCCTCATGGGCGCCATTCCAGACTGCATTGCAGGCCCGGCCATATCACGCCGCGTACTGGTGGTCGTCGACCTGCTCCATCCACTGGGCAGCCGATCCGTCACGCACTTCTTGGATGGCGATGTGCGCCATGGCATGAGTGGCCGAGGCGCCATGCCAATGCTTCACACCCGGCGGAACCCATGCAACGTCGCCAGGTTGGAGGGCGCGCCGGTCCTCGCCCCAAGCCTGGATCCAACCCTGGCCGGCGGTGACGATCAGGATCTGACCCACGGGGTGCGCATGCCAGGCTGTGCGGGCGCCGGGTGTGAAGGTGACCAAAGCGCCAGACCCCGGTGAGTGTGAGTTCGGCCCGAACATCCCGTCCACCACGACGGTGCCGGTGAAGAGTCCAGCCGCGCCGAGGGCCGAGGGTCGCGCGCCGACGGGGGTGACCTGAATGGTTGGCTGACGGGTCTGCCCGTCCGAGGCCGGCGAGCCAGCATTGGTGGTGATTGGGTCGTGCATATCGATACTCCTCGGGCATGAGGTCTGACGAAGGCAGGGGCGCACGGCCGGTTCACCCGCGTCAATACCGCCCGCGATTACGGGTCGTTGTTTCGCCCTTCCGGGCCTTGGAACGACTGTAGCGGCCATGCCCATTCAGCACTAGACTGCACAATCGGCATGGACTTATGGCTCGTTTCGATCAATGGACAGCGAGAACCTCAACGACCTGTACGCATTCCTCGCTGTTGCGCAGGAGCGCAGCTTCACCAAAGCCGCTGCCAAGCTTGGGCTGTCGCAGTCCACTCTGAGCCATACCGTCAGAGGACTGGAAACACGGCTGGGCGTGCGGCTGCTGACGCGCACGACGCGAAGCGTGGCGCCGACCGAAGCCGGTGAACAGTTGCTGCAGAGCGTGAGGCCCAAGCTCGAGGAGATCGCCGCCGACCTCGCGGCCGTGCGCGAATACCGCGACAAGCCTGCCGGCACCATCCGCATCACCGCGATCGACATCGCGGCCGACCTATACCTGTGGCCCCGGCTGCGGCCGTTGCTCGAGAGCTATCCCGACCTGAGAATCGAGATCGCTACCGACTACCGATTGGTGGACGTCGTCACTGAGCGCTTCGACGTCGGCGTGCGCATGGGCGACCAGGTGGCAAAGGATATGGTCGCTGTACGCATCAGCCCGAACATGCGCGCGGCGATTGCGGCTTCACCGGCGTACCTGGCCAAGCATGGAACGCCACGAACCATCGACGACCTGGCCCGACACCAGTGCATCACGCTGCGGCTGAGCAACGGCGCCGTCTACGCCTGGGAGTTGGTAGACGACGGCAAGGGCTTGGCCGTCAAGGTGGACGGACAGGCCACCTTCAGCGGGGCCTACCAGATGATTCAGGCCGCCATCGACGGCTGCGGCCTGGTGTTCGTGCCCGAGGATGCGCTCAAGCCCCACGTCGACGCGGGGCGCTTGGCATGGGTGATGGAGGACCACTGGCCGACCTGGCCGGGTTGGCATGTCTACTACCCGAGCCGACGCGAGTCATCTCGCGCACTCAAGCTGGTAATCGAAGCCCTGCGCAGTCCGGCGGTGCCGGGCTGATTCGGCGCCACGCGCCGCGCAGCGTTCGGCCATTGATCGCCGCGCAACAATGATTGCGCATGATTCATGGGCCACCTCGATAAGGCCATGCGATCTGCGGCGTCTAGTCCTGAGTGCCCTGCGGCCGTAACCTGCTGGTTAGCCTTGGGATGGAGCCCGAGGTCTCACATCAGGAGCAAGGAATCGTGGAAGGCAAAGTCATCATCATCACGGGCGCCTCGTCGGGCATCGGCGCGGCCACCGCCAAGCTCCTGGCGTCCAGGGGAGCGAAGGTCGTGCTGGGCGCACGGCGGCAGGACAAGCTCGAGGCGCTGGCCGACGAAATCCGCGCCGCCGGTGGCGAGGTCGCCTACCAAGTGCTCGACGTCACGAAACAGGCCGACAACGATGCCATCGTCAAACTGGCTAAGGAAACCTTCGGAAAGGTCGACGTGATCTTCCTGAACGCGGGGATCATGCCGAGTTCACCCCTGTCGGCGCTGAAAACAGACGACTGGCACGAGATGGTCGACATCAACATCAAGGGCGTGCTCAATGGCGTGGCGGCGGTACTGCCCACCTTTACCGCCCAGAAAGCGGGGCAAGTGATCGCCACGTCGTCGGTCGCGGGGCTCAAGGCTTACCCAGGCAGCGCTGTGTACGGCGGCACGAAGTGGTTCGTGCGCGACTTCATGGAGGTGCTGCGCATCGAGTCGGCCATGGAGGGCACGCACATCCGTACCGCCACCATCTACCCTGCCGCAATCCACACCGAACTGCTGAATACGATCAGCGACAAGGCTACTTCGACCGGCATGCACGCGCTGTACGAGACTCACGGCATTTCTCCAGATCGTATCGCCAGCGTGGTGGCGTTCGCGATCGAGCAGCCGGCGGACACGACGGTGAGCGAGTTCACTGTGGGGCCCACCACGCAACCCTGGTAAGACGAAACAGCGTTCTGAGCTCCAAACTTTCGACCAAAAAGCGCCGGTTGCCGAGTTCGAAGCCCCAACCATGGAGCGAAGAGCCCGGCGCTCAGCACTTCAAGTCCCAATGGCCGAGCAAAAAGCATCATGGGGTCGCTGCAAAAAGCAGCAACCGCCAAGCAAAAAGCCTCGCGGCTGGCGCTTGGGGCGCGGTGCGCGAGGCTTGAAGGGTCGTGAACGGGGGTTGAGGTGTCGCGGGCGGGGCTCCGGATGCCAGCAGAGGCTGTCGGCAGACCTTACTGCAACATAAACGTCTCGTACTCCAGCCGATCCAGCTTCCGGTCCAGGATCACCAGGCTCGCCATCACGACCAAGAGCAGTGACACGGCAAATCCGTATCCGTACCAGGCCGGCCCGAGCTGCAACGTAATCCACGTCAACACGCCGTTGAGCGCAACGAACGCGGCCGTCAACGCCAGCACAACGCGGCGCCGGTCCAGGTAGAAGAAGATATTCACCACGCCCAGAAACACCACCTGCAAGCTGGCGGCAATGGTGTCGACATACAGCAGCGGCAGATACAGCTCGGAAATCTGCAACGCCCGCAGCACCGCAGCGCCCACGGCAAACAGGACCAGCGCGGCCATCGCCTGAATCTTCACGATCTCGTACAGGCCGGCGCGAATGGTCTGCACCATCGTGTTGCGCATGTCCTCGATGTGCTCAAGCGATGCCCCGCCACGCACGGCGTCATAGAAGGCGTCGTAGTACTCGACAAAGTCCGTCTCGATACGAACCAGGAACACGGCCATGCCGGGGATGATGCCGAGGTACGCCAGGAACACCGGAATGTCGTAGATGACCGAGGCGTGCAGCGGCCCGATCACCTGCTGCCCCGTGCCCGGTGCGTACCAGAACATGAACTTGTCGAGCCAGATGCCGAGGTTGTAGAGCAGCCCGATCAACATGAGCGACGGATACGCAAACCGCTTGTCGAACACCTCGAACGACAGGAAGCGCCGACCGCTGAAGTTGCGGTAGATGAGCGCGGCCATGCCGATCAGCAAGAAGAGCTGCCCCGTCACGAACCCCAGCAGCAGCCCTTCCAACCCGAACCGGTTAAACAGCAGCGCCAGCAGCACGGTGAGCGTGTAGCCGACCAGAAAGATCCACACGATCGCCTTGTACTGCTTCATGCCCGACAAGAAGATCACTGCGATCCAGATGTTGGCCATGACCACGAAACCGGCCAGCATCAGCAGCCGGTAGATGGCTGACTGCTGCGGAAACGCAAACACGATGACGAGCAGCCCAAGCCCGCCCGCGACCAGCGTCATCACGAGCGACACGGCGTGGTAGTTGGGCAGGATCAGGTCATCGCGCTTCTCGAACAGGCGGTCGGACGTAAAGCGCGTGAAGGCAAGCTGCAGCGGCCCCGTGAGGATCAGGCTGACCGCAATCAGGTAGGTGACCGACACCTGGAACTGCGTGATGAGCGAGCCGGGAATCACGAACGGCAGGCTCAGGATACCGATCAGCAGAATCCCGACGATGGAGAGAATCCACGGCCCGGAGCTGATGATGCCGGCGTAGGTGTACGCGCGCATCAGCCCGAGCAGGCTGTCGCGCTTGAGCATCTTGCGCAGCTCAAAACCAATGCCGGCCATCAGCGGGCTCCCTCATGGGGCTTGTTCTGCTGGGCGTGGTGCGGGCAGGCCGCGGCGGCGGCCTTCGCACCGTGCTCGGTACTCAGATCGGGCAACGTCTCCAGGCGCGTATACAGCTCGCGGTAGCTGCCGACCATCATCTCTTGCGTGTAATAGCGCTCGACGCGGGCAATGCCAGCAGCCTGGGCCGCATGCCAGCGCGTTTCATCGCGCAGCAGCGTGAGCACTTCGGCAGCCAGGGCAGCCGGGTCGGCAATGCGCACCACGGCGCCAGCCGCGCCCAGTGCCGCGTCTTCGCCCTCCAGGCCGAACAGCAGTTGCCGGCACGAACCCACATCCGTCGTGACTGACGGCACGCCCGCGGCAAACCCTTCCAGCACCACCAGCGGCAGCGCCTCACTGATGGAACTCAGCACCAGCACGCCCACTTTCGGCAGGATGTCGTCGATCTTCTGGAAGCCCAGGAACTTGATGCGGTCGCCCAGGCCGAGGCTTTCAGCCAGGCTGTGGCATTCCTGCGCGTATTCCGGATCTTCGTCTTCCGGGCCGGCAATCCAGCCTTCCGCATCGGGCATCTCGCGCGTGATGGTCAGCATGGCGCGAATGAACGTCTTCACGTCTTTGATCGGCACCACCCGGCCGATCAGGCACATCACGCGCGGTACGCTGGCTTGCCGCTTCTCGCGCAACGCAGCCAGGCGCGGCAGGTTGATGCCGTTGGGGATGCTGCGCGTCTTCTCGGCCGGCGCGCCGTCAATGACCTGGCGCTGCCGATTACCTTCATACAGCGCGACGATGTCTTCAGCCGCGTCATAGCAGACCCGGCCCATGGTTTCAAAAAAGCGCACCCACAGATCGCGGAAGTAGCTGATCTGCGCAATGTCCTTCTCGAAGATGCTGCGGTTGTCACGAATCCACTGGCTCTGGAACAGGTCGATCTTCCGTTCCTTGGTGTAGATACCGTGCTCGGACACCAGCAGCGGACGCCCTCGCCTGTAGCGCAGCAGCGCGCCCAGGAAGCCTGCATAGCCGGTCGAGATGGTGTGGAACACCTTCACCGGGATGAGGTTTTCGGCAATGCGCACGAGCTGCCACAGCGGCTTGTGCATGATGCGCACGGTCCAGAAGTAGTCCGTGAACGACGGGTCGGTGCAGTAGCGCCGGTAGTAGTCCGTCATCATGTCCCACGCGCGGTGGCTGTAGAGGAACTGTTCCTCGGCCAGCGGGCCATCGTCGCGCAGGTCGGCAATCGAGGCGCGGATCAACTCGGCCGTCTCTTCCTTGTTTGCCGGATTGCGCAGCGCATCGTGCAGCTTGCGCGAGCGCTCGAACGCTGCGGCATCGCCGCCGCTGGCCTGCACCAGTGGCGGCGGCGGAAAGTCGTACAGGTAGTGGCACTCCAGGTGCACCACGTTGTCGGGAATGGCGTAGACGGGCTTGCCGTAATCCTCACGGCGGCTGCCGATGAAGACGATGGCAAAGCGGATGTCCGGAAACGCCCGGATCATCTGGTTGACCCAGCTCGACACCCCGCCGCTCACGTAGGGAAAGGTCCCTTCGAGCAGCAGCGCAACGTCGGCGGACTGGGCGCGCGGAAAGTGGTCGTTGCTCATGATGTCCAGTAGCGCAACAGCGGGCGCAGCAACGGCAGCGGAGAACGGCTGGAGAACTGCGCCAGCGCCGCACGCGCGCCGGCATAGTCGCGGCGCAGGTAGCAGGCTTCGGCCAGCGGGGGCAGCAGGCGGTCACGCTGGAAGCCGAGGGATTCAGCGCGGCGCAGATGGGACTCGGCCACATCGGGCTCGCGGCGCGACAGTGCAAGGCGGCCGCGCATGTACCACAGCGCGGCGTTGTCGGGCTGGATGTCGAGCGCGGCGCTGGCGTAGCGCTCGACCTGCTCGGCGGTGTAGCGGTACACGTCGCCCTGCACGAGGTTCTGGTAGATCAGTTCCCAATACAGGTCGGCCAGGCGCTTGTTGATGTCGTAGCGCGCCTCGGGCGTGGTGGCTTCTTCCAGGCGCGGCAGCTCGGCCAGGATCTTTTGCGTGAGCACCTTCTCGGCGTTGTCGAGCATGCCGTAGGCCAGCAGGCGGATATCGTCCACCGGATCGGCCAGCAGGTCGCGCAGCACGGGGCTGGCAGTGCGCGTGGGCATCGACTGCATGGCCACCAGTGCGGTCATGCGGCTTTGTACCGGTGCGCGCTCATTGCTGAGTTGCGCACGCAGCCGCGCTCCGCCGCCATGCGTCACGCGTGAGATCAAATGCGCCACGAACACCGGCAGCCCAACATCGGCGATGTCCTTGTCGTCTTCGGGCTTGGGAAACAGCTTGGCGAGCAGCAGGCTGCCCAGCACCAGCAGGACGCCCGCCACCGGCACAAAAAAGCACAGCGCCGTCAGGTAGCCATACGTCCACACGAACGGCACGCGATAACGGCGCGGCAGCAAGCGCCACGCAGCCAGGCCGATCAGTGCGGCGGCGGTGCCCTGCAGCATCAGGCACGACAGCAGCAGCGCAAGGCTGTTGCCAGCATGCAGTGCCATCACCACTGCCGCGATCTGCGCCGAGATGCCGCCGAGCGTGAGCTTAAACATGGTCAATCCGCAGCATGGCCTGGCCGCCCCTATGCATCGAGATGGCAGCGCGCGAGGAAGCGCTGCAGCGCTTCGCCCGGATGCTCGCCGGTCACATGCAACGTCTGCACGCTGATGTGCCCGCCCTCGAAATCCACGCCAAACTGCGCGCGCAGGCTGTCTTCAATGCGCACCAGATAGGCCGACACGGCACCCGCGCCCGACAGCGGCATCAGCGTGATGATGGCGCGGCGGTTCTTGCCGCTTGACTGCCAGACAACGTCGAGCGCACGGCGGCTGCGCACCACGCTCTCGAACAGCGCATCGCTGGTCTCGTCCTGATCGAAGATGAGCGCCACCACCGACGAATCGATACCGGTATCGCGATGCAGGCGTGCCAGCCGGCCGAGATCGAGCGCGAACTCGTACGGCGCGTCGGGCACGAGATCCAGGATCTCGGAGCTGACGGTGAGATGGCGCACGCCGTCGGCGTAGTAGCCAAGCAGCACGAGCAGGAACTGCAGGTTCTCGTACGACAGCGAGAGGAACGGCATCTGATGTACGACCACCAGGCCGATCAGCTCATCCGCCCCCGAGAGCACCGGCGCGCACGCCACGTAGCGCGAGCCGTCTTCGGGGTTGTTCACATTCCGCAGCTCGGGCGCCTGCGGGTGGCCCAGCGTGTGGGTGTCGATGCAATGGCGGATCAACGGATCATCGGCAACGATGTCGAACGGCGTGCCCACGCGGGCCACCGGTTCGGTGTCGACGCGGTTGCCCGTCACGCGCACCATGGCCGCCACTTCCAGTTGGCAGGCCTGCGCCGTCCATTGCAGGAAGGGCTCGGCGCCGGGCAGTTGCGCCACGTCAGGCTGGTTGTCACCCAGGCCGTGTTCACGTGCGGCCAGCGCGATATTGCGCAACTGCGTGAGCGTGTCGCGCAGCGTGGTCGGCTTGGCCAGCAGGTCGTTTTCCAGGCGCTCGTGCGAGAGGCGCAGCAGGAAGTGGTTTTTGGTGAGCGCCGCCAGCCGGTCGTTCAGGTAACCGTTGACGGTGCGGGCACGCGACAACCGCGCGCCCCAGATATCGCCGTACTGCCCGCCGACCAACACAAGCATCAGCCCGCCCAGGAAGTACATGCGCGGGAAGCTGCCGGCCTGGGCCGTCTGTCCGTAGAACACGGCCCAGGCGCCCAGCACCACCAGCGCGGCAAGCGCGCCGAGCAGCGTGCCGTAGCGCAGCGCCAGGATGAGCGGCACCAGCCAGATCCACGGAAAGCCGTAGCCGAGCAGCAGCGGGTTGTCCGGCGCGAACAGCCAGACGACGCCAATGGCCACCACCACCGTACCCAGCGTTTCCAGCACAGCGCTCGGGCTGGACACGGCGGGCGCAATCATGCGCCCATACCAAGTCGACGCGCCAATCCCCTGCGCGTTGCGCCGGCGCTCAGTTCTTCCACCCTGGCCGCGCCCATCGGCGGCGGCGCGGCCGGCCGATTGAGCGGAACCTGCCGACTCGGTCTTCATCAGCCCCGGCCCAGCGGCGAGAGCAGCTCGCGCAGCAGCTTCTGCGCCACCGCCGACACGGCATCGCGGCTCCAGCCGGTGCGGCTACCGGCCGCGCTCCAGATCACGTTGCCGGTCTGCACGTCAATCACTTGCAGCGTGATGCCGACCGCGGGCTCGCCATCCACACCGACCTTGTAGCGCCATTCATCCACGGCGCCGGTCAGGGCATAGCGGGCCTTCTCGCCACGTGCCCAATCCAGTGCGCGCGCCACGGCCTCGCGCTCGGCGGGCTCGAACAGCGACTCGCTGTTCAGGTTGGCTGGTTACTGCTTGAGGTTGGAGAAGCCGCGCGCCTTGAGGATGCTGGCCGCAATCGTCTCCGCACGCAGGCCGGCCTGCGGCGTTTCGGTGTAGTTGGCGATGGGCAGGACCACCCACGCATCAGACGCGCTGGTTGCCGGCGCACGCGCGCTGTCGACCACCGCGCAGGCGGACAACACAAGCGCCGCACCAACGCCCGCTGCCACGGCCAGCCAGCGCCGGCGGCCGGCATGCATCTTGTTGATCAAGGGTGTCATCGCGTTCTCCCTGGAGTCTTCCGTTGTGTGCTTCATCTCGTTCTTTCCCCGTTGCTTTTTTCTTGCTTGTCAGTAGAGCCAGCGGTAGCGCAGGCCGATCTCTGTCAGCGGCGATGTCCCCGCGCGCGTAATCGACTGGTGCTCGATGTACAGCGCCAGATGGTCGTTGCCAAACACGCTGCCTGCCACGCCAAGCTGGGCCTGCACGCCCCACCCTTCGCGGTTGTCATGCAGCATGCCCGCATCCATAAAGGGCCGCCAGGCGCGCGTGTAGCGGTCCAGATAATCCGTGCCGAAACCAAACAGCATGCCGAACTGGTTGAACGAGCGCGGCATGATCTGGTCAACGTCCGGCGCGGCACCCGAAGGAAGCAGGCGAGCCATCAATGGGCTGACCGTGCCCGTCGCGTTGTAGCGTGCGACGGTACCAACCACGCGGATCGTGTAGTCCGGATATTCCACCCGGAAGCGGTGCCCGATTTCGCCATCGAACACCATGCCGCTGCCCAGGAACGAGCGGTCCTGCCCGTAGAAGCGGTCGCCTTCCACGCGGGCGCGCACGTACTCGTTTTGCGTCAGGCGCCAGTTGTTGCCAATCGAGAACAGATCCTTCACGCCGCCCACACGCAGTTGCGGCGTTTCATTGGCCGGCTGGTTGCGACCGATCGAAAGCTCCGTGCCCACCGGCCCGACCTGCCCCAGCAGGCCGTCCAGCCGGAAGGCGTAAAGCGAGCCCAGCCCCTGGCGCCAACCCACCGTGCCCTTCCACTGCGTGTTCTGCGTCTGGTACTGCGAGATCCAATCCACCTGCCGATCCTGCGCAGGCACGCCGGTCAACTGCGTATCGTCGGTCGAGCGCTGGTTCCGCTGGGTGGCGCGCACGAGCATGCTGTAGTGATCGGTCAGGCGGATACCGGCGGCAGCGCTGCTCTCGAAGTACGTCAGCGGCGCCTGCTTGAACCACGTCTCGCGCGGCTCCAGCGCCTGTGCATTGGTCAGCAGCGTCTCCTGCACACGTTCGTGCAGTTGCTCGTCATCGGGTGCGGTGGTCAGCCCTTCAAACGACAGACGCTGCGCCTCACCGAGGCGGTCCGTCATCACGTTGGCATCGATGCGGTTGTAGAGCGGAATGCGGTCAGGCGTATCGTCAAGCAGCCGGTTGAGCGTCTGCAGATCGTGCTCGGCCAGGGCAATGGAGATCTCGGCATAGGCCGGGCGCGTCATGCGGCGCGTGTACTGCTGCAGCAACCACGCGCGCGCCAGATCATTCGCCTCCCGCGAGAGCGCCCAGCCCAGCGCCGCTTCCTTGGCCACGGCGGAAACGAGCTGATCGCTCACGCGGGCCTGCTTGCGTTTGTCGGTGGGGGTCTGCGGCGGCTCCGGCGGCAACGTGTCGATATCGCCCAGCTCGGACTTAGCCATCGCCGAGCGGCCACCTTCGCGGGCCTGCTTCGTCGCGCGGCGATCATCGCGCAGCAGCTCGATCAACAGACGCTGCGCCAAGTCGCCAGACCCGAATGTTTGAGCCAGTGAGACGCGCCGGGCACGCAATTCGGTGCGCGCATCTTCTTCCAGCGGCGCCGCATCGCCATCCCCCACCGTGACGCGCGTGCCTACACGGCGGCCAATTGGCAGCTTGGTCTTGTCGCTGCCTGGCGTATCTTCAGCGCGCCACAGCAACCACCACGCCTCGCGGCGCAGCGCCCAGGCAGCATCGGCCTGACCGGCCATTTCGCGTGCATCGGCATAGGCCAGCAACCAGAGCGGATCGGTCTGCATCGACTTGCCCTGGCGGCCCAGGAAGCGCAGCGCCAGGTTGGCGTCAAACAACTGCAGGCCGGCGGCAGCGTAGGCACCCCAGTACGCGGAATCGTTTTCGGCCTCGCTACGCCAAAGCGCCAATGCGCGCTTGAGCTCGGCGTTCTGTCCGGAATCCAGCAGGCCCCACAGGAAGGCCGCCTTCACATCGCTGCCCGCATCCGGCAGCGAGACTGCGCGCCGCAGGTCACGCATGGCGGCATCCCACTGGCCGCTCTGGCGGAAATACTCGGCCCGCGCGCCCAGCACGCCGGCGGATTGCTCGGCCGCTTTGCGCTGTTCTGGTGTGAGCGAGGCCAGCAACCCGTCGATGCGGCGGAAGGCGCGCGCACGCGTGTAGTAGTAGATGGCCTGCTGCAGGTGAACCATCGTGCCATCTTTGCGGAAAGCGAGTTCGGCCAGACGGCCAGCATCGATGGGGCTGGCGTCGTAGAAATCGATCATCGTTGTCAGATCGTCTGGCTCAGCCTTGCCGCCGATCAGCAACTGCCGATACGCCTCACGCGACAGATCATCACGCTGGTTCAGGCGCGCGAGCTGGGCGAAAGTCCGCCAATACAGGTCATCGGTTGGCAAGGCCGCCTTGTCTGCAGCCTGCATGGCGGCAAGCGCCTGCGCAAACTGCCCGCGCACGTACAGGATGTTCGCCAGCTTGAGCGCGTACTGCGCGTTGGGGCCGAACTCCTTTTGCAGACGCACGTAGGTGTCGTAAGCCTGATCGTCTTTGCCGGCGCGCTCGGCCAGATTGGCATAGCGCTCCAGCACCACCTGACGATGCGACCCGTGCGCGATGCTGTTCAGATACGCCAGCCCTTCCACGGGTTCGCCCAGACGCTCGTACGCCGCGATGACCTGGTCGAGCAACTTCATGTCGCCCGGGGTGCGGCTTGCCTGGTAGCGCAGCCCGGCCAGATAGGCGTGGTCTTCGTGGAGCGCAGGCGCCAGACGCAGCACATGCTGCCAGGCCGCATCGTCCCCCGTGGATTGCGCGTACGCGAGCCAGTAGTTCAACGCCGCCATCGGTTGGCGGTTCCACTCGGCCACCTGCGCGGCACGTTCGGTCCAGATTTTCAGATCGGGGCGTTGACGCACGGCGGCCTCGGCCACGCGCATGGCGTCGTTCAGATTGCCGCTGCCCATGAAAACCTGGAATGCGAGATCGTAGTCTTCCGCATTGAACGGGGCGATCCCGCGTGCGATGGCCTGTGCGCCCGACGGTTGTGAGGACGAAGCCGCATCGTCAGCCTTGCTCTGCTTATCCGCCACCGGGCGAATGCGCGCAGTGTGGCGCTGCCGACGCGCCAGGCCTTCTGGGCCATCCATGAACACCAGGTCTGCAGGGCTTGGCAGCGGTTCCGGCCGGCCGGCGAATGCCCAGTCATGCCGGGCGACACCGGAGGCCAAGGCAATGCCCTCGCCCGCCTGATGCCACGACAGCCGCAGCAGGCGCCGCGCGTATTGGTCTGCCAGATCCGGCCGGTTACATGCCATCGCCAGGCGCGTGAGAAAGCGCAGCGTTTCGGTATCGTCGATCAGCGGGCCAACACGGCGTTGCGCTTCTGTCATGGCGTCGTCGAGCAGGTTGCCAGCCTGCAGGGCCTTCAACCCGGCGATGAAGTAGCGGCGCTGTTCGTCGAGCGACTTGGCGGTGGCCTGCGCGGCAAAGTTGGCGGCGGCAGCGGCGCGGTATTCGCCCACGCCCAGCGCAATCTCAGCAGTACGCGCCTGCCATTGCGCGGCGCGCGCCACGTCCTGTTTAGCCAGGCGTTGATAGAACTGGATGGCAATCGCGCCCTGATCCAAGGCACGCGACTTGGCGGCGAGAATCTCCAGCTCGGCCGCAGTCCAGCGATAGTCCAGCGCCTGCTTGAGCAGACCACGCAGGTCGACCAGCATGGCGGCGCGCTGCGGATCCTTCGGTTGCAGCGCGTAGGCGCGTTGCTCTCGGATGGCGATATCAAGCAGCAGCGCTTCACGGTCGAGCGTCTTGTCGCGCAGCGCGCGCATGCGAGCGACCATGGCTTCGGCTTCTGCCAGGCGGCCCGTGCGCACGTACTGGGCAGCCAGCACGCTCAAGAACTCGCCGTCGTTCGGGCGCACGCGCAGCCAGGCTTCCAGGTAGGCCACCGACAGCGCATCGACCTTACCGCCCTCCAGCAGGCGAGCCTCCAAACGTTCGCGGGGAAACATCAAGGCGAGCGCCAGCCCGATCAGCGCACCCAGGGTACCGATCAGCCAGGCTGGCAGCAGCCGTTCACGCGGAGTCAGGTCAGCAGACCACATCGATACGTTGGTAGGTCACGGTTTGCGCAGCAGCTCCTGTCAGATCAACGCGCACGGTGTTGTCTTGTGCGCGGGCCGTGCGCGCTGGGTTGCCGTTGACCTTCACGCGGCAAGCACCTGCGTTGGCCAGACGAACAAACGGCTTGTAATAGCCGCCCGCCTCGAAACTCAACTCATTACCGTTTCGTGCGAAATTGCGTACAAAGGCAGCGGCTTCTGCAATGTACGCTGGCTTGGCCGACTCCGCCTCAGGTGCGAGCGTAAAGCGTGCGGCGCCGTCATCAAGATGGATATAGATACCGCCGGCCGCCTTGTCATACCCAACCACCCCCTGCGCATCCGCCAGGCGCGGCGTACCGCGCGCCATCCAGCGCAGTTCGCGCAGATCGCCATCACCGCGCACCACCCAGGTGTTGCCGTCACCGACTTCTCGGGCGATGGCCATGTTGCGGAAGTCCAGCACCTTGACCACATATTCGGTCGAATAGATCGGGAACACGGGCTGCGACAACGCGTAGTCATAGACCTTCTTCAAGGCCTTGAGTGACGCAAGCTTGGTGCCCGAATACATGTGGTAGTAGATGTTGATCGGCTTGAAGCGATACGGAGTGTCCGTCAACTGCAGCGTTTCAATCAGGCGATCGAAACCATAGAACGGCCCGGTCCAATCGTTTGTGTAGACGTTCTCGTTCTGGTTTGGCGCAAACACTTGGTAAGCCCCTGGGCCCTTGTCGATGCCCAGCGGTGCAATCTCCGTCCACGATGGCGAGCTGCGTGTGATGGTGGTATCGCCGCCGTTCAGATTGAGAACGCCCGCGTCCCAGGCCATGCGCACGGCAATCTCGGGCGGCTGGCAGTCGCCCGACCACTGCAGGAGCTTCACGCGCTTGCCGGGCGGGGCCAGGCGCTCGTTGATGTAGTTGATGGAGCCCGCTATCTCGCGGTCGAGGCTGAACTTGTAGCCCGGAATGGACAGCGTGAATGCGGTGTCGCCACCGCCCTTGTCCGCACCCGGGCCTTCCTTGGCCCGATCAGCGGCCGCGCCGGGCACGGTGCGGCTCCAATCGAACGGGTGCGAATAGGTATGCGTGCCCAGTTCAACGTACGGCAGCGCGAACATCTGGCGCGCAATCGTTTCCAGACGCGGCGTCAGCTTGGGGTAAAGGCCGCTTGCGCCCACCTCGCCCTCGATGACCGACAGCGTTGTCGGGATGCGGTACTTCTCCCACACGTCCTGCAGCAGCACCTCGCCGGAATATTCGGGGCCGGGAAACTCGGCGCGCGAGGCAAAGCCGTCGCCATCCACATGCACGAGCATGAGTCGGCGGCCGTTTTCAGAGGTCACGTCGGGGATCGGCATGTCTGGCAGCGCCAGTGCGCGGCGCAGGAACTCGATCGGCTGGACAACCCAACGCGCCTGCTCAACGGTGTCCATGGAGAACACCGCGTACGGATTCAGTACGTAGCCGCCCCAATCGGTAATGGCAGCGGCATCAAACTCAAAGTTGCCCGACTTCAGCCGCAGCAGCGACTGCCCGTTCGCGCTCACCTGAATCGGCTGGGCTTCGCGGCGCTCCGGTTGCGGCGCCATCTCAAAACCCATCATCTTGTCTTGCGACACCACCGACAGCGGCCCGCTGGCACGCCCACGCACAAGGTGCAGCTTGAACATGTCGGCCATGCTGCCATCCACCGGCAGGCCAAACTGGTTCAGGAAGGCGATGTGCACGCCGTCATGAATACGTTGCCGCACCCACGACGACAGCGCCGCCACCTGCTTGACCGGACTGGTGTTCACCCACACCACCACGCCGGCGTAGCTGTCGGGTGGTACTGAAGCGGGCAGCGGCTTGTTGATGTCGGCGTACTCGACGTCGTAGCCGAGAAAGTTGAGTGGCGTGGCCACGAAGCGCACGCCCTCGCTGGTGTCAATGGTGGTACGCGGGTCGCGGTCCTGCAGGATCAACACCTTGCGCGGCAACACCTCGATGCGCCCCACGCCAATGGTCGACAGGTCTGGATCGGTCACGTAGGGCACCACGCCCTGCGCCTTGATACGTTTGGCCGTTTCGCGTGCGCAGGCACGGTCGGTGGGCGGGCAGTAATCGATGGCGATGACGGGCAGGTGGTAATCGTCGCGAATCTTGCGTACATGGCCCATCAGCCATTCGCGGTCCGCGTCGCTCACTTCCTTGTACTGCTTGCTGCCCTGGTCCCAGCCGCGATACAGCGATTCAAACGCCACCGCATACGCCTGGTCGTGCACCTGCGGCAGGATCTCAAACCCGCGGTTGAAGATCAGCTTGGCGTCCGGATAGCGCGCCTTGATCGCGCGAATCACACGCACCATGCCGGCTTCCTGCGCCGCTCGCGAGGCGTCGTCCTTGGCCACCAACTGATACGAGTCGAGCGTATCGAGAAAGAAGCCACGGTAGCCCTTCTCCCACAGCGGCTTGATGACGTGATCGACATAAAACGCCGGCCACTCGGGCTGGGCCTGATCCACCACGCGCGAGGCCCACGCCGCATTGCGGCCCAACAGCCAGGCCTTGGGCAAGTCCTTGTACCAACTGCGCTGGGGCGTGACCTCGCCCACGCTCACGTAGGCGTACCACTGCGTCTTGGGCGTCTTGAACTGCGATGGATCGAACCCGTGGTCTGGCTCCACAACGACCGCGTCGAAGGCGCGCAACTGCGCCACGGGCGGCTTGTCGCCGTAGAACCACGCGATGTTCGGCGCGTTAACCGGAACTGAAGCTGTTACCCCTGACGCACCGGAGCCGGTGGTGGCAGGCGCTTGTTGAGCAAGCGTCACACAAGGCATCGATACGGCGGCTGCGACAAAAAGCCCAGCCAACCGTGCGATCGTCCCCGCCGTATTCCCCCGTTTCCCCCCGGTGCGCCGCTGTAAACGGCTGAGAACCCACATGAACTGGCACTCCGCTATGCAACTATGTGCATCAATTAGGCCGATCTGCGCCGGCACTGAAGATCGGCGCCTGTGATGACGCCGTCCGGAACCGCTGTTTTTCTTCACGGCTGCCGCCCGCAAACGCAGGCCCCGCAAGGCATACCGAGACAATGTGTCCGAAGGTGAAGTATCGCCGATGGCGTGGGTACACGGCAAACCACATTTTGGATGGCCGTCTATCCTCCTCGGACATAAACAATTGTTTGAGATCACCCGCGCACGCCGTGGTTTGACAAAGCGATCGGGGCTGCACCATGATCATTCGAAGCCACATTCCACGCGACCGTGCAGTTGTCGCTGCGCAACGACGCGACTTGCCGCGACGGCCCCCGCCACCATGTCCGCCCTCATCCTTGCCCTGCTGATCCTGATCAGCGCCTTTTTTTCTGCTTCCGAAATCGCCCTCACGGCCTCGCGGCGCACGCGCCTGCAAACCCTGGCAGACGACGGGGACACCCGCGCCTTGCGCGTGCTGCAACTCAAGGACATGCCCGGCAACTTCTTCACCGTGGTGCAGATCGGGGTGAATGCGGTGGCCATCCTGGCCGGTGTCATCGGCGACAGCCAGATCTCGGGGCCGTTGGCCGCGTGGTTGAGTGACTGGCTGCCGGCCGCCCGCGCTGAACGGATCGGCAGCATCGTTGGCTTCATCATCGTGACGGGGCTATTCATTCTTTTTGCCGACCTGCTGCCCAAGCGCCTGGCCGTGCTTTACCCCGAGCGCTGCGCGATGTCGATCATCGGCCCGATGCACTCGTGCCTGCGCGCGCTGAGGCCGGTGGTGTGGCTGTTCAATGGGGCAGCCGACATGTTCCTCAAGCTGTTTGGTGTGCCGACGCACCGTGTCGACCAGATCACCACCGAAGACATCGCCGCCATGGTGGGCGCAGGTGCGCAAGCCGGCGTGCTGCGCAAGCACGAACTGGCCATGATCGAAAACGTGTTCGAGCTGGAATCACGCACGATCACCTCAGTGATGACCGTGCGCGACGAGGTGATCTACTTCACGGTGGACGAACCGGTGGAGTCGATCAAGATGAAGATCATTGCGCAGCCGCACGCGGAATACCTCGTCTGCCGCGAAGACATCGACTCGGTGCTCGGCTTCATCGCGTCCAAGGACATCCTGCAGCAGATCCTGTCGGAGGAGTCGTCCGCCGTGATCCGCAACATCAGCAAACATTACGACAAGAATCTGCTGGTGCTGCCCGACACGCTCAACCTGTCGCAGGCGCTCACGCGCTTTCGCGAGATGCACGAGCGCTTTGGCGCGGTGGTCAACGAATACGGGCTGGTGGTGGGTGTGGTGACACTCGACGACATTGTCGGCGCGGTGATGGGCGACATCCTGTACCTGGGCGAAGACGAGCAGATCGTGCGCCGCGATGACGGCTCATGCCTGATCGACGGTGTCACGCCGCTGGGCGACGTCAAACGCGCCTTCGACCTCGACGACCTGCCCGGCGAACACCACGTCGAAACCCTCGCCGGGCTAGTCATCTACGCGCTCAAGCGCATTCCCAAGAAGAGCGAAACCGTCGACATCGGGCCACTGCATATTGAAGTGCTCGATATCGACAACCACCGGATCGATCAGTTGCTGGTTTCGCGGCGCATCGATCCGCCGGCAGGGGCCGCGCCCTCGGCGTCGTGAGCGGCAAAGACTTCCTTGGCGGCAAACATACCGTTGAGCGCCGCCGGAAAGCCCGCGTATAGCGCCATCTGCAGGATCGTCTCGGTGATCTCCGTGCGCGTGAGCCCGACGTTGAGCCCCGCCGCAATGTGCACCTTCAACTGCGGTGCCGCGTTGCCCAGCGCCGTGAGCGCGGCAATGGTGGCGATCTCGCGCTCGCGCAGCGTCAGGCCCGGGCGGCAGTAAACATCCCCAAACCCGAATTCGACGATGTAGCGGCCGAGGTCGGGCGAGATGTCGGCCATGGCCTCGACCACGCGTTCGCCAGCCACATCATCGACTTCCTTCAGCTTTTGCCAGCCGCGTGCGTAACGGTCGTCCTGCAGGTTGGCGTGGTTTGCGGCTTGTGCTGTGTGCGTGTTCGGTGTCATGCGCGTCCTCGTTCGGTTGGCGTTTCGGCTGGTGTTTCGATTTGGAAGATGAGGAAGCGGAGCCTGACGCGTTTTCCACGGCTGCAATCCGAGCCCGGATGCCGTCGTAGACGACGAGTTTGACGCGCAGCACGGCCAGCGTTTCGGCCCGTGCGCGCAGCTCCGCTTCCAGCGCCGCGGCATGCGATTCCAGCAGGCGTTGGCGCGCCGACACACTCTCCAGACTATCGCCCTGCCGCCGCAGCGCAGCGTACTCCTGCATCTGCGCGATCGGCATGCCGGTATCGCGCAGGCGCAGCAGGAACTCAAGCCACCTCATGTCTTCGGTGCGGAAGACACGATGGCCGTTATCGCGTCGCTGCACGCTGTCGAGCAGGCCGATGCGCTCGTAATAGCGCAGCGTATGCGTCGACAGGCCGCTGGCTTCTGCAACTTGGGCGATGGTCAGGAATGTGGTCATGAACGGAGCTTAGAAGTTAGAGCGCACTCTAAGTCAAGCGACTTTAACGTGAATCTTTTCGGCTCGCACAAAACAAAGCGCCGGCCCCTTCTCGGAGGCCGGCGCTTTGGTGTGCAGAAAATCGACGGGCTACAGCAGATCAGCCGCCCACGCCGTACGCGCTCTTGTCCTGATGCTTCGGACGATGGTCGCGTTTCTTTTTCTTCTTCTGAAGTTGCGTTGCCTTTTCGCCTGCGGCAGGTGCCGACGCGGCGGGTGCCGGCGCGGCCGTGGCAGGTGCCGGAGCTGCTGCAGGTGCGGATGCCTGCGCAAACGCGCCGGCGCTGAAGACTGTAGCCACGAGGGCGGCCAGAAGCTTGTTCATCGTGTTGTCCTTATAGAAGAGACTGGTTTGTGGCGCTACCGGTATCGGATGGAGCGTGACCCAATGCGCTCCCACGCCCGCGATGCAATGCGCGGCCTGACATCGAAATGGCCCACGCATCACCACGCAGTGTGGTGTACGCGTCAGCGGTTGTCCACCCGACGCCTGACGGTACGCCGATGCGCAGGGCCTGGCCTTGATGTGTCTCAACCCATCGCAACAGACATTGGACGCAGCGAACCTACCTTGTTACGCGCGCTTACACCGTCGGCAGAACGCTTACAAACGGCGGTCAGCCCGCTCTCACTGTGAGACGTTTTTGGAGGCATGGATCGCAAATGGGACGAGATCCATGTATCTGGAGTCCCAATATCCCGCTTGTATCTGTTTAAGGAGTCTCACATGAAAGTCGCTCAATCCCTGGCCGCTCTGATCGTTGCTGGTGCCTTCGCAGCCCCCGTGTTCGCAGCTGGCACCGCGTCCGCACCGGCCGCGGCACCTGCACCGGCTGCGACCGCTGCAGCGACGACCACCGATGCCGCTTCGGCACCGAAGGCTGAAGCCAAGCACGAGAAGAAGCGCACCCACAAGAAGGCCCACAAGGCTGCAGCCAAGTCGGAAGCCAAGACCGACGCTGCTTCGGCACCGAAGGCCGCTGCGCCCGCCAAGCAATAAGGCAGCCGCGCCATGAAGAACGCCGGGCACTCCCGGCGTTTTTTATTTGGATGAGCAAAGTTGAGCATCGGGGCGCGATCTCGCGTTGTGGGTGAGCATGATCTCTTCTACGATCCACGCGTGTCTCCCCGCCCGGTCCGGCTTGCATGGCGGGGCAGGGTTATTTGTCTATCGCCCCCTGCGACTCATCTCACGCATGCTCCCAAAGACCAAGAAACCGATCACGCTGCCCTTCGCCGCGCTAGCAACCCTTGCAACCCTGCCGCTGTTCGCCGGCGCTCAAACCATTCCCTTGCCCGACGTGCTGGCAGCCGAACAGGCGCTAAGCGCCGGCAAGCCCATGACAGCAACCATCGATCTGACGCGCTGCAAGGGCGACACCAACACCACGCCTGCTGGACAGACGCGCGGCGGTCTCACGGTCAATGCGTACCGGATCCAGCCGGACCACACCCTCAGCTTCGCCGACACCCATTTCACCGTCGGCCGTGATGGTGCGCCCATCACACAATTCCTGCGCTACACCATCACGGCCGATGGCACCGCGCGCTTTGCCTCGTACATCTTCGCCATGCCCGCCTACACGCTGCAAAGCCAGGTCTCGTACACGTGCAAGCTGGGAGACGGCGTCAAGCTGTTTGTGCGGTTCTGAGCGTGCGGCAATCGAAACCGTCATCGTTGGACGCAAAGTAGTCAGCGCCCGCCTAGCGTCGGGTCACGCCACCCTACCAAGCGGATAACGCTGGCAGGGTGGCCATCCGCCCCGCCGAGTGCCCCCTTGCAGCGTCATCCGGCATTCCGGCGGTTCCACTAGAATGACGTGCTCGCCGTTTCCTTCGCTCACACTCCTTTCGAATTTCTGCTCTCTCATGCCGCTGTCTTCGCGCGCCCTGCCCCGCTTTGCGTTCTTCCTTCTGATGACCATCGGCGCATTGAGCAGCACCGCCCAGGCCCAGACCGTACCCGCCGCCAGCACAGAAAGCAGCGCAAAAAACAGCGCCGAAGCCGGCGACTGGAGCATTGCTGTGGGCCCGGCGATCTACGTGTCGCCCAAGTATCCGGGCGCGAAATCGAGCTTCGTGTTTCCGTGGATCGATCAGGAGATCGAGTACAAGCGCCGGTTCTTTTCCAAGGGGATGGACTTTGCCGGCGTGTACCTCGCCAACAACGACACGTGGCAGGTGGGCGGCAACTTTCAGTTCGACCCGACGTGGCGCCATGCGCATGACGACGCGCGCCTGAGTGGTCTGGGCAACGTCAATGCCACGGTGCGCGCAAAGGCGTTCGCGCAGTACACGGTGTCGTTCCTCACCCTGTCCACCGATGCGGAGCAGGACATCCTCGGTAACCGCCAGGGGTTGATCGCCAATGCCGATGTCTACGCAAGCGCGCCGGTCGGCCGCTGGCTGTTCAGCCTTGGCACCGGCGTGTCGTGGACGAACGGTCAGTACATGCGTACGTTCTTTGGCGTGGACGATGGGCAAAGCGCCCGTTCGGGCCTGCCGGTATTTGCCACGCATGCGGGGCTGCGCGACATCCACTTCAACGCCATCGTCACCTGCAAGCTCGATGACCGGTGGACGGCCAATGGCTCGCTCACGGTTGCGCGGTTGCACGGAGATGCCGCCGACAGCCCGATCACGCAGCGTCGCCAACAGACCACGGCCATGGCCTCGCTTACGTACCGGTTCCGCTGACATCGCGCCCAAGATCGGGCGCCGCGATGTGCGCAATCGCTTGCGCAGGCAGGTGACGTTTTCCTCGCAAACCTGTGCACGCGAGGCAATCTGCCTATGAGACCAGAACTTGGCCCGCGCGCCTCTCAGCCAAACGGACCATGCTTCCTTTTCACAACAGGCATGCACGTGGACTAGCGCAATCGCCCCGCTTTTTTTGCTAGTCTGTTTGGCAAGCGGCGATCACTTCCGATCAATGCGCGGGCAGTAAACGGTGTCTTCCCACCGGCGGCGGACACCGCAAGACAGGAGGGCTTGACCATGTTGCGGTGGATTGCAAACTGGGCCTTGAGCCACGCACCCTCTCCCGAGAAGCAGGCCGAACGCGCGCTAAGCGAATTGCGCATGGAGCTGTACCAGGCAGAGCAGCGCGTGATGGATGCACAAATGCACGCGGACTATTACCGCGCCCGTCTCACATTCCTGGAAGACGTCGTCAAGAAGGGCATCGAGCGCGTCTCCGACCAGCGCAAGGGCAAGCAGGAAAGCGCCCACGCATTGCGCGCCGGTCTCAAGTTCACGGCCGAGCTGTGGCGCGAATCTCAATCGCGCGACTCGCACATGCTCAAGCGCCGCACCGCAATGTCCTTCATCGACCCGCACGACGCACAGGTCGACGACTCGCACGCGCCGAAGATCCACCACTTCTCGAAGATCCCAGTGGATTCGCCGTTCGACGACAACGTGAGTGCCCTGCCCTCCAAGCACGCCGCGGCGGAGAAAGCGTAGCGCGTGAACTGGCCGGAGCGGCCAGCCCGCACGGCCAGTGCGTCAGGTACGTCGACACGTTCGGCTCTGTGTGCAGGCGGTGGCGCCTACGGTGCCACCATCGAGACGCCGTATTGCGCAAAGATGCGCTGCAGCTCGCCGCTGGCGCGCAGTGCATTGAGCGCGCTCTCTAGCGCCTGCGCCAGTTCGCGCTGATCCGCCTTGACGGCCATGCCGATTGCCCAGCCGCGTGCGGGCAGCAGCGGCGACTGCAGCTCGGTCGCCACAAAGCGTGTGGCAGATTGATTCTGCGTCTTCAGCGCGCTTTCATATTGCGCCCGCGTCACCATTGCCGCGGCAATCTGGCCGGAGAACAGCGCATGCAGGACCTCGTTGGCCTCCGGATAAATCTTCACCTTGTCGCGCAGGGCGCCGTTGGCGCTGGAAAGCAGCGCGCTCGCACCGCCCGATCCCTGCTCGGCGCCAGTCGCCTGGCCGGCGAGGTCTTCGAAACGGCTGACCCTGTGGACGCGCTCGCTGTCGTACACCAGCACGTAGCCTTCGCGAAGGTACGGCGCGAAGATCAGCACCTGGCCATTCTGGCGTATGAAATTCGGGTCGACCGGCACATGCAGCATCACATCGGCTGGGCCGTACCCCAGGTAATGCCCCTTCCAGACCATGTTGCGCAGGTCGCCCGACATGCCGTCGTCATCCGCATCAAAGGGAAGCAACGACGCCGACAGCCCCATCTGCTTGCCGAGCGCATTGGCAAGCGCCACGTCGATGCCGCTGAATTGCCCCCCGACGTTATCGGAGAACGGCGGTAGACCCTTGTACAGGGCGACCTTCAGGGCGCCGCTCTGGCGGATCTTCGCCATGTCGGCGTGTGCCGGCGCGGCGCTCGCCACCATGGCTGCCGCGGCAAGCAGGAGGCTGGCAAGGCGGCGAAAAACTCCAGCCGCGGCCAACCGAGAACGGGCGTTCATGAGACATCTCCAGGCGGAAAAAATGAGCGAGCCGACGCACACGAAGGCAGGGACAGCACCGGCTCGCAAAGCTGCCAGCTGTGGCTGGCCGACCTACTACTCCTGTACGCGGCGCGATTCCAGATACGTCTTGATCGACCAGACCGCTTCCTGGGTCAGCACGCCTTCGAACGGCGGCATGTAGACACGGCCGTCGCGCGTGCGGCCGTGGCGGACGGTGGCTGTGAAGTATTGCGACACCTCTCCGTAGCAAGCCTCCTTCTTCTTGGCGTCGGCCAGCGACATGCAATCGGTGTCGAGCTTGCGCAGGTCGGGCGCGATCCCGCCGGAGATGGCCTCCAGCCCATGGCAGCGCGCGCAGTTCTGATTGAACCCGGAGGAGCCGATCCGCAGCGCTTCGTCATGTGCGGGCCCCGTCCTGTATGGATTGTCCTGACGCCAATCGGCGCCGAGTTGCGGTAAGGTGTGTGTGTCTACGGCCTGCGGCGTGACATCGCCGTGAGCGGATGCGGCTGCGGGCAATCCCCCGGCCAGAAGTGCGCAGGCAGAAAGCAGCGCGAGCGAGTTGCGAGGCGTTTTCAAGAGTGTCTCCTTGTTGTCGTTGAAACGATTTTTGGAGGCATTTCTGCAAGAGCCATACCAAGTCGAAAATCTGCCGGGAGACACGGCCAACGTGCGCCAAACGCTCCGGATACCGGATGCATCGGTTGGCAAAGGTGCTCAGGAATGCAACACCCTGGCAAGGGTCTTGCTTCATAGCGCAACACTTCCGGTTCGCACCCTGGTTAAATGAGGCGATCCGGGCGACCCGCACATAGATTGCGGGCGAGGTTTTAGGAGACACACCATGACCCCTCACGCGGCAGCCGACCCGCGCGCTTCCGAGAACGCCCCGGCCACGCTCGGCGACGCCCCGAACGATCAGCCCGAACTGATCGCGCAGTCGCACGAGCGATCCAAGTCCTACGGCCTGCGACCCTATGAATCGCCCGATTTCTGCCCGGTGCTGCACAACGAGCTGAAGACCGAGATCGAGCGCAGCCAATCGCTGTTCACGCACGCGCTGCCCGTGATGGAGACGCTCTACAGCCAGATCGTCAACACGCAAAGCATGGTGATCCTGACGGACACCTCGGGCCTGATCCTGCATTCGATGGGAGACGACGATTTCCTGGCCCAGGCCAGCAAGGTGGCCCTGCAGCCGGGCGCGCTGTGGTCGGAGGCGAGCCGTGGCACCAACGCCATCGGCACGGCGCTCGCCGATGGCAAACCCACGCTGGTCCACGGCTCCGAGCACTACTTGCAAGCCAACCAGTTCCTCACCTGCTCGTGTGCGCCGATCTTCGATCCGTATGGCGCCACCGTGGGTGCGCTCGACGTGACGGGTGACCATCGCGGCTTCCACAAGCACACCATGGCGCTGGTGCGCATGTCGGCGCAGATGATCGAGAACCAGTTGTTCGCCAACACGTTCCAGGACGTGGTGTGCATCCACTTCCACTCGCGTCCGGAATTCATCGGCACGCTGGTCGAGGGCATTGCGGCCTTTACGCCGGCGGGGCGTTTCCTGTCGGCCAACCGCAGCGGCGAATTCCAGCTTGGCCTGTCGATCCGCGCGCTGCATGCACATACCTTTTCGTCGCTGTTCGGGCTGTCGATGTCGCAGTTGATCGACCGGGAACGCAGCGCAGCGGCAGGCGTCATGCAGTTGCAACTGCCCAGCGGTGTGAAGGTGTTTGCGCGCGTCGAATGGAAGCGGCCGGCCAACCGCATGGTGGGCGGCGCGATTGGCGCCGATCTCTCGATCGACCGCGACACGGCACCGCGCAGGGCCTACATCGAGCCATCCCGGCAGCCGGCGAGCCTGGAGGCGCTGGATACCGGCGACGCGCAGATCCAGACCGTGATCGGCAAGCTGCGCAAGGTCATCGGCAAGGACATCCCTGTCATGGTCCTGGGCGAAACCGGCACCGGCAAGGAACTGCTTGCGCGCGCCATCCACGCCGACAGCCCGCGCCATGCCGGTCCCTTCATCGCCGTGAATTGCGCGTCGATTCCGGAAGCGCTCATTGAATCTGAACTGTTCGGCTACGAAGAAGGTGCCTTTACCGGCGCGCGCAAGAAGGGCGGCATCGGCAAGATGGTGCTGGCCAACGGCGGCACGCTCTTCCTCGACGAGATCGGCGACATGCCGCTGCACCTGCAGGCCCGGCTGCTGCGCGCCCTGCAAGAGCGTGCGGTCTCGCCGCTGGGCAGCAACAAGCTCATCCAGGTGGATGTGGCGGTCGTATGCGCGACCCACCGCAACATGCGCGAGATGGTCGCCAGCGGGCAGTTCCGCGAAGACCTCTACTACCGCCTGAACGGTCTGGTCGTGCGCCTGCCGGCATTGCGCGAGCGCACCGACCTGGACGTGGTGGCCGACAAGCTGCTGAAGCTTGAACAGGCCGACGCGCCCCCCATCAGCGAAGCCGTGATGCAGATGTTCCGCAGCTACCACTGGCCCGGCAACATCCGCCAGCTCGGCAACCTGCTGCGCACCGCCCGGCTGATGGCCGAAGGCGCGCCGGAAATCACCGAAGACCATCTGCCCGACGATTTTCTTGAAGACTGGCAGGCGCGCCATGGCGACCAGCCGGCTGCGGACAATGCGCCGGCGCCGGCAGCAGCCGTGCCGCCGGTCACGCATCAAGCCGTTGGCGGCCCCCAGCCCAAGCGGCTTGCCGATGTGGAATGCATGACCATCATGGCGGCCGTGAAGGCGCACAACGGCAATATCTCGGCCGCTGCGAAGGCGCTCGGCATTTCGCGCAACACGATCTACCGCAGGATTGACGAGGCCGGCGGCTTGCCCTCAGACACCGACTGACCACGCCGACGCACGGATGGCGGCGCCCAGCGCTTTCGCCATCTCCCCCACCGCCAGGTGCCCGCCCGGCACCCAGACCAACCGCGCATGCGGTATCGCTGCAGACAACAGCAGCGCATTCCGGGGGCGGCAAACGTTGTCTTCCCGCCCATGCAGCAGCGTCACCGGCAATCCCCTCGCGCCGATACGCGCAGCCGCCCGCAGCAACGCCGATTTCCCGAGCCCCGCCCGCCGATACAGGTAATGCGCCTGCAACCGGTACTTGCGCACCAGGGCCATGCGCTGTTGCCAGGTTTGGCGACGTGCCTGCGGCTGCAGACCCAACAAACGATGTTCCGCGCGCTGCCACGCCCTGGCGATGTTCAATTTCTGAACAGTTGTCCCAAGCTGCAACATGTCTGTTGCAACGTAAAGGCGACCACGGGCCGCGGGAAAACCCTCGCCTCGCCCGTCGATGCTTTGCAAGAGATCACGGCCGGCGCCGCGCGCGTTAAACAGCGCCTGCACATCGTCGAAACCGGTCAGGAAAGCGCCGCGCAGTACCAGCGCCGATACGGCATCGGGAAAGCGATCGGCGTAGGCCAGTGCCAGCGCTGCGCCCCATGAGCCGCCAACCACGCCCCAGCGCTCAATGCCAAGTGCGACGCGCAGTTGCTCAAGATCGGCCAGCAGCGCCGTCACCGTATTGCGCCGTAGTGTGCCGGCCGGTCGTGACCGCCCCGCGCCGCGCTGGTCCGGCAGCACGGCGCGATGCAGCAGTGGATCGAACCACGCGGCCATCGAGGGCGCGCAACCGCTGCCCGGGCCGCCGTGCAGCACCAGCCACGGCTCACCGCTGTCGCGGCCGCATTGGCGCACATGCAGGCAATGGCCGTCCGGTGTGCGCAGATTGATGCGGGCAGACGTGGTTGGCCAGTCGGAAGTGGGCATGGATGTTGCCTTGATGACGATGCGGCTGTGTTCGGCAAACGCCTGCGTCAGCCGCTGAACAACGCAGTGCACTCACTAACTATGCCAACCCTCAAGGAGGAGACATGAACTGGACAACGCCCGCCTATACCGAACTGCGACTCGGGTTCGAGATCACCATGTACATCGCCAACCGCTGATGCTGCGCGGCTGAGCACGCAAGGCTCCACAGGCCCGCCGGTTCTTCACGGCGGGCTTTTTTTTCAGCTTGCGGCTCGCATGCCTTTTCGCCATCCCCTGGCCGACTTCTTGCTCAATCCGCCCGACACGTTGGAATTGCATCATGACAATACTCAGGGTTCTCGGCTCGGCCGCCGGCGGCGGTTTCCCACAGTGGAACTGCAACTGTCGCAACTGCGACGGCGTGCGGCGCGGCACCGTGCGTGCCACCCCCCGCACGCAGTCGTCCATCGCACTCGGCGACGACCAACACAACTGGATCGTGGTGAATGCCTCGCCGGACATCCTCGCGCAACTGCGCAGCTCACCGGCGCTGCAACCCGCGCGCGCGCCGCGTGATACGGGCATCGTGGGCGTCGTGCTGATCGATGCGCAGATCGACCACGTGACCGGCCTGCTGATGCTGCGCGAGCATCGCCAAGCGCTGCCCGTCTATGCCAGCGCGGCCGTCATCAGCGATCTGTCCACCGCCTTCCCGCTCACGCGCATGCTGTCGCACTACTGCGGGCTCGACACGCGCGCGCTGGCGCTGGACGGCACGGCGTTCTCGGTGCCTCCGCTCGACGACGTGGCGTTGACGGCGATCCCGCTGGAGAGCAAGGCTCCGCCCTACTCGCCCAGCCGCAACGCGCGCCGCGTGGGCGACAACATCGGCTTGCGCATCGTCGACAGAAAGAGCGGCCGGCGGGCGTTCTACGCGCCCGGCCTTGCCCGTGTCGAACCACATGTGTTCGACGAAATGGGCGCGGCCGACGTGGTGCTGGTGGACGGCACCTGCTGGCAAGACGACGAGATGCTCGCCCTTGGTTTTTCAACCAAGACGGCAGCCGACATGGGCCACCTCGCGCAATCCGGCCCGGGCGGCATGATCGATGTGCTCGACCAGTTGCCGGCAACGCGCAAGGTGCTCATCCACATCAACAACACCAACCCGATCCTCGATGAAGACTCGCCGCAGCGGCGCGAGTTGGAGGCGCACGGCATCGAGGTGGCTTACGACGGCATGGAAATCTCGCTATGACACACCCTGTTGCCTGGACTGCCGAAGACTTCGAGGCGCGACTGCGCGCGAAGCAGGCGGGCTATCACATCCATCATCCGTTCAACCTGCGCATGCGCGCTGGCGAATGCACGCCGGAGGAAATCCGCACGTGGGTTGCGAACCGCTTCTACTACCAGGTCAACATCCCGCTCAAGGATGCGGCCATCCTGTCCAACTGCCCTGACCGGGCAACGCGGCGCGAGTGGATCGTCCGCATTCATGACCACGACGGCGACGAGTCACAGCCGGGCGGCATCGAGAGCTGGGTGCGCTTAGGCGTTGCCGTGGGCCTGACGCGCGATGCACTGTGGTCTCACCGGCATCTGCTGCCCGGCGTGCGCTTTGCGGTGGATGCGTATGTGAACTTTGCGCGCCGCGCGCCGTGGCAGGAGGCGGTGTGCTCGTCGCTCACGGAGATGTTCGCGCCGGACATCCACAAGGAACGGCTGGCCGGCTGGCCCGATCAATACCCGTGGGTGCAGCCAGAGGGGCTTGCGTACTTCCGCTCGCGCATTCCGCTGGCCTCGCGCGACGTCGAGCACGGCCTGCGCGTGACACTCGACTACTTCCGCACGCCCGAGCAGCAACAGCGTGCGCTGGACATTCTGCAGTTCAAGCTCGACATCCTCTGGTCGATGCTCGATGCCATCCAACAGGCCCACGCCCATGAGCCCTCCCTTGTCTGATCCGGCCCACCCCATGCTGCACCGCACCTTCCGGCTGCAATGGGAAGACATGCAGCAGAGCTGGGTACTGCTGTACCCCGAGGGCATGGTCACCCTCAATGACAGCGCCGCTGCGATCCTGCAGCGCTGCGACGGTGCCCATACCCTCGACATGCTGATCGATGACCTGCAATCCGCCTTTGGCGTGCAGGGCATCGCTCCGGAGGTCCACGCCTTTGTCAAACATGCATTCGAACGCGGCTGGCTCGTTTGAGGCCGAATCGCTGCAGGCGCCGGCAGCTGCGCCGATGCCCGGTCCACCGCTCTGGCTGCTGGCCGAGCTGACCTACCGCTGCCCGCTGCATTGCGCCTTCTGCTCCAACCCGGTCGACTACACACAGCACGATCGGGAACTCACCACCGAGCAGTGGTGCGATGTGTTCACCCAGGCGCGGGCGCTGGGCGCGGTGCAGCTCGGGCTGTCGGGCGGCGAGCCGCTATTGCGCAAGGATCTCGAAACGCTGGTCGCGCATGCGCATGGGCTCGGGTTCTACGTGAACCTCGTGACGTCCGGGGTGGGCCTGACCGATGCGCGGCTTGGGGCGTTGCGCGCTGCGGGGCTCGACCATATCCAGTTGTCGTTCCAGGACTCCACGCGTGAGATGAACGACTTTCTGTCGAGCACGCGCACCTTCGATCTGAAGCGCCGCGTGGCGGATCTGATCAAGGCCCACGGTTATCCGATGGTGATGAACTGCGTGATGCACAGGCACAACCTGCCGCACGTGGGTGCCATCATCGACATGGCGCTGGAGATCGGCGCCGAATACCTGGAGCTTGCCAACACGCAGTACTACGGCTGGGCATGGGAGAACCGGCTGGCGCTGATGCCAACGCTGGAGCAACTGCGCGACGCCGAGGCCGTCGTGAACGACTACCGGACCCGCATTGGCAGCCGATGCCAATTGCTTTACGTCGTGCCGGACTACTTCGAGCAGCGCCCGAAGAAGTGCATGAACGGCTGGGGCACAACATTCCTCGGCATCGCGCCGGATGGCGTTGCGCTGCCCTGTCACTCCGCGCGCATGCTGCCGGAGCTGGAGCTGCCCAACGTGCTCAGCCAGCCGCTGCGCGACATCTGGCGAAGCAGCGGCGCCTTTCAGCGCTTTCGCGGCACGCACTGGATGCCGGAGCCGTGTCAGTCATGCGAATCGCGCGAGGAAGATGCGGGCGGCTGCCGCTGTCAGGCGTACCTGTTGACGGGCGATGCGACACGCACCGACCCGGTGTGCCGAAAGTCGGCAGATCACGGCGCGCTGCAGCAGGTGGTGCTGCAAGGTCGGATGGCTGCAATAAACGGGTTCGGGCAGATGCGGGACACCCGTACCGGTGAAGTGCCGATCGTGTTCCGGACGGATGCGAATTCGCGCCGGCTGACACAGCGATAAAGCGCGGTCATGGAAGAAAAGAAAGGGCCGGACAATGCCGGCCCTCTTCCCTTGCGAGCGACGTAGACGCTCAGGAGCCTGAACTTAACACCCAGGCCACGAGTTGCTTTGCCTCGTCTTCCTTGAGGTCGGGATGCGCGGGCATTGGGATACGGCCCCATGTGCCCTTGCCGCCTTCGCGTACTTTCTGCGCCAGCCTGGTCGGCGCATCAGCATCGCCCTTGTACTTGGCAGCCACGTCGGCAAAGGCTGGGCCGACGATCTTGGCATGCATGCTGTGGCACGAGAAGCAGCCGCTCTTGTCGGCCAGGGCCTGCATGTCGGGGGCGGCATGGGCGGGTGCCGCGCCAATTGCTGCGCACGCTACCGCCAGCAACGAAAACACTCCATTACGCATGATCACGATCTGAAACTCCATGAAGCTGTGCGAGAGGCTGCGCGCCGCAAAGGACGCGCAGCGCTCAACTCAGCACGTCAGTTCTTGTGCAACTTGAACACCCAAACCGAACCGCCCTGCTCCAGGAAGTTCACGCGCTTGGCCACTTCACCGCCCCACAGCGGCACTGCACCACCCCAGCCCGACACCACGGCCACGAACTGCTCGCCGTTGTCTTCCCAGGTGACGGGCGGCGCAACGATGCCGCTGCCGGTCTGGAATTCCCAAAGCTCCTTGCCGGTCTTGGCATCGGCCGCCTTCAGATAGCCCTCGGGCGTGCCCCAGAACACCAGGCCGCCGGCAGTCGTCATCACACCACCCCACAGCGGGGCGTTGTTCTTGATCTGCCATTCGATCTTGCCGGTCTTGGGGTTGATCGCGCGCAGTGCGCCGATGTAATCCTCATTGAGAGGCTTGATGGTGAAGCCAGCGCCTAGGTAGGCCGCGCCCTTCTTGTAGCTGACGGGCTCGTTCCAGATCTCCATGCCCCACTCGTTGGCGGGCACGTAAAACAGACCGGTTTGCGGGCTGTAAGCCATCGGCATCTGGTTCTTGCCGCCCAGAAAGCCGGGCTCGGCAAACACCGACTTGCCCTTTTTGTCTTCGCCCGTGGCTTGCGCCGGATCGCCCGGCCGGTGGTCCGGTGCGTAGTTCGGGCGGCCAGTCTTGAGGTCGATGCTGGTGGCCCAGTTGACCTTCACGAACGGGAACGCGTTGAGCAGCTTGCCGCTCTTCGCGTCGTTCACGTAGAAGAAGCCGTTACGGTCAGCCTTGCCGCCGACGCGCTTGCCGTCCATGTCGAACGTCACGAACTCGTTCACGCCGTCGAAATCCCAGCCGTCGTTCGGTGTGTTCTGGTAGTGCCAGACGATCTTGCCGGTGTCAGGGTTGATGGCCAGCGTCGACGACGAATACAGGTTGTCGCCCTTGCGCAGGTGGCTGTTCCACGGCCCCGGGTTGCCGGTACCAAAGTAGACCAGGTTGGTCTGCGGGTCATACGTGCCACCCAGCCACGTCGATGCGCCACCGGTCTTCCACGTCTCGCCGGGCCAGCTCGCGTTGAGCGTGCCCGTCATGCCGTTCTCGGTCTTGTTGCCGTCCTTGTCGTACTTGTAGCCCATGTGGCCTTCGACCGTCGGACGGGACCAGATCAACTGACCGGTCTTGGCATCGCGCGCTTCCACACGGCCCACCACGCCAAACTCGCCACCCGACACGCCCGTCAGCACCATGCCCTTCACGATCAGCGGTGCGGCGGTCGTCGAGTAGCCGGCGGCGTAGTCTTCGATCTTCTCTTTCCAGACGATCTTGCCGGTGTCCTGATTGAGCGCGATCAGTTGCGCATCCAGCGTGGAGAAGATGACGAGGTTGTCGTACAGCGCGGCGCCACGGTTGACGACGTCGCAGCAAGGCATGATGCCTTCTGGCAGACGCTGCTCGTACTTCCACAGCTTCCTGCCGGTCTTCAGGTCGATCGCATAGATGCGCGAGTACGACGCGGTGACGAACATCTTGCCGTTGTAGATCAGCGGCTGGGCTTCCTGCCCGCGCTGCTTCTCACCGCCAAACGAGAACGACCATGCCGGCACGAGCTGGCTGACATTCTTCGTGTTGATCTTGGTGAGCGTCGAGAAGCGCTGCCCTTGCGTACCCATACCCCAGGTCAGCACGTCGTTCGACGATTTCGCGTCGTTCTCGATCATGGCATCGGTAACGGGGGGCGTTGCCGCGTGCACGGCGACACTTGCTGCCGCCATGGCAGCCGCAAGTGCAATCACTCGTAGTGTCCTCATTCTTGTCTCCTCTACCTCTATTTATGGTCCAGGTCCGGCAGTGTGATGTCACACCGGTCGGACTCAGGGCAAATCCCGTGCCATCAAAAAACGCCGTGAAATCACGGTTTCAACCGACTTGCAGTGCGGTGTTGCGTGCCATACCGCAACACATCGCGTGTTCTGTTGCGAAATGGAGCAACGCAATGAACGCAGCCCGCGAAGACCGCGGCTTACAGCGCGCGGGAGCGCCGGCCAGGCAACATGCGCTGCATACACCGCTGTGCATCGAGCCATTGGTGCTTGATCACTCCGGCAACGTGGAAGGCAACCAGGCAGAGCAGCAGATCGGCCGTCGTGCTGTGTACCGTGTAGAACATGTGCTGCAGTGCGCTGTCGACCCAACCCCAGCGCGGCAGCGGCACGCCCCAGAAGCGCGTTCCGTATTGATTGAACGAAGACCCGAGGTAGCCCGACAGCGGCATGACGACCATGCACATGTAGAGCAGGCGGTGGGTGATGCGCGCAAGCTCCGCCTCCCAGCAGTGCAGCCCCGGAATCGAAGGCGGCGCAGCACGGCGCAGGCGCACGGCCACGCGCCACGCGATTACCAGCGCCGCCGTCAGGCCGAGCGATTTATGCAGATTCACCCAGGCAGCCTTGCCGGGCGCACCCTTGGCCAACCCGGTCATGTAGTAGCCCAGCGCAAACAGCCCGCATAGCAGCAATGCGCTCACCCAATGCAAAGCGATCGGCAGGCCCGCGTAGGCAGGCGCCGTTGCGGGGGTGGGTCGATCAGCGCGGCGCATCAAGCGTGCCCACCGAGGTTGGATAGGTCACCACGCCCCAGGGCAGCTTGTAACCCTGGAGCGTATCGACGACCTCGCGCTTCTGCGCGTCGATCACCTGCACACTGTTCGACCGGCCGCAGGCAAGCAGCAGCTTCTGCTCGCCGGGCGTGAAGCTGAAATGCCAGCAACGCTTGCCCACCGGAATGGTGGCCACCGGTGCGAAGGTGCGGGCATCGAACACCTGCAGCTGATCCGCTCGGCTGGCGGCCACCCAGAGGTATCGGCCCTCTCGGTCAAACGCGATACCGTACGGCCCCTGCCCAGTAGGCACTGTCTTGATCGGCTTGAAAGCGGCGTCGAGCAGCAACAGGTTGTTCGAGTTTTCCAGCGTCACCACATAGGTCTTTCCATCCGGCGCGATCTTGATGCCGCGCGGCCGATTGCCGAACGGCGCAACATCCACCCGCCGGATCTGCTTGAGCGTGGACAACTCATAGACGCCGACCGTGTTGTCACCCTCGTTCGCCACCAGCAGCAACTTGCCCCCCGGTGAAAATTCGATGGCTTCGGTCTCGCGGGCGGCCTTGATGCGGCCAACCACGGCCCACTGGCTGAGATCGATGATTGCGACTTCAGCGGGGGCTTCATCCTTCTCGGCCTCCTCGCCTTTCCCGGCACGGTCGTTCTTGGCCGGCGGCCCACCTTCCGACGAAGGCTCGTAGGTGACGAACGCCCGGCGGCCATCCGGCGAGATGCGCATGAATTCGACATTCCTGCCGACTGCGATGCGCTTGACCTCCTTACGCGTGCCCGTATCGACCACCGACACATCGGCGCTGCCCTGATTGGCAGTCAGCAGCCAGCGGCCATCGGGGGTGACTGCAAGGCCGCGCGGGTCCTTGCCCACGGCAACCTCGTCAACCTGTTTGAGCGTGCGTGCATTCAGCACGGTCACACCGCCCCCCTGATTCGTGACATACGCGATGGGGTCCGGCACCTCGGCAACCGCCTGCAGCGTCGATACCAAACCCACGCTGATCAACGTGGCAATCCGGATGTAATAGGTCAATGCATTCATGATCGTCTCTTCGAAGGGGCTCAGTCCTTGTCGGCACCGGAGGCCTTGCCTCCAAATGAATACGTCAGGCCAATCCAGATTGCGCGTGGTGACGCCGGCGTCATGAACTGCTGCGTCGCCAGCGTGTAGATGCTCCGGGTGCCCGAGAGGCCGTACGTGGAATAGCGCTTGTTGAACAGGTTGCTGATGTACGCCGAGATTTCGAGGTTGCTTGTCGGCTTGTAGTGCAGGTTCAGATTGACGAGGCCGTAGCCGGCCACCTGGCCGTTCGGGTCGGCATTGCTTTCGTTGCCGTGCGCGATCTGCTTGCTGACCAGGATCACGTTCCCGCCCATCGACAGGTTCGGGCTGAAGGCGTACGACGCGCCAAGCTTGAGCGTCTTTGCGGGGATGCCCGGGATCTTGTTGCCGCTCACCACGTTCTGCCCGCTGGCCGTGGTGAATGCCGACTTGTAGATTGCATCGACATAACCAAAGTTGGCCGACAACGACCACTTGTCGATCTTCGTGCTCGCGCCCAGTTCAAAGCCGCGCCGCTCCGTCTTGCCGACGTTGGCGAAGTAGCCGTAGGTGTTTGACGTGGCGATGAACTGGATGTCATTGCTGAGGCGCGAGTCATAGACAGACGCGCTCCAGTAGGTGGACTTGCCGAGCTTTCCGCGGCCGCCGAACTCGATGGTCTTGGCCACCACGGGCTTGAGGTCCGGATCACCGTTGAACCCGGTCGGCAGCGAGCACGGGCTGTTCGGATCGGCGCAAGACAACTCGATCGATGTTGGTGCGCGCATCGATTCGCTATAGCTGCCAAAGATGCCCTGCCCGGCCCCGAGGTCGTAGTTGAATCCCAATGCGGGGTTGAACCGGTGGTAATGGTGCGAGCCGGCCAGACTGTTGGTTTCCGGCCCCGCCACCGCCCCTGCCGGAACCCCGTTCGGGGTGGATGCCACACCCGATCCAGCGTTCGAATACCGATAGGCGTTCGCATAGCCGGGGTTGTAGTACGACACGCCCGATACGTCGTCCGTCCACGAGTAACCGCCGTCACCGTTCAGGTATTTGTTGTTGGCGCCGCCCTGGTTGAGGGTGGTGTAGTTGAAGCTTCCGGATGCCGTCACGCTCAGCTTTTCCGTCACGCTCAACGTATCGGTGAAATACGCGCTGAAGTTGTTGACGTTGGACGACAGGTTGACCGCGCCGACCACGTTGCTGCCTGTGAACAAAGCCGGGTTCGATGTCGACGGTGCCGATCCATTGGCGGTGAATCCGTACTCCTGATTGGGAATCACCACGGCCTGATAGTTGATCAACCGAGCCAGGTAAGTGGTCTGGTCGTACGTGATGCGCGAATGGTCGAACGCACCACCGAACGTGAACGTATTGTTGCGTCCCGCCAGTTGGCTGAAGTTCGACCACTGCAGGGAGGAGCCCACCGTGTCCTCATGCGTGGCGGAATCGACGACGCTCGTGTTGATGGCGTTCGTCCAGCGGCCGTAGCCCAGCGCCAGCGCATTGGCGCCGGTCACGGCATTCACTGCCGTGCCGTTCGGCGCCCTGTTCGCGCATTGGTAGCCGGTGATGCCACCTACGGTGGTCGTCGCCAGCGAGCCGTCGTCATTGAAGCAGCCGTCGTCCAGCTGCGCGTTGCTGTTGACGTTGTGCAGGTTGGCCTTGCGGTAGTAGACGCTACCGGCCAGTTGATTGGTGTCGTTCAACCAATGGCTGCCCTTCAGGTTCAGCATCGCCATCCGGTTTGAGATGGTGTCGGGCCACGTATAGGCTGCGCTGCGGTTGGCCATCATGTCCATCGGCAGCGACTGCGTGCCGCTCAGCGAGGTATCTGCCAGTGCAGCTGACAGTTCCAGTTGGGTAGCGCCGTCGTTGCCGTGCCACCGCGCCTTTCCATACAGTTGCTTGACCTCGGAACCTGAGTGGTCACGAAAGCCGTCCTGCCGGTCGAAGTTGCCGGCGACGAAGTAATCGGTGCCGTGCGCCTTGTCAGCACCGCCGGTCTCGAAGCTCAGCGCCCGGCGGCCAAACGACCCGCCCAGCGCCTCGATCGACGTGCCCGCGTTGTCCTTTCCGTTCTTGGTGTTGACGACAAGCGCGCCGCCCAGGGTGTTGAGGCCGAACATCGGATTGGAGCCCGGCAGGATGTTGACGCTGGACATCGCGTTCATGGGAATGAGATCCCAGTTGACGATGGAGCCGAAGGGCTCGTTCATCCGCACGCCATCAAAGTAGACCGACACGCCAATGGGCACGCCCAGCAGCGAAGACACCTGAAACCCGCGGTAGTTGATGTCGTTCTGGTACGGATTGCCCGACCCATTGCTGATGCTGACCTGGCCGAGGTTATCGTTCAGCAGGTCCGCCAGATTCGAGCTGCGTTGCTCGCGCGCATCCTTTGCGCTAATGCGCTGCGCGTTGGCAGGGAACTGCGACAGCGGAACGCCAATGCTGTCGATCGGGGTTGAGCCGACGACCTGGGCGGTGGGCAACGCCACCGCAATGATCTGGTCTTCGGCAAACGCCGGCGAGTACAGGCCCGCGGCAGCGAGCGCCGCCACCCCGCCGGCCAGACGCGGCCCGGCGTTACGCAGACGGCTGGCGTCCTTCCCCGAACGGCTGGTATTCGAATGCACGGAGTGTCTCCCTGGTGTTTCTCGCTCGCCGAGCCCCGGTGCGCCAACGGCATGTCCGGAAGTCGAAGCGTGGCGAGGACTATTCCCCGCTGGGAATCAGCGGCGATGGGGGTGACACCTGCGCGCGTTGCGGCAGTGCATGTGGTGGGCGCATGGCCATGTCTCCTCTTCTTTTTTCGCCGGCGAGGTCTTTGCCTCGCAGGTCAGCGGCTGGCGCACGGGTGTCGATGACCATGCGCCAGCCGTCCTGCTACACCATCAGAAGAAGCCCAGCGGGTTGGTGTCGTAGCTCACCAGCAGGTTCTTGGTCTGCTGATAGTGGTCGAGCATCATCTTGTGGGTCTCGCGGCCCACGCCCGACTTCTTGTAGCCACCAAACGCCGCGTGCGCCGGATACAGGTGGTAGCAGTTCGTCCACACGCGTCCCGCCTTGATGGCGCGACCCACTCGGTACGCGCGGTTGATGTCGCGCGTCCACAGACCGGCGCCCAGGCCAAAGTCGGTGTCGTTGGCGATCTGCAGGGCCTGTGCCTCGTCCTTGAACGTCGTCACGGCAATCACCGGGCCGAAGATCTCTTCCTGGAACACACGCATGCTGTTGTCGCCCTTGAGCAGCGTCGGCTTGATGTAGTAGCCCTTCGACAGATTGCCGGGCAGCACTTCCACGTCGCCACCGACCAGGCATTCGGCACCTTCCTCCTGCGCGATCTCCAGGTAACTGCGGATCTTGTAGAACTGCTGCTCCGAAGCCTGCGCGCCAACCATGGTCTCGGTGTCGAGCGGGTCACCGCGCTTGATGGCGGCCACCTTGGTCATCACCGCATCCATGAAGCGGCTGTAGATGGATTCCTGCACCAGCGCGCGCGACGGGCACGTGCATACCTCGCCCTGGTTGAAGAAGCCCAGCACCAGGCCTTCGGCGGCCTTCTCGATGAAGCTCGGCTCGGCCTGCATGATGTCTTCGAAGTAGATGTTGGGCGACTTGCCGCCCAGCTCCACCGTCGACGGGATGATGTTTTCGGCCGCGCACTTCATGATGTGCGAGCCCACCGGCGTCGAGCCCGTGAAGGCGATCTTCGCAATGCGTTTGCTGGTGGCCAATGCCTCGCCGGCTTCCTTGCCGTAGCCGTGCACGACGTTGAGCACACCTGCCGGCAGCAAATCGCCAATCAGTTCCATCAGCACGCAGATACCCAGCGGCGTCTGCTCGGCCGGCTTGAGCACCACGCAGTTGCCAGCAGCCAGTGCAGGCGCCAGCTTCCATGCCGCCATCAGCAGCGGGAAATTCCACGGGATGATCTGGCCGACCACGCCCAGCGGCTCGTGGATGTGATACGCCACGGTGTGCTCGTTGATTTCGGCAGCGGAACCCTCTTGCGCACGAATGCAGCCGGCGAAGTAGCGGAAGTGGTCCACGGCCAGCGGAATGTCGGCGTTCAGCGTTTCACGCACGGGCTTGCCGTTGTCCCACGTTTCAGTCACGGCCAGCAGTTCGAGGTTCTGCTCGATGCGGTCGGCGATCTTCAGCAGGATCAGCGAGCGGTCCTGCACCGAAGTGCGCCCCCAGGCGTCAGCGGCAGCATGCGCGGCGTCGAGCGCGCGGTCGATGTCTTCAGCGGTCGAGCGCGGGAATTCGCCGATCACCTCGCCCGTCACCGGCGTGGTGTTGGTGAAGTACTGCCCCTTGACCGGCGACACGAATTCACCGCCGATGAAATTGCCATAGCGCGGCTTGAACGAAACGATGGCGCCGGGAGTGCCGGGATGAGCGTAACGCATGGGTTGTCTCCTGATGTTTGAGTGATGACCGCAGCGTCGTTGTCTGCGCTGTGTCCGGTCGTCATCTGCAAAACCCGGGCCATCCCCTGCGGCGGATGCTGCATCCACTCCCAATCGCTTGTTCACGCCAATTGGCCTGCGAGAGTGCTCCAGAATGGAACAACAGGTGTTGCAAAGCTCAACGCCCCATCACCTGAACACCCGATGGACGCGCGTGCGGACACACCGCTTGCATGGCATGACTTTCGCAACATGGGCCTTTCACCTGAACCTGCCAAGGCACACGATGAGAACGGCTTCACTCCATGCTGCCGCTGCCGCGCTGGCCGCTGCGTGCCTGTCCTGGCCGGCCCGCGCCGAGACGAATATCGACCCGGCGGGCTCCCCGCTCTGGCCGACGATTCAGCAGGAGGTGTTTGGCGCGGCGCGAACAACGTTCGACAGCCGCATCAGGATCACCGGGCCGGCATTTGCGGAAGACCCGATGCAGGTGCCGATTGCGTTTGACGCGTCGGCGCTCGGCAAGGTGGAGCGCATCGTCGTCGTGGTCGACCGCAACCCGATCCGCAAGGTGCTGGAATTCGCGCCGATGCACGTGCGCCCGGCGCTGTCGTTCCGGTTCAAGCTGCAGGAGGCCTCTGCGGTGCGCGTTGCGGCGCGTACGCAGGACGGTGTGTGGCATGTCGGCACCTTGCAGGTGGACGCCACCGGCGGCGGCTGCACGCTGCCCGGGGCCACCCGCCAGAACTCCACGTGGAGCACCACGCTGAACCAGGTGGAGTCGCGCGTGTTTCCGGGCTTCAACGGCGCAGGCAGCCGCATCCGCCTGCGCGTGATGCATCCGATGGACACGGGCTTGGTGGCAGGCATTCCATCCTTCCATATCGAGCAGCTCAACCTGCTCGATGCCCGGCGGCAGCCCATGCTTGAACTGGCGCTGTACGAGCCCGTGGCCGAGAACCCGATCTTCTCGTTCGATCTGGATGGCCCCGTTGAACGCGGCATCAGCGTGGCCGGCGTCGACAACAACGGCAACCGCATCCGCGCACAGGTGACACGATGAACCGACGGCACCAACGTTTGGGGCTCCTGCTGCTGTGCCTGGCGATGTTGACTGCCAGCGCGCGCGCAGAGAGCCCCGATTACCACCTCGTACCGCACCCGGTTGCGCCCGGCGTCTGGGTGCTGGAAGGCGCCAACGCAGATTTTTCGGCGCGCAACGGCTGCAACATCATCAACACCGGCTTTATTGATACGGGCGACGGCGTGCTCGTCATCAACACCGGGCCGTCGCTGCTGTACGGCGAACAGCAGCGCCAGGCCATCCGCACAGTCACCTCGGCGCCGGTGCGCTGGGTGTTCAACCTCAACCTGCATCCCGACTATTTCTTCGGCAACCAGGCCTATGCGGATATCGGCGCCCAGGCGCTGCCCGGCACCATTGCCGGTGCGCAACGCGAAGGCGCGGCCTATGCCGACAATCTCTACCGCATCTGCGGCGCGTGGATGCAGAACACGGTATCCACACCGCCGGGCGTGCCATTGACGCCCGGCACACGCACCATGGGCAGCCACCGCATCGACCTCATCCGCCTCGATGGGCATACCGATGATGATCTCGTCTTGGTGGACCGGACCAGCGGTGTCGTCTTCGCCGGCGGCATTGCCTTTCGAGACCGGATTCCCACCACGCCGCACGCCAACATTGCGCATTGGCTGGCCAGCCTCGATCGGTTGCAGAAGATCGTTGCCGACAGCGGCGCGCGCATGTTGATCCCCAGCCACGGGCCCGCGCTCGGCAAGGCAGATGCCATTGCACAGACACGTCAGTACCTGCAGTGGCTCGATGCACGCATGCGCCGCGCGGCCGCAGAAGGACGCGACCTTGCAGAGGTGATTGCCATGCCGGTAGACGCGCCCTACGCGCAATGGGGCGGAATGCCCGCGGAGTACGTGCGCAACGTGACCCGCTTCTACCCACGCTACGAGAACGCCGCGCTGGCGCCCTGACATGGCGCCAGACCCCGCGCGGCGACGCTGGATGCGCATCATGCTCGCGACCCTGATCAATCCGGCGCCGACGGCGTCTGCGGCACCCGCCCGCGTTACGCTGTTGCGTCTGCAGGATGGCCTGTACGCTGCGCGCGCTGTCAACGCAGAGGCCTCGCGCGGGAATGCCGGAGAAGTCGTGCCCACGCTGGTGCACACGACCGGCAACGGCGTGCTTGTGGTGGACCCGGGCCCGCACGCGCGATGGGGACACCATCTGATCGCGGCCATCCGGCACATCACGGCTGAACCGATCCGCTGGGTGGTCAACACGCACGCGCACCCGGAGCACGTGCTCGCCAACGCGGCGTTCGCGCAACTGCAGCCGCGCCCTGCCTTCCTGGCATCGGCCGCCACCACCGACCTGATGCGCCAGCGTTGCCAGACCTGTCTGGCGCGGCTGACCGCCCTGCTCGGTGCACGCGTCATGCACGAAACGCAGATCGTCTATCCCGAGCCCGCATTGCGCGATGGCGATTGGCTGCACACCGGCAAGACAGCCTGGCAAGTTCACGTCTGCACAGCTGCGCACAGCGCTTCCGACACGGTGCTGTACGCGCCGCAGCGCGGCGTGCTGTGCACGGGTGGCCTGGCATATCGGCAGCGCATTCCCGACCTGCAGGACGGCTCGCTGGTCGGTTGGCGGCAAGCATTGCATGCGCTTGTTCAATTGCCCGCCACCATCGTCGTCGGCACCGCCATCGGCACACCGGCGCAGATGCTGCAACCAACACTCGCCTATCTCGACATGCTCGATAGCGCGATTACGCAGGCCATTGAAGCCGGGGGCGATGCAGCACGCGCGCTCGCGTACGTCCCGGGCGACGCCTATCGCGACTGGCGAAACTTCGACCCCCGCCATGCGCTGAACGTCGGACGTGCATGGCGCGAGCTCGAAGATCGCTGGATGCAAAGCGCGCCAAGGGTCTGACTGCGGCTGCTCCACTGCGCAACAGAGAGCGGACATGTGTTGCGCCAACTGTCCCGCCACGCCACATCGCACGCACAGCCGCGGGCATCCGCAAACGTTAAGCAACGGACTGCAACTCCGTGCAATGCGCGGCGAACGTCGTGGTACGCATATTGCAAAGTCCCGCCGACGTTGAGCGCGCGCCCCGCGTGTTTGGCGCCAACACCGCATGCGTCCGAGCCAATTCAATGGACGCATCACACAACGACAATACGGAGACAACATGCAGAACACACGCCTTCGACCCTGCGTCCTGACCGCCATTGCTGCCGCCCTCGGCTGCGCAGCGAGCGGCGCCATCGCACAATCGTCGGTCACGATCTACGGCACAGTCGATGCCGGACTCCAGTATCAAAACCGCAGCGCAGCCGGCGGCAGCATCACGGAAATGCATTCGGGCGGCATCAGCCCAAGCATCTGGGGTCTCAAGGGAGCGGAAGACCTGGGCAGCGGCCTGAAGGCCAACTTCGACCTCGAAGGACATTTCAGCAGCGACACCGGCACGCTCACCACCGGCCCGGGCTTCAGCTCGGAGCTGTTCCGCCGGCAGGCGAACGTCGGACTCAGCGGCAACTGGGGCGCGATCACGCTGGGGCGCCAGTACAGCCCGGCGCTCCTCGGCACGATCGGCACGGAAGCGCGCGGCTTCAAGGAGCAGTTCTCGAATCTGTACGGCTGGGCCTACAACCAACTGCCCGCACCGGGCAACGCGATGGGCGCCGGCACCAACCCCGGCAACGATGTGGGCGTGTTCATTGGCAACGCACTGCAGTACTCCAACAACTTCGGCCCCGTGTGGCTGGGCGTTGCGTATTCATTTGGCGAGACCGCCGGCAGCTTCAAACGCGGCAATGAACTCTCGCTGGGTGCCACGTACACGGGCCCGGTCACAGTCGGCCTCGGCTATCAGTCAACGGCGGACAGTGGCACGGGCGAAACCCTCAGCCGCTTGTGGAGCGCAGGTGTGGCCGTGCCGTTCGATGCCTTCACGGGCCGGCTGAACTACATCGGCGTCACCAACAACGCGCCGACTGGCCAACGCGTATCGGACGTCAAATCGATCGGCGCCGGGCTCGACTACAAGTGGAGCCCCGCCAATACTGCCACGCTGGCCGGCTACTACAGCAAGTACGAAAGCAGCGCGCACGACAGTTCCACCAAGTCGATCGTGCTGAGCAACGACTACGCATTCTCCAAACGCACCACGCTGTATGCGCAGCTCGTGTACGTCAACGCGGGCGCGGTGGGCACGGCCGATCCGCTGGAAAGTCTCAAGACGTCGATCGTGGCGGGCGGTACGGCGCCGGGCGCCAAGACGGTGCTGGCGGGTGTGGGGCTGAAGCATTCGTTCTGAGCCGTACCTGAGCAGAAAAAACCCTTGGCCAACACCAAGGGTTTTTTTTCGCCCCTCAGACGCGAAGCATGAATCCTGACGCAGCGCATGGTCTGGGCGGGTGATCCGAGTTACGCTCACGTATCCTTAACATCACGATTCCTGCCTGCCGCTGTCACCCGGCGGGCTCTCATTGGAGGTGCCTTGATTCGCGTCCTGCCTGCCTTTGTACTGGGCACGCTTAGCTCGATCCTGCTGGCGTTGAACACGCTGTTCTGGAGCGCACCGCTATTCATGCTCTCGGCGTTCAAGCTGCTGGTGCCGGTAGCGGCGGTCCGCCGCCGGATCGATCCCATGCTCAACTGGGTCGCCACGTGCTGGATCGGTTGCAACAATGCCTGGATCGGCGTGCTGCAACGCGAGCCGTGGAGCGTGGAAGGCGCCGACAACCTGCGCTATGCGGGCTGGTACTTGGTCAATTGCAACCATCGGTCGTGGGTGGACATCTTTGTGCTGCAGCGGGTGTTGAACCGGCGCATCCCGCTGCTGAAATTCTTCCTCAAGCAGCAGTTGATCTACGTGCCGGTCATCGGCCTGGCCTGGTGGGCGCTGGATTTCCCGTTCATGCGTCGGCACTCCAAAGCGGCGCTGCGCAAACACCCCGAGCTGCGCAACCAAGACCGCGAAACCACGCGTCGCGCCTGCGCCAAGTTCGCCCACGTGCCGACCAGCGTCATGAACTTTGCCGAAGGCACGCGATACACCCCCTCAAAGCACCGGACGCAATCGTCGCCCTATCGCCATCTGCTCAAGCCGAAGGCTGGCGCGCTGGCCTTGACGCTCAATGCCATGGGTGGGCGGTTCCAGTCGCTGCTCGATATCAGCATTGCCTACCCGGACGGCACACCAAGCTTCTGGCAACTGGCCAGCGGCCAAGCCGGCCGGGTGATGGTGCATATCCGCGAGCTGCCGATCCCGCCGGATTTCTGCACGCACGACTACAGCACCGACGCCGCCTTCCGTAGCGATTTCCACCGCTGGCTCGCCCAGCTCTGGGAAGAGAAGGACCAGCAGATTGAAAACATGCTGGCGCGGGCGGCAAACCGCGCAGCGTGACCGCCGGTATCGACGCATTCTTCGCCAGACGAAATCTAAGCGCCAAACAAAAAGCCCCTTGGTCGTAAAACCAAGGGGCTTTTGCTACTGCTGGCGGAGAGGGTGGGATTCGAACCCACGGTACCGTCGCCGGTACGCCTGATTTCGAGTCAGGTACATTCGACCACTCTGCCACCTCTCCGGTAACTGGGTCGCTGAATCGCGAAACCGCGACTATAACAGAATTTTTCCGGCCAGATCAAGAGGGTCGGCGCCACTCGATCAAACTGCCGGCTTCAGCACTTCCTGGCCGCCCAGATACGGGCGCAGCACCGCCGGCACCGTGACCGAGCCATCCGCATTCTGGTAGTTCTCCAGCACGGCCACCAGCGTACGGCCCACGGCGAGGCCCGAACCGTTGAGCGTATGCACCAGCTCCGGCTTGCCCTGCGCGTTGCGGAAGCGCGCCTGCATGCGGCGCGCCTGGAAGTCGCCCATGTTCGAGCACGAACTGATCTCGCGGTACGTGTTCTGCGCCGGAATCCACACCTCGATGTCGTACGTCTTGGTGCTGCCGAAGCCCATGTCGCCGGTGCAAAGCACGACGGTGCGGAACGGCAGTTCGAGCTTGCGCAGGATGTTCTCCGCGCAGTTGGTCATGGCGTCCAGCGCCGCGGCCGAGGTTTCTGGCTGCACGATCTGCACCATCTCAACCTTGTCGAACTGGTGCTGGCGGATCATGCCGCGCGTGTCCTTACCGTACGACCCGGCTTCGGAACGGAAGCACGGCGAATGCGCCGCGAACATCATCGGCAGCGCGTCCGCGGCAACGATCTCATCGCGCACGAGGTTTGTGAGCGGCACTTCGGCGGTCGGGATCAGGTAGAAGTTCTCGACGCGTTCACCGTCTTCCTCTTCTGCACCGTGCCCCATCTTGCGCGGCACGCGGAACAGGTCTTCCTCGAACTTCGGCAACTGGCCGGTGCCACGCATCGACGCGGCGTTGACGATGTACGGCACGTAAGCCTCGGTGTAGCCGTGCTCCAGCGTGTGGGTGTCGAGCATGAACTGCGCGAGTGCGCGATGCAGACGCGCCACCTGCCCCTTGAGTACAGTGAATCGCGCGCCCGACAGCTTGGCGCCCGCGTCAAAATCCAGCCCCAGCGCGGCGCCCAGGTCTACGTGGTCCTTGACCGGGAAGTCGAAGGTGCGCGGCGTGCCTTCGCGGCGCACTTCCACGTTCTGCGTTTCGTCGCGACCGGCCGGCACGCTTTCGTGCGGCAGGTTCGGGATCGACAGCATCAATTCCTGCACCTTGGCCTGCACCACGTCGAGTTGCGCGGCAGACGCCTTCAGCTCGTCACCGATGCCCGACACCTCAGCCATCACGCCCGATGCATCCTCGCCCTTGCCCTTGAGCATGCCAATTTGCTTGGAGAGGCTGTTCCGGCGTGCCTGCAGCTCTTCTGTGCGGGTCTGGATGGCCTTGCGTTCCGCTTCAAGCGCGGCAAAGCCGGCCACGTCGAGCACGTAGCCGCGATCTTTGAGGCGCGCAGCGACGGCGTCGATGTCTTTGCGCAGCAGTTGGATATCAAGCATGGTGGAAAAAGGGAAACCGAAGATTGCGAGCGATCTGAATGATCGAAAAGGCCGATTTTATCGTACCGGCCCGTGGGGATTATTTGTTGCGAGAGGATTTGTCCTGCTGGGCATGCCACTGTGCATCCAGCTCGCGCAGGTGCCGCAGCTTCTCGCCGATCTTGCCTTCCAGGCCGCGCGGTGTGGGCACGTACCAGTTCTGCGCGGGCAGGTCGTCGGGAAAGTAGGTTTCGCCCGCGGCGTAGGCCTCGGGCTCGTCATGCGCGTAGCGGTAGGCGTGGCCGTAGCCAAGTTCTTTCATCAGCTTGGTCGGCGCATTGCGCAGATGCACGGGCACGTTGCGCGACCTGTCCTGGCTGACGAAGGCGCGTGCTGCGTTGTACGCGTTGTAGCCGGCATTCGACTTGGGCGCGATGGCCAGGTAGATCACGGCCTGGGCCAACGCCAGCTCGCCTTCCGGCGAGCCCAGACGTTCGTACGTTTCCGCGGCATCCAGCGTGATGCGTCCGGCACGCGGGTCGGCCAGCCCAATGTCTTCCCATGCCATACGCACGATGCGGCGCGCGAGATAGCGCGGGTCGGCGCCCCCGTCGAGCATGCGGCAGAACCAGTACAGCGCGCCGTCCGGGTCGGAGCCGCGCACGGATTTATGCAGTGCACTGATCTGGTCGTAGAACGCGTCGCCGCCCTTGTCGAAGCGGCGCAGGTTTTCCGACAACGCCGATGCCAGCAGCGCCTCGTCGACCACCGGAACGGTATCGCCCTCAGCCTGCGAACGCGCGGCGCGGGTGACGATTTCAATGTTGTTGAGCAACTTGCGGCCATCGCCATCGGCAGAGGCGACGATGGCGTCGACTGCGGCGGGGGCCCACTCCAGCCCGCCCAGCTCCTGGCGCGCTCGTTCGGCCAACTGCTTCAGCTCGTCGTCAGACAGGCTTTTGAGGACATACACCGCGGCACGCGAGAGCAATGCACCGTTCACCTCGAACGAGGGGTTTTCCGTGGTCGCGCCGATGAAGGTGAACAGCCCGCTTTCCACGTGCGGCAGAAATGCGTCTTGCTGGCTTTTGTTGAAGCGGTGCACCTCATCGACGAACACGAGCGTGCGGCGGCCATTGGCGCGGAATTGCTCAGCGCGCTCGACGGCCTCGCGGATGTCTTTCACGCCAGAGAGCACGGCCGACAGCGCGATGAATTCCGCATCGAACGCGTCGGCCATCAAGCGGGCCAGCGTGGTTTTTCCAACGCCGGGCGGGCCCCACAGGATCATCGAATGCGGCTCGCCAGAAGCGAAGGCCACGCGCAGCGGCTTGCCCGGCCCCAGCAGATGCTGCTGGCCGATCACTTCGTCGACAGAATGCGGGCGAAGGCGCTCGGCCAGCGGCATGTGGGCGGGCGCGTCCGGAAAGAGGGATGCGGAAGCGTTCATCCGGGGATTGTCGCAGAAACCGGGCGTAACCCCGGCGCCCCTTCGCGCGACGCGCGGTCAGTTTGACGCGCGCTGCACGAGCCCCATGAACGCCTTGGCCGGCAGCGGCCCATGACATGACTGCGCACCGCTGGGCGAGCGCAGGAGGAGCCAGACGCTCTCGCTGGCCGGCGGCTGAATCACAAACGGCTGACGCGCGGAAGCCTCGGGCAGGCGCGGATCAGCCGGCGTCTGGATCGGCACAACTTGCCCTGCGTGCCCCTTCACCAATGCGCTGCACTCGGCGCCAGGCAGCTCGGTCGCGTGCAGGAAATCCTTGTTGACCAAGGCTTCGGCTAGCACGGTGTCGGGCGCGGCGAGGAAGGAATCGACATCAAAACGGGACGCACCGGTGGAGGCGCATCCGGTAAAGACGGCTGCCGCTGACGCTGCGACAGCAAGAGCGGCCGCTCGGTGCAGCGGGGTGGTGAACGGCAAAGGCATGGTCGGTCTCCTTGTCGAAAACCGGCCTGCACGCGTCATTGCTTGATTACGTCGGCCCCTTTGGGCGGCGTAAAGCGGAACACGTTGGCCGGCAGTTGCGGATTCTTCTGGATGTTCGAGAACGTCAGCAAGGTGGTGTTCCCGAAGGCGTCGCGCAGCTCCATCCCCTGCAGCTCGCCGCTGCGAAAGCCGATGGCGATGCGCTCGAACTGGGTGTCCTTTGCCTTGGGGGTGAGTTCGGCCCAGTCGATGCCGTCTTTGGTACCGCCTTCCTTGAGCGTGAAGTTCTTAGCCAGATCGTTGCTGCCGAACAGGATGGCGGCGGGGCTGGAGCCCAGCGACGCATCGAGCTTGCGCTCCGTGATCTGGTTCAGGTCCTTGTCGAAGATGTAAAGCATCTGGCCGTCGGCCGAGAGTTGCTGCTCGTATGGCTTCACATAGCGCCAGACGAAGCGGCCCGGGCGCGAGAAAACGAAATCGCCGCTGGAGGTACCGGCCACGCGCAACGGGCTGCCGTTGGTGCCGCCCTTCACTTGTCGCTGGACGAACTCTCCGCGCGCGGTGCTGACGTTGCTCACGAACGCATTGAGCTGTTCGACTGCGCCCGCATAGGCGCCGGCCGACCATGCCGCCAGCGAAACCAGCCCGGCGGCCATCAGGTGACGTGCTTTCAACACAAACATAGGAATCCCGGTTTCAGTTGATCTTATTCTTAGTGGCCGGCCGCGCCCGAACATTCCGCCGACGCGGTAACGCGATGTAACGGCAAATGCGCGCAACATGCGGACAGCATCATTCCTCTTCGACGACGTTGCCGTTGCGGTTGGGCGCCAGAATTTCGCGGTTGCCGTTGCCGGACATGGCAGAAACAAGGCCCGCCTTTTCCATGTCTTCGAGCAGGCGTGCGGCGCGGTTGTAGCCGATACGCAGGTGACGCTGCACCAGCGAGATCGAGGCACGGCGGTTCTTGAGCACCACGTCGACGGCTTGGTCGTAGAGTGGGTCAGCCTCGCCGCCACCGGCGCCAACAAGACCCGCGCCGCCGCCAAAGCCATCGCCGCCGCCCTCGCCGTCGGCCACACCGCCTTCGAGAATGCCTTCGATGTAGTTCGGCTCGCCTTGCGATTTGAGGTTATCGACGATGCGGTGGACTTCCTCGTCCGACACGAACGCACCGTGCACGCGCACCGGCAAACCGGTGCCGGGCGCCAGATACAGCATGTCGCCCATGCCCAGCAGCGCTTCGGCGCCCTGCTGGTCAAGAATCGTGCGCGAGTCGATCTTGCTGCTGACCTGGAACGCGATCCGCGTCGGCACGTTGGCCTTGATCAGGCCCGTAATCACGTCCACCGACGGACGCTGCGTCGCCAGCACCAGATGGATACCGGCGGCACGCGCCTTCTGTGCGATCCGCGCGATCAGCTCTTCGACCTTCTTGCCGACCACCATCATCAGGTCGGCCAGTTCGTCGATCACGATGACGATCATCGGCAGCTTGTCGAGCGGCTCCGGCGCGTCCGGCGTCAGGCTAAACGGGTTGGGAATCTTCTCTTCACGCGCCGCGGCTTCTTCGATCTTCTTGTTGAAGCCCGCCAGGTTCCGCACGCCCATCTTGCTCATGAGCTTGTAACGGCGTTCCATCTCGCCCACGGCCCAGTTCAGCGCGTGGCCAGCCTGCCGCATGTCGGTCACGACCGGGCACAACAGGTGCGGAATGCCTTCGTAGATGCTCAGTTCCAGCATCTTCGGGTCGATCAGGATCAGGCGCACCGCGTCGGCCTTGGCCTTGTACAGCAGCGACAGGATCATCGCGTTGATCCCGACCGACTTACCGGAGCCCGTGGTACCGGCCACCATGCAGTGCGGCATCTTGGCCAAGTCGGCCACCACAGGCTTGCCGGCGATGTCCTTGCCCAGCGCCAGCGTGAGCTGCGATACGCTCTCGTTGTAGACCTGCGAGCCGAGAATCTCCGACAGGCGCACCGCCTGACGCTTCGGGTTCGGCAGCTCCAGACCCATGTAGTTCTTGCCCGGAATCGTCTCCACCACGCGGATCGACACCAGCGACAGCGAACGCGCCAGATCCTTGGCGAGGTTGACGATCTGGCTGCCCTTCACGCCCGTGGCGGGCTCGATTTCGTAACGCGTGATGACCGGGCCAGGATAGGCCGCCACCACCTGCACATCCACGCCGAAATCCTTGAGTTTCTTCTCGATCAGGCGAGAGGTGAATTCCAGTGTCTCGGCGCTCACGGTTTCCACAACCGGCGGGATCGGATCGAGCAGCGCGAGCGGCGGCAGGTCCGAATCGTGAATGTCGACAAAGAGCGGCTGCTGCTTTTCACGCTCCACGCGTTCGCTCTTGACCACGGCGGTCGGGCGCACGATCTGCACCGGCGGCGATTCTTCAATGCGCACGCGGCGGGTTTCGACCACCTCCTCGCGCTCGACCTTGGCTGCCTCGCCAATGGCCCGGTCCTGCTTGCTCTCGCGGCGCGTCTTGAAGCCGACGAACAGCATCTCGACGCCTGCGCCGATCTGCTCGGCCAGGTTCAGCCACGAAAAATGGAAGAACAGCGACAACCCGACCAGGAACGTGAACAGCAGCGCCAGCGTGCCGCCAGTAAAGCCCAGCGAATGCTGCATCGCCCCGCCGATCACATCGCCCAGCACGCCGCCCGGCGCACGCGGCAGCTTCATGTGCAGCGAGTACATGCGGATGGCTTCCAGACCCATGCTGGAAGCCAGGATGAGCGCAAAGCCGATCCACGTGACACTGGCGTCAACGCGCGGCATGGAGGTGCGCGGCAGGCGCTCGTCCGACATCAGCTCGCGCCAGCCGCGCCAGACCTTGCGCACCAGCAGCACCGCCCACCAGTAGGCGGACGCGCCAAAGACAAACAGCAGCAGATCGGCCAGCCACGCGCCCACGCGGCCGCCCAGGTTGCGGATTTCGTCGACCTGGCTGGCGTGGGTGAAACCGGGGTCGGCCCGGTTGTATGACAGAAGGATGATCAGGAAGGCGATGGTCACCGCCAGCAACAGGAACCAGCGGACCTCCCCCAGCAGCCGTCCAATGCGGGACGGCAGTGCGGAGGGATCGGTGCGGGTTGTCGGAGTGGTGGAAGCTCGAGCCATGCGGGAGACGGGTGCGCCGCTTGGGCAAGGCCGCGCGGCTTGGTGACAGCACAAAAGGACAGCACAAATGCGATGCCGAGGATTGTAACGCGGCCCTATCACTGCCATTGGAATTTACAACCGGGCGGACGAGGGGGTGCCACTTTATAATGGCGCCCATCACCCTCACCTAGCCTGCACGGCGGCGCTCCACCCCTCGTGCCGCGCACACACAGAACGCATCATGGCAAAACACGCAAAAGTGCTGATCCTTGGCTCCGGCCCCGCCGGCTACACGGCCGCGATTTACGCTGCCCGGGCCAACCTGAACCCCGTGCTGGTCACCGGTCTGGCACAGGGCGGCCAGCTCATGACTACCACCGACGTGGAAAACTGGCCGGCTGACAAGGAGCACCTGCAAGGCCCCGAGTTGATGCAGCGCTTCCTGGAACACGCCGAGCGCTTCAAGACCGAAGTGCTGTTCGACCACATCCACACCGCGCATCTGAATGAGAAGCCGATCCGCCTGGTGGGCGATTCGGGCGAATACACCTGCGATGCGCTGATCGTCTCCACCGGGGCTTCGGCCCAATATCTGGGCTTGCCGTCGGAAGAAGCCTTCGCGGGCCGCGGCGTGTCTGCCTGCGCAACGTGCGACGGCTTCTTCTACAAGGGCCAGGAAGTGGCCGTGGTGGGTGGCGGCAACACCGCCGTGGAAGAAGCGCTGTACCTGGCCAACATCGCCAGCAAGGTCACGCTCATCCACCGCCGCGACAAGTTCCGCGCCGAGCCGATCCTGATCGACCGCCTGCATGAGCAGGAGAAGAAAGGCAAGATCGAGATCAAGACGAACATGGTTCTCGACGAGATCCTGGGCGATGACTCCGGCGTAACGGGCGCCCGCCTGAAAGGCACGAACGAGAACGAAGGCAAGACCGAAGAGCTCAAGGTGGCGGGCGTGTTCATCGCCATCGGCCACAAGCCGAACACCGACATCTTCCGCGGCCAGCTCGACATGAACGACACGGGCTACATCCGCACGAAGAGCGGCCTGGATGGCATGGCCACCGCCACCAACATCCCGGGCGTGTTCGCCGCGGGCGACGTCCAGGACCATATCTACCGCCAGGCCATCACCAGCGCCGGCACGGGTTGCATGGCCGCACTGGACGCCCAGCGCTACCTGGAAAGCCTGGAATAAGCGTCATCGCGCCGGGGCTTCCGGGCGCAAACAAAACGGCCGATGGGTGACCATCGGCCGTTTTGCCATGTGCGGCACCTTCGTATAATCGACACACGCTCCACCCCCGATGTGCTCGCCTGCCCTTCACCATGAAACGCGCCCCCTCCCCCGCCAACAAGCTCAGCCTCACCGACCTGGCCAGCCTGCGTGACCAGCTCAAGCACGAGACGGAAGCACGCGAAGCCGAACGCCAGCGCGCCGAAGCCGCCGCACGCAAGGCCGCAGAAGAAGCCAACGTGTTCCGTGCCAGCATCGGCGAGGTGAGCGCGCTGCGCCAGAACAAGCGCGTCGAGCATCCGCGCAATCCGCCCGCGCCCGACCCCGTGCATTCGCGTGCCGAAGAGCAAACCGTGCTGCGCGATTCGCTGTCGGATGAATTCGACGTGGACAACCTCCTGGAAACCGACGACACGCTTTCCTACCGTCGCCCTGGCATTGGCGACGACGTGCTCAAGAAACTGCGCCGCGGCGAGTGGGCCACGCAAGACCAGATCGACCTGCACGGCATGCGCCGCGAAGAAGCCCGCGAGGCGCTCGCAGCCTTCCTGCGCCGTGCCGTACAGCGTGGCATCCGCTGCGTGCGCGTGGTCCACGGCAAGGGACTCGGCTCGCCCGACAAAACGCCCGTGCTCAAGGGCAAGGTGCGCTCGTGGCTGGTGCAGAAGGAAGAAGTGATTGCTTTTGTCGAGCCCCGCAACACAGCCGGGGGCGCTGGCGCGGTGCTGGTGCTGCTGCGCCAGCCGCACGGCTCCTGAAGCACAGTCCTCCCATTCGCCCCGCTCATCACAAGAACAACACGCATATGCACGTGACCCGCCTGCAACTGGTGATGCACTGGGTGGAGATCCTCGCGGTCTTCTCGTTTGCCATCTCTGGGTTGGCGGAGGCCAAACGGCGCCGGCTCGATGCCGTGGGCGCATTCATCGTTGCGTTCCTGACCGCGTTCGGTGGCGGCACATTGCGCGATCTGCTTCTGGATCGACGGCCCTTCTACTGGATCGAGCACGAGCAATACCTGCTCGCGCTGTTCGTGATGAGCCTGTTCGCCAACTGGGTGATCCGACTGGTGAGCCAACTGGTGTCCGATCGCGTGCTGATCGTGGCCGACGCCATCGGCATGGGGCTCTTTGGCGTGCTGGGCACGCAACTGGCGCTCGATGCGGGCGTGCCGGTCTTCGTGTCGGTGATGATGGGTGTGATCACGTCGGCCTTTGGAGGCCTGCTGCGCGACGTGGTCTGCAATGAAGTGCCCATGCTGCTGCGGGACAATCACCCGTACGCAACGTGCGCGTTTCTCGGGTGCTTCCTTTACGTCGGGCTGACGCACACGGACTTGCTGCCAAGCGTGTCCGTGGTGATCGCCACGCTGGCGATCGTGATCGGGCGGCTAGCGACGCTGCGCTGGAACATCACCCTGCCGCGCTGACCGGCGCGAGCGCGCCGGCCACAGAAAAAGGCTTCAGACCGCTGCTTCGTCCTTCTCGCCGGTGCGGATGCGAATCACCTGCTCCACCGGCATCACGAAAATCTTGCCGTCGCCGATCTTGCCGGTCTTGGCGGCCTTGACGATGGTGTCGATGACGTTCTCGACCTGGCTCTCGGCCACCACCACCTCGATCTTGATCTTCGGCAGGAAGTCGACCACGTATTCCGCACCACGATACAGCTCGGTGTGGCCCTTCTGACGGCCAAAACCCTTGACCTCGGTGACGGTCAGGCCGGTCACCCCCACGTCGGCGAGCGACTCGCGCACTTCGTCCAGTTTGAAGGGCTTGATGATGGCGGTGATCTGTTTCATGGTGTCTCGCTCACTAGTTGGTGAAGTATTCAAGCATCCAATAATACTGGAGCCGGTTAATGCGCACATCCCGGGCGATGCCGGCCACCGTCTGCAGCAGCGTCGGATCGTCCGGAAAGTTCTTCAGCACATCGTGCTCGCTGCCATCGCGCAAGGGGCGACGCTGCCACGTGTTGCCATGTTCGTCGTTGTAGGCAATGGGCGTGCTTGAGCCGAACACATACTGGTTATCGAACCACAGCACACGCACGCCGGGCCCCAGGGCGCGGTGCAACGCTTCGACGTGCTGGCGCAAGCGCTGCAGCGGCACATGCGACCACCAGCAGCCTGCCGTCATCACATCAAACATGCCAGGCGCAAAAGGCAGCGCATCGTTGTCCGCGCGCACAAACGACGCCCTGGGGATGTCCTTGCCGCGCGCAATGCGCAGTACGGTGTCGTTGTAATCAGCGCCGACGATGCTGCGCGCGTCCGTCATCGCCTCGGTCCAGAAACCGGTGCCGCACGCCAGATCCAGCACCCGCGCACCGCGCGTCAGATCACGCACGCGCGCCTTCAACCACGCCAAATCCCCCTGCCGTTCCGGCCTCGCATAGATGCGTTCGTATTCGGGGGCACGCTTGGCGTAGTAGTCGAGCATGGCGGCGGCTTACTCTTTGAAACGCGACGTAATCGGATACCGCCAGTCGCGCCCGAACGCCCGCTGCGTCACGCGAATGCCCACTGGCGCCTGACGCCGCTTGTACTCGTTGATCTTGATGAGGCGCACGATCTTCTGCACGTCAGCCTCGGCAAACCCCGCAGCAATGATGTCGGCCACCGGCTGGTTCTGCTCCATGTAGCGCTGCACGACGGCGTCGAGCGCATCGTATTCGGGCAGGCTGTCCTGATCGGTCTGGTTCTCGCGCAGCTCGGCTGACGGCGCGCGGGTCAGGATGCGCTCAGGAATCACTTCCGACAACGAATTGCGGTAGCGGCACAGCCGGTAGACCAGCGTCTTGAAGATGTCCTTGATGACGGCAAAACCACCGGCCATGTCACCGTACAACGTGCAGTAGCCGACTGCCATTTCGCTCTTGTTGCCGGTCGTCAGCACGATGCGGCCGCTCTTGTTGGACAGCGCCATCAGCAGCGTGCCGCGAATGCGCGCCTGGATGTTCTCTTCCGTCGCATCTTCGGGTAGCCCGCGGAACTCCTCCGCCAATGCGCCCTTGAATGCGTCGAACATCGGGCTGATGGCGATTTCGTCGTACTGCACGCCCAGCCGAGCCGCCATGTCGCGCGCATCCACCCACGAGATATCGGCCGTGTAGCGCGAGGGCATCATCACCGCGCGCACACGATCGGCGCCCAGCGCATCGACGGCAATCGCCAGCACCAAAGCGGAATCGACGCCACCCGACAAGCCGATGATCGCGCCGGGGAAGCCGTTCTTGCCGAGGTAATCGCGTACGCCCAGCTTGAGCGCCTCGTACACCTGGGCTTCCAGCGAAGGCTCCGGCACGATCGCGCCCGGCAGCGCGCGTCCGCCGTCGAACTGCGCGTAGCCGACGCCCTCCACAAACTGCCCCATCCTCACGACGACGTTGCCTTCGGCGTCGAGCACGAACGAGCCGCCATCGAAGACGAGCTCATCTTGCCCGCCGACCAGGTTCGCATACACATGCGGCAAGCCCGATTCCTTTACGCGGTCACCGATGATCCGCTCGCGCAGGTCTTCCTTGTCGAGGTGATACGGCGAGGCGTTGGGGATCAGCACAACCTGCGCACCGGCAGCCTTGGCATAGGCCGTGGCCGTGGCATACCAGGCGTCTTCACAGATGACGACGCCGAAGCGCGTGCCGTCCACTTCGAACACAAAGGGCTCGGTGCCGGGCTGGAAGTAGCGCTTCTCGTCAAAAACCTCGTTGTTGGGCAATTCCAGCTTGTTGTACCGGCCGACCACGCGGCCGTCCGCGGCCACTGTGGCGCTGTTCGTGGGCTTGGGCAACAGGCCGGGGGCCGGGGCTTCCACCGAGAGTTGCGGGTGCCCGATCAACACGTGCAAACCCGGGAAGGCCGCCAGTTCGGCGATAAGCGCGTCAAGCGCGCGCGCGCTGGCATCAATGAAGGCCGGGCGCAGCAGCAGGTCTTCGGGCGGATAGCCCGTGAGCGACAGTTCCGGCGTGAGCAGAACGCGCGCACCAGCCTGGTGCGCTTCGCGCGCGGCGGCGACGATGCGGGCAGCATTGCCGGCGAAATCGCCGACGGTGCAGTTGATCTGGGCGAGAGCGACAGAGACGGTCATGGGGGCAATGTGGATTGCAAGCGCGGCATTCGAAGCTGGAATTAGAATCGGCGGCATGACCTCTCGCCCCCTTTTTCCCGAGCCCCAAGCGCGCGCTGGTTCGCGGCACGAATTAGCCAATTATCGCATGCGACTTGTGACCGATCTGCGTGACATTGGCCGCGATGCGTGGGACGCCCTGCTCGCCCTGCAGCCCGAGGCAACGCCCTTCCTGCGTTTCGATTTCCTGCACGCCCTGCATGAGAGCGGCAGCGCATCGCCCGACACCGGCTGGTCGCCGCAATACCTGACGCTGTGGGAAGACGGCCCCGATGGCGAAGTGCTCGCTGCGGCCGTACCGCTGTATGTGAAGGGCCACTCCTATGGCGAGTACGTCTTCGACTGGGCGTGGGCCAATGCGTATGCGCAGCATGGGCTGGAGTACTACCCGAAATGGCTGTCCGCCGTGCCGTTTACGCCAGTCCAGGGCGCGCGCTTGCTGGCGCGGGATGCGGCTGCCCGCGCGGCGCTGCTCGACACGTTGCTGGCGGTTGCGCGGCAGAGCGAGTTGTCATCGCTGCATGTGCTCTTTCCCACCGCCGGCGAGGCCGAGCAAATGCGTGCGGCCGGCATGCTGCTGCGGCAAGGGGTGCAATTCCACTGGTGCAATCCGGGCTTTGCCAGCTTCGACGACTTTCTGGCCGCGCTGGAACAAAAGAAGCGCAAGAATATCCGCGCCGAGCGCCGCCGCGTGCACGACGCCGGCATTACGTTCCGCCATGTGCCCGGCGCAGCGGCAACAGACGCCGACTGGCGCTTCTTCCACCGCTGCTATCGCACCACCTACCGCGAACATCACTCGTCGCCGTATCTGAACCTGGAGTTCTTCCGCCAGATCGGCCAGACGATGCCAGAAAACCTCCTGCTGGTGGTCGCCTCGCGCGACGGCAACGACATCGCCAGCGCGCTGCTGGTGGTCGACACACGGCCCGAAGCGTCCGTCATGTACGGCCGCTACTGGGGTGCGATCGAACATCACCCCTGCCTGCACTTTGAGACGGCGTATTACCAGCCGCTGACGTACTGCATCACGCACGGCATCCGCACGTTCGAAGGTGGCGCGCAAGGCGAACATAAGATGGCGCGCGGCTTCGAGCCGGTGGCGACGCTATCGGCACACTGGCTGGCGCACCCGGCGTTTGCCGATGCAGTCGGCAGGTTCCTCGACCGCGAGACGGCCGGCATGGAAGCGTATTTGGATGAACTGACAGACCGCTCGCCGTTCAGGCAACGATCAGAATCGGATTAGCGGCGGGAAACGGCGGAGGGGGGGAAAGACCGCGTCCGCACGAGCGGCGGACGCGGAAGCAAAGCTTAGTGTGCGGCAGGCTTCTGCCGGGCGATCACGCAGTGTGCGGCGTTCGAATCAACAGCCATGGCGGTCGATGCAACGGCACGCTCGCCAGCGTGGGCGGCGTCCGGCGGCCCAACCAGCAGCGCCCACACAGTAAATGCGGCCATGGCCACAGCGGAAAGCACGGGAACGACAACGGTCTTGTTCAACATCGCAGTACCAAGGGTTGGAGTCAAACTTGACGGGGAGTCTAGAGGGGCCGTTTCCGGTGGGCAAATGAGCGTTTCTTAAATCTCTGTGTAGCAGAACTACCGGGCGGTAAGTATGCAAAACTCGTAGAGAACTCCATGAAACGCATACAACGACCTAGCCCCGGCCGCAGATGGCGCTCTGACGCACGCCGACAAATCCGTGCGCATGACGCTGATGGCCACTTCGCAAAGAAAAAATCCCGGCGCTCCATCCGGAGCCCGGGATTTGTCAGACACGCCGTACGGCGAAATCCTGAAATTGCTTACTTCTTATAGTTGGCAACGCCGTCGGCGATTTCCTTGTGGGCTTCTTCAATGCCGCCCCAGCCTTCGACCTTGACCCACTTGCCGGCTTCCAGCGCCTTGTAGTGCTCGAAGAAGTGCTTGATCTGATCCAGCAGGTTCTGGCCGATGTCCGACAGGTCGGTCATGTGGGCCGTGGCCGGGCTCAGCTTGTTGACAGGCACGGCAACCAGCTTGGCGTCCACGCCGGATTCGTCGGTCATCTTCAGCATGCCCAGGGCACGGCAGCGCACCACGCAACCGTGGATGAGCGGAAACGGCGTGACGACCAGCACGTCGACCGGGTCACCGTCGCCCGAGAGCGTCTGCGGGATGAAACCGTAGTTGGCCGGGTAGCGCATGCCGGTACCCACGAAGCGGTCCACGAACAGCAGGCCGGTTTCCTTGTCGGCTTCGTACTTGACCGGGTCGCTCTGCGCCGGGATCTCGATGATGACGTTGAAATCGTTGGGGATGTCCTTGCCCGGCGAGACGTTGTTGAAGCTCATGGAAATGCTCCGGAATGCGCGAACTGCGTAAAAACGCGACGCAAATGGTTGGAAAGAAACGTGAAAATCTGTCGGCGGGCATTATAGCCCCTGACACCCTGCCGCTTCCCCTACCCGGCCTGCACCCGTGCGAAAATCGTGCGTTGCCGATCTTTTGCAGGAACCCCCCATGCATGCCCAGCACTTCATCGCCAACCGTCTGATGTCGCCCGACTCGGGGATGCGCATCAAGGTGTTCGACCCGTCCGACGGCCAATCCTTTGCCGAGATTGCGCGCGGCAACGCCACCGACATCACCGTGGCCGTGCACGCAGCGCGGCGTGCGTTCGAGGGCGTCTGGGGCCAGTTGCCGCCAGCCGAGCGCGGCCGTGTGCTCATGCGCGTGGCCCTGCGCCTGGCCGATCACGAAGAAGAACTGGCCCGCCTGGAAGCCCGCGACACCGGCAAGCCCATGCGCCAGGCGCGCGCCGACGCCCGCGCCGTGGCCCGCTACTTCGAGTTCTACGCCGGTGCGGCCGACAAGCTGCACGGGCAAACCATCCCCTACCCGGCCGATACCACCGTGCTGACCGTGCGCGAGCCGCATGGCGTAACGGCACACATCATCCCGTGGAACTACCCGATGCAGATCTTCGGGCGCAGCGTGGGCGCTGCACTGGCGGCGGGCAACGCATGCGTGGTCAAGCCGGCGGAAGACGCGTGCCTGTCGATCCTGCGCGTGGCCGAGCTGGCCGCCGAGGCAGGCCTGCCCGACGGCGCACTCAACATCGTGACCGGCTATGGCCACGAAGCGGGTGCGGCACTGGCTGCGCATCCCGGCATCAACCATGTGTCGTTCACGGGATCACCGGAAACGGGCAAAGCCGTTGTGCGAGCGGCGGCAGAAAACCACGTGCCCGTGACGCTGGAACTTGGCGGCAAATCTCCGCAAATCGTGTTTGCCGACGCCGATCTGGAAGCGGCCATTCCAGCCGTGGTGAACGGCATCATCCAGAACGCCGGGCAGACGTGCTCTGCCGGCAGCCGCGTACTGATCGAGCGCAGCGTGTATGAGGCGATGCTGGACCGGCTGGCCATGGTGTTCGAATCCATCAAGGTCGGGCCCTCGTCGCTGGATCTGGATTGCGGGCCGCTCATCAACCCCAAGCAGCAGCAACGCGTATGGGATTTCGTCTCGGATGCGCAGCACGCCAACATTCCGGTGATGGCCCAGGGCCAAGTGGTGCCCGAGGCGCCCGAGACCGGCTACTACCAGGCGCCGATGCTGCTGCGCGATGTGCCGCACACGCACCGGCTCGCACAACAGGAAGTGTTCGGCCCGCTGCTGGCCGCCATGCCGTTCGATACCGAAGCCGAAGCGCTGGCCCTGGCCAACGGCACACCGTACGGCCTGGTGGCTGGCGTGTGGACGAACGACGGTGGCCGCCAGATGCGCCTCGCACGCAAGCTCAGGGCCGGCCAGGTCTTCATCAACAATTACGGGGCGGGCGGCGGCGTTGAACTGCCCTTCGGCGGAATGGGCCAATCGGGCCATGGGCGCGAGAAGGGCTTTGAAGCGCTCTACGGTTTCACCACGCTCAAGACCATCGCCATCCGTCACGGTTAAGGCGCAACGCAACATCCACCCACAACACGAGGAGACACCATGCGGCTTGCCGGCAAAATCGCCATCGTCACGGGCGCAGGTTCGGGTTTTGGAGAAGGCATCGCCAACACCTTTGCCCGCGAAGGCGCACGCGTCGTCGTCAATGACCTGAATGCGGAAGCCGGCGAACGCGTGGCCAGCGCCATTCGCGTGGCCGGCGGCGATGCGCATTTCGTGCACGCTGACGTGTCGAATGGCGATTCCGTCGCCAAATTGCTGGGCGCCACGCTGGGGCGCTATGGCGATCTGCACATCGTCGTGAACAACGCCGGCACCACGCACAAGAACAAGCCCCTGTTGCAGATCACCGAAGATGAGTTCGACCGCGTGATGGCCGTCAACGTGAAGAGCATTTACTGGACGGCGCATCACATCGTCCCGCACTTCCGGGAGCGCGGTGGCGGCGTGTTCGTCAATGTGGCGTCCACTGCAGGCATCCGGCCGCGGCCGGGGCTCGTCTGGTACAACGCCAGCAAGGGCGCCGTCATCACGGCCAGCAAGGCGATGGCGGCGGAGCTTGGCCCCGACAAGATCCGCGTGAACTGCGTGAACCCGGTGATGGGCGCCACGGGCCTCATCGAGCAGTTCATGGGCGTACCCGACACCCCTGAGAACCGCGCGCGCTTCCTGGCGACGATCCCGATGGGGCGGCTCTCCACGCCGCAGGATGTGGCCAACGCATGCCTGTATCTGGCGTCGGACGAAGCGGAGTTCATTACCGGCACGTGTTTGGAAGTGGACGGCGGGCGCTGCGTATAAACCCTGCCGGCGGGCGTCTTGGCGCATTCGCCCGAGAAGCGCAGAATGCTGTGGCGGTTTTCCAGGCCGAGGTAGGTAACGAGGAGCACTCGGCCTGAACTCACAACAATTCTGGAGACCCGATGGCCACCACCACCCCACCCACCTCACCGGTCGGCGGCGCAAGCACGCTGCCGCCCCAGTCCACAAGCGCGTTTGAAGAAGCCACGTACCGCAAGGTAACGTGGCGCCTCGTTCCGTTCCTGCTGCTGTGCTACGTGGTCGCGTATCTCGATCGCGTCAACGTGGGCTTTGCCAAGCTGCAGATGCTCAACGACCTTAAGTTCAGCGAGACCATCTACGGCCTGGGCGCGGGCATCTTCTTCATCGGCTACTTCCTCTTTGAAGTGCCGAGCAATGTGATCCTGCACCGCGTGGGCGCGCGCATCTGGATTGCGCGGATCATGATTTCGTGGGGCATTATCTCGGCGGCCATGATGTTCGTGACCACGCCGGCCATGTTCTACGTAATGCGCTTTCTGCTAGGCTTGGCAGAAGCCGGCTTCTTCCCGGGCATCATCCTGTACCTCACGTACTGGTATCCGGGGCAGCGGCGTGGGCGCACCACCACCTTCTTCATGACGGCGATTGCGCTGTCGGGCGTGATCGGCGGCCCCATCTCAGGCTGGGCGATGAAGGCGTTTGGCGGCGTCTACGGCCTAGCCGGCTGGCAGTGGATGTTCCTGATCGAAGGCATTCCCTCGATCATCGTCGGCATCTTCGTGCTGGCTTATCTGGACGACCGCATCAGCCACGCGAAGTGGCTGACCGAGGAAGAGAAGGCGCTGCTCGCCCGCAACATCGCCGCCGAAGACGCCGAGAAGGAAGACCCGCCCATCCGCACCGTCATGGCCAGCCCGCGCGTGTGGCTGATGAGCCTGATCTACTTCACCTTCGTGATGGGCCTGTATGGCGTGAGCTTCTGGCTGCCGACACTGATCAAGCAGACCGGCGTGGCAGATCCGTTCTCGGTGGGCTTGCTGACGGCGATTCCGTACGGCGCGGCAGTCGTCGCCATGGTCTTGGTGGCCCGCAGCGCCGACCGCCTGCGTGAGCGCCGCTGGCACATCGCGATTCCTGCGGTGGTGGGCGCGGTCGGGCTCGTACTGTCCGCCGTGTGGCACACCGACACCACGCTGGCCATGGCCGCCCTCACGCTCGGCACCATGGGCATCCTGACCACGTTGCCGCTGTTCTGGAGCCTGCCGACTGCGTTCCTGGCTGGCACCGGCGCCGCCGCCGGCATTGCGCTCATCAATTCGCTGGGCAACCTTGCGGGCTTCCTGAGCCCCTACGCCGTCGGCTGGCTGAAAGACGCCACGCAGAGCACCGATTCCGGCATGTACATGCTGGCCGCGTCGATGGTGCTGGGTGCAATCCTCACGCTTTCCGTACCGGCACGGATGGTGAACAAATAGGCGCCGTCACCAGCAAGAAAAAAGGCCGGGGTCATCCCGGCCTTTCTCATTTCACGGCAAGCAATGCGCTTTGGCGATAGTGGCGCTGGGCATCTTCCATGCGCTCCGTCTGTTCGAACATCTGTGCAAGCGCCAGATGCGCATGGGCGCGCAGGTTGCCAGAGTGATCGGCATCGGCGTACTTCAATGCCGACTCCAGGTTCGACTGCGCCTTGCCCCAGAGCTGCTCCTTGAAGCACAGCATGCCGAGCGTGTAGAACAGGTCGGCATCTACCGGATGCTGGGCGAGCCATTTCTCGGCCTGCTGGATCAACAGCAGGGCCTTGCCCGGCACTGCGCAATCGGCGTAGCGACGGATCAGGCGGCTATCCCAATGCGTCTTCAGGCCATCTTCTACGATGCGCTTGGCATCATCGGTGCGGCCAAGCTGCGCAAAGTACAGCGCCGCCTGTGAGGCAATGCGAGGCGAGCGGCGCTCCTCCGTGGTCAGCTCGCGCCAGAAGCTGTTCAGCGCATCGGCATCGTGGCGGCGCTCGGCCAGCAGCGTTTCGCACGCCATCTGTTTGAGTCGTGCGGCCAGCACGGAATGGATGGCGTTGCGCTTTTCCAGGGCACGCGTGAGGCGCAGCACCTCACTCCAGTTCTTCAGATGCTGATGCGCACGCAGGGCAATGCGTTGCGCCTGAATCTGCCGCGAGCCCTGCGATTGCAGTTGCGCGATCTTCTCCAGCGCACCTTCCGCATCGCGTGCGTCGACCAGCAATTCGGCCATCGACACAAGCTTCGCCTGCTCACGATCGGGCGAAGACACTTCGGCCATCCAGGCGTCGCGGCGCTCGGTCTCCTGCATGCGGTGTGCGGCACGGGCACCGATCAGCGCGGCCGTTTCGCGCTGCGGCTCCCAAGCCTGTGCTTCGCGCGCCTGGCGCTCCGCATGGCCAAAGCGCCCGGCAAACAGGCTTTCCATCGCTTCGCGCAGCGCGGCAGACGCCTTCAGGATGCGGTTGCGCTCGCGATACGCCGCAGCACGCGCCGGCATGCCGGCCACATGGTGGAAAAGGCGCATCACAAGATGCAGCACCACGAACGTCGCCAGCAGTGCCGCCAGCACGAAATTGAGCGACATCTCGACCCGGTACGGCGGGTAGAACAGCACGACGTTGCTCAGGTTGAGTTCAGTAAACAGCGCCAGCCCAACGGCGGCAGCAAACAGGAGCGCGACCCAGAATACCCAGCGCATGCTCACTCCTTGCCCGAACCGCGCACGGCGGCAAGGCTGTCAGCCAGCGTCGGCACCTGCAGCGTGCCCGCCGTCGCGCGCACCTGCGACAGTTGATTCTGCACCGTGGTCACGCGCGAAGACTGCGTATCAAAGTAGCGCGCGAGCAGCGTATCGGCACGCCCCAGGTCGGCGCGGAACACGGCGTCATTGCGCGAGAGCAATGCCAGGCGTGCATTCATCAGGCGCAGCTTGAGGTTTTCGCGCAAGAACCACGCTTGGTCCGAAGACAGCAGCAATGCCTCGGTCTGGTCGACGCGGCGCACCTGTACGATCTGGCCGAGTTCGTCGCGCACGTCGCTCCACAGGCGGCCCCACCAGGCACGCACGCCAGCCGACCATCCGGCGTTTGACGGCGTCGATGCAACCGGCGCCGACGCGGCCGCAGCATGCGCCTTGGCATTCTTCGTGGGTTTCGCGGCCGCATGCGGCGCCTTCGCAGCCTGTTCCGCCTCCAGCGGCTGGGCCGACGAGATGAGCGGCAGCGTGTCTACAGCGTTGATGGCGTCATCCAACCGCAGCGCCGCACCCGCCAGATCAAACGACGGCATCGCCTTGAGCTTGGCCATGTCGCGCGATACCGCCCGGCGCACGGCGTTGAACTGCGGCTTGTCGAGCGTGGCCAGGCGCGCGTCGACCGTTTGCAGCGCAGCCAGCGCGCCGGCGACATTGCCCGTCAGTTGCAGTTGCTCGGCGGTGACTTCCAGCGAACGCTGGATCTCGGCGCGCTGCCAGTCATCGCGATTGCGCAGAAGGTCTTGGTTGGCCTGCTCCAGCGCGGCTTGGCGATCGCGCGTTTCAGCGGTGCGGGCATCCAGCGCACCGAATTTCTGTTGCAGCTGGGAAACCGAATCCTGATCCGCGCGCGACAGCACGCGCATCTCCTGCGCCAGCGCTTCGTTCGTCTGGGCGTGCTGACGGATCTCGCGCGCCAGGCGCTCGTTGCGCACCTGCAGCGCGGCCACCGCTGCCACAACCGCAACCAGCACCACCCAGATCAGCCAACCGCCACGGCGCGGCGCATGGTTGACCGTCATGGTGGGCGCAAACGCAGCCGGCGGAGCAGCAGGCGCTGGGGCCGGGCTCGGCTTGGCTGCCGCGGATGCGGGCGCTGGTGTCGAAGCAGGGGCAGAAGCGGGAGCCGCCGAGGGAACGGGAGTCTGCGTCACAGTGGAAGAAGAAGTAGACGGGTTTGATTCAGCCGACACCGCTGCCGGGGCATGCTCGGCTGCCGATACCGGCCCGGCCCACGCGAGCACGCTGGCGAGGAGCCGGTCGTCGCCGGCGCCGGTGAGCGTCACGTCGCGAAAGCCCAGCGATTTGGCTTGTTCGACGATGCGGGCGTGCGAAGCAAAGCATGGCGCGCCGTGCAGCGTATCCAGATCGGCGGGCGACAGATTGGCGCGGGCCAGTTCATCGAGATTACGGACGGCCTCGGAGCTGGTAAGCGTCCAGGCATGGCGGGCCGAAAGCACGGCGCGCAACGCGAGCCACGCAGCGGCATCGGGCACCGGCACGCTGCGGCGATAGGCTTCCACCGTGCGGACAGATGCGCCAGCTTCGCGCAGTTGATCGGCCAACCATTCGCGGCCACCGTTGCCCCGCACGATCAGCACCTCCCGGCCGCTCAACGCGGACACATCCAGCCGCGCGTACAGCGCTTCGGAATCCTGGCGTGCGTCGTCGGCATGCGTGTCGGGTTTGATCACCCGGTGCGCCGGCGGAGCAACGCCGTGCGTGGCAAGTGCCTGTGCGCTCGCGGGGCCCACCACCGCTACCGGCACCTCCTGCGGCCAGCGGAAACCTTCCGACATGGCAGCAAATGCCTGTTGCACGGCGTTGGGGCTGACGAACACGACCAGTGCGTAGCGTGAAGGATCGCGCAGCGCGGCACGCAAGTCGTCGAGATTGGGCGTCGGCGCAATGTCGAGCAGTGGAAACTGGTGCGTACGCAGGCCGTGGCGCTCAAGTGCCGCCACCAGCATGGGCGCCTGCGCGCGCGGACGCGTGACCACCACCACGGGCGGGGTTGCCGATTGAACAGGCGGCGTGCTGGATGCGGGCGACGATGGTGACAAGCGCAGTGGCAAGTGGTCGTCCATGGCGAGCCGTGGGAGTTAGGTAGCGGGTGGGGCGTCGGCGCCCAGCATGGCAAGGATGTCGCGTGCGCCGCCGGCCAGCATCTGCTGGGCGACGCGCACGCCCAGCGCGTCCGCTTCGGCCTGCGTGGATGGCGTGGCCTCGCCGTCCGCGGCAAGTTTGCGGGTGCCGTCCTGCGAAGCGACAAAGGCGCGCAGGCGCAGCGTGCCGGTATCCGACCACTGCGCAAACGAAGCCAGTGGCACCTGGCAGGAACCGCCGAGGATGCGCGAAACGGCGCGTTCAGCCGTCACGGCCAGCGCGGTGGGGTCATCGTGCAGCGGCGCGAGACACGCTCGTACGTCTGCACGATCGGCGCGAATCTCGATGCCGAGTGCACCCTGCCCTGCTGCCGGCAGCGATTCTTCCGGCGCGATGGTCGAGCGGATACGATCAGCCAGGCCAAGGCGTTTAAGCCCGGCAGCAGCCAGGATGATGGCGGCGTAGTCGCCACGATCGAGCTTGCCGAGGCGCGTATCGAGGTTGCCCCGCAGCGGCTGGATGACCAGATGCGGGAAGCGCGCCCGCAGTGAAGCTTCACGGCGCAGGCTGGACGTGCCCACGACGGCGCCGGCCGGCAGCGAGGCCAAATCGGCGTAGTCGTTGGAAACAAAGGCGTCGCGCGGATCTTCGCGTTCGAGGATGGCCGAAAGCGCAAAGCCTTCGGGCAATTCCATCGGCACATCCTTGAGCGAATGCACGGCGAGATCGGCGCGTCCCTCGGCCAGCGCGACTTCCAGTTCCTTCACGAACAAACCTTTGCCCCCCACCTTCGCGAGGGAGCGGTCGAGAATCTGGTCGCCGCGCGTGGTCATTCCAAGGATGGACACGTCGCACGCGGGATAGTATTTTTGCAATGCAGCACGCACGTGTTCGGCTTGCCAAAGGGCAAGCCGGCTTTCGCGCGAGGCAATGACCAGCTTGGTCGGCGCCTGGGCTGCAGGAGTCGTTGCAAGCTGGGATTGACGGGAAGTCGGGCGGGCGTTGGAAGACATGCGGCAATGGTAGCACGCAGCTTTTTCGCGACAGTCCGGCTATCACGTTGAAGTGATGCAGAAAAGAGGGCCGTTCAGGCACCTTACCTACCCAACCTAGGAGACACCATGACGCAGCCCGCCGCGCGCCGCGCTTCCTCGCGCGCGACCACCGCCCGCAAGCCTTCCGCCGCCCCCGCCAAGACCAGCAAGGCCCCGAAGGCCATCAAGGCTGCCAAGCCCGCCTCCAAACCGGTGACCAAGGCCAATGGTGCGGACGAAGCCAACGGCGCATCACTCGGTCCCACTTCCCGACGCTCGTCGGGCAGCGCCGCGGCCAAGGATCAGCCGCTGAAGGAAGACATCCGCTTTCTCGGGCGCCTGCTGGGCGACGTGCTGCGTGACCAGGAAGGCGGCACCGTCTTCGAAACGGTCGAGACCATCCGCCAGACTGCCGTGCGCTTCCGCCGCGACGGCGACCGTCAGGCCGAGCAGGATCTCGACCGGCTGCTGAAGACGCTCTCGCGCGACCAAACCACGTCGGTGGTGCGCGCCTTCAGCTATTTCTCGCACCTGGCGAACATCGCTGAAGACCAGCACCACAATCGCCGCCGCCGCGTGCATGCGCTCGCTGGATCGCCGCCGCAGCCGGGCAGCCTGATGCGCGCGCTGCTGTCGGCCGCCGATGAAGGCCTGTCGGGCGACGTGCTGCGCCGATTCTTCGAAACCGCGCTGATCGTGCCGGTGCTGACCGCCCACCCGACCGAGGTGCAGCGCAAGAGCACGCTCGATGCACAACGCGAAATCGCCCGCCTGCTGGCCGAGCGCGACGCACCGCTCACCACGCGCGAACGCGAACGCAACACCGCGCTGCTGCGTGCCCATGTCACAAAGCTGTGGCAAACGCGCATGCTGCGCACCACGCGCCTGATGGTCGCCGACGAGATCGAGAACGCGCTGTCGTATTACAAAACCACTTTCCTGCGCGAAATTCCCGCGCTGTACCGCGAACTGGAAGAAGACATTGCGACCGCGTTCCCGCGTCGCGGCGCGCGGGGCGAACCGGCACCGCTGCCGCCCTTCTTCCAGATGGGCTCGTGGATCGGCGGCGACCGCGACGGCAACCCGTTCGTCACCGCGACGACGTTGCGCGACGCCGCACGCAAGCAAGCGAGCGTGATCCTTGCGTGGTACCTGGAAGAGATCCACGCGCTGGGTGCGGAGCTGTCGATGTCGACGTCGCTGGTGGATGTCAGCGCAGAGCTGCAAGCGTTGGCCGAGCGCTCACCCGACCATTCCGAACACCGCGTGGACGAGCCGTACCGCCGTGCGCTGATTGGCGTTTATGCGCGCCTGGCAGCCACGTGCCACGAACTGACGGGCGAAGACGCTGGCCGCCACGCCGTCGGCCCCGCTCCGGCTTACGGCAACGCAGAAGAACTGCGTGCCGACATCCAGATCGTCATCGATTCCTTGGCGGCGCACCACGGCGAGGTGCTGGCCGACGCACGGCTGGCATCGCTGGCGCGCGCGATTGATGTGTTCGGCTTCCACCTGTCGTCAATCGACCTGCGGCAGGTGTCGGACGTGCACGAAGCGACCGTCGCCGAGCTGCTGAAGGTTGCGGGTGTGGAAGGCGCCTATGCGGCGCTGTCCGAGGCCGACAAACGCACGCTGCTGCTGCGTGAGCTGCAACAGCCGCGCGTGCTGACGTTGCCGTTCCACGCATACAGCGAGCAGACCACGTCGGAGATCGACATCTTCCGCGCCGCCCGCGAAGTGCGTGCCCGCTACGGCAATCGCATCGTGCGCAACTACATCATTTCGCACACCGAGACGCTGTCCGATCTGCTGGAAGTGATGCTCCTGCAGAAGGAAGCCGGCATGTTCCGCACGGGCGCCAATGGCAGCGGCAGCGCCGCGCTGGATGTAATGGTGATCCCGCTGTTCGAAACCATCGAAGACTTGCGCAACGCGCCGGAAATCATGGCCGACCTGCTTGCCCTGCCCGGCTTCGATGCCGTGCTGGCGGCGCAGGGCAACGAGCAGGAAGTGATGCTCGGCTATTCGGATTCGAACAAGGACGGCGGTTTCCTCACCTCCAACTGGGAGCTGTACAAGGCCGAGCTGGCGCTGGTGGATCTGTTCGAGCGCAAGGGCGTGCGCCTGCGCTTGTTCCATGGCCGCGGCGGCACGGTCGGCCGAGGCGGCGGCCCGACCTACCAGGCCATCCTGTCGCAGCCGCCGGGCACGGTGAACGGGCAGATCCGCCTGACCGAGCAGGGCGAAATCATCTCCAGCAAGTTCGCCAATCCTGAGATCGGTCGGCGCAACCTGGAAACCATCGTCGCGGCCACGCTGGAAGCGACACTGCTGCCCACGCGCAACCGGCCGAAGGGCCTGGAAGATTTCGAAGCCGCCATGCAGGCGCTGTCGGACAACGCCTTTGCCGCGTACCGCAACCTCGTCTACGAAACCCCGGGCTTCAAGGACTACTTCTTCGCCACCACGCCGATCACCGAGATTGCTGACCTGAACCTCGGTTCACGCCCGGCCTCGCGCAAGCTGATGGACAAGAAACACCGCCGCATTGAAGACCTGCGCGCGATTCCGTGGGGCTTCTCGTGGGGCCAATGCCGTCTGCTGCTGCCGGGCTGGTTCGGCTTTGGCAGCGCGGTGCAGCGCTGGCTCGATGACGCTGGCAACGCCAAGGCCCGCGCCGCGCGCCTGGCAACGCTCAAGCGCATGCACAAGCAGTGGCCGTTCTTTGCGAACCTGCTCTCGAACATGGACATGGTGCTGTCCAAGGCCGATCTGAACGTGGCGTCGCGCTACGCGCAGTTGTGCGATGACCGCAAGCTGCGTAACGCGGTGTTCTCGCGCATCTCGGCGGAGTTCACGTTGACCGAGCAGATGCTGGCAGCCATCACGGGGCAGTCGGAGCGTCTGGCCGACAACCCGCTGCTGGCGCGTTCCATCAAGAACCGCTTCCCGTACCTCGACCCGCTGAATCACCTGCAGGTCGAACTGCTCAAGCGCTTCCGCTCGGGCAAGGCCGGCAGCGACGATGCGCGTGTGCGGCGCGGCATCCATCTGTCGATCAACGGGATTGCCGCGGGGCTTCGCAATAGCGGCTGATCAGGCAGCCAGCGCGGTGGCGGCCGGGCGACGGCTGATCCACGCCATCGCCATCGCGCCGGCGTACGACAGCGTCATCAGGCCGAACACCAGCGGCGAGGCATGCGCCAGACCGGGCACCACCGTGACGACCGCGCCCGCCGCTGCCACGCCCAGCAAACTCCCGGTCTGCCGCGCGGCGTTGAGCAACCCCGACGCCGTGCCGGCCAACTCGCCCGGCGCCGCAGACAGGATGGTCGACGTCATGGGCGCAATCGCCAGCGCGGTGCCGCCGCCGTAAGCCATCATCGTTGCACTCACCACCCAGATGTGCACTTGGCCGGTCAGTGCAGCCGACGTTGCCAGCAAACCCGCTGCGCCGATCACGAGGCCACTCAGCATCATCGTCGGCGTAGAAAAACGCACCATCAGCTTGCCCGCGAAGATGTTGCCCGCCGACAGGCTCACCGCCATTGGCAGCATGACCAGGCCGGTCTGGCGTGCGCTCAGGTGTTCGACATTCTGCAAATGCAGGCTCAGCACGAACAACGCGCCGTAATAGCCGAAGTTCAGCAGAAACCCCACGCCATTGACCGCGCCCAGCGTGCGATGCCCCAGCCAGGCCAGCGGCACCAGTGGCGCACGCGCCCGGCGTTCGGCCAAGACGAACAGCCCCCCGGCCACCACCGTCAACAGCGCGGTACCCCACACCCACGGCGATTGCGCGCCGCGCACCGGCCATTCAATCGCGGCAAAACACAGCGCTGCGAGCATCACCGCGCTCGTCACCTGCCCCGCCCAATCGAACGGCTTGGCGCGCGCAGGCTGCACGTGACGCACGATGACCCACGTGCCCAGCATGCCGACCACGCCCAGTGGCACGTTGATCAGGAAGGCACTGCGCCAGCCATATGTGTCGACCAGCACGCCGCCCAGCGCCGGGCCCACGGCCGCGGCGGTCGCGACGATGGCGCCCCACAGGCCAATGGCCCAGGCGCGCTCGCGCGGGTCTTCAAACGTGCTGCGAATGAGCGATAGCGAACTCGGCAGAAACATCGCCGCCCCGACGCCCTGCAGGATGCGGGCGGCAATCAACGTGGCCACTGAAGGTGCCAGCCCGCAGCCGGCCGAGGCCACGATGAACACCGCCATCCCCGCCATGAACACGGTGCGCGCGCCAATGCGGTCGCTCAGCAAACCGCCCGTGAGGATGAAGGCGGCAAAGGCGAGCGTGTAGGCGTCAACAATCCAGGCAAGTTCTGCGACGCTGCTGTGCAAGCTGTCGCGCATGGCGATGAGCGCCACGTTGACCACGGTCGTATCGAGCACCGCCATGAACACACCCGACGTGAGAATGCCCAGCGTTGCGTTGCGGCGCCAGCGGCTGAGATCGGGTTGCAAGTCAGCCGAGGGAGTGACGCACATGGTGTTGGCGTGGCATGAAGACATGGCGGAACCGTTTGGCAATTTCATGCAGCCAAGTGTAGGCTGGAGAGCGCATGCAAAAAAGCAGCGTTTTTGCATTGCAACGCTGCAGATTTGCATCACTCATCTACGCATATTCGGAGCCCGACGTGAACTGGGACAACGGACGCTTTTTCCTGGCGGTAGCGCGCACCTGTACGCTGCGCGGTGCGGCCCAGCGCCTGGGCGTGGATCAGGCCACGGTGGGCCGCCGCATCGCAGCGCTGGAAGACGAGCTATCGGCCAAGCTCTTCCTGCGGACGTCGACCGCGCTGGTGCTCACACCGGCCGGCGAAGCGCTGATCGGACCGGCCGAAGCAATGGAGCAGGCGGCACACACCATCGAGCGCCGCGTTGCCGGCATCGACGACCAACTCGCCGGCACGATCCGAGTGGCCACGACCGACACGATGGCAGCCACCTTTGTGTTGCCGGCCATCGCGCAGCTGCGGCAGCAGCATCCGGGCATCGACGTCGTCTGCATGGCGTCCAAGAGCATTGCCAACCTGACCAAGCGCGAAGCCGACGTGGCCGTGCGCACGCTGCGCCCGGATTCACCAGACCTCATCGCGCGGCGCATCGGCCAAATGGAAACCGGTATCTATGCGAGCCGCAGCTACGTCGCCGCGCGCGGCGAGCCTGAGGAAGGGACGGCCTTTGCGGGGCACGACCTGGTGCTTTACCCGCGCAACGAAGTGCCGTGGATGTGGGAAGACCTCTGCGGCGAGCCGATCACGCGCGGGCGTGTCGTCTTGCAGAGCAACTCGGCGCTGGCGCTGTTCGAGGCGGTGGCCGCAGGCATTGGGATCACCGAGCTGGTTTGCCGCCGCGCGCAAGCGTATCCACAACTGGTGCGCGTACTACCAAACCGTCGGAGCATGCAGGACGTCTGGCTCGTCACGCACGCCGATCTGCACAAGACCGCACGCGTGCGGGCCTTGCTCGATTGCATCGTCGAAGCATTCGACGCGCACAAAAAAACCGCCACACCGTAACGAGCAGCCGGTGTGGCGGCCCAACAAACCCTTTAGCTGATGAACGCCACCGGCACCGGGTCTTCACCCAGCACCGAGAGCAGCACCGCCCAATGCATTGCCTCGTCGCCCAGGATGCTGGCGGCGGCCTTGGTCAGGTCGCGCGTGTAGAAATTCGGCATCACGCCCAGGTAGGCCGAAGTGGCGCCCTTTTCCAGCCCGGCGGCAAAACGCAGCACGTCGGCCTGCGTCTTGAGCTGGCTGACCGGGAAGTTGTATTCCGCCACCTTCTTCTCCATGACCGGCGTACCACCCAGTTTGGACACCGTTCCCGCCAGCACCGCCGCGTGTGCCTTGTGGTGGCCCTGGAACTTCACAGCCGTCGCCAGCACGGGCTTTTGCAACAAGCCGCTTTCTGCGCCCACCTGATATGCGGCGATGGCTTGGTACTCCAGCCCAAGCGCCACGTTCAGGATGTTGATGTCGTCTTTCACGCTGCCTGATTGGGTCTGCGCCCAGGCAGGCATCGACTGGCCCAGCGACACCGCCGCCAGCGAACCCAGCGCCATCAGCCCCGGCGCGCGCAGCAGCACGCGGCGGCGCGCGTCGATGCGCGGGCTGTCACTCTCCAACTGATCCATCTCTTTGGTTGTGTCCATCGTCGGTCTCCTTGCATATGTGGGGAAAAGCGCGATCCGTGCGGTGCGTGATGGGAATCGCGGGCGTTTGTCCAGCGCCTGACCTCTTGTACGAAGCGCGCGCCCAACTGGATGCAAATACCTCAGCACCTTTCACGTGAATTCCCCCGGCAACCACGGTTTCTACTTACACTCTGGGCAGGACCGTCCACAAAAAGCTGCCCCGTGCTCACCTTCCAGCGCACCGCCGACGACCACGCCGCGCAAGACGCCGATCCGCCGACGGCGGCCGCGGCAGCTCGCTCCCAAAGCGCCGACGCGGAAGAGCTGGCGGCGTTGCTGCAGCGCATCGGCCTGGGTGACCGCGACGCCCTGCGCACGCTATATACGCGCTGCGCACCGAAACTGTTTGGGCTCGCGCTGCGTATCTTGGTCAGGAAGGACTGGGCCGAGGACGTCTTGCAAGAAAGCTTCGTCAACATCTGGCGCCATGCCGGCGATTACCGCCCGCATCTGGCCGCCCCCATGACGTGGATGACCACGATCGTGCGCAACCGTGCACTCGATTGCCTGCGCCGGCAGCGTGCCGAGCGCGTGCAGGAATCCGTGCCGCTGGATGACACCTACGCCGATGTCCTGGCCGACCACGCCCCTGGCCCGGCGGACCTCGCGCTCGCCGGCCAGCAAGCCCGCGCGCTGGCCGAATGCCTCAAGCGCCTGGACCCAAAGCAGCGCGAAGTCGTGTCGCTCGCCTATCTGCGTGACCTGTCGCACAGCGAGCTGGCACAAGCGCTGTCACTGCCGCTGGGCACCGTCAAATCCTGGATGCGGCGCGGGTTGGACCGCCTGCGCGAATGCCTCGGAGCACCGTGATGGACCCGCGCCGCCACCCCGATCTCGTCGACAAGCTGGCCGCCGAATATGCGGTCGGAACATTGCGTGACGGCGCACGCCGCCGATTCGAGCAGATCATTCGCCACGACGACGCCGTGCGTGCCACGGTCGAACGCTGGCAGCGCTATCTGGCCGACCTGCCGGCGCTCCAGCCAGCCACGGCGCCGCTGCCGGAAATTCTCTGCCGGGTTGAAGTGCAACTCGGCTGGCGCGAGCCGGCGCCGCCGCGGAAAGCGGTCTGGCAGCGGCTCTGGCAAGGTACCGGCTTCTGGCGCGGCGCCACCGCAGTCGCGGCGGTGGTTGCGGCGGTGGCGATCGGGCTGAACCTGAGGCTGGCGCAGCAATTGCGCGAGGCGCCTGTCGCCAACGCCGTGGCCGTGCTGCAGGACGCGAAGGCCCAGGCGGCCGTCCTCGTCACCTGGGATGCGCGCACCGGCACGCTATCGCTCAAGCGGCTGGACGCAACGCCGCTCAACACTGAACAGGCCTTGCAGCTCTGGGCGCTGCCGCCCGGCGGGCATCCTCAGTCACTTGGGGTGATCGGGCACCAGCGCGCCGTGCGGCTGACGGTGGCGCAGCCGTTGCGGCAGGTCCCCGCACTGGCCATCAGCGTGGAACCGCGTGGCGGCTCGCCCAATCCGGAGGGACCGACCGGCCCCGTGGTCTTCAAGGGTGCACTGATCGACAGCACGCTGTAGCCGGCTCTGGCGCGGGGGCTGAAAGTCCCGGCGGGCGATATAATCGCGGTTTCCTGAATTTGCGGCTGGCCCCGCCTGCTAGCCGCCTCCTCCAGCAGTCCGCCCATGACCTCCCAACTCGCCAAGAAGGCCGAAGCGTGGTCCGCCCGCTTTAACGAGCCGGTGTCCGATCTCGTCAAGCGCTATACCGCGTCGGTGTTCTTCGACAAGCGCCTCGCACTGTTCGACATCCAGGGCTCGCTCGCGCACGCCGCCATGCTCGCCAAGCAAGGCATCATCGCTGAAGCCGACCGCGCCGCCATCGAAAAGGGCATGGCGCAGATCCGCCAGGAGATCGAAGCCGGCACGTTCGAGTGGAAGCTGGACCTGGAAGACGTGCACCTGAACATCGAAGCGCGTCTGACCGCCATGGCGGGCGACGCCGGCAAGCGCCTGCACACGGGCCGCTCGCGCAACGACCAGGTTGCCACCGACATCCGCCTGTGGCTGCGCAGCGAGATCGACAACATCGTCGGGCTGCTCAAGGCCCTGCGCAGCGCGCTGCTGGACTTGGCCGAACAGCACACCAACACCATCGTCCCGGGCTTCACGCACTTGCAGGTCGCGCAACCGGTGGTGTTCGGCCATCACCTGCTGGCCTACGTCGAGATGTTCACCCGCGACACCGAGCGCATGCTGGACGCCCGCAAGCGCGTCAACCGCCTGCCGCTGGGCGCCGCGGCGCTGGCTGGTACGAGCTACCCGATCAACCGTGAATTCGTCGCCCAGCAACTCGGCTTTGACGGCGTGTGCCGCAACTCGCTGGACGCCGTGTCCGACCGCGACTTCGCCATCGAATTCTGCGCCGCCGCCGCGCTCGTCATGACCCACGTCTCGCGCTTCTCTGAAGAGCTGGTGCTGTGGATGAGCCCGCGTGTGGGCTTTATCGACATTGCGGACCGCTTCTGCACCGGCAGCTCGATCATGCCGCAGAAGAAAAACCCCGACGTGCCCGAACTGGCGCGCGGCAAGACCGGCCGCGTCAATGGCCACCTGATCGGCCTGCTCACGCTGATGAAGGGCCAACCGCTGGCCTACAACAAGGACAACCAGGAAGACAAGGAACCGCTGTTCGACACCGTGGATACCGTGGTCGACACGCTGCGCATCTTTGCCGACATGGTGCCAGGCATCACCGTCAAGGCCGACGCGATGCGCGCCGCAGCTCTGCAGGGCTACGCCACCGCCACCGATCTGGCCGACTACCTCGTCAAACGTGGCCTGCCCTTCCGCGATGCACACGAAGCCGTGGCGCACGCGGTGCGCGCGTGCGACGACCTGCGCTGTGATTTGGCAGACCTGTCCGTGGCACAACTGCGCGACATCTGCGGCCTGGGCGACAAGTCCGATCTGATCAGCGACGATGTGCACGCCGTGCTGACACTGGAAGGCTCGGTCGCCTCGCGCAACCACATCGGCGGAACGGCGCCGGAGCAGGTGAAGCAAGCCATTGCGTTTGCTCGGGCGGCGCTGGCGGAATAATCTGCCGCACGCTGCAAACAAAAACGCCGCGCTGATTCAGCGCGGCGTTTTTGTTTTGCGTGGCTGAAACTCAGCGCACGCAGTCGACGAAATACCCCATCTTGCCGTCGACCTCTTCCTCGACCAGGCCGTGAATGTCGGTCTCGAAGCCCGGGAACAGCTTGTTGAACTCGCGTGCGAATTGCAGGTACTGCACGATCGTCTTGTTGAAGCGTTCGCCCGGAATCAGCAGTGGAATACCCGGGGGATACGGCGTCAGCAGGATGGCGGTGATGCGGCCTTCCAGGTCGTCGATTGCCACGCGCTCGGTTTCACGGTGGGCCATCTTGGCCCAGGCGTCCGACGGCTTCATCGCCGGTTCCATGTTCGACAGGTACATCTCCGTCGTCACGCGAGCCACGTCGTTGGCCTGGTAGACGCTGTGGATGCTGTCGCACAGCTCACGCAGGCCGATGCGCTCGTACTGCGGGAACTGGCGCACGAACTCCGGCAACACGCGCCACAGCGGCTGGTTGTTGTCGTAATCGTCCTTGAATTGCTGCAGCTCGGTCACCATCGAGTTCCAGCGGCCCTTCGTGATGCCGATGGTGAACATGATGAAGAACGAGTAGAGACCGGTCTTCTCGACGATGATGCCGTGCTCAGCCAGGTAACGCGTCACGATGGCGGCCGGGATGCCCGAGTCGCTGAACTTGCCGTCCACATCCAGGCCTGGGGTGATGATGGTGGCCTTGATCGGATCAAGCAGGTTGAAGTCTTCGGCCAGGTTGCCAAAGCCGTGCCAACGCTCGTTGGCCTTCAGCATCCACGCTTCGCGGTCTTCGATGCCTTCGTCGGACAGGTCGTTCGGGCCCCAGACCTTGAACCACCAGTCGTCGCCACGTCCACTGCCGCCATTCGTGCCGACGTATTCCTGTTCCACCTTGCGCATGGCGCGGCGGAAGTCCAGCGCTTCGGCGATGCTCTCCTCCACCAGCGCAGTACCGCCCGGCGCCTCCATCATCGCCGCGGCCACGTCGCATGAAGCGATGATCGAATATTGCGGGCTCGTCGACGTGTGCATCAGATACGCCTCATTGAAGCGGTACGTATCGAGCTTGCGCGTTTCGGAATCCTGCACGAGGATCTGCGAGGCCTGCGACAAGCCGGCCAGCAGCTTGTGCGTGCTCTGCGTGGCAAACACCAGCGCGTCCTTGCTGCGCGGGCGGCCGTGACCAATGGCGTGCATGTCCTCGTAGAACGGGTGGAACGACGCATGCGGCAGCCACGCTTCATCAAAGTGCAGCGTGTCGATTTCGGTCGACAGCATGTTCTTGATCATCTCGGCGTTGTACAGCACGCCGTCGTACGTGCCCTGCGTGATGGTGAGGATGCGCGGCTTCTTGTTCTTGGCCTGGCTGGCGAACGGGTGATCGGCGATCTTCTTGGCAATCGTTTCGGGCTCGAACTCGCTCTTCGGGATCGGGCCGATGATGCCGAAATGGTTGCGCGTCGGCATCAGGAACACGGGGATCGCCCCCGTCATCATGATCGCGTGCAGGATCGACTTGTGGCAGTTGCGGTCCACCACCACGATGTCGCCGGGCGCCACGTTAGCGTGCCACACCATCTTGTTCGACGTCGACGTGCCGTTGGTCACGAAGAACATGTGATCCGAACCGAAGATGCGCGCGGCGTTGCGCTCAGACGCGGCCACCGGGCCCGTGTGGTCAAGCAACTGGCCGAGTTCTTCCACGGCGTTGCAGACGTCGGCGCGCAGCATGTTCTCGCCGAAGAACTGGTGGAACACTTGCCCCACCGGGCTCTTCAGGAACGCCACGCCGCCCGAGTGCCCCGGGCAATGCCACGAATACGAGCTGTCCTGCGCGTAGTCGATCAGCGCCTTGAAGAACGGCGGCGGCAGTGAATCCAGGTAGTTGCGCGCTTCACGAATGATGTGTCGGGCCACGAACTCGGGCGTGTCCTCGAACATGTGAATGAAGCCGTGCAGCTCGCGCAGCACGTCGTTCGGCAGATGGCGCGAGGTGCGCGTTTCGCCGTACAGGAAGATGGGAATGTCGGCGTTGCGGCGACGCACCTCGGCCACGAAGGCGCGCAGGTTTTCGACCGCTTCCGGTTCGGGCTTGTCGTTGTCCGGGTTGATGAATTCATCGTCGTCGATCGAGACGATGAAGGTGGAGGCACGGCTCGACTGTTGGGCGAACGAGGTCAGGTCACCATAGCTGGTGAGGCCAGTAACCTCCATCCCCTCCTGCTCGATGGCCTGGGCCAGCGCGCGAATGCCCGACCCGGAGATGTTCTCGGAGCGGAAGTCCTCGTCAATGATGATGACGGGAAAGCGGAATTTCATCGTGGTTCCTTATGGATGAAGCTAAAGGCACCGCTCCGGATACGCCTGAACGCGCGGAAACGGACTACAAAAACTAGGTCTTGGGCAGCGTCACACCGTGCTGGCCTTGATACTTGCCACCACGATCCTTGTACGAGGTTTCGCATTCCTCGTCGCTCTCGAAGAACAGCACCTGCGCGCAGCCTTCGCCGGCGTAGATCTTGGCGGGCAGCGGCGTGGTGTTGGAGAACTCCAGCGTCACGTAGCCTTCCCATTCGGGCTCGAACGGCGTGACGTTCACGATGATCCCGCAGCGCGCGTACGTGCTCTTGCCCAGACACACGGTCAGCACCGTGCGCGGGATGCGGAAATACTCCATCGTGCGGGCCAGCGCGAACGAGTTCGGCGGGATGATGCACACATCGCCCTTGAAGTCGACAAACGACTTCTCGTCGAAGTTCTTCGGATCGACGATGGTGCTGTTGATGTTGGTGAAGATCTTGAATTCGTCGGCGCAACGGATGTCGTAGCCGTAGCTCGACGTGCCGTAGGAAACAATGCGGCGCCCTTCGGATTCGCGCACTTGACCGGGCTCGAACGGCTCGATCATGCCGTGCTGCTCGGCCATGCGGCGGATCCACTTGTCGGATTTGATGCTCATGGAGCGTCCAGATACCTTGGATGAACAAATGGGGGCAGGCTTCGCGGTGCGAAAACTGTCCCCATTTGGTCACGCCAGCAGGCCGGCCCGCGGCTGGGGCCGGTTTGGAACGCGGATTGTACTCCCAAACCTGTGACGGAAAACCCCGTGGCGGCTGATGGCTTGCGCGGGCCTTATCCGAACAAACGCGGGCAGATCAGCGGCCGGATTCCGCCGCCTGGGGCAGCTCCCCGCGCGGCCCGACCGTGCCGGCCACCTCCGGCTCGGCCACAAAACGGTCCCGCCCCGTGTAGAGCAGAAAGTGCCGCCCAGTGCACCGCGCAAACAGCGTCAGGTTGACCCGCTGCGCCATCTGGTGGCCCATCTGCGTGACCCCCGAGCGCGACAGCAGGAACGGAATGCCCATCTGCGCGCCTTTGATGACCATCTCGGAGGTCAGGCGGCCGGTGGTGTAGAAGATCTTGTCGCCGCCGCCCATTCCCTCAAGCCACATGAGGCCGGCGATGGCATCCACGGCATTGTGGCGGCCCACGTCTTCGATGAAGTGCAGCAGTCCGCCGTGCACATCGAACAGCGCGCAGCCATGCACCGACCCCGCTTGCTTGTAGATCGACTGCTGCAGGCGGATGGTGTCGACCACGCGATACAGCGTGGTCTGCGTCATGCGCGCGTCGGACGGCAGATGGATGGCGTCGATCTCGTCCATCAGCGAGCCAAACACGGTGCCCTGCCCGCAACCGGTGGTCACGGTGCGGCGGGCGGTCTTCTCATCCAGGTCTGCAATGCCGCCGCGCGTGGTGACGGCAGCGGATTCGGTTTCCCAGTCGACCTGGATGGAGGCGATGTCGTCGATGCTGCTGACCAGGCGCTGGTTACGCAGATAGCCGAGTACGAGCGCTTCGGGCGCGCCGCCCAGCGTCATCAGCGTGACCAGTTCGCGCTTGTCGAGGTAGACGGTGAGCGGGCGTTCACCGGGGATGTAGACATTGCGGGCGCGGCCCAGCTCGTCGAGCACTTCAACCTCGTCGAGCAGCGGAACGGAAGCGTTGGTCAGTTCAGGGCGCAGCGGCATCAATGTCTTCGTTCAAATAAAAATGCGCACGGCAAGCGTGCGCATGGTGCGGCTGGTACCTGCGCGAGCAGGTACCGCGTGCGGGCGATCAGTTCGCCACGATCACGCCGCAAGCGATGCGCCCGCCGGAATTGCCGGTGGGCTGGGTCATGTAGTCGTCCTTGCCTGCGTGGACGATCAGCGCATGGCCGACCAGGCTCGTGGGCCCAGGCGACAGCGTCACGCCGGAAAGAACGATCGAGCCGACGGCCTTGCCGTTGGCATCGGATTGCAGCATCGGAATGTCGCCGGCGTGGTGTGCGCCGTGGCGCGGATCACCGTGCTGCTGGCCGGTCGGGTTGAAGTGGCCGCCAGCGCTATTGCCATCCGCCGACGAGCAATCGCCCTTCTCATGCACGTGGAAACCGAACATGCCGTTGGCCGGCAAACCAGAAATATCCACGGCGATGGCAACCCGATTGTCGCCTTGCTGCGCGAGCTTCACGCTGCCTTGCACGGTACTGCCGCTCTTGGGTGCCAGCACGGCCGAGGCCGCCATGGCGCCGTCACCAGCATTAGCCGCCTTGGCCGTCGACGCTGAGTTCGATGCGCAGCCGGCCATCAGGCCGATCGCGGCGAGTGCAATCACGAGTTGCTTCATGTGTCACCTCCAGTCAGGGTTCACTCGGGGAGCGGACGATTGTACTGCCGGATGATGAACACGCAACATTGGCAACAGCGGTTCACCCTTTGGCCGCTGGTGCAGATGCTGGAGGCATGGGTGCGACAAACGGCCCGGGGTCAACGCACGGCGCGCCCGGTTGCGTATGCGCAGCCTTGCCGCCGGCCTGGTAGGACGCCGCCACCTTGTCCTGGGCCTTGCACGTCTGGAACGCGGCCACCTTGTCACCCCAGGCTGCCTTGGCCTTCGCCAGAACGGCCTGTGCCTTCTGTTCTTCCGTCGGTGCCGGCAGCTTGGCGCCGGCCAGTCCGCTTGTCAGGCTCAGCATGGCGGCAGCAAGTGCCATACCTGCGGCGCGGCTCAGAGCGGATGCATGCATGGTGAGGTTCCTTGATTCGGTGGCGGTCGATGGCGTCATGACTTGGCGGGCTGCTCGCTCGGCGCCGGCGGCGCAGGCGGTTGAGTCCGCTGCGCGGGGATCTTGCCGGCCTTGACGTCGTCGTACCAAAGCTCGTGATGCTCCTTCGCCCAGGCCTCGTCGACATAGCCATCACGCATTGCGCGGTAAGCCCCTTCCATCCCGACCGTGCCCATGTAGATGTGGCCCAGCGACATGCAGATCATGCCCACCGCCGCAATGGCGTGAATGACCTCGGCCAGTTGCATCGTGCTGCGGTAGTAATCCACGCCCGGGACGATGCGATCGAGCGTCCAGCCCGAGGCCGACAGGATCAGCCCGAACACGACGAGCCCGCCCCAGAACCAGAGCTTCTCGCCGGCATTGAAGCGGTGCGACGGCACTTCGGCGCCGTGCTCGCCGGCAAACATGCCGCCCAAGCTCAGCAGCCATTTCATGTCGCCGCGGCGCGGCAGGTTGTCCCCCACCCACATCACGAAGGCCAAGATGATGCTGACCGTGAAGAGCGGCCCCACCAGGTTGTGGAGATTTTTCAATATGTACGTCAGCCAGCCGAACAACTGGTGCCCAAGGATCGGCAGCAGAAAATGCTTGCCCCACAGCATGACGATGCCCGACACGCCCAGCGTGACGAAGGAAATCGCCATCGTCCAGTGCACATAGCGCTCGGTGGGCGTGAAGCGCTCGATCTTGCGGCCGGTGGGCGCTTCCTTCAGGGGAATCGTGCCGCGCCACAGGAAAAAGCCCAGGATGAGCAGTGGCACCAGCACCACGAGCCAACCACCCCACACGGTGATCACGCCGTTGCGGAACAGCCGCCATTTCTGCCCGGTGCGCTGGATCAGCACGCCGGCTTCCAGCCCGGGAATGCTGGCGTAATGGGCCTGATCGGAGTTGACCTCGCGCCAGACAGGTGCGTTGTTGCCGGGTCGCGTGACACGGCGTGCGGCCTGGTCTCGCGCCTCTTTGGCGAGATCGCGCTTCTGTAGATCAAATACGTTCTCCGAGACGACATTGGAGAACGGTTGCGCCGGTTGCACAGCCGGGTTGACGGGGGCATTGTTGGCGGCCGGCGCGCTGGCCGGCTGCTGAGCGCTCGCCAACGCCGCCGCTGCGCCGAGCAACACGGCCATCGCAAGGTGTTTCCAGGAAGTGCGCATGGACGAACCTCCGCTCGTACGTGTCATGGCGTCATGGCGTCTTGTTGTACTCGTTCTGGTATTGGCCGCGCGCGCGGATCTGGTTCTCCCAGCTCGTGCGGTCACCGGGCGTCCAGTTCTTGGCCATGAACGGATCGTCTTCCGCGCCCTTGTAGGCTGGCGCGTCGTCCTTGCGGTGCGAGGCAAAGGCGACTTGCGGGCGTTCGCCGCAGGCACCGAGCAACAGCGCAGCGCCCAGGGCGATCAGCAGGCTGGTCGATCGTGCTCTGGGGGTCATGATTTTGCTCCCGGCGTTGAAGCAGGCGCGGCCGGAGTAGCCGGCGCTGCCTGGCTGCCTTTGCCGTGCCCACCGCCGTAAGCCGTGCCCCATCCGAACAACTCAGCGCCCTTTCCGCGCTTCATGACCCGGTTACGCAGGATGTCGGAAATCACATCGCCATCGCCGCCCAGCAGCGCCTTCGTCGAGCACATTTCGGCGCACAGCGGCAGCTTGCCTTCAGCGAGGCGGTTGCGACCGTACTTCTCGAATTCTTCCTCGCTGCCGTTCTTCTCGGGGCCGCCCGCGCAGAACGTGCACTTGTCCATCTTGCCGCGCACGCCAAACGTACCTTGGCTGGGGAACTGCGGCGCGCCGAACGGGCACGCATACGAGCAGTAGCCGCAGCCGATGCAGACGTCTTTGTCGTGCAGCACCACGCCGTCTTCGGTGCGGTAGAAGCAGTCGACCGGGCAGACCGCCATGCACGGGGCATCGGAGCAATGCATGCACGCCACGGAGATGGACTTCTCCGCGCCGATCATGCCGTCGTTGATCGTGACCACGCGGCGCCGGTTCACGCCCCAGGGCACCTCGTGTTCGTTCTTGCAGGCCGTGGCGCAGGCGTTGCATTCGATGCAGCGCTCGCTGTCACAGATGAATTTCATGCGTGCCATGTTGATCTCCCCGTCCTTATGCGAACCGCTCGATCTGGCAGACCGTCGTTTTCGTTTCCTGCATCATCGTCACCGAGTCGTAGCCGTAGGTCGTGGCCGTGTTGACGGCCTCGCCACGCACGATCGGGTGGGCGCCTTCCGGGTAGTAATCGAGCAAGTCCTTGCCCTGCCACCAGCCCGAAAAGTGGAACGGGATGAAGGCGTGGTCCACACCCACGCGCTCCGTCACCAGCGCGCGCACCTTGATCTGGGCGCCGGTCGGCGTCTTGACCCAGACAAAATCGTTGTGACGAATACCGCGGTCGGCCGCGGCCTTCGGGTTGATCTCGACAAAGTTCTCCTGCTGCAGCTCGGCAAGCCACGGGTTGGAGCGCGTCTCTTCGCCGCCGCCCTCGTACTCCACCAGACGGCCGGAGGTGAGGATGATCGGGAATTTCTCGTGGACCTTGTTCTCGATATTGCGCTGCTGCACTGTCTTGTACAGGGTGGGCAAGCGCCAGAAAGCCTTCTTGTCGTCGTGCGTCGGGTACTTGGCGACCATGTCGGGCCGCGTCGAATACAGCGGCTCGCGGTGCTGCGGAATGCCATCGGGGAAGTTCCACACGATCGCTCGGGCCTTGGCGTTGCCGAACGGGTGGCAACCGTGCTTCATCGTCACGCGCTGGATGCCGCCGGACAAATCGGTCTTCCAGTTCTTGCCTTCAGCGGCCTTCTTCTCGGCGTCGGTCAGGTCGTCCCACCAGCCCAGTTTCTTGAGGAAGACGTGATCGAACTCGGGGTAGCCTGTCGTCAACTCCGAGCCCAGCGAGAACGAGCCATCTTCGGCCAGCAGGTTGACCCCGTCGCGCTCCACGCCAAAGTTGGCGCGGAAGTTGCCGCCGCCCTCCATCACATGCTTGCTTGTGTCGTACAGGTTGGGTGAGCCGGGATGCTTGAGTTCCGGCGTGCCGTAGCACGGCCAAGGCAGGCCGAAGTAATCGCCGGTGAGGTCGTAGCCGGTTTCGGCGTCCTTGCCGCCCTTGCAGCGCAGCGTGCGCACATCAAACAGATGCATGTTGCGCATGTGAGCCTTCAGGCGTTCCGGCGATTGCCCGGTGTAGCCGATCGTCCAGTTGCCGCGATTGATTTCACGCAGGATCGATTCGATCTCCGGCTCGCGCCACGTCATGCCGGCGCGTTTGTATTCGGTGATCTTGTAGTTCTTTGACAGCTCCTTGCCGAAGCCGAGCCGATCGGCAAACGCCTGCATGATCACGTGGTCCGGCTGCGATTCGAACAGCGGCTCGATCACCTTCTCGCGCCATTGCAGCGAGCGATTAGATGCGGTGCATGAGCCCGACGTTTCGAACTGCGTGGCGGCCGGCAGCAGGTAGACGGCACGGTTTGGATTGGGCGGCGTGCCGTCGGCGGCGGGCATGTTGGCCATGGCCGCCGTGGCCGACGGGTATGGGTCGATCACCACGAGCAGGTCGATCTTGTCGAGCGCACGCTTGATATCCATCCCGCGCGTTTGCGAGTTCGGCGCGTGGCCCCAGTAAAAGACGGCGCGAACGTTGTTGTCCTGATCGATCAGATCATTCTTCTCGAGCACCGCATCGGCCCACCGCGAAACCGTGGTGCCCGACTTTTCCATCATCGCCTGCGAGGCGAAGCGGCCTTTGATCCAGTCGTAATCGAGCCCCCACACGGAGGCGAAATGCTTCCACGCACCAGTAGCAAGCCCGTAATAGCCCGGTAGCGAATCGGGATTGGGGCCGACGTCGGTGGCGCCCTGCACGTTGTCGTGGCCGCGGAAGATATTGGCGCCACCGCCCGACTTGCCGATGTTGCCCAGGGCCAATTGCACGATGCACGATGCGCGCACGATGGCGTTGCCGATGGTGTGCTGCGTCTGGCCCATGCACCACACCAGCGTGCTGGGGCGATTCATCGCCATCATCTCGGCGACCTTGTGCACCTGTGCCTCAGGCACGCCGCACACTTCCTCGACCTTGTCCGGCGTCCACTTGGCGAGCACTTCTTCGCGCACCTTGTCCATGCCGTAGACACGGTCATGGATGTACTGCTTGTCTTCCCAGCCGTTCTTGAAGATGTGATACAGCACGCCAAACAGGAAGGCGATATCGGTGCCCGACCGGATCCGCACGTATTCATCGGACTTGGCCGCCGTGCGCGTGTAGCGCGGGTCGACCACGATGACCTTGCAGCCTGTTTCCTTGGCATGCAGCAGATGCAGCATCGACACAGGATGCGCCTCGGCGGCGTTCGAGCCGATGTACAACGCGCACTTGGCGTTCTGCATGTCGTTGTACGAATTCGTCATCGCGCCGTAGCCCCAGGTGTTGGCTACGCCGGCCACGGTGGTGCTATGGCAGATACGCGCCTGGTGGTCACAGTTGTTGGTGCCGAAGAACGACACCCACTTGCGCATCAGGTACGACTGCTCGTTGCTGTGCTTGGACGAACCCACGAAGAAGAACGAATCCGGTCCGGTTTCCTGGCGGATCGTGTTCATCTTGGCGACGATCTCGTTGAGCGCCTGTTCCCAGCTGATGCGCTGGTAGCGGCCGTCCACGAGCTTCATTGGCGTCTTCAGGCGGTATTCACCGTGACCATGCTCGCGCAGGGCAGCACCTTTGGCACAGTGCGCACCCAGGTTGATCGGCGAGTCGAATACCGGTTCCTGGCGCACCCACACGCCGTTTTGCACCACGGCATCCACCGAGCAGCCGACCGAGCAGTGCGAGCACACCGTGCGGCGCACAACGATGTCGCCCTTGCCTTCGGCGGCCTGGGCCTCACCCACCACCGATTTCTTCACCAGCGAAAGCTGCGTCGCGGCCAGCCCTGCGCCAACGCCGATGCCGGAGCGCTTGAGGAAGGTGCGGCGGTCCATGGTCGGCAGTGCGCCGGCCAGGCTGCGAGCCAGGCTGCCGGCAAGCGATGCGGCACTCTGGCCGTTTGAACGTCGAGCCGGTGCGGCTTTGGTGTCCTGTACCGCCGGTTTGCGGGTCAGAAGCATGAGGTCACCTGAGGATGTGGGATGCGTGCAATAACGATGGAGTAACAGCGGCGCGCGTGCAGCCGCATCAGATCCACGTCGTCTTGTAGTACTTGCGGATGTGTTCGCTCAGCCGGTAGCCGGTGGCACCGTCATCAGCGGCGTCAGCCGGTGGCGAGGCAGCGGCGGCGGGCGCTTGCACCAGGTGGCTGGCCGTGGCGGCCGTGCCTGCGGCGGCAGCGGCCACGGCGGCGCCCATCAGGAAGCGGCGGCGCGTGGGGGCGGATTCAGCGGAATCCGCCTCGGGGCGGGCGTAAGGGACGGTGTTCGGACCTGGCATTTCGATGCTCCCCGGCTCGTTCAAACCGATGACCGAATGTAATAGGAATTTTTGAACACATTTTAGGAGTAATGGCATGGGAAAACCATGCCTAAAACCCCTCACCCCGGGATTTTCCTGACGATTTACCGATGATTTTTTTCAATGAGTGCAGTTTGAATCGGTCCGCCGTGACGCTGGCGGGGCGTGGCTCTTGGTCTTCCGCCGAATTTTTCGGCCCGTGGACCATCGCCGTCACGCCAATTCCAGCGCGAGCCGCTCGACGTCGAAAAACGCTTTTGCCAATCCCGCCACGTCGGCATAAAACGCGGCGTGCGGATGCTGCAATACAGCATCACAAGCCGTATCGACCCACGGGGCCAGATGGCGCTGGAAAAAAACGCGCTGCTCTTCGACGCGAGCAACGGCAACATCGTCCCCGGCGATGAGGTAACGCATGACCTCGCACAGCGTAGCAAGGTGATCTTCGGTTTCCGTGACGCCCTCGGCACGCTCCAGGCCGTAGCGGCGCAGGTCGTCGCGCAGCACCACGAGCGGCTTTTCGTTCATGAAACCGGCTTGGTAATACGAGCCGTACAAGAACACTTCGGGCTTGCCGACGCCGATAAACAGTTCGGTGTATTCGTCGTCGGCCTGCCCTGCGGTGGTCTGGCCGGCGCGGGCGACAAGCTTTCGCCACGCCTGGGTAAGTGCGCTGCTGGCGGCGGCTTCCGCATCGGCCGGCGCGATACCGTCGTCGCCTACCGGGTCCAGCGGCGCGGCGGCAATGCGCTGCAGCAAATCGGCGTCTGCCGCGTGGAAGAACAGCGTGGCCAGCAGGCCGTACAGGTCCGCACGGGCAAGATCCTCGGCGCTGTCGGCAGGGGTGGGGGCGGGCTGGAATTGCAGGGGCTGGGCGTCGGTCATGGGATCAGAGGTCGGCTTCAATGCGCGGTTTTCAGTGCGGGGCGCCGGGACGTTCGCCGTGCTGCATCATGTCGATCACGCGGCAGTCGCTGCACATCTTGAGGCGCTCGGCGGCGGCACCCGAAAACGCCGGATGCGCGCCCAGCTTCGCCAGCATCGTCGTGACCATCTGCGCGGTGCCGAACGGCTTGTTGCAGCGGATGCAATGGAACGGCTGCGCCTCGTTGAGCGTGACCGATTGGCGCGCTTCGGCCGACAGGTTCAGACGCGGCACAAGAGCGATGGCGCTTTCAGGGCACGTGGTTTCACACAGGCCGCATTGGACGCAGTTGCGCTCGATCATGGCCAGCACCGGGCGCTCGGCCTGGTCGCGCAGCGCCTGCGAAGGGCACGCGCCCACGCAAGCCATGCACAGCGTGCAGCTTTCGCGGTTCACGGTGATGGCGCCAAACGGTGCCCCGGCCGGCAGCGGGATGACGGCATCGGTGGCCTGGGCGTGGCGCGCAAGATGGTCGAGCGCAAAATCCAGCGTCTCGCGCTTGGCAGCGGCCACCGCAAAGGTGGCGGCCGGCATGTCACGGCGCAAGCCGCGCAGCGGGCCCGACACGTCAGCACAGCCCAAGCGCGTGTCGAGCGCAGCAGCATCCGCCACGTCGATCAGCACCACGCCCGCCTCATCCGCCGGTTCGCCCAGCCCCTGCAGCACGGCCTGCGCCACGGCAACCTGCTCGGCGAGCATCGCGCGGTACTGCGGTGCGTCGTCTTCCGTCAGCAGGATGGCGATGCGCGCGGCGCCGTAAGCCAACGCTGCGAACCACAGGTCCAATCCCGTCGATGCCGCATGGAAGACCTCGACCGGCAGCACATTCACCGGCACGCCCTGGGCCTTGTCGATACGCGCGGCCCGGCCCAGTTGCTCGATCAGCGTGCGGCCGCGCCCACCGTTATGCAGCAGAACCACGGCATCACGTCCACCCGCCGATGCATACGTGCTCAGCAGCGTCTTCAGCTTGCGCCCCTGGTAAGGCGCGCTGGGATAAGCATAGGTAATGGCGCCGGTCGGGCACGCGGTCGTACACGCGCCGCAGCCCACGCACAGATTGGGCGTGACGTGCACGCTGCCACGGCCGTCCTTCCACTGCGACGCAATGGCCGACGCAGAACACACCTGAACGCAAGCGTCGCAGCCCACCTGGCCGTTACGCCCGTGCGCGCAGATGGATTCCTTGTATTGGAAGAACTTGGGCTTCTCGAACTCGCCCACCATTTGCAGCAGTGCCAGCGATGCCGTCAGTTGGCGGCCCGCGTCTGCGCCCGCGTGGAAGTACCCCTGCGGCGGCTGGTGCTGCGCAAACGCCGGCGCATCGTTCAAATCGAAGATCAGGTCGAATTGGCCGGATAGCGCCTGCGGCGCATCCACACGGCTGAAATCGATGGCCATCGCATCGCCGCACGCTTTTACACACGCGCGATGGTCGCGGCATGCGTCCAGATCGATCTGGTAAAGCGCGTCGATGGCGCCTTCGGGGCAGACATCGATGCAGGCGTTGCAGCGGGTGCAGCGGTCCAGGTCGATCGGATTGCGGTTGCGCCACTGCACTTCGAACGTGCCAAGCCAGCCCTTCACCTCCTGCAGTTCGCCCGCGTGGACGGGCCAGCGGCGCTCCATCGACGGGACAAGCGGACCCTTTGCGCGGTCGCGTCCGGTGACGAGCACCGTCACGCTCAGTTGGTCGGCCAGCCGTTCCGCCCACGGCATCGCTCGCTCGGCAGGACCGACGATCAGTACGTGGCCGTCGGACCGGTAGTCGACCACGGGCACCGGGTCCGGCGCCGGCAACCCTGCCACGGCCAGCAGCGCCGCTGTCTTGGCACGGAAACCGCGCGCATCGCGCCTGGCCCCCGCCGACCACCCGCCCGTTTCGCGCACGTTGACGAAATGGATCGGCGCGGTCACGCCCTCGTGCTGCGCGGCCACTTCTGCAAACAGCGCCTTTTCCTGCGTGCAGGCGACGATGACGTCTTCCGAGCCATTCAGCGCCTGCGTGAACGCGCCGATCTCGCGGCGGCACAGCAGGTGGTGCGTCTTGCCCGGCGCGTCGATGGCGGCGGCGGACTCGCGCAGGGCGTCGCCCACCGCATCGGCATCGATCGGCATGGTGTGATTGCAACTGCAGAGCAGCGTCGGCATGGATTTGTACGTGAGCGCCCACGTGCATGGCGCGGGCTGTGGGGACATGGCCGCACGGTCCTTGCCGCGCGGTCTTCTTTTTTTATTCTACGGACGGCGGCTTAGCACCGCCATGCGGGGTTGCCTGGGCGGGGTCGTCCGGGAAGGCCGATTCGGCATCGCCAGGTTCACGCGGCATCTCGCCGGTCACAGCGGGCGAAACATCCGATACCGGTTCGACTCCTGTCGGCGCAGCCGCCTCCTCTTCCAGCGGCTCGAACAATCGCAATCCCGCCGTATGGCGCAACTCGCGCAACATCTCAGGCGGGATCGGGTCGGGCTGCGAATAATCGTCGATGTAGGTGTCGAGCCCGTCCATCACATTGAAGTGCGGATCGGCGAAGAGCTTCTTGAGCGCGGCGCGCTTGACGGCTTCGTCCACCCCGCGCGCGACGAAGGGCGCGAAATCATCGGATGGCGTCAGCTTGGCGGCGTCTTCCAGGGTGAGCGGGGGCGGCGCCTCGGGCGAGGGCTCGGGCGGCGACACTTCGGGCACGACGACGGGCGCCGGCTCCGCGGGCGGGGCCGCTTCGGGTTCGGGTTCGCCCCGCCGCTCGGCGGCCTTGCGGCGCGACCAGCGCGAGAGGAAAGTTTCGTCGCTCACGGCAGCTTCGCTCAGAACTTCGCGCGGTCTTCCGGCGGCAGGAACGACTCCGGCCGGCGCCGCTTCTTCGGCTCAGGCCGGTAGTTTTCAGCCACGTACGCCTGCAGCCACTCCAGCGCCGCGGCGTCCAACGGCACGTTTTCGACCGTCTCGCCACCGTCGAGCCAGCGGCCGGCCTCGTTGTAGCTGAGCGAAACCGTATGCGGAATCGCCCGGCCTTCGTCAGCCGTGCCCGATTCACCCAGGCGCCACAGCACAAACCAGCAGGGCGCGGCGGAAGTCACGTTCAGGTAGTAGCCTTCGGCCTCGTCGCGAAACAGCGTGACGGAGAAGCCGGGCGTAAGCCAGCGCTCGTCGCCCTTCTCATCGTCGGCGCGATCCAGGCAGCGCGGTGCGGTGCCGTATTCGCCCAGATCGGGCACAACAGCCTCCAGCCGCCACTGGAACGGCTGCCAGCGGTTGGCCGTCGGGCGGCGGCACAGCACCACCGCCACCCGTACGGACGGGCGCTCCGTCTGGCGATCGTTGGACAACCGCTCGCTGGCATCCATGATTTGCGCTCAGGTGTTCTGCACGACGATCGAGGGGAACTTGCTTGTCATGTCTTTCGCCTTCTCGGCCACGGCAATGGCGACGCGGCGCGCGATCTGCTTGTAGACGCCGGCAATGGCGCCGTCAGGATCGGCCACCACGGTCGGACGGCCCGAATCGGCCTGCTCGCGAATGGACAGATTCAGCGGCAGGCTGCCAAGGAACGGCACGTTGTACTGTTCGCACATCTTCTCGCCGCCGCCGGCGCCGAAAATGTGCTCGGTATGGCCGCAGTTCGGGCAGCAGTAGACCGCCATGTTCTCGACCACGCCGATGATGGGAATCCCCACCTTCTCGAACATCTTCAGGCCCTTCTTGGCGTCGAGCAGCGCGATGTCCTGCGGCGTGGTGACGATCACCGCGCCCGTCACCGGCACCTTCTGCGACAGCGTGAGCTGGATATCGCCCGTACCCGGCGGCATGTCGACGATGAGGTAATCCAGGTCGCGCCAGTTGGTCTGCTTGAGCAATTGTTCCAGCGCCGAGGTCACCATCGGGCCGCGCCAGACCATCGGGTTGTCCTGCTCGATCAGGAAACCGATGGAGTTGGCCTGCAGGCCGTGGCCCTCCATCGGCTCCATCGTCTTGCCGTCCGCCGACTCCGGCTGGCCCTGGATGCCCAGCATCATCGGCTGGCTCGGGCCGTAAATATCGGCGTCGAGAATACCGACGTTGGCACCTTCCGCGGCCAGCGCCAGCGCCAGATTCACAGCGGTGGTCGACTTGCCCACCCCGCCCTTGCCCGACGCCACGGCGATGATGTTTTTCACATTCGGCATGAGGTGCACACCACGCTGCACCGCGTGCGCGACGATCTTCATCGACACCTGCACGCTCACATTTTCGACACCTTGCACCTGGCGCAGCGCCCCGATCACCAGCTTGCGGATCGGCTCGAACTGGCTTTTGGCGGGGTAGCCGAGTTCCACGTCGAGCGACACCTCGCCGCCATCGACCCGGATGTTGCGCGCCGATTTGGACGACACGAGGTCGCGCTCGGTATTGGGATCCACCACGCCGCGCAGGGCTTCGGTGATCTGTTCGATGGTTACGCTCAACATTTGCTCCACAAATCTAATGCGAATGGGGGACGGGCCAACGGTGACGCGGCATGAACTTTGCGGCGCCCTGGCCACTCTATCTACTGTTTTGCTATTGTATTTTGCCGGCGCGTCGTTCGTCCGATTCCTCCCTCAATATCCCTCTGATGCGCCGGATATCGGCAAACTCACAAGAACCGATCCCGTTACCCGTAGGAGAAACCATGAAAGCCAAGCTTATTTCCGTCTCGCTCGTCGCCCTGCTGGCCGCCGGCTGCGCGACCGAACAGCAGAACCAGACCGCCATGGGCACCGGCGTTGGCGCGGCCGTGGGCGCTGGCATCGGCGCGCTGGTCGGCAACGGCAAGGGCGCCGCCATTGGCGGTGCGCTGGGCGCGGCAACCGGTGCAGCCGTCGGCTACAACTGGGGCGCCATCAAGTCCAAGCTGGCTGGCGATACGGCCGGCACCGGCACGCAAATTTCAGAGCAGCCCGACGGCTCGCTCAAGCTGAACATTCCGAGCCAGGTTTCATTCGACACCGACAGCGCGGTGATCAAGCCGTCGTTCCGCGGCCCGTTGGATAGCGTGGCACAAACGCTCACACAACATCCGGAACTGGCCGCCAATGTGGTCGGCCACACGGACAGCACCGGCAACCCGAACTACAACATGACGCTGTCGCAAAAGCGTGCGCAGAGCGTGGCGAGCTACCTGACTGACCGCGGCGTGGCCCGCAACCGTCTCTCGGCTGAAGGCCGCGGCCAGAACCAGCCCGTTGCCGACAACGCCACCGAGGCCGGCCGCGCGCAAAATCGCCGCGTGGAAATTTATTTGAAACCAATTCAGGGCTAACCCTGTCATAGAAAACAGGTGCCGCTTGCCACACGTTGCTGGCTCGCGATGCGTGGCTGACCTCCCGGGCGGTACCTGATTTCTCCTCCTTTTCCGTTGTGGAAAGCTGCGCCGGCTCTGACCGGCGCTTTTTTTTTTTGGGTCACACCGTGCGCGGCATCGTGACGCATAGGCCAACCCCATGATCACACCCGCGATTCCGCAGATTCCTCTCTGACGGGCTCGACGCCGTCGGGCGCGCTAAAATATGCGTTTCTCCGCGCGCCGCGCCCTGTTCGCGGCCTGCCCGCACTTTTCTGGCTCGCTCATGTCCGAACGTCGCATCCTCGTCACTTCCGCCCTGCCCTACGCAAACGGACCGATTCACATCGGCCACCTGGTCGAGTACATCCAGACCGATATCTGGGTGCGTTTCCAACGCATGCGCGGGCATGAGACCTACTACGTGGGTGCCGACGACACACACGGCACGCCCGTCATGTTGCGCGCCGAGAAGGAAGGCCTGACCCCGCGCCAGCTCATCGAACGCGTCTGGACGGAACATAAACGCGACTTCGACAACTTCCTCGTCTCGTTCGACAACTACTACAGCACCGACTCCGACGAAAACAAGGAGCTGTGCCAGAGCGTCTACCTCAAGCTCAAGGAAGCCGGCCTGATCGACGTGCGCGAGGTCGAGCAGTTCTATGACCCGGTCAAGGAGATGTTCCTTCCGGACCGCTTCATCAAGGGCGAATGCCCCAAGTGCGGCGCGAAAGATCAGTACGGCGACTCCTGTGAAGTGTGCGGTGCGACGTACCAGCCGACCGATCTGAAGAATCCGTATTCCGTGGTGTCGGGCGCGACGCCGGTGCGCAAGTCGTCGGAGCACTACTTTTTCAAGCTGTCTGACCCGCGCTGCGAAAACTTCCTGCGCGAATGGGTGGCCGACCTGGCCCAGCCCGAAGCCACCAACAAGATGCGCGAATGGCTCGGCGACGAAGGCGAGGCCAAGCTGTCGGACTGGGACATCTCGCGTGATGCGCCGTACTTCGGCTTCGAGATTCCGGGCGCGCCGGGCAAGTACTTCTATGTGTGGCTGGATGCGCCAGTCGGCTACTACGCCAGCTTCAAGAACCTGTGCGCCAAGCGCGGCATCGATTTCGAATCCTGGATCGCAGAGCACTCGACGACCGAGCAGTACCACTTCATCGGCAAGGACATCCTGTATTTCCACACGCTGTTCTGGCCGGCGATGCTCAAGTTCTCGGGCCACCGCACGCCGACCAATGTGTTCGCCCACGGCTTCCTGACCGTGGACGGCGCCAAGATGAGCAAGTCCCGCGGCACGTTCATCACCGCTCAGAGCTACATCGACACCGGCCTGAATCCGGAATGGCTGCGCTACTACTTCGCCGCCAAGCTGAACGCGACGATGGAAGACCTGGACCTGAACCTGGACGATTTCATCGCCCGTGTGAACAGCGATCTGGTGGGCAAGTTCGTCAACATCGCCAGCCGCTCTGCGGGGTTCCTGGTCAAGCGCTTCGAAGGCCGCGTGAGCGACGCCGCGCTGGGCCACCCGCTGATGGTGCAACTGCGCGAAGCCGCCCCGCAAATCGCCGATCTGTATGAAAAGCGCGAGTACAGCAAGGCGCTGCGTGCCGTGATGGAGCTGGCCGACGCCGTCAATGCGTTCGTCGACACCGAAAAGCCGTGGGACCTCGCCAAGGACGAAGCCAACCGCGAAAAGCTGCATGCCGCGTGCTCGGTCGCGCTGGAAGCGTTCCGCCTGCTGGCCGTGTACCTCAAGCCGATTCTGCCGACAACGGTTGAGCGCATCGAAGCGTTCCTCAACGTTGAGCCGCTGACGTGGCGCTCGATCGATTCGCAACTGTCGTCGGCCAAGCCGGTCCAGCCGTACTCGCATCTGATGACGCGCGTGGACAAGAAGCAGGTGGATGCGCTAGTGGAAGCGAATCGTCAGTCGCTGCAGGCCACCGCAGAAGCACCGGCGGCAGCCGCCAACGGTGCCGCCGCCATCGAGCCGATGGCCGAGACCATCACCATCGACGACTTCGCCAAGATCGACTTGCGTGTGGCCAAGATCGTCGCCTGCCAGCGCGTGGAAGGATCGAACAAACTGCTGCAGCTCACGCTGGATGTCGGTGAAGGGCAGACGCGGAATGTGTTTTCTGGCATTCAGTCGGCGTATGCGCCGGAAGATCTCGTGGGCAAGCTGACCGTGATGGTTGCCAACCTCGCACCGCGCAAGATGAAGTTCGGAATGTCGGAAGGGATGGTGTTGGCGGCTTCGGCGGCTGATGAGAAGGCTCAGCCGGGGCTTTATATTCTTGAGCCGCATTCTGGGGCTGTGCCGGGGATGCGGGTACGGTAATTGGATGCTTGGGGATGGGCCTTGGTGGTCCACTTCCCTTTCGTTCCCTGCCGGGGCTGACTCACTTTTATTTGTCTTGCCAAAGAAAGTGAGTCAGCCCCGGCAAGGGATGAAACCAGGGATGCACCACAAGAACATCCTCAGTGCGACGGCCGAAGGCCCAAACACCAATCAGCTACGCCCCATTCAACCGATCGTCACTCCGCGAAGTCGTCGTAACCCGCCCATCCGGCCCGAAGTGCACATTGAAGAAAGCCCGCTCGGTAGCACTTTCCATCCACCGATACCCCCAAACCTCTTCCTGTTTCAGCTTAAACACCTCAACCTTCCCCGGCTTGCCCAGCATCCGGCGGATGTCGTCTTTGGTCTGTCCCACCCGCACGCGCCCAAAATTTTCGGCAGTCAGCACCTGCTCGATCTTCTGCACGTGTCCGTCAGGCCCGATCGTCACCATCCAGGTTGAAGTCCCTTCTGGCCCGCGCGGATACTCAAGCTGCCGCGTGCCGCCTTCGCTCTCCCAGATCATCTCGGGCTGGCCGGCGGTGGCCCTGACGTCGTCTTCGGTCGATTGCCCCGCCACGATGCCCTTGAACAGCAGGTTATCCGGCTTGGCCGATTGCCATGCTCGCTTGGCGGCATCGCCCACGCGATCCACAGCCTGATCGACCTTCTGCTGATCACAGCCGAACAGCCCCAGCAATGAAGCCAGAACGCCCATGGTGACTCCCACTTGTGCGAGTTGACGAAGATGCGGCATGGAACTCCTCGTGCGAAGCATGTACCTGCTGCCATTCTGGCAGCCGGGCCAACTGATTACCAACGCTTGTTGAACAGGACCGACGCGCCGTTGATCGTGCCGCCGCGCGCCACCACCGACCACCGCCGCGAAAACTGCCACGTCAGTTTGACGATGGAATCGGCGGTCGACAGACTCTGCTCGTAGCCAACGGTGATGCGCTCAGAGATTGCCTTGCCCAGGCTCACCACCTGAGGATCGGTCAGGCCAGCGGTGGATGGCCCGATCGAAAACTCGTCGAGCCCGAAGCGCCGCGCCACGTTCTTGCCGGCCACGTTGCCCAGCAGGCCGAGTGCCGCGCCGGACATCGCCTGCTGCTGGCCCAGGCCAGCGTTTGATGCGCTGTAGCCGAACATCAGCCAGGAGAGCTTGTCTTCGTCTGGCACGTTGGGCTCGGAGACGAGCTTGACGCGCGGCTGGCGCACCGTGCCGGTCACCTGCACACCGGCTTCGACTTCCTGGTTACGTCGCATTGCGGTGATGTTGAACGATGGGTTGTTGACCGGCCCCACGAAGTTCAGCACGCCCCGCTCGATGGCCAGCTTACGGCCGAACGCTTCGTACGTGCTGCCCTCGCGCACGTAGATCGTGCCGGTGCCGCGCAGGGGCACGAGCGGTTCGCTGTGCACGTGCATCTGGCCGCCAAGTGACAGGTCTGCACCCGCACCCTTGAAGCGGAAGTTGTCGCCAAAATCGACATCGACATCCACCACCGGGCTGAAGCGGCCAGCCGGCTTCTCTTCCCGCTTGACGCCGCGTTCGGCCTGGTTGCGTGCGGCATCGGCACGACGGACGATGACCACGTCGTCGCCGAGCGACGGCGCGCCGTCCTTGGGCAAATCGAACAGGCCGCGGTCGACCTTGAACTTGCCGGTGATGGCCACGCGGTCGTTGTCGTTGGCGATGCGCGCCTGGCCCGACAGCACCAGCGTCCGGTCCGGATCGGCAAAGAGTTGCAGCTTGTCGGCAACGATGGACCCTGCCAGGTTCGGATTCGCCTCGCCAAGCTGCACGCGGCCCTGCGCCCGCACGGTGCCGTCTCCGCCATGGAACACCACCTCCTGCAGGTCGACCACGTTCTGATCGAGCGCCACGCGCACCACGCCCTTGGTCAGGCGGATGCCCTGGTCGTACAGCGCCACGTCAACGTCCTGGCCCGTCAGGAAGCCGCTCACCTTGGGCGCGCCCACCGTACCGGCAAATGTCAGGCTGGCTGCAAGCTGCCCGTCCGTTGCGACATCCGGCCCAAGCAAGTCACCGATGCTCTTGAGATGCGGCAGGCTGATCGTCAAACCGCCGGAAAGTGGGGACGTGGGCGCCATGAGCGCCAAGGTGCCCGGTCCGGGATCACGCACAAGCCCGACACCCGCATCGAGGTAAACATTGCCGACGCGCGTTGACTGCACATTCCCGCGCAGCCCGAGGCGCATGCCTTCGCCGCGCGCTTCCACGGTCGCTTCGGTCAGGCCCAGTGGCGTGAAACCACGGCCGGCGTTGATCGACAGATCGCCGCTGCGCCGGGCGATGCGCGCCGTGCCGGTGGCCGTGCTGCCGAGGTCCAGATCCCATTGGCCATCGACGACGAGATCCGTGCGCACCGGCGGTGCCTGGCCCGTCCAGGTGCGCACAAGCTCCAGCACCCGCGCAATCTGTAAACCATCGACGCGGCCGGCGCTGCGCACGTGACCCTGGGTCGATTCGACACGCTCGATGTGGATGGGGGTCTGGTCCAGTGTCAGGTCTGCACGACCCATCATCAGGCGGCCCGGTGCCACCGACAGCTTCACCGGCGCCGTGAGCTGCAGGTTGGGCGCGCCCTGCGCCGACAGCGTGGAGATCGTGCCGTCCCAACCATCGCCGTCCTTGCCGGGTGTCAGCGCACCGTCGCCTGCCAGTGCGAACTTGAACGGCTGGTTGCGCACGTTGCCGTCGGCATCGGCGCGGAAGCGGTGGGCGCGTCGCGTGCCGTCCAGCGTGGCATGCACTTCCCGCAATGACAGGCTCGGGCCCGTCACGCGCTGCGCGGTCAGCTCGAACAGCAATGGCCCGTCGATCCCGTCGCGGATCTGCGCACGACCGTTGGCGGTGTCGATCTTGTTTCCTTGATAGGCAAGCTGATTGGCGCGGAACGTGGCGTCCACCTGCGGGCGCTTGATCGTGCCAGAGACATCGCCGGACAAGGTGAGCGCCCCACTCACCCCAAGCTGCAGGCGTGCGAGCTGCGGCGCATCGACTTCGACATGCATGCGGTCACCCGCCCCGCCAAAACTGCCCCGCAGGCTGGCCTTGTTGCCGGCCACGTCGAGCCTGGCCTCGCTGGGCAGCAGGCGTTCGCCGCGCACGTGGACGTTGCCGTCGCCGGTCATCGGCAAGCCGGCGTAATCGCTATCGCGCACGGCAAACTTGACGGCGGCGTCAATTGGCTCGCCCAGCGTGCCGCGCGCATCGAACTCGGCATTGATGCGGCCCTTGGCCACCTTGGCCAGCCGCGACGGATCGAACTCCGCCAGATTGCCCTTGAAGGCGAACGACTGCGCATCGTCGTGCTTGAGCGTGCCCGCCAGCGTCAGCCGCGAGCGCCCCAGCGACACCTGGGCGCTCTCCACCGCGACCTGCGCCGCATCCAGCACGGCTTTCGCTTGCGCGCGCATGTCGCCGCCCGCCAGATCAAGCGCCACACGCTGCGTGCCTCCCGAAAAATCCACGGTGATGGGGCCAGCGAGTTTCGTCCTCTCCAGCGATGCGTGCAGCGCCTGCAGATCGAGCTGGCGCACATCCACGCGCAGTGCGCCATGCCCCTTCCGCACATCTGCGCCGCCCGTGAGCACCGCGCCGCCCAGCAGACGCACATCCAGCCCGGTGAGTTGCTGATCGTTTTCGTTCAGACGCACCTGTGCACGCAGCGATTGCAGCGGCAGCTTCTGTTTGTCGAGCGTGCCGGGCTGCGCGTTGTCGATCTGGATGGGGCCGGCCACCGTCAGCGTCTTGGCCTTCTCGTCGGGGCGCAGATCGGCGTGAATCGACAGTGATGCTTCCGGCGCGCCCGGAGCAAACGCACGCGGATTCACGTGCTCCGCCGACACGACTGCGCGCGACAGAGGCAACGCGCCGAACGGCGTGGCGTCAATCAGCGCCTGCGCGGTCAGCTTGGCGCCGGTGCCGGTCGCCTCGATATGCAGCGCCTCCAGCGAGCCCGACAGTTGCGCCGACACCGACGCGTCCTGCTTCTGCCCGTTCACCTCGAACTGCGTGGCCAGCGTGGCAGCCCCGGTGAGTGGATACGGGCGCGTACCGGTCATGCGCAGCGTGGCCGCGAGCTTGCCGGCGGGCGTCTCCATACCGTCGAGGAGCACGTTATGATGCGTGCCGTCGGTATGCAGGCTGCCGGCAATCGACTTCAGTTCGGTGGTCGACGTGCCCTGCCGGATGGCGAGGCGATCGACTGCGAGGCGATCCACATCCAGCGCCAGCGGCAGCACCAGCGAATTGGGCGGACCACTCGGCGGTGTGGGCGGCGTCGGATGCAGGATCACCTCGACATTACCGGCACGCAGATACGCGAAGTGCGCATGCCACGGGCCACGTGTGATGGCCCAGCGGCCTTCCACATGGTCGATGCGCACTTCCGTGCTGCCCGCGCGGACGTGCAGATCGCGCAGTGACACGCCCTCGCGCACCGTGCCGCCCTCCAGCTTGCCCGACACATACGCGCTGCCAAAGCGCGTAGCGAGCGACCACAACTGCGCCGTGCCCGATTGCGAATGGATGGCCCAAACCAGCCAGCCGGCGAGCACCAGCACGATCACCAGCAGGAGGGAGATGAAGGCGCCGAGCCAGCGCAGCATGCGGCGGCCCCAGCCGCGCTTTGGACGCTCGGGGCGTGATGCTTCGGGTTGCTTGGGTTCAGGCGTTTGCGGATCGGTCATCGTCATATTCAGAACGCGATGCCCAGCGACACGCTCGGCCGGAACTGCTTCTGCTGGATGCCGTAGGCCATGTCGAGCTGGATCGGCCCCACCGGGCTCTTCCAGCGCACGCCGACACCCACACCGTTGAACCAGCGACGCTCCGACCAGTTGTCGGTTGCCGTACCGGTATCCCAGAACACGGCGGCGCCCCATTGCGGCAGAAACCAGCGTTGATACTCCAGCCCGCCGGTAACGAGGAACTTGGCCGGCAGCGTGCTGCCGTTGACGTCGTTACCGATGCTTTGGAAGTCGTAACCGCGCACCGACTGCGTGCCGCCCGTGCGGAAGCGCAGCGTGGCCGGCACGCCATCGCCCGAACCGGACGTGATGACCGCACCCAACTCACCGCGCGCAACGAAGATGTCGCGCTGCCCCACCGGCACGAACTGGCGGATGCGGCTGTACGACCGCACGAACGATTGGTCCGTCAGCACGCCTTTCACTGCCGCGCCGATCTGCGTGGTGATGATGTTGCCCCGGCGCGGGAACAGCGGGTCGTCCACGTCGCGGCGCGTCCACGCGAAACCCGGGACGAGCGCCTTGCTCAACTGCCGCTCGGCGCCATCAGGCCGCAGATCGTCGTAGTAGAAATCAACGGTGAACGACGTCTCATAGATGCCGCGTACACGCGTCTGCTTGAAGCCGGAACGGTAGCTGCGGGTATCGGTGCCCGAAGTATCGGTGCGGTCCATGCTGGTGTAGAAGCTATTGACGTATTGCTTGTCGTCGGGCGGCACCGTCACGCCGGCAAACAGATACTGGCGGCGCTGTTCGATGCGGGCTTGCGTGTCGAGCACCCATGCCTTGCTGAACAGGTTCAGATATTGGTAGCGCCCTTCCACCGAGGCGCCCGTATCCGTGCCGTAACCCACACCGCTGGTGATGCGGTTGGGCGGGTACTCCCGCACGCGCACGCGCACCGGCGCGTTGACCGGGTTCTTCGGATCGTCGCCCAAGTCAACGATGGCATTGGAGAAATACGGCTGCCCCTGGATGGCAGCCTGCAGCGATTGCAGCCGATCGGCGGAGTAATCCTCACCCACGCGCAGCGGGTTGACGTGGTTGATGATGCTGAGCGGATAACGCGACAAGCCCTGCACCTCCAGCGGCCCCAGCGTGTAAGCCGGACCGCTGTCATAGCCCACCGACAGGTCTGCCTTGCTTTCGTCCGGATCGACACGCGCCTGCGACGACGTCTGCTTGGCCGCGTAATAACGTTTGCTCTGTAGCGCCGCCAGACTGTCGTCCTTGGCCTTGTCCCAGCCCGACTGGCGGAAGGCCATGCCGTGCTGCAGGCTCCACGACTTTCTCAATTCGTCGATGCGCTTGGCGTCTTGCGTGATGGCCCCGGTAAAGTCGAGCCCCACGGTGTCGATGGTGGTACGCGGGCCGGGCTCGACCTTCACGCTGACTACGCGGTGGTCTGGCGGGCCGTCCAGCTTCGCGGTTGCCTTCGGCACGAAATAGCCTTCGGTCGCCGTCAGCTTGGTGACCTGGTCGCCAATGGTCTCGACCATGTACTGGAGCTGGTCGTCGGTGATGTCCTTGCGGTCTTTGTAACGCGACAGGTCCAAATGGCGCTCAAGCAAGTCGCGAATGGACTTCGGCGCATCGATCTTGACGTCGTATTCAGCGTGCGCCGGGGCGCAGGCGAGGGACAGCACAAAGCCGGCCGCCAGCGCGGCGGCGGGCAAACCCAGGAAACGGAAGCGTGGTGGTCGTGACGGTCGCGATGGTCGATTGGAGCCGGTCATCGTGGCAAGCGTAGTGCCGCCCCACGGGCAGGCTGAATCGAAGGAAAGGCGTATTTGACCATACCGCGCCCGGCGGGTGCCCAGGCAAATGCAACGAATGCGGCCTTCCGGATCGGCCGGAAGAGTTTCGCACGTGCCGTGCCCAAGGCCGTTACGACGGCCAATACGGTAAAATGCGGCGTTTTTCCGCCCGGGACCTTTCCGTGCGGGCAAGATCACCCAACATCACATACCGCCATGGCCCTGTACAAGTCCGAGATCACCCAGTTCCTGGAAGAACTCAAGACCCAGAAGCCCGACCTGGAAGCGCAGCAGCGCCAAGGCCGGTCCCTGCTGTGGGACAAGGACCCGATCGACCTGGAAGAGCGCGCCCGTGCCAAGTCCGCCCGCGTGCCGCAAAAGCCGTACGTCTACTCGCTGGACTGATCGGCCAACCGGCCCTCGGCCCGCCTGGCTCACCGCCGCATGACCACTTCCGCGCAGGACAAGCTGCCACTGCCCGTCGAGCTGCCCAGCGTGGCGCCCGATCAGGATTCCACGCCCGCGCAAGTCGACGGCCTCGCCTTTGCGCGGCTCTACGGCGAGCCCCTGTTCAAGCTCCCGCAGGATCTCTACATCCCGCCCGATGCGCTCGAGGTCTTTCTCGAAGCGTTTGAAGGGCCGCTGGACTTGCTGCTGTACCTGATCCGCCGCCAGAACTTCAATGTGCTGGACATTCCGCTGGCGCAAGTCACGCGGCAGTATCTGGCGTATATCGAGCAGATCCGCACGACCAATCTTGAGCTGGCTGCTGAATATCTGCTGATGGCGGCCATGCTCATCGAGATCAAGTCGCGCATGCTGCTGCCGGTCAAGAAGAGCGACGAAGGCGCTGAGCCCGAAGACCCGCGCGCCGAACTGGTGCGCCGCCTGCTCGAGTACGAGCAGATGAAGCTCGCCGCGCAGAAGCTCGACACCGTGCCGCAACTTGGCCGCGATTTCCTGCGCGCGCAGGTCTATATCGAGCAGAGCCTCGCGCCGCGCTATCCCGACGTCAATTCCGACGACCTGCGTGTCGCCTGGGCCGACGTGCTGCGCCGGGCCAAGCTCACCCAGCACCACAAGATCTCGCGCGAAGAGCTGTCCGTGCGCGAGCACATGAGCCAGATCCTGCGCCGCCTGCAGCACGCGCGGTTCATGGAGTTCACCGAGCTGTTTGAAGAAGCGATCCAGTCCGGCAAGGGCGCACCCATCGTGGTCGTCAACTTTGTCGCCATGCTCGAGCTTTCGCGCGAATCGCTGCTCGAAATCACGCAGGCCGAACCATACGCACCCATTTACGTGCGCCTCGCCTATTCTCCGACGTAATTCGTCCGACCTGACCCGGGCCGCATCACACAACAACTATGAAAGTCATCTCGTCGATCCAGGAACTGCGCGACCAGTTGCGCGGCCAGAACCGCGTCGCCTTCGTGCCGACCATGGGCAACCTGCATGAGGGCCACCTGAGCCTGATGCGCCTGGCGCGCCAGCACGGCGACCCGGTGGTGGCGTCCATTTTTGTGAACCGGCTGCAATTCGGTCCGAACGAAGATTTCGACAAATACCCGCGCACGCTGCAGGACGACATCGAGAAACTGCAGAAGGAAGGCGTGTACGTGCTGTTTGCGCCCACCGAGCGCGACATGTATCCCGAGCCGCAGGAATACCGTGTCGACCCGCCGCACGACCTGGGCGACACGCTGGAAGGCGAATTCCGCCCCGGCTTCTTCAAGGGTGTCTGCACGGTGGTGATGAAGCTATTCTGCTGCGTGCAACCGCGCGTGGCCGTGTTTGGCAAGAAGGACTACCAGCAGTTGATGATCGTACGCCGCATGGCAAATCAGTTTGCGCTGCCGGTGGACATCATCCCCGCCGAAACGGTGCGCGCGGATGACGGTCTGGCGCTGTCGTCACGCAACGTCTACCTGACCAACGAAGAGCGCGCCGAAGCGCCCGAGTTGTACCGCACGCTGCACCAAGTGCGTCAGGACGTGCTGGAAACCGTGCTGCAAGGCCAGGCCTCGCACGAAGAGGTGACCACCAAGGCGATGGAATATCTGCGTGGCCGCGGCTGGCAACCAGACTACGTGGCCGTGCGCCGCCGTTCGGACCTGCAGAAACCGACGCCCGAGAACATCGCGGCAGGCGAGCCGCTGGTCGTGCTGACCGCTGCCAAGCTCGGCAAGACGCGCCTGATCGACAACCTCGAAATCTGAGCGACGCAGCCTCATCGCACAAAAAAGCCCGGCATTGCCGGGCTTTTTTCATGCCGCCGCCGACGTGTCGGCAACGCTCGCCTGCGTAGGCGGCTCCCCCAGCCAGTCGAGAATGCCGCTCCACTGCTCCACGTCCTTGGCCACCCGCGAGGGCGCCACGTCCCACAGCGTCAAGCCGTGCGCCGCCAATTGCACGTAATTCTGGGTATCGCGCAGGTAGCCCAGGATTGGCACCTCCAGCCCCTGCACGAAACGCTGGAGCTGTTCAGCAGCACGCGTGCGCATATCGACGCGCATGCCGACCACGCCCAGCTTGACCTCGCCATGGCGCACCGGCTTTTCATCGGCCAGTTTGCGCAGGAAGGTCTGCGTGGCAAGGATGTCGAACATGGAAGGCTGCAGCGGCACGATCACGTAGCCAGACATCTTGACGAGATCCCCCAACCGCCAGCCATGGAGGCCCGCCGGCGTATCGAGCACCACGTGGGTCGTACCCTTGGGCGGCTTGGCGATGTGGTCAGCGTTGATTTCCCACGTGTGAATGGGCTTGGCGGTTTCCGGGCGCAAGGCAAGCCACTCGCGTGAGGACTGCTGGCGATCGGTGTCGCCCAACATCACGGCGTGATCCCGCGCCGCAAAGTAGCCCGCCAGATTGGTGGCCAGCGTACTTTTGCCCACTCCGCCCTTCGGATTCGCTACAACGGCCACCGGCATGCCTGCCTCCTTGTACACATCGTGCGCTCGTCGAATCATGTGCCGAGTTAGTCACCCAGCGGATCTGCCCATCCGGTAATTATGGCTCAGCCTGCACGTGGCAGCGTTCGGAAGAGCGCAGCGAGGTCCAGATGCGCTTCGCACGTGTCGGCAAGACGTTCGAGCGATGCCTCACGCAATGCGGCGTAATCCTGCGCCTGTGCATCGCGCACGCCGGCCCAGGCAAGCAACGCTCGGCACGCCTCGGGCGCGTCAAACAAGCCGTGCAGGTAAGTCGCGAGGATTTGCCCGTCGGCGGAGATCGCGCCATCTGCGCGACCATCGTCGAGTTGCACGGCGGGGCGCGCGAGCGCCGCGCCTTCGGTCACGCCCATGTGGATTTCGTAGCCGGCGATGGCCGCACCGCTTTCCGTCAGGATGCCGCGCACCTGACGCAACTGCTTGGCAGCCTCCAGCGTCGTCTCGAAATCGAGATAGCCGAAACCCTCGACGCTGCCTGCTGCGCCTTCCAGCCCGTGCGGATCACGCAAGCGCCGCCCGAGCATCTGCATGCCGCCGCAGATGCCGATCAGCTTGCCGCCATAGCGCAGATGCCGCGCGATGGCCGCTTCCCAGCCATTGGCACGCAGCCAGGCAAGATCGGCCTGCACGCTCTTGCTGCCGGGCAGGATGATGAGGTCGGCCGGCGGAATTGGCTGGCCGGGGCCGACCAGACGGACATCCACCTGCGGGTGCGCGCGCAGCGCGTCGAAATCGGTGTGGTTGGACACACGCGGCAACACCGGAATGACGACGCGCAGTGCATCGGCCGAGGCTGCGCGCTGCACGGTCTGCACCGCGTCTTCTGCGTCGAGGTGCAGACCATGCAGATACGGCAGCACACCAAGCACCGGCTTGCCCGTCTGCGCGGTCAGCCAGTCGAGCCCGGGCCTTAGCAGAGAAACATCGCCGCGAAACCGGTTGATGATGAACCCGCCCACGCGCGCGCGTTCGCTGTCGGACAGGCAGGCGAGCGTGCCGACCAGGTGCGCGAACACGCCACCGCGATCGATGTCGGCGACGAGCACAACGGGGCAATCGACGGCTTCGGCAAAACCCATGTTGGCGATATCGCGATCGCGCAGGTTGACCTCCGCCGGGCTGCCGGCGCCCTCCACGAGCACGAGGTCGTAGTGCGCGCGCAGACGCGTGTGCGATTCAAGCACGGCAGCCATGGCGGTGGGTTTGTAGTCGTGATACGCGCGTGCATCGAGGTCACAGCGCGGCTGACCGTGGATGATGATCTGCGCGCCGGTGTCGCTGTTGGGCTTGAGCAGCACGGGGTTCATGTCGACCGTGGGGGCGACGCCCGCCGCCTGCGCCTGCAACGCCTGGGCGCGGCCGATCTCGCCACCGTCTGCGGTGACGGCGCTATTGAGCGCCATGTTCTGCGGCTTGAACGGCACCACGCGCACACCGGCGCGACGCGCAACGCGGCACAGGCCGGCGACCAGCGTGCTCTTGCCAGCGTCGGACGTGGTGCCCTGGATCATCAGCGTGCCCCGAAGCGTGTCCGCCGGCACAGGAAAGGGAGCTTTCGACATGCGCGGATTATCGCACCCACCTTGTTGCGCCTGACCGCCGCGCCCCCGCTAAAATGCTGGAATGTCACGCCGCCTCACCCTCGTCCTCGGTGGTGCCCGCTCGGGCAAGAGCCACCACGCCGAACAGCTCGCGCTGCAATGCGCGGGGCCGGTCACGTACGTCGCCACCGCCGGCGAGGGCGACGAAGAGATGCAATTGCGCGTGGCCCTCCACCGCGCGCGACGCCCGGCCGATTGGGGGCTGGTCGAAGAGCCCGTGCGCCTGGCCGAAGCGCTCTACACGCACGCGCAGCACGGTGGCTGCGTGCTGGTCGATTGCATGACGCTGTGGCTCAACAATCTGCTCTTCTCAGAGCACCACGAATACCCCGAGACGGGCCTCGTCACGCCACCCGAAGCCTGGACAGCCGAGATCGATGCGCTACTCACCGCGCTGCCGCTGCTGCCTGGCGAGGTCATCCTCGTGAGCAACGAGATCGGCCTGGGTGTGGTGCCGATGGGCGCCGTCACACGTTTCTACGTGGATGAGCTGGGCCGGCTGAACCAACGTCTGGCCGCGCTGGCCGACAACGTGCATCTGCTGGTGGCCGGCATCCCGATGGTGGTGAAAGGGCCGGCACTCGGCGCAGCAACGTGAGCGTGTTGTCGGGCGGTGTATTCGATCTCGGGTGGCCGCTCGTGACGCTGGCCGCGCTCGCGGGCGTGCTGCTCGACCGGCTGTTCGGCGAGGTGCCGCGTTGGCATCCGCTGGTCGGCTTTGGACACGTCGCCACTGCGATTGAGCGTTGCATGAACCGCGCACCGGCTGCGTTGGCGTGGTCGCGCATCGTCGGTCTCCTTGCATGGGCGCTCGCCGTGCTGCCGTTCGTGCTGCTGGCGGGATGGCTCGTCGTCATGGTGCGTGATGTGTCGCCATGGCGGGTGGCGGCGCTTGATGCCATCGTGCTCTATTTCGCCATCGGCGCGCGCAGTCTGCATGACCACATCGCGCCGATAGCGCTTGCGCTGCGCGATGCGGATCTGCCCCGCGCACGAGCCCTCGCCTCGCGCATCGTCTCGCGTGACCTCACACAAGCCGCGGATGAGCCCATCGCCCGCGCCGCGGTGGAATCTGCGTTGGAAAACGGCAGCGATGCCGTCTTCGCGCCGCTGTTCTGGCTTGTGGTGGCGGGCGCGCCGGGCGTGGTGCTGTATCGGTTGGCCAATACGCTTGATGCAATGTGGGGCTACCGCAATGCGCGCTTTACCGGCTTTGGCTGGGCGGCCGCACGCATCGACGACGTGCTCAACTGGATTCCCGCGCGACTCACGGCGATGAGTTACGCAATGCTTGGCCACACCACCGACGCGCTGCGCTGCTGGCGCACGCAAGCCCCGCAATGGTCGAGCCCGAACGCAGGCCCCGTGATGGCCGCAGGCGCGGGCAGCCTGCGCGTTCAGCTCGGTGGCGCCGCACGCTACGAAGGCGTGGAAGAAGCGCGCCCTTCGCTCGGCACCGGCCAGCCGGCGACCGCAACCGATATCGCGCGGGCATTGACGCTCGTGTCGCGCACGTTGTGGTTGTGGCTCGGCGTACTCGGCTTGAGTGCAGCGTTGGCGTGGGGCCTGTCGTGACCGCAATCGTCCACGGCGGCAATCTCGCGGCCGCACGCACGCTGTACGGAGAGCCTGCCGGCGGCTGGCTTGACCTGTCCACAGGCATCAACCCGCACGGCTACCCCATCCCGCCGATCCCACCCGATGCTTGGTTGCGCCTGCCCGAAGACGATGGCCTCGAAGCGCAGGCCGCCGCGCACTACGGCGTGATCAACGCGCACGCCGTGCTGGCGGTTGCGGGCTCCCAGGCAGCAATCCGCACGCTGCCGACCCTGCTGCCACGTGGGCGTGCCGGCATCGCGCAGATCGGCTACAGCGAATACGCGCCCGCCTTTGCGCGCGCCGGCCACGACGTCGTGCCCCTACCCGAAGCCGCCTTCCTCGGCGACCTGCCAAACGACGTGCAGCACCTGGTTGTCGTCAACCCGAACAACCCGACGGCGCGCGTGCTGCCGGCAGAAACCCTGCGCGATTGGCATACGCGCTTGCATGCGCGCGGCGGTACGTTGATCGTGGATGAGGCCTTTATCGAAGCGTTCGACGATGGCCCCACATTGGCGCCCCTGGCTGGAATGCCGGGGCTCGTGGTGCTGCGCTCGATCGGAAAGTTCTACGGGCTGGCGGGCGCCCGCATCGGCTTCGCGCTGGCGGCGCCTGAGCTGCTGTGCCCGCTGCGCGAGGCGCTGGGGCACTGGACGGTCAACGGCCCGGCCCGTGCCGTGGTGCGTGCAGCGCTGGCCGATACCGCCTGGCAAGTTTCAACGCGCGCGCAACTGCGGGATGCGGGGGCGCGGCTCTCGGCGTTGCTGGATCGCCACGGCCTGCCGAATGCCGCCACACCGCTGTTTGCCTGGGCACACGCCCCACATGCGCGAGCGCTGCATGCAGGCCTAGCGCGCCTCGGCATCTGGACCCGCCTGTTCGATGCGCCCGTCAGCGGCTTGCGCTTCGGCCTGCCCCCGGATGAAACCGGATGGCAACGCTTTGCCGATGCGCTAGCATCGCTGTCGCGCTCCGCTTGACCTGCCCCCCGATGCCCGTTCGTCTATCTCGTCTCGCCCGTCGCCTGTGTGCGTGCGGCCTCTCCGCCATTGCGCTCACGATCGCTGCCACACCGGCACTTGCCGCCATTTCCGTCACAGACGATAGCGGTGCCACCGTTACGCTGCAGCGCCCCGCGCAACGCATCGTCAGTCTCGCGCCGCATGCGACCGAGCTGCTGTTCGCGGCCGGCGGCGGCGCACGCATCGTCGGCACCGTGGCTTACAGCGACTACCCGCCACCCGCGCGCGACATTCCTCACGTGGGCGATAACCGCTCGCTCGATCTGGAGCGCATTGCCGCCCTCAAGCCCGATCTGGTGGTGGTCTGGCGTCACGGCAACGCGCAGAAGCAGATCGACCGGCTGCGTGCGCTGGGCATTCCGTTGTTCTTCTCCGAGCCGCATCGCATGAGCGATATTCCGCGCTCGATCGAGGCACTCGGTACGCTGCTCGACACCCGTGCCAGCGCGCACGACGCGGCCCAGCAGTTCCGCCAACGCGCCGATACGCTGCGCCAGCGCTACGCTAGCCGACCGCCGGTTTCGGTGTTCTACCAGGTATGGGAACAGCCGCTGATGACGCTCAACGGCCAGCACATCTTCTCTGACATGCTGACGTTGTGCGGCGGCCGCAATGTGTTTGCCAGCGAGCCCTTGCTGGTGCCGACCGTTTCGCCGGAAGCCGTCATCGCAGCGAACCCCGAAGTGTTGCTGACCGCGAGCATGGGCGCCACACAAGGCAGCCGCCCCATCGATACGCTCGACGCGTGGAAGCGCTGGCCGCAATTGCTGGCCGTGCAGCGCGGCAACCTCTTCACCATCAACGGCGACCTGATCAACCGGTTCGGACCACGCCTGGTGGAAGCGGCAACGCTGTTGTGCGAAGACTTGGAACAAGCCCGCATGCGGCGCCTCGGTTCACAAACCACCAACGGGTTAAGTCGCTGAACCGCGTCGCCGGTCAACGGTTCCAGAACAGCAGCACCGGTAACGCGCCGGGCTGCACGCGAAAGCCGCAGACCGCCCCCCATTGCAGCGGCCATTGCAGCGTCTCGGCCAACGGCCGTTGCAACCAATGCGCCGCCAGCGCACGCATGCAGCCGGCATGCGTCACCGCCCACACGCAAGGCGCGGGCGTTTCGCTTGTTGCCTCGGCCCAGGTCGTCACGCGCGCCAGCAAATCTGCCGCCGATTCCCCGCCATGCGGATTGCCGTGCACGAGATCGCGCGCCCACTGGTCAATTTCCGCGCGCGGGATGTCATCCCACTGGCAGCCTTCCCAGGCGCCAAAATCGAGTTCCATCAATTGCGCATCGATTTCGATCGTGGGAAGTTGAGCCGCTTGCGCTAGGGCTTCGGCCGTCAGGCGGCTGCGTTGCAACGGACTCGCCAACAGGCGATGTGGAGTGTGCGCGCCGAGTTTCTCGACGATGGCCGAAGGCTCGGGGTCCATCGGCGAAGCCAGCTCCAGATCGGTACGGCCATAGCAGAGACCCGCCGTCATGGCTGGCCGCGCGTGGCGGATCAGGATGACATCCATGCCAGCAGCCCCCACAGAATCAGCACCTCGAACATCTGCTGCGCCATCCCCAGACAATCCCCCGTGATGCCGCCGATGCGGCGCACGAAATATCGACCTAGCAGCCAGCGCGCAACGATCAACCCGACGACAACGAGCGCCGTGCACATCGGCCCGAACCACAGCAGAGGCGCGATGCCGAACACGCCGGCCCACAAGGCATCGCTCCATCGCATGCGTTGCGCAACTGGCTTGGCCTTGCCTTCAGCGCGCACGTAGTCGTGGGTGAGCAGGTAGCTGACGGCCGCCGCGCGGCTTGCAGCATGCGCGCTCACCATTGCAACGAGGATGGCGAGGCCATGCGGCGCCATCGCGCTCAGCAATTGCCACTTCAGCAGCAACGCCATGCACACGGCAATCGCCCCGAACGCACCGATGCGCGAATCGTGCATGATGCGCAGCCGATCTTCCGGCGTGTAGCCGCCGCCAAAGCCGTCTGCGCAATCGGCGAGACCGTCTTCATGAAACGCTCCGGTCAGCAACAACGTAGCCACCATCGACACAGCCACCGCCACACCTGACGCGGGCGCCGTGCGCGACGCAAGCCAATACACCGATGCTGCTACGGCGCCCACCAGCCAGCCGATCAGCGGAAAGTAGCGCGCCGCGCGATTCAACCCTGCTTGCGAGAACCCAACCGACACCGGCACAGGGATGCGGGTGAAATACCCGACCGCTGTCCACAGCGCTTGCCAATGTTCACGCAAGGCGTTCATGGCTATGCGCGCTCGCTCACGCCTGCGCTGGCGAAGGTCGCCATCTCGCGCAGGAACGCCACCGCTGACACGACCACCGGATACGCCAGCACCGCGCCACTGCCCTCCCCCAACCGCAATGACAGCGACAGCAGCGGCCGCGCATCGAGCACCTCCAGCAGCGCACGATGCCCGCGCTCGTCCGACACATGCCCGAACACGCAATAGCCCAGTACGTCGGGCGCCACCTGTGCCGCCACCAGAACGGCGGCCGTGGCGATGAACCCATCGACGAGGACGACCATGCGCCGCTGCGCCGCTTCAAGCACCGCACCCACCATCGCCGCGACCTCAAAACCGCCGAAGCACGCAAGCACGTCCAGCGGCTCACGGACGTCAGCATGCTTGGCCATCGCCGCCTCCAGCACGGCACGCTTGTGGGCAAGGCCGTCATCGTCGAGCCCGGTGCCGCGGCCAACGCATTGCGCGACCGGCAAATCGCATAACCGCGCCATCAGGCATGCGGCAGACGCCGTGTTGGCGATGCCCATTTCGCCCAGTGCGATCACGTTGGTGCCGAGCGCCGCATGGTGTGCCACGCGCTGCGCGCCGAGGGCCATGGCGCGGTCGCGCTCGTCGGCGGTCATGGCGGCTTGCGCAGCACCCTCGTCAGCGAAGTTGCGCGTGCCGGGGCCGACAGGAGCATCGACCAGGCCCGGCGTATCCGCCGTCCACAACGGTGTGGCAACACCGGCGTTAACCACCTCCAATGCAAACCCATGCTGACGGCAGAACACATTGACAGCCGCACCACCCGCGATGAAGTTGAGCACCATCTGCGCGGTCACCGCTTGAGGGTATGCGCTCACGCCAGCGTGGGCGATGCCGTGGTCTGCGGCAAACACCACCATTGCGGGGCGCGTCAGCTGCGGTGTATCGGTGTTCTGGATCAGGCCGATCTGCACGGCCAGCGATTCAAGCCGGCCCAGTGCGCCGAGCGGCTTGGTCTTGCTGTCGACGGCGGCCTGCAGGCGCGCGCGCAACGCATCATCAAATGGTGGAATATGCATGGCTTGGTTCATTACAGTTCGACTCCCGGCTGCGCCTGGATGCCTTGGGAAAACGCATGCTTGACGAGCGTCATGTCGGTGACGGTATCCGCGGCGTCGATCAATTCGGGCGGAGCACCGCGCCCGGTAATCACCACGTGCTGCGCCGGCGGCCGCGCGCGCAAATCGGCCAGCACGGTCTGCACGTCAAGGTAGTTGTGTTTGAGCGCGATGTTCAGTTCATCCAGCAGCACCAGGCCGATGGTCGGATCGTTCAAGAGTTCGCGCGCGCAGGCCCATGCGGCTTGCGCCTTTTCAATGTCGCGCGTGCGGTCCTGCGTCTCCCACGTGTAGCCCTCGCCCATCACGTGGAAGCTGCATTGCTCGGGAAAACGGCGCAGGAAACGCTCCTCGCCCGTCGGGATCGCTCCCTTGATGAACTGCACCACACCGACCTGCATGTCGTGGCCCATGGCGCGGATCACCATGCCAAAGCCGGAGCTGGATTTGCCTTTGCCGTTACCGGTGTTGACGAGCAGCACGCCGCGCACGTCGGTGGCGGCGGCGATCTTGGTATCCACTACGGCCTTCTTGCGCTGCATGCGCGAGCGGTGGCGTTCGTTCAGCGCGTCATCGTTGTCTTCAGTCGTCATCGGAGTCACCGGGAATCAAGGCCGTATGGCAGCAGTCGGCCACCTCGGCAATAGGAGTGCGCAGCACGCGCGCACAGTGCTCGGCGGTGAGCACATCGGCCGCGATGCCCGAGGTGGTGTGCCCCGCGCCGTCCATCAGCAGCGCGTGCGTAGCAAAGCGGCGTGCGAGGTTCAAGTCATGCACGGTCAGAACGACCAGCCAGCCGTGTTTGCGGCAGCCTTCGCGCAGCAGGCGAAGCACGGCAACCTGCTGATGCAGGTCAAGGTGCGCGACGGGCTCATCGAGCAGCAGCACGCGCGCCTCCTGTGCCACCACGGCAGCCATCGCCACGCGCTGACGTTCACCGCCGGAAAGCGTGCGCACATCGCGTTGTGCCAGCGACTGCAACTGCAGCGCAGACACCGCTGCATCCACGGCGCTGGCATCGGCGTCGCCCTCCCACTCCCAGCGCGCGAGATGCGGGTGGCGGCCGGTCATCACGGCGTCGTAAACGGTGATGGGGAAGGTGTCATGCAAGGTCTGCGGCAGAAACGCGCGACGACGCGCCATCGCCAGCGCCGGCCAATCGGCAAGCGGGACGCCATCGAGCGTGACGCTGCCGCCGTCTGGCGAGCGCAAGCCCGCCAGTACGGAAAGCCATGTCGACTTGCCCGCGCCGTTCGGCCCGACCACGCACCAGAGCTGGCCCGCGGTCGCCGTCATCGACAACCGCTCGATTAACACGCGCCCATCGATGGTCACCCGCAGATCGTGCAGCGCGAGTTCCGGCGCCGCGTCCAAGTGCGCGAATGCATCCGGTGCAGGACGTGGGCGGCGCCACCAACTCATCGCGCGCTCCGCATCAGCAGGTAAAGAAACGTCGGAACCCCCAGCAGGGTGGTGATCACGCCCACGGGCAGCTGCGTTGGGGCGATCAGCGTTCGGGCGATCAGGTCGGCCAGCATCAGAAGGCCCCCGCCGGCCATCGCCGTAGCGGGCAAATGGATGCGCACGTCGCGGGTCCACGCCAGGCGCACCATGTGCGGCACCAGCAGGCCGACAAAGGCCACCGAGCCTGCAATCGTAACCGCCACTGCCGTACACAGCGACGCCACCACGTAGATCAACGCGCGCACACGCGCCACCGGCACACCCAGCGCGCGGGCGCGAGTTTCACCGGTCAGCAGCACGTTCAGGTCGCGCGCATGCGGCAACACCACGGCCACCGCCACCACAAGCGCCACCAATGCACCAGCATAACGATCGGCGCCACCGAGGTCGCCGACCATCCAGAAAATCATGCCGCGCAGCTTATTCTCGGGCGCCACCGTCAAGATAAGCGTGATCAGGCCGACCCAGCCGGAAGCCATCACCACGCCACCGAGCAGCAAGCGGGCATTGGCCTCGCCGGGCTCGCCGCGCCATAAGTGCTGACGCGCCAACGCCGCCACCAGCGCCATCGACAGCAAGGCTCCGGCTCCAGCACTTGTCTGCACTGCCCACCAAGGCAGCGAAAACAACATCGCCGTAAGTGCCGCCACTGCCCCGCCGCCGGACACGCCCAGCACATACGGATCGGCCAGCGGATTGCGCAGCAGCATCTGCATGAGCGCTCCGGCAAAGGCCAATAGCCCGCCGGCAGCAAATGCAGCGCCCGCACGCGGCAAGCGTAACTCGGTGACGATGCCTGCAGCCAGGCCATCGCCACCGCTATTGCCAAAGAAGAGGGCCCGCCAGACTTCAGCGGGCGACAGTTTCACACTGCCGAGCATCAATGACGCTACCAGCACCGCCACGCACGCAAGCGCCAGCAGCGACCACAGTCGCCAGGCAAAACCGCGTGCGCGCAGTGCAGGTGTTGTCATCGCTTCGGTTCGTGCTGTTGCCACGACAGCGTGAAGAACACTCCACGCGAAGGTGTGTTGTAGCTATACGCTGTCTGGTAGCTTTTGTTGAACAGATTCTCCAAGCGCGCCGACAATGCCCAATCCGGCGTGATTTGATAACGCCCCATCAGATTCACCATGCCATAGCCGCCCATTACGTTGGACGAGAACGACGAATCGTGCCGCTCGCCGCTCGCGTTCCATTCCGCACCTGCAGAGAATGGTCCAAAGGTCTTGCCCAAATACACGCTACCGAAGTGCCGTGCGCGGCGCGGCAGCACCTGGTTCGGTGTGGCCGACAAGTCCTGCGGGTTCTGCATGGTAAAGCTGGCACGCACATCCACGCCATAGATCGCACCGCGGTACGAGGTTTCCAGCCCATTCACACGCGCGCGGTTCACGTTGGCGGCGATGCAGTTGAACGCCGCATCGCACTGCGAGGTGATGAGGTTGCTGTAGTCCGTCTCGAACACCGTCATGCGCACCAGGCCGATCGCGCCGCTGTATTCCACTCCCCCTTCCACCGACCGCGCTTTCTCAGGCTGCGCATTCGGGTTGCCGTAGTTGGGGTAGTACAGATCGTTGAACGTCGGCGCACGAAAGGCGTTGCTTACGCTCGCCACAGCCTTCCACTGCGGGTTGAATGCAAAGCCGTAACCCGCGTAATAGCTGTTGGCGCTACCGAAATCCGAGTAGCGATCACGGCGCAGGTTCAACTGCAGCTGGTGCGGGCCAAACGTGCCCTCGTAGCCCAAGTAAGCCGAATCGACACGGCGGGTGGGCGCGTCATACGCATCGCTGTCGATAGTAGTTTGCGCGTGCTCCAAGCCCACCTTGAGCAACTGCTCGGGCATGAACGCCCAATCGTTCTGCCAGCTCGCCTGCTGGGTGCGCGTGTTGAAGCGACCGTTCTGCACGGCATTCTTGAAGTTGACGTTCTTGTCGTCGCCTTGCGAGAGCGTCAGGCGCGTCTTCCAATCCTGCGTGACCTTGCCATCCAGGTAGGCCGACATCGACCGCACCTGGTTATGCGCAATGTTGATATCGGTCGAGCTGCCAAAACCGCTGTCGTAACTGGCGTCGCCCCAGGTCTGAAAGTACGTCAGCCCTGCCTGCCAATCCGCGGAAAGGCGATGCGACAACTGCGCCGACACGCTCTTGTTCGTATAAGGGTTGTCGTTCGGGTTGGCATTCTTGGCTTGCAGTGGGTTGATTGCAGAGAACCCGTCGGTCTTGAACTCCGACACTGACACAGCGAACGACGTATCCCCGCGCTCGCCCAGCGAGCCGTTGATACCCGCCTGCGCGCGCTTGGTGTTGCGTGCGCCGTACTCAATCTCTGCATTGGCCAATGGGGCATGTCCCTTGCCACTGCGCGTGAAGATCTGCACCACGCCGCCAATCGCGTCGGAACCATATAGCGCCGACACGTTGCCGCGAACGACCTCGATATGATCGATCTGGTCGGCCATCAGTTGATCGATCTGCGTGGCCCCCAGCGTGGCGGAACTCACCCGCACACCATCAATGAGAACCAGCGTCTGATTGGAACCGGCACCGCGCATGAAAAGGCTGGCGTTGGTGCCAGGCCCGCCGTTCTGCGCGATTTCGATGCCGGCCTCGCGGCGCAGCAGCGTCACCGCGTCCGGCGCCTGCGAGCGCTCGATATCGGCGCGGCTGATGACCGTCGTGTGCGGCAATGCATCCGACAGGGGCTGCTCGCTGCGCGAGGCCGTCACCACCGTCGGATTCAGTTCACCCACTGGCGTGCTGGCTGCCGGTGCATTGCTTTGTGCCCAGGCCGGCACGACTGCACCTGCCATGACCCCCGTTAGTGCGCTGGCAAGCGCGCGCATGGCCGTCCGGGGCATTCGGAGTGGCCGCTTTGTAGTCAAGCTCATGTTGAAAAGACAAGAAGCGTCAGCCGGACCCGTTCCCCCGCAGGTCACTGGCAGCAGGATCTCGATGCGGTTCCCTCCGGGGCTTCACATCGGCTCTGAGATCCACCGTCCTGGCCGGTATCCGGGCTGGCGAAGCGGCCTGCCCGCCTTCCCATTCCCAGAGGAACAGTGGCGTATGGACAGACCGCGCGGTACCCATCTTCTTCTTGGCGAGATGGCAGGCACACGCGACGTTCGCTTACCGTTGCGGGGGCAGCGCAGGTTGGCGCATCGCTTGGGGCGCGCGCTCCCTGCTTCCCGTTTAACTGCAGATGGTGCTGCGGGCACCAGGACGCCGCGAAGTTTAACGGAAAAGGCACGCTAAACCCGCCCAAGTCGCGGTAAAAACACACCCTTCGCCCTTTGTGCCCGCTGCGTCGCCTCATGCCGCCGCAACTCGCGCATCCGTATGGAGGACAGGCGCGACGCGCATGATCGGCTAAAATCCCCCCACTCGATTCTGATTGACACCCAATGCTGAACGAACTCGAACAACTTGCCGGCAAGATCGCGCGCGTGCTGCGTCACGCCGATGCGCTAGCCGCCGAGAACCAGCGCCTGCGCGCCGAAGTCGAGCGGCTTCAGGCGGAAGCCGATGCCTCCAAGACCGAGCGCGACGCGATGGTCGCCGATCGCAGCGTGCTCAATGCCAAGATCGAAGAAGCGCAACTGCGCATCCAATCGATTCTCGACAAGCTGCCCACGGCTACCGACGCGCGCCAGCTTGACCTCCTCGGCCAGGCCGCAGGCGCCGATGAAACAACGGCCGCCCCCGCCCCGCATCCGGAGACCTAAGCATGAGCAGCAAGCAAATTGAAGTGAACATCGCCGGGCAGCCCTACAAGTTTGCCGTCTCGGTCGATAACGAAGCGGCCCTGCGTGAAGCCGCAGCCATGGTCGACAGTCAGATGACGCGCATCAAGAACGGCTCGAACACCAAGGGCATCGAGCGCGTTGCCGTGATGGCCGCCATTAGCATCGCGTCGGATTTGCTGTCGATGCAACGCCAGGCCGCGTCCGATTCCGCCCTGCCGATCGACTCGATTCGCGCCAAACTGGCCGACCTGAACGCCCGCACTGACGAGGCGCTGCGCCAGTACGGCGAAGTCATTTGACTCAGTACAAAACGTGTTTGTAACCGGATCGCATCCGGGCTTGGGTTCGGATGCGAACGGGTGTATAGTGTCTCCCAATGGCTTCCGGAATCTCCCGCAAACCCTTGCAGCATAAGGCTTTAGCGGCTATAGAGTAGAGAAAAACGGTTGCCTGCGATGAATCTTTCAGACGCATCGCCATGCGCTCGAAACACAGCGTGATGATGCGTCTGACAGTTTCCCTGCCTGGTTCGCCATGGCCATTAATTCCTTGAACCGATAAGCATTGCTTGGTGCGGGATATGCCGTGTGGGCGAGCGCGTCTTCCAGTGCATAGCGTGCGACGCAAGTCGTGGGCTCCCTGCGCCGGTGATGTACCCAAAATGCGGCTTCCGCTGCCACTCTGAACCTCACTTGGGTTCAGGATGCGGGTCTAGCGGCCAAGGTGGGGACCCAAAAAAAGGCGGTAGCGCACATGTGCGCTACCGCCTTTTTCTTTGCCTATCCTCGATACACCCGCCATTACCGCACCGCTAATGGCGAGGCCGCGGCCGTGTTGCTATGCTGCGCACACCGTCACCTCCCCGCACGTCGCCCGCGCGCCCCACACGATGGCCACCCAGTACTGGTTGATGAAGTCCGAGCCCGACGAGGCCAGCATCGATACGCTGCACGCCGAAGGCACGCTGCCCTGGACCGGCGTTCGCAACTATCAGGCACGCAACTTCATGCGCGACCGCATGCGCATCGGCGACGGCGTGCTGTTCTACCACTCGTCTTGTCCGCAACCCGGCATCGCGGGGCTGGCGGAAGTCTGCTCGACCAGCTATCCCGATCCCACGCAGTTCGACGCCAAGAGCCATTACCACGACCCCGCATCGAAGCCCGAAGCGCCGCGCTGGATGCTCGTCGACGTGAAATTCGTGCGCAAATGCGCGCTGATCGATCTGCCGACGTTGCGTGCGCAGGAACAGCTCGCCGACATGACGGTGCTGCAACGCGGCAACCGCCTGTCGATCACGCCCGTCACACCTGCGCAGTGGCGTTACATCACCACCAAATTGATGCGCGATCCTGAGTGAATGGTTGGCATCGGCGGGGAATTGTTACAAACGTGATGAACGATGCGCGTAACAGCCAGTCAGACGGATCACATTGCTTTTTTGGGAGAACACAATGAAATCTGTCCTGGCCGCAACCATTTTGGGGACTGCAATCATGACGACTGCTTTCGCACAAGCTGCTCCTGAAACGAATCATTCGGGCGTGCTGTCGCTGGATGCGCAGGCCGTAGCCGAAGTGCCGACCGACACCGTCACGCTCACACTGGGCGCCGAGCAGGAAGGCGCGGACCCGGGCGCGATCTCCACGGCCCTGTCGCGAAAGGCCGATGAGGTGATCAACCAGGCAAAACGCACGTCCGGCGTACAGGCAGAGACAGGTGGCTTCAACATCTATCCGAACACCGATCGCAACGGCAAGATCAGCGTCTGGCGTGGCCGTGCGGAAGTGCGCATCACATCGAAGGACTTTGCTGCGGCGTCCAAGCTGGCGGGCCAACTGGCCAACCAGATGCAGGTGCAGAACGTGAACTTCACGCTCTCGCGCGAGGCACGCTCGGCGGCGGAAGCCAAACTGATCGATCAGGCCGTGAATTCGTTCCGCGACAAAGCACTGACGACCACCAAGCTGTTCGGCTACACGAGCTACACGATCCGCGACGTGCATGTGAGCGAGGGCAGCAACAACCCGGGCCCGCGTCCGATGATGCGCATGGCAGCGGCTCCGGCGTCGTACGATTCGGCGCCGGTGCCCATCGAGGGCGGCAAGGCCCAGGTGACGGTGACCGTTTCCGGTGCCGTGCAGATGCTGAAATAAGCAGCGAGCCGCTCCATGAAAAAAGCCACCGAAGTTCGGTGGCTTTTTCTTTGTGCGGTAGCAGCGTCAGGCGTGCGCCTGGCTTTTTTCGCCGTTGCCTGCACGACGATACGACCAGACCAGCATAGCGATGCCGATCAGGATCATCGGCAACGACAGCCACTGCCCCATCGACAGGTTCGCCGCCAGCAGGCCGAGGAAGTTATCCGGCTCGCGGGCAAACTCCGCAATGAAGCGGAACACGCCGTAGCCGAGCAGGAATGCGCCAGACACCGCGCCCATCGGTCGCGGTTTGCGCGCGTACAGCCACAGCAGGATGAAGAACAGCACGCCCTCGCCGAGGAACTGGTAGATCTGCGAGGGGTGGCGCGGCAGCATGTGGTACTGATCGAACAGAGCTTGCACGCCGCTGGTGACGGCCTCTTGCGCGTGCGAGAGCAGCCACTCCCGGTCTTCGCCCTGCGCCTGCGGGAACATCATCGCCCAAGGCAGATTGGGCGACGACACACGGCCCCACAGCTCGCCGTTGATGAAATTGCCAAGGCGCCCCGCTGCGAGGCCGCACGGCACCATCGGCGCGATGAAGTCGGTCACCTGCATCCACGAGCGGCCGCGCATCCGCGCATACAGCATCATCGCGACGACCACACCGAGGAAGCCGCCGTGGAAGGCCATGCCGCCTTCCCAAACCTTGAAGATGTCGAGCGGGTGGGCGAAATACCAGTCGGGCTTGTAGAACAGCACGTAGCCCAGGCGCCCGCCCAGAATCACGCCCAGCACGCCGTAGAAGAGCATGTCGTCGAGGTCGCGGCCGGTCCAGCCTTCGGCGGCGATGTGTGGCTGGCGCGTGCGCAGGCGGCCGAACCACAGGAACATGATGAACGCCGCCAGATACATCAGGCCGTACCAGCGGATGGCGAGCGGCCCCAGATGCAGGGCGACGGGGTCGAATTGCGGATGGATGAGCATGAATCCTGTGGGTTTCAGGTTTGGTTGTTTTCTTGCAGCTTGGCAACGGCTTCGGCACTGGCCACGAACCACGGCAGCACCGGCGAAGCCGCATCTCGCCGCCACACGAGCCCGGTCTCGATGAACGGGCTTGGCGCGGCAAGTTCGAGATAGACCACGCCGGTCCGCTGCAGGTTGCATAGCGATGCCGGGACCAGCGCAATCCCCATCTCAGCGGAGACCAGGCTGACGATGGTCTGCATCTGGATGGCTTCCTGGCCAATGCGCATCGCGGCCCCAGATTCTCCTGGCCGACCGCCGTGCGCGGCATGATAGCCGGTAATGATGTCATACAGCGCAGGCGCGGACCTGCGCGGGAAGATGATGAGCGATTCGGCCGCCGCATCCGCCAAGGCAATGGGCTGGCCCGGCACCACGCCCCATTGCGCTGCGCGCGATGCGGGCACCGCCAGCACAAGGCGCTCGCGCACCAGCGGGCGGTATTCCAGCTCGCCGGGCACCGAGCCCGCGTGATGCGCGATCACGACACCCGCGTCCACATCGCCGGCCAGGAGCGCTTCGATCTGCACATCGCTGGTGGCCTCGCGCAGCAGAAGCTGCACCTCGGGCCGCGCGTCGCGAAAGTGCCGCAGCAAGGCGGGCAGGATGCCGTAATCGGCGGTGCTGACGAAGGACAGCGACAGCGAGCCAACCTCCCCGCGCGCCAGCCGCTGCGCCAGACCGGGCAGCGCATTCGCCTCGGCAAGCACACGCCGCACCTCGACCAGCCAGCGCGCACCGACGGCCGTCAACGCCACGGAGCGCTGCGTGCGATGAAACAGCGTGACCCCGAGTTCGTCTTCCAGCGCGCGAATCTGCTGCGACAGCGGCGGCTGCGTCATCGAAAGACGCTCGGCGGCGCGCCCGAAATGCAATTCCTCGGCAACGGTCACAAAGTAGCGAAGCTGGCGCAGATCCATATCGGCGATTGATATATTTTTCGAATCAATAATCAATCAATAATATATTTGACGCGCCATTTCTCCAAGTGCATGCTGGGCGCCAAGCTGTTGACTACAACGATAGTGCCGCCCCCACGGAGACCACCATGCCAGACAACAAGCGTTCGCAGCACATCACCCAAGGTGTGGCACGCTCGCCCAACCGCTCGATGTACTACGCATTGGGCTACACGAAAGACGACTTCAACAATCCGATGATCGGCGTGGCCAACGGCCATTCGACCATCACGCCGTGCAACTCGGGCCTGCAGAAGCTGGCCGATGCCGCCGTGGCTGCAGTAAAGGATGCCAACGCGAATCCGCAAATCTTTGGCACGCCGACCATTTCCGACGGCATGTCGATGGGCACGGAAGGCATGAAGTTCTCGCTGATCTCGCGCGAGGTGATTGCCGACTGCATCGAGACCTGCGTCAACGGCCAATGGATGGATGGTGTCGTCGTTATCGGCGGCTGCGACAAGAACATGCCAGGCGGCATGATCGCCCTGGCGCGCACGAATGTGCCAGGCATTTATGTGTACGGCGGCACCATCAAGCCGGGCCACTGGAAGGGCAAGGATTTGACCATCGTCTCATCGTTCGAGGCCGTGGGCGAATTTACCGCCGGCCGCATGAGCGAGGAAGACTTCGAGGGCATCGAGAAAAACGCCTGCCCGTCGAGCGGGTCGTGCGGCGGCATGTACACGGCCAACACGATGAGTTCATCGTTTGAAGCGCTCGGCATGTCGCTGCTGTATTCGTCGACGATGGCCAATCCCGATCAGGAGAAGGTCGACAGCGCAGCCGAATCTGCGCGCGTGCTGGTCGAAGCCGTGCGCCGCGACCTGAAGCCGCGCGACATCATCACGCGCAAATCCATCGAAAACGCCGTAGCCGTGATCATGGCCACCGGCGGCTCCACCAACGCCGTGCTGCACTACCTGGCCATCGCCCACGCGGCGGAGGTGGAATGGACGATCGATGACTTCGAGCGGGTGCGCCAGCGCGTGCCCGTCATCTGCAACCTCAAGCCGTCGGGCCAATACGTGGCGACCGACCTGCACGAGGCAGGCGGCATTCCGCAGGTGATGAAGCTGCTACTCAACGCCGGCCTGCTGCACGGGGATTGCATCACCATCACGGGCAAAACGCTGGCTGAAGAACTCGCGCACGTTCCCGACCAACCGCGCGCCGATCAGAACGTGATCCTGCCGATCGACAAAGCTCTCTACAAGGAAGGCCACCTCGCCATCCTGAAAGGCAACCTGGCCGAAGAAGGCGCCGTGGCGAAGATCACCGGCCTGAAGAATCCTGTCATCACCGGCCCGGCGCGCGTGTTCGACGACGAGCAAAGCGCGATGAGCGCGATCCTGAGCGACCAGATCAAGGCCGGCGACATCCTCGTGCTGCGCTATCTGGGGCCGAAGGGCGGCCCCGGCATGCCGGAGATGCTGGCCCCGACCTCAGCCATCATCGGCAAGGGCCTGGGCGAGTCGGTCGGCTTTGTCACCGACGGACGCTTCTCGGGCGGCACGTGGGGCATGGTGGTCGGCCACGTCGCGCCGGAAGCGTACGTGGGCGGCACGATCGGCTTGGTGCACGAAGGCGATTCAATCACCATCGACGCGCATCAGCGCCTGTTGCAGTTGAACGTGCCAGACGATGAGCTTGCCCGCCGCCGCGCCGCGTGGAAGCAGCCAGCGCCGCGCTATACGCGTGGCGTGCTGGCAAAGTTTGCAAAACTGGCAGCAACGGCCAGCAAGGGCGCGGTAACGGACTGAGTTCGAGCAGCACCAACAAAAAACCCGCCAGACGGCGGGTTTTTCTTTGTGCGATCAGCGCTGCGGGGGCTTCTGCTGCGCGGCGAGCGCATCGTCCAACGCCGCGCCCAGCCAATCCATCAGGCGGGCCTCCAGCGTGCGGGTCAGGTCAGCGGCGAGCTGTTCGCTCAACAGTGACAGGCGTGATTCCATGGCTGCGCGACACTGCGCTTCGATCAACGCCGGCCACTCGGACTGGAAACGCCACATCACGTCGCCCATCACGCGGGCGGCATCGGTCCCTTCGGGAGGCATGGCCGAAGTGGCTGCAAGTCCTTGCTCGCGCAGGGCGGGCGGGATGTCCACGTTGCCGGCTTCAGTCGTGGCGGGCAGCGGCGCGGCAGGCGCGGCCGTAGGCGCCACATCCTCCAATTCGACAATTTCCGTCAGAACAGGGATGTTGTTGTCCGCGTGGGACCCGGGATAGCGTCCGTCGGTCATGCGCGCCCCACGTCATGATGTTGGATCGGATAGCCGCGATCGCGGTAGAACCGGAAGCGATCGCGCGCAGCGGCGCGATCGGCGTCGTCATCGCCAACGATCTCGATCAACCGGCTAAAGCGCGCGAACAGCGCCGGCGGTTCAGGCGACAGATTGACCAGAATGTCGTGATGCGGTGCGTCGTCCAGCGGCTCGGATGCATCGGCCAACAGGATGGGCGTCTGCGCGGCCAGCGGATGCCTCAGGCCGCAGTGCGGCAGGAAATCGAGCTGGCTGAACGTCCACAACTGCGTGTCGAACGCTTGCAGCGCAGCCTGATCTCCGACCACGATCACTTTCTGGCCCGCGCCGTAGGCCTTGCGCACGAGCCGGCAGGCATAAGCCAGCTTGCCGGGCACGTTGCTGTGAAAGTCGACGCGAGTCATACGGTGCTTTACCTCTGCCAATCAACCGCGGTCCATCAGGAAGCGCGTCAGCAGCGGCACCGGGCGGCCCGTGGCGCCCTTGGCCGCGCCGCTCTTCCAAGCGGTGCCGGCGATGTCCAGGTGGGCCCAGTCGTACTTTTCGGTAAAGCGCGCCAGGAAACAGGCAGCCGTCACGCTGCCGGCCGGACGGCCGCCGATGTTGCCCATGTCGGCAAAGTTGGACTTGAGCTGCTCCTGGTATTCCTCATCCAGCGGCATGCGCCACGCTGTATCGAGCGATTGCTTGCCGGCCGCCACCAGCGCACCCGCCAGCGCGTCGCTGCGGGCGTACATGCCGGTGTTGATGTGGCCGAGCGCGATGATGCAGGCGCCCGTGAGCGTTGCCACGTCGATCACCACCGCCGGCTTGAAGCGCTCCACGTAGGTGAGCGCATCGCACAGGATCAGGCGGCCTTCGGCGTCGGTATTCAGGATCTCGATGGTCTGGCCCGACATGCTGGTCACAACGTCGCCCGGCTTGGTGGCAACGCCACTGGGCATGTTCTCGCAGGTCGGCACCACGGCGATGACGTTCTGCTTGAGTCCCATTTCGGCCACAGCACGCAGCGTGCCCAGCACCGAAGCGGCGCCGCACATGTCGTACTTCATCTCGTCCATGCCCTCGCCCGGCTTGAGCGAGATGCCACCCGTATCAAACGTGATGCCCTTGCCGACCAGCACCACCGGGGCCTGCTTGGCGGGGCCGCCCTCGTAGCGCAGCACGATGAATGCCGGCGGCTCGACGCTGCCCTTCGTCACGGCCAGGAAGGCGCCCATCTTCAAGGCTTCGATCTGCTTGCGGCCAAGCACTTCCACCTTGAGCTTGAAATCCTTGGCGATCTGGCGTGCGGTGTTGGCCAGGTACGTCGGCGTGCAGATGTTGGACGGCAGGTTGCCCAGATCACGCGTGAGGTCCATGCCGTTGGCGATGGCGGTGCCGCGCGCTGCGGCCACGCTGGCAGCCTTGGCATCGGCTGCAGATACGGTCAGGACGACCTTGCGCAGGCTCGTACCGTTCTTGTCGCGCTTGCTCTTGAGCTCCGGATGGCGCTCGATGAAGCGGTAGCTGGCTTCGCGGATGAGCGTGACGGCGGTCAAGACCGCCCAGGCGGTGTCTTTGTCGCGCGCGGTGTGCTCGGTGAGCGCCCACGTCACGCTGGTGGCCTTGGTGCTGGCCAGCGCGCGCAGTGCGGTGCGCACGGCTTCGGCGTAGGCGCGATCGGTGAAGTCGGCTTCCTTGCCCAGACCGACCAGCAGCACGCGGGCAGCCCCCACGCCGGCCACTTCGTGCAACAGCAGCGACGTGCCGCGCTTGCCTTCAAAGTCGCCCAGCTTGACGAGGCGGGCAACCAAGCCCTTGGTGGCCACGTCCAGCGCCTTTGCGGCGCCAGCCAGGGTCTGCGACTCGAACAGACCGATCACGAGGCAATCGCTCTTGGCGGCCAGGGCGCCCGCTTTGGCCCAATCCAGGGCTTTTGTGCTAAATTCCATCGCGCTTCTCTCTATGAGGCGAGTCAACGAAAGCCCACATTATCCGCCATTTTGCGCAGGGGCTCCGGTGGAACGCACACCGGCTATGACCTCGCCCTCCCATCCCGCATCCGCATGATTTTTGAACAAGCCCTGCGACGCGAGCTGTCATTCACCGCCGGCGCCGTCTTCCTCGTGCTGCTGACGTTCATGCTGACCACCCTGGTGATCCGCATTCTCGGCATGGCCGCCAACGGCGAAGCGAACCCGAACGACGTCCTGCTCCTCATCGGCCTGGCAACGCTAGGCTACCTGGCGATTCTCCTGTGCGCCACGCTCTTCATCTCGGTATTGCTGGTGCTGACGCGCTGGTACAAGGATTCCGAGATGGTGGTGTGGTTCACCTCGGGCATCAGCCTGACGGATTTCATCCGCCCCGTGCTGCGTTTCTCGCTGCCGTTCATCGTGCTGGTGGCGCTGCTGGCGCTGTTCGGCTGGCCGTGGGCCAATCAGCAGAGTGCGCTGTTCCGAGATCGCTTCGAGCAGCGCGATGTGCTGTCGATGATCTCAGCCGGCCGCTTCATCGAGCCCGCGCACGGCAGCTACGTCCTCTTTATCGAGGGCGTCGATAACGGCATGAAGCACGCCCGTAACCTGTTCGTCGCCAATGCCGAGCAGGACAAGATCGGCGTGGCGATGGCCAAGACCGGCGAATTCAAGACCATGCCCAACGGCGACCGCTTTGTCGTACTCGACAAGGGCCGCCGCTATGAAGGCACGCCCGGCAAGCTCGACTACCGCATCGTCGAATTCGACAAATACGGCGTGAAAGTCGCCAACAAGCCGCCGCAAGCAGATGCCAGCCTGCCAACCAAGAGCCGCTCCACGAAGGATCTGCTCGCCAACCCGACGCCCGAGAACCTCGGTGAACTGGTCTGGCGGATCGGCCTGCCGCTGCTGGCGTTGAACTTCGTGCTGATTGCGATTCCGCTGGCCTACGTCAACCCGCGCCTGGGCCGCTACACACCGATGATCTTTGCGGTGTTGATCTACCTGACGTATTCGAACCTGCTGAACCTGTCGCAGGCGTGGGTCTCGCAGGGCAAGATGAACGTGTTCATGGCTTGGTGGCCGATCCACCTCGCTGCCTTCATCTGCGCGGTGCTGCTGTTCCGCTTCCGCCACTACAGCGCGGCCGGCCTGAAGGGGATTTCCGCCCTGCTCGGCTTCGCACCCAAGAAGGCGGGTGCGTGATGAAGATGCCGGTCTATGAGAAGTACTTCGCGCGTCAGATCTACGGCGTGTTCGTCTTCATCCTGTTTGCGGTGCTGGCACTGTTTATCTTCTTCGACATGCTGGGCGAACTGGGCTCGGTGGTCGGACGCTATACCACGCTCGTCGCGTTCTTCCACGTGATGCTGCAGGCGCCGACGCGTGTGTACGAAGTGATTCCGGTGGCGGCGCTCATCAGCGCCATCTATGTGTTCTCGCAGATGGCGAGCCAGTCGGAGTTCACGATTTTTCGCGTGGCAGGGCTTGATACGCGGCGTGCGCTGATGTCGTTGTTCAAGATTGCGCTGCCGCTGGCGCTTGTCACGTACATCTTCGGTGAATTCATCGGGCCGAAAGCGGAAGAGTACGCACAGAAGGTACGGCTGGAAGCGCTGGGCGCGACGGTGTCGGCCGGCTTCCGCTCGGGCGTGTGGGTCAAGGATCGCGGCCCCGCCAAGCCCGACGGCACGGGTGGCGAAGTCACCCGCTTTGTCAACGTCGGCGCGCTGCAGCCGGACCAATCCATCAAAGGCCTGCGCATCTATGAATTCGATTCGGACTACCGCCTGAGTTCGATCCGCGTGGCGGAGCAGGCGCGCTACCAGGGCCACCAGAACTGGCAACTGAACGGCGTGACGGAAACGCGCTTCATTGAGTTCCCGCGCAAGCCCGGCACAGTGGCCCCGCAGGACACCGTGCAGGCGGTGCCCGGCGCACCCGATGCGCTGGCGCCCGACTTCCGCGGCGAGCAGATCAAACTGCCGCAGCAGGAGATGCGCTCTGAGCTCACGCCGCAGATTCTGTCGGTGCTGATGGTCACCCCCGACCGCATGGCTACGCTGGACCTCTTCCAGTACATCCGCCACCTGCGCGACAACAAGCAGGACACGCAGCGCTACGAGATCGCGCTGTGGAAGAAGGTGGTCTATCCGTTCACTGTGCTGGTGATGATGGCGCTGGCCCTGCCTTTTGCGTATCTGCATGCACGTGCCGGGGCAGTCGGCCTGAAGGTGTTCGGCGGCATCATGCTGGGGTTGTCATTCCAACTGGTGAACAACCTCTTCTCGCACGTCGGCCTGCTGAATACGTGGCCGGCCATCTTTACGGCCATCGTGCCGGGCGCGCTGTATCTGGCACTGGCGCTGGTCAGCCTGCGCTGGGTGGAGCGCCACTGATGGCTGACCGGGCGCTTGTCCTCTTTGCACACGGCGCGCGCGATGCCCGCTGGCGTGAACCGTTCGACCGCCTGCGCGCGTGTTTGGCTACGCAGCAGCCCGACGTCGACACGCGCCTAGCCTTTCTCGAACTGATGGCGCCCGATCTGCCGGGCACCATCGATGATCTGGCCGCAAATGGCACGCGGAGTGTCACCATCGTGCCGGTGTTCTTTGGCCAGGGCGGCCACTTGCGGCGCGATCTGCCTGCACTGGTCGCGCAATGCGCGCAGGCTCATCCCTCCCTCTCCATCCGTTGCGCCGATGCCGTTGGCGAAGACGACGCCGTGCTCGACGCCATCGCGGGTTACTGCGTCCGCCAACTCGGCTAAGCCAGACGTCGCCTCACTGCGGTTCTGCCATGCGCATGAAGCGCGCGTGCACGTTGTTTTCGACGTGAAAGCCATGCGCGTCGAACTCCACCAGCTCCAGTGTCAGCCCGAGATGACGGCGCGCAAACACGTCGGCCAGATGCGCGCGCATGGCGGTGAACATCGCCGCGCAGATCGACCCCGTCACAGCTTTGCGCCGGCCCGCCTTGATGCGGAAGGTCACGTGGATGAAGGCGTCGTCTTCCGCGCCGTCGGCCATGCGGTACTGGTCAAGGCGCAGCGCGCGCGTACGGATGCCGCCGGTGGGAAACACATCCGCGTAGCCGATCAGCACATCGTTGAGCACGCGCATCAGCTCAGGAATGCGCGCATCGGCCTCGACATTGGCGGTGTATTCGATGATGACGTGCGGCATGGCACAGATCTCCCCCCGGAGAATGGAATATCTCAAAGCATCTCATGCCCGGCAGCTTTATCGCTGCACCGGGCAGTTTTGATTGCTTGAACAGGGGAGAGAGAAAGCGCCGGCGCGCTGAGCGCAGCTCAGGCGGCCAGGCTATGGGGATGCATGTCGAGCGCCAGTTCGGGCGCTGCCGCCGATGCCCGCGCGGCAAACGCGTCACCGATCATCAGCAGGCTCGGATGCTCTGGGTTGATCCACTCCGCTGCGGCGCCATCGGCCATCTGCTGAAGGGTGAAGCATGCCGAGCGCTGCTCGGGCGTTGTTGCGGCCTCGACCACCCAAGCGGGTGTCGACGGTGCGCGGCCACGGGCGATCAGGTCCGCAGCGATGGAGGCAGCTTGATCCCGGCCCATGTAGTAGACGAGCGAATCGGCCTGCGCAACGGGTTCCGGCACGACGCCTTCGGGTTGCGGCGTGTCGGGATCAGCAGCCTTGGCTTGCGTAACAAACGCGACGCTGCGCGCGACACCGCGCTTGGTCAACGGCTGACGGATCGCAGAGGCGGCTGCCAGCGCTGCCGTAATGCCCGGAACGATTTCGTAGTCGATGCCGGCTTGCTCGAGCGCCTGCAGCTCCTCGTCAGCACGGCCGAACAGCATCGGATCGCCGCCCTTCAGGCGCACGACGCGCTGATATTTGGTGGCCAGATCGACGAGTTGGCGATTGATGAAGCGCTGCGCGGTCGAACGCTTTCCGCAGCGTTTGCCGACTGCAATCAGCACAGCCTGCGGGCAGTACTGGAAGACCTCCGGCGAGACCAGTGCGTCATGCAGCACGACTTCGGCTTCGCCCAACAATCGTGCACCGCGCACCGTGATGAGGTCCGCGGCGCCGGGGCCCGCACCAATCAGGCTCACGCGGCCGAGTATTTTGGGGGTCTTCGCTTCCATTGCCTAGGTTCCTTTGCTTTTTCCTGCGGGGCGCAGCTTACCGCGCCCCATCCACGTTAGGAAAACGCACGGATCATGCCAGCTGCCACCGTATGGTGCGTGGCTTCGTCCACCAGGATGAACGCGCCGGTGGCCGGGTTGTCGCCATACGCATCGCAGACGATCGGCTTCTGCAGGCTGATGTTGACCGTACCGATATCGTTGAGTGCGATCTGCTTGCGGCCGGTTTCGTGCGACAGCGTATGCACGTCCAGCACGCGCTCCACATCCGACACACGTGCGAACACGGTGGCCGTAGTGTGCTTGAGCACGTACTTGCGGGCCGGGTTCAGCTCATGCGCGTCAAACCAGCAGAGGTCGGCATGCAGCTTCTTGGCTGCGTTGGCGGCAGTCGTCGGAGCAGCGACGATCGTGTCGCCGCGCGAGATGTCCACGTCATCGGCCAGGCGCACGGTGATGGTCTCGCCGGGGCCGGCAGAATCGGCTGCGCCATTGGGCGTCAGCACTTCGGCCACCGTGGTTTCGCGGTTGGCGGGCAGCACGCGCACGGCTTGGCCGACGCGCACCGTGCCGGCTTCCACACGGCCCATGTAGCCGCGAAAATCATCAGCCTGCGAGCCGTCCTGACGCGCCACGAGCTGCACGGGGAAGCGCAGCGCATCGTCGCCCGCCGGGGCGGTCTCTTCCACCTTCAGATCTTCCAGCAGCGCCAGCAGCGGCTCGCCCTGATACCAAGGCATGGCTTCGGACGCGTGCACGATGTTGTCGCCGCGCAGGGCCGACACCGGCACGTAGCGCACATCGCGCAAGCCCAGTTGCGTGGCCAGTGCATCGTAGGCGGTACGGATTTCGTTGAAGCGCGCTTCGCTGTAGTCGACCAGATCCATCTTGTTGATGGCCACGATCACGTGTTGCAGTTCCAGCAGCTTCACGATGGCCGAATGGCGCTTGGTCTGGGCCAGCAGCTCCGTCTTGCCGTCAACGGTCGTCACACGCGTGGCATCGATCAGGATGATGGCGGCGTGCGCGGTCGAGGCGCCGGTCACCATGTTGCGCGTGTACTGCTCGTGGCCCGGCGTATCCGCAATGATGAACTTGCGGCGCGCGGTCGAGAAATAGCGGTACGCCACGTCGATGGTGATGCCCTGCTCGCGCTCGGCTTCCAGGCCGTCGGTGAGCAGAGAAAAGTCGATCTGCTCGCCGGCGGTACGCTTGTTCTTGGCGTTGGCCAGCGCTTGCAGTTGGTCGGTCAGCACGGCCTTGCTGTCGTACAGCAGGCGACCGATCAGCGTGCTCTTGCCGTCGTCAACGGAACCGGCGGTGATGAAGCGCAGCAGGCCTTGGTGCGATGCAGGATGCGTCGCTGGGTGCGTCGAATTCGTCGTCATGATCAGAAATACCCTTCCTTCTTGCGCTTTTCCATCGAGGCTTCGCTCGTCTGGTCGTCCATGCGCGTGGCGCCGCGTTCGGTGATTTCGGTAACGGCCGTCTCGGCGATGATCTCGGCCGGCGTGGCGGCGGTGCTCGCCACCGGGCACGTGCAGCTGATGTCGCCCACGGTGCGGAAGCGCACCGACAGCACTTCGCTCACGTCGCCATCGGCCTTGGGCGTGATCGGCGTGACGGGCACCAGCAGGCCGTTCTTGCGCACGACTTCACGTTGATGCGCGTAGTAGATCGGCGGCAGGGCGAGGTTCTCGCGGGCGATGTACTGCCACACGTCGAGTTCCGTCCAGTTGGAGATCGGGAACACGCGCATCTGCTCGCCCTGTGCCATGCGGGCGTTGTACACGCTCCAGAGTTCCGGGCGCTGGGCCTTCGGATCCCACTGGCCGAACTCGTCGCGGAACGAGAAGATCCGCTCCTTCGCGCGGGCCTTTTCTTCATCGCGGCGGGCGCCACCCATCAGGGCGTCGAAGCCGTGCGATTCGATCGTTTCCAGCAGCGTGACGGCCTGTGCGGCGTTGCGCGAGTCGGTTTCCTTGCGCAGGCGCACCGTGCCGCGCTTGATGGAATCTTCCACATGGCCGACCACCAGGCGTGCACCCAGCTTGGCAACCTGCTCGTCACGGAAGGCGATCACTTCCGGGTAGTTGTGACCCGTGTCGATGTGCACCAGCGGGAACGGCAGATCGATCTTGCGATCGCCCAGGCGGAACGCCTTGAGCGCCAGGTGCAGCATGACGATCGAATCCTTGCCGCCCGAGAACAGCAGCGCCGGGTTGCGGCACTCGGCCACCACCTCACGGATGATGTAGATCGACTCGGCTTCCAGCCAGTCGAGGTGTTCGTTCTGCACAGGCGTCAGGGCCGTGCCGGGGATCTCGCTCATCACTCCCATGATTCTTCCTTAGCTCTCGCTCAATTCTGTTGCGACAGGTTCGTCGACGAATTTGTCACCGCATTTGCCGCATGCAGACCGCATTCCTTGCTGTCGCGCGATTCCCACCACCAGCGGCCGGCGCGTACGTCTTCACCGGCACGCACCGCGCGCGTGCAAGGCTCGCAGCCGATGCTTGGATAGCCTTTGTCGTGCAGCGCGTTGGTCGGCACGTTGTGTTGTTCGAGGTAAGCCCAGACTTCTGCCTCGGACCAGTCGAACAGCGGGTTGTACTTGGCGATGCCGCGCGCGTCGTCGTCTTCGGCAAACGGCAGGTCGGCACGGGTGACGGCCTGCTCGCGGCGCTGGCCCGTGAGCCACGCGTCGGCGTCTTTCAGTGCCCGGTTCAGCGGCACCACCTTGCGGATGTTGCAGCAGGCTTTGCGCAGTTCAATGCTGTCGTAAAACGCGTTGAGGCCATGGTCGCGCACGTAGGCTTCCACTGCGCGGGCGTCCGGTGCGTATTGCTCGATCGCATAACCGTAGTGCGCGCGAATGCGGTCGAGCATCGCCAGCGTTTCGGCGTGCAGGCGGCCGGTCTGCAGCGTGAAGATCGGCAGGTGCGCCCGCACGGCCTCGGGGCTGCGCAGGATCGCATCGGTCACGACCATGTCTTCGGCAGCCAGGCTGGTGGCGAACTTTGCCACGCCGTGCTTGGCGGCAATCTCGGCCAGGCGCTCGAACAGCGCGGCTTCCTTCGCGGCCAGGGCTTCAGCCGTGCCGGTGTAGACGGGGCGCGTCCACAGCACCGGGCGCCCGATTGCGGACACCGGCACTTCGGACACGGCGATGTCTTGGGTGTCGCTCATGCTGCATTTGCCTCGGTTGTGCGCTCGCGGCGGAACAGCGGACGCGGCTCGTCGATGGCGCCTTGGTAGCGCACGCTGATCTCGCCAAAGCCGTTCAGCGCATCGTCGATGTTCTTGTCCGCACGCACAGCGTAGGCATCGAAGCCGCAGCGGCGCATGAAGTCGAGCTGATCGCGCAGCACGTCGCCAATGGCGCGCAACTCACGCGTAAAGCCCAGGCGCTGGCGCAGCAGGAACGCGGTGCTGTAGCCACGGCCATCGCGGAAGACCGGGAAATCCACGGCCACCAGCGACAGGTTCGGCAGGTCAGCCTCCAGCGCAAACGGCTCGTCGTCGGGAGCGAGCCAGACGGCCAGCGTGCCAGCGCGGGCGCGGCCGAGCAGCGCGTCGCGGTTGGCTTGCCAATAGGCCAGCGGCACGATGGCGTGCGCAGTGGCATCCACATCGGCTTGCGTGAGTTCGCCGCCTTCCGGTGCGCGCAGCACGGTCCATTCGTCAGCCACGATTTGCGGGGCACCGTTTTGCAGCTTGATGATCTTGCTCATATTCGTTTCCCTCGGCGTTCAGGCTTCTTCACGGGCGTAGACGCGTTCCTTGAACGGGGCCATGCCGATACGGTGATAGGTGTCGATGAACAGCTCGTCTTCCGTGCGGTTGGCGACGAAAGTGTCGATGATGCGTTCGATCACATCGGGCATTTCTTCGGCCTTGAACGACGGACCGATGATCTTGCCGATCGCCGAATCGTTGCCCTGCGCGCCGCCCAACGACACCTGGTACCACTCTTCTTCGTGCTTATCGACACCCAGGATGCCGATGTTGCCGACGTGGTGGTGCCCGCACGAGTTGATGCAACCCGAGATGTTGAGCGACAGCTCGCCCAGGTCGTACACGTAGTCGAGGTTGTCGAAACGCGCCTGAATCGCTTGCGCGATGGGAATCGACTTGGCGTTCGCCAGCGAGCAGAAATCGCCGCCCGGGCACGCAATGATGTCGGTCAGCAGGCCGATGTTGGCGGTCGCCATGCCGTGCTCTTTGGCCAGTTGCCACAGCGCGAACAGATCGTGTTTCTTCACGTCCGGCAGGATCAGGTTCTGCTCGTGCGCGACACGCAGCTCGCCAAAGCCAAAGCGCTCGGACCAATCCGCCACCAGCGCCATCTGCTCGGCCGTCGCGTCGCCCGGAGGCAACGCCGCGCCCGGCTTGAGCGACAGCGTGACTGCGGCGTAGCCTGGCACGCGGTGCGGATGCACATTGCGGCTCACCCAGCGGGCGAACGCCTTGTTCTCCAGCAGCGCCTTTTCATAGGTGGCATCGGTGTCGGCCAGCTTTTCATACGCCGGCGGCGCGAAGAACTGCGCCACGCGGTCGAATTCGGCCTGCGTGATGGTCGACGGACCGTCCTTGATGTGCTGCCACTCTTCTTCCACCTGGCGGGCGAATTGTTCCGCGCCGATGGCCTTCACGAGAATCTTGATGCGCGCCTTGTACTTGTTGTCGCGACGGCCGTAGCGGTTGTACACACGCACGGCGGCCTCGATGTACGACAGCATGTGCTGCCACGGCAGGTCTTCCTTGATGATCGCGCCCAGGATCGGCGTGCGCCCCATGCCGCCGCCGGCCAGGATGCGAAGCAGCGTCTGGCCGTCCTTCTCATAGGCGTAGACGCCGATGTCGTGCAGTTGCGTCACGGCGCGGTCTTCGCGCGAGGCCGACACGGCAATCTTGAACTTGCGCGGCAGGAACGCGAATTCGGGGATGAACGTCGACCATTGGCGCAGGATTTCCGCCAGCGGGCGCGCGTCGACCACCTCGTCCGGTGCCACGCCAGCAAACTGGTCGGTCGTGATGTTGCGGATGCAGTTGCCCGAGGTCTGGATGGCGTGCATTTCCACCGAGGCCAGCTTGGCCAGGATGTCGGGCACCTGCTCCAGCTCGATCCAGTTGTACTGGATGTTCTGGCGCGTGCTGAAGTGGCCGTAGCCGCGATCGTGCTCGGCGGCGATGTGGCTGAGCATGCGCAGTTGCTTGGCGCGCAGGTGGCCATACGGAATCGCCACGCGCAGCATGTAGGCGTGGCGCTGGTAGTACAGGCCGTTCTGCAGACGCAGCGGCAGAAACTCTTCTTCCGTCAGTTCGCCCGAGATACGGCGGCGCACCTGATCGCGGAACTGCTCTACGCGGTCGGCGACGAGGCGGTGATCGTAAGCGTCGTATTGGTACATGACTGTTCAGTCCGATCCGGCTGGGCCGGCGTGCGATTCAATTGGGGGAAAGCGTTTCGTTATGGCGCTGCTGCCAGCTCAGCGACAGCAGCCGCAATCAAGCAGGGCCGGCATGAGGTCACGCATCACGACACCAGCTTGATGGCCGTGATCGTCAGCGTGGCGGCAAGCGCGCCGCGCACCAGACGTTCCGGCAGATTCTTGGACAGGCGCGCACCCAGCCAGATACCCGGGATGGAGCCCACCAGCAGTGACACCAGCAGGTTCCAGTCGATCGTGCCCAGGTACATGTGGCCCAGGCCCGCCACGGCGGTCAGCGGCACGGCATAGGCGATGTCGGTGCCGGCCACTTCGGCGCTCTTCAATTCGGGATACAGGATCAGGATGAGCGTCGCGCCCACGGCACCTGCGCCAATGGACGACACCGTCACCAGCACGCCCAGCACCACGCCGACGATGACCGTGGCCACGGCCAGCGCCGTGCCCTGCAGACGATAACGCGGGTTGGCCGCCAGCCAGCCCAATACGCGCTGACGGAACAGCAGCGAAATCACCGTCAGGATGACCGACGCGCCGATCGTCACGCGAATCACGTGCATCCACTCCGCATCCAGGTTGCCGGCGGTCTTCAGCACGATCACCGTCACCAGCGCTGCGGGCAGACTGCCCATGCAGAGGCGCTTGACGATGTCCCAGCGAATATGACCGTGGCTGCGATGTGCGATCGTGCCGACGCCCTTGGTGAGCGACGCAAATGCCAAATCCGTGCCGACAGCGGTCGCCGGCGAAAAGCCGAACATCAGCGTCAGCAGCGGAGTCATCAGCGAGCCGCCGCCAACGCCCGTCAGGCCGACCAACAGGCCGACCAGCAAACCGGAAACCGTATAGGCGAGCGTCATGGCGCGGGAGACAGTGAGGGCGTGTTATCACGAAGTTCGAGCATCGTAATGAACTGGCCTCATATCCCAAACCAATAAAAAATTGTTTGTTTATATGGCGTCGGTTATAAGTAGCGTTCAGTTCGCACCCGTTCTTCTTTATCGACCGCGCAGCCATGAACCTTCACCAATTTCGCTTCGTGCGCGAAGCCGTGCGGCAGAAATTCAACCTGACAGAGGCCGCAAAAGCGCTCTATACATCACAGCCAGGCGTTTCGAAGGCCATCATTGAGCTGGAAGAGGAGCTGGGCGTCGATATCTTCACCCGGCACGGCAAGCGCATCCGGGGTCTCACGGAGCCGGGTCGGCGCATCCTGGCCTCGGTCGAGCGCGTGCTGGAAGAAGTCGAAACCCTCAAGCGCGTCGGCAAGGACTACGCCGCGCAGGATCAGGGCAACTTCACCATCGCCACCACGCATACGCAGGCGCGCTACGCGCTGCCCAAGGCGATTGCCGAGTTCACGCGCAAATACCCCAAGGTGCGCCTTTCCATTCAGCAGGGCACCCCCGCGCAGATTGCCGAGATGGTGCTGCACGACCAGGCCGACCTTGCCATTGCCACCGAAGGCATGTCGCACGTGAAGGATCTGATCTCGATCCCGGGCTACCAGTGGCAGCATGTGGTGGTGACGCCGCCTGATCACCCGCTTCTGTCTCGCCAGCACCTGACGCTGGAAGACCTGAAGGGTTACCCGATCGTCACGTACGACCAGCACTTTGCCGGCCGGCCCAAGATCGACCACGCCTTCGAGCTACGCCAGATCAAGCCCGATATCGTGCTGGAGGCCATCGACGCAGACGTCATCAAGACCTACGTGGAAGTGGGGCTTGGCGTGGGCATCGTGGCCGGCGTGGCGTTTGACGCCGAGCGCGACCGCAACCTGCGCGCGATTCCGGCCGGACACCTGTTCGGCACCAACGTCACGCACCTGGGCGTCAAACAAGGCGCGTACTTGCGCGGCTTCGTCTACACCTTCATCGAACTGTTTGCGCCAACGCTGACGCGCAAGCTGGTCGAGCAACTCATGTCCGGCGATCACGAAGCGTACGAGCTCTGATTCGCCTGCAATTGCAATTGCCGAACTTCCCGGAGATTTCATGACGACCCGACGTCGCCTGCTTTGCGGCATGGCGCTCCTTGCCAGCGCTGCCGCCATCGCCCTGCCCGCCCAAGCCGACATCCGCGTGGGTGTGGTGCTGTCGACCACCGGCCCCGCTGCGGCCATCGGCATCCCGAGCAAGAACACCGTGCAGATGTGGCCGGCGACCATCGGCGGTCAGCGCGCGCAGGTCATCATTCTGGACGACGCATCTGACCCCTCGATGGCGGTGCGCGATGTGCGCAAGCTGATCGCCGAAGACAAGGTGGATGTGATCGTCGGTCCGACGATCGTGCCGACGGCGCTGGCCTCGCTCGATGCCGTGGCCGAAGGTCAGACGCCGATGATCACGCTGGCCGCCTCCGCTTCCATCGTGGAGCCGCAGGACGCCAAGCGCCACTGGGCGTTCAAGATGCCGCAGAACGATTCGCAGATGGCCACGCTCGTCACGCAGCACATGGCGGACAGCGGCGTGCATACCGTCGGTTTTATCGGCTTTACCGATGCGTATGGCGAAAGCTGGTGGCGTGAATTCTCGAAGCTGGCCGAGGTGCGCAAGCTGCGCGTGGTGGCCAACGAGCGCTTTGCGCGCACAGATACCAGCGTGACCGGCCAGATTCTCAAGTTGATGGCCTCCAAGCCCGACGCCATCCTGATTGCCGGGGCCGGCACCCCGGCCGCGTTGCCCCAACGCACGCTGGTGGAGCGCGGCTACAAGGGCCGCATCTATCAGACGCACGGGATCGCCAGCACGGAATTCCTGAAGGTGGGCGGCAAGGACGTCGAAGGCACCCTCTTCCCGACCGGCCCCGTGGTGGTGGCGCGCGAGCTGCCAGCCAGCCATCCGGTACGCAAGGTGGCAGTTGAGTTTGCCGAGCGCTATGAAGCCAAGTATGGCCCCAACACCGTCACGCAATTTGCGGGCGACGCCTGGGGCGCGTGGCAGTTGCTCGACAACGCCACGGCCCGCGCGCTCAAGACCGGCGCCAAGCCTGGCACGCCCGCTTTCCGCGCCGCCCTGCGCGACGCGCTGGAAACCACGCGCGATCTGACTGTGCCCAACGGCGTGCTGAACCTGAATGCCCAGGATCACCAAGGCTTCGACCAACGCTCGCGCGTGATGGGCATCATCAAGAACGGCCGCTTTGCTTACGCTGGCCCGCGCTAATCAAACACGCACAGATCTGCCATGACACGTATCGCCTTCATCGGCCTCGGCAACATGGGCACGCCGATGGTCCAGCACCTCATTGCCGCCGGACACACCATGCGCGCCTATGTGCGCCGTCCGGAGGCAGCGGACAACGCCCGCGCCATCGGCGCCGAGCCTTGCAGCACCCCCGCCGAGGCTGCACGCGACGCCGAAGTCATTTTCACCAACGTCACCTCCACGGCCGATGTGGAAGGCGTGCTGCTGGGGCCGGACGGCGTCGTCCATGGCGCACCGCGCGGCGCGGTGTGCATTGATCACAGCACGATCTCGGCCGTGGCCACGCGCCGCATGGCCGCCGAATTGGAAGCGGCGGGCCTGGAGTTCCTGGATGCGCCAGTCTCCGGCGGCACCGCAGGCGCGCAAAAAGCCACGCTATCGATCATGGTGGGCGGCAAGACCGAGGTGCTGGAACGCGTGCGCCCGCTGCTGCAACTGCTGGGCACCACCATCACGCACGTCGGCGACCACGGCGCCGGCCAGGTCGCCAAGGCCTGCAACCAGATCGTGCAGGTCATCAACATCCAGGGCATTGCCGAGGCCATGCTGTTTGCACGCGCCCAGGGCACCGACCCGTCGCGCGTGCTGGCTGCCATCGGCCCGGGCTTTGCGGGCAGCCGCATGCTCGACATGATGGGCCCGAAGATGGCCGAGCGTAACTTTGCCGCCGGCATCGAAGCACGCCTGCACGACAAGGATTTCGGCCTCGTGCGCGAGATCGCCCAGGAACTCGGCCTGCAGATGCCGGCGATGGAGCTGGTGGCTTCGCAGCTCAATACGCTGGTCGCCAATGGCTGGGGGTATGACGATACGGCATCGCTGCTGCGCGTGCTGGAGCAGCAGAACAATCAGCAGGCGGATTGAGCATTGCCCGGCCGCCTTGTTCGGATGGCCGAACTTCTGGCATAATTGCCGGCTCATCAGCACCTGCCCGAGTGGTGAAATTGGTAGACGCAGGGGACTCAAAATCCCCCGCCGCAAGGCGTGCCGGTTCGATTCCGGCCTCGGGCACCAGAATTCAAGCCGCTTCTGTTCACGCAGAAGCGGCTTTTTCATTGGCCATTCGCCAACCCAATTGCAGCCGGCAACACGCCCCGCCTGGCGTGGGATAATGCGGGTTTTGCCCCGGGCGCGGCTCAAGAGGTTGATCGCACGGGCATGAGGGCCTGTATCCGCGTGGCCCGCTCCCCATTTCGAACCTTCTTCAGTACCCACAATGCCCGCATACCGTTCCAAAACCTCCACCGCCGGCCGCAACATGGCGGGGGCACGCTCGCTCTGGCGCGCCACCGGCATGAAAGATGAAGACTTCCAGAAGCCGATCATCGCGGTGGTCAACTCGTTCACCCAGTTCGTGCCCGGCCACGTGCACCTGAAAGACCTGGGCCAGCTCGTCGCGCGCGAGATCGAAGCCGCGGGCGGCGTCGCCAAGGAATTCAACACGATTGCCGTCGATGACGGCATCGCCATGGGCCACGACGGCATGCTGTATTCGCTGCCCAGCCGCGACATCATTGCCGACTCGGTCGAATACATGGTCAACGCGCACTGCGCCGACGCCATGGTGTGCATCTCGAACTGCGACAAGATCACCCCGGGCATGCTGATGGCCGCCATGCGCCTGAACATTCCGGTGATCTTCGTCTCGGGCGGCCCGATGGAAGCGGGCAAGACGCGCCTGGCCAACCCCGTCACCAAGGCCATCGAGATCAAGAAGCTCGACCTGATTGACGCGATGGTGATCGCGGCCGACAGCAAGTATTCCGATGAGGAAGTGGCGGAAGTCGAGCGCTCGGCTTGCCCGACCTGCGGTTCGTGCTCGGGCATGTTCACGGCCAACTCGATGAACTGCCTGACCGAAGCCCTGGGCCTGTCGCTGCCGGGCAACGGCACCGTGGTCGCCACGCACGCAGACCGCGAACAGCTCTTCAAGCGCGCCGGCCGCCGCATCGTTGAACTGGCCCGCCAATACTACGAACAGGAAGACGAGCGCGTGCTGCCGCGCTCGGTCGGCTTCAAGGCATTTGAAAATGCGATGACGCTGGACATCGCGATGGGCGGCTCGACCAACACGATCCTTCACCTGCTGGCGATTGCACAGGAAGCCGAAATCGACTTCACGATGACGGATATCGACCGCCTTTCGCGCGTCGTGCCGCAGCTGTGCAAGGTCGCACCGAACACGAACAAGTACCACATCGAAGACGTGCACCGCGCAGGCGGCATCATGGCCATCCTGGGTGAACTGGACCGTGCCGGCAAGCTGCACACCGATGCACCAACCGTGCACGCGCCCACGATGAAGGATGCGCTGGACCAGTGGGACATCGTCCGCACGTCGGACGAAGCCGTGCAGACGTTCTACCGTGCCGGCCCGGCCGGTATCCCGACGCAGGTCGCGTTCAGCCAGAACACGCGCTGGCCGAGCCTGGACCTGGACCGCGCCGAGGGCTGCATCCGCTCGAACGAGCATGCGTTCTCGAAGGAAGGCGGCCTGGCCGTGCTAAGGGGCAACATCGCGCTGGACGGCTGCGTGGTGAAGACCGCTGGCGTGGATGAAAGCATCCTCGTGTTCGAAGGCACGGCACACGTGACGGAATCGCAGGACGAAGCGGTCGAGAACATCCTCGCCGACAAGGTCAAGGCTGGCGACGTGGTGGTCGTGCGCTACGAAGGCCCGAAGGGCGGCCCCGGCATGCAGGAGATGCTGTACCCGACGAGCTACATCAAGTCCAAGGGCCTGGGCAAAGCCTGTGCCCTGCTGACGGACGGCCGCTTCTCGGGCGGCACGTCGGGCCTGTCGATCGGCCACTGCTCGCCGGAAGCGGCGGCAGGCGGCGCGATTGGGCTGGTGCGTAACGGCGACAAGATCCGCATCGACATCCCCAACCGCACGATCAACGTGCTGGTGTCGGACGAAGAACTTGCACGCCGCCGCGAAGAGCAGAACGCCAAGGGCTGGAAGCCCGCGCAGCCGCGTCCGCGCAAGGTATCGGCCGCGCTCAAGGCCTACGCAAAACTGGTCATGTCGGCGGACAAGGGCGCCGTGCGCGACCTGTCGCAACTGGACGACTGATGCGCGACGGGCCATGCGCCCGAGTGATGCAAAAAAGCCGCTCTTCGGAGCGGCTTTTCTATTGCGCCGGCTGCGCAACGTTCAATCCCACTGCGACGCAAGCCCATCGGGTGACACCTCGCGGCCGTTGCGCTCAAGCGCGGCAATCTGCGCCATGTCGTCGGCAGTCAGTTGCAGTGTTTGCGCACGCAGGTTGCTCGCCAGGTTCTCCCGCTTGGTCGACGATGGGATCACCGAATAGCCGAGCTGCATCGCCCAGGCCAGCGCAACTTGCGCCGGCGTTGCCTCATGCCGCTGTGCAATCGCGCCGATCACCGGATCGCCCAACACCTTGCCGTAAGCAAGCGTCATGTACGACGTGACGTGGATGCCCTCGCGCTGTAGGAAATCGACGAGCTTGCGGTTCTGCAGATACGGGCTCAGCTCGATCTGGTTGGTGGCGATGGCGTCTTTGCCAACCACCGCAATCGCCTGTTGCGTCAGGGCGATGTTGAAATTCGAGACGCCGATCTCGCGCGTCAAACCCCGGGCCTTGGCATCGGCCAGCGCGCTCATGAATTCTTCGAGCGACACGCCGTTGTTAGGCGCGGGCCAGTGGATCAGCGTGAGGTCGACGTAGTCGGTGCGCAGCTTGGTGAGGCTGTCTTCGAGGCTCGCCGCGAGCTTGCCCCGGGCGTAGTTGTCGACCCAGATCTTGGTGGTCAGGAACAGGTCTTCGCGGCACGCGCCGGAGCCGGCAATTGCCTCGCCCACCTCCGCTTCATTGCCATAGATTTGCGCAGTGTCGATTGCGCGGTAGCCGAGTTCGAGGCCGTTGCGAACCGAATCGATGACAACCTGGCCCTTCAGGCGAAACGTGCCGAGGCCGAAGGCGGGAATCTTGTTCATCTTGTGCTCCAAAGGGAAACCGGATCAGGGGTTCATGGCCAGGCGCGTCCGACGCTGAACAACGTGCAGACCAACCAGCGCGAGACCTGCCGCCGCAATCACTGCGCCGACAATCGGCACGGCCGCATAGCCCAGGCCTGCAGAGATGGCCGCGCCGCCCGCTGCCGCGCCGAGCGCGTTGCCGAGGTTGAACGCGCCCACGTTGACCGACGATGCAAGCCCCGGCGCCTCAGCTGCGGCACGCATCACGCGCATCTGCAGCGGCGGCACGACCGCGAAGGTGGCAATGCCCCATACCAGCAGCGCGGCGGCCGCACCCGCGTGCGTCTTGGCGAGTACAGGGAAGGCGAGCATCGTCACGATCAGCAGCAACAGAAAGCCGATCAGGCTGCCGTCGAGCGAGCGATCGGCCAGGCGGCCGCCGGCGATGTTGCCAATCGAAAAACCGATGCCGATCAGCACCAGCATCGCCGTCACGAACGCTGGCGAGGCGCCGGTCAGTTCGGCGAGCGTCGGGGCGACGTACGTGTAGAGCGTGAACATCGCGCCCGCACCGAGCACCGTAGTGGCAAGCGCGCCCAGCACAACGGGACGCGTCAGCACGGCGAGTTCGGCACGCAGGTTGGGCATCTTGCCGGCATCGCCCTTCGGCAGCGCGGCGAACAGGCCCGCGATTGCGATCAGGCCCAGGCTGGCCGTGGCGGCAAACGACATGCGCCAGCCGATCATCTGTCCAAGCCACGTCGCGGCCGGCACACCGCCGACGTTGGCGATCGTCAGGCCCATGAACATCGTGGCCACGGCGCTGGCCTGCTTCTCGCGCGGCACGAGGCTGGCGGCAACGACCGAACCCAGCCCGAAGAACGCGCCGTGGTTGAGGCTGGTGACGAGCCGCGCGAGCAGCAGGGTCGTGTAATCCGGCGCAACGGCTGACAGCAGGTTGCCGATGGTGAAGATGCTCATCAGCGCGATCAGCGCCTTACGCCGTGGCCAGCGTGCGAGCACCAACGTCATGATCGGCGCACCGACCATCACGCCGATCGCGTAGGCGCTGATCAGCATGCCGGCCTGCGGAATCGATACATGCACGCCGTCGGCAATGACAGGCAGCAAGCCCATCGGCGAGAACTCGGTGGTGCCGATACCGAAGGCACCTGCGGCAAGCGCGAGCAGCGGCAGCGTTGCGCTGCTGCGTGTGGTCTCGGCGGAAGTGGGGGTGGGGTTCATGCGGTGTACTCCAAAGCAGAGGAATGGAAAGCGGGCAGGACCTCTGCCGCGATTTCCGCAAACGTTTCGGCAAGCGGGCGACGATTCCGGCGGAAATGCAGCCCGATATGCTGAACACCCGCCTCGCGCATCGCTGCCAGCTCTTCGGACAGTGCGATGCGCCCGGCGCGTGCGCCAAAGCGATGGCGTTGCAGCGGCTCGTGCGGGTCATCCGTCAGATCGAGGTGGATGAAGCTCACGTAGGGCTTGTCGCCCGCAACGGCACGCCATGCGGCGGCGCGTTGCGCGTGGTCGGCCGGCGTGCCCGGATAGGCAAGGCAACCGTCCATGTGTGTGCCGATCCAGGTCGGCGTCTGTTGCGCGAGGCCGGCCACCAGCAGCGGAAGCGACGGGCGCATGGCCGGCAGAATCTCTATGCCGGCGGGCAAGCTGCCGCGCGCGCCGTCACGCAAAAGCGCGATCTGGTCACGGAAGCTTTCCCCGCGCGATTCGAAGTCGCGGCCGAACAACGGATATTCGACGGGCCGGTCTCCGCTCGCCACGCCGAGCAACAGACGACCGCCGCTCAACTCCTGGATGCTTGCGGCCGATTTGAGCGTCAGCAGCGGCTCGCGCAGCGGCAGAACAACGGCGGCGGTGCCGAGCAGAATGTTGCGCGTGATGCCGGCTAGGTAGCCCAGATACGAGAACGCTTCGAACACCTGCGCAGCATCGCCGAATGCGGGGTCGTACACCGGCACATCGCGCACCCACAGGGCACGAAAGCCGAGCGAATCCGCGAGTTGCGCGAGGGCTGCGTGGTGTTCGATATCGGGCACACCGTGGCGGCGCCCATCGCGCAGCCGCTTGGCATCGCCAGCGGGGGACCAATCGTTGTCGAGTGGCAACTCGATGCCGATGGTGAAGCCGCCGTGAGTCAGTTTGTCGAGTGTGGGAGGCATGGTTGTGATCGGGTCAAAAGGCGCTAACGGCGAAGCGTTCGCTATCAACGCAATGAGCATGGACCGCAGTGTGCGTGCGCCACCTTTGCAGAAAAACCCGCCCGTCGACGAAACAGTCTTGATTGGCAATCAACAATCCGTGCAACTCAGAACGCACTCCAGGTTGGCAATACAGCAACATGGCAGGCCTCTCCAAATATGTCACACTGTGATATATTCCAGCCCGAACCTTTTGATTCCGCCATGTCCACCCGCGCCCGACCTCTGTCCAAGCAGGATTTCGAGAGCCTCTCCGATTTCCGCTACCACCTGCGCCGCTTCCTGCGCGCCTCTGAAGATCTGATCCACGCCAAGGGCATCACGCCGCTGCAGTATCAGTTGCTGCTGCACGTGAAAGGCTATGCCGGGCGCGAATGGGCCACCGTCGGCGAACTGGCCGAGCGCCTGCAGGCCGCGCCGCATGGCACGGCGGCACTCATCACACGCTGCGAAGAAGCGGGCCTGGTCGAACGCCGCCAAAGCGACACCGACGCACGCCAGGTGGAAGTGCATCTCTCCAGGAAGGGTGACCAACTTGTTGCGCTGCTGGCCGGGCTGCACCAGAGCGAGCTGTCAACCTTCAGCCGCGCTTTCAAGATCCCCCACCTCGATCACCCCGCCGAACCATCCGCCGAGCAGTAACGTCATGCAAACCCTTGAACACCAACAGCATCGGCGCGACTTTGCGACCGACACCACGCTGTTCCGCACCACTGCGCTGGCGGTTGTCATCGCTGCGTTTGCCACGTTGGCAGCCGTGGTGCTGCTCAACCTGATCCGCTTCTTCACCAACCTGTTCTTTTTCCAGACGCTGTCGCTGGCGGATCGCTCGCCGGCCACCAACACGCTCGGCGCCTGGGTGATTGCGGTACCGCTCATCGGCGGGCTGATCGTCGGGCTGATGGCGCGCTTCGGCTCGGAGAAGATTCGTGGCCACGGCATTCCCGAGGCCATCGAAGCCATCCTGTTCGGCAAGAGCAAGATGTCCCCGAAGGTGGCGGTGCTCAAGCCGCTGTCCTCGGGCATCGTGATCGGCAGCGGCGGCCCGTTTGGCGCGGAAGGCCCGATCATCATGACGGGCGGCGCGATCGGCTCGCTGTTCGCGCAGTTCTTCAAGCTGACGGCCGCCGAGCGCAAGACGCTGCTGGTGGCCGGTGCTACGGCGGGCATGACGGCCGTGTTCGGCACGCCGGTGGCCGCGCTGCTGCTGGCGGTGGAACTGCTGCTGTTCGAATGGCGCCCGCGCAGCATGCTGCCCGTGGCGGTGGCGTGCGCGGTGGCGGGCTTCCTGCGTGTACTGGTGCTGGAACCTGGCCCTCTCTTCCCGCTGGAAACCGCACCGGCGACGCTACCAGCGCTGGGCTCGTGCGTGGTCGCCGGGTTGCTGTGCGGCGCGCTGGCACGCTCGCTCTCGATGGCGCTGTACAAAACTGAAGACCTGTTCGGCCGCCTGCCGATCCACTGGATGTGGTGGCCGGCCATCGGTGGCCTGGTGGTTGGCATTGGCGGTTATTTCGAGCCGCGTGCGCTCGGGGTCGGCTACGACGTCATCGGCGATTTGCTGCACAACCATCTCGCCATCCGCGTGGCGCTGGCGCTGCTGGTGGTCAAGGCCGTCATCTGGGTGATCGCGCTGGGTTCCGGCACGTCCGGCGGTGTGCTTGCTCCGCTGCTGATGATGGGCGCCGGCTTGGGGGTGCTGATCGGGCCCGTGCTGCCGGGGGGTGACCCGGGCTTGTGGCCGCTGGTGTGCATGGCGGCCATGCTGGCCGGTGTGCTGGGCGCCCCGCTCACGGCCATCGTCTTCGCCTTCGGGCTTACCCACGATGTGAACGCGCTGCTGCCGATTCTGCTGGCGGTGGCGGTGTCCTACGGCTTTGTCGTGCTGACCATGCCGCGTTCGATCATGACCGAGAAGATCGCACGCCGCGGCTTCCACATCTATCGCGAATACGCCGTCGACCCGCTCGAGCGTCACGCCGTGGATGAGGTGATGACGCGTTCGGTGCAGACCATCGACGCACAGGCCACGCTGGCCGATACGCTCGCCAACCGCTTTGGGGCCAAGCAGGCACACCGCGCGTTTCCGGTGGTGCGAGGTGGCCCGAATGGCGCGTTGGTCGGCATGCTCGACCGCGATGCCCTGCTGGCGGGCCAGAAGCGCGGCGCCATCACCGTTGCCGAATTGTTCGGTGCGAATGCCCCCGTGATGGCATTGCCCGGCGAGACCTGCCGCATCGTCGCCACGCGCCTGGCAGTGCATGGGCTGGAGCGGCTGCCGGTGGTGGCCGATTCGCAATCGCGCGCGCTGGTGGGCATTGTCTCGCGCAGCGATCTGGTCAAACCCTCGCTGGCGTTCTTTGATGAGGAACAGCGCCGCGAGCGCTTCCGCCGTGTGCCGCTGTCGGGCACGCGCACGCAGCTCGAACTACGCCGCCGCCGCGCTGGACGCGCCGCGCGCTAGTCGCCAGTTTCAGCCGGCCACGTGCCGGTTGCGACCGCTTTCCTTGGCGCGATACAGCGCCAGGTCGGCGCGCTTGAGCATCTCCGACGCGGTATCGCCCGGCCGGCAGACCGTCATGCCCATGCTGACGGTCATCGACAGCCCGGTCGGGAAACTCTCGTCCGTCTCTGCCACCGCAGTACGCAGGCGCTCCGCCACCTCAGTGGCCGTTTCCAGTGTGGTGCGGCCCATCACCATGGCGAATTCCTCGCCGCCCAAACGCCCGACCAGATCACTACTGCGCAGCACGCTCGTCGCAAGCGACGCAAAGCGCTGCAGCGCCATGTCGCCCACTGCGTGGCCCCATGTGTCATTGATGCGCTTGAAGTGATCCAGATCGGCCAGCACCAGCACGAGCGGTTCGGCGCGGTTGTGGGCTCGCGCGAGCACCGTGTCGAACAGCGCCAGGAAGCGACGCCGCGTCAGCACACCCGTGAGATGGTCGAAATGCGCCTCGTTGGCGAGCGCGCTATTGGTGCGTTGCAGCCGCTGGTTCAAATGGCGCGTTACACGGTGATGCTGCCGCTCGCGCACCAAAGACCACGCCACCAGCACGAACGTCACCAGCACGCTCACGAACAACACGAAGCCGATCGCGCGGTTGCGCGCATGGTTGGCAAGCTGCTGGCCCCACGCAGGCAGCGGCTCGGCCACGACGATGGTGAGGTCCGCACTGGCACTGCGCGACACGGCGAGCGAAGGCATCGCACTGCCCTCACGCCAGGACAGCGTGTCGCGCACCTCGGCCGGCACCCAGCGGGGCACATCGTGATGCGCCTTGGCAGTGGGCTGATAGGGCCACGGCTCGAAGTCGACACGCTGGTAGGCGTTGTACCGGTCGCTGGCACGCATGCGCTGCAGGCGCGCATCCGGCAGGATCTTGCCCACCAGCGACGCGTCGGTCGACAGAATGATCAATCCGTTTGGATCGGTCACCAACGATGTCGGGTGCGACACCCAGTGCTGCAGCCTCGCAAGGCTTACCTTGGTGCCCATCGCCGCGACCAGGTACCCACCAGCGTCATACACCGGTGCAGCGAAGAACAGGCCCGGCACGCCCGTCACCCGGCCCACCGTGAATTGCTCGCCCAGGCCGCCCAGCATCGCCTCCTTCATGTACGGCTGCATGCTCGACTGCACGCCGACGAACGAATCGGCATGACCGGCGTTATTGGCCAGCACCACGTAATTGTGTTGGTTGACGACCCAGACGTAGTCGAGCCCGAGATTGCCGGCGGTCGCGTTCAGGAATGCATCGATGTCGACCACTTCCGGGTGCGACGTCGCCTCTTCAGCACGCGAGCCCTGATCCATCAGGTTCCAGCGCCGGGTGTCGACGCGCGCCACGGCACGCGGGATGGCATCGATCTGCGCGAGCGTCTGCGGCAGCGCGCGCAGCAAGGCCACGTCGGCCGTGATCTGGTTCGACATCCCTTCCGCCACCTGCGCAGCCAGCTGGCGCCGCGCATCGACCATCTGCTGCATGTCGCGCGCGCTCATCGAATCCGCCACGAAGCAGGCGGCAAACCATGAGACGCCTACGCCCACCACCGCCGCCGACAGCCAAAGCGCCAACCGCGCAAGGCGCAGCCGGGCGCCGTGCGACGACGTTGCAGGTGCGGGCGCAGGCGCCTTCATGTCAGGCCTCGCTGCTCAGGAAATCCGCCACCGTCGGGTAGCGCAGCGCCACGCGCAACTCGCGCGCTAGCCGCGTGTTGCGAAGCCGGCGCGATTCGCTCATGAACGACAGCAGTGCCGGCTCGATCTGCTGGGCGGCCTCGGCCCGCGAAATGCGCGGTGGCCGCTGCAAGCCGCGCGCGTCGGCCACGGCGTCAAAGTAATCGCCCATGCGCAGCTCCGATGCATCGCTGGCATGCACCACGCGCTGCGGTTTCCCCCGGAACAGCGCGGCAATGAGGGCGCGCGCAAGGTCGTCGGCGTGGATGTGGTTGGTGTAGACATCGTCTTCCGGGCGCAAGGCGGGCGTGCCGCGTTCGAGCCGCGCGACAGGCAGCCGGTCGGCTGCATAGATGCCTGGAATGCGCAAAATCGACGTGCGCCAGCCGCCGCCCGCACCGAACCAGCGCACGCGGCGCTCGGCAGCGACACGGCGTTGGGCACGCGCCGTGGTTGGCTTCACCGGGCGGGATTCGTCGACCCAGGCGCCGCCCGCATCGCCGTAGACGCCACTGGTGCTGGCATACACGAACGCGCGCGCTTGGAGGTGAGTTTTCAAGCGGCCAGTGAGGCCACCCGACCTGCGCGCCCGCTCGGGTAAAATGCGATGTTTTGTGGCCCGGGAAACCGGAGCCGGCTGCGTCAGCGCGTGCAGTAGCGCGGCGGTACGCGGATCATCGTTGCCGGCAGCGGGCGGCGGTGCCAGATGCAGCACGCGGAGGCTTAAACCTCGCAGGCGGCGCAGCGACGCGGGATCGTCCAGATTGGCGACAATCGGCACGGCGCCGGCTTCGCGCAACGAAGCGCGACCTTCGGGGCGTGAGGTGACGGCAAAGACGCGAAAACGCGTGCGGAGCATCGCCAGGCAGCGTTGTCCGACATCGCCGCAACCGACGATCAACACGCGGGGAAGGCCCAAGCGTAGTGAAGATTTGGATGGCCGAGCGACTGACTGATTCACCATCGGACGTGCTGCCGGATTGACCACCATTGCATGCCCAGACGGGCGACCAGACACTCTTTTCAACATATTCGGATTGTAGTATGGCTTACCAGATCAACGTGCTGCCCAGCGGCCGCCAATTCCAGGCCGAAGACGGCGAGACCATCCTTGCAGCGGCGCTGCGCCAGGGCATCGGCCTGCCATACGGCTGCAAAAACGGCGCGTGCGGTTCGTGCAAGGGCCACGTGCGTGAGGGCTCCATCGTCCAGGGCAACCACTCGCCCAACGCGCTGTCCGCCCAGGAAGCCACCGAAGGCCGTGCGCTGTTCTGCTGCGCCACGCCCGCCACTGACGTCACGATTGAAGTGCGCGAAGTGCATGGCGCCGGCGACGTACCCATCAAGAAGATTCCGTGCCGCGTCGCGTCGCTGGAAAAGGCCGCGCCGGACGTCACCATCGTCAAGCTGCAACTGCCTGCCACCGAGCGTATGCAATTTCTGGCCGGACAGTACGTGGAATTCCTCCTGCGCGACGGCAAGCGCCGCAGCTACTCGATCGCCAACCCGCCCCACGACGAAGGCCCGATCGAGCTGCACATCCGCCACATGCCGGGCGGCGCATTTACCGACTACGTGTTCGGCGCCAAAGAAGGCGCCCCGGCCATGAAGGAGCGTGACATCCTGCGCTTCGAGGGCCCGCTGGGCAGCTTCTTCCTGCGTGAAGAATCCGACAAGCCGATCATCCTGCTGGCCTCGGGCACCGGTTTCGCGCCCATCAAGGCGATCATCGAGCACGCCCAGTTCATCGGCAGCACACGCCCGATGACGTTGTACTGGGGCGGCCGTCGCCCACAAGACCTGTACATGCACGCCAAGGCTGAAGAATGGGCGCGCACGCTGCCGAACTTCACCTACGTGCCGGTCGTCTCCAACGCCTTGCCAGAAGACGCGTGGACAGGCCGCACCGGCTTCGTTCACCAAGCTGTGATGGCCGATCACCCTGACCTGTCAGGCCACGAGGTCTACGCCTGCGGCGCGCCGGTGGTGATCAACTCGGCCCGCACGGATTTCGCCGCCCAGTGCCGGATGCACCCGGACGCGTTCTTCGCCGATTCCTTCACCTCGGAGGCAGACCTCCACCCGGCCGGCTGACGTTGCACAAATCCAAAGAAGGTCAAAATTTCGTTTTGACTTGACTTGGCATCCGTCTTATTCTTGCGCCTTATGAACCGAGCCCTGCACCTCCGACGCCGCCGTACGTTGCTCCCTCCGGGAAGCCACGCGGCTGTCTGCTGATTGCATATCGGGTTCACAGGATTCGACGATCACAAGGCCACGGGGCAACCCCCGTGGCCTTTGTCTTTTTCCAACTCGCGTTTTTTCGGTTTTTCATCTTCCTGCCGCCTTTTTCTGGAGCTTTGCCATGGCGTTTGCTGACTACCCCGTCCAGTCCCTGATGTACATCACCAATCGGCCCGAGATCATCTTCACCGAAGGCAAGGGCTCGTGGCTGACGGACCACAACGGCAAGCGATATCTGGACTTCGTGCAAGGCTGGGCCGTCAACTGCCTCGGCCACTCCAATGACGGCATGATCGAAGCGCTGAACGCGCAGGCCAGGAAGCTGATCAACCCGAGCCCGGCGTTCTACAACGAGCCAATGGCCAAGCTGGCCGGCCTGTTGACCGCGCACAGCTGTTTCGACAAGGTGTTCTTCGCCAACAGCGGCGCCGAAGCCAACGAAGGCGCCATCAAGCTCGCTCGCAAGTGGGGCAAGAAGCATAAGAACGGCGCGTTCCAGATCATCACGTTCGACCACAGCTTCCACGGCCGCACGCTCGCCACCATGAGCGCGTCGGGCAAGGCCGGCTGGGACACCATCTTCGCGCCGCAGGTACCGGGCTTCCCGAAAGCCATCCTGAACGACATTGCCTCGGTGGAAGCGCTCATCACCGACGAGACTGTCGGCGTGATGCTTGAGCCGGTGCAAGGCGAAGGCGGCGTGCTGCCGGCCACGCCGGAATTCATGCAGCAGCTGCGCGCGCTGACCAAGAAGCACAAGATCCTGTTGATCGTTGATGAAGTGCAGGCCGGTTGCGGCCGCTGCGGCACGCTCTTCGCCTACCAGCTCTCGAACATCGAGCCGGACATCATGACGCTGGGCAAGGGTATCGGCGGCGGCGTGCCGCTCTCGGCCCTGCTGTGCACGGATGAAGTTGCCAGCTTCGAGGCCGGCGACCAGGGCGGCACCTACAACGGCAACCCGCTGATGACGGCCGTCGGCTGCTCGGTGATCGAGCAACTCCTGGCCCCGGGCTTCCTGGCCGGCGTGCAAGAACGCGGCGCCTATCTGCGCACGCAACTGCTCAAGCTGAGCGAAGAGTTCGGCCTGGCCGGCGAACGCGGTAACGGCCTGCTGCGCGCGCTGCTGCTCGGCAAGGACATTGGCGGCCAACTGGTGGAAGCCGCCCGCGAGATGAACCCGACGGGCCTGCTGCTGAACGCCCCGCGCCCGAACATCCTGCGCTTCATGCCTGCGCTGAACGTGACGACCGAAGAGATCGACACGATGATCGGCATGCTGCGCACGCTGCTGAAAGCGCACGCCTAAAGCACATCGCATGACCCCGGGGCGGCGCGCAATGCGTCGCCCTTCATCGCTCCATCGCAGTTCCCCCCTTGAGGTTTGCCATGGCCGTGACGCGAGAAGTTTCGGCCACGGGGATCGTGTTGTCTGATGATTCCGCGTGGCTCCCGCTGGACGACATCTACAACTTCCTCTCGCAGGAAACGTATTGGGCCCGCGGCCTGCCACGCGATGTGTTCGACAGATCGATCGCAAATTCGGTGTGCCTTGCCGCTTATCGACTGAACGGCGATGGCTCACATGGCGAGCTTGTTGGTTTTGCGCGTGTCATCACCGATCGTGCAACGTTCGCGTACTTGTGCGATGTGTTCGTGCTGCAGGCTTGGCGTGGGAAAGGTATCTCCCACGCGTTGATGGACTTCCTGCGCGAGCACCCTGACCTGCAGACGCTGCGCCGCACAGTGTTGGTGACAACGGGCGCCGACTGGCTTTATCGCAAGCACGGCTTTACCGATGTGCCGGAGGGCGTCGGGTTCATGCAGTTGCATCGGCCGAACATCTACACGGCGGCATCTGCCTGAAGCGTTGGTCACGCGCAAAGAAAAAGCCCCGCAATCGCGGGGCTTTCTCGTGGTGCTTGAGGGTGCTTACTCGCCCAGGTAGGCGGCACGCACCTTCGGGTCGTCCAGCATCTGCTTGGCATCGCCGCTCATGGTGATGAGACCGGAGTCCATCACGTAGCCGCGGTGCGCTGCCTGCAGCGCCAGGCGCGCGTTCTGCTCAACGAGCAGCACGGTCACGCCTTGCGCCGAGATGTCGCGCACGACCTCGAAGATCTTCTCCACCATGATCGGCGAGAGACCCATCGACGGCTCGTCCAGCAGCAGCAGCTTCGGTTGGCTCATCAGCGCACGCGCCATGGCCAGCATCTGCTGCTCGCCGCCCGACATCGTGCCGGCCAGCTGGTTTGCACGCTCCTTCAGGCGCGGGAAAATGCCGAACATGCGGTCGATATCGGCCTTGATGTTGGCCTCGTCGTTGCGCGTGAAGGCACCCATCTGCAGGTTCTCGACGATGGTCATGCGCGCGAACACGCCGCGGCCTTCCGGCACCATCGCCAGGCCCTGCTTGAGCAGGTTGTAGCTCGGCACGCCCTTGATGGACTTGCCCAGATACTGCACGTCACCGCCGGCCCAGCCCTGCAGGCCGGTGATGGCCTTCATGGTGGTCGTCTTGCCGGCGCCGTTGGCACCGATCAGCGTGACCAGCTCACCTTCGCGAATCTCCAGATCCACGCCCTTGACCGCCTGGATGCCGCCGTACGCGACCTTCAGGCTGTCGATCTTCAACATTACTGGTTTCATATTCCGTTCCTCTGCGTCAGTGCGCTGACGCGCCGAGGTAGGCCTCGATCACGGCGGGGTTGCTCTGCACTTCATGCGGCAGGCCTTGTGCGATTACCTTGCCGTAATCCAGCACGGTCAGGCGGTTGCACAGGCCCATCACCAGCTTTACATCGTGCTCGATGAGCAGGATGGTCTTGCCGTCGGAACGGATCTTGTCGAGCAGGCCACGGAGTTCCACCTTTTCGGTGGCGTTCATGCCGGCGGCCGGTTCGTCCAGGGCCAGCAGCTTGGGCTGCGTGGCCAGGGCACGTGCGATTTCCAGACGACGCTGGTGACCGTACGACAGGTTGCGCGCCGTGTAATTGGCGTACTTGCCGATGCCGACGTAGTCCAGCAGGTCGTGCGCCCAGTCTTCGATCGACTGCTCTTCCTCGCGTGCAGCCTTGGTGCGGAACACCGCGCCGATCAAGCCGGCCTTGGTGCGCACGTGACGGCCGACCATGACGTTTTCTGCCGCGGTCATGTCGCCGAACAAGCGGATGTTCTGGAACGTGCGCGCAATGCCAGCCTTGGCCACTTCGTGCACGGCGGTCGGCTGGTAGGGCGTGCCGGCCAGCACGAACTCGCCTGCGTCAGGCGTGTACAGGCCCGTGATGACGTTGAAGAACGTGGTCTTGCCGGCGCCGTTCGGGCCGATCAAACCGTAGATTTCGCCTTCGCGAATTTCCAGGTTCACGTCGGACAGCGCTTGCAGGCCGCCGAAACGCTTCTGGACTCCTCGGATCGAGAGGAGGACGTTGTTATTGCTCATGTGCGTGCCTCCATCAGATACGGGACAGTCCACCAGCCCGCTGCTTTTGCGGACGGTCTTCCTTGCGCGGCGAGGGCCACAGGCCCGCAGGGCGATACAGCATCACCCCAACCATCGCCAGGCCGAACAGCAACTGACGAAGCACTTCCGCTTCCACGATCACATGGCCGAACAGCTTGTTCTGCACCGGCTCGGCCAGGGCGCGCAGCAGTTCCTGGAAGCCCACCAGCAGAATGCCGCCCAGAATCACACCCGGGATATGGCCCATGCCGCCCAGCACCACGATCGCCAGGATGTAGATCGACTCCCACAGCACGAACGATTCCGGTGACACAAAGCCCTGGAACGACGCGAACATCGCACCAGACACACCACCGAACGACGCACCCATCGCAAAGGCCAGCAGCTTGATGTTGCGGGTGTTGATGCCCATCGCCTTGGCAGCGATTTCATCTTCACGCAGCGCCACCCATGCACGACCAATACGCGAGTTCTGCAGCCGCAGGCACACGATGATGATGATCGCGGCCAGGAACACGAACAGGTAGTAATACATGTAGACCGAGTCGAAGCGGATGCCGAAGAAATCATGGCGCTTCGAGAAGTCGAACCCGAAGATCTTGACCGGCTCGATCAGGTTGATGCCCTTCGGACCGTTGGTGATGTTCACCGGGCGGTCGAGGTTGTTCATGAAGATCCGGATGATTTCACCAAAGCCCAGCGTCACGATGGCAAGGTAGTCACCGCGCAGCTTCAGCACCGGCGTGCCCAGCAGAATGCCGAACAGCGCCGCCAACCCGGCACCCAGCGGAATCACCCACCAGACAACAAGGTGCAGGCCGTTGGGGAACAGGTTGTGAATCCACTCAAATTGGTTGGACAGGTGCGGCGAACCCAGCAACGCCATCATGTAGGCGCCCACCGCGTAGAACGCGATGTAGCCCAGATCAAGCAGGCCGGCAAAGCCCACTACGATGTTCAGGCCCAGGGCCAGCATGATGTACAGCAGCGCGAAGTCCAGCACGCGCACCCAATAGTTGCCACCTGCGGCACCTACGATGAACGGCGCGAAGATCGCAAGGATCAGGAAACCGTACAGCGCGGCGCGCGTCTTCATCGGCGCTTTGAAATTTTCTGTCATGGCGCTCCCCTTCTTATGCGCGGTCCGCAACGCGTTCGCCCATGATGCCGGACGGGCGGAACAGCAGCACGCCAATCAGCACGATGAATGCGAACACATCCTGGTAGTTCGAACCGAACACACCGCCAGTCAGATCACCGATATAACCGGCACCCAGTGCTTCGATCAGGCCCAGCAGCATGCCGCCAACCATGGCGCCTGCCAGGTTGCCGATGCCGCCCAGCACTGCGGCGGTAAACGCCTTCAGGCCGGGGATGAAGCCCATGTAGAAGTGAGCATTGCCGTAGTTGGTTGCCATCATCACGCCGGCGACCGCAGCCATGGCAGCGCCGATCATGAAGGTGGCGGAGATCACGAAGTTCGGGTTGACGCCCATCAGGCCTGCCACACGCTGGTTCTCGGCGGTAGCGCGCATGGCGCGGCCGAGCTTGGTGCGGTTGACCAGCAGGATCAGCCCGATCATCACCACGATTGACACCGCGATGATGACGATTTCCTTGCCCGTAATGGTTGCGCCCGTGGAGCCGATATCAATCGGGCTCGAAGGCAGCAGTTGCGGGAAGGTCAGAGGGTTGCGCGACCAGATCATCATCGCGAGTGTCTGCAGCACGATCGACACGCCGATGGCGGTGATCAGCGGCGCCAGACGCGGCGCATTGCGCAGCGGCCGGTAAGCGACACGTTCGATGGTGTAGGCCACGATGGCGCAGACGGGCATTGCAAACAGCAGTGCAAACACCAGCGTGAGCCAGTCAGGCAGATTGGGGAAGTACTTCTGGAGGAAGTTGATGGCAGTCAGGGCAGACATTGCCCCAACCATCAGAACATCGCCGTGGGCGAAGTTGATGATGCCGAGAATACCGTAGACCATGGTGTAGCCAAGTGCGATCAGCGCGTAAATGCTGCCGAGCACCAGACCGTTCACGATCTGCTGGATAAAGATATCCATGAGAACAGCTCCTGCTATGCCTTGCTTTGTTGTAGGCGACGGGATGACGTGCCCGCAAGGTATGCGATCAATCGGATGGGTAAGGTGAGGTTGCTGGTAAGCGGCCTGCCGACACGCCCATGGTGAGGGCCTTGTTTCATTGGCGAGGCTATGAAAAACGGCACCGCAGGGGTAGTCGCGGTGCCGTTTTTAGGGCGGATAACCCTTCGATTACATCTTCACAACGTCAAGAACAGTCTTCTTCTTGTCCTTGTAGTTGTACAGGGTGATGGAACCTTGCTTCAGGTCACCCTTGTCATCGAACGAGATGTTGCCGATCACGCCGTTGTAGTTGGTTGCCGGCATGGCAGCCAGGATCTTGGCCGGATCGGTCGAGTTGGAACGCTTCATCGCGTCGATGATCACGTTGACGGCGTCATACGTGAACGGAGCGTAGATCTGCACCGGCGTGTGGAAACGGTCTTGGTACTTCTTGTCGAAGTCCGCGCCCTTCTCCATCTTCGACAGCGCCAGGCCTGCTTCCGAGCAGACGATGTTGTCGATTGCGTCGCCAGCCAGTTCGGCCACCTTGTCGGTACACACGCCGTCGCCGCCAACGATCTTGGCCGTGATGCCCAGTTCCTTGGCTTGCTTGGCGAACGGGCCGCCGGTGGCGTCCATGCCGCCGTACATGATCACGTCCGGCTTCTTGCCCTTGATCTTGGTCAGAATGGCCTTGAAGTCGGTCGCCTTGTCGTTGGTCGCCTCACGCGCCACGACGTTCACGCCGTCCGCCTTCGCGGTCTTCTCGAACTCGTCGGCCAAGCCCTTACCGTAGGCGGTGGCATCATCAACAATTGCCACGGTCTTGGCGCCCAAGGTCTTGGCGGCGTAGTTCGCCAGTGCCGGGCCTTGCTGCGCGTCGGTCGCGACCACGCGGTAGGTCGTCTTGAAGCCTTGCTTGGTGTAGTCGGGGTTCGTCGACGACGGCGAGATCTGCACGATGCCTGCATCGCTGTAGATCTTCGAGGCCGGGATCGAAACGCCCGAGTTCAGGTGACCAACGACAGCAACAACGTGCTCGTCAACCAGCTTCTGCGCGACGGCGGTGCCGGTCTTCGGGTCGCCTGCATCGTCTTCACCGACCAGTTCCAGCTTGATCTTCTTGCCGTCGATGGTCAGGCCTTCCTTGTTGGCTTCTTCAACGGCCAGGCGTGCACCGTTTTCGTTGTCTTTGCCAAGGTGAGCAATACCGCCCGTGAGCGGAGCCGCGTGACCGATCTTGACGACGGTCTCGCCGCCGCCAGCAGCAGCCGGAGCCGACGTTGCTGCAGGTGCAGCAGCTTGGTCTGCGGGCTTTTCCTCGTTCTTACCGCAAGCTGCTACGAGTGCCACGGCAGCCGCAAGCGGCAGAACTTTGGCAAACTTAATTTGCATGAGTGATCTCCTAGATCTCGCAAGAGCAAGAAGAGCGTCCTGCCTCCCGGCCGCTCCCCCCGCGCCGATTGTTTCAATTTGAAACGCGCGAATTGTATCCCCTTTTATTGCGGATGCAATACGCGTCGCAACAACGATTTTTGCAGTAACTACGCCGCTTTACGGGCTTTCCCCAATGCCCAAACAGGCGTCATTTCGCGCAGGCATTCGCGAACGGCTGATAGGCTTATCAAGAAGTGTGCCAGACTAGGGGAAACCCCCTATTTATGCGGCTTGGCGGGCGTTTTCCACGGTAAATCAAGGCTTCGCCGGTATTGAAGAGGTTTTGCAACGCACAAAACAAAACGGCCACTCCGGGAAGAAGTGGCCGCTGATTCCTCAAAAGCGCTTTATGCACCGCATTAGGGCGCACAGTTTTTGTGCGCTTTTAAGTGGGTATTTACATAAAGGTATTCAATTGATTTGAAGACCCCTCGGAAGGGGGAAGGACATGTTTTCCTGGATGCCGTCGAGCGGACGCACAGTGCGCGCGCCCAGCACCTTGAGCCGGTCGACGATCGATTGCGCCAGCTCTTCGGGCGCCGAAGCCCCCGCCGTCAGGCCCACGCGGCGCTTGCCGGCCACCCATTCGGGCCGCACCTGTTCAGGTGTATCCACCATATAGGCAGGCACGCCCAGCTTTTCGGCCAGCTCACGCAGGCGGTTCGAGTTCGAGCTGTTCGGGCTACCGACCACGATCACCACTTCCACTTGCGGCGCCATGAACTTCACAGCGTCCTGGCGATTCTGTGTCGCGTAGCAGATGTCCTGCTTCTTCGGCTCGTGCACGGTCGGAAAGCGTGCCTTGATGGCCGCCACGATCTCCTGGGTCTCGTCCACCGACAATGTCGTCTGCGTCACGTAGGCCAGGCGCGTCGGGTCTTTCACCTCAATATGCGCAACGTCGTCGACGGACTCGACCAGCAGCATGCCGTCGTTGGCCTGGCCCATGGTGCCTTCCACCTCGGGATGGCCCTTGTGCCCAATCATGATGATCTCGAAACCCTGCGCACGCATCTTCGAGACTTCCACGTGCACCTTGGTCACCAGCGGGCAGGTCGCATCGAACACGCGCAGGCCGCGCGCCTCCGCCGCCTCGCGCACCGCACGCGATACGCCATGCGCGCTGAAGATGACCGTGCCGCCAACGGGCACATCGTCGAGTTCCTGCACGAACACCGCGCCCTTGTTGCGCAGATCGCCAACGACATAGGCGTTGTGCACGATCTCGTGGCGCACGTAAATGGGCGCCCCAAACAGCTCCAGCGCGCGCTCGACAATCTCGATGGCGCGATCAACGCCGGCGCAGAAACCGCGCGGCTGCGCCAGCAAAACCTCGGCGTCGGCCTGTGTGACAGGATCAATGCGGGGGGCAAGCGGGGCGTTCACAGCGTTACTCATATTAGAGAATGCCGATCAGTTGGACTTCAAACACGATCGTCTGGCCGGCCAGCGGGTGGTTGAAGTCGAACAGCGCGGAGGTTTCGCCGACTTCCTTGAGCACACCGGCATATTTACCGCCGCTCGGCGCATTGAACTCAACCAGGTCGCCCGGTTGGTAATCCTCTTCAAACGAAGAATTCTCGCGCAGCGTGGCCAGCGACACGCGCTGCAGCAGCTCCGGATTGCGCGGGCCGAACGCATGCTCGGGCGCCAGGCGGAACGTCGTGCGCTCGCCCTCGCGCATCCCGAGCAGCGCCTGTTCCAGCGTCGGCGCCATCTGGCCTTGGCCGAGCAGCAGCGTGGCCGGCTTGTCGTCGAAGGTCGTCACGATGTCCGTGTCGTTTTCCAGCGCGATGCGGTAGTGCAGCGTCAGAAAGGAATCCGGGCCAACCACCTTGCCTGCGTCGCTTGGCGCCGCCGCGGACGCCTCGTTCACCAAATTTTGCACGCTTAACCTGCTTGACCAAAAAGTAACCCGTTATTGTACGTCAGCCCTCCCCGCAGCCGCAGGCGCGAAGCCGCCGCACTCCCGCTGGCAGGGCCTTTCCTCCGTTGATCCCAAACTATGGCAATCGTCGACTGGCCCGCCCACGAGCGGCCGCGTGAAAAACTGCTCGCCCACGGCCCCGCCGCGCTCTCCGATGCGGAACTGCTGGCCATCTTCCTACGCGTGGGGATGCCAGGCAAAAGCGCCGTCGACCTAGCCCGCGAGCTGCTCACGCACTTTGGGTCGCTCGCGCGGCTGTGCCATGCGTCACAACAGGAGTTCTCGTCGATCAACGGCATGGGCCCTGCCAAATACGCGCAACTGCACGCGCTGCTCGAAGTTGGGCGGCGCGCACTAAAAGAAGACTTCACCCAGGGCCAGACCTTTAACTCTCCACAAAGCGTGAAGGATTTTTTGCGCCTGACACTGGGGCACCGCCCCCACGAGGTGTTCGCCTGCTTCTTTCTAGATGTACGACACCGGCTGATCGCCTGGGAAGAACTCTTCCGCGGCACGCTGACGGAAGCCCGCGTCTATCCGCGCGAGATCGCCAAGCGCGCACTACATCACAATGCAGCCGCCGTGATCCTGGCCCACAACCACCCCACCGGCAATACTGAACCCAGCGAAACCGACATCACGCTGACCCGAGAGCTGTGCCGCGCGCTGGCCATGCTCGACGTGATCGTCCTGGATCACATGATCGTTGGTCGCAGCCACGTCTACGGCTTCCTCGAACACGGCAAAATGTAGTGCCGATGCCGCATCGCACGGTGCCCAACAGCAATCCGTCGATCTCGTTGATTTGCCAGCGCTTTTGTGTGTATAATCCGCGTTTCGCTGAAGTCCCACCTCTACAGTGGCGCTGCGCTTGGTTTGGTCCCAGCGCCCGGTCGCAAACTGTAGCCAACGAATTTAGTTAGGAGTGCTCCATGGCACGCGTCTGTCAAGTGACCGGGAAAGCGCCGATGGTCGGCAATAACGTTTCCCACGCAAACAACAAGACCAAGCGCCGTTTTCTGCCGAACCTGCAGAATCGCCGCTTCTGGGTCGAATCCGAAAACCGCTGGGTCAGCCTGCGCGTCTCGAACGCTGGTCTGCGCCTGATCGATAAAAAAGGCATCGACGAAGTGCTCGTGGACCTGCGCGCACGCGGCGAAGTCTAATTAGGAGTTAAACATGGCCAGCAAAGGCGGACGCGACAAGATCAAGCTGGAATCGACCGCAGGTACGGGTCATTTCTACACGACCACCAAGAACAAGCGCACCAAGCCGGAAAAGATGGAGATCATGAAGTTCGATCCCGTCGCCCGCAAGCACGTCGCTTACAAGGAAACCAAGATCAAGTAATCCTCGCGGATTGCGCATCTTGTTTCCGTCGGCATGACCGACAGCAAAAACCCGCTCTCAGGCGGGTTTTTTGTTGCCTGCTGTTTGGCGCATGCTGGGGTGTACACTCCTCTTCTTTCCAATTGACACGCGGCTGTGTTATCCACCGGCCGCGTTCGCACCGCTTCCCGCGTCTTCCATGAATTTCGATGTTGCCGTTGTTGGCAGCGGCTTGGCGGGTCTGACCGTCGCCCTGCACTTAGCCGATCACCGCCGCGTGGTCGTCATCAGCAAACGCAGCCTGCCGGAAGGCGCCAGCGACTGGGCGCAGGGCGGCATTGCCGCAGTGCTCGATTCAGGCGACAGCCATGACGAACACGTCGACGACACGCTCATCGCCGGGGCAGGACTGTGCGATGAAGCCGCCACCCGCTACATCGTCGAAAACGGGCGCTCGGCCATTGAATGGCTGATCGGCCATGGCGTGCCTTTCACGCGCGACGAGCAGGCTGAACTCGGCTTCCACCTGACGCGCGAGGGCGGCCATCGCCATCGACGCATCATCCACGCCGCCGATGCCACCGGCCATGCCGTGGTCACGACGCTGGTTGAGAAGGTACGCAACCACCCGAACATCACGCTGCTGGAAGACCACTTTGCGATCGACCTGATTACCGATGCGAAGCTGGGGCAGCCGGGCATGCGCTGCCATGGCCTGTATGCGCTCGACATTGCATCGGGCCACGTCAAGACGATTACCGCGAGCCAAACCGTGATGGCCACGGGCGGCGCGGGCAAGGTCTATCTCTATACGACAAATCCGGACACGGCCAGCGGCGACGGCATCGCCATGGCTTGGCGCGCGGGCTGCCGGGTAGCGAACATGGAATTCATCCAGTTCCACCCCACATGTCTTTACCACCCGTTCGCGAAATCATTCCTGATTACCGAAGCCGTGCGCGGTGAAGGCGGCAAGCTGATCCTGCCCGACGGCACGCGCTTCATGCCGGCGCACGATGAGCGCGCTGAGCTCGCTCCGCGCGATATCGTCGCGCGCGCCATCGACTTCGAGATGAAGAAGCGTGGCCTGGACTGCGTCTATCTGGACATCAGCCACCAGAGCCCGGAGTTCCTCAAGGAACATTTCCCGACCATCATGGCACGCTGCCTGGAGCTGGGCATCGACATCACGCGCCAACCGATTCCGGTGGTGCCGGCGGCCCACTACACGTGCGGCGGCGTGGTGACGGATCACCTCGGGCGCACGGATATCGCGGGGCTGTACGCCGTGGGCGAGACGGCCTACACGGGCCTGCACGGCGCCAACCGGCTGGCGAGCAATTCGCTGCTGGAATGCATGGTGATCGGGCGTGGCGCGGCGGAGGACATCCTCGCGCAACCGCCCTCGAACCCAACGTCGGTGCAGATTCCCGCGTGGGATGAGAGCCGCGTGACCGACGCCGATGAGGAAGTCGTCGTCTCGCACAACTGGGACGAACTGCGCCGCATGATGTGGAACTACGTCGGCATCGTGCGCACGAACAAGCGGCTGGAACGCGCGCAGCACCGCATCGCCCTGTTGCGCGAAGAAATTACGGAGTACTACGCCAACTTCCGCGTGAGCCACGATCTGCTGGAGCTGCGCAACCTCGTCGAGGCTGCCTCGCTGATCGTCGACAGTGCGCTGTCACGGCATGAGAGCCGCGGCCTGCATTTCTCGCGCGACTACCCCGAGACGCTGCCCAAGGCGCTGCCGACAGTCATGCAGCCGACCCATCGGCAGATCGCCCGGAAACGCTAAGGCTTACTCGACGATCCGCAAAGAGAAGTCGGTCGCGCGTACGTCCTTCGTCAGCGCGCCGACGGAGATACGGTCCACACCCGTTTCGGCAAACGCGCGGATCGTCTCGATGCTCACGCCGCCGGACACCTCCAGTAGCGCCCTGCCCGCCGTCACGCGCACAGCCTCACGCATCGCAGGCGGCTCGAAGTTGTCCAGCAGCACGGACGTAGCGCCCGCCGCCAGCGCCTCTTCAAGCTGAGTCAGCGTTTCCACCTCGACCTGGATCGTCACCCCGGTGTTCAGTGCCTGCGCCGCACGCAGGGCTGCCGTCACGCCACCCGCCGCAGCGATGTGGTTTTCCTTGATCAGGATGCCGTCATACAACGCCAGGCGTTGGTTCTCGCCACCACCGATACGCACGGCGTACTTCTGCGCCAGGCGCAGGCCCGGCAGCGTCTTGCGCGTATCAAGCACGCGGGCGCGCGTGCCGTCGATGGCCGCAGCGTAACGCGACGTTGTTGTCGCCACACCGGAAAGCAATTGCAGGAAGTTCAGCGACGGGCGTTCGGCTGTCAGCAGCGATCGCGCCGGGCCTTCGATCTCGCACACCACCGAATCGGGCGCCATGCGGTCGCCTTCGTGCTGGCGCCATGTAACGCGCAGCGTCGGATCAACGGCGCGCATGCATGCATCGAACCAAGGCGTGCCACACAGCACGGCGGTCTCGCGCACAATCACCCGCGCGCGCGCATGGCGATCGGCTGGGATCAGCAAACCGGTGCGGTCACCCGTGCCGACGTCCTCGGCAATCGCAGCAGCCACGTTGGCGGACAATGCCTCGTGCAGTGCCGGGCCAAAGCTATCGAAAATTGCCTGAGCCGCCGTAGCAAAGCTCGTCGCGTTCATCTGGGTTGCCGTCATGCCGGACCGATTCCTTGAAAGAGTTGCGCGTTGGCTGCCAGTTCACCCTGCGGGCGAACCACGGCTTTTTCCCGCGCGGCAAAATCCAGCATGCGATCGATGCAGACCACGGCCTGCTTACCGACGGCGGGATCAACATGGATCTCGTTGCGACCGGTTTCCAGCACCTCGGCCAGATTGGTCAGCGCATTCATCGCCATCCATGGGCAATGCGCGCAGCTCTTGCAGGTGGCGGCGTTGCCGGCGGTCGGCGCCTCGATAAAGCGCTTGCCCGGAGCCGCCATGCGCATCTTGTGCAGGATGCCGTTGTCGGTCGCGACGATGAATTCCTGCGCTGACAACGACTGCGCTGCCGCAATCAGCTGCGAAGTCGAACCCACCACATCGGCCTGCGCCACCACAGATTCAGGCGATTCCGGGTGGACGAGAATCTTCGCGTTCGGGTGCTCGGCGCGCAGCAGGTCGAGCTCCACGCCCTTGAACTCGTCGTGCACCAGACAGGAGCCCTGCCACATCAGCATGTCGGCGCCGGTCTGCTTCTGAATGTAGCTGCCGAGATGACGATCGGGAGCCCACAGGATTTTCTTTCCCTGCGCATGCAGATGCTGCACGATCTTCAGGCCGATCGATGAGGTCACCATCCAGTCGGCACGTGCCTTCACAGCGGCGCTGGTATTGGCATAGACGACCACGGTGCGATCCGGATGCGCGTCGCAGAAGGCGGCGAACTCATCCGGCGGGCAACCCAGATCCAGAGAGCAGGTCGCGTCAAGGTCCGGCATCAGCACAGTCTTTTCGGGGCTCAGAATCTTGGCGGTCTCGCCCATGAAGCGCACGCCTGCCACGATCAATGTCTTGGCCGAATGGTCGCGGCCGAAGCGCGCCATTTCGAGCGAGTCGGACACGCAGCCACCGGTCTCCTCGGCCAGGTCCTGCAGGTCAGCGTCAACGTAGTAGTGCGCGACCAGCACGGCCTCGCGTTCCTTGAGCAGGCGCTTGATGCGAGCCTTCAGTTCGTCGCGTTCCTCGCGCGACAGCACCGGCGGCACCTTGGCCCAAGCGTGGGCCACGCAACTGGCGCCGGATTGCGCTTCGGAAAGCATATCCGGGCGCTCGAATTCAACCGTCTTGATGTGGGTTTCCATGGTGGTCTCCGCGTCCATTCGCGCTGTTAAGGCGCCGAGAAGCTGGCGCGGCAATGAAACGGACGGCGTGTGAGGAGGACTGGCACCGCGATACATTGTCGCGGCCCGTTAAAAATGTGAGTTGGGGCAGTTTACCCAAAAGAAAAGCCCCGCTGCGGAGCGGGGCTTCACCTATGAGACAAGAAAGTCAGGCGTAACGGCGCAGGCGAACAGCAAATTCCTGCAGCGCGTGGATGCCGCTTTCCTCGGCGCGCTTGCACCACTCTTGCAGTTGATGCAGTAGTTGCTCGCGCGTGGCGTTCGAACGGCCCCACAGCGCGCCAAGCTCGCGACGCATTTCAACGAAGGTGTGCAACGCCGAATGGTCCGACACGATTTGCGAGAGCTGCTCACGCTGCGGCGCGCCCAGCTTGGTTTCGTCGCGGTGGAACCACTTGCGGGCCGGCTTCAGCGCACGGTACTCAACAGCGCGCGAGTCCTTCAACTTGGCCAGCTCTTGGCGGTAAGCGGTCTTAACAGTCTTGGCGTAGCGAGCCATCACGTCATAGCGGTTCGCGATGATGGCTTCCAGCGTGTTCTGGTCGACCGGCTTCACGTCGCCAAAACGTGCCTTTGGCGCCACTTTCTTGACCTTCGCCAAACCGACGATTTCGAGCGCGCGGATGTAGCCCCAGCCGATGTCGAACTCGTACCACTTGACCGAAAACTTAGCCGACGTAGCGTACGTGTGGTGATTGTTGTGCAGCTCTTCGCCGCCGATGATGATGCCCCACGGCGACACGTTGGTCGAAGCGTCTTCGCAGTCGAAGTTGCGGTAGCCCCAGAAGTGGCCCAGACCGTTAATGATGCCGGCAGCGTGGATCGGGATCCACAGCATCTGCACCGCCCACACCGTCAGGCCCAGCGCGCCGAACATCAGCACGTCCAGGATCAGCATCAAACCGACGCCCTGCCACGTGAACTTCGAGTACACGTTCTTCTCAACCCAATCGTCCGGCGTACCGTGGCCGAACTTCTGGATCGTTTCCTTGTTCTTGGCCTCGGCGCGATACAGCTCAGCACCTTCCATCAGCACTTTGCGGATGCCACGGGTCTGCGGGCTGTGCGGATCGTCTTCGGTTTCGCACTTGGCGTGGTGCTTGCGGTGAATGGCGGTCCATTCCTTGGTGACCATGCCGGTGGTCAGCCACAGCCAGAAACGGAAGAAGTGTCCGGCAATGGGATGCACGTCCAGCGCCCGGTGCGCCTGGCAACGGTGCAGAAAAATCGTGACGCAGGCGATCGTGATGTGCGTCACCACCAGCGTGAAAATCAGGATCTGCCACCAGGCCCAATCGAGGGTGCCGTTGGCAAGGAAAGTCAGAAAGGAGTCGATCAAAGTGTTCTCCGTGGTCAACTCGGGGTGATCAAAGCAGCTTTTTATCCATCAACTGATCCGGACGTTGCTGCCTCTTAAGGCCATCCGCTGTCGTAGCGTTACGACAACGGGGTCGTGTTGGCGGGGATTCGGGTGTTGGCACCCGGCTTGCGCGTCACATCGGCGAGCTTGCGGCTGCTACCCATATGACCTCCGCCCCAGCGCAATACAAGGTGTTCGCGGCGCATTGTCGCAAGTGCTAAGCTTTTGCGACCGGCCGTCTGATCCTTCGTGGGAGCATTTAACATTTTAACCGAATACCCCCTCCATTCCATGGGGGAAACCCGCTGATTTGACCTCAGACAAGTGGGCACCGTTCCGCCTACAGATGTGTTAGGTCGGCACGGATGCGCTGGATGAGGCTGCTGCATCACCCGAAGTGCTTGAAGCGCCCTGCTGCGGCCCCAGCGGCCCGAGCACACGCACTTCCCGTTGCGGATACGGAATGTCGATGCCCGCCTCTTTGAAACGGCGATAGATAGCGCGATTCAGATCGGACTGGACGCCCAGCTTGCCGTTGTGCGGATCCGCGATCCACACGCCAAGTTCGTACTCGATGCCGCTGTCTGCAAACAGGGCCATGAAGGCGGCGGGCGCCGGCTCGGGCAGAATGCGTGAGATGCCCTCGGGGCATTGCAGCAGCAGCGACAGCACCGCTTCAGGATCGGCGGCATACGACGCCTGCACGCGCACTGCCACGCGCACGGTGCCGCGCTCATTGTGGTTCTGCACGGCTTGCGCGACCATCAGTTCGTTCGGAACCAGCGTATCGCCATCGCCGTTGCGCACCACGGTGTAGCGCGTGCGGATCTGCGTGACGATGCCGGTGTATGTGCTGACCGTAATCTGATCGCCGAGCTTGAGCGAGCGCTCGAGCAGGATGATGAAGCCCGAGACGTAATTGCTGGCGATCTTCTGCAAACCGAAGCCCAGGCCCACACCCAGCGCGCCGCCAAACACCGACAGCACCGTCAGGTCGATGCCCACGAGCGACAGGCTCAGCAGCAACGACACCAGCAACAGCACCGCCTTGGTCACACGCGACAGCACCACCTTCAGGTTGGCGTCGATGGCAGAAGCGCGCGTAATGCGGCTGTCCAGCCACGAGCCGAACCACATCGCCACCAGCACGGTGACAAGAATCCACACCACGCCCATCAGCATGGCGGCGAGGCTCACCTTCTGCTTGCCGCCCAGCGCAAAGCGAATGCCGTCGAGGTAATCCACCACATCGCCCAGCACGCCCAGCACGTAGAGCACCATGCCGATCCACATCAGCGTGGTCAGCACGCGCTCGGCGACGACGAGCATGCCGTGCAACTCACCATTGGCCGACAGCACGCGGCGCAGCACGTAGAAGCCGAGATAGAGAATCGTCAGGCCGAACAGCGGCACGGCAGCCAGGCGGAACACGCTGATCGGCATGGTTCCGATCAGCGCATAGCGCGCGCCCACCACCAGCAGCCAGCCGATCAGCGGGAACATCGCCCGCTCCAGGCTCGACCAGGCAAAACGCAGGGCGAACGTGTCGTTCACATGGGCCGTATGCAAGCGCCGCGCAATCGGCCGCGCAATCAGCCACGCGGCAACGAGCACCAGCACCAGCACGCCCAGTTGCCAGATAAAGCGCGGACCACCCAGATCGGAGACGATGTCGTCGATCATGTGGCCCAGCGCGAAGTGGTTCAGGTTCAGCGGCAATCCGTTCATTGGCGTGACCGGTTATTGCGACCCATTATTGGGTCCGATAGGGCAACGCATCGCCCACATGCTTCTGCCAATTGGCGGCATAGCGTTGGGCGAGATCGGCGTCGCCGCGCACGATCAGGACGTTCTCGGCATTGCCGCGCTGCGCGGTCTGCGTGAAGTTGAAGCTACCGGTGACCAGCACCGGATGCGCGCCGCGCGGGTCGATCACGATGACCTTGTTGTGCGCGTTCTTGTAGCGCACCTCTAGCCAGACGGGGATGCCCGCATTGGCCACCTCGGGCACGCGGCTGCCGCCGGAGCGCGTCATCTGCTCGCGATCGGCCAGCACGCGCACATCCACGCCGCGCTGATGCGCCGCCAGCAACGCACGCGTAATCGCCTTGTTCGACAGCAGATACGCCTGCACCAGCACCTGCTCGCGCGCCTGGTCGATGGCATCGGCCAACAACCCTTCGATGTCATCGTCGGGCGTGAACGCAGCCTGCACCGTACCCTTGGCCGGCTGCACCGGCGGTGTGCTGCGGGCCAGCGCCACGCCGCCTTCAGCAAACACCAGCCATGCGGCCAGCAGCCAACCCAAGCGGCGCAGCATCATGCGCGGCGCTCCAGCACAGCCGCGAAGAAGCCGTCGGTCTGATGCGAGTGCGGATACAGCTCCAGGTAGGGCCCCATTTCCAGGGCGATCTTCTGCGCGGCCAGCACCTCACCAGCGGGCACGAGCACGAAATCTTCATGCGCGGCCAGGAACTGCTCGACCACCTGCTGGTTCTCGCGCGCCAGCACACTGCAGGTCGCGTAAACGAGGCGGCCGCCCGGTTTCAGCAGCCGCGCCGCCGATGTCAGGATCGACAACTGCTTGGCCGACATTTCTTCCACGGCCTGCGCGGACTGGCGCCACTTCAGGTCCGGATTGCGGCGTAACGTACCCAGACCGCTGCACGGCGCGTCGACCAACACGCGATCGATCTTGCCCGCCAGCCGCTTGACCTTGGCATCGTGCTCGCTGTCGATCCGGCCCGGATGCACGTTCGACAGGCCGCTGCGCGCCAGGCGCGGGCCCAGGTTCGACAAGCGCTTTTCCGATACATCGAAGGCATACAGGCGCCCGGTCGAGCGCATCGCCGCGCCGATCGCCAGAGTCTTGCCACCGGCGCCAGCACAGAAATCGACCACCATCTCGCCGCGCTTGGGTGCCAGCAATTGGCAGAGCAGTTGACTGCCCTCGTCCTGAACCTCGACCGTGCCGTTGGTGAAGATATCGAGCTTGTTCAACGCCGGCTTACCCGCCAGGCGAATGCCCACCGGCGACAGCGGCGCCGCAGCACCTTCAATACCGGCTTCGGCCAGTGTTGCAAGCACGGCTTCGCGCTCGCCCTTGAGCGTGTTCACCCGCAAGTCCAGCGGCGCGGGCGTCAGCCACGCTTGCGCCAGCGCTTCGGTGAAATCCGCACCGTGCTGCGCAACCAGTGCGTCGAACAGCCAGTCGGGCAGATTGGCACGCACGCGGGCTGCCAGCGCGGCACGGTCGCGGTTTTCCCAGCGATCCAGCCATTCGGCTTCGGCCGGGTTCAGGAACGGGGCAATGGCCTCACGCCCGGCGGTCTGCAACAAGCCAAGCAGCACAAGGCGACGACGCGCCGGGCCAGTGCCGCTCTCGGCAAACTGACCGAACTCCACCTTGCGGCGCAGCACGGCAAAGGCTGCCTCAGCGATGATGCCGCGCTCGCGGTGGCCAAGTTCGTGGTGCTCGCGGAAGTACTGGCTGACCACCATGTCGGCCGGCGCCGCAAAGTGCAGCAGGCGCGCCAGCACCTTATCCAGGTGTTCCAGATGGCTGCCATGCACGCCCGTGCGGGGACGCGGGGCGCTACGGGGCGCGGGCTTGCCCTGCGGCGCCCGATACCAGCCGCCGCCACCGGAACCGGCACGCTTGTTGCCCGTCCCACCATTTCCATTGCCGCGCGAACGCTGACGATCCTGACTCATGCTGCCTCCCGGGCGTTGATGCCAATGACAAGCTGCGATTCATCCGGAGAAACGCGCACAACACCGTCTTCGATCGACAACCGCCCTTCCACGAACCAGCGTACGGCACGCGGATAGATCGTGTGTTCTTGCGCCAGCAGCCGCCCGGCCAGCGAGTCGGGCGTGTCGTCCTGACGCACGTCGATGATGGCCTGCAGCACGATCGGGCCGTGGTCCAGGTCGGCCGTGACGAAATGCACCGTCGCGCCATGCACCTTCACGCCCATGGCCAACGCGGCCTCGTGCGTGTGCAAGCCGGGGAAGCACGGCAGCAGCGACGGATGAATGTTCAGCATGCGCCCGGCGTAGCGCTTTACAAAGCCCGGCGTAAGGATGCGCATGAAGCCGGCCAGCACCACCAAATCCGGCGAAAAGCCGTCGATCACCTGCGCCAGGGCGGCGTCGAAGCTGTCGCGATCGGGGAACGCCTTGTGGTCGACCACCGCGGTGGCAATGCCGTGCGACGCGGCAAATTTAAGTCCTGCCGCATCGGGCCGATTAGAAATGACGGCGGCAATGCGTCCCGACCAACCTTCGGCCTGACAGGCGCGGACAATGGCTTCCATATTGGAACCGCGTCCGGAAATGAGAATGACGATGTTTTTCATCGCGGCATTTTATCAAGTGCGCCGGAGTTCCCCGAGAAAATCGGGTGTGACGCCTGCGCAGCCATGCCGCGGGCGCTTTTGCAGCCACCGTGGCATTTTGCCGACGCGTGCCGACAAAAACCCTGTCGCGCCAGCAAAAGGAAGGGGCAACCGTTGGCGCGCTTTGGCGCGCTCTGATAATCTCAGCACCATAATTGTCCGCGCTCCCGAGGGGTCGGGTGGGCTGCCAGCGGTGATCCGACGCGTATCAAACGCCTGTTCATCCTGCGCTGCAACAGCGTGCGGGCAATACCGTGACGGTCGATCGGCACAGGGTGAGACACCCGGCTTGTCGGCCATCGCCCGCGCCGGGTCGACACGCGTACAACAACAAGAGGGCATTGCCCTCACCGGGGAATAAGAATGACGAGCTCGCTGCGTAGCCTGCTGGTGGTCGACGACCACCCTCTCGCCTTATCTGGCACGACCACGTTTCTTGCGCACGCCTTGCCTGAAGTTCAGGTGCACGCGGCTATTGGCCGGCGCCAAGCGCTGGCGCTGATTGAAGAAGGCGTCCGACCGGACGTCGTGCTGCTGGATGTGTGGCTGTCTGATTGCACGGGTTTCGACGCCATGCGCGAACTGCGCGGCAAGCTGCCGGAAGCGCGCTTTGCCTTCATGTCGGCGGAAAACACGCCGGAAATCGTCGCCAAGGCCCAAGCGCTGGGCGCCATCGGCTTCATCGGCAAGCACGCCGATGCCCATGCATTCTCCAAGGCAGTGGCCGGTATTTTTGGCGGCGATGCGTCGTTCCCGTCGGAAGACGATATGGGGGGCATCAACGGCAAAGGTGGCGCCTCGCATGGCATCCCCATCACGCCGGCGGAACTGGGGTTGACGCCGCGTCAGGGCTCGGTGCTAGCGCTGCTGCTCGAAGGCCTGCCCAACAAGTCAATCGCACGCCAGTTGGGCCTGACGGAAAACACCGTCAAAGAACACGTCTCGGCGATTCTCCAGCGGCTGGGCGTGCGCACGCGCATCCAGATCATCTCGCGCATGGAACGCTTTCGCCTGACGGGCGCGGCCTGATCTGCGCACCTGATCTGATCATTCCGGCGGCGCCATCGACGGCGCCGTTTCACATTACCGTCAGTAAGCGACCTGCGGCTCGGCTGAGCGGCCGCGCAGCCAGCGCTTGAGTAGCACGCGCAGCATGTTCGGGTCCATCGGTTTGGCCAGCAGCAGATAGCCTGCCTCTTCGGCGCGCGCCAGGGCGGCGGAGTTGCGATCGCCAGTCAGCAGCACGGCGTGGGCATCGGGGTGGCTGACCTGCCAGCGTTCGAGCAGTTGCAGGCCGTCTTCCTCGCCGGGCAGGCGCAGGTCGCAGAAGATGATCTGCGGACGGATACCGCGCGCGAGCAGTTGCTCTGCGGAACGGCCATCGGCGGCGCTGTGGACTTCCACGCCCCACGCTTCGAGCAGCGCGTGCCACGCCTTCCGGATTTGCTGGTCGTCGTCCACGACCAGCACTACGCCGGAGAATCGCGGCTGGTCGAGCACTGCACGCTTTTGCTCGGCGCGCGGCTGTGTGGCCAGCGGCGCCTTGATCTCGGCGGGCACCGGCCGAAGCGCCATCCAGAACATCGAGCCGCGCCCCGGCACCGAGCGCACGCCAAACGTCCCGCGCAACAGACGCACACATTCCTTGTAGATCGACAGGCCCAAACCCAAACCTTGGCTCGGATCGCGCTCGGGGTTTTCGACTTGGTAGTACGTCGAGAAGATGTCTTTCTGGTGCTCTGGCGCTACGCCGATGCCCGTATCCCAGACCTCGATCCGCAGATGCTTCTGGCGCACGCGCAGTGCCACCATCACGCCGCCGCGCTCGGTGTAGCGCAACGCGTTCTGCAGCAGATTGAACAGCGCCCGGCGCAGCAACACCGGCTCGGCCATCCCGAACACCGGCAGCGGCGGAATGCGCGCCGTGAGCGCCAGACCCTTGGCGCGCGCATCCGGCATGAACTGCTGGACCACTTCGGTGATGACCTCGCCCAGATCCACCGGCTCCAGCGTCGGCGAGGTCTTACGGCTCTCCAGCTTGGACAGGTCCAGCAGCGAACGGAACAGCAGATCGATGGTCGCGGCGCCCGAGGCCAGTTGCTCCACCAGCGGCGCCAAGGATTCCGACTGGTTGCGCGCCCGCAGCGCCTCCACCAGGAGCACGATCGCATGCACCGGCTGACGCAAGTCGTGGCTGGCTGCAGCCAGGAAGCGCGATTTTTCTTCCGATGCCGACAACGCGCGCTGCTTCTCATCCTGATAGCGGCGCGCGAGCTGGCGGCTCTCGTTCTCAAGCTGGATTTCGCGCACCAGCGTGTTGTGGATATTCACGGCATGCCGCGTCAGCAGCGCCGCAAAGAACAGCAGCACGCCCCGCAAATACAGCCCGTGCCCCGGAAACGCCTGCTCGGCCAGCACAAAGTGCGGCGCCAGGATGCCCGTCCCGAGGATCAGCAGGCTGGACGGCACCGGCGCCTGCGACAACACCGCCGCCGCCGCCACACCGATGATCACGATCATCAGCAGGCTGCTGAACTCGAGCGACGGCGACATCAGATACAGCCCCGCCGAACAGCCCCACGCCACCCCGCCCACCGCTGACATGACGTGCATGCCCGTCCACCACTTGCGGGTGTGCGCGGCCAGCGTCATGCGGCTTAGGTCGTAGCGATAGCCAAAATAGAAGCGCAGACCTGACGCCGTCAGGCACAGCATGATCAGGCACCAGCCCAGCAGCACCGGGCGGTTGGAGGCGTCCCAGAACGCCGCTACCGTCAAGGCGGGCAGCACGACCGAGGCCGCAATCCCCATGGGAGCCCCGCGATGCACGGCGGCGAGCAGCTTCGCTCGGGCGTCCAGTTCAAGCGGCGCACGGCTGGCAAGCCCGAACTTGGCAAAAAAAAGGCGCAACGAAGCGTTCAAGGGGATGTGGGAAAGAAACTGGATACCGGATTGTGCCGCAAGCATGCGCCGCGCGGGCGCACCGTTCGGACGATTGTGCAACACCCCGACACCCATCCGCGTGCGCGCCGGGGATGGGGCAATCCCTTATATAATGTGCGTTTTGCTGGATTTTGGCGGCTGTCACGCCAATCCGGCACGAAAACGCACTTCTCCTTTCCTCGACCACCGACGCTTCTCGTGAAAGTCTTTCGCGGCTTGCCCAATGCCGAAAGTCGCGCGCCCTGCGCGTTGACCATCGGCAACTTCGACGGCGTGCACCGCGGGCACCAGTCTTTGCTGGCCCGCGCACGCGCGGCGGCCGACGCACGCGGATTGCCGCTTACGGTGATGACATTCGAGCCGCATCCGCGCGAATTCTTCATGCCGGACCGCGCGCCCACCCGCATTGCGCTGCTGCGCGACAAGCTGGAAAGCTTGCGCCGCCAAGGCGTCGACCGCGTGGTCGTGGAGCATTTCAACGCGCACTTCGCTGGGCAGACGCCGGACGAGTTCGTGCGCAATGTTCTGGTCGATGGCCTGCACACGCGCTGGCTGCTGGTGGGCGATGACTTCCGCTTCGGCGCCAAGCGGGCGGGCGATTTCAACTATCTGCAGGCCGCCGGTGCCCAGTTTGGCTTCGAAGTCGAGCAGATGGGCTCGGTGTCGGAGTCCGGCGTGCGCATTTCCAGCTCGGCCGTGCGCGAGGCGCTGGCCGCCGGTGACCTGGAACACGCCCGCCGCCTGCTCGGGCACGGTTATGCCATCAGCGGACACGTGGTGCACGGGCAAAAGCTCGGCCGCTCGCTGGGCTTCCCGACGCTGAATTTGCGCATCTCGCATCGCAAGCCGGCAGTGGCCGGCATCTTTGTCGTGCAGGTGCACGGGCTGGCCGAAAAACCGCTGCCGGCCGTCGCCAGCATTGGTGTGCGGCCGACCGTGGACGACTCAGGCCGCGTGCTGCTTGAAGTGCATATCTTTGATTATCACGCCAGCGTCTACGGCAAGCTGGTGCGCGTGGAATTCATGAAAAAGCTCCGCGACGAGGCCCGTTACGATTCGCTCGATGCCCTCAAGGACGCGATCGCGCAGGACTGCGTACACGCGCGGCAGTTCTTCGGCCTGCCGATTCCGCCAGCCGGCGAGTCGCCAACGCTTCGGCGCGACTTCGCCACCTCCGCCACCGACCGAATTCAGTAGGCGGCCGACCCGTTCGCCGCCCAGAAGCCACACGCTGCGCACGCGCGCCCTGCACTGTCAGCCGCGCCTGCACCGATCCGATCTGCCCGAATCTGCCCCACATCACACCATGTCCGATTCCAAGAAGCCCACGCCGGAGAAGAGCAAGTACCCGGTCAACCTGCTGGACACCCCGTTCCCCATGCGCGGCGACCTGCCCAAGCGCGAGCCGCAGTGGGTGAAGCAATGGCAGGACAAGCAGCTCTACAAGAAGATCCGCGCCGCGCGCAAGGGCGCGAAGAAGTTCATCCTGCATGACGGCCCGCCGTATGCCAACGGTGATCTGCACATCGGCCACGCGGTCAACAAAGTCCTCAAGGACATGGTGATCAAGTCGCGCGGCCTCACCGGCCTGGACGCTGTCTATGTGCCGGGCTGGGATTGCCACGGCATGCCGATCGAGATCCAGATCGAAAAGCAGTTCGGCAAGGGCCTGCCCGTCCAGGAAGTGCAAGAGAAGGCGCGTGCATACGCCACCGGCCAGATTGCGCGCCAGAAGGCAGACTTCGAGCGCCTGGGCGTACTGGGCGACTGGGCCGATCCGTACCTGACGATGAACTTCCGCAACGAAGCGGATGAAGTGCGGGCGCTGGGCAAGATCCTGGAGAAGGGCTACGTCTTCCGCGGCCTGAAGCCCGTCAACTGGTGCTTCGACTGCGGCTCGGCATTGGCTGAAGCCGAAGTCGAATACGCGGACCGTACCGACCTGTCGATCGATGTCGGCTTCCCGTTTGCCAATATCGACGCACTGGCCAGTGCCTTCCACGTGGGTGTTGACGTGCTCAAGGCCAAGCCGGGCTGGATCGTGATCTGGACCACCACGCCGTGGACGATCCCGTCCAACCAGGCGCTGAACCTGCACCCGGAAATCGAATACGCGCTGGTCGACACGCCGCGTGGGCTGCTGATCGTTGCCAAGGAGCGCGTCGAGGCTTGCCTGCAAAGCTGGAAGCTTGAAGGCACCGTGCTGGCCACATGCGAAGGCGCGGCGCTCTCGGGCGCGCGCTTCCACCACCCGCTCGCCAAGATGGACGCGGGCTACGACCGCACCTCACCCGTCTACCTGGGCGACTACGTGACCATCGACACCGGTACCGGCATCGTCCACTCCGCGCCTGCGTATGGCGTGGAAGACTTCCAGTCGTGCAAGTCGCACGGCATGCCCGACTCGGAGATCATCAACCCGGTGATGGGCAACGGCGTGTATGCATCGACGCTGCCGCTGTTTGGCGGCCAGATGATCTGGGACGCCAATCCGAAGATTGTCGAGGTGCTGCGCGAGTCCGGCAACCTGTTCGACGCGCACAAGCACCCGCACAGCTACATGCACTGCTGGCGCCACAAGACGCCGATCATCTATCGCGCCACGTCGCAGTGGTTCGCGGGGATGGACGTGCAGCCCAACGACGGCAACGCCACGCTGCGCGAGACCGCGCTCGCGGGCATCGACGCGACGGCGTTCTACCCGTCGTGGGGCAAGCAGCGCCTGCACAACATGATCGCCAACCGCCCCGACTGGACGCTCTCGCGCCAGCGCCAATGGGGTGTGCCGATGGCCTTCTTCGTGCACAAGGAAACCGGCGCGCTGCACCCGCGCACGCCTGAGCTGCTGGAGCAAGTGGCCCAGCGCATCGAGAAGAGCGGCATCGAAGCCTGGCAGACGCTCGACCCGCGCGAGCTGCTCGGCGATGAAGCCGACATGTACGAAAAGAACCGCGACACGCTCGACGTGTGGTTCGACTCGGGCACCACGCACTGGCACGTCATCCGCGGCTCGCACGCCGCGGATCTGTACGACGCTTCGGCCGATCTGCCGGACGGTCGCCTGGCTGATCTGTATCTGGAAGGTTCCGACCAGCACCGCGGCTGGTTCCACTCGTCGCTGCTGACGGCTTCGATGCTGTACGGCAAGCCACCGTACAAGGGCCTGCTCACGCACGGCTTCACGGTGGACGGCGAAGGCCGCAAGATGTCCAAGTCGATCGGTAACACGATCGCGCCGCAGGAAATCGCCAACAAGATGGGCGCCGAGATCATCCGCCTGTGGGTGGCCTCGACCGACTATTCGGGCGAACTGGCCATCTCGGATGAAATCCTGAAGCGCGTGGTGGAAGGCTATCGCCGCATCCGCAACACGCTGCGCTTCCTGCTCGCCAACCTGACGGACTACGACCATGCCAAGCACGCGCTGCCGACCGAGCAATGGCTCGAGATCGACCGCTACGCCGTGGCGCTGACGGATGCGCTGCAGAAAGAAGTGCTGTCGCACTACGACGTGTACGAATTCCACCCGGTGGTCGCCAAGCTGCAGACGTTCTGCTCGGAAGACCTGGGCGGCTTCTACCTCGATGTGCTGAAGGACCGCCTGTACACGACGGCGCCCGATTCCGTGGCGCGCCGCTCGGCACAGAACGCGCTGTACCACATCACCCAGGCAATGCTGCACTGGATGGCGCCGTTCCTGTCGTTCACGGCCGAAGAGGCGTGGCAGGTATTTGCGCACGGCACGCAGCACACCGACACCATCTTCACCAGCACGTACTACAACGCCCCGGTGCCGCAAGGCGCCAGCGCGCTGCTGGAGAAGTGGGCAGCCATCCGCAACGTGCGCGGCGAAGTGACCAAGCAGCTGGAAGCGCTGCGCATCGACGGCAAGATCGGCTCGTCGCTGCAGGCGGAAGTGACGGTGTCGGCAGGTGAGTCGGTGCATGACGCGCTGGCCAGCCTCGGCGACGACCTGCGCTTCGTGCTGATCACATCTGCGGCCAAGTTGGAGCGTGCGCCGGAAGGCGGCGATCTGCTCATCACCGTGGTGCCGTCCACGCACGCCAAGTGCGAGCGCTGCTGGCACTACCGCGCCGATGTCGGCCACGACGCGGCCCACCCGACCCTCTGCAAGCGTTGCACGGACAACCTGTTCGGTGCCGGCGAACAACGGAGCGCTGCGTAATGGCGACAACTCGGGCGGCCCGTAACGGCGGTAAGAGCAAATCGATCGGGTTGAAGAAGAGCGGCGGCGGTCATGGCGTGGGCCCCTGGCTCGGCCTGGCCGTCATCTGGATCCTGCTGGACCAGTTGACCAAGGTCGCCATCCTCAAGACCTTTACCTACGGCGAGTCGCGCCCGGTCACCGGGTTCTTCAACCTCGTGCTGGCCTATAACAAGGGCGCGGCGTTTTCGTTCCTGGCCGCGGCCGGCGGCTGGCAGCGCTGGTTCTTCACGGGCCTGGGCGTGGCGGCGGCGCTGTTCATCGTGTGGCTGCTCAAGCGGCACAGCGGGCAAAAGCTGTTCTGCTTTGCGCTGGCGCTCATTCTGGGTGGCGCGCTGGGCAACGTGATCGACCGCGTCATCTACGGTCATGTGGTGGACTTCCTCGACTTCTACCTGCACAACTACCACTGGCCGGCCTTCAACGTGGCCGATTGCGGCATCACCATCGGTGCAGTGCTGCTGATCGTCGACGAACTGCGCCGCGTGCGTCGCTGACGCTGCGGTGCCAGAACTCCGGCAGTGGAATGGTGAAGCGGTGCTGTGCCTCGACGAGGCCGGCCCGCCCATCGCCAGCGAACAGGATGCGCTGGACCACCTGATCGGCGAGGCGCTGGGGCATGGTGCGTCGATGGTTGCCGTGCCCGTCAGCCGCCTTGATGCCGCGTTCTTTGCGCTGCGCACGGGCCTGGCTGGCGGCATCGCTCAAAAGATCACCAACTACCGCCTGAAGCTTGCCGTGGTGGGTGACATCTCTGCGCATTTGTACGCCAGCAGCGCGCTACGCGACTGGGTTCGTGAATCGAACCAGCGCGACACGATCCGCTTCGTGCCCTCGCTCGCCGACCTGGCCGCCAATGCGCGGCCCATGCCGGCTGAATGATCCCTCAGCGTCAGTAGCGCACGGCGTACCACGCCCGTTTGACGTACTCCGCAAGAATCGACCCGGATTCGTACACTGGCACCGACTTGGCCAGCGTGTCGCCCGGGAATACGCCCTGCGCGCCCCATGTGACTTCCGGCCACACCTTGCGGAACACCGCCAGCGCCCGGCCCGTGTGATACCAGCTCGTGACCAGCATTGCCCTTTGCACCTGCTGGCCCGTTAGCGTCTCGCGCGTCATCCGCGCATTTTCCATCGTGCTGCCGGACACACATTCGTGGCCGATGCGCTCTGCCGGCACGCCGGCCATCACAAGGCGGCGCTCGATGAGAAGGCAATCGCCCTGGCCGCTGACGAACACGTGGGGTGCCACGCCTGCGTGGTACAGCTCCGCGGCGCCGATCACGCGTTGGCCCGATTCGCCACCCAGTACAACGATCACGTCTGCGTGCGCCAGCTTCGGCTCGTCACGCAGCCATGCCTTGGCCCCGCACACGAGCACAGCGCCGATCACCGCCGCAACGATGGCGCAACCGCCAATCCAGGCGAGGACATTGCGAACTGCTGAACGACCGAAAACCATATCGAGAATGCGCTTTTGAGGAAAAACCGGGTGCCAAACGCACCGCGGGGCAAGCCGGTATCATCGCCACTGTTCAGCAGGAAGCCCGGGCACCGGGTTGTATCCTGCCCGCGCATATTGCGTCAATCGGATTCCCAAGCGGGTTGTTATGGAACTGCAAGGCAAACATTTCGTGCTCGGCCTGACCGGCGGCATCGCGTGCTACAAGTCGGCCGAGCTGGTGCGGCTGTTGACCAAGGCCGGCGCGACCGTGCAGGTGGTGATGACCGAGGCCGCCGCGCACTTCATCACGCCGGTGACGATGCAGGCGCTTTCCGGGCGACCGGTCTTCACGTCACAGTGGGACGGCCGCATCGGCAACAACATGCCGCACATCGACCTCTCGCGCGAGGCAGATGCCATCATCATCGCGCCGGCCTCCACCGACTTTCTGGCCAAGCTCGCGCACGGCATGGCCGACGATCTGCTCTCCACGCTGTGCATCGCGCGCGATTGCCCGCTGCTCGTGGCGCCCGCGATGAACCGGCAGATGTGGGCCGCGCCCGCCACGCAGCGTAACGCCGCGCAGTTGCGCGCGGATGACGTCACCCTGCTCGGCCCCGACGCCGGCGACCAGGCCTGCGGCGAAGTTGGCGACGGCCGCATGCTGGAGCCGGAAGACATCGTCGAGCAGCTCATCGGCTTCTTCCAGCCCAAGCTGCTGCGCGGTCACCGCGTGCTGCTCACCGCAGGCCCGACTTTCGAGCCGATCGATCCCGTGCGCGGCATCACGAACCTGTCCAGCGGCAAGATGGGCTTTGCCTTGGCACGTGCGGCAGCGCACGCCGGCGCAGAAGTCACGCTGGTTGCCGGACCGTGCCATCAGGACACGCCCGCAGGCGTGCTGCGCATTGATGTGCAAACCGCCCAGCAGATGCACGACGCCGTCATGCACGAGCTGGATGCTGCCAAGAACGATATCTTCATCGCGGTTGCGGCGGTGGCCGACTGGCGCGTGGCACAAGCCGCGGAACAGAAACTCAAGAAGCAGAACGACTCCGACGTACCCGCACTTACGTTCACGCAGAACCCGGACATCCTCGCCGCTGTGGCGCGCCGCGCGAATGCGCCGTTCTGCGTCGGCTTCGCGGCTGAAACGGAGCGGCTGGAAGAGTTCGGCGAGGCCAAGCGCCAGAAGAAGGGCATCCCCCTGCTGGTGGGCAACCTCGGCCAGCAGACTTTCGGCCGCGACGACAACGAAGTCGCACTCTTCGATGCCAAGGGCATCACGCGCCTGCCGCGCGCCGACAAGCTGACGCTCGCGCGCCAGATCGTCGCCGCCATCGCCGACCGCGTGCATGGGGCACGATCATGAGTGCCGCGCCGATCCGCCTGTCCGTCCTGGACCAAAGCCCGGTCATCTACGGTCACAGCGCACGCGATGCCATCGCCGCGACGGTCGATCTGGCACAACTCACGGATTCGCTCGGCTACACGCGCTACTGGTGTGCCGAGCACCACGGCCTGCGCGGTGTCAGCAACCCCGCGCCGGAGGTGATGATCGCCCGTGTGGCCAGCGCCACGAAGCACCTGCGTGTGGGCTCCGGCGGCGTGATGCTGCCCTACTACAGCCCCTTCAAGCTAGCCGAGCAGTTCCGCCTGCTGGAGGCGCTGTTCCCCAACCGCATCGACCTGGGCGTCGGCCGCGCACCCGGCGGCGACATGCGCACCGCGCAGGCCGTGGCCATGGGCGACTACAACCGCGGCGACATCTTCCCGCAGCAGGTGCAGGAACTGATCTGGCACCTGACAGGTACGCTGCCGCCGGACCACCCGGCCTACGGCGTCCTCCTGCAACCCGAGATCGATACCAAGCCGGAGCTGTGGATGCTCGGCTCAAGCGATTTTGGCGGTGCGCTGGCCGCGCGCCTGGGTATCCGTTTCGCGTTCGCGCACTTCATCAACCCACACGTCGGGCACATCGTCGCCCAGCAGTACCGTACGGATTTCGAGCCCGGCTACGACGCACGCCCGTATAGCGCCGCCGCCGTCTTCGTGATCGCGGCTGATACCGAGGCGGAAGCGCGCCGCTATGAAGCCGCCGTCGATCTGCGCCGCGTGCAGATGGCACTTGGCGCGAACGGCCCGATCCCGACCGTCGAGCAAGGGGAAGCCCACGTCTACACCGAGCGCGACCAGGCCATCGTCATGCGCGAGCGGCCGCGCAGCATCATCGGCACGCCTGACTCCGTGGCCGAGCAGATGCACGCGCTCAAGGAGCGCTTCGTCGCCGATGAACTGATCGTGCTGACCGTCGCACCAAGCTACAAGGCGCGCCTGCGCTCGTATGAGCTGCTGGCCGAGGCGTTTGCGCTACCATCTCCGGCTTCTGCAACCTCTTCGGCCTGCCCCGCATGAAACTCGACGTCAAGATCCTCGACGCCCGCCTGCACGAACAGCTTCCGCAGTACGCCACCACCGGCAGCGCCGGGCTGGACCTGCGCGCCTGCATCGACGCCCCGCTCACCATCGAGCCCGGCACCACGCATCTGGTCCCGACCGGCATGGCCATCCATCTGGCTGACCCGGGTTATGCCGCGCTGATCCTGCCGCGTTCCGGCATGGGCCATAAGCACGGCATCGTGCTCGGCAACCTGGTCGGTCTGATCGATTCGGACTACCAGGGCCAGCTCATGGTCAGCACGTGGAATCGCGGCAGCACGGCGTTCGTGCTCAATCCGATGGAGCGCCTCGCGCAATTGGTGATCGTGCCGGTGGTGCAAGCCGAACTGAACATCGTCGATGACTTTGCAGAAAGCGAGCGCGGCGCGGGTGGTTTCGGCAGCACCGGGCGCCACTGACAACATCGCCCGCGCATAACAAGAAAAGGCCCGGAGATTCCGGGCCTTTTCTTTGGTGCGACAAACTCGTCAAGCTTCCGCTTCTTCCTGGGCAGGTGCTGGCGGCGCTTCGTTCTCGGAGAATTCCAGCTTCACTGCATCCGCATCGTCCAGGTCCACGACCACCTTGCCTCCATTGGTCAACTTGCCGAACAGCAGTTCGTCGGCCAGCGCCTTGCGGATCAAGTCTTGAATCAACCGTTGCATCGGGCGCGCACCCATCAGCGGGTCGAAGCCCTTCTTCGCGAGGAAGCGCCGCAGCTTCTCGGTGAAGATGGCGTCCACCTTCTTCTCGTGCAGTTGCTCTTCCAGCTGCATGAGGAACTTGTCGACCACGCGCATGATGATTTCCTCATCGAGCGAGCGGAAGCTGATGGTCGCATCCAGACGGTTGCGGAACTCCGGCGTGAACATGCGCTTGATGTCGGCCATCTCGTCGCCCTGTTCGCGCGTCGTGGTGAAACCGATCGTTGCCTTGTTCATCGTCTCGGCGCCCGCATTGGTCGTCATGATGATGATCACGTTGCGGAAATCCGCCTTGCGGCCGTTGTTGTCCGTCAGCGCGCCGTGGTCCATCACCTGCAGGAGGATGTTGAAGATATCCGGGTGTGCCTTCTCGATCTCGTCCAGCAGCAGCACGCAGTGCGGCTTCTTGGTCACGGCTTCCGTCAGCAGACCGCCCTGATCGAAGCCCACGTAGCCCGGAGGCGCGCCGATCAACCGGCTCACCGCATGGCGCTCCATGTACTCCGACATGTCAAAGCGGATCAGCTCGATGCCCAGGATGAACGCGAGCTGCTTGGCAACTTCGGTCTTGCCCACGCCCGTCGGGCCGCTGAACAGGAACGAGCCGATCGGCTTGTCCGTCTTGCCCAGGCCAGCACGCGACATCTTGATGGCCGAAGCGAGCGCATCGATGGCCGGGTCCTGCCCGAACACCACCGACTTCAGATCGCGCTCCAGCGTCTGCAGCTTGCTGCGATCGTCCTGCGACACGCTTTGCGGCGGGACGCGGGCGATGCGCGAGACGATGTCTTCGATCTCACCCTTGCCGATCGTCTTCTTCTGCTTCGACTTCGGCAGGATGCGCTGCGCAGCACCGGCTTCGTCGATCACGTCGATCGCCTTGTCCGGCAAATGGCGGTCGGTGATGAAGCGTGCCGACAATTCAGCCGCAGCCGTGAGCGCCGACGACGCGTACTTCACGCCGTGGTGCTCTTCAAAGCGCGACTTCAGGCCACGCAAAATCTGCACGGTCTGGTCAACTGTCGGCTCCACCACGTCGATCTTCTGGAAGCGGCGGGACAGCGCTGCGTCTTTCTCGAAGATGCCGCGATATTCCGTGAACGTCGTCGCGCCGATGCACTTGAGCGCGCCTGAGGACAGTGCCGGCTTGAGCAGGTTGCTTGCGTCCAGCGTGCCGCCCGAAGCGGCGCCTGCGCCGATCAGCGTATGGATCTCGTCGATGAACAGGACTGCGTTCGGGTTGTCCTTGAGCGACTTCAGCACGCCCTTCAGGCGCTGTTCGAAGTCACCGCGGTACTTGGTGCCGGCCAGCAGCGCGCCCATGTCGAGCGAGTAGACGACGGACTTCGCGAGGATGTCCGGCACTTCACCCTTGGTGATGCGCCATGCCAGGCCTTCGGCGATGGCGGTCTTGCCGACACCGGCCTCGCCCACCAGCAGCGGGTTGTTCTTGCGCCGACGGCACAGCACCTGCACCACGCGCTCGACTTCCTGCTCGCGACCGATCAGCGGATCGATCTTGCCGGCCTTGGCCAGCGCGTTCAAGTTCTGGGTGAACTGCTCAAGCGGGCTTTCCTTGCCGTCGCCGCCTTCGCCCTCGGGGTTGCCTTCGCCCTGCTTGGCGGGCTCAGCCTGGTCCTTGCGAATTCCGTGGCTGATGAAGTTCACGACGTCCAGCCGGGTCACGCCCTGTTGCTGGAGGTAGTACACCGCGTGCGAATCCTTCTCGCCGAAGATGGCGACCAGCACGTTCGCGCCCGTCACTTCCTTCTTGCCGTTAGACGTGGATTGCACGTGCATGATGGCGCGTTGGATCACGCGCTGGAAACCCAGCGTGGGTTGCGTGTCCACCTCGTCCGTGCCGGGCACCACAGGCGTGTTGTCGGCGATGAAGTTCTTCAGATGCGTGCGAAGGTCTTCGATGTTGGCGGCGCAGGCGCGCAGCACCTCCGCGGCCGTCGGGTTGTCCAGCAGCGCAAGCAGCAGATGCTCCACCGTAATGAATTCGTGGCGAGCCTGCCGGGCTTCGACAAACGCCATGTGCAGGCTGACTTCCAGTTCTTGCGCGATCATGCTTCCTCCATCACGCACTGCAGCGGATGCCCCGCTTGCCGTGCATGGGTTGACACTAATTCCACTTTCGTCGCGGCGATATCCCGTGTGTAGATACCGCACACGCCCCTACCTTCCCGATGCACAGTCAGCATGATCTGTGTGGCGGTCTCCCGGTCTTTGCTGAAATACTGCTGAAGAACCATCACGACGAATTCCATCGGGGTGTAGTCGTCGTTGAGCAGCAGCACCTTGTACATCGCGGGCGGTTTGAGCGCTTGCTCTTTCCGCTCCAGGACGGTGCCTGCATCGTGTTGTGGAGTGGTCGCTTGCCGGATTGCCATGGTCTTATTCTAACCACTCCTTTCGAGTTCGCAATTTGGGGAAATAACACCGACTTCAAGGTCTACAAACGGTTTGGCCCGTGCCGCGTGCGTCCGTCAGCCCTCGGGCGCGAAGCGCTTTACCGCCTCCGAGCTGGCTGGAACCGGCGCAAGCTCCGCGCCTGCAAAGCCAATCGTTTTCCATACTTGGAGGCGATCGGCCGGATTTCGAGCAAATCCTCTTCAGAAATTGACCGTTTTTCGCCACAAACCCACCCTTTGTAGCCTTGACAGTCTCTTACATTCCTCGAACAATCGAATTCAGCATGTGCGCCCTACTGCCCCGCAAACCGTTGGCAGCGAGCCGCATGAATGGTGAGCCCGGGAGGCCTCACACCAGTCGACAACAGATCGACAACCGCTTCAGGCTGTGGCGTTTGCCACAAGAAGACCGATCGCTTGCGGCGCGGTTCCACCCGCGCCATTCGTCGTGCCGTGCAGGCCGGCGACCGGGCGATGACTGCGCGGTACCGCTCTGCACTGCCCCGACAGGCATACCTCCCGGCTCGGACTTGTGTTTTAACGGAGGGGTTTTCATGGCACTCGGTACGGTCAAATGGTTTAACGACGCCAAGGGTTTCGGTTTCATCTCGCCTGACGAAGGCGGCGAAGAGCTGTTTGCGCATTTCTCGGCCATCCAGATGGCTGGCTTCAAGACGCTCAAGGAAAATCAGCGCGTCTCGTTTGAAGTGACGCAAGGCCCGAAGGGCAAGCAGGCTACCAACATTCAGGCTGCCTGATTGGCGTTGCGCGGCACCGCGCCAGATGGCGACGGTGTCCAAATGCAAAAAACCCGGCGATGTGCCGGGTTTTTTGTTGCCGCGGCGCCAGACAATGACGGAGATACCTCATCGGGCGCAACACGTCATTTCAGTGCGTTGTGCGCTACGGTAAGGATGATCCCCGTGTCATTTCAAGGAGCCCCGCGCATGAAACATCATCTGACCCGCACCGCCGCCACGGCCACACTGCTGATTGCCGTGCTACTTCCTGCTGCCGCCCACGCCCAGATCGGAGACCTCATCAAAGGGGCCACGCAGGGCAACAGCCAGGGCGCCACTGGTGGCCTTGGCAACATCGGCAGCCTGGGCGGTGTGCCGTCACTCGGGTCATTGACGTCAGGGAGCACCGGCAATGTGGCTGGCGTGCTGGAATTCTGCATGAAGAACAATTACCTGGGCGGCGCAACCGATGCAGCGTCGGTCAAGGACAAGCTGCTCGGCAAGCTGGGCGGGGCGCCCGCGTCGAACCCGGGTTACACCGACGGCACAAAGGGCATCCTGACGAGTTCGGATGGCAACAAATTCGACCTGAGCAGCATCAAGTCGCAGATCACCAAACAGGCTTGCGACAAGATCCTGTCGCAGGGCAAATCGCTGCTTTAGGCCGCGGCGCAGGCGAGCGCGCACTACACTGCAATATCGACTGGCCGTTCGTCTGCCCTCTCCGCCCCAAGGAGCCACATGCTGGAAACTGCCGCGCTGGCTGCCGGGCTGTCCTGGACCAGCGGATTCCGTCTCTATCTGGCCGTATTTGCTGCCGGCGTGCTCGGCCGCACGGGTTGGCTGCATTTGCCGCCCGGCCTGCAGATGCTGGAATCGTGGTGGGTGATCGGCTTGGCCGGCGTGCTGGCCGTGGCGGAATTCCTCGCCGACAAGATTCCCGGTTTCGATTCCGTCTGGGATGGCATTCAGACCTTCATCCGCGTGCCTGCGGGCGCGATTCTGGCTGCGGCCGCTTTCGGGCAGCTCGATCCGCAATGGATGGTGGCTGCAGGACTGATTGGCGGGACGCTGGCCGGCACGGCACATGCCACCAAGGCTGGCACGCGGGCGCTGATCAACACGTCGCCGGAACCGTTCTCGAACTGGGTGGCGTCGTTCAGTGAAGACGTGGCCGCCAGCGGTGGTTTGCTGATGGCATTTTTCCTGCCAGTTGCGTTCTTGGTGGTCCTGGGGCTGCTGCTGTTGGTATCGGTATGGTTACTGCCCAAGCTGTGGCGCGGCGTGCGGCGCGTGCGGGATGCGCTGCGGGGGCGTTCGTCTGAACCGCCGCCGGCCGGCACCACCCGGCTGCCGCGCTAAGGCGCTATCCAAAGGCGCGCAGCAGCCCGAACAGCGTCAGGGCCAGCGCGCAGGCCCACCCGGAAAACAGCACGCGCCAGACCTTGTTGCGCGGAACAAACCCCACACCGCGCACCAGCCCCGCACTCATCGCCCAGAACAGCAGTATGGCCAGACCGTGGTCGGCATGCCCGTCGCGATTGGCGAGGATGTACGGATACACCGTGCCCACCGCCATCACGAGCAACCCTGCGGCCAAGCTGGCGGCATGGATGCGCGGCTTGTCGGTGGCGTTCACGTTCGCTGTGCTCACTCGCGGTCCGGGTTCGGATTGTTCGCGTTGGCCGCGCGGTCGTCGCTCACCTCACCCCACATTGCGTTGAGCACCGCCAGCAGCACTGCAAAGCCGACACCCAGGACCCAACTGAAGTACCACATGGATTTGCGCTCCTGTGCCGTGGTTAGTAAGCCGAGTGCTCGTTGGCGCGGATGTGTTCGACCGTCACCTTGCCGCGCATCACGCGGTAGCACCAGCTTGTGTAGGCGATGACGATGGGCGTAAAGATGATCGCCGCCCAGAACATCAGGCCAAGCGTGAAGTGGCTGGAAACGCTGTCCCACACCGTGAGGCTGGCGCCGGGCATGCTAGATGAAGGCAGCACAAACGGGAACATCGATGCCCCGGCCGTCGTGATGATGCCCGCCAGCCCCAGCGACGACAGCACAAACGCAATAAGCGTGCGCCCCGCCCGCGACAGCACGACGGCCAGCAGCGGGCCAATCACGCCAATTGCCGGCAACGCCCACAACAACGGCTGCTTCTGATAGTTGCGCCACCATGCGTCAGCCGTACGCGCGACGGTCTTGGCCATCGGGTTGGCAAGCCCCGCGGGGTCGATAGCCGAGGTGATGACGAAGCCTTCGATGCTGCCGGCGTGCAACCATGCGCCGGCTGCAATAAACGCCACCACCGCGACGATGGCCGCGCCAGTGGCAGCATTGGTGGCGCGTTGTTGGACAGCACCCTCCGTCCGGTGGGCGAGGTAGATGCCGCCATGCATGGTGATCATCGCGCTCGACACCACGCCCGTCAGGATGGCAAACGGATTCAGCAGTTGCCAGAACGTGCCGGTGTACGTCACCACCATGAAGTTGTCGAAGTGAAACGGCACGCCCTGCAGCAGATTGCCGAACGCCACGCCAAAGATGAGCGGCGGCACCGCGCCCCCGATGAAGAGGCCCACGTCCCACACTTTGCGCCACGTCGCATTGTGGATCTTGCTCCGATAGTCAAACCCGACCGGCCGGAAGAATAGCGCCCACAGCACCGCCAGCATCGCCCAGTAGAACCCGCTGAACGCGGTGGCATATACCAGCGGCCACGCGGCAAAGATGGCACCGCCGCCCGTGATGAACCAGACCTGGTTGCCATCCCAGTGCGGGCCGATGGTGTTGATCATCACGCGGCGCTCGTCGTCGGTCTTGCCGACAAACGGCAGCAGCGTGCCGACGCCCATGTCGTGTCCGTCCATGATGGCAAAGCCGATCAGCAACACACCGATGAGCAGCCACCAGATGACCTTGAGGGTTGGGTAGTCGAACATGGCGTTCTCCTCAAGCGTGGGCGGCTTCGAAAGCGTAGCGGCCAGTGCCGAGGCTGCCCGGCCCCTGACGCGCGAACCGGATCATCAGGTACATCTCAACGATCAACAGCAGCGTGTAGAAACCGATGAAGCCTGCGAGCGAGCCATACAGGCTTGCCTCGCTCAACGTCGACACACTCAGATGCGTGGGCAGCACGCCGTAGATGGTCCACGGCTGACGGCCGTACTCTGCTACCACCCAACCCAGTTCGATGGCGATCCACGGTGCGGGCAGCATCCACAGCGCCCAGCGCAGCAGCCATGCCGGTGCCTTGCGCTGCGGCCGCAATGTGCTCCAGAACGAGAGGCCAAACAGCGCCAACATCAGGAAACCCAACCCGACCATCACGCGAAAGCCCCAGAACATCGGCCACACGCGCGGCACGGTATCGTCGACAGCCTTGTCGATCATCTCGGGCGTGGCTTGCCGCACGTCGCTCACGTATTTCTTGAGCAGCAGGCCAAAGCCCAAGTCTTGCTGATGGATCTGCAGGGTCTGGAGCGCCGCCGCATCGCCCGGATGCTGGCGCACCGTTTCCAGCGCGGCCACAGCCTCGATACCGCTCATGATTCGGCCGCGATTGCGCGCCTTGATCTCATGGATGCCCGGAATCTGCTTGGACACCGAGCGCGTGCCGATCAGCCCCATCACCCACGGAATCTCGACCGCCCAGTCGTTCTTCTGCTCGCGCTGATTGATCGATGCAATCACGTTGAAGCTGGCCGGCGCGGGCTCGGTCTCCCACATGGCCTCGATAGCGGCCATCTTGGTTTGCTGCGCTTCGCCCACGGTGTAGCCGGACTCATCGCCCAGCACAATCACGGAGCACACGCTGGCTAGGCCGAACGCAGCCGCCACGCGAAAGCTGCGTCGCGCGAATTCCACATCGCGGCCGCGCAGCAAGTACCAGCTCGAAATCGACAGCACGAACATCGCGCCCGTCACGTAACCCGCCGACACGGTATGCACGAACTTGGCCTGCGCGATCGGGTTGAAGACCACGGCCCAGAAGTCGTGCATCTCCATGCGCATGGTCTGCCAGTTGAATTCGGCGCCGACCGGGTTCTGCATCCAGCCGTTGGCGATCAGAATCCACAGCGCGGAAAGATTGGTGCCGATCGCCATCAGCGTCGTCACCAGCAAGTGCTGCGTCTTGGAAAGGCGATCCCACCCGAAGAAGAACAGGCCGATGAAGGTGGATTCCAGAAAGAACGCCATCAGCCCTTCAATGGCCAGCGGCGCACCAAAGACATCGCCCACGTAGTGCGAGTAGTACGCCCAGTTGGTGCCGAACTGGAATTCGAGCGTGATGCCCGTCGTCACGCCCAGCGCAAAGTTGATGCCGAACAGCTTGCCCCAGAAGCGCGTCATGTCTTTCCAGATGACCTTGTTGGTCATCACGTAGACGCTCTCCATGATGACCAGCAGCCAGACCATGCCCAGCGTGAGCGGCACGAACAGGAAGTGGTACATCGCCGTGGCCGCGAACTGCAGCCGGGACAGATCGACAAGATGCTCGGAAATCACGGTTGCCTCCCTGCGCTGCTGACGGTGTCACGATCAGTCGATCAGCGGCCCGCTCGGCGTCGACCGGCACCCGGTGGTCTCGCACGAACACCCACCACAGCGCGCTCAGCACCACCAGCTTGATGGCGACGATGATCAGCAGATGGCGGACGAGTCGGCGGTCGTTGGGGCTCACGGGCAGACGAGACTTGGCACGCGTCGGTGCCATCGGCGGGGGTTCCGCCAGTGGCAAAGAAAGTCACATGTGATTCAGTCTAGTCATGGATGGAAGGAGTGACAAACCATTCCTGAGGGGATTTGTGAGGTATCGGGCGCTTGGGCGGGCCGCCGTCGACAGCGTTTTCGTGACTCCTGGCGCTTGCCGCACAGCACGAGATGGACTCGCATAGCTTCGACGGTCAAAAAGACGCCGGCCACTCCACTGTCGAAGCTGCCGGGTTTTTCGCATTTGGCACAACAACGCTTGACCTTCCGGCAACGGAAACTGGCATGTCAGCGACAGCTGACATCCAACAGTCGCCGACCTCTAGCGCTGCGGCTTCTTCATGGCCTCGGATTCTCTCGCGGCGTTCAGTTCTTCGCTGGCCTCAATCGGATCCATTGCCTCATCAATCGAGGAGGCCGCGCGTTCTATTTCGCCTCGCTCTTCGGCCAGGAATTCATCCGACTCCTCCAGGTCGCCGGGAGGAGGCTCCAGCATATCGTCGAGCATGGCACCCAACTCGGGCGTGTCCCATGGCTCGCCTCGGTGCGTCTTTTGCTTTATGTAGTGACGAATCTCAGCATCTTGTTCGGGGGTCAATGGAAGCCCGCGAAAAGTGCTCTTGGGGTCGGCCTCGGGCATGATTTTTCTCCCGTACTGAGTAGTTTTTTAGTGTACGCCGGGCTTTGCGGGAGTGCTCGGCGACGTTGCCGGGCCAACAGGAAACCGAGAGACCAGTCACCCAACAGGGCACACCGGGCGGCATTGGCGCCGGACGTCAGCAAATTCTGATTTATAGTTTCGCCCCTGCTCAGACGAAGCGGCCATCAGTACACTCTGCGCCATCGCTTTCGGTGCCATAGAGAAAACGATCGAGGTGTGGAAACCTCGGGTATAGCGGGCAAGCGCCGAGCATAGGTGCTTGTCCTCAAACGCTATGGCTTGGCTTCGTCTCCCTCCTGGGGCGAGCCAGGCTTGAACGGCTTCGGCCGTGCCGATCGCTATACCTCGGTTTTCCACCTTGCCTGTGCTCGCCCACCCCTCCTCCCAGGGTTGGGCGCGGTTCCGTTCATCAGATGAAGAGGAATGCCCTGACCCGCTCGATCTCCCAATCCGTCGATTCCCCGGCTGGCGATTCGCTCAGCGAATATCAAAAAGGCGTTTGCTCTGCGCGTGAGTTTCTGCGCACGGCGTTCTGCCGCAACGCCGCCGACAAGCCGCGCGCCACAAGCGCGGCGGATACGCCAAACCACCCGGATCAACAACGCTGACTTTATGGGCGAGCCAGGCGCATGACGGCCTGCTGGTGCCGATGTTGCAGCGTCGGTGCCCGCGGCTTGCCTGGGCTCGCCCGCCAATTTACGTACTCCCCTCGGGGTGACGCCCCATGGCCGAAGCCGCGAGGTTCGATCATGTTGTGCAAGTCGCCCGCAAACCAGCACTCGATCACAAGATTGACTGCGCTACTGCACTCGTCGTCAGCGGGGGAGCCGTGGCGAAGTCGGTCGCGATCTGCCGTTGATCCACATCAAGCAGCGGATCACCCAGTGGCCGATGCTGAGGCTGTCCTGAATTTGAGGAGCAGCCCATGAACGAGCAGATCAAGAAACAGATACTGGGATTGCTGGATCAGCACCGGATCATGACGATCGCCACGCTAAGACCGGACGGCTGGCCACAGGCTACAACCGTAGGCTACGTGAACGAGGGACTGACGCTCTACTTCCTCTGCGGCCTGGAAAGTCAGAAGGCAGCCAATCTGGCCCGAGATGATCGAGTCTCGCTCACGATCGATCACGACACTTCAGACCTGATGACGATTGCGGGCTTGTCCATGGCGGCGCATGCGCGGCCTGTGACCGATCATGCCGAGGCGGAAAAGGTCTTGCGCATGCTTCCGCTCAAGTACCCGGAACAGGTTGCACTGCCAATGCCGATGCCGTCCCCCGAGGAAGTCCGGATATTTCGCGTCACGCCGACAATGATTTCCGTGCTCGACTATTCGAAGGGCTTCGGGCATACCGATCTTGTCGCTTGCTGAGCAAGATTCAACAAGTGGGCACGGAACACCATGACGCGGTGCGCTTGTAGGCGGGTCAGGTTGGTAGTGTGTGCCAAAGCTGGCTGCGTCTATGCATTGATTGTTTTTTTGATCGGCTTTGCCCTGGGAGCGATCCGTGTCCTGCTGCTTGCCCCGCGCTTGGGAGATGCGGTCGCCGTATTGCTGGAAGCGCCGCTCATGCTGGCCGTGAGCTGGAGACTATCGAGATGGACCGCAAGCAAACACGGCTTGCTGAGCGATCCTGGCGGAGCATTGCTGATGGGGGCAATCGCCTTTGCCGTCTTGATGCTTGCTGAGCTTGCAACCGCCATGCTCTTCTTCAATAGGACTGTGGCGGAGTACTTTGCTGGCTTCTGGTCCGTGGCAGGAGCGATCGGGCTAGCGGCCCAACTTTGCTTCGCCAGCTTTCCATTCCTGCAGGCCAGTCATCAGCGAATTCAGTCCAGCGGGTAGTTAAGCGCGTCCTTCTCGGCAGAAAAAAACCCCGGTCAGCCGAAGCTGCCGGGGTTTCTCATATCCATCGCGGCCGGAACCGCGAGTGACATGCTTACATATTGTCGATCATCACTTGACCGAAGCCCGAGCACGACACTTGGGTCGCGCCTTCCAGCAGACGGGCGAAGTCATACGTGACCTTCTTCGACAGGATCGACTTCTCGATCGACGAGATGATCAGGTCAGCGGCTTCCGTCCAGCCCATGTGACGCAGCATCATTTCGGCCGACAGGATTTCCGAACCCGGGTTCACGTAATCCTTGCCTGCGTACTTCGGAGCCGTGCCGTGGGTGGCTTCGAACATCGCCACCGAATCCGACAGGTTGGCACCCGGGGCGATACCGATACCGCCAACTTGTGCAGCCAGGGCGTCGGAGATGTAGTCGCCGTTCAGGTTCAGCGTTGCCACCACCGAGTACTCGGCCGGACGCAGCAGGATCTGCTGCAGGAAGGCGTCGGCGATTGCGTCCTTGACGACGATTTCCTTGCCAGTCTTCGGGTTCTTGAACTTGCACCACGGGCCGCCGTCGATCAGCTCGGCGCCAAATTCCTTCTGTGCCAGCGCGTAGGCCCAGTCACGGAAACCACCTTCCGTGAACTTCATGATGTTGCCCTTGTGCACGATCGTGACCGACGGCTTGTCGTTGTCGATCGCGTACTGGATGGCCTTGCGCACCAGGCGCTCCGTGCCTTCCTTCGAGACCGGCTTGACGCCGATACCCGAGGTTTCCGGGAAGCGGATCTTCTTGACGCCGAACTCGTCCTGCAGAATCTTGATCAGCTTCTTGGCCTTGTCGCTCTGGGCTTCGAATTCGATACCGGCGTAGATGTCTTCCGAGTTCTCGCGGAAGATGACCATGTCGGTCTTCTCCGGCTCTTTGACCGGCGAGGGCACGCCCTTGAAGTAGCGCACCGGGCGCAGGCAGACGTACAGGTCCAACTCTTGGCGCAGCGCCACGTTCAGCGAACGGATGCCGCCGCCCACCGGCGTCGTCAGCGGGCCCTTGATCGACACCACGTAGTCCTTCAGGACTTGCAGGGTTTCTTCCGGCAGCCACACGTCCGGGCCGTACACCTTGGTCGACTTCTCGCCGGCGTAGATTTCCATCCAGGAAATCTTGCGCTCGCCCTTGTAAGCCTTCTCAACCGCCGCGTCCACCACCTTGATCATCACCGGGGTGATGTCGAAGCCGGTGCCGTCACCTTCGATGTAAGGAATGATCGGGTTGTTCGGAACGTTCAGGGAGAAGTCTTGATTGACAGTGATCTTCTCGCCGGCCGGGACCTTGATGTGTTGATACATGGACGACTCCAGTGCAGACCGCAGGTAGCGGGTGGACGGTGGGGGTTGACAGCACAGCGTGCCGCTCACGGGTTGGCCGGCGTGGCGCGCTGCAATGAACTGGCGATTCTAACGGCCTACGATGACGCGCTCACGATGCACCGCACAAAATCTCGCATCTGGCGCAAGCCGCAACTCTTATATAAGACACAAGAGTGAATTTCGCATTATGCCGGAAAATTTCACCATCCGCCATACTTCCGCCCCTGCGCGCGGGCATCGATCAAGGCAGGATCCGCATCCCGCCGAAAGCGCTCCAGGCATCCACCAGTTGGGCCAGCGCGGCACGCAGATCGAGCGCGTTGCCGGCATCAAGCAAGCGGACCAGACCCGCACCATCCAGGTCCGGATGCCGGCGGACCAACCACGCGAGCGCCGCGATGTGTTCGATCAAGCGATCGTCAGTCCGGTGTAAATGGCTGAAACAAGACAGTCCTGCGTGGCGATCCAGCGGCGCGCCGGAAATCGTCTGTGACACGAGCATGAAATCGTCGAGGGCGGAAGCGCCGTGCGAAGGAGGCCAGAAGCCGGGCAAGGCGCCCAACACAATCAACGCTCCGCAACCCAGGACGAAATCGCGGCGCTGGAGCCGGGCCGGCGGAACGGGCGAGGCGGGCTTGGTAGGGCGGGAAGATGACGACGGGAGAGACACGGCAAGCCTTGAGCAAAATCGGCTCGCATTCTCTAGGTGCGGGCGCCGCCGTCCAATCAGATCGGTCCGAAACGCGGGCGCTGCACGTCCGGTAGCGGGCATCTTTCTTGCGCAGCGCGCCATGCGCCACATCGCGGATCACGAAGCGCGGAGGCTTCTGTCGGTTCCCACAAAAAATTCAGTGCAACGTGTCAACGCGCCTGTAACGGCCTGCGTTATTGCAGATGACTCATTTAGCGGGTCGTTGGTTAACTCACTGATCTATAAAAGGATTCACCATGAAGAAGCTGATCGCTGCCCTGATCGCCGGCCTGTTCGCCACCGGTGTGTTCGCTCAAGCCTCCGCTCCGGCTGCTGACGCAGCTGCTGCTCCGGCTGCTGCCGAAAAGGCTGCTCCGAAGGCCAAGAAGGCCAAGAAGCACCACCACAAGAAGGCTGCCAAGAAGGCTGCTGACGCTTCGGCTCCGGCTGCTGACGCCGCCAAGCAATAAGCTTGTGTTTCTGCCGGGCCCACGCGGCTCGGCCGATACAGAAAAAGCAGATGCTTATGCATCTGCTTTTTTTTCGCCCTCGCCAGCCGAACGGAAATCCCGGGCACGCATGCAGGGCTGTCAAAATAGCGCCATCAAGCTTGAGTACCTTGCCCGTTCCCCACAACAAGAAACAGGGATGGCGCAATGGAATTCCGATCGATGTTCGCTCCGGTGCGACGAAAACGCACCGTGTTCACGATGCTCTCTCTTGCCGCGCTGGCCGCTGCGGCCGTGATTGCCGGCTGCGGTGGCTCGTCGTCCGACTCGACGCCGGTGTCGACGGCAACGCCGTCGGATGCAGCCACGGCTGACGCCAACATCCAGGCCGCCTGGGTGGAGATTGGCGACAGCAACCAGGCTGTCGTGCGCGCTGTCACCAGCTATACGAACAGCGCCTCGCCCGTCGACAGCTCGGTCTGCCCGCTGCTGACGGTGGACGGCACCTCCACGCGCATGACGCTGCGCGTGGCTGCCGGCACCCCCGCACAGCGCACCACGGCCAGCGCCGCCAGCGATTCGAAAGCCTCGTCCTTCCCTGTGAACGCCTGCGAAGCCACGGTGGCATCCACGGCCAAGGCCGCGTCGATCGGCGCGCGCGTGCTGCCCCTGCCCAAGGCGAACCCGCAGCGCGTGGTGATCCTGGCGGACACCGGCTGCCGCATGAAGAAGTCCAGCAACACGTTCCAGTCGTGTAACGACCCGCTGTCGTGGCCGTTTGCCAGCGCTGCCGCCACGGCCGCCAAGATGAACCCCGACCTCGTGCTGCACGTGGGCGACTATCACTACCGCGAAAACGCCTGCCCGCCCGACGTGGCCGGATGCCAGGGCAGCCCGTGGGGCTACGGCTGGGATACGTGGCAGGCTGACCTGTTCCAGCCCGCCGCCCCGCTGATGGCCGCGGCCCCGTGGGTGCTGGTGCGCGGCAACCACGAGGAATGCGCGCGTGCTGGCCAAGGCTGGTATCGCTTCCTGGATCCGCGCCCGTACTCGGCCGACCGCTCGTGCGACAACCCGGCCAACGACACGGCTGCCAACACCTCAGACCCGTACGCCGTCGCCCTGGGCAGCGATACGCAGGTCATCGTGTTCGATTCAGCCAAGGCAGGCACGACGGCATTGGCGACGACCGACCCGTGGTTCCAGACGTACCAGAAGCAGTTCAGCACGGTGGGCACGCTCGCCGCCAAGCCGGGCGTGATGTCGATCTTCACCAATCACCACCCGATCCTGGGCTTCGTGCCCATCGCAGGCAGCACGCCGCTGGGCGGCAATGCCGCGCTGCTGTCGGTCATGAACAGTCTGAACGCCACGGCGTATTACCCGCCGGGCGTGCAAGTCGCACTGCACGGCCACGTGCATGACTTCCAGGCCATCAACTTCACCAGCAACCACCCCGCGACCATCGTTGCAGGCAACGCCGGCGATTCGCTGGACGTGGCCCTGCCCGATCCGTTCCCGGCCGTCAGCCCGGCCTCGGGTGTGACGGTCGGCAGCATCTCGCACAACAACTCGTTCGGCTTCATGGTGATGGACCGCCAGGCCGCACCCGCCAAGGGCTGGCTGTTCAAGGCCTACACCGTGGCCGGCAAGCTGCTGACAACTTGCACGCAGAACGGCACGAGCCTGGTGTGCGACAAGACGGGCTTCGTTGCACCTTGAGGCGCCTGAGCACCGCGCTGTGGGTTGCCGCCGCACTCTTCTCGGGTGCGGCGGTGGCAGAATCGATCGGCATGACGCCCAAGCTGGACGCGGTGCCGCCGCCTGCCGAGTCGACCGCGTTCAAGCCGGACCCGAACCTCGTCGCGCTCGGCAAGCGGGTGTTTTTTGACCCGCGCCTGTCGGAGCCGCAAGGCACCTCGTGCGCGGCGTGCCATGACCCGAGCCGCGCCTTCGCGCCCACGCTCAAGGGCGAGGCGCTGCGCATCGGCGTGCCGGCCGGCAGCCGCCCCGGGCATGTGGCGGCACGCAATGCGCCGTCGCTGCTGTATCTGCGCTACATCCCGCATCGCTATTTCTTCCAGGACGACGACGCGAGCTTCCCGTCGCCGTTTGGCGGCTTCTTTGCCGATGGCCGGGCAGATTCCATCCCGGAACAGATTCGCGGCCCGCTGTTCAATCCGGACGAAATGGGCAACCGTTCAGCGCGCGACCTGCGGCGCAAGGTGGCCGGCACCGATCTGGACCAAGCGTTGGAGAAGCAGTTCGGCGCCGATGCGGTGCGTGAGCCCGAGCGCCTTGTCGGCCTGTTGGGCAAGGCGCTGGAGGCCTATTTCCAGAGCGACGAGCTGGCACCGTTCACCTCGCGCTTCGACGACTTCCTGCGCAAGCGCACGCCGCTTTCCGCTGCCGAGATGCGCGGCCTCGCCCTGTTCCGCAATCCGGACAAAGGCAACTGCGCGTCGTGCCATCTGATGGTGGAATCGTCGTCACGTCCGGAGCGCTCGCTCTTTACGGATTTCGGCTACGACGCCATCGCTGTGCCCCGCAATCCGCTGCTGCCCGCCAACAAGGACCCACGCCACTTTGACGTGGGCCTGTGCCAGACTGCCCACAAGCTCAAGTGGCCTGAGCCCGACCAGTGGTGCGGCTACTTCCGCACGGCCGGCCTGCGCAATGTGGCGGTGCGCCAGACGTTCATGCACAACGGCGTGTTCCGTACGCTGCGCGACACGGTGGCGTTTTATGCCACGCGCTCGACCGACCCCGCGCAGTGGTACCCCGGCGGCAAGCGTTTCAACGATGTGCCTGCCAAATACCAGGGCAACATCAACGTGAATGCCGTGCCGATGAACCGCCGCCCCGGCACCACGCCTGCGCTGATGGAAGACGAGATCGACGACATCGTTGCGTTCCTGCGCACGCTTACCGATGCGCGTTATGTGGCGCTGATGCCCGATCCGGCGGCGGACAAGGCGCGCTCGGCGCATGCGCCCAAGACAGGTGCCAAAACGGTTGCCGTCGAGCACCAAGCCGCCCCCAGCCCCAATACGCGGTAACAACTTCGTCGCCCGGCCGGCCGCCGTCTCATTGACGCCGGCTAGCCGAGTGCCGATCATGGAGCGTTTCTTTTCCGACCCGTTCGCGCCATGACCACCCTGTCCCGCTTCTTTGCCGCCCTGTCGCTGGCCGTTGCCGCCACCGGTGCGCTCGCCCAGACGCCCACCGCCCCCAATACCGGCCTGCCCGTGGCCGACCTGACCATCGGCATGTACAAGGTCAAAGCCGAGGTGGCGGCCACCCCGCAAACGCGCGAGACCGGCCTGATGTTCCGCAAGACCATGCCCGACACCGCCGGCATGCTGTTCGTGTTTGACGAATCCGCCGGCCACTGCTTCTGGATGAAGAACACCGACCTGCCGCTGTCCATCGCCTTCATCACCGACGACGGCACCATCTCCGACATTGCCGAGATGAAACCGCAGACCGAAGACAACCACTGCCCCACCCGGGCCGGCAGCTACGCGCTGGAAATGAACAAGGGCTGGTTCGCACGCAAGGGCGTCAAGCCTGGCATGAAGGTGGGCGGGCTGCCCCGCTAAAACAGGCACGCAGACAACAACAGAGTGGAGACCGCCGCATGCACGCTTTCGACAACAACCGTCGCCGCTGGATGCGGCAGGCCGGCGCGCTGGCCGTGGGTGCGGGCGCAGCGTCCGCAAGTTTGCCGCTGAGCGCCCTGGCCGCCGATGCGCCCAAGAAGGGCACGCGGTTGATCCTGCTGGGCACGGCAGGCGGGCCGACGCCGAAGAAGAATCGCTCGGCGCCGGCGCAGGTGATCGTCATCAACGGCGTGTCGTACGTGGTCGATTGCGGCAACGGTGTCGCACGCCAATACGTGACGGCAGGCCTCAGGCTCAAGGACATCCGCCACGTCTTCATCACGCATCAGCACTCCGATCACAACGCCGATTACGGCACGCTGATGCTGCTGGCATGGGCCACCGATCTGACGGGCCCTGTCGACGCCTGGGGCCCGCCCCCGCTGGCCGCGATGACGACCAAGTTCCTTGAGCTGTACGACTACGACATCCGCACCCGCATTGCCGACGAAGGCCGCCCACCGCTGGCGCCGATGATCCATCCACACGAAATCAGCGAAGGCGGGCTGGTCATGCAGGACGCCAACGTGAAGGTGACGAGCACGCTGGTCAAGCACCCGCCGGTGTCGCCGGCATTTGCGTTTCGCTTCGATTCGGCAGACCGCTCCATCGTCATCTCCGGCGATACGGCGCCGAGTGAGAACCTCGTGCGGCTGGCGTACGGTGCCGATGTGCTCGTCCATGAGGTGATGCACCTGCCGTCGCTGGACAAGCTGCTGTCTACCGAGCCCAACGCCAAGACGCTGCGCGAGCATCTGCTGGCGAGCCACACCTCCACCGAAGAGGTCGGCCGCATTGCCACCGAGGCCAAGGTGAAGACGCTGGTGCTGTCGCACTTCGTGCCCGGCGGCTATCCGTTCCTGGAAGATTCAGTCTGGCTGGATGCTGTGCGCCCGCACTTCAAGGGCGAGATCATCGTCGGGCACGATCTGCAGGAAATTTAAGGACGGCCGCTGGTCGCTTCGCTGCAATCGCGGTAGAGCTGATTACGGCTGCCAGACAGGGTCTCGTCGGCGAGGAAGCCGGTGGGGCCCTTCGTCCACCACACATACTGGCCCGACGCGTAGCGCGCACCGGAAGCGGCCATCACGTTGGCAAACACGAGCGTCTTGCCGTTCAGTGTCATGGCGGCCAGCGGCGTATCGCCCACCGTCATGTATTTCACGAGGAGCGTCTTGCCGCCTTCGCACGTGTAGCGCACGTCGTGCGGGTCCTTGATCGGCAACGCAGAATACGCACGCGCCTGATCGATCGCCTTGTTGAGCCCGGCCTTGGCAAAGTCGAGCGCGGTGTTCAGATCGTCGGACGACATACCCGGCACCGGCGACTGCTGCGCGGTGGCGATACCGCTGAATACGCCAGCGCCAAGCGCCAGCCCGAACATCACTGCGGTTGCAAAACGACGCATGGATCCGTCTCCAGGAAATGGTCAGCGCAAGCCGGTTAGTCTGCCGCGTCGCTGTCAGGTTCTGTGGGCTTGAGCACGAATGCAGTCGGCTCCACGCGCTGTGGCAGCTCCTCTGACAGCGCACGCGCGGCCTCGGCAAAGCACTGCACTAGGCCATCGGCCAGCGATGACGGCGCGTGATGCTCGGCACGCATGGCGCGCACGTCAAATGTCTGCGCCGGCTCCAGCGCGAACAGCGCGATGCGCTCCATGCTGCCGGTGGCGGCTGTGAACTGATCGAGCATCGTCACGCCGAGCGACTCCTCCACCAGCGAACGAGCCAACGAATACGTCTGCACTTCCAGCGTCGACTGCGGCGCCAGCCCGCCGCGCGCCAGCGTCTGCCCGACCAGCGAGCCGAGCGAGATCTGGTCTTCCAGTCCGATGAAAGGCTTTTCGGCAACGAGCTTGTGCAGCGCACGGCCATCGGTCTTGCCGCCCACCCAGGCGCGCGGCGCGGCCAGCAGGATGCGGCCCTGCGCGACCGGCGTGGTGCTGATGGCCGGATGCACGGGCGGTGCAAAGGCAAACCCGACGTCGATGTCCTGCGAGAGCAAGCCCTGCACGATCTCAGCCGTGTGATGCGTGAACACGCGTACCAGCGTATCGGGATGGCGCTGCGAGAAACGCCGCACGGCGGGCGCGAGGATGCTGGGCGCCAGGCTGGGCGTCGCGGCCACTCGCAAGCGCCCCGCACCCTTGTGACGCAGATTGGCCGACACGCGCCGCACGCGCTCGACCTCCTGATACAGCCGCTCGACTTCGCTGAACAGTTCGAACGCCTCGGCGGTGGGCTGCAGGCGCCCCTTGGTGCGGTCGAACAGGCGGAAGCCGAGCTGCAGCTCGGTGTGCTGAAGCACGCGCGTCACCACGGGTTGCGACACGTTCAGCATGCGCGCGGCCTCGCTGACGGTCCCGACCAGCATCACGGCGCGGAAGACTTCAATCTGGCGCAGACGCATGGCCGCAGGTCCTCACAATCCGAATAGGGAAGCGCCGATTGTGACATCCAGCGCTGGTCTTCGGCTAGGCGGGCGCCGGTGTGGCGGAAACGCCCTCCGCTTCCAGCGCATCCAGAAACACGCGCACCTTGCGCGGCACCAGCTTGCGGGCGGGCATCAGCGCGTAGACGCGCAGCGCAGTCAGCTCGAAATCGGGCAGCACGCGTACGAGCCGCCCGGCCGCGACTTCCGTATCGCCCACGGAGCGGGCCATGCGCGCCACGCCCAGGCCACGCACGGCGGCGCGGGCGCGCATTTCGGCATTCAAGGTCTGCAGGCGTGGCTGGATCGGAACTTCGATTGGCTCGACCGCGGGCTGGCCGACGGGGCGGAAGGCCCAGCTTGCATCGTCGGGACCGGACAGGCACGGCCAGCCGGCAAGGTCGACGGGCGTCTTGAGCGGCGGGCGTTCCGCCAGCAAGGTCGGCGACGCATACAGGCCGCGCGGGATCAGCACCACGCGGCGCGCCACAAGCGACGAATCCGGCAGCATCTGGTCGACCATCACGAAGACGATGTCGTAGCCGCTGGCCAGCAGGTCGGGCTGCTCCCACGAGATGTGCACCTGGATTTGCAGATGCGGATACTTCTCAAGCGTGCGGCACACGGGTTCAGTCAGGTGCTGCGCACCGACTTCGTACGGCGCGGCGATGCGCAGCGTGCCGGCCACGGTTTCGCTGGCTGCGGTGGTGTCGGCGTGCACTTCGCGCAGGCGCTCGAACAACGGCGCGATGTCGTCGTAGAACTGCGAGCCCGCGTCGGTCAGCCGCAACTGGCGTGTGGTGCGCGTCATGAGGCGCACGCCCAGCGCGGCTTCCAGCCGTGATACGGCGGCGCTGGTCGTCGATTTGGGGATGCCCAGCGCCTCGGCGGCGGCGGTGAAGCTGCCGGCCTCCACCACGCGGCAGAAGGTTTCCCAGTCGTTCCACTCCATTGTTCGCATGACTGGACAGTGTTCCTAGAGTTGGCCGTTTATCCGGCTGGCGGGCAAGTTTATGCTCGGGCACATGTCGCTGCAAATCCTCAAACCCGCGTCTCTGCGGGCGTTTCCCCACTTTTCTTCGGCGCGCGTCCACGCTTTTGGGCTGGCGATGGGCCTCTCCACAGGCCTCGATTTTGTCTCTTCGCAGATGTTCGCCGTGGCGGGCCAGCACATCCAGGGCGGTGTGCATGCGAGCCCCGAGGCGTATCTGTACGCCGTCACAGCGTATGCCGTGGCGGCCGTGGTCGCCAACCTTGCCATCGGCCGCATTGCCGCACACGTGGGCTACCGGATGTATTCGCTGGTGGGCATCGTGCTGTTCGCCATCGGCTGCGTGGTGTGCGCCGAGTCCAACAGTATCGGCGAACTGGTCATCGGGCGGACCATCCAGGGCTTGGGCGCGGGCGGCCTGTTTTCGGCGTCGCGCATTCTGGTGCAGCTCACGGCCGAGCCCGACGAGCGCACTCCTCCGATGCTGATGTTCAGCGTCGGCCTGTTCGGACTGACCACCCTTGCGCCATGGATCTGCGCCGAGGTGCTGGAGTACAGCGAATGGCGCGTGATCTTCTGGATCGAACTGGCGCTGGCCGGCGTGGCATGGGTGGCGGTGTTCTTCCTGCCGCCTGAGCACCATCAGCCGCGCACACGCGCCGCGCGCCGCCCCGATGAAGCGCCGCCCGAAGACAGCCAGTGGGATTGGGTTGGCGTGGGTGCCATGGCCATCGGCGCGCTGTCGGTTTTGATGGGCCTGTCGGAACTGCGCTACAGCCGGCTGACGGCCTCGCCCTTGATTCCGCTGTTGTTGCTGGGCGGTGCGGCTTCGCTGCTGCTGGCCATCCACCGCCTGCGCACGCACCCCGACCCGTGGCTCGACCTCTCGCGCCTGAACGGTCGCCGCTACCTGTGGGGCATCGGTTTCTACGGCATCTATTACCTGATGAGCGGGTACTGGTCGTACCTGTTTCCGGCGGTATCGCAGGGCGGCCTTGGCTTTACGTTCCGCACAACCACGCTGTTTCTGATGATCAGCGGGGCAGTGTCAACGGTGGTGGCCGTCGTCATGACGATTTGGTTGCCATTCTTCTTCCGCAAGCGCCGCTTCATTGCCATCGGGTTTGCCGTGTATGCGGCAGCGGCGCTGCTGCTGGCGACAAGCCTGATGCCGGGCGCGCCGGACTATGCGTTCTTCCCTGTGTCGGTCCTGGAAGGCATCACGCCGGGCGCGGTGATGATCCAGGTCGCGATGATGACCTACCTCGATCTCGACCGCGAAGACTTCGCGCACGGCTATCAGATGAAGAACATCGCGCGCCAGTTTGCGACCGCGGTGGGTACGGGCTTGGCCGCGGTATCACTGCAGACGCAGCAGGCGGAATCGCGCTCGCTGATCGTGGCGCATGTCACGCGCTTCACGGCAGACCTGCAATCCGCCAACCCGCTCACGCCGGAGCGCCTGGCGAGCCTGTCCGCCGAGATTGATCGGCAAGCCACGCTGCTGGCCGGTACGCAGCTCTTCAGCTGGTTTGCGGTGGCGTGCGGCGTGTTTGCCGTGCTGGTGTTGGTGCAGCGGTCGTTGCGCTGAGCGTGCGCATCACGACTTCTGTACCGCGTATCTCCCCGGCCCTGTCGCGGCCAGCAGGAACAGCCCGCCCATGATGCTCAGGTTCTTGTAGAACTGGATCTTGTTGGCAGCTTCCATGGCGCCTTGCATATCCCAGTAGGAATGGGCGATGAACGACGTGCCGAGCACGAATAGCGCCATCAGAATGGCCAGCGGCCGCGTCCACAGGCCGATGAGCAAGGCGATGCCCACGCCAAACTCCATGACGACGGCAACCGCAGCAGCGACCGTCGGCATGGGCGCACCTGTGCTCGTCATGTAGCCGACGGTGCCCTGAAAGCCTGTCAGCTTGCCCCAACCGGACATCACGAACAGCACCATCATCAGGATGCGGGCGAGCAGGATCAATTCGTCGCGCCAGCGTTGAATGAATGCGTCCATCGCGGCCTCCGGAGCCAGTTGTGGTGGCTCCAGTCTAGGCGCTGGAATTGCCAAGTGTGGTTTCGAGCGCATCGAGTACCGCCTGAATCACACCGTGCCGCACATGCTCTTTTCGCTCGATCATGCCGACGGTGCGCACGGGCGTCTGCGGCGGCATGGGCAGGACGCGCAGGGCCGGATCGCTCTCCCAGCTCGCGCGGCGAAGGCGCGGCACCAGCGTGACCCCCACCTGCTGACGCACCAGCTCGACAATCGCCTCGATTGAATTGACCTCGATGAACTCGTTGACCGCCATGTGTGTCTTGCGCAGGGCGCGGTCGATGAGCGCGCCGGTGCGCACCGCGCGGTCGAAACGCAAAAACGGATGGGTGCGCAGGACTTCCTCTGCGCGGCCGCGCGTATGGCGGCCCGCCACCACCACCAGCGGCTCGGTATAGAGCGGATGCCACGCAAGGTTGGCAGGCAGGCGCTCCAGATGTTCGACCACCAGCGCGCCATCCAGCTCGCCGGCTTCCACCTGCTCCGCCAGTTCACCCGATTTGCCGGTGATGAGCTTGACGTCCAGCCCCTTGTGCACCTGCTTGAGCCCCGCCACCGCATGTGCCAGCGACCCCATCACCGAGACCACCGCGCCAATCGCCACGGCGCCGGACAACTCCGTCTGCGGTTCGTCGCCGATGCGCATGGCGTCGTACAGGCCCAGCAGGTGTTCGGCTTGGGGCAGCAGCGCTCGGCCATGGGCGTTCAGCGTGACAGTGCGCCCCGACCGGTCGAACAGATCGCGGCGCAGTTCGGTTTCGAGCGCACGCATCTGCAGGCTCACCGCGGCCTGCGTCAGCGCAACGCGCTCGGCGGCGGCGGCAAACGAGCCATGGCGTGCCACGGCAACAAAGGTGCGGAGGAAGCGAACGGTACTCACAGCAAGGCGCGGCAAACTCTCAAGTTTTTCTTAAGCTGCATCCAATGAATTTTAACTTTATTAAATCCAGCGCACCGCAAATAATCATTCGTCAAACATTCCCGCTTGAGCACCATGTCCTCCCACCGCTTCGATTGGCAAAACCCGTATCCCACCGTTCGCATTCCGCTGTTTGCGCGCAACGTTGTCTCCACGTCCCACCCGCTGGCCGCGCAAGCCGGACTGCGCATGCTGCTCGCGGGCGGTAGCGCCGTGGACGCGGCCATCGCAGCGGCGGCCATGCTCACCGTGGTCGAGCCCGTCTCGTGCGGCCTCGGCAGCGATGCATTCGCCATCTTGTGGGACGGCAAGGCGCTGCACGGCCTGAACGCCTCCGGCACCGCGCCGCAAGCCTGGAACCTCGACTACTTCCGCAACAAGTACGGCGAAGACGCCAACGGCAACCCCAAGCGCCCCACGCGCGGCTGGGATGCGGTAACCGTGCCGGGCGCAGTCTCCGCCTGGGCCGCATTGCACGAGCGCTTCGGCAAGCTGCCGTTTGCCGATGTGCTGGAACCTGCCGCCGAGATTGCCGAGCGCGGCCACACCATCGCGCCCATCGTTGCGCACAAGTGGGCAGCGGCCATTCCCGAGCTGCACAACCAGCCGGGCTACGCGCAGGCCTTCATGCCGCACGGCCGCGCGCCGGAAGTGGGCGAGAAGTTCAAGCTGCCTGATGCCGCTGCCACGCTGCGCCGCCTCGGCCAGACCAACGGCCGCGATTTCTACGAAGGCGAACTCGCTGAACGTATTGCCGCGTACTCGCGCGAATGCGGCGGCGGCATGACCGCACAAGACCTGCGCGACTACCGGCCCGAGTGGGTCAAGCCCATCACCAAGCGCTATCGCGGCTACGACCTGCACGAGATTCCGCCGAATGGCCAGGGCATCGCCGCGCTCATCGCGCTGGGCATTCTCGACCGCTTCGACCTCGGCGCCCTGCCCGTCGACTCGGCTGATTCGCAGCATCTGCAGATTGAAGCGATGAAGCTGGCGTTTGCCGATCTGTACAAATACGTGGCCGATCCGCGCTCGATGGAAGTCACGCCCGAGCAGATGCTCGACGACGCGTACCTCGATGCACGCGCCAAGCTCATCGACATGGGCCGCGCGCAGATGCCAACCTTCGGCATGCCGCGCGCCGGCGGCACGGTGTACCTGACCGCCGCCGATGAGAACGGCATGATGGTCTCGTTCATCCAGTCCAACTACATGGGCTTCGGCTCGGGCGTGGTGGTGCCAGGCACGGGCATCAGCCTGCAGAACCGCGGCTTCGGATTCTCGATGGATGCGCGCTCGGCCAACGTGGTGGAAGGCGGCAAGCGGCCGTTCCACACCATCATCCCGGCGTTCTTGACCAAGGATGGCCAGCCGCAGATGAGCTTTGGCGTGATGGGCGGCGACATGCAGCCTCAGGGCCACCTGCAGACGCTTGTGCGCATGCTCGATTACAAGCAGCAGCCGCAGGCCGCATGCGATGCACCGCGCTGGAAGGTCAACCGTGATTTCACGCTGGACGTGGAAGGGACGATGAACGCCAAGACCGTCGCTGCGCTGGAAGCGCGCGGGCACAAGCTTGAATCGGTGGCCGATCCGTACATGGATTTCGGCTCCGGCCAGTTCATCTGGCGCCTGTCGGACGACGCCGACCACGGTTACGTGGCGGCCAGCGACAGCCGCCGAGACGGCCACGCAGTGGGCTTCTAAAGAAGGCCCGCCGCACCAGCGCGCTGACCTGTCGGACCGGGCGGGCAACGCGCTGCAGTCTCTATAAAAACGATCCCGGCCGGCACCAAAGGAACCCTCATCATGACCGCCCCTTCTGCGGCAGGCTCTGCTGCACCCGCTCGTCCTGCACCAACGAGTACAGCGCACGCGCGCCGCATCGTCATTTCGTCGTCGATCGGCAATGCGCTGGAGTGGTACGACTTTCTCGTCTACGGCTTCTTCGCGTCCATCATCGGCAAGCTCTTCTTTCCGGCCGATGACGAATGGGTCTCGCTGCTGTTTGCGGTGGGCAGCTTTGGCGTGTCGTTCATCACGCGGCCGGTGGGCGCGATCGTGCTCGGCATGTATGCCGACAAGAAGGGGCGCAAGGCGGCACTCACGCTGTCGATCCTGCTGATGATTGTCGGCACGCTGGTGATTGCCGTGATGCCGAGCTACCAGCAGATTGGCATCGTGGCGCCCGTCACCATCCTGCTTGCACGTCTGGTCCAGGGCTTTGCGGTGGGTGGGGAATTCGGCAGCGCGACGGCCTTCATGGTGGAGCACAGCACGCGCGGGCGCGGGTACTACGCAAGCTGGCAGTTCGCCAGCCAGGGCATTGCCACCATTCTTGCGGCTGGGCTGGGGGCGCTGCTCACGGCATCGCTTACGCAAGCGGACCTGGAGGGCTGGGGCTGGCGGCTGCCGTTCATCTTTGGTCTGCTGGTCGGCCCAGTGGGTTTCTACATCCGCCGCCATCTGGACGAGACGCCCGAGTTCGTTGCCGAGCAGAAGAAGACGACGGTCGACCCGCAAGCTTCCTTCAAAGCGCAGTGGATCAACTTGCTGCTTGCGGTGGGCGTGGTGGCGCAATCGACTGTGTCGGTGTACGTGCTGCAGCTCTACATGCCCACGTACGCCGTCAAGCAGTTGCACCTGCCGGCGGCGCAGTCGTTCGCGGTGGTCGTGCTCAATGGCGGGCTGCAGTTCCTGCTCTCGCCGGTGATGGGCGCGCTGTCGGATCGCATTGGCCGCATCCGCATCATGCTCACCACGTCGGTGCTGATGATGCTGCTGATCTATCCGATGTTTGCGCTGTTGCGCGTATATCCGACCATCGGCGCGCTGCTGGCCCTGCAAGCCGTGTCGGGCATCTTCAAGGCCGCATATTCGGGCCCGATGCCGGCGCTGATGTCGGAGATCTTTCCCACGCGCGTGCGCTCGACCGGCCTGTCGCTCGGCTACAGCCTGGGCGTGACGCTGTTCGGCGGGTTCGCGCCGTTTATCGTCACGTGGCTGATCCATACCACCGGCGATACGCTGGCGCCGAGCTACTACGTGCTGACCGCGGCTGCGGTGAGCGGCATCTCGCTGACGATGATCGCGCTGCGTCGTCGCAGGCAAGCGCACGCTGGCTGAGCATTTACGCTTTCTTTACGCGGCGTCACGCCCCTTTTTCACGCTTTTTACGAGCGAATCGATACGGTGTCGTCATGTTCAACGACATGGCGACGCAGGCCGTCGCCACCTCATCATGGCGCGATCGATGCTCCTGTCTTCGCTGGTTCCGCAGTTGCTGCCACCCTCGCCGGCGGCGATGCCTCGCGCGGTTGCCATGCCGGCAAGCCGACACGTGTGCCTGCGCGTGACGGTGCCCGGCGATGCGCCGCACGCGATTCGCCGGCAGTTGCACGCGCTGCTCGGCGACACGCTTGGGCTGTACATCGTCCGGCATGACGCTCGCCGCAAGGCAATCACCGTTGATTTGGAACTGGCCCATGCAGATGTGGATGCGGTAATCGGCGCGCTGCTGCGTGGCTTGCCCTGTGCCATGCTGGGCAGAATTACGCCGCTGTGCATGTCGCACAAACGCGCGATCGCGTCGCTGCACTGAGGCGCGCCATGTTCTCGGGAATCTGGATTCCGCTGGTCACACCGTTTCATCGCGATCGCGTCGACACCACCGCGCTGCGCCGATTGGTGTGCCATTACCAAAGCGCCGGTGTGTCGGGTTTCGTTGCACTCGGCACGACAGGCGAAGCCGCGCTGCTCTCGCAAATCGAGCGCTATACCGTGCTGGAAGCCATCGCCGACGCTTGTGGCGATCGCACGCCCTTTCTGATAGGCGTGGGCGCGGCGGACACGGGCGAAGTCTGCGCGCAAATCCGACACTACGAGCGTTGGAACAGCGCGGGCTACCTGGTGCCACCGCCTTACTACGTCTGCCCGTCGCAGGCGGGATTGCGCTGGCATTACGCACAAGTCGCCGACAGCACGACCCGCCCGCTGGTGCTCTACAACGTGCCCAAGCGCACGGGCGTCTCGATCGCGCCGCAGACCGCGCTGGTGCTGGCAGAGCAGCCCAACATCGTCGCCATCAAGGAATGTGTGGCCGAGCATTTCGGCGCGTTGCAAGGCGGGCCGCTGGATGTGCTGAGCGGGGATGACAGCGCGCTGCTCGAATGCCTGGCACATGGCGGCACGGGAGGCATCCTGGCCGGCGCGCATCTGCGGCCTGAGCTATTCGTGGCACTCGTTGCGCACCATCGCGCGGGTCGCATCGACGAAGCCCGGCGGTTGGCCGACGCCCTCGCGCCGTTGGCGGCGCTGCTGTTTGCGGAGCCAAACCCGGCGCCGGTCAAGGCGTTGTTGTCTGCGCAGGGAAGCATTGGCGCAGATACGCGCGCGCCGATTCTGCCGGTGTCAGAATCGCTGCACCGGCGCCTGATGACAGCGATGCACACATTGGAAAACTTCGAAGCAGATTGCCCGCTGCGACTGGCCTAGATACCGAGAAGGCCGATCAGGCGCCCTTGTACCAGGCCGCGTTGAACGGCGCGCCATGGCGCATGTAACGCGTACCGCGATGATGACGACGTGCGTTGGCGGATGCCGGCGCGTCGTTGTCTTCCAGCGTCTCGCGTTCGGCGACCGTGCGCGCGCGCGGCGGCGGCACTTGCGAGTACACGCGTTGCTCCATCCGGTCACGCGCTGCCGCAACGCGGTCGGGCGATGCGGGTTGCGTAGCCGCTTCCGTGGGTGCAGATGCGGCGGTCGGCGCCGGCGTCGCTGCGTTGGCAGGCCCGGCGGCCATGGCAACGCTCATCGCATCGCCGGCCTGCGCGGCCGTCGGCGTGCGGCTGGCGAGGCTCTTCACCCAGGGCGCGTGGTACATCCCGACGTAAATCGCCCCCGTCACAGCAATCAACGCGGCTGCAACGCTGCTGAATGCGCCGCCGACTACGGCACCCGACACGCGCTCCCACCGCGGCTTGCGCTCTGCGGCGGCCTGCTCCACATCCGACACCTCGGTCGGGTCAACATGGGTGGCAGCCAGATGCGACGGCTCCGTGGCGTCTGGCGGTTGAGCAGTGATCGAAGCAGGCAAGCGCATGGTGAGAACTCGAGATCATGGATCGGCAGCGTCGTCTTCTGCCGAACGTTATTCGGAAACCGCCGCATGTCACCTGTGTGACAGCCGGACGGAGGATGAGCAGCCTTGGTTAGCAAGTTTCCTGCCGGGGATGGTGCGGTGCCACAAATTGCCGCCAAGCCTTGTCAATCCTGGCCCCGGCTTTTCGCACAGACGATTCGGCAGCGCGGCGGCATGCCCGTACATACGCACAGCAGGTAGACTTTGCAAAGTTTACCGGGTGTGACGCCCGGACCGACCCTGCCCTACTAGCCTTACAGGCCTATCAAGGAGAACACCGTGCGTTGGGATGACATGCGCGAAAGCAATAACGTCGAGGATGAGCGCGCGTCTTCGGGCGGCGGCTTCGGTGGCGGCGGCATGCGGCTGGGCATCGGCGGCATCGCGATCGTGGCCGTTGTGGGCTTGCTGATGGGCAAGAACCCGCTGGAAATCCTCAGCATGGTGATGCAGGTGTCGCAGAACGCGCCGACGCAATCCGCGCCGCACAGCCCTGCCCGGCCCGCCGGAGAAACCGACAACGACCGCAGCAAACAATTGGTCTCGCATGTGTTGGGCGACACCGAAGACACCTGGACGCAACTGTTCAAGCAAGCCGGCCGTGCGTATCAGCCGCCCAAGCTCGTGCTGTTCCGCCAGGGCATCCGCTCAGGCTGCGGCGACGCCACTTCGGCCGTCGGTCCGTTCTATTGCCCGGCCGACACCAAGGTCTACCTCGACCTCGGCTTCTTCGACGAGTTGCGCCGCAAGTTTGGCGCCCCGGGCGACTTTGCCGCCGCGTACGTCGTCGCGCACGAGGTGGGGCACCACGTGCAAAACCTGCTGGGCGTGTCGGAGAAGGTCAGCCGCGCGCAGGCCGGCAAATCGCAGGCTGGGGCGAATGCGCTGTCGGTCAAGCTGGAGCTGCAGGCCGATTGCCTTGCCGGCGTGTGGGGCCACTTTGCGCAGCAACGCGGTCTGCTCGAGCGCGGCGATCTGGAGCAAGCGCTCACTGCCGCGCACGCCATCGGCGACGACACGCTGCAGCGCAACGCGGGCCGCAGCGTCACGCCCGATGCCTTCACGCACGGCACGTCAGAGCAGCGCATGCACTGGTTCCGCCAGGGCTTCGATGGCGGCGACCTTCGCCAGTGCGATACCTTCCGCTCCGGAGCGAATGCCTGATCGCCGATCAGCGCCCACCCGAGCAATCCAGCAGCGCGCCCGTCACGTATGACGCCGCATCGGAGAGCAGCCAGACGATGGTCTCGGCCACTTCCTGCGGCGTGCCGGGCCGGCCGACGGGCGTGGCGCCGCCCAGGCGCTGCGCGCGATCGGGCTGGCCGCCTGAGGCGTGGATATCGGTCTCGATCAAGCCGGGGCGCACGGCATTGACGCGCACGCCATCGCGCCCGAGTTCACGCGCCAGCCCCAGCGTCATGGTGTCGACGGCACCCTTTGAGGCGGCGTAGTCGACATACTCGTGCGGTGACCCCAGTCGCGAGGCCGCCGACGACACGTTCACCACCGAACCGCCCACGCCGCCGCGCGACGTCGACAGCCGCCGCGCCGCCTCGCGTGCTACCAGAAAGGCACCCAGCACATTCGTCTCGAACATCGTGCGCAGCCGGTGCGTGGTCATGTCGGCCACATCCTGAGCCTCGGCCACGATACCGGCGTTGTTGACCACGCCATGCAGCGCGCCAAAGCGCCCCGCCGCTGCCTCGAATAGCGCAATCACGTCTTCATCGCTCGACACGTCGCCCTGCACCGCCAGCGCATGGCCGCCGGCCTGTTCGATCAGCCCCACCGTCTCTTCCGCTGCCTGCCGGTTGCCGCGATATTGCAGCGCGACAGACCAGCCGCGTTGCGCACACAGCACCGCCGTGGCGCGACCGATACCCCGGCTCCCGCCGGTAATGACGATGGTCTTGGACATGCCGATCTCCCGATGTGTTGTTGTGTGCGCAATTGTGCCGAGATGCCGAGTTTTTGGCATGGAGGGACTTGTCCGAATCCGGCGAACCCATGCGACCCGACAGGGCTAGACTAGCCGCCAGGTTCCCCGATCACCACCATGCATCTCGACCACAACGCCTGCTACCACGCCGTGCAATCGCGCGACCGTCGCTTTGACGGCTGGTTCTTCGTCGGTGTGACATCCACCGGCGTATATTGCCGCCCCGTTTGCGCGGTTCGCACGCCGCTGGAAAAGAACTGCCGCTTCTTCACCACGGCAGCCGCTGCGGAGCGCGCGGGCTTTCGGCCGTGCCTGCGCTGCCGGCCGGAACTGGCGCCGGGGCACAGCTTGGCCGAGATGTCGTCGAGCCTCGCGCGCGCCGCCGCCCGCATGATCGACGAAGGCTTTCTGCAAGAGCACGACCTTGCCGCGCTGGCTGCAGCCGTGGGCGTGACCGACCGCCACTTGCGCCGCATCTTCCGCGCCGAGTTCGACGTCTCACCGATCGAGTACGCGCAAACGCAGCGCCTGCTGCTTGCCAAACAGCTGCTGACCGATACCGCCATGCCCGTCGGCGATGTCGCCTTTGCGGCCGGCTTCGGGAGCGTGCGCAGGCTGAACAGCGGCTTTACCGAGCACTACGGCTTTGCGCCCACGCGCCTGCGCTCGCGCACGACGGCACCGCGCGCCGAAGACGGCCCCACGCTCATGCTGGGCTACCGTCCGCCGTTTGCGTGGCAGGCATTGCTCGAATTCTTGCGGGCACGAGCGGTCGACGGCGTCGAAGTGGTCGACGCCGACAGCTACGCACGCACGATTACCGTCGACTACGCTGGCGCGCGGCACATCGGCTGGCTTCACGCGCGCAATGTGCCGCAACGCCACGCGGTGGCGCTCACGCTGTCGCCCAGCCTGCTGCATGCCATGCCGCCCGTGCTGGCCCGCGCGCGGCGGCTGTTCGACCTCGATTGCCGGCCCGATCTGGTGGACGCGCACCTCGGCACGCTTGCTGCGGAAACGCCTGGCCTGCGCGTGCCGGGCGCTGTCGACGGCTTCGAGATTGCCGTGCGCGCCATCGCCGGGCAGGTCATTTCGCTGGCGCAGGCGCGACGCATTCTCGGGCGCATGAGTGCCACGTATGGCATGCCGTTGCCGCAATCGCGCGAAGGGTTGTCGATGGCGTTTCCGAGCGCTGCCGCACTGGCAAACATTGATGCGCAAGCGTTGGCCGCGCAGACGGGTCTGCAAGCCAGCCGCGCCACCGCCGTCGTAGAACTCGCCCGCGCCATCGACGGTGGGGGCCTGCGGCTCGAACCGCTGGTGCCGCTCGCCCCCACGCTGGCTGCCTTGCAAGCGCTGCCCGGTGTCGGCGAATGGACAGCGCAATACGTCGCCATGCGCGCACTGGGCTGGCCGAACGCGTTTCCGCTGGGCGATTACGTCCTGCGCAAGCGCCTCGCCAACGGAGACGGCGCACTGCCCACGCGCCGGGCCATGGTCGAGCGCGCCGAACCGTGGGCGCCGTGGCGCGCGTATGCGGCCATGCATCTCTGGCACCGCGAGGATGCGCTCACCCCGCTTGTATCGAGTTGACGAACTGACGAATCGACCGCCATGTACCGCCACACCTTTGCCTGCCCGCTCGGCGATCTGTTGTTGACCGCCACCGACACCCACCTGACCGGCGCGTTCTTTCCCGGCCAGAAGACGATTCCGCTGAATGCCGCGCGCATGTCGCCGGGCGCGGACATCCCGGTCATCCGCGAGGCACAGGCGCAGTTCACTGCCTACTTTGCCGGGAAGCTCCACGACTTCGATCTGCCGATGGCCCCCGAGGGCACACCGTTTCAGCAAGACGTCTGGCGCCTGCTGTGCGACATCGCGTTCGGGGGCCGTACCACCTACGGCCAGATCACAGCGCGCCTGGGGCTCACGCGCGAACATGCGCGCGCGGTGGGCACCGCCGTGGGGCGTAACCCGATATCCATCGCCATCCCGTGCCACCGCGTGGTCGGCGCGGATGGGGCGCTCACAGGCTATGCCGGCGGCTTGCCACGCAAGGCCGCGCTGCTGCGGCTCGAAGGTCATCCCGCGCGGGTTGGCGAACGCCTGCCCATGGCCGACGATCGCCAAGGCACGCTAGCACTTCTACCTGCATAAAACGCAAATCGCGCGGACAATGCGCGCACACCGCCCCACAACGATAACGAGCCCCCTTCATGCGCCGCTCCGATGTGCTTGAACTTCTCACGCTGGCTGCCCTATGGGGCGGCTCCTTCCTGTTCATGCGCGTGGCAGCGCCGCCTTTCGGGCCCGTTGCGCTCATTGCGCTGCGCGTGGCGATTGCCTCGTGCTTCCTCGTCCCGATACTGACCTTGCGCGGCGGCATGGGGGCGCTGCGCGCGCATTGGCCGCATCTGCTGGCCGTGGGCGTGCTGAACTCGGCCATCCCGTTCTGTCTGTTCGCCTATGCCGAACTCACCCTCACGGCGGGCTTCACCTCGGTGCTCAATGCGGCGGCCCCGTTGTTTGCGGCCATCGTCGCGTTCACATGGCTGGGCGAGCGGATGTCGTCGCTGCGCGTGCTTGGATTGGCGATCGGCTTCATCGGCGTCATCGTGCTGGTGGGCGGGTCGTCTGTCATCGACGCAAAACAAGGCGGCATGGCGGTAGCCGCAGCGCTGTCGGCCACCGTGCTGTACGGCGTGGCCAGCAGCTACACCAAGCGCTTCCTGACCGGCGTGCCGCCCTTGGCCGTGGCGACCGGCAGCCAATTGGCCGCCGCCATCGTGCTCGCACCGCTGGCCTATTGGCTGTGGCCCGCGCACACGCCCACCGGCAGCGTGTGGCTGCATGTCATAGCCTTGGGCATCGCATGCACGGGCGTCGCCTACATCCTCTTCTTCCGCCTTGTCGCGCACGTGGGGCCGACGCGCGCAGTGTCGGTCACCTTTTTGATTCCGGTGTTTGGCGTGCTGTGGGGCATCCTGTTCCTGGGCGAGCAGCTGACGCTCAACATGGTGATCGGCTGCGCGGTGATCCTGCTCGGCACGTCGCTGTCGACCGGCGTGTTCGCACCAGGGAAAAAGGCTCCTGCAAGTGCGGCGGCCGCAGGAAAGGATCAGGATTCGCTTTTGCGTTCCGGCCGCTGAGTAGCCGCGTTGATCGTGCCCCGGGTGGCCGGGGCACTGCCCGGATCGATCAAAACCCGCTTGAAGCCGGCGCTTAAATTCGTATTTGAATCCGTGAGCAATGCGGTTATGTCACCTCCGGCCGCACATTGCGAAGGACTTTTCCGCCAATTCGTGCAGCGCGGCAAAGTGCTGGCACTGTCGCGATAAATCGCCGATTTGTAATGAATACCTTGCCACCTCGGTGCCTCTGAAATTTATTCAATGGCGCCAGCATTGGCTCTCTGGCTAGATTTAAAAAATCTGCAAAACTGAAGTAGACGCCTGAAACATCGACCAACGCGCACTCGATCTTAACAATCCGATAATCCGATTTGAGAAACTTGCATCATCGAAATCGGATTTCCGTACGCGTTGCGCAGATTTTCTTTGTTATGCTCGCCCTCGGTCGATGAGGGGCGTGCAAGGGAATGGCATATTTGCTGCAAAGCAGCCGAATTCCCAATTGCCGGCGGGTTATCCGCTGCACAGCCGACTAAGCACGCTCCATCAAATACGTTGGATACGCGCATGCTGGACGTCTACCTGAATAAGCACCTGATCGGTCAGCTATCGTGCGGCCGCAGCGGTTGGGCGTTCGAATACGATTCTCGCTGGCAGACTTCGTCGCAGGGCTTTGATCTGAGCCCCCACCTGCCGCGCACCGCCGGCAATATCGCCGACACGGCAAAAGCCCAGCCGGTGCGCCACTTCTTTGAATACCTGCTGCCCGAACCGGCACGCAACACGCCCAAGGCAGCTGCCGCGGCACTGGAACATCTGGCGCAAGCGGCGCCGCATCTGGATGGCCCGCTGGCCCTGGTGCCCATCGGCCTCAAGCCATGCAGCGGCCGCGCCGACGGGCTGTCCGAACGCGATCTCGTGCTGCAGTTCCAGCAAACCATCGGACGCCCGCCCCGCAGCACGCCACTGCGCGTGGCTGAACCTCGCGCGCGCTACGGCACCGATGCTGCCGTGACGTCCGAAGAAATCAGCCTGCCCTTCCTGGCTTCGAATGGCCTGCCGGTGTCGATGTGGCTCGGGCGGTTTTCTGCGCCGGCCAATGCCGCGCAGTCGAGCCACTTCGTGCGGCTGGATCTGGGCGAAGGCGCGCACTTGCCGTACGCCACCATCAACCACTGCTGGGCGACGCTATTGGGCCGCAGCATCGGGCTGGACACACCGTTCATCGGTCTGCGCCAGTTTCCCGAAACGGCCGCCGTGGTACAGCGCCTTGATCGCACCCTGCGCTGCAAGAGCGACGATACGGCGCTGGTGCAGGCACGCTATGTCGTCTCGGCGGTGCAACTGCTGGGGCTCTCACCCCAACACCGCTTTCTGCCGATCACTGTCGAGCAGGTCGCGCAATGCGCGAGCCTGTGCGCGGATCAGGCTTCCGCCACGGCCGCGCTGTTCCGCTGGATGGTGTTCTGCCTGCTGATCGGCGGACGCAATGCATCGGCCGGCACACTGCATTTCCACATCGGTGCGGACGGCATCCGCCTTGCGGCGCACGATCACCTCTTCTGCGCGGCGGTTTACGCCAACGAATGGAATGCCGATGAACTGTCGCCGGACGCACAAGCCCGCTATGAGGCCATCGACCAGGACGCGCTGCTCGCCCTGGCCGATCACCTCGGCTACGACGCCAGCCAGGCGCGCCGCGAGTTGCTGCGGCTGATCAGTATGCTGGCGCCGCAGTCCTCATTCGTGGCGACGCATCTGTCACAGGCGCTCGGGCATTCGCCGACACGCGCGGCGGAGATCGATTTCCTCGCGCGCATTCACCGGCATGTGTCCGAGACGGCACGGCGACTGGGCGGCAAGACCGCCGAAGTCTGAAACTCAAGCGCGAGGCTGGCGCCGCCAACAAACTTAGAGCGCGGCCAGGCTGACCGTGCCATAGCGGGCGTAGCCGTGCGCGGCCAGCGTATCCATGGCCTCAGCCTCGGCGCGGGCAAATGTCAGTGCGAGCGTATCGGGGCTTCCTGCCCCGCTGGCGAAGGCCTGGTAGGCCGCGAACGCCTCGCGCGGCGACACACCACTGCGTTCAAGCACCCGCTGCGCGGCTTCCAGCGCCGCACGAATCGCCGTCTCCCCGGGCGGGGCATCGCGAAACGCTAGCTGTAGACAAGACGTCGTCGGATTCATCCGCGTTTCGATGTTCGATTCACTGGAACAGCACACCTGACCCAGTCTAGGAAAGCGCCTACCGAGTGCCAAGCGTGGCGCTTGCCCTTGAGCGTGTTTCCACCCAACGCGAATGATCGACTTGGGGATGCCCCCGGGTGCACATGCCATGAATCGCGTTGCATAATCGAATCGATTGACGAAGCAACGACTTTGTCGGCGCCACCATAACGACAGGAGACATCCATGATCAAGCCCCCCATCCGGTTGAAACGTACTGCGCTCGCTTTGCTGCTGGCCAGTGCAGCCCTGCCCACGTTCGCGCAGATTCCGTTCAGCCCTGGCGGCGCGCCATCCGCAACTGCGCAACCTGCGGCGGCCACGGCCGGCGGGATCGACGTGGCGCAGATCAAACCGGCGGTGGACGCGGCGGTCAATGCCGAATACGGTCAGCTCGACCTGCTCTACAAAGACATCCACGCGCATCCGGAACTGGCGTTCCAGGAAACACGCACCGCGGCCACGCTGGCAGCGCAGATGCGCAAGATCGGCTTTGACGTGACGGAGCACGTGGGCAAGACCGGCGTGGTGGCGGTCTATCGCAATGGCGCCGGCCCGACGATCCTGGTGCGCACCGAACTCGACGCGCTGCCGATGGAAGAGAAAACCGGCCTGCCCTACGCCAGCCACGTCCACACGAAATGGCGCGGCGAAGACGTGGGCGTGGCGCATAGCTGCGGGCACGACGTGCACATGGCGTCGTGGGTCGGCACCGCCAAGACGCTGGTGTCGCTCAAGGACCGCTGGCACGGCACGCTGGTGTTCGTCGCGCAACCTGCCGAGGAAACCGTGACGGGCGCGCAGAGCATGATCGACGACGGCTTCTTCAAGCGCTTTCCCAAGCCCGACTATGCGTTTGCGCTGCATACGGGCCCGGGGCCGTACGGTTCGATCGTCTTCAACAGCGGTCCGATCACGTCCAACTCCGACGGGCTGGAGATTACGTTCAAAGGCCGCGGCGGCCATGGCTCCGCGCCCGACAAGACCATCGACCCGGTGATGATGGCGGCGCGCTTCGTGGTCGATCTGCAAAGCGTGATCAGCCGAGAGAAAGATCCGCAGGAATTTGGCGTGGTGAGCATCGGCGCCATCCAGGGCGGCAGCGCCGAGAACATCATCCCCGACAGCGTTCTGCTGCGCGGCACGATCCGTTCATACAAGCCGGCGGTGCGCCAGAAGATGCTCGATGGCATCCGCCGCACGGCCAAGGCCGTCACCGAGATGTCGGGTGCGCCGGACGCCGACATCAAGATCACCGAGGGCGGCAAGGCGGTCAACAACGACCCGACCGTGGTCGCTCGCACCGAGGCGATGTTCAAGACCGCCTTTGGCAACGACCGCGTACTGCGCGTGCCGCCCATCACGGCCAGCGAAGATTTCTCGGCGTTTGTTGACGCAGGCATCCCGTCGATGTTCTTCTTCATCGGCGTGAATGATCCGCAGACGTTCTTTGCCTCGCTCAAGCCGGGGGCCAAGCCGCTGCCGACCAATCATTCACCGCTGTTCGCGCCCGTGCCGGAACCGTCCATCAAGACGGGTGTGACGGCAATGTCGCTGGCGGTGCTCAATGCGCTGCAATGGAACAAGGCGTCGGGCCAGTAAGCCGGCGTTAATGCGGGCGCGGCCGGCCCTGCTGGCTGGACGGCCGCGCTTTTGACTTTTCAGGAGGGGATTCCATGTTCAACCGTTTCATCCGCGCCGGCGCCCTGCTGCTGTGCGCCTGCGCCGCGGCACCCGCCCTGGCGCAAACCACGCAAGCCACCAACCGTCTCGACGAGATCATCGCGCGTGGCACCTTGCGCGTCGGCACCACCGGCGACTACAAGCCCTTCACCTACAAGAACCCCGCCGATGGCCACTTTATCGGCCTGGACGTCGAGATGGGCGAGCGCCTGGCCAAGGCACTCGGCGTGAAGCTGGAAATCGTGCCGACCACGTGGTCGACGCTGATGCAGGACTTTGCCGCTGACCGCTACGACATCGCCATGAGCGGTGTGTCGGTCACGCTGGAGCGGCAAAAGAAGGCGTTCTATTCGATCCCGTATCAGCGCGATGGCAAGACGCCGATCACGCGTTGCGAGAACCAGGCGAAATACCAGACGCTGGCGCAGATCGACCAGCCGAATGTGCGCGCGGTGGTCAACCCGGGCGGCACCAACGAGAAATTCGCGCGCGAGCATCTGAAGCAGGCGCAGATTCGCGTGTATCCGGACAACGTGACGATCTTCAACGAGATCGTCGCTGGCCGCGCAGACCTGATGATGACCGACGCGGTCGAAACCAAGCTGCAGCAGAAGCTGCACCCGGAGCTGTGCGCCGTGCACCCGGAAGCGCCGTTCGATTTCTCCGAGAAGGCTTACCTGCTGCCGCGCGACGTGGTGTTCAAGAACTTCGTCGACCAGTGGCTGCGGCAGACCACCGAAAGCGGTGAGTTCGCCAAGCGCTTTGATGCGTGGCTGGCGTATCCGTGGAATGCGCCGGCCAAGTAAGCGGTTAGGCAGGGCTAGGCCGCCGCGGCGCGCCTAGCTGCAGGAAGCCGAGATGATGCCGTGAAAGTGCGCGCCTTGCAGCGTCGTGCGCCGCTCAAGCGAAAGCGGCCGGCAAGCTTAGTGGAGGCTGGCCGGATCGCCGTGTTGCAGGGCCAGCGCGTCGCGCAGCAGTGCGTCGGTCATGTCGCGGCCCAGAAGTGCGGGGTCGAAGCGCGCGGAGAAACGCGTCGAGCAGGACTCCACCTGCAACACCACCTGGCCCGGCGGCAGCAGTTCGATGTCGACGTGGATGACCTCGTCGTCTTCGGTAAAGGAATGCAGCAGCGTGAGCGCTCGGTAGCCGTCGGCGCGTTCCACGGCGGTTTCCGTCCAGGACGGCGCCAGCAGCGCGCAGTTCACCAGCGTTTCGGGCTCGTCAGGGCGATACAGGTGCAGGCCCATCATGGTCGAAGCGGCGTCGGCCACGCCGGACCATTCGGCTGCGGGAATGAGGTCGCCCAGCAGGCGGATGTCGTCGACGGCGGCGTCGGTCTGCACAAAGGCGGCGCCCAGGAAAAACGCGGTCTCATCGCGGAAACCACCCGCCACGGTGTTGCGCCACAGGCGGTGGCTGCTCTTGCTGCCAAGCGCCACTTGCGACAGCACCTTGGCCGCACGCGCACCGTCTGCGCCCGACCACTGGTCTACCGCGCCATGCGAGAACAGGCGATCGGCCATCACAAGGCCCACGCCTTTGGGCAGCACGCGCTCTTCCAGCCAGTTGGCCAGGACATGCACACCGCTGAACGGCATGTCCGGACGCCCGATCGCATGTGCGCGCACGCGGCCGTTTTCCGGCACGTGGAACGGCATGGCAAACAGCCTCGCCTGATAAGCGACGCCGTCAATCTCAAAACGGGCGATGGAAGCGGTGGTGATGGACATGATGACCTTCCTGCTGCAAGGGGCGGAAAACGCCGCCCGTACCTGCATCAACGACCATCCACGCCGAATGTTTAGCCGCCACTTGGGGGGCTGGGGGGAGGGAAATCCCCCTGTCTGTAATGCGCCGCAACAATCGGGGCGCATCCAGACAGGAATTTTTTGCCGCGCCAGCCGTCACACCTTCGCATTAAGGGTTATCCCGCATCACACATTTGCATGTCAATTCAATGACTTATGTGCAGATTGCGGTGCTTGAAGGTCCACAATTGTTCTTCTTTTTTGAACAAAGAGTTTAATAGAACTGCTTTTTTACCCTTCGAGCAACGACTAAGCTTATGCCATCGCGTTACCGCACTGCAGCGAAACTGCCCTGCGGCAATGCTCACCCCCCTGTAGTGGAGTCCATCATGAAGACCAAGAACCTGATTCTCGCCTCGCTGATCGCTGTTGCCGCTGTTCCCGCCTTCGCTGCCGGCGTGCAACGCCAAGACCCGTACACCAACGGCCAAGCCGTGACCAAGGCTGATCCGTATACCGACGGCGCCCGCAAGGCTGACGTCTACACCGACGGCGCTGTGCGCAAGGCTGACCCGTACACCGATGGCGCGCTGCGCAAGGCCGATCCGTACACCGACGGCGCCCTGGTCGGCAAGGCTGACCCGTTCAGCGACGGTCAATAAGTCGTCCATCCGCTGTCCGCATCACCCGTATCACTCTCCCTCCCCGATGCCAGGTGCCCCAGTAGGCACCGGCACCGGCTTAACGAGGCGGCCGTTTGGCCGCTTTTTTTTTGCCTACACCCGCAGAGTTCACCTTGCGAGCCCGGACTTTTCCTCCCTCAAGGCCCCGGGCGCGCGTCCGATAAAAGAGAATGCATCCATTGGCGGGCCGCCTTCCCTTGGACCCGTTGCGCAAAACGTGCCTCGCCACGGACTGATCTCTGAATATCAACATGCGCAAGCGCATCGCCATCGAACACCTGCGGGTGGGCATGTACCTCGACGAATTTGTCGGCTCGTGGCTCGACCACCCGTTCTGGCGGGCCCGTTTTCGCGTGGAAGACGCCACCCAATTGCAGCGGCTGCGTGCCAGCGGCGTACGTGAGGTGTGGATCGACACCACGCGCGGCACCGACGTAGCCGCCGCCAATGCGGCACCTCCGGCGCCCGAAGTCCCGGCACCGCCCGCCTGCTCGGCCGACGCCAACATCGCGCCCCGCCCTATCACGTATGCGGAAGAAATGCGCCGCGCCGCCCGCCTCATCAGCAAGGCCGAGGTGGCCGTGCAGGCCATGTTTGCCGACGCGCGCATGGGCCGCACGATCGAAGCGCGCGACGCACTGCCGTTGGTGGAAGCCATTTCCGGCTCGGTCGACCGGCACCCCAGCGCACTGACCAGCCTCGTGCGCCTGAAAACGAAAGACCGCTACACCTTTCTGCATTCCGTGGCCGTGTGCGCGCTGATGGTGTCGCTGGGCCGCCAGTTGGGGCTGTCCGATGACGAAGTCCGCGACGCCGGCCTGGCCGGCCTGCTGCATGACATCGGCAAGATCGCGATTCCGCCCGAGGTGTTGAACAAGCCCGGCGCGCTAACCGATGCTGAATTCCGCCACGTGATCGTCCACCCGCAGGCAGGACACGACATCCTGGCCGGCGACAGCAGCATGCGCGACATCGCGCTCGACGTCTGCCTGCACCACCACGAGCGCATGGACGGCACGGGCTATCCGCACAAGCTGGCTGGCGAAGGCATCTCGCTGTTTGCGCGCATGGGCGCCATCTGCGACGTGTACGACGCGGTCACGTCCGACCGCCCGTACAAGAAAGCGTGGGAAGCCGCCTACGCGGTGCAGCGCATGGTCGAATGGCGCGGCAACCATTTCGACCCGATGGTGTTCAACGCGTTTGTCAAAAGCGTGGGCATCTATCCGGTAGGCTCGCTGGTCCGGCTGCGTTCGGGCCGGCTGGCGGTGGTCATGCAGCATGCGCCGGGTGCACTGCTCACGCCCACGGTCAAGGTATTCTTCTCAATATCGTCGGGCACGCGGATTGCGCCCGAACTCATCGATCTGGCGCAGACCGGCGACCAGATCGTCTCGCGAGAAGAACCCCGCGACTGGGGCCTGACCGACCTCAACGAACTTTGGATACACGGCGACTGATCCGTAGTCCCTTTCTGTGGCGCTTGCTGGCATGGCTTGCGCTGGGTTGGCTGACGTGCAGCGCATCGGCCTTCGCCGAACAACCACTGCGGATCGGCTCCAAACGCTTCACCGAGTCGTACGTGCTGGGCGAGATCCTCACGCAGACCGCAGCCCCGCACGGCCCCGCCGAACACGTACCGGGCCTGGGCAACACCGCCATCGTCTTTGCCGCGCTCAAGAACGGAAGCATCGACGTCTACCCGGACTACCTCGGCACCATCGCCGCTGAAATCCTGCACTTGCCTGCCGAGCAGGCTGCCAACCCCGATCAGGCCGCGCTGCTGGCGGACGTGAACCGTGGCCTAGCGCCGATGGGCCTGGCGGCCGGCGTGCCACTCGGCTTTGAAGACACCTACGCGCTTGCCATGCGCAACGCCGATGCCGAACGCGAGCACATCCGCACGCTAGCCGATCTGGCGACGCACCCGGCGCTGCGGCTTGGCCTGTCGCACGAATTTCTCGGCCGCGCCGATGGCTGGCCGGCCATTGCGCAGCACTACAAGCTGCCGCAACACCCGACGGGCCTCGACCACGGCGTCGCCTACGACGCGCTGCGCGCCAGCCAGGTCGACGTGATCGACATCTACTCCACCGACGCCAAGATCCGCCGCGAACATCTGCGTGTGCTCGACGACCCTGCGCACGTCTTCCCGCGCTACGACGCCGTGCTGCTCTACCGCGCCGACGTTGCGCAACGGCACCCGGCGCAATGGCAGGCCATCAGCGCACTCGCTGGGCGCATCCAGCGCGACGATATGGTGGCGATGAATGCGGCGGTCGAACTCGAAGGCCAGTCGTTCTCGCAAGCCGCGCTGCAGTTTCTCGCCGGGCATGGCAGCACGCCAGCCGCTACCCCGGCTCATGCATTCTTCACCCGGCTGACGGACGGCCTTGGGCGGCTCACGCAACGGCATCTGATGCTGGTGGGTATTTCGACTGGCATTGCCGTGCTGCTCGGCGTGCCGCTGGGTCTCGTGGCCGCGCGTCGCCGGATCAAGCAGCCGATCCTTGCCGTCGTGGGCGTGCTGCAGACGATTCCGTCGCTGGCCTTGCTCGCGATGCTCATCCCAATCGTCGGATCGATTGGCGTGGTGCCGGCGCTGATTGCGCTGGCGGTCTATGCGCTGTTGCCCATCGTGCGCAATACCATTGTCGGATTGGAACAGGTGCCCGATGGCTTGCGCGATGCGGCATTGGCGCTGGGGCTCACACCGTCGCAACGCACGCGCGTGGTGGATCTGCCGCTGGCGCTGCCGGTCATCCTGGCCGGCGTCAAAACCGCCGCGGTCATCAGCGTGGGTACGGCGACCATCGCGGCGTTCATCGGTGCCGGCGGCTATGGCGAACGCATCGCCACGGGGCTCGCACTCAACGACAGTGCAACGCTGCTCGCGGGCGCCATCCCTGCCGCAGTGCTGGCGCTGCTCGTGCAGGGGGCGTTCGAGGTGGTCGAATGGTGGCTGCGCCGACACGGCAGCGACACCCCGCTGCACTGACGAGCGCGCGCGTGGGCGTTCCATTACCATCGCGGTCATTCCAGCCGCCTTGCACACCCCGCTTATGACCACGCTTCCGTTTTCCACCGCCCTGCTCGTCGCTGCGGCCGGCGTCTATGCCGGCGCCCAGAATGCCCTCGCGGGCGGCGGGTCGTTCATCACGTTTCCGGCCTTGCTGCTGGCGGGGCTCAACCCGCTGGGCGCCAACATGACTTCGACGATCGCGCTGTTCCCCAGCCAGATCACCTCATCGATTGCCGGGCGCAAACTGGCCGGCGGCGTCGATGCTGGCGAACATCACCTCTCGCTCAAGCAACTCATCGTCATCAGTCTGGTGGGCGGCGTGCTTGGCGCGCTGTTGCTGCTGGCGACGCCGCCGTCGTTCTTTGCCAAGCTGGTGCCGTATCTCGTGCTGTTTGCGACCAGCGTGTTTGCGTGGGGCAGCTTCCGCCGCAAGCCGTTGCACGCGACATCCGGCATTTCGACCACCGCGCTGGCGACCGCGCAGTTTGCGATTGCCATTTACGGGGGCTACTTCGGCGGCGGGATCGGCTTCCTGATGCTCGCGGCGCTGACTGTGGCCGGCCAGCAGGTGCGCATGGCGGGCGCGACCAAGAACGTGCTCGCCATGACGATGAATGCATCCGCCGTGGCGGTGTTTGCTTTCTCGCCGCAGGTCAACTGGGCAGCCGTGGTGGCGCTGGGCATCGGCGGCATCGCGGGCGGATTTGCCGGCGCGTGGCTACTGCACCGGTTGCCGGAAAAAGTGCTGCGCGGCTTCGTCGTCATCGTCGGCATCATCCTGACGGTCTGGCTGTTCATGCGGGCCTGAAAGCGGCATCCGACCTTGCTTGACAGCGTTTGTCCGACAGACGGTTCAGTCAACGTCTACTGTCTGCCGGTTTGCCGCTTTCCTATTGTGACGTTTGGGACGCGCGCCAGGATGGCACGCCGCATGCGTGTCATGGAGTCCGCCCCGTTTCACAACAAGGAGAACGAGCATGCAAGCACGCAAGATGTCGAGTCTGGCCGCGGCGATCGCCGTGGCCGCCTGTGCGTGGATCGGCGCGGCGCCCGCGCAGGCCCAGCAGAAGGATCACAGCGCAGTGACGGGCGTCGACAGCCAAATGGAGGGCCCACGCACCCAGGTTCAGCGCAACGCCGATGCCGCTGCCAATCCCGGCTATCACAACAACGCCACCGGCGCGCAACCCGAAGCCACGCCCGGCACGCTCAAACAGAAAGTCCATCGTGCGCATATGAAGACCGACAAGTGGGTCGACAAGCACGTCACGCACCGCCATGGCAAGGCCAAGGCGACGACGGAATCGTCGTCGGACCGTGCATTCTGGTCACATCGCGCCAACCAGTGCGATTCACTGGTGGGTGAAGCGCAGCGCGTCTGCCGCGAACGCCGCTCGGAAGCTGGCGGCAGCATGCAATAACCGTATCTGCCCATGAAAAAAGCCGACGTTTGTGCGTCGGCTTTTTCATTGCGGCGATGTCTGCGTCAGACGATGCCGGTGGCGTAGAACACCGCAATGACGAAGAACACGGCCAGCGTCTTGATGATCGTCACGCAGAACACATCGCGATACGCCTCGCGATGCGTGAGGCCCGTCACGGCGAGCAGCGTGATGACGGCGCCATTGTGCGGCAGCGTGTCCATGCCGCCCGAAGCCATTGCCGCCACGCGGTGCAGCACGTCCATCGGAATGCCCGTCGCCTGCGCCGCTTGCACAAACTGATCGGCCATTGCCGCCAGCGCAATGCTCATGCCGCCCGATGCGGAACCGGTAATGCCCGCAAGCGTGCTCACCGTCACGGCTTCATTGACGAGCGGATTCGGAATCGCGCGCAGGCCATCGGCCAGCACCAGGAAACCCGGCAGCGCTGCAATCACGCCACCGAAACCGTATTCCGAAGCGGTGTTCATCGCGGCCAGCAGCGCACCCGACACCGCTGCCTTGCTGCCTTCGGCAAAGCGGCCCTTCACGGCGCGGAAGCCAAACACGAGCACCACGACGATGCCGATCAACAGCGCAGCCTCCACAGCCCAGATCGCGGTCAGCTTGTCGGCTTCAACCGTCAGCGGCTTGGGCAGGCCCGGCAACGCAACCGTGACGATCTTGCCGTACCACGCCGGAATCCAGCGCGTGAACAGCAGGTTCATCACGCCCACCAGCACCAGCGGCGACAGCGCGACGAGCGGATGCGCAAGCGTGCCGGTGTCGGCTGTCTCGGGCTCGTTCACCAGCTTGGTAAGCCCGTGGTCGTAGCCATGGCCATTGCGCACCGCTGCGCGGCGGCGCCATTCCAGATACGACATGCCCACCACGATGATGAACAGCGCGCCAATGGTGCCAAGCCACGGCGCAGCCCACGAGGTGGTGTGGAAGAACGTGGTCGGGATGATGTTCTGGATTTGCGGCGTGCCCGGCAATGAATCCATCGTGAACGAGAACGCGCCCAGCGCGATCGTGCCCGGGATCAAGCGCTTGGGGATGTTGCCCTGGCGGAACATCTCCGCTGCAAACGGGTACACCGCAAACACCACCACGAAGAGCGACACGCCGCCGTATGTCAGCAGCGCGCACACCAGCACGATCGAAAGCATCGCCCGCTTGGCTCCCACCACGCGGATGACCGACGCGACGATCGAGCGTGAAAAGCCCGACAGCTCGATCACCTTGCCGAACACCGCACCGAGCAAAAACACCGGGAAATACAGTTTGACGAAGCCGACCATCTTCTCCATGAAGATGCCGGAAAACACCGGCGCCACAGCCGATGGATCAGTCAGCAACACCGCGCCCAAGGCGGCCAACGGTGCAAACAGGATGACGCTGTAGCCGCGATACGCGGCGAACATCAGAAATGCCAGCGCAGCCAGCACGATGATGACGGACATCGACAATCTCCTCGCATGCTTTTCTTTTTAAGAGCGAAGGATTGTATGTCGCGATGCAACAGATTCCGTTACGCAATCACGCGTATTGAACTGACGGCGGAACTGGCGTTCAGCCGCGCGGGATGGGCGTCTTCGTCACGTCGACGATGACGATTCAATGACGATGCCCCCCGCCTCCTCCGTGCCCCCACCCCCCTCCATGGCCCCAGCCGCGCCCGCCCCATCCCCGGCCACCCCAACCGTGATGGCAGCCCCAGCAGCCGCCCCCGCCAATCCACACGCTGCCAAAGATCGGCGCCGGGTAAACCGGCGCAGGGTAATAGGCCGGACCATAGTAGTAATAGGGATCGTACGGATAGGACGGATACGCAGGCGCCACGGCTGCGGGCGCGATCGGGTTGCCGTAGGCGTCGTAATACGGTGCGACCACGCAGCCGCCCAGCAAGATGGCCGCGCACGCGGCCACCGCGCCCGGCAGGATGGCGCCTAAACGACCTCCAGGTTGCGGCGTGCGGTTCATGATGTGCTCCGTTGGATGCATGTGCATATGCATTCGACAGTGTCTGGCTGGTTCAATTCCAAGGACTTCGTATACCGCCGCAGCGAATCCTTGCCGGATCACTTACCATGACCGCTTCGCCGCCCGCGCTGGGGAGAGATCGAGGCAGGCGATGCCCATAAAACACTGGAGGACACATCCATGCAAGCCACGGCAGCGCCCACCCACGGCGATCGGGCACCGGCACCGGCCATCTCTGCGGCCACCCGACGCAAGGCCATCATCGCCGCCACCATCGGCAACGGCCTCGAATGGTTCGACTTTACGGTCTACAGCTTCTTCGCCGTCATCATCGCCAAGCTGTTCTTTCCCACAGGCAATGACTTCACCTCGTTCATGCTGACGGTCGCCACGTTTGGCGTGGGGTTCTTCATGCGCCCGGTCGGCGCCGTCGTACTCGGTGTGTACGCCGACCGCGTGGGCCGCAAGGCTGCACTCACACTCACCATCATGCTGATGGCGATCGGCACGGCCCTCATCGGCCTCGCACCGACGTACTCGCAAATCGGTATCGGCGCACCCATCCTCATCGTGATCGCGCGGCTCATCCAGGGCTTCTCGGCCGGCGGTGAAGTCGGTGGCGCAACGGCGTTTCTGATCGAGTATTCGCCGGACGAAAGGCGCGGCTACTTCGCAAGCTGGCAGCAGGCGAGCCAGGGCATCTCGTTCATCCTGGGTGCCGCCATGGGTGCGATCGTCACGAATGGTCTGTCGCCCGAGCAGATCGATGCGTGGGGTTGGCGCATTCCGTTCCTGTTCGGCCTGCTGATCGGGCCGGTCGGCATGTACATCCGCTCACACCTGCACGAGCCGCCCGCGTTCGAAGCGCAGAAGGCAAAGGCCGCGAAAGAGTCGCGTCTGGCGCCGCTGTCGCAAGTGCTGCGCGATCATCCGCGCGAAGTGCTCGGCGGTCTGGGCGTGACGATTCTCTGGACCGTCTGCACCTACACGCTGGTGTTCTACATGCCGACGTACGCGAAGCAACAGCTCGGTCTGCCCCTGGGCGCGACGTTCCAGTCGACGGCGCTTTGCGGTGCGATCATCTTCGTGCTGTGCCCGCTGATGGGCACGCTGTCCGACCGCATCGGGCGCAAGCGCATGCTGGGCACGGTGGCGCTCATCATCGCAGCTGCGGCGTATCCGCTCTTCCATTGGCTCAACGTCAACCCGACGGTGCAAACGCTGCTGCAGGTGCAGGTGATCCTGGGTGTGTTGCTGGCGGCGTTCACGGGCCCGGCGCCGGCCGTGCTGGCCGAGCAGTTTCCGACGGCGGTGCGCTCTACCGGCCTGTCGATTTCGTACAACCTGGCGGTCACGATCTTTGGTGGTTTTGCCCCGCTGATCGTGACGTGGTTGATTGCCAGTTCCGGCAGCAAGCTGGCACCGTCGTACTACGTGATGGCAGCGGCGATCATCAGCGTGTTTGCGCTGTCGCTGATGCACGACCGCACAGGCAAGCCCATCGAAAAGTAATCGCTTGAAATAACCCTACGCGAAACACGAGCGAAAAACGGCCGGTGGATCACCCCACCGGCCGTTCATCTTTTGCGCCCAGCAACCCTGCGTTTTCCAGCACGCGCACGCCCGGCGCATCCACCCGCGCTGCCATGACGAGCGCCGCCGCCACCGATTCCGCCGACACCGGCCGCCATGTCTTGGGCACCATCCATCCGATTGCGCGCGACAGGCCTTGCGCAATACGTTCACCGAGCCGAAATTCTGCGCGTGTGCCGAGCAGCAGCGAAGGCCGTACCACCGTCACCGACGGAAAGCCGATCGACAGGATTTCCGCCTCCACTTCGCCCTTGCAGCGGTTGTAGAAGACACCCGATCGTGCATCGGCGCCCAACGCGCTCACCGGCAGAAAATGATGCGCGCCGGCAGCAAACGCCCGCCGTGCCACTTCTACCGGATACTCGACATCAACGCGCCGGAATGCCGCCTGCGAGCCCGCCTGCCGGATCGTCGTGCCAAGCGCGCAGATGACGATATCGGCGGCAAACGCAGACCGGATTTCCGGCGCATCCAGGCGCTCGAAATCGACCACGCATTCACGCAATCGACCGGGCGTCGCCTGCCCTGCTGTCAAGGCCCCGCGCCGCCGTACAAGCGCGGTCACGCCGCCCGCCCTGGGCTGCGCGACGAGACGACGCACCACGGCGCGGCCCACCAGCCCGTTGGCGCCGGCCACCAGAACGGCCGGTCCGCGTGGGCGCTCCGGCGCTTCGCCGCCGGCCGCGAAGCCTTGTCCGACAGGCATTTGCGAACTCGACATGATGTTCTCCATGAAGTTTGCACGGGCCCAGAAACACAGTGTACGGCGTCTGGCGGATCAGTTTGCTGCAGTGCCGCCTGCGCGCTTTCGGTGCGTTTCTAGCGTGAAGAACGCTGGCGGAAATGCAAACAAACCCTGTCGATATCAGGTGTTTCCCGGATACCCGCCCGCAAACCTAGACGGGGCAAGTGTCGGCTGCAAGCAACGGCCCGCAAACCCTTGCAGTTAGGGGATGTGCAACCCTTCGCAACGGTGATATAAAACGGGTCGCAGTACAACGCTGTCCAACAAACCTGAAGTGGGGAACTGACATGACGACCAAATCCGAACTCGTAGCCGCCATTGCGAAAGACGCTGAACTGAGCAACGCCGCCGCCGAGCGCGCGCTGAACTCCGCGCTGGAAAACATCAAGAAGACCGTCGCCAAGGGCGGCACCATCACGCTGGTTGGCTTCGGTTCGTTCTCGTCGGGCAAGCGTGCAGCACGCACGGGCCGCAACCCGCGCACCGGCGAAGCCATCAAGATCCCGGCAACCAAGACCGTGAAGTTCACGGCTGGCAAGGGCTTCAAGGACGCCGTGAACAAGAAGAAGTAAGAGTCTTCTGCCGAGCCCGGCATGCATGCCGGGCCGGGAGACTTGCAAGGGACCCTACGGGGTCCCTTTTCTTTTGGTGCGTTTGATCTGGCGCAACGTCAGCCGACCGGCCACAAGGCCACCAGATAACCGACCGAACCGACACGCGCGACAACCGTGTCCGGATCGCCCTCTGCATCGAGCCATGCAGCCGCGCCCTGCGGTACATCGTCGGCACCAATCGACAGCAGGCCGTGCACGCAATACACCAGCCATTGCATGCCCCGATGCAAGCGCGGCAGCGAGCGGCGCTCGCCGGCTGCCAGGGCAATCGCCTCGGCATGATGTGCCCACGCGTCGCGCCGCGTCATCACATTGAAATCCGAGAGCGGCGCGTCGAGCGTGGCATGCACATCCGCTTCGCCAGGAAAGCGCGCGGGTGCTTCGCCGGGCGCAAGCATCACGGCTTCGGCTTCGGCGCGATGCATCGTCAGCCGGCCGCCCGCAATCACCGCCAGCGATCGGTCAATGCCGGCAAAGCGCGAGAATGGCCCTGCCGCATCCACCTGCGCAGTGCTCACTCGCCAGTCGAAATTGTCCAGCGTGGCACCCGCCGGGGCGATGGCGATTTCGGTCGTGACACCGCCACCGTTTTTCCACGGCATGCGACGCATTGCATCTGTGGGAATCAGCTTCATGAGCGGCGCAACAAGTGATACGCCAGACGCGCCGCTACGCGCACGGTGCGGCGGTCCTGATCGTATTCGGGGTTGGTCTCGGCGATGTCCGCCACGCGCACCTTGCCCGTCGCACAGACGCGCTGCACCAGGGCCTCAAGCACCGGCAGCGTGATGCCGTAAGCCGCGGGCGCGGACACGCCAGGCGCCACGGCAGCGGACAGCACATCCATGTCGATGGTCAGGTAGACGTGATCGGCATCAGCCAGCCATGCATCGAGATCGGTCATGCGCGCATCGAGGTGGCGCTCCTGCACATCAGTGTCTTCCACGTAGTGCGCGTGCAGCGCATCGGCGCGGTCGAACAGCGCGGGTGTGTTCGACAGGCGACTCACACCCAGACAGCAATACGTCAGGTCAATGCCGTGAGCGGCGCAGTCTTCTGCGATCTGGTCGAACGGCGTGCCGGAGTTGCCGGGGCGGCTCGTGCGCAGGTCGAAATGCGCATCGAAATTGACGACCGCCAGACGTCCGCGCCAGCCTTGTTTCTGCCAATGCTGACGCAAGCCCTGATAAGTACCGAACGCAACCTCGTGGCCACCGCCGAGCACGACCGGACGCGCGCCGGCATCGAGCAGTTCGCACACGGTGTCGCCGAGCTCGGCCTGCGCGCCTTCCAGATCGCCGTCGTCACACGTTACATCGCCCGCGTCCGCCAGCACCGACAGGCCATGCGCGGGCACGTTGGCCAACGCCCGGCGGATTTCGCGCGGGCCCTGTGCAGCACCGGCGCGGCCGTGGTTGCGCACCACGCCCGCATCGCACGCAAACCCGACCAGCGCAGGCGCGCCGGACAACGTCGTCGCATAGGCGGACTGCACGACCTGGAACAGGCGCGTCACGTCACCGCGTTCGCCTGTGTCGTCACGCCCCTGCCAGATGGAGGCATCGAACGTTGCAGCTTCGGTCATCGTCATGTGCGTGTCAGCACCGCTTGCAGGAACGAACGCGTGCGCGCTTCCTTGGGCTCGCCAAAGATGACCGACGGTGGCCCGGCTTCGACGATGCCGCCGCCGTCCATCACCACCACCACGTCGGCCACTTCACGTGCGAAACCCATCTCGTGCGTGACCACAAGCATCGTCATGCCTTCCTTGGCGAGCACTTTCATCACCTGCAGCACTTCGCCAACAAGTTCCGGGTCAAGCGCAGACGTCGGCTCGTCGAACAGCATCACCTTGGGCCGCATCGCCAGTGCACGCGCAATGGCCACGCGCTGTTTCTGACCGCCGGAGAGGCTGGCGGGCATCGCGTCGGCCTTGTGTGCCAGCCCTACTTTCTGCAGCAGCTCGCGCGCTTCGGCTTCCGCCTCCTGCTTCGACTTGCCACTCAGCATGCGCGGCCCAACCGTGACGTTGTGCAGCACTGAAAGATGCGGGAACAGGTTGAACGACTGGAACACCATGCCGACCTGCTGCCGCAGTTGGTTCAGCTCGCCATCGGGCAGCAGCTTGCCGTTGTCGATCAGGCGCTTGCCGCAGATGTCGATGGTGCCGCCTTCGGCCGTCTCCAGCCCATTGCAGCAACGCAGGAACGTGCTCTTGCCCGAGCCGCTGGGACCGATGACGACCACCACCTGCGACGCATCGACTTCGAAGTCGATGTCCTTGAGCACGGTGTGATCGCCATACGATTTGGTAAGCCCGCGGATCTGGATCATGGGAACATCCAGCGCGGATTTGAGAGTTTGCGGGTGAGCCGCATTTGTCATGCTCATTGCACCATGCCTCCCGCACGGATGTGGCGTTCGAGCCGATGCAGCAGATAGCTGGCAGCGCTGGTCAGCACCAGGTACACCAGCGCAATGGCCAGGTACACCTCCAGCGAGCGATACGACACGCTGATGATCTTTTGCCCTTCGTGCATCAGGTCGTGGATCGTAAGCAGCGACACCAGCGCCGAGTTCTTGATCAGCGCGATGAACTCGTTGCCCAGCGGCGGAATCATCCGCACCACGGCCTGCGGCAGGATGATGGCGCGCATCGACTGCGCCGACGACATGCCGATCGAGCGTGCCGCCTCCATCTGCCCGCGATCCACCGACTGGATCGCACCGCGCACGATTTCCGACACATAGGCGCCCGAATACACGCCCAACCCCAGCACGCCGCACACAAAGGCCGGCAGCAGGATGTCGAACTGCGGCAGCCCGAAGAACAGCAGGAAGAGCTGCACCAGCAGCGGCGTGCCACGGATGAACGTCACGTACACCGTGCAGATGCCGTAGATGAATCGGCGGCGCGGGTTCAACCGCCCGATGCCGATCAGCAGGCCCAGCACGCAGCCGAGCACCAGCGCCGCGGCCGTCACCTCAACGGTGACGAGCGTACCGCGCAGGATGTCGTGCCAGCCGGCCCAGACGGGAGAAAAATCCAGTTCCATCAGCGTGTCCGTCTGTCGTTACTTGGCGGCGGCGCCAAACCACTTCTTGACGATCTGTTCGTACGTGCCGTCGGCCTTGATCTTCTCCAACGCGGCGTTCAACGCCTTGGTCAGCTCGGGCTGGTCACGACGCACGGCGATGCCATATTCCTCGGTGGTGAGCGCCGGCTCAACCAGGCGCAGACCCGGGCGCGCCTTCACGTAGTACGCGGCAGCCGGGCGGCCTGTGACAGCGGCATCGGCCCGGCCGATCTCGACGAGGTTGAACATCTCGTTGTTCTTCTCGACCTCCACGCGCTCGACCTTCGGGTAGTTTTCGCGCAGGTAGTTGACCGACTTGGTACCCACCTGCACGCTGACCTTCTTGCCGTTCAGATCAGCCGGCGTCTTGATGGCCGTGTTGCCTTGCTTGACCAGCGCGACCAGACCGCCGTGGTAGTACGGCACCGTGAAGTCCACCACCTTCTTGCGCTCTTCCGTGATGTAGATGCCGGAGATGGCCACGTCGAAGCGGCGCGAGATCAGACCAGGCACGAGGCCCTTGAAGTCGATATCGGTCCACTCGACCGGACGGCCCATGGTGCGGGCCAGCGCGTCGATCAGGTCCACATCAAAGCCGGTGCGCTTGCCGTTTTCGACAAACTCCATCGGCGCGAACGTGGCGTCGGTGGCCACGCGCAGTGGCTCGCCGGCAGCGTGCGCAGCGGTTGCGAAGGACGCCGCAGCGGACAACGCCACGGCACAAGCCAGCATCGAATGCATGAAGTGACGACGATTCCCCATGAGTGGTCTCCTTGTGTGATGCATGTGGGGTGAGAAAAAGAATCGGAAAAATCAAAAATTCAGATGTCCTGCAGCCGCGCAGAAATGGATGCAGCCGCTGCAACGGTCATGTCGATCAGGCGTTGCTCCTTGCCACGCACGCGCGTTGCTGGCGCCATCAACGTAATGGAGCCGAGCGCGTGGCCGGGCAGACGGAACACCGGCACGCTCACACCCCAGACGCCGGGGTCGACCTCGCCTTCGGACAGCGCATAGCCCGCGGCGCGAATGTCAGCGAGTTCGGTTTGCAGTTGCGCCTGGCTCTCGGCATCGATGGCAAGCAAGTCGGCGAGGATGGCGCGCGCCGCAGCAGGCGGCATGAACGCCAGCAACGACTTGGCAGAGGCGCCGGCCAGCAGGGGTACGCCGCGCCCCTTTTCGAATGAGCAGCGCAGCGACTGCTGGCTCTCGACCATCTCCAGGCAGACGGCCTGATCCTTGACGGCCACGACCAGCCCCACCGATTCGCCCGACTCGGCCACGAGTTTGGCCATGCCGATGCGCGCTTCCTGCACGAGGTGCGAAGCGTGGTCGAAACCCAGTGCGAGCTGCAAGCTGATCGGGCCAGGAGCATAAGTGCCGGCCGATTCGAGCACGAACCCCCAGCGCTTGAGCATCGCGACCTGACGGTAGAGCGTGCTCTGCGGCAGGCCGGTCAGTTCGACCAGCTCGCGCGCCGCAACCGGGCGGCCGTGGCGCGCGATGGTGGCGAGCACCATCAGCACGCGGTCCGAGCCGCTGGTAGCGGCAGCGGATTGTGCTGGTGAAGGTGTCTGGCCCGGCTCGGTCATCGCGAAACTCCGTCGAGTGATGTTGCGACGGAGAATGCGACGATTTTCTCAATACTTCAACGCGACATTCCCACTTAACGGGAATAGATCGCGAATTCAGTATTTACACCTAGGACGCCGCGGTCACATTCCCAGCCTCCTCATCGAGGCGCGCTTCCAGAAACGCGACGACGGCGTGGGCCGATGCCTCGTTGCGGCACGTCGTCAGCGCGGCGTACAGCGGGGCGGCCAAGCCGTTCAGAAAGTCGATCGGCGCTTCCGGACCTTCGGCCAGATAACGCTGCAAGGCCGAGAACGCGCCCGCTTGGCTCAGGCGCCAGTCCGCAATCGAAGCCTGCCGCACATGGCGCGGCGCAAATGGCGTGGCAGGCGCCGGCTGGGGCGACGTCTTGGGCTTGGGCACCACCTTGGTTGGCGCGCGGCTTGCGACATAGCCGTCGGCAATCAGGCGCGCGAGGTCTTCGGCACGATCGTCAATGTCTGGGCCGACGCTGCTCAACTGCGCCAGGATTTCTGCCGCGCAGCGTTCGCCATTGACCAGCAGCAGGATCGCCCGCTGCCGATGCGTGACGTGCCCACTGCGCGCCTGCAGCTCCTGTGAGCCGCGCTCGGTGCGCGACAGGATGTAGCTCAGATCCACCGTCCCCTCCCTTGTTTTTTATGCGTCTGTTCGATGAAGGGCCAGTCTAGAAAAACCCGGCGCAGCGCGGACCATTTGCGCGCCGCCGGGCGTGCAATACCGGCTATCACGTGCGCAGCATTGCGTTCGTGCGGGCGACCAGCATGGCGATCGATCATCAAATCTGGATTGAAACCAGATCGACTCACAAGCCCTTTATCGTCTGTGATTGGAAATCTACAGTGCAGCGCTTCACCACCAACGGAGTCCACCATGCTTATCCGCCCCGCCCTGCTTGCCGCCGCCGTGCTGACGCTGCCCGCCCTCGCAATGGCACCCGCAGCCATTGCGTCAACGTCCGATGCGGATCTCATCCGCGCGGACCACGTCGCCGCGCCTGATACGCCGCAGGCCGCAGCCGCCGTGCTCGCCGCACGTCGCTACGCCACCTTCTGGCATACCGGTGATGCGGGCTATGCCACGCAAGCCCTGTCGCCCGCGTTTGTCGACCGCACATTGCCCGCCGGACGCGTGCAGGGCACGCAAGGCCCGCTCGATGCATCCAAGGCGTTCCGCACGGCGGTGCCCGACATGCGCGTGGAGATCGAAGACATGGTCGTCGCCGGTGACCGCGTTTCGGTTCACCTGCGCTTTCGCGGACACTTCACCGGAGAGTTCGGCCGCACGCATGGGCAGAACCAGCCGATCGACTTCCAGGCTTTCGACCTGTACCGGATTGCCGACGGCAAGATCGCCGAAAACTGGCACCTCGAAGACAACCAGACGCTGCTGCGGCAGATGGGCCTTCAACCGTAATCCACACGGCTTCATTAACGCCCATTAACAGCGCAACTCCCCGCTCCCGCTATGCTTCGGCCCAGCTTGCAGACCGCTCGGCGGCTGCCAAAGCATCAGAAGAATCGAGCCAATCAACACACAAGAAAATCTTCGGGAGAAGTCCATGGGAAAGGGGTTTCAGGGCGCGTTGCGCGTCTGGGCGGGCACGCTCGCCTGCGCGGCGGTGCTGGGTGCGATGGGGGCGATGGGCGCTACGGCAGCCCACGCGCAACAGGCCAGCGATCCGCAACAGGAAATGAAGCAGGCCTGGTCCGCCGCCAAGGCCGCTGCGAAGGTTGGCCCCACGTCGATCGAACTGCGTGACCAGGCCACGCTCAAGATCGGCAAGGACGAGGTGTTCATCCCGCAGCCGGCTGCCGGGCAGCTCATGCACGCCATGGGCAACAGCAACAACCCCGACATGCTCGGTCTGGTCATGCCCACCAGTGACGATGACGAATGGATGGTGGTCGCCAAGTACGAAGCCTCGGGCTACATCAAGGATGACGACGCCCGCGACTGGAACGTCGACGATCTGTACAAATCGCTCAAGGAAGGCACCGCTGCCGCCAACGAAGAGCGCGAGAAGCGCGGCATCCCCGCACTGGAAATCCAGGGCTGGGTCGAGCGTCCGCACTATGACGCCGCCACGCACCGCCTCATCTGGTCGATGGCTGCGCGCTCCAAAGGCCAGCCGGCCGACGACCCCGGCGCGGTCAACTACAACACCTACGCACTCGGCCGCGACGGCTATATCAGCCTGAACCTGATCACCGGCCGCGACCATGTCGACGCCGACAAGCCCGCCGTGCAAAAGCTGCTCGCCGATCTCGATTTCAAAGATGGCAAGCGGTACACCGATTTCAACTCGAAGACCGACAAGGTGGCCGAGTACGGATTGGCCGCGCTGGTGGGTGGCATCGCCGCCAAGAAGCTGGGCCTGTTTGCGGTGATGGCTGCGTTCCTGGCCAAGTTTGCGAAGGTGGCCATCCTGGCGGTGGCGGGCTTTGGCGCGGCCATCGCCAAGTTCTTCAAGCGCAAGCCGAGCGCGTAAGCCGTGGCCAAACTGCTGATCCTGCTGTTTTCAGGGCTGAAGTTCGGCAAGCTTCTGACCACCGGTGGCACGATGCTGCTGTCGGTGGCCGCGTACGCCTTCGTGTTCGGGTGGCGCTATGCGGTGGGCTTCGTGGTGCTGCTGTTCATCCACGAGATGGGCCACTTCATGGCGGCCCGCCAACGCGGGCTGGCGGTGGGGGCGCCCACCTTCATCCCGTTCGTGGGCGCGTGGATCGATCTGAAAGAACAGCCGATGGATGTCGAAACCGAAGCCCATATCGGCCTCGCAGGCCCCGTGTCGGGCACCGTGGGCGCGATGCTCTGCTACGGGCTCGCGCGCTACACCGACAGCCAGTTGCTGCTGGCGCTGGCCTACGCCGGCTGCTTCCTCAATCTGTTCAACCTGATCCCGCTCTCGCCGTTTGACGGCGGACGCATTACGGCAGTGCTGTCGCCGCGCATCTGGTTTCTGGGAGTGCCGGTGCTGGTGGCGCTGTTCATCTGGCGGCCGAGCCCCATCCTGATCCTGATTGCGGTGCTGGCCGTGCCGCAGCTGATGAAGGCTTGGCGTTACGACCCGCATGCGCCGGAAAACCGTGCGTACTACAGCATCTCGAACGAATCTCGGCTGACCTACACGGTGTATTACATCGGCCTGGTCGTCTTTCTGGCGATGATGAGCCACGAGTTGCACGACATGCTCGGCAGCGTGCGCGCATAAAAAAACCTCCGCACAAGCGGAGGTTTTTTGGGGTCGCCGAAGCGATTCGTGTCTCGTGACAATAAAGTCTGGAAAGCGCGCGTCAAAGTTCGGAAACCGTTTTTGCGAACAATGAATCTCTTCCAGTTCAGTAATCGCCGGACACCACACGAAATCTTGTGCTCTTTCTACCACATCACAGTCATCACTGCAGGCTGTGATTTGCTGGCCAGTTCCAGGCTCAGGGAGGTGAAAGGAATTTTCCCAACATTGGCGCCAATGCCCAACGTGGTAGTCAATGACCAGCCCTCTCGTGCCCCTTCATGGCTGCGAACAGTGCAATCTTGATACCGCTGTGCGGAGCAATGTCTCCCTCTCGCCAGTCAGGCAAAGTTACATCGGCTGAGCTAACGCCAAGCCCCCGCAACTGCAACGCCAGCTCCTGAGGGTCACTACAAACGAGATCTCGACCATCTTCGAATGTTGCCCGGAGCTTGTCTTCCCACTGTGTCACGTGCACTTTCATCGGCTGGCCCTCCAGCTTCCGTCGATGGTTGCAAAAAACCTCCACCCTCTAACGTAGCCCAAAGCGTGCGTCGTCTGGTGCTGCGACGCGTCTCATCGCAAGTTAGACGCTAACTATAGGCGTTTGAAAGCGCCCCATTGCGTGACAGGTATCCAAGAGAACGATGCGCACAGATATTCAGCAAGAACGCGAAGACGCCGATGCCTGAACGGCATCGGCCTTCCTCCAGCCCCCTTTTGAGGGGATGATTACTTCAGTGGCAAGGACAGCAAGTTGTCCGTCTTACGTCCGTCGGCGACCGTCTGCACATACTTGATCCGGCCGTTATTTTGAACGTGGACCCATGCTCCCTTCACATGTGGATTGCGGTCCGGGCACCATACCGCAGCGTTACCGTGTGCCTCGATGTAGGCAACCATCTCTTCACGGGTGCATACGCCACTTTCCAGCACGCGCCCCGCTTGGATTCGATCCCACCACAGGTGGCTAATGTGCTCGTGGCCATTCACACCGTTCGTCATGCGACGGGCCGTGCACTTAATCGTCGTTTCCATCTTGCAAGTCCTCAAAAAAGGCGCCTCAAGACGAAAGTTCGGTGTAGGCGCACTTTCAGTGTCTGCTCTCAGAACCCTCTTGTCAAGGAAAAAAAATGCGCCTACCCTGAACTTCCGAAGCATGGAGAAAATTGTGGCAACCGTTCTTGGCGAAAAAATTCGAGCGCAAAGAAAGCTGTTGAAGTTGACCCTGGATCAACTTGCAGAAAAAACGGGCTCAAGCAAGAGCTACATCTGGGAGCTGGAGAATCGCCCGGTAGTCAGGCCATCCGCAGAAAAAATTGCACGGATTGCGGAAGTGTTCGGAGTCACCGTCGAGTTCCTCTTAGACGACGAAAAACAGGAGTTAACGAACTCCGACGCTGATGAGGTCTTCTTTCGGCGTGTGTCTCAACTTGATGCAAAGAAGCGTGCACAACTGGAGAAATTCTTGAAGGCTATCGACGATGAGTGACCCGACGACACCAGTCGGTTGGGGAATACAACTGGCAAAGCTCTGGATCGCTAGCGGTCAGAGCTTCCCTGTTCGAGTGAAGGATCTCGCGCTAGAGGTCACGAAAGTTCGTTTCCCCGAGCCGATTGGCGTCGTGACTGCTCATGGAGTCGAAGGCATCGACGGCATGCTATCGAAGCGCCAGAAAAAGAAGGACTGGTGCATCTCATACGACGAAAGCGTCACGGTTCCTGGTCGCGTCAACTTCACGATCGCGCACGAACTCGGTCACTATCTTCTGCATCGCAACCAGCGCGACACGTTCCAGTGCGGCCAACTGCAGATACTCGATTACGGGAGTGCCGAATCGCGGCGAATTGAGGCACAGGCCAATACTTTTGCGTCGTACCTGCTAATGCCAAGAAATGACTTCGAGGCGCAAGTCACTGGCCACGAACTCTCATTTGAACTGCTTGGTCACTGTGCGGACCGCTATGAGACCTCTCTGACAGCTACGGCGTTGAAGTGGCTGGAGTTCACCACTGAAGCAGCGATGCTCGTTGTTGCCGATCACGATGAGTTCATTCGCTGGTCCTACCCCAGTCAGGCTGCGAAGCGCATGGGGGCTTACAAGGCACCGGGCGAAATACTCCCGGCCGGCACCTTGGATCAACTCCGAAGCACGGCTTCAGATGCGCGAAAGTCCCGCCGCGTTGCTGTCGGAGTTTGGCACTCAACAGAAGAGGCAATTGAATCCGCTATCGTTTCCGACCAGTTCGAGCAACTGATCTTCATGATTCAGTTCCCATCAGCCTCAATCGTTGATCATGAGGAGGAACCGGAATCGGACGCCTACACCACTCTCGTAGAGCAGCGGCGGGCAGGGAACTGGAAATTGTAGTCTTCCGACACTATCGAGCTCAAACGACCACCGGGGCGGGATCTCATGACTCACAACTTCGAGCGTCTGAAAGCACATATCCTCCCCCTTTCCCGGGCATCCACCTTCGAGGCGGCGCGCTCCGAGTGGGTGCTTGACTCGATTGAGGTTAGCGACGAATTTGATCTATGCCCATGCGGCCAGGACATCAAGGAACATTGCTATCTCCGTAATACGGTGACCGGGCATCAAACCTACGTCGGCAACGTCTGTGTCAATCGTTTCATTGGGATTGATACCGGCACTCTGTTTGACGGCCTGCGCCGCATCAAGGATAACCCCGCAGCGAATCCAAACCTTGCGGTCATCGCGTACGCGGAAGCCAAGGGTTTCCTTTACGACAAAGAACCTCAGTTTCTTCGATCTACTGTCCGAAAAAGAGTCCTCTCTTCCGCACAGAAGGCATGGAAGGAAAAGATCAATCGCCGCATCCTGAATGGCACGGTCGTGAAGCGGAGAACCGCCCGGTAACAACCGGGAGCGAGAGAGGAAAGGTCACCTCGAGGAAACCTGACGGTGAAACTGTCCTTTTCCGTGAAGCTGGACGCCGTTGGTCTTGAGCGTGCAGTGTTTGGCATCGATGCGTTGAGTGAATTTCTGCACCTGGCTCTGCCCGCGCTGCGGCCTTCCGGGACCTCTGTTCTTCGTGCTTCGGGAGCCTGTCACCATATCCACAGAGTCATTCTTTCTTGCTGTCGACAGGTGCACGCAAACCGGCAGGTAACTTGAATCGCTCAACTACCCCCGGAAGCAGCGTTAGGAACGCTATCTCCGTGAGGACCATTGGTGCCATCCGCAGAAACGACATCCAATCTACCGTGGGGCCTGATAGGATCAGGAAGATCACAGCACCGACGAATGCAGCGAATGAGATTGCTGCGGCGCCAACCAACCGCCGCGTGCTGCGCCGCTTCCGCACCTCATCAAAATAGGCGCCCTTTGAGGTCTTGTTGCGTATCTTTGCAACACCGTCGACACTACCAATGACCTTCAGTACGGGCTCGGACGACGTATGGTAGACCTCAACAATCGCTCCTTGCTTGGGAGGCAAGCGATCGAATGCGAAGAGTCTTTCCCTTTCCGTATAGCCGTCAGTCCGTGCTCCAAGACTATCCTGCGAGGTCTGTATGACGTTGGCAGCCAGTAGTTTTGCGCCGTCCTCAACTTGCACTCGTATTGGATCCCTGCCAGAAACCTCACTCCCCAGAATATCCCTGTTTCCTGCATTCCAGATATAAACCAAAGTGCGAGTTACCTGAGT
>NZ_JFZG01000002.1 GCF_000607165.1 Ralstonia pickettii | reverse complement strand
AGACTTGGGCTTCTGCTCCTCACTGACGGCATTGCTCGCGCCCCATCTAGCCAGGAACGCCTGGTGGGGGACGTCGAGAATTTCGCCCAATGCCACTCCGTCTTGAGCGACTAGGGTTCGAATTAACGGGTGATTGGCCCTGATCACCGGCCCCTGATATGCGGCCAGTACATCGGCGTCAGTAATTCGGTCTTGCCCTCGTCTAAGGGCATGCATTTGCGCCTGCGCAACGATCTTCGACAGAAAGTCCGTAACGCCTCCGGTATGGCGAAACAGCAAGTCCGCGGCATTGTTCAGTGCCGGCGGCTTCGGCATGACATTGAACTCGAGCATACCCGGAACCAAAAACTCCACCCAATCCCTATCCTGGCCGGATAGTGCAGGCCAAAGCTCGAACTGCCCGCCGGAGGTCAAACGGCGCACGTCCTGCGTAAAGTTCTCGAACCCTTTGAACCCCATAGGATTGCCTATGAGTACGATGGGAATGCCAAGGTTCGCCAGACGAAGAAAGAACAGCAGCATGACGTCGCGAGATGCTACTTCCCCAAAGTTCCGCGGCTGAATCTCTTCGACGATCAACGCACCAAGGAAGCAGTTAAACAGTATCTTCGAGACTGCGACCAGATGATGCTCAATGGTCAACTTCTTACTTGAGTACTGAGCGAAATAGTCCGTCCCTAACGCCGCATCAACCTGCTGGTAGATTTGCATGATGAACCCCAGCCGGCTGCCATCCGACGTCATCGCAACCTTGATCCACACCAACTGCTTCTGGCTATTCCAGCCCGCAGCCTCATTGGGGCCATGCTCAATCGTCTGAGGCAACAAGGTCAGCGTTCGATCGACGATCATAGATTTACCCAAACCGGTGACACCCGAAATCGTCATGCAACGCGCGCTCCTTGGCGCAAATCCCGGCTTGGTTGTGCTGCTTGGCGCATCACGTCCGACCACAACATAGCGTTGCCTTTTTACCTCTAACAGATTCGGGTTGCGATCCAAATAACCGCTATGGATCGCTGTCAGCAGTGCATCGGCAATCTCGACCGCTATAGGCGTGGGAACAAAGTGATTCTCGATTCTTGAAAGCAACCACTCCCTGTCACGGACGGTCGCTGATCGAGTCAGCGCGTCAACCAATGAGGTTCCCTCGAGAAGCGTGGGAAGACGCTCAAATGGCACCGGCAGCGGCAAATCGGCAATAAGTGGATTGTCGTTAGCGCGAGAGATAGACGTCATGTGCGCGACCTTTTGCTATGGAACTGTCGCAACAAATCAACTGCCGCGGAACTACACTCAGTCGATGCGACGTAGGGCTCGGCTGGTCCGCTGCCCGTTGTCGGAACCGTTTCACGCTGCGGCTCGGTGAATTGCGGCACGACGCCTCTCTCGCCAAGGGAGGTCGACTCCATCAGCGTCTTTTCGAGTTCGCGATTCTGTCGGATGTTCGAGGTGAGTTCTCGTTTGGATGGCCGTCTATGCTGTCGCTCGACCTCCAACATTTTTTCCCGCTTCGCGGCATCGACATCCGCGAACAAGAGCGTGTCGAGCATGGACTCCAGCTGCTCGTCTTCACCTCGTGCTTGATGCTTAGCAAACGCATCGTCGTCCTGAACGGCAAGATGATCGGCCAGCGTCCATTCCTTGATGGCTAGAGGATCGTGGCTGACGACGTTCTTCAGTTCGTGCACGCCGTTCCGTACAAGCCATACTCTGCTGAGATCCTGTGGGTCACCCCGCACTTCAATTTCGCTATGTCGCCGACGCGCCTCGCGCATGAGCCCGTCCCGTAGCAACACTTCGCCAACGAAGCGCGCGCCGCGAACATATTCAGATCTACGGCCTCTATCGGGCCTGAGAAGGTACACGCCGGAACCCGTCAGGATAGCTGGCATCGCCGGGAGCAAATGGGCTCGGACAACCTCAGAGGACGGCGGCACACCAGCAACGTAGCCGTTCTCCACGCACCATTGGTAAATGCTGGTTCTCGTGGGACACACCCCATCGCGGCGCATTTCTGTTGTGAGCAAGTGTTCGCAGCTTGCAACGTTGTTGTGATGCAAGATCCGGCGAATCAAATGCCTCATGTACTCGAAGTAGGTCAATACCGCATTGATGGCGGGGTGATCCTCCCCGCGATCACGGCGCTTGCCACGCGTCGTTCCGTCGACTTTGTGGTCGAGCTGCCCTTGAACGACATGATGGCTCGACTCAACGGGGCTCTTCAGGTCCGCTCGGCCAACAGGTGCAAACTCCAAAGTACTGCCGAAGGCTGCAATGGGGAGAATCGATGCCTGCGCTCTGAACTCACCGTTGTCGGCCAGATACCGAGTAAATGCAATCGCTGGCCACATCTGCGGCGTGATCTCGATATCAAAACGAGCGCAGAAGTCCACTTTGTCTTGTGCCGCATTCGCCACCGCCAACAGAGCAGTGCATGCCGAGGGAGGCTCGAAGCCGCAATAGAGGCCCGCCCACAGCCCGGTGTACGCGTCCACAATTAAGATTCTGTGTGCGGTCCCCACTGGACGAATGCGTGACACAGCAGAAACCAGATGCACATCATTTGGAGTTGCATCGCAGTATGCAAGTTGACCAACAGCGTGTACGCCATCGCGAGCCGTTCCCGGCAGAGCCCGATGACGCTTCTCAAACTCTCCTTCACGCAACTGCAACAGGGACGCTGACCGCATGTCCGATCGACCCGTTCCCCAATAGCGGAATTGCCGAATCGTTGGCCGTTCGTGCGTCGTCTTGAGGATAGGAACTTCCCGGCCATCCACCACGCTGACACGGTCACGATAGAAGGCCTCCATCGTTCGGAGGTAGGCCGAGGCCACGGTTAGTCCTGGCCTAAGGAATGTCTCCCAACCAAAACTTAGTTTTTCACGATCGTCCTGGCTGATGATGAAATCGGCGGCATGAGCAACTCCATTGCGCGCAGCGACATCTGGTGCCCCAAGCTTCTTCCGTTGAATGCGTATCTGGCCCCTTGCCCCTGAGTTGTAGTACCTAGGCAGCAACGCATTCATGATGCATGCGCCGGCCCAGTACAGATGCAACAGAGAGGCCACGACCTTTACTCGCACTCCAAGTTCTCGGGCGCGCTGTTCGAGCGCGCGATAGTAAAGGCCGCCTTCGAGTAGGGCGAATGTGGTGTATTGGCTCAGTATCGGCGCGAGGATGCTCCATCGCCTATCGCGTACTGAAAGTTGACTGCAGCGCTTGGAAGACGCGTTCTCACGCTCATATCGTGACTGAATTTGATCATCGGAAAGCAGCCATTCGGCTGGAACGTCCCCTTCACCAATTTCCGCCCCAGACTGCCCCAGAAGAACTTCCATTTCTCGGAGGGAGTAGCGCCGTGGGCGACGATAGTAGGCCAGCGACTCCCCGGCTACTTTAGAAAGCGCAATCAGCCATAGGCTGTCTGCTGCCCGATTAACTAATACGACCCGGTAGGAACCAGCAAAGCGGGAGGCAGGAGGGATTCGCAAGACGAGATTTGCCCGAATCTCATGCATTCCGCGCCTCCTGGAAAAGCCGGCGACGCAACGCTGCTCGCAGTCCCCTTCCCCCCAACTCGGCCATCTGAGAGGTCTGTGTGGGGACGGATAGATCGATGTCGACGTCAAGTCGCCAAGCAAGCAGCTTGAATGCAGGCCATGCTAGTTGCCTCTGCATGCTCGAGCCGGCGGTCGCATACTCGACTGCGGCACGGATTGACGTTTGCGAAATTGCCTCGTTCAATAGACTGGCGAAGCGCGAAAATCCGGGCGCCGCGCGTATTTTCTGCTCTACCTGTAACGAGGCACCACAGTCTTCGAGGTTCGACAGAAGCGTTGGGGATAGCGCAAGCTCGTGAGCTACGTGATACGTCGCCGAAATCGCAGCACAGTAGCGACGCTCAAGCTCAAGCCGCTGCATCATCCTCGAAGTGGACGACGCGCTTTCAAGGTCCCCTCGGCCCTTGCAGGAAAAGACTACGATTCGCGGGGCCGCTTGCCCGGCTAGAGTCACGACAACGTCGAGAGTTGCAACATAGGGAACATCGCTGCCCGGAAACACCCCATGGGCAATTCCAGCCTCCTCAGCAAGTGTCAGCAATCCCGGAGCAGTGATCTTGCCGAATAAGCCGCCACCCTCGGTGCCGGCCAGCGGATGCGGGTGCGCGAAAGGCCAAGCCGGGAACTGCTCTCGAACGTCGAGCGCACCAAGCCAATAGCAAAGCACACCGATCTGTCGCTCAACTCGAGTCAAGGCATGGAAAGGCCTGGTAGTGCCCGGAAGTGGGCCTACGGATTGATTTCCCCTTGGACTCGCGTTTTTTCGCCTCACTTCTATGAACGGCCGGTAGGCTTCCCCGTGTCCCTGCCCTATTCCCGACGCAATCATCTTCCGTAGCTTCTCCCACGTCATAACCTTGCTCATGGCCTGAGTTCTCCAAAAGTCATTCGCAACGAACCGGCTCTCTTCAGCTAGTGATAGGCGAGCGCCGTCCATGACAAATGAGCACGTGCCCATAAGGCAACGCGCCACTCGCAACTGCTGCGTTTTGAGAAAATCTCGGGAAAAAAAGGGCTTGACTTGGCTGAGGCCGGAGACAATACTGCGGATGTCCAGTCTCGCAGTAACGCCCTGCTCAAGAGCCAAGAAAGAAAGCCAGTCCTCCGAGATTGGCTTTTTTTTACATCACAACCTCCTGTATTGAAGTGGAATAGGCAGGCCTTCAACCTGAAATAGGTTTGGAGGCATCCTCGGCAATTCGCCCAGCAACGCAAAAGAGCAAATCGGCTGCCGTAGCAGCCTACAGCCGCTGGGGCCGGCGTGGCGGGCTGCCCAGGATTTCTTACGTTGGAAAAGTGAGTCTGATCTGGCGAGCCAGTAATTCGTTAAATCACAGCCAACGAAAAACATACTCTTTTGGAATTATTACGTCCAGAATTTGTTTGACTTCCTGTACTGGCTTATGACAATGATTTTTTTATATTATTTTTCATATTTAAGTAGCACCCCAATCAGCCGGCTAAGGTGAGGCAACAAACTTAGTAGGCTGTCGATCTTCTCGCTCCAGCCACCTTACTCGAGTGGAAGAATCCGAATCTCACGATCAAAAGAAAAGGCCCTCTGCAAGCAGAGGGCCTTGATCTAATTGCGCTTTCCGAACTTTAGCGCCACAACACGTTCGAATTTTCCAAACTATTACGCCATTTTCCGAACTATATTGTCACGCTACAATTCGCTTTAGGCGAAGTTCTTGGCAACGAAGTCCCAGTTGACCAGGTTCCAGAACGCCTCGACGTACTTCGGACGGGCGTTGCGGTAGTCGATGTAGTAGGCGTGTTCCCACACGTCGCAAGTCAGCAGCGGCTTCGCATCGGTCGTCAGCGGCGTGGCTGCGTTCGAGGTCGACACCAGATCCAGCGAGCCGTCGGCCTTCTTCACCAGCCAGGCCCAGCCCGAACCGAAGGTGCCGATGGCCGTCTTCGTGAACTCTTCCTTGAACTTGTCGAAGCTGCCCCACTTGGCGTTGATGGCGTCAGCCAGCGCGCCGGTCGGAGCGCCGCCGCCTTGCGGCTTCAGGCCGTTCCAGTAGAACGTGTGGTTCCACACCTGTGCGGCATTGTTGAACACGCCGCCCGAGGACTTCTTGACGATGTCTTCGAGGCTGAGGTTCTCGAACTCGGTGCCCTTGATCAGGTTGTTCAGGTTCGTGACGTAGGTCTGGTGGTGCTTGCCGTAGTGGAACTCCAGCGTTTCCTTGGAGATGTGCGGCGCCAGAGCGTCTTGGGCGTACGGCAGCGGGGGGAGCGTGTGTTCCATTGTTCTTGCCTTCTGTGGGTTGTACAGGTTGGGAGCGACGATTGTAGGAGACTTGCAAAACCGGTGCAAACCGCATGCCAAATAGTGGGAATACCCGCTAAACGCGTGCGGAATCGCATTCGTTACCGCTATAAGGTCATGCGCTGGTCACAGTTCGAGCTTGGTTTGCACCTGGGCGATTTCGATGTCAGCCGTGCCTTGCGCCAGCCGGGCCTCGATACGTGCCCGGGCATGCAGTGCGTTCGGATCGCGGATGGCATGGCCCTTGGCATCGAGCAGCACTGCATAACCGCGCTCCAGCGTGCGCTGGGGCGCCAGCAGTTCCAGCCCGCTGTGCTGACGTCCCAGGCGCTCCTGCGCGCGAGCCAGCCTGTCTCGCATGAGGCGTGCCAGCGTCGCTTCGGCTTGCTGCAGGCGAATGCGCTCTCGCGTGGCGTCGGGGCGGGCGGCGGCCAAGCGCATCGTCAGGAGACGCTGGAGGTGTTCCGCGCGCTGCACGCGGCCGGTCAGGGAAAAGCGCAGGCGGCCTTCCAGATGCGCCAGCTGCGTGCGGCGTTCGCGCATCTGCGCCTGCGGGCTGCGCAGGCGGCGCGCAAGCCAATCGACGGCCTGCGCGCGGCGATCGAGCTGGCGGCGCAACTGTGCCGAGAGCGCATCCCAGTCGCGCCCCACATCGCGCAGCATGCGGGCACGGTCGGGGCTGACGAGTTCGGCCGCCGCAGTCGGCGTGGGCGCTCGCACGTCGGCCACAAAGTCGACGATCGTCACATCCGTCTCATGCCCGACGCCCGCCACAATGGGAATTTCCGATGCACCAACCGCACGTGCAACCGGCTCTTCGTTGAAGGCCCATAGGTCTTCAATGCTGCCGCCGCCCCGGCACAGGATGATGACGTCGACCTCGGCCCGGGCGTTGACCCGTTCCAGCATGGCGGCGATGCGCTCCGACGCACCGGCGCCCTGCACCGGCACGGGATAGACCACCACCGGTACATGCGGCGCGCGCCGGCGCAGGGTGGTCAGCACGTCGCGCAAGGCCGCTGCCTGCAGCGACGTCACCACGCCAATCGCACGCGGATGCCGCGGCAGGGGCCGTTTGCGGTCGGCCTCGAACAAGCCTTGCGCCTCCAGCGCGGCTTTCAGCCGCAGGAAGGCCTCGTACAGATTTCCCAGGCCGGCCCGGCGGATCGCTTCTACGCTCAATTGCAGTTCACCGCGCGCCTCGTACAGCGTGACCAGCGCACGCACCTCGACGGCCTCGCCTTCGCGCGGGGTGAAATCGGCGTATTGGTTACGGCCCTTGAACATCACGCAGCGAATCTGCGCGCCCGCATCCTTGAGCGAGAAATACCAATGTCCGCTGGCCGCGCGCGTGAAGTTCGAAATCTCGCCGCGCACCCAACCCAGCGGAAAGTTGCGTTCAAGCAGCCCCGCAATGCGGCGGTTGACGTCGCTGACGGTAAGCACGTCCTGCGAGCCTCGGTTCAGTCCAGACGCAGCGGCGGGTGCTGCCGGCGTCTCGGGCGTGGGTGCGGGCGTGGGTGCGGTGGCATCCATCCAAAACGGGCGGCGGGAAGACGGCGGCGGGGTCATAAGTGGTGCGAGGAGCGCAAAACGATGAGGCTTCGGGGCGACTTCTACCTTGAATAGGGGAGGCAATCCACGCCAAGCGGGCTACCTGTCCACAGCATAACGTGGTTGTCAAGCTTGACAGAGGCTAGGTGACTCGCTCTCTGCATTTTGACGCAACCCCTTGATTCTTATGAAAAATCCACCCATGTCAAAATTTCAGCAGCGCAAGTAATTTCGTTCTGCGTCAAGCATTTAGCGCAGGCGCCCCAAGGATGTTCACAAAGTTATCCACAGCGGCACTGGAAAACCGTGGTGTGACGCCTGGGCAGTGGATAAATCGGCCGTCGATTCTCACACGTTCGGGCCGCGCATCCCAATTTTTTCGGGTGAAACCCCGCTGCACAATTTTTAAGCGAAGTCCAGAACACCCTTTTGAATCAGTCACTTAAGGTGCTTGTCCGGGCAATGTCCACAGCCCGTCCACAAGACTGTCCCGTGTCGGTGTGGATTTCCTCACGCTTTTTCGAGGCGCGCCCGCGTTTTTCTCCAGATCCACGCCAAAACCCCGGTTGCCTCATTTTTGAGCACGCCATTGGACTTCCTTTTAGATCAAGCACTTAACGTACTTGTTGAGGCAATGTCCACAACCCATCCACACAACTGTCCCGCAGCGGTGGGGATTACTCGCCGTTTTACCGGATCCGACAGCGCTTGTTCATAGATTGGCCACAGAAATGCCGTTTGCATATTTTTTAAGCACGGCACCGAACTCCCTTTCGCATCAAGCACTTAGTTTGCTTGTTCGGGCAATGTCCACAACCCGTCCACAAGACTGTCCCGCTTGGCTGTGGATTGCCGCGGCCCGCATCTTTCGTGACAGCGCGTTGACCATCGTCTGCGCATGTCACGATGCTGCGCCATCGTGTTGCCGTGGCAGGTCCGACGCGCTAGAGTGCTGCCTGTTTTTGCCGCAACGAACAGCGTTCGGGGACGCGGACGGCACAAGCAGCAAACCAGAACAGAATCACACTCCTTCCACAACGACAAAACGGGTTGTCCAGTGTTTTCCATCATTCAAGCCGCCGGCTGGCCAATCTGGCCGCTGTTGATCGCCTCGGTGCTCGCACTCGCGCTCATCATCGAACGCTTCGTCGCCCTGCAACACAAGAAGATCATTCCGCCCAAGGTGTATGACGAGGCGCTGGCCGTCGCGCATCAGCGCCGCGCCACGCCAGAAGTGGTCAACACGCTGGAACAGGGCTCACCGCTGGGCCGCCTGCTGGCCGCTGCGCTGCGCCATGTGGTACTGCATCCGAACACCACGCGCGATGCCGCCAAGGAAGTGGTGGAAGAAGCCGGCCAGAACGTTGCGCACCGCCTGGAGCGCTATCTGAACGCGCTCGGCACGATTGCCTCGGTGGCGCCGCTGATGGGCCTGTTCGGCACGGTGGTCGGCATGATCGAGATCTTCGGCAGCCAGACCGCCGCTGGTACAAACCCGCAGGCGCTGGCGCACGGCATCTCGGTCGCGCTGTACAACACCGCGCTGGGCCTGGTGGTGGCCATCCCGACACTGATCTTCTGGCGCTACTTCCGTGGCGTGGTCGATAACTACGTGGTCGAGCTGGAGCATCTCTCCACCACGTACCTCGACGCGATCCTGCCGCCGCGGCGCGGCTGATCCGGGCCACGCCTTACTGGAAATAGCCATGCGCTTCCGCCCGCGCCGTGCCCGCGAAGAGCCGGAGATCAACCTGATCCCGCTGATCGACGTGCTGCTCGTGATCCTCATCTTCCTGATGATCACGACCACGTATTCCCGCTACACCGAACTGAAGGTCAACCTACCCACCGCCGAGGCTGAAAAAGCCACCGAGCGCCCGGGCCAGATCGTCGTGTCCGTCACGGCCAATGGTGTCTACTCTGTCGACAAGCAAGTGCTCGACACGCGCGATGTCACCAGCCTGGCCGACGCCCTGCGCAATGCCGCAGGCAAGGCCGGCGGCCCTGAGCCCATCGTCATCGTCAACGCCGATGCGCAAGCCGCGCACCAGGCGGTGGTGAATGTCATGGAAGCCGCGCGTGTGGCCGGTCTGTCGCACCTGACCTTCGCCACGCAAACCGGCAACGCCCGCTAAGAGACTGCCTTTAAATCACAATCACGCCGCATGCCCGTCGCCCAGCACCGCCTCGCCAGCTTCGTCACACGCCAATGGCAGCAACGCGGCTGGTTTGCGTGGGTGATGTGGCCGCTGTCTTGGCTGTTTGGCGGGGTGAGCGCCTTGCGCCGGCTGCTGTTCCGCACTGGCGTGCTGCGCTCGGTGCGGCTGCCGATGCCGGTGGTGGTGATCGGCAACGTTACGGTGGGCGGGGCCGGCAAGACGCCTGCCGTGATTGCGCTGGCGTCGGCGCTGGCTGAAGCCGGCCTGCGGCCAGGCATCGTCTCGCGTGGCTACGGTGCACAACTGAAGCATCCGCGCCCTGTGCGCGAACACTCCCGCGCAGAAGACGTCGGCGATGAACCGCTGCTCATCGCACGCGCCACCGATCTGCCGGTGTGGGTCTTCCCCGATCGTGTGCTGTGCGCGCAGACGCTGCTCGCCTCGCACCCGGGCTGCAATGTGATCGTCTGCGACGACGGCCTGCAGCACTATCGTCTGCGCCGCGATATCGAAATCATCGTGTTCGACACGCGCATGGGCGGCAACGGCTTCCTACTGCCAGCCGGCCCACTGCGCGAACCGATGGCGCGCCGCCGTGACGCCACGCTCATCAACGACCCGAACTACCACGCCACGCCCGATCGCCCGAACGTCTTCGGCATGCACCTCGAGCTGCAGGACGCGTACAACCTGGCCGACCCGGCGCTGCGCCGCCCGCTCGCTCAGTTCGCGCGCATCGAAGGCGAGCAATTGCTGGCCGCGGCCGGCATCGGCAACCCGGAGCGCTTCTTCGCCTCGCTCCGGGCCGCCGGCCTCAAGCCGAGCACGCTGCCGTTGCCCGATCACTACGATTTCGCCAACAGCCCCTTCACCGATAGCCACGCCGAGGTCATCCTGATCACCGAAAAGGATGCCGTAAAATGCGGCCATCTCGACGACCCGCGCATCTGGGTGGTGCCGACCACACCGGTGGTCGACACAGCGCTGGTCGAACAGGTCTGCCAGCGCGTACGCGCCCTGGCCGATCGCGCAACGCTCAAGGCGAGCGCACAATAACGTCACCCTATCCGCTGTACCGGCGCGCCGCCCTACCCTTTGAGCGACCGCCACGGAGCCTCTACCGCCATGGACAATCGCCTGCTGGAAATCCTCGTCTGCCCGTTGTGCAAGGGCACGCTGCAACACGACCGCGCCAACAACGAACTGATCTGCCACGTCGACAAGCTGGCCTACCCGATCCGCGACGGCATCCCGGTCATGCTGGCCGATGAAGCACGCCAGACCGTGGAAGGCACGCCGGTCGATCCGGCCTGATACGAAGGTCGCCGCCATGTCGCACGCGCCGTTCATCGCTGTCATTCCCGCGCGGCTGGCGTCCACGCGGCTGCCCAACAAACCGCTGGCCGATATCGACGGCAAGCCGATGGTGGTGCGCGTGGCTGAACGCGCGCATCAGTCGTCCGCCGCGCGCGTGGTGGTCGCCACCGATGCCGCATCGGTCGCCGACGCCTGCATGCAGCATCACGTGGAAGCCGTGCTCACGCGCGCCGACCACGCCTCCGGCACCGACCGCCTCGCCGAAGTGGCCACCGTGCTGGGCCTGCCCGATGACGCCATCGTCGTCAACGTGCAAGGCGACGAACCGCTGATCGCACCGACGCTGATCGACAACGTGGCCGCGCATCTGCGCGATCACCCCGACTGCGCCATCGCCACCGCTGCCCACCCCATCCACGACCCGGCCGACATCTTCAACCCGAACGTCGTCAAGGTCGTGCTGGACGCCGCTGACCGCGCACTACTGTTCTCGCGCGCGCCGCTGCCCTGGGCGCGCGATACCTGGACACCCGCGGTCATGGCGCGGTCCGTTGCGGAGCGCCCGCTGCCGGCCATGCCCGTGCTGCGTCATATCGGCATCTACGCGTACCGCGCCGGATTCCTGCGCCGCTTCCCGCAATTGGCCGCTGCCCCCATCGAGCAAACCGAGCAGTTGGAGCAGCTACGCGCCATGTGGCACGGTGAGCGCATTGCCGTGCTGACCACCGATGACGCCCCCGCCGCCGGTGTCGACACCCCCGAAGACCTCGCCCGAGTGCGCGCTGCCTGGGCCGAACTCCTGTCCCAGGACGGCCCCTGAAGCCGCGATTTCTCTGAACTTTGCGCGCAGGGCTGCTAAAACCCCGGCCCCGCCATGGCATAATCGCGAGGACGACAAGCCGCATGACGGCGCCCACGCAGGCGCCACAGCGGCGACAGGGAGACAAATCGAGCCATGGGTGCCGCCGTCCGGCGGACGCCTGATTCCCCAGAGTCCGGTAAGGCTGGCGTCAACTTCGCCCGCTAGGCTGCCTGTTTGCGTCGATTGCGTCGCCATGGCTTTATCACCAGGCGTATTGGGAATCCGCCCTCTCGGACCGATTCCCAACGCGCTTCATCTGGCCTGACAGCGCGACAGGATTCGAAAACTTGAGGAACTCGTCACCATGCGGTTGATTCTGTTGGGCGCGCCCGGCGCCGGCAAAGGTACGCAAGCCAAATTCATCTGCGAAAAGTTCGGCATTCCGCAGATCTCCACCGGCGACATGCTGCGCGCGGCCGTCAAGGCAGGTACCCCGCTGGGTATCGAAGCGAAGAAGGTGATGGATGCCGGCGGCCTGGTGTCGGACGACATCATCATCGGCCTCGTAAAAGACCGCCTGCAACAACCTGACTGCAAGAACGGCTACCTGTTCGATGGCTTCCCGCGCACCATTCCGCAAGCGGAAGCCATGAAAGATGCCGCCGTGGCAATCGACTACGTGCTGGAAATCGACGTGCCGTTCGACGCCATCATCGAGCGCATGAGCGGCCGCCGCGTGCATGTGGCATCGGGCCGCACGTACCACATCAAGTACAACCCGCCCAAGACCGAAGGCGTGGACGACGAAACCGGCGAAGCGCTCATCCAGCGCGACGACGACAAGGAAGAAACCGTGCGCAAGCGCCTGGACGTGTACGAGAACCAGACGCGTCCGCTGGTCGACTACTACTCGCAGTGGGCCGCCAACGGCAATGGCGCCGCCAAGGTTGCGCCGCCGAAGTACCGCAAGATCAGCGGCGTGGGCAACGTGGACGAAATCACGGCCCGCGTGTTCGGTGCCCTGCAGGACTAAGCGCACCCGCAAATACCCGCCAGGGAAAACGGCGCCTCATGATCGAGGCGCCGTTTTTTTTGCGCGATCGTCGGCCGCTTCGCGCTACCATATGACGTTGACGTAAACGTCAAGTAACTCGCAATCCACAAACGAGGAGACACGGCATGGAGATTCGCGATCAGGTATTCATCGTCACCGGCGGCGCGTCGGGACTGGGCGCAGGCACGGCCCGCACGTTGGCGGAAGCCGGTGGCAAGGTGGTAATTGCAGACCTGAACGAAGCCGCCGGCACCGCGCTGGCGCAGGAACTGGGCGGCCGCTTCGTGCGTTGCGACGTTACGTCCGAAGCGGACGGGCAAGCCGTTGTGGCGGCCGCTACATCGCTGGGCACGCTGCGCGGGCTGGTGAACTGCGCGGGTATCGCCACGGCATCGCGCACGGTGGGCAAGACGGGCCCGCATCCGTTGGATCAGTTCGCACGTGTGATCAATATCAATCTGATCGGCACGTTCAACATGATCCGCCTGGCCGCGACGGCCATGGCCGGTAACACGCCCAACGCCGGCGGCGAGCGCGGCGTGATCATCAACACGGCATCGGTGGCGGCGTTTGACGGACAGATTGGCCAGGCGGCCTACGCGGCATCCAAGGGCGGCGTGGTGGCGATGACGCTGGCGATTGCACGTGACCTGTCGCGCGACGGCATCCGCGTGATGACGATTGCACCGGGCATTTTCGAGACACCGATGCTGCTCGGCATGCCCGCCGAAGTGCAGGACGCGCTGGGCAAGATGGTGCCGTTCCCGCCGCGCCTCGGTAAGCCGGCGGAGTATGCGCAGCTCGCGCGCGCGATCGTCGAGAACCCGATGCTCAATGGCGAAACCATCCGCCTGGATGGCGCCATCCGCATGCAGCCTAAGTAAGCGAATCGATCAGGCCATCAGGTGGCGGGCAGCGCCATCCGGCGAATCATCTGCCACGCCGCCTCGGCCGCCGGCGAGAGCGACCGGTCATGCCGGCGCGCCAGCACGATGGCGCGCGTTTCCTTTGGTGACAGCGGCACCGCCACCAATGGCGACGACGACGGCAGCGGCAACGACAGCGATGGCACCACGCCCGCGCCGATGCCCGCTTCCACCATGCCAAACACGGCGCTGCTGTGGCCCATCTCCTGCGCAACGTCAGGGTGAACGCCGTGGCGCAGGAAAATACGATCGATGAGCGGGCGGCTGCCCGAAGCATGGTCGAGCAGGACAACCGCCGTGCGATGCAGATCTTTCCAGCGCACGCTGCTGCGTTGCGCGAGTGGATGATCCTTGCGACAGACGAGGCAGAACGGATCGATCAGCAGCGGCTCGGTCCATAGGCCCTCGGTATCGAGCGGTTCCACCACCACACCGAAATCTGCTCCGCCCGTGCGGATCAATTGCAGCGTGTCGACCTGCACGGAGTCTCGCACGATCATGCGGATATCCGGATAGCGCACCGCGCACTCTGCCACGTACACCGGCATCAGCCGGGTCGACACCGTCGGGCTGGACGCCACCACCACGCGCCCCCGCCGCTGCTCGCCCACTTGGCGCGCCTGTTGCAACGTGTCGTCCAGATCAGCGACGAGGCGGTCGAGCGCCGTCGCCAGCGAGCGCCCCACTTCCGTCAGCACGACTTCGCGGGTGGTGCGGTCGAGCAACTTCAAGCCCAGTTCGCCTTCCAGCTCGGAAATCGAGCGGCTCACGGCCGGCTGTGTCAGGCCAATGGTGTCGCCCGCGCGGCTGAAGCTGTGCGCACGTGCCACGGCGAGGAAGACACGCAATTGGCGCAGGGTGACATTCATGCTGACGGCGTATGAATTGATTCGATCAATGCATTTGTATTCTAGATAGGGATGTTGTGCAATAGCGCCTATCCTGCCATCCAACCCGCGCCGTTACGTAATGGTGACCGCGCACGCACATGAAGATTCCGCTGTTGTCTCCGTTGTTGTCCCATATCGATGGGTTCATTCGCGCCATGCTGGTGATGGTCGCGCTCGCCTTGTTCTTCCCCGCGCTGGGCGCGAGCGACGGTCCGTTGCGATTGGACATTGTCACCATCGTCGGCGTGTCGCTGGTGTTTTTTCTGCACGGCGCAGCGCTCTCGCGCGAGAAAATCGTGGAAGGCGCGCGCAACTGGCGCCTGCATCTGTTCGTGCAGAGCTGCACATTCATCCTGTTTCCGCTGATCGGCGCGGTCATCCTGTTTGCGTGCAAGCCGTTCATTCCGGCTGAGCTGCTGCTGGGCGTGTTCTATCTGTGCGCGCTGCCATCCACGGTTTCGTCGTCGGTGGCGATGACAGCGATGGCCAAGGGCAATGTGCCGGCCGCCATCTTCAACGCGACCATCTCGGGCCTGATCGGCATGATCGCCACGCCGCTGCTGATGAGCTTCGTCATCCAGGCGTCAGGCGCGGACCTCTCAGTCGGCAAGGCGCTGCTGGGCGTGGCCGAGCAACTGCTGCTGCCGTTCGTGCTGGGCCAGTTGCTGCGCCCAGTGCTCGGCGGCTTCATCAACAAACACAAGCCGATCATCAACAAGGTCGACCGCGCGGTCATCTTGCTGATCGTGTTCAACTCGTTTGCCGATTCCACGCACGCAGGTGTGTGGTCGAAGTATCCGTGGGAGACCATCGTGGCGGTGGCCGTCATGAGCGGCGCGCTGCTGTTCGTCGTGCTGGGTGCGACGACATGGCTGTCGCGGCGCGCGGGTTTCAACCTGGCCGACGAGATCACCGCCGTGTTCTGCGGCTCGAAGAAGAGCCTGGCGAACGGCGTGCCGATGGCGAAGATCCTATTTGCCGGCAACCCCGCGCTCGGCCTGATCGTGCTGCCGCTGATGATCTATCACCAGTTGCAGCTCATCGTGTGCTCGACGCTGGCGCGCAGGTATGCTGATCGCGTTGCCCATGCGGAGGCCGGCGCAGTTGCCCCGACCAGCCGCCCGGCTTGATCAGCGCAAGCTCGTCAAGCTCGCGAATTCCGCTTCCGGCCAGTGGTAGGTGCGCACCCAAGCGTGCCCGCCGTCGGCCGTCTCCAGCCAATCCCGGCTGACCGGCACACCGCCCAGCGCTTCGTAGAAGCCGATCGCGGCAGTGTTCGCCTCGTACACCCGCAGATGCAACTGTGTGATGCCCTGGGCCGCGGCCAAGCGCGCCGCTTCGCCCATCAAGCGCTTGCCGACACCATGGCCGCGTGACGCCGGCAGCAGATGCAGGTTGTCGACGAGCGCACCCCAGGGCGTGTCGTCTTCACGCAGGGTGCAGAGAAACCCGATGGTTTCGCCGTCCAGATCGGCACACCACACGTATTGCCCAACAACGGGTGCAATCATGCGTTCACGCCACTTGGCCTGCATCTCGACGTTGGCCACGTCGTCGAGATACGCGTCGGACAGGATGCCGAGCCCGCGATATGCGCTCTGCCAGCTCCGCGTGTGGATGTCGGCGATGGTGCTGGCGTCAGACGCACCGCCTTCGCGCAGCACGAGCGTCGTCATGCGTCAGACGCCCGGGTTGCGCGACAACGGCGGGTTCTTGGCAAAGTAGGCGCGAATGCCGCGCAGGATGGCGTCGGCAAGCTGGTTCTGGTGGCCCAGGTCGTTGAGCTTGGCTTCTTCTTCCGGGTTCGAGATGAAGGCCGTCTCGACCAGGATCGACGGAATATCCGGCGCCTTGAGCACCGCAAAGCCCGCCTGCTCGACCTGCCCCTTGTGCAGCCGGTTGATGCCGCCAATCTGGTCCAGCACCGCCCTGCCGACCTTCATGCTGTCGGTGATCTGTGCGGTGGTCGACAAGTCCAGCAGCACGCGCGTGACTTGCGCGTCTTTCGAGCCAAGATTCGCCCCGCCGATCATGTCGGCCGCGTTTTCCTTGTTGGCGAGCCACTTGGCCTGCGCGCTCGAAGCACCACGATCGGACAGCACGAACACCGATGCCCCGCGCGCTTCCGGCGAGAGAAACGCATCGGCATGGATGGAGACGAACAGATCCGCCTGCACGCGGCGCGCCTTTTGCACACGCACGCCCAGCGGGACGAAGTAGTCGGAATCGCGCGTCATCATGGCGCGCATGTTGGGCTGGGCGTCGATCTTGGCCTTGAGCATGCGGGCGATCGAGAGCACCACGTCTTTCTCGTGTGTGCCGGCACCGCCCGTGGCGCCCGGGTCTTCGCCGCCATGGCCAGGATCGATGGCGACCGTGAGCAGCCGGCGCATGCGCGGGCCGTTCGACGGCGCGCGCGGCACGGGTTGCTCGGGAACGATCTCCAGCGGCGGCGTGTTCGGCGCGTTGGCGAGCGTCGACGGAGGATTCGTAGAGGTCGCCGGCGGGACCTTGCGCGGCGGCGTGCGGTTGGCAAGCGCCGGGGGGTGCGGCTCTTCGATCGGCCGCTTGGTTGGGCTGCTGCCGCTGCTGCTGCGTGCCAGCGCGGCGATGGGGTCATCGTCATCCGACGGCGACGGCATCGGCGTGCCGCCTGACGCAGCAAAACGCTCTTGCTTGCCCTCGGTGGCCTGCACGAGCTGCATCAGCGGGTCGGGCGGGTTGGTCGGGTACAGATCGAAGACGAGCCGGTTGCGATAGCCCGCAATCGGCAGCAGCGTGAACACCTGCGGGTTGACGCTTTCCTTCAGGTCAAACACCAGACGCACGACGCTCGGTCGGTTCTGACCCACGCGCACCTGTCGGATGTACGGATCGTTCGGCGCGATCTTGGCGACCAGCTCGCGCAACGTCGGGTTCAGGTCGAGCCCGTCGATATCGACCATCAGGCGATCCGGGTCCTTGATGAGCTGATGCGTAGCCTTGAGCGCGACGTCGGATTCGATGGTCACGCGCGTGTAGTCCTCGGCGGGCCATACGCGCACGGCGACGATGTTGGCGCCGCGCGCAATCTGCGGGCCCACCAGGCTCAGGATGACCGTGCCTGCGCTGGCCTTCGCCATGCGCGTGAGCCATTGGCGGCGGGCCTGGCTCGGCAGGTTCGGATCATCCGGTTGGTCGGTCGGCAGATGCTTGATCAGCATGGGAGCAGGTGTTGCAAGGACTCTAAAAGTTGAAGGCCGGTCTGCGTGCGTGCGCTCAGACGTGCAAGGCGCGGTGCATGCTCAACGCCGTCATCGTAGGTTTCGTGCACAACGTCGACCGATAAAGCGATGTGCAGATCGGGCGTGCCGAGCAGCGCCTGCGCCTTCTCGGGCCATTCGACCAGGCACAGCGCGGGTTCGGCAAAGCAATCGCGGAACCCGGCGTCAGTCCATTCTTCGGGATCGGCAAAGCGGTACAGGTCGAAGTGATAGACCTTCTGCGTGCCCATGGTTCCGGCAACGTCGTAAGGTTCGACCAGCGTATAGGTGGGACTGCGCACGCGCCCCGTGTGTCCGAGGCCGCGCAGGATGGCGCGAGAGAGCGTCGTCTTGCCCGCGCCCAGATCGCCCGAGAGCTGCATCTGCACGGGGCGTGCGCCCAATGCCAGCACGGCTTGCGCGAGCGCCGCGCCAAACGCTGACGTGGCCGCTTCATCGACGAGCGAAAGCGTGCGCTCGGCGAGCGAAGGGGTCAGACCAGAAGGCGCGTCGGCAGGGAGCACGGTGGGCATTGCGTACAATTTGGGCATGTCCGCCACCCCCACGTCATCACCTGAAACGAGTCTGGATGCACGCTTGCCAGCCGATGAGGCCGGCATGCACGCGCTTGTGGCGCAGATTCGCTCCTGGGGTGCCGAACTCGGTTTCGATGCAATCCGCATCGCCGATGTCGACCTGTCGCACGCTGAAGAAGGGCTCCAGACATGGCTTGCGCAGGGGTTTCACGGTGACATGGATTATATGGCGAACCACGGCATGCTCCGCGCACGCCCGGCCGAACTTGTTGCCGGAACGGTACGCGCCATCGTCGCGCGGATGCCGTATCTGCCACATCTGGCCGATCCGCGAATGGCCGGCGGCGACTGGCGCACCATCGAGTGGGACCGCCTGAGCCGCCCCGAAGTCGCGACTGTCTCGCTCTACGCACGCGGCCGCGACTATCACAAGGTACTGCGCCAACGCCTGCAGAAGCTGGCCGAAAAGATTGCAGGCGCCGTCGGGCCGTACGGCTTTCGCGTGTTCACCGATTCGGCACCGGTGCTGGAAGTCGCGCTGGCGACCAACGGCGGCCTGGGCTGGCGTGGCAAACACACGCTGCTGCTGGACCGCGATGCGGGCTCGATGTTCTTCCTCGGCGAAATCCTCGTCGACCTGCCGTTTCCCGTTGATCCACCCGTGGAGCCCCACTGCGGCAACTGCACGCGCTGCATCGACGTGTGCCCTACGCAGGCCATCGTCGCGCCGTACACGGTGGACGCACGCCGTTGCATCTCGTACCTGACCATCGAGCACAAGGGCAGCATCCCGGTCGACCTGCGCGCAGCGATGGGCAACCGCATATACGGCTGCGACGACTGCCAGCTCATCTGCCCATGGAACAAGTTTGCCGTGCCGGCCAACCTGCCCGACTTTGACGTGCGCAACGGCTTGGACGCGGCCACGCTGGCTGAGCTGTTCAACTGGACCGACGCCGAATTCAACCAGCGACTGGAAGGCAGTCCGATCCGCCGCATCGGGCACGAGCGCTGGCTGCGCAACATTGCCGTGGCGATCGGCAACGCACTGCGCGCCCCGCTGCCGGATACCACGCGCGCGCAACTGATTACCGCCTTGAAAGCACGCACCGATGACGCCTCGGAACTCGTGCGTGAACACGTGGCCTGGGCGCTGGCGCAGACGACGTGAGCGCTCGCTCGGGTTAGGCACGCCAACGCATCAGGACTGTGATGTGCCTTTAATCTGGCTTTCCAAGTTGCCACGCCGATTAGTTTAAAAACCAACAAAGTGCGTGTAGCACAAAACCACGAATACGTGCTTAACGCTCACGCCAGTGGGCCCTTATACCGCCTAGTACGCAAACGCTTGCGCATCAGGGCAGACACTAATTGTTTGCAAATAAAATATCGGGAAAATGGCGGCTTAATCTCAAACCGCCCATTTCGATGTTTTCCGCTCTTGTTCATCTCCGTTGCGCATTGCAGGTTGCTGTGCGTGCCCGTTCATCCAGGATGGCACGCGCGTGGCGCGGCGGCGTCATGGGCGCGATGCTCTGCGCCGCGTGCGCGAGCCCCGCATGGGCCACGGTGAACGTCGAGGGTGTGCCGTTCGACGACGCCGCCCGTGTGGCTGGCCGCGAACTGCTGCTCAATGGCACGGGCCTGCGTTCAGTGTTTGTCATCAAGGGCTATGTCGCAGGCTTGTACCTGCCCGAGCGTGCGAAGAATGCGGCGGTCATCCTCGGCATGAAGGGACCGAAGCGGCTGCAGATCCACCCGCTGCGTAATGTGGGCGCCGATACGTTCATCCACGCGCTGAACGACGGCATCCACCGCAACCAGACAGAAATTCAAATGCAGAGGCTGGCCGACCGTCTGACGCAGTTGGAAGACGCGATGCGCCAGATCGGCTCCACCAAGCGCGGCGACACCATCAACTTTGACTACGCGCCCGATGCCGGCACCACCATCAGCATCAATGGCGTGGCGCGCACCAAGGCCATCCCCGGCGAAGATTTCTACCAGGCTGTGCTCAGCATCTTCATCGGCAACAGCCCGGTCGACCGCGATCTGAAAAGCGGGCTGCTCGGAACCTGACAATCTGACGATTCGCTTTTCAGGGTTTCCCCGGTTGCCGCGTGGTTGGCGTGTGCGGTTGTGCTATTCAGCAGTTTCCCCACAAGAACGCAGAACGCACACCAAGCCACAAGGAGGATGACGATGACCAAGGGACGACTGATCGCCAGCCTGATCGCAGCCGCTGGAACGCTGTTATGCGGGCCGGCGCTGGCCGACAACTACCCGGCCAAGCCGCTCAAGCTGATCATTCCGTTTCCGCCGGGCGGCACGACGGACATCGTGGGGCGCGGCGTGGCCGATCAGCTTTCCAAGGTGCTGGGCCAGGCCGTGGTAGTGGAAAACAAGGGCGGCGGCGGCGGTTCGATCGGCGCCGATGCCATCGCCAAGGCTGCGCCGGATGGCTACACGATCGGCATCGCCACCGTCTCCACGCATGCCGTCAACCCGGCGTGCAATGCGAAGCTTTCGTACGACCCGCTCAAGGATTTCAAGCCGATCACCAACCTGGCCACCGTGGCCAACGTGATTGCGGTCAACCCAACCTTTCCGGCCAAGAACTACAAGGAGTTTGTCGCGGCGCTGACGGCCCACCCCGGCAAATATTCATTCGCGACATCGGGCACCTGCGGCATCGGCCACATGCTGGGCGAAGAGTTCAAGGTGCTGACCAAAACGCAGATGGTCCATGTGCCATATCGGGGTGCAGGGCCGGCATTGAACGACGTGCTGGCCAATCAGGTGCCGATCATGGTCGACAACCTGCCCTCGTCCATGCAGTTCATTAAGAGCGGCAAGCTGCGGCCAATTGTGGTGGCGTGGAACAAGCGCATCGATAGCCTGCCCGACGTGCCCACCTTTGCCGAAGTCGGCCTGAAGGACGCAAATGACCCGGCGTGGTACGGACTTGTCGCGCCGGCCGGCACGCCCGACGACATCATCCGCAAGCTCAACGAAGCCTCGGTCAAGGCGCTGAAAGACCCAGGCCTGGTCGATCGATTCCGAGGTGCCGGTGCCGAGCCCGTCGGCAATACGCCGCAGCAATACACGGCCGAGATCAAGCGTGAATTCGACAAGATGCGCACGCTGGTCAAGCAGCAGAACATCAAGCTGGATCAGTAACGCTGCCCGCCTGGGGCCTGTGCTAGATTCGCAGGATTGTTTTTGAGCGCCGGCCCCGCCATGCCATCCCCTTTCGACGCCGTTCTGGAAGCGCCTTTCGGCAAGCTGGGCGTGCGCGTGGCCGAAGGCGCCCTGCGTGAACTCGTCTACCTGCCCGAAAGCACGCCCCTCGTCGATTCATCAGACGCGTTGATCGCCAGACTGGCCCGCCAGCTCGAGGCGTACTACAGCGACCCACGCGCGACTTTCGATATCCCGCTCGCCCCCGCCGGCACCGATTTCCAGCACCGCGTGTGGCGGGCCATCAGCGCCATCCCATGCGGCAGCGTCATCACCTACGGCACCATCGCGCAACAGATCGGCAGCGTGCCGCGCGCGGTGGGCCAGGCATGCGGTGACAACTGGTTCCCGATCCTCATCCCTTGCCACCGCGTGGTGAGCGCGTCCGGCATCGGCGGGTTTTCGCACCACACGGATGGCTACCTGCTGAACATCAAGCACTGGCTGCTGCGCCACGAAGGCGTGATGCTGATATGAGAAAGGCTGCACTGAAAGACGCCGAAGCCCCGGCCTTGCCGCCACAAAGCGCAGATGCCATCCAGCGCTTTTGCGACGCGCTGTGGCTGGAAGATGGCCTCGCTCGCAATACGCTCGATGCGTACCGGCGCGACCTGACGCTCTACGCGCATTGGCTGGCCGAGCGCAGCAAGTCCATCGCCGAAACCGAAGACGGCGACCTGGCCGATTACTTTGCCGCACGCCATGCCGAGAGTCGCGCATCGTCTGCCAACCGGCGCCGCACCGTGTTCAAGCGCTTCTTCCAGTGGGCACTGCGCGAGCACGTTGTGAGCACCGATCCGTCGCGCCTGCTGCCGACGGCCAAGCAACCGCCGCGCTTTCCGAAGACGCTGTCCGAAACGCAAGTCGAGGCGCTCATCAACGCGCCGGATGTGGACACGCCGCTCGGCCTACGCGACCGCGCGATGATCGAGCTGATGTATGCGAGCGGGCTGCGCGTGTCGGAAATCGTCGCGCTGAAAACGGTGGAAGTCGGCCTGAACGAAGGTGTGGTGCGCGTGGTTGGCGGCAAAGGCGGCAAGGATCGTCTGGTGCCGTTTGGCGCCGAAGCCAGCGATTGGCTGCGGCGGTACCTGCAGGATCGTCAAACGGGTCGCACGGCGCTGCTCGGCGAGCGTACGACTGACGCGCTATTCGTCACCACGCGCGGCGAAGGCATGACGCGCCAGGCGTTCTGGTATCTCATCAAGCGCTACGCGCTGCTGGCCGACATTCACGCGCCGCTGTCGCCGCACACGCTGCGGCACGCGTTTGCCACGCACCTGCTCAACCACGGCGCAGACTTGCGCGTGGTGCAGATGCTGCTCGGCCACGCGGATATTTCCACCACGCAGATCTACACCCACGTCGCGCGCGAGCGGCTGCGCACGTTGCATGCGCAGCACCATCCGCGCGGATAGCGATCGTTCTTCCCTGCCCCGTATGAGCAAGTCCAAGCACGTTTCCGAGACGCCCGCCACGCAGTACCTCAAGGCGCATGGCGTGGCCTTTACTGAACACACCTATGACTACGTCGACAAGGGCGGCACGACCGAATCATCCCGCCAACTCGGCGTGGACGAACACGCCGTCGTCAAGACGCTGGTCATGGAAGACGAGCACGCCAAGCCGCTCATCGTGCTGATGCACGGCGATTGCTCGGTCTCGACCAAGAACCTCGCGCGGCAGACCGGCCGCAAGAGCGTGCAGCCGTGCAAGCCCGAGGTAGCGCAGCGGCATAGCGGCTACCTCGTCGGGGGCACGTCGCCGTTTGGCGTGCGTAAGGCGATGCCGGTGTATGTGGAGGCGAGCGTGCTGGAGCTGGAGCGCATCTATATCAACGGGGGGCGGCGCGGCTTTCTGGTGAGCCTGGCGCCCAGCGTGCTGACGTCGGTGCTGAACGCGCAGCCCGTCAATTGTGCAAACCCCGATTGAAACGAACGCCGCCGCTGGGGCACGCTTGCGACCACGCTACAATCCCGCAGCCTGATTTCTCACATTCCATATGTCACCAGTCGCAACCGTCATTTTTGCCGTAGCCGCCTACCTGATCGGCTCGATTTCGTTTGCCGTGGTGGTCAGCCGCGCGATGGGTCTGGCGGACCCGCGCACCTACGGCTCGGGCAACCCCGGCGCCACCAACGTGCTGCGCTCGGGCAACAAGAAGGCGGCCATCCTCACGCTGCTCGGTGATGCGGCCAAGGGCTGGCTGGCGGTGTGGCTGGCGCTATTCCTGGCGCCGCGCTTTGGCGTAGATGAGACCGGCATCGCGCTGGTGGTGATCGCCGTGTTCCTGGGGCACCTGTATCCGGTGTTCCATCGCTTTGCGGGTGGCAAGGGCGTCGCCACGGCGGCGGGCATTCTCCTGGCGCTGAACGTGTGGCTTGGGCTGGCAACGCTGGCCACGTGGCTCATCATCGCCGTGTTCTTCCGCTACTCGTCGCTGGCGGCGCTGGTGTCGGCGGTGTTCGCACCGTTCTTCTACGTGCTGATGAACGGCTTCGACTGGATTGCCGGTGCGGTTGGGCTGATGGCGGTGCTGCTCATCGCGCGCCACCGCGCCAATATCGCCAAGCTGCTGGCCGGCAAGGAAAGCCGCATCGGCGAGAAGAAAAAAGCCGCTTAATTGCGCAACTCGGCGCGCACCGAATGCGCGCGCCGATGTTCGCCTGGCGGCCGGCCCGTGTGCCGCCGGATCAACCGTCGGAAGGCGGACATGTCCTGATAGCCGCACTGCTCGGCAATCGTCGTCAGGCTCAGCGTGCTGACTTCCAGCAGGTGGCACGCGCGTTCCACGCGCAGCCGGTGCAGCAATTGCAGCGGCGACATCCCCACCGTTTTCGTGAAATGCCGCAGCAGCGTCCGCTCGCTGGTTGAGGCGACGGCAGCAAGTCTTCCGAGATCAAACGGTTCGTGCAGATGCTGCTGCAGATAACGCCGTGCGCGCAGCACGACGCTGTCGCGGATGGCTGGTTTGCTGCGCAGCCAGATGCCGATGGCCTCGCCGCGTGAGGGGTGGTCGAGCACCGTATTGCCCAGCGTGCGCGCGAGCCGCGCATCAGCCAGGCGTGCGACCACGCGGTGCATGAGCGCAACGCCATGCTCCATCGCCCGCGCGGTGATGACGTTGCCGCTGCTGACGATGGCCTGCGCCGGCGCGGCTTTCAAATGCGGAAAGTAGCCCTGCACCCAACCTGCAATGAGCCATGTCACCGTCAACCGTTGGCCGGCGGGCAGCACGTCGGCCAGCATCGCCACACCTGTGAAGGATGACGCCACCAGCCGTCCTGCATCCAGATAACGGCGGATCGTGGCGCGTTCCACTTCCAGCAAGGCCAGACGCTGCTCCAGCGTGCCAATGTGGTCGAAATGCAGCGGGGGGACGATCAACGCATCACCGAGCTGCGTGTCGTCTTCCGGTAGTGCGTCACAAGGGCACGCGAGCGTTTCTGCCGCAGCCTGCCAACGCGACGGGTCCCGCGCAATGAGTCGCCAGCCGAACACCGGCGTCTTGGCGGCATCGGCCCGCTTGCCCGCCTGCATGGAGGCGAGCGCATTGGCCACGCCAAGCGTGTCGGCAGCGGTCGCCAACGTGGAAAAGGCGACGTCGGGATAGGTCAGCAGGTCGATTCTGGGCATGCGCGAGTATAGGCGCGGGCTGCAATCCACGTGGCGATATCGACCCCAACTTTGGCGGGAATACCTCTTTCGAATAGGACTGGCCCGATTGACGATGCGGCGACGGCTGCGCGCAGACGCGACCGCCATAACAACACCGACATCAGGAGACAACGCACGATGCAGCGATTCATGCAGGGATTCGCATTGCGCGCCACGCTTGCCACGGCCGCGCTTGCGGCGCTGGCCGGCTGCGCCAGCACAGACAGCGGCTGGGCCACGCCTTCGGACACCGGCCTTTCGGCCGAAATCAGCCGCACCCGCTTCGGCATTCCGCACATCCGGGCCAACGACTACGCCAGCCTCGGCTTCGGGATGGCCTATGCCTATGCGCAGGACAACGTGTGCCTGCTCGCCGACCAGGTCGTCACCGTCAACGGCGAGCGCTCGAAGACATTCGGGCCGGACGGCACCGTCGTGGTGTCGTTCAAGCCGGTGCCCAACACGCAAGCCGACGCTTTCTTCAAGAGTGCGTTTGATGAAGCTGGCCTGCGCGCTGGCTATGCACAGATGTCGCCTGAAGCGCGCGAGCTGCTGCGCGGCTACATCGCGGGCTACAACCGCTATCTGAAAGACACGCCGGCCGCGAACCGCCCGGCAGCCTGCCGCAATGCGGAATGGGTGCGCCCGCTTACAGTGGCCGACATGATGCTGATGGGCGAAGAGAAGGCCATCCAGGCCAGCGCGGGCGCCATGCTGGCGAGCATCGTCGCCGCGCAGCCGCCGGGCGGCGCGCCTGCCTCAGCGGTCGTTCCACCGCATGCCGTCGACACCGCTGCACTCGACCGCGACCTGCAACTGCGCGACATGCCGATCGGCTCCAACGGCTGGGCCTTCGGCAAGGCCGCCACCGATACCGGTCGGGGTGTGCTGCTCGGCAACCCGCACTTCCCGTGGACAACCACCAACCGCTTCTACCAGGTCCACCTGACCGTGCCGGGCAAGCTGGACGTGATGGGCGCGTCGATTGCCGCGTTCCCCGTCGTCAGCATCGGCTTCAACAAAGACGTGGCATGGACGCACACCGTTTCCACCGGCCGCCGCTTCACGCTGTTCGAACTGAAGCTTGCCGAGGGCGATCCGACCACCTACCTGATCGACGGCAAGCCGCACAAGATGACCACGCGCACCGTGGCCTTTGACGTGAAGCTGCCGGACGGCCGCATCGAGCATCGCACCCACACCTTCTACAACACGGTGTACGGGCCGGTGCTGTCGATGCCGGCCGGCGGCATGCCGTGGACCACACAGAAGGCCTACACGCTACGCGACGTCAATCGCAACAACACGCGCTCCATCGATACGTGGCTGCATATCGCGCAGGCCAAGGACGTGGCGGGCATCCGGCAGGCCATCAGCAACCTCGGCATCCCCTGGGTGAACACCATTGCCACCGACCGCAACGGCCGTGCGCTGTTTGCCGACGTTTCAACCACGCCGGATGTGTCGGCTGAAGCGCTCAAGCGTTGTGCGCCCTCTCCGCTGGCCGACAAGCTCTTCAAGGGCGTGGGCTTGGTGCTGCTCGATGGCTCACGCAGTGCGTGCAACTGGCGGGTCGATCCGGCGTCGCCGGTGCCAGGCTTGGTGGCCCCCGCACGCATGCCGGTGCTGGAGCGCGATGACTACGTCGCGAACAGCAACGACAGCTCGTGGCTAAGCAATCCGGCGCAGAAGCTGACGGGCTTCTCGCCGGTGATGGGCTCGACCGACGTGCCGCAACGCCTGCGCACCCGCATCGGCCTGATCGAGATCGAGCGCCGCCTCGCCGGCACCGACGGGCTGCCCGGCAACAAGGTCAACCTGCCGAACCTGCAGGCGATGATCTTCCGCGATGCCAACCTCGCCGGCCACCTCGTGCGCGACGATCTACTGGCCGCCTGCAAGGCCACGGCCAACCTCGATGCCGATGTGCGCGACGGCTGCGCTGCCCTCGCGCAATGGAACCTCACGGACAACGTCGACGCCCGCGCCGCGCACCTGTTCCGCGAGTTCTGGATGCGCGCCAAGGACATCCCCCATGTCTACGCGGTCGACTTCAACCCGGCTGATCCGATCCACACACCGCGCAACCTGCGCATGAGCGATGCAACCGTGCGCACGGCCGTGTTCAAAGCGTTGAAAGATGCCGTGGGCGCCGTCCGCACCGCCGGCTTTGCGCTGGATGCGCCGCTGGGCACTGTCCAAGCGGCCCACGCGCCGGGCGGCGACATCGCCCTGCATGGCGGCGAGGAATACGAAGGCGTGCTGAACAAGCTGCAAAGCACGCCGATCGGGCCGAAGGGCTTGCAGGTGTATTTCGGCACCAGCTACATCCAGACCGTCACGTTCGACGATCAGGGCCCCGTGGCCGATGCGCTGCTGACCTACGGTGAATCGACCGATCCGGCATCGTCGCATGCGTTCGACCAGATGCGCGAGTTCTCTGCCAAGCGCTGGAACCGGCTGCCGTTCTCGGAAGCCGCCATCGCCGCGGATCCTGCACTCAAGGTGACCAAGCTGTCGCAGTGAGGTTTTGCCGCTGCAAATGCAAACGCCCCGCTCGTGCGGGGCGTTTTGCTTGGAAGCGCGACGGGCTCAGTCGCGGAAGTTATTGAAATCCAGCGGCGTGTCGCTCACGTCCTTGCGCAGCATGGCAATCACGCTTTGCAGGTCATCGCGCTTGGCGCCGGTCACACGCACCGCATCGCCCTGAATGCTTGCCTGCACCTTGATCTTGCTGTCCTTGATCGTCTTGACGATCTTCTTGGCCAGGTCGCCAGAGACACCCTTCTTGATCTTGACGACCTGCTTCATCTTGTCGCCGCCGATTTTCTGCTTGTCCTGGTAGTCAAGGAAGCGCACGTCGACGTTGCGCTTGGCGAGCTTGTTCATCAGCACATCGTTCACCTGGCCGATCTTGAAATCGTCATCGGCAAACAAGGTCAGTTCCTGCTCCTTGTGCTCGACCCGGGAGTCCGAGCCCTTGAAGTCGAATCGCGTCGAAATCTCTTTGTTGGCCTGTTCCACGGCGTTCTTCACTTCCACCATGTTGGCTTCGCATACCACGTCAAACGACGGCATCCTGTTCTCCTTGCAGACTTGAATTCGGGTTGCTGCGGCGCCTCGCTGCGGGTGCCGCGTGTGCCATGGCTTCTATAATCTCGGCTTTCCCAGCAGATTTGGCGCCATGGCGTTGCTCGACACGCATTATCCCCTAGGCCAGCACAACACGTTCCGTTTTGAGGCCACCGCCCGCTACGCCGCGCACGTGCGCACGCCGGAAGACATTCCCGCCGCGCTGGCCGACCCGCGCGTGCAGGGCCTGCCTGTTCTGGTGCTGGGTGGCGGCAGCAACGTCGTGCTCACGCGCGATTTCGAAGGCCTCGTGCTGCTGATGGAGATTCCGGGCATCGCCGCCGGCCAAAGCACGGTCGAGGGCCGCGAAGTCCACACCGTCACCGCAGGCGGCGGCGAATCGTGGCACGGCCTGGTGGCTCACACCGTCTCCCATGGCTTGCCTGGGCTGGAAAACCTCGCACTGATTCCCGGTACGGTGGGCGCGGCCCCCATCCAGAACATCGGCGCATACGGCGTCGAGATCAAGGACCGCTTCCACTCCCTGTGCGCATACGACCGCCACGCCGGCGAGTTCGTCACCCTTACCGCCGCCGATTGCGCCTTTGGCTACCGCGACAGCGTCTTCAAACGCGCCGGTGCCGATCGCTACGTCATCACCGAGGTGACCTTCGCCCTGCCGGTCGACTGGCAGCCCGACACGCACTACGCCGAACTCGCACGCGAGCTGGCCGCGCAAAACATCGCCAGCCCGACTGCGCAGGACATCTTCGATGCGGTGGTCACTATCCGCCGCCGCAAGCTACCCGACCCGGCGGAGATCGGCAACGCGGGCAGCTTCTTCAAGAACCCCATCGTCGATGCCGCTACGCGCGATGCGCTGGTTGCGCGCTTCCCGAATCTGGTCGGATATGCACAGCCGAACGGCACCTACAAGCTTGCCGCCGGCTGGTTGATCGATCAATGCGGCTTCAAGGGTCGGCAGAGCGGCGCTGTGGGCGTGTATGAGAAGCAGGCGCTGGTGCTGGTGCACCGTGGCGGCGGCAGCGCGGTCCAGTTGATGACGCTGGCGCGCGAGATCCAGGACGCGGTTCATACGCGCTTTGGCGTACGCATCGAACCCGAACCCGTGGTGGTGTAAATAGCCCGGCGGACGGCTTCTTGAGAGCCTTGCGCCACATCCCGTCCGTCTGGACCCGGCCTGCCCCTCGCTTGACGTACCCGCGGTCGACCCAATGGCCTAAAATGGCTGGTTTGACCCTACGACTTCCCTTTTCGCGTTCCATTTCATGACCACCGAAACCTTTGACGGCGTCCGCCTGACCACCAAGGCCAATGTGTACTTTGACGGAAAGTGCGTCAGTCACAGCTTTACCCTGCCCGACGGCACCAAGAAGTCCGTGGGCGTGGTGCTGCCGGCCACGCTGACCTTCGGGACAGCCGCAGCCGAGATCATGGAGTGCGTGGGCGGTTCGTGCGAATACAAGCTCGACGGCTCCGATGAGTGGAAGACGTCCGGCGCCGGCGAAAGCTTCCAGGTTCCGGCCAACTCGAAGTTCGACATTCGGGTGACCGAGGCCTACCACTACATCTGCCACTATGCCTAAGCGCGCCTAAGCGCCAGCAGCGATCATCTGAAGAGAAAGAGTATGGAAACCATCCTGCAACACGTTCCCGTCGGCCAGAAAGTCGGCATTGCCTTCTCCGGCGGTCTCGACACCAGCGCCGCGCTGCGCTGGATGAAGAACAAAGGCGCCCTGCCGTACGCCTACACCGCCAATCTCGGCCAGCCCGACGAGGAAGACTACGATGCCATCCCGCGCAAGGCCATGGAGTACGGTGCAGAGAAGGCTCGCCTGATCGAGTGCCGCCCGCAACTTGCCAATGAAGGCATTGCCGCCATCCAGGCCGGCGCCTTCCACATCAGCACCGGCGGCATCACGTACTTCAACACCACGCCGCTGGGCCGCGCCGTAACCGGCACCATGCTGGTCGCTGCCATGAAGGAAGACGACGTCAACATCTGGGGCGACGGCTCGACCTTCAAGGGCAACGACATCGAGCGCTTCTACCGCTACGGCCTGCTGACCAACCCGGCACTGAAAATCTACAAGCCCTGGCTGGACCAGGCCTTCATCGACGAGCTGGGCGGCCGCGCCGAAATGTCGGCCTTCATGACCAAGGAAGGTTTCGGCTACAAGATGAGTGCCGAAAAAGCCTACTCGACGGACAGCAACATGCTGGGCGCCACGCATGAGGCCAAGGACCTGGAGCACCTGAACAGCGGCATCCGCATCGTCAACCCGATCATGGGTGTGGCGTTCTGGAAGCCGGAAGTCGAGGTCAAGGCGGAAGAAGTGTCGGTCACCTTCGACGAAGGCCGTCCGGTCGCCGTCAACGGCCGCGAAATCGCCGACCCGGTGGAGATGTTCCTGGAGCTGAATCGCATCGGCGGCCGCCACGGCCTGGGCATGAGCGATCAGATCGAAAACCGCATCATCGAAGCCAAGAGCCGCGGCATCTACGAAGCCCCGGGCATGGCGCTGCTGCACATCGCCTACGAGCGCCTGGTGACCGGCATCCACAACGAAGACACCATCGAGCAGTACCGCATCAACGGCCTGCGCCTGGGCCGTCTGCTGTACCAGGGCCGCTGGTTCGATCCGCAGGCCATCATGCTGCGCGAAACCGCCCAGCGCTGGGTGGCCCGCGCCGTGACCGGCACCGTCACGCTGGAACTGCGCCGCGGCAACGACTACTCGATCCTGAACACCGAATCGCCGAACCTGACCTACGCACCTGAGCGTCTGTCGATGGAGAAGGTTGAAGACGCACCGTTCAGCCCCGCCGACCGCATCGGCCAACTGACCATGCGCAACCTGGACCTGATGGACACGCGCGACAAGCTGTCGATCTACTCGAAGGCCGGCCTGCTGTCGCTTGGTACCGCCAACGCACTGCCCCAGCTCGACGGCGGCAAGAAGTAACCGCCTGCCGCTTCAAGGCAAAAAGGCCGCTCCGACGTCAATCGGAGCGGCCTTTTTCATGGCTGCGGGCTTGGCCGCTGGGCTCAATAGCGCCCGCAGAGCAGGTATTCCATCAGCGCCTTCTGCACGTGCAGGCGGTTTTCCGCCTCATCCCACACAACGCTCTGCTTGCCGTCGATGACGGCCGCCTCGACTTCCTCGCCGCGGTGCGCGGGCAGGCAGTGCATGAACAGCGCATCCGGTTGCGCGCGCTGCATCATCGCCTCGGTGACCATCCAGTCGCCGAAGGCTTTCTTGCGCGCTTCGTTCTCGGCTTCGTAGCCCATGCTGGTCCACACGTCGGTGGTCACCAGGTGCGCGCCATCGCAGGCTTCAAGCGGGCTTTCGAACACATGCACGAACGGCAAAGCGGAATCAGCCACCATGGCCGGATCAAGCTGATAGCCCTTCGGTGCAGAAAAATGGAAGCGGAAGCCGAGAATCTCAGCCGCCTGGATCCACGTGTACGCCATGTTGTTGGCATCGCCCACCCACGTGACGGTCTTGCCCTTGATGGGCCCACGCTGTTCGATGAAGGTGAAGATGTCGGCCAGCACCTGGCACGGGTGATATTCGTTGGTCAGCCCGTTGATGACCGGCACGCGCGAATGCGCGGCAAAACGTTCGATGATCTCCTGCCCGAAGGTGCGGATCATGATGATGTCAGTCATGCGGGAGATGACCTGCGCGGCGTCTTCAATCGGCTCACCGCGCCCCAGTTGGGAATCGCGCGTGTTCAGGAAGACCGCGTGGCCGCCGAGCTGGTGAATGCCGGCTTCGAACGACAGGCGCGTACGCGTGGAATTCTTCTCGAAGATCATGGCGAGCGTGCGGTCGTGCAGCGGGTGCCACGTCTCGTAGTTCTTGAACTTGGCCTTGAGGATCGCGGAACGGTCCAGCAGGTATTCGTACTCTTCCAGCGAAAAGTCCTTGAACTGCAGGTAGTGCTTGATCGAGCTTGGTGGGTTCATAAAACAACGAAGGCGGCCTGCAGATGACGCACCGGGAACATCCCGTTGCACGTCGCCCTAGCCGCCTTGCCTGTTGAAGATTCAGTCCATCATACGGGATCGCCACCGGTTTGGCGAGTTTCACGCCCCGCGGGCCCGCTAGCACAAAGGCTCGGGTGAAAGGCCGATGAAAGTCTTATATAAGATATAATACTGGCTGCTTCGGATGCCCTGACCGCCCGCAAACCGGTACGACAAGCCGGTCCGTCCGGTTCATGAATCGGCAACCAGGCAGGCGCATCATCCGCACCACAAGTGCACCCCGCTCGAACGTTGCGGCACCCGCACGGTCGAAGTCGTTTGCAAATCTCCACAGCCCCACGCAGTCCATGGCAGCCAACCCTCGCCAATTCTTTATCCAGGGCGTCACCCGCGACGGAAAGACCTTCCGCCCGAGCGACTGGGCCGATCGGCTGTGCGGTGTGATGGCGCAGTTCCGCCCCGCCGGTGATACCGGAGACCCCCGCTTCACCTACTCCCCCTATGTGCGCCCGGTCATGTCAGGCGGCATCCGCAGCGTCTTCGTCGACGAGCGCCTGCGCGACATCGAGCCCAAAGCGCTGGATTTCGTGCTGAACTTCGCGCACGACAACAATCTGCAGCTCGTGGAAGCCTGCATCCTGCCCGAAGGCGGCACGCCCGCGAAAAGCTAGTTTTCCCAGGTCCATCCGATGCCGCGCCTCGCCCATGGGGGCGCGCACAGAATGCAAAAAGCCCGTCCGAAGACGGGCTTTTTTATCGCCGGAGCGCGACATTGCGTGCCGCGCCATGCCGGCCTAGCCGGCATCACCCGAACTTAGGCAGCCATTGCCTTGATGGCAGCGGACAGACGCGACTTGGCGCGTGCAGCCTTGTTCTTGTGGACGATCTTCTTGTCAGCGATGCTGTCGATCGTGCTTTGGGCGGTCTTGAATGCAGCAGCGGCTGCAGTCTTGTCGCCAGCGGCCACGGCCTTGCGGACGCCCTTGATTGCAGTACGCAGACGCGAGCGCAGAGCCGAGTTGTGAGCGTTCTGAACGACGGCTTGGCGTGCGCGCTTGCGTGCTTGTGCGGTGTTTGCCATGGAAAAATCCCTGAAGAAACGGTAGCAAGCGCCCCGGGAGACACGGAAGGCCGAAGCGCGCAAATTGGTGAAAGACGGCAATTATACGCAGACTTCTGCGCCCAACGCAAACCCTGTTGTGAAATCGCCCGGATGACCGCAGTTTGCGGCTTTTGCGGCACTTTTGGGCGCATGACGAGCCGGTCCCTATAATACGGCCGCAATTGTGCCCTCCGGTCACGTCTGTCACGCCGGGCGCGAACCCCGCATGGCGCCGTCGGTCAGACCGCCATCGCCGTGTTTGCCTCCCAGACGGCGCCCAACCACGCATTCATCTTGAATCTCCTCAAAACACTCGCCACGATCAGCGGCCTAACGATGCTCTCGCGCATCACGGGGCTCATTCGCGAGACGCTGATCGCCCGCGCCTTCGGTGCCTCGGTTTACACCGATGCCTTCAACGTCGCCTTCCGCATCCCGAACCTGCTGCGTCGTCTTTCGGCCGAGGGCGCGTTCTCGCAAGCGTTCGTGCCGATCCTGGGCGAATTCAAGAACCGGCAGGGGGAGGCCGAAACACGCGCACTGGTCGACTCCGTGGCCACGGTGATGACGTGGTTCCTGGTGATCATTTCGGCGCTGGGCGTGATCGGCGCGCCGTTGATCGTCACCGCTGTCGCGACGGGCTTCAAGGCGCACGAGAACCAAGCCTATATCTCGGCGATCTTCATGACGCGCGTGATGTTTCCGTACATCGGGCTCGTGTCGTTGGTGGCGCTGGCGTCGGGCATTCTGAATACGTGGCGGCAATTTGCGGTGCCCGCTTTCACGCCGGTGCTGCTGAACCTGTCGTTCATCGTGGCCGCGGTGTTTGTGGCGCCATATCTTGAAACGCCCATCTACGCGCAGGCCTATGCGGTGGTGGTGGGCGGCATCCTGCAGCTGGCCATTCAGATTCCGTCATTACGCCGTGTGGGCATGCTGCCGCGCGTGTCGTTCAACGTGCGCGCAGCGTGGCACCACCCGGGCGTGCGGCGCGTGCTCAAGCAGATGTTGCCGGCCACGCTGTCGGTGTCGGTCGCGCAGATCAGCCTGATCATCAACACCAACATTGCATCGCGCCTGCCGACGGGCAGCGTGTCGTGGCTGAACTACGCAGACCGGCTGATGGAATTCCCGACCGCACTGCTGGGCGTGGCGCTCGGGACGATCCTGCTGCCAAGCCTGTCGAAGGCAAGCGCCGACAACAACCGTGAAGAGTACTCGTCGCTGCTCGACTGGGGCCTGCGGCTGACGGTGCTGCTGGCAGTGCCGTCGGCAGTGGGGCTGTTCGTGTTTGGCGCACCACTCACGGCCACGCTGTTCCACTACGGCAAATTCACCGGCATGGACGTCGAGATGACGCGTCAGGCGCTGACGTCGTACGGCGTGGGGCTGATCGGGCTGATCGTCATCAAGATCCTGGCGCCAGGCTTCTATGCGCGGCAGGACATCCGCACGCCGGTGAAGATCGCGCTGGTGGTGCTGGTGGCGACCCAGCTGTCCAACTATGTCTTCGTGCCGATTCTCGGACACGCGGGGCTGGCGCTGTCGATCAGCTTTGGCGCGACGATCAATGCGGCGCTGCTGTTCTTTGGCCTGCGGCGGCGCGGCTATTACCACCCGCTGCCGGGCTGGGGGCTGTTCCTCGCGCAGGTGATGTCAGCTGTACTGCTGCTGGCGGGCGTGCTGCTGTGGCTTGCCCACAATTTTGATTGGGTCGGACTGGGCGCCAAACCGCTCGTGCGCATCGCGCTGCTGGGGGCAAGTCTGGTCCTGTGCGCGGTGGTCTATTTCGGTACACTGTGGCTCACTGGATTGAAGTTTTCCACGTTCCGAAAAAAGGCCATCTGATGACCACTAAAGTCCTCGATTATTTTTCGGCCCTGGTCGCGGACGACGACAGCATTCCCCTCACAGAAACCGCCCTGTCGATTGCGCAGGACGCGTATCCGGATCTGGACCTGCAGGCAGAGCTGGCCGCCATCGACGTGCTGGTCGCGCGGATCAAAAACCGCATCGCCGACGGCACGCCGGCCATCCAGCGCCTGCGCCTGCTCAATCAGTTCTTCTATCGCGAGCTGGGCTTCGGGCCCAATGCAAACGATTACTACGATCCCGAGAACTCCTATCTGAATACCGTGCTGCAGAGCCGGCGCGGCATTCCGATCTCGTTGGCGGTGCTGCTGATGGAGATCGGCCAGCAGATTGGCCTGCCCCTCAAGGGCGTGTCTTTTCCCAACCACTTCCTGGTACGCATGAGCATTCCTGCAGGCGAGGTCGTGCTCGATCCGCTGACAGGGCAGACACTGTCGAAGGAAGAATTGCAGGACATGCTCGACCCGTACCTGGAGAAGGAAGGCATCGAAGACCCGAACTCGGTGCCGCTCGGGGTGTTCCTGCAGGTGGCCACGCACCGCGAGATCATCGCGCGCATGCTGCGCAATCTGAAGGCGATCTATCTGCAGGAATCGCGCTGGCAGCGCCTGCTGGCGGTGCAGCAGCGGTTGGTGATCCTGCTGCCCGATTCGATCGAGGAAGTGCGCGACCGGGGGTTGGCCTACGCCAACCTGGAGTGCTTCCGACCCGCGCTGGAAGACCTGGAAGCCTACGTGGACGCGCGGCCAGATGCAGCCGATACGGCCAAGCTCAAGGAGCGCATGCCAACGCTGCGCGCCATGAGCAAGAACCTGAACTGACGCTTACTTCTGCGCGACGGCGCCGCGGCGGCGCTTGAGCAACTTCCACAGCCCGCCCAGCATCAGCGGCACAATCGCCGCGCCCAGACCGATCAGCACAATGGTGTTCAGATGCTCGCGGATGATGGGCACGTTGCCGAACAGGTCGCCGGTCAGCACCAACAAGCCGACCCACAGCACAGCGCCGATCATATTGAAGAGCTGGAACTTGGCAAACGTCATCTTCGACACTCCGGCCACGAACGGCGCGAACGTGCGCACCACCGGAATGAAGCGTGCCATCACCAGCATTTTGCCGCCATGGCGCTCGTAGAAGGCGTGTGTCCTAAGCAGCGCTTGGTGATCAAGGAATCGAATGTGACCGTCGAATACCTTGGGCCCGATCCACGAACCGACAAAATAGTTGACGGTATTGCCTGTTACCGCGGCAGTCACCAGCAGCACGATGAGCAGCCAGGCGTCCATCTGGCCCGTGGCGCACATCGCGCCAGCAATGAAGAGCAGCGTGTCGCCCGGCAGGAAGGGCAGCACCACCAACCCGGTCTCGGCAAAGACGATGGCGAACAGCAGCACGTAGACCCACGCGCCGTACTGCTGAATGAGCAGTCCCAACGATTTGTCGACATGCAGAACAATGTCGACCAGTTGCATCACGATATCCAAACCAACCCCCGATTGAGCAGCGGAGAATGATACCGGATGTCAATTAATTTTCCCCTTGCGCTTGCCGGGCTTGCGTCGGTGCGCCGCACAGGGCGTGACATTTATAATGCCGCGATGACTTCCGCCTCGACTTCCCGCCGCCCCATCCGCCCGCTTCCCGACCAGTTGATCAGCCAGATCGCAGCCGGCGAGGTGGTGGAACGGCCGGCATCCGTCGTCAAGGAGCTGCTGGAAAACGCGCTGGATGCCGGCGCCACGCAGCTTCAGATCAAGCTGGAGGAAGGCGGCGTGCGGCGCATTGCCATCACCGACAATGGCGGCGGCATTCCGGCGGGCGAACTGCCCGTCGCGCTGATGCGGCATGCGACCAGCAAGATCGGCTCGCTTGAAGAGCTGGAATCGGTAGCGACGCTGGGGTTTCGAGGCGAGGCACTGGCCTCGATTGCCTCGGTGGCGGAACTGACGCTCACGTCGCGCACAGCGAACGACGCTCACGCCACGCAAATCATTGCGCAAACCGGGCGGGCGCAGCCAGCTTCGGGCGGCGTCGGCACCACGGTCGATGTGCAGCATCTGTACTTCAACACGCCGGCGCGCCGCAAATTCCTGAAGACGGAGCAGACCGAGCTGGGCCACTGCATGGAGGTCATCCGCCGCACCGCGCTAGCACGGCCTGACGTGGCCATCTCCGTGCATCACAACGGCAAGCCGCTGGAGCATTGGAACGCCACGCAGGCGGATTCACGCTCGGCGGCCGTGCTTGGCGCCGACTTCGCGCGCGCGCGCCTGCCTTTCGAAGAATCAGCCGGCGAGCTGCGCCTGTTCGGCTTTGCCGGCCTGCCAACCGCCTCGCGCGGGCGGGCGGATCATCAGTTTTTCTACGTCAACGGCCGCTTCGTGCGCGACCGCCTGCTCACGCACGCGGTGCGCAGCGCCTATGAAGACGTGCTGCACGGCGACCGTTTCCCCGCCTACGTGCTGTGCCTGGAGTTGCCGCCCGAAGCGGTGGACGTGAACGTGCATCCATCCAAGATCGAGGTGCGCTTTCGCGACAGCCGCGCGGTGCACCAGTTTGTCTATCACGCGGTACAACGCGCGCTGTCCCGCCACGCCGGTGAACAGGGCGACAGCCTGCGCACCGACATCGCCGATGCGCCCGAGATTGCTGGGGTCGCGACCGCGCCCTCGCCTGCCGACAACACCACGCGTTGGATCAACCAGATGGCCGCGCGGCAGACGTCGCTCGGCATTGCGCAGCCGCGTGCGGAATACCTGTCAATGATGCGCGGGGATAGCGCGCCCATGCCGTCCAGCCGCCCCGCGTGGATGACCGATGTGCCGAGCGCCGCAACGTTATTCGACGGCGGCACCGCGACCGGGCAAGCGCTGGCCGTTGCAGAACCGCCCGCTGCGCCACAGGTCGATGACGACGATGCTTATCCGCTGGGCTTTGCCGTGGCTCAGTTGCACGGCATCTACGTGCTGGCGCAGAACACGCGCGGCATGGTGCTCGTCGACATGCATGCCGCGCACGAGCGCATCCTCTACGAACAGCTCAAGACCGCGCTGGAAACCAAACGCGTCGAAGTGCAGCCGCTGCTGATTCCGGTCACGTTTGCCGCAAGCCCGGTGGAGATCGGCACCGCGGAGGAATTTCGCGACACGCTCACGCTGCTCGGCTTCGATATCTCCGCCGTGTCGCCCACCACGCTGGCCGTGCGATCGGTGCCAACGCTGCTGCAGAAGGCGGATGCGCAGGCGCTCGCGCGCGACGTGCTGCGCGATCTGCAGGCCTACGGTGGCTCGCGCGTGCTGGCCGAACGCCAGAACGAGCTGCTCGCCACGCTGGCGTGCCACTCTGCAGTGCGCGCCAACCGCCGCCTGAACCTGGACGAGATGAACGCACTGCTGCGCCAGATGGAAGCCACCGAACGCGCCGACCAGTGCAACCACGGCCGCCCGACGTGGATCCAGTTGACCGTGGCGGACCTGGATCGCCTGTTCCTGCGCGGTCAATAACCGATGACTGCATCTGCTGCAAGCGCACCGCGCGCGATTTGCCTGCTCGGGCCCACCGCGTCCGGCAAAACCGCCGCCGCATTGAAGCTGGCCGAACGCTGGCCGGTGGAGATCATCAGCATGGATTCCGCGCTGGTGTATCGCGGCATGGACATCGGCACGGCCAAGCCCAGCGCCGAAGAACAGGCCATCGCGCCGCATCACCTGATCGACATCATTGATCCGCTCGATGCGTATTCCGCCGCGCAGTTTGCCAATGATGCGAGCGCGCTGATCGACGCCATCCGCGCACGCGGCCGGCTGCCGCTGATCGTCGGCGGCACGATGCTGTACTACAAGGCGCTTACGCAAGGCCTCTCCGATTTGCCAGGCGCCGATCCGACCATCCGCGCGGAAATCGATGCCGAAGCGGCGCGCGACGGCTGGCCGGCGCTGCACGCCAAGCTCGCACTGGTCGATCCGGTGACGGCTGCGCGATTGCACGCGACCGATGCGCAGCGCATCCAGCGTGCGCTCGAACTGTATCGGCTGACCGGTCAGCCGATGTCCGCCCTGCTCGCCCGCGAGGTTGGCGCGAATGCGTTCCAGCAGCACGATGCAGCTGCGCCGTATCTGACGATCGCGCTGGAGCCCTCCGACCGCCTCGTGCTGCACGCGCGCATCGCACAGCGCTTTGATGCGATGCTCGCCGGCGGCCTGCTCGACGAGGTGGAACGCTTGCGCCGCCGTGGCGATCTTTCCCCCACGCTGCCATCCATCCGCTGCGTCGGCTATCGCCAGGCATGGGCGTACCTCGACGGCGAAATCGACATGGCGGCTCTGCGCGAACAAGGCATCGCCGCCACGCGCCAGCTCTGCAAGCGCCAGATCACCTGGCTGCGCAGCACGCCCGAGCGGCACGTGGTCGATTGCCTCGCGCCCGATTACGTCGACCAGGTCGCGCGCCTGGTCCAAACCTCACTGGAATCGCAGCCACAATGACAACCACAGCGACCAGCTTCACTCTGCGCCCTGCCACACCCGACGACTGCGCCTCGCTCGTTCGCCTGATCTCTGCGCTGGCCGAGTACGAAAAGCTCACGCACCTCGTGCAAACCACGCCTGAAGCGCTGGCGACGATGCTGTTCGGGCCGCGCCCGTATTGCGAAGCGGTGCTGGCAGAAGTCGACGGCCGGGCCGTGGGCTTTGCGCTGTTCTTCCACAATTTCTCGACTTTCCTGTGCAAGCCGGGCCTGTATCTGGAAGACTTGTTCGTGGAGCCGGAGTACCGCGGCCTGGGCATCGGCAAGGCACTCCTGATCCACCTCGCGCGCCTGGCACAAGAGCGCGACTGCGGCCGCTTCGAGTGGAGCGTGCTCGACTGGAACGCGCCGTCCATCGCTTTCTACGAGGCCATGGGCGCCGATGTGCTGCCAGAGTGGCGCATCTGCCGCGCCACCGGCAACGCGTTGACGAAGTTGGCCGCCACCAACATGCCCGCCGGCCTCGCCGCGCAAGCCTGAATTTGACCGCAAGCTCCGGAGTGCCACGCGCACTCCCGTGAGCGTAGGCTTGGCATATTGAATCTCCGAAAGGAGCGCATATGCCGCCTTCCTCCGCCGCCGCGCATGTCAGCCCGGGGCACCTTCCCAATCTTGATGGCATTGACTGGCATGCCGCTGAGGACGCCCTCAATGAGCTCGGCAGCGCCGTATTGCCCAGCCTGCTCACCCATGATGCGTGCGACGCCCTGGCAGCGCTGTATCCGCAGGATCGCCTGTACCGCTCGCGCGTGGTGATGGAGCGCCATGGCTTCGGGCGCGGCGAATACCAGTACTTCGCCTATCCGCTGCCGGACCTGGTCGCGCAGTTGCGCACGTCGCTCTACCCGCCGCTGGCGACCATCGCCAACCGCTGGAACCAAGCCATGGTCATCGACGTGCGCTACCCGGCCCAGCACGCCGATTTCCTGCGCCGCTGTCACGAAGCCGGCCAGTTGCGCCCCACGCCGCTGATCCTGCGATACGGCCCTGGCGACTACAACTGCCTGCATCAAGATCTCTATGGCGAGCACGTCTTCCCGCTGCAGGTGGCCATCCTGCTGTCCGAACCCGGCCTGGATTTCACCGGCGGCGAATTCGTCATGACGGAGCAGCGCCCACGAATGCAATCGCGGCCTGAGGTGGTGCCACTGCGCAAGGGCGATGCAGTGGTCTTTGCGGTGCACCATCGCCCTGTACAAGGCACGCGCGGTACGTATCGCGTGAACCTGCGCCACGGTGTGAGCCGCCTGCGTTCGGGCCGACGGCATACTGTGGGCATCATCTTCCACGACGCGCTATAGCCAGTTCACCATGACGACCGGCGATCTGTTTGCCGACCACGCACCCGCCGATGACGCGCGCATCGCGCTCGGCGAGGCGGCCTTTATTTTCCGTGGCTTTGCGCTGGCGGATGCGCCGGCCCTGCTGGCGGCGGTGGACGCCATCGCACAGCAGGCCGCGTTCCGCCACATGGTCACGCCGGGCGGCTTCGAGATGTCGGTCGCGCTCACCAACAGTGGCACCCTGGGCTGGACCTCAGACCGCCGCGGCTACCGCTATGCCACGCTCGACCCGCTCACGGGAGCCGCGTGGCCGCCACTGCCCGATGTGTTCGCGCGCCTGGCGTACAACGCCGCTGCTGAAGCGGGCTTCCCCGGCTTCACGCCAGACGCGTGCCTCATCAACCGCTATGTGCCCGGCGCCCGCATGTCGCTGCATCAGGACAAAGACGAGCAGGATTACGGCGCACCCATCGTCTCGGTATCGCTCGGCATGCCAGCAGTCTTCCTGTTTGGCGGACATCGCCGCGCCGACAAGACGCAGCGCATTCCCCTTTTTCACGGCGATGTCGTCGTCTGGGGTGGCCCGGATCGCCTGCGCTATCACGGCGTTGCGCCGGTCAAAGACCACCCGCACGCACTGCTGGGCAGCCAGCGCATCAACCTCACGTTCCGCAAGGCCGGCTGACCGGCAAACCAGCTCATGTCCATTGCAGCAGACCTGTCCGAGAGCGCCTACCGGCAAGCCACAACCTTCCTGGCCACGCTGGACGAAGACTGGGCCCGCCATATTGCTGCCATCGGCCCCTGCCGCCACACCGCCAAGCCTGGGCGCGAACCTTATGAAGCGCTGATCCGCGCGATCGCCTATCAGCAGCTGCACGCCAAGGCCGGTGACGCCATCCTCGGCCGTTTCCTCGCGCTCTATCCGGCCGCCGCTTTTCCCGCACCGCAGCAGGTGCTCGCCACAGAAGAGGCAGCGCTGCGCGCCTGCGGTTTCTCTGCGACCAAACTGGCGACCATTCGCGGCATTGCACAAGCCGCCCTCGACGGCGTCGTACCCACGCGCGAACATGCGCTGACCATGTCAGACGAAGCGCTCGTCGATCGGCTGGTGACACTGCGCGGGGTAGGCCGGTGGACGGTCGAAATGCTGCTCATCTACACGCTGGAGCGCTCCGACATCCTGCCTGCAGATGATTTCGGCGTACGCGACGGTTATCGCCGTCTGAAGCGGCTCGACACTACGCCCACGCGCAAGCAAATGGAAACGCTCGGCCTTGCATGGAGCCCATATCGAACCGTCGCGGCCTGGTATTTATGGCGGGTACCCGTCAATGTTTCAGGCGCGTGAATTCCGCAAGTCTTGCGCTAGATCAGGCCCCAACAACATATCGCTTGCGCGACATATGTCACGCCGGGATCATGCGAAAACCTTGAATTCCCGTGCGACGTTCGCTTTACTGGAAAACGTTCGCGCGCCATTTGCGCCGCCCTCATTGGTCGAGTCATCGTGGAACAGTCCCAAAACGTCGACGCGCAACGTAAATCCGAAGAGCTGCGGAGCTTCCTGTTTCTGACGGCCGTCATGGTGCCGGTTCTGTCCGTCATTATCGTGGCCGGATATGGCTTTATCGTCTGGGCGTCCCAATTGCTGAGCGGTCCGCCAACGCATTGATATACGCCCGGGGGGGTTCCGAGGGCAAGCCGGGTTGTATGTTCGCGCAGCACTGATTAGAAAAAGGCGTGCATCGCCAAAACAGCGTCATGCGAAACACAAGAAAAATAGATATCCCTGTTCGGCCGGCGCCGCTCGATGACGACGAGTGGCATATCGCCGGCGTCTTGGTCCAGACGCGGCCAACCCATATTGCATCCGTAAGCAAGGCCATCGAAGCCATCGCGGGCAGCGAAATCCATGCGGCCAGCGATAACGGCAAGCTCGTGGTCACGCTTGAGGCGCCCAGCTCGCGCGCCATCGCAGCCCACCTGACGTTCATTCAACAGATCGACGGTGTGCTGAACACCGCCCTGATCTATCAGCACAACGAAATGGCCGACGCCATGAATGAGGAAATGGACGATGAAAGTCTCTCGCCGCGCGTTCATTAAGCAGACCGCCGCCGCCGCCACCGCTTCGGTAGCTGGCGTCACGCTTCCTGCTGGCGCCGCCAACCTTGTCACCGACAAAGAGCTGACGCAGCTCAAGTGGTCGAAGGCGCCTTGCCGATTCTGCGGCACGGGCTGCGGCGTTGAAGTCGCCGTCAAGGACAACCGCGTGGTGGCCACGCAGGGCGACCCGAAGGCCGAGGTCAATCGGGGGCTGAACTGCGTCAAGGGGTATTTCCTCTCGAAGATCATGTACGGCAAGGACCGGCTGACCCAGCCGCTGCTGCGCATGAAGAATGGCAAATACGACAAGAACGGCGATTTCACGCCCGTGAGCTGGGACCGCGCGTTCGACGAGATGGCGGCGCAGTTCAAGCGCGTCATCAAGGAAAAGGGCCCCACCGCTGTCGGCATGTTCGGCTCGGGTCAATGGACCGTTTTTGAGGGCTACGCCGCAGTCAAGCTGATGAAGGCGGGCTTCCGCTCGAACAACCTCGACCCCAACGCGCGCCATTGCATGGCTTCGGCGGTGGCCGGCTTCATGCGCACCTTCGGCATGGACGAGCCGATGGGCTGCTACGACGACTTCGAAGTCGCCGACGCGTTCGTGCTGTGGGGCTCGAACATGGCGGAGATGCACCCGATCCTGTGGTCGCGTGTGACAGACCGGCGCCTCTCCGCACCCAAGACGAAGGTCGCGGTGCTCTCGACGTTCACGCATCGCTCGTTCGATCTGGCCGACATTCCCATCGTCTTCACGCCGCAGGCCGATCTCGCGATGCTCAACTACATCGCGAACTACATCATCACCAACAAGAAGGTCAACACAGACTTCGTCAACAAGCACACCGTCTTCAAGCAAGGCGTGACCGACATCGGCTACGGCCTGCGGCCCGACAATCCGCTGCAGAAGGCCGCCAAGAACGCCGACAAGGTGGGCGACTCCAAGCCGATATCGTTCGACGAGTTTGCGAAGTTCGTCTCGACGTACGACCTCGACTACACCACCAAGCTGGCGAACCCGGACAAGAGCAAGGAAAAGGAATTCAAGCAGCAGCTCCAGAAGCTCGCTGAGCTGTATGCCGATCCGAAGATCAAGGTCGTGTCGTTCTGGACCATGGGTTTCAATCAGCACACCCGTGGCACCTGGGCGAACAACATGATCTACAACCTGCACCTGCTGACAGGGAAGATCGCCACGCCGGGCAACAGCCCGTTCTCGTTGACGGGCCAGCCTTCGGCCTGCGGCACCGCGCGCGAGGTGGGCACGTTCTCGCACCGCTTGCCGGCCGACATGGTGGTGACCAACCCGAAGCACCGCGAAGAAGCGGAGCACATCTGGAAGCTGCCGGCGGGCACGATCCCGGCAAAGCCGGGCTATCACGCCGTGCTGCAAAACCGCATGCTGAAGGACGGCAAGCTCAACGCCTACTGGGTGCAGGTCAACAACAACATACAGGCCGGCGCCAACATCAATCAGGAAGGCTACCCGGGCTACCGCAATCCGGAGAACTTCATCGTTGTCTCCGACGTTTACCCCACCGTCACCGCGCTGGCCGCCGACCTGATCCTCCCGAGCGCGATGTGGGTTGAGAAGGAAGGCGCCTACGGCAACGCCGAGCGCCGCACGCAGTTCTGGCATCAGCTCGTTGATGCACCGGGGGAGGCGCGTTCCGACCTGTGGCAGTTGGTGGAGTTTTCCAAGCGCTTCAAGGTTGAAGAAGTCTGGCCCGAAGAACTCATCGCCAAGAAGCCCGAGCTGCGCGGCAAGACGCTCTACGACGTGCTCTACCGCAACGGCAACGTCGACAAGTTCCCCCTCAAGGATGTCGACCCGGAATACAACAATGCCGAAGCCAAGGCATTCGGTTTCTACCTCCAGAAGGGCCTGTTCGAGGAGTACGCAAGCTTCGGACGCGGCCACGGCCACGACTTGGCACCGTTCGACGACTATCACAAGGCGCGCGGATTGCGCTGGCCGGTAGTCAACGGCAAAGAGACGCGCTGGCGCTACAAAGAAGGCAGCGATCCGTACGTCAAGGCCGGTACCGGCTACCAGTTCTACGGCAACCCGGACGGGAAGGCGGTGATCTTCGCCCTGCCCTACGAGGCACCGCCGGAAGTGCCGGACAAGGAATACCCGTTCTGGTTGTCGACCGGCCGCGTGCTGGAGCACTGGCACTCGGGTTCGATGACGCGCCGGGTGCCCGAGCTGTATCGCGCCTTCCCGAACGCGGTCTGCTTCATGCATCCGGAAGATGCGAAGGCGCTGGGGCTGCGACGTGGTGTCGAGGTCGAGGTGATCTCGCGGCGCGGCAAGATGCGCACCCGCATTGAAACGCGCGGCCGCAATCAGCCGCCGAAGGGCCTGGTGTTCGTGCCCTGGTTCGATGCGAGCCAGCTCATCAACAAGGTCACACTGGATGCAACCTGCCCGATCTCGCTGCAGACGGATTTCAAGAAATGTGCCGTCAAGATCGTGAAGGTCTAACGAGCACGGGCAGACGACACACGCGCAACAGGAAAATGTCATGAAGCTCAGCCGACTCTTGGGACTGCCAGCCGCCATCTGCGCGCTGTTGCTGGCGACCCTTGCCAACTTGCCCGCGCAGGCTCAAGGCGTGGTCGACGCCATGCGCGGCTCGACGCCGATCACCGCCGAATCGACACCGCCGATCCTGTATCCCACCGAGAACAGGGACGTGCGCCGCGAGCGCAACTACACCGGGCAACCGCCGACGATTCCGCACAAGATCGACGGGACGTACATGTATCAGATCAACAAGGACCACAACGGTTGTCTGTCCTGCCATGCGCGTACGAAGGCCGAAGAGATGCGCGCTATTGCGATCAGCCCCACGCACTACGTTGACCGCGATGGCCATCAACTGGCCGACGTTTCGCCGCGCCGATTCTTCTGCACGCAATGCCACGTGCCGCAGGCCGACGCCAAGCCGCTTATCACCAATACGTTTGTCGATGTCGATGAACTGCTCAAACGCAAGCCTGATGGCAAGAGCGTTGGCAAGAACTGAGGCGGTGCAGCCATGTTCGACCTGATCAAGCGCTACTGGCGCACCATCAACCGGCCCAGCGCGTATTTCAGCCTGGGCTTTCTGACGTTGGGCGGCTTTGTTGCCGGCGTGGTGTTCTGGGGTGCGTTCAACACCGCGATGGAAGTGACCAACACCGAGGCGTTCTGCACGGGTTGCCACGAAATGCACGACAACGTATATCAAGAGCTACAGAGCACGATCCACTACACCAACCGCAGCGGTGTGCGCGCCATCTGCTCCAACTGTCACGTTCCGCACGCCTGGACGAACAAGATTGCACGGAAGATGCAGGCATCCAAGGAAGTGTGGGGCAAGATTTTCGGCACGATCGACACGCGCGAGAAATTCGAGGCGCACCGGCTTGAGCTGGCCCAGCACGAATGGGATCGACTCAAGGCCAACGATTCATTGGAATGCCGTAACTGTCACAACTACGACTCGATGGACTTCACGCGGCAAAGCCCGCGCGCGTCGGCCATGCACGCCCAATATCTGGGCAGCAAAGAGAAAACCTGTATCGACTGCCACAAGGGTATTGCGCACCATCTGCCCGACATGTCGAAGATGAAGACCGAGTAAAGCACGTGAACGTGCTGCCGGCGCTAGACCCCGTTTCACTCAGCCCCCCAATGCCGTGCTTGTTGCCAGCCAATTGACGTTTTCGCGCGCCGGCCGTCGGATCTTCCGCGAGCTGGACCTCTCGGTGTCGGCGGGCGAGCTGGTGCAGGTAACGGGCGCGAACGGCAGCGGCAAGACCACCCTGCTGCGCGTGCTCTGCGGCCTTCTGGCACCGGCAAGCGGTGCGCTCACGTGGCATGGTGCGCCCGTACGCAGCGGCGACCCCGCCTTCCTCAATGCGCTTTGCTACGTTGGCCACACCAACGGCATCGACCCAGATCTCACTGTGACGGAGAGCCTGCGTCTGGCCATGCAACTGGCCGGATCGCACGATTCGGCATCCGAGCCGTTTTGCGTCGGCCAAGCGCTGGAAGCGCTCGAACTCGGCAAGCTGGCCGCCACGCCCGTGCGCAAGCTTTCGCAAGGCCAGCGTCGGCGAGTGGCGCTGGCGCGCTTACTGCTCGCGCGGCGCGCACTGTGGCTGCTCGACGAACCGATCGCCTCGCTCGACGACCGCGCAGCCGACCTCTTCACAGCACAGCTCGATGCGCACCTGCGTGCAGGCGGCATGGCAATCATGGCCACGCATCAGTTGCTGTCGCGTCCGCACGGGGCAAATCGCGTGCTTCGGCTTGGGGGCACCGCATGAAGCCGATGCTGATGGCCATCCTGCGGCACGATCTGGCGCTGTCATGGCGGCGGCGCGGCAACCTCGTCGGTGGCGTGGTGTTCTACGTCATTGCGGCGAGCCTCTTCCCCCTGGCCATCGGCCCCGACCCGCAACAGTTGCGCATGCTTGCGCCGGGCATCCTGTGGGTCGCGGCGCTGCTGGCGTCGATGCTCTCGCTCTCTCGATTGTTTGCGCAGGAGCACGCTGATGGCAGCCTCGATCAATTGCTGTTGTCGCCACACCCGCTTGCCTTGATTGTGCTGACGAAGATTGCCGCGCACTGGCTCGCGAGCGGCTTGCCGTTGCTGCTGCTGACGCCCATCCTGGCCCAGCAGTACAGCCTGCCGCTGCATGCAACGCTGCTGCTGACAGCCACGCTGCTGATCGGCACGCCTGCCATTGCGCTGATCGGCGCCGTTGGTGCAGCGCTCACGCTGGGCGTGCGCAATGGCGCAGCGCTGCTGTGCATCCTCGTCCTGCCGTTGTGTGTGCCCGTGCTTGTGTTTGGTGCGGGCGCGGGTTCGGCGGCCGATGCGGGGCTTGATGTCATGCCGCATTTCTCGCTGCTGGGCGCTTGCCTGGCGCTATCGCTGTTTGTCTGCCCGCTGGCTGCCGCCGCCGGGCTGCGCATTGCCGTGGAATGACCCGATGACGAACCGCTCCGGACTCCACAGCACCTCCATCGCTGCGCGCCAACCTGTTTTCCGACGCTGGAACTGGCTCGCGTATGCGTCGCCCGTGCGGTTTGATCCGCTCGCGCGCAAGTTGGCGCCGTGGTTTGGTGTGGCCGCACTCCTGTTCCTCGTCGCCGGCCTCTACGTCGGTTTTGTTGTGGCGCCAACCGATGCGCAACAGGGCGAGGTCTACCGGATCATCTTCCTGCACGTGCCGGCTGCATGGATGTCGATGTTCATCTATCTGGTGATGGCCGGCTATTGCGCGCTGGCGCTGGTGCTGCGCACGCGGCTTTCGTCGATGATGGCCTCGGCGCTGGCGCCCACCGGCGCGCTGTTCACCGCCATTGCGCTGTGGACAGGCGCGCTGTGGGGCAAGCCAACGTGGGGCACGTGGTGGGTGTGGGATGCGCGGCTGACGTCGGAGTTGCTACTGCTGTTTCTGTACCTCGGCTTCATCGCGCTGGAGAGCGCCATTGAAGACCCGCGCCGCGCCGAACGCGCCTGTGCCGTGCTTGCCGTGGTGGGCGTGGTCAACATCCCCGTGATCTATTTCTCGGTGCAGTGGTGGAACACGCTGCATCAGGGCGCGTCCATCAGCCTGACGGCGGCTCCGTCCATGGCGATGACGATGCTGCTCGGCATGTTGCTGATGACGCTCGCGTGCTGGATGTACAGCATCTGCGTGGCGCTGATTCGCGTGCGTTGCATCATGCGCGAGCGCGCCGACGATAACCACAATCTGAGCACGCCGGCATGAGCCAGTTCTCCGTCAACCACGTCGACTATATTGCGGGCGCGTTTGCCGTGGCCGCCATCTGCATCGCGGCCGAGTTGCTGCTGCTCGCTCGCCGCTGGCACGCAGCCAATCGCACCCATCACTCGCATCCTGACGGCAGCGACCAATGACACGCAGACAACGCCGCCTCGGCATCCTGCTCGCCGCGCTGGTGTGCGCGGGTGCGGCTACCGCCCTCACGCTGAATGCGTTCCGCTCCAATCTGGTGTTCTTCTTCAGCCCAAGCCAGATCGCCGCCAAGGAAGCGCCTGTTGCACAGGTCTTTCGACTGGGTGGCCTGGTCGAACGCGGCTCCATCCAACGCGAACGTGACGGCATGACCATCCGCTTTATCGTCACCGACACAGCGCGCGGTGTGCCGGTCGTCTACCACGGCTTGCTGCCAGACCTGTTCCGCGAAGGCAAGGGCGTGGTCGCGCGCGGGCGGCTTGGCGAGGATGGTGTCTTCGTCGCCAATGAGGTGCTCGCCAAGCACGACGAAAATTACATGCCGCCCGAAGCCGCTGATGCCTTACGCCGCGCCGCGCAAGTCAACGAACAAATGGCGAAGGAATCTGCCCGGAGCGCGTCGCGATGATTGCCGAGCTGGGCCACTTCGCGTTGATCCTGGCGTTGCTGACTGCTGTCATGCAATCCGTGCTGCCGCTGGTTGGCGCGGCGCGCGACAACGAGCGCTGGATGGCCGTGGCGCGTCCCGCTGCGCGCATGCAGTGCGCGCTGGTGCTGCTGGCGTACAGCGCGCTGACGTGGGCTTTCGTCAGCAACGACTTCAGCGTGCTCTATGTCGCCGCCAACTCGAACAGCGCGCTGCCGCTGCCCTATCGCGTGGCCGCAGTGTGGGGCGGCCACGAGGGATCGATGTTGCTGTGGACGACGATGCTGGCGCTGTGGTCGCTGGCCGTGTCGTTGTTCAGCCGACAACTGCCGTTGCCCGTCGTGGCGCGCGTACTGGGCGTGATGGGCGCGATCAGCACGGGGCTGCTGCTTTTCCTGCTGTTGGTGTCCAACCCGTTCCTGCGCCTGTTGCCGCCGGCCATGGAAGGGCGCGACCTCAACCCGCTGCTGCAGGACCCCGGCATGGTGTCGCATCCGCCCATGCTCTACATGGGTTACGTGGGCTTTGCGGTGGCGTTTTCGTTTGCGATGGCCGCGCTCCTGTCGGGTCGGCTCGATGCCACTTGGGCGCGCTGGTCTCGGCCCTGGACAACCGCCGCCTGGGCATGCCTGACGACCGGCATCATGCTCGGCAGCGCCTGGGCGTACTACGAACTCGGCTGGGGCGGCTGGTGGTTCTGGGACCCGGTCGAAAATGCCTCGTTCATGCCGTGGCTGGCAGGCACGGCGCTGATCCATTCACTGGCGGTGACGGAGAAGCGCGGCGTGTTCCGCGCGTGGACGGCGCTGCTCGCCATCTTCACGTTCTCGTTGAGCCTGCTCGGCACGTTCCTCGTCCGTTCGGGCGTGCTGACGTCAGTGCATGCTTTTGCGGTGGACCCAAAGCGCGGTCTGTTCATCCTGGCGTTGCTGGGCATCGTGACGGGCGGTGCGCTGGCTCTGTTTGCGTGGCGCGCAAAGCGGTTGTCCAGCGGCGCCTCGGAAGGTGCGACGTTCTCGTTGTTCGCGCGTGAATCGTTTCTGCTGGCCAACAACGTGCTCCTCGCGGTGGCTGCCGCCACGGTGCTGCTTGGCACGCTTTATCCGCTGGTGCTGGATGTGCTGCAGCTGGGCAAGATTTCGGTCGGTCCGGCGTATTTCGAGCAAGTCTTTGTGCCGCTGATGTCTCCTGCGGTGCTGCTGATGGGCGCGGCGCCACTGGCGCGCTGGCGTCACGGCGCGCTGCCGTCGATGGCCGTGCGGCTGCGCTGGGCGGCGGCGGCTAGTGTTGCCGTGGGACTTGGGCTGGCGGTGTTTTATGGAACGTCCGCGCTGGCGGGCCTGGGGCTGACGCTGGCCGCATGGTGTCTTGCGAGTGCGCTGGCCAGTCTGGCCGAAAAACTTCGCCAGCCCGGCAATCGACTGATGACGCTGCGACAGTTGCCGCCGAGCTACTTCGGCATGCTGGTAGCGCACGCAGGGGTGGGGGTGTTCATCGCAGGCGTCACGCTGGTGCTCAGCCAGGAGACGCTACGCGAGCTGCCGGTGCGCGTGGGCGGCACAGTTGAGGTGGGTGGCTACATGTTCCACCTCACCAACGTTGCGCCGGCGCAGGGCCCGAATTACGACGTCTTGCGTGGCCACGTCGAAGTCAGCCACAACGGCAAACCGGTGGCCACGCTGCTGCCCGAGCGGCGCCTGTACCGCAGCCAGGAAACCCCCACGACCGAAGTCGCCATCGACACCGGCATCACACGAGACCTTTATGTCGCGCTGGGCGAATCACTCGGACAAGACAACTGGGCTATGCGCATCTACATCAAGCCCTTCGTCAGCTGGATCTGGGGCGGCTGTGTGCTGATGGTGCTGGGCGGCCTGCTGGCGGTGTGCGATCGCCGCTACCGGCTGCGCCGCCGCTCCACAGCGCCGCGCACCACACCCGACGCTGCACTGGCCGGCCCATCACTGGCGATACCGGCGACCGAGGAGCCACGGTGAAGCTGCGCTACGTGCTGCCGCTGGCAGCGTTCTTCGTTCTGGTGATTGCGCTGGCGGCGGGGCTGTCGCGTGACCCGCGTGAACTGCCCTCGCCGCTGGTCGGCAAGCCCGCCCCGGCGTTCAAGCTGACGGCACTGGAATCGACTGCCGGCCCGATCACGCCGCAAGACCTGCGCGGCAAGGTGTGGATGCTCAACGTCTGGGCGTCGTGGTGCACCGCCTGCCGCGCAGAGCACACCGTGCTGAACGCGTTCGCCAAGCAATCCTCCGTGCCGATCTACGGGCTGAACTACAAGGACGACGCCGACGCTGCACGCGCGTGGCTCAAACACATGGGCGATCCGTATGTCGCGTCACTCATCGACGCAGACGGCAAGGTCGGCATCGACTACGGCGTCTACGGCGTGCCGGAGACCTTCGTCATCGATCGCGCCGGCGTGATCCGCTACAGGCAGGTCGGCCCCGTGACGGCCGAGTCGATGGAACGCAAGATCGTGCCGCTTCTGCAGCAACTGGAGCAGGAAGGTGATCATGCATAAGCGCCTGGCCGCGCTCGTTATAGCAGGCGTCGCGGCGTTCGCGTTGCAAATGCCCGCCTATGCCGCAGCGGCGGACGTCGATCTCGACACCCGTGTCCACGCGCTGTCGGAGCAACTGCGCTGCCTCGTGTGCCAGAACCAGACCCTCGCCGATTCCAACGCCGACCTGGCCGTCGACTTGCGCCGCCAGATTCGAGAACAACTCCGTGCCGGCGCCACCGAGGCCGCCGTAAAGGACTACCTCGTGCAGCGCTATGGCGATTTCGTCCTGTACCGGCCGCCCGTCAAGCCGCTGACCTATCTGCTGTGGTTCGGCCCAGCACTGTTGCTGATGGCGGTGGTATTCGGCATCGTGTCGTCCCGCAAACAGCAGAAGGCGCCCCCTGCCGAGATGGACGCTGACGCGCAAGCGCGCCTCGCCGCCCTGCTTGCAGGGTCGCCACCGGAAGACCCCCGCCCATGACCGTGATGACCTTGTTCTGGCTGCTGGCGGCCGCCCTCACAGCCGTCACCATGGCGGTTCTGCTGACGCCGTTGTTGCGACGCGCGCGCAACGATGTGGGCGATACGTTCATCCAGAGCCCCACCGCGCGCAGCCAGATGATCCGCTGGTACCAAGACCAGCTGCGCGAGTTGGATGCCGACCTGCGCACCGGCGCTATCGATGCGGCGGGCCACGCACACGCACGCGCAGAGCTTGGCCGGCGGTTGCTGGACGATACGGCCGACACCGCCAGCACCTCGCAGGTGCGCCCCGACCGCCGCGCCGTTCTGCTCGCTGCAGTGCTGCTGGCTGCGTTGCCCACGTCCGCCGTGCTGCTCTACCAGCACCTTGGCAAGCCCGCCTCGCTGTGGATGCCGGGCGACATGATGACCGCCGCTCGCAGCGATCACACCGGTGGAGACGCGCAGATCGAATCGATGGTCAACAGCCTCGCGCAACGGCTGCGCGACACGCCCGACGACGCACCCGGCTGGGCATTGCTCGCGCGGTCCTACAGCACGATGGAGCGCCCCGCCGACGCCGTCGCCGCCTATGCGAAGGCGGTGGCCCTTGCCCCCGACGTCGCCAGCCTGCGTGCCGATTACGCCGACGCACTCGCTACCGCCCAGGGCGGCGCCCTCGCTGGTGCGCCCATGGAGCAGGTGCGCCTCGCCCTGAAGGCCGACCCGGACGAGCCCAAAGCGCTGGCACTGGCTGCTTCCGCCGCCGTCGAACGTGGTGACGTGAGCGATGCAATCGCGCAGTGGGAACACCTGTACCGGCTGCTGCCGCCCGAATCTGCCGGCGCCAAACAGATCGCCGCCAACTTGGCCGCCGCGCGCGCCGATCAGCAAAAAGCACCCGGCGGCAAGTGACGCGAGCGGTGCTTCGAATTTGACCGCAAGACCCGGAGTGCCCGGCCAGACGGACGTACCTACAGTACAGTCATCGCAGTCCACTGGATGACGCCATGCAAACCTCCGCCCGCCCCGTATCGGACAACCCCCTCGTTGCACACGACCCGCGCTGGGCTCGCGTGCTGGCGCGCGATGCCTCTGCCGACGGGCAATTCGTCTATGCGGTGAAGACCACTGGCGTGTATTGCCAGCCGAGCAGCCCGTCGCGCCTGCCGCGCCCGGAAAACGTCGAATTCTTCGACACGCCTGCCGACGCAGAAGCCGCCGGTTACCGTCCGAGCCGCCGCGCTGCCCCGGATCAGACCACCGTGCGCGCGCAGCAAACCGCGCTTGTCGCGCAGGCCTGCCGCCGCATCGAGGCAGCCGACACACCGCCCACGCTCGACGCGCTCGCGCAAGACGCCGGCCTGAGCCCGTATCACTTCCATCGCCTGTTCAAGAGCGTCACGGGCCTCACGCCCAAGGGCTACGCCGATGCGCATCGCGCCCGCAAGCTGCGAGCGCAACTCGGGCGCGGCAGCACCGTCACCGAGGCCATTTACGACGCCGGGTTCAACGCGAGCAGCCGCTTCTACGAGGCGTCCGACAACGTGCTCGGCATGACAGCCAGCCGCTACCGCGCAGGCGGCGCCCAAACGACGATCCGCTTCGCGGTGGGCGAATGCTCGCTCGGTTCGATCCTGGTGGCGCAGAGCAATCGCGGCATCTGCGCGATCCTGATGGGCGACGACCCCGACGCCCTCGTGCGCGATCTGCAGGACACGTTCCGGAAGGCCGAACTCATCGGTGGCGATGCGGGCTTTGAAGACCTCGTGGCTCGCGTGGTGGGGCTGATCGAAGCGCCATCCATCGGGCTAGAGCTGCCGCTGGACGTGCGCGGCACTGCGTTCCAAGAACGCGTGTGGCAAGCGCTGCGCGAAGTCCCGCCGGGCAGCACCACAAGCTACGCCGAGATTGCCGCGCGCATCGGCGCACCCAAGGCGGTACGCGCAGTGGCGCAGGCCTGTGCGGCCAATCACATTGCGGTGGCCATCCCGTGCCACCGCGTGATCCGCCGAGACGGCAACACCTCGGGCTATCGCTGGGGCGTGGAGCGCAAGCTGGCGCTGCTGGAGCGCGAAGCGCAATCCGCCGCATGAAACCGCGTGAAAACGTGGACCCTCATCGGCGCCAGCGGCCAACCCTATGAGAGCGCCGCGCCCGGCACGCTGGGCGGGCATCGGCGGGCACGTATCTATGGCCGGCTCGATTGCGCGGCTGCACGCCGGGCCATTGCACGCGGCGGTTACGTGCGCCATCGCGTGTTCTTCCTCAACGAAGCCGACGCGCGTGCCGCAAGCTACCGGCCTTGCGCGGTGTGCATGCCGCAGGCGTATGCGGCATGGAAACGATCGGTCAGTTCCGGGTAAAGTCGTGGGCTGAACATCGCCGACACGCTCCGCACATCATGACCAAACCCCTTCTGCTTGCCGCGCTCACCGCTCTCGCGCTGGCGGGCTGTGGCCGCTCCGACGACGCGCACAAGCCTGCCGCGCCCGCTCCGGCTTCCGCACCTACAGCCTCGGCCCCCGGTGCATCCAGCGCGGCCAATGCGCCGGCCGCCAGCGCGCCCGCCGTCAGTGAAGCGGAACAGACCAAGGCCGTCGATCTGGCCCGCGCCGCCATCGACAAATACAAGCTGACCACCCTGCCGCAGGAGTGCCTGTCGTTCCTGGTAGACCGGGCCGATGACACCCACAACAGCGTCGAAGTGCTGGAAAACCACACGCCGGCGTGCGGCGGCGACCCGAACACCGCACCGCGCGTCGTCACGTTGCTCATCGACAAGAACACCGGCGCACTGCAGAAGGACGACCCGGCCACCGGCGAATACGTCCCGCTGAAATAAGCGCCCGCAAGACGACGCGCATAAAAAAACCGCCGAATGCATCGGCGGTTTTTTTTGGTGCGAACCTCGCGTCAGACCACGATCGTCTGCGCTTCGCCCGCTTGGCGTGCGCGGATTTCGCCGATCTGGTAGACCGTCTCGCCCGCGTCCTTCAGGTGCGCGATGGCGGCCGGCGCGTCGGCTGCCGACACGATCACCACCATGCCGATGCCGCAGTTGAACACGCGGTGCATTTCGTCATCGGCCACGTTGCCGGCCTTCTGCAGCCACTGGAACAGCGGCGGCAGCGTCCATGCGTCCTTGTGCAGCACGGCGGTCAGGTTGTCTTGCAGCACGCGCGGCACGTTTTCGGTCAAACCACCGCCGGTGATGTGCGCCATGCCCTTGACGGTCAGCTTGTCGATCAGCGACAGCAGCGGCTTCACGTAGATGCGCGTCGGCGCCATGATGGCGTCCTGCAGGCGCTGGCCGTGGAAATCCGCATTCAGGTCCGGGCGCGACACCTCGATGATCTTGCGCACCAGCGAGTAGCCGTTCGAATGCGCCCCCGACGATGCCAGGCCCAGCACCACGTCGCCCTCGGCAATGGTCGTGCCGTCGATGATCTTGCGCTTTTCGACGGCGCCGACGGCAAAGCCGGCCAGGTCGTATTCGCCGTCCGGATACATGCTCGGCATTTCAGCGGTTTCGCCGCCGATCAGCGCGCAGCCGGCCAGCTCACAGCCCTGGGCGATGCCCTTGACCACGGTGGCGGCGGTGTCGACGTCCAGCTTGCCGCAGGCGAAGTAATCCAGGAAGAACAGCGGCTCGGCACCCTGCACCAGGATGTCGTTCACGCTCATGGCGACCAGATCCTGGCCAACCGTGTCATGGCGGTTCAGCGCAAAGGCCAGCTTGAGCTTGGTGCCCACGCCGTCGGTACCGGACACCAGCACCGGCTCCTGATACTTCTTGGACAGCTCGAACAGCGCGCCGAAGCCGCCGATGCCGCCCAGCACGCCTTCGCGCATGGTGCGCTTGGCAAACGGCTTGATGCGGTCGACAAGGGCGTCACCCGCCTCGATGTCGACGCCCGCGTCGCGGTAAGACAGGCCGGTCGATGCGGATGGGGTTTCGGAAGCGCTCATACAGTCGTCTGAATTGAAAAAACCGGGAAAGAAAGCGAGACGGCGGCGGGAAGTCACAAAAATCGGACCCGCCCGTCCAGTAAAATCGCGATTTTACCGGATGCGGCCACCCCGATGGCCGCTTTTCCGACTCGTCCACCCCGCCATCGGAACCGTCGCCCCCCATGAACGCCCCCGTGCTGTCGCAGGAAACCAAGCGCACGCTCGCCTGGATCGCCGTGGCGCTTGTCTTCCTGGCCCTGCTCAAGGCGCTGGCGCCCACGCTGACGCCCTTCGTCTTCGCGTTCATCCTGTCGTACATCCTGCACCCGGGCGTGGAATGGCTGCAACGCCGCCGCGTGCCGCGGGTGCTGGGCGTGTTTTTGATGATTCTGGTGCTCTCGGTGGTGGGCGTGGCGCTGATGCTGCTGATCCTGGCGGTGCTGCAGCGGGAAATTCCGGCTATCCGGGAGCAACTGCCCGGCATGCTCGCCAAGCTCAACGCATTTCTGTCGCCCAAGCTGGACGAATTGGGTCTGCATGTCAGCTTTGATTTTCCGGGCCTGCGCGCGCTGCTCACCGAACAGCTCGCCGCCAGCCCGGACGACGTGGTGACCCGGGTGCTGACCTATCTGCGCGTGTCGGGCTCGGCAGCCATCCAGGTGCTGGGCATCTTCTTCCTGGTCCCAATCGTGATGTTCTACCTGCTGATGGACTGGAACATGCTCATGCGCCGGATCGAAACCGCCGTGCCGCGCCGCTGGCTGCCAAAAACGCGCGAACTGGCCGCCGAAACCGATGGCCTGCTCTCGCAGTACCTGCGCGGCCAGATCATCGTGATGCTGATGCTGGCGGTGTACTACTCGGCGGGGCTGGCACTGGCCGGCTTTGACGTGGCGCTGCCCGTAGGCATCTTCACGGGGCTGGCGGTGTTCATTCCGTACATCGGCTTTGGCGTAGGGCTCACACTGGCCATCCTTGCCGCACTGTTGCAGTTCGGCAACCTCTACGGCTTGCTGGCAGTCGCCGTGGTGTACGGCATCGGCCAGTTCCTGGAAAGCTTCTACCTGACGCCGCGTCTGGTGGGCGAACGCATCGGCCTGCACCCGCTGGCGGTCATCCTCGCCTTGCTGGCTTTTGGCCAATTGTTCGGTTTTTTCGGTATCCTCCTCGCCCTACCGATGAGTGCTGTGCTGCTGGTCGGTTTGCGGCAAATTCGGCAGCTTTACCTGGGCAGCCGGCTCTACCAGGACTGAAAGCCACTGAAGGCAACTGAAGGCAACTGAAGGCAACTGAAAAGTACGGCGACTCCACTCCACGTTTCATGGCCACACCCGAACAGCTCCCGCTCGAACTCGGTGCGACACCCGCCCCGACCTTCGACAACTTCGTCGCCACCGGCAACGAAGAGGCGGTGCTGCGCCTGCGCGCCTTGATTCCACAGGTGGTGGACGGTACCGCCACAGATCGCCTGGTCTACCTCTGGGGCGAAGAAGGCAGCGGCCGCAGCCATCTGCTGCAGGCCATCTGCGCCCAGACCGAGGCTGGCGGTTACGAAGTCCGCACGCTGGAACCCGACGCCCCGCCCGAAGCCTTCGAATTCGACCCGACAATCACCGTCTGGACCATCGACGACGCCGAACGGCTGGACGAATGGGCGCAGATTGCCGTGTTCAACCTCGTCAATGAAGTGCGCGCGCATCCGCATGCCGCCATCGCCATCTCCGGGGCCGCCGCGCCGATGGCGATGCCGCTGCGTGAAGACCTGCGCACCCGCCTCGGCTGGGGCCTGGTCTACTGGCTGCGCCCACTGTCCGACGCCGACAAAGTGGAAGCCCTGCGCCAAGCCGCCCGCGAACGCGGCATGCAGCTCTCGGCCGACGTGCCGCAGTGGCTCGTGACGCACTCCTACCGCGACATGCCGAGCCTGATGGCCCTGCTGGACGCCCTCGACACCTATTCGCTGGCCCGCAAGCGCGCCGTCACCCTGCCGCTCGTGCGCGACATGCTCGCGCTGATGAAGTGAATCCGGGGGCTCGCGGGCCAGTGATGTAACGTTCGGGTAAAATCGCGCCCCATGAATCTGGCCCTCTTCGACCTCGATCACACCCTCATCCCCACCGACAGCGACCACGAGTGGGGACGTTTCCTCATCCGCCGCGGCGTGGTGGATGAAGCCGAATACCAGCGCAAGAACGATCAGTTCTATGCCGACTACAAAGCCGGCACGCTGGATATCCACGCGTTTCTGCGCTTTGCCCTGGCGCCGCTGGCCGCCCACCCGCGCGACACGCTCGCCCAGTGGCACGCCGAGTTCATGCACGACGTGATCCGTCCGAAGATCACGCCGCAGGCGCAAGCGCTGGTCTACAAGCACCTCGACGCCGGCGACCTGTGCTGTGTGGTGACCGCCACCAACAGCTTCGTCACCCGCCCGATTGCCGAGGCCTTCGGCATCGATCACCTCATCGCCACCGAACCGGCCACCGCCGACGGCAGCCCGGACAGCGCCTTCACCGGCGACGTGGCGGGCACACCGAGCTTTCGCGAGGGCAAGGTCGCGCGCGTGCACGAGTGGCTGGCCAACATGGGCCGCGGCTGGAGCGATTTCGAGCACAGCACCTTCTACAGCGATTCGGCCAACGACGTGCCGCTGTTGGAGGAAGTGACCGACCCCGTCGCCACCAACCCGGACGATACGCTGCGCAATCTGGCAGCCGCGCGCAACTGGCGCATCATGGATCTCTTCTAAGCAAGGCGCGGCGTGATCAAGAAACTCATCAATCGCCTGCTGGGCAAGACCTCCGCAGAGCCCCACGCCCCGGCAGAACCGGGAGCACCCGCCGCAAGGAAGGCCCGCACGCCCAAGGCACCCAAGACGGCCAAGGCGCGCACCAAGTCCGCCGGCGGCGTACCGCGTCAGGCGCGCGTGTGGAGCGTGGACGAGCACGGCATCGATCCGAAGCTGCTCTCGCGCAACGCGGTCAAGGTCACGTCCACGCTGCAGGAAGGCGGCTATAGCGCCTTCATCGTCGGCGGCGCCGTGCGCGACTTGCTGCTGGGCATCAAGCCGAAGGATTTCGATGTGGCGACCAACGCCACGCCCGAGCAGGTACAGGCGCTGTTCCGCCGTTCGCGCATCATCGGACGCCGTTTCCAGATCGTGCACGTCACGTTCTATGGCGGACGCGATCAGGAAATCATCGAAGTCTCGACCTTCCGCGCGCTTGTCGACGCGGTCGACGCCGAGCAGGTGCCTGCCGGCAAGCGCGTCAAGCGCACCGAGCTGGACCACCACACGCATGCGATCGACGCCAGCGGCCGTGTGCTGCGCGACAACGTCTGGGGCACCCAGGCCGAAGACGCCACCCGCCGCGACTTCACCGTCAACGCGATGTACTACGACCCCGCCGACGAAACCGTGCATGACTACCATCACGGCATGGAAGACATGCGCGCACGCACGCTGCGCATGATCGGCGATCCGCACACCCGCTACCGCGAAGATCCGGTACGCATGCTGCGCGTGGTGCGCTTCGCGGCCAAGACGGGCTTCGACATCGACGCCGACACGCGCGCGCCGATCGCGGAGCTGGGCCCGCTGATCCACAACGTGCCGGCCGCCCGCCTGTTCGACGAGATGTTGAAGCTGCTGATGTCGGGCCACGCCTGGGCCTCGCTGCAGGAGCTGCGCAAGGCGGGCCTGCACAGCGGCCTGCTGCCGCTGCTGGACGTCGCGCTGGAGCAGCCGATGGGCCAGCGCTTCGTGCAGCTTGCCCTCGACAACACCGACGATCGCGTCAAGGTCGGCAAGCCGGTTTCGCCGGGCTTCCTGTTTGCCTCGCTGCTGTGGCATCACGTGGTCGAGCACTGGAACCGCCGCCGCGCTGCCGGCGAGCCGCTGATCCCCGCGCTGCACACCGCCATGGATGAAGTGCTCGACCGCCAGACCGAGCAGCTCGCCATCCAGCGCCGCTTCACCTCCGATATGAAGGAAATCTGGAGCATGCAACCGCGCTTTGAAAAGCGCTCGGGCCGCATGCCGTATCGGCTGCTGGAGTCGCCGCGCTTCCGTGCCGGCTACGACTTCCTTGCGCTGCGCTGTGCCTCGGGCGAATTGCCGCAAGAACTCGCCGACTGGTGGACCGACTTCCAGAACGGTGACGGCGAAGCCCGCGAAGCCCTCATGGCACAAGCCAAGCACGCCCCGAGCCCCTCCGCAAATACCGGTTCGGCCAGCCCGGGCAAGCGGCGTCGCCGCCGACGTGGTCCGGCAAAATCGGATACAGTCGGTGACGTCAATCCGGGAAGTTCGGAGGAAACGTGAAGACAGTGGCGTACATCGGCATCGGCGCCAACCTGGGCGACGCACGCCAGGCAGTGAAAGACGCCGTGGTCTGCCTCGCACAGCAGGTCGGCATCACCGTCACCGGCAAATCGAGCCTGTATCGCAGCGCGCCCGTGGAATCCAGCGGCGATGACTACATCAACGCCGTGGTGCGCATCGATACGCATTTCACTGCTGACCAACTGCTCCGCATCTGTCACCACATCGAAGACCAGTTTGGCCGCGAGCGCCCGTTTCACAATGCGCCGCGCACACTCGATCTGGACTTGCTGCTCTACGGCGACCACGTGCTCACCTCACCCGAGCTGACGGTGCCCCACCCGCGCGTGGGCCAACGCGCCTTTACCCTGCTGCCGCTGCATGAACTGGCGCCCGATCTCGTGATTCCGGGCATTGGCGCCGTGGCTGCACTGCTGCCCGGCGTGTCCGACCAGCGCATCGAAAAGACCACGATGTGCCAGTGCATGCGCGCCAAGCAGCCCGCCGCCTGATCACCCGAACCACGGACAAGCACCCGCCGATGGCACTGGATCACCTGCGCCGCATCGTTGTCGAAGGGCCCATTGGCGTAGGCAAGACCGCGCTGGCCCAGCGTCTGGCCGACCATCTGCGTGCGTCGACGCTGTTCGAAACGCCCGCCGAAAACGCCTTCATCGCCCGCTTCTACGAAGACCCCGCGCGCTATGCGCTGCCGGTGCAGCTGCGCTTCCTGCTGCAGCGTGCCGAGCGCCTGAAGGCATGGCATAAGGCGACGCTCGCCGGTGAGCGCATCGTCGCCGACAGCTTCCTGCCACGCGACCGCCTGTTCGCCCACCTCACGCTACCGGCCGACGAACTCGCGCTGTACGACGCGATGGCCAATGCGCTGGCCCTGCCGCAACAGCGCATCGACCTCGTGATCTGCCTGCAAGCGCGCGCAGAAGACCTGCTGCCACGCGTCGCCCGTCGCGCCGTTCCTTACGAAACGGGCATCGATGCCGAGTACCTCGGACGCATCTGCGCCGCATACGGCGAGCTGTTTCTGTATTACGATGCCGCACCGACGATGATCGTCGACACCGCTGCCTTCGACCCCGCAGGCAACGACGACGATTTCCGTACCTTGCTCGCCCGCATCGACGCGATGCGCGGGCCCAAGGAATTCATCAAGCTGGCAACGCGCTAGTCGACGCACCGCATGGTCTGCGTGGGCGCTCGCGATGCCCCAATGAGTCTCAGCCCATGAGCTATCTCCAGGAATCGAACCGCAAGGCCGTCACGGTGACTTCGTTGCAGGCCATGCGGGCCGCCGGCGAGCGCATCGCCATGTTGACGGCCTACGACTCCAGCTTCGCCGCCCTGATGGATCGCAACGGCACCGACGTGCTGCTCGTCGGCGATTCGCTCGGCAACGTGATGCAGGGTCAGAAGACCACGCTGCCGGTCACGCTCGATCACATCGTCTATCACACCGAATGCGTGTCGCGCGGCATCGACAAAGCGCTGCTCGTGTCGGACCTGCCGTTTGGCACGTATGGCACGCCCGAACAGGCCTTCCACAGCGCGGTGCGCGTGATGCAGGCGGGCGCGCAGATGGTCAAGCTCGAGGGCGGCGTGTGGCTGGCGCCTACGATCAAGTTCCTCGTGGAACGCAGCATTCCGGTGTGCGCGCACATCGGCCTGACGCCGCAATCCGTGCATGCGTTTGGCGGCTTCAAAGTGCAGGGTCGCGGCGATGAAGCGGCCGCGCAACTGAAGGCCGACGCACTGGCCGTGCAGGATGCCGGCGCGCAGCTCGTCGTCATGGAAGCCATCCCGGCCGAGCTGGCCAGCGAAGTCACGCGCCTGCTGGCCATTCCCACCATCGGCATCGGCGCCGGGTTGGAGTGCTCGGGCCAGGTACTCGTGATGCACGACATGCTGGGCGTGTTCCCGGGGCATCGCCCCAAGTTCGTACGCAACTTCATGGACGGGCAGACCACCATCGATGGCGCCGTCGCCGCCTATGTGGCAGCCGTCAAGGACGGCTCGTTCCCCGGCCCGGAACACACTTTCGCCTGAGCGGCACCCGCATGGAAATCTGGTCGGCCACCGTCGACGCCTTCGCCCTGCTTGCCAGCGGTGACGCGGCGTTGTGGCTGATCGTCTGGGTATCGCTGAAGGTGGCGATTGCGGGGCTGCTGCTGGCGGCGCCCCCGGGTTTACTCATCGCCTACCTCATCGCCATGCACAGGTTTATGGGGCGCCGTGCGCTGGTGGTGCTGGCGCAGGCATCGCTGTCGTTTCCGACAGTGCTGATCGGGCTGCTGCTGTATCTGCTGCTTTCGCGGCAGGGGCCGCTGGGCAGCTTCGGACTGCTGTTCACACAGTGTGGGATGATCCTCGGGCAAGCGGTGCTTGGCCTGCCGGTGATCGTCGCGTTTGCACTGACGACGCTTGAACGCGCTGATCCGCGTCTCGCCGAGACAGCGCGTGTGCTTGGCGCCGGACGCGTCCGGTTACTGCTGACCGTCTTTCGTGAATTGCGCTTCGGCTTAATGGCGGCCGTGGTGGCCGGCTTTGGGCGCGTGATCGCCGAAGTGGGCTCGGCGCTGATGGTCGGCGGCAACATCGAAGGCGTCACGCGCACCATGACCACGGCGATTGCGCTGGAAACAAGCAAGGGCGAATTCGCGCAGGGCATCGCGCTGGGCATCGTGCTGATCGTGCTGGCACTGCTCGTCAACCTTGGGTTGGCGTGGCTGCAGGGCGCCGGCAACTATGGCGGGGGCCGGCATGCGCAGTAAGCGCAGACACCACCCAGACCGGACGATCAAGACGGATCGGGAGGCGGCCGCATGAACACAACGTCGCAACCCGCGATGGTGTTTGAAGGCTTGCGCTGCCAGCACGGCGCGCGCGTGCTGTTCGAGATTCCGCGCCTGGCGCTGTCGGCTGGGCACGCGATTGTCATCACGGGCGCAAACGGCGTCGGCAAGACAACGCTGCTGCGCATGCTGGCCGGGCTTGCACCCGCCAACGGCGCGACCGTCGATATGGGGCAAGGGCGGCAGGCGCTGTCGCCCTACCCGGCCGAGCTGCGCGCGCGGCTGACCTACGTGCACCAGCACCCCTATCTGTTCCGCACGTCGGTACGCGCGAATCTTGCCTATGGGCTGACCACAGGCGCACACCGCGTGGCGCACGCGGAGCTGGCCGAGCGTGTCGAAGATGCGCTCCGCTGGGCGGGCCTGCAGCACGTGGTCGATGTGCCGCCCGAGCGCCTGTCCGGCGGCGAAACACAGCGCCTCGCATTGGCGCGGGCTCGCGCGCTGCACACCGATGTGCTGCTGCTCGACGAACCGACTTCGAACCTGGACGGCGCCGCGCGCGAGCAAGTCATTGCACTGGTGGGAGAACTGGCAGCGGAAGGCCGCTCGCTGCTGATGGTCTGCCACGACCGCGAACTGATCAACCTGCCCGGCGTGGCCCGCTGGAAGTTAGAGCACGTCGACGGTCAGGGGCGGCTCGAAATGCGCGGGCACCACGCCGCGTAGGGCGTTACATACGGCGACGGCCTCGGCGCGGGCAACATCGGCGCGCGTGAGCGAACGTTCCTGCAGCGGCCCATCAAGCCACGGTGAAGCGTCTTTCAACAGCACGGCACGCATCACGCCCGGCAAGACGCCCGCGGACAGCGGCGGCGTCCACCACGCACCATCGAGCTTGACCAGCAACGTGCTGCGCCCGCCTTCGGCCAACGTGCCATCGGCGTTGAAGAACACGGTATCGAATGCACCTGCGCGTTCGGCCTCTTGCCAGGCAGCGTCGTAGCCGGCCCGCAACGTGGTCTTGTGCGTCGGCAGACTGTGCGTGACCTCGCGCGGTTGCGCGGCAACAAGCAGACGTACAGGCGCATCCCAGCTCGCATGCAGCGGCGACAGGGGCACCGCCGATACGTTCGCCGCACCGTCCGGCGTCAGCAACAGGCGCATGCGATAAGCACCATCGCCTTCCAGCGATGCGCACATGCGCGCCACGTCAGCCGCCACTGCCGTTCGATCGAACGGAAAACCGAAGGCGGCCGCAGAGCGCTCCAGGCGCGCCAGATGCCGATCCAGGAGCGCCACACCATCGCGCGTCGCGCGCATCGTCTCAAACAACGACAGCCCTGGATCGAGCGCCGTCACGAAACGCGCCTTCAGTTGGCACTCCGCGTACTCTTCATCGGCGATGCTGTCATGCACGATGCCGGAGCCGATGCCGAGTTCGCCACGACGCAGGCCGTCGGTGCCGGGCGCACCGAGCACCAGCGTGCGGATCGCCACCGAGAAGCATGCGTCGCCCATCGCGCGATCATCGGCAGGCGCATCGATCCAGCCGATGGCACCGGTGTACAGGCCACGCGGCTCGGGCTCCAGCATATCGATGATCTCCATCGTCCGCCGCTTGGGCGCCCCAGTGATGGAGCCGCACGGAAACAGCGCTCGCAGGCAATCAGCAAGGCCGGTGGTGGGCGGGATCTCTGCCTTCACGGTCGACGTCATCTGGAGCACGCTGCCGAACGGCGTCACCTCGAACAGCGCCGGCACATGCACGGAACCGGCACGCGCGAGGCGGCCCAGATCATTGCGCAACAGGTCGACGATCATCAGGTTCTCGGCGCGGTTCTTCTCGTCGGCGGCCAGCGCAGTGGCACGGGCTTCGTCGATTTCGACATTGCCTGTGGCGGGCGCAGTACCTTTCATCGGCCGCGCGACAAGCTGGCCCGCGTGATGCGAAAAGAACAGCTCCGGCGAGCACGACAGAATCGCACCGCCCTCCGGCAGCGCGATGAATGCGCCGTAGGGCACGGGCTGGCGCGCGCGCAGGCGCCGATACAGCGCCGCCGGTGCGCCAAACGCAGTCATGCGCAGGCGGTACGTGTAGTTGACTTCGTAGGTATCGCCCGCCGCAATCCAGTCGTGGATGCGCGTGATGGCGTCGGTGTAGGTGGCGTGATCGACGCTGGCCGCACAGTCGAACAGGCCCGCTGCGCCCGTTGCATCGGGCCACGCGTCGAACAACGTATCGACTTCTGCCGGCGACAGCACCTGCATCGCGCGAAACAGCAGCACGCGCAGGCGGCCGTCGTGGCCAGGCAATGAGGAAGAGGTTTCGGTGGAAGCCGGCAGGCCGACCAACGGCCCACCAAACTCATACGGCGCAACGATCAGGGCATGCAAACCCTGGCGCCAGGCAGCGCGAAGATCGTCGTCCAGCCCATCCAGCATGCCGACCGGCCGGAAGAACTCGCCAGCATAACCGGTGTACCAGCGCGAGCACGGCGCGCCACCCGAGGTGGCATCGTCCAGCAGCGCAAACGGCGCGCCGACTTCCGGCAACTGCATGACGATGTCCTCGGTTATCAATAATCTGCCGCTTTCGGAAGCTCTGAAAAGCGTAGCGAGCGCCCCGAGGTTGGTCCGAGAAGCGCAGCCGTACATGGGTACGGCGAGCATCGCAGGATCAAGATCGGGGCGCGCAGTAGCTTTGCAGAGTTTACGAGGAGAAGAAGTTCTTCACCTTGTCTAGCCACGACTGCTCTTGCGGGCTGTGCCGCGAGCCGCCTTCGTGCACGGACTTGTCGAACTGCTTGAGCAGATCCTTCTGGTGCTCCGTCAGCTTGACGGGTGTCTCGATGTTGATATGCACGTAAAGATCGCCTGCATAGCCCGAACGCACGCCCTTGATGCCCTTGCCGCGCAGGCGGAACGTCTTGCCGGCCTGCGTACCTTCCGGCACCGTGAACGAAGCGCGACCGCCCAGCGTCGGCACTTCGATGTCGCCGCCAATGGCTGCCGTTGCAAACGAGATCGGCATCTGGCAATGCAGATCATCGCCGTCGCGCTCGAACACTGCGTGCTGCTTGATGTGGATTTCCACATACAGGTCGCCCGGGGGGCCGCCGTTGATCCCCGGCTCGCCGTTGCCCGAGGAACGGATGCGCATGCCTTCGTCGATGCCGGCCGGAATCTTCACTTCCAGCGTCTTCTGGCTCTTCAACTTGCCCTGGCCGTGGCACTTGGTACACGGCTTGGGGATGTACTTGCCGCTGCCGTGGCACTTCGGGCAAGTCTGCTGCATCGTGAAGAAACCCTGCGACACACGCACCTGACCGGCGCCGTGGCACGTTGGGCACGTCTCCACGCTGGAACCTGGCTCGGCGCCCTTGCCGTGACAGTGGTCGCACTCGTCCCAGTGCGGCACGCGAATCTGCGTGTCGTAGCCATGCGCAGCCTGCTCCAGCGTGATCTCCATGCTGTAGCGCAGATCAGCGCCGCGATACATCTGCGGGCCACTACCGCGGCGGCCGCCCTGGCCCTGGGCCTGGCCGAAAATATCGCCAAAGATGTCGCCAAAGGCCTCGGCAAAGCCGCCGCCAAAACCTGCGCCGCCTGCGCCAAAGCCGCCGGCCATGTTCGGGTCGACACCCGCATGGCCGTACTGGTCGTAGGCAGCCTTCTTCTCGGCATCGGAGAGCATCTCGTAGGCCTCTTTGGCCTCCTTGAACTTGTCTTCCGCTTCCTTGCTGTCCGGATTGCGGTCCGGGTGGTACTTCATCGCGAGCTTGCGATACGCCTTCTTGATCTCGTCGTCGCTCGCGTTCTTACCCACCCCGAGCACTTCGTAGTAATCACGTTTTGCCATGGTGGCTTCAGTCGTCGCCTGTTTTTACTGCGTGTCGAATAGCAAAAAAGCCGAGCGTGACATCAGGTGCGTCCCGCACAACCCGATGATCACTGCCCGGCGTACCCTCACGTCCGCCTGGCGGACGATGTGGCTTACTTCTTGTCGTTCACTTCCTTGAACTCGGCGTCGACGACGTTATCGTCGTGCGGTGCGCCTTGTCCGGCTTGCGCGCCTGCCTGGGCACCGGCAGCGGCTTGTTCCGCACCGCCGGCTTCGCCCTTGGCTTGCATGTCGGCGTAGACCTTCTCGCCGAGCTTCTGCGAGGCGGTTGCCAGCGCTTCGGTCTTGGCGTCGATCGCGGCCTTGTCGGTCCCCTTCAGGGTCTCTTCAAGTTCCTTGATCGCGGCTTCGATCTTGTCCTTCTCGCCAGCTTCCAGCTTGTCGCCGTACTCGCCCAGTGCCTTCTTGGTCGAGTGCACCAGCGCTTCACCCTGATTTCGGGAGTCGACCAGTTCGCGCAGCTTCTTGTCTTCCTCGGCGTTGGCCTCGGCGTCCTTCACCATGCGCTCGATCTCGGCTTCCGACAGGCCGGAGCTTGCCTTGATCGTGATCTTGTTTTCCTTGCCGGTCGCCTTGTCCTTGGCGCCCACGTGCAGAATGCCGTTGGCGTCGATGTCGAACGACACTTCAATCTGGGGCGTGCCGCGCGGTGCCGGCGGAATGCCTTCCAGGTTGAATTCGCCCAGCATCTTGTTGCCGGAAGCCATCTCGCGCTCGCCCTGGTAGACCTTGATCGTCACGGCCGGCTGATTGTCGTCGGCGGTCGAGAAAGTCTGCGAGAACTTGGTCGGGATGGTCGTGTTCTTGCCGATCATCTTGGTCATCACGCCACCCAGCGTTTCGATGCCCAGCGACAGCGGCGTCACGTCCAGCAGCAGCACATCGGTACGGTCACCGCCCAGCACCTGACCCTGGATGGCGGCGCCCACAGCAACGGCCTCGTCCGGGTTCACGTCCTTGCGGGCTTCCTTGCCGAAGAACTCCTTCACCTTCTCCTGCACCTTCGGCATACGCGTCATGCCGCCGACCAGGATCACGTCGTGGATGTCCGACACCTTCACGCCGGCATCCTTGATAGCGGTGCGGCACGGATCGATCGTGCGGGCGATCAGGTCTTCGACCAGCGCTTCCAGCTTGGCGCGCGTGATCTTCAGGTTCAAGTGCTTCGGGCCCGAGGCATCGGCCGTGATGTACGGCAGGTTGATTTCGGTCTGTTGCGTGCTCGACAGTTCGATCTTGGCCTTTTCAGCGGCTTCCTTCAGGCGTTGCAGCGCAAGCACGTCCTTCGACAGGTCAACGCCCTGCTCCTTCTTGAACTCGCCGATGATGTAATCGATGATGCGCTGGTCGAAGTCTTCGCCGCCCAGGAACGTATCGCCGTTGGTCGACAGCACTTCGAATTGCTTCTCGCCGTCCACGTCGGCAATCTCGATGATCGAGATGTCGAACGTACCGCCGCCCAGGTCATACACCGCGATCTTGCGGTCGCCCTTCTCGTTCTTGTCCAGGCCGAATGCCAGCGCAGCCGCGGTCGGCTCGTTGATGATGCGCTTGACGTCCAGACCGGCAATGCGGCCGGCGTCCTTGGTGGCTTGGCGCTGCGAATCGTTGAAGTAGGCCGGCACCGTGATCACGGCTTCGGTCACTTCCTCGCCCAGGTAATCCTCGGCGGTTTTCTTCATCTTGCGCAGGGTTTCAGCCGAAATTTGCGGCGGTGCCAGCTTCTGGCCGCGCACTTCCACCCAGGCGTCGCCGTTGTCGGCCTTGGTGATGGTGTACGGCATCAGGCCGATGTCCTTCTGGACTTCCTTCTCTTCAAACTTGCGGCCGATCAGGCGCTTGACAGCGTACAGCGTGTTCTTCGGGTTGGTCACCGCCTGGCGCTTGGCCGGGGCACCGACCAGGATCTCGCCGTCTTCCATGTAAGCGATGATCGACGGGGTGGTGCGAGCGCCTTCTGCGTTCTCGATCACCTTGGGGGTGTTGCCCTCCATGATGGAGACGCAGCTGTTGGTGGTACCAAGGTCGATACCGATGATTTTGCCCATGTTCTTGCTCCTCGAATCTGGTGTCAGGACTGCACTGAATACAAACTTGGATCGGATGTGGGAGTGCCGTCCGGCTTTTCAAGGCCGAATTTTGAAAAGTTGAGCATTTTGGCCGGTTTTTCTTGGGAAAGCACCCGAAAACGTGCGCTCCCAGGCAAAAACGCGTGTTTTGAACGCCCAGAGCCGCAAACCGGGCACAAAAGGCGTGGGTGGTACCCTTGCGCGCATTGCCACTCGCCGGACGCCAACCCGGCTTTTGCGCCCATGCCTTTGCACCCTCTCCGAGCCATTCTTGGCGCTGCCCTGCTTGCCGCATGCGCCGTGCCCTCCGCCGATGCCGCCGTTGCCCTGCTCCAGCCCTCCCGCCGCGTCAACGCCAACCAGCCCTTCACCCTGACCCTCGTCATTTCGGGCGATGCCGCTCAGCGCAGCTATGCCGTCCCGGCCAAGCTGCGCGTAACGGCCAGCGCTGATCTGCAGGGTCCGGTAGAAGTGATTCTTGATCGACACAATGCCGGCGCCGAAACCCTTCACCTGCGTCCGGGCCAGGTCCGCACCGTCACCTACACCGGCACGCTGCCCGAGGTGCTGCGCGGTACGGTTCGGATCGATGTGCCGGATCTGGATGCGGCGCCGGTTCTGGTGACACTCGTGCGCGGTGCAGACGCCCCGCAGATTGCCGCCGATGGCGCCCCCACTGGCGCCGCCCGCAACGCCGCCGCCGAAGCGACCCGCCCCGGGGGGGCACTGGGCACCAACCCGAGTGCGCCCCCTGCCAATGCAGCCGCTACCTCACCCATTCCCGTGGCAGTGGCTGGCAGTGGCGAGGCATCCCGCCCGCCCGAAGACACCGCGCGCCTGACTTTCCACGAACCCATGTTCGCCGCAGTGGGCGCGCACGGGGGCCTGAACGCCAAGTTCCAATTGAGCTTCAAATTTCGGATTTTTCAGCCAGAGAACCCGGCATCGGCAGCACTGCTGGATAACGTGTACTTCGGTTATACGCAGTTCTCGCTGTGGGATGTGGGCAAGGAATCGGCGCCGTTCCGCGATACGAACTACCGGCCCAGCGTGTTCTATTACCGGCCCGATACGGGCATCCATGGCGGCGCCCTCACGCGGCTATCGTTCGCAGGCGGCATCGAGCACGAATCGAATGGCCGCGACGGCGACGCCTCACGCGCCATCAACACCGTGTTCGTACGCCCGACGTTCCACTTCGGTGATCTGAACGACTACCACTGGAAGTTCGAGCCGAAGCTCTACGCGTACCTCACGCGCACCGGCAACACCGATATCGCGCACTACCGTGGTTTTGGGGATTTCCGCGTGTCCTACGGCGCGCCCAACGGCTGGGAGTTGGCCGCCACGCTGCGCAAAGGCACCCGCAAGGCCTACGGCAGCGTCGACGCGCAATTGACGTATCCGATGAGCCGGATCTTCACCGGCACGGCCGGCTACCTGTTCATCCAGTATTTCACCGGCTACGGCGAGAGCCTGCTCGACTACAACCACAAGCTGGGCTCGCAGTTGCGTGTCGGGTACAGCCTCTCGCGATAGGACGCGGCCGGCTTACAGGGTGTGCTGGCCGCTGGCCTCGGGCTGGAACGCCACGCGATCGATGCGCAAGGAACGCTCGGCACCATTGGGCGCCGAGTATTTGATCGACTTGCCCGCACGCGCACCCAGCAGCGCTGTGCCCATCGGCGAGAGCACCGACAGCTTGGCCGACGTCACGTTGGCGTCTTCCGGGTAGACGAGCGTCCACTCTTGCTCTGCGCCGGCGTCATCAACCACGCAGACGACGGAGTTCATGGTCACCACATCGGCGGGAATCTTGTTGCCGGGCACCACGTTGGCACGGGTAATCAGGTCATCGACCAGATCGGCCAGCGGCGAGTTGTTGCCCGCGCGGGTGGCGGCATTTTCCAGACGGGTGAGGTCCAGCTCAGTCAGGTAGATGGTGGCTGCTTTGGACATGACGATCTCCTACAGGTCAATGTTCAACACTAGGCAAAGCCGCTGCCGATAGCCTCCCGGGCCAATGCAACGCAGCGGCAAGAAAACCAGCGGGCGCACGGGCCGGCCGGCGGTGATACGAAACTGAAACTTCGGTGGGAGTGAAGAGAGCCCGGCGGCAACGTGCCGCAAGGGCACTAGAACAACCGCCGGGCGGCGGCAAGGGCCGCGGTCATCGCCTGGGCGGCGCGCGGCGAGGTGCGCGCCACACGCTTGCGGCGCACGGCACGGACGGACGAAACGATAAGGAAGGCCGCAGCCATCGGCATCGACGTCATGATGGTCGCTGCCTCAGATAAGCGGCTTGCCCGCCAGCTTGTTGCGCGCATTGGCAACGGCGGCGGCAAACTGCGCGTGGCCATGCCAACCGGTCGCCCGGCCAAGCTTCTTGCCACGATGGAAGAACATGAACACGGGAATACCGTGCAGGCCAAAGCGCTGGCCCAGCTCCGGGTGCGCGTAGACGTTGGCATGCAGCCAGTTCAGCCCAAGCTCGCGCACAGCGGCCGGTTGCGCGAGCATGGCTTTCTTGGCCATCTCGCAGTTGAAGCAATCCACGCCCCAGAAGAATACGCACACGAGCGCATCACCCGCCGCCACAATGGCCGCGTCGAAGGTCCCGGTATTCACTTCGCGCATGCCAAACGCCGCGAACGCGGTCTTATCGACCGGGATCGCGCCGTTGGCGTCTTGCGAAGTGGTTGCGTTCTGGAGGATCACGGGCGGCTGGCTTATTTGGGCGCGGCCACCGTCACGAGGGCAGGGCGCAGCACGCGGTCGGCCAGCGTGTAGCCGCGCTGAAGCACCGTCACCACGGTATTGGCTTCCTGATCGGCCGGCACCATCGAGATGGCTTGATGACGATGCGGATCGAACTTTTCACCCACGGGGTTCAGCTCGGTCACACGCCCCTTTTCGAACGCGGCGTAAAGCTGCTTGAGCGTAAGTTCAACGCCCTCACGCAGCTTGGTGGCATCCCCCGACGTGTCGGCCAAAGCGGCCTGAAGGCTGTCCATCACCGGCAGCAGGTATTCCGCAAAACCTTCGATGGCGAACTTGTGGGCCTTCGCCACATCGTCCTGACCGCGGCGGCGGATGTTCTCGCCTTCGGCCGTGGCGCGCGCCCAGTTTTCATAATTCTGGCGCGCCTTTTCTTCAGCGGCTTCCAGTTGACGGCGCAGTTCAGCGATGTCCATGTCGGCCACGGCTTCTGCCACGGCGGCTTCGTCACCGGCGACAGCCTGAGCGTCGGCGCTTGCGCGCTGAGCCTGGCTCGAATAAGCGTGGGCCGCCTGGCCCGTCGCCGACTGGTTCGGCTGGGTGGCTTGGGTGTCCGCTGGCATGTCCGAGTTCGAGGGGGTGTCCGGAGTGTGTTTCATAGCGCTGGATAAAAGGGAATCGACGCACGGCATGTGCCTGAAGACGATCCGCTGGATTTTTACAAACGATTTGTCCCCGTTATGGGGCATTTGGCGCGCTTTTCAAGGGCGCCGGATGCGCGGCAACTGTGCGCCGTGCATCACGAAATATGGGGTTACAACTTTCATCAGACTGCAACGGCACAGCAATTGCGAGGCCCTTATGGGCCGCCTATGATGCAAGAAAAAACTGGGGGGCGCGAGCTTCTTTGAGGGTTCGTACCATGCACAACAAGCTGCCCGTTCTGACCGTGCTCCTGCTGTTGACCCTGACCGCAGCCACAACGTTCATTTGCCTGTCTGGCGCCGTCACACCGCGTTATACGGAGTACGGTAGCGGCAAGGCATTCTTCAAGCACTACATCATCAAGCCTGCGCAAATGCAGCAGATGTCGCGCGGCTTGAGCGTATCAAGTTAGCACACACTCGCGCGGCATGCGTCATTCTCCGCCGAGTTTGTCGATGCGTCGCCGGTCTCGCTTGGTCGGCCGGCCAGCAATTTGTGTGGCGGGTTCTCGATACAGCCGGCGTTTGTCGGCGTTCTCTTCGCGTTTTAAGCGACTGGTGTCCGTCTCGGCATAGAGCGTTTGTGCAACGGAAGCTGGGCCGCGTACTTCGGCCAGCGCCAGCACCTCTACTTCCCACTGTTGTTCATGCGCGTGCACTCGCACGCGGTCGCCAATTTTGACATCCTTGGCGGGGCGAACCGGCTGGTCGTTGATCTGCACGCGCCCCCTTTCCACCGCATCCGTCGCCTGCGACCGTGTCTTAAAGAAGCGCGCCGCCCAGAGCCATTTGTCGATGCGCACGCGATCGGCCGCGTCGGTGCTCACCTTCATGCGGCGGCCCCCTTGCTCTGCGCACGTGTGCGGCTGGCTTCCAGCACATGCGGATGCGTGAGCGTGAGCGGCCAGCCCTGGAGGTGCGCCAGCGCGATGTCCGCAATGCCGGCGATCCACGCTTCGCTGTCGTTCAGGCACGGGATGTAATGGAATTCCTTGCCGCCGGCGACACGGAAGGTCGACTGCCCCTCCATGGCGATTTCTTCCAGCGTCTCCAGGCAATCGGCCGGGAAGCCTGGGCAGAACACGTCGACGCGGTTGGTGCCAACGCGGCCAAGCTCTTCCAGAGTGGGCGCGGTGTACGGCTGTAGCCATTCGGCGCGGCCAAAGCGTGACTGGAACGTGACCAGGTACTGCCCCGGCTGCAGGCCGAGCGCTTCGCCCAGCAAGCGGCCTGTCTTCAGGCATTCGCAGTGGTAGGGGTCCCCCAACTCCAGCGTACGCCGCGGCACGCCATGGAACGACAGCACCAGTTTGTCGCCATGCGCAAAATCGGGCGCGCCATGTTGTGCCCAATACGCCCCCACCTGCTGGTGCAGCGCATTGATGTAAGCGGGGTCATCGTGAAAATGCTTGACCAGTCGCAACTCTGGCTGATTGCGCATTTCGCCCAGGACTCGGAAGACCTCGTCGAAGGCCGTGGCAGTGGTCGTGCCGGAATACTGCGGATACATCGGGAACACGAGGATGCGCTCGACGCCCTGCTTGCGCAGCGCCTGCATGACCGACGAGATCGACGGATTGCCGTAACGCATCGCGCAGGCGACCACCACATCGTGGCCCTGGGCGTTCAGCAGCTGCTGCAGCGCGTGCGCCTGCCGCTCGCTATAGACCAGCAGCGGCGAGCCCGTCTTGTTGGCCTCGCGCAGCCAGATGCTCTCGTACTTGTGCGCCGACGCCCGCGAACGCAACGGCACGATCAGCACGTTGAGGATGAACCACCACGCAGCGCGCGGAATCTCCACCACGCGTGGGTCGGACAGGAACTGACGCAGATAGCGGCCCACCTCGCGCGGCGACGTGCCGTCGGGCGTGCCGAGGTTGACGAGCAGGATCGCCGTGCGATCGGGCTGACCGTGCTGGAACAGGGGTTCGGGCAAGAAAGGCATGGGCGCGGGTTCGCGATAGACCCGGCCGATTATACGAGCCGAGTCATCGGGTGTGCCTTACGCCACCACCACGCCATCCTTGACCACACTGGTACATGGGTTGAGCCCCATCGCATAGGCCAGATCGGCAGGCCGGTCGATGCGCCAGAGCGCGAAATCTGCCGCGCAGCCCGGGGCAAGCACACCACACGTGCCGGACAGACCCAGCGCAGCGGCAGCGTGACGCGTGGCGCCGGTCAGTGCTTCCAGTGGCGTCAGACGGAACAGCGTGCACGCCATGTTCATCGCCAGCAGCAGCGACGACAGCGGCGACGTGCCGGGGTTGCAGTCGGTCGACACGGCCATCGGTACACCGGCGGCACGCAGCGCGGCCATCGGCGGCAGGCGCGTTTCGCGCAGGCAGTAAAACGCGCCGGGCAGCAGCACGGCCACCGTGCCGGCCCGTGCCATGGCTGCGATGCCGGCCTCGGTCAGACATTCGAGGTGATCCGCAGAAAGGCCGCCGTAGCGCGCGACCAATGCCGCGCCGCCCTGATCGGAGAGCTGCTCGGCGTGCAGCTTGACCGGCAGACCCAGCCGCTGCGCGGCATCGAACATGCGTGCCGTTTGTGCAGGCGTGAAGCCGATGGTTTCGCAAAAGGCGTCAACGGCATCGACCAGACCCTCTGCAGCGAGAGCGGGCAGCACATCGGCGCAGAGGTGGTCGATGTAGTCATCCGCACGGCCAGCAAATTCCGGCGGCACGGCGTGCGCGCCGAGGAACGTCGTGCGCACGCGCACCGGCAACGACTGGCCGAAGCGGCGGGCAACACGCAGCATGCGGCGCTCGGTTTCCAGATTCAAGCCATAGCCGGATTTGATTTCGACGGTGGTAACGCCTTCGGCGCGCAGTGCGTTCAGGCGTGGCAGGCTCGCTTCTGCAAGCGCCGCCTCACTGGCCGCACGCGTGGCGCGGACGGTGGAGAGGATGCCCCCGCCCGCCCGCGCGATCTCTTCGTACGGCACGCCGTTCAGGCGCGCTTCAAATTCATTGCTGCGGTTGCCAGCATAGACCAGATGCGTGTGGCAATCGATCAAGCCGGGCGTGAGCCACGCGCCGCCGCCGTCGTGCTCGCGCATGGCGCGGGCATTGGCGGGCAGATCGGCGCGGTAGCCCAGCCACGCAATGCGGCCGTCCTTGACGGCGATGGCACCGTCGCGGATCTCGCCGTAGCCGTCAGCGTCGGCCGTGAGCGTGGCGAGGTGGACGTTGGTCCAGAGCGCATCCCAGTGCGGGTTGGCCGGATCAGCCATGAGCAGTTCCTTGCAGGCCAATGCCGTCTGCCACCCGCGCAACCAGGCGGGCAGCGACACGTGCCGTGTGATTGTCAATGTCGAGCGACGGGTTCAGCTCCGCCACATCCGCCAGCCTTAGCTTCCCCGAGCTGACGACGCGATCGACGATGGGCTCGATCACGTCCATCCCCACGCCGCGCGCGGATGGCGCGCTCACGCCGGGGGCAACAGCGGCCGGCAGCACGTCCAGGCACATCGTCAGATAGACATGGTCGACCTGGCTCAAGAACACCTCGACCACCTTCAGCACGTGGGCGAGCTGCATGACGTCCATCTCATCGTCGTGCATCCAGCGCACGCCGAGCTGCCGCGCACGCGCGAACAGCGCTTCGGTGTTGGCGTAGGTGCTCACGCCCAGGCAGGCGTAGTGGAACGGCCAGCCGCGCCGCGCGCAGTCTTCGGCGATCTGGCGGAACGGCGTGCCCGAGCTGCCGCGCTCGCCCGCACGCAAATCGAAATGTGCATCCAGATTGAGGATGCCGATGCGCGGAGGCTGATCGGATTTCGCTGCCAGATGCCGCGCCAAGCCGCCAAACGATGCCCATGCAATCTCATGCCCGCCGCCGAGCGCGATCGGGAACGCACCGCGGTCGAGCAGATCATGCAGCACACCGGACAACACACTCTGCGCATCTTCCAGCGCATCGCCCTGGCAGGTCACGTCGCCCGCATCGACGACAACCCGCCCGGCACGCGCGGGCAAGTTCGCGAGCATCTTGCGGATGGCTGCGGGGCCCGCCTGTGCACCGGTTCGCCCGTGGTTGCGCGCGACACCCGCGTCGCAGGCGAAGCCCGCCAGGGCGACGGTATTGGCCAGTGGCGTGGATGCATCGATGCGGCGCACGGTCTGGTGCCAACGCAAGCCTAGCGGGCCCTCCTCCGCGTCGACGCGGCCCTGCCAGACGTTCGATTCAGCTTGGGCGAGCATGATCAACCGAGCGAAAGTTCGCTGATATGCGTGCGGCACGAATCGCCCAGATCGCCGTCGAGCACGAGGCGGCGGGCGCCTTCGATGTCGGGGGCGAACAGGCGATCTTCACCGTAGTACGCCACACGCGCGCGGATGCAGCCATGCGCCTTCTGCAGCGTGTCGGACGTCGCCAGCGGCTTGTGGAAGTCGATGCCCTGCGCTGCCGCCAGCGCTTCGATGCCGACGATGGTGGCCGTGTTCTCTGCCATGTCCTGCAGACGGCGGCCGGCAAAGGTCGCCATGCTGACGTGGTCTTCCTGGTTGGCGGAGGTCGGCAGGCTGTCAACGCTGGCCGGGTGGGCGAACGTCTTGTTTTCCGATGCCAGCGCGGCCGCAGTGACGTGCGCGATCATGAAGCCCGAGTTCAGGCCCGGCTGCTCGACCAGGAACGGCGGCAGGCCCGACAGCGTGGAGTCGATCAGCAACGCGATGCGGCGCTCGGACAACGCGCCAATCTCGGCAATCGCCAGCGCGAGCATGTCGGCAGCAAACGCCACCGGCTCGGCATGGAAATTACCGCCCGAAATCACTTCACCGGCGTCAGCGTAGACCAGCGGGTTGTCGGTCACCGCATTGGCTTCGGTGAGTAGGGTGGCGCCGGCCTGACGGATCAGGTCGAAACACGCGCCCATGACTTGCGGCTGGCAGCGCAGGCTGTACGGATCTTGCACGCGCTTATCGCCCACGAGGTGCGACTGGCGGATGGCGCTGCCGGCCAGCAGGTTGCGGTACACCGCGGCGGTGGCAATTTGCCCAGGCTGGCCACGCACGGCGTGCACGCGCGGGTCGAACGGCGCATCGCTGCCCTTGGCGGCATCCACCGACAAGGCACCAGACACGGTGGCCGCCTGGAGCAGACGCTCGGCCAGGAACAGGCCGTTGAGCGCCAGCGCGGTCGACACCTGCGTGCCGTTGATGAGCGCCAGGCCTTCCTTGGCGGCCAGCGCAATCGGCTCGATCCCGGCCGCAGCCAGTGCCGCCCGTGCCGGCGTGCGCACACCATTCACCCGCACGTCGCCCTCGCCCAGCAGCGCCAGCGTCATGTGCGCCAGCGGTGCCAGATCGCCCGACGCGCCCACCGAACCCTTGGACGGGATGCACGGCACGATGCCTGCGTTCAGCAGCGCCAGCAGGGTGTCGATCACGACCCGGCGCACGCCCGAATATCCACGTGCGAGGCTGGCCGCTTTCATCAGCAACACGAGGCGCGCCACGCTGTCGCTCAGGTCTGCGCCGGTGCCGACTGCATGCGACAGAATCAGGTTGCGTTGCAGGCGCTCCAACTCGTGCGTAGCGATCTGCGTTTTGGCCAGCAGGCCGAACCCGGTGTTGATGCCATAGGCAGGCGCGCCCTTGGCGACAATCGCCTGCACGGTGGCAGCGGATGCTTCGATCGCGGCCGCACAGTCGCCGGACAGGGCGACAGGCGTGGGGGCGAGCCATACACGGCGCAGATCTGCAAAGGACATTTCGCCCGGTTGCAGTGTGAGGATGGGGGGCGTGGTCATGGTGTTCATAGCAATACGAGCAGGATGTCTTTAACTTAGCCGATCATCGGCAGGTTCAAACCGTTGCGCTTGGCGCAGGCAATGGCGGTTTCGTAGCCGGCATCTGCATGGCGCATGACGCCGGAGCCCGAATCGTTGACGAGCACACGGCCCAGGCGCTTTGCCGCAGCGTCCGTCCCGTCGGCGACGATCACCACGCCCGAGTGCTGCGAATAGCCCATGCCGACGCCGCCGCCGTGGTGCAGCGACACCCACGTCGCACCGCCGGCTGTGTTGAGCAGCGCGTTGAGCAGCGGCCAGTCCGACACGGCGTCGGTGCCGTCGCGCATGGCTTCGGTTTCGCGGTTGGGGCTGGCGACAGAGCCGGTGTCGAGGTGATCGCGGCCGATCACGATCGGTGCCTTCAGCTCGCCGTTCTTGACCATCTCGTTGAAGGCCAGACCGGCCAAGTGACGCTCACCCAGGCCCAGCCAGCAGATGCGTGCGGGCAGGCCCTGGAAGGCGATGCGATCCCGCGCCATATCGAGCCAACGGTGCACGTGCGTGTTGTGCGGGAAGAGTTCCTTGATCTTCGCGTCGGTCTTGTAGATGTCTTCCGGATCACCCGACAGTGCCACCCAGCGGAACGGGCCCTTGCCCTCGCAGAACAGCGGACGGATGTAGGCCGGCACGAAACCCGGGAAGTCGAAGGCGTTCTTTACGCCCTGGTCGAACGCGACTTGGCGGATGTTGTTGCCGTAGTCGACGGTCGGAATACCCATGGCCTGGAAGTCGAGCATGGCTTGCACGTGTACGGCGCACGACTTCGCGGCCTCGTCGGTCAGGCGGGCGTGCTGCGACGGATCGCGTTGCGCAGCACGCCATTGCTCGACCGTCCAGCCAACCGGCAGGTAGCCGTTGACCAGATCATGCGCCGAGGTCTGGTCGGTCACCAGATCCGGCTTCAGGCCGCCAGCGCGGGCACGCTTGACCAGCTCTGGCAGGATTTCCGCCGCATTGCCGAGCAGGCCGATGGACACGGCCTCGCCGCGCTCGCAATGGTGGCGAATCAGATTGAATGCGTCGTCGATGTCCTTGACCTGCTTGTCGAGGTAGCGGGTACGCAGCCGGAAATCGATGCTCGATTGCTGGCACTCGATGTTCAGCGACACGGCACCGGCCAGCGTAGCGGCCAGCGGCTGCGCGCCGCCCATGCCGCCCAGGCCGGCGGTCAGGATCCAGCGGCCGGCGAGGTTGCCGCTCGTCCCCTCGGGAGACCGCCCTTGTGCCAACAAGGGCGAGGGGCTGTTCGAATAATGCTGGCGGCCCGCTTCGGCAAACGTCTCGTACGTGCCTTGCACGATGCCTTGGCTGCCGATGTAGATCCAGCTGCCAGCGGTCATCTGGCCGTACATGAACAGGCCCTTGCGATCCAGTTCGTTGAAGTGTTCCCAGTTCGCCCACTTCGGCACGAGGTTGGAGTTGGCGATCAGGACACGCGGCGCATCCGGGTGGGTCTTGAATACGCCCACCGGCTTGCCCGATTGCACGAGCAGCGATTCGTCATCGTTCAGCTCGCGCAGCGTTTCCAGGATCTTGTCGAAGCAGGCCCAGTCGCGCGCTGCGCGGCCAATGCCGCCGTAGACGACGAGGTGCTTGGGGTTTTCGGCCACGTCCGGGTCGAGGTTGTTCTGGAGCATGCGGTAAGCGGCTTCGGTCAGCCAGCTCTTGCAGTGCAGCTCGGTGCCGCGCGGGGCGCGGATTTCGCGCGAGGCGTCGTAGCGCGGGTCGTTGGTCAGGTGGGCAGCGTTGGTCGGGGCGTTCATGTGAGGTCTCCTGCGAACTCCTTTGTCATGGAGCGCATCTTATGTTGTATATACAACTTAGGCAAGAAAACTTTACAAGCTAAGAGCAAACCCTGATGATGACCGCCATCCGCACATCACATCGGCCGCCCAAACCGCACCGCAAGCCACGTCCATGCCACACGACCCGTCCGCCAGCACCCCCGCCTTCCAGCGCATCAAGGAAGACATCCTCATGCGCATCCGCAGCGGCGAGTGGCAAGAAGGCGAAATGATTCCGGGGGAGACCACGCTCGCGCAGACCTTTGGCGTGTCGCGCATGACGGTCAACCGCGCGCTGCGCGAGCTGACCGCCGAGCAGATCCTCACGCGGGTGCAGGGGTTGGGAACGTTCGTCGCGCAGCAGAAGTACCAGGCAACGCTGGTGGCCATCCGCAATATCGCTGAGGAAATTGCCGCACGCGGCCACAGGCACCGTGCGGAACTGCACAAGCTCGAACGTGCACGCGCCAACGATGCGATGGCCGCATCATTCGGCGTGCCGGTGGGGCGTGCCCTGTTCCATTCGCTGATCGTGCACTTCGAGAATGACCTGCCGATCCAGGTGGAAGACCGCTGGGTGAATGCCGAGCTGGCCCCCGACTATATGCAGCAGGATTTCACGCAGACCACGCCAAACGCCTACCTCATGCGTGCCGCCCCGTTGCAGGGCGTGGATTACGGCATCGAGGCCCGCCTGCCTCCGCGCGAGATCGCCGAAATGCTCCAGATGGATGTGCGCGAACCGTGTCTGATGCTACGGCGCAAGACGCTATCGCAAGGCCAGGTCGCATCGCTGGCGACCATGTGGCATCCGGGTGGGCGGTATCAATTCACGGGCAGTTTCTGAGCGCGTCGTTGCGCTACATCATGACCTTGCCCCTGGGCGCGGACGAGAATGCTCGAAAGGATGCGCGGCGGCTTATGCCGATATGCCCAGCCCGCTACCTCACTCCACACCCGGCCCAGGAGAGCACTGTCATGAGCGGCATGCCCGAATTCAAAAGCGTGGTCAAAGATGTGTCTGCGCACATGCGCAGCTTGCGCGAATCGCAGCCGGAGTTGATGACGGCATTCAGCCAACTGGCGGCAGCCGGCACAAAAGATGGCGCACTGAGCAAAAAGACCCGAGAACTGGTGGCGCTGGGAATAGCCATCGCCAGCCGCTGCGACGACTGCATCGGCTTCCATGTCCAGGCGCTGGTCAAGCTCGGCACAACCCGTGCCGAACTGGAAGAGGTACTGGGAACAGCCGTCTATATGGGCGGCGGCCCTTCGATGATGTACGCCACGCATGCGCTGGCGGCGTTTGAGCAATTCTCGGCCTGAGACATTGGCGGGCCGCTTCGCCCGCTGCAGGCTACGCTGCCTCAATACTGGCTGAGTGTGCTGGACAGCAGCTTGGCCGTGATATCCACGATAGGGATCACGCGCTCATACGCCATGCGCATCGGCCCGATCACGCCCAGTGTGCCGACGATCTTGCCGTCCACCTCGTACGGCGCGGTGATGACCGCCATGTCTTCGTGCGGCACGAGACTGCTCTCGCCGCCAATGAAGATCTGCACGCCCTCGGCGCGGCTGGATACGTCCAGCAACTGCAGCAATCCGGTCTTCTGCTCGAACACAGCAAAGAGCCGGCGCAGCTTGTCCATGGACGAGGACAGGTCTTCCACCTCCAGCAGCTTGCGCTCGCCCGAGATGACGACCGGTTCTTCCTCCGACACGGCACTGCTGCCCGCCTCCACGGCCGCCTGCATCAGCGCGGTCATGTCGGCCTGCAGCGCAGACAACTCGCCGCGCAGGCTTTCGCGCACCGCATCGAACGTTTGGCCGCCGTAATGCGCGTTGATGTAATTGGCGGCTTCGACCAATTGCGACGGGGTGTAGGGCGTATCGGTATGGATGATGCGGTTCTGGACGTCGCCTTCGGGCGTGACGACGATCAGCAGGATGCGGGACTCCGACAGCCTCAGGAATTCGATCTGCCGGAACGCATGCGTGCGTCGCGGCGTCATCACGATGCCGGCAAACTGCGAGAGGTTGGACAAGGTTTGCGCCGCCGCCGCAATCACCCGCTGCGACGATTCCGAGCCATGCGACGCCATCTGCGTGCGCACCTGCTCTGCAATCGCGCCGACCATCTGCTGCGCCATGCGGTCGTGCGTGCTCAGCACATCCAGCGGGCTGGCCGTCAGCATCGTATCGACAAAGAGGCGATAGCCACGCGGCGTCGGCACGCGCCCGGCCGAGGTGTGCGGGCTGGCGATGAAACCCATCTCCTCCAGGTCGGACATCACATTGCGGATGGTGGCCGGCGAAAGATCGAGCCCCGAATACTTCGACAAGGTGCGCGAGCCCACGGGCTGGCCCTCGGCGATATACCGTTCGATCAGGGTCTTGAGAAGGATGGTTGCGCGCTTGTCCATGATTCTTCAATTTTACGCAAAATCGGCGCCAATCTACGGGTGATGTCGGCGTTTCTCCACTAAACACGCGCCGACGTGGCGACGGCCATATCGATATGGTGTAATGCGCGCATGTCGATTCCCCCGTCCGCCGTGGCCCCGCAAGCTCCCGCCGCCTCGCCTTCGCCTGTTTCGCCTTTCAAGACCGTTGCGCTGGTCGGCCGGTATTCGGCCGCCAACATTGCCGGTCCCCTCATGGAACTGGCGTCGTGCATTGCCGGGCGCGGGCATGACATTGTGTTCGAGCGAGACACGGCGCTCAACATCGGCGTCCAGGATTACCCTGCCCTGCCGCCCGAAGAGATGGCACGCCACGCCGATGTGGCCGTCGTGCTCGGCGGCGACGGCACGCTGCTCGGCATCGGGCGCCACCTGGCCGGTGCCAGCGTCCCCGTGATCGGCGTCAACCACGGGCGGCTCGGCTTCATGACCGACATCCCGTTCGACGACGTGCACACCGTGCTGCCCGACATGTTATCGGGCCGCTACGAGGCCGAAACCCGCACGCTGCTGCAGGCCCAGGTCGTGCGCGACGACGAAGTCATCTTCTCCGCCCTCGCCTTCAACGACGTGGTGGTCAACCGCTCGGGCACCTCGGGCATGGTGGAGCTGGCCGTGTCGGTCGACGGCTTCTTCATGTACAACCAGCGTTCGGACGGCCTGATCGTTTCCACGCCCACGGGCTCGACGGCGTATGCACTGTCTGCGGGCGGGCCGATCCTGCATCCGGCGCTCTCGGGTCTGGTGCTGGTGCCGATCGCACCGCACTCGCTGTCGAACCGCCCGATCGTCATTCCGCAAGACGCGGAGGTGGTCATCCAGGTCACCAGCGGGCGCGATGCCAGCGTCAACTTCGACATGCAGTCGCTCACGTCCTTGCTGCCCGGCGACCGCATTGTGGTGCGCCGCTCGGAGCGCACGGTGCGGCTGCTGCACCCGATCGGTTACAACTACTACGCCACGCTGCGCAAGAAGCTGCACTGGCACGAGTATCCGACCGAAGACAACCGGCTCTAAGAACCTGCCCATGATCCTACTGCGCGGCCCGATCTTGAACCTGCGATGCTCGCCGTACGCATGTACGGCTGCGCTTCTCGCTTCAACCTCGAGCCGCTCGCTACGAATCATGAGCAGGTTCTAAAACTCCACGCCCACCGCTTCCATGCTGCGCAGCCTCACCATCCGCGATTTCGTCATCGTTCACGCGCTGGATCTCGATCTGGCCGACGGTTTTACCGTGTTTACGGGCGAGACCGGCGCGGGCAAATCCATCCTGATCGATGCACTTGCACTCACGCTGGGTGAGCGCGCCGATGCGGCCGTCGTGCGAGAAGGCGCGCCGCGCGCCGACATCACCGCCGAGTTCGACGTGCATCCGCATGTGGCCGCATGGCTGGAGGCGCATGAACTGCACGACGACGAGGGCGTGATCCTGCTCCGCCGTACGGTCGATGCCGCAGGCCGCAGCAAAGCCTTCATCAACGGCGCGGCTGTCACGCTGGCGCAACTGCGCGAAGTGGGCGAGCAACTGGTCGACATCCACGGCCAGCACGCGCATCAACTGCTGCTCAAGGCGGATGCGCAGCGCAGCCTGCTCGACGCCCACGCGGGCCTGGAAGGTGCTGTGCGCGTGGTCGGCGAACACTACCGGGAATGGCACGCCGTGGTGCGCGCACGCGAAGCTGCCGAGCAGCAGTCGCGCGAAGTCCAGCTCGAACGCGAGCGCATTGAATGGCAGGTCAACGAATTGCAGAAGCTTGGTCCCCAGCCGGGCGAGTGGGAAGACGTGCAGGCCGAGCACCACCGCCTGTCGCACGCTGCCAGCCTGATCGAAGGCACGCGCGAGGCGCTGGATGGTTTGTCCGAGTCGGAAGGCGCGGTGCTCACGCAACTGGGCGCGACGCTCCATACGCTGCGTGAACTGGCCGAGATCGACCCCGCGCTGGCTGATGTGCTGGCCGCGCTGGAACCGGCCGAGGTGCAAATCCAGGAAGCCGTGCACACGCTCGCTCGCTATGCCGATCGAGCAGAGCTGGACCCGGACCGCCTGGCAGAAGTCGACGCGCGCATGCAGGCGCTGCACACCATGGCGCGCAAGTACCGGGTCGCTCCCGAAACGCTGCCGGCTGAACTGGCTGAACGTCAGGCGCAACTCGCCGCGCTGCAAGCTGCATCCGATCTCGATGCGCTGCAAGCCCAGGAAGCGCAAACCCACGCCGCGTATATGACGGTCGCGCAATCGCTGTCGCGCGACCGCGCCAAGGCCGCGCGCGAGCTGGCTGACGCAGTGACCGGCGCCATGCAAGGCCTCTCGATGGCCGGTGGGCGCTTCGACATCGCGCTGCACGCGCTGGAACACGGCGGCGCGGCGGGGCTGGAGCAGGTCGAATTCCTCGTCGCGGGGCATGCGGGCGTGTCGCCGCGGCCTTTGGCGAAAGTCGCCTCGGGCGGCGAGCTCGCGCGGATCAGCCTGGCCATCTCGGTAATTGCCAGCGAAGCGAGCCCGACCCCCACGCTGATCTTCGACGAAGTCGATTCCGGCATTGGTGGTGCGGTGGCAGAAGTCGTGGGCCGGCGCCTGCGCGAACTCGGCATGCGCCGCCAGGTGTTGTGCGTCACGCACCTGCCCCAAGTGGCCGCGCTCGCCAATCACCACATCCAGGTCGCCAAGCAGACGGTGGCCGGCAGCACGCGGTCCGACCTCGTGGTGCTGGACGCCACGGGCCGCGTGGATGAGATTGCCCGCATGCTGGGCGGCGCATCGCTGACCGAGACCACGCGCCGCCACGCAGACGAGATGCTCGCCGCGGGCCGTGCGCAATTGGCACCGGAATCTACGGCGCGGAAATCCCGCCGCGCGGCACAGTGATCGCCTATACCGGAACCATTGCTGCCAGGGTTGGCACGAATGTTCCGGCTGCAGACGCGACAAACATCCTCTACCGAATCCAAGGAGAACTTCATGGCCCGCATGGCCCGCACGATCCAACCGGCTGCCCGCCCTCGATCCCTGCTGTCGTCCGCCAAGCCTGCACTGGCGATAGCTCTCGGCCTGTGCTTGCTGACCGCGTGCAAGTCCGTGCCGGCCATTGACCCGGGAAAACCGCCTGCCATGGACCCGGCCTCGGCCAACACCCAGCCTCCAGCCTCCGTGTCGGCTGCGCACAATCTGGGCGACATCATCATCGGCCTGAGCACGCCGACCACCTCGTCCACCACGGTGCAAGGTGTGCTGGATGCCGCGGGCGCACGCGCAACGCCGCGCCTGGCCTTTGCGGTGGTACGTCCGATGTCGGGCGGGTTCTGGGTGGTGCGCGCCAGCTCGGGCGATGCATCGGCCACGCTGGATGGCGCAGTGACGGCGTTGCGCAGCACGCCCGGCATCGCCTCGGCCGACCCGGATCGCATCATGAAAATCCAACGCTGAACCACCGCGACACCGCTCCACACTGTGAAAGAGCGGGCGCCGCGTGGCGTCCGGTTTCCTGCTCCACGTTCCGTCGCCAGGCCCGCATTCTGCTTCAGCAGCAACTCACAACCGGCCTTTTTCCCCTCGCAAACGTGATCGGCCATCGCCGCCACACCAAGCGGACAAGTCGCGTGCTACCTTTGGTTTTGTGTAACGGTATGTCAACGATCACATCCTGACGACGTTTCTCATTACAACGAGACCCCACGGAGCACCCGCTGATGACCCCCTCCCTCTTCCGGTTGAAGTCTTGGCTCCGCGCGGGCGCCAGCCTTGCCTGTCTTGCCTGGGTGATGGGCAGCCAGGTCGCTACAGCTGCCGCGCCGCTGCCGCAATACACCGGTGACCTGATCATCAAATGGCGCGACGACACGAGCGGCGCGCGCAAGACGCTCTCCGCCAGCGAGGCGAACAACCGGTTGCTGTCGGTAGCGCAAGCGGCGGGCAGCACGCTGCAGGTCAAGCGCACGCTGGGCACCAACGCGCAGCTCATGCGCACAGGGCTGACCGATGCCGCCAGCATCCAGGCTACCGTCGACAAGATCGCGCAGGACGCCCGCGTGGCCTACGTGGTGCCTGATCGCATCCTGCGGCCCAACACCATTCCGAACGATCCGCTGTTCGCCACGCAGAACAACCTGGCCGCGCCGGCGCTGGTACCTGGCGGCATCAACGCGGCCGCGGCGTGGAGCATCACGCAGGGCTCCACGGGCATCGTGGTGGCAGTGGTCGATACCGGCTATACCGATCACCCCGACCTGTCAGCCAAGATCCTGCCGGGCTACAACTTCATTTCCGACCCAGCCCGCGCCGGTAACACCTTCGGCCGCGGAACGGACGCGCATGACCTGGGCGATGGCGTAACGAGCACGGATGTCGCGAACATTTCCGGCTGCACCAGCAGCGACATCGCCAATAGCAGCTGGCACGGTACCGAGGTCAGCAGCGTGCTCGCCGCCCAGACAAACAACACCCTCGATATTGCAGGGGTAGGCTGGAACACACCGATCGTACCGGTGCGCGTGTCGGGCAAATGCGGCGCGCTGCTATCCGATACGGTGGACGGCATGCTGTGGGCAGGCGGCATCAACGTGTCTGGCGTGCCGACCAACGCCAACCCGGCACGGGTGGTGAACGTGAGCCTGGGCAGCACAACACAGTGCTCTGCGGCAGAACAGGACGCGGTGAACCAGTTGGCCGCACGCGGCGCCATCGTGGTGGCGGCCGCCGGCAATGAAGCCGCGCAGACCGTTGATGCGCCGGCCAATTGCACGGGCGCCATCGCCGTCACTGCGCACGTCGACAGCGGCGAGAACGCCAGCTACGCAAACGTGGGACCCCAGGTGGCGTTGTCCGCGCCGGGCGGTGGCTGCGGCAACTCGAAAGTCGTCACGAGTACAACTCCGGCGACTTGTGCAGAGCCCGTTTCCGTTATCCAGGCCGACTCCAACGATGGTGCACAGACTGTCGGCAACCCCACGGTCAAGTCGGTGGCAGGCACGAGCTTTTCGACACCGGAAACAGCCGCCACCATCGCGCTCATGCTGAGCGTGCAACCACAGCTGTCGAACGCGCAGGTATTGGCTGGCCTGAAGCAGACCGCGCGGCCGCACCCGAGCGGCACCTTCTGCGCTGTGAACACCGGCATCTGCGGCGCTGGCCTGCTGGATACCGCCGGTGCCGTCAGTTATGCCCAGAACACGGCGCCGGCCGGCTCGGGTGGTGGCACGACGGGGTCGGGGGGATCGACCGGGAGTACGAGCAGCGGTGGTGGCGGAGGCGGCGGAGCCATCCCGCTAGTTGGCGCGGCGCTGCTGTTGGCGCTGGGGGTTGCATGTCGGCGCAAGCGTGGGTTACCGCATTGACGCGGCCTTTGGCTTGACCGAAACCGCCTCCCTCTGGAGGCGGTTTTCATTTGTGGTGCTCCTGCACACCCCTTCCGTCGCCAGATACTAGGGTTTATACCTAATACGATCTACTGCACGCTGTCTCAATCCTTTTGGACAATGCAAATGCAAGCTTTGTAATCCCTTACAAAAAGACAGGACTGCTCCGATGAAGACAATGGTTGCCGGGGGTGTAGTACAGGCGCTGTTAGCGCTTGGGTTGGTGTCGTATCACGTTGCGCCAGCGCTGGCCGTGGAGAAATCCACAACGTTCAATACGCAGATGCAATGGGTGACGCAGCTGGTCGTAAAAGAGAAAAGCACGGGGTTGAAGACGCAATCGGTTGCAACAGACGGCGCGGCAACTCGCGCAGACGTGGCGACCGTGCAACGCTGGTCGGCGGCAGCGCAGTTGCCGATGACATACAAGCGCCCGATGTCGGGCGGGGCCCACGTATTGACGCTGCCCAACGTCATGACGCTGGAAGACGCCCAGACCGTCGCGCAGCGGATGGAGGCCAGCGGCCAGTTTGAATATGTGTCGCCCGACCGCATCATGCGGCCGATGGCACTCGCCACCGATCCGCTGTTTGGACAGCAATGGAACCTGCTGGCGCCGACGGCCAGCGCGCCCGGCGGCGCCAACGTGACAGCCGCGTGGGATACCACGACCGGCGTCAATACCGTTGGCGTTGGCATTGTCGACACCGGCATCCGTGCAGACCATGCCGACTTCGTTGGGCTGAGCTTCGGCACGGGCCGCAACTTCGTCAGCAACAGCGCCATGACCGGCAGCTCTGATCCGAAGACGGGCAATACGATCCCATCCGGTTTCGTCAACAACGGCGCCAACAACACGCTCACGAATACCGATCCCTCCGACCCCGGCGACTGGGTGACCAGCAGCGACGCCGCGTTGTATCCCACGTTTTGCGGTAGCTCGGTAAGCAACAGCAGCTGGCATGGCACCTTCGTCGCCGGCCAGATCGGGGCGCAGCGCAACAATGGCATCGGTATCGCAGGCATCGCCCCCCGCGTGCGTGTGCAAATGGCGCGGGCACTGGGCAAGTGCGGCGGCGCAACCTCCGACATCATGGACGCCGTGACGTGGCTGTCCGGCGGCTCGGTGCCGGGCGTAACCAACAACCCGACGCCCGTCAAAGTCATCAACATGAGCCTGGGCGGTTCCGGAAGCTGCTCGACACTCGAGCAGAACAGCATTACCGCAGCGCGTGCGTTGGGCGTCACCATCGTGGCGGCCACCGGCAACGAAGCTGGGCCCGTGGATGCGCCGGCCAACTGCACTGGCACCATCGCCGTGACGGCACACTCGCAGGAAGGCGACAACGCGTTCTACGCCAATGTCGGCGCGCAGACGGTGATCAGCGCCCCTGGCGGCGGTGCGGGCACGGTCATTCCCGGCTCCGCCAGCAAAATTGTGTCGCTGTCCAATACTGGCACGACAACACCGGTGGCATCTCCCGCAGGCGACGCCTACGCGCAGGACATCGGCACGTCGATGGCCACGCCCCATGTGGCCGCGACCGCAGCGCTGATGCTGTCGGTTCAGCCGGCACTGACCCCAGACAACATCACGGCGATCATCAGGCAATCTGCCCGACCGTTCGTGGCCGGCACTTACTGCGCAACACACGCTGGCGTGTGCGGTGCCGGTACGCTGGACGCCGGTGCAGCCGTCGCGCAGGCGCAAGGCTCGCCGACCGTGCATGCCACGGCATCGGCGTCGAGCGTGACCGCCAACACGGCCGTCACGCTGACGTCCATAGGAGGCGCCGGCTATAACAAAACGACCAGCAGCACCGTCTGGGCCCAGACCGCCGGGACGCCCATCACCCTGACGACGACTGGCCCCGATGCCAACGGCGTCAGCACCGCCACGTTCACGCCGGGCGTCGCGGGCGTGTACAGCTTTAGCGTGACGTTGACGAATAGCTCGGGCGCAACTGCGTCAGATACGGTCAGCGTGACTACTACCGCGGCGGCGGCGACATCGGGCTCAGGCACGGGTAGCGGTACTGCGACTAGCAGTAGCGGTGGCGGTGGCGGTGGCGCGCTCCCACTGTGGGTTGCAGGTCTGCTGGTGGCCGGGGGGCTGACAGGTTGGAAGCGGCGTTCGCTTTCGCATTGACACGGACCTGCGCATCGCGAAACCGCCTCCTTGTGAGGCGGTTTTTTTTCACCCCGATGGACGGCAACATACCTGCCCCGGCCAACGAAACTAGGGTTTCTACTTAAACCCAAAACACGTTCGCGGCCCCGGAAATCCTTCAGGAAAATGCCTTGGCAAATTTCACAAGTCCACAAAAACAATCGGGGCGGTCCGCATGAAGACAGGGGTTTCAGGGGGTGTGGCTCGGGCGCTGGTAGCGCTCGCGCTGGTGTCGTATCACGCAGTGCCGGCGGTGGCAGGGGGTAGGACCACCAGCCCTGCACCGCAACTGCAATGGGTGACGCAACTCATCGTCAAAGAGAAAAGCAGTGGGCTGAAGACGCAATCGGTTGCGGTCGGCGCCCCCATTGCACGCGCGGACGTTGCGACAGTGCAACGTTGGTCGGTCGCAGCACAACTGCCGGTGACCTATAAGCGTGCGATGTCGGGCGGCGCACACGTGGTTACGCTGCCGAGCACGATGTCGGTTGCCGACGCGCAGGCGGTGGCCCAACGGATGGAGGCCAGTGGCCAGTTCGAGTATGTGTCGCCGGACCGCATCATGCGGCCTAGCTCCGTGCCCAATGATCCGAAGTTCGTCGACCAATGGAGCCTGTGGCCGAGTACCGTTGTCGCCAACGGCCCTGCCACCACGGCTGTCGGCGGAGCCAACATCACGACCGCATGGGATTCGACCAAGGGCGCAAGTACAGTCAACGTCGCCGTTATCGATACGGGTCTGTTAGCCAACCACGAGGACTTCGTGGGCGCCAATATCCGCCCGGGCTACGACTTCATCAGCAACGATGCCTACAACGCGATGCCCGACCCGGCCAGTCACAAGACGGTGCCGCTGGGCTTCGTCGAAAACGACCCGCTGGACACGCCGGCCGGCCGCGACACCAACCCGTCGGACCCCGGCGACTGGGTGACCACCCAGAACGCAACCGACTATCCGACCTATTGCGGCAGAGCTTCCGACAGCAGTTGGCACGGCACGTTCGTCACCGGCCAGATCGTCGCGCAGCACAACTCTGTCGGCATTGCCGGCATTGCACCCAACGTGACAATCCAGATGGCCCGAGCGCTGGGTAGGTGCGGTGGTGTCACCTCGGACATCATGGATGCCCTTGCCTGGGTGACCGGCGCGAGCAATGTACCGGGCGCTGGCGGCACGGCCCTGCAACCGAATTCGCCGATGGCGCAGGTGGTCAACATGAGCTTGGGCGGTCAAGGGGCATGCTCGAGTGCAGAACAAGCCGTCATCAGCGCGGCCCGCGCCCGTGGCGCGACCATCGTGGTGGCGACGGGCAATGACGGTCTCAATACCATCAGCTCGCCGGCAAACTGCAAGGGTGTGATTGCAGTGACGGCGCATACGGTCGATGGCGACCTCGCCGTCTACGCCAATGTGGGCAGCGGCACGACGCTCAGTGCCCCTGGAGGCGGCCCTGGTGCGATCATCAATACGGGCAGCAATGGCGCCGTCACCAGCCGACAAATTGTGTCGCTGTCCAATCAGAGCCTCACCACGCCGGACGCAGGCACAAGCTACTACACCACCGAGATGGGCACCTCGATGGCCACGCCGCACGTGGCTGCCGTTGCTGCGTTGTTGCTGTCCCACAAGCCAACGTTGAGCGTGGACGATGTCCAGGCGATCCTGAGCCAATCGGCGCGCGCATTCCCGGCGGGTACGTTCTGCACGCAGAACCCGGGTATCTGTGGGGCAGGCATGCTGGACGCCGGAGCCGCCATCGCACTGTCGGTCGGCACACCAACGGTCACCGTATCGAGCTCGGCGAGCACCATTGTGGCCAACAACGCTGTCACGCTGACAGCCGTGGTTGGTGCGGGCTTTGGCAATACGCTGCCCAGTGGGGGTGTCCAGTGGGCGCAGACCGGCGGGCCGGGCGTGACTCCGACGGTGGCCGGCCCGGATGGCAACGGCAACGTCACTGCCACATTCACCCCGAGCGCCGCAGGTACCTACAGCTTCACGATTACGGTGACGAACAACCTGGGCGGCACGGCATCGGCCTCGACTTCCGTCACGGTCACGGCACCGCCGACTACCACTCCCGGCACCGGCTCGGGCACCCTGCCCTTCAGCGGTGGCACGAGCGGCACAGGTCCGCTGAACCAGAGCGGCGGCGGTGGTGCGCTCCCACTGTGGCTTACAGGCCTGCTGCTCGTCGGAGGAGCGCTCGCCTTCCGCCGTCGCAAAGCCTGATCGAGCTATCGTGCAAACGCAAAACGGACACGCTGGCGCCTCCAGCGTGTCCGTTTTTTCATGCATGCGAATGCGATCGCTCAGGCGATCAACCGTGCGCCTGCCGCCTGCCCTGCGCGCGCCACTCCCCCAACACCCAAATCAGCAACCCGCTGGCCGCGCCAAATGCATGCGCGATGCGCACCACGCCAAACCCCCAGTGCGGGTCATAGGCGATGGGCGACAGCCACGATTGTTCGAGCCACACCTTCACCAGCACGCCTGCGCACAGCGCCACGCCAATCCAGCGTGAGAAACGATCCTCCGCCCCGTCCGCAGACGGCTTCAGCAGCCGCAGCCCGCCCCATGCCGCCAGGCCATGCAGCGCGCCGGAGAGCCCGCCGTACCACTGCACCGTCGGCTGATTGAGCAGTGCGATCTGCACGAGCACCCCGCACACCACCAGCGTGCCAACGATGACTTGCGGCCGCAACACACGCGCCAGCAGCAGGATGAGCCCTACCGCCGCCATCGCATCCGCCAACCAATGCCACGTGTCTAGATGCACCCACATGGCGGTGACGATGCGCCACCACTGACCCGCGCGCACAGCCTCGCGCTGATACAGCCCGACCGCGTACAGCCACGGCACGAAAGAGAAGGCCGCCGACAGCGCGGCCACACCGGCGCATGCGCCCCACGTGTACAGCGTTTGCCGATGCGCACTCATTGCGCAGGCCCGAACACCTGCTCCCACAACGCACGTACGTGCGCGGCCTCGTCCGCGCAGGTGTCGACCGGTACGCGCGCAACGGATTGCCCGTCGAGCCGCAACTTGTGCTGGCGCGCGCGGAAGTCCCGATAGGCATCGGCCACCTGCGCGGCGGCTGTCGCATCGATCAACCCGAGTTCGCCAGCCATGCGCAGTAGCGCGATGTTTCCCTTGTTGAGGGTCAGCTCGGCATGCGCCGCACTATGCAGCAGCACCAGGAATTGCACGGTGAATTCGATATCGACCATGCCTCCGCGATCGTGCTTGAGATCAAACAGCCCCGTGGGATTCGCATGGCCTTCTGCCACGCGCTCGCGCATTGCCACGATCTCGTCGCGCAGCGGACCGGGTTCGCGCGCTTGGCGCAACACGGCGGTGCGCAGCGCCTCGAAGCGCTCGCCGATTTCCGCATCGCCCGCGCAGAAGCGTGCGCGCGTAAGCGCCTGGTGCTCCCACACCCACGCCGCGTTGTCGCCCTCGCGCATTTGATAACGGCGGAAGGCTTCGAAGTGCGTGACCATCAAGCCCGCCGCGCCGTTCGGGCGCAAGCGCGTGTCGACGTCGAACAACATGCCCGCAGCGGTATGGCTCGTCAGCCACGTGATGAGCTTGCGCGCGAATGACGCGTAGACATCGGGCGCGCGTTCGTCATCGTCGTCGTAGAGGAAGATGACGTCGAGGTCTGACGCATAGCCGAGTTCCTTGCCGCCGAGCCGCCCGTAGGCGACCACGGCAAAGCGCGGCACCTCCCGGTGACGCGTGGTGACCTGCTGCCAGACGGTCTCAAGCGTCAGGTCCAGCACGGCATCTGCCAGATCGGAAAGCCGGTCGCTGATGTGCTCGACACTCAGCATGCCCTGCAGGTCCTGCAGCAGCACGCGGAAGGTTTCTGCATGGTGCTCCTGGCGCAGGATGTCCATCTGCATCTCGACATGGTCGGACGCTGCCTGCAGACGGTCTCGCACGCGCGCACGGAAGGCGGGCCAATCGGGCTCGGCGGACAGCGCTTCCACGTCGAGCAGCTCATCGAGCAGTTGCGGATGGCGCGTGAGGTAGTCCGCCGCCCAGCGCGACGCGTGCAGCGTGTGGGCCACGCGCTCCATGGCCTGCGGGTATTCGCTCAGCAGCGACAGATACGACGAGCGCCGGCTGATCGCGTCAAAGAAATCGAGAAAGCGCGCGATGGTGACATCGGCATCTGTCTGCCGCGATGCCTGGTCAAGCGCGCGGTTGATCAGCAAGTCAAAACGCTGGCGGCTGACTTCAGACAACGCGCGATAACGCGGCGAATTGCGCGTCGCGCGCAGCCGCTCCAGCACGCTGTCGGGATTCGCGTAGCCGAGTTCGGCGAGCTGTGCGCGGGCGGTTTCCGTGTGCTCCTCGTCGAGCAGATCTGCATGCCAGACTTCGGCACACGGCGGCTGGCTGTCCTGCTTGTCGGAGAAGGTCTGATCGAAATGCTGGGCGACTTCGTCTTGATACGCCTCAAGCTTGGTGACCAGCGCCGCATAATCGTCAAAGCCCATCATGCGTGCCACGCGCAGCTGATCTTCCGGGGAGCCCGGCAGGTTGTGCGTTTGCGCGTCTTCGATGTACTGCAGGCGGTGTTCAAGCTGGCGCAGGAAGCGATAGGCCTCGGTCAGGCGCGCCACGGCTTCGGCGTCGATCAGGCCGCGCTCTGACGCCGCCCGAAGCACCTCCAGCGTAGGCCGCACGCGCAGCCCGAAATCCTGCCCGCCGCGAATGAGCTGAAACACCTGCGCGACGAATTCGATCTCGCGAATGCCGCCCCGCCCGAGCTTGATGTTGGGCGAGCGTGCCTGCAGGTGGCCCGTGCTATCGCGCTGCTGGTTGGCACCATTGCTGCGCTTGGCGGCCTCGTTGCGGATCTGCGCATGCAGCGCGCGAATGGCGGAGATCACGCCGTAATCGAGATAGCGCCGGAAGACAAACGGGCCCGTCACGCGCTCCAACTGTTGAATCACCCGGGCCGCATGCGGGCTGGCCGGGTCGGTGATCACGCGGCCCTTGATCCAGGCGTAGCGCTCCCACTCGCGGCCCTGCACGACGAAGTACTCCTCGAGCATGCCCAGGCTGCACGCGAGCGGCCCTGCATCGCCGTTCGGCCGCAGGCGCATGTCGACGCGGAAGACGTAGCCGTCCTCCGTCACATCGGCCAGCGCGTTGATCAGCCGCCGGCCAAGCTTCGTGAAATATTCGTGGTTGGAGAGCGGGCGCGGGCCGCCCTGCGTGTCGCCGTCATCGTCGTAGAGAAAGATCAGGTCGATGTCGGACGAGACGTTCAGCTCGCGCCCGCCCAGCTTGCCCATGCCAACCACCACTAGTTCCTGCACCTCGCCCGAGGATTGCCCGATCGGCTGGCCGTGCAGCGCGCTCAGTTCCTGGCCGATCACGGAAATGGCCATGCGCACGGCAAACTCGGCCAGGTCGGTCATCGTGCCCGTGACCTCATCGAGCGTCGCGGCGCCGGACAGGTCACGCTCAACCAGTGCGCCGAAGACTTCATTGCGCAGCAGGCGCAAGGCGCGCTTGAGCGCAGTCTCGACCTCCACGGCCTTGGTGTCGAACAACTCGGTAAAGCGCGCCGACAGCCACGTCACGTCAATCGGGTGGCCTGCGCCGGCCTGCACGCGCTCGGCCCAGCCCTCACGCGCTTGCGCCTGGCGCTGGAGATAGCGCGAATACGCAAGTGCAAAAGGCAGCGCAGCGGCGGGAGCCTCCGGCACGCGGGCCGGAGCTTGCAGAAATGGCTGGGCGGACAAGGCGGAATCAGTCATGCGGACGCATCGAGCATTGGCGGAAACATCCATTCTCGCTGAAATGCGCGCCGATAAACGCAGGGCAATCCGTGGTCACCAACGTTCATGGGCATTGGGCGTGCTTGCCGCTGGGCAGGCGCGACGCCCAACTCCAAATGTGGCGCCGCCTCCTGAATATCGGATAATCCGCATCATGCCTCGCCCGTCCCAGCCCCCAGAATCGCCGAAGTCCGATGGTGGACACGCCAGCACCCTGTCCACACGCGGGGTGGGCCGGCCCACGGCCTGGGCGTGGTTGGTGCGATTCGTCAGCCGGATCGGCACGGGCGTTGGGACTGTTTTGCGCGCCCCGATCTGGCGCAAGCTGTGGCGCGTGCTCTGGAAGACGGCGGCGGCGCTGGCCGTCCTGACCATCGTGGGCATGCTGGCGGTGCGCTTCATCCTGTGGCCGCGCGTAAGCCTGGCGCGCGAATGGATGGAGCGCGAGGCGTCCAGCGCACTGCACGCCACCGTCGGCATCGGCTCGCTTGAGACCTACTGGGAGGGCTGGCACCCGGCCTTCCGCGCCCAGCGCATCGACGCGCACGACACTGCCGGCCGTCGCACCTTCGCGGTACAGGACGTGCAGGCGCGGCTGTCCTGGCGCTCGTTGCTGCGCATGCAGATCACCTTTGCCTCCCTGCACGCCAGCCAGGCCGACGTGCTGGTACGGCGCAACGCTCAGGGCGCCTTGCTCGTCGCAGGCATGCCACTCGGCCCGGACACCGGCGGCGACAGCGATTTCCTCGACCAGCTCCTCTCCCAAGGAGACATCGATTTCCAGCAAGGCGCCGTCCGCTGGCTCGACGAGCAGCAGAAGGTGCCCGAAGTGGCGCTGGGCAATGTGCGGGTGCAGCTACGCAGCGGCCCGACGCGGCACCGGCTGGAGGCCAGCGGGACCTCGCCCACGCTGTTCAACGGCCCCATCAAACTGCACGCCGATTTCCGTCACGACCTGCTGGCCCGCCCAGGCGACTGGCGCCACTGGCGCGGCCAGGCCTCCTGGCAGGTCGATACGCTGCAGTTGGCTTCCGTACAGCGCTATGTGCCCGTGCTGGCCGCCGCAAAAAGCGGCACGCTCACCTCCGACGGGTCGGTGGAGTTTGCCGACGGCGTATTCACGCGCAGCCAGGCTCGGCTGACGGGGCAGCAGCTCGATCTGCAGGTCCGCAAGGATCTGGACCCGCTGCAGCTGCGCAGCCTCCAGGCGCTGGCCACGCATCAGCGCAATGCGCGCGGCGAGCACACCTTGCGCGTCGACACGTTGCTCTGGCAGCCGCTGAATCCACCCGCCCAACCGCCGTCGGCGCCCGAACTGGCAGGACCCGGCATCCAGGCGCCGGCCAACCCGGCTGGCACGCCGCGTGGCTTGCGCAATGTCACCGTGGGGTGGGCGCTCGACTCGCGCAATGCGCTGCGCAGCCTGCAAGTCAAAGCCACGACACTGGATTTGGCAGACTTGCGCAACATCGCCACTGCGCTGCCGCTGCCCGCCGGCGTGCTCGAACCGCTGCGTACCAAACAACCGTCCGGCCGCATCGACGATCTCGACATCAACTGGCAGCGCGATGTCTCCCGCTGGCGGCCAAATGCGCCGGCGCCCGTGCACTTCACGGGCCGCGCCACGATGCGCCAGGTGTCGTTCGGCCCCGGCGCGCTGCCCGCGGTGCCGCCGGGCCAGCATCCCGAGCCAGCCGTGCCCGGCGTTGAAAACATCTCCGGCAACGCGGTCTTCTCCAACGACAAGGGCACGCTGCGCATCGAGTCCAATGACACCGCGCTGCTGCTGCCCGGCACCTTTGCCGACGCCCGTGTGCCGCTGGACCGGCTGCAAGGCACGTTCAACTGGACGTATCGCAAGCAGGAACTGGTCGTCACCAGCGACAACCTTGCGTTCTCCAACGACGACCTGTCGGCGCGCATCACGGGCAGCTATCGTCACGCGCCAGACACCAGCCATCTCGGGACCATCGATCTGAAGGGCACGCTGGACCGCGCTAACGTTCCACGTGTGCCGCGCTACCTGCCGCTGTCGATCGGACAGCATCTGCGTGACTACCTGGGCGGTGCGCTGCAAGCCGGCACGGCCAACAACGTCGGTTTCGCACTGGCGGGCGATCTGCACGACTTCCCGTTCCGGCCGCCGCACAAGGGCGTCTTCCGCGTGGAAGTGCCGATCCAGGACGTGACGTACCAATCGGCGCCGCCCGAAGCCGCGCATAATCCGCCGGGCCGCGTGCCCACGCACCCGGGTGACTGGCCGGCGTTCACCAACATCGACGGCACGGTGATCTTCGATCGGGCATCCCTGTCGTTCAAGGTGGCGCGCGCCAAGGTAATGGGCGTGAATCTGCAGGACGTGAATGGCAGCCTGCCCGACATGGGCGACCGCAGCCCGCTGCTCACCATCGATGGTCGCGGCGATGGCGCCACGCAAAACTTCCTGCAATACGTCGAGGCCAGCCCCATCGGCCAGTGGATCGGGCATTTCACCAAGGACGCACACGCCCAGGGCAACGCCACGCTGGCGCTCAAGCTGGACCTGCCGCTGCACGAGATGCATTCGACGCGCGCCCAGGGTAGCGTCACGTTCGTGCGCAATGACGTCACGCTTGTTCCGCAGGCGCCACCGCTCACCGACGTCAACGGCGCGCTGACCTTTACGCAAAAAGGCATCGGTTTCGACAACCTGCGCGCGCGCTTTGCCGGCGGCGAAATCCGCCCCACGGGCGGCACCGCACCCGACGGCACGATCCGCATCCAGGTGGCGGGCACCGCATCGGCGCAAGGGCTGCGGGACACGACGCCGGAGAACAGCCCGGTGGCCGCCATCGCCCGTTCGCTGGAGGGCAGCGCACCATACAGCGCGACCATCAGCGTCAAGCAGCATCGCCCGCTCATCCAGGTGCAGTCCGACCTCACGCCGATGACGGTGCGTTTGCCGGCACCGCTGAACAAGGCCGCCGGGCAGCCGCTGCCGGTGCGTTTCGAGATGCAGCCGCTGGCTTCCAACAACGCCATCGACGAAATCGTTTTGCAGATCGGCAATATCGTCAGCGCGCGTTACGAACAACGCAGCACGGGCAACGGCACCGAGGTGCTGCGAGGCGGCATCGGCATACGGCAGCCCGTGCCGCAGCCCCAGGAAGGCGTGCAGGCCAACCTGGCGCTGGATCAGTTGGACATCGACGCCTGGCGCCAGGTGTTTGCCGCGCCCGCTGCCGACAAGAGCGCCAGCCAGACTGCGGCCGAACATGCGGCCAATGCCGCCAACGCCTCCGACAGCCATAGCGCATATCTGCCGAGCCACCTGAGCGCCCGCGCGCAAACGCTGCGCATCCTGGGCCGCGACTTCAACGCCGTGCGCATCGATGCCACGCGCGACGGCCCCAACTGGCAATCGACCATCGATTCGCGCGAAATTGCAGGCAGCGCGCGCTGGCACGCCGAAAGCGCCGCCGTGCCCTTCGGCGAGCTGACGATGCGTCTGTCGCGCATGAGCATCCCGGATGCGAAGGAAGAGACTGCGCTCACCGAATCGCTGGCCAGCAGCTCGCACGAAATTCCATCGGTCGACCTCGTTGCCGACAAATTCGACCTGCGTGGCAAGGCGCTCGGCAAGCTGGAGATCAAGGCGCGCAACCAGATCACCGACGGCGCGCCCGTCTGGACGCTTGAGACGCTGAAGATCGAGCAGCCCGCCGCCACGCTGACGGCACGCGGCACGTGGCGCATCCCGCGACGCCTGCGTGGCGGTGGCGATGATCCTGAGCGTCGGACGCTGCTCGACTTCAACCTCGACCTGCGCGACACCGGAGACCTGCTGCAGAAGATGGGCTTCGCCAAGGTGATCGACGGTGCCAAGGGCAAGCTCGAAGGCCGCGTGGTCTGGCGCGGCTCGCCCATGTCGATCGACTATCCCACGCTCAACGGCCGCATGGCGCTGAACCTGGAGCGCGGCCAGTTCCTGCCAGTCGATCCGGGCCTGGCCAAGCTGGCCGGCGTGCTGAGCCTGCAGGGGCTACTGCATTTCGCAACCGACTTGCGCAGCGCCACAGGCCGTGGCACGCCGTTCGAGAGCGTGGCAGCCACCGGCACCATCGCCAGCGGCGTTGCCCACACCGAAGATTTCGCCGTCAAGGGCCCGCAGTTCCAGGTGGCCATGCAAGGCTCGGCCAACATCCTCGATGAAACGCAGGACCTGCGCGTGAAGGTCACGCCCAAGGTGGACGCCACGTCGGCCTCGCTGGCGGCGGCGTTCATCAATCCGGCCCTCGGGCTGGGCACGCTGGCCGCGCAGTTGGTTCTGGGCGATCAGTTGTCGAAGGCATTCGTCACGCAGTACCACGTGACCGGTAGCTGGGCTGATCCGAAGATCGAGAAAGTCGCATCCAACGGTAATTCGGGCAGCCAATCGCAAACCTCGGCAAAATAGCCCCCATGACTTCGACCACCGTTGCCCCGGCCCCCGTCGCATCCGGTATGGATGCGCCTTTCGATGCACCTTTTCGCGTCGCCGCCATCCAGACCGTGACGGCCGTCGACGTGGACGCCAACCTGGCGCGCGCAGATGCGCTGCTTGCCGAGGCGGCCGCCCAGGGCGCGCAACTCGCGCTGCTGCCGGAATACTTCTGCATGATGGGCCGTAAGGACAGCGACAAGGTCGCCATCCGCGAGGACGACCAGGAGGGCCCGATCCAGGCCTTCCTCGCCGATGCCGCGCGCCGCCACAAGCTGTGGCTCGTCGGCGGCACGTTGCCGATGTGGTGCGAAGACGAACAGCGCGTGCGCAATACGTCGCTCGCATTCAACCCGGCCGGGTTGCGTGTCGCGCGCTACGACAAGATCCACCTGTTCAACTTCGTCCGCGGTGAAGAGCGCTACGACGAGGCCCGTACCATCGAGCCCGGCGCCACGCCGGTCACCTTCGATGCGCCGTGCGGCCGCGTGGGCATGTCGGTGTGCTACGACCTCCGGTTTCCTGAGCTGTACCGGGCGCTGGCGTCGCAAGGCAACCTGAACTTGATTCTGATGCCGGCGGCCTTCACCTACGTGACGGGCGCCGCGCACTGGGAAATCCTGCTGCGCGCCCGCGCCATCGAGAACCAGTGTTACGTGCTCGCCGCCGCTCAGGGCGGGCGCCATGAAAACGGCCGCCGTACCTGGGGCCATTCAATGCTCGTCGACCCGTGGGGCGAAGTCATCGCCTCCGTGCCCGAGGGCGAAGGCGTTGCCATCGGCGACATGGACCCCGCCCGCATCGCACAAGTGCGCCGGGATTTGCCGGCGCTCAAGCACCGCGTGATGTAAGCCAATCGAATTTTTTGCGAGAACCGATCATGAACGCAGGCGACATCGCCATCCAGAATCTGTCCATCGCGCGCCGCGTGCTGCTCGACCCCTACGGCCTTGATGAAGCGCACCTGCAGCGCGCGCTGGCCGACATCTTCACGCACCGCGTGAACTATGCCGACCTCTACTTCCAGTACACCCGCAACGAGGCGTGGAGCCTGGAAGAAGGCATCGTCAAATCCGGTAGCTTCAGCATCGACCAGGGTGTGGGCGTACGCGCCGTCTCGGGCGACCGCACCGCGTTTGCCTATTCCGACGATATCAGCCTGCCCGCGCTGATGCAGGCCGCCGGCGCCACGCGCACCATTGGCAAGGCCGGCGCCGGCCGCGTGAAGGTGGCGAGCAGCCTGGCGAGCACCCCGGGCAGCCACTCGCTGTATGCGCCGAACGACCCGCTCGATTCGATGACAGCCTCCGAGAAGGTCGCCCTGCTGGAGCGGATCGAAAAGCTTGCCCGCGCCAAGGACCCGCGCGTCGTGCAGGTGATGGCCGGCCTGGCCGGTGAATACGACGTCATGCTGGTCGCGCGCAGCGACGGCGTGATCGCGGCAGATGTGCGCCCGCTGGTGCGCATCTCCGTGACCGTCATTGCCGAGCAGAACGGGCGCCGCGAAATGGGCAGTTCCGGCGGTGGCGGCCGCTATGCTTACGGCTACTTCACCGACGAACTGCTGCGGGAATACGTGGACGAGGCAGTCTCCTCCGCACTCGTCAACCTGGAAGCCAAGCCGGCCCCGGCTGGCACGATGACCGTGGTGCTCGGCCCGGGCTGGCCCGGCGTGCTGTTGCACGAGGCCATCGGCCACGGGTTGGAAGGCGACTTCAACCGCAAGGGCTCGTCGGCGTTCTCCGGACGCATGGGCGAGCGCGTGGCCGCCAAGGGCGTCACCGTGGTGGACGACGGCACGCTTGCCAACCGCCGCGGCTCGCTCAACCTCGATGACGAGGGCAACCCCACGCAGTGCAACACGCTCATCGAAGACGGCATCCTCACGGGCTACATGCAGGACACGCTCAACGCGCGCCTGATGAAGATGCCCGTGACCGGCAACGCCCGCCGCGAGAGCTACGCCGCCCTGCCCATGCCGCGCATGACCAACACCTACATGCTCGGCGGCGACAAGGACCCGCAAGAGATCATCGCCAGCGTCAAGAAGGGGCTGTATGCGGTCAACTTCGGCGGCGGTCAGGTCGACATCACCAACGGCAAGTTCGTGTTCTCGGCCAGCGAGGCCTACCTGATCGAAGACGGCAAGATCACCGCCCCGGTCAAGGGCGCGACGCTGGTCGGCAGCGGCCCGGAATCGCTCAAGCACGTGACCATGATCGGCAACGACATGCGCCTCGATTCGGGCATTGGCGTGTGCGGCAAGGAAGGCCAGAGCGTGCCGGTGGGCGTCGGTCAGCCGACCCTGCGCATGGAGAACATGACGGTGGGCGGCACGGCCTGATTGCCCTGAAACCGTCGTTTTGGCGCCGCAGGCCCGGAAAATCCGCGCTTGCAGCCCTCAAAGAAAGGGTTTATAAAGACGGTTCGATTGGTGCGGCGCAGTAGTTTCAAGTCACCTCTGCGCCACAATTTTTCCTGCATCGACGCGTTTTCCTCTCATGTCCTTCGCCAAGTTTTTTTACTTTTACTTTTGGCATCTCGCACCGCTGGCGGAAGGAGAGGGGCGCTTGCAGCAAAAATAAAGCACCCAGCAGATACCGAAAACCGCCAGCGACCCTGGCGGTTTTTTTTCGCCCAGTCACCTGCCCCACCCCGGCACCGACGCGAAACACGATCCGAACACAGTAGACGTTTCCAATAGAACTCAAGACACATCCCCGGAGCTTTCCATGCCGAAGAACACCGATGATTTGCGCATTCGCGAACTGAAAGAGCTGACGCCGCCGTCGCATCTGATCCGCGAATTCCCGTGCAGCGACACCGTGTCCGACCTGATCTACCAAAGCCGGAACGCGATGCACCGCATCCTGCACGGCATGGATGATCGCCTGATCGTCATCATCGGCCCCTGCTCCATTCACGACACCAAGGCAGCGATGGACTACGCCCGCCGCCTGGTCGAGCAGCGCGAGCGCTTCAAAAACGAGCTGGAAATCGTGATGCGCGTGTACTTCGAGAAGCCGCGCACCACGGTCGGCTGGAAGGGTCTGATCAACGACCCGCACATGGATGGCAGCTTCAAGATCAACGACGGTCTGCGCACCGCGCGCGAGCTGCTGATGAACATCAACGAGCTGGGCCTGCCCGCCGGCACCGAATACCTCGATGTGATCAGCCCGCAGTACATCGCTGATCTGGTGAGCTGGGGCGCAATCGGCGCGCGCACGACGGAATCGCAGGTGCACCGCGAGCTGGCTTCCGGTCTGTCGTGCCCGGTCGGCTTCAAGAACGGCACCGATGGCAACGTGAAGATCGCCGTGGACGCCATCAAGGCCGCATCGCAGCCGCACCACTTCCTGTCAGTCACCAAGGGCGGCCATTCGGCCATCGTGTCGACGGCGGGCAACGAGGACTGCCACATCATCCTGCGCGGCGGCAAAGCGCCCAACTATGACGCCGCCAGCGTGCAGGAAGCCTGCGACGCCATCTCCAAGTCGGGCCTGGCCGCGCGCCTGATGATCGACGCTTCGCACGCCAACAGCAGCAAGAAGCATGAAAACCAGATCCCGGTGTGCGAAGACATCGGCCGCCAGATGGCTGCCGGCGACAACCGCATCGTGGGGGTGATGGTGGAGTCGCACATCAACGCTGGTCGCCAGGACCACGTGCAGGGCACGCCGGTGTCGGACCTGGCCTACGGCCAGAGCGTGACCGATGCGTGCATCGGCTGGGACGATTCGGTGAAGGTGCTGGAAACGCTGGCCGACGCCGTGCGCAAGCGCCGTCTGGTGCCGGGCAGCGGCAACTGAGTCACGCCAGAGTGACGCAAAGAAGGGCGCCTTAGGGCGTCCTTTTTTTTGTTTCCGCGCAGGACGAACGCTGCAAACCGGGGCGATCCGGAGGCTGACCAGAACCGCGATGGGCAAGTTGTTCTCTCTGTCGTCTTGCCGCACCTGGATCGGCTCCCGATCCCCGCGCTTGAAGTGAGCAACCCACCCAACGGGGCAATCGTGCGATAGATCAAATAGAAGCGAGCACGATGTGATCTTACGGTTACCCCTCTTAATAAAATGGTGACTCCCCCTTAAGTCCACCCTTCCCCCCCCCGGAAGAACAAGTCAGCATGCCCAACTCCCACGCAGCCAAGCGTACGAAAAAGCGGCTTTTGCAGTTCATGCTCATGACCGCGACATTTGCCGCGTGGCAGTGCGGGGCGCAAGCCCAACTACAGCCGGTCGCGCCTACGCATGCCTCTGGCGCTTCGCTGGGTACGACGACACCCGCGGCTCATACCATCGCCGCTGCCCATACGCAGTTGCCCCAGGTGATTGACGACCTGCCTGCGAGCGATGCGAAGAACATGGACGATGCGACGCGCGCGCAAGTGGCGCGAGGGCGTTATGTGGCGCGGCTGGGCGACTGCGTCGCATGTCATACCAGCGATAAATCCAAGCCGATGGCCGGCGGGCTTGCACTGCAGACGCCGTTTGGCGTGCTGTATTCGACCAACATCACGCCAGAAGCCACAACAGGCATCGGGCGCTATACCTTTGACCAGTTTGATCGCGTGATGCGTAGGGGCATCGCCGCGGATGGTCACAACCTGTATCCGGCCATGCCGTATCCGTCCTACGCCAAGATGACGCCGGAGGACATGCGAGCGCTGTACGCCTATCTGATGAAGGGTGTGGCGCCAGTGCAGCAGACCAACAGGCCGCTGGGTATGTCGTTTCCCTTCAACCAGCGCTGGGGATTGTCGCTGTGGAACTGGGCTTTTCTGGATAGCCAGCCGTTCCGGCCGAATGCTTCGCAATCTCAGGAGTGGAACCGGGGGGCTTACATCGTGCAAGGCCTGGGGCACTGCGGCGCCTGCCATACGCCGCGCGGTATCGGCTTTCAGGAAAAGACCATGACCGAGGCCGACTCCAACGGCAGATACTTCCTGGCCGGTGAAACGGTCGAAGGCTGGCGTGCCCTGAGTCTGCGCAGCCTCTGGACACCGCAGGATGTCGCTGAAATGCTCAAGACCGGGCGCAACCGCCATGGCGCCGTCTCGGGCAACATGGTGGACGTAGTACAGCACAGCACGCAGTACATGACGGACGGCGATTTGCTGGCGATTGGCGAGTACCTGAAGTCCTTGCCCACCAGCAAAATCGACAAGCCGATGCAGATTGCGCAAGGTCCTGCGCCCGTGATCGTCCCACCTGCCTCAGGGGCATCGACACAGCCGGTGCAGCATGCCACCGGCGCGCCCAACCCGCCGCCAAATCTCTACACCAGCCGCGGCGGCTTGGGGTATCTGCAGTTCTGTGCCGATTGCCACCGCAGCAACGGCGATGGCGTGCCCAACGTGTTCCCGCCACTGGCAGGCAACCCGGTACTGGGCGAGAGCAGCCCGGCCACGCTGCTGCATATTCTGCTGACTGGCTCTGCCACTGCACAGACGGTCAGCCATGCCCGAGTGCTAACCATGCCTTCGTTTGCTCGGCTGGGCGACCAGGAAATCGCCGAGATCGTGAACTTCACGCGCGAAAGCTGGGGCAGCGCCAAGCAGCAACAAGTGGCTGCATCCGACGTGGGCAAGGCACGCAAGGAACTGGAGGTCAGGAAACTGGATGCCACCCCGTTCGAAACACCGCGCTTGGCCGCCGTGCTTGATGAACCCAACGCCAAGCAGTTGGTGCTAGGCGCGCGCCTGAACATCGATACGCACAACATGCTGCCCAAGAATGTTGGCAACAAGCTCAATTGCGCCAGTTGTCACCTCAATGCAGGCACGGTTGCCGACGGGTCGCCCTATGTCGGAATCTCTGCCTTCTTCCCCAGCTACGCACCGCGCGCCGGGCGTGTCATAACGCTCGAAGAGCGCATCAATGGTTGCTTCCTTCGCTCGATGAACGGCAAGCCTTTGCCGGTGAATTCCGAAGAGATGAAAGCCATGGTCGCCTATTTCGACTGGATGAAGCGCGAGACCAAGCCGGAAGACAAGGTCCCTGGACGCGGCGTGGGCAAGATCGACAAGAGTCTGGTGCCCAATGTGGAAAATGGACGGAACATCTATACGGCCCAGTGTGCGCTGTGCCACGGTGCCAACGGAGAAGGCATCACGAACGCGCAAGGCCAATATGTCTATCCGCCGCTTTGGGGTGACCAGTCGTTCAACATTGGCGCAGGCATGGCGCGCACCTACACTGCGGCAGCCTTTGTGAAGCACAACATGCCGATCGCATTTCACAATCGCTTCCCACTGGGTCAAGGCGGGCTGACGGATCAAGAGGCAGTGGATGTGGCGCAGTTCTTCTCACACATGCCCCGCCCGGATTTTGCGCCCAAGGTCAATGACTGGCCGAAGGATAAGAAACCCGGCGATGCTCGCTATTGACCACGGCCCTCCTATGCAACATAGGCGCCATGAAATGACGGCAAAGGCCGTCGGGGGCGCCTTCTGTTGCCGGTGCGGGCACTGGTGCGGCGCAACATATAACAAATGTGAGCAAGACGCACCAAAGTCACACAAGTGCGTTGTCTTTGACATATCGTAGGTGGATTCCCCCTGCTCCCCCGGAGGCATCCATGGCAGACACCCTGGCGGACACCGCCGTCAACACCGCAAACAAGTACCAGGCGATCGTGGCGCAATACGCCGCCGACGTCGGCATGAAGGTCCTCGGCGCCATCGTCTTCTGGGTAGTCGGCCGCTGGCTGATCAATCTGGCGGTGCGCATGGTGGAAGGCTCGCTGAGCCGGCAGAAGGTTGACCCGACCGTGCTGCGCTATGTGGGCTCAATCATTACCGTCACACTGAACGTGCTGCTGGTGATCGGCATCCTGGGTTATTTCGGCATCCAGACGACGACGTTCGCGGCGCTGATTGCCGCAGCCGGTGTGGCCATCGGCATGGCGTGGTCGGGCCTGCTGTCGAACTTTGCGGCGGGCGCATTCCTGATCGTGCTGCGGCCGTTCAAGGTGGGCGACTTCGTGACGGCCGGCGGCGTGACGGGCACGATCAAGGAGATCGGCCTGTTTGCCACGACGATCAATACGCCGGACAACGTGGTCACGATGGTCGGCAACGGCAAGATCTTCGCAGACACGATCCAGAACTACACCTTGAACCCCTACCGCCGCGTCGAGCTGAAGGCGCAACTGGCCGGAAGCGCCGACCACCGCGCCGCCATCGCGCTGCTCAAGGAGAAGGTTTCCGCCATTCCGAACGTGCTGAGCGATCCGGCCGTCGACGTGGAGATTTTGGAGTTCAACCTGGTGGGGCCCGTGCTGGCCGTGCGCCCGTACACGCACAACGACAGCTACTGGCAGGTTTATTTCGACACCAACCGCACGATCAAGGAAGCGCTGGCCGAAGGCGGCTTCCCGGCGCCGACGCCATCACAGGCGCTGACCATCACGACGCCGGGGCAGTTGGCAGGCTTGGCTGCCGTGGCACAAACCACGACCACGCCGACCAGCGTGAACTGATCCACGCGCTGCAAAGCAAAACGGCCCGGTACGCAACCGGGCCATTTTGTTTGGTGCGCCGACTGCGATCAGGTCGGCTTGTGCTCGTCTCGCTTCCACAGGACGTCCGTGCCGCCATCTGCGCGATTGAGCACGCGCGCCAGCACGAACAACAGGTCCGACAGGCGATTGACGTATTGGCGCGGCGCCTCGCCGATGGTCTCTGCGCGGCCCAAAGCGACGATGCTGCGCTCGGCACGGCGCGCGACGGTGCGGCAGACATGCGCCTGTGCCGCAGCGCGGCTGCCGCCGGGCAGGATGAATTCGGCCAGCCGCGGAAGATCGGCGTTGTAATCGGCCAGCCATTGGTCGAGCCGCAGCACGTGCGCAGTCGTCACCATCGTGTAGCCGGGAATGCACAATTCGCCACCCAGATCGAACAGGTCGTGCTGGATGGCCGTGAGCGCGGCGCGCACGCCCTCGGGCAGCGTCTCCGTGAGCAGCACGCCGATGTGCGAGTTCAGTTCGTCGACGTCGCCGATGACGGCAATGCGCAGGCTGTCCTTGGCCGTGCGGCTGCCGTCGCCGAGGCCGGTCGTGCCGTCGTCACCGGTGCGGGTAGCGATTTTGGATAGGCGGTTGCCCACGGTGCGTCTCCCTGTATAGCGTCAATGTTGGTGGCGCCATTATCGCAAGGGCGGCATGCCCCCGGCGTTAGAATGACAGCCCGAGCCGGCTTCAGACCGCCGCCCCACGCGAGACGCCATGAACCACCCAGCCCCTCCCTCCCAGAGCATCCGCAAACCGATTCCGCCTGCGATGCTCGACGCGCTGCGCACCCGCTTCGGCGATCGCATCTCCACCACCGAAGCCGTACGCGCCCACCACGGCCGCGATGAATCCGCCTACGACCCGATGCTGCCCGACGCCGTCGTCTTCGCGCAGACCACCGAGGAAGTCGCCGCCGTCGCCAAACTCTGCTTTGAACATGAGATTCCGCTGATCCCGTATGGCGCCGGGTCGTCGCTCGAAGGCCATCTCCTGGCCGTGGCCGGCGGCGTGAGCCTGGATCTCTCGCAGATGAACCACGTGCTGTCGGTGCACCCCGAAGACCTGACGGTGACGGTCGAGCCGGGCGTCACGCGCAAGCAGCTCAATACCGAGATTCGCGATACCGGTTTGTTCTTCCCGATCGACCCGGGCGCGGATGCGTCCATCGGCGGCATGTGCGCGACACGCGCGTCCGGCACCAATGCCGTGCGTTACGGCACGATGCGCGAGAACGTGCTGAACCTGACGGTGGTCACCGCTGACGGCCGCATCATCAAGACGGCCAACCGTGCACGCAAATCGTCGGCGGGCTACGACCTCACGCGCCTCTTCATCGGCAGCGAAGGCACGCTTGGCATCATCACCGAGATCACGCTGAAGCTGTATCCGCAGCCCGAAGCCGTGTCTGCGGCGGTGTGTGCATTCCCGAGCATGGGCGATGCGGTGTCCGCTGTGATCGACACCATCCAGATGGGCGTGCCGATCGCGCGCGTGGAGTTTGTCGACGCGCTCGCCATCCGCGCGATCAACCAGTACGACAAGCTCACGCTGCCCGAGATGCCGACGTTGTTCTTCGAGTTTCACGGCTCGGAGCACGGCGTGCAGGAACAGGCCGAGACCGTCCAGCAGATCGCCGCTGAACACAAAGGCCAAGGCTTTGAATGGGCAACGCGCCCCGAAGACCGCAGCCGCCTGTGGAACGCCCGCCACAACGCCTACTTTGCGTTTCTGCAGCTCAAGCCCGGCTGCCGCGCCGTCACCACCGACGTATGCGTGCCGATCTCGCGCCTGGCCGACTGCGTGGTGGAAACCGAGAAGGATCTGCTCGCCAGCGCGCTGCAGCTGCCCGCCCCCATCGTCGGCCATGTGGGCGATGGCAACTTCCACGTCGCGCTGCTCATCGACCCGAACAAGCCGGAAGAACTGGAAGAAGCCGAGCGCATCAACCAGCGCATCGTTGCGCGTGCGATCGCCATGGACGGCACCTGCACGGGCGAGCATGGCGTGGGCCTGCACAAGATGGACTTCCTCATCGCCGAACACGGCAACGATGCGATCGACCTGATGCGCAGCATCAAGCAGGCGCTGGACCCGAAGCACATCCTGAACCCCGGCAAGATCTTCCACCTGTAACCGACTCACCCACCAGCGACCGCCCGCATGTCCTCCGTCTTCAAGCGCGTTCCTCCGCTGCATCTGCTGATTGCCTTTGAGGCGGGGGCGCGCCATGCGAGCTTCGCGCGTGCGGCCGAAGAACTGTCCGTCACGCCCAGCGCGGTATCGCACCGCATCAAGAACCTCGAAGAGCTATGGGGCGAAGACCTGTTCGTGCGCACCGGCACCGCGCTGCGGCTGACCGCCGCGGGCACGCGCTACCTGCGCAGCGTACAAGTCGCGCTCGACACGCTGCACGAACTGGCGCGGCCGGAATTCAGCAAGCAGCGCGCGCGGCTGCGCGTGGCGATCCCACCCACGTTCGGCCGCCAGCACCTCGTGCCGCGTCTGCCGGAATTCAACGCGCTGTACCCGCACATTGATCTGGAACTGCATCTCTCCATCCCGTTCCTTGACGTGAAAGCCGAGGACACCGATGTCGAGATCCGCTACGGCACCGGCCGCTATCCGGACCTGAAGACGACGCTGCTGCTCAACGAGCCGGTGTTCCCGGCATGCGGGCGGGGCTACTTTGAGCAGATCAGCGGCAACACCATCACCGAAGCGTCGCAGTTGCTGAACCTCACGCTGCTGCGTAGTCCGCTGGAGCCGTGGCGCCCCTGGTTTGAGGCGGCGGGGCTGGACGCGGCGGAGCCCGCCACCGGCTCGCTGTTCAACGACATCGGCCTGATGCTCGAAGCGGTGGCCTCCAACCAGGGCGTCGCGCTGGTGCGGCAGGCGATGGCGCGCAACTGGCTGGGCTCGGGGCAGATTGTGCGGCTACTGGACATCGAGTCGGCCTCGCCACATGCTTATTACATCGTCCAGCGCGAACAGGCGCCGATGAAGCCCGAGGCGCGGCAGTTTGTCGATTGGTTGCTTGGGCTGGATTGGTAGCCGCGCTTCGTATTGCTGCATCGCGATGAACCACATTGGCCGCCCCGGCGAGCCAAATTCATCGCAGCAAAAGTCCTTAACACGCCGCGCGGCGCGGCGGCCGGGCTATAGTGCCTCCCACCCCGGCCACCGCTGGCGGGCAGAACCATGAGAGACACCCCATGAATGCGCCATCGTCTTTGTCAGCTACCGCCCGCGATCAATCTGCCCTGCAGGCCGAGCTGACGGCCGCGCTGTCCCGAATCGTGTCCGACGACGCGCTGCTCTGGGAGCGCGAAGACACCACCCCGTATGAATGCGATGGCCTCGCCGCTTACCGGCAGGTGCCGTTGGCCGTGGTGCTGCCGGATACCGAGGCGCAGGTCGTCGAAATCCTGCGTGTGTGCCACCGCATGGGCGTGCCCGTGGTGCCGCGCGGCGCGGGGACGAGCCTCTCGGGCGGTGCAATGCCGACGCCGGGCGGGCTGGTGCTGTCGCTGGCCAAGTTCAAACGCATCATCAAGGTCGATCCTTATACGCGTACGGCGGTCGTGCAGCCGGGCGTACGCAACCTCGCCATCTCTGAAGCCGCCAATCCGCACGGGCTGTATTACGCACCCGATCCGTCGTCGCAGATTGCCTGCACCATTGGCGGCAACGTCAATGAAAACTCGGGTGGCGTGCACTGCTTGAAATACGGCCTGACCGTGCACAACGTGCTGCGCGTGCGCGCCGTGATGATGGATGGCGAGGTCGTCGAATTCGGCAGCGAAGCACCCGACGCACCCGGCCTGGACCTGCTGGCCACGGTGGTCGGCTCCGAAGGCATGCTGGCCGTGGTGACGGAAGTGACCGTGCGCCTGATCCCCAAGCCGCAGTTGGCGCAGGTGATCATGGCGAGCTTCGACGATGTGGAATCCGGCGGCAACGCCGTGGCCGACGTGATTGCCGCAGGCATCATCCCGGCGGGGCTGGAAATGATGGACAAGCCCGCCACCGCCGCTGTTGAAGAATTCGTCTGCGCCGGCTACGACCTCGATGCGGCAGCCATCCTGCTGTGCGAGTCCGACGGCACCCCCGAAGAAGTGGCCGAAGAAATCGCGCGCATGAGCGAAGTGCTGCGCGCCTCGGGTGCCACGCGCATCCAGGTCTCGCAAAGCGAAGCCGAGCGCCTGAAGTTCTGGAGCGGACGCAAGAACGCGTTTCCGGCAGCCGGCCGCATCTCGCCGGACTATTACTGCATGGACGGCACCATCCCGCGCAAGCACATCGGCACGCTGCTGCGGCGCATCCAGCAGATGGAGCAGAAGTACGCCCTGCGCTGCATCAACGTGTTCCATGCGGGCGACGGCAACATGCACCCGCTCATCCTCTTCAACGGCGAAGACCAGGACGAGTGGCACCGCGCCGAGCTGTTCGGCTCCGACATCCTGGAGACCTGCGTGGAACTGGGCGGCACCGTGACGGGCGAACACGGCGTGGGCGTGGAAAAGCTCAGCTCGATGTGCGTGCAGTTCTCGACGGAAGAACGTGACGCCTTTTTGCGCGTGAAGGCGGCCTTCGATCCGGTACGCCTGCTGAACCCCGACAAGGCCATCCCCACGCTCGCGCGCTGCGCCGAATACGGCAAGCTCCACGTGCGCAACGGCCTGCTGCCGCATCCCGATTTGCCGCGCTTCTGAAGCCCGCAGTCATGACGAATCCGCCCCGTACCGCCCGGAACCGCTGGCACGCCCACAACGCGCGCCTTGGCGAGCATCTTGGCAAGCCCGAGAGCGGTTGGCGCCAACGCTGGTACAGCGTCATCTTCGAAGCCGACACGCGCGCCGGCAGGCTGTTCGACCTGACCCTGCTTGGCGCCATCCTCGCCAGCGTTCTGGTGGTGATGCTCGACAGCCTGCCGAGCGTCAGCGGCCGCGCGGGCACGCTGTTCACGGTGCTCGAGTGGCTCTTCACGCTGCTGTTCACGGCGGAATACGTCATGCGCATCCTCGTGGTACGCAGGCCGTGGCGTTACGTGCTCAGCTTTTACGGCGTCATCGATTTCATCTCGATCCTGCCGACGTGGCTGGCGATCTTTGTGCCCGAACTGGCCTACCTGCTCGATGTGCGGCTGCTGCGCCTGCTGCGCATCTTCCGGATACTGAAGATCACGGTCTACTTTGAAGAGGCGCAGATCCTCCTGCGTGCGCTGCTGAACGCGCGGCACAAGATCTTCGTGTTCCTGGGCACCGTCTTCATCATCACCATCATCCTGGGCACCGTGATGTACGTGGTGGAGGGCCCGCAGCATGGCTTCACCAGCATTCCGGTCAGCATGTATTGGGCGGTGGTCACACTCACCACCACTGGCTTCGGCGACCTGGTACCGAAGACACCGCTGGGGCAGTTCATCACTTCGCTCACCATCCTCCTCGGCTACAGCATCATCGCGTTTCCCACCGGCATCATCGGCGCGGAACTGGTGAACACCATGCGTGAAGGCTCCGGCTCCGCCACCCCACCGCAGACCCGCGCGTGCAGCGGCTGCACGCTCGACCGTCACGATACAGACGCCGCATTCTGCAAGCGCTGCGGCACCCGGCTCCCACAGCTTCCAACGGAGACAGCTGGCAGCCAGTGAGCTGCCCGCCAGAAAGTTCGACATGCCAACCACCCCAGACACTGCCCTTTCGCCCGCGCTCTCGCGCTTTCGTGACGCCGTTGCCCAGGCCACCGAAAGCCGAACGCCGCTCACCCTGCGTGGTGGCGGTACCAAGGATTTCTACGGCCGCGCACCGGCACCCCACGGCACCGTGCTCGACACACGCGAATGGTCCGGCATCGTCGACTACGACTGCGCCGAACTCGTCATCACGGCGCGCAGCGGCACGCCCCTCGTCGAGATCGAAGCCGCGCTGGCCGAGCACCGGCAGATGCTGGCGTTCGAACCGCCCCACTTTGCCGCGGATGGCAAGCAGGCGACCGTCGGCGGTGCGTTTTCATCCGGCCTGTCCGGCCCGCGCCGGCAGTCGGTGGGCGCGCTGCGCGATTTCGTTCTCGGCGCCGTCGTCATGGATGGCCGCGGCGACATACTCAACTTCGGCGGCCAGGTGATGAAAAACGTGGCCGGGTACGACGTCTCGCGTCTGATGGCCGGCGCGCTCGGCACGCTCGGCTTGATCGTGCAGGTGTCGCTCAAGGTGCTGCCGATACCGTCCTGCGATGCAACGCTGCGCTTTGCCATGGCGCAAGGCGAAGCCATCGATACCCTGAACCGCTGGGGCGGCCAGCCGCTGCCGATCGCGGCGTCTGCGTGGATCGACGGTGTGCTGTGGGTACGCCTGAGCGGTGCCGATGCGGCGGTGCGCGCAGCCATTGCCAAGCTCGGCGGCGAGCGCGTTGACGACGCAGAAGGCGCGACGTTCTGGCGCGACCTGCGCGAGCAATCGCATGCGTTCTTTGCGCGTGCCGTGCAGGGCAGCCTGCCGCTGTGGCGCATCGCCCTGCCCCCGGCTACGCCGCCACTGGCGCTCGGCCATGCGTCTGCCGACGAGCAACTCGTCGAATGGGGCGGCGGCCAGCGCTGGTGGATCGACACCGCCAACACCTCGGCTGACGTTATCCGCAACGCAGCAAGCAAGGCCGGCGGCCACGCCACGCTGTTCCGCAACGGCGACCGCGCCAGCGACATCTTCACGCCTGTCGCCACGCCATTGATGGCTGTGCACAAGCGCCTGAAGGACAGCTTCGATCCGCACGGCATCTTCAACCCGGGCCGTCTGTACGCCGACTTCTAACGCAAGCCCATCATGCAAATCACGCTCGCGGCGTTCCTGCGCAACACCCCTCAGGGCGAAGAAGCCCAAAGCATCGTGCAGAAGTGCGTGCACTGCGGTTTCTGCACGGCCACCTGCCCGACCTACCAACTACTCGGCGATGAGCTTGACGGCCCGCGAGGACGCATCTACCTGATGAAGCAGGTGCTGGAGGGCCAACCCGCCGGTGAGGCAACGCGTCTGCACCTGGACCGCTGTCTGACCTGCCGCAACTGCGAATCGACCTGCCCATCCGGCGTGACCTACGGGCGCCTGGTGGAGATCGGCCGCAAGATCGTCGATGACCAGCTCGACGCGAAAGGAGAGTCGCGCCCCCTGGGCGAACGCGCCGTGCGCTGGGCGCTGCGCGAGGGGCTGACACGGCCGGCGCTGTTTGGCTCCGCGCTCAAGCTCGGGCAGGCAGTGCGGCCGATGTTGCCGCAAGTGCTGCGCAACAAGGTCCCGGCCAAGCAGCCCCACGCTGGCGTGCGACCAAACACCGCGCACGCACGCAAGATGCTGCTGCTCGAAGGCTGCGTACAACCCGCCATGTCTCCCAACATCAATGCAGCCACGGCGCGCGTATTCGACAAGCTGGGCGTGCAGCTCATCAGCGCAGACCGCGCGGGCTGCTGCGGCGCCATCCGGTATCACATGAACGACCACGCAGGCGGCCTCGGCAACATGCGCGCCAACATCGATGCGTGGTGGCCGCATATCGAAGCCGGCGCCGAGGCCATCGTCATGACCGCCTCGGGCTGTGGCGCGATGGTCAAGGAATACGGACACCTGCTGCGCGACGATCCGGCCTATGCCGAGCGTGCGGCGCGCGTGTCCGCCATGACGCGCGACCTGTGCGAGGTGCTGCCAGCGTTCTCGCAACAGCTTCTGCAGAAGGCCAAACCGGAAGCGCAACGGCCGCGCGTGGCGTGGCACCCGCCCTGCACGCTGCAGCACGGTCAGCAGATTCGTGGCGCGGTCGAAACGCTGCTCGCTTCGCTGGGCGTGGACGTCAAGCTCTGCGCCGACAGCCACCTGTGCTGCGGTTCGGCGGGCACGTATTCAGTGCTGCAACCGGAGCTCGCCTACCGCCTGCGCGACGACAAGCTCGCCAAGCTGCAAGCGACGCAGCCCGAGCGCATCGTCACCGCCAACATCGGCTGCGTGACGCATCTGCAGAGCGGCACAGACACGCCGGTCGAACACTGGATCGAACTGGTCGACCGCATGCTGGGCTGAAACGAACGCAGCCGGGTTCTATACTTGGCGCTTCGTTTCACCCGGAGGCCCCATGCTGCAAACCTTCGCGATCCTGTTGACGTTCCAGTCGGTGGGAGAGCTGTTGACGTATTCGCTGCACCTGCCGGTGCCCGGCCCGGTGATCGGCATGGTGCTGCTGGTCATCTACCTGCTGGTAGACAAGGGCCGCGTGCTCGAAGTCATGCAGGGCACCGTCAGTGACCTGCTCCGACATCTGACCATCCTGTTCGTGCCGGCCGGCGTGGGCGTGATGACGCAACTGAACCGCATCGGGCAGGAGTGGCTGCCGATCGTCGTGGCGACCGTTGTGTCGACGTGGCTATCGATCGCCGCCGGTGCGCTCGTCACCCGCGCGCTGATGCGCCGCATGGGTGACAGCGGCGAAGGCAACGAGGAGCTGGCCCCATGAACGCGATGGCTCCCAACCTGCACCAGCTCTGGGTCTACCTGGCCGCCAGCCCGCTGTTGGGCTTGACCGCCACGCTCATTGCCTACCTGATCGGCGTGCGCCTGCACGAGCGCAGCCGCTTCAACCCGATGGTCAATCCGCTGCTGATTGCGGTCGTCATCCTGGGCACGCTGCTGACGCTCACGCGCACGCCGTACAAGACGTACTTCGACGGCGCGCAGTTCGTGCACTTTCTGCTGGGCCCGGCCACCGTCGCGCTGGCCGTACCGCTGTTCCAGCAATGGGCGAAGCTGCGCCGCCACGCGCTGCCGCTGGTGGGCGGGCTGCTGGCAGGGTCGATCGTGGCGGTGGTGTCAGCCGTGGGCATCGCATGGCTGCTGGGCGCATCGCCCGAAACGCTACGCTCCATGGCGCCGAAATCGGTGACGATCCCGATCGCGATGGGCATCTCGGAGAAGATCGGCGGCGCACCGACCATTACGGCGGTGCTGGTGCTCATTACCGGCATTGTCGGTGCGACCACCACGACGCGGCTGCTGAATCTGCTGCGCGTGCGCGAGTACAGCGTGCGCGGATTTGCTACCGGCATTGCGGCGCATGGCATCGGTACGGCGCGCGCGTTTCAGGTCAATCCGGAGGCGGGTGCGTTCTCCGCGCTTGGCATGGGCCTGAATGGCGTGCTGACGGCGGTGCTGGTGCCGCTGCTGGCGGGCTGGATTCCGCACTGAACTGTTTCCCCCTCCGCCCGGAGTTCACTGCCTGGGCAATGTTCAACACACTCCGCAGTCCTCCTGAATGCTCCTGACAGAACGCTGTCAGGAGCCCCCCGCCAGAATCGCTCCACCTTAACGAGACAGGTTCCCCCAACCGCCTGCCTCATCAACCGGAGCGACAACATGGCAAGCGTGATCAACTGGTTTGAAATCCCCGCTAACGATTTCCCGCGCGCGGTGAAGTTTTACGAGAACGTCTTCGACACGCAGCTCAAGCAGGAAGACATGGGCGATCTGACCATGGGCGTGTTTCCGGCCGGTGAGACGACCGTCCATGGTGCCCTGGTCAAGGGCGAAGGCTTTGCGCCGTCCGACAAGGGCAGCGTGGTCTACCTGAACGCACCCAATCTGGATGCGGTGCTGGAACGCGTGAACGGCAGTGGCGGCCAATGCGTATTCGGCCCGATGACGCTGCCCGACCACATGGGCCGCATCGCCCACATCGTCGACACCGAAGGCAACCGCGTCGGCCTGCACGAACCGGACGCCAAGACACAGGCGTACCTGCTACAGCAGTAACGCCCCCGAGGCCGGTGCGCGGGCGCCGGCCTTCACTACGAGACAGAGAAGAAGAACACCATGCCGAGCCAATCCCCGTATCTCATGCGTGCAGCGGATGTCACCGCGCGCACGCAGTCGTTTTCGCACCCCTGGAACAGCCTGTCGGAAATCCACGGCACCATGATGGGCCGGCTACTCGGGCTCAAGCGCACCGGCGTGAATTTCGCGCGCGTGCCGCCGGGCAAGGAATCATTCGTCTATCACTCGCACCAGCGCGAAGAGGAATGGATCTACATCCTCTCTGGCGAAGCGCAGGCTGAAATCGCAGACAGCATGTTCACCGTGCGCGCCGGCGATTTCATGGCGTTCCCCACGGGCATCGCGCACCACCTGCGCAACTGCGGCAAGGAAGACCTCGTCTATCTGTGCGGCGGCGAACATCTGAACATCGAGATTGCCGATTTCCCGCGACTGGGCAAGCGCATGCTGCGCCGTGGCGAGCAGGTCGACGTGGTGGACATCCACCCGCAACGTGAGCTGACGCCCTTCGGCGCGTAGGGGATATGGCGCGCATTGCACCCGGGCCGAAGGCCACTACAATGCCGCGCATGACCCGCCGCGCCGACCGCCTGTTCCAGATTGCCCAGATCCTGCGAGGCCGCCGCTTGACCACGGCGGCGATGCTGGCCGAGCGCCTCGGCGTGTCCGAGCGCACGGTGTATCGCGACATCCGCGACCTGTCCGTCTCGGGCGTGCCGATCGAAGGCGAAGCCGGTATCGGCTACCGCATGCGCGCGGGCTTCGATATCGCGCCGCTCATGTTCACCGCCGATGAAGTCGAGGCCCTGGTGGCCGGCGCGCGGATGATCAAGGCGTGGAGCGGCGGCACCATGGCCGACTCGGTGGAAGCGGCACTGGAAAAACTGATGGGCGCCCTGCCTGCGGAGCGCCGCAACGAAGCCGAGACCACACGCATCTTCGCCCCCGGCTACGGCATGGGCAGCGAGGTCAAACAGATCTTTGACACGCTGCATGCGGCGCTCGGCCGCCACGCCGTTGCGCGGCTGTCTTACCGGGATGCGCAAGGTCAGTTGACCGAGCGCTGTATCCAGCCGCTCGGCCTGTTCTTCTGGGGACAAGTCTGGCTGGTGGCCGCCTGGTGCGAGCACCGTCAGGACTACCGCACCTTCCGCCTCGACCGCTGCGTCAAGGTCGACATCCTGGAGCGCCACTTTGCCGAATCCGCCGAGCGCTCGCTGGCGGATTTCATGCGCAAGGTGCGGGGGTCGTCGGGCTGACCCAACCTCAGGCGGGATCCGGCTCCGCCAGCAGCCGCTCAATATCGTCGGCGATCTCTTCCGGCTTGGTCATGGGCGCATAGCGCTTGTAGACCGTGCCGTCGCGGCGCAGCAGAAACTTGGTGAAGTTCCATTTGACCGCTCCGATGCCGAGCACGCCGGGCTTTTCCGAGGTCAGCCACTTGTAGAGCGGATGCGCGTTCGAACCATTCACGTCGATCTTGCCGAACATCGGAAACGAGACGCCGTAGTTTTTCTCGCAGAACGCGCCGATTTCGTCTTCGCCGCCCGGCTCCTGCTTGCCGAACTGGTTGCACGGAAAGCCAAGCACCTCGAGGCCTTTCTCATGCAGCCGCTTGTACATCGCCTCCAGACCGGCGTATTGCGGCGTGAATCCGCACTTGCTCGCCGTGTTCACGATCAGCAGGACCTTGCCTTTGTACTGCGACAGCGGCACGCGCTGGCCGGTCAACGAATCGGCCTCGAATGCGTAGACGTCACTCATGGCTACTCTCCGGGTGGTTGCGGGAACGGGGGTGCTCCGGCATCTGTCCGGAATTGTAACGGCCCGCGCTGGGCGGGCCGTTGAGGGGCGATGCGGGTCAATGCTTGTCGGTGTCGGCGAACCAGAATGTGCGCTTGCGTTTGCCGAGGCCCTTAGGTGTCACTTGGACGGGGGCCAGCGCGGAGCCGCCTCCACTTGTGCCCGTCTGATTGCCGCAGCCGAAGCACACCGGCACAGACGAGGTGGTGCCGTTGCCGTTATTGATCAGGACAACGCCATACACCGACGAGGGCGGGAAGCCACCGCCGTCGAGAACAACCGAGCGGTTCGGATTCTGCCCGGTACCGGTCAGGAAGCCGACCGAGTAGGCGCGCGCAACACCCAGGTTGGGATAGCACTGGCCTGCCGTGGGAATGGCAGGGGTGTTCGTCCCGAAGGTGGTGTATCCGGCCACCGTCAGCGGAGCGTTCACCACCTTCTCACCCGGGTTGGGCAGTGTGATGTAGAAGCCCGAACCCGATCCGTCGTACGCCAGCGTCGATGCATTGAACAGATTGGCTTCGGTGATGGGGGTCCAGCTCGCGGGCATGCTGCCGAGATTCGAATCCTTCACCATGTAGAACCGGTTGACTACGTTGTAGGCCGTACCCGGCATCGTGTTGGAAGAATACAGCGGGTGTTCCCGATCGCCGGTGCCCGCCATGATGGCGTTGTAGGCGGAGGTGGGCACCACGTCGGGGGCATAGAAGAACTTGCGCGCGTTATTGGTGTTGGCTGCGCCGCCCAGGGTAGCGAGCTGGGTGATCGTCCAGTTGGACGGAGTGTTGCCTGCGGCCGTCTGGAAATCCACGCGCCAGATATTGCCGCCGACGTCTCCGGCGTAAGCCATCTGGATATAGCCGCTGCCCGTGCGATCGACCACCGTGACGTCAGAGGGAATCGACCGGGTCAGACCGGTGTTCTTCACGCATACACCAGGCATGCCGGTGCAGTTGGGAAGCGCGCTCCACACCGGCGCACCCGTGTAGGCATCGAGCACGATGATGCCGCGGCCCACCGTATCGGTGCCGGGCGCGGGATCACTGTCCTCGGAGGACGCGTCATAGCCAGCCCCCATGATCAGCAGTGGGCCGGAGTAGCCCGCCACCGTCATGAGACGCGGTTTTGACCAGGTCTGACCGAGTTCCGGAATGTCGCTATTGCTGCGTGACCACAGGTATTGCGGGCTCGTCGGATTGGTCACGTCCAACGCGTAGATCAAGTTACCGCCGCGACGCGCGGTCAGGAAGATGATCGTGCGCGGGTTTCCCGGATTCCGCTGGTCCTGCATGACGGTCGTACTGCCGTCAAAGAAATCATCGCGCGGCGTCGGCGTCGGCGAAATACCTTTAGGCGTCGTGGAAAGCTGCACTTCCGGCGAGTTGGCGTAGAGACGGCTCAGCTTGCCGATGAACTCGGGCGCAATGAAGCCCCACAGTTCACCACCCGGCCGGACGCCGTTGATGCCCATGGTCTGGTTCGCATTGACGGCATGAAACACACCATCATTGGCGCCATAGAACGCCACGATGCCGATGCTACCCCCATAGTTCACGACCACAGGGCGCGAATGCAGCACGTCGCCGTGAATCGAACTGCGCACGGTCACGGATCCGCCCGGTCCGGTCTCGGCCTCCTGCCCAGCGCCGGTACTTGCCCCACCGTCAAGCGCATAGACGTCGCGCCCGCGTACCCAGTTGATCAGATAGTTTTGTTGCGCCGAGGTGATCGTGGGAGCGCCGCTGGTGCCGGAATTGATCGCATTCAATCCGTTGGTGCCCGTGAGCCAGTTGTTGGACGTATCGAAAGACGGCATGGCCGTGCCGAGCGGACAGGTGCCCACGCCATTGCACGTGTAGAGCGTCCGTCCTGACTGGCTGGTCACGTTCTGGGCACGCATCATCTCGCCGGCGCCACCCTTTTCGACGATCTGGCCGTCAGGTGAATCGAGGTTCCAGCCCACGCCTGATGGACTGTTCTGCCAAAAACCGTTGGTTGGCCAGCCGGATACACCCGATGTCCCATAGCTGCCCGCACCGAACGTCAATGGCGGATCCTGGGTCCAGAAGCTCACCGCTGTTGGCGCGATGAAGCCCGTGCCCGCACTGCTGATGGCAGGATTCCCAAGAGAATCCTGCAGGACGATATTGCCGCTCGTGTCGTAGCCGACCTGATACTGCTTGAGGTTGCCCATCCAGCGCGGCGCGGCAGTGGCATCCGGGCGGAACATACCGATGTAGACCTGGCTCAGGAACTGACCCTGGGTGTTGACAGCGGCAGGCAGACTGACCGATGCGAAGACACTGTTGACGGCCTGGATCTCATTCAGGATCGACAACAGGGCCTGCTGCAACCCTTGCACGTCGCCGAGCTGGATGGTGTAGGCCTTGCCGCCACCGTTGGTGGCCATGCTGTTGTCGAACGCGACGTAGTCGGGGTTATTACCATCCGTGACCGTGATGGCGTAGGTCACGACGTTCTGCGGATTGGCCGAATTGGCCGTTCCCTGCAGATCGGTCTGATACATGAAGCGCGCCCACTCGTCTCCCCAGTTGCTTTGATACTTGTTATACGTGGGGATGACAATCTGCTGGAGCTGTGCAGAAGTCGGCGTCGGCGCAGCGGCCGCCAGCGCGTTGTACATCTGCGAGTCGCTTTCAGCCGGATGCCCGCTGTTGGTGGCGTTACCGATGTAGATGATGAAATTGCGCTGACACGGATCCGTGAGGGGCGACGTGTACTGGTTGCCCGACAACGCAATCATCTTGTTGAGCGAGGAATGGTACCCATAGTAAAAGGACCAGGCCTCCTGCATCGCACCCGACGTCTGGACGTTGTTGCCGTTCAGATCGCTTGGGAACTGATTCTGCATGTACGACAGGAAACTGTTCACCCCCGTGCCATCCATCAGCTGCAGGGCTTGCGCGGACGGCGAGCTTGCAGACGGGAACCGGAAGATTCCGCCCGGGCTCTTCGGGTCGAACATCATCAACCCGAGGTTCAGGTTACCCAGCAGCGGCGAAGTACTGTTGATCGACTGGATGGCTCCATACAACGCACATTGCTCTGCGCCGGAACTTTTCTTTGGGTTGGCGACGGTCAGGCCTTGCACAGAGCAGGTGAACTGGGCGTTAGCGTCAGAGTTGGCGCCGTCATCAAAGATGATCAGCACATTCGGCTTGCCAGCGTTCTGCTGCAACCCCGTATAGAGATCGATATCCTCCGCACCTGCTGGCGGCGATCCCGCCAGCGCGAGCATGAGGCTCGCCGTTGCGGTGAGGGCGATACGTTTGGCAAATGAGCGCATGTCAGTCTTCCTGGCTTGGCGCGTTCGGGCTTACGGGCACAACGTGCCAGTCAGTACCCGTACAGCGACACCCTGATGTAATGTGGTGTTCGTTTTTGTTGCGTTCGCATCGTTGACGGTGGCGGAGACGTCCCATTGCGTCGCGCTACAGTTCGACATGCCGCCAGGGGTGCCCGCCTTGGTCAGCAGCCCCGTATCGGAATTGGTGTTGACGCCACCAAAGCAGGATGAATCGGTGGCGAAATTCGGGTTGGTCGGGTCTAACGTCAACTGGGTATTGGAGATCTGCTTGGTCGCCAGACATGTTGGCGCTGCCACCTGCGCCGTGTAGTCCGTCTTGCCATCGCCGTTCACGTCCACCGGCACGTTGGTGGCGACGGGGTTCGAGGTGAAATCGACGCTGATGACCTGCTCAATGCCCTGCTGCGCAGCGCTGCGCGCTTCCAGGCCGTATTGCTGGTTGGCGGCGATCTTGGTGTTGATCACGCCCGAGTTCATCATCATCACGACGATGCCCATGAAGATCGCCAGGAAAATCAGCGTGACAACAAGGGTCACGCCCGACTGACGTGCCGATTGGCGAACCGATAAGCGCCGCATGGCTACTCCCGTGGGCCGGCTACATTGGCGACGCGTGCGAGTTCCGCATAGACGTGTCGCTTATAGCCATCGTTGAAAGGGGCGGTGAGCGTGCCGCGGCCCATGTCGTAAGACCGCGTGTCCGTCCAGCCCGGCGACACGCCCAGCGTGCGCGCAAGCACGTTGATGCGTACGGCGGTCACGTTGCTCCAGTTCGTGGCGGCGGATGCGGTCCAGTTGTAGCCGGCCACATTGGTGCACGCGGCGCTGTTGTCGATGCCCGGATTGGCGACATAGCAATCGGGCGAACCGTTGCCGTCCATGTCAACGCCATAGGCGAAATGCAAGTCGTCGATGCCCTGGGCGATTGAGTTGGGCGGCTGCAGCGCGCCATTGGAGAACTCGACCATCTTGAGCGTATTGAGCCCGTTGTCGCTGCCGTTGCAGCGGTCACACGTAGCAATATAGAAAGCCCGTATGCTCACCTGGCGCACCGGGGCCGGATTTGCACAGGTTTTGTCTTTCAACACGAAGTCCGCGCTGTTGCTGCTGAAGACAAAGGGGGCGGTGTCCGTACTGCAGAACGAATCCTGCAAGTAGGTCTGACCCGCAACGATCGCACTGGGCAACACGGCCGCGGTTGACACGCGTCGCACCACCAGGATTTCCGAATTGAGCGATAGGTTCGGCAAACACGTTGCCGGGTTCGTATTGGCGGCATAGCCGTAGATGGCAACGGGCACCGTGGCAGGGCTGTTGGTAAAGCCAAGTGCGTTGGTGGCGCTTGCGCACACATCGGGCGTGGCCAGCGCTGAGGTTCCCAGCAGATTCAGATCACCGAGGAAGCCTCCGAGCCCGACTTCCTGGCTGATGATGTCGAGCGCATAGCGGCCGTTCTCGATCTGCGTGGCGCTGTTGCCCAGTTGCACGCGCGATTGCGAGGTGGACGCATACAGGCTTGCCAACGCGGTCAGCAGCAACAGCCCCAGCGCCAAGCCGACCATCAGTTCGACCAGCGACATCCCGCGCTGCAAACGTCGCAAGGTGCGATTCGGCGTCATGACAGCACCCCCATGCGCACCTGCACGCTGATGGCGCGCCGATAGGCGTCGTTACCGTAATTGCCGCTGCCGCTGCCGCAAGGCAGCGCCGGCGCCACGGTCTGCACCAGGCCTTGCCATGCGACGGTCACGCGATAGATCTGGTTGACCGTGTCGACGGCCTCGATACAGCCGCGCGCGCCGATCATGGCGCCCAGGGCAACGGTGCCGCTGGCGGCGGTCTCCGTATTGCCGAGCAGCGCATTGTTCCAAGCCGCGAGATCGGTGGTGACAGTGGCTTGCTGCGCGGCCGTGCCAGTCGTGCAACTGGGTGCCGAGACACCGCCCGTGCCGGCCGTGGTGATCGCACCGGCCACGGCGTAGCACGAGGCCACCTGGCGGTTGGCATTGAGCCGCGCAGCCATGTCCTGCAACAGCGTCAGGGCCTGCACGCGCTGGTAGGACTCCATCTCGGACTGGTTCGAGCGAACCATCATTCCGGCCGCGCCCAGCAGCGCCACCAGCAGGATCACGACCGAAATCAGGATTTCGATCAGCGTCGACCCACGCTGCCCGGCCTTGCGTAACCGGCGATGTGACAAATGTGCGATGGCGTTCATGAGCACGTTCCCGAAACCACGGCGACGCGGCCGGTGCCGCCCACCTGTACGCAACTCGACGAGACCGATTGCGACGCGCTCGTCGGCGTGACCTGGAACGTGACGCCACCTGCAGTCGGTCGGCCATCGTTGCCGAACGACAGCGTGTTGCCGTTGCTCGCGGCAATGGTGACGCCGCTGTACGGGCCGAACGTGCGGATCACCGTGGCGGGCGTGCCCACCGTCAGCGTCCAGCCGGTCGCCCACGTGCTGGTGGTCGAGACGGTGGCGATGGCGTTCTGCTTGACCGCCTCCGCACGCGCCAACGACACGGCGGACGACAGATCAAACGACGCATTGCGTGTGGCCTGCGTCGCAATCATTCCGGAGAACGACGGCACGGCAATCGTCACGAGAATGGCGAGCACGGCCAGCGTGACCATCAGCTCGGTCAGCGTGAAACCTTGAATGGGCTTGCGCAGGATATTCATGCCTCGCCTCACTTCCAGCAGTTCGAGGCGCCAGTGGACGCCCCCTTGGCACCAGTGTTGGTCAGGGTGAGCGTGCCGCATGCGGTGTCGTTCACCTGCTGCGAGCCCTGCGGAGTCGCCGCCAGTTGGTAGGACGGCGGCACACTGCTGGCGCTCAACGTGAAGGTGTAGTTTGGCGAAACGTTGGCCGGCACATTGCTGGCGTATTGCAGCGTCGTGAGGTCCGGCGCATAGGCACGGTTGTCGAGCAGGAAGCGCTCCTGCGCGGACGCCACTTCCTGCATGAAGGATTCCGCCGCTGCGCGATTGGAGCGGACGATGTACTGGACGTAGCTGGGATACGCAATGATCGACAGGATGGCGACAATGGCCACTGTGATCATCAGCTCAATCAGCGTAAAGCCCCGCGCCGCCCGCGCGCGCTGACACCTCGGCTTGCTTGCCACGTTTTTACCCACCCGGATTTGCTGTTGCTTTTATCGTTTTGATGCGCGCCCGCCGATGACTTGGCAGGCCCGCTCACCGCTTAAACGGCAATTCTCAGCAAATATTAAGGAAAGATCATGACGGCCGGGTGGCCTTCCGAGCGGCGCAAACGTTATGCGCCGCAAATTACCTCAAATGGTGTAGCGCTTTCGACACATCACACGACGTTGAGATGTTCAGTGCCGGCAGACAGATCTGTCTGCCCGCCGCGCTTGCTGTGCAGCTTGATCTGCAGGCGCAGATCGTTGAGGGAGTCCGCGTTGCGCAGCGCATCCTCGTAGGTGATCTTGTTTTCCTCGTACAGCTCGAACAGCGCCTGGTCGAACGAGATCATCCCCTGCTCGCGGGATTTCTTCATGACCTCCTTCAGCTCATGCACCTCGCCCTTGAAGATGAGGTCCTGCACCAGCGGGGTGGCCAGCATGATTTCGACCGCCGGTACGCGCCCTTTCCTGCCCTGACGCGGCAGCAGGCGTTGCGCGATCATCGCGCGCAGGTGCAGCGACAAGTCGATCAGCAACTGCTGACGCTTCTCTTCCGGGAAGAAGTTGATGATCCGGTCGATGGCCTGGTTCGAGCTGTTGGCGTGCAGCGTGGCGAGGCACAGGTGGCCCGTTTCCGCATACTGGATGGCGTATTCCATCGTGTCGCGGTCCCGGATTTCGCCGATCAGGATCACGTCCGGCGCCTGGCGCAGCGTGTTCTTCAGCGCCACGTGCCAGGACTCCGTATCCACGCCCACCTCACGCTGCGTCACCACGCAGTTCTGGTGCGTGTGCACGTATTCCACCGGATCTTCAATGGTGATGATGTGGCCGTACGAATTCGCATTGCGATAGCCCACCATCGCCGCCAGCGAGGTCGACTTGCCCGAGCCCGTTGCACCCACCACGATCACCAGCCCGCGCTTGCTCATCACGATCTCGTTCAGGCTCGGCGGCAAATCCAGTTCGTCCAGCGTCGGGATCTTCGTGTTGATGGTCCGCAGCACCATGCCGGCGCGGCCCTGCTGCATGAACGCCGACACGCGGAAACGCCCCGCACCCGGCGCTGTGATGGCGAAGTTGCATTCCGAGCTGTCTTCGTACTCGCGCAGCTGCTTCTCGTTCATGATCGACTTGACCAGACCGACAGCCTGCACGGCATTCAGCGGCTGCTGCGAGATCGGCGTGACCTTGCCGTCCACCTTGATCGCGGGCGGAAATTCCGACGTGATGAACAAGTCCGAGCCACGGCTGTTCACCATCAACTGCAAGAGTTCGTGGATGTATTTGGTGGCGGCTTCGCGGTCCAGCATGGCGTGCCCCTCCTGAAGAAAATTGGAAAGCGCGCCGACGTGTCAGTCAGCGCATCAGTTCGCGTGTCAGCTCGCGAACGCGTCCGGGTTCTTGGCGATGGCGCGCGCGTCTGCGTAGTTGATCGCCGAGCGCTTGATCAGCTCCGACAGGCACTGGTCGAGCGTCTGCATGCCCATACCGCTGCTCGTCTGCATCATCGAGTACATCTGCGAGATCTTGTTCTCGCGGATCAAGTGACGGATGGCCGGCGTGGCAATCATGATTTCATGCGCCGCAATCCGGCCCGAACCGTCGCGCGTCTTGAGCAGCGTCTGCGAGATCACCGCCTCCAGCGATTCGGAAAGCATGGTCCGGACCATCTCCTTCTCGTCCGACGGAAACACGTCGACGACCCGGTCGATTGTTTTGGCGGCCGAGCTGGTGTGCAGCGTGCCAAACACCAAGTGGCCGGTTTCTGCGGCGGTGAGCGCCAGGCGAATGGTCTCAAGGTCACGCAATTCGCCGACCAGCACCACGTCCGGGTCTTCACGCAGTGCCGACTTCAGCGCATTGGCGAATGAGTGCGTATGCGGACCAAGCTCGCGCTGGTTGATCAGGCTTTTCTTCGATTCGTGCACGAATTCGATTGGGTCCTCCACCGTGAGGATGTGGCCCATGTCGTTTTCGTTGCGGTGGTTGACCATCGCGGCAAGCGTCGTCGACTTGCCCGAACCGGTCGGGCCCGTGACGAGCACCAGGCCGCGCGGCTTCATCGCCAGGTCCGCAAACACGGCCGGCGCCTTCAGGTCATCCAGCGAGAGCACCTTCGACGGAATCGTCCGGAACACCGCTGAAGCACCGCGGTTCTGGTTGAACGCGTTGACCCGGAAACGTGAGAGCCCTGGAATCTCAAACGAGAAGTCGACTTCCAGGTTCTCTTCGTAGACCTTGCGCTGCCCGTCGCTCATGATGTCGTACACCATGGAGTGCACATCTTGGTGCGTGAGCGGCGGCACGTTGATCCGGCGCATGTCGCCGTGGATCCGGATCATCGGCGGCAGTCCGGCCGACAGGTGCAAGTCCGACGCCTTGTTCTTGGCGGAAAACGCCAGAAGCTGCGCGATGTCCATCTTATAATGACCCCCGACTTTTTTATGTCGCCCGGGCGTCGCAATGGCGCCTCCAGACGCGCTCCGAGCCGTTGATTTGACGTGCCGGAACCTTGTTTATTTGTAACAAACGTCGCCGGATTATGTCTGTAATCGCCGCCAACTTGCAAGCCGTGCGTCAACGGATCACAACGGCCTGCACACTGGCTTCGCGCGATGCTGCGGGTGTCACATTGCTGGCCGTTTCCAAGACGTTCGACGCCGATGCCGTACGCGCCGCACATGCCGCAGGGCAACGCCTCTTTGGCGAAAACTACGTGCAGGAAGGCGTTGCCAAGATCGACACGCTGTCCGACTTGCGCACGGGCGCCGACCCGATCCGTTGGCATTTCATCGGCCCCCTGCAGAGCAACAAGACCCGCACCGTGGCCGAGCAGTTCGACTGGGTACACAGCGTCGACCGCCTCAAAATTGCCGAGCGGCTGTCAGCCCAGCGCCCCGACACCTTGCCGCCGCTGCAGGTCTGTCTTGAGATCAACATCAGCCGCCAGGCCAGCAAGCATGGTCTGCTGCCCGATTTCGATGAAGTGCTTGCCGTGGCACAAGCCGTCTCGGCGCTGCCCCGCCTGCAGTTACGCGGCCTGATGGCCGTGCCCGAGCCGAGCGATAACCCTGCCGCGCAGCGCAAGCCGTTTGCTGATCTGCGTGCCCTGGCAGGTCGGCTGCGCGAGGCTGGCATCCCGCTTGATACGCTGTCGATGGGCATGTCCGCCGACCTGGAAGACGCGATTGCCGAAGGCGCCACCATTGTGCGCGTCGGCAGCGCCATCTTCGGGGCGCGGCAGTATGCAACCGCCTGAATTCCTGTTTTCTTTCACACCACCATTCTCATGCTCGACACTCTGAAACTCGGCTTCATCGGCGGCGGCAACATGGCAGCGGCCCTCATCGGCGGCCTCATTGCCAAGGGCGCGCACGGCGCCAACATCGTGGTGGTGGACCCGACCGAGCCTGCCCGCAGCCGCGCCGAACAAACCTGGGGCGCTCGCACCGCCGCCTCCCCGGGCGCAGAACTGGCCGACCGCGACGTGATCGTCCTGGCCGTCAAGCCGCAGCAAATGCGTGAGGTCTGTGCGCAACTCGCACCGCATCTGGGTGACAGCCTCGTGCTGTCGGTGGCGGCGGGCATCCGGATCCAGGATCTGTCCCGTTGGCTGAATGGGCACGCACGTGTGGTTCGGGCGATGCCGAACACGCCTGCGCTCTCCGGCCTGGGGATGACCGGCTTGGCCGCCAATGCGGGCCTGTCGGATGCCGACCGTGCAACCGCCAGCGCCATCGCCAATGCTGTCGGCAAGAGCGTGTGGGTGCCCGCCGAGGCGCAGATTGATGCGGTGACCGCCATCTCGGGCAGCGGCCCGGCGTACGTGTTCTATTTCATCGAGGCGATGCAGCAGGCAGCGAAGGAACTGGGGCTATCGGCAGAGGATGGGCGCACGTTGGCGGTCGAGACGTTTATTGGCGCGGCCACGCTGGCAGGCCAATCCTCTGAGCCGATTGAGGTACTGCGCGAGCGCGTGACGTCCAAGGGTGGGACGACCTATGCGGCGCTGACTTCAATGGAAGGGGCCGATATTAAGGCTGCCTTTGTGCGGGCAATGCATGCTGCGGCGGCTCGTGGGAAGGAGATGGGGGAGGAGTTTGGGCGGGATTGAGGCGGTCGGTCCATCTGTGTTTCGTTCCCTGCCGGGGCTGAAACAGGTGAAGCACCACCACCCCCCTAGCGCAGCAAATACGCCCCCACCACCCCAGCAAACAAACAAGCCCCCAGCCAATTGTTATGCCGGAAAACAAAAAAGCACTTCATCCGATCCCGCGTCTGCAGCATCGGGTAATACCAAAGCGACAACGCCACGGCAGCGGCAAACCCGATCCAATACGCCACGCCTAGCGCCATCGCATGGCCAGCCCAGGCCATGATCCCAAAGAACCCCACGTAGCACAGCATGATCGCCGCCACGTCGTAGCGTCCGAAGGTAATGGCCGACGTTTTGATGCCGATGAGCAGATCGTCATCGCGATCGACCATCGCGTATGCGGTGTCGTAGGCAATCGCCCAGAACACATTGCCGGCAAGCATCAGCCACGCCAGCACCGGCACCTGATCCTGCACCGCTGCGTACGCCATCGGAATCCCAAACCCGAACGCAATACCCAGGTACGCCTGCGGAATCGCGAAGAACCGCTTGAAGAAAGGATACGTGCCGGCAATCACGATGGCCGCCACCGACATCCACTTGGTCAGCGCATTGAGCGGCAGGATCAGCGTGAAGGCGACGAGCGACAGCGCCGCGGCAACCGCCAGCGCCTCCCACGGGGCAATCAGGCCAGCGGTCAGCGGCCGTTCCTTGGTGCGTTTGACGTGTTTGTCAAAGTCGCGATCCGCCCAGTCGTTGACGGCGCAGCCAGCCGAGCGCATCAGGAATGTGCCGACCGTGAAAATCACCACCAGCGACACCGGCGGATGGCCATCAGCGGCCATCCATAGCGCCCACAGCGTCGGCCACAGCAGCAGCAGCGTGCCGATCGGTTTGTCCATGCGCATCAGGCGCGCATAGAGCACGAGGCGGCTGGGTTGGGCGGCGGACGATTGCATGGAAATCACCAAAGAAAAATGGCGCCTGCACGAGGCAAGGCGCCATTTTAGTCCCGCCGAAAGCAGCTTAGGCGGCGGCCAAATCGAAGCGGTCGAGATTCATCACCTTGACCCAGGCTGCCACGAACTCGCTGATGAAGCGCTCCTTACCGTCGGCGCTGCCAAACACCTCGGCCAGCGCGCGCAGGATCGAATTCGAACCGAACACCAGATCGACGCGCGTTCCCGTCCACTTGAGCTGGCCCGTCTTGCGATCGAATCCTTCGTAGATGTCGCCGGCAGGCTTCCATTCGGTGCCCATGTCGAGCAGGTTGACGAAGAAATCGTTGGTCAGCGCGCCCGGCGTGGCGGTAAATACGCCGTGCTGGCTGCCATCCGCGTTGATGTTGATGGCGCGCAGGCCACCGATCAGCACGGTCAGCTCAGGTGCGGTCAGCGTCAGCAACTGGGCCTTGTCGAGCAGCAACACTTCGGCCGGCATCGCGTAGTCGGCTTTCTGGTAGTTGCGGAAGCCGTCGGCCACCGGTTCGAGCGGCGCGAACGAGGCGGCGTCGGTCTGCTCGGCCGTGGCATCGACGCGGCCCGGCGTGAACGGCACGGTGATCGTCGTGCCGGCTGCCTTGGCGGCCAGTTCGATACCGACGCTGCCCGCCAGCACGATCACATCGGCCAGCGAAGCCTTGCCGGAGGCGCGCTGAATCTCCTCCAACTTGGCCAGCGTGCCGACAACCGGCTGGTTGACTGGCCAGTCGTTCTGCGGGGCCAGACGAATGCGCGCACCGTTGGCACCGCCGCGCTTGTCCGAACCCCGGAAGGTCGAAGCAGATGCCCATGCCACCGCAACAAGTTCGGATGCCGTCAGGCCCGAAGCAGCAATCTTCGCCCTGAGGTCGGCGATGTCGGCCTCGGTCGGCTTGTACGTGGCCGCCGGCAGCGGGTCTTGCCAGATCAGGTCTTCACGCGGCACTTCGGGGCCGAGGTAACGCGACTTCGGGCCGAGATCACGGTGCGTGAGCTTGAACCAGGCGCGGGCAAAGGCTTCGGCAAACGCCTGCGGGTTGTCGAGGAAGCGGCGCGAGATTTTCTCGTACGCCGGATCGAAGCGCAGCGACAGATCGGTCGTCAGCATCGTCGGGCGGCGCTTGGGCGAATCGGGCGTCGGGCCCGGAATGATCGCATCGGCGTCCTTGGCCACCCACTGCAGCGCGCCGGCGGGGCTCTTCTCCTGCACCCATTCGTACTTGAACAGGTTTTCGAAGAAGAAGTTGCTCCATTGCGCAGGGGTCTGCGTCCAGGTGACTTCCAGCCCGCTGGTGATGGCGTCGGCGCCCTTGCCGGTCCCATATGTGCTGGCCCAGCCAAGGCCTTGGGCTTCCAGCGGAGCCGCTTCGACATCGGCGCCAACGTGGCTTGCCGCGCCCGCGCCGTGCGTTTTGCCGAAGGTGTGGCCGCCGGCGATCAGCGCGACGGTTTCTTCGTCATCCATCGCCATGCGGGCGAACGTTTCGCGGATATCACGGGCGGCGGCCAGCGGATCGCCGTTGCCGTCCGGGCCTTCCGGGTTCACGTAGATCAGGCCCATTTGCACGGCGGCCAGGGGGTTCGCAAGATTGCGGTCGCCCGAGTAGCGGCTGTTGGGGTTGTTGGTGGGCGCGAGCCAAGCGGTCTCGCTGCCCCAGTACACATCGTTGTCCGGTTCCCAGGTGTCTTCACGGCCTGCGGCAAAGCCGAAGGTGCGGAAACCCATGGTTTCGAGTGCCACGTTGCCGGTCAGGATCAGCAGGTCGGCCCACGAGATGGCTTGGCCGTACTTCTGCTTGATCGGCCACAGCAAGCGGCGCGACTTGTCGATGTTGACGTTGTCGGGCCACGAGTTGAGCGGTGCGAATCGTTGCTGGCCGCGCCCTGCACCGCCACGGCCGTCTCCGGTGCGGTACGTGCCGGCGGCGTGCCACGCCATGCGGATGAACTGCGGGCCATAGCGACCGAAGTCTGCCGGCCACCAGTCTTGCGAATCCGTCATCAGGCGGCGCAAATCGGCCTTGAGCGCGTCGTAGTCGATCGCATTGAATGATTTGCGGTAGTCGAACTTCGACCCGAGCGGATCAGACTTCTCGGAATGCTGGTTCAGCAGATCAACGCGCAGCTGATTGGGCCACCAGTCTTTGTTGGCCGTACCGCCACCGAAGGCGTGCGAAGCAGCGGGAGCATGGCCGGGAAACGGGCATTTGGCTTCAGTCGTCATGATTCTCTCGTTTAGGTCATGGGGTTGATGCAGCCCCACCCGCAACACAACGGGTTCGCGGGAGGGGCGCAATTCGCTGCTGTCGAAACGCCTGTCGCAAACGTGGCGAACGGCCGTCAAGCCAGCCTTAAGCCAGGAGCGAGCGCAGCATCCACGCGGTCTTTTCGTGCGTGTCCATGCGTTGCGTCAGCAGGTCGGCGGTCGGTTCATCGGCGGCCTTGTCGACATCGGGGAACAGGCTGCGGGCGGTGCGCGTCACGGCTTCGTGGCCGGCTACCAGCTCGCGCACCATGTCCATCGCCTCGGGAATGCCCTTCGATTCCGGAATCGACGACAGCTTGGCGAACTCCGAATACGAGCCCGGAGCGGGATAACCCAGCGCGCGAATGCGCTCAGCCACGGGGTCGACGGCATTCCACAGTTCGTTGTACTGCGTCTCGAACATCAGATGCAGCGTGTTGAACATCGGGCCGGTGACGTTCCAGTGGAAGTAATGCGTCTTCAGATACAGCGAGTAGGTATCGGCCAGCAGGCGCGACAGGCCTTCGGCGATCTTCTTGCGATCCTTGTCGGCGATGCCGATGTTGATCTGGGCTGCGGCAGTCGCGCCGTTGTTCTTCTTTGCCATCTGGATTCCCCTATGAAGTGGTGTGCAAAAACGCGATGCCCTTCGCTTGATTCAGCGTCGGGCCACGCGTGCTTCAAGCCTTCTTTCGGTTGCCGCTCGCGCAGCAAGTTCCGATCGTCGCAGCGTCCGATGACGAAACGCAGAGCGGATGGCAACCGAGCATCAGGCCGGTCATCAGACCATGAGCTGCACCATGCCGTGCAGGAGCACGATCATAGCGCCGGCAGCCACGATCGTTAGACCGATCTGCTTGCGCACCCACTTGCGTTGCAGGCGGGCGGATTCCGCAGCGCGGGTGCCGAGCCTACCGGCCGCGCTGCCGGGCATGCCGGACAGCGTCGGCACCTCTGCCTGCGACGCGCGCACGGTGCCCGCAAACCCCTGCCATTCCGAAACAAACATCCGCACCATTGCCATGCTTTTTCTCCTTGCGACCCCGCGCGTTCTTGACGCCCGCACGACAAGCGCGGGCAGCTTCATGCATCCATCAGGTCAGTGCGATTCACCATAGGCAGCGAGCCATTCCAGCACGGTCGCGACGGTGTTCGAGGCAAGCGGCAAGGACATGACGGGCTCCACGGTGATTGAGTAGTAAGCGATGCGCTCACGATGGAAGACAGTCTATCTTCTTGCTATCGAATCGTATATTTGATTGTTTTTATCTATCAATTAGGCGTGCGCTATGACCGCCATGAATGACGG
>NZ_JFZG01000001.1:28-739 GCF_000607165.1 Ralstonia pickettii | reverse complement strand
CGTACGTACGTACGTACGTACGTACGTACGTACGTACGTACGTACGTACGTACGTACGTACGTACGTACGTACGTACGTACGTACGTACGTACGTACGTACGTACGTACGTACGTACGTACGTACGTACGTACGTACGTACGTACGTACGTACGTACGTACGTACGTACGTACGTACGTACGTACGTACGTACGTACGTACGTACGTACGTACGTACGTACGTACGTACGTACGTACGTACGTACGTACGTACGTACGTACGTACGTACGTACGTACGTACGTACGTACGTACGTACGTACGTACGTACGTACGTACGTACGTACGTACGTACGTACGTACGTACGTACGTACGTACGTACGTACGTACGTACGTACGTACGTACGTACGTACGTACGTACGTACGTACGTACGTACGTACGTACGTACGTACGTACGTACGTACGTACGTACGTACGTACGTACGTACGTACGTACGTACGTACGTACGTACGTACGTACGTACGTACGTACGTACGTACGTACGTACGTACGTACGTACGTACGTACGTACGTACGTACGTACGTACGTACGTACGTACGTACGTACGTACGTACGTACGTACGTACGTACGTACGTACGTACGTACGTACGTACGTACGTACGTACGTACGTACGTACGTACGTACGTACGTACGTACGTACGTACGTACGTACGTACGTACGTACGT